>NZ_CP087162.1:0-61278 GCF_020911845.1 Pseudomonas sp. CIP-10 | reverse complement strand
TGGGCCTCCTACAGTGCTGTTGCTTGATCGATATCGAGCAAATTTGTCAGATATCGTTCATGAGTCACGCATACCCTAGCTCATATGGTGAGCGATGGGTAGCTCATACTTGCACGTTATCTCTCAAATCTTGTGCGATATCTCTCACCAATGAGCTAGGGGTAGCTCATGGAGGGGGGGTAGCTCATACGGTGAGCTAACCTAGCTCACGGATAATGAGCTAGGGGTAGGTCATAGATAGTGAGCGATGGTCGCTCACGGATCATGATCGGAGGTTCGTGCATACTATGAGCGAGGTGCTGCCCTGCAGGCCGCGTATTACAAGGGCTTGTAGTCGTGGTTCTTATGATCTCCTAACGCTTGCTCCATTTGCATTGGCTGTTAGGGCCTCAAAGTCGCCTGGCCGGCGGCGGCCAGTCGTGAATGGCTGACAGACTCCGGCTTCGCCTGCGCTAGTCAACCATTCCCGACCGGCTCGACTGAAAGCTCGTCACGAATACGCATGACAGTTGTGGTTGAACAGTTGGCATGGCGGGCCGTGGCGCGGATCCCGAGGTTGGCACCCAGCAGCTCGCGCACACGCTTACGCAGATCCTCGTCCACGGGCCGGCCCTTGTACACACCTGCCGCCTTTGCTTTGACGATGCCCTGGTGCTGTCGCTCCCGGCGCTGCTGATAGTCCTTACGGGCAATTGCCGCCATCATGTCGATCATCATGTAGTTGATGGCCGACAGCATGCGATCTGTGAATTCATCGTTGGTGGGCAATGTCATGCCCTGATGGCTGGTCGGCAGATCGATGGCGACGATACGCAAACCTCGCTGGTCTATCGCGCCCTTGAGTTCCCGCCAATCCTGATCACCCATGCGCGATAGTCGATCGATACTCTCCACCAGCAACACATCGCCCCGCCTTGAATCTTTCAATAGCCGGATCAGCTCGGGTCGGTTGGCATGCGAGCCGCTGGCGTTCTCCATGTAACTGGCTGCAATGGCGAGGCCGAAGCCGGCGACGAATGCTTCCAGCTGATCACGGGCGCGGCTAGCGTCTTGATCATCGGTCGAAGCTCGTAGGTAAGCGCGGATGAACATTGGGGATACCGTATCAGTATGGGTGTACTCAAATCAGTGTATCAGAATGGGTGTTTTTTTTGTTTCTGCGCCGAAGGGGTAGGGCAGGGCATATCTGTGCCATATGGGGTATACCCATTTGTGACGATATAGTTTCCCGGTCCCCGAAGTGACGAATGCGAGGGTTGGGCGCCTGGCCAGCCGCCTAGCCCGTGGGCGCAATGTCAGTCAATTCGTCACTTTAGGGACCGGTCCATTCGTCACTCCAGGGACCTGGATCAGCCTTGCAGTTTGCTGAATTCGCGATACAACCGCGCCAAGAGAGGTTGAGCGGCTTCCAACTCGGCCAGTTCTGCCGAGGTAACTTTTCGATGTTCCAAAGCGCTTACCACGGGTGCTGCCAGCTTCTTGGCTTCTTCCTCGCCGAAGTCTTTGACCCATTGGTCATATCCGCCTGGGTATCGGCCCTGTTCTCCGGCCTGACGCAGATCAAACAGCGCCTGGTCATCCTCTTGGTGCGCGTGCTTCAACTGCTCAGTCCATTTCTTTCGGTCTGACAGCTCAGGGCCGAAGATTTCGAGCAGCCGGGTATCGGCCAACGTACGCAGTGAACGGTTGATACCCGCCAAGCTTTCCTGCAATGGCTGCAGCAGCTGGGCGAGATCCTTATCGGTTGGGGTGGTCATGGTTCAACGTCCTTGGTGGTCATGGAATGTGTCTGCCAGTACCGAAGCCGTTCGGCGTCGGCCTCCAGCACGAAGCGATCAATCATTTCGGCAGGTGCGCAGATCTGCGCGCACCGCCAGCCCTCCGGGGTCTGTGTCAGGTAACTGGAATAGATCTTGTCGCGGATGGCCAAGGCGCGCTGCTTGGTAAGTCCGTGCGCATTGGCGACCGCGACAAGGCCCTTGCCTTCGACCAGGATCTCGAAGGCTACGTCGAGGCTGCGTGAGTGCATTTTCGACTTGGTGCGGATCCGCTCGAATTCCTCTCGGGGGATCCGCAGGTCCTGGTCAGGATGCCGGGCGGTCATTCAGAGCCTTTCCATCGCTCGGCCAGCTGCGCACGGGCTTTCTCCAACTCGGCCTTGAGGTAGGTGTTTTCCGAGGTGAGCGTTTCCACCTGTGCTGAAAGCACAGCGTTTGCCTCGCGCAGTTTGCCCAACTGGTCATCGAGCAGGGTTTGCTGGGTCGAGTTCCCCGGTGCGCCTTTTTCGGATCCTTTCTTGGATCCGCCGTTATGTACGCGGAGGGCTTTGGTGTTGCGCAATGTGGTGCGGACCTCCTGGCGGAGATTCAGGTCTTCATTGCCCTCTGCGCGCTCCAATAGATCCGCAGCAGCTTGCGGGTCCAGTTTATCGAGGCGGCTGATATCGTTGACCGTCGAGATATCCGCAGTGATGCCACGAGCGACCGCCTCGCGGCCTGCGCCTTCCTTGGTGACGTTCACCAGATAGGAAAGGCGTTCAGCCACCCAGTTGATCCCTTTGGACCATTCAGCAGCGACCTTCTCCAGGGTGCCGAGCCTGTCCTTGTCTTCCTGCAGGGCAAGTGCCAGTTCCAGCTGAGTGAGGTTTTCGCTGTGAACGTTTTCGGACCGCTGAATGCGCTTCGCTTGAGCATCGGTAAGGTCTTTCACCGTCACTTCGACCAGCACACCCGCAATGATGCACGCCCTATAACGGCGTTCACCGGCAACCATCAGGTACTTGAAGCCTGACTCAGGGTTTGGGTGCGGTCGTATTACGCAGGGTTCGATCTGGCCGTTTACCAGAATGTCGTCCGCCAGTTCCCGTAGCGATTCGTCAGAGAATCCTGGGTTGTCTTGGCTACGGATCTGCTTCACACACTCGATTTCGCCAGGGTTGACCTTTTCAATCAGCGCACCTTCATTGGCCGGGCGCTTTTGAAAGTCAGAAAGCTTTTTGGCCGTCGCCGCAACTGCACGACCAAAGGAGTTTTTCTTCTCCGTCATGATTCAATCCTCACTCCGCAAAGACCTTGCTAAGCACCGCTGCGCAGGCCCGTTTCATTTCTTTACCCGCATCCCGCTGACTCCCGCTGCGAGCTTTACGCCACACAGGGTTGCCGGCTGCCAGAGATTTGTTGATGCAGGGGCGGTGGGTGATTTGTTCGTTGAACATGGCCTCGCCGTGTTCCTCGCGAAGGCTCGGCAAGATCTCCAGTTCTTCGCTTGAGCGGCTATTGATGAGGTTCGGCAAGAAACCTAGGAAACGCAGGCCCGGGTTGTATTGATCCTGCACAGTTTCAATTGTGGCCATCAGCTTCGGCATGCGAGCCAGGGTGAATGCGCTGATGTTGAACGGAGTGACAACTGAATCAGAAGCCGCTAGGGCGGCAATCATGCGGCGCTGCAGGTTCGGCGGAGTATCGATCAAGCAAAGGTCGAACTCGTCATTGAAGCGGTCCAGAGCCTTGGCGAGATTGGTTACAACGTCCAGCTCCATATCATCCACATCCAGCAGCGCTACGTCGGCCTCGATAAGCCAGATGTTGGGCGCAACCTGGCGGGGGACGAAGCCGGCGTGCTCGTCAGTGAAAAGCTGACTGGCCATGAGGTAGGGCGTATCGTCGCCATCCTCGATAGGGGGGAAGAACTGCGACAGGTCGCTTTCGTCCAGGTCGAGTACAAGCACACGTTTACCTTGTTCTGCTGCATAGCAGGCCAGGTGGGCTTCAAGGGTGGTTTTGCCAACGCCACCCTTTTGGTTCGCAACGGCAGTGCGTTTCATGGTGACCTTCCTATGATCTCCGGTGGAGCAGTGGATTGAACGTGGGATCATGCTTGCATCAGTAAACCCCATAGTCAACCCCTAAAAAGGGTTTACTAGATTTTCTCGCATGCGGGAAATTGATAAGGGTCACGGATCAGCGCTGTGGCTTTCTCGCATGCGAGAAAGGTAGGGAAGGGAGTTGCTACACTGCGCGCACGTCAACATGTGTCGTACGGGATGGTTTCCTTGCGTACAGATCCTGTTGGCCAGGGTGGCAGTTCGGGGCGGCTCCCAGCTGCCACCTGACCACCCTCCAAAGCTCGTCCTAGACCGTTCGTCGGGCAATCTGAGCAAAACCTATTTCTCGTTGTCTTCTGCGCGAGGTGTCTCATCCCCGAAACACCTTGTTACCCGGCACGAAGCCGGCGTCCGTGCATTGCAGATGCCAGAAATATGGATATTTCCTTTTCAAATCAAAGACCTATTCAAATCACACCCTTACCAGGCGTTAGCCAGGGGCTTGGCCGTTCGTCGCCGAATGTGATGGATCCGATATTTCTCACAGTGAAACCTTGATTTCGTGAAATGAAAGGCATATCTTAAACCACGAAACACGGATTTCATGGATCAAAACTCGAAAGAGGGAAGAAATGCGAGGTGGGATCTAGAACAAAATCGAAGAGGACTCCAGTATCGCCCCTGTATTTGGCCAAGAGCTGCCCAGGGGAAGAGATGCAGAGCCTAGAGAAGAAAGATCTGGCGGTTTTCGCCGTCGCCCAGCCGGATTACCGAGTGATCCTTAATGAAAGGCAGGATAGCGACGGTCGGAAATGGGAATTAATCATTGAGAGCCCTTCAACGGGACAACGCTTCAACGTAGTAACCTCGTTAGGGAAAACACGGTTATTTAAGAATGCCGATACTGCTATCGACTTCATAAAGGATACCTGCCCTAACAATCCTAATAAGGCAATAACCGTAACGTACGGGGGTTCCCCGTCATGATCAAAGAGGCAATGGTATGCAACTCTCTGCTCGCAAAACTCAACGCAACGTAGGTATCAACGACAAACAAACCTGGCGGACCTGGCTCAAGGACAAAGCCACTGCAACTCTGAAACAAGTTCTCTCGCAAAAGACTCCATCGCACAAGGCATTGATGCGCGATGACTGGATGGCCAAGGCCACCAAGATCGCAGTGTTGGGGTCGCTGTTCTCCTTCGCAATCCTCCCTGAAATCGCCAACGCGGCAATGGATTTCAGCGGCCTGAAAAACCTGGCCAAGGACGTAGTGTCCTTCCTCATCTTTGATATCGGCTACTACCTGGGCATCGCAGCCATTGCGTTCTGCGGCTTCCAGGCCAAGTCGGGGCGCATGTCGTGGGGCCAGTTCGGCTGGGCTGTTGCCGGCGTGTTCCTGGTGTTCTTCTCGCCAAACCTGGTCGATACCATCAAAACCGGTGCGCAAACCGCACTGAAGTGAGGTAAGCGATGGCCGAGTACGACGACCTTGAAGAAGGTGAAGTGCTCGTATTGGCAATGGCCCGGCCTTCAATGGTCGGACCATTCACATTGTCGAGCATTCTTATAAGTCTGATAGCACCCGTGCTGTTAGCACTGTTGATTCGATCACTGTACCCGTTGGGTCTTATCCCAGTCTTGTTTGTCATTTCGTATTGGATATGCAGTAAAGACGTATATCTATTCGGAGTTCTACAGGCAGCAAGTAACTTGAAGGCATCGCGGTTACGCAAACTTTGGGGGTATCGCAGTTATGCGCCTCGTTGATAAAGCATTCAAAAAGCTGACGCGAAATATGGATCTTTCGCTTGGCGTTCAGCATCCAGAAGCTGCGGCATTGGATGATGATGAAATGCTGGTGAGCGCAATGGTGCCGTATGACGTTCACTACGATGACGAAACCGTTATCACCAGCGAGGAAGCGCTGGTTCAAGTCATCAAAGTGGACGGCCTCTTGTTCGACTCGCTTTCCGCCGAGCAGATCAAGCGCTTCGAGCAGCAGCGCAACACTGTGTTCCGCACCATCGCAAGCAGTGACCTGACTGTCTACGTCACGTTCGTGCGCCGCAAGGTGACCGACTTTCCTGATGGCGTAGGCGGTACCTGGTTCTCCCAGCAGTTCAACAAGCGTCTTCGCCAGCGCTACGAGAGCCGTGGTTTCTACATCAACGACATCTACATTTCGTTGGTAAGAAGGCGTTTTCGTGCGGGTATGCCAGGTCTGATGGATCGGGCTATCGCGCTGATGACCGGTACCGAGGCCACTAAGAATGAAGCGGAATCGCTGGATGCGATGGCCGACTCGCTCTACAAGGCCTCCAACCTGGTGCTGCGTAGCCTGGCTGACTACGGTACTCGCCGGCTACGGGTGCAGCGTCATCCTGAGCCGCGTATGGGCCGTATTGATCGTGAAACTGCGTTCAACGCCGTGCAGCGTTTCCAGCTGCAGTGGCATGACTTCAAGGCAACGGTTGGTGATCACGAAGTCTACGAAGCGGAAGCCGTGCATGACTTCCTGGGTGAGGAATTCTGCGAGCTGAGCAGTTTCTTCAACTACCTGATCAACCTCGACAACCGCAAGGTGCCCGTATCGGACCTGCTGATCAGAGAGTCGCTGCCATACGCCCGGCTGAATTTCCGGGTCCTGGCCAACATGTGCGAGATCCGTGGCAGCACCGAGTCGAAAATCGGCGCGATGCTAAGCATGGGCGAATGGCCGCGCCGTACACCGTCGCGCATGCTCGACAAGTTCCTGCAGCAGCCGGTGGAGTTCATCATCACCCAGTCGTTCACCTTCCAGAACCGGATTGAGGCTGAGCAGGGGATGCTGGATGAAACCCGTCGCATGACCGTGGACGACAAGCACAACATTTCTGAGGACGACCAGAAGGAACTGAAACAAGGTATCAGCGACCTCCGCCGTGGCAATGCGGTCAATGGTGCGCATCACCTGACCATTTTCGTGCATGTGCCATCGCTGCCGATGACTACCGAGGCAAACCGGGAGATCAACCGCAAGCGCCTGGATCATGCGGTTGGCCTGGTGGAAGGTTGCTTCGTTGAAATGCTGGTCAAGCCAGTGCGTGAATGGTTCGCTCTGGAAACCTTCTTCTGGTCGCAACTACCGGGCCAGAAAGAAGCGCTGATCGGTCGACGCGGCAAGATCAAGTCCAGCAACTTCGCCGGGTTTGCATCCTTGCACAACTACGCCCGGGGCCGTCGCGATGGCAACCTGTGGGGGCCTGCGATCACCGCCTTTGAGACGGAGAGCTACACGCAATACAACTTCAATTTCCACCGTGAAATGGAAGGCATGGTAGCGGGCCACTTAGGCATGGCGGCTGATACCGGCATGGGTAAAACCACGCTGCTGACCCTGCTGGTTTCCGAGGCAGACAAGGCTGAGCCGCTGGTGTTCTGGTTCGACAACCGCTTTGGGGCAAAGGTGTTCATGAAGGCTATGGGCGGCGTTCACACCACACTTTCCCCGCACAGCAACATGCGCTGGAACCCGCTCAAGCTGCCCGATACGCCGGAGAACCGTGCGTACCTGGTTGATTGGCAAGTACAGATGCGCGAGTGCTACGCCTCGACGCCGACCAGTGCCGAAGACATTACCCGGTTCAAGGCAGCAGTGGAGGAGAACTACGGTCTGCCGCTTGCTGATCGCCGCCTGCGTAATGTGGTCTGGACCTACGGCCAGGGCGAGCTGGCCGACATTATGGCCATCTGGCATGGCGCCAAAGGTGTTACCGGCGCTAATGCGGGTGTGTTCGACAATGCCGAGGACTCCATCGACTTCTCGCAAGCGCGGCACTACTGCTTTGAAATGATGGAGCTGCTCAAGGGGGGGGAAGCCCGTCCCGAGCTGCCTGTCGTGATGAGCTACCCGCTGCATCGGATCGAGCAGGCCATGAATGGCCGCCCGTTCATCCTGGTGCTGGAAGAAGGCCAGAACCTGGTCAAGAACGAGTTTTGGCGCAAGAAAATCGACAACTTCATCATGCAGATCCGCCGTAAGAACGGGCTGATTATCTTCGTGACGCCGGATGCCAAGTATTTCCGCAGCGAAACGGACTCCATCGATAAGCAGACCGTCACCAAGATCTACCTGGCCAGCGACCAGGTGAAAGATGAAGACCATGAAAACCTGACGGTGGCCGAGCGGGAATGGCTACGCAAGCTCAACCCGAAGGAACACAAATTCTTGATCCGTCGTGGTCGGGAATCGGTGCGGGCTTGTTTCGATCTCTCGTCGGATAACCCTGATGAGGACCTGTCCGACTTTATCCCGGTCCTGTCCTCGAATGACGTTGGTGTCGCCCTGATGGATCAGATCATCGAGCGCCTTGGCACCGACGATCCAGCGGTCTGGGTACCTGTGTTCATGCAGGAAGCCAAGGCCAAAAACACCCACAACTTGAAGGCGGTTCGATGATGACAACTATCAAGAAACTCGGCTTGGCAGTCGCCGTATCCATGGCCATTAGTGGCCAAGCGCACGCAGTCGGTGTGCCGACTGGTGACGCCGGCACCTGGGCGGCTCTGGCGCAGAACCTGGCTGTGCTGCAGCAGCAGTACCAGACGCTGAAAGACCAGTACGAGACGCAGGGCAACATCCTGAACAACCTGCAGGGTGCTTACGGTCGTGGCGCGATTGGCCTGAACGAGTCGATTAACTCGGCCTCGGTCGTACCTGGCTCTTGGCAAGAGGTGGTGTCTCGGCAGAACAGCGGCGCTTACGGAAGCAAGCAGAGCTACTACGAGCAGTTGATCAACACGTTGCCGCAGGAGCTGTTCACCGCACCGGAAAGCAATCGTGCCAAGGACTACCAGCTCAGTTCTAACTCGGTTGTGGCTGCGCTGTCCGCAGGTGATGCGCTTTACAGCGAAGTGCAGGTCCATCTGAACAACTTGGCCACCCTGTCCCAGCAAGTGGACCTGACGACCAACGCCAAGGATGCTGCCGACCTGCAGAACCGCATCGCCACTGAAAACGGCATGTTGACCTCGGCCCAATCGAAGCTGCAGGCCCTGAACATGAACCTGCAAGCGAACCTGGCCAACCAGGAAAACCAGGCTACGGCACAGAACGAACAGTTCTTCCGCTGGAAAGACGAAAACTGATTCTCGCATGCGAGAAAGGAGAACCCTATGAATGCGCTCTGGCTGATCCTCAAGGTAATCACCTTCCCGGCTTGGGGGCCGCTCTGGCTGACCTGGAAGCTTGGCAAGTTCCTGCTGGTCCTGGTGCTGGTGTCTGCCGCCTCGGGTTGCGTTACCAACAGCGGCACCATCGACAAGTCGCCATGCGCCTGTGAATTCACCCCATTTGTCATCCAGCACAAGGAGTCCCGCAATGCGTAAGTTCTTCACCCTGACCAACATCATCTGCGTGGGCGTGGTCGGCTTTGCGGCGGCGTCGATCATCTACGTCAATGTCACCAACATCAATTTCAGCTCTACGCCGGAGGACGAAGCGGCGCCGGTAGTCGAGGTGCAAACCGGCAATCCTTTGCTGAAAGCAACCAAAGACGATGTAGCAGGCTGGTTCCCTGGCACCTGCTTTGCCGAGATCTACATGCAAAACCCGTCGTACAACGGCGGTCTGGTGAAAGGCTGCATCGACAAAACCGCGCAGGAGATCAAGGCCCAAACCGGAGCTGCCTTGAGTGCTGAGGACTTCCGGTCGCCCGAAGTGATCTCCCACTTCAAGACCGTATACGGGGCCGGGAATCCATGGCGCAGCTGACGTTACAAGGCCTGGTTGGGGCCACTGATGAAGTAACCACTTCCTTTGTCAGTGAGGTCTTCCCCAACCTGGCCAGCATGGTAGAGCCGCTGGTATGGACTCTGGCGGTGGGCTACTGGGTCGCTTTGGGTCTGCAGATGTACAACGGCCATGTTTCAGTCAAAGGCTGGGATATCGTCAAGCGGGCCATGTTGACCGCCCTGGTGTTTACCTGCCTGAACTGGTCCGCAGGCGGGACGGTTCTTTATCAGGCCTGGGGCGCTTGGACCGAAAGTATCGCGTCAAAGATCATGAGCGGCGGCGTAAGCACGAACTCCATGCTCGATGCGCTTTACGTCGATATTGGCAAGGTCGCCAGTACGCTGATGAATGTCAGCTGGCGGCAGGCAGCGATGATCTTGATGGGGACCGGCCTGTTTGTGCTGAACTGCATCCTGTTTATCGCGGCTGTGCTGAACATGCTGATTGCCAAGTTTGGTGCAGCAATCGTCATGGCGATACTACCGATCATGATTGGCTTTATCTTCTTTGATGCGGTGCGCCAGTGGGCAATGAACTGGTTTAGCAAGATGCTGAACTTCTCATTGATCTACATCCTGTCGATTGCTGTTGTCCGTTTTGGTTATTCCGTGTTCGGGGATGCAATCAAAGAAGTGGCCGCAACGGCAACTGTTACAGATGCCGCCCTGATCACTGCGCAGCAATGGGGCCAGTTGGTGATTGTTGAGGGTGTCATGATCATTTGCATGCTGCAGGTGCGCGGTTGGGCAGCAGCATTGTCATCGGGCGCGGCTGTTGGTGGTTCATCGCTGGTGCTGATGGCACTGCGTACTTTAGGGGTTCGTAAATAATGGACAAACAAGACAAGCAATTTGATAAGGCTGAAAAAGCCCGTCGTAAGCGTGAAGTCGAGGGCAACAAGACTCGCCAAGAGCGTAACCGTTCGCTGTTTTTCCAGGGGGTGCAGGCAGCTGTGATCTTGGGCCTTGGATTCGCCGTGGCAAGCTTGGCGAATTCCAAGACCTACATTCCGGTCGTCACGGTACTAGGAGCTGACGGCGAGGTCCTGAAACAGCGCGTCATCGACCAGGACAACGTTGATCAGGAACAAGCGATCATCGAGAAAACCCTATTCGACATGATCCGCGCATGTGAAACCTTTGACCCCAAACGTAAGCAGCAGTTGTCCGATACCTGCCATACCTACCAGACGCAGCAAGTTGCCCGGGAGTATGAGGAAGTCACCAACCCGGAAAACCCGCAGAACCCCTATGTTCTGCTGGGTGAAAACGATTGGATCGAAGGGCAGCCGTACTTGATGAATAAAGTTGGCGATGAATACCAAGTTTCCTTCAAGTCAATTACCCATAAATGGGGTGACAAGGAACCGGTTGAACGTCGTTACCTTGCAACCATCAAGATTGCGCATACTTTGGTACCCCGTGCCCTTGGGGATCGCTGGGAAAACCCTTTTGGCACGCTGGCCACTGTGTATCGCAAGAGCGAAGAACTGAGCCGCCGGTAATTCGCTGAACTGACAAGGAAACTAATCATGAAAAAACAGTTTGTTTTGCCGACTGCTATTGCTTTGAGTTTGTCTCTTTGCGCATTTAGCACCCATGCCGCAAAGTTGCCGAAGCCGCTTTCCAGTGATAATCGCGTAAAACAAGTGCCGTACGATCCCAACCAGGTTTATGAGTTGGTGGGCACTTATGGCTACCAGACTTCCATCGAGTTTGAAGCTGATGAAATGGTGAAGGTCGTGGCCCTGGGCGACACCATCGCCTGGCAGAGCATGCCATTTCGCAACCGTGTGTTTCTCAAGCCGGTAGAAGACAACGCCGACACCAACATGACGGTGATCACCTCCAAGCGTACCTACTACTTCCAGCTGAACAGCACCAAGGTCAAGTCGGGCCAGTCGTACCTGGTGCGATTCGTTTACCCGAACGCTCGCATCACCTCGTACAACCCCGAGGGGGAAACCCCTGCTGGCAGTACCCCGGTCACCAGCTCGGGCACTCCGGCATCGCCGAACATCAATTACGGCTACTCGGGGGACAAGGAAGCCATCGGCGTGCAGGGCGTGATGGACGACGGTCAGTTCACCAAGTTCCTGATCAAGAAAGGCGCCGATCTGCCGCAGTTCTACCGCGTACTGCCGGATGGTACCGAGGCGATGGTCGATGCTCGCCGTGAAGGTGAGTACATGGTCGTCAAGCGCCTGGCCAGCATGTTCGTCTTGCGCAGTGGTAATGCCTACGTCTGCGTTGAAAACCTGGCCAATCCCTACAAGCGCACCGTAACCCGTGGTGCCCGTGACGGCGGGGGGGCATAAAGATGGCCACCGAACCTACTCAACCTCAAGAAAAGACCCGTGACGAAGAGATCCGCGAGTGGAACGAGTCCAACTCGATGCTCAAGGGCAAGGCAGGCAACAGCAAGCGCAGTGGTATTGCCATTGCGGTAGCCGCAGTGGTCGCCTGTGGCTTCGCGTACATGGTTACCCATGGCGATGACGAAACCGAAAATAAAGACACGCTGAAAAAAGAAGAACTGGTCGCGGCCAGCCCGCGCAAAGTGATGGATCCGCCACCTCGTCGGGAGGCTGCGAAGGTCGCGCCGGTGAGCAATGAGCCGGGCGCGCCGGCAGATACGCCACGTTCGGTCGTTGACCGGCAGCAGCAAGGCGCCGTGAGCGATGAAGAACGACGCCGGCAGCAGCTGGAAATGCAGGCCCAACTGGAGCGGGAGAAAATGCTCGCGGCACGGCAGCGCTCGGCCATTTTCGCGACGGCCAAAGACGAAGGTTTTGACCAAGGGGCAGGGCAGGGCGCCGATGGCCAGCAGGCCAACGGTGGCTCTCTACTGGGTGGCGGTGGTCGTTCTTCACAAGGCCCGATGAATGCAAACGATGCTTTCGCCGCGTCTACCTACAGCGATAGCGTGCCGTTCACCGAAGCCCGTGTGATGGAGAACCTGGGATACAAAGTGCTGCAGGGGGCTGTCATCGAGGCAACCCTGCAGCCCCGCGCTCAAAGCCAACTGCCTGGTCAAATCTGCGCGTCGATTGCACAGGATGTATACGCCGCCGAAGGGCGCCGGGTAATGCTCCCGTGGGGTTCCTTGGTGTGTGGGAGCTACAACGCCAGCTTGAAGCCGGGCCAAGAGCGCTTGTTTACCATCTGGAACTTTGTGCGAATCCCGCGCCTGGACGGGCGCCCTCCGATGGAAATCCCGCTCAACAGTGCCGGTACCGACCAGTTGGGTACCGCTGGCCAGGGTGGCGTGGTCGACAACCACTGGGCGCAGATTTTCGGTGTCGCGGCTGCGGTATCGATCATCGGCGCCGGGGCCTCGAACAGCGGTGTTTCGTCGAGCGATCAGGAGAATTCCTCGTCCCGCTACCGCAGCGAAGTACAGGAAGCCGCCGCCGATTCGGCACAGACCATTTTGGGCCGCTACGCCAACATTCAGCCGACCGTGACTGTCCCGCATGGCTCGCGTGTCGTGATTTATCTGCAGCGCGACCTGGACTTTACCAAGGCATTCGCCAAGCAGGCCGAACGCGCCGAAAGCGGCGGCGTTACCTTCATCAACTGAGGACCGGATATGTCTGAGATTGCATCCTTTCGCACAAAACTGGGTCCGCTTGCTGGCATGTTGGATGACCCGGAAGTGACAGAGATCGCTATCAACGGTCCAGACAACGTATGGGCCGGCTACCGCAGTAGCCGGTTCATGCGTCCGGTTCCGGTTCAAGGTGTAACGCTCCCCCTGATCAAATCGCTGGCCAGCCTGATTGCCGCCCACACTGACCAGGAAGTGAGCGCCTACACGCCAATCCTGTCGGGGCGTATCCCAATCAATCTGGACGACAACGTCCCGGACAACGAGCGGGGCGACTACCGCGTCCAGATCGTCCTGGCCCCGGCTGTTGAGCAGCACATCGGCGGTATCGTCTGTATCCGTAAACCAGGGCGGAAGCAAATTACCCTCGATCAATACGAGGCTTCCGGTGCTTTCGACTTCATCAACCAGCCACGTGATCATGGCCAGTACAGCGATGATCACCTGGTTGAACTGTATCGGGCCAAGCGCTGGAAAGAGTTCTTCAAGGGCATCGTCAAGGCGCGCAAGAACATCATGGTTTCTGCCGGTACCAATGCCGGCAAAACCACTTTCCTCAACGAGTTGCTGCAGCATGTGGACGGCAACAATGGCGAGCGAGTAATCACCATTGAGGACACCCGCGAACTGCGCCCAGCGGGCGGGAACGTGGTGAACCTGATCTATTCGCGAGGTGGCCAGGGCAAGGCCCGTGTCACGCCATTCGATCACCTGGAATCGATTCTTCGTCTGACCCCTGACCGGGCAATTATGGGCGAGCTGCGTGGCGGCGAGGCGTTCCCCTTCCTTGAACTGATGAACACCGGTCACAGCGGCACGATGAGTTCTATCCACGCCGACTCGCCGGATCTCATGTTCGACCGCCTGGCATCAATGGCATCGCGTGGCGGTGCTGACATGAGCAAAAACCAGCTGATCGAGTTCTCCCGGCATCTGATCGATGTCGTTATCCAGTGGGAATACGGCTTCGATGGCCGACGCATCATCACGGAGGTTCACTATGCGAAAGCTGCCTAAGTTCACCCTGGCGCTGCTGGCCAGTGTCTGCGCGTCTGCCATGGTTCATGCCGAAGATGCACAGCCGACCCGGTTTTCCGAACTTGCCGCCAAGTGCGCGCCGACCGTTCACCCGTCCACGCTCAAGGCGTTGATCGGCAACGAGTCTACCTTCAACCCTTACGCAATCGGCGTGGTTGGCACTCACCTGCAGCGGCAACCTCAGTCCTTGAGCGAAGCCATCGCCACTGCCGAGCAGTTGGAACGGGACGGCAAGCGTTATGCCATGGGCCTTGGCCAGTTGCTAGTCACCAACATGCGTGCACGCGGGCTGAGCTATCAGGATGTGTTCGAGCCATGCCGCAACCTGCAGGCCATCAGCAACTTGCTGGTGGAGTATTACAAGCAGGCGCTTACGACCAGTAGTGACAAGCAAGAGGCGCTGTTGAAGGCCTTTTCGATGTACTACAGCGGCAACGAGCTGCGTGGCTTCCGCCCGGATCGACCTGGCGAAATGTCTTACGTCGAGAAAGTGGTTCACCGCGCCCTGAACCCCACTGCTGAGGATCCGATTGTGCCGGCTGTAGAGGGTGCAGAAGGCGCTGAGCCGATTTCCGTGGTTGCAGCTAGCTCCCCTGCCCGAAAAGCGCCGCAGCGCGCTCGTAGGGCCTCTGAACAGCAGGAAGGTCCATGGCTGACCTTCACTGACGACAATGGCCAAGCCGTTGCTGCCGCGAAGACTGAGACTGCCAGCAAGCCGCAGATCCAAGTCCACCTCAACACCGATGCCGAGGCTGATATTCCGAAGCGGGAATTCAAGCGCTTCGATCAGCCTGCGCCACAACACTTTGAACAAGCCGAGGCGCAGCCTGTTGCCGAACAGCAGCAAGCCACCCCGTCATTTGTCCAGATCATCAATTGATTTCTCGCACGCGAGAAAAGGAGTTCGTATGCGCACCCCAATCATGACTTTCCTCGCTGCGCTGGCATTTGCCGGTACCGTGCAGGCGAATGAATTGCCGCAGCCACCAACTAATTACGACTACGGCTCTAAAAGCGATTCAGAAGCTTGTGGGGCCACCCTGTGTCTGCTGGGCATGATCCGCGACGGTGATTGTGACAAGTACGTCACCAAGTACTTCAGCATCATTCGAACGAAAAAAGGAAAATTCAGCCCGTCCAGAACTGCCGAAGCTCGGGGTGACTTTGTTGCCCAGTGCGCTGAGGACCAGGACCGTGCTAAAGCGGCCAATGACAAATGGGGGACCGTACAACGTGGCTTCTAAGTTCACTGCAGTAAGGTCCCTTTCCTTGGCCGTAGCGATGGTGGCCAGCTCCCTGGTTTGGGCTGACCAGGCGCCTGCTTCGTCGGAGCCTGCAGCCGCACCGCTATTGGTCGATGGCGCGCGCCGCATTGAAGTCGGCTTCTCGCCAGAAGGCTCGGCACAGGATCTAGTACTGCGCACCATTGGCGCGGCCAAAAGCTCGATTCGCCTTTCGGCGTACATGCTGACCAGCCCCGATGTGACCAAGGCCTTGATCTCGGCCAAACAGCGCGGTGTCGATGTGGCGGTGGTGGCTGACCATCAAGGCAATCTGCAAGGTGGCGCTGCCCGCGCTGGCCAACATGCGCTGACATTGCTGGCCCGTGCCGGCATCCCAACCCGTACGGTGAAGGCCTACGCGATCCACCATGACAAGTTCATGGTGATTGACGGCAAGGCAGTTGAAACCGGCAGCTACAACTACACCGCTGCAGCTGCCAGAAACAATAGTGAGAACGCACTGGTCGTCTGGAACGACGCCGATCTCGCTGAGCAGTACCTGAACCACTGGCAGAGCCGGTGGGAGAAGGGCCAAGCATTCAAACCAAGCTACTGAGAGGGCACGCACATGGACAAGCAAACTGATCAGACCACCACTTACCAGCTGTTCCAAAAGGGCAGGGAACCGGAAACGTTCACCGACGCAAAGCTGGCGGGCGCAGCCTGGTTCAAGGCCGAGCTTTCCGACAAATCCGTGATGACTGTTCAACAGGGCGGGCAAGCCGCTCGTGTCTTTGCGCAGGTTGGCAAGGAGGGCACGCAGTATTACAAGGATCTGCCGTTCGACAATATGCCAGGCGCTGCAGACTTCAAAGCCTCGTTCAAGGATGCGCTGGAGCTGCGCAAGGCTGAGCAATCCGGCGCGGCCTCTGGTAAACCCGGTGAAGCGATGGCAATGGCCAAGCCAATGGATATGCCGGCCATCAAGGCAGCTGAGCAGGGCAAGACCTACGACGGCAAGATAGTCGCCTTCCACAATAACCAGGTGATTCAGGCCGTCAGTGACGGACAGAAGACTATCCATATTGCCCATGAGCGAGCGGCCTTGAGCAGTGCCAAGGCTGGGTTGTTGCACCAGGGCAAGGATCTGTCGATCCGTTACCCGTTCTCGGGCGTTGGCATCGTGCAAGAACGCCAGCTGCAGCACGAACTAAAAACCCCCTCACACCAACCGAAAGGCTACGGCGGCAAAGGTTTTTGAGTAGTAGCTGAAAAAGGAGAAAGGAGCCGGTACAGATTGTGTGAAAACCTAGCAATCTGCCCGGCCCTTTAAGAGAATGCTCCGTATCGAAAGATATGGAGCATTTTTCGTTATGGCCTACATACAAGGAGAGTCCCGCAGCCAGACCAGCCTGTTCCCGGTCTCGTTGGAGGAATTGATCCCTGAAGATCACCTCGTACGGGTCATTGATCTGTATGTCGCCAAGCTGGATCTGGGTCAACTCGGCTTTGAGAAAACTCAGCCCAAGGCCACCGGGCGCCCCGCGTACGACCCCGCCGATCACCTAAAGCTCTACCTTTATGGTTACTTCCAGCGCATTCGCTCGTCCCGGCGCCTGGAAGCCGAATGCCAGCGCAACATCGAAGTGATGTGGCTGATCAATCGGCTCAAACCCGACTTCAAAACCATCGCCGACTTCCGCAAGAACAACAAAGCTGCGTTCGTCGCGACATGCCGAGCCTTTGTACAGTTCTGCCGAGCTGCCGGTTTGATTGCCGGTGACTTGGTTGCCATCGACGGGAGCAAGTTTCAGGCAGTCGCTTCCGCGCGACGCCACCTGAACTTGAACCAGCTCAAGCGTCAGGACGAGAAGCTGGAGAAGCGGATTGCCCAATACCTGGCGGACCTGGATGCCGCAGACAAGTCTGAGGGCGAGCAAGTGATAGATCGCACTGCGATCAAGGCGGCCCTGGCGAAACTTGAGGCCAAGCAGCAAGACAATCGCAGTTGCCAAGCCTTGATGAAATCGATGGGGCTGGAGCAGTTCAACACGCACGAAAACGATGCCCGGATGATGCGCACGCCCAAGGGGGCGCGTGTTGCCTATAACGTGCAGACTGCCGTCGACGCAGAACACTGCCTGATTTTGCATCACGAGGTGACGCAAGAGGGTGATGACCGTAAGCAGCTCGAACCCATGGCTAAAGCAGCCAAAGCCGAACTTGGGCAAGACGCTCTGACCGTGACTGCGGACATGGGCTACTCAAACGGCCAACAGTTCCAGGCGTGTGAGGAAGCCTCCATTACCGCTTACGTGCCGCCAAACCGAACCTCGAACCCAGGCGGAGAGGCATTGTTCGAACGCCAAGACTTTACCTACGACTCTGACCACGATCGGTACCAATGTCCAGCAGGCCAGTGGCTAACCCTGAAGCAGCGTTACAAAGGCGACCGGATCTACCAGGCAGCAATCAGCGACTGCGCTGGATGTGCGCTGAAAGCCCAATGTACGACGGCCAAGCGCCGCTACGTCTCGCGTCACGCACAAGAAGAAGCCTTTGAACGAATGACGAAGCGGATGCAACTGCATCCAGAGATGATGGAACGACGCAGATCCATCGTGGAGCACCCGTTTGGTAATCTCAAACAATGGCTATTTGGGAACGGACGGTTCTTGCTACGGCAACTCGAAGGGACGAGAGCCGAAATGGCCTTGGCCGTGACCGCATACAACCTCAAGCGGGCGATCAGCGTACTGGGTACCAAGAAAATGATGCAGTTGATGGGCTGAGGAGCCTTTTTTCAGCACAAAAACAAACGCCCCGAACAAGTCGGGGCGTTTGGTCTAGGACCTATCAGTGTGTTTTCACACAATCTGGGTAGGCTCCTTTCTTTTTGCCCGATATTCGATATGACTCATGACGAAATCGATCAGCTGCTGTGGCCATTCGAGCCGCTATTCGGTCGCTGGTCGGACGCACAGATCGCCACTGCAGCGGGTGTTAGCATCCACGCGGTGGCAGGACGGCGCCGACGCCTTGGCATTGGGAGCCATCTGCAGGCCTATGACTCCATCTTGGGTCTGTTCACGGATGAGCATGTGGCCCAGCTGGCAGGGGTGGCCAAGCAAACGATAACGGTCAGGCGGTCATCCCTGGGCATTCCGTCGCACCGTGACCAGCAGACCAATCCGCTCGAAGTGTTCGATCCCCTGCTAGGGGTGTTGAGCGATGCAGCGATTGCTCAACTCGCCGGCAGAAGTCCAAGTGCAGTCCTCAAGCGCCGGCGTAAACTTGGAATCACCACGTACCGTCCACGTTCCGATACCCCGCCACTGAAAACCCCGCACAAGGCGGGGCATAGTGGGAAGCTGGCCAGCACCACCAAAAGCGTTTGACTCACATCCTGGGATGCCCGCTGCTCGGGCCTTCCAAGCGAGTACGTTGCTTGCGCTCCAGCGCCTGGCCGTCCGCAACATTCCGCGGTTGAATCGACTCCCTACGCTGCCGCTCGCGTTCCTGCTGCAGCGACAACGCCGTGGTTTTGTCGTAGCGCTTGGCGATTGCTGCCGGCAGACCTTTGATTGAGTCTGCATAGACGCGGGCTTCATGCCGTGCCCGGCTGATGGCCACATACCAAAGGTTCTGCGAGGTGGTGCGGCTCTTGGTGTTGAGCGAGATCATGACGCGATCATTGGTCAGACCCTGAGCGCTGTGGACGGTCGCGGAATAGGCATGTTCCAGGTGCAACGGCTTGTTGGTCGGCAAGCTCACGGTGCGTTCGGGCTGGCCGTTGATCTCCTTGAGCGAAGCCAGCTGCACCACGCCGCCCTCGATGCTGACTACGCGCATGCGGTCGCCGTTGGTGAGGTCCAGCTTGGGATCCTGGCGGTTGATGCGAATGAGGTCACCCACAGACAGCTCGGGTTTCTCCAGCTTGTAGACACTGAGCTTGGTGGCCTGTCTCGGGTTGAACTCGTATCGGTTGCCGCTACGGTCCTTGACCACAAGCACATTACCCGGCAGCGCCTGGTCGACCACATACAGCTCACCTCGTACCAGGCCAGCCCGTTTATAGTCCTTTTCCGGCTGAATGATCATGCCCTGCTTGTAGCTGGGGGCGTACCGACGTTCTGCGTCGGTGGAATCGACACGGTTCAACGTTTCGAACTGTTTACCCTTCCCCAGCAGCCCGAGTGCCTGGCGGGCCATCTGGTTGATTTCCTTCCGGTCCTTGTTGGTGCCGGCAACGATCAATACCTCTTTGCGTTGGTCGGGCGTCAGTGCCATGTAGTCGCGGACAATGGCCTGGTGCCGCTCAGTGGCCGTTCGCAATTCTTCAACGTGTTTCAGGTGATCCAGGGACTTGGTGGGCTTCCCCTCGGCCGCATGCTGCACTGCCAGTTTCAACTCGGGATCCTTCTGCCGCTGGATCTCCTTGATACGTGCGGTCTGCATGCCGTTTTGCTGCAGCTGAGCAAATGGCTTGCCTGCCTCGATGGCCTCGGTTTGCTTGGTGTCACCCAGCTGGATCAAGCGGGCGCCGGATTGCTCGATCTCCCGCATCAGCCGTTCCATCTGGCGGGCGCCCACCACGCCGGCCTCATCGAGAATAACGATGGTCTTGGCATCCAATCCCTTGTTCTTGGTGTGGAAGAAGCTGGCCAGCGTGTGCGCATCCAACCCTTCGTTCTTCAAGGCGGTGACCTGGTTGCCGTACGGTGCCAGGGCAACAACTCTGTACCCTGATCCCGGTTGGGAATCCCGGCTGGCCATCGCGGCGTTCACGGAATCGATCAGTTTGACGGCACGGTCTACCGAGTAGGTTTTGCCGGTACCGGCATCACCCTGGATGCCTACAAATCGATTGTTGGTGCTGACGATCACCTCAACGGCTTGGTATTGGCCAGCCGACAAGGTGGACCCTTCCAGCGCCTTGGCCACCTGTTCCTTGGTCATCAACGGGGTGACCTGGCCACGGCCTGTCCGCTCGATAGCCAGAATGGCTTTCTCGCGCTTCAAGGCCTTCTGCGTCGTATAGCGCTTTTCTGCAGGCTCTAGCGAACCGCGCTTGATAGCCTTGTCTACATACTGACGGGCCTGTTTCTCACTCCAGCCTTTCAGCTCCTGCAGGTGTGCCCGCCAGCCAGCAGGCGACAGTACCGGCGAATCTAAGTCGCCGTTGGGCATGCGGTAGGTCGGCGGAGATTCGATAAGCGTCCCTTGCTTGACCAGGCGCTTGATTTCCTCGTTTACCTGATCAGGGGTAGCAAGGCCGACCGCACGTCGCAAGGCGACGGTGCGCAGGTCATTTTCCCCTACCACTTGCTCACGTTCGGTCAGGTGATTGATGGCGTACTGGACAACGGCCTGCCCTGGCGTGATGCCCTCGGGCAGGCTGTATTCTGCAGGGCTGCCCTTGCGAGGCGCGTATTCGCGATTGTCCAGGTGGCTGCGAGCGCCAAAATCAATGCCCAGCTCGCGAGCTTTGGTTACCCAATATTCTTTGACCAGGTGGCGGTCGCGCTCGTCCTTGCGTGGCCGTGTGGCCATCGCAATGATCTGCTTTTCGAGCGGGGTGGCATCGGCGCGGGTTTTTCCGTCCTTGGCCAGCGCGTCCTCGATCACTTTGGAACGACTGGAAAACGCCTCGATCTGGTCACGCGATATGTGGGCCAGCTCGAAGTTGCCCTGGTTATCCAGAACCCGGATCTCATATCCCAGCGCACGCAGTTCCTGGGCAAGGATGCCCTTGTACATGGCATCGACTTGCGGCTGGATCTTGTAGATATCGTCGTTGCGCAAAGCGCGCCATTTGCCATCCGACCGCCTGGTCATGTTCATGACCACGGCATGCGTGTGCATCTGCGGATCCTTGGCCCGGCTCATTTCATGACGAAACTTGCCTATCACCAAGTTGCCCGAGCGCTCGAGCATGGTTTTGCCGTTCACCTTCAATCGTGTTTGGGCCAGGCGCTCGACTTCCTCCATGCTCTTGGTCACTGCGCGGTCGTGTGCTGCCATCACATCCTTGTCGCCGGCGATCAGCGCCTGCATTGAGACGGACTTAGGAGCCGAGAACGTTAGGTCTAAGCCCATGCGACGGGAGCCTGTTTCCTTGTCGAAGGTCTTAGCCATTCGTTCGCCATTCGGGAGCTTTCCATCGAACAGACGGGCCAGCTCCTTCTGGTCGATAGGCCCCTCCAAACCCAGCAACTCGGCACCGATACCTTGCCACTCGCCGGGGGCTTCCTTGGCGTAGTAGTCATCGGCGTTGGAAAAGTAGCCTGCCGCCGCGTACTGGTTGTCACCCTTGATCAGCGTCACGTTGAACATCGCTTACCTCGTCAAGCTGCTTGGCCAATGACGATTGCCGGCGCCCGCTCTTTGTAATCGACGTAAGGCGTCTTGATCTTGGTAATGGGGAAGTCCTCGGCAAACTTGACGTAGGCTTCCAAGTCATTGAGGTTCGAGATCTCCGAATCCATCACGACCGGTTCCAGCTTGATTTCCTCGGCCCTCGTCATGCGCCCTGCAGTCCAAGACTTGCGGAAGCGCTTGACCTCCTGATTGCCCAAGATTTCCTTGGCCATTTCGGCGTTCTTGGCGTTTGCCGCCGCCAGAATGACGTAGTTACGAAAGCACGACAGCAGCGTGTCCGCGTCGTCCCGGCCATAACTTGCGTTGAGCTGGGACCAGTCTTGCAGACTGCCGACCATGCGCAGGCCATGTTTCCGGCCCTTGGTCGCAGCGGGAACGAAACTCTCCAATTTACCGAGCGATTGCAGCTCATCGAGAAACAGCCACAGACGTTTACCGGTCATTGGCTCGGAGCTGAGGATGGTTGCGCAGATGGTATCGATCCAGGTGGCCACCAGCGGGCGCATGGTGTCGCGCATATCCTCCCGCCAGGTAATGAACAGGTTGCCGGCGTCGGGATCATTCACCCAGCGATAAATCGAAAAGTCACCTTTACCCATGTAGCGAAGAGGGCGGATGTACTTGTTCATCATGAACTGGATGCTTGCGATGGCTTTCTCCGCGTTGTCACGGAAATAGCCTTCGGAGTCGGTGTTCGCCAAGAACGCCCGGATGGTGTCGCCATCTTCGCGAACCAGAAGGTTGACCAGCGTATCTTGGTTGGCGTTGTTCGTTTCCATCAGCTTGCGCATGGTGTCGGACAGTACGTCCCGAGCGTAGGCACACCACTGCTCGTCGCTGGGGTCTACCTGCGGCGGAATGATCGATTTAGCCATGCGGTTGAAATCGTGAACGCCACGGATCTCGTTGAAGATGGTCCAGCCTGCAGAGCGCGCATCAAAGGGATTGAGAATGTAGTCGCCCTTGAAACTGAACTTGGAGTAAAAGGTCCCGTTGGGATCGACCACGGCCATGCGGTCGTTGCGCCGTAATGCCGATGCGATCATGCCTTCCATGGTCACGGACTTACCGGCACCGATGGACGCGCAGATCATGGTGTTGCGGTCTTCTAGGTGCAGCGGCATCGGCAGCTTGCCGACCATGATTGGCTTGGCATTCTCCAACCCCTTTTTGCGGCGCTCACGGTTGGTCTTGGCATTGCGAGCGTTGACCTTGCGCTCCACGAAATGCCAGTTACGAATCCGAGAACCACGCAGCCATTGCTGGAACCGTTCGCCTCTGAACCCGTCGTCGCAGTATTCGTACAGGTAGTAACACAAGCCTGCAGCAACAACCGAGGTGGCAATGGTGGCACCCAGCACTAGAGGTTCGTGCCAGCCGTTGTGCAGTGTTTCTTTGAACGCTGCAGGGAACGGCGCCAGTGGCAGCTGAGCCAGCTGGGTGCCGGCCAACCAGCCAGCGATCGGCAAACCAAAGCCCGCTGTCATAGCGGCGGAATCAACCTCTTGTTTGTGCATCAGTCCTCTCCTGATAGACGTTCAATGTCCTCGGCCAGGTCGGGCAAAAGTGCTGCGAGTGCATCCTCGCTGCTGACCAGGTGCTTGAGATGAGCGCGCAGCTCATTGACCTTGCCCTGTGCCGTTCCTTGACGCAGCAGATAGACCACGATGGCCTGAATGGTTCTGCTCCGTGCCTGTTCCTGGGTGATGGTTTCGAGCAAGCCAAGGATCTGTTGCTGCTCGGCCCAGCTGTCCATATCCACCTGCCGGCCACCTTTGTCTGTGGCCAGCACCCGGTCGCGGATGTAGCTCGATAGGTGCTTATAGCCAGCGAGTGCCGCCGCTTCTTCAACCCTGGACAGCTGCTCGTCGTTGAATCGAATGGGTACTGTTTTGCCCACGTTGCTCCCTCAAATGCACCTTGAAAATTGGGGTTTGACATGCCCAAAGGTAACGCACATTCGCTGTAATGCAAATGTATCACACAAAAACCTTGATTTATCTGCACTGCAAGCATACTTTGTAATACAAACGTATCACGTAGTAAATTCTGGAAAAGCGGCTCAGGCTCAAGGCTGACGCGGCTTCCACCTCCCGCCAGGGAGGTGCGTGTTGTGTATTGAGATTTTGACCCTGTTAAGGGTCGAAATTGATGCTCTTGTTAAGGGCGTTTTTAGTGCCTAGGCCGAAGGCCGTAGCGAGCGGAGGACAAGGGTAGGCAGAAAGGGTGCTGTATGGCTGTAGATTGAGTGCAGAAGGGGTATAGCTTGACTACAGGTAGGGGGTGAGTAGGATACAGGGTAAATGCAATATGGGTGCAGGTAGGGTGCAAAATGGCAGGCAAGGATATCGAGAAGGCACTGATGGCGGTTGAGCCAGTGACAAAGGCAGCGAAAATACGCAAGGTCATGCCAGTGATCGAGAAGCAGCTGAGGGCAGGTGTACGACGCCAGGCGATTCTGGATGTGCTCAAGGAGCAAGGTATCGAGGTCAGTATGGATACGCTCAAGAGCTACCTGTACCGATACCGCAAGGCCCAACGTGGAAACCAGGCAAAGACTGCAAGCCCAGCACCAGTGCCGCAACATTTTGAGGAACCAGCGCGGCAGGTCGAGCCGGAACAGGAAGGAGGTGTATCGTACGATACAGAACCGAGCCATGACGCGGACGAACGGCCCCATTTGGGGCCGGCTGAGTTGAGCAGGCTCATGAATCCCGGGGACGATCAAAACGCCTCGGACTTGGATCGATATGAAAGCGCAGCGCGCAGCAGAAGGAAACGCACATGAGAACCGTCACCGTGAATTTCACCGGCAACTCCGGAAAAACCACACTCTCCGATAACCTGCTTTGGCCCCGTATCGGCGGTCTGCGGTTTGCAATTGAAACCATCAACGCCGGTGCGTCGGACACCGCAGCCGAAATTGAACGCCTCAAGGGCAAACAGTTTGGCGAACTGTCCGAGGTACTGCTGACCGAGGACAAGGTTGTGGTCGACGTTGGCGCATCCAACGTTGAAGACTTCTTCAAGTTCATGGGCCAGTACGACGGCTCCCACGAAGATATCGATTACTTCCTGGTGCCGGCAGTGCCGGAGAAAAAGCAGCAGGTCGATACCATCAACACCATCAAGACCCTGGCCGCGCTCGGCGTGCCGGCGAAAAAGATCTTGGTCGTCTTCAACAAAGTCCAGATCGATGATGCCGACGATATCCCGCAGACGTTCGCGGCGCTGTTCGGCTTCCACGAAGTCGAGAAGAAATTCACCCTCAAGCGCGATGCTGTGGTGTACGCGAACGAAATTTTCGAGCGCCTGCGCCCGCTGAAAATGAACGTCACGCAGGTACTGGAGGACTCCACGGACTATCGCGCCCAGTTGCGCGATGCCAAGGACGAAACCGAAAAGGATCACGCCCTGCGCATGATCTCCGCGCAGCGCCTGGCCAAGTCGGCATCGCGCAACCTTGACCAGGTATATGCCTCGCTGTTCGGCAAGGGGAAGTGATCGATGGCCAAGGACCCAACCACGGCCCGCGAAGCGATGGTCGCGCAAATGATGGAGGACTTTGATGCCATCGTGCGGCGCCTGGAACAGGTCGACGCCGACCTGGCGGCGAAGACTTCCGAAGCCGTACGCGATGCAGCAGGCAAAGTCCTGCTGCAGACGCAGCTGAACTTCGAGTCGATGATGGAAGAACAGCGCAACGCACTGGTGCAGGCAGGACGCGAAGCGGCAGCGCGGATTGGGAATGAGATCAACCGCAGTGCGGCCAGCCTGGTGACAGCACAGGCTGAGCGCCGGGCGGTTGGGTACTCGGTAGCTCTGCTATCGATTGGTGCGGCGCTTGGCGCCGCCATCGTGTATGTCGCCTACTTAGTAGGACGGTGAGGGGGCTTGCCCCCTTTTTTTGATGTGTAACCTGTATCGTACGATACAGGTTACAATGTCTGTAACGTTCACCCCCCTGACGCCGAGTGATCAGCAGGGGGGATTCTCGCGTGCGAGAAATGGAGGCCGCATGTCCGCAACCCCAAGCCAGTTGCTCTATGACGAAATCGAGGGGGCGTACGACTGGTTCAATGATCGGTTATACGGTGGCCAGCTGCCCGGCTGCATCTTCACCCTGCAGCGCAAGGCCAACACTTTCGGCTATTACTCGCCATCGCGCTTCCTGCGCCGGAATGGCTCGGGTAAGAGCGATGAAATCGCGCTGAACTGCGCCTACTTCGCGCATCGCAGCATCAAGCAAACGCTGTCCACGCTGGTGCATGAACAGGCGCACCAGTGGCAGGACTGCTTCGGGAAGAAGTCTCGCGGCGGGTACCACAACCGCGAGTGGGCCGACAAAATGGAGGCCATCGGGCTGATGCCTTCGCACACGGGTGAGCCTGGCGGGCGCCGGTGCGGGCAGCAGATGACGCACTACATCATCGAGGGCGGTCCCTTCGATGTGGCATGCGACGAATTACTCGCAACCGGCGCCATGATTTCCTGGATCGATATCGTCACCCAGCGGGTGCCAATGTCCGCAACGCAGCTGTACGGGCCAGGTGGGGAGCCTTTACCCCAGCCCGAGGATCCGACCATCGACATACCGGCACTGACTGTTGCGGGTCTGATCCAGCCGGCAACGCCGGCTGAGGATCCGAAGAACAAGCGCAAGTACACCTGTCCCAGCTGCAAGTTGAACGTGTGGGGCAAGCCAGGCCTTAGCGGGCGGCTGCTCTGTGTGGACTGCGACGTACGTTTCCTTGAGGCCGGCGAGCTGGTGGAAGTGCCGCCCGACGCTGATGCCCAGCCGGGCGGGGACGACTGATAACCGGAGGGCGTCAGTTGCCCCCGCCTGGCCGCTGCCGGCGAGGCGACTTGCTGCCGGTGAGGCCCTAACGTATATATGCGTTAGGGCTAAGAACCAGCTGGAGATCACCTCCCATGTACATACCGTCACGCGACGACTTGCTGCAGCTGTACGAGAACGACATTAAATCGGGGGGCATAGAGAAAACGGAAAAAATCGTACGATAAGCCCTGCTGACAGCCTGCAAGCCCTTAGGTTGTGTAGTCGGTGTCCGAATGGGGTATAGAACAGCCGTCCCGGCTCGCTACCGTACTTCGGGTTGACGTGCCCGGTGCTCTCGCCCCGGCCACCCGCGCGGAAGCGCTGGCCATCGGAGGATGAGGTCGTGCCGTCGCCCCAGTGGGCGGCAAAGGCGTGGCGATACTGGTGGTTGACCAGCTCGGCCAAGGCCGCCGAATAGGTTTCGTCGCGGATGTGCCAGGCTTGCAGCCAGGACAGCTTGGCGTAGGTCAGGCCGGGGCTCGACTCGGCCATCTTGGTCAGCCCGAGGTTGATCGCATCACCGAGGATTGCGGACAGCAGCAACGTCCTGTCTTTGGCCTCGGCCCCGTCCTTCAAGTGGGTGAAGTGGCGGCTGAAGCCCGTCCAGTCGTCCACGTCCATCAGCAGTTCGGTGATCTTGATGCGCGGCAGTAACTGGCTGGTTTGGTCGATCAGCGCCTGCGCCCGATCCGGCACCGCCGCATCCAGCGGGGTGATTTTCAGCCCTGACTCGGTGAGGATGGCATCGGGCAGCTCGTTGTCCTTGGCCAGGCGGGTGACGGTGGCCAACTGCTCGTCCAGCAGCTGCAAACGCTCTTCCAGGTACTGGTCGCTGTTCGGGTTGATCGCCAGGGGCAGGGCCTGCTCGCGCTTGAGTGCGGCGAACTTCTCGGCCGGCAGCAGGTAGTCGTCGAAGTCGCGGAACTGCCGCGAGCCCTTGACCCAGATGTCGCCGGAGCGCAGGGCGTTCTTCAGCTCGGACAGGGCGCAGATTTCGTAGAATTTCCGGTCGAGGCCTTCCGGGGTGATCACCAGCGGCTTCCAGCGCGGCTTGATGAAGGCCGTGGGTGCATCGGCCGGCACCTTGCGCAGGTTGTCGGCGTTCATCTCACGCAGGGTCTGCACGGCTGCCAGCACGCCTTGCGCGGCCGGCGCGGCGCGCAGTTCCAGCACCTCCAGCAAGGCCGGCGTGTAACGGCGCAGGGTGGCGAAGTTCTCGCCGACCAGGTGCAGGTGGTCGAAGCCTTCCGGCCGGGCCAGCAGCTCGGCCTCGCTGACGCTCTCGGTGAACTCGTCCCAGGGAATCACCGCCTCGATGGCGGCATAGGGGTCGCTGCCGCTTTCCTTCGCTTCCAGCAGCGCCTGGCCGATCCTGGAGTACAGGCGCACCTTGTCGTTGATCGCCTTGCCCTGCTTCGCACAATCGCCGCTCGGAACGAATGCCATAGCAAGTAGCCGACGACCAGCATGCGCACCATCAACTCCGGGTCAATCGAGGGACGCCCGATGGGGCTATAGAAATCTGCCAGGTAGGCACGTAGATCACTGAGATCCAAGCACTGGTCGATGCTGCGCAGGAGATGTTGGGCCGGGACGTGATCTTCCAGATTGAACGAGTAGAACAGGCGCTGCTGTCCTCCCGGTAACTGTCCCATCATGCTGTTCGCCCCCACGCTCGCTGACAAAGCAATTTTGCCAACGGCATGGGGAGGCCGCTACTTTTTCAACAGAATCGGCCGCACACAGCCATTCGGCTCAACAGAACCCTGCCTTTACCCCACCAAACTCCGGAAACTCGCCCGGTAGTCCGTCGGCTTGAGATGCACATGTTGGCTGAGGTCGCCGGGTAGCGTGAACAGGCGCGGACCGTCCCGAAACTGGAACACGCGATACAGATGGAATTGATCGCCCGCCTCCTTGGAGAATTCGAGTTCGTTGTGGCTGACCAAGAAAGACGAGCCTACCCCGCCATTGGTGGTTTTCACCTCGATGAAGCGCTCATGGGCGTCCTCTTCGAACGACAGGATGTCGAACCCCGCACCGTCTCCCTGGGTGTCGGACACCCAATCCAGCCGCTGAAAAAGCTCTGGGTGGCCGAGCTCGGTCAGGCGTTGCTGTTCGTAGGGCTCTGTTGCAAAGATTGGCGGCAGTCAGAGGTAGGCTGTCGCTCTGCGCCGATCAGGCGGCTGCTGCGAAATGGTGGTTGAGCATGCCCATGGCCTCCGTCAGCGCCGAGGGCCCAATGCCAAAAGCTCTCTCCACAAGGCGCACCTCGCCCCTGATGCCGGGCTGCAGGCACCAGGGGCGAGCCTGTCCTTTGCGCAGGGCTCGCATGACTTCGAATCCCTTGATCGTGGCATAGGCCGTGGGGATCGATTTGAAACCGCGCACCGGCTTGATCAGTATCTTGAGCTTTCCGTGATCGGCCTCGATCACGTTATTGAGATACTTCACCTGCCGGTGGGCCGTCTCCCGGTCCAGCTTTCCTTCGCGCTTCAATTCGGTGATCGCTGCACCATAGCTCGGCGCTTTGTCGGTATTGAGCGTGGCAGGCTTTTCCCAGTGCTTCAGGCCTCGCAGGGCCTTGCCCAGGAACCGCTTCGCTGCCTTGGCGCTGCGGGTCGGCGACAGGTAGAAATCGATCGTGTCGCCCCGCTTGTCGACTGCCCGGTACAGGTAGGTCCACTTGCCCCGCACCTTGACGTAGGTTTCATCCAGGCGCCAGCTCGGATCAAAGCCACGCCGCCAGAACCAGCGCAGCCGCTTCTCCATCTCCGGGGCGTAGCACTGGACCCAGCGATAGATCGTCGTATGGTCGACCGAAATGCCGCGTTCCGCCAGCATTTCCTCAAGGTCGCGATAGCTGATCGGATAGCGACAATACCAGCGCACCGCCCACAGGATCACATCACCCTGGAAATGGCGCCACTTGAAATCCGTCATCGTTCCGTCCGTCCAATCTCCGCCAAGCATGCTCAAGCTTCACGATTTTTGCAACAGAGCCCACACGAGTATTGAGCATAGTCGAGATTGGTGCAGATCACTTCTGATATTGAACTGTCAGGAGCTGGCTGCACAACAGCCATTACGCCCAATCAACTGGTGCAGTCGTCTTCTGAAAATGACAATCGTGCCACCGGCTCCAGGTCTTATCGAACAGCTCAGACACATGGTCCAAATGCTGGTCGATCCGTTCGGCCAGTTTTTCGATGGCCTCTTGCTTGAGCTTGTCACTTTCCCTGAACTCGATGTTCAAGGCCCTGGCCACCTGGTTGAGGTTCCGGCCGATAGCTCCAAGCTGCCGGCACGATTCCCGTACGGTGTTCACTTCTTCATCAGTGAGGACCGGCATCCGGTTCAACGACCGCAGTCATTTCTGTACCTAAACAGTCCTGCGAATATGTGAGTTTTGACCTAATGAGCCACAAAAACTCATTTTCGCCCACGATAATTTTTCTACTTCCTTTCTTTGGAATGCTCATTTCAATATTCACATAACGTCGCTATCAATCGCGGAAAAGGCGTAGTGCGCGAAGCGAACGAAGCTTTTTGCCGTCGATTGCATAGCTTTGTTAACCCTTTTTCCAAATTTGATAGCAATAGTTAATGTTTGAAGTAAAGTGTTGCTCAAAAACAACTTCGAAGGTATTTGGAATACTCGGGAAGAAAACATCCCCCTCTGGCTCGATGTCGATCGTCGATAAGTGGAGCGTAGAGGCCATGGGTAATGTTTCTCGGTAAATTTCTCCGCCACCAGACACTATAACGTGACCGGTGAATTCAGCTAGCCTGTCCATGGCCTCTTCGATTGACTGAAATACAACTACATTGTCATCATTTGATGTCCAACCTGAGCGGGTAACGACCGCGTATTTCCTATTGGGGAGTGCGCCCATAGATTCAAACGTCTTGCGACCCACCAGAAGCCACTGATTGTAGGTCAATGCTTTAAAAAGTAGCTGCTCCCCTTTCGCGGACCAGGGTATGTCTGGACCGCAACCAATCACGCCGTTTTTCGCTTTCGCAGCCATCAATGATACTTTCAAGGTTCTCATCCTGGGTTAACGCTTGAGTTAAGCCGCGCCGCGAAGCGGCGTCGGCTTGAACGAATTGTTAGACATTATTTGCCGACTACCTTGGTGATCTCGCCTTTCACGTAGTGAACAAATTCTTCCAACTGATCTGCGCGCGAGGCCAAGCGATCTTCTTCTTGTCCAAGATAAGCCTGTCTAGCTTCAAGTATGACGGGCTGATACTGGGCCGGCAGGCGCTCCATTGCCCAGTCGGCAGCGACATCCTTCGGCGCGATTTTGCCGGTTACTGCGCTGTACCAAATGCGGGACAACGTAAGCACTACATTTCGCTCATCGCCAGCCCAGTCGGGCGGCGAGTTCCATAGCGTTAAGGTTTCATTTAGCGCCTCAAATAGATCCTGTTCAGGAACCGGATCAAAGAGTTCCTCCGCCGCTGGACCTACCAAGGCAACGCTATGTTCTCTTGCTTTTGTCAGCAAGATAGCCAGATCAATGTCGATCGTGGCTGGCTCGAAGATACCTGCAAGAATGTCATTGCGCTGCCATTCTCCAAATTGCAGTTCGCGCTTAGCTGGATAACGCCACGGAATGATGTCGTCGTGCACAACAATGGTGACTTCTACAGCGCGGAGAATCTCGCTCTCTCCAGGGGAAGCCGAAGTTTCCAAAAGGTCGTTGATCAAAGCTCGCCGCGTTGTTTCATCAAGCCTTACGGTCACCGTAACCAGCAAATCAATATCACTGTGTGGCTTCAGGCCGCCATCCACTGCGGAGCCGTACAAATGTACGGCCAGCAACGTCGGTTCGAGATGGCGCTCGATGACGCCAACTACCTCTGATAGTTGAGTCGATACTTCGGCGATCACCACTTCCCTCATGATGTTTAACTTTGTTTTAGCCACCAATGATGCCCTCACTTTCCATGATTTTGGTGGGAATGGATTTTCTTAGCGGCAACTTACTTTCGTTGTCTATATCCATGTTAAAGGCGAAAAAGTAAACCTCTGTCTCCTTCTCAACCCACCCAACCCACCATGCGACACCAGGATTTGACTCAGTTCCCACACCAGAAAAACCAGTTTTTGAATGCACTAGATATTCAGGTGCCGCCTCCGTTACCAAAGCCTCTTTTACTATTAGCTGGTTTTCTTTAGATGCTGACAATTTATTTAAATATAGAGACTCTAGAAACTCCACTTGATTAACTGCGGAAATTCTAAGCTGGCCTTCCAACCAGAATTTGTCAATGCCACCACTGATATTCTGGTTGCCATAGGAAAATTTTTTAAGGTATTTCTGCATTCTTACTTCGCCAACTTCTCTGGCGATTTGTTGAAATACGGGAACAGCTGAAACTTGTATTGCCCCTCTTAAGGTCAAGTCTCTTTCCCATTGCTTCATGGCTCTTGGCTTTCCGTCCCATTTGAAAACCTGATGCTCATTCTTTATGACACCAGTTTCTAGGCCGATAATTGCGTTGGGGATCTTAAATGTTGATGCTGGAAGATATTCCTTTGATGCACGAGCTAAGTCATTGGTAGCGCAGGATTTACTGCTACTTTTACAAAGCACGAAGACACCATTGACGGCTTCGGCAGAGAACTCTTTGTTCCAAGACGTATTTTCTGTAATTGAACCAGCTAATGCCGTACTCGAAAGACACGCGATAATTACATATGCGGCAAATGTTTTCATGGCACCTTCTTGGTGGCTAACGTTAATTCGACCTCAGAGGCGTTTAAGTCAAAATACCTCTGACGTCTAACATGATTAATCAAAGTCTGATTTTTTAACAAAATCAGAAAGATAGACGCGAAACTTTAAAACAAAGGCGTCAACACTTCAAGTAGCGATCTTTCGCTTCGGCGAGGCCTAACGTTTGACATGAGGGGCGGCCAAGGGCGCCAGCCCTTGGACGTCCCCCTCGATGGAAGGGTTAGGCATCACTGCGTGTTCGCTCGAATGCCTGGCGTGTTTGAACCATGTACACGGCTGGACCATCTGGGGTGGTTACGGTACCTTGCCTCTCAAACCCCGCTTTCTCGTAGCATCGGATCGCTCGCAAGTTGCTCGGCGACGGGTCCGTTTGGATCTTGGTGACCTCGGGATCATTGAACAGCAACTCAACCAGAGCTCGAACCAGCTTGGTTCCCAAGCCTTTGCCCAGTTGTGATGCATTCGCCAGTGACTGGTCTATTCCGCGTACTCCTGGATCGGTTTCTTCTTCCCACCATCCGTCCCCGCTTCCAAGAGCAACGTACGACTGGGCATACCCAATCGGCTCTCCATTCAGCATTGCAATGTATGGAGTGACGGACTCTTGCGCTAAAACGCTTGGCAAGTACTGTTCCTGTACGTCAGCAAGTGTCGGGCGTGCTTCTTCTCCGCCCCACCACTCGACGATATGAGATCGATTTAGCCACTCATAGAGCATCGCAAGGTCATGCTCAGTCATGAGGCGCAGTGTGACGGAATCGTTGCTGTTGGTCACGATGCTGTACTTTGTGATGCCTAACGCCCGCTTAAGTGGTGAGCAACGCTACCACAACACTCAATTATTACACCGTAAATACAAAAGCCAATTCAAACTAAAACCGCCAAACGTTGCGAATCCGTCTTAAAGCGTTTGTTATGTGCGTAGCCGAATCTTGCGCTTAGTCAGGAACAATGATTACCCCTAATTGCTCCAGTAACTGTTCCTGTTGCCACGAGCATATTTTTACACCCGTAAGATCAATCTTTCGAGGATCTAAACCATAAAGCTCTGAATGGCTTAAATCACAGCCTTGTACTCTAAACTGTTCCCAGCAGTCTTCCGAAAAAACACCACGGCTTAAATCTGATTCTTTAAATGAAGCGCCTCGAAGATTTGCACCAATCCATCTATTTTCGAACAGGTCACATTTTTCAATAAGCTGCTGCTCAAAATTGGCATAGGATAAGTTACAACCTGTTATGTATGCAGAACAAAAGTACATTTTATTCGAAACCTGATTTACAAAACTAACTTGACTAAAATTCGCTCCTTTAAGATCACAATCTCTCAGTTCAATACCAAAGCAATTTGCCCCCTTAAAATGGGACATTGAAAGCTGACAGTTTTTAAATGAAGCATCTCGAAGATCAGCATAAGAAAAATCGCACCCTTCCAATGCCCCCTGCTCTATGAAAGTACAGTTAATGAACTGTGTATCTCGGAGGTTTGAGCGCTTAAAATTACAATGTATAAAAGTACAATTGCTAAAGATATGTTCTTGCAAGTCCTGATGTGAGAAGTTCACTTGATTATATAATTGCTTTGATTTTTCCATGCTGTGGCTCCAAAAAACATTTGATTTGAAGACTATCATTTACCTGAAAGTTCTCAACAAAAACAAAACCAATAAAAACAGAAACTTAAAACACCCCGTTTTAGCCAAAATAAGGCATCAAAACGGCATTTTAAAGGTGGCTAATTCGAAACGACCGATGCGGCCAGCCAGAAGAAAGTTTCAGTGAATCTGGCTTGTTTTAGAGAAAGCACATAACGTTTGACATGAGGGGCGGCCAAGGGCGCCAGCCCTTGGACGTCCCCCTCGATGGAAGGGTTAGGCATCACTGCGTGTTCGCTCGAATGCCTGGCGTGTTTGAACCATGTACACGGCTGGACCATATGGGGTGGTTACGGTACCTTGCCTCTCAAACCCCGCTTTCTCGTAGCATCGGATCGCTCGCAAGTTGCTCGGCGACGGGTCCGTTTGGATCTTGGTGACCTCGGGATCATTGAACAGCAACTCAACCAGAGCTCGAACCAGCTTGGTTCCCAAGCCTTTGCCCAGTTGTGATGCATTCGCCAGTAACTGGTCTATTCCGCGTACTCCTGGATCGGTTTCTTCTTCCCACCTTCCGTCCCCGCTTCCAAGAGCAACGTACGACTGGGCATACCCAATCGGCTCTCCATTCAGCATTGCAATGTATGGAGTGACGGACTCTTGCGCTAAAACGCTTGGCAAGTACTGTTCCTGTACGTCAGCAAGTGTCGGGCGTGCTTCTTCTCCGCCCCACCACTCGACGATATGAGATCGATTTAGCCACTCATAGAGCATCGCAAGGTCATGCTCAGTCATGAGGCGCAGTGTGACGGAATCGTTGCTGTTGGTCACGATGCTGTACTTTGTGATGCCTAACTTTGTTTTTGCGTTGCTCATGATGTCTAACTCCCAATTTGTGTAGGGCTTATTATGCACGCTTAAAAATAATAAAAGCAGACTTGACCTGATAGTTTGGCTGTGAGCAATTATGTGCTTAGTGCATCTAACTTTGTTTTAGGGCGACTGCCCTGCTGCGTAACATCGTTGCTGCTCCATAACATCAAACATCGACCCACGGCGTAACGCGCTTGCTGCTTGGATGCCCGAGGCATAGACTGTACAAAAAAACAGTCATAACAAGCCATGAAAACCGCCACTGCGCCGTTACCACCGCTGCGTTCGGTCAAGGTTCTGGACCAGTTGCGTGAGCGCATACGCTACTTGCATTACAGCTTACGAACCGAACAGGCTTATGTCCACTGGGTTCGTGCCTTCATCCGTTTCCACGGTGTGCGTCACCCGGCAACCTTGGGCAGCAGCGAAGTCGAGGCATTTCTGTCCTGGCTGGCGAACGAGCGCAAGGTTTCGGTCTCCACGCATCGTCAGGCATTGGCGGCCTTGCTGTTCTTCTACGGCAAGGTGCTGTGCACGGATCTGCCCTGGCTTCAGGAGATCGGAAGACCTCGGCCGTCGCGGCGCTTGCCGGTGGTGCTGACCCCGGATGAAGTGGTTCGCATCCTCGGTTTTCTGGAAGGCGAGCATCGTTTGTTCGCCCAGCTTCTGTATGGAACGGGCATGCGGATCAGTGAGGGTTTGCAACTGCGGGTCAAGGATCTGGATTTCGATCACGGCACGATCATCGTGCGGGAGGGCAAGGGCTCCAAGGATCGGGCCTTGATGTTACCCGAGAGCTTGGCACCCAGCCTGCGCGAGCAGCTGTCGCGTGCACGGGCATGGTGGCTGAAGGACCAGGCCGAGGGCCGCAGCGGCGTTGCGCTTCCCGACGCCCTTGAGCGGAAGTATCCGCGCGCCGGGCATTCCTGGCCGTGGTTCTGGGTTTTTGCGCAGCACACGCATTCGACCGATCCACGGAGCGGTGTCGTGCGTCGCCATCACATGTATGACCAGACCTTTCAGCGCGCCTTCAAACGTGCCGTAGAACAAGCAGGCATCACGAAGCCCGCCACACCGCACACCCTCCGCCACTCGTTCGCGACGGCCTTGCTCCGCAGCGGTTACGACATTCGAACCGTGCAGGATCTGCTCGGCCATTCCGACGTCTCTACGACGATGATTTACACGCATGTGCTGAAAGTTGGCGGTGCCGGAGTGCGCTCACCGCTTGATGCGCTGCCGCCCCTCACTAGTGAGAGGTAGGGCAGCGCAAGTCAATCCTGGCGGATTCACTACCCCTGCGCGAAGGCCATCGGTGCCGCATCGAACGGCCGGTTGCGGAAAGTCCTCCCTGCGTCCGCTGATGGCCGGCAGCAGCCCGTCGTTGCCTGATGGATCCAACCCCTCCGCTGCTATAGTGCAGTCGGCTTCTGACGTTCAGTGCAGCCGTCTTCTGAAAACGACAGTTTTTGTGTCATTTTCAGAAGACGACTGCACCAGACAACGCGGTTTGAAGGCTGTTGTGCAGTCGTCTATTGAACGAACAGTATCAGGAGTCCGCTGCACGAATGATGACCTCAAGCCGGTTCTGGTCGCGCTGGCGACCGATCAGCCCCTGGATGTGCGATACCGCGACCACGATCTTTCCGGCGATTGGGCGGGCTACCGCGAATGCCACATCAAGCCCGACCTGCTGCTGATCTACCGCAAGTCCGACGCCGACACCCTGCGACTGGCGCGGCTTGGCTCCCATAGCGAGCTGTTCGGCTGATGCCAGTCGCCTTGTCCGCCAAACGATCATTAGTCGGCCATGCCGGACACTGTCCAGCAAAGTTATTGCACAACGGGTTGTCGGACATTAAGATAGGCGGACGGAATGACGGACAAGAGAGGCGGCAAATGGCACTGATCGGCTATGCGCGGGTATCGACGGCGGAACAGGACACCGCCTTGCAGACGGATGCGCTACGCAAGGCAGGCTGCGAGCGCGTTTTCGAGGACACGGCTTCCGGGGCCAAGGCCGACCGCCCCGGCTTGGCTGATGCGCTGGCCTACCTGCGCGACGGCGACGTGCTGGCCGTCTGGCGGCTGGATCGGCTCGGGCGCTCTATGCCGCACCTAATCGAAACGATAGGCGCGCTGGAAGCGCGAGGCGTCGGCTTCCGTTCTCTGACGGAAGCCATCGACACCACCACGCCAGGCGGGCGGCTCATCTTCCACGTGTTCGGCGCGCTGGGCCAGTTCGAGCGCGACTTGATCCGCGAGCGCACCAAGGCCGGGTTGACTGCCGCCGCCGCTCGTGGGAGGAAGGGCGGGCGAAAGCCGGTTGTCACCGCCGACAAGTTGCAGCGAGCGCGGGAGCACATCGCCAACGGGCTTAATGTCCGAGAGGCCGCTACACGGCTCAAGGTGAGCAAGACGGCCCTGTACACCGCGCTGCAATCCACCAGTGCAGCCGACTCCTGATATTCCGTGCAGTCGTCTTCTGAAAATGACACGCTGGAAGCCCCGTAGCGACGCGGAGAGGGGCGAGACAAGCCAAGGGCGCAGGCTCGATGCGCAGCACGACATAGCCGGTTCTCGCAAGGACGAGAATTTCCCTGCGGTGCCCCTCAAGTGTCAATGAAAGTTTCCAACGCGAGCCATTCGCGAGAGCCTTGAGTCCACGCTAGATCTATCTCATCTGCGCAAGGCAGAACGTGAAGACGGCCGCCCTGGACCTCGCCCGCGAGCGCCAGGCGCACGAGGCCGGCGCGCGGACCCGCGCCACGGCCCACGAGCGGACGCCGCAGCAGGAGCGCCAGAAGGCCGCCAGAGAGGCCGAGCGCGGCCGTGAGGCTTGGACGCTAGGGCAGGGCATGAAAAAGCCCGTAGCGGGCTGCTACGGGCGTCTGACGCGGTGGAAAGGGGGAGGGGATGTTGTCTACATGGCTCTGCTGTAGTGAGTGGGTTGCGCTCCGGCAGCGGTCCTGATCAATCGTCACCCTTTCTCGGTCCTTCAACGTTCCTGACAACGAGCCTCCTTTTCGCCAATCCATCGACAATCACCGCGAGTCCCTGCTCGAACGCTGCGTCCGGACCGGCTTCGTCGAAGGCGTCTATCGCGGCCCGCAACAGCGGCGAGAGCGGAGCCTGTTCAACGGTGCCGCCGCGCTCGCCGGCATCGCTGTCGCCGGCCTGCTCCTCAAGCACGGCCCCAACAGTGAAGTAGCTGATTGTCATCAGCGCATTGACGGCGTCCCCGGCCGAAAAACCCGCCTCGCAGAGGAAGCGAAGCTGCGCGTCGGCCGTTTCCATCTGCGGTGCGCCCGGTCGCGTGCCGGCATGGATGCGCGCGCCATCGCGGTAGGCGAGCAGCGCCTGCCTGAAGCTGCGGGCATTCCCGATCAGAAATGAGCGCCAGTCGTCGTCGGCTCTCGGCACCGAATGCGTATGATTCTCCGCCAGCATGGCTTCGGCCAGTGCGTCGAGCAGCGCCCGCTTGTTCCTGAAGTGCCAGTAAAGCGCCGGCTGCTGAACCCCCAACCGTTCCGCCAGTTTGCGTGTCGTCAGACCGTCTACGCCGACCTCGTTCAACAGGTCCAGGGCGGCACGGATCACTGTATTCGGCTGCAACTTTGTCATGCTTGACACTTTATCACTGATAAACATAATATGTCCACCAACTTATCAGTGATAAAGAATCCGCGCGTTCAATCGGACCAGCGGAGGCTGGTCCGGAGGCCAGACGTGAAACCCAACAGACCCCTGATCGTAATTCTGAGCACTGTCGCGCTCGACGCTGTCGGCATCGGCCTGATTATGCCGGTGCTGCCGGGCCTCCTGCGCGATCTGGTTCACTCGAACGACGTCACCGCCCACTATGGCATTCTGCTGGCGCTGTATGCGTTGATGCAATTTGCCTGCGCACCTGTGCTGGGCGCGCTGTCGGATCGTTTCGGGCGGCGGCCGGTCTTGCTCGTCTCGCTGGCCGGCGCTGCTGTCGACTACGCCATCATGGCGACGGCGCCTTTCCTTTGGGTTCTCTATATCGGGCGGATCGTGGCCGGCATCACCGGGGCGACTGGGGCGGTAGCCGGCGCTTATATTGCCGATATCACTGATGGCGATGAGCGCGCGCGGCACTTCGGCTTCATGAGCGCCTGTTTCGGGTTCGGGATGGTCGCGGGACCTGTGCTCGGTGGGCTGATGGGCGGTTTCTCCCCCCACGCTCCGTTCTTCGCCGCGGCAGCCTTGAACGGCCTCAATTTCCTGACGGGCTGTTTCCTTTTGCCGGAGTCGCACAAAGGCGAACGCCGGCCGTTACGCCGGGAGGCTCTCAACCCGCTCGCTTCGTTCCGGTGGGCCCGGGGCATGACCGTCGTCGCCGCCCTGATGGCGGTCTTCTTCATCATGCAACTTGTCGGACAGGTGCCGGCCGCGCTTTGGGTCATTTTCGGCGAGGATCGCTTTCACTGGGACGCGACCACGATCGGCATTTCGCTTGCCGCATTTGGCATTCTGCATTCACTCGCCCAGGCAATGATCACCGGCCCTGTAGCCGCCCGGCTCGGCGAAAGGCGGGCACTCATGCTCGGAATGATTGCCGACGGCACAGGCTACATCCTGCTTGCCTTCGCGACACGGGGATGGATGGCGTTCCCGATCATGGTCCTGCTTGCTTCGGGTGGCATCGGAATGCCGGCGCTGCAAGCAATGTTGTCCAGGCAGGTGGATGAGGAACGTCAGGGGCAGCTGCAAGGCTCACTGGCGGCGCTCACCAGCCTGACCTCGATCGTCGGACCCCTCCTCTTCACGGCGATCTATGCGGCTTCTATAACAACGTGGAACGGGTGGGCATGGATTGCAGGCGCTGCCCTCTACTTGCTCTGCCTGCCGGCGCTGCGTCGCGGGCTTTGGAGCGGCGCAGGGCAACGAGCCGATCGCTGATCGTGGAAACGATAGGCCTATGCCATGCGGGTCAAGGCGACTTCCGGCAAGCTATACGCGCCCTAGGAGTGCGGTTGGAACGTTGGCCCAGCCAGATACTCCCGATCACGAGCAGGACGCCGATGATTTGAAGCGCACTCAGCGTCTGATCCAAGAACAACCATCCTAGCAACACGGCGGTCCCCGGGCTGAGAAAGCCCAGTAAGGAAACAACTGTAGGTTCGAGTCGCGAGATCCCCCGGAACCAAAGGAAGTAGGTTAAACCCGCTCCGATCAGGCCGAGCCACGCCAGGCCGAGAACATTGGGGTTCTAGGGATTTTCCGTCCAAAAACGACAAAGTGCTCTGGAGGCCACGCCGTCCGCGGCCTCCAGAGGGGTATTACTTTTTTGGCGCTTCACATAGCCAGTCACAATAAATCAATCACTTAGCAGTCTGAATGTCGCATTTGGACGGAAAATCCCTAGAACCCCGCTCACCTCGCTTTGGTGCACACGAGTATTGAGCATAGTCGAGATTGGTGCAGATCACTTCTGATATTGAACTGTCAGGAGCTGGCTGCACAACAGCCATTACGCCCAATCAACTGGTGCAGTCGTCTTCTGAAAATGACACCCTGCCTGACATCAAGTTAGGGTATACCCCATTCGGACACCGACTACACAACCTAAGGGCTTGCAGGCTGTCAGCAGGGCTTATCGTACGATTTTTTCCGTTTTCTCTATGCCCCCCAAATCGGCGTACGCCGACCGGCTCGATGGTTACCGCCGATACCTGGAAAATCGGGAAGGCAGCTTGCGCCAGATGGCCAGCCACTGCGGCGCGGAACTCGGTGCAGCGCACAAGCGCTGCAAGCGCGACCTGGTGTTTTCATTCCTGCAGGTGGAACGGCTGAACGGGCTGGACATAACTCCGACCCTGGCAGAAAACCTCTGCACCAAGCTGCTCGGGAGAGGGGTGGACGTACGGATTGCGCTGGAGAAATTCGCAACGGAAGGGCGCACAGCCGCCAACAAATCAAAGGTCGGTCCTGAGATCCTGGATCAGCTGGAGGCGACTCTGGAGCCGATGGTGCAAGCCCTGGTCATGGCCATGACAGAGATCCGGGTCCGCTACCGGGATGACTTCGATGACTGCGTAGCACATCGCCGGTTCAAGCCCTAACGCATATATGCGTTAGGGCATCCATTCGGAGGCCGGCGCGTTGGGCTTGCGGATCCAAGGGCGCAGCCCTTGGTCGCCGAAGGCCGCTCTTGCGCAGTCGCCCAGCCCACACACAAAAATCGTCCAGTGAGCGGGGCCCCAACAAGGGCCAGAGCGAACGGTGCAGTTGTCCACGGACCAGGTGCGCATCATCGCCTGGGCGGTGGGCAACTGCAGGGCGATTTCCCGAGCCATGCACTTGCTCCCCACGCGAGCTGCTGCAGCGCCCGGCCTGCTGGCCGGCTCGCCCTCGATCTTGATTACCAGGTGGGATGGGCCATCCCGGCCGTGAGGCCGGGTAAGGAGTTGCCCCCTCGGCCGTACGATACAAACGGCAAGCGGAGCGCGCAGGCCGAAGGCCGGAGGCGTGAGGATGGAAGCCCGAAGGGCCAAGACCCGGCGTGCTTTTGGCCGGGGCTTGGTTCACGACAGCCGCCCCCCGAAGGGGGCACGCACAAGAGGGAGAATCAAACGTCTTTCGGAGCCTGGCCAACTCGGGCGTCATGCCAACCTGGCCACTTTAGGAGGTTGTTCGGGCCGTTGCTGGCCAGCCATTTCTCAAGGTACGCCAGCTGCGAGGGATTCAACTCGGTGAGTTTGGGCAGGGTTTGAGTCGCTTCAACCTCGGCCTGCAGATCCAGCACAAAATCAGGCCCCAACTCGTCCAGCTTGGTCAGCACACCGTCAACGGCTTCCAGCAACTGGCGAGGATCACCGCCTCGATCAGCGTATTCGCCCAGCAGCTCCGACCATTCGTCCTGCTGTGCATCCCATTCCTCTGCTTCCTCGGCCTGCTGATTCATCTGGTCCGGGTCTATAGCTTTCATACCATGCGCCCGCTCCAGCCAGTGATCAGCCAGCATGCGTTCGTCGCTGCCGTTGCTGCCGAAGCGGTCAGCCCGGGGCCTGTTGCCAAAGTTCTGGATGCCGGCCAGGTCGCCAATAAAGCTTTCGAGCAGTTCCGCAGGTTTCATCTGATGCCGGCGTGCTTCCCATTCGAATTCAGGCGGAATGCGTACGGAAACAACTTCTGTTTCATCCGGCACGAACTCGCCTTTGGCACCAGGCACAAGCCCTGCCGGTGCGAGAAAGCCGGTAGGTCGACTGTCGCACCGCCAACCGCATGTCAAATGAGCGCGGTGGTGCGGCCACTTCCCATGGTTAAGCGGCACCATCTGAAATTCATCGTTCGTGGTGTCCAGCTCGTACACGCGGCGCAGGCTTTGATCCTGGTAGGCCCGGAAAATCATGGTGCCATTCCCTGCTGCCGACGACGCAAAATGCGCTGGCAGTACATAGCCCACTTTGCCTACGTCACTCTCATTCACGTAATGAGCGGCGCGCAACGTGTGCTGCTTTCCCTGGTACTCGATAACCAGGTCAGCCGTTTTCCCGTCCTCATTGATCTGGTTAGCAACCAGGGTGACGTTATGAATGGAAACTGAGTGAATCCGGTCAGCCTGGAAAATGAGTTCATCAGACGACATTTCGTCTCTCCTTGTGATTCTTCACTTCGATTTTTGGGCGGCAGGCTGGGGGAATGGCTTGGCCATTTCCCGCACCTGTTCGGCCAACTCGGGGGGCAGCCACACCAGGACGGGGACCAGCTCGCCGGCGCCCTGCTCTTCCAGGATTTTCCGCACACGCTTTACCGCTGCGTGCGCGGTCTGCTTGGTCATCCCCCTGGCCTCGGCTACGTCGGTGATGCGCTGGCCATCGACCAGAACGGCCTTGGCCACCTCGACGGTCGAGATGGCCAGGCGCTTGGAAGCAAACAGGGGCGCAACCTTCTTCCATTCTTCTTTGGTGTACATCGGCTGCATTCATCAGCTCCTAGTGTCGGTAGTCAATCAGCCGCGGCCCCCTGCTGGTGAATCCGCTGCCAGATCTCGCAATGCGTGATGGTCGGCAGCGCTAGGAACGTCCAGTAACGACCGCTTGAACGGGCGTACACGCGCACCAGGTCGCCAACCTCGGGGGCTTGCAGTATGAACGAATCGCCGGCCTCGCCGGCGTTGTAGTCGAGCACCTGAGCGCGGCTAAGCGCGAAGTCATACCGGGTTTCGGTGATGCGCGCCGGCTGGGTGCCGTGGGCGGCTTCCTGCGCTTGCAGAAAGCCTACTTCATCGCCCAGCACAGCGCCGGGGTGCCTTACCTGGATCTCTGGCAGCATCAGCCAGGTTGCGCGAGCGGCCCAAGCATTGGGGCCGATCTGGCGGGCATAGTCGATGATTGCGGTTTGGCCGGGTACATAGAAAACTTTTTGCATGGCTGCGATCTCCCTGCATGGTGCAGACCGGGCGCGCTGGGCGCCCGGCCTGGGGCTGTTAGGCGGCTTGGCGCAGGTGCTGGGCCAGTACCCACAGGGCGCGATTCAATTTCACGTCCTGGTCAATGCCGGAAACGGCACGGGTGCTGGTGCGGCGCCCTTGTTTGTTGCGGCCTCGCAGCCCTCCCTTGATGGTGTTTTCCTGTACGCGGTTGAAGGTCGACCAGAGGTCATTGGTGGCGTCTTCGCGGCGGCGTGGTGCCAGAAGCTGGCTAGCGGTCACCGGAGCCGGGCCGTCTGCCGGGTCGTAACGGTAGGCAAGTGCAGCCTCGGCAAAGGCGTGCTGCAGGTCGCCGCCCACTTGGATGCTTTTCATGGTTTCGCGCTGTTCTTCGATCAGCTGGAAGTGATTCAGGACTTCATAGGCGCCCTCGATCACCTCCCCGATGACATCCTGACGCCCACTGTGACGCACTTTTTGATCAAGCGCGGCATCGCCCAGCACCAGGCCATTGGCGCACACGAAACGGAAGCAACCGCCCATCATCTGGTAGCTGCTGGTGCCGTCGTGGCTGTTCAGCAGGATGATTTCGTTGGCTTCCTTGGCCACGATGGTATCGGCGTGGCGCAGGCGGATCATGTGCTTGGTGTGGTCGCGTTTGTCGGTGTTGCGCACGCGGGTTTGGCAGGCCATGAACGGCATGAACCCTTCGCTGCGCAGTGCTTCCAGTACGTCGACGGTGGGAATGTAGCGGTAACGATCGGAGCGGCTTTCGTGAGCTTCCTCGGCAAAGATCGAGGGCGCTACGCGGGCGATATCGTCATTGGTCAGTGGGCTGTCGCTGCGGACCATGCAAGGGTTACGGAAATTGCTGGATAGACGCATTTTTGAATCTCCTTCGCGATTTGCCTGGAGCGGTTGCCGCCGCTGGTTCCAGGCTGTCGAGGCGGAATTGCTTCGACAGGGTTAGTATCGCAAAGGCTCGAACCTAAGTCAACTATTGGTCAAATCTAATTTGACCGTTTGTCGCGCAGAAAAAAGCCCGACATTGCGCCGGGCCTGGTCTTGCGGGTGTTTACTGAAGCTGCCAGCTGAAACGGTACGGGTCCATGAACGGAATGTCGTCGTCAAAGCTGTCAAAGTCGGCTGCTGGCTGTGGTGCAGGTTGCGGCGCTTGCTGCTGAGCTGGCGGGCGCTGCTGTGGGCGCTGCTGCCGTGGCGCCTGCTGGCGGGGTGCTTGGTCGCCGCCGCCCTGGTTGTACGGATCGCCGCCCTGCTGCTGGTTCTGCGGGCGACCGCCTAGTAACTGCATGGTGCCGTTAATGTCGACAATGATTTCGGTGGTGTAACGCTTGATGCCGTCCTTCTCCCACTCGCGGGTTTGCAACTTGCCTTCGATGTAGCATTGGGAACCTTTGCGCAGGTACTCGCCGGCGATCTCGGCCACCTTGCCGAACAGCGAGACGCGGTGCCACTCGGTACGCTCGACCTTCTGCCCGGTTTGCTTGTCGGTCCACTGCTCGCTGGTGGCCAAGCTGAGGTTAGTTACCGCGTTGCCGTTTGGCAGGTAACGGACTTCGGGGTCCTGTCCGCAAGTCCCAACCAGGATCACTTTATTTACGCCACGGGCCATGATGAATCTCCTTTTCCGTCTGGATTAGTCGTTTTCGAAGCAACCGCAAGGGCAGGTCATGCTGTCCAGGCCGTGCCAGCAAAGGCCGTTGTCGGCGTCTTCCTGGCGTTGTGCTTCGTTTTCACTGGCAGACATATAGCCGTAAGCCTCGCGGGCATACGCAAAGATTTCTGCCACTCCCTCGGCCTGGTCATCGGCGCCGAACTCTGCGTCCATGCTCGCACAGAAGGCGTTATGCACCATCGTGTCATAGGTAGGGAAGCGTTCGCATGCTGCGCCGTACAGGTCATCAACCTTGCGCTCCATCGCCTCGCTATTCGACGCGACCGGCGCCCAAATCTTTTTGGCGAAGTTCAGAAAGTCGCCGGTAGTGAGCCAATTGTGGGCGCTGACTGCGGGGGCCTGAGCGGTGATATTCATGTGTGAAACTCCTTCGCGACTACCCTGGAGCGGTTGCCGCCGCTGGATTCCAGGCTATCGAAGCGGGATTGCTTCGACAGGTTTAGTATCGCAAAGGGCCTAACCAAAGTCAACTATTGGTCAAATCTAAATTGACCGCTTGTCGCACATTCTCGCGTGCGAGAAATCATGCTTTTTTCTGCGCCGTACGCTTGACGGCTCTACCGAGCTGCTTTAATGCCGAGCGTTTGGGCGCGGGAAACAAACGCTTTTCAAAGCAGCAGCCGCGAAGCGGATGCCGCCCTGCTCTTTGGGAATGGAAGCGCGCCACCGCTGGGTGGATCTGCTCGGCAGCCTTCGGTAGGACGCGGTAAGCCAGGACTATCCAGAGCCAGGCCGCGTGCAAGGGGACCGTGGAATACCGCAGGGAGCGCAGCGAGTGAGGATATGCCGCGAAAGCCCCTTGCAGGCAAGGCCTGGTGGCGGATAGGCCATTGGGGCGTCCGCTTCCTACCGATGGTTGCTGAGCTAGCCGCAGTGGTTGCCATGGAACGACCGGCAAGCGGAGCGCGCAGGCCGAAGGCCGGAGGCGTGAGGATGGAAGCCCGAAGGGCCAAGACCCGGCGTGCTTCTGGCCGGGGCTTGGTTCACGACAGCCGCCCCCCGGAGGGGGCACGCACAGGACTGCACCTTACTGGGTCCGTCCAGCCGGATGCAGCGCTTCATCAATGCGTTTCGGCGTCATGGAGGATGCAGCATCCGGCACCAATATTTCGATGCGAGTGGTGGTCGGTGGATGCTCCTGCAGATAACGCACTTTTTCCTGGTACTTCTGATCAAGCCGGCGTTGAAGCATATGCCGCGAAGCGAGCATTTCAACCGTCAAAAGACCTACACCGGCAATCGCACAGAGAACCACGGGTAGCCAGTTGCGCCGTTTGGTCTTGCGTTTCATGGCGAGCCTCGTCAGTTGTCCAGGCGCAGCCCGCCGCCTTTGAGGCTGGCCAGCTCGCTGAGCAGCAGCTCGCGCTGCGACGGTGTGATTTTGTTGAGGTACTGCAGCTTGGCCAATGTACCGAGTACAGCGCCGTAACCCATGAGGGGATAGGTCGGATCGGTTCGCCGCCGACGCAACGAATCCTCCAACTGATCCATGGACTGGGCCATCGCTGAGAACTTTTGGCGGATCTCATTGAGGGAGGTGGGCCGGTTTACCAGGTTCGGGAAGTAGTTGGCCAGGCCGGGCCGATCCGAGTCCATCAGGCACTGAATACCCAGCTCCAGATCCTCGCGGGCGGGAGCGGTGGCCACCGACAAAGCCCCCTCGATCTCGGCAACCGAAGCCGTCTCCAGCCACAGCAGCACATCGAGGTACGCGGTCAATTCCTGTTCCGTTCGTTCGTCCATGGCTCAATCCTCAAAATCCATTTCATCGCTGGCATCGACAACCAGGGAGCGGCACTGTTCGGCACGACGCATCAAACTGATGCCCTTACCTGGCCAGAGTGACGCGGCGGCTTCGTACAGCTCGGCGGCTGAATACCACTTCTTCCGATGCTCTGCCAAGCGCGCAGCGGTATGCAGGGCCTGGCTGGAACGTTGGGCTTTGCTCATGGTGAGATCGCGGAACATGGTGTATCTCCTTCGCGTGGTTTCCCGGGGACGGTTGCCGCCGTCTTGACCGGGAAGGTGAGGCGCCCCGGGCGGGGCGCCAGTCGTTATGCTGCCTTGTCGAGGTTGCTGGCCAGCGATAGGCCGACCGCAACAGGTCGTACCCACACCGGCATGTGGCTGAGCAAGAAGGTTTCGCCCTGCTTTGCCAGCAGGAGGGTTTGGGCCATGACGCCTGCAATAGCCTCGGCGGCTTTTGGCGGCACGGCATTACCGATCCGCTCGCGCCACGCCTGATCGCTCAAGCCGTCCAGCTCAAGCATTTCCTCCGGGTCGACCAGGCTTTGCAGCGCGGCCATTTCCAGGGTGGTGAATGGCCGGTGCCAGGTTCCGTCGAGGCTCTGAATCACGCAGGTCAACCGATCATTCGCGGCTGGCATACGCGGATCTGCCACGCTCCACCGGCCATTGTCCAAGCGCGCACTGGCGGAAACAGCGCCGGCCAGGCCCTCCCACGGCACCACGCCATAATGCCCCCCGGTGAGGTAGGCATCGCCTTTCACTCGCCGTAATCCTGGGCGTGGGTCTTGTACTGCAAAGGCGCCCTGCCCTGTCGTGCTGCCTGCAATGACCGTACGTGCGGCACCATCCCAGCGGGTCACGTTGTATTTGCCATGGCCACCAGCTGCACCACGCGGATCTGCCACGCTAAACGTGCCCTGCCCTGGCGACTTGATGCCGATGATTGCGCCGCTCGGGTCCTCCCAGCGCCGTACGCCATATTGTTGGTACTGCGCGGCACTGGCTGGGCTGCGCGGATCTGCGACGGAAAATGCGCCATTGGTGGGGCCAGTTTGACCGGCGACCGTGCCCACTGAATCACCCCAGCCGCGCACGCCGAGATAACCGGAGAATGCTTCCGGCACAATCACAAAGTCGCGCAGGTAGCCATCTTCGATGGCCAACTGATCGAGGCTGCGCCAGTCCTTACCGGCCTCGACCAGGGCAAGGCGTACCCACGTTTTCCATTGCAGTGCAGGAACGCGGTGCATCGGGCCGGCGCGCTCGATATCGCCCGGCAGCGGCATGCGGCCAAGAACAGCACCGACCGATTGCAGGGACTTTTTCTCCGGCTCATAGAGGAACGGCGGCACCTTCTCGACGTGCCGGGCCACCAACAGGAAGCGCTTGCGGCTTTGGGCCAACCCGCCCAGCTCCCCGCAGTCGTGGGTTGTCTCATTCACGGCATAGCCGAAGAAGTTCAGCACCTGGACGATCTGATCGAGCAGGTGGCGACCACGGGTGGCCAGGCGTGGCACATTCTCGAACACGATCAGGCTCACCGGGTTGTGCTGCCAGGCTTCGCACATGAGCCACACGCAGCGCAACGTCAGTTCATTGAGGGCCTGATATTTGGGGGTGAGGCTCAAAGCCTCGGACAACAAGCCAGAAGCCCCCTTGCAGGGGCTGCTGATGAACACCACATCGGGATCCTGGAAGCCCGCAGCGCGGCGTATGTCTGCCGGCGTAGCCTCTCGCCATTCGGCGGGCGGCTCCTTGCCATGAAAGGCGGTGTACTGCTCGCGGGTGAACAGGTCCATTTGTGTACCTGGTACGCCGGCCAAGCGGTCGAAGTCGCGCAGCGCGCCGGCGTCCACATCGACGCCGCCAATGCAGCGCCATTCTGCCTGCAGGTGGCCAACTACCTCTTTGTTCTGGTTGAAACCCTTGGCGCCGCCGCCAAGCCCGCAGCAGAAATGAAAGTGCTTGAGCACATACCTTGTAAGCATGTTCGTCATCCGTCACGAATGCCCGGACACCAGGTCCGGGCGGGGCTGTGGTCAGAGGGCGCGGGCAGTTGCCTCGGCCATATCGCGGAAGATCTCGGCGTGCAGTTCCAGCGGGAACTCCGCGATGACTTCGCGCTGGCCGATGCCGGAACGCTGAGCGACGACGGTGTACATGGTGACGGTGGCGGGGTCTTGCCCTGGGCGGGCCTGGTGGGATGGCTCGACGGTGAAGCCGGCGAACTCGCGCAGCTGCGCGGCTGAGCTGAAATAGAACAGGTGGGTTTCGATAGCCATTGGTGAATCTCCTTCGCTGTGTGCCCGGAGCGGTTGCCGCCGCTGGTTCCAGGCTGTCGAAGCAGGATTGCTTCGACGTACCCAGTATCGCAAAAGCAAAACCTACTGTCAACTATTGGTCAAATCTAATGTGACCGTAAGTTGATTACTGCCATAGCTCCATCTGCTCGGCGGTGATGTCGACCACGGGTATTCCTGGTGTGCGTGAGTCCAAGGCGTTGTCAGGATCTCGCAGGGTGTCGGATAGCTTGGCGAACCGTGCTCGATCAGTAGCGGTGCGCTTGACGTTGAAACCCTCGTCCACAACGTCGTTGACCCGTGCCCACTGATTCCAGGCGAAGCTACGGCCCAGCCCTACCGTGGTCGTCGTGCTGGGGAATCCATCGGCATTGCGCACCAGGTCTTCCCATGAGGCACCGAACTGCACCGCGTCGAAACGACTGTGCTTGCCGGTGAGCGCGTTGCGTTCCAGCAACAGGGCACGCTCCAGCAGATCCGGGTGATTCGCGGCAAGCCAATACAGCTCCCAGTGCTTGGAAGCTGGGCAGAAAAAGCAGGCCGATTTGATCGGCACCAGGTCCGCACCGAGGGCCTGGGTGATCGACCGTACGCAATCGCGCCGGGTCCAGCGGACCAGTTGCAAGGGATAGACATAATCGAAGTCGGCGTCGGCTGGTTTGATCGCCTTAGACCGGCGCAGGTCGGCTTTGCCGCAGTCATACCCGATCAGCTTGACGATGCGCTGCCCGGTTGCCTGGGCATGCTTCCAAAGTGGGTGGGGGGACCTGGCGTTGGGGCCGGAGCGAGCGCCCTTGAGAAACTGATCCTGGGGCACCTGCTTCCACTTCACCGAACAGGACTTCATGCCAAAGGCCAGGCTAGGCAACGTTTCGTTGGCCATGCAGTTGCCGTACAGATCCTGGTATTCAGTGGTCGGCTTGGGCTTTTTCCGGCACACGCTGACAGTCGGCCAGCCCCACGCCCGCAGTACGGAATCCATCGCCTCGATGTGGGCCAGCGTCTCGGGCTTCTCTGCGCCAGTGTCGGCAAAGGTGATGATATCCGGGCGCAACCCTGCCGCGTGCAGAGCTACCAGCATGGCCGTGGAGTCCACGCCAGATCCGAAACAGACGGCCAGCAGCCGCCCTGCCAACGCAGTGCGCAGGGCCTCGACCTGGGCCAGGGATAAAATGGGCTGAGCGCTGTCCAGTGGACAGCCGCGGCTGATCGCGTTCATGCGTGCTCCTTCGCAAGTGCCCGGAGCGGTTGCCGCCGCTGGATCCGGGCACTGTGGGGGTGATTACTCGGTGTCGTCGCCTATCAGGTCGCACAAGCTGGGGGCCAGATCGACTATGGCCGCCCTGTTGTTCGGTCCTGTCACCTCAAACACGCAGGCGCTGTCGGGATCACCATCTGCAATACGCGATTGGAAGTAGTGGCGGGCACACGCCTGTGCTGCCGCCCGGTGGTCGCCTTCAACGTCAACATCAACAGTCCATACAACTCGATAGCTAGGCATTGGGGTTTCTCCTTCGCAGTGCCGGAGCGGTTGCCGCCGCGTGTACCGGCTAGGGTTACTTGCCTTCGAAATAGGTGGGTCGCTGGGCCAGCTCGCGGGCAATCAATTCATCCGCGAACAATGGCGCTTGTTTCTCTATCCGCCGCTCAAGGTTCTTGCGCCGTACCTTGCCCTTGGCCTCGTCGCTCCAGCGCCTCACCGCTTGCGAGGCTGGGAAGTCCAGGCAGACGCCATAGCCTGCTGGGCGGGCCTCCCACGCCTTGCGCATTTCCTCGGGGAGCTTCTGCCCTGCCGGCGCCTCGATCACCAGCAACTCAAAGGCGCCAGGGCAAGGCAGGTGAGGCATACACCAGCGTAGGGAGTAGCGCCACATGGGCGGCGCTACCTGCTGGGTGGCCATCACGCAAAGTCCCACTGTGCCTGATCCCAACCCGGCAGCTTGCGCTGGGCCGCTTGGCGGATGCTGTGCAGGGTGCGGAATGCCTCGGTCGCGTAGTAGTCGCGATTTTGGTTCGACTGGTACTCCAGGCATTGAATGAGCTTGAGGGCTTCAAGGGGGGTGGGTTTGCGCACGGTTTCATCCAGCCCGAACAGTTCGGCCCTGAAGGTTTCGCCCGGATAGCGCGCACGAACCGAGCGCAGGTTTTCGTCCAGCAGTTGCTGGCCCTGGTCGGCCAGGATTTGGTAGGTCGTCGCATCGGGCTTGCCGGTGCAGCCGAACATGAGGATGGCGGAAATATGGAAACGGTCGACGATATAGGCGCTCATGGAAATCTCCTTCGCAACGTGCCCGGAGCGGTTGCCGCCGCTGGTTCCGGGCTGTTGAAGCGGTATTGCTTCGACCTGGTTAGTATCGCAAAGGGGCTTGCATAAGTCAACTATCAGTCAAATCTAATTTGACTGATAGTATATTCCACTTGCTACGCAGCCCGAGCGTCTGGAAGGACGTTGCCGGCATAGTATTCAGCTATCTGCTCGTTCACCTTATCCAGCAGATCCAGGCGCAGGAACTCCAGATGGAGCGTGCCTTTCTTGAAGGCTTTAGCCCGGTAGATCTCGTTCTCGAACACTTCCCCAGCCTGAAAGGCAGCATCCATAGCTGAGGTCAATGCGTGAGGCTGGAAGGGCTTGCCATCGAGCGTTTGAAATACCCTATCAAGGTCATTCAGCTTGTCTTTTGCCCACGAACCGTACCGGATGCAAAGACCACTTGTGAACGAAGATTCGACCATGCCTTCCATGATGACTTTCGGGCCGATGCGGAACGGCTCTTTAGCGTTTGTGCGGTAGTCGTCAGATAGATACCGGAACACATTGAAAACCCCACGCTGGAACATCGATTCGGCGTTTATGCGCAGGTCAATGAACGTCGCGCTAATTGTCGATGCGGTGAATTCAGGCGGGGATGGGCAAAGGCTTTTCTCAAACTCCGCGACGGCCTCCGCGTCCATGAGCTGTTTAAAGCCGGTCATATCGAACGCCCGGCGCCATAGGGAGGTGTCCAGTTCGCGGCGCACCCTGTCCTGGTCTTCCCTGATTTTCCCGGCGTGAGGCATCAGATAGCGACCATGAGGCGCTAGGACTTCCTCGGCCATCTCAAGTGTGCGGCGTGCATCTGCCATCAGGCGCAGCGCTTCCTCGCGGGCAGTTAGCAGATCGTCCAGCGTAGTAGGTAGCGCCAACTCTTTGAAAATAGACATTGTTCTGACTCCTTCGCAACGTGCCCGGAGCGGTTGCCGCCGCTGGTTCCAGGCTTGTCTAAGCGGGATTGCTTCGACGGATTCAGTATCCCAAAAGAAACTGCTTGCGTCAACTCTAGGTCAAATCTATATTTACCATAAATTGACTTTCTCGCATGCGAGAACCTTGTTCAATCGTGATTTATAAGCTACAATCAATCCCATGAAGACAATTAAACAAACCGCCACGTACAGGAACTGGGAACGCAAGCTGCGAGACAAGCAGGCCAAAGCCATCATCGCTGCGCGAGTCTTCCGCGTTGCGCATGGTCTGCTTGGAGACGTTCAACCAGTGGGCCAAGGGATCAGCGAACTGCGTATCCACCACGGCCCCGGCTACCGCGTGTATTTCCAGCAGCGCGGTAACCAGCTGGTCCTGTTGCTGTGTGGTGGGGACAAGAGCAGCCAAGCGCGGGATATCGAAACCGCCAAGTCCTTGGCCAGCCAGTGGAGTGACGATGAATGAAAGAACAATTTTACGACTACGATCCCGCTGATGCGCTGACCGATGCTGAGTCCATCGCAGTATTCATGGAGGACGCATTCGAAACAGGCGATGCGGCCTATATCGCAAAATGCCTGGGTGTCGTGGCCCGCGCCAAAGGGATGACCGCCCTTGCCAATGAATCTGGCCTTTCCCGCGAACACCTTTACCGGTCGTTCTCGGACAAGGGCAATCCGACCTTGAAAACCCTGCTGGCCGTGATGCGTGCCGTTGGCCTGGACCTGACAACACGCAAGCACGTTGAACCGGCACACTAACAACCCAAAAGGAGTCGCTATGAACACGGATCTGATCGTCAAAAGGATTTTGCTCACACCCGTGGCAGCTGGCTTTGGGTGGCTCGTTGCCACCATGATTGTGATCGGCCTTAACCTGGCCTTACCTACCGTTTCAGTCCCATGGATAGAGCGCGCTGGGCCTATCGGCGCCATTGTGGGCATCGCCATTTTTTACTGGATGACCTGGAAAGATGGTCGCTCGGCCACGCGGAAAGGTTAGGCCCATGCCGAGAATTAGCCTTAGCAACAGACTGCGTGACTGGTCGCGTCTATGGGTACTTTCTGGCGATGACATTTCCTGCCAGGAATGCGGAATGGCAACCCGAGCCAGTGAGCCGGACAGAATATTTGTGCATGGATACGGGTGCAGCCTTCAAACCCCAAACCATCAGTTTCCTTGGCGAGATCTGGCTGAGGCAATGGCCAAGCTACCTGGTAAAACCAAAGCTGCCCGTGCCCAAGACCCCTGCTATTACGTGAAATAGGCACCATCCACACAAGGAGTAATACGCACATGGAAAACATCGCTTGCATGACCAAAAGGCCGCGTTACGCCCTCGCTTGGGCGGTATGGGTGGGCGTCGCCGCGTGGGCATCGCTACATTCCCCCTACCCTGGATTCACTGGCTGGGACTATGTGTTATTCGCGTTCCTGGTCATGGTGCCCAAGGGCATAAATGGCGAGTTCCCCGCGTTGACGGATAGCCCTGATGATCTGACGCCGGAGAGAAAACGCCGCTACGTCTATACGCTGATCACGCTGGGGCTTTTTGCCTGCTTGCTGTCACGGCACGTCTCCATTCTCGACAGCCCCCTGGTGCGTGTATTCATCGGCTGAATCAACTGTCCAGAGCGCTTGACCGCAGGCGCTCTTGCAGATCTGCTTTAATGCCGAGCGTTTGGGCGCGGGAAACAAACGCTTTTCAAAGCAGCAGCCGCGAAGCGGATGCCGCCCTGCTCTTTGGGAATGGAAGCGCGCCACCGCTGGGTGGATCTGCTCGGCAGCCTTCGGTAGGACGCGGTAAGCCCGGACTATCCAGAGCCAGGCCGCGTGCAAGGGGACCGTGGAATACCGCAGGGAGCGCAGCGAGCGAGGATATGCCGCGAAAGCCCCTTGCAGGCAAGGCCTGGTGGCGGATAGGCCATTGGGGCGTCCGCTTCCTACCGATGGTTGCTGAGCTAGCCGCAGTGGTTGCCATGGAACGACCGGCAAGCGGAGCGCGCAGGCCGAAGGCCGGAGGCGTGAGGATGGAAGCCCGAAGGGCCAAGACCCGGCGTGCTTCTGGCCGGGGCTTGGTTCACGACAGCCGCCCCCCGGATGGGGGCACGCCCGTGGCGCGCTGGCTCGTTTCCCCCAGCGTTTACTGGTGGATTGCTCAAAAAATAGTTGCCATACCTGTCAACTCTTGCGACTATTAACCCAGTCAGATGATCTTTGCGAGACCTGGCAAAGCGGCTCCTAACCGCGATGCCGAAGAAAACCGCCCTCCTACGGCGGTTTTTTTTCGCCCAAAAAAAGCCTGGTCAGCCCCCTTTTGTGATGGCACAGCGACAGCGGAGCCGGTAATATCGCGGGCAGTCGTTTGTGGCATGTTTGTACCGGGTGGGGTGCCCCCGTTCTAAAGATTCAAAACACTGCTGGGGACGCGGGCCTAGGAATCCGCGCGGATTTGATCCCTGGTTAACATCAGCCCCGCCCGCGTCTCGCAGAGATCATCTGACTTGCTATCTCGTCGTCGGCCTGTGTTCCGGAAAAGCTGCGATAGAGACAGAGGCCCGCACCGTGAGGGTCCTTGGAATGCATAAATTCCTTAAAGATCTCACCATCCAGGTTGTTGCAAAGCTCCTGGTTGAGTGGATCCGCGATAGTTGGAACGGCTAACACCTGACTGACGGAGGAACCCGCTGCGGCCTGGCCAACGCGGGTTTTCTTTTGCCTGTGATCCGGCTCGCTCGCCGGCATCGGCCCCCCAGCGGGCAAAAAAAAGCCCCGCCATCGAGTAGCGGGGCCTACAGCTGTGTTACTAATCAATCAAGGTGGTCACGAATCCAGAGCCAGGCCCTGTACACGTTTGTCAGCTTGGCCAGGAAATCAGCCACGTTGACCACCTCTATGAGACGCTTTAGCGTTTTCATAGAACCCCCAAAAAGGTAGGTCCCTGGCCCGCCGCACTTACCGGACAGTGCAACGGTTTCACTGATCAGCCCCGTAAGGGTGTTGACGCTATCAGCGAACCAGAGTGTTCATCGGCCCTCTCCATTCCCGGCGCGTTGTCCAGACGCGGTGGAAAGGCCCCCCAAGGCAGCAAGCCGCCCGGTGCTCTACTTCATACCGCAAAAACCATGACCGAAAAAAGCCTTTTTACGCGTTTGTGAAGTTTATTTTTCCGAATGACGACGGGGGCTTGACGATGCCCAGCAATGCCGCTAGGTGGCGGCAACAGGCTGATAAACTGGGCATATTCGCTCAAACTCCCAAAAAAATTGCGTTAGCCAAAATGATGATCGCTTTACTCGGCGCTTCGGTGAATCTTCCGATGATCAATTTTGATCATTGCGCCGGTCGCTGTTCGGCTATTGCGCAACCAGTACCACTGTATTTACTATCGGCCTTGTTGACGCTATCAGCGAACCGCGAAACGAACGTCCATTCGATTCGCACAAACGAACCGCCCGTCCAGGCGGTTTTTTTGTGCCCGAAATTCGCCGCCGACTTCGCCGGTGAATTCGGCGTTCGGTGCGTAGCAGCGCCTATCATAGGCAGTTCGTTACCAGGTTTGCACGAACACCATGACCGAGAACGACTATACCTTCGCTGGTGCGGGCTGAGCCTTTTATACCAGCGGCTCTAGCCGCATCGCTCGACCTGAATTACTGTATATGGATACAGTAATTCACGGTGCCTTATGAACGCGCTTACTCCCCTCCCCCTCGCGGCTTCCGATCAGCTGCTGCAGGTGCTTGCCGGCTGTGCTGCAGGCGGCTTTCCGAGTCCAGCAGCTGACTATTACGAGCCACCACTTTCCCTGGATGAACTGATGAACATCCGCGCCCCGCATGTCTGGATCGTCCAGGTAGAAGGCGACAGCATGCGCGATGCCGGCATCTTCGACGGGAGCCGCCTGGTGGTCGACCGCTCGATCACGCCCAGCGCTGGGCATATCGTGCTGGCCTACGTCGACAACCAGCCGCTGGTGAAGCGGCTGGCCAGGTCGCCGGCAGGCTGGATTCTTGAATCGGCTAACCCCGCGTACAAGAGCATCGCGCCCAGCGAGTACGGCACCATCGAGGTGTTCGGGGTCGTGACTTGGGATCTCACGCAGCATGCACAGTGAACCTCGGCCCGTCTTCGGCCTGGTGGATGTGAACTCGTTCTACTGCAGCTGTGAGCGCATTTTCAGACCGGAGCTGCGGCAACGCCCAGTCGTTGTTTTGAGCAACTCGGACGGTTGCATCGTGGCTCGTACGAACGAGGCGAAAGCCCTTGGGTTGAAGATGGGGGACCCCTACTTCAAGGTGCGCGGCTTCTTGGAGCAGAACGGCGTCGCCGTTTTCAGCAGCAATTACACCTTGTATGGCGAGCTGAGTCATCGCGTGGGTGTGGCCATCGAATCCCTGGTACCGGACTGGGAACGGTATTCGATTGACGAACTGTTCGTGCGACTCGACGGGCTACCTGAGCCGATCATTGATGTAGGCCGGGCGATTCAAGCCCGAGTGCTGCAGTGGACTGCCCTACCGGTAGGAGTAGGCATCGGCCACACGAAGACCCTGGCAAAGGCGGCGCAGCACGCCTCGAAAGTGTGGCGAGAGAAAACAGGCGGCGTGGTCGACCTGCGCAAGCCCGAGGCGGTCGAATGGCTGCTCCGGCGAATGCCGGTTGATGAAGTGTGGGGGATCGGTCGCCGTATGCGTGACAACCTGGCCCGCGACGGAATAAGCACGGCCTGGGAGCTGTCGCAGGCCGAAGCGCGAGCGATGGGCCGCAAGTACAGCGTTGTGCTTGAACGGACCATCAGGGAGCTGCAGGGCGAATCCTGCATGGACCTTGAACAGTCCACGCCTGCCAAGCAATCGATCTGCTCAAGCAGGATGTTTGGCCAGCGTGTGCATACGCTCCAGGGCCTGCAGGAGGCGCTGGCGACCTACATTCACCGCGCCGCGGAGAAGCTGCGCCGGCAGCGCTCGCTGTGCGGTGCCCTGCGCATCGGCATCCAGACTTCATTCCATGGCGACGGGCCGAAGTACGCCAACGCGGCCTCCTGCATACCCGCATACCCAACGGATGACGTTCGGCAGCTGACCAAATACGCGCTGCAGGCGGTAGGGGAGATCTATCGGCCCGGCTTTGCTTACAGCAAGGCCGAGGTGCTGCTGATGGATCTGCGCAAGCGGGGGGAGTACACGCAGGACCTGTTCAGCCCGAGCCAACCCGAGCGCTCGGACGCTCTGATGGCTACCATGGACAAGATCAACCGCCGATGGGGCCACGACTGTTTGCGGACTGCCGCTGTCCCGCTGACGCCGGATTGGGGCATGCGGCGAGCATTGCTAAGCCCCAGTTACATGACCAGCTGGGACCAGCTGTGGAAGGTACAATGCCGGTAATTCTCGCGTGCGAGAATCAGCTTTTGCGGCTGGCCAGCCGCTTGCGGCGTACGCCAATGCTCGCACGGGATACTCCGGCAAGCTTGGCCACCAACGCATCTGGCACCTTCCCTAACAGGTGGTCGTAGCGGGACGCTACAGACACACGCTTATAGGGTTGAATACCCAAGAAAGCGCAGCGCTGCACAATCACTGGGTACGGCACGCCAACCTGCCGGCAAATTTCAGTCGGGGTCATGGTCGCCAACAGTGACTCATAACCCAACCAGGGGCCGTGGTAGTCGGGAATGGGAGTAGGGGGGCTGTCACCAGGTATTGGTTGCACAGGTTCAAAGCCCAGTCCTTCGCGGACTTCCTGAACCATGGCCAGATCGACGCTGGCCAACCGGGCAATCTCCTGGTCACTGACATAGCCAAAGAGCGATTTGTAGGGCCGCAGGTCATGACTGAGCGGCAACACCTGTTTGCGGGGTGCGGGCCGGAACACCGGCAGAATGCCCAGCGACTCGCGGTAGGCTTTGACACTTTTGTTGGTGACGCCACAACGCGCAGCGATTGCACTGTCGGGGGCAAATCCCAGCAGATTCTTGTAGGGTTCTATCATCTGGCCGACCGACCAGGGCGCAATCCCAAGTTGCTCACGGCGGCGCCGGATCCTGTGCGGGGTGGACCCGATCAAACGGGCAAGCTCAACATCCTTGAGCTTGCCCAGTTTGCAGTCGTACCACCGGGCTTGCCCCACAAGCTCCCAGTCGACGGTCGCCATGCTACGGATGCCGAGCTGGTGGGAAGGCTGGAATGTTCAGGCCACGCGGGTCTGAACTGGCATCCCAAGACCACCACCCGGTCGGCCCGTAGTGCTGGGCGTAGTAGGCGCACTTGACCTGCTTGCGGGCCAGGTACTTCGGATCCTGACGGCCATACACTTCCATCGGCACCTCTCTGCCGGCGCCGACGTCCATCAGCCAGAAATCGGGAAAGACCTGCTCCTGCCCAGCATCGAAACGCATGGGCTTGATGAACCGGCGCCCTTGCTCGCGCAACAGCGCCTCGATCACACCCTCGTAGCCAGATTCAATGGGGATCCATTCATCACTGACGACCATCAGGGCGACGTTGAGCGCTTGGGCTTTGCTGGCTGAGGTGGGCTGATCGGTCTGAACAATAGCGATGACGCGCCGCCCTTCACGCCAACCGCGCAACGCAGCCTCGTAGCTCCGGGCGGTTCTCTGCCAAAGATCGCCGTCAGTGAACAGACGCGGAATGCCGTTGAAGCCGGTGATGGTGATGTACCGGTCCATGGTCTGCTCGCGTTCCTCGGAGTAGCCGGCCAGCGGGGCAATGACGACCAAGCGGCGGCTGTTCCTCATTGCGCTGGCCACCTTGAGGCTGTTGGCGTCGGCCTGCTGGCCAGCTGAGTTCGTCGCAATGACCAGGGCATCGCCAATCCTCATGCGCGAAGCCAGCATGCGGTCGGCAGCTTGCTGCAGCCGACTGTGAATCAGCCCGAGGCCGCGCTTGCCGGCCATGCCTGGCACCCACTGATTGAGGCCCGCTTCGCTCCATAGCAGATGCAGCAGGCCACCCAAGGTCATCGCCGGCTTCGTGGGCTTTCCGCTTGATGGGGCAGGGGCGGTGCCCTCCATCGGCTGAACTTCTGCCGGATCCTTCTTGCGCAGCGATAGGGTGAGTTTGACCTTGAGGTCACCGTCCTTGGTTTCCTCGACCACGCCTTTGCTGTAGGCGCCTAAGCCCGACTTGTCGGGGTCGGGCGAGTAGTACAGGCAATCAAGCGCATGCTCGGCGCCGGTGTGGGGATAGCGGGATAGGTGGAAAGAATCCTTATCTGACCTGTGCCGTACGGCCAACCTCCGCGTGCCTTTGCCTGGGCACAGGCAGCGGACCAGGGCATGGCCGTGTGCCTTCTGCAGCACGCCTTTCCACTGCACCGCATAGCTTGGCTGGGTCTGGTAAGCCTCCGAATACTGCTCGGCCTTTTCGCCAAGCCCGATGCTTACCGCATACCGTTGATCTGCCATAGCTGCTTCCTCCGTGTCGCTGTGAAATCTCCCGTGCTCGATGTACAATGAGCAGGTGGATTTTTGCTCCTTCGCAAAAACCTAGAAACCCGCAAGCATTGCCGTGCTGCGGGTTTCGTCTTTTTGGGGCCTGGCTAAATCAGGCCTTGAAGTCGCCAAGCTCGATGACTGGCGTAGCCTGTGCAATGTCGATCTGCGTGGTGCGACCATCAGCCGTACGAAACGCCATGTTCATTGGCGGTGCAGGATCGTCCTGCAGCTGGGCCACGCAGCGCTTGTTCAACAACTCGAAAAGCCACTCGGCATCATTGACCGCATCCACCGGATCACGCGGTAACGCTTGCTGCAAGCTGTGCCTAAACCAGTGCGAGCTGGTGGGATCAGCCAACGCAGCTGCAATTTCACTGTCTGCCTCGCTGGCCACCAGTGCCTTGTCTACCGGCTGAGTTGTCGCCTGGATGGCTAACTGATCGATGGCACGCAGTTCATGCTTGGTCGCCTCGTCCAGTCCGCTGTCGAAGTTGGTCAGCTGGGTGAGGGCGGTCAGTTGCCACCAGGCCGAAGAAACACCCTCATTGCGGTCCACGCCGTTGGGCAGCGCCAAGGCACCGGTCAGCTCGACCAGGTGCTGCTTGGCGGATTCGATCAGCGTCCGCTGCAGCTGTGCATAGCGCTCGTCAGACATGATCGACTTCCCCAGCTGCCGGTTCTTGCTTGGCCTCCAGGGCCGCAACGACGGTGCAGTGGTCGAGCGATACCGCACCGGACAAACCGGCAACAAAAATCACGGCTTGGCCACACATCACCCACGCTTTGCCTCGCGTTTCGTCGCGGTGCGTTTCACCCTGGCCATACAGTTCTTCGTAGCTGACCAAGGCGCCATGTGGGTAATCGCTGTTCCAGTCGAAGCATTGGGCCTTGGCGTGCAGCTCCTGTTCTTCGAAAGTCCTGTTGCTTGGCTGTGGCATCGTGAATCTCCCTGAATGATGATCGCGGTTAGCTGTTGCTGTGTGGAATCGACGGCATATCAGGCAACATGCCGTCCAGCGATTCCTGGGCGGGTGGGTCCATGCCAGGGCCTGCAGGCAATTGAATGTCGCCGTCTTCCATCGTTGGCAGCTGCTTGAGCTTGGCATCGCCCAAATCGGCCTGGTCCTCTGTCGAAACCAGCACCCGTGCGTTGAATAGGGCGTACTGCAGATTGTCCCGCTTGTCGGCCCAAGCGATGCGGCTGTTCACCACATAAGCGAGCGTGCCACCCCGTTGGCCACCTACGCTGATGGTCTGGATCCAGTTGTGCTTGGTCAGAATGGCGATAGCGCGTTTTGTGGTGGCCACCGATGTTTCCATCAGTTTGGCCAGCGTGGCCTGGCTGATAATGAGCGCGCCTTGCTTGTCCATGTGCTGCACCAGGATGTGCATCAACTGGGCGGCGCGGGGCGCCTGCGCTGTCAACGCGGCCCATGCTTCGTGGCCAGCGCGTTCAGTCTGCACCCAAGTGCCGCGCTGGGCAGGCTGCGCATAGGCGCGGATCTCGTTATTGTCACTGGCCAT
>NZ_CP087161.1:0-395258 GCF_020911845.1 Pseudomonas sp. CIP-10 | reverse complement strand
GACCGATCTCCTCGGTCTGGCCACGCAGGCGGTCGTAGCGCGCCGTGTTAGCGACGGGGGCTTCCTTGAGCGACAAGTGGGTTTCGACGCTGGGTGGTGGTTCGGTCGCGGCCAGGCGCGCCACGACATTGAGGATGTGTTCGGCGCTCAGGCTGCCGCTTTCCAGTACCAGCTCAACAGCCACCAGCACCGCATCGAGCCCGGCGACCGGTACGGCAGCCAGAACTTGCGCCATGATCCGGTCACCGCCGGCATGACGCCCCAGACCGTGCTTAAGCTGACGCAGCGGCGCCGGCAGATCAGCAAAGGGCGCGCCGTTGCGCAGCGCACCGGGCTTGCGTTCGATCAGCGGGAGGTAGTGCTGCCAGTCATAGCTGACCTGGTCGCGATCCAGCAAGCGGACATGGCTGGCGATCAGCGCGTCGTCAGCCACCACCTCGATTCGCGTCGGATACAAACGGCTGCTGACCCACTTACCCGCATACTCACACGGCACCGAGTAGCGGTTGCGCCCGACGCTGACCAGGCAGGTGCTGGAGACCCGCGCAGGCCGCTCGACGTAACCGTCGAATGGCGCTGGCACAGGCATCAGTTCAGCGCGCTCCAACTCCAGCACTTCGGCCACACTCAGCCCGCTGTATTGAGGGTGCGTCAGCTCGTTCCAAAGCGCGCGGCAGCGCTGGCCCAGCCAGGCATTGAGTTCCTCGAAGGAGTGAAACTGACAGTCCTGGGCGTCTAGCCAGATACGCCTGCGGCTGTCTTGCACGTTCTTTTCAACGATGCCCTTTTCCCAACCAGCGGCGACGTTGCAGAAGTCCGGATCGAACAGGTAATGCGCGCACATCACCGCAAAGCGCGCATTCACCGCCCGGCCTTTGCCCTTATTGACCTTGTCGACGGCGGTCTTCATGTTGTCGTAGATGCCCCGGCGCGGCACGCCGCCCAAGGAGCCGAACGAGCGTGTATGGGCGTCAAATAACATCTCATGGCCCTGGCTCGGATACGCCACAAGCCAGAACGCACGGCTGGCACACAGCTTCAGATGTGCCACCTGCATACGCCGGTAAATGCCGCCGACCAGCAAGCCTTCCTCGCTCCAGTCAAACTGAAACGCCTCGCCAAGAGCAAAGGTCAGCGGCACAAAGGCCTGCGACGCCTTGCCCTGTCCCCCTCGCCAGGCACGGATAAACGCGGTGAGCTGGCTGTAGCCACCGTCATAACCTTCGGCTTTGATTTGCGCCAACAGCGCCTTGGCACTGCGCCGCTGTTGCTTGGGCCGCAGCGAATCGGCTTTTAGCGCCTGCTCCAGCGTGGCGTGAAAAGGGCTGAGTTTGTTGAAGATCGCGCGGCGTTGGTAGACCGGCGGCTTGGCCTCAGGTGCTCTGACCCACTTGCGAATCGTGTTGCGCGCCAACCCGGTGCGCTTGGCTATCTCATGCAGCGACAGCTTGTCGCGGAAATACATCCGGCGGATTTTGCCCATCATTTCCATACTGATCACCCTGTGTTCTCCTGCTCAAAAATTGAGCAGAAGCAGTTGAACACCTGGGTCAGTTTTCAGTCGGCAGAACAGCCTCTACTGGGTCAGTTTTCGGTCAGCGGCAACAGGCTTGCGGCTTCAACGTTATAGAGGATCGCCGGATCCCCACTTGTTCAGCATCCCAGCAAATTGTCGATTTCCACACGCCCGATGGCCAGCATGTCAAAGCCCGGGTGCGCCTGTGCTGGCGCCGGGATGGTCGTAACCTGAGTGAGCAAAAGTACTCTGCTGCTCAGTTGACCGCTCACCTCCGACCCGGTTGCTGGGACGCCATCCTTGAGCATGTGGTGGGAGGAGATCTCGCCCAGGGCGTCAGCCACGCCATGCTGTTCCAGCGCCATTGCCGATCGTCGTGACGCCATTCTAGGACCTCCTAAACAAAGAAGGTCCGATCATGAACGCAGCACCAGAAGCAATTTATCGGCAGGTGGACGAAGACCAGGTCACGTTCTGGGTCGCAGTCGACGGGCGAGGTTATCGAGCGTGGGGCACCTTTAGGGGGCGGGACATCAACGCCCGGGGAGGATCTCGATCGGCCGCAGTAGGCGAGTGGCTTCGAAAGGCGAATTACGCAGCCAACGAGTGATGTCTCGGCAGAGGAGCGTAAGGGAGGATCCTCGACCGCTCCTCTGCCCCTGCGTGCGCCTGTAGTGCAGGGCAGCATGGAAGCAGAGTGTGTGCAGACCAGGTTAATCGAAGGTGGGCAGCCCCGCGTACTCGATGAACCGTTCAAGCACCGCTCGTTCGTCCGATGATGTGGCCGTTCCCCCATGGCTGGCTTTACCGCGGAGATCTATTTCCCAGGTGGAGTCTTCTGGGCCGATATACACCGCCGGGCGGCCATCTGGAAACTGGTCTGCCGTCAGGTCAACAATCACCGAATCCACAACGAGCCACATATGTGACTTGCCATTTCGGTTGGCGTTTACAGTGTCGGCCTTCGGGCCGCCTGGAATGCTGTTGAGATAATCGCCTAGGAGTTCCGAGGTCACTGCGCAGCATGCGCTAGGGAAATCCATCATGTGCTGCGGAAGAATGCCCAGGGCTTTCTGTTTGTCGAGCGATGCACGGAAGTCATGCGCGATCTTGTGTAGCACAATCACCATACTGCGAACCATCAACGTGAGTGGGGCGGGGGAACGCCTTTGGGGCGCCCACAAAAAAGCCCCGGGAGTTCCGAGGCTTTTGACTTTCTTAGCCGTAACGCTAAGGAAGGAGCAGCAGGGCGAGATCACGAAGCGGCTGTTACGAGCAGCAGCATGAGGTCACCGCGCATCGAGGGCTAACTTACAGTACCGGCAGGACGGTTTCAACCAATACCGAATCGACTATTCGCAGAGTTGATTCATGGCTCTGTACTCCGACCAGTCGATACCAAGCGCGTCAGCCATTTGCCGATGGCGCTGGATCCGCCACTCCTGGGCTTGCTGTGGGGATTCGGCGACTAACTGAATGACGAACTCATCCAGCTCAATGCCCCGCCTCTCGGCTGCTTCAGCGAACACCCGCACCCGCTGAACTTGGCGGTACTCCTCAACCGTCATTCCGCAGGCCTCGATCACCCCAGCGCTAACCGCTTCAATTTTTTTCATTGCCTGAGGGTTTTCAGCGAAGTACTTGTTGCGAGCTGCGTCGTACCGGTTTTCGAAGGTCAGCATGCCTCACTCCCTGTTATGTGAATTCAACGCTGCGAGGCAGGGGATGCCCCAGATGCGCCAGTGCAGCGTAAGTTTACCGTGGAATGCCGTCACAGATGATGGCCCTGGGCGAGCCGATGTAGCTGATGACTGCGGAGCCAGCGCCGGGTCCAGCAGTTGAAAGGGTAATACAGCAGATCAGCCAGGCGGCCATCGCCATTGCTCACACCTACTTGGCCGGTGTCCTGGAGCGGGCTCGGGCAGCGACGAGCATCGACGATGCAAAACACGAGTCGAGCGTGGCCATCGGCTATGCCATGCTCATGGCTGACCTAGGGATGCTGACCGAAGACGAGTACATGGGCAAGCGTAGCGAGGCGCTGCAAGCCGTGGAGCGGCAATAGTGTCGGCAACCCAGGTAACCGCCGGTACAGCCGGGCGGCCTAGGAAACGTGTTGACGGCACGCACCTAACTTCTCCGGCCGTGGTTCGGGCGACGACGACGAGCCTGCTACAGAAGCAAGGCTTTTGGAGGCAAATATTGTCGTATAGGCAAATAATCATTGTTAGAGATTGTCCTATAGGATAATCTTTATTCATCGGGCAAGAGTCCCCTGTTGCCATGACTCTCATTACCGATACAGCAGGCGTACACTGCTACGTGGACGTCGATGACCTACCCATCGAAAAGCGCTTTCAGAGCGCGTAATTTCAAAAAGGAAGAGACCAAAATGTCGGAGCATACACTTTATTTACTGGGCTTCCTGGGCCTGGCCCTCGCTTATTTGGCGGCGTTTTTCTGTGTGCCGGCTGGTGTTCGGCGGGTCATGAAGTACATTGCCGCCTGCCTGTTTGTGGTTGGGGCCACCTTCACTGTCTACGGACTTCAACCCTGACCCAGTAGCTGACTTTTTCACGTGCTGAGTGGCAGTACCTGTTGCTTCTGCCTCTAGCCAACGGAGAATCACTTTTTGAAAAGCTTCACGATCTCGATCGCCTGGCTGATGCTGGTGCTCTGGTGTGCGATTCGAGTAGGTTTCGCTCTGCAAACCATTGAGCCGGCAGTTGCTCTCATCACCGACCCGTCAATTTGCCAAGCCGCGGGTGCTCCCGTCGTTAATGGCCTCTGCCGGGCTGAAGGGCGGATTGAGGGTGGGCTCGACGATCAATGGCATCTGCACACTGCAAGCACACCGGCCGAGGGTGTAACGCTACCAAAATCCGTCAGCCTGTTGTATCAGGTCGACTCATACCAGTTCCGCGGTGGTGCAGTAGCCGGCTATGGGCTGGCCATCCTGGCCTTTATCCTGGCGGCCCTGCCAGCTGTAGCCAACGCGTTGAGCATTTCTCGCAAAGCGCGCATTTCAGCTTGTTGATGAAATTTCGTCGGGCGTAGCGCAACATCAAGCGCACTCACAGACTGGGGCTGCAACGCTCTTTGAGCCTGCAGGATAAGCATTGATTGCTATGGAAATGGTACATGAGTAACCACCCAACGCCGCCTCGCCGGCGAACGACACAGCATGAGCTTCTGCTGTGCTTTGCATTAGTCATGCTCGGTTGGCAGGGATACTTGTTCCACTTGCAAGCTGACACAATTGATTCGTTCCGCGGTTACGAGTGGCCTTCGCTATGGCCGGGCGGAGTGGCTGCAATTGCTCTGATCTTGCTGGTGCGCTCGATTAGGCAGTATCAGGCGGCAGTGCGATCTGCTAAATGGATTCGCCGCGATGGTAGCCGTCTTCCGTAATCTGCTGGAAGTTACTCCCCGGCCGGCACATGAGCGGTTTTTTTGAGGGAAGCACCATGACTGAGCGATATGGGACTGATCAACTGGTTGGTGGGGGTTCGCTCGGAGCAGGTGACTCAACGAATGTTAAAGTCCGAATGAAGCCAGCTGCTCGCCATGAGTGGATCATTCAATGGATCCGTGAAAACGGGGACGCTGATGTCCTCAACAGCGAATTCGTCGACGCATATGTCTTCACCACTGGCGCGACATCCGTCGCCCTGGGACTAGGTGCTGATCGCTGCCGGCAATTGGGTCGTGATCTATCCACATTGCATGACGCTCAGCGCCTTACGCGTTGTCGTATCGGCCTGAAAGAACACTATATGGGCATGCCCAATTGGGTTTATGCCTATAGCCTTTAGGTCTTCTCTCACAGAGCCCATTTTTCCTTCGGCGCATGACACACAGATCATTGAGGATCTTCACATGCAAATCAAAACGGCCACCACCTATCGCTTCGTGAAGAGTGGAAACCTTGTTCGAACGATTGAGGCGACATCCTACGGAGGCCGAGGAAATTGGGTTGTAGCCCGGCTCGACACGGGAAAAGAGATGGTTGTCGCCGGCAAGGCGTTGACTGATCAAAATCACCCTGACTGGTCGTGAGAAATCCGTCTCGGCCAGTTACACTTCATGCTGCAGCTAGGCCAGGTCTGAGGAGAGGCGTGAGCTTCGCGCCCACAACGTGAGGTAGGTATGAGCGAGAGCGAGAATTACAGTCAGCTAGACCAGGATCTGGAGGCTTTCGGCGAAAGATGGTCTATCGAGTACTCGATCATCTGCTGCCAGGGTTGCCACTCCAGCCAAGCTGTTGATCAGGCGGCCGAATCGTTCACACATGAGGAAGGGTGCTCGAACGAAATCGAAAGCGCGCAGCATCCATGGCACGAGCTCAAAGCTTTGCTTCGTGACCTGCCTCGCCTTGGCTAGTAAAGCGGGTGGTCAATTTCTTCTCCTACCCTGGCCTCAAACTGGGTAGTTGGAATCTTGGTTAGTTTTGGTGTGCAAGCATTTTATGAAAGCAATTATCTTCGCAGCTTTGGCTACATTCTCGATTAATGCTGCAGCTGCAGAGTCAGTCAATATCAGCACCGAGCTCTATCGCAATGGAGAGCTTGTTTCCCAGCCTCATGTTGTTGCTGTCAGCGGCTCCCAGCGTCCCTACAAAAACGTTGAGTACAGGAAGTTCAGGGAATTAGTTGGTAATAAAGTTCGGCTCGGACGTCTAGAGCTAGGCACAACAGCCTACTTTACGCCAGTTATCACTATCGATGGAGACATCCGTCTCACCATGGACGTCAACTATGTACGCCTGAATGAAATGAAGGCCGACAAATTCGGTAGTCTCGCCGTCGACTTCCCTCAGACTGATGGCTTCGTGTATAAAGGAACCGATATTATTCCCAATGGTGGTAAGCGCGAATATAAATCTTACGATAATGGGGAAGAGTACATTTACGTCGTTTCGGCCACAAGGCAATAAGTGCATGCATTTCCGGCTCTTACGCTGAGTATACTTAGCCAACTGGCGCCGGGGCTCTTGCGCCAGCGTCAGTGCATCCGCCTGGCGCTGCTGGCAGTATGCGACCTCCCTCCTGCAAGCACTCCCCTCCCCACGATATTGATCTGAAAACCCTTCGTCAGTATTGTGCGTACGTGTTAAGAATCAATTAGTGCGCATGGATCTTTATCCGCTATCTAAGCCCTCAGCCCCAAGGCTGAGTTGGGTTCGAAAATCAAATTCATGAGGGGAACGTCCACGTGCGATCAGCAACAGAGAAGGAATGCCCGGGATGCAAGACGCGACAGAAGTTCTATGCGGGCAATGTCTGTCACCAGTGTGAGATCAAGCTTCGAGATTACCCATCGCTGAAAGCCACTGTGGACCAAGCCTCAGGCGGCTCGGCGGTACGCCTGCATTTCGGGGCCCGATTGGCGTTGCCAATGGGGTGCTACAAACTGCCTGGTAGCGAGCGTATGGCTGAAGCCTTGTCTGAACTTGTGCGAGCATCGTTCCCCACCGAAGAAGTCAGTCCTGGAGAAGTGACTGATCCTTGGGTACAAAGAGGTGCGGGCCGGATGTACAGCGGTGATGGCTTCTTCGAGGTGCGTCACCGTGACACCCAGCTTTGCGACTTCATCTCAACCGTCCCCCGTGAATTTCAAGAGGCCCTTCGCAAGTTCCTCTTCGCCACCGATGCAGTGTTACGCGAGAGCAACGCGGAGGGGAGGGTGCAGGGGCAGAACCTGCTGTTCCAATTGAACGATGGCAGCTTGTCCCTGGACGACTTCAACGTTCGGCTAACGCAGGCTCAGAATGGCAATAAGCGATAACCCTGGCCCCCGCAGCACAGCATTAGAAGCTGGCAGTGCGGCGGGGAAGAGGGCCGAGGAGTTGCCCAGGAAATTACCCGTAAGCTGGCCGCTGACGTCGGTGCCGGCGCCAATGAGGAAGCCATCATGACTGACGCACCTGTACTCGCCGTGCGCCGATGTGCGCCGAACCCCATAGAACCAGAGCACTCGCTTTGTGGCGACGCGCCAGAGGCGGTCGAGCTCGGCATGGCGCCGGAGCCGTTCGAGCCAGCCGGCAAGCGATCGATTACCTGCCGGCGCTGCTGTGAGGCAATACGCGAAGTGAAGGCGATACGCAATCGTCTGGAGCCACAGAGCGCATGGCTGGGCGATCGGAACCATTACCAAACCCATGAGCATACGCAGAGCTTTCGGCGACATAGTCGATCTGAGTAGTGTTGAGAGTGGGGGCTGCCTTGCCCGTATCGTCTCCGGGCCTGCTGATTGCAATGTCTGCACCGGATTTGTGGTGGGCGTCTTTGACGACCCAAATTGCGTTGAATGGAAGGTCTTGGAGGCCTTGGATGTGCACTTGAGCCCTACCGATAAGGAATTCCACCTCGTTTCCGAGTGTGTGATGCGCGATGCTGATCATTTCACGCCCCTGAACCCTGTGACCTCCTCTGGTCAGTGCCCGGCCTGTGCAGGGACAGCCGTGGTTAACGAATGGCAAGAGCTGTTATCAGGCACGCTGAAGGCATACAAAAATCTAGTGTGCGGCTGTGGCCACTGGCACGGGGACACCGGAAATCTTGGCGAGTACCAATACCTGGAAGACATTGATGACTGGATTGCTTGGCACCAGATTCACATCGAGCAGGAACTCGCCGAGTTGGAGTGGTTGACCCCCGAGGACTTCCTGGGCTTCGTGTTGGGTCTTCAAAAAGTACATTCCTCCTGTAATGTTGATGGAATATCGAGGGACACACCATCATGACCACTCCACCGGTGATACAGGCGCAACTGCAAGCGGCATTCCGCGCTTTGCGGCCTGGGCAGCTCTCACAAGGCCGCTTCGCTATCATGGCTCACGTCCTCGGTGAAAATGGGAAACCTGCGTGTGGAATGGCTCTGGATCTGGTGAATGCAGAACCCGCCGATCGTATCCAGGTAGCGGTGCGTTGCCGGCGGCCAGGTTGCTCCAGGCGCTGGCCAGATACTGATCCTCTCGATGAGCACTTCTTCTGCAAAGACCATTCTTGGCTCAACGATCTCAAATCAAGCGTCTGATCGGCAGACCCCGGCCGCCACCAATAGAGGCCGCTAACGCATCTTGGGAGAATAACTGCATGTCGATGGAGTTTCGAAACCTGGCGGGAAACACTGTGATGATTGATCTAGGTGCTGAAGGTCAACTAGCCTTTGCATTGCCTGACCCTGCCGCCGAGCCAGGCCTTGGCCAAGTTGAAGAAGTACGCCTTCTGCGGAAGCAGATCGAGGCGCTTGTTCGCAGCAGCGGGGATCCGGCTGAAGCAGCATTGAGCATATGCGTCTTGCTCGATGAGCACCTGGGATTAGCTGAGGAAGGGTTCTTTGACGATGACGATGCGGTCCAGGATGCGATCCTGGCTGCCCGGGCGGCAGATGAGTGAGGAGCTAATACTCCGTGGTGCCGCTGGTGCCGCTGGTCCGTTTCTAACCCTAACCAAGCATCTCACCCCGCACCTCGATGATCGCGCCGCCCAGGGGCGACGATCAGTTCAACCAGCCCTCCAACTCTGAACTCCCCATTCTGCGCGCTATCGCTGCAGATCGGGGGATTGGCTTGAGCTCAAAGCCATCGCATACTGTTCGCATATACAGTATAGGGGGCAGTATGTTTTGGGATGACGAGCCGTTGCCAGAGGTGCCCGCCGACATTCTCGCCCAGGCCGCGAAAGGCGCCGACTCGGGGGATATCGGCGACCGCGAGCGTTCAGCTTTGCAGCGGGTGATCGCTATCAACCAGCGGCTATACCGCAGGGCCTGGGAACTGGAACGCAAGGTAGAAGAACTGGAGTCCCATGGGCAATCCATGCGGCAGCAGATTGTAGGCCTGGTCCAACTTACGCGACGACTGGGATACGAACCGTCTACGAAACAGCCCCGCTGATCGGGGCCCCGCCGGCCGCCTAAGCCCTAAAGCACGTTGAATAATGTTCATGTCTTGGTATTATGCATACGTGTTATGTATTGTCCTGTGGCTGCGCTTCAGGCTTTCGAGATCCAAATAGGTGCTCACGAGCATGGAAGGAACCCTTCAACAAGTTACCCCGTGTCGAAAGTGCAACAGCCTAAGCGGCTGGTACGAGAAGAGAATTTGCAAGTACACGCAGATCTTCGAGGCCAACGGGGACGCCTTCGACGCCAGCAATATGGTGCGAGTTCGAGGCGGCGCTCGCCGCTTCTGTGTGCAGTGCCACCGCGACATAACCGATCAGATACAGGTGGTCGTCGCGTAACAACTCAGTCCAAAATCCTTTCAAAAACCAGAGAGAGACACGAATGAACAAGTCACAGGCACTGCCGCGAGAAACCTACATGGATCGCAACGGGCCTTGGATCCGCCCATTCTTCGCGGCGATCCTGATTCTGTTGGGGCCTGCGCTGATGCAGATCATGAATGCTACCCCGGCCTGGCTGCCAGCCTGGGCGTCGACGTTGGGTGGGGCAATCGGCTTCGTCTTTGCCGGCTTCTATGCGGTCAAGACAAACACCATTTCCGCATTGGTAGTTCGAGTTCTGGCGAATGCGCTGTGGCTGATGCTGATCGCTTACCTGGTTGTCAAAACCATGGCCCATTGAAAGAGCGGGGATCAACGTCCATGCGGGATCCGCTGAAACTGCTCCTTTTCTTCCCGGTCATCCCGATGGTTTGGGGCGGCCTGCAGTTGCACCTGCAATACCTAGGGTGGATTCCCCAACAAAGCCTGAAGTCGATCGTATGGATTATCGCCTTGAGCCTGGTGATGGCTCTCCTAGTTGCTTGGGTGCTCAAGAAGTCATCCTCCCAGGAGCGACTCACGCTTGAGATGAAGCTGAACAGTGTTGTCACTGGCGGAGGAGAGTCCTTCACCGGAGCGTTCTCATCGGATACCCGGTTCTTGGCTGATTTGGAGGAGTTCCAGAATGTCCTCCACGCTGTTGCGTGGCGTGATTCTCGAAACAATGGCTGCTTCAGGGCCTGGCGCGAACGGGCAACGGTCAAGATCTGGCCGGGGCCATTGGGGATCACTGAAATTGAGCTTGAGGTGGTTACCAGGGCCCTAGCTGCAGAATTCACCTCCCTGGAAGTTAAGGTGATGGGAGCGGCCTGTGAGGTCCCATCGCCAGCATTGTCGGTCCAGTCATGAGCTCAGTACACGAATTTTGGTGTCCCAAGTAGGCACATGTGCCTACAATGCAAAAGTAGGCACATGTGCCTATTTTCAGATGTTTGGAGGATTGATGAACGACGAACAGCGGGAAGCCAACCGGCAAGCGTTTCTGGCGCTGCTGAAACAATTTAACGTGAAGCAAGGTGAGAGTGCGGTGCTCATCAATGCCGTCACCCGGCGGCCATGCTCAATTCGAACTGTTCGCTCTTGGCTCAACGATCCGACAAAAAAATCATCCCGGCCTTGTCCATCCTGGGCGGTAAAAGCCTTGCAAGATGGGATTGTGTACATGCAGCAATTGATGGAGCGTCGAGAGCAGCAGCAAGCCGCGAAGCTGACAGCTGGAGACACCCCTAGGTAGGCACATGTGCCTATCTTCGTTATGCAACAGCTCGAACAAACCAATTAAGCCGGGCCTGCTGCCGGGCTGATACCGTATAAAACCATGTGATTTCGTGCACCTGAAATGAGGTTGTCGATATGCCTGCATGCCTGATTGACCCCGCTGACCTGGAGCGGCTCGCCAGCTCGGATACAGGGAGCCTGCAGGTCACCTTGTACCGGAGTGGCCAGGGTCTAGTCCCGTTGGAGGTTTGTGAAGACCAGGACCTAGCACGGGACGAGAAAATGACTGAACTGCGCTCCCTCATCGAGCATATGAAGACTATGAGAGATGAGTATTCCATCGCGTACAACGAAGGACTCATTGATGGTCGGCTCAAAGAACTGAGAGCGCTTGGGATTTTGAGCGAAGAGGACGTCTCTACTATCGAAGGGGAAGTAGCGGCGTGTGTGGCCCGTCTTTACTGAGCCAGCGCCAGCCCGCACAAATGAACTTTTAGGTTCAGCCGGCTGCGCATAGCACGTTAGTCAGGCAGCAGAAAACTCGTGTCGATTGCATTGTGAGGAATATCCACGCCCCACCATTCAAGCGAGCGGTCGCGGAAGGTCAGCCAGTCAGCCTGTGTTGGGCTTCCATGCGTACACATTCGGCACTCAGGTAAGCCAGACATCTGTTCGGTAACGGTATTGTGAAGATCAATTCCCCGAGGACTGAATCGGCCGACCGTTGAGCCGTCACTGCTGTGTATCCAGATTGTCTGGCGATTGGCGGCGATCTGAAGCTCGTAAAACAGCTCCTGGTCGGTTTGTTGAGTCATACCTGTACCTTGAAGTTTGCGTGTACACGGTGATGTACACCTACGTGGCTATCGTGGCAACCCTTCGAAGGAGCCACTATGACCTAGTCGGTGAATCAGATGCCTCGCGGCTTCACTCTACTTGACCGGAAGCGCAACGAAAAACGCCCCCAGCAAGCCGGGGGCGATGGTGTGCATGCTCAAGCCGCAGTTTGCTGTGGCTCAGTCATACGGGGTTGCGGCCGTGGGAGGCAAGCCACGCTCTGCGCGGAATTCTTGGGCCATCTTTGCACGACGCATATCGGAGAGGATGTCGAACTCGCGCTCGTATTCAGGATTGACGCTGCCCGTGACTGCGTAGGCGGCTCGGACCTTCTGGGATTGCACTTCGATGGCGTTACTCATCAGAGCCAGACTCCGCTTGGAGGTCGTTCGGGTGCAAGCCGTAGAGCCTGGCTATGGGGTCCCGTAGTGCACTGCGCAGCGCAGCCAATTCACCTTGCAAGTGCGTGATCTTGGCCATCTGTTCCGTTTCACCTGTATCAGCCATACGATCAGCCACCGCAGACATGTCGCTACTCACGTACGACAAGCCTCCGAAGCCGCTGACGCTGTAGCCGATGAGCTGAGCAAAATGAGCACGGTCCTCATCGCTGACATTTAGCTGGGCAATAGCGTTCATGTCGATGCCGCCTTGTTCCAGCAAGTGCACCACAATTGCATTCGCCTTGAATCGAAGCGAGCCGTTGTCGTCTTTGATGATTGGTTGCATAGGGTGAGTCATGGGGTGTCCTTGTGTGATTTCGAACTGGAGGGTTCTCGTTACACGGTGGGATGTCTTACATCGGGGCATAACGTTCAGTGGGAACAAAAAACCCCAGGCAAGCCCGGGGTGTGGTGGAGCGTTCGCCTAAGTGAGCCTGGAGACGCTATTTATCATCCGCGGCCTGGTCGCGAGGGCGAAGCAGCCGCACTGCATAGGTGCCGCTTACTACGTGGTCAACTTGGGCTGAAAAACGGCTGGTGCCCGCTTCAATTGCCTCAGTCGAGCAGTCTGGGGTGAAGCGCGCAGTCGTTGTGCTCAGCACATTGTTACCCTCGCTGTAGTATTCAGCGATCAGTCGCCTGGCACCGTCATCCCCGGCTTGCAGGTATGCGATTGCCTCTTTGATGCCGACCGCTGTTTGGTACTGCTTTCTGGCCACACCAGAGGTGCAGTTGAAACTCAGGTCGTCGACGATCAGCCAACCCTGAGACCCCAACCGATCAGCTATGAGCGTTTTCAGCGCATCGGCGTCATCTGCAGTGGTAACAGGTGAAGTTGTAGTCGGCTCACCTGGTAGGTGTTTTGCGTCGATCCGGTGAGCCAGATCCTCGGTCACAATGAAATGCGTGGAGCCAAAGGTTCGGACGACTCCACGCCCTTCGATTGGGGACTCCAAGCGATCGAGGAGGGGTCTGGTGTCGCGAATCTCCACTCCCTCACCGGTCTTGGAGATGCGCACGATGCACGCCATCTTGACGATGGTCCGTGCAAGCTCCGGGGTCAGGCAGGTCGCTACTTTCACGAGTGTTGTCATGGTTTCTCTCCTGGGGAATTGAACATCGTGCTCAGGGATGAGTTACATGGCGGAACAAGGATGCTGGCGCTCGCCGGCACATCCGTTACACGCGTGCGTGAGCCATATCCATGGGCAAGTTCAACCAGATTTCCCTTCTGAGGAGTGCCACCCATGAGCAGCAACAAAACCGTCCCTGTCGCCGAGTACCGCCGTGCCTACGACCGTCTCCACCGCAAGGTCAATGACTACCATGCCTGCTGCAGTGCCGATGAAGTTTCCCATTGGAAAGAGATGACCCAACGGGTTTTGACTGAGGTCTCGAACATTTCGTGCTCGCGTGCGAAACCTGATGATGTCGAAAACATGGCCAAAGCGCGTGCGAGGGTCGAGGGCTACCTGGCCGCAGCCGACGAGCGAATCGAGGCCTACAAACGCGCTGCGTGACGTTTTGAATGCGAGCAAAAAAGTGATTATTGGCGGATGAGCAGTATGGAATACCTTCAATACACGCCGGCGCCGTCGGCACGCAGTGCTGATGTTCGCCGCATGCGTGCGGCATTGGCGAATGCAGGCTACATGGCCAGCGAGAACGATATCGAGCGTCTGTGGGATGACTACAGCTTCGCGAGACGCTTCTACAAGGCAGGTTGGTTTGATTTGCCCCAGGACGATGAGCAACTGCTGGAGATTCTGCTTGTTGGGTTCAAGGTGAAGCCTGTCCCCTACGACGATGACGATTCTATACAGTGGCCTTCGAACTGGTAGTACCTTCCGACAGGCCTGATCCCCTAACGCTGCACCACCCCGTTCTGCTCACGCAGTTCGGGGTTTTTTACACCTGCGCTTCCTGCTCAGGAGGGCAATGTCAGTGAGGGGCAACTCAAAGAGCCTGCGGCGATCGGCTGCTGATACCCGCAGCTTCGGCCGCGGGAGCTGCCGTCTGGGGTGGCTTATCAGGTGTTGTTGGCCATTCCTAGCTATACGGCCAACCCACTCCTTGAGGAAGAACCCAATGCAAACCATGCCCGTGACCATCGCCATGCTGCGCAACATTGCACCCGTTTCAGTGGGCGCCAGCCAGTTCAACGGAAAGCCAGTGTTCAAAGCCTACTCGAAGACCGTGGACCGCTATTTTGAGCTGCGCGGTGACGCCTCAACCAGCGATCACTATGCAGCACTGGTTGCCGAGTTCGGCGACGCAATCAGCAAGCCTGCGGCAGATCATGATGTCGAGCAATGCCCCCGGTGCTTCACCGATCTTGAAGTATTCCAGGTTGGCCTTTGCGACGACTGCCAAGCACTCGGTTGCTGAACCAATAACGTTTCATCCACCCGGCCCACGAGGCCGGGTTTTTTGTGCCTTGTAGATGGTGGGCAGGTAGTTCATTGTTGATTATTGTTGTCCTATAGTTTAAAAAAGAAGCTTCCCTCAGCCCTGCGTGGATGGGTCGAAGGTGGAAGGGGTCTGGATGACCAACTGTTGCCATACATAATTTTCGAGGACTCTGCATGCCTGATCCATTCGCACATCACCTGCGGCTTAAGCGCCCATGTGCGAACTGTCCATTTCTCAAGGAGGGAGCGATCGAGCTTGCGCCTGGGCGATTGGACGGGATTATTGAAGGGCTGATGGAGGATGATCAGAGTACATTCCAGTGCCACAAGACGGTCCACTCACGAAAAGGTGGTGAATGGGATGAAGACGGCAATTACAAGGCCTCGGGCCATGAAGCCATGTGTGCTGGTGCTGCGGCTTACCTGATGAAGAATAGAAGTCCCACGGTCGCCATGCGGTTTGCTTTTGCTACGGGAGCCGCAACGCCTAGTGACTGGGATGATGTAGCAGCTTCAATAATCGATTGAATCAGGCGGCATGCCGCCGGGCCTTCACAATTTCGGGTGCAAGAATTTGGAAAACGAAGTTCAACTCCAAGATCGTCCATTGACGCCAGACGAGTTCAGAAACCATTACAAGAAGCGGGGCTGGAACGGCCGTATGCTTGCCATTCGCTGGAAGAAAACAGCTGTATGGATCAGCAAGGTGGTCAACGATCCAGACCGTGATCCGCACTGGGATGACGCGGTCCGCGGCTTGCCAAAAATTGTGATCACCAAGAAGTCAAAGGCGAAGTAGGCGCGATCGGCACCGAGGATCCGCGCAGGTCTTGGCCGTCTGGCTCGTTATACTCCTGGCAGAATGAAAGTCGAATGAGGCGTATGTAATTGCGTTCCGCATCTCCCTGAGTCATGCAACGCAAGCCTCAGGAGATTGCACATGGGAACACTCAACTCGACCCCTACTGGTCCGGAGATGCCTCTCAAATTGTGGGGAGGAGAACAAGGCCAGCGGCTGCGTCGCGCCCAGGCACGTCACGAGAGAATGGTAGCCAAGGCGATCAACGGCAACGTATCTAGCCGCCGTCTCAAACAATTGGTCATGCGCTATGACCGGATACTTCTCGCCGCCGTAAAGCTCGTGCCTCGGTAGCAAGGAAGAATCACGACCATCAAAAAGCCTCAGCCATGCTGAGGTTTTTTTTTGCCCGCTGAAAGGCGATCGGCGCAGCTGCAGGGAGCCGGCGAGCTGGCTTATTCATCTCATCTGTGCGTTTACGATACATAACGCGTACGTGTAATATCAGCGACTCATATCCAGGAGCCCCCCTCAGCCATGCATACACCTTCCTCTGCTCGTAAAACCCAGCTGAGTATCCAGGTGCTGCCAGAGGCTGAAGCCTGATGCTCCCCGTCGACGAACTGAAGGCTGTCAGGGCCCGTGTCACAGAGTGCCTGGGGCTGGCGGCGTCTCATCTTTCCCGTGACATTCCAGAGATACCGGTCCTGTTTAACCTCACTGGTAAATCCGGTGGCATGTTCAGGTACCGCAAAGACAAGGGAACTGGCCGGTGCTACGACCTGCAGTTCCGGTTCAACCGCATTTTGGCGCGAGAGAATCTCTCAGAGTACCTCGATCAAATCTGTCCGCATGAGGTCGCCCACTATGTCACTCACCTGGTATGGGGGGCAGAGGTCGATCCGCACGGGGCCGAATGGACTCAGATTATGGTTGAGGTGTTCAAGGTCCAGGCCGACAGATGTCACCAGCTTGACACATCGAGATCGGTGAAGAGGGAGTTCCTGTACCAGTGCGGGTGTGAAGGTAGAACATTCCGGTTATCGACCAAAAGGCACAACAGCATGGTCAGGCGGACGGCCCTATACAGCTGCAATGCTTGCGGTCAGCTCCTGGCTTTCATCCGAGAGGCTGATAAGGCTGCGGCCCAGGTCATCTCAAAGCTGTTCATTAGCACCCCGGGCCCCGCGATCGACACTGCTCAAGCTGACCGGATCGCCAAGCTCATCATTGATCACCAGGTGAACCAGGTCGTCATTGACTGCTCAATCACGGGTGAGCGCTACCGCCAGCTGATAAGCAAGAAATTGAATGTCCCGTTGGCCTCGGTGACTAGGCATCCGACCCCCGACACCCTGCCAGGCGGGGTGACTCACGCCATCGTCTTCGGCGATGGCCAAGACGATCGCCAAGGGCGCGTAGCCAAGGCTTTCGAGCAGCGAGGGGTGAAGGTACGGATGGTGCGAGCAGGTGTTGGCTGAGGTGGCGGTTATGAAAGCGCCCATTACCACTGAAGCAATTTGCGTAGAGCCCACCATGCGTCATACCGAACCTACCCAGCAATACCCCGATGCCGCGGACACTTTCCGCCTGAAAGCATTCCGAGTCGTCACCGGCGAACTGTTCGCTGCAGCCAATGCGCAGCATGCGCTCGACATGGCCAAATCGCACCTCTCACAGCCCCAGCTCAGCCTGCGTGACGTCGTCGCGGCGAACCACTGGGATTGGGTGGTAACCGATGAGAATGGCGTTGAGCTCGCCGCCGGCGCTTCGGCGCTACTCGCCCGGGCTACCGCACCGGGCTTGCTTGGTCGTTGCAGAACAGACCATTCCTACCAGACCGTGTTCGTCGAAGATCTGAGCGGACGATGCTTGGAATGGGCCATGCGTGAAGCGAGCTTCAAGGCATTTGGTTTCATGATGAGCGCTGAGCCTGGCTGCCCAGTCGCCACTCAGAGGGACGCCGTACGGCGGTGGCTTGGGGATGTCGTGAGCGTCCCTGCAGATCTACATATCCTGGACGTGCAAGCGGCGTGAGCCTTTTGCATGCCGGCACCATGCACCCAGCGGCAGGGGAGAGGCCTCACGTCATACATGTCCGTGTGGGCCATCTCCACCTACAAACTTAACGCACATGAGGTGCCGCACCATGACTAACCCAAACCAAGCAGTAGCAGTCTCCACTGAAGGCCGTGTACCAGCTGATTGGAAAGCTCCTGACTTCTATCAGCCATTGGACCTTCTGCGGGCCAAGCTGGCGTTCCAGTTCGGTGATTTCGCACATCTTGTGCTCAGTCAGTTCGAAAAAGCGAAGACAGCCTACATGGGCCGCGATTTGTCGCAGGCTCAGTTCCCCCGCACTGGCGAGGAGGCGATGATCGAGCTTGAGGTTCGAGCTCAAACCCTGCAGTGGGTTGTTGAAATGGCCGGTCTGACAGGGAAAGCTGTCGACTACGCAGCCAACCGCTATCACGAGGACACCGCGTTCTTGCTGGTCTACTCGATGCCAAACGAAGATGGGCTCCAGACGTTCCGCTGTGGTGGTGGTAGCCCGGGCGCCGCTCTTGCTCAATTCGCGCAGCAGAATCCTGACCGAGTTCAGCTCGTGCAGGAGATCTTTGTGGACAAACGAAGCCTTCAGCCGGAAGCGGCATAACGATTCACCCAAACCCCACCGCCTAGCGCTGGGGTTTTTTTACGCCTGCAGAATACCCGGACGTTCGGCCAGAAAATATTTTTCTGCATGCATAACACGTATGTGTAATTTTACTGTTGTGCGTTTCGGATACTGGCCTTAATATCGGTGCGTGTGAAAATGACAGCATGGTGCCATCAACCTGCCGTATCGATCGTCGAGACGCTGGCGCCAGGCACATTGACCCAACCAATCACGAGGCCCAATCGATGACCCCTCAGGAACTGTTGCAACAGCCCGACGACCAGTACATGAACCCTGAGCAAGTAGCGTTCTTCAAAAACCTGCTGGTGAGCGAAAGCGCTACCGCCACGGGGCGGATCGAGCAGCTGCGCATCGACCTGACGGGCTTGGAAAAAGCTCCTGATGAAGTCGACGCAGCACTGATCGAGCAAGAGCGCCAGTCCATCCTGGGCAGCATCGAACGCGAGAACCAAAGTCTGCGCGATATCAAACAGGCGATGTCTGCCATTGCAGACGGTAGCTACGGCTGGTGCGAAGACACCGGCGAGCCGATCGGCCTCCGTCGCTTACTCTCCTCACCGCGCTCTCTCTTGACTGTCGAGGCCAAGGAGAGCCGCGAAAACAAATCCCGGCACCTTCGCGCAGCGTAATCACTTTTCACCTGAGACATCGCCAGCTCGCCATATTGAGGTTATTCCCCATGCCAAAGTCCCAGCCCCGCAATACATCCCGCACAGCAGATAAGTTCGTGGTGCGCCTGCCTGACGGCATGCGAGAGAAGATCGCTGAAATCGCGAGAGACAATCACCGCAGCATGAACTCGGAAATCATTGCCCGCCTGGACTTGAGCATCGAGCAGGATGAGCATGGCGACCTGACGGTGCGCACGCTGGCGCAGGTAACTCGGCGTTGCGAGGAGCTGGAGCAAGAGCTGGCGCAGATCAAGGCAGCTCAGGGCAACGAAACACCGAAGGCAGGTCTGCAGCAGCTGCCGCGACTGTCGATCGCCAGCGCGCAGTGAAGGACGACCGCCATGGGGAACCTGCTTGATGTAGCTCCTGGCGCAACTGGCGCCGGCACTGCCGACATTGCGGCGTTGCTCTTGAAGGCCGCCCAGCGCTATTTCTACTTGCGTGGCCCTGCCCTCCGAACCGGGAAAGCCAATACCCCAATGGTACGTATCGGCATAGACGCGCTGCTGAGCGGCGAATCGCTCGATGCTGAGGTCGACCGGGCCATGATCGAGACGCATGCCGCGGGGCTCAGTGTTCCACCAGGAGCCAGCGGCCATGCCGGCAGCCATCAGTTCTCAGCGGCAGAAGCGGTGTTTTTGCGAAAGCTGCTCGCAGCGCCACAACCAGCGCAGGCGGCCCAACTCTTGAAGTACGCGACCGCGGTAGGGGTGCGTGACACCGCGAATCTCTTTGCCAACTACATCGCGTACATGAACTCTCCGATGCCCTGGCTGCAGCAGGCGGCCATTGAAGGCCCTCTCGCGACTTTCGGCAGCTCACCATCCAACCGTTTTGAAAATGCGCCTACTGAGCGCCAGCGGGCTACTGAGGGCAGTACGCCGCGCATCTGGTCACAGGCGGTACCCGAAAGTGCCGGCCATTTTTGGAACTGGAGCGGGAAGGAGGGCATCGATGCCTCCTTGTTGGTGGTCACCTGGTCGTCGGACTTAGGCAAGTTCTGCGTAGAAGGGGCACCTGGTACATCGCGACCGATCAGTTGTGAGGAGTGGGGAGGATGGTGGGCAGGGCTCGACCGGCCTAACCCAGCTCAAGAGATCGATTGCCTCCGCTACGCGGCTGCCGGCTGATCGACAGCCCACCTTCCCGGCAGATATCGCTCAGCTGCTTCAACCTCAATTACTCAAGACTGCGCTCATAGGGGCGCTGTCATCACCGACATCACCTAACAAGGCATGACCATGTGGTTTAAGAATCTGACCGTTTACCGTCTGACCCAAGATATTGAATTCGCCGCGGATACGCTCCAAGCCGCCCTGGCGTCGAAGCCGGCACGGCCGTGCGGTTCGCAAGAGCTGGTCACCTATGGCTTCATCGCGCCGCTGGGCAAGGGGGAGGATGCTCCACTCGTTCACCAGAGCGGGAATTTCTTCCTGATCAGTGCTCGGAAGGAAGAGCGCATCCTGCCGGCAAGCGTGGTCAATGATGCTGTGAAGGAGAAGGTCGAGGAGATCGAGAGCGCCCAGCAGCGCAAGGTCTACAAGAAAGAGCGTGACCAGATCAAGGACGATACGATCCAGGCCATGCTGCCGAAGGCGTTTATCCGTCGGGGTGTGATCACAGCGGCCATCGCGCCCAAGCTCGGGCTGATCATCGTCAACAATGCGAGCGCCAAACGTGCAGAGGATCTGCTCTCCACGCTCCGTGAAGTAATGGGGTCCCTGCCGGTGCGCCCGGTGACTGTGAAGATTGCCCCGAGCGCGACCCTCACTGACTGGCTTAAGACCGGCCAGGCGAGCGAAGGCTTCCACGTCCTGGACGAATGTGAACTGCAAGACACACATGAAGATGGGGGATCAGTTCGCTGTAAACGGCAGGATCTCACCAGCGACGAAATCAAAAATCACCTGGCCACTGGCAAGGTCGCGACCAAGCTGTCGCTGGCCTGGCAGGACAAATTGTCTTTCGTCCTGGACGACAAGCTTGTGATCAGGCGCTTGAAGTTCGAAGAGCTGCTTCAAGAGCAGGCTGCCCAGGAAGGGGGAGAGGATGCCCTGGCTGAGGCTGACGCCACGTTCGTGTTGATGATGATGACATTCGCCGAATTCCTCCCGGCTCTGTACGACGCGCTGGGTGGGGAGGAAGTGCCGGCGTCCATCTGAATCAAGCAGGACATCAAGCCTCCGCCGTGGCGGGGGCTTTTTATTGCTCGAAAAAGTATGGAGCCTTGTTCCGCATTCCAGGTGTGTACGGACAACCAGTTTGTCATTTCCCCGATCGGGCTCAGTCCCCGTCAGGGGAGCTGTGTCGACTACTTGGAGCAGCACAATGACCACCATCATCAACGCAACAATTGGCGAATCGAAAGGCGTTTCACGTGTCTTCATGGAGGGCCGTCACCTGCTGACAGCGGGTGTTCAGATTGGCAATAAATACTCGATTAAGTCTGACAAGGTTGCCCGACGTCTAGAGCTAATTGAGGTTCAATTCGGCTTCGCCGGAAAGTGCATCAGCGTATCAAAACGTGAGCGCAATGGGGTTGTTCATCCAGTAATCGACCTGCGTTCAGAGCAAATTCGTGAAGTCTTTGAAGATGATCATAAGGTCCGCGTTGCGATTCGTCGTGGCCGGATTGTGATCACTGCTTTGCAGATTCAAACCAAGATCCGCGAGCGCCTCAAGCGCATGAAAGAAAAGTTGGACCGTGGCCAGAAGCTCGCTGTATGTAGTCTTTTTCATGGCGGTGGGATCTTAGATGCCGCAGTGCACTCTGGCTTAATGCGGTCGGGTGTAGGCTCGTTCTTACAAGTCGGTGTTGAGCTAGAAAGCGAGTATCTCGACTGCTCAATGCGGAATAACACTGAAATTTGGACAGAGGATTCAATTGCGATCAACTCTGATGTTCGGGATGTGTATCTAAGTGAAAATACGCCGCAATGTGAGGTTTTGCTTGGAGGGATTCCCTGTATAGCAGCGTCAAAGAGCGGTAAGGTTAAAAATAAACTGACTTTTGCAGAGGAGCATGCTGACGCAGGCGCGCTTTTCGTGGACTATCTCAACTGGCTCCGTCATGTCAACCCTTGTATTGCGCTGATTGAAAATGTTGGGGAGTACGCAAATACAGCTTCCATGGCGGCTATCCGAAGTGTGTTTATCTACCTCGGATACAGAGTTCATGAAGCAGTCCTTGATGGATGGGACTACGGGACGCTGGAGCACCGGAAACGCTTGGTCGTTGTGGCAATAACTCCCGGTATTGGGGACTCTTTCTCGTTTGAAAATCTGAAGGTGAACAAGGTGAGAGAGACATGCATCAATGCAATACTTGATGACATTCCTCTCGACGACGAATCTTGGAAATCCTATGAATACTTGGCAACTAAGGAGAAAAGAGACAAGGCTGAAGGCAAGGGTTTCGCGAGGCAATTACTAACAGGAAATGAATCTGGTTGTGGCACGCTTGGGACGGGCTACAAGAAGGGCAGAAGTACCGAACCCTTCATATTGCATCCCGAAAATCCAGGACTCAGCAGGCTCTTTACTAAAGCGGAACATGAAAGGCTCAAAGGCATTCCTGCAGGGTTAACCGATGGGGTTTCTGAAACGATTGGTCATGAAATATGTGGTCAGAGCGTCTGCTTTCCTAAGTTTGTTTCAGTGGGTGAGGAAATAGGGCGGGCACTCATGTCATCCCGCAATAACGTGGTTAACTTTCCGTCGCGATCAGCTCAAGCCAGCATGGACGAGGCGGTTTGCGCGGAACCCGAGAAATTCCAAACTGGATCACTGGCTTTACTGATCTGATTGGTGAGGTGCCGCCTTAAACGCTACTCAAACCCGGTTCGCTTAGGCGAATCGGGTTTTTCTTTGCTCGATGAAATTGTTTCAGGCGCTTGATGCCGTCAACCTAATTTGCTATACATTAGTCACTAGTTTTCCCAGAGAGGGGGCGAACATGAAATCGATGACTTTTACTTCTGAATTTCTGAGTGCTGCAAAACAGGCTCCGCGCATCTATTTTGCGCCTCTGGTGGGTGCTTATAAAGCCATCAAGGCTGAAATGGCCAAGGCCGGCGGAGGCGACCGCTCAACCAAGACCACCCCCAAGCACTGACCTTCACAAAGAACCCGCCGATCGAGCGGGTTTTTTGTGCCTGTGGTTTACTGGTTTCTGTGAAGCATCCCCTTGGAGCAAGTTAACTTTCAGGGGGCCATCATGCTTCTCGCAATCAACGATCCTGCAGTTCAATCCGCTTTGATAAATGCATTTGCAGCTGTCACCAGTACTGTCCTGGCTGCTGCCTCGGCCGCTCTGATCGGAAAGAAATTTTCGGACCGAAAAAAACTGGAGCAGTCCTTGGAGCTGTGTCAGAAGGACGTCGAATTCTTACTCCAGGTGGAGGCAGAGCATGTCGAGCTCCACAAGGAGCGGGGTGACAAATCCAACAAGCTGAAGGTCCGTGAGAGAGTTAGGGATCTCGGCTTCTCGTTCTCAGGCAAATTCACACCAGGTCGGCTGCGGCAGGCCCGGCAGAGCTGATCGAGATGTGTCCACCCATCAACCCAGCCAGGCTATGCCTGGCTTTTTTGTGCCTGCCGATTACAGACCCGCGTTACGCATCTCCAGGGGCTAGGTCTACCGCAAGAAGGCCTATGGGATTTCTCAACGACCGCCCCAGGTCCTTTCAGGAGTAACAGATGTCCAAAACGCACAAAAAACCTTGGTGGAGCCCGATCGCTCACTTCGGAGCCCATGGCTTCGTCGGTACTATCATCTTCTTGATCATCATGGTGCCAGCAGTCTTGCTCAACCATTTGGTCCAATACTTGGCTAAGTTTGGGATAAGCGATTTCACCTTGCTAATTCTCGGGCTTCTCGAACATGCCATTGTGCTTGTAGATGCTGGTCTTTTCTTCGTCTTTATTTGCATTGGGGCAGCCCGGGCAATCAAGGAGTTTGCTGAATGAATCAATCATTTGGGTCTGAGTTCGCTAACGCTGCAAGGCAGGCACCACGAATCTTCTTCGCGCCATTGATGGGGGCTGTAGCTGCCATCAAAGATGAGTTCAGGCGCGTGAAGTACGGTGCAGACCAAAACAGCAAGCCGCTGCAATCCAAATAAACGCTCAGCAGAGCTACCTATAAAGTAACGCTAAATCCGACCCACCATCCTAGATGGTGGGTCTTTTTTTTGGTTCTGATTTTCGGTGCCGCCGTGTCCTCCCAGGCGCTGCTTGCGGGCAATGAGCGGCAAGAGGCTGGCAGATTTGCACCGACTCTATAGCCGTATGCGTACGCGTTATGTATTCTTGTACCTGGTAATTTCTTGGAACCGATAGGAGCGTTCAATTTGGCCAACACACTCGAATTCGAGGTCGGCGCCGGCTACGAGGTGGCCAACCCACCCAAGCTTGCTGTTGGTGACGATCAGCACCACCAGCTCTCTCGTTTTTTCACTGTGCTGGCCACCGACGAGCACGGGGTGTCGGTGTATGACGGGTGGTACGGTGAGGGTTTTTCGAGCTTGCATCTCCCGCATGATGTCCTTGCGCAGCTTGACGTGACGAGGCTGCCGTCCCGAGGTGAGGCCGGAGCTGCGGACTTGGCCAACGCTATCGCTACCTCAGCCGCCGCTGCCATCGAGCGCCGTGACCAGGTGAAGGAGCACGGTGCTGCTGAGCAAAGCGTGCACGCCTCGCAACGATTCTTCGTGCAGTTCTTCTCCGGCCAGATCAGGGGGCTCGCCTCCAAAGGGCTGATAAACCCAGACCTTGCAGTTCAGATGATCAGCCTGTCGACCGGGGTGGAGCTTACTGTCGGTGAATAGTCGAGGGCGATTCTTCTCTCTGCGCATCGCTATAGCTGCCGTTGCCACTGTCTGCGCTGTTGCTGCTGTCGGCCTGATCCTGTTCAAACCTTGGGCCCAGCGTGGCTTCGAGGTAGCAGCAGCTAAGCCGGTGGGGCGGTACTGCCTGATCAAGCCAGGTGAGCACCGGACCCATTGCGAGGGCGAGGATACCGGCCCCAGGGACCCAGTATTAGCAGCCATCAAAACCATGTCTCAACAAGGGGGGCGGCCGTGATGCCACCTCTCGCCAGTCAAATCGTACTACCTGTTCTGTATCCAACCCAACCTGAGGAACCGCTATGACAATCACTACCGACATGCTCGCTCGTATCGCCGTTGTGGTGCTGGCCGTAATCATTTCGATCGCTATCAACCGCCGCAAAGCTCTTTTCACTGTGAAAAACGCCTCTGGCCCTGAGCAGGTCCAGGCCATTCAGGGCTTTGCTGACCGTTCGCTGCGCGATGTCAATATCCTGATCTGGCTGTGCTCGGCCCTCTGCGCAGCCGCACTGGCCGTGTGTTTCTACTCGATCTTCATCCCGCTGTAAGCCTGTCCTGGTCGATGGCCAAGGCCTCGGTTCATATCTGTGAACTGAGGCCTTTTTTGTGGCGGCATCATGACATCGAATGGCTAGAAGTATTTTGATTCATCCAGTATTATGCGTACGTGTTATAAATCAAATCTAGGAGCTTGAGATGCAGCAAATCCAATTCTGGGCCATGCGGACGTTGAACATTGTTGGCCAAGTGCCGGCAGCCTTAGCACTCGCGGCTTTCGTGTTTGTGTGGGCAAAGATTGGCCACATCACCCCCACACTCGCTTTCGTGCTGATCGCGGTCCTGGTGATGGCAGTGCTCTTCGTACAGCTGATGAAAATGGCCGATCGTAAAAAAGCCAAAGCTGAGCAGGCTCGTGCTGGCGCCGGTCTGCGCTGAGCTGCACCATGTCTGCCAGCCTGACGCAAATCACTCGGTGCCGTCCGTATGTGCGAAGCCTGATCGATACCGGCTTCTACAGCGAGATTCCGATGCATCGCGGGGTGGTTGAGCGCGTGGAGCTCGCAGGTGGCTATACCGTGGAGCTGAGCCTTTCAGGGGATGTATTTGATGGCTCTGCGGTGTGTGAAGTGCGACTGGTTACAGCCTGGCTCCTATTGAAGTCAGAGGCTGTTCCGGTCGCTATCCTGGACGGGGTTTTGTTGTCCAGTGGAGAGGGGAAGCGATACTCCTTGGCTGATGCTTGCGATCTGGTCAGCGAGGCCGTCCAGGCGCTGGTTCACGAGCTGGTCAGGACCTGCCATCAGGACTTCGGCGCTGTGCTGGAAGCTGGCAGCGTCTTTGTTATAACCCGGCTGGAAGTTCGCGATAAATTCAGGTCGTCAGAGCTGAGTCAGTCTATCGTCGAAGTTTCATGTACCTGGCTTCGTTCGAAATGCCGGTTGGCGCTTCTTACCCTGCAGCCGTTTCCTCTCCAATACGAAAATACTGCACCCGTTCTAGGCAGCCGGCATTACGAGCCATACTGGCGAGCCCTTAGTGCGGACGTGGAAAAGCTCTCTTCATATTACAGCTATCACTTTGATTGTATCGCTGCGTCACTTGAGTCAACTCTGTTGATCAAGCCGCTGAGCGGATACAAATGCGCGCTAAGCCGGGCAGGGTGGTCGTTCATAGCCGCGGAGTAAACATGCTCGCTACACAGAAGCAGCCTAAAGGCGTGAAGTACAATATCCAACTCCTCATGAACGGATGGGTGGTTGCAGCGCTCTTGTGGACGGTTGGATCCTTAATTGAATTCCTCCTGGAGAAGTTCAAAGTCACCCCTGCCTACAGCTACGGCTTCTGGGTCAAGGTGGTTGGCTGGGCAGTGGGCGGTATCTTTTTTGCTCTGTTCATAAGCCGCTTGGCTATCTATCGTTACCATAAAAAGATGGGCAAATACTTATGAGCCTGTTTTTGATCGGAGTTGGCTTGACCGTAGCTGCTCCGGCGCTCTGTCGCAAAAAGTATCAGGCCCACGGGCCAGCCTGGATTTACTCCCTAGGGTGCGCCGCCGCGGTGCTCGGCCCCTACATTTTGCTTTGCACATTTTTGGACATGGCGACATTGCTCGCGACTGCAGCAGTCCTTGGCCTGCCGTTCTGGGTCTATGAACGGTATCGGGGAGCTAGGGGCCGGCATCACTACACGCAAGGCGTGGTGGCCTTTCTGGTGGAGTTGACGCCTGTTGCCGTTTTCCTGCTCCTATTCCGATCCTTTGTCGCCGAACCATACCTTGTTCCGTCGTCATCGATGCGCCCCACGCTTGGGGTGGGGAGTGTCGTTGTAGTCGATAAGTTCACCTACGGGATGAGATTGCCATTCGTTCCGAAGCCAATCACGCAAGGTCGACCCCCGAAATTTGGCGATGTTCTGGTTTTCCGATTCCCACTCGATCCGTCTAAGCCTTACATCAAGCGTGTGGTGGGAGTGCCAGGTGACCACATCACTTATCAAGGCGGTGTATTGGCCATTAATAATGTACCGGCGGTACATGTGGGCGAGAAGCCATATGCTTACGAAGATGAAGCTAGCGGGAAGCTCAAGCAGGTCGATTATGCGCTGGAGAATATTCACGACTTACAAATCGGCACGATCAAAGACCCTGGTATCAGTGACTTTGGTGTAAGTACTGATTTTCCTGCTATTCCCGGTTGTGAGAGAAATCTGTCAGGCTTGGCATGTACTGTTCCTGCCGATTCTTATTTCGTACTGGGTGACAATCGACCCAATAGCCTGGACAGCCGTTACTGGGGGTTTGTCACGGATAAGGAAATCATAGGTCGTGCCATTTTTGATCTTGATTTCACTAGCGGCAAATTGGATATAAGCCGAGTAACTCGCTGATTCGCAACCAAGGAGCGCCTGTCATGGACCGACGCAAGAATACAACGCCGTGTTTCTCATTACCTGCTTGTAAGGCAACGCAAGGCCTTGCACCCACCTTTCAGGAGAGAAACGCATGAACTTCCATAACACAGCAATCAAATACGCCCAACTCGCAGCAGCTGCAGTCGATTCCCGCGGTCACCTGCTGCACCAGGTGGGATCGTACCCTGCAGGAACGGTACGTGACGCTGAGCTCGCTGAGCTTGAGCAAGCGTATCGATCGACAGTCATCGCCGAGGTGGTGAGCTCCAGTGAACTGAAGGCCACGGCCCACGTCGTGTTGTCCCAGGACGACGAGGAGTCTGGTGCGGATGCAGAGGTGATCGGTATCTGCTTTGACTCCGCTTCGGCAGAAGGTCTTGCCGACGAGGCTGCATCCGAAATGGCTAAACGCATCAATCAGTTGCTGGCCAATGACATGGGCGCCGATTTCGAACCTGTTTCGGTCACGCAGACTGGCCAGGAGCGTATCGTCTCCAATTCCGATGTCGGTATTCTGGGTGCTATACGCATCAAGACTGCTTCGGTAAGCATCGAGGGCAACGGTTTCGGACTGCATACCGTTACCTCGCCAATCATCCCGCATGGGATGGCCAGTTTGTAAACCAGCTGTATGCCCGGGCCAAGTGCCCGGGTTTTTTTTGCGCTCGGAAGTATGGGTTCCATGGGGTCGCACGTGGCGTTGTGCTGATCTATGCTCATCCAGTATTATCAGTACACGTTACGTATCGATAGGGCTCTAGTCATGGATAGCCGTTCCTCACACTCTCTGATCATTCGCGTCGTGGTTGCTCTTGTCGTCGTAGTCATGGGCCTGCTGGCTACCATGGCTGTTGGCGCCGGCCTGGTGGAGATCTCCCCCAAGCTGATTTTCAAGGGAGTATTCCTTTGCCTTGTCGGTGGAGCGCTGCTCCTCATCATTCGCGCCTACGTGGCCGCTCCTGTGGAGCTGGATGACCAGGCTGCTGCAGATGCTAACGGAAGCAAATAGATGTTCGACCTTCATGAAGGGGGCAGCAGTCCCGAAGCGTCAGCCAATATGAGCTCTCGCAATCTCTTTTTCGAATCGGCGGATAGCGGTTTGAGCAATGTTGCCTGGGCCCAGCTGATGGACCAGTTCCGCGACGAGCAGGGCTGGGCGGATACCCGGCTTAGCAAAGAAATTGGCATCAGCATCTCCATGATCCGCCAATGCCGAGTGCACATGCGCCCCTTGCCGCCTCCAGCGCGCATACGCACGCTGGGCGCGATGGGTGTGGAGGTGACCTTGTCGACTCTGCTCGCAGCATTGCCAGAGCCAATTCGAGAGGCAGTGGAGGCGGCCAATCAACAGTCACAGGTGGTCCGCGAGACATTGGTGTATGGTTTCTTCGATCGCCTGGACGCCGGCGGATCACCAGACCTGGTCAGTGCCTTCTTCGATGGTTTGGCAGCGATCTCGGGGCTGAGTGACAGTGAGCAAGCGTCCCGTATCGGCCTGTCCCTGGAGGATTTCATTCAGATCCGCACAGGGCGTAGACCCATCCCGTTTCGTGTCAAGATGGCTATCTCTGGTGCCTACACGTCCAAGGAGCTTGGTCCCCTGATCCTATCGCTGCTGCCGGCGGCCTAGGAAAGGGGAATTTTCACAGCATTCGCTAACGCCAATATTATACATACGTGTTATGCTTCGGAAAGATTCTGGCGGTTGTCGCCGGTGCATTTTCTGGAGGTGTCTATGGCGGCTCACATTACTGCTCCAACCAAGTGCCTTTGTGGGCATGTTGATCTGTTCAGCTTTTCCTCTCCGGGGATGGGCGGGCGCCGGCAGGATCGCCTCTACGCCAATAGCACTCTCTGCGGGGATTGTAGCGCCCATATCCGCGACCTGGTGAAGCCCCAAGCAAAGGGCTTCTATCAGATCAGCTTGCCCCAGCTGGTGGGCCACACTCGTGCAGTTTCCTGGGCCAATTCGCTCCGCCTGGGCCATATACGCTCTCTCGGTCCGATCATGGCTCACCTGAAGGGCAGGACTGATCCAGTGGCGGTTGCGGCGCTGGCCGTCTTCGAGATGCTCTTCAAGATCACTGATGCTCAGTACTGGATCGGTGGCAAGGAGCACGCATTTGGCGCTGGCCACTGGGTGGTTTCGGAGATCGAGCATTTGATGCGCAAGCGTGACCTTTCCATGCACGAGAACTCCCGATCAGCCTATTGCTACTGGAAGGCAATCAATCCCGCAGTCATCCACCAAGCCCGGCAGGAAGCGTCTGCGCTTCTGTCATCGACTCCAGTGTCGACGGGTGAATCGCCGGCAGTCCAACCATTCCAAGCACAACCCCCAGCGGACAGCACTTCGGTGTTCCTCTGATCGGTGCCTCAGGTGAATTCGTGCAAGTAGAGAACTCAATAGCGCACCAAGACTCAGGAGCGTTTCCAGGGCCAGCTCCATCCGACACCCCTTGCTGCGCGGTAGTAAGGGGGGCGGTTCAATGCGCTGGATATGGCTTCCTGGCGAGCCAGGGGGCCATTATTGGCCATAACGAGATGACCCCTTGCCCTGCATGCAATACCGTGTTGTTTCTGGCCAACGCGAAGAACCAGGCCTCTGCGCCTGCAGGCGCAGCCGGCAGCGACATGGCAACAGAACAGATCTGGCTGGATGCGCTCCGGGTAGCTCATCGGGAGAACCCCGGTGGCGTGCACGCGGCCTTGGAAGAGGTCGGTGAGGTGCAAGTCCGGGTACTGGTGCCTGATCGATCGGCCGTTGTTGTTCGTATTTACAACGCCCCCTACCAGCTCAGTGAGACAGAGCTCGATGATGCGGCCGTCGACGCCATCGCGCTCAGCATGAAGGTGAAGATGGCCAGGAGCCGGGCGAAAGGCCGTGCTGGCTGGAATGAAGGCGATACATGCCCTGCTGATTTCCTATCGAGAGAACTGCGCGAGCACGTCGAGAAAGGAGACCCGCTCGATGTCGCTATCTACGCGATGATGTTGCACCTACGCGGGGAGGTCATCTCTCCAGCAGATTGCGCCACTCACGCATCAACCCAAAACGACCCTGTTTGAGTAAGCCCCCATGATCAGACTGACAAAACTGGCCATCTTCGCCATCGCGGCATTCGGCGCTTGCAGTGCCTCTGCTGTCGAGCTTGTGCTTTCTTCCAATGCCAATGAAATCCCTCAGGACCTGGTCAAGGAGACGATTTCATCCCACTTGCCAGAGCAGATTGTGAAGTTGGATGGCGGCTACAAGCTTTACGCCTACCTGGAAACGGCCGACTATCAACCAGGTGAGCGGCTTTTCAGCTATTCGGTGCAGCTCCACAAGCGCGTGGTGGAGGCTGGCACAGGCAAGGTCTACTGGGTTAGCACAGGCGGCGTCAGGGGCCACGGTGTAGCCGTTTCTCAGGATACGATCCTCGGCAACCTAGGAAGTGACCTCGTGGCTGGCGCCAGTTCATTCAAGCTCGATCAGATGTAATGCCAGGTGTAGGTTCACAAAATAGATGACATACCAGGCCCCGTTTTGATCGGCGCCTGGTCATTTTTTTTGTGAAGCGGGGCGGCGTTTCACAGAAAAGTTCACTCCTACCCATCGGCCACAGCTGTTGACCATCCTTGCAAGAGCCTGGGTGCCCATGCGCTTCCACTGCCGGCCGTATCAGCAGTACTCCAGCTGCACCCCGAAAATAGGTCATCCGTAGGGGAAACCCTGGCAGCTCATTCTTTCAGCGTGACAATTAAATCCAAGGCGATACTATGCGTGTACGCGTACGCGTTATGTATCAAATATGCCTATTGATGCTGTCAGCGTTGGAGCCCGATATGACTGCGAAACGACCATTGCTTTTGTCTCTGTCAGGGGTGCTCTCACTGTCCCTGGTCTCAGCCGACTCGTTCAGTTTAAATCTTGTGCCAGACCCTCCTTCGAGCGAACTGCCTACGTACCTGGCTGCATCCGCGGGGGCCCTTTTCCTCCTCGGTGCTTGGTACTGGTTCAACCGGTCCAGAACCACGGCACAAGTGGCAGAACTGCGGATCCAGCGCCAGCTTCAGGCGCTTGAGAAACTGGAGACCCAGGTTGGCCGAGCGGAACAAGTACTGTCCTTGAAGTGTGAATACATGACGCACCAGGTGCGCACTGAGCTTCAAGATGCCCTGTACGCCATCACTACAGACACCATCCGGAACATGGGTGGGCTGCGCCGGCGGGAACTCATGACCGACAAGCAGTTCCGCAAATTGATGGCGCGGTCTGATGAGTTTTTCAAAAGCCTGGAGAAAGCGCAGGCCAGTGAGGTCACGATAAATCTGGACGATGATGTGCCACTACTCATGCCAGATCGGGGCAATCCTCTACCAAAGCCGGTACCTCAAAAGCGTCCTGATGCCCCCCTGACACTTCAAGCTCCTACGGCAACTGCGGCAGCGAGTATCCCGATTCCGGTGAAGCCGCGGCCGAAGGGCGCCAATGCTGACGCAGGGGAGTCGGATGGGGTGCCGGCACTGGCGGTTACGTCAGCTCTCGTTCTGGGTGGTGGTCTGCTCTCCAGCAATGGGCTGTTCCTGGGTGATGATGATGCCCAAGAGTCAGATCAGAACGACTCCCTGGATGATTGAGGCTTATGGATACCTCCACGTCCGCACCTGGCATCGAAGTATCGGCTGTCAGGCGCATCGCTGACTCCAGCATGCAGGGCATTACCCGGGACAACCGCCCATCGAAGCCTTCTGATGCCGGCTGGCGCGTTCGACTGATGAAGGATGGGAAGTTTGTCGCCGATCGCCATTTTCGCGACTTGGCCTACCACGGCCGTTCCCGCGCAAAGCGAGCAGCGCAATGCTATCGCGACGACATGGCCACTGAGCACCAGATCCAGTTCACCCAAACCGTGCACACTGATCTTGCCCTCCAGCGCCATGCAGCAGGCCTGACTCAGGCAGCTATAGCCTCGATGCTGTCCGTGTCACCCGGGCTGGTATCGAAATGGGAGAAAGGGGGCCATATACCGGCTGCAGCTCGATCGCTCTTCCAAGCTGCAGTGCAAGGTGAGCTGGTCGGCGACGCACCGAGCCTGGCCGGTGCAGACATCAGGCGCATCAGGGCCGAGGTTCTAGGGTGGACACAAACACAACTGGCCGATGCACTGGGATGGGCGTACGCCGCAGTAGGCTATTGGGAAAGAGGGCAGCGGCGGATTCCAGGTTGGGTCCAGGTGTACATGCAGGCGATCGATGAGGGCCGTGTCAGTGGCAAGCAGTATTGAGGTTGGTAGCACTTCAACAATTGACGGAGCGATCAGCCGGTGGCGGCAGGTGAGGCCTTTGCACCTTCGCCTCCCGATCGTCTTTTCAGATGGTACTCAATTGGCCCGCTTCGCAGTCGACTGCGGCCAATGCCGGCGTAGTTTGAACGGAGAGTTGGTGAGGGGGGAGGTCACACCTCAGCCGGGCGATCGCTTCGAGCTGGCTGGGCTTGCTGCCTGTGAGGCATGCGCATCGTTCACTCGATTCACGATCATGTGCACGGGCTCATCCGGTTCGGTGCAGCTTGAGTGGTCAGCTTTCGGGGAAATGAAGCGGCACGAGGTGCATACAACTTGGAGGACGAGGTTGAAGGCCATTTTCCGGTAGGCAAAAAAAAGGTTCTTCGCGGAGTCTGGGGGAAGAGCGAGTTGACAGTCAGGGAAGCAGGTAAATTGGCAGTCGCCAAACACACCCTTCACCTGTCCCTGCTGTCGCCGTGCATCCTATTGATCTTGCCGCTTTCTGGCCAGGCTACGACGCCGTTACCTGTCGCCCATCTACCGATAACACCCTCCTCATTGAGCTTGAACCTCAAGCCGGCTCTCTTCCTAAGTGCGGGCGTTGTGGCCAGTTCAGCCCGTTGATTCACGATCGCCGGATTCGTCTGGTGCGTGATCGTGATCTGTTCGATCAGCGCGTCCTGCTTCAACTACCAGTGCGCCGAGTCGATTGCCTGAGTTGTGGGCGGGTGACCGAGCGGATCGACTGGTTGGAGCCAGCATCTCGGCTGACCCAGCGGTTACGGATATGGCTCGAAAGCTTGCTGCGGCTGCTGCCGATCAGCCACGTCAGCCAGCTCACCGGCCTGCATTGGCACACCCTCAAAACGCTCGATAAACGACGCCTTCAAGCCGAGGTAGGCAACTTCGATTCAACCGGTGTCCGCCGCCTGGTGATGGACGAGTTCGCCCTGCACAAAGGGCATCGCTATGCCACGGTCATCATGGATGCCGAGCGAACGCGGGTATTGTGGGTCGGCCACGGCAACAGCCGCGAGGCGGTCCGCCCGTTCTTTGAATTGCTCGGCAAGCACTGCCAGCAGATAGAGGCGGTGGCCATGGACATGAACACGGCTTTTGATTTGGAGGTGAAGAAGCATTGCCCGCAAGCCGAAGTGGTGTACGACCTGTTTCACGTCGTCGCGCGCTACGGTCGGGATGTGATCGACCGTATCCGGGTTGACCAGGCCAACCTCCTGCGCGAAGACAAGCCGGCACGAAAGGCGGTCAAGCAAAGCCGCTGGCTGCTGCTGCGCAATCGCAACAACCTGAAGGACGGACAAGCCGTGCAGCTTCAAGAACTACTCGCGGCCAACCAGCCGCTGGCTACGGTCTATGTCCTCAAGGATGCGCTGAAGGATGTCTGGTTCGCCCCCAGCGTACGAGAGGGCTGGCGCCGCTGGCGAACCTGGTTGCGGCACGCCCGGGACAGCGGCCTCGCGCCGCTACAGCGCTTCGCTCGCAACCTGCGCAAATACGCCCGAGGCATCCTCGCCAGTGCCAACTTCCATATGCATACCAGCGTCCTTGAGGGCGTCAACAACCGCATCAAGGTGATCAAGCGTATGGCCTATGGTTTTCGGGACTCGGAATACTTTTTCCTGAAAATCAAGGCTGCCTTCCCCGGGAAAGCGCGATGAACCAAAAAAAAGCCCCTACATCGAGTGTAGGGGCAGCCTGGAAGGCATGGTTATTCCTCAGTGTCTTTGAGGTCGAGCTGTTGCTCAGTAGACGGGTTCACGTTCAGTTTTTCCTCTTCCTCTTCCGCCAGGCGGAATTGCTGCAGGATCTCCTCAAGCTTCTGTTGATTCTCCGGGCTCAACTGCGAATAGCCCTTATCCTGTCTAATGTTTTCGATGGCTGTTTTCATCGTTGGAGCTGCTTGGGTAATTGCCTTCTTGATGACCTTGCCTGGAACAAACCTTGGCCTGAGCTTTTCGGTTTTGCCGCCTGCAGCAGCTGAGCGGGCAAGGCCTTGCTCGATCACTTGCAGAGCTTTGGGGCCATGCTCTTGAAGGATCTGAACAGCCAGCGTGAAGGAAACCACTCCGTCGCGGACGTAGTTCCTGATCTCGATAGGTCCGTTGATCATCAAGAGGTAGTCCGAAACCTGGGCGGGCCAGAGATTCAGTTTTTTGGCGATCGCGGAATGGTCATCGGGATGGAAGCGGGTCATGCGTTTGCAAACAACTGCTGTTGCATATGGGCTAAGCGGTGAACCATTGTTGCTGAGCACAAGGTCTGCAGTCATGTCCTCTTCGGAACAATCATCTGCAGCAATGATGCAAGGGACGGTCGGGATGCTTTCACCTTCGGCGACCAATTCCATCGTGGCTTCAAGACGCTGATGGCCACGCTTCAGACAAATTGACTGCTCTCCATTCTCATCGCGACGGATGATGACCGAGAGAGCCGAGTCTTTCTTGAATCCGTTGTCCTTGATGGATTGCTTCAGTTTCTGAACGTTGGCCAAGTAGTCAGCATTTCGCTCTCTTACGTTGTACCCCGGGATGACCTGGATAGTACCTGGCGCTATGTTCCAGAGGTCGCCTGCGGTGAACCGCTTCTTGCCATCACCCTTTTCCATCGCTTTTTTGATGTTGCCAGTGGTGATGATCATGCGGAAATCCAGATCCAACTGGTGTTCGCTGCTGCTGTTTTCGACGGTTGTGGTCATGGCGGTGCCCTCCTGAAGGGTCAGAAATCGTTGAACTTGCTAAGAGAGATGACTGACACCTGCGCATAACCCAGATTTGCCGACACCAGCCATTCGGACAGGGTATCTATCTGTCCGGCGCGGCAATATTACATAACGCGTACGCATACGCGCTAGGTATTATTTAGTGTATTTTGTCCTTCGACTACCCAGATTGTCGAGCGCTGCCCAGCATCGAGGTGCCCCGAGGCAGTGACTCCGTCGACGAGGGATAGCTTGATGCCGACTGAGCTGCGGACGGCTGCTTCCAGTTGGTCAAAGCCGGGCTCAGCCTGGTAGGGTGACATGGCCACCGCGATTGCCCCCGTCACCATCAACAACTCGCAACCAGCACTACGGGTGTTTGCTCCGACGCGTGTAATAGTCAGGTCTCGAATTCCACCATCGGTAATCGCGAGCCCCAGAGCTTCAGGACCTTGCTCGATGACGCACAGAGCCGCAGTGACCAAGCCTCCCAGTTCAGCGGTTGACCGGCTAGCGTCGACCGAAATGATTTTCCGGAATGTAGCGGTGAACCCTGGCCAGGTGTCAGGAGGGGACATCTTCCCGTGTTTTGATGACCAGACTGGATGATGGCTGACCAAGACCCTTGTCACGTCATGGTCGAGGCTGTCCGCAAACGACCAGTGCTGGTCGGCGCCCTCACGAACCTTCGCAACTTGCCACTGGGAGCGGAACGCCCACAGCTCAAGGGAGGACGATTCGTCGATCTGGTAGAAATCACATTTGCTTTGAGCGTGGGTCAGCGCTGGCGCCATCACGGCATCACCATGCCATTCGAACTGATCGAGGTTTTTCAGTCTCTGATTCCCGTGCCAATACGAAAGCTCGACAGTGACCTGGGAGAACCACTTAACCGCTGAGGTGCTGCCGGCCGGCAGGTGGGCGGGAGAAGAAATGCCTTGCTGGGGCTGGCTCGTGAGCATGGTTGATCCTTCATGGTTTTAGCGCGTGAATAATACATGAACACATACGCCGTCTGTATCTAAAAGCAATAACTGCATTTGATCGACGAAAAAAAACCGCCTCGAAAGGCGGTTTGGGTGTGTTCAGCTTGTAGCAGCGGGTGCTGCTGGCGGTGGCAAGAGCTCCTCAACGGTTGCCCCCGCCAGAGCAGCTTTCACCATGCTGTTGATGACGTCGGCGGTAGTGCCTGGCTCTGCTCGTTGGATGCAGGTGCTGTATGAGAACAGCAGTTGCTCACCGATCAGGGGGATGCCGTTCTCGACGGGTTCTTTCTCGTGATCGAAGGTCCCGCAACCATCACCGATCTTCAGCTTAAGGGCTGCAGAGTTTGCACAATAGGCCGGGTCGCAGATGCCGCGAACGTCAAAGCGGATGCAGAAAGCTTCTGCAAATGCGCGGATTCTCGGCGGTACGTTGTAGCTCTGGAAGGCCTCCTCGAAGAAGCCTGGGCGCACAGCTGGGAGCCGTGAGGTGCAGTCGAGGGAAGTAGTGGTCATGAGTCATCTCCTGGTGGGTTGAACTTGCACCAGGAGATGAAGAGCAGAGTTCTGTAATTCTAGAGGGCGAGGGTGATAGCAATTATGGTCGCCAACCCTACGCCCATGAGGAGCCGCCTGTTCCTGTCATCAAAGTAGATACCGCGGCGGTTCAAGAAATACTCGACGATCGTCCACCCGTCCATTGGAGGCAGGGGGATGATGTTAGTCGCCGCCAGGAGGATCGAGCCCTGGGCCGCGACAAGCGTCGGCCAGTTCGGCGTGACGTAGTTAATCCCGAAGAACAGCAGGCCGGTCGCCAGTGAGATGAGAGGGCCGCCCGCAGCGATGATCGCCCGGCGGTCTGAGGGCGCCTTTTCATAGTCGGAGCTGACCACATATGCCCACAGCGGAATCAGACCAATTTCATGAATGATCCCGGATTTTCGGAACGAGAAAAGCTTGTATCCACCAATAATGAGTTTGTCTGGCTTGATACCAAACCGCTGCATCGGTATTAGATGCCCGGCTTCGTGGATCAAGAGCAAGAACACCAGCATCAGCCAAATGACGAAAAAGGCGATGGCGAACATCCCGATGGTTACCAGTGCGTCAGGCAGCATGGTTTTCATTCCTAGAACATGATGCAGTAATTCTTTAGCAAAGCTTCAAAACCTTCAAGTCAATATCCGGATATTTGTCCTGGCCTGTGTACTGCGCAGTACAACTACAATACAGGTCCGTGTGCGTCATTACAGATAGTTATGAAACTACTGTGGTGAACGTATGAATACCTGTTTTCAGCTTGCGGCTTACGCTCGATCTCAATGGGCGTTAGCCGTACTACTCATGAAATCGCCGGAAACCACTCAACTAGCAGCCAATGCATTTCAAGATGCAAAGGATGCTGCCTGGGGATATGGCTGGGGGGCGTCTGAAACCCCTCATGCACTCCTGTCTGATATCCCGGAACTCTTAAACGCTTTCAATGAAGGCAAAACTGCGCTTCAGCAAGATATGAAGCTCGCTGGCTAACTCTAATTAATCAAGGAAACTAAACATGAGCGACACCAAAGTAAGAGTTAATCAACCTGCCGTTGACCTTTACGCTGTTACTCTGAACTGGGTTCAGGAGGATGAAGGTACCTACAGTGATTATGTGCATGCTACCAGCCACGCTGAAGCCTGCGTCAAAGTAGCTGAGGCTATGGCTGATCAGCGTGGTTACGTTGATGAAAATGAAACGCCTGTGCAAAAGCGAGAATGGATCAATTGTCGTGCCTGGGACCAGGTAGACTGCCACTTGGTAAAAGAGAGTTTGGAGGCAGATTTGGTCGCTTTGTTTGGCGACGAACTGTTCCCTGATGGAGTTAAGCGCTCCCTCAACTTGGAAGCCTTGCGTGTGCTGCTCGTTGAGCATCGCAACAGCCTGCTCCCTCCCGCTGAAGTTCCAGCAGTTGAACAGCTGGCCTTCCACTCCGTTGACTCGGGTTTCTGCCGGGTCTATTACAAACGGCCGAAGGGCACTCTGTGCTGCTTCCAGCTCGATACACGTAACACCTTCAAGCTCTACCACTGTTCACGTGATGGTGAGCCAGAGCATGCAATCAGTCTCCAGAACAAGGCGGTAATCGCCTTGCCTGAGGACAATGGCTGCTCTCTGGTAACCAGCTTCCGCGCTTGGTGGGAGCAACAGAACAAGCAGCCTGCTGCCTAACACCAATGATCCCCGGCCACTCTTCGGAGTGGCTTTTTTTTGCCTGCCGATAACCGCCCACAAACAAAAACGCCCCACTACTGAGTGGGGCGCTTGGTGTACCAGTTTCCGATTAGAAACCGACCGACAGGGACAGCGTAGCGACGTCCGAGGCAACGGCTTTGTCGCTGCCGAAGCGGTGGCCGTAGGTGATGCCCACGCGGGAGGCCTTGAACGGGCCGGCAACCTGCAGGCCAACGCCCACTTCGTTCCAGCGCTCAGTGGTGTCTTGCTTCATGTCGAAGCGCGACACACCCATCACATCACCGGTCAGATCGTCTTGCGAGTTGTTCAGGCGGCTGACGTGCTTGATGTTCGCCGAGACGATGGCCTTATTTGCCAGGTTCATGCTGGCATCCAGGCCCGCGGTACCGTAGATGTTTTCTTCGGTCCGCTTATCGAAGTGCGCCGGGAAGGAGCCGCTGGTCTCGGTGTAGCTATCCAGCTTGGTGTTGAGGTAGTCCAAGCCCAGGAAAGGCATGACAGCGATGTTGTCCTGCAGGATGAAGACGTAGCCGACCTGGCCGGATACGGCACGCTGGCTGACATCGGCCTTGCCTTTCGACTCGACGTCGCCGGCACCGGTTTTGTAAGAGCGCTTGATGGTGGCATCGCCTTCGGAAACAGCCACGGCGCCCCGGGCGAATACGCCTTTGCGCAGACGGTTACCGTACTCGACGAAAGCACCGATCGTGTTGGTATCACCCTCGACGCGGTCATCGTTGATCTTGAGCGAGGTGCTCGGGCCTTGGTAGCCGATGCCGGCAACCAGGTCAGGAGTCAGTCGATATGCAGCGGTAACACCGCCGTACACGTTGTCACCGTGGACAGTACCCGAGTGATGAGTCATCTGGCTGCTGACGCTGACACAGATGCCGCTGGTGTCGAATGTCGAGCAGGACAGTTGGTCCTGGACGAAGCCTTGCAGCTGATTCTGCATGGCTTGCGCGTACAGGGTCGCATTCTGCAACGAGTCGCCGAGGTCCAGCAAACCGATCACGCCAGTCGGTGGAGTGGTAGCCTCAGCGCCACCCGCGCCAGTGCCAGTTCCACCGGTACCACCAGTACCCGTGTCAGTGCCCCCAGTGCCACCGGTACCCGCACCGGTTTCGGTACCACCGGCGCCGGTGCCCGTGCCTGCATCGCTGCCGCCAGTAGAAGTGTCCCCTGCATTGGAGGAGCCACCGGTGCTTGGCGGCGTTGGGTCAGTAACAGGCGGGGTGACGACGGGAGGGGTCACCTCTGGAATGGTCTCTTCAGGCGGAGTGGTTACCACCGGTGGGGTAGTGACCACAGGCTCGGAGATTGGGCCGTAGGAACGCGCTACGAACGGCTGCGAGCGACCATTCAGGAAGCCCAGGCCGAAGACGGTGTTGCCATCTGCAGATACCGCAGTGGCGGAGTTCAGGGTGTTGTTGGCCAGGAGAGTGTAGGAAGGGTCGTTATCCTGCAGCCATTCGACCAGCGACTGCATGCCGGTCTCAGCGGTCCAGCGGAAGCCGGAGAAGACAGTGCCAGTGGTGTCCGCGATACCGACGACCACGGCGCCGTTGGCGGAGACGCCTTCAGCCTTGGACAGGGTACCGTCGGCCAGCAAGCCCAAGCCCTTCATGCCGGACAGCTCGGACCAGATCATAGCTTCGCTCAGGGCGAGCGAAGAGTCACTCGCACCGACGATGTAAGTGCCATCGGCACTGGTCGCCGTGGCGATGGATTGCGTACCACCCTCCAAGGTGCCGAGGCTCTCGGCGCTACCGCCGCCCACCCATCGAGTGGCGATATCACCATTGCCGGCGCCGTTCTGTGCGTACCCCACCACCACCTTGCCGTCAGCGCTGATGCCCATGGCGTAGCTGTAGGTGCCGTCGTTCAGGTAGCCCAGCTGAGTCACAGCGCCAGCCAGGTCCCAGGTTACTGCCGATCGGTTGCCGGTCAGACCGTCGTCGGCAGAACCGGCGATGACGCTGCCATCAGCCGAAACGGCGCGTGCTTCAGCTTCGGCACCGCCGTTCAGGAAGTCCAGCTTGTGAATGCCGGCGTTGTTCCAGTACACGGCGGTTTCGTTGTCCGTGACGCTGTCGACAGAGCTACCGACGATGACGTCAGCTTCGTTCGACACAGCGTAGGCGGCGGCATTGGTCCCAAGGCTGGCCAGCAGTTGCTTGCCACCCAGCAATGTCCACTTGAAGGCCTCGGTAGTTTCGGTGCTCGGGTTGAACTGGGCGCCAACCAGGGTGGAGCCATCACCAGAGCCGCCGATGTGCGAATCATAGGTGGTACTGGAGGAGCCCAGCGTTGGTGCGTAGACATCAATGCCGGCGTAAGCGGCATGCGCAGTGCCAGCGTTCATGGCCAGTGCGATGGAGGCGACAAGCAGGGAGAGACGTGGCTTGAAGGGGGTTGCATTGTTGTGCATGGGCTGATTCGTCCTGACCTTGTTAGGTGATATCAATTGGATGGCCGGATAATACTGTCAGGATTGAAAGCAAATCAATAGAAATATACATACGTGTTATGGATTGTTGAGTGCTCTTGGAAAGGGCCGCGATTGTTTTGCATGCCTGTGTTGCGCATCTCCCGTCACCAGGTCTTCGCAAGAGACCGTCATTCCCTGTGGAGAAACGTCATGCTGCAAATCCCTAAAGCGCTGCTCGAAAAACGCATCACCAAAGAAAGCCTTCACCGCTCTGGCAAGCGATTGCTCAAAGAGATCGCCGGCCGTTTGAAGCTTCCAGAAACGAGCTACGAAATTCGGTCGTGTAAAGGCGGGAACGCAGTCATGGGGGAGGTGATCCTGCACAGCGATCATCTCTATCTGATGGTTCATCTAGGTTCAGATCGAGTGCTCAAAGTGCTCTACCGATCCTGTGAGGGCCGAAAGGACTATTCAGGCGGAATGAACCGTTATGAGTCGGTCTCTGAGTTGGCCAGCACCACTGCGGCTGAGCGATTCATCGCAAAACTGGACACCCTTAATGAGCTGGGCAAGCGCCAGCAACAGCAACAGCACAACCAAGCCGCTTGATCGAGAGGTTCCTATGTCTTCAGTTCTGAAGGAATTCCCGGAAGCCTTTGCCACCCGCATCAACAAGATTCTGGAAATGCCTGATCCGGTTCCTGGAAATCGCGAGAATGGCTGGTTCGCTGGATACGGGTGCCGATGGTGCAAGTTTTCGAAAGCTTGGTTCACCGTCTTGCCGTTTGAAATGCAGCCGGTAGCCGAAACTGTGGCGAGTATGTTCAAGAATGCAGGACTGCAAGATGTGACCATCACTCTTGAAGCCGGCGTGACGCAGGCTGAAGGAGGCAAGGGTTACCAGGTCTCTGCTCGAATCTAAACCGCTGTACCGCCGCTCCCTATGGGGCGGCTTTTTTTTGCCTGTCGTTACAGCTGGCTGTGCTTCATCTCAGACCAAGATGACTACCCAAAGAGGCGCAGCACCATGGACGTAATTGCAAACAACGCAGCTGATACCAAAGAAATGGTCATGACCGAGGTCCTGCCGAATGGCGAGGAACTCAAGCGGCCGTATTCACCGTCGGAGATGGCTTTCATGTTCAACGACGTGGAGATTCGCAACCCCTACTTTTCACCGTGCGGAACAACTGTTGTTGACCCCGTACAGGCGTATGGCTTCGAGGTTTATCACACCGGAGGCGGTTGCATGGCTTTGCGGAAGGAGTTCTGCAACGGTCAATACCTGCTTCTTTCGATCGAGGTGTCCATCGCTGAACCTGAGGAGTGGGATGAGTGCACATTGGGCCTGTATGACGCCGATGGCGATGAGAAAGCCTACTGTGAGCTCCGTGATGTTCCATATGCACAAGTCGACCTGACCGGGCATCTTGATGCCCCAGTGCGCTTGTTGTGCCCGTGCTGTGGTGCTCGTACCACAGGTCGGCAATGGGGCAATCAAGATGCTGGTCACGGTCTGTGCAGTGATTGCATCGAGAAGGTGCTGGCCAAGATGACGGCAGAAGAGTTTTCCAAACGCTACGGGCTCCAGGGAGTTCACTTCGGTCTGTCGCAGTGCGCTCCCTCTGCTCAGTTGCTCGATGAGCTCGCTCAAAAGAAACTGCTGGCGCAAGAAGAGCCGGATCAGCAGGCAGTGGACTCGAACGCTCTCAAGGACCGGTACCGTTCATGGGCGCTGGACAACATCGCCAATGATGATCTGCAGGTCAATGAAGATGCCCAGGTAACGCTGTGTGAAGATGGCGCATTTGTCGCAACCTGGACATGGGTGCCGCGTGATTCCATTCCGGACGTTGCTGATCCGGAAGAGTCCGCTGATTAACGCTACGCAACCGCTCCCTAACCGGAGCGGTTTTTTTATGCCCAGGCGCCGGCCGGCGTTGTAGGTCGCTGTGATGCATCCCAATGCATACGACCAACCTCTCTGGAGATTGCCCATGGCAAGCAAACTAGCACGCGCGGTACCACCCACCATCAAGCCACTGGCAGAAGCACTGTGTGATGGCCACCGGTATCCGCCGGCGGAGATGTTTCGATTTTTCCTAGGGGCAGTGATGGAGCTTTGGGGGTTTCAGCCCTGGTATCCCATACCTGATGATGTCCGCGGTAAAATAGGACGAGTTATCACGCTGTACGATCAGGCGGTGGCCAATGAAGAACCGTTCAAGGACATTTTAGGCCCACTCTACGAAGAGCTGGCCAGCCATGGCGGCAAGCAAATGCTGGGGCAGTTCTTCACGCCCTGGTCATTGGCAAGCCTGATGGTCAGGATGAGCGATGGTGACATCGACCTGCCTCGCGCCGGTGATCTCAAAGCTTACTCAGATCCGGCTTGTGGCAGTGGAGTTATGCTGTTGGCAAAAGCAAACTACCTGCTCGAAACGAAAGGTCCTGGGGAGCTCCAGCAATGGCTTTTTCACGCATGCGATATCGATGGCATTTGCGCTCGCATGGTTGCGATTCAGCTGGCCGCGAATTGTGCCATTCATAGAGTCGAAATCGGGGAGATCATAGTGCTCCTTGGTGATACGCTCAGCTCGGACCCCAAGCAGCAGATCTTGCACGCAACCTCTCCGACGCTGATGCGTTCACGTCAAAATTCAATTCCGAAACTTGAGGTCGCCTCATGAAACGCTGGTACACGATCGCCGCGGCTTTAGCCTTCCAGGTGCTACCGCATGCGGCAAGTGCTTCGGAGGCTTCAGATGCTGTTCTGTCGGTTGCTGCCTCAAAAATGTCCACCGTAGCTCGCATCAACGGCGCCACACGGCCGGTCATCTACGTGGGTAAATTTGAAGGCTGCGACTCGGTCTCGATTCAAAATGCCCCCGGGCGCTTTGAGCACTTCCGTGTATGCGGTAACCAGGTCAGTGCTCGCAACACCGTGTCACCCAGTTGGACCGAAGACGATGGCGCCGGGGATGTTCTCCGCGCAGTGGTCGATAATGCGGTTCTGTTCGGCGCTGCATCGCAAGTGGACCCCAACGGTTACCTGATCGCAGCACGTGCTCTGGGACCTTCCCAGCGCTCGTGCAGCAACGTGGAGGTCATCTTGAGTTACGAAGGTGACCTGGTCGACAGGGCCTTGAAGAGCATCTGCTCTCATCGCCGTTAACCCCCATCAAACCCCGTCCTAGCGACGGGGTTTTCTTTTTGGCGTCATTCAGTGGGGCAACGCCGCATTGCGGGGCGTCTCAGTCCTTGGGGTCCTCGGTTCATGTTGGCTGTGATGCATCTCCCTTCACTAGACCAACACACCTGAGGGTATCGCTATGAATTCGTCCAGCACCGCAAAGGCCTATATCGTTGAAACCCGCGCCACCAACGGCGCAGAAGATACGCCAGAATTTGCATCCTTCAGCATCGATCTGGCTGCAACTCAACGCATCATCAATCTAGCTCGACTGGTTAAAGAGAATGGGCTTCACAAAGTGGAGACGTTTGACAGCACTGCTTCATTCCATCAGTACGCTCCTGGCACTGAAGAGGCGGAGGAGATCGGCTGCGACAACGATGTGTTACTGAAGGCCGGCTGTCTAAATGTGGATGCGTCCAGCTTCTGGTTCTCGGGATTCATCAGACATTCTGACGTCGAGGTTGTCAGCGCACGTCAGCCGATCGCTGAACTGCAGAGTCACTTCCACTTGGCCGGAGGCACAACTGAACTTGAAGCTGGCGGTGAACGGCAGTATCTCGTTACTTGGAGTGCTGATGTTGAGGTTGAGGGGGATCACCATGCGGCAGCCCAGGCCGTCGCAGACCGGTACTTCCGCAGCCACATTGCCGCCGGTGAACAGGACAGCGCGTGCACCTTCGTGGTGACCGCAAAATCTGACCAAAAGCCAGTAGAGATCGATCTCTCGACTTGTCACTCCGGTGAACAAATCTTGGAGTCGGCATGACTGCTGCACTTCAGGCTTTAGCGCCAGCTTGATGCTCGCGCTCCAAACGCTGCACATGACCCGGTCACTAGACCGGGTTTTTTTTCGCCTGGGACCAGTGCATGTGGACCGTACCGGGACCTGCCTGTTCAGATCTGTGATTTAGCGGCGGCATAACCATCGAGTGGATATTCAGGCCAGCCGCTGGGAGGACAGAAGCCCTGCCGACGTTCCTGCTCGGCGAACTTGGCGTGCCACTCGTTGCCCTGATCGAAGACCCAACCTGTAAGCCCGGTATCTGGGAATTGATCATAGGTGAGGTCGATAATGAACCCGTCGACCTCGAACCAGGCGTGAGACTGCTCCCTTTTTAGGTTCGGATGGTCTTCAGCCCACACATACACACCATCAGCACCGAGTTGTTCTTTGATGAGTCGACCTAGGATGTCCGAGGCAGGACCGCAGGTTCCTCGCGGAAAACCATTGAAGGTAGAACCGGGTTTGTCGACAAGAAGCAACAGCCCGCGGCGGGTTGATTCGGCTATTGCCTCAAGAGCTGCGCGGTCGATCTTCGCTTTTGCTTGCATGGGTTGAGTCTCGAAGGAGGGCAGTGTTCGAGGCCCCATTTTTGGACCTTGATGATACGTCGTCAATGAGGTGCACCGCCGGCAGTCGGGCTGTACATGATACGATTGTGCCATCCATAAAGTGCGGGCACGGTTGTCGTTTGATGAGTGGGTTGTATCAGAAATTCAGGAGAGCAATCTGCAGATTGCGCGGCCATCCTGGGCGTATCGTGACACGGGAGTATTCTGGCGAGGTGGTGAGGATCGCCAAGCGATGCCCCCTCTGCAAAACAGAGAAGATCATCTACCGGTTTCAATGAGCCTGGCGCTCGTTCGCTAGCGTCTACCTCAACATCCCAAGCCATGGGATCTCCTCGATTGGTGCTGTTCCAGTTGCCTGTGATGCATATCCCAGAACTAGACCAACACCTATGGGGAGCACCATGAGCCTTATCATCGAAACTCTGCAGAATCGCGTCAATAACGCCACAGGCCCGGAGCGGGAACAGCTGCAGGATGAGCTGAACATTGCGCTGATCAATCATGAAATGGGCGAGCTCCGTCGACTAGAGGGTGGCACACGCTACTGCCTCCATACTCGTGAGCATCAGCCTGCACTCAACATGCTTCGACGTGGAATGCGGCGCTGCGACGTGGTCACCCACTACGCCTACAAGGTGCCTGTTAAGCGCCAGATTGCGGCCGGGAAGGGGTGCTGAAATGGCTGTATCCAAGACTGAGCAGGAAATGCGGGAAACGGTGGCCAGGCGTGGCTTCTGGCATGTCACCGGTAAGAGAGCCTTCGACCTGACTAAGCGTTTGGAGGAGCTCGGCAAGCTCGATGGACTGACGGCCAGCTATGGGTGTCACAACGCCAACGGGGTCTTCTTCAAAAACCAGTGGAACTGCCCTCGGCCGAAGCTGGTTTACGAAGTGGTGGTCCGCGCTTGTGAGCCTGCTATCGCTCCCAGGCCCTCTGTATCCTAAAGCTACACCCAACCCGGCCACGTGCCGGGTTTTTTTCGGTGCCCCGGGAGTGTGCCCGATCAGACAAAATTGGTGAGTTTCGTGGTTCATGTGACTCATCCCCCTGGACTTGATCAACGTTCTAAGGGGACACACTCATGCTCGCAACACTTGAACTGACTGATGGAATGATGGTGATGGTCCAGACTGGTCGCCAGGGGCTGACCGGCATCCGGTGGTCGACCCCATTCGTTGATCGCCTGAACATCGAAACAGATCGTGAGGGAGTCACCTCTGGGCTTTCACTCAAGCAGACCAGCTTCGCTGAGTTCGATCCGCGCTATCACCGCGATGGGCGAAATCAGTTTGTCGCGAAGGATCACGCGCTTCGGATCGTGAGCGGTAGCCTGGAAGAACACCAGCAACGCTTTGAAGCCACGGTCGACCAGCTCTTAGCTGATGGCACATTGAAACGTAGTGAACTCCCTGCATTTGAAGATCTGCTCACGGCGATGACCGCCCTGGCAGCCTCAGAAGAGGTCTGCTTCGACCGGTTTATCGACTTCCACAGATACCGTCGGTTCTCCGACTTCCTGTGTGATTGGCAGGCGGAGAAAGGGAAAGCTGCAGGGGAGAGAGCATTGGATCTCGCCCACCAAAAGCCGGCCCTCGAAATCGCATTCAGCACGCTTGTTGAGTTCGGGATTTTTGGTGAGATGGAACCAGCTGGTCGACTGTGATCACGAAGGGGGATCCATCAATGTCGCATTACCAGGAGCAGAAGGTTGCTGAACTGAAACGCTTGGGCTGGTCTGAAGTCGGAAAACGTCATCTGCCAGGCCCCGGCCGGACACCAGCGAAGCAGGTGTATGAGCTGTCATGTCTGCAGGGAAAACTTCAGGTCTTCGTCTACCCGGCGGAACTGATCTACCAGACCGCTTAACGCTACACCCACGCCCGACCTAGTCGGGCTTTTTTTTTGGGTGCGCCAGGCATGGCGCGTTGCGCGTAGCGCAACCCGCTTGGTTGTGGTGGCCAAAGCGGGTGACTTGGAGGTGAAAGTCCTCTACACACCCGGCAAGGGGAAGTGTTAGCCAGAGGCAAGGGTGTCGTGGGCGACCGCGAATCTGAAGGAAGCCCGAGGCAAACTGCTGGCCTGACGAACAGGAAGCGGATAGAGGCGGCACAGCGGGGTGAGGCGGCCCAAATCGTCAAAGCCCAGTACTTGCACGGGACGCTGTGACGTAAATCCGACAGGCATAAGCAGGAAGGTCACGCGAATTACCCTGGGAGATCTGCACGTTTGCCACTGTGCTACCGAGCGTCGAGAGGCGACGGGACGAGCGTGCAGAAGTCAGCCGAGGCCGTAGTAAGTGGCGGTTAACCGCGCCACCAAGGGCCGAACAGGTTATGCCGCCAGTAGGCGTCACTGTCTCGTTGGTAGCCGTAATGCAGAAATTTCCTACAACGGAATCTGTCACTCCGAATCCCGGCCAGAAGCCGAGGGTGATGCCTGACAGTGCAAAGGTGCCGGCGGCGTCAGCGACGTGGACGAACGCGGAGCCGGACACGCTGATGGAGCGGGTGCTTGCACCGGCCAACCTCAGGCGTGCGTATCAACGCGTGGTTAGCAACAAGGGGGCTCCGGGTGCCGATGGCATGACGGTCGCTGACTTGGCGGGCTACGTGAAACAGTATTGGCCAACCCTCAAGGCCAGGTTGCTGGCCGGTGAATACCATCCCCAAGCAGTGCGAGCGGTTGAAATTCCCAAGCCGCAGGGCGGCACACGGCAACTGGGAATCCCCACCGTCGTGGATCGCCTGATCCAGCAAGCATTACAGCAACAACTCACGCTACTCTTCGATCCGCTGTTTTCGGACTACAGCTACGGTTTTCGTCCGGGCAAAAGCGCTCACCAAGCCGTTGAACTGGCCCGCTCCCATGTGGCGGCGGGGCATCGCTGGTGCGTGGAGCTTGATCTGGAAAAGTTCTTTGATCGGGTCAACCACGACATCCTGATGGCCTGCTTGCAGCGTCGCGTCGAAGACAAGCGAGTGCTTAGGCTCATCCGCCGCTACCTTGAAGCTGGGGCCATGTCGGGCGGTATCGTCAGCCAACGGCAAGAGGGGACACCGCAAGGCGGCCCACTCTCGCCGTTGCTGTCGAATATCCTTCTGGATGAGCTCGACCGCGAATTGGAACGGCGGGGTCATCGCTTCGTGCGCTACGCCGATGATGCGAACATTTATGTGCGCAGTCCTCGGGCGGGCGAGCGGGTGTTGGCCAGTATCGAGCGCTTCCTGTGCCATCGTTTGAAACTGACGGTGAACCGGAAGAAGAGCCAAGTAGCAGGGGCTTGGAAGTGTGACTACTTGGGTTACGGGATGAGCAGGCACCAGCAACCAAGGCTGCGTGTGGCAACGATGAGCCTGGGGCGCTTACGCGACCGACTCAGAATATTGCTACGCAGTGTAAGGGCCCGCAAAGTGGCGACTGTCATTGAGCGAATCAACCCTGTCCTGCGAGGCTGGGCTGGCTACTTCAAGCTCAGCCAGAGCAAACGCCCACTTGAGAAATTGGATGGTTGGGTCAGGCATAAACTTCGCTGCGTCATCTGGCGTCAATGGAAACGGCCCTCAACGAGGGCGCGCAACCTGATGCGCCTGGGCCTGAGCGAAGAACGTGCCTGTAAATCGGCCTTTAATGGCCGAGGCCCGTGGTGGAACTCGGGAGCATCTCATGTGAATCAGGCGCTACCGAAGAGGCTATGGGATAGGTTCGGACTGGTCTCGATACTGGATACGATAAACCGGCTTAGCCGTATAACCTGAACCGCCGTGTACGGAACCGTACGCACGGTGGTGTGAGAGGACGGCGGCTGTGAAGCCGCCTCCTACTCGATCCCGCGGCCGAGCTGCTTGCGTGGTGATCGATGTGCGCCATCTCCACGCACTAGGCCAAAAATCAAAGGAGCAATTCCAATGACCACCGCAACAACACAGCAGTCAACCCGACCGAAAGCACATGCCCTGTTCAAGTTGAATTTCTGTCTACGAATGGCAAAGGAAAACTCGCTCTCCGCTCGTACAGAACCGCACCGCTATAGGCCCGAATACCGCCGTATGAGGAGGGAGTCGATGCAGGATGCCCGTTACTGGCGTGCCCTATGTAGCCGCTTAGATACCTGTTCAGAAGCTTGATCGCAATCACAGGCAATGCCCAGGGGGCCACCATGCTGCAAACCCTTACTGCTGCCCACGGGGCTTCGGTGATCCCAACAGGATTCCACCTAGCACGTGTCGTAGGTGTGAAACCGAAGTTCAAATCTGACCCTGACATGCGTGAGGTCGTGTTCTACCAATGCTTCCTCTCCGAATGTCATGGAGCCAACGGTCTTGAGCCTTGCGAGTACCTGGCAGAGCGACGTTACCTGTTGAGTGCAGCGAAATACATGGTCAATACCGGCCTTTCCACGTGCCCAGTGATCCAAGAGCTGGTGAGGTCGGAGACCGAGGTCAAGTATCTGCCGGCTTAGGCTGGATCATCTCCAAACGCAGCACAGACCCGGCCCTAGTGGTCGGGTTTTTCATTAGTGAAAAGGTGGGGCAGGTCAGGTTGCCCACTAGATTGCAATTCGGATATTATTTTGAGGTTCGACCGTTTCAGTACGCGCATGCCAGATGATCCTCTCAGCTCATTTGGCCTAAGAAAGCCGCCCATTCTCAGGCGGCTTTTTTTGTGCCTGCGATTTAGCCTTGTTCGGCCATATTTCTAGGGGTTGCGAAGCCCACACCGACGTTCTAGGGTTGCAGTGATGAAGCGAGGCCGAACCTGGCAGAGGAATGCATAGCCGCAGATCTGGCGGTGCAGAACCCCATCCACCACAAGCTTTGCAATCAACTGTTTCAGAGGACGAACGATGTTTGATGCAGCCCACTATCACGTGAAAGCCACAGAGCTGTTGACCGCCTTCGGCGTCCACCAAGGTGCACTGAGCACGTGGTCGCTGAGTGATGTGGGAACGGCCAGTCACGGCTATATCCACCACTCGCAGAAGCCCGCAGCCCTCGCAGCATATGCTGCGGTTAACCCTACCTTCGCAGCCGGGCGCTTTCCTGGATATACGTTGGTGGACCTGGTCGACAAGATCCCGAGCCTGGACTATGCGGAATATGCTGCCCTGGCGATCGTGTGCGGGGCTGAGCTGCCTTCTTTCAAGGGTTCAGATGAGCGGGCACGCATTTTCGGCGAGGCCGCCTGGGCTATCGTTGAGAAGTATCAGCTGCATGGGTGCTTTGAGCGCCACAACAAGCCGTTCCAGGCTATAGGCGATCATTACAGTCTCCGGCCCAAGGGGTGTGATTGGGCAAGGGACTACGCTGAGATCCCGGAAAAGCTAACTGCGATGCGTAAGGCGTATAGGGCCATGACCCCGCTTCAGAGGGTGATGACTCTGAGCCTTATGCATCTGTACAACCAAGGTAAGGACAACGTGTTCCTCACCGGCGGTTGCCCAACGAAAATTCTCGCTGCCGAGGCGCTGACCATCCTGCGCGATAACTCGGCTCTCGCTGACTGGGGCCACCTCGTGTCCCACTATGCCGGCTGGTAATCATCGACCTCACGCCACCTTCCAGGATCTCTACAGATGACAGAATCTCCATTCGCCACCCACCGGGCAGTGTTGGTCGACAGCGACTATGCGGCCGCGGGCTTTCTTCAGTCGTTCGCGATGGCCATGTACGCCGGCGCTGCCTACCCCATGGATGCCAATGGCCTGCGTAACCTGGATGACCAGCACATGCAGATCTTTCAAAAGATGGCGGCTTCCTACCGCCGCCATGGGGAAGCTGATCCCGATTTTGTAGACGTGTGCAAGGCGATCAAAGCAAAGCGCGCAGCTCACGCTCTCAGGGTCAAGGGAATACTCGATGAGCTTTTGGATAGCGATCCGGACCAGTACGAGGGCGGTCGACATGAGCATGCTGGAACCGTGAGTGTCTACGAGCGTGAGCATCAGCTGAACATCGAACGTCGCTGGTACGCACCTTCGTAAGTCGTACCCGGCCTGCCTTCCTGAGTTGCACTCCGGAAACAGAAAGGCCACCTCTGCTTACGCTCGGGTGGCCTTTTTACATCTCAACACTGGACGGGCGTTTAGACCGCATCACAGTGGTCACGCATCAACCCCCACACGGCCGATAAAAGCCGGTAGATGGTCAGTACGTGGCTCAGAATATTCAGCATACGCTTCATAATCGTTGACCTCCGTTTCAGGAAGGCCAATCTTCCAACGCCTAACCGGCACTTCAGCGCTTTCAGAACGCACGTGGTGCATTCCAGAAGAGGCCCAGGTGGCCCAACGAATGCAGCAAACCGGCACGGTCTAAACACCGTGTCGAAGGGGGTATCTCATCCTCGGAACATCGAGATTCTCGGGTTACCGAGCAGAGGACATAACCACCCAAGGGCCTCTTGAATTGCAGGTCCACATGCAAGCCGGCGCACCATACCTGTGCCCGGTTCAGAAAGCCTGAAAAAAATTCAAACTATCGTGAAAATGATAAAGCCGCCCCGCCTGCCGCCTTCCACACCCGTGTGACGCATTCCTGCGGTACCAGGTCTTCGCAACACCTGGCTTACCTTTCAGGAGAGTCATGCAGGGGATGTAAGCCGGAACCCCAGAAATTTCCGTCACCCTAGTTGGGTGGGCTCAACACTCGTGTCACCAGCTACCTTCTGGAGAATCGAGCTCGGCCATCCCTCCCTGGACGGGCATCGCTCGACGATGTTCAACGGCTCCCTCACGGGGCCGTCGTTTTGTGGGGGCTATTCCATCCACAAGTCGTCGAGGTTCTTGAAGTTCCAGAGCGTCGGGTCTTCGGGGCCAGTGATACTGTCCTTGCAACTCGTGGCCGCCAGGTCGATGGTCTGCATCGGGATCGGCTCTCTCGAGCGTAGCGAGAAGAACACGCGAACCTTGGGAGTCAGCAGTGATTCCATTCCCGGCTCAACGACAACGGCCAGACGCTGAGAGGACAGGCGAACCAAGGAGCCGACGGGGTAGATGCCCACGGCCTTGACGAAGGCGTGGAAGATGCGTTTGTCGAAATGGCCCTCCCACTTGGCCATCTGCCGCATCGCCGCGGACGGGTCCCACGGCTTTTTGTAGGCTCGCTCCGACGTCACGGCATCATAGACGTCGCAGATTGCGCCCATGCGGGCCAGGAGTGAAATGGCGTCACCGGCCAAGCGATCCGGGTAGCCGGTTCCGTCGATCTTCTCGTGATGGTGCAGGGCAATGTCCACCACCCCGGGCTCGGCCCCGCCTGCGCGCAGCATCTTTGCGCCCTCCACAGGGTGGCGCTTCATGATGGCGAACTCGGCATCGGTGAGCTTGCCTGGTTTGTTAAGCACTTCCAGCGGCATCGCGGCCTTGCCTAGGTCGTGCATCAGTCCGCCGATGCCAGCCAGGCGCGTTTGCTCCTCGTCTAGATCGAGATGCCGGGCCAGCGATAGCATCAGGGCGCAGACGGCAACCGAGTGCAGGTAGGTGTAATCGTCGTGCGTTTTGATGCGTGCGACGCTGATGAGGGCATGAGGTTGGCGCAGCACCGAGGCAGCGATTTCTCCGACCAGCGGCAACGTCGTGCTTGGGTCGACGGCCTTGCCAAGCCGGGCTTCCTGGAACATGTCCATGACTTGGGACTCGGCCGCAAGACAGAGTTTCCGTGCATAACACATTTCGCTCTCCATTGAGGTTGCGCCGTCACTTTTCTTGCTTAGTGGACTAGACGGCAGAGATTGCTCCTCCGACAATTCTCTGGGCTCTGGGCTCTGGGCTCTGGGCTCTGGGCTCTGGGCTCTGGGCTCTGGGCTCTGGGCTCTGGGCTCTGGGCTCTGGGCTCTGGGCTCTGGGCTCTGGGCTCTGGGCTCTGGGCTCTGGGCTCTGGGCTCTGGGCTCTGGGCTCTGGGCTCTGGGCTCTGGGCTCTCTGGGCTCTCTGGGCTCTCTGGGTCGACTTGGCTTTTGGCCAAGTCGACCCAGACCTCCCCGACGCCACATTCTCGAATGGCAGAGAGATCCTGAGGCTCGGTCAGCAGGAAGCTGCCGCGCCAGAATGGGTGTCGAACCCAAGAGCCGGCGAGCTTGTGGATGTACATGCCGAGACGAAGCTCGGATACGGGAATGCGTTTTACCAACTTATTTTCCTTTCTGAGTTGGGTGGTTAGGCGTGCGCCGAGGCTGGCACCCAGCGGTAGAGCGGAGGTAAGGTCACGCCAAGATTCTTGGATCAGCCGGAACCGCCGAAATTTCCGTCAGCCGATCAACATGGCTTTGTCTCGCGCTCGGTCGATGCGTTCCTGCATCGCCTGCATGACTTCTTCGTGGGTGTACGACTTGGCGTTGGGGTCGTCGGCCTCTCGGAGAGCTTCCTCGACCTCGCGGGTCATCCGCGCATATTCTTCCGGCCACAGCGCTTGCTCCATGCGCAGCGACGCCTGCCCAAGCAGGTGCAGCAGGCCGAACAGCCGCATGTCATTGGTGGCGACGACGTGCTCTCGAATCCGCTCCTGGATCACCTCGCAGGCCCGATGCGCCTCTGGCGTCGCCGTGCCCTCGTAGCCGGCTGGGAGTTCTGCTTCTTCAGCGATTCGCGCCCAAGCGATAGCCAGCGCCTCGATGGTGGACAGGTTCATTTGCTCATCCACTTGCGCAGCAGACGCTTTTTCAGGGAGGCGCGCTCTTGCGGATTGCGTCCCTTGTGGTTGGCAATGCGATCCGCCGTGGCGGCCTGGCGCTTGATGGGCCAGTAGGAGCGGCCATCCTTACCCATCGACCAGACGTTGCTGACCTGGTTTTCCAGTAGAGGCAGATGGGCGCATAGAGCTTCCGGCGACGCGCTGGCCAGCGCGGTGCGCTCGTGGGTTCGCCAGCGCTGATGCCAGAGTTTCTTGTCCTCGCGCTCGCTACGGCAGGTCGTGTGCCCAACGATGGGCGTTTTGCGGCGGCTGCGGCTCATGATGTGGTTGTCTCCAAGAACATTCAGGACAGGCTTTCTGGGTAGAGCGCCGTCAACCGGGACAGGGTTTCTTGCACTTGTTCCAGCGAGGTCATCAGATGATCAACCTGATCCTGAAGATCCACGGCGAGATCAAATAGCTCAGCCACTCGGCTGCGTGATCCCTCGTTGAACGCGGCCATTGCCAGTTGATGCAGCTTCAACAGGTCGGTGCGCAGTTGCGGAGGTGCGCCGTCTGCGCTGTCATTCAAATCGCCGCGCAGCACGTCCACGGCATCGACTGCACGCAGCAGTGCCGTGGTATCGAAATTCTCGGGAGTCAGTTCGTCCCATTCGTCGTCGGTGATGCGGGCTGCCATCAGGAGAGCTCCGATTAAGCGGTTGCGAGCGTTAGATGCCCGATCGGCTCGGCTGCTGGCCGTACCTTGATTTCGATGTCGTAGCCGAGGCGATTCAGACAATCCATCAGCTTGCGTTCGGATAGATTGGTGAAGTCGCCGCGCATCATGCCCGACACCTTCGGTTGCGGGATGCCCATGCGTTTGGCCGCCGCTTGTTGAGTCAGCCCAAGGGCGCGCATGGCCCTCCTGATCTCGACCACCAGGCCGGTCTTGATCTTGAGCTTTTCAGCGTCAGGCAGTCCAAGGTCGGCAAAGACGTTGCCCGAGCTGCGCTGAACCTCGACGCCTTCAATGATTCGTTTTTGCATTTCGTAGCTCCTGTGCCAATACCTCGGCCACCTTCAGCCGAGCGCGGATGATGTCCATGTCGGCCTTTGGCGTGGCGATTCCGCTCTTGCTCTTCTTCTGGAAGCAGTGCAGGACGAACACCGCTTCCGCAAACTTGACCGTGTATACCGCTCGATAGGTGCCGCCGGCATCGTCTTCGACGACCTCCAGCACGCCGGCACCACCGAACCCCTTGAGCACCTTTGCTGCGTCATCCTGATCGCCTATCTGCGCCAACGAGAGCGCGTAACCGAAACGGCGACGCACGTCGGACGGCAACGCCATCAAATCCTTGTGGCTGCTCGCGATCCATTCGAGCGGTTTTTCTTTGTTTGTCATGACGGAATTTTATACCTGTTCAGGTAATGATGTAAACGCGGCAACTGTCGTTTTCAGAAGACGGCTGCACTGAACGTCAGAAGCCGACTGCACTATAGCAGCGGAGGGGTTGGATCCATCAGGCAACGACGGGCTGCTGCCGGCCAATAGCCGACAATGACGACACTGGAAATCCCCGCCTGTGAGCGTCGGCTCAGGGCGGGACAGCGTCATCCAGCTACCTGCGCCACTGACTCAGCCTTGTCCAGCCGGCCGCGCCGCACGAACAGACTGACCAGCCGTTGACGGATCGCCACCTGGAGTTCCGCCAGTTGTTCCGGCGTGATGCGAATTTCACCCGCTCGACGAGCGCAACACCGGCGCCGCCTACGCCAAGAACCGGCGAATCGAACTCAAACTCACGAACCGCTGAGCGCCGCGTCACCGCGCTGCTGCGCCAGCCAGTCGCGCGGGGCGCAGCCCATGCGCACGCGGAAGGCGCGCGCCAGAGCGTTCGGGCTGCCGTAGCCGACGCGGTCGGCCACCACCGCCACCGGCCGCCCCTGCTTGAGCAGGGTGCAACTGACGTTCATCCGCCAGTCGGCCAGATAGTCGCCCGGCGTGACGCCCACCGCGTCCTTGAACGCGGCGGCGAAGCGCGCGCGTGACATGCCCGCCTTCGCCGCCAGCGCCTCGAGCGACCACGCGGTCTGCGGCGCATCGTGCATGGCGGTTATGGCGCGCGCGAGTTTCGGGTCGGCCAGGCCCGCCAGCAGTCCGGTGGCGCCAAGCCGCCCATCCATCAGATAACGCAGCAACTGGATCAGTAGCAACTCGCACAAGCGGTCGATGGCGGCCTGCCGACCGCACTGGTCGCGCTCGGCTTCGGCAAACAGCAACTCTAGCGTCGGCCCGAGGCCGGGCAAGTCCGCCAACGGAATCAGCAGCATCGACGGCAAGGCCATGGCCAACGGATTGCCCGTCGAAGCGCCCAGGTCGACCTCCGCACACAACCGCTCAGCGGTATCGCCGGGGGCGGCGACAAAACGATGCGACGCCACGCGCGGATAAAACAGCAGGCTCGGCTCGGTAACCAGCAGATCTTCATGCACGGGCGAACGCACCGTAATCGGGCCGCGCCGCACCAGATGGATATAGCCATGCGGCGCCGCGTAATGATGCTGCCCACAGAAGGCGCCGCTGTGAAAAACGCGCGCCGAAAGCGAGTAGTGCCGGAGCAAGCCGGCCAGTCGATCCGCCATTCCACTCTCCATATAAGACGATAGGTTACGTATTTGATACTTTACGTGCCATATCGTACCAAACAAAGGGCGATCATGCCCACGTGCTCTTGCACCTCACCCACTACGGAGATAGACATGACCCAAATCGCCCCCCTGACCATCGACACCGCTGACGCCGCTACCGCTGCCACACTCAAGGCCGTCAAAGCCAAGCTTGGCATGGTGCCGAACCTGTTCGCCACGCTGGCCCACGCGCCGGCGGCGCTCAATGGCTACCTCGGCTTGTCCGAAACGCTGGGCACCGGCCGCCTGAATGCCTCCCAGCGCGAGATCGTTGCGCTCGCTGCCGGTCAAGCCAATCGCTGCCAGTATTGCCTGAGCGCACACACCCTGATCGGCAAAGGTGCCGGACTGTCGGCAGAGGCCATCGCCGCGGCCCGCACCGGCCAGGCGGCCAACGCACTTGACGATGCAATCGCCGGCTTTGCCCGCGCGCTGGTCGAGCAACGCGGCGTGGTGTCGGCCGACGCCATGGCCAACTACCGCCGCGCGGGGCTCGACGACGGCCTGATACTGGAAGTGATCGCCAACGTCGCGCTGAACACGCTCACCAACTACACCAACCACATCGCCGACACCACGGTGGATTTCCCCGTGGTCGCCGTCTGATCTCCATAGGCATATAAGGAGAACACGATGAAAATCGCACTCACCGGCGCTCTGCTCGCCAGCGCCCTCGTCCTGCCACTGGCCGTCACGGCCGGCGACTTTTCGCCCTATGTGGACAGCCAGGGCGGCATCAGCCGCCCCACAGACTTCCGCACAAACTTCGTCCACCTGGGCTCACATGCGGTGTTGGACGAAAAATCCGCCTCTCGCGGCTTGCACGATGTGTACACCGAAAAGGCCTCGGCCGAGCACTACCGCAAGACCGGCAAGTTCTTGGACGGCGCCACGCTGGTGAAAGAGATCCGCAAGCTCGAAACCAGCGCCATGACCACTGGCAACCCTGTGGTCTGGGGTTCCGATGCGGCCGTGTGGTTCGTGATGGTCTAGGACGCCAAAGGCCGTTTCGCCAGCAACCCCTTGTGGGGCGACGGCTGGGGCTGGGCGCTGTTCAAGGCCGACGCCCCCGCCAAGAATGTCGCCGTCAGCTACGAAGCCGACTGCATGGGCTGCCATGTGCCGGCGGCCAAGACCGACCGCGTATTCATCCAGGGCTATCCGACACTGACCCAGCACTGACTTGCTGCCGGGTTACGCTTCGCGCAGGATGGCACCTCCGTCCTGCGCGAGCCACCCTTTCCGGAAGCGCGCCATGCCGACACTCGACGCCTTTCTGACCGACGTCCGCGCCTGCACGCGCTGCGCACCGCATCTGCCACACGGCGTGCAGCCGGTCTTCCAGTTTCACCCGAGTGCGCCCATCCTCATCGCCGGCCAAGCACCGGGGGCCCGGGTCCATGCCTCAGGCGTGCCCTTCGACGACGCCAGCGGCGCGCGTCTGCGCGCCTGGCTGGGCGTGGACCGCGACACCTTCTACGACCCTACCCGCATCGCCATTCTGCCCATGGGCTTCTGTTATCCGGGCACCGGCAAAAGCGGTGACCTGCCGCTACGCCCGGAGTGCGCCCCCCGCCTGGCGCGAAGCCTTCATGCAGCGTTTCGAGCGCCTGTCGCTGGTCATCGTGCTGGGCAGCTACGCCATGGACTACCACCTCGGTACTGGCAAGACGCCGCTCACCCGGGTGGTCGAAGCCTGGCGCGAGCACTGGCCGCAAGCGTTCCCCCTGCCTCACCCTAGCCCGCGCAACAATCGCTGGCTGGTGCGCAACCCCTGGTTCCAACAAGACGTGCTGCCCGCGCTGCAAGCACGCGTCCAGGCAGTCCTCACCGCCAACCCCAAGGAAACCCCATGACCGACGACACCGCCGCCATTACCGAGCTGCTGCACAAGTACTACGACACCCTGGCCTGGGCGAACGGAGACAGGCACCGGCTTTGGAGCGATGAACGACGGCTTCAGGTGCGGTAGCTGACGCCTGGGACCTCAATCACCGTATGACCGGGTCGAAAGCGGTCCTTTCTCTGACAACATCGCCCTAGCCCGCACTCAACCCCCACAACACATCCAGCACATGTTGCGTAGGCCGCTCGACGTCCCCACCACGGTGGGCAATACCAAGTTGACGCCACAATAAGGGCTGTAATGGCCGCATGACGATCCTGGTATCGGGCAATGGCGTGGAGGCTTCATGCGGCAACAACGTCGCACCATAACCGGCCGCCACTAGGCTTTTGATCGCATCGTTGTAGTTCAGTTGAATACGCGGCGTGGGCTGCCGTCCATCACTGGCGAACCACTCCGAGGTCAAGCGCGAAAGCCGAGTAGTTTTGTCATTCAGAATTAATGGCTGGGCGGCCAGCCAACCGGGGGTCACAACATCCGGGCATTCCCAGCGAGCCGGCAAGAAGGCCATGACCGGGTCCCGCCGCCATGGCTCGATCCGCAATTCCTTCACCGGGGTCTGTGGCAGCGCGACCAGACCGATCTCCAAAGAGCCCTCGGCAAGCTTCTTCAAAGTTTCCTGCGACGTGAGCACCGCGACCTGCACATCGATAGCGGGGTGGCGTTGGCCCAACGTCTCCAAAGCTTGCGGCATCAACTGTGCGATGGCCCCTGTGGAGGCACCCAGCCGCACACGCCCGGCCAAGCCCTGCACCTGACGCTCCACGTCCTCAAGCGCCTGCTCCGCATCCGCCAACAGGCGCCGCGCGCGCTCCACCAGCGTTTCTCCAATCGCCGAAGGCTGAATGCGCCCACGTGTGCGCGACAACAGCTTTCCGCCAACCCGCGACTCCAGGTCGGCAATATGCAAACTGACCGTGGGTGGCGCGAGGTGCAGCACACGGGCCGCCTCGGCAAACGAACCCAGGTCGGCAATGGCCACCAACGTGCGCAGACGGTCCAGGCTGATTTCGCGCATGAGTCACTCCTTGTTCAGAAAAGCTGAATTTCATCGTTTAGAAATTCAACTTTTCCTATCTTAGCCCCTCACTGAAGATTGGAACTCCTGATTTCCTATGTCCGAGAGCATTCCATGGCAAGTCCTCTTATATTCATCGACGGCGACCAAGGCACCACCGGGTTGCAAATCCATCAACGTCTACGCGACCGGACCGATCTGCGGCTTATCACGCTCAGCCCCGAACATCGCAAGGATCCGCAACGTCGCGCCGAAATCATCAACGCCTGCGACATCGCGATTCTCTGCTTGCCCGACCAAGCCGCACGCGACGCTGTAGCGAGCATCGAAAACCCCGCCGTTCGGGTGATCGATGCGAGTTCGGCGCACCGCACCCATCTAGACTGGACCTATGGTTTCGCGGAGATGAACTCGCAGCAGGCCCAACGCATCGCCACGGCACGGCGGGTCAGCAATCCCGGTTGCTATCCCACGGGGGCGATAGGGCTGCTGCGCCCATTGCTGGAGGCCGGGTTGCTGCCCAGGGACTATCCGACGAACATTCATGCTGTGTCGGGCTATTCCGGAAAAGGGCGCGTTGGCGTGCAAGAGCATGAGGGAGAGGGCGCATCACAGGCGCCCGCGTTTCAGGTTTATGGTCTGGGGCTGGCACACAAACATATTCCGGAGATTCAGCAGCAAAGCGGTCTGATGGAGCGGCCGATGTTTGTGCCGGCTTATGGGGCTTTTCGGCAGGGGATCGTGCTGACCATACCGTTGCAACTTCGCTTGTTGGCGCCGGGCGTGGATGCGGTGCGGTTGCATGCGTGTCTTATGCAGCACTACGTCGATGCGGACCATGTACAGGTGATGTCGATGCAGGAGGCCAAAGGGTTGACGTGCCTTGATCCTCAGGCGCTTAACGGGACTGATAGTTTGCGATTGGTGGTGTGTGAAAATGATGAGACGGGGCAGGTTTTGTTGGCTGCGGTGTTTGACAATCTTGGGAAGGGAGCCGCTGGAGCGGCGGTGCAGAATCTGGATTTGATGGTTGCAGGAACATGACTCCGACTACCCACTGGCTCTAGGGAAGGTCTGAAAAAGACTTCCCGAATCTGGTGAAATACGCCGATCCCGCCAGCCGAGTTTTTCCATGAAGCAGATGACCTTCGCCGACGCCGAGTACGCCGGCAAGCGCAAGCAGACCCGTAAGGAATTGTTCCTGATCGAGATGGATCAGGTGGTGCCGTGGAAGGGATTGATTGCCCTGATCGAGCCACACTACCCAAAGGGTGAAGGTGGTCGTCCAGCCTATCCGCTGATGGCCATGTTACGTATCCATCTGATGCAGAACTGGTTCGGCTACAGCGACCCGGCCATGGAAGAAGCGCTCTACGAGACGACCATCCTGCGTCAGTTCGCCGGGCTGAGCCTGGAGCGCATTCCCGACGAAACCACCATCCTCAACTTCCGTCGTTTGCTGGAGAAACATGAGCTGGCAGCCGGCATCCTCGGCGTAATCAATGGCTACCTGGGGGATCGCGGCCTGTCGCTGCGCCAGGGCACTATCGTCGATGCCACACTGATCCACGCACCCAGCTCGACCAAGAACCAGGACGGCAAGCGCGACCCGGAAATGCACCAGAGCAAGAAAGGGAACCAGTATTACTTTGGCATGAAGGCGCACATCGGCGTGGATGATGAGTCGGGGCTGGTACACAGCGTGGTAGGCACGGCAGCCAACGTGGCGGATATCACCCAGGTCGACAAACTGCTGCACGGTAACGAGAACGTCGTCTGCGCCGATGCCGGCTACACCGGCGTCGAAAAGCGCCCCGAACATGCGGGCCGCGAAGTGATCTGGCAGGTCGCAGCACGCCGCAGCACCTACAAGAAGCTCGATAAACGCAGCGCCCTGTACAAAGCCAAGCGCAAGATCGAGAAGGCCAAGGCACAAGTGCGAGCGAAGGTCGAGCACCCGTTTCGAGTGATCAAGCGCCAGTTCGGTTACGTGAAGGTGCGCTTCCGTGGCCTGGCCAAGAACACCGCTCAGCTGGTGACGCTGTTCGCGCTGTCGAACCTATGGATGGCGCGCCGACATTTGCTGACTACCGCAGGACAGGTGCACCTGTAATGCGGAAAATGGCTGCTGCGAGGTGCTCGCGGCGGCCAAAAACGGAGAACTGAGCGGGTTACCTGGTCGATTTTGATCGACGGCCCGCTTTCAAAAGCAGCAAGGGCTGAAGTCGACCGGAAATACAGGGTTACTTCAGACCTTCCCTAGAGTCTATGGCTCGAATTTTCGAGCGGTTGTTTCCTCTCTGTTTATGGCCTGGCATCGACGGCATTAAACGAGTCGAAAACAGAATCTACGCGTGTCAGCAGTTTGCAATCCAGTCAGGCTTTGAAGTTAAACGGTCGTCCACGACAGGCAGCAATCGGCCAACAGCGGCCGTTTTAGAGTAGGGAAAATAAATCCCCTTTTCTGCTGTCTACGCTTCGCAGCGCCGGTTACCCGGTCACCACGCAAGACTCGCTTCCGGTCGGTGGCTAACCTTTACCGGGCGGGGGTCATACCCGCTGGGTTTCTTACGCCATTTCGTGACGGCTTGCGCCGTCATTCCCAGGCGACCAAGCTTTGCCTGGCGCACATAAATCAGTCCCCTTTTTCTCTTTGCGCAGCAATGGCGTCGATCCTTCGCGCCTGCAAACCTTTGGTGCAGGCTCCAGCTCGCCCATTGCCCCCAACGACACCGCCGAGGGTCGCGCCCAAAATCGCCGCGTTGAAATCAAACTGGTGCCCCGTAGCGGCGCTGTAGCTCAAGGGTAATGGTGCCTTGGTGCTCTTTTCGTCGGATGCCCAGCTATCTTTTAATGGGTTACGGGCGATTTGCAGTGGGCTCCAAAACCTGGCCTCAGGAGGTGCAAGCTCCCGTGGCACCGGCTTTGGACTGGGCAGACCAATACGCCGGCCCATAAGCCCATAAGGATCCCGGCCTCGGCCGGGTTCTTTATGCCCGCTTCGCGGGCTTGAGCCCAGAAGGGAGCGGCGTGCGCCGGATTCGCATCTGCCAGCCAGTACGCAGCCCGTTTGGAACTCAGTTGATCCGTCTTTTTCAACGGTTTAACAGCCAAATCAATACGTTCACAAGTACACTCGCCACCCTAGGGATGGTGAAGCATCCACGAGCGGTACTAGAATTTTCAGCTTTTCGGTGCCGCCGCACGAATTCAAGGGGCAAGCATGGATTACGAACAACTGCCGAGGGCCGCCTTGGTCCGTATGCTGCAGGAGCATGATGCGGCGCTTGCCGATGCTGGCAAGAATGGCATCGTTATGAGTTACACCGGGCGGGCTGCTCCCTGGCAGATCATCCGCCAGGTCAAGCCGAAGCTGCATCGTATTATCAAGAAAGTATCCTTTGGAGAGGAAACCGCCCAGTCAGAGAATGAGATCTGGGACGGTGAAAACCTTTCTGCGATGGTCACGCTCTATAAATATCGTGGTCAAGTTGATCTTGTAGTAACAGACCCGCCGTACAACACCGGCGAGGACTTCCGCTATAACGACAAGTGGGACAAGGATCCAAACGATCCAGATCTCGGCGATGTAGTTCCTAAAGATGATGGGTCCAAGCACAGCAAATGGTTGCGCTTCATGACACCCAGAATCTGGATGATGCGTGAGATGCTAACCCCAGGCGGGGTTATGGCTATCTGTATTGATCATAGGGAACTATTTAGACTTGGCATGCTCATGGACGAAATCTTCGGCGAAGAGAATCGCATTGGCATAATCAATTGGCAGAAAAGCTATTCACCTCGCAGTGATAATAAGGGGGCGGCGGCGAAAACTGAGTGCAACACCTGACCTTTCCGGTACGGTGCTGTCCCTATGTCTTATTCCGAACTCAGCGTTGAAGAGCGCGCCACCATTCAAATCGGTCATGCCCAAGGTTTCAGCCTGCGCGGGATTGCCTGCTTGATCAACCGATCCCCTTCGACCATCAGCCGGGAGCTGCGCCGCAATCGAGATGCCTGTGGCGGCTACTCGGCCCGCGTGGCCCAGCAGCAGATGCAGGCCCGCCGTCAGGTGTGTCGACCGAAGCAAAAGCTGTTGCCGGGTAGCGAGCGCTTCGAATTGGTGGCGCATATGCTGCGTGAGCGTTTGTCTCCCGAGCAGATTGCCGGCAAGCTGCGCAGCATGAATATTCCCAGCCTCAGAGATGCCTACGTCTGTCGCGAGACGATCTATAACGCGATCTATGCCTTGCCAGTCGGCGAGCTGCGTAAAGAGCTGATCATCTGCCTGCGCCAAAGCAAGACGATGCGCAGGCCGCGCTCTGGCGGCGTGGATCGGCGCGGTCAGATCCCTGAGAGGGTCAGTATTCATGTACGTCCGCCGGAGATCGAAGACCGACTGATGCCAGGGCATTGGGAAGGCGACCTGATCAAGGGCAAGGCCAACGCCTCGTCTGTAGGTACGCTGGTGGAGCGCACCAGTGGCTACCTGATGCTGGTGAAGATGAACGACGCGACGGCGACCTCGGCGATGGAAGGCTTCAGTGCAGCGCTCAATGGCATGCCGCTGGCGATGCGCAAGAGCATGACCTACGACCAGGGCCGAGAAATGGCGCGGCATGCTGAAATCACCCAGCAGACCGGGGTGGCGATTTACTTCTGCGACCCGCACAGCCCTTGGCAGCGCGGCAGTAACGAAAACATCAATGGCCTGATCCGCCAGTACCTGCCCAAGGGCACGGACTTGTCGGTGCATAGCCAGGAGGAACTGGATGCCATCGCACTGCAACTGAACATGCGCCCCCGTAAGCGCTTCGACTTCAAGTGTCCGATCGAGGTTATGGACGAGGTGATGCAGGAAGCTATGGCTATGCGGCATGATGCTCCAGCTTCAATTCAATAACCGTGTTGCACTCAGCTCCTGTAACCGCCCTGTGTAATTTCTTACATTGGCTCTATAGTGTGCATAATTTTTATGGAATGAATTGAGTATTTCTATAACCTTATCCAGCTGCAGTTGTTTTTTAGTGATATGAAGTTTTTTGGTCTCTGCCGAAGTATTGGTCAGCGCGACGAGATAGCCAAACATTCCAGCGATCAACGCTCCCATACCAATTTTCACGGCATCCGAGGCAATATTTATCCACTCCACGCTCCCTCCATTGCGCTTATCACGCCAGCTATTTTTGACACTTAGTCCATGCTTGGAGTACTGGCATGTCTTCCTATATGACCATCAGGCCCTCGCGCGCAAACACACATCCGAGACAGGCCTGCATCGGAGTAACATACGAGGGTTGTTTGCGCTTCAATGCGGTTTTCTTTTAAGTAACTTTCTTTAATCGGCCTGATCCACTGTTCGCGCCCATCCACATCGGTTGTTTCCAGAAGCACCTCATCTTCTTGTAGATCAAAGTGTTTGTGCAGTAGTGCCACGCCAAATCTGTCTATGCAGTTGTGCTTTTTCAATATTTCAAATATTTCATTTAGACATGGCAGGTCCTCATCGTCTATGGGTCTAACATTGTCGATATGGTTAATTTCACCCTACAGTAAAGAAATCATTTTATTTATCTCCACTATGAACGTTTAACTAGCGAAATGTTACAGATTTAATAGGGGTCTTAGTCTGCGAATCTTCATGGGAGACGGGACTAATCAGAGCCCTCGCTCTTGGATAACATTAGACGCTCGCGCGCAAAATTCCACCCATTCCGATAAGGCGGCGTATAGAGCCTTAGCGGCATCTGAGGTTGGCGCGTACTTATCTCTGTCGCAAGCCCATCTGGTGAACCGCTTCAGGGTATGCAGGCATCGTAGTCAGTGTCTGAGGGTCGGTTGAGGTCAATTTTGACTTCAAGAATCTAGACGTGGAGGGGAGGCCTCATGCCCGGCAAGACTTTAATTTCCATTGGCATGAGGCGCATGTTATTCGTGAACAGGCAAGATCCAAGTTTAAGCTTGTTTACTGATATTTTGCGGAGCCGATGAACTTAGAGAAATGCTCGCACCATATTTGGACCGTTGTAAACTCGTTGACGTTGACGCTTGCAGGAATGGTTTTCTTGAAATTCCCGAAGTTTTTCAATTCGCCAATCAGAATTGCTTCTTTCTTTATGTCCAAAAACGATTCTTTGTCGGTGGCTTGTTTCTTTGTCAGGTAAATTTTGTAGTCTGGACCAGGTGCTACATCACCTTTAAATACAATTTCGTTATCCGTAACAAAAAGTTGTCCATTCGCCCAGTGAAGGGCGTCGCTGCCTTTCTGATCTTTCTTGAACTCTCCGCTATACTTTGCCACCTTTTGCACTTCTTCAATTTCGGCGATGGTGGCGTTTTCTTGTGCTGTCAAAATCGGAAGTATATAGATCCCTAGCCCAACTCCCGCGCCAAACAGAGCCAGGTGGGACGCGAGCAGAATTATTTTTAATTGCTTTTTCATGGGTTGCCTCATACAGTGAGTTATTTGGTGTGTCCATCACAATCCATTAGTTCGAACAGGGTGCGGTATGTGCTGATAGCGATATTGTTAGTGGGGTGCTAGCTTAGCTACCATGACGGCATTTTTCAAGGTAGTTGTCGCGTCAACCGTCTAACTATGCCGCCATTTTCTCGTTCTGTTGCTCTCGATCCTGGTTCAACAACACGGTGCCGATCGGTTCCCAGTTACGCGTCCGGCCTGACCACCGCTCCGGTTTGTTTTCCTTGGCTCGTTCGTACAACTCATGTCGCCGGGCCAAGACCTGATGGTCCAGCCCTCGATGCCGCTCAGCCGGTGTGACGAACCGGATGCGGCTATGTCGGTGCTCGTTGTTGTACCACCGCATAAAATTGGTTCTTCGCGGAGTCTGGGGGAAGAGCGAGTTGACAGTCAGGGAAGCAGGTAAATTGGCAGTCGCCAAACACACCCTTCACCTGTCCCTGCTGTCGCCGTGCATCCTATTGATCTTGCCGCTTTCTGGCCAGGCTACGACGCCGTTACCTGTCGCCCATCTACCGATAACACCCTCCTCATTGAGCTTGAACCTCAAGCCGGCTCTCTTCCTAAGTGCGGGCGTTGTGGCCAGTTCAGCCCGTTGATTCACGATCGCCGGATTCGTCTGGTGCGTGATCGTGATCTGTTCGATCAGCGCGTCCTGCTTCAACTACCAGTGCGCCGAGTCGATTGCCTGAGTTGTGGGCGGGTGACCGAGCGGATCGACTGGTTGGAGCCAGCATCTCGGCTGACCCAGCGGTTACGGATATGGCTCGAAAGCTTGCTGCGGCTGCTGCCGATCAGCCACGTCAGCCAGCTCACCGGCCTGCATTGGCACACCCTCAAAACGCTCGATAAACGACGCCTTCAAGCCGAGGTAGGCAACTTCGATTCAACCGGTGTCCGCCGCCTGGTGATGGACGAGTTCGCCCTGCACAAAGGGCATCGCTATGCCACGGTCATCATGGATGCCGAGCGAACGCGGGTATTGTGGGTCGGCCACGGCAACAGCCGCGAGGCGGTCCGCCCGTTCTTTGAATTGCTCGGCAAGCACTGCCAGCAGATAGAGGCGGTGGCCATGGACATGAACACGGCTTTTGATTTGGAGGTGAAGAAGCATTGCCCGCAAGCCGAAGTGGTGTACGACCTGTTTCACGTCGTCGCGCGCTACGGTCGGGATGTGATCGACCGTATCCGGGTTGACCAGGCCAACCTCCTGCGCGAAGACAAGCCGGCACGAAAGGCGGTCAAGCAAAGCCGCTGGCTGCTGCTGCGCAATCGCAACAACCTGAAGGACGGACAAGCCGTGCAGCTTCAAGAACTACTCGCGGCCAACCAGCCGCTGGCTACGGTCTATGTCCTCAAGGATGCGCTGAAGGATGTCTGGTTCGCCCCCAGCGTACGAGAGGGCTGGCGCCGCTGGCGAACCTGGTTGCGGCACGCCCGGGACAGCGGCCTCGCGCCGCTACAGCGCTTCGCTCGCAACCTGCGCAAATACGCCCGAGGCATCCTCGCCAGTGCCAACTTCCATATGCATACCAGCGTCCTTGAGGGCGTCAACAACCGCATCAAGGTGATCAAGCGTATGGCCTATGGTTTTCGGGACTCGGAATACTTTTTCCTGAAAATCAAGGCTGCCTTCCCCGGGAAAGCGCGATGAACCTTTTTTTTGGCGATCACGCTCGGCCTGATGGTTGGCTGCTCGTCGAGTTCAAGTGCGATCTGATCAGTGAGCGGTAGCGCAAGTGGATCGCCTCAGCCAAGCAGCGTTGTTGCCGGCGGCCGGAAGAAAGCGGCGGGAAAGCCTTGAACTAGTAGCGGAAAGGATGAAACTTTATTTTTACGATTCTCAGCATTTTCCAAGGTTGAGCGAAAATTAGGATGATACTTTAATGATTCCGGCCTCCATCCCCACAAAACGCTTGCAGATGGCAGAATTGAAATAAGTCATTGTTTTAAATGGATTTTTGCAGGAATTGCTACGTTGCAGGGTCCTGTAGTTAGGATGACACTTTATTTTCCTCCCACAGAAACGCGAGCACGGGCTGCACGCAAGCTCGCGTTGATCGAGCAGAAGATGGCCGACTTGGTCGTCATGCAGCAACTGTTAGGCGAACTGGTGCAGCAATGTGATGCGGGAGACGGCGGAACGATCTGCCCGATCATCGAGGCACTGATCAGAGAGTAATGCCTGGCGGGTGAGCTGGAGATCGGAAAGCCCCTTTACGGTGGGATTCAGAGCTTACGTTGGTTTTTGGTTCCATTGCTCCCCAAACCCCGTCAATGCGATTGCACCGGGTGAGATCGAGACGTCGATCCTGTCTGCCGGGACCGAACTGATCGTCGATCAGCAGATCCCCATGCACCGCTTGGGCAAGCCGGAAGAAGTCGCATCCCTGGTGCATTTCCTCTGCACCCGAGGCGCGTCGTACATCAACGGTTCGGAGATTCATGTCAACGGTGGTCAGCACGTCTGAAATAATCTGGAAATCCCGGCCGGAAACTTCCATCATTCGGGCCGGGCATCCGCCGCAGATGAGCGATCAATGAGCAACCCCTACCCTATTCAAACCCTCAATCACTCTTACCTGGGCAGTGGCATCTACGAGTTGCTGCGCGAGGCACTGATCACCGGGCGTTTCCAGCCCGATGACCGCCTGCGCATCCGCGACCTGGCCGAACAACTGGGCACCAGCGTCACACCGGTGCGCGACGCGATCCTGCAACTGGCCAAGGAACAGGCGCTGATCCTCAAGACCCCGCGTGACATCCGCGTACCCATCCTCACCGCCGCGCAATACGGCGAGATCCGCAGCATCCGCCTGGCGCTTGAAGGCCTGGCTGCGGAGACGGCCGCCGCGCTGGTGACCGACAGCGAACTCGCAGACCTGCAAGCCTGCATCGAAAACAACATCGCCGCGATCAACGCCCAGGACTTGCAAGCCGCTCTCAAGTGCAATCAGCAATTTCACTACGCGCTGACCACCATCGCGCGCATGCCGGTGCTGGCGGGTTTGCTCGATAGCCTGTGGATGCGCACCGGCCCACTGATCGCCCGTGCCTATGGCAACTTCAACGAGCGCATGGCCATCGACCATCACTGGGAAGTGCTCGACGCACTCAAGCGCCGCGATGGCGCGGCGGCACGGGCGGCCATCTGCCGTGACATTCTCGATGGCAACGAGAAGATGCTCGAGTACATCGAGATGGCGCAGGCGGACTGATTGGCAGTCAATTCGACTGTTGACGAAACATAGATGACCAGTTAGTTTATTAAAACTTTCTCATCACTGGATGTCTCTGTCATGGCTCGCCCGGTCAACCTCGAAGTCAGATCCCGTTTGCTGTCGATTGGCCGCCAGGTGGTTCACAACCGTGGCTTCAACGGCTGCGGCGTCCAGGACATCACCGCCGCTGCCGAGATTCCCAAGGGCTCTTTCTACAACTACTTCGCCAGCAAGGAAGACTTCGCGGCAGAGATCCTCGAGGAATACTGGACCTCGATCGAAACCCGCCACGGGCCGATCTTCTACGACGCCCGGGTCAAGCCGCTGGAGCGCATCGGCCAGTTCTTCCAGGCCCTGGTGCTCGAGCACGGCGAGCATGAATACAGCCTGGGTTGCCTGATTGGCAACCTGTCCCTGGAAATGTCCAATGGCAGCGAACAAACCCGCAAGCGTCTGGCCGATGTGCTGGCGCGCTGGGAAGGTTTGCTCGCGAGCTGCCTGCGTGAAGCGCAGCAGCGCCGCGAACTCTCTGAAACTCACGACGCCGAAGCGCTGGCCAGTGTCATCGTCGAAGGCTGGGAAGGTGCGGTCATGCGCGGCAAGGTCCTGCGCGACGGTGCACCTCTGCAGCGTTTCGTATCGATGGTCTTGCCTCGGCTATTGGAGTGAGTTTTTTTTCCTCATTAATAAGACGACTGGTCATTTATATAAAGCAACATTCACGTCTCATCCACGCAAGCACCCAAGAGGTAAATCGTCATGAGCCATCTGTACGCCGACCCCGCCGAACCCGCACTGCCTGCCACTGGTTTCAAGCTCGACCTGAGCAAAGCCGCCCTGGTGGTCATCGACCCACAGAACGACTTCCTCAGCCCTGCCGGCGCCAGTTGGGCGGTGTTCGGTGAGAGCATCGTCGAGAACAACACCGTCGAAAACCTGGAAAAACTGTTCAAGGCCTTCAAGGCTCACGACCTGCCCGTGGCCGTGTCGCCACACTATTACTACCCGCACGACCACGACTGGCATTTTGGCGGTCCGCTGGAAAAGGTCATGCACAGCATCTGCATGTTCGATCGCAAGGGACCGAACACCCTGGAAAACTTCGAAGGCTCCGGCGCCGATTTCCTCGAGATCTACAAGCCGTACATTCTCGACGGCGAGACCATCATCGCCTCGCCGCACAAGGTCTACGGCCCGGAAACCAACGACCTGGCGCTGCAATTGCGCAAGAAAGGCGTGTCGCAGATCATCCTCGCCGGCATGGCGGCCAACCTTTGCGTGGAATCACACCTGCGCGAACTGCTCGAACAGGGCTTTGAAATAGTCGTGGTACGCGACGCCACCGCCGGCCCGCGCCTGCCGGATGGCGACGGCTACCTGGCGGCCATCATCAATTACCGCTTCCTCGCCCACGGGCTGTGGACCACCGAAGAGACTATCGCGCAACTGCAACCGGCTTGATCGTGCCCGAGCGGCCGGGCATCGCGCCCCCCCGCTCTTTCTCGAGAACCCCCGATGAAAATCCCCGCCCGTTATGAGCATTTCGTTTTCGGCGTCGTTCAATCCGGCCTGACCTGCGCGGTCGCGGCCGCCATCGCCACCACACCCCATGCGCTCGACCTGGCCTTTGCCGGCCGCTGGTTGAACGCGTGGGCGCTGTCGTGGGTATCGATGTTGCCGGTGGTGGTGCTGGCGGCGCCGATGATTCGGCGCGTGGTGAGGCGGATGACGGTGGGCTGAATGACTTGGCTATGACTCACCCAACACACCGCCATCGCGAGCATGCTCGCTCCTACCGGGGGCTTCGGGGCTGCTCGCGACAGGCGCGCAAGCCCGCACCCGACGCACGAAATACTGTGCCCGTTCGCATTTTCGCAATAAACCACTTTTCATCCGCGCATTTGTAGCCGCTTCGTTCACGGACAAGCCGGTACATTAGACCTCCATGGTCCCGCAGAGCGACCGACAACAAAACCTACAGCTCGCCCAAGAAAATCTGCCAACCATTCGGAGTCTTTCCATGAGCACATTGCGCACTACAGCTTTCCAACTCGCGAGTCTGGCCCTGTTCATCGGTAGCGCCACCCAGGCCATGGCCGAGGACATCACGTTCGTATCCCAGGGCGGTGCTTATCAGGAAGCCCAGAGCAAGGCGATCCTGGAGCCTGCGGCGAAAAAGCTCGGTCTGACGCTCAAACAGGACAGCTCGCCCAAGGCCTACCCGATCATCAAGACCCAGGTCGAGAGCGGCAAGGTCACCTGGGACGTGGTGGACCTGCCCACTGGCGACTGCATCCGTGGCGAAGCCGAAGGGCTGTTCGAGAAGCTCGACCTTGCGCTGATTCCCAATGCCGCGCAAATACCCGACAGCCTCAAGGACGAATACAGCGTCGGCTACATCAGCTACTCCACGGTGCTGGCGTATCGCACGGACGCGTTCAAAGGCGCGGACGTACCCAAGACCTGGGCCGACTTCTGGGACACCAAAAAATAGGTTCATCGCGCTTTCCCGGGGAAGGCAGCCTTGATTTTCAGGAAAAAGTATTCCGAGTCCCGAAAACCATAGGCCATACGCTTGATCACCTTGATGCGGTTGTTGACGCCCTCAAGGACGCTGGTATGCATATGGAAGTTGGCACTGGCGAGGATGCCTCGGGCGTATTTGCGCAGGTTGCGAGCGAAGCGCTGTAGCGGCGCGAGGCCGCTGTCCCGGGCGTGCCGCAACCAGGTTCGCCAGCGGCGCCAGCCCTCTCGTACGCTGGGGGCGAACCAGACATCCTTCAGCGCATCCTTGAGGACATAGACCGTAGCCAGCGGCTGGTTGGCCGCGAGTAGTTCTTGAAGCTGCACGGCTTGTCCGTCCTTCAGGTTGTTGCGATTGCGCAGCAGCAGCCAGCGGCTTTGCTTGACCGCCTTTCGTGCCGGCTTGTCTTCGCGCAGGAGGTTGGCCTGGTCAACCCGGATACGGTCGATCACATCCCGACCGTAGCGCGCGACGACGTGAAACAGGTCGTACACCACTTCGGCTTGCGGGCAATGCTTCTTCACCTCCAAATCAAAAGCCGTGTTCATGTCCATGGCCACCGCCTCTATCTGCTGGCAGTGCTTGCCGAGCAATTCAAAGAACGGGCGGACCGCCTCGCGGCTGTTGCCGTGGCCGACCCACAATACCCGCGTTCGCTCGGCATCCATGATGACCGTGGCATAGCGATGCCCTTTGTGCAGGGCGAACTCGTCCATCACCAGGCGGCGGACACCGGTTGAATCGAAGTTGCCTACCTCGGCTTGAAGGCGTCGTTTATCGAGCGTTTTGAGGGTGTGCCAATGCAGGCCGGTGAGCTGGCTGACGTGGCTGATCGGCAGCAGCCGCAGCAAGCTTTCGAGCCATATCCGTAACCGCTGGGTCAGCCGAGATGCTGGCTCCAACCAGTCGATCCGCTCGGTCACCCGCCCACAACTCAGGCAATCGACTCGGCGCACTGGTAGTTGAAGCAGGACGCGCTGATCGAACAGATCACGATCACGCACCAGACGAATCCGGCGATCGTGAATCAACGGGCTGAACTGGCCACAACGCCCGCACTTAGGAAGAGAGCCGGCTTGAGGTTCAAGCTCAATGAGGAGGGTGTTATCGGTAGATGGGCGACAGGTAACGGCGTCGTAGCCTGGCCAGAAAGCGGCAAGATCAATAGGATGCACGGCGACAGCAGGGACAGGTGAAGGGTGTGTTTGGCGACTGCCAATTTACCTGCTTCCCTGACTGTCAACTCGCTCTTCCCCCAGACTCCGCGAAGAACCAAAAAAAACGGATCATGCGAAATCCTTCGTTGAGTTTGGCGCGGGTTTTTAGCAAATCAGCTGGCCCGCGATCCGGTTGAGAGTGATCCGAAGCGGTCCTTGACGACCGGCACAAATCGGTCAGAAGCGGTCGATGATTCCAATAAATCCGCCCCCTTTTTCCCGTAACTCCTGGCTACCTGCGACCAAGTCTAAGCAAGCTTCTGTGTCAGCTGCCCGATGAATAGCCGCAGCCATTCGTGCTGAGGCTTACTGTTCTTGGCAATGTCCCAAACCATGAAGCATCGAAATGATGGAACCGGAATCGGCGCCGGACAAATACTTAGCCGAGTCATGGCCGAATAGCTCTCGGCGGCGAACGTGGGAATTGTGGCTATCGCGCCGCTGCTGATCAACGTGGTGAGCGCGCCACTGAAGTGGGTGAATGAGGCTATAACACGCCTCGAATAGCCCGCCGCTTCGAACATGTCGTCGATAAAGCCGCGGCGGCCGTCATAGGAAACTCGCACATGGCTTGCCTCGAAGTACTCCTCCAGGCCGATAGGTGTGCCTGCGTTGTCTGCGCCAGGCAGGTACAAGCAGGAGTATGACGAGGAAAACAGCACCTTGGATGAATACCCGCTGCTGAAGTCTTTCGGCTCGCTGCAAATCACTAGATCCATGTCCGGATCTTGTAGCGACTGTTTCCACAGTGAGCTGTTGCTCTGATGGAACGAAAAGCTCACTCCCAGCCCCTGATCCGCTGCGGCGTTAACGATCCGCGGAGCGAGATAGGCCTCAATATCATCGGACAGACCGATGTTGAAAATGTAGCTCGAGTCGTGTGCGGAGAAATCCGGCTCTGCCCCAAGCACGCCTGAGATAGACGTAAGGGCCTCGGCGATCTTCGGCGCCAGCTCCATCGCCCTACGGGTTGGCTGCATTCCGGAAGCGGTGCGGATAAAGAGCTCATCTCCGAAATGCTCACGCAAACGACGCAACGCCGAGCTAACTGCCCCCTGGGTCACATGCAGCATGGCCGAGGCTCGGGTGGCACTGCGCTCGGTCATCAGGCAGTGGAACGTCAGCAGCAGGTTCAGATCAATTCTCGAGATATTACGTACACTAATCCGGCTCATATTTTCTAATCGTTTGCTCTGCGGCCGAGAGGATTCATAGTCTGCTGCCCATACACACCTAAGAAAAGCTGGGGAGCACCGTGGACGCAATTAATAAAAAAGTAAATCCAAGCAGTATCCATACCAAGGGTGAGCAGTCAGACATTCGCAAGCGTGCAATCGCGGTGGGTATCGGCAACTTCATGGAGTGGTTCGACTTCGCCATCTACGGCTACTTCGCTGCCGTGATCGGTATGTTGTTCTTCCCCTCTAGCGCCCCAGGTGTATCGCTGCTGTCGTCGCTGGCAGTGTTCGCCGTAGGCTTCGTATCGCGACCATTTGGAGCATTGATTCTGGGGCCCATCGGTGACCGCCTCGGTCGCCGCGCGGTGCTTATCATCACTGTCTTCGGTATGGGTGTGTGCACCACGATCATCGGACTTTTGCCCACCTATGAGGCAATCGGTATCGCTGCACCTGTCTTGCTGATCGTCATGCGTTTCGTGCAAGGCATGATGGTAGGGGGCGAATGGTCTAGCGCAGGTATCTACATCGTAGAGAGTGCTCCGTCCAACCGCCGCGCGACGGCAGCCAGCGTTATCACTGGAACGGCTGGCTTGGCCTTCTTGTTTGGTACGTTCACCGCCGCGAGCCTCACCTCAACACTCGATGACCAGCAACTGGCGTCCTGGGGCTGGCGGATCCCATTCGTTGCCTCCATCGTGATGACCGGTATCGCCATCTTCATCCGCCGGAAGCTGGGTGATACCCCCGTGTATGAAGAGCTGGTACGTCAACGCGATTCACAACAGTTCGAAGCACCGAGCAAGTCTGTACACCGTCGCGCCTTCATCACTACTTTCGCCTTCTCAGCGCTGTTCGGCGTCTCGCTCTACTACTTCATCACCTACGCCAATAACCACCTGGTCACTACCGTTGGGCTACCACGAAGCAATGCACTATGGCTGTGCAGCATCGCGCTGGTTGTCTATGTCATTGCCAATCCACTGATCGGCCGGCTCAGCGACAGCATCGGGCGACGCAAGCTGCTGCTCAGTGCTGCTGCCGCACTCTCTGTACTGGCCTATCCAATCTTCCTGCTGCTCAACACCGGCAACCCAGTGGCAATCCTCGCAGGATTGATCGTTCTGGGACTACTTGTGGCTGTAACTGCGGTGATGGATGTGGTGCTGCTGGTTGAAGTCTTTCCAGCGTCCATCCGCTCCACGGGAGCAGCGCTCGGTCACAACCTGGCCCTGGCGACACTCGCAGGCCCAGGCCCCTTCATTGCCGCCGCCCTGATTAGCCAGGCTGGCGACGCGAACATCCCTGCCGCCTATCTAGCAGCCGTCTCGCTGGCATGCCTCATCGTGCTGTGGAAGACCTTGCCGGAAACCCGCGACAACGACATCACACGTTTCTAGGTTCTTACTGCCCTCAGGAGTTTTTCATGACCAAAATTGCAGTCATCCAGGCCGCCTCTGTTCCTTATGATCCTGCAGCCAGCGTTGAAAAGGCTTCCACAATTCTGCGGCGCGTAGCAGATCAAGGTGCAAGGCTGGCCGTATTCCCTGAAGCGTTCATTGGCGGATATCCCAAGGGGATAGCTTTCGGTAGCGTAGTGGGTAATCGCAGCATCAGCGGGCGTGAGCTGTACCAACGCTATGTCGATGGGGCTGTGACGCTGGATGGGCCGGAACTGGCATTGCTTGCTGAAAGTGTCGAGCACACAGGGGTTACCACTGTGATTGGTGTAATCGAGCGCTTCGGTCGCACCCTTTACTGCACCGCGGTCACCATCGCCCCAGGCCGGGGTATTGCCGGTTACCACCGCAAGCTGATGCCCACCGGCCAGGAACGACTAATTTGGGGCTTCGGTGATGGCTCGACAATCGAGCCTGTAGAAACTGATTTTGGCGTCCTGGGGAGCGTGATTTGCTGGGAGAACTACATGCCAGCACTACGCCAGGCCATGTATGCCCAGGGTGTTCAGATCTACTGCGCCCCGACAGCAGATGACCGTCCGTCCTGGGCCAGCTCCATGGTGCACATTGCTCTTGAAGGGCGTGTTTATGTGTTGTCAGCCTGCCAGGCAATCCGTCTTGGTGAATACCCACAACAGCACCGCGATGCATTCGGCCTGGAGTTCAACGAGGACGATTACGTGATGCGAGGGGGCAGCATGGTTGTAAGTCCGCTCGGAGAAGTACTGGCAGGGCCGGTGTTCGACTGCGAGACAGAAATCTATGCAGACCTCAATATGGATCTGCTTAGCCAAGCCAACTTGGACTTTGATGTCGTCGGCCATTATGCCCGGCCGGACATCTTTGAACTCAAGGTGAACATTGCCCCGCAGGCCCCGGTAACCCTGGAGCGATAAGTAGAGCCTGTTTAGTGAAATCCTCCCTTTGACCGTCCAGTTTGGGCATGACTGCTTTAGGGATAGAGCCGCCGCAAGGCGGCTTTTTATTGCTGGCCAGGTTGTTGCCGCCATTTCCTGTGTAGCGAGGGCTTAGGCCCAAACCGATTTGCCAAGACAGATAACTCACCGACTTAACGTCCGCTTGTGGCACAAAGCGGACCAGCTATCGGCCAAGAGATGCCTTTCGCGAATAGCTGAACGCCCCGAGAGCGCATTGGGCCGCTCGGCGCGGAATTGGTGAAAGGCTGGTGACTGGCCTGTGTTGGCTCGGTCAGACTTCGGGCAGCCTCACCCTAGTTGGGGCTAACTGCTTACCGACCATCAGAGGCAAGCCAACAACAACTGCCGATAGTGCTGAGAAAAACTGACCTGATAGCTCGGCTCAGCAGCAAAATCCCCCAGCGAGTAGGCACCCGCCAAACCTGCACCAAGGCTTTGCCCGGCCTCGCCTCCACCGCAGCCATCGATATCGCAGGTAGCCCCCATCCCACCAGCCATCGAACCAGAAGAGGCAGCGGGCATCTTCACCCGGCTCAGCACTGCCAGGTCATCCGGCAGATCATCCGCAATGCGCTCCGCAAAGCGCCGCAATGTTGGCTCCGCCAGCATGAACAGCCAAGCCTGATCATCGGACTCGCCCATCCGCCGCAGCACGCGCCCCAGGACTTGCCGGTAGTGCAGCTCAGTACGGATGCGGCTGAGGTAGCAGCACACCTGCAGGCGGGGGATATCCGTACCCTCGCTGATCATCCCAACAGCGACGATCCAGCGGCAATCACTGTGCCTGAACGCATTGATCACCTGTTGGGCATTCGGAGTCCGGTTGGTCACTACGCGGCAACCTTCCCCGCTGGCTTCCAGAGCCTGGACAATCTGCTGGGCGTGCTCAATATCGGTGGCGACCACCAGGCCGGCTGCATCCGGCTTGATCTGGCGAAGCTCATCCAGCTTGGCGCATCCCAGGCCGAGCAGTTGGTCGATCACCTCGTCATGGCGCAACAGCTCTTCGAAGGTGACGGGGGATTCACCAAGCAGCTTGGCGATGCTGGGGAACAGCCTGACGGTGCTCTCGGTCTCCAGTTCTTCAGTTAGCTTCACCTTCTGGTTATCGAGAAGGACGATGCGGGGCGCGCGGCACACCCCGTCGGCAATGGCCTCCCTCAGGCCATAGCGGTAGTCGCAGATCAGGTGTCCCTCGGGGGACGAGTAGCGGGCCAGGGTGTTGCCGCTGACCGAAAACTGACCCAGTAGAGGCTGTTCTGCCGACTGAAAACTGACCCAGGTGTTCAACTGCTTCTGCTCAATTTTTGAGCAGGAGAACACAGGGTGATCAGTATGGAAATGATGGGCAAAATTCGGCGGATGTATTTCCGCGACAAGCTGTCGCTGCATGAGATAGCCAAGCGCACCGGGCTGGCGCGCAACACGATTCGCAAGTGGGTCAGAGCACCTGAGGCCAAGCAGCCGGTGTACCAACGCCGCGCGATCTTTAACAAACTCAGCCCTTTTCACGCCACGCTAGAGCAGGCGCTAAAAGCCGATTCGCTGCGCCCCAAGCAACAGCGGCGCAGTGCCAAGGCGCTGTTGGCGCAAATCAAAGCCGAAGGTTATGACGGTGGCTACAGCCAGCTCACCGCGTTTATCCGTGCCTGGCGAGGGGGACAGGGCAAGGCGTCGCAGGCCTTTGTGCCGCTGACCTTTGCTCTTGGCGAGGCGTTTCAGTTTGACTGGAGCGAGGAAGGCTTGCTGGTCGGCGGCATTTACCGGCGTATGCAGGTGGCACATCTGAAGCTGTGTGCCAGCCGTGCGTTCTGGCTTGTGGCGTATCCGAGCCAGGGCCATGAGATGTTATTTGACGCCCATACACGCTCGTTCGGCGCCTTGGGCGGCGTGCCGCGCCGGGGCATCTACGACAACATGAAGACGGCCGTCGACAAGGTCAATAAGGGCAAAGGCCGGGCGGTGAATGCACGCTTTGCGGTGATGTGCGCGCATTACCTGTTCGATCCGGACTTCTGCAACGTCGCCGCTGGTTGGGAAAAGGGCATCGTTGAAAAGAACGTGCAAGACAGCCGCAGGCGTATCTGGCTAGACGCCCAGGACTGCCAGTTTCACTCCTTCGAGGAACTCAATGCCTGGCTGGGCCAGCGCTGCCGCGCGCTTTGGAACGAGCTGACGCACCCTCAATACAGCGGGCTGAGTGTGGCCGAAGTGCTGGAGTTGGAGCGCGCTGAACTGATGCCTGTGCCAGCGCCATTCGACGGTTACGTCGAGCGGCCTGCGCGGGTCTCCAGCACCTGCCTGGTCAGCGTCGGGCGCAACCGCTACTCGGTGCCGTGTGAGTACGCGGGTAAGTGGGTCAGCAGCCGTTTGTATCCGACGCGAATCGAGGTGGTGGCTGACGACGCGCTGATCGCCAGCCATGTCCGCTTGCTGGATCGCGACCAGGTCAGCTATGACTGGCAGCACTACCTCCCGCTGATCGAACGCAAGCCCGGTGCGCTGCGCAACGGCGCGCCCTTTGCTGATCTGCCGGCGCCGCTGCGTCAGCTTAAGCACGGTCTGGGGCGTCATGCCGGCGGTGACCGGATCATGGCGCAAGTCCTGGCTGCCGTACCGGTCGCCGGACTCGATGCCGTGCTGGTAGCCGTTGAGCTGGTACTGGAGAGCGGCAGCCTGAGCGCCGAACACATCCTCAATGTCGTGGCACGGCTGACAGCATCCGAACCACCACCCAGCGTCGAAACCCACTTGTCGCTCAAGGAAGCCCCCGTCGCTAACACGGCGCGCTACGACCGCCTGCGTGGCCAGGCCGAGGAGGTCGGTCATGCGTGATTTGATGGCGGAACTCAAGGAGCTGCGCCTGCACGGCATGGCCACGGCCTTGGCGGAGTTAACTGCACAGGGTGAGTCGAACACAGCCTCGTCCAAGTGGCTGCTCGAACACCTGCTGGAACAAGAGCACACAGATCGCGCCATGCGCTCGGTGAGCCACCAGATGAACATGGCCAAGCTGCCGATGCACCGCGATCTGGCCGGCTTCGACTTCAGCGCCTCCAGCGCAGACGCTCGTTTGATCAGCGAACTGGCCAGTCTGGCCTTTACCGACACCGCGCAGAACGTGGTGCTGATCGGTGGGCCTGGCACCGGTAAAACCCACCTGGCCACTGCGCTGGCCGTGTCCGGCATCACCCGGCACGGCAAGCGCGTGCGCTTCTACTCCACGGTCGATCTGGTCAATCTGCTGGAGCGCGAAAAGCACGACGGCAAAGCCGGGCGGATCGCCCAAGCTCTGCTGCGCATGGATCTGGTCATCCTCGACGAACTGGGTTATCTGCCCTTCAGCCAGGCCGGCGGTGCGTTGCTGTTTCACCTGCTATCCAAGCTGTACGAACACACCAGCGTGGTGATCACCACCAACCTGAGCTTCGCCGAATGGTCGAGCGTGTTCGGCGACGCCAAGATGACCACCGCCCTGCTGGATCGGCTGACCCACCACTGCCACATCGTCGAAACCGGTAACGAGTCCTATCGCCTGCAACACAGTAGCTTGGCGGCCCAGGCCAAGATCAAATCACGGGAGCGAAAGCGTAAGGGCGGCCAGGAACCGGAGGACGATGAGCCGTTCTGATTTCATGGCGACGACGGCCTGCTACATGGCTGCGTGTGGCAGGTCTTAAACAACTGAACTGGGCTAGCGAAGGAGTGGGGGCAACAGCAGCTGCGCTGGTAGACTTATCCACAGTTGCTGGTAACAAAATCAGCAATCCGCCCTGGGTCAATTTTCCATCAGCGCCAACACACTAAGCAACCATCAGAAAATTTTGACTGTACGCCAAAAAATTCGCATCTACCAGCATCTAAACAGGCGTTGCAGGGCAATCGCATGAACGCCTGCCGATTTGAATGAGTCCTTTCCCAGCGGGCATCCTGAGCGCCTCTCTACTCAGGATGCCCTGCAATGTCGCATCACATACCAATCTCCGATGTTCTGGTCGCCATCAATGATCCCCGTCAGCAGGGCAAGATTCGTCACGACCTGGTCGAAACACTGGTCGTGGCTATCTGCGGCGTGCTTGCCGGCGCTGACACCTTCATCGAAATCGAACTCTGGGCTGAGCAGCGGCTGGACTGGTTCCGCCGTATTCTGAAACTACCCCACGGCATTCCCTCACACGACACCTTTGGACGGCTATTCAGCCTGATCGATCCAGAGGAGTTCGAGCAGGCCTTCCGCTGTTGGGTTGCGGCGATCCTACCGGCCCTTTCTCCGCAAGTGGTTGCCCTAGACGGCAAGACCAGTCGCCGCTCCGGCAAGAAAAACACGGCCCCGTTGCACCTGGTCAGCGCTTTTGCGGCTGATTCAGGGCTGATTCTCGGGCAGAGGGCGACCTCCCAGAAGTCCAACGAGAAGACCGCCATTCCTGAGCTGCTGGCCACACTGGCGCTTGAGGGCTGCACCGTGACGATCGATGCCATGGGTACCCAGCCGGACATTGCACAGGCCATTCTCGATCGCGGGGCGCACTATCTGCTGGCCATCAAGGGAAACCAGCCGAAGCTGGCCGAAGCGATCGATGACTTCGCTGACACCTTTTTGGACGGCGATCCTGCCCGGGTACCCCATGCGCACTTCGAGCATGTCGAGAAGGACCATGGCCGGCTGGAGGTTCGTCGCAGCCATGTTTTCGACCAACTCCAGTGCCTGCCACAGCCAGAACGCTGGCCAGGACTGCGCACTTTCGTGATGCTGGAGTCCGAGCGGACTGTGGGCAACCAGACCAGCCTGGAGCGCCGTTACTACATCAGCAGTCTTGCTCCGGATGCAGAGCGCATCGCACATGCCATCAGGGCGCACTGGGGCGTGGAGAACCGCGTCCACTGGTGCATGGATGTCATTTTTGGTGACGATCAGATGCGGATCCGAACCGGGCATGCTGCCCACAACATGGCCGTTCTCAAGCAACTTACATTGAATTTGATCCGGTTGGATCCGGTCAAGCGCAAGGGTGGCATCAAGGCACGAAGGCTGATTGCTGCAACCTCTGATGATTATCGGGCTGAACTATTAGGTCTCAGGTGAGCTTCATGCGATTGCCTTGACAGGCGTTGTTGATTATCATAAAACACTGACACTGTATTATATAATCGTGCTTTTGTGTTATTTTTTTAATATTTACTGATTACGTACTTGCTTAACCACTCAGTTGCGCTAGAATTAATAGACGCGAAATTTAAATCTCTAATTTTCCAACACTTAGTAAAACCTCGTTTGCCATCCCACTACCATTGTAGGAGCAAATCAGGAGACATAAAAAATTAGCGGTAGCGTGCCTGGCCCTCTAGATAAGTATTGGAGACTGTAATGAAGTTTGAAAAGTCACAGACAGCAATCGACCACCTGACTCCCGAGCAACACCGAATTACCCAGGAGGCGGGCACCGAAAGGCCCTTCACGGGCGAGTACAACGACAACAAGGAGCCTGGCATCTACGTCGACATAGTGTCGGGAGAGCCACTGTTCGCTTCGACGGACAAGTTCGATTCGGGTACTGGCTGGCCCAGCTTCACCAAGCCGATCGTTTCGGCAAACGTGAACGAGGTGCGGGACAGCGCACACGGCATGGTCCGGACGGAGGTCAGGTCAGTACACGCAGACAGTCATCTCGGCCATGTGTTCCCCGATGGTCCTTCCGACCGCGGCGGTCTGCGGTACTGCATCAACTCAGCGTCCCTTCGCTTCATCCCGCGCGACGAGATGGAGTCCGAGGGATACGGTGAATATCTCGATCAAGTAGAGGAGGCTTAACATGCATCAGCGCGCTGTTCTCGCAGGAGGATGTTTCTGGGGCATGCAGGATCTGATCCGCAAGCGGCCCGGCATCATCTCGACCCGTGTGGGTTACACGGGCGGCGATATTCCGAACGCCACGTATCGTAATCACGGCACGCATGCCGAGGGGATCGAGATTGTCTTCGACCCGACAGTGACGAGCTACCGGAACATCCTGGAATTCTTCTTCCAGATCCACGATCCGACGACGCTGAACCGCCAGGGCAATGATCGTGGGCTCTCCTACCGGTCGGGCATCTATTATGTCGACGAGGAGCAGAAGCGCGTCGCCGAGGATACGATCGCCGATGTGGATGCCTCGGGGCTGTGGGATGGCAAAGTGGTGACCGAGGTCCAGCCGGTCGGCGAGTTCTGGGAGGCCGAGCCCGATCACCAGGATTATCTGGAGAAGCGCCCGGGCGGCTACACCTGCCACTTCGTCCGTCCCGGCTGGGTGCTTCCGAAGCGCCAAAAGGTTGACGACGTACAGCCAGCGGCCGGGACCGCGGCGGAATAGGCTTCACTGCCGTTGCCACTGCGCCGATCCGGTCCGCAATCTTCGTGACCGCGTCGTTCAGCGACGCGGTCATCGAACCCTACTTCAGAGTGACGGCTCGTTCCAGTCAGTCGCCATCGCAACACCAGGATCGCAGATTTATGCCAGACCTCTCGTCCTTTCCGATCACGCAGCGCTGGCCGGCATCTCATCCCGATCGCCTGCAACTCTACGCAGCCCCTACGCCCAATGGCGTCAAGGTCTCGATCATGCTTGAGGAGACTGGCCTGGCGTACGAGCCCCACCTGATCGACATCTCGAACAACGAGTCGAAGGATCCGGCGTTCGTGTCGCTGAACCCGAACGGACGCATACCGGCGATCATCGATCCGGCTGGCCCTGACGGTAGACCCATCGCCTTATGGGAATCCGGTGCGATCCTCCTCTATCTGGCCGACAAGACGGGTCAGTTCATCTCCACCGAACCAGGCCAGCGTTACGAGACCCTAGCGTGGGTGTTCTTTCAGATGTCGGCCATCGGGCCGATGTTCGGTCAGCTCGGCTTCTTCCTGCGATTTGGCGGCAAGGACTATGAGGACAAGCGGCCGCAACAGCGCTTTATCGACGAATCCACGCGTCTGCTGGGGATTCTGGATCGCCGGCTGGAAGGCCGCGACTGGATCGTCGACGACTATTCGATCGCGGACATCGCGACGCTCGGCTGGGTGAATGCGCTGGTGGAATTCTACGCTGCGGGTGACATCCTTGGCCTCAGCAGCTTTTCGAACGTCCGCGCATGGCTTGGACGCGGGCTGGCTCGACCGGCCGTCCAGCGTGGCCTCCACATTCCCGCGAGGCCAGCATGAGCATCATCGCCGCCTATTATTACAACGAAGGCAAGCGAGTTCGCGAAATCGCGCTCGATGAGCACGTCAAGTTGGGCGAGAGTCGCTCGGGCTTCTGCTGGATCGCGCTTAGCGAACCCACCCCCGAGGAACTACTCGCGATCCAAAGGACATATAATCTTCATCCGTTGGCGATCGACAACGCGATGCACCCGCTGTGCCCGCCCAAGCTCGAGGTCTACAACGATGAGTTGTACGTCGTCGCGCAGACCGCCGAGCTGGTCGGCGACCGGATCAGCTACGGCAAGATGGCGATCTTCACCGGTCACAATCACCTTATCACCGTGCGGCACGGCAATGCCGGAGCGCTGGGCAAACTTCGGGAGCAACTCGAGGCATCGCCGACGCAGTTCGGCAAGGGTGTCGACTATGTGCTGCACGCGATCTTGCATCGCGTGGTCGACCAGTATCTGCCCATCTTCGAAATGATCGAGGACGACGTCCTGGCGATGGAGCGACGGTCGCTGCACGATTTCCTCGGGCCAGAAGAGGTGGCGCGAATCTTCGAACTAAGGTCCGAACTCACGCGGTTCCAGCGCACGCTCGGGGCTATGGCCGAGCTGGTGCGAAAGCTCGTTCGCGGCCACTTTCCCTGCATCAGCGCCGAAATGACACCATATTTCCACGACGTCGCGGACCATGTCCACCGCGTGCAGTCCATGGTCGACGGCCTCCTGCTTGTCCTGTCCACGGTCTTTGAGGCCAGCAGCCTTCTTGAAGCGCAAAGGACGGGGGTGATCACCCGCCAGCTGGCGGCTTGGGCGGCAATACTGGCAGTCCCGACGGCGATCGCTGGAATATACGGCATGAACTTTAAGCACATGCCGGAGCTGGACACGGCCTACGGATACTTTGTCGTGCTCGGAGTGATAGCGATATCGTGCGTTTTCCTATTTGTGCGCTTCAAGAAGGCTAAGTGGCTGTGAATACTGCCCATCGTTTTCTTCGCCGTCATCTGACGGTTACAGCGGGCCTTATACGGAAGCTTGTCCAATCCAACTCAAGATGAAGGTGCGTCCATGACATAGCAGCTGACCGACGCTCTACAAGCAGTTCAGTCCTTCATCGCCAAGGGCTAAGACCGCGAATAGCGCGTCAAGGACAGCAATCTCGTCGATCTCGAGCCAGGATCAACCATCGGTCCGTGCGGCATCTGCGTCGACGCGGCGTTTTGATCTTGCCCAGCAGCCGTGGACACGGGTTTAAGCACACATCCTGGCCTCGAAGGCCTCTGGGCTGATGTGCCCCAGCGTGCTGTGTCGCCGCTGGCGGTTGTAATCGGTTTCGACGTATTCAAACACGGTTTCACGCATCTGGGCGCGGCTCGTGAAGCGCTCGCCGTGGATGCACTCGACCTTCAGGCTGTGGAAGAAGCTCTCTGCACAGGCATTGTCGTAGCAGTTGCCTTTGGCGCTCATGCTGCATCGCAAGTGATGGGCGCGGATCAGCTCCTGGTAAGCCGCTGAGCAGTACTGGCTGCCGCGGTCGCTATGCACGATCACGTCATTAGGCTGCCTGCGTCGCCACAGCGCCATGTGCAAGGCATCGCAAACCAAGTCGGCCGTCATGCGCTCGTTCATGGCCCAGCCGATCACCATCCGTGAATATAGATCGATGACCACTGCCAGATACAGCCAGCCTTCCTCTGTATGCAGGTAGGTGATGTCACCCACCCATTTCTGATTTGGCGCAGATGCCTTGAAATCCTGCTTGAGCAAGTTCTCTGCCACTGGCAGGGAGTGCTGAGAATTGGTCGTGGCCTTGAACTTCTTGGCGGCCTTGGCACGCAGTCCTTGCCGTTGCATCGAGGCGGCTACCGTCTTGCGATTGCAGGGTAGGCCGGCTTCCCGCAGGTCGTGGCACAGCCGTGGAGCCCCGCTGCGGCCCTTGCATGCGCTGTATGCCTGAGCGACCTGCCGATCCAGTTCGGCTCTTCGCCGCTGGCGCATTGACGGCCTGCGAGAGCACCAAGCGTAGTAACCGCTGCGGGCAACGCCCAACACGCGACACATGGCCTGGATCGAGAAATGCGCGGTATGAGTCCTCATGAAGGCGTACTTCACTTGAGGCTCTTGGCAAAGTACGCGGCGGCCTTTTTTACGATGGTCAGCTCCTCGGCGTGCTCGGCCAACAGCCGCTTGAGTCGGGCATTCTCGTCGGCCAGCGACTGCTCGCGCTCGCTGCCGGCCTGAGTCTGGTGCTTCTTGCTCCGCCAGCCGTAGAGCTGGGAAGCATGCAGGCCGAGCTGTTCGGCAGCCTTGCTGACGCCAATGCGCTCGGCCAAAGCCAGCGCTTCGTCCTTGTAGGCTTGGGAATGGCGGGTGCGGGTCTGTTTCATTGGGGTTGCTTGTCTTGCCATGATTCACCTCGTTGCAGTTTATCGCTTAACGGGGTGTCCACTGGGACTGGGCAAGATCATTTCGCCTCGGAAGCGGTGATGATGGCGATAACGCCTCCACCCTCTACGCGATCACCGATCCGGCGACCGAGCATAAGGGCCTGTTGATCGACGTGTTCGATGAAATCTGCTACCGCGACCCAGTTCAAGAGTCGGGACCTCAATGTAGAAGAAGTTGACTAACGAGCATTCGCGTCATCCGATCAAGCAAGCTGGAGACATTTATGAAAGCCATTGGTTACAAGGTTCCGGGACCCATCGCCGCGGATGCCGCGCTGGTCGACATCAATCTGCCTCGGTCTGTCGCTGCAGGATACGATATCCTGGTTGAGGTGAAGGCCGTCTCGGTCAACCCGGTCGACTACAAGGTCCGCAACAGCACGCCGCCGGCAGATGGCGATTGGAAGGTGCTGGGATGGGATGCCGCCGGGATTGTGCGCGAGGTCGGCCCCGACGTCACGCAGTTCGAGTTAGGCGACGAGGTCTATTATGCCGGATCGATCACACGGCCCGGTACCAATGCGGAGTTCCATCTCGTCGACGCCCGGATTGTCGGTCACAAACCTGCGTCGCTCTCCTGGGCGGAAGCGGCGGCGCTGCCGCTGACGACGTTGACGGCCTGGGAGGCGATGTTCGACCGCCTGGACGTGGCGAAGCCCGTACCCGGTGCGGCGGAGGCGATCCTCATCATCGGTGGCGCGGGCGGGGTTGGGTCGATCGCCGTCCAGATCGCGCGACAGCGCACGGACCTCACCGTCATCGCCACAGCCTCTCGACCGGAAACCCAAGAGTGGGTAAGAGGGCTTGGAGCTCACCACGTCATCGACCATTCTCGTCCGCTCGCGCCACAGATCGCCGAACTCGGCATCGGTGCTCCCGCTTTCGTCTTTTCGACCACACATACCGAGCAACATGTCGCCGACATCGCCGAACTGATCGCCCCACAAGGACGGTTCGGACTGATCGACGATCCCAAGGCATTCGATATCATGGTTTTCAAGCGCAAGGCGGTGTCGATCCACCACGAGCTGATGTTCACGCGGTCGATCTACGGCACGCCCGACATGAATGAGCAGGGCGAGATTCTGGATGCGATGGCAGCGCTGGTTGACGACGGCAAAATCCGCACGACGCTGACCCGGCGACTGTCGCCGATCAATGCCGCCAATCTGAAGACGGTGCATGCACTGATCGAAAGTGGCGCGGCTAAAGGCAAGATCGTCCTCGAAGGCTTCTAACGACCGCGATCGCCAAACATCTTGTCCAACCTCAAAAAGCCGAACGGGTTATGCCCCAGCGATGAGAATCCCATGACCAAATCTATTGCCACCGCCTCGATCAACCGCGAAACCGCAGTCGCCCTCATCGACGCGGCGCTCGCTGCGGCCCGTGCCATCGGCATCCCGGCTGCCGTCGCCGTCGTCGACGCCACCGGTAACCTGCGCGCGTTCGAGCGCACCGACGATGCGCCGTTCCTTACCGTCGATGTTGCCATCGACAAGGCCTGGAGTTCCGCCTCGTTTGGGTTCCCGACCCATGTCTGGAACGACTATGTGACCAACGATCCAAAAGTGGCGCCGCTAGCCTATCGCCCTCGGATGGTCGCTGTCGGCGGCGGTTATCCGATTCTGGAGGATGGGAAGTTGATCGGCGGCATAGGCATCTCCGGAGGCAACTATCAGCAGGATCAGGATGCGTGCGTCGAGGCACTCATGAAAATCGGGTTCCAGTTGCCAGCCTGACGACTGTGAGGCCATCACCGGTGGTAATGGCCAACAGATCCAACCTTTGAGAGGCCTAATGATGGAAGCGTTCGTCGTCTTTACGCGGGAAGAAACCAGCGACCCACATGCACTCGCAACCTATTCTGCAGGCGTCGGACCATCGTTCGATGGTCACGACGTTACCTTTCTCGCCGCTTATGGCGCGATCCAGCATTTGGAGGGGCCGCCCATCGAAGGGGCCGTAATCTTGCGTTTCCCGACGATGCAGGCCGCTCGCGACTGGTATGACAGTCCCGCCTACCAAACCATCGCTGCTCAACGCTTTGCCGGTTCCCGTTACCGCGCCTTTATCATTGAAGGGCGGCGGTGACATACCGACAGAAGCACTTCGGCGCTGACCACGAGGTATCGGCGTGTGAACTCGCATCTTGGGAATCTGTGGGGGGGACCAAGACAGCGGCGCTAGGGGCTCATATCGTCGATCGGATCAGAGAGTTGCTCGGCGAGAATGGGTTATCTATTGCCGAGCTGACGGAGCGGAGCCGCCCTCTCCCAACGGATTGATTCAATCGTTGACGCTCCTCCTATCCGGATCCGGGTTTTCGCACGCTGATCAACAGAGTTACAGCGCGCAACGCCTGTAGTGGGCATCAGGGGATGGGTGGCAATCAGGATGATTGCCCACCTTCCAACGATTAACCTTGCTCAAGTTGCTTCACTAGTCGCTCCGCGTCGAGATGGAAGTCCGAGAAAACAATGCTACCGCCAGCGTCGATAACCGTAAACCACGGAGTTCCTCGTGTGCGGTAGTCTTCCATGAAGGTTGGAAACGGCGAGCCGGTCGGTTGCTCGTCGTGACCGAAAACGATAGGAAGCTCATACTTGAGCTGGTTCACGCGCAACTTCTCGAAGGTATTCTCATGCGTTCCTTCGAAGACGGTCTGGATCACTGCGAACCCCACGTCTTTTGAGCTCAACGCTGCATGCAACTTTTGTAGCGTCGGAAACCCATGCAAATGGCAACCTTGGCACCAATGCTGGAAGGCAAACAAGATTTTCGGGCCGGGCCCGATATCTGACAGTTTGAACGGCGCGATACTTTCCCCATCTTTGCCAATCCATTTTTGCACCCGCAGCTCAGGCGCTTGTCGTTCGATCTCGTTCATCTGATCCTCCAACCCCGATACAGAAGCTTAGTGGATGATCGCGCGTCGCGACGGTGCGCGAACGTCCGACCTTATTTTCCCTATTTCCTGAAGCCAGAATAGATCAGATCGACATTTCGTCCTTAATATACTCAAGCTGCCGGCGAGCGCGAACTGGGCAACCATGCGCTGGTGAGCCTTGAGCTTTGCACGCTGCCCATCCGTTTGAGAGCGAACCTGCAACTTCCGCTCCGCATACCGCAGATCAGCGTACGCAGCCTTGGGGTTATCTACCCTATAGCCATTGGGTATTGGGAATCATGCTGGCCTGACGCTATGTTCGATACGCGATTTTTTACGATGATAGAGCATCTGTATCTGATTTTTAGTCGATTGGCTTATTCGGCGGATGTGCGGGCAAATGCTTTACGCAGAGTACTGAAATGAAGGCCGGCTTCGGTCTGCCGTATCGAGCAAGAGGGGTCACTATGGTCACCAGAGGTTTCACCGGTCGCGGTTCAGGCGACCAGTCCGATCGGATTCCGCCAGGTCAGCATCTGGTGGAGGATTTCCCTGTTCTGTCGGCCGGCCCTACGCCGAGGGTAGAGCCCTCCGACTGGAAATTCACAGTCAAAATTGGTCCGAAGCCCGTCAAAACGTGGAATTGGGGCGAATTCAACACTCTACCAAAGACCCAGGTGACAAAGGATATTCACTGCGTCACCTCTTGGTCCAAACTGGATACCGTTTGGGAGGGTGTACTCATTGAAGACATCCTTGCAGATGCAGAGCTTGATCGGCCTACCGATTTCGTCTTGGCGCACTGCTACGATAATTATTCGACAAACGTCCCTCTGACGGATCTGCTTTCCGGGAAAGCGATGGTCGCCCTCAGTTATGCGGGCAAGCCACTTTCCCGCGATCATGGGGGGCCGGCGCGTCTTCTAGTGCCGCACCTTTACTTCTGGAAATCCGCCAAATGGGTGAATGCGCTGCAATTCACGACGCGTGACGAGGCCGGCTTTTGGGAGCTGCACGGCTATCACATCTACGGCGATCCGTGGCGCGAACAACGATACACCCATGACTGAAAACGAAGCGCAAGTCCGTTCGTGGCAATCATGCGTGATCGACGACATCATCCAGCAAACACCGAGTATCAAGAGCTTCTTCCTTCGGTTGAGCAAGCCGTTCGCGCACACCGCAGGTCAGCACGTCGATATCCGGCTGACCGCGCCCGACGGCTACAGTGCAATGCGCAGCTACTCGATCGCGTCATCGGCAGTTTCGACCCCGATCGTCGAGATAGCTATCGAGCGCATGCCGGATGCCGAAGTTTCGCCGTTTTTTCACGACATCGCGGCGATTGGTGACGAAATCGAAGTTCGCGGTCCGCTCGGTGGCCATTTCCTTTGGCCTGAGCCTGCCATAGATCCGGTTCTGTTGATCGGGGGAGGCTCCGGCCTCGTGCCGTTGATGGCAATGATCCGGCAGCGCCGCGCATTGGCCCAAGCCGTTCCGACAGCGTTGCTCCTGTCCGCACGAACCGCCGAGGACGTTCTCTTCTCAGAAGAACTTCATTGCATCGAAATCAGCGATCCGGCGTTCGTCCTGGCGCTCGCGATTACGCGCGAGAAACCGGTTCGCGCATCGGACTTTGCGCGACGGATCGACGGCATGATGGTCCAAGAAATTCTAACCAGGCTTCAGGGAAAGCCGACGCAAGTGTTCGTCTGCGGGTCTAACGGATTCGTCAACATCGCAACCGATAGCGCGCTGCTGGCGGGCTTGGACGCCTCCATCATCAAGACGGAGCGCTACGGGGGCTAGCGGCGCGAGCTATCTCACGTCGCGCCGATCGTAGACGTGCGCCCTGGGAAGCTTTGGCGATCAACGTGAACCGTTTTGCCGAACACAGTCTTCGTACCCCCCGGCCTCTAGAACGCCTTCGCTCGCGATACCTGGCTCGACATCAAGCTCAATTTGAAAGTTCCTGCACTATCCGTCGTCCTGATATGCTCGACCAGCATGATGGGCGATTCGAGCGGGACCGCTTCCGTCCCAATCGAGGCTCGGTTACCTTAGAGCATCGGCTCGGCGCTACAGGAGGCGCGTGCGGCCTCTGCCTGGCGGTGAAAGCACTTTGGGCCATGTCGCCTGGATAGCGGCCAATCGTCAGCATCTGCTCCGATGTCGGCCAAGGTGCAGTCGCCATCTTTGAACGCCGCGAATTGGAGATCAACGCCATGACAGCGATCCGCGTGCAACTGCCGGAGATGCAATATGACAACTGATGTATTGCTGTACACCACGAATTGGTGCCCGTTCTGCCGCCGAGCGAAGGCGCTCCTCAAGGAAAAGGGCGTGCGATGGAAGGAGCTCGATATTGAGGCGGATCCGGCTCACCGGCAGGCCATGGCGGAAGCGTCGGGGCGAAGCTCCGTGCCGCAGATCTTCATCAATGGCACCCTTATCGGTGGCTCCGATGAGCTATTCGCGCTCGATGTCAGAGGCGAGCTCGACAAACTTCTCGGGCGCAACCCGCCTGCCACCTGAGGAGGTGCGGCTTGGGGCAGCCAGCCCGCGAGCCTTCGCCGGTTGATGAATACAAAAGGAGAGTCCGTTGGTCTCAGCCATCTGGAAAGACACTACTATCGCCACAAGCGACGAAACAGTCATCGTCGAGGGAAATCACTACTTCCCACCGTCAGGAGTCGACCTGAGCCTGCTTGAGATGAGCCCGCACACATCTGTCTGTCCGATCAAAGGCGCCGCGCGCTTCTTTCATGTTCGCGCGGGTGACGCGCTCAACGTGAACGCCGCTTGGACCTATCCCGCCCCCACTCCGGATGCCGAGGGTATCCGGGATTACATCGCTTTCTGGAAAGGCGTGGACGTTGCCTAGCAGACTGGACGGACGACTTCGCTGATAGCCATGCGGGCGCCGACATCTCAATTATCCTGCCCACCCCGGGCCTCGTCGGCTGCAGGAATCTGCCCGGCACCTTAGCGCGACCCGGCACTGGCGGTCTCGCACCCGCCGCGCCTCTGTTCTATCAATAAGGATGGATGACATGGAGCATTCCGAGTTCGATGCCGCTTTCGCGAAGCTTGCGGAGGGATACAGAGAAGGGACTTATGAAGGCCGGCGTTTCAGCTTGATCGTCCGGCGATCTGGGGACGGACGTCGCAACAGTCTGTTCGCCAGGGAGTTGGACGGGACTGACATTGTCAGCTTCAACCTCTTCCGCGTTACATCAGATAGGACATTGTTGAAGCCGTGCGAAATGTCCGCCGAAAAGGTCGTAGCGTTCGTGCTGGAGTTCCGACCGGACACCTGACGGGCAGAAGAAGATCCCGGCCAACCGGCGCGCCTGCGACGGCCGGCTATCTAAGGCTGCGCAAGCCTATAGCCGCAGCTCATTGCACTTCGTCTGGCGAGGAATTCAACATCGATACGTCGCCATCCGCGGGGATATCGGTACAGGCGCCCGTGTAAGCCAGATTGAGAAATCCTAAGCGATGACTAACACCAATGACGCCACCCTTCCGACACATTCTATTCTTGAGGAATGCACAGCGATGGCTGTCGTCAACGCTCTGAAGATTATTCTGAAGAACAGCTACGCGATCTACCTTAAGACAAAAAATGCCACTCGGGCGCATCCCGCCCCTACTTCAGGGACTTTCACTTGCTTCTCGCTCTGTCACTCACAGCATCGGCACGCCCATGACGCATGGTATCCAGGCCTCATAATTTTCCCATATAACCTTCTTGTCTTTTGCGCACCCAGAAAGACTCGAGGCTTTAACTGGACAGATGAGCCCTCGAGGGTAGTGTTCACCTGATTGGCTTTCTCATATCTGATGTTGATTCGCACAGTGTGCCAACCAGGTGATAGTTTCAAAAAACCTGCGCTTCAGAGCGAATTAGACGATCTTCGATAAGAGCGATCCGCCTCAAAATCCAAAACATCTAACATTGTCCTAGAGCCATATTTGTACCTAGTACTATGGCGCTCCCATTAACACATTTGATGATGCACAGAAAACTTAGCTCATGATAGCTTTCAGCTAACAGCTATTCGGAAGCCCGAAAGGATTCAACCGTTTAAGCGTGAACCGTCGATTATAAATACTTTCGTAAGTTAGCTTTAAAGGACGCTTTTAGTCCTTGTAAATACGCATTACGACTCCACAGCTACCAAATCCATACGGCGCCAGCAACCATTAAAACACCCGACACTACTAAAACAATAGTAGAGGCGCGATTGCTGCCTTTCAAAGTATGACCAACACCCACATCCATAACTAGGTGTCGAATTCCGGCTACGAGATGATAAATAAATGAAGAGTATACCAACCAGAAACTAACTTTGCCGAAAGGTGAAGAAAAAATCTCCTTGACTTCATTAAAACCCTTTTCTGACTCCAACGATTTGCTCAGCATATACAGTATCAGTCCCAGAAAAATAAAGAGCATAATTCCTGAAATCCGGTGCAGAATCGATGTAAGCGCCGTGAGAGGAAGCTGAATGGTTCGAATATCAAGATTAACCGGCCGCTTTTTATTCATTTTGACTCCAGTCAACAATTCTAGTGGGGGATTTCAGTTTTCGATCTCATTCATCATAGCAGCTGTAACTGGGGTTTGGGGAGCAATGGAACAGAAAGTGCACTTAAGCCCTACCAGCGCCGTTCAGAGCCTTCTTCCCAGGCATCGGCTTCGATAAAGCAGTTGCGCATGTCGGCTTCCTGGCTGATCTCGGTCAGCAAGTCATGCACGGTCTTGTCCAGCTCATCGTCGCTCCGATACGGAATGGCCAGTTCGTAGTTGCCCGACTCCAGCCGTTTCATACTGTAGGGCTCCAAGCAGTAGCGCTCGATATTTTCCTTGGCCCGTTTCCGGCCGCGAACGAACTTGCTGTTGTTCACCACCGCCAGGCGCAGCGTGACGGTGGCCACCTGCTCGGCGGCGGGCTCTGCCGGCGACGCGACATTGCGTTGCTGACCTCGCGGCTGGGCGCTCTTCTGGTGTGCGCCGATCTCAACACCACGATGGCGCAGGTAGCTGTACAGCGTGCTCTTGGAGATGTGTAACTTCTCGCCGATGGCGCTGACGCTCAGGCGGCCCTCGCGGTACAGCGTCTCGGCCGCCATGGAGGTGGCCTCGGCCTTGGCTGGGAGGCCCTTGGGACGGCCACCGATCCGGCCCCGCGCCCGCGCGGCCGACAAACCCGCCTGAGTCCGCTCGCGGATCAGCTCGCGCTCGAACTCGGCCAGCGAGGCAAACAGGTTGAACACCAAGCGACCTTGGGCGTGGGTGGTGTCGATTGGGTCATTCAGGCTCTGCAAGCCGACCTTGCGCTCTGCCAGCTCGCCGACCAGCTCGACCAGGTGTTTGAGGGAGCGCCCGAGGCGATCCAGCTTCCAGATCACCACGGTGTCGCCCGCTCGAACATGGGCTAGCAACTTGTCCAACTCCGGCCGGGCGCTTTTCGCGCCGCTGGCGATGTCTTGATAGATGCGTTCGCACCCGGCCTGTTTCAGGGCATCGACCTGGAGGTCGGCGTTCTGATCCCGAGTGCTCACCCGCGCATAACCGATCTTCATCAAAAGTACCGTTTACTCGACTACGTTAGTAATAGTTGAACTTTGATTAAGCGTACCAGTTATTTGAACCGTAGCGCAGGTAGGTTAACCAGCCGATTTGTCGTTTTCAGAAGACGGCTGCACTGAACGTCAGAAGCCGACTGCACTATAGCAGCGGAGGGGTTGGATCCATCAGGCAACGACGGGCTGCTGCCGGCCATCAGCGGACGCAGGGAGGACTTTCCGCAACCGGCCGTTCGATGCGGCACCGATGGCCTTCGCGCAGGGGTAGTGAATCCGCCAGGATTGACTTGCGCTGCCCTACCTCTCACTAGTGAGGGGCGGCAGCGCATCAAGCGGTGAGCGCACTCCGGCACCGCCAACTTTCAGCACATGCGTGTAAATCATCGTCGTAGAGACGTCGGAATGGCCGAGCAGATCCTGCACGGTTCGAATGTCGTAACCGCTGCGGAGCAAGGCCGTCGCGAACGAGTGGCGGAGGGTGTGCGGTGTGGCGGGCTTCGTGATGCCTGCTTGTTCTACGGCACGTTTGAAGGCGCGCTGAAAGGTCTGGTCATACATGTGATGGCGACGCACGACACCGCTCCGTGGATCGGTCGAATGCGTGTGCTGCGCAAAAACCCAGAACCACGGCCAGGAATGCCCGGCGCGCGGATACTTCCGCTCAAGGGCGTCGGGAAGCGCAACGCCGCTGCGGCCCTCGGCCTGGTCCTTCAGCCACCATGCCCGTGCACGCGACAGCTGCTCGCGCAGGCTGGGTGCCAAGCTCTCGGGTAACATCAAGGCCCGATCCTTGGAGCCCTTGCCCTCCCGCACGATGATCGTGCCGTGATCGAAATCCAGATCCTTGACCCGCAGTTGCAAACCCTCACTGATCCGCATGCCCGTTCCATACAGAAGCTGGGCGAACAAACGATGCTCGCCTTCCAGAAAACCGAGGATGCGAACCACTTCATCCGGGGTCAGCACCACCGGCAAGCGCCGCGACGGCCGAGGTCTTCCGATCTCCTGAAGCCAGGGCAGATCCGTGCACAGCACCTTGCCGTAGAAGAACAGCAAGGCCGCCAATGCCTGACGATGCGTGGAGACCGAAACCTTGCGCTCGTTCGCCAGCCAGGACAGAAATGCCTCGACTTCGCTGCTGCCCAAGGTTGCCGGGTGACGCACACCGTGGAAACGGATGAAGGCACGAACCCAGTGGACATAAGCCTGTTCGGTTCGTAAGCTATAATGCAAGTAGCGTATGCGCTCACGCAACTGGTCCAGAACCTTGACCGAACGCAGCGGTGGTAACGGCGCAGTGGCGGTTTTCATGGCTTGTTATGACTGTTTTTTTGTACAGTCTATGCCTCGGGCATCCAAGCAGCAAGCGCGTTACGCCGTGGGTCGATGTTTGATGTTATGGAGCAGCAACGATGTTACGCAGCAGGGCAGTCGCCCTAAAACAAAGTTAGACATTTAGGGCACCCATCACATGAACAATCATTATTCATTCATTGGCGGTTCCGAAGGTTCATGGCGAGTCACAAGCTGTGAAACCGTCATTGGCATGCCTCTTGAAATGGTGCAAAGGGTCAATGTCGTTAATATGCCCTCAATCAATTTGGTCGAACGTGGCACCTGGACACTTCAAGGCTTTACAAGCAATGTACGGTACGCTGAACGGCAGGAGATCAATCAACTTCGTGCAAAGCAGGAAGACTTAAATCGTCCTACGTCATCATGTGCAGCGCTCATTCCAATAAAGAAAAGTCCAGAGTGGTGGGCCATGTCGCAAGAGGAACGGCGCAATATTTTTGAAGCACAGTCACACCACACAGAGATTGGGCTGGCTTATCTTCCAGAAATCGCAAGACAACTGCATCATTCTCGTGATCTCGGTGAACCGTTCGATTTCTTAACTTGGTTCGAGTTCGCCCCGGAGCATACTGCCTTATTTAACAAACTATTGGCACAGTTACGTTCATCAAAGGAGTGGGAGTACGTCGAACGCGAAATAGATATCCGACTTGTGAAAAATTTCTAACAATTGGTTCAAATCGCTCGCTGTGCTCGCCGGGACGGGCTAAAGCCCGCCCCTTAACCAAACGTTGAACGACAGCTTTCCCAAAAGCTCTACGGCTGCTCTGGGTCGACACCGGTAATCGGATCGTTGCCGCACTGAACAGCGCCCCGTTCCAGGTCGCCTCCATTTATGCGGCTGAACCGAGGGAGAGCAGCTTTACGCCGTCTGGCCGCAGTTCGCCCTTGGGCGACACGTGCCGGTAGAGCGTCTGCCGGGTAATCCCGAGTTCTTCGCAGAGATCGCCCACCTTGGTTTCCGGTTGCCCCATGCTGGCCATCGCCAGGCGTAGCTTGGCGGCGGTCATCTTGAAGGGGCGCCCCCCTTTCCTGCCGCGAGCGCGCGCCGAGATAAGTCCAGCGACTGTTCGCTCGGAAATCAACTCACGCTCGAACTCGGCCAGCGCGGCAAAAATACCGAACACAAGCTTGCCGGCGGCAGTCGTCGTGTCGACCGCCGCACCGTGACCGGTCAGGACCTTCAGGCCCACGCTACGCGCAGTTAGGTCGTGCACGGTGTTGATCAGGTGGCGCAGATCACGGCCAAGCCGATCGAGCTTCCACACGATCAGCGTGTCCCCTTCACGAAGCGCCTTCAGGCAAGCAGCCAACCCTGGGCGATCATCGCGCCTGCCCGAGGCCAGATCCTCGTAAAGGTGCGCAAGGCTCACACCAGCGGCGATGAGCGCATCGCGTTGCAAATTGGTGGACTGGGATCCGTCCGCCTTCGATACCCGCATGTAGCCGATCAGCACCTTTTCACCCGTCACGTATACGTTCGATTATGTGACAGTGTGAGCCAGAAAGTTCTCGCCGTCAAAAACTGTCACTTAACCCGTCATTTAGTCTAAGACCTGCAAACGGCCATTCAGGCTCGTAATGTGACAAAAACTCCGGCGGGATGCCCTCCTTGGTGAACGTGGCGCGCAAACGTTCCAGGGATTCGGGGTCGCGTCGCCCGTAGGACGCCAGTGTGAACAGCAAGCGGGCCGTCTCCGGGTTGTGTCGCGCTTCAATGATGGCCTCATCGATGGCCTGGGCTGCTCGTTGCCAGTGGTTGATGGGTTCCGGCTTCGGCACCTTCGCCGGCAGGCCGTTGGTGAAACCAGTGTGCGGCTCCGTCCAACGCCGCGACGTCCGCAGCGTAGTGGTCCATGTCGTGGCCGTCGCTCACCTGAGCGGACCGGCCGTGGCCGCGCCGATCGTGCGCGATGACGCGATAGCCCAGGCCAACGAAGAACAGGGCCTGGCTATCCCAATCGTCACCGCTGAGCGGCCAGCCATGGTGGAACACGATTGGCTGGGCGTCCTTCGGGCCCCAGTCCTTGTAGAAGATCTCAACGCCATCTTGGGTAGTCACTGTGCTCATGGTCATGATTCCGCGGTTGATGGAAGGAGAGTGGACGGACGAGAGTGCAGCGAAGGACGCCGGGGAAACGGCAGCCAGGGCCGCGGCACTCAAGCCTAGCACCAGAAAATCTCGCCGGTCCGGGCTGGCAGGCCCGAAGGTTTTGGTATTGCTCATGGGTGACTCCTTGTCAGTTGGCTAGCACGGGAGCAACAAGGGCTCCCGTGCCTGGTTGGGAAATTGGTTCTACCCGCGGTCAGCGTCCTTCCAGCTTTTTCACTACCTCGTCGGTCGTCAGCAGACCGTTGGCAATGTAGCGGAAGTCGACCAGTGCACTACCGTAGCCGTCGCCGTCAGGAAGCTTCGGTCCGGCGATGGCGTCACGTACGACGACCACCTCGAAACCGCGCTCCAGAAACTCGCGAAGATGCGATTCGACGCACAGGTTGGAGGCCATACCGGCAAGGATGATCTTGTCAACCCGCTGCTTATGCAGCTGCAGCATCAGGTCGTTGCTTTGGGGGCCATACAACTTGTGCGGTGATGCGACGATGGTCTTGCCGTCTTCAATGAAGGGCTTGAACTCCTGCATGAAGTCGGCACCCGAGTTACGGAATCCATCCAGCGTCAAGGCGCCCTTGCGATCGAAGAGGCCAAGCTTGTGCTGAACGGTCTCCGTCGGCGCCTCGTACTCCCATTTATGATCGTGGGGATAGTAGTAGTGCGGCGAGATGGCGACGGTCGTTCCAGCCTTCTTGGACGCCGCGAAGAGCCGGCGCAGATTCGGGACCAGGTTTTGCTCGGTAACGCTCGCACCGAACACCGGCCAGCCTGCACCCTCCGGGCTCATGAAGTCGATCTGCGGGTCGATCACGACCAGAGCGGTTCGACTTAGATCCCATTCAAAAGTGGAGGCCGGGAGCGCGGGCTTGACCGGGTCGGCATAGGAGTTCTCGGCGGCGAAGCTGATGCCAGGCGCCATCAGGATGGCCCCCAACACGGCGGCGTAGGAGAGCATTGTCTTGGGGTGAGTCTTGTTGAAGGTCATTTGCATGTCCTCGAAGTGGGGTGGTGCGAGTACGGTACGGCGAGAGGCTGGTACGAATAGGACATTTGTCCCTGGATTTCGGCCGACAAGCGCAGCCACCTCGAGTGAGGCGGGTGCACTTGGATGGCCAGACGAGCGCTTCCAGGCGAATGGCCGGATCTGGCAACGGCCGAGCCCCGTTGTTGCACCCGTTGACCTGCCAAACAGGAGGCGCGTCTAATGACTCTTCTGCCGGGCTATTGGCGTTCAGGTCATGCCACGTCACGTTTGTTTCTTGGTTTATTCGGGCTTCGTATTGCTGGATTTGAGTGGCCCGCTCGAAGCCTTCTCCAACGCCAATAGCGCGCGCCCTTCGGGCTATCGATTCACGGTCGCTTCGCTTGAGGGCGGGTTGATCCGCGCCTCGAGCGGACTGCAGGTCGCGACCGAAGCATTGGAAGTCGTCGACCGCCTCGACACGCTCATCATCGTCGGCGCACCGGCCGCTCCGATCGGTGACTGGACGATGTCGATGGCGACCGCGATCCGGCACATGTCCCTGCGCTCTCGCCGCACGGCCAGCGTCTGTACTGGCGCCTTCGTGCTGGCCGAGAGCGGCCTGCTCGACGGTCGTGTCGCTACCACGCATTGGAACTATGCTCCGCAACTGCAGGCTCGCTATCCGTCGCTGCGCGTGGACGGAGATCGAATCTGGACCGAAGACGGGAATGTCTGGACGTCCGCAGGCATGTCGGCTGGCATCGACATGGCCTTGGCCATGATCGAGCAGGACCTGGGCAAAGAGGTGGCGCGCTCCGTCGCACGCATGCTGGTTGTCTACTATCGACGGCCAGGTGGTCAGTACCAGTTCTCTTCGCTGCTGGATTTCGACCCTGGCTCAGATCGCATCCGCACGGTGCTGAGCTATGCGCGCGATCATCTGCGTGATGATCTGTCAGTCGAGCGCTTGGCTGACGTCGCGCATATGAGCGTGCGTCAGTTTGGCCGTGTATTCGCGGCATCCATCGGGGTGACGCCGGCCAAAGCGATCGAGCGCCTTCGCATCGAGGCGGCAAGGCCGCTGGTTGAGGGCGGGCATCAGACTTTCGAGGAGATCGCCAGGAGCGCCGGATTCGGCGATGCCGATCACATGCTGCGCTGCTTCGTGCGAGTCATTGGGCGGACGCCACAAGAACTGCGCCGGAGCGTTCGTCAGGCCAACGGAGATGGCGGATCCGGGAGCAAGGCAGACCAATAGTCCGCGCTTGCGAAGGTTCGAGGGCCTGATGATGCGGCTATACGCACGCCGTGGTCGATCCCGGGAACCTCACTGACTAAAGGCCCCATCACAATGCGCGCGTTTGGCTTGCATGCATGTGGGGTGAAATTAGAGAAGCTAAAATTAATCTGTCCCCTTTACCATTGCCAGGCTGCGTGAAGGCGCGGATCAACCTTCTGCAGAATCACCGTTGAAGCCTGGCTTCGCGATTGACCCTTCCGCGAAAGGAGGCTTGCCGGAAGATGTCCGCTCGATGGAAGGGGTGGGCGTCTCCACGCAGATGCCTCTTGTCCTCAGCTCCAGGTGCTTGAGGGAACTTCGATCCAAACAGCCCGGGCCAAGGCAACGAGGCGGTCGTTCGGTGCGTAGATGGCCGTACCAGCTAGACGCTTGCGGCCCTCCACCCCCAAAGGCCAGCCGAGGACAATACAACGATCCCCAGGCTTGACGACGCCCAAGATGGAGGCGGCCAGTTCGCCGAGAACAATCGCGACGCCATCGGGTAGCGGGAAAGAAGTGAAAGCTCCCGTGCAGTCGAGCGCCGCCCACAAGAATTCTGGCCGCAGGTTTCCCGATTTGTCGGCGAGCGACGCGTCGGGCGTCCACGGCGCAGCAATCGTGGAGGTGTTGTTCAGCGGGCCAGGAAAGATACATAGGCCGTCGTTTTGCGTGCGCTCTGGCCCGCACACAAAGCAACCAGGAAACCTATGGCTTTTGAACCCAATGAACGACTGTGCTGCTTCCTCTGCTTCCTCGTACGAGGGCCCGGGGGTGCCTGAATGCTTAGTTGAGAACGCTTGGCTTCGCGTTGCCGCTGTTCCTCTGGTTGCTGTGGCTGAGCCGCGGGGCGGGGGAAGGGCGGCTCTCGCTGGCGGATGGGGCGCGCATCCTGCTGCTGGGGATGTTCGGCTATTACCTGTCCAGCCTCTTCGATTTCTACGGGCTGGAATACATCAGCGCCGGACTGGAGCGCCTGATCCTGTTCACCTATCCGACGCTGATCCTGCTCTTCCAGGTCGTGATTTTTCGCGAGCGGCCGAGCCGACGCACGCTGCTGGCCATGGGCGTCTGCTACATGGGGCTTGGGGTGGCGCTCCTGCACGACATCAGCACCGCGGGCATGGGTGGGCAGGTCATCCTGGGGGCGGCCTGGGTCTTCGCGAGTGCCGTTACCTATGCGCTGTACTATCTGGGCACCGGCGTCATGCTGAAGCGCCTCGGTTCGATGCGGCTGGCCGGTCTGGCGGGCAGTGCGTCGGCGCTGATGGTGCTGGTTCACTACGGCGCCTCGACCGACATGGCCCAGCTGCTGGTGGTGCCGCGGCCGGTATGGTGTTGGCGCTGATGGAAAATTGACCCACCCTGCCGATTGAAATTTGACCCAGGGCGGATTGCTGATTTTGTTACCAGCAACTGTGGATAAGTCTACCAGCGCAGCTGCTGTTGCCCCCACTCCTTCGTTAGCCCAGTTCAGTTGTTTAAGACCTGCCACATGCAGCCATGTAGCAGGCCGTCGTCGCCATGAAATCAGAACGGCTCATCGTCCTCCGGTTCTTGGCCGCCCTTACGCTTTCGCTCCCGTGATTTGATCTTGGCCTGGGCCGCCAAGCTACTGTGTTGCAGTCGATAGGACTCGTTACCGGTTTCGACGATGTGGCAGTGGTGGGTCAGCCGATCCAGCAGGGCGGTGGTCATCTTGGCGTCGCCGAACACGCTCGACCATTCGGCGAAGCTCAGGTTGGTGGTGATCACCACGCTGGTGTGTTCGTACAGCTTGGACAGCAGGTGAAACAGCAACGCACCGCCAGCCTGGCTGAAGGGCAGATAACCCAGTTCGTCGAGGATGACCAGATCCATGCGCAGCAGAGCTTGGGCGATCCGCCCGGCTTTGCCGTCGTGCTTTTCGCGCTCCAGCAGATTGACCAGATCGACCGTGGAGTAGAAGCGCACGCGCTTGCCGTGCCGGGTGATGCCGGACACGGCCAGCGCAGTGGCCAGGTGGGTTTTACCGGTGCCAGGCCCACCGATCAGCACCACGTTCTGCGCGGTGTCGGTAAAGGCCAGACTGGCCAGTTCGCTGATCAAACGAGCGTCTGCGCTGGAGGCGCTGAAGTCGAAGCCGGCCAGGTCGCGGTGCATCGGCAGCTTGGCCATGTTCATCTGGTGGCTCACCGAGCGCATGGCGCGATCTGTGTGCTCTTGTTCCAGCAGGTGTTCGAGCAGCCACTTGGACGAGGCTGTGTTCGACTCACCCTGCGCAGTCAACTCCGCCCAGGCCGTGGCCATGCCGTGCAGGCGCAGCTCCTTGAGTTCCGCCATCAAATCACGCATGACCGATCTCCTCGGTCTGGCCACGCAGGCGGTCGTAGCGCGCCGTGTTAGCGACGGGGGCTTCCTTGAGCGACAAGTGGGTTTCGACGCTGGGTGGTGGTTCGGTCGCGGCCAGGCGCGCCACGACATTGAGGATGTGTTCGGCGCTCAGGCTGCCGCTTTCCAGTACCAGCTCAACAGCCACCAGCACCGCATCGAGCCCGGCGACCGGTACGGCAGCCAGAACTTGCGCCATGATCCGGTCACCGCCGGCATGACGCCCCAGACCGTGCTTAAGCTGACGCAGCGGCGCCGGCAGATCAGCAAAGGGCGCGCCGTTGCGCAGCGCACCGGGCTTGCGTTCGATCAGCGGGAGGTAGTGCTGCCAGTCATAGCTGACCTGGTCGCGATCCAGCAAGCGGACATGGCTGGCGATCAGCGCGTCGTCAGCCACCACCTCGATTCGCGTCGGATACAAACGGCTGCTGACCCACTTACCCGCATACTCACACGGCACCGAGTAGCGGTTGCGCCCGACGCTGACCAGGCAGGTGCTGGAGACCCGCGCAGGCCGCTCGACGTAACCGTCGAATGGCGCTGGCACAGGCATCAGTTCAGCGCGCTCCAACTCCAGCACTTCGGCCACACTCAGCCCGCTGTATTGAGGGTGCGTCAGCTCGTTCCAAAGCGCGCGGCAGCGCTGGCCCAGCCAGGCATTGAGTTCCTCGAAGGAGTGAAACTGACAGTCCTGGGCGTCTAGCCAGATACGCCTGCGGCTGTCTTGCACGTTCTTTTCAACGATGCCCTTTTCCCAACCAGCGGCGACGTTGCAGAAGTCCGGATCGAACAGGTAATGCGCGCACATCACCGCAAAGCGCGCATTCACCGCCCGGCCTTTGCCCTTATTGACCTTGTCGACGGCGGTCTTCATGTTGTCGTAGATGCCCCGGCGCGGCACGCCGCCCAAGGAGCCGAACGAGCGTGTATGGGCGTCAAATAACATCTCATGGCCCTGGCTCGGATACGCCACAAGCCAGAACGCACGGCTGGCACACAGCTTCAGATGTGCCACCTGCATACGCCGGTAAATGCCGCCGACCAGCAAGCCTTCCTCGCTCCAGTCAAACTGAAACGCCTCGCCAAGAGCAAAGGTCAGCGGCACAAAGGCCTGCGACGCCTTGCCCTGTCCCCCTCGCCAGGCACGGATAAACGCGGTGAGCTGGCTGTAGCCACCGTCATAACCTTCGGCTTTGATTTGCGCCAACAGCGCCTTGGCACTGCGCCGCTGTTGCTTGGGCCGCAGCGAATCGGCTTTTAGCGCCTGCTCCAGCGTGGCGTGAAAAGGGCTGAGTTTGTTGAAGATCGCGCGGCGTTGGTAGACCGGCGGCTTGGCCTCAGGTGCTCTGACCCACTTGCGAATCGTGTTGCGCGCCAACCCGGTGCGCTTGGCTATCTCATGCAGCGACAGCTTGTCGCGGAAATACATCCGGCGAATTTTGCCCATCATTTCCATACTGATCACCCTGTGTTCTCCTGCTCAAAAATTGAGCAGAAGCAGTTGAACACCTGGGTCAGTTTTCAGTCGGCAGAACAGCCTCTACTGGGTCAGTTTTCGGTCAGCGGCAACAATGGTATGGTCTGTGCGTTCTGACTCGTCAAGGATCGGCCAATGGATCGTTTGTCTAATTTGCTCTCGCGGTTCGGCGTGCGGGCCAATCTGTTCTATGACGGCGACCTATGCGGCTCTGCATCTTACGATGGCGCCGAGCGGCGAGGTTATATCCATCTGCTTCAGGCCGGCAGCGTGACGTTGCTTGGTCCCGATCGCAAGGATTTGCAGCTCACTCGCCCTAGCTTGATTTTTATGCCACGCCCCGCCAAGCATCAATTGTTTGCGGGTGAGTCCGATGGCGCAAAGTTGTTGTGTGCTTCCATGGAGTTTGAGGGCGGAATTGATAATCCTTTGTCGGCTTCATTACCGGACTGTTTGGTGCTCGCACTCGATGATCTGCCCATGCTGGCAGACACGTTGGAGTGGATGTTTGCCGAGGCGGCAAATGTGCATTGTGGAAGGGAAGCCGCGCTTGAGCGCTTATTTGAGCTCCTAATCATTCTGTTGCTCCGTTACCTGCTCGATCATCACCAGTTGCGCACCGGAATGATGGCTGGACTGGCCGACATGCGGCTTGCCCGATCGCTTTTACAGATGCACAACTCCCCGGAACATGCCTGGTCAATAGCAGAGCTGGCCAGTGAGTCAAATATGTCACGCGCTGCGTATGCCGTGCATTTCAAGAGTGTCATCGGACAGACGCCTGCTGATTATTTGTTGAGTTGGCGAGTTAGCCTGGCTCAGAAGCTGATGCGAGAAGGGCGCTCGATTACGCTGATTGCAGCTCAAGTCGGCTACGAAAGTCCTTCGGCGCTGTCTCGCGCATTTAGACGCAAGACGGGGTTGAGCCCTCGTGACTGGTTGAAAGATCTGGCGGGGGAAAATGATGGCAAAAAGGCCTAAGGCATTACTGCCTTAAGCCATTGAAAAAATTATGCATTAATTTTACGTTTTTCCAGTTCAACCAGCGAATGGCCTGCCACAAATATCGAAACAGCAAGCAACCCTAAGTCTTTAAGCAGAAACTGACCTGGCGCAACGGAAATCGCCGGAAACCCTAAACTAGGCTCAATGACGCCCGGAGTGGAAAACATAAAGCTAAGGGTTGTGAAGAACAGGCCTGCAGACAGAGCGCCTCCTACCACGGATAGTTTGGGCGACAGCATGCGGCCTGCGATCAGAGTGCCGATCGAAATCTCTAGTATGCCGAGCAGGCTGGAGAACATGTCGACCGAAAAAATGCTATACACCCATCCCAAAAGCGGGCTGTTGCTCACCAGTGGAACCAGGCCCTCGGCCTCGTAGTGGGTAAATTTCATGCCGCCGAACCAGAAGTAAATAATAGCGAGAGCCAAGTACGCGCCATAGATACCTAGCCCCATAGTTTTGGTTCCAAGCGTTAAGTGGGCCTGTACGCTGGACTTCGAGTTTTCAATGCCTATGGTTTTCATGTCTGAGCTTCCAGTAGTGAGTGAGAGTGTGTTGGCTGCCGAACGCCGTATGCGTTGGCGATGAGATTATTATGGCTGGCATCTCTAATCAAGAGGCATCAGAAAGTATTGATTTCAGTGCAGATCGTCTTGGGCGGTGCAATTCGCGATGAAGGGGGTCGCCTCAGAAAACGGAAAATAAAGCACGCTAAGCCGGTTGCAGCGGTCGTAGCGGCCTGAACTTGCCCGCGCCGATCTTGGCGCTGCTGCGCCAGAGGTAATCGCCGGTGAGGTTGATGTGCTCCCAACCGAGCGGCGACAGGTACTGCAACAGCGCGTCATCAACGGCATGGCCGTTGCCACGCAGCGCGTGCGCAGCCCGTTCCAGATAGACCGTGTTCCACAACACCACGGCAGCCGTTACCAGATTGAGGCCGCTAGCCCGGTAGCGCTGCTGCTCGAAACTGCGGTCGCGGATTTCACCCAGGCGGTTGAAAAACACTGCCCTGGCCAGCGCATTGCGCGCCTCGCCCTTGTTCAGGCCGGCATGCACGCGGCGGCGCAGTTCCACGCTTTGCAGCCAGTCCAGGATGAACAGCGTGCGCTCGATGCGGCCCAGCTCGCGGAGCGCCACGGCCAGGCCGTTCTGGCGTGGGTAGCTGCCGAGCTTTCGGAGCATCAGGGAGGCCGTCACCGTGCCCTGCTTGATCGAGGTGGCCAGCCGCAGGATTTCGTCCCAATGGGCGCGGACGTGCTTGATGTTGAGCGTGCCGCCGATCATGGGTTTCAGCGCGTCATAGGCGGCGTCGCCCTTCGGGATGTAGAGCTTGGTGTCGCCCAGGTCGCGGATGCGCGGCGCGAAGCGGAAGCCCAGGAGGTGCATCAGGGCGAAGACGTGATCGGTGAAGCCCGCCGTGTCGGTGTAATGCTCCTCGATCCGCAAGTCGGACTCGTGGTACAGCAGGCCGTCGAGCACGTAGGTCGAATCGCGCACGCCGACGTTCACGACCTTGGTGTGAAATGGCGCGTACTGGTCAGAAATGTGGGTGTAGAACGTCCGCCCTGGGCTGCTCCCGTATTTCGGGTTGATGTGGCCGGTGCTCTCGGCCTTGCTGCCGGTGCGGAAGTTCTGGCCGTCCGACGATGAGGTGGTGCCGTCGCCCCAGTGCTCGGCGAAGGGATGGCGGAACTGTGCGTTGACCAGATCGGCCAGCGCCGCCCCGTAGGTTTCGTCGCGGATGTGCCAGGCTTGCAGCCAAGCCAGCTTGGCGTAGGTCGTGCCGGGGCAAGACTCCGCCATCTTGGTCAGGCCCAGGTTGATCGCGTCGGCGAGGATCGTGGTCAGCAACAGGTTCTTGTCTTTGGCCGGGTCGCCCGATTTCAGATGCGCGAAATGCCGAGTGAAGCCCGTCCATTCGTCCACCTCCAGCAGCAGTTCGGTGATCTTGACGTGCGGCAGGATCATTGCCGTCTGGTCGATCAGCGCTTGGGCGGTGTCGGGTACCGCCGCGTCGAGCGGCGTGATCTTCAAGCCTGACTCGGTGATGATGGCGTCCGGCAGCTCGTTGGCCGTCGCCATACGGTTGACGGTGGCAAGCTGTGTTTCCAGCAGCGTCAGCCGGTCGTTCAGGTACCGGTTGCAGTCGGTGGCCACGGCCAGCGGCAATTCGCTGGCCTGCTTGAGGCTGGCGAATTTCGCGGGCGGCACCAGGTAGTCCTCGAAGTCCTTGAACTGGCGCGACCCCTGCACCCAGATGTCGCCGGAACGCAACGCGTTCTTCATCTCCGACAGCGCGCATAGTTCGTAGTAGCGCCGGTCGATGCCGGTGTCGGTCATGACCAGCTTCTGCCAGCGCGGCTTGATGAACTCGGTCGGCGCGTCGGCGGGCACCTTGCGGGCGTTGTCGCTGTTCATGCCGCGCAGCACCTCGATGGCGTCGAGCACGTCCTTCGCGGCGGGAGCGGCCCGCAGCTTGAGCACGGCAAGGAATTCCGGCGCGTAGCGGCGCAGCGTGGCGTAGCTTTCGCCGATGCGGTGCAGGAAATCGAAGTCCTCGGGCTGCGCAAGCTTCTGCGCTTCGGTGACGCTCTCGGCGAAGGCATCCCAGGACATGACGGCCTCGATGGCGGCGAACGGATCGCGGCCCGCCTGCTTGGCCTCGATCAGCGCCTGGCCGATGCGGCCGAACAACCGCACCTTGGCGTTGATCGCCTTGCCGGACGCCTGGAATTGCTGCTGATGCTTGTTCTTGGCGGCGTTGAACAGCTTGCCCAGGATGCGGTCGTGCAGGTCGATGATTTCGTCGGTGACGGTGGCCATGCCCTCGATGGCAAGCGCCACCAGGGTGGCATAGCGTCGCTGCGCCTCGAACTTGGCCAGGTCGGCGGGCGTCATCTGGCCACCCTCACGGGCGATCTTGAGCAGGCGGTTCTGGTGCACCGACCGCTCGATGCCAGAAGGCAGGTCGAGCGCCTGCCACGCTTTGAGGCGTTCGATGTGTTCCAGCATGTGCCGCGAATTCGGTTTGACGGGCGATTGGCGCAGCCAGGCCAGCCAGGTCGTTTTGCCGTTGTCCCGACGCTTGAGCAGATCGTCGAGGCGGCGGCGATGCGCGTCCGACAGCGGTTCGGCCAAGGCATCGTAGATGCGCCGGTTGGCGCGGGTGATTGCTTCGGCGCTCGCCCGCTCGACGGCGTTGAGGGCAGGCAGAATGACCGACTGCTGCCGCAGGTGCTCGATCAAGGTGCTGGCCAGCACGATGCCCTTGTCGGTCTGCAAGGCCATCTCGGTCAGCAACTGGACGGCCTGCCGGTAGTGGCCCATGGTAAAGGGCTGGAAGCCGAACACCGTTTGCAGTTCGACCAGGTGCTCGCGCCGGGTCTGCTCCCGCTGCCCGTATTCGTCCCAGCTTTCGACGCTGACCTTGAGCTGGTCGGCGACCAGTTTCAACAAGGGCGGAAACGGCGGCTCATCGACGCCCAGGATGACACCAGGAAAGCGCAGGTAACAGAGCTGCACGGCGAAGCCCAGCCGGTTGGCCGGGCCGCGCCGCTGCCGGATGATGGAGAGGTCGGTTTCGCTGAACGTGTAGTGACGGATCAACTCATCCTTGGTGTCCGGCAACGCCAGCAGGCTTTCGCGCTCGGCGGCGGACAGGATTGAACGACGTGGCATATTTACTGATCCGTTCTCAAGTATTGATACAGGGTTTCGCGACTGATTCCGAATTCACGAGCCAGCTTGGTCTTTTGCTCGCCAGCCTCGACACGTTGGCGCAGTTCGGCAATACGCTCAGACGACAGGGATTTCTTCCTGCCACGGTAGGCCCCGCGCTGCTTGGCGAGCGCGATGCCCTCGCGCTGCCGCTCGCGGATCAAGGCGCGTTCGAACTCGGCGAACGCGCCCATTACCGACAGCATCAGGTTCGCCATCGGCGAGTCCTCGCCGGTGAAGGTCAAATGCTCCTTAAGGAACTCGATGCGTACGCCGCGCTGGGTGAGGCCCTGCACCAGGCGGCGCAGGTCGTCGAGGTTGCGCGCCAGACGATCCATGCTGTGCACCACGACCGTGTCGCCTTCGCGCACGAAGGCGAGCAGCCGTTCCAGTTCGGGCCGCCGTGTGTCCTTGCCCGACGCCTTGTCGGTGAACACTTTATCCACCTGGATCTGTTCGAGCTGCCGTTCTGGGTTCTGGTCGAAGCTGCTGACGCGGACGTAACCGATGCGCTGACCGTGCAAGGTATCCTCCTGAGGGAAATGTGTCAGGAAGAAATCTATGACCCTTGACGGCGTATGTCAATCAATTCGGAAGGCAACTCTATTCTGACGATTTAGCGCCGGATGGTCTGACGCCAAGTTAGGGTATAGCCTAGATTGACATGCGCGATGCAACCCTTAACTTGCTTGCACCTATCGTTTCCATGCTAGCTTTATCGTAACGCTAAAGAAATTGGGCTTAATGCCGAATACAATAAAATAAAACAGCCAACCCTTGAGGCTCTTATGCGCCAGAATTTACCAGTGACGGGTCGAAACTTAGAACTCCCAAAAGATACCAATATTCTTTCGACTACCTCCCCTCAAAGCCATATCACGTACATTAATCCTGACTTCATTAAAATCAGTGGTTTCACTGAGGAAGAACTATTAGGCCAGCCTCACAACATCGTAAGACACCCAGATATGCCGCCTGCTGCATTTGAGCATATGTGGAGTACATTAAAATCTGGCCGCTCATGGATGGGGCTAATAAAAAATCGCTGTAAAAATGGCGACCACTATTGGGTAAGTGCTTATGTAACGCCAATAGCTAAGAATGGTTCGATTGTTGAATACCAGTCTGTAAGGACCAAGCCTGAACCTGAGCAGGTTTTGGCTGCGGAAAAATTATATGCTCAATTGAGAAGCGGGAAGGCCGCGAGGCCGAAATGGGCTGCTAGCTTTTCCGTGAAAATACTCTTGCTCATATGGGGTAGTATTATATCAAGCGCAATGGCTGCCGGCATGCTTACTGATACATCAATAAGCAGCTTATTGTTAGCTACTTTAATGTCAGGAAGCTTAAGCTCTGTTAGTGTTTTGGCTATTCTCTCTCCTCTTGGAAGACTGGTTGAAAGAGCCAGGAATATTTCCAATAACCCATTAAGTCAATCCCTCTACACTGGGCGCACCGATGAGTTTGGCCAAATAGAGTTTGCTTTACGAATGATGCAAGCTGAAACAGGCAGCGTAGTAGGTCGCATAGGTGATGCATCAAATCGGCTTAGCGAACACACCCAAAGCCTACTAAAGGATATTGAGTCAAGCAATGTACTTACAGTTGAGCAGCAGGCAGAGACAGATCAAATAGCAACGGCAGTAAACCAAATGGCGGCAAGCATTCAAGAGGTTGCGAGCAATGCACAGCATGCTGCAGATGCGGCCGGAAGAGCAGACACTGAGACGGCATCTGGCCAGCGTCTGGTAGCCCACACAAGCCAGTCAATCATTGCCCTTGAAGGTGAAATTAGGCAAGCCGCTCAGGTTATTCATGAGCTTGAAGGTCAAAGTAACGAGATATCAAAAGTTCTTGACGTTATACGAGGGATCGCCGAGCAAACGAATTTGTTGGCACTCAACGCAGCAATTGAGGCCGCGCGTGCTGGTGAGCAGGGGCGTGGTTTTGCTGTTGTCGCCGATGAGGTTCGCAGTCTTGCTGCTCGCACCCAGCAATCGACAACGGATATTCAAAGCATGATCAGCGCTCTACAAGAGCGAGCGCAATCCGCTGTTACAGTCATGGAGCAAAGTAGTCGGCAAGCGCACACGAGTGTAGCTCACGCAGAGGAAGCAGCTACAGCTCTTGATGGAATTGGCCAACGTGTTAACGAAATTACCGACATGAACGCGCAAATAGCGACTGCGGTCGAGCAGCAGGGAGCAGTAAGTGAAGACATCAACCGCAGTATTAACAATATACGCGATGCTGCTGATACCAATGTACAGACCGGGCAGAATAATTTGCAAAGTGCGAAATCTGTCGCTCAGTTAACTAGCGCTCTGAGCGAACTGGCAAAACAGTTTTGGGAAAAACGAGGATAACGCTTTTCAGTATCTCGACAGGGATAACTTACTTTACCATCGGTTATCCCTTTTAGCCGCACAAATTTTAGCCATGGCTTTTCAGGAAGTCAGGGCTATCAGAATGGCCTTAGAAAGCCTAGTCAAAGAGCTGTCACGAGAACACCGTTAGCTTAGCGTACGATTTTTTCCGAATTCTGCGGTTCCCCCATCAAGGAGCGTTCGCAGGTCGCCATCAATGAGGGCGAACCGAAGAGCAATCCCTGGGGCGGCCAACTGGTGGGTGGTCCGACCACAGCCAGTACCGGCAATAATGTGGACGACAATATGTCGTTCAGCCAGTTTGCCTGAGTGCGCCTGACGGCCGCCTGATGGCGGCCTTGCTGCGATGAACATGCACCGCAGGGCATATGCCCTGCCGGCGCATGCCATGGTCAGCGCAGGGTGTAGCCGTTGTCGACGATCAGGTCCTGCCCGTGGATGCCCCGTGCGCCCAGCGACAGCAGGTGCAGCATGGCGTCGGCGATCATGGCGGGTTCGAGAAATGCCCCATTCAACAAACGCTGTTTCACTGTCTTGGCCACCGCCGCCAGCGCGTCGTCGCTGAGTTGCAGGGTGCCCCAGATCGGTGTTGCCGTGGGCCCTGGCGATACCATGTTGACCCGGATGTCGTCGGCTGCCAGCTCGACGGCCAGGTTGCGCGCAAAGGCTTTCAGGGCCGCCTTGGAGGCAATGTAGGCGGCGAGGCCGGGAAAGGTTGCCTGCGAGAGAAAGGTGCCGGTGAACACGACCGAGGCTGGGCGGGCCAGGTGGGCTTTCAGGCTGGCCAGGGTATTGAGCGCGCCCGCGCCATTGACGGCCCATTGCCGCTCGAAGGCTGCGGCATCCAGGCCATCGGCCAACTGGGCGATCCCGGCATTGGGGGCCAGGTAGTGTATCGGGCCCAGGGTGTGCGCATACCGGGCCAGCCTGGCGAGGTCGTCGGCGCGGCTGATGTCGCCTTCAAGCCAGGTCAGTCGTTCTCCGTAGTGTTCCTGCAAAGCCCCCAGCTCACCCTGGTGACGGCTCATGGCCAACACCCTGGCCCCGGCCTGGAGCAGGCCGGTCGTCAACGCGTAACCGATGCCCGAGCTGGCACCGGTGACCACAGCCAGGCGATTGTCGAATTCGTTGTGCTGCATGGTTTGTCCTTGCATTCAGTGGGTGAGCACTGTGCTGAACACAAACCATGCCAGTATATAAGTTGTTTAAAAACAGTAGGTTGTGATTTTTGTTGTCGTTATGACCTGGAGTTTTTGTGGTCGCGGTGACTCATCGGTGGTCGCGATGACCCGGCCAGGCGAGCGCATTGCCTCCAGGCTCGTTCCGCATAGAATGCGCAGTGGGGACAATCGGTAAAATGTTCTGCACGGACGGATAAAACCACTGTGCGCATTCGCGGCAGGATAACAGCCATGCCAGGCGCCTTTGTGGCGTTCACGCGTTGAGGGCATCGAGGCGGAGGCGCATGGCGCGCTTCCCGTAACCAGGGGGCATGTACAGTGATCAAGCTATCGAAACGCCACGGGCACCATCTTTTTGCGTTGTTGCAGTCGGCCATTACCTGTGCGATTGCCTCGGCAATTGCCAGCCGTCCGCTGTTTCCCGTGGAACGGTTCATGGGGCACTGGTCGAAGGCCTGGGTGTTGTCCTGGCTGATGATGATTCCGGTGGTGCTGTTGATCGCGCCCTGGCTTCGGCGCCTGGTCAATTACCTGACCGACAGCGACAACCTCTGAGCCCACCGCGCAGCGATGGCATCGGCGGGCCTGAGTGAAAACGCCTACAGGGTGAAAAACGATGACGGCACTCGCGAGCGTTTCCGTACGCCGGGGCAAGCCTTCTCGCCTGGGGAACAGGTACGCATCGACGGCATTCGCCTTGTTCACTAGCAGCCCTGGCCCGAACGGCGCCCCGGCCATCATCCATGGGCGCCGTTCGCGCGGACAGCTTCAATCGAGCAGCCAGTCGCTCATCTCGCCCAGGTCACGTACTTCACGGGTCGGGGTGGCGCCCAATTCATCGAACACGGCCCCCTGACGATTGACCCAGCACACCGGAAAGCCGAAGTGCCGGGCGCCGGTCGCATCCCAACTGTTGGACGAGACGAACAGCAGCCTGTCCCTGGGGATGGCCATGGTTTGTTCGGCCAGGCTGTAGACGCGGTTGTCCGGCTTGAACACCTTGACCGTTTCGACACTGATCAGGTGGTCGAATGCCCAGCCCATGTCCGAGTGGCTGACGACCTGCTCGATGGAGTGGTGCGAGCCGTTGGAGGCGATGGCCATGGGCAGGCCGCTTGCTTTCAGCCGCCGCAAGGCCGCGGTCGTGTCCGGGTGGGGAGCCAGGTGCAGGTAGGCCTGGCCGAGCTGCCGCAGAGTGGTTTCATCCGTGGCGAGCCCCAGGTGCTTGCAGGTGTAGCGCAGGGCTTCTTCGGTTCGTTGCTCGAAGCTGGCATAGCGGCCCATGAGGCTGCTCAGCCAGGTGTATTCGAGCTGCTTCTGTCGCCACAGGCGGGAGATGGCCTCACCCTGGCCCGGGTAGGCGCTTTCGCAGGCCTGGACGACGGAGTGCACGTCGTACAACGTGCCGTAGAGATCAAAAACGATGCCTTCAATGGGTTGCATGCCACACCTCTCTGGGGATCGTGTCCGGGGGTCAGCGTGCGCTGGGCACGCTGACCCGGTGAGGCTTACGCCGGGTAGTTGGAGGGGAACAGCGCGCGGCGCATCTGCTCGTCGAGGTCTTTCTTGAAGGCGTGGTCCTTGCCCACTTCACGGGCACGGGCCGCCGCCGGGCGCGCATCGATGGCCTGGAACCAGCGCTGGATGTTGGGGTAGGCGGCCAGCGGGTCGCTTTCGCCCTTGAGCACGCGCGAGGCACGGTCGATCCAGCCCCAGGCTGAGATGTCCGCCAGGGTGTAGCTGTCGCCCACGATGTAGTCGCGCCCGGCGAGGTGCTCATCCAGCACCTGGTAGTGCCGTTCGGCTTCGCGCCGGTAACGGTTGATTGCATAGGGGATGCTCTCCGGCGCGGCATACTGGAAGTGCACGGCCTGGCCGGAGAACGGCCCGATACCCGTGGCGATGAACATCAGCCACGACAGCAGTTCGGGTTTGTCGGTCGGCGCGCCCATGAGCTGCCCGGTCTTTTCGCCGAGGTAGAGCAGGATGGCGGTCGAATCGAACACCCGTGCCTCGCGGCCACCGGGGCCTTCGCTGTCGACGATGGCCGGGACCTTGCCATTGGGGTTGATGGCCCGGAACTGCGCGGTGTGCTGTTCGCCCTTGCCGGTATCGAGAGGAACCAGCTGGTAGGGCAGCCCGGTTTCTTCCAGAAACAGGGCGACCTTGGCCGGGTTGGGCGTGGGGTGGTAGTAGAAATGAATCATGCGGGTGGGGTCCTGTCTTGTGTTTTAGATCGTTCGATCTAGAATAGGGCCGTCTACAGAAAAAGGGCAACACCTGTGTTGGCCTGGCAATGGGAGTACGGATGGCTCGGCCAAGAGAGTTCGATGAGAGGGCGGTGCTCGATGCAGCCGTTCAATGTTTCTGGGCCCGTGGCTATGAGGCCACTTCGGTGCGTGACCTGGCCCAGGGCATGGGGCTGACCAGTGCCAGCCTGTACAACGCTTTTGGCGACAAGCGCTCGCTGTATCGCCGTGCGCTGGACCATTACGTCGAAGAGGGTTTTGCCGACCGGGTGCGGCGATTCGAAGGCGTCCTGCCGCCGCGCCAGGCCATCGGGGCGTTCTTCGACGAGATACTCGAACGCTCGCTCAACGACCCCCAGCACAAGGGTTGCATGCTGGTGAATTCCGCCCTTGAGGCCTCACCGGACGACCCCGACTTCCAGCGCGCCGTGGCTGCTGTCCTGATACAGATCGAGGCCTTTTTCCGGCGCTGCGTGCTGGCCGGCCAGCACAGCGGCGCCATTACCTGCGCGCAGCCGGCGGACGATCTGGCGCGCCTGCTGCTGGGCATTCTCCTGGGCGTTCGCGTCCTGGCCCGAACGCGGCCGGAGCGTGAACTGCTCGAAGGCATGGTACGGCCAGCGCTGACCCTGCTTGACAGTCACTTGAACCTTCACGGGGACCACCAACGATGATCGAGCTCTACTACTGGCCAACACCCAACGGCCACAAGATCACCCTGTTTCTGGAAGAGGCCGGCCTGGACTACCGCATCCACCCGGTGGATATCAGCGCGGGCGACCAGTTCAAACCCGATTTCCTCGCGTTCTCGCCGAACAACCGCATGCCCGCCATCATCGACACTGCGCCGGCCGATGGCGGGGAAGCAGTGACGGTGTTCGAATCCGGCGCCATCCTGCTGTACCTGGCGGAAAAAACCGGGTTGTTCCTGCCCACCGACCTGCGTGGCCGCAAGACGGTGACGGAATGGCTGTTCTGGCAAATGGGCGGGCTTGGGCCGATGGCCGGGCAGAACCATCATTTCGGGATCTATGCACCGGAAAAGATCCCCTACGCGATCAACCGCTACGTCAACGAAACCAACCGCCTCTATGGCGTGCTGGATCGTCGCCTGGCGGACAGCACCTTCGTTGCCGGCGAGCAGTACAGCATTGCCGACATGGCGTGCTACCCCTGGATCGTGCCGTGGAAGAACCAGCAGCAGAACCTCGACGACTTCCCCCATGTGCGCCGCTGGTTCGAGGCCATCGCCCAGCGCCCGGCCACGGTCAGGGCCTACGCCAGGGGTGAGCCGTTCTCCAGCCGCCCGACGGTGACCGAGGCGGGCAAGAAGATCCTCTTCGGGCAGACGGCGGGCAATGTACCGGCCGGGCAATGAGCCCCTGAGCCTGCCGTACCTGCCGTAATAGCCTTGATGCATTCAGCCGTGGGCCTCGGTTCCTGCCCCTCTCTCATAAACGGTAGAGGGGCACGGAGCGCCCACGACCTGAAGCGCACAGCATTGCCTGCGCCAGTCGCATTCAGCGAATGCGCAGCAGCCTGTCCAGCGACCACGCCCCGGCGCCCCGGCCGATGATGACCAGCAGCAATCCGGCCCAGGACAGGTGCGTTGGCCAGGCATCGGGGTAGACGAATACCTGGATGACCGCAGTCATGCCCAGCAGCGCCAGGGCAGACAGGCGCGAGAACAGGCCGACGATCAGCAGCAGCGGAAACACATGCTCGGCATAGGTCGCCAGGTGGGCGGCCAGGTGCGGTGACAGCAGCGGCAGGGCGTATTCGCTACGAAACAGCTCATAGGTACCGGGGGTGATGGTCAACAGCCCCTCGACCTTGGTGCGCCCCGAGAGAAAGAAGATCGCCGCAACGCTGATGCGCGCCACCAGGCTGAGCGTCGAGTCGCTGATCAAGCAGGTCGCAACCTGGTCCCAGCGTTGACGCACTGTGGCGCGGCTGTTGTTGGACGACGGCTGGGTGATATCCATGGCTATTTCCTTCATGCAAGAACAAGGGGAGAGAACACGCGGGCACCCAGCAAGCGGCTGAGCAGGTCGGTAAAGTCCAGGTCGCCTTGCCGCTGCAAGGCCAGGGCCGAGGCCCGCTCCAGATCGTGTCCGGCAGCGCAGGCGTCCAGAAACACGCAGCCAGCGGGTTCGAGCGCGTGCCAGGTGACGCCATCGCAATGGCCCACCAGCAAAGCGCCTTCGCCCTGCCAGGGCAGGTTGTCAGGCAGGTCCACCCCTTCGCGGTTGCAGCGCCAGAGGCTGTAGATCGGTTGCTCGTCGAACCACCGCCAGCGTGCGCTGGCGCGCGGGCGCAGGTGACAGGTTGCCAGTGCCTCGGGCGACACGCCGGCCAGGCTGGCAAGTTCCAGCGCGGGCTCCTGCACGGCACAGAAGGCCTCTATCCACAGGTAGTCGAGTTGGGCCACCGGGCCCAGGTAGGGCAGCTCCCGGGCCGGCTCGAAGGCCGCGAGAAACGCGGGAAAGTCCGCCCCGTAGAAGATCAGGCGGGCATCGCTTGGTGCGCAGGCGTTGGCATGAACGACCGCCGCCGCGCGCAGCCAGTCACGGCCGACCAGGCGTTCGACGCTGGGGAAGTTGTCACACAGCGCCTCGACGCAGCCCTTGAGTACGGTATTGCGGTACACCTGAAAGCCGGGTTGCGCGGTGAGGGCGGACAGTTCCGGGGCGGCACGTACCTGCAAGGCCTCGATGAAGGCGTCCTGGAAGTGTTCGAGACGTCTGATCATTGCGTCGCTCCCAGTCGGTCGAGCATGGCCTGGGCGTGCGCGCGTTCGCCGAGCAATGCCGTGAACGCGGGTACGTTGTCATCGCGCTCGATCAGCGTCGGGCGCGGGCCGATGCGCTGGATCAAGCGCTGATACAGGGCCCAGACCGGGTCAGCGACCGGGGCGTCGTGGGAGTCGATGAGCAACGCACCGCCGGCGTCATGGCTGTGCCCCGCCAGATGAATCTCCGCGACGGCCTGGCCCGGGAAGCGATCGATGTAGGCGGCCGGATCAAAATCGATGTTGTGCGCGCTGACGTGCACGTTGTTGATGTCGAGCAGCAGGGCGCAACCAGTGCGCTGCGTCAGCTCGGTGAGAAAGTCGATTTCATCCCAGTCGTGGCCGTCCAGGTGCAGGTAATGGCTGGGATTTTCGATGGCAATGCTGCGCCCCAGGGCATCCTGGGTACGCTGTATGTTGTCTGCGATGCGTACCAGGGCCTCGTGGCTGCGCGGGAATGGCAACAGGTCCGGGTAATAGTGATTGCGCCAGGTGGACCAGGCGAGGTGTTCGGATACCAGCGCCGGTCGCACGTGGTCTGCCAGCCTGCGCAGGCGCTGGAGGTGCGTCGGGTCGGGGGCGGCGTCCGCCGCCAGGGACAGGGAGACCCCGTGCAGCGACAGCGGATGCCGTTCGCCCACCGCTTCCAGGTGGGCCAGGCGAGCACCGCCAACCATGTAGTTCTCTGGGTGGACCTCAAACCACAGCCCGGCTGCGCTGCAGTCCCGGGCGGCGTCGTAGTGCTCGGCCTTCAAACCAAGGCCGGCACCCAGTGGCATAGGAGCGTGCATGATCGGCGGCGCCTGCGCTCAGGACTTGATCGGCGTGAGCGAGCCCATGCCCTTGGGGGTCTTGATCGAGGTGCAGGTGCCTGCCGGGACGTTCTTCCAGGCATTGCCCTGGTAGTCGACCTTGGAGGTGCCGGCGCAGCTGGTGCCGGCACCGGCGGCGCAGTCGTTCTTGCCGGCCAGGGAGACGCCGTAGCATTTTTCCACGCTTGGCGTGGCCTGGTTGTCGGCCATGGCGGTGGATGCAATGGAGGCGAGGGCGAGTGCGGCGGTAGCGAGGGCGAAGCTTTTCATGGTGTATCTCCGTGAGAGGCTCAATGGCCGCCAGCGCAACGTGACGGTCCGACCAGTAATTCGCTCTGGCGGCGCACTTGGTTACAGCACATCGAATATTTCCTTCGACGTGCTCACGCTCGCCGCCTTGACGCCTGCCCATGCCCCGGGGGCGCAACCACCTGGTGCTACAGCGCGGGAAAATTCACCCAGGCTGTAACCGTTACCCCCTTGGCAGCGAACTACCTCCACAGGGCCTGGCCGGTGCCAACGGCACCGCGCTCGGCCGCACATGGCTTCGATGGCCGGGCGCCCGCTGGTGCCAAGGCCCGCTTGGCATCGGGTAGCAGAGGTAGTTGGACGATGAGGACTGACGAGCTGATTACCCTGCTGGCGACCGGTGTGCCGGCGGTCGACAAGCACCTGTTCGGCAAGCGCTTTGCCCTGGCGCTGGTGGTCAGTGTCCTGGGGGCCGCGTTGCTGATGACCCTGCTGTTCGGGGTACGTCCCGATCTGGCGCAGGTGGCTCGCTTGCCGCTTTTCTACGCCAAGCTGGCGTTGCCGGTCGCGTTGCTGCCGGGGGCGCTGTACCTGACGCGGCGCACCGCGTGTCCGGGCGGGCGGGTCGGCGGCGCCTGGGTCATGCTGTGCATACCGTTGCTGGTGCTGTGGTTGGCCAGTGCCTATACCCTGCTGGAGGCACCGCTGGCCGCCCGCTTGCCATTGACCCTGGGTAGAACCTGGAAGGGTTGCCCGTTCAAGATCCTGCTGCTCTCGCTCCCCGGTATCGTTGCCTTTTCCTGGGCGCTGCGCGGCCTGGCGCCCACCCGGCTGCCCCTGGCCGGGGCGGGTGCCGGTGCATTGGCCGGTACGCTGGCCACCCTGGTCTATTGCCTGCACTGCCCGGAAATGACCGTGCCGTTCTGGGGCGTCTGGTATGTGCTGGGCATGGCCCTGCCCACCGCATTGGGGGCGTTGCTGGGGCGTTGTGTGTTGCGCTGGTAGGGGCTGTCGGCTCAGGCCGGGCCACGGGCCGGGCTGAATTGCCGGGCCAGGCGGGCGAGCAGGTCGGTATCGGGTTGGGGCGCAAGGTCGTCCGCGCTGCCGGTTTGCCCGGTTGCACGCAGTGCCAGGGCAGCGTCCGGGGTGGGGCGAACCAACTCGTAGCCGCTGGCGCACGAAGGGCAGAAGACATGATCGCCCTCGACGTGAGCCTGCTGTAGGACCACGGTAGGGCCGCACATCGCGCAGCGACGCAGGGGAATGCCCGCGTCGGTATGCCCCATTACGGCGTCGAGCAGGCCCTCGTGCCCCAGTTCGATGAACAGGCGGCCATAGTGCGTATTGAACTGCGTGCCGAGGTTCTGACCGATGATGCCCAGCGCCCTGTCCAGCGGCATGCCCGGGCGGTAGGCGCGGGAGCTGGTCATGGCGTCGAAGGCGTCACAGATACCGGTAATGGCGGCCATCGTGGAAATATCCGCTGCGCCGAGCCCGTGGGGATAACCGCTGCCGTCTGGGGTTTCGTGGTGCGAGGCCACGGCATCCATCACCAGCGCGGCTATCGGATGGGTTTCGAGCATGCGCCGGCCGATTTCCGGGTGCGTGCGGATCACCGCGTATTCGTCATCGTTCAGCGGGCCGGGCTTTCTCAATATGGCATCCGGGATGCCGACCTTGCCCAGGTCGTGAACGAAACCACCCAGGGCAAGGCGCGCCACCTCCGCTGGTGCGAAGCCGCTTTTTTCGGCTTCAGCGCACAGTATTGGGCAACGCGCCAGAGATGGCCGCCGGTGTAGGGATCGCGGGCTTCCACGACCCAGGCCAGCGTCAGCAGGCTGGACAGCAAGGCTTCGTCGATGACAGGGCGCGCGGGGCGCTTGCCCAGCAAGTGGAGAATGTTCATAGGCGTTCCTTGGTCGGGCCGTATGGTTTCAGTCGAATGCCTAGAACGTGAAGTGCCGTATCAGCTCGTTCAGTTCTGCGCCCAGGCTGGAGAGCTCCTGGCTGGCCGAGGCGATGCGAGCACCCGCCTTGGTCGAGTTTTCGGTGATGCTGCGCACGGTGGTGATGTTTTCGTTGATATGCTCGGAAAGCTGTGTCTGCCGGTCTGCGGCGACGACGATCTGTTGGTTGGCCGCCTGGATCGACGCCACCGACTCACGGATTTCCTCGAGTACATGCCCGGCGCTGTGCGCAAGCTGCACGCTGGTGTGGCTCATGCTTTCGCTGCGCTCCATCAGCGTGGTGGCTTCCTGGGTGCCGGTGTGCAGGGCATGGACCAGCGCTTCGATTTCCCGCGTGGAACTCTGGGTGCGCTGCGCCAGCGCCCGCACTTCATCGGCGACCACGGCGAACCCGCGCCCCGATTCACCGGCGCGGGCGGCTTCGATTGCGGCATTGAGCGCCAGCAGGTTGGTCTTGTCGGCGACGTCACGAATCACGTTGAGTACACCACTGATGCGCTCGCCATCATGGCGCAGGCGGGCCATGGCCTGGTTGCACACCTGCACATTGCTGGCCAGGGCTTCGAATTGCTCGACCGCTTCTCTGATGACCCGGTCGCCCTCGACGCTGCGGGCTTCGGTGGTGATCGCCAACTGTGAGGCCTGGCGCGCGTCCTCGGCCACATGCCGGGCGCTGGCGACCATTTCGCCCATGGCCGTCGCCACCTGTTCGGTCTGGTGGCGCTGGTCGCTGAGCCCGGCACTGCTGCGGGTCGCCACGCCCGACAGGTCGGTCGCCGATACCGTCAGGCGTTCGGTGCTCGCACCGATATGGCCTATGATCTGCCTGAGATGACGCGCCATTTCCCGCATGGCATCCATCAACTGACCCAGTTCATCGTGCAGGCGATGGTCCAGGTTGCCGGTGAGGTCCCCGGCGGCGATGTGCCGTGCCAGGGCCAGGGCCCGATGCAGTTGCGGCACGATCTGCCGGGTGATCAGCCAGGCGGCGCCGAGGCCCAGCAGCAATGCCAGTGCCTGGGCCACCAGCAGTTCGCCATGGGCGGAGCGCACATCGGTATCGCGCCCCTGCACCTGTTGCTGGTAGGCGATCGTGGCGAGTCGTTGCAGCTCCTCGGAGTGTGCGAGCAGGGTCTGCTTCACCGATTCGCTCTGGCTCACGCTGCTTTGCAACTCCTTTACCCGGTCCTGGTAGGCCAGCACGGCCCGCAACCCTTCCACCAGTTGCGCCTGCAGGGTGTCGTTGGGTAGCCGCTCCCACAGTTCATTGCCGCGATTGCGTATGCTGTCGGCGGTCTGGGCCACCCGCTGTTCGCCTTCGGCTGTGGGGCGGGCGATGTAGCTCTGGACCTGCTCGCGCAGCCGGGAAATGATGGTTTCGAGCTCAACGATCATGCGCGCCCGCTCGATGCTCTGCGGGTCGCCGCCCGGCAGCAGGTCAAACAGTGCCTGGCGGACATTGCCGAAGTGCTGCTCGATGGCCTCGATGGCGGGGAGCATGGCCTTTTCTGCGCTTGTCGCCTGGTGGCGTGCCGTTACCAGCTTGTCGAATGCTTGTTCGTAGTCTCCCGCCACGGCGCTGATGTGATCCAGGGTTTCGCGGGCCTCGGGGCCCAGGCTGGCGCGGATTTCATTCACCCGCGCACCCAGCTTCTCGACCTCGCGGGTGTAGGCCTGGGCAGCACTGCTCTGGCCATTGCGGTCGAATTCGTTTTCCTTGAGGCGAACCGCCGCGATCAGGGTGGCGAGAGAGGCACTCTCGACCAGCGCTTCGCTGCGGTCGGTCAATTGATTGATGCTGCGCAGGGCGATCCCGGACAGCGTGATCGATAGCAGTAGCACCGCGCCAAAGCCCAGGGTCAATTTGCCATGGACTGACTTACCGAAGAACCGACCCACTACGGCGAACATGCTGAACGCTCCCTGATCGTTGAAACGGCCTGGCGCGTTGCCTGTCGTATCGGCAAGGCGTCAGGGAATACACAACGTTGGTGCTTGCATCCCGCCGGGCTGCGGCCTGCATGGGCGCAGCGTGGTGACGGGCAGGCGGTGCTAAAGCGGTGCGCCGGCCACGCCACGCATCGGTGCCGTGCGGGCGTGGTCGGCAACCCCGTGGGTCAGGACTTGATCGGCGTGAGCGAACCCATGCCCTTGGGGGTCTTGATCGAGGTGCAGGTGCCTGCCGGGACGTTCTTCCAGGCATTGCCCTGGTAGTCGACCTTGGAGGTGCCGGCGCAACTGGTGCCGGCACCGGCGGCGCAGTCGTTCTTGCCGGCCAGGGACACGCCGTAGCATTTTTCCACGCTTGGCGTGGCCTGGTTGTCGGCCATGGCGGTGGATGCAATGGAGGCGAGGGCGAGTGCGGCGGTAGCGAGGGCGATGCTTTTCATGGCATATCTCCGTAATGGACTGGATGGCCGTCAGCTCGGTGTGACGGTCCGACAGGTAATTCGTCGTAGCAGTCGATACGGTTACAGCGCGGCAGAAAAATGTTGAGATTTCTTTCGGTGCACCTGCGCCGATTGAAACCTTTGGCGTTGCGGCCGATATGATGCAGTCTGGGCTCAATGAAAAATATCCACCTGCGGTGTAACTAAGGCGGCCAATGGAGCGAACTACAAGCTATGAGGTCATGGCCACGCGCGAAGAGCGCCTGCAGTCATTGCTTCTGGGTGGGTTGGCAGGCGACGAGGCCGCATACCGCGAATTCCTCACCGCGCTCAGTTCGCACCTGCGCGGTTTCCTTCGCCGACGCCTGGCGCAGCGCCCGGGAGAGGTCGAGGACCTGTTGCAAGAGGTACTGCTGGCCGTGCACAACGCAAGGCACACCTATCGCGCCGAACAGCCGCTGACCGTGTGGGTGCAGGCGATCGCCCGCTACAAGCTGGCCGATCACTTCCGTGCGTTCGCCCGCCGCGATGCGCTGTCCGATTCGCTGGACGAAGACATGTTCGAGGTGGAGGATAGCCGCCCGGCGGAGGCCCGGCGTGATCTGGGCAAGCTGTTACAGCACCTGCCCGAGCGTCAGCGTCTGCCCATCATTCATGTGAAACTGGAAGGCCGTTCGGTAGAGGAAACGGCTCAACTGACCGGTCTTTCCAGTTCTGCGGTCAAGGTAGGTATCCATCGCGGCCTGAAAGCGCTGGCGATGGTGATCAGAGGTAAACAGAGCCATGAAAACGGATGACCTGATTTCCATGCTTGCTGCGGGTGAGCCTGCAATGGACAGGCTGGCCATGGCCAAGCGTTTCGCCCTGGCACTGCTCGTCGGCGGTGTCGCGGCAGTTGTGCTGATGGCGTTGTATTTCGGGGTGCGGCCAGACCTGGCCGAAGTGGCGCGCACACCGGTGTTCTGGGCCAAGCTCGCCTTGCCCGGGAGTCTCGCCCTGGGCTCGTTGTGGCTTTCCACGCGCCTGGCTCGGCCGGGTGTCGAAGGCGGTGCGGCCTGGGCGTCGCTGTGTCTGCCCATCATCGTTGTGTGGCTGGCCGCGATAGCGGCCCTGTGGCAAGCACCGACCGAGGCACGCATGCCCATGCTGCTGGGCATAAGCTGGAAAGAATGCCCATTCAACATCGCGATGCTTTCCGTGCCGGGTTTTATCTCGGTGTTCTGGGCCTTGCGTGGCCTGGCCCCGACCCGTCTGCGCCTGGCAGGCGCAGGCGGCGGCCTGCTTGCCGGCTCCACCGCAACCCTGGCCTACTGCCTGCACTGCCCGGAAATGGAGGTACCGTTCTGGGGCGTCTGGTACCTGTCCGGCATGCTGCTGCCCGCCCTGTTCGGCGCTATCGTCGGCCCCTACCTGCTGCGCTGGTAACGAACCCGCCCGGCGCACACCTGCTGCCGGGCCAGGGCGCCGGGGCTGCGCAGGCGCGATGAACACGGCGGCAGGGCTTGAATGACGCCGCCCCTTGGGCTCACCCTTTGCACCTGCCAGAAACCACCACCCACCCGCAGGAACCCCGATGCAACCCACGCCTCCCCAGCTGATCCGCGAAACCTTCCCCGTCGGGCCTTTGCAGTGCAACTGCAAAGCCTGGCGTCATGCCGGGGCCTTAAAGTACAGCCTGTAAGCGTTAAATCCCTTTATTTCCCTGGGCTGCGTCGGCGCTCTCGATAATCGTCGATCACGCTGAATCATCATTATTCACAGCTTCAGTGTGACAAAAGTGTGCCATGGTGGTTGCGCGGATGACTGCCAATGATTAGTCTGAATACGAACGCGCCGGCGAGGTACGAGAAATGCCCTGGCCTGAGGCCCCCCACTATCTGTTAATGGTGTGGCAGCCGATGAAGGTTAGCAGGGTCCCTCGGCCCGGCACCGTGGCAGTAGTAAGCGGACGAGACTGTCACGGAAGAAAGGATGCCCTCTCTCGGGGGTAATCGCCTGATTGACACCAAGCTACCGGCATTGATGGGGCCGGAAAATAATCGGCGCGGTGCGGAGGAAAGCGTGGGCGACTGTGGGTACAACCCCGCGTCTGGATGATCGCATCCTGGAACTGAAGCAGCAGTTCCACTTGCTCAATCACCAGCGCTGCCGTGGACCCATCCAAACCTGACCTTCTGGTCGGGCGAGGATGAATCATGTCGCTCGAAAAGCTTCTCACCGTTACTGATCTCGCTGAGATCCTAGGCCGGTCTACCGGCACCATCAAAAACCAGCATTCAAAGAATCCCTCGCGCTTGCCTCCTGTTTGCCGCATTCCTGGTGCAGGCAGACTATTGTGGCGTCGTGCGGATGTTGAGAGTTGGCTGCAGCTGCATGTTGTTCAACTCGACTTAATTGACTCTGCTGGGCCTGTCGCAAAACGAAAGCCTGGTCGACCTCGGAAGTCCGAGCGAATGACTCAGCGAGGAGGCACTTATGCATAAGTGCCATAAGGTCACAAAGTCCAATAGCCTGATCGCAGCAAGCTATAGATTAACTCTCAATGAACATCGCCTAGTCTTGGCTGCTATTAGTCAGATTGATCCCAGAAAACCGTTACCTCGTCCTATTCGGGTTTGCGCTCATGATTTTGCAGAGTTGTATGATGGGGTTTGGGGAGCAATGGAACAGAAAGTGCACTTAAGCCCTACCAGCGCCGTTCAGAGCCTTCTTCCCAGGCATCGGCTTCGATAAAGCAGTTGCGCATGTCGGCTTCCTGGCTGATCTCGGTCAGCAAGTCATGCACGGTCTTGTCCAGCTCATCGTCGCTCCGATACGGAATGGCCAGTTCGTAGTTGCCCGACTCCAGCCGTTTCATACTGTAGGGCTCCAAGCAGTAGCGCTCGATATTTTCCTTGGCCCGTTTCCGGCCGCGAACGAACTTGCTGTTGTTCACCACCGCCAGGCGCAGCGTGACGGTGGCCACCTGCTCGGCGGCGGGCTCTGCCGGCGACGCGACATTGCGTTGCTGACCTCGCGGCTGGGCGCTCTTCTGGTGTGCGCCGATCTCAACACCACGATGGCGCAGGTAGCTGTACAGCGTGCTCTTGGAGATGTGTAACTTCTCGCCGATGGCGCTGACGCTCAGGCGGCCCTCGCGGTACAGCGTCTCGGCCGCCATGGAGGTGGCCTCGGCCTTGGCTGGGAGGCCCTTGGGACGGCCACCGATCCGGCCCCGCGCCCGCGCGGCCGACAAACCCGCCTGAGTCCGCTCGCGGATCAGCTCGCGCTCGAACTCGGCCAGCGAGGCAAACAGGTTGAACACCAAGCGACCTTGGGCGTGGGTGGTGTCGATTGGGTCATTCAGGCTCTGCAAGCCGACCTTGCGCTCTGCCAGCTCGCCGACCAGCTCGACCAGGTGTTTGAGGGAGCGCCCGAGGCGATCCAGCTTCCAGATCACCACGGTGTCGCCCGCTCGAACATGGGCTAGCAACTTGTCCAACTCCGGCCGGGCGCTTTTCGCGCCGCTGGCGATGTCTTGATAGATGCGTTCGCACCCGGCCTGTTTCAGGGCATCGACCTGGAGGTCGGCGTTCTGATCCCGAGTGCTCACCCGCGCATAACCGATCTTCATCAAAAGTACCGTTTACTCGACTACGTTAGTAATAGTTGAACTTTGATTAAGCGTACCAGTTATTTGAACCGTAGCGCAGGTAGGTTAACCAGCCGATTCCTGTCCACTTAAAGTTCGGCAAAACGAAGGTTTTTTTGAACCATTGCATAGCCCTTTGTGATTGGCGTATAAACACACAAACACCTACTAGCGGGGAACGCCATGAATACGATTCGCTGGAATGTCGCCGTCTCGGCCGACACCGACCAGTCGCTTCGGATGTTTCTGGCCAGCCAGGGCGGTGGCCGGAAAGGCGACCTGTCGCGCTTCATTGAAGAGGCGGTGCGGGCCCACATCCTGGAACTGACGGCCGAACAGGCCAAGGCCGCTAATGCCCATCTGAGCGAGGCAGAGCTGACCGAAGCGGTTGACGAAGCGCTCGACTGGGCACGTAAGCGCTGATGCGGGTCGTGTTGGATACCAACATCCTGTTCAGCGCACTGATCTCGCCGCATGGCGCGCCCGATGCGATCTACCGTGCCTGGCGGGCGGCGCGTTTCGAGGTAGTGACCTCGCGGATGCAGCTCGATGAAATCCGCCGAGCCAGCCGCTACCCCAAGCTCCAGGCCATCCTTCAGCCCGCCAAAGTGGGAGCCATGATCAATAACCTGCAACGGGCTGTGGTACTGGAGCGTCTGACCATCGAGGTCGAAGCCGATGATCCGGATGACTCGTTTCTGCTGGCCATGGCCCTGGCAGGCGATGCGGACTACCTGGTGACCGGTGATCGCCGCGCCGGCCTGCTGCAACGCGGGCACATCGAACGCACGCGGATTGTCACGCCCGCCGTGTTCTGCGCCGAGGTGCTGTGATCGATGCCGGTCGGTTTTCTGACCCAGGAGCAACGCGACGGTTTTGGCCGCTATGTCGATGCCCCCAGTCGTGAGGAGCTGGAACGCTACTTCCACCTGAGCGACGACGACCACAAAATCCTCCTACCGCTGCGCGGCGAGCACAACCGCCTTGGCTACGCCACCCAACTGACCAGCATCCGCTACCTGGGCACTTTTCCCGACGACTTTTCAGCCGTCCCCCAAGAGGTGCTGCAAGCGCTCAGTCGCCAGTTAGGCATTACCGATCCAACTTGTATCCTGGCCTATGCCGAAACCCGCCAACGTCAACGTCATGCCGCCGAGATTCAGGAGCGTTACGGCTATCGGGTGTTTGCTGATTCCAGCGTCGGCTTTCGACTTGCCCGCTGGCTGTATGCGCTCTGTTGGACAGGGACAGATCGTCCTGGCGAGTTGTTCAATCGGGCGACGACCTGGTTGCTGACGCACAAGGTTTTACTGCCCGGCGTCACCGTTCTGGAACGGTTCATCGCCCAACTGCGCAGCCGGGTCGAAGAACGCCTCTGGCTAACCCTTGGCCGCAGTGTGAGCGAGGCGCAACGGCAGCAGCTACAGGACTTGCTGCTGGTCGCCGAAGGCAACCGCAGTTCCCGGCTGGATCAACTGCGCTCCGGCCCGGTGATGGTCAGTGGCCCCGCACTGATTCGGGCGCTGCGCCGGCTTGATGACGTGCGCGGCATCGGCATCGCCTTGCCAGCGGCGGCGCACATCCCGCCCAGCCGTATCGCGGCCCTGGCTCGCTTCGCCAACACCGCCAAGGTCACGGCGATCAACCGGCTGCCGGCGTCGCGGCGGATGGCGACACTGGTGGCGTTCGCCCTGTGCCTGGAGGCCACCGCGCACGACGACGCCCTGGAGGTCCTGGAAGCGCTGTTACGCGACCTGTTCAGCAACGCGGAGAAGGCCGACAAGAAAGCCCGCATGCGCAGCCTGAAAGACCTGGATCGCTCGGCGGCGACGCTCGCCGCCGCGTGCAAGGTCGTGCTGGACAGCTCAATCAGCGATGACAACGTGCGCGCCCGGCTGTTCAACGACCTGCCGAGGGCCTCGCTGGAGAAAGCCCTGGAAGATGTCAATGCGCTGATCCGCCCGGTTGACGATGTGTATTTTCTCGCCCTGGAGGCGCGCTACCGCAGTGTGCGCCGTTTCCTGCCCGACCTGCTCAAGCACATCCGCTTCGGCTTCAGCCCGGCCGGCAAAGGCGTGGTCGCCGGCCTGGATTGGTTGCAGCTGAACCTGCCCCGCCGGAAACCGGAGGATGACGCGCCGCAGGAGATCGTGGCCAAGGCTTGGCAGAAGCACATTACCCGCGAGGATGGCTCCCTCGACATGGGCGCCTATGTGTTCTGCACGCTCGATGCGCTGCGCACGGCCCTGCGCCGGCGCGACGTGTTCGTCTCGCCCAGTTGGCGCTATGCCGACCCGCGTCTCGGCCTGCTCGACGGTGCCGAATGGCTGGCGGCGCGGCCGATCATCTGCCGCTCGCTGGGCCTGACCATTGACGCCGGCACCACCTTGGATGCGCTGAGCGCCGAGTTGGATGCGACCTGGCAGGCGGTCGCGGCCCGCCTACCCGACAACCCCGCGATCCAGCTGAGCGAGAACGCCGAGGGCAAGACCGAGCTCTCGCTCGGCACACTGGACAAGCTGGAGGAGCCGAACTCGCTGCTGCAACTGCGAGCAGCCGTGGCTGATCTGATGCCGCGTGTCGATCTGCCGGAAATCCTCTTGGAAATCGCCGCTCGCACCGGCTTCGCCGAGGCCTTCACCCATGTGTCCGAGCGCAATGCGCGGGCCGACAACCTGGTCACCAGCCTCTGCGCGGTGCTGCTGGGTGGGGCCTGCAACACCGGCCTGGAGCCGCTGATCCGCACCGACAATCAGGCGCTACGCCGCGACCGGCTGTCCTGGGTCAGCCAGAACTATATCCGTGACGACACGCTGTCAGTGGCAAACGCCATTCTGGTGGGGGCGCAGAGCCAACTGGAGCTGGCCCAGGTCTGGGGCGGCGGCGAGGTCGCCTCCGCCGATGGCATGCGCTTCGTGGTACCGGTGCGCACCGTGCATGCTGGCCCCAACCCGAAGTATTTCGGCACCGGCCGGGGCGTCACCTGGTACAACTTGATTTCCGATCAGTTCTCCGGCCTCAACGCCATCACCGTGCCCGGCACCCTGCGCGACAGCCTGGTGCTGCTGGCCGTGGTGCTGGAACAGCAGACCGAGTTGCAGCCGACGCAGATCATGACCGACACCGGGGCCTACAGCGATGTGGTGTTTGGGCTGTTCCGCCTGCTCGGCTACCACTTCAGCCCGCGCCTGGCCGACGTCGGCGGTACCCGTTTCTGGCGCACGCGCCCGGAGGCGGATTACGGCAAACTCAACGGCCTGGCCCGGCAGTCGGTCAAGCTCGATCTGATCGCCGAGCACTGGGACGACCTGCTACGCCTGGCCGGCTCGCTCAAGCTCGGCCGAGTGCCGGCCACCGGCATCATGCGCACCCTGCAAACAGGGGATCGTCCCACCCGCCTGGCCCAGGCGCTGGCTGAGTTCGGTCGCATCGAGAAGACCTTGCACACCCTGACCTACATCGACGACGAGTCCAAGCGCCGCGCCACCCTGACCCAGCTGAACCGGGGCGAAGGCCGCCACAGCCTGGCCCGCGCCGTGTTCCACGGCAAACGCGGCGAGCTGCGCCAGCGCTACCGCGAAGGCCAGGAGGACCAGCTCGGCGCCCTCGGCCTGGTGGTGAACATCATCGTGCTGTGGAACACCCTCTACATGACGGCGGCCGTAGAACGGCTCAGGCAGCACGGCTACCCGGTGCTGGAGGAGGATGTCGCGCGGCTCTCGCCACTGATCCACGAGCACATCAACATGCTGGGCCGTTACTCCTTCGCGGTGCCGGAAGAGGTTACCCGCGGCGAACTGCGGCCGCTGCGCAATCCGGACGACGACCAGTAGGTGTAACGGCCTGGGTTCGAAATCGGCCGGGCACCGCACTCGATGCCACTTCCAGCTCAGACGGATTGCGACTGACGGAGTCCTCGGGCTCACGCTTTCTGCGACCAGCAAGAGCCACTTTTCCGGTGCAGCGCGAATTAGCCGTCCTGACGGGTACTGACCTTTTGTGTGCAGGGGTGATCAGGCTCGGATGCCGCCCTCTTATCTGCTCGCGACATGAAACGCTGATAGCACTCCAGGCCACAGAAGTGCACGACATACTCGGAACCTTCCGGCGTCAGTGCGGCGTCAAGGGGAATGTCCTTGCAGCATTCGCAGCAGCTGATGGTGGAGGTGTTGTTTGTGTTCATGATGGGGGTTCCTCCATCGTCCAAGAAAACCTAGCAACGCTTTCCCCCCGTGACTGAGCGCCGATCGACCTGCAGCCTCCCTGCCCAACTCGGCAGTGGTGGTCGCGCCGTGCTCCGAGCGGGTCACGGTCGCTTCCGAAAGGCCTGCAATGCCGCTCGCAGGAAGAGGATGAAGAAAACCGCCAGCACGAGCGTCGCGAGGCTCCACTGCTCGCTGACGAACGCGCCGGCCGCTGTCCCCGAAAGCAGCAATGCCAGCACCGGCAGATGGCAAGGGCAGGTGAGCGCGGCGAGCACGCCCCAGGTGTAAGCACGCCAGCGGAAGACCTTGCTTGACTCAACGTGATCGGCGTTACGCATAGGCAGAACCTTCGCCGGCGCAATGAGTCAGCCCGGCCAGCTGGGTTGCCACTGCGGCTAAGGCCGCCTGCCGTGCCGTGACTAGCCGGAGCAGGCACTCGACGCAGCCGATCAAGTCGGCGCCATCGTCCGCATCGAGCGCCCGGCAGAGCCGTGCCAATTCGTCGAGCCCGATACCAGACTCGAAGGCGGCGCGCACGAAGCGCAGACGCGCCAGGGACCGCTCATCGAAAATGCCGTAACCGCTCTCCGTGCGCCGCGCGGGGTGCAGCAAGCCACGCAGCACATAGTCGCGCACCACATGCACGCTGACGCCCGCGTCCTCGGCCAGTCTGGATATGGTGTAGGCATTCATCACCGACACTCCCGGTCTTCCCCGCAAACTAGGGCGCTCAGATATTTCCTTCCGGCTAGGCGTTCAGGTAGCCAGATGAGCAATGGCGTAACCCCTAGTGCCAGGAGCAACCACAGCCGGGAGTGATACTCGCCGTTTGGGGCAAACCCATAAGCCAGCAGCGCACCCAGCGCGAGCATCAGGAAATACGGCCCGGTGATGTAGCAGTGAAGGCGGCGACAGCGCGCGGCGTTGACCAGGCAGGCGCCGCCCATCACGAGTAGCGCGGCGCTCGCTGCCAGGAACAACGCAGGGCGTCGATCCGCCAGAACAAGCGCTATGGTCGCCACGACGGCAGGCAGCCCCCATAAGCTGATTACCTGCCAGGTCTTGCGCAGGCTGTCGCGACTGCCGAGATCGCTTGCCGTGTCGTTCATGCTTCAACCTCGCGCGCTCATTACCCGGCGCAGCAGGACAGCTGCTTGACGTCCTTGGCGAAGGTTTGCGCCGCGAGCTTCAGCCCCTCGACCATCGTCAGGTAGGGGAACAACTGGTCGGCCAGTTCCTGCACCGTCATCCGCGCCCGGATGGCGATGGCGGCGGTCTGGATCAGTTCGCCCGCCTCCGGGGCCACCGCCTGCACGCCGATGAGCCGTCCGCTACCTTCCTCGATGACCAGCTTGATGAAACCCCGCGTGTCGAAGTTGGCCAGTGCGCGTGGCACGTTATCCAGGGTCAAGGTGCGGCTGTCGGTCTCGATGCCGGCGTGGTGCGCCTCCGCTTCGCTGTAGCCCACGGTGGCCACCTGCGGATCGGTGAACACCACGGCCGGCATGGCGTCGAGATTGAGCTTCGCCTCGCCGCCGGTCATGTTGAGCGCCGCACGGGTGCCTGCGGCCGCCGCCACGTAGACGAACTGCGGCTGGTCGGTACAGTCGCCGGCCGCATAGATATCCGGGGCACTGGTGCGCATGCCCGAGTCGATCTGGATGGCACCGCGTTCGTCCAGCTTCACGCCGGCGCCTTGCAGATTCATGCCTTGGGTGTTGGGCGTGCGGCCGGTGGCGACGAGTAGTCGGTCGGCATGCAGCTCGCCATGATTGGTGCTCAGGATGAACTCGCCGTCGACGTGGGACACCTGGCTGGCTTGCGTGTGTTCCAGCACTTCGATGCCCTCCATACGGAAGGCTGCCGTCAGCGCTTCACCGATGGCCGGATCTTCGCGGAAGAACAACGTGCTGCGTGCCAGGACCGTGACCTTGCTGCCCAGCCGGGCAAAGGCCTGCGCCAGTTCCACCGCCACCACCGAGGAGCCGATCACGGCGAGCCGCTTAGGAATGGTGTCGCTCGCCAGCGCCTCGTCCGAGGTCCAGTACGGGGTGTCCTTGAGTCCGGGAATCGGTAGAACGGCCGGGCTCGCGCCGGTGGCGATCAGGCAGCGGTCGAAGGCGACGATGCGCTCGCCGCCCTCGGCCAGTTCCACGCTGAGCGTGCGGCCGTCCTGGAAACGGGCGGTGCCGCGTACCAGGGTGATCGCCGGCGTGCTCTCCAGAATGCCTTCGTACTTGGCGTGGCGCAGTTCGTCGACACGACCCTGTTGCTGGGCGAGCAACCGCTCGCGCAGGACGGTCAGGCTCGTGGTGGACAGTCCGGCGTCGAACGGGCTCTCGCGCCGCAGATGGGCCACATGCGCGGCGCGAATCATGATCTTGGAGGGCACGCAGCCAACGTTGACGCAGGTGCCGCCGATGATGCCGCGCTCGATCAGGGTGACGCGCGCACCGCCTTCCACCGCCTTGAGCGCGGCCGCCATGGCGGCGCCACCGCTGCCGATGACCGCCACGTGGAGCCTGTCGCCATCTTTCCCGGCGCCAATGCTGCCGCTCAACCAGCCCCGCGCCTTGTCGAGCAGGCCTGAGCGGGTAGGTGCCGTGGCGTCTTCGAACGCCGCTCGATACCCCAGGGCCTCGACGGCGGCCTGCATCTGTTCACGGCTTACGCCCTCGTCGACCTTCAGTTCGGCCTTCCCGCTGGCGTAGGAAACATCCGCCCGATGCACGCCGGGGATCTTCTCCAAGGCCTCTTTCACATGCTCGACACAGGAGGCGCAGGTCATGCCGACGATTTGTAGTTTGGTCATAGTGTTATTCCTTCATTTTGGCGGAGTCGGACAGGACGTCGGGGAGCAACGGCGGTGGGCGGGCGACACGAGATCCCAGATGGACACCCCAAACATGAGGGCCAGGCCGATATAGAGCAGCCAGCCGCTCCGCCAGCCGTGAGCCAGCATCAAATACACCGCTATCAGCACCAGGGCCGGGCCGATCAGGCCAGGCGCAGCGCGTCGCCACTGCCGGTGACTGAACCCGCCGAGGGCATTGACGAGCAGGGCCAGCCCGGCAAATAACGGCAGCAGCGTGGTGATGAACAGGCCTTCCCACTGGCTCAGAAAGCCCAGACCGATCGCGGCCCCCAGACCGGCAAGGGCGGGGAAACACGAGGCACAGCCTATGGCAGAAATCAGCACGCCAACGGACCCGGCTTTGTCACCGATCCGCGTGAACAAATTGAAAGGGTTTGCCATCGGAATGCCCGCCTACTGCTTGACGCTGGACGGGTAGCCGGCGTCCTCGGTCGCCTTAGTCAGCGCCTGGACATTGGTCTTGGCATCATCGAAGGTGACGATGGCCTCGCGGTTCTCATAGCTCACCTCGGCCTTGGTCACGCCCTCGACCTTGGTCAGCGCCTTCTTCACCGTGATCGGGCAAGCGGCGCAGGTCATGCCCGGCACCGCCAGAGTGACGGTCTGCGTGGCCGCCCAGGCAGGTGCGGCGACTAGGGTGGCGAGGGCGAAGGATGCAAGCAGTTTTTTCATGGCGGACTCCTGATCAGTAGAACAAGGGAAGGATGTAGGGGAAGCCGAGCGCGACCAGCACCAAGGCCGTTACCAGCCCGAACAGCAGCTTGTAGGTGGTGCGTACCTGGGGCACGGCGCAGACCTCACCCGGTTTGCAGACTTGAGCCGGGCGGAAAATGCGTCGCCAGGCGAAGAACAGCGCGACTAACGCCGCACCGATGAAGAGCGGGCGGTAAGGTTCCAGCACGGTCAGGTTGCCGATCCAGGCCCCGCTGAATCCCAGTGCGATCAGAACCAGCGGCCCAAGACAGCAAGTCGAGGCGAGAATCGCCGCAAGCCCCCCGGCGACAAGAGGGGCGCGCCCGTTTGATGGTTCAGACATGCATTTCTCCTTTCGAGCATGTGAGCGATGGTTTAAGGTTACTTCCGTAGTCAAGTACGGAGTCAAGCAGTATGGAAAACACTGTGGAAAGCCTGACCATCGGCGCCTTCGCCAAGGCGGCCGGGGTCAACGTGGAAACCATCCGGTTCTATCAACGCAAGGGGCTGTTGCCCGAACCGGACAAGCCCTACGGCAGCATTCGCCGCTACGGCGAGGCGGACGTGGCCCGGGTGAAATTCGTCAAATCCGCGCAACGACTGGGCTTCAGCCTCGATGAGGTGGCCGGGCTGTTGCGATTGGATGACGGCGCTCACTGCGACGAAGCGCGCGTGCTCGCCGAGCAGAAGCTCGAGGATGTGCGGGGGAAACTCGCGGATCTGCGGCGGATCGAGTCGGTGTTGGCGCGGCTGGTTCACGATTGTTGTGCGAGCCACGGGACGGTTTCCTGTCCGCTGATCGTTTCGCTGCAGGGGGAAAAGGAACTGCGCTGACTCCGCGCGTTAACCGAGGATTTCCCGATGCGTGAGGCACCTCCGGGGTCGGCTTGCGCTTGGCAAAACAGCGGCGCTCATTGAGCGCCGCTGAATGGCCAAAGGAGCACTTGCATAGGCCACAGGTTAGTACTGCATCAGCAGCTCATGTTCTACTTTGCAGGCGGACAGCCGGGCTGCGCCTCGACCCGGCCAGCCGCCGTGGCCCCCAGTTGCTCAATCTTCTTGGCGGTTTCCGCCACCAAGGCCGCCTCAGCCTTGTCGCGCATAGCGGCGATTCGCTCGATTGAACGGTCGCTCCCGCTCTCGGCCCATACGGTGGATGACAGCAGAGTCGCACCAACTATCAGCAGTAGTCTTAGGTATTTCATAACAGCCTCCTCTCGGGTTTTCTACCCACGAGCCGACTCTATCTCCGTAGTTAAGTACGGAATCAAGGAGAGATGGAGATGAAGGTCCTGGATTATGGCGCTGAGAGGAAATGGCAGGGCTTAAGTGCACTTTCTGTTCCGTTGCTCCCCAAACCCCAATCTCGGCTCGCCCGCCGCCCTGCGCTGCAGGTAAATGTAAACACGAGCAAGCTGCATGGATTTCTGGTGATTACCCACAACTCCGACGATACCGGCTACAAAATCCTGCTCCAGGACAAGGGCCACTCGGTACCAGTCAAAACGGTCGACAATGTCATCGTGCGTAAACTTGCCGCCACACTCGTTGAGCTGATCGATGACGGCACCAAGCGTGTCGAAATCCCTTCGCAGGGCCTGGCTACGAATGCTGTCATCGCAGGGGACTACCTGCTCAGTTCTTGAACGTTCCACCTGACCCACCGTTCGCGGTGGGTTTTTTATTGGGCGCTGCAAAGCATTCCCTCAGACCAAGATGAGGGTATACAAATGACCACTACCGTACAGTTCAACCACAGCTACAAGCCTCGCGGCCGCATTGTGTTTCGCCTAACCGGAGGAGGGGAGACGGCACTTGCCGGCGTGCTCCACTTCGACCCTGCCTTTGAAATCGCCGAGGGGGCCAGCTACCTGGCGCGAATCGGCGCCAGTGGGTTTGAGGTGTTCGATACTGTTGTCGACGCTGATCTACCTGCGGACCTGGCGCCCTACAATATCGATTACCACCTGCGTGCTTGCATCTGGCGGAAGCCTGTTGCCGACGGCACCCTAATGGTGAGATTCATCCGACAGTGGGCTGGCTGCCAGAGCTGGCTGGTCTATAGTTGCGCACCAGCGTCACCGATCAGCGCGGGTGCTTATTCGGCGACCGGCCATGCTTGGTTCGATGTGACAAGGTTCGAACTCTCGCCCATCGCTGCACCGGCAGAAGAGGTGGGCCTAACCATGGCACAACTGACGACCATTCCCCCGGTATGGCCCGATTCGGATCGCGTACATCACGCGTTGTGCGCTATCCCTTTAAGCTGGCGCCCAGACTACCTGGCGTATTCGAAACTGCAGGTCGCCCTCGGCCGTGGTGAATTGAGTCGAGAGGAGTTCAAGGCACATGTGCTCAACCACGAGCGGCTGAGGCACCTATGGTCGAATCCTGGTGATGATTACTTAAATTACCTGGTGCACCTCGATGACCTGGGCGGCGTCCAGGAGGTTGGGCCGTACAACAGCCAGCAATTGCTTGAACGCAAGGAGCGGAGCCGTATGGCAATGCTCGCTGCACGCTGAAGGCAACGCTACCGACCGGCCCTTGAGGCCGGTTTTTTTTCGGGCACAAAAAACCGCTGACCTAGGTGGCCAGCGGTGGGGTATTGCGTTGGTACCTCATGCAGCAAGATTGCGCGTCTGGAAAGTCACGTGGTCCATACAGGCAAACAAGCTTTGCGCTTTCTGCTGGAATAGGCACAGGGCGATTTGCTTGAAGTCAGTTTCTTCATCCCTGCTCGGTGTTGATTCGAAGGAGAAGGTGACGGTACCGCCGTATTGGCCTCGGTTGTACAGCACCTCGATGTCAACCAGCGCAACGAGGCGGCCGCCTCGTTTGATGTGCCGTCCCTCGAACTTGTATTGCTGGTGCCGTAACAGGTCACGCCCCATCTCCACGGAGATAGGTTTAATCGTCGCAGCACCATCCTTCAGCAGGGTGATTTCGAAAACCTGCAGTGCCTCCTTCATGTCGAGCGCGCATTCCACAAACTCAGTGAGCTTGGGATGCAGGCCGAGTGAAGCCAGGTGTGTGCCGTTTTCGCGGATGACCCAAACGTATCGACCGCCGACCGTCCCAGTTTTGGTGAGGTGGAGCAGGTCAAACTGGTAAAAGTCTTGTTTGAATCCACGCAGAAGGCAGTCATCAGCCTCAACGATGGCACGCATTTGCTCAAACGCTGGTTGGAATTGCATAGGGTCTCTCCTAGAAAGGCTTTTCATGATGCAAGGAGATGTCCCACAGGCATGTAGAAGGTGGATTGTAGGGCTGTGTGGAGCATCCCCTGAAGTCAGTTAAACAACCAACTACCTGGTGCCCCTCATGAACGATCCAAAAAGCTCCCTACAAGCGGTGGAAAGCCTTCTCAGTGCCGTCAACGCGCACGCCCGAGACCTCAACGACAAAGTATTACCTCCTGATGGGGATAGCTACAACGAGCTCTTGCACTTGGTCACTGATCAGTTGAATGCGATTTTGGGCGCTGCCCAGGGCATCACTGCTGATCCTGCACCTGACACAGCGAGCGCTGTAGCTAAAGCGACTCAGGTGTGTGGTTCTCCTGTTGCCATCGTGCTGGATGCCATCGTCGGCCGGCTCTCCCTAGGCAATCTCCGGTCAATTCTCCAGGCCTATGAGTGCTGCACCCAAGAGCAGCTCAACGGTAACGCAAACTCGCAGCAAATCGCTGGAAAAGCGCTCTCTGCAGCTATTTTGCGGGGTGTCGAGTCGATGGTCGCAAGTGATCGACAACACCTTGAGCTACTGCTGGCGCCGCAAGCGTGAGCAGGTAACCCCACAGCCCGGCATTTGCCGGGTTTTTTTTCGCCCGCAGGATGAGCGTGCTTCACTGCTGGCCCCAGATGAACATGGTGTACAAAGAAAACTAGCCTTATGTTTACGCGTTAAGTATCGATATGCTCTAAGATGCATGACTCAATTGCTGCAAACACACAATGGCGCCGGAGCCTTAGGGAGGGACCCAGCATGTGCAATCGGAATCTGATTGAAGAATGGTCGTGGGATGGATCATCGATCGACGGCATCAAACGCTTTGCTGCCGAGCTCGGAATCGGCCTGCAGAAATTCGTCGAGTCATTCTTCTGCGACGGATGGCCCGAGACAGTTCCAGAGCCGTACCGCGGGGTTGTTAAAGGGCCGATCAGTCGAGATTTCACGCAAGGGGAAAATAGCCTGGCAGGCCACCAAAACTACACCCACATCCTTGCAATCGACCTTGCCGGCGCTGCACTCGTGATGGATATCACCGGCTGCCTGTACACCGATGGGGAAATACAAACCCTGGTCGAGCGCCCAGCGGCAGACGCGCTGGCCAAGGTGGACGAGTACCGTCTCGGAGGGTCTGCATATCGCCCGGAGGTGCGCGAAGCATGAACTACTTGGAACGTGCAGCAGACGACGCAGGCTATCCCAACCTCGACTTTGAAGATATGTATCAGAAGGGCCTCGCGTGCTTTCAGTGGGGCCTACCAAGGCCGTTGGTTCGCCAGGCATTCAAGTACGCATGTGCAGGGTGGACTGAGCGAGACCGCCCGATCTTGATGTGGCATGTCCGTGCATTCGTCTATGGGTTGTCCGGCCGCTGTGACGGGGGAATTCGAAAGCGCCTTGCGCCGGAGGACTACCAATGGCCAGTCCCCCCCGATCCGTCCTGGGAGCTTGTGGTGTGCACCTATCCCGACGGCACTTGTGAGCTTGACCTGGTTCATCCAGTGAGCGGCCGATTCTGGTCCGAGGACAACGGTTTTTTCGAACTCCCCACCGAGAAACGCACGTTGATGAACCCTATGTGGTTCAAGTCCATGGGTTTTGACGTAATGCACATGCAGCCGGCGCTGCAGGTCCGTATAGGCGACCCTAAAAGACCCCATCTGAAGCTGGTGTGATGTAGGGACCAGAGGACCTAATCGCACCCCAGTTCCATTGACCTAGGAGATAACCGCTATGACCGATCAAGTGATGCACATTTTCGCGCCCGACCAGTCCAAGATCACCCCGTTCATTACCAAAGTGGAGATGCTATTGGGCGGGATACCTCAGGTGATGTTCCCTGACGGCACCCTACAGTTCGCTGATCAGGACCAGCGGCCAGTGATTCTATTTTCGCCGCGGTTACCCGAGCCTGAGCTGGAAGAGTTCTGCCGCCTCAACATCAAGATGTACGAGCAGCATTACCAGCAGCACAAGGAAGCCATCGACAATTTTGAGACCCGGCCTATCACGCAGTTTTGGTGATGCCCAGACCGTTGCCAGGCGGGTGGGCTAACCCAGCGGGCCAACTCGCCGTTGCAGCACTCGATCTTCCCAGGTCCATGATCCCCGATCGCGCCATTGCCCGGATTTACCGCTCTGTGTTGCACATCTCCGGTTATACAGCCAACAGGAGATTTCCCAATGCAACATTTTCAAAAAGCAGCAGTGGACCGCACCGATCGTCAAGCGATGATCAGCTTCCTGGCTGGCCATTATCGCTATGACACCATGAACTCTTGGAACCGCGCCACGAGCTACGCTCACTGCGTGAAGATCCATGCCCTTGGCCTGGATCGGGAGCAGACAGAGAAGGCCTTTGAGCTGCTCAATGTCGACTACTGGGATGACTTGTCTCTGGTGATCGAGGACTTCGTCGTGGAAATGAATGGCGAGTTCACCATCAGCAGTAATGGCCGATCGAGCGGGTATCTGGTGCTCATGAAAAGCCAATGGGAATCCACCGGCTATCAGTCCTACTGCAAAAGCTGCTCTCAGCGCAATTACCAAGCCTGTACCGAAGGTAACAATCGCTGCGGTCGCTGTGGCGCCGAGGGTGATGCAGGTCGTTTAAACTTCCAGCATCCACCCAAAACGCTTCGTGTCTCTGGCCAGGCGTTGGACCAGGATGAAGACTTCAACGAATGGTCTCTGGACCAGCTCGCGAACCGAGTAGAGGTCGTCGAGGCATTTGACAATGCTTGTGACAGTATCCGCTCAACCTTCATCGACATGCTGAGCCTGAACGTCGTCGAAGAAACAGTGCTCATTCCGCAGAAACGCTATGTGCTGAAGTCGGCATAGCACCTACGAACGCTCCATCCGCCGCTGGTCTTCGGACTGGCGGTTTTCTTTTGCCCAAAGAAAAGCCCCGACACATGGTCGGGGCGGGTAGAGCGTTATACCTCCTCGGCATCAGCCTCAGGGTCTGCGATCAGCCGCAGCAAATCAGCGACAGGCAGAGAGCAGAGCTGGCGCATGTCGTCGTTCATGTCTTCCAGTCGTTGACGCAGGCCCTGGAGCAACTCGTGGAGCTGCTTTTTCTCCAGAAGGTTGACCGCCATGACCAAGACTCGCCATACCAGCTCGGATTCTTCATCGAGAGTGTCGGTGCGTTTGCGAAGATCCGCGAAGAAATCGAGGATCTCACTGCTGTCCAGGTGGTCGTAGACGCAATCCGGACTCCAGGTGACCTCGGTACCGTAATCAGCCGCGAGCGCAGCCGTGACCTGGTCACGCAGTTGCGGCATCGAGGCCCAGTCCCATACGCCGAGTTGCGCGGCTTTGGTGAGTGTTTCCTGGACGGTGTTCAGCGTTGCAAGCATCTGCGGGAAGAGCAACCGTCGGACTGACTTCGAACCTTCCCAAACAGCTACCTGCAGGGCATTTTGCATGTTGGTTGGAGAGGACCCACGGCGATTAGCTTCCAGCAACAGCTCACGGAGCAAGGCATCGAGCTCGTTCGGCGTGCTGCAGTCGGGTTTGATTGTTGTCGTCTGCAGTAATTGCAGCGTGACCTCGCGGCCGTGAGCATCCAGGCAGTGGAACGTGTCGTCGACCCAGCGGCCAGCCGACAGTGCCTCAGCAGTGATCAGCGTCTCGCAGTTGCTCGACCACAACAGGCGAAGCAGGATGACTGTCGAACCTGATTGCTCGACCTCCGCAGTGCAGCGCGTGGTAAGCCCGGGCAGCGTCAGCTGCACGTGGGAGGCGCTGTGCAGCAGGTTGATGAAGCTGATGAGCGATACGTTGTTCATGGCGAACTCCTGAAAGTAGTTGAACTTGCCCTCAGGGATGCCACACACGCACGAATACCCCCCTCCCTTGTTCTGTGCTCTTGAAGCCGCCGGTCCCTCTCGGCCCTCAAAGCCGGCGCCAGGCACGCCCCCATTCTGTCAGTGAAAAAACCAGGCGAGTACAAATGTTCTCCACTACACTTCACCGACATGCAATTAACAGTCAGAGCAGGCCGACCTAGCTCCCGTCCATCCTGTACCTCCGGAGTCGCCCATGAGCGCTACTGAAGACCTCTTCAAACCTGACAGTCCTTCTTGGAATGAACGGCCTAAGGAGACATTCGACCACTGGATCAGCCAGCAAGCGGGCAGAGGAACCTCAGCCCGCATTCGAATATCGTCCGCGGAGGTCTATCGCTCGCAGTGGGGCCGGTTTGTCGACTGGATTGAGCAAAAGAGCATTAAATTAGACGAAGTGGATGCAAGCGATATTTCAGACTTCCTTGATAGCCTAACCCCTGAGATCGAGAAGAACGAAAAGCGAGTTAACAATAGGCCGCAGCGCGACCGGTACCGCAAGCTAATACAACGAGTGTTGGCCGACCTGTTCAAGGAAAAGGAAGAGCCAGGTTTCCTCAACCCGGCGGCGCAGGCGTTGAGGGCTGAAGGGGTCAAATGGAAGGATGTCGACGGCAACCTGCCTACCAGCTTTCTGCGGCCCCAGGAAGCCGAGCTGCTGGCCAATCACCTGGTGGCGCCGCTGACGGCACAGAACGAGCGGGGGCGGTGGCGCGAGGCGCGGGATCGGGCGATGGTGGGTCTGTGCGTGGGGGCCGGGCTCAAGGTGCAGGACATCGTCGGCCTGACTGTTAATTGCATCACCCCGCAAGCCGCCCCATGGATCACCCTTTCCTATGCGGATTCGAAGTTCGAGCACCGGACCAAGCCGTTTGACTACGCCGCCCGGGCGCTGGCCACCTGGTTGCACATCCGCCAGCAGGCCGGTACCGAGGGCGACCTGGTATTCCCCAGCGACATCACGCCGGTGATCAAGAACGGTCGCAAAATCACCTCGATCAACCCGTCGACGGTGAACCGGATCACCGAGGCCGTGATCGTCGAGTCTGGGGTGAAGGCCATTCGCGATCCTGAGCATCGAGCTAGCCCGCAGACCCTGCGTAATACGTTTGCGGCTGAGCTGTTCGAAAGAGGGGAAACGCCGGCCCTGGTGGCGGAGTGGATGGGCTTTGCACAGCCCGTGTCGGCCGAGAGGCTTTATGAGTCCTGGAAGCTGTGGCGGCAGACCATCAAAGGCACAGAACAAGGGGAGTAAGTGGGCTAGGCAGAGGCGTGACCACCTCCGCCCAAAGGGCAGCAGACGCTTACGCGGACTGAGGAGCCTCGGCCTCCACGTCGCACACGCTGATGTGCACGTGGCCAACGGCAGAGGCATTCAGAGCGATGCGGACTTCGCGGCAAACATCCTCATAGTAGGCGTCCCGCACTTCACGGAAGGCCGAGAACAATGTGAAGAGGCCAATCATAGGAACTAGCAGGTATCGCGCCACCTCAATGATTTTGGTCAACCCCGCAGTGATCTCAGCAGGACTAGCAGACTGCAACGCAAAAAGTGCTCTGGTGACTGCTTCGGGCTCCAACAATGTCGCAAGCAGCACTAAAGCGAAAACGGCCGTTGGCAAGGCTGCAAGGGCTCCGCGCAGGGTTCGAGTCAAGGCGCCCATCACAACGATCAGGGCTTTGACGTACGTCCGAGGATCTCGCCGCACGCGGCTTCGCATCTCCTGGTACTTCTCCATCGAGAGAGAACCCACCCCTACACCGTTGACCTCCACCGTGACTTGCTTCTCGCTCATGCTCATATCCTGTGCTCCTAGTGGGGATTATTGGTCGGCCGCATGGCCAACCTGAGCAGGATAGCATTTAGATACAGTCGGTGTATGTGTTCGTGTTATAGCATCTAGGCCCAGGCCCAGCGGGTGAGACGCGCCTGATTCACGAACGCCAGAAACCACAAGGCCCACTACGAAGTAGCGGGCCTTGTGGTCGCAAGTTCAACCTTTCGGTTGATTTTCCCAGCCTTTCAGGAGATTGGGTCGGTTGAGGCTTGTTCGCCTACATGGGGCCTATTAAACACTGGTTTCGCTGGCAATGCAACATGGAACTATAAAAATATGCGAACGAGCGGTCAGAGCGCCAGAAAGCCCGTAAATACGCCGTTTCCGTTGGGTATCGAGGCCAGAGGGAGTGCCTAACTACCCTCCACTCGACCCGCGAGATACTCACAGTATCGGAATGGACAAACTGAATGCATGCATTCAGAATCATGTGGCGTATAGGTACGAGTTATGACCGCGCGAGCGCGACTTCCGCCTCAACCCAATAGGGACAACGATGGCCACCATACTCTCACACGACCAGCAGCAACGCCGGGAACACACCGAGCTCATCATGCAGCCTATAAGCCGAGCCAAGCCTCCAACCATCAGCAAAGAGTCGACGCTCTGCGAAGTATTCATCAAAGAGTTCAACCAGATCAAAGGATGGACGTGTTATCCAGAGGCTGCAGGGTTCGATGTGCTGGTGGTCAACGACGACGGCCGCCAGATCGGTGTCCAGGCAAAGCTCTCGCTGAATGCCAAGGTCGCTGAACAGATCCTTCCCAATCAAGGCGACGACTTTTGGGAAAGTCCGGGCCCAGATCACCGCCTGGTCATCGTCAGCAAAATCACCGATGCCAGTGCTGGCATTGCCAAGATGCTCCGTCGGCTTGGAGTCAAAGTACTCTGCCCATATGAGTCATGGACAGCACAAGGCTACGTGCACACGTTCGGACTTGATCATCGGCTCTTTTATGCAGAGGGCAGCGCAGGCTCTGATGAACGTATGTTCGATTGGTGGCCCTCAGTGCGCTGCCGTGTACCGGCCATCGTAACCTCCTTGCCGGCTGGAGTTCCAGCCCCGGTTCGACTCACGCCATGGAAAGAATCGGCACTGAAAGTGGTGGTCCTGATGCGTAAGCAGGGATTCATCACGGCCAAGCAAATCGCATCGTTCGGAATAGGCGTCACCGCATGGACCCAGCCGGCCGGCAGCAAGAGACCCTGGCTCGCTAAAAGCCAAATCCGCGGTCAGTGGGTGGAAACTGAACACATGCCCGGCTTCGACAAGCAGCACCCTGATATGTACGCCAAAGCGCTTGCCGAGTACGAAGCCGAGGCGGCGAAATTACAGCTGATAGCCCCAGCAGCAAACTGAATGACTGATGAGAGAAAGCATGAACTTTGAAACCCGAAAGAAAAAGCTAATGGACATAAGGAGGTGTGCGCTGGACATGCAGAACGGGACCCTTCCACCGTCCATGATGGCAAGCCTTCTCGCCTCTATTTCCACTGCCATCATTGTCGGAGTCATCATGAAACAGGACCCACTTTTGGTAGTAGGCACCAGCCTTGTGGTTGCCCTGCTGGTTTACTTTCGAGCCCCATTTTCTAAGTCGTGGGCCGAGGCTCTTGATAACCGGCTAACCGACTATGAGCCAATCGACCATGAAGCGTACGCCACTTTTCACCATGCGACACGTGAGCGGGGCGGCCTCGATCTTCCTGCGGTGTTCAGTTGGATAGAGCAGGAAATGACTGCTCTCTCCGCTATCACACCGAAAGTCCCAGATTGCGCAGCCCACAAGTTCATCAGCAAGCCAGTCAAGCCAGTGGCCAATGATCGCAGCCAGGAATAGCAGGCTATGAGCGCTCTTAGCTCAAGGCACTTGTCGTTCTAATCAGGTTCACCATAGGCCGGCCTAAGGAACGGCTGCCAATTCTCGGCTCCCTCGATGTCGACGGCCTGGCCCGCAGCGGAAATTTTAAAGCTCAGTTTTCGCTTATCGGCCACCAGAAGCCCCCTGTTTGCTAGTCCTCGGGCAATGCCAAGCACGACCAGGAGAGGAGGGTAATAACTTCGCCCGATCCATGGCTCAAATGGGTCCAAGAATTCGTTTGGCTGCTGTTGCCCCTGGTAAAGAATGCGCAGGGCAGTGAGCGACATCGGCTTGCTGGCAGGGTCAATTTTTGGTTTTTGCATAGGCAAGCCTTTCAGCACTCTGGCGACCCTCCTGCCATCAGTTGTAAGCCTGACATAAAGAGACATGAGATCGCCCAAACCGATCAGCCGGTGATCCGTGTTCAGCAAGCCGCGGCTTTCCAGGGAATGCCACGTTGAGCCGGCGCCATGACCGACCAGTTTCATCTCCGCGAGCGCGTACCGTAACGGGCCATCGTACGTCATTCTTCGGACCCGACCGTCAGGACCATATTCCAGCCACCGCCATTGGCTCGCTGGCGCAGAGCCTGGCCCAGAATTCGCCTGCTCGGCCCGCTGATCTTCGTCATACGCCACCACGAGGTAGGCACGCTGGCGCTCGTTGAGCGACTCAGCGATCTCGGTTATTCGGGTGATCAGCTTTTCCTGGGCCATGATGCTGCTGAAAATTTGGGCACTTCCTTAACTTAAGCACCGCCGCCGAGCTTTGCCTTGCCGGGCGATCGCCGGCCTGGCCGAACGCGTATACACCACTGAATCACAACCACCGTCTCAAACCGGGGCAGCTTTATAGCTCGATGCACACCATCTCCGGAGACCAGGTCACCCGCATAGACCTGCTTTTCCAGGAGATCAGTATGTCCAAGCAAATCCAAGCAAATCAAACTGCAGTTCTGGTCGCTGACCGTGAGCAAGGTACGATCCTCGCCGCACTTCGCCACTACCAGGAGATCCTCCGAAGTGGGGCGTCAGCTGCTCCGGGCCTGCTTGATATCGCAAGCAATTCCGGTCAGCTCACGCCCCTGTCGACCCAAGAGATCGAAGTGCTGTGCGAGAAAGTAAATTTCGGGTCGACCCTCAAGGAGCTCGAATCGTTCGTCGCCAACGCAAAAGCTAAGTGAAGGGTGGCGGTATGCATCCGATCATTGAAGCCTCGCGGCTTATGAAGGGCGCGCAGATCACGCGGAAAGCAGCGGTACATGCCAATGGGGGGACTATCTTCCTCTGGGAGCTCTCAACTGGTGACACCATTGAGACCATACGTTCAACCCATGGCTTCAGTTCAACCGCGTTGAAGGCCATCCCCTTTATCGATCGCGTCAATTACTACAGCGCCATGCGTGGCACCAAGGTAACTGGTAGCTACCAGCTACAAGCTTAGAAACGCTCCATCCAACCCGGCCATGCGCCGGGTTTTTTCATGTGGGTTTATAGAGAGCTGAGACTCATCTCCCGAGGCAAGTTCAACGCCTTACGGCAAGACAAGTGCCCTGGCACACCTCACATGAAAGGAGCAGGCAATGGCCACTCTCACCGCAGTTCAAGCGAAGAAGAAAATCGATGATCACCTGTTGAAAGGGGCGGGCATCTACGCCTACCACCCGAAGCTGGGATGTCGCTACTTCAAAGCACGTGTGTCAGGCGAAAAGCTGGAGGTCTGGGACGGATTCAGTTGGTTCGAGGTACCTCGCGAGACGAAGTTCAACAACGGCCATGGATCCGCGGGTGACCTGTTCACTTTTTGATTTGCCAGCAAAAAACGCCTTTCAGGAGAAACACATGAACACCCGCACCCCTATCGCGAAAATGGGCAAGACCATCAATGCTGCCGAAGTCGAATTTAAAGTCGCCCGCAGTTTTTACAAAGTAGAAGTCCCTGCCGGTACCCGCTGCTGCTACCTCGCCGGCGGAACCAACGGAGGACGCTGGGTCGTTGACGACCTGTCTTTCCTCAATCCGAACTCTGCCGTGTACCACGATGCGGACCACTACGGGATTCCGGTTCCAGAAACCAACGTAATTGAGGATCCACGCCGGACGTGAGTCGGCTGGACTCTTGCGAGTTCTCCAACTCTGCATAACTGCTTCACCCGCCCTCGAATCTATTGGTTCGGGGGTTTTCTTATGCCACCGACTGTTCCCAGGAGCTGGGCGCCGTATGAAGTGCCCCTTCCTCCGCCAGCATCTCGGCGCCTTCGCGCTCGATCGCTCCCGCAGTAGATACCTCAGGCGTTAGCGGCAGCTGGCAATCACCGCACACCAGGTTGAACTGGTCGCCGCCGAGCACAGATTTGTTGCAGCCAGCACATGTGTATTTCGTTCTGGCCCAGACTTTTTTTTGCGCGCTTCGGCGGCCAGCACCAGCAGGCCCGGCCGCACCCGCCAGATTGATGTTCAGCCCCTGATCGTGAAGCTCGCGGATGAGGAGGCTCAGGCCCCCGCCTTCGAGAAGGTAGTGCGACACCTTCTGCCCGATCACTTGGCCACCAGGCAGGCCGGTACTGGACGGCTGCAGACCGATCTCGACCATTTTATCGGCCCAGACCTGGTCGTGGTAGGCCCGCCGCGGGGGCTGTCCGGAGTGCTGCCGGTACTGATGACAGGCTTGATGCGCCAGCGATTCGATCATCTTGCTGCTCGAAAGGTGCGCCCCAACGGCGATTTGGTCCAAGGCCGGGCAGAGCTCCCCGCTCGGAAGAGCGCCAGGCCGGTAATGGCCTTCAGACCCTTGGCGTGTCGAGAATCTGATTTCACAGCCAGGTAATGACCCGGAAAAGAAGCGCTCATTGATTGCCTGATAGGCGTGGTGCAGTTGCTGCAACGGGTGAGATGGCGGCTTTGCGGTATCCATAACTCTCTTTTAATACTCGCTGCGTATAGTCACGAGTTGTCGGTATTGCTAGTATATGGTCACACGTACACATAATTCTACCGGCACCATTTATAAATCTGAGGTAACCGATGAAAAAGCTCGTTGTCGCTATCGCTCTCGCCAGTTGCTCGCTGGCTGCATTCGCCCAGGCCGAGTCGCCTGCACCCGAGGTTGCTCAGGCCCCTGCCGCAGCCACCGCTCCAGCAGCTGCGGCAGCGGCGCCAGCTGCTGACATCGAGATCATGACCGTGCTCAACACGCTCAAGGGCAAATACCCCTCCACCAACTTCACCAACGTAGAGCGGGCGCCGATCGATGGCCTCTACGAAATTACCATGGGCAAGAACATTGCCTACACCGATGCCTCAGGTCGCTACCTGTTGTTCGGCAGCGTTTACGACATGCAGACTCGCAAGGACCTGACGGCACCCAAGCGAGCTGCAGCTGAGAAAATCGACGTTTCGAAGTTTCCGCTGGCAGACGCGTTCACTCGCGTAAAGGGCAACGGCTCCCGCAAGCTCTATCTGTTCTCTGATCCTGACTGCCCGTACTGCAAGAAGCTGGAAACGGAGGTCCTCAGCAAGTTGGACAATGTCACCATTTACACCTTCATGTATCCGCTGGAGTCGCTGCACCCGCAGGCTCGCGCCAAATCTGAATCGGTCTGGTGTCTGCCTGAGGCTGGCCGTGCTGCTGCATGGGAATCCTTGGCGCAAGGCACCCAGCCGCCGGCGAAGAAATGCGATAACCCAATCGAGCGCAACATCGCGCTGGCCGAAAGCATTGGCTTCCAGGGTACTCCCGCCATGGTGAGCGAAGACGGTCGGAAGATGCCGGGGCTGGTATCGGCCGAGCGGCTCGACGCCTGGCTCAACGGCGGTTCCTGATCTCCCGCCAACAGTCTTCTCCACGTGGCCATCTCGATGGCCACGTTGGTTTCTGATCACCTGATCGTCATGAGCCCCGGGCTGGGCATTCTCATTGGAGTTGTGATGAAGCTACGCCGCTTATGCGCATCCGCTTTCCTTACCGCCCTCTACCTCGCGTCATCCACTGTTCATGCCGAAGAGCTCGGCAAGTACGGAAACACCTGGGAGATCCAGGAGCAGGATGCAATCGACATGATCCAAGGTCGGTTGAAAGCGATGGACAAGAAAGGCGAACTCGACAAGTTCTGGAACGACTACCGCGACAAGCAGTTGGCCGGAGCAGAAAACCCCAAGCCGGTACCCGGCATTGGGCCCGTCGTTGAGCCGCAGATCAGGATGTACGACCCGACCTACACGTACCCTGAGACCGTCAAAGATCATCTGGGTAACATCCTGGTGCCGGCGGGCACTCGCATCAACCCGCTGGACCACATCACCCTCAGCAAAGCGATCATCTTCATCGACGCTCGCGACCCGAAGCAGCTGCAGTACGCCAAGAAGCGCACCGATGAGCATCCCCGGGACAAAGTGATATTGGTCGCGGGTTCGTTCCTGAAGCTCAACCGGGAGTGGGGTCGCCCGGTCTACTTCGACCAGATGGGCATCCTCACGAAGAAGTTCGGGATCGAGCGCGTTCCCGCGGTCCTGACCCAAAAGGGCAGGGAACTCCAGATCGAGGAGTTGAAGCTATGAAGAAACTGCTTATGGCCCTGGGCTTTGTGGCAACGGCCCTGCTCAGTACGGTCAGCTCTGCCGATGAAGGCGTGTGCACCGGTAAATTCCCGAACCTGATTTCGGACGTCTGCTGGTCCTGCATGTTCCCGATCAAGCTTTTCGGTTCAACGGAGCTCATTTCCGATGGCCAGGAAGACTTCGACAGCGGGAACAAAAGCGCATTCTGCACGTGCGATAACCCGCCCAAGGTCGGCATTCCCACCTCGTTCTGGGAGTTCGACATGATGACCGACGTTACCACGGTGCCTGGATGCTTCCCCTTGCTCGGTGGGGTGAAAGTCAACGTAGGCGTCAACGCAGATGCATTCGGCTACATCTCTGACGATCAGAGCAGCGGCATCGGCAGCACCCGCGACTCGTTCATGCAGGTCAACTTCTATATCAACCCGGCCATGTATGTGATGGGCGCCATCCTGGACGACACGTGCATGGACAACCGCGGTATCGACGTGCCCTGGATGTCTTTCGCGGACCCAACCCACAACGATGACGAACTCGCCGGCATCCTGACCCCCTACGCGTTCCCCTTCGGGAGCATGCTGGCGATCGGGGCCATGTCCGCCGATGCCGTTGCCGCTGCTACAGGCTTCCCACTGTCCACGATCTTCTGGGCCGCCGGCTCCTACGGTCACATGTACCCGCTGACCGGTCGGAACGAGGCGCACCTGAGCATGGAGCAAACCGCCCGGCTGCAAACCACGCGAATCCTCGCGAAACTCCATGCCGCGGGTACCCAGTGGGCGGCAATGGGAGGTGACGCAATGTGCGGCTACTACCCGCAGATCATCATGGACAAGCGGCAGTACAAGCTGACTCGCCTCTACCCCAAGCCTGAGACCGCAAAAATCGCAGGCAAGTGCTGCTCTCCAATCGGGCGGTCGACAATTCTGACCGAATCGAACACTGAGTTCCCTCTCCCAGGATACAAGGACTTTGGCTATGGCATTTTCCGTAAACGCGACTGCTGCGGCGGCGCTACTCTTAGCAACTAGTTTCTTCGCCGTGCCTGCCGTGTCCCAGCAGCTGGAAATGCCTTCCAACGAAGCTATCCAGAAGATCATGCAGGAGCAGGCGGCATCTCGAAGTGCCGCTCTGAACGGGAAGATTGATCCGGTGAAGCCGGGCACGTTCAAGGCCACGGTACCGGTCATCGACGCCCCAGCGCCCACCAAGACCGAGTCGCTTGACGACGTCATTGCGCGATTCAACGCCGCAAAACAAGGTGCAAAGGGTGGCCACGGCGCGAACGACTTCATCATCTTCGTGTCGTTCTCGATGCCCAAAGACAGGCTTGAGCGGCTGGCGCAACAAGCTCGCGAAACCGGTGCTGTCATGGTCGTGAGAGGGTTCAAGAATGGCTCCCAGATGCAGACCAAACAGGCTGCGCTGGAGGTGAACAAGGCCGGTGTGCCGTGGGAGATCAATCCCAATCTGTTCAAGGCCTTCAAAGTGGAATCGGTACCAACGTTCGTCGTGGCGTCTGCAGAAGCAGAGTCCGTTCTGGACGATGGCTGCTCACCAGATGCCACCTTCACGTCGATCACCGGCGACATCAGCGCAATGTTGGCCCTGGATACCATCCGCCTCCGTGCGCAGCCTGAGATCGCAAAGCTTGCCGAGGCCAGGTTGCAGAAGATCTACAAACAACAAGCCCCTGGCACCGTCCACTGATCACGATCGAGCCCGGCATCGCGCCGGGCTTCTGGTGAAACTATGCAAACTGAACTGACCACCATTGCTTGGGAGCCTGGCTTCCAACTGAACCTGAGCTCCTGGGCTGATTTGGAGATTGCGAAGCGTCGTGGAGAAAGCCCAGGCGAACTATCAGCATGCGCTTTGAATTCCTGCATCTTCTACCTAGGCGCCTATGTCATGACTCGCGACCTGGTCGCACACGTCGAAAAGGGCATCACCTGGAACGCGCAGGTTTATGAGGCATGGAACTATGGCCGCTGCCAAGAAATTCACAAAATCTGCCGAGGGCTTGCACCATCAGATGCCGACGCCCTGTTGCATGCTAGTGGGTATGCGGACGTCAGCCTGGATGAGCTCAGCGACGCCTCGGACGAAGCAGTCCAAGAGGCATGGGCCGCGCTGTACGGCGAGTAATAAAAAACCCGGCCTCAGGAGAGGCCGGGTGCTGTAAAACGTTAATCAGCTTGAGCCAAGCGCCCAGAACCGAATGCCACACGACGGGCCACTGCATTCCATTCCTGCACAGTAACCAGCATGCTGGAGCGGGCCTTCTCGTGACCGTTTACTGTCTGGCGATACTGCAAGCGCACAAAGCCAGGCGTAACACTTGGATACCCTTCGAGCTCATACACGTTACGAAAACCGTCAACATCGATGTTGCTGGCGGTGTAGATCTGCGAGAAGAACATCCTGTAATAACCGGCCTTTGCCAGCATCACAGCAATTTCGCAGAGCAGTTTCAAGCGCATGCAGCACGCGGTGATGAACAGTACGAGTTCAAGCGACAGAGCTTGAGCCTTACGTTTGCAAACATCGGTGTCGATAGTCAGTTTCATGGTCATTCTCCCGGGTTGAGTGGCTAAGCCTTGCGTTTGCCTAGTACCCGGTAATGCACATCACGCGACTACAAATCGGATTATCCCTGTGCGGCCTCCTCACCGCCGAGCGCTTCCATGAGAGCGGGTACGAGCTTTGCCAGCACGCCGGCGTAAGTCAGAAACATCGCGCCGAATGCAGCCTCCTCTTCCTCCTCATCGGGAATCTCTTTGTTCACGTTTTCGAGGAAAACAATGCGCTTGAGTGTCGACTTGTCAGTCAGCACGAAGGACACCTCTTCATTGAACGTCATGGCCAACCGTACGGGGCGCCGACCTTCGAGGAGGTGCTGTCGGATCTCCTCGCGCTCCAGGCTGATCGAGGCGTAGCCCACCTTAGATTTTTCAAGGTCCAGCCCCTGCAGGTTGACCTCACGGTCGACCGTGAATTCGTCGGGGGATTCGTTGTTCATCAACCAGGTGGCCATCGCAGAGGAGGGGTCCATCGAGGTTCGAATCAGTGATGCAGGGATATCGATGGCGTCATGTATTTGAGTGACGACATCATCGGCTTTCGCCGGTGAGCCACAGTCGATGCCGATCAGGCCCGCCGAAGTATCGATCCACACCTTCTCAGTGCTCTGTGACTCGAATGCCCTGGGCAAGAGCTCGATAAACGCCTCTTCCTTCATCGCCTTGAGCTGGTCCCGGCTCGGCTTGTAGCCCTTCTCGGAGAGCATCTTGGCCGCCTTCTTCGCCACGTGTCGCTGCAATACAGGCTCGGGTACCTTCTTTTCTTCAAAGCACAGATTTAGCAGGATCTGCTTCTGCACCTCGAACACGAGGCCACCGCCAACCCGGGGCTCCACCCAACCCTGGGTTTTGATGACGCTACCCGTACAGGGAGTGAATGCCCTTTTTTCCAGACGTTTCGCAAGCTCGGCCGTAGACAAGCTCCAGGGCTCAGTAATCCGGTAGAGGTGAAGGTTCGAAAACATGATGCAACTCACTCCTGGCCGGCTTACCGCCAGCACAATTTGGCGCACGAAAAAGAAACATGTACGCATAATACTGGCAGATTTATAATCATGCACACACCTATCCTGCCAGTGGAAAAACCATGTCTGAATTCGCCCAGGTTGAGCAACGCCTTCTTCAACTCCGTGCAGAGGTCGCTGGACACATGGATGCGTACCACCGACTCGATGCCCCGACGATCCCGGACGGAGAATTCAACCTCCTGTTTCGTGAACTGGAGCAACTGGAAGCTGCGTATCCAGATCTGGCTACCGCTGACTCACCAACGCAGCGGGTCGGTGGCCGGGTTCTGGAAGAGTTCCTCCAAGCACAACACGATGTCCCAATGCTGTCGCTCAAAGACGCCATGAACGAGGAAGAGGCCCGGGCATTTGCAAGCTCTGTGGTGGATGAGCTGTCACAGCCGGCGGACATCGAGTTCACCGCTGAACTGAAGTACGACGGCTTAGCGCTTTCGGCTCGATACTTGGCTGGCGTCCTGGTTCGCGCAGTCACCTGCGGGGATGGAACGACCGGTGAGGATGTAACGGCACAGGCCAAAACCATCCTGAACTTGCCCCTGACCCTACCAGCGGCCACTGATCTGGAGGTTCGTGGCGAGGTTGTCATACTCAATAGCGATTTTAAGATCGTGAATGAGCGCCTCAAGAGCCAGGGCTTGAAGACCCTCGCCAACCCCCGCAACGCCGCCGCCGGCAGCATGCGCCAGCTGGACCCCAAAGTAACTGCGTCCAGGAGACTGTCTTTCTACGCGTATGGCGCCCAAGAGCTCGACGGCACCCCTGCGTTCAAGGCAACCAAACAGTGGAAGATCATTGAGGGCTTGCTGGAGCTCGGATTCAGCATTGCCCCGGAAACGACCGTGGTCCACGGCTGGGATGGCATCAAAGGGTTCTACGATGCGGTGGGTGCGAATCGCCACAACCTCCCAGTAGCCATCGACGGCGTCGTATTCAAGGTCAACTCCCTCGCCGACCAAGAACGCCTTGGCTGGAACAATCGCACCCCCCGATTCGCCATTGCGTCCAAGTACCCAGCAGAGGAGGCCGTCTCCGTCGTCGAAGACATTGTGGTGCAGATCGGCCGAACGGGGCCTGCGACCCCTGTGGCAAAGCTCAAGCCTGTGCGCGTCGGTGGCGTAGTGGTATCCAGCGCCAACCTCCACAACGCCGATCAGATCGAGGCCAAGGGTATCAAGGTCGGTAGCACCGTCATCGTTCGCCGAGCGGGCGATGTGGTACCGGAGATCGTTCGGACAGTGCCCTCGATCGGCGATAAGACCCTCTCCCACTATGTGATGCCGACAGAGTGCCCGTCATGTGGTAGCCCCCTCGTTCGCCTGCAGGGCGCCGTCGAGCTGCATTGCCCAGGTGGCATTAAATGCCCGGCACAGAAGCAGGGCAAGATCGCTCACTTCGCGTCTCGGCTGGGAATGAACATCGACAACCTGGGCGACAAGTCGGTCTCAACTCTGATCGCCGCCGGCCTGATCAGCATGCCTTCCGACTTGTACAGTCTGAACGACAAGGTCATCGCACCGCTCCCCGGGTTTGGGCCGGTCTCAGCGAAGAACCTGGTCGCGGGCATTGAGGGCTCGAAAGCTCCGGACCTTCCGCGATTCATTTTCTCGCTGGGGATCGAGGGTGTCGGCGAGGCCACCAGCAAAGCTCTGGCGGCGCAGTTCGGGTCCTGGTCAGCATTCCGCGCAGCGACTTACGCGCAACTGCTGGCCATCGCGGATGTTGGGGATGGTACCGCCACCAACATCACCCGATTCTTCGAGGATTCTACTCTCGGTGCTGAGGCAGATCGGCTGGCCACGATCACCACACCCAACGACTTCGCTGCCATCGGCGGGGCCTCGCTGAAAGGGAAGGTTGTCGTCCTCACCGGCACTTTTCCAACCCTCAGCAGAGAGGCTGCCAAAGCTCTGGTCGAAGGAGCCGGGGGGAAGGTCTCAAGCAAGGTTTCAAGCAAAACCAGCTTCGTCGTTGCCGGCGAGGCAGCAGGCTCGAAACTCGAAGCCGCCAAGGACCTGGACATCGATGTGTGGGATGAAGCCCGGCTATTGGCCGCCGCCGCGGGCTGAGTATTACAGGCCGGCGTGAAGCATCACAGAGCATTAAGATTTCATCTGGAGAACCAGAAAATGTCAGTAACTAATGGACCATACAAGCGCGATGCTAATGGAGTCGCCTATGAAGTCGACTTTGAGTATGTGCGAGATAACGTCCCGCTCGACTGGTTCTTCGAGCACATGCTCGGTGCGAAAGCGAGACCATCAGCAGGTGCAATTCGGTACAACATCTGTCCAAACCCTGAATGCGGAGCTTCTTCCGTTCACTCGGTGAAGATCAGCGTGAAAAACGGCGGGTGGCTCTGCTACTCGTGCGGTGAGCAAGGTGACGTGGTCGCTGCGGCGGCATTTTACTGGGGGAAATCTCATCGGGAGGCAGGTCTTGACCTGATGGGCGCCGATGTTGAGCTGCTGAAGCACTATGTTCCGCCCAAGCCCATGGACGCGATCCAACGCGATGACAGTGCTCTTGCGCTGGTATTGCAACGCGTCGCCGAAGCTTGCAGTTATCCCTCGAAAGATGCCCTGAAGTACTTTGCTGGCCGGGGTATATCTGAGGATGTAGCCCGGGAAGCTTGCAACCGAGGCATCCTCATCACAATCCCGAACAACCCGATGGAAGCCAAGGGGTTCTTGACTGAAGTCGCAGGGCAGGAACTGATGGTGAAAGCGGGCCTGTGGAACCCCGAAAAAAAGGCGCCAGCCTGTGCATTTCGGCCACTGTGGTTTCGGTCGCAATCGCACTGTGCTGCTGAGTTTAGGCTCATGCGTGAACCCAAAGAAGGGGAGAAGAAGGCCATGCGGTACGGCGGAAAATCTCCTTGGATCTGGGAAGGCTCTGAAAGTGAGTTCATGATCGTCGAAGGTCCGATCGACATGTTATCAGCCGTCGAAATGGGGTCGAAAAGGACGATCTTCGCGCTTCCTGGTTGCGAGAATTGGGAGCCTGAATGGTTCAACATGATGGCCAAGAAGAACGTGCTTCAGGCGCTCGATCCTGATAAGCCGGGCTTCAAGGCTGCAGAGAACCTCAAGCCAGTGCTAGTGGCTCTTGAAGCCAACCTTGGCACCTTCAATCCACCCAACCGGGTCGGCGACTTAAACGAGCAGCTCAAGCACATGCGTGGCCTCCTAAACTAACCCACCAAACCCGGCTCTCGCAGCCGGGTTTTTTTGGCTTGTTACAATGCGACCCCGGGGAGTGCGTCGGTAGATTCATAACGCGTACACATACATCAATACGGGTGATAAAATCACCGCTCAGAGAAGTGGAGCCCCCCTTTTGGACCGTCGAACATTCCTGCAATATGCCCTCGGCTTGGCCGCTTCCTCAACTCCGCTGCTCTCAAGCGCCAGCACCTTCTGGGATCAACCCAGACGTCTCTGGCTGAAGCGTGAGATCAAACCCGGGCAGTGGGAGGAGGTCGACAAGGTCTATTACCAGAACGGTCGACTCGATTGGTCCGGCTATGACCCCGTGTGCCGACTGATGCGCGATGTTCACACGGGCAAGGCTGTGCAGATGAGCCCTGTGCTCCTGGACGTCGCAGGAATTCAAGGTTGGTTCAAAATTCACGGGATAACGAAGCCCATCATCGTGCTTTCAGGGTATCGCGAAGAGTCGACCAACAAGAAGGTGGGTGGCAAAAAGCACTCTGCGCACCTAAGAGGTGGCGCTTGCGACCTCACAGTGCCAGGCGTACCGGTAGACTACCTTCGACGACTAGCCCTATATCTTGAGGGCGGCGGCGTGGGCGTTTACCCAGGCCGGAACTTCATTCACGTAGACGATGGAAATTTGAGGGTCTGGCGGGGATAGTACCAGGCTCTCGCTCGATGAAGAGCCTGGCTGCCCCCGATCATGCTTAGAACATGCTGGACCAGGAGATCTGGTTGACGAGGGGCTTGTGAGGGAGCAAGGCCAGGTCCACGGCCCTCAGTGCTGGGTTACGGCCGGTGAGGTACCAGCAATCATTTTGCTGACTCAGCATGTATCGATCACACAGCCGCTCCAAAGCCGAACGATAGGCCTCTGTGACATTGCCGCCGGATGCGAGTGCCAGCAGGTCAGCCGATCGAATGCCAGGCTGCCCCCACGCTACCCGAGCAAGATCGTACCCTTCATCACCGGCCAGGATGAAGATCTCATCCGCAACAGCTTCTGGCACGGGGTCGATCATGAAAGGAAACTCGACCGGGAACACGTACCAGCGACGCCAGAACTCGTAGTGGATCCGCAGACGAATGACGTCCTTGCGAGCTCCAAGCACCTCACAGCACTTATCAAATGCCCAGTCGCCAAGGGTAGGCCCGAACACCCATTGGGCAGCTGTCACATACACATCGGTCGGCAGTTTCTTCGCGAACAAAGCCTCGACGTTGGCCTTAATGATGCGAAACGCGAGACGCGTTACGCCGTCCTCGAAATCCTCTTCATCAAGCCGGCGCAGCTCATCCTTCTTCAGTTTTCGTCTTTGCGCTCCAAGGTTCGATAGATTATTGAGTGCGGCGAGCCCAAGTTCTTCAGCAAAAGGATATGACTCGACCACAGTTTCGTCAGTCCCCAGAAAATCCACTTGAGCATCGTCTGCAGCGTTATCAAGATCGAAGGCGTCAAGACCTTCGAAAAGATTGGCGCTATCAAAGCTCTCAAGCCAGTTACGAACATCGCCAGGATCAGAAAGACCGCCAGAATCGTCAGATAGAAGCTCAGATCCGAAGACATCATTTTCTTCCTCGTTGCCCAGGGGCATATCAGTGAATTCGTTCATTGGCACCACCCTTAAACCGGAACTGTTTGCGTGAATTGATCTGCGCCAGCCATTCGGGCATGCTGGCGCCTGGCCGGCCATCTGATGTCGGCCGCTGTGGCGAACCTCACTTCACCAGGGGTGGCCACACTCGCCCAGGTCACCTGGTGCTCGCCGGAAACAATCGCGTAGTCGGTGGTGCCCATCGACAAGAGTTTTTGCATCACATCCCCTGTGCCCTGGGCTTGCTCAGGCTCCGTAGGCAACAGCTGCGAATAGACCTGCGCTGCCGACTCGGATTGAGGTTTGAACAGAACCAGGTTGCGAGCTCGACTCAGGCAGGCCTCGCGCAGATCCAGAGACTCACGCCCAAGATCGTCGAGCGAACCAGCTGCAACCCATACGCTCATCACCTGCTCAGTCTGTGGCGAGAGCAGCTGCTCGATGCTCGGGTCATTGCAACCACCTGGATCGGTGAACACAGCCAGCGCAGTGGGTGCACCAGGCTCACCGATCGACCGCAGAACAGCATCCGCCAGATTCGAGATCACGATGCGGCGGAGATTGGACGCCGCCTGGCCTCGGCCGATGTAGGGAATTGCGAGATACACGATCTTTCGTGTTACCAGCGCCTCGTGCAGCACGACGTCAGGCTGGTAGCTGTTGAACACTTCACCCGCTCTACCGGCGCCGAGCATGCACATGCTCCCAGCGAGGCCCGAGAAGCGTCCTTTCAGCTTTACCGCACAGATGTCGCCAACATCATCCTGAAAGGCCTTGCAGGCCTGCTGCAGGGCTCCCAGCTGCACTGAACGAGGGTATGCAGTGGCCATGTGTTCGATCAGCGCTGAAATAGCGTCAGGCTTCATCACGAACATACCCAGATCAAGGTACGAGTAGGGCAGGCCAGCGAGCTGCAGCGAGGACACAATCGCCCGAACAAGAGCTGCGGTTGGGGTTGAATCGTGACCTGCCGTCGCATCCTGATCCGCGAGGAAATTCAAGACATGGCTCGCGACCTTGGTAGGAGCTGTGTGCAGCACCGGGTTGTAGGTATGGCTCAAGGCGGGACTACCAGGATTCACGATGAGCAGATCAGCTCCCCGGCCAACTGCAGTGCTGGCGCCGATCATCGCTCCCAAAAGTGATTCATCGACCGATGAGCCGACCACGAAGACCGCAGCGCCGGCTGCAATGCGTCGCTGAATCACCTCCCTGATCAGTTGCCCCTGGCCCTCAGTGCTCTCATCGAGCACAAGGGTATGCCCGGGCACAACATGAGCGCCCTTAGGTTCTACGTTACTCATCTCTCAGCTGCTCCTGTTGTTTCTTCCGCCCACCAGTGGGCAGCCCGCTGCCACCCAGGTACTTGTCACTATTCTTGAAGAAGTCCGCACCCTTAACGGACGGCCTGCGGAAGTGGTTGATTCGAATAGGGCCGATTTCTTTCTGCAGCTTTCTGTCGATGCTGATCATCGGCACCCGGACGTTGAAGATCTGGTCTCCGCCGTACTGGATGATGCATTCCCCCTTACCGAGCGCTTTGAGGTCATCCGGCGAGACCTTGTACTCCTCCTGCTCTCGCTCACCGACCGATATGCCGGCGGCAGCACCGGTGCCACCCTCTGGCGCCACATTGAGAAGGGGGGTGCTACTGCTTTCGTTCTGCGTACCGCTCAATGACTTCGTGATACCGATTTTCATGCCGATGAGGTCTGCACACTCAACGGCCGTGGCCTGGGTACCGATCTTGAAAAAGATCTTGGTCCAGGTGTTACCGATGACCATCTCTTTGAAGTCAGGAGAAACCACATCCAGGTTGGCCAAGGTCTGGGCTGCGGGGAACAGTGCCATCTGCGCGCTGCGCCCCTGTTCAAAGGGGCGTGCTAGCGACTGAACGGCGTAACTGCCCAGCTCATCCATGAAATTGAAATGCGGGGGGTTAGGCCGGTCCTCTTCAGGCAGCGCCTGGATCCACGAGATAGCCGTACGCAGGTCGCCCAGGAACATCTTGCCGAAGTTGGAGGCGGCTTCGTTTTTACCCATCGTCGGGAGAGCGACGTAGATGATCTTCTTCGCCCGGATTGCTTCGAACAGGTCGATCTCGGGGGCGTAGGTGTTCATCACGTCACCGAATTTCCCCGTACCGAACAAGTACATCCGGCCGGCAAGACCGCCGAACGTTTCCTTCATCCGCTTGATGTCAACCACGTTCTCCATGCCCGGCTTTCCGCCGATCTTGTATTGCTCAAGGAACAGGGAGAAGTTCTTGGTCGCCGGGTTGTGAGGCTGGGTCTTCTTGAGCAGGGTTTCCAGTTCCTCGATCGCTTTGTGGTTCATCAACAGGATCGTGAAGTCGATGAAGTTGTAAGCGAGGCCAGCAGCTTGCATTGCCGCTACGAGGGTGGTGATGCCTTGGTTCGCCGACTGTTTGTAGTGGTCAGCGCCAGGGTTATTCTCGGTAGAGGGAATGATGGACAGGATGCGGGCGGCGATCTCATCAGGGTCACCCCTGAGGATGGGGTTGTATGTATTGCTGAGTGATGGGTTACCCGGGTTCAGAATCAGCAGATCCTGCTCGCGGCCCGCCCAGACGCAGTACTGGTAGATCGTTTGAATGTCGTCCGCATTCATCTTACCGTCGATGAACGTCAGGCCGCCGCCACGCTGGATCTGCTGGAACATCATCAGTTTGCCCAATACGGTTTTACCTACACCGGACTGGCCCAGGATAAATCCATGCCGCATGAAGTCTTCATCAGGGACACGTACAGGCTGTCCCGTGTCGGTAGTGAAGCCAAGCAGCAAGCCATCTCCGTGCGCCAGATCGGTAGCCGAGCGGATATTGATCTTCGACTCAAGGAGGAGCTGGTTCTTCCAGAAATCAAAGACACGGTTGCCCACGTACGCCGCACCCGCAGCCCCCATGGCGAGGGGGAGGGTGGCCGGCACAGAGCTGAAAAAAGGCGATGTCAGAAGTCCACCAGCACCGATCGAACTCAGTGCCAGGGTGTCTTTGAAGCCACCGATTTTCGAGCGAAGTATCTGATCCATACTCATGGAGGTGAGCCTTAAGCTACGCACAAAAAAACCCGAGCACCATGAGGCGCCCGGGTTGTGGGGGTTAGAGGAAAACGCTCGACTCGGAAGCCTGCGCATTGTCTTTCTCTGCTGCGGGTAAGCGCAGCAGCGGCGATTGCAAAAGCGTTTGGATTTCCATCTGCGACAGGAGCTTGTCCTGCTCGATGGTGGTCCGAACGCCTGGCACGTCCTTTACGGTCTGCCCGGTTTGAGCAATTTGATCCAGCTGATCCTTGTACTTCTGGTACCGAGATTTCTCTGGCGGTTGCGTCGATGTCTGCTGTTGGGTATCTGATTGAACAGTCTCAGCTGCACCTGTTGTGCCTCCAACTGATTCGTTTACCTGACCATGCTGGGCTTCCTCGCGGAGACCCTCGACATATTTGGTGTCATCGAATTTGCCAGTGAAGACATCGGCACTGAAGCCAAGCAACGAAAGGCATTTTGAAGTTGCGTCTGTGAGACTTTTCTTGGCGTGATCCTCATCACTACTGATGATTCCGTAGGAATCTCGCGTGATGTAGGTGGTAGCGCCGAACTGCTTCACTGAACCGCGGAATCCCTGTTGCAGGTACCACAGCTCAACGTACACCTTGTGAATGACTTCTTTACCAACGACCTGGCCATCCACAACGAACGGTTTCCCGTCCACGTACGCTTCACTGATCAGCTCGACACCCCAGCCAAGGCCAAAAGGTCCGAAAACCTCAGTAGCACGCTTGATCTGATAGATGGGCGCGATCGCGGTCCCCTGGAAACCACCCTTGTTGAAGGACTTGGTCTCATCAGGATTGGTCTTCTCAACCTTGTTCCACACCTGCAGGCCAATAGAAGCCGCGGCCTGGCCCTGGCTGGCCCACAGCGATTCGCCGTTGGCCGAGCTTTGGTGGGTTGCTGCGTCTGTTCTGGTTTGCATTTTTGACTCCTACGACTCTGCAAAGAGGGAATACCTAATGCAGGGGTATGAAGCACAGCTGCTGATAAGGTGGTGGGGCTAGACCGCGAAATCGCCAAAAGCGTTTGCAATACGTAACACGTCGCTATATTTTAGGCGCCACAAGAGGACGGTTGCAACAAAAAGCCAACTATCTGTATTATCGCTACGTGTTATTTAGCATTCCAAACCAACGAGTATTCTATGATCACCTTGAACAGAGCCATTCTGCTTGCGTCGCTTGCGCTCTCAGCAAGCACCGCGGGTGCCGTTGATGTGCGACAGGTAGTGGTTCCAGACAGCTACGGCGTTGCGATTGAGCCCGCGCATGCAGGGCACGCGCTTGTTGAATCCATTCGCGACACCCAGAAGAAAGCCGAATCTCCGGTCTGGACGGTGACTGAGCCAGCCAGGCCTCGGGCCCTGATGCCGGCAGAAGAGGCTCTGCTCGATGCAGAAGATGCAAAGATCGCCGAGGAGGCCCGTCACACGCGGACCACGCTCTACTTTGACTTCGACAAGAGCATGCCTACGGGCTGGTGGCCGCTGACCAACGTCATCGCTGACGCACTTCGCGTCGGCAGCACCATCACCCTGATCGGTTATGCGGACGAAGTGGGCGAGGCGATTTACAACCAGCGCCTGTCCGAGAACCGCGCCATCGAAGCTGCGCGTTACCTGGTTCGGCACGGTGTTAAGAAGAAAAACATCAAGGTTTACGGCCGGGGCAAGCGTGACCCTGTATCTAGCTCCGATAGCTCGATGAACCGTCGGGTCGAGGTCGACATCGTTAAAGCTGCGGGGAAACCTCTGTGAAGGAGATTGATATCCCGCGCTACGTTGACAGTCAGACGCAATTACTTTTTTGGGAAATCGATGAGGCTGCGATCTTCATTGGCTGCCTGGGCGCAGGTATCGCACTGGGGGGCTGGGCAACCATCGCTTCCCTCGCCGGCGGCTGGTACGCAGTAAAGCGGTTTAAGCGTTTCAAGAGCGGTGCACTGGACGGCATTCTGCATCACCTCTGCTACGAGGCAGGCGTCATGGGGCTGAATAAACACTACGACGACTCTTCGAAGCGCGACTACTTCTACTAAAGCTTTCGAACGACTTTATTTGTACGCGTTATGTATTCGATAGCGCTTTGAGGCCGCAATGAAGATCAAGAAAATGCAGAACACGATGGAAGGGCTGAAAAGTCTCAGAAACTTCCAGACCTTGTCGATCGCGTGCCTTTCGGTATCGGTCCTGCTGCTCACTTTCAACCAAATGGGGCAGCACGAAACCACACGTTTGGTGCCGCCGAACCTGGACAAGGCCGTGAAGGTTGGCTGGAACAACGCGGACGACGAGTACATCAAGTCCTTTGGCCTTTATGCCTCGACTTTGATGGGCAATGTCACGCCCAAGAACGTGAATTTCATTGCCGACTCTGTTAGCGCCTTCGTTGATCCGAAGATCTACGCAGACGTGCGCAAGAAGATGTTCGTGTTGGCCAACGACCCCGTGTTCGCAACGAATGCTGGTTCTGTGTCCTGGAACGCCACTGACATCAGCTACGAGAAGGAGACGAAGAAGGTTTTCATTCTCGGTTCGATGGAGTCTCGCAGCGCAACCGGCAAGCCCAAACCGGACTACCAAGTGGTCGAGTACGTCATCGAGATGCGTGCGGGCCGCCCTTGGATCACGGGTATGGACCACTACCCAGGCAGCACCCCAAAAACACTCAAGTGGCTTCAGTCTCACCCGCCTAAGCCAGCAGAACCAACCAAGGAGGCGCTTCAGTGAAACGCTCAGCCATTGCTCTAATCGTGCTGGCCACCATCCATGCATCCATCTCATGGGCTGATGGGATGGCGGAAGTAAAATTGCCGCCTGTTCCTACGGCAGCAAAACGAGTCAAACCTGTCGAAGCGCAGCCTCTGCCTGGCTTGGGCGTTATGCCTGGCGCCGAATCTGATTCGCGCACCCAGGTAGTTCGCGTGAGCTCGGACCGTAACGAAGTTATTTACGTTTCGAACATCTTGCCGAACCGGATTTCCACTCCGTTCGCTTCGCCTAAAGCAGTCGACCAGCAACCTGATGATTTGGATATCAGTACGATCGGTCAATCGCTTTATGCGACGATGAAGACGAAGGATAAGCCAGTCGCACTGTACGTGACTGGTTCTAATCCAAACGACCCGGTCATTTCTTTGACCCTGATTCCGAAGGAGCTCCCACAGCAGACCATTACGCTGCAACTGGACAAGCCGATGGTGGAAACTGGCGGTCATGCGTCCGAGAACCAGGCGCCCGACAGCAACAACTACACCGATACTATTCGTTACGTGTTGCGAGAAGCAGCTCTCGGCAAAACCCCTGAAGGCTTCAGTGAAGGTCTGTTGCCTGCGTCGGCCGCGAACATTGGCAACGTAATTGCCTATCCAAAAGTTCGTTACTCCGGCCCAGAGTACGATATTTATCGTTACAGCCTGCAAGGAACGTCCAAAACCGACGTCGATCTTGATGAAGGTACGTTCTACAGCGATGGTGTCCGCGCTGTGTCTTTCTTCCCGACAGCCACCCTACGTGCCGGCATGACCACTGATGTGTTCATCGTCTCTGATAAGTCGGCTACGGGGAATTAAGCATGGCTATCAAAGACCAGCTGAAAGATAAGTGGCAAGATCTTAGCCCAGGCGTTCGATCGACAATTGCAATTATTGGCCTTTTAGGCTTCTTGATGATTGTCGGCTCTGTAATTGTTGGCAATGACAAGCCCAAGAACAATACGAAAACCGAAGGCACTTCCGACACCAAGCTGCTCTTGCCTCGTGGAGATAATAATACTCCTGAGCAGATCATGGCTAAATTGGCTTTACAGGACAAACGTTTTAAAGAGATCGGCCAATCGCTCAAGCAGATGGAGCAAGATCGCAAAGATGATCGCCTACGCGCCCTTGAAGAAGAACGACTGCGGGGGCAACGGCCTGACCCTGTTACCCAGGACACGCTTCGCGAGCTGAAGCGCTTGGGTGATCGGATGGACAAACTGGAGCTTAGCAAGGGCGGTACCGCTCCAGCTCTGAATGCTGCGTTGCCAGGCTATGAAAGCGCAGCTGGCACTGGTGAAGCCCTGCAAGAGCCGAAACCGAAGGTAGCAACCCTGCGGGTCACTGGCGGTACCCAAACGGCCCGGAATGAGGCCCCGAAGCAGGCAGAGAAGCCGACCCCGGCGATGCCAGCCGGTTCGTTCTTCGAAGGTGTGCTGCTGAACGGTATGGACGCGCCAACCAGCTCCACAACGCAGAAAAACCCTGTGCCGACGACCATGCGAATCAAGTCTGACGCCGTACTGCCAAACAAGTACAGCGTCGATGTTAAAGAATGTTTTGCGCTCGCTTCTGGCTACGGTGTTCTTTCCAGTGAGCGCGCTATGCTCCGGACAGAATCTTTCTCTTGCGTACGCAAAGACGGAAAGATCATCGAAGGGAAGATGGAAGGTTACATCGTTGGCGAGGACGGGCGGGTCGGTATGCGTGGTCGACTCGTGTCCAAGCAGGGCCAGATGATTGCCAAAACTTTGGTTGCCGGCGGTCTCTCGGGCCTCGCACAGGGCATGACACCACAAACAATCCCGCAGTTGAGCCTGGGTGACAGCAGCACCACTCAAACCCAAAGCGCTGACACATCGACCATTCTGCAAACTGGTGTTGCTAAAGGGTTCTCTACTTCCGCGAATGAAATTGCCAAATTCTACATGGAGATGGCTCGCGAAATGACTCCGGTAGTTGAGATCGACGCCGGCCGCAAAGTTACGATCATGCTGGTGAAAGGGATCGAACTGAAATGATGAAAGGTAATCATATGAAACGTACTGCATTAGTCGCAGCGCTGTTGCCTATTGCTCTTCTGAGTGGTTGTTCGTCCTGGTTGAATACCGCCGGCGATGACGAGTTCTCATGCCCAGGCATGCCGCAAGGCATCATTTGTAAGTCGCCAATGGCTGTTTACAAGTCCACAGAACAGAGCCCAGCGCTGACCGACAGCGATATGCCAATTGGTCAGAAGGCACCGAACGTAAAGTACGGTGACGACATGGGAAAGACTGCCGGCTCTGAGCATAACCTCAAGGTATCCAATGGTGTGCCAGGGCCAGCTGTTGCGGATCTTGCTCGACCGGTTCGAGTTCCAGCCCAAGTCATGCGCATCTGGATCGCTCCGTGGATCGACAGCAAGGACGATTTGCACTTTCCGTCCTACCTCTTTACCGAGATTCAGCCACGCACTTGGTCGTTCGGAAAATCCGAATACTCAGGCCAAGGCATGGTTGTTCCTCACCTTGAGTTAACCGCTGTACCGCCAGTCAATGTTGCCGCCCCTAAATCGGAAAACGTTGCTGCAGAACCAACCAATTACGGACCGCAAGTTACGTCGTCCGCAATCCCATCCACAACTGACATCAATCTGAACTGATAACACTGGGAGCTACACAATGACCGCACAAATCGCACAAATCGAAACCACCGCAGTAGCCGCTGCTCCATTCAAGAAAATCGACAAACGTGCCCTGGTGAGCATGGCTGTGGTCGGTCTGGCTGTCGCCGTCGACGTGACCGCCGGCGCCGACTCCACCTTCAACGAGATCGTCATCAGCCTCGACGGTTGGATGACCGGCTCCCTCGGTAAGGTCTTTGCCCTGGGTGCCCTCGGTACCGGCCTGGCAATCGGCGTGGTCAAGCAATCGGTCATGGCCGTTGTGACCGGCGTAGCCGTAGCGCTCTCTGCAAGCGTTGGCCCAGGCGTACTGACCAACATCTTCACCGCAACGCTGTAACGCCCCTCAAGGCGCACTAGGTCGCTAGTGCGCCTTTTCAACTGGCTCTGCCTGCGGGTTGCCCTCCAGGCCTTCCAAGCCTACTCAACCACCACATATGGCGAACAGTGAAATGGCAGCTTCGAAAGCGACGCTCAAAGGGGATAGAACATCCACCCCTCAAAAAAAACTCAATGTCAGGGCTATCGACCCCGACTCAAAAGTATTCTTTTGCTCCGACGGGAATGAACATTACCTCGGGGCATGTTTTGTATCTGACGCCCTGACAGGCGCCAGCTCCTCGACCGTCGACAAGCTTCAGTCTGCCCTGAGCATGAACTTCGCGGCAGGCACCTACATTCAGATCGCAATGCTTGAAAGCCCCGATGTCGGCGAATACATCGATGCCTATTTGAACAGCAAGCCAGCGCTGAACCCGATTCTCAAGGCTCTCTCACGCCAGCACGCCAACCTGATTAACGGTGGCGTTGATAATCCGCTGGTTCAGCGGAGTGGTGTGATGCTGAATCGTCAGCGCGTCATCGTGACCGTGAAGTTCCCTTGCCGCACCGATAGCCCCGATGACGCAGACATCGCGGCGACGAAAGAATCGGCCGACCGGGTCACGGAAGCGCTCAAAGCAGCGTCGCTGAATCTGTTCCAGCTCGATGCAGTTGGCTATCTGGTGCTCATGCGAATCCTCACGAAGCTGTGGGATGCTCCTCGGTCGCACTACGATGAAGATCAACTGATCAAGGACCAGGTCTACTACCCTGGCGACTCCATCAACTACGATGACCCGTCGACCATCAATTTCAATGACGGCGCCCACTATGCGAAAGCGCTGAGTGTCAAACACTTCCCTCAGAAAACCAGCCTCGCAATCATGAACCACATGATCGGCGACCCGAACGGGCTTTCGAACCAGATCACCGACCCGTACTACATGGTGCTGACCATCCACTACCCTGACCAGGTCGTGAAGAAGGACGAAGTCAAGCAAACGTCCTCGATCATCAACCACCAGGTCTTTGGGCCCACAGCTCACCTGATACCCATCCTCAGCTACAAGAAAAAGGGCATCGACACCCTGGTTCATGAGATCGACGGCAAGGGTGCGATCATCGTTGAGGTGAACTTTACGATTTTCCTGTTCTCGCGTGACAAGCAGCGCCTGAACAAGTTGTCCGCGGGCCTGCAGGCTTACTACACCTCTCTGGCTTTCGAGCTCCGGGAAGACAGGCGCATCCTTGAAGCTCTCTGGAACAACCTGCTGCCACTCAATACGTCCAATGAAGGCGTCAAGAACCTCTATCGCTTCCATACGATGGCAGTGCGACATGCCTGTCAGTTCCTACCGATACTCGGCGAATGGACAGGTAGCGGCATGGGTGGGGCAATGCTGCTGCTCACGCGCCGTGGCCAGCCTGCTTTGGTTGATCTGTACGAGTCGAGTACCAACTACAGCGGGATCATTTTTGCTGAGGCCGGCGCTGGCAAGTCGTTCTTCACACAGAAAATCGCCGCCGACTACCTCGCTGCAGGCGCAAAATTGTGGGTGATCGACGCCGGCCGGAGTTACCTGAAGCTGTGCAAGATGGTTGGTGGCGAATTCATCGAGTTCAAGCCTGAGTCGGATGTATGCCTGAACCCGTTCACGCATGTTGAAGACTTGCACGAGGAAATGGACATCCTCAAAGCCACCATCGCCAAAATGGCCGCACCGGAGGACACGCTTAACGATTACCAGCTGTCCCGTGTCGAGCAGGCCATTACCAGTACCTGGGAGAAGTTCGGCAACGCCGCAAATATCACCGCTGTTGCAGACTGGTTCATCAATCAATCGGATGACGAAGAGTGCCGGCGCTTGGGCCGCCAGCTGTTCCCGTTTGCCGGTGGTCAGTACACCAAATGGTTCGATGGTGAGAACAACCTGGACATGAGCAACGCGTTCATCTGCATGGAGCTGAGCGATCTGAAGGGGCGCCCAGCTCTTCAGCAGGTGGTCCTCCTGCAGTTGATCTCGCGCATCAACCACGACATGTACAAGGCGCAGCTGGGTGAGCGAGGCCGGAAGAAAATCCTCATCGTCGATGAGGCCTGGGAGATGCTCGACGATCCAATGATGGCCAAGGCCATGGTTGCTGCTTACCGCAAAGCGCGGAAAGAAGATGGTGCGGTGCTGGTAGTAACGCAGGCTATTGGCGACGTCTATGCGTCGAAAAACACCGAGGCAATCGCCGCAAACTCGGCCTGGCAGTTCATCCTGCAGCAGAAGTCCGAATCGATCGACTCGGCCATCGACAGCAAGCAGTTCAAGATCGAACCTTACGGGGCTCACATGCTGAAGACGGTACACACCATGCCCGGCAAGTACAGCGAGATTATGGTCAAGCGTAGCGAAACCGATTGGGGCATCGTGCGCCTTGTTGTGGATGAGTTCCACAACGTGACGTTCTCCTCGAAAGGGGCAGCCCGCAACGAGATTCTTGATGATCTTGACCGTGGGGTCGATGCGGTAGAGGCAGTGAACAATTACATGGCCCGCCAGAGCTCTGCGGCGTAATCAGGCCAGCAAGCAGTCAGCACCTGCACCATCACCACCACTGCAATAAAAAGCCCGGCCATGCGCCGGGCTTTTTATTGCGGCAAACTGATACTGTTGTCGTAGTGCTACGTGTTATGCTTGCAAAAATAACTGCGCATTGAGCGCTACCTCTTTCCACCGCTACTAGGGAACGCCACGATGACTGATACAGCGAATAGCCAACAACAACAGCCAGGGGAGCAAATCCGCCCTGATGATGACCAGGTAAGGACTAAGCCAGCACAGGGTGGCAAAGCCCAGCAAGCACCTGCAGGGGTTTCCTTTCTGACATGCGCCTTCGTGGCTCTCGCTGTATCCGGCTTCACCAGCTTCATGGCTTATCACTTCGCCGGGCAGAACCTCAGTTCGGGAGCACAGGTAGTGCTGGTTGATGGCACCAAGCTCGCCAATGCGCAGATGAAGCGTACTCTCGATAAGGCCGGCTTAAGCCCTGAGCAAGCGCAAGCCGACGGCCTTGCATTCGTGACAGAACTTCAAAATGTACTGAAGGGGTACACAGATTCAGGGGTGCTGGTGATCAACTCATCGGTAGCCCTAAACGCACCCGCGGGGCTGAACGTTACCGGCCAGGTTGCACAGCACCTTGGCCTTGAGCTGGAGTGATCGCATGAACTCTAAAGCACTGGCGTCTCGACTGGTGTCCCCGCTCAAAACCCTTCGGACAGACAAAGCACGGCTTCGATTTCTTCGAAACTCGCTCATAGGTATCGCCGCTGCGTTCATCGTTGCAATTGCGGCCGTTACGACGTTTCGCCAGGACTACCGGATCGGTGTTGATCTTGCGTCAGTCCGTTGCCTGCCCTGGCGCCTGTACATGATCACTTATGGCCAGCCTGCTGACCTCAAACGGGGTGATTTCGTCGCATTCGTGCCGAAAGGCGGCCTCATGGGCGAGCACTTCGAAGGGAAGACCGTTGGAAAGATGGTCGCAGGCCTCCCGGGTGACAAGCTGGTCGTGAAGAACAACGTCGCCTACATCGGCGATCGACTGATCGGTGAGCTGGACCTTATCGAAAAGCTGGGCAAGAAGTCCGGCGATTTCGACCGTGTCATGACAGTACCGGCCGGCAAGATTCTGGTCATTGGGACTGAGCCAAGGAGCTATGACGGCCGCTACTGGGGCTTCCTAGATTCGAAGCTGATCATTGGCAAGGTAGGGCCCATCATCTGATGAAAGCTCCATTCGAACGACTCAAGCGTATGCGTACGCGTGAAGGATTACTAAAAAACATTCTAGTATCGGCGCTATTGTCTATCGCCGCCTTGCCCAGTGTTGTCTATGCGGATGTCGACAGCGGATCTCCGAGGTTCATCGAGCGCAAAGCTGAGGGGTGGTTTTTCTACAAAGATCCAAAAGAGACTGCACCGCCTCCGCCATTAATCCGTCAAGAGCCCAAAGCTCCCAGCGAAAAACCTGACTCCAAAGAACCGACAGTTCACCCGTTTTCTGTTTCGTGGCTGCGCGAAAACATGCCGAAGCTGTTGGACGCCGCGATCGACGACCCTAGCAAGGAAAACGTTGAGGCGTATCTCTACGCGCAGCGCGTGGCCATGGACAAGTCCCAGCGCTATGCAGAGATGACAACCCGTGTTGTGGCCGCCGATCCATTCCTGGACGAGAACAACCGAGTCCCTATCGCAACTTACACGAAACCATTCTTCCTGAGGAATGCTCAGGCCGGTGTAACTGAGGCACTAAAACATGTCGCGACCGTGGGCGGCTTGTGGGTTTTCTTCGATTCGAAGTGTGAATTCTGCCGACCTCAAGTGAACACCGTTCAGAAACTGGCCAAGGAGTATGGATTTGTCACGAAATTCATTTCCATGGATGGCAAACCTCTACCGAATGTAACGGAATTTGAGAAAAACACCGGGCAAGCGAGCATTCTGAACCTGCGCATCACGCCAACTACAGTTCTCGTTGTTCCTCCGAACAACTACTACATCGTATCGCAAGGGATGATGGCCCAAGACCAGCTCGCAGAGCGGATCATCATTGCAGCTGACAGCAACAATCTATTGCCGAAAGACATTGCACAGAAAATCAATACATATGATCGAGGCGTCTTGACCAACGAAGACACTCAAAAGGGTGCGAGTGATGATCCAAAGCAGTGGGTTAAATACCTGAAGGACAAACTGGAAGGCCGCTACGAAGGGGGGCAACAATAATGCGGAATATATTGAAACAGCTGGTATCGTTATTACTGGTGGCAACACTTACCATGGTTTCAGCACCTGCATCAGCTGGACTTGCTGATGCGCTTGACGGCATGTTCATGTCGAACAGCACCAGCGCGGGCGCCTTCACAAGCCAAAGCCGCGGCGGCATGGTAGGCGGTGGCGCAGCCCTTCGAAGCCCGGTTCGTAACATTAACCTGGTTGCTTTCGACCCGCCTCGATTCTCGGCCGGTTGCGGCGGGATTGATATGTTCGCGGGGTCATTCTCGTTCATCAACGCAGACGCCCTGGTTGCATTGTTCCGCCAAATCGCAGCGAACGCTGTTGGGGTTGCGTTCAAAGCCGCCATTGACGCTATCAACCCGGCTCTGGGCAAGCTGATGCAGGACTTCCAGAATAAGCTGCAAGCCCTGAACCAGATGATGAAGAACACATGCGCTGTGGCGAACTCCATCGTCAAGTCGTTCACAGATCCATCAGCTCGAAAAGAGATGGTTGACCAGGCATCGACGGCGGCCTCGGCAGCAACTGGCTCCTTCTCTGATCTGTTCGCTGGTTTGACAGATCTATTCAGCTCTCCGAACAGCAGTTCTGACAAAGGCACCAATGACGGAAGCTGCGAGGAGTGCGGCAACCCTGTTTGGAAAGCCCTTACCGACACCTCATCAGGCCAATACCTGGGTAACCCCGACACTGGCGAAGCTGACAGCAATCTCGCTAACGAAGTTGTGATGAGCATGATTGGCGCAGTAGTTATGACTGCGCCGGACAGCTCCTCGAAAAACTCTGACGGTTCTGAAAAGCCTAAGGTTGGTCAAATTTATAGCCCAACCTTGACACTGATGAATTTCAAAAACGGCTCAAGTTCCAACAGTACGCCGCTTAAACTCCTGCATTGCGACAACGGGTACGACCGCAACAAGTGCACTAGCATCAACCCCAATAAGACATTGAGCTTTGATGGCACCTTGGGCTACACCAACAAAATGCTGTTCGGCTACGCACAAGGCGCGACAAGTGGTACAGCTAGCACTTCGATTGTAGGCAAGCTTACAAACTGCACCAGTAACTCTTGCGACTTCACTGCAGCACAAAAACAGTTCATCAACTCTGTCAAAACACCTGCGCTTGCCTTGATTAGAAAGGTACAGCAATTCCCTGGGGCAATTCAGGGTGTTGCGGAACAAATGGCGCCAATCATCGCAAATGAACTGGCCCTGAAATATGGTGAGGCTGCTCTGTATGCAGCGAACCAGACATTCAACGGAGTTAAAGGCATCAAACCTGACTTTGTTGACCAGAACATTAACAAGCTCGTTCAGGAGCTCGCAGCCATCAGGGCGGAGGACGCAAACTTCCAACCAAGGGTTGTTGCTACCGAGCAGTGGATTAAGATGATTTTAACCAGCAACCCAGCGATCTTTGTTAAGCCGGGCCTCTAGGGATATATTATGGACTTCACTGTATTTGTACTAGGTGATGTTTCGACTTTTTACAATACGCTCAACAGCGTAGCGATGATATTCAACGCCAAGGGTTTCATGACTGGCGTGTACCTCGTTGGTGGGTTCATTGCGCTGATCTCAGGAATTATGTTTGTAATTCAGAAAGGCGCTTCGGAACAGTTCATCCCTGCAAACGGACCTGTGGGTGGCCTGTTTGGCTTCGCCATGATGGTTGCGTGTTGCACCATTAAGGCCGATGTGAAGATCGAGGATATCTACACAGGGACGGTCAACAAGGTTGATAACGTCCCCCTTGTAATCGCGGCACCAGCCAGCTTGTTCACAACGACAATGTACGGACTGTTTGAAAAAATCAACACAGCCTACCAAAGCACCTCAGGGAGTTACATGGCCGTCACTCAGAATGGCTTTGTCACTCCGTTGAAACTGCTTCTTACACTGCGCAAGGGTGTGGAGAATGTTGACCCGTACCTTGTGGCCAGCTTGAAACAATACATTATCGACTGTGTTCCTGGCTCAACGACATTCAGCATTGCGGATTTCCAAAAATCCACAAATATTGTTTCTTATGTATTAGGCCATTCCCGCGGCACGGGCCTTACCACCTATTGGGATAACGTCAATATTGGAGGCTCCGCTCTTTCTTGCCAGGAAGCACAGACCAAGATAGCACTCAAGGTTGATGCGTTCCCATCCTCCGCAGCCGCGAAACAAATGATCAATGCCGGCATGAAGGTTAAGAGCCCTTCGGGCAGTGCTTACACGCCTGACGATGTTAGTGCTGCAATTACCAACCTGGTGCCTTCGCTGTGGTCTGCCGCTCAAAGCGCTGATGATTTCATGGTGAACGCGCTGTTCTACAACTCTGTAGTAGGGACATACAACTGTCTAGATAGCGTTTCCGATCAAAACAGCTTCAATCTTTGTATGACATCGTTGACTCAGCAAGACGAGCAGTTCCGCTCCGATGCTGCGGCGTCTGGCAGTTTCTTTGCAAAGATCATGACACCGACAATGGTCTTCCTTCAGATTCTCTTCTTCGGCTTCGCGCCCATCGTCATCATTTACAGCCTGTTTAAAGGGGCTGGATCGCTGATGATGTATGTAAAGTTTCTGGGGTTCGGGATATGGACTACTTCCTGGCTGCCATTTTCCGCTGTGATTCAGATGTACATCCAAAACGATGTCGCAGAGAAACTGACTGAGTTCACAGAAGCTGGCCTAGTACCGAGCAACATGAAGGCGGTCTATTACGATGTTCTTGCAACTAGGCTGGGTATCGCATCGGATATGCTGGCCGCCACACCACTCATTTCTGCAGCAATGCTTGGCTTGACTGCTTACGGCATGGTAAGCCTTGCCAGCCGCTGGTCGGGGCGCGACCACAATGACGAGAAACTTCAGTCTCCTGATCTTGTAAAAAATGGGGCACATGTCGATGTGGCAAGCCGTAACCAGTACCAGTCAGAACATTCCGGCAGTGTAAATAACGGTCTGTCACTCAATGGCGCCAACTGGAACACGGCGGATCTAAAAAACACGCTAAGCACTTCCACCCAGAGTGCCTTCGGTTCCGACCATTCTAAGCGCAGCGAGAGCTCCTCAGCTGTCGAGGCCTCACTGCGCCAAATGTCCTCCTACAAATCCGGTGACAGCTGGACAGATCAGCGCATGCAATCGCTCGATCGCCAGCACAGCAATATTTCCCAGCAGGCGATGAAGCTGGGGGATAGCATTGGTCAGGCCTTGGGGTTCACTGGGAAGGAGATGAATTCCTTCAAAGAGGCGTTCGACGCGAAGGTGGGTTTCAGCGGTATCTTCGGCGGTGTTTCTGCTGGCATTCAGAACGCCACTGGGAAAGATATGACCAAGTCTCAGGCCTCAACCATTGCATCCCAGTTTGGTTCAGAGATCTCCAAAAATGAAAGTGACATGTCCGGGTGGAAGGCCTCAGTTGCTGATACGTTCTCTCATAGCACTGGCAGAGAAGCCGCAACTGAAAACGCCTTGGGTCGACGTCTGAGTGCAACCACCGCCGACACCCAATCGTCGTTCAATCGCTTCCAGCAAGCTACATCAGCGGAGGCCGGCGTTTCCGCAAACGCGAAGATCAGTGAGGAGACCACCGGCGGGAATCTCACCCGATCGCAGCAGGGGATGCAGGCGCTCAATCAGGCAATCGCCGGGCTCAGCGATTCGCAGCGCAGTGAATTCAACAAGAAATTCCCCGAGCTTGAAACCCGCTATGCCCAGCAATCCACTGGCATGGTTGGCGCTCGTGAGTCAGCCCAGCTGTGGGCCCTCAAGTCCATTGGGGCGGACACAGAGTTCGCGAATGTCATTTCGGCTATGACTGGAAACGTTGTGGGTGGGCCGAGCGAAGGTGATGCGGCCAAATTCCAAGGCGTAGGTGGGCGAGCAGCCCAGGTCAGTGACAACCCAGCCGGTCAGGTTTCTCGCGCTAACATCGGCAACCCGTCGACCAATGTTCCCGGGGTCAATCCGAATCAGGTCGGCCCTACTGGTGCTCCACAACCACAAGAGCTCAGGGAAGTCGCATCTGGAATGGATCCATACCGTTCCTACGAGGACCGCGAGACCTATGTATCGTCGCAAATGCCAAGCAGCCATGCCAAAGCTCAAGAGCAGATGCGGGCGGGTAAAACAGCACTCGAAAATGCGGACACTACCCTTTCCCCTGAGCAGATCCGCGACACAATGTCGGTCAAGCCAATCACGAACACCATGGTCGGCGTAGGCCAGGCCGAGCAGCAATGGGAGCAAGAAAACCCTAAAACTGCGATGGCCGTTACGGCAGCGACTATGTTTGTGCCAGGCGCAGGATGGGGTGGAGCAGCTATCAAAGGGACTCAAGCGACAAGAGCGGTTCTGGCAGCACGCAGCGCTGAAACTGCCTTGAAAGCAGCTGAAGCCGGTACCGAAGTTGCTCAGGCTGCACGCGTGGTCAATGCAGCTGGGCACGAGGTACCTGCGCTGCTTCGTGGCCAAGGCCAGGCTTCGCGGGTCGTGAACGCCGAACATGTGGCAGAAGCTGCTGAAACTGCGAAAGCCGCTGCAGCTACTGCGAAGACTGCTGGCCGCGAGGCCGCAGCCGCCACCAAGCTTGCTGGCAACGTTTCGGTTGTTCCAGGGATGATGATCGCTTCCGATCACATGGCAGACAACTACAATGCTGATGTGGCCGCCAACGGCAAGCCTGAGCGCTTTGAGCCCGGCTCAAGTGTGCGCTCAATGCTCCAGAGTGATGGCGCCACACCTGGCCCTCAAGCACAGAGTGGTCAGCCGCTTGTGACCCCAATGCCGGCGCGCGCCGACGCTCTTGCTCCCCTGGGCGGACACGCAGGCAACTTGATGGCTGCCCCGGGCGAAAATACGCAAGCTGCAGCCCATGGCCAGCCACTGGTCACACCAATTAATGCAAACGCTGAAGCGCCTGCCCCAGCACCAGCTCCAATACGACAGGAGGCGCCCCATGCACAGAGCAGTCAGCCTGTAGCAGCGGCAGCGCTCGCCGGGGGGGAGGGCAACGCACCGATCCGCCAAGACGCTGCACCTGTTCAAGCCAGCCAGCCCGTGGCGGCCGCAGCGCTGACCAGCGCCGAGGCACAGGCACCAATCCGTCAGGACGCTGCACCTGTACAAGCCAGCCAGCCCGTCGCGGCCGCAGCGCTGACCGGCGTCGAGGCTGCACCGATCACAGGTCACGCAGGGGAGCTTAGAGCGGCCCCAGGTGAGGGGCTCATGACCGCGGGGACTAGTCAGAACCTGATGGAGCCCATTGGTCACGCGTCCACCGCCGCTCACACCGGTCAACTCCATATGGGTTCGCAACCAGCCATGGCCGAGTCCCACACTGAACTACAAGCGGGCGAAATGATGACGGCATCGGGTGCTGGTTTGATGACTGCTGGTGCCCAATCGCAGGCTAGCGCTGGGCTCTCAGCAGGTGAGCCACAACTGTCCGGCTCAGATAATGGGTCAGGTAGCCCATACGGTGAAGGCATGATGGGAGCTGCGGATGCTTACGAGTCGCCGTTCAGTGGAGGAGGGAAGCCGGCACCCGTTACGCGAGTGATGACCCTGGAAAACACCGTTGTTACCCCGGAAGACAAGGGTGATGACGACGCCAAGCCGCCGACGACGAGAGGGGGCAAAAGCTAACTACAGCTGAAAAAGAAAGCCCGACTATGCCGGGCTTTCTTTTTTGTAACGCTGCCCGCCTTCGGACTGTACAGCTCTTCTTTGTAGATAGGATCCCTGGCACCGGGCTGGCCGCCAAAATGCAAAACCCCCGTGGGTACGGGGGTTTCCTGTTTTGACAATCTTTCCTGGCAGAACCAACCGTGGGCTGGGTTATTGCTCCAGCATCACCTTGGAAATCATGCCGTTGGCCAGGTTCATGTAGAGCGCACTATCGCCGGAAACATCGTCAGGTGTGATCACGTACTTCCCATTGATGACCATGGAAGGTGTGGCATCAACTCCATATGTGAGGAGCTTGGCAAAAGCCTTCTCCAGCCGCTGCTGAGTGACGTTGTGCCAGGCTTCGTTGAACCCCTGAACGTTCGAGATCGCTACAGCTTTCGTCCATGTATCAGGGCTCTCCATCGGCATGCCATTCTGCTGGATCAACGTATAGGCCGCCGACATGAATGCGTCGAGTCGGGCTGGATCTGCATCCTGGACAGCAAAAAATGCACGAGCAGCAATGTAATTGGCTTTGTCGGGGACCGCTACGGGAAGGAACTCAGCGGACCAGCCAGGCGGCATCGTTTTGGCCCACCGAGCCAAGGTCTGATCGTATGAAGCACAGACTGGACACGCAAAGGAAAAGAACACGATGACCTTGTGACTGTCTTCAGCCTGGGCCGCAACCTCTCTATACGGCAGCGACGGCAGCGACTCCTGTGCTAAGGAGAGGACTGGAGTTGCCAGCAGGGCTGCCATAGCCATCCGCGCAATAAACTTCTTCATATAAACTTTCCTTGCTGATGAGGTTCTGCTCGATGAGCATGTCGAAGATTGACTCTTGATTTCGCTCAGTGCGCCACAGCTCGACAGTATCCTTCAGTGCCCTGAAGTTGATTTTCCGGGTCGCGGCCAACTCATTCAAAAATTCCACCGCCCCCTCGGTGTAACCAAGAGCGTTCACCACGTCATCTTGTGACACAAGCGCCAGATCAATGAGGGCTTGCCCGAACTTTTTGACCTTGCCTTCAATCGTACACCGCAGCTGAAGTTCAGCTGCCTGATTTGCCTGCGTAAAGGTAATGAGGCCCTGAGCGATTAGAACATCACCGATGCGCCTAACCGCTGGCTTCACAGAATCATCTTTAATTAAGGTCCGTACCCGTCCCAAGGTTGTCAAGCCATCAGTTACCATCCGCACAGCGGATTGGCCTAATGTGTCGAATTGGCTCTGCCGTGCAGCAGCGTTCAACACAGCCATCTCTCCACCGCCACCGATAATGGCTGCACGCACTGATCTGTCTGATCTAATAAGCTCAATGATGGGGCATTTACCTGAAAACGAATCTTTCGAAGGCGCAAATGGAATATTGCCTGTGACAGGCGGCAGCCCATTCTTTTTCAACCACATGCGCTCTACGTCATTAATAGGTAGCCATTCGTGTTCTATATCAGTCCGAAGAGTCTGCACAAGTCGCTGAGCAATCACACCAATGAGTACAGACGCAAGTGTTTGGGCATCGACCCCAAGATCAACGATGCGAGGTACAGCTTGTGCTGCACTATTGGAGTGCAATGTGGCAAAGACCAAGTGGCCGGTGTTTGCAGCCTGAATGGCAATCTGTGCGGTTTCCTGGTCACGAATCTCACCAATCAGAATAACGTCCGGATCCTGACGCAACAGGGCCCGTAGACCCAATGCGAAACTGAGCTGGGGCGTTACGTTGATTTGGACAAAGCCCTTAACTACATACTCAACCGGATGCTCGATAGTACAGATGTTGAGCGTACCGTCGTTGATGGCATTGAGTGCTGCGTACAGTGTCGTGGTTTTACCTGAGCCGGTTGGGCCGGTGACAAGGATCAGCCCTTGAGGTTCGTTGATCATCTCGCGGAATGCGTGCTCGACCAGAGGCGGCATTCGAATTCGGTCAAGGCTCATCGACGCGTTTTCTTGGTCGAGCAACCGGCATACGATTTTTTGCCCATTGTGACTTGGAACCAAGCTCACACGGACCTCCAACTCCAGTCCCGGGTATCGCAATCCGATACGACCATCGAGGGGGATTTGATGCTGCGAGAGGTCCATGGTGGCCCGCGATCGAATTTTCGTATCGATCATTTTTCCCATAGCAGGCTCTACGGTTTCAAAATGCCTCAGCTGACCGTCTTGCCGTAGCTGAATATGCACGTGACCTTGAACCCACTGGAAGTGAATGTCCGGGACTTTATTCTCGGCGGCCATCCTGAACAAGTCGTTCAAATAGGTTGCCGCCGGTTTATCTGCCGGGGAGTTGTAAATAAAAAGATCTGGTTCCTTTGCCACAGTCAGCTCCTATTTAGCCTGGCCGGTAGTGCAGTTGAGTTCTGGGCCATAGAACAAGCGCGAAATGAAACTTTGCACGGATTTATCAGCCGCAATGCTCCAAATCAACAAGTCAATACGCGAATCTGTACTAAGGTAGTTCGTACCTGCCCAACGAACTGCATCAAAAACAACTCGGACCGGTAAAGCGCCACGCTCGACGCGTTCACACGGTTCCTCCGGGGATACCGTGTACAAAATCCAGCCAAATAGAAGAACAGCAAAAAAACTGCTGAATAGCTGTTTCATTTACAAACCACCGTAGTTATTCATGACTTTCTGAATGTAAATCCGCTGACTTTTCTCATTAGGGCTGTTGTATGCGCCAACCGCTTTCCAAACATGGCCGTGTGAAGCGATGTTACTTGCTAGGATCCAGGCGCCGACATTCGCGCTAACACAGCGATCTAACAGCTCCTTCTCACCAATACCGTATTTCGATAGCTTTGGAAGCCAAGAGGAATTGATCTGCATCAATCCGATATCCCAGGTCCCATCGCTATTTTTTTGGCTCACTACGTCTGCTTTGCCCGGTCGGTTCTCGGTGACCTGAATGGCGCGGAGTAGCTTCTCGCTGACCCTATATCGCGCAGCCGCCTCGGCGAAGCAGTCCGCGTGGGAGGTCGTAGGAAGCCAGGCCAATGCACCTATCAGGAGAAAAGGGAGGGATAGTTTTTTCATGCGCTAGAGAATACATTACGCGTACCAATAAACAAGGTGTATCCGCTAATGCATTCACTGAATCGACTGCCGATCCTGTTGGCGCTCCCTCTAGCGTTCGTGAGCCTCACCTGTGCTGCAAGCAGCGCCCAAGACACGTCAGCAGCTGCATACTTCAGCAACGAAGCAGCAGCAGGGGGCGCCGACCTCCCAGACATCTCCACTGCTATGAAGGGCCTCCTTTCAACCGCCCGGGAGGGTGGCGAAGTACTTCGGACTTGGGCAGCCTACAAAGCTGGGGACAAAGCTGCACTGCCGAAGCTCTTCGAGCTCGCCCAAGGCGGGAATAGCCGAGCACAGAACGTAGTGGGCTATCTGCTGGATCACGGTGAAGGGGTCAAAAAAGACAGCGCCGCCGCTGCAGCATATTTCTCTGCCGCCAGCTCTGACTACCCCCTTGCTCGGTACAACCTGGCAGTACTTACTTTGCTTGGCCGCGGTGTACCGAAGGACGAGACCAAGGCGATGGAGATGTTTGAGTCGTCAGTAAAGGACGCGTCTGTCGATCTTGCAGCTGTCCGCCTGTCGCTCTACTACCTCAACAAAGGCGACCATGACAAAGCCTGGACATGGGCAAATGAGGGCGCCAACCGTGGCAACGTGACAGCCTACTACCTACTTGGGCGGATGCTCTACGAACGCGGGGGGTACCAAGAGGCATACAACTGGCTGACGAAGGCAGCGCAAGCAAGCGAACCGAATGCACCCGCCATCCTCTCTGCGATGTACAAAAATGGCCAGGGGATGAATCAAAACGTGAAGATGGCCGCATCCTGGTGGATGATCTACGTCGGTCTGAACAAGGGAAAACCGGGCATGAACTCAGCGGGAATGTCGTCCTTCGGACTGACCGCCAAAGAACAGAATGACGCAACCAGCTTCGCAACCAACTGGCTATTGACACACAAACACATGAAGCGTCCTGACTACGACGCCACGCTGCTCCAGGCCAACAGAAACGACAAGTCGTGAGTCCATACGTACAGAGCTGTAGATAGCAGACCTAGCCCCACTATCGGCCACGAGATGAGGGCTATCCGCCAGTCTGCCCTCGATGGCCAGCAGTGCAAGACAATGGGACCTGCGAGAATCCACCAGGCCAGGTCCTCAAAAGCCAGTCCCCCTACCTGATTCGTGGTGCGCCATGAGGCGAGCGCATAGAGGACTGGCAGAGCTAACAAGGGTGCAAGAGCGGTAGCCCAAGCATTCGCCCATGTCAGGCGCTCGAACTCCACGGACCCAAGGATAATTTGATTTCCTTCTCGCCGAGGTATCAGGGTCATTCCAATGGGCCTAGCCCTTGTGAGGTAGCCCACCGCGAAATGGAAGAGTTCATGGCTGAAAACACCAACCGCCCTGAGCAGAGACGCTGCAAGGGATCGAGGTGGCAGCATTCGCACGACAAATGCCATCACAAGCATTGGCACCAGGTAACCCCCAGGGCTTGCCAGCAAAAAATTCTCCAGAGCACTGTATCGCTCCATAACCATCCATCATCCCTCGCGCTAATGAAATCCCATGAAAAGCGCTTTCAATACTGACAGTATTATGCTTATGTGTCATGCGCAGACGATGTACGCAACCATGTGTCATGCGATCGGCGTTTCTAAATTTCGACAATGCTCAGGCCGATCTGACATTGAATCAAGTGCGGTACATGAAGAGGCCAAGCAATCTCAACCGGGCCGTGGGCAGGGGTAGCGAATTGGTACGAGATGGCCTGTTGGGTCCGCATTGTCGCAGTCATGCTGGAAAGGAAGTCCTCACCATCCAGCATCCGATAGCAAGGTGAATGGGATGAAAAAAGGAAAACAACGGGTGCTAACTCTGGCGGGGTTATTGGCCGTAGCCGTTGGTGCTTTAGCCGACCCGCACTCGGAAGGTACCGAACTTGGAAAATCAACTTTAGGTAAACTCTCCTCTAATGTGACTTCAGCTAACGCTAAATCGATGCCTTTTTACACTGACACACCATCGCAATCCTCTCAATTTGGCAGCAGCTCACTTTTCACTGTTGGTACAAGCCGCATCAATAGTTGTAAAACTGAAGCTGACGGCCCTGATGCGATCGCGAATCAAGAGTGTGATGCAGTAAACTTCCTAGCAAAGAACCCATATGAACGCGTTAAAGTTGATGTCGACGAAAATGATCCGATAATCAGTGGCATTGGCGAAATCATCAATAATGCAAAACCCGATGAGATCACTGAGAGCTGCGGCACGAAGACGACTACTACGCCAGACATTTACTCAACAGAAGTGTGCAACGAGTACAACCTCAGCGATCAAAAAATCTGTTCAATGGGCCAGGTTGTGGACGTTGACACAAAGGCCAACTTCCAATGCAATGTCACCCAGAACGCACTAGAAACGGTATCGTGCGACAAGTACCTTGTGCTGTCCTGCCAACCCCCAATCGCAGGCTGCACAGGATCAGGCATCGCCGTAAACTCCGCAACGATCAGTAATGGCGCCTATCAGTTTACTCTGGTCGGCTCTGCCCTGACGATCGTCAATAACGTCACGGCCATCAATGAAGTGACAGAAGCAGACTTTAACTTTTCCATCGCAGGGCTTGACCGTGTCGATGAGTTCTTCATCAACGCCATACATTCCGACAACTATGTAGGCATTGCAGTCAATGGCATCTTTATTGGTGTACACGGCCGTGCATTTGGAGGCTGGAACGCGAATGCCACTAAGCTGGTTCAAGACACCAATTACAGCCCTCCTCATGCTCGGTGGAGTGACAATCCCGCCGACCACTACAAAGCAGAGACTGGCAATAATCTCAAAACAAGCGAGCATATCGACTTGATTCCATATTTGCGAGAAGGCTCGAACGTTATAAATATTAAAGTTCTCAATGGTAAAGGCCCAGGCTATGGGATGGTTTATATCACAGCGCACCAACAGTGCCCTCCAGAATGCGAGGAAACTTGGGTTGATCAGTGCTCATCGTATGAACAACGTTCGCTATAAACCCTCACCACTGAACTACCCCGCGTATCAGCGCATGTAACCCGACCAAACGTATGCTTATGAATCAGAAGCCCGCAGATCATCTGAACTGAGGGCTTCTTTGAGCGTAACCGGCGCCAGATCACTTGCGGATACGTTCCCGATGGCTAGTGGCGTTCAGCCGGCCTCCAATCTGCCAGATTGATTTCGATACCAAAGTGCCTTACATTTACGTGTAAAATACTGTCAGTATCCGGGAAGCCGAAATGCATTTCAGAGCCAAGCTGTTGTCCCTGTGCACCTCCTTCATCGTCCTCGCCGCCGCCCCATTCGCAGCGCACGCCGACACCTCAAAAGAAATTCTGATCGAAGCTGTGAAATCCGGACATGCATCCGCTGAGCTAACCGGTGACCAGGCTGACGTCTGGATGGCTCAAACCCATTCCCGTGAACCGATCATGGTGGAAGCCAAAGTCGTAGAGCAGTTGAAGCAGCCAGGCTGTGCTCGCGTAGCCATTCAGTTCACCCAGCAGATGGTACCGAAAGTCAATGGGGGGTCCGGACCACTTGAAGTTGGCTGGGGGATGAACGTCTGTGAGGACGGAGCGCCACCGGCAGACCCGAGTTTGTTCACTCAAGAACCGCAATCGGCGACCAAGGTCAACAAGGTCCAGTCCAAATGAAATCCAGAATCAATGGCCTGCTGACCTTGGCCGCGGCTCTCGTGCTGTCAACCACAGTTGTGGCTGATCCACACTCTGAGGGGACAGAGCTCGGCAAGGCAAACCTCAGTAAACTTTCCTCCAACGTGAGCTCATCCAATGCGAAGGCGATGCCTTTCTACACAGACACGCCATCGCAGTCTTCACAGTTCGGCAGCACATCACTATTCAACGTCGGTACCGCACGGATAAACACGTGCAAGACAGAGCCAGACGGCCCCGACCAGATCGCGAACCAAGAATGCGATGCTGTCAACTTCTTGGCAAAGAATCCCTACGAACGAGTCAAAGTTGATGTCGACGAGAACGACCCGATCATCAGCGGGATCGGTGAAATCATCAACAATGCCAAGCCAGGCGATATCACTGAAAACTGCGGTACCAAAACCACAACCACCCCGGACATCTACTCGACGGAGGTATGCAACGAGTACAACTTGAGCGAAGCAAAATATTGCTCAATGGGTCAAGTCGTTGATGTCGACACAAAGGCAAATTTTCAGTGCAATGTGACACACAACGCTATCGAGAACGTCACGTGTGACCGTTACCTCACCATGGCCTGCGAGCCGCCTATTGTAGGATGCGACAACGGAGGTATTGTGCCAGGAACCACACAATCCGACATGTACACTTCCTGGAAGCTGGCCAACTCTAACGGTACCTATGCGCTTCAGTTCGGCTCCATCGGTGACAACTACTGGCGCGATGGTATTTATCCGCGTTCGCTTGAGTTCGAAGTCAAAGACCCGACAATGCTCACCGAGTTTACGCTCGCATCCGTGTACTACGACGACTACATCCTGATCAAAATCAACGGTACTTATTTGTTCAGTGGTCCTTATGGCGGTACTGAGCTGTCCCTTTTCAGCAACGGCAAAGTTAACATCGGTGATGGAGTACAGCGCAACCGGGAGCTTGGTAAAAGCTGGGGGGCGAAACCAAACATCAATCTGATTCCTTACCTGGTGGCTGGTGTCAACAAGCTTGAAACGATCACAGCTGTAGGTGGCGGAGGCGAAACTTACATCACAATGTACGCTCGGATGCTGTGCAACGGCCCCTGCACCGAAACATGGACTGATCAATGTAGCGCGCTGAATGCTCGCGCTCAGTAGGGGTTATAACGGATGAGTATTAGAAACGTTTGGAAGAAACTGATTCCGCTAATGGTGTTAGTTTTTTTTGCAACCTTCTCCCATGCGGCTGACTGCCGTAAAACAGGGGAAACATGCGTAGAGGGCGCCGAAACCCGAAATATTGCGGGCAACTTAATCTACAAGGCTTGTTGGCGATATAGATCTACATACGAATGCGTGAAGCCTGACTCTGTTGATTATTGTGCCGCCATTTCGAAGGTCGCTGGCTGTTATCAAACCTCAACATCCTGCATTTCCACCGCTTGGAACGGCACGTGCCTGGTCGAGCAGCGAACTTATCGTTGCGACAATCCGGCCACACCAAAGCCGTCCGACACCATACAGTTGGACGACACCCATACGATTATCCGCGACGAGCTCGACACCAGCCAGTGCGACCCACTCGCTACAAACCCGCTGTGCTATATCGCGTCGCACACGTGCGTTGAGGGACCGGAAACCCGGGTCATCAACGGGTTGCCGGTCTATAAGGCATGCTGGAAATACAAGGACGACTATTCCTGCATCAACCCTGACAAAAAGAACGACTGCCAGCAATACGAGGACAAGGGCTGTAAGAAAATCGTCCAGACGTGCATCGAGAGTACCGATCCGATCGGCTGCGTTATGTCCCAGATCACCTATAGTTGTATTACCAAAAAGGGTGAGACGACCACCACCGAGGATTGCAGCACGAAAGTCTCCTGCTACGAGGGTGTCTGCTGGGACACCAGCTATCCATCTGATAGCGATTTCGCCAAAGCTGTTGCAGCTAAAGAGGCAGCTCGTGAAGCCGGTGTGTATGGTTCGGACGGCGAACTGTTTGGCGGTGAAGATGAATCCTGCCGAAAAGGGTACGGTGGTATTAAAAACTGCTGCGGTAAAAGTAGCGGAGCTGAAACCAACTTCTCCATTATGGGCCAGGCAGTCTCTACTGTCGGAGGAGGCCTAGCTAGCTATGGCTCGAAATACATGTATGACTTTGCGTACAACAACGTCGAGTGGGTAAAACAAGGTGCTTCTGCTTTGGGGGCGGCGGCGCCATCTGCGCCAACACTTAGCTTCAGTGTCTACGGCTTGAGCTATGCCGTCGGTGGAACCATCCCTGCCACAGGTATGCTTGGTGGCCCTGTTTATGGCCTTGGCGGCGGCTTTTACTTCGACCCGTACAGCTTTGCGATTGCTGTCGCAATTCAAGTAGTAATGGAGCTCAAGTCCTGCGAGCCAGAGGAGCAGCAACTTGGGATGCATCGTGGCGCAAACCTGTGTCACCTGGTCGGTAGCTACTGCTCTAAAAAAGTCTTTGGTGCATGCCTCGAAACCACTGAGGCGTACTGCTGCTACAACTCTGTGCTTGCAAAAATCATCAACGAACAGGGCAAGCCACAGATAGGGAAGGGCTGGGGAACACCCGAAAGCCCTAGTTGTGGCGGATTTACAGTGGAGGAGTTCCAGCAAATTGACTTCTCAGCACTCGACCTCTCCGAGTTCGTAGATGATGTCATGAATGCAACCGTTCTTCCTGAGGTCAAAAACATTCAGGATGACATCTCACAAAAAGCCAGCGACAACACATACAACTAAAACGGAAACCCTCTAGAGCCCCGCAAATTAGCGGGGCTTTTTTTTGGCTGGGTGTGTCCGGGCAACCGATTAATACACGGCCTTGTGAAGGAAAAGAGAATGGGGCTTAAGAGATGATTTACACGGACCTATAACTGCCAATCAGTTTTTTTCGCCGCCGTTTACAAACCCGTGTGGCACATCCCGTGAGTGTAAAGCTAACCCAAGACCCATTCAGGATTGGATCACACCGTCTCGGCCGTCGCCGTCCTGTGCTCTTTCTAATTCGCACTATTAAAGCGAACAACTGACTTAAGGATAAAAATTATGAATAAAATTATCGCATCTCTGCTGATCGTCACTACTGCTGCAATGTCTGGTTGCGCCTCGAACATGACGAACCGGGATTACTCCCAAGCAACTGCCATGCAGAAGATGAAGGTTGAACTCGGTGTCGTCGACTCTGTTCGTGATGTCAAAATCAATGGGAAGCCCTCGCCAATCGGCGGCATGGCTGGTGGTGCCTTGGGCGCTATCGCCGGCAGCAATGGCGGTGGTGGTCTGGGACAACTGGCCGTGATGGTCGTCGCAGGTGCAGTTGGCGCCGCCATTGGTGCTGCGGTCGACAAAAAAGCCCACGATGCTGATGGGGTCGAGATCACCGTTAAAATGACCAGTGACGGTAGCTTGCAGGCGGTCACCCAGGCAAAAGATCCAGCTGAAACCTTCGCCCCTGGTGATTCGGTTCGCTTGATCACAGGCCAAACCGGCGACTCTCGGGTCAGCCACTAATGTTCCACCCAGCCCTAGACGACATCATTCGTCTAGGGCTTTTTTGTGCCGGCACCGGAACCAAGCGAGTGCTATTTGATTCTCTTGAGTTATAGTTACGCGTGACTATTCATATTCGATCATCAACCGCGAAATCAGATTATGCATGACATAGGCCGCCTCACACGCCTGGGGTTCACATCGCTGCCCGAGTGCCTTCTGACGGTACCGAAGGAATACAGGGATTTTCACGACCCCATTGTGGTGCTTCCCTTGCCTGACACTGGCGAAGCCTCGTACATGGCGCTCACCCTAATCGAGCGATCGATCTACGATCGCACCGGTGCGCCCTTGCAAGAGGCCAAAGGGGCGTTCCGCGGATTCGTCAAAGTGGTCGACGGGCGAGGTCAGCGTCTGCACATCAGCTTGATTGGTAAGCCTTCGATCGAACCCTGGATGGCGTACGACTTTGGCGCGACGGTGCACACCTACGGCGAGGTGGTCACCTATGAGGGCCGTCCCTCCATGTCCAACCCAATGGTCATACCCCCTGCGATGATTGGACGGGTGATGCCCGTCTATCAGGGAAAGCAGAATCAGGTGAGTGCTGAAGTTCTTGGTGAGGCCATCACCGCAGCGATGGCACACATCAACGAGGCAGCCTGCCTGCTCCTAGAACAGGCCCTGATGCACGAAGATGACTTCCGGAAGCTGACAGGCCTTGTCGACCCTGCTGACTTGCTGCGTAACCTGCACACGCCTTTGTCAGTGCGTGAGGGAGACGAGGCGGTGAGGATTGCCAAGGCCGTATGCATACAGGCGCTTGTTAATCGCGTTGAGGCTCATCGCAACCGACCAGCAGTGAAAGGAGCCCTCCTCCGAATCGACCGAGTCCAGGTTGCTGATTTAATCAGGCGTGCTCCTTTCTCGCCGTCTGCCGACCAGCTTCAAGCCATCGACGAGATCGTGTCAGACCTCAGGTCGCCCTATCCGATGCAGCGTGTCCTGTCGGGTGATGTCAGTACGGGCAAGTCATTCACGTTCATGGTTCCAGCTGCGGCAAGCTACCTCGCGGGGGCAAAGGTTGCCATCATCGCGCCCGGGCAAATCTTGGCGCAGCAACTGGCGGCCGAGTTGAGCAGCCTCTTCTACGAAATCCCCGTTGTCACTGTTGTCGGTCCGGTGGGCAAGACCAATATTGACCTGTCTGCGGGAATCGTTGTCGGCACCACTGCTGTGCTTTCTGCCGCCAAAAAAGCGGGGATAGTCTTCGACCTGGTCATCGCTGACGAGCAGCAACGATTCTCTGTGGCGCAACGGCAGAAGCTCATCGCGCCCCATACCAACTTCCTTGAATCAACGGCAACCGCGATTCCCAGAACGGTTGCACTGGTCAAGCTCGGAGGCCTGCCAATCTCAATTCTGAGGACCACGCCGGTACCGCGGGAGATCGTAACAAGGATCATCACGCACAACGCTAGGCAGAAGTTGCATGATCTCGTTATGCAGATCATCAAGCAGGGCGGACAAGCAGCGTTCGTCTATCCCGTCGTCAATGGTGAGGCTGAAACTCGCAATGCCGTGGAAGCCGCCTACGAGCGATTCAGGAGGAGCTTGGGAGACGACGTAGGCCGGGTCCATGGGGGAATGACGGATGACGAAAAGACTGACGTCATAAACAAGATGAAGGCCGGGCAACTGAAACTTTTGGTCGCCTCCACTGTGATCGAGGTAGGCGTTACCTTCCCCGGTCTGACTTTGCTAGTTGCAGTGAGCCCCGAGCACTTTGGTGTGGCTCAGTTGCACCAGCTCCGTGGTCGGGTAGCTCGTAAGGGGGGGCGTGGGTTTTTCATCATGTATCTGCCGAGCCCCATCAAACAGTCAGCGTCATCGCGCTTGCGACTTTTGACAGCCTGCAATGATGGGTTCGTGCTCGCCGAGAAAGATGCGGAGAGTCGCGGCTATGGTGATCTGAGCCTAGAGGGTGAAAAGCAATCTGGTGCCAATCGACCGTTGTTCTTCGGTTTACGGCTAAGTCATGGTGAAATCATGGCTGGCGCAGTCAAAGCGGGCCTCATACCGGCTCAGGAATAGGACAGGGGGACAAATTGGCCGCGAAATCAACACCGCTCGCTGTCAAGGTAGCGATTTACCAGCGACTACTCTCCGGGGACATAGCCCGCGACGTCGGCCGCATGTATGTCATCAGTATGCCAACCGTTTTGAAGTACGCTAATGATGCGGTTGCGGAGCTGCGCCTGCTTGAAGCGGTCGAGAGCTCTCCCATCCTGGTGGGCTTCTTAAGCCGCACCGTTAAAATCCAGTGCTACCAGTATGTGGATGACGAGGTAGTACGAGACCTGATGGCCCCGATCCTGGAGCCCTACCTGGGCCAGGCTGAGAAAATCAACTTCGCAAGCCGGGAGAGCGCTGATCAGCCATTGTCGACCCGCGTAAGCCGTACAACTGAAGAAGATTTTCAAGCGATCGTAGCTGAGATGTCGCAGTCATCCCACCCAGGCCTTACATCGTCGGCACTCCTACGTGACATTGTTGAGGACTACATTGCCCGGTACAAAGCCAACGGCCGGCCCCTACCACCCACCTTGGTCCACCAATCACAGACGCCGGCGCCAGTTGAGCCTGCAGCCCCAGCCCTCGATGGCAAAGCTCTCATGAAGGACCTGCAGTGCGCTCTTCGTGAGCAATTGCAAAAGCATGGTATCGAACTGCCACAGGGTGACGATTGATTTTCTAATCACGTGTCAAGCATTCCCCTTCGTAAGGCAAAGGCATCGCCGATGCCGTCACTCAATAGAAGGGGATATCCATGGGTCTCGCTCAAGCGCAGCTTCCTGCAACGTCCAAAGTCTCGATGCGTCACATTTACCTCTATACCCATCTGCTGATCGCGGAAGCGAACAAGCTGGGGCGACGGGTGCGTGTCATCTGGGCCAACATTAAAACTGCTTCGATTGGCCCGGATCAAAAGGTTGCTGGTGGGTTACTTCTGACCTTGCCTCTGACCGCTGCCATGGGTACTGATGAAGATCTCGAATTGATCCAAGGTCTACTCGACCATGAAATTCTCTGCCACGGCCTGCACACGGACTTTTCTGTTTTGATGAAGCCAGATATCTCCGGAACACTGCTGAACGTTCTAGAGGATCCCCGCGGCGAGCTATTGGCAAAGCCCCGCTTTCGTGGTGCCAACGCGAATATTCACAACACCTTAAAGATCCTGGTGAAAAGAGGAGTTTTTCACGGTCCAGTCGCTGGCCAAGAAACACCTCAGTCAATTCTCGTTGCCTGGTTGGTCACTGAGCTTCGTAGTGAGCTCCTTGAACAAACCTGTCTGAAGGACTTCGCTATCGCGTATCGCGCACTGGCTATTGCAACGTTCGGTGCACCTTTGGTTGAGCAAGTGAAGGCGATTGCTGTAAAGGGCTGCAATGCATCAGACACTCAGGGTGCGAACCTTGCAGCGAATGAGATTGTGGATCTACTCCAACTGACTAAGGACCAACAGAAGAGCCCCCCGCAACAAGGATCTGGTAGCCACAACCCGCAAGGTGAACCTGGTTCTCCGGGGCAACCAGGTAGTAATGGCCAACCCAGTACTCCCGGTAACATCTCCGACGCCATAAACCAAGTGCTGAACGCGAGCCAGATTGATTGTGGAAGCTATGCAAAAGGGTTAGAAGATGTCATCTGTTCCAGCCTGCCTGGCGTGAGTCAGAATCGGTTGGGAGGCTATCAGCCAGACGCCTCAAACGAGATGAAGGAATTGAGTCTTTCAAAGTCTGGTGGCTCATTTGAAAATCGTAGCCTTCTTCGGGCTGGCGCTCAGAAGACAGCTGCAATACTCTCAGCGACTTTCGAGGAACTCATAGAAACAATCACCCAAAATGAAGTATGGGCTGCAAGTGAAGGAAGGCTCAACACTCGAAAACTTTGGCGATACGCAGTGGGAGACGACCTAATCTGCACCAGAAGAAAGCAAGCGGAGGAGATTGACACCTGTTTCTACCTTTTGGGTGACGAAAGCTCTTCCATGGACAATAAATTTGGACCAATTCCAAAGAAGGATGAGAGTGACGATCGGATCTCAGCACAGGAAGCTTGCAACCGGGTTTCGGTGGCAGTAGGTGAAGTTTTGAATAACTCGGCCATTCCATTTGGAATTGCTACCTACAACACAGTAGTTCGTGAATGGCATGGGTTTGAAGAGAGCTGGGCCGGTACATTGCAACGGTACAGCCCTGAGCCCAAAAATGGTACGAAAACTCACCTTGCTGTGGTCTGGGCGCTCAAGAAACTCATCGATCGACCGGAGGCCCGCAGAATTCTGATTGTGGTTACTGACGGGGATCCTGGGAATAGCGATGTGCTGCGTTCAGCCGTTGATGAAGCAATGCTGATGGGCATCGAAGTACGCTTCGTCCTGATCGGTGATGGGTACCATAAACGCTACGCTGACCTGGGTTTGGCCTGTGGAGTGGCACAATCCGACAAAGACCTCGCGACAGCCGTTTTTGCAGCGTTGAAGCAGGGTATCGTATAGAGCCAAAACGAAAGACCAGCCGGACTCCTTGGAGTCCGGTTTTTTATGTTTCTACTCGCGTGTTAGGCATCCCCTTGTACCAGGCCTTCGCAAGAGGCCATCCATTGCCTACTGGGGATTTGACCATGACTGCTTTCCAACACATCAACGACCCGCAACTCGACGCTGGAATCGACACCCTCAATCCAATTGAAGTCCGTTTAGGGAAGGTCTGAAGTAACCCTGTATTTCCGGTCGACTTCAGCCCTTGCTGCTTTTGAAAGCGGGCCGTCGATCAAAATCGACCAGGTAACCCGCTCAGTTCTCCGTTTTTGGCCGCCGCGAGCACCTCGCAGCAGCCATTTTCCGCATTACAGGTGCACCTGTCCTGCGGTAGTCAGCAAATGTCGGCGCGCCATCCATAGGTTCGACAGCGCGAACAGCGTCACCAGCTGAGCGGTGTTCTTGGCCAGGCCACGGAAGCGCACCTTCACGTAACCGAACTGGCGCTTGATCACTCGAAACGGGTGCTCGACCTTCGCTCGCACTTGTGCCTTGGCCTTCTCGATCTTGCGCTTGGCTTTGTACAGGGCGCTGCGTTTATCGAGCTTCTTGTAGGTGCTGCGGCGTGCTGCGACCTGCCAGATCACTTCGCGGCCCGCATGTTCGGGGCGCTTTTCGACGCCGGTGTAGCCGGCATCGGCGCAGACGACGTTCTCGTTACCGTGCAGCAGTTTGTCGACCTGGGTGATATCCGCCACGTTGGCTGCCGTGCCTACCACGCTGTGTACCAGCCCCGACTCATCATCCACGCCGATGTGCGCCTTCATGCCAAAGTAATACTGGTTCCCTTTCTTGCTCTGGTGCATTTCCGGGTCGCGCTTGCCGTCCTGGTTCTTGGTCGAGCTGGGTGCGTGGATCAGTGTGGCATCGACGATAGTGCCCTGGCGCAGCGACAGGCCGCGATCCCCCAGGTAGCCATTGATTACGCCGAGGATGCCGGCTGCCAGCTCATGTTTCTCCAGCAAACGACGGAAGTTGAGGATGGTGGTTTCGTCGGGAATGCGCTCCAGGCTCAGCCCGGCGAACTGACGCAGGATGGTCGTCTCGTAGAGCGCTTCTTCCATGGCCGGGTCGCTGTAGCCGAACCAGTTCTGCATCAGATGGATACGTAACATGGCCATCAGCGGATAGGCTGGACGACCACCTTCACCCTTTGGGTAGTGTGGCTCGATCAGGGCAATCAATCCCTTCCACGGCACCACCTGATCCATCTCGATCAGGAACAATTCCTTACGGGTCTGCTTGCGCTTGCCGGCGTACTCGGCGTCGGCGAAGGTCATCTGCTTCATGGAAAAACTCGGCTGGCGGGATCGGCGTATTTCACCAGATTCGGGAAGTCTTTTTCAGACCTTCCTTAGCACCAGAGGTTTTCGGTACAACAGCACCATTTTTCAATGGAATGCAGACCAAGATCTTTGCTGAAACACGCTTCACACCAAAAATCGTACCTTACAGCTTCGACGATGAATTGCTTACGCGCCTGATCCTTTGGGCAGCTTCAGCAGGACTTCCACAGGACTTTTTCAAGGCATCCATCAAGAAAGCGACCTACATCTACGGGCCAACCGGCGCCGGCAAAACCACGTTAGTCGAGGCCTTTGCGTCCCGTACGGGCAGGTCGGTTTTCACCGTTCAATGTTCCGAGGAAACCACTCTTTCTGACCTCTTCGGCAGTTGGAAATTGTGCGGCCCCGAAGGCATGAAGTGGATCTATGGGAAGGTGTGCCAATGGGCTAAAACCCCCAACTCCATCCTGCTCTTGGATGAGTTCGATCAGTTACCACCACAGATCCAGATGGGTCTCAACGGTATTCTGGATGGCAAGCCGATCTTTCTTGATCAGACCAACGAAGTGATCCCGATTGCTCCTGGATGCTTGATCGCTGCTACTGGCAACACAAACGGCCAAGGGTCTGCTGGCGGCAAAGGCGGTAGCGCTACTGGCTACAGGGGTACCAAGAAAATGAACATCGCGACGATGGACCGCTTCAATTCGATGTTCTGCACCTACATGGAGGAGGGTCGTGAAGCCAACCTCATTGTAGACCAGACGAATACTGATCCACTGGTTGCAAAATCCATGGCAACCCTGGCAGCCAAAGTTCGGGCGAACTTCATCGCTCTCAACGAGGATGCTGGGGCAGGGGGGATGGCCTTCAACTTCACCATTACAACCCGTAATGTGCTGAACTGGGCGATGAACTACAAGCTCCTCATGCAGATGGGCAAAACGACTGAAGAAAGCCAGAAGCTTGCTCTGCAAGTGACAGTTCTGGACTTCGCACCGCACGATGAGGCTGCTGCGATCCTGAGCACCTGGTCGACGATCGTCGGAAAAGTCTAACGCTTCACCATACCCCGGCTCGCCGGGGTTTTTTCGTTTATGGGTGCCTGTGAGGCATCTCCTGTCACTGGGTCTTTCGCAAGGGACCCGCTCTTTCAATTTCAGGAGAACCACCATGAGCACTACCAAGCAAACCGATGAATTGGGCATCAGCATCCTTCAGGATGTAGTGCTTTTTGACGTCATCATTGGTGGAAGCACCGGTGAGAAAACTGTAGATGGGGATGACTTCATCCGCGAGGTCGGGCGCATGCTGCCGTCGGGCGCATTCGCTTGGGTTAACAAATACCGATCGGAAGCCAAGCGAGAAATCCTTAAAGTAGGGGTTTCTCGAAAGGTAAACAATCGTATCCGCGGATACTTTGTACCCACCCAACACGCAGACGAGCTTGCAAAAGTGCTGCATGCGATCAAAGGAAAATATCTGGTTGAAAAGGCTTCCTTCCTAAACACTTTACCGGACCTGGTGGAGAAGTGGGCTAGCTCTCCTGCAAACGCGGTTACAACACCAGGTGGTAAATCCCGTGCAGATTTGATCCGCCAGCATGCTCCACAGGCACAAGTGCTCGAAAGACTGTTGACCTTTGACACTTCGGCGATTCGTATCAGCAACACCAGCTACTTTGGCGAAGAAGATGCACTTCAAACGGAAGTTAAAGGCTTAGTCGGCCAGGCCGCTTTGGAGATCGCGGAAGATGTAAATCGCTCCTGGACTCGCAAGGGCAACGGCAAAACGACGTCGAGAATCCTGGGTTTGATCCGTCGGGTTCAGGACAAAGCTGAAGCTATGAGCGTTCTTTCAAGCAAATTCTCTAACTTGGAGAAAATGTGTGCATCGGTGTTGGCTGCTGTTCCGAGCGGACCGAGCATTGAAGGGGTTGCTTACATCCAAGTATCTGGCTTGTTTGAATCGCCCCTGGTTTCGTAGACACCTCCAAGCCTCATAATGAGGCCCAAATAGGAGGTGCCATGAGTCGTCAGCGTTACCCCGAAGAATTCAAGATCGAAGCGGTCAAGCAAGTGACCGAGAAAGGCAAACCTGTCGCCGATGTCGCCCAGCGCCTGGGCATGTCCGTGCACAGTCTTTACGCCTGGATCAAGGTCTACAGCAAGCCCCAAGAGCAGCGTCAGCAAGACGACGATCAGCAGGCCGAACTGCGCAAGCTACGCGCTGAACTCAAGCGCGTGACGGAAGAGCGAGACATCTTAAAAAAGGCCGCCGCGTACTTTGCCAAGGAGTGCGGCTGAAGTACGCCTTCATCAAGAAGCACTCGACTGATTACCCGGTGCGGCGCCTTTGCCAAACCCTCAAGGTGCACCCCAGCGGCTATTACGCCTGGCTGGCCGAGCCTCAATCTGCCCGAGCAAAAGAAGATCAACGTCTGCTTGGCTTGATCAAACACGCTTGGCTGGAAAGCGGAGGTGTATACGGCTACCGCAAAATTCACGATGACCTGCGTGAGCTGGGAGAGGAATGCGGCCGAAATCGAGTCAGGCGCTTGATGCAGGCGGAGGGGCTGCGTTCTCAAACGGGCTATCGGCGGCGTCCAGGGTTCTATGGTGGAAAACCAACAGTGGCCTCGCCCAACCACCTCGCGCGGCAGTTCAAGGTAAGTGAGCCGAACAAGGTCTGGGTGACAGATATCACTTACATCCGCACCTATGAAGGGTGGCTCTACCTCGCGGTAGTGCTGGATCTGTTCTCACGCCAAGTAATTGGTTGGTCAATGAAGCCAAGGATGTGCAGCGACCTGGCTATCGACGCGATGTTGATGGCTGTTTGGCGACGCAAGCCTCAGCAGCAAGTTATGATTCACTCAGATCAAGGCAGTCAGTTCAGTAGCTCGGATTGGAAAAGCTTTTTGAAGGCCAACAATGTAATCAGCAGCATGAGCCGGCGGGGAAACTGCCACGACAATGCCGTAGCCGAGAGCTTTTTCCAGCTTTTGAAGCGAGAGCGAATCCGACGAAAGATCTACACAACCCGTGAAGAAGCCCGAAGTGATATTTTCGATTACATCGAGATGTTCTATAACCCTAAACGCCGACACAGCAGTGCTATGCAGCTGTCTCCAGTAGAGTATGAGAAACGCTATTTCCTGAGCTTGGAGAGTGTCTAGAAAACCAGGGGCGATTCAGTTGTCCTTCTGCATGGATCCTGAAAAAATCCTTGGAGAACATGCCACCGAGTTTGATCCTTTGAATGTATCGGCTTCTGATTCAGCGCCGGCTGTTGCTGACGATAACGTCTTCTTCAGTAGCTCAGCATCTGCAACTATTCATCCTCAAGCAGAACAAAATGAAGTTACCATCGTTCCTGAGGTCTCTGTGATTCCGCCACTTCCAACTGGTCGCAAGACAGAGGAGAACCTCTTCTTTGCGGCTGAACCTGAAAAAACCCTGGTAGAGCCTGAAAAGGTTGTGCCATCGGACACCACCTCGCAGCCACCATCGGCTCCGTTCATCTTCTAACCCAAAAAAAACCCCGGTCAATGACCGGGGTTTCTTTATTCCCGCAAATTAAGCCACCGGCGGCGGTTGCACACCAGGCAGCTCGATTTCGGCCTTAGCCAACAGCTGGCGCCCAGAGAGCTGCTCATACAGCAACACCATGGTCATGCGAACGGAGAGAGGCGTTTGCGCCCATTCATCCGGCTTCGGGATATAGCCCGCCCAGGTAGGATCACTACCCATCTTCTCGATCGACAGCCAGAGCTGCTCATCAAGATCTTTCTTGTACACAAAATCTTCTGGCGTGAAGAAATCAGCCAGGTTGTAAACCTGGATGAGGGGGAGGCCAAGGAATTCAGCCACCATTTGCAGCTTTTCCTTACCCAGCGATCGTATCTGGCGGTTCCCGTTAGCCAGGGAGTTCCAGTAGATGACCGTGATACCCATGACATCGGCAATTGCACGATCAGGTAGTCCACGATCGATGATCACCTTTTTGATCATCTTGACGAGGCGAGAGCCCGGCATAGTGTTCCGAGTTTCGACTGCTGCATGTCCCTTATCTTCTGGTACTGCTGTTTTGGCCTTGGCAGAAGCACGAGGCCTCTTAGGCGTAGCAGCCTGAGGGGCTTGCGTTTTTGCAGTAGGCTTTTTAGCTACCGGCTTCGCCGCAGCTTTTGCAGCTGGTTTTGCTGGTGCTTTGGCGGGCGCTTGAGACCGCCGTCCTGTCGATTCACTTGCGGTCTTGTCGCTAGCTTTGGGCATTGTGCGGCTCCAGGTTGGTCGCGGCGTCTAACACGATTCAGGACGCTCCCTAAACAAATAAAGCAGAGAAATCCAGTATAAATTTAAAAAAGATTCTACACAGTTAACAACAAGATTCAAATCTCTTGTTCCGGTGGAAAAAGAGACTTTTGGGCTGGATGTGCCCCCTTGCAGGTAGCTCTGTGACCGCCAAGCACGCGACAAGTGCATTTTGATTCGCCTTGTATTATTGGTACGTGTTGCGTATTCTTGAGAAAACCAAGCCATTCACGTATCGAGGTACTCAATGCTGCCCCAGGACGCAAAGCGGAAGCCTGACTCCTATTCGTATCCAAACGGGATGCTCAACTCTGGCTACATCGCCGGCGTCCTGCGGTTGAATGATCCGGTCAAGGGGATCTGCTACATCCAGCAGACCCGGGCGGAAAACCACATGCTTCCCATCCACTACGATCCCAAGAAGTCGCCGATCCCCAAGGACATCAAGGAGTGGGACCTCATCATGGCGTTCGTTCACACCGATGGCGCCATCGAGGGTGATAACCGTATTGCACGGGTGAAGAGCATCCGATTCGAAGCTCCAAACCTGATGCACCTTGGAGGGCGTTTTCGAGACGACTTCATGCGGAAATGGGATGTAGCCGTGCACGCAGCGGCAAAGGACTCCGGTACTCCGGATTCTGTGGCACAGCTGGAGAGTCTACCCAGCGCTGGCACAGAAGACCGTCTCAACTCGTTCGATTGGAAGGCAATGGATCTCAACAAGAACGCCTCGAACCAGATCCGTATCGCAGGCTTCATTCAAGCCAAGTCGCTGGAACGCAACCGCAAACATCCCGTAGACGGTACTCCAATCAACGACCGCCTGGTCGTGCTGATTCGGCAGTCGAAGGACACCGATGCCTGCATCCCTGTTCGTTGGTACGGCCGTAATCTGCAGCCGCTGTCTGAGAAACTCGCCCGCGGCATGCCTATCATCGTCAACGGCGAATTCCGTATGGACGTAAAGGCAATCTCCCTGCCGGATGGTGAAACAGGGATCGCCGAAGTGTCCAAAATTCCGTTCATTCAGGCCAAGGACATGCCAGGCCCTGTGCTCCCGGACTCTGGCCACATCAAGATCGTGCCAAGCTGGGCGGCTGAGCTCTTCAAGGGCCACGGTACCCAGGCGCCGCAGCCGAAACAAGGAGATGCAGAGCGCAGCGCCATGTTCGCCTCGGCCTTTGGTTCCGACTCGGCAAGCACGCCTGCAACTCCAGGTGAGCAACAAGACGCATAGCAGCGGCCGCCTCACCTCGTTCTGTGAAGCCATCGAGATCCAGCACTGGAGTCGATGGCTTTTTTGTTTCTCACCCAGCAGCCGTCTGGCTAGGCCGGCAGCTTGGAAGAAATGTAATTCTGCACTGGAAGGCTAGTCCGCATGGGCAAGACACTGATCATCACTGAAAAAGCAACCGTAGCGGTCTCAATCGCGCAAGCGGTCGGAGGATTCAGCAAGGTGGAATCATGGCTGGAGAGCGAGAACGCTATTCTTGCCCCCGCTGCCGGCCACCTGGTTGAAATCCATTCAGAGGAAATGGCCAAGGGAGGGCGGGACATCGGCAATCTGCCTGTGATCCCAGATCAATTCGACCTGAGGGTCATTGAGCCAAAGGCCAAGTTCTATAACGTGCTGCAACGCCTAATGCGTCGGCCTGACGTCACCGCTGTTGCGAACGCGTGCGATGCCGGCCGCGAGGGCGAGCTCATATTCAGGCTCATCTACAAAATGGCTGGATGCACAAAGCCAATGCTTCGGATGTGGATGAGATCCATGGTCGATGACGCTATCCGGCAGGCGTACAAGAACATGCAGCCAGGCGCAGATTTCGACAACCTCGCCATGGCAGCAGAGATCAGAAGCGAAGGCGACTTTATCGTCGGCATCAACGCGAGCCGGGGTATCTCACGCCTCTATGAGCGAGAGACTGCTAAAGCCGAGATATTCCCGCTTGGCCGCGTGCAGACCCCAACGCTGTCCTTGGTTTGTGCTTTGGAGCTGGCAATTTTGACCTTCCGGCCCATGCCCTATTGGGAGGTTCACGGGAGCTTTGGGGTTGCTGCTGGTAAATACACCGGCAAGTGGTTGGCACCACAGACGACTGAGCAGAAGGGTGGCTCCCAGCACCGGATCATGGATCGAGCAAAAGCCGATGCTTTGATCAGCAAGTGCTCTGGAGTCGCACCGAGCAGTGTGGTGGATGAAGTCAAGCCGGCCCAGACGGGCCCTGGCAAGCTGTACGACCTCACCTCGCTGCAGCGAGAGGCGAACCGCAAGCTTGGGTTTTCTGCAGCATACACACTGGAGATTGCCCAGAAACTTTACCTGGAGCTCAGCCTCACTACTTACCCGCGGACTGACTCTGCCTACCTTCCCGATGACGCAATCAACGACACGAAGAAGGTCATGGGAATGTTTGCTGGAACCCCCTATGCAGATCACGCGCAGCGCGTGCTCGATGAAGGCTGGGTACGACCCAACAAGAAGATTTTTGACTCGACGAAGGTGTCGGACCACTTCGCTATCATTCCAACCGGAAAGCGAGCTGGGGACCTGGAGCCGGACGTTCAAAAAATCTATGACATGATCGTCAAGCGCTTCATTGCCGTGTTCCATCCAGCAGCTGAGTATTCGGTGACTGTCCGGCTTACGACGGTGGCTGACGAGCTCTTCAGGTCGACAGGTCGTGTGCTTGTGTCCCCAGGTTGGATGGTGGTTTACGGAGCCGGGATCGTCGAGGACGTAACCGATCAAAATGGTGACTCCGACGACAAGAAAGAGCTCGCACGGTACGTCAAAGGAGAGTCAGTCACTCCGCTGGGCATGGAGCTGAAGATGCTCAAAACCAAGCCTCCAGAACGGTACACCGAGGACACGTTGCTGGGCGCGATGGAGACGGCAGGGCGCCTGGTAGAGGATGAGGACCTTCGTGAGGCGATGAAGGAGCGGGGGCTGGGTACACCGGTCACGCGCTCTGCAATGATCGAATCGCTCCAATCCACCAAGGACGGCGCAGGCCGAAAAAAAGAGCCCTATCTCATCCAGCAGAAGAAGTACTTTGCTCCCAGCGCAAAGGGGATGACTGTCTACCGTTTCCTGGTCGACAACGGCATCGATGCCCTTACGTCGCCAGTTCTCACCGGGGAATGGGAGCACAAGCTCCGTCAGATGGAAAAGGGGGCGTACAAGCGTGACGCTTTCAAATCCGAGCTTGCAGAGTTGACCACGGAAATCCTCGACTCCATCAAGAAAAAATACGCAGGTGTCCAGGTCAAGAAGCTTGGCGCTCTCTGCCCCACCTGCGGCGGCGCAGTTGAGATCCAGGCCCGAACGTTCATGTGCGAGCGGCAGTGCGGATTTTCCATATGGCGGGAGATTGCCAGTCGCATGCTGAAAGTATCGGAAGCAGAAACCTTGCTCCGGGACAAGGTAGTGCTTGGGCTCAAGGGCTTTGTCAATCCGAAGAAATCCACCAAGTTCGAGGCCGGGCTGAAGCTGCTCGACACAGGCAAGGTCGAGTTTTACTTCGACCCGACGGCGAATACCCGGGACTCCAAAGGTAATGTCGTTTCCTGCCCGAAATGCCAAGGCGGCATGCGCAAAATCAAAGTCCCCAAAGGGCACTTCTGGGCCTGCGTTGATCGAGAGCAGTGCAATCACACCATGAACGATCGCGACGGCGACCCAGTGGAGCGGCCGAAGTCATTTCCATGTGACCTCTGCGGCAAACCCATGTACCTGCGGAACGCTGAAAAGTCTCCTTTCTGGGGTTGCAGTGGCTTTGTGAAGGGGGGCGGTGGGTGCTCCAACACATTAAAGGACAATAACGGGGCCCCGGTTCCGAAGGAACAACCAGCCAGTTCAGACGGGGCGCCGTCACCTACGGTCCAAACAGACAGCGGAGCTTTCCTGTGAACGCCAACAACAAGGTCATTCGCGCAACGGCCATCGTGTTCGGTTTCTGGTGGCTTCTGCTTACGGCCCGAGCCTTTGGCGGTTCTCCCATGGAGTTTTTAGAGAACTGGCCTCTGGTGGGCTATAACGTCTCACACTGGATCCTGGGCGTTGTTTCCGGTCTGATCATCGGTGTCTGGTTTATCTGGTTCACCAGGTTGTCAGCACTGAACAAGCTATACGCCGGCAAGAAAGGAAACATCCTCAACGGCGCCCGATCGACGCTCGGCAAGGTTCCCATGCCCACCTCAGCGCTACCTCGCATCGAGGTAGCGTCAAAGCGTCTCCCCATCGGCAGTGAAAAAGTGCTGGCTTGGGTTGCTGCCAATGAGAAGAAGTGGCCGGCACATGTAGCGTTTTTCTGGGCTATTTGGGACACCTATTCCGCACATGCGCACTTCCCTGCATCGCATCGCAAGGGGGGGCACGGAAATCGTCGGCTTTGGGAGCATTGTCTGGCCGTGGCAGATACCGCACTGGAGGATGCTGGCGCATACGTATTCGACGGGGTTTATGTAAAGGCCAGGGGCAAGCCCAAATTCAAAATCATTGACCTGAAAAACAAGGAATATCGGTTTGACGCCACTGATCCGCTGATCCCCATTCTGGGCCTGGCGCATGACATCGGTAAGCTGGAAGCCTATGAGCTCCTACCCGACGGCAGTGTTAAGACCCAGGAGGAGGTTGGAGCGCTCACACCGCAGGATGACAACCGGATCCAGCACGATGCCCTGGGTGCGAGAATTCTTGCACGCTTCCCGGAATACTGGGCCTTACCTGCACGCGATCGACAAGCAGTGAACCTGGTCATCGCCCACTACCACCACCCAAGCGATTTCCCGGTTGACCGCAATGGCCTCAGCCTGGACGACCGCATGACGGCGCTCATGGAGTTCCTGATCCTGGTTGACAAAAAGACCGGCATGGTCGAGTCGAGCATCACCGAGACGCTGAGTGATCACGAGATCTCAGAAGACGAGTCCAATGCCATTTATCACAGCTTCGTCGAGATCATGACGGAGTACGGCAGAGTTAACGGCACCGGTGACCAGGCCAAAGATTCCACGCTGAAGATTGCTCAGAAACACGATGGACTGATCGTCATCCGGGAAAAGGACCTTCGATCTCTCATCTTGGCCAAAATGGGCTGGTCGTTGGAGGAGGGTGATGGTCGGTACCGAATGACCCTCAATCTTATGACGACGCTCCAAGAGAAGGGGCTGCTGTACTCGCGACATAATCACGCCGACATGAGCCGATTTTTGCCGATGTACTCGGTATCGTTGCGCAACGCACAAACGGGTGCTCACCTCACGACCTGGGAACCTTGCATTATTGTCGTGCCAGTTGCCACCACCCCCGAGCTTGCGGGCCTCAGTGGATTACCCAACATGGGTACTAAGCTGGATATCGAGCGCCCATTGTTCACGCACAATCTGGGAATCACTGAAGCAGATGCGCTTCGGGAGATCGTTGCCCGTGGTTTCAGTGCTGAAATCGCCGCGAAGATGAACATCGCCGGCAAGCAAGAAGTGAAGCCACAACCAGCACCAGCACCAGCACCAGCACCAGCACCAGCACCAGCACCAGCACCAGCACCACAAGTTCGGGCTGATGAAGGATTTAGTCAACCCATAGCTGATACCGCGAGTGTTCCTCAACCTAATGCTCCAACAGTCGACTCAACCGAGCACGCAACATCTGCGCTCGCCGGCGCTGCAAGCGGTGATTCCGAGCAAAGTGACGTTCCAGGGACGCAATCCGGTATCTCCGCTGAAGCGCTAGCGGCGCAGGATGATGACCCGCTCATGAGTGGTGGTGCAGATGACGACTTGCTAGATGAGGACCTGCAGAGCTTGTCGATTAGCTCGTTCGGTCCCGGGCAGGAGGTGGAACTGGAGGAAGATTTTCTCGCCATAGAACCTGGGCACTCAGGGAGCGATGACGTCGATGATGTGGATGATGTGTTCGGCGCATTCGCGCCCAGTGAATCCTCGATCGTGGACACAGCCGAGCAAAGCGTGAATTCAACTGCAGGAGAAGAAGGGCCGGGCGCTTCGCTCATACACAATGATGGTGATCTAGGCGTACCGGCGCCGGCACCTGTGGCGGTAGCCATACCTGATCCTGATGCAACCCCAACGAAAAGGATAAGCCCTGCTGCCGAATCCGCAGCGCTCAGGGCTCTTGAAGAGGCAGGCGCCAACTTCACTGCATTCGTTGCACCAAGGAAGAAAAAGCCAGGCCCTGCTGAGCAGCTAGAGGGTATCCGCGCAGCAGTAAAAGCGGAAGAAATACCGATTTGTGGGACAAGAGATGGGTTTGATTACGTGTTGGAGTCAGACCTGATGGTCTACGACCCAAAACTGAAATTGAGCACGCTGATTCGGGCGGGGAAGTTGCCTACCGTCGAGCCTAAGCCAGGCGTGGTAATGGTGGGCATTCCGATGGCGCCGATGCAGCTGGACCTTTGACGAGCTGCCGGCTCTGATCATGACTCCCTGGCTGACATCAAGAAAGCCAGGGAGCCATGATCAGTCGTAGGTCTGAGCGTACTGCTTTTCGGTCAAACGGCTCAGCAGTTTGAAATAATTTGCTCGCGTCGACTGATCAAATACGTCGGTTTGAACTGAGAGCATGTCCAACGCAGCTGCATCCTCTCCTTTGCCCGAAGTGAAAGGAAGTGGAGCTGTGGCATAAAACACATTGCCGTTACTAGCCTGGGCCGCATCCAAGACGGCTTTAACTTCCAGGTAGCGCGGGTAACGAGTAGCAGTAAGGAAATCCCCATCATAAACGTCGAGCTCGCCTGATTGGTCCTCGACCAACACAGCCATCAATGGCCAGTTGTTTTCGGAGCCATCCTTGCGCGAACCGCCCGTATCTGGGCTAGCAAAAAAGATGACCTTACGAAAGGTGTTGGTGGCAAACACCTGCAGAAGCGCTGCCTCGTTAGATGCACTGTCCGTGCATGTCTTGCGGTTAGCCATAAAAAGTCCTCATCTAAAGTAGCACCACGCGGTGCGTTATTGGGGTTTGGGGAGCAATGGAACCAAAAACCAACGTAAGCCCTACCAACGCTTTTCGGTGTCTTCTTCCCAGGCGCCCATCTCGACAAAACAGTTGCGCATGTCGGCCTCCTGGCTGATCTCGGTCAGCAGGTCATGCACGCTCTTGTCCAGCTCATCGTCGCTCCGATACGGAATGGTCAACTCATAGTGGCCGGCATCCAGCCGCTTCATGCCATAGGGCTCCAGGCAGTAGCGCTCAATGTTCTCCGTGGCCCGCTTCCGGCCGCGCACGAACTTGCTGTTATTCACCACCGCGAGGCGCAGGGTGACGGTGGCCACCCGCTCGGCGGCGGGCGGCTCTGCCGGCGACGCGGCCGAAGGCTGCTGGTCGCGTGACCTGGCGCTCTTCTGGTACGCGCCGATCTCGACACCACGGTGGCGCAGGTAGCTGTACAGCGTGCTCTTGGAGATGTGCAGCTTCTCGCCGATCGCGCTGACGCTCAGGCGACCTTCGCGGTAGAGGGTTTCGGCCGCCATGGCGGTGGCCTCAGCCTTGGCTGGCAGGCCCTTGGGACGGCCACCGATCCGGCCACGCGCCCGTGCGGCCGACAGACCCGCCTGAGTCCGCTCGCGGATCAGCTCGCGCTCGAACTCCGCCAGCGAGGCGAACAGGTTGAACACCAGGCGGCCTTGGGCGTGGGTGGTGTCGATGGGGTCATTCAGGCTCTGTAAGCCGACCTTGCGCTCTGCCAGCTCGCCGACCAACTCGACCAGGTGCTTGAGGGAACGCCCAAGGCGATCCAGCTTCCAGATCACCACGGCATCACCCGGCCGCACGTTGGCCAGCAGTTTGTCCAACTCCGGCCGGGCGCTTTTCGCGCCGCTGGCGATGTCTTGGTAGATGCGTTCGCACCCGGCCTGTTTCAGGGCATCGACTTGTAGGTCGGCTTTCTGATCCCGAGTGCTCACTCGCGCATAACCGATCTTCATCAAAAGTACTGTTTACTCGACTACGTTAGTAATAGTTGAACTTTGATTAAGCGTACCAGTTATTTGAACCGTAGCGCGGGGAGCTTAACGAACCGAGCCATTCCTCGATAGAGTTCGGCAAAACCTTCGTTTTGTCGAACCATTGCATCGCCCTTTGTGATTGGCGTATAAACACACAAACACCTATTAGCGGAGAACGCTATGAATACCATTCGCTGGAATGTCGCCGTCTCGGCCGACACCGACCAGTCGCTTCGGATGTTTCTGGCCAGCCAGGGCGGCGGCCGTAAGGGCGACCTGTCGCGCTTCATCGAAGAAGCGGTACGGGCACACATCCTGGAGCTGAGCGCTGAGCAGGCCAAGGCCGCTAACGCCCATCTGAGTGAGGCAGAATTGACCAACGCGGTTGACGAAGCGCTCGACTGGGCACGTAAGCGCTGATGCGGGTCGTGTTGGATACCAACATCCTGTTCAGCGCCCTGATCTCGCCACATGGCGCGCCCGATGCGATCTACCGTGCCTGGCGGGCGGCGCGTTTCGAGGTGGTGACCTCGCGGATGCAACTCGATGAAATTCGTCGAGCCAGCCGCTATCCCAAGCTTCAGGCCATCCTACAGCCCGCCAAGGTGGGCGCCATGATCAATAACCTGCAACGGGCTGTGGTACTGGAGCGCCTGACCATTGAGGTCGAAGCCGATGATCCGGATGACTCGTTTTTGCTGGCCATGGCCTTGGCGGGCGATGCGGACTACCTGGTAACCGGTGATCGCCGCGCCGGCCTGCTGCAACGCGGGCACATCGAACGCACGCGGATCGTCACGCCCGCCGTGTTCTGCGTCGAGGTGCTGTGATCAATGCCGGTCGGTTTTCTGACTCAAGAGCAACGCGACGGTTTTGGCCGCTATGTTGATTCGCCCAGCCGTGAAGAGCTGGAACGTTACTTCCACCTGAGCGATGAAGACCGTGAAGCCATCCAGGTGCTGCGGGGTAACCATAACCGTCTGGGTTATGCCGTTCTGCTGACCACCGTCCGCTTCGTTGGCGTTCTGCCGGACAAGCCCGCCGCCGTGCCGGTGGAAGTCCTGCAGGTGCTTTGCCGACAACTGGCGATTCCAGACCCCGACTGCCTCCAGCGCTATAGCGATCATCGCCGCTGGATACATGCCACCGATATTCAGAACCGCTTTGGCTATCGTCATTTCACCGATCCGGGCATCGGCTTTCGCTTGAGCCGCTGGCTGTATGCCCTCTGCTGGACGGGCACCGACCGGCCGGGAGTGCTGTTTGAGCGAGCCACCTCGTGGCTGTTCACACAGAAAGTCCTCCTGCCTGGTGTGTCTCAACTAGAGCGCTTTATCGCCCAGTTGCGCAGTCGGGTCGAAGAACGCCTCTGGTTTACGCTGGGCCGCAGCGTGACTGAGGAACAGCGATTGCAACTGCAAGACTTGCTGACGGTGGCCGAAGGCAACCGCAGCTCCCGGCTGGATCAATTGCGCTCCGGCCCGGTCATGGTCAGTGGCCCCGCGTTGATTCGGGCACTGCGCCGGCTCGATGACGTGCGCGGCATCGGCATCACCTTGCCGGCGGCGGCGCACATCCCTCCCAGCCGTATCGCCGCCCTGGCCCGCTTCGCCAACACGGCCAAGGTCACCGCGATTAATCGGCTGCCGGCGTCGCGGCGGATGGCGACACTGGTGGCCTTCGCACTCTGCCTGGAGGCGACTGCGCACGACGACGCACTGGAAGTCCTGGAGGCCTTGCTGCGCGACCTGTTCAGCAACGCGGAGAAGGCCGACAAGAAAGCCCGCATGCGCAGCCTGAAAGACCTGGATCGGTCGGCCGCGACGCTCGCCGCCGCGTGCAAGGTCGTGCTGGACAGCTCGATCAGCGATGACAACGTGCGCGCCCGGCTGTTCAACGACCTGCCGAGGACCACCCTGGAAAAGGCCCTGGAAGAGGTCAACGCGCTGATCCGCCCGGTAGATGACGTCTATTTTCTTGCATTGGAAGCGCGCTACCGCAGCGTGCGCCGCTTCCTGCCCGACCTGCTCAAGCACATCCGCTTCGGCTTCAGCCCGGCCGGCAAGGGCGTGGCGGCTAGTCTGGAGTGGCTGCAACTGAACCTGCCGCGCCGGAAGCCAGAGGATGACGCGCCGCAGGAGATCGTGGCCAAGGCTTGGCAGAAGCACATCACCCGCGAAGATGGCTCCCTCGACATGGGTGCCTATGTGTTCTGCACGCTCGATGCGCTGCGCACGGCCCTGCGCCGCCGCGATGTCTTCGTCTCGCCCAGTTGGCGCTATGCCGACCCGCGTCTTGGCCTGCTCGACGGTGCCGAATGGCTGGCGGCGCGACCGATCATCTGCCGGTCACTGGGCCTGACCATCGACGCCAAAACCACCCTGGACGCCTTGTCCGTCGAGCTGGATGCAACCTGGCTGGCAGTAGCCGCGCGCCTGCCCGACAACCCGGCGATTCAACTGAGCGAGAACACCGAGGGCAAGACCGAACTGTCGCTCGGGGCGCTGGACAAGCTGGACGAGCCCTGCTCGTTGCTGCAACTGCGGGCGGCCGTGTCTGACCTGATGCCGCGTGTCGATCTGCCGGAAATCCTCTTGGAAATCGCCGCCCGCACTGGCTTTTCCGAGGCCTTCACCCATGTCTCCGAACGCAATGCACGCGCCGACAACCTGGTCACCAGCCTCTGCGCGGTGCTGTTGGGCGGGGCCTGCAACACCGGCCTGGAGCCCTTGATCCGCACCGACAACCCGGCGCTGCGCCGTGACCGGCTGTCCTGGGTCAGCCAGAATTATATCCGCGACGACACCCTGTCAGCGGCTAACGCCATCCTGGTCGGAGCGCAAAGCCAACTGGAACTGGCCCAAGTCTGGGGTGGCGGCGAGGTCGCCTCCGCCGATGGCATGCGCTTCGTCGTACCGGTGCGCACCGTGCATGCCGGCCCCAATCCGAAGTATTTCGGCACCGGCCGGGGTGTCACCTGGTACAACCTGATTTCCGACCAATTCTCCGGCCTCAACGCCATCACCGTGCCCGGCACGCTGCGCGACAGCCTGGTGTTGCTGGCGGTCGTGCTGGAACAGCAGACCGAGTTGCAGCCGACGCAAATCATGACCGACACCGGGGCCTACAGCGATGTGGTGTTCGGGCTCTTCCGCCTACTTGGCTACCACTTCAGTCCGCGGCTGGCCGATGTCGGCGGTACCCGCTTCTGGCGCACGCGCCCGGACGCGGACTACGGCAAGCTCAACGGGCTGGCCCGCCAGTCGGTCAAACTCGACCTGATCGCCGAGCACTGGGACGACCTGCTGCGCCTGGCCGGCTCGCTCAAACTCGGCCGGGTGCCGGCGACTGGCATCATGCGCACGCTGCAAACGGGAGATAGACCCACCCGGCTGGCCCAGGCGCTGGCCGAATTCGGGCGGATCGAAAAGACTCTGCACACGTTGACCTATATCGACGACGAGTCCAAGCGCCGCGCCACCCTGACCCAGTTGAACCGAGGCGAAGGCCGGCACAGCCTGGCCCGCGCCGTGTTCCACGGCAAACGCGGCGAGCTCCGCCAGCGCTACCGCGAAGGCCAGGAAGACCAGCTCGGTGCTCTGGGCCTGGTGGTGAACATCATCGTGCTGTGGAACACCCTCTACATGACGGCGGCCGTGGAACGGCTCAAGCAGCACGGCTATCCAGTGCTGGAAGAGGATTTGGCCCGGCTATCGCCGCTGATCTACGAGCACATCAACATGCTCGGGCGGTATTCCTTTGCGGTACCGGAAGAAGTTGCGCGCGGCGAGCTGCGGCCACTGCGTAATCCAGACGACGACCTGTGATCCCCCTAAACGCTATGAGCAACACCCAAGCTGCTGCTGGATCGGCGGGCACTTCACCGAGCCGAACGAACAGAAAACGCAGCAATCCCCTGGGTTGGGGCGCAGCAGCGCCTTGCAGTTGCTGCACTCGTAATAGAACTGGCAGGCGTCCGTGGGCATGGTTTCCGGCTTGGCGAAGCCGCAGCGCGGGCAAGTCAGCACGGACTCAAGGACAATGGCGCTCATCGTGACCTCACTTCTGCACTGTGGAGGGGTATCCCGCGTTCGCGGTCGCCTCAGTCAGTGCCTCGGGCTGGGCCTTATCGGGATCGTAGGTGACGGTCGCCGTCTTCTGGTCGAAATTGACCTGGACGTCACTCACGCCGGACACCTTCTCCAGCGACTTCTTGACCGTGATCGGACAGAGTCCGCACGTCATGTTCTGCACGTCGAGCGTGACGGTTTTCGGGGGAGCCGCCAGCGCCACGAAGGGCAAGGCGAAAAGCACGGCGATCAGCAGTTTGCGCATGGTTAATCTCCTTCAGTAGAACAGCGGGGCGAGCCACGGCACGGCCAATAGGCCGAGCAGCAGCACGCTGACGATCCAGAACACGAGTCGCTGTCGCACGAGCGTGCGCGGATCGGCGCAGGGTGTACCTGGCGTACAAACCTGTGGCACCAGGTAGAGCTTGCGGAATGCCAATCCCAGGAACAGTAGAGTCAACCCGATGAAGAGGGGGCGTAGTGGCTCCATCATGGTCAGAGCGCCCACCCACGTACCGCCGACACCGAGTGCCAACAGCACCAGTGGCCCGACACAGCACACCGACGCACCGATGGCGGTCAGCGAACTCGCGACCAGCGAGCCTTTCCCGGTGAGTTGCATCCCCATTCCCATCTCCTGAGCCTGATTGCCTAGGTGCTATTCTAAACTCCGTACCAAAGTACGGAATCAAGGAGAAAGTGATGGCCACAGAGCTGACCATTGGCAAGCTGGCAGACGCCGCCGGGGTGAACGTCGAGACGATCCGCTACTACCAGCGACGCGGGCTGCTGGATGAACCAGCCAAACCCTTGGGTGGCCATCGGCGCTATCCGGTGGACATGGTGAAGCGACTGCGTTTCATCAAGCGGGCTCAGGCGCTGGGTTTCACGCTCTCGGAAGTCGGTGGACTGCTGACGCTGGATGAGTCGTGCGCCTGTGCCGAAACGCGAGCACGGGCTGCACGCAAGCTCGCGTTGATCGAGCAGAAGATGGCCGACTTGGTCGTCATGCAGCAACTGTTAGGCGAACTGGTGCAGCAATGTGATGCGGGAGACGGCGGAACGATCTGCCCGATCATCGAGGCACTGATCAGAGAGTAATGCCTGGCGGGTGAGCTGGAGATCGGAAAGCCCCTTTACGGTGGGATTCAGAGCTTACGTTGGTTTTTGGTTCCATTGCTCCCCAAACCCCTTATTAAACTACCACCCTTCATCCGAAAACCACAAGAAATACTTGACAAATTGACAAAATGTCAATTCAGCAAACTATTCATCCGTGCCAGAAGCTGCTGCTTTACCACCTCTAAAGCCTTCCAGCAGAGCGGCCTGCAGGGTTCTGTTCAGTTCACGCAGCTCCTTGTTCTGTGCTTCTAGGGCGCTCAGGTTCTGTTGGGTAACCTCCAGACGACCGCGGGTCTCAGCGGCATCGTCAGTGGCCTTCGAGCGCTGAATCCGCAGCTGGTCGATGAGCGTCAAAGCTTGCTGCAGCTCCTTGCCGACCTTCTCTGTTTTGCCTCTCTCTTCATCCCGAACCCTGGCGGTCTCCATCATCAGGTGGTTTTCGGTTCTCTCAAGGTGCTCCTCCGCGGCAATCCGCGCAGTCTCGGCCTTCGCACGTGCAGACTCAGTCGCATCGTTTGCTGATTGGAGCTGCTGCTGAAGGCGCTCAAGCTCTCCGCGATGCATGTCCTGGGCACGCTCAACTACGCCACTGTGCACATCCTGCAGGCGCTTGATTTCCTCACCATGAGCCTGACTTGCGGCAGTGAGTCTCTTGTTGAGATCTGCGACCTCAGCTTGAAGTTGCCGAATATAAGCACTCGACTGATCCAGCTGATCGGTCAACCGCTCCTTGTCCGCGATGAGGCCAGCGAGCTCTCTGCTCTGGGATTCAAGGCTAGCAGTAGCTGCCCGCTCATTGTCCTGCGCCGCCTTGGCGGCATCAACGGCAGCCGCTGTCGCCGTCTCAAGCGCTTTGCGCTCAACCGCATGAGTCTCCTCGGCCGCCTTTAGAGCGACATCCCAGATCTCATCAAGCTTTTCGCACACTGCGTTTGGAACACCAGGTCTTCGCAGCCTGGCGCTCAGAATAGGGCCGGTCTCACTCCAGAACCTTTTGATTTCCTCGTTCACCAGATTGGGCGAGGCTTTGAGGTCATGGTGAATGTATATGCACTCGCGAATTTCCGCCTGGCGAACCTCGCGACCCGCATCAAGCAGCTCTCTCGCGTAAAGGTGGACAAGATCTCTGGTGCTCAGCCTTTTGTCAGATGGGAGTCCGGTGTTGGCCATGAGGCGTATCCTTGGAGATAGGGTCGGGAGACTAGGAGCCGGCGACCTCGGCGAGGGGCCAGTACGTGCCTTGGCCGCTCCTCACAGGGAGGGGGCTGGCCTTAGAGGGGAGCATACACTCACGTCTCTAAAACAACAAATTCGTATTGGATATCATACGTAACGTATCCGAAAAATGAAAAACTCGTGAATATCTCCGATTATCACGAGTTTTTTCAAGCAAGAAAAAACGCCCCTTCAAAAGCCCATCGCTATCAGTAGCTGGCTTTTCAAAGAGGCGTTTTTGATTACTCGTTAACCCCTATGAACAAAGGGGTTCTGACAAATTTGCTTGCGCTGGAGATCAAGCATCAACGTCAGCCATAAATGCGAAGCCACGGCCAAAAATGCGAAAGCAAGGCAGCACCGGATCTGCGGGGCACCATAGCTGAAACGAACCATGGACACTTTTCAAACCCTAGCACAGAGCGGCCGCAACCCGATCATTGCCCGATCAGCTGCAGAAAACCTGCTGTATTGGCAAAGCCTCACTGATGCTCCTGGGTCAAACGCCCAGGCAAAACCGTCTTGTTGAGCAGTCTGGCGCCGGCGGTGATCCAGACGTCTGAGGCATGGCTGCCAACGGCGGGAAGTAATTCGTGAACTTGGAGGATGAACGCAACGGTCCAGGAATCAGTTCCGGAAACGTCCTCAGTATTACTTCCGAGGACAGAGCCCCACGGTACCTTGCTCATAAGCCGCGGCGACCACTGGGATGTACGGACCCCGAAGACGCTCCTACGTCGATTCTGATCAATTCGCAGGGGCTAACATCACCAGATTTCACACAGGAGCACGTAAAAAATCCATCTTCTGGGCTCATCTCAGGATTCAACGGGCGCAGCCAACCTGGCTCATCCAACTACTTGATTTCATCGTTAATGCCCCTAAAATCAGGGATTTCACAACAAAAGACTTGCGCTGTGGATCAAGCCAAAAATGCAAAGATTTCTCGTGGGCTGCTGCTCCTGCGCCCTGGGAAGCTGTCCCGAGATGACTTCAAGCAACTGATCCTACATAAGGGTTGGCGCATGGCTGATGTGGCATGCCGTTGGTCAATTCGTCCAGAGCACATGAGCCGCATCGCTGCCGACGAGGACAGGGACTTCAAATGGGACGACCTGGCCCGGGCTTTACCAACGCTGAGCCCAAACGAACAGGCTGCGGTGAAAGCAGCTCGCATGGTGCTGGCGCCACCAGCCAAACGGCAGCGCAAGATCACTCAGGTGCAAGATGCACCGATCGAGGTGCCAGTAGCGGTCGCAAGCTCTGCAGCTGCTGATAAGCCCTTCACTTGGAATCATGATGACGACGAAGATGACGAAGAGTTCGCAGGGGTCGCCACAGACGGCTATCGCTGGAGGCGCTACCTATCCCGCGGTGCCGAGCTGGTCGTCGACAGCGAGATCGACAACTTTGCGACGTTCGGGTCCATTCTGGTAGTGGTTGCAACACGGGAAGGTGTCGATTCGGCTGGAGGCGTACAGGAAGAGTACCAGTGCGAAGCACCATCAGGCTCGCAGCGATGGTTCGAGCCCGATGAGATTGACGACTGGCTTGTCTACAACGGCAAAACGCGAGACTTACGATGAACACGAACACTCCAGCCATACACAGAATTCCGTACCTCCAGGCCAAGTCAGAAGTTGCGCTGCTTGATCGCGAGCCTGTCGACGTCATTGACCAGGTCGATGTGATCCAGGCAGATAACGACATCGAAGCAGCTTGGATGTGGCTCCATGCCAAAGGAACGAACCCTAAGACTAAACGGGTTATGCGGAAGGAAGTGGAGCGGTTCATCCTCTGGGCATTGCACACCCTGGGTAAACAGCTCTCCCAAATAACTGTGATGGACATCACCCAGTACATCGGCTTTATGGCTGACCCACAGCCGGCTGAGGTTTGGGTATCGCATACAAAGCACAAGCGCTCTCATCCAGACTGGAGACCGTTCGCTGGACCACTTAGCAAAGCGTCGCAGCAGTACGCCCTGATCCAGATCGGCAGCATGTACAAGTGGATGATCCAGGGTGGACGCCTTAAAGCGAACCCAGTGTCGCTCGTGGCCAAGCCCCAAGTCGACGTCGACTTGACGATCAAACGGCTGCTTCCCGAGGCAGCCATAGGCTTGGCATTTGAGGCTATCGCAGCTACAAAAAGCCCACTCAAACGAGCTCGCGACCATTTCATGTTGAGCTTGTTCTACATGACCGGCGTGCGAACGTTCGAAGCGACCGGCGCTACCATGGGCAAAATCCGGCGATCAGCAAGCGGTACTCTGTGGTTGGAGGTGCTGGGCAAACGAAACAAGGTTAGAGATGTGCCGATATCCGAAGACCTCTATGAGGACTTGTTGCAGTATCGCCACGCGTTCGGGTTGTCACGTGAGGTGCCAGTGAAGGACACAACCCCCCTCCTCCTCGCCTCGAACTCAAAGCTCAAACGCGCGCATAACGACACCATTTTGAAAGCAGTCAAAGAGATCATGCATCGTGCTGCAGCCCTGGCAATAGAGCGCAGCCAGTTCGATTTGGCCGATCGACTTGAGGAGGCCTCAACGCACTGGCTCCGCCACTCGTGCTTCAGTCACCTTGCCAAAGCTACTGGTGACCTGGTGATGATCAAGGCTCTGGCTGGTCACAGCAAAATCGAAACCACCAGTCGTTACCTGCATACGGAGGACGACGCTTTGCATGCGGGTGTCGTTCAAACCCTAAGCACCCCTCGACTACACCGGTAAATATCTCCAGGCCTCAGTGTTGTTGAATCAGTGACGGTGGCTGCCAAGGCCACCCTTCGCTGATGGCCCGGCTGCTGTGAGGGATGAAGCATCGTCCGACCATTTTCGACGAACAACTCTCATACCTGCAGTGTACGTCCTCCGCATAGAGCCCTCTCCGTTACGACGGACATCTGAGCGCCCTACCCTCGATATTTTTGTCGCTAAATCAGTTAATTACCCAAAATCATCTGGTTGACAGCGTTTTAACCCAGACACTACCAGATGACAGATTTCAGTAAGTGTTCTATCTCTATCAGGTAGAAATGCGTTTTTTCTTGTCTGACCGTATGGATTCGTATGAAAATGCGGCCATCCTACCTACCTGACCTCGGTAAACCACATGACTTCAGCTGCTGCGCCACTCGATCAGTACATCTTCACTGATTTCACTCAGCTAACCTTCACCCCACAATTTGTGGCTGAACGCTTGATGATCAGCACGCAGACACTCAAAGCCATCGAGAAGGAACACGACCTCAACATCGCACGTGTCGCACGCGGATCCGTAGAGGTCAGGAGCTACACGCTAGCTGACATGTTCCTGATTGCGTCGATTCGTCGTGCAAATGGGAACACTAAAGGGTTTTCGAGACCAATCACCTGCTCGACTTACGTCCAAAAAGGTGGGACCGCGAAAACTACCACCACTTGCAATATCGGCATCGAGTTCGCTTTGGCAGGTTTCAAGACCCTGATCATTGACAACGATCCTCAAGCCGACGTGTCCAGCATGCTGGGCTATGACCCTGACCAGACTACCGAGGAGCTTGTAGAGCTTGGCCTTCCTGCTGACAGAGCAGTAGAGGGCCACCTCGGGAACCTGATCCGTCTCGGAAACTTCCCAGAAATGACCCTGGACCAAGTGATCAAAAAACCATTTGGCGAGCACGGCCCCCACCTCATCCCAGCTTACGATTCCTTGGACGATATGGACGTTGTGCTCCGTAACGCCCAGGGTGCCGACTTCCGGTACTCACTGTTCATCGAACGAGCTCGCAAAGGTCAGCTCCCTCACTGCGACTTATCAAGCTATGATGTGATCATCATGGATAACGCACCTTCTGGAACCATGCTATCCCGGAACAGCCTGGCCGCAGCTGATTTCCTGCTGTGCCCAATCCGTATGGACAAATTCTCCTTCCGTGCGCTATCTCGACTGGCCCACAAGATCAATGAAATGAGCACCGATTTCGGTCGGGCTCCAGAGATCGTTGCAGTTCCCACCATGTACATGCGCAACCGCCCCCGCCTACAAGCGAACCTCGCTCGCTTGTCCAGTTTGTTCCCAGGGAAGGTTACGGAACAACCGCTCTTCCACTCCGAGGACTACTCGAAAAGCCTGGAAGACGGCGTACCTCTTTCCCTCTGGAAACAAGGTGGTGAGAACTCTTTGGTCGCGTTCCGCAATGTGTTCGAGGAAATGGTTGGCCGAATCAAAACAGTCCTGGAGAAGGGTAAATGAGGAGTTCTAGCCCGATCGGCAAGCCTACTGTGATCGCGCCGGCGGAGGGTTCGTCTAGCATCCAGGGCGTACATGTTCCGAAGGTTATTCCGGAAGCTAACCTCCGGCCGATGAGCGAGGTGCTCAGTTCTTTGCACCTTGATGAAGAAAGGGACAGTTCAGCGGAGCCGCTGGAACGTGCACCGGTTTCTGATGCTGATCACGTTCACCAGCCGGGCTTGGATGACATTTTCTTGAGCGGCGAGCGCTTGCCAGGCGAGGCAAAGTTCTTGCAATTGACGCTCATACGCCGCGGGAAGTATCAGCCACGCCGCAAATTTGACCCCGAGAAACTCGGCCTTCTCGCGAACACGATTGAAGATAAAGGCCTCAACAACGCGATTATCGTTCGCCCTCTTGCTGACGGTACTTACGAGCTTATTGCTGGTGAGCGCCGGTTCCTGGCTCATGAGCTGCTCCGAAAAGCCTACATCTACGCGCTCATCCGGAATCTGTCGGATGCGGAAGCGGCGATCTTGTCCGTTACGGACAACGATGCCCGGGAAGACCTTACTGAATTCGAGCGTGGTGCAAGTTACAAGAAGCTTCTCGATGACAAGGTTGTACAGTCCCAGGCGGAGTTGTCCCGCCGTGTCGGTCGAAGCATGGCCACGATCAGCCGCTGCCTTGCTTATTTCAAGTTGCCTGAGGGTGTCATTTCACTGCTGGAAGAAGATCCTGACCTGATTGGTAACAGGGTTGTCTCCGATATGGTTGCTTTGGCTGACAAGGGACATATTGAAACCGTTCTGGCCGCCGCAAACCGTATTAAAGAAGGTGCATCCCAGGACAGCGCAATCAACTGGGCCAAAGGTGAGATTCGGCGCAAGACATCACCTCAGGCCCCTGTTCCTCCGCGGCAAATCGATTACAAGGAACGCACCCAGCTGGATGCCCGTATCGATGGGCGCAAGTTGATTCTCACTCCTCCCAAAGGCATTGATCCCGCAGAGGTCCTCGCATACATCGAGGAGATGCTCAAAACGCGTAGTTAAAATCCCTTCCGCCGCCGGTCCCTCCGGCGGCAAGGCGCCCTCGCCTTTCCTTTTTTAATCCACTGATATTGTTGAGTTTTTCGTAGTTTCACTGTGAAAAGCTCGGTCTCGGATCACATCACTTCTTGTCCTCCTGGCTATTTTTCACAGTGAAAAATAACGCCCCCTCCTAGGCGTTTCACTGTGAAAAACTAGCCCCTATTCCCATCTCAACTATGTAGCAGCTCCCTCCATCAGCGCTCACTACCAACTGCGCACTGTGCAGTGTTTACTATGCAGTGCACACCTCACACTGCTCACTGCTCACTGCGCACCGCATAGCCAGCTCATTTGCTGGATGAATGAAGTCACGCCGTCATGCTTTTCACTGTGAAACGCTCTAGCAGCCCTTCTCCTAGCCAAACCATTTCACAGTTCGACGCGCTCCCGCCGATTGCTGTAATGCGGGTCGTTTCACAGTGAAAAGGTAATCGGCTTCCACCTGCTCTCTTCCTTCTCCGAGTCGTGCCCAGAAGTCTCGTTCTGCTCCTGCGATCCAGACATCACCGGCGCAGCTGGCAAGTTGCCGAGCACCGACCCATCCCCACTTTTCACGGTGAAAAGTGCGCTCGGGCACTTGGGCGGAACTCCTTACCAAGCCGGGTGCTACCGGACATCTTCTAGGAGACTCAAGTTATGAGCAGCCGACTGCCGAGTTGAATAGCCAGCGTCCAGGAATGTGCATGTTGTGAATGCCCATAGATTTCCGCCTCCCTTTTCACGGTGAAAAGACTACGGGTTGCTGGTCTGGGGTAGTGCCTGCAGATCCAAAGGAAATGGACATGAGTGATCCGACTTTGCGCGCCTGGCTTCAATCTGGCATCGAGCTTTTCACGGTGAAAAGCCGCGGCCCCCTTCATATACGGACAGGTTCCGGGTTTCTATTTCACTGTGAAAAGCTTCACCTCGGTGAGGGAACTCATGGATTCAAAACGCAGCTCAGTACGTAAACAGGTATCGAACTGTCCTGGCTTAATCAGCTCCGTGGTGCAATTCGCGCCACTGGCGGCATTCCGACGTTTTCACAGTGAAAACCCGCGGGGTGGCACACCATTACGAGCGGTTACCGCGAACTGCTCTCCACCATGCCCAACGGTCATAGGGGATGCGAGGATCGACAGGGTTAACGGCAGTGCATTAAATCCGTGCCGGCTGCTGGATCAAGCTGTGCGTTTCACAGTGAAAACACTCACAACCAAGAGCCCAGATAACGGGCCAGCTTGTTAAGAACCTGCTGCTTTTGGGTTCATACAGCGAGGGTCCCGAGTCGATGGTCATGCCATTGAGCTGTGCCCCGCTGCACGCGGTGACCACCGCCGTTGCCCGTAGCGTACTGCCCCAGGCAACGGCGGAAAGAGGCGGATCACCGGCTACCTTTGATACCGGGGCGGGTTCGGTTTGAATCAAGGCCGGCGACATGATGACGACTCTCCGGCCAGGACCAGGCGAAGCGGCTTTAAGGCACGGTCAGGGCTGTTTTCTCGCGCAGCGTTCTGCCTTCGTATTTCTCGCGGAAGCGGATCCGGCCGGCGGCGCAATTCGGGGCAGCACGTACTCGACGAAATCATCGATGCCATGGGTATAAGTGAGTGGGCGCGATGTTGACGCTATCGGCGGGTTCCTCTTCGACCCAAGCCTCCATCTTGTCGCCCACGTCCTGACCGGTGCTGACGATGGCCAGGTGCTCCTGGGCCTTCCAAGCGATGCGCTTGCACAGCTGAAGAATGCTCAGGCCTTTTCGCTGGGCGGTCTCGTAGTACATCTGCGCGGTGCTGCGCAGCCCGACGATCTCCAGGTTCGATTCCGGTACCGGGCCGTCAATCAACTCGCGTGGTCATTTCACTGTGAAACGTAGGGATGAAACGAGCTCATAAATTAGCCATTTCACAGTGAAAATCAGGCCCCCGGTCATCAAGGACTTTAGGTGAAGTGCATAGATGAACCGCCCAATTGTTCTCGCCTGCCCAACGTAACCAGTACATAGACGGTGCGTATGCTTGGCCTGGCATGGGGTCCTCCTTTGATTTGTAGAGTAGAGGGCGTGGGGCAAGCAGATCAATCTGTTACCATAGGATTCAATAAAAGTACGTTTACGTGTTATGCGTCGAATACAAAACCATGTGCTGCATAACAGCAGTGCAAGCTATGGCGCATACGCCCCCAAAAGATCAGGAGAAACGCATGTCTATTGCACTGGTATTGAGCGAAGGCTCCGGAACCATCTTCGAGAACAAGAACCGCACATCTGATGCAGCACCCGTGATGATCGGCTATATGGAGTTCCCGCTGAACAAGGAGCGCAGCCATAAGCTGAAGCTTGAGGTAGCGGTCTGGCTCAAGCAGAAGAACGGCTCGAACGAGAAGTTCTACTCACTGTCAGTAGGCGGGATCAATGCCAGCCTGTTCAAGGAAGCTGACAAGAAGGAAAAAGGTCCCGACTACGCGGGTAGCTTCGGCTTCAACCACGAAATGCGCATTGCAGGCTGGCGCAAAGACGGCGTGGATGGTGGTGCACCATTCATCAGCCTTTCGGTTACACCAAAGGTTAGACCGGTGAGCCAGCCGTCGCCAGCAGCTGACGCTGCTGCGCATGCAAACCCAGCTCAGGATGGTCTAGTGGATACAGGTGATCCTCGGTTCCAATTCTGATAACCCCAGACCCCGCTTAGCGGGGTTTTTTTTTGCCTGTTCATTTCCGCAGGCAGCTTCGAAGTCGAATCACGAGGTACTGGCCCTTCATCTCAACGGCAATGGACCTCAGCTTACTACCCAGGCTTAACCGCTGTAGGAGGGTGACTTCCGCGAAGCGGTCGAAAGCTCAAACTCTGACTGCAATTGGGCCTTCACAGCGTCATTGGCGCTCTCTGCCATATGTGACCAGGCCGCCCACAACATACGGCCCACATAATCATGCAGCCCTTCATTACTGGTCTTGGGTACCGTGTAGGCAGGCACTGCCGGCGCGAGGCCAGTCAAGACTGCAACCGATCAAGACCAGGGCCATGCTGCCCATACCCATAGAGAGAGCGTGTTCTGCGCACCTGGTTACCGCCCGGGCTTTAGCTGCGTGCGGGCTCGCTCGGTCCGACTGCCATTTAGGAGGCCTTGCCAGGCCGAGCAGATACATTATTCCCGCCAATTAGGCCGGCAACACGGCTGTTCCCGATAAGGCCACGGGCACTCTGGCAATGGTGTCCTATTCCCCCGTTATCGCCCATGCTCGTTCCATCAGACGCAGCATGAGCCTGACATCTTGTTTCGTAGCCTGGTCGACTCGATCGCCCCCCTTTTTCTCTCTGTCATGGCTCAAGTGACCCAGGGCTCTTGATCGAGGTGACCTGCTGGGACCGCCTGCAGTGTTTTCACGTGAAAACCTCATGCCGCCAATTGTGCCATGGCTAGAGGTGGCGTCCTTCGTAGGCGCGGACCTCCCTGGACCTGGCTGTCTGATCACAGGGCGAAACAGCGAAATGTGCCATCTCTAGAGGCACGACAGATCGAAATTGCCCAAATGTGCCATGGTTAGTGGGCAAAATTGGGAAGCCGTCCGAAATGTGCCATCTCTAGATGAGGTAAGGGCAGTGGCCACCCAGCCAAATGTGCCACGCTTCGAGTGTCTCCCCATCAGTCTTATGCCACTTTTCACAGTGAAAACTATATCAACGATGCCGATCGCGGGCTTCGTTCAACTAGTTCAAACAGGTTGAGTCATTATGCGTCGTGGCAATCCACTATTAGGGGGGGCTAAGGGGGGAGTCGCACCTCCCTAGAACATCAATTGTGCCATCGTCAGGGGGAGGAGGGGTTCTGTAGGTGTCTGATAAGGCTGAAGAAACGAAATGTGCCATTGTTAGAGCACTGCTAAAGCAATTTCGGCAGATCGCTGCGTTCGTGTGCCACGAATCGTGCTGAAGAGTGCCATCGTTAGGGAGGGTGCCGATGCGAAATCGATCATCAGTAATGGCTGGAAAGCCCGTATTTACTGGGATTGGCCCAATTGTGCCATTGCTAGGAAGCCACAGGCCTACCAGTGGCACAATTCACGAGATCGCCTAGCGATGGCACAGTACGGGTCTAAAGGTGGCACATGTTTCTAAGGATGGCACCGGAGCCATCTACCGCCGGCACATTAGTCTCGGAGGATGGCACTGTTTCCCCTGGAGATGGCACAGAAAAATGGCTAGAGCCCTTGTGTATCAAGGGTTTGAGTGATTCACTAACAAAGCTTTAAAAAAGCAGTGAAAACAGAAACAAGCTGTTGTAGGTTTTTTGCTATCGCTTTTTTGAGTCAAAAGCGAAGGGCAAAAGCGGTACCTAGGGATGGCACAATTGGGCACTGACGTTGGAACCGTATTTTCGTTGACCAGAAGTCATACGTTCGAGTAATGTGCCACCACAGTCACCGATGGCACAATTCACATGGACTCAGAAACCCCCACACCGCGAGCTCCGAGAGCAAAGCGTACAGCCGGAGCGACAACGGATACCAGTCCAGCTAAACGCAAGAGGGCACCCAAGCTCCAGGTCGTTCGTGATGTAGAGCCATCCAAAGCCGTAGAGCTGAAAAAGGCAACCGAAGCCCTCTCGATGCGAAACGTCTCTGCCGCCAGTGACTTCACATTCCTTCAGCGAAAACTCTACAACACCCTCCTTCAATTCGCCCAGCAGCGGCCGAGAGAGGAGATGGTTCATGAGATCCCGATCAAACAGGTCGAGGACAACATTGGACACACCACGTCGAACAGCCGTGATTACCTCAAGAAGGTACTCGTGAGCATGTCTCAGACCCAGGTGGAGTTTGACTACAAGGGTGAAAGCCCTGGGCGCAAGAGCGAATGGGGCATCGCAAACCTGATCGCTGAAGCCTACATCTTGGAAGATGGCCAGACCCTTCGCTTTTCGTTCCCACCGGATCTGAAACGCCGGCTACTCGACCCAGCGATCTTCAACTTGATCGACTTGCGGATGCAGTACCACTTCTCCAGCTTCTCTGCTCTCACTCTGCACGAGATCACGTCTCGCTACCTCGGCTCACCCATGGGAGAGACGTACCGTGCACATTGGTCTGAGTGGAGCGTTGTGCTGTCAGGATCTGCTACGCCACATGCCGAATTTCGCGACTTCAACAAAATGCTGGGTCGCGCAATCGACCAGGTCAACAGCATTGAACGCAGATTCCGCATCTCACCGCACGTCACAAAGCTAAACCGGAAGATGGACAAGCTTTGGTTCAAGCTGGAGACACTGATTCAGCCTGGCCTAGACCTTGGACCATCACCAGAGCTGGTTAGCCAGGACGTGTCAAAGCGCCTTAAAGCACTGTCCTTGAGTCAAAAAGATATCGATGAGCTTGGCATGACTCACGATGAAGAGTACCTGCTTGCGCAAGCTGACTACACCGAGGCACAGATGCGCAAGGAAGGGGCTAACGTTGCAAGTCCAGCGGCATATTTCAAGGCTGCAGTAGCCAACAACTACGCCAAGGCGCCAACTCAACAGAAGGCCGCGGAACCAGGCAGGGGCAAAAAGCCAGCCGCCTCTAAAACCGGTGAGAAGTCGAAGCCGGCGCAGGCGCCATCGCAAGCGCCGAAAGCAGCACCATCGAACCAAATGGCAGACCTGCTGGAGCAGTGGGGAGCAGCTCAGCGTGAAGCTATTCGCGCCCAGTTCATGGAACTGTCGGACGAGCAGAAGAAAGAGCTTGCGGAGAAATATGAGACCGAGCTGCGCAAAGACGATCTGGCCTACTCGCAATACCGGTCGAAGGGTTTGAACACGATGGTGATCAATTGCTTGGTAGCGATCCAGTTCCAGGAGCGTTTCCCTGAGACCCCAAGCTCGGAAACACTCCTGCAATTCTTGCTGGGTGGAGCGAAGATCTAAAGCTATCTGTGGCCGTTCGAGGACGGCTGCGGGGCTATCTGTGCGGTGCGCTGGACAATGTTCAACAGCGTATCAGCGGAGAGGAAAGGGGAGTTCTTCAGCATCTGCTCAATGAGCAGAGTCACCACGCCAAAGCAGTCGCCTGGCCCGATAGGCACCGATCGAGGTGGCCGGCCTTTCGTATTCACTGAGAGAAAAACCTTCCCGGGCTGATTCTCGATCGTGAACCACTTTTCGTTTTGTGCACCATGCCCTTTCCCATCAAACTTTGTCTGCATTTGCATGAAGGTCGCCAGCACGCCAGGCAGCTCGCGTCCAGATAGCTGAATGCTGATCTTGTCAGACCAGTTGAATCTCTTGGATGCGGTCGACTCCGCGGCTTCGATCCTAATCGTGTGCTCACCGCCCCTGGTCATATCGGACTGGAAGCAAACGGCGACCTTTCCGCCGTACACGTGCCGAGTAACAAAGGTCTTCTCGCCTGCAGGCTCGCAGGCATTGTCGGAAGTGACAGGCTCCTCGGCAGCCTCAATATCCGCAGCTTCGATCAGCACCTCTGGTTCCAGGGATGCACTGTGCTGCGAATGAGCGTTCCGGTAGATTTCGCACAGAGACTGACCAACATCTGAGTCTACGTAACCACCATTGGCCCATTGTTTGAGATCTTGAGAGAACTGCGGGCCCTCGGATTTCCCAATGCTGATCAGCACTGGGAGGGATGGTTGTGGGAGCTTGGCCTGGAGGATGCGCTCGGTACACCCTGGTAGAATCGTGAAGAAAACTCCACGAAGATAGTGCAGGGCTGAGTTGTCGCCGGCTTTTGCCCGATCGATCGCGTCGGTGAGGTCATCACCCTCTGATTTGTAAACCTCATCGAGCACTTCGATGTCGGGTGCAGGAATTCGCAAACTAGAGAGCTTGGCAGATGCAGACTGGGCATCGAAACGCATAAAGAAGAACCCTTGGCTCAGTAAAATACCGTTCGTAGCCTTACGGATACTAGCAATAGGGTCTTTTCTTATCAATACGTGTTATATCCCATTTGGGAATAACTACGCAAAAGATACTACAGGATGTCTATATCCAGGGCTTTGTTTAGCTCGTCTTCAATGTCGACGGAGCAGCCATCCAGCTGGAAATCAGATTTCGCCAGTACGCCCAACGCCATCATGATCACTGGGGTTCCGAGATCAATACGCTTTGCTACGATCCTGATAGCAGCAAGATCGCGGAGGGAGGGCTTAGGGCGACCTGTGCGCCACGAGTTGAGCGTCTCATACGGCACATCGATTTTCTCGGCGGCCTCCTTCAGGTCTTCTGACCAAGTGGCTGCGATCAGTTCATCCAGAATGAAAATCGGGGATGAGGCGACGTCTGCCTTCGTGACCTCTTCGAAATAGGCCGCGGTCTCATGGCTCTGGCTGACAGCTTTCGAATTGAACACCGCTGACTGCTGAATCAGACAGTAGTCCGACCAGCGAAAAACGTCCGCCATCTGCAGAACTCGGAACCCCGAGCAATGAAGAAATGCAGCAATAAGGTCGATTCGTTTTCGATCCAGTACGTCATGGAGGGGGCGCGGTTTGGCTTTTGACTCATCCCCAAAACAACTGGCCAGCGTGTCTGCGGTGAAACCACAGGCCTTGCTAGCCTCTTGGAAGGGGAGCGATAGCAGTTCAGATCTATCGATTATGGCCTGATATAGGCGGAGCCCTGGGTTCACTACAAATCCTTCTCTCTTAACCGATCATCAGCACTGATTCAGACACACGTTGTCGGCAGCTATCCAACAAATCATGAGAGAGGCCAAGAGATTTTGCTATCTCTGGGTCCACCCAGTCTGCGAGTGATGATCTATCCAACCCCATAACCACGCCATAAGCATAGGTCGAGGATACTGATAGCAATTGGCCAAGGATATCGGGTAGGGGGGATCTATTGGAATACGTGAGCAACGCTTTTTGGATTGGGGTCGGGAATTTCCAGCGCTTCAGCAGCTCTGCTCCAACCTCAGCATTGTCAAATCCAAGCTGCGCCTGCTCGACAGGACGCCGGCCGACAAGATCGAATGCATCAACGGATTGAACTACAGTGCAGGCTTCATCGGGCATTACCAGGTGAATGAGTAGAGCGCCTATGCCTTGCATCAAACCCGTAGTGAAAGCGATATCCCGTTCTGCACCTATGCTCTCCGCCAGGGCAGATGCCATGAACGCAGTATGCAAACCCATTTTCCAGTAGGTCGGCATATCAATGCCTGGTGCGTCCGGCAGCGCCTTCAGTAGGCCAGTCGTGATAATGGTGGTACGGAAGTTGTGTATGCCAATTGTAGATATGGCATCTTCGAGACGGGAGACAGTTCCGCTGCGTCCGAAATAAGCAGAGTTGGCCGTGCGTAGTACTTTTGCGGCGAGAGCCTGGTCAAGGCTCACTGCTTTCACAATGCTGGACAACGGCACTGAGAGATCCCTAGACATCGCTAGTAGCTCCATAACCACCGAAGAGATCGTGGGTAAGGCTGCGGGATTCTTGAATATTTTTGCTAGGGCTTTCATAAAAAGTCTCAGTGAAATTTTGAGCCATCTATCCGTAGGTAGAAATTCAAATTGTAACGTCTTGAACAGGCACGGTCATTAATGATTCAAGAATTGGAAACCTGCGCCGATAGTGTCAAATGGCCAAAAAAAAGTAATTTCAGCAATCCGTAACGCGGAGATGTACGTCACCTGTATTGATTAAATTTTGATAGTATTTTTCGTTATTGGTTCGTGATTTCATCTTACACACGCATGTGACACATCCCCTGAGGCAAGGCAGTTAGGCGAAAAGCCTCAACAGCACACTCTTTCAGGAGACCCACATGATTTCGTACCCACAACATAATCAAGCGCAAACTCGTTCCCTGCTGATTTCCGGACTGTTCCCCAATGGGGAGCCGTTCGCGGAAGAGGTCCAAGCCGATTCTTCCTACGTAGCCCAGATCAAGGTGCTCGCCCAGTGTCGCTATAGCGATCTGGGTGGTGACCTGGATGTCACCGGGCTGACAGATGCTGCCACTGGGTCATCTGTACAGGACTCGCTACTGTCGGCCAAGCAGGACCTCCTCAGCGAAGTAGAGGCTGTCGAGTATGTGATTCACACCGTTCAAAATTCCCTCAATAATGGCCGCACGTTTTCAGCTGGTTCCACCAGCGAGTTGCGCGCTTACGTTGAGTTCTTCGACCTCATCCTATCCGAGGCCCCTCATGCGTTTGACGGGCTATGCTCCGGCGATCGGGTGGCAGATGATGAGGAAATCACCCTTGATTTCGAAGATTCCAGTTCCGCTGAGTTTGCGCTCGTGCCGGCAGATGCTTTGCTGACGCTGGCCACCTTGGCGCTGGGGGAGGGGAGGGCTGTTGCCGCTTATCAGGTACTGACGATGGCGAGCATCACCCGTGTTGCATTGAGCAAGGCCTGCATTCGGGCCTTGGTGTAAAAAAGACCTTCTGGATACCCTCCAGAAGGTCTTTTTTTTACCACTGCATTTTCAGTTGGTGTAGCTCACTGATGCGCGCATGCAACTGGTCCTGGAAGTGAGCTACCTGGCCTCTCAGAAGCACCCAAATGCTCGTAAAGCAGTCACCCTCTACCCAGCCTGCCCTTGCTGGATCAACGATGCAGCTGATGGTGCCGGTGAGGTCGGATGCAATGAAGCTCAACCAAGTCTCCCCCTCAATGAGTGCGCTCTTGGGTGGCTCTGAAATCAAGTAGACGCCCTCGAAGTTACGGCCGGCAAGCAGTGTTGCAATGTGGTGGTGGCGGCCGCTTTCTGCGTACTCATCAGCGTTGCAAATCATGGAATTTCCGTCGACTCAGTAGAAAAAGAACAGCACCTAGGGTATAGTAATTTTTATGCAAATTAGTTATAGATACTTGTTTGCTGAATTGCACACCAATGAGGATTACGCATGAGCAAGTTGGCTGAATTTCGTGCTGCAGAGAAAGCACTGCAAGAGCAACTTTCTGCTTTGGAAGCGCTGAAAAATGATTCAGGGCTGCAACGTGAGATTGAGTTCGAAGAAAAGCTCAAAAGCCTGATGGAAGAGTACGGCGCGAATTTGGGCAAGGTCATCGCCATACTTGACCCGGCTTCAAGTCTGCGCAAAATCAATGCACGGCCAGAAGCCGATCGTCAGCAACGTAAGCCACGTGAGGTCAAGGTCTATAAAAATCCCCACACCGGTGAGACTATCGAGACCAAAGGCGGCAATCACCGCCAGCTGAAAGAGTGGAAAACTCAGTATGGTGGTGACGTCGTCGAATCCTGGAAAAGCTAAGCCCCATTAGCTCTTCACAAAACCGGCTTCTGCAGCCGGTTTTTTTTCGTCCAAAAAAAACCCGCATAGATGCGGGTTCTTATTTAAGTGCGCTCTGCTTGAAGCCGCTGCTCTACAGCTTTTCTCATGCGCATTTCGTAGTCGATCCGCTGCTCATAACGAGCCAGGGCCGTTGCATCGGGTTTGGTCTCGTTGTTGCGCCACCGGTAGATCGTCATTTTGGTCACCCCAAGTATGGTGGCCATGTCTTCGTCTTTCTCGGTATCGATGGCGAGGCGAGTCATCCATTCAGCCAAGATGACGTTCATGTCCCGGTCGAAACGCAAAAGGCGTTCTCTCCGGTGCGGCTCCTCTGCCAGAAGACCCCGAGCCTTTTCCATTACCTCCGTGGGCACCGACGCAGTCCGGCCATAGATGTAGGAGGAGAGTCGAGGGAGACCGATGCCCAGGGCAAAGGCGTAGTCTTGATTGCGTAGGCCCAGGTCAGAGCCGATCTTCACCAGTTCTTGCTGATCAACCGAAAGCTCGGCCCGGCTTCCGCCGCGGGGACGCTTCACACCAGCATCAGCTGGCTTGGATCGCGATGAAGTGTCCGTATCGTTTTCTTGGTCGTCCGTAGGCTGAGGTTGTACAAGGCGTACCATTGGATCTTGATCCATGGCATAGATGCCGGAACTGGCCACTGTTTGTTCTCCGTTGATCACCCGTTTAAGTGCTGCGGCCATTTTAATGGTGGCAGCTTCTGTATCGATATCTCGATCGTGGTCTACTTCTACCTGGTCGGCTAGACCGACTTGCTCCAGTTCCTCACCCTTCTCTTGCATGTCCTCGATGGAGCGATGATTGATCATCAGCTTCTGGCGATCTCGCAGGACTTCTCGGCTGACGTTGTGCGCCACAGCGTACACAACCGCATAGACGGCATCCTGATCTTCAATCTTAGCCAGCATAGAGCCGAAGAAGACTTCCAGCGTCCTTTGCAGGACCTCTTCAAAGTCGCTGAGTTCGCACTTGTTTTGACGGAGCTTGACCCTGCAGATTTTGCGAACGCGCTCATCGCGATCCATCTCGAAGGCCAGACGGTTCACAAACTTGCGTGAGCGGTCCACATTCGAGATGTAAGTCCCGCACAGCTTTTCAAAGGTCGAGGGGGGGCCGGATGGCTCGGAGGGGGGGAGTGACTCGATGTCGGTGTCTTGCACAAGCCCTGAAGCAGTCTCTTGCTCCAGGGCATCAATCTTTTCTACTGCCATAAAGGGCTCGTTGATTTATCCAACCTACGCAGCCACGGTATCCACAGATCGGTCCAGTTGAGGGAGAGCGACACTCCTGAATTGCGCCAGCGAACTGGACACATCGAGGAGGACATTGATGCCGGCGGCCAAGATCTCAGTCTTGATCTCAGGGTAGGCACTCATCGCGTGCTCGATCCGCTCACCTACTTTTCGGATCTGGTCCGCTTGGCTTAGATCATCCACCCCGAACACTGTGCTGGGGTTCTGACCAGGTTCCACACCAAGGGCGTCCAGGCCGATTTCGATTGGGGAGTACTCGTGGATCATGAAGCATTACCTCTGGTAGCGACCGCATAAGGTCGCTTTTATTGATTATACGTACGTGACAGAGAACGTCAATCAAATCCATAACGCGTAAGTGGAAGACTGGTCCGTTTCAAATCGTTGTACTGTGCATTACGCAGGCATGTGATTGGTGATGCAGGGGCGAGTGATCAGATGCAGGTAGCCTGGATTGCCCGCTCGAAGCCGGACAATGCCGCGTGAACCTCAGTCATATCTGATGCAAATGTTGACGCGATAACGACGCCAGCCAGAAGAATTTCAGTCTTGGCTTCTGGGAAGTCTGTCATTGCTTTGAGCATGCACTTGGATGCGCATTTGTTAGAGCAGCTTTTATTGAATCGTGGGCAGTGCGGTTTGCCATCGGTTGAGAGGCAACCCAGCGACGAAAGACCGATTTCCGTAGCTCCCTGGTATGTGTCAAAGCTGAAAGACATGCTGTGTCCCTAATTCCTATCTAGTCCGTTGATTGGCGATGCGGGACAAATTATAGGGACGTGTTGTTATGAGGGTCAACAAATCGGCGCCAGAAAAGTTCCCTAAAAAGTGCGGTTTAATGCGTGCAAAATTTGGTCTGCACGATTTTTCGTATGCAAAAATGCAGCTCAGGCCTTGGGTGGGTGAAGTGTAATCTATTTGATGAATAAAAAAACCAGCGCCTTAAATAAGGCGCTGGTTTATGTGATGCAGTTAAAGAAAGACGTCTCCATCAGGAACAATGAGAATGTCTTCTAACGTGTCTACTATGCGGGTTTGATCTTCGAACAGGTCGCCCATGGATCCAATAGTAGGAGCTACATTTTCCGGGATCAGTTGCTTGACCCTTTTGGCTACGAGTGCACATTGCACGGGTTTTGGCCGCTGTTTACTGGTGGGTGGACTGATGCCGTTTCCTTGAGGAAGATTCTTGAGATGTGCATCGTTTCTTCTTTTAGGTGGGTGCGGAATGTCGCTAAGGTCATACGCCTTCGGCGTATCCCGCTTGCCTTTAGTCTGTCCTGTACGTTCGTGGTCGTATGTCCGTTTTGGTTTAAATGAAGCATTGTCACTTTTGGTATGAATAACCGGCCAATATGTGAAGCTTCCTGTTTTCCACCAAGCAATCACTGGTACACATATAACAAACGTCAATGTGAATAGCGCTAGCTTATGCGATGCACCCGTAGCCGCCACCAACGCGGTGTAGATACAAACTACTACAAGCCACGCGGATACATGCCTATTGATACGTTTCATTTGGTCTCCCAGGTTCGCTTTATGAGAGGGGATGCCGCACACGCCTGTGCAAAACAGGCAAAAAAAACCCCCGTTTCCGGGGGGTGTAGCGTTAGAAGATGAACTCCTTCCTCAAGGTTTGTACCGCTGGTTTAGGTGCTGGCTGTCCAGTTTGCACGGTGGGGGATACCGATTGAGGCAAAGTCGCCGCCGGCAAGTTAGGCATCGTCAGGGGTGCATTGAACTGATCACGAACAGTCACATGTTCTACAGAGGGTTTCCTGTAGACATCGATTTGGCTTTCAGTCAGGTCTACGCCGTGTGCTTTGAGCAAGGCGCGCCAGTCGACAGATCCTTTACGTGTGGAAAGGTGAACAGAGACACCTTCACTTTCATGTCGCTTGCGGCCTGGCGGCATCTGAGAGAGCAGCACAGCTCGGGCTGCTTCCTCTCGCGCTGTGGCTTCCTGAAATTGCCGGTTTGACAGCCGCCAGGCGGCCGCTGCGGCTTCCCATTCATCTGTACTCCATTTGCCTGTTTGGAGCCGGTGCCAGAAGTCGAGCTCGCCTTTAAGTATTTGATCGATCCGCTTCTGGTTACGCGGGACTTTGAGCAGCACGCCTTTAGACCCATCGAATGAGTAGTAGTGGGCGAAGCTGGCTTCAGCAACAAAGATCTGGTGCTGAACCTGGTCCACATACTCCGGTGGGACGATTCCTTTGAGAGCAAGCCCATGAGCTGTATCCCCTGGACATTTGATCTCGACCGGTATCCCCAGAAAGGGATTGAACCCGTCTAGCGATGCCCTGATAAATGGGATCGAGTCACTCTCGGCAATGATGGGCGTAACCGTGGTACCGGTGTGCTTTTCATAAGCCGCCCTAGCTATGGGTTCCAGCTGATGACCCCTGGCTCGAATACGATCGACGTAGGGGTTTGGCGGCGGGGGAGGCCCGATGCCCAGGCGGAGTCTGAAAAGCTCATATGAACTGCGGAATTTTGACGTGCCCATGATCTGGGGCGCCTCGCTAGCTCCGATTCCCTCACGACGCCATGCAAACCAAGCAGCGGAGTTTTGCTGAGCAGCTGGACCCGTGATGATGCGCATTGCCATATCGCAATCTCCTCTAAAAGTGACCTGCACCGGAACAGTGGAAGGCCTGATAACGGGAGATGCGTAACGTTCTTGCAGAAACTAGATGCCTTGGACTGGCGTCAGTGAGAGGGGGATTTAAGTAAGGAAGGTCTGAGGAGAAGGGACTGGAGCAATGGTGCTAACCTTGAAGACCGGCTGCTAGGCAGCCGGTAGCGTACAACAGCGGTGTTACTCGCCGATCCTCATCGTGCGGGGAAGGCCCAGCATGGCGTTCTGCATACGGAGATCATTCAGCGAGATCGAGGGGTCTGAAGTCGCTGCAGCTGAACTGGCGCAACCCCGGCCGGTTAAGCAAACCGTGTGAATCACCAGGTTCGTCCCCGCGAGCTTGTCGACGTTCTGGCCGCTGGTGGTCTGTGCTGCATCGGATGCTGCGGTTAGGCCTGAGGCGACGTTGTTCCCAACCATCCCAGAGTCGGTGCAATTGTTCAGCAGTGAGCAGGTCGCGAGGGATACAGCCAGAGAGGCACCCGTGGCAACAGCATTGCCCACTGCTGTGTGAGCTTCCTTGTACTGTGAGGCTGGGCCCGCATAGACCTCGCTGATTGTGTACGTGACCTTGGCATCACCCGCAGTCTGGTTGTAGCCAGCTTTCTTGAGAGCGTCATTCACATACGCTGTCATGTCACCAAGGGCGGCGTCCTCGGTCACGGCCTTGACAGGCACACCCTCTACCAGGCGCCCGTTGATCTGTGCTGCTTGAACGCGCACCGGGCCTTTCTCAACGGTGATTGGCTTCGCTGCACAACCAGGTAAGGCGATGATGACGCAGGTGGCAGCTAATGCCGCGATTGCTTTATGGATCACGTGAGCCTCAGGGGGTTGAATAACATGTAACTATAATACTGATGGGTGGCCATGGAGGCTAGTGGCAAAATGCTCATGCAGATGGGGCCGGGGCTGCCGGCGGCGCAAATAGCCATCTGCGTTAGTTGCGAATCGCTGCACCGCTAGTCGTCTCAACGAGCTGCAGGAGGGGGATCGGCTAAAATTTCTGGTAGTGCGGAGAGGTAGAGTAGGCCATGAACAATAACGTCTTCCACAGCGCCACCATCAGGGGTCAGCTTTTCGAGGCCTCAATGATTTACGAAGGCCCCTGGATTTCATTAATCACCCCACGGTCGGCCGTCCATGATGGTGTGCACCTCGGGGTGTGCAACATCGTTCAGTTCGATCCTACTAGCTATAGGTGCCATGGGTTTGGGTGGTACATCGTCAAATATCGCAGTGAAGCTCGGGTATTTCTCAGGGGGTTCACTATTGACGATGCCCGTGCCTTATCGGATGAGTTCGGGATCAAGTTGCTGGACCACGGGGGCTGGGACAGTCGAACGCTTTTTTATCGCAGCAAGGCTTGGGAGGGATTGAGAGCCTGGGTGAGATCGCATCCGAGAATTGCGAAGCGTTATGCAGCTGGTACTAACCCTTACCTTTCAGATTGGTATCTCAGAGCTACTAGCGAAGAAATGGTGCCATTGCCGCTAGGGTAGAGCCAAGATGGTAGTGGCGTGTGCGATCCTCATCTCGTGGCCCCGGCTCCCAGCCGCTCGCCCCCTCACATGTTTTTACCGAGGTTGCAATGGACAAATCGGAAATGAGCAGGCTTTTGGAGCTTCAAGTGCAAGAGAAGCTGAGGGATGGCTATTCAATAACCACCTATGCGATGGACGCAGCTGGTCGGGATCGTGTGAGGTGTGGGATTAAGACCAAAGGTCATTCCCTTCCCAACGAGAATCATGCGGCGGAGGACTGGCAGGAGTACATCGGTAAACTGGAGACGGGGGCGTACAAATCGGTAGTGAGGACAAAAGTGATCGAGACGGGCGACTCTCCAAACATCGATCAGTCTGCCGGCGGCAGTGGTACGGTGGGTCTGTGGAAGGCCCGACGTCACTGAGACAGTGGAGGCTAATACGCCTCTAGACGTAAGGGCTAACAAAGGCGCCCGCGGCGAAAAAAAACTGGGCCTTTGATATACAAAGAGCCCAGTCCTGGTAACCACAGCTGCCGCGGCGCTGTAGGTGGAGAATCCACCGTTACCAAGACTGAGCTCACCTCTTTATCGCCATTAGGATAGTCGACAGCAGTACGACGTCCTGCTTGGCTAGCTTGCGAATCCCCACCAGTTGCACCTGGCTGCTATGTGAAGGACATACGTCCGGGGAAGTCATTTGCGCTGCTCACGTAGTGGTGAGCGACCTGAGGGATAACCGCTTCGACCTAATCGTCCAGCTGTGTTGTCAGTTCCTGGGAGAAGCCCGGACTCGACTATTGTCTGATCTCAAAACTGGCGGTGCATCACCGAGTCGAGAACACAGAGGCAAACACAGGGGATGCATTAGGGAGCGGAGATATCAGGCGGTATGTGGGTAGTGCGCTAACCCGTTACCGTGTTGCTGACTACAAAGGAGGCTTCGCGACCTCGGACCTGACTGGCTTCTCCAGTGGGAGTATCCGTTAACTTTGCCTCAGGTAATGTTCAACATGGGCTGATAAACACCATTTCTATAATCGAGTAGGAGGCGGTTTCACAACCGCCGTCCTCTCACACCACCGTACGTACGGTTCCGTATACGGCGGTTCAGGTTATGCGATTAAGCCGGTTTATCGTATCCAGTATTGAGACCAGCCCGAGTCGATCCCACAGCTTCTTCGGTAGCGCCTGATTCATATGTGACGCTCCCGAGTTCCACCATGGGCCTCGGCCATTGACCGCCGATTTCCACGCCCGCGCCTCGTCGATTCCCAAACGCATCAGGTTGCGCGCCCTCGTAGAGGGCCGCTTCCATTGACGCCATATGACGCAACGAAGTTTGTGACGCACCCAGCCATCAAGCTCCTCAAGTGGCCGCTTGCTCTGACTCAGCTTGAAGTAGCCAGCCCAACCACGCAGCACGGGAGTCATTTGCTCAACGATAAATCTCATTGAGCGGGCCCGTATCCGACGCAAGAGTTCCCTGAGTCGGTCGCGCAGGCGGTGCAGGCTTATGCTCGCTACCCTCAGCTTCGGCTGTTTATGCCAGCTCATCCCATAACCCAAGTAATCACAGGCCCAAGGCCGTGCCACACGGCTCTTTTCCCGATTCAGTGTCAGTTTCAGGCGCTGGATCAGGAAACGCTCAACACTGGCCATGACCCGTTCGCCTGCACGATGACTACGCACATAAATGTTCGCATCGTCGGCATAGCGCACGAAGCGATGGCCCCGCCGTTCCAGTTCGCGATCGAGTTCGTTGAGCAGGATGTTCGACAGCAACGGCGAGAGCGGGCCGCCTTGCGGCGTCCCTTCCTGCCGTCGGCTGACGAGTCCACCTGACATCGTTCCCGCTTCAAGATAACGACGGATCAGCGTAAGAACGCGTTTGTCCTCGATCTGACGCGCAACATGGGCCATCAGGACATCGTGATTCACCCGATCAAAGAACTTCTCCAGATCGAGTTCCACGCACCAACGGTGACCCGCCACCACATGGCCGCGGGCGGTTTCGATGGCTTGGTGAGCGCTTCTGCCCGGACGAAAGCCGTAGCTGTAGTCCGAAAACAAGGGGTCGAAGATCGGCGTGAGCTGTTGCAGCAAAGCCTGCTGGATCAGGCGATCCACGACGCAGGGAATACCCAGCTGCCGTGTTCCGCCTTTGGATTTGGGGATGTCGACGGCGCGTACACCTTGCGGGTGATATTCGCCAGCCAGCAACCGAGTCTTGAGGATCGGCCAATACTGTTTCACGTAGCCTGCCAATTGGTCGACCGTCATGCCATCGGCACCCGGTGCACCCTTGTTGCTGACTACGCGTTGATACGCACGCTTGAGGTTGGCGGGTGCAAGCACCCGCTCCATCAGCGTGTCCGGCTCCGCGTTCGTCCACGCCACAGACGCCGCCGATGTCTGCGCACTGACAGCCGCAAGCCCAGGATTCTGTCCCGGACTTGGGGTTACAGTTCTCTTGCGGAGAAATTTCTGCTTTTCCGACATTCGACGAGACTCTGACGCCTACTGGCGGCATAACCTGTTCGGCCCTTGGTGGCATGGTTATTTGCCACTTACTACGGCCTCGGCTGACTTCTGTAGGTTCATCCCGTCGCCTCTCGACGCTCGGTAGCACAGTGGCAAACCTACAGATCTCCCAGGGTAATTCGCGTGACCTTCCTGCTTATGCCTGTCGGATTTACGTCACAGCGTTCCGTGCAAGTATCGGGCTTTGACGGTTTGGGCCATCTTACCCCGCTGCGCCGCCTCTATCCGCTTCCTGTTCGTCAGGCCAGCATTTTGCCTCGGGCTTCCTTCAGATTCGCAGTCACCCGCGACACCCTTGTCTTCGGCTAACACTTCCCCTTGCCGGGTGTGTAGAGGACTTTCACCTCCAAGTCACCAGCGTGGCCACCACAGCCAAGCTGGTTGCGCTTGCGCGCAACGCGCCATGCCTGGCGCACCCAAAAAAAACCGGCCCTGAGGCCGGTCATGTAATTTGGTGCGGGTGGTCACGTGCCCCGTTTAGTCACGGTGGTGGACGCCATGAGGTCGAAGATGAACTGGGATTTCACAGTGAAAACCGGAACCGCGATGAAGGCTGCAAGCACAACGGCTAGCACGAGCGGATGCCCGATGCTGAGCAGAAGCAAGACGGACATGATCTTCAAGGTGGTGCGCAAGATGCACTGCCAGATGGATAGGTTGCCGTTGAGCGAGATCGTCCTGACACGGAACAACAGCTTGCCGGCCGTCGTGCCACGCCAAGTCCTGGTCAGTGTCGCTTCGTAGATCAACCACACCAAAGGCAACAGAACAAGGAAGTAAGGTGCCAGGCTGAGTGCTGCCCCCTCAGTCCAGCTCAGGCCGGGGGTAGCAACGTCGAATGGGCCCGACGTATCGACATGGGCATTATGAGCCATGACTAAAGCCAGTAGTGCTAGCGATCCACCCAGTACCAGCGATACCAAAACAAAATCTGTCGTGGTTGCCGCTATGCGCTGAGCGACGTTCAGCAGTTTGGAGCCAATTTTCATCGTTCACCTGATTGCTTGTGGAGGACTAGAACATGTTGCCCATCGCATCGAGTGCTGCCATTTGCGAGTTTGTGGGTTCGGCCGTGGTCGGATCTTGAGAGTCATGCGATGGGCTGGCCTCATCAAGGGCACCTGCGCTTGAGAGCAGCTGCGGCTGTTGGTCGATCAACGAGTCCCGAGCATCCATACCGTAGTCAGGTGGGGTGGCGACAGGGACAGACAGTGCATGAGCCTCGACAGCACCTGTGTGCAAGGGAGCACCACTCTGGGTGCCCACCGGCTCAGGTTGCAGGGGAGGGCGAACCTCCTCGACAACCAGGGCCGGCTCCATCGGTTCAGCGGGAGCTAGGGGCCCTGAGGGCGGCGCGACTGCCGGAGCTTTTACAGCCCCTGGTTTTGCGGTGATCTCTCGCTGCCGTGGTACCCGTTTCTTTCGGCTCGGTGGAGCTGCACTTTCACGCTTGGATTGGCGGCCCGTCGCAATCATTCCCCCCGGGCCAGCAAGAGCGTTATTCAGAGCTTCGTCTAGGGTGCCGGCCTCACTGTGGCTCAAAAACCACTGATAAAAGACTCCCCTGATAAGAGGCGTGTCTTTACCGTATGGCAGTTCGGACATGAACTCCAGCAAACCTGGGCAAACGTCTTCTGGGATATTCAGATTTATTTTGCGCTCAGTTTCATTAGGGTCATATACACGAATTAACTTAGCCATTTACAGCAGACACCCTTTTTGCATTCGCGTTTACGATGCTCCGGATGATTTGTCCAAGGGCATAGCGAGCAAAACCGTCAGCAACAGCCCAGCGAGGATTTTTTACAAGAATGCTGTGTTGCCATACATCTTTGGCGCGAGCATAGATCGCCTCGGCGCTTCCACCCGCAACTAAAATCCCATTGAGGGAACGAGCATCATCGGAAAACAACGAGTTACCTTTAGAGATAACCTCCTGAACCACATGCTGTTGAGCTTCGGTCACTTGCTCTTGAATGTTTACCTCCTGACCGTACTGGAAAAGACATTTGGTGCTGAACGATTCCTCACACTCCACCAGGCTTGCTTGAATCTCGCGCTTGCCTAGGATGCGGCGCAACTGCTCTGCAGCAGCACTCATTCCTGCGCAGGAGTCAGCGCCCCGTTCAATATATTGACCTTCCCTCATCAAAAGAAAGTCAGTCGAGTAATGCCCACCCTCGATGACGCCATAGGATTTAGGCCTTCCGTTAGCACCATTGATCAGATTTTCAATGGGCATGCCCGACTGATCAAGGATGTAGTCGCAGTAAGCGCCCATTGGCTGAGGAAGTGCTTTCAACTCGACAGTTTTAGGGAGTGCTTTCCGAGTGCGCTCGACCAGACTGTCCTTACGAGAGCCGAACAACTTAGACGGGGTACCGATAATTACAAATGCCTCCTCAATACCTTGAACTCCCTTAGCACGTAACCTGGTGAAAGCCGACTGAATAAGCGCCAGATATTCAGCGGTATCCGTCCAGTTGTCGTTCAACCCGATAGAGGAGGTGAGGTTGCCCTGGAGGCGAGCGGTATCGCCAGTGAAGTATGCCTTGCCATCGACAATTTCGGTCTCGGCCTGGGCGCGAGCCGCAGTCGTCGGGTCGGTGAGTTCGACAGCTGGAACCGCCAGAGTGGGGTACATGATATCCGTTCGTTTGCCGTCGTGGTAAGCGACGACTTTAATGGCACTACGACCCGCATCCAAATCGATTGCTACGCGACCTTTCATGAAAAAAACCTATATAAACCAGTGACTTAGAAGGGTTAACGATGCGCACTGTGCAGTGTGCAGTGCCTACAGTGCAGTGCGATGTAGCTACTGTGCTGTATGCATTGATGTGAGTCTAAGATACATAACACGTATTGACAATACTGGATGGTGACAAAGAAAATTCGCCGGAACGCGCCCCCTCGGCGCGGCTATACACAACCCCCCGGCGAACGCTTAAACAATGGCTATACACAACCCCCCCTCCATCGACGATTTCGAAGAGCTTCGGCGCAAAGGCAAGGAGTCGGTCGACACCGCTGTCGACTACCTGATTCGCATCGATCAGCTCCTGGTCCGCATGGGTGAATTGCTCTACGTCATGCAGCCGTTCCAGACGGGGCGCATAGGGATCGACTTCAACCAGCACCGGGGCCAATCGCGACCATTCGTGCGGGTCTATCGAAAGCTCAAGGCCGGCAAGGGGAAATGGATGTCCACGAACGTGAGCCACAAAGGCCTCACGAAGAGAGTGAAGCGAGCCCGAGAATTCGAGCCCAATCACAAGCTTGTTCTGAGCCTGTGCGAAAGGGTTTCCAAACTCTTTGACCTCAGAGCCGAAATGCACGAGCGGGTACGAAATATGAGCCATGGCGTAAAGCTGACGCTCAAGGCCAGAGAAGATGATCTGGCATCTCTTGAGTCTCTGGTGGGCAGCATGCTGGACCAGGTGGAAACGAAGTTCGAAGGAGAGATCGACGTGGATGAGTAATCGCTAATCAGTTTCGCGAAGGCCTTGTCGATCAACGTCGGCAGGGCTTTTTTTTCGTGGCTGAGGGCGACCAGAAACTATTCGGTGACAGGCCAAGTATGAACCGGGCTATGGGCAAAGCGGACTAGAAGCGAACCGGTGTTACGCGATGTGTGACTCTGCGGCTTTGGCGAAGCTAACTAGAAGCTGACCGGTGTTATGCGCAGTGGGATCCTGCGGCTTCGGTAAAGCGGACAAGAAGCCTACCGGTGATTTGGCGAAGTGTTATCCGGGCTCTTGCTGAGCGTAGTGTGATCCGGCCGCTGAGAATTGCTTTTGCATTCGGTGGTGAGCTGACTTTTATCTGGGCCTGGCGGTGTTTGAACCGAACTGCCTCGCGCCCGCTCCCTTAATCTAATTTAATTCTCTTCATTCATTTTCTCTTATTCCGGTTGCACCATCGGCCTCATTCTGGCGCCGGCACTTGTGTCGGATTCTCTTTTTCCGCTGCTCGTTGTGCCACCCCTCGTTTTGCAAGTTTGGTTTGGGTGCCTGTCGTGGGGCTGGCCGTTGTGGATCTGCCAGTTCTTTCTGTGCCGCTTGTGCCTCTGCACCCGCCGGCTCCCTTCTGCTGATGACGTATTGGGTTCATTCTTCTTCTGTGGATTCTCTTTTCTCTCTTCTCTTCTTCATCTCCATTATTTCACTGCGACTTCTACGTCGTCTGCTGTGCGTGAGAGCATGAGTGGTGGGATCCTATTGTTCTCGCACCAGTTCTAGATGTTGAATTGTGCCATCGCTAGTTTGGGGTTTCGTTGTTGCGCTGCCGCATTGGCATTTCATTGTGCTGGCGCTTGTTCTGCTGCCGCAGGTTTGGCGCTTTTTCTCCTGCCGACAGCATAACCATTTGTGCCTTTCGCTACGCACCTCGGCCGGCGCTCAACCGTCAGTCCCTGCGGGTTGCGTCAAGCGAAACAGGCCACCGGCAGTCGGTGGCGACCCCAAGAAGGATCTGACGGGGGAGGAGAGCGACGGGCTGAGAAGGATGCGACGGGGGGAGGAGAGAGGCTGGCTGTGCAGGGGCTCGATGCTGGTCCTGCAGCTGGCCTCCGATGATCGGTCGCGGTCGGTGGTGGGCGGTGTGAGACCTGTTGCTGCGGTTTGCGATCCTGGCGTGGCCGGCAGAGTGCGATGCCCGGCGGCCGGTGGTGGGTGAAGCTGGATCTGTGCTGGCGGTGCTCGATCCGGCTCGCAGCGTGTGATGCTTGGCTGGCGGTGGGTGGTATGTGACCTGCCTGGCGAGGCCGACCCTGCTGCTCTCCTGGTGCCGCTTGTGACCGGGCAGGCGGGTATTGACGATTGGCTGGCAGTAGTCAGCACCTGGTGCCGAGTGGTGGTGCTTGGTCGGATTCGTCTCAGCTCAGGGTGCTTGGAGCCGCTTTTCTCTGTTCGGTGTCTCGTGGGTGGGAAGCACTTCATTGCCTCCATGATTCTCAGCTCATTGCATGCGTGCATGCCCCTAGGCGATTGCGGCCCGGGGTATCTCTGCCAGCGAGCGCCTCCCTTTTGGTTGCTGGGCGGCGTATCGGCGCCGACGGGGCCGGCTTTTATGGCTGCGCTTAAGCATAAATGGTTGTGCTGCGGCTTTCCGCTTTTGTCTCTCCTAGGGCATAAATGGTTGTGCTGGCGGCCAACGCTTTTCTCGCTACAGAGTCATAAATGGTTGTGCCTGTATTCGTAACACGTAACTATAATTTGCCTTGCATCCATACAAATCTATAGGTATTGTGGAGCCATAAATGGTTGTGCCAAGGAGCCACCGAGATGAACAAGTCCTTTGTGATGAAGCAGGTTGGGAAGGGGGCCGGGTCGATCGCTCTGGCTGCTGCAGCTTGTCTGTTTGCTGCATACGTTCGACAGGCCTTTGGTGGCTGGGCCTTCGCCGGCTCGTTACTCCTGGTGATCGCAGCCAGCATTCCGATGGTCCTGTTCTTCAACCTGTTTGCTGACCCAAACGTGAAGTTCAGCAAGAAGGAACGGCTGATGGATCAGGAAGACCCTCACTGCATCTTCAATGACAGCCTCAACATGTTCCGCAAAGACGACGATTGATTCACCACTCGCACCTCAAGGAGGCCGGCAATGGCCGCGAAAGCTTTCACCCCAAACAAAGACCAGGCTGTTGCCCTGGGCAGTACCGCCAAGCGCTTGCTGATCCGCGCCAAGGCGGGTGCTGGTAAGACCTCGCTGCTCATCAAGCACGCCCTGCAGTTCCCAACCCAGCGCCTGCTGTATGTGACCTTTGGAAAGGCCAACAAGGAGGACGCAGCTGCTCGCTTCCCTGACAACGTGACCACCAAGACCAGTCATGGGCTTGCTTGGGAAGTCGGTGGCCAGTTCAAGAAGGTTGGCAAGCAGGATGATCTCCACCCATCCCACCTGGCCAAGCAGTACGGCATCCCAATGGCGTTCGCTCGCCACCTCTACGTCACTCTGCACAACTACATGGTCTCTGCAGACCGGGAGATCCTGGCAGCGCATGTGCCGGCACAGATCGTTGGCGATGACCGTGAGAAAACAGCGGAGTGGGCGAAGGTTGTTTGGGAAGACCTGCAGCGCTTGCGCCAATGGTCTCGCGGGTGCGGCGATAGCCAAGCCGAGCGTGCTGAGTTCCTGGAAACCACTCATCTGCGAATGCCGCACGACGGCTACCTGAAACTGTGGAGCCTGGGTGACCCTGACCTGAGCCACCGTTACGACCAGATCCTTCTGGACGAGTACCAGGACACCAATCCTGTCTTTGCTGCGGTGATCCTGCGGCAGAACTGCCCGCTGCGCTTGGCCGGTGACGACTTCCAGGCAATCTTCGGTTTCCGTGGTGCCTACAACACCTTCGAACCGTCGCAGTTCGACCAGGTCGTATCGCTGAGCGAGAGCCACCGTTATGGCGCCGGCATCGCCGAGCTGGCCACCATGCTCTTGCGTGAGTTCGCCGGCGAGCAGGATCCAGTGCGCAGTTCACGCCATGAGCTGACTACCCGTTTTGCCGTCGACCGCACCAAGCCTTACGCGATCATCGGGCGCACCAATGCGAAGCTGTTCGCCAGTGCTGTCCAGCTGCTGGAAGGCCAGCGTCTTCACTTCGTGGGTGGCGTCAACGAGTACCCGTTCGACAAGCTCGTTGAAGTGCACCACCTGCGCGCCAACACGGGTGTCCGTCTGCGCGATCCTTTGCTCAGTGCGTTCCGCTCTCTCCAAGATCTGGAGGCTTATGCCAACGACACCGATGACAAAGAGATCCACGCCCTCATCAGTGTTGCCAAGCAGTATGGCGATCAAATCCCGAGCCTGGTACAGCGCATCAAGGATGCTTGCGTCAGCGACATCAACGACGCGACCGTCATTCTTTGTACTGCCCACCGCTCGAAAGGTTTGGAGTTTCCGCAGGTGGTTCTGCTGAGCGACTTCCTCAACCTGATCACCGATGCCGGCCTGCCGCTGGTGCTGGATACCCCAGAGCTGCGCCAAGAGCTCCACCTGCTGTACGTGGCGCTGACCCGTGCGATGGAATCCATTGAGGTGAATGAGCAGATCCAGGCAGTTTTGCGTTACTGCGAGACCGCTGGGGTGGTGGGTGAAGCGGTGGAACCTGTCGCGAAGCACACCGAACAAGTGGGGGGCCTATCGCTGGTTGTTAGCCCTGAACAAGAGGCCGAGACCTTTGCTGCGATCACCGGCGTGGGGGCGCTTTCCAAAGTGGCTGAGCTGGTCGGCGCCGATGCTGCCCTGCTGTTCGAGGGCGATCAGGTTGAGTCGCGCATCGAGCTGGCCATCCTGCGTCATGCGGCCCTGACTGCGGCGGCGATCGCGGGCGTAGTGGGTGTCTCCGTATCCCAGGCGGCCGATACCGTTGCGTCGATGGTGCGCCAGGGTCGCCTGCATGGTGGCCTGTTCATCGGTTGCCCAGATATCACCGGGCGCCTGGTCAGTGACCTGCACCTGGAAGTGGCCTGATGCACTACCTACTGATCGTTGCAGGGGGCGAACATGGCTGACGATTTCATCCGGATCTTCTACCGCCGGGAAGCGGGCGGAAAATCCAAGAAATCATCCGTTTCCATTGACCCGCTGATGTTCGAGATTTTCGTCAAGATCAAGGGGAGCATCGGTGAGGCCCGGGACACCCTGAGGGAATGGGCGAAGGCTGCGGATACCGAGCGTACCGATGCGAACTACCGCATGGGGAACTCTCGAATTGTGCAGCAGCGGATGTCCCAGGAAATCCTGGACATGGTCAATGAAGGCATGGCCGCTCGGGCGGTGAAAGAGACGGAAGCCGCGGGCGAGGGGAAAGGCCGGGGTTCTCGACGGGGCAAGCGGGTGGTGGGTGTCCAACCCTCGCATCAGCTGCCGGCGGTCACCGGGCATCTCTCGGAGGATCACGTCTAGCGGCGTTGCTGGCGCTCATGATCGTGCCAGGCGGGGCAGGCTTCGAATGGTTCGTTTGTGTGATTGGTCAAGTCGGCGCGCATGATTGCAGGACGGTGACTTGCTTTGGCTACGGGAGGTTTGGAGAGAGGTGTTGCACGACACGAGCGTGTCGCTAAGGGAGGATGACTCACCCTAACGGTTCCACGCCCAACGAGCAATACCCAGGGCAGGTTTGTTGATCGGCGGAGGCGCGTGCTCCTCCCGAGTTGGAAGCGAAATCACATTTACTTGACCAACATCACAGGCGGACTACACGCCATTTTTTAGCCAGTGTGCGTATTGGTACGCGTAAAGAATCTATTTAGGAGTAGGTATGTCAATTCTCAACAGCATGGATGGAGTGCTTGTTCCCGCGCTGGTGATCTGCGCCTTTGCGTATTTCGCCATTGCGATGCTGAAGCGCCGCAAAGGCTACTCGACCAAGCATTACCAGTGCATCCCCCTGCTCACCGAGCGCGAGCAGGACTTCTTCTGGCGGCTCAAGGAGGCGGTACGCGACGACCTGGTCATCGCGCCCCAGGTGGTCTTCGGCGCCTTCATCAAGGTGAAAGCCACCGCCATGACCGACAAGAACCACGCACGGCATATGGTCGCCCACAACCGCTGCGACTTCCTGCTCTGCGACAAGCAGCTCAAGCCGGTAGCGCTGGTCGAGGTCGACGACTCCACGCACAACAGCGGCAAGGCCAAGGCAAAGGACCGGCGTCGCGACGAGCTGATGAAGGCCGTCGGGGTCACCGTGCATCGGTACCGCGGGATGCCGTCGGCCAGAGACATTCGCAAGGACCTGAAGCTGTAGAGCTCAGGACCTCTCATCCACAATTAGAACTCAGAAGGTGATCACCATGAGTGACTTCGATTCATCCAGCGAATACTTCGCTCGCGCAGAAGCTTCGGCCGGCGAAGGAAAGCTGACTTTCCGGGGGCTGTTCCTCGCGTTGCTAGGGCTGTATGTCATTGCTGCGGCAATCAGCATCGGCGTCTTGACTTTCAAAGTACCGGTCAGTGCTGAGGATCTACAGCATGCATCCTGGCTGGTGCACGCCCCCTACTTGCTCCCCTTTATCTCCGGCGCATTGTTGATCATAGGCTTCGCACTCGTGCTTCAGTTGATTAGCCCGATGACCCTGAGCTTCGGTGTGCTCATGATCAGCTTTATCGGCGCCGTTTCCACTGAACCGAGTGTCTCACTGCGCAGTGCTGTTCTGGCTGGGGAAGCGAAAATCGGCTGTTACGATTACAGCTTGCTCGCCTGTACCGAGATGCTGGGGTTACCCAGTCGCGCAGCCAACCTAGATCAGCCGGCCCAGCCGAGTGTCCACCAATTCATCCCTGTCCAAGCGATGGCCTTCGTTCGAGCTCCGTTCGATGTGTTCAAAGCGGATGAACTCAACCAGATGCTCGATACACAGCGCCTGGAAGTGAAAGGTGAGATGCGCAAGGGCCTGAAAACTCAGCCCGACACCCTCCCCACATCCGAAGCGACGAGCTCAACAGGTGAGCATCATGAGTGACCACGATTCTTCCAATGACTACTTCGATCACACGCCGGGGACGGCAGGCGAGGGATCACTGATCTTCGCGAGCGTCTTCATGGCTGCGGTGGTGGGGTACGTCGTGTTTGCGGCAATCAGCACCGCCGTCCTGAACTTCAAGGCTCCCGTGAGCGCCGAGGACCTGCACCTCGCTTCCTGGTTGGTGGTTCCGCCATCGCTGTCGTTCATCTGCGCATTTTTCAGCTTCATGTGCATCATGGGTGGCGCCCTGCAAACCTTCAGAGGCAGCTCTTTGGGACTGTTCCTCATCATGATTGGTGTGCTTGCTATGCCCACCATCTTCCCCAGCGTCTCGTTCCGCAGCGCCGTGCTGGCAAGCGAGGCGAAGGTCGGCTGTTACGACTACACGAGCCTTGCCTGCACCAAGATGCTTGGCCTCCCCAGCAGCGCGACATCCGATCAGTCGAGCAAAGTTGAACGCAAGACATCGGCGCCGATCGAGGTGATGGCTTTCCTGCGAGCACCTTTCGATGTGTACAAAGCGGACCAGCTCAACCGAATGCTCGATGCCCAGCGCCAGGAGCTGAAAGAAGAGATCCGCAAGGGCTTGCACAGCCAGGAAAACACGCCCCCTACATCCCTAGTCACTAACCCAGCAGGTGAGCATTATGAGTAACCAGGAATCCTCCAGTGAATACGTCGACCCTGCGCCAGGGACGGCCGCCAAGGGGCCTCTGATCATCGCAAGCCTGCTACTGGCCGTGCCGGTGCTGTTCGTCGTGTTTGCCGTGATCAGCGCAGCCGTTCTGAACTTCAAGGCTCCTGTGAGCCCCGAGGACCTGAAACATGCCTCGTGGTTGGTAACTCCTCCAACCCTCTCGTTCTTTTTGTCCGGTGTCAGCGTCTTCGCGTTCGTCATCGGCGCCTTTCGCGCATTTATGGGCAGTGCCTTCGGCCTGGTACTGATCATGGCTGGGATTGTGAGTGGTACCACTATCTTCCCGAGCGTCTCTTTCCGCAGCGCTGTTCTGGCAGGTGAGGCGAAGGTGGGCTGCTACGACTACACGAGCAGCGCCTGCACCAAGATGCTGGGCCTTCCCGACGCCGCGGCCTCTGAGCAGTCGAGCAAAGTCGAAGGCAAGACATTGGCGGCGATCGAGGTGCTGGCGTTTGTCCGGGCTCCGTTCGATGTGTTCAAAGCGGATCAGCTCAACCAAATGCTCGATGCGCAGCGCACCGAACTGAAGAAGCAGTTGGACGCTTACGCCGAGTAGTCGGTGAAGTCTCGGGGTGGCCGGTGCCGACCACCTCCGAATCTAAGGCTCCACCGAACAAGGGGTGGAGCTCTAATAGTTAACTGGATGCGCTGAGCACCAGCCATAAGGAATCGAGATATGAAATCGCTGTTCGGGATCGTTTTTGGTTGGTTTGCAGGGGTTGCGCTCGCGGGGGCAATGATTGGTATCGTCGGCCTGTTCGATGCCGGGGTTGAACACTTAGGGTTCACTGAAAATACAGCCAGGTACTACATCCTTAGCCTGATGTTGTGCATCACCATGCTGGTGATGTCCAAACCTGCCCGACGTATGTGGAAGCTCATGGGGCTGTTCGGTTTGGCCCTGTTTCTGATCATGGGAACTGGACTGACTCAGGGAATCGAACCGGTACCTGCAGGCGACCAGGTTGAGCAGATCCGAGCTCAGCTGGATGCCTTGGGCATCCTCGGGGCCAAGGCTGTCATGTACCTTGCGCCAGGAGGTCTGGTGTTGTTCTACACCTTGATGGCTTACATCGGGATGCGTGAAGAGCAGGCGAGGAAGCGGGTTTACCTGACCGACTAACGGATCGACTGGGGGCGGGCTGTTTGAGGCAGCCAAAAACACAGAACAGAAGGGGGTAGGTGATGCAAAAGCATGAGTTGGACGCAGTGGACGGTGTTGACCGAAGCTCGGTTTATCGGGTCCTGGGCGCAATGTGTTTGGCCGTCGGGATTTTCTGCATCGGTCCCATGGTGATCGATCAGCAGCTGGTGAACATCGCTCTGAACATGTCACCAGAGAAGACCGCTGTGATGATTCTATCGGCGGCCGGTGTGGTCCTGTCCCAAAGGGGGATCGCCGGTTTCATCGTGCTCATGCTGGGGGTCTTGGTCGCTGGGGCAGCGTTTGAGCTGTACTACGCTCTGGATGCGGCTGCGACGATGGGGGCGATCGGCTTTCCTTTCCTCATGCTTGGGATAGGTGTGCTCATCTTCAACCCAGCTCGCTGACCTCCGCACTACTCGCAAGGCCCGCCATCATGGCGGGCTTTGTTGTTTGAGGCTGCGGGGGAGGGTTACGGGTTTCTACGTGCAGCGAACCGGCGAACCCACTCTTCGCATCTATCTAGGCGGTCTAGGAGGTCCTTCTTTGGCTTGCAGTCTTGATACCCATCTGAAACCATCTGCCTGACCACTCCTAGCCCTGCCAGGACGTCAGCTGCTCCTCTGATGGGGGTAGGGGCCGGTGAGTAGTAGTCCTGGCGCATCTGCTTGTCGGGAAGCTCTGCATCTTCGTACTCTTCCTCGAACCATTTGTTAAGGGTTATGCGGACATCAATAAGCGGTGACGTAGGGCTAAAAATCATTGAGAACGGGAAATTCTCCAAAATAGGGCCGACTTGTAAGTGCTTATCCAAGTCCATGCGGCGAGCCGGCCGCCATCGCGAGCGAAATCCCGGCTCACCGGGGCCACAAGGCACAGCGCCGTCTCGCTCAACCCCTTGAGGGGGTGGCATTATCCTCGCACGCCTCCTTTTTCCACTGAGCGCTCTAGCCGGGCTGATGAATTGGCTGTTGTATGCGTGAGAGTCGTATGTCCACTCCTCAGCTTGTAACCGGGCTTCGAGGGCATGGAGCTTCTTGGCCGAACGCGTGATTAGAGCGGCTGATACCGAGTGGAGGCGTGGGGTTTCGCCGGCCGAATAGACCCCTCGCCATCGAATCCCAACTGTATGAAACCCGTGCTCTTTAGCCCAGTCGATCTCTTCTCGGAACAAATGCCGATATGGCTCATCCAGAATGACAATGCACTTCGACTCATCGTCGTACCAGGTAGACTTGTGATCCGCCTTTTTTGAGAGATTCAGGCTTGTGCCATAGGTCTCGTTTACAAATGGGGCTCGGAAACCTGTCACAGCCATGAAATTCAGAGCGAGTGCGGCCCGTTGCGCCTTCCTCAGGCCGTCGTGCTCGCTATAAGCATCACCCCTGAGCTCCAGATGATCAGGGGCCTCCAGCCGAAAACCGGATAGGTAGGCTGTCCTTTCAAGAGATCTTCCTGGGAGAATTTCTGTCAGGGGGAGCGGCAGCAGGAATGACAGGGTGGTCCGCCCCGATCGAAGTTCAGGACCACGTTTGAAGGGATCTGGGCTCTGGCCGTGATCTTTCCAGTAGAAGGATACAAAAGTCTGGTGGAGTTTCTTTGCGGTCCCTAAAACTGACTGGGCATGCCGGAGGTTCTGAAAGCCAGCACTCTGCGCCGCTTCATCAAGGGCAGCATGATGAGGAATGCTCTTCTCTTGCTTGATTAATTTAGCTACGCGCTTGATACGCGCAACGGTGGTAGGTCGAGTGTGTTCGGTTGCCACGATATCTCTCCGGCCCTACTTGTTGCTGCGTCACCCGTCCACCGCTATGCATCAGGGCCAAAGTTATGGTCCGAATCTTGAGTAGCTGGCAGTGCTGCTCGTGCAGCTTCGCGATGACGGGTAGCTGGCGTCTGCTGGGCGCCATGGGAGATTGTAAGCTGCGTTCTGTGTGTGTGACTAGACCAAACACACAGACGGACCACGCACTACAGGCCGGCAATCACCTATAAAAGAAATCACCTCACGCGACGTATAGGTACGTGTGGTGAATTAGATTTGCCATTATGATGTAGGTCTGAAGGCGGCCCTCGGTATCCCAGGGCCTCATGTAGCGATCCTCAGCGGATCCAGGGGAGGGGGCATGGCCAAACAAGATGAGATGACGAATCGATCCATCGCGATCCTGATCAATCTGTCTGCGGGCTTGGATGAAGCCGGCATCGAGTGCGGCGATGAGCGCGTACCGCTCACCGCACACCTGCGCCTGGCCGCCGCCGCCGGCGCCGCCTCGTTATCCCAGCGAGCCAAGCGGTCGACGCCGTTCTCGAACCAGACGAATAGTCCGCATGTGAAGTTGGTCAAGACCGCTGCTAACTGGCTTGACCAGCTGAAGGTGGTCAAAGGGTTCCACGGAGACGTCTCGGCTGCCGAGTTTCTCGGTGTCAGCCAGACCCAGTTCTCCCGCTGGCGTACCGGCAAGGACCTCCTGGACAACTACCACGCCTGGCAGATCGCAGCAGCGTTGAATGTGAACCCGATGGTGGTGATCGGCAGCGTTGGTTTCCACCACTCTCGCGACACTGATCGCACCAGGTGGTTGGCCATGCTTTCAACGGTCCTTGATTCGGAGCTTCCTGCGGTACCTGCGCTGACGCCGTCGGCGCCAGCCCGGGCAACTGAGCAGGTGCAGCAACAGCAACAGCAACAGGCACCTGCGCCTAGCAGTACTGGCGCTGAGTCGACCGCCCAAGGCAGCAAATGGACAGACGAGGAAGATCAGCGGCTCGTTGCGAGCTACCGTGACGGCTCGGCGATCGACGTTCTGGCTACGGCTCACAGGCGCACTCCCAAGGCCATTTTGCTGCGACTGAGCAACACGCACCGCTTGATACCGGCTGAGCAGCTCGCAAGCTTGTGTGAGCTCTACGGGGTGAACCTGAACAGTCCTGGGAACGGGCGCAAGACCGAACAGAGAAAGGGCTCCCCGCGGCAGAGAAGGGGGAAGGCCAAGGAACATGCTCCAACGGTGTTCCTTTGAGTGATCTGGTGCCTGAGATCAGCTGCTGGCGCTAGGAGTACAAATGTACTCCTAGCGTGCAGGTGGCACTTTGGCGACTCGACCAAATGTGCCACGCGGATCACCAGAAACTAACGATGGCACATTTCGAATGGCGCCAGCCCAGTGTTTACAGGTTGGAAATGGCGGTTCCGCAACAAACACTAGCGATGGCACATATCGGCGCCATCGGGACAACTAGCACAACAGAGGTGGCCATGAACAAACCCCAACTCCCAGAAGCACCACCCCGGCGAACGCTGCTGCAGCGGCTCTTCGGCGCTGGAATTGGGCAGAACTTGATTAAAGTCTGGGTGACAGAGACAGGTAGTTACGCCTTTGGCCAGGTGGTTACCGAGACGAAGGTGAAACTCGGTCGATACACGGTGCTGCAATGGAAGACATACAGAACGCCTGATCTTGATCGAGAAGAATAGGGGCCAGCGCTATAGCCGGCCTTTGCTCGGCACTGGGGATCCCCCTCTTGTTCAGTGTGCCTTGCTGGTCTGGGCTTCGTTATCTGCGGGTGTTCCCCATATCGAGTTGACCAGTGAACGCGATGGCGCTGTCGGCCTCGCACCTACTCAATCCTGCTACTGACAGAAGTCAGCAACGGAGATCATTGATGCGCACACCCAACGAACAGGATTCACCCAAACTGATGGCCAGGTCGATCGAGCTGATCACCGACCGAGACGAGAAGTTCTCTGAAGTCGTTACCAGCATGGGCAGCTACGGCAACAAGTCCTTCCAGGAGGCCTTCAAAGCACAGTACCCCGAGGACTGGGCGACGATCGAGCGAAGCTACTCGTTGTCCGGGCTCCACTACGGCGAGGAGGGACGGTTTGTCGATGGGGAATGGACCTTGATTGCGATCGAGCCTTCACCATCTGCGCTGCTGGACGCGCAGTACTGCGACTACCTGCGGAACCCACCCTTTTAGCGATCGGTTGGCATGCACCGCACTCTGGCCTTGGATGCTGCCCGGCCGCATGAACGCTACACCCACTCCGGCCATGCTTGGCCGGAGTTTTTCGTTGCTGAACCTACCAATCAATTGGAGTGACCTGACGATGCCAAGAGGCTTTACATCAATTCATTTTCACGGTGGGCCTAAAAATGGCGAAGTGCAGGAGGACGTTCCCTGTTCAAGCTTGGGGGACTCTGTGAGCGTTCCGAGCGGGAGCGGATACACGGATGAGCCAGGCGGGGTTGTAGGTGTCTTCGTAGATGCATTCGAGCTGCCCGACAACTGGATGATTTCCAGCTCATTCAAATACGTCAAGCGGAAGCCAGTTACAGGTTGCTCTGGGGCGCATTACGACTTTCAGGAGAGGACGCTTGTGGAACGTTGTCGCGCTACTACCAAGTCGAATACGTGGTGCAGAAACGTAGCCATGCAGGGGAAGAAAACCTGTAGAGCTCACGCCAAAAGCCAAAATCTAAAAGACAAATACTGAAAGGGCGCGGCCAGAGAGTTGTTCTATAGTTTAATAATCTCTTGATAAAGATTGTCCTATAGTTTAATTTCGGTGTCCAGTAAGTAAGCACACCAGGTGAGCTCCACCAATCCACTTGGCGGGCACCACACAACTCTTCTAGGACGGCTGCATGCTGATCAAAAAAATCCTCACTCACTTCCACTTCTGCTGCGGCTTGGGCGGTGGTGCCAAAGGCTTCAACGAGGCGAAGCCCATCGTCGGCAACATGCAGGCTGAATGGGAGTGCCTAGGCGGCGTCGACGTTGATCCGGCCGGCCTTGCTGACTTCAAGCGTTTGACCGGTGTGGAGGGTACGCAGTTGGATCTCTTCACCCGCGAGCAGTACATCAGGTTCCACGGCAAGGAACCGCCAGCCGGATGGAGGGAAGCAACCACAGAAGACATCCGCCGTGCAGCACAGAACCGCCGGCCCGATACCGTCTTCATCAGCTCCCCGTGCAAGGGCGCCAGCGGACTGCTGTCGGAGAAGATGAGCGCGACCCCCAAGTACCAAGCCTTGAACGAGCTCACCCTGCGTTGCATCTGGCTGATGGCGGAGACCTGGCGCGACGACCCTGTGCCGATGCTGGTGTTCGAGAACGTCCCGCGTCTGGCCAACCGCGGCCGGCACCTGCTGGACCAGATCGGCGCCCTGCTAAGCCACTATGGGTACGCAGTCGCCGAAACCACCCATGACTGCGGGGTGATCGGCGGCTTGGCTCAAAGCCGCAAGCGTTTCTTGCTGGTGGCTCGCCATGTAGAGAAGGTCCCGCCGTTCTTGTACGAGCCCGAGAAGAAGAGCCTGCGCTCTGTAGGCGACATCCTCAGCCGCATGCCTCTTGCCGGCGACATCGAGCGAGCGGGACCAATGCACCGAGTGCCAGCTCTGCAATGGAAAACCTGGGTCCGCCTGGCTTTGGTTGAGGCCGGGAAAGACTGGCGCAGCCTCAACAACCTGGCGATCCAAGATGGGTATCTGCGTGACCTGGTCATCGTCCCAGGATATCGAGCGGGATATATGGGGGTGCATGGCTGGAACGAAAGTATGGGCACGGTGGCTGGACGATCGAACCCAACAAACGGGGCGTTCTCGGTGGCTGATCCGCGTGCCCGGGCAGGCGCCCTGCAATATCAGCAGTACGGTGTTCGCCGGTGGCAAGATACCAGCGGCGCCATCATTGGCGTCAAGAGCCCAGGGCAAGGCACATTCAGTGTCGCTGATCCCCGAGCGGCCAAGATGCGCACGAGTGGCGAACCCTACCTGCCTGGCGGGCACTACGGCGTGGTGCCTTTGCATGGCGTCGCGGGAGGTCAGCATGACGACAGCCGGTGGGACGTTGCCGGCACCCAGCTCCCAAGCGCTGACGAGAAGCTCACCTGCATCATCGAATCGCTCGACGGGACCTGGCACCGGCCCTTCACGACCTTGGAGCTGGCGGCGATCCAGAGCCTTGTCGAGCCAGAGGAGCAGCTGGAATTGGACGGGTTGAGCGATCAGGCCTGGCGCGAACGAATCGGCAACGCAGTTCCCCCGAAGGCAGCGAAAGCCATCGGTCATGTGATGGGCACTACGTTGCTGCTGGCAGCTCAAGGGGAGACTTTCATGCTGAGCAGCATGCCCATCTGGGTGCGGCCAGTCGCGGTTGGCCTGAGCGTATCTCAGCTGGCGGCACAGTGATCATGATCGGCCCACGGCTCCGGCGTGACCGCGGCTTAGGCGCGAGCTCCGCCGGCGCACACCGGCTGAAGACCCTTTGGAGACCGTCGATACAGTGCTGCCACTGATCGGCAAAACCGATGCCGGGTGCGCCTGGCATCATCACCACGACGTGAAAATCACGTCAACACGATGAGATGTAGAAAATGGATGATAGAAACAACGGCCTTCTGATCGAAGGCTTCGTGCAGGGTTCCTATGACCGTATGTTCGGTGCCGGCAAGGTGGAGGCTCGCCACCACCCGCTCACCAGCTGGTCTCAGGCAACCGTCTCCGGTAGTCAAAGCAACTTCCAGGACACGCAGCGCGATGTAAAGCGTACCGTCGAAGCATTGCAGAGCACCCTCTACAAGGAAGGTGGCAATGATGAGCTGCTGACCGAGCTGTCTGCAGTCGAAGAGCGTTTGACCAGCGCTACGACCGTCGATGAGCTGGGCACCGTGATCATCGAGTCGCGTCCAGTGCTTGACCAGGTGTTTGGCCGGTAAGGCAGCCGCCTGAAGCCCTGGACTGCGTTCAGGGCTTCTCACAGATCGGTGCACGCATCCGCCACCTCATGCGATCGAGCTGACGGGTGTGTAGACCTCCGGCATCCGCAACACCGCTATGCACAGTCTTCGAGCTGTGCCGAGCCCATAGAAACACAATCATCAATGCCCTGCTGGCGCCGTTGCGCCAGAGGTCGAACGCCTGCAGGAGGCAAAGCATGAGCATCACCAAGATCACCGAATGCCGCGAGTGCGGTAGCACGTCCCTGAGCTGGCAGACGCACAACAAGAACATCAGCGATGCTCAGCACGGGCGTTTGCGTACGAGCGACATTCGTTGCCAGCTGATTTTGGGTTGTGATCACTGCTCGGAAACTCTGGCCATTATGAGCGCCGATCAAGTAGCGGCATGGCTCACAGAACAAGGGCAGGCACAGTCCGTTCAGTACCAAGGCAGCGATGCCGTACCAACGGCCGCCAGTGCTGGCGAGGTTGAAGAGTCGCTTCTGTGGCTTGACGACTTTGTTGCGCGCTGCAATGGGGATGACCGCGGCTCCTGCGCAGCAGTCGAGACTCTGCGTGCCGCCCTGTCCGCCCAGGTGCAGGCCAAGAAGGTCAGCGCCGTTGTCTTGCGTGAGGCGATGGAGAACCTCGCGATCAGCGCTTCTGTGGCCGACCACCCACCCGTATTCCTGCCAGCGTCCGTGCGCCAGCATCCGCTTGTGATGCTGGGCGGTGTGTGCGTGCGGGTTACATACTCCGGACTGAAGTGGTACCACGAGCAGCTGGTCAATGACCGCTGGGAAGCGCTGGCCGTGGATGAGTTCGAGGCGCTGTTGGTCGAAGCGCTGGCGAAGGCATGAGCATGCCCGCTGATCACTGAGCTCTCGCGGTACCGAATGCCCAGTATGAGCTGGGCTGCCGCAGCTGTTTGACTTGCGAATCATCCACTGGCCTGTGCTGATGGTGGTGGGTCTCCAGACCGAACCGGCGTCAGCGGCGCAGCAAAAATAGGCACAAGTGCCTAAATCAGCCTACTAGGCACAAGTGCCTACTGAGGATTCTCTATCTCAGACCCACTCATCGATGGAGAGCCGACACATGGCTGTCACCCCTCGCAAACCTCGCAACAAGCCGACTCAACTGCAGACCGGCATTCTCCTTGCCGCTGCGGATCTCTCTCGCTACATCTACGACAGGGGCGATGCCGCTGCGCTGCTAAAGCGTCAGGGGCTAGCCGATGCCAACTGCTCGGCCATGGACGAAATGGACAAAGAGGAGCTGCGGATTCTGCGCGATGACTATGGGCTTGCCAGTCTGCGCGGGCTGGATTGAGGACCGCCTCGTTCCAACCATTCTCAACTCACCCAGGAAAAGAGCCGCCCGTCATGCGACGCTAGATTGTTCCACTGCAAGAACCGCACGGAGCCAAACGCCAAAGTGCGGCCTGTTGCAGGCTGAACCAGGCCATCGGGCAGGCTATTGAAGAGGCTCGAAAGTCAATGGATGACCAGGACTACAGTCCACCAGGATGGGTTTATCGTGAACACGCGGCCGCTGGTGGTGTGGCGATCACCGAAACCAGCGGGAGGCGTTACCCTCCGGTAGATTGGGCTGCAGTAGGGCCTGCCCGATGGTTCGACTGCAAGCTTGGAAAACTCTCGGACGTAGAGCTGGCGCGACTGATCGGCATACACCCCGATCGAATTCGCCGCCGGCGGGAGCAATTGGGGATACCTCCATGGTCGGTTGCTCAACAGATAGAGCCTTTCAAGCACCTCCTCGGCGTGCTCACCGATGGGGCGATCGCTTCCTTGTGCGGCGTGTCGCCAAAAAGCGTCACGGTTTACCGTGAGTCACTGGGTATCCTCCCGGTGTTGAGGCCGGCTCCTCGAAAGCAGGTGCTTCCCACCGGTCATCCACTGAGGATCTACAAACCTCTGTTTGGCTATGTCAGTGATCAAGAAATCGCGAAGGTGGCAGGTGTGGATCTTCATCTGGTGCAAGAGGTGCGCGAAGCATTGGGCTTCGAACCCGTGAGCCCATTGATAGAAGAGGCTACTTCAATCCCAACCGCGGATTACCACGGGCCATGGCTCGGGTACGAGTCCTTGCTGGGTAAGGTATCTCCGGCCCAGATCAGCAGGGAGGTCGGGGTACCCTATGACGTAGTAGAGCAGAGACGTGTGTTCCTGGGCATAGCACCCTACAAGCGCTTGTCCAAGGCGGTTCGTTTTGATCACTTGCTGGGCAAGGTCCCCAACAGCCTGGTAGCCAAACTCGCCGGCGTGTCGACCGCACGTATCGCAGAGCGGCGCAAGCAACTCGGCACGTGACCATGGCCGAGGCTTCGGCCCAGTCAGGCTGACCGCCGAAATGCTCTTCACCCACAGATAATTCCACACCCGGGTCTGCTTGCGTCCATGCAACCCAGAGCGGTGTAAGAACTCGATCACACCACACCGATCACGGCAAGCGACAATGCTGGACACGCTGCTGCTGGTGCTTTTCGACAATAAAGCCAGTTATTTCAGAGCCTTACACACTGGGGACTCCAACTCATGCAGACAATTTCGCAAAGCTGTCACAGACCTTGAAATCTGGATTTTTCAGGAACACGCGAGACAACAAAAGCTGTAATTTTCTCACAACCAACTGAATTTAATAGATTTTATGCCTAAATTGGTCTTCGTTGAATATCGATTTTCATCTGGCCAAAAACGACCTTTCGGCGCAAACAACAGATTGACCGTGCTCTTTACCAAAATCTGGATCAGCGCTAAAGATAAAATCAACGAAAATGCCGCCAAACCTTCGCCTGCCCGAGAGAGGGGGAGCTGTATCCGTACACCCCGTTTTCCCTCACTCTAAGGCCGCTGTACGCTTGGCCGGATTTGGGTGATCGCGCTCGACAACCCTAAAATCTAGCTAATTACATCAGCTGCGGCAGACTATGGCAGCAGGGGCAACCCTAAAGCACTCAGGAACTCGTTGTGCTTCTCTGTAGCCCTCCTGATCTTTTGTTCTATGGAAAGTAGCTCTTCATAAATGACGTTGTGGTCTATCATCTCCTCCGCCTCAGCAGTGCTGACATATCGCGAGATATTTAGATTGAAATCGTTCTTCTCGATTTCCTCCATACTCACTCTACGCGAATAACGAGACTCTTCTTTACGGTACTGGTAGGTATCGATGATCTTTTCAATGTGCCCGATCTCACCGTTAGGCATCTCATCTGTCTTAAGTAATCGGTTCTGCCGCTTGCCCTTCTCGAAGTACTCTGCAGCGTTAATGAACAACACGTCATCAGGTTTTTTGCACTTCTTCAGCACCAGAATGCACACAGGGATACCAGTAGAGAAAAACAGGTTGGCCGGCAGGCCGATCACCGTATCGATGTGGCCATCTTTCAGCAGCTTGGTGCGAATGCGCGCTTCGGATCCCCCACGGAACAACACACCATGGGGCAGGATGATGGCCATCACGCCGTTTTGCTTAAGGAAGTGAAAGCCATGTAGCAGAAAGGCGAAGTCAGCTGCCGACTTTGGTGCCAGGCCATAGTTCTTGAAACGAGCGTCCTCACCCAATGCCTCACCCGGTTCCCAGCGGTAGCTAAACGGCGGGTTAGCCACAATGGCATCAAATTTTGGCATCTTGGCAGGATTGGCTTCACGAAGCATGTCCCACTCATTGAGCAGGGTATCGCCATGGAAGATCTCGAACTCTGAATCCTTCACCCCATGCAGCAACATATTCATGCGTGCCAAGTTGTAAGTGGTGATATTCTTTTCCTGTCCGTAGATCTTACCAATGCCATGTGCCCCCATAAGGCGACGGACGTTGAGCAACAGTGAGCCAGAGCCACAGGCGAAATCGAAAACGCTGTCCAAGTGCGAGCGCTTACCGGCGGCGGGCTCTTGGCTATCCAACGTGACGATAGCAGACAGAATGCTGGAAATAGGCTGCGGCGTGTAGAATTCACCAGCCTTCTTGCCAGAACCAGCCGCGAACTGGCCAATTAAGTATTCGTAGGCATCACCTAGGGTATCACTGTCGGTGGAGAACTGACCCAAACCCTTGGCAATTTCGGCGATAATCTTGCACAGGCGTGCATTACGCTCGGAGTAAGTCTTGCCCAGCTTGTCGGAAGCTAGATTGATTTCCGAGAATAGTCCCCGGAATGTGCTGGCAAAGGACTCATTCTCGATATAGCTGAGACCGCTTTGTAGCGTATTTAACAGTAACAAATCTTGCTTGCGTGCCATCTCAGCGATGTTGCCCCACAGATATTGAGGCTCAATCACGTAATGCACCTTCCGGCGCATCTGCTTCTCGAATTCCGGCACATCGTCTAGATTTCTTTCGTACCAAAGCTGCAGCGGCGTGGAAACCGAGCCGTCGACCTGCTGTGGGTAGTCCAGCCCCAACTCTTTCTGGGCAGCAGATTCGTAGTTGTCCGACAAATAGCGAAGAAATAGGAAGGCCAGCATATAGTCGCGAAAATCATCTGCATTCATCGCGCCACGCAATTGATCAGCAATTGCCCAGAGAGTTTTTCCTAGCTTCTGCTTTTCAAATTCGGTCATTGTTCACCTACTTGTGCCGCCTCAGGTGCCTGAGGGAATAATTCAGGATTGAAGGGGTAGCGATTCAGGAAATCGTTCAGAATCTTCCGGAAGTACGCTTTGTTCTCATCGAGCATCTGCTGTGGCTCATAAAGCGAATAGTTGCCGTGACTCAGAATATTGATGAGGCGGGCATGCAGAATGCCATCCGGGTCGTCATCGTCTTGCCTAATACAAGCAGAAAAGTTTTTGTGCCCATGAAAGCTAGCCGACTTTTCCAGAATAGTGCGAAGCATGTTGAAGTGATGGGTGAACAACCGGTCTTCCTGCGCAGCCTGATAGAGTTCGGCCAAGGCAGCAACGTGGTGGAAGAACGGTGTGTCGCCATCTTCAGGACGCAGTAAATAACCGCTGTTGGTTGTATTCTTATTCACTACGTACTTACGAGCGTTCTTCATCTCGTTACACAGCACGTTGAAGAACAGGGTGTGATGCGTCGAGATCACTGTCTTTAGCTTGTTGTCTTGTCGCTTCAGCAATTGTGCCAAATGATTGGCCACAGCGATCGCGTTATGCTCGTCAAGAGAGGAAATCGGATCGTCAACATAGAGGTGATTGACCCAGTGGTAGGCCTCGATATCTGGGTCCATTGCTAGTTCGACCACGGCCAAGAAGAAACACCAGATGAAAATATTTTCTTCGCCACGTGACACCTTGATGTTGTCGACGGTCTGTCCGCCGACCAATCGCGAAAACCGAACTGCCCATTCGTGCCCCTGGGCATCAATGCGAAAATCGAAATCCGCATAACGGCGAAGCAGCGGGCGGATGCGGTTGTCCATCTCCAAATCGAACAAACCCTGGAAAAAACGGGAATCCTTGTTGAGCAGCAGACGACGATCCGCGTCGCCTTCCAGATCATTATTCCAGTGAAACAGGTCTTCAGTGAAGGCGTTGAAGTAGAGCGTATCGCGGGCATCGCCCTGCTTGCCAATATCCTTGAAGGTCATGGACAGGCGCGTCTTACCTGTGCCGTTGTAGGCGTAGAGCAGTATAGCCTTCTTGTTCTCTAATTCACCACGCAGATGTATGGCTAATGCCGACAGATCGGCGAAGGTCTGTCCGGGCCTCATGCCGATACCTCGTTGAGCGCAGGAAATAACTGTTGTACCAAAGCTTTTTTGTGAGCTTTGAGGGCGCTTAATTTCTGGCTTTGGACAGCAGATAGTCTATCAAGAGACGATAGAAATTCTGCTATTGCTTTTTGCTCACCTCGCTCCGGAAATGACACAGTCAGATCCAGAATATCACCCCGTGAAAGTCCAGGAATTAGATTGCCAGAGGCTAGTGCAACAAACCGTTGCCTCTGCAGCGCAAGACTATGAAATAAAAACTCTCCGTGCGCGCTGCGTGGTCTGATCGCCATTAATTGACGCCCCATGGCTACTGCATCAAGCTCCAGATAAAGCAATTCACCCACACCGCTACCCTTGACAGTTACAAGAATATCTCCCGCCCGTCCGGTATTAGCTCCGCGCACAGTCCATTTGCCAACTACGTTCAGATTATTTGTATAGTCGGAAGGCCCTGTGAAGTACGGAATCTCACCGGCCTCAGAGTACTGATCTGGAGCGAGGTGAAGCCCTGAGATGAGGTCGATCTTTGTTGAAAGCGCAACATTCTTCCATTCCCCTGCATTCCCAAACTCCGGAAATCGCAACCGCGGCACAGTTTCGCCTTCTCGGGGGAAAAGCTGCTGCATCAAACCTTTTTTGTGGGCCTTGAGAGCATCAAGCTTCTGGGCTTCCGCCATGATCAACTCATCAAGGGATGCTAGGCAGTCTGCGATTTTTTGTTGTTCTGCTTTCCGGACAGGTATAGCAATTGGGAAAGACAGGAAGCTCTCAGTCTGAATGCGTTTTGCTTTCCGTCCTCCGTCTGCGATCTCCCCATTTTTCTTATAGAAATCATCGCGCTTCACATACTCAAGAAGAAATCCTGGATTTAATTCATCCCCAATATCGAAGCAAGGCAAGTCTACAGTAGATTCGAAGCCATCTAGAGATTCCGGTATAACCCCGAAGGCCTGATTGAGGAAATCAAGCTTGCTATATATAAACTGTCCGGCTCTACGCTTGTAATATCTGGTATTTTCACTGCCTTTGATATATTCATTTTTCGCGAATACACCTTTCCCCCAGAGTTTTACGGTAATTTTCTGTGCCGTATCCCCCGCACTACCCTCGATGCGACTTTCGGTTAGAAACTTCGCAAGTTCGCTTTCCTGCCATTCCCCGTCCTCTCGAAACTCTGGAAATCTCGAATTTGGCTCTAGCGGGCGCTTATCATTGCCATTCATGCGACTTGCTCCTGATGCAGAGCAAAATTAGACTTGAACAAGTTACCCACACAGTCGTCAATCAGTTCAATGTGGGGGCAAACGCGCAGAAGGCCGCTGCCCAAACCATGATACGGCAGAAGCTCGGAGTTATGCATATTTGAGTTACCGGGATTCATTTTTTCAATATTCAGGTCGCTGCGTAGATGGACGGGACTAATAGTCTCGACGCAATCCGCAGTTGCTACCACACGCATTGGACGGTACTGTATGGATGGACGTCCGCTGGAATCAACTGCGAAGCTTGTGCAAAAAACTCTCATTATCGCCCATCCTCATAGGCTGCCAGGCCAGCAATCTCTCGGCCTTGTGCTAGCTTGTGCAGCAATGGAGTAAGCTCTTCAACCAGTGCTAACTCGGCCTTGGTGCGGGCTTTCCAGCCAAGCTCCAATGGAGCCATCAATTCGGAAAGCCGTTCGCCGTCGAAAATGCGACGACGCAAGATTTCATCTACAAAGCCTTGTAAGGCATCGGGTTCAAGACCATGACGGTTGGCTATATCGGTAAGTTCCCGTACCTTTTTCTCCGATTTGAAGCAGTCAAACCCGATGCGAATTTGCTTTTCGTCCAAGGCTTCATTGATTGGCAGGCCGCGGATGTATTCGGCAATGTCCTCGCGTTCGTCGATGAACTTGGCGTCGGACTGAATCAGGCCAATGAGCTGTTCACGATTCATGGTGAGTTTGCCGGGACTCTGCTGCATTAGCTTCGCAATGAGGCCCATAATGTAGTCGTAATCGATTACCGCTGATGCGAAGAGCACGAACTCGAAATCAAGCTGCTGCACTTCAAGCGAAGCTTCATCGCGGTCCTGTTGTTCCCTCAACCGTTTGGCTGTCTCTAGGTATGCCCCTTTAAAACCTTGCAACTGATCGGGAGGCACAATTTGAGTTATCTGCGCCTTCTGCTCTCCGGAAAGGTCGGTGTATTGATCAAGCTGGGTCTTAAGGCGCTGCACTTCCTTGAACAAATTGACGAACTGCGCTCGTGCGGCATCGCCTTGCAGGTTCGCAACTTCTTCTGGGGCGTTGGCCACACCTTGCGACTGCATGAAGTCAGCCAGCCTCTGAGTAGCAGCCTGTAGGCTGTCAATAACCTTCGGTGCGGGATCTACCAGCCAGATTTCGCGCGGGTTATCGATCTTCTCGCCGGAGAAGAGCGCAATTGCCTCCTCGACCGGCTTCTGCTGCTGACGGAAGTCGAGAATGTTGCCGTATGGCTTGCTATCATTGAGTACGCGATTGGTCCGTGAAAACGCTTGAATTAGGCCATGGTGCTTGAGGTTCTTGTCCACGTACAGGGTGTTGAGGTACTTGGAATCGAAGCCAGTCAGAAGCATGTCCACCACTATGGTGATGTCTATTTTCTGAGCAGAGGGTAGGTCGGCATTCTGGTACTGCTGATCCTTAATGCGCTTCTGCACGTCTTGGTAGTACAAGTCGAACTCGCTGATGCGATGGCTGGTACTAAAGCGAGCATTGTAGTCACCCACAATGCGGGTAAGCGCCGCTTTCTTGCCCTCGGGGTCTTGTTGGTTGTCTTCTTTTTCTTGCGGCAGGTCTTCCTGAATCTGCTGCACGTCCTTGTTACCTTCCGCTGGTGGGGAGAACACGCAGGCGACATTCAGCGGCCTGAACTCAGGGTCTTGTTCTGCTTTTGAGTTCTGAATGCTAGCAAACAGTCCAAAGTATTCGATGGCGTCGTTGATACTGGCCGTTGCCAGCACTGCGTTGAACTTACGGCCATTGGTCGCAGAATCGTGTTTGGCAAGGATGGTCTCGATGACCTTAACTTTGGCCACACCTTCGCCAGGCTTGGGCGGGGTTTTGCCCTCGGGCTTGAAGTAGTCCACGTGAAAACGCAAGACGTTACGATCTTCAATGGCGTGGGTGATAGTGTATTGGTGTAAGCAGTGCTGAAACAGATCATCGGTAGTACGGTAACTGGCCTGCTGACCTTCGATTTGCTGATAGCTAGCGTTTTTCTCGAAGATGGGTGTGCCGGTGAAACCAAAGAGCTGAGCGTTAGGGAAGAATTCCTTAATGGCTTTGTGGTTGTCGCCAAACTGCGAACGGTGGCATTCATCAAAGATAAATACCATGCGCTGATTTCGTAGTGGCTCCAGACGCTCCTTATAGTTTCGCTTGTTGGCCCCATCCAAAGCAAGGCCTAGCTTCTGAATGGTCGTAACGATGACCTTATCGGCGTAGTCATCCGATAGCAGTCGGCGCACCAGGGTTTCGGTGTTGGTATTCTCTTCGACGCATCCTTCCTGAAAACGATTAAATTCCTCGCGGGTCTGGCGATCCAGGTCTTTGCGATCGACAACGAACAGACACTTGTCAATATCCGGATTGTCCTTGAGCAAGGTAGAAGCCTTGAATGAGGTCAGCGTCTTACCAGAACCCGTAGTGTGCCAGATGTAGCCGTTGCCGCAGTTCCGGTGAATACACTCCATGATGGCTTTGACGGCATAGATTTGATACGGCCGCATCATCAGAAGCTTCTGTTCGCTGGCCACCAGCACCATATAGCGGCTGATCATCTGACCCAAGGTGCACTTGACGAGGAACTTCTCAGCAAAGCTATCAAGCTGCGTGATCTTCTTGTTGTCCTCGCTGGCAAACTGGTAAACCGGCAAGAAACGTTCATCAGCGTTGAAGCTGAAGTGCCTGGCGTTGTTATTGGCGAAGTACCAAGTATCGGTGCGGTTGCTGACAATGAAAAGTTGAAGGAAGCACAATAACGTCTTGCCGTAGCCGTTGCCCGGATCGGTCTTGTAATCGACTATCTGCTGCATCGCTCGGCGTGGACTGACAGCGAGCGTCTTCAGCTCAATTTGCACTACCGGGACGCCGTTGATAAGTAGCATCACGTCATAGCGATGGTGGCTGTTATCGGTATTGATACGTAGCTGGTGGATGACCTCGAAGTCATTCTTACACCAATCCCTGATGTTTACTAGGGTATAGTTCAGCGGCGTGCCGTCATCACGCTCGAAGCTGTTGATGTTGCGTAGCGTCTGCGCGGCGTTATAGACATCAGGAGTAATAATACTGTCGAGCAGACGCGCAAATTCGCTGTCAGTCAGGTGCACTCGGTTGAGCGCCTCAAACTTGTTGCGGAAGTTAGCTTCTAGCGTTGAGCGGTCATTAATGTCGGGGCGGTAGGAGTACTTAAGTTCGCCTAGCCTTGCGATCAGATCTAGCTCGATCTGGCGTTCTGTTGTGGTCATAGATTGGTTCCTGACATCAATATCCCGCTATGTATGGAGGCCGTCCCGCATGCTCACGGGTGGGTCACTTCAGGCCCCTTTATCTGTGATATCTCTCTCGCTCTGCTCCACCTTTAGCCCATGCGACCTGGCGTATTCCACCACGAGAATCTCGATCATGGACGCGATCGACCTGCGCTCGTGCTCAGCGGCCATACGCAGCAGTTGCTTGATTTCGGCAGAGGTACGGATGGAAAGAGTTTCGTCTTTCAGGCGTGACATGACGTCACCTCGTTGGTGATGTCGTGCAAATGTACTGCGTTTTGCAGTGCCTGGCTATTGCCGTTTTATAGTGGTCTACACGGGAAGCTGTCATTCACAACAGGCAGCGAATGGACGTGTACAACCTCAAGCAAATGATGAGTATCTTGGGCATCAAGGGGCTGCTCGAAGCGATCAAGGCGTGAACTGGCCTACTGAGGCGTCGGCATGCAAGCCCAAAGACCTCAAGAACGATTCACATCGCCACACGCGCCCCAGCACGGCGATTTGAGCTAAACCGCGCAATTTTTCGCCAGTTTTGCAAGCCTCTCTAGATCCCCGCGCCCTTCAACGTATTTCGCGTGTTTTCACACAACCTGGACCCAGAGCGGTCATTCGCGACGGCCAGTTGCCGGCCGTGTAAACCACTTTTTTAACCTGTAAACCACCTAGGTTTACAGGTTAAAAAAGTGGTTTACACGTTCCATGCACCAAGCAGTTTTCATCTGGGCTTTTTAGGCTTACCCGACTTCATTTCCTCCACATACTTCGCGAACGCCACCTGAGTTTCACCAGGGGTGGCTTTGGGTAAAGGCTTGCGCCGCGGGGGTTTGGCATGGGGGCTCCGGCTTGCTGACTCGATATGCTTTATCGCTTTGCGCTCGTGCTCAGTCATGGAGGAGTCGATCGCCAGTGCAGTGACGCGTTCGTCTCGCTCCTGCCTAGCGAACTGCACGATGTTGGATGTGCGCGCAGCCGGCACTTCTAGAGGACAATAGAGGTCCTTCCGTTTCGTCCCTCTAGGGCCTTCCACCGCTATCCGGTACAACTCCTCTACATCTCTCCTGCTGCTGGAGTATTCCGTAGACCGGTAGGCCTGGCTTAGATCACTCAGCACGATGTGGCTTCTGCGGGCCTTGCGACACTCAATGTACGCAAGGCTCAGCAGGTGCACGGCCAATCGCTTCAGTCCGAAGGTCAAGCGGTAGAGCTCCGCAGCGAACTCCCCCTCATTGGCTCGTATCTGGCCGCTGCTTACCCTGACGCACTCAGCGACGTATGCCTTCCAGTCAGGGCCGGCCGGATCGTCCGGCTGCATGACTCTGGGCTGGATCAACAATCGCTGAGTGTCCTCCTGATTTCGTCCCATGAGCTTGTGCAACAGGCTGTAATTGGCGAGGTAGATCATCGGCAGACCTATCCGAGCCAGGGTCAGGAGTATGTCGGTCACCACGGCAGTGCCTTGGCCTTTGACGATATGCTGAGTCTCGTCCAGCAGTAGAAGTGATACGCCATGCCTGTGGACGATGCAACGGCATAAGTTCAACAGCTGGGAAGCGTTGGTTTTCTGTTCAGTAGGGTCGAAATTCAGCAAGAAATCAGCGAGCAATTGCCTTCCGCGGGCTTTGTCGCGGGCACTTGCGTACCAATAGGAGACCAGCGGTACTTTGTCCTGAAAATGGGTGCTCTCGAACTCAGCATTCGATGGAAGCAGACGCATCAGCGCCGCAATGGTCTGGGATTTTCCTACCCCGGCCAGGCCACTCAAGCAGATGGGTGCGACCTCGACATCCGGCGGGTTGTAGATTTTCGATTGGTAGTCGCGCTCACTCGTAAACAAGCTTCGGCTGAACAGATCCGCTCGCCCAACCATTTCCTGGATGAAGGTCAGCGAAAACTGATTGGGCAGGTAGATCTGCTTCAGCTTGTCCAATACCACCTCACCCGCGATCATTGGATTCAATTGGCTGAGGTCGCGCAACGGTTCAGGTTGAACGGTCACACGCTTGCGGATTTGCTCGATCTCGAAGCATCCGTCAAACCGTGATTCGATTGCGGCGTTCATTGCGATTTCCCTGTGAAACGAGCAACGTCTGCACTGTCGCGCTTGGCAGCAGCATTCTTGGGTGCCCCACCTGGCTTACGTACACCCCCACCCCACGTTTCACCGGTGGCCTGCTCGAAACGATTTTGGTAGAACCACCGTGTCGCTGGAATTTCCTCTTCGAGATCGGCTTCGCTGTCGCGCCGCATTTGACCAAGCTCGCACAATTCTCGAAGGGTCAAATCGATTGTTCCCTCTGTCGTCTTCACAGAGCGCATCACATCCAGCTCATAGAGAACACCCTCGACCTCGATCCAGATGTGCCTCACACACATTGTCAGCACATAGGCAGTGGTCTGAATCACACCATGCCTAGCAGCGCGATCAAATACCCCGGTTGCAATCAAAGCTTCCGATCGGTATTTCCGTTTGTGCAGGTAAACCGCATCCCTAGTGATGGTAACCGGCGTAGGGGTCAAAAATGTTCTGACTGCGGTTTCGAATTCCATGGAAATAGCCGAGTTTCGCCCTCGGGCATCCCAGTAGTCCCAGATTCCTTGTGGGGTTGGCCTTACGCCAGCCAAAACCATGTCGTCATTAAGTCGACTTGTGGCATCAGACGAAGCGTTATCCATAACAACCCTCCAGAGCTCCCTGCGCGCCAGCGAGATGAAATTCTTATCGCTGAGGAAATGACTTGGCTGGCCTGTCGGATGTTTATCCCTTGGATGAGAGGACTCAACCGTGGCTTTGGATTGGCCTGAGAAGGTAGGCGTCAGTTCGAACGCTCCAAGCCAGTGGATCTCCGGTAAGCAGTCGAAGGTCGCTCCTGGGCCTCTGTCAAAGATGATGTCACCCGAAAGCCCCTCACAAGCCCATTCTTCGGGATCCAAGACAAATCCGAAAAGCTCGAAGAATTTGACTTTGTTGATTGCCATGCAAAAAAGCGCCATCCGATAAGCTTCCATGGTTTCGCCAGCCTCGGAAAAACCGATTGCCGTGACCGCCCCAGAAAGCCCGCAGGTACCCCGTATAACGCAATAACCTTTCTGTGCAGTTCCCTCAATCATCCCTGCTGGGTTTTCGAAGAAGTGATAGCCGTCAAACTCAACGAGTTGGTTAACGTTTGTCAAAAGTTCGGCAAACTCACCTTCGGAGCCAGAAAGCTTTCTACTGTCATAGCGTCCCTTGAGCGCCAAAGACAGTTCACGCTGCGGAAGTCGTTTTTTTATCGCGTACCAAAACTGCCGCTCCGTGGGGAAGGGTTTACCCTCAGGATGAATGAATTTATGTCCTGAACCTTTCTTTTGGACAGATATGCAGCCGAAAAACTTTACAAGCACGTCGCTGTAAATCTGACCTTGTGTTTTATGCTTGGATTTCTCACAAAGGAAGCCCTCAAGTATTTTGTCTCGCATCGTGCGGTCAGCATGAAATCCCCATTTTTTGCCTTTACGCGAAGGCCTCCCTAGCTTCTGCTTGCAGGCATGATCCTCACGACTCCACCTGCCGGCCGCGTGTAAAGGCGGCAGCAGGGCCCATTTGTTTCGCCCGAACACGACGTACGTCAAGAACCACAGCCGCAGCCGGGTAGGGTTTTGCGGTGGCGATTGATCTTTGGCATGTGCGGCAATTTCACGGGAAGGGTTGTCAGCCGAAAGTATTTTGTTGGCGCGCTGGACTAAACCAGCGATTGCTAAGTACCTACGATTGACTTTCTGGTCGTAACTCTCTTGAGCTGATTTACGACTTTCTTCTAGATACTGAATCGACACGCCTTGAATATTGGCGAGCCAGGGAGGAAACTTATCCGGAGCTTCTTCGATCAACAGGCCATTCTCAAGCGCCTCTTCAAACTCGACTCGACCGAAATTAATCAACTGTGCTTTCAGGCTACTCTTGGCCTTGCTGAAGAAAACCAGCCGAACCCGATTGTTGACTCCATCACTGAGCAAGAAATGATACACATCTCCTTTTTGCAGTGATTTGTAGCCTTCGGGCGCAACAATGCGCGACCCCATCATCATGAGGAACACTCCTCAAAGAACGAGCCATACACCGCCAAAACATCGGGCCCGTCTTTCAGAAGCGGCTGATCAATCAAGATCGGATCGAGTAGGCTCACCGGAAGGTGGCGGTACCAGATGTCCTGGTAGATCTGACAGATGAACTGATCACGTGCGCCCCAATGATCTGCATATTGGATAGCAATCAGCGCCGGTGGTACGCCTTCATCGACAGCTTCTTTCACCGCGCAGCTAAAATCCTCCAGCAAGCTGGGTTCGAGCCTCAGGGGAAGACCATGCATGGGGAACAGAAGCCCCAGGTTCTGAACGAGCGTGGGTTGGAGCAGGTCCAGGGATACCTGAACGGTTCTGATGCCGGCACTGGCGTAATAGGCTTCCTCAAGCGCTGCTCGAAGCTCAGCTTTCGTTCTGTCCTTCTTCTGCTGCGTCGGAGTCTTAGACTGGCCGCTCCTGCGTTCGCCAAAGGCATCTTTCCTATCCTTGACCGTCCAATTCAGGGCATAAGGTCCATTTTTTCCATGCAGGTAGAGCAGTAGGTCTCCCTGGTAAGGAAAAGGCATCCTCTCTCGTTGTCCGTCGGAACCTTGTACTACGATCTCAAAGTGCTGGAAGCCAATCTCTTGCGCAATGTCGGTTGTTCCCCGTACTGGGTGAGGGAAAACCCCGTGCATCAGAGGATGCCCAAACAGCGGATGCGAGCTGTTAATTGGCCACAGCATCTTCTGCTCATGCAGATCAAACAGATCAGGATGATAGAGAGCCAGCTGAGTGAATACGCGCTCTGGCCGCGAGAGTGTATGGATAGTGCGGCCCAGCAAGCGACTGTTTAGCCGACTGGGTCTGGAGGTCTTCGGTGCCTCACCTGGAACCGCCATTATAGAGGGGGCGTACTGGTCCCCCCATTTGAACCCGGCTTGGCGTTCCATTATCAGGGCGAAGCGTTGTTGCAGAGTCATATCAATTGTCCATTGCCACCGGTTTTGCCGATGCGCCTGGGCTGGGGATAACAGGCAAACCATCGGCCAAACCCTTGTACTGCGGGCTCAGGCCCCTTCACGGCGCTGTGGATAACGCCAACCTTCTTGTGGACGAACGAAGTCGTGCAGGGCTTGACGCCCCACATGCGCGAGATAGACAATGGAAGGGTCAGGGTCTCTTTCTGACTTATCCACAGGGGGCCTGAGCTGTCACTCGGGCTCCCTGTTCTATCTGACTTTTTCTAGCGCTGCTGCTAGTTATGTCATGTGAAAATCCTTGGTCAGGTGGCGTAGCCGCCTTACGGCTACTTGCTCGGTAATAGTTATGATGTCAGAGGTGTCCAGCTGGACGCTGGGTTGACCTCGTTTCGCTTTAATCTTAAATTTTATCGCTCAGTTTTAATTTCTGACAACAGATTAGCGCACGCTATTTTTTGGCCGAAACCTAAAAATTAAACTCTGATTTAACAAAATAGGTTTTTACCCTATTTCTATCTAAACAATTCTTGCCAATATTCCTAACGGGAATTTTCAAGGCTTGGCCTCTGCGTTTATTCTGTACCCGGACCTCGATCCGAGCTTGATAAAATGCTTCCGCTCCGAAATGCCCCTATCACCAGGTGGGCCGAGGACGAGACTTTCTATAGCCTCTGCAGCCGTCAGCACGTTGTACTGAGCAGCCCAACCCCGTTGTCTACATCCGCTTGGCTTTTCGGCTCGCCAACAGCGTCAACCGCTCACGATCTTCCCTTCAACCTGGCTGCGCTGAACGGTGCAGCTGCAGCAAGCTGGGGAAGCCCTCGATCGATTATTTTTGAGCACACGATCCTGCCATTTTTCCTGCCCTTCCAATCGGCTCATCATGAAGTGGAAGCGATGCAGGTAATGGAAGGCGCAACCCTAGGTTCGCTGAAGTACAAGCTGGGCCTCCTTACCGGCCGTTTCGGCGCTGAGCATCCGCTGAAGGCATGCTCGCAGTGCATGGAGACAGACCTTGCTACCCATGGATTCACCTACTGGCATCTCTCCCATCAGTACCCAGGCGTTCTGGTATGTCCTACGCACCGGGAGATGTTGAGAGAAAGTTGCTACAACCGGCAGTGGTCTGGGCGCTTCCATTGGATATTGCCAGGTGAAAACACGCTTGAGCCGCCCAAGGTCCCCGCTCCCGAACCATCGCAAAAGGCATTGGAGCAGATCGCAACGGCGGTCTTGGATCTGGCCGTCTGCGGGCGTCGGCGGCGATTTCGCCCAGACCTAGTAAGAACACTGTACAAGACAGCCTTGGCTTCTGGGATCGAGCCCACAATGGACGCCTTCGCTCATCACTGCGCCTCGCTCCAACCGTTTCCAATCTTCGCTTCGTTACCGACGACGTTTCAGCAAGTGCCGACCTTCTGGGCGCAGCTCGTCCGCGACCGGCAGAGCCGCAGTCATCCGCTCAGGCACCTGGTCGCGATCACCTGGTTATTTGGATCGGTGAGCGGTTTTATCGAAGCGTACGATCGCGCTATTGGACGTCTGGAGGTTCAGGAAAGGCCGGCGGACCACGAGGAAGCTGATTACCAATGCTGCAAATCCCTGTGCACAGATCTTCGTAACAAAACGCCGCAGACGCGCAGGCCGAAGGTGCTTAAGCTACCCATTCGCAACGAAATCTTGGACCGCCTGGGCCGCGGGGAGCCGAAGAACGAGATCTGCGCAAGATTCGGAATCACGGTATCGACGGTAAACAAGCTGCTTCGTTCAGAGCCAGAAGTGGAGAGAACTTGGATAGAGCAGTCTCTAACGACCAACGTGGAGAAGCATCGATCCCTATGGGTCGCCGCAGCAGCCACCCAACATAGCCATACTCCACACGCCATCCGAGCCCTTGCCCCAGACATCTACGCTTGGCTCTACCGGAATGACCGTGAGTGGCTGCTTTCACGAACAGGAGAGATGCCCTCAGGACGGCTGGGTAACCATTCGCGGGTGGACTGGGCGAAACGTGACGAGGACCTGCTCATCCAGGTCAGTCGCACCTTCATCGAACTGAGTAGAGTTGGCAGAGATGGCGAGGTCAGCCGTCGAGCGCTTTTTCTCGCCTGTCCTACGCTGGCCGGAGCCCTTGAAAAGTACGGCCGCTACCCACGCACACGAGCTTTTGTGAAATCGATAGTCCTTACCTAGCCGTGTCACGGTCGACCGCCATGTTTCGCGGCGTAATAAAAATAGACCATCCTCCCTTACTGCCGGTGGCGCATTTATGTTTCGCTCCCTGGCGGGAGCTGAATGCGAACTCTTAAACAGCAGCTCCGTCCAGTTGCCCCATATTCTGTCTGGTTCTGACACCCAGTCTGGGAACGGGAGGTAAGACCAGGTGTGACCTTTTGATCAAACGTCTCGATAGACTGTCGCTCTGCATACAACAGCTATAGTGATACAGAGATGAATCGCCCCTGGTTTCGTAGACACCTCCAAGCCTCATAATGAGGCCCAAATAGGAGGTGCCATGAGTCGTCAGCGTTACCCCGAAGAATTCAAGATCGAAGCGGTCAAGCAAGTGACCGAGAAAGGCAAACCTGTCGCCGATGTCGCCCAGCGCCTGGGCATGTCCGTGCACAGTCTTTACGCCTGGATCAAGGTCTACAGCAAGCCCCAAGAGCAGCGTCAGCAAGACGACGATCAGCAGGCCGAACTGCGCAAGCTACGCGCTGAACTCAAGCGCGTGACGGAAGAGCGAGACATCTTAAAAAAGGCCGCCGCGTACTTTGCCAAGGAGTGCGGCTGAAGTACGCCTTCATCAAGAAGCACTCGACTGATTACCCGGTGCGGCGCCTTTGCCAAACCCTCAAGGTGCACCCCAGCGGCTATTACGCCTGGCTGGCCGAGCCTCAATCTGCCCGAGCAAAAGAAGATCAACGTCTGCTTGGCTTGATCAAACACGCTTGGCTGGAAAGCGGAGGTGTATACGGCTACCGCAAAATTCACGATGACCTGCGTGAGCTGGGAGAGGAATGCGGCCGAAATCGAGTCAGGCGCTTGATGCAGGCGGAGGGGCTGCGTTCTCAAACGGGCTATCGGCGGCGTCCAGGGTTCTATGGTGGAAAACCAACAGTGGCCTCGCCCAACCACCTCGCGCGGCAGTTCAAGGTAAGTGAGCCGAACAAGGTCTGGGTGACAGATATCACTTACATCCGCACCTATGAAGGGTGGCTCTACCTCGCGGTAGTGCTGGATCTGTTCTCACGCCAAGTAATTGGTTGGTCAATGAAGCCAAGGATGTGCAGCGACCTGGCTATCGACGCGATGTTGATGGCTGTTTGGCGACGCAAGCCTCAGCAGCAAGTTATGATTCACTCAGATCAAGGCAGTCAGTTCAGTAGCTCGGATTGGAAAAGCTTTTTGAAGGCCAACAATGTAATCAGCAGCATGAGCCGGCGGGGAAACTGCCACGACAATGCCGTAGCCGAGAGCTTTTTCCAGCTTTTGAAGCGAGAGCGAATCCGACGAAAGATCTACACAACCCGTGAAGAAGCCCGAAGTGATATTTTCGATTACATCGAGATGTTCTATAACCCTAAACGCCGACACAGCAGTGCTATGCAGCTGTCTCCAGTAGAGTATGAGAAACGCTATTTCCTGAGCTTGGAGAGTGTCTAGAAAACCAGGGGCGATTCAAGAATCTAAATCACGGAATGCCGACTGACTAGAGAGACGCATCGACTTATCACAGGGATAGGGGCAGGAAAGAACTGCTATACCCATTGTATAGTCTTCCGTGACGTACCAAGCAGACTCATCGCCCATTGCTAAGTAGGTGCCCCATCCATTCTGAACCAACCTAGAAACGCCGTGCTCGCCGATGTCCCGCGTGAATTCATCAATGTCGCCATAATGCGAAAAAATTGCTTTTATTATGAGTTCAAGGGAGCTCTCTACGTGCGCAGCATCATTGTCGACGGCTTGATCCTGCATGCGAATGGCCGCTAATTCGAGGTCTTTCTCCAACCAGTAGATGTCGTGCCACGTGGTGACCCCTTCCGGCATCGTAGCCTTCACCTTCCGCCGCAAAGCACTCACTGCAGCCTCGGCCGAGATGTGGCGAGCTGATGTGCAAAATGCATGATTGAAGCGTGCTCGTTGGAACTCGGCGCCATCACTATTAATGGAAGGTTCCACCTCCCACAAGTAATGGCCATCACAGCCTTTCCACATTACATCTAGACGATGTTTCGGATCGCCCAACGAAATTTCGCAATACGGGCAGTGTGTAAGCAATAACGTATTATGCTTGTGGCAAACAGTGTCTTTTTCAAATAGGGAGTATGCCCGACGCCAATATGAGAATCCTAGCCTTGCTAGGTCTTCCTTAGCGCACTCAGGACAGTAACTTACATTTTTTTCTGCGTACGGCTCACCCTTAAACGGATATAGCTTCCGCGAGTAGGAAATATCCTGTGAATGTTTAACAACGTAATTCACAGCTAGGGAAGTATGAAGGGAAATCAGCCGATCGAAACCATAGCTTCCATCCCACCCCAGAAAGACTGAAATTTCTTTCAGGTCAGATTTGAAGAATCGAACCTTATTTTGAAATTTACGGATGTCGTCGACAGCATGAGAATCCCAGCAGAGGAACAAAGAACGTTCCAGATACGAGCGAATTGACTCTTCAGGCTGAATTTTCAAACGCGGTATGGAGAGCATGCTGAGACTGCTTGGATAACGTAACTGTGTCTCGCCGACCCACGCGACCGCGGCCCCTATGGGAGGCCGCAGTCGCGCATGACAGCTTTTATTGTCGCGGTACCGCTTTTATTGTCGGAAACCACTGGGCGCTCACAGGTGACATCAAGGGCGGGCGAAAAAGATTGTCCTATAGTATAATTTTTGCCTTGCATAATTATTGTCCTATGGTTTAATCTTATTCTCCGTATTCATCTACCAGGACAAATCAATGCGTACCTTCAAAGGGTCCATCAAGACTGACGTTCAGGGCTCCGATGTGGAGTTTGAGTTCGAGGTCGAGGACAACGCCACCCAGACTGAAATCGAATACGAAGCCAAGCAGGCTGCCTTCGAGCACGTGGATTGGAATTTCGAGGAAGTGAAGGGCTCGTAAGGCACTTCGGCCCCCACCCAGATTGGACAGGTGATAGCGATGGAACAGGTTTATCCGCAGGAGACGCTTGAGCACAAGCGTGCAGGTTTTGAGCAGGGCATCAAGAAGATCGCCGTCGAGCGCTTTGGTCACTCGGCCAATGACAACACCTTCTACATGCTGATCGAGCGCAACCGTAATGGCCGCTACGCCGTTGAGTGGGTGCGTGGGGCGTGGGAAGGCCTGCAGCTGGCTGAACAACTTCAGGCCAGCGCGCTGGAGATCGGTATGGGCCCGAAGGCGCTGCAGATCAATTTCCCGGCGGCCGAACGTGCGAGCGTCAGCGATTCCAAGCTCTACAGTCATGCCGAAGTGCCGAGCATGGACCTGGCCGACGAGGACTACATTCTGCACCTCACCGTGCGGGCTGCCGACCCAGACCAAGAGCGTCTCCTTGCCGATACCTGTACTCGTGCCGTGACATCAGCTCCCAAAGCGCTGGCTGCCATGCAGCAGGCCTATGCCAAGCTGGACAGCGTTGCCTTCGTGTCGGAGGAGGGTGACACCGACGAGGTTAAAAGCGCCTTGCTCGATGCCATGGCTGCTCTCTCTGTTCAGTGAGGTTCCTCTCTGCGCCCGGGAGAGAAGCATGACCAGGGCGTGGGTTGGGTTGAGGTCTGAAATCAGCGCCAGCACACACAGGATCCAACATGGACCAGCAGCCGAATTGGCGAGTTACCTACCATGACAACCAGGGTAAGACCATCACCGTCGAGGTGATTGCATCCACCTACAACGACGCCATCAGCAGGGCGTCCGCCAACCTCTTCAACGTGTACTTCCAGTCTGCGGTACAGATCTAGGTCAGCTCCTGAAGCACGCATCCCCAGCCATCGAGCTGGGTCGATGCCGTGGAAGCGGCGCGGATTTCGCGTGCGCAGCAGGGGTAGGAAGATCATGCCGTTGACCTGGAACGTTGCTTATTACTCGGGGATGTCCAGCACTCAGGACCTGAGGGCTGCCGTTGATGAGGGCGTCCCAGTAGGTGTTGTTGCCACACTGCTGGACACCCTTAAACTCCTTCGGACGCTTCCACGTCATTTGGATGCAGGCGGCGCCGTGTTCATTGACTCGGGAGCCTTTTCTGCATTCCAAAAGGGCGAGCTCGTGAGCTGGGAGAAAGTGTTTTTCGCCTACGAATGCGTGCTGGGGTGGACGGACAACCCCGGGGCGCTGAGCATCGTGGCACCGGATGTCATCGGTGACCAGTCGGCAACCCTCGACTTGTGGGCTGTGCACGCAGAGCGAGTTCGCACATGGATCACGGCCGGCGCTCGTGTGATCATTCCCCTGCAGCGAGGGGAGCTGTCTGCCGGAGAGATGCTGGCGCATGCCAAGCGGATATTTCAGACCGACCAGTTCTGCGCGGGAATCCCATCCAACTTGGCGGCAATGAGTGCTGAGGATTGTGCAACCTTGCACCATCACGACTTCCACCTGCTGGGGCGTGTGGTGATCAACGCCGAGTTGGGCGATAAACTGCGTGCCCTGCTGGCCAACAATCCCGATGCCATCTACACGGCAGATGCGAACTGGCTGCGGTCCCGCATCAAGGAAATCAGCCTCGCGGCTAAGGAAATGCGGCAAGCGCCGGCGGACAATCCGTTTGAGACGTCGCGCACACGTGCCGTACGAGCGATTCTGCGCCTGGATCCGTATCACCAGCAACCCGGCCCCTCGGGCGCCCGCCAATCGGAGCTGACTTATGGCACATAACACTGGCACCGCTCAGTGCTCGCACTGTGGGGCTGAGTATCGACTGGTCACAGAACACAATCGCGATATGCAGCGGCTCTGCAGGGCCTGGCTCAGCCGCCACGAGCGGCCGTGTGCAACCAGGACGCCGGAGCAGCGTCGGGCCTGGGCGCAGAAGTACGTAGGGAAGGATTTCACTGAAAGCAGCTTGACGGTCAACCTGGAACATCCTGGGTTTAAAGAGATCCAGCCGGGTCATGCAGTTTTGGGCGACGCTCCAGTTCCTCTAAACCCATCTGTGGGATTGCACTGACTGCTACTTGGCCATCCTGCCGGGCAGATTCGTTCTCCCTCCTGTTGAAGGTGCGGGTTGATCGCCGCTTTGGCAGAGTGTTGCTGGGCGAACACCCATTCTGTCAGTGGCGATAGCAGCGCATCAGCTATCGCAGCCATTATGCCAGTGAAACCACCTGTCATTTCCATAGGAGCTGTGAAGTGAAGTCCGTCGATGTTGTGAGCAAGGCTTGGACAGATACATACGAAGAAATTGCTGCTAAGGCCCAGCTTGTGCGGGATGTGCTGGAGCAGCGCAACGTGAGGCTGCGGTCCGGCAGCGCACTTTCGCAACTGCTTAGCCAGGCCGACAAGCTGAGCCTAGCGTGGGCAGAGCAAGTGAAGCCAGATGACCGGGTGGTCTGGGAAGCGGCGTTCGTGAACCGTCTGGCTGATGCGGTCACCAACTTGCCTGAAGAGCCAGGAATTCAAGAGGCGCTCAAGCGTATGGCCGGCAGCGTCATGCAGCCGGATGATCGGAACACCTCCCAAGGGAAGGACGCTCTCTGGGAGCTGGTGCTGCTGTCCGACTTGAAGAGCCGAGGGTTAGCAGCCAAAGCTGCAGAACCCGATATCCTGGTTGACTTCGGCATGGGCGACTACCCGATCGCTTGTAAGAAGATCTGGTCTGAGAGCGGAGTTGAGAAGCGTGTTAGCCATGCTGCCAAACAACTGGCGCCGTTCAACAATGGCGGGGTCATCGCTCTCAATCTGGACGATTTGGTCCCCGTCGGGAAAGCTGTGAGCGTTCCCACCAAGGAGCTTGCAAAGGCTGTTCTGACCAAGTTCAACTTGGACTTCATTGAGCGTCATCGAGACGTGCTGCAAGATGCTGTCATGAGCGGCAAGTGCGATGGTTTCTTCATCTCGACGACCGCCTTTGCTGTCCTGGCGGAGGAGGAGACATCGGCCTACCTCGCTACGCAAGGTTCTTTGTGGCACCTCGGAGATTCGTCGCCAGAGTCCTGCGAGCGCTTCCTTGCATTTGGTCACACGCAGGGCATGTAACCAGGAGCCTGCAGAACCACGAAGCGCCGGAAAATCCTGGGAGTGACAGTCAACACAGTGCTGTCGAGTAGCCTCGCTAAGGTCGAAAAGATGCGAGAGGATTGACAGCCGCTTCGAAAAATCAGACATTGCGATTTCTGAGGACGCAAGTCTGTTTCGTTGAGCGCGGTCAGTCCTCTTGGGATTGGTCGCGTTTTCCTACATTTTTGGGGTCTCCTTTTCTGCTCATTGGTCATGACTCTCATGACTGATCAGAATCTCAAGCAACCGGCTTGCCCGCCGACCCTCTCAGCATTTCCGGCATATCATCAAATCCCTTCCTCAACGCATGCTATCCGATCATTCTTCAGCTGTAGCTCTTATACTGATCTGTGGATTTAGAGAATTAAAACTGTCGCAAAGAGGCCCAGTTTCCGTGGCCTTCAGCCCGATTCGGAGTAAACGCAAAACTGTCGCGAGCCCCCAAAACCGTTGACTCGGACAAATGCGCCAGAGAATAAAAACTGTCTAGCCCAGTAATGACGGGCCTTACAGCCACCTCTGAGATTTCAGGAGTGGATGTCCTGCCCGCTATTCGGGTTGAACCCAGCAGCCCGGGCTCTCACTGTCGAAGAAATCGACGTCAACTGGCCCCAGGTCATCCTGAATGATTTGGTAAGCCATGTTGCAATAAGGCTGATATCCCCGAAAGACTGAGACGGCTACGCGCTCAATGCCCGTCCCCTTCATTCGCTTGAGCAAATGCCTGTCGTGCTCCCCCAAGCCCCAACCGAACAGTGTCAGTGTCTTCCGGGGCGCCGTAAGCACCTCTCGATAGACAGTCGACAGGTAGTAGCTATTTTGAATCGAAGCTACCTTCTGACGCATGGTTCCTTCACTGACAAACAGCGGTACCACACGCTCGTTTTTCCACTCCTGAAGAATGGCTTCCAGCAAGCCGCCGCCCAATGCGCGGATCTTGAACTCTTCCTCTATGTTGTTGCGGCATAAAGCTAAGCTGCCATGGGGGTAGAACACCAACGTATTCACTCGCTCCTTGTACAGCTTCCGGAATCGACGCCAGTCGTCATCGAATACCCCGCCATCGACGAAGCAGTCTTTGAACATATGGCCGTCCGGGATGTTGAGACCATAGGCCACCGTCCAGTAAACCAGCAGGTCATAGTTTAGCGACAAGACCGTGTCGAACTCCTTCAGATACCGGTACATGTTCGGCAGATGATCGGTGATCTGGTGATATTCAGGGTGAACATCCCGCACTGCCTGGATCAGGCAATCCCGGACGCGCACGTAGGCTTCGTGGGTACGCTGATCTGGGATCTCCAACGATTTGTTGACGTTGGATGCTTGCCAGACGACCCGCAGAATTAGCTCAAAATCTTCTGTCTCAAAAAACTCGAACAGACGCGCCACGTCGTTCTGGAGCAGCTCATTTTCCCTGACATGTTCTAGCAGTGAGCGGTACGCAAAACTCTGCGACACAGCGATACTCGCGCCGTTGCCCAACAAGATGGTACCGCGCTGATAATGCTGAGCTATTTCTGCCCATGGCTTTACGGGGTATGGCATAGAGGCCACCTTCGAGTTGTGATCGCAGGATCATATCTCTGATGGTTCCATCGAGTCTTCTAGGCCGCCGACGTGTCTTCGCAACACGCTAGCTCAGATTCAAGCCCTGGTGACGAAACGCTCAGCGGCCGCTCAAATGGACCCTTCAAAATGGACCTCATGTTCTAACGCGGCATCGGGATTTGGGATAAGAAGCTTGTAGGAGCCTCAGGCCGACAACCCTCGCCACCGAAATCAAACCGCCAATATCCCACGTCATGCCACGCACCGAGTTTGAACCCGACCTGCGAAAACGTACCGATGTGCTGAAAGCCGAGTCGCTCATGGAGACCCACGCTTCCTTCGTTCGGTAAAGAAATACCCGCGTATGCAGAACGATATCCTAGCTGCTTCAGAACCGGCAGGAGAACGTCATAAAGCTGCCGGCCAATCCCACTCCGACGCTGCCCCTCTGCAACGTAGACGGTCACATCTACCGCCCACCGATATGCCGCTCGCGCTCGATGCTGGCTAGCATAGGCATAACCGACCACCCGACCTTGCTGCACAGCCACAAAATATGGATAGGTATGAAGCGTCGTCTCGATACGCTGGCGCATTTCTTCCGCGCTCGGCGCTACCTCTTCAAACGAGATGGCAGTGTGGAGCACAATCGGAGCGTAGATAGCCTGTATGGCTGCAGCGTCTTCTGGACCAGCAATACGAATCTCGATTCCGCTATGCATCCGGCTGCTCCAAGCTGTTCAGGTATTCCACTACTTCGTTTACGGTGCTGCGCGCGGTACGGGTGACGCCGATCAGCGTCGCCGAGGCCAGGGCGGTCCAGTCGCCATATCCGACCAGCCAGAGGCGCGGCTCGCGAATAGAGCGCGACCCGTCAACCTCGACCTTACCGCTGTCATCCAGCACGTCCAAGTCCCGCAAGTGATCCAGAGCCGGCCGGAAACCGGTACACCAGATCACCGCATCGACCTGGGTTTTCTCACCATTGGGCCAGACGACCCCGTCAGGCGTGAATGAGACAAAAGGCCTTACAGACCGTAGGGCTCCTCGCTCGCGGGCCCGGACCACCGGGGGCACCATGACTATATCGCCAAGCCCGCCGACCGGTACGTTGATAACACGGCCCTCCTGTTGAGCCTTGAGGCGCTCGGTAGCCCGCTCGAACAGCACCCGGCCATCGACATCATCAGGCAGAAACGCCGGCTCCTCCGTGGTTACCCACGTTGCGTCGGCGACCTCGGACAGCTCCGCATAGATTTGCGCCCCCGAGTTGCCACCACCAACGACCAGCACGCGCTTTCCTTGGAAAGCCTCTGGTGACTGATAATGGGCGGAGTGAATTTGCTGCCCCCCGTACAGCTCTATCCCCGGATAAACCGGAACATAGGGTTTGCTCCAAGTCCCCGTTGCGCTGATGACGGCACGGGCTTCCCAGTCGCGGTCCTTCGAGCGAACACGAAGGCCACGCCCGGTTCGCTCCACCGCCGTAACGCTGACGGGGCGAACGATAGGAAACCCGTAGCGCGCCTCGTACTGCTCCAGATAGCTGACCACGTGATCCCTATCGGGATTACCTTCGGTGACTAGCGGCATCGGCCAGCCCGCGATCGAGCTCCATGCTGAGGGTGAGAATAGCGTCAGCGAGTCCCAGCCATGGCGCCACGCCCCGCCCGCAGCCTCTTCGGCGTCGAGCAGCAGAAACGACAACTTGGCCCGCTTGAGAAAATAGGCCACCGTAAGCGCGGACTGCCCGCCGCCAATCACGATGACATCGAGTAGTTCGCCGTCGGTGGCCATGGTCTCTCCTGTCTGGCTGGAGCGCTCAGTCTTCGCCGAATTGGTTGATGTAGTTGATGTGCGCAGGCTTCTGAATCGCCCGTGGGCGAAGCTCCTGCACCCAAGCGATCGCCTCGCGACGCGGCATTCCGGATTCGATCAGCAGACGGGCAGCGAACAGCCCGGTGCGACCGGAGCCGCCCTTGCAGTGGATGGCCAGGGCCTTGTTGGAAGCGAGCAAATCGTCTAACTGGTGGCGAATCTCCCCCAACCGAGCCTCGAAGGTTTGATCAGGAGCCTGATCATCCTCGATCGGCAACTGGTACCACTCCAACCCATACTGCCTGGCCGCGACGCCAAGCTCACCAACGCCGTTTTCCTGAAGCTCTGTATCCGACATCAGGGTAACCAGCGCCACGGCGCCAGCCTGCTTCAGCGTCTTCAGGCTTTCAGCAAGATCGCTGGCCTGGGTGCCCGGGCAGGGTGTGAAAATTAGCGCTCCTGGGGCATGGGGCAGCGATTTCATCGAGTAGGGATGTGACATGCTCATGACCTCAAATGGACCGCAGATTGACTCGCTTGGACAGCTCTTCCGCCGACTCCTTGCGCTCGGAGTAGCGATCCACCAGGTAATCCTGGCGGTCGCGCAATAGCAGCGTGAACTTGGTCAGTTCTTCCATCACATCAACCAGCCGGTCATAGAAGGAAGAAGGTTTCATGCGCCCGGCATCATCGAACTCCAGGAAGGCTTTTGGAACCGACGACTGGTTAGGGATAGTGAACATGCGCATCCAACGGCCCAGCACGCGCAATTGGTTCACCACGTTGAACGACTGCGAGCCACCACAAACCTGCATCACCGCTAATGTCTTGCCCTGGGTCGGACGTACGGCGCCCATGGCCAAAGGTACCCAGTCGATCTGCGCCTTAAAGACTGCGCTCATAGAACCGTGACGCTCGGGCGAGCACCACACCTGGCCCTCGGACCATTGCATCAGCTCGCGGAGTTCCAGCACCTTCTCGTGGGAGTCCGGAGCGTCATCCGGGAGCGGCAGGCCGGAAGGGTCGAAGATACGGGTTTCGGCGCCGAACTCTTCCAGCAGGCGCGCAGCTTCCTGGACCATCAAGCGGCTGAATGAGCGTTCGCGGGTCGATCCGTACAGCAGCAGGATGCGTGGTTTATGCGTGGAGGGATCCTTCGGCTCCAGACGCTCCAGCGACGGCAGATCGATCAGTTCTGGCTGGATATTTGGCAGGTGGTCGTTCATTTCAGTCTCCATTGATCCAGGGCCTACAGCGCGCCGATGCGAGCAAGTTCGGCTTTCAGTTCGTCCTGGCTCAGTTGCGAGAAGGGCAGCGCAATGAAAGCGCGCACGCGCTCATCGATCTTCGCAAGTGTGGTCTGGAAGGCTTGTTCGATTTCCGCCTCACTGCCGGTAACCGCCGAAGGGTCGGCCAGGCCCCAGTGGGCTTTGAGCGATGGACCGAAGAAGATCGGGCAGGCTTCGCCGGCAGCTCGATCGCACACGGTGACGACTATGTCGGGAGGAGAGCTCTCGAAGACATCCGAGGCCTTGCTTGAAAGACCAGCGGTGGGGATACCGGCGGCTTCCAAGGTCTTCAGCGCCCGCTCATTGACCTTGCCGCTTGGGAAGCTACCCGAGCTCACAGCTTCCATACCCTCGGGGGCCAGATGATTGAACAGCGCCTCGGACAGGATGCTGCGGCAGCTGTTGTGGGTGCACATGAACAAGACTTTCATCAGATATCTCCGGTTCAAAAGCTCAGGCGTATGGCCAATGCGGCCAAGGTGGCAAGCAGGATCGGCAGCGTCAGGACGATACCGGTGCGGAAGTAGTAACCCCAGGTGATAACGATGTTTTTGCGGGCCAGCACGTGCAGCCACAGCAAGGTGGCCAGGCTGCCGATTGGGGTGATTTTCGGACCGAGGTCACAGCCGATGACGTTGGCGTAGATCATGGCCTCACGCACGATGCCAGTGGCCTCGGCGGAATGGATCGACAAAGCTCCTACCAGTACAGTGGGCATGTTGTTCATGACCGACGACAGGCCAGCGGCGAGCAGCCCCGTCCCGAGGGATGCGCCCCAGACCCCGTAGCCGGTGAAGACATTGAGGATCTGCGTCAGGTAGTCGGTGAGGCCGGCATTACGCAGGCCATAGACCACCAGGTACATGCCAAGCGAGAACACCACGACCTGCCAAGGCGCGTCCTTGAGCACCTTGCGGGTTGAGATCACGTGCCCATGCGCAGCGATCAGGTAGAGGATCAGCGCACAGGCAGCAGCGATGGCGCTGATCGGAACGCCCAGCGGCTCGATGGCGAAGAAGCCGACCAGCAACAGCGCAAGCACCCACCAGCCGGCAACGAACGTCGCCTTGTCGCGGATAGCGGCTTCGGGAGCCTTCAGTTGGTCGAGTTCATAGGTTCGCGGCAGGTCCTTGCGGAAGAACCACAGCAGCATTCCCAGCGTGGCGGCGATACTGACCAGGTTCACCGGCACCATGATCGAGGCGTACTCGCTGAAACCGATGCCAAAGTAGTCGGCGGAAACGATGTTCACCAGGTTGGACACCACCAGCGGCAGGCTCGCGGTATCGGCGATAAAACCTGCTGCCATGACAAATGCCAACGTCGCCGCCGGGGAAAAACGCAGGGCAAGCAGCATGGCGATAACGATCGGCGTCAGGATCAGCGCTGCGCCATCATTGGCGAATAACGCCGACACTGCTGCTCCCAGGAGAATGATGAAAGCGAACAGCTTGCGGGTACTGCCGTTGCCCCAGCGGGCCACATGCAACGCTGCCCATTCGAAGAAACCCGCCTCATCCAGCAAAAGGCTGATGATGATGACAGCGATAAACGTTGCGGTGGCGTTCCATACTATCTGCCACACCACTGGGATATCAGACAGATTCACTACGCCCGCCAGTAGCGCCACGACCGCCCCTAGACCAGCGCTCCAGCCCACCCCCAGACCCTTTGGCTGCCAGATCACCAGAACGATCGTTGCGAGAAAAATCAAAAATGCGATGAACATGGCTCAACTCAGTCAGCGAAGTGAAAATCAAGCACAAGCAGCAGGGCTTTGTGGACGCTCGCCCATTTCAGCAAGGCGCACAGCATCGGCGCTTAGCCACTGGGCGTTTGCATCGACAACACTCTTGAGCATCATCTGCACCCATTCTGGCAAGGACGGATTGAGGCGGTAATACACCCATTGTCCCTGCCGCCGGTCCATGAGGATTCCGGCTTCTCGCAATTGAGCAAGATGCCGAGAAATCTTCGGCTGGCTGAGGTCGAGTGCGCAGGTCAACTCACATACGCATAGCTCGCCTTCACTGGCGATCAGCAAGGTCATCCGGGCTCGTGTTTCGTCAGCGAGACATTTAAAAACGATGGGGGGGGTTAGGGTTTCCCGCATTTGACCTCCTGGGGAACGCAGCACGGGCGGCTCATATCTGGAGGCTCGAATATATGACCATTCAGATATACGGTAAAGCAGATATTAATTCACTGACCAGATGACCGAGTCACAGTAGGAGGCAAAATCCAGGGTTCGCGCCCTTATCCGGATATTGATTCCCTTCCCATCGAGTCCACGATGAACCACCCTGAGATGTCTCTCCGATTGCTTGGTGCCGATCAGATCCAGGGGTTGGATGAGTATCTTTCCGCAGCCGGCTTGCCTACCCCGGACCTTCTGCAGCACGACCGCATGTTCTATTCCTTTCACCGTGGAGAAACGGAACTGGGATATGGGGCATCGAAGGATGGCCAGGCTCGTCTAATTCGTTCGCTGGTTGTGGATCCTGGGAAAGAGGATCCGGGGTCGGTACCTTGCTGCTTAGAGCACTTGAACGCATAGCCGAAGCCGACGGGGCTTAAAGCCTCTGCGGACCACAATTGCGCCCGATTTATTCGAGGCTCGGGGATATGAGCGCAGAGAGCGATCCCTAGCCCCTAGGGTGATTTCCAACTCCGCAGAGTTTGAAAAGCTCTGTCCCGTGTCGGCTTTACCTTAGGCACCCGCAAACTGTCTATGAGGGAATAGCGCTGTCAACCCAGCACAGCCTTACAAAGATGTAATGCCTGGATCACATGGATGACAGCTACCGGGCCTTAGGCTGCAGTCATGTTTTCATGGAGTAATTGAAATGATCAAAGCCAAATGCATCGCCGGCCTACTTCTCTTAATCGCCTCCTCATCCGCTTTTTCCGAAGGAGGTTCTGATCGTTTGCACGGAAAAATGATTCAGGCGAATGAGCAGGCTATGCGTGCATACGCAGCGGCCAATGGAAAAAAGCCACCTGAGGTGATCCATTATCGCTATGGAATGAAGCTGGACGTGGCGAGAGTCATCAGCAGGACTTCGACCAACGGCAGCTGCGACGTGATGCCGGCACAGATGAATTACGAGGACTCAACAGGAGAGCTGAAAATCCTTGAATATCGCACTGCCGGAATTAACTGCAGGGGTCAAAACTGACCGAAGCACAGGTTAATTCTTGAAGTCAGCTGATCACCAGTAGCGCCAGCTGATCGGCCGCCAGGGGGCTTGTGATCGACCGACCGAGGTCTTCCCTAAGTACTTTGCAAAAGAACGACGGTCGGTCGAAATTAATTAGGCAGCCATTGCTTCGCAGGATTGTGCGCAGGCCAAACAGGCTTGTGCGCAATGCTGACAGTGGTCTGCCGTGTGCTTACTGCACTCCTCCCCGCAGGCGCGGCAAATCCTGGCGCACAACGCACAAAATTCCTTGGCGAGCATGCTTTCTCGTGCCATCAAGGTAGCCGCCAGCCTGCACATATCTGCGCAATCCCTGTCCAACTTGATGCAGTCAGCCATCATTTTTACGTCCTGCTCTTGCAGGCAGGCTGACGCGCAGCCTTCACAGGCCAGCGCACAGCGCAGGCATTCCGAGATGCATTCATCAAAGCTACTGTTCATGATCATATCTCCGGTATCGGGTCGATGTGATGCCAGTGCACCGTCTCATGACGGTATGTAGCGTTCGACCTGAGGGGTTCCTGAAGATTGATTACATTTCTGTAAGCTTGTCCGAATCATCTCAGTATGAAGGCGTGCCCGATCATTCAAGGCTTTTCAATCACTGCTTCTGGATGCTCACGATTTTCGCGGAGCTTCCCTCCATGCGGAACCCAAATTTCACCTTGTCGCCTACGTTCAAGCCCTTCAGCTGTGCAGGCTCAGATTGGAAGCCCATGGTCATCGCCGGCCATTTGAGCTCTGCTACCGGGCCGTGCGCTAAGGTGATTTTCCCGCTTTGAAGATCCAGCGCCTTTATTGTCCCCTCAGCATGCGCAGTGGGAGCCGCCTGGCTCCCTTGGCCCCCCTCGGCGGAGGCTGGCATTTTCTTCATGTCCATACCATCCATGTCCTGGGCATGCACACTGGTGGCAAAAGCGGTGACCAGGCCTGCGATGACAATTAGCTTTTTCATTGGATTTCTCCTGAGAGGTTGGGGGTAGTTACAGCAAGTTCGCGGCGACGGATCAGCCAGTACGCCGCAGGGATTACAAAAAGGGAAAGCAAGGGGGCGGTGAGCATGCCGCCCACCATGGGAACCGCGATGCGGCTCATGACCTCGCTGCCGGTACCGCTGCTCCAGAGGATGGGCAGCAAGCCTGCAACGATGACCGCCACAGTCATTGCCTTGGGCCTGATGCGTTGCACCGCGCCCTCACGGATCGCGTCGAGCAGCGCTGTTCGTGTGGTTTCGCCTTTGGCTTGACGCTCAGCCCAAGCGTTATTCAGGTAGATGAGCATGATCACTCCGAACTCCGCCGCTACGCCGGCCAGGGCAATGAAACCAACGCCTGTGGCCACCGACAGGTTGTAGCCCAGCAGGTACAGCAGCCAAACGCCTCCGGTCAGCGCGAACGGTAGTGTGCCCATGATGAGCAACGCCTCACCGAGGCGCCCAAAGGTCAGGTAGAGCAGCACGAAGATGATGGCCAGCGTCGCCGGCACCACCCAGGCCAGACGGGCATTCGCCCGCTCCAGGTATTCGAACTGGCCGGAGTAGCTCAAGCTCATGCCTGGATCGAGCTTCACCTCGCTGTTGATCGCCTGACGAAGGTCTGCCACAACAGACGATAGATCCCGGCCGCGCACATCGATGTACACCCAACCCGAGGGGCGAGCATTCTCGCTCTTAAGCATGGGCGGGCCATCAGCGATACGTATGCGGGCCACGCTGCCGAGCGTCAGCTGACCGCCCTGCGAGGTGTAGATCGGCAGCTGACGCAACGCCTCCACGGAATCACGCCATTCGCGTGGATAGCGCACGCTGATGGGATAGCGGGCCAAGCCTTCAACCGTTTCTCCAATGGTTTCGCCACCAATGGCGCCAGCCACGAGGGCCTGTACGTCGGTGATGTTCAGACCGTAACGGGCAGCGGCATGGCGATCGATATCCAGATCAATGTAGCGGCCACCAGTCAAACGCTCCGCCAGCGCCGAAGTCACTCCAGGAACCTTTTTCGCTGCCCGCTCCACAGCGAGGGTAGCCCGGTCTATCTGGTCTAGGTCGCTGCCGGCCACCTTGACGCCTATTGGGCTCTTGATACCGGTGGCCAGCATATCGATGCGGTTGCGGATGGGCGGGATCCAGATGTTGGTCAGCCCAGGCACACGCACAGTGCGATCAAGCTCCTCGATGAGCTTCTCCGTGGTCATTCCTGGACGCCACTCACTCTTGGGCTTGAGCCGAACGATGGTCTCGAACATCTCCAGCGGTGCCGGGTCGGTAGCGGACTCGGCGCGGCCGGCTTTACCAAAGACACTGGCCACCTCGGGAACAGTTCGAATCAGACGATCCGTTCGCTGCAACAGCTCTGAAGCTTTCTGCGCCGAGAGTCCAGGCAAGGCTGAAGGCATGTAAAGCAGATCACCTTCATCGAGCGGAGGAAGGAACTCGCCCCCAAGATGATTCAAGGGCCACAGACTGCTGAGCAGGATGAGCAATGCTCCAGCGAGGGTAACCAGAGGCCGGCGCAGGACGACCTCTAATGCCGGACGGTACAGCCGGATGAGGCCCCGGTTGAGCGGGTTGCGCTGTTCCGCAGGCAGTGGCCCTCTGATCCAGTACCCCATCAGCACCGGAATCAGGGTCACCGATAGCGCAGCCGCCGCTGCCATTGCGTAGGTCTTGGTAAAGGCCAGGGGTGCGAAGAGACGCCCTTCCTGGGCTTGCAGCGTGAACACCGGGATGAACGATAGCGTGATGATCATCAGGCTGAAGAATAGTGCCGGTCCTACCTCGACGGCCGCCTCTGTCATTACCCTCCAATGCGCTTCGCCTCGCAAGGGTTGACCAGGATGCCGGGCATGCCAAGCCTCAACACGTTTGTGGGCGTTCTCGATCATGACCACGGCAGCGTCCACCATTGCACCGATGGCAATAGCGATTCCGCCAAGGGACATGATGTTGGCATTGATACCCTGATGACGCATGACAATCAGCGCAATCAAGATTCCCACGGGAAGCGACACGATAGCCACCAACGACGAGCGCAGGTGCCAGAGAAACGCTGCGCATACCAACGCCACTACTACGAATTCCTCGATCAGCTTGTGACTGAGGTTCTCCACGGCACGGTCGATCAACTGGCTGCGGTCGTAGACGGTGACAAGCTCCACCCCGGCTGGCAGGCCTTTCTTCAGGGTTTCTAGCTTGGCCTTGACGTGCCCGATGGCCTCACGAGCATTCTTCCCGCTGCGCAGGATCACCACCCCTCCTACGGCTTCGCCGAGGCCGTCCAGTTCGCCTATGCCTCTGCGGGCTTCCGGACCTATCTGCACCGTAGCGACGTCGCCTAATGTCACCGGCACGCCCTTGGTAGCCAGTCGCAGCGGTATCGCTCTGAAATCATCCAGCGATCGCAGGTAGCCGGCCGCACGTACCATGAACTCCGCTTCGCCCTGCTCCAGTACACCGCCACCGGTCTCCTGGTTGGCCTTGCCTATAGCCTCAACCACCTCAGCCTGGGTGATACCGAGGCTGGCCATGCGCAGCGGATCGAGGACGACTTGGTACTGCTTGACCATACCGCCGATGGTGGCTACCTCAGCGACATCCGGCAGGGTCTTGAGCTCATAGCGCAGGAACCAGTCCTGCAGGCTGCGCAGTTGCGACAGGTCATGGCCGCCGTTGCGATCGACCAACGCATACTGATAAATCCAGCCCACTCCGGTGGCATCCGGGCCCAGTACCGGCTTGGCTGCCTCAGGTAATCGCGATTGCGCCTGGCTCAGGTACTCAAGCACCCGTGAGCGCGCCCAATACAGATCGGTGCCGTCCTCGAACAGCACGTAGACGAAGCTGTCACCGAAGGCGGAGAAACCGCGTACCGTTTTGGCCCCCGGAACCGAGAGCATGGTTGTGGTCAGCGGATAGGTCACCTGATTCTCAACGATTTGGGGAGCCTGGCCTGGGTAGGACGTGCGGATGATCACCTGCACGTCCGACAGGTCGGGCAAGGCGTCGATTGGCAGGCTACGCACCGAGACGAAGCCCCATGCCACCAGAAACAGCGTGGCGAGGAGCACCAGCACACGGTTGCCTACCGACCAGCGGATCAGTTTGGCAATCATGGTTGGCCCTCCACCACGTTGATCTGCTCAACTACCATGCCCTCGTCGCGTTCGCGTATGCCAAAGCGAATCTGCGCACCGACCTTGAGGCCATCAAGGAGAGACTGATCAACCACAGGAAAGGTCATGGTCATCCCTGGCATGCCCAGGGTGATGAAAGGACCGTGGGCAACGGTGAGCTGGGTGCCGTCTATCTGCACGACACGGCCATCCGCTTCATGCAGGGCTGGCCCCGCATTAGGCTGACTATCCTGCGCCGTCGCCGCCTCGATGCCTTTCAAATTAGCGTCGGAGTCCAACAGGAATTGCCCGGACGCGACGATGCGCTGTCCTGGCTGAAGGCCCTGCAACACCGCAACTTTCCCTCTGCTCTCCTGGCCCAACACGACTTCCACCGGCCGGAAGCGACCACCGTCTTCAGCCAGCATCAACAGGTCTCGCTTGCCGGTGCGGATGACCGCCTCGGCAGGCACCAAGAGGCTTTGCTCGGAAGACTCGCCGGGATGGAGAGCCACTTGAGCGGTCATCCCAGGACGAAGCCGTCCATCCGGGTTGGGCAACTCGATACGCAGGCGCAACGTGCGGCTCTGCAAATCGGCATCGGCGAGCAACGCGGTCAACTTGCCCGGTATGGGATCGCCTGGGAACGCTGGCAATTGCGCCCGCACAGGCTGGCCTTCGCGAAGACCTTGAGCCTGGGCTTCCGGCACAGCCGCTTCCAGCCAGACGTTGGCCACTCCATTGATCCTCGCCAAGGTAGCCCCCGGCGTCAACGTCATTCCGGGTCGCAAATCGAGAACCTGGATGACTCCGGCCGTGGGTGCGGAGAGTGTGACCGAGAGCTGCACCTTCCCAGTGCTCGCGACCCGGTTGATCAGGTCGGCCGGCATGCCGGCGAGCACAAGCCGCTGTCGTGCCGCCGCCGTCAGCTGCGTGTCGCCGGAATGCCGCAGCGCCAGGTATTCCTCCTGCAAACCAGCCCACTCCGGGGTTAGCACATCGGCTAGAGGAGCCCCTTTGGCAACGATGTCGCCCGTCGCTCGACCATAGACGCGCTCGACGTAGCCGCCAGTCCGGGCCTGCAATACGCTGAAGTCGCGTTCGTCGAACGTTAGAACGCCGCTCACACTCAGGGTCCGTTCTAGCCGGCCAGCCGTCACCGTCGCCAATCGAATCCCAAGGTTTTGCTGGAGCCCAGCCGAGACCTGAACCGCAGGCTGCTCCTCGCCAGCCGTGTCATCCGAATACTTGGGCACGAGCGGCATGTCCATGAACGGCGATTTTCCGGGCGCCGGGAAGTGCTGCTGGGGATACATCGGGTCATACCAGTACAGCGCTTTTTTTTCCTCACCTACTGGCTGGGATGAGGAATACGCACCTCTTCCACCTAGCCAGAAGCCCGCGCCTATCCCAATAGCAAGGGCAGCAGCCACGAGCAAACCAATCGACCTATTCCTCATGCCCGCACCTCTCCATAAACGAAATGCAGACGCGCTGCTGTTGCCGCCAACTGTCCTTGCAGGTCCACATCCTGTAGCAGCGCTTCCACACGCTGCCGGCGTGCCGACAGCACTTCACTCAACGGCGAATTACCGGCGCGGTAGTCCGCCAGAGCGAGGCGTACCCGGTCCTCGGCCAGGGGCAAAAGTGTTTCGCGACTGCGCCGTACAGCCCGTTGCAAGCGTTGGTACTCGGCAAGGTCTGTTTCAAGCTGAGCTTGATGCTCGCGCAGGGCAGCGTCCTGCTCATTTTCCAATTGGCGAACTTGTGCGCGTCGTGCCGCAATCATTGGGTCTTGCCGGGAGCTGGTGAACAACGGCAACTGGAAGCTGACTTGCAGGCTGACCATGTTGCTGAAGTCCGGACCACGGCGCTGATAATCCACCCCCCAGGACCAATCCGATTTCTTTTCCGCCTGAGCCTGGTGTACCTGGGCTTGAGCCTCGCGTGTCATGGCGTTGTAGGTATTGAGCTCCGGATGGGCATGGACGGAGTGCAAGTATTCAGCTGCATCTACAGGCCAGACAGGGAACGTCGGCGCGCCCACTTCGGCGTCCTGCCCAATCCAGCGCTTCAGCGCGGCTCGCGCCTGAGCTGACTGACTCAACAGAACGTCTTTCTGCTCGTCCAACTGTGCCAATTCCTGTTTGGGAGCCAACGTATCGGCCGTTGAGCCTGCGCCTCCGGCCAGGCTGGCCCGCACCGTGGAAGCCAGCAGCTGGTTTTCTTTGTAGAAGGCGTCGAACTGTTCAAGCTTTCGCTGCACGGTGTATGCAGCCACCCAAGCCTGTGCGGTTGCCGCCCGAACTTTCAGCCGTTCGAACAGCGCCTCGGCATCGGCTCGCTCGACCGTGGCCTGCGCTGTCTCTATGCGAGCTTTGCGTTTGTCCCGGTTCGGTACTTCTTGGGACAGGCCAACCACCTGCATGGTCATGAAGTCTCTGTTCATGCTCCAGCGGTCGGTGCCTTCAATCGGCAGGTTCTGTACCCCGAGATTCAGGCGCGGATCGGGTAGTTCGCCCGCTGGAATGACTGCGCTGCGCGCAGCTGATGCCTGCTCCTGGCGGGCCTGTAGAGAGGGAGCGTTGCGTTCAGCCAGTTGCAGCGCCTCATCCAGCGACAGCGTTGCAGCCTGTGCCGAGACAGCCGGCAGCAGTATGAACAGGACGGCCGTGGTTATCCGTCCCTGAAAACGTTGGGGAGTCATGAAAATGATTCCTCGAAAGATCAGCGCCCAGGCGCGTGCCATCGCCCCGCTGCTAGGCGGAACGACGGTGTGAAATTAAGAGGGAATCAGACGCGGGGAGGCCGCCATGGATCGGGGGGAGAGCCTGTCGCTATGCCTACCGCGTAGGTATCGGCAGGTCGTGGCTTGGCAAAGGTCAGCCCAGGCGTCAGGAAGCTGAGCTGCACTGTGCTAGCAGTCCTGCACTCCTGGCCGACCTTGCAGGATTTGGCGTGATCGCCGGCCTTGCCCAGGTCTTGGTCCTGGCAGCAGTCATGATCCATACCCGCCATCATTTCCATGCCCATGGTCTGCATTGGGCAAGGTTCAGTCGCCGAATCGATGCCCGCCATCCCGTTAAGCGGAAGCGCCACGATAAGCATCAGGATGGTGAGCAGTCGAATGAACCGATTCATGATGGGCGAGTATAGATTACCGGGATGAGTTCAGCATTAAGGGGTTGGGGCTGCACTAACCCACCGCTTAGAGGCTGGGAGACTGATGAAGAAGGTTGTGACACCCTCCGCTGAAGTACACCAGATTCGTCCGCTATGAGCCTCGATGATAGAGCGGGTTATCGACAGACCCAGGCCTGCATTGCTTGGGCCGCCTTCGCGCCTGGCTGGATCGGCTCGATAGAATCGGTCGAAGATCTTGCCAATGTGCTGGGAATCGATGATTACCCCGCTGTTACGCACGGAAAGCGTCACGCTTTCAGGCGTCTGCTCGATTCGCACTGATATCTCGTTACCTTCCGGGGTGTAGCGCAACGCGTTGGATAGAAGGTTGGAAAGCGCTCGGTCAATCATCAGGCGATCGCCACGAACCTTACCCTGCCCGTGTAGGGTCAGCTGGATGCCTTGATCCTCAGCCAGGAACTGGTAGTACTCGAACAGCTTGGAAACGAGGTCGGAGAGCTCCACATCAATCTGCTCAGGGACGATCAGACCGTTATCCGCCTTGGCGAGGAACAGCATGTCGTCGATCATGCGCGACATACGCTTGAGGTCTTCCAGGTTCGAATAGAGGTTCTCCTCATAGGCATCCAGGTCACGCTTCTTGGTGAGCACCACTTCAGTATGGGTCAGAAGGTTGCTGACTGGCGTTCTCAACTCGTGAGCGATATCGGCAGAGAAGTTGGACAACCGAACGAATGCATCCTCCAACCGTCCCAGCATCCCGTTGAAAGACAGGATGAGCTCCTGAAGCTCTAGCGGCACGGGCTCCAGGGGAATGCGCTCGCGGAGCGATCTTGCCGACATCCCGGTGGCCACTTTGGTGATTTGCCCAACAGGCCGAAGCCCACTCTTGGCCACGACCCAACCCAAGCCTGCGCTTACAATCGCGCTGATCACCAGGCCAATTCCGAACCACCATTGCAGGGTGACAAAGAAATGGGCGTGAGTGGTGACATCGAGCATCAGCACGGCCGTCACCGGTTCCGGCTCGCCTGCAATGGTCAGCTGGGCGGTAATGCCGCGAAAGTTCTGCGATTCATCCTGCCATTCCCAGACCGCACCCCGGTGCGCCTGCTCGAACCGCTGGGGAATTTGGGAGGCTTTGGGGTCTGAAAACAGGACCGTACCGTCAGCCTTGGTGATTTTCGCCGACAAATCCTGATGTGCGCCGAGCAATGCCCGCAGCTGCTGCTCCTGATCGTGGAGCCCGCCTCGCGCTGCTGAGATGGACAGGATATGACGCGTTGACTCCAGCTTTTCGGAAAGCGCCTGCTCATCCAGCATCCGGAAATGGTGCTGGCTGAGCCCGTAGAAAGCCACCCCGGCAACCACCAGGACAGCAGTCACTGCGAACATGAACATCAGGGTCAGTCGCTTGACGAGCGATGATTGCGGGCGCATCACTCGGGCACATCCATCATGTAGCCCATGCCTCGGGCGGTATGGATGAGCTTTGGCGCGAAGTCGTCATCTATTTTGGCCCGCAGTCGGCGAATCGCTACCTCAATCACGTTGGTGTCACTGTCGAAGTTCATGTCCCAGACCTGAGAAGCGATCAGCGACTTGGGGAGCACCTCGCCGCGTCGGCGCATGAGCAGCTCCAGCAGGGAAAACTCCTTTGCGGTAAGGTCGATCCGCTTGCCGTTTCGCGTAGCTCGACGCTTGAGCAGGTCTACCTCAAGGTCTGCCATCTTCATGGTGGTTTGAGCAGCACCACCGTTGCCTCTGCGCAACAACGTGCGAACCCGAGCCAGCAGCTCCGAGAACGCAAAGGGCTTCACCAGGTAGTCATCAGCGCCCAGTTCCAAACCTTTCACGCGGTCGTCTACGCCGTCTCGGGCCGTCAAGAAAAGAACCGGCACATCCTGACCCGCCGCACGGATCTTGCGCAGGACATCCCAGCCATCGAGCCCCGGCATCATCACGTCGAGTATCAGCAAGTCATACGCTTCGCTCTGTGCCTGTTGCAGGGCGTCAGTGCCTGTCATCACCCGGTCAACGGTGAAGCCAGCTTCTGTCAGACCTTGCTGGAGGTAGACACCGGTTTTTGGCTCATCTTCGGCTACGAGTAATTTCATCTGCTCTCATCCACGCGGGGTGCATCTCCAGTTTGCAGGAAAAAAGACGCCCAACCAGAAGCTGACGGAAAAGTAATGTCGAGATCAGTTTTCTGACAGCACCGCGAAGCTAACTTGACCCTGTACCTGACGCCATGAGGCGCAGAACCCACTGAGGATCTCCAGATGAACATGGTCAAAGCAATTGTGATGGTCGTTACCTTCGGCATGGCAGGCATCGCCCTGGCAGAGGGCGGCGCGGACCGGACCTTTGCGCGGATGGAAGCGGCTCGCCAAAGCTCCATGCAGGCATTCCAAGTTGCGCAGGAGAAGAAAGAGCAGGCGCCAGTTGCCGCCCAGTCCAGCAAGCATGCCGGCCACGAAAGCTGCTGATCCCAGCTTACAGAAATGTAATCACCCCGGAATCTGAACTATGGCAGTTTCAGACTACGGCCTCTCATCAGCCTCGCGCAGTGACGAAAGTCTACGAGACTGGTGAGAGCTCCAATGAACCCAAGGGCTGCCCCATCGAGCAGCCTGGATATCAGCGATCTACCTGACTGGACGCAACGGCATGCAAAGCAAAACCACGAGACGATCTTTCGTCAAAGGCCTGGCCGCTACCGGACTTCTGGGTGGGCTCGGCATGTGGCGCGCGCCGGTCTGGGCCGTGACCAGCCCTGGCCAACCGAACGTGCTGAGCGGCACGGACTTCGATCTGTATATCGGCGAACTCCCCGTCAATATCACGGGTGCAGCTCGCACGGCCATGGCCATCAACGGTTCGGTGCCAGGGCCGATCCTGCGATGGCGCGAAGGCGACACCGTGACACTGCGCGTACGCAACCGGCTGAAACAAGACACCTCCATTCACTGGCACGGCATCATCCTGCCCGCCAACATGGACGGTGTGCCGGGCTTGAGCTTCCACGGCATCGCTCCCGATGGCATGTACGAATACAAGTTCAAGGTCCACCAGAACGGCACCTACTGGTATCACAGCCACTCAGGCTTCCAGGAACAGTCCGGGGTCTATGGGGCGTTGGTGATCGATGCCAAGGATCCGGAGCCGTTTGTGTACGACCGTGATTACGTCGTCATGCTCAGCGATTGGACGGATGAAGACCCGGCGCGGGTGCTCTCCAAACTCAAGAAGCAATCTGACTACTACAACTTCCACAAGCGCACTGTTAGCGACTTCGTTGACGATGTGAGCGAGAAAGGCTGGTCGGCCGCTGTAGCGGATCGGAAGATGTGGGCTGAAATGAAGATGAGCCCCACCGACCTCGCTGACGTGAGCGGGTATACCTACACCTACCTCATGAACGGCCAGGCTCCGAACGGCAACTGGACGGGTATCTTCAAGCCCGGCGAGAAGATCCGCCTGCGCTTTATCAACGGCTCGGCCATGACCTATTTCGATGTCCGGATTCCTGGGCTCAAGATGACGGTTGTGGCTGCCGACGGCCAGTACGTCAAACCCGTATCGGTCGATGAGTTCCGGATCGCCGTTGCCGAAACCTACGATGTCATCGTCGAACCTGAAAACGAGCAGGCCTATACAATCTTCGCGCAATCCATGGACCGTACCGGGTACTCCCGAGGCACCCTGGCAGTTCGTGAAGGCTTGCAAGCGCCCGTGCCGGAGGTAGATCCACGCCCGATCATCGCCATGAGCGATATGGGCATGGACCACGGCAGCATGGGCGGAATGGATCACGGCGGCATGGCTGGCATGGACCAGGGGAACATGGCCGGGATGGATCACAGCAAGATGGCTGGGATGGACCATGGCAGCATGGCCGGCATGGACCACAGCAAGATGGCTGGAATGGACCATAGCAGCATGGCCGGCATGGACCACAGCAAGATGGCTGGAATGGACCATAGCAACATGGCCGGCATGGATCACAGCACGATGGCTGGGATGAGTCATGAGGGCATGGCCGGCATGAGCGGTGCAATGCAGAGCCATCCGGCTTCCGAGACAAACAACCCGTTGGTCGATATGCAGACCATGTCGCCGACCCCGAAGCTGAACGATCCGGGAATTGGCCTGCGCAACAACGGGCGCCGAGTGCTGACCTACGCCGATTTGCGGAGCACCTTCATCGATCCCGATGGTCGAGAGCCTGGACGCACAATCGAACTGCACCTTACCGGCCACATGGAGAAGTTCGCGTGGTCGTTCGACGGTATCAAATTCTCTGATGCTGAACCGCTGCGGTTGAAATATGGCGAGCGTCTTCGCATCACCTTGGTCAACGACACCATGATGACTCACCCCATCCATCTCCACGGTATGTGGAGTGATCTGGAGGACGAGAACGGCAACTTCATGGTTCGCAAGCACACCATCGACATGCCACCTGGCTCAAAACGAAGCTATCGCGTCACCGCAGATGCCTTGGGACGTTGGGCCTATCACTGTCACCTACTGTTCCACATGGAAATGGGCATGTTCCGAGAAGTCCGTGTGGACGAATGAGCTGGAGATTTGAGATGAGCAAACCAATGAAACGAAGCGCCTTTTTCCTCTCTGCTGCGATGGTCGGCATGTTGGCTGTTTATGCCCCGTCGTCGTGGTCCAGCGACAACCATGATCAGCATTCCCAGAAATCTACCGAGGCCGGTAAAGCCAAAGGTTCGCAGGACAAGCAGGGTCAGGGGATGAACCATGAAGGCATGGACCATGGGTCCATGGAAAGTATGGACCACGGCTCGATGAAGGGGATGGACCATGGCTCGATGGAAGGCATGGACCACGACAAAATGATGGAATCGCATGGCAGCGACAAAGCTAAGGCAGGGAAAGATGGTCAATAGCCTTGGGCGGCCTTCGCTGCTGGCCCTGACTGTTTCAATCGGCATGCTGGGCGTAACGCCCAGCTTCGCCGCTGAAGAAATGGATCACTCGGGCATGGATCATTCGAAAATGGGGCACGGTTCCATGCAAATGGATGCTGTTCCGTCCGAATCGATGCCGGCGATGGATCACAGCAAGATGGGGGTGAGCAAACAGCAGAAACAGCCTGCCCCTGTTGATCACAGCCAGATGGAGCATGCTCAAAGCCAGAGCAAATCCAGCCCGGTGGACCATAGCAAGATGGACCACAGCAAAATGGGCCATGGAAACATGAAGGGCATGGATCACGGTTCGATGAAGGGCATGGACCATTCCCAGATGAATCATGGTTCAGCGATTTCTCCGACCACAACGAGTCGCACGCCGATTCCAGTGCTCACTGATGCCGACCGCGAGGCAGCCTTTCCGCCTTTGGGTGGCCACCAGGTGCACGACAGCGGAATCAACAGCTTCTTCCTGTTGGACCAGCTCGAATACCAAGACGCCGATGAGGGCAGCACCCTGGCCTGGGACGCATCAGGCTGGGTAGGCGGCGACATCAATCGACTCTGGGTTCGCTCGGAAGGCGAGCGCACCAATGGGGTAACCGAAGACGCTGAGCTGCAACTGCTATACGGGCGCTCGGTCAGTCCTTGGTGGGACGTGGTCGCCGGAGTCCGTCAGGATTTCAAACCGGAATCACCGCAGACCTGGGCAGCCTTTGGTATTCAGGGCATGGCCTTGTATGACTTCGAGGCCGAAGCTACGGCGTTCATCGGCGAGAACGGCCAGACTGCTGCGCGTCTTGAAGGCGAATACGACATCCTGCTGACCAATCGCTTGATTTTGCAGCCCACGGCCGAGGCGAACTTCTATGGCAAGAACGATCCTGAGCGCGGTGTTGGATCGGGTCTGGCCAATACCGAAGTCGGGCTGCGTCTACGGTATGAAATCGTCCGCCAGTTTGCCCCGTACATAGGCGTTACCTGGAGCCGCTCCTACGGCAACACCGCTGACTTCATCCGAGACGAGGGTGGAGATGTTGATGAGGCACGCTTCGTTGCCGGTATCAGGATGTGGTTCTGAGAATTCCAACATGAAAAGAACAATTACAACGCTGCTTGTGGCCGGTGCTGTCGGAAGTGCTGCGGTATTGGGCACCGCGTATTTCGGCTTGGTGAATGTCGGCGCCGATGATCCTCACTTCCCGGCTGTCCATTCGTTTCTCGCCATGGCTCGCGACCGGTCGATTGAGGTTCGAGCGCGAGACATTGAAGTGCCTGACCTGAAGAACGCTGCGTTGATCAAGGCAGGCGCAGGCAACTACAACGCCATGTGCATTGGGTGCCACCTCGCCCCTGGCGTTGGAAAGACAGAACTTAGCCAAGCGCTATACCCGTCGCCACCTGACCTCACCAAGGTGGGTGTCGGAGGCGAACCGGCTGCCGCATTCTGGACGATCAAGCACGGCATCAAAGCCACCGGCATGCCCGCTTGGGGCAAGAGCATGGGTGATGAGTACATCTGGGGAATAGTCGCGTTCCTGGATCAACTTCCCGAAATGAATCCCGAGCAGTACAAGGCTTTGGTGGCCACGAGCGGTGGCCATCAGCACGGCGGCGGCGAAAGCGATATGCATAACCATGAGGGCCAGCACGGCGGGAGCGGGCATGCCGAGCATGGCGATCACGACGAAGCGGCAGACAACGATCATGCCCAGGCAGCTCACGACCATGGAGCTCCACCCGCAGGCGCCACCCAAGCGGCAGATCATCACGGTGACCACAATGCGGCCGAAGCCCATTCGGACGCCCACCCGAAATCGTCGACAAAGACGCATGTTCACAAAGACGGTAAGGAGCACACTCATGCCAACTAACCGGATACTCGTTCGTCTAGCCGCTATCGCTGGGCTGCTGGTGACCTCAGCGGCCTACGCTGCCGAGCCTTTGTCCATCGACGTTCACCGAGACGCGAACTGCGGTTGCTGCAAGAAATGGATCGCGCACTTGGAAGCCAATAGTTTCAAAGTGACCGACCATATTGAGACGGACATGAGCGCAGTGAAACAGAAGCTGGGCGTAGCGCCACGGTTAGCGTCCTGCCACACAGCCGTGATTGATGGAAAGTTTGTTGAAGGTCACATGCCAGCTGAGCAGATTCGAGAACTCAAGGAGCGGAACGATCTGGTCGGGATCGCCGTGCCAGGAATGCCAGCTGGATCCCCAGGCATGGAGGTTGATGGCGTAAGCCATGCCTACCAAGTCATTGGGTTAACCAAAAGCGGCGCGGACCTAGTAGTCGCCAACTATCCAGCCAAATAACGCACCGACCAGAAGGACGGCAGTAGGCTGACTGCCGTCCCATGTATCCCCGCTAGAAAGCTTCATCAGCTCAACACGACGACACAGAGGGCCTGCAACGCGTAGCTAATCAGATTCGCGGCGCTCGCGGACTGGCTTGAGTACGATATCGCCGTTGATGAGCTCTATGGAGAGTCTGTCGCCCGTCGTGACCCCGAGCTCGCGCAGAATGTCGTCAGGTAATTCCACAATCACATCGCCGGAGCCGTCGCCGGGATCCAGGCACTTTACCGTGGTGCGCGCTGATTCAGTCATTGGGCTCTCCTGCCAGAGCTACCAGTCCCCATCATACTCCAGCAGCCATGCAAGCGGTGATTTGCTCAAGCAGCTTTGCAAATGCCATTTTGTTGGAGTGTTCAGTACGCCGGAAGCCCCTTGCGACTGAGCTAGATCCCATCGACGAACATCGAAAGGGGCCGCAACCCCAAACGGTGCGTAGCTCGTCCGCTTCAATCGGACGGCAAGTTCGTGCCGAAGCTGCGTTCAATCTTTCTGCGGTGCAGCCCGGTTAGGCAATCCCTAGCAGCAGCTATGCCTGAATTGCTCGCTCTTGGTGATGACGCTCAGTGGCAGCCGCACATGGATGAGGTTTGTCGGGACAGGGCGATATCATATGGCCAGTTTACGCTCTGGTCGCTACAGTATCAGCAGTACAATAAGGACGTGCCTGTATGAGAAGGAAAGCTCGCATACTAATCCTATGCAAAACATACCCGTCACCCAGCGCTGCCTATACAGAGACTTCGTGCGTTGCGGGGATGGACGAGGCAGGCAATCTGATCCGTCTTTACCCTGTACCGTTCCGCCTGGTCACTGATGATCAACGATTTTCAAAGTGGCAGTGGATCGAAGCCTCCATCGAAAAAAGCTCCAACGATCACCGACCTGAAAGCCATAAGATTGGCGTGGATACGATTCAGCCCCAAGACATTATTCCAACCTCGAAAGCGTGGATTCGAAGGAGGGAAATGCTTAGCAAGCTGCCCATCTACGACAGTTTTGAGGCTCTGGAGCAGGCTCGACAGAATTCCAATGTCACGCTCGGCTTGATCAAGCCTGAGCGAATTATTGGATTAGAGATCCGTAAAGCCGCGTCAGAAAGCTGGACTGATGAGGAGCTTGAAAAACTGGAGAGACTGCAGCGCCAGCCCGGTTTATTCGATCAGGACGATGTCAAAGCCAGCATCAAGCGCCTAGAGAAGGTGCCCTTCGATTTCTACTACAGCTATGAGTCAGTACTTGATGGTGAGGTAAAGATTTATAAGCACAAGATCGTAGACTGGGAGGCAAGCCAGCTGTACAGAAACATGCGCCGAGCTCATGGGCCTAACGGCTGGGAAGCGCCGTTTCGACAGAAGCTGGAGGTCGAGTTACCAGGAAAAGATCTTATGCTTCTAATGGGAACGATTCATCGATTTCCGCAACAGTGGCTTATCATCAGTCTCATCTATCCACCTAAGCAACCGCCCGAAGCAAATCAGCAAATTTCTCTATTTTGAGAGGCAGATGCCGCGTATCCAGGGATGAATCCAATTCACTCGCAGCCTCGGCGATAAGGCTGCGGTGACAAAAATTCGCGTCAGCTTCGTAGCAAACCATACAAATGCGCTGGCTTGAGGCATCAGCTGTCAGGTTCTCCAGAAGGTCCATCCGGGTACGGATGTAAGCCCTGAAGTCGCGCGCATAGACCCCCCAATCGCCATCGACCTTATAGCGGTTTCGAATCGGTTTTGGGCAACCCAAGGGAGGGGAATGCTCGTAGGCAATTCCTGCATCCGCCAAGCACTGGGCGAAAGCCTTCTTGGAGAAACCAGGCTTTCTGGACAGAGGGTACTCGCGAACGTCCAGAACCTTGTCGATCTGAGCTTGCTTAAGACGAGCGATGAAGGCGTCGATAGACAACCCTTCATAGCCTGCGGTGTAGATCGCCATGTGAAATCTCCCAGCGGCTTCCTGCGGCTGTTCTGCAAATAAATGAGAGACTATACCATTCTAGCCATGCTGTACCCCATGGGCATTGGATGGATGGCCATCTCCAAGAGGTAGCGACGAGCGGATGGTAGGGGCCAGAAATCATCTCGGTCCGCGTTAGGTGGAAGCGCCTTCGCCGAGAGGCTATTGAGGTTTAGGACTTCGAATAGAGCATCGCAGCAGCCAAACCAGTGCATTCCTCAAGAAGCGCCGCTATCACGGATCGGAGCTTACTCGCGTCATACACACCTGATTCAACATCCTCCTGAGTGGTTTCATAAAACGCCTTTGCGTAGCTATCTTTGAAATCGAGGGCGCCCTGATAAATACCTAACGACTCCTTGTAATTCGTCCAGGTCACCTGCGCTGGGGGTCGCCCCTTAAGATTGAGATCGAGATAGCACTCGATAGCGGCCGCGCAGCCGTTGATGTCAGCGTTGGCAACACCACACGGGCCTTTCGCCGGAAACTCGCGCAGCTCGTCCAAGTCAGGAAGAACCATAGCTTTCATGTTCACTGGGAATTGAAAGCGTTTGAGTAGATTTTTATAGGTATCCACTCCTTCGGCGTCGTTATCGAACAGGAAGACCACGCGATTGTGAACATCAATTTTGACCAGTCCCTCGGCGAACTTGGACAGATTACCTGTACCGGAAAATGGGTGACGCTCCTCGATGTCAATGAATCGAAAAAAATCCTCGATGTCCGGGCGGAGCAGCGCCAGACCCCGCTTCAGAATGTGGGTATCAGAAGTGCCTTCAGTCGCTATCAAATAGGTCTGGGTCCGACGTGCGTTCCCAATGAAATCCTCATTTTTAGCCCATCCTGCATCCACAAAATTGCCGTAATCCCAGACGACATCTTCACCTAGATTAGCGGGGTTTTCGGCAAGGATTCGCAGAGTTGCATATGGGCTCAGAAATCCTAACATTGAGCCGAAATGGCTGCGCTCGGAGTAGCCTCCGATGTCTCGATCAAACACTCCCGTCGGGAGTAGAGATGCCGCTGGATCAGCCGCAAAGCGGCCCCGGCCCTGTGCATGATCGGAATCGTAGCTGGCGACATAGTCGCTTTTTAGGTCTCGCAATGCGTACGCTTTGATGAAGTCGATAAATTGATCGAAAGTCAAACGGTCGGATCGACGCTCACCTGGCAGGTATTCCTCGAACTGGTCTCTGTCGAGCACGACCTGATTTTCGTATTCCGACCTCACCGCCGCCAATGTGTATCCGAGCAGCTCCAACCGTGACACCATCGAACCAAGTGTCCGGCAAAAACACAGCTCCATTTGCTCCAGACTTTCAGGGCTATGAGCGTAGTCGTAGTCGATGCCCTCGTGCCGACGGTACTGGCGGTCGGACTCTTGATAGAGCATCCCGTGATCCATGCCCATATAGCCAGTGTTGTATGTGAGATCGAGGCTACCCACAGACAGCGTAATTGGTGTGCTCATAAGATCTTTGTACCTGGAGTTAACTGTCTAACGCCAATGCATGACGCGAATCTGGACATGCTTGTACTGGCACGTGATAGCACATTTCAGCGGCGTCGGAGATGCATCCGAGCTCAGGTGCTCTATCCTGGTGTACCTGCCCCTCGCTAACTCAGGCGTGTAAACCTGTTTTTTTCACTGTAAACCACTCTGGTTAACAGTGAAAAAAATAGGTTTACACGCCAGCAATCATAGGGCCCGCGAACGGAATTCTTCGCCACACCATCACTTGGGTTTGGGGTCCTTGTCGTCCTCCATCAAGGCAAAGAAAGCTTTGGCCTGCTCTTCCTCGGAGAGCTCCTCAACCGGAGTCCGCCGCGGGCGCGCAGTCGGCTTCTGCAGAGCATTCGCTGAGGCATCAAGTTGCTTTTTTACAGATCGTTCCGACGCAGTGAGCGATGAGTCGAAAACCTTCTGGGTGACTCGGTCCTGCCGTTCAGCTCGCGCAAATTTCACTACGTTGGACGTGAACGCGGCTGGCAGGTCAAACGGACACCGCAGGTCTGGATGCTGTTTGGACACCCGACCACCCAGAGCCAATTTTTGAAGGTGTTCGACCTGTTTGGCACTGGACGTGTAAGCCGCTGAGCGGTAAGCATGGCCGATGTCTTGAAGGGAGGCCGCATGACGGCCTGCACTGCGGCACTCAATGTACGCCTGCTTCAACAACTCCACCGCCAGGCGCTTGATACCGAAGGTGCAACGGTAAATTTCCCTTGCCAATTCACCCTGATTACCGCGAATCGCGCCATTGCCCACGCGAACACATTCATCAATGAAAGCTTTCCAGTCGGAACTGCCAGGCTCATCGGGAAGCATGATTCTTGGGTCCGTCAGCAAGCGCTGCTGATCCTCATTGTTTCTCTCAAACAACTTGTGACCCAAGCTGTAATTGCACACGTAGACCATTGGCGGACCGATACCAGCCATGTTCAAGAGGATATCGGTAACCTTCGCTGCACCAAGCCCCTTTTGGATGTACTGCATTTCATCCAGGATGACTAACGATACCCCATCACGATTCGCCCTACGCCGGCATTCACTCAGCAGCTCAGCAACGGTCAGTCGCGACAGAGGCAACTCAACGAACTCTCGAAGAAGGGCCTTAGCATTGGTGGTACCTCGGGCGCTTGCATACCAATGCGACCGCAACGGTAGCTCACCCTGGAAGTGATCGCAGGACAGATCAACGGGGCCAGGCAGAACCTTGCGCAGCGCAGCAATGGTCTGGCTCTTCCCAACCCCTGCAAGCCCTGTAAAACACACCGGCACAGCATCGACTGCAGGTGCTTCATAGAGCCCTCGGGCGTACTCGCGCTCAGAAGAGAACAATGCTCGCGCATGCAGCGCTGCGCGCCCCACCATCTCCTGGATGAACTCAATCGTAAATGCGTTGGGAATGAACGATTCACGCAATGCTTGAGACAGCACCTCTGCCGCCAACCGAGGTTCAATTTCGTACAGACTTTCCAATGGCTCAGGTCGACGCGTGATGATCTGGCGGACCTGATCAGCCGTTTGGCAGCCGTCGAACCAACTCGCAATGGCCTCATTCATTTGGCTTTACCTCGGAATCGATCATAGTCATCTGTATCTCGCTGCGCAGATGCCGATTTAGGTGGTCGACCAATTCTTCTCACGCCACCTTTACACTCTTCACCGGTATCTTCTTTGAATCTATCATCGTGAAATTGATGAATTGCCGGCATCTCATTACGAAGCAAAGTTTGAGATTTTCGCCTTAAGGCATCTAGTGACTGAAGATCACGTAATGATATGTCCCGATCACCGTCAACGGTCCTTTGCGTCGTTACAAAGTCCAGTTCGAACAGTGTGCCTCCTACCTCAATCCATATATGCCGAACGCACATAGTCAGTACATATACATCAACTTCAATAACGCTGCTCCTAGCAACTCGATCAAATATCCCGGTATTGATCAAATCAACAGACCTATACTTGCGCCCGTACAGATAGACTGCGTCTTGACGTACAACGGCCGGGTGCACAGACAGGAAGCTCTTTATGGCAACCTCTTGCTGCATCCCGATTGCAGAATTACGGAAGCGGCTGTCCCAGTAATTCCAGATACCCAGCGGGGTGGGCTTTATTCCGCACCAATACATTTCGGTTTCCATGCGGCCACTTGCGTCAGACGACCGGTTGTCTTTCAGGACTTGGTGAATCTCCCTGCGGGCCATTTGGACAAAATTCAGTGTGCTATGAACATAGGTGGGTTGATCGAGGTCGGATTTTGCTCGCGGGTGCGATGACTCAACCGTAGCTTTAGACTGGCCAGAAAAAACTGGCGTATTTTCAAGTGTGCCTAGCCAGTGGATCTCAGGCTCCGTGTCCAGGGCTGCTGCAGGACCTCGATCAAACACCAGCCCACCTGCCAAGCCTTCGCAGGGCCACCAGTCCGGTTTGATGGTTACTCCGAAAAGCCCACAAAACCATACTTTGTCGACAGCCATGGAAAACAGACACATCCGATAAGCTTCTTTGGTTTCTTTACCTTCGGCAAATCCAATGCCAACCACCATTCCGGACAATCCACACACGGCACGAACGACGCAAAATCCGTCAACGGGGCTACCCTCTGTCAGGCCCGAAAGTTTTTCAACTATGTAGTAACCATCAAACTCGACCTGCTGATTTAGATTCGTCAAGCGTTCTGAGAAACTGCCCAAACTGCCGCTCTGGTCGCGGGTCTTTTGTTTACCTCTTACGCCAATAGATTTCTCTTTAGCGCTAACTTGTTGTTCGATGCAGTAACGCACTTGGTCAATAGTTGGAAATGGGTGCCCTTTACGATTGATGAAAAATGCTACTCCATTTCGTTCAACGGAAACGCAACCAAATTCCTCTGTAAGGATTTTTCGGTAAACTTGACTATATGTTTTGTCAGCGGAACGGAACCTAAGGATGGTCTGAAATAGCCCTGTATTTCTGACTGACTTCAGCCTACGCTGATTTTGAAAGCGGTAAACCGATCAAAAAACGATCAAATCGCCCGCTTATTTCGGTGTTTCTGGCCCCAGCGAGCACCTCGCCGCGCCATTTTCTGCATTACAAGCGCACCTCTCCTGCATTCGTCAGTAAATGTCGGCGTGCCATCCATAGGTTCGACAGGGCGAACAGCGTCACCAGTTGCGCGGTGTTCTTCACCAGCCCCCGGAAACGCACCTTGGTGTAGCCAAACTGCCGCTTGATCACGCGAAATGGATGCTCGACCTTGGCGCGCACCTGGGCCTTGGCCTTCTCGATCTTGCGCTTGGCCTTGTACAACGCGCTGCGCTTATCGAGTTTCTTGTAGGTGCTGCGGCGTGCCGCCACCTGCCAGATAACCTTACGATCGACATGCTCTGGACGTTTCTCAACGCCGGTGTAGCCCGCGTCCGTACAAACCACGTTCTCGTCGCCATGCAGCAACTTGTCGACCTGAGTAACGTCCGCAACGTTGGCCGCCGTACCCACCACGCTGTGCACCAGGCCCGACTCGTCATCCACGCCGATGTGCGCCTTCATGCCGAAGTAGAACTGCTGGCCTTTCTTGGTCTGGTGCATTTCCGGGTCGCGCTTGCCGTCCTTGTTCTTGGTCGAACTCGGCGCATGGATCAGTGTGGCATCGACGATGGTGCCCTGGCGCAGCGACAGACCACGATCACCCAGGTAACCGTTGATCACACCGAGGATGCCGGCCGCCAGTTCATGTTTTTCCAGCAGGCGACGGAAGTTGAGGATGGTGGTTTCATCAGGAATGCGTTCCAGGCTCAACCCGGCGAACTGGCGCAGGATGGTGGTCTCGTACAGCGCTTCCTCCATCGCCGGATCGCTGTAGCCAAACCAATTCTGCATCAGATGTATGCGCAGCATCGCCATCAACGGATACGCCGGACGACCGCCTTCACCCTTCGGGTAGTGCGGCTCGATCAGGGCAATCAACCCCTTCCACGGCACCACCTGATCCATCTCGATCAGGAACAGCTCTTTGCGGGTCTGCTTGCGCTTGCCGGCGTACTCGGCGTCGGCGAAGGTCATTTGCTTCATCGGAAAACTCGGCGGGTGGAGTCCGGGTATTTTGCCAAAATCAGGAAGTCTTTTTCAGGATTTCCCTAAGATACGCAGAAAGGATTCTTTCCCTCATGGCGCTATCGGCCCGGTAACCCCACTCTTTGCCATTGGGTGATGGCCGGCCCAGCCTGCGTAATTTCCCCGGCCCCTCCCTGTCCCACCTCCCGATGCGGTGCAGGGGAGGCATGAGAGCCCACTTGTTTTGTCCAAAAGTAATGTAAGTGTAGAACCACAACCTCAAGCGAGCTGCATTTTGCTGAGGCGACTGGCTTTTGGCATGAGCGTTAATTACAGCGTCCGGATCGTCACTGGCTAGAACCTCCTGGAGACGAACCATCAGGCCTGAGATAGCCAGAAAACGGCGGTTGACCTTTTGGTCGTAGGTTTCCTTAGCAGAAACCCGCTTCGTTTCACGATCTGAAATTGCGATCCCCTTAATCGGTTCCAGCCATGGCGGAAATTTGTCCGTCTCCCCTGACGCCAGCAGCGCACCCGCTTCGAGCGCTTCTTCGAACTCGAACCTTGTGAGGGTGATCAAGGTGGTGCGCACGTCTTTCGCTAGATCACTGAACTCCACCAAGCGCACCCGGTTGTGGACCGCATCACTGTTCAGGAAATGGTAATAGTGGCCTTTGACAAGGCTCCGATAACCTTCAGGCGCAAATAACCTAGCGCCCGTGATCACGGCTCAATCTCCAAGAAAAATTTGCCGTAGGCTGCCAGCAGATCACCACCGTCGGTATCGAGAGGATGGTCGATCAGAATCGGCTTGAAGAAATTTACTGGCAGCTTTCGGTCCCAGATGTCTTGGTAGACCTTCGCAATAAACTGGTCACGCTTACCCCATCGGGCTGCATACCGGTAAATGATGGGGTGGATCAAGGCCCCAGCATGCACAGCGCCCTCAATCTCAGCGCTAAACTCCCTGAGCAGCTCGGGGTCGTGGGTCAGCGGCAAGCCATGCATCGGAAATAGCAGATCGAGATTGCCCATGACGATCGGGTCCAGACGATCCAAAGACATTTGCACGGTCCTGATACCGCCGCTTGCGTAATGCAGTTGCTCTAGGGCTGTGCGTAGCTCAGCATGATCACGGTCCTTTTTTTGCTGATTAGGGGTCTTGGCTGCTGAGTAGCGCCTCTCGCTGAAGGCATGAGCTTGATCCTTCACCGTCCAATTGACCGCGTAGGGTTTCCCATCTGAACCCATCAAATACAGTAAAAGGTCCCCCTGATAGGGAAAGGGCATTCTCTGTCGGCTACCAGCTTTAGTGGTAATCACCACCTGGTGATGCTTGAAGCCAATTTGCTTGGCAATTTCCATCGTCCCAGTGACAGGATGAGAAAAATGTCCTTTGGTGAGTGGATGCCCGTGCAATGGATGCGGGGCGTGATATGGCCACAGCATCTTCTGCTCGTGAATATCGAGCAGCTGAGGATGGAAGAGCGCGAGCTGTGCGAACACCGCTTCTGGGGTGGACAGCGAGTGAATCGCACGGCCGAGCTTCCGGCTATTCATTCTGCTGATACGAGAGCCCTTAGGGGCTTCTCGTGGAACCGCTAAAATCGAAGGCGTGTAGATATCGCCCCACGCGAAGTGAGCTTGTCGGCTCCTGATGAGGGCAAATCTCTCCTGCAAAGTCATCAATACAGTCCAATGTCTACGGACCTAGGATCGTCATCCAGCCTGGGGATAATTTGCTGGATGCCCCTATAGCCCTTGCCTCCCGGGCGTACCCAAGAGTGCGGGTTGTGGATAACGCTCACCTTCTTGTGGATGAACGAAGCCCTGCAGGACTTGACGTCCCGCATGTTCGGAATAGACAATGGAAAGGTCAGGTCGCTAAATTCTGACTTATCCACAGAGGCCCAAGGTCGCACTTGGGCCTTTGTCTATCTGAATTCTAGCGCTAATTAACTAGTCAGATTTCATTCAATACTTCCTTATTATTCATACGTGTTAAGAATCTAGGACATAGTTAGCAGCTATCTGCAATGGATTGGCTGGGTGTACACGTATCTGTGTGCACATTTTAAAGCGCTTCGCTTAGCAGGGTATGTTACCGCCGTGGTTAACAGGGTGACAACTGAAAAGTCATCCCTCTCTGGGTCGCGACTGGATTCAAAATTGTCCAGCTTGGGTCATTATCTAGATCAACCGTGCGCCTCACACCCATCGGATATATATCTTCACCCCCTTATCTCAACTGATAATTTAAGGGTTTAGCCCCAATCAAATAAAATGTTGAAAACGACAAGCGTTTGGTGAGGGAAATGGCTGATTCTGCAAATGCATCTGTCCCTGTCGTTCGATGGCTACCGGATGAGACCTTTTTCAGTATTTGTTGTCGTCAGCATCGTTTTATGTGCCACGTTACTAAGGCTAGCACCACTGCATGGCTATTTGGTGAGGGATCAAGTAGTGTGCAGCATGACTTTCCTAGCAGACTAAACTCTTTGCCCCAAAAAGCCAAAGAAGTATGGGGAAGCCCATTCAACATCATTACAGAACATACGATATTGCCGTTGTTTTTTCCTTTTCAATCCAAGGAAAGAATTGACGACGTCTTTCATACAGTTTCAAACAATTCTTTGGGCACCTTAAAATATCGCCTGGGTCTGGTGACCGGTCGCTTTGGCGCAGAGCACCCATTGAAAGCATGCCTCGAATGTTTAAGGGAAGACCGTATCAATCATGGGGTCGCCTACTGGCACCTGTCCCATCAGTATCCAGGCGTCACGTTATGCCCTAAGCACGGAACTCTCATCAGGATTTGCTCGGCCAACCGGCAGTGGTCGGACTCTGCGCACTGGGTATTACCTGCCGAGCACCTAATAGCGAGCGTTGCAGAGCAGCCCGTATGCCCGACAGTGGTACAAACCCTCAAGCGTTTAGGACACTCAGTGATTGAGTTAGCCAAGCTAGGCATTTCTGAGCAATTTCGTCCAGAAAATGTCACGGCTGCTTATAACGAAGCTATTCGTCGCCTCTCAGTCAATACAGAAGCATGCTTTGATGCCCAAGCAGACCTAGCTTCGTTCGCTTCACAACTGCAACCGTATCTTCCACTGGCCTCGCTTCCGACCACTCCAAAGAGAGCTGAAACTTTTATACAGAGTCTGACCCGTACACCGCGCGTTTACTCCCATCCGCTCAAACATCTGATTTTGATCACCTGTATATTCGGCGAGTTTGCGCCGTTTTTATGTGCGTTAAAAAGATTTCAGTCTCCAGGGGATCAGGAAACCCCAGTACAGTCTCCAGACCACGGAAGACGAGCAGTAGGCGATAAAGCAGCACACCGATTTAAAGGTCAGGAAATCAGGGATAGAGTCTTCAAAAAACTGAAGCCTAAAAAGCTGAAACCCGAGCTTCGGGAACAAATCTTGGGTTGCTTGGGCAAAGGAGTGGAGAAACATTCCATAGCGGAACGATATGACGTTTCGGTTTCTACAATAAACAGGATCCTAAGTGCTGATCCTCTACTGATGGCTGCTTGGACAACTCAGCGCAGGGAGCTACTGCTACACAATCACCGTGCGGAGTGGGTTAGCGCCATCGGCATGAATCCAGACGCCAGTCCGAAAAGCCTGAGATCAATGCTCCCCAAGGTCTATCAATGGCTATACCGGAACGATAATGACTGGTTGATGGCTCAAACTAAGCGGATGCCAAGTGGTCGCGTAGGCAACAATCAAAAAATCGATTGGAGTGCTCGCGACAGGCAACTATGCGAATCAATTGAATTGAGCATTCAAAGACTGAAATACTCGGCCACGAATTTCCCTGTTCGAGCTAGTCATATTTTCGCGTTGGTGCCCACACTGCATCGGTGCCTAGAAAAAAGGAATCGCTACCCAGAAGCACGAAACCTACTAGAAATTGTTACCCAATCGACCAAGACTTAACATGCAAGTGCAGCAACGCTCAGTCAGCTATTCCCGACAAGTGGTCGCATACCTACCATTACCATAATTTCGCCATAGAGACTCAATAGGAATCAAATCTTTATCATACTCGTACAAATCAACAACAAATTCATCGAAAGTCTCATAGGCATAAACCACGATTTTCAAAATTTCTTCGGGGAAAAATTCCGTCTTTACAACAGGACTCTCAAATCTTTTTTCTTCCAAATTATTTGAAATCCGATCGAGATACTCAATCATGGCTGTCCGCTCAGATTTCATCCGCTTCGTCAGTTTCTTGAGGCTGCGCAACTTATCGGAGAGAATGGCCACTGCAGAATGGATTGAAATGGAGAATTCATAAGCGCATAGCGCTTCTACGAAGCGAGCATGTTTGAGAGCATCTTCATCCAAGTTCATTACGCTCTCTGCGTTACCGAGGTGTCGCCCAGAACACTTTCTCCACATCACATCGAGATTGTGGCCTTTTGATGAGAAAGGTTGATCGCAATATGGGCAAGTGGACAGCAGCACCACATTGTGTGTGGCACACACGCTCACATGATCAGGGAAATTTCGTCGCCAGTAGGAAAAGCCCAAATCCTGCACGTCCTGCCTGACGCATTCCGGGCAGTAGGCGTGCAAGTCGGAATTAGTAATCGCCATTCGGGGTTTGAGATACGCCGTTCGAGAATAACTGGCATCTCGGGTATCCCTGATAACAAACTGCAGGGGCAATTGAGTGTGTTCGTGCAGCAAGCGGTTGAAGCCATAGCATCCTTGCCAACCCATCGTTGAGGCGATCACCTTAACTGCTTGGTGAGTAATCTCCCCTTCAGAAAGCCATCGTAACCTGTCTACCCTCCAGTCCATAAAATTCACGAGCAAATTGCGGTCAACATATGAGCGCAAAGATTCATCAGGTTGGATACGCAACAGCATGGATGGGTTGGCCCCTCAGCGACTGATCCCGCGTCATCGTTCAAAGGTTGCGGTTGAGCAAACATTGCCAGAAATAAGGTGTAAAAAAGGCACCCAAAGGTGCCTTTTCGGAAGGTTCGAGGAGTAGTCGCAGCGATCCTTTAACTCCCAGCCTTGCGACCTTGGGTTCAGAATCCGACCGGCTATGCCCGTCGTCACTACTTCAGAGAAACCAGCATTCTCTGCTGCCGAAATTGCGGGGGGGCCTTGCTGGTACCCAGTCCCAACGGATGCGCAGTTGCAGTCCTCGACTACAAGCCTATACAGCGTGACACACCTGTCAATTAGATTCTGAGGCGTAATTCCAAGTCGGGACAACGGCGTGCATCACTGCACCCCGCCAACCCGGATTGGTCACGAACAGGGTTACCCGCGACAGCTTTATTTCCCTTGCGACAGGTTTAATTCCCTAAATCTATCTGTCCTCAGGCTGTGGTAACATCAGTTATACGTACGTGTTATGTATCAATTTGCTTGTGTCTGGGGGTGTGTATGGCAAGTGACGAAGCTCTAGGGTGTGATTACCAAGGCAGGCATTTCGGTGCGGCCTATCCCGATGCGCAGTGCGTCGACGGTTTTCTCTGGGATGAGGATAGCTGCGATGAGCCTGGAGGTGCTCTTCTCCATGGAGGCGACATTCCCTGCCCAAAATGTAATTCAGCTGCGCATGCCACGTACTACGGTACGGAAGAAGACTCAGCGTCGCCCTCGGCCCAGTCGACTGGCAACGGTCCTTACCAGCTACTCCCCAACAACCCCGAAGATTCGCCGGGCTGTGCACCTGCTCTGTCGTGAGCTTGATCAGCTACACAGGTTCGAACGTTCATACACTCACTGGAAAAAGCATGTCACCACTTCGAAAGATTGCTGTGCTCGGTTGTGTCGCTCTGTCGCTGGCAGGGTGCAATGACAAAAAGATCAATGTCACCATTCCGACTGGCTCGACCCTCTACGTCAAGCTGTATCACCTCGGTGATCCTGCGCTCGGCTCGGTTCTGCCAACCGAGTACCGGGCTGGAGGGTTTGGCAAAGTGGAATATGAAATGTCTCAGGTCCTGGCCGGAAATGAATGCGCCCTGGGCATTCCTCTGAAATGGAACAGCCGCCAGCTCAAGCATGAGACTTCTACCGCCACACTGTCCTGCGACGGAGCTGATCAGCGAGAGCTGAAGGGCTATGTGATCGGTGAAGACGGCAAACAAGGCCTGGCCGGTGTTACGTTGGGCAGCGTGGTCCCGTTTGTGGTCACCGAGACAGCAACGGTCAAATAGCCCCGGGGGAGAGCATCATGCAGCTGTCGAAATTGCGGCCACGGCTGTACCCAAACGGGCGGCTAGCCCTGGAGCTGCTCTACGAGGATGGTGAGCACTGGGGCGTGCTCACAACAAACCTCGTGGAGGCCGAGTTGGCGGTCGATGAGGTGTGTATCCACGCCTGGCAACTGCCCGATCAGGTCTTGGATCTGCACCTGGCATCCGGAAAGTTTGAAGACACTGGCAGGGTTGAACCTGCTGGTTTTGAAGACGCACCTGTGTGGCGGGTCATCTGCCCAGAGCTGCTGGCGCATGCCCAGCGAATGCGGGCTCATACGAGGTAAGCAACATGGATTACTCGCAACTGCTTGAGCGGAGCTTTCTTCAGATGGCTCACACGTCTGTAAGCCGCCTGGGATATCTCGCGGAGCACGTTTTCGGGTTCACTACGGATTCACCCAGTGCTGACGAGCTGTTCGCTGCCAAAGCTGTAGAGGTCTGCGCTGCGCTGGGCAATCGAACGATGCGGGAGTACGTTACTACCAAAGACGGGCACCTCTGGTTCTTGTTGATGTTCAACATGCCATTCTTCGCTGGGCGCCTCGATTGGGGCACCTCGATGACCGGATCCTGGTGGAGCGTTGAGCATGGAGAATTTTTGGAGCTGGATAGCTGCGGGCTCTGGACAGAAACCGGCCAGCTGTTAGAACCGATGCGCTTCACACTTGACCAGTGGAAGGAGTTCATCAACGCGGTCGTCGCTTTCGCTGCGCCCGAACTGGGGCCGGGCGCTGGGAAAGGCTTTGAGGAATTGCCGGCGTTATGAGGTCGGCTGAAGGCCGAAGGATTCTGCAATTCGGCCGATGATGGTCTTGAGGTCACCCCGAATCTTGAGCGCTTTGAAGTCGATCTCTTCGACCGCCAGGCGCTCAAGGAATAGCGCCATGTCTGCAGTAATGCTTGCGGGCAACTCAATCACCTCGCCAGTCAGCAGGCCCGCCAGGGCCAGGACATCGTTCCGATGCTTCCTGACGTTCTTCGAGTCAACTGCTTCACCGTTTGCCTTGCGCTGAGACAAGTCGAGCCAGGCCTTAGCTTTGAAGGGGATAAGACGATCAGCGCTGATGTATGTCAGCTCCTCGCTCTGATGGCGGCCGGAACGCAACAGGGTGTAATAGTCTTCATCGAGCAGGATAGCGCTCAAACTCGAAACCGACTCATCTGTGGGGATTGGGGTCAGCGTTGCGTTTTCCTCATGCTCAAGGCCATCCGGTGCACGAGAGAATAGTTCGATCATTACCGGGTAGGTTTCGTCGGCGGGATTCTGGAATCTGTAGAAGACCGGCCTGTCACCCCCTCTTTGTTTGATCTCATAGCCGCCGGCCTTTATGAACTCCCAGAACCTGTTAACAAAATGGGAGTCCAGAGCCTCAATCACGAGCACGATGTCTAGGTCTTTCGTGGCCCTGAAGCTCTCTCCCGCGTCTTCCATCGCCAGAGCAGAGGCAACGCCACCGATTAGGACGTAGCTATCGCGGAAATCGCGAAAGTGCCGGCCAAAAATATCTAAACCTTTCACGCTAACCAATGTACCTGCTCCTTGAGTTCATCCAACGCAATCTGAATGCGTTCGTCGGGGTTGTCTTCCAGGCTCAGAAACAGCGACGCTGTGTCTGCCATATACTGCGTTTCGGTGAGCGACGGATACCCCCAGATCTCCACCCACTCCTCGATCGAGTCCACCGACTCGACTACCTCAAACGCATCAAGCGCCAGCATGTCATTGAACACTTTCTTGCTCATCCCCCATACGGCCTGCTTAGGCTCCGCCAGCATCGTGTACTTGGCCAGGGCAGTTTCCCCCGCGATGAATACTCCCGGGGCCATGGGGATAGCATTTCGGGTAATACCAATTCTCTTTTTGACGGGGGACCGCAGGTGCTTCTTGGCCTTCTGGAACACCTCTGCAGGCGACCCGTTGAAGGCGTAGGTCTTCCAATGCAGCTCGCTTTTCGCAGGGCTAATCACCCCCAGCGATACCAGCTGATCCACTGCCTTCGAGAGGGTCACGCGACTGTAGCCCAGGTCCCCCAGCAAAGCGTTCGTAGTGAAGTAGGTTTCGTCGGGTATCCCGGAATATAGGCACGAGAGAAGCATGGCTTGGGCCGCGGGGAGGAGGGCGGCTACCTCGCTCTGCTCTCGCCGCTGACGGAAGCTTTCACGCAGGTCCAGCGCCATCTCAGGTATGAACATCTGGAAGCTGGGCTGGATGAAATTGACCTGGTGCATGATCAGGCTGCGGCGGTCTTGAGTCGACAAGGACCAGCAGACGTACACTACTACCTGGTTGGTGACGTTGCGCACCATCTCGATGTGCTTCTGCAGCTTCACGATGCCTGGGTACTCAATATCATCACGGGAGACCAGCAGCATCATGTTGAACGCCGAACTGTTCCCCATAGGTACGCTCAACTCGTAGGTCTTGTAGCTGTCCCGGATGGTATAGGGGACTCGGAGTGGCACCGGAGTCATCTGCGCTGCCACACCTAAAACGGACTCAATGTAGGCCTTAGCTTCGTCTTGTAAATTCGGCATGAGCCGGCCTCGTGTTAACTACTTTTTTTCACTGTAAACCACAGTGGTTTACAAGTCAAAAAAGTGGTTTACAATCCAATGTTTACTGGGGTTAAACGGAAATGTGCCATTTATAGTGGGTTAGAAAAAGCCCCAGCCAGAGTATGCGCTGTGCACTGCACAGTGTGAAGTGCACACAAGCAGTTCAAGCGCCGTCAGGTGGTCTGCTGACTTTTCCTACATCCATAACGGAACCGTCTGATCGACACCGTTGGATCAGAGGGGGAAGGTCAGGTTTTTCACCGAGGAAATGGAGCAAGGAAAATGGCTAGGCCAAACACCAGCGAACTGAAGCTACCTCTCAGCTTACACTTGGATCAGAGCACCCTGGATGCGATCATCCGCTTCAGGGCCGCACGTGCAGCACATTTGAAGTATGCGCACGACGATACAGCTGCCAGCGCAGAAATGTTTCTGGCGCTCCAGCAAGCTGAGGCCGACCTGGCCAGGGCGGTTGACGAGCTTCTGGTCAAGACTGCGGCTGAGACGGCAGAACCACACCCGCGACCGCAGAAAAATGTTGTCCTATAGGACAATATTTCAATTGAAAATAGTTGTTCTATAGTTTAATCTTTTCTCATTGACGTCTATCAATGAGGCCAGCAGGAAATGGATCGTTTTCAGCAGCAGGGCTTGCTTTTCGGGGATGAAACCCGTGACTCCACAAAAGCCGAGCTTGACCAGTTGATCGCCAGTGGTGCGCTGTTTGTGGCCAACCATTCGGGCGGTAAGGATTCGCAGGTGCAACTGATCCGTCTCCTGGAGCGCGTTCCGGCTAGCCAGCTGGTGGTTGTCCATGCATCGCTGGGCCCGATGGAGTGGCCGGGGGCGATGGAGCTGGCCCGTGATCAAGCCGCCGCTGCAGGCCTTCCTTTCATTGTTGCCACAGCCTCGAAGACGCTGCTGGAAATGGTAGAGCGTCGGTTCGAGATTCGCCCCGAGGTACCGAGCTGGCCATCTGCGTCTACTCGCCAATGCACGAGCGACTTGAAACGAGGACCCATCCAACGTGAGGTCAGGCGCTATGCAAAGGCCAATGGCTTCAAAACGATCGTCAACTGCCTTGGCCTGCGCGCTCAAGAGTCGCCAGGGCGAGCGAAGCGGGTAGTTTTCAGCCGGATGGGGATCAGCAACTCTGTGTTGACCTGGTTCGAGTGGTTGCCAGTACATGACATGCGCACGGATGAGGTCTTCGGTGCCATCGCTGCAGCGGGGCAGCGTCCTCATCACGCCTATGCCCTCGGTAATGATCGATTGAGCTGCATTTTCTGCGTGATGGCGTCCAAGCCTGACTTGCGTAACGGGCGTGTCCATCACCCTGAGCTTTTCGAGCAGTACGTCGCTCTTGAGCGGCGCACGGGCTACACGATGCACATGAATCGAATCCCACTTGTTGAGTTGGCGGCATGACCGCCCTCTGACTGCTTCCAGTGTAGAATCCACACACAGCTTGATAGGCCAAGGATCCACCGTGACTTCACCATTCTTCGTGACCATCGATTCCCAGAAAACGCTTGATATCGACGACGCGATATCGATCACCCAGAGCGGCGATCTGTACATCATATCAGTTGCCATCGCCGATCCTTCTGCGAAGGTTGGGGTCGGCTCTCATGACGATAAGTTGGCGTTTGAGCGGGCCGCCTCGATCTATGCCCGAGATCGTGCAGTGCAAACAATGCTGCCACGGCACATCGGCGCAGATCAAAGTAGCCTTGTCGCGGGGCAACCACGGCAAGCGATGGTTTTTACAATCACGCTCAATAGCTCGCTTGAGGTCGTCGGTTTTGAACCTAGCTGCCAGGTTATCACCGTCAACACCCGTCTCACATATGAGGCCATTCCGGAGATAGCCCGAAGCACTCAAAGCCCTTTGCGTGAAATGGTGGAGCTCCTCAGTAGGGTTTCGACGCTGCTGCTGCAGCGCCGCCGATCGAAAGGAGCGCTTGCCCTTTACGATATTCGCAAGCTCATGCTCTCGGATGAGGAGGGCAATCTTCGCCAATACGAGTCGTTGGATCAGATGGTCGGGCACATCATCGTGCAAGAATTCATGATTCTGACGAATTCCCAAATAGCCCTCTTCATGGCCGAGAATGGGCTGCCGGCGGTATACCGTAACCACGCAAGCCGAGTCTCCGCTCCGCATGCACTGGACCTGGCCAACACAGTCGAGCAGTGGTTGAAAGAGGGGCTGGTGACCGAAGCCTCTGTGGGTGCGCAGTTAGGGGCACTCATAGAGCGTGCTGTTTACGATGGCGTGGCGCGTGGGCATTACGGTCTTGGCCTAACGCTGTACCTCCACGGCACCTCTCCGCTTCGTCGGTATGCCGACTTGGTGAACATTCGCCAGATTCGGGCGCATCTCGACAATTGCCCGCTGCCATATTCGCAAGCAGATCTGCTTACAATCTCTGCGTCGATCAACAAAACGCTGCGAGAGCGATCCGAATCCACTGTCGACTACCACAAGGAGGTGCTGGCGCGGAAAGCTCAGCGCTTGGTGGCGAGTGGGAACCTGGTCAATATGGAGGACAACGTACTCAGCGCTGCCGTGAAGCTCGCGAAAGACGCCGGTCATTTGCCTGAAGCTGTAGTGGCTGAATTGATACGAAGACTCAACAACAACACGATAGCGGACGCCATCGTCGATCGACTTGCGATTCAAATCCCAAGGGAAGCAATCACCGAAGATCTTGGGGTGGCTTTCTCGAACTGGATGTGCCAGCACCCTCACAACGTGGTCAGGATCATCATGAACGGAATCCAGACTCAAGTTTTTGAGGGGCTCGATGAAACGGTGCACGGTGTAAATGGAGGCTTCAAGTGTGTGGTTGCTGTCTCGGCAAGTGGGCGGCGTCTTCAGGGAGTTGGTGTGCACCGCGAGAAGCGTGTAGCAAAGCAGAAAGCCATGGTCGAGATTTTGTGTCGTCACTTGAGTTTGCCCATAAACAGCCTTAGCCCTGAGGCTCCGACGCAGTCATCAAGCTCTCCAGCGCCCCGCGCTACTGACTACAAAGGTGCGCTAATTGAACTTTGCCGGAAGCGGGGGTGGGCTGCTCCCCATTTGCATGTCGCGATGAGTGGACCGTCAAATGCTGCAAGCTTCACAGCCACCGCGACTGTCCACCCGAAGGGTGGCGACGTCGAAAGTGCTACCTCACCAGAGTGTGCAACCAAGAAGGCCGCTGAAGCAGCTGCTTCGGCCATCCTATTGGAGCGACTGGCCAAGTCACGTGAGGCGACTTCCGTGAGCAGCTCAAACCCGGTAGTGCAGCTAAATGAGATGGCACAAAAAAACAGGCTGGCGGAGCCCAGTTACATCTTCACCCAGCTGAGCATTGCCCCTCCGCAATTCGAATGCGTGGCGCAAATTGTGGTAGATGGAAATGTGCTTTCGGCCAAGACAGTGGCTGGAGGTAAGAAAGTCGCGAAAGAGCTAGCTGCTGCCGAAATCCTTGGGCAAGTGAAAATAGCGAGCTGATTGAGGCGCCCAGTTGACCGCCGCGAGGGAGCTAAGCAAATGAGCACTGAACGGGAAGAATTAGAGGGGTTCGAGCTGACCTACAGTGTGCAGATCGACAGCAGCCAACTACTTGAGCTACTAGTTGACGAGATGGACACTGGGGACAGCTTTTGGCAAACCACGAATGCGAGCGGTCAGGTCCTGGACCGTTCCGAGCGTTACGAGGATCAGGCCCGGTGTCTGCGTGACGGCCTGAATAAAGTGCTGAACTAGGAGCAAGCACCAGGTGTACTCAAGCCCAGCCATCTAGCTGGGCTAGTCTGGTTGTTGAGAGTTGCATTCTCAGATGCTGCTGGAGCCTTTAGCCAGCAAGGGCAATCGAATGGACGAGCGATGAATCTGAACAGAATTGTTGATCAGCAGATGGCGCGAGCCGAGGCCTTGATTGCTGGTTACCTTGGTTTGTACGCTGGCAGCATCGACCTGGCTGACTTCAACCCAGGCTCGATCAAGCGGGCAACTCCAGAGTTCAAGCGTTGCGTGCAGCTGATCCAGGACCTCGCGACCATGACGGTGGTCACTCCGTCGACTGTACGGAAGATGGAGGCCGCCGTGGATGCACTGGCCGGCATGGTCAGGGCACCTCAGATGATGGCGCCCACTCGCGCTCTCTGGGCTATCGAAGATAGGATTCGTCGTACCCCGCTGGCGCTGGTTCGTCACCTTGCCGCAATTGCAGGATCGGTGGCAGCGGGTATCTGGGGAACCATCGAAAAGAGTGCTGAAGCAGATGTGGGCGTAGCGATAGCCGCGGCCCTGGTGATGCTGTCTTTCGGCTGTAGCCTGAGCCATCTGCGAGACCCTGACCACACCGTACCGAAGGGGCTCTTGGCGTTCCTGGGCGTTGGAGCGCTCGCGCTAGTGACGAAGGGCGTGCTGTTCACATTCTTGGTTTTTGCAGTCATCTCGGCGGGCTTCTTCATCCGAGACATCTCCCTATGGTGCCGCCGGCCGAAGCCGGGCGCTGCAGCTTCGCTCAACCGTGATAATGATGTGCTGTTCGGTGATAACGGCAACATCTACACGGTCGAGGAGCTGTACGACCTTACCGGCGGTCCGGCCTGCGCAGAGCGACTATGGCCTTGCCAAAGACGATGATTGAACGTGCAGCTGATTCGTAACGCATGGGAGCGCAGGGAAGCCTATCCTACTATCCTGCTCAGCCTGGAGAGGAATAATCCACTGAGATCCACAGCTCATTCACCAAGATGTTTTTCTTGGTAATGTCATGGCCAAAGACTCTGTTTTCCTTGAGGGCGGGTCGGTTGCTGAATTCCGTGAAACGATCGTTGCTGATGATGAATGCATTCGGTGAAGAGGCCAGTTCAATGATCATTTCATCGGCGCTGTGGCCTTTGTCGACGCGGTATGTCTCCACAGTTGGGAAGGTGCTTTGAATGTCCTCCCACGAAACCTGGAGCTTCCTCGTGATGCCTGGATCGAAGACCAGAATGATTTCACTGCCAGGCCAGTTTGACAGCAGGGCCGGAACGAGTGCACTCAAAGCGTTCAATCCGATGAACTGTTGACTCTTGCCCCGGCCACGATTGCATAGGTTGTTCCCGTCAATGATCAGCCGCTCGATGACTCGATTATCGCGCTGCTGCAGTGACGCCATGCGCTGCTCCCATTTGGCGAGCTCACGTTCAAGGTCCTCAACATCGCTGGTTTTGTGTCTGACGACCTGGGCAATGTCATCTGTTCCGAAGTAGTTACTGCAAGCCCCCTTTACTCTCGCAGCCTCGACTGAGCGTGGTGGTGCGTTTCGGTGGCGATCTCTGAAATGGATCGCTTGGGCCAGCTTCTCCTTGGCCACATCCAGACGCTGACGATATTTGAGGCACTGTGCCTGTGGCTCCCGAATATGCTCTTCAAACCTAGCGATTTTGGCTGAAAGACTTTCAATGGCTGGCTGCAGTCTCGCGATTTGCGAACTGTAGGTTGCGTAGTCGGAGTCGGTTTCGAGCCAGTCCAGGGAAGAGTGGAACTGAATATCGTATCGAAGCCTCTGTACCAAATGCTGCTGGGTGGCTATCTCTCCATCCTCGCCAAGCAATGCCCCCAACCGAGCAGCTTTCTCGGCTAGCTTGGCTTCCTCTGCCTCGGACATTTTGGGTGGTTCTGGAATCCGGCCCGTCACTGCATCGAATGCTTGCCCGAGGAGCGAGCGGTTAGCGCGATAGACGGCCTTGTAGATAGTGGCACGATCAAGCAGGGGCACCACACCCAATTCGGTTCGTTCCCGTTCGAGGTCCTTTAGTTTCACCTCGGCATTTCTGAGCGCCAACTTGGCCTGGTCTTCATCAAAGCGATGCAGATGGCCGTAGAGTTCGTACTGCTCCTGCAAGCCCGCTTCAGCCGCGGCCAGGGCGGCGACAGCTGCTTCGAGCTGCGCACTGTATGGGTTCTAGAACATACCTGAGACATAAATGTAAAATTTGTCTCTCAACAGCCTAATATATATAGAGTAATTCCTCTTCTACCTTTGGTCGGTTTCCCATCACTGCTTTCTTCTAGGGTGTACCTTGAATAAAAAGTAAAGAATGGGAGGCCGATCATGCTAACCGCTCAGAGTTTTGTGATGACTTCGGGCGAACGGTACGTCGTACTGCTTGACGATCTCTCACATCTCCCAGATTTCAATACCAATCTTTTTTTGACCACTCAGATCAGGAACGCTGACAAGGCATACGCCACCTTGCTGTCAGCAGCTTCTCATCTGCGTCTGTTTTACTGTTTTCTGATGGTGCGGCAGATAGAGTTGCACGATAGATATAAAACTAAGCGTTTTCTTCTTGTGCATGAGCTAGATGCGCTTCGTGACTTCTGTGCTAAAGAACAGTATGGGCTTACTAAGCCAAAAAAAACACGCGATGTGGATCGAAAAACGCTTCATGCTCGGCTTTCAACTATAGCTAAATATTGCGATTGGTTGGTTGGGCGCTTTTTTGATTTTAATAATCCACCGCCCAGCGCGGCAGCCAGTATGGTGTCGTATATTCGCGCACGTCGACCTAAGGTTTCTAGTCGAGCAGTGCAGAAAGAAAAGGCTTTGTCATCATTTCAGGTACAAGCGCTCCTCGCGGCAATTGATCCTGATAGTCCCGTGAATATATTTGAGCCAGAGGTTCGGGATCGGAACTATTTGATCATTCGTACGATGAGCGAGCTAGGGATACGGGCGGGGGAACTATTAGGCATTCGCTTGGAGGACATAGATTTCTCTGAGAATGTTGTTCAGATCGTACGACGTCCTGATCAAGTCGATGATCCTAGAAAACGCCAGCCGTTGGTAAAGACTCTGGCTCGCGCGTTGCCCATGAGTAATAGGTTAAGCACTGACCTTCATGAGTACATCATCGGGGTGCGACGAAGAATACCTAATGCCCGCAAATGTCCTTACCTTTTTATAACCCATAAATCTGGCCCCACCCAAGGCCAGCCGCTGTCGATCGCGGGCTATCAGAAAATTTGGCGAACACTGCAGCTTTCGTCATTGACGCTGGCGAAGGTGCATGGGCATCGACTGCGGCATAGTTGGAATCAGAATTTTTCGGAATATATGGATTCGCTGCCCAGTCCTCCCTCCGAGACGGAACAAGAGCACCTGCGCTCCAAGTTGATGGGCTGGAAGAAGGGGTCTGGCAGCGCGAAGCACTACAACGAACGATTTATTTCCAGGAAAGCTAACCAAGTCGGACTGGAGCTTCAAGAAAAGCTGCGCGAAAGCATTCGGAGGAAAAATGGAGCTTCGGATTGATTCTCACGACAGTGAACGCTATGCAACCAAAAGTGGTTGTGTTTTTACCGTTGATTCTACGGTGTGGCAGTTAAATCGAAATGTTAAGCTCGACTTTTCTCGGCTCGTCGGGCTTGTAAGTGATGAGGTTCTGTCTGCATTTAAAGTGGTCATGTCCTATTATGCTAGGGATAACACGCCTGCATATGCGTTAAATATATTTGAACGATATCTGTATCTCGCTCAATTTGCAGCGGGCAGGGAATTGACTGTCGACCTGCTAATCAATTACCGAATTTCCTTGAATGGGCGTGATTGGTATTTTAATTTCTTGAAGTCACTGTTTGTTCGGTGGAATAAATTAGGTGTCGGTGCCGTATCGGTGAGTGTGGTTGAGTATTTCAAGGCTATGAAATCGTTTGGTAATCCCAGAGGGGATGCGGTGAAGCGGCGCGACCCAATCAAGGGGCCGTTCAGCGATATAGAGCTTGAGGGGCTGTACGAGGTGCTCATCCAGGGGTATGAATTTGGAGCGATTAACCTAGAAGCTTTCGCGCTAACCCTTATTACATTGGCGTTGGGTAGTAGACCTATCCAAATTACCGACTTGCGTGGCGTTGACTTAATTTTGGAAAAGGACAAAGCCGGTGAGCCACAATTTGTTTTGATGGTACCTCGTGCAAAACAGCAAGGAGGGGCGTTTCGCCAATTCAAGAAGCGTCGATTGTTACCTGCTGATGTGTGGCAAGTTTTGAGTGCACAGAAAAAATACGTCATTGAAAGAATTAGATCAATGTGTTCTGAGCCTATTCCTGAGGACTTGTTAGAGGAAATTCCTCTGTTTCCCAATTGGAGTAAGTTTCATGAAGGTATGAGCATCGCTTCGCTCAGCGAGGGCCTTGCTAGTGATGTGTTTCACATGACTGGATCTTTGATGACCATCCGTATCAAAAATGCCGTCTCTATCCTGAAAGTTCAGTCGGAACGGACTGGCAAAGCACTTACGGTTTGTCCTCGGCGTTTTCGATACACCGTTGCTACGCGTGCAGCTAGAGAGGGTTATGGTCCGCTAGTTATTGCAGAACTACTTGATCACAATGACTTACAAAACGTCACTGTTTACACAGAGAATGTACCGGAATACGGGGCAAAGATCAGCGCGGTATTAGATCCGATGTTGGTGTCTTACGCAAAGGCGTTCGCTGGGGTTTTGGTCACTTCAAAAGCTAACGCGCTAAGAGGTGATGATAATTCAGCCACGATCCGTACCCCTGACGGACAACCCTCAGGGACATGTGGGTTTTTGGGTTTTTGTACGGCGAGCGTCCCGATACCCTGCTATACCTGTGCCCATTTTCAACCATGGCTTAACGGCCCACATCAAGCCGTATATGACTATTTGTTGTCCGAAAGAGCCAGGCTGATAGATCTGACGGGTGATGCAGCTGTTGCGACATCTCTAGATAGAGGAATACTCGCCGTGGCAGAGGTTGTCGCGCTCTGTAAAGCGAGGCAGGAACAAATACCTGAATTTCAAAATCAGAACATTGTTTCCGAGCATAAGTTGGTTACAAGCTCATTGGGTGAAAAGAAACCCTAGTTTGAAAAGGATCATTGCGAGTTTCATCACAATTGGTGGAGGCCGATCATGCTATATGAAAAGTATGCGGTTGAGCTTACCAAGGGCGATTGCCAGGGAAATATAGAGCGATTCGTGGAGAAAATGAAGCTCCATGCCCACCTTGTTGTTGATGATTGGGAGTCATGGTCGTGGCCAGGGCTTCGCTTGAAAAAAATGAATGCCTCAAAAGGTCCTGATCTTAAGGAAGGCGAACTCCTGTGTCAGGAATTCTTGCCTTTAGCAAAAGCATATTTAGTTTTCATGTTTCTAGAGAAAGGCGGGCCTAGCTTCGCTCAGTTAGGCATGCTGTTTAGAGCTGTGGAGGCGGCACTATGTAACATTACAGGCGCAGGTGATGTATCTAAAGTATCCCCTGCGGTGCTGGATGAGGCTGCCTCGTTGATCAAGGCAAATTTTTCAAGAGACGGAGCCTATAACGCTTCGCGTTTATTGGCGGTGTTCGCCAAATTTCTAACCGAAAACTTCTTTGTAGTCTTTGACCTCAGAGAATGGCGGTCACCTATTGGTCCCGTCCATAAAAATCTCAGAGCGACGGGACGAAAAGGAGATCTTGCTCGCGAGCGCAAATTGCCAGATAAAGAAGCTCTTGATGCGCTGGCGGAAATCTTTAGCAGCAACCTAACCGAACCTAGAGACATCTTCACAACTTCACTGATTGCATTGTTATTGTGTGCGCCATCAAGGGGCGGAGAGATATTGGCATTGACTATCGATGCAGAGGTTGAAGAGGTGGATCTCAGTGGCAATATGCAATACGGGTTCAGATTCTTTGCTAGTAAGGGTTATGGGCCAATGATCAAGTGGGTACCTTCTTCAATGGTTCCACTGGCAAAGGAAGCGTTTTCTCGATTGGTAAAGTTGAGCGAGCCGGGCCGAAAGCTGGCGGAATATCTTGAAGGTCGGCCGCAAGCTTTTTACCGTCATCCCACGTGTCCGAAAGTGATGAGCAACGCTTGGTTGAGTAATACTCAGGCCGCCCAAGCGCTAGGCTTTACTTCTGGTAGTGACAAACAGGTCGCGTCTTTCCTCACTATTCGAGGGTATTCGAGTGCTAGCGATGCGTACACTTTGGATGACCTTTGGCAAACGGTACAGCAAGACGACATAAATTTTCCGTGGTTTGATGAAAGCAAAGGGATTAAATTTAGTCAGTGCATTTGCACAGTGCTTAAGCATCAGTTGTCGTCAAAGGTAGCCACAAACCCCGTCATGCTGGCTCGACCGACGTTGAAGACGTTGGCCGATGATCTAGGGGGTAATAATACCAAGCGGCGTTTAAGTGTGTTTGAGCGTCATGACTTCAAAAGCCGGGAAGGAGAGCGGCTGAAAATGAACAGTCATTCAGTACGCCACTTGCTTAATACATTGGCAATTCGCGGTGGGCTCAGCGATTTCGACATTGCTCGTTGGTCAGGAAGAGTGAATGTAAAATCGAATCGTGCATACGATCATACTTCAGATGATGAGATTATAGTTCGGGTGCGTGAACTGGGTTTCGTGAGTGATGATTTAACTCCGTCAGAAGCTCCGCATCAATACGTTCCTGTGGATGAAAGTGATTTTCCTTCGAAAGTCGTGTCGGCAATGCATGTTACAGAATATGGCTTCTGCTCTCATAGCTTCGCTATCGAGCCATGTCGTAAGTTTAGGGACTGCCTTAATTGTAATGAGCATCTCTGTGTCAAGGGGCTTGCTATGAATTATCAGCGTATCGCCATGCGACTTAACCAGTTGGAAATAGTTTTGGAGAAAACAAGGAGTGAGCAAGAATCGGATGATTACGGTGCTGATCGTTGGGTTGTTCATACCGAAATGACTATTGGTAGGTTGAAAGAGTTGCTGGCTCTTTTGGATGATCCAAAAATAATGAATGGTGCTATTGTCCGATTAAAAGGAACTGATTTCACTCAGCTCAGTCGCGTGATTAATCGATTGGGCTCCATGACCACTGAGGTCTTGAACCATGGCGAAGCACCTGACAGCATCTGATGTGGCTGCAATCGTAAATGTATTGCATGGTTGGACGCGTGATCGCCTGACTTGGGATGAGCTCTGCAGTGAAGTTAAAGGCTTGGTGGGTAAGCGTCCAACTCGGCAGTCTCTGAATCATCACCCTGAGATAGTCAGTGCTTTTGCCTCAAAAAAAGCTGAGCTAAAAGTCGCAGTGCCTAAGCTAAAGGCGCCTTCCAGCCTGGGGTTTGCAGCGCAACGAATCCACAATCTGGAAAGCCAAGTCAAGGAGTTGAAGCTCCGAAATTCACTGTTATTGGAGTATCTGACTTTGCTTCAATATAATGCATACAAAAATGGCCTAACCGAAGAAATGATAAGAGCTCCGCTTCCATCAATTGATCGTGATCGTTCTGAAGGTTAAGCTTTCGCCCGAAATGTTTTGGTAGTTAATGTTCATGAGGAGGGCGCATGGTTGTTGCATTGGGTGAGGAATTAAAGGTGACGCCTGTTAAACCTAGTGCTATTTTAGCCGGAGTTCGGATAGAAAATCTTAGCCATTTGGAGCTTGTTTTTCTTGTGAAGAAAGGCTTCGCCTTGGAAGCGCTCAACGAGATGCTCAACGTATCGGAGCTTTATTCGTCGAAGAAAATTTTGACCCGAATTATGGGGAAGTCGATCCGTACGCTAAAGCGTCATGTGCTCCAGAGAGGCCCGCTGCTATTGAATGAGTATCAGAGTGCTGTCGCGCTTCAATATGCGCTCGTGCTAGAGCATGCTAGCCTGGCGTTCGGTAATCAGCGACTGGCAGAGAACTGGCTGAAGAAGCCTTGCAACCAATTCGAAGGGGAGATTCCGCTAGAGTTGATTGATAACTTCTGGGGGTATCGATTGATTACTGATTATTTGGAGCGAGTGATTTCAGGGGTTTATCAGTAAGTAGGAGTACAGATACTCGCCCTTGAGCCCGTTAATGGCCCGCGTGGGAAATGGCAATATGCTGATGATGCAGTGCTTTGTCTATTCTACGATCGTCTTCAATTAAGTTAGTCTTTTACAATTTGTGAGTGACGAGCTATTTCGGCTATGAAAGGACCAAGCTGAAGTTTACTCAGATTCGCGATGAATCAGCGGCGGAGCGTTTGTTGCTGAAATAGCTCGCCATATGAGCGGTGACTTTCATTTCAGACAGGTCTCTGTGTTTAGAGGAATCAATGATGGCTGTAGCAGTATTCATGTGGCGAGAAGCGTCCGTTCGGACCGAATAGCAGTTGCGAAGTAAAGTGCTCCAAGTACGTTAAAGCTTCTTTCTGGACACAGCGTTCGAAGTAGGCACGCCGGGCAAGAGGAACTTTTGCTCGATTTTTCAGGCACAGCACAACCAGTTCCGCCAGTAGATAACCGCGCACATCGTACTGCTTGTCAACCGCTTTCATCACTGTAGAGTAGCAATCATAGAAAACAGGCTTTTGGTTGCGGGGATTTTGGATTGATTTTTGGCTGCTCATTTTCAATTCCTTCAAACTTCATTTGCCGCAGCATTGCGGAATGCTATACCCGAATGTTGCCTGCACTTGTGGCGAAGCGCACTAAAAAATTGGTTATAGGTGGTCAGTGCGTAAGCTTCTTAGCGCGCTGAACCCTTGTGCGCTTTTTTTGAATCATTTCCTCCCCGGCTCCGCCTTTGGTTTTCTTAGCCGCGGTCAGCACCTTGTCTGGCGCGAATCTCAACAACGCTTTCGGTGCGACCCCGCCAAGAGTCGAATTCTCGGTCTGGAACCACGCTGATATCGCCCATTCGTCCATCCTGGCTGAGAGCTCGGACAACACTTCGGAGAGGCCAGGGAGTGGTTGGTATCCGTTGCTACCGTCCAAACCGTAGATTGGAAAGAAATTCACCTTGCCCGGTCGGAGCGAGAAAATTTGCCCGTCGGCTAGTGGCTGATTGGGGTCAAATTTGTCGCCACGGGAGGAAGACGACGCGAGCTGCACCCATTGTTTGCCTGATATCCAGTCTCCGCTTTGGAAGATCCTGGAGCGGATTACCCCAACAGAAACGCCTCTTTGCAGAATCGACTGGGGTACCGAATCCGCAGGGAGAAAGCAGTCGATGATGAGGTCGAGCGCTTTCTGGGGATAATCGTTCAACCTCCATTCGAATAAGTCGTTGTACATCTGCAAGCCATCAAGATATGCATCGATCGTCCGGCGTGAATTCGCCTCAATTGATAAGGTAGCAATCAAGGCTGCCGTGCTTTCCGACGTATGTGTTTCGGCTGCAGGCTCACGCTGAGTCTGGATATGAGCGAAGGGATTGGTCATGAGCATCTCCCGCTCAGGGGCTACAGACGGTTGTAGGTGGAATAGCTCATATCTACCGGGATTACACGCGGTGATATCAGTATGCGTCAATCTGCGCCCCGCGCTGGGCTTTCCGATCAATCGCGACTGCCTTGACTGGGAGGATTGTCCATTTCCGAGTTTACTGGATAAAAACCGCCGGAGCGGAGGTGTATCGCATGACCAATTTGCAAAGAGCTGCCGAAGCCTTGCGCGCTTTCAAGAAGGTTGTCTTTTTCACTGGCGCCGGCATTTCTGCTGAAAGCGGAATACCTACGTTCCGCGACAAGCTGACTGGACTTTGGACGAAGCACGAGCCTCAGCGTCTCGAAACTGCGAACGCCTTCAGAGAAAACCCAGCCTTGGTGTGGAGCTGGTACCTGTGGCGGCGGCATCATGTTGGCCAGGCTAAACCCAACCCAGCCCACTATTCTGTTTCTCAGCTAGCCGTCGCCGGATGGGACGTATCCGTCGTCACACAGAACATTGATGACTTGCATGAACGAGCTGGCTCCAGTCCGGTAATCCATCTTCATGGTAGTCTCATGGACGTGAAATGCTTCGCCTGCCACAGACCTGGGACGCTAGCGTCCGCGCAGCTGGAGACTCCTGAAGAGGAACAATTGATCGAGCCGCCCCGCTGTGCCCGATGCGGTGGAAAGCTTCGTCCTGGAGTGGTCTGGTTCGGGGAAAACCTACCCGAGAATTCTTGGCGTTCAGCCGTCAGACGTGTGAAAAGCTGTGAGCTACTGGTCTCTGTGGGCACCTCCGGCGTCGTCATGCCAGCAGCTGCTATTCCCGACATGGCTCTAGCGGCTGGGGCTACCGTCATCCATGTAAATATTGAAGACGTTGGATTTGGTGGTACGGACGAAATAATGCTGCTGGGCAGTGCAGGGATGGTATTACCCGCGTTGCTAAAAGCCGCAGGGGTCGCGGTTTAGGCGCAGCCGAATGGTTCTGGTTAGCATGCCTAACCTAGCCTCATTCCACAGATGTGCACGCTTTTTTTTTTGCACGGATTTCTCGTCACTCTCCCTCATTAGATTTGTGCCTTTCACCGCTTATTCATAGGCGAGTCGTGACTGAATTCTGCACATCTTAATTCAGACATATTTGCTCGATTGCAATGCTTCTTCCGCCAGCCCGACTGGCGGGTAGGCTGTCTCGTCACTGACGGAGGGGGCGATTACGTACCTTGGACGCATCCCCCGTCACGCCGCGTGTCGCTGGGGACATCCGATCATTGCACGAATTAGAGTTCTCGTTCTATTATCGGTTGCTGCCACCCTGTGCGCAACCAGCAGCATAACTAGGCAAATCGAGCGGGGGCTATCGTGATCAAGACAACGTCCTTTGAACTCAGCGTACTGGGGGTCACCCAGCCATAGCTATGACAGAACCGTTCGAGTCAAACTTAGCCATCTACAAGTAATTACAATGTTAAGAACAATTTACGACGCTAAAAACTCTCTTGGTGAATGTCCAATATGGTGCGACCGTACTCATCGCCTTTTTTGGACGAATATCCTGGGCCAGGAACTGTCTGTTTACTCTCCTGAGTCGGTCTCCGTTCAAACCTGGAGTATGCCAGAGCGACTTGCCTCATTTGCTTTAACTGATGATAACAATGTGCTTCTGCTTGGGCTGGAATCTCGACTTGCTTTCTTTAGCCTCGACTCTTGTGAGCTTTTCCCTATTGCCGATTCACCTGGTGCAGTCGGGACCCGCCTTAACGACGGGCGCTGTGACCGCCAAGGAAATTTTGTTTTTGGAACCATGCATGAAAGTGATGTGCCTCAGCCGATTGGAGCATTTTATCGACTCAATGCGATTTCCTTGGAGATCGAGCCACTTCCATTAAGAGCCGTGGCGATTTCCAATAGTATTTGCTTCTGCCCCAGCGGTAAAACGATGTACTACTCGGACTCAACCAAGCAAAACATATTTTGCTGCGATTACCCTTCGATGGAAAACCAAAGAATATTTGTTGAAGTAGTTGGTGATGGTGTTCCTGATGGCTCATGTATAGATGCAGAGGGTTGTTTGTGGAACGCTCAGTGGGGAGGAAGCCGAGTAGTTCGATACACGCCGGATGGCAAGGTGGACTGCATCGTGGAGGCAGTTGCATCACAAACGACTTGTCCAGCTATAGGTGGACCCAATCAGGACATTCTCTACTGCACCAGTGCTCGGGTCGGTTTGTCTTCTCCATCCGAGGACGACGGTGCGCTACTCACCGCCTCAGGTCTTGGCATTCGCGGCATAGCAGAAAGCCGCTTCTCCGGATCTGTCAGTGCGCTTGCTTCAAGGGCCAACTGACTTAGAGAGCGTTCCTACCAGCTTTCAAGCCATGGGCGATGCCATTTATCGCCCTCAACCAACCCTGTGCTGATGCCTCATTGCCGTAACCATTTGTCGCACGCTGCTCAGCGTCCTGGGTAGACGAAAGGGAGCGGCTACTTTTGTGAGTAGGAAGATCCCTATATATGGGATGGTGTTTTACATATTGGAATTTCCAGTCCTCAGGTTTATAGTCGCCGCACTCACTGCCAAAAACAAAACAGGTGAAGCGATGCAAGCGCAACTGATCGCGCTCGACTGGGGGACCACCTCACTTCGGGCTTACAAGCTTGCCGCCGACGGCCAGATTCTGGACGTACGAGCGCTGCCCAGCGGCATCATGCAGCTGCCCCAAATCCCACGGTTGATCCGCGGTGAACTCTGTACTGACGGTTTCGAACTGGCCTTTGAAGGCGCCTGTGGCGATTGGCTAGATGCCCAGCCTGAACTGCCAGTAATCGCTTGCGGGATGGTCGGCAGCGCCCAGGGTTGGCGCGAAGCGGCTTACTGCGATACCCCAGCCAACGTCGCTAATCTCGGTGCAGCCATTCAGACTGTACGTAGCCGCCGCGGCGTCGACGTGCACATTGTGCCTGGCGTGATCCAGCGTTCGCGGCTGCCCAATGTCATGCGCGGCGAAGAGACCCAAGTGCTCGGCGCACTGGCCAGCGTGACCACTGATGACATGCTGATCGGCCTGCCCGGCAGCCATTCGAAATGGGTGCAGGTGGCCGATGGCTGCATCGTGCAGTTCGACACCTTCATGACTGGCGAGGTGTTCGCGGTGCTCAGCGAGCACAGCATCCTGGGCCGCACTCAACAGCGTGGCGGAGATTTCGATGCAGTTGCTTTCGATCACGGCGTTCAGGTCGCGCTTTCTGTCGAAGGCGAAGCGGGTCTCCTGTCCACCGTATTCAGCGCCCGAAGCTTGGGCCTAACTGGCGAGCTCAGCGCAAGTGCCCAGCCCGATTACCTCTCCGGTTTGATGATCGGACACGAGTTATCGGCCCTGGCCAAGGCACAACGCCAGCGCCGTAATAGTGACCACCTGCCGGCGATCCTTCTGATCGGTAACGGCCAACTCTGCATCCGATACAGCCGCGCCCTGCAGGCCTGCGGTTTTACTCACGTGAGCGTTGCCGAACAGGCAACCGAACGAGGCCTGTGGCAGCTCGCGCTAGCTGCCGGCCTAGTCCACTCCAGCGTCGTCCACTCATCTTGAAGGGAACCTGACATGCTCGAACAAGCACTGGCACAGAATGGCCTGATCGCGATCCTGCGAGGACTGCAGCCACATGAAGCTGCTGCTATTGGTGAAGTCCTTTACGGCGCTGGCTTTCGCGTCATTGAAGTGCCCCTCAATTCGCCAGAACCCTTCGAGAGCATCCGCATTTTGCGAAATTGCTTACCCGCCGATTGCTTGATAGGTGCCGGCACTGTGCTGACACCGGCACAGGTGAAACTGGTGAAAAAAGCGGGCGGCCAATTGATCGTCATGCCGCACAGCGACCCACATGTGCTGCGTGCAGCCAAGGCTGAGGGCCTGTACCTAGCGCCGGGTGTCGCCACGCCGACAGAAGCTTTTTCTGCTCTGGCCGAAGGTGCCGATGTGCTCAAGCTGTTCCCGGCAGAGCAAATGGGAACCGCGGTGGTGAAGTCCTGGTTGGCCGTGTTGCCTGCCGGCACTGTTCTGGCGCCCGTCGGTGGCATCACCCCCGACAACATGCAGCAGTTTTTCGATGCCGGTGCCCGAGGCTTCGGCCTGGGCTCTGGCCTGTACAAACCGGGCATGACGCCTGAGCAAGTTGCGGCTACTGCCGAAGCCTACATAGCCGCCTGGCAAGCCCTTCGCTGATTCCTTTTCTGCGCTGTGCGCGCTGCAATCAACAAGAGAGACAAGCAGATGAAAATTACCAAGCTAACCACCTTCATCGTTCCGCCACGCTGGTGCTTCCTCAAGGTCGAAACCGACCAAGGCGTGACCGGTTGGGGCGAACCGGTGGTCGAAGGGCGCGCCCACACGGTGGCCGCTGCCGTCGAAGAGCTTTCCGACTACCTGATCGGCAAGGATCCACGCAACATCGAAGACATCTGGACCGTGCTCTACCGTGGCGGCTTCTACCGCGGTGGCGCCATCCACATGAGTGCACTGGCCGGTATCGATCAGGCCCTGTGGGACATCAAGGGCAAGGCGCTGGGCGTGTCGGTTAGCGATCTGCTTGGCGGCCAAGTGCGCGAAAAGATCCGTGTGTATTCTTGGATTGGCGGCGACCGCCCGGCCGATACTGCCCGAGCGGCGAAAGAAGCCGTAGCTCGTGGGTTCACTGCGGTGAAGATGAACGGCACCGAAGAGCTGCAATTCCTCGACACCTTCGACAAGGTCGATCAGGCCCTGGCCAACGTTGCTGCCGTGCGGGATGCGGTGGGCCCGAACGTCGGTATTGGTGTCGACTTCCACGGCCGGGTGCACAAGCCCATGGCCAAGGTGCTGATGAAAGAGCTCGACCCGTACAAGCTGATGTTCATCGAGGAGCCGGTGCTCAGCGAAAACTATGAAGCGCTGAAAGAGCTGGCACCGCTGAGCAACACTCCAATCGCCCTTGGCGAGCGGCTCTTCTCGCGTTGGGACTTCAAGCGCGTGCTCAGCGAAGGCTACGTCGACATCATCCAGCCTGACGCCTCCCACGCCGGCGGCATCACCGAAACCCGCAAGATCGCCAACATGGCCGAGGCCTATGATGTCGCGTTGGCGTTGCACTGCCCGCTGGGCCCGATTGCCCTGGCCGCCTGCCTGCAACTGGATGCTGCCTGCTACAACGCCTTCATCCAGGAGCAGAGCCTGGGCATCCATTACAACGAGAGCAATGATCTGCTCGACTACGTGCGTGATCCAGGCGTGTTTGACTACGAGAAAGGCATGGTGAAGATCCCCAATGGCCCCGGCCTGGGCATCGAGATCAATGAGGAGTACGTCATTGAGCGTGCTGCAGTCGGCCACCGTTGGCGCAACCCCATTTGGCGCCACGCCGACGGCAGCTTCGCCGAATGGTGATGCTGCTATCTTAAGGCGTTGCTCGGGTGCGCTGGCGACCTACTCGCCTGGGCAGCCGGGCGATACCATTGGAGCTCGGGCAATCAGCTATTTAACGCATCACACCGTACAACCAGCTCCCATTTTTGGACAGCTGGTTGTCCTGGTATTAAGGTGCGGCATGCGAATGAGCACTCCATTGCTCGCCCGCCAGCTCAACGATAAAGGCATGACATGCAGGATGACCTTGCTAAATCCACCCCTTCTGGCACCCAGACGTTACTACGCGGCCTAGCGGTGATCCAGGCCGTGGCTAGTGGTGCCCGGGATCTGAAGAGTATCGCCCAACATATCGGCACCACTCGCAGCACTACCCATCGACTGGTCAGTTGCCTGGTCGATGAGCGATATCTGCGGGTGGTTCCCCAGGTCGGTTACTTACTGGGGCCTAAGTTGATCGAACTAGGATACCAGGCCCGAGAAGAACTGCCGCTGGTGACTCTGGCCGGCTCTTACCTTGATGAGTTGTCCGCCCTGACTGGCGACACCATCCACCTGGCGATCCGTGAAGGTGACGAGGTGCTTTACCTACATAAGACACCGGGTCGAAACGGGCCGGAAATGCGCTCTCGGATCGGCCATCGAATGCCAATGGCGCGTACAGGCATCGGGAAAGCCCTGATGCTGGATGACGCGGTAGACGAGTGGCGACGCTTGTATGAAAGCAGCGTGCCGCAAAACGGCAAGCATACGAACTGGCCACATCACACAGAGCAGACTTGGGCGCAGTTCGAACAGCGTATGCTTGAGTATGTGGCGGGAGGCTATGCCTTCGACTTGGAAGACAATGAGCCTTCAATACGCTGCGTAGCCGCGCCAGTGCGTGATGCCAGTCGTCAAATCGTTGCCGGCATCAGCGTGGCCAGCACGGTGCCGTACATGCCCCTCGACAAAATGCATGAGCTGATTCCAGTAGTTAAAGGCGTGGCCGCACGGTTGTCGGAGGAGCTGGGAATGAAGGCCCGCTAGGGTCCTGACGGATCTTTGGTATCCCCCGATCAGCAGTGAGTGATTGCAGCCCCTCAGGTCGTTCGGCGTACTTATGTGTCAGAACGGCCTGAGGGGCTTTTGGGAGCTAAGGCTTAAGTTGTAAGGTCAATGGCGTCAGCGGCGTTGTCTGCCGGAATGTAGCCAATGAAGCGTTGAGCCTCTTCGAGATTCCAGACCATTCCGTCGTTGCCCGAAACGCCATTGATGATGACGGCTGGAGAAGGCCAGTGCTCCGCGCTTGAAGTAGAAGCCAAGACGAACAAGTTCTTTAGGTCTTTGTTTGAGAGCCACATCTTTTGGAACCAGCGCAATGACCGCTTATCTTCAGCGCTGAGCGTATCGATCGAAATGGTAGAGGCGGGTGAGCCGGAGTAGCTGATGTCTTGCGGGTCATTATCCCCTGGCAGTGCCCAACCCACTCTGATTGAAATGCAGGTCATTTCACCTCTAGTCAGGCGTGCGACCATACTGCAAGCCCGCTCACCCAGCGTCTTGGATGTACCATAAGCACGAGAGTAGATGACTTCGCGGCCGTCGAACCAGTTGGTACCTGGCGCTGCAGGCTTAGCAGAGTCCAATCCACCGGGTGCCAAGCTATCTGCTAGCGGACTGTCTTTGTAGCCACCCATGGCATGGTTCGAAGACGCAAAAATGAAGCGACGGACCTTTCGCAACGCTGAGCCTTCGAGCAACCGGGTAGTCATGGCGTAAGAGCTTACGCAATCTTCCCAGTCTGAATCGGGTAGGGGGTTGGCAGCGGCCAGATGAATGACAACGTCAGCAGCCAACTCATCGGTCCACCAATCAAGTGACGCTTCCGTTAGGTCCTGTTTCACCGCTACTATTTTACTTTTAAGCGCCTCAGGGATATCGCTCATATTAATGTTGCGATCTACCGCAATGATTCGCTCACACCAAGGTTGCTCAGCCAATCCTGACATAATCTTTTGGCCCAGGTTTCCGAATGCTCCAGTCACCATGACACGCTTAATTGCGATACTTGAACTCATTTTGTATTTCCTCTGTAACTAAATTGTTTAAAATTCTGGAGCTGCCCGTGGTCCTATGGCTTTACGCAGATGACCAGCGGTTGATTGACAAAATCCGTTCGTGAACGACTTGGGGAACCGTGTGCGCTAATCACCTCGTTCAGCTCATTTCTATATGCTAGGATGGTCAGCGTTTGATCGAGGTTCATGACTGAAACGCTCAATAACAGGTATTTCGATGCACATTCGCTATGAAGGCAATGCCCCGCAACAAGACCGCAGCCGAGCTTCGCTTGAGCGGCTGATGATGGCGGCACGCGAAATTTTGTCTGAGGGCACCTTTGAGCAATTGACGATTGCCGAAATAAGCAAGCGCTCTAAAGTTTCGGTCGGATCCATATATGCTCGCTTCAAAGGTAAAGATGAACTTTTTCTAGCCGTCATGATGGATGTCATGGATGAGATCCAAAGTGAGTGGTCTGGATTAATTTTAGAGCTACGCTCTCGTCAATTACCACTTGAAGTAAGGGTGCCCGCAGTCGTTGATGCCCTTGCCGAACACTTGCATAAGCATGCAGGTATTCTGCAACCCTTCATGGGTAAAGCTTCAGACCCCCGCGTCGCCATGTGTGGAAAGTCTGCTTATCAATCCACTGCGAAGAACTTTGTAGATTTCATCTTGGAATCCTCTACAGATATACAACGCAGTGATGCGGAAAGGGCCGTCAACTCCTGTTTCACCATCGTGTATGCCGCTCTTGCGCGTTTCCTCGGTTTGGGTTCTGCTCCAGATGCCGCCGGTGAGGGTAACTGGGCCTTTCTCAAGGCGGATCTGGGGCAGATGTGCCTAGGTTTTCTTAAGCAAGGCAGCCGATAGCTACGGCGTCGGGACGAGCGCTACTGCTCTAACAAATCCTGCAGAAGCTCTTTTGATCTTGTACGGAAAGCAGTTCACCCAGAAGCCTTTTTCGGGCAGTTGCTCAAGGTTACTGAGCTTTTCCATTTGGCCGTATCCAATGTCGCGGCCCGCCTTATGCCCTTCCCAGATGAGGGAGGCGTCTCCCGTTTCAGCGAAGCGTTGGCGTGTGTAGGAAAAGGGGGCGTCCCAGCTCCAAGCGTCAGTCCCTACGACTCGGACCCCTTGCTCCAAAAGCCACAATGTAGCTTCACGGCCAATGCCAACGCCGGCTTCTAGATATCCTGGTTCTCCAAACAGTTTGCCAGCCCTGGTATTGATGAGAACGATATCCAGCGGTTGAAGCACATGCCCGATACGTTCGACTTCCGTCGCGATTTCTTCGAGCGTTACCACGTGGCCGTCAGGAAAGTGCCTGAAATCCAATTTGACGCCAGGGCGCAAGCACCATTCCAGAGGTAACTCATCGATGCCAAAAGCCGGCCGCTCTCCTTCAGGAAGAGCCATATCGGTCGTGGATGCGTAATGCCAGGGTGCATCCATGTGCGTCCCGCTGTGAGTGGTAATTTTGAGCCGCTCAGCAGCCCAAGACTCATCGCCAGGCAGATCGGACTTCTGTAGACCTGGAAACATCGCAGCCATCTCAGGCCAACCCTGCTGATGATCCATATACTCGATGTGAGGCAGCAGCGGGGGAGGGTCGGTATAGGGGTTGTTATCGAGGGTTACCGAGATATCGATAAATCTGCACTTCTCAATGTTCATGATTACTCAGCCTGAACCAGTGGTTGGCGTTCAAGGTTGTTCAGAGCGGCACGAGCAACGACAGTTTGTTCAATGCTGCCAAACGGTGAGCTCGCTTCTGAGTCCAGAGCAGTGAGACGTACACGATCTCCATAACGTAGGTACGGAGTCAGCTCCTTCTGCTCGAGTTGATCTGCAGCCCTGCGCTCTGAAATGCAGGTGAATCCGTTGGCAATGCCCTCGTTAGAGATCGTGCCGGAGCCGATTACCGTGCCGGCGCCCAGTTTCCTGGTGCGCGCAGCATGGGCAATCAACTGCGAAAAGCTGTAGTGCATCGTGGCCGCGCAAGGACTCCCAAACCAGTCGCCGTTGACCTGCGCTTCCAGGCGCAGGGTCACACGATCACTCTGCCAGGCATCTCCGAGTTCGTCGGGCGTAATGGCCACGGCGGCAAAAGCGGTCGAGGGTTTGGCCTGCAGAAAACCAAAGCCTGTTTTCATTTCCCGCGGAGCAAGTAGCCGGAGACTGATATCGTTCAGCAGCACAATGAGCTTGATGTGGCCCGATGCGCGTTCAGCAGGACAGCCCATGGGCACATCGTCGACTATCACGCCGAATTCACCCTCAAAGTCGATGCCGTGTTCAGCATCGGCGACGATAGGGTCGAGCGGGCCGATGAAGTCGTCTGACGCTCCCTGGTACATCAATGGAATGCTCTCCACTCCCTCGATGGGGGGGAGATTGAACGCTCGTTGCATCCGCTCGCCATGGCTGAGAAAGGCTGATGCGTCACACCACTGATAAGCACGTGGGAGCGGTGCCATAGCCTGCTCGGGCAAGAATTTGAAAATATTGCTCGCTGAGCCGGCGTTCAACTTGTGGTAAAGCTCCTCCAACATGGGGGCGCTGGTCGACCACGAGTCGAGCGCTTGCTGCAACGTAGCCGCATAGGGGTGCGCTGACACCGCACGGTTTAGGTCCCTTGAGACGACAACAAGCTGACCATCGCGGCTGCCGTCTCTGAGGGTTGCCAGCTTCACTGGACACCCGCTGGAGATTCACTCGGCTTTGGCGGACCGCCTGGAGCCCACTTCGGCTGATGAGCGAACAGGAAGTACTGCGAGCTGTCCGCACCGGGTGGGGCCTCACGAGCCAGCCACTCATCATCGTGCAGGTCCATGTCAGCGTCGTACTCGACGTGACATCCGAACGGGCTGTTGAAGTACCAGAACCAGTTGGAGCCCATGAGATGACGGCCAGGGCCCCAGAACGAGCTGTAGCCCTTTTCCACGAAGCGGGTTCCGGCAATCATCACATCGGTTGGGCCGCCCATGTGGAACGTGAAGTGCTCGATGCCTTTCATGAAAGGCGGCGTTTGGATGAGAAACAGGGTGTGGTGATCTTGAGTGCCAGCTGGTCGCAGGAATGGTCCGACGTTGGTAAAACGATCGGTGCAGACGAACCCAATGCGGGTGTAGAAGGCTTCTGCTTTTTCATAGTCAGGCACAAAGTAAACGACGTGCGACAGGCTGCGAGGAGCGGCAGGTGCCTCGGGGTTCACACCCAGCACGTTGGCTGCGCGATTCACATTGTCGCCGGGCGCATTCACGGTTTCCGCACCGAGGTTGATCACTCGACGTTGGCTGATCTGAAAGCCCAGCGCAAAGCCCATGTCATCAACGCAGCGCAGTACACCGTCATCACCGCGGGTGACTTCGCGGTCTTTCTTGAGCTCCGCCTCGATTGCCTGGAGGTCTGCCTCGCTTGCAACGCCGTAGACCGTCTCTCGAAGCTGGGTCGCTGTTTCCATCGGTGCGGGCAGGCTTGGGTCATCCCGCAGGTGAACCCTAACACCGGTACCATCCAACGCTTCAAACCAAGCGACATTGCTGCTGACCTGCGTTGGTGCAAGGCCATAATCTGTCAGGTATTGCACGCACGCAGGAAAGTCATCGACACCGAAGACCAGGTAATCAGGACCAATAATGTTCATGGGTTGCCTCTTGTTATAAGTTGGTTCTTTAGGCTTAAGCAGTGCGGCCGCCGAGCACTTCAGCTACCCAGTCAGCAATGTAATGACCGGCATTGATGGAGTTGTCGAAGCTTGAATGCTGAACGCCACCCTCACGATCGGTGAAAATCTTGAGCTCGCGTTGCGGACTATTGGTGAGCTGAGCGAAGGTGCGCTCCGCCCACTTGACTGGGATCTGAGAGTCTTTTTCGCCGTGCGTAACCAGGAACGGAACGCGAATCCGGTCGAGCACGCCGTCGAGATGAACGTTCTCGGCGATGGCCATGAATTCTTCGATGTTCTCGCCGCCCCATACCCAGCGCACGTGATCCCAGTAGTGCGGGACAGGGAAATCACCTTCACGCTCAAGACGCCGCTTCTGAACATCGCGCCAATCGTGGTTTGCGCCCCACACGACCCCACAGGCAAATCGGGGTTCGAATGCGACCGCGCGTGGGCAGTAATAGCCGCCCAGCGAAACGCCTTCCAAGCCAATACGAGCAGGATCTACGCCTTCGAAGTCCTGCAGGAAATCCACTACTCGGCTTGCCCAGTGCTCGCTATCAAAGCGTGCTTTGAGGCCTTGGAGGCGCAGCGCCTCGCCAGTACCTGGCTGGTCGATGATCAACGACGAGACGCCACGACGAGCGAGCCACTGCGGAAGGCCCACTCGATACTTCATCTCCTTGAGGGAGTCGAGTCCATTGACCTGGACAAGAATCGGGGCCTGTGCGGCGTTCCCTTCTGCCTTGACGTAAAGTCCAGACAGGTGAGTGTCGCCGTAGGGAATCTCAACCCGCTGGCAGTTTTCCCCGGTGAGCTCAATGCCTTTGGCAAACACCTCCAGGAACCGCTGGTACAGGCTGATTCGGCCCGGCGCATTCCAGGCTTGTAACCGCTCGCAAGTCAAAAGATAGATAGCAGCACGGTTGTATTTCTCACCGGCAGAGAACCTGCGGCCGTGAGTCAAATCCTCTTCGGCCAACTCGCAGAGCTTGTCAGCCATCTGCGCCCAGCTGTGCCTGAACGCTTCGCTTGCAGCTTTATCCGGCTGCTTGGCAGCCTCATGCAGCGGCGCACACATCTGCTCAATTTCGCCGATGCGAGCGCCCATTTCTATGGCTAGGTCGACGGACAGGTTCCACGGGTAATTGGTGGGGAAGTAGCGAAACATAGCAGTACCTTGGGTTGTAGATTTTGTGAGGTCACACTGCGTTGCATTACCGGATAATAGAACGCGAACTCTAGTTCGCGCAACGATCCGGTTCAGCTGCAGTGATCAGGTTCGTTGCGCGATTGCCGTCCGAGATCATCGTTAGGTAGCCGACGATCGCCCCAAGGGCAGACGCGACAGCAACACCAATGGCCAGCGTTAAGCCGCTGTGTGACAACATCGGCGCAAGCAGAGAGGAGACGGCAGCGAAAACCATTGTTGACTCAAAGGACAACAGAGAATTAGCCAGGCCAAGCCTTGTTTGGTGGACAGTCACAGCCATCATCAGCAAGGGCGGGTTGATGAGAGCAAGTCCAAAAGTACCGATGCCGAGGGGGATCACGGCCCAAGGCACGGTAGGGTTTGGCAAGTAGAAGACAACCAGGTTCAGGGCATTGCCGAAGAGCAGAACGCTGAAGCCGATCCGCAACTGTTTCGCTCGGCTCAGGCTCCGGCTAACACGCGCCGATGTTGCCGATCCTGTGATCATGCCCAAGACCAATGGTACGAACAGCCAACCGAAATCGGTCACTTCCAGATGTAGAATTTGACCGATAAACGGAGCGGCTGCGCCGATGTAAAGCGAGAAAGAAAAGAAGCATAGAGCGCTGCTGGCAGCTGCGCCCTGGAAGATAGTATCCGTCGCCGTTTGCCGATAAGCGGCGGTCAGCGATCGTATCCGTAGCTGCTGACGCTTATTCGCCGGCAGCGTCTCTGGCAGTGACACGTAGCACCATATCCAGAGTGCAGCTGCGAGTATCGCCTGAAGGTAGAAGATGGGCCGCCAGCCGAAATGCGTCAGTACCCACCCACCGATGATGGGAGCCACCGCCGGCGCGATCGCAAACGCCATCATGACCTTGGAGATCGCTCGGATGCCTTCACTGCCCTGATGTCTGTCCTGAATAAGAGCACGAGTGACAACGCCTCCTGCTCCAGCACTGGCGCCCTGCAGCAATCGGCTCATCAAGAGCGAAGTCTCATCGCCAGACAGTGCGACCCAGAGTGCAGTGAGCGCGAATGCCGCAGTGGAGCAGAGCACGACCGGACGACGCCCGTAGCAGTCAGACAATGTTCCGTAAAACAGCATCATGACCGCCAGGCCGCACAAGTAGACGCCGAGGGTTTGCTGAACCGTCGCCAACGATGCACTCAAGTCCTCCGAAATTGCCGGTAATGCCGGAAGGTACATATCGATTCCCAGCGGCCCCAACATTGAAAGCGCCGCGAGCAGGACGATCAGCGAACCTCTCATAAAAACCTCTCCCGATTAGAAGGCCAGGTTGAAACCAGTCTGGAACAACAGAGCGTCGTCTTGAGCCGGTGCGAACGAAGGGCCTTCCTGATAGGTGAGTCCGTTTACCCAGTAAATTCCCCGTGCAATCCGTGCAGCGTACGAAAGAGATAGGGCAGTGGAGGTACGCTCGGCGTCTGCGCCGCTGGACTCGACAAGGTTGTGGACATAGGTGCTGAAATAGCTGCGCGTGAAGCCCAGCGAAACCATGTCACGTGGTCGGCTATCAAACGGGCCGATATAGAACGTTGTCAGCTGAAAGTCTTTGTTGTAGAGGTTGCGGTCTTCTGGCGCATAGTTGACCTTCGCATCCAGATACAGACCCTTAGGGCCTGCTCCCATGGGTTGGGTAAGCTGGGCGGTGACTGCTGCGTAGCCGCCGTAGTTGCTATCAGTCATGCCGCCGTCACGGTAGTTGTTGTAATGACTGAAGTTGTAGATGCCGCCAACTCGCGCCCACAGCGCTTTCTGGTTAGCCCCAGACTCCACCTTGTAACCGAACTCATCGACTACCAACGCTTTGGAGCCTTTGACCTTGATTTCGAAGCCGGTCTTGTTTTCATCCAGGTCGTAATCGAAGCCATTCGGGCTCGCGCTTCGAGCCACGGACGTGCGGTTGTACCAGCGTTTGCTGCTGTCTTTGATCCCTACTGTGACAGCAGGGCTTGGCGAGAAGAGCGACAGGCCCAGCTGTACAGGGATTACGCTGACAGGGCCGAGTGCGGCGGACGAGGAGTTACCGCCCAGGACCATGCCGTAGTACTCGCGGATCAGGTTGTAGTAACCGTACTGCAGCTCCAGCTGGCCATCGTAGAAGCGCTGGTTCACCGCAAAGCTCGACATGGTTGCATAGTTGGGGTTGCCGGCCGGGTAACTACCGGATTCCCAGGTTGCTCCAGCCACAAATTGTGCATCACCACCCCATCCAGCCCGGGTGAGGTCGTAGGTGAATTTGACCGATGTGGCCTGCCGATAGGTTGGGTTTTGCCCGTTGTAGGTTTGAGTGGACGCGTTATGGCCCAGAACGTCATAGCGATAGTTTGGCTGGAAAACCGCCTGAATACCCATGCCGTGTTCCGCGAGAGTTTCGCGCAATCCGCCCAATTCTGGGGAGATAGTCTCGCAAGGAGCGGTCTGTCTAAGTACTGCCTCAGTTCGGGGCAAATATTTATCGTATTTGTTGCAATTGTCCGCTGCCGTGTTCGGTTCGGCTTGGGTTACTACAGATTGAGAGGTCCCGTAAACGGCGGCAACACGAGGATCTGAATCCGGTGTTGTCGCTGCAAAAGCAGAACTTGAGGCAAAAAAGATCCAAAGACCCAAAGCTTTAACTGGTCGCATGTTGTTCTCGTTCGTCGTTGTTATTGGTTTTTCGAGCAAAAAGCAGGCGCAAGGACGCCCTCGCCTGGAGGGCGTGTATTACTCTTTATTAACAGGCTTGAAACGTACGGGCCCGTACTACGCTGATCATTAGCGCGGTGACAATCAAAGCACCGAGCGCTACGACGCCAAGTGCTACAACAGCAGGCAGTAGTCCTCCCAGAAGGTTGCTAATTTTGCCAACTACAAATGGACTAACAAACTGTCCAATGAAGAATGACGCAGTCCAAATACCTACACCCTTGCCGCGGTGCTCGAAAATCAGCCCGCCGAGGCACCAATTCATCAGGGCTGGAATCAGCATGCCGCAGCCGACTTGAGCAATAAAGGCGGCGGCGACGGCCAAGTAGATGTTGGTGGCCATGCCCAAACCAACCAGGCCGATCGCGAAGAGCGTAAACACGACCATTAAGTGAAGTTGAATGCCACGGCGCGATAGTCGAGCGAAGATGAGCGCTCCCAACGGTACACCCAGGCCGGCAATGCCGCCCGCGACACCGATAGTTGCTGTGCTCTCTACTCCTAGGGCATGAAGCACTTGGCTGATTTGAAGAACCTCAACGTAGTAGAGCACGGCACAGAAAAGCGTGACCGCTGCGACAATAGCCATGTTGGCAGCAGGGAATCGCGTTCTGGTACTGGACTCATGTGCTTCAGATCTATGTTCTGGTTCCCATGTCCAAAGGAGCAGCCCAAGGAAAATCGGGAACGCCAATAGGTAAAGCAGGAATGGACCGTTCCAACCCATCGTGCCCAGCAGGCCACCGATAAGCATCAAGATCGTGCCGGACAGCGATCCAACAGCGCTCTGGACGGCCAGCCACTTGCGGCGAGGCTCAGGGTCGAAAAAGTCACCAAACAGCGTATTCGCAACCGTCATGATCACTGCTTCAGTGATCCCCAGAAGGAAGCGGCAAGCCACGATGCTCACCAAGTCCGTCAGGAAAAAGGGGGCGAATCCGCAGACCCCATAGAAGAACACCGCGATCAGCAGCAGTCGGCGACGACCGAGCTTGTCGGCAAGGTAGCCGGCAAGCGGTGACAACAAAGCGATGCACGCGCTTGGTGCGGTTATCAGCAAGGGGATCAAGAGGGCCGCCTGTGGGTGCTCACCGAAATGCCGCGCCAGGAGCGGAATGATCGGAATGAGTGACAGTAAGCCCATGATTGGCAGTTGAGTGGTAAACACGAGTATCAGGGCTTGTGCTGCGCCGGCATGACGCGTGGGCTGGGCACCAGTACTCGCACTAGCGTTAATCGAATCTTGATATGGCATGTTCTGCTACCTCGCGCCCATAAGGGCGCTATTATTTTTGTGGTATCACATAGCACGCGACAGCTGAGGTGGGTCACCTCAGCGAAACATTACATTTCTTCAGGTCCCTGATGCGCCGATCTCCAGCGGATGCGACGACAAGATGTCGACCGAGCTTTTACCGACCGAAATCTGATAAGTCCCCTCTTTCAACTCCCAACGGCTGTTGCCGGCACACCACTGCTTGAAGGCATATGAAGAGACAGAAACACGGAGGGTTTGCGTGGTCTTGCCTTCAAGGAACACAGTGGCAAAGCCTTGCAGTGAAATCCTTGCTCGTGCGCCTTCCGCGACGGGTTGCTCTACATATACCTGCACTACTGCTTTGCCTTTACGGTCGGAGAGGTTGGTGGCAGTTACTTCAACCTCAATTCCTTCGCTGACAGAGCCATGCAGCGATGTATTGCTGAGTTCGATTTCGGCGTAGCCCAAGCCGTGGCCAAAGGCATAGGCCGGCTCTTTCTTGTCGGCAAGAAAAGCCCGATAACCCACCCACCAGCCTTCGTGGTAGCGCAGATCACCTTGTGAGTCGGGGCGCAGCGACCAAACCGGATAATCAGATTCTTCCTGGGCGAAGGTCATCGGCAAGCGACCACCAGGCTCCAACTCACCAGTCAGCACTTTCGCCAACGCGTTTGAGAACTCCTGCCCTGGATACCAAGCCAAGAGGATGGCCGCCGCGCCTTTCAAATCCGCAACGTCGATCTGATGCGCCGCGTTAAGCACGATGACAGTGCGGGGGTTGGCTTCGCACACCTTGCGGATCAGATTTACCTGCGCGGCCGACAGCTTGGTCGTATCTCGGTCGATACTTTCAAGGCCAGCGTCAGCGGTTTCACCGACCAGCAGAATCACTTCGTCAGCAGCCAATGCCGCTTCCACCGCCTTTTGAATCGAGTTCGGATCCTGAGGAGGCTTGCAACCAAACCAGATGCCATGGGCGAGGCTACGCTGGATCGCCATCTCGTATTCGAGGTGAACCTCCTGGCCCTCCTCAAGCTCGATGGTAGCGATGCCATGAGGTGCTTGCATGAGTTTGCCCATGATGTCGCCCTGGAGCGCGACACCGTCAAAGTCTACGAGCACCACGTCATTCACGCTGAGCGTGACTTGGCCAGTACCGCCTGCATACATCGTGTAGACGCCGTTTTTTGGCGCGACGAAACGAGTAGCTACTCGGATGTTCGCTTGGCCATTGAGATTCAGTAAGTCGCCCACTCCGGGCATGTCCTTGAACCAAATCAGCGACGAAGCGGTACGCACTTCGTGATAGGCGCTAGCACCAGGCTCAGACGACAGGATGGTGACATCCAGGCCTGGCAGACCATCCTCGGTCACGGGTGAAAACTGCGACAGCGGAGGTATGCGGTGCTCTGGTTCAACGCCAACTTGATGGATCACCTTCGCACCCGCTGCGGTAAACACTTCAGTGAGCGCATTACGTGGAGACACTACATTTGGCGATACCGCGACCTTGGCAAAGGTACCACCCTGGAAGCAGGGTACATCCGCATTCGGACCGATAACCGCGATTGTCTTTCCTGCGAGGCTCTTCAAGGGAAGGGCATTCAAATCATTGCGCAACAACACCATGCCGGCTGCGGCCGCTTCTTCCAAGACGCCACAGCGCTGGGCCTCAGCTTTCGCAGAGGCGTCATAGCTGAGTGGGGTCTCCACGCGTTTAGCCAAACGGTGGAGGCGAAGTGAAGCATCTTCCAGTCGAGCCAAATCCAGAGCGTCGCCGCCGTTTTCTTCCAGAAGCTTCAGCCCCATGTGCCTTGCAGGACCTGGCATTTCCAAGTCGAGGCCGGCGTTCAAGCTGCGCCGCCCCGACTGGGTGCCAAACCAATCCGACATGATGAGTCCGTCCCAACCGAGATCATTCTTCAACCAGTCGGAGAGAACTTGAGTCGCTTCGGCACAAGGAACCCCGTTAACTCGGTTATAAGCGGTGAGCATCGCCCAAGCACCGGAATTTGCAGAATGCTCGAATGGCCGGAAGTAGACCTCGCGCAGAGTGGTTTCATCCACGACCGAGTTCATCGTGCGGCGATCTGTTTCTGAGTCATTGCACACGATGTGCTTGATGACGGAAGCAACGCCACGGGACTGTACCCCGAGCGCCCAGGCAGTGCCTAACTCGGCGATGAGTTGAGGGTCTTCACCGAACAGCTCGAAAGCGCGACCAGCCAGTGGGCTTCTGAGTAGGTTGAGGTTAGGGGCGAGTACGCCCTGGATGCCCATCCGAAGACCTTCGTCGCCCACCACTGTGCCGACACGATTAACCAAGTCACGGTCCCAGCTAGAGGCAAGTGCCAGCCCGCAGGGTGTCAGAAGAGCAATGTCTCGCTCGTCCACTCGGCCGCCAGTGATGCCCATAGGGCCATCAGCAACGCGTACCGAGGGGAGGCCGTAATCGGGAAGATCCCATGTGGACCACATATCGCGCCCAGCGGTCAGGATCGCCCGATCGGCAAGAGTTAGGCTAACTGCCCATTCAGTCATGCTGGAACGCTCCTGGCGAGCTGTGCGGAGCAGAGCTGCAGTGACTGTTCTGCCAGGGTCTGGAGGGCGTCACGGATGCCTTCGTCTTTGCAGCTTCCGTCTTCGGCAAACAAGCTCACGCCGGCTGTGTTGAGCGTTACGCCAAGAGGCGTAGGCCATCCACGAAGAGCATGAACGATCGAGCGAAGCGCCCCCAAGGTGGTGTTGCAGCCTTGCCAGCCTGCAGCGGTAATGATGCAGCCAACTGCTCGACCGTCGAGATATACGCGGGTGTCGTCACGCAGATCTTCTAGCAGATCAATTGCATTTTTGACCAGGCCAGATACTCCGCCGTGGTAACCCGGGGAAGCGATGATCACCGAGTCAGCGCGACGCACTGCTTCGACAAATGCGACTTCCTCCGCGGTGCGCTCTTTGACTTCGGGATTGAAACTTGGAAGTGCCGCGAGCTCTGCTCCACCGAACAGTATTGTCTCGGCGCCGAGGTCTCGAGCATGTTCCAGCGCACACTTCAGAGCTTTTTCAGTGCTCGAATTTGGCCGAGTAGTCCCACCAATGCCTACAACCAGAGGGCGGCGTTCAGTAGGCATCGGGTTGATTTTCAATTGAGAGTTCATGGGTATTCCTCCAGTGGAATTATTTGAAGCGAGGCATGACCTCAGTGGCGAAAAGCTTCATCGACTGAGCGCCAAGTCGCATGCGCTCAGGGGTCAGCGGTCCGTTAGTGAATCCCATCAGCACGTTGCCGATACCCAGCTGGCGGTGTTTCTCCAGCTCTTCAGCAACGGTTTCTGGACTTCCATGGAGGCACCAGGTCTTGATCCACTCTGGGCTGAAGCAGTCAGGGTGGGGATGCAACTCGACGCCGCTGATTTTCTCGGCGCGTTTGTTGTAGGTGTACTCGCGATCAATGGCTTGCTTGTAGCTGCGCAGGATCGCGTGAAGTTCGTCTTCAGCTTGCTCATCGCTAGGCGCAACGTGGACGCACTGATAGGTGTGGGTGGTCCAGCCCAGGCAGTGATCGATCACTGCCTGGGAGTGGCCTGCACCCAGCAGCGCTTCCTTGTAGCGCCCGAAATAGCGCGACAGGTGGGCAAATGGGTCGTCGCTGGCGGCTACTGGCGGAGTGAATGCAGGAATGAATGCCGGCCATCCATTGTCCGCGGCACGCTGCATGCTGGTTTCCCGCAGCGCTACCGGCATGATTCGCTTGAACGGTGCCTCGTAGGCGGTAGGAACGATGCGTTGTACGACCGCACCTTTGTAATGGCCGGTGGTGAACACCACTGGTTCATCCTCAATCTTTTTGTCCCACAGGCGTTGGATCAGATCGAGGTTCTCTTGCAGGAGCGCCGAAGCCTCTTTGTAGTTGACCCCGAAGCCGATCATCTCTTCAGGCGTGGTTCCGCTGCCGATACCAACCAGCAAGCGACCTTCGGTCAACTGATCCAAAAGGTTGACGCGCTCGGCGAATCGAACAGGGTGGTGCAGGGGAACAGTCGTTACAGACATGCCGAAGTGAATGCGCTTGAGCTGGCCGGCGAGGTAGGCAGCAAACACAAATGGATCACTGGACATTGGGGCATAGCCAGTGAAGTGGTGGTCCGGCATAAACACTGCGTCATAGCCCAGTGCTTCAGCCTGTTTGGAGTGATCGACGAGAGCGTCAATGACCGCTTTGTCTTCAGAGGAAGCAGTCGAGCGGCCGACGAGGAATACGGAAAAACGCATGGAGTAACTCCTTGAATAAAATCAACATTTCACTAGAACGCGAGCTCGAATTCTAGTTTTTAGGCGTGCGCGTAGGGAGTACGCGCAAATGCACGTTGTTGAATTTCTCAGCAGGAGTTGGCGAACAGGCTATGGAGGGAGAGCAGCTTCATGATGGGGCTTCGCTTTGTTATTGGTTTGTGGAGCATCCCGCGGAGGTAATTAGAACCACCGCTCTAGTTGTGAGGGAAAGCTAGCATGGGTTTTTTGGTGAGTCAACGACTGGATCACAGAGGGAGGGCTGGGTATGGCGCTCCTCAAATGAGAGAATCTTCAGCCGTCGATATGCCTACAAGTCGCGCCCTTAGTGGGTTTGGCAAGGTAAATGAGCGGCTTCAGCGAAGACCAGATAAGTCGAATTGACCAAGCAAATGCTGCCCGTTCGTCTGCCTAAGTGAAGGTGGACGAAGCGATTTTTTTGAAGCGTTTCTTGTGGCGAAGGGTTGCAAGAGAGAGGGTAGTGCTTTCTTGAACACAGAAATTCAAGTTCAGTAGCTTGGCCCTGCTCGCTGGGAAGAACGAGCCGACCAGATAGGCGGGTACAGGTTTGGCTTAAATCACTGTACCCGATTTGGGGGCTATGAGCGCTTACCAGCGTTCCCGATGAGAGGAAGCTGCGCCAGGAAATCACGCATCGCAAGTGCATCCCATGGCAAGTGCTCGGCAATGCCGATACCGACGACATCGGCAATTGAAGCAATGTCCTTGAGGAGCTTGAGTACCTGGGGAATGCGCATCTTGCCCTGTGCTACGCCATCGAATGCCCCCAGTGGATCTTGGGGATTGGCAAAGAGCAATGAGCGCATTGATGCAGGATCCAGAACGTCCAGATCCAGGTGGATAGCTAAATGTTTCGCGCCGGTGCTCGCGAACCACTTCAATACTTGATCGCTGCTTTCAGCCAGCTCATCTGGACCGGCCAACTGAAGTCCAAAACGCGCTATGGTTTCCGCTTCCCATGGCATTACGCTGTGCACGCCAGCGTACATCACATGAGTGGGTTTGAGCGGCTGAGCGACGATCTCGGTGAATTGTGCATCACCTTCACCTAACAGGTTACCTAGCACCATGGCGTGGGCATGAGCAAACTGCTCTGGGGTAAGGATGTCAGGGTGTGCATCCACCCACAGCACTGCAAGGTCCCCCGCGTAGCGCTCGTTTAAATACGCAAACGGCGCCAGGTCGACGAGACAGTCTCCGCCTAGAACTACCAAGCGGTCAGGTTGGTGTCGATCAATGATGCTTTTGGCTGCGTGCATCTGCTCCAACAGAGCGGTGCGACCTCGGATGCCCGCCTCCAGGGGTAATGGGTCTGCTCCGGGGAGGGCGACAGGCACCTCTTCAACTGGCCCGAGCGTCTCCGGTGCCAGCCAAGCCAGCAGTTGGGCGCCAAAGTGATAGGGAGGGTTGTTGCCGCCCTGCCATTGAGGAAACAGTAAACGCAGAGTGTTGCTGTTGTTCATGGCTTCGATTTTCCAGTGCTGTCAGTTCAGATCGATCAGAATCGTGCCCGTAGCCTTCCTGGACTCCAGTCGTGCGTAGGCTTTGGCGTAGTCCGAGATAACGAAGCGGCTATCGATCCGAGGAGCTATGGCGCCGTCAGCCGCCAGCGTCATCAAGTGGCTCAACACCTGCTGAACATCAAGATCAGTCTCCAAATGAGCGTCGTAACCCAACACACGCTTTTCGTGGATTACCAGGTCGGCGACGTCAAAGCTCCCTTGGGTTGATCCAGAAAAGCCGATGCAGACCACGCTGCCACGTTGACGCAGAGCTAGTACAAGGTCTCTCAGCCCGGGACCACCTACGACATCGAAAGCCCAGTCGACTCCAGCTCCATCAGTGATCTCTGCTACGACAGCGGAAACCGATTCGTTCGAACAGTCAATAACAGCGATAGCTCCGCTATCCAGAACCTGCTGAGCTTTGTTAGAGGTGGAAACGATGCCTATGGGGCGGGCACCGATTGCTACGCATAGCTGAATCAGTGCATGACCAACTGAGCCCGATGCTCCCGCTATCAACACCGTCTGACCGGCCGCAACTGAGCCCACTCGGTGGAGTGCTTGATAGGCAGTGAGATAATTGATCGCAAGCGCGGCTGCGGCATCGAGATCGACGCCTTCTTGCACAGCAATCAATCGATCATTTTCTATCGATACCCACTGCTGCTGTAGCCCGTCCTGGCTGATCCCTAACTGTCCGCCGCCGTAGATCAGAACTGGTGTTTTCTCAGCAAAAACGTCGCTCTGTTCAATCAGGCCCACGCCGTCATTGCTCAATACAAGAGGGGTTGTGACGCCCTCACTGATGATTCCTTTGCGAATCCAGTTGGAAAGCGGATTGACCGTTGCCGCATGCATGCGAACGAGTGAGAACCCTTTTTGAACCTCGGGAATCGACCGGTCTTCCACTGCCATGTCCGGCTTATCGCCGGCTTGGCGCAAAACCAGAGCTTTCATATATTGACCCCAACTCTTTGCAAGAAATGGAGGTCATGATCTACCGCGAGAGAGGGTATTGCTTGACCTTGCCGGCCAAGCGTTTTGCTCATCCGGTCTGTCGTGCTCGGCTGTGCAAAAGCTCGCTGGGTGGTATGCCATACGTTTGACGAAATGCTCGGCTGAAATGCGCGGGGTTGGAAAAACCGAAGGTCAACGCAACCTCGGTCACGCTCCCGTATGAGCCCCTTAGTAGCGCCTGGTGGCAGGCATCTAAACGTTGCTGCCACAACCAGCGAGCAAATGTTGTTCCCTCAGCGGCGAACAGCCGGCTGACGGTTCGCGGGGACGTATGAGCGATCTGCGCCAAGTTCTCAAGGGATAGGTGGTGATCAGCCAGGTTGGAGATGATCAACTGCTTGATCTGAGCCAGCTGCTCTTCACGACGGCTTCCGGCATCTAAGTCGGGGGTGAAGGAGAGTTCGAAGGCATTCGCGAGCACATCCAGCATCGAGCCGGCGAGTTTGTGGGCAGCTCCTTTGGGCAACAGACCTGCAGCCAACGCCTGTTGCATCATGGTGCCGGCAATAGACGCAAGCGGACTTGAACCGGATAAGGTCAGCCCCACGATTCGCTCCGCTCCAGCAATATGCTGAAGCAGCAGAGCTCGGGGCACAGACAGAACGACTTGATCATCACCCTGGGGGAAGGAGCATGCATAGGGGAGGGCACCGTCATACATAACGATGTCACCTGGAGATTGAATTGATGTCCGACCGAGCTGCTCTAGATGTGCTTCTCTGCAGAGGTTGAGGGAAATGAAAAAATTGTCTGTGAATGCAGACTGTCGATCGCGACGGTATTGGATCGGGGTCGAGGCAATGTGGGTTAGCTGAAGGGTACCCAACAGACGCTCGCGCAATTGACCCTCAAAAGTACCGCCTCCAAGCAATTGACGGGTAGGGCCGTAGGTGGCATCAGTAAGTGCTTGCCACTCATCCGAGTGGTCGCTCGATGTCACGGTCAGGGGAGGAGATTGCTGTGCCATAGGTACCTCACGGATACGAGGGTATCATCGACCTTGGTCCGAAGAAACCTGATCGCGTGCATGTCAGTGTACCGCTGCCGCGGGCCATCTAGTCTGACGGAACGGTGCCCGCGCACAGGCTGGTCTCGTCCTGTGAAGACGGGCCCGATATGATGTATCCTTTAGAACCTTGCGTCATCTCAGGAAGGACCCTTTGAACCATTCATTTTCCGGTATTTTGGTTCGCTATCTCCTTAAAAAAAAGGACAGCCCGGCAGTGGTAGCCGAGGCCCAGAGCGTAACTGGGACAGTGGTCACTACCGAAGTTGAGAATACGGACTCAAAAGACGCGAGCCCTGGACCACTACCGCTTCATTTACACGCGGCCCGAAAAGATGAGTTGCATGTCAACCTCTGGGAGACAGGGCAAGGGCACTTTTCGCCTTTTCTCGATATCGGCGTTATGGTCGGGATGCGTGCGGACGTTGAAGCCGTTGTGGTCGATCTTCCATGGCTGCTTGATGAAAAGCATGTCAGTGACCTAGGGTCCCGGTTGAATGGCGAGAAAAGCGTCGCCGCCATCTTCAATGAGGTTGTCCATTACGATGGTTTTGCGGAAGGAAATTTCGCAAATATTAGCTTTAGGAAAGATGGTCTCGATCACAAACCATTTTCGCTTTTGAGGCTAAATTCGAACTCGTTTAATATCGAGCGAACCTACTGGAGTGAGGGCGGAAGCTGCAGTCGGCTGGTGGTAAAGCTTCCCGAGATGAATCAAGATGCGGTGAAGGAAGACGACAGGCGAAAATCTGCATATATCCGCTTTCGCATAAGAAATATACCGCCATCAGTTTATTCGGTTAAGTTTAATCAGAAGGATCGAGCGCTTATTAGTTCGACGAATGAAACAAGAATCATTGATTTTCGTATCAATGTTTTGCGTGGTGTGCCTGAAGAGCTAATAAGCACAAATGTGCCGCTGTCGTTCCCAAAGTTTGAAAGGATTCACTGCTTTCTTACCACGTTGAGAGATGAAGAGTGCGCGTCGGTAACCAATTATTATAAGGGATATCGGTCACTGATGGATGAAGACGTCTGGAACGAATACATTCGTCTGGATAGCTCCGTCGCCATATCCGACTCAAATAATGTAAGGAATTATTTGGGGTATCAGTGGACCGCTTCGGCTGGGAAAGAGGAAGGTTCTTACGCGAAAGATCTGGTGGTTTTAGGACGCTTTACCAAACTGCGTTCAAATTATTGGTCGATCGCCAGGTTCATTTTCTTGGTAATTCTCTTCGGAGCGGCCGGAAGTGGCATATGGGACATTGGGACAGTCTGCGCGTTTGTCGATTCTCCGCCTGAGAGTGTCAACTGTTCGCGTAAATACAGTCTTCTAACAACATACATTGTCTGTGGTGTTGTAATTATCGGCGTTATGCCATTTATACGTTATCTTTGGAATTCTGTTCGGCCTAAGCTTACCGCTTTGTTGGAAGAATTAACCCGCTAGGGGACATTCTGGAACTGCTAGGCACTGGGGTAAATTTAGGCTCAATTAGGCCATTGAAGCTAAGTTCGTCTTTCAATGGCCTATAGTAATTCTTATATTCCTTAGCCAATTCAAAGCCGTAGTGAGAGAAAAGCTTTTTAAAAGTGTCTCTTTGCTCTTCTGCTATGGAGAGAAGTGGCATATCGTTTTCTAAGTGTTCAAATGCTCGCTCGAAGAGTCGAAGCCCGGCGCCAGAGCCTTGGAACTCAGGCATGACTCGCAAGCAACAAAGCTTTTGTTCAATCCCGTCGTCCTTTACTATCGCCAGACCCGAAAAGCGGCGCCGATAATGTTCCACTAAGATACTTCTTTCGCCAGACAGTATTCCTGGCAATACTTTGGACTCCAGCCACTGATCGAAAAGCGGATAGTATCCGGAGAGTCCGAATAGAGAAGTTCTTATAAAATCCCCTGTTTGAGAAAAAGACTCAGGATTCGCAATTATGAAGTCTCGATCAATAATCTTGGTCGAATTCAAAAGCAGACGCAAATCCGAGCTGGTATCAAGTGATGGTTGATTCACCATGCTACACCTCGAGCTCTCGCTGCTTATGCCTGGCGAAGTCATCACTTTTAATATATCTGAAGGACTGAGGTGGAGTAGTGCCGACCCCTAGTTCGGAAAGACATTTTGGCTCTGCGTATTGTTTAACCTCTCCAACGGCGATCGCCACAGCTTGTTCTTTGCCGTGATAATACGAGTCGAAGAAATGTCTATCGATACCTGCGTGTTTTTTAGTGCGCTCCCAAATTTTAGAGGGTGAGTCAACGAGGATTCGAAGAATTTCGAACTCGCCAACAAGCTTTCCAACAGGTTTGGTGGCGTAAATAATAACTGTACTAACGCTGCTATCGTTAAATCCCACTTTTCTGAATTCAAATTTCTTCTCGCCGCTTAAGATTTTTCGGGCGTATTCAGGTTTAATCGATAATAATACTTTCATTGATTTCGCCCTTTTCCGCGATCCACCTAATTTGAGTTTCGTTGAGAGCAATAAAGTCCCATCTGGTCCGGGTGCTAATATTGCATTCCTCAATGAGGCGGCCGCGAATAATTCTTTTTTTCAGGGCGGCACTATATGTAAAGCGTATTATATACGATCTTTGTTTATTAGTAAAATATTCTTTTAATTGCTCAGTAGTGAATATACTGTAAGGCTTGGTGTATTTAATGAATTGAGACTCAGTGGCGAAAGATTTTATCTGTCGAACTTCCTCTACTACTCCAATTGAAGAAACCACAGATCGATAAAACGCCTTTCCCTTCCCGTCGGATGTTCGATAAATGGCGACCGTATCGCCTGGTTTCATTACCTTGGTCCGTGAGATTCCTGAGATGTAAACCTTGTGAATGCTGTTGGTGTGTGACACATCCTGAACAATATCGTGGTTTTCGTTGTTTAAGATGGAGTCAGGGAGGAAAGAGGAGTGGTACTCCGGGTAGATGGCTAGCAAATAGTGTTTGCGGCCAGCAATGCTGAAATGGGGGAAGTCCTTGGTCACATCGCCAGTTAGTGTTTTGAGTTCTCGGATATAAACGTTTTCAGTGCCGTTTTTCCCAGTTTTGCTCCCGTGTAAAACAAAGCCATAGCGCTCAATCAATGAAATTAAGCCGCTATGTTTTTCAAAAATGGTAACGTACATGTAGTCGGCACATTCAATCATCGCATGGTCGAAGGCTTTTTTTAAAAAACGTTCACCAAGCTTGGTGCCATGTGCGTTAATTTTTAACGTCCCGACTTTTACGCTAAGTCCGCTTGGCAGTGGCGGCGAAATCTTGTCGTCGGGTTGATCCTCTCTTTTGAGGTAGAGGAAACCATCAAGGCGCTTGCGAGAGTTGAAAAAAACGTAGGCTTCGGCGTCGTCTTGGGCCTTTCTTTGGAACCACTCTTCAAACTCGGTGTAATCTGATTTCAACGAAGAAAAGAAGTCGTCAGAAATATCTATATTACTGAATTTTTCATATTTGAGGCTTTTCAATCCCTAGCTCCTTGGACTGACGTTTTTTGGCCATGCTGATACTTCGTACAGAAAACCATCGTCCATGTCAAGTGGCGTATCGCCATTACGAATCACGTAAGGGATTCCTCTAGATAAGCAGTATTTGATTGCCTGCCCCCTCTCCGCGTTCATTAGCTCAACTATTAAAGGGATTTTCCAGGTTGCCCTGTCTCGCGAGGTCAGTCGTTCGGCCACAACCTCAGGTGCCGACTGAACTAGGATGGTGCCGGTGATTTGCAGTTCGTCAAAAACCTTTGAGTCTATGTTTGTGGCTGATCCATCACTGCTGAGTAGTACGAAATGACCGTCGAGTATGAAGAATGGGGTATGGCGTTTCACAGCGTTCACAGCAGAAATCAGAGCGTGTTGGTTTTCTCTAATTTTACGTGCTCTCTTGTCCTCGCTCCATGACTGATCCTTACTCCATGCCTTTATGAGGGTGCTCGCGGAGTAGGTAGGTACCCCTAAAGCCTTCGATAGGCCAGAGCAGAAAGTCGTTTTGCCCGATCCATGAATTCCCGCAACGAATATCACGTCCGCTTCCTTAGTCTGGAAAATCATAATATATAGCCTTTTGTTCTACCTAATTATAAAATCAGGAATAACGATGGCTATAGATCTAATCGTATATTAATCGCTCAGCTTTTTGGATAGTTCACGATGTTGCTTGGGGTGAGCGCAGGCCTACGACGCTTTGGGTCTTGAAGCGCGAGGAGCGTAGCGGATGCGCCTTTTGGACTTTGAGAGCTGATGGGAGGCTTAGGATCCAAATTCGATACGCGTGCACTCTAGCTAAAGGAGAGCGCTGATTGAACCCTATCCGCAGGCCAGCGGAAAGCCGAGGCAGATATCCGCGGCACGCACGGCTCAATTCATTGATTGGCGATCACAGAAATCCGCAATACGTATGGATGAACCTGATCGAAGCCGCGAGCGCGGCAGATGAAGAAATCCCAGCCGAAGCGAAGATGGCAGATGATGCGCTTGATGGGCTGCTCCAGGCGGAGCTTAGCTGTTGGGCGTGAGTGGCGGCAAAAGCTGCTGAGGAGGGCAATTTAGCTGATGAGCGATCCGATAAAGCTTCTCGATGGTCAGATTTACCTCACCTCTCTCAATCCGACCGATGTAGCTTCGATCCATCTGGCACGCAAAGGCTAAAGCATCCTGAGAAATTCCTGCCAAAAGTCTCTGCTCCCGGACATTCCGTCCCAGAGCCCTTGCCAGTGTCTGCATATCCGCCTCGGTGTACATGAGGCGGGACTATCAGCGTTTGCGGCATGCTCTGCGACGGATTATAATCCGCAATTGTCGCAGTAAGGCTATCCAGGTGCCCGTATGAAATCGCCTTCTTTCTCTCTTGACAGGCGCATCCACGAGCTTCTGCAAAGAGCCGAGTTTGAGCGGTTCACCCCTCGTGGCCTGCGGGATGCATACGCTAGTGCGTATGCCGTCCCCAGAGAATTGGCTTCGGACTTGCGCCGCTACATCTTCAGGCAGCTGATTCGTCTACAGCGAGTAGGCTGGATCACTCGTGATCCAGAGGTGAAAGGTCGTGACCAGGTCTACCACCTTGGAAATCTCCCTTCATCGGTGAGCCTTCACTTAGTCGAAGAGGGTTACCTTGGTACTGCAGCTACCAACCAGCCAAATAACGACACGTCTAAGAGTTGTCGGGACGACGTACCGGACGCTCGAACAACCCAGAATTTACAGGGGATGGTAAAAGAGGCACGCTTGGACTTCCTAACTTCAATGGGGGAGGCAGAGCGTTATAAACAGTTGCTCGACGATATGCCTCATCTCCAGCCTAAGCTGGAAAATGACTATGTTGAGGCAAGAGATCGAAGCTCTCGTCTACTTGGTCATCTTCGGGCTATGGAAAAAACTTTGAAAACTTTGGGGATCGGATGAGCGCTGGGTTGCGGCATTGGCAGGTTGCATGTATTGATAAAGCGATCAATCACTATAAGTACCATCGGCATTTCTTCTGCCAAGCTACTCCTGGTGCCGGAAAAACGAAAATGGCTGCAGAGCTGACTCGAAGGTTAATCGATTTAGATGAAATTGATCTTGTGCTTTGCTTTGCTCCGTCGTGCCAGGTAGTTGAAGGAATTCGAAAAACATTTACCGAAGTACTTAAAAGGCGTATGGATGGATATGTTGGTGCTGTTGGCGATGTCACGACATATCAAGCTATGGAATCCAAAGGCGAGAGCTTCTGGAGCTTGTTCAGCCAGTATAGGGTCTTGGCAGTCTTTGATGAGATTCACCACTGCGCCGGTTTTGATAGCGCGACGGGAAATAGTTGGGGCAATACAATTGTTTCGAAAATAAGAAATAATGCTCGAATGACTCTGGCCCTTTCTGGTACGCCTTGGCGCTCTGATGAGAGGGCTATAGCATTAGCGCGCTATTCATCAGATGAAGGCAGGATAAAGCGAGATTACCATTACAGTTTAAGTCAAGCAGTTGTCGATAGGGTCTGTAGGGCGCCAAGGATAACTTTAGTAGATAACCATATTTTCAAGGTTACGAGAAGTGGGGGTGGGCATGGCGGCACCACCCATTATAACGGCATCGCACAGCTACTGGAGAGCTCTCCTTTCTGCTTTGAAGACGTTTTACGTGACCCACATGTGGTGAGATATATTCTTGGGTTATCTATCGAGAAGCTTAACTCTATTAGAGTGCGCTGCCCTCAGGCTGGAGGGTTAGTTGTAGCTTCGAATGTTGAGCATGCTAAAGAAATTGCGACAGTACTCTCAAGTATGGGAGAAAGCTGTTGTATCGTAACTACTAAAACTGGATATGCCCAGCAAACTATCAATAAGTTTCGACAAGGGCATGGGGTTTGGATTGTTGCCGTAGGCATGGTAAGCGAAGGGACTGATATACCTCGTCTTCAGGTTTGCTGTTATCTTAGTCGAATTCGGACGGAGCTACACTATCGCCAGGTTTTGGGGCGGATTCTTCGTCGTATGGGCTCAAGTGATGACCAAGCTTGGCTGTATGTAATGGCCGAACCTGCATTGTTTGAATATTCCAAGCGCATTTCAGACGATCTGCCGGAGGACCTGGCCGTTATTAGTCTTGCGGATGAGCTAGTTGGCAAGGTCTTGGAAGACTCCCGCGATAACAAGGCTTTGCAGTTAGTCAGTAATGTTGCTGGGGATTCGGTGACCCAAGAGCGCGAGGGGCAGGAATGGATGAGTGCGATGCCGATGTGGACGACTAAGTCACACTATATGTTGGATGCTTCTACGAATTATCGGACAGAATTATTATCTATTTTTTGAAGCGACGCGTTAGGATTTTTAAGAACTACTTTTCATAAAGGGTTTAAGCGTCTGCCTGTTTTTCTACCAGCTGCTAGAGAGCTGAGGATGTAAAATGGCGTCGAGCAAAAGGAAAAAACGTAAAAAATTCTGTGTTAAGGCTAGTGATGTCTTCACATTCTGAGGGAAATCTGTAAAATATTTTTACATTACTTGTTGATTTTTATGAAGTTTTTGATTTGCCGTGATGCTCAGGTATGAATAAGACTTCTGATCCATTGCGTTCCCAAATGATGGAGATCTGCGAGCAACTGATGCGCACCAGGGCACCTGTTTCATAGCGCAACTGAACGCCCACTTTAAGAGGAAGCGTCAGGAGAGTGAAGAGCCTGGGGCGGAGTTGACGATGGTCCCTTAACGAGGGTCGCCACGCATACGACTGAGGGGGGGGTGTGACAAGGTAATTCAATACTGAAGAGTTATCTGTACGCGTTATGTGTTATTTTTCAGTCCGGCAAGCGAGCCATGTCCGGGAGATCCTTGGTGAGTTCAGAAAAAAACACCCGCAGGCGTGCGGTTTACTGGGGCGTAGCGTTGCTCGCTCTGATCGGAGGACCGCTGGCCTATAGCGGCCTAGGTTTGAGCAAGCTGAGAACTGATTTTTCATCTGCGACACCTGAGGAAATTGAGGCGGCGACCCGTGAGTCGAAATGCGCAAATCGTCTCCTGGTGAATGCCAACCGAAGCGCGCAGGACATCCGCATTAGAGATCTAGAGTGGGTCAAGGAGCGCTGCGCGCTAGTCGAGCGTCAGGCCGAAGCTTTCAAGGGGGCACCATGATTCCGTCTGGCCAGCAGCCCGCCCAAAATCAAATTCGGCGCAACTACGTGGTTGGCGCCATCTGCATCGCAGCTTTTTCTGCGAGCTCATTCGCATACACGTTGCCCGGGCTTACCGCTAAGGCGGCATCGCTTGTCGTTGGGTACTGGGCGGCATTGCCGTTTGTACACCTGGCCACAGGGCATGGGTTCGGATTCAAGAAGAAGCGGACAGGAGTCACAGGCTGCTCTGGCGTAGATCGCCAGTGGTGTGATGCTGGAAGTGCAGTTGAGCAGTCATCCCAAGCGCAGAATGAGGTTGCACTAGGCATTGATGCTGTTTCTGCCTCGCGCACTCCCTCCAGCCCAAGCAATTAGTACAGGTTGAATCGAGATGAATAGAAAATTCAAGAACGGTAATTCTGGCTGGAAGACAAACTGGCTTGGCGTTTGTGAGCGCCCTCGGTTCTTCACCGTTATCACGCTCAAAGCACTGGTAATGTTTGTTGTACTAACGATTTTGAGCTTATTGCGTTCTGCTGCGGTATTATTTGTAATTCTTTTTGTGGTGTCAGTAGTTGGCAAGATCTTCTCCACTGCGGAGCCGATCGATCTGCATAGCCTCGCCGAGTTAGAGGGTGCGCCGGATTATTTCACACTGATAATCATGGCTTTGATCTGGCATGGGATGGTGTGTGATGTTTTTGCTGCCCTTAAAAAGTGGCGGATAAGACGTAGTCGGAATCAAAATGAAATTAAAATGAGCTAACGGAGCTAGTGTGCTCAATGGCTACCTAGGTGCCGAAATCAATAGTGAGTCTTGCGCAATTTTCAGTCAGAATTCACCGGCAACACCGGGTGACTGAACTCGGACCCTACGAAGGCGGCATCTAGGAGCAAAAGCACTTGAACACCCAGGAGCAACTGCGTCACTACGAGGCAACGATGATCTCAGCCCCGCGGCGTGTATTGGCTGGCCATGTCGACTGGAAGAAGGACATCACACGTGACGCTGGGGTCTACGTGATATGGAAGGGCCAGTCTCCAGTCTATGTGGGCGAGAGTTCGGCCCTACGAGCCAGGATGAGTGACCTGACGAATTTTAAGAATCATTCATTCGCCAAAAAAACTTGTGCTTTGTTTGGCCTTTGCGCCAGCGACAAAAAGGGCTTGATCAGCACATATTCCAGCAACTATGAGCTGTCCTTCTGCGCAATCCCGTTTGGGCGAAAGGAAGTCGAGGAGTACTTGATTTTGCGCTGGCGCTCAACCCTGTCGAACAAAGAGACAGCACGGCAGTTGGCTGGGCCCCAGTACAGCTGGGTTGAGCCAGCGCCTCCCTTCGAGACCGAGACCGGCATTACTGCGGACATCCAAGAGCTGTTGGGCAGCCATTCAAAAGGACTCGATGTCGAATTCGCGGAAGCACTTTAATTCTTCCTTTGCTCTGTATTTTCGTCAGTCATGAAGATCTCATGTTTTCACTGAAAATATAGGATATTCAGTGCTTTACAGGTCGTCTGCGTAACCTTCTATGCCGTTTGACATTGAGTAAATCTTTCAGGATTATAGTTGCGTGTTACGACCTTGCGGTTGTAATCCGCAACTGCGCATGTCAGCGCACGGCCCCCCTGGAGAGTTTGAATGTCAATCCCAAAACCGAGTGCCGAAACTTCAGGCCAGGACGGCGATGATGCTGGCTTGGAGGCGGCGCTGCAGGAATTCCGCGATAAGATCCAGGCCGCTACTGGTCGATCAGTGCTCCCGCTTGAGTTGGCGGCATTCCGCGCCCAGGTCGCTACCTGCATCGCTCACCGGCAGCCACGGCTCGTGCAGTTTGGCCTTTGCGACTTTCAAACTCGCACCGGGCGGGCAACGTTGATCGAAGTGACGTTCTGATCCGGCCGGCCACCCAGCGGGTGGTAGTTGCGTTCTAGGCCCCCAAACAACGAACATCGTGACCAAACACCAGCTGTCAGCGCAGGTCAGGACCACCTAAGGGTACTGATTGCAGCTGGCAGCCCGATCCACACCAGCATTTCGACGAGTAAGGCCTGAGGCTTGAACGACCATATCCATCTAGCGGCTGAATACGATCAGACCCCCAGTCGGGAGCTGCCGCATTCTGTTGAAGCCGAGCAGGCCATTCTAGGCGGATTGCTGAACGAGCCACGTGCCTGGGTGCGTGTCTCGGACCTGGTGGTCGAATCTGATTTTTTCCACGCAGACCACAGGCTCATTTTCAAGGCTATTTCCAGGCTGCTTGAAGAGGGGCGTGCGCTTGATGTTGTCACAGCCCAAGAGGCACTGGATAGAGCAGGGGAGCTCTCGAACGCCGGTGGGTTGGCCTATCTTAAAGAGCTTTCCGATAACACTCCGTCCGTTGCCAACATCGCGTCTTTTGCCCGCGTAGTCAGTGAGCGGTCGCTGTTCCGAAAGATCATTGGCGTCTGTGGGGAGATTGAGCACGGCGCCAGCTCCCCGAATGGCCGATCTGCAGAAGATCTTGTGCATGATGCCGAATCGAAAATGCTGTCCGTGGCCGGTCAACGGCCGAAGGAAGGTGGGCCGGTTGGTATCGACACACTGCTCAGGAAGGCCGTCGAGAAGATCGAAACCGCCCATGAGTCAGGGCTTGAGTCCCTGGGCCAGTCGACAGGCTTCGTCGACCTCAATAGCAAACTGAGTCTGTTGCGGCCTGCTGACCTGGTCATCGTGGCCGGCCGGCCATCCATGGGCAAAACCACTTTTGCCATGAACATTGTGGAAGAGGCCGTTCTGCGGTCGGAAAAAGTGGTCGTGGTCTACTCCATGGAGATGCCTGGCGATGCACTGCTAACGCGCATGCTCTCCTCGATGGGTGGCATTGACCAGTCGCGAGTCCGATCCGGGAAGCTGTTAAACGAGGACTGGACCAAGCTGACCAAGGCTGCCAACGCGCTCAACAAGAACGATCGCTTCTTCATTGACGACACGCCGGCGCTGAGCCCTTCGGAGATGCGCAGCCGTACGCGGAGGCTTCGGCGTGTGCACGGCGAGATTGGCCTGATCATGGTGGACTATCTGCAGCTGATGCAAATCCCCGGCTACGGCGGCCTCAATCGTACCAACGAGATTTCGGCCATCTCCAGGTCACTAAAGGCTTTGGCCAAGGAATTTGATTGCCCCGTGATTGCACTCTCGCAGCTCAATCGCTCGGTGGAACAACGCAAGGACAAGCGCCCGGTTAACTCCGATCTGCGCGAATCCGGGGCAATTGAGCAGGACGCGGATGTGATCCTGTTCGTGTACCGGGATGAGGTGTACAACCCTGACTCCCGCTTCGCTGGTACGGCCGAGATCATCATCGGCAAGCAGCGTGAAGGTCCGACCGGTTTTGTGCGGCTTGGCTTTGAGGGGCGATACACACGCTTCGTCAACTTAATGCCAGGCACGCACGACTTCACCGATCAAGAGATGGGTGTAGAGATGATTGATCCCCATTCTCGCCTTGGTCGGATGCCGGTGCAAAAGCTGGCAGAAGAGGCTTCCAAGAAGGTCGAGGGCAAGGGCAGGGGGCGGCGCCGGAAAGGTTCGAGAAAGCCGCCATGAAGCCCGCTGACACCTCGCCAACCGGTAGCGCTCCCCACTCACTCAACAAGATGCCCACATGAACGAAGATTATGCTTCCGAGCAGCTTGACCTACAGACCTCCTCGCTGAAGGTGCCACCGCATTCGATCGAGGCTGAGCAGTCCGTGCTCGGTGGTCTCATGCTCGATAACAACGCCTGGGAGCGTGTGCTCGATCAGGTCTCTGATGGCGACTTCTACCGACACGATCACCGGCTGATTTTCCGCGCCATTCAAAAGCTGGCCGACCTGAACGAGCCTTTTGACATCGTGACGCTGCATGAGCGTCTGGACAAGGAGGGGCTGAGCAGCCAGGTCGGCGGACTGGCCTATCTGGCGGAGCTGGCAAAGAACACCCCGTCCGTGGCCAACATCAAGGCCTACGCTGCGATCATCCGCGAGCGGGCGACCCTGCGCCAGCTGATCAGCATCAGCACTGACATCGCGGACAGTGCCTTCAATCCAGAAGGGCGGAATGCAGCGGAGATCCTCGACGAAGCCGAACGGCAGATTTTCCAGATCGCTGAAGCCCGGCCGAAAACCGGCGGCCCGGTGGGTGTCAAAGACCTGCTGACCATGGCCATCGACCGTATCGATACGCTGTTCAACTCCGACAGCGACATCACCGGTGTTTCTACCGGCTTCACCGACCTGGACGAGAAGACCAGCGGCCTGCAGCCGGCCGACCTGATCATCGTTGCCGGCCGGCCTTCGATGGGCAAGACCACCTTCGCCATGAACCTGGTGGAGAACGCTGTGCTGCGGTCCGAGAAGGCGGTGCTGGTGTTCTCGCTCGAAATGCCAGGTGAGTCGCTGATCATGCGTATGCTGTCGTCGCTCGGCCGCATCGACCAGACCAAGGTGCGATCCGGCCAGCTCGACGATGATGACTGGCCGCGACTGACCTCAGCGGTGAACCTGCTCAACAACCGCAAGCTGTTCATCGATGACACCGCCGGCATCAGCCCCTCGGAAATGCGTGCGCGCACCCGGCGCCTGGCCCGTGAGCACGGCGAGATTGGCATGATCATGGTCGACTACCTGCAGTTGATGCAGATCCCGGGCTCTGCCGGCGACAACCGGACCAATGAGATTTCCGAGATCTCCCGTTCCCTCAAGGCCCTGGCCAAGGAATTCAATTGCCCAGTCATCGCCCTATCGCAGTTGAACCGCTCCCTGGAGCAGCGCCCGAACAAGCGCCCAGTGAACTCCGACTTGCGTGAGTCCGGTGCGATCGAGCAGGACGCCGACGTGATCATGTTCGTTTACCGGGATGAGGTGTATCACCCCGAGACCGAGCACAAGGGCGTAGCTGAGATCATCATCGGCAAGCAGCGTAACGGCCCTATCGGCTTTGTGCGGCTGGCGTTCATCGGCAAGTACACCCGCTTCGAGAACCTCGCGCCGGGCATGTACAACTTCGACGATGATGAGTGATGACTCCATGATCAGTTAGTGCCAGCCGCTATCCCAGCCTCGCCCTCTAACGTGGTCGCTATGATCGCGGTAGGACGGGAGGGGTGCGGCTCATCATGCCCTGCTGCTTTCATGCTCAATGTTGAGCATCTCCTGGATACGAAGCCTACATCCTCCTGGAGATGCCACATGCACAACCTGAACGTATCTGAACTGACCTGGCCCCAACAGGTAGCTCTCGACGACTACGTCCTCTACACGCAGCGCCTTCCTTGCCAAGGTGTCGCAGCTGAGCAGTGGTTGGAGCGGAAGCGAAAAGACTTTATAGAGCACATCATGCACATCAACGAGCAGGCCAGTTACACCGCCTTCCTTGCTCGCCTGATCAAAGAAACTCCCTCGCCCGCCGCCCGCCGAGCTGAACTGGCATCACGCCAATGAAGCCTCGGCTGCAGGTCCTGGTCCTGATCAAAGGAAAACCCCGGCAGACTGATGTCCAGGGTCTTTTCCGCTTAGCCATCACCGCACGCAGCTCTGACGAGTACCCCTGTTGCGTGGTCAGCTTTCAGTAAACGCTTCACCCACCCCGGCCAAGGCTGGGGTTTTTTATGGTTGGCGGTTTCCTCTGGTTACCTGGACTGGAGCCTGGGCGGGCGGTCTGCGCGTGCAGCTGTTTTGTGAAAGCGCAACCCGCGCCGTATGCGATGCGCTTGCACCGGCGTCAACTTAATTTACTAGTATTATGCGTACGTGTTACGCTTCGTTGGATTTCATTTTGCGCGAAGCACTCCGCGCATGCCGATGCCGAGTGACTGAGCGACTTGGTGTCAACGCCCAAAGTCGAAGGGAAAATACCGATGAATGAGTACGCCGATTGGAAGCAGGCGGTCGTGGAAGCTGTAGCAAGTAAGGGTCAGATCCCCCGCGACATCGCAGCGAAGGTTACCGAGGACAATAGCCCTGTCCTCCAGCATGCATGGGGCCTGCAGCTCGATGTCAACGTGGCTGCAGTAAGGATCATCGAATCTGAGGAAAGTGCGGCGATTGAACAGCACAAGGCCAGCCTGACCATGATCTGTCGTGTCGCGCCGTGGGTACTCCTGGCTTCCGGTGGTATGGCTGTGATTGCTAAGACGTTCCATCCGCTGGCCGGCACTCCACTCGCAATGATCGATTCACTGGCAGTTTTTGCGGGAGGCACTGGGGGCCTTTGCGCCCTGTGCTTCTACGCAGCTGCGCGTCTCAAACTGGAAGAGTTTCAGAAGACTGAAGAAAAAACCTAAGGAAGGTCTGAAAAAGACTTCCCGAATCTGGTGAAATACGCCGATCCCGCCAGCCGAGTTTTTCCATGAAGCAGATGACCTTCGCCGACGCCGAGTACGCCGGCAAGCGCAAGCAGACCCGTAAGGAATTGTTCCTGATCGAGATGGATCAGGTGGTGCCGTGGAAGGGATTGATTGCCCTGATCGAGCCACACTACCCAAAGGGTGAAGGTGGTCGTCCAGCCTATCCGCTGATGGCCATGTTACGTATCCATCTGATGCAGAACTGGTTCGGCTACAGCGACCCGGCCATGGAAGAAGCGCTCTACGAGACGACCATCCTGCGTCAGTTCGCCGGGCTGAGCCTGGAGCGCATTCCCGACGAAACCACCATCCTCAACTTCCGTCGTTTGCTGGAGAAACATGAGCTGGCAGCCGGCATCCTCGGCGTAATCAATGGCTACCTGGGGGATCGCGGCCTGTCGCTGCGCCAGGGCACTATCGTCGATGCCACACTGATCCACGCACCCAGCTCGACCAAGAACCAGGACGGCAAGCGCGACCCGGAAATGCACCAGAGCAAGAAAGGGAACCAGTATTACTTTGGCATGAAGGCGCACATCGGCGTGGATGATGAGTCGGGGCTGGTACACAGCGTGGTAGGCACGGCAGCCAACGTGGCGGATATCACCCAGGTCGACAAACTGCTGCACGGTAACGAGAACGTCGTCTGCGCCGATGCCGGCTACACCGGCGTCGAAAAGCGCCCCGAACATGCGGGCCGCGAAGTGATCTGGCAGGTCGCAGCACGCCGCAGCACCTACAAGAAGCTCGATAAACGCAGCGCCCTGTACAAAGCCAAGCGCAAGATCGAGAAGGCCAAGGCACAAGTGCGAGCGAAGGTCGAGCACCCGTTTCGAGTGATCAAGCGCCAGTTCGGTTACGTGAAGGTGCGCTTCCGTGGCCTGGCCAAGAACACCGCTCAGCTGGTGACGCTGTTCGCGCTGTCGAACCTATGGATGGCGCGCCGACATTTGCTGACTACCGCAGGACAGGTGCACCTGTAATGCGGAAAATGGCTGCTGCGAGGTGCTCGCGGCGGCCAAAAACGGAGAACTGAGCGGGTTACCTGGTCGATTTTGATCGACGGCCCGCTTTCAAAAGCAGCAAGGGCTGAAGTCGACCGGAAATACAGGGTTACTTCAGACCTTCCCTAAAGACCTACGATGACCCCGACCATCACCGGAAAGGAACAGTGTGGATGAGTACCCTGAACAACTATTCCGAAGCGGACCTGGACACCGAAATTTCGGTGAAGCTGACCCTGCGCGACTTGCTAATTCTGAGCTGGGGGCACGAGAGCGTTTCCTTCGTGCCTGGGGAAGCGTCCGACAAAGAATTCAAAGCTGCTGAACAGAAGATCGACAATGCCCTCAACCAGCTTCGTGTACAGATCTCCCGGGCAGAGCGGCCAAATCTCATGGTTGATGAGGGGCAGAGAGCGCCGCAACTCAGTGCTGATGCCATCCAAACCGTGTTGAAAACGAACACCAGGAACTGATCACGGTAAACGCTCAGGTGTACCCCAAGCCCCGGCCTGATAAACCGGGACCGAGGCCGTAGAGACAGGTGTGATTTTCGCGCCCGCATAACCATAAGGGACCTGTATGAGAAGAGAAATGGATCCAACCCGTCCAGTGACAAGAAATCGCGTTCTTTCGTTTTTCGGTGCGGCCGTGATCTGGTTCATCCTGATAGCACTTGACAGCCGTTCTGAGCACATCAGTGCGTTACTGTTCTTTGTCTTGGCGTCATATATGGCCCGTAGTATTTCGGGAATTAAATCGAATTGAACCAACTTACTTATGTGCTGCTCGCAGCCGCTGCATTGTATTTTTTCTTTGCAACCCTCCTGAAATCAGCCGGCGCTTTGTCATCAGCAAATTTTAGGATTGGCGGCACGAAGGTGCCTGTGTTACCTGGTATTCTAGTTTTCTGGCTAATTGCCCTTGTCGTTTGGGCGATTTTTGATGCCTTCGGCGTGAGGGTGATTGCCTTTACGGCGCTAGTAGCAATTGAAGCCGTTGCGTTCTTCTCGTTGGAGAGGGGAGAGGCCGCCAGTGATAATGCGTTTCTTTGGCTTCTCAAAGCATTCACGCTTGGCGGTCTGTTCATAGTGGCGCTGACGATGTTCGCGGCGTAACGCTGCCATCAATCACCCCAGATAACGGACAATTCCACTATGCGCCAATCCACGACAGACCCCATTGAAGGCGAAGTATGCGCCGCACTGGCAGCTTACAAATGGGCTTTGGTTCAGACGAGCTACAGAAGCCTCTGGCATCGCCTGTTGTGTAGCGCGGGTGACAAGGCTGCTATCAGCCATTCTGCCGCTCTTGATCGAGCAGAAAAACACGCTCAGCAGGTTGTCAGCAAAACGCCTGAGCATCGTTCGGCATTGGAGCGAATCGTTAGGCAGCAGCCAGAACACGTTGCCAAGAAGGATCGCTTTTTCGACCTGCTCAACACAACGTTTGAACCATAGGGAAGCCATGAAATTGCCGTCAATGCAATTTCGGGGCTCTCAGGCATAAGATAGGCAGCTTTCACCCCTATTTAACCCATTTCAGTGAGGCAGCAGGATGCGGGCGTTAGAAGAGATCGTTACCGAGTTTTTTCAAGGCTGGGACGGCAAACACATCAGCGAGCCAGCTTTTGGAGCCCTACGCGAGCTGGCGAAAGATGGGCGCTTTGATCAAATGACAACCCTGCTGGAGGCCTGCGTTGAGCTGCACGGGCGCGTAGCAATGGGTTTTGTGTTGGATCATCTGCCAGGGGTCCTGCTCAATAATTACGTCTACGGGCAGGCCGAAGCATCTGCGACGATTGTTGAGAACTATTGGCGCGACGAAGATGTTGCCACCACGATCAGAGACGCTGCACTGAAGCCTGGCAAATTATCTGTGGTCGTTCCGAAGATTCTCAGTGACCTTGGTAAAATGGCCGAGTCGAGCCGCTAACCTCACTAGACCCGCTGCTCCTGCCTTGCTCGGCCGTTGGCAGGGCAAGCAGTGTGTAAAGGCGCGGTTATCGCGCCTCATCATTTGACTGCGACAGGAGGCATGCCATGACAGTATCCCCGCAAGCAGATTCTTCGGAGCGCTCGCCAACCGCCGATGAGGCGGCGGGTATGGCATGGTGGAACTGCATGCCCGACGTCGAACGTAGCCAATGGCTAACTGCTTCAGGTACCGGTTCGGTGGCCGACGCATGGGCAGTGCGTAAGGGTGCCCAGGCTCATGAAGCTGCCGACGCTGCGGTCTATTTCAACCATCTGTTTTGGTTCGATCAGCTCGCCCAGCGACGCCTGGCTGTCGACGCAGCCCCTGATAATGCGGAAGCCGCTGCAGCGCTGCAGAGCGTTGAAGAACTGCTGCGGTTGGAAGAGTTGGAGCGCCACTTGCCTCTGCGCGCTTGGTGCATCGGCGACGACTATGTGGTCGTCGCCCGTTCAGTGGAGCAGGCGTTGGCCGTGGTCGAGGCCGAAGGGGGCGAGTTCCCAGGCGGATGGGCCGATCCCAGGCTAGTGGAAGAACACATTCCCGACCCTGCGAGCTCGCGGCGCACAAGCTTTGAGGATGCGCCGGACGTCAAGTTGACGTTCGCTGAAATACTTCCGCGATTTCGGTTCCCCAGGATTATTTGGGTATGCCCCTTTGGCAACGAATGGACCGATCCCGAGTACGATGAATGAGCGGTACCGCACACGGTGAAAGCTCCCGAATCACAGTGGCAGGCGTGGCCGCCGAGACATGAAGGTGAGGCATGAAGCTGGATCGCATCACAGGAAATACTGAGAACTACGGGCATCACCTGCAAGGGTTCTGTACCAATCCGGCGTGTAAACCCGGTGCGCTTGGCCGGCAGGTAGCTGAGCACCCAGAAGGCAGCCAGCAGCTGCCAGACGGTGTGCACCTGTTTGAGTGCTGCAGTTGTAAGCATCGCTTTGAGGTTCAGGAACAGTCATCAGCGCCGGCAGAAGTAGCACCTGTGATTACGTCTGGGCTTTCGAGCCTTACCGTGCCATGTCCATGGTGTGGTCACCGCAACGAATACAAAGCTGAGGTGTGGCCCTTGCTGAATAGCGGCGGCGTATTCGCTATTACACCCATCACAGCGTATGCGGTGGATTGCAGCGAGTGCCATGCCGTCTACACGCTTCGGCCGCAAGCCGAGTAGCGACGGATAACGCCATGTTGAATCTTGTAACTGACCAGCGCCCAGGTGAGCCAGACGTGCTTTCTGCGGTGAAGCATGCAGCTTTTGAAATCCGTTCTCTCGCAGGCGATGTGCTCCTAGCCATTGCCGCACCCCCAACGGGCTGGACGCATCAGCAGCTGATAACCGTTGCGTACGAGCATGTGGCAATAACCCGCGACGGGGCCGATGGCTACCTCGGCGGCGAATGGATTGGCAGTAGCGAAATCTGACCAGAGTCGTTCAATTGAGCAGGAGATCACCATGCAGTCCAATAACCACCCCGCGGCGCCTGACAGCTTTGAGCGTTCCCGTTTGACGGATCTGGTAGCGCTGCATCAAGCAATCGCAGCGCTTGGCCAGGCGCCTGACTTTATGGCGGTAATTGAGCAGCGTTCGGCGCTGTATGACCGTGTGCGCGCTCTTCACCCGACTCTGGTAAGTGCTGAGGAGGTTTCTGCCCTGAACTTGCTAATTGGATCAATGGCCGAAACGCGCAAGGAAACGCTCGGCCTCTAAATTTTGCGCGGGCGCAAGGGCTCGGGCCTACGCCCGCCCACCTGGTTACGCCGCCCCCGGCCCATAGACTGACCCGACCCCCCCATCCATTTTTTATATCGAGGATCCCGCCGTCGCTTTCGCGGCTGCGCCCGACAGGAGAAACGCAACATGGCCAACCTGACCACGCCACAGATTCACGCCATCGGCGATTGGTGCGCCGAGCGCGGAATGTTGCCGCAGCGGATTGATGCCGCTGATATCAAGGCCGCGTGTGCCAGTCTGGGCATTTTCTTGGTCGGAGTGCTGAGTCAATACGAGGTCGAGGCGATTAGTGACGTTTGCGAGGACGCCGCCGGCTGACGGCACAGGGCACTCACTATGCACGTACGTGGTTTCTGTTAAATCCAGGCTCCCAGTTATAGAGCGATGCAAGTCTCATGCGATGCGGCGCCCCATTGATAACTAATTTATCAGGTTGACTAGGAACGTTATGCTTGATTCACCTTTTTCTTGCAGCAATTCAATAGTTTGGTTCTGCGGAATTGCGATATTTATTCTTGTTTTCCAGTTCGTTAGGCCGAAAGTTTGGGCAAAACCTTTCGCAATAGTGGGGATTTGCCTAATGATGGTGAATTTTGCGGCGTTTGGGCAGATACCTTTGCGCTATGCATTCGCTGATAAACTCGAACTCTGCCGGCCTTATGGTCTCTGAGGCGCGTTTCACGGAGCGACAGCATGGTTAAAGACACGAATGCTAGCGAGCGGATCAGCCGGGCTGAAAAGCACGTCAATGAGCAGTTGAGCTACGGCGGGATTTTCCCTGGTACCGGGCCTTTCGGCGGCACGCTTGAATATCGCTATCATGATGGAAATTTGGCAGACGAAATCGGCCAGATGCGCCGCCTTGCTGATGCGTTCAGCCAGCTCGCTGATGCGCTGGAGTCGGACTCCAGGTTGAGTTCATAGAATTCCTTAATATCGGACTGGGACTGACAAATCTGGCTGCACCATCAGCCCGCTCCGTCACGGTTTCTTGCAGTAGCGTGTCTTCCAGCTCTAGGCACATCCTTTCTCTTGCGGCCTAACTGTCAACCCTTTAGGCTCAGTACCCGCCCGCAGTCTGCGCGCTGCGAGCATGTGATCACCAAGAAATAATCAGTTTTATGCTAGGGATTCTGGGGTATGAGGCGGCAAAAAGCAGATCCGCGCAATGCGCATATGGCTAGCTACGAGCAATTTGCCTGGCAGGATGCACTGGCCTTGGCAACTTGGTTGAAGAGTGCCTTCGATCTGGTGCAGGTAAAAGAGGCCTTCGATGCCCTTTCAGTTGAGCAACTTCATGCGTTCGAATCAGAATCCGAAATCTTCATCCGGGAGCTGTTAGCCAAACCTGTGAGTCAGCGTCCAGCCTACTTGCGCAAGGTCGGCAAGAACGTAGGTGCAATGACCCAAGCCATGCTAATTGTCCTGTCGATCATTGCCCAGGTCCGGGTTATGGAGGTAATTGAAATTCGTGACCGGTTTCGCTACTCGCTGTCTCCAGGCAGCGGAAATCGGGCCACCTGCGCCAGCATCTACGCATTTAACAACGAGATGAGGGATGTCACCTTCATGGATTGGCCTACGCGTGTGTTCGAGGTGCTTGCTGAGCAGGAAGCCGAGCACAAGGCTTTCTTGGCGACGCATGGAGACATTCTTGAGCAGTGGGCGGCTGCAGTTCGCCCTCTCCCCCCTGAGGCAGACTGATCGAATACCTCAACGGCTTTTCTTTTGCCTCCAGTCAACAGCTAGTGGCCTGAGGCCAGTGAAACAGACCCACGGTTTTGTGCGGCCTGTTTTCATAGGCAAATCCCCAACCGAAAGTCTGGCACCGGGCGTGTACAACTGCAACGATGATGATAGTGACTCCTAAGGGTGTTGGGTGGGGGGGGATGTCATCAAGTTCAAGAATCATGCTCGGTGTTGAGCATCCCCAGGATACGAAGCCTACTTCCTCCTGGAGATGCCAATATGAATCAGATGCTTGTACCCGAATTGATCGCCGTAAACGACTACACCCACGCAGTTCCTGCCTTGGGCAGTGCTGGTCGCTTTGCCCGGATCGTTGCGCGGGCGGAAGCCTGCATTGCGCGCATCGACCAGATTATCGATCAAGGCTTCACATGTAGCTCAGCGACCTCGTTCGGTAAGGACAGCACGGTTGTGCTGGTACTGATGCTAGAGGCCATCCGGCGCCGTGTCGAAGCCGGATCGTACGTGCCGCCGGCTTTCGTCAGTCATGCCCAGACCACCGTAGAGAACCCAGCAATGGAGACTTACGCCGAGGCGATGATCACTGAGCTGGAGGCGCACTGCACGAGGCTCGGACTGCCAATCACGGTAGTCAAAGTGCAGCCTTCAATGACCTCGACATTCGCTTATGCCACCCTGGGTCGCGGCAAACTGCCGGTTTTCGCTGGCGCCTCTCGAAGCTGCTCGGTCGATTGGAAACTGCGCCCGCAGCAGAAAGCGCTCAAGCAACTGCTCTCCACGCTGCAGTCTCCTGGTGAGCTGGTGACCTTCGTGGGCACTCGTTTGTCAGAGTCGGCAACCCGTGCCGCCAACATGCGCGAACGGGGTGAGGAGGAGGCCGGGCGGCTGGTGCTCAATGAGCATGGCTCGTACAACTGCTCGATCATCGCCGACTGGGAGATGGAGGAGGTGTGGGAGTTCCTCATGGCGTGCGAGGCGAAGCGCGGTGGTCCTTATCGGACCTTCGTCGACAGTTTCGACTGGTGCCTGGAGCTCTACAAGGAAGCTAATGAAGGCACGTGCGCAATCATCACCGGCGATGGTGGTAACAAGGCGGCGTGCGGCTCTCGCTTTGGCTGTGCCTGGTGCACGGTCACCGGAGAGCGTGACAAATCCATGGAAGCAATGATTGCGTCTGCGCCTGACAAGCATGGACACATGTCGGGAATTAACCGCTTCCGGAACCATCTCATCAACACCCGCTGGGACATGGAGCGTCGAGACTGGATCGGGCGCACAACCTCGGACGCCGGCTACATCAACGTCACAGGAACAGCCTACAACGCAGAGATGCGCCGTGAGCTGTTGCGGTACCTGCTGACTTTAGATGTGCTGGAGGAAGAGCGGGCTGAGGAGCACGATGCGCGGATGTTCCGCGGCGAGCTGGAAAGGACGGAGTCCAACGAAATTCTTCGTGGTAGCACCTTCCAATTCATAACGCCGAAAAATCTCCTGGCCATCGACTTTGCCTGGTCACTGAGCTACGGCTTTGACCATGCCTTCCCCGCTTTGTCGGAGTGGTACGAGATCCGTGTCTTAGGGAAGCGCTACCTGATCGATGATGTCGCTCCCACGGAAAAGGGCATCATCCCAGAGCAGCGTTGGTTCAAGTTCGATGACTGGCAGAGCCCGGCGCAGGAGATGGGCTTGCAGGACGCTTAGAGCGCCAGTTAAAGCTGGCGGAGGATAGTCGATGAAAGTTCGATACTGGTAAGAAATGGCGAATCAACCAGACCCCGAGTCATGCATGTTGCACCGTGAGGTGCAGGGTGAAGCGTTGACAGGGGAAACCGATGGGCCAGCCATTGAGCCGCGTAATCAGGAATTCGGGATGCCGATGCTGTTAAGCGAAGCAGAAGGCAATACGGAGCATGGCGTTATACGCCAGTCATGCTCTGATCCCGCGCGGTCGGAGACCCTGTGCACGTCGGGAAGTCCTTCGTACGGAAACTGGGAGATCTCAGCGGCGCCCGGTGCGCAAGCATCGGGCGGAGCAGGAAAGGCCAAAAGCTGTAACCCTGCTGCCTACGCTGCCGAGAAGTCGGATACGTCCGTAGTACCTGAGAAGCCATCGAACAAAGGGCCTGGCCCTGCGGAGATAGTGGAGGAAAGGGACGTAGCCAAGGGAAACACCAACAAGCCTCCCGCGCCCCGGACACTGAGCCGGATCAGTCGCGCGTCGATGGGACTTGAAGGTGTACGTGAAGCAGCCAGAAGAAACAAGGGCATGCAGTTCACGGCTTTGCTGCACCACATCACACCGCAGTTACTGGCGCAGAGTTTCTATGCTCTGCGCCGGGATGCAGCAGTAGGCGTGGACGGCATGTCGTGGCGGGAATACGAGGAAGGTCTTCTCCAGCGGGTAACTGATCTGCACGCAAGGCTCCACGGTGGAGCCTATCGGGCAACGCCATCGCGGCGGGTCTACATTCCCAAAGCCGACGGCAGGCAGCGTCCGCTGGGCATTGCCTCTCTGGAGGACAAGATCGTACAGCAGGCAGTCGTTACCGTTCTGAATGCGATTTATGAAGAGGACTTTCTGGGTTTCTCGTATGGGTTTCGGCCGGGACGTAGCCAGCACGATGCGCTGGATGCGCTGACGGTCGCGCTCAAGGGTCAGAAGGTGAACTGGATATTGGATGCGGATATCACGTCGTTCTTCGATGAGATCGACCATGAATGGATGCTGATGTTTCTGGGACACCGGATTGCAGACCGGCGCCTGCTCGGGCTTATCTGCAAATGGCTTCAGGCGGGTGTTATGGAAGATGGCCGTAGGGTTGCTGCAACCAAGGGGACGCCTCAAGGCGCAGTGATATCGCCATTGCTGGCGAATATCTATCTTCACTACGTGCTGGATCTGTGGGCAAGGCAGTGGCGCCAGCGGCATGCCCGTGGCGATGTAATTATTGTGCGTTATGCGGACGACAGCGTGGTGGGTTTCAGGACGAAAGTGCAGGCTCAGCAGTTTCTGGTGCAGTTGCAGGAACGGTTGGCCAGGTTCGGTTTATCCCTGAACGCCTCGAAGACACGGCTAATTGAGTTCGGTCGTTTTGCTGCGAGAAATCGCAGGAAGCGAGGGTTAGGTAAACCGGAGACGTTTGACTTCCTGGGCTTCACGCACTGTTGTAGTACCAACAGAAGCGGTGGGTTTCAAATACTGCGACTGACGGTCAAGAAGCGAATGCGTGCGATGCTGCTGGCCATGCGGGATGAGCTGAAACACCGACGTCATGAACCCATCTGGGTTCAAGGGCAATGGCTCACACGGGTGGTGAGCGGTTACTTCAATTACCACGCGGTGCCGGGAAACCTGACACGTCTGGGTGGTTTTCGTTCGGCGGTCTGCCGTTTATGGCGGCAAGCCCTCAAACGTCGTAGCCAGCGTAATCGACTTCAATGGTCACGCTATGGACGCCTTGCTGATCTCTACATACCTAGGCCCAGAAATGCACACCCTTACCCTGAGGATCGCTTCGCGTCACATACCCGAGGCAGGAGCCGTATGCGGTAGTCCCGCACGTACGGATCTGTGCGGGGGGCGGCAGGTAACTGCCGTCCCTACCGCGACCCTCGAAGCCACCAACAAGCACCGACACCCTGAACGTCCGGCGCTGCGAACGATCCGAGACCGCTTTGAGGGCAAGGAACGCAATATCGTCTACTACGAAGAAGCCGATGAAATGGAAATCGACCCGGCAGATGCAATGTGCTTGGTCGACTCGTTCGATGAAGCGTTTTACACGTTGGCGAAAAGTCTTTCTCCGACTGACAGCGCCAAGTACTACTTGAACAAAGGCTTGGTCAAACTGGCCAAGGGCAAGGCTGCTGATTACGATGCAATGGCTCGCCGAGCGCAATTCTGGCAACGCATGGAGCGCGATCTAGCTGGTACCGATCTGCGTTCCTACATACGGCATCATTCGATCAGCAACGCCGAGCACGAACAGGTCCTGGAGTCGATGAAGGTTGAGTCCACCAATCAAAATTCGGCGATCTCGGATCTATTTGCTTAACTAATCGAAGGCTACCTCTTGCGAGGTGGCCTTTTTTTTCGACGTCGCTGACGTAGCTCGTATATGGGTTTTCGCGGTCAGGTTGCCAATCTGCTTGTTTCTTAGTTAGCGGTCGCCGCAGGCGTTGTGCCAAACGGCGCCACTTCAGGAGACTATTCAATTGGTGCTAGGTTCTGTACGAAATCCCGAGAAACCCAATTGGCGCCCTTCGGAAGCTGAAATTCTGTAGGGTTCCCGGCCATCTACGGAAAGGAATTCTGTGATGGCAAAGCGTTACGAACTCTCTGACGAGGCCTGGGATGTAGTCTCTGATCTCTTCATCGAAACTCATGGCCGAGGGCGGCCACGCTTAAGCGACCGCCTGATGCTCGATGGCGTGCTCTGGGTGCTCTGCTCGGGCGCTGCATGGCGAGACATGCCGGAGCGCTTCGGCCCATGGTCAACGGTGTATCAACGGTTTCGCGGCTGGCGAAACCAGGGGACGTTCGATCAGATGCTCAAACGCTTACACCTGAGATTGAATGAGCAAGGCTTGATCGATCTGCAAACCTGGATGATCGACTCAACCGCCGTACGTGCAACCCGAGCCTCATCTGGTGCTCGGAAAAAAGGGGGGGCTGACGAACCTGCCGATCACGCTCTAGGCCGCAGTCGCGGTGGCCTGACGACCAAGATCCACATGCTCTGCGACGCTAACGGGATACCGTTGCGCTTCCTCCTCTCTGGCGGTCAAGCCAGTGACATCAGCTACGCCCAACCACTGTTGGACGAAGTCAGCATTCAATCGAACCAACGTGGCCGCCCGCGTAAGCGCTGCAAATGGTTGCTCGCCGACAAGGGCTACGACGCCGAAGCGCTGCGCCGTTACTGCGACCAGTACCGAATGCAACCCGTCATCCCGATGCGCTCAATGAAGCGTAAACCCAAGCCTGGCTTACCCAGACTGTTTGATCGACCCAAATACCGACAGCGCAACATCATTGAGCGCATGTTTGGCTGGCTGAAAGAGAACCGCCGCATCGTGACGCGCTTCGACAAGCTCGCGAAAAGCTATGCAGCCATGGTCTCACTGGCTTGTTCCATGCGGTGTTTGCGACATCTCTTTTCGTACAGAGCCTAGGCTGGTCCAGGTGAGGGCCGACGTAAGCGATCACCATTCTGTCCTCAATGATGTCGAAGTAGATCCGCATCCCTTCCACAGCACCCCACCCGTTGCCGGTTCTTAGTCGGTACTCAAAGAATCGAATCTCGCCCTTGTAATTAAACTCGCGCTGAGCTCTCATCGAAGCGTCTTGAGAAACCGACTGCGACTCTTTTGCCGCGAAGGCTCCTGCGAATAGTTCTCTGCCGACAGTTCCCATAGGTGTGCCAGCACGAACTTGGTCTAGGTAATCGAACACCAGCTTGCAAAGGTGCTCGCTGAGGCGTTCCGGATTAGCGAAGTTCTCAGATTGCCGAGATGACTTCCAGGCAGAGTCGAGTACGAGAAGGCGATCAGGGGCCATGAGGCTGTAAAACCTCAAGAGCTCCTCTGGCTTAAGGCGTTGCCCCTGTACCTGGCGGCGTGCGAGATCCATGAATGACTGATCCAACGTTCCGTTAGAGGTCTCCCCCCGGATTTGAAGTGCCTTGTTTGCAGAGTTGAGACGGAAGATTTCTACCTGCGCGGCCTTGAGTTCAGTTTCGAGGCGAGTATTTGTTTCGAGCAGCTCTGTCTCGATGTCGTTTTTGCTATCTTGTATCGGTGGTGGAGCTTCTTGGATCGAATCAGCACCTTGCAAGTCTGTGGCCGAAGGCGAAATGTTGGACTGTGCAGCCTTAGTGGCATCTATTGCATTGATAAATAACTGAGCTGCTTCTAAGACAGTCTTTGCCTGGCTCAGACCGCGGGAGATCAGTTCGTTCCGTTGTAGGGAGAGATCTGCTCCTTTCTTGCTCAGGCTGCCCAATAATTCAAAGTCGCCATTTCCACCTTTCACTGCTTCCGAAATTTCCTTGTTCACATCCACAAGGGCTCTGGCCACAATCATGGCGTTATCCGCGACAGTCTGATCTTCTAGGACCTCCTTTGTCGCACTTCGAAATGCGCGCGCACGGTCTACCAGGTCTAGATTTATTACCACTGCTGAAAGGGTGCTTTCTGGGATTAGGTCCTGCCCGAAGGTGACGCCAGCCGCCGCAATAGCAGCTTCATCAACATTTAATTCTTCCAGGTCATTGCACAGGTATTCCCACAACTCATTCGCATCCTCAATCACGCTCCAGACCGCGTATCTGGTGAAACGGGATGCTGGCGAGGCCGCCACTGCGAAGCTCTGCAGGGTTTCAAGAACGGAGTCTATACAATCCGCGCTCCTTGTCACTCGCCTTTCCAAAGCGCTAAGTGATGCAGTCAACAGTAACGGTCCCCCCCAATAAATATCCGTCTTAAATATCGGGGAGTAGGGGTTGATCTCTTCGATAAGATCTGAGGAGGCAACATACATTGTTTCGAGCTGTGGGTGGTCCACGAGTATGCAATCTCGGATAAAGCGAACCGGGATCATCTGCAAATAAAGATGAACCACCATCTCAAGACATAACTGAAGCCTCATGCTACTGGCTATAGAACTGTAGTCATTAACAGATCCAAACACCGCCTCAAGCATAAGGGCTGCCGTGGCGATTTCGTGACTGAACCCGCCAACCTCCATCAATTCGCCAAGCTGGGGAATTGCCTTCTCAGTCATCGCCATCAGTTCGCTAGATGAGCTTGAGTAGATTTGTTTCTGGAGATTTTCGTAGAGGTCGTCGCCAATGATTTCTTTGGTTCTGTCTTCAAGCCTGGCCTGCGGCATCAGTTCCCGCACACGCTCTACGCCAAGACTTTTTTCGAGTACTGCGCGTCGGTCATCGTCCAATAGCACAGTCGACAGCAACATGCCATTTGGCATCAGTTTAAGATCACTACGACTGAAACCCTCAAGCCGGATACCCGATTCGATGATCTCGGCCCTTAAATCGGAGACGTTCTCTGTGGCCCCATACCAACTCGACCATGCCTCATCGCACGTAGACGGATGTATAAACTTGGTTGGGGACGTGACGACGGAATGAATCCTCTCATCGCTCATGAGACCAGTCTTGCGGTCTGGTGGTCTTCTGACCTTCTTCTGACGGGCCATCGTTGGTTCCTTGTTATTTGTGTGATGTGGGCCCACTGAGTCCACACCAGAACGCTCTGGGGTTACAGGGTGTCCTCAGATTGTAGAATGCCGTTTCCGCAGACAGGGATTCAACAGATGACCCGCGAGCGAGAGAGGTTACGCCATCAGCCCCTTGACCACTGCCCGACCTTCGGCTGTCTGGGGGCATCAGGTGCCAATACGCAGAAACGCTCGCCAGAAAATCGCCATTCGGGCCTAGGCAAACAGATCATCCGCATTTAGATTATGTCTACGTGTTATGTATCCGAAAACTGAGGTTAAAATGGGCGTGGATCAAAGTACCGATGGATCATCAGCCACGAGCTTAGCTGTAGAGCGCTCTGTGGTGACAAAGCTTGTCATCACGGGAGGTGTAAACCTTGACCCGATCACTGTCTTTCTTGAGGACCTCGGCTGCAGGGTTTCTCCCCGTGATGACGGCCAAGATAGTGTCAGTTGCCAGGGTAACCTCACCGTCCGCTGCGCAGGGGAGAGCTGGACTTCATACTGGGGCGGCATGGGTTCAAGGACGGTGACTGAGTTTGTTGCCAAGTGCAGTGATGAGTACATTCTGAATTGCCTAAGCCGCGGCCTGAGCAGCACTCGATTCAGCGCAAAGGCTCTCAAACAGCTCTCAGCAAGGTGCATCATCGATCGCCGGCGTGAGCGCAGCGGTACCGATTGGGAGCTGGGGTATCTCGACGCTGAAGAGGCTCGTTCGCTTTACGGGCGCCTCGATGAGCTTCGCGATGTTGAGTCGTTGCGGGACTGCTGGAGTCATTCCGAGCTCCTATCTCTTTTGTTCGGTGATGAATGGCATTACCCCGTCGATCGAGCTACTGAACCAAACCCGGACTACATGTACCTGCTGCGCATCGTCCAAGCAGTCCAGCAAGCGCTCACACAACCTGTCGAGGTGGCGGCAGCATGAACAGTTCTGGACAGCTGGCAGGCCTGCCGCCTTTCGCTAACCTGGTCATCCGAAAACTGCAGCGCTTTGACGAATACGCCAGCGATGGCCAAGGCGCTGACATTGGTACCCAGTGGTTTGATGTTCTCACCCAGCTGGGCTTGCTCAAGCGAGTTCAGCGACGCCCGGCCCTATGGCAGGTCACCGATCAAGGGGAGCAGCTCTTGGAGCTCCAGGCAGGCCCCCAGCGCAGCGAGGATGCTGTGCGGGTTGAAGCGGTCGCTGTGACACGGACTGATGAGGAAGGAATGCGGCTTGAGTGGCTGCTTGAGGGCGGCATCGCAGCGCTGGAGCACGCGGACCAAGTCCTACTGATTGCTCATGGCTCGATCACGGACGAGGAGGGCGCTGGCGAGGTCTATCTGAAGGCTCCAGCTGTGCCGTCCGCAGACCAGCGCGACATGGCTCGCGTATACGACGTCATTGGTCTGCACCATGGTCACCCTATGGGCGTGCTGCTGACTAACCTGGGTAACATCAAGCGCTTCTCGGACTACCTGGGAGCAGTGGAGCGCGCATTCTTCATGGTTCCAGGTGAGGCGTCGGAAGAAGCAGAAGATGCAGGCGCACCCATCGACGAAGAGTGCCTGTTGAATAAATTCCCGGCGACCAGTACTGAGCATTACGTTGATCAGTTCCGTGAGGCCTTGATCACGATCGGGGCCTTACCGCGTAATGAGCCTAGTAGCTCGGAAGTCGACGAGCTCAGGTCCGAATGCAGCCTGTTGAGAGCCCAGCTGGCTGAGTTGCCGGCGTACATTGCAGCGCTTGAAAAATTCCAAGCCGAGGATGGCGATTTTGTCCGTCTTGCCGACGTGCTTGCAGCACTTTCCGCCTGTGCCGATCGGACCCAGGCAACTGAATTTCGCCTGTTGGTGCACGGCGAGAAGATGCTTGCTGATGACCAGTTTTTGGCGGATGACGCGACTACCTGGCGCCAGCTTGTAGAAAACCCTGTGTTTATCGGCATGCCCTATTCACGCGGCTTGGTCCCGGTGCGCCGGGTAGCTTCTTCGGCATAAGCAACACCTACCTTCTACCCGGCCTAGCCGGGTTTTTTTATGGGTCGGATCCGGTGCGCAAGCGCGTTCGGTCGATTTTCACTCTCCCGGCACCAGGGCGGGAGGCAGATCTTCATGCTGGGTGTGGTTCATCTCATTGGCACTAGGACAACGTCGAGGTATGCCATGACCTGTTTCATCGCGGTTAGAACCAGCTGCACCATTCCTGAGAAAATGCATGTTCACTCTGTGCTGAATGAGCAAGGCCTTATCGGTAATCGTTACCCCAGGACTATGGAGCAAGTACCTCGCGCAATTCGCGAGTACTTCGAGCAGCTTCCGCTCGGTCCCGAAGCAACGAGTATCTTTTCGAACGAGGTGGAAACTCTGTCTGATCGTAAGGCAGCTGCTGACTCTCTCGGACAGGCGCTTGAAACATTGCCGGATTCGAAAGTACGAGGCCCCGTTAGGACTGCGCGCATTAAATGTAAATTGGCGGCGCAATACGGTAAGTCGCATGTGGACTTGACTGACCGTTACTGCGAAGTGAGCGATCTGCTCCATAAGGGCGGTGTGACAGTCCACTTAAACAAAGGCATGTAAGCGCGCAGCGCTTGATAGGGATCAAACATGAAAGCAGATATCAGCAGTTTCGTTAAGCACGCCCGCCGTGTAAATCGGGTATTAATCCTATTGAAGAAACAGGGTGAATACGACAAAGCAATTGACTGCAAAAGCATTCGTAACCTTTGGATGTCTGAGGCTCGGCGTTCCGCAGTCTGAACAGCTGATTTTCATCAGCGATCGGTCTAACCAATAGGTAACACCATGACCAACTACAATACGGTTAATACTCACATCAACACAATCCGTGCTGGCGATACAGTCCTACACAACGGCGAACTACGCACCGTCTGCAATTCGGACATTAAACGTGGTGGTTTCATGGGTACGTCATTGTTTGGAGACAGCTACCGCTTGGGCACTTTGCCTGTGCAGCTTGTACGCTTCAGCTGTGCCGTATAAACAGGAACTCCAATATGCAATACAAAGTGAACTACCAGCTTGGTGATAAAAAACGTGAAGCCATTATGGCGCAGATAGAACTGGATGAATGCCGAAATCATTGTGAAGTGATTGAGGCGGTAGATCGCAGCTGTCAACAGACGTCTGCCTCGGTTTCTCCCTCAGAGATTCAGGAGGACGATGGTTGGACTGAATTCTCCTATGGCGGTAAGCGCTGGTCGTTCGATTCCGATCAATTGGCACAATGGGATGAGGAGTTAAAGTATTTTGATTTCCTTGATTACCATTTGCTGATTAATCCCACTATTGAGTCAGTCACTGCCTTCATTCATCGTCAAGGTTATTAATACCTTCACCCTACCTCGCGAGCGCTTTGTTGCGTGGCGGGATTCCATATCAACGCAATACCCACCCGGCCACAAGGCCGGGTTTTTTGTCCGCGCAATAAAAAGGTACGGTATGACGATATTGACCGAGTGTGCTTGCTAGCGGGTCCAAGCATTAGTAATTTTACTTATCGGCATTGTACTTTCCATAGCTGTTCCCAACTGGTCATGTAGCTGGGACTAAGGAGTGCTCGGCGCATACCCCAATCTGGTGTCAGTGGCACAGCAGCAGTCCGCAAGCAATCATGCCCCCAGCGCCGGTTGATTTTGTCCATGGTAGCCATCAATGCATCTGTGCGCTCCGGTTGGCTGGGGGTGAACAGATCCTGCGTATACTCCCCTCGCTTGCGCAAATCCATTAGAAGGACTTCTGCCTTGCTGTATGCATAGCCCGGCCGGTAGATCCCCTCCAGGGCACGCAGCGCGTAGCGGGTGAGCTGACGGACATCATCTGTTGGGTAGGCTGGGATGATAGTTGCAGCATTGGCGTACTTCGGTCCGTCGCCATGGAATGACGTCTGAATACCGATGCGTAAGGCACCGCAGAGAGAGCGTTGCTTCCGCAGCTTTTCAGCGGCACGGTGAATGTAGGTCGCTAGGGCTTCCTGCAGGCCCTTGCGGGTATGCACGCGTTGACCAAACATCTTGCTGGTGCAGATTGATTGCTTGGGTGGGGCAGATTGCTCCAGGTCCATGCATGATTCGCCCTGCAGCTCTCGGATGGTCCTTTCCAGCACGATGCTGTACTTACGGCCCATTGACCGCGCATCAGCTTGAGAAAGCTCCCACGCGGTGCTGATGCCATCACGAGCAAGGTTGTCGCGCATACGACGACCTATCCCCCATACCTCATCAACCGGCATTCGTCGAAGTAGCCATTCGATTGCCTCAGGCTTGCGCAGGTCTACCACGCCGCCTGTTTTCTCCCTCCACACTTTTGAGGCGTGCTGCGCCGCCTTTGCCAGGGTTTTGGTATGCCCAATGCCGACGCCCACTGGCAGCGCAGTCCATTGCAGGACGCGGGCTTGGATGGCCCGGCCTACCTCAATGATCGGCTCAGGTAGGCCATCGAGCCTGCAGAAGAGCTCATCAATGTAAAGGAAAGATTTCAAGCCATGGACATGGTTCCGTACCTTGCTAACCGGGGATTCAAGGGTAGTCTCATGCTGTCCATGGCAAAACGACATTTTCTGTCGATCTTGCCTAGGTATGTCCATAGATCGTAGTTCCACAGGGCCACACCCACGAGTTGATTTCGTGCAGTCGTTCTGCACGCCAATGAACGCGACGCGATTGCCCTATTGGCGGGCGCTAATTATTTTGTAGGAGTTCAAGATAGATTGGCGAGACGCACATGGAAAATTCGGTCATGACCAGCAACATTGACGAAAAGGATCTCAAGGCTCTAGCCCAACGAGGACTGTCGCTGCTTCGCTTGACTGAGAGCCGCTGGATGGAGCTCGAAGCGTGTCGAAACCACGGTACAAAATTTTCACTTACTTTTCCGCACGTAATTTCCCGTAGTGGTAGACCCAATACTTTGGTTCTGATCGCTACAGATGGAAAAGCTCCCACCTTGCGGTTAGGGCTTATCCGCTCGATTCAAACGATCTCGACGCTCGACTCCCGGGTGATGTTCGATTGTGTCTTGCTGATCGCTCCACAATCACTTAATGCCCTTGTCGCTGGCGTCACTAGCACCACCTTGCGCGGAGCTACCAACAAGCTGAAATCGGAGACCGCCGAGTTTCAACCGGTGTCACAGAAGCTCGGTGAAAAACTGATTGCACTGATTGCGGAAGTACCAGCCAATGTAGCAGTTTTTCATCGTATTCTCGCCGAAGTCGGGCGACCAAAATATTATGAGAATGGCCACGCGCTACAAGTAAATGCCCTTGACCTCGCACTCAAAGCTTTTGGGGTAACGGACGGTGCGACAAGCGTCGCGTTGCCCGGCGGACACACCGCTATTGGCACGGTCCGACTGCAAGAGGACGCGGTCATTGAGCATGACGCACGCTGGATCTCTGGCTGGCACTTGTCCGACAGTGACCTTACCGGCAAAGCCGTATTCACTCGGCGCGGTGAGCAGCTCGAAGTTTTCACCGCCAACAAGCGACCGCTTGAAGAGTTGTTTGGCGTCGACCTTATCTATCTGAACAAGGCACGCGGCTCGTTGGTGATGGTTCAATACAAAATGATGGAGCCAAAAAGCAGTAAGGTGCATCGCATTAAGGCTGACACGCCCGACATTGACCAGCTTGACGCAAAGGAATGGACCGTGCCAATCAATGCTCAGTTCAAGAGTGAGATGGAGCGGATGGAGAAGTTCGACAACGATCTCTCGCCCGAAGGGCCCTATCGACTGAATCCTGGAGCATTCTTCTTTAAGCTTGTCCGCCGCCATTCGGCAATCAAATCTGCGGGAATCATGCTGAGCCTGCAGCATCTGACTCGGTTAATCGAGGATGGTTGTACTACCGGACCTCGAAAGGGCCTACGTATAAGTTACAAAGCACTGGACGGCCATTATCTACGAAGTGACCCGTTTATTGAGCTAGTACGCTCTGGCTACATCGGAACTCGTAGCGGCACGACAGAACATCTGCAGACACTTATTGAGGCAGCCTTGACCGGCGGTCGCTCAGTTGTCGCTGCAATCCAGAGTGCAATGGCCAAAGGTTGAGGTTAGATGCAGGGTACAAAAATTCCGTTCGGTGAACGTCAGGGAATGCTTTTCCGAGCCTTTGAGGTCGAGAATGGTCTTGCTTGTGGCTGTATCTGCCCGGGCTGTCACAAACCGCTAAATGCTGCGAATGGTGGCCAGAAAGTCATCCCGCATTTTCGCCACGTCCATTCTGAAAACTGTGTGAGCGGCTTCAAAGATGGTGTGCGACGGGCGGCTGTAGCTCTAATTGCTGCACAACGATCCCTTACTCTTCCGTCTTTCCATCGTCAGATAAGCGCCATGACTGGCTCAGGGCGCATCCTGTCTCGCGAAGTAAGTATCCCGGAAACGTCAGTTGCAGCTGAGACGGTCGAACGATTTGTGGATCTTGGCGACGTCACAGCTCACGCGATTCTTACCACCGGCAACCATCAACTGTTTGTTCGAATCAAAGTTTTCTCCCGATCCGAAAAAAAGCGGCACGAGCGGCTCTCTAACATCGAGGCTTCATCAGTTGAGATTGATCTCAGCGAGCTCGATTTGGGCCAGATCAACGATCCATTAACGTTTGAACGAGCCGTTCTTTTCGACCCAACCACCAGGTCTTGGATTCGATCGCTTAGGGGAGAAATGCGAATCAAGCGTGCTGAAGCTGAACTTGCGACCGAAGTTGCTCGCTGCAACGACCAATGGGAACTGGAACAGGCTCCCCTGCGGGTGATCGAGGACGCGAAACGAGTTGAGCAAGAGGCGAAGGTAGCCGAGCATAAAGCTGCATTGGCAGCGCATAGGCAGATCCAATCGGAGACTGCTGAGGCACAGCGTGCCGCAGGGATCCTTGAGAGGGATGAGCTTCCCGCTCTCAAGCGGCGAGAGGAACTGATCGTTAACCAGACTCTCCGAGCAGCCCGTGAGTGGGGTGGTAAAGCTGTAGAGTGCTCCTCTTGCTGGCTACTTAGTCCACCAGGAAATCAGTTCTGCCTCTACTGCGATAGTGAGACAAGCACAAGTCCCATTCAGTTACCAAAGGATATTGCAATCACGATTAACAATCGAATGCGTAGCTCGGCAAAGCCAGATCAATCATTACAGAAGGCGCCGACGTTGCTGGTTCAACCTGATCCTTTCACGTGAGTCTCATTTTGCAACGAAATCAATCTTGCCATACGCAGCAAGCGACCAAATTCAATCGAGGCCGAGCGGCTGCTGTGGGTTGAAAGCGGCCAGTTGCTGGAAGCCCGCAACGGCTTCCAACATCTACGTTGAGTGGCCATCCTGGGTCCTAGCGACGCCACACTCGCCCGTCAGCAGTGACCACCCAAGGCGATTGGCCCGCGATAATACGCACCCCGCCAACCCAGCGTTCTTCTGGTGTGTAATCGAGCCAGTTCTTATTTCCGAGTAACACTTGCTCTCCAAGAGGAGTCATCCGAATGAGGCGTTTTTGCCACTCTCTACCCGGCAACTCTTCGACTAGCGGATACGGAGTAACGGTGATGGTCCTTCGTAGTGTATTGAACATCTGATCGCCTAGATAAGGCAGCGGCTCGTAACTCATCATAAGGTGGCCGAACACCTTGCCAGCCGCCAACCCACCCCGCTCGGCAAGAATCCGCAGTATCAGCCGCTGGGTCATGCTCAAGCCGTCCTCTGCGCCTGGAAGCTCTTGAAGTTGCCTTGCCAAGGCTGGCCCAAGTAGCGGTAACGCCGGATGCGGCTGCACTGCCAATTGCGCCCAATCGCCCGGGTCCGTTGCCGTATAGGCATCCCAAGCTTTGCGGGCAAGCGCCAACGCATCGTCACCAAGTGGGCGCCGTTGGGTCCAGAGCCAGGCCAACAGATCCGGCGCGAGCTGACCAATGCCTAAGAATCGTTCAACACCAGGCACCCGATTGATCTCAATCAATTCGAGCCTGTGTGGCAGGACGGGCAGACTCGCCAGTAATCGAATCAGAAACAATTGGTCGTACGCATCACCTTCACACCAAAGCACCAGTTCACTGTCCTCGTTAAGTTGCGCTAGCGCCTTGCGCTGAATTGCCTGGCGCTCCTGGATATCCTTGGAAGCGAGTTGGAATGCCTGCTCCGCGAACTTCGCGCGCACCAACCAGTAATCATCATCCGCTAAAGCGGGAACCGGCCCCAGCACCATGGGATCATCGAACATATGAAATGAACCCGAGAATCCCGCTACTCGAAGGCTGTGCTCAATATCGTTGCCACAACGCCAATGCTGGATTGTTGATTCGTTTGCAGCAGCGAAGCCCGGATGCCGTGCCGCGAATGCAACGCTGTCGGTGTGAGCAATCAGTTTAGGCCAACTGGCGAAACCCGACTCGCGAGCCACCAGCCACTGCGCATCGGCGAGTCGATAGTTTGGGCCAGGTATACCCAGTGCGTGTAGCTGGGAACGGGCATCTGCGGCCTGGTTATTCTTGATGTCTTTCAAAAGGCGCTTGGCGTGTTTGCGAAGCGAAGGGAGGTCGAGTAGACCGTGATGACGGGAAGCAATAGTGGCAGGCATGCCAACTCCTTATGAGGCTCGGTCCGCCGACAAGCCGGGAGCTGGAATGAAAAAATGGGTAAGCATGCCTTGGGTGACCCCTTCGCGCGGACCGCAGGCGCAGCAAACGCCCATGTGCCGACTTTAGCCGGAAGAAGGGACAGAAGCAAAGAGTGGAGGAGCACTGATATTGAACAGCCAGTCTTGAGGTGGGGCGCAAAGTGTCGCTACACCGGCGAACGCCGTGAGGGCTATGGCAGCTATCGGACATTTGCAGTCATTCGTGAACGGCAGCAATGGGTCGATTAGCGACCTCCAAACAATGCGACTGCTGATCCACCCTTGTCCTTCCTCAACCCGGAGGACAAGCCATGAACACTATCGCTTTACATCGCCATCAGCCTTGGAACAAGGGAAAGCTTGTTGGGCAGAAAGCCCCGCTTCGAGTCAGAGATATCTGGGCCATTCGGGTCAGGCTTCAGCTCGCGGAGAAGACACGGGATCTGGCTCTGTTCAACTTGGCCATCGACAGCAAACTGCGTGCCTGTGACTTAACCAAGCTACGAGTACGTGACATTGCGCATGGGGAGCATGTTTCGTCACGGGCCATCGTGATGCAGCAGAAAACTCAACATCCAGTGCAGTTTGAAATTACTGAGCAAACACGAACAGTTCTGGAGGCTTGGATGCGCCAGGCGCATCTTCGCAGTGAGGACTTTCTGTTCCCGACGCGATTGCATGACTCAGATCATCTCTCCACCCGGCAATACGCTCGAATAGTAAAAGCATGGGTAACAGCCATTGGACTTGACCCGACGATGTACGGTACCCACACGCTACGGCGAACCAAGGCTTCGTTGATCTATCGCAGGACCAAAAACTTGAGGGCAGTTCAACTCTTGCTTGGTCATACGAAACTTGAAAGCACTGTCAGGTACTTGGGCATCGAGGTAGACGATGCTCTAGAAATGGCAGAGCAGACAGACGTGTAATTACCCACTGCGACGGTCTGGGTCAGACCGTCGCTTTCCGACCCATTGCGGCCGGTCGCTAACGACTGCAAGTGGCCGGTTTCCGTCCCTTACGTCAGGCAGAAAACGGCCTAAGCTCAAGTTCATTACCAGGTATTCGCTGCCTCGGATAGCAACCACTCTCGGAAGGTTGCCAGCCTTGGCAAGCTGGCACACTCTGGTCGGTAGACAACGTAGTAAGCCAGCCCTGAAGCAACGCTAATGTCTGGGAACAGTCGAACCAGGCGGCCGCTCGCCAGGTCATCACGCGCCATTACGCTGCGGGCTAGCGCGACACCATGCCCTTCGACTGCAGCCTGCAGGACGGCAGCTGAGTTGTTGATTTGCATGCCGCGAAGGGTGGTCGTGTCCGTCACGCCAGCCTTGCGCATCCAGGTTTCCCAGGTCGGGAAGCCTGAGTGGTTATCCATCGAGAGATCGTGAATCAACATCTCCCGCACCAGGTCATCGGGCTTGTGCAGGCGCAAGTGCTCTCGCAGCAATTGCGGCGAGCACACCGGATAAATCTCTTCCTCCATCAGCTTCTCGGCAGCCAGCCCTGGCCACCTGCCCGTGCCGTAGCGCACACCAATGTCGATTTGCTGAGCAACGAAATCCACCGGCTTGAGGTTGGTGTCCAGTCGCACGTCCGTATCAGGGCAGATGACCTGGAAGCGGTCGATTCGGGGCAGTAGCCACTTGGCGGCGAAGGCCGGGCTTACGGCCACGGTAAGCACTCCACGGATCGAACTTTCCTGAAGCCGCTCCATCCCCAGGGTCAGTCTGTCGAAGCCTGCCCGGATATCCGGTAGAGCACGTTCGGCAGCATCCGTGGGAATCAGCCGTGCTTTACCGCTGGTACTGCGGACAAACAGAGGCGTTCCTAGCCAATCCTCCAGTGTACGCACGAGCTGGCCAACCGCTGCAGGCGTAACGTGCAGCTCGGCTGCAGCCGAAGAAAAACTCTGATGGCGGGCGCTGGCTTCAAAAGCACGTAGCGCGTTGAGATGAACTGGAGCCTTCATATTGATAAAGAATTTCTTTAGTGGTGAGACACTTTATCTCGTTTGTTGGCGGATTTGGAAGCGAGGAAGATTCGTTCCAAGGCCAAGGGTGCTGATGCTTAGCCACCCGAAGTCAACGGAAAGTCTTTGGAGTTTAGCTGTGTTGGAAAGTTTTTCTTCCTGATCTACAGCTTCCAGACACCCAACGTTGCACTGGCCCCTAGAGGGTACGAACTGCCTGCCGGTGACGGCGTCTTTGGCAAGTGACTCGTCCCAATCCCCGTTAGCCAGACACCTGTCGTGGGCAGGTGCAAAGAGGTCTCCCAATGAGCAATCAATTCAACGGTAAGAAACTGCTGGTCGTCGGTGGCACCAGTGGCATGGGTCTGGAAACCGCACGCCAGTTTCTCACCGAAGGCGGCAGCGTAGTGATAGTCGGTAACCGTCCGGAAAAAACTGAAGAGGCTCGTAAAGACCTCTCCGCTCTGGGCAACGTAACTGCCCTTATTGCAGATCTGACGAGCGACGAAGGCCTGGCCAAACTGATCAAGACCCTCAGCGAGCAGCACTCGGATATCGACATGCTGGTGAACGCTGCAGGTGTGTTCTTCCCGAAACCCTTCCTGGAACACCAGGATGCGGACTACGACCAGTACATGAAGCTGAACAAGGCGTTCTTCTTCATTACCCAAAAGGTTGCCGCCAACCTGGTTGAGCAAAACCGCCCAGGCGCCATCGTGAACATCGGCTCGATGTGGGCCAAGCAGGCAGTCGCCGCCACCCCGTCCTCTGCCTACTCCATGGCGAAAGCCGGCCTGCACTCCTTGACTCAGCATCTGGCGATGGAACTCGCTTCGAAGAACATTCGCGTGAATGCCGTTTCCCCGGCAGTTGTGCAGACCCCGATTTACGAGGGCTTTATTCCGAAGGCCGAGGTGCACAGCGCTCTGCAAGGCTTCAACAGCTTCCATCCGATTGGCCGTGTTGGCACCCCGCAAGATGTAGCCGGTGTAGTTGCCTTCCTCCTTTCCGAGCAAGCCAGCTGGGTTACCGGTGCCATCTGGGACGTTGACGGCGGTGTCATGGCTGGTCGCAACTAAGACCTGCGCCCAGTTTCCACCCGACCTGCCGTGACCTCACTTCCGGCCTCAACCATTACTTGGAGAAGAACCATGATGCAAGACTGGAATGCCTACCGCGAATCGCTGCTGGTGCGCGTAGGCGACTATGCCAAACAAAGCCCCGACGTTATGCGAGGCCTGATGACCATCGACAATGCGGCCGTCAAAACGGCTCATCTGGATCCGAAGATCCATGAGCTGATCGCATTGGCTGTGGCGATCACCACTCGCTGCGATGGATGCATTAGCGTCCACACCCAAAAGGCTGTTGAGCACGGTGCTTCCCTCGAGGAAATTACCGAGGCGCTGGGCGTGGCCATTGCGCTGAATGCCGGTGCAGCACTGACCTACTCGGCGCGTGTCGTCGAGGCTTACCAGCAGCTACCGGCCAGGCAATAACTCGTATCGACGAGGGCCGATCGCCTCTGTAGGGGGGATCGGCGTCTTCGCATCCCCGTTTGGATAAACCGTATGTTGATCAACGCCGACTTCACTCGCCCCGCTGTTGTGGCTCCACACGAATACCAGTGGGTTGCTTCGCCCCAGACAGGTGTCGACCGCGTGATGCTGGATCGTGTCGGTGCAGAGAGAGCGCGTGCCACTAGCATTGTGCGCTATGCCCCGAACTCTTATTTTCCAAGTCATCTGCACCCTGGTGGGGAAGAGATCCTGGTGCTGTCGGGCACTTTCTCTGACGAGGTGGGGGACTATCCTGCGGGTTGGTATCTACGCAATCCGCCTGGCTCGAGCCACCGGCCGTCCAGCACCGAGGGGGCCACCATCTTCGTCAAGTTGCAGCAGATGCCTGCCTGCGAGCAGCACCACGTGCGTATCAATACCCGAGACCCGTCCAACTGGCAGCGCCAGGGCTCGCGTGAGTTGTGCCCGTTGTTCGCTGACGATTCAGAACAGGTGAGCCTGCAACGCCTGGGAGCGAACGAGTTGCTCTACGACGAGTTGCTGAACGGCTTCGAGTTACTGGTGCTGGAGGGCAGCGTAATGGCGGACAGACAGTCCTGTGAGCGCGGCGCTTGGTTACGAATGCCAGCAGGGCGGCACTTGGATGTCGTTGGTGGCCAACAGGGAGCCACCGTTTACCTGAAAACCGGCCACCCGGCTCATCCGGAGGTGAAAGCATGACCACGCAAACCACCCGTATTGTCATTGTTGGTGCCGGATTGAGTGGGCTGTATGCGGCCTATCTGTTGGCGCTGATGGAAAATTGACCCACCCTGCCGATTGAAATTTGACCCAGGGCGGATTGCTGATTTTGTTACCAGCAACTGTGGATAAGTCTACCAGCGCAGCTGCTGTTGCCCCCACTCCTTCGTTAGCCCAGTTCAGTTGTTTAAGACCTGCCACATGCAGCCATGTAGCAGGCCGTCGTCGCCATGAAATCAGAACGGCTCATCGTCCTCCGGTTCTTGGCCGCCCTTACGCTTTCGCTCCCGTGATTTGATCTTGGCCTGGGCCGCCAAGCTACTGTGTTGCAGTCGATAGGACTCGTTACCGGTTTCGACGATGTGGCAGTGGTGGGTCAGCCGATCCAGCAGGGCGGTGGTCATCTTGGCGTCGCCGAACACGCTCGACCATTCGGCGAAGCTCAGGTTGGTGGTGATCACCACGCTGGTGTGTTCGTACAGCTTGGACAGCAGGTGAAACAGCAACGCACCGCCAGCCTGGCTGAAGGGCAGATAACCCAGTTCGTCGAGGATGACCAGATCCATGCGCAGCAGAGCTTGGGCGATCCGCCCGGCTTTGCCGTCGTGCTTTTCGCGCTCCAGCAGATTGACCAGATCGACCGTGGAGTAGAAGCGCACGCGCTTGCCGTGCCGGGTGATGCCGGACACGGCCAGCGCAGTGGCCAGGTGGGTTTTACCGGTGCCAGGCCCACCGATCAGCACCACGTTCTGCGCGGTGTCGGTAAAGGCCAGACTGGCCAGTTCGCTGATCAAACGAGCGTCTGCGCTGGAGGCGCTGAAGTCGAAGCCGGCCAGGTCGCGGTGCATCGGCAGCTTGGCCATGTTCATCTGGTGGCTCACCGAGCGCATGGCGCGATCTGTGTGCTCTTGTTCCAGCAGGTGTTCGAGCAGCCACTTGGACGAGGCTGTGTTCGACTCACCCTGCGCAGTCAACTCCGCCCAGGCCGTGGCCATGCCGTGCAGGCGCAGCTCCTTGAGTTCCGCCATCAAATCACGCAT
>NZ_CP087160.1:5160000-6008804 GCF_020911845.1 Pseudomonas sp. CIP-10 | reverse complement strand
GGATATCCCCTGAGTTTGAAAGCCGGATGAGGCAAAAACAAACCGCCATTGTACCGGTCGAGCGTTCAGTTATCCACATGTGGACACGTTAGGAACCACGACAAAACAGCCATTTATCGACCAAAACGGCTTTTCGCCTCTGTGAATAAGCCCTGTGGATAAACGCCCATGAGGGCTATGCACAACCCCAGCACTTAGCCTGTTGATAACTCCACTGTGGATAACAGGTGTTTTCATCCACAGCTTTCGCTCACGATGGGAACAAGCGCAGCACGGGTTCAGAACAAAGTTGTAAAACTCTGTACACCCCGTAATTCATGGGCTAGCGCAGGTTATCCACAGAAGGTTATCCACTTAAGAGTTATAAGTTCTTCAAAAAAGCTTTTTATATGTCTCTTCTTTTTTTTCATGTTGTCCCCGATCCGTGTGTCCGATCAAGCACCCCTTGGGCACTGATCAACAGGCACCGTCCATCACATGCTTTATATGGAAAGACTGGTTGGAAATTGACCTATGGGCTTGCTTTCTCTAGAATCGCCGGTCTCTTAAAAAGGGGGCCATCCCGGCCCGTCGTCGACAAACCAGGTAACACGCCATGAAACGTACTTTCCAACCAAGCACCATCAAGCGCGCCCGCACCCACGGTTTCCGTGCCCGTATGGCTACCAAGAACGGCCGTGCTGTTCTGTCGCGTCGTCGTGCCAAAGGCCGTAAGCGTCTGGCCATTTGATTTTTCGGCACAGGTGGTGAGTCAGGACTTCAGTCGGGAAAAGCGACTGCTTACACCCCGGCATTTCAAAGCGGTCTTCGACTCCCCAACCGGCAAGGTTCCAGGGAAAAACCTGCTGATCCTTGCTCGCGAGAACGGCCTCGATCACCCACGCCTTGGCTTGGTAATCGGCAAGAAGAGTGTCAAGCTCGCCGTTCAACGCAACCGCCTCAAGCGCTTGATGCGCGATTCCTTTCGTCTGAACCAGCAATTGCTTGCCGGCCTGGACATCGTGATCGTCGCGCGCAAGGGATTGGGTGAGATAGAAAACCCGGAATTGCACCAACACTTTGGCAAGCTCTGGAAACGCCTGGCGCGCAGCCGGCCGACACCAGCAGTCACCGCCAATTCCGCAGGGGTAGACAGCCAAGATGCGTAAACTGGCACTCGTTCCGATCCAGTTTTACCGTTACGCCATTAGTCCTCTGATGGCCAATCACTGTCGGTTTTTCCCCAGTTGCTCCTGTTACGCGTATGAAGCCATCGAAAACCATGGCATCTGGCGTGGTGGGTGGCTGGCCGTTCGTCGCCTGGGGCGTTGTCATCCGTGGAATGACGGCGGTTTCGACCCCGTTCCACCCGCTCCTTCCTCCCGAACTTCTTCGATAGCCGAGTAATCATGGATATTAAACGCACGATCCTGATCGCCGCGCTGGCAGTCGTGTCCTACGTCATGGTCCTGAAGTGGAACGATGACTACGGCCAGGCTGCCCTGCCGACTCAGAATACTGCTGCCAGCACTGTTGCTCCGGGCTTGCCCGATGGCGTGCCGGCCGGTAACAACGGTGCCAGCGCCGATGTACCGAGCGCCAACGCCGAATCGAGCCCTGCCGAACTGGCACCGGTCGCACTCAGCAAGGACCTGATCCGAGTCAAGACCGACGTTCTGGAACTGGCTATCGATCCGGTCGGTGGTGACATCGTCCAGCTGAACCTGCCGAAGTACCCACGCCGTCAAGACCACCCGAACATTCCATTCCAGTTGTTCGACAACGGTGGTGAGCGTGTTTACCTGGCACAAAGCGGTCTGACCGGCACCGACGGCCCGGATGCCCGCGCCAGCGGCCGTCCCCTGTATGCCGCCGAGCAGAAGAGCTACCAGCTGGCCGATGGCCAGGAACAACTGGTGGTCGACCTGAAGTTCAGTGACAACGGTGTCAACTACATCAAGCGTTTCAGCTTCAAGCGCGGTGAGTACGACCTGAATGTCAGCTACCTGATCGACAACCAGAGCGGCCAGGCCTGGAACGGCAACATGTTTGCCCAGCTCAAGCGTGATGCCAGCGGCGATCCGTCCTCCAGTACTGCCACCGGCACCGCTACCTACCTGGGTGCTGCCCTGTGGACAGCTTCTGAGCCTTACAAAAAGGTCTCGATGAAGGACATCGACAAAGGTAGTTTGAAAGAAAATGTGTCCGGCGGCTGGGTTGCCTGGCTGCAGCACTACTTCGTGACCGCCTGGATTCCGGCCAAGTCGGACAACAACGTTGTCCAGACCCGCAAGGATAGCCAGGGCAACTACATCATCGGCTACACCGGCCCGGTTATCAGCGTACCGGCTGGCGGCAAGGTCGAAACCAGTGCCCTGCTGTACGCCGGCCCGAAGATCCAGTCCAAGCTGAAAGAGTTGTCCCCAGGCCTGGAATTGACCGTCGACTACGGCTTCCTGTGGTTTATCGCCCAACCGATCTTCTGGCTGCTGCAACATATCCACAGCCTGCTGGGTAACTGGGGCTGGTCGATCATCGTGCTGACCATGTTGATCAAAGGCCTGTTCTTCCCGCTGTCGGCTGCCAGCTACCGCTCCATGGCGCGTATGCGTGCCGTTGCACCTAAGCTCGCCGCACTCAAGGAACGCTTCGGTGACGATCGCCAGAAGATGTCCCAGGCGATGATGGAGCTTTACAAGAAAGAGAAGATCAACCCACTGGGCGGCTGCCTGCCGATCCTGGTGCAGATGCCGGTATTCCTGGCCCTGTACTGGGTATTGCTGGAAAGCGTGGAAATGCGCCAGGCCCCATGGATACTGTGGATTACCGACCTGTCGATCAAGGATCCGTTCTTCATCCTGCCGATCATCATGGGCGCCACCATGTTCATCCAGCAGCGCCTGAACCCGACACCGCCGGATCCGATGCAGGCCAAGGTGATGAAAATGATGCCAATCATCTTCACCTTCTTCTTCCTGTGGTTCCCTGCCGGTCTGGTGCTGTACTGGGTTGTGAACAACTGCCTGTCGATTTCGCAGCAGTGGTACATCACTCGCCGTATCGAAGCAGCTACCAAAAAAGCTGCTGCTTGACGGGCTAATACGCTAGCCTGTGAATAAAAAACGCCCCCTAGTGGGGCGTTTTTGCTATCTGTCGTTTTTGTCGTAGAGGCTTTCGAGCATGAACACTGTGCGTGAAACCATCGCCGCCATCGCCACGGCCCAAGGCCGGGGCGGTGTGGGAATTGTCAGGTTGTCCGGCCCTCTGGCTGCCAAGGCCGGCCTGTTGATCACTGGCCGCACCCTGACCCCGCGGCATGCCCATTACGGTCCGTTCCGCGACGATGAAGGGCTGGTGCTGGACGAAGGGATTGCTCTGTTCTTTCCCGGGCCTAATTCGTTCACTGGTGAGGATGTGCTTGAACTGCAGGGACACGGCGGCCCGGTGGTTTTGGACATGCTGCTGCAGCGCTGTGTACAAGTCGGCTGTCGTCTGGCTCGCCCGGGCGAGTTCAGCGAGCGCGCCTTCCTCAACGACAAGCTCGACCTGGCGCAGGCCGAAGCCATCGCCGACCTGATCGAGGCCAGTTCCAGCCAGGCAGCGCGCAACGCCCTGCGCTCGCTGCAAGGGGAATTCTCCAAGCGGGTGCACAGCCTCACCGAGGCGTTGATTGCCTTGCGTATTTACGTCGAGGCGGCGATCGACTTTCCTGAGGAGGAGATCGACTTCCTCGCCGATGGCCATGTGCTGTCGATGCTTGATGCCGTGCGCAGCGAGTTATCCACTGTGCAGCGCGAGGCCGGGCAGGGCGCCTTGCTGCGTGACGGCATGACGGTAGTCATTGCTGGCCGACCGAATGCCGGTAAATCGAGCTTGCTGAACCAGCTGGCCGGGCGGGAAGCAGCCATCGTCACTGACATCGCCGGCACCACGCGGGATATCCTGCGCGAACATATCCACATCGACGGCATGCCGCTGCACGTTGTCGATACTGCCGGCTTGCGCGATACCGATGACCATGTGGAAAAGATCGGTGTGGAACGCGCCCTGAAGGCCATTGGCGAGGCAGACCGTGTGCTGCTGGTGGTCGACTCCACTGCGCCCGAGGCCAGCGATCCGTTCGCTTTGTGGCCGGAGTTTCTCGCTCAGCGGCCGGACCCGGCCAAGGTCACGTTGATTCGCAACAAGGCCGACCTGAGTGGTGAGCGGGTAGCGCTGGAACAGTGCGATGACGGCCATGTGACCATTACCCTGAGCGCCAAGGGCGACGACACAGGGCTGCAACTGCTCCGCGACCATCTGAAGGGCTGTATGGGTTACGAGCAGACTGCAGAGAGTGGCTTCAGCGCCCGCCGGCGCCATCTGGATGCCTTGCGCCAGGCCAGCGAGCACCTGGAGCACGGCCGTGCCCAATTGACCTTGGCGGGCGCGGGAGAGCTTCTGGCTGAGGACTTACGCCAGGCACAGCATGCGCTGGGGGAGATCACAGGAGCATTCAGCTCGGATGACCTGCTTGGGCGGATATTCTCCAGCTTCTGCATCGGCAAGTAATCCACAGCCAGGCAAGGCCAAGCGCCGCTCCTTAGGGAGCGGCTTTTTTTTGCCTGAAATTCGTTGCAGAAGATGAATGCAGGCCGATGACCCAAACACCTGTGGGGGCGGGCGGGGCCGCGAAGAAGCCCTTACAAGCTCCAGATCCCTGTGGATGTACCGACCCTTTCGCGGGCTCGACCGCTCCAACCTGACCATGTCTGGCCGCCAGCGCGATGAATTTTCCATGCTCGGCTTGAAAACTGTGCTCAGGAGCCCTGTGGAAAAGTCGCCTTCAGCTCAGTTGATAAGCGGGCTTATTTTCTGAGGGAAAACCCGCCTGTGGGTAAACAGCCATTTAATCCACAGGCTAAAAGACGTTATCCATAGGCCTCATGGCACTCCAGACACAGGGTTTAATTTCTCTCTACATAGCGCCATTATTGGGATACAGGACTTTATCCACAGATATCGATGTGCATAAGAATAAACATAAAAACAAAGCTTTTTAAATTTCTTCTCTTTGATTTCTGTTGTTTGCCACTCATCCACAGACTGGTCAAAATTTGCTCAGACGGTTTCTTTAGTGGGGGTGAAGTCCCTATACTTGTCCGCTTACCTTCTCTATTCGCAAAAACAGGCACGAGGTGCGTGGTGGATTTCCCTTCCCGTTTTGACGTGATCGTCATCGGCGGCGGCCATGCCGGTACCGAGGCTGCGCTTGCGTCTGCACGCATGGGTGTGAAAACCCTGCTGCTGACCCATAACGTGGAAACCCTCGGTCACATGAGCTGCAACCCCGCCATCGGCGGTATTGGCAAAAGCCATCTGGTCAAAGAGATCGATGCGCTCGGCGGCGCCATGGCGCTGGCCACCGACAAGAGCGGCATCCAGTTCCGCGTTCTGAACAACCGCAAGGGCCCGGCCGTACGTGCCACCCGTGCGCAAGCCGACCGCGCCATCTACAAGGCAGTGGTACGTGAAATCCTGGAAAACCAGCCAAACCTGTGGATATTCCAGCAGTCCTGCGACGACCTGATCGTCGAGCAGGACCAGGTCAAAGGCGTGGTGACCCAGATGGGCCTGCGTTTCTTTGCCGAATCGGTGGTGCTGACTACCGGTACCTTCCTCGGCGGCCTTATCCACATTGGTCTGCAAAACCATTCCGGTGGTCGCGCCGGTGATCCACCTTCGATTGCCCTGGCCCACCGCATGCGTGAACTGCCGCTGCGCGTCGGCCGCCTGAAAACCGGTACCCCGCCACGCATTGACGGCCGCTCGGTGGACTTCTCGGTAATGACCGAGCAGCCAGGCGATACGCCGATCCCGGTGATGTCGTTCATGGGCAATGCCGAAATGCACCCGCGTCAGGTGAGTTGCTGGATTACCCACACCAATGCGCGCACCCACGAGATCATTGCGTCGAACCTCGACCGTTCACCGATGTACTCGGGTGTGATCGAAGGTGTCGGTCCGCGCTACTGTCCGTCGATCGAAGACAAGATCCACCGCTTCGCCGACAAGGAAAGCCACCAGGTGTTCATTGAGCCGGAAGGCTTGAACACCCATGAGTTGTATCCCAACGGTATTTCCACTTCGCTGCCGTTCGACGTGCAGCTGGAGCTGGTCCGTTCGATCCGCGGCATGGAAAACGCCCACATCGTGCGCCCGGGCTATGCCATCGAGTACGACTACTTCGATCCCCGTGACCTCAAGTACAGCCTCGAGACCAAAGTCATCGGCGGCCTGTTCTTCGCCGGGCAGATCAACGGCACCACCGGGTACGAAGAAGCCGGCGCCCAGGGCCTGCTGGCCGGGACTAACGCCGCACTTCGGGCGCAGGGCCGTGACAGCTGGTGCCCGCGCCGCGACGAGGCATACATCGGCGTACTGGTGGACGACCTGATTACCTTGGGTACTCAGGAGCCTTACCGCATGTTTACCTCGCGTGCCGAGTACCGGCTGATACTGCGCGAAGACAACGCCGACCTGCGCCTGACCGAAAAGGGCCGTGAACTGGGCCTGATCGATGACCAGCGCTGGGCCGCGTTCTGCGCCAAGCGCGACGGTATCGAGCGTGAGGAACAGCGCCTGAAATCGACCTGGGTTCGGCCGAATACCGAGCAAGGCCAGGCCGTTGTGGATAAATTCGGCACTCCGCTGAGCCACGAGTACAGCTTGCTCAACCTGCTGGCGCGTCCCGAAATCGACTACGCCGGCCTGATCGAAGCGACTGGCGGTGAAGCAATCGATCCACAGGTTGCCGAGCAGGTCGAGATCCGCACCAAGTACGCCGGCTACATCGACCGTCAGCAGGATGAAATTGCCCGACTGCGCGCCAGCGAAGACACACGCCTGCCTGTGGATATCGACTACACGACGATTTCCGGCCTGTCCAAGGAGATACAGGGCAAGCTGAGCCAGACCCGTCCGGAGACGCTGGGCCAGGCTTCGCGTATCCCGGGTGTGACCCCGGCGGCGATTTCCCTGTTGCTGATTCACTTGAAAAAACGCGGCGCTGGCCGCGAATTGGAGCAAAGCGCTTGAGTTCCCTGGTCACCCCTCAACACGCTGAAGAGTTATCCACAGGTGCGCGCCAGCTTGGCGTCGAGCTGACTGCCGAGCAGCACGAGAAGCTGCTTGGCTACCTGGCTCTGTTGATCAAATGGAACAAAGCCTACAACCTGACTGCTGTGCGCGACCCGGACGAGATGGTTTCGCGCCACCTGCTCGACAGCCTTAGCATCATGTATTTTATCCACAACGATCGTGATAACTGGCTGGATGTTGGCAGCGGCGGTGGCATGCCCGGCATCCCGCTGGCTATCCTGCATCCACACAAGCGCGTCACCGTGCTGGACGCCAATGGCAAGAAGACCCGTTTCCTGACTCAGGTGAAAATGGAACTCAAGCTGGACAACCTCACGGTTATCCACAGCCGGGTCGAGGCCTTCCAGCCGGCACAACCGTTCGACGGAATCATCTCCCGCGCCTTCAGCAGCATGGAGAACTTCACCAACTGGACCCGCCACTTGGGCGACACCGGGACGCAATGGCTTGCAATGAAGGGGCTGCATCCTGCCGATGAACTGGTAGCATTGCCCGCAGACTTCACAGTGGAAAGCGAACAGGCCCTGACCGTTCCGGGTTGCCAGGGCCAGCGCCATCTGCTGATACTGCGCCGCAAGGCATGACTGGGAACACTCGCAACAATGGCTAAGGTATTCGCAATCGCGAACCAGAAAGGTGGTGTGGGCAAGACAACCACCTGTATCAATCTCGCCGCCTCGCTGGCTGCGACCAAGCGTCGTGTCCTGCTGATCGACCTCGATCCGCAGGGCAACGCCACCATGGGCAGCGGTGTGGACAAGCACGAGCTCGAGCATTCGGTCTACGACCTGCTGATCGGGGAGTGCGACTTGGCCCAGGCTATGCACTACTCCGAGCACGGAGGCTTCCAGTTGCTGCCGGCCAACCGTGACCTGACCGCCGCTGAGGTGGTGCTGCTGGAAATGCAGGTCAAGGAAAGCCGTCTGCGCAACGCCCTGGCGCCTATTCGCGATAACTACGACTACATCCTCATCGACTGCCCGCCGTCGCTGTCGATGCTCACGCTGAATGCTCTGGTCGCTTCCGATGGCGTGATTATCCCCATGCAGTGTGAGTACTACGCACTGGAAGGTCTCAGCGACCTTGTGGATAACATCAAGCGTATCGCCGCCCGGTTGAACCCGGAGTTGAAGATCGAGGGCCTGCTGCGGACCATGTACGATCCGCGTCTGAGCCTGAACAACGATGTTTCGGCACAGTTGAAGGAGCACTTTGGCCCTCAGCTGTACGACACGGTCATTCCGCGCAACATTCGCTTGGCCGAGGCCCCCAGCTTCGGCATGCCAGCCCTTGCTTACGACAAGCAATCGCGGGGCGCGCTGGCGTACCTGGCCCTGGCTGGGGAACTGGTACGCCGTCAACGCCGTCCATCACGCACTGCACAAACAACTTAAGGAATCCGTATGGCCGTCAAGAAACGGGGTCTCGGACGTGGGTTGGATGCACTGCTCAGTGGTCCTTCCGTCAGCGCGCTCGAAGAGCAGGCTGTGAAGATCGACCAGAAAGAACTGCAACACCTGCCGGTCGAGCTGGTCCAGCGCGGCAAGTATCAGCCTCGCCGGGACATGGACCCGGAGGCGCTGGAAGAGCTTGCGCACTCGATTCGCAACCATGGTGTGATGCAACCGATCGTGGTACGCCCGATTGGCGACAACCGATACGAGATCATCGCCGGTGAGCGCCGTTGGCGCGCTACCCAGCAGGCCGGCCTGGACACGATCCCGGCCATGGTCCGCGAAGTGCCCGACGAAGCCGCCATCGCCATGGCATTGATCGAGAACATCCAGCGCGAAGACCTCAACCCACTGGAAGAGGCCATGGCCCTGCAGCGCCTGCAACAGGAATTCGAGCTCACTCAGCAGCAGGTGGCTGACGCTGTGGGCAAGTCGCGGGTGACTGTGGCCAACCTGCTGCGCCTCATTACCTTGCCTGATGCGATCAAGACCATGCTCGCCCACGGTGATCTGGAGATGGGGCACGCCCGTGCATTGCTCGGCCTGGATGAAAATCGTCAGGAGGAGGGGGCGCGTCATGTTGTCGCACGTGGCCTCACCGTGCGCCAAACCGAGGCACTGGTCCGTCAGTGGCTCAGCGACAAGCCTGATCCGGTCGAACCGAGCAAACCTGATCCGGATATCGCACGCCTTGAACAGCGGCTCGCAGAGCGCCTGGGCTCGGCCGTGCAGATCCGTCATGGCAACAAGGGCAAAGGCCAGTTGGTTATTCGCTACAACTCGCTTGATGAGTTGCAAGGCGTGCTCGCTCACATCCGCTGAAACAATTCCTGTTGTAGCGCGAAGTCGGAAATCACTACCGAAGAGTTGAATAGGGGTTAATCCACCCCTATACTCTGCGCGCATTTTGTCGGCACAAATTATGCCAAGTCATAGCTGACTTGTTGGTCGACTTCCGAGGAGCAGTTGTGATGGAAATACGCACGCCAAACCGCCTGCCTTTCCATCGCTGGGCGGTTTTTCCGGTACTGCTGGCTCAATTTGTCGTACTGCTGCTGGCAACCTTGGTGGTGTGGCAGTGGAAAGGGTCGGTCAGTGGATATTCAGGCCTTTGCGGAGGTTTGATTGCCTGGCTGCCCAATGTGTATTTCGCCTGGAAGGCTTTTCGCTTCAGCGGGGCTCGGGCGGCACAAGCTATCGTCAAGTCGTTTTACGCTGGCGAGGCAGGCAAGATGATTTTGACGGCAGTGCTTTTTGCACTGACCTTTGCAGGAGTGAAGCCACTGGCGCCGCTAGCAGTATTCGGCGTCTTCGTGTTGACCCTTTTGGTCAGCTGGTTCGCGCCCCTGCTGATGAATAAAAGACTTTCGAGACCTTAGGGCGTTTGAGGCAACCATGGCAGCAGAAACCGCTTCGGGCTATATCCAGCACCACTTGCAGAACCTGACCTACGGTCAACTACCAGACGGCAGCTGGGGCTTCGCCCATTCGGCTGCAGAAGCCAAGGCAATGGGCTTCTGGGCGTTCCACCTGGACACCCTGGGTTGGTCCGTCGCGCTGGGTCTGATCTTCCTGTTGATCTTCCGCATGGCGGCCAAGAAGGCGACTTCCGGCCAACCTGGCGGTCTGCAGAACTTCGTTGAGGTGATGGTCGACTTCGTCAACGGCAGCGTGAAGGACTCCTTCCACGGCCGTAGCCCGGTAATCGCACCACTGGCGCTGACCATTTTCGTCTGGGTATTCCTGATGAACGCCGTCGACCTGGTACCGGTCGACTGGATTCCTCAGCTGGCCATCCTGATTTCCGGTGACCCGCACATTCCGTTCCGCGCCGTGTCGACCACCGACCCGAACGCGACCCTGGCCATGGCCTTCTGCGTTTTCGCCCTGATCATCTTCTACAGCATCAAGGTCAAGGGACTGGGCGGCTTCATCGGTGAGCTGACCCTGCACCCGTTTGGCAGCAAGAATATCTTCGTGCAGATCCTGCTGATTCCGGTCAACTTCCTGCTGGAATTCGTCACCCTGATCGCCAAACCGATCTCGCTGGCACTGCGTCTGTTCGGCAACATGTATGCTGGCGAGCTGGTGTTCATCCTGATCGCTGTTATGTTCGGCTCCGGCCTGCTGTGGCTCAGCGGCCTGGGTGTGGTGCTGCAATGGGCGTGGGCTGTGTTCCACATCCTGATCATCACCCTGCAAGCTTTCATCTTCATGATGCTGACCATCGTCTACCTGTCGATGGCTCACGAAGATAACCATTAAGACCGCCTGGCGTGTCTGATAGCCTTCCCTGCCTGTACGGGGGGAGGGCTTAAAAAGTCCGCAAGGGCATGCTGTACCAAACGATTTGTTTTACCGCTTCAAACTAAAAACCTAACCAATACGACGTAAAAGTCGGGAGGAAAGATGGAAACTGTAGTTGGTCTGACCGCTATCGCTGTTGCTCTGCTGATCGGCCTGGGTGCTCTGGGTACCGCCATTGGTTTCGGCCTGCTGGGTGGCAAATTCCTGGAAGGCGCTGCTCGTCAGCCAGAAATGGTTCCGATGCTGCAGGTCAAAATGTTCATCGTTGCCGGTCTGCTCGACGCCGTAACCATGATCGGTGTTGGTATCGCTCTGTTCTTCACCTTCGCGAATCCGTTCGTTGGTCAGATCGCCGGCTAATCACTCGTCACCACGAGTTGATGGCTGTATGAATTAAGACCGAGCGAGGTGTTGGCGTGAACATTAATGCAACCCTGATTGGCCAATCCGTTGCTTTCCTGATTTTTGTACTCTTCTGCATGAAGTATGTATGGCCTCCGGTCATCACTGCTCTGCAAGAGCGCCAAAAGAAGATTGCCGACGGCTTGGACGCTGCCAACCGCGCAGCTCGCGACCTGGAGCTGGCCCAAGAGAAAGCGGGTCAGCAACTGCGTGAAGCTAAAGCACAAGCAGCCGAAATCATCGAGCAAAGCAAGAAACGCGCTGCTCAGCTTGTCGAGGAAGCCCGTGAACAGGCCCGCGTCGAAGCTGACCGTGTGAAGGCTCAGGCTCTGGCCGAGATCGAACAGGAACTGAACAGCGCTAAAGACGCCCTGCGTGCCCAAGTGGGTGCTCTGGCCGTTGGTGGTGCTGAAAAGATCCTTGGCGCCACAATCGATCAAAACGCGCATGCGGAGCTGGTTAACAAACTGGCCGCTGAAATTTAAGCGAGGGCGATCATGGCAGAACTGACCACGTTGGCCCGACCTTACGCTAAGGCTGCCTTTGAGCATGCCCAGGCCCATCAGCAACTGGCCAATTGGTCAGCCATGCTCGGCCTGGCTGCTGCGGTGTCGCAAGACGACACCATGCAGCGCCTGCTCAAGGCCCCGCGACTGACGAGCGCAGAAAAGGCCGCCACGTTCATTGACGTGTGCGGTGACAAGTTCAATGCACAGGCACAGAATTTCATTCATGTTGCCGCGGAAAACGACCGTCTCCTGCTTCTGCCGGAGATTGCCGCCCTGTTCGACCTGTACAAGGCCGAGCAAGAGAAATCCGTGGACGTGGAAGTCACCAGTGCCTTCGCGTTGAACCAAGAACAGCAAGACAAACTCGCCAAGGTTCTCAGTGCACGGTTAGGCCAGGAAGTGCGCCTGCACGCGTCGGAGGATGCCAGCCTGATTGGCGGCGTCGTCATCCGCGCTGGTGACCTGGTAATCGATGGCTCTGTTCGCGGCAAAATCGCGAAACTGGCCGAAGCATTGAAATCTTGAGTTTGAAGGGGCAGCAGAGCAATGCAGCAACTCAATCCTTCCGAAATTAGTGAAATCATCAAGGGCCGCATCGATAACCTCGATGTGAGCTCCCAAGCCCGTAACGAAGGTACCGTCGTTTCGGTATCCGACGGTATCGTGCGGATCCACGGTCTGGCCGACGTCATGTACGGCGAAATGATCGAGTTCCCTGGCGGCGTCTACGGCATGGCCCTGAACCTGGAGCAAGACTCCGTAGGTGCAGTGATCCTGGGTGCATACGACACCCTCGCCGAAGGCATGAGCGCCAAGTGCACCGGCCGCATCCTGGAAGTTCCGGTTGGTAAGGAACTGCTGGGTCGCGTCGTCGACGCACTGGGCAACCCGATCGACGGCAAAGGTCCTCTGGGCAACACCCAGACCGACGCTGTCGAGAAAGTTGCTCCAGGCGTGATCTGGCGTAAGTCGGTAGACCAGCCTGTACAGACTGGTTACAAATCCGTCGACGCCATGATCCCTGTCGGCCGTGGCCAGCGTGAGCTGATCATTGGCGACCGTCAGATCGGCAAGACCGCCATGGCCATCGACGCCATCATCAACCAGAAAGACTCCGGTATTTTCTGCGTTTATGTTGCTGTCGGCCAGAAGCGTTCCACCGTTGCCAACATCGTTCGCAAGCTGGAAGAAAACGGCGCCCTGGCCAACACCATCGTGGTTGTTGCCAGTGCTTCGGAATCCGCCGCACTGCAATTCCTGGCGCCATACGCCGGTTGCACCATGGGCGAGTTCTTCCGCGACCGCGGTGAAGACGCACTGATCGTTTACGATGACCTGTCCAAGCAGGCCGTTGCCTACCGTCAGATCTCCCTGCTGCTGCGTCGTCCACCAGGACGCGAAGCATACCCAGGCGACGTGTTCTATCTCCACTCCCGTCTGCTGGAGCGTGCATCGCGCGTTTCGGAAGAGTACGTCGAGAAGTTCACCAACGGTGCTGTCACTGGCAAAACCGGTTCCCTCACCGCTCTGCCGATCATCGAAACCCAGGCTGGCGACGTTTCTGCGTTCGTTCCGACCAACGTGATTTCCATCACTGACGGTCAGATCTTCCTGGAATCGGCGATGTTCAACTCGGGCATCCGCCCTGCAGTGAACGCCGGTGTTTCGGTATCCCGCGTAGGTGGTGCCGCTCAGACCAAGATCATCAAGAAGCTGTCCGGTGGTATTCGTACCGCTCTGGCTCAGTACCGTGAACTGGCTGCATTCGCCCAGTTCGCGTCCGATCTGGACGAAGCGACCCGCAAGCAGCTGGAGCATGGTCAGCGCGTTACCGAGCTGATGAAGCAGAAGCAGTACGCGCCGATGTCCATCGCGGACATGGCTCTGTCGCTGTACGCCGCTGAGCGTGGCTTCCTGATCGACGTAGAAGTCTCCAAGATCGGCAGCTTCGAGCAAGCTCTGATCGCCTTCTTCAACCGTGATCACGCTGAACTGATGGCGAAGATCAACGTGAAGGGTGACTTCAACGACGAAATCGACGCAGGCCTGAAAGCCGGTATCGAGAAGTTCAAGGCCACCCAGACCTGGTAAGCCGCAGCGGGGGCTCAGGCCCCCGCTTGCTAACCTGATAGGTGATACATGGCAGGCGCAAAAGAGATTCGCAGTAAGATTGCGAGCATCAAAAGCACGCAAAAAATTACCAGCGCCATGGAGAAAGTGGCGGTCAGCAAGATGCGCAAGGCACAAATGCGCATGGCTGCTAGCCGTCCTTACGCGGAACGTATCCGCCAGGTGATCGGTCATCTGGCCAACGCCAACCCGGAATACCGCCACCCGTTCATGATCGAGCGCCCTGTAAAGCGCGCTGGTTATATCGTGGTGAGCAGTGACCGTGGTCTGTGCGGTGGCTTGAACACCAACCTGTTCAAGGCCCTGGTCAAGGACATGAGCGCAAACCGCGAACAGGGCGTGGAAATCGACCTGTGCGTGATCGGCAGCAAGGGTGCGACTTTCTTCCGCATCTTTGGCGGCAACGTCGTAGCAGCGATCAGCCACTTGGGCGAAGAGCCATCGATCAACGATCTGATCGGCTCCGTCAAAGTGATGCTGGACGCCTACCTGGACGGCCGTATCGATCGCCTCTCGGTGGTTTCGAACAAGTTCATCAATACCATGACCCAGAAGCCGACGGTCGAGCAATTGGTACCGTTGGTGGCAACCCCGGATCAGGATCTCAAGCATCACTGGGACTACCTGTACGAACCCGACGCAAAAGAGCTGCTGGACGGCTTGATGGTGCGCTACGTGGAGTCGCAGGTATACCAGGCGGTGGTCGAGAACAACGCTGCTGAACAAGCGGCCCGGATGATCGCCATGAAGAACGCCACAGACAACGCCGGTGATTTGATCAAAGAGCTTCAGTTGATCTACAACAAGGCGCGTCAGGCTGCGATCACCCAGGAGATCTCGGAAATCGTCGGCGGCGCTGCCGCGGTTTAACGGTTCACATATTCAGAGGATCCAGCTATGAGTAGCGGACGTATCGTTCAAATCATCGGCGCCGTCATCGACGTGGAATTCCCACGTGACGTCGTGCCGAGTGTATACAACGCGCTTAAAGTACAAGGCGCGGAAACCACCCTGGAAGTTCAGCAGCAGCTGGGCGACGGCGTGGTTCGTACCATTGCGATGGGCTCGACCGAAGGCCTGAAGCGCGGTCTGGATGTCGTCGACACCGGCGCTGCCATTTCCGTTCCAGTTGGTAAGGCCACCCTGGGCCGTATCATGGACGTACTGGGCAACCCGATCGACGAAGCCGGCCCGATCGGCGAAGAAGAGCGTCGCGGTATCCACCAGCCAGCGCCTTCGTTCGCTGACCAGGCAGGCGGCAACGACCTGCTGGAAACCGGCATCAAGGTTATCGACCTGGTTTGCCCGTTCGCCAAGGGTGGTAAAGTTGGTCTGTTCGGTGGTGCCGGTGTCGGCAAGACCGTAAACATGATGGAACTGATCCGTAACATCGCCATGGAACACAGCGGTTACTCCGTGTTCGCTGGTGTGGGTGAGCGTACTCGTGAGGGTAACGACTTCTACCACGAGATGAAGGACTCCAACGTTCTCGACAAAGTAGCGCTGGTCTACGGTCAGATGAACGAGCCACCAGGAAACCGTCTGCGTGTAGCGCTGACCGGCCTGACCATGGCCGAGAAGTTCCGTGACGAAGGTAACGACGTTCTGCTGTTCGTCGACAACATCTATCGTTACACCCTGGCCGGTACCGAAGTATCCGCACTGCTGGGCCGTATGCCTTCGGCAGTAGGTTACCAGCCGACCCTGGCTGAAGAGATGGGCGTTCTGCAAGAGCGCATCACCTCCACCAAGGAAGGTTCGATCACCTCCGTACAGGCCGTATATGTACCTGCGGACGACTTGACCGACCCGTCGCCAGCGACCACCTTCGCCCACTTGGACGCCACCGTCGTTCTGTCCCGTGACATCGCCTCCCTGGGTATCTACCCAGCGGTCGACCCACTGGACTCGACTTCGCGCCAGCTGGACCCGAACGTGATCGGCAACGAGCACTACGAGACCGCTCGTGGCGTTCAGTATGTTCTGCAGCGCTACAAAGAGCTGAAGGACATCATTGCGATCCTGGGTATGGACGAACTGTCCGAAGCCGACAAGCAACTGGTAGCCCGCGCTCGTAAGATCCAGCGCTTCCTGTCGCAGCCGTTCTTCGTGGCAGAAGTCTTCACCGGTTCGCCAGGTAAGTACGTTTCCCTGAAAGATACCATCGCTGGCTTCAGCGGCATCCTCAAAGGTGACTACGACCACCTGCCAGAACAAGCGTTCTACATGGTCGGCAGCATCGACGAAGCGATCGAGAAAGCCAAGAAACTGTAATTCCTGCGCCCCGCAAGGGGCGCTATCAGGTTGAGGCAAGCAGATGGCTATGACAGTCCATTGCGATATCGTCAGCGCGGAAGGAGAGATCTTCTCCGGCCTGGTCGAGATGGTGGTTGCGCACGGTAACCTGGGTGATCTTGGTATCGCTCCAGGCCATGCGCCGCTGATCACCAATCTCAAGCCTGGTCCGATCACGCTGACCAAGCAGGGTGGCGCACAAGAGGTGTTCTACATCTCTGGTGGTTTCCTCGAGGTTCAGCCGAACATGGTCAAGGTGCTTGCCGATACCGTGCAACGTGCTACAGACCTGGATGAAGCTCAGGCTCAGGAGGCCCTCAAGGCTGCCGAGAACGCCCTGAATCTGAAAGGCGCGGACTTCGACTACAGTGCCGCCGCCGCACGTCTGGCCGAGGCCGCAGCCCAGCTGCGTACCGTCCAGCAAATGCGCAAAGGCAAGTAATCGGCCCCGGCTGATAACTTCTGTTGCGATTGAGTAAAAGGGTAGCCTCGGCTACCCTTTTTCTTTTTCTGTTTTCTCCCCCGGTCTTTCACTGACCGCCCAGGATTGGTAGCCAGTAATGTCACTCGATATCGTTATTCTCGCCGCCGGCCAAGGCACCCGCATGCGCTCGGCGCTGCCCAAAGTGTTGCACCCGGTAGCTGGCAATTCCATGCTCGGCCATGTTATCCACAGCGCGCGCCAACTTCAGCCGCAAGGTATTCATGTGGTCATTGGCCATGGTGCCGAGCTGGTTCGCGAGCGCTTGGCCGCTGACGACCTGAATTTCGTCATGCAGGATAAACAGCTGGGTACCGGTCATGCTGTTGCCCAGGCACTGCCAGCGCTGACCGCTGATACCGTGCTGGTGTTGTACGGCGACGTGCCGTTGATCGAAGTGGAGACCCTGCAGCGTCTGTTGGCGAAGGCCAACGATCAGCAGCTGGGACTGCTGACAGTCACCCTCGACGATCCGACCGGTTATGGCCGGATCGTGCGTGACGAGCAGGGCAGGGTAACTGCCATCGTTGAGCACAAGGACGCCAACGACGCTCAAAAAGCGATCAAGGAAGGCAACACCGGCATTCTGGCGCTGCCAGCCGCGCGTCTGGCTGACTGGATGGGCCGGCTGTCGAACAACAACGCCCAGGGCGAGTATTACCTGACCGACGTAATTGCCATGGCAGTGGCCGATGGCTTGGTGGTGGCAACTGAACAGCCACACGACGCTATGGAAGTGCAGGGCGCCAACGACCGCCGCCAGCTCTCCGAGCTGGAGCGTCACTACCAGTTGCGTGAAGGCCGCCGTCTGATGGCTCAGGGGGTTACCCTGCGTGACCCGGCACGCTTCGATGTTCGTGGTGAAGTCAGCGTTGGTCGTGATGTACTGATCGACATCAACGTGATTCTCGAAGGCAAGGTGGTCATCGAAGACGATGTGCAGATCGGCCCTAACTGCGTGATCAAGAACACGACCCTGCGCAAAGGCGCGGTGGTCAAGGCCAACAGCCACCTCGAAGGCGCTGTGATGGGCGAAGGCAGCGATGCTGGCCCGTTCGCCCGCCTGCGTCCGGGCAGCGTACTGGACGCCAAGGCCCATGTGGGTAACTTCGTCGAACTGAAAAACGCCCACCTGGGTGAAGGGGCCAAGGCTGGTCACCTGACCTACCTGGGGGATGCCGAAATCGGTGCGCGCACCAATATCGGCGCCGGCACCATCACCTGCAACTACGATGGCGCCAACAAGTTCAAGACCGTGATGGGTGAAGACGTGTTCATCGGTTCGAACAACTCGCTGGTGGCGCCTGTGGAAATCAAGGCCGGCGCGACCACCGCAGCCGGCTCGACCATCACCCAGGCCGTAGAAGCGGGTGACCTGGCTGTAGCCCGAGCGCGCCAGCGCAACATTTCGGGCTGGAAGCGCCCGGAGAAGATCAAGAAGAGCTGAGTTATTCACAGCCGTTTCGATCGAAAGCCGACTTATGTGAATAAGTCGGCTTTTTTATTGGCGCTGCCGCGTCAAAGCAGAAGCAAACAATCCACAGGTCAGCGACAGCTTGACGAATCGCGCGTCTTAGGTTTTGATTGCAACCACTAACTTTCGAATCGAAACTTAAACGCACATGTCGAAACGAAACACACCACAACGGCGACACAATATTCTGGCTCTGCTCAGCGAGCAGGGTGAGGTAAGTGTGGACGCGTTGGCCAAGCGTTTCGCCACCTCGGAAGTGACCATTCGCAAAGACCTCGCCGCCTTGGAAACCAACGGCTTGTTGTTACGCCGCTATGGCGGGGCGGTGCCGGTGCCGCAAGAGTTGCTCGGTGAACCGGCGCAACCCGTCTCTTCTTATAAAAAGGCCATTGCACGTGCCGCCGTGGGGCGTATCCGCGAACATGCGCGCATTATCATCGACAGCGGCAGCACCACGGCGGCAATGATCCCCGAACTGGGGCGCCAGCCAGGCCTGGTGGTGATGACCAATTCGCTCAATGTGGCCCGTGCAATCTGCGACCTCGAACACGAGCCGGTGCTGCTGATGACCGGTGGCACCTGGGACCCGCATTCCGAATCGTTCCAAGGCCAGGTCGCGGAGCAGGTACTGCGCTCCTACGATTTCGACCAATTATTCATCGGTGCCGACGGCATCGACCTCGGCCGGGGTACCACTACCTTCAACGAGCTGCTTGGGCTGAGCCGGGTCATGGCCGAAGTTGCCCGTGAAGTGATAGTGATGGTCGAGTCGGACAAGGTGGGGCGCAAGATCCCTAACCTCGAGCTGCCCTGGGGCAGCGTGCACACCCTTATTACAGATGAACGCCTGCCAGCAGCAGCGCGCGAACAAATTCAAGCCCGCGGCATCAACCTGATCTGCGCCGCGATCAGCCAGGAGCAATAAAACATGTGTGGAATCGTTGGTGCTGTCGCCGAGCGTAATATCACAGCCATCCTGATCGAAGGCCTCAAGCGTCTTGAATACCGCGGTTACGACAGCGCCGGTTTGGCTGTACTCACCCAGAACGGTGAACTGCAGCGCCGCCGCCGCATCGGCAAGGTCAGCGAGCTGGAGGTTGCTGTTGCTGATGACCCATTGGCAGGCCAGCTGGGTATTGCCCACACTCGCTGGGCTACCCACGGCGCGCCGACTGAAGGCAACGCCCACCCGCACTTCTCGGGCAATGACGTGGCCGTGGTGCACAACGGCATCATCGAGAACCACGAGGAGCTGCGCGAAGAGCTGAAGGGCCTGGGCTATGTCTTCACTTCGCAGACCGATACCGAAGTCATCGTCCACCTGATCCACCACACCCTGAAGAGCATTCCAGACCTGACCGACGCCCTTAAGGCGGCGGTGAAGCGCCTGCACGGCGCTTACGGCCTCGCGCTGATCAGTGCCAAGCAGCCGGACCGCCTGGTGGCCGCGCGCAGTGGTAGCCCGCTGGTTATCGGCCTGGGCCTTGGCGAGAACTTCCTGGCGTCCGACCAGCTGGCGCTGCGTCAGGTTACTGACCGGTTCATGTACCTGGAAGAAGGCGACATCGCTGAAATCCGCCGTGATCAGGTCTCTATCTGGGACCAGCAGGGCAACAAGGTCCAGCGCGAAACCGTGCAATATCACGAAGGTGCCGAGGCTGCCGACAAGGGCGCTTACCGCCACTTCATGCTCAAGGAAATTCACGAGCAGCCAAGCGTTGTTCAGCGCACGCTTGAAGGCCGCCTGGGCAAGGACAACGTGCTGGTCCAGGCCTTTGGCCCGCAAGCTGCCGACCTGTTTGCCAAGGTGCGCAACGTGCAGATCGTTGCCTGTGGCACCAGCTACCACGCCGGTATGGTTGCGCGTTACTGGCTGGAAAGCCTGGCCGGCATCCCATGCCAGGTAGAAGTGGCCAGCGAGTTCCGCTACCGCAAGGTGGTGGTGCAGGCAGACACGCTGTTCGTCTCCATCTCGCAGTCCGGCGAAACCGCCGATACCTTGGCCGCACTGCGCAACGCCAAGGAGTTGGGTTTCCTCGGCAGCCTGGCGATCTGCAACGTAGGTATCAGCTCGCTGGTACGCGAGTCGGACTTGACCCTGCTGACCTTGGCCGGCCCTGAAATCGGCGTGGCTTCGACCAAAGCATTCACCACCCAGCTGGTTTCGCTGATGCTGCTGACCCTGGCCCTTGGTCAGGTGCGCGGTACGCTGGAGGCCGGTGTCGAAGCTGAGCTGGTTGAAGAGCTGCGTCGCCTGCCGACCCGCCTGGGCGAAGCCCTGGCCATGGATGCCACCGTCGAGAAAATTGCCGAGCTTTTCGCCGACAAGCACCATACCCTGTTCCTCGGCCGCGGCGCGCAGTACCCGGTGGCGATGGAAGGTGCTCTCAAGCTTAAAGAAATCTCCTACATCCACGCCGAAGCGTACCCTGCAGGCGAGTTGAAGCACGGCCCGCTGGCGTTGGTGGACAACGACATGCCGGTGGTTACCGTTGCACCCAACAACGAACTGCTGGAGAAGCTGAAGTCCAACCTGCAGGAAGTGCGTGCCCGTGGTGGCGAGCTGGTAGTGTTCGCCGACGAGCACGCTGGCATGACCAATGGCGAAGGCACCCACGTGATCAAGGTGCCGCACATTGCCGATGCCCTGGCGCCAATCCTGTACACCATTCCGCTGCAGTTGCTGTCTTATTATGTGGCCGTGCTAAAGGGGACCGACGTTGACCAGCCGCGTAATCTGGCCAAGTCGGTGACTGTCGAGTAACGGGTAGTCAGGTGTTGATCAACTTGGTTTCGTTGAATTAAAACAGTCGTCGAACAATTAAAACTGTCGCCGGTAGAGGGGAAGCGCTCGTTTCCCTTCATCGGACGGTTTCAACCGTCTCTCTCGCGTCCCGTCTCCCCCTTGGTCTGGCGTTCGCTTATGCCCCTTCCAATTCAGACTGATGAACCTTTTCTGTCATTACATGAGAAGGAATTTGCTGCTCTCCTGGGTTGATCCCAAGGCAGCAACCTTCGAAATCCTGGCCCCAAGCCATGTGATCAAGAGCTCCGAGTTCCGCATGCTCGCTGCTGAATTCGGGTGACCAGGGTGCTATGGCTTCAATCGGCTTGTTCACTGTCACACAATGCACGCCGCGTTCAATGTCATTAAAAGTGATTGGGATATTGCCTATTCAGGGAACGAATATCTTTCTGCAAATGTGCAGTATAGTAAACCGGTTGCTTCGTTCTGCCCTGAATGCGTTAGGGAGGAAACCGCCACTCCAGTGAGCGGATGATAATAAAAATGAGTGGAACCCCTGCCTGTGAAAATCCAGCCTCTTCCGCCGCTCAACAGTCTTCATGCGTTTGAGTCTGCGGCACGCCACTTGAGCTTTACCCTTGCCGCCAAGGAATTGAATGTTACCCAGGGTGCAATTAGCCGTCAGGTTCGCCTTCTTGAGGACTACCTGGGCAAGGCACTATTCACCCGTACCACCCGCAGCATGTCCCTGACCCCCACCGGCGCGCAGTATTACGAAACGGTGCGTGAATGCATGCTTCACCTGGCCCGCGCCACCGGCGATATACGCCAGTGGCAAGGCAACCAACAAGTCACCGTTGCCACCAGTACCGCCATGGCGTCGCTGTGGTTACTGCCCAAGGTGTCGGAATTCCAGAGTGCCCATGAAAACATCGACCTGCGGATCATCGCCCACGATCATGTGAAGGATTACGCCAGGCTCGACAGCGACCTGGCGCTTTACTACTGCAACCCACCGCCCAAGGACATGGCTGTCACGCCGCTGTTCTCGGAAGAAATCTTCCTGGTGTGCAGCCCGACCTATCTGGCCAGGCATCCGCAACTGAGCAGCATCGAAGGGTTGTCGTCGTGTACCTGGCTCTGGCTTGAAGACTCCCAGCGCGACTGGGTAGGTTGGCCCGAATGGTTCAAGCGCCTGGGATACGAGCCCATGACCCCCAAGCATCGCGTCAATATCAACAGCTACGGTATGCTGATCCAGTCGGCGATCAGTGGCCAGGGCGTGGCCCTGGCCTGGGGCAACCTGGTGGACGATGCGTTGAGCACCGGTGCGCTGGTCAAGCCCAACGATGTGGTACTCCAGACCGACGCCAAGTTCTGCCTGCTGGAGTCGTCCACCGAGCGTGGTCCTCGTGAAAGCGTGCGGCTGTTCCGGGACTGGTTGATGGCCCTGCCTTCGGTGCAGAAATAGCCTGCCCAAAACACAAGACCGACAGCTGATGGCTGTCGGTCTTGTGTCTTCCAGGGTGGCTTTAGGTTAGCTGGCTTTCTTCGCTGTCAGCCCCATATCAAGCCCCTCGCAGGCCAAGGGCCCAGCCACCGGCGTGATGCCTTGCGGGTGAATCCCAGGTATAGGCAGGCGCCCACCCGGCGGCGTATCAAGCAGGCCGTCAGCCATCTCCTGGCGCAAGCTGCGCATCAGGGTGTAACTAATCAGCAGGATGAACCCCGCAATCGGCAATCCCGCTGCAATGCTCGCCATCTGGATCGCCTTGAGCCCCCCCGCCATCAGCAGAGCCATGGCTATAGCACCTTCCAGGATGCACCAGAGCAGGCGGATACTCTGCGGCGGGTTGGCGCTGCCCATGGAGTTCAACGTACACAGCACCTGGGTGCCGGAGTCGGCCGAGGTGATGAAGTACGTCGCCAGCAGGATACAGACCAGCACGCTCAGCACCTTGCCCAACGTACCGGCGTCGATCTTGTGCAGCAGGGTGAACATGGCAGCGGTGGTTTCCTGCTTGGTCGCCAGCAATACCGTGCCACCATCGAACTTGGCCTTGTCGCCCTGCAGCTCACCACTGGCAACCAGTTCTGCGTGCTGCTGACGATCGAGCTGCTCAGCCTTGAGCGCGGTACCACCGAACACCGACATCCAGATGATCGTCACCAGGGTGGGTACCAACAGCGCGCCGGCGATCAGTTCACGGATGCTGCGGCCTTTGGAAATTCGCGCAATGAACAGACCGACAAACGGGCCCCAGGTCATCCACCACGGCCAGTAGAACGCCGTCCACCAGTTCTGCCAGCCGCTGTCCTTCTGGGTATCGCTCCAAAAGCTCAGACCCACTACATGGCTGGCGTAGTCGCCGGTGCTCTCCAACATCAGGTTGATGATGTAGCGGGTTGGCCCCAGCAGCAGGATCAACACCACCAGCACCACCGACAACAGCATATTCCATTCCGAAAGGCGCTTCATGCCACGCGACACGCCGGCCATCACCGATACGGTAGTAACCAGGGTAATGAGCACGATCAGGGTGATCTGCACCCCCAGGCTGATGGGCAGGTCAAACACCTGGCTCAGCCCGGTGTTCATTTGCACCACGCCCAGGCCCAGCGACTGGGATACACCGAACGCGGTAATCACCACGGCAAGGATGTCCACCACATGTCCGATGGGCCCATAGATGCGCTCACCAATCAGCGGGTAAAGGATCGAGCGCATGCTCAGCGGCAAGCCCTTGCGATAGGCAAAGTAAGCAAGGCCCAGGCCAACGATGGTGAAAATAGCCCAGGGATGCAGGCCCCAGTGGAATAGGGTAATTCGCATAGCTGTGGTGGCGGCTTCGTCGGTGAGGCCGGTGGCGAACGGGTTGCCCGCGTAATGCCACATGGGTTCGGCAACCGACCAGAAGATCAGTCCGATGCCCATGCCGCCACTGAACAACATGGCGATCCAGGAGCCGAAGCTGAACTCGGGTTTGTCGTCGTCTCGCCCAAGCTTCATAGACCCAAACTTGCTGCACATCAGATAGATCAGTAGCCCCAGCACACCCGTGACGGAAATCAGGTAGAACCATTTGAAATTCTGCAGGATGAAGTCGGATGCACGTTGAAAAACCGCTGCTGCATGTTCGGCAAACAGGGCGCAAAACAGCACAAAGGCTACTACGGCCAGTAACGACCAGATCGTCACGGTGGGATTGAGGCCTTTGAGCAGGCCAGATTCGGCACGCATTGGTTATCCCCTATTGTTTTTGTTCAAGGGTTTGATGTCACGGTTTGGGTAGAGCCGCTGCCACAGGCAGGTGCCGGATCCCTGGCGGCGGTCTTCCCGCAGGCCCAAGGCGCGGTACGCTCTCTCGGGCCCTATCAAAATGGGAGAATTACCCGCTCTTCGACAAACCATTTCTAGTCATTAATTGATTACCAAAAGTCATTAATCTGAAAATTCCAGAGCCTGGCAGTTCATCAACGATTATCTACCACTGCCGTCATCGACGAATAAATCATTAATGATAAAAACTGATAAATAGCGTTGAAATAAATCGTTTGTCGCGCCCTTCTTCTCTTGCTGAAACTGGCACCAGGCATCAAGGCATTGCCTGCCGTGCATCTAACAAGAGAAAACAAAAAATGACCGTATCGACTGACTCCCGCCTTATTCCCGTCCACGTCTTGGAAACCGTTCTGGCGCCTATCCATGAAGCTCATGGCCTGACCAACGAGTTCTACACCGACCAGCGCTATTTCGAACTCGAGCGCGACGAAGTGCTGGGGCGTAACTGGGCGTGTATAGGTTTTGCCAGCGACTTGCCGACCAACAGCTACGTCAAGCCGGTCGATTTCATGGGCCTGCCGCTGCTGATGATGCGCAACCGTGAAGGCCTGGTGCAGGTGTTTCACAACGTCTGCAGCCACCGCGGCGTGAAACTGGTTCAACAGGCGGGTGAAGTGCAGGGTGTGATCCGCTGCCCCTACCACTCCTGGACCTACGACCTGAACGGAGGTCTCAAAGGCACTCCGCACATTGGCGGGATCAACCAGCACAAAGACGAACGTTTCGCATGCGAGAAACACGGCCTGAAGGCGCTGCGCACCACGATCTGGATGGACATGGTGTTCATCAACCTGTCTGGCGAGGCACCGGCGCTTGAAGAGCAACTGCAGCCGTTGACCGAACGCTGGACTCAGTTCCTGGGCAATGACGGCATGAGTCTGCTGCGTCGTGAAGCGAACGGTGGTGCTATGAGCATCGAGGTCAACTGCAACTGGAAGCTAGCAGTCGAGAACTACTGTGAGGCCTACCACCTGCCGTGGGTGCACCCGAGCCTGAACAGCTACTCGCGCCTGGAAGACCACTACAACATCATGTTCGAGGAATTCGCTGGCCAAGGCAGCCACGCCTACAACCTCTCGGCCGTTGCCGGTACCCATTTGCCGATCTTCCCATCCTGGCCACAGGACCGCCTGCGCACTGCTGAGTACGTGGCGTTCTTCCCCAATGTGCTGCTGGGCATCCAGGCCGACCATGCGTTCGCCATGATGCTCGAGCCTGTGGCGCCGGGTAAAACCATCGAGCACCTGCGCCTGTTCTACGTGGGTGACGAAGCGCTCGACAGCCGTTACGACGCCTCGCGCAAAGCGGTAATGGAATCCTGGCGCGTAGTGTTCGCCGAAGACATCGCCTCGGTCGAAGGCATGCAGAAGGGCCGCTCCTCGCCTGGTTACAGCGGCGGTGCGTTCTCGCCGGAAATGGATCTGCCGACTCACTACTTCCACAAGTGGGCTGCCCGCCAGTTGCTTGACTGTGCTCAACGCGCCTGAGGTGATCATCATGCATCCAATAGCTCCGCACTGGCTGAACTTCATCGACGGCCAGTGGACCGACAGTGAGCAGCACCTGAGCATCCACAACCCTGGCACCACGGACCTTGTGGCGACCATCGCTCAAGCCAGTGTGGCCGACGCCGAATGCGCCCTGCAGGCGGCTCGGCGCTGTGCTGACAGCAACGCTCTGAACCGTGTGCGTCCTGCGCAGCGGGTGACCTGGTTGCTTGAGGTTGCCGCGCAGATTCGTGCGATCACCGACGAAGGGGCGTGGGTGCTTTGCCAGGAAAACGGCAAGAGCCTGCGTGATGCCCGTGACGAATTCATCGAGGCCGCGCGCTACTTCGAATACTACGCCGGCATGGCCGACAAGATTGAAGGGAAGTCGATTCCGCTGGGCGACGGCTACATAGATTTCACCGTCTACGACCCCTTGGGCGTGTCGCTGCAGATCGTGCCGTGGAATTTCCCGGTATCCATCTGCGCCCGCTCCCTGGCCCCTGCCTTGGCGGCCGGCAACGCGGTAGTGATCAAGTCGCCGGAACTGTCGCCACTGGGCCTGTGCGTGCTGATGCAGGCCATCGAGCGTGCCGGCCTGCCACAGGGGGCCGTCAATCTGATCTGCGGCCGTGGTCGTGAAGTGGGTGCCTACCTGGCCGGCCATCGCGATGTCGACCAGATCGTCTTCACAGGTTCCGTCGGCACCGGCCAGAGCATTCTGCGCAGTGCCGCCGAACACGCTATTCCCAGCGTCATGGAGCTGGGCGGGAAGTCGGCGGCCCTAGTGTTCCCGGATGCCGATCGTGAGCAACTGATCAGTAGCGTTAAAAGCGGCATCTTCTTCAATGCCGGCCAGGTGTGCTCTGCCATGTCGCGCTTGCTGGTACATCGCTCTATCTACGACGAGGTTGTAGCTGACGTGGTAGCGATGGCCGAGGGGCTGACCGTGGGCCTGGGCCAGGACAACCCTGACCACACCCCCGTGATTTCTGCTGCTCAGCTCGAAGGCATCGAGGCCTTGTGCCGACGTGCCCAGCAGCAAGGCGCGGTGGTCGCAACCGGCGGCGAGGCCATCAGCGGCCTGAGCGGGCATTACATGGCGCCAACCGTATTGCGCGATGTGACTGCGCAGATGGAGATAGCCCAGACTGAAGTCTTCGGCCCTGTGCTGGCAGTAATTCCCTTCGACAGCGAAGAGGAGGCCCTCGCCATTGCCAACGGCACCGTGTTCGGTCTGGTGGCCGGCGTATTCACCCAGGACCTCAATCGCGCCCTGCGCTGTGCCCGGCGACTGTGCACCGGCCAGGTGTTCGTCAACGAATGGTATGCCGGTGGCATCGAAACGCCGTTCGGCGGCGTCGGGCTCTCGGGCTTCGGACGGGAAAAAGGCCAGGAGGCGCTCTACAGCTACGTCAGGACCAAGAACCTGGCCGTGCGTATCAAGGGCGAGTGAGGAGGCAGCATGATGAAAACCTGGCTCTGCATCATCTGTGGTCTGATCTACGACGAAGCCAAAGGTTGGCCCGACGACGGCATTGCCCCCGGTACCCGCTGGGAGGACGTGCCCGAAGACTGGCTATGCCCTGAGTGCAAGGTCGGCAAAGCCGACTTTGAAATGATCGAACTCAGCACCCCGATCGCAGCAGTGGCTACCGCGCCGGTTATCCAGGCGCAACCACTGGTTACCGCTCGTCCCGCCCAACCGGTGGTCATCATCGGTAGCGGCCATGCCGGCTACGGCCTGGCACAGGCCCTGCGCAAGGCCGCCCCGCAGTTGGAGATTCGCGTACTGACCCAGGAGTCGGGCCATCTTTATTCCAAGCCCGCGCTATCCATCGCCCTGGCTCAGGGGCGCACCGCCGCAGCCCTGGCCACCGAAACGCCGCTGGCGATCGAACAGAGGCTTGGCATTCGTATCTATACCGGCTGCAAAGTCGAACGCATCGATGCCCAGGCGCAGCGCTTGTACACCAGCCTCGGCGAAATGGACTACGGCCAACTGGTGCTAGCCAGTGGTGCTTCTCCCGTGCGGTTGCCTATCGAGGGCCGCGCCGAGGCACTGCTCAGTGTCAACAACCTGCAGGATTACCAGGCGTTCCGCCAACGCCTTGATGGCGTGCGCAGAGTGGCCATTCTGGGCGACGGTTTGATCGGCTGCGAGTTTGCCAACGACCTTGCGAGCAATGGCTATCAGGTTCGGGTAATCGGCCTGGGTGCCTGGCCCATGGAACGCCTGCTGCCCGAGGCGGCAGGCCAGCACTTGCAGCAAGCTCTATCGGGGTTGGGGGTGCAATGGAGCCTGCGTACCACCTTGCAGTGCATCGAGCCGGACGGCGAAGGCTACCGACTGACCCTTGCCGACGGTCAGGTCGTCGGTGCAGACCTGGTGCTCAGTGCAGTGGGCTTGCGCCCCAACCTTGAGCTGGCGCTGGAAGCCGGCCTGGACTGTGGCCGCGGGATCAAGGTCGACGCACAACTACAGACCTCACAACCGGGCATCTATGCCTTGGGCGATTGCGTCGAGATCAACGGCCAGTTGCTGCCTTATCTCGCGCCGATCAACGAAGGCATTCGTGCCCTCGCCAAGACCTTGCTGGGCCAACCGACCGCCGCCCACTACCCATTGGCGCCCGTGACGGTGAAAACCCCGGTCGCCCCTCTGTGCCTGCTGACACCTCCCGGTGGTTGCGAGGGCCAATGGCGCTGCGCTGCGACCAGCGATGGATTGAGCGCTGCGTTTCATGACCACGCAGGTGCCCTGCGCGGGTTCGTGCTGCTCGGCCGTCAGGCACAAATGCAACGAAATACCTGGCTGCAAAACTGCCAGGACACCCAACAAAATGTGGCCTGAGGCTGAACCATGAACAGTATCGTCAATCTGCCTCACGATGACCGCAATTGCGGCTGGTATGCCGCGCTGCCTGAACAGGCGCCGAGCAAGCGCCTAAGTGGCGAACATAACGCCGATTATGTGGTGATCGGTGCTGGCTTTGCTGGGCTTGCCGCCGCACGGCGCCTGGCCGAGCACCTGCCGCAGTCGCGCATTGTTTTGGTAGATGCCCAGCGAATCGCCTACGGCGCCTCCGGGCGCAACTCGGGTTTCGTCATCGACCTGCCGCACAAATTCGCCCTCGAACATCCCGATCCTCAGCATAAACAACGGCTCTTGGGCCTAAACCGCTCAGCCATCGATCAACTGCAAACATTGATCGGCCGTCACGGCATCGAATGCCAGTGGTCCCATGCGGGAAAATACCAGGGCGCGGTGGGAGAACGTGGCCAGGGTTATCTGGATCACTTTGAAAAACTGATGGCCGACCTGGGTGAGCCCTATCGCGTGGTCGGGCGTGACGAACTAGCCGGTGTACTCGGTAGCCGCTACTACAGCCGCGCCATCTACACCCCCGGTTGCTACCTGATGCAGCCTGCTGCCCTGGTACGTGGCCTGGGTAATTCGCTTCCCGGCAACGTCGAAGTGCTTGAAGAGTCGCCAATCCGCACACTCCAGAAAGACCCCTGCGGCACGTGGCTGGTGCGGGGCGACAACGGGCTGATCCGGAGCCCGCAGGTATTGCTGGGCACGAGCATCTTCACCCAGGAGTTCGGCTACTTGCGCAACCGACTCCTGCCGGTGATGACCTTCGCCAGTTGGACGCGACCACTGAGCGACGTCGAGATGGCGACGGTTGGTGCCCAGGCCGACTGGGGCCTCACCCCTGCCGACCACGCCGGTACCACCGTACGAATGACCCAGGACCGGCGCCTGATCATCCGCAATACCTACAAGCATGTCCCTCGCTACGGTCGCAGCGTAACCGATGCTACCCGCAACAAGATTCGCGATGACCATCGCAAGGCCTTCGAGGCGCGCTATCCGCAACTGGCCCAAGTGCCGTTTACCCATACCTGGGGTGGGGTCTATGCGATCTCACGCAACTTTACCAACTATTTCGGCCAACTCGATCAGGGTGTTTACGCCACCGCCTGCGACAACGGCGTGGGCGCGGCCTGGGGCACCATTTCCGGAACGCTCCTGGCAGACATGGCGGTGGGGGCGGACTCCCAGCAATTGAGTGACATCCGCGCAGTGACTGGCCTTCCCTCCCGTAACCCGCCTGAGCCGTTCTTGGGTATGGGGGTGCGGGCCCGGATCCGCTGGGCCGCGTTCAACAGTAGGAGCGAAGTATGACCCGCACACTCAGCGGAAAAGGCCCGGTGCGTCTGGTCGACCACCGGAACCTGGACTTTGTCCACCGGGGCGGGCCGCCTGGCGGCGCCTCGGTAGCGCGTGCTGTCAGTAATGAGGTGTCGCCCAACCTGGGTATCGGCTTTGCCCGCTGGGAAGGTGCTGAAGTGGCCTGGACGGTGCTCTATGACGAAGTGATTTTTGTCATTGAGGGCTGTTTTGAACTCCAGGCCAACGGCGAGGTGTACCGCGTGTCGCCAGGTCAGGTGCTGTGGATTCCCGAAGGCACGGAGCTGGTGTACGCAGGCCACGCGCTGTTCGGTTATGTGGTGTACCCGGGTGATTGGAAACAGCGCCACGGCCTTGCCTGACTACCGACCACCCTGGTCTGGGGAATCCAATTGTTCGCATTATCCAAACGGTTTGGCACGATTTATGTCGCTGCCTTGTTGATGCAGCTGGGTTCCAGCCTGCTGATGACCTACCTGGCCCTGCGCTTGAATGCTTCCGGTGTGGCGCAGGTATGGGGTGGTGCGCTTATGGCCGCCAACGCGCTGGGCATGGTGTTGGGAGCCCGCTCCGGTTATTGGCTGATTGGCCTGGTCGGCCATGCTCGGGCCTTTGTGGTGAGCGCCGGGGTGATTGTCACTGCGGTGCTCTCGCACCAGCTCAGTGATGGCTTACTGCTGTGGCTTGCCCTGCGATTTGTCGTTGGTGCTGCAATGATGGGCCAATTGATGGTCATCGAGAGCTGGCTCAACGACTGCGCACCGGTCAGCCGGCGAGGCGGCGCCATGTCGCTGTACATGGTGGCCAGCTATGTCGGCATGATGCTAGGGCAATTGATGCTCAGTCTGGGAGATGGGCTGCACACCTTGGCGTTGACGGGCGTGGCCATGGCTTTTGCCATTGGTTTGATCCCCGTGGCTCTGCACAACGGTACCCAGCCGAGCACCATCAACCAGGCCCGGATCAAACCCTTGCTGTACCTGCGTAGACTTCCTCAATCGTTGTTCACGATTCTTGCCTCGGGATTGCTGAACGGTTGCCTGTATGGGCTGACGCCGATCTTTGCTGCGCAACTGGGCTTTAGTCCGGCGCAGGTCGGGCAGTTCATGGCTGTCAGCATTGCCGCCGGGCTTCTAGCACAACTACCGCTGGGTAAACTGTCGGATCATATTTCCCGCATCACCTTGATCCGCGCTACCGCTGCATTGCTGTGCATAGCCTATTTGCCGCTGGCCTTCGGGCTGGCATCAGGGCAGCTGTGGATCATGTTGGCCGGGGCTGCCATCGGCTTCTTGCAGTTCTGTTTGTATCCGCTGGGCGTTGCTCATGCCAATGACAACCTAGAGCCGGAACTGCGTGTATCGCTGGCCGGAGTGCTGCTGATGACCTTTGGTATCGGCGCGACCATCGGCCCGCTGGTTGCAGGGGCGATGATGGAGCATGCCGGTCCACAAGCACTGTATCTGTTCGGCATTGGTGTAACGGCTATGGTTGTTTGCTTTATAAGGAATAAATCCGGCGTTGATGTGTCATTGGCAAGGTTGTCATGAAACGTCGGAGCCCAGGGATATGTCCGCCTCACTCCATTTGATGTCCGAACCAGTCAATTGAGCCCTGTTTTCGCTCTCTATGGTTAAGCGGTGAAGTGCCCCTGGCACTGCACCCTACCCATAACAAGAGCAAAAGCAGGGACCATAATGACTATGACGACGTCTGGGAAAGCCAGCGATCAGTTGGCTCAGGGATTCAAGCCTCGACATGTGACCATGTTGTCGATTGCCGGTGTGATCGGCGCGGATTTGTTCGTAGGGTCCGAACAAGCGATCGCTGCGGCAGGTCCGGCAGCAATCATTGCCTATGCGCTTGCTGGCGCTCTGGTGGTGCTGGTAATGCGAATGCTTGGCGAGATGGCAGTGTCACCGCCGAAAACCATTCGATCATCGGCGGCCTGGGCGAAGCGGTGGCGGGCCTGCTGCTGCGCAACGGGGTAACGCCGATATTCCGCCAGATCGCCTGATGCCGGCGCTCTGCCGACGCTGCATGACCGCTACGGTATCTCCACCGATGCAGTGAGCGCGCAGATCAAGGCTTGGCTGTGACTTGATACCTGAAGATAGAGCCGGCCGGAATTGAAGGCGGCTCTATCCCTGTATGCCCGCAAAGCGAATGCCGAAGGCAAGGGCATGGCCTGACGCAGCGAATGGGGGTCAGATTTGCATGGCCATGCCATCCACATTCATCGCCGCCTGGCGCAGGGCCTCGGAGCGCGTCGGGTGAGGGTGGCAGGTGAGGGCGATATCTTCTGCCGAGGCCGAGAACTCCATAGCCACGCAGAACTCACCAATCATCTCGCTGACGCTTGGGCCCACCAGGTGCACACCCAGTACTTCATCGGTTTCGGCATCGGCGATGACCTTGGCGAAGCCTTCGGTCTCGTGGTTGATCTTGGCACGGCTGTTGGCGGTGAAGGGGAACTTGCCAACCTTGTAGGCACGCCCTTCGGCCTTGAGCTGCTCTTCAGTCTTGCCCACAGTGGCCATCTCCGGGCGGGTATAGATCACCCCAGGGATGAGGTTGTAGTTGACCTCGTGGGGCTTGCCGGCGATGCGTTCGATACAGGCCACCGCTTCGTCTTCGGCCTTGTGCGCCAGCATCGGGCCCGAAGTGACGTCGCCAATCACCCAGACACCCGGCACTGAGGTACGGTGGTGCTCGTTGCCGAGCATGCCGCGCTTGTCGGCTTCCAGGCCCACGCTTTCCAGGTTCAGCCCTTTGGTATAAGGGCGGCGGCCGATAGCCACCAGCACGTAATCGGCTTGCAGCGATTCTGCGGTACCCCCGGCGGCAGGCTCCAGCGTCAGGCTGACGCCATCGGCACCTGCGGTAGCCTGAGTCACTTTGCTGCCCAGCTTGAACACCATGCCTTGCTTGGCGAGCGCCTTCTGCAGGGCCTTGGCCGTTTCCGTGTCAGTGCCTGGGCAGATGCGGTCCAGGTATTCGATGACAGTGACCTGGCTACCCAGGCGGCGCCAGACCGAACCCAGCTCAAGACCGATCACGCCAGCACCGATGACAACCAGGTGCTTGGGCACTTGCGGCAGCGACAGCGCGCCGGTCGAGTCGATGATGCGCTGGTTGTCGACGGTCACACCTGGCAGAGGGGTGGGCTCAGAGCCGGTGGCAATGACGATGTCCTTGGCCTGCAACGCGGTTTCGCTACCGTCTTCGGCCTTGACCACGACCTTGCCGATGCCATCCAGGCGGCCCCAGCCTTTGATCCACTCGACCTTGTTCTTGCGAAACAGGTATTCGATGCCCTTGGTCAGGCCTGTCACGCTCTCGTCCTTCTGTTTCATCATCTGGGCGAGGTTGAGGGTGGGCTTTACTTCGATACCGAGGTGGGCGAACTCGTCACCGCTGGCAGCTTCGTAAAGCTCCGAAGCATGCAGCAGCGCCTTGGATGGCATGCAGCCGACGTTCAGGCAGGTACCGCCCAAGGTCGAGCGGCCTTCCACGCAGGCAACGCTCAGGCCCAACTGGCCAGCACGGATGGCTGCGTTGTAGCCGCCAGGGCCACCGCCGATGATCACCACGTCATAGGATTTCATGGGTTCAACTCCAGGATGTAGAAGCGCGAGAGGGCACAAGGTTAAGCTGAGATGCAGTGATTGTATACAATCTGCTGTGTGGATAAGATCAGTTGGTTCTAGACCAAGGTCTTGCTTAGAGGAAACATCCTACAGATGAACTACTCTGATCCGGTGACGTTCGAAATATTAGGCGTCGTGGCCAATTACGGACAGGAGGGGTGTTTCATGCTTGCTCAACTTCCACCTGCATTGCAGAGCTTGCATCTGCCGCTGAGGCTGAAGCTGTGGGACGGTAACCAGTTTGATCTTGGGCCTAGTCCTCAGGTCACCATTCTGGTGAAGGAGCCGCAGCTGATCAGCCAGTTGACCCACCCAAGCATGGACCAGCTAGGCACCGCATTCGTCGAAGGCAAGCTGGAGCTGGAAGGCGATATCGGTGAGGCCATCCGCGTGTGCGACGAGCTGAGCGAAGCGCTGCTGGCGGATGAGGATGAAACGCCGCCGCCACGTGTGTCTCATGACAAGAGCACCGACGCCAAAGCCATCTCCTACCACTATGACGTGTCCAACGCGTTCTACCAGCTTTGGCTGGACCAGGACATGGCCTATTCTTGCGCCTACTTCCGTGAGCCGGACAATACGCTCGACCAGGCGCAGCAGGACAAGTTCGACCACCTGTGCCGCAAACTGCGCCTGGATGCCGGTGACTACCTGCTCGATGTTGGCTGTGGCTGGGGCGGGCTGGCGCGGTTCGCTGCCCGTGAATATGGCGCCAAGGTGTTCGGCATTACCCTGAGCAAGGAGCAATTGAAGCTCGGCCGCAAGCGTGTGCAAGCGGAAGGGCTTGCCGACAAGGTCGACCTGCAGATTCTCGATTACCGCGATCTACCCCAGGATGGTCGCTTCGACAAGGTTGTCAGCGTGGGTATGTTCGAGCATGTCGGGCATGCCAACCTGGCGCTGTACTGCCAGAAGCTGTTCGGGGCGGTGAGGGAAGGGGGGCTGGTGATGAACCACGGCATCACTGCCAAGCACGTCGATGGCCGACCGGTCGGGCGCGGGGCGGGTGAGTTCATCGATCGTTATGTATTCCCCCACGGCGAACTGCCGCACCTGTCGATGATCAGCGCCAGTATCTGTGAAGCCGGGCTGGAGGTGGTGGACGTGGAGAGCCTGCGCCTGCACTACGCTAAAACCTTGCACCACTGGAGCGAGAACCTGGAGAACCAGTTGCACAAGGCGGCCGCGCTGGTGCCTGAGAAGACCCTGCGGATCTGGCGTTTGTACTTGGCCGGGTGTGCCTACGCCTTTCAGAAGGGCTGGATCAACCTGCACCAGATATTGGCCGTGAAGCCATACGCCGACGGGCATCATGACCTGCCTTGGACGCGGGAAGACCTGTACCGCTGAAATCGTAAGTATCACAGCGCTGATAAGGCTTTGCAGGAGTGGCCTTGTGTTGCGAAAGGGCCGCAATGCGGCCCCTGCATTTTATCTGTGCAGCCTATATTGCTGGGGCCGCGTTACGGCCCTTTCGCGGTAAAGGTCGCTCTCACAACGGGCGTGCTCACCTTAAAGAATCGGCGATATCAGCCGCGCAATCCGCATCCCCAATTGCTGTAGTCGATGGGTGTCTTGGGTGTCTTCTGCAGTAATTTCCCGCGCGTGTTCGAAGTCTTCGTGGAGCATGTGCTCGACCTGGTCAGCGAAGCCGCGATCGACTGTCAGCAGGGTAATCTCGAAGTTCAGGCGAAACGAGCGGTTGTCCAGGTTGGCACTCCCAATCGCGCTGACGTCATCATCCACCAGCACCACCTTCTGATGCAGAAACCCGGGTTGGTAACGGAACATACGTACCCCCGCGCGCACCGCTTCGAAGGCAAACAGGCTGGAGGCGGCGTAGACGATGCGGTGGTCCGGCCGTGACGGGATGAGCACCCGCACATCGACTCCTCGTAGTACCGCCAGCCGCAAGGCGGCGAACACGGCCTCGTCAGGGATGAAGTAGGGGCTGGTGATCCACACCCTGCGGGTGGCCGAATGAATCGCCTCAAGGAAGAACAGCGAGCAGGTTTCTTGTGGGTCTGCCGGGCCGCTGGCCAAGGCCTGACACAGCACACCGTTGTCCGGGTACGTATCGGGCAGGATCAGCGGCGGGAGCTGGCGCGTGGCCCAATACCAGTCCTCGGCGAACGACTCTTGCAGGCAGGCCAGTACCGGCCCGCTGATCTGTACGTGGGTGTCACGCCAGGGTGAAAGCTGTGGGTGTTCACCCAAATACTCGTCTCCCACGTTGTGACCGCCAATGAAGCCGAGCAAGCCATCCACCACGACAATCTTGCGATGGTTGCGGAAGTTGACCTGGAAGCGGTTGAACCAGCCGCGACGGGTGGCGAATGCATGGATCTGCACGCCGCCGTCACGCAGCATCTGGCTGTAGCTGGCCGGCAAGGCGTGGCTGCCGACACGGTCGTACAGCACGAACACCTGCACGCCCTCGGCGGCTTTGCGTAGCAAGAGTTGCTGCAGCGCCTTGCCGAGGGTGTCGTCATGAATGATGAAGAACTGCACCAATACCACATCGCGTGCTTTTTCGATGGCTGCGAAGATGGCATCGAAGGTGGCCTTGCCATTGATCAGCAGTTTTACCTGGTTATTTGCCAGGCATGGCATGCGACCCAGCTTGGGCATCGCTCGCAACGCGGCGTAGCTTTCGGACTCGCGGGCGGTAAGGGCTTCTTCAACCCAAGGTCGCCAGTTGAGGTTGGCCATGGCCACGTGCATTTCTTGGTTGGCCTGACGCCGAGCCTTGATGTAGGCGTAGAACGAGCGGGCGCCGAAGATCAGGTAGGGGATCAAGGTGAGGTAGGGGATGAAGAGCAAGGGCATCGCCCACGCAATGGCACCCTGAGCTGTTCGCACGGTGAACAGCGCATGCAGTCCGGCGACTATACCCAGCAGATGGATCAGGCCGAGTAGGTAACCAAAGAAGTAGGGGCTGTGGTAATCCATATGCATCCTGCTTGCCGAGTACACTTGAGGTAACAGAACACGTTCCCGGTCCGCCTGCAACCCGCAGGCGGATTTGGCGTCTAAGGCTCAGTCCGGCCCGTTTGACCGGTTTTTTTCCAGGAGCGTTCGTCCATGAAGATTCGTCTGCCACTGTTGGCGTTGGCCCTAGGCATGAGCAGTCCGCTGGTGCAAGCCCAGATGCTGCAACCGGGGTTGTGGGAGCTGACCACCAGCAACATGCAGGTCGATGGCAAGCCGCTACCCGACATGGAATTCATGCTTGGCCAGTTGAAGAACCTGCCGCCAGAGCAGCGCGCAATGATGGAGGGGGTGTTGGCCAAACAAGGGGTCAGTGTAGGTGGCAAGGGTGTGCGTTCGTGCCTGACACCAGAACAGGTGGCAACGAATGACATTCCGCTGCAGGACCCGAAATCGGGCTGCACTCAGAAGATTACCGACCGTACCGGTAACGTGTGGAAATTCCAGTTCAGCTGCCCGAAGGCACAGGGTAGTGGCCAGGCTACATTTCTCAGTGATCGGGAATTCACCACCCAGGTCAGTGGCACGTTCAACGCATCGGGTGTGCAGCAGCAAGGCAGCATGAACACGCGTGCGGTGTGGCTAGGCAATGACTGCGGGACAGTCAAACCGCGCAGCTGAAGTTCCATTGCCACTGGCTGGTGGCAACCGCGTCGTGGGCATGCAGCCTCTGTTGCCGTTCGAGCAGCCGAGCATGGCCAGTTCCAGAAGTCGGTAGGGAAACGAATAGTTCCACGTGGAACATTTCGTTTTCAATCCTTGCCTCGACGCGGTTAAGGCATAGCTTTTCGGCCTGAGAACGGCTGATCAAGGCAGGCGTTTTCAGCTAGCGCTCGAAGCTGATGTGCAAATAGGCGGCAGTAGAGGCAAAGCCTTCAAACAAAAGAAGGCATCAACGGCAGCCCTCGATCAAGCTGCAATGCAGCTTGAAGCGCTCCCCACTGGAACTCGATACGCGGTTCAAGGTGGTCCAGCCTACTCGGCGGCTGTAACCCACCCAGGCCTCACCATTGCTGGCCAGGCCGGTAAAAAAAGTCAACGTGCCATAGCGGCTGTTGGTTTGTGCCCATAGTCGGCGGCTGCTGAAGTCATAGCCGCGAAGGTAGAACGTGCTGCCTTCGGTGCGCACGCTGTAGTAGTTGCCGTTGCCGTCCTGGCAAGCGAGCAGCGTCGCGCTTCGCGTACAAAGGGCCAATGCACCGTTTTGCGGCATGGCCAACAGCGAGGCAGGCATGGTGAGCACCAGCAATGCCATGACGCGTGGCAGATTCATTTTTCATCCCCTGTGAGCACTCGTCCGTCGAGAACCACTTGGCGAAATTGTATTGTTACTTTATAACATTGTGCAATGCATCGTTTCGAATGCGTCTGCCTGAAGGGGTTCGCCATGTCCAATCGTCTTCCCGTCACCGTGCTGTCCGGCTTTTTGGGCGCCGGCAAGAGCACGCTGCTCAACCATGTACTGCGCAACCGCGACAACCTGCGGGTGGCGGTAATCGTCAACGATATGAGTGAAATCAACATCGATGCCAGTGAGGTGCAGCGCAATGTCAGCCTCAACCGCGCTGAAGAGAAACTGGCCGAGATGAGCAACGGCTGCATTTGCTGCACGTTGCGCGAAGACCTGCTTGAGGAGGTTGCACGGCTGGCCGAAGAGGGACGTTTCGATTATTTGTTGATCGAATCCACCGGTATCTCTGAGCCACTGCCAGTGGCTGAGACCTTCACTTTCCGTGACGAGCTGGGTCGCAGTCTGTCCGATATGGCGCGACTGGACACCATGGTCACCGTGGTCGATGGCTTGAACTTCCTGCGCGACTATCAAGCAGCAGAGAGCCTGGCCAGCCGTGGTGAAACGTTGGGCGAAGAAGACGAGCGGTCGATCAGTGATTTGCTGATCGAACAGGTCGAGTTCGCAGATGTACTGCTGCTGAGCAAGATCGACCTGATCAGCCAACATGAGCGCGAAGAACTCATCGCCATTTTGCGCAGCCTCAATGCCCGGGCGCAGATCGTACCCATGGTCATGGGCCAAGTGCCGCTGGCACGGATCCTCAACACCGGGCTGTTCGACTTCGATCAAGCGGCCCAGGCACCAGGCTGGTTGCAGGAGCTGCGCGGTGAACATGTACCAGAAACCGAAGAGTACGGTATCGCGGCCATGACCTGGCAGGCCCGACGCCCGCTTCATCCACAGCGCTTTTACGACTTTATCCACAAGGACTGGGAAAACGGAAGGCTGCTGCGTTCCAAAGGCTTTTTCTGGTTGGCCAGCAAATATCAGGAAGCTGGCAGCTGGTCGCAAGCGGGCGGCATGATGCGCCATGGTCTGGCTGGCCGCTGGTGGCGCTTCGTGCCACGCGAGCAGTGGCCACAGGATGTGGATAACACGAGCGAGATCTTGAAACACTGGACCGCTGAGACCGGTGACTGCCGCCAGGAGTTGGTGTTTATCGGGCAGAATATCGACTTCGAAAAATTATCCACAGCCCTCGATGCATGCCTGTTGACGGATCAAGAAATGGACTTGGGCCACATGGGTTGGTTGCGCCTACCTGACCCATTTGGCCCATGGCATGAGGAGGCGGCAGCATGAACCTGTCGCACCGACCTGTGGATATCTTTCAGGTGTTTGGCGAGACGCCCCAAGTGCTGGCCGAAGTGCTGCAGGATGGCGTGAACCTGGCCGTCTGGCGGCGGCGCTTGCCGGCACAACTGGAGGACTTTGCCGCACTGGTGATCAGCCTTGGCCAGCCCTTGGCTGATCAGCGGGTAATTGATGTGAACGAGGAGCAGAAGCCGGTATTGCCAGATCTGCTGCGTGAAGCGGCGGATTTGCATGGATATGAAGCTTTCGTTGCTGATGTGACCTGGTTGGTGGCGGCTTATACCTGCCTGGTTGGCGCACGACGGGTCGGTTTGCGCTTGCGCGTTCTGGACGGTCCGATGTGCCCGCGCTTCCATGTGGATAACGTACCGTTGCGCCTGCTCACCACCTACGTCGGCCCAGGTAGCGAATGGTTGCAAGAGCGGGACAGCGGCCGTGGTGAGTTACACACAGCTCAGCCACCTGTGGATAACATCCAGCACCTGCAAGCCGGTGAGGTGGCGATACTCAAAGGTGAAAAATGGCAGGGTAATGAAGGGGCAGGCCTGGTTCATCGGTCGCCTTCGGCACAGCGGGGGCGTTTGCTGCTCAGCCTTGACTGGCTGGCCTGACAGCGCATAGTGAGGCATCACCGCCGCCTGAAGCCACGCCATGTTGCAGAACATTCCCACCCATGTAATTGCTGGCCCGCTGGGTGCTGGCAAGACCACTTTGATCCGTCACTTGCTGGCCCAGCGCCCCGCAAACGAGCGCTGGGCGGTATTGATCAACGAGTTCGGCCTGGTCGGCCTGGATGCAGCCTTACTCAGCCGTGACGAAGACGGCATCGCCATCGGCGAGGTCGCAGGCGGCTGCCTGTGCTGCGTCAACGGCATGCCGTTCCAGGTGGGCCTGGGCCGATTGCTACGCAAATCGCGGCCTGACCGGCTGTTTATCGAACCTTCCGGCCTGGGCCATCCGTTGCAGCTGCTGGCTCAGTTGCAGCAAGCGCCTTGGGTTGGAGTGCTGACAATTCAGCCACTCTTGATGGTTGTGGATGCCCAGGCCATGGCCCGAAACGAGCCGCTTCCAGAGGCTCAACAGCAGGCTTTCAATGCCTCTGAACACGTGGTTTTCAATAAATCAGAGGCTGTGGATGAACAACATAAGTTGTTGATAACTAATAAATTTAAAGAAAAGAGCATCGTGTGGACCGTGCAAGGGCAACTGCCTCTGTCCGGCCTCCCGACGGCATCTCCACAGATTGTTGACAGCTCATTACTGGAAAACCAGATTGTCGACAATCTTGGAATAGCCCCCGCAGTATTGTGGGCAGACCCCCGTCAGCCTATCTGCCTTGCCCAGCAAGGGGAGGGCGGTTGGAGTATTGGCTGGCGGTGGCACCCTGGCCAAGAGTTTTATCCACAGCGGCTAAAGGCTTTCTTGTGTGCTTGGCCATGGCGACGGGCCAAGGGAGTTATCCACAGCATGGAGGGCTGGTGGTCATTCAATGGGCTGAATGGGGATATGCCCGCTTGGCAGCCCAGCGACTGGCGGAAGGACACGCGTATCGAGCTGATTTTCGATCAGCCGCAACCGCAACCCGCATTGCAAGCCGGGTTGGATGAATGTCGCGTCAGTTGATCAGTTGCGCCAGCGGTTATGCTCCTGGCGCCATTGCTGCATCTCTATGACGTTGTCGGCGCGCGGTGGGGTCTTGATTTCGAACGGGTAGGGCGCCAGCTCGATCTGCACACTGTGGGCGCCGAACTGGGTCGCGGTGCCGGGGTGACGTTGCTCACCCGTGACGGTGAATTCGAAGGCATAGACGCGTGCCAGGCGCTTGCGGCCATTGGCATCCCGGACAAAGGCGATGCGCTTGAGCGCTACGGCATCGTCAAGCAACTCCAGGTCGAGTTTGGCGCAATGCTGTTTGACCCGTTCCAGGGCCTTTTCACGCAACCCATGGTTATGCCACAACCAGGCGCCTGCCGTGGCTACCAGCATCAGGACGAAGAGGTTCTCCAGGGTCAACATTTGCATATGCTCCAAACAGGTAGATCCAGCTTAACTGCGTTCCTGGCCTGTCGTACAGGTAGCAATCGAGTTCATACTGCGCTGCGCACAATCCTAGAAACAGCTTTGGAAACCTCCCGCATGAAACGTACCCCGCACCTGCTCGCCATTCAGTCCCACGTGGTGTTCGGCCACGCCGGCAACAGCGCCGCGGTATTCCCCATGCAGCGTATCGGGGTCAATGCCTGGCCACTCAATACCGTGCAGTTCTCCAATCACACACAGTATGGCCAGTGGGCGGGCGAAGTGCTTGCCCCAGCGCAAATTCCTGCGTTGGTGGAAGGCATTTCCAACATCGGCGAGCTGGGCCACTGCGATGCGGTGCTTTCCGGCTACCTGGGCAGTGCCGAACAAGGGCGAGCGATCCTGGCCGGCGTCGAGCGGATCAAGGCGGTAAACCCAAAAGCGTTATACCTGTGCGACCCGGTCATGGGGCACCCGGAAAAGGGCTGCATCGTGCCGCCCGAAGTCAGTGAGTTCCTGCTTGACGAGGCTGCAGCCACGGCGGACATCCTGTGCCCCAACCAGCTGGAGTTGGACAGCTTCTGTGGGCGCCGCGCCCAGTCGCTGGAGGATTGCGTGAACATGGCGCGCAGCCTGCTGCAGCGTGGGCCGCAGGTTGTACTGGTCAAGCACCTGGCGTACCCCGGGCGGGCCGAAGAACAGTTCGAAATGCTGCTGGTGACCGCCGAGCACAGCTGGCACTTGCGCCGCCCACTGCTGGCGTTTCCGCGTCAGCCGGTGGGGGTGGGTGACCTGACCTCAGGCTTGTTCCTGGCGCGTGTGCTGCTGGGCGACAGCTGGGTGCAGGCATTCGAATTCACGGCTGCGGCAGTGCATGAAGTGTTGCTGGAAACCCAGGCCTGCGCCAGCTACGAATTGCAGTTGGTACGGGCCCAGGACCGCATTGCGCACCCACGGGTGCGCTTCGAAGCGCAGTTACTGGCGCTTTAAATGGCGTCGGTTTTCAAGTCCTGATAGCGCTTTTCCAGTTCCTGGCGGATCTGCCGGCGCTGCTGGCCTTGCAGGAAGCGGCGCTTTTCTTCGCTGCTGTGCGGCTGGCGTGGTGGCACCGGCACCGGGCGGCGGTTGTCGTCGACCGCGACCATGGTGAAGAAGCAACTGTTGGAATGGCGCACCGAGCGCTCGCGAATGTTCTCGGTCACCACTTTGATGCCAACTTCCATCGAAGTGTTGCCGGTGTAGTTGACCGACGCCAGGAAGGTTACCAGTTCACCCACGTGCACGGGTTCACGGAAGATCACCTGATCGACCGACAGGGTTACCACATAACTGCCGGCATAACGGCTGGCGCATGCATAAGCCACTTCGTCGAGGTACTTGAGCAGGGTGCCGCCATGTACGTTGCCAGAAAAGTTGGCCATGTCCGGGGTCATCAGGACGGTCATGCTCAGCTGGGCGTTTCCAGGTTCCATAGTGTGCTCACGGTGAGGTTGCGCTGAATCGGGCGAATGGAGGGCGTTATCTGCTGACACTGCTGTTCCCCTCTTTTGAATGTGCCTTGCTGATACGGGACGTTGGCTGGCGCATCATCGTCACGCTGATCATGCCATCAGCGGCGCTTTTCCAGCCGATCTGTTTCTGCATATTGCACTGGCTTTTAGCGGCGGAGCGCGATGTTAACCTGAGTACGCCCATGCAACATGGGTGTTCCCGGATTCAATACAGTATGTACTTGCTGCTCGCTCAGGTTTGCCTCGGCAGAGGAGCGGTCTGCCCAGGCATTCACAAGACGAGAAAAGGAGTATCACGCCATGCATGCCATCAGCTTCATCCAGGACCTGGCAGTCATCATGCTGGTCGCTGGCGTGGTCACCATTCTTTTTCACCGTTTCAAGCAGCCGGTGGTGCTGGGCTACATTGTCGCCGGCTTCATCATTGGCCCGCACACTCCGCCGTTCGGCCTGATTCATGACGAAGACACCATCAAGACCCTCGCCGAACTGGGGGTGATCTTCCTGATGTTCTGCCTGGGGCTCGAGTTCAGCTTGCGCAAGCTGTTCAAGGTTGGTGCCACGGCGTTTATCGCAGCGTTCCTGGAAATCGTCCTGATGATCTGGATCGGTTTCGAGATTGGCCGCTGGTTTGGCTGGAACACCATGGATTCACTGTTCCTGGGCGCCATCCTGGCCATTTCCTCCACCACCATCATCGTCAAGGCGCTCAACGACTTGAAGATGAAGAACGAGCGCTTTGCCCAGCTGATCTTCGGCGTACTGATCGTCGAGGACATTCTGGGTATCGGTATCATTGCCCTGCTGTCGGGCATCGCGGTCAGCGGCACGGTCAGCTCGGGCGAAGTGTTCTCCACTGTCGGCAAGCTGTCGCTGTTCATGATCGTCGCCTTGGTCATCGGTATTTTGCTGGTACCGCGGTTACTGGCCTATGTCGCCAAGTTCGAAAGCAACGAAATGTTGCTGATCACTGTTCTGGGCCTGTGTTTCGGCTTCTGCCTGCTGGTTGTGAAGCTGGAGTACAGCATGGTGCTAGGCGCTTTCCTGATTGGCGCAATCATGGCCGAATCACGCCAGTTGCTGAAGATCGAACGCCTGATCGAGCCTGTACGCGACCTGTTCAGTGCCATCTTCTTCGTCGCCATCGGCCTGATGATCGACCCTCAGGTACTGATCGACTATGCCTGGCCTATCGTTGTCATCACTCTGGCGGTGGTGCTGGGCAAAATGCTGTCTTGCGGCATGGGGGCGTTCATTGCCGGCAATGACGGGCGTACGTCTTTGCGTGTGGGCATGGGGCTTTCGCAGATCGGCGAGTTCTCCTTCATCATTGCCGCGCTGGGCATGACCCTGCAGGTGACCAGCGACTTCCTTTACCCGGTGGCGGTGGCGGTATCGGCAATCACCACGTTGCTGACACCCTACCTCATCCGCGCGGCTGACCCGTTGTCGCAGAAACTGGGCAATGTGGTGCCCGCCCGCCTCGCACGCGTGTTGTCGTTGTATGGCGAGTGGTTACGCAACATCCAGCCGCAGGGCGAGAGTGCCATGCTGGCGGCGATGATCCGGCGCATTCTGTTGCAGGTTGGGGTGAACCTGGCGCTGGTGATCGCCATTTTCTTCAGTGGCGGCTACTTTGCAGGGCGTATCGGCAATTGGCTCAGTGAGTGGGTCAGCGATGTCAGCCAGCAGAAGGCCGTCATATGGGGGGCTGCTTTGTTGCTGTCACTGCCATTCCTGATCGCCGCGTACCGCAAGCTAAAGGCACTCTCGATGCTGCTGGCAGAGATGGGCGTGAAGCCGGAAATGGCCGGGCGACATACCCAGCGCGTGCGCCGTGTGATCGCCGAAGTGATCCCGCTGTTGTCGTTGCTGGTGATTTTCCTGCTGCTGTCGGCATTGTCCGCCAGCATTCTGCCCACCAGCGAACTGCTGCTGGTGATTGCCGTGGTAGCTGCGGTGGTGGTGGCGTTGTTGTGGCGCTGGTTTATCCGCGTGCACACGCGCATGCAGATCGCGTTGCTGGAGACGCTGGAGAACAGTCGCGAGAACTCGCACTGAGGGGGTTACGCCCTGGGCAAGGTATCTCGCCCGCCCGAGGAGATGGGGTTATAGCGATGTCGCCAGGCGCAAAAAGCCTGGCGATTTTAACGACCTTGAGGCGCTGAAACGTCATTGTTACTGACTCAGATCGCGAGCTTCTCTATAGGTGCTAGCGATCAGCTCTCCAGCCAAACATCTCGCGCCCAGTGCCACACCGATTCCCAACTGTCTTCGCCGACAATTTCCTCTTCGGCATCCCACAGCACCACGGTGCCGTCCTCTTCGACGCAATAGTAATTGTCGCCGTCCTGGCACAGCGGAATCAGGTCACGCGGTACGCCGGCATCCCAGGCGTTGGAGGCCACATCTGGCAGGTAGGTGTGCGACTGCGGATCAGTGACGGTAACAGGCTCAAGGGAGCCGTAAACCACATCACTTACGGTCAGCAGAAACTCTTTGAACACGAATGGAATATTGATGAACAGCTGTTCTTCGATCTCTACCAGCTGGTCTTCATCGGGAAGCTCCAGGGGCACTGGTACTGGCTCATTCGCTTCACGGAGTTGTTCGATCACTTCTTCCACGGTTCACTTCCTCTGACCTAGATGACAACGCTGCGCCTTATACCCTAGTAGCCCACTTTGGCAAAAGCAAAAACCCCGGGCAAGCCCGGGGTTCTCTGTTTAGCACGCAGCGATTAGCCGTTTTGACGGATACCGGCTACCAGCCAAGGCTGGTTCTCGCCTTGGGCGCGAACCATGTGCCAGCTTTCGCTGAACACTTCGCCCTGGTCGAAGCGCGAATTCTTCGACACGCCACGGAAGGTCAGGGTCGCGTCGGTGCGGTCGGCGCGGTCATCGACACCGTCCAGTTGCACTTCCAGGTTATCGATGTAGGTAGACTGGAAGCCATCACCCAGTTCAGCACGCTCACGCTTGAGGAACTCAAGCATTTGCGGGGTAACGAACTCGCTGATCTTGTCCATTTCATTGGCATCCCAGTGCTGCTGCAGCGACTGGAAGTGGTTACGGGCTGCCGCCAGGAAGCTCTGCTCGTTGAACCAGGCCGGGGCGTTGATCACCGGTGCGGCTGCGGCAGCAGGTGCGGCCGAACCACCGAAAATCGAAGGCTGGGCAGGCTGCGCGTGAGCCTCACGCTGCATCGGCGCATGGCCTGGCATGGCCATTTGTGGCTGCTGCTGGCGGCGGCGCGCGGCGATGAAGCGGAACACGAGGAAGGCGATGAGCGCCACGATCAGGAAGTCCATGATCTGGAAGCCTTCGAAACCGTCGCCCATGAACATGGAAGCCAGCAGGCCACCGGCGGCGAGGCCGGCCAGAGGGCCCAACCAGCGCGAAGCACCGCTGGCGGCAGCCGGTGCACGGCCAGGTGCGGTCGGCGCGGCAGCAGGCGTGGTTGGCGTAGCCTGGCGGGTCTGGTGGATAGGCGCGGAGCCCGAGCTCTTGCCGCCGCCGAAACGCTTGGCGCTGGCGTCCAGGCTCAGCGTCAGGCCGACGCAGAGCGCCAGTGCGATGCTAAGAAAACGTTGCATAAGTGGGATATCCCCTGTTGTGGATTGCACGCGCGTCATGGTGCACAGGTTCCCGGGCACATGACCAGCGACATAGTGTTTCGAGCTTTTGCCTGATGTTACAAAGTTGGCAGGCCCGGCCCTTGTGGGCTTTAGACAGCCTCGAGCTTGGCATACCCCAGCATCAGCCATTTGCTACCTTCGGCAAAATTCACCTGTACCCGCGCCTGAGCGCCAGAACCCTCGAAGTTGAGGATTACGCCTTCGCCGAATACTGCATGCTGCACACGCTGGCCAAGGTTGAACGCGGTCTGCGGAATGCTGGCATTGGCGAACAGGTTGCTGTTGGTGGCCGTCTTGGCCCCGCCGAACGGGCGGCTGACACTGTTGGACAGGCGTACTTCCTGAACCAGGCCGGCCGGAATTTCACGCACGAAACGCGACACCTTGTTATACGTCTCGCTGCCATAAAGGCGGCGTGTTTCGGCGTAGGTCATGACCAGCTGGCGCATGGCGCGGGTGATGCCTACATAGGCCAGGCGTCGTTCCTCTTCCAGGCGGCCGGGTTCTTCCAGGCTCATCTTGTGCGGGAACAAGCCTTCTTCCATGCCCACCAGGAACACATAGGGGAACTCCAGGCCTTTGGCGCTGTGCAGGGTCATCAGCTGGATGCTGTCTTCATGCTCGTCAGCCTGAGTATCGCCAGCTTCGAGTGAGGCGTGGCCAAGGAAGGCCGAGAGCGGAGACAGGTCGGCGTCTTCGTCGGTGGACTCGAAGTTGCGTGCCGCACTGACCAGTTCCTCAAGGTTTTCTACCCGTGCCTGGCCCTTTTCACCCTTTTCTTCCTGGTGATAGGTGATCAGGCCGGACTGTTCGATGGTGGTCTGGGTCATGGTATGCAGCGGCATGTCCACAACCTTGGCAGCCAGCCCCTCGATCAGCTCGATAAAGGCCCCCAGAGCACTGGCGGCGCGGCCCTTCAGGGCCTTGGCGGCGAGCAGCTGGCACATGGCCTCCCACATGGACAGCTGGCTGTGACGGGCGTGCTCGCGGATGGCTTCGACGGTTTTTTCGCCAATACCGCGCGGCGGCACGTTGATCACCCGCTCCAGAGCGGCATCGTTGCCACGCCCTTCGATCAGGCGCAGGTAAGCCATGGCATTCTTGATTTCGGCGCGCTCGAAGAAGCGCTGGCCGCCATAGATGCGGTAGGGGATGCGCTCGCGCAGCAGGGCCTCTTCCAGCACGCGCGACTGGGCGTTGGAGCGGTACAGGATGGCGATCTCGTTGCGCGCATTGCCCTGCTTGACCAGGCTCTCGATGGTTTCCACGACATAGCGCGCTTCGTCGTGCTCATTGTAGGCCGCGTACAGGGTCAGTGGTTCGCCTTCGCCCATGTCGGTCCACAGTTCCTTGCCCAGGCGCCCGCTGTTGTTGGCGATCAGCGCGTTGGCCGCCTTGAGGATGCCGCCGGTGGAGCGGTAGTTCTGCTCCAGGCGGATCATTTCGGCGTCGGGGAAGTCGGCGGTGTACTGGTGGATGTTTTCGATCTTGGCGCCGCGCCAGCCGTAGATCGACTGGTCGTCATCGCCTACCGCCATCAGGCTGTCGCCACCGCGTGCCAGCAGGCGCAACCAGGCGTACTGCACGGCGTTGGTATCCTGGAACTCGTCCACCAGCACGTGGCGGAAGCGTCGTTGATAGTGCTCCAGCAGGCCCGGATGGTCACGCCACAGGTCCAGGGCGCGAAGCAGCAGCTCGGAGAAATCGATGACACCGGCGCGCTCGCACGCCTGCTCGTAGGCCGTATAGACCTCGCGCATGGTCGCCAGGAACAGGTCGCCCCCCGCCTGGATATGCTGCGGGCGCAGGCCTTCGTCTTTCTGCCCATTGATGAACCACTGGGCCTGGCGTGCCGGCCACTTCTGCTCGTCCAGGCCCAACTCGCGCATGACCCGCTTGATCAGGCGCTGCTGGTCGTCGCTGTCGAGGATCTGGAAGTTCTGCACCAGCCGCGCTTCCTGCCAGTGGGCCCGCAACAGGCGATGGGCCAGGCCGTGGAAGGTGCCGACCCACATGCCTGCCGGGTTGATGCCCAACAGTTGCTCGATCCGCTGGCGCATTTCTGCTGCGGCCTTGTTGGTGAACGTCACCGACAGGATCGAGTGCGGCGATGCCTGCTCGACCTGGATCAGCCAGGCGATGCGGTGTACCAGCACGCGGGTTTTACCGGAACCGGCGCCGGCAAGCACCAGTTGACGCCCGAGCGTGGCCGCTACGGCCTGGCGTTGGGCATCGTTGAGGGAATTCAGCAGGAGAGAGAGGTCGTCTGTGCGCATCGGGCCATTCTAGGGCGATGCCGGGTAAGGGGCAAATATCTACTGTATGAATATTCACCTGGCGGCATCCCGCTCATCGGTCCGGGGCCAGGTCACGGCCTGCGCAAGCTGGCTGAGGCATCGTTAGTCGAAGGCCTTCCCGTTATGGATTTCGCACCTTCGAATTTCATCTGCTGCTGTTTCAGATTAAAGGTCGCGCCATCGCGCAGGTCATTCAGCCATGCCAGTGCCTGCCATGCCTGGCGAGCAGGCTGTTGGCTTGCTCGGGCCCGAAACTGCCAGCCGGGTAGGGGCGGGGCGCCTGAAAGTGCTCTTCACAGCCCTTGATGATTGGATCTACCCAGGCCCAGGCTGCTTCCACTTCATCGCGGCGCATGAACAGCGTCGAATCACCTTCGAGCACATCCAGCAGCAGACGCTCGTAGGCTTCCCAGCGGCGAGTCTGGCTGAACACCTGGGCCAGATTAAGGTCCAGGTCCACGGGTTCCAGGCGCATGCCTTTGCCTGGGCTCTTGGTCATCATGCGAAGGCTGATGCGTTCGTCCGGTTGCAGCTGTATCAGTAACTGGTTGACCTGGCCGCCGCTGAACAGTTCGTGAGGCACTGGCTTGAACTGGATGACGATCTGCGAAGCGCGCCGCGCCATGCGTTTGCCGGTGCGCAGATAGAAAGGCACGCCCGCCCAGCGCCAGTTGTCGATGTGCGCCTCGATGGCAACGAAAGTTTCGGTATCGCTGTCGTTGTCGACGTCCTTTTCAAAGTAGTAGGCCGGCACTTCCTGGCCGCCGATACGCCCGGCACCATACTGGCCACGTACCGTCTTGTCCTGCACATCCTGGCCGGTGATCGGCTTGAGGGCGCGCAGGATTTTCACCTTTTCGTCGCGTACCGCTTCTGCCTCGAATTGCGCGGGTGGCTCCATGGCCACCAGGCACAGCAGTTGCAGCAGGTGGTTCTGCAGCATGTCGCGAATAGCCCCGGCGCGATCGTAGTAGGCACCGCGGTTTTCTACGCCCAGTGTCTCGCAAACGCTGATCTGGACATGGTCGACCTGGTTGTTGCGCCACACCGGCTCCAGCAGGGCATTGGCAAAACGCAGGGCCATCAGGTTCTGCACGGTTTCCTTGCCCAGGTAGTGGTCGATGCGGAACACCTGTCTTTCTTCGAACACCGTGCCAATGGCTTCATTGATGGCTGTGGCCGATCCCAGCGAATGGCCGATCGGTTTTTCCAGCACGATGCGCGCTTCGGTGTCGGCCAGTCCGGCAATGCGCAGGTGGTTGGCAATCGGCACGAACAGGTTGGGAGCGGTGGCCAGGTAGAAGATGCGCGTCAGCCCACCGGGTTCGCCCAGGTAGCGTGCCAGGCGGCCGAAGTCGGCGCTCTGTGAAGCATCCATCGGGAAGTAGTCGACCCGTGCGGAAAACCGCCGCCATACCTCTTCGTCGAAGTCGCTGCGGGCAATCTGTGCCCGACAATGGCGTTCGGCGAGCTTCAGATAGTCGATGCGTGGCAGGTTGCGTCTGGCCAGTGCGATGACCCGCACGGCAGGGTTCAGACGGGCCTCGCGAAACAGGTGGTAGAGCGCCGGAAGTAATTTGTGCAGGGCCAGATCACCGGTGCCGCCGAAGACCAGAATGTCGCAAGGAATAGTCAAACCACCACTCTCCACGTTCGTTTAACTGGGCGGGTTGGCGTCCATGTAGTATAACTACAAGAAAGCTACAACCCGGCACGCCGATCATAACCGAGTCCAGCCTGTGAATCTGTTGCAACATATCGCCCAATCGCGCCACCTGCTGCGCAAATCGGAACTGAAAGTGGCCGACCACGTGCTGCTCGACCCGGCTGCCGTCATGCACAGCTCCATGGCCGATTTGGCGCACAGCGTGGGTATCAGTGAGCCGACCATCGTGCGTTTCTGCCGGGCCATTGGCTGCTCGGGCTTCCAGGACCTGAAGCTGAAGCTGGCGCAAAGCCTGGCTGCCGGGGCCAGCTTCGGTCAGTTCGCCATCCACGAAGACGATTCGGTCGCCGACTACAGTCTGAAGATCTTCGACACCACCCTGCACACCCTGATGGAAGTGCGCGAGCACCTTGATCCGCAGGCGCTGCAACAAGCCGTGAGCGCCATGGCCCAGGCGCAACGGGTAGAGTTTTATGGCTTTGGCGCGTCCGGTGCCGTTGCGGCCGATGCCCAGCACAAGTTCTTCCGCCTGCTGCTCAGCGCGGCAGCGTATTCCGACCCCCACATGCAAGCGATGTCGGCGGTTACCCTGAAACCGGGTGATGTGGCGGTGTGTATTTCCCAATCGGGCCGTTCCAAGGACCTGCTGATCACTGCCAACCTGGTCCGTGAGAGCGGCGCCAACCTGATTACCCTGTGCCCCAGCCAGACGCCGCTGGCCGAGCTATCGACGGTCAACCTGGCGATCGACGTGCATGAAGACACCGAGATCTACACCCCACTGACCTCGCGTATTGCCCACCTGGTGGTGATCGACGTGCTGGCCATGGGCGTTGCCATGGCGCGCGGGCCTAGCCTGGTCAACCACCTGAAGAGCGTGAAACGCAGCTTGCGCAGCTTGCGTCTGTCGCCCAAGTCGATCAAGGCTACCGACGACTGAATTCAACCTGCACTGGCCTCTTCGCGGGCTTGCCCGCTCCCACAGGTACTGTGCTCCTCTATAAATCGGTGCAATTCCTGTGGGAGCGGGTAAGCCCGCGAAGAGGCCGGTACAGGCAGTGAAAATTCACGATTCTGTCACCATTCCACCGCCAAACGGTAAACCATCAAGGCCAGTCTGAAACTCCCGCATACTATCTGGGAGACAGGCAATGGCTCGTGACTTCGACGGTACGTACCAACCCAACGCCAAGGCTCGCAAGCAGCAGGAAAAAGATCAGCGTCGCATGGAATACCGCCGCGCGATCGAGAGCTATTGCGACCAACGTCAACTGCTCCGCGACCTGGCGGACTACCCCGAGCTGCAAGCACTCACGGTATGGCAGTCGTCGGCGGCAGTTTCCCCGAAAAACGTTCAACAAGCGCGCTGATCAATGCACGTTCACCGCGGATGAATGCAAGAAACGCCAAGGCCACCGGCGACTGCCGCTTGGCCTTGGCCTGCACCACGCACCAGCTACGGTACAGCGGTAGCTCCTCGACCGGTAATTCCTTCAGCATCCCGGTGGCCAGCTCCAGGTTGACTGCGTGACGGGTCAACAGGGCGATCCCCAGCCCGGCGATCACGCATTCGCGCTGGGCGTCGGCCGAGGCTACTTCAAGCGTTTGGGCGAAATGCACACGCTTGTCCTTGAAGTACTCTTCGCACGCCTTGCGTGTTCCCGAACCTTGCTCGCGGACCAGCAGCGTATGAGGCTCCAGGTCCTGCATGCGCAACTGGTCCAGCTTGCACAGCGGGTGCTGTGGCGGCGCAACCGCAACGATCGGGTTGTTGAGGAACGGCAGAAACTCCAGGCCCATGTCTTGCGGCACCATCGACATGATGATCAGGTCGTCGCGGTTATCGGAAAGGCGGCGGATGGCTTGGGCACGGTTGACTACCGTCAGGGTCAGGTTGACTTCCGGGTGACGCTGCTTGAAGGCGGCGAACAGGTGTGGCACGAAGTACTTGGCACTGGACTCGATCGCCAGTTTCAACTGACCCTGCAGTGAGCCCTGCATGTCCGACAGCTGCATGTCCAGGCTCTCCAGGCGCCCGAAGATATCGTGGCTGGCGCGCTGCAGGGCCTCGGCCGCCTCGGTCAGGTAGAGCTTCTTGCCCACGTACTCGAACAATGGCTGACCGATCAGCTCTTCAAGCTGACGGATCTGTAGACTAACGGCGGGTTGCGTCAGCGCCATCTCCTCCGCAGCACGGCTGTACGACCGCAAATCGCACACCTCATTGAAGATCTGGAGTTGACGCAATGTCATACGCATCAAGGACTTACGCATTTTAATCTGCTCTTCGGCAACACCTTGTTACCCAACTATAAGCTTTTGCTAATACAGCCTCTAACAAATATTGATTTTTGTTTATCGACCTACAGCGCTAGGGTGAATACGCGACTGGCCAGCATCGTCTGGTCACGCGCCGACCGGTAGAACCGGCTCGACTGTTCCTACGGCTTTGGGAAGACTCCAGTGATAAAAAAAATCCTGATCGCCAACCGAGGTGAAATCGCAGTTCGGATCGTGCGTGCTTGCGCCGAGATGGGCATTCGCTCGGTAGCGATCTTTTCCGACGCCGACCGGCATGCCTTGCACGTCAAGCGCGCTGACGAAGCACACAGCATCGGTGCCGAGCCGCTGGCCGGTTACCTCAACCCGCGCAAGCTGGTGAACCTGGCTGTGGAAACCGGCTGTGATGCCCTGCACCCGGGCTATGGTTTCCTTTCGGAAAACGCTGAACTGGCAGAAATTTGCGCCGAGCGCGGGATCAAGTTCATCGGCCCGGCCGCCGACGTGATTCGCCGTATGGGCGACAAGACCGAAGCGCGCCGCACCATGATCGCCGCCGGTGTGCCGGTAACCCCGGGCACCGAAGGCAACGTTGCCGATATTCATGAAGCCCTGAGCGAAGGTGATCGCATCGGTTATCCGGTGATGCTCAAGGCTACCTCCGGTGGTGGCGGCCGTGGTATTCGCCGTTGCAATAGCCGCGAAGAACTGGAACAGAACTTCCCGCGGGTCATTTCCGAGGCGACCAAGGCATTCGGTTCGGCCGAAGTGTTCCTGGAGAAATGCATCGTCAACCCGAAGCACATCGAGGCGCAAATTCTCGGTGACAGCTTCGGTAACGTAGTGCACCTGTTCGAGCGCGACTGCTCTATCCAGCGCCGTAACCAGAAGCTCATCGAAATTGCCCCGAGCCCACAGCTCACTCCTGAGCAGCGCGCCTACATCGGCGACCTGGCGGTGCGTGCGGCCAAAGCGGTGAATTACGAGAACGCCGGTACCGTGGAGTTCCTGCTCGCCGATGGCGAAGTGTACTTCATGGAAATGAACACCCGGGTGCAGGTGGAACACACCATTACCGAGGAAATCACCGGTATCGACATCGTGCGTGAGCAGATCCGCATCGCCTCGGGGCTGCCACTGTCGGTCAAGCAGGAAGACATTCAGCACCGCGGCTACGCCCTGCAGTTCCGTATCAATGCTGAAGACCCGAAAAACAACTTCCTGCCCAGCTTCGGCAAGATCACCCGTTACTACGCCCCCGGCGGCCCGGGCGTGCGCACCGACACGGCGATCTACACCGGCTATACCATTCCACCGTTCTACGACTCCATGTGCCTGAAACTGGTGGTGTGGGCGTTGACCTGGGAAGAAGCCATGGACCGCGGCCTGCGGGCCCTGGATGACATGCGCGTGCAAGGGGTGAAGACCACCGCCGCGTACTACCAGGAAATCCTGCGCAATCCGGAATTCCGTAGCGGCCAGTTCAATACCAGCTTTGTCGAAAGCCACCCTGAATTGACCAACTACTCGATCAAGCGCAAACCCGAAGAGCTGGCCCTGGCCATCGCCGCCGCCATCGCCGCCCACGCAGGCCTGTGAGGAACCCTATAATGTCCAAGAAAATTCACGTAACCGACACGATCCTGCGCGACGCTCACCAGTCCCTGCTGGCTACCCGCATGCGTACCGAAGACATGCTGCCGATCTGCGACAAGCTCGACAAGGTTGGCTACTGGTCGCTGGAAGTCTGGGGTGGTGCCACCTTCGACGCCTGCGTGCGCTTCCTCAAGGAAGACCCGTGGGAGCGCCTGCGCAAGCTGCGCGCAGCGCTGCCAAACACCCGTTTGCAAATGCTGCTGCGCGGCCAGAACCTGTTGGGCTACCGCCACTACAGCGACGACGTGGTCAAGGCCTTCGTCGCCAAGGCGGCGGTCAACGGCATCGATGTGTTCCGCATTTTCGACGCCATGAACGACGTGCGTAACCTGCGCGTGGCCATCGAAGCGGTCAAGGCCGCCGGTAAGCACGCCCAGGGCACTATCGCTTACACCACCAGCCCGGTACACACCATCGAAGCCTTCGTGAACCAGGCCAAGCAGATGGAAGCCATGGGTTGCGACTCGGTGGCGATCAAGGACATGGCTGGCCTGTTGACCCCGTTCGCCACTGGCGAGCTGGTCAAGGCGCTGAAGGCTGAACAGTCGCTGCCGGTGTTCATCCACTCTCACGATACCGCCGGCCTGGCTGCCATGTGCCAGCTCAAAGCTGTGGAAAATGGCGCGGACCACATCGATACCGCCATCTCCAGCTTCGCCTGGGGCACCAGCCATCCGGGTACCGAGTCGATGGTTGCTGCGCTCAAGGGCAGCGAGTTCGACACCGGCCTGGACCTGGAGCTTCTGCAGGAGATCGGCTTGTACTTCTACGCCGTGCGCAAGAAGTACCACCAGTTCGAAAGCGAGTTCACCGCGGTGGACACCCGGGTGCAGGTGAACCAGGTACCGGGCGGCATGATTTCCAACCTGGCCAACCAGCTCAAGGAGCAGGGCGCCCTCAACCGCATGAACGAAGTGCTGGCCGAAATCCCGCGTGTGCGTGAAGACCTCGGCTTCCCGCCGCTGGTCACCCCGACCTCGCAGATCGTCGGCACCCAGGCCTTCTTCAACGTGCTGGCGGGTGAGCGCTACAAGACCATCACCAATGAGGTGAAGCTGTACCTGCAAGGTGGCTATGGCAAGGCTCCGGGTGTGGTCAACGAGCAACTGCGTCGCCAGGCTATCGGCAGCGAAGAAGTGATCGATGTGCGCCCGGCTGACCTGCTGAAGCCGGAAATGGCCAAGTTGCGTAGCGACATCGGTGCCCTGGCCCGTTGCGAAGAAGACGTGCTGACCTTTGCCATGTTCCCGGACATTGGCCGCAAGTTCCTCGAAGAACGCGAAGCTGGCACCTTGACGCCTGAAGTTCTGCTGCCGATTCCGGAAGCCGGTGCCGTGGCTGCCCCAGGCGGTGAAGGCGTGCCGACCGAGTTCGTCATCGACGTACACGGCGAAACCTACCGCGTCGACATCACCGGTGTGGGCGTGAAGGCCGAAGGCAAGCGTCACTTCTATCTGTCGATCGACGGCATGCCGGAGGAAGTGGTCTTCGAGCCACTCAACGAGTTCGTCAGCGGTGGCGGCAGCAAGCGCAAGCAGGCTACTGACCCTGGCCACGTAAGCACCACCATGCCGGGGAACATCGTTGATGTGCTGGTCAAGGAAGGTGACATGGTCAAGGCCGGCCAGGCGGTCTTGATCACCGAAGCCATGAAGATGGAAACCGAAGTGCAGGCGGCCATCGCAGGCAAGGTCGTGGCCATCCATGTGGCCAAGGGTGATCGCGTGACGCCAGGTGAGATCCTGATCGAGATCGAGGGCTGATTTAAGCCCTCATCTACAACTGGTTAACCTCTGGGGGGCGGATGCTCCCCTTTTTTTGTGCCGGAATCACTAGCCTCTGCGCGGGTAGACCCGAACCTCACAACGCGCATCCCTGTAGGGGCGGTTCACCCGCGAAGAGGCCAGCTGATTCAGCACACCGCTCAACCTCTGCGGCACACCTCAAGGCTTTCCACCTGGCCACCCGGTTGCTGGTTCTCTTCACTCAACCACCGCTCAAACCCGGCAGCCACCGCCGGCCATTCATCATCGGTAATCGAATACCACGCCGTATCGCGGTTATGGTCTTTCACCACCAAGTGCTTGCGGAACACCCCTTCGTAGACGAAGCCGAATCGCTCTGCCGCACGTTTGGAACGGGCATTGGCGTTATTGCACTTCCACTCCAGCCGTCGATTACCCAGCGCGAAGCCCAGCTTGCCCAGCAGGTACACCGCCTCGGTACCCTTGGGCGTACGCTGCATGGCGGCGCCGAAGGCAATGTGGCCGATCTCGATCCGACCATGGTCAGGCACGATCGACATCAGGCTGAGGATGCCTTGGGCCTGGCCGCTGGCGCGGTCGATGACGGTGTAGAAAAGCGGGTCGCGGCTAGCAGCGTTGCCTTCCAGCCAGCGGTCAAAGGCGGCACGTTCGGCGAACGGGCCGTACGGCAGGTAGTCCCACAGCACCGGATCGGAAGCCGGACCCTGCAGCACTTCCCAGAGGTCTTCGCCATGGCGCCCTGGATCGAGCTTCTCCAGGCGGATGAAGCGGCCTTCAATGGGCTCGGCCTTGGGGGTTGCGGCGGGTTTCCAGTTCAATGCGTCTGTCATGTTCGGCCTACAAGCCTTTGCGGAATTGGATGAAGCCCGAGCGCTCGGCAACCTGCTGGTACAGGCTGATGGCGGTGGCGTTGGTTTCGTGGGTCAGCCAGTGCACCTTGATGCAGTTGTCGGCTTTGGCAGTGGTGTAGACGTGCTCGATCAACTGTCGACCAATGCCCAGGCCACGTTGCGTGCTGTCCACATATAGGTCCTGCAGGTAGCAGGAATTCTCGATGCTCCAGTTGGAGCGATGGTAGATGAAGTTGACCATCCCCACCGCCTTGCCGTCGACCCAGGCCAGTGTCGAATGGGTTGGCTCGCTGGGGTCGAGCAGGCGTTGCCAGGTGCTCAGGCTGACGGCATCGGCCAGCTCGGTCTCGTAGAAGTGCAAGTAGGCCTGCCACAGGGCGTGCCAGGCCGCGTGATCTTGGGCAGTGACAGGGCGCAGGGTAAGGTTGGGCATGGGCTATTCCTTCAGAGTTGGCGCATGTGCGCCGCGAGTTGATTGTCCCGTTGATCGGGGCTGGCGCTCAGGCCCTCGCGCACGCCATCGATGTCGTGCCCGGAGCGGTTCTGGCTGAGCTTGCGCGCACCTTGCAGGCGCGCGATGGGCAGACGGATACCGACGATGGCGCGGAGCATGCCCTCGATGTAGTCGGCAGGGGCATCGGTGACTTTCCAGGGTTCGCTGCGACCCTGTTCATGGCGGTCGGTCAGGCGGCTTACGATAGCCAGTAGCGGCTCGGCCTCATGGATAACTTCGGCCGGGCCATAAGCGTGCACCGCCAGGTAGTTCCAGGTCGGCACCACCTTTGGGTTTTCGGCCTTGCTTGGGTAAAAACCGGGGCTGACATAGGCATCGGCGCCGGGGAATACCAACAGTGCTTCGCCGCCGTGTTGAAGGTCTTGCCATTGGCGGTTGGCCCGGGCCAGGTGGGCATACACGGTGCCGAAATCGCCCTCGGCGGTATCGACCAGCACCGGTAGGTGCGTGGCCAGAAGGCCCTGTTCGCCCTGGCTGACCAGAACGGCCAGGCGGGTGTCTAGCATGTGCTGGTGTAAGCGGGTGAGGTCGTGTTCCTGGTGCGGCTTACTGTTGTACATGGCGGGATCCTTGTCGAATGGTTCCATCCTAGGCAGGCTATTGGTTCTGGGTAAGATCCATTAATGCCTGTTTTCATAGGTCCAATATCATGCGCGAGTCGCCCCTCATCTTGCCTTTCGACCCTGCCGGGATCGCCTTGGATCGCAGCCGCGGGCTTAGCCAGCAGCTGTATCAGGCGTTGCGAGCGCGGGTACTGGATGGACGCCTGAGCAGTGGTACTCGCCTGCCGGCTACGCGCGACCTGGCTGCCATGTTGGCGCTTTCACGCAACAGCGTGGTGCGCGCCTACGATCAACTGTATGCCGAGGGCTTCATCGAAAGCCGGGTCGGTGATGGCACCTACGTTAGCCGGCTGCCAAAACTGTCCACACAAGTATCCACAGGGTTATCCCTGGGCTTATCAACAGGGTTATCCACATTCCGTGAAGAAAATACTGAGGATTTATCCAGCGGGAGGCTTTTCAGCGCACCTCTGCAGCGCCTGAAAAACAACCATTTGCCATCGCCCAGAAGCGGTGCGCCGCGTGCTTTTCGCGTTGGCATTCCGGCGTTCGACCTGTTCCCGTTTGACGTCTGGGCCAAGCTACAGGCGGGTTTCTGGCGCAACCCGTCCCCTGCGCAACTGGGCTATGGTGACCCCGCTGGCGAGCCGGCTTTGCGCGATCTGATAGCGGCCTATCTACGCCGCTCGCGGGGGCTGAGCTGTACGGCTGAACAAATTGTGATCACAAGCGGTGCGCAGCAGGCCATCAGCCTTTGTGCACAGTTGCTGCTGCAACCGGGCGACGGTGTGGCTGTGGAAAACCCAGGCTATCGGGCGGCCGCTCATGCCTTCACGCTCGCGGGCGGCCGGGTGTGTGGCGTGCCTGTGGATGAAGACGGGCTGAACTGCAGCCGGCTGGAACAATTGACGGATTGCCGACTGACCTATGTCACGCCTGCGCACCAATACCCGACCGGGGTGACCATGAGCCTTGCACGTCGCCTGGCATTGCTGGCCTGGGCTGAACGCAGTGACGGCTGGATCATCGAGGACGACTACGACGGCGAGTATCGCTACAGCGGTGCACCGCTGGCCCCGCTGGCAGCGCTCGACCGGCACGGGCGGGTGCTGTATGTCGGTACCTTCGGCAAGATCGCCTTCCCGGCGTTACGCCTGGGCTACCTGGTGCTTCCGTCGAAGCTGGTGCAGGCTTTCAGCCAAGGCAAAGCGTTGGCGGTGCGGCATTCGGAGGTCAGCAGCCAGTGCGTGATGGCCGAGTTCATGGCCCGTGGCCATTTTCAGCGGCATATCCGCCGTATGCGCAAGGCGGCATTGAAGCGGCGCGATGTGCTCAAGGCCGGTTGGCTTGTGGATATTCCGGGGTTGGGCGCAATGCCGGAAGTGGCGGCTGGGCTGCATGTGAAGGTCGATGTGGATAACTTTGCTCGGGAGCAGGAGTTGGTGGCCAAGGCTGAGGCGGTGGGGGTGGAAGTGACACCACTGAGCAATTTCTGGTTGGCGGACTGCGAGGTGCCTGTGGATAAGCGGGCAGGGCTGGTGCTGGGCTTTGCGGCAGTGCCGGAGGGCGAGATTGCCGAGGCCTTGATGAAACTACGCAAAGTCTGGAAAAAATGAGTGGGGCTGCAAAGCAGCCCCCGGTTCAACATCAGGTACCGGACTTTATCCGCGTCCAGGCGCGGGTTCTGGCCCGTTCGGCATCTCGCGTCAAAGGCTTGAGGGTATACAGCTTGGCCATCGCCTCTGCCGTCGGATACAGGTTGGGGTTGTTGCGAATCGTCGGATTCACCTTGTCGGTCGCATCCTTGTTCGGGTTCGGATACCCCACGAAGTCGCTGATCGGCGCAATCACCTCTGGCCGCAGCAGGTAATTGATGAACGTATGCGCATCCTCCGGGTTCGCAGCGCCCTTTGGAATCGCCAGCATGTCGAACCAGATCGGCGCGCCTTCCTTGGGCAGGCGCATGTCCACCACCACGCCGTTGTTTGCCTCACGGGCGCGGTTGGCTGCCTGCGAGAAGCTGCCGCTGTAGCCCACTGCCACACAGATGTCGCCATTGGCGATGTCTGCCATGTACTTCGAGGAGTGGAAGTAGGTGATATGCGGACGAATCTTCAGCATCAGCTCCTCGGCCTTCTTGTAGTCAGCCGGTTTGTCGCTGTTCGGCGGCAAGCCCAGGTACTGCAGGGCCAGCGGTAGAATCTCCGACGGCGAGTCGAGCAGGGCCACGCCGCACTGCTTGAGCTTGGCGATGTTCTCTTCCTTGAAGATCAGGTCCCAGCTGTCCACCGGCGCGTTGTCGCCGAGTGCAGCCTTGACCTTGGCCGGGTTGAAGCCAATCAGCACGGTGCCGTACATATACGGCACGGCAAACTTATTGCCCGGGTCGTTAGCCTCGATCAGCTTCATCAGTGCCGGGTCCAGGTGTTGCCAGTTCGGCAGCTTGCTGCGATCCAGCGGCTGGAACACCCCCGCTTCGATCTGCTTGGCGAGGAACACGTTGGACGGTACTACCACGTCATAGCCGGAGTTGCCGGTTAGCAGCTTGGCTTCCAGCGCCTCATTGGTGTCGAAGATGTCGTACACCAGCTTCACGCCGCTGTCCTTCTGGAAGGCAGTCAAGGTCTGCGGGGTGATGTAATCGAACCAGTTATATACACGCAGGGTGCGCTGCTCGGCTTGCGCATTCAGGGCGCCCGCGAACAGGGTGGCAGCGATGAACGGGGCGAGCAGACGTTTGAGTCGGACCATTATCGGGCTCCTGGCTGGGCGCGCTGGAAGCCTTCCAGCACATTGACCGCGTTGATGCCGATTTCCTCCACAGCGTAGCCGCCTTCCATCACGAACAGGGTCGGCTTGCCGAGTTGGCCGATGCGCTTGCCCATTTCCAGGTAGTCCGGGCTGTCCAGCTTGAACTGCGAGATGGGGTCGTCCTTGAAGGTGTCCACACCCAGTGAGATGACCAGCACGTCGGCGTCATAGCTGGCGATGCGCTTGCAGGCATCCTCCAGGGCTGCGCTCCAGGCGGCCCAGTCGCTACCGGCCGGCAAGGGGTAGTTGATGTTGTAGCCCTGGCCTGCGCCTTCGCCTGTTTCATCGGCATAGCCGAGGAAGAACGGGAATTCGTCCTGCGGGTCGCCGTGTATCGAGGCGAAGAACACGTCATCGCGGCTGTAGAAGATGTCCTGGGTACCGTTGCCGTGGTGGTAGTCGACGTCAAGAATGGCGACCTTGCGTCGGCCTTGGTCGAGGAAGGCCTGGGCAGCGATGGCGGCGTTATTCAGATAGCAGTAGCCGCCCATCACTTCGCCGGCAGCGTGGTGCCCTGGCGGACGGCACAGGGCGAACGCCGCATGGGCGCCTTGCTGAATCGCTGCCTGGGCGGTCAGGGCAACTTGTGCAGCACTATAGGCCGCCTGCCAGGTACCCGCGGCGATGGGGGCGCCGGCATCGAAGCTGTAGTAACCCAGTTCGCCATGCAGGCCGGTCGGCTTGACCTGGCGCAGTGTGCGGGCTGGCCAGGTGAAGGGCAGCAGGTCACCCTCTTGGCCCAGTGCAGCCCAGCGCGCCCAGGCGCCTTCGAAGAAATCCAGGTAATCGGCGCTGTGGACGCGCAACAGCGGCGCACGGCCGAAGTCGGTCGGGCCCTGGATGTCGCCGAGGTTGCGGGTTTTCACTTGGTCGAGCACATGGTCGGCGCGCGAAGGCATTTCGAAACAGGGCATCAGCTTGCCATCGATCAGCTCGCAGCGGCCGTGGTGCAGGCGGTGGTCATCGGAATAGATCGTCAGCATTGTTGTTCTCCGGTGGGACTGGCGTGGGTCCATTGTCATGGGCTGATCAGCAGGGGAGAACGACGCAAACGGCCAAAAGGGGATCGATATGGCCAAGGTCTTTGGCCAGATGGGTGGTGACCTACCCCAGCCTCGTCGCGGGTAAGGCAGCGGCGGCAACGGTGAACGGCCTTTGGACATTGGCCGGCAGGCCCGGCCCTTTCGCGGGTGAACCCGCTCCTACAATGGCCGCCAGGGCGTCAGGGGTTGTGACGCCCCTGTAGGAGCGGGTTTACCCGCGAAGAGGCCAGAACAGGTCAACCACGAAAATGGCTGGGCGCCACGCCACTCCAGCGCTGGAAGGCATGCCGAAAACTGGCTGTCTCACTGAACCCCAAAGTCTCCGCAATCCGGTAGATCGGCATCTGTTCATCGGCCAGTAACTGCTTGGCCCGCTCGAACCTCAGCTCGTCCAGCAGCTGTTGATAACTGCTGCCCAGCGCCTGCAAATGCCGGCGGAGGGTGCGCGACGAGCAGTTCATCTGCCGCGCAAGCCCTTCCAGCCCAGGTGCTGCGTCCAGTTGCTGCGCCAGCAGCTGGCGAATCCGCCCCAGCCATGCCTGGCGACCGGTGAATTCAAGGTTCAGGCGCCGGCAGCGCTCGCTCATGGCTTTGTGAGTAATCGGGTCGGCCAGCGGCAGCGGCATATCCAGCCATCGCCGTTCGAAGGCAAAGGCATTGTCCTCGGCGGCGAAACCGATCGGGCATTGAAACGCTTCGGCATAGAGCGCGTGGTAACCAGGGCGAGGGTGTTCGAAGCGTGCGCCAAGCAGCGGCAACGGCCGGCCAAGCAGGTCGTCACAGATGACTTTCAGCGACACCAGGCAGAACTCGGCGTTGAAAGCGCTCAGCGCCGGGCTGTCCTGGTAATCGCTGGCGCTGAACCAGACACGTTGGCCGTCGTCGAGCAAGCGCAGCTTGAAGACTGTTCCCAGCAGTGCCGGATACTGCAGCGCCAGGCGTAAGGCGTCACCCAAAGTGGCACTGGAGAGCAGCGCGTAACCGAGCATGCCGTAGCACGACACACGCATGCGCTGGCCCAGTTCCAGGCCAATGTCCTCGCGCCGGGCCACAGCATTGGCGCAAACCTGCAGCTCCTGCTGGGTGGTGATGCGCGCATCGGCATGCCCCAGGTCTGCCGGGCCAATGCCGCTGCCGGCCAGCAACGCCGACGCCTCGCAACCGTCTGCCTGGAAGACGTTGAGGATCAGCGAAACTGCGTTGAGGGTGGTCAGGTGGCTGTGCAGCATGCTGGGTAATCCCGTTGGGCTGGGACGCATTATGGAGCAAGTTGTGTGCCGATCTACGGGGCTGCAGGCAAACCACATACCCTGCCGGCGCGGCCGGGTGTTGCGAAGGCCTGCATAGCGGCCTCCAAAACCTTCAGGCAAAAAAAAGGCCCGAAGCAAGCGCTCGGGCCTTGGAAAGGTTGAGAGGTGTCTAGTCCCTCGACCTGGTGAGACTGTTTACAGCGGCCTGATTACGCTTTCAGCGGAACCAGACGTGGAGCGATCATGTTTTCCGGACGCAGGATGTCGTCGAGCATCGCGTCGTCCAGCAGCTTCTCTTCGCGCACCAGTTCCAGTACGCCGCGGCCGCTTTCCAGGGCAACGCGGGCGATACGGGTGGCGTTCTCGTAGCCGATGTACGGGTTCAGGGCGGTAACCAGGCCGATCGAGTGCTCGACCAGTTCACGGCAGCGCTGTTCGTTGGCGGTGATGCCGACGATGCAGTGCTCGCGCAGCATGTCCATGGCGCGTTGCAGCAGGCGGATCGAGTCGAAGATCTTGTACGCGATCAGCGGCTCCATCACGTTCAGCTGCAGCTGACCACCTTCGGCGGCGACGGTCAGGGCCAGGTCGTTGCCCATGATGGCGAAGGCCACCTGGTTCACAGCTTCTGGAATAACCGGGTTGACCTTGCCTGGCATGATCGAGCTGCCTGGCTGACGCGCTGGCAGGTTGATCTCGTTGATGCCGGTACGCGGGCCGCTGGACAGCAGGCGCAGGTCGTTGCAGATCTTCGACAGCTTGACCGCGGTGCGCTTGAGCATGCCGGAGAACAGCACGAAGGCGCCCATGTCGGAGGTGGCTTCGATCAGGTCGGCAGCGGGTACCAGCGGATGGCCGCTGATGGTGGCCAGGCGCTGTACGGCCAAGGCCTGGTAGCCAGGGTCGGCGTTGATGCCAGTACCGATGGCGGTACCGCCCAGGTTGATTTCGGTCAGCAGTTCCGGAGCCAGCGAGCGCAGGCGCTGCAGGTCTTCAGTCATGGTGGTGGCGAAGGCGCGGAATTCTTGGCCCAGGGTCATCGGGACGGCGTCCTGCAGCTGGGTACGGCCCATCTTCAGTACGTGGTCGAATTCTTTACCCTTGGCAGCGAAGGCCTGGATCAGGCTATCAAGGCTGGCCAGCAGCGCGTCGTGACCCAGCAACAGGCCCAGGCGGATTGCGGTCGGGTAGGCGTCGTTGGTCGACTGCGCCATGTTCACGTCGTTGTTAGGGTGCAGGTACTTGTACTCACCCTTCTGGTGGCCCATGGCCTCCAGCGCAACGTTGGCAATGACTTCGTTGGCGTTCATGTTGGTAGAAGTACCAGCGCCGCCCTGGATCATGTCAACCACGAACTGGTCGTGGAAATCGCCTTTGATCAGGCGGGCGCAGGCTGCGGAAATGGCAGCGTGCTTGGCATCGCTCAGGTGACCCAGCTCACGGTTGGCGTCGGCAGCGGCCTGCTTGACCATGGCCAGGGCCACGACCAGCTTCGGGTAGTGCGACAGCGGAACACCGGAGAGGTGGAAGTTGTTGGCAGCGCGCAGGGTCTGGATGCCGTAGTAGGCATCTGCAGGAACTTCAAGGGTACCCAACAAGTCTTTTTCGACGCGGAACGATGCAGCAGAGGACATGATGTATATCATCTCGATTTTGACCCGGCACATGCCGGAATGGCGCCAATCCTAGGCCTGAAGGTGTTTTTGCGGCCAATGCTATTGCACGCTAACCTATGCACAAACGGCATAGTGTTTCATGTGACGCCAATTGATATTCGAGCGTGTTCCATTTTGGTGCGCGCCGGGAGATGTGCTTCGTGAACCTTGAAAGCAAATGGCTGGAAGACTTCAGTGCTCTGGCCGCTACCCGCAGTTTTTCCCAGGCCGCAGAGCGGCGTTTCGTGACCCAACCGGCCTTCAGCCGGCGCATTCGCAGCCTTGAGGCGGCGTTGGGCCTGCAACTGGTGAACCGCTCTCGCACACCCATCGAGCTGACCGAGGCGGGTCAGCTATTTCTCGTCACAGCGCGTACTGTTGTCGACCAGTTGAGCGAAATTCTCCGCCATTTGCATCACTTGGAAGGCGGGCAGGGCGAAGTGGTGCAGGTAGCTGCGGCACACTCCTTGGCGTCGGGTTTCTTCCCCCGTTGGGTGGCCCAGCTGCGCAACGACGGTTTGAACATCGCCACCCGCCTGGTTGCGACTAACGTCGGAGATGCTGTGCATGCACTGCGCGAAGGCGGCTGCGACCTGATGCTGGCGTTCTATGACCCGGACGCGGCCTTGCAGATGGATGCCGAGATCTTCCCGTCGCTGCACATGGGCACCACTGAAATGCTGCCGGTGTGCGCCGTGGATGCCGATGGCAAGCCGTTGTTCGACCTGGAGGGCGAGGGCAGTGTGCCGTTGCTAGCCTACACCGCCGGCGCATTCCTCGGCCGCTCGGTCAACTTGCTGTTGCGCCAGCGCAACCTGCGTTATACCACCGTCTACGAAACCGCCATGGCCGACAGCCTCAAGAGCATGGCCCTGGAGGGGATGGGCATCGCTTGGGTGCCGCGCCTGTCGATGCGTGGCGAGCTCGAACGCGGTGAACTGGCGATCTGCGGCGGTAGCCAATGGCATGTGCCGCTGGAAATCCGCCTGTACCGCTGTGCTTTGGTGCGTAAGGCTAACGTCCGCTTGCTATGGCGCAAGCTGGAGTCGTCTGGCGCACAAGGTGAAGCGTCAATTTGAGTTGTATGTCAGGTAATCAGTGATATTTGCACGATTCCTGTCGCTGTAGCGGTAGCAGTTGGATCGTGCCGGTACACGGGGGTGCGTGTACGTTTCGCACACCCAGCCATTGAACTTCAGTTCGGCGTCTTCATGCGTGGCACCTAGCAGATGGCCAATTTCATGAGCGGCAGCACCGTATGCGGCCACAGAGGCAATGGCCGTTTTCTGCTTGAAATAGGCCAAGCCGGCGTTGTAGTTCAGGCCGCTATGATCGTAGCTGTTGCGAGTGAGCAGGAGATGTTTGTCCATGAGAGAGTAGAGCCGGTGTCGCTGTTGTGCATACACCTGCTGGCTGAAAGCTTCCAGGAGCTTTTCGGACGGCATTCCTGCATAAGCAATATCGGTTATGTGTTTTACATTGCGTTGAAATATCACTTCGATGGGATGTTGGCTGAAACGGCGCATTTCGTTCAGCCAATGCTGGAAGAAGTCTTCGTTCAATTGCCCGTCGTGCATATCGGCCAGGTCGTCGTGCACATAGACGGTGACGGTGAGCGAGTGGGCCGCCGAAGCACTTGGCAATTGCAAGCTGAGTACCAGGCCAAACGAAAGTGCGAAAAAGCATGGAGTTTTCATGTAGACGTACCAAAGTGCGCGAGTTAAGGGCTGCGAGCGTGCAGCACTCGTCGACCCCGAGGCAGCAGGAAAAAGTTGTCCCACGAGACAGCTTGCCCTTTGATCCGGCATGTGCTTGTAGGGGTGGGCGGCCAGCCTTTAAATACGTTACAATCCCGCGCCTTCGGCCGACCTGGTCGATTCAGAATCCGTATGACAAGCCACGCCGGCCCACCTGCGTGGCTTGTTGCTTTTAGCGCGCCAGAAGGCGCTTGCAGGAGAGGCTCGACGATGAGTGCACTGGTTGGCGTGATCATGGGCTCCAAGTCCGATTGGTCCACCCTTAGCCACACCGCCGATATGCTGGAAAAACTCGGCATTCCCTACGAAGTGAAGGTGGTTTCCGCCCACCGCACCCCGGATCTGCTGTTCCAGTATGCCGAGGAGGCTGAGGGCCGTGGCATCGAGGTGATCATCGCCGGTGCCGGTGGCGCAGCCCACCTGCCAGGCATGTGCGCCGCCAAGACCCACCTGCCGGTGCTGGGCGTGCCGGTGCAGTCGTCGATGCTGTCGGGCGTCGATTCGCTGCTGTCGATCGTGCAGATGCCAGCCGGTGTGCCGGTTGCCACCCTGGCCATCGGCCGTGCCGGTGCGGTCAACGCTGCCCTGTTGTCGGCCAGCATTCTGGGCGCCAAGTACCCGCAGTACCACGCGGCGTTGAAGCAGTTCCGCACGGAACAGACCGACACCGTGCTGGACAACCCAGACCCGCGCCAGGCTTGAGGCTCAACCCATGAAGATCGGTGTAATCGGTGGCGGCCAGCTGGGCCGCATGCTGGCCTTGGCGGGTACCCCGCTGGGCATGAACTTCGCCTTCCTCGACCCGGCACCGGACGCCTGCGCTGCGCCCTTGGGCGAACACCTGCGTGCCGACTACGGTGATCAGGACCACCTGCGTCAGCTGGCCGACGAAGTCGACCTGGTCACCTTCGAGTTCGAAAGCGTCCCGGCCGAGACCGTGGCCTTCCTCTCGCAGTTCGTGCCCGTGTACCCCAGCGCCGAATCGCTGCGCATCGCCCGTGACCGCCTGTTCGAAAAGAGCATGTTCCGCGACCTGGGCATCCCCACCCCGGCCTTCGCCGACATCCTCTCGCAGGCAGATCTGGACGCCGCGGTGGCCAGCATCGGCCTGCCGGCCGTGCTGAAAACCCGCACGCTGGGTTACGACGGCAAGGGCCAGAAGGTGCTGCGCACGCCAGAAGACGTGGTGGGTACCTTCGCCGAGCTGGGCAGCGTGCCATGCCTGCTGGAGGGCTTCGTGCCGTTCACCGGCGAGGTGTCGCTGGTGGCCGTGCGTGGCCGCGATGGTGAAACCCGCTTCTACCCGCTGGTGCACAATACCCACGAGAGCGGCATTCTGCGCTTGTCGGTAGCCAGCCAGGCACACCCGCTGCAGGCTCTGGCCGAAGATTACGTCGGCCGCGTGTTGCAGAAGCTGGATTACGTTGGCGTGATGGCCTTCGAGTTCTTCGAGGTTGACGGTGGCTTGAAGGCCAACGAAATCGCCCCGCGCGTGCACAACTCCGGGCACTGGACCATCGAAGGCGCCGAGTGCAGCCAGTTCGAGAACCATCTGCGTGCCGTTGCCGGCCTGCCACTTGGCTCGACCGCCAAGGTGGGCGAGAGCGCGATGCTCAACTTCATCGGTGAAGTACCGGCCGTGGACAAGGTTGTCGCCATCGGCGACTGTCACCTGCACCACTACGGCAAGGCCTTCAAGGTTGGCCGCAAGGTAGGACACGCCACCCTGCGCTGCCCTGACATGGCCACCCTCGAGCGCAAGATTGCCGAAGTAGAGGCGCTGATCAGCAACTGATCGGGCTTCGAATCGAACTTCCGCAAGCGGCATGCCCTCTGAATATGGCAACAAGCCGAAGCCCGTCTAGGCTTTGGCTTGTTCCAACTTCACTGCAGAGGGATTGCCATGGGTATCATTGGAACCATCTTCATCGGCCTCATCGTCGGCCTGCTGGCCCGCTTCATCAAGCCGGGCGATGACAGCATGGGCTGGATCATGACCATCCTGCTGGGTATTGCCGGCTCCTTGTTGGCTACCTATGGCGGCCAGGCACTGGGTATATACCAGGCTGGGCAAGCGGCAGGCTTCCTTGGCGCGCTGGTCGGTGCCGTGGTGCTGCTGGTGATCTACGGATTCATCAAGAAACGCTGATTACTGGTTAGAATGCTCGGCAATTCATTCGAGTTGCCGAGCATTTCCATGCGTGCCTTTTTCCTTGTCCCCTTGCTGTTGGCCAGTACCCTGGCCCATGCCGAACTGCCCGAAACCGACTGGCTGGAGCTGATGCCCAGGTCGGACCAGAAGGCACTCGAACAAATGCCTGAAATCGACCACAACTCACCGGAAGCCATGGGCACCTTTACCGCCAAGGGAGGCCTCAAGCAGAGCAAGGGCCTGCCTGCGGTGATGTACTCGACCAAGACCGTTGCAGCCATGAATGGCAAGGATATCCGCCTAGGTGGCTACCCTGTGCCGCTGGAGAGTGACGCCAAGGGCAACAGTACGTTGTTCTTCCTGGTGCCGTACCCGGGTGCGTGCATCCATGTGCCGCCACCGCCGCCCAACCAGTTGGTACTGGTGCGCTACCCGAAAGGCCTGAAGATCGATGACATCTACACCCCGCTGTGGGTCAGCGGCAAGCTGAAGGTGGAGAAGGTCAGCAATGACCTGGCCGATGCGGCCTATGCGCTGGATGCGGGGAAGGTGAGGGTGGTGGAGGATGCTGATCTCTGAACGGCTGTGCCGGCCTCTTCGCGGGTAAACCCGCTCCTACCCGGCGTCCACAGGCCTCGCATGCCGCGGGGTATCTGTAGGAGCGGGTTTACCCGCGAAGAGGCCGGCACAGGCACCGTAAAACTCAGATCATTTCGCTGACAATCCTGACCGCTAGCGAACTGCTGTGCCCGGGCTTCAATTCCACCAGGTCATCCCACACATTCGCCGTCTCGATGCACAGCATTCGCTGCCATCCATCGTCAGCCATGTCCGCCAGCTCCTTCGCCCGCTCGGTCCACGGGTTCCAGATCACCGCCGAGCGCGAGCCGCTGCTGGTCAAGGTAATCCGCCGATCCCAATGCGGGTCGACGATGCTGAGGGTCTGCGGGGTGTTCAGGTAGATCCGGTCCGTCTCCCCGGCAAACATCAGTGCCCCTTGCTGCTGGCGCTGTTCCCAGTCCGCCAGGGTCTCGATATAACCCAGCCCGTCGACACCCTCGACCCGCGCCTGGCGCACATCGCTGACCGCGAAGTAGCTATGCAGGGCCTGGCTGATGGTCACGGGGGTATTGCCCATGTTGCGGCTGGTCAGGCTCAGTGTCAGGTCTGCGCCCATCTCCACCACCAGTTTCAGCTCGACATCATGGGGCCAACCGGGCAGGTCGCCCCGCGCTTCAGGCAGTTCGAACTCGATCCGCAGGGTCTCGCCCACTTCCTCGATACCCAGCAATTGCCAGTCACGCGTGCGCGCAAGCCCGTGGGCAGGCGCCGGTGTTCCCTGGTACATGGCCTGGACGGCCTGAGGGTTGCGCTGCAGGTTGCCAAACCATGGCCAGCACACCGGTACCCCGGCGCGTACCGACTTGCCCTGGCGGAAGATGGCCTGGTCGCTCAGCCACAGCAGCGGCGGTTCGCCCACCTGCTGGTAGCTGAGGACCTGTGCGCCCTGCTGGGCGATCAGGAGTTCGGCACGGTCACTGCTGATACGCCAGCAGTTGAGTTCGCCATGTTGCTCGGTTACGACCTGAAAGGTAGCCATTGCGTTCTTCTCATTGATTGCCAGTGGGCCTTGGACCCGGGCAGATGCAATGAGTTTACCGCCAGCGTGGCTCAGCGACGAGGCACCGAGCGGGTACGACCACTGCCGTCGATGGCGACGAAGACGAATACCGCTTCTGTGACCTTGCGCCATTCGCTGGACAGCGGGTCGTCGCTCCACACTTCGACCATCATCTGGATCGAGCTGCGGCCGATTTCCAAGGTCTGGGTATAGAAAGACAGCTGTGCGCCGACCGCGACGGGCACCAGGAAGGCCATGCGGTCGATGGCGACGGTGGCTACGCGGCCGCCGGCGACACGGCTGGCCATGGCCGTGCCTGCCAGGTCCATCTGGGCAACCAGCCAACCGCCGAAGATATCGCCGAAACCGTTGGTTTCTCGCGGCAATGCGGTGATTTGCAAGGCCAGGTCGCCTTGCGGGATTGGATCTTCTTGTTCGAGCTCAATCATGCGATGGGGCCTCTGACCCGTGACGCTTTTCGTTGGTGTGGCGCAAAGGCCGGGTAAACGATTCAGCTTGAAACATACTACGCCGATTTCGTTTCACTGGGCGGCCGTAGGGAAACTCTGCGAAACCGCCTGACAATAGTGACCGGCGTTTTCGCACAACATCCCACGTTAGGAGCAACATAATCCTACGAAATGCCAGTATATAGGGCATAACGGCCAGCGACGACCGCGCATTCACGAATATCTGTGTGGATTTTGTATCGCTTTCGGCGTAGCTCGGCAATTTGCTATCTTCGCCTGTCTCCAATCCAGAAGCCGCGCGCCAAGCGGCCTGCATGCCCTATAAAGAGAACAACGAGCGATGACTTCCGTGCCCAGCAGTATCGAGCAGCCCTCGCGGCCGCTGACCCGCAGCGACTACAAGACCCTCTCACTGTCCGCCCTGGGCGGCGCGCTGGAGTTCTACGATTTCATCATCTTCGTGTTCTTCGCGACGGTGGTGGGCAAGTTGTTCTTCCCGGCCGACATGCCCGAGTGGCTGCGGCTGATGCAAACGTTCGGCATCTTCGCCGCCGGCTACCTGGCGCGGCCGCTGGGCGGCATCATCATGGCCCACTTCGGCGACTTGCTCGGGCGCAAGAAGATGTTCACCCTGAGCATCTTCATGATGGCCCTGCCGACCCTGATCATGGGCCTGCTGCCGACGTATGCGCAGATCGGTATGTGGGCACCGATCCTGCTGTTGCTGATGCGTGTGATCCAGGGCGCGGCAATCGGCGGCGAAGTACCGGGCGCATGGGTGTTCGTCTCTGAACACGTGCCGGCTCGCAACACCGGCTATGCCTGCGGCACCCTGACCGCCGGCCTGACTGCCGGCATTCTGCTGGGCTCGCTGGTAGCGACCTTGATCAACAGCGTGTACAGCGCGGAAGAAGTGGCTGACTACGCCTGGCGTATCCCGTTCCTGCTTGGCGGTGTGTTCGGCCTGTTCTCGGTGTATCTGCGCCGTTGGCTGCACGAGACCCCGGTGTTCGCCGAAATGCAGCAACGCAAGGCACTGGCCGAGGAGTTGCCTCTGCGCGCCGTGCTGCGTGACCACCGTGGTCCGATCATCCTGTCCATGCTGCTGACCTGGATGCTTTCAGCCGGCATCGTGGTGGTCATCCTGATGACCCCGGCGCTGCTGCAGAGCTTCTACCACATCAGCCCGACCGACTCGCTCAAAGCCAACAGCCTGGCCATCGTGTTGCTCAGCTTTGGTTGTATAGGTGCCGGCAGCCTGGCCGACCGCTTTGGTGCAGGCCGCGTGTTCGTGATCGGCAGCCTGCTGCTGCTGGCCAGCTCCTGGACCTTCTACCACAGCCTGCCGACCCGCCCCGAGTTGCTGTTCCCGCTGTATGCCGTGACCGGCCTGTGCGTGGGTGTGATTGGCGCAGTGCCTTATGTAATGGTCAAGGCGTTCCCGGCGGTGGTGCGTTTCAGCGGGTTGTCGTTCTCGTACAACGTGGCCTACGCCATCTTTGGTGGGCTGACACCGATGGTGGTGACCGCACTGCTGAAGGTGAGCCCGATGGCGCCTGCCTACTACGTGGCAGGCCTGTGCGCCGTCGGTCTGGCCGTGGGCCTGTATCTGCTCGCCAACAAGCGCTGATCTGCGCTACGGCTACTGGCCTCTTCGCGGCTAAAGCCGCTCCTACAGGGTTTGGCACAGGCCTCAAGGCCGACACCGGACCTGTAGGAGCGGCTTTAGCCGCGAAGAGGCCACACCTGCTTTCAGTGATGGCCTTTCATCCAATTGTCATAATGAAGTCATATCGTGTTCATGCGGCCTGCCGATACTTGGGCCCGTTCCATCCAACACCCCAATATTCCTGCTAGGAGCAAGGCATGAAACTGAAGCGTTTGATGGCGGCCCTTACCTTTGCCGCCGCTGGCGTTGCAACCGCCAACGCGGTAGCCGCTGTCGATCCTGCGATCCCGACCTACACCAAGACCACGGGTGTTTCGGGCAACCTCTCCAGCGTCGGTTCCGACACCCTCGCGAACCTCATGACTCTGTGGGCCGAGGCCTACAAGAAGGAATATCCGAACGTAAACATCCAGATCCAGGCTGCCGGCTCCTCTACCGCGCCACCCGCGCTGACCGAAGGCACCGCCAACCTCGGCCCGATGAGCCGCAAGATGAAGGACGTCGAGCTGCAAGCCTTCGAGCAGAAGTACGGCTACAAGCCGACCGCCATCCCGGTCGCCGTCGACGCCCTGGCCGTGTTCGTGCACAAGGACAACCCAATCAAGGGCCTGACCATGGCTCAGGTTGACGCCATCTTCTCTTCCACTCGCCTGTGCGGTGGCAAGGCCGAGATCAAGACCTGGGGCGACGTCGGTGTGACCGGCGACCTGGCCAACAAGCCAATCCAGCTGTTCGGCCGCAACTCGGTATCGGGCACCTACGGCTACTTCAAGGAAGAAGCCCTGTGCAAAGGCGACTTCAAGCCTAACGTCAACGAACAGCCTGGCTCGGCTTCGGTCGTGCAGTCGATCAGCTCCTCGCTGAACGGCATCGGCTACTCGGGTATTGGTTACAAGACCGCCAGCGTGAAGACCGTAGCCCTGGCCAAGAAAGAAGGCGGCGAGTTTGTTGAAGACAACGAAGCCAACGCCCTGAACGGCACCTACCCGCTGTCGCGCTTCCTGTACGTCTACGTCAACAAGGCGCCGAACAAGCCTCTGGCCCCGCTGGAAGCCGAGTTCGTCAAGCTGGTGCTGTCGCAAGCGGGCCAGCAGGTGGTGGTGAAGGATGGCTACATCCCGCTGCCGGCCAAAGTCGTCGACAAGACCCTGGCTGACCTGGGCCTGTCGCACGCCGGTAACGTTGCAAAGAAGTAAGTAATTAAGAGGAGGCCGGTGCCACAGCCCGGCCTCTTCCACGAATTTCCAGTCCGAAGCCAGGTTCCCTGTGCGGCGGGCTTTCGCGCGTCACCACTTTGTAATGTTTTTGTCACACGGGACCGCTAGGGTGTGCGCATGAATGATCTGGCCAATTCCAACATGACCCAAAACTCCCAGCCCGTGCGCATTGATTTCAATACGCCCGAGTTGCAACGCAAGCGCCGCATGCGCGCGCTCAAGGACCGCCTGACCCGCTGGTATGTGCTGGTAGGCGGGCTTGCCGTATTGGCGGCAATCACGTTGATCTTCTTCTACCTGGCTTATGTGGTGTTGCCACTGTTCCAGGGCGCCGAGCTGACCAGCAAGAAAGCCCTGGAGCCGACATGGCTGCAGCAGGATGCCGGTAAGCCACTGATGATCGCGCTTGAAGAGCAGAATCAGGTGGGGATGCGTGTTTCGGACAAGGGCCAGGCATTGTTCTTCGATACCAAGACCGGTAACGAACTCAAGCGTGTCGATCTGGCAGTGCCGGCGGACACCCAGGTTACTTCCATCAGTACTGACCAGCCGGGCAGCGCGCTGGTGGTTCTGGGCTTGTCCAATGGCCAGGCCCTGGTGTTCCACCACACCTACAAGATCACCTACCCGGACAACAAGAAAACCATCACCCCTGGCATCGACTATCCGTACGGCGAGCAATCGTTCGTGCTCGACGAGCAGGGGCGTGCGCTGGACCACGTCAGCGTCAACGTCAATGGTGACACCCTGCTGCTGGCCGGCTCTACCGGTGCTCAGCTGCAGGTGGTCGAGCTGACGCGCACGGAAAACATGATGACCGAAGAGGTCACCACCGAGCAGAACCGCATCGAACTGCCGCAAATGACCGAGACGGTGAAGAATATCTTCATCGACCCACGCCAGCACTGGCTGTACGTGATCAACGGCCGCGCCACGGCCGACGTGTTCAGCCTGCGCGACAAGAGCCTCAACGGCCGTTACAAGTTGTCTGATAGCGCCGACACCGAAATTACTGCCACGGCCCAGCTGGTTGGCGGCATTTCGCTGATCATCGGTGACTCCAAGGGCGGGCTGGCCCAGTGGTTCATGGCCCGCGACCCGGATGGCGAATCGCGCTTCAAGCAGATCCGTACCTTCCAGATGGGCAAGGCGCCGATCGTGCAGATCGACGCCGAAGAGCGCCGCAAGGGCTTCATCGCCCTCGACGCCGAAGGCAAACTGGGCGTGTTCCACAGCACTGCACACCGAACCCTGCTGGTAGAGCCGGCTGCCGAAGGCCCTGGCACGCTGGCCCTGTCGCCACGCGCCAACCGCATCATCATCGAAGAAGGCGGCAAATTGTTGCCGTTTAGCCTGCGCAACCCGCACCCGGAAGTTTCGTTCAGCGCGCTGTGGGGCAAGGTGTGGTACGAGAACTACGACGAGCCGAAGTACGTCTGGCAATCGACCGCTTCGAACACTGACTTCGAGCCTAAACTGAGCCTGTCGCCGCTGACCTTCGGAACCCTGAAGGCCGCGTTCTACGCCATGATCCTGGCCGCCCCGCTGGCCATTGCCGCAGCCATCTACACCGCCTACTTCATGGCCCCGCGCATGCGCCGCAAGGTCAAGCCGGTGATCGAGCTGATGGAAGCGATGCCGACGGTGATCCTCGGCTTCTTCGCCGGCCTGTTCCTGGCCCCGTACCTGGAAGGCCACCTGCCCGGTGTGTTCAGCCTGTTCCTGCTGATGCCGATCGGTATCCTGCTGGCCGGCTTCTTCTGGAGCCGGCTGCCGGAGTCGATCCGCCTGCGTGTACCGGATGGTTGGGAAGCGGCGATCCTGATTCCGGTCATCCTGTTCACCGGCTGGTTCGCCCTGACCATGAGCCCGCACCTGGAAAGCTGGTTCTTCGGCGGTGACATGCGCCTGTGGATCACCAACGATTTAGGCATCACCTACGACCAGCGCAACGCCCTGGTGGTCGGTATCGCCATGGGCTTCGCGGTCATCCCGAACATCTACTCGATTGCCGAAGATGCCGTGTTCAGTGTGCCGCGCAGTCTGACCCTGGGCTCGCTGGCACTGGGCGCGACGCCTTGGCAGACCCTGACTCGCGTGGTCATCCTCACCGCCAGCCCGGGCATCTTCTCGGCGTTGATGATCGGCTTGGGCCGTGCGGTCGGCGAGACCATGATCGTGCTGATGGCCACCGGCAACACACCGGTGATGGAGATGAACCTGTTCGAGGGCATGCGCACCCTGGCCGCCAACGTGGCCGTGGAAATGCCGGAGTCGGAAGTCGGTGGCAGCCACTATCGCGTGCTGTTCCTGGCCGCCCTGGTGCTGCTGATGTTCACCTTCATCATGAACACCTTGGCCGAGCTGATTCGCCAGCGTCTGCGCAAGAAATACTCGTCGCTTTGATAGAAAGGTAGCGATCCGTGAAAAAGGATTCCCTCAAAGGCTGGTTCAAGAGCGGCGCCCCAGGCGTCTGGATGAGCGGCGGCGCGGTGGCCATGGCCGTGATCATGACCGTCGGCCTGCTGGCGGTGATCGCCGTGCGCGGCCTGGGCCACTTCTGGCCAGCCGATCTTGTCCAGGCCACCTACAAGGTGCCAGGCCAGGCCGATCACGTCGTCATTGGCGAAGTGGTGCAGAAGGAGGAAGTACCCCGTGCTCGTCTGAAGGGGGCTGGCCTGCCAGTGCCTGACCAGGGCCCGGAGTTCATGACCCGCGAGCTGATCAAGGTGGGTAACCGCGACCTCAACGGCAGCGACTTTACCTGGGTGGTCGGCGACTGGCTGGTCGACGAACAGCGCCCCGCTGACCTGATGGCCCTTGAGCGCCGCGAGTGGGGCAACTTCTATGGCTACCTGGTCAGCGTCAAGGAACAAGGCCGTGTGGTTGCCGAAGGCCCCGCTGCCTGGAACGAACTGCAGGCCCGCCTCAAGCGTGCCAACCAGCTCAACAGTGAGCTGCAGCAGCTGGAGAAGAAGGACATCGGTGCCATCAACCATGGCCTTGAGCGCCTGCGCCTGCAAGCGCGCAAGCTGGAGCTGGACGGCAAGCTGGACGCCGCCGCCCAGGCCGACATGGACGCCGATCGTGCCGAACTGAACAGCCGCTACAAGGCTATCGAAGAACGCCTGACCGGCCTGCACCAGGCTTTCTCCCGCGACAGCCTGGTGGCCCGGGATGGCAACGGCCGTGAAGTGGAAATCAACCTGAGCAAGGTGGTGCATGCCGTTCAGCCGAACGGCATGTCGGCGTTTACCAAGCTGGGCACCTACTTCGGCAAGGTCTGGGAGTTCCTCAGCGACGACCCGCGTGAAGCCAACACCGAGGGCGGTATCTTCCCGGCCATCTTCGGTACCGTGATGATGACCCTGATCATGGCCGTGATCGTTACCCCGTTTGGCGTGCTGGCTGCCGTGTACTTGCGTGAATACGCCAGGCAGGGCCCGGTCACCCGGCTTATCCGCATTGCGGTGAACAACCTGGCCGGTGTTCCTGCGATCGTCTACGGTGTGTTCGGTCTCGGCTTCTTCGTCTATGTGCTGGGCGGCTCGATCGACCGCCTGTTCTTCCCCGAAGCGTTGCCGGCGCCGACCCTGGGTACCCCGGGCCTGCTGTGGGCATCGCTGACCCTGGCATTGCTGGCGGTACCGGTGGTGATCGTGGCCACCGAAGAAGGCCTGGCGCGAATTCCGCGCACCGTGCGTGAGGGCTCGCTGGCGTTGGGCGCAACCAAGGCCGAGACCCTGTGGAAAATCGTCCTGCCCATGGCCAGCCCGGCCATGATGACTGGCATGATCCTCGCCGTGGCCCGTGCCGCCGGCGAAGTGGCGCCGCTGATGCTGGTAGGTGTGGTGAAGCTGGCGCCGTCGCTGCCGGTGGATGGTAACTACCCGTACCTGCACCTGGACCAGAAGATCATGCACCTGGGCTTCCACATCTATGACGTCGGCTTCCAGAGCCCGAACGTCGAAGCTGCGCGGCCGCTGGTTTATGCCACTGCGCTGCTGCTGGTGCTGGTGATCGCGACCCTCAACCTCTCTGCCGTGTGGATTCGCAACCACCTGCGCGAGAAGTACAAGGCGCTGGACGGCTGACCCTGATTGCAAGCGTGCCGCCCGTAAGCCGGGCGGCCCTTTGAAACGACTTGATAGCGTATGGAGTTGACCATGCAGCAAGATTCCCACACCCATGGCATCGACATGTCTGCCCTGGGCCGCAACAAGCAAAGCCTGCGAATGGCTGAAGAAACCGTGGCCATCGAAGTGCCGGGCCTGAGCCTGTTCTATGGCGACAAGCAAGCGCTGTTCGACGTGCAGATGAACATCCCGAAGCAGCGTGTGACCGCCTTCATCGGCCCATCCGGCTGCGGCAAGTCGACCCTGCTGCGCACCTTCAACCGGATGAACGACCTGGTTGACGGTTGCCGTGTGGAAGGTGCCATCAACCTGTACGGCAACAACATCTACCGCAAGGGCGAAGACGTTGCCGAACTGCGCCGGCGTGTGGGCATGGTGTTCCAGAAGCCGAACCCGTTCCCCAAGACCATCTACGAGAACGTGGTCTACGGCCTGCGCATCCAGGGCATCAACAAGAAGCGCGTGCTTGATGAGGCCGTCGAGTGGGCGTTGAAGGGTGCGGCCTTGTGGGACGAGGTCAAGGACCGTCTGCACGAGTCGGCGCTGGGCCTGTCCGGTGGCCAGCAGCAGCGTCTGGTCATCGCCCGCACCATTGCCGTGGAGCCGGAGGTGCTGCTGCTTGACGAACCGTGCTCGGCGCTGGACCCGATCTCGACCTTGAAGGTCGAAGAACTGATCTATGAATTGAAATCCAAGTACACCATCGTCATCGTGACCCACAACATGCAGCAAGCGGCGCGTGTTTCGGATTACACCGCGTTCATGTACATGGGCAAACTGGTCGAATTCGGGGATACCGATACCCTGTTCACCAACCCGGCGAAGAAGCAGACCGAAGACTACATCACCGGTCGCTACGGCTAAGCGCCGCTCGCGAAACAGGCACCTCGGTGTCTGGCACCGGCGTTGCCGGTGTTCGCGGGTGAACCCGCTCCTACAGGGCCGCGCTACCAAAGGACAAAACGATGATCAACAAAGAAAGCCTTACCCATCACATTTCCCAGCAGTTCAACGCCGAGCTGGAAGAGGTGCGCAGCCACCTGCTGGCCATGGGCGGGCTGGTGGAAAAGCAGGTCAACGACGCGGTTACCGCGCTGATCGAAGCCGACTCTGGTCTGGCCCAGCAGGTGCGCGAGGTTGACGAGCAGATCAACCAGATGGAGCGCAACATCGACGAGGAGTGCTTGCGCATCCTCGCCCGCCGCCAGCCAGCAGCCTCGGACCTGCGCCTGATCATCAGCATTTCCAAGTCGGTGATCGACCTGGAACGCATCGGTGACGAGTCGACCAAGATCGCCCGCCGCGCCATCCAGCTGTGCGAAGAGGGCGAGTCGCCACGTGGTTATGTCGAGGTGCGCCACATTGGCGACCAAGTGCGCAACATGGTCCGGGATGCGCTGGACGCCTTTGCCCGCTTCGACGCCGACCTGGCGCTGTCGGTGGCCCAGTACGACAAGACCATCGACCGCGAATACAAGACCGCGCTGCGTGAGCTGGTGACCTACATGATGGAAGACCCGCGCTCTATCTCGCGGGTGCTGAGCGTGATCTGGGTGCTGCGCTCGCTGGAGCGTATTGGCGACCATGCGCGCAACATCTCCGAACTGGTGATCTACCTGGTGCGCGGTACCGACGTGCGCCACATGGGCCTCAAGCGCATGACGGCAGAAGTGCAGGGCACTGCCGTCGCCAACGGCGAAAAGGCTAATGTTCCGGGTGAATCTGACGATAAGTAAGGTTGCTCCCGAGCATCGACGCCCGGCCTTGGCCGGGCGTTTTCGTTTGCGGTCGAGAGCCGGCAGGCACCCGCGAACGATGTGAAGAAGTCCCGGCGTGACCAGGTTGTAGCAAATGGCCATTATTTGGCAGTAGGCTAGTCGGGATTCATAAGGAGTATCGATGAGTAAAGTGAATGTGCTGGTCGTGGATGACGCCCCGTTTATCCGTGATCTGGTCCGCAAGTGTCTGCGCAACGCCTTCCCGGGTATGGCCATCGACGACGCGGTCAACGGTCGCAAGGCCATGGCCATGCTCGGCAAGGAAGCGTTCGATCTGGTCCTCTGCGACTGGGAAATGCCGGAAATGTCAGGCCTGGAACTGCTGACCTGGTGCCGTCAGCAGCCTGCACTGAAGAACCTGCAGTTCATCATGGTGACCAGCCGTGGCGACAAGGAAAACGTCATTCAGGCGATCCAGGCGGGCGTTTCCGATTTTGTAGGCAAGCCGTTCACCAACGAGCAACTGCTGACCAAGGTAAAAAAAGCCCTGACCAAGATCGGTAAGCTCGACAGCCTGATGGCCACCGGCCCGGCGCGAGCCAACCCGGCGTTTGCCAACGATTCGTTGAACGCGCTGACTGCGGGCAAGCCCGAAGCGGTCAAGGTTGCAGCGCCGGTACCGGCCAAGCCTTTGGTCGCCGCACCCGCACCTGCTGCCCCCGCGCCGAGCGGCCGCGGCCAGGGCCAGCTGCGCCTGGCCAGTGGCATGCAGCCATGCGTGATCAAGGCGTTGAGCCTGAAAGAGGCACTGCTGGTGGTACGCCGCAGCGAAGTGCTGCCACAGGTGCTGGAAGGTGCGGTGCTGGACCTGGAGCAGGGCGAAAGTGCCGAAGTTGCTCGCCTGAACGGCTACCTGCATGCGGTGGCGGCGCTGGAGCCAAAACCTGACAGCGACTGGTTGCAGTTGACGTTCAAGTTTGTCGATCAGGATGCCCAGAAGCTCGACTACCTGTCTCGGTTGATTGCCCGCGGCACTGCGCAGAAGCACTTCACCCCCGGTGCCTGACCCCGGCCCCGCGTCATGCTTTGGGCAGGAGCAGCACACGGGTGCTCCTGCCCAAGCCCGAGTTGCCCCATCCGACCAACTGCAATACCTACCGTAAAACCCGCTGCTAGGCTTCGACAGATCATAACTGTCAAAAAGCCACTATCATGCCCGCGCGCCTGCTGCTGTTCTGTGCATTGCTCATGGCCTCGGCGTCGAGCCAGGGCGTGACGCTCTACAAGATCACTGACGATTCCGGTGTCGTCTCCTATTCCGACCGCCCTGGCCCCGGCGCCAAGCCCTTGGTGTTGCTCGAACCCATGGTCGAAACGCTCGAAGGCCAGGTACTGCTGAACGCGAAAACCTTCGACGGTGGCGTGAGCTTTTCGGCACGAAACGAGCTGCATGTGCCGGTAGAGGTAGAGTTGCGGCTGGACAACCTGGTCAACGCACAAGGCGGTGATGCCCCGCGTATCGTGCGCCGGCTGCTGCCGCCGCGCACCACGCAGATGCTCAGTGTGCTCAGGGGGCGGCCCGGGCTGCTGCTGAACTACCGTTCGACCCTGCTGCAGGCCATGGGTGATCCGGGCAAACGGCCGCTAGGCTTCCGCTATGCGTTCCCGTGGATTGGCGGGCCGTTCCGCGTCACTCAGGGCCCCAATGGCCGTGTCAGTCATTTTGGGCCCCGAGGGCGCTACGCCATGGATATCGCCATGCCCGAAGGCACCCCCATCATCGCGGCGCGGGAAGGGGTGGTGGTGAAGACGCAGAACAGCCAGAGCGGGCGCGGCCCCAACCCCTCGGGTAACTTTGTCAGGATTTTGCACCCGGACGGCACCATGGGCGTCTACCTTCACCTGATGCGTGGTTCGGTGATGGTGGCGGAGGGGCAACGGGTACGGCAGGGCCAGATGCTGGCCAAGTCGGGCAATACCGGCAACAGCACTGGGCCGCACCTGCATTTTGTGGTGCAGCGCAATGTGGGGTTGGCGCTGGAGTCGATACCTTACCGCTTCGACAGGCCGATCAGCGGGATGCCGGATTTCACTGCCGGCAACCCCTGACCGATTGGGCCATCAATCCAGCTTCAGCACCTTGGCCAGTACGATCTTGGGCCCTTTCATCTTCTTGATGATGATGCGCAGCCCTTCGACTTCCAGCACTTCCTCTTCTTCCGGCACGCGCTTGAGCGTCTCGTAGATCAACCCGGCCAGGGTTTCGGCCTCGATGTGGTCAAGGTCGATACCCAGCAGGCGTTCGACCTTGAACAGTGGGGTGTCGCCGCGCACCAGCAACTTGCCCGGCTGGTAGGCGAGAATGCCACGCTCGGTCTTGCGGTGCTCGTCCTGGATGTCGCCCACCAGCACTTCCAGCACGTCTTCCATGGTCAGGTAGCCGATCACCTTGCCATCGGCTTCCTCTACCAGCACGAAGTGCGCGCCGCCCTTACGGAACTGCTCCAGCAACTGGGCCAGCGGCATGTGCCGCGACACGCGTTCGAGTGGCCGGGCAAGGTCCTCCAGGTCGATGGTCTCTGGCAAGTGCTCCAGCTCAGCCAGCTCCAGCAGCAGGTCCTTGATGTGCAGCAGGCCGGTGAATTCTTCGCGCTCGGCGTCGTACACCGGGTAGCGGCTGAACTTGTGGCGGCGCACCAGGGCCAGGATCTGCTTCAGAGGCGCATGGGCGTCGATGCTGATCATGTCCTCACGCGAGTTGGCCCAGTCGACCACTTCCAGCTCGCCCATTTCCACGGCCGAGGCCAGCACGCGCATGCCTTGGTCGCTTGGGTCCTGGCCACGGCTGGAGTGCAGGATCAGCTTAAGTTCTTCGCGGCTGTAGTGGTGCTCGTGGTGCGGGCCAGGCTCGCCCTGGCCGGCAATACGCAGGATGGTATTGGCGCTGGCATTGAGCAGGTAGATGGCCGGGTACATCGCCCAGTAGAACAGGTAAAGCGGCACGGCGGTCCACAGCGACAGCAGCTCTGGCTTACGGATAGCCCAGGACTTGGGGGCCAGCTCGCCAACCACGATGTGCAGGTACGAGATGACGAAGAAGGCGACGAAGAACGAGATCGCCTTGACCAGCTCGGCGCTGTCCACGCCGAAATAGGCCAGCAATGGTTCCAGCAGGTGGGCGAAGGCGGGCTCACCCACCCAGCCCAGGCCCAGCGAGGCGAGGGTAATGCCCAATTGGCAGGCCGACAGGTAGGCGTCGAGCTGGTTGTGAACCTTGCGCAGGATGTTGCCACGCCAGCCGTGCTTTTCGGCGATGGCCTCTACGCGTGTAGCGCGCAGCTTGACCATGGCGAACTCCGCAGCAACGAAGAAGCCGTTGAGCAGCACCAGCAGGAAGGCAAAGATGATCATGCCGAAGTCGGCGAATAACGAGGTGAGGCTAATACCAGAGGAAGGGTCCATGATGGAGTTTTTACGGGGTCCGTCTTTGAGATAGAGAGAAAAAAAGTGCCAGCTTTTGCTGGCACAGGGGACCCAATGTAGCGGCTGGGGCCGTAAAAGCAAAGGGCAGCGGACTCATTGCAGTCCCTGTGGGAGCAGGCATGCCCGCGAAGGCCCGCGCAGCAGCCTCAATCTCAAGCCTTTTCGTTGGCCAATTGTGCTGGCGCAAAGTGACAGGTAAAGGTGCTGCCATGCCCCGGTACACTGCTGATTTCCAGCTTGCCCCGGTGGCGCATCAGCACATGCTTGACGATTGCGAGCCCCAGCCCGGTACCGCCGGTATTCGATGCACGGCTGGAGTCTACGCGGTAGAAGCGCTCGGTCAGGCGTGGCAAATGCTTGGCATCGATGCCCACCCCCGAGTCCTGCACCGACAGGTGTGCGCCCTGGGCATCGGCCCACCAGCGGATGCGGATGCTGCCTTCGTCCTGGGTGTACTTGACTGCATTGAACACCAGATTGGAAAAGGCACTGCGCAATTCCGACTCGCTGCCCTTCAGCTTGACGCCAGGCGCAGCTTCCAGGCTGATGCGCTGGTTGCGCGGCCCGGACAGGGCCTGGGCGTCGTTCTTGATGGCGGCGAGCAGGGCATCGACCGCCACCGGCTGGTTGTCCGATGGGTAATCGGTGGCTTCCAGTTTGGCCAGTAGCAACAAATCGTTGAGCAGGGTTTGCATGCGCGAGCCTTGCTGGCTCATCTGCTGCAGGGCGCGGCTCCACCGCGGGTTCACGTCCTCGACGTTGTCCAGCAGGGTTTCCAGGTAGCCGGTGATTACCGTCAGCGGCGTGCGCAGCTCGTGGGACACGTTGGCGACGAAGTCCTTGCGCATCTGTTCCAGCTGGTGAATGCGGGTGACATCGCGCACCAGCATCAGGTGTTCATTGTTGCCGTAGCGGGTGATGTGCAACTGCACACGCATGCGGTCATTGATCGGCGAAGGGATTTCCAGCGGTTCGAGGTAGTTTTCTGCCTCGAAGTACTCTTTGAAGAGCGGGTGGCGCACCAGATTGGTCACTTGCTGGCCGCCGTCCTGTGGGGTCTTGAAGCCCAGGAGGGTCTCGGCGGCGCGGTTCCACCATTCCAGGTTGCCGTCGCTGTCGAGCATGATCACCGCGTCACGCAGCGCAGCGGTGGACTCCTGCACCCGGTCGATCACTGCCTGCAGGCGGCCCCGTACGCGCTGGTCGCGGCGTTGCAGGTGGTAGATGCTATCGAATACCTCGCCCCACAGGCCGTAGCCATCGGGCGGTGCTTCGTCGGGTTGGTGATTGCGCAGCCAGTCGTGCAAGCGCAGCAGTTGCTTGAGGGTCCAGCCCAGATAGAGCGCCAGGCCAATGGCCAGGCTCCAGCCGTAGTAGCCGCTGATCAGCCCGCCGATCAGGCAGACGGTAATCAGCAACAGCAGATGGCGAATCAGGGTTGCATGCCAGTTCTGGTTCAATTGACGATCCTTGTACAACGATGTGCAGCTTGGCGCTCCAGAGCTCGATCAGCTCTTGGTCGAGAAGCGGTAGCCAGTGCCCCGGACGGTTTGTACCAGATTCTCGTAAGCTTCACCCAGCGCCTTGCGCAGGCGACGGATGTGCACGTCGACGGTACGTTCCTCGACGTAGACGTTGCCGCCCCACACCTGGTCCAGCAATTGGCCTCGGGTGTAGGCGCGCTCCTGGTGGGTCATGAAAAACTGCAGCAGGCGGTATTCGGTAGGGCCCATCTCGGCCGGCTTGCCGTCGATGGTCACACGGTGGCTGATCGGGTCGAGCAGCAGGCCGCCGACCTCGATCGGCGCCTCGCTGTCGCTCGGGCCAGTGCGGCGCAGCACGGCTTTCAGTCGCGCTACCAGTTCACGCGGCGAGAACGGCTTGGTGATGTAGTCGTCGGCGCCCACTTCCAGGCCCTGGATCTTGTTGTCTTCTTCACCCTTGGCGGTGAGCATGATGATCGGAATATCACCGGTCAGCTCGTCGCGCTTCAGGCGGCGGGCCAGCTCGATGCCGGAGGTGCCCGGCAGCATCCAGTCGAGCAGGATCAGGTCCGGTTTGCGGTCGACGATGATCGCGTGGGCCTGTTGGGAGTTTTCCGCTTCCAGGCAGTCATAGCCGGCCATTTCCAGGGCAACGGCGATCATCTCGCGAATGGGCGCTTCGTCGTCGACGATCAGAATGTTCCTGCCTACCATGCTCAAAACCTCTCCTGGATTCGGTGTCTTGGCCCGCATTAGATAACGGAATTATTGCAGCTGTGTGACAGGGTGTTGGCCGTTCTGGCGACATTCCGTGACTGAACTAGGCTACAGAGGGCCGCTTTAATGGCAACCCGAACCCATTTCCCCCCGAAACAATGGTGAATCCAATGACACGACATACGCTGAGCTGGATGGCCCTTTTCACTGCGTTGGCGCTCCCGGGGGTGGCGTTGGCCCACCATGCCATGGAGAAGGATGGCATGTGGGTCGATCATGCCGGCATGACCCTGTACACCTTTGACAAGGATGCGGGTGGCAAGTCGATGTGCAATGGCGAGTGCGCCAAGAACTGGCCACCGTTGATGGTCAAGAAAGAAGACGAAGCACCGAAGGATAAATGGACCCATGTAACGCGTGACGACGGTTCGATGCAGTGGGCTTACGACGGCAAGCCGCTGTATACCTTCATCAAGGACAAGAAGGCCGGTGACATGACCGGTGACGGCATGAAAGACGTCTGGCACGTTGCCAAGCCTTGAGATAGCCGGGGCCGCTGTGCGGCCCATCGCGACACAAGGCCGCTCCCACATGGTTCGACGTACGCCGATCAATGTGTGCGGCCTTGTGTCGCGATGGGCTGCGCAGCAGCCCCAAACTACTCAGCGCAACGCGTAATCCAGCACCACCCCGATAAACACAAGCATCCCCGCCCAGTGGTTGTGCAGAAACGCCTTGAAGCACGATTCCCGGTCCAGCTTGCGCGTTGACCAGTATTCCCAGGCAAAGCACGCCGCCGCACCCAGCAACCCAAGGTGGAACCAGCCACCCAGGTCGAAGCGGCTACCGGCCAGCAACAGGCAGCCCAGCGACAGCAACTGCAGGGTCAGGATGATGCTGCGATCAGCGTCGCCGAACAGGATCGCAGTGGATTTCACACCAATTTTCAGGTCGTCATCGCGGTCGACCATGGCGTAATAGGTGTCATAACCCACCGTCCACAGCAGGTTGGCGATATACAGCAGCCAGGCGCCGGCCGGCAACTCACCGCCAGCGGCTGTAAAAGCCATGGGAATGCCCCACGAATACGCCGCCCCCAGCACCACCTGCGGGTAGTAGGTGTAGCGCTTCATGAACGGGTAGCAGAACGCCAAGGCCACCGCCCCGAACGACAGCCAGACGGTGCGGCTGTTGGTGCACAGCACCAGCAGGAAACTCACCCCGACCAGAATCGCGAACAGTGTCAGCGCCTCGCGTGGCCGCACCCGGCCACTGGCCAGGGGGCGGTCGGCGGTCCGCTTGACGTGGCCGTCAACCTTGCGGTCGGCAAAGTCGTTGATGCAGCAGCCGGCCGCGCGCATCAGCACCACACCAAGGCCGAAGATGAGCACATTGGCCAGGGTGGGTGACCCATTGCCGGCAATCCACACTGCCGACAGGGTCGGCCACAACAGCAGGTAGATGCCTATCGGCCGGTCCATACGGCTGAGCTGGACGAAGTCCCAGGCCCGTGGATGCAGGCGGTTGAGCGACTTGAGCAGTTGCAGGTACATCAGCGGATTTCCTCCTTGGCCGCTTGCCACAATGCCGGCAGAAACACTTCTGCCACCAGCAGGTCCAGACCGTTGCGCTCGAAGCGCGAGCGGCGGCCCCAAAGCGCCGCATGTGCAGCTTCGGACGGCAGCCAGGCCTGTGGATAAGTGCACACTTCGAGTGGATGACGGATGAACGCCTGGTCGCAGAACAGCAGCTCGCCCAGCGAGCGGCTGCCCAAGGATTCCAGGTCCAGACCGCCACGTTCCAGGGCGCTGCGGCTGGCCACGCTGCGGGCGAACACCCAAGGTTGGCCATGGCCGCGCAGGTACACTTCGCGCACCCAGCCTTCGGCGCCAGCAGCGATGCCCAGCGCTTGGCATTCGTCATCGCGCAGCGGCTGCCAGCCCTCGAACAACGGGGTGACGGAAAAGTGATCGATGGACAGACGGGTCAGGCGGCGGGTCAGCGAGCCCTCGTCGAACAGCCAGTCAAGGGTGGGCTGGTCGATGTCGGTCGCCAGCTGTGAATACGGCAGCCACGCGACAGCGGCTGCTTGCGGGGATTCGTACGACACGTCGGTATGCTTTGTTACAGCCAGAGAGGCGGCGAGCTTAGCATGATTGCCCCAACTGCTTGCATACTGCCGGCAGGGCCGCTACAAAGCCCCCACGCATTGCGCGCTGGCCCTGTTCGCGGGCAAGCCCGCCAGGCCTGCGCGGTCACTGTAGGAGCGGGCTTGTCCGCCAAGAGGCCATCAGCAGCAACACAAGCCCCAGCCTGAACCGAGGAAATAGACCTGATGAAAAAGTGGCAATGTATTGTCTGTGGCCTGATCTACGACGAAGCCGAAGGCTGGCCCGACGACGGCATCGCCCCCGGCACCCGTTGGGAGGATGTGCCTGAAGACTGGCTGTGCCCCGACTGCGGTGTCGGCAAAAGCGACTTTGAAATGATCTCCATCGGTTAATCGAGGAAAGCACGACATGACGTCCCCTGTGGTAATCATCGGTACCGGCCTTGCGGGCTACAACCTGGCCCGTGAATTTCGCAAGCTCGATACGCAGACGCCGCTGTTGCTGATCACCGCCGACGATGGTCGTTCGTACTCCAAGCCGATGCTTTCCATGGGCTTTGCCAAGCAGAAGGACGCCGACGGCCTGTGCATGGCTGAGGCGGGTGCCATGGCCGAGCAATTGAACGCCGAGGTCCGCACCCATACCCGCATCAGCGGCATCGACCCGGGCCACAAGCGGCTGTGGATCGGCGAAGAGGCCGTGGAATACCGCGATCTGGTGCTGGCCTGGGGGGCGCAGACCGTGCAAGTGCCGATCGAGGGTGATGGCGGCCATCTGGTATTCCCGATCAACGATCTGGAGGACTACGCGCGCTTCCGTGCTGCCGCCGCGGGCAAGCAGCGTGTCCTGATCCTCGGCGCCGGCCTGATCGGCTGCGAATTCGCAAACGACATGAGCCTGGGTGGTTTCAAGGTCGACGTTGTGGCGCCGTGTGAACAGGTCATGCCGACCCTGCTGCACCCGGCCGCTGCGGCGGCTGTACAGGGTGGGCTGGAGGGGCTGGGAGTACGCTTTCACTTGGGGCCGGTGCTGACCCGCCTGCAGCAGGTGACCCAAGGCCTGGAGGCGCACCTGTCGGATGGCAGCGTGATTGCCTGCGACCTGGTGGTTTCGGCCATCGGCCTGCGCCCACGTACCGATCTGGCTGCCGCAGCTGGGCTGCAGACCAATCGAGGTGTAAGCGTAGACCGCGAGCTACGTACATCACACGCCAACATCTTCGCCCTTGGCGACTGTGCCGAAGTCGATGGCATCAACCTGCTGTACGTGATGCCGCTGATGAGCTGTGCCCGGGCGCTGGCGCAAACCCTGGCCGGCAAGCCGACGGCAGTTTCCTACGGGCCGATGCCTATCACCGTGAAAACCCCGGCCTGTCCGCTGGTCGTCTCGCCAGCGCCACAGGGTTGCGAAGGCACCTGGCAGGTAGAGGGGCAGGGCAGTGACCTCAAGGTGCTCTGCCTTGATGCCGACGGCAAGTTGCTGGGCTACGCCCTGACCGGAGCGGCGGTGATGGAGAAGCTGGCGCTGAATCGTCAGTTACCAGCGGTTATGGCGTAAATAGCGGCTGTTCTGTCGGATTTATCCTGTTGTTGCCTGCACAATGGCCGCCCAGATACTGGCGCGGCCCCTGAGCTCGTGCCATTCTCACTCCCGTCTGCCGCAGATTAGAGCCTGCGGTGCCTTGAGCGCTGCTCCCAGAGGCAGCACGGCATAACAACAAGAATTCCGTCAAAGAGGCTTCACTATGCGCAAACCAGAACTCGCCGCCGTCATCGCCGATAAGGCTGATCTGACCAAGGAAAAGGCCAATCAGGTTTTGAACGCGATTCTCGACAGCATTACCGGTGCCCTGGACAAGGACACCGTGACCTTGGTCGGTTTCGGCACCTTCGAAAAACGTCATCGCGGCGCGCGTACCGGCAAGAACCCGCAAACTGGGGAACCGGTCAAGATCAAGGCCAGCAATACCGTGGCCTTCAAGCCTGGCAAGAACCTGCGCGACAGCGTTAACGCCCCCGCCAAGCCAGCCAAGAAAGGCAAGTGATCGCTCCCTGACAACCCCAGTGTCGGCCAAGCGGGCGCCCCAAGGCGCCCGTTGTGCTTTCTGCAGGCAAAATGTTTCGAACTTGCATAAATAGTTCTGGAAAAGGATAAACTGCGCGCCTTAGTCACTTTTCATTCGAGGCGCGTTGATGAAGTTCCGCTTTCTTCTCTGGGCCATGGGGCTGTTGATGGCCAGGGCCAGCCGTAATAACCCCGCATTCCAGCAGCAGCTCAAGGGCAAGGACTTGGTGTTCCAGATGCAGACCCTGGACGGCAAGGTCGCCCGACACTTCATCGTCCACAACGAACGCATCAGCAGCAAGGGCGGCGCGCACCCACAGCCGGCGTTCGCCATTGCCTTCAGGGACGCCGCTTATGGCTTCGCCACCATGCAGGCGGGTAACAAGCAGCTGGCGTTCATGCAGGGGATTCAGGAAAAGCACATCCAGATCAAGGGCAATCCGGCGCTGGTGATGTGGTTCCAGGGGTTGATGAAATACCTGAAACCGAAGAAGAAAGGCTGAAACCCGACGGGGATGCCCATGCTGTACCTGTGGGAGCGGGCGTGCCCGCGAAACAAGCGACGCGGTGCATGGCACCGGCTTCGCCGGTGTTCGCGGGCAAGCCCGCTCCCACAGTCCAATCGCGCCAGCTTTTAGAAATTGAGCAAGACAGTTGCTGCCACAGACTATGTGTTAATGCTTAATGCGGTGTGTGGAACTGCGAAGCCAGCTCACGCAACAGGTTCTCGGCTTCGAGCACCTTGTTCACCACATCCTCAGCCTTGTCCCGGGTAATGCTCAGGCGTTCCAACAGCTCGTCAGGAATCTCTTCCTGCGGCCCTGAGCCTATACCTCGCGAGCGCAGCAGGCGGGTGGCCAGGCACACCAAGTTGGGGAACGCGAAATATTCGCCGTCGTAGGCTGGATCGTGCTGAAAGCGCAAGGCAGTCGACAGCTCTTCTGGCATGTCCCACAGCTTCATCAGCCAGGCACCGATCTGTTCGCGGCTGATGCCCAGCAAGTGTTGTTCCACATAGGTATGGTTCAAATGCGGGTTGACCTCAAGGTGGCGGCAAATCAGCGAAAAATGCGGTGGGAACACGTGCGCCAGCAGCAGGTAGCCAAAGTTGTGCAGTAGCCCGGCCAGGTAAGTCAGCCCGGCCTCGGGGCGTTCTGCGCGCGGCATGGCGCGGGTCAGGCCTTCGATGATCGCGGCGGTGTAGATCGATTGTTGCCAGTAGGGCGTGGCCTGCTGCGGGTGGTCTTTGGGCAGGCTCAAGGTCTTGCCCAGCGCCAGGCCCAAGGCCAGGTTGATCACCAGGTCGAAACCCAGCACACGCACGATGGCGTCTTCTACCGAGCGGATCTTGCCCGGTGATCCATAGTAGGGCGATGCAGCCCAGCTCACCACCTGTGCCGCCAGCGCCGGGTCGGTTTCGACTACGCCGGTGATGTCGTCGATGCTGGCGTTGGGATCTACCCGCAGCTTGATGATCTTCTGCGCGGTGTCGGCGAGCGGTGGAATTTCGATGGTTTCTTCTAGGCGTTTCTGAATGCGTCGGGCAGTGAAGGCCTGGACCGCATCGGTGATTTCCCGGGTGTCGTCATCGGGGCGGTCGAGATTGGGGCTGATCGCTTCGACTTGCTGGCCAAAGCTACTGGCGCTGGCCTTGGCCAGCATGCGCTTGAAGTGTGCGCGTTCGATTTCCAGCAACAGGCCGGCTTCGCCTGACTGGATAAAGACAGTTTCGGCGTCGAGCAGGCTCTTTTCGTACTGACATGGCGAGCTGGTCAGCGCCGGGATGCCCGGCAGGGCCTTGAGGTGGTGCTTGTCGAGCATCTGCTTCAGGCGCGGCACCGACACCGCGGTCAGCTTGCGCCCGGTCAGCTCGGCCAGGCGGTTGAGGTCCAGCAGGTGGCTCTGCGGGAACAGCACCATGAGGGCGCCGACCTCGTCGTCGAGAAGGACAGCCTGCACCCGCGAAGCCGCAGGCAGGTGCGAGTGTTCGACCACCTGGCGGTAGGGCACGCCGAGCTTGTCGAGCAGCAGCCTGATGACGGAGGGGGCGTGTGGGGTTGCGGTGTCCAGGGCAACTTCAGTCATGGTCCGTATCCACTGTTTCTTTTAAACGCGAAGTATAACCAGCCTGCGAGCAAATCTGGATCCATTCTGGGACTGGCGTCACACTTGGCCATATTGTTGGCCGTGGCGCAGCCAGCGGTCCAGCAGCGGGCTGACGTGTTCCGGCCAGCGTGATACCAAGGCCTGGGCCGCGTCGCGCACGGCCGGCAGCAGGTCGGCGTCGCGCATCAGGTCGGCGACCTTGAACTGCAGCAGACCGGTCTGGCGGGTGCCGAGCATCTCACCCGGGCCCCGCAGTTCAAGGTCTTTTTCGGCGATGATGAAGCCGTCGTTGGTCTCGCGCATGATCCCCAAGCGCTCGCGGCCGATCTGCGACAGCGGCGGGTGGTACAGCAGCACGCAATGGCTCACGGCACTGCCTCGGCCTACCCGGCCGCGCAGCTGGTGCAACTGTGCAAGGCCCAGGCGCTCGGGGTTCTCGATGATCATCAGGCTGGCGTTGGGCACGTCCACGCCCACCTCGATGACCGTGGTGGCGACCAGAAGCTGCAGGTTGCCAGCCTTGAACTCGGCCATGATCTCGGCTTTTTCCGCCGGTTTCATGCGCCCGTGGATCAACCCCACCCTCAGCTCGCCTAGCGCGCTGCCAAGCTCCTCGTAGGTGCTTTCGGCGGCCTGGCAGGTGAGTTCTTCGGACTCTTCGATCAGCGTGCATACCCAATAGGCCTGGCGCCCCTCGGCGCAGGCGGCGCGTACCCGCTCGACCACTTCGAAGCGGCGGCTGTCGGCCACCAGCACGGTGTTCACCGGCGTACGGCCTGGCGGCAATTCGTCGAGCACCGAGGTGTCCAGGTCGGCGTAGGCGCTCATGGCCAGCGTGCGCGGAATAGGTGTGGCGGTCATGATCAACTGGTGCGGGCACAGTTCGCCGGCCACGCCCTTCTTGCGCAGGGCCAGGCGCTGCTGCACGCCGAACCGGTGCTGTTCGTCGATGATTGCAAGGGCCAGGTGCTTGAACCTTACCTCTTCCTGGAACAGCGCGTGGGTGCCGACCACCATGGGTGCACCGTTGGCGATCTGCTCCAGGGAAGCAGCCCGGGCCTTGCCCTTGAGTTTGCCGGCTAGCCAGGCGACTTCGATGCCCAGCGGTTCCAGCCAGCGCTTGAAGGTAATGTAGTGCTGCTCGGCGAGGATCTCGGTGGGTGCCATCAATGCCACCTGGTAGCCAGCCTCCAGCGCCTGCAGCGCCGCCAGTGCAGCGACCACGGTCTTGCCGGCACCCACGTCGCCCTGCACCAGGCGCATCATCGGTTCGTGTTGGCTAAGGTCGTAGGCAATTTCGTTGGCTACCCGCTGCTGCGCGCCGGTCGGCTGGAAGCCCAGGTTAGCCAGGTATTGCGCCTGCAGGCGCGTGGCCTTGGGCAGTACCGGCGCACGCAGGCTGCGCAGGCTTTCGCGCAGGCGTTGCTGCGACAGCTGATGGGTCAGCAACTCTTCGAAGGCCAGGCGGTGTTGAGCCCAGTGCTGGCCTTCGGCGAGCTCGTCGAGGTCAGCGTCGGCCGGCGGGTTGTGCAGGTAGCGGATGGCTTCGTCCAAGGGTGCCAGCTGGTAGTCCCGGGCAAGTTCGTCAGGCAGCCAGTCGGGCAGGCTACGCGGGCCAAGCAGCGCAAGGCTCTGCTGGCACAACAGGCGCAGGCGTTGCTGGGTAAGGCCTTCGGTGGACGGGTAGATCGGCGTCAGGGTCTGCTCCACCGGTGGTGGTGGCTCGTTGCCGTTCAGCGCACGGTACTCCGGGTGGTAGATTTCCAAGCCCGAAGCGCCGGGGCGGGCTTCTCCGTAGCAGCGCAGGTGGGTGCCCCGCTTCAGGCCCTCCTTCTGCGCGTTGCTGAAGTGGTAGAAGCGCAATGTCAGCACACCGCTCCCGTCGCCCAGGCGCACCACCAGGCTGCGGCGCTTGCCCATGGTCACATCGGCACCACTGACCACGCCCTCGATAACCGCGTCCTGGCCGGGACGCAGTTGGCCGATTGGCACCACGCGCGTACGGTCCTGGTAGCGCAGGGGCAGGTGGAACAACACGTCCTGCAGGTTTTCCAGGCCGACCTTGGCGAGTTTCTCCGCCATAGCCTCGCCCACGCCTTTCAGTACTGTGACCGGGACCTTCGACAGCTCACTCATGACTCAGGCCGGTTGTTCCGCAGGGCTTTTGGCGACCGAGCACAGGCGGATCGAATCGGCGAGGATCTCGATGGCCTTTGGCCGCGGGAAGCTGGCGCGCCAGGCGATGGCGACCGTGCGGAACGGTGCCGGTGCCGTCAGCGGGCGCACTTCGATGACGCCGGGGGCATAGTGATGGCTGTGCACTGCCGACAGCGGCAAGATCGATACGCCAAGGCCGGAAGCCACCATGTGACGGATGGTTTCCAGCGAGCTGGACTCAACCGTGGTGTGCCGTGAGCCTTCACCCCCCTTGTTCAGGGTAGGGCAGGCTTCCAGTACCTGGTCACGGAAGCAGTGGCCCTCACCAAGCAGCAGCAGGCTCTTGTCGTTGAGCATGGCGGTGTCGATGGTCTTCTTCGCCGTCCATGGGTGGTCGGCAGGCATCAGGGCGCAGAACGGTTCGTCGTATAGCGGTAGCGTCAGCACGTCGGCTTCGTTGAACGGCAGGGCGATGATCACCGCGTCCAGTTCGCCGTTGCGCAGCTTTTCGCGCAGTACGTGGGTGAAGTTTTCTTCGATGTACAGCGGCATTTGCGGCGCTACGCGGTGCAGCTGCGGGATCAGGTGCGGGAACAGGTAGGGGCCGACGGTGTAGATAGCGCCGACCTTGAGCGGAGCGGTCAGCTGATTTTTGCCGGCCTGGGCCAGCTCGCGAATGCCTTGGGCCTGCTCCAGTACCTTCTGCGCTTGGGCGACGATGTTTTCGCCGACCGGGGTCAGACGTACTGCGCTTTTGCTGCGCTCGAAGATCAGAACGCCAAGCTCGTCCTCGAGCTTCTTCACACCGACCGACAGGGTGGGTTGGCTCACGTGACAGCGCTCGGCGGCATGGCCGAAGTGCTGTTCCTGGGCGAGTGTGACGATGTAGCGTAATTCTGTGAGGGTCATAACGTGCGTCCATGAAGTTGCGAGCCCAGCATAGCGGCTGCAATTGATAGACGCACGTTATCAGACTTGCCGAATTGTGACAGAAACAAAAGTCTTAGCGGCGGTCCAGTGAGTAGACGAACGGTGCCACGACTTCAATCGTGCCATTGTTCAGCAACTCGGGTGGCGGCTTGGGTACCGTGCCGGCCCGACGGATCATTTCCAGGGTCGCCCGGTCCAGTGCGGCACTGCCCGAGCCACCGGCCATGGAGTACGACACGACCTTGCCTTCGGCGTCGACCACGAAGCGCAGGCGGTTCATGCCTTGCAGGCCACGACGGCGCGCGTCTTCCGGGTAACGCTTGTACTTGGCAAGGTGGCGCAGCAGGTCGCTCTGCCAGGTTGGCAGGGCGTTGCTGTTGGACGCAATGCTCGGTGCCGGTGCCGCGGACTTCTGCGGTGGCGTGTTGCTGGGCGGTGCGTCCACCGTTTGCTCGGTGGGTGGTGCTTCCTTCGGCGGCTCAGGCTTTTTCTCGGGCTTGGGCGGCTGCGGCTTGGCCTTTGGCTTGGGCGGCTTGGGGATGGCGATCTTGGGCTTGGGCGCTTCTGCCAGCTTCGGCAACGGTGGTTCCTCGACCGGTGCCGGTGGCTGCGGAGCTGCCTTTGGGGGTGGTGGTGGCGCAGGCTCCGGCAACGGTGCCAGTTCGACCATCATCGCTGCCGGGGGCAGTTCGATGGCCTGTGGTACCGACCAGTTGAGCGTCAGCAGCACGGCGACCACGTGCACACCCAGCACGATCGCCAGGCTGCCACCGTAGCGCGCCATGTTAGAGCGCGTTTTCATCATTTCTTGGCTGCCGTCTCGAGACCTACCAGACCGACTTTCAGGTAGCCGGCCGCGCGCATGTTGTTCATCACCTCCATCAGGTCGCCATAATCCACGCCTTTGTCAGCCTGGAAGAAGATGGTGGTTTCCTTGTCACCCTTGGTCTTGGCGTCGAGCATCGGGCCAAGCTGGTCGGGTGCAGCAACCTGATCGTCGCCGACATACAGCTTCTGGTCGGCCTTGACGCTGACGAACACCGGTTTCTCTGGCCTTGGCGCCGGTTTGGCGGTTGAGGCCGGCAGGTCGACCTTGATGTCGACCGTGGCCAAGGGGGCGGCGACCATGAAGATGATCAGCAGCACCAGCATCACGTCGATGAACGGCGTAACGTTGATTTCGTGGTTTTCGGCGAGGTCGTCGCCACCTTCGTTGAGATGCAGGCCCATGGCTTACCCCACTTTCACCATGTGCGGGGCGGCGCGCTCGCTACCCTGGTGGTCCAGATCACGGCTGACCAGCAGCAGTACCTGAGCGGAGGCATCGGACACCTGTGCCTTGTAACCGGCAATGGAGCGGGCGAAGACGTTGTAGATGACCACGGCCGGGATTGCCGCGACCAGGCCCAGAGCAGTGGCCAGCAGCGCTTCGGCGATACCTGGGGCAACGACGGCCAGGTTGGTGGTCTGGGTCTTGGCGATGCCGATGAAGCTGTTCATGATGCCCCATACGGTACCGAACAGGCCAACGAACGGTGCGGTGGAGCCGATGGTTGCGAGGACGCCGGTGCCGCTGCTCATGGTACGGCCGCTGGCATGCACCAGGCGCTCCAGACGGAAGCTGACGCGCTCCTTGATGCCTTCTTTTTCGCGAGCGTTAGTCGAAAGGCGCATCTCTTCGAGGGCATCGTGGACCAGGGTATGGGCCAGGGTGCCTTCCTTGTTGGAGACTTCGCTGGCTTCCTTCAGGGTGGTGGACTTCTTCAACTGGGCGATTTCACCCCGCAGGCGGCGCTTGGCGCCCATCAGCTCGAAGCCTTTGGCAATCCAGATGGTCCAGGTGATGATGGAGGCGATGGCCAGGCCGATCATGACGATCTTCACCACGATGTCGGCGTTCTTGTACATGCCCCATGGGGACAGGTCATGGGCCATGCCCAGCGAGGTGTCTTCGACCAGGGCTTGAACGCTTGGGTCTGCATCTGCCGGGTTGGTGGCAGTGGCACCAGGCGCCGGCGCATCGACCGGGGCAGCAGCGGGTGCGGCCGGGGCAGTAGCAGCCGCAGGTGTGGCTGCGTTGGTGGTTGGCTCATCGGCCATGGCCACCGGGGCCAGCACCAGGCTGAGTGTCAGCGCGGCGATGGCGCGCCAGGCGCGCGACGGGGTTGGCGAAGCGGAAGGTTGAGTACGTGTCATGCTGGCCGGACCTGATGAAGAAAAAGTGAACGTTCTCCAAGGCCTCGATGTAGGCCGAGAACAATTTGGCGGCCATTATTGCAAGTAATTCTTGTTAACAAAAGTAATATTGTAGCTTTTTTCGCCTATGGTCTAGCCGCCCATCGTGTAGCGTGGCCAGGCTGATCAATTGGTCTAGGGAGTTTAGAGATGTCAGACCTTTCCGTGATGGTGGTGGGTTGTGGTGATGTGGGTGGGCGTCTGGCCAAGCAGATGTTGGCTAAAGGCTGGCAGGTGAGCGGCCTGCGCCGTTCTGTTGGTCAGCTGCCCGCAGGGGTTCAGCCGGTTGCCGCAGATTTGGCCGAACCGTCGATACCGCAGGCCTGGCCACAGGGCCCGCTGGACTACCTGGTGTACTGCGTGGCGGCCAGCCAGCACGATGAGGCGGGTTACCAAGCAGCCTATGTCGATGGTTTGCGCCATGTGTTGGCCTGGTTGGCCGAGCGTGGCCAGCGCCCGCGTCGCCTGCTGTTCGTCTCAAGCAGCAGTGTGTATGCGCAGAAAGGCGGCGAGTGGATAGAGGAGGGCGCTGCCACCGAGCCTGAGGGCTATTCCGGGCGTGTGATGCTGGAGGCTGAACGGTTGGCACTGGCCAGCGGCATCCCGGCGAGCGTGGTCCGCCTGACCGGTATCTATGGCCCAGGGCGTGAGTGGTTGCTGAGCCAGGTGCGTCAGGGTTACCGCGTTGCCGAGGAGCCACCGCTGTATGGCAACCGCATTCATGCCGAAGATGCCGCCAGCCTGCTGGCGTTTCTGCTGCAGGCCGATGCTGATGGCAAGGCTCTGGACGACTGCTACATTGGCGTTGATGACGACCCGGCGCCACTGGCCGATGTGGTGGCCTGGCTACGGGCGTACATGGGGGTTACCGAATGGTCCGATGAGCAGCGGGTGCGGCGTACTGGCAGCAAGCGCTGCAGCAATGCGCGGGCGCGGGCGCTGGGCTGGGCGCCTGAGTATCCGAGCTACAAGGAAGGCTACGCCGCGATTCTGGCAGGAAAAGCCTAGCTGGCAGGTGGCGCGATCCCTTGTGGGAGCAACTGTCTTGCTCAATTTCTAAAAACTGGCGCGATCCCTGTGGGAGCGGGCTTGCCCGCGAACACGGGCGAAGCCCGTGCCATCCACCGCGGTGTCTTCTTCGCGGGTAACCCCGCTCCTACAGGGACCGTGCATCATCTCAGCTGCGCTCCAGCGCCCATTGACGCTTGCCCGCTGCCAGCTCTGGCATTTCATCCGGCTGGGCACGGTTCACTGCCTGGAAAATCTCCAGCTTGTCACCATCGCGCTTGATGATGAACGGTGCGCCACGCTGGTTGCGCTCCAGCCACAGGCTGTCATTGTTGCCACCCATGGTCGCGCAATCACCTGCCAGGCACAGGGCGAAGCGGTCCGGCCCCGGTAGGCCGGTGACGTTGCCGGTATCGCTGAAGCGTACACTGGCACCTTTGCCTTGGCCGTCGACGATCTTCCAGTCACCACCCAGGTAGGCCTGGTAAAGCGCTTTCTCGAAGCTGCTGCCCAGTGGTGCATTGGCTGTCGCCGGTGTCTTGGCGCGCACGAAGGTTTGCTTGGCGCCGTTCTGGGCGACGGCCAGCAGCTCGTCGCCATCGAGCGAAAGCTGCTCGGTCTGGCCGCCTTGGAAACGGGCCTGCCATTGCTTTTCATTGGCGCTCAGCTGGCCGTCAGCGGCCTCGAAACCATTGCTATAGCTAGCTTGCTGATTGGCCACGTCGAGCTTCCACTCGAACACTGGGCCGTGCTCATTCAGCGCCTGGCGCAGGCTGCCGGCTTTGACCGCCGCAGTGATGGCTTCCTGGTTGATCCAGATACCGTTGAAATCTTCGGGTTTGTGGCTGGTGCAGCCGCCCAGTAGCAGGGCTGCCAGCGCGAAGGGCAGTGCTTGACGCATGACGGGGTAACCTTGCAGAGGAAGGAGGGTGACGGGCAGGGCCCGTCACCAGGGCATCATTCGATGACCAGGATGGCGTCCATTTCGACCTGGGAGCCTTTCGGCAACGCGGCAACGCCGATGGCGGCGCGGGCCGGGTAGGGCTGTTCGAAGTAGCGGCCCATCACCTCGTTTACCTTGGCGAAGTGGCTCAGGTCTGTGAGGAAGATGTTCAGTTTCACGATGTCCTTGAACGAACCGCCAGCAGCTTCAGCCACGGCCTTGAGGTTCTCGAACACCTGCACGGTCTGGGCTTCGAAGCCTTCGACCAGTTCCATGGTCTTCGGGTCCAGAGGGATTTGGCCCGACATGTACACGGTGTTGCCGGCCTTGATCGCCTGCGAGTAGGTGCCGATGGCGGCAGGGGCCTTGTCGCTGTTGATGACGGTTTTGCTCATGATGACTCCTTGCGGTTGGCGGACTACGTACGCATGCGGGTGATGCGGACCACACCGGTCAGGGTACGCAGCTTCTTGATCACACGCGCCAGGTGCACGCGGTCGTGCACGCTGACCACCAGTTGGACCACGCTGATACGGCCGTCGCGTTCGTCCATGCTGATCTTTTCAATGTTGCCGTCGGCGGCGTTGACGCTGCTGGCCAGCAGGGCGATCAGCCCGCGCTGGTGTTCCAGTTCGACACGCAGTTCGACATTGAACTCGCCAGTGATGTCCTTGGCCCAGGAGAGTTGCACGCACTTTTCGGGGTTGTGGCGGATTTCACTGATGTTGCGGCAGTTCTCCAGGTGCACGACCATGCCTTTGCCGGCCGACAGGTGGCCGACAATCGGATCACCCGGGATCGGCGTGCAGCACTTGGCGTAGCTGAGCACCAGGCCTTCGGTGCCGCGGATCGCCAGCGGGCCTTCTGGCGCCGGCAGCTGTTCGCCTTCGGCCGACAGCAGGCGGCGCGCGACCACGTAGGCCATGCGGTTGCCCAGGCCGATGTCTTCGAGCAGGTCTTCTAGCAGCTCCAGGCGGTACTCGGCGAGAATAGACTCGATGCGTTCCTGGGGGATTTTCTCCAGGCTGCTGTCGAAGCCAGTGAGCACCTTGTTCAGCAGGCGCTCGCCCAGGCTGATGGATTCGGAACGGCGCTGTTGCTTGAGCGCGTGGCGGATATTCGTGCGTGCCTTGCCTGAGACCACAAAGTTGAGCCAGGCCGGGTTTGGCCGAGCGCCCGGGGCGCTGACGATTTCCACTGTCGAGCCGCTTTGCAGCGGTTCGGACAGCGGCGCCAGGCGGCGGTTGATGCGGCACGCGATGCAACTGTTACCAACGTCGGTGTGCACCGCGTAGGCGAAGTCGACGGCCGTGGAGCCTTTGGGCAACTCCATGATCCGGCCTTTGGGCGTGAACACGTAGACCTCGTCCGGGAACAGGTCGATCTTCACGCTCTCGATGAATTCCAGGGAGTTGCCGGCACGTTGCTGCAGTTCGAGGATACCCTTGACCCACTGGCGGGCACGCGCGTGGCTGCCCTTGGGCTGCTCGTCGTCGTTTGACTTGTACAGCCAGTGCGCGGCGATGCCGTTGTTGGCCATCTCTTCCATTTCGCGGGTGCGGATCTGGATTTCGATGGGCACGCCGTGCATGCCAAACAGGGTCGTGTGCAACGACTGGTAGCCATTGGCCTTGGGGATCGCGATGTAATCCTTGAAGCGTCCGGGCAGCGGCTTGTACAGGTTGTGCACGGCGCCGAGCACGCGGTAGCAGGTGTCAACCTTGTCGACAATGATGCGGAAGGCATACACGTCCATGATCTCGTTGAAGGCACGGCGCTTGCCGCGCATCTTCTTGTAGATGCCATAGAGGTGTTTCTGCCGCCCGCTGACCTCGCCCTCGATGCCGTCGGCGGACAGGCAGTTGGCCAGCGAGTGCTCGATCTTGGCGACGATTTCTTTGCGGTTGCCGCGTGCGCTCTTCACTGCTCGATGAATCAGCGACGAGCGCATCGGGTGCATGGCCTTGAAGCCAAGGTCTTCGAACTCCACGCGCACGGTGTGCATCCCCAGGCGGTTGGCGATGGGGGCGTAGATCTCGAGGGTTTCCTTGGCGATGCGCCGGCGTTTTTCGCCAGACAGCACTTCCAGGGTGCGCATGTTGTGCAGGCGGTCGGCCAGCTTGACCAGGATCACGCGGATATCGCGGGCCATGGCCATGGCCATCTTCTGGAAGTTTTCCGCCTGTGCCTCGGCCTTGGTCTCGAAATTCATCTGGGTCAGCTTGCTGACCCCATCGACCAGTTCGGCCACGGTCTCGCCAAACTGCTGGCTGAGGGCTTCCTTGGCGATGCCGGTGTCTTCAATCACATCGTGCAGCATGGCCGCCATCAGGCTCTGATGGTCCATGTGCATGTCGGCGAGGATGCTGGCCACGGCCAGCGGGTGGGTCACGTAGGGCTCGCCACTGCGGCGGCGTTGCCCATCGTGAGCCTGTTCGGCGTAGAAATAGGCACGCCGAACCAGGTTGACCTGTTCGGGGCCAAGATAGGTCGACAGCCGTTCGGCCAAGGCTTCTATACCCGGCATGGGTTCACCTCCTGCCGAGGAAGAGGGCCTTGCGCCGTACGACGTCGACCTGGCATCAATCAGACAGCCTCGTTGTTCTCGTCCTCGAACGCGGCGAACACCGGATCCTCGGTGACGATCTCTTCAGCGGCGATGAACTCGTTGGTGACGATGCCTTCGGCAATTTCACGCAGGGCAACAACGGTTGGCTTGTCGTTTTCCCACGCAACGCGTGGCTCTTTGCCGCCGGTCGCCAGCTGGCGAGCGCGCTTGGTCGAGAGCATGACCAGCTCAAAGCGGTTATCCACGTGTTCCAGGCAGTCTTCAACAGTTACGCGGGCCATGGTCTTCCTCAGTAGCAATTGCGGTGGGCGTGCAGCCCATTAATGGGCAGGCGGACTCGATAGTATAAAAATTCACCAGCCAATAGGGAAGCGCTGTTTTGCCGGGCGGTACCTGCAAACCCTGCGATGCCTTCTTCGCGGGTGAACCCGCTCCTACAGGGACCGCGTAGCTTGTCGCGGCGGGTTTACCCGCGAAAGGGCCGGAACAGACACCCTCAGTGCATGAGCCTGACGATAACCTCAGAGCATCGCGTCACGCAACCGCGGGGTCAGCTCTTCGAACAAGGTTTGCACCGAGCGCAACGCACGGCAATCCGGCCGGGTCAGCAACCACAGCTGAGTGTCGCAGCCGGGCAGGGGGCCGCTGAGTGCATCCACCCCGGGCAGCGCATGCACCATGTAGTCCGGCAGTGCTGCCACGCCCAGGCCGGCCATTACCAACTGGGCGATGGTCGACATGCTGCTGCACTGGTAGCGCGGGCTCAGGCCCGGGTGTTGTTGGTTGCGCCAGACCACCGTAGGGTGGTCCTGCATCGAGTCGTCTGGTGCGATCCACGGCACGCTGGCGGGGGACTCACTCAGGCGCTCGCGCCACTGTGGCTGGCCGCAGACTACATAGGAGGTCGAACCCAGGTTGCGGCCAACCAGGTGCTCCGGAGGTGTGTTGGTCAGGCGCAGGGCGATGTCGGCGTCGCGCCGGCTGAGGTTGGCGAAGGTGTTGGAGGTGCCCATCTCCAGCGACAAGGCCGGGTAGTTGGGCATGAACTCGGCCAGTGCCGGCAGCAACAGGCTGTGCATCACCGCCTCCGTGCAGGTCAGGCGCACCGTGCCGCTGACCACCTGCTCGCCACTGGTCATGGCAATGCGCGCCGCTTCCAGCGCCTGCTCGGCACGTTCGGCCTGCTCGGCCAAGGCCTGGGCGGTGTCAGTCGGCAGATAGCCCTTTCGGCTCTTGACGAACAAAGCAGTGCCCAGCGCCGACTCCAATCGGCGGATCGAGCGGAATACGGTCGAAACGTCGACTTTGAGCAGTTCGGCGGCTTTGGCCAGCGAGCGGCCACGTTCCAGTGCCAGGACCAGAGAGAGGTCTGCGTGGGTTATCTGATATTGCATTGGTGCACGCTCTGCTTGCCAAATTGCCAATGTCTGTTGCGTCTGGGCCATTTTATAGTGAAACGGCCCCCCGGAATCAATGCGCCCGGTCGGGTAACCAGTCCCCACGATGGGAAAGTGAAAAGAACAACAGCTGCAACCATCGTCGCCCGTGAGGCGCCAGCCGTATCCCCACATCGCCGCAGCACATCAAAGGATGTACACCATGACGTCGGTAACCCCGTGCGCCAGTTCTTCCAGCGAGATGAATGACTTCCTCCAGGCCCATCCGGACACGCAGTACGTAGACCTGCTGATCTCCGACATGAATGGCGTGGTACGTGGCAAGCGCATCGAGCGGGCCAGCCTGCACAAGGTGTACGAGAAGGGCATCAACCTGCCCGCATCGCTGTTCGCCCTTGATATCAACGGTTCCACTGTCGAAAGCACCGGCCTTGGGCTGGACATCGGCGACGCCGACCGTATCTGCTTCCCGATCCCCGGCACGTTGTCGGACGAGCCGTGGCAGAAGCGCCCCACCGCCCAGCTGCTGATGACCATGCACGAGCTGGATGGCCAGCCGTTCTTCGCCGACCCGCGTGAAGTGTTGCGCCAGGTGGTGAGCAAGTTCGACGACCTGGGCCTGGATATTTGCGCCGCGTTCGAGCTGGAGTTCTACCTGATCGACCAGGACAACCTCAACGGCCGCCCGCAGCCGCCACGCTCGCCGATCTCCGGCAAGCGCCCGCAGTCGACCCAGGTGTACCTGATCGACGACCTCGACGAGTACGCCGACTGCTTGCAGGACATGCTCGAAGCAGCCAAGGAACAGGGCCTGCCTGCCGACGCCATCGTCAAGGAAAGCGCCCCAGCGCAGTTCGAGGTCAACTTGCACCACGTGGCGGATCCGCTGAAGGCCTGCGACTATGCGATCCTGCTCAAGCGCCTGATCAAGAACGTCGCCTACGACCATGAAATGGACACCACCTTCATGGCCAAGCCCTACCCGGGCCAGGCAGGCAACGGCCTGCATGTGCACATTTCATTGCTGGACAAGAAAACCGGCAAGAACATCTTCGCCAGTGACGATCCGCTGCAAAGCGATACGCTGCGCCACGCCATTGGTGGCGTGCTGGAAACCATGCCGGCGTCGATGGCCTTCCTGTGCCCCAACATCAACTCCTACCGCCGCTTCGGTGCGCAGTTCTACGTGCCCAATGCGCCGAGCTGGGGCCTGGACAACCGCACCGTGGCCGTACGCGTGCCCACCGACAGCAGCGACAATGTGCGCCTTGAGCACCGTGTAGCCGGCGCCGATGCCAACCCGTACCTGATGCTCGCGGCGATCCTTGCCGGCGTTCACCATGGCCTGACCAACAAGGTCGAGCCCGAGGCGCCGATCGAAGGCAACTCCTACGAGCAGCTGGAGCAAAGCCTGCCGAACAACCTGCGCGATGCCCTGCGCGCGCTGGATGACAGCGAAGTCCTCAACCAATACATCAGCCCGGACTACATCGATATCTTCGTGGCCTGCAAGGAAAGCGAACTGGCCGAGTTCGAAGTGTCGATTTCCGACCTCGAGTACAACTGGTACCTGCACACGGTGTAAGCCCATGAGCGCAAATGCGGTCCCTTTGATCGGTGTCAGCGCCTGCCGTCAGCAGGTAGGGAAGAACTCCTCGCATACGGTCGGCGACAAGTATGTCGAGGCGGCCGGCTTTGCCGGCTTGCCACTGATCTTGCCGGCCCGTGATGGCGGCAGCGACACGCAAGCGCTGCTGGCCCGCCTGCACGGCATTGTTTTTACCGGCTCGCCTTCAAATATCGAGCCGCATCATTACAATGGCGCCCCCAGTGTGGCGGGTACCCGGCATGATCTGGCGCGTGATCGCCTGACCCTGCCGCTGCTGCAGGCAGCCATTGCCGTCGGTGTGCCCGTATTCTGCATCTGCCGAGGCTATCAGGAGCTGAATGTGGCCCTTGGCGGCAGCCTGCACCAGCGTGTGCAGGAACTGCCTGGCTACCTTGACCACCGCGAACCTGAGGACGCCCCCCTGGAGGTGCAATACGGCCCTCGCCACTCGGTCAGCATCGAGCCTGGCGGGTTGTTCGAGCGCCTGGGGCTGGTGGCGCAGTTCGAGGTCAATTCGCTGCACAGCCAGGGCATCGACCGTCTGGCCCCGGGCCTGCGCGTCGAGGCACGGGCCCCGGATGGCCTGATCGAGGCGGTGTCCATGCCTGCGGCGCCGGGCTTTGTGCTCGGGGTGCAATGGCACCCGGAGTGGCGCTTCAACGAAAACCCGGTTTCGCTGCGTCTGTTTGAAGCGTTTCGCGAGGCCTGCAATGCCTACGCAGCACGGGAGGGCTCACGGCAGGAATGATTCTGGCGTCAGCCGAAGGTCTCGGATGACTCGTCCCCGATAGCAAGCTTTCAATGAGTGAAAGCGAGCCTTGTACCCAAGGCTTGTTAAAACAATTCCAAAATTTACGGCAAATACTCATGAGCAATTACACAGAAGCCGGCCGCCCACCCGATGTGGCGGCCGACGCGGGCAACACTCAGCGCAGCAAAGGCCTGGCCAAGGGCCGCTTGGGCCTGCTGGCCAGCGTGGTGCTGGGCATTTCCACCATCGCCCCGGTCTATACCCTGACCGGGGCCCTTGGCCCGACCGTACGTGAGGTGGGCGCCCACCTGCCGGCCGTGTTCATCGTGGGCTTCCTGCCGATGCTGCTGGTTGCCCTGGGCTATCGCGAGCTGAACTCGGCGGAGCCGGACAGCGGTACTTCGTTTACCTGGTCGGCGCGTGCATTCGGCCCGATGATCGGCTGGATCGGCGGCTGGGGACTGGTGGTTGCCACCACGATCGTGCTGTCGAACCTGGCAGGTGTGGCGGTGGACTTCTTCTACCTGTTCCTTGGCCAGATCACCGGCAAGCATGAGCTGGCAGCGTTGGCCGACAACCTGTTGATCAACATCGTTACCTGTTGCGTGTTCATTGGTTTGGCAGTGTGGATCTGCTGTCGGGGTATCGCCACCACAATGACTGTGCAGTACGGCTTGGTGGCCCTGCAGTTGCTGGTGTTGATCGGCTTTGCTTTCGCCGCTTTCGGCGGCACCACCGCGCCGCCACCGCTGGCGTTCGATTTCGCCTGGTTCAACCCGTTCGGTGTCGAGTCGTTCTCGGCCTTTGCCGCTGGCCTGTCACTGTCGATCTTCATCTTCTGGGGCTGGGACACTTGCCTGACCGTCAGTGAAGAATCGGTGGGCAGCGAAGAGGTGCCGGGCAAGGCCGCTACCTGGACCGTGATGTTGATTCTCGGCCTGTACCTGTTCACCGCCATCGCCACCCTGCAGTTTGCCGGTATCAGTGAAACGGGTCTGGGCCTGAACAACCCGCGCATCCAGGAGAACGTCTTTGCCCACCTGGCCGGCCCGGTCATGGGGCCGCTGGCGATCCTGATGTCCATCGCTGTGCTGGCCAGTACGGCGGCGTCGCTGCAGTCCACCTTCGTGGCGCCGGCGCGCACCCTGTTGGCCATGGGTTATTACGGCGCTGTACCGCAGAAGTTCGCCAGCGTCTGCCCGCGCTCGCAAACGCCGCGCTATGCCACCATCTGCGCCGGCCTGGCCGCAGGCCTGTTCTACGTAACCATGCGTACGCTGAGCGAGAACGTGCTGGCAGATACCATCACGGCATTGGGCATGATGATCTGCTTCTACTATTCGCTGACCGCGTTTGCCTGCGTCTGGTATTTCCGCGGCAGCCTGTTCGACAGCCTGCGCCATTTCATCATGCGCGGCCTGTGCCCGCTGGTGGGTGGGGTGATCTTGTCGGTGATCTTCGTGCGTACCGCCATCGACAGTGCGTCGCCGGACTTCGGCAGCGGCTCGCATGTGGGCGGTCTGGGGCTGGTGTTCGTGATTGCCGCGATCATCTCGGTGCTTGGTATCGGCCTGATGATGCTGTCGCGCATGCGTGCGCCGGCGTACTTCCTCGGGGCTACCCTGCGTCAGCAGGCTACCTTGCCACTGCAGGAATAAACCAATGGGGCCGCTCTGCGGCCCCATCGATCTTTAGCCGATCATTTGCTTCAGCAGCGCCGCATGACGCTGCTGCTGCTTCTTCAACAGCAGCCGATTCGAGCGGAACACCGCTTTCAAGTCTGCCAGCGCCGCGTCGAAATCATCATTGATGATCACGTAGTCATACTCGTCGTAGTGCACCATCTCGCTGACCGCTTCCTTCATGCGCCCGGCAATGATCTCTTCGCTGTCCTGCCCGCGTCCGTCCAGGCGGTGGCGAAGCGCCTCCTGGCTTGGAGGCAGGATGAACACCGACAGCGCCTCTGGCATCAGCTTGCGCACTTGCTGGGCACCTTGCCAGTCGATTTCCAGGATCAGGTCGTAGCCTTGGTCCAAGGTGTGCTGCAGCGCGCTGCGCGAAGTACCGTAGAAGTTGCCGAACACTTCGGCATGCTCCAGAAAGTCTCCTTGCGCGATCAGCGTCTTGAACTCCTCGTGGACGACGAAGTGATAGTTCACCCCGTGCTGCTCGCCCGGGCGCATGGCGCGGGTAGTGTGCGAGACCGAGACGCGAATCTGCTGGTCGTCTTTGGTCAGGGCGGTGACCAGGCTGGTCTTGCCGGCACCCGAGGGGGCCGAAACGATGTAGAGGGTGCCGCTGCTGTGGTTCATGGTAGGGGTGGCCTTACTCGATGTTCTGTACTTGTTCACGCATCTGTTCGATCAGTACCTTCAGGTTGACCGCCGCTTGCGTGCTGCGTGGGTCGAAGGCCTTGGAGCCAAGGGTGTTGGCCTCGCGGTTGAGCTCCTGCATCAGGAAGTCCAGGCGCCGGCCAGCGGCGCCGCCACCCTTGAGCACGCGGCGCACTTCGGTGACGTGGGTGCTGAGGCGGTCGAGCTCCTCTGCCACGTCGCTTTTCTGGGCCAGCAGTACCATCTCTTGCTCCAGGCGCTGTGGGTCCAGCTCGGCTTGCATGTCGCCGAAGCGGTCGAGAATCTTCTGCCGCTGCGCCGCCAGCATCTGCGGCACCAGGGCGCGCAGGGTCGTGACTTCGCTGGCCATGTTGTCCAGGCGTTCGTTGATCAGCCGCGCCAGTTCCTGGCCTTCGCGCTGGCGCCCGGCCTTGAGTTCGGCCAACGCTTCGTCGAACAGCGCCATGGCTTCGGCGTTCAGTGCCTGTGGGTCGCTGGTGTCGGCCACCAGCACGCCTGGCCATGACAGCACTTCCAGCGGGTTCAGGGGGGCAGGCTGCTTGATCAGGCCCGCCACTTCTTCGGCGGCGGCAACCAGTTGCTTGGCGCGCTCATGGTCCACTTTCAGCGGTTTGCCATTACTGTCTTCGTTGAGGCGCAAGGTGCATTCCACCTTGCCGCGTGACAGGCCCTGGCGCAGGCCTTCACGTACACCGCCTTCGAGGTCGCGCAGGGCCTCGGGCAGGCGCAGGTGCGGCTCCAGGTAACGGTGGTTGACCGAACGCAGCTCCCAGACCAGGGTGCCTTGGCTGCCGGCGCGCTCGACACGAGCAAAAGCGGTCATGCTGTGCACCATGGGGAGTACCTCGCGTAGATGAATGAACGGTGGGAGCCTCTCGGCTGCAAGGCGCAGGATTGTAGCGCAGTGTCGCCGTGGCGCCCAATCCGCCTATGTTACCGACGGGTGGCTACTGCGGTAGGAAAAGGCGACGGGCTGTGCCGGGCGCGACAATAGGCATGTCTTCCCCGGGCTGCGGGCTCTATAATGCTCGGCAGATTCAAAGTCCCAGTACAGGTATCCCAGATGAAACGTCCAAGTGGTCGCGTTGCCGATCAGCTCCGCTCGATCCGCATCACCCGCAACTACACCAAGCACGCCGAAGGGTCGGTACTGGTCGAGTTCGGTGACACCAAAGTCATCTGCACGGTCAGCGTTGAAAACGGTGTACCGCGCTTCCTCAAAGGCCAGGGCCAAGGCTGGCTGACCGCCGAGTATGGCATGCTGCCGCGCTCCACCGGCGAACGTAACCAGCGTGAAGCCAGCCGTGGCAAGCAGGGTGGCCGCACCCTGGAAATCCAGCGCCTGATCGGCCGTTCGCTGCGCGCCGCGCTGGACATGAGCAAGCTCGGTGACATCACCCTGTACGTCGATTGCGACGTGATCCAGGCCGATGGCGGTACCCGTACCGCGTCCATCACCGGCGCCATGGTTGCCTTGTGCGACGCTTTGGCAGTCATCAAGAAGCGCGGCGGCCTCAAGGGCGGCAACCCGCTCAAGCACATGATCGCAGCGGTATCTGTCGGCATGTACCAAGGCGAAGCGGTGCTCGACCTGGACTACTTGGAAGACTCCGCAGCCGAAACCGACCTGAATGTGGTCATGACCAGCGCTGGTGGTTTCATCGAAGTGCAGGGTACTGCCGAAGGCGCACCGTTCCAGCCGGAAGATTTCAACGCCATGCTCGCTCTGGCGCAGAAGGGCATGAACGAGATTTTCGAGCTGCAGCAGGCAGCACTGGCTGACTGAAGCCAGCCACGGAGGTGCGGGGCATGAGCGATTCGAACCTGTCGATCACCCCGCCCAATGCCGAAATCCGGCAATGGGCGATGTTCTGCCACCTCTCCGCGCTGTTGGGCCTGGTAGTGCCGCTCGGGCACCTGCTGGGCCCGCTGGTGCTATGGCACCTCAAGCGCGAGCAAGACCCTTTTATCGATGCCCAGGGCAAAGAGGCGCTGAACTTTCAAATCAGCGTGACCATTGCCGGGTTCATCTGCTTTCTGCTGATGTTCGTGTTTATCGGGCTGGTGCTGTTTGCCATGCTCACGGTGGCAGTGATGATATTGATCATCATTGCGGCGGTGCGGGCGAATGAGGGCAAGCCTTATCGCTACCCGATGATCTGGCGGCCGATCAAATAGCCATTGGGGCTGCAACGCAGCCCCAATGGCCTTTTAGATGGTCAGCGTCCAGTCATAGTCGACGATCAGCGGCGCATGCTGGGAGAAGCGTGGCTGACGCGGCAGGCGAGCGTTGCGTACGAAGCGGCGCAGGCCCGGGGTGAGAATCTGGTAGTCGAACCGGTAGCCCAGGTTAAGCATCTCGGCCTGCTCGTTGTCTGGCCACCAGCTGTACTGGTCGCCTTCACGGCTGACTTCGCGCAAGGCATCGACATACCCCATCTCGCCAGTGATTGCATCCATCCAGGCGCGTTCTGGCGCCAGGAAGCCTGGCGACTGCTGGCTGTCACGCCAGTTTTTGATGTCGAGCTTCTGCTGCGCCACGTAGAACGAGCCGCAATAGATGTATTCGCGACGCTTGCGACGCTGCTTGTCCAGGTACTTGGCGAAGTCGTCCATCAACTTGAACTTCTGGTTCAAGTCTTCGTCGCCGTTCATGCCCGAAGGCAGCAGCAGGCTGGCAATACTGACTTTGTCGAAATCTGCTTGCAGGTAACGCCCGTAGCGGTCGGCTGTCTCGAAGCCCAGGCCGGTGATGACTGCCTTGGGCTGCATGCGCGAGTAAAGGGCCACACCACCTTGGGCTGGCACCTCCGCGTCGCAGGCATAAAGGAAATAGCCATCGAGCTGGAAAGCTGGGTCGTCGAGTTCAAAGGCCGAGGCGCGGGTATCCTGAAGGCAGATGACGTCGGCATTCTGGGCTTGCAGCCAGCTGAGCAAACCACGCTCGGCCGCAGCCTGAATGCCATTTACGTTCACACTGATGATCCGCATAAATGGCCCCATAAATCTCGTGCGTGTATGATACCCGAGCTCAACCCATTTAGCTAAATCCGTGGTGTCCGGGACTATTCATGCAGCCGTATCAGCGCGACTTTATCCGTTTTGCCATCGATCGCGGGGTACTGCGTTTCGGTGAATTCACCCTGAAATCGGGGCGTACCAGCCCGTATTTCTTCAATGCCGGCCTGTTCAACACCGGTTCCGCCCTGGCTGAACTGGGCCGTTGCTACGCCGCCGCCATCGTCGACAGCAAAATCCCCTTCGATGTGCTGTTCGGCCCGGCCTACAAGGGTATCCCTTTGGCGGCGACTACCGCCGTGGCCCTTGCCGACCAGCATCAGCTCGACGTGCCATGGTGCTTCAACCGCAAGGAAGCCAAGGACCACGGCGAAGGTGGCAGCCTGGTCGGCGCGCCGCTGGCCGGTGAAGTGCTGATCATTGACGACGTGATTACTGCCGGTACCGCCATTCGTGAGGTCATGCAGATCATCAATGCCCAGCAGGCCAAGGCCGCTGGTGTACTGATCGCGCTGAACCGTGAAGAGCGCGGCAATGGCGAACTGTCGGCGATCCAGGAAGTGGAACGCGACTTCGGTATCCCGGTGGTCAGCATTGTTTCGCTGACCCAGGTGCTGGAGTTCCTGGCTGACGATCCACAGTTGAAGCAGCACCTGCCGGCTGTGGAGGCCTATCGGGCGCAGTACGGGATCTGATCCTGGCCTAGGAATGAAAAAGGCGACCTTCTTCAGAGGGTCGCCTTTTTTTGTGCCGCCTGATCTGGCCCTTTCGCGGGTAATCCCGCTCCTACACGGGGATTTCCTTTGTAGGAGCGGGTTTACCCGCGAAGAGGCCAGTGCAGGCTAACCGATCAATCAGCGCGGCTTGCGGTTGGTAATCAGGGTGCCCACGCCGCTGTCGGTGAAAATCTCCAGCAGCACTGCATTCGGCACGCGGCCATCAATGATGTGCGAGCTGTTCACGCCGCCCTGTACCGCATCCAGCGCGCACTTGATCTTCGGCAGCATGCCGCCATAAATGGTGCCGTCAGCGATCAGTTCGTTGACCTGCTCGGTGGTCAGGCCTGTCAACACCTGGCCCTGCTTGTCCATCAGGCCGGCGATGTTGGTCAGCAGCATCAGCTTCTCGGCCTTCAGCGCCTCGGCCACCTTGCCCGCCACCAGGTCGGCGTTGATGTTGTACGACTCACCGTTGGCACCCACGCCGATTGGCGCGATGACCGGGATGAAGTCGCCCTTCACCAGCATGTTCAGCAGGTCGGTGTTCACACTCACCACTTCACCGACGTGGCCGATGTCGATGATTTCCGGGGTGGTCATCTCTGGCGTCTGGCGGCTGACGGTCAGCTTGCGGGCGCGGATCAGCTCCGCGTCCTTGCCGGTCAGGCCGATGGCGCTGCCGCCGTGGCGGTTGATCAGGTTGACGATGTCCTTGTTGACCTGGCCACCCAGCACCATCTCCACCACGTCCATGGTCGCCGAGTCGGTGACGCGCATGCCGTCGATGAAGTGGCTCTCGATCGACAAGCGCTTGAGCAGGTCGCCGATCTGTGGGCCACCGCCGTGGACCACCACCGGGTTGATGCCCACAGCCTTCATCAGCACGATGTCACGGGCGAAGCCCGTCTTGAGCTCCTCGCTCTCCATCGCGTTGCCGCCGTACTTGATCACCAGGGTCTTGCCGACAAAGCGGCGGATGTAAGGCAGTGCTTCGGACAAAACCTCGGCTACATGGGAAGCGGCATCGCGATCGAGGGTCATGCAGGGCTCCTGTAAGGAACAGATAGTCGGTCAGAACGGCAGTTGCAGCTCAGGCTCTACCCGCAGCAACTGGGTGCGGAAAACATCCTTGATACGTTGCAATTCGGCGTCGCTGTCGGCCTCGAAACGCAGCACCAGCACCGGGGTGGTGTTGGAGGCGCGAACCAGGCCCCAGCCATTGGCGTAGTCGACCCGCACACCGTCAATGGTGGTCAGGTGGGCTTCGCCCCAGTCGGCGTCGCGTTGCAGTGCATCAATGATGCTGAATTTACCCTCGTCGGTCACATCAATATTGATTTCCGGCGTGGAAATATCATTCGGGAAGGCGGCAAACAGGTCTTCGGCGCTCTGCTGGGTCTTGCTGAGGATCTCCAACAGGCGCGCGGCGCTGTAGATACCGTCGTCAAAACCGTACCAACGTTCCTTGATGAAGATGTGACCGCTCATCTCGCCTGCCAGCAGCGAACCGGTCTGCTTCATCTTCTTCTTGATCAGCGAATGGCCGGTTTTCCACATCAAGGCGCTGCCACCGTGCTGTTCGATCAGCGGGGTCAGGCGGCGGGTGCATTTGACATCGAAGATGATCTCGGCGCCCGGGTTGCGCGACAGCACGTCCTGGGCAAACAGCATCAGCAGGCGGTCGGGGTAGACGATGCTGCCGGTGTTGGTCACCACGCCGACGCGGTCGCCGTCACCGTCGAAGGCCAGGCCGATATCGGCACCGGTTTCCTTGACCTTGGCGATCAGGTCTTCGAGGTTCTCCGGCTTGCCCGGGTCCGGGTGGTGGTTGGGGAAGTTGCCGTCGACCTCGCAGAACAGCGGGATCACTTCGCAGCCCAGGGCTTCGATCAATTGCGGTGCAACCACGCCAGCGGCGCCGTTGCCGCAGTCCACCACCACCTTGAGCTTTTTCGCCAGCTTTACGTCGCCGACGATCTGCTGGAAGTAGCGGTCGAGGATCTCGACCTTTTCCACGCGGCCTTGGGCCAGGGTCAGGTCGTTGGTTTTCAGGCGGGTCAGCAGGGCCTGGATCTGTTCGTTGGCCAAGGTGTCACCGGCGATGACGATCTTGAAACCGTTGTAGTCCGAAGGGTTGTGGCTGCCAGTCAGCATCACACCGGACTTGCCGGCCAGCACGTTGGCTGCGTAGTACAGCGCCGGGGTAGGCACCAGGCCGACGTCGCTGACGTGGCAGCCCGCATCGACCAGGCCTTTGATCAGCTGTTCCACCAGCATCGGGCCCGACAGGCGGCCATCGCGCCCTACCGAAACCTGCGGTTCGCCCTGGGCCAGGCTTTGCGCGCCGATGGCGCGGCCGATCCAGTAGGCAGTTTCGGCGTGAAGGGTCTTGCCGACCACGCCGCGTATGTCATATGCGCGGAAAATGCTGTCGGGCAATGCGGCGGGGACCAGGTGGGCCATGTCGTTCATCTCTGGAAGCTCCATTAGTCAAAGGCTTTCTGGGCAGGCGCAAACTGAACGCTTGGACGGTGGTTTCGCCAGAGAGTTCGCCATCCTTGGCCTGAACGGTCATTTGCCGGCTCAGTGGCTGCCGGAGTGACCGAAGCCGCCAGCGCCACGCTGGCTTTCGTCGAATGCTTCGACGATGTCGAAGTGAGCCTGCACCACCGGTACCAGCACCAGCTGGGCGATGCGCTCGCCCACCGCGATGGTGAACGGCGTGTTGCCGCGGTTCCAGCACGACACCATCAGCTCGCCCTGGTAGTCCGAATCGATCAGGCCGACCAGGTTGCCCAGCACGATGCCATGCTTATGGCCCAGGCCCGAACGCGGCAGGATGACTGCCGCCAGGCCCGGGTCGCCGATGTAGATCGACAGACCGGTAGGAATCAGGATGGTCTGGCCCGGCTCGAGGAGGGTGTCTTCCTTGAGCAGGGCGCGCAGGTCGAGGCCGGCGGAGCCGGGGGTGGCGTACGCGGGTAGCGGGAATTCGCTGCCCAGGCGTGGGTCGAGGATCTTGGCTTGAAGAGCGTGCATGTAACTTATTGAACCTGGTTAAGCCGTTCGGCGATGAAGGCGACCAGTTGCCGGGCAATCTTGCCCTTGCTGGTCTGCGCGAAGAGGGTCTGGTGCTGCTGGCGGTCGATCACGGTCAAGGCATTTTCTTCGCTGTTGAAGCCGATGCTGGGGTTGGCCACATCATTGGCGACGATCAGGTCGAGGTTCTTGTCCTTGAGCTTGCGCGTGGCGTAATCGAGCAGGTGCTCGGTTTCGGCGGCAAAGCCGACGCTGAACGGGCGGTCGGCGCGGCCAGCAATGGTGGCAAGGATATCGGGATTACGCACCATCTGCAGCAGCATGCCGTCGCCGGTCGTAGGATCTTTCTTCAGTTTTTGTGTGGCAACCACTTCGGGGCGGTAGTCCGCAACCGCTGCCGAGGCAATGAACAGGTCGCACGGCATGGCCGCTTCACAGGCCGCGAGCATGTCTCGCGCGCTGACGACGTCGATGCGGCTGACCCGGTCAGGGGTTGGCAAGTGCACAGGGCCCGTGACGAGGGTCACCCGAGCCCCTGCTTCGGCGGCCGCTTCGGCCAGGGCGAAGCCCATCTTGCCGGAGCTATGATTGGTGATGTAGCGCACCGGGTCGATGTTTTCCTGGGTCGGCCCGGCGGTGATCAGCACGTGCTTGCCGGTCAGTGCCTGGCGCTTGAAGCTTTCCGCGGCGCACCAGGCCAGGTCGGTGGCTTCTAGCATGCGCCCCAGGCCAACGTCGCCACAGGCCTGGCTGCCGGATGCCGGGCCGAACACCTGAATGCCACGGCTCTTGAGCAGCTCGAGGTTGGCCTGGGTGGCCGGGTCGCGCCACATGGCCTGGTTCATCGCCGGCGCCACGGCGACGGTGGCGTCAGTGGCCAGCACCAGCGTGGTCAGCAGGTCGTCTGCCATGCCTTGGGCCATGCGTGCCATGAGGTCGGCGGTGGCAGGGGCGATCAACACCAGGTCCGCCCACTTGGCCAGTTCGATATGGCCCATGGCTGCTTCGGCGGCCGGGTCGAGCAGGTCCATGTGCACGGGGTGGCCCGACAGCGCCTGCAGGGTCAGCGGGGTGATGAATTCGGCACCACCCCGTGTCATGACGACGCGCACCTGCGCGCCGTGCTCGAGGAGACGGCGAATCAGCTCGGCGCTTTTGTAGGCGGCAATGCCGCCACCCACGCCGAGAACGATGCGCTTGCGATACAGCCGCTGCATAGGCTTGCCTTTTTCCAGTGAGAGCGGGCGGCGACGTTTGAAAATGCCTGCGGCGGAACGTCGCATGTACGAGGCGAAATAGATTAACACAGGGCCGAAATGGGCCGCAGCAAAGGCAGGGGTGGAATGAACATCAGGGAGTGGCCGGCGGAAGAACGGCCTAGGGAGAAGTTGTTGCAGCGAGGGGCAGGGAGCCTGACAGATACGGAGCTGCTGGCCGTTTTTCTTGGCTCAGGCGTACGTGGGCGTAATGTCGTGGAGCTTTCGCGAGGCTTGTTGGTGAAGTTCGGCAGCTTGCGCCGGTTGCTGGAGGCCGACCGCGAGGCCTTCGTCGGCGAGCTTGGGTTGGGCCCGGTGAGGTACAGCCAGCTGCAGGCACTGCTTGAGATCGGCCGCAGGCACCTTGCAACGTCGATTGAGCGCGAGTCTGCCATGGACAGCCCGGCAGCGGTGCGACGCTACCTGAAAGCCATGCTCAGGCATGAGGCCAGCGAGGTGTTCGGGTGTCTGTTTCTCGATACCAAGCACCGGCCACTGGCATTTGAGATCCTGTTCAGGGGCACGATAGATCGGGCGAGTGTCTATCCGCGAGAGGTGGTGCGACGGGCGTTGGTGCACAACGCTGCGGCATTGATCCTGTGCCACAACCATCCTTCAGGGATCAGTGAACCGAGTCAGGACGATGTGCATTTGACCCTGTCGTTGAAGCGGGGGCTGGCGTTGATTGATGTGCGGGTGCTGGATCACATCATCATTGGTGATGGGGAGCCGTTGTCGATGGTCGAGCATGGGTGGATTGTGGCCTGAGGGACTACTGAGAGCCTTATAGGGTCAGTACGGGCCCTTTCGCGGGTAAACCCGCTCCTACAGGGGTAGCGTCAACTGCCAGGCTGGCGCTGTCCTGTAGGAGCGGGTTTACCCGCGAAGAGGCCGGTACAGGCTTATTTGGTCACCGTCACCTTGCTGAAATCCAGCCGTCCGAACGGGCTCACCTGGTACCCCTCGACGCCTTGGCGCAGCAGGGTCGCCGCCGTCGGGTGCGCCAGTGGCACCCACAGCGCCTGCTGCTGGATCAGTGTCTGCGCCTGCTGGTACAGCCGGCTGCGCACGCTCTGGTCGTTGGTGGTGCGCCCGGCGCTGATCAACTGGTCGAGGCGGCTGTCGCAGAAGCGTGCGAAGTTGGTCCCTGACTCGACCGCCGCACAGGAAAACTGCGGGCTGAGGAAGTTGTCCGGGTCGCCGTTGTCGCCCGCCCAGCCCATGAACAGCAAGTCATGCTCGCCGGCCTTGGCGCGGCGTATCAGTTCGCCCCACTCGATCACGCGGATCTCCGCTTTCACGCCAATCTTCGCCAGGTCGGCTTGCAGCATCTGCGCGCCAAGGCTGGGGTTGGGGTTGAGCAGGCTACCCGAGGGCCGGGTCCAGATGGTGGTACTGAAGCCTTTGGCCAGCCCGGCCTTGGCCAGCAGGGCTTTGGCTTTCTTCAGGTCCAGCGGGTAGCCGGGCAGGTCCTTGGCGTAGCTCCAGGTGTTAGGCGGGTAGGGGCCGTTGGCAGCCACCGCAGAGTCTTCGAACACGGCCTTGAGGTAGGCCTGCCTGTCGAAGGCCAGGTTGATCGCCTGGCGCACTTCCGGCTTGTCCAGCGGCGGGTGCTGGCTGTTGATGGCGACGAAGGCAGTCATGAATGCCGGGGTGGTGGCCACCTTGAGGTTACCGTCCTTGCCCGCTTCGGCAATGTCCAACGGCTTGGGCGACAGGGCAACCTGGCACTCGCCACGCTTGAGCTTCTGCAGGCGCACGTTGGCATCGGTGGTGATGGCGAAGATCAGCGGGTCGACCGCCGGCTTGCCGGCGAAGTAGTCCGGGTTGGCGCGGTAGCGCACCACGGCGTCTTTCTGGAAACGCTGGAACACGAACGGCCCGGTGCCGATCGGTTGGTTGTTGAGATTTTCCGGTGTGCCGGCCTTGAGCAGCTTGTCGGCGTATTCGGCGGAGTAGATCGAGGCGAAGCCCATGCTCAGGGTGGCCAGGAAGGTGGCGTCCGGGTGGCTGAGGGTGAAGCGCACGGTGTTCGGCGACGGTGCCTCGATCGCCTTGATCAGGCTGCCCAGCTGCAGCGATTGGGCATGCGGGTAGCCGCCCGGCGCAGTCTTGTGCCAGGCATGGGCCGGGTAGAGCATGCGCTGGAAGCTGAACAGCACGTCGTCGGCATTCAGCTTGCGGCTTGGCTTGAAGTAGGGGGTGCTGTGAAACTTGACGTCATCGCGCAGGGTGAAGTCATACACCAGGCCGTCGGCCGATACCGTCCAGCTGGTCGCCAGGCTCGGCACCACCTTGCCTTGCGCCGCATCGAACTCCACCAGGCGGTTCATCAGCACGTCGGCGGTGGCGTTGGTGGTGGTGAGCGAGTTGTACTGCACCACGTCGAAACCTTCGGGGCTGGCCTCGCTGCAAACGCTCAGCGGAGCGGCCTGGGCAGCGCCAGTGGCGAACAGGGTGGTGAACAATAAGGAAAGTGCGGCGACACGCATGGTGGCTCCTTGGCTGTCAGTGGCCCATCTGCCAGTGCAGTCTGGAAAAGGCTTACCCTAGTGCGCCCGCCGGCAAATGACCACACCCTTTTTTGCAAATCTTGCGACGAGCGGTCGACGACTGGCGGGGCCTGCCGCTATGCTGGCCCGGCGCGTTCTGGCTAGCGGTAATGTGCATCTACTGTTGTTGCAGCCAAGTCTTTCTGGTATAAAGCAGCGCTCTTTTCTAGGGGCTCGGCCTGTCGCATCAGCGGATCCGGTCGATAAGGCCTCCAGAATCACGGCGCCCAGGCGCCAAAGACTGAGAGATTAAGCGGCCAACCCATGCCGGGTTGGGCATGTGGTTTTAGAGGGCTGAGTCATGTCGAGAGTCTGTCAAGTTACTGGTAAGGGTCCAGTAACCGGGAACAACATTTCCCACGCAAACAACAAAACCCGTCGTCGTTTCCTGCCGAACCTGCAGCACCACCGTTTCTGGGTTGAATCCGAGAAGCGTTTCGTGCGTCTGCGCGTTTCCGCCAAAGGCATGCGTATCATCGACAAGCGCGGCATCGACGCCGTTCTGGTTGACATCCGTAAAGCTGGCGCCAAGGTTTAAGGGAGAGCATCATGCGTGAATTGATCCGTCTGGTTTCGAGTGCCGGTACCGGCCACTTCTACACCACCGACAAGAACAAGCGCACCACCCCGGACAAAATCGAGATCAAGAAATATGATCCGGTTGTTCGCAAGCACGTGGTGTACAAGGAAGCCAAGATCAAGTAATTGATCGGCGACCTGAAAAAAAACCCGCATCCGAAAGGACGCGGGTTTTTTTTGGGCTGCAGCAGGGTCAGTTGAAGGCGAAGCTCTGGATCATCAGGTCGGCGTCGGCCTTGATCTGGATGCGCTCGGCGTCGTAGTCGCGGGTGGACATCTCGTTGGGGCCAACCACGCGAGTGCGCCCGGTGAGGGCGCAGATGGTGCCTTTCAGTTCCGGCACATAGCGGGTGCCGACCAGGTGAGCGAGGGTTTGCAGAACTTCTTCGTTGGTCATGCTGATTTTCCTTGTGAGGCTGAATGGCCCGAAACGGGCAGGGTCATCCTCACGCATGCCTGCAAAATCCCTGCGCTACATAATTATTTCTGCTCGAACATCACATAGATCTTGCGGCACGGCTCCAGCACCTCCCAAGTGCCTTTGAAGCCGGCGGGGATGACAAACCGATCGCCGGCACGCAGGGTTTTAGCCCCACCGTCCTGGTCGCGCAGCACCGAAACGCCCTGGACGATCTCGCAGTATTCGTGCTCCGTGTAGTTCACTGTCCACTGGCCCACCTCACCTTCCCATACGCCAGCGGCAAACTGCCCACACGGGCTGGAATAATGGTTGTAGACCGCCTGGTCCGGTTCGCCCTTGAGAATTTTCTCTGCAGCCGGGCGGTAGCGTTCGGCCTCGGTGATGACCTGCGCGAAGTCGATGATGCTATCAATACTCATGGTTCGGCTCCTGTTGTTGTTTAATAAAATGAACATCAGTAGGCTTTTGAGCCTCTCGTGTCAAATATATTGATAGTTTACCCCGGCTGGTTTAGGGTATCGCTTGCCAGTGTGCGCGTGGCGCCCGGCCAGAATTCTGACAACGCCTGTGAGTCCTCAGTGCGGCGTTGCACCTAAACAAGAGGAGGAGTTTCGTATGACCACCCTGACCCGTGCGGACTGGGAACAACGTGCCCAGCAACTGAAGATCGAAGGCCGTGCCTTCATCAACGGCGAATACACCGATGCCGTATCCGGTGAAACCTTCGAGTGCCTGAGCCCGGTCGACGGACGCTTCCTGGCCAAGGTTGCCAGCTGCGACCTGGCCGATGCCAACCGCGCTGTAGAAAACGCCCGTGCCACCTTCAACTCCGGCGTGTGGTCGCAGCTGGCCCCGGCCAAGCGCAAGGCCAAGCTGATCCGTTTCGCCGACCTGCTGCGCAAGAACGTCGAAGAGCTGGCGCTGCTGGAAACGCTGGACATGGGCAAGCCGATTGGCGACTCCTCCAGTATCGACATCCCAGGTGCGGCCCAAGCCATCCACTGGACTGCCGAAGCCATCGACAAGGTCTACGACGAAGTTGCCCCGACCCCGCATGATCAGCTTGGCCTGGTTACTCGCGAGCCGGTAGGTGTGGTCGGTGCCATCGTACCTTGGAACTTCCCGCTGCTGATGGCCTGCTGGAAGCTCGGCCCGGCGTTGGCCACCGGTAACTCGGTCGTGCTCAAGCCGTCCGAAAAATCGCCGCTGACTGCCATCCGCATCGCCCAACTGGCGATCGAAGCCGGTATCCCGGCTGGCGTGCTGAACGTGCTGCCAGGCTATGGCCACACCGTGGGCAAGGCACTGGCCCTGCACATGGACGTCGATACCCTGGTGTTCACCGGTTCGACCAAGATCGCCAAGCAGCTGATGGTTTACGCGGGCGAGTCGAACATGAAGCGCATCTGGCTGGAAGCCGGTGGCAAGAGCCCGAACATCGTCTTTGCCGATGCCCCGGACCTGCAAGCTGCCGCCGAAGCCGCCGCCAGCGCCATCGCCTTCAACCAGGGCGAAGTGTGCACTGCAGGTTCCCGACTGCTGGTCGAGCGTTCGATCAAGGACAAATTCCTGCCGATGGTGGTAGAAGCCCTGAAAGGCTGGAAGCCAGGCAACCCGCTGGACCCGCAGACCACTGTCGGTGCCTTGGTCGATACCCAGCAGATGAACACCGTACTGTCGTACATCGAGGCTGGCCACAAGGACGGCGCCAAGCTGCTGGCCGGCGGCAAGCGCACCCTGGAAGAGACCGGTGGCACCTACGTCGAGCCGACCATCTTCGACGGCGTGACTAACGCCATGCGCATTGCCCAGGAAGAAATCTTCGGCCCGGTGCTGTCGGTGATTGCCTTCGACACCGCCGAAGAAGCCGTGGCCATTGCCAACGACACCCCGTATGGCCTGGCAGCGGGTATCTGGACCTCGGACATTTCCAAGGCCCACAAAACCGCCCGTGCCGTGCGTGCGGGCAGCGTCTGGGTCAACCAGTACGATGGTGGCGACATGACCGCGCCGTTCGGTGGCTTCAAACAGTCGGGCAACGGCCGTGACAAGTCGCTGCACGCACTGGAGAAGTACACCGAGCTGAAGGCGACCTGGATCAAGCTGTAACCCGGTAGGTCCTTTTCGCGGGCAAGCCCGCTCCTGCAGGTCTTCGCGACCGATGCAGGAGCGGGCTTGCCCGCAAATGGGCCCCTGGAAATATTGGCTGGGAGGCTGCAATGCGTTGGGGTACCTACTTCGCCGTACTGGCATCGGTGCTCAGTGTCGGGCTGGCGCTCGGCGTGAGCATGCCGCTGGTGTCCCTGCGCCTGGAGGCCTGGGGCTACGGCAGCTTCGCCATCGGCGTGATGGCGGCAATGCCGGCGTTGGGCGTACTGGCCGGCGCCAGCCTGGCCAGCCGCCTGGCAGGTTGGGTTGGCGTACCTTCGGCGATGCGCCTGTGCCTGTGGGGCGGGGCGCTGTCGATTGGCCTGCTCGCGTTGCTGCCTAGTTACCCGTTATGGCTGCTGCTGCGGCTGATGATCGGCATGTCCCTGACCGTGGTGTTCATCCTCGGCGAAAGCTGGATCAACCAACTGGTGGTCGAACAGTGGCGTGGCCGGTTGGTGGCGCTGTATGGCAGCAGCTACGCCTTGAGCCAGTTGGCCGGGCCGTTGGTGCTGGGTTTCCTTGGCTCTGATGACGACTTCGGCTTCTGGGCGGCGACCGGTCTGCTGCTGGCCGCGCCGCTGGTTCTGCTGGGGCGTGGTGGGGCGCCGAGCACGGAAGCTTGCAGTGTCACCTTTGGCGACCTGTTCGCCTTCTGCCGACGCTTGCCGGTAATTGCCTGGGCCATTGCCCTGTTCGCCTCGTTCGAGGCGATGATCCTCACGTTGCTGCCGGTGTATTGCCTGCAGCAGGGCTTCAGTACCGAAATCGCCTTGTTCATGGTGAGTACCGTGGTGGTGGGTGATGCGGTGCTGCAGTTGCCCATCGGCGCGCTGGCCGACCATATGTCGCGACGTACCTTGTTCACTGGCTGTGCGGTGACCCTGCTGGTGTCCAGCCTGGCGATCCCGCTGCTGTTGCACACACCGGTTATCTGGCCATTGTGGGTGTTGTTCGGCGCCAGTGCCGGCGGCCTGTTCACCTTGTCGCTGGTGCTGATCGGTGAGCGCTACCGCGATGATGAGTTGGTACGGGCCAATGCCCACGTGGCTCAGCTGTGGGGTATTGGCTGTTTGCTCGGGCCGTTGTTGGCGGGGGCGGGGAGCCAGTGGATCAGCGGGCATGCGTTGCTGTTCCTGATGGCGGCCGGGGCTGCGGGGTTGGTGGTATTGACCCGGCGGCGCGGAGCCTTTGAGCCGGTTTCTGCCTGATGATTGTTGGGGGCCGCAAGGCCCCCGGAATCGCAGCTACAGCATCTTCTCCAAGCCAACCGCCTTGCTGATCCAGGCATTGAGCCGCCGCCAGACCCCACCCGGCTCAGACGTCAGCACGTGCCGGCGGCCATTGTCCTCGGTCGCCCACACCAGCTTGTTACCTATCAGTTTCACCTGATAGCTCAGCGCAGGCGCCATACCCTGCTGGGCCAGCTCGCGGGTGTATTCGGCCAGCTCCGGGCTGTCCACCAGTACCCCGACCTCGGTGTTCCACAATACTGAGCGCGGGTCGAAGTTGAACGAGCCGATGAAGGTCTTGCGCCGGTCGAACACGATCGCCTTGGTGTGCAGGCTCGAATCCGAGCTGCCACGGAAACCCAGTCGCCCCGCGCTGGGGTCGCCTGGCTGGCGGCGAAGCTCGTAAAGCTGCACCCCGTGCTCAAGCAAGGCACGACGATAGGGTGCATAGCCTCCATGCACTGCCGGCACGTCGGTGGCTTCCAGCGAGTTGGTCAGCAGCTTCACCGAAACGCCAGCGTCGGCGCGGCCGGTCAGGTACAGCAGCCCCGGTTCGCCCGGTACAAAGTAGGCCGATGCCAGGACCAACTCGCGGTGCACGTTAGCCAGGTCCGGTGCCAGTTGCTGGCTCAGCAGTAATTGCGGGTCCGGTTCGTCTTCGGCCAACACCTTGCTGGGCGCATCCCATAGCGCCTGGGCGTGAGCCCAGATCAGCTCGTTGCGCCACACATCCAGGCGCGGCTGCGACTGGTAGGCCATCAAGCGGTCGTACAGGGCCTTGCGCTGGGTCCTGGCTTTGGCCAGCGACACTTCCAGGCGCTGGCGGCTGGCCCGCAGGTCGTTGGCATCCGGGTCATGCCAGAGGAAGTCGGTGATCGGCCGGCTGAGGGCGCTGTTCCAGTACTGGTCGAAGCTGTGCCCCAACTGCTCGGCTACCGGGCCCACGCCCAGCAGGTCGATGTCGGTGAAGTTGAGGTTGGGCTCGGCATCGAAATACTCGTCGCCCAGGTTGCGCCCGCCGACGATGGCCATGCTGTTGTCCACCAGGAACAGCTTGTTGTGCATGCGCCGGTGCTGGCGCGACAAGTTGAACAGCCGGCCCACGGCGCGCGTAACGCCGGTACTGCGCCCCAGATGCAGTGGGTTGAACACTCGAATCTGGATGTTCGGGTGGGCATTAAGGGTGCCCATGACGGTGTCCAGGCCGTCGCTGGTGGTGTCGTCGAGCAGGATGCGCACGCGCACGCCACGGTCGGCAGCGCGCAGCAGTTCATGCACAAGGGCGCGGGTACTGAGGCCGTCGTGGACGATGTAGTACTGCAGGTCGATGCTCGCCTGGGCGTTGCGTATCAGTTCGGCGCGGGCGCGAAATGCCTCGTTGCTGTTGGGCAGCAGGCGAAAGCCCGAGCGGCCGCCATAGGGCGCGGCCTGGCGCAGCACCGAGCGGCCAAAGGCCGATTCGTGGGCCGGCAACGCCTGGCTGGTTTCGCGGGGCGCGCTGATGCTTGTGCAACCGGCAAGGCCGAGCAACAACACCAGCAGCAGAGGCAAGGCTCGCTGGAGTCTCAAGGGTGGACCGTCCTGTGCAGCAAGGGCTTTAGGGGTTTGACCGTGACGGGCGGCGCAAAGTTACGCGTCGGCGCTTTCGTCATCCAGTAGACGAAGGGCGGTTTCACCTACCTTACGCACGGAGGCTTCGATTTGCGGCGTTGGCCTGGCGGCGAAATTCATGCGCAGGCAGTGGCGGAACTTGCCCGAGGCCGAAAAAATGCTGCCCACGGCAACCTGCACGCCCTGCTCCAGTAAAGCGCGGTTCAGCCGAAGCGTATCGAGATGTTCGGGTAATTCCACCCACAGCATGAAGCCGCCCTGGGGCCGGCTGACCCGGGTGCCCGCCGGGAAGTAGCGGGTCACCCAGTCGCTCATCAGGTCGCGGCCACGCTGGTACTGGCTGCGCATGCGCCGTACATGGGGCTGGTAGTGCCCGGCGGCGATGAAATCGGCGATGGCCAGCTGAGGCTGGCTGGCGGTGCTGCCGGTGCTGATGTATTTCATGTGCAGCACGCGCTCCAGGTAGCGCCCGGGCGCCACCCAGCCGATCCGCAGGCCGGGCGCGAGGGTTTTGGAGAACGAACTGCAGAGCAGCACGCGGCCATCGTCGTCGAACGACTTCAGGGTGCGTGGGCGTGGGTAGGTATAGGCCAGGTCGCCGTACACATCGTCTTCCAGAATTGCCACGTCATAGCGTTGGGCGAGGCTCAACAGGGCCTTCTTGCGTGCCTCGGGCATGATGTAGCCCAGCGGGTTGTTGCAGTTGGGGGTGATCTGGATGAGCTTGATCGGCCACTGCTCCAGGGCCAGCTCCAGCGCCTCCAGGCTGATGCCGGTGACCGGGTCCGTGGGGATTTCCAGCGCTTTCATGCCCAAGCCTTTGAGGGTTTGCATGGCGCCGTGGAAGCTGGGCGAGTCGACCGCGACGATGTCGCCTGGCTCGCAGACCGCGCGGATGCTGCATGACAGCGCCTCATGGCAGCCGGTGGTGATCACCAGGTCGGCCGGCCCCAGGCGGCAGCCGGAGTCGAGCATCAGCCGGGCCACCTGTTCGCGCAGGGCCAGGTTACCGTGGATGTTGTCGTAGTACAGGCCAGGCATGTCCTGGCGCCGGCTCAACTGGGCAAGGCTGCGCAGCAGCGGCTTCAGGGTAGGGCTGTCGATGTCGGGCATGCCGCGGCCGAGTTGCACCACATCCTGGCGCGGCGTACTGCGCACCAGCTCCAGCACCTGTTCCCACTGCGAGATGTCCACCGGGCGCTGGGCTGGGCGGCTGACTGCGGGCAGTGCCGGCAACTGCCGTTGGTCGCTGACGAAGTAGCCGGACTTGGGCCGCGGCGAGACCATGCCGCTGTCTTCGAGCATGCGATAGGCCTGCTGCACGGTGCTCAGGCTGACCCCATGCTCCTCACTCAGTGCGCGTACAGACGGCAGGCGCTGGCCAGGGCGATAGAGGCCCTGCTCGATGCGGGCGCCGAGTATTTCGGCGAGATTCAGGTAGAGGGTCACGGCATACTCCTGCGCTGCATTGGCATAGCGACCGGTACAGTTGGCCCGAAAATACAGCATTCAGTCGGCCAGCGGCCAATTCTGTATGGGAATAATAAGGCTGTATTGGATCTGTATTGTCGAGGGTGCCGACGCGCATGCTTTCTCCATGGTAACCACTGAACGGGAGGATGCGGTGATGGGTGGCATGAGCGATGTGCGCTTGCAACTGTTGGCCAAGGAACTGGAAGCCGGGCAGCAGGCCAAGGTGTTCAACGCGCCAGAGGGTTTGGGGCGTTGGGGGCTGATGCTGCATCGCTGGCATACCCGCAGGGCGTTGCTGCAGCTGACCGATGACGAGTTGCGCGATGTCGGGCTGAGCTGGGAGCAGGCCCGGATAGAAGGGCGGAAACCCTTCTGGAAGGACTGACACGGTTACCCAGGGTTTGCTCAAGCCTGGACGATTGTGCGGCCCATGTGGGAGGAGGTCTACCCGCGAGGCAGGCAGCTCGGAGCATGGCACCGGCCTCGCCGGTGTTCGCGGGTGAACCCGCTCCTACAGGGGCCGCACAGCTCTCAAGTCAGCTCTTTGAGGCGATGCCACAGCATCCCCAGCGCCAGCAGTGGCGAGCGCAGGTGCTTGCCGCCAGGGAAGGTGATGTGCGGCACTTTGTTGAAAAGGTCGAAGCGCCCGCTTTCCTGGCCACTGATGGCTTCACCCAGCAGGCGTGCGGCCAGGTGGGTGGCGTTGAGCCCATGGCCCGAGTAGGCCTGGGCGTAATACACGTTCGGCTGGCTGGCCAGGCGGCCAACCTGCGGCAGGCGATTGGCACCAATGCCGATCATGCCACCCCACTGGTAGTCGATGCGCACGTCGGCAAGCTGTGGGAACACCTTGAGCATCTTTGGCCGCATGTAGGCGGCGATGTCCTTCGGGTCGCGGCCTGAATAGTGGCAGGCACCGCCAAACAGCAGGCGGTGGTCGGCGGACAGGCGGTAGTAGTCCAGCGCCACGCGCTGGTCACACACCGCCATATTCTGCGGCAGCAATGCGCGTGCGCGTTCTTCGCCCAGCGGCTCGGTGGCGATGATGTAGCTGCCGGCCGGCAGCACCTTGCCGCCCAGCTCGCGGTTGAGGTCGTTGTGGTAGGCGTTGCAGCACAGTACCAGGGTCTTGGCGCGTACCCGGCCTTGGGCAGTATGCACCTGCACTTCTGTGCCGTAGTCGATGCGGGTGACTTCGGATTGCTCGAACAACTTCACGCCCAGGCGGGCGGCTGCGGCGGCTTCACCCAGTGCCAGATTGAGCGGATGCAGATGCCCGGAGCCCATGTCGACCAACCCGCCCACGTAGCAATCGGCACCGACCACGCTGTGGATATCGTCCTTGCCGACCAGCCGCAGCTCATGTGCATAGCCCAGACTGCGCAGGTCCTCGGCGTCTTGGGCAAAGCCCAGCAGCTCGGCGGGTTTGTTGGCCAGGTCGCAGTAGCCCCAGGCCAGGTCGCAGGCGATGGCATGCTTTTCAACCCGCTCGCGCACGATCTGTACGGCCTCCAGGCCCATCAGTTTCATGGTGCGCACGCCTTCTTCGCCGATGACCGGGAGGAACTGCTCCAGACCATGGCCGACCCCTCGGATCAGTTGCCCGCCATTGCGCCCACTGGCGCCCCAGCCAAGTTTGCGCGCTTCCAGCAGGATGACCGAGAAACCACGCTCGGCCAGCTCGATGGCGGTGTTCAGGCCGGAGTAGCCGCCGCCGATGATGCACACGTCGGCGTTGTGTTCGCCTTGCAGGTAGGCGTGGTCGGGGTGTGGCGCGCTGCTGGCGGCGTAATAGGAGGCGGCGTGCTGCGCGCTGTGGATCATTGGGGCGGCCCTGAAAAATGGAGGGGGGACGAGGATAAGCTGTGCCATCGCGGCCGGGCAACCAGCGAGGGCTTCATGCTCGTTCGCGGGTGAGCCCGCGAATAAGCCTATAATCCAATCACTTTTGTCAGCTTGTATCCCGTCATGTCCTGTAACCGCCACAAGATCCACTTCCTGCGCGAACTCATCCCCTCTTTCGAGTGCGAGCCCGGCTGCCACGACTGCTGCGGCCCGGTCACCACCTCGGCGGAAGAAATGGCCCGGCTGCCGCGCAAGTCCCAGGCCGAGCAGGACGCTGCTCTGGAGCGTCTGGACTGCGTGCACCTGGGCCCCAACGGCTGCACGGTGTATGAAGAGCGGCCGATGATCTGCCGGCTGTTCGGTACCACCCCGCGCATGGCCTGCCCGCGGGGTCGTGGCCCTGAACCGATGATCGACCCCGCCGCTGAACAGTTGGTCCACCAGTTCATTGCCACCACCCGCCAGGTGCTGGTCTAGCCTCAGTCCGGGATCGGCAGGCAGAGGCTCTCCTTCACCTCTTCCATTACGATGTAGCTCTTCGATTCGCGCACGTGCGGCAGTTTCAGCAGGATGTCCCCGAGCAGCTTGCGGTACGAGGCCATTTCCGAAATACGCGCTTTCACCAGGTAGTCGAAGTCGCCCGACACCAGGTGGCATTCCAGCACGTGGGGCAGCTTCAAGACCGCGCGGCGGAACTCCTCGAAGGTATCGCCTGACTTGTAGTCCAGGCTGATTTCCACGAACACCAGCAGGCTGCCCTTGAGGTGCTGCGGGTTCAGGCGGGCGTTGTAGCCCATGATGATGCCCTCGCGCTCGAGGCGGCGAACCCGCTCGGTACAAGGGGTGGTGGACAGCCCAACTTTCTCGCCCAGTTCGGTGAAGGAAATACGCCCGTCATTCTGCAGGATACGCAGGATGTTGCGGTCGATCTTGTCCAGTTCACGCTTGGTCTGGTGCTGGGTTCTCATAGGGGATGCCCCTCCGTGAAAGGCGATTTTGCCGAGAATTCTCGCCAATAATAGGCTTTTATATAGTGAATTGCACTGGTCTCAAATTCCTATACTGCGCCCATTCATGCCATTTCAATAAAAGTGTGCGGCGCGCCGCGTGTGAGGGATAAAACGATGCGAGTTCTGGTACTTGGTAGCGGTGTAATCGGAACCGCCAGTGCCTACTACCTGGCCCGGCAAGGTTTCGAAGTGACGGTGGTCGACCGCCAGCCAGCGGTGGCCATGGAAACCAGCTTTGCCAACGCCGGCCAGATCTCGCCCGGCTATGCCTCGCCCTGGGCTGCCCCTGGTGTACCGCTCAAAGCCATCAAATGGCTGCTGGAGCGTCACGCTCCCCTGGCCATCAAGCTCACGGGCGATGTCGACCAGTACCTGTGGATGGCACAGATGCTGCGCAACTGCACCGCCAGCCGCTACGCGGTGAACAAGGAGCGTATGGTGCGCCTGTCCGAGTACAGCCGTGACTGCCTCGACGAACTGCGCGCCGAAACCGGCATCAACTACGAAAACCGCAGCCTGGGTACCACCCAGCTGTTCCGCACCCAGGCCCAGGTCGATGCTGCGGCCAAGGACATTGCCGTACTCGAACAGTCCGGTGTGCCCTACGAGTTGCTCGACCGCGACGGCATTGCCCGCGTCGAACCCGCCCTGGCCGGCGTGAAAGATATCCTGGCCGGCGCCCTGCGCCTGCCGAACGACCAGACTGGCGACTGCCAGCTGTTTACCACCAAGCTCGCCGACATGGCGTTGAAGCTGGGCGTGGAGTTCCGCTTCGGCCAGGACATCCAGCGCCTGGACTTCGCCGGTGACCGCATCAATGGCGTGTGGATCGACGGCAAGCTGGAGACGGCAGACCGCTACGTGCTGGCGCTGGGCAGCTACTCGCCACAGATGCTCAAGCCGTTGGGCATCAAGGCTCCGGTGTACCCGCTGAAAGGTTATTCGCTGACCGTGCCGATCACCAACGCCGACATGGCTCCGACCTCGACCATTCTCGACGAGACCTACAAGGTTGCGATCACCCGTTTCGATAACCGCATCCGCGTTGGCGGGATGGCTGAAATCGCCGGCTTTGACCTGTCGCTGAACCCGCGCCGGCGCGAAACACTGGAGATGATCGTCAACGACCTTTATCCTCGCGGCGGTGACTTGAGCCAGGCCAGCTTCTGGACCGGCCTGCGCCCGGCGACCCCGGACGGCACGCCGATCGTGGGCGCCACGGCGTTCCGCAACCTGTTCCTGAACACCGGTCACGGTACCTTGGGCTGGACCATGGCGTGCGGTTCCGGTCGCTTGCTGGCCGACCTGATTGCGCGCAAGAAGCCGCAGATCAGTGCCGAAGGCCTGGATATCTCCCGGTATGGCAACAGCCGGGAAGTGGCCAAGCACGGGCAAAGCGCGCCGGCTCACCAGCAGTAATAGCCTGTGCCGGCCCATTGGCGGGCTTGCCCGCTCCCGCAGGAACACCACCGCTTTTGAAAGCTGTGCACGACCTGTGGGAGCGGGCAAGCCCGCGAAGAATCCACCACCGATTTCAACCCGAACCACCATAAGGCAGCCGCCATGCGTCCCGCCCGCGCCCTGATCGACCTCCAGGCCCTGCGCCACAACTACCGTCTGGCCCGTGAACTGACCGGTGCCAAAGCCCTCGCCGTGATCAAGGCCGACGCCTATGGCCACGGCGCCGTGCGCTGCGCCCTGGCCTTGGAGGCCGAGGCCGACGGCTTTGCGGTGGCCTGCATCGAGGAGGCACTGGAACTGCGCGCCGCCGGTATCAATGCCCCGGTGCTGCTGCTGGAAGGTTTTTTCGAAGCCAGCGAACTGGCACTGATCGCCGAGCACGACCTGTGGTGCGTGGTGCACTCGCTGTGGCAGCTGGAAGCCATCGAGAAAACCCCGCTGCACAAGCCGCTCACCGTCTGGCTGAAGCTGGACAGTGGCATGCACCGCGTTGGCCTGCACCCCAAGGACTACCACGATGCCTACCAGCGACTGCTGGCCAGTGGCAAGGTTTCGCGCATCGTGTTGATGAGCCACTTCGCTCGCGCCGACGAACTGGACGCTGACGCTACCGCCCAGCAAATTGCCGTGTTCGAAGCTGCCCGACAGGGCCTGGCCGCCGAATGCAGCCTGCGTAACTCACCCGGCGTGCTGGGCTGGCCGCAAGCGCCCAGCGACTGGGTACGCCCAGGCCTGATGCTGTACGGCGCCACGCCGTTCGAAGTGGCGCAGGCCGAGGCCGCACGCCTGCAACCGGTGATGACCCTGCAATCGCGGGTGATCAGCGTGCGCGAGCTGCCTGCCGGCGAGCCGGTGGGCTATGGTGCCAAGTTCGTCAGCCCTCGGCCGACCCGCGTGGGTGTGGTCGCCATGGGCTATGCCGATGGCTACCCGCGCCAGGCGCCCAACGGCACCCCAGTGCTGGTCGCCGGCAAGCGTACCCACCTGATCGGCCGGGTGTCGATGGACATGCTCAGCATCGACCTCACCGACGTACCGCAAGCCACTGTCGGCAGCCCGGTCGAACTCTGGGGCAAGCAGGTGCTGGCCAGTGAAGTGGCCGCACAGGCGGGCACCATTCCGTACCAGATCTTCTGCAACCTGAAGCGAGTACCACGGGACTACGTCGGCGAATGAGACGCTGAAGCGGACAGGTTGGGGGCGGTGTGTTGTAAATACTGAACGGCATTGCCATGATATCGTTCACATCCACCCCCCTTTCACCGTTTCAGGAGGCTCCAGCTTTGGACGTCGGCGAACGACTGCAAGCCATCCGCAAGCTCAAGGGCCTGTCGCAGCGCGAACTCGCCAAGCGTGCTGGCGTGACCAACAGCACCATCTCGATGATCGAGAAGAACAGCGTAAGCCCCTCTATCAGCTCGCTGCGCAAAGTGCTGAGCGGCATTCCCATGTCCATGGTCGAATTCTTTTCGGTCGAGCTGGAGCCGCAAAGCCCGACTCAGATCGTCTACAAGGCCCACGAGCTGATCGATATCTCGGACGGTGCGGTGACCATGAAGCTGGTGGGCAAGTCGCACCCCAACCGTGCCATCGCTTTTCTGACCGAGGTGTACCCGCCAGGTGCGGACACCGGTGCCGAGATGCTGACCCACGACGGCGAGGAGACCGGTATCCTGCTTGAAGGCCGCCTGGAACTGGTGGTCGGCAACGAGATTTTCGTTCTCGAAGAAGGCGACAGCTACTACTTCGAAAGCACCCGCCCGCACCGCTTCCGCAACCCATTCGACCAGCCGGCGCGGCTGATCAGTGCGGCGACGCCTTCAAACTTTTGATCCAGCGCAGTGCATTGATTCGGCAATACCCCTTTCCTGTGTGGGGTCGTTTCACGGCCTCTGGGTTCCCGCTATACTTTTCAACGCTCGCCGATCCGTGGCCGCGAGCGTGATTAGCCACCATGAGGGTGTTCGCGTGAATCAAATCAAGAAGATGCTGGCCGTACCAGCAGCCGTATTCGCCCTCTGGGCAATGAGCGCAACCGCTGCGACCAATGACGACATCGCCAAACGCCTGGAGCCGGTTGGCCAGGTGTGCGTCCAGGGCCAGGAGTGCAAAGGCATGGAAGTGGCCGCTGCAGCGGGTGGCGGGGGAGCCAAGACGCCGGATGAAATCATCGCCAAGCACTGCAATGCCTGCCATGGCAGCGGCTTGCTCGGCGCGCCTAAAATTGGTGACACCGCCGCGTGGAAAGAACGCGCCGACCACCAGGGCGGCCTGGATGGCATCCTGGCCAAGGCCATTACTGGCATCAACGCCATGCCGCCAAAGGGCACCTGTGCAGACTGCTCGGATGAAGACCTGAAAGGGGCGATCAAGAAAATGTCCGGGTTGTGATTTACAGCTGAATTGCATGAGGCCCGCCGTTGATGGCGGGCTTTGTTTTTTTGTTGCCTGGGCCGGCCTCTTCGCGGGCAAGCCCGCTCTCACAGGTACCCCACAGGACCTGAAGGTTGTGTTAATCCTGTGGGAGCGGGCTTGCCCGCGAAAGGGCCGGTACAGGCAACCAATTACTTCAGCCCTATGTCCAACCCCTGAACCCATGGATGTTTCAGGAGGCCCAGATGCACCTCTGCGCCATCGACCAGGCTGTCGAGCAGGTTTTGTCCCGGCTGCCAACCCATATCCACATGGGGCTGCCTTTGGGCCTGGGCAAACCCAATGCCTTCGTCAACGCGCTTTACGCCCGCGTACGCGAGCTGCCCGAACGGCGCCTGACCATCTATACCGCACTTTCCCTCGGCCGCCCGCCACTGGGCGATGGCCTGCAGCGGCGCTTTCTCGAACCCTTCGTCGAGCGTGTCTTCGCTGACTACGAAGAGCTCAGTTACCTTGCAGACCTGCGCAACGACACGTTGCCACCCAATATTCGGGTCGAACAGTTCTTCATGCAGCCTGGCAGCCTGCTGCACAGCGAATCGGCGCAGCAGGACTACGTCAGCAGCAACTACAGCCATGCCGCACGGGATATCAACGCCAAAGGCCTGAACCTGATCGCCCAGTTGGTGGCCGCCACCCCTGAAAAGCCCGTGCACCTGAGCCTGGCCTGCAACCCAGACATCACCCTCGACCTGCTGCCGATGATCACCAAGCGCCGCGCTGCAGGCGAAACCATCCTCATGCTGGGCCAGGTGCATGCCGAACTGCCCTACATGCCAGGCGATGCCGAGCTGCCCATCGATGCCTTCGACCTGCTGCTCGATGAAGTCGAGCAACGCCGGCTGTTTTCCACACCAAACATGCCGGTTGGCATTCAGGACCACTGCATCGGCCTGCACGCCAGCAGCCTGGTACGCGATGGCGGTACGCTGCAGATCGGCATTGGTGCCATGGGCGACGCGGTTGCCGCGGCATTGCTGGCACGTCAGGGCGACAACGCCGGTTACCGTGCGGTGCTCAAGGCGCTGGATGTCGGACCGTGGCAGGCGTTGATCGAGCGAGAAGGGGGCCTGGACACCCTTACCCACGGCTTGTACGGCTGCAGCGAGATGTTCGTCAACGGCCTGCTGGTGCTGGCCGAAGCAGGGCTGCTACGACGCCCGGCGGACGAGCAGGGCGCAATACTGCATGGCGGCTTTTTCCTCGGCCCGCAAGCGTTCTACCAGCGCTTGCGCGAGATGCCGCTGGAGCAGCGCGCGCAGTTTGTCATGACCCGTATCAGCTTCATCAACGAGCTCTATGGGCAGGAGGCACTCAAGCGCCGACAACGTCGTGATGCGCGCTTCATCAACACCGCGTTTGGCATGACCCTGCTCGGCGCCGGGGTGGCCGACCAGCTGGAAGACGGCCGCGTGCTCAGTGGCGTGGGCGGGCAGTACAACTTCGTTGCCCAGGGCCATGCGCTGGAGGGCGGGCGTTCGATCCTGCTCTTGCGCAGCTGGCGCGAGGCAGGCGGGGAGGTGACCTCGAACCTGTTCTGGACCTATGGCCACTGCACCATTCCCCGGCACCTGCGCGATATCGTGGTGACCGAGTACGGCATTGCTGACTTGCGTGGGCAGACTGACAGCGAAGTGATTGCGCGGTTGTTGGCGGTGAGCGATTCGCGGTTCCAGCCGGGCCTGATCAAGCAGGCCAAAGACGCTGGCAAGCTTGCCGACGACTTTCAGCTGGAGGCGCGCTTTACCGACAATACCCCGCAACGCCTGGAGGCGATCAGGGCACAGCATGCGCGGCTGTTCCCGGAGTATCCGATGGGCACGGACTTTACGGCCGAGGAGCGGGATCTGTTGCGAGCGCTGAACTGGTTGAAGAGCAAGTTCAAGCTGAGCGAGGTGCTGGAGCTGGGCAAGGCAGCGTTGGATGCACCGGGGCCGGAAGGGTATGAGCGGCATCTGGCGCGGATGGGGCTGGAGGTTCCGCAAGGGTTGAAAGAGGAGCTTTATCAGCGGCTACTGCTGGCAGGGTTACAGGCTACAAGTTAATCGCTTGCGCACACTGGCCCCGTGTAGGAGCGGGTTTACCCGCGAATGCGATATTGAATCTGCCATCGCATTCGCAGGTAAACCCGTTCCTACGCCGGGGCGGTGAGGCCTTATTCGATGAAGCTGACCACACCACCTTCCAGCGACTTCACCCGGGCCAGCGATTCAACGCGGTAGCCCTGGCTGTCCAGTTCGGCACGGCCGCCCTGGAACGACTTCTCGATCACGATACCCAGGCCCGCCACGGTGGCACCTGCCTGCTTGATGATCGAGATCAGCGCCTGCGAGGCTTTGCCGTTGGCCAGGAAGTCATCGATTACCAGCACGCGGTCGCTGCTGTTGAGGTGACGCGGCGAAATGGCCACGGTGTTCTCGGTCTGCTTGGTGAAGGAATACACCGAGGCGGTCAGCAGGTTTTCGGTCAGGGTCAGCGACTGGTGCTTGCGAGCGAAGATGACCGGCACACCCAGTTTCAGGCCGGTCATCACCGCCGGGGCAATGCCCGAGGCTTCGATGGTGACGATCTTGGTCACGCCGGCATCGGCGAACAGGCGGGCAAACTCGTCACCGATCAGCTGCATCAGCGCCGGATCGATCTGGTGGTTGAGAAACGCGTCGACTTTGAGAACCTGATCGGAAAGCACGATGCCTTCTTCGCGAATCTTCTGATGCAGTGCTTCCACTGTGATTTCCTCGATGTAACAAAGGTTGCCGCTGGAGGCGGCAAAGTTAAAGAGTAATGGTTGATCAGCGTTTGAGCATTGCCCGGATATCGGCCAGGGCGTTGTTGCCGCGAGCGGCCTTCACCTCGACCGGCGCATCGTCCAGGCCCTCCCAGGCCAGGTCGTCCGGTGGCAGTTCGTCGAGGAACCGGCTGGGCGTGCAGTCGATGATTTCACCGTACTGCTTGCGCTTGGCGGCGAAGGTGAAGGCCAGGGTCTGGCGCGCGCGGGTGATACCCACGTAGGCCAGGCGGCGTTCCTCTTCGATGGTGTCGGCCTCGATGCTGGAGCGGTGCGGGAGGATTTCCTCTTCCATGCCCATGATGAACACGTAGGGGAATTCCAGGCCCTTGGAGGCATGCAGGGTCATCATCTGCACACCTTCGGCGTTCTCTTCTTCTTCCTGCTGGCGCTCGAGCATGTCGCGCAGCACCAGCTTGCCGATGGCGTCCTCGATGGTCATGTCACCCTCTTCGTCCTTCTCGAGGGTGTTCTTCAGCGCTTCGACCAGGAACCAGACGTTGCTGATGCGGAACTCGGCAGCTTTGTCGCTGGCGGTCTGCTGGCGGATCCAGTTTTCGTAGTCGATGTCGCGGATCATCTCGTGCAGCGCGGCAATCGGGTCTTCCAGGGCAACCTTGTGGCGCACCCCGTCCAGCCAGTGCTTGAAACGCTGCAAACGCTCGGTGTAGCGCGCGTCCAGGTGCTCGCCCAGGCCCAGCTCTTCGCTGGCGGCGTACATCGAAATGCCGCGCTCGGTGGCGTAGTTGCCGAGCTTTTCCAGGGTGGTGGAGCCGATCTCGCGGCGCGGCACGTTGATTACCCGCAGGTAGGCGTTGTCATCGTCCGGGTTCACCAGCAGGCGCAGGTAGGCCATCAGGTCCTTGACCTCCTGGCGGCCGAAGAAGCTGTTACCGCCCGACAGGCGATACGGCACCTGGTGGTGCTGCAGCTTCAGTTCGATCAGCTTGGCCTGGTAGTTGCCGCGGTAAAGGATGGCAAAGTCGCTGTACGGGCGGTTGGTGCGCAGGTGCAAGGTGAGGATTTCCATGGCCACGCGTTCGGCCTCGGCTTCCTCGTTCTTGCAGCGGATCACGCGGATCTCGTCGCCCACGCCCATTTCGCTCCACAGCTGCTTTTCGAACGCATGCGGATTGTTGGCGATCAACACGTTGGCGCAGCGCAGGATGCGGCTGGTGGAGCGGTAGTTCTGTTCGAGCATGACGATCTTCAGGGAGGGGTAGTCCTCCTTGAGCAGCATCAGGTTCTCGGGGCGTGCACCCCGCCAGGCGTAGATCGACTGGTCGTCGTCGCCCACCACGGTGAACTGGTTGCGCATGCCGATCAGCATTTTCACCAGCAGGTACTGGCTGGCGTTGGTGTCCTGGTATTCGTCCACCAGCAGGTAGCGCACGCGGTTCTGCCAGCGCTCCAGCACCTCGGGGTGCTCCTGGAACAGCTTGACCGGCTGCAGGATCAGGTCGTCGAAGTCCACCGCGTTGAACGCCTTGAGCGTGCGCTGATAGTGGGTGTAGACGATGGCGGCGGTCTGCTCGCGCGGGTTGCGCGCCTTTTCCAGGGCTTCTGGCGGCAGGACCAGGTCGTTCTTCCAGGCACCGATCATGTTCTTGATCTCGTCGATGCCGTCGTCGCCGGAGTATTCCTTCTGCATGATGTCCGACAGCAACGCCTTGATGTCGGACTCGTCGAAGATCGAGAAACCCGGCTTGTAGCCCAGGCGCTCGTGTTCCTTGCGGATGATGTTCAGGCCTAGGTTGTGGAACGTACACACGGTCAGGCCACGGCCTTCCCCCGGGCGCAGCAAGGTGGCGACCCGCTCCTTCATCTCGCGCGCGGCCTTGTTGGTGAAGGTCATCGCCACGATGTACTGGGCGCGGATGCCGCAGTTCTGGATGAGGTGGGCAATCTTGCGCGTGATCACGCTGGTCTTGCCCGAACCTGCACCGGCGAGCACCAAAAGAGGGCCGCCGACATAGTCACGGGCTTCCTGCTGCCGGGGATTGAGTCGGGACATGCTAGAAACCGGGGGTCGCCAGAAAATAGCCGCGCATTCTAACAGGCATGGGGCCGTTGTGGCGCGACCGTCTGACGTCTGAGTCAGACTTTTGTCCGCCTAATTATTAGTGTCACTAATGCTAGTAGCTGAAAAAATCATATTTGCCGGTTTGACTCGTTTCGCGCAGGATGCACGACAAAATACGTCGGAATGCTACGCTCGAAAAAACCATGTATAAAAGTGAAAATCATTTTCATTGAATGCAGTAGCATCCCCTCCAGATCTCGTTGCACCGTCAAGCCCTAAGGAGCCCGCTTGTCCACGCCTGTCGAACCTTTGCGTTTGCTGCTGTTGGCCGATGAGCCGGAATGGGCTGCCTCGTTGCACGCGTGCATGCCCGCACTGGGTGGCAGCGCCGTGTTACTGACTGCGCCAAACTGGGAGGCGGTCGACAGCCTGTTCAGCCATGATCGTCAGGCCGTCGTGCTGGCAACACCCGCCTTGCAGCCCGCCCCCGGGCGTTGCGAGCTGCCGACTATTCTGCTGCTTGAGCACGAGCCTGAGGCAGCGCCCAGCGCTGTCAGTGACTGGCTGGTGCGCGACCAGCTCAACGCCGATACCCTGCGCCGCTCACTGCGCCATGTGCGAGAGCGAGGGGTGCTGGTCGCCACCTTGCAGCGCCTTGCCGAGCAGGACCCGCTGACCGGCATCGCCAACCGCCAGGGCTTCCAGGCTTTGCTCAATGCACGCCTGGCCGAAAACGAAGGCCGTGGTGTCGCGCTTGGCCACCTGGACCTGGACAACTTCCGCCACGTCAACGACGCCCTGGGCCACCAGAGCGGTGACCGGTTGATCCTGCAGGTGGTGGCACGGCTGAAGCATCAGCTGGAGGCGGGCGACCAACTGGCACGTCTGGGTAGCGACGAGTTCGCTCTGCTGATCGATACCCGTCGTGATGCCAACCGCGCTGAATGGATTGCCGAACGCATCGTCGAGGCCTTGGCAGAGCCCTACTGGATCGACGGTGAGAGCCTGCTGCTGGGCTGCAGCCTGGGCCTTGCACATGCTCGCGCGCAAAGTGGCGCCGATCCGCTGATGTGGCACGCGCACATCGCCATGCGTCAGGCCAAGGGCAGCCAGGGCTGCACCTTCCATGTGTTCAACGAACGCATCAACCGCAACGCCCGCAGCCTTGCCGACCTGGAAAGCGAGTTGCGCCGCGCCCTGCGCCGCGATGAACTGGAGCTGCACTATCAGCCCCGCCTGAACCTGGCTGACGGGCGCATTGTTGGCCTGGAGGCGCTGGTGCGCTGGCGCCATGCCGAGCGCGGGCTGCTGCCACCCAGTGAGTTCGTGCCACTGGCTGAGCAGAGCGGCCTGATCGTGCCCTTGGGTTATTGGGTTATTTCCCGTGCCCTGCGTGACATGCAGGCATTGTGCGAGCGCGGCCTGGAACCGCTGCACATGGCGGTCAACCTGAGTTTTCGCCAATTCCAGGACAGCCAGCTACTGGCCACGTTGAGTCGCCTGATCCTCGAGCACGGTGTGGATGCCCGCTGGCTTGAGTTCGAGCTGACCGAGACGGCGGTGATGCGCCGCAACGAGGTGGTGCGCCAGACCATGGACGCGCTGGGTCGCCTGGGCGTGCGCTTCTCGCTCGATGATTTCGGCACCGGGTTTTCTTCGTTCGTGCACCTCAACAGCCTGCCGATCACCTTGCTCAAGGTGGACCGCAGCTTTGTTGCGGAAATGGAAATGCGTGAAGAGAACCGCAAGCTGGTACACGCCATGATCAACCTGGCGCACAACCTCAACCTCGAGGTGGTGGCCGAGGGAGTGGAGAGTGAAGAGCAACTGGCGTTGCTGCGTGGGTTTGGTTGCGACCAGGTGCAGGGGTTCCTGGTCAGCAAGCCGCTACCGATAGGGGAATTGATGGCGTATTTGCTGCAGGCGCCCGGACGCCAGTTGGAGGCTGTCCTGTAGGAGCGGGTTTACCCGCGAATGGGCCGGGCCTGCTGGCCAATCTCCACCAGACGTTCACCGTTGCCGCCACCACCGTATTCGCGGGTAAACCCGCTCCTACACACTGATCTGCGGTGGACACACACACCGGGGTTGGACACAGGCCGTTGTAGGAGCGGGTTTACCCGCGAAGAGGCCCCCACGTCAGGCCGAAGCCGTCGCCTTTCCGGTAGCCCAAGCCTTCCCCAACAACCGCTTCATCCGCCACTCAAAGCCAAAGGTCAGCGCCACCGCCGCACATGCCAGCCCCAGCGCCAGCCCCCACCAGATCCCTACTGCACCACCGCCCAGCGTAAAGGTGAACAGCCAGGCACTCGGCGCCCCCACCAGCCAATAGCACACCAGCCCGATCAGGAAGGTGGTCTTGGCATCTTTCAGCCCACGGATCGAGCCCATGGCAATCGTCTGCATGCCGTCGAACAGTTCGAACCACGCCGCCACCATCAACAACTGCACGGCCACCTGGAAGATCGCGGTAAAGGCCGGGTCATTACGGTCGATGAACAGCCCTACCAGTGCTTCGGGCAGCAGCAGGAACAGCGCGGCGAAGGCAAACATGATCATGGCCCCGAACCCGATGCCCACCCGCCCGGCGCTGCGCGCCGCCAGCAGGTTGCCAGCGCCGTAGTACAGGCCGACGCGCATGGTCACCGCATAGGACAAGCCCGTCGGCACCATGAATGCCGTGGACACGATCTGCAGGGCAATCTGGTGCGCCGCCAACTCGGTGCTACCCAGCACGCCCATGCACAGCGCGGCGAAGGCGAACAGGCCCACTTCCACCATGTAGGTACCGCCAATCGGCAGGCCCAGCCGCCACAGCTCGCGCAGGGCCGCCAGTGATGGGCGTGACAGGCCTTTGCGCAGCGGGTAGGCGGCATAGGCCGAATGCCAGCGGATATACAACGCCAAGGCAGCGGCCATGCCCATCGACACCACTGCAGTGACCAGGCCGATACCCATCAGGCCCAGCTTGGGCAGGCCGAACATGCCTTCGATCAGTGCCACGTTGAACAGGTAGTTGAGCACTGTGCCGAACAAACTGATGACCATCACCGGGGTCGAGCGGCCCAGCGCGCTGGTGAAGCCACGCAAGGCCATGAAGGTCAGATAGCCGGGCAGGGCCAGTGGCAGCAGGGTGAGAAATTCGGCGGCCGATGCCACGTTCTCGGGCTTCTGCCCGAACAGCAGCAGCACAGGTTCAAGGTTCCACAGCACCAGCGCGGCGAACAGCGCCAAGGCCCAGGCCAGCCACAGGCCGTTCTGCGCCAGCCGGGTGGCGCCCTCGATGTCGTTGGCACCCTTGCGAATGGCCACCAGCGTGCCGACTGCGGCGATCACGCCCAGGCAGAAGATCGATACGAACGAATAGCTGGCTGCCCCCAGGCCACCCCCCGCCAAGGCCTGGGGGCTGATGCGGGCCATCATCAGGGTGTCGGTCAGCACCATCAGCATGTGCGCCAACTGCGAGGCAATCAGCGGCCCGGCCAGGCGCAGCAAAGCCTTGAGTTCTGTGGTGGGCGCGACGTGCATGGGGGCAGTCCTTCATTCTGAGGTGATCAACGAAGGGCGATTCTGAGGCTTCGGTCAACTTTGCACAAAAGGATAAAAGCGATAGTTGGCATGAGTTGAACTCATGTATATAGGCTTCTCGGTGATTTGCCTCACACGCCCATATTGCAGGTGCCTCATGCCACGCCAGCTACCACCGCTGTATGCCCTGCGCGCATTCGAAGCTGCCGCGCGGCTAAGCTCCTTCACCCGTGCGGGCGAAGAGCTTTCTATCACCCAAAGCGCCATCAGCCGGCATATCCGTACGCTGGAGGAGCATTTTGCCTGCCGCCTGTTCGTGCGCAGTGGCCGCAGCCTGCAACTTACCGAAGCGGGGCGGGTACTGCTGCCGGGCGTGCGCGAGGGCTTCGCGGCGTTTGAGCGGGCCTGTGAAACCTTGTGCGGTGAAGACGAGATATTGCGCATGAAAGCCCCCTCGACCCTGACCATGCGCTGGTTGCTGGCGTGCCTCAGCCGCTTTCGCCACCTGCAGCCGGGCAATGAGGTGCAACTGACCAGTGCCTGGATGGATGTCGACCATGTGGACTTCAACCAGGAGCCGTTCGATTGCGCGGTGTTGCTCAGTGATGGGGTGTTCCCGGCGGAGTGGGAGGTGCGCAAGCTGTTCCCTGAGTTACTGATCCCGGTCGGTGCGCCGGACCTGCTCGACGAGGAACCTTGGGATGTACGTAGGCTGGCCTCTATCGAGCTGCTGCACCCTACGGTGGACAAGCGTGACTGGCGGGAATGGCTGGAGCGTATGGGGCTTGGCGACGAGGTGTCGCTCAAGGGCGGCCAGGTGTTCGATACCCTTGAGCTGGGCATGATTGCCGCGGCGCGTGGCTATGGAATATCCATGGGCGATTTGCTGATGGTGGCCGAAGATGTGGCGCAGAAGCGCTTGAGCCTGCCATGGCCGACGGCGGTGCCCAGCGGCATGGATTACTACCTGGTGTGGCCGCGCACCCGGCGAGGCGGCGAGCGGTTGCGGCGGTTGAGTGCGTTCCTGGAAGGCGAGGTGGCGGCAATGGATTTGCCGGATGTGGAAATCCTGCCGCCTCTTTGATCACCTGCACCGGCTTCTTCGCGGGCTCGCCCGCTCCTACAGGTCTTGTGGGAGCGGGCGAGCCCGCGAAGAGGCCGGTACAGATTTACATCGAGCCCAGGTTCAACGCCTGTGCGCAGGCCTGCAGCGACCGGCGCTCGCTTTGCGCATACAGCGCCAGCTCATCCTGTACCTGCAACCCCAGCGCCGCTTCGAACGCTTCGCGGTTGGCGTTGCTGCCGTATTCGGCCTGCGCATCGTCACCCAGGTTGGACTGGAAGATCCCCGCCGCACTCACCGGCAGGAAGTCCTCGTACACCAGCGCCTCGAAGTGCACGTGGCCCGCGTCGATCAAGCCTTGCAGGGTGGTCGGGCGGCCTTCCTGGTCGCGTGCGGCCAGGCCCTTCTCGGTGGCGAAGTAGCGGAAGTACGCCAAGCCCTGTTCACGCATCTGCGCCAGGTCATCCGGGAATTCGGCAAAGTTTGCCTGCAGCAGCGCCATGTAACGCTCGGCATTGGCTTCGGCCGGAGCGCCACCCAGCGCAGCGCGGGTAGCGTCGAGCAACTTGTCGTAAAGCTGGCGACCTTTCGGCGTCAGCGCCGCGCCGCGTTGCTCGATTTCGCCAAAGCGCGCGGTGTGGCTGCCTTCGCGGCCTTGCTGGTCGCGGAAGGCGACCGTTTCCTGCAGGGCCTTGAAACTGGTCTGGCGCAGCAGGATCGGGTGGCGGCGGGTGGGCGGGCCTTCAACCACGGCCTTCGGCGGGATGCCCTTGGCAGGCATGCCGAGCTGGATTGCATCGATATCCAGGGTACGCGGGGTCAGGTGGTTGATGTGCGGGCCCTTGAAGGCCACCACATCTGCGATCAGGCGGTGTTGGTCGTGCAGCTGCTGGTACTGCTCGGCCGTAACGGTAGCGTCCTGGTGCCAGCGGAAGGTGTGCAGCGCCTCCTGCACGAACGTCTCTGCATCCGCGGCGTCAAGGCCACCCTCGCGCTCACACTGGGCGATCAGTTCGAGGGCGCGGGAGGTGAAGATCTGGCGCTTGGCCAGGATGCTCTGTGCCAGCTCGCGCAACTGCGGGTTGTCGATCAGCTCCAGGCGCAGCAGCGAGGTGAACACACGGAACGGGCTGACATGCAGCGATTGCTCGTGCACCGCGCGGAAGGCAGTGGAATGCACCGGTACGCCAGCGGAGCTGAGGTCATAGTAGCCGACCGGCTGCATGCCCATGACGGCGAACAGGCGGGCGATGGTGGCCAGTTCTTCGGCGGTGCCGACGCGGATGGCGCCGTGACGTTCCTGGTCCAGGCGCTCGATTTCGCCGGTCCAGCGCAGGGCCTCGGCCACTTCGGGTTGCTGGGCCATGACCTGCTGGTTGATTTCGCTCACCAGCTCCAGCAGCGTGCCGTACAGCGGCACTTCCTGTTTGTACATGAGCGACATGGCGGCAGAGAACTGCGCGCGGATGCTGTCTGGGCTGACGAAATCGTTGGCGGGCATCGCTAGCTTCCTGGTTGGGTTCGGACGCTTACATGAAAGCTGGGAATGCACTTTGCTCACAAGCGAAAAAAAGTGAGTGTGTCATTCCTTTTTTGATCGACCTCGACGGCCGTTTCACGGCTAAAGCCGCTCCTACAGGGACCGTGCAAGGTTGGGGTCTTGCGCAGGGCCCCGTAGGAGCGGCTTTAGCCGCGAAGAGGCCCTCAAGCCTGGAGCTGTTCGTGGATCCACTCCACCAGCGCCCGCACCTTGGGCACCTCCGCCGCATGTTCAGCGTACGCCAGATAGTGCGCCCCGGCACTGCGCATCGCATGGTTCCACGGCACCACCAGGCTACCGTCGGCCAGTTCCTTCGCCGCCAGGTAGCGCGGCACCAGCGCTACCCCGCACCCGGCCTGTGCTGCGCTCAACGCCATATAGAACGTATCGAAGCGCGGCCCGTGGTAGGCGCTGACGCTCTGCAGGTCCTGCTCCAGGAACCACTCATGCCAGGCCTCCGGGCGCGAGGTGCTTTGCAGCAGCACCAGCTCGGCCAGCTCCTCGGCACCGGCCAGCTTGCGCCCGGCCAGCAGCTCTGGCGCACACACCGGCACCACTTCTTCGCGAAACAACTCCACGCAAGTGGCCCCCGGCCAGGTCCCCTGGCCATAGAAGAACACCACGTCAGCCGAGCCTTGCAGCAGGGCGAACGGCTCCATTTCGTTGCGAATGTCCAGGTGGATATTGCTGTGCCGTTTGCCAAACCCCTTGAGGTGCGGGATCAACCAGCGCACGCCAAAACTCGGTTGAGTGGCTACCTTCAATATCTCGGTCTGCTCGCCGTAGGTGAGTACGTAGCGGCTGGACATGTCCACCTGGGTCAGGATTTTGTTGACCTCGGCCAGGTACAGGCTGCCGGCCGGGGTCAGCTGCAAGCGCCGGCGGATGCGCAGGAACAGGTGGTGGCGCAGCATGTCTTCCAGCTGCGCCACCTGCTTGCTGACCGCGCTCTGGGTCAGGTGCAGTTCTTCGGCGGCACGGGTAAAACTCAGATGGCGGGCTGCAGCTTCAAAGCACTGCAGGGCGGTCATGGAGGGTACCAGGCGTTTTGACATAGCGGTCTCTGCGGCTCAAATCATTACCTGACGGAATGATATGCGGAATAAAGGTCGTTTGTTGTACCTATGTGATCGGATTAATACTGATCCACATCATTTTTCCACCCCATCACCGATGTAGGAGATGCACAAATGGTTGCTGGATTGCTCGAGCGCCTTGGCGTTGCCGCCGAGGCTTACACCCAGGGCGACTACCCTGTTCACACGCCGATCGACGGCAGCCAGATCGCCTCGGTGAAACTGCTCGGCAAGGCCGAGACCATCGCCCGCATCGATCAGGCCCAGAGCGCTTTCGAAGCCTGGCGCAGTGTGCCTGCTCCGCGCCGTGGCGAACTGGTGCGCCTGTTCGGCGAAGTGCTGCGTGAGCACAAGGCCGACCTCGGCGAGCTGGTCTCGATCGAAGCCGGCAAGATCACCCAGGAAGGCCTGGGCGAAGTGCAGGAAATGATCGACATCTGCGACTTCGCCGTTGGCCTGTCGCGCCAGCTGTACGGCCTGACCATCGCTTCCGAGCGCCCGGGCCACCACATGCGTGAAACCTGGCACCCGCTGGGTGTGGTCGGCGTGATCAGCGCCTTCAACTTCCCGGTTGCCGTGTGGGCCTGGAACACCGCCCTGGCCCTGGTGGCCGGCAACTCGGTGGTATGGAAACCGTCCGAGAAGACTCCGCTGACCGCCCTGGCCTGCCAGGCGTTGTTCGAAAAAGCCCTGAAAGCCTTCGGCGATGCTCCGGCTGGCTTGGCACAACTGGTGATCGGCGGCCGTGAAGCTGGCGAAGCCATGGTCGACGACCCACGTGTACCGCTGGTCAGCGCCACCGGCAGCACCCGCATGGGTCGCGAAGTCGGCCCACGCGTTGCTGCCCGCTTCGGCCGCAGCATCCTGGAACTGGGCGGCAACAACGCCATGATCCTGGCCCCGAGCGCCGACCTGGACCTGGCCGTGCGCGGCATCCTGTTCTCGGCTGTCGGCACTGCCGGCCAGCGTTGCACCACCCTGCGCCGCCTGATCGTGCACCGCTCGATCAAGGACGAAGTGGTTGCCCGCGTCAAAGCCGCCTACGGCAAAGTGCGTATCGGCGACCCACGTAAAGACAACCTGGTCGGCCCGCTGATCGACAAGCAGTCGTTCGACGCCATGCAGGGTGCACTGGCCAAGGCCCGTGACGAAGGTGGCCAGGTATTTGGTGGCGAGCGTCAGCTGGCCGACCAGTACCCGAACGCCTACTACGTTTCGCCAGCCATTGCTGAAATGCCGGCGCAAAGTGACGTGGTGCGCCACGAAACCTTCGCACCGATCCTGTACGTGCTGGCCTACGACGACTTCGAGGAGGCCCTGCGCCTGAACAACGAAGTGCCACAAGGCCTGTCGTCGTGCATTTTCACCACCGACATCCGTGAAGCCGAGCGCTTCCAGAGCGCCTCGGGCAGCGACTGCGGCATCGCCAACGTCAACATCGGTACCAGCGGCGCCGAGATTGGCGGTGCGTTTGGTGGCGAGAAGGAAACCGGCGGTGGCCGTGAGTCGGGCTCGGATGCCTGGAAAGGCTACATGCGTCGCCAGACCAATACCGTGAACTACTCGCGCGAGCTGCCGCTGGCGCAGGGTATCGTGTTCGACTGATGGATTGATGCTGCATGGCCGGGGGCCTGGCCCCCGGTTCGCGGGTAGACCCGCTCCTACAGGGTTCGTCCAAGCGACACCGACCCCTGTAGGAGCGGGTTTACCCGCGAAAGGGCCGCCCTGCGGCCCCAACAAGAACAAATTGCTGGAGCCGGCCATGTCCGAACTGCGTCAACAATGCTTGTGGGAACACGTCAGCAAACCGACCGTCGCCGCCCAGGCCCTGGCCGGTGAGCACAAGGCCGATGTCTGTGTGATCGGCGGCGGTATTACCGGCCTGTCGGCGGCCATCCACCTGCTCGAACAGGGCAAGTCGGTGATCGTGCTGGAGGCCTGGAAGATCGGCCACGGTGGCTCCGGGCGCAACGTCGGCTTGGTCAACGCCGGTACCTGGATCCGCCCCGACGACGTCGAGGCCACCCTTGGCCAGAAGCAGGGCAGCCGCCTGAACAAGGTGCTTGGCGAAGCCCCGGCTGAAGTGTTCGCCATGATCGAGCGCCTCGGCATCGACTGCCAGGCCCAGCACAAAGGCACGCTGCACATGGCGCACAACGCCACCGGTATCGCCGACCTCGAAGCGCGTCACGAACAATGGCGCCGCCGAGGTGCCGACGTCGAGCTGCTGACCGGTGCCCAGTGCCAGGAATACTGCGGTACTGACAAGATTTCCGCTGCGCTGCTTGATCGCCGTGCTGGCACCATCAACCCCATGGGCTACACCCAGGGTTTGGCGGCTGCTGTAACGCGCCTGGGCGGCAAGATTTTCCAGCAGTCTTCGGTCGAGGGCCTGGAGCGTGAAGGTGATGGCTGGCGGGTGAAGACTGCGCGTGGCGCTGTGCGCGCCGAAAAGGTGGTGATTTCCACCGGCGCCTACACCGAAGGTGACTGGAGCAACCTGCAGAAGCAGTTCTTCCGCGGTTATTACTATCAGGTAGCCTCCAAACCGCTGCAGGGCACCGCAGCCGACAAGGTGCTGCCACATGGCCAAGGTTCGTGGGACACCCGCACCGTGCTCAGCAGCATCCGCCGCGACGATCAGGGCCGCCTGCTGCTCGGCAGCCTGGGCCGGGTCGACAACAAGCCGGCGTGGTTCGTGCGCAGCTGGGCCGACCGCATCCAGGGCCATTACTACCCGGAGCTGGGCAAGGTCGAGTGGGAAATGCACTGGACCGGCTGCATCGACTTCACGCCTGACCACCTGATGCGCCTGTTCGAGCCGGCGCCTGGGTTGGTGGCGGTGACCGGGTACAACGGGCGCGGTAATACCACCGGCACCGTGATTGGCCGGGCGTTTGCCGAGTTCCTGCTCAAAGGCGAGGCGGACAGCCTGCCGATTCCGTTTTCGCCGATGAGCGGTGTGAGCGCGCCTTCGCTGCGGACGGCGTTCTACGAGTCCGGCTTCTCGCTGTACCACGCGGGGCAGTGCCTGAGGGTTGTGTTGTAAGTACTGGCCTATTCGCGGGTAAACCCGCTCCTACAAATTGTTCACCGCCTGAGAGGGCTGTGGTGAACCTGTAGGAGCGGGTTTACCCGCGAAGAGGCCAGCACAGGCTTACTTGTGCAGCCAGCTGAGGAAGCCACCTTTCTTGATCAGGGCCGGCTTTTGCAGCAACAACGACTCCCGGCTCTGCCGCCGGAACCGCTGCAACTTGCTCAACGCCGTCTGCACTTCGCCACGCTGCTGCAAACAGCTCTTCACCTGTTCCTTGTCGATCCGGTACAGCACGCAACTGGTCAGCGTGCGGAATTCGGCCAGCGAGTCTTCGTCGTCGATGATCCCCTCGATCCCAAGCACCTCTCCCGGCCCCATGCGCCCGGCCTCCAGCCGCTTGTCTCCGTCGCGCACCGAGGCCGATACCACACCGCTGCCAATCACCAGCAGATGATCGGAATGCTCGCCCACCTCCAGGATCACCTGGTCCGCCAGGTACTCGACTGCAGTCATGCGCTGGCTCAACGCATCGCGCTCTTCATCACTTAGCGAGCGGAACACTCGAACCTCATCCAGCACCTCGCGCTGGCGGCTGCGCGGCGGCACAGCCAGGTCGACGTTCCACATCACCCCGCTGGCCTCCAGATGCCGGTGTGCCAGGTCGAACAGCTGGTTACGTGCATCGCCCTTGGTGCCCGCATCGGCCACGAAGCCGCTGGCCTCGTACTCCACCGACTCCAGAGTCGAGGCCTTTACCGTCACCTTCGGCTTCGGGGTCGCAAGGATGGCACTGACGCCCTGCAAGGCTTTTTCCAGCGCATCGAACACGCGCTTGGGCCGCACCTTGGCCGGGACCACCACGCTGATCGATACCCCGTGCACATCGGCCGGGCGACTGTGGTTGAGCAGCCGCGCCTTGGCCGCCACCGAGTTGGGGATCACCGCCAGGCTGCCGGTACCGGTCAGCAGGCGCGTGGCGCGCCAGTCGATGTCCAGGACCTTGCCTTCGGTGCCGTCGATGGAGATTGAATCGCCAATCTGATAGGGCCGCGTGGTGTTCAGCACGATGCCGCTGAAGACGTCAGCCAGTGTGCTCTGCAGCGCCAGGCCGATGACGATGGCCATTACCCCGGAGGTGGCCAGCAGGCCCTTCACCGGCAGTTGCAGCACGTAGCCTGCGGCCGCGACCACGGCGGCGAGGAAGATCAACGCCCCCAGCACATCCTGCAGCAAGCGCCCGCCATGGCTGCCACGGGCCACCAGCAACAGGCCGAACACCACGGTCACCGTGCGCGCACCGAACAGCCACCAGCCGATGGCCAATACCGTGGCCATCAGGTTGCGCGAAAGATCGTCGGGCCACGGCGGTGGTTGCAGCGGGCTCATGCCGGCGGCCATCAGCACCGCGCTGAACAGCAGGAAGATCACCAGGCGCGCGCTGATGCGCCAGGCATGGCGCTGAATGGGGATCAGTTGCCAAAGCACGAGGTCGAGCAGGATCAGGGCGCAACCGAGCAACAACGGGGACGACTGGATGAACGCCAGCATGGTGGTCTCGGGGGTGAGGGGAGGGCTGTGGGTAGTAATAGAGCAGGTTTGCCGGGCAGGCAATGCAAGCCTGTGCTGGCCCCTTCGCGGGTTTGCCCGCTCCCACAGGTTGGACTGCCCCCCAAAAGTTGGACAGTTTTAAGCTGCAGCCTGAGCCCTGTACTCCACAGGGCTCAGGCCATTGAGCCTCAGCTTGATGCGATCATGGTTGTAGTAGTGAATGTACTCATCCAGACCCGCTCTCAGCTCATCAATGCTCTCGAAACGCTTCAGGTAGAAAAACTCAGATTTGAGCGTGCCGAAGAAGCTTTCCATGGCCGCGTTGTCCAGGCAATTGCCTTTTCGAGACATGCTCTGCTTTACCCCACATTCGCTTAGCTTACGGCGGTATTGCGTCTGCTGGTAATGCCATCCCTGATCCGAATGCAGCACGAGCTTCGGTTTCTCTCCCAGGCAATCGAGCGCTTTGCCAAGCATGTTCCCAACCAGGCTATAGCACGGGCGGCTGGCCATTTCGTAGGCCACGATTTCGCCGTTGTACAAATCCATCACGGGCGACAGATAGAGCTTCTGCTGAGCTACTTTGAACTCGGTTACGTCAGTCACCCACTTCTGGTTTGGGCGTTGAGCGATAAAATTTCGCTCCAGTACATTCGCTGCCACTTTGCCGACGGTACCTCGATAGGAGCGATATTTCTTGGGGCGCACTACTGATTTCAATCCCTGCTCAGCCATCAGCCGTTCAATGACCTTCTTGTTCACCCGCTTTTCCTTCCTGATTACGAGTGCGATACGGCGATAACCATAAAGCCGTTTCTGCTCGTGATAGACGCGATGCACCAATGCCTTGAGCTCAGCATGCCGGTCTGGCTTCTGCTGAGCTTTGAGCTGGTAGTAGAAGGTGCTGCGCGCCAGCTCGACCAACTGAAGGAGGTCAGGCAAAGGAAACCTGCGCTTGAGTTTGGAAACGATCAGGGCTTTTTCCCGCGTGTTCGTTCCTTTTCCTCGCGCAGAGCCTTGAGCTCCTTTAGGACAGCATTCTCCATGCGCAGGTACTCAAGTTCAGCCATCAGCTGATCTCGAGACTTCTGATCATCATTGGTATCGGTGGGTTTGGCAGGCTTGATCTTCTTCGACACGTCGATTGGCTTTCTTGGCTTGATGGCAGTAGAGGGTGCAGGACTGCCACTGTAGTACTGCCGCTGCCAAATGCCTATCTGAGAGGACTGCCCAAGACCAAAGTGGGCAGCGGTCTGGCGCAGCGAAAGCCGATGCTCGTGCATATAGCTAAGCACCTGCTGTTTGAAATCACTGGTATAGCGCCGCCCATGCGAGCCTGTACCAATGCCATTATTGGCCTGATAACTGGCCACCCAGCGTCGAAGCAGGCTGAAATCGATACCTAAGTGTTGAGCCACCTTTCGGAAACCGTTGTTGCCATCAAGGTAGGCTGTGATCGCTGTGAGCTTGAATTGCTCGGTGTACTTACCCATAGATCCCCCAAGGGTTGGATTGGTGTCCAACTTCTTGGGGGCAGTCCAGGTAAAGCGCTGGTTTTGAACCTTGTGCGATCCCTGTGGGAGCGGGCGAGCCCGCGAAAAGGCCAGCAAAACCAACGCCAATCTATCGTTCCCAAAACAGAACGCTAAAGCCAAAAACCGCTATCTACCGCTCCAAAGGTGATGGTTTTAATCTTCTCCCATCAACGCGAAACACCCAACTTACTGAACATCAAAACCCTTAGGAGCTACCCCCATGACCCACTTCAAATACAACCGCCTGAACAAAGACGACGCCGCCGTACTGCTGGTCGATCACCAGGCTGGCCTGCTGTCCCTGGTCCGCGACATCGAGCCGGACGCGTTCAAGAACAACGTGCTGGCCCTGGCCGACCTGGCCAAGTTCTTCAACCTGCCGACCATTCTTACCACCAGCTTCGAGCAAGGCCCCAACGGCCCATTGGTGCCAGAGCTGAAAGCCCTGTTCCCGGACGCCCCGTACATTGCCCGCCCTGGCCAGATCAACGCCTGGGACAACGAAGACTTCGTCAAGGCCGTGAAGGCCACTGGCAAGAAGCAACTGATCATCGCCGGCGTTGTGACTGAAGTGTGCGTAGCTTTCCCGGCCCTGTCTGCCTTGGAAGAAGAGTTCGACGTGTTCGTGGTCACTGATGCTTCCGGCACCTTCAACGCCATGACCCGCGACGCCGCCCACGACCGCATGAGCCAGGCGGGTGCGCAATTGATGACCTGGTTCGGCGTGGCCTGCGAGCTGCACCGTGACTGGCGCAACGACATCGAAGGTCTGGCCGCGCTGTGCTCCAACCACATCCCGGACTACCGCAACCTGATGACCAGCTACAACGCCTTCAACGCCAACAAGTAAGCGCAAACGCCGCGGGCGCCGCCAATCGGTGCCCGCCCAGGGCAGCACACCTATCCAATCCAGCGCCCGTCCGCCGTTGCACAGTGGATGCGGGCAAGCTCATCCCAAGGAACGCCGATGAACACCGCACTCCATGACAACCGCGAAGTGGTGACCGTATGCCTGCAACACAAGGTGCTTGATAGCTCGCCGGGCACCCCGGCAGCGCAACCGCCGCGCTGGAAACAGGCGCTGTTGACCTACCTGGTGATCTGCCCGATGACCATGGTCGTCCCGCAACTGCTGGCGCCGCTGTTTGCACGCTTCCCGCAGTTGGGCGGCGTGATCACCGGCAACCTGATCGTCAACCTGTTCGTCATCCTGCCCGTGGTGTTCTACATCATGCCTTGGGTAACCCGCCGCTGCGCCAACTGGCTGCGCGGCTGAGCCGACGCCTTCACCTCGAAACGTTCAAGGAGATACCGCTATGAGCACGTTCGTTACCCGCGATGGCACTTCGATCTATTTCAAGGACTGGGGCAGCGGCAAGCCCGTGCTGTTCAGCCACGGCTGGCCGCTGGATGCCGACATGTGGGATTCGCAGATGGAGTTCCTGGCCAGCCGCGGTTACCGCGCCATCGCCTTCGACCGCCGGGGTTTCGGCCGCTCGAGCCAGCCGTGGAACGGTTACGACTACGACACCTTCGCCGATGACATTGCCCAGCTGATCGAGCACCTCGACCTGCGCGACGTCACCCTGGTGGGCTTCTCGATGGGGGGCGGTGATGTCAGCCGCTACATCGCCCGCCACGGCAGCGAGCGGGTGGCCGGGCTGGTGTTGCTGGGCGCGGTGACGCCAGTATTCGGCAAGCGTGAGGACAACCCTGACGGTGTCGACCTGTCGGTGTTCGAGGGCATCCAGGCCGGCCTGCGTGCCGACCGCGCGCAGTTCATCGCCGATTTCGCCACGCCGTTCTACGGCCTGAACCATGGGCAGCAGGTGTCCCAGGGTGTGCAGACGCAGACCCTGAACATTGCGCTGATGGCGTCAATCAAAGGCACCCTGGACTGTGTGACGGCCTTCTCGGAGACCGATTTCCGTCCCGACATGGCCAAGGTCGATGTGCCGACGTTGGTGATCCATGGCGATGACGACCAGATCGTGCCGTTCGAGACCACCGGCAAGCAGGCGGCGGAGCTGATTCGCGGTGCCGAGCTGAAGGTGTATGCCGGGGCCCCGCACGGTTTTGCAGTGACCCATGCGCAGCAGCTGAATGAGGACTTGCTGGCGTTCCTTCAGCGGTAATGGTGGGAAACATTCGCGGGTAAACCCGCTCCTACAGACGTTGTAGGAGCGGGTTTACCCGCGAAGAGGCCGGCCCAGGCAGCAAAAAGCTTGACCAGGACTAACCTTCTTCAACCCACCGCACATCCATTCAAGCCCAGGCCTTGCATCAACCGGCATGCTTCGCAGTCCCCCTGCCGGCCCCTAGTCGGAGAAGCCCATGTCCCAGGATCGCAACGACAAGACCCGTCGCCAGTTCCTCGCCACCAGCACTGTGCTCGGTGCCGCTGGCGCGCTCTGGTCCGCATTGCCCTTCACCGGCCAAGCCGGTTCCGCTCACGCATCCACGCAAGGAGGTTCCATGACCGCCGACCTGATTCTGTTCAACGGCAAACTGCACACCGTTGACCGCGAAAAGCCCACCGCGACCGCCGTCGCCATCAAGGACGGCCGCTTCATCGCCGTGGGCAGCGACGCCGAGGCCATGGCCCACAAGGGCGCCGCCACGCAAATCGTCGACCTCAAGCAGCGCACGGTGATCCCGGGCCTCAATGACTCGCACCTGCACCTGATCCGCGGTGGCCTGAACTACAACCTCGAACTGCGCTGGGAAGGGGTGCCGTCGGTGGCCGATGCCCTGCGCATGCTCAAGGACCAGGCCGCGCGCACGCCAACCCCGCAGTGGGTGCGGGTAGTCGGTGGCTGGAACGAATTCCAGTTCGCCGAAAAACGCATGCCCACCCTGGAAGAAATCAACCAGGCTGCGCCCGACACCCCGGTGTTCCTGTTGCACCTGTATGACCGCGCGCTGCTCAACCGCGCTGCGCTCAAGGCCGTCGGCTACGACAAGAGCACCCCGAACCCGCCAGGTGGCGAAATCCAGCGTGACAAGTTCGGCAACCCGACCGGCATGCTGATCGCCCGCCCCAACGCAATGATCCTCTACGCCACCCTGGCCAAGGGGCCGAAGCTGCCGCTGGAGTACCAGGTCAACTCCACCCGCCAGTTCATGCGCGAACTCAACCGCCTGGGCCTGACCAGCGCCATTGATGCCGGCGGTGGCTACCAGAATTTCCCCGATGACTACTCGGTGATCCAGGAGCTGGCCGACAACAACCAGCTGACCGTACGCATCGCCTACAACCTGTTCACCCAGAAGCCCAAGGAAGAACTGGACGACTTCAAGAAGTGGACCTCCAGCGTCAAGCTGCACAGCGGTACCGACTTCTTGCGCCACAATGGCGCGGGCGAAATGCTGGTGTTCTCTGCCGCCGACTTCGAGGACTTCCTCGAGCCGCGCCCGGACCTGCCGCAGACCATGGAAGAAGAACTGGAGCCGGTGGTGCGCCACCTGGTCGAGCAGCGCTGGCCATTCCGCCTGCACGCCACCTACAACGAATCGATCACGCGCATGCTCGACGTGTTCGAGAAGGTCAACCGCGACATTCCATTCAACGGCCTGCCCTGGTTCTTCGACCACGCCGAAACCATCACCCCGCAGAACATCGAGCGCGTGCGTGCGCTGGGCGGTGGTATTGCCATCCAGGACCGCATGGCCTTCCAGGGTGAGTACTTCGTCGACCGCTACGGCGCCAAGGCCGCCGAGCAGACCCCGCCGATCAAACGCATGCTCGAGATGGGCGTGCCGGTGGGCGCGGGTACCGATGCCACTCGGGTGTCTAGCTACAACCCATGGACCTCATTGTACTGGCTGGTCAGCGGCAAGACGGTCGGTGGCATGGAGCTGTACCCGGAAGGCCTGAGCCGTGACACCGCGCTGCAACTGTTCACCCAGGGCAGCGCCTGGTTCTCCAGCGAGCAAGGCAAGAAGGGCCAGATCAAGGTGGGCCAGCTGGCTGACCTGGCAGCATTGTCGCTGGACTTCTTCAGTGTCGATGAAGAGGCGATCAAGGGCATCGAGTCGGTGCTGACCATCGTTGATGGCAAGGTGGTGTACGGTGCTGGCGAGTTCGACAAGCTTGGCCCGCCGCAGGTGCCGGTGCTGCCAGAGTGGTCGCCGGTGACCAAGGTACCTGGGCACTGGCGTGTCGGTACGCCATCGTTGGCAGCCGCGGTGCACCAGTGTTCGGGGCCGTGCGGAGTGCATGCACACAGCCATGACAAGGCGCGCAAATCGAGTGTTCCGGTCAATGACTTCCAGGGATTCTGGGGGGCGCTGGGCTGTTCGTGCTTCGCTTTCTAAGCTGAGCTGATTTGAAGAACGGGGGCCAATATCTGGCCCCTTTCTTGTGTCTTCAGTGCCGGCCCTTTCGCGGGTAAACCCGCTCCTACAGGGCCTTTGCTGCCTTTTCGCAGGTAACCCGCACCTACGGGGCCTTTGTGGTCCTTTCGCGGGTAAACCCGCGCATACGGGGGCTGCGCGGTCCTTGTAGCGAAAGGGCCGCAAAGGCCAGCATCAATGGTGAGCCTTATGCTCCCCGCCAGCCAACAAGTGCCGAATCCGCACTTCAACCCCATCGGTCTGCAGCATCCTGACCCGCGCCTCGATCTTCAGTTCACCACGGGTCACCCGGTGGTGATGCCGCAGATGCTCCAGCCACGATTCCTCGAAGAAGAACTCCAGCCACAACGCCGGATCAGCACTGTCCCGCATCAACCCCCACGACAATGCGCCATTGCGCTTGCGCATCGCTTCCAGCTCCCGCGCCGCCTGCTGGAAGGCCTCGGCCTTGGTGGGGGCGATGTGGTACTCGACGGTGACCATCACCGGTCCGACTTCCGTGTCCATGTCATCGCTGAGCACCGGCACCGGCCAATGCAGCGACGGCGTCAGCTCCTCTGCCTCGGTTTCCGGCAGCGTCACCTTGCAGGTCAGCAAGGTACCCAGCGCCAGGCCGCCTGCGGCCAGCAGCAGGCTGAAGGTGATCGTTGCATGGCTGGCCAGCGTGCCCCACAGCAGGCCGCCACAGGCCATGGCGCCGAAGAAGATCAGAATGTATACCGACAAAGCCCGCGCCCGTACCCAGGCTGGCACCGAAGTCTGCGCAGCCACTTGCAGGTTGGACAGCACCGCGATCCACGCCGCGCCGCTGAGCAGCATTGCGGGCAGCAGCGCATAGAAGTTGCGCACCAACGCCAGGGCCAGCAGGAACAGGGCATACAGCAGGCTGGCCAGTAACACCAGGCGGTCACGGCTGATGCGCTCACGCAGGCGCGGCAGCAAGGTGGCACCCGCCACTGCGCCAATACCGATGGCCGCCAGCAGCAGGCCGAAGTCCGCTGCGGTGCCGCGCATCTCGCCACGCACGATCAGCGGCAGCAGCGAAGTGCCGGCGCTGGCGCAGAAAAAGAACGCCAACGCGCGTAGCATCACGGCCTGCAAAGGCTTGGCGCTGCGGGCAAAGCGCAGCCCAGTGCGCATGGCGCCAACGAAGCGTTCGGCCGGCAGCAGTGGTTCCTTCACCTCGCGCTTCCACAGGAACAACACCAGGATCACACCCGCGAACGAGATGGCATTCAGGGCAAAGGTCAGCCACGGGCCGACCATGCTCACCACCACCCCCGCCAGTGCCGGGCCGATGGCCCGTGACACGTTGATGCCGACACTGGAGAGCGCCACCGCGTTGGCCAGGTCCTCCTTGCCCACCAGTTCCGGTGTCAGTGCGCTCCACGCCGGCATCATCAGCGCTGTACCAATACCCAGTGCCAGGGTCAGCACCAGCAGCAAGGTGACGTTCATCATCCCGAGCAACGTCAGGGCCGCCAGCACAACCGCTACGCAAGACATCCACAGTTGCACCAGCAACAGGTAGCGGCGTTTGTCGACGATGTCCGCCGCTGCGCCCGCCGGCAGGGCCAGGAAGAACATCGGCAACGAGCCGGCTACCTGGATCAACGCCACGTGCAGCGGGCTGGCCGACAGCGTGGTCATCAGCCAGCCGGCGCCCACCTCGTGCATCCAGGTGCCGATGTTGGAGGCGATGGTGGCGATCCACAGCATGCGGAAGGTGGTGTTACGCAACGGGCTCCAGGCACCTGAAGGGGATGTACTCATGTCAGAAGCTGCCTTTGAGTGGGTATTCGATGATCAGGTAGATGCGGTCGATATCATTGCCCGCCTGGGCCTGGTTGGCGCGGTGGCTGACGTGGGAGAACGACAGGCTCAGGTCCTTGGCAGCCCCCGACTGCACCACGTATTTCAGGTCGATGTCGCGTTCCCAGTGCTTGCCGCCGTCGCCGTACTGGTTCACATAGGCGCCGCTCGCCGGCGCATGGCTGCCGTCGATGCCGCGGCCGCTGACATAGCGGCCCATCAGGCTCAGGCCAGGTGCGCCGAGGGTGGCGAAGTTCAGGTCATAGCGCAGTTGCCACGAGTGCTCGCCAGGGCCGTTGAAGTCGGCGTACTTGATCGCGTTGGCCAGGTAGATGGCGTCGCCGCCGACGAAGTCGAACGGGGTGTCGCCCTCGACCTTCTGGTAGGCCAGGCTCAGCGCCTGGGCGCCGAAGCTGTACCTGGCCAGCAGGCTGTAGGCGAGGGTGTCGATCGCCCCGGCGCTGGCGTTGCCGGTGTCGCGGGTTTTGTACAGGTTGCCGTCCAGGCGCCAGTTGCCCTCGGCCACGTTCAGGTTGAGGTAGGCCTGGCGCCAGGTGTTTTCCAGCTGCCCGGCATACACTGCGGCGCCGAACGGCCCGTTGGGTGCGAAGGTGGCACCGGCCAGGCTGATGGCCCGGTTGTGGGTGGTCGCGCCGTAGCCGCTGAAGTCGTCGTGGGTGGAGCTGTTGTCCTGGTTGTTGAAGGCAGTGAAACGCCCGGCCTGCAGGCGCCAGTCGGGCTGGTCGGTGTTTTCCACCCACCAGCCGGTGGCGTATTCCGGGTGCAGGCGTTTGTCACCGGTGTCGAACACCGGGGTTTCCACCATCATCTCGCCATAGCGCAGTTGGGTGTTGCCTAACTGCATTTTGAGCGCGGCACCGGCGCTGGAGTACTCGGACTCGGCGCGGCCATCGCTGTCGCGTGGCAGCAGGCCGGTGCCGCTATGGCCGCGGCCGCCGTCGAGCTTGAGGCCAAGAAAGCCATGGGCATCGATGCCGACGCCGACAGTGCCTTCGGTGAAGCCGGAACGGACCTCGCCGATGAAGCCTTGGGCCCATTCCTGGCGGTAGTTCTGGCCGCTGCCGGAGGGCGAGCGGAAGTCACTGTGCAGGAAATAGTTGCGGCTGAGCAGCGACCAGCCGGGCGCCTCGGCGTGGCTCAGCGCCGGCCAGAGGGCGAGGGTGGCGAGCAGGGCGCGGCCTGGTCCGTGAGTGGCGCGGATCATGAGGGGCTCCGGGGGATGATCCGGGAGTGTGGAAGAAGCGTAGACCCAAGGTCTTGTAAGGGTGTGCTGGGTGGGGATTTGCATTACCTGTACCGGCCCTTTCGCGGCTAAGGCCGCTCCTACAGGGCCACCACCGGCCCCGAGCCTTGTGCAATACCTGTGGGCGCGGGCAGGCCCGCGAAGAGGCCGGCTCAGCCAGCCAGGCACTCAAGCCATGTCGCTGATGGCGAACTCCTCAGCCAGATGATCGATCAGCGCTCGCACCGAAGGCAGCAACCCACGTCGCGATGGGAAGATCGCATGCACGATGCCGCAACGCGGGTGCCAGTCCGGGATCAGCTCAACCAGGCGTCCTGCCGCCAGGTCCTCACGCACCGCCACCCGCGGCAAGTGTGCAATCCCCACTCCGGCTACCACGAAGTGGCGCAAGGCAAACAGGTCATCAGTCACCATGCGTGGTGTATGCGGGATGACGATGCTGCGGCTGTTGTCCTCACCCTGGAACAGTTCCCACTGATACTCGCGCTGGGCACTGCCCCAATGCACGCTGGGTAGCGTGCCCAGCAGCTGCGGATCAAAACCTTTGGGCAGTTGCGCCAGGTATTGAGGTTGACCGACCAGGCACTGGGTGCTGTTGCTCAGCACCTTCATCACCATGTCAGTGTTCTCCAGCGGCGGAAAGCGCACCCGCAGGGCGATGTCGAAGCCCTCGTGCAACAGGTCGACACGGCGGTTGGTACTTTCGATGAACAGCTCCACCTGCGGGTACTTGAGCATGTAGCGGGTCAGCATCGGCCCGACCCAGGAGTTGAGCAGGGTGGTCGGGCAACTGATGCGCACCAGGCCGCGCGGTTCGCTGCGGTTGCGCTCGATGATTTCCGCCGCGCCCTCGGCCTCCACGCGCATGGCCAGGCAGCGGTTGTAATAGGCCTGGCCGATTTCGGTCAGCGAGCAGTGGCGGCTGGTGCGGTTCAACAGCCGCACACCCAGGCGGTCTTCAAGGTCGGCGATTCGCCGGCTGAGCTTCGACTTGGGCATGTCCAGCGCCCGCCCGGCCGGGGCGAAGCCGCCATGTTCGACGACCTGGGTGAAGTAGTAGAGGGAGTTGAGGTCTTCCAAGGATCGGTCTCCGGGTATTTGGTTGCCTGTGCCGGCCTCTTCGCTTGTAGGAGCGGCTTTAGCCGCGAAGAGGCCGGCACAGCCCCTACAAATCCATCGTTCATAAATCAGAACGCTAAAGCCAGATTCTGCTAACTACCGCCGCAAAGGTGATGATTTTAATCTGTGCCCATCAACGCGAAACACCCCGGATTGCTGAAAAATTCATAACCCTTGGGAGCACAGACCATGAGCAAATTCACCTACAACCGCCTGAACAAAGACGACGCTGCCGTACTGCTGGTTGACCACCAGGCTGGCCTGCTGTCGCTGGTGCGCGATATCGAGCCGGACAAGTTCAAGAACAACGTGCTGGCGCTGGCTGACCTGGCCAAGTTCTTCAACCTGCCGACCATCCTCACCACCAGCTTCGAGCAAGGCCCCAACGGCCCGCTGGTGCCGGAACTGAAAGCCCTGTTCCCAGATGCCCCGTACATTGCCCGCCCTGGCCAGATCAACGCCTGGGACAACGAGGACTTCGTCAAGGCGGTGAAGGCGACCGGCAAGAAGCAGCTGATCATTGCAGGTGTTGTGACTGAGGTTTGCGTGGCGTTCCCGGCGCTGTCGGCCTTGGAGGAAGCATTTGAGGTGTTTGTGGTGACCGATGCTTCCGGCACCTTCAATGAGATGACCCGTGATGCCGCGCATGACCGCATGAGCCAGGCGGGTGCCCAACTGATGACCTGGTTCGGCGTGGCCTGCGAGCTGCACCGCGACTGGCGCAACGATGTCGAAGGGCTGGCTGCACTTTGCTCCAACCACATTCCGGATTATCGCAACCTGATGACCAGCTATAACGCGCTGACTGCGGGTAAGTAATCAACCATCAGCAACGCGCACAAAGGCCGGCTCTCTCTATAGGGAGCCGGTTTTTTTTGTTTGCTGTACCGGCCTCTTCGCGGGCAAGCCCGCTCCCACAGGGATCGCGCAAGATTCAACGCCAGTGCAGTACCTGTGGGAGCGGGCATGCCCGCGAAAGGGCCGGTGCAGGCGACTCAGTTCATGGGCTGTGACTCAATCCCATCCAGCAATGCCTCAACCAACCCTTCTGCCATTTCGAGTGCGTTCAGGTTGCTCCAGAACAGGCTCTTGCCTGTGTCATCCAGATGCTCCAAGGCTTTGTAGCCACAGTCGTAGGCACCGCGCAGGTATTGGGCGACATGCACCAGGGCATCGTGGGCGGAAACGCCGGGGTTTACGGTGAACAATGGGGGATGGCCGGCATCGCAGCGGCTGAAAGAGCGTTGTGTGGTGTTGGGGAGGGGTGGATCGGGGACGATTCTTTTCATGGCAATTCCTTCTCCAGGATTGAACTGCAACCACCCGTTTCCACGCAGAAGGCGGCAGTTGTGCGCGTGGTGGAAAACCGGGGAGAAGGCAAGCCGGTAGGCCAAACGGCCTCACGCGCACAACTGCCATAACGACAGCCCTTCATCACATCCGGGTTTCCACACCCGATCGCTGAACCGACAGCGACCTGGTTAGCCTAGAGAGCTGGCTTTCCCCGGACAATCAGACGGGCGTCGACACGGTGTGTAGGATAATTCCTTGGGATTGGCGTGAACGTAGGAAATGGTTCGCGGGGAAGTAGGACCCAGCTGATAATTAGGCGATTTTGTGATGGTTTTTGTGTGTTCGCGTCATGGCGGCGAGGTGATCGTCAGGACATTGCAGGATGGCTTCCAGGTGCCTGGCGATAGTTTTTGGGCGCCCATGAGATCGAGCGCCGCCCGCGCGGCGCTTCGCGGGTAAACCCGCTCCTACGTTTGTTTCTGGCCAGTCCCTCCTGTGCCAGGCGCGCGCGACCGCCTTGTTTGTACGACGCGATATCGAGGCGTGCGCCTGGGGGCTCGCGTGCGCATCCCACAGGAATAACTGGCCCGAAACAAATGTAGGCGCGGGTTTACCCGCGAAGCGCCGCGCGGGCGGCGCTCGATCTCACACGCACTACAACCCTCAAGGCATGCGCCAAAAGGCCTCAATCCGCATCCGAATCAAACAACCTTTCCAACTCCACCCGCGCCTCCTTGGCCGTCTGCATCACCTTGGCCCGGTCATCACGCACTTGCCCCTGGGCCTCCAGCACCTCTTCGTCATGCTGGGTGAACCGCGCAATGCGGTCCGCCGCCTGTTCATCGCTCAGGCCCAACCCCACCAGTGCCCGGCGAGTCATTTCCAGGCTGGAATAAAACGTCTCGCGAATCGGCTCGGCGCCCACATCCGCCAGTTTGTGCACATGCTGGCGGTTGCGCGCCCGGGCCAGCACCTTCAGGTGAGGGTACAGACGCTTCACCCGTGCGGCGGTATGAATGGCGGCTTCAGGGTCATCAATGGTGATGATGAAGTACTCCGCTTCACCCACCTTGGCGGCATGCAACACCTCCGGGCGCAGCGGGTCGCCGTAGAACACCGGCACCTGTTCGAACATACGGGTCATCTCGATGGTGTCCACCGAGGTTTCCAAGGCAACGAACGGGATCTTCTGTGCCCGCAGGATGCGCGCGACGATCTGGCCCATGCGGCCCATGCCGACGATCACCACCCGCGGCGTATCCGTCTGGATCTGCTTGTATTGCTCGGGCACTTCACGCGCCGGTTGCGGGCGTTTGAGGGCGCGGGCGCAACCCAGCATCAGCAGCGGGGTGATGGCCATCGACAGGGTAATGGTCATCAGCAGCAGGTCGTAGGTCTGGGTGTCGAACAGGCCCTGGTCCTTGCCCAGCTTGAACACCACGAAGGCGAACTCGCCACCGGCCGCCAGCACCATGCCCAGGCGCAGGGCGCTGGCGCTGTTCAGGCCGCCGACCCAGCGGCCGACGCCTATCAGCAACAGCAGCTTCACGGCCACCAGCAACAGGGTCAGGCCCAGCACCACCAGTGGCATTTCCAGCAGCAGGCGCAGGTTGGCGCCCATGCCCACGCTGATGAAGAACAGCCCCAGCAGCAGGCCCTTGAAGGGTTCGATCTGCGATTCCAGCTCGTGACGGTATTCCGAGTCGGCCAGCAGCAGGCCGGCGAGGAAAGCGCCAAGGGCCATGGAGATACCCGCTTCTTCCATCAGCCAGGCGGTGCCGATCACCACCAGCAGTGCGGTGGCAGTAGACACTTCCGGCAGGCCGGTGCGAGCCACGGTGCGGAACACCGGGCGCAACAGGTAGCGACCGCCGATGATCACCACGGCGATGCTGGCGAATACCTTCAGGCCGTGTTGCAGGCTGTCGCCTTGGCTGGTGTCCGGGCCACTGGCGGCCAGCAGCGGTACCAAGGCGATCAGCGGGATCGCGGCGATGTCCTGGAACAACAGGATGGCGAACGCCAGACGGCCGTGCGGTGCATTGAGCTGCTTGCTCTCGGCCAGGCTCTGCAGGCCAAGGGCAGTGGACGAAAGCGCCAGGCCCAGGCCGAGCACGATGGCTGCTGGCAGCGTCTGGCTGAAACCGAACAGGGCGATGGCGCCGATGACTGCACCGGTCAGCACCACCTGGGCAGTGCCGACACCAAACACCGACTTGCGCATCAGCCACAAGCGTTTGGGCGACAGTTCCAGGCCGATGATGAACAGCAGCAAGACCACGCCCAGTTCGGAAATGTGCGCCACGCTTTCTGTGTCGCGGATCAGGCCAAGTGCTTGCGGGCCGATGACCACACCGGCGAGCAGGTAGCCGAGCACGGCACCCAGTTGCAGGCGCTTGGCCAGGGGGACGGCGAGGACGGCGGCAAGCAGGAAGATCACCGCGGTTTGTAGAAGGCTGCCTTCGTGTGGCATTGGCTCGTACTCCATGAGCTGCCGGGGCAGCGTTCGAACAGTTTGACGGACAATTCTGAGGGGTGGGGTGGGGTCAGACAATCATCTGAAGGGAAGAAACATTGTCCTGTTCAGGGTGACAATCGATGACGGCGCCTACCCAGGCTTCAAGGCCTGTGCTGTCTCTGTGGGAGCGGGCGCGCCCGCGAGGAAGGCAGCGCTAATCCGACTGGTCACCGCCACCAAACTGTGCCCGATACTGCGCCGGCGTCATGCCAATTCGCTCAAAGAATACCTTGCGCATGTGTCGGTCACTGCCGAACCCGCACTGCGCCGCCACCACCTTCATCGGCAGGTCACCGCATTCGAGCAGCTTGCGTGCGCGATCGATGCGCGCATTCTGCAGGTACTGCAGCGGCGTAATGCCCACCTCACGCTGAAACGTCCGGGCAAAGTTGCGCCCGCTCATGGCCACCAGTTCGGCCATTTTCTGCACGGTGAACGTCTGCTCGATGTGGTCGACGATATAGGCCTGTACCCGGGCAATCGGCGAGTCATCGCGTGGTACCGCAGCCAGCAACGGCCCGTAGGGTGTCTGCCCGCCCTGACGGTGGCGGGCAACCAGCAGTACCTTGGCCACTTCCAGGGCCAGCGCCTTGCCATGGTCCTCGGCGACCACCGCCAATGCCAGGTCGATCCCAGCAGTGATACCGCCCGAGGTGATCAGGCAGCGGTCCATCACGTAGATCTGCTCGGTCTCCACCTTGGCCTCGGGGAACGCCTGTGCCAGGCGCTCCACGTAGTTCCAGTGGGTGGTACAGCGATAGCCATTCAGTAACCCGGCCCGCCCCAGCAGGAACACCCCAGTGCAGATGGCGCCGAAGCGCTTCGCCTGGCGTGCGGCCTTGGGCAGCCAGCGCTCGATCCCTGGCAGGGCGGTGTCATAGGCCCCTGGGCCGCCCGGCACCAGCAACAGGTCGACGGCCTCCGGCAAGTCTTCCAGGCGCTGGTCTGCCACCACCTTCAGGCCGCATGAGCCGCGCACCACTGCTTGCCCCCCCTCGGCCAAGGTCAGCAGCCGATATTGCCGTGCTGCAGGCAAGAACCGGTTGGCGATGGCGAATGCATCCATGGGGCCGGTGACATCCAGCAGTAGCACATCGTTGAACAGCACCATGGCCACGGTGCGGTGGGCGGGTTTTTCCTGCATGCCTCTGTCGCCTTGAATGCCGGCCGCAGGTAGCGGCCAGAAGCTGAATACGAAACGCATCTTAAGATATCGGCAAAACGCCCAGGGCCAGCAGCGCACAATTAACAACAATTCAGGTTTGGCTCAGGACTTCGTCATGTGCCGGGGGCGAGACTTTCTGCATTGAACAGGAGAGTCGCCATGTACCCTGGGACGCCCGAAGCGCCGCTGCAACCCCCCGGCGCACTCACGCCCGCGCGGCTGCGCCGGGCCAAGGAGCTAATGTTGCACAGCCCGTTGTCGATCATTGAGATCGCTGCGGTATGCAACCTCACACGCAGCCACTTTTCCCGCGCCTTCAAAGTCAACACCGGCCTTTCGCCGCAGGCCTGGCGCCTGCTGGCGCGCATGGAAAAGGCCAAGCGCTTGCTCGCCACCGAGGCGCCTATCACTCATGTGAGCCTGGAATGCGGTTTTTGCGACCAGGCCCATTTCACCCGCGCTTTCAGCCGCCTGGTCGGCCAGCCACCCAAGGCCTGGCGGCAGGCGCAGGTACTTTCTTAAGCCGAAGCTATCCACCGGTATAACCCCCTGCGGACAGTGCCGGCCCGTTATCCCAACCCAAGGAGTCACCCCCATGAGCCAACCCGATTACAAGCGCCTGAACAAAGACGACGCCGTGGTGCTGCTGGTCGACCACCAGACCGGTCTGATCTCGCTGGTGCAGGATTTTTCGCCCAACGAATTCAAGAACAACGTGCTGGCCTTGGGCGACCTGGCCAAGTTCTTTGGCCTGCCGACCATCCTCACCACCAGCTTCGAGCAAGGCCCGAATGGCCCGCTGGTGCCTGAGCTGAAAGAGATGTTCCCGGATGCGCCGTACATTGCCCGTCCGGGCCAGATCAACGCCTGGGACAACGAAGACTTCGTCAAGGCAATCAAGGCCACGGGCCGCAAGCAACTGATCATCGCCGGTGTGGTGACCGATGTGTGCGTCGCCTTCCCGACCCTGTCGGCGCTGGCGGAAGGCTTTGAAGTGTTCGTGGTGACCGATGCCTCGGGCACCTTCAACGAAACCGTGCAGCAAGCGGCTTGGGTGCGCATGACCCAGGCGGGTGCGCAGATGATGAACTGGTTCTCGGTGGCCTGCGAACTGCACCGCGACTGGCGCAACGACATCGAAGGGCTGGGTAACCTGCTGTCGCAGCGTATTCCCAACTACCGCAACCTGATGAACAGCTACGCGGCGCTGGCCTCGCGCTGATGTAATCCTGTATTGACCTCTTCGCGGATAAACCCGCCCCTACAATGGCCGCGCCGACTGTAGGCGCGGGTTTACCCGCGAAGAGGCCGGCACAGGCTATGCGTGACGCACAGGCAGACTGAAACGAATCCGGCATCCACCCAACTGCGAAACCAGCGCCTGCAACTGCCCGCCGTGGGCCTGAGCCACCGAACTGCAGATTGCCAAGCCCATCCCCATGCCACCGGTCTTGGTGGAGTGAAAGGCATCGAATACACGCTCCCGCTCGTCCGCCGCGATACCCGGCCCGTTGTCGTCCACGCAGACCTCCACCCCATCCTCGACCACCGCCGACGCAATCTTCAGCACCCCGTCACTGCGATACCCCGACAACGCTTCCAGGGCATTGGTAATCAGGTTGAACACCAACTGCTGCAACTGCACCGGGTCGGCTGTCACGCACACCCCGGCCTTCAGCTGCGTCTGCACATCCACCTTGCCCTTGGCGGCGTCGGCCGAGGTCAGGCGCACCACCTCGCGGATCAATTCGTCCAGCTTCACCGCCTTGAGTTGCATCGGTGACTGCTTGGCCAGGGACCGCAGCGCTCGCACGATGTTGCCGGCCCGTTCGCTGTCGTTGCGGATGTCTTCCAGGCCGGCAATTGCTTCTTCCAGGTCGGGATTGGGGCGTTTCAACCAGCGCAGGCTGGCCGCGGCATTGGAGGCGATGCCCAGTAGCGGTTGGCTGATCTCGTGGGCGATGGACGCTGACAGCTCATTCATCGCCTGCAAGTGCGCACTGCGCGCCAGTTCCGCACGCGAGCGGCGCAACTCAGCCTCCATCTGTGCGCGGATCTGGTTTTCTTCGGCCAGGCGTGTGTAGAACTTGGCCGTTTGTAGCGACACCGCTGCCTGTGAGGCGAGGATTTCCAGCATGGCCAGGCGCTGACCGCCGAACAGGTGGGGCACAAGGCGGTTTTCCAGGTACACCAGGCCGATCAGCACGCCTTGGATCACCAGCGGCAGGCACAGTACCGAGCGGGCGTTGCGCGCCTGCAGCTGTTGGCGGAAGGCCTCCGGGCACTCACTGAGGGCATCGTTGAGAACCAGCGGTTTGCGGGTGCGCATGGTGGTGTTGATGACTGACAGCGGTGCCTGGGTCATGAACTTCTGGCAGTTGTCCATGCTCACGTGCAGCCCGGCATCGTCGATGTAGGCCAGGGCGGCCATCTGGAATTCGGCGCCGCTTACAATCAGCAGCGCGCCATGGTCGGCGCCGGAGTGCTGGGTCAGGTGGCCCATCAGGGTTTCGATCAGGCCTTCGAGCAGCACTTCCTCGGACAGCGCCCGCGCGGCTTCGATGCCGGCTTCGAGGTCCAGCCTGGCCTGGTGGGTGGCACGGTGGGTCTCCTGAATCGGCTGGGTGCGCAGAAACGGATGCAACGTCTCAAGCTGGTGCACCTTGCCGGTCGCGCCCCAGATATGGAAGCAGTCGCGGGCGATACGCAGGTGCAGGTTGGCGCCGGAGATCAGGCCGCTGGGGATGCACACCTCGGCCAGCTGTTCGTGGGCCAGTGCCTGCTCGTGGATGAAACCGGCAGCGGTGGCGGCGATTTGCGCCTGGTCGAAGCAGCGGATCGCGGCCAGGCCGTCGCCTTCGAGCTTGGCGATGACGCCCTCGATCAGCAACTGCTTGCTGCGGAAGGTGGCCGGGTTGAAGCCGGCCCAGCGGCTGAAGCGCTCGCGCAGGGCCTGCAACTGGCGCAGCTTGTCGGCAAGACTGCCCGGGGCCTCGGGGCTGCCCAGGGCCAGGCCGCGGAACAGATGATAGTCAGCCAGGTTGATGTGCGCCGGTGCCGCCCAGCTGTTGTCACCGGCCAATGCCAGGTCGCGCATGGCCTTCGGGATATTGCCCATGTAGAAGGCGCACATGGCGGCGAACAGGTGCTGGAAGAACCGCGTGGTGGGAGACCTCGAGGCGGTGGCCGGGGCGGGGCAGGGCGTGCCGCTCAGGTTGGCGACGAACGCTTGCTGGGCCAGCAGGATCTGCTCGATATCGCCGTAGCCGTGGCGACGCACAGTGGCCAGGCCTTGCGCCACTTCCTCGACCACGTCCGGCAGGTAGCGGCCCATGAACAGCGAATCTGAAACCAGGTGGTTGCAGGCATAGCAGCTCATCGCCAGGTCACCGCTCAGGCGCGCCGAGTCGACCGCGTCCTGCGCGGTACGTCGGGCGAATTCCATGGGCGAGGTCCAGGCGCTGACCTGGTCCAGGGCCAGCAACGCGCTGGTCAAATCAGCGTCGAAACCGTGCCGCTCGATCAGCTTGAGCGCGGCCAGGCAACAGGCATGGCCATCATGGTAAGCGCCAAAACGCTCGGCAATCATCACGCCGTACCAGGCCATGCCGTAGGTGCTGCCAGGGGCAACGCCGTGCAGTAGCGACATCTCCATGAGCTTGGCCAGGTGCAGGAAGCAGATGTCGTCCTTCACGAAGAAGGATGATGACAGAGTGGCCAGCAGGCTGATGGCAACCGTCACTTCCTCCGAATCGGTGCGCGGCAGTGACTCCAGGCAATGCCGGTCCTTCTGTTCAATCAACGCCTGCACATGGGCATGACTGGCCTCGACCTCTTGCCAGTCGACGCCCCGCACCGGGCTTATGCCCAGCAAGTTCAGGCCGTCCAGGGCGCTGTCGATAGCCGCCTGATAGTCACCGTGCAAGGTGTACAGCAGTGCCTGCAGCCGGCACGCCCGCGCCTGGTCCAACACCGAGCGGGCACGCTGGCGGCATTCAGTGAGGCGGGCCTGCGCTGCGATCGTTCGCGACAGTTGCATGTCGCACTCCGTCGCCATGCAGGCGACGGCAAAGCCATGCGTGGCGCGGCTTTCCAGCGTGGCGCTGTGGTGCAGCAACTGCTCGGCGGTGTGCAGGTAGCCAGCGGCCTGTTCGAAGGCGCCGGTGTCGCGTGCGCGGGATGCGGCTTCGCGTAAAAGCTGCAGGAACGCTTCGCAGTCATCCGCTGCAAACCCGCATGGGCTGGCGCGTTGCAGCTGGCTGGCGAGCTCGAACAACACCTCGTGCGTTCGCCCTGGCCAAGCCTGGCGCATGGCCAGGGCGATGCGTGCATGCAGCGAGGCGCGCTCGTGCACGGGCGTGAGTGCATAAGCGGCCTCCATCACCCGGTCATGAGTGCAGCCTAAGCCGTTCTGGCCCGGTTGCAGGAAGCCGGCGCCAATCAAGGCTTTCAAGGGTTCGCCTGGCGGTTGGGCGAGCACTTGCCGAAGCAGGTGTTCATCGCAGTGGCTGCCCGCCGCGCTGACGACCCGCAACAGGTCGCGTTGCGGTGCCGGCAGGCGCTCCAGGCGGTGGACCATCAGGTCGGCGACATTGTCGGAGTAGCAGTGCCGGGCCACGGCCTGCAGGCACCATGACCAGCGCATGGCCTGGGTGTCGAAGATGAACAGCTGGTCTTCGACCATGGCCCTGAGAATCTGGTTGATGAAAAACGGGTTGCCCGCCGTCTTGCCGTGCACCCGCTCGGCCAGTTGAAATGCGGCCTCGGGGGCAACATGGAAGCGCTCGCCAATCAGCTCGGCCACCGCTCCAACGGCCAGCGGCCGCAGGTTCAGCGTGGTGCTTCGCACTGTTGCGGGTATGGCCAACGGTGCGCTGGTGGTGGGCGTATCGTTGCACTGGGTGACAATCAGCAGCAGGTTAGCCGGCACGTTAGCCAGCAGTTGGGCCAGCAGTTGCCGGGTGGCGTCGTCGGCCCATTGCAGGTCGTCGAAGAACAGCACCAGCGGTTGGCCAGGCCGGCTGAAAACCTGCAGGAATTCAATGATCGCGTGCAGTTCCTTCTGCAACGCAAGGCGCGTGGGCTTGGCGGGTAATTGGGGCAAGGGGCCGAGAATCAGTTGCAGGTCCGGGGCCAGCTTGCCAAGCAGACGGCCATGACTTTTGATGCGGCGCTGGATTTCGCGACGCAGGGTGACGAGGTCCTGACTGTTCTTGGCCAGCAACTGGGTAGTCAGGGCACCGAGTACTTCGATCCAGGGCGTGTAGGGCACTGCTTGGGCGTGGCTGTTGCACGTGCCGACGGCCCAGTAACCTTCGGCGTTGGCCTTGAGAGCTGCTTTGACCAGGCTCGACTTGCCCATGCCAGCAGCGCCGTAGATGACCAGGGCTTGTGGTTTGCTGTCGCGATGCAAGGCCTTGAGCAGCAGGGCGATAGCCTTTTGCTCGGCGCTGCGGCCATACAGGCGTGCGTGGTCGGGCGCTACCGGGTCGGCGCAGCCTGGGGTGAAGGGTGCCATGGTTTTGTGGGCGGCCCACTGCCGTTGGCAGTGAGCCAAGTCCACTGCAAAGGCGCGCGCGCTCTGGTAGCGGGCGTCCGGCTCTTTGGCCAAGGCCTTTGCCAGGACCAGGCTGAGGGGGGGCGGCACCTTGCTGTCCACTTCGCCGGCCGCCCGCGGCTGCACACCAGCATGCAGCTGTCGCCAGTGCTGGGTGTCGCGCCCGGCCAGCGGCAGTTCGCCTACCAGTAACTGGTAGAGGATTGCCCCCAGGGCATAGATATCACTGCGTCGGTCGCTGCTGCTTCCGTGCGGGCAAACCTGCTCCGGCGCCAGGTAGGCCCAGTTGCCGAGCGGGGTGCCCTGTTCGCTGATCCGTTCTGCTGGGTCGGCGCGAAAGAAGCCCAGGCGCACCCGCTGGTGGGCACGCAGGCACACATGCTCGGGCTGCAGTGTACCGTGCAGCACATTGCGTTCGTGCGCTTGCGCCAACGCATGGGCAGCGTTCACCGCAATGTCGAGAAACGGCTCCAGCGCCGCAGGGCCTTCAGCAATCAGGTCGGCGACTGAGCGTCCGGCCGGGTACACCAGTAACGGGCCTTCGGCCGAGCGCACGAACGCCGAGGGGATCACCGCCCACTGCGGGTCCAGTTGCAGGCGGTAGTCACGCTCCAGGCGCTGACAGGCGGAAGGTGCCTCGAGCGGCGCGCGCACGGCGATCCAGGCTTGATGTGAAGCGGGGTCGCGCAGGCGGAAATAGCTGAGCTCACCTTCCTGGCCCAGCGCGCTGATCTCGCACCGGTTCAGCCAGCCCTCGTCGATTGACTGGTCGTAATCGATGGGCCTGTGGGCAAGGCGTTCATCGAGCATAAAGCACCCCCGCTAGCGACATCCTGAGGCGCGAGTATACGCAGCGGGCCCAGCGTGGATGCGGGTTACAGCCTGCTTGGCAGGAACGGGCACGCTGTTGTCCGTTATCGTCCCCTGAGGGCTGGCGGGCTTTTGTATAGTCCTTTGGCCAACCTATCCCTCGGGATAATTGTCTGAACGCGTACGCTGGCCTAGGCTGCCCAGGGCAGCGAAAACGCCTGTGCCCGCGCGAGGAAGCCATGATCCGAATAGGCAATGCCCAGGTGTCGCTGGAGCGGCGCGAAGTCTTTGTCGACGGCAAGCCGATCCTGTTGGGTGGGCGTGCTTTCGACGTGCTGGCCACGCTGATCAGGGCCAAGGGCCGCGTGGTCGGCAAGGACGAGTTGTTCAGCCAGGTGTGGTCCGGCACGGTGGTCGAGGACAATAACTTGCAGGTGCAGGTGTCCTTGCTGCGCAAGGCCTTTGGCGACCGTAGCCTGATCCAGACCGTGCCGCGCCGGGGCTATCGCCTGGCCGCGCAGATCAGCCTCGAGGTGCCTGGTCAGGCAATGGGCAGGTCATTGCTGCGCAGCCTGGCCGAGACTGTCGAGCCGCTCGATGAGCGCGTGAATGTGCCGGTGCTGGTGGTGGATGACGACCCGTCGGTGCGCACCGCGTTGGGCCGGCTGTTGCGCTCGCAGGACATCCCGCACCACTTGTTTGCCAGTGCCGAGGCGCTGTTCGAGGCCCGCCTGGAAACCCCCTGTGCCTGCCTGCTGCTGGACATGCACTTGCCTGGCACAAGCGGCCTGGAGGTACAGGATGCGCTGTGCCGGCTGGCGCTGCCCTGGCCGATCGTGTTCATGACTGGCTTCGGCACCATCCCGATGACCGTCCAGGCCATGCGCGCCGGGGCGGTGGAGTTTCTGACCAAGCCGTTCGATGAAGACCAGTTGCTGACCCTGTTGCAGGCAGTGCGCGCCCGGGCCGTGGCCGAAGGCCGCAAGTGGCTGCAGGCGCGGCAGGTCGAGGAAAAGTACCAGCGCCTGACTCAGCGTGAGCGCCAGGTCTTCTCGCTGGTGGTCGGCGGCTTGTCGCACAAGCAGATCGCCAGGCAGATCGGCACCAGCGAGGTGACGACCAAGGTGCATAAGAAGAACATCATGAACAAAATGCAGTCCCGCTCGCTGCTGGAGCTTGCGGCCATGCACAACCTCCTCGGAGCGCGGTCTGCGAGCCTGGGCGGCGCATGAGCAGAGGGGTGTGCATCGTCGACGACGATGCCTCGGTGCGCAAAAGCCTGGCTAACCTGCTGCGCTCGGCGGGGTTCGAGACCTTGTCGTTTTCCGCCGGGCACGCCTTCCTGGCCTCGCCACTGGCGGGCGAGGTGGGTTGTGTATTGCTGGACCTGAAGATGCCGGGAATGAGCGGGCTGGAGGTACAGCGTGAGCTGGCACAGCGGGGGATGCGCTTGCCGGTGATCTGCATGTCGGCACATTGGGATGATGGCTCGGTACGGGCAGCGATGGGCCTTGGGGCACTGGCCTGCCTGGGCAAGCCGTTTTCTGAAGAGGTGCTGCTGAAGGTGGTTGAAGAGGCTTTGGCCGGCGGTCAGTGAGGTATTGGCTGTGCCGGCCTCTTCGCGGGTAAACCCGCGCCTGCAGGGGGCATCACAGCCCTGGCAATCTAACTGCTCCCCGGCCGGTACTGCAGGGCCTCGGCCAGGTGCGTCCGGCCAATCGTCTCGCATCCCTCCAGGTCCGCCAACGTCCGCGCCACCTTCAACAACCGGTGCGCCGCGCGTAGCGACAAGGTCAGCCGCTCGCAGGCCCCTTCCAGCCAGACTTGGTCCGCCGCTACCAACCCACAGTGATGCCTCAAACCTTCAAGGTCGAGAAATGCATTCGCACATCCTTGTCGCCTGTGCTGCAGCTCCCGCGCTTCAGCCACCCTGACGGCGACATCGGCACTGGTTTCACCGCAAGGCTGGTTGTTCAATGTAGTGCTCTCGCGAGCCACGGTCAGGTGCAGGTCGATGCGGTCCAGCAGTGGCCCGGACAGCTTGTTGCGATAGCGCGCGATCTGCTCGGTGCTGCAACGGCAGCGGCCAGTGGGGTCGCCCAGGTAGCCGCAAGGGCAGGGGTTCATCGCCGCCACCAGCTGGAAGCGCGCGGGGAAACGCACTTTGTCGCGGGCACGGGCAATCACGATTTCACCTGACTCCAGTGGCTCGCGAAGCACTTCCAGTACGCGCCGCTCAAACTCCGGAAGTTCGTCGAGAAACAACACGCCGTGATGGGCGAGCGTGATTTCACCTGGTTGCGGTCGGCTACCGCCACCGACCAGCGCCGGGCCGGACGCAGAGTGATGGGGATGGCGAAAGGGGCGCTGTGGCCAGCTGTTCAGCGGCGCTTTCCCGCTGACCGACTGGATTGCCGCCACTTCCAGCGCTTCGTGCTCGTCCAGCGGTGGCAGCAGCCCGGGCAGGCGGCTGGCGAGCAAGGTCTTGCCGGTGCCGGGCGGCCCGGTGAACAACAGGTTGTGCGCCCCGGCCGCAGCCAGCAGCAAGGCACGCTTGGCTGCCAGTTGGCCCTGCACTTCGCTCAGGTCCGGGTAGGGGCGTTGCTGCAGGATCAGGCCGTTGGCTGCGTAGGGCGGCAGCGGCACCTGGCCGTTCAGGTGGGCGACCAACTCCAGCAGGTGGCCCACCGCATACACCACCAACCCGCCGGCCAGGCTGGCTTCCTCGGCATTTTCCCGTGGTACCACCAGCGCCCGGCCTGCTTCGCGTGCCGCCAGTGCCGCAGGCAGCACGCCCTGCACCGGGCGCAATTTCCCCGACAGCGCCAGTTCGCCCAGGCATTCCATATCGACCAGGGTGGCAATCGGCACCTGGCCGTCGGCGGCGAGGATGCCCAGGGCGATGGCCAGGTCATATCGGCCGCCATCCTTGGGCAGGTCGGCGGGGGCGAGGTTCTGGGTAATGCGCCGCTGCGGGTACTTCAGCCCGGAGTTGACGATGGCGCTGCGCACCCGGTCCTTGCTTTCCTTGACCGTGGTTTCCGGCAGGCCGACCAGGGTGAGATGAGGCAGGCCGTTGGCCAGGTGGGTTTCGACGCTGACCGCCGGTGCCTGCACGCCTACCTGGGCGCGGCTGTGGACGAGGGCTAGAGACATGAACACTCCGTTGTTGCTGGAAAATGCCGCTTCCTGCGGCTGGGCAAAGAATAGCCAGTGCTGCCATGGCAGGCGCAACAAGTGTGCGTCGTGGTTTTTCAGGGCAGGGGTTTTCCCTGCGCTTTCATGCGCTTCGGCAAAAATGGATCCAATAGGCTTTGCGCAGTCGTCAGGTATGACTTAGTGTTGTTGGGCAACCGCAGTTGCCATGGGATGGCACTGCGTCTTCTTTCAAATGGACTTGAGGTATTGCACCGTGCAAATGCTCACCCGCACGCACCAGGCAATTCGCGAACTGGTGCAGGCCAGTGCATTCGTTGAACTCAACCGCTTTTTCGACAAGCTTGAGGCTCAATGGCGCCAAGCCCCGCCCGGCGAGTTCCCGGCCTACCTGGCGGCCATTGAAGGGCACATGCTGCTCGACCAGGAAAACCAGGGCGACAGGGCCCTGAGCCAAGTGCTCAGAGCCTGGATTGACGCGTGCCCCAGGGCTTACCACCCACAAGTGGTAATGGGTATGCACTGCTTCCACCGGGCCTGCCAGGTGCAGGTTGATGGCCCACGCAACGCTGCACGCTTGCTGGCGGTCGCGCAAATTTGTGAATCCGCCACCGCGCACCTGTTGCGTGCAATGGACCGCTCTGCGCACCCCGTGGCAGCGGCCATTGGCATGCTGCGCATCAGTGCGCAGCTCCATGAGCCTGGTTGGTTGCTCCAACTGTTCCAGGGGGAGCCTGCACGCTTCAGGCCCAGTGCCCATGCCGATGTAGAGGTACAGGAAACTGCAGCGCCGTTGCTGGTGAGGCATGGGTTGTTGCCCTTGGCCGAGCTGCCACAGGCGCTACCGCACTACCTGGGCAAGCGGGTCGACCATGAAAACGAGGACCCTCGCTATTACTGGCTGCGCCATGCGCTGATCGCCCGCCCCGGTTGCTTCGAAGCGATCCAGGCCCTTGCTGTGTACTTGCTGCCCCGCTGGGGCGGCAGCCTCGGTGCGTTGGAGCTGTTGGTCAATGGCCCGCTGTGCGCAACCTGGGACGAGCGTTTGCGTAATGCGCTGCGCTGGATGGCTGTCGAAGGCCGGCTGAAGCTGCCACAGGCTGACAAGGTGCAGGCCGTCGCCGACTGGCAGCACGTGTTCGAAGACTGGTCACAACGCCCGTTGAGGCCCAGGGAACGTGCTGTCGTTCTGGCATGGCGGGGGGCGCTGCACAGCAGGGCATCGGGCGACCATGCTGGCGCTATGCGCGACTTTGCCGCGAGCGTGGCGTGCAATGCCGATCTTGGCGCCATCCGCGCCATGGGCGTGCCGTTTCGCTGTTTGGTCGAGCTGATACTGCGCGATGGCATGGTAGATGAGAGGCAACTGCTACACGGCGCTATTGAGCGCCTGTGTGACGGCCGTTCACATGCTGCTGCCTGTGCATTACGCGCGGCCGGGCACCGTTTTGGGCTGTGGGCGCTGCCACGCTCGGCCGAGCAGGCAAGGCTATGGTTGCAACGGGCGGTGAATCGCCAGTGCGCGGGCCAGGCACCGGGGTTCGAAGTGCTTGAAGTGGCACGGGTGCTGTGGGCAGCCAACCGGCATGAAGTGGCCTGCTACCTGTACGAACGCTTCGCCGAACTGAACCTGCCGGGTGCTGCCCTGGCCTTGTACGAGCTGCACCATGGCGGCCTGGCCAACACCCCGGCGCATTACCTGGATGACGAGGCCGCCGGGTACTGGCTGCAGCGTGCGGTGGAGGCGGGCAGCAGGCAGGCCAAATACAACCTGGCCTGCCTGCGCATGGACGGCGATGAGGATTTGAACGAGCGCAGTGCCATGCTGGCGGTCAGGCGCCTGCTTGTCGACGCGCTGGGCAACCCGCAGATCAACGCGCGTGCGCGTTTGCATCTGGGGATTTTGTTGCGCCGGTTTGGTGAGGCGCAGGAGCGGACCGAGGCGGTTGCTTACCTGCTGAGCCTGGTCGAGCACCCGGACCCGTGGCTTGCAGGGCGTGCCAGCGCCGAACTGGGGCTGGCCTGGATGCAGGGGCGTGGCACCCGCAAGCAAAGCCGCTTTGCCGCCATCGAATGGGTCAACCGAGCGGCCAGCTTGCAACCAAGGGATACGGCCATTGGTGATATCCAGGCCCAGATCCTCAATTCGCACAACCGGGTGAAGACATTGTTTACTCAGTGCGGGGCGGCGTTGTTCCGCGGCACCTTGCATGCAAGCGAGCTACCACCGAAACAGGCCTTTACCCACGCCGAGTCGTTACGGGTTCAACCTGCATCGGAGGGGCTCAGGCGCGCACATAAACCCAGGCTGTCAGGCCCGATGCGAGGGTGACGGCGACACGCTTGTAGTCGGCAACTTCATAGCGGTCCGCCGCTGCCAGTTCGTCTTCGCTGATCTGGAAGACCATACCGGCCACGCTGTCGTTGGCCTGGCTGCTGGGGGAAACGATGGGATGATGGGACTTGCCGCTGGTCGCCAGTACGTCCGGGTCAGTGATCTCGACCCAGTCCAGGCGGTAGCCCGGCATACGGTCGGCCTGGCCGTTCAGCTCACGGCCAAAGTTGGCCAGTTGCACGGCTTTATCCTGCAAGGTGCCGTAGGAAAACAACAGTACCGGGTATGCGCTGGAGGGCTGCATTCACTCATCCTGTGAAGTTGGGTTCAGCCGCGCTTCCAGCTCGGCTACCTGTTTTTCCAAGGCCTCGAGGCGTGCGCGGGTGCGCGCCAGTACGACCATCTGGCTGTCGAACTCATCGCGGCTGACCAGGTCCAGCTTGCTGAAGGCACCTTGCATCAACACTTTGAACTGGCTTTCCAGTTCCGCACGGGGCTGGGCGGCATCGCTGCTGAACAGGCGCGAGGCCTGGTCGCTCAGGGCATCGAGAAGGGCTTTGGGCGCGAGCATGGGGCTGTCCACTGAAACGGAGAAATGGCCGCCAGTGTAGCACGCACAAACCTGGCGCCTGAGTGCACATTGGCCTTTGTGGGAATGGCCTTGCGTGGCGATTGGGCTGCACAGCGGCCCCGGCAATATCGGCACCAAGGCACAAATCGTAGGGGCGCTTCGCAGCCCCATCGCGACGCAAGGCCGCCCCCACAAAGAGCGCGTGCGGTTTTCAATCAGTTGCACATTTTTCGCGCAGCTTGCCCCGCCTCGGCGCACCGAAACTGTGCATGTTTCCAATGCTGGCGACTGGCCAATCCCGACCAAATCACATAACGCTCTGTTTTTCGGCGCTTTGTCCGAACTGGCAAGGTTTCTGCAAAGACCTGTACGAGCCATGCACTGAAGCAGTTCCTTGTGACCAGGCAGTGCGCACGCGGAGCCGGATGCCGACGACGCGTTACAAAGCCAACCGCTGCGCTTAGACTTGAGACGGGTTTGTTTTCCTGGGGCAAGTCCACCAAATCGGGAGAGAGTTTCATGAAGCTAGTCACAGCCATCATCAAGCCGTTCAAGCTGGACGACGTGCGCGAGTCGTTGTCGGAAATCGGCGTGCAGGGCATCACCGTCACCGAAGTCAAAGGTTTCGGTCGGCAGAAGGGCCACACCGAGCTGTATCGCGGTGCTGAATATGTGGTCGATTTCCTGCCCAAGGTGAAGATCGATGTCGCCATCGATGACAAGGACCTTGATCGGGTAATCGAAGCCATCACCAAGGCAGCCAACACCGGCAAGATTGGTGACGGCAAGATTTTCGTGGTGAATCTGGAGCAGGCAATCCGCATCCGTACCGGCGAAACCGATACCGACGCGATTTAAGCAGCAACAAAGCCTCACCAAACCCAACGCCCCAGGAGAAAACAACATGACTCTGCGTAAGATCGCAGGGCTAGGAGCCCTATTGTCCCTCGTAATGCCCGGGCTTGCCCTGGCAGAGGAAGCTGCCCCAGCGCTGAACTCCGGCGACACCGCCTGGATGCTGACCGCAACGGCGCTGGTGCTGTTCATGACCATTCCAGGCCTGGCCCTGTTCTATGGCGGCATGGTGCGTTCCAAGAACGTGCTGTCGGTGATGATGCAGTGCTTTGCAATTACCGGCCTGATGAGCATTCTCTGGGTCGTCTACGGCTACAGCATGGCCTTCGATACCGCCGGTATGGAAAAGGGCGTGCTCAACTTCAACTCTTTCGTTGGCGGCTTCTCCAAGGCCTTCCTCAGCGGCGTCACGCCCAACAGCCTGACCTCGGCCACCGCGCTGTTCCCTGAAGCGGTGTTCATCACCTTCCAGATGACGTTCGCCATCATCACCCCGGCCTTGATCGTCGGCGCCTTTGCCGAGCGCATGAAGTTCTCGGCGATGCTGGTCTTCATGGGCATCTGGTTCACCCTGGTGTATGCGCCGATCGCACACATGGTGTGGAGCGGTGACGGTGCCCTGATGTGGGACTGGGGCGTACTGGACTTCGCTGGCGGCACCGTGGTGCACATCAACGCCGGTATCGCAGGCCTGGTCTGCTGCCTGGTACTGGGCAAGCGCAAGGGCTACCCGACCACGCCGATGGCCCCGCACAACCTCGGCTATACCCTGATGGGCGCAGCGATGCTGTGGATCGGCTGGTTCGGTTTCAACGCAGGCTCTGCTGCTGCCGCCAACGGTACTGCCGGCATGGCCATGCTGGTCACTCAGATCGCTACCGCCGCCGCCGCCCTGGGCTGGATGTTCGCCGAGTGGGTCGGTCACGGTAAGCCAAGTGCTCTGGGCATCGCTTCGGGCGTGGTTGCTGGCCTGGTTGCCATCACCCCGGCTGCGGGCACCGTCGGGCCGATTGGCGCGCTGATTATCGGCCTGGTATCGGGTGTGCTCTGCTACTTCTGCGCCACCACGCTCAAGCGCAAACTCGGCTATGACGATTCCCTGGATGCCTTCGGCGTGCACGGTGTTGGCGGCATCATCGGTGCCATCCTCACGGGTGTGTTCGCGGCCCCGGCGCTGGGCGGCTTCGGTACCGTCACCGACATCGGCATGCAAGTCTGGATCCAGGCCAAAGGTGTGATTTTCACCGTGGTCTACACCGCCATCGTCACCTACGTGATTCTCAAGGTGCTGGATGTGGTGATGGGCCTGCGGGTCAACGAAGAAGAAGAGTCGGTCGGCCTTGACCTGGCTCAGCACAACGAGCGCGGCTACAACCTGTAACTGCGACGCGGTAAAAACTTGCCCGGCTTGCCGGGCATTTTTTTGCCAGTTTTTCAGCATTTCCCGCACGGCAAACGGTTTATTCGACACGTTCGTGACGTAGGTAAAAAACTTACAAGCCACAGGGCGTTTATGGTGCTTTGCTTTTTCCACGGGCGCGCTAGAATGCGCGCCGAAGGGTGTTTGACGAGTAGTCCACACACTTCGCCAGCCTTTGCTAGGCTTGCCAATAGCGTGTGGCCAGCAGGGGCTAATGGATTTGTCAGGTCCTGCCAGGAGCAGGGCCTGCTGGGTGCCGCCTCCCATCAGGAGTGCCGACCCAAGGGCAGTGGCCTAACCCACGGCCAGTTGAATTTTCACTGGTGGCTGCCGGTCTACGGCTGCACTGGTCTATAACCAACCTGCTTTTCGCAAGTCATGAGGTAGAACATGAGCGACGACGATCTGGAAAATGATGACCTCGAAGTAGGCGACGAAGACGAGGGTGATGAGGTCCTTGAAGGGGCGGCTGATGACGGCGTTGAAGACGCTGGCGATGACGACAGCAGCCCGGCACCCGTTGCCAAGGGCAAATCCAAGGCCGCAGTCTCGGTAGACGAGATGCCGAGCATGGAAGCCAAGCAGAAAGAGCGTGATGCACTGGCCAAGGCGATGGAAGAATTTCTTTCTCGTGGTGGCAAGGTGCAGGAAGTCGAGGCCAACGTGGTCGCTGACCCGCCCAAGAAGCCGGACAACAAGTACGGCAGCCGCCCTATCTGAGTGGCTGATCGCAAAAAAGCCCGCCGTCGCTGCGGGCTTTTTTACGCCTGTGGGTTTTGTGTTGCCCGTGCCGGCCTCTTCGCGGGCATGCCCGCTCCCACAGGTTCACCACAGGGTTCAGGACCTGCGCGGTCCCTGTGGGAGGGGGCGTGCCCGCGAATGGGCCGCAAAGCGGCCCCGTCAGCGCCAGCGTGCAAGCACGTCAGGTAGTTGCGACAGGCGCTGGATCTCGGCGTCCGGCGCCTGATCGCCAGCCCAGGCCTTGCCTTGCGGGTTGAACCACACCGCCCGCAACCCGGCGCGCTTGGCACCGGCAATGTCATCGCCAGGGTGATCGCCGATGTGCACTGCCGCACCCGCGTCCACCTCGCCGCGGCGCAACGCTTCAAGGAATGGTGCAGGGTCTGGTTTGCCGATGCCCAGGTCCTCGGCGCACAGGGCAAAGCGGAAGTAATCCGCCAGCCCTAGCCGGCTGACGTCGGCATTGCCGTTGGTGACCACGCCCAGGATGTATTGATGGCGCAAGATTTCGAGCACCGGCTGCACCTCTGGGAAGATCTCCACCTGGTGGCGGGCATGCAGGAACACTTCGAAGCCTTCGTTGGCCAGCGCCTGTGCGTGCTGCTCGCTGTAGCCGACCTCTTCCAGAGCATGAAACAGCACGCGCCTGCGCAGGGCACTGATGCGGTGCTTGAGGCCGGGCTCTGCTTGCACCAGGCGCTCGCGGATGGCGAACAGGTGTTCCACCGGCACACTGCCGAGGGTGGGTGCGTTGGCCTCGAGCCAGTCGCGCAGCACGACTTCCGCGGTAGCAATCACCGGCGCGGTGTCCCACAGGGTATCGTCGAGGTCGAAGGTGATCAGCTTGATGCTCATGAGTCTGTGCCTTTGCTGCGTTTGGCCCGAGGGTGGGCGCTGTCGTACACCGCGGCCAGGTGCTGGAAGTCCAGGTGGGTGTAGATTTGCGTCGTGCTGATGTCGGCGTGGCCGAGCATCTCCTGCACCGCGCGCAGGTCCTGGGATGATTCCAGCACATGGCTGGCGAAGGAATGGCGAAGCATGTGCGGGTGCAGGTGTTGGCCCAGCTCACGCTCACCGGCGGCCTTTACCCGCAGCCGAACTGCCTGGGGGCTGATGCGATTGCCCTGGCGGGTGATGAACACTGCACGGTCGCGTGGGTTGCCGATGCCGCGCAAGCGGTACCAGGCCTGCAACGCCTCGCGAGCCTTGCGACCCACCGGCAGTACGCGGGCTTTTCCACCCTTGCCCAGTACCTGCACCAGGCCGGCGGCGAGGTCGAGGTGATCAAGATCGAGGTTGGTCAGTTCCGATAGGCGTAGGCCTGAGGAATAGAACAGCTCGAGGATCGCCTGGTCACGCCGGGCAATGAAGTCGTCGTCGACGCCACCATCGAGCAGCTGCAGTGCGCGATCGGTATCCAGTACCTTGGGCAGCCGACGCTCACCTTTGGGTGCGCTCAGGCCGGTGGCCGGGTCGTGCTGGCACAGGCCTTCGCGGTTGAGGTAACGGTACAGGCCGCGTACTGCCGACAGCAGGCGTGCCAGGCTGCGCGGGGACTGGCCATGGTGGTGCAAGCGGGCGATCAGCTGGCGCAGTTGCTGGATTTGCAGCGCCTGCCACTCGGCAATGCCGTGTTCTTTGCAGTAGGCGATGACTTTTTCCAGGTCGCGACGGTAGCCCAGCAAGGTGTGCTCCGACACCTGGCGCTCGTTGCGCAGGTGTGCGCAATAAGCCTCCAGCTGGCGTTTCATCAGCGTACCGAGCGCAGTGTCTGGGTAACGCGTGGCACAACGCGGCCGAGCACTTCGGCGATATAGCCGAGGAAAAGGGTGCCGACGCTGCTCTTGTAGTGTTGCGGGTCGCGGCTGCCGATGGCCAGAACCCCATGCAGCCCTTGGTACTCAAGAGCTGCCACGGCGCTGGAGCCTACTTCCCGGCGCTGTTCTTCACCGAACAGGAAAGCCAGCTCGTGCTCGCGCAGGTTGCCACTGACGGTCTTGCCACCGCCCAGCAGGGCACCGATGGCTTGCTGCGCCTCGGCATTGCTGACCCAGCGCCCCACCGGCGCGACGTTGTCGCCGAACAGGATCAGGCTGACGAAGGGCACCTGGAATTCCTGGCGCAGGCTGTCTTCGACCGCCATTACCACTTCTTCCAGGCTGCCGGCATCGAGCAGGTCAAGGATCAGCCGGCGGGTCTTGTCGAACAGCCGGTCGTTGTCGCGGGCCACGTCCATCAGTTGCGACAGGCGATGGCGCATTTCGATGTTGCGGTCACGCAGCAGCTTGAGCTGGCGTTCCACCAGCGACACGCTGTCTCCTCGCTGGTGCGGGATGTGCTGTTCGATCAGCAGCTCGTCGTGCTCGGCGAAGAAGGTGGGGTGGGCGCGCAGGTAGGCGACCACCGCTTCGGCATCGAGCTCGGCGGACTGCTTGGGTACAACCTTGGGCTGATCGGTCATGGCGGTTACTCGTTTAGAGACGAACCTGTCCTTCGTAGACGCGTACGGCCGGGCCGGTCATCATCACGGGCTTGCCGGGGCCGGCCCATTCGATGTGCAGGCGACCACCGGGCAGGTCGAGGGACACCGGGGAATCCATCCAGCCCTGGCTGATCGCCGCCACGGCTGCGGCGCAGGCGCCGGTGCCGCAAGCCTGGGTTTCGCCGGCGCCGCGTTCCCACACGCGCAGGTTGGCGCGGTGGCGGTCGATGACTTGAATGAAGCCGGCATTCACCCGCTGTGGGAAGCGTGGGTGGTTTTCGATCTTCGGGCCCAGCTCATGCACAGGCGCAGTAAACACGTCGTCGACACGCAGCACGGCGTGCGGGTTACCCATGGACACGGCGGCTATCGAGTACAACTGGCCGTCAACTTCCAGCGGGTAGCTTGGCGCCTGTGCGTCGGCGACAAAGGGAATTTCGGCAGGGATGAAGCGCGGCGGGCCCATGTTGACACTCACCTGGCCGTCGTTCTGCACGTCCAGCACGATGATGCCGCTCTTGGTTTCCACGCGGATGCGCTTTTTGGCGGTCAGGCGCTTGTCCAGCACAAAGCGGGCAAAGCAGCGCGCACCGTTGCCGCATTGCTCGACCTCGGAGCCGTCGGCGTTGAAGATGCGGTAGCGGAAGTCCACTTCCGGGTTGTTCGGCGCCTCGACGATCAGCAACTGGTCAAAGCCGATGCCGGTGTGACGGTCACCCCATTGCTTGGCGTGCTTGGGCTGAATGTGCGCGTGCTGGCTGACCAGGTCCAGGACCATGAAGTCGTTGCCCAGCCCATGCATCTTGGTAAAACGCAGCAGCATGGGCTTACTCCGGCAGCAGGCTTTCGCCAGCATACAGTTCGGCGACGGTCTCGCGGCGGCGTACTTCGAACGCCTGGTCGCCGTCGACCAGGATTTCAGCGCAACGGCCGCGGGTGTTGTAGTTGGAGCTCATGACAAAACCATAGGCGCCCGCGGACTCTACGGCCAGCAGGTCACCTTCGGCCAGGTTGAGTACGCGGTCCTTGCCGAGGAAGTCGCCAGTCTCGCAGATAGGGCCGACCAGGTCATAGGCACGGCCTTCGCCTGCACGTGGCTTGACCGCGCTGACACCCATCCAGGCCTGGTACAGGGCCGGGCGGATCAGGTCGTTCATCGCTGCATCGATGATCGCGAAGTCCTTGTGTTCGGTGTGCTTGAGGTATTCCACGCGGGTCAGCAGCACGCCAGCGTTGGCGACGATGTAGCGGCCAGGCTCGAACACCAGGGCCAGGTCGCGCTCGCCCACGCGTTCGCGGATGGCCTTGATGTAGTCGGCCACCTGTGGTGGCTGTTCGTCGCGGTAGCGCACGCCGACACCGCCACCCAGGTCCAGGTGGCGCAGGTGTATGCCGCACTCGGCCAGGCGGTCGACCAGCACCAGCAGGCGGTCGAGGGCGTCGAGGAATGGCTCGACGGTGGTCAGTTGCGAGCCGATGTGACAGTCGACACCGACCACTTCCAGGTTCGGTAGCTGTGCGGCGCGTACGTAGATGGCCTCGGCATCGGCAATGGCGATGCCGAACTTGTTTTCTTTAAGGCCGGTGGAGATGTACGGGTGAGTACCGGCATCGACGTCCGGGTTGACCCGCAGCGACACCGGGGCAACCTTGCCCATTTCGGCGGCGACTACTTGCAGGCGCTCCAGCTCGTCGGTGGATTCGACGTTGAAGCAGTGCACGCCAACTTCCAGGGCACGGCGCATGTCTTCACGGGTTTTGCCAACGCCGGAGAACACCACGCGGTCGGCACGCCCGCCAGCGGCCAATACACGCTCCAGTTCACCACCGGAGACAATGTCAAAGCCTGCGCCCAGGCGCGCCAGCACGTTCAGCACGCCAAGGTTGGAGTTGGCCTTGACCGCGAAGCACACCAGGTGCTCGGTGCCTTGCAGGGCGTCTGCGTAGCTACGGTACTGGGCCTCGATGTGGGCGCGCGAGTACACATAGGTGGGGGTGCCGTAACGTTCTGCAATGGCCGACAGGGCCACGCCTTCCGCGAACAGCTCACCGTCGCGGTAGTTGAAAGCGTTCATCTGGTTTCCTTACTGCGCTGGCGACTGCTCGGACTCGGACTCGGACTGCAGCTCGGGCTGCTGTTCTTGTGCCGGGGCCGGCTTGGCTTTTGGCTGGTGCTGGTGCGACGTGTGCGCTTTGCCGTTATCGCCATCTTCAGGCAGATACAGCGGGCCTTTCTGGCCACAGGCCGAAACGAGGCAGGCAACAGCGACCAGCGCCGCGAAGGAGGAAATCAGGCGCTTCATGGGTGAAATCCTTAGAAAAATGCAGTATTGCGCCCGAGTATACCGAGCGACCGGCGGCTTGCCTATGCAAGGACCGGTCCGCCGGGCGGGCTATGCTTAGCCTCTGCGCAGCCCCCCGTAGGAGCGGGCTTGCCCGCGAAGAGGCCGGTGAACGCAACGGCTAAACCTTTGCATTCGGCGGCAAGCGCCCGTATCTTGCCCGGCTTGCCTGTAACGCAGCCAATTTCGAGGTTCCTGCAATGAGTTTGAGTGAAGCGCGTTTCCATGATCTGGTCGACGCGACCCAACAGGCCCTGGAAGATCTGTTCGACGAGAGCGGTCTGGACCTGGACATGGAGAACTCCGCCGGTGTCCTGACCGTCAAGTTCGAGGGCGGCGCCCAGCTGATCTTCAGCCGTCAGGAGCCATTGCGCCAGCTGTGGCTTGCCGACCGCTCCGGTGGTTTCCACTTCGATTACGACGAAGACAGCGGCAAGTGGGTGTGCGAAAAGAGCGAAGAGTTGCTGGGTGAAATGCTCGAGCGTATCGTCTGGGAGCGGGCCGGCGAGAAGCTGGACTTCGACGAAATCTGACATGAGTAGCGCCCAGGCCCGGCCGCCCAAGCCGCTTTACAGCAACGTCAGCCCTGCAGTGCCGTCACCGTGCATCAGCGTATGCCGGCTGGACGAACAGCGGGTGTGCACCGGTTGCCATCGACATGTCGAGCACATTCGCGAATGGCGCTCGGCCGATGACGAACGGCGCCGTCAGATCTGCCGCGAGGCCCAGGTCTTGCGCGAGCAGGTTAAGGCACACTGAGCGCAGGGGCTTGAGTATTTGCCCGGCTGTGGTAGTGTCGGGTTCTGCGTCGGTGACGCCAAAGCCTTCTCAAACCCCGCCCTTGGGCGGGGTTTTGCTTTATTTGCACATTGAAAACTGCCTGTTCAAAGGAGTCTGACTGGATCATGAGCACCAAGCCTTCCCTCATCCTCACCCGATTGGACGTACAACGTCTGGAGCGTCTGATCGACAGCCTCGACGAGAGTACGCCGGGTGTGCTCGCCCTGCAGGACGAGCTTGACCGCGCCGAGCAGGTGGTCGGTCACGAGGAAGTGCCGGCGGGCGTGGTGACCATGAACTCGCGGGTGCACTGCCGTGAGGAAGCCAGCGGCAAGGACTACCACCTGACACTGGTGTACCCCAAGGATGCCGGGCCGGAAGGCAAGGTCTCGATCCTGGCGCCGATTGGCTGCGCTTTGCTGGGGCTGTCGGTGGGCGAGCAGATCGACTGGCCGGCACCGGGGGGCAAGACCCTCAAGCTGAAGCTGCTGGAAGTGGAGTACCAGCCGGAGGCGGCGGGCGATTACGACCTGTAAGGGCCAGGGGGCCGTTTCGCGGCCCGTTTGCAGCGCAAGGCTGTTGCTACAGAGAGATGCACTCTTTTGTCGCCGCCTTGTGCTGCGAGTTCAGGCGCCCTCCGCCAAAACCTGCTCCAACCCCTCATTCAAAGCCTGCTCCAGCACCCGCTTGTAGCTCAGGTAGGCCTGCGTTGCCCCCAGCCGGTCATCCAGCAACTCGGACAAATCCAGGTCGGTGATATAGCACCGGTACTGCGCTGTGCCACGGCGCTGACCGATGATCTGCCTGGCCACCACCGCATACAGCTGCTCACCATGTTCCAGCTCGGAAAACTCCTGCTGGTCGCAGTACAGCGTCACATGCGCCACGCCCGCTACACCCGCCTGGATAATCGCCTGTACCTCATAGTAAGGCTGGTCGCTGCCCTCGGCCGGGGCCAGGCGCGGCTCGATGTTGCGTGCCTTGCCTGGGCCGGTGGGCAGCAGCTGCGCGTAGTGGATATCCAGCGAGGCGGGTCGCAGGCTATCGAGGGGCAGGCGGGCATCGCGGCGCATCACCACCGAGCGCAGAAAACGTTGCAGTGGCAACAGCAGATGCGCTTCGTCATGCAGCGGCAGGCGTTGTTGCCACAATGCGTTGTATTCATCCAGCACATACACATCGGCCCAGCCGCCCTGCAGGCGGTAGAACACCTGAATGCAGGCTGGTCGGCCTTGCTCCAGCACCAGGCGCAGGTCGTGGTCCTGCAGCGCATTGGCATCCAGGTACAGCGGGCTGTAGGTGCCTCGCTCTTCGCCCAGGTAGGCCAGTAGCGCCTCATGCTCGGCCAGGGTTGTCAGGCTGACATGCTCGGGCAACAGCTCCAGCACATGGGTGTGGTGGGCCACTTGCAGCAGGTAGCGGTGGTGGAGCCCTTGATCCCGCAGCAGCTGGGCGGTGTCGAAAATTTCCTCTACGCGCTGGCCGATCGGCTGGGCGCGGCTTTGGCAGAAGCAGCGTACTCGCACCCTTGGCCGGTGGCCGCGCTGCGCCGGGCTGTTGAGGAAGTCGCGCAGGCAGCGCACCAGCGCGTGTTCACCGTCATAGCGCTGGACCAGCACCTCGTTCCAGCTGTTGACGGTGACCTGGTCCAGGGTCAGCACCAGGTTTTCGCGCACGCCAGCGTAGCTCAACGCGTCGGTGCGCTCTGTGGTCATCAAAACGTTCAGCTCGCGGTGGTGGCGCAGCGGGTCGACGCCGACGTTGACCAGCAACAACACCTCATCGGCAACGCTGGGCTGCAAAAGGCGCACTTCGCTGACGGTCGGCAAGGGCAGGGGGACACTTTGCCGCAGACAGCCCAGCAGGTTGAACAGCTCAAATTCCCCAAGGTCGCTGGCCCCTGGATGCAGCGCCATGCGGGTGCTGCTGTCGATCACTCCGTTGCGATGGGCCCAGGTCAGCAGTTCGAGTAGCTCGCGGCAGCGTTTGATCGGGCTGAAGTGCTGCACCTCATGGGTGCTCAGGTTGCCGCTGTACAGCTCCCAGTGGTAGCTGCCCGGCTCCTTGCGGTTGGGTGCCTGGACCAGCGTCAGGGTGCCTTCGGCGAGGTCAGGGGCGATGCCGGGGTTAATCACTTCGACCTTGCCGGCGCGGCGCTCGAAGGCTGCGTACAGGCGCCGGCCCAGCACATTGAGGTCGCGCTGGTCGGCGCGGCTGCTGGCGTTCTGGGTGCGAGCGAACTGGCTGAGGAAGCGATAACTGAGGTTAAGCTCGGCCACCAGCTCACGCCGCTCGACGGCAACCTGCTGCACTTTCCATTGGCTGCGGCTGTCCAGCAGGGCCAACTGGCGCTGGTCCCAGCCCCACTCGTCGGTCAGGCGCTGCAGCAGCCGGCGTTGCCAGCCATGGCTGCGGCCCTGGTCGCTGAGCTTTTTGTTCACCTTCAGGTACAGGCTGCGCCGTACCAGCTCCAGGCGCGCGGGTTCGCCGCGTTGCAGCAGGTAACGTTCGATGCGCCGGTAGACCATCACGTAGGGGTCCAGCTCGTCGAGGTCGAGCTGGTTGGCAAATACTGCCTGCTTGTAGTCCAGGCTCAGGCAGCGCACCGCAGGGTGTTCGCCGGCGTAGGCTTCGGTCAGCAGCAGTTTGAGCAGCGATTTGTAGGGCGAGTCGATGCCTTTGAACAATTGCCACAGGCCAGCGCCGACGAACTCACCGGGCGGAATGTGCGCCAGGTTGCCGAGGTCAAGGGCTTCCTGGCTGCGGATAAAGCGCTTGGACAGCAACGTCTGGGTGTAGCTGTAGTAGTTGTGTTCCTCGTACACCGGTACCAGCCACCACAGCGGCGTACGCCCGGCCAGCCACAGGGTGGTGCGGTAGAACTCGTCCAGCAGCAGGTAGTGCTGGGTGGTGCCGCAGTCGTCGGAGCCGAGCTGGCCATCGCGCTGACCCTGGGCGAAGCCCTGTGTGTCGATCAGGAAAAAGTGTGCTTCGGCGCCCAGGCTTGCCGCCCAGGCCTCCAGCAGCTGGCACTTGCGGCGCAGCTCACCCAGCAGCTGTTCGGGCAAGCCGGGTGCATGGCACACCCACAGGTCCATGTCGCTGTGCTCGGCCTGCGCCAGCGAGCCCAGGCTGCCCATCAGGAACAGGCCGTGGATCGGGCGTGGCGGGTTGCCATGCTGGGCCTTGTAAGTGAACGAGCGGGCCAGGCGTTGGGCATCGGCCACCAACTCGGCGCTTGGCTCGTAAGCCGATACGCCCGCAGGGGTGCTGCCGGAGACGTAACCCGGCAATAGCGGGTGGTTCACGTGAAACAGCAGCGGCAGCAACGACAGTACCTGTTGCTGGCGCGTTGACAGGCCTTCCTTTGCCCGCTGCAGTCGGCCCTGGTTCAGATGCAGGAAGCGCGCACGCAATGTCGCCAGGACCTTGCGGTCGATGCCTTCGTCCAGGTCAGGGCGGATTTCGTGAGGGTGGTTCATTGCGCGCTCGGGCAGGCCATTGAAGCTGTGGCGAGTTTAGCCTGAGTGGCGGGGTCGGATAAGCGGTAATTGAAATTCTGGCGCCATTTTTCCAGCGCTGGCCTGCTCCAGCTTTCGCTGCGCTTCAGGCATGATGGGCGCATTGAGTTCATGTAGAGAGTGTCCAATGCGTGTATGGATCGATGCCGACGCCTGCCCCAAGGCGGCCAAGGATCTGATCGTCAAGTTCGCCCTCAAGCGCAAGTTCGAGGTGGTGATGGTGGCGGGGCAGGCGGTGGCCAAGCCGGCGTTCGCGATCGTGCGTCTGATCGTGGTGCCCAGCGGCATGGATGCGGCCGACGATTACATAGTGGAGCACGCCGTGCCTGGCGAGCTGGTGATCTGCAGTGACGTGCCGCTGGCCGACCGCCTGGTGAAAAAGGGCGTGGCCGCACTGGACCCGCGTGGGCGTGAGTTCGACGAGCGCAACATGGGCGACCGCCTGGCGGCGCGCAACCTGTTCACCGAGCTGCGTGAGCAGGGGCAGGTGGGGGGCGGGCAGGCGGCCTATGGCGAACGTGAGAAACAGGCGTTTGCCAATGCACTGGACCGGATCATTGCCCGCCTCTCGAAAAGCTGAGCGCTGACACGGTTCCTGTCGGCGACAGCCCAGCGTGGCGCGGTGGATGGCACCGGCTTTGCCGGTGTTCGCGGGTAAACCCGCTCCTACAGGTGATCGCGCAGGCTTTTCATGAGTTTCCCCCACAGGTACCGCGTGACCTTGAAGCCTGTGCTGGACCTGTGGGAGCGGGCATGCCCGCGAAGAAGCCAACGCAATAACTTACTCGTGCGTCAGCTCCAGCACTCGGTCTACCAGCTTGTAGATCCCGCCCGCCGCCTCGCTGATCGACTTGGCCTCCATGTACGCCGGGGTCGTCACGAGCTTGCGCTGGGTGTCTTCGACAATGTCGTGTACATCGCACGCTTCATGGGTGCCGCCCATCTTCTCGACAGCCGCCGCAGTGCCGGCATCGCTGCCGATGGTGCAGACCACGCCCGGCCCGTAGATCTTCGCCGCAAGCGCCGGCGAGATGCAGATCAGGCCAACGGGTTTGCAGGCGTCGGCAAAGGCTTCGGCCAAGGCCAGCACGTCTGGGTTCACGCTGCAGTTGGCGCCTTCCACGGCAAAGTTGGACAGGTTTTTAGCCACCCCGAAACCGCCCGGCACGATCAGTGCGTCGAAGTCTTCGGCCTTGGCTTCACGGATATCCTTGACCTCGCCGCGGGCAATGCGCGCCGACTCCACCAGCACATTGCGCGATTCGGGCATTTCTTCGCCGGTCAGATGGTTGATTACATGCATCTGTGCGATGTTCGGCGCGAAGCACTGCACCTGCGCACCGCGCTGGTCGAGGCGCAGCAGCGTGATCACGCTTTCGTGGATTTCGGCGCCGTCATACACGCCACAGCCGGAAAGAATCACCGCTACTTTTTTTGTCATGCTCATTACTCCAGTGTCGAGGCGCTAAATGTCCTCTAGTTTGGCAGATGTCGCCATAGGGATTCCTGCGGGGGCGGCCTAATCTTGGTGGATAACGCCTGAGGTCGCGCCCATGGACCTGATACTGCTGGCCGTGCCGTTCTTTTTTGTGCTGATAGCCGTCGAGCTGGTCGCCGACCGCGTGCGCGGCCAGCACAACTTCACCCTGGCCGACTCGATCAACAGCCTGAGTACCGGCGCACTGTCGACCAGTACCGGCCTGCTGACCAAAGGCGTAGGGCTGGTCACCTATGCTCTGGTCTTCGAGCACCTGGCGCTGTTGCAATTGCCGGCGCAGGCAGGGTGGGTCTGGTTGCTGGCCTTTGTCCTGTACGACTTCTGCTACTACTGGCTGCACCGCCTGGGGCATGAGCGCAACGTACTGTGGGCTGCGCACTCGGTGCATCACCAGAGCGAGGAGTACAACCTCACCACGGCGCTGCGCCAGACCAGTAGCGGGTTCCTCTTCTCGTGGTTGCTCTACCTGCCGCTGGCGCTGCTGGGTGTGCCGCCACTGGTGTTCATCACCGTCGCCTCGCTCAACCTGCTGTATCAGTTCTGGGTGCATACCCGGCATATCCCTAAACTTGGCTGGCTGGAGTGGGTGTTGATCACGCCGTCCAATCATCGCGTCCACCATGCGCAAAACCCTGCTTACTTGGATCGCAATTACGGTGGTGTGTTCATTCTCTGGGACCGTCTGTTCGGCACGTTCAAGGAGGAGGACCCGGCCGAGCCGGTGGTGTTCGGGGTGACCACGCCGCTGGCCAGCTGGAACCCGCTATGGGCCAACCTGCAGTTCTATGCCCAGCTCTGGCACGACGCCCGGCGCACCACCAGCCTGTGGGACAAGCTGCGTATCTGGTTCATGCCTACCGGCTGGCGCCCGGCCGATGTGGCCGCACGCTACCCACAGGCCAAACAGGACTTGGCGCTGTTTCGCAAGTTCGAGATTGCCCTGGGGCGCGGGCAGCAAGCCTATGTGGCGGCGCAGTTCGTGGTTTATGTGGCCTTGGGCAGCTACCTGATGGACGTGGCCGACCGCGTGCCGGCCGCCGCGCTGGTGCTCGGCTGGTCACTGATGGCGTTTGGTTTGTTCGTGCTGGGCGCGTTGCTGGAGAACCGGCCCTGGTCTGCACGCCTGGAGCTGGCGCGGTTGTGTCTGAATGCGCCGGCATTGTACCTGGCCGGCGCCTTGGGCTTAGCGGTGGTCGCCCCGCTGGCCTGGTTTCTGCTCGTGGCTTACAGCCTGCTCAGCCTCTGGGGGCTGGGCCTGGCTCGCCGCCCTGCGCTCCGCGCGCAGAGTACGGAAGCGCCGGCGCAGCCACAGCAGGCCGCCCAGCGCCACCAGGCCGCCAAGCACCCATAGCTCGTAACGTTTGACGTTGCCCAGCAAGCCTTCGAGGATGGCGCCGAAGTGGTAGGCGGCGGCGCCCAAGGCCACTGCCCAGATGCCCGCGCCAATCCCGTTCAGCAGCAGGTAGCGACGTGGCGGGTAACCCGACAGGCCGATGGCCACCGGCATGACCGTGCGCAAACCATAGACAAAGCGGAAGCTCAGCACCCAGATATCGGGGTGGCGGCGGATATGGTCCAGCGCCCGGTCGCCCATTGCCTGCCAGCGCGGCTTGCGCGCCAGGATCCTGCGCCCGTGGCGTCGGCCCATGAAGTACCACAACTGGTCGCCCGCGTAGCTGCCGAAGAAGGCCACCAGGCACACCAGATTGATATCCATGTAACCGCGGAACGCAAGGAACCCCGCAAGCACCAGAATGGTCTCGCCTTCAAAGAAGGTGCCTAGAAAAAGGGCGAAGTAGCCGAAATCCTGCAGGAATTGTTGAAGCATTTTCTGAGGTGCTGGCGAAATGAACGCGCAGCCTACCCCTTCGCGCGCGTTCGTGAAAGTGTCCAAATGTGTCTCGACGTGAACAATTCCAGCGCAGACAATGCCAGAGGCCCCTTGCCACGGCTTGCCCATATGTGTAACACGGGCGTCATAATGGGCGCTTATCTTGCCGCTCAATAGATGATAGGGCGTTAACGTCCTCAGGAACGCCAGATGAATAATGAAGTGCTAAGCCCTGTCGCGATCAAGGATGCTCAGGAGCTCCCAGAAGAGATGCTGCAGACCCCGCCAGACCTGCCTCCGGCGGCTGAGCCTGTAGCGGAGCCGGTGGCCGAGCCTGCAGCTCCGGTGCCCGCGCCGTCCCCGGCCATCGCCGTCCCTGGCCTGGACGACAGCAGCCTGTACATTCATCGCGAACTCTCGCAACTGCAGTTCAATATCCGGGTGCTGGAGCAGGCACTGGATGAGAGCTACCCGCTGCTGGAACGCCTCAAGTTCCTGTTGATCTTCTCCAGCAACCTCGACGAGTTCTTTGAGATTCGTGTCGCAGGCCTGAAGAAGCAGATCAACTTCGCCCGTGAACAGGCCGGCGCCGATGGCCTGCAACCGCACCAGGCGCTGGCGCGTATCAGCGAACTGGTGCACATCGAGGTAGAGCGCCAGTACGCGATCCTTAACGACGTGCTGCTGCCAGAGCTGGAAAAGCACCAGATCCGCTTCATCCGCCGCCGCTACTGGACACCCAAGCTCAAGACCTGGGTACGCCGCTACTTCCGCGACGAAATTGCCCCGATCATTACCCCGATTGGCCTCGACCCGACTCACCCGTTCCCGCTGCTGGTGAACAAGAGCCTCAACTTCATCGTCGAGCTCGAGGGGGTGGACGCCTTCGGTCGCGACTCGGGCCTGGCGATCATTCCGGCGCCACGCCTGCTGCCGCGGGTTATTCGCGTGCCGGAAGAGGTGGGCGGCCCGGGCGCAAACTATGTGTTCCTGTCGTCGATGATCCACGCGCACGCCGACGACCTGTTCCAGGGCATGAAGGTGAAGGGCTGCTATCAGTTCCGTCTGACGCGCAACGCCGACCTGGCGCTTGACTCTGAAGAGGTCGACGACCTGGCCCGCGCGCTGCGCGGCGAGCTGTTCTCGCGCCGCTACGGTGATGCCGTGCGCCTGGAAGTGGCCGACACCTGCCCGAAACACCTGTCGGACTACCTGTTGAAGCAGTTCAGCCTCAGCGAAAGTGAGCTGTACCAGGTCAATGGCCCGGTCAACCTCACCCGCCTGTTCAGCATCACCGGCCTGGACAGCCACCCGGAGCTGCAATACACACCGTTCACCCCGGCGATCCCCAAGCTGCTGGCGAACGCTGACAACATTTTCAGTGTGATCAGTAAGCAGGACATCCTGCTGATGCACCCGTTCGAGTCCTTCACGCCAGTGGTCGACCTGCTGCGCCAGGCCGCCAAGGACCCGCACGTGCTCGCCGTGCGCCAGACCCTGTACCGCTCGGGGGCTAACTCGGAAATCGTCGACGCCCTGGTGGACGCAGCGCGTAACGGCAAGGAGGTCACTGCGGTGATCGAGTTGCGTGCGCGCTTTGACGAAGAGTCCAACCTGCAGATGGCCAGCCGCCTGCAAGCGGCCGGTGCGGTAGTGATCTACGGTGTGGTCGGGTTCAAGACCCACGCCAAGATGATGCTGATTCTGCGCCGCGAGCAGGGCGAGATCGTGCGTTATGCGCACCTGGGTACCGGTAACTACCACGCCGGCAACGCCCGCCTGTACACCGACTACAGCCTGCTGACCTCTGACGATGCGCTCACCGAAGACGTCGGCAAGCTGTTCAGCCAGTTGATCGGCATGGGCAAGACCTTGCGCATGAAGAAGCTGCTGCATGCGCCGTTCACCCTGAAAAAGGGCATGCTCGACATGATCGCGCGGGAAACCCAGTTTGCCCTTGAAGGCAAGCCGGCGCACATCATCGCCAAGTTCAACTCGCTGACTGACGCCAAAGTCATCAAGGCGCTGTACAAGGCCAGTCAGTCGGGCGTGAAAATCGACTTGGTGGTGCGTGGCATGTGCTGCCTGCGCCCGGGCATTCCGGGGGTTTCGCACAACATCCAGGTGCGCTCGATCATTGGCCGCTTCCTCGAGCACACGCGGGTGTTCTACTTCCTCAATGGCGGCGAAGAGCAGATCTACCTGTCCAGCGCCGACTGGATGGAGCGCAACCTCGACAAGCGTGTCGAGACCTGCTTCCCGGTGGAAGGCAAGAAACTGTTGCTGCGGGTGAAGAAGGAGCTGGAAGGCTACCTGACCGACAATACCCACGCCTGGACCTTGCAGCCGGACGGGCGCTACGTGCGCAGCACCCCGACCGGCAACCAGAACCCGCGCAGCGTTCAGGCGACCTTGCTGGAGCGCCTGAGCAACCCGGTCCTCAACGTACGCTGAGGACGAAGCCGACCCGGGCCAGCCACTCCGCCTCGTTGGCGAAGTCGGCCTGGGTCAGCTGGTTCTGCTCCAGCCAACCGTCAGGGAAGGCTACATCCAGGCTGTTGTCTCCGCCGTGCAGTTCTACCTTTGGCATTTGCTGAGTGCCGCGGATGTGGTGGAACAGGATGGCAAAGCGCAGCAGCACGCACAGGCGCAGCAGTTTGACCCCTTCATCACCCAGTTCGGCGTAACGGTCCTTGGGGATGTTGCGGCGGTGGCCGCGTACCAGCAGGGCCATCATCTGCTGATCTTCCCGGGAAAAGCCTGCCAGGTCCGAGTGCTCGATCAGATAGGCGCCGTGCTTGTGGTAGTGATAATGGGCAATGTCCAGCCCGATTTCGTGCACTTTCGCGGCCCAGCCCAGTAGATCGCGCCAGTTTCCGTCTTTCAGGTTCCAAGCGTCGGCCACCTGGTCGAATGCGTGCAACGCCTTGCGCTCGACGCGCGCAGCCTGGCCCTGGTCCACGTGATAGCGCTCCATCAGCGAGTTCAGGGTGCGTTCGCGCACGTCTTCGTGGTGGTGGCGGCCAAGCAGATCGAACAGCACACCTTCGCGCAGGGCGCCGTCGCAGTGGTCCATGCGGTTCAGTTCAAGGGCATCGAAGATCGCTTCGAGAATCGCCAAGCCCGCCGGGAAGATAGTGCGGCGGTCTGGCTTGACGCCGTCGAAGTCGATCTTGTCGACCTCGCCCAGCTTGAACAGCTTGCGTTTGACCCAGGCCAGGCCTTCGGCGTTGACCTCGCCATTGCCCAGGCCACCGGCCTTGATGGCAGCGCCGATGGCGCGAATGGTGCCGGATGAGCCGATGGCCTCATCCCAGGTCAGGCGGTGCAGGGCATTTTCGATGCTCATCAGTTCCAGGCGCGCGGCCGTGTAGGCCTGGGCATAGCGGGCCGGGGTGATCTTGCCGTCGCGGAAGTAACGCTGGGTAAAGCTCACGCAACCCATCTGCAGGCTTTCACGCAGCAGCGGCTCGAAGCGCTGGCCGATGATGAACTCGGTACTGCCGCCGCCGATGTCGGCCACCAGGCGCTTGCCGGGGGTGTCGGCCAGGGTGTGCGACACGCCCAGGTAGATCAGGCGCGCCTCTTCACGGCCAGAGATGACCTCCACCGGGTGGCCGAGGATGGCTTCGGCGCGCTGGATGAATTCGTTACGGTTGCGCGCTTCGCGCAAGGCGTTGGTACCGACGATACGCACGGCGCCTGCCGGCATGCCGTTGATCAGCTGGGAAAAGCGCTTGAGGCAATCCAGGCCCCTTTCCATTGCCTCTTCACTGAGCATGCGCTCTTCGTCGATGCCGGCGGCCAGTTGAACCTTCTCGCCGAGCCGCTCAAGGATACGGATTTCGGTATGGTGGGCCTTGGCCACGACCATGTGAAAACTGTTGGAGCCAAGGTCGATGGCGGCGATCAGGGACAGGTTCTTCGCGATGGTATGCGGCATGATCTGGTTGTTCTCGGTCGTTAACCTGGCAATCGTGCCACGATAGCAGGCTATCGCCAACGCGTGACACTCAGCCGTTGTACTGGCCTTGATGCAAGGCAATGTGCCATTCGATTCTATGACGGCCATATGACAGTTTCGATTCGCGCCGTCTTGCGCAACTATAGTTACACTCAATCGTCCGTGGCTTCCTGTCCGGCGTAGGTGCGGCTATCATGGGCCACGTTTTTTGCTTACGACCCTGGAGATATCCATGAGCAGCGATCTGATCAAACATGTCACCGACGCCTCCTTCGAAGCCGATGTCCTGAAGGCCGAAGGCGCGGTACTGGTCGACTACTGGGCTGAATGGTGCGGTCCATGCAAGATGATCGCTCCGGTTCTGGACGACATCGCTTCCACCTACGAGGGCAAACTGACCGTCGCCAAGCTGAACATCGACGAGAACCAGGAAACCCCGGCCAAGCACGGTGTGCGTGGTATCCCGACGCTGATGCTGTTCAAGAACGGCAACGTCGAAGCCACCAAGGTTGGTGCACTGTCCAAATCGCAGCTGGCCGCATTCCTCGACGCCCACCTGTGATGTGAAAAGGCCCCGCAAATGCGGGGCTTTTCTTTTTCAGAGCACTAGACGCAGAAAAAAGCAAGTGTTACATTCGGCCTCGCACTGCTTTTCCAGTGCCCTCTACATGCCGTCGCCGAAGCATCCCTAATTCGAATCAGTACGCGATCCTGTCGCCATCCAGCGGCGCGGCCTCATTAAGCCAGAAGCTTAATTCTCCCTTCTTACATGATTACGTCATTCCCCTTATGAACCTGACTGAACTCAAGCAAAAGCCGATTACCGATCTTTTGGAAATGGCCGAACAGATGGGCATCGAAAACATGGCCCGTTCGCGCAAACAGGACGTGATTTTCGCCCTGCTGAAGAAGCATGCGAAAAGCGGCGAAGAGATCTCGGGTGACGGCGTGCTGGAGATTCTCCAGGATGGTTTCGGTTTCCTGCGTTCGGCTGATGCGTCCTACCTGGCCGGCCCAGACGACATCTATGTCTCGCCCAGCCAGATCCGCCGTTTCAACCTGCGTACCGGCGACACCATCGTCGGCAAGATCCGCCCACCGAAGGAAGGGGAGCGTTACTTCGCCCTGCTGAAGGTCGATACCATCAACTTCGACCGCCCGGAAAACGCGAAGAACAAGATCCTGTTCGAAAACCTGACGCCGCTGTTCCCGAACAAGCGCCTGAAGATGGAGGCCGGTAACGGCTCCACCGAGGACTTGACCGGTCGCGTCATCGACCTGTGCGCCCCGATCGGCAAAGGCCAGCGCGGCCTGATCGTTGCCCCGCCGAAAGCCGGTAAGACGATCATGCTGCAGAACATTGCGGCCAACATCACCCGTAACAACCCCGAGTGCCACCTGATCGTCCTGCTGATCGACGAGCGCCCGGAAGAAGTGACCGAAATGCAGCGCACCGTGCGTGGCGAAGTGGTTGCTTCCACCTTCGACGAGCCGCCAACCCGCCACGTGCAGGTTGCCGAGATGGTGATCGAGAAGGCCAAGCGCCTGGTCGAGCACAAGAAAGATGTGGTTATCCTGCTGGACTCGATCACTCGACTGGCGCGTGCCTACAACACCGTGATCCCGAGCTCCGGCAAGGTGCTGACCGGTGGTGTCGACGCCCACGCCCTCGAGAAGCCCAAGCGCTTCTTCGGTGCTGCGCGTAACATCGAGGAAGGCGGTTCGCTGACCATTATCGCCACTGCGCTGGTTGAAACCGGCTCGAAGATGGACGAAGTGATCTACGAAGAGTTCAAGGGCACCGGCAACATGGAGCTGCCGCTGGACCGCCGCATCGCCGAGAAGCGTGTGTTCCCGGCCATCAACATCAACCGCTCCGGTACCCGCCGCGAAGAGTTGCTGACCGCTGACGACGAACTGCAGCGTATGTGGATTCTGCGCAAGCTGCTGCACCCGATGGACGAAATCGCTGCCATCGAGTTCCTGGTCGACAAGCTCAAGCAGACCAAGACCAACGATGAGTTCTTCCTGTCGATGAAGCGCAAGTAAGCGAGCGTTTCAGGCTGGATTGATTGGGGCCGCCTTGCGGCCCTTCGCGGGCAAGCCCGCTCCTACACAGGTCATTGCGGCCCTTGTAGGAGCGGGCTTGCCCGCGAAGGGGTGCAAAGCGGCCCCAATGCATTTTCACCCCCAAACAAGGTCCGAACGGCGCTACACTCTGCACCCCGACCGATACGGCCAACACGAGGCTCCTGCATGCAGTATCGCGACTTGCGCGACTTCATCCGTGGCCTGGAACAGCGCGGCGAGCTCAAGCGCATCCAGGTACCGATCTCCCCCGTCCTGGAAATGACCGAGGTCTGCGACCGCACCCTGCGCGCCAAGGGCCCGGCATTGTTGTTCGAAAAGCCCACCGGCTTCGACATCCCCGTGCTGGGCAACCTGTTCGGTACCCCGGAGCGGGTGGCCATGGGCATGGGCGCCGAGTCGGTCAGCGAACTGCGGGAAATCGGCAAGCTGCTGGCCTTCCTCAAGGAGCCCGAGCCGCCCAAGGGCCTGAAGGACGCCTGGTCGAAGTTGCCGATCTTCAAGAAGGTCGTGTCGATGGCGCCAAAAGTGGTCAAGGACGCGGTGTGCCAGGAAGTGGTGGTCGAGGGGGATGATGTCGACCTCGGCGCATTGCCGATTCAGCACTGCTGGCCTGGCGACGTGGCGCCGCTGATTACCTGGGGCCTCACCGTGACCCGTGGCCCGAACAAGGACCGCCAGAACCTGGGCATCTACCGCCAGCAGGTGATCGGCCGCAACAAGGTGATCATGCGCTGGCTCAGCCACCGTGGCGGCGCCCTCGACTACCGAGAGTGGTGCGAGAAGAACCCCGGCCAGCCGTTTCCGGTCGCCGTGGCGCTGGGCGCTGACCCGGCGACCATTCTCGGCGCCGTGACCCCGGTACCGGACACTCTTTCTGAGTACGCCTTCGCCGGCCTGCTGCGAGGCAATCGCACCGAGCTGGTCAAGTGCCGTGGCAGCAACCTGCAGGTACCGGCAACCGCCGAGATCATTCTGGAAGGGGTGATCCACCCAGGCGAAATGGCCCCGGAAGGCCCTTACGGCGATCACACGGGCTACTACAACGAAGTGGACAGTTTCCCGGTGTTCACCGTTGAGCGCATCACCCACCGGCAAAAACCGATCTACCACAGCACCTACACCGGCCGGCCGCCAGATGAGCCGGCCATTCTCGGCGTGGCGCTGAACGAAGTGTTCGTGCCGATCCTGCAGAAGCAGTTCCCGGAAATCACCGACTTCTACCTGCCGCCGGAAGGCTGCTCGTACCGGATGGCGGTGGTGACCATGAAGAAACAGTACCCAGGCCACGCCAAGCGCGTAATGCTGGGTGTGTGGTCGTTCCTGCGACAGTTCATGTACACCAAGTTCGTTATTGTCACCGATGACGATATCAACGCTCGTGACTGGAACGATGTGATCTGGGCTATTACCACGCGCATGGACCCCAAGCGTGATACGGTAATGATTGACAATACCCCGATCGACTACCTGGACTTTGCGTCACCGGTGTCGGGGCTGGGTTCGAAGATGGGCCTGGACGCTACGCACAAGTGGCCGGGCGAGACTACACGCGAATGGGGCCGGGTCATCGTCAAGGATGAGGCCGTCACCCGCCGTATCGATGAGCTGTGGGATCAGTTGGGAATAGATTGATGCAGGTAACGTTGCAGCCGTCCGGGGCGGTGCTGGCGCTTGAACCCGGGGAACGGATCCTGGATGGAGCACGGCGGCTGGGCTATGACTGCCCAAACAGCTGCCGCAATGGCAATTGCCATGTTTGCGCCGCGTTGTTGGTTGAAGGACGGGTTCGCCAGGATGGCGAAGTCCGCGACCATGGTGAGTTGTTCACCTGCATTGCCGAACCGCTGGAGGACTGCGTGTTGCTCTGGGACGGTGTGCTTGCCTTGGGCGAGCTGCCAGTGCGCAAGCTGGCGTGCAGCGTCAGTGAGTGCGTCGACGTCGGCGGCGACGTCTGGCGGGTGCGCCTGCGTGCGCCTGCCGGTAAACCTCTGCGTTATCACGCGGGGCAATACCTGATGATCGAACGTGAGGGCGGCAAGCAGGCAGCTTTCTCGCTGGCGTCCGCGCCACATGCCGGGCGTGAACTGGAGCTGCATGTGCTGGCGCGTGAGCCCAGTGCGGTGCAACTGATCGACCAGCTGAGGCGAGATGGCCTGGCGCGCATTGAAATGCCGTTTGGCGACACCCACCTGGCCGAGCTGCCCGACGGGCCGCTGGTGCTGATTGCCGCCGGCACTGGCATGGGCCAGATGCACAGCCTGGTCGAGCACTGCCGGGCTCAGGGCTTCAAGCACCCGGTACACCTGTACTGGGGGGTGCGCCGGCCCGAGGATTTCTATCAGATCGAGCACTGGGACGAATGGCAGCGTCTGCCTAACCTGTTCCTGCATCAAGTGGTCAGCGACCTGTGTGGCTGGGAAGGCCGCTGCGGCTTGCTGCATGAAGCGGTCTGCGACGACATTGCCGACCTCAATAGCGTGCATGTGTATGCCAGCGGCTCACCGAACATGATCTACGCCACGCTCGACGCCCTGGTCCAAGCCGGTATGGATGCGCACCGCATGCGTGCCGATGTGTTCGCCTACGCGCCGCGCGGTTAATAACCGAAGTTTGAAAGTGTCGGTATAAGGCGGTAATTGTTACCGCCTTGGCCAATAACTTTCACCGCTGCTGAAACAGTACTTCCCAGTCGTCGGAGCCGTGTATGAAACACGAGCTCAAGGGCTTGAGTATTCCTGCAATTCTGGCCTATGGTTACTGCAAGCGCCCTTGGTAAAGCGGCCTGGGGCCGCAGCGTAATCGAAGCTCGCTACATCCGTAGTTCACAGGAATAATGGCGGCAGCTTATGTCGGCACTTGAAAGTATGTCTTGGGAAGTTTCATACCCTCCGGCACTTGATTTCGGTCAGCAACATACTCGCGAACAGTTGTTCAGCTCCATGAAAACAACCATGTCCAGGCATCAGGGTGGGCCGGTGTGGCTGTTTGCCTATGGTTCGTTGATCTGGCGCCCGGAGTGCAATTCGGTGGAGCGCCAGCGCGCGCGGGTACATGGTTATCACCGTGGCTTGTACCTGTGGTCGCATGAACATCGCGGTACCCCGGAAACGCCCGGGCTGGTGTTTGGCCTGGACCGCGGTGGCTCCTGCAGCGGCTTTGCCTACCGGCTGGATGAACGCAACCTGGACGACTCACTGATGGCCCTGTGGCAACGCGAGATGCCCTATCCGGCATACCGGCCGCACTGGCTCAACTGCCGCCTGGGCGATGGTAGCAAGGTGCAGGCCTTGGGCTTTGTACTGGAGCGGCATCTGCCGTGCTATGCCGGTAACTTGCCGGATACCTTGCTCAGCCAGATCCTGGCCAGTGCCAAGGGGCGTTATGGCACCACGCGTGACTATGTCGAGCAGACCTTGAATGCACTGCGCAGTCACCAGATGCCCGATCGCAACCTGGAAGCGCGATTCAGGCGTTGCCACAATCTGCGCGAAGTGTGAGCAACCTGTTCCGGCCTCTTCGCGGGTAATCCCTGTAGGCGCGGGTTTACCCGCGAATACGGTGGTGCCGACAACGGTGAACGGCGGGTGGAATTGGCCGGCAGGCCCGGCCCTTTCGCGGGTAAACCCGCGCCTACAGGCGACCGCGCAGAGGCCGGTACTGCCTTACCTGGCCAGCACCACCAACTTACCCACCGCCTGCCGTTGCCCCAGCTTCTCGATAGCAGCCCCGGCTTCTTCCAGTGGATAAGTCTGCGACACCAGCGGCTTCAACTTGCCCTCGGCATGCCAGGCAAACAGCTGGTGAAAGTTGGCCGCGTTGTCCTCCGGCTGGCGCTGGGCAAATGCCCCCCAGAACACGCCCAGTACCGCCGCGCCCTTGAGCAGCACCAGGTTGGCCGCCAGCTGTGGAATGCTGCCACTGGCAAAACCCACCACCAGCAGCCTGCCATTCCAGGCCAACCCGCGCACCGCTTGTTCGAACAGCTCTCCACCGACCGGGTCATAGATCACGTCCACGCCCTGGCCACCGGTCAGGCGTTTGATTTCTTCGCGCAGGTTGGCCTGGCTGTAGTCGATCAGCTCATCCGCCCCGGCAGCCTTGGCCACGGCCAGTTTCTCGGCACTGCTGGCCGCCGCGATCACCCGCGCGCCCATGGCCTTGCCGATCTCCACCGCCGCCAGGCCCACCCCGCCGGAAGCGCCCATTACCAGCAGGGTCTCGCCGGCTTGCAACTGGCCACGCTGGCGCAGGGCGTGCATCGAGGTGCCGTAGGTCATGCCGAAGGCCGCAGCGGTGGTGAAGTCCATGCTCGCCGGGATCGGCAGAACGTTATAGAACGGCACCGCCACTTGCTCGGCGAACGCACCCCAGCCGGTGAGCGCCATGACCCGGTCGCCGACCTTGAACGCGCCGGCCTTTTCGCCGACGGCGGCCACCACGCCTGCTGCCTCGCCACCTGGAGAGAACGGCAGCGGTGGCTGGAACTGGTACTTGCCTTCGATGATCAAGGTGTCGGGGAAGTTGACCCCGGCAGCCTGCACGTCCAGCAGGATCTCGTTCTTCTTCGGCAGTGGGCTGGCCACCTCTTCCAGCACCAGGTTGCGCGCCGGACCCAGGATTTTGCACAACACAGCTTTCATCGGGGCTATTCCTTTGCGGGTAGTGGCCGATAAGTGTAGGAGGGCCGCTTGGCAGGTCAACGAGCATGGCCCGCCCTGATGGGCCGGCATAAGCCCGGGCTTGGGTTTGAGCGGTGTGCTGGGTAAGCTGGCGCCAACTGTATTGAGGAGCGAATTCGTGAAAGCGTGGATCTTGATGGTGCTGGCGCTGCTGTTGCCGGCTGCGGCCATGGCCGAGGAAGCCAAGGAAGGGGTGCCCAAGGTCGCCTACATCAGTCTGAGCCCGCCCTTCGTTGGCAACTATGCGCTCGACGGCAGCCCGCGGCTGCGCGTGTACAAGGCTGACGTGGCCCTGCGCGTGACGGGCGACGAAGCGGCCAAGACGGTAAAGCACCACGAACCGCTGATCCGTAACCAGCTGGTGGCACTGTTCACCCAGCAGACGGTGGACAGCATGAGCAACGTCGAGGCCAAGGAGCACCTTCGCCAAGAGGCGCTGAAACAGGTGCAGCAGGTGCTGGAGGCGGAAGAGGGTAAGCCGATCGTTGAAGACTTGCTGTTCAACAACCTGATCGTGCAATAACCGCTGATAGTTGCCAGTCCGGCCCCGTGGGGATTGCGCAGGCCCTCGTCCTTGCTCAGGACGTCAGGGTACGGCGGAACCGCGCGAGGGCCACGCTGAAGAACACCAGGCCGATCAGGCCCAGCGCCAGGATATCCGGCCATACCACCGCCCACCCGGCATCCCTGAACAGGATTGCGGCACTCAGGCTGACAAAGTGCGTTGAGGGTGACCCTTGCATCACCCACTGCAGCCACTGCGGCATGCTGTCCAGAGGTGTGCTGCCGCCGGACAGCAACAGCATCGGGATGATCACCGGGATCGCCAGCAGGCCGAACTGCGGCGTCGAGCGCGCCAGGGTGGCGAGGAAAATGCCCAGCGATGTACTGGCGAACAGGTACAGCGCGGTCACGGCCAGGAACAGCCCCATCGAGCCAGACAGCGGCACGCCCAGTGCACCTTTGACGACTACCACCAACGAAATCCAGGTGCAGATCACCACCACCAGCGCGTTGCTGCCGATCTTGGCCAGCATGATCTCCAGCGCGGTCAACGGCAGCACCAGCAGGTGGTCGAGGGTGCCATGCTCACGCTCGCGCAGCAGCGCGGTCCCGGTGAGGATGATCGCCAGGATGGTGATGTTGTTGACGATCTGGATCACGGCCAGAAACCAGCCCCCCTCCAGGTTGGGGTTGAACAGCGCCTTGGGGTTGATCAGCACCGGGCTTTGCTCGTTACCACGCTGGCTGTAGTCGAGCAGCTCGCGCTCGAAGATGCGGCCGATGTAGCCGGCGCCCATGAACGCTTGGCTCATGGCTGTAGCATCGACGTTGATCTGCAGCTCCGGCGAGCGCCCGGCCAGCAGGTCGCTCTGGAAGTTCACCGGTATGTTGATGACGAAGGTGTACTGGCCGCTGTCCATGGCCTGGTCCAGGCGCTGCGGAGGCAGCGGCACGGCTGGCTGGAACTCGGGCGGTTGCAGGGCTTCGCTGAGCTTGCGCGAGAGCAGGCTATGGTCTTCATCCACCACCGCCACGCTGGCGTTGTGTACACCGATCACCGAGCCGGCTGCCGGCATGTAGATCGCCACGCTGAAGGCATATAACAGGAACAGCAGCAGGACGCTGTCATGGCGCAGGCTGGTCAGTTCTTTCAGGCCCAGGCGCAGGGTGTGGTTCAGGCGCGACATGTCAGGCCTCCTGCTTTTTCAGCATTGCCAGGCTCAGGCCGGTGAACGCGGCAAAGAAGCTCAGCAGGATCAGGCACTGCGGCCACAACTCGCGCAGGCCTAACGCCTTGGTGAAGGTGCCGACTGCGATGTCGAGGAAGTAGCCCGCCGGGAACAACTGGCCCATCACCGCTGCCGCGCCGTCCAGCGACGAGCGTGGCACGATCAGCCCGGAAAACTGGATGGTCGGCAGGCTGGTAATGATCATGGTGCCGAGAATGGCGGCGATCTGGGTGCGGGTGAATGCCGAAATCAGCAGGCCCAGGCTGGTGGTTGCCAGCAGGTAGGCCACGCCGCCACATGCCAAAGCCAGTACGCTGCCCTTGAGCGGTACGGCGAACAGCCAGCGGTTCATCGCCACCAGCAGCGCCAGGTTGACCAGGCTCACAGCCAGGTAGGGCATCTGCTTGCCAAGCAGGAATTCCAGGCGGGTGAGGGGTGTGGCGTAGAAGTTGGTGATGGAGCCGAGCTCCTTCTCGCGCACGATGCCCAGTGCCGTGAGCATGGCCGGAATGAAGGCCAGTATCAGTGCCATCACGCCCGGGCCGATGGCGTTCACGCTGACCACATCCTGGTTGTAGCGGAAACGCGTTTCCAGGCGCACCGGGTCCTGGCGTGGCTGCGGTTGTGGGCTGGCCTTTGCCAGTTGCTCCAGGTTGGCCTGGTGCACGGCTTCCACGTAGTTGCGGCTGGTTTCGGCGCGGAACGGCATGCCACCGTCGAGCCAGGCAGCCACCACCGGCTGGCGTCCGGCGTACAGGTCGCGACCAAAGCCGGGCGGAATTTCCAGTGCCAGTTTGATTTCCGAGCGTTGCAGGCGCTGGTGCAGCTCGCTGCTGTCGCGGATCGGCGCCTGTTCGGCGAAGTAGCGTGAGCCACGGAAGGCTTCGAGGTAGGCACGACTTTGCGGGCTCTGGTCCTGATCGTGCACGGCGAAGGCGAGGTTTTCCACATCCAGTGAAATGCCGTAGCCGAAGATCACCATCATGAACAGTGCACCCAGTAAGGCGAAGGCCAGGCGCACCTTGTCGCGCAGCAGCTCCTTGCCCTCACGGCCGGCCACTGCGAGCAGGCGACGCAGGCTGAAACCCTGGCGCAGCGGTAGGGTGGGGGTGGACGCCTGTTCCAGCACGCTGCTGTCGGTGGCGGCTGGCGCCAGTTCCTGGGCCTGTTCCAGGCAGCGGACGAACGCGTCTTCCAGCGTGTCGCCCTGGTACTGGTGCTGCAGGGCATCGGGCGTGTCGCAGGCCAGCACCCGCCCGGCGTGCATCAGCGAAATACGATCGCAGCGCTGGGCTTCGTTCATGAAGTGGGTGGAGAGGAAAATGGTCACGCCCTGCTCGCGGGACAGCTCTACCAGCAGGCGCCAGAAGTCGTCGCGGGCGGCGGGGTCGACGCCGGAGGTCGGTTCGTCGAGGATCAAGACTTCCGGGCGATGCAGAACCGCCACTGCCAGCGACAGGCGCTGGCGCAAACCAAGGGGCAGGGCGCCAGACGGTTGGTCGGCGATAGCGGCGAGGTCGAAGCGCTCGATCAGCTCATCGATGCGCTGGGCGCTCTCGGCTTTGGGCAAGTCGAACAGGCGGGCATGCAGGGCCAGGTTCTGCCGGGTGCTGAGCTCGCCATACAGAGAGAAACTCTGCGACATGAAGCCGACCCGCTTGCGTGTGGCCAGGTCGCTGGCGTCCACCGGGCGCCCCAGCAGGCTGGCGCTGCCCTCGCTGGCCGGCATCAGGCCGGTGAGCACTTTCATGGTGGTGGTCTTGCCGCAACCGTTGGAACCCAGGAAGCCGAAGATCTCCCCGCGGCCAATGGCGAAACTGACCTTGTTCACCGCTGTGAAGTCGCCAAAGCGCAGGGTCAGGTCGTGTGCCTCGATGGCGACCGGGCCGTCCGTGGCTTGGCGCGGCGGGATTGCCAGTGGTTGATGCTGCGCCTTGCCCGCGCCCTGGTAGTGGGTAAAGGCATCATCCAGTTTGCCGCTCGGGGTGACTGCAGCCAGTTCGTGGCTAGGGCCGGCGGCCAGCAGCCGGCCGCCATCGAGCATCAGGCAATGCTCGAACTGTTCGGCTTCTTCCATGTAGGCGGTAGCCACCAGCAGGGTCAGTTGCGGGCGTTGTGCGCGAACCTGTTCAACCAGCTCCCAGAAGCGCCGCCGCGACAGTGGGTCGACGCCGGTGGTCGGCTCGTCCAGGATAAGCAGGTCTGGCTCGTGGATCAGCGCGCAGCAAAGGCCCAGCTTCTGCTTCATGCCCCCCGACAGCTTGCCGGCCGGGCGCTGGGCAAAGCGCTGCAGGTCGGTGGCCTGCAACAGATTGGCCATGCGCTGTTCACACTCACGGCGGCCCAGCCCGAACAGGGTGGCAAAAAAACGGATGTTCTCGCTGATCGACAGTTCCGGGTACAGGTTGTTGCCCAGCCCTTGCGGCATGAACGCCACTTTGGGGTAGAGCGCCGTGCGATGGCGGCGTTGGCGGATCGAGCCACCCAGCACCTGCAGCTCTCCCTGCTGTAGGCGTTTCACGCCGGCGATCAGCCCCAGCAGGGTCGACTTGCCAGCCCCGTCAGGGCCTATCAGCGCGCAGCGGGTACCCACAGGGAGGCTGAAGCCTAGTGGGTGGAGGGCTATCACGTCGCCGTAACGGTGGCTGATGCCTTCGGCCAGCAGTGCCGGGGCGTTCATTGCAGGTTGGCCGGCCAGTCCACCTCAGCCGTGCGTACATAGCCGGCGCCTGGCATGCCTGGTTTGGCTTGCGGCACGGCGCCTGGGTCGCTCAGGCGCAGTTTGACCCGGAACACCAGCTTTTGCCGTTCGTCGCGGGTTTCCACCTGTTTGGGGGTGAACTGGGCCTTGGCTGCGACAAAGGCCACCTTGGCCGGCAGTGCGCGCTCGGGCAGGGCGTCGAGCACGATGCGCGCCTGATCGCCTACGGTCAGCCGGCCGCTGGTAGAGGCCGGGAGGTACAGGTTCATGTACTGGTCGCTGGGGTCGATCAGCATCAGCACACGGCCGCCGGCACCCAGCACTTCACCGGGTTCGGCCAGGCGCAGCTGGATGATGCCGTTGATGGGCGCACGCAGGCTGCTGTCGTCGATTTCGCTGGTGAGCTGCGCCACTTGGGCTTCGGCGGCGCCAATGGCGGCCTTGATCGCTGCCAGTTGGGCGCGGGCAGCGACTACTGCTGCGTTGGCCGTGTCAAAGCGCGCCTGCTGTTGGTCGAGCAACTGCTGGCTGGCGAACTTGCGCTGGAAGATTTCGCGTACGCGCTTGAGCTCCTGGCTGGCCAACAGCAGTTCGCTCTGGCGCAGTTGCACGGTGGCCTGGGCGGCGGCGTAGTTTTCTCGGGCGCGCAGCACTTCGGCTTCGGCCTGGCTGCGCTGGGCTTCCATGGTGCGTGTGTCGATGCGTGCCAGTAGCTGGCCACGGGTCACGTTGTCGCCTTCATCGACCAGTACTTCGGCCAGGCGACCGGGGATCTTGCTGGCGATCTGCACTTCGGTGGCTTCAAGGCGGCCGTTGCCCATGCTCAGGCCTTCGGGCAACTGGTCGTGAAGCGACTTCCAGTACCCCAGCCCGCCTGCTGCAGCGAGCAGTGCGATCAGTGCAGTGGCGAAGATTCTAGGGGCGTATCGGTTCATCGTTCTGCATCCTTGCGGTCATGCACAGTACATCATGCCTGGCGGCCATGTGTGGCGTGTTGATATCGGTCAAGCCCTTGACCTTAGCTGCGTATTCAGCGCAACGCGACAATCACCGCCCATTGCTCGGGCGTTACCGGCATGACCGACAGGCGGCTGCCTTTTTGCACCAGGGGCAACTCGACCAGACCGGCCTGCTGTTTCAGCCACCCCAGTTCCAGCACCCTTGGAAAGGTTTGTACGTGGGCCACATCCACCGCGCTCCACGGGTTCTTGTCGATCGTGGCCTTGGCATCGTGATAATGGCTTTCCGGGTCCAGCGCGGTCGGGTCCGGGTAGGCCGCGCGGGTGATTTTGGCAATGCCGGCGATGCCGGGTTGCGGGCAACTGGAGTGGTAGAAGAAGAACTCGTCACCCACGCTCATGGCCCGCAGAAAATTACGCGCCTGATAGTTACGCACGCCGTCCCAGCGCGCTTCGCCCAAGCGTGCGAGGGCTTCGATGGAGAGCTCGTCGGGCTCGGATTTCATCAGCCAGTAAGCCATGGATGCTGCTCCTGAAAAGGTTTGAAATAACCTGTTGCACGAAACCGACAGCCGGTTGGCGTCAAGGTTTGCGTGCGGACGCATGTTGTCGGAAAATGCGCCCCGTTTAAAGCGCGTGCGCCGGCGGTACCCAGAATATCGCGGAGTACTGAACAGTTTGCCTGGGGGGCAATCTTCGATGAATCAACGTAAAAAGCCGGATCTGCTGTGGATCCTGGTGTTCATTTTTGGCCTGGGTGTGGTCACTACCGGTTATGCGCAAGGGTTCTGGGAGCGCAAGCTGGACAACGCCTATCAGATGCCGGTCGACGCCAGCCAGCCACAACGTTGATACCCCCCGCTGGCGCCGCTCAACGTGGCGCCAGGTACCAGCCACGGTCCGAGACCGTGCCCTTCAGCGGTACATCCCAACTGGCCTGCGCCAGCCGCTCGACCTTCTGGCATTCATGCGCCAGCCCCAGCAGCAACGGTTTTTTCCAGGTTTGCCGACGCGCCTGGTAGGCCAGGCTGCGATCATAGAAGCCACCGCCCATACCCAAGCGGCCGCCCACTTCGTCAAAACCGACCAGCGGTAGCAGAATCAGATCCAGCGCCCAGATCGGCCGCTGGCGTTTGCGATCGATGATCGGCTCTGGAATACGGAAGCGGTTGGGCTTGAGCTTCTCACCCTGCTCAAAACGCTGGAACACCATGCGCGTGCGCGGCCAGGCGTGCAGCACCGGCAGGTAGGTGCACTTGCCGCGACGCTGGGCTTCGCGCATCAGCAGGCGAGGGTCGATTTCACCGTCGTTGGGCAGGTACAGGGCGATGTGGCGGGCGCGGCGGAACAAGGGGTGTTGCGCCAGTTGGCGGTACAGGCCGAGGGTGGCCTGGCGTTGCTGGGCAGGGGTAAGGGCGCGGCGGGCATTGCGAAGCAGGCGACGAAGCTGGGGACGGGTGAGCGGCACGTTTTCGGTCATGGCACGGGCAATCCCAGATGTGCTGGCTTGGTACGAACAGTGCCTGCGCGGTGAATCGTCGTACAAAGCTTGAATAAAGTCGGCCAAAACGAATTGCCCGCCTTGGGGGGCGGGCAAGAAAATTCAGGCTCCCCGATAAGACCGCTATCGGTGTAGCCCTTGAACCCGAAAGTTCAAGGTGGAGATTGCAGGGGGCGTTAAGGCTTTCCGTCGGGCGGACATGCACACCGGCCCCAGCGTGCAACCCCCGTGGTTGTGCGTATCGGCTCAGGGACATAACCGACTGGCGCATCCCCCAGGGAGTGGCGCCAGTATACCAATCTCAGCCGATTTTGGTATCCGTGTCGTCGGACAAAGCCTTATCTACCCGATCCAGCAGGTCGCGCACCTGTTCGCGGTTTGTGCCGCTGACCGGCGCATCGTTGCGGTCTTCCTGGCGGTGCAGCATTTCGTGGGTAATGTTCAACGCCGCCATCACCGCGATGCGGTCGGCACCGATCACCTTGCCGCTGCTGCGGATCTCGCGCATCTTGCCGTCCAGGTAGCGCGCAGCGCTGACCAGGTTGTTGCGCTCTTCCGGCGGGCAGATGATCGAGTATTCCTTGTCGAGGATCTGCACGGTGACGCTATTGCTTGAACTCATGAGTCTTGCTCCAGAGCCTTGAGGCGTAAAATCATCGACTCGACTTTGCGCTTGGCGATCTCGTTCTTTTCGATGAGGTGGGCGCGCTCTTCGCGCCAGGATTTTTCCTGAGCTACTAGGAGTGCATTTTGCCGTTTTAGTTGCTCGACGCGTTCGATCAGCAACTCGAATCGGCTCATCAGTGCCTGCAGGTCGTTCTCTTGCGTGGGTTGCACTCGATTCGCTCCGTCGTTGAGTCACCTGGCGATGATGCCTCTCCCTGGGCGGCAACGGCCAGTGCCGATGGTCTTGGCGCGCCTGCCGGTGCTAGGATACAAGGTCTTCATTCTAGACATTGCGCCGTCTGGCGCCTAGCTGCCCATGCCCAATACTCAATCGCCCTACAACGCTTTCGCCATACTGCTCTCGAGCAATGGCCATCCTGTCACCCCGGCCGAACTGCACGGCCTGCTGATTGGCCGCAGCTGCGCCGGCGCCGGCTTCGATGCCGATGCCTGGTTGGCCGATGCGGCCCAACTGCTGGAAATCGAGCCTGGTGACAGTGTCCGCAACGCCTTGGTCGGCTTGCAGGAAATGGTCAAGGGCGAGCTGACCAGCGACGACATGGCGATCGTCCTGCTGCTGCCTTCCGATGATGCTCCACTGAGCGACCGCGCCACCGCGCTGGGCCAGTGGTGCCAAGGCTTCGTGACCGGTTTCGGCCTGAACGCTGGCGGTAAGGACTTGTCCGATGAGGCCAAGGAAGTGCTGCAGGACCTGGTGGCCATTTCGCAGGTCCAGGAAGCGCTCGAAGAGTCCGAAGACGGCGAGAGCGACTACATGGAAGTCATGGAATACCTGCGTGTGGCGCCCCTGCTGCTGTTCTCCGAACTGGCCAAGCCGGCCGCACCCGCACCCAAGCCCTCGCTGCACTGATCAACCAGGGGTAGTCTGCCCATGAGCCACATTCCCAAGGCCGAGTATGCCCGTCGGCGCAAGGCGCTGATGGCGCAGATGGTCCCCAACAGCATCGCCATTCTGCCCGCCGCCGCGGTTGCCATCCGCAACCGCGACGTCGAGCACGTGTACCGCCAGGACAGCGACTTCCAGTACCTCAGCGGCTTCCCGGAGCCCGAGGCGGTGATTGCTTTGATTCCAGGGCGCGAGCATGGCGAATACGTGCTGTTCTGCCGTGAACGCAACCCCGAGCGCGAGCTGTGGGACGGCCTGCGGGCCGGCCAGGAAGGGGCGGTGCGCGATTTCGGCGCTGACGATGCCTTCCCCATCACGGATATCGACGAGATCCTGCCTGGCCTGATCGAAGGCCGCGAGCGGGTCTACAGCGCCATGGGCAGCAACCCGGAGTTCGACCGCCGGCTGATGGACTGGATCAACGTGATCCGCTCCAAGGCACGCCTGGGCGCCCAGCCACCGAACGAGTTCGTTGCGCTGGATCATCTGCTGCATGATATGCGCCTGTATAAATCGGCGGCGGAAGTGAAGGTGATGCGTGCTGCTGCAGACATTTCTGCGCGGGCCCATGTGCGGGCCATGCAGGCCTGCCGCGCCGGGCTGCACGAGTACAGCCTGGAAGCCGAGCTGGACTACGAATTCCGCAAGGGCGGGGCGAAGATGCCGGCCTACGGCTCGATCGTTGCGGCCGGGCGCAATGGCTGCATCCTGCACTATCAACAGAACGATGCGCCGCTCAAGGATGGCGACCTGGTGCTGATCGACGCCGGCTGCGAAATCGACTGCTATGCCAGCGACATCACCCGCACCTTCCCGGTCAGTGGGCGGTTTTCGCCCGAGCAGAAGGCCATCTACGAGCTGGTGCTCAAGGCTCAGGCGGCGGCGTTTGCCGAAATAGCCCCCGGCAAGCACTGGAACCACGCCCATGAGGCGACCGTGCGGGTCATCACCGCGGGCCTGGTGGAGCTGGGCTTGCTCGAAGGTGATGTGCAGGCGCTGATCGACAGCGAAGCCTATCGCGCCTTCTACATGCACCGCGCCGGGCACTGGCTGGGCATGGATGTGCATGACGTGGGCGAGTACAAGGTGGGCGGCGAGTGGCGGGTGCTGGAACCCGGCATGGCGCTGACCGTGGAGCCGGGTATCTACATTGGCGCCGACAATCAGGCCGTGGCCAAAAAGTGGCGCGGCATTGGGGTAAGGATCGAGGACGACGTGGTAGTGACCAGGCAAGGTTGTGAAATCCTGACTTCGGGCGTGCCGCGTACCGTCGCCGAGATCGAGGCGCTGATGCAGGCTGCCCGCAAGGCCGTGGCATGAGCCGGGTAAACCTGGCGATCATCGGCGGTGGCCTGGTTGGCGCAAGCCTGGCGTTGGCCCTGCAGGCCGGCGCCAAGGCGCGCGGCTGGAAGATCCTGCTGATCGAGCCGTTCGCCCCCGGCGACAGCTACCAGCCCAGCTACGATGCGCGCTCGTCGGCATTGTCCTTCGGCACCCAGCAGATTTATCAGCAACTGGGCCTGTGGCAGGTCATCGGCCGCCGCGCCGAGCCTATTCGCCAGATTCACGTGTCCGACCGTGGTCGCTTTGGCGCCACCCGCCTGGATGCCCTGGAAGAGGGCGTACCGGCGCTGGGTTACGTGGTGGAAAACGCCTGGCTCGGCCAGTGCCTGTGGCAAGGGCTGGACAGCGAGGTGGTGAGCTGGCGCTGCCCGGCCGAAGTGACCTCGATGCAGGCCATCGAACGCGGTTACCGCCTGCGGCTGAACGACGACACCCAGCTGGAATGTGACCTGGCGGTACTGGCCGATGGTGGCCGCTCTGGCCTGCGCGAGCAGTTGGGTATCCATGTACGCCACACGCCTTACCAGCAGAGCGCGTTGATCGCCAACATTACCCCGGGTGAGGCCCACGGCGGCCAGGCTTTCGAGCGCTTCACCGAAGAGGGCCCCATGGCCTTGCTGCCGTTGCCGGAAAACCGCTGCGCACTGGTGTGGACCCGCCAGGGCATGGATGCGCGGCGCTTGGCCGACATCGACGAGCGCAGCTTCCTGCGCGAACTGCAGGGGGTGTTCGGCTACCGCTTGGGCGCGCTGCGCCAGGTAGGCGCACGGCACCTCTACCCGCTGTCCTTGATCGAGGCCCAGGAGCAGGTGCGGCCGCACCTGGTGGTGCTGGGCAACGCAGCACACAGCCTGCACCCCATCGCGGGCCAGGGTTTCAATCTGTCGTTGCGTGACGTGCAGTCCCTGGCCGAGGCGCTGCTGGCGGGGCCACAGCAGCCTGGCGACCTGACCACGCTGCAGGCCTATCACCAGCGACAGCGCCTGGACCAGGCGATGACCATCGGCTTCTCTGACCAGGTCACCCGCCTGTTTGGCAGCAATCAGCCGTTGCTGGCTGCCGGGCGCAACCTTGGCCTGCTTGGGCTCGACCTGCTGCCACCGGCAAAAAGCTGGTTCGCCCGCCAGGCCATGGGCCTGGGCACCCGCCCTGATCCGCGGGGCCAGGCATGAGCAACCCGCGTAAACTGGCGCGTCGGGCGCGCATGCTGCGCTGGATGCTGAACCTCTACCCACCATACCTGGGTGCCGGTATCCGTGTGCAGCACATCAGCCCGGACCTGCGTAGCGTCAAGGTGGCGATGAAACTGACTCGCTGGAACCGCAATTACGTCGGTACCCAGTTCGGTGGCAGCCTGTATGCCATGGTCGATCCGTTCTACATGCTGCTGTTGATCGAGCAGCTGGGGCGTGACTACATCGTCTGGGACAAGGCCGCCAGCATCGATTTCATCTCGCCGGGCAAAGGCCCGGTGTATGCCGAATTCCACGTCGATGATGCGCTGCTGCAGGAAATCCGCCAGCAGGCCGCCACCGGCAAGAAATGCCTGCCGCGTTTGCAGGTCGATATCCGCGATGGCGCCGGCGAGTTGGTGGCGCGGGTCGATAAAACCCTATACGTGCGGCTCAAGCCGCAAGCGAGGCTGGCGTAAGGCATGGACATGCGCGCAGATCTGTTGATTGTGGGTGCCGGTATGGTCGGCAGCGCCCTGGCCTTGGCGTTGCGCCACAGTGGCCTGCAAATTTTGTTGCTCGACGGTGGCCCGCTGACGGTCGTACCTTTCGATGCCCAGGCCCCGTTCGAGCCGCGTGTCAGCGCGCTATCGGCGGCCAGCCAGCGCATCCTCGAGCGCCTTGGCGCTTGGGACGGCATTGCCCAGAGGCGCGCCACGCCGTATTCCGACATGCATGTGTGGGATGGCAGCGGCACCGGTCAGATTCACTTCTCGGCGGCCAGTGTGCATGCCCAGGTGCTCGGCCATATCGTCGAGAACCGGGTGGTGCAGGACGGCCTGCTGGAGCGCCTGCACGACAGCGACATCGGCCTGCTGGCCAATGCGCGGCTGGAGCAATTACGCCGCTCTGGCGATGAGTGGCTGCTGACGTTGGCCGATGGCCGGCAACTGCGTGCACCGTTGGTGATCGCCGCCGACGGTGCCAATTCGGCGGTGCGGCGTCTGGCCGGCTGCGAAACCCGCGAATGGGACTACCTGCACCATGCCATTGTCACCAGCGTGCGTTGCAGCGCCGGGCACCAGGCCACGGCCTGGCAGCGCTTCACTGACGAAGGGCCATTGGCCTTTTTGCCCTTGAGCCGCGATGGCCAGCAAGACTGGTGCTCAATCGTATGGTCGACCACTCCGGAGCATGCCGAGCAACTGATGGCGATGGATGAAGCGGCCTTCCTGCAAGCCCTCGGGCGTGCCTTCGAGGGCCGCCTGGGCGACGTGTTGCAGGCCGACCCAAGGGTATGCGTGCCGCTGCGTCAGCGCCACGCCAAGCGCTATGTGGGTGAAGGCCTGGCATTGATTGGCGATGCCGCGCACACCATCCACCCGCTGGCCGGGCAGGGTGTGAACCTCGGCTTCCTCGACGCGGCGGTGCTGGCCGAGGTGCTGGTCAATGCTTACGAGCGCGGCGAGAGACTGGCCGATGTGAAGGTGCTGAGCCGTTACGAGCGCCGGCGCATGCCACACAACCTGGCGTTGATGGCGGCGATGGAGGGCTTCGAGAGGTTGTTCCAGGCCGATCCGCTGCCGTTGCGCTGGTTGCGCAATAGCGGGTTGAAACTGGTGGAGCAGATGCCGGAGGCCAAGGCGCTGTTTGTGCGCCAGGCGTTGGGTTTGAGTGGTGACCTGCCGGATCTGGCCAAGGCTTGAGAGTGGCGGGGCCGCTCTGCGGCCCTTTCGCGACACTAGGCCGCTCCCACAGTGTGGCGCAATCACCTGTGGCAGCCCTTTGCAACATCCGGTAACGGCTAGGTAGGTGAGCCAGAAAATGGGATTCACTACCATTCGCACCTCTCATACGATCGAGGAGTGCATTTCATGTTGCCACGCAAGCCCCTACTGGCCGCCTTGGCCCTGACCTTGTTCGGCGGCACTGCCCAGGCAGCGGACGAAGTGGTGGTGTACTCCTCGCGCATCGACGAGCTGATCAAGCCGGTGTTCGATGCCTATACCGCCAAGACCGGGGTCAAGATCAAGTTCATCACCGACAAGGAAGCCCCGCTGATGCAGCGCATCAAGGCCGAGGGCGACAACGGCGTGGCCGACCTGCTGCTGACCGTCGATGCAGGCAACCTGTGGCAGGCCGAGCAGATGGGCATCCTGCAGCCGATCGAGTCCGACGTCATCGACCAGAACATCCCGTCGCAGTACCGCGCCTCGTCCCATGACTGGACCGGCCTGAGCCTGCGTGCCCGCACCATCATCTACTCCACCGAGCGGGTCAAACCCGAGGAGTTGAGCACCTACGAAGCCCTGGCTGACAAACAGTGGGAAGGCCGTCTGTGCCTGCGTACGGCCAAGAAGGTGTACAACCAGTCGCTGACCGCCACCCTGATCGAAACCCACGGTGAGGCCAAGACCGAGCAAATCGTCAAAGGGTGGGTCAACAACCTGTCCACCGATGTGTTCTCCGACGACAACGCGGTGATCCAGGCCATCGAGGCCGGGCAGTGTGATGTGGGCGTGGTCAACACCTACTACTACGGCCGTCTGCACAAGCAGAACCCGAACCTGCCGGTGAAGATCTTCTGGCCCAACCAGGGTGACCGTGGTGTGCACGTGAACCTGTCGGGCATTGGCCTGACCAAGCATGCGCCACACCCGGAGGCCGCGAAGAAACTGGTGGAATGGATGACCGGCGAAGAAGCGCAAAAGCTGTTTGCTGATATCAACCAGGAGTTCCCGGCCAACCCGAAGGTGAAGCCATCGGAGGAAGTGGCGGCGTGGGGCAGCTTCAAGGCCGACAGCATTCCGGTGGAAATTGCCGGCAAGCGCCAGGCTGAAGCCATTCGCCTGATGGATCGGGCTGGCTACAACTAAGCGCCAGGCCTTATCCTCTTTGGGCCCGTTAGGGCCCTTTCGCGGGTAAACCCGCTCCTACGGGACCTGCACTGCCTTGCGCGGTCCCCGTAGGAGCGGGTTTACCCGCGAACGACCGCGCAGCGGTCGCAATCGCACTCGAGATTTCAGCCTTGCCCCACACCCCTCAACGCCGCTGGTACCTCCCGGTCTCCCTGATCGCCGCCTTGGTGCTGCTGCCCCTGAGCGTGCTGCTGTTATCCTGGCAATCCATCGACCTGCAGATCTGGTCCCACCTGCTCGACACCCAGATGGGGCGCCTGCTCGGCAATACCCTGACCCTGGTGGTGGGTGTGGGTGTGGGTGTCACCGTGCTGGGCGTCAGCCTGGCCTGGCTCACCAGCCTCTGCGACTTCCCCGGTCGACGCTGGCTGGACTGGGCGCTGATGCTACCGTTCGCCATCCCGGCCTACGTGCTGGCATTCGTCTTCGTCGGCCTGCTGGACTTTGCCGGCCCGGTGCAAAGCGCCCTGCGCGAGGTGTTCGGGCCAATGCGCCTGCCTCGGGTGCGTTCCACTGGTGGGGTAATCACCGTCCTGGTACTGGTCTTCTATCCCTATGTCTACTTGTTGGCGCGCACGGCTTTCCTGGCTCAGGGCAAGGGCCTGATGGAAGCGGCGCGGGTACTTGGGTTATCGCCCCTGCAGGCTTTCTGGCGGGTGGCCTTACCCATGGCTCGGCCGGCGATCGGTGCCGGTATCGCCCTGGCGCTGATGGAAACCCTGGCCGACTTCGGTGCAGTGGCCGTGTTCAACTTCGACACTTTCACCACGGCCATCTACAAGACCTGGTACGGCTTCTTCAGCTTGTCCAGTGCGGCCCAGCTGGCCAGCCTGCTGCTGCTGGCGGTGATGCTGGTGCTGTACGGTGAGCGCCGCGCCCGCGGTGCCAGCCGAAGCGGCAACGAACGGCCGCGCGCGCAGGCGCTGTATCACCTGCGCGGCCTCAAGGCGCTGCTGGCCAGTGGCTGGTGCCTGCTGGTGTTTGCCTGCGCTTTCGTCATCCCGCTGCTGCAGTTGCTGGTGTGGTTCTGGCAACGCGGTCGGCATGACCTGGATGAGCGTTACGTCGGCCTGGTGCTGCACACCCTGTACCTGGGCAGCATGGCGGCGCTGGTCACGGTATGCGTGGCGCTGCTGCTGGCCTTCGCCCGGCGCCAGGCACCGACGGGCGGAATCCGCGCCGGGGTTGGCCTGGCCAATCTGGGGTATGCCCTGCCCGGTTCGGTGTTGGCGGTATCGATCATGCTGGCCTTCAGTTACCTCGACAACCACCTGGTCATCCCGCTGTCCAGCTGGATGGGCGGCGCCGGCAAGCCGCTGCTGCTAGGCAGCCTCTCGGCGTTGCTGCTGGCCTACCTGGTGCGCTTCATCGCGGTGGCCTACGGGCCGCTGGAGAGCAGCCTGGAGCGCATCCGCCCGTCACTCCCTGAAGCCTCGCGCAGCCTGGGTGTTGGCGGCGCAAGATTGTTTTTCAAGGTGTATCTGCCGCTGCTGGTGCCGGGGGCACTTAGCGCCGCGCTGCTGGTGTTCGTCGATGTGCTCAAGGAAATGCCCGCCACCTTGCTGATGCGGCCGTTCGGCTGGGACACCCTCGCCGTGCGGGTGTTCGAGATGACCAGCGAAGGCGAGTGGGCGCGCGCCTCGCTGCCGGCACTGACCTTGGTATTGGTGGGGCTGCTGCCGGTCATCGGCCTGATTCGCCGTTCGGCACGTCGACCCGGTCACAGTCACTGAGGATGTCAGTTTGCGACCTTGCGGCTACAATGCGCGGCATTCGCGCGGCGGGTGTGAGTAACAAGAAAAGCTGACGACCCAACGTCATCGACCGCCGCCGCTTCGCCACGCCCGGAAGGAGAAACCCATGGGACAGCGCACGCTTTTGTATGACCTGCACCTGGCGCTAGGCGCCAAGACGGTCGATTTCGGTGGCTGGGACATGCCCCTGCACTATGGCTCGCAGGTCGAGGAGCACCACCAGGTGCGCAGCGATTGCGGCGTCTTCGATGTCTCCCATATGACCGTGATCGATGTCGACGGCACTGATGCCACTGTTTGGCTGCAGCGCTTGCTGGCCAACGATGTGGCCCGCCTCGACGACACCGGCAAGGCGCTGTATAGCCCACTGCTGAACGAACAGGGCGGTGTAATCGATGATCTGATCGTCTACCGCACGGAAACCGGCTATCGCCTGGTCAACAACGCCGCCACCCGTGCCAAGGTGCTCGATTGGCTGCAATCGCAGCGTGCCGGGTTTTCCGTGGACTTCCAGGTCCGCCCTGATCTGGCCATCCTTGCCATCCAGGGGCCGCGGGCCCGCGAAAAGGTCGCGGCCCTGCTCAGCCCCGCGCGCGCTGCACTCATCCGCGAACTGCGCCCGTTCGAGGGCGTTGCTGACGGCGACTGGTTCATTGCCCGCACCGGCTATACCGGTGAGGACGGCTTGGAGATCATCTTCCCGGGCGATCAGGCGGTGGCCTTCTTCAACGACCTGGTCGGCGCCGGTATCGCCCCAAGCGGCCTGGGCGCCCGCGATACCCTGCGCCTGGAAGCCGGCATGAACCTGTACGGCCAGGACATCGACGAAAACCACACCCCGCTCACCTCCAACCTGGGCTGGAGCATCGCCTGGGAACCGGCCGAGCGCGACTTCATCGGCCGTGTCGGCCTGCTTGCTGAAATCGAGCACGGCGTGCAGGAAAAACTGGTGGGTCTGGTGCTGGAAGAGCGCGGTGTACTGCGCGCCCATCAGGTCGTGCGTGTAGCCGGCATTGGCGAAGGGGAGATCACCAGTGGTAGTTTCTCGCCTACGCTGAGCAAGTCCATTGCGTTGGCGCGCGTGCCTATGGCTACCGGTGATCGGGCCGAGGTGGAAATTCGCGGCAAGTGGTACCCGGTGCGGGTGGTCAAACCGACCTTCGTGCGCCACGGCAAGATCCTGATCTGAACAATTTATAACCGGCGGGCGTACCGCTGAGCCAATCGAGGAATTCAAGACATGAGCAATATCCCCGCCGACCTGCGTTTTGCCGAAAGCCATGAGTGGGCTCGCCTGGAAGCCGACGGCAGTGTGACCGTGGGTATCAGCGATCACGCCCAGCAAGCCTTGGGTGATGTGGTGTTCGTCGAGCTGGCTGAAGTCGGCAAAGTGTTTGGCGCTGGCGACGCTGCGGGTGTGGTGGAGTCGGTCAAGGCCGCTTCGGACATCTATGCCCCGGTCGGTGGCGAAGTGATTGCGGTCAACGAAGAGCTGGCCGATAGCCCGGAACTGCTCAACGAAGAGCCTTACGGTTCGTGGATCTTCAAATTGAAGCCAAGCAACCCGGCCGAGCTGGACAAGTTGCTGGATGCGGCTGGCTACCAGGCGCTGATTGGCGAGTAAGACCGCGTCGCTTGCTTCGCGGCTAAAGCCGCTCCTACACAGGTACAGCGCTGCATTCGAGACGGGTGCAGCCCCTGTAGCAGCGGCTTTAGCCGCGAAGAGGCCGGGCCTGCAGACAAGTTTCCCCGCACAATCGGCAATCCCTTCCTAGACTTGTAAGTCTCCATGAGGCCTGGTCTAGGAAGAGAGCGTCGTCATGTCCCAGTCGCCATCCCTGCATCAACTGCAAGAGCTCAACCCATTTCTGCGCCGCCACCTGGGCCCCGATGCCACAGAGCAGCAGGCCATGCTCAACGCGCTGGGTATCGCCAGCCGCAACGAGCTGATCGAGCAGACCGTTCCCCCAGACATCCGCCTCAATCGCCCCCTCGACCTCCCTGCGGCACTGGACGAGCAAGCCGCCCTGGCCAAGCTGGCCGGTTATGCCGAACAGAACCAGGTCTGGACCAGCCTCATCGGCATGGGCTACCACGGTACCATCACCCCCACGGTCATCCTGCGCAACGTGCTGGAAAACCCCGGTTGGTACACCGCCTACACGCCCTACCAACCCGAAATTGCCCAAGGCCGGCTGGAGGCGCTGCTGAACTTCCAGCAAATGGTCATCGACCTCACCGGCCTGCCTCTGGCCAATGCCTCGCTGCTTGATGAAGCCACCGCTGCCGCCGAAGCCATGGCCCTGGCCAAGCGGGTGGCACGCAACAAGAGCAACGCCTTCTTCGCCGACGAGCACTGCCACCCGCAGACCCTTTCGGTACTCAAGACCCGCGCCGAGGGGTTCGGCTTCGAGCTGATCGTCGATTCTGTGGATAACCTTGCCAAACACTCGGTGTTCGGCGCTTTGCTGCAGTACCCCGACACCCACGGCGAAGTGCGCGATTTGCGCCCGCTGATCGACCATTTGCACGGCCAACAGGCCTTGGCCTGCGTAGCCGCTGACCTGCTGAGCCTGGTGGTGCTGGCACCGCCCGGAGAGCTGGGCGCCGATGTGGTGCTGGGCTCGACCCAGCGCTTTGGTGTGCCGATGGGCTACGGCGGGCCTCACGCGGCCTATTTCGCCTGTCGCGACGACTACAAGCGGGCCATGCCGGGTCGCATCATCGGCGTATCGCGCGATGCCCGTGGCAACACTGCATTACGGATGGCCCTGCAAACCCGCGAGCAGCATATTCGCCGCGAAAAGGCCAACTCCAACATCTGCACGGCCCAGGTGCTGTTGGCCAACATTGCCGGCTTCTACGCGGTGTACCACGGCCCGGAAGGCCTGCAACGCATCGCGCAGCGTGTGCACCGGCTGACCTTCATCCTGGCTGCCGGCCTTGAGGCCAAAGGCATCAAACGCCTCAATCAGCACTTCTTCGACACCCTTACCCTGAATGTTGGTGGTGCCCAGGCTGCCATCATTGAAAGCGCCGAGGCCGCGCACATCAATTTGCGCATTCTCGGTCGCGGGCACCTGGGCGTGAGCCTGGACGAAACCTGCAACGAACAGACGGTGCTGCGCCTGCTCGACATCTTCCTGGGGGTGGATCATGGCCTGGAAATTACCGCCCTCGACCAGCTGGCCCTGCCTGAAGGCATCCCCGCCAGCCTGGTGCGACGCACGCCATTCCTCGCCCACCCCGTGTTCAACCTGCATCACAGCGAAACAGAGATGCTGCGCTACCTCAAGCAGCTAGAGAACAAGGACCTGGCGCTGAACCAGTCGATGATTCCGCTGGGCTCGTGCACCATGAAGCTCAACGCCACCAGTGAGATGATCCCCATCACCTGGCCCGGTTTTGCCCAGCTGCACCCGTTCGCTCCGGCGGCCCAGGCGGCAGGCTACAAGGCGATGATCGACGAACTGGAAAGCTGGCTGTGCGCGATCACCGGCTTCGATGCGATCTGCATGCAGCCCAACTCCGGTGCTCAGGGTGAATACGCCGGCCTGATGGCCATTACGCGCTATCACCGCAGCCGCCATCAGCCGATGCGCACGTTGTGCCTGATCCCTTCGTCGGCCCACGGCACCAACCCGGCGTCGGCACAGATGGCCGGCATGGACGTGGTGATCGTCGATTGCGACAACGATGGCAACGTCGACCTGGCTGACCTCAAAGCCAAGGCGCACGCGGCCGGGGAGCGTCTGTCGTGCCTGATGATCACCTACCCTTCGACCCACGGTGTGTACGAGGAAGGGATACGCGAAATCTGCGATGTGGTGCACCAGCACGGCGGCCAGGTTTACATGGACGGTGCCAACCTCAATGCCCAGGTGGGCCTGGCGCGCCCCGCAGACATTGGGGCCGATGTTTCACACATGAACCTGCACAAGACGTTCTGCATTCCCCACGGCGGTGGCGGCCCGGGTATGGGGCCGATCGGTATCCGCGCGCACCTCAAGCCGTTCGTCGCCAGCCACCCGGTGGTGCCGGTGCCTGGGCTGGACCCGAACAACAGCGCGGTCAGCGCCGCGCCCTGGGGCAGCGCAAGCATCTTGCCGATCAGCTGGATGTATATCGCCATGATGGGCCCGCAGCTGGCCGACGCCAGCGAGGTGGCCATCCTTTCGGCCAACTACCTGGCCAGCCAGTTGGGCGCGGCGTTCCCGGTGCTCTACCGCGGCCGCAACCAGCGCGTGGCGCATGAATGCATCCTCGACCTGCGGCCGTTGAAAGCGCTGACAGGCATCAGCGAAGAGGACGTGGCCAAGCGCCTGATGGACTATGGCTTCCACGCACCGACCATGTCGTTCCCGGTGCCGGGCACGTTGATGGTGGAGCCGACCGAGAGTGAATCGAAGGCCGAGCTGGACCGGTTCGTCGAGGCGATGCTGGCGATTCGGGCGGAAATTGACGAAGTACAGCAGGGCAACTGGCCAGCGGAGAACAACCCGCTGAAGCATGCACCGCATACCTTGGCTGATGTGCTGGGGGGGTGGGACAGGCCGTATAGCCTGGAGCAGGCGGTGGCCCCCAGTGCTCACGTGCGCCAGCACAAATACTGGCCGGCGGTGAACCGAGTAGACAACGTGTATGGGGACAGGAATCTGTTCTGTGCGTGTGTGCCGGTGGAGGCTTATCGCTGAGGTAGGTGTTGGATGCTTCGCGGGTGCCTGTAGGAGCGGGTTTACCCGCGAAGCAGGCGACGCAGTTACTCGGCTACTGCATTTTTGGCCAGGATGGCATTGGCCAACTCCATGTCGGAAGCCTGCATCCCTGGGTTCTCTGCCCGTGCCTCGCGCATGGCCGCTTCCAGGAACGGCCCGCGGATCGCGCCTTCGCTGGCGACGAAGCTGCTGGCGTCATCCTGCGCGGCCACTACCAGCTTGTGATCCCGCGAGGTCAGGTAGCTCGATGCCGTGGTAGCACCGGAAGTCATCACGTTACGCCAGAAGGTATCGGCCATGGCCGAGCCAATAGGCAGCGAAAGCAAGGTAGCGGCGGCAATGGCGGTTTTGAGACGCATGTTGAAACACCTCGAAGGGTGATGGTTGAAGATGCGCGCTTGGATCTTTTCGGGCGAGGCAAGTTCCTTGAATACAAAGGACTTTTCGTCAGTTGCAGACGCGCAGCACTTCCTCGGCACGGGTCTGCCCAGCGGCCACTTTGGCCTCGCCGCAATGGCGCAGGTCAATCAGGCCATCGGCCAGCGCCTGGCGCCGCAATCGGGTCAGGTCGGCATCAGGGCCGATCAATGCGCGCAAGGTGTCGCTGGGCTCGAGCAGTTCGAATAATCCTGTTCGCCCCTGAAAACCGGTGCCGCGGCAGGCTCGGCAGGTGGCTGATGAACCTGCCTGGCAGTCGGTGCAGACGGTTCGCACCAGGCGCTGGGCCATCACCCCGATAAGCGTCGCCTTGATGAGGTAGTCGGCCACACCCAGCTCTTGCAAGCGGGTAATCGCTGCACAAGCGTCGTTGGTATGCAGGGTGGACAGTACCAGGTGCCCGGTCAGCGCTGCCTGAACTGCCACCAGGGCGGTTTCGCGGTCGCGAATTTCGCCGATCATGATGATATCGGGATCTTGGCGCAGCATGGCCCTGACCGCGTTGGCAAACCCCAGGTCCAGCGCGGGCTGCACCTGCAGCTGGTTGAAGGCTGGCTCCAGGCGCTCGATCGGGTCTTCGATGGTGCACAGGTTGACCTGTGGGGTGGCCAACAGTTTGAGGCTGGTGTACAGCGTGCTGGTTTTGCCGGAGCCGGTGGGGCCGGTGACCAGGATGATGCCTTGGCGCTGACGTAGCAGGCGCTGCCATTGGGCCAGTTGCTGGCCGTGCAGGCCAAGGCGGTCGAAGCCCTCTTGCAACTGGTGCGGGTCGAACAGGCGCAGCACCAGTTTCTCGCCAAACGGGGTGGGCAGGGTCGAAAGCCGCAGCTCCACTTCGCCACCACCGGGCAGGCGGCTTTGCAACCGGCCGTCCTGCGGCCGGCGTTTCTCGGCAACGTCCATGCGGCCCAGGTGTTTCAGGCGGCTGACGAGGGCCAGGGTGACCCCGGCGGGGAAGGCATAGACGGTGTGCAGCAGGCCATCGATGCGGTAGCGCAGTTGGCCCTGTTCGCGGCGCGGTTCCAAGTGGATATCGCTGGCGCGTTGCTCAATGGCGTACTGCAGCAGCCAGTCGACGATATGCACAATGTGTGCGTCGTCTGCGCTGGCCTCGGCCTGGCGTTTGCCCAGCTCCAGCAATTGCTCAAGTTCCCCCAGGCTGGCCGACTGCTGGTATTGCGCGCCTTTTACCGACTGGGCCAGGCGGTGGAACGACTGCGCTGACTCACGGATCTGCTGCGGGCTGGCCAGTACGCGACGGATCGATCGGCCGAGGCTACGGGCCAGGTCGGCCTGCCAGTCATCCTGGAAAGGCTGGGCGCTGGCGACGGTGACGCTGGAGGCATCGGCCGCGACGATGAGGATGCCGTGGCGCTGGGCGAAGGCTGGGGAGATCAGGCCGGTGACCTGGGGCAGGTCGAGTTGCATGGGGTCGATGCGCAGGTAGGGCTGGCCGACCTTGTCGGCCAGCCATTGGCAAAGGTACTCCAGGTCCAGAGGCTGACCAGGGTGCTGGCGGTTTTCCAGGCTGCAGGCGGCGATGTGTTCCAGCGGGTGGCTAGTGGGGTGGGCAGCGGCGTGTTCGAGTACTTGCAGGGTATCGCTGGCGTGCAGGTGCTGGTCAGCGAGCAGGGCCTGGAGCACGCGCTTGAGGTCGAGCGCGGGGTTGTCGGGGGTGTGCATGGTTGGCGTCCGTGCCTGATCGGGTAGTGCTGATCAAGGCTAGCCGGGCGGCGGGAGGCTATCGGAGGTGAAAGGTTTCGGGATTTTGCTGCGCCTGTACCGGACGCTTCGCGGGTGAACCCGCTCCTACAGGGATCGCACGGGCCTTGAGTGCTATGCGGTACCGGCCCGGCAGAGAGGATGGTTCAGACCACTGCCAACGCCACTCGCTGCAAGTTGGTCAGGCTCACCTCACCCACACACACCAGGTTACGCAGTTTCTGTGCAATGACCTCGGCCCGGTGCCAGCTCAACCCGCCAATGCCGATTTCGATATCCAGCCAGTCATCCTGCTGGCTGACCTGCACGCTATGCGGGGTCAGGAACTGCAAGGCGAACAGGTTGAGCACCCGGCACAGGCTATCGGGCTCGGCCTCGGCCTGCAGGCGATAGTGCACGGTGCTGTGGGCGTTGGTGGCGGCCCAGGCGTCGGTACGGGGCTGTGCGTTCATGCTGGTCTCCGCAAATGAGGGAGAAATTCTTGCACGTTGTTGGCGGTATTTTTTCGCTATGATTGGGTGATTTCACCTTATTGGTGAATTCTTTTATTCAAAAAAATCTGATGTGGAGAATAGATAATGCACAGCGAGCTGGACGCCTACGACCGTCGCATCCTCGAACTGCTGCAGGAGGACGCTTCGCTGTCCAGTGCACAGATCGCCGAGCGCGTCGGGCTGTCGCAATCGCCGTGCTGGCGGCGCATTCAGCGCTTGAAGGAAGAGGGGGTGATTCGTGGGCAGGTGACCTTGCTGGACCGCAAGAAGGTCGGCCTGAACACGCAGATTTTCGCCGAAGTGAAATTGAACGCCCACGGGCGCTCCAACTTCACCGAGTTCACCGAGGCGATCCGCGGGTTCCCTGAGGTGCTGGAGTGTTATGTACTGATGGGGGCTGTGGACTTTCTGCTGCGCATCGTCACGTCGGACATCGAGGCCTACGAGCGGTTCTTCTTCGAAAAACTGTCGAACGTGCCGGGGATTCAGGAGGTGAATTCGATTGTGGCGCTTTCCGAGATCAAGTCCACCACTAGCCTGCCGCTATCGCGTTGAGGCCATTCGCGGGTAAACCCGCTCCTACACTGGCCCCACGCCTGGCGCGGATCCTACGTAGGAGCGGGTTTACCCGCGAAGCAGGCGACGCGGTATCACGCCTTGAGCAGGTGCTTCCAGCCGCGGCTCTGGTCCACCGCCCGAGCCTGTTCGATACGCGCTTCCAGCACTTCATCGCTGATAGGCTGCTCGGCCAGCTCGTGCAGCTTTTTCAGATCGCCGTACAAGCGGTCCATTTGCGGCGCTTCCAGCACCTGGCGGGCGTGGTGCAGCCAAGCCAGAAGTTGCTCGATACGTGGCAGCTGCTCAGCCAGGTCTTCCGGGCGCTGGGTGTACAGCGGCAGCTTCAGCGCGCGGCCTTCCTCACCCAGCAGGTGACCCAGCCAGCTGGCCAACTGCGCCTTGCCCTGGCGTTCGCCGCGGCCCTTGCGCTCAGCGGTCCAGGTCCGGGCCATCAGCCAGCGTGAGGTTTCCAGCGAGAACTGGCCCCAGCGTACGTCTTCCAGCTCTTCGGCGAACTGCTCGGGCGCGGCGCGACGGATGTCTTCGTCATCGTTGCCGGCCTGAACCAGCGGGCGCCAGTCTTCAAGCAAGGCATCAAGGCTGGCGCGCAGGTCGCGGGTGGTGGCGCGCGGTGCTGCCTGGCCCAGGCTGGCGGTGAGTGCGCGCAGCTCGCTCAGGCACTCGACCCAGTCCTGGAGCAGGCGCCAGTGGCCGTTGTGGCGGTACTGCTCGGCCAGGCGCTGGCTGCTGCCCAGCAGTTGCCAGGCGAGGGCGGCATAGGCGTCGTCCAAGGCCATTTCGGCTTCCAGCGCGGTGTGCGGCAGGTCCAGCTCGTAGCTGTCCGGTTCCAGCAGGCGGTAACCGCGCTCAGCCTTGCTGATGTCGCACGGCATCAGTGGCAGGCTGGCGGCCAGTTCTGCAGCCAGTTCCAGCAGTGCTTGCGGTTCACCTTCACGCAGCTCCAGCTCCAGCTCGCAGATCTCTTCCTTGCGCTTGCCGGCGATCACGAAGCCTTGGTCCAGCGCGGCCTCGATCACCACCTTGCTCTTGCCACGGCCCCAGGCGATTTCGGCGTATTCACGGCTGAAGTCGGTGGTGAACAGCGGCTTGATGGTTTTCTTGTCCAGGTTGGCCAGTTGCTCGGGCCAGCAGGTGGCGTCCAGCTTCTTCAGGTCGAGCTTGACCTTGTCCAGGTTCCATTCGTACTCGTTGCGCTCGGACAGGCCAGCCACGCTCTGGCCGCGGCACTTGAGGGTTTGGATGACAGCGTCGCCATCGCGGCGCAGGCGCAGGGCGACACGGGCGGCGGACAGCTCACGCTCGGGGGTGTCGAAGTACTGGTTGAGCAGTTCACGGGTCTGCCAGCCGGACTTGTTGCGCTTTTTCAGCAGAGGGTGCTCGCGAAGTGCGGCAAGGGTCTCGCGGCTGGCGCGGAGCTTCAGTTCGGTTTCTTTGTGCATCACAGACTCGAAAGAGGGGGCGTGGTTGGCAGAGAGTCTACAGCAGTCAGCCCTCAACGGTTTATTCCAGACAGCGGATAGTCCTATGATGGGCAACGTTTCCGAGGAGTACGCGCATGCCGTTGCCGACGCTGAAAGACCAGTTTGCCGCCTTGATCGCCGCGCCTTCGGTTAGCTGTACCCAACCTGCGCTGGACCAGTCCAACCGCCAGGTTATCGACCTGTTGGCCGGTTGGCTCGGCGACCTGGGTTTCAAGTGCGATATCCAGCAGGTCAGCCCCGGCAAGTTCAACCTGCTGGCCAGCCGTGGCACCGGCCCAGGAGGGCTGGTGCTGGCCGGGCACAGCGATACCGTGCCCTATGACGAACAGCTGTGGGCCAGCGACCCGCTGAAGCTGACCGAAGCCGATGGCCGTTGGGTCGGCCTGGGCAGCTGCGACATGAAGGGCTTCTTCGCCCTGGTCATCGAAGCGGTCATCCCGCTGCTGGAGCACGACTTCAAGAAGCCACTGCTGATCCTTGCCACCTGCGACGAAGAAAGCTCCATGTCCGGCGCCCGTGCCCTGGCCGAGGCCGGCCAGCCACTGGGGCGTGCAGCGGTCATCGGTGAGCCTACCGGGCTGCGGCCAATTCGCATGCACAAGGGCATCCTCATGGACCGCATCGACATCCTCGGCCGCAGTGGCCATTCGTCGGATCCAAGCCTGGGCCGCAGCGCCATGGAGGCCATGCACGCAGTCATGGGCGAGCTGATGGGCCTGCGCCAGCACTGGCAAAACACCTATAGCAACCCGCAATTCACCGTGCCGACCCCGACCATGAACTTCGGCTGCATCCACGGCGGTGACAACCCCAACCGCATCTGCGGCCAGTGTGCCCTGGAATTCGACCTGCGGCCGCTGCCGGGCATGGATGTGGAGCAACTGCGCGCGGCCATTCGCGAAAAGCTGGTACCCGTGGCCGAGCGCCATGAGGTGCGCATCGACTATGCGCCGCTGTTCCCGGAGGTGCCGCCGTTCGAGCAGGCTGCCGATGTCGAACTGGTTCAGGTCGCGGAGCGCCTGACTGGCCATCGCGCTGAAGCGGTGGCGTTCGGCACCGAAGCACCTTATCTTCAGCAACTGGGCTGCCAGACCATCGTGCTGGGCCCTGGCGACATTGCCTGCGCCCACCAGCCCGGCGAATACCTTGAAATGTCACGAATCGAGCCTACCGTGCGTCTATTGCGTGACCTGATCCGGCACTATTGCCTGCACTAAACGTCAATCGAACTGATTCGTTCCTGCCTAGAGGAGACCGCGCGTGACCGCAAGCCTGTTCCGACGATGATCCTGAACGCCCCTGCATCGCCGTTCTCCGTCCACTTATCCACAGGCCCTGTCATGCCCGATTACGTCAACTGGCTGCGTCATGCATCCCCCTATATCAATGCCCATCGCGACTGCACCTTTGTGGTCATGCTCCCTGGCGATGGGGTGGAACACCCTAATTTCGGCAATATCGTCCACGACCTGGTGCTGCTGCACAGCCTGGGCGTGCGCCTGGTGCTGGTGCATGGCTCGCGCCCGCAGATCGAAAGCCGGCTGGCCGATCGCGGCCTGACGCCGCACTATCACCGGGGCATGCGTATTACTGATGCGGCCACCCTGGACTGCGTGATCGATGCCGTCGGCGCCCTGCGCCTGGCCATTGAAGCGCGGCTGTCGATGGACATCGCCGCTTCGCCCATGCAGGGCTCGCGCCTGCGCGTGGCCTCCGGCAACCTGGTCACTGCGCGGCCGATCGGCGTGCTCGAAGGCGTGGACTACCACCACACTGGCGAAGTGCGCCGCGTCGACCGCAAGGGCATCAGCCGCCTGCTCGACGAGCGCTCTATCGTGCTGTTGTCGCCCTTGGGCTACTCGCCTACCGGTGAAATCTTCAACCTGGCCTGCGAAGACGTGGCTACCCGCGCGGCCATCGAACTGGGTGCCGACAAATTGTTGCTGTTCGGCGCCGAGCCGGGCCTGTTGGACGCTGACGGAAGGCTGGTGCGTGAACTGCGCCCGCAGCAGGTTGCTCCGCATCTGCAGCGTCTAGGCAGCGACTACCAGGGCGAACTGCTGGATGCTGCGGCCGAGGCTTGCAAAGGCGGTGTGGCGCGCAGCCATATCGTCAGCTATGCCGAGGACGGCGCGCTGCTCACCGAGCTGTTCACCCGGGGCGGTGGCGGTACGCTGGTGTCGCAGGAGCAGTTCGAAGTGGTGCGCGAGGCGACCATCGAGGACGTCGGTGGCCTGCTGGAGTTGATCAGCCCGCTGGAAGAGCAGGGCATCCTGGTGCGCCGTTCGCGCGAAGTGCTGGAGCGAGAGATCGAGCAGTTCAGCGTGGTCGAGCGCGAGGGCATGATCATCGCCTGTGCGGCGCTGTACCCGATTGCCGATTCCGAGGCCGGGGAGCTGGCTTGCCTGGCGGTGAACCCAGAGTACCGCCATGGCGGACGTGGCGATGAGCTGCTGGAACGCATCGAGAGCCGGGCACGGCAGATGGGTTTGAGTACTTTGTTCGTGCTGACTACGCGCACTGCGCACTGGTTTCGCGAGCGCGGCTTTGCGCCCAGTGGCGTGGAGCGGCTGCCGGCGGCGCGGGCTTCGCTGTACAACTACCAGCGCAATTCGAAGATTTTCGAGAAGCCCTTGTAAGCCTGTACCGCAGCTCATGTGGGAGCGGCCTTGCGTCGCGAAAGGGCCGCAAAGCGGCCCCGACATTATCAGCTTGATGCGCAAATATTGGAGGCACTTTCGCCCCTATCGCGACGCCGCTCCCACAATGGGGGCGGCGTTTTCGTTTACACGGTATGCAGGTACCAGTTGTACTCGAGGTCGGAGATCGAGTGCTCGAACTCTTCCAGCTCGCTTTCCTTGCACGCGACAAAGATGTCGATGTACTTCGGATCGATGTACTTGTTCAGGATTTCGCTGTCGTCCAGCTCGCGCAGGGCATCGCGCAGGTTGTTCGGCAGGCTCTGCTCCAGCTGCTCGTACGAGTTGCCTTCGATCGGCTCGCCCGGCTCGATCTTGTTGGTCAGGCCGTGGTGCACGCCCGCCAGCACCGCAGCCATCATCAGGTACGGGTTGGCGTCGGCACCGGCCACGCGGTGCTCGATGCGCACGGCGTCCGGCGAGCCGGTCGGTACGCGCAGGGCCACGGTGCGGTTGTCCAGGCCCCAGCTTGGCGCGTTCGGTACGTAGAACTGCGCGCCGAAGCGGCGGTACGAGTTGACGTTCGGGCAGAGGAACGCCATGGACGCGGGCAGGGTCTCGAGCACACCGCCGACAGCGTGACGTAGCGCGGCGTTCTGCTCGGGATCCTCGCTGGTGAAGATGTTGTTGCCATCTTTGTCCAGCACGGAAATGTGTACATGCAGGCCGTTACCAGCCTGGCCCGGGTAGGGCTTGGCCATGAAAGTGGTGTCCATTTCATGGTCGTAGGCGATGTTCTTGATCAACCGCTTGAGCAGTACCGCGTAATCGCAGGCCTTGAGCGGGTCGGGCACGTGGTGCAGGTTGACTTCGAACTGCGCCGGGGCGCTTTCCTTGACGATGGCGTCGGCCGGGATGCCTTGCTCCTTCGCGCCTTCGAGGATGTCCTGCAGGCAGTCGGCATACTCGTCGAGGTCGTCGATCAGGTACACCTGGGTCGACTGCGGGCGCTTGCCCGAGATTGGCGAGCGCGGCGGCTGCGGGCGGCCATTCACGTTCTCCTGGTCGATCAGGTAGAACTCCAGCTCGAATGCGGCGCAGATGGTCAGGCCCATATCGGTGAACTTGCTCACCACCTGGCGCAGCACTTCACGCGGGTCGGCGAAGAACGGCTCGCCTTCCAGCTCGTGCATGGTCATCAGCAGCTGGGCGGTAGGGCGTTTTTGCCACGGCTCATTACAGAGCGTGTCGGGGATTGGATAGCAGATGCGGTCAGCATCGCCGATGTCCAGGCCCAGCCCGGTGCTTTCGACGGTGGAACCGTTGATGTCCAGGGCAAAGAGGGAGGCCGGCAGATTGATGCCTTTCTCGTAAACCTTGTGGAGGCTGGTGCGCTCTATGCGCTTGCCACGCACCACACCATTCATATCTGCAATCAGAAGGTCAACGTAGAGAACCTCAGGATGTTCCTTAAGGAACGCGTTCGCTTCGTTAAGCTGAACGGCACGCGGGGGTACCGACATGATGCAACACCTTTGTTGTTAAAAATATCAATCAAGGGGGGCTTGCAGGACCAGTCAACCGAAAAGCCATACTGATGTCAAGCCAACCCCATGACGCCCTGAAATGGCACATCTACGGCAGATTTGCTGCATATCGGGGCAGGCCATTATCCGCTATTTCTGCCTGAAAGGGTGATCTCAAACGTGCCGTGTTTTATTTTTTACGGAAGTGTTGTGTAAAAAAATGAACAAGGCTAAGCTCGGTCACAACCCAGAACACAATAATACGAGGGTCACATGGTCCGCTTGCCGCGACCTGAAAGTACTGCCTGCGCAGTGCAATCGGGTACTTCCGTCGTTTTTGCAAGCTTCGTCAATGGCGTGGTCGCCCTGGCCGCAATAATTGACGTTTGGCGTTCCCGGACCCGTCCTCGTAGCGGCTTGCCGCCCTTCGCTTCGTCTTCCTGCCTTTTGAACTCATTACGGACACAGCTGATTTCAGTGTATCCACTGTGGCTCTGCGCGTGGGTTTTTGCTTTAGCAATCGACTCCATCCAGAATCAAGTCGCGGACCACCTTACCTCCTGAGGTATTTATGAGTAACAACCTCGACCAGCTCACCGATTGGTTGAAAGAGCACAAGATCACCGAAGTCGAATGCATGATCAGCGACCTGACCGGCATCACGCGCGGCAAGATTTCGCCAACCAACAAATTCATCGCTGAAAAAGGCATGCGGCTGCCCGAGAGCGTGCTGCTGCAGACCGTGACCGGCGACTACGTCGACGACGACATCTATTACGAACTGCTCGACCCTGCAGACATCGACATGATCTGCCGCCCTGACGAGAACGCCGTGTTCCTCGTGCCGTGGGCCATCGAGCCAACCGCACAGGTCATCCACGACACCTACGACAAGAAGGGCAACCCGGTCGAACTGTCGCCGCGCAACGTGCTGAAGAAAGTGCTCAAGCTATACGCTGACAAGGGCTGGCAGCCGATCGTCGCACCGGAGATGGAGTTCTACCTGACCAAGCGCAGCGAAGACCCGGACTTCCCGCTGCAGCCCCCGGTAGGCCGTTCCGGTCGCCCGGAAACCGGCCGTCAGTCGTTCTCGATCGAAGCTGCCAACGAATTCGACCCGCTGTTCGAAGACGTCTACGACTGGTGCGAGCTGCAGCAACTGGACCTCGACACGCTGATCCACGAAGACGGCACGGCGCAGATGGAAATCAACTTCCGTCACGGCGACGCTCTGCACCTGGCCGACCAGATCCTGGTGTTCAAGCGCACCATGCGCGAGGCGGCGCTCAAGCACAACGTGGCTGCCACTTTCATGGCCAAACCGATGACCGGCGAGCCGGGCAGTGCCATGCACCTGCACCAGAGTGTGGTCGACGTGGCCACCGGCAAGAACATCTTCAGCAATGAAGACGGCAGCATGAGCGAGCTGTTCCTCAACCACATTGGTGGCCTGCAGAAGTTCATCCCCGAGGCGCTGCCGCTGTTCGCGCCCAACGTCAACTCGTTCCGCCGCTTCCTGCCCGACACTTCGGCGCCGGTAAACGTGGAGTGGGGCGAAGAAAACCGCACCGTCGGCCTGCGTGTACCGGATGCCGGCCCGCAAAGCCGGCGCGTCGAAAACCGCCTGCCGGGCGCCGACGCCAACCCATACCTGGCCATCGCCGCCAGCCTGCTGTGTGGCTACATCGGCATGGTCGAAGGCATCGAGGCCAGCGCGCCAGTGCAGGGCCGTGGTTACGAACGCCGCAACCTGCGCCTGCCCCTGACCATCGAAGATGCCTTGGAACGCATGGAAAACAGCCGTGCGCTGGTGCAGTACCTGGGCAAGAAATTCATTACCGGGTATGTCGCGACCAAGCGCGCCGAGCACGAAAACTTCAAACGTGTCATCAGTTCGTGGGAGCGTGAGTTCCTGCTGTTCGCTGTCTGATCAACCCTGGTGCCGCAGGAGCGCGGCGGTCCAATAACGGAGAAGCACATGAGCGTCAACAACCCGCAAACCCGTGAATGGCAAACCCTGAGCGGGGAGCATCACCTCGCACCTTTCAGTGACTACAAGCAACTGAAGGAGAAGGGGCCGCGCATTATCACCAAGGCCCAGGGTGTGCATTTGTGGGATAGCGAGGGGCACAAGATTCTCGACGGCATGGCCGGTCTGTGGTGTGTGGCGGTCGGCTACGGCCGTGAAGAGCTGGTGCAGGCGGCGGAAAAACAGATGCGCGAGCTGCCGTACTACAACCTGTTCTTCCAGACCGCTCACCCGCCTGCGCTCGAGCTGGCCAAGGCGATCACCGACGTGGCGCCGAAGGGTATGACCCATGTGTTCTTCACCGGCTCCGGCTCCGAAGGCAACGACACAGTGCTGCGCATGGTGCGCCACTACTGGGCGCTGAAGGGCAAACCGCACAAGCAGACCATCATCGGCCGCATCAACGGTTACCACGGCTCCACCTTCGCCGGTGCTTGCCTGGGCGGTATGAGCGGCATGCACGAGCAGGGTGGCCTGCCGATTCCGGGCATCGTACACATCCCTCAGCCGTACTGGTTCGGCGAGGGTGGCGACATGACTCCTGACGAATTCGGTATCTGGGCCGCCGAGCAGTTGGAGAAGAAGATCCTCGAAGTCGGCGAAGACAACGTCGCTGCCTTCATCGCCGAGCCGATCCAGGGCGCAGGTGGCGTGATCATCCCGCCGCAAACCTACTGGCCGAAGGTGAAGGAGATCCTCGCCAGGTACGACATTCTGTTCGTCGCCGACGAGGTGATCTGCGGCTTCGGCCGTACCGGCGAGTGGTTTGGCTCTGATTACTACGACCTCAAGCCCGACCTGATGACCATCGCGAAAGGCCTGACCTCCGGTTACATCCCCATGGGCGGTGTGATTGTGCGTGACACCGTGGCCAAGGTGATCAGCGAAGGCGGCGACTTCAACCACGGTTTCACCTACTCCGGTCACCCGGTGGCGGCCGCGGTGGGCCTGGAAAACCTGCGCATCCTGCGTGACGAGAAAATTGTCGAGAAGGCGCGCATGGAAGCGGCACCGTATTTGCAAAAGCGTTTGCGTGAGCTGCAGGACCATCCACTGGTGGGTGAAGTGCGCGGCCTGGGCATGCTGGGTGCGATCGAGCTGGTTAAGGACAAGGCCACCCGCAGCCGTTACGAGGGCAAGGGCGTGGGCATGATCTGCCGCACCTTCTGCTTTGAGAACGGGCTCATCATGCGTGCGGTGGGTGACACCATGATCATCGCGCCGCCGCTGGTAATCAGCCATGCGGAGATCGACGAACTGGTGGAAAAGGCGCGCAAGTGCCTGGACCTGACCCTTGAGGCGATTCGATAAGCGTTTGCTAGGCTAGCGTTGTGACATTAAGTCGTTACATGGCCCTGCTTTCCTTGATACAGGGCCTTGTAACTTGCCAGACTAGCGACTGTTTCAGTCGCCGCGCGCTCTGCACCGTGGGTTCTGGCTGCTGGACAGTTGCTAAATAAAAATTCTGGAGCATTACGCATGAATAAAATGGGCAAGACGTTGCTGGCCGCCGCCCTGATGGGTGCCATGGCCTCCGCTGTTCAGGCTGAAGACAAAGTGTTGAACGTCTATAACTGGTCGGACTACATCGCTCCGGACACCATCGCCAAGTTCGAGAAGCAGACGGGGATCAAGGTCAAGTACGACGTCTTCGACAGCAACGAAACCCTGGAAGCCAAGCTGCTGGCAGGCAAGTCGGGCTACGACATCGTCGTGCCTTCGAACAATTTCCTGGCCAAGCAGATCAAGGCGGGCGTGTACGAGGAGCTGGACCGGTCCAAGCTGCCGAACTGGAAGAACCTCGACCCCGACCTGCTCAAGGCCGTTGGCGATGCCAGCGACAAGGACAACAAGCATGCCTTCCCTTACATGTGGGGCTCGATCGGCATTGGCTACAACCCGGAAAAGGTCAAGGCTGTGCTGGGCGTGGACAAGATCGATTCGTGGGACGTGGTGTTCAAGCCTGAGAACATCGCCAAGCTCAAGAGCTGCGGCGTGAGCTTCCTCGACGCCCCGACCGAAATGCTCCCGGCTGCGCTGCACTACCTCGGCAAGCCGACCGACAGCACCAAGAAAGAAGACCTGAAGGCCGCCGAGGACCTGTTCCTCAAGATCCGTCCTTCGATCACCTATTTCCACTCGTCCAAGTACATCGGCGACATGGCCAACGGCAACATCTGTGTAGCCGTCGGTTACTCGGGTGACCTGGAGCAATCCAAGGCCCGTGCCCATGAAGCGGGCGACAAGGTCAAAGTGGACTACGTCATTCCGAAGGAAGGTGCCGGTACTTTCTACGACATGGTCGCCATCCCGAAAGATGCCGAGCATAAAGACGCGGCCTACGAGTTCATGAACTTCCTGATGCAGCCGGAAATCATGGCTGAAATCACCAATGCTGTGCGCTTCCCGAACGGTAACGCTGCTGCCACCCCGTTCGTGGACAAAGACATCAGCAGCGACCCAAGCATCTATCCGCCTGCTGAAGTGAAGAAGCATCTGTACGCGATCGCTGCACCTGACGCTTCCGTGCAGCGAGTGATCACCCGCAGCTGGACGAAGATCAAGTCGGGCAAGTAAGCCTGATGCGACACCTCTGGGCCGGGTTTGCCGGCCCAGAGCCATTGAAAGGTAATTGATGATTGCGGCATCGAAGCTGCGAAGTTAAGTTGCGCGCCGGTTTTGCGTGTGCGGCAGCATTGTCGCTACCCAGGCACTGATTGTGAGGACCCCCACTTGTCTATTTCTGTATTCCGCAAGGCCTTGATGGCCAGCGCGGGCCTGACGCTGGCATGCAGCGTCCAAGCGGCGCCGACGGTGCACTTCTATAACTGGTCCGACTACATCGGCCCGACTACACTCGCGGACTTCGAGAAAGCGACGGGCATCAAGCCTGTGCAAGACGTGTTCGACTCCAACGAAACCCTGGAAGGCAAGCTGCTGGCCGGTAACACCGGCTATGACGTGGTGGTGCCGTCCAACCATTTCCTGGGCAAGCAGATCAAGGCGGGCGCCTTCCAGAAGCTCGACAAGAACCTGCTGCCCAACTATTCCAATCTCGACCCGGCGTTGATGAAGCGCCTGGAAAAGAACGACCCGGGCAACCAGTACGCGGTACCTTACCTGTGGGGTACCAACGGCATCGGTTACAACGTCGACAAGGTCACGGCTGCGCTGGGCGTGGATACCATCGATTCCTGGGCCGTGCTGTTCGAGCCCGAAAACATGAAGAAGCTCTCCAAGTGCGGTGTGGCCTTCCTCGACTCGGCAGACGAAATGCTGCCAGCGGTGCTCAACTACATGGGCCTCAACCCCAACAGCACCGACCCCAAGGATTACGCCAAGGCCGAGCAGAAGCTGCTGGCGGTGCGCCCGTACGTGACCTACTTCCACTCGTCCAAGTACATCACCGACCTGGCCAACGGCGACATCTGCGTCGCGGCAGGTTTTTCGGGTGATGTGTTCCAGGCCAAGGCCCGTGCTGAAGAAGCGAAGAAGGGCGTGAACCTGGCCTACGCCATTCCCAAGGAAGGCGGCAACCTCTGGTTCGACGTGCTGGCGATCCCCAAGGACGCCAAGAACGTCAAAGAGGCGCATGCCTTCATCAACTATTTGCTGAAACCTGAGGTTATCGCCCAGGTCAGTGATTACGTCGGTTACGCCAACCCGAACCCCAAGGCTGGCGCCCTGATGGACCAGGCCGTAAGGACTGACGCCGCGGTTTACCCACCGCAGGAAGTGCTGGACAAGATGTTCGTGAACTCAGAGTTGCCCCCCAAGGTGCAACGGCTGATGACCCGCAGCTGGACCAAGGTCAAGTCGGGCAAGTAAAAATCCAGACCCGCGACGGCACCGTAGAACAGGCCACGCGGGCACAAAAATCTTGTTGGGAGTTTCACTCATGGCAGTTGCCTCCGGTGCCTATAAAAAAGCCCTCGAGGGTGGCCAGCAACCCAAGCAGGTGCTGGTCAAGATCGACCGGGTCACGAAAAAGTTCGACGAAACGGTAGCCGTGGACGATGTGTCCCTGGAAATCCGCAAGGGCGAGATCTTCGCCCTGCTGGGCGGCTCCGGCTCCGGCAAGTCCACCTTGCTGCGCATGCTGGCCGGCTTCGAGCGCCCGTCCGAAGGGCGGATCTTCCTCGATGGCGTCGACATCACCGACATGCCGCCGTACGAGCGGCCGATCAACATGATGTTCCAGTCCTACGCGCTGTTCCCGCACATGACCGTGGCGCAGAACATCGCCTTCGGCCTGCAGCAGGACAAGATGCCCAAGGCCGAGATCGATGCCCGCGTGGCCGAGATGCTCAAGCTGGTGCACATGACCCAGTACGCCAAGCGCAAGCCGCACCAGTTGTCGGGCGGCCAGCGTCAGCGTGTGGCGTTGGCCCGCTCGCTGGCCAAGCGCCCCAAACTGCTGCTGCTCGACGAGCCGATGGGTGCACTGGACAAGAAACTGCGTTCGCAGATGCAGCTGGAGCTGGTCGAGATCATCGAGCGCGTGGGTGTAACCTGCGTGATGGTGACCCACGACCAGGAAGAGGCCATGACCATGGCCCAGCGCATCGCGATCATGCACCTGGGCTGGATCGCCCAGATCGGCTCGCCAGTGGACATCTACGAGACACCTACCAGCCGCCTGGTGTGCGAGTTCATCGGTAACGTCAACCTGTTCGAAGGTGACGTGGTCGACGACGCCGAAGGCTACGCGATCATTGCCAGCCCGGAGCTGGAGCGCAAGATCTACGTGGGCCACGGCATCACCACCTCGGTGGAAGACAAGCACATCACCTACGCCCTGCGCCCGGAAAAGATGCTGGTCACCACCCAGCAGCCAACCTGCGAGCACAACTGGTCGCGCGGCAAGATCCACGACATTGCCTACCTGGGCGGCCACTCGGTGTTCTATGTGGAGCTGCCGAGCGGCAAGATCGTGCAGTCGTTCGTTGCCAACGCCGAGCGCCAAGGTACCCGTCCTACCTGGGGCGATGAAGTGTACGTATGGTGGGAAGACGACAGCGGCGTGGTACTGCGGTCATGAAACTGCGCAAGCTCAAGCGAGCCTTCCAGCGTCTGGTCCCGGAGGGGCGGCACTTGGTGATCGGCGTGCCGTTCATCTGGCTGTTCCTGTTCTTCATGCTGCCGTTCTTCATCGTCCTGAAGATCAGTTTTGCCGAAGCTGATGTGGCAATCCCGCCGTATACCGAGATCTACACCTACGTCGAAGACAAGATCCAGCTGGTCCTCAACCTGGCCAACTACGGGCTGTTGACCGAGGATGAGCTGTACCTCTCGGCCTACCTGGGTTCGTTGAAGATGGCGTTCTTCAGCACCCTGCTGTGCCTGCTGATCGGCTTCCCGATGGCCTACGCCATTGCCAACGCCAAGAAGGAGACCCAGACGGTCCTGCTGTTGCTGATCATGATGCCAACCTGGACCGCGATCCTGATCCGCGTCTATGCCTGGATGGGTATCCTCAGCAACAACGGCCTGCTCAACGGTTTCCTCCTGTGGACCGGCTTGATCGACCAGCCGTTGCAGATCCTCAACACCAACCTGGCGGTGTACATCGGCGTGGTCTATTCGTACCTGCCGTTCATGATCCTGCCGCTGTTCGCCAACCTGGTGAAGCATGATCCGAGCCTGCTCGAAGCTGCCTCCGACCTGGGTTCGAGCACCTTCAACAGCTTCTGGAAGATCACGGTACCGTTGTCGAAAAACGGCATCATCGCCGGCTGCATGCTGGTGTTCATCCCGGTGGTGGGCGAGTTCGTGATCCCGGAACTGCTCGGCGGCCCGGAAACCCTGATGATCGGTAAAGTGCTGTGGCAGGAGTTCTTCAACAACCGTGACTGGCCGGTGGCATCCGCCCTGGCGGTGGTGATGCTGGCGATCCTGATCGTGCCGATCCTGCTGTTCAACCGTAGCCAGGCCAAAGAGATGGAGGGCCGCGCATGAAACGCTTCAGTTTCTCCAAGCTGATGCTGGTGCTCGGCTTGCTGTTCATCTACCTGCCGATGCTGATCCTGGTGATCTACTCGTTCAACGCCTCCAAGCTGGTGACGGTGTGGGGCGGCTGGTCGATCAAATGGTACGTCGGCCTGCTCGACAACACCCAGCTGATGGGTTCGGTGATGCGCTCGCTGGAAATCGCCTGCTACACGGCGGTGGCGGCAGTGGCGCTGGGTACCCTGGCGGCCTTCGTGCTGACCCGCGTCACCCGCTTCAAGGGCCGCACGCTGTTCGGTGGCCTGGTCACTGCGCCGCTGGTAATGCCCGAAGTGATTACCGGTCTGTCGCTGTTGCTGCTGTTCGTGGCCATGGCGCAGATGATCGGCTGGCCGCAGGAGCGGGGTATCGTCACCATCTGGATCGCCCATACAACGTTCTGTGCGGCGTATGTGGCGGTGGTGGTGTCGGCTCGCCTGCGTGAGCTGGACCTGTCGATCGAGGAAGCGGCGATGGACCTGGGTGCCAAGCCGTGGAAGGTGTTCTTCCTGATCACCATCCCGATGATCGCGCCATCGCTGGCGGCGGGCGGCATGATGTCGTTCGCCCTGTCGCTGGACGACCTGGTACTGGCCAGCTTCGTCTCCGGGCCTGGCTCGACCACCTTGCCGATGGAAGTGTTCTCGGCGGTGCGCCTGGGTGTGAAACCGGAGATCAACGCCGTGGCCAGCCTCATCTTGCTGTCGGTATCGCTGGTGACCTTCTTCGTCTGGTACTTCAGCCGCCAGGCCGAAGAGCGTCGTCGCAAGGCGATTCAACAGGCGATCGAAGAGGGTGCTGCGGCCAACGCTTCGCAGCCGCAGGTCAAGCGCCCGAGCCAGCTCACGGCTTCAGCCTGATATAGAGCCTGTTCGCGGCGAGCCAGTGCCGCGAACAGGCTCGAACAAGCTCCGAAATTGCCTGGCTGATATTCACCAGATTTTCTTAGCTCAGTCGGCATATCATGATTGTTGGCGTAGATTGTCCATGCTGATCTGGGTGGCAAATGCGCTTGTCCTGCCGTTGTTGTTAACAGGCACGCTGGACGTACCTGCATTAGAGTTAAGGGCTTGTGCGGCCGCTGCGTGATTAGCTGAGTTTCCTGTAGCTTTACTGAAAGTTGGTGGTGGGGTCTCTGGGCGATTTAAAGCTTCACTGTAAGAAGGTGGTGGGGGCTCTGTAGGGGCACTAGGCCTTGCGCGATTTATAGCTTGACTGTAAGAAGGTGGTAAATCTTCAGGGAGAGGGGCCGACCGAGCAGCGTTAATGGTGCGCATTTTTAGCATGGCAAGTTGCCCGGCACCTATAATCAGTAGGGTTACTAAGGAAAGAAATCCTCCAGCCATTTCTAGTTTTTTGGACTTTGTAATCATTCCAGCGATCGCCAGCCCGCTTCCCACAAGCCCGGTGGCGAGTGCAGTATAATGAAGCCCCGCCCCAATGATACCGAAACTTAAGTGCCCTGTGGGATCAACGCGATTTACCGGGTCACCCGCACAATACATATAAGCGTTCAATCCACCTTTCCCGAATGGGCTAATATTATCTGGGCTGCAGAACCTCTCGAGCGTGGGATTATACATACGATACCCATTACCGAGCGCATAGCAGCCTGTTGCTGAGTCCAGCGGCTCGCCGTTGAATGCCAAGAGGGTATTCGATTCGCTACGGGCGTTGCAGTGGCCATAAGGGCTGTAGGGATACGCCTTCAGCGCGGCATGCCCTAACTCGGTCATGACGGTGTCAGTATTGCTAACGCCCATGAGTAAGTGACCTTCGTCAGCAACTGAGGCGCGTTGCGCTAAAAGACCACCCGCATGCCGGAAGACCGAATGTGTCAGAGAGCCTTTGACTTCGGTAGAAACACGGCTGTTCTGATAGAAGCGCAGTGTTTGTGTTAGAGCGGCCACGAAACCTCCAGGGCGTCGAAGTTGAGCATAGCGCTACCTGGCTATTGCTCGCATAGGTGGAAACATCAGGTTGAGCACAGTGTGCGGTGGGGTTGAATGCCCGGCAACTGGTAGAAATGTCAGGTCATCAGTAAGCATTCGTGCTGAATCCGAGACCTCTTGCATGCCCGGATTTTTACCTTTTCAAGGCGGCTGCTTCGGCTAAGTTCGGCCCTTTCGCCATGAGCACGGCGGGACAGGTAACGAAAATGCCAGCGTGACCCCCGCCAGTGATGTTTATCGAACCCTGAACTACGCTCACAGTCGCATCCCACAAATCATTTGTGCGCAAGCAAGGAGCCAGCATGGCGTTGATGCGTCCGCTGTCGGTCATCTGTCTGGGGTTGTTGTACATGCTCACCGGCTGTAGCAAGGAAGAGGTCCCCAAGACGCTGCCTCGGGTGGGGGTGCAGCAGGTACAACCCACCGATTTCGCTGCCAGGGTCACCCTGACCGGCGACGTACAGGCAAGGGTGCAGACCGATTTGTCATTCCGCGTCGGCGGCAAGATCATTTCGCGTAGCGTCGACGTGGGCGATCACGTCAAGGCCAACCAGGTGCTGGCCCGGCTTGACCCGAAAGACCTGCAGAACAATGTCGACTCGGCCAAGGCCGAAGTATTCGCCGCGCAGGCGCGGGTCACCCAGACCAGTGCGGCCTTCGTGCGCCAGCAAAAACTGCTGCCCAAGGGCTACACCAGCCAGAGCGAGTACGATGCTGCCGAGGCCGCGCTGCGCAGCAATCAGAGCGCACTCAAGGCCGCCCAGGCGCAACTGGCCAATGCCAACGAGCAGCTCAGCTACACCGCACTGGTCTCCGAGGCCGCCGGGGTCATCACCGAGCGTCAGGCCGAGGTTGGCCAAGTGGTGCAGGCGACCATGCCGATCTTCAGCCTGGCCGTCGATGGCGACCGCGATGCGGTGTTCAACGTCTACGAGTCGCTGCTGGTGGCGCCGCCCAGCGATGCCGGGGTAGTCGTGAGCCTGCTGGACGATCCCAAGGTCCAGGCCCGTGGCTTCGTGCGCGAAATAACCCCCACCGTGTCGGCGCAAAGCGGCACCGTGCAGGTCAAGGTGGGGCTCAAGGACGTGCCGCCCGGGATGCAATTGGGGGCACCGGTTACTGCCACCACCAATGCCCAGGGCCGGCCCAGCATCGAGCTGCCGTGGTCTGCGCTGACCAAGGCCTTGCATGAGCCTGCCGTGTGGGTGGTGGGCGAGGGCGACAAGGTGGAACTGCGCAAAGTCAAAATCCGCCGTTACCTCACCGGCAAGATCGTGGTCGCCAGCGGCCTGAAAGGCGGCGAGACCGTAGTGGTCAACGGCGGCCAGTTGCTGCACCCCGGCATGCAGGTACAGAAGGTCGACGCCAAGGGCCCAGGGGGTGAGCTATGAAGCGTCTGCTGCTGATGCTGTCGGCCGGGGTGCTGCTGGTCGGTTGCAGTAGCGAAGAAGAGGCACCAGAGGCGATCCGGCCAGTGCTGTCGGTCAAGGTCGAACCCCAGGTGCAGTCGCAGCTGGGCCGCTTCGCCGGCAGTATTCAGGCGCGCTTCGAAAGCACCTTTGGCTTCCGGGTTTCCGGGCGCATTGCCCGGCGCTGGCTGGACGTGGGCGCCCAGGTGAAACCGGGTGACACCTTGGCCACCCTGGACCCCACCGACCAGCAGAACCAGCTGCGCGCCGCCGAAGGCGATCTGGCCAAGGTGCAGGCACAGTGGATCAACGCCCAGGCCGATGCCCGTCGCCAGCAGCAGTTGTATGACCGTGGGGTAGGCGCCCAGGCACAGCTGGATATTGCCCAGACCAACCTGAAAACCACCAGCGCGGCGTTGGAGCAGGCGCGCTCCGCCGTCAGCCAGGCCCGCGACCAGCTCGACTACAGCACCCTGCGTACCGACCACGCTGCCGTGATTACCGCGTGGCAGGCCGAAGCCGGGCAAACCGTTACCGCCGGGCAAGCCGTGGTGACCCTGGCCCGGCCGGACGTGAAGGAAGCGGTAATCGACCTGCCGATCGATCTGGCCGAGCAGTTGAGCAAAGGCCTGACCTTCACCGTTGCTTCGCAACTGGACCCGACCATCAACACCACGGCCAGCCTGCGCGAACTGGAGCCCCAGGCCGATGCCACCACCCGGACCCGCCGTGCTCGCCTGACCCTGGCCAGCACACCGGCGGCCTTTCACCTTGGCACCGCCATCAGTGTGACCCTTAGCTCGGAAGTGTCCCCGCGCAGCGAACTGCCCTTGAGTGCCTTGCTCGAGCGCGACGGCAAGACCCAGGTGTGGGTGATCGATACGCAGCACAAGACCGTGGCCACCCGTGACGTGGCGCTGATCGACCGCACCGATGACAGCATCGTACTGAGCGCCGGCGTGCAGCCCGGTGAGCGCGTGGTCACTGCCGGCGTCAACAGCCTCAAGCCTGGCCAGAAGGTCACCTTCGACGAGGATGCGCAATGAAAGGAAGCTTCAACCTGTCCGACTGGGCGCTCAAGCATCAATCGTTCGTCTGGTACCTGATGTTCGTTGGCCTTTTGATGGGGATTTTCTCCTACTTCAACCTGGGCCGTGAGGAAGACCCGTCGTTCACCATCAAAACCATGGTCATCCAGACCCGCTGGCCCGGTGCGACCCAGGACGAAACCCTCTACCAGGTCACCGACCGTATCGAGAAGAAGCTCGAGGAACTCGATTCACTCGACTACACCAAAAGCTACACCCGCCCCGGCGAGTCCACGGTCTACGTGTACCTTCGCGACACCACCAAGGCCAAGGACATCCCGGAAATCTGGTACCAGGTGCGCAAGAAAATCCAGGACATTCGTGGCGAATTTCCCGCCGGTATCCAGGGGCCGGGCTTCAACGACGAATTCGGTGATGTATTCGGTTCGATCTATGCCTTTACCGCCGACGGCCTGACCCTGCGCCAACTGCGGGACTACGTGGAACAGGCAAGGGCCGAGGTCCGCGATGTACCCAACATCGGCAAGATCGAGCTGGTCGGCACCCAGGACGAAGTGCTGTACCTGAACTTCTCCACCCGCAAGCTGGCTGCCCTGGGCATTGACCAGCGCCAGGTAATGCAGGCACTTCAAGCGCAGAATGCGGTGACGCCGGCCGGCATGATCGAGGCCGGCCCGGAGCGCATCTCGGTGCGCACGTCCGGGCAGTTTGCCTCGGAAAAAGACCTGCAATCCGTCAACTTGAGGATCAACGACCGCTTCTTCCGCCTGGCTGATATCGCCGACATCGAGCGCGGCTATGTCGACCCACCCTCGCCAATGTTCCGTTACAACGGCCAGACAGCCCTTGGCCTGGCCATCGGCATGAAGGCCGGCGGCAACATCCAGGTGTTCGGTGCGGCGTTGAAAAAGCGCATGGACCAGGTGGTCCAGGACCTGCCGGTGGGTGTCGGTGTACACACCGTTTCTGACCAGGCCGTGGTGGTCAAGCAGGCGGTCGGCGGTTTCACCAGCGCGCTGTTCGAGGCGGTGGTGATCGTGCTGGCCGTGAGCTTTGTCAGTCTTGGCGTGCGCGCCGGGCTGGTGGTGGCCTGCTCGATCCCGCTGGTGCTGGCCATGGTGTTCGTGTTCATGGAGTACAGCGGCATCACCATGCAGCGTATTTCGCTGGGGGCGCTGATCATTGCGCTTGGCCTGCTGGTGGACGATGCGATGATTACCGTGGAGGTGATGGTCACGCGGCTGGAAATGGGTGAAAGCAAGGAGCAGGCGGCGACGTTCGCCTACACCTCCACAGCCTTCCCCATGCTTACCGGCACCTTGGTGACCGTGGCCGGGTTCGTGCCTATCGGCCTCAACGCCAGCTCTGCGGGTGAATACACCTTCACCCTGTTCGCGGTGATTGCCGTGGCCCTGATCGTGTCGTGGGTGGTGGCTGTGTTCTTCGCGCCGGTGCTTGGTGTGCATATTCTCAAAGGCGACAAGCTCAAGGCTCACGAGGCTGAGCCTGGCCGGGTCGGGCGGGCATTTGAAGGCGGGTTGCTGTGGTGCATGCGCAACCGCTGGTTGACCATCATCGGCACCGTGGTGCTGTTTGCCCTGGCGATCTTCTGCATGCGTTTTGTGCAGAACCAGTTTTTCCCGTCCTCGGACCGCCCGGAAATTCTCGTCGACCTCAACCTGCCGCAGAACGCCTCGATCGAGGAGACGCGCAAGGTGGTCGACCGCTTCGAGGCACGGATCAAGGACGACCCGGACCTGGTGCACTGGAGTACCTACATCGGCCAGGGCGCGATCCGCTTCTACCTGCCCCTCGATCAGCAGTTGCAGAACCCTTACTACGCGCAGCTGGTGATTGTCAGCAAGGGCTTCGAAGAGCGTGAGGCCATGATGGACCGCCTGCAGAAGATCCTGCACGAAGAGTTCGTCGGCGTCGGCACCAACGTGCAATCGCTGGAGATGGGCCCGCCGGTAGGCCGGCCGATCCAGTACCGGGTCAGCGGTGCCGACATCGACCAGGTGCGCAAACACGCCATCGAGCTGGCCACCTTGCTCGACCAGAACGAGCACATCGGCGAGATGATCTACGACTGGAACGAGCCGGGTAAGGTGCTGCGCGTGGAAATTGCCCAGGACAAGGCACGCCAGCTGGGGCTGTCGTCCGAAGATGTTGCCAATGTGATGAACAGCATCGTCAGTGGCGTGCAGATCACCCAGGTCAACGACAACATCTACCTGGTCGATGTGGTCGCGCGCGCCGAAGACAGCGAGCGTGGCTCGCCTGATACCCTGCAGAACCTGCAAATTCTCACCCCTAACGGCACGTCGATCCCGCTGCTGTCGTTCGCCACCGTGCGCTACGAACTGGAACAGCCGCTGGTGTGGCGCCGCGACCGCAAGCCGACCATCACCATCAAGGCATCAGTCAATGGCGAGATCCAGCCCACTGACCTGGTGGCCCAGCTGAAGCCAAAAATTGACGAGTTCGCCAGCAAGCTGCCGGTCGGTTACGAAGTGGCCACGGGGGGTACGGTTGAAGAAAGCAGCAAGGCCCAGGGGCCGATCGCCAAGGTCATCCCACTGATGCTGTTCCTCATGGCGACCTTCCTGATGATCCAGTTGCACAGCGTGCAGAAGCTGTTCCTGGTGGTCAGCGTGGCGCCGCTGGGGCTGATTGGCGTGGTGTTGGCGCTGGTGCCTACGGGTACGCCGATGGGCTTTGTGGCGATCCTCGGCATCCTTGCGCTGGCGGGCATCATCATTCGTAACTCGGTGATCCTGGTGACCCAGATCGACGAGTTCGAAGCCCAGGGCCTGTCGCCGTGGGATGCGGTGGTGGAGGCCACCAACCATCGGCGCCGGCCGATCCTGCTGACCGCGGCGGCGGCGAGCCTGGGCATGATCCCGATTGCACGCGAGGTGTTCTGGGGCCCCATGGCCTACGCCATGATTGGCGGGATCATCGTGGCGACCTTGCTGACGCTGCTGTTCCTGCCGGCGCTGTACGTGGCGTGGTACAAGATCCGCGAGCCGCAGAAACACGCCTGAAGGCCCATATGGCCCCTTGTAGGAGCGGGTTTACCCGCGAATGCGATGGTGCATCGACCACCGTATTCGCGGGTAAACCCGCTCCTACAAGGGGCGTGTGCTTTTAAATGGTTATATAAAAATTCTTAAACAGTATTTTTAAGAATAATCCCGCCTCACTACTATTGCCCTCAAGCCAGGCGCAAATCCCCTTCAAACCTCTGCCCGGCGCCCTCACTCCAAGGAGAACGAGCATGAGTGCATCTCTGCGTAGCATCGACGGTCAGGACGAAGCCACCATCTTGCGTGAAATCCAGAGCGCCTTGCGCGACCTGCGTTTCGGTGCGGTGGAGATCACCGTGCACAACGCTCAGGTCGTACAGATCGAGCGCAAGGAGAAGTTCCGCCTGCAACAGCCCGGCAACAAGCCCGGCTGATCGGCGCCACAACATCCAAAACTAGAAAAATGCCAATCGGGAGCTTCACCATGTCCATCCGCCGTTATGCGCTCGCCGCCCTGGCCAGTGCTGTTTTTGCCGGTTCCGCCATCGCCAAGGACTACGAACTGCTCAACGTGTCCTACGACCCGACCCGTGAGCTGTACCAGCAGTACAACGCTGAGTTCATCAAACACTGGCAACAGGCCCATCCGGGTGACAAGGTGAAAATCCAGCAATCCCATGGGGGGTCGGGCAAGCAGGCCCGTGCGGTGATCGACGGCCTGCGCGCTGACGTGGTGACCCTGGCCCTGGCCGGTGACATCGACGAAGTGGCCAAGCTTGGCAAGACACTGCCCGAGAACTGGCAGACCCGCCTGCCTGACGCCAGCACCCCGTACACCTCGACCATCGTGTTCCTGGTGCGCAAGGGCAACCCGAAAGGCATCAAGGACTGGGGCGACCTGATCAAGAAGGACGTGTCGGTCATCACCCCGAACCCGAAAACCTCCGGCGGTGCGCGCTGGAACTTCCTCGCAGCATGGGCGTACGGCCTGAAGGCCGGCGGTAGCGAAGAGAAGGCCAAGGCCTATGTGCAGGAGCTGTTCAAGCATGTACCGGTGCTGGATACCGGCGCCCGTGGTTCGACCATCACCTTCGTCAACAATGGCCAGGGCGACGTGTTGCTGGCCTGGGAAAACGAGGCCTTCCTGGCCCTGAAGGAAGACGGGGGTGCCGACAAGTTCGACATCGTCGTGCCGTCGCTGTCGATCCTGGCCGAGCCGCCAGTGGCCGTGGTCGACAAGAACGCCGAGAAGAAGGGCAATACCGAGATTGCCACCGAATACCTCAAGCACCTGTACAGCCCGGCCGGGCAGAAGATTGCCGCCGAGAACTTCTACCGCCCGCGTGACGAGAAGGTCGCTGCGGAGTTCGGCAAGCAGTTCCCGAAACTGGACCTGGTGACCATCGACAAGGACTTTGGTGGGTGGAAGACTGCACAACCGAAATTCTTCAATGATGGCGGTGTGTTCGACCAGATCTATCAGGCACAGTAAGGGCCAAAGGAACGCGGGGCCGCGTTGCGGCCCATTCGCGGCACAAGGCCGCTCCCACAAGGAACCATAGTCCCCTGTGGGAGCGGCCTTGTGTCGCGAATGGGCTGCCAAGCAGCCCCAGGATACAAAAGCTTGCACCGGCCCGGGATTGTTTCCGGGCTTAGTGCGTTCAACCAGGGATATTTATGTCGCGTCGCATCTCCCCCGTCATACCCGGCTTCGGGCTGACGCTGGGCTACACCTTGGTGTACCTCAGCCTGATCGTGCTGATACCGCTGGCGGCCATGTTCATCCATGCCTCGCAGCTGACCTTCGAGCAGTTCTGGACCATCATCAGTGCGCCGCGGGTGATCGCTGCGCTCAAGCTGAGCTTCGGCACTGCCCTGTTCGCCGCCATCATCAACGGTGTGATCGGTACCCTGCTGGCTTGGGTGCTGGTGCGTTACACCTTCCCTGGGCGCAAGATCATCGATGCGATGATCGACCTGCCGTTCGCCTTGCCGACCGCGGTTGCCGGTATCGCCCTGACTGCCCTGTACGCGCCGCAGGGCTGGGTCGGCCAGTTCGCCACCGACCTGGGCTTCAAGATCGCCTACACCCCGCTGGGCATCACCCTGGCACTGACCTTCGTGACCCTGCCGTTCGTGGTGCGCACGGTGCAGCCGGTACTGGCCGACATCCCGCGTGAAGTGGAAGAGGCCGCAGCCTGCCTGGGGGCCAAGCCATTGCAGGTGTTCCGCCACATCCTGGCGCCGGCCCTGCTGCCGGCATGGCTCACCGGCTTTGCCCTGGCCTTCGCCCGTGGCGTGGGCGAGTATGGTTCTGTGATCTTCATTGCTGGCAACATGCCGATGAAGACCGAGATCCTGCCGCTGCTGATCATGGTCAAGCTCGACCAGTACGACTACACCGGCGCGACCGCCATCGGCGTGTTGATGCTGGTGGTTTCCTTCATCCTGCTGCTGCTGATCAACCTGCTGCAGCGCCGCATCGAAACCCCTTGAAGGAGGCCGGCATGTCCAGTTCATCCCTGAGTGCAAGTGCCGCAGCCAACGCCGCCCGCCGTGGCAGCGCCACGTCACGGCGTATCCTGATCGGCCTTGGCTGGCTGGTGTTCGCCCTGTTCCTGCTGCTGCCGCTGGTGATCGTGGTATCGCAGGCGCTGAAGAACGGTTTTGGCACCTTCTTCGAGGCGATCTTCGAACCCGATGCGTTGTCGGCGCTGAAGCTGACCCTGCTCGCCGTGGTTATCTCGGTGCCGCTGAACCTGGTATTTGGCGTAAGCGCTGCCTGGTGCGTGAGCAAGTACACCTTCCGTGGCAAGAGCATCCTGGTCACCCTGATCGACCTGCCGTTCTCGGTGTCACCCGTGATCGCCGGCCTGGTCTACGTGCTGATGTTCGGCGCGCAGGGCCTGTTCGGTCCGTGGCTGCAGGACCACGATATCCAGATCGTGTTCGCCCTGCCGGGCATTGTCCTGGCGACCATTTTCGTTACCGTACCGTTCGTGGCCCGTGAGCTGATCCCGCTGATGCAGGAGCAAGGCACGCAGGAGGAGGAGGCTGCACGGCTGCTCGGTGCCAACGGCTGGCAGATGTTCTGGCACGTGACCCTGCCGAACATCAAATGGGGGCTGATCTACGGCGTGGTGCTGTGTACCGCGCGGGCCATGGGCGAGTTCGGTGCGGTGTCGGTGGTGTCGGGCCACATCCGTGGCGTGACCAACACCTTGCCGCTGCATGTGGAGATTCTCTACAACGAGTACAACCACGTCGCAGCCTTCAGCGTGGCCAGCCTGTTGCTGATCCTGGCGCTCTTCATCCTGCTGCTCAAGCAGTGGAGCGAGAACCGTATTAACCGCCTGCGCCATAGCGCCGCGGAGGAATGATTCATGTCGATCGAAGTTCGTAACGTCAGCAAGCGCTTCAACAGCTTCCAGGCCCTGAACGCAATCAACCTGGACATCAACAGCGGCGAGCTGGTGGCTCTGCTCGGCCCGTCCGGCTGTGGCAAGACCACCCTGCTGCGCATCATTGCCGGCCTGGAAACCCCGGACCAGGGCAACATCGTGTTCCATGGCGAGGACGTTTCCGGCCATGACGTGCGTGACCGTAACGTCGGGTTCGTGTTCCAGCACTACGCGCTGTTCCGCCACATGAGCGTGTTCGACAACGTTGCTTTCGGCCTGCGCATGAAGCCCAAGGGCGAGCGCCCAAGCGAGAGCAAGATTGCCGAGAAGGTGCATGAGCTGCTGAACATGGTGCAACTGGACTGGCTGTCCGACCGCTACCCCGAGCAGCTTTCCGGTGGCCAGCGTCAGCGTATCGCCCTGGCCCGTGCCCTGGCGGTGGAGCCGAAGGTGCTGCTGCTGGACGAGCCATTCGGTGCGCTGGATGCCAAGGTGCGAAAAGAGCTGCGGCGCTGGCTGGCGCGGCTGCACGAGGATATCAACCTGACGTCGGTGTTCGTTACCCACGACCAGGAAGAAGCCATGGAAGTAGCCGACCGCATCGTGGTCATGAACAAGGGCGTGATCGAGCAGATCGGCTCGCCGGGTGAGGTGTACGATCAGCCGGCCAACGATTTCGTCTACCACTTCCTCGGTGACTCCAACCGCCTGGCCTTGAGCGAAGGGCATCACGTGCTGTTTCGCCCGCACGAGGTGTCGCTGTCGCGGCATGAGACCGAAGGGCACCATGCGGCCGAGGTGCGCGACATTCGGCCGTTGGGCGCGACCACGCGGGTGACCTTGAAGGTGGAAGGGCAGAGCGAGCTGATCGAGGCCGAGGTGGTGAAAGACCATGACAGCCTGACCGGGCTGGCGCGGGGAGAGACGTTGTTCTTCCGGCCGAAGGTATGGCAGAAGGTGGCGGATATCTGAGTCGCACAAGGAAAAGAGAGCCCGGGCATGGTCCCGGGTTTTTCTTGCCTGAACGTTTGACAGGGCAGCTTTACAGCCTTTTACAAGCGAGTGGCGGTAGCGCACTTGTTATGCACTATGGGTATTAATAAATATCTTCTTATTCCTTTACGAATATTTCGCCCTCCCTATACTTGTCTCCAAGCACGCAAACTTACTGGAGGCGTCCCCATGCGCAATGAGTCGATTCGCTACCTGATTGTGCCGGGTTGGCAAGGATCGCCAGACAACCATTGGCAGAGTCACTGGCAGCGCACCCTGCCCAACAGTGCTCGGGTTGAACAGCAAGACTGGCTCACCCCGCAGCGGCAGGACTGGGTGCACGTGCTGGAGCAGGCGATTGCCGCCGAGCGCTCGCCGGTGATCCTGATTGCCCACAGCCTTGGTTGCATCACTGTCGCCCATTGGGCAGCGCAGGCAAGCCCAGCCTTGCTGCGGCAGGTGCGTGGTGCACTGCTGGTGGCGCCGGCAGATGTCGAACGGCCCACTTGTGCACCCGTGCTGCGCAACTTTGCGCCGATCCCTACCGAGGTGCTGCCGTTCCCTAGCCAGGTCGTCAGCTCGGACAACGACCCTGCCGTGAACGTGCCACGGGCGCTGTACCTGGCCCAGGCATGGGGCGCCGAAGCGGGTTTGCTGAGCAATGCCGGGCACATCAACGTCAAGTCCGGTCATGAGCGCTGGGAACAAGGCTTCGCCTACCTGTATCGCTTGCAGAGCCGGATCGAGCAGCGCGCACTGCGCCGCGCCTGATCGCCCTTACTGTTCACCCTTTGCCTGACGCCTGGCCATTACGGGCCTGGGGCGGGAGTTCGTCATGACGTTTCAAAACCCGTTCGGCCAGCCGCTGCTGACCTTCCCCGAGCTGGACAAGAGCCCGCTGAGCATTCGTGCCAAGGCGCTGGTGTTCATCGACCCGCGCTCGCAGCAGCTGCGCGAGGACCTTGAGCGCCTGGCGCCACAACCTTTGCCGGTGCTGATCCGAGGCGAGACCGGCACCGGCAAGGAGCTGCTGGCTCGGCAGATCCACCGTACCAGCGACCGTGGAGGGTTGTTCGTGTCGGTCAACTGCGCGGCCATCAGCCCCACCTACGCCGATGCCGAGCTGTTTGGCTATAGCGCGGGCACCCATGGCGGTACGGCCAGCAGCCGCGCCGGCTGGTTCGGTTCGGCCAGCGGCGGCACCTTGTACCTGGACGAGATTGCCGACTTGCCGTTGGCCATCCAGGGCAAGCTGCTGGCGGCCCTGGAAAACCGCGAGGTCACTCGGGTGGGCGCGCAGCAGCCACAGCCGGTGGATGTGCGTCTGGTAGCCGCCACCAGCATCGACCTGGCCCGTGTAGTACGTGCAGGGCGCTTCAACGAGCGCCTGTACCAGTATCTGCGCGAGGGCGCGCTGGAACTGCCGCCGCTGCGCGAGCGGCCGGGCGATATCCTGCCGCTGGCCGAGTACTTCGTGGGCATCTACAGCGTGCGCCTGCAACGGCCTGTGCCCTTGGTGAGCGAGGCGGCGCAGCGGGTGCTGGAGGCGCATTTCTGGCCGGGCAATACCCGCGAACTGGAGAACGTCATCCACTTTGCCTTGCTGGTCAATGACGGCGAAGAGATCCTGCCGGAGGATCTCGAACTGCCTGACCCCGCGCGTTAGACATCGCTCATGGGTAAAGAGGCTGATGGTATTGTGTTTTTGGAATAAGCAGCTAAGTAAAAGATATTGTTGCGGAATAAAAAATTTGGGTATCGTCCGCCTCAAGCCCACTGGTGAACCGGTTGGGCACCCGATTTGCCATCGTCGATGGCCCAGATTCAGAACAAGGACCACCATGAAGAAGACCCTGCTGACCACTGCCCTGGCTGCTGCCCTGTCGTTCTCCGGCCTGGCCGCTGCTGCCGAGAAACTGGTGGTTGCCGCTACCCCGGTACCGCACGCCGAAATTCTCGAACTGATCAAGCCGACCCTGGCAAAAGAAGGCGTGGACCTTCAGATCAAGGTCTTCACCGATTACGTACAGCCGAACGTGCAGGTGGACCAGAAGCGCCTGGACGCCAACTACTTCCAGACCCTGCCGTACTTGAAGAGCTTCAACGAAGGCAAGGGCACCCACCTGGAAACCGTGATCGGTGTGCACGTCGAGCCGTTCGGTGGTTACTCGAAGAAGATCAAGAACCTGTCCGAGCTGAAGGAGGGCGCCACCGTTGCCATCCCTAACGAAGGCAGCAACAGCGGCCGCGCCCTGATCCTGCTGCAGAAGGCTGGCCTGATCACCCTGAAAGACCCGAAAAACGCCCTGGCCACGCCAAAGGACATTGCCGAGAACCCGAAGAAGCTGAAGTTCCGCGAGCTTGAATCGGCCATGCTGCCGCGTGTGCTGGACCAGGTCGACCTGGACATGATTAACACCAACTACGCCCTGGAAGCCGGCCTGAACCCGGCCAAGGACGCGCTGGTGATCGAAGGTGCCGACTCGCCGTACGTGAACTTCCTGGTTGCCCGCCCGGACAACAAGGACAGTGAGGCCATCCAGAAACTGGCCAAGGCCCTGACCAGCCCTGAAGTGAAGGCATTCATTGCCAAGAAGTACCAAGGTGCCGTACTGCCGGCGTTCTGATTTCGCTTGCAACCCCGGTATGCGCCAACGCCGACACCTTTAGTGTCGGCGTTTTTTTTTGCCCTGCACGGGCAGGCACACGCAGCATCTGTAGAGACAGCCTTGTGCTGCGAACGGGCTGCAAAGCAGCCCCTTACCTTGGGGGTACCAGCCGTAAGGTAGTCTGCGCCGGGATTACCCCCATCTGCGCCCGCTGATACTGCCCCTGCACATACCCCTCAGCCTGGTCCGCGTAATGCCGGTCAAACGGCACGCCACTCTGCCCGACCGGGTTGATGGTCAGGGCCTGTCCGGCATCGGCAAAGTCGATCAGTCGCCGCGTCGACGGCCCATAGGTTACCGGCCATGGCGCAGCGCTGATCTTCGCCGAAAGGTTGTTCGGCACTTCGTGGGTACCAGGTGCGGCGAATGGCCCAACGTTGAACAGCAGGTTCAGCGGCTTTTTCACCCCAAGCGGATGGTTGTGGGTCAGGGTATGGGCCTTGCCCCATTGCCAGCTGGCCGGATCACTGCCCAGGGTGTCGCGCAGGTGCTTCAAGCTGCTTTGCCACGCTGTGCGCACGACGGTGGTACGGTCCGTTCGCTGGCTGCCACCACGGGTGTTCCACCAGGGTGAATCGGCTTGCGCTGCCAGGCGTGGCAGGGCGGCGTCGATGGCGCGGGTGCTGATCAGCACCGGGAACCAGGTATCGCCCAGCTCGTCATGCAGGGCCGCGAATGCCAGTTCATAAAGGAATTGGTTGAACAGCGTGGCGCTGGTCGAGTCGAGCGGGTAGTCCCCAGCCCAAGCCGCCAGTTGCTCGACCAGCTCTTGCTCTTCATCACCTTCTGCCACCGCCCGCAGGGTTGCCAGAAGCGGGGCAAGCGTGCGCGGGCCATAGTCACTGGCGGTGTCCAACTGCAGTGCCTGGCTGTTTTGGGTGTCCCATTTCACCTCTGGGTTGGCCAGGTGGCGATCGAGCTGGCGGCCACGGTCGGGCAGGTTGTAGTAACCCGGTATCGGCACCGCCGCCGGTGGCTGGTAGTTGGCCGAGACGATATAGCCGCGGGCCGGGTTTTCCTGCTGTGGGTTGACGCTGAAGGGGTAGAAACCGAGCTTGTCGGCCTGGGCGCTGGTGCCGTCGAGGATGAACGCTGGGTCGACCCCGTCGGGGCGGATTGGCAGCTTTGCCGCCGCCCACCAGCCGATGTCGCCACGGGCATTGGCCCAGACAAGGTTGAGCCCCGGCGCGTGAACCTTGGCGGCGGCCTCGCGCATCTTGCCCAGGGTGTCGGCGCGGTTGAGCTGGTAGAAGCCGTCGAGGATCGGGTTTTCGGTTTCCAGGAATGCCCACCACATGGCGATTGGCGTGGGGCCAGTGGTGCTGCCCAGTACGTCGTTGACGATCGGGCCATGGGGCGAGCGGCGCAGGCTGATGGTGACCGGCTGCTCGCCTTTGACGGCAATCGTCTGCTCGGTCTTTTCCAGTGTGCGCCACTGGCCATCGACCATCACCTGATCGGCGTTGGCAGGGTTGGTCTTTTCGGCGATCAGGTCGACGTCATCGTTCTGGAACATGGTCAGGCTCCAGCCAAAATCACGGTTGTGGCCGAGCAGAGCGAACGGGTTGAGTGCCTGGAAATAGCCGTAGAGATTGAAACCGGGCGCTGACAGTTCGGCCTCGTACCACACCGCAGGTACGGCGAAGCTGATGTGCGGGTCGCCAGCCAGCAACGGCTTGCCACTGCGGGTGCGGCTACCCGCGACCGTCCAGGCGTTGCTGCCTTCGAACTGCGGGATGCCGGCGTCGCCCAGTGCCTCATTGCTTAAGCGCGCAAGTGCTTCCAGGCTTTTCCAGTCGGCAGCGGCCAGTGGCGTGCCCAGTGCGCCCTCGGGTTGCCAGCCAAGGTCGAATATTTTCAGGTAGTCAGGCCCCAGCTGGTCGCGGATGTAGGTCAGCGCTGGCTCGGTGCGGAACGCGGCGGCAAAACTGTAGGCCAGGTAGCCGGCGATGCTCAGCGTGTCCTCGGCGGTGAACGGGCGCGGGGTGATGCCGAGCAGGTCGAATTCCGTGGGCTTGGGGTGGCTGGCCTGCCAACTGTTGACCCCCTCGAGGTAGGCTTGCAGGGCCTGCCATGCCGGCGCCTGCGGATCCTGCCGCTTGGCCATCAGCGCGGCCTGCTCGCGTATGCGCAGGCTGCGGAACAGGGTGTCGGTGGGCAGCAGCTTGTCGCCGAGCACCTCAGCCAGTTCGCCACGGGCCAGGCGGCGCAAAATCTCCATCTGGAACAGCCGGTCCTGGGCATGCACGTAGCCCAGTGCACGGTAAAGGTCCGGCTCGCTCTGTGCCTGCAGGTGTGGCACGCCGCGGGCGTCGTAGCGCACGCTGACCGGCGCTTGCAGGCCGGTAATGGCGACCTCGCCCTCGCGCTGCGGCAGCTTCCCCTGCACGTACCAGTAACCGGCGGCGCCAGCGGAAACGGTGACTACCACCGCCAGCAGGGTCAGGCTGCGCTTCATTCAGACTCCTTGTGCATTCAAACGAAAAATGTGGTCCGATCATCGGCGGATTCGCGAACAGAGCATAGCCCCAGGAAGGAGTTTCCATGTCCCTCAGCGAAAAACACAAAATGCTCACCGGCCAGCTCTACCATGCTGGCTGCCCTGAACTGCAGGCCGAGCAGATCGCCAACAAGCACTGGATGCACCGCTACAACAACAGTGTCGAACTGCTCAACGACGCACGCCACGGGCTGCTTGTGGAGCACTTTGGCCAGGTTGGCGAAGGCGCGGTGATTCGCCCGCCGTTCTATTGCGACTACGGCTACAACATCAGCGTTGGCCGTAATACGTTCATGAACTTCAACTGCGTGATCCTCGACGTGGTACCGGTGCGTATCGGCGAGGACTGCCAGATCGGCCCCAACGTGCAGATCTATACCGCCGACCATCCGCTCGATCCTGAAGTGCGGCGCAGCGGGCTGGAGAGTGGGCGGTCGGTGACCATCGGCGACAACGTGTGGATCGGCGGTGCGGCGATCATCCTGCCGGGGGTGACCATCGGTGATAACGCCATCGTCGGCGCCGGCAGTGTGGTGACCCGGGATGTGCCCGCAGGCGCGACGGTGGTGGGTAACCCGGCGAGGGTCCGTCAGCCCGACCAAGGGCAGTAGCAGCCTACCGCCAGGGTATTGGAGGCGTTGACCTGGCGGCCGTCGAGCAAAGCCTTGAGGATTGGCTCGATGAAGCTGTTGCTGGCGTTGCACACGGCGCCTTCGCTGTAGGGGCCAAAATAAGCCAGTCGGCCTTGCCGGTCCCAGATGGCCACGGCCGGGGACGCAGGCAGGTGCTCGCTGCCGGGCAGGTGGGTGATGGGTTGCAAGCTACCGATATTGGCCGGTAGCTGGCCGTGGCTGCCGGGCTTTTGCAGCACATGGAAGGTAACGTCGTGGCCAGCGAACTGGCTGATAAGGTCGCCCAGGTGCTGTTGGTTGCCAACGTTGCATGGGCAGGCCGGGTCCCAGAAATGCACGACGCGGATCGGGCCAGCACCGGCCAGCTCGGCAGGTAACTGTAACTGGCTGCCGTCGAACAGCGTGGCCTGGTTGTCGAACGGGCGCAGGTAGCGAGCCTGAAAGGCGCTGTAGGCCTGCCAGAGAATTACGGCGCCGACCAACAAGGCGATGACCGTGCACAGCGGTTTGGTGATTCGGCTATTCATGAAGAGTCGGTGGCCTTTGTGGGAGCAACTGTCTTGCTCAATTTCTAAAAGCTGGCGCGATCCCTGTGGGAGCGGCCTTGCGTCGCGAAAGGGCCGCGCAGCGGCCCCAGGATCTCGGCATCATGCATAGATCGCTGGGGCCGCTTTGCGGCCCGTTCGCGACACAAGGCCGCTCCCACAATTAGTTCGGTGCTGGTTGTTCGAGGTGAGCAAGCTTGCCATGGCGCCGGCCAGAGCTGAAGATTCCAGATCAATACTTGCATCAATGTGGATGTACCCGATGCCCCCTGCCTTTCACCCCGACCGCCTGCGCACCAGCCTGGCGCCGTTCACCACTCGCCAGCCACTGTCGGCACAAGCGCAGGACTACCAGCGCTTCTATGGCCTGAACCTGCCGGCACACAGCTGGCTGGGCAGCTTTCAGGCAGCGGGGTTCGACCTGGTCGGGCAGGCATGGCTGCCCGAGCAGCCAAGCGCGACGCTGTTCCTGCTGCACGGCTATTACGACCACATGGGCCTCTACCGACATGTGATCGAGTGGGCACTCAAGCAGGGTTTCGCCGTGATCAGCTGTGACCTGCCCGGCCACGGCCTGTCCAGCGGTGAGCGGGCCAGCATCAATGATTTTGCGGTGTACCAGCAGGTGCTGGAGGCCTTGTTCGAACAGGCGCACACGCTGCAACTGCCGCACCCGTGGCACCTTTGTGGGCAGAGCACGGGGGGGGCGATTGCCGTGGATCATCTGCTGTACCACGGCGCACGCAGCCCCGTCGATGGCCAGGTCATCCTGCTGGCCCCGCTGGTGCGGCCATGTTCCTGGCGCTGGTCGAAGTTCAGTTATTGCGTGCTGCGCCACTTCGTCAATGGCATCGAACGGCGCTTCAGTGAGAACACCAACGACCCGGCCTTCCTGCCGTTCCTGGAGGCCGACCCGCTGCAACCGCGTCGCCTGCCAACGGCCTGGGTGGGCGCACTGATCGCCTGGGTCAAACGCATCGAGGCCGCGCCGCGCAGTGCGCGTCGGCCATTGATCGTGCAGGGGGAGGCGGATGGCACGGTGGACTGGCCCTACAACCTCGAAGTGCTCAAGGCCAAGTTTGCCGAGCCGCAGATCCTGATGCTGCCCGAGGCCCGTCACCACCTGGCCAACGAGTTGCCGGGTATCCGCCAGCGCTACTTCGACTTCATCGACCAGCGCCTGGGCTGATCACTTCAGGTCGTTGGTGCTTTGGCCAACCGCCAGGCCGGCGCGTACAGCGGCCAGGGCCGCCTGGTAGTAAGCCTTGCCCTCGGGCGACTCGGCAAAGGTGGCGAACGCTTCCAGCTCGGCATCGGACAGGTCGCGGTAGACGTACAGCAGGGTGTTGTTCAGGTCTTCGCCAATCTGCCCCATCAACCGCTGGCGCTGGCCATCCAGCAGGCTCTGGGCCTGGCCGCCGCCGAACAGGCCGGGGATCATCGAACTGAGGCTGTCGGCGGCTACACCGGCGATGGCAAGGCTGACTTCGGCGCCGGCTTCACGCGCAGGCAGGGCTTGGGCCAGGTGGCCGATGACCAGCAGGCGATCGTCGCTGGCCTGGATCTTGGGCAGGCCTTTGGCGTTCTTGGCCAGTTCGTCCTTGCGGGTGGCCTTGAGCTCGGCCGCCACCACTTTGCGCCCTAGCGGTGACTGGAAGAAGGCCAGGGCCGGTGCCGGGTTGGCCAGGGTGGCGCGCAGTTTTGCCTGGGCGCGACGGTCCACCGCCTGGGCCTGGAAGCGCTGGTTGCTGTTGTTGACCAGCGCCTGGTAGACGGCGGGTGGCAAACTGTTGCGGTAGCGCTCCTGGGCAGCGGTCAGGGCATCGTTGAAGTGGGCGCGCTGGTCGGGCCAGCCGGCGGCCTTGTACAGTTGATCCAGGTTGTCTGCCCAGACAGGCATGGTGCAGATCATCAGCAGAATCAGGGAAAACAGACGGCGCATTCAGGACTCCTGTCGGCAGGTGGCTATTGTCCTTGGCCCGGCGCCGGTTTGTCGAGATACCCGCGTGTTTCTCGGCCAAGTGGCGCTGTGCGGCGACAGGGCGAATGGATATGATGCGCGCCATGCACATATCCCCTGAACACCCGATGCTTGCGGCCGTCGTCGACGATCTGGCCACCCATGGCTGGTCCCAGCAGGCGCACTTTCTGCCTGCCGACTTGGTGCGCGCGCTGGCAGCCGAGTGCCGGCGGCGTGATGCCGAAGGCGAACTGAACCCCGCAGGGGTTGGGCGGGGTGCTACCCAGGAGGTGCGCGAAGCCATTCGCGGTGACCAGATCCAGTGGATCGACCCGGGGCAGGCCGAGGCCTGCGACCAGTACCTGGCGGCGATGGATCAGCTGCGCCTGGCAATCAACCAAGGCCTTTTCCTGGGCCTGGAAGACTTTGAGTGCCACTTTGCCCTGTACCCACCGGGGGCGTTCTATCGCCGGCACCTGGACCGCTTCCGCGACGATGACCGTCGCATGGTCTCGGCGGTGCTTTACCTCAATGAAGGTTGGCAATCGCATGACGGTGGCCAGTTGCGTATGTTCCTGGCCGACGGTGTCGAGCACGATGTCGAGCCAGTGGCCGGTTGCCTGGTGGTATTCCTGTCGGGCGAAGTGCCTCACGAAGTCCTGCCGGCTGGGCGTGAGCGGTTGTCGTTGACCGGCTGGTTCAGGCGGCGTGGCAATGACCCGTTCTGAGAGGCCCAAGGTGCTGGTGAGCGCCTGCCTGTTGGGGCAGCCAGTACGCTATGACGGCCGGGCAAGCGGTCATCCTGATTTGTTGCAGCAGTGGCAGGCCGAAGGGCGCGTGGTGCCGTTGTGCCCGGAGGTAGCCGGCGGCTTGCCGACGCCGCGGCCACCAGCGGAGATCCCGGGAGGGCAGGGCAGCGCAGTGCTCGATGGCGACACGCAGGTGCTGACGGTGACGGGTGAAGATGTCAGTGCCGCGTTTCTGGCGGGGGCGCAGTTGGCGCTGGAGCTAGTACGGCGGCATGGCATTCGCGTAGCGGTGCTGAAGTCTGGCAGCCCTTCGTGTGGCAACCGGTTGACCTATGATGGCACCTTCAGGGGTGTGAAAGTGGCGGGGGAAGGGGTAACCACGGCGCTGCTGCGGCGGGCGGGCGTGCAGGTGTTCAGCGAGCTGGAGCTGGACCAGGCGCAGCGGGCTTTGGCTGATAGATCTGCTTGAACCTGTGCCGGCCCTTTCGCGGGTGAACCCGGTCCTACCACGGTGGTGGACACCCATCGGGGGTTGGACACAGGCCGTCGTGTAGGAGCGGGTTCACCCGCGAAGAGGCCGGCCCTGCTGGCCAATCTCCACCCGCCGTTCACCATTGCCGCCGCGAACGTATTCGCGGCTACAGGTTGCAAAGAAGACCTCACTGCCCGGCTGCAGTCTCCTGCACACCCTTGAACCACTTCTGCTCAAGCTCGGCAGTCCGGCCGCTCTCTTTCAAACGCTGCAACGCATTGTTTACGGCACTTTCAAACGCCGGGTTGTCCTTCTGGAACGGGATTACCAGCTTCTTCTCACCAATCGGCAGGCTTACATCGAGCGGGCCGTCGTCTGTGAGCGATTCACTCGACGGGGCGAATGCGATGTCGTACTTGCCACTCTCGACACCCGCCAGCACTTCGGCAGACGGGGCTTCGACGAACTCGGCGCGCAAGTCCAGTTCCTTGGCCAGGGCCTGGCCAAATTCGATGTCGAAACCTGTCAGGTGGTCGTCTTGTTTGAAGGCGTATGGCGAGTTCTCGGCCTGTACGGCAATGCGCAGTTCGCCCCGGTCGGCGATTTCGTCGATCAGCTCTGCCTGAGCCAATGGACTGATCAGTACTGCCAGCAGTACCCCTATGGTCGAACGCATGTATGCCCCTTTTCATTTAGCAGTTTGAAATCGATCGTCACGGCTTTCTTCCTCGCCGTGATCGAGCGCAGCCTATGACCTTCAAGCCTCGGCATTGTTTAACCCTGACTGAAATATTTCTGCCAGGCAATGTGAACACCTTGGCGGATATTTCAACTAAGGTGAACTACCGCCGCCTTTGGATTACAGGCTGCGGTCAATAAGTGAATCACAGGAGAAGTGAATGAACAGCCTATTTCCGCGTGCTGCCGTTGCCGGTCTGCTGATGGGAGCGTCGGTGTTCGCCAGTGCCACTGACGCCCTGAAGAGCCAGGAGCCGCCCAAGGAGGCGAAGGTCTTCATCGTTTCCCCCGCCGATGGTGCAACGGTCGACAAGACCTTCACCGTCAAGTTCGGTATCGAGGGTATGGGCCTCAAGCCTGCGGGTGACCAAACCCCGCACACCGGGCACCACCATCTGCTGGTGGATGTCGACAAAGAGCCGGTGGCTGACATGCCGCTGCCAACCAGCCTGATGCCAGAGGCCGGCGTCGCACTGCCGAAGGGGCCGCAAGTGCTGCACTTCGGCAAGGCACAGACCGAAACCAGCATTACCCTGACCCCGGGCAAGCACACCCTGCAACTGATTCTGGGTGACCAGTATCATGTGCCGTTCAAGCCTAGCGTCGAGTCGAAGAAGATCACGGTTGAAGTGAAATAAAAAAAGGGAGGCCACCAGGGCCTCCCTTTTTCATACCGCCAGCGACCTTAGAACAGGACGCGCGAACGGATGGTGCCTTTGACCTGTTGCAGTTTTTCCTGCGCCAGGTCCGAGTACTCGGCGTCAACGTCGATTACCACGTAACCGACTTTCTCGTTGGTCTGCAGGAACTGACCGGAGATGTTGATACCGTTCTCGGCGAAGACCTTGTTGATCTCGCTGAGCACGCCCGGGATGTTTTCGTGGATGTGCAGCAGACGGTGTTTGCCTGGGTGCGCTGGCAGGGCCACTTCTGGGAAGTTGACCGAGGACACCGAAGTACCGTTGTCGCTGTACTTGACCAGTTTCTCGGCCACTTCCAGGCCGATGTTGGCCTGGGCTTCGGCGGTGGAACCACCAATGTGCGGCGTCAGGATCACGTTGTCGAGGCCGCGCAGCGGGCTTTCGAACTCTTCGTCGTTGGAGCGTGGCTCGACCGGGAACACGTCGATGGCGGCGCCGATCAGGTGCTTGTCCTTGATGGCAGCGGCCAGGTGGTCCAGTTCGACCACGGTGCCACGGGCGGCGTTGATCAGGATCGCGCCCTTCTTCATCGAGCGGATTTCCTTCTCGCCGATCATCCACTGGGTGGAGGGCAGCTCAGGCACGTGCAGCGAGACGATGTCAGCCAGGCCCAGCAGCTCGTTCAGGCTGGTGACCTGCACGGCGTTGCCCAGTGGCAGCTTGGTCAGCGGGTCGAAGAAGTACACCTGCATGCCCATGTTCTCAGCCAGTACCGAAAGCTGGGTACCAATCGAGCCGTAGCCGACGATGCCCAGTTTCTTGCCGCGGATTTCGAACGAGTTGGCCGCGCTCTTGATCCAGCCACCACGGTGGCAGGAGGCGTTCTTCTCAGGGATGCCGCGCAGCAGCAGGATGGCTTCGGCCAGCACCAGCTCGGCCACCGAACGGGTGTTGGAGTACGGTGCGTTGAACACGGCGATACCGCGCGCGCGGGCAGCTTCCAGGTCAACCTGGTTGGTACCGATGCAGAAGCAGCCAACAGCGACCAGTTTCTTGGCGCAGTCGAAGATCTCTTCAGTGAGCTGGGTACGCGAACGGATGCCGATGAAGTGGGCATCAGCGATCTTTTCCTTCAGCTCGGCTTCCGGCAACGAACCAGTGAGGTATTCGATGTTGGTGTAGCCGGCGGCCTTGAGAGTATCGACCGCGTTCTGGTGCACACCTTCAAGAAGAAGGAACCGGATCTTGCTCTTGTCGAGAGAAGTCTTGCTCATCTGCGTAAACCTGTATCCCGGAGATAAATTGGCGAGGGGTGATGCCAGGCGCGAGGGCAGCCTTAGCATGAACAGCGGGAGGGCTATGCTAGCATACGCGACACAATCTGAGCTTATCCCGACAGGTGAAGAGTGCTCAGGGTGACCATGAATAAGTCGAGAGTTCCAGCGATGACCCACCCCGCTGTTATTGAAGAACTGATGACCCTTGTCGACCCTGGCAAGGTCCTGACTGACCCGGTTTCCCTCGAAGCGTATGGCAAGGACTGGACCAAACATTACCCGCCAGCGCCCAGCGCCATCGTCTTTCCCAAAACGATAGAACAGGTGCAAGCCATTGTGCACTGGGCCAATGCGCACAAGGTGGCGCTGGTGCCCTCTGGCGGGCGCACCGGGCTTTCTGCCGGCGCCGTGGCGGCCAATGGCGAGGTTGTCGTCGCCTTCGACTACATGAACCAGATCCTTGGCTTCAATGCTTTCGACCGTACTGTGGTTTGCCAGCCAGGGGTCGTCACCCGCCGGTTGCAAACCTACGCCGAAGAGCAAGGTCTCTATTACCCGGTGGACTTCGCTTCCAGCGGTTCCAGCCAGATTGGCGGCAATATCGGCACCAATGCCGGCGGGATCAAGGTGATTCGTTACGGTATGACTCGCAACTGGGTGGCCGGGCTGAAAGTGGTCACCGGCAAGGGCGAGTTGCTGGAGCTGAACAAAGACCTGATCAAGAACGCCACCGGCTACGACCTGCGCCAGCTGTTCATTGGTGCCGAGGGTACGCTGGGCTTTGTGGTCGAGGCCACCATGCGCCTGGACCGCGCACCGCGCAACCTCACCGCCATGGTGCTGGGCACACCGGACTTCGACGCTATCATGCCGGTACTGCACGCCTTCCAGGGCAAGCTGGACCTGACCGCTTTCGAGTTCTTCTCCGACAAGGGGTTGGCCAAGATCCTCGCCCGCGGCGATGTGCCTGCGCCATTCGCGACGGATTGCCCGTTCTATGCGCTGCTGGAGTTCGAGGCCAGCACTGAAGAGGTTGCCAATGAAGCATTGGCTACCTTCGAGCACTGCGTCGAGCAGGGTTGGGTGCTGGATGGGGTGATGAGCCAGAGCGAAAGCCAGCTGAGAAACCTGTGGAAGCTGCGCGAGTACCTGTCGGAAACCATCTCGCACTGGACACCGTACAAGAACGACATTTCCGTCACCGTCTCGAAAGTGCCTGCGTTCCTGCGCGATATCGACGCCATCGTCTCAGCGCATTACCCGGACTATGAAGTGGTGTGGTACGGCCATATTGGTGACGGCAACCTGCACCTGAACATCCTCAAGCCTGAGCATATGAGCAAGGACGACTTCTTCGCTTCGTGTGCCAAGGTCAACAAGTGGGTGTTCGAGATCGTCGAGCGTTACAACGGGTCGATTTCTGCCGAGCATGGCGTGGGCATGACCAAGCGTGACTACCTGGGCTACAGCCGCTCCCCCGAAGAAATCGCCTGCATGAAGGCAATAAAGGCCGTGTTCGACCCTAACGGCATCATGAATCCGGGTAAGATCTTCGCACCTGAATAAAAAGCAGTATCCAGAAGGAGTCGGCCATGAGTTACCAGCACCAGTACGTAGACGGCACGCGCATTCACTTCCCGCTGGGCAAGGTGGTGTGCATCGGCCGTAACTATGCCGAGCACGCCAAGGAACTGGACAACCCGATCCCCACCGAGCCGCTGCTGTTCATCAAGCCAGGCAGCTGCGTGGTGCCGGCCGAAGGTGGCTTCAAGATCCCGGCCGAGCGTGGGTCGGTGCACTATGAAGTTGAAATTGCCGTGCTGCTGGGCAAGCCGCTGTCGACCCACCCGAGCGAGGAAGAGGTGCTGGACGCCATTTCCGGTTACGCACCGGCACTGGACCTGACCCTGCGCGACGTGCAGGCCAAACTGAAGGAAAAGGGCCTGCCTTGGGAGCTGGCCAAGTGCTTTGACGGCGCTTGCGTGCTGCCACCGTTCGTCTCGGCCGCCAGCTTTGAGGACGTGGCAGACATCCCGGTGCGCCTGACCGTGAACGGCGAAGTGCGCCAGGAGGGTAGCAGCGCGATGATGCTGAACCCGATCGTGCCGATGATCCAGTACATGGCAGCGCATTTCTCGCTACAAGCGGGGGATGTAATCCTCACCGGTACCCCGGCGGGTGTTGGGCCGTTCAATGTCGGTGACGAGCTGGTGCTGGAACTGCCGGGTGTGAGCCGCTTCGAAAGCCGGGTGCTTTAACTCGAAACCGCGTCGCCTTCTTCGCGGGTAAACCCGCTCCTACAGGGATTGCACAGGCCTTGAATACTGCGCAACCCCTGGAGAGCGGGCATGCCCGCGAAGAGGCAGGCACTGTTTACCGATTTTTCACACCCAATCCGGATAATGCGCGTACCTACGCCCATTTCCCCAGGATCACCGCATGCCGTCTTCCTCCAGCGCCCCGGTAACCCCCAAGCGTCGTTTCTACCTGCGCTGGCCCTTCGGCCTGGCCGTGGCGGCGGTGATCGGCTATGGCGTGGCCGTGGCCATGCACTGGGATGACCGCGGTGCACTGTGGGTAAAAGAAAGCTTCGAAAGCACCGCCGAGCGCAGCGAAAGCGTGTGGCTGCCGGATTACCAGGTGGACATCGACGCCAAGCCGTTGCCAGGCATGGAGGATGACGAAGCCTCGGACGTTGCCTTCAACCCGCAAACCCGCACCCTGTTCGCGGTCATGGGCAAGAACCCGATCCTGGTCGAGCTGAGCCTGGAGGGCGATGTACTGCGCAAGATCCCGCTCAACGGCTGGAACAACCCCGAAGGCATCGCGGTGCTGGAAGACGGTAACCTGGCCATCACCGACGAGCGCCTGCATGACCTGACCGTGGTCAAGGTGAACGCGCAGACCACCGCGCTGAACCACGATGACTTCCCGAGCCATGACCTGGGCCCTTCGGCCAAGAGCAACAAGGGCTTCGAGGCCATCGCCTGGGACCCGCTGCGCCAGCGCCTGATCATTGGTGAGGAGCGCCCGCCCAAGCTGTACACCTGGAACACCGATGGCCGCAGCCCGCTCAAGGGTGAGAAGCAGCCGTTGCCTAGCGATGAGCTCGACTTGCGCAACCTGTCTGCGCTGGGTGTCGACCCGCGTACTGGCCACCTGCTGGTGCTTTCGGCCGACTCCAACATGCTGCTGGAGCTGGACGAGCAGGGCCAGCAAGTCAGCTTCATGACGCTGCTGGGCGGCTTCAACGGGCTTGAAGGCACCATTCCGCGGGCTGAAGGGGTGGCCATGGACGACAAGGGCACCTTGTACATGGTCAGCGAGCCGGCGCTTTTCTATCGATTCAAAAAGAACTGACAACATCATCAGAATTGCCTGACGCTTGCATTAAGCTTTGCTTCAGCCATTCATGATTAGATTCGCCACCCCTGTGTCGAGTCTGTCCCTATGCGTCGTTTTGTTCGCCTGTTTCTTGTTCTGGCTGCCCTTGGTCTGCTCCTGCTTGGCTGGGCAGGGCAGGAGTTTCGCCTGTTCGAGCGTGGCTGGTTCAATCTGAAGACCTGGTGGCAGCCTGTGGAGCGCAGCATTGGTCTGGATCGCTACCGGGTGGTGCTGGAGGCGCAGCCGATCGAAGGGCTGGATGATGACATTTCGGCGCTGACCTACGACCCCGACCGCAAAACCCTCTTCACGGTCACCAACGCCCGTTCGGAGCTGATCGAGCTGTCGCTGGATGGCCGTATCCTGCGGCGTGTGCCGCTGACTGGCTTCGGCGACCCGGAGGCTGTGGAGTACGTTGGGCCTAACAGCTATGTGATCACCGACGAGCGTCAGCAACGGCTGATTCGCGTACGGCTGGAAGACGACACGATGTTTCTCGATGCCGGTGATGCCGAACAGCTGACATTGGGTATTGGCCTCAATGGCAACAAAGGCTTCGAGGGCCTGGCCTACGATTCGGCGGGCAAGCGCCTGTTCGTGGCGAAAGAGCGTGACCCGATGCTGATCTATGAGGTGCATGGCTTCCCGCATGACAATCCGGAAAAGCCCTATGCCGTGCATGTGGTGCAGGACCGCAAGCGCGATTCACGGTTGTTTGTGCGGGATTTGTCGAGTTTGCAGTTCGATGAACGCAGCGGGCATTTGCTGGCATTGTCGGACGAGTCGCGGTTGGTGCTGGAGCTGGATGTACAGGGCCTGCCGCTGAGTACCTTGTCGTTGCGCAAGGGCTTCCAAGGGTTGCAGGCGACGGTGCCGCAGGCGGAGGGCATTGCGATGGATGAAGCGGGGACCATTTACCTGGTCAGTGAGCCGAACCTGTTCTATGTGTTCAAGCAGCCGACTGACTGATCGCCTGTCAGGGCCTGTTCGCGGGTAAACCCGCTCCTACAGGGATCGCCACGGTTCCAGGCCGGTGGGGTACCTTGTAGGAGCGGGTTTACCCGCGAAGATTGTTACTCGGCTTTGAGGCTCTTAACGCCCTCAGCAGTGCCCAATAACAGTAGATCCGCCGGCCGCGCCGCGAACAGGCCGTTGGTCACCACGCCGACGATGGCGTTGATCTGCGCTTCCAGTTCCACCGGGTTGGTGATCTGCAGGTTGTACACATCCAGGATCACGTTGCCGTTGTCGGTGACCACGCCTTCACGGTACACCGGATCGCCACCCAGCTTCACCAGCTGACGTGCCACGTGGCTGCGGGCCATGGGGATCACTTCGACCGGCAGCGGGAAGGCCCCCAGTACCGGCACCAGCTTGCTGCCGTCGGCGATGCAGATGAAGGTCTTGGCCACGGCCGCGACGATCTTTTCGCGGGTCAGGGCTGCGCCGCCGCCCTTGATCAGGTGCAGGTGTGCGTCGCTCTCGTCAGCACCGTCCACGTAAAACTCAAGCTCGCTGACGCTGTTCAGTTCGTAGACCGGGATGCCATGGCCCTTCAGGCGCTGGGCAGTGGCTTCGGAGCTGGCGACTGCACCGTCGAACGCGGTCTTGTGCTGAGCCAGGGCATCGATGAAGAAGTTGGCTGTCGAACCGGTACCGACGCCTACGACGCTCTTTTCATCCAGCTTGGGCAGAATGAAGTCGACAGCGGCCTGGGCGACGGCCTGTTTGAGTTGGTCCTGGGTCATGCGGGCTCCGGAAGGGGCAGGGCGGTTTCAAAGTCACCTAGTATAACGGCTCGCACGGCTTTGCTGTGGTCGCCCGACGTAGCGCTAGGGTAGACTCCCAGCCCTCGTCCCGCGGCCCAGTGATGCTTTCCCGATGCTCGAACAGTACGTCAAGAAGATCCTCACCTCGCGCGTCTATGACGTTGCCGTCGAAACCCCGTTGCAGAGCGCCGGGCAGCTGAGCAAGCGCCTGGGCAACCAGATTTTGCTCAAGCGCGAAGACCTGCAGCCAGTGTTCTCGTTCAAGATCCGCGGCGCGTATAACAAGCTGGCCCAGCTGAGCCCGGAAGAACTGGCCCGTGGCGTGGTCACCGCCTCGGCCGGCAACCACGCCCAAGGCCTGGCCCTGGCCGCGCGCGAAATGGGCATCAAGGCCACCATCGTGATGCCCAAGACTACTCCGGAGATCAAGGTTGAAGGCGTGCGCTCGCGCGGTGGCAAGGTGGTGCTGCATGGCGATTCGTTCCCTGAAGCGCTGGCCTACTCGCTGAAACTGGTCGATGAAAAGGGCTTCGTCTACGTTCACCCTTACGACGATCCGCACACCATCGCCGGGCAGGGCACCGTCGCCATGGAAATCCTGCGCCAACACCCTGGCCAGCTGGATGCGATCTTCGTGCCGGTGGGCGGTGGCGGCCTGATCGCTGGCATTGCTGCCTACGTGAAGTACCTGCGCCCGGAAATCAAGGTAATCGGTGTCGAGCCGGACGATTCCAATTGCCTGCAGGCGGCCATGGCTGCCGGTGAGCGCGTGGTGCTGCCGCAGGTCGGGCTGTTCGCCGATGGCGTGGCGGTGGCGCAGATTGGCCAGCACACGTTCGATATCTGCCGCCACCATGTGGACGAAGTCGTCACTGTCAGTACCGATGAGATCTGTGCAGCAATCAAGGATATCTACGACGATACCCGCTCGATCACCGAGCCTGCTGGCGCGTTGGGTGTGGCGGGCATCAAGAAGTACGTCGAGCTATACGGCGTCAGCGGCCAGACCCTGGTGGCCATCGACTCCGGTGCCAACGTCAATTTCGATCGCCTGCGCCATGTGGCCGAGCGTGCCGAGCTGGGTGAGAAGCGCGAGGCGATCATCGCCGTGACCATCCCTGAGCGCCCGGGTAGCTTCAAGGCCTTCTGCGAGGCTATCGGCAAGCGTCAGATCACCGAGTTCAACTACCGCAAGCACACCTCTGACGAAGCGCATATCTTCGTTGGGGTGCAGACCCACCCGGAAAACGACCCCCGCGCAGCGCTGGTGCAGCAACTGACCGAGCAGGGCTTCCCGGTTACCGATCTGACCGACAATGAACTGGCCAAGCTGCATATTCGTCATATGGTCGGCGGCCACTCCGCCGGTGCCAGCGACGAAATGGTGCTGCGCTTCGAATTCCCTGAGCGGCCGGGGGCGCTGTTCAACTTCCTCAACAAGCTGGGCGGGCGCTGGAACATCTCGATGTTCCACTACCGCAACCATGGCGCGGCTGATGGGCGCGTGGTGGCGGGGCTGCAGGTGCCGGAGGACGAACGTCACCTGGTGCCGGCAGCGTTGGCCAAGATTGGTTACCCGTACTGGGACGAGACCGAAAACCCGGCCTACAAACTGTTCCTGGGCTGAGCGGCTAAGCTAGGGCTGATGGCCCGCGAAGAAGCGACCGCAAAATGCCCGTTTAAGGACGACCGAGACATGGAACACCTGACCACGCTCAAGACCCTGCACATCATCGCCACCGCGCTGCTGCTTCTGGGCGCCCTGGGCCTGGCGATCTGGACCTGGCGTGCCCGCCGCCAGGGCGATGCCGAGGCCTACGCCAAGCTGCTGCGCCGGCCATTGGTGTTCGTCTGGTTGGTGATGGGCCTGAGCCTGGTGAGCATGCCGTTCACCGGCTGGTGGCTGGTACACCTGGTGGGCTGGCCACTGGGGCAGACCTGGGTGTTGGCATCCAGTGTCATCTATACATTTGGCGCGTTTGCCGTGTGGTGGCTGCTGGTGCGGCTGAACCGGCTGCGCAAGGCCGAGGTGGTAGGGTTGCGGTTTACCCTGGCGCTGGCGGTATTCAGTGGGGTTTGCTTCCTGTCCATTGCCGGGCTGATGGGGGCCAAGCCGGTCTGACAGCCTTGTGCTGATTGTGCCGGCCTATTCGCGGGTGAACCCGCTCCTACAGGTACAGCGCAGCCCTCAAGGCCTGTGGTGATTCCTGTGGGAGCGGGCGTGCCCGCGAAAAGACCGGCACGGAAAACCTCAATCCCGCAGCGAGATCACCGGCCACCCACGCTTATCCGCCTCGGCCCGCAGGTCCGGGGCCGGGTCCACTGCCACTGCATGCGTCACCCGCTGCAACAACGGCAGGTCATTCATCGAGTCGCTATAGAAGTAGCTGTCCTCAAGATCAAAGCCGTTCTCCAGCATCCAGCGTTCCAGCCGCGTCACTTTGCCTTCACGGAAACACGGTATATCGGTACTACGCCCGGTGTAGCGGCCGTCGCGCACCTCGCATTCGGTTGCCAGCAACACCCGCACCCCCAGGCGCCGGGCGATCGGTGCGGTGACGAAGCGGTTGGTAGCGGTGATGATCACCAGCTGGTCACCCGCCTCGCGGTGCTGCTGCAGCAAGGCCAGGGCCTTGGGCAGGACGATGGGCTCGATGCAGTCGCGCATGAAGTCGCGGTGCCATTCGTCGAGCCGGGGCATGGGTGTTGCCGCCAGGATTTCCATTGAAAAGGCCAGGTAGGCCTGCAGGTCCAGGGTGCCATTGAGGTAATCCTGGTAGAAGCTGTCGTTGCGTTGCTTGTAGGCGACCGGGTCGAGAATGCCGCGCTCGCAAAGATAGTCACCCCAGGCATGGTCGCTGTCGCCACCGAGGAGGGTATTGTCCAGGTCGAATAAAGCCAGGCGCATCGCGGTCACTCGCATCAGCCACAGGGTAGGCCCGCAGAATACGGAGTTTTCACGCAGCTGCACATAAGCTTGGCGGGCGCGTTGCTGCGCTCGCAAGCTTTGTGGAACAATGCGTTGACATGCGTTTGCGAGGTTGCTGCCGTGATCGACCCGGATGGTTTTCGCCCCAATGTCGGGATCATTCTCACGAATGATGCCGGGCAGGTGCTATGGGCTCGACGGATCAACCAGGATGCCTGGCAATTTCCCCAGGGTGGTATCAACCCTGACGAGACGCCGGAAGACGCCCTGTACCGCGAGCTGAACGAAGAAGTTGGCCTTGAACGCGACGATGTAGAAATTCTTGCCTGCACCCGTGGCTGGTTGCGTTATCGTTTACCCCAGCGATTGGTACGTACCCACAGCCAGCCGCTGTGCATCGGCCAGAAGCAGAAGTGGTTCCTGCTGCGCCTGGTGAGCAACGAACAACGGGTGCGGATGGACCTGACCGGCAAGCCGGAATTCGACGGCTGGCGCTGGGTGAGCTATTGGTATCCGCTGGGCCAGGTTGTGACATTCAAGCGCGAGGTGTACCGGCGCGCCCTGAAAGAGCTAGCACCGCGTCTGTTGACGCGCGACTGACGACGGAGTTCGACCCCGAGCCATGCTCAATACGCTGCGCAAGATCGTCCAGGAAGTAAACTCCGCCAAAGATCTCAAGTCGGCGTTGGGGATCATTGTCTTGCGCGTCAAGGAAGCCATGGGCAGCCAGGTCTGCTCGGTCTACCTGCTCGACCCGGAAACCAACCGCTTCGTGCTGATGGCGACCGAAGGCCTGAACAAGCGCTCCATCGGCAAGGTCAGCATGGCCCCCAACGAAGGCCTGGTTGGCCTGGTCGGTACCCGGGAAGAGCCGCTGAACCTGGAAAACGCCGCCGACCACCCGCGTTACCGCTACTTTGCCGAAACCGGCGAAGAGAAATTCGCCTCCTTCCTGGGTGCGCCGATCATCCACCACCGCCGTGTGGTCGGGGTACTGGTCATCCAGCAAAAGGAGCGCCGCCAGTTCGACGAGGGCGAGGAAGCCTTCCTGGTCACCATGAGCGCCCAGCTTGCCGGGGTTATCGCCCACGCCGAGGCTACCGGCTCGATCCGTGGCCTGGGCCGTCAGGGCAAAGGTATTCAGGAAGCGCGCTTCGTGGGTGTGCCGGGTTCGCCTGGTGCCGCGGTGGGGCGTGCGGTGGTGATGTTGCCGCCGGCCGACCTGGAAGTGGTCCCGGACAAGACCGTCGATGACATCGACGCCGAACTCAAGCTGTTCCAGAACGCCCTGGAAGGTGTGCGCGACGACATGCGCAAGCTGTCGGCCAAACTGGCCACCCAGCTGCGCCCGGAAGAGCGTGCGCTGTTCGACGTCTATCTGATGATGCTAGAAGACGCAGCCCTGGGCGGTGAGGTGACCGAGGTCATCAAGACCGGCCAGTGGGCCCAGGGCGCCCTGCGCCAGGTGGTTGGTGAGCACGTCAACCGCTTCGAGCTGATGGACGACGACTACCTGCGTGAGCGTGCCTCCGACGTCAAGGACCTGGGGCGCCGCCTTTTGGCCTACCTGCAGGAAGCGCGCTCGCAGTCGTTGGTGTATGCCGACAACACCATCCTGGTCAGTGAGGAACTGACACCGGCCATGCTCGGTGAAGTGCCGGAAGGCAAGCTGGTCGGCCTGGTCTCGGTACTCGGCTCGGGCAACTCCCACGTCGCCATCCTCGCGCGGGCCATGGGCATCCCCACGGTGATGGGCCTGGTCGACCTGCCATACTCCAAAGTCGACGGTATTGAACTGATCGTCGACGGCTACAAGGGCGAGGTGTTCACCAACCCCAGCGAAGTGCTGCGCAAGCAGTACAGCGAAGTGGTCGAGGAGGAACGCCAGCTGGCCCAAGGGCTGGATGCACTGCGCGAACTTCCGTGCGTCACCCCCGACGGCCACCGCATGCCCCTGTGGGTCAACACTGGCCTGCTCGCTGACGTGGCCCGTGCCCAGCAGCGCGGCGCCGAAGGGGTAGGCCTGTACCGCACCGAAGTGCCGTTCATGATCAACCAGCGTTTCCCCAGTGAGAAAGAGCAGCTGGCCATCTACCGTGAGCAGCTGGCGGCCTTCCACCCGCTGCCGGTGACCATGCGTACCCTCGACATCGGTGGCGACAAGGCTCTGTCGTACTTCCCCATCAAGGAAGAAAACCCGTTCCTCGGCTGGCGCGGCATTCGCGTCACCCTCGACCACCCGGAAATCTTCCTGGTACAGACCCGCGCCATGCTCAAGGCCAGCGAGGGCCTGAACAACCTGCGCATCCTGCTGCCGATGATTTCCGGCATTCACGAGCTGGAAGAGGCGCTGCACCTGATCCACCGTGCCTGGGGTGAAGTGCGTGACGAAGGTACCGATGTACCGATGCCGCCCGTGGGTGTGATGGTGGAAATTCCGGCGGCGGTGTACCAGACCAAGGAGCTGGCGCGGCAGGTGGACTTCCTGTCGGTAGGCTCCAACGACCTGACCCAGTACCTGTTGGCGGTGGACCGCAACAACCCGCGGGTCGCCGACCTGTACGATTACCTGCACCCGGCGGTACTGCAGGCGCTGAACACGGTGGTGCGCGACGCCCATGGCGAAGGCAAGCCGGTGAGCATCTGCGGCGAGATGGCCGGTGACCCGGCGGCAGCGGTCCTGTTGATGGCCATGGGTTTCGACAGCCTGTCGATGAACGCCACCAACCTGCCGAAGGTCAAGTGGATGCTGCGCCAGATCAATATGGGCAAGGCCAAGGAACTGCTGGCCGAGGCCTTGAGCCATGACAACCCGCAGGTTATCCACAGCTCGTTGCAGCTGGCCCTGAAGAACCTTGGGTTGGCGCGGATGATTGGGCCTGGGGCTAACAAAACCTTGTGAGGGTGATGTGGTCTGTCCCGGCCTCTTCGCGGGTGAACCCGCTCCTACAACCGGCCTGCGCCTAAACCCCCGATGTGTGTCACCCGATTATTGTAGGAGCGGGTTTACCCGCGAATACGATGGCGGCGGCAACGGTGAACGGGTGGTGGAGATTGGCCAGCAGGTCCGGCCTCTTCGCGGGTAAACCCGCTCCTACAACGGCCTGGGTCCAACCCCAGATGTGTGTACGTGGTAGGAGCGGGTTTACCCGCGAAGAGGCCCGAACAGACAACATCAAATGTTCAGGCCAACAACTCAATTTCCCCCAAATGCCCGCCAAAAGGCCCGAAACTGCGCTCAACCAGCCGTCTTTGCCCCTGATCATCCACAATGAGCACTGTGCTCGCCCGGGTCCCGTAATTCTGGCTGGCGATGAAGACGCTCGACAGCAACTTCTCGGTTGCCAACCCCACGCCTGTCTCGGGTAGGTCGCCATCAGCCGCGGGCTCGTTATCCGCGAGTAAAGCCAGCAGCCTGTGCGGCTCCGGCGTGTCCAGCAGGTTTTCCAGCCCGTCACGTGCCTTCACCAGCTTCGGCCACGGTGTATCCAGCCCGGCGTTCGAAAGCCCATAAACCCCAGCCTTCAGCAGGCGCGGCGTGGCCTCACGGGCATGCAGATAGCCCAGTTGCTGCCCATCACCCACCAGCAGGTTGAACCCCGAGTACTGCCCGCTACGGCTGGCCACCTGGTCCAGGTAAGCCTCGACCCCTAGCTCGCCCTGCAGAAACGCCGCCACCAGCTCACCCCGCGAGCGGGGCCCCTGCGCCTGGCCCGGGTCGCGGATGTTGGTCAGCGCGGCAAAGCGCCCCTGTGGGCCTACGCCCAGCCAGGTACCGCCTGCCTCCAGGTCGCGCCCGGCATGCACCCCAGGTGCATCCTCCCAGGCCGCCAGGGGCTGAGTGGGGCGGGCATAGAATTCGTCGCGGTTGGCCGCCACGATCAGCGGCAGGGCGTGCCCCGGCCGCCAGGCAAATACGATCAGGCACATAGGTTGGGCCTCTGTGTTTTTTTGTCACTGTACCCACAGGAACGATGCGGATCCATCCTGACACAGAGTTCACTAGAGCCCCGAGCCCGGCTTCCGTTACCATGCCGGATTGATTTCTAGGGGACGCCGAATGGAATTCGTGCTCTATCTGTTGTTGGGCGCCTGTGCCGGTGTGCTGGCCGGGCTGTTCGGCGTGGGCGGCGGCATCATCATCGTGCCGGTGCTGGTGTTCAGCTTTACCCTGCAGGGTTTCGACGCTTCGGTGCTGACCCACCTGGCCGTCGGCACGTCATTGGCCACCATCGTCTTCACTTCGATCAACGCTGTGCGGGAGCACCACCGCAAGCGCGCGGTGCAATGGCCGATCTTCATCTGGATGACCATCGGCATCCTCCTGGGGGCCGGTGTCGGTGCCAAGACCGCTTCGCTGATCCAGGGCCCACTGCTGCAAAAGATCATCGGTGTGTTCGCCTTGGTCATCGCCGCGCAGATGGCCCTTGACCTCAAACCCAAGGCCAGCCGTGGCGTTCCCGGCAAACCTGGGCTGATCGGTGCAGGTGGGGTGATTGGCTGGGCTTCGGCCATTTTCGGCATTGGCGGTGGTTCGCTGACGGTGCCGTTCCTCACCTGGCGTAGCCTGCCCATGCAGCAGGCAGTGGCCACGTCATCGGCCTGTGGCCTGCCGATTGCTGTGGCCAGTGCCCTGAGCTTCATGCTGCTGGGTTGGCACGAGGAGCACCTGCCGCCCCACAGCCTGGGTTACGTGTACCTGCCGGCGCTGGTCGGCATTGCCGTGACCAGCATGTTCTTCGCCCGCTTCGGCGCGCGTCTGGCGCACAAGCTGTCGCCCCGTTTGTTGAAACGCCTGTTCGCAGCCCTGCTGTTCTGTGTTGGCCTCAGCTTTTTGATTTGAATCGAGAGGAAGTTCCATGCTGCCTTACCCGCAGATAGACCCCGTGGCCTTGGCCATCGGGCCGCTGAAAATCCATTGGTACGGCCTGATGTACCTGATCGGCATCGGCGGTGCCTGGTTGCTGGCCTCACGCCGGCTCAACCGCTTCGACCCCACCTGGAGCCGCGAGAAGCTGTCCGACCTGGTGTTCTGGCTGTCGATGGGGGTGATTGTCGGCGGTCGCCTGGGCTATGTGCTGTTCTACGACTTGCACGCCTACCTGGCCAACCCGACGCTGATCTTCGAGGTGTGGAAAGGCGGTATGTCGTTCCACGGCGGCTTCATCGGCGTGATGCTGGCGGCCTTGTGGTTCGGCAAGCGCAACAACAAGTCGTTCTTCGAGCTGATGGATTTTGTCGCCCCGCTGGTGCCGATTGGCCTGGGTGCCGGGCGTATCGGCAACTTCATCAACGCCGAACTGTGGGGCAAACCCACCGACGTGCCATGGGCGATGATCTTCCCGCCGTTCAGCGACCCGGCCCAGTTGCCGCGCCACCCGTCGCAGCTGTACCAGTTCGCCCTTGAGGGCGTGGCGCTGTTCGTCATCCTGTGGCTGTTCTCGCGCAAGCCACGGCCGACCATGGCGGTGTCAGGCATGTTCGCGCTGTTCTACGGTATCTTCCGCTTCATCGTCGAATTCGTGCGGGTGCCGGATGCTCAGCTGGGTTACATCGCCTGGGGCTGGCTGACCATGGGTCAGATTCTCTGTGTGCCGATGATCCTGGCTGGCCTCGGTCTGATCTGGTGGGCTTATAATCGCAAGCCCACGGCGAAACCCGCCTGATTAATCCCACGGCAGGGGCGATCCCCCTGCCGTTTTTGCTACAGGTAAGCCATGAAACAGTATCTGGACCTGGTCCGCGACGTCATTGATAACGGCACGTTGCAGGGAAACCGCACCGGCATCCGCACCATCAGCCTGCCGGGCGCGATGCTGCGTTTCGACCTGCAGAAGGGCTTTCCGGCCATTACCACGCGCAAGCTGGCGTTCAAGTCGGCGATCGGTGAAATGGTCGGTTTCCTGCGTGGCGTGAAGAACGCCGGTGAGTTCCGCGAGCTGGGCTGCAAGGTCTGGGACCAGAACGCCAACGAAAACGCCCAGTGGCTGGCCAACCCGTTCCGTCAGGGCCATGACGACCTGGGCGAGATCTATGGCGTGCAATGGCGCCAGTGGCCGGGCTACAAGCGCATCCCGCTGAGCAACCCGGCGGCCATCGAAATGGCCGAGCAAGCCGGTTTCCGCCGTATTGCCCAGGACGAAGAGGACGGCGTCGCGTTCGTCATCCTGTACAAGGCAATCGACCAGGTGCGCCAGTGCCTGGACACCATCGCCAACGACCCGGGTAGCCGCCGCATCCTGTTCCACGGCTGGAACTGCGCGCAACTGGACGAAATGGCACTGCCACCGTGTCACTTGCTGTACCAGTTCCACCCGAATGTCGAGACCAGGGAAATTTCCCTGACCCTCTACATCCGCTCGAACGACCTGGGGCTGGGCACGCCGTTCAACCTCACCGAAGGCGCGGCGCTGCTGTCGCTGTTTGGCCGCCTGACCGGCTATACACCGCGCTGGTTCACCTACTTCATCGGCGATGCCCATGTGTATGAAAACCACCTGGACATGCTCAACGAGCAGCTCAAGCGCGAGCCGCTGGAAGCGCCGAAGCTGGTCATCAGCGACCGTGTGCCGTCGTTTGCCGAGACTGGTAAATACGAGCCGGAGTGGCTAGAGAAGATCGAACCGAGTGATTTCTGGCTGGAAGGCTATGAGCACCATGCGCCGATGACAGCGCCGATGGCGGTCTGATAGATCTCCATTGTGTGAACTGGCCTCTTCGCGGGTGAACCCGCTCCCACAGGGTACTGCACAGGCCTAAGTCGTGCGCGGTCCCTGGGGGAGCGGGTTCACCCGCGAAGCTTTTGGCTCAATGCCCGTGACTCCGCCCCACATGCGAATGTTCGGTATCTGGCACCGATACCGCCCCGTTTGTCTCCAGTTGCTGCAAGATCGCGCATTCACTCCCCTGCGCGTTGCAGCGCCGCCGCAGCTCCACCAGCTGCTCTTGCAATGCCACCAAGCCATCGATCCGCGCCTGAACATGCTCGATATGCTCGTCGATCAGCGCATTGACGCTGCCGCACGCGTCGTCGGGGCTGTCGCGCAGGCGTAGCAGGCTGCGGATTTCGTCCAGGGTCATGTCCAGCGTGCGGCAGTTGCGGATGAAGGTCAGCCGCTCCACATGGGCCTGGGTGTACAACCGGTAGTTGCCCTCGCTGCGCGCCGGCTCTGGCAGCAGGTTTTCACGCTCGTAGTAGCGGATGGTTTCCACCGCGCAGTCGGTGGCTTTGGCCAGTTCTCCGATCTTCATCACGAAATCTCCAGCAAGTGGCTTGACCCTATAGTGGCTACAGGGTGTTCACTTGGCAACAGGCTCAATTTAAGGATGACCCCATGAACCAGCCTGTCAGCCACGAACACAAGCATCCGCACGATCACGCTCATGGTGATGACGACCATGGCCATGCTGCCCACGGCCACAGCTGCTGCGGCGCCAAAGCCGCGCCGCCGCTGGTGCAACTGAGCGAAACGGCCAGTGCCCAGGCACAACTCAGCCGTTTCCGCATCGAGGCCATGGACTGCCCCACCGAGCAGACCCTGATTCAGGACAAACTGAGCAAGCTGGCCGGTATCGAACAGCTGGAATTCAACCTGATCAACCGCGTGCTTGGCGTGCGCCACACCCTGGACGGCACCGCCGATATCGAGCGGGCTATCGACAGCCTGGGCATGAAGGCCGAGCCGATTGCCGCCCAGGACGACGGCAGCGCCAGCGTGCCACAACCGGCCAAGGCCCGCTGGTGGCCACTGGCATTGTCGGGCGTCGCCGCGATCGCCGCCGAAATCGTGCACTTTGCTGCACTGGCCCCTGAGTGGGTGGTGGCGGGGCTGGCGCTTGCCGCGATCCTCGGTTGCGGCCTGGGTACCTACAAGAAGGGCTGGATTGCCCTGAAAAACCGTAACCTCAACATCAATGCGCTGATGAGTATCGCCGTGACGGGGGCCGTATTGATCGGCCAGTGGCCGGAAGCGGCTATGGTGATGGTGCTGTTCACCGTTGCCGAACTGATCGAAGCGCGCTCGCTGGACCGTGCGCGCAATGCCATTGGCGGGTTGATGCAGCTGACCCCGGACATGGCTACGGTGCAGCAGGCCGATGGCCAGTGGCGCGAGCTGGAAGTGCGTGAGGTGGCCATCGGCGCACTGGTGCGGGTGCGCCCCGGTGAGCGCATCGGCCTGGACGGTGAAGTGACCAGCGGGCAATCCAGCGTCGATCAGGCGCCGATTACCGGCGAAAGCCTGCCTGTGGAGAAGGGGGTGGGCGACAAGCTGTTCGCTGGCACCATCAACCAGGCGGGGGCGCTGGAGTTTCGCGTCACCGCCGCTGCCGGGCAGTCGACCCTGGCGCGGATCATCAAGGCTGTGGAGGAAGCGCAGGGCGCGCGGGCGCCTACCCAACGCTTCGTCGACCGTTTCTCGCGTATCTACACCCCGGTGGTATTCGCCATTGCCCTGGCCGTGGCGCTGTTACCCCCGCTGTTCATGGCTGGCGCCTGGTTCGACTGGGTTTACCGCGCCTTGGTGCTGCTGGTGGTGGCCTGCCCCTGCGCGCTGGTGATCTCGACTCCGGTGACCATCGTCAGTGGCCTGGCCGCCGCTGCGCGCAAAGGCATCCTGATCAAGGGTGGCGTGTACTTGGAGGGTGGTCGCCACCTGGATTTCCTGGCCCTGGACAAGACCGGCACCATCACCCATGGCAAGCCGGTGCAGACTGACGCCAAGGTGCTGGCGCCGCTGTTCGAAGACCGTGCGCAAGCCTTGGCGGCCAGCCTGGGCGAGCGTTCGGACCACCCGGTGTCCCGCGCCATTGCCGAGTTCGGCAAGCAGCAAGGCCTGGCCTTGAGCGAGGTCAGTGACTTCGCCGCCCTGGCCGGGCGTGGCGTGCGTGGTGTCATCGCCGGTGAGGTCTACCACTTGGGCAACCATCGCCTGGTCGAGGAACTGGGGCTGTGTTCGCCAGCGCTGGAGGCCCAACTGGATGCGCTGGAGCGCCAGGGCAAGACCGTGGTCCTGCTGCTCGACCGATCCGGCCCTCTGGCACTGTTCGCCGTGGCCGACACGGTCAAGGACAGCAGCCGTCAGGCGATCGCCGAATTGCATCAACTGGGTATCAAGACTGTCATGCTGACCGGTGACAATCCGCATACTGCGCAGGCCATTGCCGCCGTGGTGGGGATCGACCGCGCCGAGGGCAACCTGTTGCCGGCCGACAAGCTGAAAACCATTGAGGCGTTGTACGCCCAAGGCCATCGGGTAGGCATGGTCGGTGACGGCATCAACGACGCCCCGGCGCTGGCCCGCGCCGAAATCGGTTTTGCCATGGCTGCTGCCGGCACCGACACCGCCATCGAGACGGCTGATGTGGCGCTGATGGACGATGACTTGCGCAAAATCCCGGCCTTCGTCAGGCTGTCGCGCCAAAGTGCGGCGATCCTCATGCAGAACATCGTTCTGGCGTTGGGCATCAAGGCGATATTTCTGGCGATCACCTTTGCCGGCATGGCCACGATGTGGATGGCGGTGTTCGCTGATATGGGCGTGAGCTTGCTGGTGGTGTTCAACGGCTTGCGCCTTTTGCGCAAATAGAGGACGTGCATGCTGAGTTCCGAGCTGAAGGCCTTCTACATGGTGGCCCGTCTGGGCAGCATTACCCAGGCGGCGAAGAAGCTAGGCCTCAGCCAGCCCACGGTGACCACGCAGATCCGCAGCCTGGAAGGCCAGTACGCCGTGGAGTTGTTCTACCGCGGCGGGCGGCGCCTGGTGTTGAGCGAGGAGGGCTTACGCCTGCTGCCGATGGTCAAGGCGCTGCTGCAGCAGGAAGCCGACATCGAGTTCGAGCTGCGCAACAGTGGTCAGGCCCAGGGCAGCCTGCGCATTGCGGCCACTGCGCCTTACTACATTCTCGACCTGGTCAAGATCTATCGCGAACGCTTGCCGCAGGTTGAAGTGGCGGTGGAGATCGGCAACTCGCAGCAGGTGCTGGAAATGCTCGAGGATTACCGGGTGGATATTGCCGCGTCGTCGCAATGGGTGGAGGACGCGCGGTTGGTGCGGCGGATACTGGGCACTGACCCCTTGGTGGTGGCGGTGCACCGCAACCACCCTCTGGCCCAACGCCAGACGGTGTCGATCGAGGTGGTGTCGGGGCATTGCCTGCTGATGCGCGAGAAGGGCTCGACCACACGCAAGCTGACCGAGCAGATGATGCAGGAGGCCGGGGTCAAGGCCGGCGCCCTGATGGAGATCGGCAGTCGCGAGTCGATCCGCGAAGCGGTGCTGCGCAATATCGGCATCAGCGTGATTGCCCGTCATGAGGTGCCGCACAACCCCGAACTCCGGGTGCTGGCGCTGGAGAATGCGCCGGTGATGCACGAGTACCTGTATTGCCTGAAGGAGCGGCGCCAGGCCCGGTTGCCGGCGGCATTCCTGGGGGTGGCGCAGGAAGTGGCCGGTTCGCAGTTCTAGATTTTTGCTGGCTTCTTCGCGGGTAAACCCGCTCCTACATTTCAGCGTACCCGCGTGCCTGCATTTTCCGCGAACATGCATGCCGTTGTAGGAGCGGGTTTACCCGCGAAGAGGCCGGCACAGGCCACTACTAAATCTGCCTATACCACTATCACCGGCTTTTGCCTTAAAGCCACAGAACCTTCGCACAGCCTGCCTAGCATGGCCCCATCTCTTCGATGAGGCCATGCCATGAACCACACCACCCCCGGCGCACAGATAAAAGTGTGCAACATCCACAAGCGCTTCGGTGCCTTTACGGCGCTCAACGATGTCTCGCTGGACATCGCCGCGGGCGAACTGGTGTGCCTGCTCGGCCCGTCCGGTTGTGGCAAGACCACGCTGCTGCGCTGCATTGCCGGCCTGGAGCGCCAGGACCGCGGTACGCTGTACATCGGCGAACGCGATATCTCCAAGCTGTCACCCCAGGCGCGGGACTACGGCATCCTGTTCCAGTCCTATGCGCTGTTTCCCAACCTTACCGTCGAAGCCAATATCGCCTATGGCCTGACGGGCAGTGGTCGCGAGCAGGGCCGTCAGCGGGTGGCCGAAATGCTCGAATTGGTTGGCCTGTCTGGCAGCGAGAAGAAGTACCCAGGCCAGCTCTCCGGTGGCCAGCAGCAACGTGTGGCCCTGGCCCGCGCGCTGGCACCGTCGCCATCGCTGCTGCTGCTCGATGAGCCGATGTCGGCGCTGGACGCCCGGGTGCGCGAGCACTTGTGCACCGAACTGCGTCAGCTGCAGCGCCAACTGGGCATCACCACGTTGATGGTTACCCACAACCAGGACGAGGCCATGTTGATGGCCGACCGCATTGCGGTGATGAACAACGGTCAGGTCGAGCAGTACGCCACCCCGCAGGAAATCTACGACCACCCGGCCACGCCGTTCGTGGCCGAGTTCGTTGGCCAGGGCAACTGGCTGCCGTTCCAGCGCCGCAGCGACAGCCATGCCCTGGTCGGCGACATGAACATGCGCCTGGCGCCGGGTTCAGCCCAGGCCAGCAGTGGCCGGCTGTTCTGCCGCCCGGAGGCGATCACGGTCAACCCGGTGGTGCACGAAGAAAACCTGTTCCCGGCCATGGTCCGCGAAATCACCTTCCTCGGTAACCGCTGCCGCATGAGCTTTGAACTCAAGGCCCTGCCAGGCCATGCCCTGCTGGCCGAACTGGCCCCCGAGGCCATGCCGCGCCTGGGTTCGCAGGACATCTGGGTGGCATTGCCGCCGCAGAGCCTGCAGGTGTTTGCCTGAGATGGCCGCGCCAATGCCCCTGCCGTTGAGCCAGGCCAACGTCGCGCCGCGTGCTGGCATCGCCCTGGGTGACCGGCTGTTCGTCATCGGCGGCAAGAGCCTGCTGCTGATTCTGTTGGTGCTGGCCGTGCTGATGCCGTTGCTGGCGATCTTCTGGCGTGGTTTCAGCGGTGAAGCGGGCCAGGGCGGTGGCTTGCTGGCGGCCCGTGAATTGTTCACCAGCGCCAGCTTCCATTGGTTGCTTGGCAACAGCCTGTCGGTGGCCTTCACTGTCGCGGCCATTGTGGTACCGCTGGCCTATTTGTTCGCCTTTGCCCTGCAACGCACGTTGATCCCGGCCAAGGGCCTGTGGCGGGGGATTTCGCTGCTGCCATTGCTGGCACCGTCGATGCTGCCGGCGATCGCCCTGGTCTACCTGTTTGGCAATCAGGGCCTGCTGCGTGGGTTGCTCAGCGACAATATCTACGGCTTCTGGGGCATCGTGCTGGGCGAGGCCATCTACACCTTCCCGCATGCGCTGATGATTCTGCTGTCGGCACTGTCACTGGCCGATGCTCGCCTGTTCGATGCGGCCTCCAGCATGGGGGCAGGCTCGTGGCGGGCGTTCACCAGCATCACCTGGCCAGCCTCGCGCCAGGCAGTATTCGCGGCGTTCTGCCTGGTATTCACGCTGACTATCACAGACTTCGGTGTACCGGTCGTGGTGGGGGGCGATTATCAAGTGCTGGCGCTGGAAGCTTACAAGGCGGTGGTGGGCCAGCAACAGTTCGGCCGTGGTGCGCTGATCGGCATGGTGCTGCTGTTGCCGGCCCTGTTCAGCTTTACCGTCGACGCCTGGCTGCGTAGACGCCAGGGCGACGCCATGGGTGGCCGTGCCCAGGTGTTCGAACCCAAGCCATCACGCGGTCGTGATGCCTGCTTCCTGACCATTGTGCTGCTGGTGTGCGCGGCGTTGCTGGTGGTGATCGGTATGGCGGTGTACTCCTCGCTGGTCACTTTCTGGCCCTACAACCTGTCGTTGTCGCTGCGCCACTACCTGTTCGAAGACACTGCCGGTGGCGGCTGGCTGGCCTACCGCAATAGCGTGACCATGGCCATTGGCACCGCACTGATCGGCAGCATCGTGATCTTCACCGGTGCCTACCTGATGGAGAAGACCCAGGGCCAACGCCTGCTCAACCATGCGCTGCGCCTGCTCAGCTTCATCCCCATGGCCGTGCCGGGCCTGGTGCTGGGCCTGGGCTACGTATTCTTCTTCAACCTGAACGGTAACCCGCTGCATGTGCTGTACGGCGGCATGGGGTTGCTGGTGGTGTGCACCATTGCCCATTACCTGACCACCGCGCAGATGACCGCGACCACCGCCCTGCGCCAGCTCGACGGCGAGTTCGAGGCTGCCGCGATGTCGCTGAAAGCGCCGCTGTACAGGCACTTCCTGCGCGTGACCGTGCCGATCTGCCTGCCGGCACTGCTGGATATCATCCGCTACCTGTTCGTGTCGGCAATGACCACCGTGTCGGCAGCGATTTTCCTGTACAGCCCCGACACCCTCCTGGCTGCCGTTGCCGTGCTGAACATGGACGACGCCGGCAACGTTGGCGGGGCCGCTGCCATGTCCACCTTGATCCTGCTGACCAGTGCCGGCGCTTCACTGTTGCTGGCTGCAGCCTCGCGCGGCCTGCTGCGCCGCTCCCAAGCCTGGCGCCAACGCGCCGCGACCGTCTGACCTGAAAGGAACCTACCCATGCACAAGCACATTGCCCTTGCCGCTGCCGTTTCCGCCGTGTTCAGCCTGCAGGCTTCGGCCGCTGCTACCCAGCTGACGGTCTACACCGCCCTGGAAGCCGAGCAGCTGAAAACCTACAAACAGGCCTTCGAGAAAGCCAACCCGGATATCGAGATCAAGTGGGTGCGTGATTCCACCGGCATCATCACTGCCAAGCTGCTGGCGGAGAAAGAGCGCCCGCAAGCCGACGCTGTGTGGGGGCTGGCGGCATCGAGCCTGGCCATCCTCGATCAGAACGGCATGCTCGAAGCTTATGCGCCCAAGGACCTGGGCAAGATTTCCGGCAATTATCGTGACGCCGCCAACCCGCCAGCCTGGGTCGGCATGGACGTGTGGGCCGCCACCATTTGCTTCAACACCATCGAGGCCGAGAAACAGGGCCTGAGCAAACCGGTGAGCTGGCAGGACCTGACCAAGCCTGAGTACAAAGGCAAGATTGTCATGCCCAACCCGGCCTCGTCCGGCACCGGCTTCCTGGATGTCAGTGCCTGGTTGCAAACCTTTGGCGAGCCGCAGGGCTGGGCCTACATGGATGCGCTGCACCAGAACATCGGCCAGTACGTCCATTCCGGCTCCAAACCGTGCAAGTTGGCGGCGGCGGGCGAGTTCCCGATCGGTATTTCGTTCGAATACCCGGCCGTTCAGCTCAAGCGCCAAGGCGCGCCGTTGGACATCGTGTTGCCAAAGGAGGGTTTGGGCTGGGAGATCGAGGCAACCGCAGTGATCAAAGGCTCGCCCAAGGCCGATGCGGCCAAGCGCCTGGCCGATTTCTCGGCCAGCCCGGCGGCCATGGAGCTGTACAAGGAAAACTTCGCCGTACTGGCCGCGCCGGGCATCGCCAAGCCGCAAACCGAGCTGCCGGCGGATTATGAGCAGCGGTTGATCAAGAACGACTTTGTCTGGGCTTCGAAAAACCGTGACCAGATTCTGGCCGAATGGCGCAAGCGCTATGACGGCAAGTCGGAGAAGGTGGCCCAGCAGTAACGCTTCACTATTGCAGGGCCGGCCTCTTCGCGGGTAAACCCGCTCCTACACAGATTGGTGGTGGGCACACATCGGGGGTTGGACACAGGCCGCCGTGTAGGTGCGGGTTCACCCGCGAAGAGGCCGGCCCTGCTGGCCAATCTCCACCCGCCGTTCACCGTTGCCGCCGCCACCGTATTCGCGGGTAAACCCGCTCCTACGCAGATTGGGGGTGGGCACACTACACAGGCCGCCGTAGGAGCGGGTTTACCCGCGAAAGGGTCGACCCTGCTGGCTCAAATCTGTGAAACCAGCGCCTCCAGCTGTTCCTGCCGCTCAGCCTGATTCAGCTTCGCCCCGGGATTCAGGGTGGACCATTGCGGGTGCGCCCGCGCCTTGACCAGCGCCTCCGGCAACTTGCCCTCACGCCAGGCCTTTTCATCCAGCTCACCCAGCCTGATGCTGTCCTGCGCCGCATGCCCGCGGTTATCCAGCGCCACCATCAACTGCTGCTGACGCAAGGCCAGCAAACGCAATACAGTGTCGTCCACGGTCAGCTCGCGCTTGCCCTTGAGCTTGCCCATCAACCGTGCCCCATAGTTGCGCGCCGTCTGCAGCGCGCCACCGGCAATCGCCCCGGCCAGCGCCGCTGCGCCGAGGGTAAGGCCACCAACCAGCAAATCGACCCCGGCACCGGCCGCAGCACCCGCCGCCACACCGCTGCCCAGGCGCACGCCCAGCAGTTTCAACGTCTCTGGATTGAACAAATCATCGCCCCAGCGGCCGTCCAGCAACGGCAGGTCGCTGGCATGGGCATCCTCGCGTCGGAAGGCATACAGCTTGAGCAAGGCTTCGACGCAGCGTTGTTCACGTTGGCGAATGTCCTGGCGCAGCGCCGCGATGGCCCGGGCTTCTGCCGCCGGTTCGGCCTCGACACTGCGCCGGCATGCAGCGCAATCGAGCAGCAGTTCGGCGATCAGGCGCTTGCCGCTGTGCCGGCGTGCCAAGCGCTGCGCCTGTTGGTCGTCGATCAGCCGTTGCAGCGCCGGGCGGGCGTTTTCCAGCAGCAGCGCCAGGCTTTCATACAAACGGCGCTCGCCATCTTCCGGCGGGGCCACGCTGTCGAACCGCACCAATGCGTGAAGCCCAAGCCGGGCAAGGGCTTCACGCCATTCCGGTTCGCGGTGCTGGCTACTGGCGACGAAGTTGAGCACCGGCAGCAACGGCTTGCCGCAGTTGGCCAGTACTTCCAGTTCGTCGCGGTACTTGGCCAGCACCGGCTCGCGCGCATCGATTACATACAGCCCGGCATTACTGGCCAGCAGTTGGCGCAATACCTTGGCCTCCTGCTCGAAACGTTGGCGCGCTTCGCTGCCCTGCAGAAAACGCTCCAGCCGGGCCGGGCCGTCCAGGCGCTCGCCCGGGCGTTCCAGACGTTCAAGGTAGTCGAGCAGGGCGATGGCATCTTCCAGGCCGGGCGTGTCGTACAGCTCCAGCAAGGGTTCACCGTCCACAGACAGCCGCGCACCTTCCACATGGCGGGTAGTGCTGGGGCGGTGGGACACTTCGCCAAAACCGACGTCGCGGGTCAGGGTGCGCAGTAGCGAGGTTTTGCCAACATTGGTATGGCCGACCACGGCCAGTTTCAGTGGCTCAGTCATGGCCATGCTCCAGCCAGGTCAGCGGTGAGGTGTCGGCATGTTGCAGGCCAAGGCGGTCAAGGGCTTCGTGCCAATCGCCCAGGCGCTCGGCATCGAGGGGCTGGCCTGGTGCAGCCTGCAGCAGCCAGATACGGGTTGCGCCGGCATTGCGCGCCAGTTCGGCGAGCAGCGCCAAACTGCCGCGGTCCGGCGAGCGACGTGGGTCGCAGGCGATGGCCAGGCGTGCCGGTGGGAAGCGGCTGAGCTGTTCCAACAGCCGGTTGCGTGATTCGCGGCTGTCGAGCACGCCGGCATCGGTCACGCTTTTGGGCAGGGCGGGTGGCCAGGGGCGCTGGTCGTCCAGCTCCAGGCCCACCAGCAGGGCACCGCTGCTGCCGCTTTCCAGCTGCCCGGCGGCAAACTGCGGCAAGGCTTGCGGGGCAGCATCCTGCACGCCCATGCGTTCGCTGCGCGGCATCAGTGCCTCGCGCAGTTGCGCGTAGCCGGGCAACCCCAGGTCCAGCGTCAGGCGTTCACGGCCCTGGCGCCAGCGCCACAGGCATAGCCCGGCCAGCAGCAGGCGGGGCAGCAGGCCGTATACCAGCACCACGCCGAGCAGCCAGCTGGCCCAGGCCTGGCGGGCCACGTCCAGGGCTGGCAGGCTGTCGCCGCTGGCGCGGATCATGGCTTCGTCGGGCACGGCGAAGCCCAGCAACGAGGGGAGGACGCCCAGCGCTTGGGTCAGGTGAATGAACGGCTCGGCGGCGAGCAAGGTGGTTTCCCAGACAAAGCCATAGCGCCGGGTCGCCAGCAAGACCAGTAGCATGCCCAGCGCGGTGAGCATCGCCAGCAGCCACAGGCCGTGTACCAACAGGCCGAGCAGCCACCGGTTGAGGCGTTGACGTTGCAGCAGCACCAGCAGCGCTGGCGCCAGGTGCGCGGCCTTGGCATCGCGGGCAAAGCGTTCGCTTAGCCACAGCCACAAGCGGCCCAGCCCTGCGCCATGCTCGCCGCTCAGGGCAAAACCCATGCCCCAGCCAAGTAGCATCAGCAGGTTCAGCCCGAGCAGGCTGCCCAGCGCCCAGAACACATTCACCGGGCGCTGCCCGTCACCGAGGGCGGCCAGCCCCAGGCCCGCGCCGCTGAGCACGGCCATCAGCAACAAGGCCAGCAGCGCCAGGCGCGCGCCCTGCTTCCAATGGCGCAGGGCGCCGGTCATGTCATCGCGCTCGGCCAGGAACAGCGCACGTGTTTCGATGCGCGTGGCCAGGTCGCCACCTAGCTGGCGGGCGTAGCGGTTGGCTTCCTGGTCTTCCAGCGGGCCGGCATGTTCTTCGCGCAGGCGTACCGCTTCGGTGAGCCAGCGCTTGTCCAGTGGCGTGGGTGCAGTCACAAGGTCTTCCATTGCACAGGTCAAGGCAGAAGCATAACCCACACGCCCGGTGCTATCCTCGCTGGCATGAATACATCACTCCCCCTCAGCCTGATCGCGGCTTATGCCGAGAACCGCGTGATCGGCATCGACAACTCCATGCCCTGGCATTTGCCGGGGGACTTCAAGTACTTCAAGGCCACCACCCTGGGCAAGCCGATCATCATGGGGCGCAAGACCTGGGACTCGCTGGGGCGGCCGCTGCCTGGGCGGCTGAACATCGTGGTCAGCCGCCAGCCGGGGCTTGAGCTTGCAGGTGCCGAAGTGTTCGCCTCGCTTGAAGAGGCGTTGGTGCGGGCCGAGCAGTGGGCGCGCGAGCAGGGCGTCGGTGAGCTGATGCTGATTGGTGGGGCGCAGCTGTATGGGCAGGCGCTGGAGAAGGGGCTGGTCAGCCGCATGTACCTGACGCGGGTTGAGTTGGCGCCAGAGGGGGATGCGTGGTTCCCGGCGTTTGATGAAGGGCAGTGGAGGCTGACTTCTAGCGAGGCACAGGCTGAGGAAGGTAAGCCGGTGTATCACTTCGAGGTTTGGGATAAGGGGTGAGATTGTTGGGGGCTGCTCTGCAGCCCTTCGCGGGTGAACCCGCTCCTACAGCGGCCTGTGTCCGACCCCCGATGTGTATCCACCACCCTGTAGGAGCGGGTTTACCCGCGAATACGATAGCGGCGGCAACGGTGGACGGCGGGTGAAATTGGCCAGCAGGCCTGGCCCTTTCGCGGGTGAACCCGCTCCTACGGGAGACCGCAGGGTGTTCAGATTTTGAGCAAGATACGAGCGGCCTTGTTGCGAAAGGGGCGCAACGCGCCCCCGGCAATCTATCAGGTGTGGCTCAGCTCGGCATGTTCATCACCGGCCAGCACTTCCTTGTCAGTCTCTTTCAACAGCTGGCTGGTGACAACGCCCGCCGTCATCGAACCGTTCACGTTCAACGCCGTACGGCCCATGTCGATCAGCGGCTCCACCGAAATCAGTAGCGCCACCAACTCCACCGGCAAGCCCATGGCTGGCAGCACGATCAGCGCGGCAAAGGTGGCACCGCCGCCCACGCCGGCAACCCCTGCCGAACTCAGCGTGACGATGGCCACCAGGGTGGCGATCCACAGTGGGTCGAAGGTGTCGATGCCCACCGCTGGCGCGACCATCACCGCCAGCATGGCAGGATAGAGCCCGGCACAGCCGTTCTGGCCAATGGTGGTGCCGAACGATGCGCTGAAGCTGGCGATCGATTGCGGCACGCCCAGACGGCGGGTTTGTGCTTCGATGTTCAGCGGAATGCTGGCGGCGCTGGAGCGGCTGGTGAAGGCGAAGGTCAGCACCGGCCACACCTTGCGGAAGAAGCGCAGCGGGCTCACGCCGGTGGCGGCGAGGATGATGCCGTGCACCACGAACATCAACCCCAGGCCCAGGTACGACACCACCACGAAGCTGCCCAGCTTGAGGATGTCCTCCGTGTTGGAACTGGCCACTACTTTGGTCATCAACGCCAGCACGCCATAGGGGGTCAGCTTCATCACGACCCGCACCAGGCGCATTACCCAGGCCTGCAGGGTGTCGATGGCCGACAGGGCGCGCTCGCCCTTCTCGGCGTCGTCCTTGATCAACTGGAGCGCGGCCAGGCCGAGGAACACGGCAAAGATCACCACGCTGATGATCGAGGTCGGCTTGGCCCGCGCCAGGTCGCCTACCGGGTTGCTGGGGATGAACGACAGCAGCAGTTGCGGGATGTTGAGGTCGGCAACCTTGCCCGCGTATTCACTGTGGATAACCTGCATGCGTGCGCTTTCCTGGGCACCGGCCACCAGGCCCTCGGCGCTGAGGCCGAACAGGTTGGTCAACACAATGCCGATCAGGGCGGCAATGGCCGTGGTCAGCAGCAGGGTGCCGATGCTCAGCACGCTGATGCGGCCCAGCGAAGAGGCAGTGTGCAAACGTGCCACGGCACTGAGGATCGAGGCGAAGATCAGCGGCATGACGATCATCTGCAGCAGGCCGACATAGCCGTTGCCGACCAGATCGAGCCAGGCGATGGTTGCCTTGAGCACGGGGTGGCCAGCGCCATAGATCGTGTGCAGCACAAGGCCGAAGACCACGCCCAGCACCAGGCCAAGCAGTACCTTCTTGGCCAGGCTCCAGTCGGTGCGGCGGGTTTGTGCCAGGCCCAGCAACAGGGCCAGGAACGCCAGCAGGTTGAGTGACAGCGGCAGGTTCATTGAAGCTCCAGCAGAAAAAAGCAGAAGTGGCATCGCCTCTGTGAGCGATTGCGAACGGAAATGCTAACAGCCTGAAAACAAACGAATTTATACCCAAATGGAATTTGCATAGTCGTTTATGGAATAACGGGGTGTCGCAGATTGCAATGAACAAGGCGTTTGCGGCTGCCTGGAGGTCGTTATCGGGGGCTTGCAGTGGGGATTGTTGCACTAGCGTTTCTGGGTCATTTCAGGAGATTCGTACATGAAAGTCGCTGTGAAAGCCGCCGCCATTGGCCTGTCCCTGCTGTTCAGTATCGAAACCTTCGCCACGGAGCTCAAACACTGGCCTGCTGACGCGGCCAAACAGCTCGACAGCATGATCGCCGCCAATGCCAACAAGGGTAACTACGCGGTATTCGACATGGACAACACCAGTTACCGCTATGACCTGGAAGAAGCCTTGCTTCCGTTCATGGAAAACAAGGGCCTGCTAAGCCGCGACAAGCTCGACCCTTCGTTGAAGCTGATGCCGTTCAAGGACACTGCCGAGCACAAGGAAAGCCTGTTCAGTTATTACTACCGGCTGTGTGAAATCGATGACATGGTCTGCTACCCGTGGGTAGCCCAGGTGTTCTCCGGCTTTACCTTGCAGGCGCTGAAGGTGCAGGTGGATGAGCTGATGGCTTCGACCAAGCCGATCCCCAGCACCTATTACGAAGGCGACCAGGTCAAGGCCATCGAGGTTCAGCCGCCCAAGGTCTTCAAGGGCCAGGCCGAGCTGTACAACAAGCTGATGGAGAACGGCATCGAGGTCTATGTGATTTCGGCGGCCTCCGAGGAGCTGGTGCGCATGGTCGCCTCGGACCCCAAGTATGGTTACAACGTGAAGCCCCAGAACGTGATTGGCGTGAGCCTGCTGCTCAAGGACCGCGCCAGCGGCCAGCTGACCACTGCGCGTAAGCAGATCAGCGCCGGGCACTACGATGCCAAGGCTAACGAGGGCCTGGAGCTGACCCCTTACCTGTGGACCCCGGCCACCTGGATGGCGGGCAAGCAGGCGGCGATCCTTACCTACATCGATGAGTGGAAGAAACCGGTGCTGGTGGGCGGCGACACGCCGACCAGCGATGGCTACATGCAGTTCCACGGGGTGGATGTGGGCAAAGGTGGTATCCACCTGTGGATAAACCGCAAGGCCAAGTACATTGACCAGCTCAACGGGATGATTGCCAAGAATACGGCGGCGCAGGCCAAGGAAGGGTTGCCGGTGACGGCAGACAAGAACTGGGTGATCGTCACGCCGGAGCAGATCCAGTAACGGGAATATCAACCATCGCGGCCCACAATGAGGGTCTGGGCCGCTTTCTGGTCAATGTTCTGTGCCAACAGGGTCACTTGTTCAATGGCACGTTCACGAATCCTGGCGCCCTCAGGGCCGAGGGTCTGTTCGACCACTACACTGTGCGCCTGGTTAATCCCAACGAAGCGAAACCATGTGTCGATGAAGGTTTTTTCCAGGCCAAAAAACTGGTCGGGTGTCTGTGAGGTGGGCCCGTACCCCAAACCACGGGTGTAGATGGCAACCGCTCGACGCCCGCCAAGCATGCCGTTCAACCCGTGTTCATCGAAGGTGAACAGCACGTCTTTGTGTGAAATTGCGTCGATCAGGTGCTTGAGCTTGTACGGAATGCCGAAATTCCACAACGGTACGCTGAACACCAAGGTATCCGCCCGGTGGAACCGTTGAGCGAGGGTCTTGATCCGATCCCATGCAGCGGCCTGTGCGGTTGACAGCGGGGCATCGCCAAGCCCTGCGTATTTCGCCGCGAGCAAGGCGCCATCTACTTCAGGCAGGTCGCATTCCCAAGGATTCAGGTGGTCGATTTCCACCGCTTTGCGCTCGGCCAATGCCGCCAGGAATGCGTCGGTAATCTGAGCGGAAACGGACCGCTCTCCTCTGGGTGAGGCGCAGACATACAAGATACGTTCAACCACGGGGCTTCTCCCAGGTAGTGTTGATGAGCCTTGCCTGACGCTTCACCGCCCAGGCGTTCGGCGCACAGTCTGATTCAGGGCGATTCATTATAGAAATGACGTATGCTCTCGAGATTGAGTGAGATAGGTGATGAATCTGTGTTCGATACTGTGCTTTTGCGGAGCTTGATTGCCGTTGCCGACACCGGTGGTTTCACCCGCGCTGCGCACAGGCTGCACCTTACGCAGTCGGCGATCAGCGCTCATATTCGGCGGCTTGAACGCGAAGCTGGACAAAAATTGCTGGAGCGTACGACCCGTTCGGTCAGCCTGACACCCGCAGGCGCTCGGTTGGCAGGCTATGCCCGCACCATCCTGGCGTTGCACGATGATGCCCGCGCAAGCCTTGGAGCAGGGCGGCGGGTGTCAGGCACGGTGTACGTGGGGTTGAGCGAGGAAATGGTGAAAGCCCCGATCATCGACTGCATGCGTCGTTTTTCGGTGGCACATCCCGATGCAGAGGTGTCCCTGACCGTCGGCCTGACTGGGGAGTTGCTCTCGCTCGTCCACTCGGGTGGGCTGGATATCGTATTGGGCAGCCGCTGCAGCGATGAAGAACGGGGCGAGGTGCTTTGGTCCGAACCATTGGTGTGGGCGAGAGGGCCGATTGCGCTGGGCAGCGATGAGGTCACCACGCCTGTGCCCTTGGCGGTATTTTCTGATCAATGCCCTTATCGGGCCGCAGCTATCGAGGCCTTGGTACGCGCCGGGCGGCAATGGCGCATCGTTTGCCAGAGCCCAAGTGTCGGGGGGCTGATGACCGCCGTCAGTGGGGGGCTTGGGGTAACGCCTGTCACGCGATCGTCTGCTCTGGCTGCCGGCCTTGTAGAAGTGTCGACGTTGCCAGCCTTGCCTCAAGCACAGTTCGTGCTGACGTCGGCGGCGACACCGAAGCGCTCGGCTGCCCTGCTGCTGGCGCAATTACGCCAATGTGTCGCGAAGGGAGAGCTTTGATCCAGCCTTTATCCACAGGCAAAAAAACCGGCGTACGAGACGCCGGTTGTGCAAATGCCAGAAAAGCCCTTACAGCCCTTCGAGCATTGCCTTGTTACGCACTGCGCCTTTGTCGGCACTGGTGGCCAGCAGGGCATAGGCCTTGAGCGCGGTGGTCACCTTGCGTGGACGGACCTCGGCTGGCTTCCAGCCCTTCTTGTCCTGTTCGACACGGCGTTCCGCCAGCTCTTCATCGCTGACCAGCAGGTTGATCGAACGGTTAGGGATGTCGATCAGTACCTTGTCGCCGTCGCGCACCAGGCCGATGGCGCCGCCCGCCGCAGCCTCTGGCGAGGCGTGGCCGATCGACAGGCCCGAGGTACCGCCTGAGAAGCGGCCGTCGGTGAGCAGGGCGCAGGCCTTGCCCAGGCCTTTGGACTTGAGGTACGAGGTCGGGTAGAGCATTTCTTGCATGCCCGGGCCGCCTTTCGGGCCTTCGTAGCGGATGATGACGATGTCGCCGGCTTTCACCTCGTCGGCGAGGATGCCGCGCACGGCGCTGTCCTGGCTTTCGAAGATCTTCGCGGTGCCCTCGAACACGTGGATCGATTCGTCCACACCGGCCGTTTTGACCACGCAGCCATCCAGTGCGATGTTGCCGTACAGCACGGCCAGGCCGCCCTCTTGCGAGTAGGCGTGTTCGAAGCTGCGGATGCAGCCGTTTTCACGGTCGTCGTCGAGGGTTTCCCAACGGGTCGACTGGCTGAATGCGGTCTGGGTCGGGATACCGGCCGGGCCGGCCTTGAAGAAGGTGTGCACCGCTTCGTCATCGGTCTGGGTGATGTCCCATTTGGCGATGGCTTCTTCCATGCTGCGGCTGTGCACGGTCGGCAGGTCGGTGTGCAGCAGGCCACCACGGGCCAGCGAACCGAGGATGCTGAAGATGCCGCCGGCGCGGTGGACGTCTTCCATGTGGTACTTCTGGATGTTTGGCGCCACTTTGCACAGCTGCGGCACTTTGCGTGACAGGCGGTCGATGTCGCGCAGGTCGAACGCCACTTCACCTTCCTGTGCTGCGGCCAGCAGGTGCAGGATGGTGTTGGTCGAGCCGCCCATGGCGATGTCCAGCATCATGGCGTTTTCGAACGCTTTGAAGTTGGCGATGCTGCGTGGCAGGACCGACTCGTCATTCTCGCCGTAGTAGCGCTTGCACAGCTCGACGATGGTGCGGCCGGCCGTGAGGAACAGCTGCTCGCGGTCAGCGTGGGTGGCCAGGGTCGAACCGTTGCCCGGCAGGGCCAGGCCCAGGGCTTCGGTCAGGCAGTTCATCGAGTTGGCGGTGAACATGCCGGAGCACGAACCGCAGGTCGGGCAGGCGCTGCGCTCGTATTCGGCGACTTTTTCGTCGGAGGCCGTGGAGTCGGCCGCGATGACCATGGCATCGACCAGGTCCAGGCCGTGGCTGGCCAGCTTGGTCTTGCCGGCTTCCATCGGGCCGCCGGAAACGAAGATCACCGGGATGTTCAGGCGCAGGGCGGCCATCAGCATGCCGGGGGTGATCTTGTCGCAGTTGGAGATGCAGACGATGGCGTCAGCGCAGTGCGCATTGACCATGTACTCCACCGCGTCGGCAATGATTTCGCGGCTTGGCAGCGAGTACAGCATGCCGTCGTGGCCCATGGCGATGCCGTCATCGACCGCGATGGTGTTGAATTCCTTGGCCACGCCACCGGCGCGTTCGATTTCGCGAGCCACCAGCTGGCCCAGGTCCTTCAGGTGCACGTGGCCCGGAACGAACTGGGTGAACGAGTTGGCGATGGCGATGATCGGTTTCTTGAAGTCTTCGTCCTTCATCCCGGTGGCGCGCCAAAGGGCACGGGCGCCGGCCATGTTGCGGCCTTGGGTGGAAGTCTTGGAACGATAATCAGGCATGAAACACTCCTGGCGGCTTAATCAGGTCACAAATAGGGGAGTGAGCTTCTCTTGTCCTTTGCGCCGCAGGCCGGTTGCCACTGGCACGGATGGGGCCAAGACCGCGCGGGATCGCCGCGTGCTTGACCAGAGCTCATAAACCCGCCGGGGATGACTGGCGATGAATAGGCCGATTCTACACCGCTGGCGCGGTGAGGGAATGCAGATGTGGATGGTTGGCGGGGGGATTGCGGCAGGAAAGGGCCGCTGGGCGGCCCTTTTTGGCAGATATCAGCTGTTTGGCAGTAACCGGCAGGTGATGCTTTTGATGTAGCGGGTTTCGGCGATGGCCGGGTGTACCGGGTGATCCGGGCCCTGACCGCCTCGCTCGAGCAGCTGCATGTTGCGGTCCAGGTGGCGGGCGCTGGTCAGCAGGATGTTGTTCAGGTCGTCCTCGGGCAGGTGCATCGAGCACGAGGCGCTGACGAGGATGCCGTCTTTGTTCAACATGCGCATGGCCTGTTCGTTCAGGCGGCGGTAGGCCGCTTCGCCGTTTTTCAGGTCTTTTTTGCGCTTGATGAAGGCAGGTGGGTCGGCAATGATCACGTCGAAGCGTTCTTCGGCCGCCTTGAGTTCGCGCAGGGCTTCGAACACGTCGCCTTCGATGCAGGTCAGCTTCTCGCTGATGCCGTTCAGTGCAGCGTTACGCTCCACGCCGTCCAGGGCAAAGCCCGAGGCATCGACACAGAACACTTCGCTGGCGCCGAAGGCACCGGCCTGTACGCCCCAGCCACCGATATAGCTGAACAGGTCGAGTACACGCTTGCCCTTCACGTACGGTGCCAGGCGGGCGCGGTTCATGCGGTGGTCGTAGAACCAGCCCGTCTTCTGGCCTTCGCGCACCGGGGCTTCGAACTTGACGCCGTTCTCTTCCAGCGGCACCCAGTCCGGTACTTCGCCGTAGACGGTCTCGACATAGCGCTGCAGGCCTTCGGCGTCGCGCGCGGCCGAATCGTTCTTGAACAGGATGCCGCTGGGCTTGAGCACCTGCACCAGTGCGGCGATCACGTCATCCTTGTGCGCTTCCATGGTGGCCGAGGCCAACTGCACCACGAGGATATCGAAGAAACGGTCGACCACCAGGCCTGGGAGCAGGTCGGAGTCACCGTAGACCAGGCGGTAGCACGGCTGGTCGAACAGGCGCTCGCGCAGCGACAGGGCGACGTTCAGGCGGTGTACCAGCAGCGACTTGTCCAGCGGCAGCTTGATGTCGCGTGACAGCAGGCGGGCGCAGATCAGGTTGTTCGGGCTCAGTGCGACGATGCCCAGCGGCTTGCCGTTGGCTGCCTCGAGAATGGCCTGCTGACCCGCCTGGAAGCCTTGCAAAGGGGTCGCGCTGACATCGACTTCGTTGCTGTAGACCCACAGGTGGCCGGCGCGCAGGCGGCGGTCGGCATTGGCTTTGAGGCGAAGGCTGGGCAGGGACATGACGTCGCTCCGGGAAAAAGAGCGGGATTATAGCGTGTCTGCAGTGCTTTAGCTTTTACAGGTGTGGTGCCCGGGGGCGCTTAGAGGGTTAAAATCCCACGTCCTAAACGAGTGTGTACGTATGTCCCAAGAACTCAGCGCCGAACAGATCCAGCAAGCCTTGCAAGGCATCACCATCCCGCCTCAACCGCAGATCATGGTCGATCTGCAGTTCGAGCAGTACATGCCTGACCCGGACCTGGAAACCATCGCCAAGCTGATTTCCCAGGACCCGGGCCTCTCTGGCGCCTTGCTCAAGCTGGTCAACTCTCCGCACTTCGGGTTGTCCAACAAGATCGGTTCGATCCAGCGTGCGGTGAACCTGCTGGGGAGCCGTTCGATCATCAACCTGATCAACGCCCAGTCGATCAAGGGCGAGATGAGTGACGAGACCATCGTTACCCTCAACCGCTTCTGGGATACCGCCCAGGACGTCGCGATGACCTGCCTGACGCTGGCCAAGCGTACCGGCATACAGGCGGCGGACGAGGCCTATACCCTTGGCCTCTTCCATGACTGTGGCGTGCCGTTGATGCTCAAGCGCTTCCCCAATTACATGGACGTGCTGGAAGAGGCATACGCCAAGGCCGACGAAGAAACACGCGTGGTCGATACCGAAAACCGCACGTTCAACACCAACCATTCAGTGGTCGGCTACTTCACAGCCAAATCCTGGCGCTTGCCCGAGCACCTCAGTGCGGCCATCGCCAACCACCACAATGCCTTGGCCGTGTTCCGCGACGATACCTCGCGCAATACCCAGAGCCAGCTGAAAAACCTGCTGGCGGTGCTGAAGATGGCCGAGCATATCTGCGCGTCCTACCGTGTGCTGGGCAACCAGGCGGTGGACCACGAATGGAATGTGGTCGGCCCGTTGGTGCTCGATTACATTGGTTTGTCGGAATACGATTTCGAAAACCTCAAGCAGAACATTCGCGAGTTGGGCGGACACTGACACATGCCGGAATTGCCAGAAGTAGAAACCACCCGGCGCGGTATTGCGCCACACCTGGAAGGCCAGCGCGTCAGCCGTGTGGTGGTACGCGACCGGCGTCTGCGCTGGCCGATTCCGGAAGACCTCGATGTGCGCCTGTCAGGGCAGCGCATCGTCAGCGTGGAGCGACGTGCCAAGTACCTGTTGATCAATGCCGAAGTGGGTACGCTGATCAGCCACTTGGGCATGTCGGGCAACCTGCGGCTGGTCGAGCTGGGCTTGCCGGCGGCCAAGCATGAGCATGTCGACATCGAGCTGGAGTCCGGGCTGATGCTGCGCTACACCGACCCACGCCGCTTTGGTGCCATGCTGTGGAGCCTGGACCCTCTGAACCATGAGCTACTGCTGCGCCTGGGGCCTGAGCCGCTGACCGACCTGTTCGATGGTGAACGGCTGTTCCAGCTGTCCCGCGGGCGGTCGATGGCGGTCAAGCCGTTCATCATGGACAACGCGGTGGTGGTAGGGGTGGGCAACATCTACGCCACCGAGGCGTTGTTTGCCGCCGGTATCGACCCACGCCGGGAGGCGGGCGGGATTTCCCGGGCGCGCTACCTGAAGCTGGCGACCGAGATCAAACGGGTGCTGGCGGCGGCCATCGAGCAGGGCGGTACCACCCTGCGCGACTTTATCGGTGGCGACGGGCAGCCGGGGTACTTCCAGCAGGAACTGTTTGTGTACGGGCGTGGCGGGCAGCCGTGCAAGGTATGCGGCACTGAGTTGCGCGAAGTGAAGCTGGGGCAGAGGGCGAGCGTGTACTGCCCGCGCTGCCAACGATAAAACGTTCGCTGCAAACCTGTTGAAGCAAAACCTGAACGTTGGCGCGGTAACTGTGGGAGCGGGCAAGCCTGCGAAGCAGGCGACGCGATGAATGGCACCGGCTACGCCGGTGTTCGCGGCATGCCCGCTCCCACAGGGACCGTGCAGCGAAGGGCAGTGATCAGCCCTTGCCAGTGATCCGGCGATACTTGGCCATCAGCTGTTCTTCGGTTTCCGGGTGCGCTTCATCCAGCGGGATGCAGTCGACCGGGCAGACCTGCTGGCACTGTGGCTCGTCGTAATGGCCTACGCACTGGGTGCACAGGTTAGGGTCGATCACGTAGATCTCTTCGCCTTGGGAGATAGCCTCGTTCGGGCACTCGGGTTCGCAGACGTCGCAATTGATGCAATCGTCGGTGATGATCAGGGACATGGGGACTCCGGCCGGGGCTCACAGCCCGGGCATGTTCAACGCAATGGGCACAATTGTGCCGCATTCGCGCCCGCAGTGCACGCGGGCGCGACAATCAGGCGTCAGGCTTACTTCTTGAAGCGTTCAGTCAGTGCGTCGGCCACCACCGGGTGGACGAACTTGCTGATATCACCGCCCAGCGCAGCAATCTCCCGGACCAGGGTCGAGGAAATGAACGAATAACGCTCCGACGGCGTCAGGAACAGGCTCTCGACGTCGGGGGCCAGTTGCCGGTTCATGTTCGCCAGCTGGAACTCGTACTCGAAGTCGGACACCGCACGCAGGCCACGCAGGAAGACGTTGGCGCCCTGTTCCTTGGCGAAATGCGCCAACAGGGAAGAGAAGCCGATGACTTCGACATTGGGCAGGTGCTTGGTGACCTCACGGGCGAGCTCAACCCGTTGCTCCAGGGGGAACAAGGGGTTTTTCTTGGGGCTGGCCGCCACCGCGATGATCACGTGGTCGAATAGCCGCGAAGCGCGCTCGACCAGATCGCCATGGCCTTTGGTAATGGGGTCGAAAGTACCCGGGTACAACACTCGGTTCATCGCGTCATCCTGGCTGGAGTGCGTTGGGGAGTCGGATGGTAGCGCAGCGACGGCGCCCCGGCCAAGTCATGCGGCCGACTGATGGCACTATAGACAGGGGCCATGTTCGTTGTCATGCGCTGTGTGCCAGGCGGCTGACCAGTGCTTCGCTGAGCCTGGCGCTGATGGCATACACCGATAATTGCGGGTTGGCGCCGATGCTGGTGGGGAACAGCGAGCCGTCGTGAATCGACAGGTTTTCCAGCTGGTGATGGCGTCCCAGGCTGTCGCACACCGCCTGACGCGGATCTTCGCCGAGGGCGCAGCCGCCCATCACATGGGCACTGCCCAAGCGCGTGCGGAAGGGCTCCAGGCGCAGTTTGTCGATCATGGTCAGGGCCTGTTCCAGGCGAGAGGCGGCGCTGGCGTCGCTGTGCACTGGGGTTACCTGGGTGGCGCCAGCGGCGAACTGTATGTGCGCCATGCTGCGGTAGGCGCGCCGCAGGCCATCCCGCAGGTAGTCGGTGACCGGGTAATCGAGCACGGGTGAACCATCGCCGCGCAGTTCCACGGTCCCGCCCTGGCTTTCGGGGTGAAAACCATCGCGTAGCAGCGCCAGCATCACATGGGTATGTGGCAGCTCGGCCATGCGCTGGGCACTCTCGTGGCCGTACCCGCCCAGCAGGGTGCTGGCCAGGGCAGGATGCAGCGGCGGTACTTCCAGCTTGTAGCCAACCGGGCCGTCTACGCCGCCTTGCCACTGAAAGTGATCGCTGTAGATCGATTGCGGGGCGCCATGGTAGGGGTCGATACGCTCGCTGAAGCGTGCCGCACTGAAGTTGACCAGGTGCAGGAAGGTTCGCTTGCCCAGGCGACCATGCGGGTCGGGCGCGGCAGAGCGCAGCAGCAGGGCCGGGCTGTTGATACCGCCACCGGCCAGGAGGTAATGACGTGCCCGCACGCCGACCTGCCGGCCAGTAGGGTGTATGCCCTGGGCGTCCAGGGCCTGGCATGTCAGGCTCTGAATGCGTTCGCCGTTGTGGGTGAAGCGCTCGGCCCGCGCCAGGTACAGCAGTTCGCCGCCTTGCTCGAGGGTGGCAGGTATACGGGTCACCAGCATCGATTGTTTGGCATTCACCGGGCAGCCCATGCCGCAGTAGCCCAGGTTCCAGCAGCCGCGCACATTGCGCGGGATCACCCCCCAGCGGTAACCCAGCTGTTCGCAACCCCGGCGCAGCACCTCGTTGTTGGCATTCGGCGGCAAGGCCCAAGGGCTGATGCCCAGTTCCTGCTCCATGCGCTCGAACCAGGGGCGCAGTGCATCCTCGCCCAAACCGTTCACGCCATGGACCGAGGCCCAGTGCGCCAGGGTTTGCGGCGGGGTACGAAAGCTCGAGGTCCAGTTCACCAGCGTGGTGCCACCCACGGCGCGGCCCTGCAGGATGGTAATGGCGCCATCCTTGCTCATGCGCCCCAGGCCTTCCTGGTACAGGCTTGCGTAGGCTTCACTCTCCAGCAGGTGGAAATCGCCACTGGTTTTCAGGGGGCCTTCTTCGATCAGCAGTACCTTGAAACCGGCAGCGCTGAGCATCTGCGCGCTGGTGGCGCCGCCGGCACCGCTGCCGATCACGGCAATGTCGGCCTCCAGAAACAGGTCGTGCTCCAGGCGCGAGGCGTCGTGGGTGATCCAGCCGCGTTCGAGGCCTTGGCGAAACGGGTCGGGGACAGGCATTGGCGATGCTCTTGTTGTTTTCAGATTTTCGGTGGGCCTGGGTAACCGCAGTCTGCCCAGGATTCAGGGCGTTCGTACCAGGCCATTTGCAGCAGTTGCAGCAACGAGGCGTGCCCCATGCGTAGCAGGTTCAGCGAGCTGTCCTGCCAACGCTGCAGGAACGCCGTGACCTGTGTGGCGCCAGCTTGGCCCCAGCTGCCCCAGACGCCGGTCAGCGGGCCGCGAGTCAGCGGCAGGCTGAGCACGTCGAATAATTGCCGGGTGAGCTTGAGCATTTCCGGCGACAACGCCGCCAGCTTGTTGTCGAGGCTGCGCAACACCGGCGCCTCGGTGGCCTGTGTACCGGCCAGGACCACCGGGATCAGCGCACGCAGCAGTGGCAGGTCGTCGTCACGGAGTACCTGAAAGCCGGTCGCGGCTGTTTGCACGCTGCACCCCACCAGGCTGGCACCCGCCAGAAAAGCACTGGCGCCGAGGCTGAAACGCAACAGGTCGCGGCGGTGCATGGTGCGATCCTCAGCGGATGAACAGTTTGTAGACCAGGCGCTGCAAGGCTTCGCCATAAGGCGGGTAGATCAGCCGTGCGGCGTTGAAGCGTTGTTTGGCAAGTACCGCCTTGGCCTTGCTGAAGGTGAGGAAGCCGTCATGACCATGGTAGTGGCCCATGCCTGAAGGGCCGATGCCGCCGAAGGGCAGATCGTCCTGGGCAACATGCAGCAAGGTGTCGTTCAGGCACACACCGCCGGAGTGGGTGTGACGCAGCACATGCTCCTGGGTGCGGCGGTCATAGCCAAAGAAGTACAGCGCCAGTGGGCGTGGGCGCTGGTTGATGTAGGCCAAGGCCTGGTCGAGGCCGTCATAAGGCACTAACGGCAATAGCGGGCCGAAGATTTCGTCTTGCATCACCTGCATGCTGTCGTTCACGTCCAGCAGCAAGTGTGGTGGCAGGCGCCGGCCCTGAGGGGCTTCGCCTGGGTACAAGTCGAGTACTTGCGCGCCTTTGGCGCGGGCATCGTCCAGCAGGTGCTGCAAGCGCTGCAACTGGCGCGGGTTGATGATGGCGGTGTAGTCGGGGTTGTCGGCAATACGCGGGTACAGGCGGTGCACGGCGCGCTGGTAGGCGTCGCTGAAGGCGGGCAGCCGTTCGCGCGGCACCAGTACGTAGTCGGGGGCGACACAGGTTTGGCCGGCGTTGAGGGTCTTGCCGAAGGCGATGCGCTCGGCGGCGCTGTCCAGCGGCACATCCTCAGAAACAATAGCGGGGGATTTGCCACCCAGCTCCAGGGTGACCGGGGTCAGGTTGTGTGCGGCAGCCTGCATCACCTGGCGGCCCACGCTGGTGGCACCGGTGAACAGCAGGTGATCGAACGGCAGGCGGGCGAAGGCCTGGCCCACCTCGACCTCACCGAGCACAACGCTGACCAGGTCTGTGGGGAACACACGCTCGAGCAGTTGCTGTAGGGCCAGGCCAGTCGCGGGCGTGGCCTCGCTAAGCTTGAGCATGACCCGGTTGCCGGCGGCCAGGGCGCAGGTCAACGGGCCGATGGCGAGGAACAGCGGGTAGTTCCACGGCACGATGATGCCGACCACGCCCAAGGGTTGATAGCGCACCTGTGCGCTGGCCGGCTGGAACGCCAGGCCGACGCGGCGTCGGCGGGTGCGCATCCAGCTTTGCAAGTGCTTTTCGGCGTGGCGCAGGCCCTGCACCGACGGTAGCAGTTCGGCCAGCAAGGTCTCATCGGCGCTGCGCCCGGCAAAATCCTGGCTGATGGCTTCGATCAGTCCTGCCTGGCTGCTCAGCAAGGCTTCACGCAGGCTTTTCAGCCACTGGCGCCGCTGCGCCGCTGGTGGCAGCGGGTTACCGGCAAAGGCCTGGCGCTGGGCCGCGAACGTCGTTGCGAGGTCGAGGTCGAATTGCAGAGGGGGCAAGGCACTGGGCGAGTTCATGGTGGTGTCGAGTCCGGGCCGGGGTTGCCTAGAGCCTATACTCTAATTTGTACCATGGTGCGAATTTTTCCATGCCGCTCAACGGTGCATTCCATCTGTAATACGCCGTAAGATAAACCTTTGATGAAAGCCCGCAGACTGGGAGCTGAGCATGGCCCCGCGCATGAAGACCCGAGAGCGCATCGTGCAGAACAGCCTGGAGCTGTTCAACCAGCAGGGCGAACGCAGCGTCAGTACCAACCACATTGCCGCGCACATGGAAATCTCGCCCGGCAACCTGTATTACCACTTCCCCAACAAGCAGGCGATCATTGCCCTGTTGTTCAGCCAGTACGAAGCGCTGGTGGACAGCTTTCTGCGCCCGCCGCAGGGCCGCGCGGCAACCGTGGAAGACAAGCGCTTCTACCTCAAGGCCTTGCTGGCGGCGATGTGGAACTACCGCTTCCTGCACCGTGACCTGGAGCATCTGCTGGACAGCGACGCCGAACTGGCCGCCCGTTACCGGCGTTTTTCCGAACGCTGCCTGCGCCAGGGCCAGGCGATCTACCGCGGCTTTGTCGAGGCTGGGATCCTGGCCATGGTGCCGGCGCAGATCGAATCGCTGACCATCAATGCCTGGATCGTGCTGACATCATGGGTACGTTTTCTCAGCACCACGCGTGAACATTCCGCGCACTTGGGTGAAGAAGCCTTCAAGCGCGGCGTCTATCAGGTGTTGGTGCTGGAGCTCGGTTTCGTCACCGACAATGCCCGTCCTGCCGTGGACGCGCTGTGTCAGGAATTCCATGTACCGTTCAACCAGGCCCTGGAGCACTAGCCCAGGGCCCTAGTGCCATCGATCAGGAGATTGTCATGCCCCTTGCGCAATTGATCACCCCGCAGCAGTTGGCCGAGCGTCTGGGCTCGCCCAAGTTGGTGATCCTCGACTGCCGCTTTGCCCTCGAGGATGTGGACTATGGCCAGCGCAGCTATGCCCAGGGGCATATTGAGGGGGCGCATTTTGCCGACCTGGACCGGGATCTCAGCGGACCGGTGAGCAAGGGGCGCACCGGGCGCCACCCGCTGCCCGATGCCCAGCGGCTGGTCGAGCGCCTGCGAGAGTGGGGCCTGAACAACGACAGCGAGGTGGTGCTGTACGACGACGGCCCCGGCGCCTTTGCCGCCCGCGCCTGGTGGCTGCTGGTCTGGCTGGGCAAGCGCAGCGGTGTGGCGATTCTGGACGGTGGCCTGAAGGCCTGGCACGCGGCGCACCTGCCGTTGAGCCTGGACCCGCCGCCCAAACGTGAGGGCACTTTCAGTGGTGAACCTGACGCGAAGCTGCTGATCGATGCCGACCATCTGGGCAAGCGCCTTGGTAGTGCAGACCTGACCTTGATCGATGCGCGTGCCTTGCCGCGTTTTCGCGGTGAAGTGGAGCCGATCGACCCGGTGGCAGGGCATATTCCCGGGGCCCAGTGCGCGGCGTTTACCGACAACCTGGGGGCTGACGGGCGTTTTTTGCCGGCGGATCAGCTAAAGCAGCGTTTTGCCGAAAAACTGGGTGGACGGGCGCCGGAGCAGTTGGTGTCTTATTGCGGGTCTGGGGTAACCGCTTGCCATAACCTGTTTGCAATGGCCCTGGCGGGGTATCCGCTGGGCAAGCTGTATGCGGGGTCGTGGAGCGAGTGGATCAACAATCCGCAGCATGCTGTGGCCACCGGCGAGTAAGCAGATCGGGTTAAATCTCTGTGGGAGCGCGCAGCCTTTACGCATTCGAGCGCTAGCTGCCGTCCACCAGCCACTGCGGAATCCGTCGTTCCAGGTAGTACCCCGGATTTCGCAGGCTGCCATCGACAAAGCCCACATGCCCACCGCGGTCATGCAGTTCGAAGCGGGTTTGTGGTGACAGTTCACGGGCCGTCGGCAGGCTGTGGCTGGACACGAAGGGGTCATCGCTGGAATGGATGATCAGCGTTGGCGTGCGGTTCTGGCCAAGGAAGAAGTGGCTGGATGAGCGACGATAGTAGTCGTGCGCATCGCGAAAGCCATTGAGCGGTGCAGTGACTTTACCGTCGAAGTCCCAGAATGTGCGCAAGTTGGTGAGTTGGCCCAGGCGCTCCAGTGTCGCCAGCTGTTCATGCTGGCCCTGGTCGTGGAAGTGCCGCTGCTTGAGCTGAACATACGCCAGCATCTCGCGCATGAAATGCGCCTGATACACCTTGGAGAACCCTTGGCCGATACGGTCGGCACAGTGGTCCAGGCGAAAGGGCACCGAAACTGCAGCCGCTGCCTCCAGTTGGCTGGCGACGCCGCTCTCACCCAAGTACTTCAACAATACATTGCCACCCAGCGAATAACCCACTGCATACAGCGGCGCCAGCGGGCGCTGGGCGCGAAGATGGCTGACAATTTCCGCCAGGTCTTCGCTGGCGCCGGAATGGTAGCTGCGCGGCAACAGGTTGGGCTCGCCTGAACAACCCCGCCAGTTCACTGCCACGCTGGCCCAGCCGCGACCTTGCAGCGCTTGCTGCAAGCCTTTCACGTAGGGCGAGTGAGACGAGCCGGTCAGCCCATGCAGCACCAGTACCAGTGGCGCATGGGGTTGGTGCGGGCCATGCCAGTCCAGGTCGATGAAGTCGCCGTCAGCCAGCCACAGTCGTTCGCGGTCACGCTGCAGCTCAGGCAGCTTGCGCCAGAGTGGCCCCCACAAGGTCTGCAGGTGGGGATTGGACAGGCCGATGGCCGGACGGAATGTGGCGTTGGGGCTGGGCATGCTGGGTGGCTCATGATGTGCCTTGCTAGCTTGCCACGAAACAGCGCCACAGTACCTGCGCCATTGGTGGGAGTGAAGGTGCAGCTCCAAGCATGGCACAGGTGGGGTGTGGCAACCCATTACACCCCACCCGGCGGGTAATCAGCCCCGCTGCCAGAGTGCGTAGTGCACCTGGCCGGTCTTCTTCTCGCGGTGCAGGCGCCAGTTGCCTGGCAGTTGCAAGGTCGAGGGTGCCGCTTCGCTTTCGGTGTAGACCCAAGCCTGCTCGCTCAGCCACTGATGCTGCTCCAGCATGTTGCAGGTGTTGGCCAGCAGGTCCTGGTGGAACGGCGGGTCGAGGAACACGACATCGAACTGCTGCTTGGCCGGGCCTTGCAGGTAGCGCAGGGCGTCGGTTTGCAGAATTTGCCCGCGGGGACAGCGCAGGATTTCGAGGTTGTTCTTCAGGTTGGCGATGGCCGCAGGGTTGCTGTCCAGCGCCACGGCATCCTCGGCCCCACGGGACAGGGCTTCGAGCACCAAGGCACCGCTGCCGGTGAAGGCGTCCAGCACGCGGGCGCCCTCGATGTAGGGTGCCAGCCAGTTGAATACGGTTTCCCGTACGCGGTCAGGCGTTGGCCGCAGGCCTTCGCCTTCCGGCACCGCCAGGCGGCGGCTGCGCCACTCGCCGGCGATGATGCGCAGGTGGCCCTGGCCCTTGCTTTGGCCCGCTTGCGGGCGGGCGGGAGGGGTGGATCTTGGCATTAGTGCTCCGGTACCCCGAGCGGTTGCTCGGAGGGCTTGTCAGTGGGTGCTGGCAGCGGTTTTTGTGGCATTTTCGGGCCAACGGTGACGATCACCAGTTTATCGGCTGACAGGTGTTTGTTCATGGCTGCCTTGACCTGTTCGACGGTAAGGGCCTGGGACTGTTGCATGAAGTCCTCTAGCCAGGTCAGCGGCAAGTTGTAGAAGCCGATCGCGCCCAGTTGGCCGACGATGCTGGCATTGCTGGCATTGGACAGCGGGAAGCTGCCGGCCAGCTCGCGCTTGGCATCGTCCAGTTCCTGTTGGGTAGGGCCCGTCTTCAGGTAGTCGGCGAGAATGCCTTGCACCAGCTTGAGCGTACCTTCGCTGAGCTCGGCACGGGTTTGCAGGTTGATCATGAACGGGCCGCGTACCTGCATCGGGCTGAATACCGAGTAAACGCCGTAGGTCAGGCCACGCTTCTCTCGCACCTCGCTCATCAGCCGGGTACCGAAGGCGCCACCCCCAAGGATCTGGTTGCCCAGCGACAGGGCTGGCCAGTCCGGGTCCTGGCGGTCGATCCCCAGTTCGGCCAGCATCAGGTGGGTCTGCTTGGACGGGAAGTCGATGTGGGTCAGGCCGGCCTTGGCGTCTGTGGGTTGGGCCGGTGCGGCCAGCGCAGGGCCCTTGGGCAGGCCGGCAGACACCTGGGCGGCGATGGCTTCGGCCTCTGCACGGCTGAGGTCGCCGACCAGGGCGATTACCGCATTGCCGCCGGTATAGGCCTTGGCGTGGAACGCGCGCAGCTGGGCAAGGCTTATGCCCGTGATGCTCTCTGCGGTGCCGTCGCTTGGGTGGGCGTAGGGGTGGTCGCCATAGAGCTTGCCGAAAAGGGCCTTGCCGGCGATCTTGCCGGGGTTTTGTTTCTCATATTCGAAGCCAGCCAGCATCTGGTTCTTGATGCGCTTGAGGGCATCCTCGGGGAATGTTGGCTTGCCCGCCACCTCTGTAAACAGTTTGAGGGCCGGTTCGCGCTTGTCCTTGGTACTGAGGCTGCGCAGCGATGCGACGGCCATGTCGCGGTAGGAACCGTTGCCAAAGTCTGCGCCCAGGCCTTCGAAGCCCTCGGCGATGGCGGTGACGTCCTTGCCGGCCACGCCCTCGTTGAGCATGGCGTTGGTCAGAGCGGCCAGGCCTGGCGTGCCGCCGTCCTGGCTGCTGCCGGCAGCGAAGGTGACGCGCAGGTCGAACATGGGCAGTTCGCGGGCCTCGACGAACAGCACCCGGGCACCTTCGGCGGTGTTCCAGTGCTGGATGTTCAGCTGACGCCGGCTGGGTGCCTTGCCATTCAGTTCGGCCAGCGACTGCAAGGTGTTGGCCGGACGGGCTGCGCTGCTGTCGGCCTTGGCAGCGTTATCGGCCATGGCCGGAGCGGCCAGCACTGCCGCCAGCGCCAGGGCACGAATGCCCGTGGCCAGCAGGGTTGGGCGTGGTGCGCGGCGATCACTCATGGGCGGACTCCTCGGGCAGTACATGGGCAACGCTCAGGCGTTCGCGGGTGAAGTAGGTGCGCGCGGCGTTCTGGATGTCCTGCGGGGTGACGCGCTTGAGCTCGTCCAGTTCGCTGTCGATCAGCTTCCAGGACAGGCCGACGGTTTCCAGCTGGCCGATGGTGGTGGCCTGGCTGCTGATGGAGTCGCGGTCGTAGACCAGGCCGGCGATGACCTGGGCGCGTACGCGTTCCAGCTCTTCGGCGCTGGGGGGTGTGCTCTTGAGTTCTTCAAGTAGCTGCCAGATGCCTTTCTCGACGTCGGCGAGGGTTTTCTGCTTCTGCACATTCGGCGTCGCCGAGATCAGGAACAGGCTGTCGCCGCGGGTGAAGGCGTTGTAGCTGGACGACGCGCCGGCCACCAGTTCCTGGCCACGCTCCAGGCGGGCCGGCATGCGGGCGCTGTAGCCGCCGTCGAGCAGTGCCGAGATCAGGCGCAGGGCATGTACCGTCCGAGGGTCCTTGGCGGTGGGCAGGCCGGGCACGTTGAAGCCGTAGATCAGGCTTGGCAGCTGGGTTCGCACGTGCAGGGTCAACTGGCGCCAACCAGGTTCGGCCAGCTCCAGAGGCAGCTTGGCTGGCGGTACGGCGCGTTTGGGAATATTGCCGAAATACTTCTGCGCCAGGCCCTTGACCTCGTCGGCGGTGACATCACCGACCACCACCAGGGTGGCGTTGTTGGGGGCGTACCAGGACTCGTACCAGTGGCGCAGTTCCTCAACTTTCATGCGCTCCAGGTCGGCCATCCAGCCAATGGTCGGCGTGTGGTAGCCGCTGGCCGGGTAGGCCATGGCGCGGAACAGCTCGAATGCCTTGGCATTGGGCTGGTCGTCGGTGCGCAGGCGGCGTTCTTCCTTGATGACCTCGATTTCGCGGCTGAACTCGTCGGCAGGCAGGCGCAGGCTGGCAAGGCGGTCCGCCTCCAGTTCCAGGGCTACCGGCAGGCGGTCGCGGGCCAGCACTTGGTAATAGGCGGTGTAGTCGTCGCTGGTGAAGGCGTTTTCATCGGCGCCGAGGTCACGCAGAATGCGCGAGGCCTCGCCGGGGCCGACCTTGGCGCTGCCCTTGAACATCATGTGTTCCAGCGCATGGGACAAGCCGGTCTGGCCCGGGGTCTCGTAGCTGGAGCCGACCTTGTACCAAATCTGCGAGACCACCACCGGGGCGCGATGGTCTTCGCGGACCACGACCTTCAGGCCATTGTCGAGGATGAATTCGTGGGTGGGTTGCACATCGGCGGCAAAGGCCGCGAGCGGCAGGCAGAGCGTGCCGAGCAACAGGCCAGCGGCGCGGCGGGCTAGAGCGTTCATACGGTGTTTAACCTGTTCGGCGGCCCGCTGGGTTTAGCGTCGGCGGGCCAGGAGGTGCTAGGATACTGATCCGGTTGCCTGGCGACCATGCCTGTCGCCGTTCTGGCCCACAGGACACTAAGTCAAAACGTTGCGCATGAACCAGCCGGCTTCAAGATAGTCTGTTCTGCGTAGAGAGAATTCCCGATTGGCCATAGCTGGCCTATCGCTACCCTGAGATAGCCGTCTTCCATGTTTGGTTCCAACGACGACAAAAAAGCGCCGGCCGAGGCTGGTGAGAAGAAAGGCCTGTTCAGCTGGTTTCGCAAGAAGCCGCAGCCACCTGCGGGAGCGGGCGTGCCCGCGCATGAACCCCCCGCTGTCGAGCAGTCTGCAGCCGCTCCGGTCGAGGGATCTGCCGCCGAAGCGCCACAGGCCCCCGAACCCGTTCAGGCCCCTGCTGCCCCACAGCTGGCTGAGCCGCAGCCGGTCGCCGCACCGGCCCGGCCCCCGGTAGTCGAGGCCTCCGTCCCTGAACCGGTTGCGTCGCAGCCGTTGCAGGCGCCTGAGCCAGAGCCGGTCGCATCCCAGCCGCTGGTGGCACCTGCACCGCAGCCGGTTGCGTCCATGCCCTTGCAGGCGGCCCCTGTCGAGTCTGCCCCTGTCGAGGCCGCAGCGCCGGTCAGCAACCTGGTGCTGCCGGTTGCCGAAGAGCCCGTGGCCCTGGTGCCGGACCTGGAGCCGAAGGCACCGCCCGCAATCCCGGAACGCGCGGCACCCGCCCCTGTTGCTGCACCCGTCGAACAGGCCAAGCCCGGCTTCTTCGCGCGCCTCAAGCAAGGCCTGTCCAAGACCAGTGCCAGCATCGGCGAGGGCATGGCCAGCCTGTTCCTCGGCAAGAAGGTCATCGACGACGACCTGCTCGACGAAATCGAGACGCGCCTGCTGACTGCCGACGTGGGTGTGGAGGCTACCTCGGCCATTGTCCAGAACCTGACCCAGAAGGTCGCGCGCAAGCAGTTGGCCGATGCCGATGCCCTGTACAAATCGTTGCAGGAAGAACTGGCTGCGCTGCTGCGCCCGGTCGAGCAGCCGCTGAACGTACAGGCCCAGAACAAACCCTATGTGATCCTTGTGGTTGGCGTGAACGGCGCCGGCAAGACCACCACCATTGGCAAGCTGGCGAAAAAGCTGCAACTGGAAGGCAAGAAGGTCATGCTGGCTGCCGGTGATACCTTCCGCGCCGCCGCGGTCGAGCAGTTGCAGGTGTGGGGCGAGCGTAACCAGATTCCGGTGATCGCCCAGCACACGGGTGCCGACTCTGCTTCGGTCATCTTCGATGCCGTGCAGGCCGCCAAGGCCCGTGGCGTCGACGTGCTGATCGCCGACACTGCCGGCCGCCTGCACACCAAAGACAACCTGATGGAAGAGCTGAAGAAGGTCCGCCGGGTCATCGGCAAGCTCGACGTTGAGGCGCCGCACGAGGTGCTGCTGGTGCTTGACGCCGGCACCGGCCAGAACGCCATCAGTCAGGCCAAGTACTTCAACCAGAGCGTCGAGCTGACCGGCCTGGCCCTGACCAAGCTGGACGGCACTGCCAAGGGCGGGGTGATCTTCGCCCTGGCCAAGCAGTTCAACATCCCGATCCGTTTCATCGGCGTCGGTGAAGGCATCGACGACCTGCGTACCTTCGAAGCCGAGCCGTTCGTCAAGGCTCTGTTCGCCGAGCGAGATTGACCATGATCCGATTCGAGCAGGTTGCCAAGCGCTATCCCAACGGTCATGTGGGGTTGCATGAGCTGAGTTTCCGGGCGCGCCGGGGCGAATTCCTGTTCGTCACCGGCCACTCGGGCGCAGGCAAGAGCACCCTGCTGCGCCTGTTGCTGGCCATGGAGCGCCCGACCAGCGGCAAGCTGATGCTGGCAGGGCAGGACCTGGGCCAGATCAGCAATGCGCAAATCCCGTTCCTGCGCCGGCAAATCGGCGTGGTGTTCCAGAACCACCAGTTGTTGTTCGACCGCACCGTGTTCAACAACATTGCCTTGCCGCTGCAGATTCTCGGCCTGTCCAAGGTCGAGATCGCCAAGCGCGTGGACTCGGCGCTGGAGCGCGTGTCGCTGTCCGACAAGGGCGAGCTGTTCCCGGCCGACCTTTCCACCGGGCAGCAACAGCGGGTGGGTATCGCCCGCGCCATCGTTCACCAGCCGGCTCTGCTGCTGGCCGACGAACCCACCGGTAACCTCGACCCGCGCCTGGCTGCAGAGATCATGGGCGTGTTCGAGGACATCAACCGCCTGGGCACGACGGTATTGATCGCCAGCCACGACCTGGCACTGATCGCGCGCATGCGCCACCGCATGCTGACCTTGCAACGCGGCCGCTTGATCGGCGATGGGGAGGCCGGGCAATGAACACTACACGCACGCCGAAGGTTTCCGAGCGGGTCGCACCAAAACCGGCCGATCCGCAACCTGCGAAGAAAAAGCGCGGTGAAGACGATGATGGCCCGGACTTCCGCACCCTGCTGCATGCCTGGCTGGAAAGCCACCGTGCCAGCTTGGCCGACAGCCTGCGCCGTCTGGGCAAGCAGCCGATCGGCAGCTTCTTCACTTGCCTGGTCATGGCAGTGGCGCTGAGCATGCCGATGGGCCTGTCCTTGTTGCTGAAGAACGTCGAGCAGCTGGGCGGTTCGTGGCAGCGCGCTGCGCAGATTTCGCTGTACCTCAAGCTTGATGCCGGCAGCCGCGATGGCGAAGCGCTGCGCGACGAGATCAAGGGCATGCCTGGCGTGGCGGACGCCCAGTATGTCAGCCGCGAGCAGGCCCTGGAGGAGTTCCAGCAGCAGTCCGGCCTGGGCGAGGCCTTGCGCGAACTGCCAGACAACCCACTGCCGGGTGTGGTGGTGGTAACCCCGACCGAGGTCGACAAGCCGGCCCTGGACGCTTTGCGTCAGCGCCTGGCGGAGCTGCCGCGGGTGGACGTGGCGCAACTGGACCTAGTCTGGGTCGAGCGCCTGGCAGCCATCCTCAAGCTGGGTGACCGCTTCGTCTTCGGCCTGGCCGTGATGCTGATTTCTGCCCTGCTGTTAGTAATCGGTAACACAATTCGTCTACACATTGAAAACCGTCGTATCGAGATCGAAGTGATCAAGCTGGTCGGCGGCACTGACGCCTACGTGCGCCGGCCGTTCCTGTACATGGGCGCCCTGTATGGCCTGGGCGCAGGCCTGCTGGCGTGGGGTATCCTGGCGTTTGGCCTGAACTGGCTGAACGAGGCGGTGGTAGGGCTTTCCGGGCTGTATGGCAGTGACTTCGCCCTGGGCGGCGTTCCGGCTTCCGATGGTCTGTCGCTCTTGATCGGAGCAGTGTTGTTGGGGTATATCGGTGCATGGATTGCAGTCGCCCGCCACTTGAACGAGCTGGCGCCGCGATAGTTTTTACGTGCCAGCATTGACATTTTCTTCACTGCGGAACTTGTACCGTCGTTCCAGGTCAATGTTGGCAGCGCCCACAAGGTGCGAGTTTTGTAAGTCGGAGGTTCTTGAATGACCACATCGTTGCAACCTGCCTATGCCCTGGTACCCGGTGCAAACCTGGAAGCCTATGTGCACACGGTCAACAGCATCCCGCTGCTGACGGTCGAGCAGGAGCGTGATCTGGGCGAGCGTCTCTATTATGAGCAGGATGTCGAGGCCGCTCGTCAGATGGTGATGGCCCACCTGCGTTTCGTCGTACATATCGCCCGTAGTTATGCCGGCTACGGGTTGGCCCAGGCTGACCTGATCCAGGAAGGCAATGTCGGCCTGATGAAAGCCGTCAAGCGCTTCAACCCTGAAATGGGTGTGCGCCTGGTGTCGTTCGCTGTGCACTGGATCAAGGCAGAGATCCACGAGTTCATTCTGCGCAACTGGCGCATCGTCAAAGTGGCTACCACCAAGGCTCAGCGCAAGCTGTTCTTCAACCTGCGTAGCCAGAAGAAGCGCCTGGCGTGGCTGAACAACGACGAAGTGCATCGCGTGGCGGAAAGCCTTGGCGTCGAGCCGCGCGAAGTGCGCGAGATGGAAAGCCGCCTCAGCGGCCAGGACATGGCCTTCGATCCGGCAGCGGAAGCTGACGACGACAGCGCCTTCCAGTCGCCTGCGCATTACCTGGAAGACCACCGTTACGATCCGGCGGTGCAGTTGGAGGATGCCGACTGGAGTGACAATTCCACCAGCAACCTGCACGAAGCGCTGCAAGGTCTGGACGAGCGTAGCCGCGACATTCTCTATCAGCGTTGGCTGGCGGAAGAGAAGGCCACGCTGCATGAACTGGCAGACAAGTACAGCGTATCGGCTGAGCGTATTCGCCAGCTGGAGAAGAATGCGATGAACAAGGTCAAGGCACTGATCGCTGCCTGATCGAGTCTGGGTTGTAAAGAAAAGCCGCTGGCCCTATGGGGTGAGCGGCTTTTTTGTTTGTGCTGTCCCGTCCTGAATAAGGTTTACACCTCCCATCCCGAATTTCCGGAGAGTCTGATGGAGCAAGGTGTAAAGCGCACACAGCGTGATTACTCACTGTCTTTTAAATTGGCGGTGGTTGATCAGATAGAAAAAGGCGAACTGACCTACAAGCAGGCCCAGATGCGGTATGGCATCCAGGGTCGCTCGACGGTTCTGGTATGGTTGCGTAAGCACGGTCGGCAGGATTGGAGCCAGGGGGCCTCGATCCGCGACGAGAGGAGCTGCGCGATGTCTGACCCCAAAACGCTCACTCCAGAGCAGCGGATCAAAGAGCTTGAGCAGCAGCTTGAGCTGATGAGCCAGAAGGCCCAATTCTTTGAGACGGTCGTTGATGTTCTGAAAAATGACTATGGTGTCTCGGTCGTAAAAAAGCGATCCGGCAAGTCCTCACGCAAGGTCAAGTCGCAGGACTGAGCATTGCCAGGGCTTGTCAGTTTCTAGGCATCAGTCGACAGGCTTACTACAAACGCAATCGAGTTGCTGATGGCAAAGAACGCCAGGCAGACCGGGTGGTTGAGTTTGTACAGCAGATCCGGATACGCCAGCCTCGTCTGGGCACACGCAAGCTGCACTATCTGCTGCATTGCCAACCTGACAGACGATTCCAGGTCGGCCGAGATAGGCTGTTCCAGGTCTTGGGAGAGCGCCGTTTGCTAGTGCTGCCTAAGCGGGCCTATCACAAGACAACACAAAGCTTTCATCGCTTCTACCGCCATCCCAATTTACTCAAACCCGGCCCAAGTCAGATCGTTCCGACAAGGCCGGAGCACGTCTGGGTTGCCGACATTACTTACCTGCCCGCACGCAAGGGCCCGCTGTACCTGAGCCTGGTAACGGATGCGTACTCCAGGAAGATTGTTGGCCACCACGTCCATGAAAGCCTGCATGCCGAGTCAGTGGCGCAAGCCTTCAAGCAGGCATTACGAAAGCGCCGTCGTCGCCAGCCATTAGTCCACCATTCGGATCGAGGAATCCAATATTGCTCGGCGCTATACCAGTCACTACATCAACGGCACGGCGTTCAGTGCTCCATGACTGATGGGTATGACTGCTACCAGAACGCGCTGGCCGAGCGAATCAACGGAATCCTCAAGATGGAGCTGCTGTTGAGTAGCCCTGAAGATCTGGAACAAGCGAGGCAGATGGTTGACGAGGCAGTGCAGATTTACAATACAGAACGGCCTCATATGGCCCTGAAAAACAAAACGCCCGATGCGGTGCATCGGGCGTTTTGAGGCCTGTCGGCCTACCTGAACAGGTGTAAACCTATTTCAGGACTAGACATGCTGGCTTTGCTGGCCTCTTCGCGGGTAAACCCGCTCCTACAGGGGATGCGGTTGCCTGTAGGCGCGGGTCTGCCCGCGAGGAGGCCGGGGATGCGGTTGCCCGTAGGCGCGGGTTTGCCCGCGAAGAGGCCGGGGATGCGGTTGCCCGTAGGCGCGGGTTTGCCCGCGAAGAGGCCGGGGATGCGGTTGCCCGTAGGCGCGGGTTTGCCCGCGAGGAGGCTGGGGATGCGGTTGCCCGTAGGCGCGGGTTTGCCCGCGAGGAGGCCGAGGATGCGGTTGCCCGTAGGAGCGGGTTTACCCGCGAAAGGGCCGGGCCTGCATTCAAAGCTTTCTGGATGAGTCCAGCTGCATCAGGTAGCTGGGCCCGCCCAGCTGGCTCATCTGCCGGCGAATCCAGCCGGCCCGGCTGGCCACGTAGGCACTCGGCCGGCTGGCACTCCATTTGATTGGGCTAGGCAGCACCGCAGCCAGCTGCGCCGCCTGCTGGCGGCTGAGCCGGCTGGCGTCGACACCAAAGTGATAACGCGCCGCCGCCTGGGCACCAAACACGCCCTTGCCCCACTCGGCGCTGTTCAAATAGACCTCGAGAATCCGCTCCTTCGACCAGAACAGCTCAATCAGTGCGGTGAACCAGGCCTCCAGCCCCTTGCGAAACCAGCTGCGGCCTGACCACAGAAACAGGTTTTTGGCCACTTGTTGGGTCAGGGTGCTGGCGCCGCGAATGTTGCCACCGCGCTCGTTGTGGGCCAACGCCGCCTGAATGGCCGGGAGGTCGAAGCCCCAGTGGTTGGCGAACTTCTGGTCCTCGCCAGCAATGACTGCAACCTTGAGCTCATCGGAGATGTTCTCCCATGGCTCCCAGTCGCGCTGCAGGTCGATCGGTTCACCATTCACCCAAGACTGTACCTTGCGCTCGACCATCAGCGCCGTGCCGGGCGGTGGTACCCAGCGGAACACCAGCACCAGCACGATGCTGCCGGCAACGAACCAGAGCAGGGCGCGGGAGAGGCGACGGATAAGCGTTGACAGCATGTCGATGGCTTGGCCCTAAGGGTGGAAGGGGCCATTATACAGACCCGATACAAGGAGTCGTCCCATGCTTCGCAGCTTCCTGATGCTTGCCGCCTTTTTTGGCTTTACCGGTGTCGCCCTGGGCGCCTTCGCCGCTCATGGCCTGAAAAACCGGCTGACGGCTGACTACCTGGCAATCTTCCATACCGGCGTGACTTACCAACTGGTCCATGCCTTGGCGATCTTCGGCGTTGCGGTGCTCTCGGCGCACCTGCCCGGGCGCCTGGTCGGGTGGGCTGGCGGCCTGTTTGCGTTGGGCATCGTGCTGTTCTCCGGCAGCCTGTACCTGCTGACCCTCAGTGGCCTTGGCAAGCTTGGCATCATCACCCCGATTGGTGGCTTGTGCTTCCTTGTCGGCTGGCTGTGCCTGGGCCTGGCAGCCTGGCGGCTGGGTTGACCGAGTGGTCCACAATCACGACTAATGGCGCGCACCGCCCTTGGGTTGCAGGGCGGTTCGGCGCTAGAATGCTGGCCCCAAAGAACAATGGTGGCCGTGCGCATGCGCATTAAATTGAACGGTGAACCTTACGAACTGCCTGCCGGCGAAAGCGTTGCAGCCCTGCTGGCGCGCCTGGAACTGACCGGGCGCCGTGTTGCAGTGGAACTGAACCTGGATATCGTGCCGCGTAGCCAGCACGACAGCACGCTGCTGAATGACGGCGACCAGGTCGAAGTGGTCCACGCCATCGGTGGCGGCTGACAGCAGCCCGGCGGTTCACAAGCAAGCCCTGCAACCTTTTCCCGAGGAACAACGATGAGCAACGTTCGTAGCGACAAGCCCTTCACCCTGGCCGGGCGTACTTTCCAGTCGCGCCTGCTGGTCGGTACCGGCAAGTACCGTGACATGGAAGAAACCCGCCTGGCCACCGAGGCCTCGGGTGCCGAAATCGTCACTGTCGCTGTGCGCCGCACCAACCTTGGCCAGAACGCGGGCGAGCCGAACCTGCTCGATGTACTGTCGCCCGACAAGTACACCATCCTGCCGAACACTGCAGGCTGCTTTGACGCGGTGGAAGCGGTACGCACTTGCCGTCTGGCCCGCGAACTGCTCGATGGGCGCAAATCGCACGAGTCCCGGACGCTGGTGAAGCTGGAAGTGCTGGCCGACCAGAAAACCCTGTTCCCCAACGTGATCGAAACCCTCAAGGCCGCCGAAGTGCTGGTCAAGGAAGGTTTCGATGTCATGGTCTACACCAGCGACGACCCGATCATCGCCCGTCAGCTGGCCGAAGTCGGCTGTATTGCGGTCATGCCGTTGGCTGGCCTGATTGGCACCGGCCTGGGTATCTGCAACCCCTACAACCTGCAGATCATCCTGGAAGAATCCAAGGTGCCGGTGCTGGTCGATGCTGGCGTGGGTACCGCATCCGACGCCACCATCGCCATGGAAATGGGCTGTGAGGCAGTGCTGATGAACTCGGCCATCGCCCACGCCCAGCAGCCGGTGCTGATGGCTGAGGCCATGAAACACGCCATTGTCGCGGGTCGCATGGCCTACCTGGCCGGCCGTATGCCGAAGAAACTCTATGCCAGCGCCTCTTCGCCGCTGGATGGTCTGATCAAGTAAGAGCAACTGATGACTGAATCGCACGATACGCCGATCACCCCCGACGGCGAAGCCCGCCCACACCGCCGCATCAAGAGCTTCGTGATGCGTGCCGGGCGCATGACCGAAGGCCAGCAACGCGGCCTGGACCAAGGCGGCCCGCTGTACATCCTGCCACTGGCTGACAGCCCGGTGGACTACGACCAGGTGTTCGGCCGTTCGGCCCCGCGCACCTTGGAGATCGGCTTCGGTATGGGCCATTCCCTGCTGGAAATGGCCGCTGCCGCACCTGAGCAGGACTTCATCGGTGTGGAAGTGCACCGCCCGGGTGTTGGCGCGCTGCTCAATGGCGTGCTGACCCAGGGGCTGAAAAACCTGCGGGTGTATGACTGCGATGCTATCGAAGTGCTGAACCGCTGCGTGGCGGATAACAGCCTTGATCGCCTGATGCTGTTCTTCCCAGACCCATGGCACAAGGCGCGTCACCACAAGCGCCGCATCGTCCAGCTGGAGTTCGCCGAGCTGGTACGTCGCAAGCTCAAGCCTGGTGGTGTGTTCCACATGGCCACCGATTGGGAGCCGTATGCCGAGTACATGCTGGAAGTGATGAGCGCAGCTCCTGGCTATCGCAACCGTGCGGCAGACGGCACCTATGTGCCGCGCCCCGAAGAGCGCCCGATCACCAAGTTCGAACGCCGCGGTGAGCGGCTGGGGCACGGGGTGTGGGACTTGAAGTTCGAGAAGGTCGATTGAGCGGCTGATACGGCTTCTCGATGTGCCGATGCTTGCAGGAATGCAGGCGAAAAAAACCGCCTTGAGAAGGGCGGTTTTTTCTTTGTAGGAGCGGGTTCACCCGCGAATACGGTAGTGACGGCAACGGTGAACGGCGGGTGGAGATTGGCCAGCACGGCCGGCCCTTTCGCGGGTGAACCCGCTCCTACAAAGGCCCGGGGCCATTGGCTCAGCCTCGGCGATCTGCCACCACGCCAATCAATACCAGCACCACCAGCAACACAGGCGCCAACGCATAGTTGTTGAACTGGCTGAGCCCCTTCACCACCCACGGTGTGGCATAGATCAGCGCAGCACCGCTACCGATCATGACCATCAGCGCCATGAACGGCACGCGCAGGGCGCCCGCGAGGCCGCCCAGGCGCTGCTCGGCCCAGGCTTTGACATCGGTGCCGAACAGCACCAGCAGGCAGCCTACCAAGGCCAGTGAAATCTCCGACAGGTTGCTGCGGCTCCAGCGGGAAACCGTCGCGAGCAGATCAAGTACCAGATCCATGGGTCATCCTTAGGTCAAGAAATACTGCAGCAGGTCATTGAGGAACAACTGGCCCCTCGGCGTGGCTACCAGTCGATCCGGTTCGACCTGCAAAAGGCCCTTTTGTTCGGCGGCACGGCGTGCTTCCTGCAGCTGTGACAGCGGCAAGCCGGTGCGTTGGGTGAACAGTTCGGCTTCCACGCCATCGGTCAGGCGCAGGGCGTTCATCAGGAACTCGAACGGTAGTTCATCGACTGGCAGCAGCTTCTCGCCGGCCTTGAACGGCTTGGCCAGGTTCAGGTAATCCTTGGGCAGGCGGGTCTTCCAGGTACGCAGGATGCGCCCGTCGGCAAAGGTGAGCTTGCCGTGAGCGCCAGCGCCAATGCCGATGAAGTCACCGAAGCGCCAGTAGTTGAGGTTGTGCCGGGCGGCGCGGCCTGCCTGGGCGTAGGCCGATACCTCGTACTGGCGGTAGCCGTGCTCGGCCATCAGCGCTTGGCCGGCTTCCTGAATATCCCAGAGGATATCGTCTTCGGGCAGCTCTGGCGGCTGGTTCCAGAACACCGTGTTCGGCTCCACGGTCAGCTGATACCACGACAGGTGTGTCGGCCCCAGATCGATGGCCTGGCGCAGGTCACCCAGCGCATCGTCCAGCGACTGGTCGGGCAGGCCGTGCATCAGGTCCATGTTGAAATTGTCGAAACCGGCCGCGCGCGCCATGTCGGCGGCCCGCACCGCTTCGTCGCCATTGTGGATGCGCCCCAGTGCCTCCAGCTTGGCTGGCTGGAAGCTCTGCACGCCGATCGAAAGACGGTTGATACCGGTCTGCCGGTAGGCCTTGAACTTGTCCTGCTCGAAGGTGCCCGGGTTGGCTTCGAGGGTGATCTCGATGTCTGGCGCGAACGGAATACGTTGCTCTATGCCACGCAGTAGCCGGCCAAGGGCGTTGGCACTGAACAGGCTTGGCGTACCGCCACCGAAGAAGATCGAGCTGATCGGGCGACCTTGTACGGCAGCCAGTTCCTGGTCGAGGTCGTCGAGCAGGGCTGTGACGTAGGCATCTTCCGGTAGTTCAGGCCCGGCTGCGTGGGAGTTGAAGTCGCAATAAGGGCATTTGCGTACGCACCACGGAATGTGGATGTACAGCGCCAGCGGCGGCAGGCTGCTAAAGCCTGCCGCGCCGGGGGGCGACAGCATTTCGATCATGCCAGGCCCAGACGTTTGCGCAGCAGGGCCATGGCACGGGCGCGGTGGCTGAGCTGGTTCTTGTCTGCTGGGGCTAGATCGGCGCTGGAGCAGTTGCGCTCCGGTACCCAGAACAGCGGGTCGTAGCCAAAGCCCTGCTCGCCGCTGGCCTCGAACAGGATGCGCCCGTGCCACAGGCCTTCGCACAGGATCGGCAATGGGTCGTCGGCGTGGCGCACCAGCGCCAGAACGCAGACGAACTGTGCACTGCGCTCAGCTTCAGGCACGTCTTTCAAGGCTTCGAGCAGCTTGGCATTGTTTGCCGCGTCACCTTTGCCGTCGGCATAACGCGCCGAGTAGATGCCCGGCGCGCCGCCGAGGAAGTCCACTGCCAGGCCAGAGTCATCGGCCAGGGCCGGCAGGCCGGAAATGCGTGCGGCGTTGCGCGCCTTGAGGATGGCGTTCTCGACGAACGACAGGCCGGTTTCTTCCGGCTCCACCTGGCTGAACTCACCAATCGAGCGCAGTTGCACGGAATGGCCGAGCATGGCCTGGAGTTCCTTCAGTTTGCCGGCATTGTGGCTGGCCAATACGAGTTGCTGGAAATTCATCATTCGCCTGGGAACACTTCCTGGTTGAAGCTGAGAGAGTTGCTGATGCCGCCGGTTTCGATGGTCAGGTCGAAGGTGACGGTTTCTGGTTGTTCGATCTTGAACTGGGCGATGTAGTACACCGCGCCCGGTTCGGTAATCTGCTTGAACGACAGCGGGCTGATGCGCCCGGTCAGGTCTCTGACCTTACCGCTGACCAGTGCTGGGGTGGGTTTGCCGGCCTTGAGCACGGCAATGTTGAGCACGCCCTGGTTCTTGCTGCGAACCAGGCCGGTGGCCGCGGCCACCTCGGGTGTGAGCATGCTCGAGGTGAATGCGCTGTAGTGCACCGTCACGTCGCCAAATACCTCCTTGCGCTCGGGGCGTGCGGCATCGGCAGCCAATACTGGCAGGGCCAGGCACAGGCTGATCAGGAACAGGGCTAGGCGACGCATGGTGCGATTCCTCCGGTGGGCGTCAGACCGCGAGCTGATGCTCTTGCAGGCCCGGACTGCTGACGCGGTAGATGCCGATCTCACCTAGAAGATTAGGCCATAGCCGGCCACCCCACCCGTTGCGGTGCAAGTGGTCGACCGCCAGGCGGTCGAGTACCTTGGCTCGGCGTTCGTGCACAAGTTCTTCGAAGTCGGCGAAGGTGCAGAAGTGGATGTTCGGCGTGTTGTACCAGGTATACGGCATGAAGTCCGATACCGGCATGCGGCCTTTGGTCGCCAGGTACCAGCGGCAGCGCCAGTGGCCGAAGTTCGGGAAGGTGATGATGCACTGACGGCCCACTCGCAGCATTTCGTCGAGGATGCGGTCGGGGTATTCCACGGCCTGCAGGGCTTGGGTCATGATCACCACGTCGAAGCTGTTGCTGGCGAAGTTGCCCAGGCCTTTGTCCAGGTCCTGTTCGATGACGTTGACGCCCTTGGCCACGCAGGCGGCGATATTGTCGGCGTCGATTTCCAGGCCGTAGCCGGTGACCTGTTTGCGGTCACGCAGCGAGGCCAGCAGTTCGCCGCTACCGCAGCCCAGGTCGAGTACCCGGCTGCCGGCGGGGATCCAGTCGTGGATGATTTCCAGATCGGCTCTCATGCTGTCCTCAGATGGCAATGCGGTTCATGTAGTTCGAGAAACCCTGCATGTAGCGAGGTGTGGGGATCAGGAAGGCATCGTGCCCGTAGGGCGAATCGATCTCCAGGTAGCAGACGTTCTTGCGCGCGGCCATCAGCGCGTCGACGATCTCGCGCGAACGGGCCGGAGAAAAGCGCCAGTCGGTGGTGAACGACATGATGCAGTAGTCTGCCTTGACGTGGGCCAGGGTGGCGGCCAGATCACCACCGTGCGTGGCGGCCGGGTCGAAATAGTCCAGTGCCTTGGTCATCAGCAGGTAGGTGTTGGCGTCGAAACGGCCGGAAAACTCCTCGCCCTGATAGCGCAGATAGCTTTCGACCTGGAACTCGACGCTGTGGAAGTCGTAGTTGAGCTTGTCGCTTTTCAGCTCTCGGCCGAATTTTTCACCCATCGAATCATCGGACAGATAGGTAATGTGGCCGACCATGCGTGCCAGCATCAGGCCGCGCTTGGGGATCACGCCCTGGTCCTGGAACGAGCCTCCATGGAACTCGGGGTCGGTAAGAATGGCCTGACGCGCCACCTCGTTGAAGGCGATGTTCTGCGCCGACAGCTTGGGTGCCGAGGCAATGTCGACGCAGTGGCGTACGCGCTCGGGGTAGGTCATCGTCCATTGCAGCGCCTGCATGCCCCCCAGGCTACCGCCGACGATAGCTGCCCACTGCTGGATGCCCAGGCGGTCGGCCAGCCGTGCCTGGCTGTGCACCCAGTCTTCCACGGTCAATACCGGGAACTCGGCGCCATATGGCTTGCCGGTGGCCGGGTTGACACTGCTGGGGCCGGTGCTGCCGTTGCAGCCGCCGAGGTTGTTCAGGCTGACCACGAAGAAGCGGTTGGTGTCGATCGGTTTGCCAGGGCCGATGCAGCTGTCCCACCAGCCCGGCTTGCGGTCGGTGGCGGCATGGTAGCCAGCGGCATGGTGGTGGCCGGACAGGGCATGGCAGATCAGCACGGCGTTGCTCGCGCTGGCGTTCAGGGTGCCATAGGTCTCGTAGACCAGTTCGTAACTGGCCAGTGAACGGCCACAGGCCAGTGCCAGCGGTTCATCGAACCGGGCGGTTTGCGGTACTACCAGACCGACGGAATCTTCGGGAAAGACAGTTGACATCGACCCTGCTCACGCTTGACGGAGGCGTAAGTCTAAAGAGCGCTACCCCCAGCGGCAAGCAAAGGCTTGCGACTGGGGGCACGCTGGCTCTGGCGAGCCTCAGATCATTCGCCACAGCTCTTGAGGCATACCCGCGTAGGCGGCCAGCGGAGGCATGACAAACGACTGGATCACCTGGATCGCCAGGAAGGCGAAGATCGGCGAGATGTCCATGCCGCCCAGGTTTGGCACCAGGCGGCGGAACGGCGCCAGCACGGGCTCGCTGATCTGGTAGGCCAGTTCGGCCGCCGGGTTGTGGCTGTTGGGGGCAACCCAGGAAACGATCACCATGACGATCATCGCCACCCAGAAAATCTTCAGGAACAGCGAGGTGATGCCGATGATCGCCCACATCAGCAGGTGCAGGACGTCGCCGAAGGTACCGTAGGTGACCATCAGCACAAAGCCCATCAGCAAGGCCTGGATGACCACCGCCAGCAGTAGCGACGAGGTATCCAGCCCGCCAACGCTAGGGATGATCCGGCGGATCGGCTTGAGCAGCGGTTGGGTGGCACGAACGGCGAACTGGCACAGCGGGTTGTAGAAGTTGGCCTTGACCAGTTGCAGCACGAAGCGCAGCAGGACGATGACCAGGTAAAGGCTGACCAGGGTTTGCACCACGAAAATCGCGGCGCCTGACAGTGCATTCATCTAAAACTCCTTATTTGCCCAGTTGTTCGGCCAGCTCGGCAGAGCGCGTGGCTGCAGCCTGCAGCGCCTGCTCGACGATGGCTTCGAAGCCGCTGGCCTGGAACGACTTGATCGCCGCTTCCGTGGTGCCGGCGGGCGAAGTGACGCGGCGGCGCAGTTCAGCGGCATCGACATCGCTTGCAACTGCCATGCGCGCGGCGCCCAGGGCCGTCTGCAAGGTCAGTTGGGAGGCCGTTTCGCGTGGCAGGCCGAGTTTTTCGCCTGCCGCGGTCATGGCCTCGATCAGCAGGAAGAAGTACGCCGGGCCACTGCCGGACACAGCTGTCACGGCGTCCAGTTGCTGTTCTTGCTCCAGCCACAGGGCGGTGCCCACGGCCGACAGCAGTTGTTCGGCCTGCTGACGCTGTTCGCCGGACACTTCAGCGGTGGCGTACAGGCCGCTCACGCCTTGGCGCAGCAATGCCGGGGTGTTGGGCATGCAGCGCACCACCGGGCGAGCACCCACCCAGCTTTGCAGGCTGGCGCACGTGATGCCGGCGGCGATTGAAACGATCAGCTGGCCATCCTGCAGGTTGGGTTGCAGTGCCTGACATACGGTTTTCATGACTTGTGGCTTGACCGCCAGCACGATGACGTCAGCGCCATCGATGGCCTGGGCGTTGTCCTCGAAGGCTTCAATGCCGTGCTCGGCCTGGATGCGACTGCGGGTCTCGGCGCCCGGGTCGCTGGCGCGGATCTGCGAGGCGTCCAGGCCCTGGGCACGCAGACCACCGATCAGGCTGGCGGCCATGTTGCCGGCGCCGATAAAGGCAATACGTGTCTTGCTCATGTCAGGTCCTTGTGGAAAAGAGTGAGTGAAGCATGGAATCAGGTGTTGCCGTAGTCGCGGGCGCCGAACAGGGCCGTGCCAATTCGTACCCACGTCGCGCCCTGGGCGATAGCCGCTTCCAGGTCGTGGCTCATGCCCATGGACAGGGTGTCCAGGCCAAACCCCAGGCCTTCCTGCAACTTGCGCAGGCTGGCGAAGGCGGCCTCCTGGGTGGCGCGGTCTTCGGTGGGTTCCGGGATTGCCATCAGCCCGCGCAGGCGCAGGTTGGGCAGTGCGGCTACGGCTTTGGCCAACGCGGGTAGGTCGGCCGGGGTGCAGCCGGATTTACTGTCTTCGCCGCTGACGTTTACCTGCAGGCAGATGTTCAGCGGCGCCAACCCGGCAGGGCGCTGTTCCGACAGGCGTTGAGCAATTTTCAGGCGGTCCACGGAATGCACCCAGTCGAAATGCTCGGCGATGGCTTTGGTCTTGTTCGACTGAATGGGGCCGATGAAGTGCCAGATCAAGGGCAAGTCGCTGAGGGCCTGCTGCTTTGTCAGTGCTTCCTGTAGGTAATTCTCCCCGAAGTCGCGCACACCGGCGGCATGGATCTCGCGGATAGCGCTGGCGGGCTTGGTCTTGCTCACGGCCAGCAACTGGACGCTGGCCGGATCACGCCCGACTGCCTGGGCAGCACTGGCGATACGGGCGGAAATCGCGGAAAGGTTGTCTGCTAGGGTGGACATGGATCGATGCCGGCAGCTGTAGGGTCTGCGGCATTCTACCTGCTTGAAGGCCTTTGGGGAGTCTCATGGATGTGACCGACCTGTTGGCCCGAGCTGTGGATGCGGGGGCTTCAGACCTGCACCTGGCGACGGGCCAGATTCCGATGCTGCGCCTGGATGGCGAGTTGCAGCGTATGGGCTTGCCGCCCTTGAGCCAGGGTGCCTTGATCGAGGGCATGGCGAGCGTGCTGGATGACGACCAGCGCCGGCAGTGGGCCCAAGGCGATGAAATGGACCTTGCGCTGGAGTTGCCGGCGCTTGGGCGCTTTCGGCTGAACCTGTTTCGCCAGTTGAATGGCCCGGCGGTTACCTTTCGGTTGATTCCGGGGCGCATTGCGACGGTGAGTGAGCTGGACCTTGCGGATGTGTTTCAAGCTGTTGCGCAATGCCGGGATGGCTTGATCCTCGTGGGCGGGCCGACCGGCAGTGGCAAGTCCAGTACCCTGGCAACGCTACTCGACCAGCTGAACCGCGAGCGGGCGCTGCACATCATTACCCTGGAAGACCCTGTCGAGGTCATCCATGCCAGCCAGCGCAGCCTGGTCAACCAGCGTGAGATGGGGCGCCATAGTCGCGGCTTTGCTCAGGGGCTGCGCAGTGCGCTGCGCCAGGACCCCGACGTGATCATGATCGGCGAGTTGCGCGACCTGGAAACCATTCGCCTGGCCCTGCGCGCGGCCGAAACCGGGCACCTGGTGCTGGCAACCGTGCATGCGCGTTCGGCGACCAGCAGCATCGACAGGTTGGTGGAGGTTTTTGCTGCCGAGGAAAAGCCGTTGGTGCGGGCGATGCTGGCCGAGTCGCTGCGCCTGGTGGTCGCGCAGGTGCTGGTCAGGCGCGTGGGGGGTGGGCGGGTGGCTGCGCGGGAAGTGCTGGTGGCGACGCCGGCGGTGCGTAACCTGATTCGGGAGGGGCGGTTGGCGCAGTTGTCTTCGGTGATGCAGGGCGGGGCGGCGGAGGGGATGCTGACGATGGAGGGGGCGTTGCGGAGGCTGAGGGAGCGAGGGTTGATCAAAGGCTTGTAGTACCTGCAAAGGCCCTTTCGCGGGGGCGCCCGCTCCCACAGGTATGGCGCTGCCCGCGAGAGCGACGCGGTACCTGTGGGAGCGGGCGTGCCCGCGAAGGGGCCGGTACCGGATAGCGCCGATCAGATTAACGCTTGGCCAGACTCAGCTGTTGCTGCTCTTTCGGCAGCACCCGTTTGGCCACCACGTAGTGCTTCTGCCAGTAAGGCTTGCTCAAGGTGTCGATACTCACCCGCTTGCCACGGCGTGGCGCGTGGATGAAGCGGTCGTTACCCAGGTAGATGGCGACGTGATTGACCCGACGGCTCTTGATGTTGAAGAAGATCAGGTCGCCAGGCTTCAGATCACCCTTGGCCACCTTCACCCCATGGCCCTGGGCCATGGCATTGGAGGTGCGCGGCAGGTCGACGTCGGCGACGTCGTTGAAGGCGTATTTGACCAGCCCGCTGCAGTCAAAGCCTTTTTTCGGGCTGCTGCCGCCCCAAACATAAGGGGTACCGAGCACATTTACCGCACGGCTCAGCACATCGCTGCTTTGCTTCGGCGACATGGCGGCGACATTCGCACCGCGGTTGCTGACGGCATTGCTTGGGCGGGCGCGCAGCGCGGTCTGCTTGGCGGGTGCGTGTTTCACCGACGCGTTGGTCGTGTAGCCGGTGAAACCATTGGGAAGACGTTGCTCACGATTGGTGGCGTGGGCGGCCAGGGGCAATAATAGGCAGAGGGTCAGCCATGTCTTGATCAAAGGCGGCATAGATGAAGCTCTTATGAATAGTTATGTGTTGGGCGCGCAACTTTATAACAGCTTTTTGATCAGTTATTGATCCGTTGGTCGTTTGCCTAGGCGCCGTATGTCGGGTAGCGACGAGAAAGTCACATTTTTTCTTAGAAAATTTTCGGATAACCCACGGGGGCTATGAATGAACAGTTATCAACAGGGGGTGCCCTTTCACGACACCCACAGCAAAACCATTGGCTACCTGCTGTGGATTTTCGGCTTCACCGGGTCCCATCGTTTCTATTACGGCAGGCCGATTACCGGGACCATCTGGTTCTTCACCTTCGGCTTGCTGGGCATTGGTTGGTTGATTGACCTGTTCCTGATCCCGTCCATGGACCGTGAAGCCGACCTGAGGTTTCAGTCCGGGCGTATCGACTACAACATCGCCTGGATTCTGCTGACCTTCCTGGGGGTGTTTGGCCTGCACCGGCTGTATCAGGGCAAATGGATCACCGCGATCATCTACTTCTTTACCGGCGGGTTGTTCCTGGTGGGGGTGCTGTATGACTTCTGGACGTTGAACAGCCAGGTGTCCGAGAGGAATGCGGGGCGGGGCTGACGGTACCGGGGCTGTTTTAGAGCCCATTCAGGGGCAAGCCAGCCCCCCATGAAAAAGGCCTTGTCGCGCCGCCGCGGCAAGGCCTTCTTTGTTACTGGCGGGTCTGCCGCTGTTGCAGCAACAGGTTGCTGAATCCGGCCCCAGCCAGCTGCTTCTGTGCCCCGGTCAACTGCTCGCGGTTGCTGAACGGCCCGACCAGCACGCGGTACCAGGTTTCATCCTTGACCGTGCCCGACTCCACTTTCACGGACTGGCCCAGCAGGATGATCTGTGCCCGTACCTTGTCAGCATCGGCCTGCTTGCGGAACGAGCCGGCCTGAAGGAAGTACTGCGTGGTCGCCGCCGGCTTGATCACGGGCGGTGGCGGCGGCGGGGTCTGGCCGAGCAGCGCTGCCTGGGCCCTCGCCGTGTCGATTTTTGCCGCTTCTGCTGGTGTCACCGGGGTTACCGGCTGGGCCGGCACCGGTGGCGTTTTCTCCGGTACGGCTTCCGGCGGCACGATCACCTCAGACTCCGGCAGCAGGGTGTAGAAGTCGTACTTCGGCTTCACCGGCTGTTGCGGGGTAGCTTGCGCGGGCTTGCCGGCTTCGGCCGTTTTCGCCGGTTTCTCCTGCTCGGGCTTGGTGCGCTTGATGTCATCGCCACCGGGTTCGAGCTTCATCAGGAACACGATGAACGCGCCTACGGTCAGGCCGACCGCCAGCCATACCCAGCCGGGGATCGGCTGTTTGGCCGGTGCCGTCTGGCGGCTGGCGCCGCGTTTCGGGGCAGGTTTTTTCTTGGCAGCCAACTTACATGCGCTCCAGGGTTTCCAGGCCGAGCAGTTCCAGACCTTGTTTGAGGGTGCGGCCGGTCAGGGCGGCCAGGCGCAGCCGGCTCTGCTGCTGCGAAGGGGTTTCGGCAGCGAGGATCGGGCAGTTCTCGTAGAAGCTCGAGAACAGGCCGGCCAAGTCGTACAGGTAGCTGCACAATACGTGCGGCGTGCCTTTTTCGGCGACGTTGTTGAGGATTTCGCCAAACTGCGCCAGGCGCGCGGCCAAGTCCTGCTCGTGGGCTGCGTGCAGCACGATTTTGCCGTCGACTTCGTCAAAGCCTTTGCCCAGCTTGCGGAACACGCCGGCTACGCGGGTGTAAGCGTACAGCAGGTAAGGGGCGGTGTTGCCTTCGAAGTTGAGCATCAGCTCGAAGTTGAAGCTGTAGTCGCTGGTGCGGTGCTTGGACAGGTCGGCGTATTTCACCGCGCCAATGCCCACCACCTCGCCGATGTGGCGCAGTTCGTCGTCGGCCAGGCTCGGGTTCTTTTCCTTGACCAGCGCGTAGGCGCGCTCCTTGGCCTCGGTGAGCAGGTCGATCAGCTTCACGGTGCCGCCGTCACGGGTCTTGAACGGGCGGCCGTCGGCGCCGTTCATGGTGCCGAAGCCCATGTGCTCCATTTGCATCGGGTGGCCGACGAAGCCAGCGCGGCGGGCTACTTCGAACACCTGATTGAAGTGCAGGGCCTGGCGCTGGTCGACGAAGTACAGTGCGCGGTCAGCCTTCAACACGTTGCTGCGGTAACGCACGGCAGCCAGGTCGGTGGTGGCGTACAGATAGCCGCCGTCAGCCTTCTGCACGATCACCGGCAGGGGGTCGCCTTCGCTGTTCTTGAACTCGTCGAGGAACACGCATTGGGCGCCCTGGTCTTCGACCAGCAGGCCCTTGGCCTTGAGGTCGGCCACCACGTTGGCCAAGTCGTCGTTGTAGGCGCTTTCGCCCATCACGTCGGCCATGGTCAGTTTGACGTTGAGCAGCTCGTAGGTCTTCTGGCAGTGCGACAGCGAGATGTCCTTGAAGCGTGTCCAAAGGGCCAGGCACTCGGGGTCACCGGCTTGCAGCTTGACCACCAGGCCGCGGGCGCGAGTGGCGAACTCTTCCGATTCATCGAAGCGTTTCTTCGCCGCGCGGTAGAAGTTTTCCAGGTCCGACAGCTCGTCGCTGGTGATCGGGTTTTCCTGCAGGTAGGCCATCAGCATGCCGAACTGGGTACCCCAGTCGCCGACGTGGTTCTGGCGGATGACGTTGTCGCCCAGGAACTCCAGCACGCGCGCAACGCTGTCGCCGATGATGGTCGAGCGCAGGTGGCCGACGTGCATTTCCTTGGCCAGGTTGGGCGCCGACATGTCGATCACCACCTTTTGCGCCGGGCCGGCTTTGCGTGCACCCAGGTGGGCGTCGGCCAGAGCGGCATCCAGGCGGTTGGCCAGGGCGTCGGTGTTCTGGAAGAAGTTGAGGAAGCCGGGGCCTGCAATCTCGACCTTGCTGATGTCGGCGCTGGCCGGCAGGGCGTTGATCAGTTTTTCGGCGAGGTCGCGCGGCTTCATGCCGGCCGGCTTGGCCAGCATCATGGCGATGTTGCTGGCGAAGTCGCCGTGGGTCTTGTCCCGGGCGTTTTCCACCTGGATCGCCGGCGACAGCCCTTCAGGCAGCACACCGTCGGTGACGAGTTGGGTGAGGGCTTGCTGGATCAGCTGGCGAATGGTGTCTTTCATGGGGATCTCTTTTCGACCGCAAGCGCGGTGAGCGCCTGGATGCGCAGGTGGAAAAACTGGGCATTATCCGTTGCCGGGAGCAGGTTGCCAACCTTTGGGCGGCAAGCTGGGGGCCACAAGCGGCAAGAAAAAGCGGCATCGCACCCGCCCGGCGCTTGCTTGCCGCTGGTCACTCGCAGCTTGCAGCTCAATACAGGTCTACCGGGTCGACATCCAGCGACCAGCGCACCTGGCGCCCGCTCGGCAACTGTTCCAACACTAGCAACCAGGCGCTGATCAGTCGATGCAACGGCGCCCGGGTATTGGCCTGTATCAACAATTGTGCGCGGAATCGTCCGGCGCGGCGCTCCATGGGCGCCGGTACCGGGCCCAGCAGTTCGATGCCCGGCAGGTGCTGTTCGGCCACCAGGCGCTCGGCGGCGGCACAGGCTTCGTCGAGGAAACCTTCGGCCTGCCCCGGCTTGTGTGCTTCGGCACGCAGCAAGGCCAGGTGCGAGTAGGGCGGCAGCCCGGCGGCTCGGCGTTCGTCCAGGGCCTGTTCGGCGAAGGCGAAGTAGCCTTGCTCGGTTAGCTGGACCAACAGTGGGTGGTCGGCCAGGTGGGTCTGGATGATGACCTTGCCGGGCTCTTCGGCCCGCCCGGCCCGCCCGGCCACCTGTACGATAAGTTGTGCCATGCGCTCGCTGGCGCGGAAGTCACCGGAAAACAGCCCGCCATCGGCATCAAGGATGGCCACCAGGGTCACCCGCGGGAAGTGGTGGCCCTTGGCGAGCATCTGGGTGCCGACGAGGATGCTTGGCTGGCCGCGCTGGATGGTGCTGAACAGGTTGTGCATGGCGTCCTTGCGCGCCGTGCTGTCGCGGTCCACGCGCAGGATCGGGTAATCCGGGAACAGCACCTTCAGGCGCTCTTCGGCGCGCTCGGTACCGGCACCGACCGGGCGCAGGTCGACGTGGTTGCATTGCGGGCACTGGTGCGGCAGGCGTTCGTCATAGCCACAGTGGTGGCAGCGCAGCACGCCGGAGCGCTGGTGCACGGTCATGCGCGCATCGCAGCGTGGGCATTCGGACAGCCAGCCACAATCGTGGCACAGCAAGGTTGGGGCAAAGCCGCGGCGGTTGAGGAACACCAGCACTTGTTGGCCAGCTTCCAGGGTCTGTCGGATAGCCTGCTGCAGCGGGCCACTGATGCCGCTGTCCAGTGGCAGGCTCTTCACATCAAGGCGCAGCATGCGCGGCGGGCGTGCCCCCCCGGCGCGTTGGTTCATACGCAGCAGGCGGTAGCGGCCGGTCAGGGCGTTGTGCAGGGTTTCCAGTGACGGTGTGGCGGAGCCGAGCAGGATCGGGATGTTCTCCTGGTGAGCGCGTACCAGTGCCAGGTCGCGGGCGTGGTACCGCAGGCCTTCCTGCTGTTTATAGGAGCCGTCGTGCTCTTCGTCGATGATGATCAGGCCGGGGTTTTTCATCGGCGTGAACAATGCCGAGCGGGTGCCGATGATGATATCGGCCTCGCCGTCCCGTGCCGCCAGCCAGGCATCCAGGCGTTCGCGGTCGTTCACCGCAGAGTGCAGCAGGGCAATGCGCGCGTTGAAGCGTTGCTCGAAGCGCGCCAGGGTTTGCGGGCCGAGGTTGATCTCCGGGATCAGCACCAGCGCCTGCTTGCCGGCCTCCAGGGTTTCGCGGATCAGTTGCAGGTAGACCTCGGTCTTGCCACTGCCGGTGACGCCGGCCAGCAAGAACGCGCCGAAACCGCCAAAGCCCTCGCACACGGCGTCGAAGGCATCGCGTTGCTCTTCGTTGAGGGGGAGTTCCGGCTGTGCCAGCCAGTGCTCATGGCGCAGGGCCGGCAAGTGGCGGCGCGTCTCGATCTGCACCAGATCCTTGGCCAGCAGCAGGTCGAGGCTGTCCTTGTTCAGGTTGAGTTTGGCCAGCAGGCTGTGGGCCACGCCGTGCGGGTGCTGGGCCAGGGTCTTGAGGGTGTCGCGCTGGCGCGGCGCGCGGGCGATGCGCGGGTCCTCCAGGCGGGCGCCAGGGGCGATGTGCCAGAAGCGTTCCTGGCGCATTTCGGCGGCTTCACCCTGGCGCAGTAGCGTGGGCAGCGCCCAGCTCAGGGTATCGCCCAGGCTGTGCTGGTAGTACTGGGCGGTCCACAGGCACAGCTTGAACAGCGACGCGGGGATGGGGGACACCGGGTCGAGCAGGGCAGTGGCCGGCTTCAGTTTGTCGGCGGGCACTTCGCTCTGCGTGCACACCTCTATCAGCACACCGATCATTTCGCGGCGGCCAAAGGGCACGCGGATGCGCATGCCAGGGGTCAAGGTCTGGCGCGCCATGCTCGCCGGCGCCTTGTAGTCGAACAGGCGGCGCAGCGGAGAGGGCAGGGCAAGGCGCAGGATGACGTCGGACACGCGGAAAGTCTCGGAGGGCGTTACAAGGACTGGCGAGCCTAGCAGACGACGGTCGGTGCAAGCGACATCTTGCGCTGACGGTGTGCTCTGGTATTATTCGCCGCCTAATTACGTGCGGTATTCAACAATTGGTGTTGGGTGGCGGCACGCAGCTCGAGGAAGTGACCATGAAAGAAGGTATCCACCCGAACTACGAAGTAGTTGCAGTCACCTGCAGCTGCGGTAACAAGTTCGAAACTCGTTCGACCCTGGGCAACGTCCTGTCGATCGACGTTTGCAACCTGTGCCACCCGTTCTACACCGGTAAGCAGAAAGTTCTGGACACCGGTGGTCGCGTACAGAAGTTCGCCGATCGCTTCGGCATGTTCGGTGCCAAGAAGTAATCATGCGCAGGGCGAATCCTTCGGGCTTCGCATTGTTGCTGAAGAAGGCGTCCCTTGTGGGCGCCTTTTTTGTGGGCGTTATCTGGCATTTCCCGGTCCTGGCGTTCTGCCCACAGCCGGATAATCCCCAATGGGTAGCGGTACGACAGGTGGTTGATGGCGACACCTTGCGTCTGGTCGATGGCCGCAGTGTGCGGCTGATCGGTATCAATGCCCCGGAAATAGGCCGCAAGGGGCGTACCAGTGAGCCCTATGCCGAAGCTGCCAGGCGGCGATTGCAGGCCTTGGTAAAGGCCAATGACGATCGTGTCGGGCTGGTGCCTGGTGTTGAAGGTAAGGACAAGTACGGTCGCACACTGGCGCACATCTACAGCCGCAATGGCGACAATCTGGAAGCACAATTGCTTAGCGAGGGCTTGGGCTACCGCGTGGCCATTGCCCCTAATGTGCGTTTCAGTGGTTGCCAGCAGCTTGCCGAACAAGTAGCGCGCCAGGCTGGCGTTGGCCTGTGGCGGCGTTCGCCCGTAGTGGCTGCAAGCGATGTCAGGCAGTCAGGTTTCGCTGTTGTGCGTGGTCGTATCGAAGGCATCGAGCGAAATCGTGGTGGGGTCTGGCTTACCCTGGGCGGTACCCTGGTACTGCAGGTTCCCGCTCGTCTGCAGCGCAACTTCCCTGCCAGCTTCTTCGATAATCTCAAGGGACGCCAGGTCGAAGCGCGCGGCTGGGTGCTGGATCGTTCCCGCAGGGGTGGCCTCAAGCCCGGGCAGCGACGTTGGGTGTTGCCATTGACCGATCCAAGCATGTTGGAGCGCATTTCAGGTTAAAAGATGTAGACATTTCGCTACGAGATTGTACACACTGTTGGTCGTATGCCCCCGTGGGTTGTAGCGTAAAGTCGTAGGCTAAAGGCCTTGACACAAGTGACCGGCCAGTCTTGTGGCTCCCCGGCTCTTTGCGTATCCTCGGCGGTCCGTCAGAACAGTAAATAGCGGAATGCCCACCATGTCAGACCTGAAAACCGCCGCTCTCGAATATCACGCTCAACCTCGTCCGGGGAAACTGAGCGTTGAACTCTCCAAGCCCACTGCCACCGCCCGTGACCTCGCCCTGGCCTACAGCCCAGGTGTTGCAGAGCCGGTGCGCGAAATTGGCCGTGATCCAGAGCTGGCTTACAAATACACCGGCAAAGGCAACCTGGTTGCGGTGATTTCCGATGGCACTGCCATCCTCGGTCTGGGTGACCTCGGCCCACTGGCTTCCAAGCCGGTCATGGAAGGCAAGGGTGTTCTGTTCAAGCGTTTCGCCGGTATCGATGTGTTCGACATCGAAGTCGAATCGGAAAGCCCGCAAGCGTTCATCGACACCGTTCGCCGCATTTCGATCACCTTCGGTGGCATCAACCTTGAAGACATCAAGGCGCCTGAGTGCTTTGAAATCGAACGTACCCTGATCGAACAGTGCGACATCCCGGTGTTCCACGATGACCAGCACGGTACTGCCATCGTGACTGCCGCCGGCATGATCAACGCCCTGGAAATCGCTGGCAAGAAACTGGAAGACGCCAAGATCGTCTGCCTGGGCGCCGGCGCTGCTGCCATTTCCTGCATGAAGCTGCTGGTAAGCATGGGTGCGAAGGTCGAGAACATCTTCATGATCGACCGTAGTGGCGTGATCCACGCTGGCCGTGACGACCTGAACCAGTACAAGGCGCAGTTCGCCCACGCGACCGACAAGCGCACCCTGGCCGACGCCCTTGACGGTGCCGACGTGTTCGTAGGTCTGTCTGGCCCGAACCTGCTGAGCCCGGAAGGCCTGAAGTCGATGGCTGCCAACCCGATCGTGTTCGCCTGCTCGAACCCGGACCCGGAAATCTCGCCAGAGCTGGCGCACGCCACTCGCAACGACGTGATCATGGCGACCGGTCGTTCCGACTACCCGAACCAGGTCAACAACGTACTGGGCTTCCCGTTCATCTTCCGTGGTGCTCTGGACGTTCGCGCCAAGCGTATCAACGAAGAGATGAAGATCGCTGCCGCTATCGCCCTGAAAGACCTGGCCAAGCTGCCAGTGCCGAAGGAAGTTTGCGAAGCCTATGGCGTTGAAGGCCTGGAGTTCGGCCGTGAGTACATCATTCCGAAGCCGCTGGATGCACGCTTGATCACCGTCGTTTCCGATGCTGTGGCCAAGGCTGCCATCGAATCCGGCGTGGCTACCCTGCCATATCCGAAGCACTACCCGCTGACCAGCGTGGATGAAGTGTTCAACGGCTGATTGCCGCAAGCGACATAAAAAAGCCCCGGCTCGCATGAGCCGGGGCTTTTTGTTGGGGCTTGGGAATGTGTCAGGGCTGCAAGGTGTTCGTCAGGGCACTTGTGGCGCCTATCAGATCGAGCGCCGCCCGCGCGGCGCATCGCGACGCAAGGCCGCTTGTGTCTTGATGGGGGATTAGAATCTGGAGTGAGAGCGGTGAATGGCAAGCTGAATGCCGTAGGTGCCTTGAGCACGTGTGGGAGCACAAGCTGCCATTCACCGTTCCACTTTGGCGAGAGCCCGAACAGTTGGATGCGGCTCTGATCTCGAATCACAAGCGTGGGCCAAGCCAAAGTCCTCTCACTGTGTTGAGTTTAGGAGGTTTTGGTGATGGCTTCCTTCTTGGGTATCGATGTTTCCAGTCTCTCCCTTGATGCTGCGGTGCGGCCACAGGGCATCAAAATGCATTTAAGCAATGATCCCACAGGCTTTGAGGCGCTACTGGAGAGCCTTCGCAAGCTCAGTATCAAGCGCGTCCTGTTAGAGGCGACGGGTGGCTACGAGCGAGATGTCATGCGTTTTCTACAGGACGCTGGCTACAAGGTCATACGCGTTAATCCCAGGCGAGCCAGGTCATTCGCTGACTCTCTAGGCATCAAGGCCAAGACTGACGCCATCGACGCCGAGGTTCTGGCGCACTATGCCGAAGTCATTCCAGATCAACCCTCCCTGCGAATCAGCCCCGAACGAGCGCTTCTGCGAGAGTTGCTTCAGCAACGTGATCGGTTGGTTCAACAGCGAGATGACGACCTGCGGCGCCTGAAGCAGGTGCAATCGACTGCAGTTGCTAACTACCTGAATGCCAACCTGAAACACTTCAAAGCGCAGATCAAACTGGTTGAGCGTGAGATCGAACAGCAAACCGCGATGCTGAACGACGAACGGGTTACCCAACTGATTAAAGTGAAAGGCATTGGGATGGTGACAGCGGGCAAGCTAGTAGCGCTGCTGCCGGAGCTGGGTCGGGTTGAATCCAGAGAAATTGCCTCCCTGGTCGGAGTGGCGCCCTTCAACCACGACAGCGGGAAATTCATGGGCAAGCGCTCTATCTCTGGCGGACGATTTGCGGTCAGGCGATCGCTGTACATGGCATGCCTTGTGGCGATGAGATACAACCCAGCACTCAAGGCTCGTTATCAGTCACTGCGGGAGCGCGGAAAACTTCCCAAAGTCGCTATCGTGGCCTGCATGAGAACGTTCATCGTGCGGTTAAATGCCATGCTCAGAACGGGTACATCATGGCTCGATCTAGTGCTACCGCAGCCTGAAAGTACAACGTAAATCCAGAACGCAGCGTGAGCCGCGTGGAAGCGGGCTTGCCCGCGAAGCCAACACCGTGGTGGATTGCACGGGCTTCGCCCGTGTTCGCGGGCAAGCCCGCTCCCACAGGGAAGGCGCCAGCTTTTAGAAATTGAGCAAGACAGTTGCTCCCACATTTGTTGCAACGTGGCCATGCCTGTGCGGCCATGGTTGTCAGCCTTGCTGGCATGACTGGATTTGGAGGTGGGCATTGATGCCGCCCCGCCTGTCTCAAGGCATGCACCCAGGCGGGCAACCATGGCCTGGCAGGTTCGGCACGTTGCAGCAGATGTGGGAGCGGCCTTGCGTCGCGATGCGCCGCGCGGGCGGCGCTCGATTCACGCGCCCACGCAAAACCTGAGTCAGGCGCCCTGCCTTAGAACAGATCCATCGGCGTCGCTTCATCGGCTGGCAGCGGGCTGCCCGGTGCCGCGCCATTGCCCAGCTCGTCCACCGACGGCGGCGAATCTTCGGCTTTGAACAGCTCGAAGTAGGCATTCGGTGTGCCCGGCGATGCCGCGCGCCCGCTGACCGGGTCGACGCGCAAGCTGAGAATGCCCTCCGGCTCTGCCGGGGCATGCGCAGGCTTGTCCTTGAGCGCCGCGCCCATGAAGTTCATCCAGATCGGCAGTGCCGCAGTCCCGCCATATTCGCGGCGGCCGAGGGTTTCCGGTTGGTCGAAGCCGACCCAAACGGTAGTCACGTAATCGGCGTTGTAACCGGAGAACCAGGCGTCCTTGGATTCGTTGGTCGTACCTGTCTTGCCCGCCAGGTCGGTGCGGCCCAAGGCCAGCGCCCGGCGGCCGGTGCCGCGCTTGATCACGTCCTGCAGCATGCTGGTGAGGATGTAGGTGGTACGCCCGTCGATGATCTGTTCGGCCACTGCCGGCGCTTGCGGTGCCGCGGCCACCTGGCTCAAGGCAGAAGGTGCTTCGCCCGGCATGGCCGCAGTGCTGATTGGCTGCTCGGGTGCGGCCAGGCCCGCCTGGTCTTGGGCACCTTGCGGTACGCGGGCCGGGTTGGCGGTGAACAGTGTCTCGCCGCTGCGGCTCTCGATGCGCTCGATCAGGTACGGGGTGATCTTGTACCCACCGTTGGCAAAGGTGCTCCAGCCGGTGGCGATTTCCATCGGGGTCAGGGTGGCGGTGCCCAGGGCCAGCGACAGGTTGCGCGGCAGGTCCTGCTTGTTGAAGCCAAACTTGGCGATGTAGTCGATGGTGCGGTCCACGCCCATGGCTTGCAGCAGGCGGATCGACACCAGGTTACGTGACTTGTACAGCGCCTCACGCATGCGGATAGGGCCGAGGAAGGTGTTGGTATCGTTCTTCGGTCGCCACACTTTATCCACCGACTCGTCAACGAACACGATCGGCGCATCGTTGACCAGACTGGAAGCGGTGTAGCCGCTGTCCAGCGCGGCGCTGTAGATGAAGGGTTTGAAACTCGAGCCCGGTTGGCGCTTGGCCTGCACGGCGCGGTTGTAATTGCTCTGTTCGAACGAGAAACCGCCGACCAGGGCGCGGATGGCGCCGTTGTTCGGGTCGAGGGTGACCAGGGCACTCTGCGCAACGGGCACCTGGCTGAACTTCAATGTGCCATCGTCAAGGCGTTGCAGGCGCACCAGGTCACCGACCTGGGCCACGTCGGCCGGCAATTGCGGTGAACGGCCCTGGGCGTTGTTGTTGATGAACGGGCGCGCCCATTTCATGGTGTCCCAGGCAACCTGCGCCTCTTGGCCGTCACGGGTCAGCACCTTGAGGCCGGTGTGTTCCACCTGGGTGACAATGGCTGGCTCCAGGCCGCCAAGGGTGCGTTGCTTGCCCAGCTCCTGCAGCCAGGCTGCGTGGGTGCGGCCCGGGAAGCGTGCTTCAGGGCCACGGTAGCCGTGGCGCTCATCGTAATCGGAGAGGCCCTTGAGGACGGCCTTGTTGGCCATTTCCTGCATGTCGCTAGGCACGGTGGTCGTGACGCGGAAGCCTTCGGTGTAGGCGTCGCTGCCGTAGCGGCCGACCATTTCCGCGCGGGCCATTTCGGCGATGTACGGGGCATTCACCTCAGGCGTCGGCACGTGATAGCTGGCGTTGAGCGGCTCGGCCAGGGCGGCCTCATAGCTGGCCTGGTCGATCTTGCCTAGCTTGTACATGCGCCCAAGGATCCAGTCGCGGCGCTCTTTGGCGCGCACCGGGTTGGCCAGCGGGTTGAAGCGCGACGGTGCCTTGGGCAGGCCGGCGATCATCGCCATCTGCGCCAGGCTCACGTCACGGATGGACTTGCCGTAATACACCTGTGCTGCTGCATCGATACCGTAGGCGCGGTTGCCCAGGTAGATCTTGTTCACGTACAGCTCAAGGATTTCGTCCTTGGTCAGCTCACGCTCGATCTGCAGGGCCAGCAGGATTTCGTTGGTCTTGCGTGAGAAGCTGCGTTCGCTGGTGAGGAAGAAGTTCTTCGCCACCTGCATGGTGATGGTGCTGCCGCCGGTCTGGATATGACCGGTTTTCACCAGCTGGGTCGCGGCGCGCATCAGGCTGCTGGGGTCGACACCGTAGTGGTTGAGGAAATTGTCGTCCTCGGCTGACAGCAGCGCCTGAATGAATTGTGGGGGAATTTCCGCGAAGCGGATCGGCGAGCGGCGCATTTCGCCGAATTCGGCAATCAGCTTGCCATCGCTGCTGTACACCCTGAGGGGGATCTGCAACTGGATGCTTCTGAGGGACTCGACCGAGGGCAGGCTGGGGCTAAGATACAGAAACGCACCGCTCACACCGAGTACGAGCGCGCAGATGACTGCGACGGAAGACCACCAGAAGAACTTCAGCAGACGTATCAAGGCTTTTCGGTGTCCAGGTTGGGAGTGGATTGCACGCAGGTCCGGTGGACCAAAAAACGCTGGGCATTATAAGCATTTTTCGCCTCTCCGGGTGACCGGCCAGGCTACCCGTCGACTCGATGAGTAGCCCCGGCTCGGTGTTGCCGCGGGGTTGCGACAGGTGGCTGCGCTTGGCAGCTGCAACAGACAGCAAAGGAGTCGCGATGTTTGGACGCTTCGGCAAGGATGCCGGTTCACTGGTGGGGGTGGAAATCACGCCCGACGCCGTTCGGATAATGCAACTGCAGCAGCGCAATCGACGCTGGCGTGTGATGGGGTCGGCACAAGAGCTGTTTCAGGCGCCGCTGGCCGATGACTGGGCTGAGGCGCCTGGGGTGGTGGTGGCTGCGCTGCAGCGCGCTTACCGGCGCAGCGGCCTCAGGCAACGCCGGGTAGCGCTGGCACTGCCGGCCAGTCAGGTTATCTGCAAGTTGTGCTATCTGCCGGTGGAGCAGAGCGGGGCGCAGTTGGAGGCACAACTGCTTGCCGATGCAGAGCGGCTGTTTCCGTTTCCGCTGGAAGACCTGGCCTTGGATTTTCAGGTCATGGGGGCTTCCCATGACCAGCCAGGTTGCTCAGAGGTAATGGTTGCTGCCTGTCGACAGAGTGCGCTGGCGTCACTCGAAGCCGTCGTCGAGGAGGCGGGCTTGCAGTTGGAAGCCGTCGAGGTCGACACCATTGCCTTGTGCCGCATGTTGCCACAGGGTGGCCTTGAGGGAGCAGCGCTGCTGCGTGTCGAAACCCACAGTGTAACGCTTCATGACTGGCAGCCAGGCAGGGTGTACCAGCGCTGTGAACTACAAACGACTGGCCCGGATATGAACGGGCAATGGTCAGAGCGCCTGCAGGCTTTACTTGCCAGGCAGAGCCTGCCTGCGGGGTTGTGGGTTGCCAGCAGCTCATCGATCAATCCGGGCTGGCTGCAAGGCCTTGGCAGCCGGCTGAATGTGCGGTGCACGTACCTGCCTGGGCTGGCAGGGCTTGAGCATGTTGATGGGGCGATGCTCCTGGCCTGCGCCTTGGCCTTGGGAGGTTTGCGCCCATGATGCGACTGAACCTTCTACCCTGGCGCGAACGGCAGCGTCAGGCGGCGCTGCGGCGCTTTCGAGGCCAGCTGGTGGGTGGTGCACTCTTGGCTTTGTGCGCCGTGATGCTGGTCGATCAGCTGGCCCGCCAACGCGGGCATCAGCAGGTGCTGGCCAATACCCAGCGCCAAGCGACCCTTGATGCACAGGATGAGCAGTTGCAGCCGCTGGCCGACGTGCGTGCACAGCATGAAGCGCTACTTGCCCGGGCGGTGGCCCTGGAAGGCCTGCGCGCCCATCAGGGAGTATTGGCCGGTGTCTTCGCCGACCTTGAAGGGGCGTTGCCTGAAGGTGTGCAGTTACTTGACCTGAGCCTTGATAGTGGCCGCTTGCAGATGACAGGGGTGGCTGCGTCCGGTGCTGTGGTTGCTCAGTTCATGCGCGACTTGAACCGCTCGAGCGTTTTGCTCGATCTGGAACTCAAACGCATCAAGAGCCTGCCGGACGGCGATGAGTTTCTGCTGACCGCTCGCGTTGCGGCGTTCTGGTCGTGAGTACCGCGCAGATGCTCGCTTGGCTGGCGGTGGTCGAGGGCTCAGGGCGCTTCCGACGGCTGGCGCCAGTGCTGGTGGCTGTTGTGTTGTTCAGCCTGGGCTGCGCGATGCGCCTGCCCGCCCTGTTGCAGCAGCAGGCGCGGGAGGATGCCAGGCATGTCGAGTTGAGCCAGCTGCAGGCAGCCAGTTCATCGCAGTTGGCCGAACTGGAGCGGCTGAAGGCTCTAACGGTGATTGCCGAACAGCGGTTGCAAGCGGCGCACTGGTATCTGGCCGCCGGGGAGAGCATGAGCGACCTGCTTGAGCGTCTGGCAGTGTCGGGGCATGCGCACGGCTTGCTTGTCGAGCGCCTCGATGTAGGTGAGGGCGAGCAACAGGCCGGATTCAGTAAGGTACCGCTGGTGGTGCAAGTGGTAGGGCGTTACTCGGCCTTGCGGCTGTGGCTGGGCGACTGGTTGGGGCAGGCGCGGATTCTGCGCAGCGGTGACATGAGCCTGGCAACCGTTGATCGCCAGCCTGGATTGTTGCGCCTGCAGTTGCGGGTTGATGCCTATCACGCGGCTACGCCCCTGAAGGCACCTGCAATGCTGGCGGACCTGCCGGCAAGGGCCGCAATGGCTGCACCTGAAGTGGACCCGTTTGCGCCGGCTGCTGCGCGAGTGGCCAGTGCCGGGCTGGTCGGCGTGCCGTTGGCGCAGCTGGAAATGGTCGGCAGCCTGGCGCGCGGGGCGGCACGCGAGGCACTGCTGATGGCGGCTGGCAAGCTCTATCGCGTACGCCCGGGCGACCGGGTAGGGCGTGATCAGGGGGTAGTGATGCATATAGACCAACGTCAGGTCGAAGTGCGTGAGCGGCTGTTCATGGCGGGGGTATGGCACGAGCGCACGGCGTTCATCACCCTCGCCAAGCGCCTGGGCAAGGAGGCCTCGGACCCGAATGAAAACGTGGATGAAATACCTGCTGGCAACCCTGCTGTCGATCCCGCTGGCTTCGGCGACGCCTTACCAGGGTGAACCCCTGTCGCTGAACTTCCAGGATGTAGAGGTGCGTGCGGTGCTGCAGGTGCTGGCTGACTACGCCGGCGTCAACCTGGTCGCCAGTGATGCGGTACAAGGCAGCGTCACTTTGCGTTTGCAGGACGTGCCGTGGGATCAGGCGCTTGACCTGGTGCTGCGCAGCAAGGGCCTGTCCCGGCGCCAGGAGGGCAATGTGCTGTTGGTGGCGCCTGCGGCCGAGTTTGCCGCGCAATCGGCAGACGCCCGGGTGAGCCAAGTGCTGGACGCGCAGCTGCAGCCATTGCGTCGGGAGCTGCTGACCATTCACCACGCCAAGGCCGCCGATTTGGCGCAGTTGCTGCTGGCAAGTCTGGAGGGTGGCGGCATCTCCACGGGTAGCCTGAGTGTCGATGAGCGCACCAATACGCTGGTGGTGTACCTGCCCGCTGACCGCCTGGCCGAGATACGCCAGTTGGTGGCGCAGTTGGACGTGCCGGTGCGTCAGGTAGCGATCGAGGCGCGTATCGTCGAGGCCAACGTCGATTATGAGAAAAGCCTGGGGGTACGCTGGGGTGGGCCGCTGTACGGCGAGAAACTGCGGCCCGGCAAGGAGCTGTTCGTCGACCTCGGTCTGGAGCGAGCCGGCAGCAGTATCGGCCTGGGTTTGTTGCGCGGTGACGTGTTGCTGGATCTGGAACTCAGTGCCATGGAAAAAAGCGGCAACGGCGAGATCATTTCGCAGCCCAAGGTGGTCACGGCTGACAAGGAAACGGCGAGGATCCTCAAGGGTACCGAGGTGCCTTACCAGGAAACCAGCCAAAGCGGCGCTACCTCGGTATCGTTTCGCGAAGCCTCGCTGTCGCTGGAAGTAACGCCACAGATCACTCCGGACAACAAGGTGATCATGACCGTCCGGGTGACCAAGGACGAGCCGGATTACGTCAATGCCTTGAACAACGTACCGCCGATCCGCAAGAACGAGGTCAATGCCAAGGTTCGTGTGGCTGACGGCGAAACGATCGTGATCGGTGGCGTCTACTCGACTTCGCAAAACAATGTGGTCGACAAGGTGCCATTTTTCGGCGATCTGCCGTATGTTGGGCGGCTGTTTCGACGCGATGCATTACAAGAGAAAAAATCCGAGCTGCTGGTCTTCCTGACTCCGCGTATCATGAGTGACCAGGCGATTGCTGTGAGTCGTTGATTCTGTGCGAAATTTGATACTTGTGGGGCCCATGGGCGCTGGTAAAAGCACCATCGGACGCCTGTTGGCCAAAGAGCTGCGCCTGCTGTTCAAGGATTCCGACAAGGAAATCGAACTGCGATGCGGCGCAAACATCCCGTGGATATTCGACAAGGAAGGCGAGCCGGGTTTCCGTGATCGCGAGCAAGCGATGATTGCCGAGTTGTGCGCGCTCGACGGTGTGGTGCTGGCCACCGGTGGTGGCGCGGTGATGCGCGAAGCCAACCGGCAGGCGCTGCATCAGGGTGGCCGGGTGATCTACCTGCATGCTTCGGTCGAGCAGCAAGTCGGTCGCACCGCGCGCGATCGCAATCGCCCGCTGCTGCGCACAGCCAATCCGGAGGCGACCTTGCGCACCTTGCTGGAAACCCGCGACCCGCTCTACCGCGAGATCGCCGACGTGGTGGTTGAAACCGACGAGCGGCCACCACGCATGGTGGTGATCGATATTCTCGAGCGCTTGCAGCAGTTGCCGCCCCGTTAACCCGGGACTATTCTCGGCCTCCAGCGCCGAGGCGAGGCTCAACGTTACCGCGCAGGTCGCCGGATGGCGCCGCGCCCAAGTACATTGTGGGGATACATGCAGACACTAAAGGTCGACCTGGGCGAGCGTAGCTACCCGATCTACATTGGCGAAGGCCTGCTGGACCAGCCTGAGCTGCTGGCGCCGCACATTGCGGGTCGGCAGGTAGCCATCGTTTCCAACGAGACCGTCGCGCCGCTGTATCTCGAACGCCTGAGCAAGGCCCTCGGAGCCTACTCGGTACTGCCAGTGGTGTTGCCCGATGGGGAAGCCCACAAGAACTGGGAAACATTGCAGTTGATCTTCGATGGCCTGCTGACAGCTCGGCATGATCGTCGTACTACTGTGGTCGCGCTTGGTGGTGGCGTGATTGGTGACATGGCTGGTTTCGCAGCCGCCTGCTACCAGCGCGGCGTCGACTTCATCCAGGTGCCGACTACCCTGTTGTCCCAGGTCGACTCGTCCGTGGGTGGCAAGACCGGCATCAATCATCCGCTGGGCAAGAACATGGTCGGTGCGTTCTATCAGCCCAATGCGGTGCTGATCGATACCACCAGCCTCAAGACCCTGCCAGCGCGCGAGCTGTCCGCAGGTCTGGCCGAAGTGATCAAGTACGGCCTGATTTGCGACAAGCCGTTCCTCGCCTGGCTCGAAGACAATATGCAGGCACTGCGTGCCCTCGATTCGGCAGCCCTGACCGAGGCCATCCGCCGCTCTTGCGCGGCCAAGGCCGCAGTGGTGGGTGCTGACGAGCGCGAGTCGGGCGTACGGGCCACGCTGAACCTGGGGCATACCTTCGGGCATGCTATCGAAACCCACATGGGCTATGGCGTGTGGCTGCACGGCGAGGCTGTCGCGGCGGGCACAGTGATGGCCCTGGAAATGTCCATGCGCCTTGGCTGGATCGACCAGGCTGAGCGCGATCGTGGAATCCGCCTGTTGCAGGACGCAGGTTTGCCGGTGGTGCCACCACAGGAAATGACCCCGGCGCACTTCATGGAGCACATGGCGGTCGACAAGAAGGTGCTCGACGGTCGTTTGCGTTTGGTGCTGCTGCGCCAGATGGGCGAGGCCGTGGTGACCGACGACTATTCGAAAGAGATTCTTCAGGCCACGCTGTCGGCGGATTACCGCGCGATCGTGGCCCAGCTTTGAGGTTGTGACAGCGCAATGACAAGTTTGCATGCCGATGAGGCCTTTCTCGACCATTACCAGTTGAGCCATGATCCGTTCGCGCCCCGCGTACCTGGCTTCAAGTTCTTCCCGGCCCAGCGCAAACCGGTGCTTGGCCAACTGCACCACCTGGCGCGCTATAGCCAGTTGATGCTGGTGGTCAGCGGCCCGTTGGGCAGCGGCAAGTCGCTACTTCGCCAGGCCCTGGTGGCCAGCACCAACAAGCAGACTGTGCAAAGTGTGGTGGTGTCGGCCCGCAGCGCCAGCGACGCCTCCAGTATGCTCGCGCAGGTCGCGCAGGAGCTGGGTGTGGCCCAGCCCGAGGTGCAGGCGATCCTGTCGAAGGTGGTGCAGCTGGCACTGACCGGGCAGGAAGTGTATTTGCTGGTGGACGATGCGGAACAACTCGACGAGTCGGCACTCCAAGCGTTGCTGGAGTTGGCGGCGGGGGTTCCTGAAGGGCGTCCGCACGTGTTTCTGTTCGGTGAGCCATCGCTGATTGCCGGGCTGGATGAGCTCAATGTCGAGGAAGAACGTTTCCACATCATCGAGCTTGCGCCCTACAGTGAAGAAGAAACCCGCGAGTACCTGGAACAGCGCCTGGAAGGGGCTGGTCGGGGCATCGAGGTGTTCAGCCGTGAACAGATCGCCGATATCCATGAAAACTCCGACGGCTGGCCTGGCAACATCAATCAGGTCGCCCGTGACACTTTGATCGAAGCCATGATCGCCAGCCGCTCGACGGCCAAGCGACCAACCATGGGGTTCAAGATGCCTAAAAAACATGTGCTCGCACTGTCCGCTGTGGTCGTGGTTGCCGTTGCGGCCGCGGTATTGATGCCCAAGAAAGGCGACAAGGCCCCTGCCGAAGCGCCGGCCGCCCAGGCCCAGTTGCCGCTGGGTGACGGCAAGCAGGGTGCTGCCATCGAGTTCTCTGGCTCGTCCCAGCCAATGCCGCTGCCACTGGTTGGCCAGTCGCAGCCGGTGATGCGCGAGCCGCTGGCCCAAGCCGCAGGCATGGGCGAGGGTGAAGAGGGAGGCCCGGCTGTCGACACCGCGCTGCAGCCTGGCAACCCGCCACCCACCGTGACCACCATCGCTCCGCCACAAGGTGTGCCAGCTGGCCCGGCGCCTGCGCCGGCCCAGCCAGTTCAGTCGGTTGCGCCTGCGCCCAAGCCTGTTGCAACCCAGCCCGCGAAACCGGTTGCACCGGCCAAGCCAGCACCGGCGCCGACCCAGGTCGCCGTGGCCAAGCCGGCCGCCAAAGCTGCCGAAAAACCAGCCGAAAAACCAGCCCCCGCTAGCGCTGGCAACAGTGGCTGGTATGCCGGACAGAAGCCGGGCAATTATGTGGTGCAGATCCTTGGTACCAGCTCCGAGGCGTCGGCCCAGGCTTACGTCAAGGCCCAGGGTGGCGACTATCGCTACTTCAAGAAAAACCTGCAGGGCAAGCCCTTGTACGTCGTGACTTACGGCAGTTTCGCCAACCGCGACGCAGCGGTAGCGGCAATCAAGAACTTGCCAGCGAAGGTCCAGGCTGGTAAACCTTGGCCACGTACCGTCGGCAGCGTCCAACAAGAGCTGGCCACGGCCCGCTGATACCTTCCGGGCGGCATCACCCCGCCACCCAGTAGCTAAGCGAATTCTAGCTTTCGACTAGCCTGCTGCGCCCGAGCGCGGCAGGCTTTTCTGTCCCGGACTGCCGGCCACAAGCCCCTAGTTGCAGTCATGGCTGAAACGCTTCAGACTCGAGCCAAGCCGCTATCACGGCGCATGGCGCAAAAACATTCAAAATTGCGACATAAATTTTCAATGATGAGACATGAAAATTTGTGGGCGTCGCTGTCGCTGTGCAACAATGGTTTTCCATGACCACCGCAAAAAAGCTGGCGTTTGATCGGCGTGGATGGTAAGTGGTTGTTAAAAAAGAGATTTACCTCCGTTGAGAGGTGAACCTGGTGAGAATGTGTCTATGAAAACAGGTCTGTACCATCCCGAAGAATTCAAGGACAACTGTGGTTTTGGCCTGATCGCCCATATGACGGGTGTGCCGAGCCACCACCTTCTGCAAACCGCCATGCAGGCGCTGACGTGCATGACCCACCGCGGTGGCATCAATGCCGACGGCAAGACCGGTGACGGTTGCGGTCTGCTCATGCAGAAGCCCGATCAATTCCTGCGTGCCATGGCCCAGGAGCACTTTGCTGTCGAGCTGCCCAAGCAGTACGCCGTCGGCATGGTGTTCTTCAACCAGGACCCGGTCAAAGCCGAAGCTGCCCGCGCCAACATGGACCGCGAGATCGTCGCCGCTGGCCTGAAACTGGTTGGCTGGCGCAAGGTGCCGATCGACACCAGCGTACTCGGCCGCCTGGCCCTCGAGCGCCTGCCGCAGATCGAGCAGGTGTTCATTGGCGGTGAAGGCCTGAGCGACCAGGAATTTGCCATCAAGCTGTTCAGTGCCCGTCGTCGTTCGTCGGTGGCCAACGCCCACGACGCCGACCACTACATCTGCAGCTTCTCGCACAAGACCATCATCTACAAAGGCCTGATGATGCCGCGCGATCTCGCGGCGTTTTATCCAGACCTGGGTGACGAGCGCCTGCAAACCGCGATCTGCGTGTTCCACCAGCGCTTCTCCACCAACACCCTGCCGAAATGGCCGCTGGCGCAGCCGTTCCGCTTCCTCGCCCATAACGGCGAGATCAACACCATCACCGGCAACCGTAACTGGGCCGTTGCTCGTCGCACCAAGTTCGCCAATGACCAGATCCCCGACCTCGAAGAGCTCGGCCCGCTGGTCAACCGCGTCGGTTCCGACTCGTCGAGCATGGACAACATGCTGGAACTGATGGTCACCGGTGGCATCGATCTGTTCCGCGGCGTGCGCATGCTGGTACCGCCAGCGTGGCAGAACGTCGAGACCATGGACGCCGACCTGCGCGCCTTCTACGAATACAACTCCATGCACATGGAGCCGTGGGATGGCCCGGCCGGTATCGTCATGACCGAAGGCCGCCACGCGGTGTGTCTGCTTGACCGCAACGGCCTGCGCCCGGCGCGTTGGGTCACCACCACCAATGGCTACATCACCATCGCCTCGGAAATCGGCGTATGGGGCTATCAGCCTGAGGAAGTGCTGGCCAAGGGCCGTGTCGGCCCGGGCCAGATCCTTGCCGTGGACACCGAAACCGGCCAGATCCTCGACACCGACGCCATCGACAACCGTCTGAAGTCGCGACACCCGTACAAGCGCTGGCTGCGTCAGCACGCCACCCGCATCCAGGCGACGCTGACCGACGACCAGGGCGTGGCCAGCTATGACGCTGACCAGCTCAAGCAATACATGAAGATGTTCCAGGTCACCTTCGAAGAGCGTGACCAGGTGCTGCGCCCGTTGGGTGAGCAGGGCCAGGAAGCCGTTGGCTCGATGGGTGACGACACGCCGATGGCCGTGCTGTCGCAGCGTGTGCGCTCGCCGTACGACTTCTTCCGCCAGCAGTTCGCTCAGGTAACCAACCCGCCGATCGACCCGCTGCGCGAAGCGATCGTGATGTCGCTGGAAATCTGCCTGGGTGCAGAGCGCAACATCTTCCAGGAGTCCCCGGAGCACGCTTCGCGGGTCATCCTCAGCTCGCCGGTCATCTCGCCCGCCAAGTGGCGTTCGCTGATGAACCTGGAGCGCGAAGGCTTCGACCGCCAGCTGATCGACCTCAACTATGAGCAGAGCGTGGGCCTGGAAGCGGCCATCCGCAACATTGCCGACCAGGCCGAAGAAGCTGTGCGTGGGGGCAAGACCCAGCTGGTGCTGAGCGATCGTTATATCGCCCCGGGCAAGCTGCCGGTGCATGCTTCGCTGGCCGTTGGTGCAGTGCACCACCGCCTGACCGAACAGGGCCTGCGTTGCGACAGCAACATCCTGGTGGAAACCGCTACCGCCCGTGATCCGCATCACTTCGCCGTGCTGCTGGGCTTCGGTGCCTCGGCCGTTTACCCGTACCTGGCGTATGAAGTACTGGCTGACCTGATCCGTACCGGTGAAGTGCTGGGCGACCTGGACGAAGTGTTCAAGTACTACCGCAAAGGTATCTCCAAGGGCCTGCTGAAGATCCTGTCGAAGATGGGTATCTCCACTATCGCCTCGTACCGCGGTGCACAGCTGTTCGAAGCCATTGGCCTGGCCGAGGAAGTGGTCGGCCTGAGCTTCAAGGGCGTGTCCAGCCGCATCAAGGGTGCGCGCTTCGAAGACCTGGAGAACGACCAGAAGCTGCTGGCGGCCGAAGCCTGGAGCGCGCGTAAGCCGATCCAGCAAGGTGGCCTGCTGAAGTTCGTCCACGGTGGCGAATACCACGCTTACAACCCGGATGTGGTCAACACCCTGCAAGCCGCCGTGCAGCAGGGCGACTACGCCAAGTTCAAGGAATACACCACGCTGGTGGACCAGCGCCCGGTGTCGATGATTCGTGACTTGCTCAAGGTGAAAGTGGCCGACCAACCGCTGGCGCTGGAGCAGATCGAGCCGCTGGAGGCGATTCTCAAGCGTTTCGACTCGGCGGGTATCTCGCTGGGTGCACTGTCGCCGGAAGCCCACGAAGCGCTGGCCGAGGCCATGAACCGCCTGGGCGCACGCTCCAACTCGGGTGAAGGCGGCGAAGACCCGTCGCGCTATGGCACCATCAAGAGCTCGAAGATCAAGCAGGTGGCCACCGGCCGTTTTGGTGTGACCCCGGAGTATCTGGTCAACGCCGAAGTGCTGCAGATCAAGGTTGCCCAGGGCGCCAAGCCGGGTGAGGGCGGCCAGTTGCCGGGCGGAAAGGTCAACGGCCTGATCGCCAAGCTGCGTTATGCGGTACCGGGCGTGACCCTGATCTCGCCACCGCCCCACCATGACATCTACTCGATCGAAGATCTGGCGCAGCTGATCTACGACCTCAAGCAGGTCAACCCGCAGGCGCTGGTATCGGTCAAGCTGGTAGCCGAAGCGGGCGTGGGCACCATCGCCGCAGGTGTGGCCAAGGCCTATGCCGACCTGATCACCATCTCCGGTTACGACGGTGGTACCGGTGCTTCGCCGCTGACCTCGATCAAATACGCCGGCGCCCCTTGGGAGCTGGGCCTTGCGGAAACCCACCAGACCCTGCGTGGCAACGACCTGCGTGGCAAGGTGCGGGTGCAGACCGACGGCGGCCTGAAAACCGGCCTGGACGTGATCAAGGCGGCCATCCTCGGTGCCGAAAGCTTCGGCTTTGGTACCGCGCCAATGATTGCCCTGGGCTGCAAGTACCTGCGCATCTGCCACCTGAACAACTGCGCCACCGGCGTGGCCACCCAGAACGACAAGCTGCGCAAGGACCACTACATCGGCACCGTCGACATGGTGATCAACTTCTTCACCTTTGTCGCCGAAGAAACCCGCGAGTGGTTGGCCAAGCTGGGTGTGCGCAGCCTTGGCGAGTTGATCGGCCGTACCGACCTGCTCGAAGTGCTGCCAGGTGACACCGAACGCCAGCAGTACCTGGACCTGTCGCCGCTGCTGGGCAGCTCGCACATTCCGGCGGACAAACCGCAGTTCTGCGAAGTCGACAAGAACCCGCCGTTCGACCTGGGCGAGTTGGCCGAGAAGATGGTTGATATGGCCATGCCGGCCATCCGCGATCAGGCGGGTGGCGAGTTCAGCCTCGACATCTGCAACTGCGACCGCTCCATTGGTGCGCGTGTGTCGGGCGAAATCGCCCGCCTGCACGGCAACCAGGGCATGGCCGCGGCGCCGATCACCTTCCGCTTCAAGGGGACTGCGGGCCAGAGCTTTGGTGTGTGGAACGCCGGTGGCCTTAACCTGCACCTGGAAGGCGACGCCAACGATTACGTCGGCAAAGGCATGACCGGTGGTAAGGTCACCATCGTGCCGCCAGCCGGCAGCCCGTTCGAAACCCAGCACAGCGCCATCGTCGGCAACACCTGCCTGTACGGTGCCACTGGCGGCAAGCTGTTTGCCGCAGGTACTGCGGGCGAGCGCTTCGCTGTGCGTAACTCCGGCGCCCATGCTGTTGTCGAGGGCACTGGCGATCACTGCTGTGAATACATGACCGGCGGCTTTGTCTGCGTTCTGGGCAAGACCGGTTACAACTTCGGTTCTGGCATGACTGGCGGCTTTGCCTACGTGCTCGACATGGACAATAGCTTCGTCGACAAGCTCAACCACGAGCTGGTGGAAATCCAGCGTATCAGTGGCGAAGCGATGGAGGCCTACCGTAGCCACCTGGCGCGTGTCCTTGCCGAGTATGTGGATGAGACCGGCAGCGAGTGGGGGCGTGAGCTCTCGGAGAACCTGGACGACTACGTGCGGCGCTTCTGGCTGGTCAAGCCGAAGGCAGCCAACCTGAAGCAGCTGCTGTCCAGCACCCGTGCCAACCCGCAGTAAAAACAGCTGCAAGTGGCAAGCCTCAAGCTGCACGTAATGGCAGTGAGAGGTTTGCCCGGCTTAAGTGATCGTCTTGCGGCTTGCAGCGTGTAGCTTGCAGCTGCTGTAAAGAGGTTTTGAAAAATGGCTGAACGTCTGAACAACGACTTCCAGTTCATCGAAGTGGGCCGAAAGGACCCGAAAAAAAAGCTGCTGCGCCAGCGCAAGAAAGAGTTCGTGGAAATCTACGAACCGTTCAAGCCGCAGCAGTCCGTAGAGCAGGCGCACCGCTGCCTGGGCTGCGGTAACCCGTATTGCGAGTGGAAGTGCCCGGTACACAACTTCATCCCCAACTGGTTGAAGCTGGTCTCCGAAGGCAACATCCTGGCCGCGGCGGAACTGTCGCACCAGACCAACACCCTGCCGGAAGTATGCGGCCGTGTTTGCCCGCAAGACCGCCTGTGCGAGGGTGCCTGCACCCTGAACGACGGTTTCGGCGCGGTGACCATCGGCTCGGTGGAGAAGTACATCACCGACACCGCCTTCGCCATGGGCTGGCGCCCGGACATGTCCAAGGTCAAGCCCACCGGCAAGCGCGTCGCCATCATCGGCGCAGGCCCGGCTGGCCTGGGCTGCGCCGATGTGCTGGTGCGCGCCGGGGTAACCCCGGTGGTGTTCGACAAAAACCCTGAGATCGGTGGCCTGCTGACCTTCGGTATCCCCGAGTTCAAGCTGGAAAAGACCGTGCTCAGCAACCGCCGTGAAGTGTTCACCGGCATGGGCATCGAGTTCCGCCTGAACACCGAGGTGGGCAAGGACGTGACCATGGAACAGCTGCTCGCCGAGTACGACGCGGTGTTCATGGGCATGGGTACCTACACCTACATGAAGGGCGGCTTCCCGGGTGAAGACCTGCCGGGCGTGCATGACGCACTGGACTTCCTGATCGCCAACGTCAACCGCAACCTGGGCTTCGAGAAGTCGCCGGAAGACTTCGTCGACATGCAGGGCAAGAAAGTGGTGGTGCTGGGTGGTGGTGACACCGCGATGGACTGCAACCGTACCTCGATCCGTCAGGGTGCCAAGGCAGTGACCTGTGCTTATCGTCGTGACGAAGCCAACATGCCGGGTTCGCGTAAAGAGGTGAAGAACGCCAAGGAAGAGGGTGTGAAGTTCCTCTACAACCGCCAGCCCATCGCCATTGTGGGTGAGGACAAGGTCGAAGGCGTCAAAGTGGTCGAGACTCGCCTGGGCGAGCCTGATGCCCGTGGGCGCCGCAGCCCTGAGCCAATCCCGGGCTCCGAAGAGATCCTGCCGGCAGACGCCGTGGTAATCGCCTTCGGCTTCCGCCCGAGCCCGGCGCCGTGGTTTGAGCAGCATGGCATTCAGCTGGACAGCCAGGGCCGTGTGGTTGCCCCGGAGAAGGGCAAGTTCAAGCACCAGACCAGCAACCCGAAAGTGTTTGCCGGTGGCGACATGGTGCGCGGTTCGGACCTGGTGGTGACTGCGATCTTCGAAGGGCGTACGGCCGCCGAGGGTATCCTGGACTACCTCGAAGTCTGATTTTCGGCCTGCTCGCGGGCATGCCCGCTCCCACAGGGTTAAGCTTAGAACCCGTGGTAGCGGGCATGCCCGCGAAGCTTTTGTATACAAAAACGCTTGATCTGTGGCATCCAATAGACAAAACACATGGTCATGGCCGTGCCTTTTGCGCTGGTGTCTGAGAAAATGCCCGCACTATTTTTCCGGATGCCGACATGACTGCCCTGAAGAACGATCGTTTCCTGCGTGCACTGCTCAAGCAACCCGTAGACGTCACCCCGGTGTGGATGATGCGCCAGGCCGGCCGCTACCTGCCGGAGTACCGCGCCAGCCGCGCCAAGGCCGGTGACTTCATGAGCCTGTGCATGAACCCGCAGTTCGCCTGCGAGGTCACCCTGCAGCCGCTGGACCGCTACCCGCTGGACGCAGCGATCCTGTTCTCGGACATCCTTACCATTCCCGATGCCATGGGCCTGGGCCTGTACTTCGAAACCGGCGAAGGCCCGCGTTTCAAGAAGGTCATCAGCACCCCCGCTGACATCGAAGCGCTGCCAGTCCCGGACCCACAGAAAGACCTCGGCTACGTGATGGACGCGGTCAGCACCATTCGCCGTGAGCTCAATGGCCGTGTGCCGTTGATCGGCTTCTCCGGCAGCCCGTGGACCCTGGCCACCTACATGGTCGAAGGCGGCTCGTCGAAGGACTTCCGCAAGACCAAGGCCATGGCCTACGACAATCCGCAAGCCCTGCACCTGCTGCTGGACAAGCTGGCCCAGTCGGTCACCAGCTACCTTAACGGCCAGATCCTGGCTGGCGCCCAGGCTGTGCAGATCTTCGACACCTGGGGCGGCAACCTGTCGGCGGCGGCCTATCAGGAGTTCTCCCTGGCCTACATGCGCAAGATCGTCAGCGGCCTGATCCGCGAGCACGAGGGGCGCAAGGTGCCGGTGATCCTGTTCACCAAGAATGGTGGTTTGTGGCTGGAAAGCATCGCCGACGCAGGTGCCGACGCACTGGGCCTGGACTGGACCTGCGAGATCGGCGACGCCCGCCGCCGCGTGGGTGACAAAGTAGCCTTGCAAGGCAACATGGATCCGACCGTGCTGTACGCCAAGCCCGAGGCCATTCGCAAGGAAGTGGCGCGCATCCTGGCCAGCTACGGCCATGGCACCGGTCATGTGTTCAACCTGGGCCACGGCATTACCCCGGAAGTCGACCCGGAGCATGCCGGCGTATTCATCAATGCCGTTCACGAGCTGTCGGCGCAGTATCACCAGTGAGGTGACACGCGGAAACCATAAGCCCGGTCATGTGCCGGGCTTTGATTTTGCATTAAGTTTTAATTCAGCGATCGTCGTTAATCTGGTCCCATCGAAACCGAAACAGGACCCGATCCTCATGAAAATCCGTTATCTTGCCCTCATCCTCGCCCCCTTGTTCAGCGCTGGCGCATTTGCCGCTGGCTACACCGGCCCTGGCGCCCAGTCGGTAACCACGGTTGCCGCCGCGAACGACGCCGCCGATGACACCCCCGTCGTGCTGCAGGGCTTCGTGACCAAGAAGATCAACAACGACGACAAGTACGAGTTCAAGGACAACACCGGCACCATCACTGTCGAGATCGACGATGAGGACCTGCCGCCGACGCCGTTCAACGACAAGACCAAGGTGAAGCTGACCGGTGAGGTGGAAAAGCACCTGATGAGCCGGGAAGTGGATGTGGATATTGTCGAGATCATCAACTGATCTGATGGACTCTTCGTGGTCACGCCCGCTCCCACAGGTTGTGGGTGCAGGCGTGCCCGCGAATGCCTCACACCGTTTTGGGTGGTAACTTGCTCAGGTGCAATGCCACCAGCAATGCCACCGCCAGCAAGCTGCCAATGAACAGCCCGATCCCGTTCCAGCCCCACTGGTGCCAGAACACCCCGCCCGCCGTACCGGCCACGCTGGAGCCAGCGTAGTAGCAGAACAGGTACAGCGACGACGCCTGCCCCTTGGCCTTCAGCGCCCGGCGGCCGATCCAGCTGCTGGCCACCGAGTGCGCACCAAAGAAGCCGAAGGTGAACACCAGCATGCCCACGATCACCATCACCAGCGGACTGGCCAATGTCATCAGCAAGCCACCCGCCATTACCACGATACTGGCCCAGAACACCTTGCGCCGGCCCAGTTTGTCCGCCAGCGCGCCGACCTGTGCCGAACTGTAGATACCCGACAGGTAAACCACTGACAGCAAGCCGACCAGCGCCTGGTTCATGTGGTAGGGCTCGGCCAGCAGGCGGTAGCCGATGTAGTTGAACAGGGTGACGAAGGCGCCCATCAGCAAGAAGGCTTCAAGAAACAGCCAGGGCAGGCCTGCATCTTTGAAGTGCATGACAAAACCGTCCAGCAGGCTGCGTGGGTTCATCGTCTGTGCGCGGAAATTGCGTGATTCCGGCAGCACCTTCCAGAACACCAGCGCGGCCACCAGGGCCAGGCCGCCAATGGTCAGCATCGCCGTGTGCCAGCTGACGAAGTCGATCAGTACGCCAGTGATGAGCCGCCCGCTCATGCCGCCAATCGCGTTGCCGCCGATGTACAGGCCCATGGCCAGGCCAATGTGTTGCGGGTGAATCTCTTCGCTCAGGTAGGTCATCGCCACTGCCGCCAGGCCGCTCAGCGACAGGCCGACCAAGGCGCGGGTGGCCAGTACCAGCTCCCAGCTGGGCATCACTGCGCTGGCCAAGGTGGACAGGGCGGCGCAGACCAGCGCGAACACCATCACGGGTTTGCGCCCTATGCGGTCAGAAATGGGGCCGGTGATCAGCAGGCCGAACGCCAGCATGGCGGTGGACACCGACAGTACCAGGCTGCTCTGCGCCGCGTTGATGGAAAACTCGTTGGATAGCAGAGGCATCATTGGCTGTACGCAGTACAGCAAGGCGAAGGTGGCGAAACCGCCGCTGAACAAGGCCAGCACGGTTTTCATGAAAGCGGGTGTGCCTTTTTCGATCCACATTTCGGTCAGGATGGCAGGTTGTGGCTCAAGGAGGAGGGGGGCTACTGCAGTTTTCACGGGCGGGTACCTCTGGCGCAATGAAAAAAAGCATATAGCTGGCTAACGATTAGATCCAATATATTGTTCGACCTATTTGAGATGTTTGGCGACTTGTTTGGAGCGGATCATGGAATTGCGTCATCTGCGTTACTTCATTGCTGTGGCCGAAGAGCTGCACTTTGGCCGCGCCGCCCAGCAACTGGGTATTTCCCAGCCGCCCTTGAGTCAGCAGATCCAGGCTCTGGAGCAGGAGTTGGGGGCCCGGTTGTTCGACCGTACCAATCGTCGTGTCGAACTGAGCGAGGCCGGGCGATTGTTCCTCGAGGAAGCGCGCCAGGTATTGGCGCAGGTGGAGAAGGCCGCGGATGTAGCTCGGCGTGCGCAGTTGGGCGAGCTGGGCGAGATGAAAATCGGTTTCACTTCCTCGGCCCCGTTCACCTCGAAAATCCCCAAGGCCATTCATGCCTTCCGTCAGCGCTTTCCGGCGGTGCACCTGAACCTCAAGGAAATGAGCAGCCGTGATGTTGCCGAAGGGGTATTCGACGAGTCCATCGAGGTGGGGTTGATGCGGCCGATGCCGCTGCCGGAGGGGTTGGTGGCCACCGAGTTGTTCCGAGAACCGTTGGTGGCGGTGATCAATGCTTCGCATCCGCTGGCTGAGGGCACTGAGCAAGGCGTCTACATGGCGGCGTTGGCCCCTGAGCCCTTCGTGTTCTTCCCGCGCAGTTATGGCAGCGGCTTGCATGCACAATTGCTGAGCCTGGCGCGGCATGCGGGTTTCAGCCCCCATTTTGCGCAAGAGGCAGGGGAAGCGATGACCATCATCGGCCTGGTCTCGGCGGGGCTGGGGGTGTCGGTGCTGCCGGCGTCGTTCCAGCGCATGCGTATAGAAGGGGTGGTGTACCGCACCTTGCTCGATGAAGAGGCGATGTCGGCGGTGTGGCTGGTGCAGCGTGAGCGCGGCCATTCGGTCATGGCCAAGGCATTTGCCGAGTTGTTGACAGGGCAGGTGGTCGGTCAGGCGTGATGCCGGGGCAATTGGCACTGGTCATTGCCCCACTGCCGCCACATACTCGGGCATTCGTTGATACACGGAGGTCAATCATGCGGCGCGTGGTGTTCAATCAGAAAGGTGGCGTGGGCAAGTCGAGCATTGCCTGCAACCTGGCGGCGGTCAGTGCCAATGAAGGCTACCGGACCTTGTTGATCGACCTGGATGCCCAGGCGAACTCGACCCAATACCTCACCGGCCTGACCGGCGAGGACATCCCCATGGGCATCGCCGACTTCTTCAAGCAAAGCCTTTCCAGCGGGCCGTTCAGCAAGAAGAACAAGGTCGATATCTACGAAACCCCATTCGACAACCTGCATGTGGTCACCGCCACTGCCGAGCTGGCCGACCTGCAGCCAAAGCTGGAGGCAAAACACAAGATCAACAAGCTGCGCAAGTTGCTCGACGAGCTGGACGAGGATTACGAGCGTATTTACATCGATACCCCGCCGGCGCTTAATTTCTATGCGGTTTCTGCGCTGATCGCTGCCGATCGCGTGCTGATTCCCTTCGACTGCGACAGCTTTTCGCGCCAGGCCCTGTATGGCCTGCTGGCCGAGATCGAAGACCTCAAGGAAGACCACAACGAAGACCTGGTGGTCGAAGGCATCGTGGTCAACCAGTTCCAGTCACGTGCCAGCCTGCCACAGCAGATGCTCGACGAGCTGTTGGCCGAAGGTTTGCCGGTGCTGCCGGTGTACTTGGGCAGCTCGGTGAAAATGCGCGAATCGCACCACGCCAGCCTGCCGCTGATTCACCTGGAGCCGCGGCACAAGCTGACTCTGCAGTTTGTCGAGCTGCATTCGCTGCTTGAGGAGAATGCTTAAACCCCGTGGTTACGCAGCCACTCCAGCAGGGACTGGAGTGGAAACGCCCCGGCCTGCCGGCTGACTTCGCGGCCGTTCTTGAACAGCAGCAGGCTGGGGATCGAGCGTATGCCCAGTTGCCCTGCGAGGTTACGGTTGGCTTCGCTGTCGAGCTTGGCCAGGCGGCAGCGGCCTGCAAGCTTCCGGGCGGCCTCTTCGAAGGTGGGGGCAAATGACTTGCACGGGCCGCACCAGTCGGCCCAGATGTCGACCAGCAGCGGCAGGTCGCCTTTGATCTGGCTGGCATAGCTGGCTTCGGTGAGCTCGAAAGGGGTGCTCAACAGCACGTCCTGTTTGCAGCGACCGCATTTCGGCGCATCGCCCAGGCGCTCGGCGGGCAGGCGGTTGAGGCCGTTGCAGTGGGGGCAGGGGATTACCAGTGGGTCGGTCATTTCATCTCCAGTAGGTCTATCGCGGTTCCCTGTAGGAGCGGGTTCACCCGCGAAGAATGCGACGCGGTGCATGGCACCGGCTTCGCCGGTAAAACCGCTCAGGATTCGGCGCTAATCAGGAAGAGCAGCTGATTTCCAGGTGCTTGCCCCACTCCGGCGGTCGCTCGGCGTAGGCCTGCATCCCGGGCTGTTCCTCGAACGGCCTGGTCAGGACTTGGTGCAGCCGTCGAACTTCACTGTAATCCCCCGCCTCGGCCGCTTCGATGGCTTTCTGCGCCAGGTAGTTGCGCAGCACGTACAGCGGGTTTACCGCATGCATCCGCTCACGGCGGCCTTCGGCATTGCCGGGTTCACGCCCACAGCGGGCCAGGTAGTCTGCGCCCCAGGCATCGAAGCCGGCCAGGTCGATAAAGTCATCGCGCGCCACCTTCAGCGCCTCGGCCACCGGCTGCTCACCCAGTTTGCGGAAGAACAGGCTGTAGTCCACGCCACCGCGTTGCATGCACTGCAGCAGGCGCTCGACCAGCGCCATGTCATCATCTTCGGCGGTGGTCAGCCCCAGGCGCCGGCGCATCAGGTCCAGGTAATGGGCCTGGTACAGCGGCAGGAACAGGCCCAACGCTTCCTTCAGTGGCTCAACTTCGATCACGGTGGTCAGTGCCTGGGCCAGCGCGCTGAGGTTCCAGTGGGCGATGGGCACTTGGTTGGCGTAGCTGTAGCGGCCTCGATCGTCGGAGTGGTTGCAGATGAAGTTGGCGTCGAAGTCATCCAGGAACGCATAGGGGCCAAAATCGAAGGTGATGCCGAGGATCGACATGTTATCGGTGTTCATCACGCCGTGGCAGAAGCCATACGCCTGCCAGCGGGCGATCAGTTCGGCATTGCGCTCGACGATGGTGCGGAACATGGCCAGGTAAGGCTGCTCGGCGTCACGGCATTCGGGATAGTGCTGTTCCAGCACATGGTCGATCAACACGCGCTGCTGCTCGGGCTGCTTGGTGTAGTAGAAGTACTCGAAATGACCGAAACGCACATGGCTCTGCGCCAGGCGCGTCAGCATGGCCGCGCTTTCACGGGTTTCGCGCCACACCGGGGTGCTGGAACCGATCACGCACAGTGCCCGGCTGGTAGCGATACCCAGGGCGTGCAGGGCTTCGGAGGCGAGGAACTCGCGAATCGACGAGCGCAGCACGGCGCGGCCGTCACCCATGCGGGAGTAGGGTGTCTGGCCGGCGCCCTTGAGGTGCAGGTCCCAGTGTTCGCCTGCGTCGTTGAGCACTTCGGCCAGTAGCAGGCCACGGCCGTCGCCCAGACGTGGGTTGTACGAGCCGAACTGGTGGCCGGAATAAACCATCGCCCGAGGGTCGGCCTCTTCCCACAGTTTGTGGCCGCTGAACAGTTCGGCGAACACCGGCAGCTCGGCCTGGGCGGGGTCGAGGTCGAGCAAGGCCATGGCCGACTCGCTCGCTACCACCAGGCGCGGGTCTGCAATGGGCTCGGGCAGCACCTGGGTGGAGAACGCATCGCCCAGGCGGGCGAAGCGGTTGTCGAAGGTGAGTTGGTCGAGGGCTTTCACGGGACTGCTCCTTGAAATCGGTGCCAATGGGGCCGCTTGGCGGCCTTTCGCGGGTGAACCCGCCCCCACAGCGGCCAGCGCCCGATGTAGGAGCGGGTTTACCCGCGAACGAGGGCGAAGCCCTCGTAGCCATTTTGCACACAATAAAGTATTCGAGCCTATTCAGGCCGAAGCAGTGCCATCCGATTTCGGCTGTTCCATCGGAATCAATTGCTGTTTGCTGCCCTTGGCGTCCATCAGGAATACCTCTACCTGGCGTACCGAGATCTTGATGTTGTGGGCCTTGAACTCGCGGTTGATGTAGCGGTTGATCTCGTCCAGCGTCGGGTTGCGGTCGCCCAGGTCACGCACGTGCATGCGCAGTTCGTGGTCCAGCGAGCTTTCGCCGAAGTTGAGGAAGTACACGATCGGTTCCGGATCCTTGAGCACGCGTGGGTTCTCATGCGCGCCCTTGAGCAGCAGGTCGCGCACCAGGTCGAGGTCTGAGCCATAGTCGATGCCCAGCTTCAGCGTCACCCGGGTGACCGTATCGGTCAGCGACCAGTTGATCAGTTGGCCAGTGATGAAGGTCTTGTTGGGGACGATGATGTCCTTGCGGTCGAAGTCGGTGATGGTGGTGGCACGGATGCGGATCTTGCTTACCGTGCCCGACAGGTTGCCGATGGTGATGGTGTCGCCAATCCGTACCGGGCGCTCGAACAGGATCATGATGCCGGAGATGAAGTTGGCGAAGATTTCCTGCATGCCGAAGCCCAGCCCTACTGACAGCGCAGCCACCAGCCATTGCAGCTTGTCCCAGCTCACCCCCAGGGTCGACAGGGTGCTGACGATGCCGATGCCGACGATGGTGTACGACAACAGCGTGGTGGTGGCGTAGGCACTGCCCTGGGCCAGGTTCAGGCGAGACAGCACCAGTACTTCCAGCAAGCCTGGCAAGTTGCCGGCCAGGGCGAAAGTTATGCCGACGATCACCAGCGCGCCGAGCAGGTCGCCGAGGCTGATCGGTACCATGCTGGCCGCGGCGCCGGTGCCGCTGGTGTATTCGTAGAGGACGAAATTGTTGAGGTAGGCGAACACCGAGATCAGGTCGGCCCATACCCAATACAGGCCGGCGATGAAGCCGCCGAGCAGGGCCAGGCGGATCAGGCGCAGCGACTGCTGGTTGACCTGTTCGATATCCAGCGTTGGCTCTTCGGTGATGACTTCGCCATCCAGCCCTTCCTTGGCTGCCGCACGCTTGGTCAACGCACGCTGGTAGGCCAGGCGTCGTGCAGCCACCGACAGGCCGCGCACGAAGGCGGCCTCGATCACCAGCCAGAACAGCAGCAGGTACAGGGTGTAGATGAGTCGGTCGGTAAGCTTCAATGCGGTGTAGTAGTAGCCGAAGCACACGGCGACGAACAGGGCGATGGGCAGGGCGGTGAACGCTACCCCCACCGCCCTGCGGAACAGCGAGGTGTCACGGTGTGCCGGGCTGCTGAGCAGCAGGCGGCTGAGCAGCCAGGCCATCAGCGCATAGCAGGTCAGCACCACGCCGATGCCCAACACGTCGTCTGCCAATGCCGAAGGCTGGTGCTCGGCCACCGCCACCACGCCGACCAGTGCCAGCACCACGGTGCCCAGGCGGCGAACCCAGCCGCGCAGGAACTCGACCTGCGGTTTGTGCCAGCGGAAGTGGACTTCCGCCACGCCACCGGGTGCGAGGATACGGTAGGCGGTATAGAACACCAGCCAGGCCTGGGCCAGCTGCCAGAGTGCGGCGCCCAGGTTGGCATTCTGCCCGCGGGCGTCGATCTGCAGGGCGTAGCTGCACAGCGCCAGACCAAGGCTGACCGGCATCGCCAGCAGAATGTTGATTAGGATTGCCTGGGGCGTGTGCCATTGGCTGTCACGGCGGAAGTGGCCGATATCCTGGTGCACTTTGCCTAACCGTTGGTAAAGGTATTTGCGCCGCCACAACAGCGCGCCGATCACCAACAGCAGCGGCAGGAACAGCAACGGGCGCTGGCTCAGGCCATCGGCCAGCTCTTTCAGGCTGGAGCCCCACGGCAGGTTGGCGACCTGGTCGGCCAGGCGCTCCGGCACGTATTGCAGCCAGTCCCAGTCCAGCGGCTTGTTGCTGGGGATCCAGAACATTTGCTCGTCGAGGGTGGTGCGCAGGCTCTGCGCGGTGCCCAGTAGCTGCTTCTGGTTGAGCTGCAGGGTGATCGATTCGTTGAGCAGCGCCGACAGCTCGCGGTTCAGCCGCTCCAACAGGTCGCTGCGGGTGATGGCCACTTCCAGCAGGGCCTTGCGCAGCTGCGGGGTCACATCTTCCTGCGGTTGCGCCGCCAGCAGCTTGTCGACGTAGGTGACCGGGCTGCTCATCTGCTCGCGCTGCTGGTTGACTTCGAACTGGTACAGGCGGGTGTCGGCGATCTGGTCGGCCAGGTCGCGGTCGACCTTCAGGTGCGGCAGGGTCTGTTTCTGCTTGTAGAGAATCTTCGACAGCAGCAGGCTTCCCTTGAGCACGTTGATCTGCTCGTCAAGCGCCTGGTCGGCCTGGGTCAGGCTGTCGAGTTGCTGCTTGGTGCGCAGGTTCTGCTGGGTCAGTTCGTTAAGGCGGTCGGTGCTCTTGAGCAGGTAGTCGGAAAGCTTGAGGTTGATCGCGCTTTCAGTGGCCAGCAGGCTGCTGCCGCCGGCCTTCTGAGCCTCAATCGACTGCTGGGTGACGGCTTCCTGGGACTGGGCCAGGCGTTTGGCGTTGATCAGCGTCTGCAGGTCCTGGATTTCCTGCTCCAGGCGCGCAGCGCGCTCGACCAGCAGGTCGTGACGCGCATTGCCGAGGTCTTGCAGCAGGCTGTTGCCGGCCAGTTCCTGGCGGCGCAGCAGGGTCAGCGCGTTGAGCGAGGCCAACTCGGCGTTGAGCTGATTGCGCTGGTCGGCATTGATGGCTTTGCCACCGTCCTTGCCGGTTTTGAGGATGTTGTTGATCTGCTGGGTGCGGGTCTGGCTGCTGCTGATCTCCGCCTGGGCACGCTCGGGGCGGGTTTGCGAGTTGATGATCAGGCTGTTGGCTTCAGACAACGCCTTTTGCAGCTCGCCCTGCAGCGTGTTGCGTTCGCTGAGCATCTGTTCAAGCTGTGGCACGGTGAGGTTGGCGTAGCGCTGTGCCACCGGTTGTGCCTTGGTTTCCTTGAGCCTGGCCAACTCCTTCTGGCTGTCGCTGGTCTCCTTGGGGGCACTGCTCAGCTGCTGCTTGAGTGCAGCCAGTTTCTTTTCGTTGTCTTCCTTGGCAGCAAGCAGGCTCAACGTTTGTTCGAGCACCTGCTGCAGCGCCTTCTGGTCTGCCTCGGGCAGCTTGCGCTCGGCGATCTTGTCGAGGCTGTTCTGGATACTGGCGGTGGTCGGGGCTTCTGCCGCGCTAGCGGCAAAAGAAAGGGACAGGCACAACCCGAGCAGGGCTGTGCGAAGGTACACGCGCAGGGACATAGGCAGACTACTTGTGGATCCGGCTGAAACGAAGTTTAGAGGAACAATCCTGGTCCGGGTCGCGTTCCTTCGGGGAATCTGACGCCTACTTTCTGGATCTTGTTCCCGTCCATGGTCGCCACGGTCCAGATAGTGCCATGCCATTCGACCTGGTCCCCCACTACTGGAGCGCCTCCGACCTTCTGTCGGATGAACTGCGCCAACGGCATTTTCGCGTCGAGGCCATCGAGTTTCAGGCCGTACAACGCTGCCACCGCACCCAGTTCGGCATCGCCTTCGAGCACGAAGTCGCCGAAGAAACGCAGGTCCAGGCCACGCTGTGGCGCCTGGCTGAACAACTTGCCGAGGGCCGGCAGGTTGTGTTCGTGGCCGATCACGCAGAGCATGTCGCCAACCTCCAGCACGGTGCTGCCCGACGGGTGCAGCAGTTGCTCGCCACGGAACAGCGCGGCAATCCGTGTGCCTTCGGGCATTTTCAGCTCGCGCAGGGCGGCACCAATGCACCACTTTTCGGCGCCCAGGCGGTAGACGAACATCTCCCACTCGCTGGTGATGTGCACCTCAAGGGCGGAGCGGGAAATCGGCGCCGGGTCTGGCGGTACGGTCACTTTCAGCAGCTTGGCCATCCACGGCAGGCTGGTGCCCTGCACCAGCAGTGACACCAGCACGATGAAGAACGCCAGGTTGAAGAACAGCTGGGCGTCTGGCAGGCCCGCCATCAGCGGGAACACCGCCAGAATGATCGGTACCGCGCCGCGCAGGCCGACCCACGAAATGAAGCCCTTTTCGCGGCCGTGAAAAGCCTTGAACGGCAGCAGGGCCGCGACCACAGACAGTGGCCGCGCCACCAGGATCATCCACAGCGCGAGGCCCAGTGCCGGCAGGGCGATGGGCAGCAGGTCGTGCGGCGTGACCAGCAACCCCAGCACCAGGAACATGCCGATCTGCGCCAGCCAGGCCATGCCGTCGAGCATGTGCAGGATGCCGTGGCGGCTGCGGATAGGCTTGTTGCCCAGCACCAGGCCGCACAGGTAAACGGCGAGGAAGCCGCTACCATGCAGGGCGTTGGTCAGCGAGAACACCACCAGGCCGCCGGCCACTACCAGAATGGGGTAAAGGCCGCCGGCCAGGTTGATGCGGTTGACCAGTTGCAGCATCAGCCAGCCACCGCCCAAGCCCAGCAGCCCGCCGATACCGAACTCACGCAACAAGTGGCCCAGCAGGCCCCAGTGCAGCCCGGTCTGGCCGCTGGCAATCATGTCGATCAAGGTGACAGTGAGGAACACCGCCATCGGGTCGTTGCTGCCCGACTCGATCTCGAGGGTAGCCGTAACCCGCTCGTTCAGGCCTTTGCCGCCGAGCAGCGAGAACACTGCAGCGGCGTCGGTGGAGCCGACGATCGCACCGATCAGCAAGCCCTGAATCAGGCTCAGGTTGAACAGCCAGGCGGCAACCAGGCCGGTGAGGGCGGTGGTGATCATCACCCCGACCGTGGCCAGCGACAGCGCCGGCCACAGCGCCACGCGGAAGCTTGCCACCCGCGTACGCAGGCCACCGTCAAGCAGGATGACGGCCAGTGCCAGGTTGCCCACCAGGTAGGCGGTTGGGTAATTGTTGAAGATGATGCCGCCACCATCGACACCGGCGACCATGCCGACGGCGAGGATGATGACCAGAATAGGGATGCCCAGGCGCGACGATAGCGAGCTGACCAGGATACTTGCACCCACCAGCAATGCGCCGATCAGGAACAGGCTGTTGATGGTGCTTGCATCCAAAGGCAGGTACTCCGAGACAGCGGGGAAGGGACGTGGTAGCGCATTTTCCAGCAAAAGCTAGCAGGTCGCGTGCCAATCGATTCTAACCTGAGGCCGACGCAGGCTGTAAAGCGATACCGCATCGTCGCTGCGGCTTGCGGCTGTAATGGTTTGCCCACTGTCAGGCAGCCAAGTGACATGAATGTCAAAGAAACCATTTCTCTCGCCCAGGTGGCCCAGCGCCTGCTCGGGCAATTTCCTGATTTGCACAGTTTGGCGCGCCAGGCGGCGGGCCATGTGCTTCGCCGCCAACTGGGGTACTGGCTGGATCCGGACGGCCTTTATTGGCACGAGTTCCAGTCGGCGGCCAGCAGTGCGTTGAGCTTCACCGGCTGGCGCCACAGTGGGCCGCCACGACGCTCTTTGAGCTTTACCGAACTGGTCATCCAGCGATTCAGCCCGCAGCAGCAGGCCAGTGCTGACGAGTTGAGTATTTATGGTGGCTTCTACCGGGTGGATGCCAGCCACGCAGTTTACGACGAGCGCAACGAAGTGCGGCTCGACCCTCAGCAAGTACTGACGGCGTTCTGGCGGTTGGACTTTGCAGGGCGCTACACCGAGGCGCTGAGCACGTTTCGGTCACGGCATGGCGAAGACTATTGTGTCCTGGCCCGCGCCCGCTTCATGGCTGCTGTGGGCCAATCTGGGTTGAGCGAACCTGAGCGCCAGGAACTAATGGGGGGGACGCTCGCTGCACCCGCACTGCCGACTACCGTAAAAGCCTTGCGACTGGCCCGGGAAGGGAGTGCTCAATCTGGGTGGAACGCGCTTGTCATCGGCGGTATCAGCGCCAAGCTGATGTTCTTGCGCAAGCTGAAGACTGGCAGGTTGTGCCTCTACCTTGCCGATGTTCAGGCTGTGGTGCAGGTGTTTGACGATCGTCATGCGTTTCAGGAGTGGATGGCTGACCAGGCCGCCACGACGGTGGGGCGAGAGCGGCTGGTCAGGCTGTTCGTCGGGGACGGGGTACTGGCGCAGTCGCTACGCCCGCGACTACGCAATTACTTCAAGTTGCTCGCACAGTCGCGAGGTGACACCGCCATCTTGGGGCAGTCCATTGAAGGGGACCTGTTCGTTCGTCTACGTGATGCGGTGATGGATGATCTGACCCGCGACGCTCACGAACGGCTGACCACCAATGCCCAGCTGCGAAAGGCCGAGTGGCTGGCGGGCGTGCAAGCGGCGAGCTTCGTGCTAGCACCGATGGCGCCGTTTGGCTGGCCAGTGATATTGGCATCGCTCGGTCTGGGCACCGCCAGCCTGGCGCTGCATCTGGACCGGGCAATCAATGGCAAGCAGGGCTGGCGCACAGCAGCATGGTGGTCAGTACTGACGGATATCCTGTTCATCCTGCTTGATATAGCCATGCTGCGAGCCAGCGAGCTGTTTACCGATGGCCACGTCCCCCCGCGGGTGGCTGGCCAGGCGCAAGCCTCTGCCGCCAAGGTCGACTGGGGGCTTTACATGGCCCCGGCGGCGGATGAATTGCTGGCGGTGTCGGATCAGGCGCTGGCCCGCCAGCAAGCTCTGTTGGGCGCGGTACCGTGGGCTGATCTCGATGCCTTGGGGCCCAATGGCGAGTATCTGGATGCCTTCAGTGAACCCTACCCCGTCTTTCGCGATGAGCACGGCTTTGGCTCGCCCGCCATTGCCGAGTACACCAGCTCGCCGGAGCGTTACAACAACCTGTGGCGGGGTATGCCGCTAGAGGGCACGCGCGCCGCGCATATCCAGCGCAGCCATGCGCTTTCTCACGCACTTGGGCAAATCGGCGTGACTAATCAAGTGAGGCTGTATCGGGCTGCCTCCAGCCTGCGGGGCACGGGTTTTCAGGCAGTTGGTGAGGGCGCCGTTGAAGTGGGTGACGTGCTGGTGACCACCGACTTCACGTCATTCACTGAAAACCCCTATGCCCTCTGGGAGGTTTTCAACGACCCGCAGGCTCAAATCAGTGGCAGGGATGTTTTTGATGAAAACGCGTTGGTTTATGTGTTGGAGCCGGGCGAGGATATGCAGGCGACGCCTATCGGGCCCTTCTCAAGGCGACCGGATGAGGCGGAGTCTTTGATGATGCCCGGGCGCTACCTGCAAGTGGAAAAGGTGACGGCCGTTCAAGGGCACAATTATCGCTTTACCGAGGTGTGCCTGAAGGCGCTGGCGCAGGCGCCAAGCGGGAAGGCAGTGCGTGATATGCGCACAGGCAAGCTGTTCGATCGCCAGGCACTGGCGATGCGGCTGGGCACGGAGGATGATTCGTTGATGCGCACATTCTTTGCGCTGCCCTCCTGAGCGCACGTGAAAGGGGCCGCTGAGCGGCCCCTGATCAAGGCCTCAGCCCTGCTTCACTTCACGCATCGGCTTGCCTTTCACTGGCGCATCGCCCGCCACGTAGTACTTGGCAGTGCTGCGCGGCAGTGGCTTGCGGCCACGGATCTTGTCCGAAATCTTCTCGGCGATCATGATCGTGGTGGCGTTGAGGTTGCCGGTGATGATCAGCGGCATGATCGAGGCATCGACCACGCGCAGGCCCTTCATGCCGTGCACGCGGCCTTCGCCGTCGACCACCGCCATGTCGTCGGTGCCCATCTTGCACGAGCAGGACGGGTGGAAGGCGGTTTCGGCGTGCTCGCGGATGAACTTGTCCAGCTGCTCGTCGGTTTGCACGTCGGCGCCCGGGCTGATTTCGCGGCCACGGTACGGGTCCAGCGCCGGCTGGGCCATGATTTCACGGGTCAGGCGAATGCCGTCACGGAATTCCTGCCAGTCCTGCTCGGTGGACATGTAGTTGAACAGGATGCTCGGGTGCTGGCGCGGGTCTTTCGACTTGACCTGAATGCGGCCACGGGCAGGCGAGCGCATGGAGCCCATGTGCGCCTGGAAGCCATGTTCCTTCACGCCATTGGAGCCGTTGTAGTTAATCGCAACCGGCAGGAAGTGGTACTGGATGTTCGGCCACTTGAATTCCGGACGAGTCCGGATGAAACCCCCGGCCTCGAACTGGTTGCTGGCGCCGATACCGGTGCCGTTGAACATCCACTCGGCACCGATCGCCGGCTGGTTCCACCACAGCAGCGACGGGTATAGCGAAACCGGCTGGGTGCAGGCGTACTGCAGGTACAGTTCCAGGTGGTCCTGAAGGTTTTCACCAACGCCCGGCAGGTCGTGCACAACCGGGATGTCGAGGCTTTCCAGCAGGGCGCGCGGGCCGACGCCGGAGCGCTGCAGCAGCTGCGGCGAAGCGATGGCGCCAGAGCTGACGATCACTTCCTTGCGGGCGCGGGCTTCGACGCGCTCTTCGCTGTCGCCGACCAGGTAGGTCACGCCGATGGCGCGCTTGCCGTCGAACAGAACGCGATCCGTGAGGGCGTGGGTGACGATGGTCAGGTTCGGGCGCTTCTTGGCCTGGTCCAGGTAACCACGGGCAGTGCTGGAGCGGCGGCCGTTCTTGGTCACGGTGCGGTCCATCGGACCGAAGCCTTCCTGCTGGTAACCGTTGAGGTCTTCTGTGCGTGGGTAACCGGCCTGTACGCCGGCTTCGACCATGGCATGGAACAGCGGGTTGTTGCCGGCTTTCGGCGTGGTCACGCTGACCGGGCCTTCGCCGCCATGGTAGTCGTTCGGGCCGATGTCACGGGTTTCGGCCTTGCGGAAGTACGGCAGGCAGTCCAGGTAGGTCCAGTCTTCCAGGCCTGGCATTTCTGCCCAGCCGTCGAAGTCCATGGCGTTGCCGCGGATGTAGCACATGCCGTTGATCAGCGACGAGCCACCCAGGCCCTTGCCACGGCCACATTCCATGCGGCGGCCGTCCATGTAAGGTTCCGGGTCGGTCTCGTAGGCCCAGTTGTAGCGGCGGCCTTGCAGCGGGAAGGCCAGGGCGGCTGGCATCTGGGTGCGGAAGTCGAAGCGGTAGTCGGGGCCACCGGCTTCCAGCAGCAATACGGTGACGCCGGCATCTTCGGTCAGGCGGGTCGCCAGGGTGTTACCGGCCGAGCCGGCACCGACGATGATGTAATCGAATTCTTGGGACATGAAAGTACCCTCGTGTTGGCGGTGATCGGGGAGCGGGTACGCCCGTGCGCGGTGGCACGGGCGGGGCTAGACAGGGTTTAGAAAACCGAGTTGTAGCCGCCCAGCTCGACCTGGACCGACTTGATGCGAGTGTATTGAGCCAGCGAGCTGACGCCGTTTTCACGGCCGACGCCCGACTGCTTGTAGCCACCTACCGGCATTTCGGCCGGCGATTCACCCCAGGCGTTGATCCAGCAGATACCGGCTTCGAGCTTGTGGATGATGCGGTGGGCGCGGGTGATATCGTTGGTGCAGACACCGGCAGCCAGGCCGTAGTCGGTGTCGTTGGCACGGCGGATCACTTCTTCCTCGGTTTCGTAGGTGAGGATGCTCATCACCGGGCCGAAGATCTCTTCCTTGACGATGGTCATGTCGTCGGTGCAGTCGGTGAACACGGTCGGCGCAACGAAGGCACCTTTGGCGAAGTCGCCGGCAGTCAGGCGCTCGCCACCGCACAGCACGCGGGCACCTTCTTCCTTGCCCTTGGCGATGTAGCCCAGCACGCTTTCCATGTGCTGGAAGCTGACCAGCGGGCCGAAGTTGGTGTTTTCGTCTTCCGGGTTGCCAACGCGGATGCGGGCAACGCGCTCGGCGATCTTGGCTTCGAAGGCCGCCTTCATTTCAGCCGGGATGAACACGCGGGTGCCGTTGGTGCACACCTGGCCCGAGCTGTAGAAGTTGGCCATCATGGCGATATCAGCGGCCTTGTCCAGATCGGCGTCGGCACAGATGATCAGAGGCGACTTGCCGCCCAGTTCCATGGTCACTTCCTTCAGCGAAGAGCTGGAGGCGCTGGCCATGACTTTCTTGCCGGTGGTGGTACCGCCGGTGAAAGACACTTTTTCGATGCGCGGGTGCTCGGTCAGCCAGGTGCCGACTTCGCGGCCGCTGCCGGTCAGAACGTTGAACACGCCGTTTGGCAGGCCGGCTTCGGTGTAGATCTCGGCCAGTTTCAGGGTGGTCAACGAGGTGACTTCCGACGGTTTGAAGATCATCGCGTTGCCAGCGGCCAGGGCCGGGGCAGATTTCCACAGGGCGATCTGGATCGGGTAGTTCCAGGCACCGATACCCACGGTTACGCCCAGCGGCTCGCGGCGGGTGTAAACGAAGGACGATTCGCGCAGCGGGATCTGCTCGCCTTCGATGGCCGGTACCAGGCCTGCGTAGTACTCCAGCACGTCGGCACCGGTGACGATGTCGACGTAGCGGGTTTCGGAGTACGACTTGCCGGTGTCCAGGGTTTCCAGCATGGCCAGCTCGTCGTTGCGCTCGCGCAGGATGTCGACGGCGCGGCGCAGGATGCGCGAACGCTGCATGGCAGTCATCGCAGCCCAGACTTTCTGGCCACGCTCGGCGCTTTCGACGGCTTTCTCGACGTCAGCCTCGGTAGCACGTTGCACGTGGGCGAGGACTTCGCCGGTAGCCGGGTTGATGGCTTCGAACGTGGCATCGCTGCCAGCGTCGACGTAAGCGCCATCAATGTAGAGTTTTTGCGTTCCGAAACGGGCCATAGTGTCCTCGCAAGTGCAGTGTGTGGTTTGGCTTGCGCGTCACGCTCCTGCCGGGTTGGCAAGTGCCGTGCGCGCTTGTTCAGCGGCCTGGTCATTGGTGCCCAGGGTGTGCTGCTTAGCCAGTTGTAGATCCATGTATTCGTAAGCAATCCGTATTGCCTGATCGGTGTCGAATGCATCACCCGACAGGGCGCCACGCAGCCACAGACCGTCGATCAGGGCTGCCAGGCCGCGGGCTGCCTTGCGCGCATGGTAGAGCGGCAGGGCGCGGCGGAACTGGCAGCACAGGTTGGAATACAAGCGGTGGTCGTTGATCCGCTGCAACCTGTGTAAATCGGGCTGGTGCATGCTGGAAGCCCAGAAGGCCAACCAGGTTTTCATTGCCGGGCCGTTTACCTGGCTGGCATCGAAGTTGCCCTCGATGATCACTTTCAGGTGGGCGCGCGGGCTGTCGTCTTTCAGGGCCTGGCGACGTGCTCTGACGCCTTCGTTGAGCATGCTCATGATGTAACCCATCGTCGCTGCGATCAGGCCGTTCTTGTCCCGAAAGTAGTGACTGATGATGCCGTTCGACACACCGGCCAAACGGGCAATCAGCGCAATGCTGGCGTCCCCCAGTCCGACCTGATCGACCGCCTGCAATGTGGCTTCGATCAACTGCTGGCGCCGGATGGGTTGCATACCGACCTTGGGCATCTTGCTATCTCCTCAGGCCTGCGAGCAGACGACAGGCGGCTGACTCGGCGAAGGCCAGTCTATTTTGTTTTGATTGAACGTTCAATCAATAAAGAATAAGCTCTGCGACAATTTGTGCCATTGACAGTTTTTCAGGCGGTCGAGACGGCACGGATTGACACCCCAGGAAATCGCGTAACCCCCGGAATACAAGGTGTTGACGGGCATGAGCGATGCGAAATGCAGATTCTGCCGTACGGCCATTGGCCCTGCGACAGGCCCTTGGAGCGGGCGGGGTGATCTGTGACGAATGCGCGCACCTCCGTTGAGGCGTGGCATTTTCAGCAGGCCACCTGTCTGTTTTTGGCAACGTATCGATTCGGGATCACGGTTTCCAGGGTTCTTTTATAACACCTGATGCAGTGGGGATATTCCACCAATTGCTCGGGAAAGACTGATTAGCCTCCACAGCCGCACTGCCCGGAGCATTCGTGCAATGAGTTCTGCCTCACTTACCAAGCCCCCCGCCGAGAGGGTACGGGTCAACCGCGTGGTGTTCTTCACCTCCGCGCTGATGATCCTTGTTCTGACTGCCTTGCTGATCGCTGTACCCGAAACTGCCGGCCAGGTGCTGGGCGTGGCCCAGAAGTGGCTGACGCGCACCTTTGGCTGGTACTACATGCTGGTCATCTGCGGATACCTGCTGTTCGTCGTCTACCTGGCTTTCTCCGACTACGGCAGCCTCAAGCTGGGTGGCAAGGACGACCAGCCTGACTTCAGCTACGGCGCCTGGGCCGGCATGCTGTTCTCGTCCGGTATCGGTATTTCGCTGCTGTACTTCGGCGCCTCCGAGCCCCTGGACCACTACTTCAACCCACCGGAGGGCACTCCTGCCAGCCTCGAGGCCGCGCGCCAGGGCCTGCAGCTGACCTTCCTGCACTGGGGCCTGCACGGCTGGGCGATCTATGCCCTGGTGGGCCTGGCCGTGGGTTACTTTGCCTACCGTCACAACCAGCCGCTGGCACTGCGTTCGGCGCTGTACCCGCTGGTGGGCGAGCGTTGGGTCAAGGGCGCTGCCGGCAACGCCGTCGACATCTTCGGCATGTTCGTCACCCTGCTGGGCCTGGTGACCAACTTGGGCATCGGCTCGATGCAGGTGTCGTCCGGCCTGGAATACCTGTTCGGCATGGACCACAGCAAGACCAACCTGCTGGTGGTGATCCTGGTCATGGCTGGCGTGGCTACCGTGGCAGCGGTATCGGGTGTGGAAAACGGCATTCGCCGCCTGTCCAACCTGAACATCATGCTGTTCAGTGGCCTGTTGATCTTCGTGCTGCTGGGCGGCGAGACCCTGCACCTGCTCAACGGCTTCGTGCAGAACGTTGGCGACTACCTCAATGGCATCGTGCTGAAAACCTTCGACCTCTATGTGTATGAAGGCGAAGCCGGCAAGTCGGAGCGCTGGCTGGGCCTGTGGACCGTGTTCTACTGGGCCTGGTGGATCTCCTGGGGCCCGTTCGTCGGCATGTTCATTGCGCGTATTTCCAAGGGCCGCACCGTGCGCCAACTGGTGATGGGTGTGCTGCTGATCCCGCTGGGCTTCACCCTGGCTTGGCTGTCGATCTTCGGCAACACCGCACTGGACCTGGTGATCAACCAGGGCGCCGTGGAGCTGGGCAAGACTGCGCTGGAACAGCCATCGATGTCGATCTACCAGCTGCTGGAATACTTCCCGGCAGCCAAGATCGTCATTGGTGTGGCAGTGTTCGTCGGGTTCGTGCTGTTCCTCACACCGGCCGACTCCGGCGCGGTGATGATGGCCAACCTGTCGTGCACAGGCGGCAAGGTCGACGAAGATGCCCCGCACTGGATGGTGGTGTTCTGGTCCGTGGTGATCACCCTGGTCACGATCGGCCTGCTGTTTGCCGGTAACTTCGAAGCCATGCAGACCATGGTCGTGCTGGCGGGCCTGCCATTCTCGGTGGTGCTGGTGCTGTTCATGTTCGGCCTGTACAAGGCCATGAAGCAGGACGTGGTGATCGAGCAGGAGCGCGCCGAACTGGCCGCCCGTGGCCGTCGCGGCTTTAGCGAGCGCCTGACTCAGCTGGAACTGCAGCCGACCCAGGCCGTGGTGCAGCGCTTCATGGACAAGCAGGTCAGCCCTGCGTTGAAAGAAGCCGCTGCACAGCTGCAGACGCAGGGCTTCGAGGTGGAAACCCGCGTTGGCCAGTCGCGCAACCTGATGGGCTTGCGGGTGATGATGGAAGAAGGCAACCCTTTCGTCTACGAAGTGAGCCTTGACGGCTATATGGCCGCGTCGAGCGAGCCGCCGGTCGAGGGTGAGCCTGAACTGCGCCAGCGCTTCTACCGCGCCGAGGTCTACCTGCATGACGGCAGTCAGGAGTACGACCTGATGGGCTTTGCCCCAGACCAGATCGTGCGTGATGTGCTCGATCAGTTCGAGAGCCATCGCCAGGTGCTTGGCCGCGTCTATAGCTGACTTCCCGGCAGGCCGCCGCACTGCCAGGTGTCGCGGCTTGCCAGCAGCAATATGTAGCACCTCATTCGATAACATCTCCAGGACGCTTTGTGGTTCATTCCACAACGAGTCCTGGTCATGCCCGCCACTCACGCGCACAACCTCAATCACGCAGTCGCCGCCCAGTTCGCCAACCGTCCTACATTCCGGCAGGTCGCAGGTGAACAGATCATGAAGGTGATTCTGGAGCACTATCCTCTGGTTGGCGTGCATCGCCCTGAAATGACCTCGGCTGCACCGCTATACCTGATGTCCCTGCAGCCGGATGGTGTCTGGCACCCTCAGCCGCTGGTGGATGTTGTGCTGCAGGCCCTGCTTGCGGCTAAACCACTGGACCTCACCCCAGCAAGTGACTACCGCCTTAGCCTGAACCCGCCCCGGCGCTTTTTCGCCATCGAGTCGAGCTTCGAAACTGCTGAGGGCGATTTGATCGAGCCCGCGCGCCTGACCGATGGCCTCAACGCGTTGCTGCCGATACTGCTTTGGCACTTCCAGCAAGCGCAGATCGGCTATTGGAACGGCGACGCCACGATCGACCGGGACCTGTGGTTGCAGCAGTTGTTGCGCGCCAACCTGCTCGATGGCCTAAAGGACGAAGCGCTGGATGACGAACAACGCAAGCTGCTGCGTGACCTGATGATGGGCAACCGTACCGGGCTCGATGTGCAGCTGGTGCGGGTAGCGTTACGTGAGGGCGAAGACACTTTCCATGAACTGTTGCCCGGTTTGCTGATTACCGCCTCCAGTGAAGTTCGCGAACTGACACTCTGGTGTTCTTCCGAAGGCCTGGTCCGCAGTTTCGACGCCCAGGCTGCGTTCGGCTCGGCGTTGCAAATGCAGATGGCGGGACGTTACCGGTTTGATGAGTTGAGCTGGCAAGGCCTGACGGTGGAGGGCGACGCTTTCGCCCTGTACAGCGCCTTGTTGCTGGAAATCTTGCTCGAGCGCGTGGCCCGCCTGCGCTGGAGTGCGATCGACAGCGTCGACCAACTGGAGCATTACTGCCATTTGGCCTGCGACCCCGCGTCCTTTTTTGCCGAGTTCAGTGACTATGGCTCCGGTGGGCTGGGCTTGGCGCTCCCCAAGGGCCTGTCGCGAGCCGATACGGATAGCCAGACCGCCTACCTACAAGCCATGCTCGACTTGTCGCTACTGCAACAGCACACCCCAGCCCAGGGCATTCAGGATGGTCTGCCGGACTTGCACACCTATACGGCGACGCGCCTGCGCGAGGAGATGCTGCATGACCACCCGGTAGACGCCAATTACTTTCCTGATGACCTTCTCCTCACGGTCGAGACCTTTGTCAGTGACGGTCACGGGTTGGGCTTCGGCCAGAAGACCGGCGACAAGACGCTGACTTTGACGCAGTTGGCGATCGGCCGCCTGGATGCCACCGCAGGAGGGGTGGTGACACACATCGCGCACCGTGAAAACCAGCTGATCATGAAGTGGATGACCATTGATTACGTCCGTGAGCTGGTACAGCGAGTCGACATCGGCGGCAGTTATCCACGTCATGTACAGTCGATGATCGATCGCTCGGCGAGCCGGGCCGAACACATCTCGGCATTTGCCATACGCTGGCGTATCACACTGATGTTCGATGCTGCGCGGGCGCGTGCCGTCAAACGGCTCGACAAGTTCGCCTACGGCGCCCTGGCAGAATTCTGCCGTAGCGGCCAAGAAGGTGCAGCCGCTGTGCGGATTGCACCGCTGGCGTTCAAACGCTCGCCGACATCAGAGAGGGTCGACGTGGCGCATGGTTTCTACGTGATCGAAATCATCGAGTTGGGTGTTCATCTGTTGTACTGCCCGCTGTACACCGAAAAGGCGCTGATTCAGTTCGGCAGCGCTCAGGCACTGTTGGATGCGATCAGCCGCCCGGGGGCGTTGCAGGACAGTGTGCTGCTGTGGATCGAGCAAGCTCAGCGCGCGGTCTACGATAATGGCGGCTTCCGGGAGCCGCACCTGCCCCAATGGCTGCTCGACCCTTACACCCTCCCGGAGAAACCGCAGCCTGTTCAGTTGGCGCTGCAATTCTGGGCGCGGGACGTGGATCGGCAAATGTTCGAAGCCAAGGGCCGGATGTTGCTGGAGCTGGCGGATCGCAGCGCCATGAGCAACAGCGAGGTGCGCTGGCGGCTGGTCACGGCATTTTCCTGGGAACTGCTGAATGTTGTGTTTCCAGTGTTACCGGGGCCGCTCACCTCGGTTGCCTGGCTCTACATCGGCATGCGCAGCTTGATCAACGATTTGCATGGCCTGGCCAGTTCGCATTTCGACGAGCGCATCCAGGCGATGGTCGATGTGCTGAACAACACCTTGCTGGCACTGATACACCTGCAGACGCCGAAACTGGCAGCGCCGCCCGTCTCTGGCGACCTGCCGCCATCGCTGCTCCAGGGGCCAGCTGCAGGCGATGGGATCGAGTTGGCGAACCTTTCCACCGCGACGCGGGAGCCCAGCGTCTCGGTCGACAGCCTGCAGGCGATGGCCAACACCCACCTCGACTTTTCCTGGCGTGGGGCTGGGGGGCTCAACGGCCTGTCGAGTGCCCAGCGCGACCAAATGCGGGCGTTGGCGGCCAGCGTTTCGCTGGAGGGGCGTGAACCGCAGACGCAGGGCGTGGCTGCGGGGCTGGTGCGGATTGGGGATGATTTCTATGTGTCTCTGGGCGGTAATGTCTACCGAGTCAGCCTTGATAACGCAGCGTTTCGCATCATCGGTCCGGACGGCACGGTTGGGCCCTACCTGATGCGCGACGGCGATGTCTGGCACCTCAATAATTCGCGCTTGCACGGTGGCAATGATCGCTCCGGCGAGTTGGCCCGCGAGCGACTGCGCAAGAAGCTTAGCGGGCCGATCGCCAAGGCTCAGGCCGAGATAGAGCGGCTTATCTTGACCGCGGAGGCTGCCACGAAGGATTTCAACGCGTTGAGCGAGCAGATTGTCGGTTTGCGTGATCCGGTAAGAAAAGTCGAGGATCGGTTGCAAAAGGCGCCACCCACCGACCCAGACGAACGTGCGCAATTCGAGCAGGCTACCGCGTTGTTCAAGCTCAAGTTCCAGCAGTTGCAAGAGCAGACGAATACGCTGCGCAACCAGCGCCTGCCCTTGAACGAGAGATTGTTCCTTGGTTATCTCGAGGCCGAACGCAACATTACCTACGTGCTTGACAAGTCGAGCGCCTCGACGCACGTCGGCAGCGTGAGAGATCAACGGATACTCTTGGGCCAGGTCCGCAAGAACCTGATCAGCTTTGGCATGTTCTTCATTGATGAACTCCTGGCCTTGGGTGGGTTCAGGGAATACGACCAGCTCACCAATGCGCTCAATGACGCACCGCCAGAGAAACAGGCCGAGTTGTATGTCAGGTTCCGGACGATGTTGGAGAAGTTGCTTGAAGAGCAGCCCAGGATCATCAATGTCTCCAGCCAGCTGGATCGCCTGTTGGCCATCACCGATATCGACATGCAAGTGCCTTACATCAATTCCACTCTGACCGTCTCGAGCATTATCGCGAGCCGTAAGACGACCACGATCAACATCCGGTTTTTCCAGGCCATGGGCCTGGTCGAGCTGGCCCTGCAGTGGCACAAAGGCACGCCTACCCAGCACTACATGATCTTCCGCCATGCGCTCGCCAGTCAGCGTCTGCGGGTGGCCGCACAAACGCATCATCTGCTGATGTTCTGTGACTTGCCTGTCGCCGAACGAATCGAGGTGCTGCAAAGTGCGTGGGACGAATACCTCGCGGCGATTCTCAACGCCGAACGGATCAAGACACTCGGCAGCAAGCTCATCGATGTCCAGCGCCTTGAGGCCTACAAGCAACAGATGGTGGAACTGAAAACCATAGCCGGTGAGGCGTTGGTCGAGGCCATGCGCGAGCAGGCGGACGGGCAGGTCCGTGGCACACGTCGTGCGGTTTATTCACGAAAGAGCCTGCAGGTGGCCCATACGCGGGCTGGTCAGATAGTCATTGGCAGCGAATCGGTGGTCGAGGGGCAGGCTGTGCTGCAAGTTGTAGCGGCTTTCAACAAGAGCGCGCTGCATCGCTTCCAGAAACAGGGAAACACCTGGGTTGAAGAGGTAGCCTCGGGCGAACCGGAACAGCCATCGCGGACTTCTACGCCGGAGTCCGAAAGGAACAACCGGGAGCTGGCCGAGGCCATGCTGGCACAGAACGAAAATGTCATCGCTCAAGCCAGAGCCCTGGTTGCCAAGGATGCTGACGACATGGGCCTGATGTCGATGCTGGATGGCCAGATCAACGAAGTGGCCGAGCTGCGTGAACAGCTCAGCGATGCCGACGCCGAGCACGCGCTGCTGGCGGGCATGGACGATGCGTTGATTCAGTTGCGTCAGGCCCGCCGCGACTGTTTGGTAGCGCTTTACAGCAAGACGCGCTATCCAGGTTCCAGAGGGCTCAATTTTCTCCATCAACAGGGGCTGCTCGCCGTGGAATATGTCGGGCCTCGGCAGGTGGTTTCCGATGGCTATCTGGACGAGTACCGGATCAGCCTGTTGCGTGCACCCGGTGAGGGTCGAGGTAAACCCTTGTGGGCCGCACATTTCCATTTTGCCGACTCGCAGGCGGCGCCGACGGCGTTTGGCAAAGGCCATCTCAAGCTGTGGAGCCAGCGCAAGATGGGGTATCGCGAGCAAATGAAGGCGGCGAGCGAGGGGCAGGTACTGAGCATTTATCGGGGTAACCTGACCTACGCACAGGCCAAGGATGTCATTCCGTTCAACCTCTGAACCTTCGCCCGGGTGGCCCAGCGCCGCGATCAGCGAATGTTAGCGGTTGCTGTAACGGCCATGCTTGCCGTGTGCAGGCATGGCCTGGTTGCCACGTGTGGCGATCATCTGTGGCAGCGTGACCAGTTCGATCCCCAATTGCTTGAGCCGTGGAATTTGACTTTCCAGTACCGCTAGCGTCTGCGGGTAGGGGTGGCCGATCAATACGGCCGAGCCTTGCTTGCGGGCCAGTGCAATACCCTGTTGCAGCTGAGCGTCGATGGCTTCCGGCGTGCGCACGTCATCCAGAAATACATCCCGTGACACATGCGCTACATCGTGTGCTTGAGCCTCGGCTGCGGCGACCGTGGCGGCACTGGTGCGGCTGTCGACAAAGAACAGATGGCGCCGCTGCAGCTCACCCATCAACCACGCCATGGGTTCACGCTGTGCGGTCATGCGGCTGCCCATGTGGTTGTTGATGCCGGCGGCGTAGGGCACCTTGACCAATGCTGCGTCCAGGCGCCGCGCCAGCTCTTCGATGGCGATGCCCGGGTGCCAGGCATAGGGCCCGGTGGCCGGGTCCATGGGCATGTGCAGGATCACCGTCTTGCCGGCCTTGTGCGCCTGGCGGGCAAAGTCGGTGGCATGCGGGGTGTCGGGCATGATCGCCATGGTCACCGGCCCGGGCAGGGCCAGGGTACGGCTGTCGCGCTCGGGGCTCTGGCCCAGGTCGTCGATGATGATGCTCATGTAGGCCTTGTTGGCCGGCGCCGCTTGCGCGATTCCGGCCATCAGGCAAAACAACAGACACAGCAGAAAACGCATAGGGTGGCTCAGTCGCCCTTGGTGATGTTCAGGCCCTTGAGCAGGCTCAGTGCCTGGCTCAGCTGGAAGTCGTCATCCTGCGGGCGCTCCTTGCGCTTGCTGCTGCCGGTCGGGCGGTCGGCGCCGCCGTTGCCGTTGCCCAGGTGGCCCTGCAGGTCGGCTTCCTTGAAGTTTTCGGTGTCGGCTTCGGCGGTGAGCTTGGCCGGGCGCACCTCGATGTCCGGGACAATGCCCTGAGCCTGGATCGAGCGGCCGTTGGGGGTGTAGTACAGCGCAGTGGTGAGCTTCAGGGCGCGGTCGTTGGCCAGTGGCAGCACGGTCTGCACCGAGCCTTTGCCGAAACTGTCGGTGCCCATCAGCACGGCGCGCTTCTGGTCCTGCAGGGCGCCGGCGACAATTTCCGATGCCGATGCACTGCCACCGTTGATCAGTACCACCAGCGGCACGCCTGCGCTGGCATCGGCCGGGTCGGCCGAGAAACGCAGCTCGGAGTTGGCGATGCGGCCCTTGGTGTAGACGATCAGACCTTTGGTCAGGAAGTGGTCGGCCACTTCCACTGCCGACTGCAACACGCCGCCTGGGTTGTTGCGCAGGTCCAGCACCACCCCGCGCAGTTTCTTGCCGTTGTCCTTGCGCAGCTTGGCCAGGGCCTTGCCCACTTCGTCACCGGTCTTGACCTGGAACTGAGTGATACGGATGTAGCCGTAATCGTTCTCCAGCAGCTGGCTCTTCACGCTCTTGACCTGAATGACTGCACGGGTCAGGGTCACGTCGAACGGGTTGCCGCCGTCGCGTACCAAGGTCAGGGTGATTTTCTCGCCGACCTTGCCGCGCATCTTGTCGACCGCTTCGGTCATGGTCTGGCCGCGGGTCGGGGCGCCGTTGATCTTGACGATCAAGTCACCGGCCTGCACGCCGGCCCGCGAGGCTGGGGTGTCGTCGATTGGCGAAACCACCTTGATGAAGCCGTCTTCCTGGCCTACTTCAATACCCAGCCCGCCGAACTCGCCGCTGGTGCTTTCCTGCAGCTCCTGGAAGTCCTCGGGGCCAAGGTAGGCCGAATGCGGGTCAAGGTTGCTGAGCATGCCCTTGATGGCGTTTTCCAGCAGGGTCTTGTCGTCTACCGGTTCGACGTAGGCGGCCTTGATGCGGTCCAGGACCTCGGCGAAGGTGCGCAGTTCTTCCAGCGGCAGTGGCGCCTTGGCGGTCACCTCGGTGGCTGGCACTGCGGCGGCCTTGGCCGGCTCTGCGGCGGTGGCCAGGGGCGCGCCGACCGCCAGGGCGATGGACAGGGCCAGCTGGGTGAGACGAGGCGAGTGCAGCATGTCGAACGAACTCCTGATCCTGTAAGCGCTCCCTGGGGAGCATCGGCGCAGCACTCAGGCTGCGCCGTAGAAATGTGACTAGGCTTTGTACGAAAAGCCTTGATACTTGTTCATGCTGCGTTGAAAACAGCCTCGGAATGCTCATGTACTCCAGTACAGTCGGGCGCGACCCCGGCCGTTCCTCGGCTGTTTTCGCCTTGCCTGACCTGCGTCTCAAGACTTTTCGTACAGAGCCTAGCCCCGGCACCACTGCGAAGGGTCGGCAGGCCGGCCTTGCTGGCGGATAGCGAAATACAAGCCTGCTGCGTCCTGGCCACCGCTGTCGCCAACGGTGGAAATGGCTTCACCGGCCTTGACGATATCACCGGCATTCTTGAGCAGGCTCTGGTTGTGGCCGTACAGGCTCAGGTAACCGTTGCCATGGTCGAGAATGACCAGAAGCCCGGCGCCGCGCAACCAGTCCGCGAATACCACACGCCCGCCGTGTACGGCACGTACCTGGGTGCCTGGGTTGGCGCTGATCATAACCCCATCCCACTTGGCACGAGCGTCGCTACCGCGGGCATCACCGAAGCGTGCCAGCAATCGACCATTGACTGGCCATGGAAGTTTGCCCCGCGCAGCAGAAAATGCGCCGCCGTAGTTCGCGCCATCGCTGGAAACCATCGGCCCGAGGGTGGTGCGGGCCTTTTTCGGCGGTTCCACTGGCTCTGCGGGCTCTGCGGGCTCTGCGGGCTCTGCGGGCTCACGGGCCCGGTCGCGGGCAGCGGCGGCGGCCAGCGCTTCCTGCTGGCGGCGTTTTTCTGCTTCCTGCTGTGCCAGCAGGGCCTTCTTGCGTGCCTCTTCAGCTTCACGCGCCTGGCGGGCGAGGGTTTCCTCGATGGTTTTCAGGACTTTGGCCAGGTCGGCCTGGTCCTGTTCGCGCGCTTGCAGCTTCTGATCGCGGTCTTTTACATCGCTGTTGAGCTTTGCCAGTACCTGCTGGCGCTTGGCGCGCTCGGTTTCCAGGGCCTGGCGGCGGCTATCGAGGTCGGTGCGCTGGGCCAGCAGTTGTTGTTGCTGGCTGGAAATTTCCTGTTCGACGTTGGCCAGTTGGCGCAAGGTCTCGTTGAAGGTGCGCAATTGCTCCAGGCGCGCCTTGCTCAGGTAGTCGTAATAGGTGAGGGTGCGGGCGAATTTCTCGGGGTTCTGCTGGTTGAGCAGCAGCTTGAGGTATTCCTCGCGACCGTTGTTCTGGTAAGCCGAACGGGCCTGAATGGCGATCAGTCGTTGTTGTTCAACGCGGGCGCTCTGGAGTTTTTTTTTCTCGGTATCAAGGCGCTCCAGCTCGCCTTCAGTCTTTTTTAGTTCTTGCTGCAGGGCCTCCACCTGCTTTTCGAGGTTGCCGATGTCGGTTTCGGTGGCTTTGAGGTCTTTTTGCACACCTGCCTTTTCTTCCTGGAGCTTGCTCAGCGTTTTCTTGAGCTCGGCAATGTCCTGGCGGGTGGCATCCAGTTGCTGCTGGGTCTGCGCACGCTCATCGGCGAAGGCCGGGCTGAGCAGGCAAGACAGGGCTAGGAGGATCAGGGCGCGAAGCATGGGGTTTGGCGTACCAAGGATGGAGACTGGCCTAGTATGCCCGCCTGGGCAGGCAAAAAAAACGCCTCGCTGCGGATGCAGGGGGGCGTTTGTCTGGAATTCATGTGCAATTGGGGCTGCAACGCAGCCCCTTTCGACATTCAGGCGTCGACCAGAATCGAGGTACCGGTCATTTCCACCGGCTTTTCCAGCCCAAGCAGCTTCAGCATGGTCGGCGCCACGTCTGCCAGCACGCCGCCTTCACGCACTTTCACGTTGCGCTTGCCCACATAGATGAACGGTACCGGCTCGGTCGTGTGCGCGGTGTGCGCCTGGCCGGTGCACTCGTCTTTCATCTGCTCGACGTTGCCGTGGTCAGCGGTGATCAGGGCCTCGCCGCCGACCTTGTCCAGTGCATCGACAATGCGCCCTACACAGGTATCCAGTGCTTCGACGGCCTTGACCGCCGCCTCGAACACGCCGGTGTGGCCGACCATGTCGCCGTTGGCGTAGTTGACCACGATGACGTCGAAGCGCTGCTGTTCGATGGCTTCGACGATGCGATCGGTCACCTCTGGTGCGCTCATTTCCGGTTGCAGGTCATAGGTGGCGACCTTCGGCGACGGGATCAGGATGCGTTCTTCGCCTTCGAACGGCTCTTCACGGCCACCCGAGAAGAAGAAGGTGACGTGGGCGTATTTCTCGGTTTCGGCGATGCGCAGCTGGGTCTTGCCGTTTTTCGCCAGGTATTCGCCCAGCACGTTGTTCAGGCTGGACGGGGCAAAGGCTGCCGGGGCCGGGATCTTCGCCGAATACTGGGTCAGGCCGATGTACGCCGCCATCTTCGGCAGGCGCGCACGGGCGAACTCCGTAAAGTCTGGCTCTACGAATGCACGCGACAGTTCGCGAGCGCGGTCGGCGCGGAAGTTCATGAAAATCACGGCATCGCCATCTTCGACCTTGACGGCTTCGCCAATGCGCGTGGCCTTGACGAACTCGTCGCTTTCGTCGCGGGCGTAAGCCGCTTCAAGGCCTGCCAGGGCCGTGTCAGCGGTGTACTCGGCAGTGCTGTCGACGATGAGGTTGTAGGCGGCGCTGACGCGGTCCCAGCGATTGTCGCGGTCCATGGCGTAGTAGCGGCCGATCAGGCTGGCAATGCGGCCCTTGCCCAGTTTGGCGAAGGTGGCGTCGAGCAGTTCGATGGGCGACTGCGCGCTGCGTGGCGGGGTGTCCCGGCCATCGAGGAAGGCGTGCAGGTAGATCTTTTCAGCGCCACGCTGGGCGGCCAGTTCGGCCATGGCCACCAAGTGCTCCTGGTGGCTGTGTACGCCACCATCGGACAGCAGGCCGAGGATGTGCACGGCCTTGCCAGCACCGACTGCCTTGTCCACAGCACCTGTCAGTACCGGGTTTTCGAAGAACTCGCCGTCGCGGATGGCCTTGGTCACCCGGGTGAAGTCCTGATAGACGACACGACCTGCGCCGAGGTTCATATGACCGACTTCGGAGTTGCCCATCTGCCCGTCCGGCAGGCCGACATCCATGCCCGAGCCGGAAATGAGGCCATGCGGCTGGGTGGCGCACAGGCGGTCATAGACCGGTTTATTGGCGGCAAAGATGGCGTTGTGTTCGGGGATATCACTATGGCCGAAGCCATCCAGGATAATCAGGACCAGGGGTTTGGGCGTGCTCGTCATCAATCAAACTCACGGTTGTTCAAAGATGATAAAGACACGCATTTTAGGGCAAATACGCCACCTGCGGCGAATATTCGTCCCATTCCACCGACCGGCGCACCTGTGGTAGCAACATGAAGGTGGTTTTGTGGCCGGCCCGTCGGGCTTTGGTGGCACCAAGGGGCTGTGTATACTGGCCGGCATTTTCAATCGCCTGGAACACCGCTGATGGTTGCTCACCTGATTCAATTCGCGACAGATCACTACATCCTGGTTGCGATCTTCCTCATTCTGCTGGTCCTGCTGCTCGTCAATGAAATCCGTCGTGGTGGCCAGAGCCTGACTAATGGCCAACTGACAGCCCTGGTCAATGCCGAGAAGGCCCTGGTGATCGATATTCGCCCGGCCAAGGAATACTCCGCCGGTCACATCGTCGGCGCGGTGAACATCCCGCAGGACAAGCTGGCCAACCGCATGACCGAGCTGGACAAGCATAAAGAAAAGACCTTGATCGTCGTCGACGCGATGGGCCAGCAGTCCGGCACCATTTGCCGCGAGCTGCTCAAAGCTGGTTACAACGCCGCCAAACTGAGCGGTGGCGTTTCCAGCTGGAAAGCCGATAACCTGCCCCTGGTGAAGTGATATGAAGCCTGTCATCGTCTATTCCAGCGACTACTGCCCCTACTGCATGCGTGCCAAGTACCTGCTCGAGAGCAAGGGCGTGGCCTTCGAGGAAATCAAGGTCGACGGCAAACCGCAGGTTCGCGCCGAGATGAGTCAGAAAGCCGGCCGTACGTCGGTGCCGCAGATCTGGATCGGCAGTACCCATGTCGGTGGATGCGATGACCTCTATGCCCTGGAGCGCGCGGGCAAGCTCGACGCGTTGCTGGCGGCCTGATTTGCACTGCATTCAAAAACATTAGGATAAGGATCTGACATGACTGACCAACAGACCAACGGCGCTGCTGCAGAAGACAACAGCCCTCAGTTCTCCCTGCAGCGCATCTATGTGCGCGACCTGTCGTTCGAGGCCCCGAAAAGCCCGCAGATCTTCCGTCAGACCTGGGAACCGAGCGTTGCCCTGGACCTGAACACCAAGCAGAAATCCCTGGAAGGTGACTTCCACGAGGTCGTGCTGACCCTGTCGGTTACCGTCAAGAACGGTGATGAAGTGGCCTTCATTGCTGAAGTGCAGCAGGCCGGTATCTTCCTGATCGCCAACCTCGATGCGCCTTCGATGAGCCATACCCTGGGTGCGTTCTGCCCGAACATCCTGTTCCCTTATGCCCGTGAGGCCCTGGACAGCCTGGTGACCCGCGGTTCGTTCCCGGCGCTGATGCTGTCGCCGGTCAACTTCGACGCCCTGTACGCGCAAGAAATGCAGCGTATGCAGGAAGCGGGTGAAGCGCCTACTGTGCAGTAATTACTGCCGGTATCAAGAAAGCGCCTCTCGGGGCGCTTTTTTGTTGCCGGCGCGGGCCTCTTCGCGGGTAAACCCGCTCCTACAGGGGATTGTGCCGTTCTCTCGGCCTGCGTAGGAGCGGGTTTACCCGCGAAGAGGCCCGCACAGGCAACACATCAGCTGCCGGCAAACCCGTTCTGCCGCCACGCCTCATACACCGTCACCGCCACGGTATTGGACAGGTTCAGGCTACGGCACCCTGGCCGCATCGGCAGGCGCAGGCGATGCTCGGCCGGCAGGCTGTCCAGCACCTCGGCCGGCAACCCGCGGCTCTCTGGCCCGAACAAGAAGGCGTCGCCCGGCTGGAAGGCCACTTCGTGGAACGGGTGCGAGCCCTTGGTGGTAAAGGCGAACAACCGTGGGTTGCCAAGGCTTTCCAGGCATCCGGCCAGGCTCTCGTGGCGCTTGAGCGTGGCATACTCGTGGTAGTCCAGCCCTGCGCGGCGCAGGCGCTTGTCATCCAGTTCGAAGCTGATGGGTTCGATCAGGTGCAGGGCACAGCCGCTGTTGGCGCATAGACGAATGATGTTGCCGGTATTCGGCGGAATTTCTGGTTGAAAAAGGATGACGTGAAACATGCACGGCTCCAAACGTGAAGATGACGGGCATTCTACCCCTGAACCGGACGTGCGTTCGAAGGCCTTCCCACGGGTGATGCTGTCATTGGCGATCGTTGGCTTGATGGTAGGGCTGATGATCGGTCGCCTGACTACGCCGGACGAGCGTGAGCTGCAGCAGGTGCAAGCGACGCAGGATGGCCTGGAGCTGTGGTTCAACGAAGAGCCCAAGCTGCATGGCGAGAACGTGGAAGGGACGGTGGCGTTGCTGTTTCAGGCCCAGGGCAAGGCTCAGCAAGGGCAGCTCAGCCTGCAGGGCAAGCCGGTGAGCTGGCGGGTACAGCACAGCAAGGAAGGTTTGTTGTTGACGGTGGTGGCCGCGCGCCCCCTGCACGGCGAATGGGCCGGTGCAGAGGACGCTGGGCGCTGGCGGGTGCAAGTGAAACTGCACGAATAAAAGAGGGGATATCCCGGCCTGCCTGTACCAGGGTCCCCAAAAGGGGTGCTGCGTATAAAGGGGGGATGTCCCGGCCTGCCTGTACCGAGGTCCCCAAAAGCGGCGGTGCTGCAAATAAAAGAGGGGTTCACCCGGCCTGCCTGTACCAGGGCCCCCGAAACTGGAGATGTATTGCTTATTGCAGGGGGCGTGCCAGTTTTGCAAAAGCCGTGAATACTGGGCTTTGCGGGTGATTTGGCCGTATTTTGAGGGGATTTGTGCCTTCGAGAGGTGCAGCCGGCACAGGAACGGTGCATTCAGAAGGCTGAAATGACTGGGGCCGCTTTGCGCCCCATCGCGACACAAGGCCGCTCCCACAGGATCGCATCAGCCAGGGGGCAGAGGTGATCCTGTGGGAGCGGCCTTGTGTCGCGATGGGCTGCAAAGCAGCCCCAGCAATCTAAAAAGCTAATTCAGAGCTCAGTGGTCATCACCTTCCTCATCATCCCCCCCGGCCACATTCATCCCCAGCTCCTTGATCTTGCGCGTCAGGGTATTGCGCCCCCAACCCAGCAACAGCGCGGCATCGCGACGGCGGCCGGCGGTGTGCTTGAGTGCCGTTTCGATCATGATCCGTTCAAAGCTCGGCACTGCACTGTCCAGCAGGCTGGTCTGCCCGCGCGCCAATGCCTGGTCGGCCCACTGGCGCAGGGCCTGCTCCCAGTTGGTTACCGGCGCGGCGTCTTGTGGCAGGTTCAGCAGTTCGGGTGGCAGGTCGCCGATCAGCACTTCGCGGCTGGAGGCCATCACGGTGATCCAGCGGCAGGTGTTCTCCATCTGCCGCACATTGCCCGGCCATGGCAGGTTGCGGATGAACTCTTCAGTCTCCGGCTTGAGGATCTTCGGCTCGACTGCCAGCTCCTGGGCCGCCCGGGCAAGGAAGTGGCGGGCGAGGGCGGGGATATCCTCGCGGCGGTCGGCCAGGCGCGGAATATGGATACGGATCACGTTCAGGCGGTGGAACAAGTCCTCACGAAACTTGCCGGCCTGCACCAGTGACTCCAGGTTCTGGTGGGTGGCGGCGATGATGCGCACGTCGACCTTGACCGGCACATGGCCGCCCACGCGGTAGAACTCGCCATCGGCCAGCACACGCAGCAGGCGGGTCTGGGTGTCGGCAGGCATGTCCCCGATTTCGTCGAGGAACAGCGTGCCACCATCGGCCTGCTCGAAACGGCCGCGACGCAAGTTGGCAGCACCTGTGAAGGCGCCTTTCTCATGGCCGAACAGCTCCGACTCCATCAAGTCCTTGGGGATGGCGGCCATGTTCAGGGCAATGAACGGCGATGCTGCGCGTGGGCTGTGCCGGTGCAGGGCGTGGGCCACCAGTTCTTTGCCGGTGCCGGACTCGCCATTGATCAGCACGGTGATGTTGGAGTGGCTGAGGCGGCCGATGGCGCGGAACACCTCCTGCATCGCCGGGGCTTCACCAATGATTTCCGGGGTGCGCGCCAGGTTCTGTGGCACATCCAGGCCTTGCTGCTCCTGGGCGTGCTGGTTGGCGCGCTTGACCAGTGATACCGCTTCGTCGACGTCGAATGGCTTGGGCAGGTACTCGAAGGCACCGCCTTGGTACGAGGCCACGGCGCTGTCCAGGTCGGAGTGGGCGGTCATGATGATGACCGGCAGGCGCGGGTGCTGCTCGCGGATCTGCGCCAGCAGGTCGAGGCCGCTGGTGCCAGGCATGCGAATGTCGGAAATGATCACGTCGGGTTGCTGGCGTGCCAGGCGTCCCATGACACCGTCTGCGCTGTCGAAGCTCTGGGTGGTCATGCCTTCCTGTTGCAGGGCTTTTTCCAGGACCCAGCGGATGGAACGATCATCGTCGACGATCCATACGGTTTCACTTCGGCTCATGAGGCGGTGGCTCCTTGTTCCAGAGGCAGGTAAATCGAGAAGGCGGTATGGCCAGCGTGGCTTTCACACTCGATCAGGCCCTGGTGCTGGCTGATGATGTTCTGGGTAATGGCCAGGCCCAGCCCGGTACCGTCCGGGCGGCCACTGACCATGGGATAGAAGAGGGTGTCCTGCAGTTCCGGCGGGATGCCCGGGCCGTTGTCGATGATTTCTACCCGCGCTACCAGGCGGTGACGCACGTGGCCGATGGTGAACTGGCGAAGGGCACGGCTGCGCAAGGTGATGCGACCCAGGCGCAGCTCATTCTGCGAGCTGATCGCCTGCATGGCGTTGCGCACGATGTTGAGTACGGCTTGAATCATCTGTTCTCGGTCGATCAGCACGTCCGGCAGGCTTGGGTCGTAATCGCGCACCAAAGTGATGCACCCTTGGCTTTCGGCATCGACAAGGCTGCACACCCGCTCCAGCACTTCGTGAATATTGGTCATGGCCAGCGACGGCAGCTTGTTCGAGCCGAGCATGCGGTCGACCAGGTTACGCAAGCGGTCGGCCTCTTCGATGATCACATTGGTGTAGTCGCGCAGCCCTTCCTCGGGCAGTTCGCGGGCCAGTAGCTGGGCCGCTCCGCGGATGCCGCCAAGGGGGTTCTTGATTTCGTGGGCCAGGCCGCGCACCAGCATCTTGGTGGTTTCCTGCTTGCTCAGTTGGGCCTCTTCCTTGGTGATGCGCAGCAGACGGTCCCGCGGGTGCACCTCGAGCAACAGCAGGGTCTGGCCTTGATGCAGTATCGGCGTTACCGCGTAGTCGACGGTGATGGTCTGCCCGGTCAGCGATGTAAGCTGCGCTTCACGCTTGGTGAACGGGTGCGCCTGCTCGACCGCCTGGCGCAGCGAACTGAGCGCCTCGGTCGATTCGGTGAACAGCTCGCTGATGAACTGCCCATGGCTGCGCTGGCCGCTGACGGCCAGTAGCATTTCTGCGGCCGGGTTCATGTACTCCAGGCGCAGCTCGGCGTTGAGCAGCAACGTGGCGGTGGTCAGGTTGTCCAGAAGCAGACGGTGCTGTGCATCGCTGATGGTCATAAGGCGTCGTTGACCTCGTTTGGCGCTTGCCTGGCACTGCTTTGGTCAGGGCCGGACGCGGGGTGGATCCACTGATGCGAGACTCTGGATAAGAAAATGCAAGAAACAAACCAAAGCTCCGAAAAGAAGCGGGATTTACCGATAAAGGCCTGAATCTGCGCAAATTCGGATCAGAAAGTCTTGGTGAAACGTTTAATCTGAACCAGATTGGGGAGCAATTGAGGGCATGGCGTGAATTAGTGCACCAAGATAGAGCATAGCGTGGCAGGCGAATCAGTGGTGCTTCTGCAAGGTGCGCAGAAACAAAAACGGCCTCCCGAGGGAGGCCGTTGTGATCATGTCATCGGCGCGAGGCGCCAATCAGATCAGCAGCTGTAGTACAGCTCGTATTCCAGCGGGTGTACGAAGGTACGGACCTTGATTTCTTCTTCGCTCTTCAGTTCGATGAAGGCGTCGATGAAGTCATCGGAGAACACGCCGCCCTTGGTCAGGAACGCACGGCCTTTATCCAGCTCTTCCAGAGCTTCTTTCAGGCTGCCGCACACTTGCGGGATGTTCTTGGCTTCTTCTGGCGGCAGGTCGTACAGGTTCTTGTCGGCCGCGTCGCCTGGGTGGATCTTGTTCTGGATGCCGTCCAGGCCAGCCATCAGCAGGGCCGCGAACGCCAGGTACGGGTTGGCCGATGGGTCCGGGAAGCGTGCTTCGATACGGCGGGCTTTCGGGCTGCCAACGTAAGGAATACGGATCGAGGCGGAACGGTTGCGAGCCGAGTAGGCCAGCATTACCGGGGCTTCGAAGCCTGGGACCAGACGCTTGTACGAGTTGGTCGACGGGTTGGTGAAGCCATTCAGGGCCTTACCGTGCTTGATGATACCGCCGATGAAGTACAGGGCGGTGTCGGACAGGCCGGCATAGCCTTCACCCGAGAAGGTGTTCTTGCCGTCTTTCCAGATCGACATGTGCACGTGCATGCCCGAGCCGTTGTCGCCGTACAGTGGCTTCGGCATGAAGGTGGCGGTACGGCCGTAAGCGTCGGCAACGTTGTGCACGACGTATTTCAGCGCCTGTACTTCGTCAGCCTTCTTCACCAGGGTGTTGAACTTGACGCCGATTTCGTTCTGGCCGGCAGTCGCCACTTCGTGGTGGTGAACTTCAACGGTCTGGCCCATTTCTTCCAGGGCGTTGCACATGGCAGTACGGATTTCGTGGTCATGGTCGAACGGCGGAACCGGGAAGTAGCCGCCTTTCACGCCTGGACGGTGGCCTTTGTTGCCGCCTTCCACGTCAGCGCCGGTCATCCACGAGCCCTGCTCGGAGAAGATCTTGAACATCGAACCGGAGATGTCCGAGTGGAACTTCACTTCGTCGAAGATGAAGAACTCAGGCTCTGGACCGGCGAATACGGTGTCACCGATGCCGGTGCTCTTCAGGTACTCTTCAGCACGCTTGGCGATGGCGCGTGGGTCGCGGTCGTAGCCCTGCATGCTCGACGGGTCGACGATGTCGCAGGTGATGATCAGGGTTGGTTCTTCGGTGAACGGGTCCAGAACGGCGGTTTCGTCGACCGGCATCAGGATCATGTCGGAAGCTTCGATGCCTTTCCAGCCAGCGATGGAGGAACCGTCGAACATCTTGCCGACTTCGAAGAAGTCTTCGTCCAGCGCATCACGCGACGGCATGGTCACGTGGTGCTGAATGCCTTTGGTGTCCGTGAAACGCAGATCAATCCACTTGACGTCATGATCTTTGATGAGTTGAACCGACTTCGACATGTTGTCCTCCGGATGGTCTAGAGCGCGGTGGGCCGCTGCCCTGGAAAAAGGGTGTTGCCGGGCGCGGATAGTCGGCCAAGCTTACCTGCCTCACAAGGGAGCAAATTGCATGCCAGTGCCCGAAAATGGCGAGGGTGGGATAAAAGGGGGCGTTTGCGGGCATTTGGCGTTGGGTTGGCGGGTAAAAGTGCACCCTTACGATGCGTTTTTTGATCGTATCGCACCAATAGGGTGCGTTGCGTGAGTGGTGTGCCAGGTTCTAGGGCCTCTTCGCGGGTAAACCCGCTCCTACGGGCTTTGCACCGCCTGTAGGCGCGGGTTTACCCGCGAAAGGGCCGGAACAGGCACTGCAAAACCTGGCCTCTGCATTTATCTCAAAGCTTCTGATCAAAAGTTGGTCAAATCCTGAGCAATTTCCGATATAATTCGCGCCCCTCATTTTCGGCAGGCCCTGCGCGCGCTGTTAACCAATGAAACTTATCGTCAAAGTCTTCCCAGAAATCACCATCAAAAGCCGGCCGGTGCGCAAGCGCTTCATCCGCCAGCTTGGCAAGAACATCCGCAACGTGCTCAAGGATCTCGACCCTGAGCTCGCGGTCGATGGTGTCTGGGACAATCTCGAGGTGGTCACCCGCGTCGAAGACGAAAAAGTCCAGCGCGAGATGATCGAACGCCTCACCTGCACCCCGGGTATCACCCACTTCCTGCAGGTAGAGGAATACCCGCTGGGTGACTTCGACGACATCGTCGCCAAGTGCAAGCACCACTTCGGCCACCTGCTGGCCGGCAAGCACTTCGCCGTGCGCTGCAAGCGCGGTGGCCACCATGACTTCACCTCGATGGACGTCGACCGTTACGTCGGCAGCCAGCTGCGCCAGCAGTGTGGCGCCGCCGGGATCGAGCTGAAAAAGCCTGAAGTGCTGGTGCGCATCGAAATCCGCGACCAGCGCCTGTACGTGATCCACAACCAGCACAATGGCATCGGCGGTTATCCGCTGGGTGCCCTGGAGCAGACCCTGGTGCTGATGTCCGGTGGTTTCGACTCCACCGTTGCGGCCTACCAGATGATGCGCCGCGGCCTGATGACCCACTTCTGCTTCTTCAACCTCGGCGGCCGTGCCCACGAGCTGGGCGTAATGGAAGTGGCCCATTACCTGTGGAAAAAATACGGCAGCAGCCAGCGCGTACTGTTCATCAGCGTGCCGTTCGAAGAAGTGGTTGGCGAGATCCTCAACAAGGTCGACAACAGCTACATGGGCGTGACCCTCAAGCGCATGATGCTGCGCGGCGCCGCCCATATGGCCGACCGCCTGCAGATCGACGCGCTGGTGACCGGCGAAGCGATTTCCCAGGTGTCCAGCCAGACCCTGCCGAACCTGTCGATCATCGACTCGGCCACCGACAAGCTGGTGCTGCGCCCGCTGCTGGCCAGCCACAAGCAGGACATCATCGACCAGGCCACCGAAATCGGCACCGCGGACTTTGCCAAGCACATGCCGGAATATTGCGGCGTGATCTCGGTAAACCCGACCACCCATGCCAAGCGTCACCGCATGGAGCACGAAGAAAAGCAGTTCGACATGGCCGTGCTGGAGCGCGCTCTTGAGCGCGCCAAGTTCATTTCCATCGACCATGTGATCGATGAGCTGGGCAAGGACATCGAAATCGAGGAAGTGGCCGAGGCGCTGCCAGGCCAGATCGTCATCGACATTCGCCACCCCGATGCCCAGGAAGACGAACCTCTGGTGCTGGAAGGTATCGAAGTCCAGGCCATGCCGTTCTACGCCATCAACAGCAAGTTCAAGCACCTGGACCCCACGCGCCAGTACTTGCTGTATTGCGACAAGGGTGTGATGAGCCGTTTGCACGCACACCACCTGCTCAGTGAGGGACATGCCAATGTGCGTGTTTATCGTCCGACATAAGACGCCGGGGCTGTATGGCGGCAGTATCCGCCATCGCCCTCCCGACCGCCGGGCCCGCTGAGCCTTAAACAGTACATATTGGCCGCCTACACTGGGCGGCAACCGAATCCTCTGATCGAGATACACTTGTGATCGAAAATCTGCGTAACATCGCCATCATCGCCCACGTTGACCATGGTAAAACCACTCTGGTCGACAAACTCCTGCGTCAGTCCGGCACTCTGGAGCGTAACGAGCTCAATGACGAGCGCGTCATGGACTCCAACGACCAGGAAAAAGAGCGCGGTATTACCATTCTGGCGAAAAACACCGCCATCAACTGGAACGGCTACCACATCAACATCGTCGACACCCCCGGCCACGCCGACTTCGGTGGCGAGGTTGAGCGTGTAATGTCGATGGTCGACTCCGTGCTGCTGCTGGTCGACGCCCAAGACGGCCCGATGCCGCAAACTCGCTTCGTGACCAAGAAGGCTTTCGAAGCCGGCCTGAAGCCAATCGTCGTGATCAACAAGGTTGACCGTCCGGGCGCACGTCCTGACTGGGTTCTGGACCAGATCTTCGACCTGTTCGACAACCTCGGTGCCACCGACGAACAGCTGGACTTCAAAGTGGTCTACGCCTCGGCCCTGAACGGCATTGCCGGCCTGGACCACACTGCCATGGCCGAAGACATGACCCCGCTGTACCAGTCGATCATCGACAACGTACCAGCACCGTCTGTTGACCGCGACGGCCCGTTCCAGATGCAGATCTCCGCACTGGACTACAACAGCTTCCTCGGCGTGATCGGTGTTGGCCGCATCGCCCGTGGCCGCGTCAAGCCGAACACCCCGGTTGTCGCCATCGACACCAACGGCAAGAAGCGTAACGGCCGTATCCTGAAGCTGATGGGTCACCACGGTCTGCACCGCGTTGACGTCGAAGAAGCCCAGGCTGGCGATATCGTCTGCATCAGCGGTTTCGATGAGCTGTTCATCTCCGACACCCTGTGCGCCCCGGATGCGGTAGAAGCGATGAAGCCGCTGACCGTTGACGAGCCGACCGTTTCGATGACCTTCCAGGTCAACGACTCGCCGTTCTGCGGTAAAGAAGGCAAGTTCGTCACCAGCCGTAACATCAAGGACCGTCTGGACAAGGAGCTGCTGTACAACGTTGCCCTGCGCGTTCAGGAGACCGACTCCCCAGACAAGTTCAAGGTTTCGGGCCGTGGTGAGTTGCACCTGTCGGTGCTGATCGAAACCATGCGTCGTGAAGGCTTCGAAATGGCCGTGGGCCGTCCTGAAGTGATCATCCGCGAAGTCGACGGCGTGAAGCAGGAGCCGTTCGAGAACGTCACCATCGACATCCCTGAAGAATCCCAGGGCAAAGTCATGGAAGAGATGGGTCTGCGTAAAGGCGACCTGACCAACATGGTTCCGGATGGCAAGGGCCGTGTTCGTCTGGAGTACAACATTCCAGCCCGTGGTCTGATCGGTTTCCGTAACCAGTTCCTGACCCTGACCAACGGTGCAGGCATCCTGACCTCGATCTTCGATCGCTACGACACCATGAAGTCGGGCCAGATGTCCGGCCGCCTCAACGGCGTACTGGTTTCGGTCGAGACCGGCAAGGCACTGACCTACTCGCTGGAAACCCTGCAGGCTCGCGGCAAGCTGTTCGTTGAACACGGCCAGGAGATCTACAACGGTCAGATCATCGGCCTGAACAGCCGTGACAACGACCTGGGCGTGAACCCGACCAAAGGCAAGAAGCTCGACAACATGCGTGCTTCCGGCAAAGACGAAGTCATCGCCCTGGTGCCACCAGTTCGCCACACCCTCGAGCAGGCCCTGGAATTCATCCAGGACGACGAGCTGTGCGAAGTGACGCCTAAGTCGATCCGTCTGCGCAAGAAGATCCTGGACGAAGGCGAGCGTACCCGCGCAGCCAAGAAAGCCAAGAACTGAGTTAGCTCAGGCTGAATGAAAACGCCCCCGGTCGAAAGGCCGGGGGCGTTTTTGTTTGTCTTGTCCCGTCCTGAATAAGGTTTACACCTCCCATCCCGAATTTCCGGAGAGTCTGATGGAGCAAGGTGTAAAGCGCACACAGCGTGATTACTCACTGTCTTTTAAATTGGCGGTGGTTGATCAGATAGAAAAAGGCGAACTGACCTACAAGCAGGCCCAGATGCGGTATGGCATCCAGGGTCGCTCGACGGTTCTGGTATGGTTGCGTAAGCACGGTCGGCAGGATTGGAGCCAGGGGGCCTCGATCCGCGACGAGAGGAGCTGCGCGATGTCTGACCCCAAAACGCTCACTCCAGAGCAGCGGATCAAAGAGCTTGAGCAGCAGCTTGAGCTGATGAGCCAGAAGGCCCAATTCTTTGAGACGGTCGTTGATGTTCTGAAAAATGACTATGGTGTCTCGGTCGTAAAAAAGCGATCCGGCAAGTCCTCACGCAAGGTCAAGTCGCAGGACTGAGCATTGCCAGGGCTTGTCAGTTTCTAGGCATCAGTCGACAGGCTTACTACAAACGCAATCGAGTTGCTGATGGCAAAGAACGCCAGGCAGACCGGGTGGTTGAGTTTGTACAGCAGATCCGGATACGCCAGCCTCGTCTGGGCACACGCAAGCTGCACTATCTGCTGCATTGCCAACCTGACAGACGATTCCAGGTCGGCCGAGATAGGCTGTTCCAGGTCTTGGGAGAGCGCCGTTTGCTAGTGCTGCCTAAGCGGGCCTATCACAAGACAACACAAAGCTTTCATCGCTTCTACCGCCATCCCAATTTACTCAAACCCGGCCCAAGTCAGATCGTTCCGACAAGGCCGGAGCACGTCTGGGTTGCCGACATTACTTACCTGCCCGCACGCAAGGGCCCGCTGTACCTGAGCCTGGTAACGGATGCGTACTCCAGGAAGATTGTTGGCCACCACGTCCATGAAAGCCTGCATGCCGAGTCAGTGGCGCAAGCCTTCAAGCAGGCATTACGAAAGCGCCGTCGTCGCCAGCCATTAGTCCACCATTCGGATCGAGGAATCCAATATTGCTCGGCGCTATACCAGTCACTACATCAACGGCACGGCGTTCAGTGCTCCATGACTGATGGGTATGACTGCTACCAGAACGCGCTGGCCGAGCGAATCAACGGAATCCTCAAGATGGAGCTGCTGTTGAGTAGCCCTGAAGATCTGGAACAAGCGAGGCAGATGGTTGACGAGGCAGTGCAGATTTACAATACAGAACGGCCTCATATGGCCCTGAAAAACAAAACGCCCGATGCGGTGCATCGGGCGTTTTGAGGCCTGTCGGCCTACCTGAACAGGTGTAAACCTATTTCAGGACTAGACATCTGGGTTTTTTGTGCTGGTAGTACCGGCCTCTTCGCGGGTAAACCCGCTCCTACAGGATATCCACAAAGGTCAAGACCTGTAGGAGCGGGTTCACCCGCGAAGAGGCCGCTGCAGGCAATAGATCAGCGCCCAACCACCTTGGGCTTGTAGGCGCAATACCCCGGCCGCGGTCCGACCTTGGGGTGGTTGCGGCAGGTATCCGGGCGCTTGTCATAAATGGTGCACAGCCGGCTTTTACGATCCAGGTACATGCAGTCGTCGTTGCTCATCCGGGTGAGGGTGAAGATCCCGGACTTCTGGTTGAAGCGCTCGATGATGCCTTCTTTTTGCAGGCGCTTGGCCACGTTCTTGGGGGGTTCGTCTTTTTCGAACTCGTCGACCACGCCGATACGGATCAGATCCTTGATCTTCACCTCCACCGGCAGGGTGCAGCAGGTCGAATGGCAGCCATGGCACATGTTGCTGGTATAGCGCTGCCAGGTCTCCAGGCGGTCGACTTCGGCCGCGGCGATCAGGGTCGTTTTCATCTTTATAGGGTGGATCACGGTCTTGGGGCGCGCGATGATACCGGAATTGTTCAATTTATGAACAACCTTTTGCCGGAATCGCAGAGTGGGCATGAAAACTGCGAACCGTAACTGTCGCTCTCTGTCGAAGGGTCTAGTCTCAACACTCTCCCTCCGCTTTCGTCAACTTGCCCGAGGATGCCGCATGTCCCAGGAACCCAAAGCACGTGACGCCGAAGTCGCGGATTTTCGCGCTGCTGTACTGAACAAGCTGACCTACGCGGTCGGCAAGGACCCCGAGCACGCCTTCGACCATGACTGGTTCGAAGCCATTGCCCTGGCTGCGCGCGATCACATGGTCGACCACTGGATGGATCACACCCGGCAGGCCTATCGGCGCAGCCAGAAGCGTGTCTACTACCTTTCCCTGGAGTTTCTCATCGGCCGCTTGCTGTACGACAGCCTGAGCAACCTGGGCCTGCTGGACGTCGCCCGCGATGCGCTGGAAGGGCTGAATGTGGACCTCGAACGCATTCGCCTGCTCGAGCCGGACGCCGCGCTGGGCAATGGTGGCCTTGGCCGTCTGGCTGCGTGCTTCATGGAGAGCATGTCTACCCTGGGTATCGCTGCCCATGGTTACGGCATCCGCTACGAGCACGGGCTGTTCCGTCAGGCCGTGGTCGATGGCTGGCAGCAGGAACAGACCGAGAACTGGCTGGATTTCGGCAACCCCTGGGAGTTCGAGCGCGCCGAGGTGATCTACCCGATCAGCTTTGGCGGCAGTGTCGAAACGGTGCACGATGCAAGCGGTAGCCAGCGCCAGGTATGGTGGCCTGGCGAGACGGTGCGGGCGGTGGCCTACGACACGCCGGTAGTCGGCTGGCGCGGATCCAGCGTCAACACCCTGCGCCTGTGGCGTGCGCGGGCGCTGGAAGAGCTGCACCTGGAGCGCTTCAACGCCGGTGACCATTTGGGGGCTGTGGCTGAAGTGGCGCGTGCCGAGAGCATTTCGCGTGTGCTTTACCCCGCCGACAGTACCGAGGCCGGTCAGGAACTGCGCCTTCGCCAAGAGTACTTTTTCGTCTCGGCTTCGCTGCAGGACTTGCTGCGGCGCCACCTGAACATGCACAAGGACCTGCTCAACCTGCCTGATGCAGCGGCCATCCAGCTAAACGACACCCATCCCTCGATTGCGGTGGCGGAGCTGATGCGGTTGCTGGTGGATCAGCACGAAGTGCCTTGGGAAAAGGCCTGGGAGCTGACCGTCGGCACGCTTGCCTACACCAACCATACCCTGTTGCCAGAAGCCCTGGAAACCTGGCCGGTAGCGCTGATGGAGCGCATGCTGCCACGGCACATGCAGATTATCTACCTGATCAATGCCTACCATATCGATGCGTTGCGGGCCAAAGGCCTGCACGACTTCGACGTGCTGCGCGCGGTTTCGCTGATTGAGGAAGACAACGGCCGACGGGTGCGCATGGGCAACCTGGCGTTTCTCGGCTCGCACAGCGTCAACGGCGTGTCGGCGCTGCACAGCAAGTTGATGAAAAGCACGGTGTTCTCCGAACTGCACAAGCTCTACCCGCAACGGATCAACAACAAGACCAACGGCATTACCTTCCGCCGCTGGTTGTACCAGTCCAACCCTCAACTGACCGAGATGCTGGTCGAGGCGCTTGGGCCGGAACTCAAGGACGACCCACAGACGCGTCTGGCGGGCCTGGTGCCGTTCGCCGAAAAAGCCGGTTTCCGCAAGCAGTTCGCTGCCCAGCGGCTGCACAGCAAGCGCGCCTTGGCCAGCATCATTCAGGATCGTATCGGCGTCACGGTCAACCCCGAGGCGCTATTCGACGTTCAGGTCAAACGTATTCACGAATACAAGCGCCAGTTGCTCAACCTGCTGCACACCGTTGCACTGTACCAGGCCATACGCAACGACCCTGGCACCAACTGGGTGCCGCGGGTGAAGATCTTCGCTGGCAAGGCTGCGGCCAGTTACCACCAGGCCAAACTGATCATCAAGCTGGCCAACGACATCGCCCGGGTGGTGAACAACGACCCGACGGTGCGCGGCCTGCTGAAGGTGGTGTTCCTGCCCAACTACAACGTCAGCCTGGCCGAGAGCATCATCCCGGCGGCGGACCTTTCCGAGCAGATATCCACCGCGGGTTACGAAGCTTCCGGTACCAGTAACATGAAGTTCGGCCTCAATGGTGCGCTGACCATCGGCACCCTGGATGGCGCCAACGTAGAGATGTGCGAACAGGTGGGGGCCGACAACATGTTCATCTTTGGCCTGACCGCGCAGCAGGTTGAAGCGCGCAAGCGTGCCGGTGATTTTGGCGCCAATGCCGCCATAGCTGCTTCCAACCGCTTGACCGATGTGTTGCAGGCCATTCGCAGTGGTGTGTTCTCGCCAGACGACCCTTCTCGGTACACCGGGTTGATCGACGGCCTGGTGGCCTACGATCGCTTCCTGGTGTGTGCCGATTTCGATGCCTACTGGGATGCCCAGCGGCGGGTCGAGGATCTGTGGCACACACCGCAGGAGTGGTGGCGCAAGGCGGTGCTCAATACCGCGCGGATGGGCTGGTTCTCCTCGGATCGGACCATTCGCGAGTATGCGACCGAGATCTGGAAGGCGCTGGACTGAGGCGGGCCTGTGCTGGCTTGTTCGCGGGTAATCCGGCGCCTACAGGGCCCTTATCCACCTGTAGGCGCGGGCGCGTCCGCGAATGGCCCCACAACCAGACCACCGGCCTGGCGAAGGCTGAACTACCGACCTATTGTGCCGTCTGAGAGCCGTGGCGAGTCTCATCACTCGCTAGCCCGTCACTCTCCCTGTAAACTGCGGGGGTTTTTCATCCCCCCAATCCGTTCGGAGCCATACATGTCCCGCGTTACCCTGAGTCGCTATCTGATTGAGCAGACCCGCAGCAACAATACCCCTGCCGATCTGCGCTTCCTGATCGAAGTGGTAGCGCGTGCGTGCAAGGAAATCAGCCATCACGTGTCCAAAGGCGCCCTCGGCGGTGTGCTGGGCAGCATGGGCACTGAAAACGTGCAGGGCGAGGTCCAGAAGAAACTGGACGTGATTTCCAACGATATCCTGCTGGAAGCCAACGAGTGGGGCGGTCACCTGGCTGGCATGGCTTCCGAAGAAATGGACAACGCGTACCAGATCCCGGGCAAGTACCCGAAAGGCGCCTACCTGCTGGTCTTCGACCCGCTGGACGGTTCGTCGAACATCGACGTCAACGTGTCGGTCGGTACCATCTTCTCGGTTCTGCGTTGCCCTAACCAATACCTGAGCCAGAACGAAAGCCTCAACGAAGAAGCGTTCCTGCAGCCAGGTACCGAGCAGGTTGCTGCCGGTTATGCCATCTACGGCCCGCAGACCATGCTGATCCTGACCCTGGGCAACGGCGTCAAGGGCTTCACCCTGGACCGCGAACTGGGCAGCTTCGTGCTGACTCACGAAAACATCCGCGTACCGGAGACCACCGCCGAGTTCGCCATCAACATGTCCAACCAGCGCCACTGGGAAGCCCCGGTACAGCGCTATGTGGGCGAACTGCTGGCAGGCGAGACCGGCCCGCTGAAGAAGAACTACAACATGCGCTGGATCGCCTCGATGGTGGCCGACGTGCACCGCATCCTGACCCGTGGCGGCCTGTTCATGTACCCACGTGACGCCCGCGAACCAAGCAAGCCGGGCAAGCTGCGCCTGATGTACGAAGCCAACCCGATGTCGTTCATCATCGAACAGGCCGGTGGCGCTTCCACCAACGGTTACGATCGCATCCTCGACATCAAGCCAGAAAGCCTGCACCAGCGCGTGTCGGTGATTCTCGGCTCGAAGGAAGAGGTCGAGCGCGTCACCGCTTACCACAAGGAGTAAGTCATGCTCGCACCTTGGCAGCCGTTGCTGGAGTGGTGGTTCGGTTGGGGCACCAGTGCCCAGGCCGTGGCTGACGAGAAGAGCACGCTGTGGTTCGGCAAACATTACGATGCCGAGGCCCATGCGCTGTTTGGCGACCTGGTCGAGCATGCCCTGGCGGGTGGGCTCGAAGAGTGGCAGCAAAGCCCGCAGGGCTGGCTGGGCCTGCTGATTTTGCTCGACCAGCTGCCACGCATGATCTACCGCGACACGCCGCGTGCCTTCGAGGGCGACCGGCGTGCCCAGGTGGTGGCCATGCAGGGCCTGCAGAAGGGCTGGGATTACCAGTTGCTGCCGATCCAGCGCGTGTTCGTGCTGCTGGTACTGGAGCATGCCGAAGTGCTGGACTGGCAGAACCTGTGCGTGGAGCGTTATCGAATGCTGCTGGACGAACAGCCCGAGGCCAACCGCCGGCTGTTTGAAGGCTTCCTCGACTATGCCGAGCAGCACCAGCGGGTAATTGCCCGTTTCGGGCGCTTCCCGCACCGCAACCTGGTGCTGGAGCGGCCGAGCACCAGCGAAGAGATGGACTTTTTGCTGGAGCCTGGGTCCCGGTTCTGAGGCCCAAGGGGCCTGCTGTGCAGGCATCGCGACGCAAGGCCGCTCCCATTGGGGACGGCCTTTTTTATTGGGCGCATGATTAATGCTTTGTGATTAATCGCACAGTAGTGGCCATCCGACCAATGGTGTAGGGACATAGGGGGTGGGGCAGGGAACCTGGGAGGGATTTTCACGTCGAAGGTCACTGCAGGCCACTCGCCTGTATCATCTTTCAGGAGTGTCCCTTCATGTCGTTGCGTTCCCTCGCCCTGTTGTCGCTGTGCGTCGTGCTGACTGCCTGCAGCAAGATCAATCAGGAAAACTATTCCAAGATCAAGGCCGGTATGAACAAGGCCGAGGTCGAGCAGTTGCTCGGCACGCCGACCGAGTGTTCTGGCGCGTTGGGCATGAGCAGCTGCACCTGGGGGGACGAGAAGAGCTTCATCAGCGTGCAGTACGCAGCTGACAAGGTGCTGATGTATTCCGGGCAGGGCCTCAAATGAGGCGTGCGTACCTGCTGATGGGGGTATGCCTGGCGTTGCTGCTGGGCGGTTGTGCAGGTTCCGTGCACGACCCGCTGGCGCCGAAAACCGCCGGCCATGTCGACCTCAAGCGCTACCAGGGCAAATGGTACGAGCTGGCGCGCCTGCCCATGCGCTTCCAGGAAGGCTGCGAGCAGTCCGAGGCCCATTACAACCTCAGGCCTGATGGCAGTTATGGCGTGCTCAACCGCTGCCGCACCATGGGTGATGAATGGCTTCGCGCCGAAGGGCATGCGAATATCCAGGAGCCGGGGCACACCGACAAGCTGTGGGTCGAGTTCGATAACTGGTTCACCAGGCTGGTGCCAGGCGTGGCGCGGGGTGAGTACTGGATTCTTTATGTGGACGACCACTACCGTACGGCCATCGTCGGCAGCCCGGACCGCAAATACCTTTGGATTCTGTCGCGCATGCCGACACTGCCGGCCTGGGAGCGTGAGAACCTGCTGTCCAGGGCGCGGCAGCAGGGGTATGACACCAGCCGCTTGATCTGGCGGGCGTCCGATCAGCAAATAGTAAAAATGCACTGAGTTTTTTTTGGGGTTGATTTGCAACCCTTCGCGGGCAAGCCCGCGAAGGGCTGCAATGCAGCCCCGATACACTCAGCCCAAAAGCTGGCGCAACACCTCGGCAAACGCCCGCCCGCTTTCTTCTTCTTGCGCATGCCGCCCCTGGCGCACCACCCACTGCCCATTCACCATCACATCGCGCACCTGGCGATCGCCGCCGGCAAACAGCCAACGGTTGAGAATGGCATCACCCTCCGCCATGGCGATGTAGGGGTCCTGCCCATCGAGCACCAGCCAGTCGGCACGCTTGCCCACCGCCAACTCGCCGACCGCCTGCCCCAGCGCCTGTGCACCACCGGCCAACGCCGCGTCATACAGCGTGCGCCCGACCATCGGTTGGTCGCCGCGATACAGGCGGTTGCGCCGCTGGTCCCGCAGGCGCTGGCCATATTCCAGCCAGCGCAGCTCCTCCACCACGCTCAACGACACATGGCTGTCCGAGCCAATGCCCATACGCCCGCCCTGTGCCAGGAAATCCACTGCCGGGAAGATCCCATCGCCCAGGTTGGCTTCGGTGGTCAGGCACAACCCGGCCACCGCGCCGCTGCGGGCCATGGCAGTGACTTCGTCCGGTTCGGCGTGGGTAGCGTGTACCAGGCACCAGCGGCGGTCCACGTCCACGTGCTCGTACAGCCACTGCAGCGGGCGCAGGCCGCTCCAGGCCAGGCAGTCGTCGACTTCCTTCTGCTGTTCGGCGATGTGGATATGCACTGGGCACTGCCTGTCGCTGGCCGCCAACACTTCGGCGATCTGCCCAGGCGTTACCGCCCGCAGTGAGTGGAAGCACAGGCCCAGTTGCTGCGCCGGTTGCGCGGCCAGCAGCGGGGCGAGCTGGGCTTGCAGCTGCAGGTACTGCGCGGTGGAGTTGATGAAGCGCCGCTGCCCGTCGTTCGGCGCCTGGCCGCCAAAGCCTGCATGGCTGTACAGCACCGGCAGCAAGGTCAGGCCGATGCCGCTGTCGGCTGCGGCCGCGCTGATGCGTCGCGACAGCTCGGCGGGGTCGGCGTAGGGCTTGCCGGCCTGGTCGTGGTGCACGTAGTGGAACTCCGCCACCGAGGTATAACCGGCCTTGAGCATCTCGATGTACAGCTGGCGGGCGATGACCTGAAGCTGCTCTGGGCTGATCTGCCCGACCAGGCGGTACATCAGGTCTCGCCAGGTCCAGAAACTGTCGTTGGGGTTGCCGGCAACTTCCGCCAGGCCTGCCATGGCGCGCTGGAAGGCATGCGAGTGCAGGTTGGGCATGCCGGGCAGCAGCGGGCCGGCCAGGCGCTCGGCGCCTTCGGCCGAAGCGCCAGGCTCGATGCTGGCCACGCGGCCATCGCGGGCGACCTCGATACGCACATGGCTGGCCCAACCCGTAGGTAGCAGGGCGCGTTCGGCGAAGTAGGCTGACATCGGTGGAATCCTGTTATTGTTAACTTGTATATACATATACAGGCGTTTGCCTGCCGGGTAAACTGCGGCAAGCTACCGCTCATTTCATTTGCACAAGGATCCATCGCCGTGCCGACACCTCCTGTCTCCGTGCTGGTTGCCCAGATGGGCGAGGGCCCGGCGCCGCTCTACGCCCGGGTCAAACAGATGATCATCCAGCAGATCGACAACGGCAGCTGGCCACCGCATCACCGGGTACCCTCCGAGAGCGAGTTGGTCAACGAGCTGGGTTTCAGCCGCATGACCATCAACCGCGCCCTGCGTGAACTCACCGCCGAGGGCCTGCTGGTGCGCATGCAAGGGGTCGGCACCTTCGTGGCCGAGCCCAAGGGCCGTTCGGCGCTGTTCGAGGTCAACAACATTGCCGATGAAATTGCCGCGCGCGGGCACCAGCATAGCTGCCAGGTGATCACGCTTGCCGAAGAAGCGGCCGGCTCCGAGCGGGCGCTGGCTCTGGACATGCGTGAAGGTCAGCGGGTGTTCCATTCGCTGATCGTGCATTTCGAGAACGGCGTGCCGGTGCAGATCGAGGACCGCTACGTTAACGCGGCCATCGCCCCCGACTACCTCAAGCAGGACTTTACTCGGCAGACGCCTTACGCCTACCTGTCCCAGGTGGCGCCGTTGACCGAAGGTGAGCATGTGGTCGAGGCGATCCTGGCCGAGCCGGAAGAATGCCGCCTGTTGCAGATCGAGCGGGGCGAGCCTTGCCTGCTGATTCGTCGTCGCACCTGGTCCGGCCGCCAGCCGGTGACCGCTGCACGGCTGATCCACCCCGGTTCCCGTCATCGCCTGGAAGGACGTTTCAGCAAATGAGTCAGCTGCAGTTGTTGCGTGCGCACGATTACCCGCGCATGCCGTGGAAGAACGGTGGCGGTTTCACCGAAGAGATCACCCGCGACAGTGGCGAGGGCCTGGACGGTTTTGGCTGGCGTCTGTCGATTGCCGATATCGAAGAGTCGGGCGGGTTTTCCACCTTTGCCGGCTACCAGCGGATCATCACCGTGCTGCAGGGCGACGGCATGCGCCTGCTGGTCGACGGCCAGGCCAGTCGGCCATTGCTGGCGTTCGATGCGTTTGCGTTCAGCGGCGAGAGCCAGGTCAGCTGCAAGTTGCTGGGCGGGGCGATCCGCGATTTCAACCTGATCTATGCACCTGAGCGATATCGGGCGCGGCTGCAGTGGCTGGATGGCACCAGCCGGGTGTACAGCTCGGCGTCGACGGTGTTGTTGTTTGCTGCCAGCAGCCATGTTGAGGTGACCATCGTGGGGCGTGAAACGCAGCGGCTAGGGTTGTATGACTGCCTGCGGCTGGAGGGCAATGACGAATTGCTTGGGCTGGAGGTTCAGGGGCGGTTTTGCTTGATTGAGCTCATTTCTCGCTGATGGGCTTGGCGATACATTTTCATCGCCTGTGAGATCGAGCGCCGCCCGCGCGGCGCATCGCGACGCAAGGCCGCTCCCACATTTGTTTCGGGCCAGTCCCTCCTGTGCCATGCGCGCGCGACCGCCTTGTTTGTACGACGCGATATTGAGTCATGCGCCAAGGGGCTCGCGCGCGAATCCCACAGGAGTAATTGGCCCGAAACAAATGTGGGAGCGGCCTTGCGTCGCGATGCGCCGCGCGGGCGGCGCTCGATTTATGCGCCGCCGCAAAACTCAAGCCGGACCGACGCTCGCTTCACCCCCCCCAAAAAAAAATCAAAGCAGGAACAACAGGTCCGAATATTTTGGTTGTCCATGCTTGTACATACAAGTAAAGGTGTGTTTGTATATTGACCACGACATACCCGCCCGCGGACGACCGCAGAGGACCTTTCCCGTGACCGACAACAACAAATACCGTGACGTTGAAATCCGTGCCCCACGTGGCAACAAGCTGACCGCCAAAAGCTGGCTGACCGAAGCGCCACTGCGCATGCTGATGAACAACCTCGATCCACAGGTCGCGGAAAACCCGAAAGAGCTGGTGGTATACGGCGGTATCGGCCGCGCCGCGCGCAACTGGGCGTGCTACGACAAGATCGTCGAAACCCTGACCCGCCTGGAAGACGACGAAACCCTGCTGGTGCAGTCGGGCAAGCCGGTCGGTGTGTTCAAGACCCACAGCAACGCACCGCGCGTGCTGATCGCCAACTCCAACCTGGTGCCACACTGGGCCAATTGGGAACACTTCAACGAACTGGACGCCAAAGGCCTGGCCATGTACGGCCAGATGACCGCCGGCAGCTGGATCTACATCGGCAGCCAAGGCATCGTCCAGGGCACCTATGAAACCTTCGTCGAAGCCGGTCGCCAGCACTACGGCGGCAGCCTGAAAGGCAAGTGGGTACTCACCGCTGGCCTGGGCGGCATGGGCGGCGCCCAGCCACTGGCCGCGACCCTGGCCGGGGCTTGCTCGCTGAACATCGAATGCCAGCAGAGCCGTATCGACTTCCGCCTGGAAACCCGCTACGTCGACGAGCAGGCCACTGACCTCGACGACGCCCTGGCACGCATCGCCAAGTACACCGCCGAAGGCAAGGCCATCTCCATCGCCCTGCATGGCAACGCCGCCGAAATCCTCCCAGAGCTGGTCAAACGTGGCGTGCGCCCGGACATGGTCACCGACCAGACCAGCGCCCACGACCCACTGAACGGCTACCTGCCTGCTGGCTGGACCTGGGAACAGTACCGCGACCGCGCGCAGACCGAACCAGCTGCAGTGGTCAAGGCTGCCAAGCAGTCGATGGCCGTGCACGTGCAGGCCATGCTGGACTTCCAGAAGCAGGGCATCCCGACCTTCGACTACGGCAACAACATCCGCCAGATGGCCAAGGAAGAGGGCGTGGCCAATGCCTTCGACTTCCCAGGCTTCGTCCCGGCCTACATCCGCCCACTGTTCTGCCGCGGGGTCGGCCCGTTCCGCTGGGCGGCGCTGTCCGGTGAAGCCGAGGACATCTACAAGACCGACGCCAAGGTCAAGGAACTGATCCCCGACGACGCCCACCTGCACCGCTGGCTGGACATGGCCCGCGAGCGCATCAGCTTCCAGGGCCTGCCGGCACGTATCTGCTGGGTGGGGCTGGGCCTTCGCGCCAAGCTGGGCCTGGCTTTCAACGAAATGGTCCGCAGCGGCGAGCTGTCGGCACCGGTGGTGATCGGCCGTGACCACCTCGACTCCGGCTCGGTATCCAGCCCGAACCGCGAAACCGAGGCCATGCGTGATGGTTCGGACGCTGTTTCCGACTGGCCGCTGCTCAACGCCCTGCTGAACACCGCAGGCGGCGCCACCTGGGTATCGCTGCACCATGGCGGTGGCGTGGGCATGGGCTTCTCGCAGCACTCGGGCATGGTCATCGTCTGCGACGGTACCGATGAGGCCGCCGAGCGCATCGCCCGGGTACTGACCAACGACCCAGGGACTGGCGTCATGCGTCACGCCGATGCCGGTTATGACATCGCCATCGACTGCGCCAAGGAGCAGGGCCTGGACCTGCCGATGATCACCGGCTGATCACCACGCTTTGGATCGCACCCTGCAAGGGGTGATACTGAACAACAAGAAGGAGCGCGCAGGCACCCACAAGCGGGCCTGCGGCTCCACGCGATTTGGAGTAGTAACGTGACCGAACTCACCCTCAAGCCTGGCACCCTGACCCTGGCCCAGCTGCGCGCGATCCATGCCGCGCCCGTGCGCCTGCAACTGGATGCCAGCGCCGCACCGGCCATCGACGCCAGCGTCGCCTGTGTCGAACAGATCATTGCCGAAGACCGTACTGCCTACGGCATCAACACCGGCTTCGGCCTGCTGGCCTCGACCCGCATCGCCAGCCATGACCTGGAGAACCTGCAGCGTTCGCTGGTGCTGTCCCACGCCGCCGGTATCGGCGCGCCGCTGGATGACGACTTGGTGCGGTTGATCATGGTGCTGAAGATCAACAGCCTCAGCCGTGGCTTCTCCGGCATCCGCCGCAAAGTCATCGACGCGCTGATTGCCCTGGTCAACGCCGAAGTCTACCCGCACATCCCGCTGAAAGGCTCGGTCGGCGCATCCGGTGACCTTGCGCCGCTTGCGCATATGTCGCTGGTGCTGCTGGGTGAAGGCAAGGCCCGCTACAAGGGCCAGTGGCTGCCGGCCACCGAGGCCTTGGCGATTGCCGGCCTCGAGCCGCTGACCCTGGCCGCCAAAGAGGGCCTGGCCCTGCTCAACGGTACCCAGGCCTCCACCGCCTATGCCTTGCGTGGCCTGTTCCAGGGCGAAGACCTGTATGCCGCTGCCATCGCCTGCGGTGGCCTGAGCGTCGAAGCTGCGCTGGGCTCGCGTTCGCCGTTCGATGCGCGTATCCACGAAGTGCGTGGCCAGCGCGGCCAGATCGACACCGCCGCCTGCTTCCGCGACCTGCTGGGCGACTCCAGCGAAGTGTCGCTGTCGCACAAGAACTGCGACAAGGTCCAGGACCCGTACTCGCTGCGCTGCCAGCCGCAGGTCATGGGTGCCTGCCTGACCCAGCTGCGCCAGGCCGCCGAGGTACTGGGCATCGAAGCCAACGCCGTGTCGGACAACCCGCTGGTGTTCGCTGCCGAAGGTGATGTGATCTCCGGCGGCAACTTCCACGCCGAACCGGTGGCCATGGCCGCCGACAACCTGGCCCTGGCCATCGCCGAAATCGGTTCGCTCAGCGAGCGTCGCATCTCGCTGATGATGGACAAGCACATGTCCCAATTGCCGCCGTTCCTGGTGGAAAACGGTGGGGTCAACTCTGGCTTCATGATCGCCCAGGTCACCGCTGCCGCCCTGGCCAGCGAGAACAAGGCTTTGTCGCACCCGCACAGTGTCGACAGCCTGCCAACTTCGGCCAACCAGGAAGACCACGTGTCGATGGCCCCGGCTGCCGGCAAGCGCCTGTGGGAAATGGCCGAAAACACCCGTGGCGTGCTGGCCATCGAATGGCTGGGCGCGTGCCAGGGCCTGGACCTGCGCAAAGGCCTGAAGACTTCGGCCAAGCTGGAGCAGGCGCGCCAGGCGCTGCGCAGCGAGGTGCCGCATTACGACCGTGACCGTTTCTTCGCGCCGGATATCGAAAAGGCCGTGGACCTGTTGGCCAAAGGTAGTCTGACCGGCTTGCTGCCGGCGGGTGTGCTGCCAAGCCTGTAATGCCCCTTGGGGCCGCTTGGCGGCCCTTCGCGGTCAAGCCCGCTCCTACACAGCTTGCGATCTGCAAACGCTATCCATGTAGGAGCGGGCTTGCCCGCGAAGGGGCTGCGCAGCAGCCGCTCAATCTCACGACCACAAAAACAATTCAAGGACGTGACATGCAACAAGCTCAAGGTCTCAAGCGCGGGCTAAGTGCCCGCCACATCCGTTTCATGGCCCTCGGCTCCGCCATCGGCACCGGCCTGTTCTACGGCTCTGCCTCGGCCATCCAGATGGCAGGCCCGGCCGTGCTGCTGGCCTACCTGATCGGCGGCGCCGCCGTGTTCATGGTCATGCGCGCCCTTGGCGAAATGGCCGTGCACAACCCGGTGGCCGGCTCCTTCGGCCACTACGCCACGACCTACCTCGGCCCAATGGCCGGTTTCATCCTCGGCTGGACCTACGCATTCGAGATGGTCATCGTCGCCATCGCGGACGTCACCGCGTTCGGTATCTACATGGGCTTCTGGTTCCCGGAGGTAGCCCGCTGGATCTGGGTGCTGGGCATCGTTTTCCTGATCGGCGGCCTCAACCTGTGCAACGTCAAGGTATTCGGCGAAATGGAATTCTGGCTGTCGCTGCTCAAGGTCGGCGCCATCGTGGCGATGATCCTGGCCGGCCTCGGCATCATGGCCTTCGGTTTCAGCCAGGTGGGTACCGGGCATGCCGTAGGCATGAGCGACCTGTTCGACCACGGCGGCTTCATGCCTAACGGCGTGGGGGGCTTGATTGCGTCGTTTGCCGTGGTGATGTTCGCCTTCGGCGGTATCGAGATCATCGGCGTCACCGCCGGTGAGGCAAAAGACCCGCAGCGCGTCATTCCCAAAGCGATCAACGCGGTGCCACTGCGTATCCTGCTGTTCTACGTGCTCACCCTGTTCGTGCTGATGTGCCTGTACCCCTGGCCGCAGATCGGTAGCCAGGGCAGCCCGTTCGTGCAGATCTTCAGCAACCTGGGCATTGGTTCTGCCGCTGCCGTGCTGAACGTCGTGGTGATTTCCGCTGCCATCTCTGCCATCAACAGCGACATCTTTGGCGCTGGCCGCATGATGTATGGCCTGGCCCAGCAAGGCCACGCCCCGCGCGGCTTCAGCAAGTTGTCGAAACATGGCGTACCGTGGATGACCGTCGTGGTGATGGGGGCTGCGCTGCTGATCGGCGTATTGCTCAACTACCTGATCCCGGAAAATGTGTTCCTGCTGATTGCCTCGATCGCCACCTTCGCCACGGTGTGGGTGTGGCTGATGATCCTGCTCACCCAGGTAGCCATGCGCCGCAGCATGAGCCGCGAGGAAGTGGCCCAGCTCAAGTTCCCGGTACCGTTCTGGCCATACGGCCCGGCCATGGCCATTGCGTTCATGGTGTTCATCTTTGGCGTGCTCGGTTACTTCCCGGACACCCAGGCGGCATTGATCGTCGGCGTGATCTGGGTGGTGTTCCTGGTGGCGTCCTACCTGCTGTGGTGCAAGCCGCGCGCAGGGCAGGGCCAGCCGGTAGCGGAGCCGGCCGAGCTGCACCGCTAGCAAAGGAGATTGTGCATGAGAACCCTCTGGCAGCATTGCCATGTTGCAACCATGGCCGATGGCCGTTACTCGGCCATCGAGGACGCGGCGATCGTCACCAGCGCCGGGCTGATCGAGTGGATAGGCCCACGCGCCGAGCTGGCACCGGTCGAAGCTGACCGCACGGTTGACCTGGGGGGGGCCTGGGTCACCCCCGGCCTGATCGACTGCCACACCCATGCGGTGTTCGGTGGCAACCGCAGCGGCGAGTTCGAGCAGCGCCTGCAGGGCGTGAGCTATGCCGAAATCGCCGCGCAGGGCGGGGGTATCGCGAGTACCGTGCGGGCTACCCGGGCGGCCAGCGAAGACGAGCTGTTCGCCAGTGCTCGCCAGCGCGTTCAGGCACTGATGCGCGATGGCGTGACCACCCTCGAGGTCAAGTCCGGCTACGGCCTGGACTTGGCCAATGAGCGCAAGATGCTGCGAGTGGCCCGGCGCCTGGCTGACGAGCTGCCGCTGACGGTGCGTGCCACCTGCCTGGCGGCGCACGCTTTGCCCCCGGAGTACGCGGGTCGGGCCGACGACTACATCGCGCACATCTGTGACCAGATGTTGCCTGCCCTGGCCGGCGAAGGCCTGGTGGATGCGGTGGATGCCTTCTGCGAACACCTCGCGTTCTCGCCGGCCCAGGTCGAGCGGCTGTTCATCAAGGCGCGCGAACTGGGCCTGCCGGTCAAGCTGCATGCCGAACAGCTGTCATCGTTGCACGGCTCAAGCCTGGCCGCGCGTTACCAGGCACTGTCGGCTGACCACCTGGAGTTCATGACAGAGGAAGACGCCGTGGCCATGGCAAACGCCGGCACGGTCGCCGTACTGTTACCGGGTGCTTTCTACTTCCTGCGTGAAACCCAGCTGCCGCCAATGGATGCATTGCGCCGCCACGGGGTAAAGATTGCCCTGGCCAGCGACCTCAACCCCGGCACCTCGCCAGGCTTGTCGCTGCGGTTGATGCTGAACATGGGCTGCACCTGCTTCCGCATGACACCGGAAGAGGCCCTGGCAGGCGTTACGGTGCACGCCGCCACGGCGCTGGGCCTGGGTGACAGTCACGGCTCGCTGCAAGTGGGCAAGGTGGCCGACTTCGTTGCCTGGCAAATCGAACGCCCCGCCGACCTGGCCTACTGGCTGGGTGGCGACCTGCCCAAGCGCGTAGTGCGCATGGGCCACGAAATCTCCAACTGAGCGAGGCACGATGGACAAGGTATTGAGTTTTCACCAAGGTCGCCTGCCGCTGCTGATCAGCATGCCGCACGCTGGCTTGCGTCTGACCGACGCCGTGCGCGACGGCCTGGTCGACCAGGCGCAAAGCTTGCCGGACACCGACTGGCACATCCCGCAGTTGTACGACTTTGCCCGTGACTTGGGTGCCAGCGTGGTAGCCGCAGAGTACTCACGCTTCGTCATCGACCTGAACCGTCCGGACGACGACAAGCCGCTGTACGCCGGCGCCACCACGGGCTTGTACCCGGCGACCTTGTTCGGCGGCGAACCCCTCTTCAAAGACGGGCTGGCGCCGTCTGGCGAAGAGCGCAAACGCTATCTGGAGCAAATCTGGCGCCCTTATCACGCGACCATTCGTCGTGAACTGGACCGCTTGCGTGAGCAGTTTGGCTATGCGCTGCTGTGGGATGCCCATTCGATCCGTTCGCTGATCCCGCACCTGTTCGACGGCAAGCTACCGGACTTCAACCTGGGTACTTTCAACGGCGCCAGTTGCGATCCGGCACTGGCTGAGCGGCTGCAGGGTGTGTGCGCCGAGGTGCAAGGTTACAGCCATGTGCTTAATGGTCGGTTCAAAGGCGGTCACATCACCCGGCATTATGGCGACCCGGCCAACCATATCCATGCTGTGCAACTGGAGCTGGCGCAAAGCACCTATATGGAGGAAGTCGAGCCGTTTGCCTACCGGGAAGACTTGGCGCAACCGACGCAAGCGGTATTGAGGCAGCTTCTGCAAGCGCTGCTGGCCTGGGGCGACGCGCGTTACAAGCGTTGAGTGGAGGCGGCGACGCTATTGGCGTCGCCAGGCACCGTGGGAGGCAGTTGCCGGAAATCTGCGCAAGGGTCAATTCGCGCCGTTCGAACGCGTCAGCAAGGACGGTGCTGAAAGCGCAATTCAGGTTTATGATGGCCCACGGCCGAATAATCCTCACACGGAGTGCGCAATGCAGACCCTCTACCCGCAGATCAAACCCTACGCCAGGCACGATCTGGCCGTGGAAGCGCCGCATGTGCTTTATGTCGACGAAAGCGGCTCGCCGGAAGGTCTGCCCGTGGTGTTCATCCACGGAGGCCCTGGCGCTGGCTGCGACGCCCAGAGCCGCTGCTACTTTGATCCCAACCTGTACCGCATCATCACCTTCGACCAGCGCGGCTGTGGCCGCTCCACGCCCCATGCGAGCCTGGAGAACAACACCACCTGGCACCTGGTCGAAGACCTGGAGCGCATTCGCGAACACCTTGGCATAGACAAGTGGGTGCTGTTTGGTGGCTCTTGGGGCTCGACCCTGGCCCTGGCCTACGCTCAGGCTCACCCAGAACGCGTGCACGGCCTGATCCTGCGCGGCATCTTCCTGTGCCGGCCGCAGGAAATCGAGTGGTTCTACCAGGAAGGCGCCAGCCGCCTGTTCCCCGACTACTGGCAGGACTACATCGCACCGATTCCACCGGAGGAACGCGGCGATCTGGTCAGGGCCTTCCACAAACGCCTGACCGGTAACGACCAGATCGCCCAGATGCACGCCGCCAAGGCGTGGTCCACCTGGGAAGGCCGTACCGCCACCCTGCGCCCCAACCCGCTGGTGGTCGACCGCTTTTCCGAACCGCAGCGGGCGTTGTCGATCGCCCGCATCGAATGCCACTACTTCATGAACAACGCCTTCCTCGAACCGGACCAGCTGATCCGCGATCTGCCCAAAATCGCCCACCTGCCGGCGGTGATCGTGCATGGGCGCTACGATGTGATCTGCCCCTTGGACAACGCCTGGGCGTTGCACCAGGCCTGGCCGAACAGTGAGTTGAAAGTGATCCGTGACGCCGGTCACGCGGCTTCCGAGCCTGGCATCACCGATGCCTTGGTGCGTGCCGCCGACCAGATGGCCCGGCGCCTGCTCGACCTGCCCCTGGAAGAAGCATGAGGGGCCTGCTGCAGCGCGTGCGCGGTGCGCGGGTTGAAGTGGCGGGGGAGGTGGTCGGCGCCATCGACCAAGGGTTGCTGGTGCTGGTCGCGGTCGAGCCTGAAGATTCCCGTGAACAGGCCGATAAGCTGTTGCACAAGCTGCTGAACTACCGTGTGTTCAGTGACGAGCAGGGCAAGATGAACCTGTCGCTCAAGGATGTCGGGGGTGGCCTGCTACTGGTGTCACAGTTCACCTTGGCGGCCGACACCCGCAACGGCATGCGCCCAAGCTTCTCGACCGCAGCGCCACCGGCCCTCGGCGCCGAGTTGTTCGACTATCTTTTGCAACAGGCAAAAGCACAGTACGCCGACGTAGCCAGCGGCCGTTTTGGTGCAGATATGCAGGTGCACCTGGTCAATGATGGCCCGGTAACATTTATGTTACAAATATGAGGTCAAAAAACCCTTTGTTCACAGGAAAACAAGGGGTTTTGTACGATAAATAGTTGCTCCAGCCTGATGCGTTGTCACGCAACCTGCTGGATAATCGCGCGCTGCATGGACCTGCGTTCGTAGGTCCGTTTCACTCTGACTCGAGCATTGTCTGGATCCGTTTGGGGAATCATTACGCCCTCGCGGGGTCCGAACAGTGCTCGCCAACCCGGCATTTGTCGCTGGCCGTTGGTTTCATGATCTGTTTTCGGCGAGGGTTGCTCGTGATTGTTAGTCCCCAAAAAGCATCAAGAATCCCCAGCGTCGGGCTACGCAAGGCGCTGATGGCCAGTGTGGCTCTGGTCGGCCTGATGAGCGCGGGCCAGCTGTGGGCATTCAATCTTGACGATGTTGCTGCCAAGGCAAAGGATCTGGCCGGCCAGAAGTACGACGCGCCCAAAAGCAACCTGCCGGCCGTGTTCCGCGACATGAAGTTCGCGGACTACCAGAAAATCCGTTTCCTGCAGGAAAAGGCCGAGTGGGCCAAGGACAAGACCCCGTTCAAACTGTCGTTCTATCATCAGGGCATGCACTTCGACACCCCGGTGAAAATCAACGAGGTCACCGCCACCAAGGTCGAGGAAATCAAGTACGACCCGGACCGCTTCGAGTTCGGTGACGTGCCGCACGACCCGGAAACCACCAAAAACCTCGGTTATGCCGGTTTCCGCGTGCTGTACCCGATCAACAAGGCCGACAAGCAGGACGAGATCATGACCCTGCTTGGCGCCAGCTATTTCCGCGTAGTCGGCAAGGGCCACGTCTACGGCCTGTCTGCCCGTGGCCTGGCCATCGACACCGCCCTGCCGTCGGGCGAAGAATTCCCGCGCTTCACCGAGTTCTGGGTTGAAAAGCCCAAGCCAGCCGATAAGCACCTGGTGATCTACGCGCTGCTGGATTCGCCGCGCTCTACCGGCGCCTACAAGCTGACCTTGCGTCCAGGCAACGACACCGTGGTCGACGTGCAGTCCCGCGTGTTCCTGCGTGACCATGTCAGCCGCCTGGGCATTGCGCCGCTGACCAGCATGTACCTGTTCGGCCCCAACCAGCCGTCCAAGGTGCTCAACTACCGCCCGGCCCTGCACGACTCCGAAGGCCTGTCGATCCATGCCGGCAACGGCGAGTGGCTGTGGCGCCCGCTGAACAACCCGAAACACCTGGCTGTAAGTAACTTCAGCGTCGAGAACCCGCGTGGTTTCGGCCTGATGCAGCGTCAGCGTGCTTTCAGCGACTACGAAGACCTCGACGACAACTACCAGAAGCGCCCAAGCGCCTGGATCGAGCCGAAGGGTGACTGGGGCAAGGGTAGCGTCGACCTGGTCGAAATCCCGACCGCCGACGAGACCAACGACAATATCGTGGCCTTCTGGAGCCCGGAGAAACTGCCTGAGCCAGGTAAGCCGTTCGAGTACGCCTACCGCCTGCACTGGACCATCGACGAGCCGAAGTTCCAGGCCCCTGACCTGGGCTCGGTCAAGCAGACCCTGCGTTCCACGGGTGACGTCAAGCAGTCCAACCTGATCCGCCAGCCAGATGGCAGCGTGGCATTCCTGGTCGACTTCGCCGGCCCGGCGCTTGCGGCCCTGCCGGAAGACACCGCCGTGCGCAGCCAGATCAGCGTGGGCGACAACGCCGAGGTGGTCGAGAACAATCTGCGCTATAACCCTGAGACCAAGGGCTGGCGCCTGACCCTGCGCCTGAAGGTCAAGGAAGCCAACAAGTCGACCGAAATGCGCGCCGCACTGGTGCGTGATGTACCGGTCGAGCCCGCCAAGCCTGCCCAGGACGCCAAGCAGGACAAAGCCGCAGCCAAGCATGCCAAGGCCGAGAAAGCCGTCAAGGCTGAGCAATCTGCCAAGGCCGAACAACCTGCCGCCGATGCGGCGCCCACCAACGGGGCCCCGGCCACCACCGAGAAGGTGCTGACCGAGACCTGGAGCTATCAGTTGCCTGCCGATGAGTAACTCAAGCGCAAGGCCGGAATCGCTTGGCGAGTACCTGGCCCACCTACCCCTGAGCGACGAGCAGCGGGCTGAACTTGCCAGCTGCACCTCGTTCAGTGAGCTACACCAACGCTTGGCGGCCAACCCGGCCGCCAGCTCTGCCGAGGCCGTGCAGGCCTCGGTGGGCCCGCGCCTGACCGTGGGCAGCGCCGCCGAGCTGGAAGACGCCGAAATGCTCGGCGTCGACGGCAGCGGTCGCCTGTGCCTGAAGATCGCCCCACCGATCAAGCGCACCAAGGTCGTGCCCGAGCCATGGCGCACCAATGTGCTGATCCGCATGTGGCGACGCATGACCGGCCGCCCCAATGCCCCGCAGCCGCCCAAGCGCGAGCTGCCGCCGGCCCGCTGGCGCACGGTTGGCTCGATCCGCCGTTACATCCTGCTGACGCTCATGATCGGCCAGACTATCGTCGCTGGCTGGTACATGAAAGGCATCCTGCCGTACCAGGGCTGGTCGTTCGTGGACTTTGACGAAATCGTCAACCAGCCGCTGTGGGACACGGTGGTGCAGGTGTGGCCGTATGCCCTGCAAACTTCCATCCTGATCCTCTTCGGCATCCTGTTCTGCTGGGTGTCGGCGGGCTTCTGGACCGCGCTGATGGGCTTCCTCGAGCTGCTCACCGGGCGTGACAAATACAAGATTTCCGGTAGCAGCGCAGGCAACGAGCCGATCGCGCCCGAGGCGCGTACCGCGCTGGTGATGCCGATTTGCAACGAAGACGTGCCGCGGGTGTTCGCCGGCCTGCGCGCAACGTTCGAGTCGGTGGCTGCCAGCGGCAACCTCGACCGGTTCGACTTCTTTGTGCTCAGCGACACCAACGACACCGACATTGCCGTGGCCGAGCAACAGGCCTGGCTGGATGTGTGCCGCGAAACCAAAGGCTTTGGCCGCATCTTCTACCGCCGCCGTCGGCGCCGTGTGAAGCGCAAGAGCGGCAACCTCGACGACTTCTGCCGTCGCTGGGGGGGCGAGTACAAGTACATGGTCGTGCTCGACGCCGACAGCGTCATGAGTGGCGAGTGCCTGAGCAGCCTGGTGCGCCTGATGGAGGCCAACCCGGACGCCGGCATCATCCAGACCGGGCCGAAAGCCTCGGGCATGGATACCCTGTATGCACGCATGCAACAGTTCGCTACCCGCGTGTACGGCCCACTGTTCACTGCCGGTCTGCACTTCTGGCAGTTGGGTGAGTCGCACTACTGGGGCCACAACGCGATCATCCGCATGAAGCCGTTCATCGAGCACTGCGCCCTGGCGCCGTTGCCGGGCAAGGGCGCGTTCGCCGGTGCCATCCTTTCCCACGACTTCGTCGAAGCCGCGCTGATGCGCCGTGCCGGCTGGGGTGTGTGGATTGCCTACGACTTGCCGGGCAGCTACGAAGAACTGCCACCAAACCTGCTCGACGAGCTCAAGCGCGACCGCCGCTGGTGCCACGGCAACCTGATGAACTTCCGCCTGTTCCTGGTCAAGGGCATGCACCCGGTTCACCGTGCGGTGTTTCTCACCGGGGTGATGTCTTACCTGTCGGCGCCGCTGTGGTTCCTGTTCCTGGTGCTGTCGACCGCGCTGCTGGCGACCAACACGCTGATGGAGCCGCAGTATTTCATCGAGCCGTACCAGCTTTACCCGCTGTGGCCGCAGTGGCACCCGGAGAAGGCTGTGGCGCTGTTCTCCACCACCATTGTGCTGCTGTTCCTGCCCAAGCTGCTTAGCGTCATCCTGATCTGGGCCAAGGGCGCCGTCGAGTACGGTGGACGCGTCAAGGTCACCTTGTCGATGCTGATGGAGATGCTGTTCTCCATGTTGCTGGCACCGGTACGCATGATCTTCCACACCCGCTTCGTGCTGGCCGCGTTCCTCGGCTGGGCTGCGACCTGGAACTCGCCGCAGCGTGACGACGACTCCACGCCGTGGGGCGAAGCCGTGCGCCGGCATGGCCCGCAGACGCTGCTGGGCGTTGCCTGGGCCGCACTGGTGGCGTGGTTGAACCCGAGCTTCCTGTGGTGGCTGGCGCCTATCGTCGGTTCGCTGGTGCTGTCGATCCCGGTATCGGTGATTTCCAGCCGCACCCGCCTGGGCCTGGCGGCCAAGGACGAGAAGCTGTTCCTCATCCCAGAGGAATACGCCACCCCACAAGAGCTGTTGGCTACCGACCAGTACACCCACGAAAACCGCTGGCATGCCTTGCATGATGGTTTCGTGCGGGCCGTGGTCGACCCGCGGCAGAACGCCCTGGCCTGCGCCATGGCCACTGCCCGCCATGGCCAGGCGGCACCGATCGAAGCGTTGCGTGCCGAGCGCGTTGCCAAGGCAATTGAAGTCGGGCCAAAAGGCCTGGACCTCAATACTCGCCTGGCCCTGCTCAGCGACCCGGTGGCACTGAGCCGCCTGCACGAGCAGGTGTGGGCCGAGCACAATGCGGCCTGGATCGATGTGTGGCGTGCGTCGATCAACAATGACCCGCATTCGCCGCTGTTGCCGTTGCACCCGGAAAGCGCAGGCCAACCGGCACTCGTCGGCGCCTGATCGGGCCTGTTCGCGGCGGTTCGGCGCCCCGGTGGACCGGCTCCTACAGGGCGCCTGACAGGGCCTCTTCGCGGGTGAACCCGCTCCTACGGGGCGCCTGACAGGGCCTGTTCGCGGCGGTTCGGCGCCCCGATGGACCCGCTCCTACGGGGCGCCTGACAGGGCCTCTTCGCGGGTGAACCCGCTCCTACAGGACGCCTGATCGGGGCTCTTCGCGGGTGAACGCGCTCCTACCAGGGATACACATTCCCTTGTAGGCGCGGGTTCACCCGCGAAGCTTTTTGGCCTAGCCCCCTCATTTTGGCCAACAAAGTCCCCCCGCGGCTCTAGGTCCTCGGGCCGCCATGCGTTAGCATCCTTCTCCGATACGACGCTTCGGCCAGTACGGCCGTGCCAACACAATAAGATTCGCTACTTTTCTTGCTAGGGGACTTGGTGATGATCAAGAAATACCTTTCGCGACTGCTGGTCGGTGTGACCGCCCTGGTCGCCGTGACCGCGGCCCAGGCGGGCGCCATCGATGACGCGGTCAAGCGCGGCACCTTGCGGGTGGGCATGGACCCAACCTACATGCCGTTCCAGATGACCAACAAACGTGGCGAGATCATCGGCTTCGAAGTCGATATCCTCAAAGCCATGGCCAAGTCCATGGGCGTGAAGTTCGAGGCAGTGTCCACCGCCTATGACGGCATCATCCCGGCCTTGCTGACCGACAAGTTCGACATGATCGGCAGCGGCATGACCCTGACCCAGGAGCGCAACCTGCGCCTGAACTTCAGCGAACCCTTCATCGTGGTTGGCCAGACCCTGCTGATCCGCAAGGAGCTGGCTGGCGAGATCAAGTCGTACAAGGACCTGAACAACGAGAAGTACCGCCTGACCTCCAAGCTTGGCACCACCGGCGAAATGGTGTCCAAGAAGCTGATCAGCAAAGCCAAGTACCACGGTTACGACAACGAGCAGGAAGCGGTGATGGACGTGGTCAATGGCAAGGCCGACGCCTTTGTCTATGACGCGCCTTACAACGTGGTGGCGGTAGAGAAAGCCGGCGCCGGCAAGCTGCTGTTCCTCGAAGAACCCTTCACCTACGAGCCGCTGGCCTTCGGCCTGAAGAAAGGCGACTACGACAGCATCAACTTCATCAACAACTTCCTGCACCAGATCAAGCACGACGGGACCTACGATCGTATTCACGATAAGTGGTTCAAGAACAAGGACTGGCTGAAGGAAATGGAATAAGGCTCAGGCCACAAGCCCGGCTTTATGACCCCGACGCGCAGGCAAACCCTGCGCGTTCGCATTTACGGAAGTACCCCACGTGATCAAACACAAGAAAGCCCAGTGGCCTTGGCATGGGTTGACTGCCCTGGTCCTGGTAGGCCTGGCGCTCAGCCTTTACATGGCCACCTCGATGATTTCCTACGAGTGGCGCTGGAACCGCGTACCGCAGTACTTCGCCTACAAGGCCGAGGAAACACAACGCGCTGCCGGCTACGGCACTGTGCAGGAAATCGTCATCTCCGGTGACAACGCTCGCGTCACGCTGAAGGACGAAAGTGGTGCCGAGCAAGTGCTCGATGTGGCCAAGGACAGCCTGCAACTGAGCCGCGGCGACGATGTTGCCGAAGGCGACCAGATTGGGGTAACCCGCCATTGGGCCGCTGGCCCGCTGGCATGGGGCCTGTGGACCACCTTGTGGATCTCGGTGGTGTCCGGGGCGCTGGGCCTGGTGATCGGCCTGTTCGCCGGATTGTGCCGGTTGTCGAACAACCCGACCCTGCGCGACCTGTCGACCGTCTATGTCGAACTGGTGCGCGGCACGCCGCTGCTGGTGCAGATCTTCATCTTCTACTTCTTCATCGGCACCGTGCTCAACCTGTCCCGCGAGTTTGCCGGGGTAGCGGCGCTGGCATTGTTTACTGGTGCTTACGTGGCCGAAATCGTCCGTGCTGGCGTGCAGTCGATCGCCAAGGGCCAGAACGAGGCTGCGCGGTCGCTGGGCCTGAACGCTGGCCAGTCGATGCGCCATGTGATCTTGCCGCAGGCCTTCAAGCGCGTGCTTCCGCCCCTGGCCGGCCAGTTCATCAGCCTGGTCAAGGACACCTCGCTGGTGTCGGTGATCGCCATCACCGAGCTGACCAAGAGTGGCCGTGAGGCCATCACCACCTCGTTCTCTACCTTCGAGATCTGGTTCTGCGTGGCAGGCCTGTACCTGCTGATCAACCTGCCGCTGTCGCACATTGCCAGCCGGCTCGAGCGGAGGCTTGCGCAAAGTGATTGAAGTCCGTGACCTGCTGAAAGTCTTCGACACCCGTGGCCAGGTGGTAAGGGCTGTGGATAACGTCACCACTCAGGTCGCCAAGGGCGAAGTGGTGGTCGTGCTCGGCCCGTCGGGGTCTGGCAAGTCGACGTTCCTGCGCTGCCTCAACGGCCTGGAGCATTTCGACCAAGGCCATGTGGCCATCGATGGCCTGCAACTGGCCGACCCCAAGACCGACATCAATGCCTACCGCCGCGAAGTCGGCATGGTGTTCCAGCACTTCAACCTGTTCCCGCACATGACTGTGCTGGAAAACCTGTGCCTGGCGCAGAAGGTGGTGCGCAAGCGCAACAAGGCTGACCGCGAGGCCAAGGCCCGGGCGCTGCTGGAAAAGGTCGGTATCGCGCAGAAGGCCAACGAATTCCCGTCCCGGCTTTCTGGCGGCCAGCAGCAACGGGTAGCGATTGCCCGGGCCCTGGCGATGGACCCGAAAGTGATGCTGTTCGACGAGCCCACCTCGGCGCTCGACCCGGAAATGGTCGGTGAGGTGCTGGACGTGATGAAGACCCTGGCCCAGGAAGGCATGACCATGGTTTGCGTCACCCACGAAATGGGCTTCGCCCGCGAAGTGGCTGACCGCGTGCTGTTCTTCGACCACGGCAAACTGCTGGAAGATTCGGCCCCGGCCGCGTTCTTCGCTGCGCCGAAAGACCCGCGTGCGCAGGCATTCCTGCGCCAGGTGCTGTAACCGCGCTGGCTTCTTCGCGGGCAAGCTCGCTCCTGCATGTCCACCACTGCCTTGAGGGGGGTGATGTACCTGTGTGAGCGGGCTTGCCCGCGAAGAGGGCGAGGCGAAGTCAGAGGCTGAACCGCCCCACCATCCCCCGCAATTGCTGCCCCAGATGCTCCAGTTCTCCACTCGAGGCTGCCGTCTGCTCACTGGCCGCGCTGGTCTGATCCGAAACATCCCGCACATTGATCACACTTCGGTTGATCTGCTCGGCCACCACGCTCTGCTCTTCACTGGCGGTGGCGATCTGCTGGTTCATGCCCTGAATGCTCGACACCGTGTCGGTGATCTGGCTCAGTGCGTGCCCGGCCCTGCGGCTCAGCTCCACACTCTGTTCGGTCAGGCTCTTGCTGCTGTCCAGCAAGCGGGTCACTTCGTCGGTACCGTTGTGCAGACTGTCGATCAGTTGGCCGATCTCTTCGGTCGCCGTCGACGTACGCTGTGCCAGGCCACGCACCTCATCGGCCACCACGGCAAAACCGCGCCCGGCTTCACCGGCCCGTGCCGCTTCGATCGCTGCGTTCAGCGCCAGCAGGTTGGTCTGTTCGGACACCGACTTGATCACATCGAGAATGCTGCCAATCCGCTGGCTCTCGCCTGCCAGGTGCTGCATGGCCGCCAGGCAATGGTCCATCTGCCCGGCCAGCTGTTCGATACGGCCGATGGCTTCGGCGACGACCTGGTCACCCACCTGGGCCTGCTGGTCAGCGCTGGTCGCGGCCAGCGAGGCTTGCTCGGCGTTCTGTGCCACTTCCTGCACGGTGGCGCTCATCTGGTTCATGGCAGTCGCCACCTGGTCAGTTTCCTCGCGCTGCTGATTGATGCGCAGCTTGGTGTCTTCGCTACTGGCCGCCAACTGTGTGGCGGCCTGTGACAGCTGGCCGACACCCTGATCAATGCCACCGATCAGCTCGCGCAGGCTCAAGGTCATCTCGCGCATGCTGGTTTGCAGCTGGCCCATTTCGTCGCGACGTTGCACGGTGTCGACCTGGCTCAGGTCACCCTTGGCGATGCGGGCAGCCACGGCCAGTGTCTGGCGCAACGGCTGGGTGATCTGCAAGGTGATCAGCCAGGCGGCCAGCGCCCCTACCACCATGGCCAGCAGCGCCACACTGGTCAGCAGCGACCGGGCGGCCAAGGCCTCTCTGTCGCGTTGTTCGACCTTGCGTTTGCCCAGTTCGAGGCTCACCGTTCGCAGCTCGTTGCCCATGTTTTCCATGTTGTTCTGCAACTGCTCCACACGTACGGCGGCGCGGCGATACTGATCCAGGCTGGTGCGGTACTTGCTCAGCTCGACACCGGGTTGCTCACTGATGGCACGTGGCAAGCCCAACGGCGCAAGGCCTTCAAGCAGTTGCGCAAGGCTATTGTCGGCGGCATCCAGGGCGTTATCACCGACTTTGGCAAAATCCTCGACCGGGGCGAAGGTGTAGGCTGGAACCAGGCTTTGCTGGTTGGCACCTTCGACATGCCGGCTGAGGGTGTCCATCAGGCCCAGCACACCACTTTGCTGACTGTCGTCAGGCATTTTCAGCAAGGCCTGGGTCTGCAGTTGGTCAATCGCCTCGCTGAGTGCATGTTCCTGTGACTGCAGGGCTTCGCGCAGGGCTACACGGCTGGCGACGCTGCGCTGCAGTTCGCTGAAGGTGTCGCGCAGGCTCTGCAACAATGCCATTTTTTCTGTCAGCAACTGCCGTGACTCATCGACGTTGCTGCGTTGTTGCAGGGTGGTCAGCATGCTGTTGAGCTGGTCGAGGATGTTGCTGATGCGTGCTCTGCTGGCATCGTCGTTGAGCACGCGGTAGGTGATGCGTTCCGCGCGCAGGTCTTTTGTCAGGTCGTTGATCAGGCCTATTTCGCTGAGTTGCTGTGAGCGCACGATGGCACCATCCAGGGCACGCCAGCCGCTGATGGTGGTGGCCAGGGTGAGCAGCAGGACCACGGCGAAGCCGAGGGCCAGCTTGGCGGCGACACTGATGTTGCCGAGCTTGCGGTTGAGAGAGCCAAGCATGGGGAATCTCCGAGCGAGTGAGAGAAAGGATGCAGGCGCATGGCTGGCATCACATCTCTGCCCATCGGCAGCGGAGCTGTAGGACTTGACCTGATAAACAGGTAGGAAAGTTCGCCGCGAACAGTAGGATATATTTCGTCCTGTGCCGTCCTCTTCGCGGGTAAACCCGCTCCTACGATGGCCTGTGCGTGTGTGTAGGCGCGGGTTTACCCGCGAATACGGTGGCGGCGGCAACGGTGAACGGCGGGTGGAATTGGCCAGCAGGGCCGGCCCATTCGCGGGTGAACCCGCTCCTACGACGGCCTGTGCATGTGTGTAGGAGCGGGTTTACCCGCGAAGAGGCCCGACCGGGCGACCGCTGGTTCAGATCACAGCCGGAACCGCCCAACCAACCCTTGCAAATGGGTACCCAACCGCGCCAGTTCCACGCTGGAGCTGGCCGTCTCCTCACTCGCCGCCGAGGTCTGGTCGGAAATATCACGCACATTCATCACGCTGCGGTTGATTTCTTCGGCCACCGCCGTCTGCTCCTCGGCCGCCGTGGCAATCTGCTGGTTCATTGCCTGGATCGACGACACCGTGCGGGTGATGGTTTCCAGCGAGCTGCCGGCGCGGCGGGTCAGCTCGACGCTGCTGTCGGTCAGTTGGCGGCTGTTGTCCATCACGCTGGCCACCCGTTGGGTGCCGCTTTGCAGGCCGGCAATCAACTCTTCGATCTCTTCGGTCGACTGCTGTGTGCGTTGGGCCAAGCTGCGTACTTCGTCGGCAACCACGGCAAAGCCACGCCCGGCCTCACCGGCGCGGGCGGCTTCGATTGCCGCGTTGAGGGCCAGCAGGTTGGTTTGCTGGGCCACCGATTTGATTACGTCGAGTACGCTGCCGATCTTGTCGCTTTCGGTCTTGAGCAGGTTCATCGCTTCGCTGGAGTTGACCACTTCGCTTGCCAGGCGCTCGATCTGTGCCACCGCCTGGCCCACCACGCGATCGCCCTCGCGGGCCTGCTGGTCGGCCATCAAGGCGGCTTCCGAAGCCTGTTCGGCATTACGTGCCACCTCGTGCACGGTGGCAGTCATCTGGTTCATCGCGGTCGCCACCTGGTCGGTTTCGACCTTCTGGTTGTTGACCCCGGCACTGGTCTGTTCTGTCACCGCCGACAGCTGCTCGGCAGCGCTGGCGATCTGCGTCACGCCGTCGCCAATACCGCCGATCAGTTCACGCAAGCCTTGGGTCATACGATGCATGCTGGCTTGCAATTGGCCCAGTTCGTCGCGGCGTTGCACCTGCAGGCTCTGGGTCAGGTCTCCGCTGGCCACACGCTCTGCGGCGCGCAGTGTTTGGCGCAGAGGGATGATGATCTGCCGGGTAATGGCCCAGGCGGCCAGCAGGCCAAAGGCCAGTGCCAGCACGGTGGCAACTGCGAGCAGTGTTTTGGCCTGCGCGGCAGCGGCATCGCGCACCTCGGTTTGCGAGGTAGTCATCATCTGGCTGGCCTGCAGCAGTACCGTGCCTTGTTCAGCCATGCGTTGCAACGCTTGCTCGCTGGCGAGCTGGGCATCGCCGAACTGGGTCACCGCATCGCGGTAGCCGCCCATGGCTGTGGCGGCGTCATCCAGGCTGGCAGCATGTTCGGCAGACACCTTGGCCGGCAGTGCACGCAGTTCGGCCAAAGCCTGGTCGATGGCGTTCAGTGCCGTTTGCTGGTATTCGGCATTGCCGCTGTAGGTGTAGCCACGCACCTGGAAACGCGCTTGTTGCAGCAGGGCGCTGACGTCCACCGCGTGCTGGTACTGGTTGATGTCTGCGTCTTGCAGCAGGCTGCGCTGTACACGGCCTATCAACTCCACGGCTTTATCGGCGCTGCTACCCAGTACATCACGGCTGGCTTCGCGGCGTTGGTCGGCTTGCTTAAGCTCGTTGAATGCCTGCTGGTAGGTGCGCACTGCCTCGCGTTGCTGTTCGAGGTGTTGGCGGTCGGCGGGTTGTTCGATCTGGCCAAGCATCCGCTGCACCTGGCGGTCGAGGTTGCTCAGGGCTTTTTCCAGTTCTGCCAGCGAAGCCTCGTCGCGGCGGCGATCGTAATGCTGGCGGGCGATGCGCAATTCCTGGGTGTATTGCTGGATGACCGAGATGTTTCCCAGTTTGTCGCCACGGTCGATGATGCTGTCCATGCCGTACCAGCCGGTCAGGGTAATCGCCAAGGTCAACAGCAGCACCAGGCCGAAACCCAGCCCCAGTTTGCGATTGACGCTCACATTGCCCAACGATTGGGCTAACCATTGATACATGTTCGACTCCCCGGCGGCTTGGCAGCACAAATAATTGTATTGTTGCCAAGGCCATCGGCCCGGGAGAGGGAAACTTGATGGGCGAAAAAGTGGTGTTTGTGTCAGAAAATACGCGAAAGCAGCGCGGTAACGGCGGTCTCCACCCGCAAGATGCGGTCACCCAGCTGTACCGGCGCCAGGCCTGCCTTGCCCAGCAGGTCGATCTCGTAGGGGATCCAGCCACCCTCGGGGCCAATGGCCAGGGTAACGGTTTGTTCTACGGCGCGCGGACAGGCTGGGTAGGGGCCGGGATGGCCGACCAGGCCCAGGGTGCCGGCGGCGATGGTGGGCAGGCGGTCTTCGACAAAAGGCTTGAAGCGTTTTTCAATGATCACCTCGGGCAGCACGGTGTCGCGTGCCTGTTCCAGGCCCAGGATCAGGTTTTCGCGAATGCTCTCGGGCTGTAGAAAAGGTGTTTGCCAGAAGCTTTTCTCGACCTTGTAGCTGTTCAGCAGGATCAGCCGCGGCACGCCCAATGTGGCCACGGTCTGGAACAGCCGTCGCAGCATTTTTGGTCGAGGCACTGCCAGCACCAGGGTCAGCGGCAGCTTGGCCGGTGGCTGCTGGTCGAAGGCCACTTCAAGTTCGGCTTCGTGCTTTTCCAGGCGCAGCACCGTGGCCTTGCCCATCAGGCCATTGATACGGCCCACGCGCAGGTTGTCGCCCACTGCCACGCGGTGGATTTCCTGCATATGGGTGAAGCGCCGATCAGCAAGAACGACGCGGTTGGCCGAGACGAAGTCGGCCTCTTCAAGAAGCAGCAGGTTCACGGTTGGGTCGCTGGTGGCTGGTCGTTATGGTCGTCGGCGGTTTCGTCGTGGGCGCTGCGCTTGCGGATCAGGCTGCCGCACAGCACGCCGATCTCGAACAGCAGCCACATGGGCACGGCCAGCAGGGTCTGGGAGAAGATGTCCGGTGGGGTGAGGACCATGCCGACCACGAAGCAGCCGATGATCACATACGGGCGGACTTTCTTCAGGTACTTCACGTCGACCACGCCGATCCACACCAGCAGCACCACCGCCACCGGGATTTCGAAGGCCACGCCAAAGGCGAAGAACAGCGTCATCACGAAGTCGAGGTAGCTTGCGATGTCGGTCATCATCGAAACGCCTTCTGGCGTGGCGCTGGCGAAGAAACCGAAGATCAGCGGGAATACAAGGAAGTAGGCGAATGCCATGCCGGCATAGAACAGGAAGATGCTCGACACCAACAGTGGAATGGCGATGCGCTTTTCATGGCGGTACAGCCCTGGCGCGATAAAACCCCAGATCTGCTGAAGGATGAACGGGATGGCCAGGAACAGCGCCACGATCATGGTCAGCTTGAACGGCGTGAGGAACGGCGAGGCCACATCGGTGGCGATCATCGTTGCGTTGGCCGGCAAGTGCTCGCGCAGCGGCGCGGAAACCAGTGTGTAGATCTGCTGGGCGAAGGAGAACAGCCCGGCAAAGATCAGGAAAATGACGGCAACACAGCGCAGCAGGCGGGTGCGCAGTTCGGTCAGGTGCGAAACCAGCGGCATCGGCTGGTCGTGTTCCGGATTCTCGCTCATGGGGCTCGCGGCGGTTGAGGCGGTTCAGACGGTGCGGCCGGGGCAGCAGGTGCTTCGACCGGCCTGGCTTCGAGCCCGGCAGGTGGCTGCACGCTGGCCGTGGTGACCGGCGGCTTCGCGGGTGGCGTCATTGGGTTGAGGATGCGCTTGGCTTCCTCTTCCATCTGCAGGATGTGCTCGTTATGCAGCTGGCGGCGGATGTCGTCGGCGCCAATTTCGCGCTCCACTTCCATCTTGATGCTGTTGAAGCTGCGCTTGAGCCGGCCGATCCACAGGCCTGCCGTGCGCGCGGCACCCGGCAGGCGCTCGGGACCGAGCACCAGCAGGGCGACCAGGCCGACGAGCAGGAGCTCGCTGAAACTGATGCCGAACATGGGTCAGTCTTTCCGCTGCGGCTCTTGGACCGGGTGGGCCTGGCCTTCGATGGTGTGGCCTTGCTGCGGCTGCGCGGTGTTTTGCACCGGTGGCACAGGTTGGGCAGGCGGCGGAGTCTGCTCGGCCGGCTTGCTCTCTTCTTCGTTCATGGCCTTGCGGAAGCCCTTGATCGATTCGCCCAGGTCGCTGCCGAAGTTCTTCAGTTTCTTGGTGCCGAACACCAGGACCACGACGACCAGCAGGACAATCCAGTGTTTCCAGTCAAAAATACCCATGGTGCTCTCCTAGAATGCGTTGTGCTCAAGCCGAAGGCTGGCGTGCGGCCTTTTCATCATGCCCGGAAAGCCCGAAGCGGCGTTCCAGCTCATCCAGCACGGCTTGCGGATGCTGGCCCAGCGCACTGAGCATCACCAGGCTATGAAACCACAGGTCGGCGGTTTCGTAGATGACATCGCTGTAATCCTTGCTGATCTGGGCATCCTTGGCAGCAATGATCGTTTCGACCGACTCTTCGCCGAGCTTTTCAAGGATCTTGTTCAGGCCCTTGTGGTACAGGCTGGCCACGTAGGAGCTGTCAGGCGCCGCTTGCTTGCGTTCTTCAAGCACTTCGGCCAGGCGGTTGAGGGTGTCGCTCATGTCAATTTCCTGCGCTGTAGATGGCATCCGGGTCCTTCAGGACCGGGTCGACGATTTTCCACTGGCCGTCTTCATAGACGCGGTAGAAGCAGCTTTCACGACCGGTATGGCAGGCGATATGGCCCAGTTGCTCGACCATCAGGATGATCACGTCGGCGTCACAGTCCAGGCGCAACTCATGCAGTTTTTGCACATGCCCGGACTCCTCGCCTTTACGCCACAGCTTGCCACGCGAACGCGACCAGTAGATGGCACGCTGCTCGGCGGCGGTCAGGGCCAGCGATTCACGGTTCATCCAGGCCATCATCAGCACGCGTCCGGTCTTGTGGTCCTGGGCGATCGCCGGTACCAGGCCATCGCTGTTCCACTTGATCTCGTCCAGCCAGTCTTTCATCGTCGACTCCAAAGCGGGCCCGCTCCTGTGCCGGGCCCTTTGCGCTAGTGTGCCAGCCACAGGCGCGGCTGGCTATTGGCGCACGATCAGGTAAAGGCCCGCAGCCAGCATCAACCAGGCTGGCCAGGCGGCCGGGGCGGCCAGGCTGGCGGTTTCGGCAGCGCCTGCAGCCAAAACTGCGCCACCGCCAAGCAGGCCGGCGCCCAGCAGGCGCAGCGCCCAGCGGTCGCCCTGGCGGCGCCGTTCCGGCAGTTGTGGATCGTGCAGGTGAGGCTGCGACAGGCGCTCGAGCAGGTCGCGGGTCATGCCGGCCAGGTGCGGCAGTTGCTCTACCTGGCTGTGCAGGTTGCCGAACACGGCCTTGGGGCTATAGCGGTCGCGCATCCAGCGTTCGAGGTACGGCTTGGCGGTGCTCCACAGGTCCAGGTCGGGGTACAGCTGTCGGCCCAGGCCTTCGATGTTGAGCAGGGTTTTCTGCAGCAATACCAACTGTGGCTGCACTTCCATGTTGAAGCGCCGTGCGGTCTGGAACAGGCGCATCAGCACCTGGCCAAAGGAAATATCTTTTAACGGTTTTTCAAAGATCGGCTCGCACACGGTGCGAATCGCTGCTTCGAACTCGTTGACCTTGGTGTTTGCCGGCACCCAACCCGAGTCGATGTGCAACTGGGCGACGCGGCGGTAGTCACGCTTGAAGAAGGCAAACAGGTTGCGCGCCAGATAGTCCTGGTCCTCGGCGGTGAGGCTGCCGACGATGCCGCAGTCGATGGCAATGTACTGTGGGCTCCACGGTTTGACCGTGCTGACGAAGATGTTGCCAGGGTGCATGTCGGCATGGAAGAAGCTGTCGCGGAACACCTGGGTGAAGAACACTTCCACGCCGCGCTCGGCCAGCAGCTTCATGTCGGTGCGCTGGTCGGCCAAGGTGGCCATGTCGGTCACCGGTACGCCGTAGATGCGCTCCATCACCAGCACCTTGGGGCGGCACAGGTCCCAGTACACCTGGGGCACGTACATCAGCTCGGAGTCTTCGAAGTTGCGCCGCAGCTGGCTGGCGTTGGCAGCCTCGCGCAGCAGGTCGAGCTCGTCGTAGATGGTTTTTTCGTAGTCGCCGACGATTTCCACCGGGTGCAGGCGACGGGCATCCGCCGAGGCGCGTTCGGCGGCCTTGGCGATCAGGAACAGCCAGGCCAGGTCCTGGGCGATGACCGGCTTCAGGCCTGGGCGCACCACCTTGACCACCACCTCTTCGCCGGTTTTCAGGCGTGCGGCGTGCACCTGGGCCACCGAGGCCGAGGCCAGAGGCTCGACGTCGAAGCGGCTGAACACCTCGCCGACCTTCGCACCGAGCTGTTCCTCGATCAAGGCCACGGCTTTTTTCGGGTCGAACGGTGGCACACGGTCCTGCAACAGCATCAGCTCGTCGGCGATGTCGGGGGGCAGCAGGTCGCGGCGGGTGGACAGCAGCTGGCCGAACTTGATGAAGATCGGCCCCAGGTCCTGCAGTGCCAGGCGCAGGCGCGCGCCACGGCTGAGTTCGGTGGGCTTGCGTGGCAGCCAGCGCCACGGCATCAACAGGCGCAGGCTGGCCAGCCACCAGGGCAGCAAGGGCTGGTCGAACAGCAGGTCATCGAGGCGGTAGCGGATCACCACACGCTGGATGCGAAAAAGACGTCGGACGGCGAGCAGCTTCATGCGTTATCGCTGGTATCAAGGGATCGGGAGAGGCGCTTGAGGCGCGCTTCGAGGCGTTCTGTATCAAGCTTCAAGGCATCGAGCTCGCTGAAGGCGGCTTCGGCTTCGCGCTTGCCGACCAGGGTACGGGATTCTTCGGCCAGGTATTCGGACAGGTTCTGGCTGAACCGTGCCAGGCCTTGGCGAGTCCAGCGAGCGCGCAGGCGGATATGGCCGGCCAGCATTGCCGTGGCGACCGGGCCAAGCCAGCGTTGCAGCTCGTGCTCCCAGTCCAGCTCCAGGTCCTGCAGCACACCGAACAGGTCGAGCAGTACGGCGCTGTCGCCGTGCAGCTCGACCTGCGGGCTGTGCAGCACAGCGGTCTTGTCCTTGACCAAGGCCAGTTGCGCCAGGCTACCGGCGGGGGCGCGCAGGCGGCAATCGACCTCGCCCTCCCAATGGGCGGCGAGCATCAGGCCTTCTTCATCGGGCAGGATGAACACCTGCAGGGCCGGTTGGCGGCAGTCGATCTCGATGACTTTACCTTCCAGCGCGGCCAGCCGCGGCAGGGCCGTGCTGTCCAGGCGCAGGACGCGGTTCAGGCCATGTTCGACGCTGGCGAGCAGCCCGGCCAGCAACATCAGGGCTTGATTCCCCGGTGCACGGCAACGATGCCGCTGGTCATGTTGTGGTAGGTGACGCGGTCGAAACCAGCCTCGACCATCATGCTCTTCAGGGTTTCCTGGTCAGGGTGCATGCGGATCGACTCGGCGAGGTAACGGTAGCTCTCGGCGTCATTGGTGATCAGCTTGCCAGCCAGCGGCATGAAGGCGAACGAGTAGGCGTCGTAGGCCCTGGACATCAGCTTGTTGGTCGGCTTGGAGAACTCCAGGATCAGCAGGCGGCCACCGGGCTTGAGCACGCGCAGCATCGAACGGATGGCGGCGTCCTTGTGGGTGACGTTGCGCAGGCCGAAAGCAATGGTCACGCAGTCGAAGTGGTTGTCCGGGAACGGCAGCTTTTCAGCGTCGGCCTGGACGAACTCGATGTTGCCGGCCACGCCACGGTCAAGCAGGCGGTCACGGCCAACCTTGAGCATCGAATCGTTGATGTCGGCCAGCACCACTTGCCCGGTCGGCCCGACAAGACGCGAGAACTTGGCCGCCAGATCACCGGTACCGCCGGCGATGTCCAGCACGCGGTTACCGCTGCGCACGCCTGACAGCTCGATGGTAAAGCGCTTCCACAGGCGGTGCATGCCGCCGGAAAGCACGTCGTTCATCAGGTCGTACTTGGCTGCTACCGAGTGGAACACTTCGGCGACTTTCTTCGCCTTCTGGCTTTCAGGCACGTCCTGGTAGCCGAAATGGGTGGTGGGTTCGGCGTGGTCGCCTTTGCGCTGGTCGTTCATATCGCTTCACCGGAAAAAATTACCGCCATTCTAGGGCGAACGGGCGGATTTGTCTTGGCGGGGTGTGCCAGTGGGCAGGGGCGGGCATAATGCTCATTATGTCTACATCTTCAGGAACGCCCGCATGACCCAGATCAGCGTCGAACGCAAACACTCCCTCGGCCGTGATGCCGCCCGCGCCAAGGCCGAAGCGCTGGTCGACAAGCTCAGCCGCGAGTACGACCTCAAGGCCACCTGGAACGGTGACCGCGTGGACGTTGCGCGCAGTGGCGCCAATGGCAGTGTGCACATTGGCGACGACAGCATCCGCGTCGAATTGAAGCTGGGCATGATGCTGTCGATGATGAGCGGCACCATCAAAGGCGAGATCGAGCGGGCGCTGGACAAGGCCCTGGCCTGAGCCGGCGCCGCTGTCTGGCTACTGCGGCGCGTCCGCCGGGAAAGGAATGATGCCAATCACCTGCTCCAGGCGCAGATCGCCGCGGTAAATCGCGATGCGCTCGCGTGCGTCTGCGGCCTGCTCGAGCATGGCCTTGCGGCCTCTTACACCTGCATCCCAGAACTTGAGGTGGCCCTTGACGAAGTCGTGGGCGCTCGCGTCCAGGCTGGGATAATGAAAGTGTGCCTCCCACAGTACCCTGCGAGGCGCTTGCACATCGCGCACCTCGTAGACATCGAGGTAATCATGGGCGTGACGTAGCTGGCGGCGAATCACGGTCTGCCTGATCCGTATCCGATCCTGCTCGGCCAGGAAGCGCAGCGCCTTGCCGTCGGGATGGCGGGTGTTCAGATAGGCGTCGGTGAGTAGCCGAAGCCTTTCGTGGTGGACGCGGTCTACCGCTGCACGCAGGAGGTCGATCAGGCCGTTATCCAGTGGGTTGTTCAGCTCGCTCAGCTGCTGTTGCACTTCGCGCATGTCACCGGCCGGCCATTCCAGAAAATCGCTCAGGCTGTTGGGCTCATCGGCATAGTGAGCGGCAAACGCGATTTTCCCATCCACCTCTGCCAGCAGGCGGTTTGCTCGTTGGCGCACCTGGGCCCGGTCACGTTGGGCGGGCCGTGCTTGCTCAGCCACGGCATGCCACACCCCGTCGCGTTGCGCGAAACTGCCTGCCGGCTCATGGTTGAACGCATTACGCTGAATTGCCCGGTTGCCCACCTGGTCGATTTCCACCAGCAGCGGTCGACCTCGGTCAATACGGATGACGCGCCGCCTGATGGTCGCGGGGCGATGGCCGGGGGAAGGCGGAGGTGGGCTGATGCCGCTGTCGACGTTGGCCAAGATCGCGCTCAGTTGCTGCTCCGTGACCTGGGTCATCGTTGACACTTCGCGTATGTATTCGTCCAGCACGTCAGTGACCAGTGCAGGCGAGTCCAGTGTCTTCATGTACTGGGCGCGGTCCAGCACGGTACGGTATTTCTGAAGGATATCGTCAAGCAGTTCGGCCTTGACCTGGGGCGACTCTTCGGTAGCTGCCAGCCCGTCGTGGCTCCATACCGTGCGGCTCAACTCGAGGTTGCTGAGCGGCGCACGCATTGCAAGCAGGTGCTCGGCCATGTCCGCAGAAAGCCGCGTCTTGTCGACGACGAGGTAAGCCAGGTCACTGAGCAGTTGTGCCCGAATCACCAGTGTCGAATAGGTCCTGCTCCGATTGGTCTGGGCGAGCTTCGTGGCTTTATTGGCAAAGTCGATCTTGGGGTCATCGAGGGCCTCCGCCAGCGTCCGGTCCAGTCGCTGGCTAGCGGCAAGCAGGCGGCGGCTGGCCTGGCAGGAATCGTGTACCCGTTCGCGATAATCGAGGTACTGCTGAATATCTTCGGCAGTTTCGGGAAAGCGGCGCAGCATTGCGGCCTGTGCGCTCAATGCCTGGTGGTCGACCTGCTCTAGCAAGCGGCGGCACAGCAGCATGTCGTTTTCGATGGCAGCACCGTACCAATTACCATATTGACGTCGGCTCTGGGGGCGATTGTCGCATTTGCTGAACCGTGGTTCGGCCATTTCCTTGAACACTTCGATGTTCCCATGCAACAGCGTGCTCTGTCGCTCCAGGTAGAGCGCGGACGCCCTGATTTCAGGCAATTGGCGTAAGCGTTGGGCTTTCAGTGCCTGCTTTTGAAGCTGCAATGCTGGCGGCAGTGACGTGCGCTCCTGGTCAGGCAATACATCGATAGCCCGGCTGTACTGCAGCGCGAGTTCGTCATAAGCCTCCAGTTGCACTCTGCTGCGCTCCATGAGTAGCCCCACCTGATTCAGCGCGTGTTGATTCGCCGTGGCGGTTGCGCTCAACGTATCGAACCGCTGGCGGTTTTCGGCGTTGATGGATTGCCTGTTCCTTGGCATGCCGCCATAGAGGTTCAGGTTCAAAGACCATTGGCCATGCCAGCGCGTAAGCCATGGTCCTTTTTGCCGTTCACGACCAACGATGTGGTAACCGTCCGGGGCGCCATTCCATTGGGACACCCACTCGCTGCTGCTCGGCTCGGGGCCGATGATCTGCATGCCGTTCCACGTCTCGATGACCTCATAGGTGCCATCGCCCAGCTTGGCGTAGTAACGACCGGCAATATTGTACAACCCACGCAAACGGCCCCTTGTCAGTGGCGTGTGCCCTTCGAGTGGCTGCGAGGCTTGCAGTTGGGCCAGTGACTGGCGCTCCTGTACCGACAGGTTGCTCAGGCGCTGCCCGTCATGCCAGCCATCTACACGCACGAGCGTGGGCCGTGGCGCCTCGACGGGGGGCTGCCAGGGTTTCTCCTGTGGCTGCTCGAGCGCTGGGGGCGGGGTCTCTTCCTTCGGCGCAGGGCCTGAAAAACGTAGCCTGGCGGGCTCTTCGCTGTTGGCAGGTGGCGTTGCGGGGCGGTGGGCAAGGAGCAAGGCCAGGTTGGTGACCAGGTCTATGGCTGCGACGATCTTGTCGTCACCGCTGCGCTTGATCAGCGCCTCCACGTCTTCCTTGGCTGCCGACAGCGCCACGACTAGCCATACCAGGGTGGTCATCGGGCCGTGCCAAAGCTGGGTGACGGTATTGAAGATCGCCCACGCAGCTTCCTTCACCAAAGCCCGCACTTCCTGAGCATTGGAGACGCTGTTGCTGGCTGAGGCCAATAACATGGTCTCGATACGCGCGTTGAACAGGTGGGTGTCCAGATCATCCGTCCAGGCCTGGAACGAGGCCTGGACCGGGCGTCTGAGGCGTTGCAAAAGGCGGTCCAGCAGCTCGACCGGCACATTGAGCAGGTGCGTCAGCTTGGTCATGTTCGGGTGCAGGTGCGGGTGCTTGAACCCGTCGTTCTGGTAAGTCGGACGCGCGTCATCCTCGAGCCAGGCCAGTACGCTCTCTTGCAGTTCGCCCCTGCTGCGGATTGCGTCCATCAGCAATTCGAGGTTCGGAAATTCCTGCAACGCCCTGTCGGCATAGAATGGGCGGTACAAGACCCAGCTGCCGCTTGCCGGTATTTCGATGATGAACATCCCGTGCGCCACATCGCTTGCCGAAGCGCCAGGCGCGCAAAGGAACGCCAGGGGGGCGATGCGCAGAAGGTCCACGCCATTGTCCATGCCCTGGCAGAACCTGAGCATTGCCTGGCTTGCCGCTTCGCCAAGCTGTCGCTCGATCTTGGCCTTCAGCGTGCTGAACCGAAGGGCGTAACGCCATTCCCTGGCATGCTGGCGGATTCGTTCGGCCCTGCGCGGCTGGGTGTTGACTTGGTCCTTCAGGTAGGAGGGGTAGTGACCGCCGATGTCGACCTGATGAATCAGGCCCCTGATCTGGTCGATGCTCAGCCAGTCGGTCACAGGCGAGCCGTCCTCGAAGTTCATCCCGCTCATCACCTCGCCAGCCTCCAGCCGCAGGCGTGAAATCGCCAGGTCGGTCAGGGAAACCGAGTACAAGAACAGTGACTGCCCTTGTGTAGCGGCGCCGATGATGGCCTGGGAAATGCGGATGTGCACCTTGTTCGGGTCGTGTACCGCCTTGTCTGGGTAGCTGGTCTGCAGGGTCTCACGCAAGCGGCGAGCGGCGTAATCACGGATATCCTCAACATCGCCCAGCGATGTGCGGCCCTTCGACCGGCCTTGGTTCGCCGCCAGATCGAGCAGTGCAGTGTGATAGGCGTAGCGGTCCTCAGCGCTGGCATTGAGCAGCCATCGCGGCGGACTGACGGCGGGTGCAGTTCGTTCCTGCGAAGGCAGGTCGAAGAAGTAAGCTGACGGGTCGCTCACCTGGCGCAGTTGTCGCTCCATTTCGTCGACGGTTGCCAGGCCGCCAATACGCAGGCGGCCGATGTCGTCCAGGATATCGTTCAGCAGTTGCCTGACCTGGAAGGCGAAAGGGCGTCCGATTACTGGCGTGTGTGCCCAGGACAACGTTTCGAAGCGATAGCGTTGCGCTAGCTGCCGTTGCAGCGCCGTGGCAAAGCTGGGCAGGTCGACATGGCGGCGCACCGAACCGCAGGGCTTGCATTGCAGAACCAGGCTGCGGGTGCCGCTTGTGGTGATGAGCAACAGATCCGGTAGGGTAACGGTGTGTGCCCCGCCATCCGTTCCGAGCGTGACTTGTATCGCCTCGACAGTCAGGCTGTCGTGTACCCCGTCGAGCAGGGCGTACATTGCAGCTTTTGCATCATCTGCCAGGCCTTGGCGAGGGAGGTTCTCGAGCAAGGCAGCCTTGATGGTGTGCTCCAGCCAGAGCATGCGCGAGACTTGGCTGTCTTCGTCGAGCCCGTTCCAGAAGCCGATCTGGGCTTGCTGGAAGGCGGGTATCAACGCGCCAAGCACTGTATCGAAGTCATCGTTGAGCTTTGTCAGGTCCGGCATGATTTCGGGCTGGCGAAGGTTGTCCTGGCCTTGCTCCTGAATTTGAAACACATGGGGAGGGCTGATGCTCAGCCTGTCTGCGGCGCCCAGTTGCACACGTTCCTTGGCCAGAAAATGCCTCAGAAGCTCGTCCACCAGCCCGCTCTGACGTGAGAGGTCATCGGTGCTGGCCGGTGCATGCAGGATGACGAAAGGATCGAGCGATGTGATGTGAGGGTGGTTACGGTGCACCCATGGATACCGGTCGCTGAAAATCTGGAATGCTTCTTTTGATAAAACGTCCCGCAGGCTGGGTCGTTTGGAGAAACAGGCTGCCACGCGTTGCTTGAACGTCAGCCTGGGTGGGATTGCTGCAGCAGTCATAGCGTCGATGTCCGTGAGGTGAAGCCTGCGACGCTAGCGCTATGGTCAAAGGGGCTTGCGGTATATAGATGTGACAACGAAGACCTTAGGGTGAGGTTTCTAATTTTCTTCCCTACCTTATGCTCAAGCCCAGCCTCCATGGGCGGTTTTCCACCACTCATGAGCATGAGGTACACAGCATGGCCAAAGTGATTGTGAAGAAAAAAGACGAAGCCCTGGGCACGCTTGGCGAGGTGCGCGGCTATGCGCGCAAGATCTGGCTGGCCGGTATCGGCGCCTACGCCCGCGTCGGTCAGGAAGGCTCTGACTACTTCAAAGAGCTGGTCAGGGCGGGTGAAGGTGTCGAGACGCGCGGCAAGAAGCGCATCGACAAAGAGCTCGATGCCGCCAACCACCAGCTTGACGAAGTCGGTGAAGAAGTGAACCGCGTACGCGGTAAGGTAGAAATTCAACTCGACAAGATCGAAAAAGCTTTCGACGCACGGGTCGGTCGCGCCTTGAATCGCCTGGGTATTCCGTCTAAACATGACGTTGAGGCGTTGTCGATCAAGCTTGAACAGTTGCATGAGCTGCTTGAGCGCGTCGCGCACAAACCATAAGGAGAGCAGGATGGCTGGCAAGAAGAACACCGAAAAAGAAAGCAGCTCCTGGGTCGGCGGGATCGAGAAATACTCCCGCAAGATCTGGCTGGCGGGGCTGGGTATCTATTCGAAGATCGACCAGGACGGCCCGAAGCTGTTCGACTCGCTGGTGAAGGATGGCGAGAAGGCCGAGAAGCAGGCGAAAAAGACGGCTGAAGATGTTGCCGAGACTGCCAAGTCCTCGACCACTTCGCGAGTGTCGGGCGTGAAGGACCGTGCGCTGGGCAAGTGGAGCGAACTTGAAGAAGCCTTCGACAAGCGCCTTAACAGTGCCATCTCGCGCCTTGGTGTACCGAGCCGCAACGAGATCAAGGCACTGCACCAGCAGGTGGACAGCCTGACCAAGCAGATCGAGAAGCTGACCGGTGCTTCGGTTACGCCGATTTCGTCGCGCACTGCAGCAACCAAGCCGGCTGCGAGCAAGGCTGCGGCCAAGCCACTGGCCAAGGCAGCGGCAGCCAAACCTGCGGCGAAAACGGCGGCGGCCAAACCTGCTGCTAAAACCGCAGCGGCAAAACCCGCAGCCAAAACCGCAGCGGAAAAACCTGCAGCCAAGCCTGCAGCAGCCAAGCCTGCGGCGAAGCCGGCAGCGGCCAAGAAACCTGCGGTGAAGAAGGCGCCGGCCAAACCGGCAGCCGCCAAGCCGGCGGCCCCAGCGGCCAGCGCTGCGCCTGCTGCGACCACTGCACCGGCACCTGCCGCTACCCCGGCCAGCAGCACGCCATCGGCACCTACCGGCACCGGTACCCTGATCTGATACCGCGTCGCCTTCTTCGCGGGTAAACCCACTCCCACAAGATGCGCCAAACCTTGTAGGAGCGGGTTTACCCGCGAATGCGTCGGCTGCAACACAACATCTCCAGCAGGCCTACCCCTCCAGGTACTTCACTGCCAGCTGCTCCGCCGCCGCCCGGGCCTGGGCCTGCAGATGCGGCGCCACCAGCATCATCACCTGGTACACCACGATCCCCACATCCCCCTCGCGCCCCAGCACACGCTGGTAATCCAGCGAGAACATCAGCGTCAGTGTGATCTGCTCAACCAGTTGCCCCAGCGCCTGGGTATCGCTCTCTACCAGCCCTTGGCTCTTCAGGCTGGCCAACAGCGCCGCCAGCGTGCGTTTGACTGCAGTGATCAGGCTGCGCATGCCTCGGGCGAGCTTGGGCAGGCGCCCGGTCAGGTTGGACAGGTCCTGGAACAGGAAGCGGTACTGAGCCATGCGCTCGACGATCAAGTGCAGAAACAGCCAGTAGTCCTCTGCGTCCAGGCGCACCTCCAGCGGCGGGTCCAGCAACGGCATCAACGCTTCTTCAAAACGCTCGAACAAGCCCAGTACCAAGGGCTCCTTGCCATGGAAGTGGTAGTACAGGTTGCCTGGGCTGATGCCGAGTTCGTTGGCAATTTCCAGGGTGGATACGTTGGGTTCGCCCTGCTGGTTGAACAACTGCAGGGCGCATTCAAGGATACGGTCGCGGGTTTTCATCCAGTCAGCAGCTCATCGGGTCAGCACGTAGGTGCCTGGCGCGGGGCCTAGCGGTGGGTAAGTGGCGTTGCCCAGTTCAGTGCGCGGCGCCTTGAGCAGGCCGGAGCGTGCGGTGATCCACTCCAGCCACAACGGCCACCAGCTGCCTTCGCTGCGCTTGGCGTCGTGGAACCAGGCGCGTGGGTCGCTGCTCAGCTTGGGGTTGGCCAGGTAGTAGGCCTTGGGGTTGCCTGGCGGGTTGATGATGCTCTGGATATGCCCGCTGTTGGCCAGCACGAAGCGCCGCTCGCCACCCAGCAGCAAGGCCGAGCGGTACACCGCGTCCCATGGCGTGATGTGGTCGTTGCTGCCGGCCACGGTAAAGCTGTCGATATTGACCTGCTGCAGGTCAATCGGTGTACCGCACACCTCCAGCCCGGACGCGTAGGTCAAGGGGTTGAGCTTGAAAAACTCCAGCAGGTCGCCATGCAGCGCGGCGGGCAGGCGCGTGCTGTCGGCATTCCAGTACAGGATGTCGAACGCCGGCGGTGTCTTGCCGAGCAGGTAGTTGTTGACCCAGTAGTTCCAGATCAGGTCGTTGGGCCGCATCCAGGCGAAGATCCGCGCCACTTCGCCACCGTCCAGCACGCCGCGCTGATAAGAGCGGCGCTTGGCCGCTTCGATGGTCTGCTCATCGGCGAAGAGGCTGGCCGGGCTTTCGAACTTGCTGTCCAGCAAGCTGACCAGATAGGTGGCACTGCGTACCCGGCGCAATTGCTGCTTGGCTTGCAGGTGGCCTTGCAGTGCGGCCATGGTCAGGCCGCCGGCACAGGCGCCCATCAGGTTGGGGGCGCGGTTGCCGCTGATACTGCGGCAGGCATTGAGCGCTTCCTCCAGGGCTTGCACGTAGCTGGAAAGGCCCCATTCACGGTGGCGTGGGTCGGGGTTGCGCCAGCTGACCATGAACACCTGCAAGCCGCTTTTGAGCATGTACTGGACAAAGCTGTTGGTAGCGCTGAGGTCGAAGATGTAGAACTTGTTGATCTGAGGCGGCACGACCAGCAGTGGGCGTGCGTGCTGCTTTTCGCTCATCGGCGAGTACTGGATCAGCTCCAGCAGCTCGTTGCGAAATACCACTGCGCCAGGGGTCGCAGCCAGGTTGGCACCTACTTCGAAGGCGCGCTCGTCCACCTGACGCGGCAGCCCATCGTTGTGACGCAGGTCGTCGAGCAGGTGGGCCACGCCGCGCACCAGGCTCTGGCCGCCGGTGTTGAACAGCTCCTTGACCGCCAGCGGATTGAGCAGTGAGTTGCTGGGTGCCAGCGCATCGTTGATCAGGTTGAACAGGAAGTGGGCGCGGGCTCGATCATCGTCGTTCAAGTGGCTTTCATCGATCCACTGGCGTGTCTGCTTCTGCCAGGCCAGGTAGGCCTGCAGGCCGCGGCGGTAGAACGGGTTCTGGCTCCAGGTCGGGTCACTGAAGCGTGCGTCACGCGGGTTTGGCTGGTAGGGCGTGTCCCCCAGCATCACCCGCCCCAACTGCCCGCCAAGCGCCAGCAGATGATGCGCGGTATGCAGCGGGTGGCGCAGACCGTGGCGGCCGACGTTGCGCAGCGTGGAAAGCAGGTCGCGGCCGCGCAGGCCGAGGATGGCGTTCTGCACGTTCATGCGGGTGGCGGGGAGCGTTGTCGATCCTTTGGCCGGTTTGTCTTTCATGGCAACACTCCCTCGTCTGATCCATTTCCCCTGTCAGCCGCAGCTGTTTCACCCCCCCGAGGCCGGACGGGGATGCATGACCGCACGCTGACGTTCTTGCTGCAGGAACTTCATGATGATCGGGGCGACGGCTTCGGCACGGGTGATCAGGAACAGATGGCCGTCGTCGATAATGTGTAGCTGGGCATTGGGAATCCGCCAGGCCAGCAGGCGCATGTTGATCAGCGGGATCAGCGGGTCGTCGTCACCGGCCAGTACCAGGGTGGGCTGCTGGATCTTGTGCAGCCAGTGGATGCTGGTCCAGCCCAGCCCGGCGAACAGCTGCCAGTAGTAGCCCAGCTTGCCGCCGGAGCGCACTTTGGCAGCATGGTGCATGGCCAGGTCGGGGTCACGTCGGAAGCCGCCGCCATAGATCATCGGTGCAATGCGGATGACATGCGACGGCTGCACGTAACGCCGGGGGCTGGCCATCATCCACAGCACCTTGGGCTTGCCTGGCACCATTACCGCACCGGCAGCGGTGGCGGCCAGCACCAGTTTCTTGCAGCGCTCGGGGTAATCGTGAGCAAACTGCTGGGCCAGGGCGCCGCCCCAGGACACGCCGATGACGTTGACCTGGCCGTAGTCGAGGTAGTCGAGCATGCGTGCGGTCAGCTTGGCCAGCCCAGGGAAGCGATACGGGTGGCGTGGTGTGGACGAGCCGCCGACCCCAGGCACATCGAAGGCGATGACTTCCAAGTCCGGGTCAAGTGCATCGATGAACGGGAACACCAGCTCGAGGTTGGCGCCGATGCCGTTGAAGATCAGCAACGGCGTCAGGTGCGGTTTGCCAGGGCGAACAGCGGTGCGGATGGACTGGTGGTCCAGCTCGACGGTCCTGAAAATATAGGGTTGCGGCATGCACGTGACTCTTGGGTGAAGTAAACACCGTGGCGCCCCGCAGGCCGCCACGGCGCTGTAACTCAACGCTCGTGAACGTAGGTGCCTGGGGAGGCTTCGCCGGCCGCGTAGGCACGGTTGCCCAGGCGGGTCGGTGCCTTTTTCAGCGCGCCGGCACGCTCGCCCAGCCAACTTTGCCAGTGCAACCACCAGGAGTCTGCATGCTTGGTGGCGTTTTCCTGCCAGGCCACCGGGTCCCCCGGGCGGTCGGCACCGGTCATGAAACGTGCCTTCGGGTTGCCCGGCGGGTTGAGGATGCTCTGGATATGCCCGCTGTTGGACAGTACGAATTCGATCTTGCCACCGAACAGATGTGCCGAGCGGTAGCATGACGGCCATGGGGTGATGTGGTCGTTGGTGCCGGCGAGGCTGTAGATGTCGCATTTGACCTGTTTCAGGTCGATCGCGGTGCCGCATACTTCCAGGGCATCGGGGCGGGTCAGCGGGTTGCTTTTGAACATTTCGATCAGGTCGCCGTGGAAGGCGGCCGGCAGGCGCGTGGTGTCGTTGTTCCAGAACAGGATGTCGAACACGGGGGGCTCATTGCCGAGCAGGTAGTTGTTAACCCAGTAATTCCAGATCAGGTCGTTGGGGCGCATCCAGGCGAACACCTTGGCCATTTCGCTGCCTTCCAGCACGCCCGCCTGATAAGAGTGGCGCTTGGCGGCCTCCAAGGTCTGCTCGTCGACAAACAATGCAACCTGGTTGTCCATGGTGGTGTCCAGCACGCTGACCAGCAGGGTCAGGGCGTTGACCTTGTTCTCGCCAATGGCGGCATAGTGGCCCACCAGTGCGGTACAGGTGATGCCGCCGGAGCAGGCGCCGAGCATGTTCAAGTCCTTGCTGCCGGTAATCGACAGCACCGCGTCGACGGCTTCTTTCAGCGCATCGATGTAGGTGGACAGGCCCCATTCGCGCTGGGCCTTGGTCGGGTTGCGCCAGCTGATGATGAAGGTCTGCTGCTGCGAGCGCAGGCAGAAGCGCGCCAGGCTCTTTTCCGGGCTGAGGTCGAACACGTAGAACTTGTTGATCTGCGGTGGCACCACCAGCAGCGGACGGGCATGCACCTGCTCGGTGATGGGGCTGTACTGGATCAGTTCCAGCACATCGTTGCGGTACACCACCGCGCCTTCGCTGGTGCCCAGGTTCTTGCCCACTTCGAAGGCATCCATGTTCACCTGGCTGGGCATGCCGCCGTTGTTGACCATGTCCTTGGCCAGGTTGGACAGGCCATCGAGCAGGCTCTTGCCGCCGGTTTCGAAGAAGCGTTTGACCGCAGCCGGGTTGGACAGGGTATTGGTCGGCGCCATGGCCTCGGTCATCAGGTTGATGACGAACTGGCCGCGGCTGATGTCCTGGGGGGACAGGTCGCTGCTGCTCACCCAGTCCTGCAGCTCCTTGCGCCAGGCCAGGTAGGTTTGCAGGTAGCGACGGTACAGCGGGTTGTTGCTCCAGGCCGGGTCATTGAAGCGACGGTCGTCGCTGTCCGGGGCCAGGCTGGATTTGCCCAGCAACACGTTCTTCAGCTCCAGGCCAAAGTGAGCCACATGCTTGGCGCTGTGCAGCGGTTGGCGCACGGCCTGGCGCAGCACGGTGCGTGCCGAGCTCAACAGGTCCTTGCGGCGGATGCCGATGACCGGGTTCAGCCCCAGGGTGTTTTCCGAGGCCTGCCGCTGCAGCTCATCGTTGTTCTTGTTACTCATCTACGACGCTCCGTTGTCCTGAGACGAGTACCGGTTGCTGTGGTGGGTGCACAGCCCTGAGCCCGGTACTGCTACTCGGGTGACCAGTGATAAGGAACAGCGGTGCTGCGTGGGTGCTGACGACCTGCAAAGTGATGCAGGGAACTTGCCACACCCATTGGTTACCCGACTTTCGTGTAATGCGCAAGACAGCCCTTCACTGGGCTGTCTGCAAGTCATTCAAACAGATGAATTTAGAAAATGCGCTCTAAACCCCTCAGGCCTTGCGCTAGAGCATGAGCTTGACCACAGATTCGGCTGGGTCGCGAGATTTGCCGGCCTTGTGCAACTCGTCGAGGTATTCCGCCCACAGTTGTTCCTGGCGCAGGCACAGTTGCTCAAGGTATTCCCAGGTGAACAAGCCGCTGTCATGGCCGTCGTCGAAGGTCAGTTTCAGTGCATATTGGCCGGCAGGTTCCAGGCCACTGAGGCCGACGTTGATCTTGCCGAACTGCAGGATGGGGTTGCCGTGGCCCTGGACCTCGGCGGAGGGAGAGTGCACGCGCAGGAACTCGGCGGGCAGGTGGTAGACCTCGCCGGGCGCGTAGGTGAGGCTGAGGGTTTTGGAGGCTTTGTGCAGGTTGATGGCGGTAGGCAGGCGGGCCATGGGCAGAATCTCTCGGGAGCTGATGAAGCACAGCTTCCAGCTTATGGGGGAGGGATTCAAGGGCCTCTTCGCGGGCAAGCCCGCCCCTGCACGGATCACCACAGGCCCAAGGGATGGGGTGACATGTGCAGGAGCGGGCTTGCCCGCGAAACTGTCGAAACCGGTCTTACAGGATGTAACGCGACAGGTCTTCGTTCTGTGCCAGCTCACCCAGGTGGCTGTTCACATACGCCGCGTCGATCTGGATCGGCGCTTCGTCATGGGTGCTGGCCAGGTCGCCCGCACTGAACGACACTTCTTCGAGCAAACGCTCGAGCAGGGTGTGCAGGCGGCGGGCACCGATGTTTTCGGTCTTCTCGTTGACCTGGTAGGCAATCTCGGCCAGGCGCTTGATGCCGTCGGCGAGGAACTCGATGTTCAGGCCTTCGGTCTTCAGCAATGCCTGGTACTGCTCGGTCAGCGACGCGTGCGGCTCCTGCAGGATACGCTCGAAGTCTTCCGGGGTCAGCGCCTTCAGCTCGACACGAATCGGCAGGCGGCCTTGCAGCTCGGGCACCAGGTCGCTCGGCTTGCTCAGGTGGAATGCACCCGAGGCAATGAACAGAATGTGATCGGTCTTGACCATGCCCAGCTTGGTGTTGACGGTGCAGCCTTCGATCAGCGGCAGCAGGTCGCGCTGCACGCCTTCACGGGACACATCGGCGCCGCCAACGTTGCCGCGCTTGGCAACCTTGTCGATTTCGTCGATGAACACGATGCCGTGCTGTTCGACCGCTTCCAGGGCCTTGGCCTTGAGTTCTTCCTCGTTGACCAGGCGGCTCGCTTCTTCATCGCGAACCATCTTCAGCGCTTCTTTCACCTTCAGCTTGCGCGCTTTGCGCTTGCCCTTGCCCATGTTGGCAAACAGGCTCTGCAGCTGGTTGGTCATTTCTTCCATGCCGGGCGGCGCAGCAATTTCGACACCGACGGCATCGGCCACTTCAATCTCGATTTCCTTGTCGTCCAGCTGGCCTTCGCGCAGGCGCTTGCGGAACAGCTGGCGGGTGTTGGAGTCGCTGCTGGTCTGCGCGGCTTCTTCGCTGAAGCTGGTGACGCGTGCCTGGGGCAGCAGGGCGTCGAGGATGCGGTCTTCGGCGGCGTCTTCAGCGCGGTGGCGCACGCGGATGATTTCCTGCTCGCGCAGCATCTTCAACGCGGCATCGGCCAGGTCACGGATGATCGACTCGACGTCGCGGCCCACGTAGCCCACTTCGGTGAACTTGGTGGCTTCGACCTTGAGGAACGGCGCGTTGGCCAGTTTGGCCAGCCGGCGGGCGATTTCGGTCTTGCCGACTCCGGTAGGGCCGATCATCAGGATGTTCTTGGGGGTGACTTCGGCACGCAGCTCGGCTGGGAGCTGCATGCGCCGCCAGCGGTTGCGCAGGGCAATGGCCACGGCGCGCTTGGCGTCGTCCTGGCCGATGATGTGGCGGTTGAGTTCGTGGACGATCTCGCGGGGGGTCATGGACATGATCAATACGGTCCTTGGGCAGGTGAGTCAGCGTGGAAAAGCCCCTTCACCGGGAAGGGGCGCCAGAACAGCTGAATCAGTCGGCCAGGTCCTGCTCCTCGATGGTCAGGTTGTGGTTGGTGAACACGCAGATGTCGCCGGCGATGTTCAGGGCGGTCTCGGCGATTTCGCGGGCCGAGAGGTCGGTCTTGTTCAGCAGGGCACGGGCTGCGGCCTGGGCATAGGCGCCGCCGGAACCCATGGCGATCAGGCCATCTTCGGGTTCGACCACGTCACCGTTGCCGGTGATGATCAGGGATGCATCCTTGTTGGCCACGGCCAGCATGGCTTCCAGGCGGCTCAGGGAGCGGTCGGTACGCCATTCCTTGGCCAGCTCGACGGCGGCGCGTACCAGGTGGCCCTGGTGTTTTTCCAGCTGACCTTCAAAGCGCTCGAACAGGGTGAAGGCGTCGGCAGTGGCGCCGGCGAAGCCCGCGATGACCTGGCCGTGGTACAGGCGGCGCACCTTCTTGGCGTTGCCTTTCATCACGGTGTTGCCAAGGGATACCTGGCCGTCGCCGCCCATGACGACTTTGCCGTTACGGCGGACAGAAACGATTGTGGTCAAGGGGAGAGTCTCCACGCAGCGGGGCGAAAGTGCCTGATGCAGACTCATATGGGGGTGGGGGGAAGGATTTCAACCGGGGGGGATGAATGGTTGGTGCAGGCTAAAGGTTGCAGGCGGTCAATGTGTGGCGGCCTTGCGTCGCGAAAGGGCCGCGCAGCGGCCCCAGGATCTCGGCATCATGCATAGATTGCAGGGGCCGCTTTGCGGCCCTATCGCGACACAAGGCCGCTCCCACAGGCGTTACTCATGCCTCGTGGCAGATGTGCCCATCGACCAAGGTATAACGCACCGCACCTGGCAGGCAGTGGCCGATGAACGGGCAGTTCTCGCCACGGGAGAACCATTGTTCGCCAGCAACGGTGGACGCTTGCGGGTCGAACAGCACCAGGTCGGCCGCGCCACCCACTTTCAGCTCCCCAGCCGGCAGGCGCAGGGCGGCAGCCGGGCCGCTGCTCAGGCGGGCCAGCAAGGTCGGCAGGTCGAGCAGGCCGTCTTGCACCAGGGTCATGGCCAGTGGCAGCAGCAACTCGACGCTGCTGATACCCGGCTCGGTGGCGCCGAACGGGGCCAGCTTGGCGTCGCGCTCGTGCGGCTGGTGGTGGCTGGAGATGGCCTGGATCACCCCCGACTTCACCGCCTCGCGCAATCCGTCACGGTCGGCAGCGGTGCGCAGCGGCGGCTGCACGTGGTACAGGCTGGAGAACTCGCGCAGCGACTCGTCCGTGAGGATCAGCTGGTACAGCGCTACATCGGCGGTCACAGGCAGGCCCAAGGCCTGGGCCTGGGCGATCAGCCGCGCGCCACGGGCGCTGGTGATCTGGCTGAAGTGCGCACGCACACCGCTCTGTTCCACCAGCAGCAGGTTGCGCGCCAGGGCCACGGTTTCGGCGCTCTCCGGGATGCCCGGCAGGCCGAGGAAGCTGGCCATGGCACCTTCGTGGGCCAGGCCGCCCTGGGCCAGGTCGCGGTCCTGGGAGTGGAACACCACCGTCAGGTCGAAGGTGGCGGCATACTCCAGGGCGCGGGCCAGGGTACGGTTGTTGGGGATTTCCTTCAGGCCGTTGCCAAACGCTACGCAACCGGTGTCACGCAGGGCCACCAGTTCGGCCAGTTGCTCGCCCTCCAGGCCCTTGGTCAGGGCGCCGACCGGGTAGACCTTGCTGTTGGCGGCTTCACGGGCGCGGTCAAGAATAAGTTCGGCTACCGCCGAGGTGTCCAGCACCGGCTTGGTCTGTGGCGGGCAGCACAGGCTGGTGACACCGCCGGCAACGGCAGCGCGGGTTTCACTGGCGATGTTGCCTTTGCGGCTGTAACCCGGCTCGCGCAGGGACACGCCCAGGTCGACCAGGCCGGGCGCAGCGACCAGGCCATCAGCCTGGATCGTGCGGCTGGCGCTGAAACCGGCCGGTGCGGCGCCGATGGCGACAATGCGGCCGCCGTCCAGGTGCAGGTCGGTGACCTGGTCCAGGCCGCTGTTGGGGTCGATCACCCGGGCGCCAAGAATACTGATGGTCACTGGGCGTTCTCCTGGTCCAATTGACGTTGCGCGTTCTGCCCGCTCATGGCCATGGACAGCACGGCCATGCGCACGGCGATACCGTAGGTGACCTGGTTGAGGATCACCGAGTGCTTGCCATCGGCTACCGCCGACTCGATTTCTACGCCACGGTTGATCGGGCCCGGGTGCATGACGATGGCGTCAGGCTTGGCCCCGGCCAGGCGCGCGGTCGTCAGGCCGAACAGGCGGTAGAACTCGCCTTCACTGGGCAGCAGGCCACCGGCCATGCGCTCACGCTGCAGGCGCAGCATGATCACCACGTCGACGTCTTTCAGGCCTTCGGCGAGGTCGGTGTAGACCTTTACGCCGTACTGCTCGATACCGATCGGGATCAGGGTTTTCGGCCCGATCACACGGATGTCCGGGCAACCCAGCGCTTTGAGCGCGAGCATGTCGGAACGGGCCACACGCGAGTGCAGGATGTCGCCGACGATCGCCACGGACAGGTTTTCGAAGCTGCCTTTGTGACGGCGGATGGTGAGCATGTCGAGCATGCCCTGGGTAGGGTGCGCGTGGCGGCCGTCACCGCCGTTGATCACGGCCACTTCCGGGCACACGTGCTCGGCGATGAAGTGCGCGGCGCCGGAGTCGGAGTGGCGTACGACGAACATGTCGGCGGCCATGGCTTCGAGGTTGCGCAGGGTGTCGAACAGGGTTTCGCCCTTGCTGGTCGAGGAGGTCGACACGTTCAGGCTGATCACGTCGGCCGACAGGCGCTGGGCTGCCAGTTCGAAGGTGGTACGGGTACGGGTCGAGTTCTCGAAGAACACGTTGCACACAGTCTTGCCGCGCAGCAACGGGACTTTTTTCACAGCCCGGGCACCGACTTCCAGGAAGGAGTCGGCGGTGTCGAGGATCTCGGTGAGCAGTTCGCGAGGCAAACCGTCAAGCGAGAGGAAGTGGCGCAGCTGGCCCTGATCATTGAGCTGCAGCGGGCGCTTGGCGTCGATTGGCGTCATCGCGGGGGACTCTTAAAGGGCGGAAGCGGAGGCGAGGTCCTGGCGCTCGAGGGCGAGCGGTGCGGGTCCGGTCAATTTTACCCGTTCATGGGCGCCCAGCGACAGGGTGGCGCCGAGCACGTTCGGGCGAATCGGCAGTTCGCCGGCATCCAGGTCCAGCAGGCAGACCAGGGTGACGCTGGCCGGGCGGCCGTAATCGAACAGTTCGTTGAGCGCCGCGCGGATGGTACGACCGCTCATCAGCACGTCATCCACCAGCACCAGGTGCTGGCCTTCGACTTCGAACGGCAACTCGGACGGGCGCACTTGTGGGTGCAGGCCGTTCTGGCTGAAGTCGTCGCGGTAGAACGACACGTCCAGGGTGCCCATTGGGCTGGTGTCGCCCATGGCATCCTGCAGGGCCTGGGCAACCCAGACGCCGCCGGTGCGGATACCGATGTAACGGGGCTCGGTGATTGCCCGGCGCGCCAGGTGGGCACGAAGGTCGACAGCCATCTGCCGGATCAGCTCGGCGGGATTGGGTAGGCTCATTGCGGGCTCCTTGGAAGGGGGCGCCGGGTGGACCCGGCGGCAAAGATGATCAGGTATTGGCCTCCAGCCAGCCTTGCAGCAGCAAGGCAGCGGCAATGGCATCGACCGGATTGTCGCGGTAGCTGCCACGCTGGCCGCCACGGGCCATGCGCTCGCCTTTGGCCTCGAAGGTGGTCAGGCGCTCGTCGTGCGTGTGCACGGGCAGGTTGAAGCGGCCGTTCAGGCGGCGGGCGAACTTTTCGGCGCGGGCGCTCATCTCGCTGGGCGTACCGTCCATGTTCAGCGGCAGGCCTACGACAATGGCATCTGGCTTCCATTCGGCAATCAGCTTTTCCACCTGGGCCCAGTCCGGTACGCCGTTCTGCGCCTTCAGGGTGCACAGTTCGCGGGCCTGGCCGGTAATCACCTGGCCGACGGCCACGCCGATCTGTTTGCTGCCATAGTCGAAGCCCAGCAGCAGGCGTAGATCAGCCATCAGGCGTGGCCCGCCTGGCTGGTCAGCAGGTGCAGGTTGATCCCCAGGCTGGCGGCCGCAGCCTCAAGGCGCAGGTCGCTGGCCATGCCGAAGACGATTTCCGGGTCGAACGGGCAGTTCAGCCAGGCGTTGTCGGCCAGTTCCGCTTCCAGTTGGCCCGCTTCCCAACCGGCATAGCCCAAGGTGATCAGGCTCTGTTTCGGGCCCACACCGGCGGCGATAGCCAGCAATATGTCCTGTGACGTGGTCAGCGACAGCCCTTCCAGCGCCACGCTGGCCTGGAAACTGCACTCGCTGCTGTGCAGCACGAAGCCGCGGTCGGTTTGTACCGGGCCACCCTGGTAGATCGGCACCTGCAAGGTGCTGGCCGGCGGCGTTTCGTCCGGGCGCAGTTGCTCGAGGATGTCGGCCAGGCTCAGTTCCTGTGGTCGGTTGACCACCAGGCCCATGGCGCCATGCTCATTGTGCTCGACGATATACGTGAGGGTCTGGGCGAAGTTCGGATCGGCCATGTGCGGCATGGCGATCAGGAACTGGTGCTTGAGGTAGCTGGGTGCGAGGGTTTTCATGGGGGATAGTGTGGCGCCAGGTGGCGAGACTGACAAGGTGCGGATTTGTGTCGTCAGGTTGGCGCTTGGCTTGAGGTTTTTGGCGCTTTTGAGATCGAGCGCCGCCCGCGCGGCGCTCGATATCCGCGCTAGCACGCACCGAAAGCCCTACACCAAGGCTGAACTCAATTACTGGACAAACGGTCCCCACGGGCAAAGCGCCAGGTGCGGATGATCTCCAGCCGGTCGAACTCGGCCAGATCACCGGTAAACGGTGCAAAAGGCGCGGCCAGCCGCACGATGCGCTGCGCCGCCTGATCCAGCACGGGCTGCCCGGACGATTCCAGCACCAGCACCTCGTACAGCGAGCCATCGCGGTTGATCGACACCATCATGCGCAAGTTGCCGTAGATCTGCTGTCGGCGTGCTTCATCGGGGTAGTTGAGGTTACCCACGCGCTCGACCTTCTTGCGCCACTCTTCCTTGTACCAGGCGCCCTTGTCGCGCATGGTCGACGCGGCGTTCAGGCGATGGATGCGCGGGCGCTTGGCGTACATCTGCTGTTCGTTGGACAGCTCCGCTTCCAGGCTGGCGATCTGGCTGGACAACTGCGAGCTGTCGAAGTCCGGCGTCGGTGTGGCTGGCTTGGGCTGTGCTTTGCTTTCCTTGGGTTTGGGTTCGACCTTGTGCGGCTTGGGCGCAGTAGTCACCACCGCCGACTTTTTCGGGGTAGGGGGTGGTACCACCTCGGGCCTGGCCGCAGGCGGTGGGGTGATTTTGTTGATCTTGCTGTCCTGGAACGGCGCCAGCTCGGTGGTCTTGGGCACCGCTTTCTTGTCCAGGGTGCCGCTGCCTTGCTGGTTGTCCTGGGCCTGGAAGTCAGCCTTCTCGGGCGGTTTCTCGCTCTTGAAGGTGGCCAGGGTGATGTCCATGGTGTGGCGGATTTCGGCAGGCTTGACCACGGTGAAGCCGACGCCAAGGATCAGCGCCAGGTGCACCAGCGCAGCCAGGAACAGGGTGAAGCCAAGCCGGTCCGCAGGGCGAACACGGGGAGGCAGCAGGTCGGCAGGGACGTCAGCGGGCAGCGTCATCAGGTATCCAGCAACCGCAGGGCGGGGCAGCAGCTCAGTCGAATAGGACCGGCATCATACCCCACTCTACGGCTTTACTTCGCGTTGGCTGTCAGCGTGCTTTGAGCTTGCGATCAATGGCATCCATCAGCTTGCCACCGATATCGGTGTTGTAGGCGGCATCGATCTCGCGGATACAGGTGGGGCTGGTGACGTTGATTTCGGTGAGGTAGTCGCCGATCACGTCCAGGCCAACGAACAGCAGGCCCTTCTCGCGCAGCGTCGGGCCGACCTGGGCGGCGATCCAGCGGTCGCGCTCGGTCAGTGGGCGGGCTTCGCCACGCCCGCCCGCGGCCAGGTTGCCACGGGTTTCGCCGCTGGCCGGAATGCGTGCCAGGCAATAGTCCACTGGCTCGCCATCGATCATCAGGATGCGCTTGTCGCCGTCCTTGATTGCCGGCAGGTAGGCTTGGGCCATGATCTGCTGGGTGCCCAGTGCGGTCAGGGTTTCCAGGATCACCGACAGGTTGGGGTCGCCCGCCCGGTGACGGAAGATCGACGTACCGCCCATGCCATCCAGTGGCTTGAGGATCACGTCGGCATGCTTGGCGGTGAATTCGCGAAGGATGTCCGGGCGGCGGCTGACCAGGGTCGGGGTGGTGCATTGCGGGAACAGCGTGGCGAACATCTTCTCGTTGCAGTCGCGCAGGCTTTGCGGGCGGTTTACCACCAGTACGCCGTCGTTCTCGGCTTGTTCCAGCAGGTAAGTGCTGTAGACGAACTCCATGTCGAAGGGCGGGTCCTTGCGCATCAGGATCACGTCCAGCTCGGCCAGCGGGCTGTCCTGCTCCTCGCCCAGTTCGAACCAGCGTGCAGGGTCGGCAAACACCGTCAGCGGGCGCATGCGGGCGCGGGCCTTGCCTTCGCCCTGGTACAGGTCTTGCTGTTCCATGTAGAACAAGCTCCAGCCGCGTGCCTGGGCGGCCAGCAGCATGGCCAGCGAGCTGTCCTTCTTGTAGGAGATGGACGCGATGGGGTCCATTACAATGCCGAGGCGAACGCTCATGGGGGGTCCTCTTGGCGGCAGGTGGCCGCGGTGGATCGAAAGAAAAGTGGCTCAGGGTGGCGCCGGGAACGCCGCCGGTCAAGGGGCGCGGCAGATGGAATGGCCACCCGGAGTGTGCTAAAAATGCAGCTGCAAGCCTTGAGCTACAAGCCTCAAGAAAAGAGCATCCATGCGCCGAGCTGCTTTCTTGCAGCTTGCCGCTGCAACTTGCGGCTTCAATCCTATTGGTAGGCGTCTATGGAACAACCCCTGAAGGTGATGGTGATCGACGATTCCCGCACGATCCGCCGCACCGCGCAGATGTTGCTCGGTGAAGCGGGCTGCGAGGTAATCACCGCCAGCGATGGCTTCGATGCCCTGGCCAAGATCGTCGACCATCAGCCCAGCATCATTTTTGTCGATGTGCTGATGCCACGCCTGGACGGCTACCAGACCTGCGCGGTTATCAAGCACAACAGTGCCTTCAAGGACACCCCGGTTATCCTGCTGTCGTCCCGCGATGGGCTGTTCGACAAGGCCCGCGGCCGGGTGGTCGGTTCCGATCAGTTCCTGACCAAACCGTTCAGCAAGGAAGAACTGCTCGATGCGATCCGCGCCCATGTGCCCGGGTTCGCCACACCTCAACAACACGCACCCTGACCGAGCCCCGCCATGGCGCGGTCCTACTTTCCTGATGGGGAAACAGCATGGCCCGAGTTCTGATTGTCGACGACTCGCCGACAGAGATGTACAGATTGACCGAATGGCTGGAAAAGCACGGCTACCAGGTGCTCAAGGCCAGCAACGGTGCCGACGGCGTGGCCCTGGCCCGGCAGGACAAGCCCGACGCGGTGCTGATGGACATTGTCATGCCTGGCATGAACGGCTTCCAGGCCACCCGCCAGCTCAGCAAGGACCCGGAAACCAGCGCTATTCCAGTGATCGTGGTAACCACCAAGGACCAGGAAACCGACCGTATCTGGGCCACGCGCCAGGGTGCCCGTGACTTCCTGACCAAACCGGTGGAAGAGGAGGCGCTGATCGCCAAGCTCAAAGAAGTGCTGGGGGCTTGACCACCCGCCCGCAAGGCGCGTCGCTGACCGCCTTTGAGTTATTGCTGGACATCGACCGGCGCTGCCGCCTGCTGGTCGCCGACCAGCCGCCGCAGGACAACCGCGTGCAGCAGTGGAGCGGCATTGGCTTTCGCATTGCCGGGCAGTGGTTCGTCGCGCCCATGGGCGAAGTGGCCGAGGTGCTGCGCGAACCGCGCAGTAGCCGCGTCCCCGGCGTGCAGCCGTGGGTGTGCGGGGTGGCCAACCTGCGTGGCCGGCTGTTGCCGGTGATGGACCTGAGCTGCTTCTTCGGCCTGGGCCACGCGGCACCGGGCAAGCAGCGGCGAGTACTGGTGCTGGATCACGACGACCTGTTCGTCGGCTTGCTGGTCGACGAGGTGCTGGGCCTTCAGCACTTTGCCCTCGACAGCCTGCAGCTGTCGCCGCCGCAGCCTCTGATCCTTGCCGCTGCGCGCTTTGTGCAGGGGTATTTTCCGCGTGAACGTAACTGGGCGATCTTCAGCCCCTTTGCCTTGGCCCAGGCGCCAGGCTTTCTCGATGTGGCGTTATAGGACCTGCGAACGTGAACAAGCCTGCCACCCCCGTCACTGCCACCACCGTGAGCCCACGTACCCGCAGCATCGCGCAGATCACCGTGCTGTTCCTGATCCTGATCCTTTCGATCATCTTGCTGTTCGCCAACTTTGCTTACCTGAATACCCAATCCAACTACGACAAGCAGTACATCGGCCATGCCGGCGAGCTGCGCGTGCTGTCGCAGCGTATCGCCAAGAACGCCACCGAGGCGGCCACCGGCAAGGCCCTGGCTTTCAAGCTGCTGTCGGATGCACGCAATGATTTCGAACGACGCTGGGGCTACCTGCGCCAGGGTGACAAGTCCACTGGCCTGCCGCCTGCGCCACCTTCGGTGCGTGACGAGATGGAATCGGTACGCCGCGACTGGGAAAACCTGCGCAAGAACACCGACATCATCCTGGCCAGCGAGCAGACCGTGCTGTCGCTGCACCAGGTGGCAGCGACCCTGGCCGAGACCGTGCCGCAGTTGCAGGTGGAATACGAAAAAGTGGTCGAGATCCTGCTGCAGAGCGGTGCCCCGGCCAATCAGGTTGCGGTGGCCCAGCGCCAGCTGTTGCTGGCCGAACGCATCCTTGGCTCGGTCAACACCGTGCTGGCCGGTGACGACAGCGCCGCCCAGGCGGCCGATGCCTTCGGCCGTGACGCCGGGCGCTTTGGCCAGGTGCTGGAGGGCATGCTCAATGGCAATGCGACAATCCAGATAACCCGCGTCGAGGACGCCGACGCGCGTGCGCGGCTGGCCGAAATCGCCGAGTTGTTCCAGTTTGTTGCCGGTTCGGTGGATGAAATCCTCGAAACCTCGCCCGAACTGTTCCGTGTGCGGGAGGCTGCGGGCAACATCTTCAGCCTTTCGCAAACCCTGCTCGACGAAGCGTCGCACCTGGCGAACGGTTTCGAGAACCTGGCTGGCGGGCGCACCCTCGACACCGTTGGCGGCTATGCCCTGGGGCTGCTGGCGCTGGCCTCGATCATCCTCATCGGCCTGGTCATGGTGCGCACCACCAACCGCCAACTGCGCGAGACCGCAGAAAAGAACGAACGCAACCAGCAGGCCATCATGCGCCTGCTCGACGAAATCGAAGAGCTGGCAGATGGCGACCTGACGGTGACCGTATCGGTGACTGAAGACTTTACCGGCGCCATTGCCGACTCGATCAACTATTCCGTGGACCAGTTGCGCGACCTGGTCGCCACCATCAACCACAGTGCAATGCAGGTCGCTGCCGCCGTGCAGGACACGCAGAACACTGCGCGGCAGCTGGCCAAGGCCTCCGAGCACCAGGCTGCACAGATCAGCGAGGCGTCCGAGGCGGTGGGTGACATGGTCGAGTCGATCGATCGGGTTTCGGCGCATGCTTACGAATCGGCCAAGGTGGCCGAGCGTTCGGTGGCCATCGCCAACAAGGGCAACGAGGTGGTGCACAACACCATCAACGGCATGGACAACATTCGCGAGCAGATCCAGGACACCGCCAAGCGGATCAAGCGTCTGGGCGAGTCCTCCCAGGAAATCGGCGACATCGTCAGCCTGATCGACGACATTGCCGACCAGACCAACATTCTTGCCCTGAACGCCGCTATCCAGGCCTCGCTGGCCGGTGAGGCCGGCCGCGGATTTGCCGTGGTTGCCGACGAGGTGCAGCGCCTGGCTGAGCGCTCATCGTCTGCCACCCGCCAGATCGAGGCGCTGGTGCGTACCATCCAGGCCGATACCAACGAAGCGGTGATCTCCATGGAGCAGACCACTGCCGAAGTGGTGCGTGGTGCACGCCTGGCCCAGGATGCCGGGGTGGCGCTGGCCGAGATCGAAGGGGTATCGCAGAACCTCGCCGACCTTATCCACAGCATCTCCGACGCTGCCCAGTTGCAGACCTCGTCGGCCGGGCAGATCTCCCACACCATGGCGGTGATCCAGCAGATTACCGCGCAAACCTCTGCCGGCTCCGGTGCCACCGCCGACAGCATCCGCCACTTGGCCCGCATGGCCAGCGAGATGCGCCGTTCGGTGTCCGGTTTCACCCTGCCACCACCGACCGAGCCGCGTTAAGGAATAGTGACCATGGCTTCTGCAGTAAGCCCCGAGCGTCACGAAACAGTGGCGCTGGCCTGGACCAAGGCCGCCATCCTCGATTGCCTGGGCCAGGCACGGCAGGCGCTGGAGCGCTTTGCCGGCGAGACGGGTGACCTGTCGATGATGGCTTTCGTGGTCGACAACCTGCACCAGGTGCACGGCTGCCTGCGCATGCTCGAACTGCGCGGCGCCACGCGCCTGGCCGAGGAGTTGGAGCTGTTCGCCAAGGCATTGGCCGACGGCCAGGTCAGCCCCCGGGGTGATTGCCTGGGCGCATTGTTCCGCGGCCTGGAGCAGTTGCCCTCGTACCTGGAGCGGTTGCGCGGTGCCCGCCACGACCTGCCACTGGTCATGCTGCCGTTGCTCAACCAGCTGCGTGCCTGCCGTGGGGAGGAACCGCTGGCCCAGGCCAGCCTGATGACCGGTGCCGCCCAACGCTTTGCGGGTGACGATGACCTTGCCAACCTCGACCTGTCGCTGGGCAACTGGCGTGACCAGCTGCAGGCCGGGTCGGGGCGCGATGCGCTGCGTTCGGTGGTGACTGCACTGTGCGACGACTTGATGCGCATCAAGGAGCGCCTGGACCAGTACGGCCGCGGCGACCGTCAGCACAGCGAGCAGCTCGATGCGCTGCTGGCACCGTTGCGCCACGTGGCTGACACCCTGGCGGTACTGGGCTTTCAGCAACCGCGGCGTGTGATCATCGACCAGGTGTTGGCGTTGCAGGCATTGGCTCAGGGCGAGCGGGCGGTGGACGACGCGGTGTTGATGGACGTGGCGGGGGCCCTGCTGTACGTGGAGGCCTCCCTGAACGGCATGGTCGGCCCTTTGGAGGAAAGCGGCCAAGGCAGCCTGCCAGGCTCGGACCTGGCGGAGATACGCCAGCTGGTGCTGCATGAAGCGCTGAACGTGTTGCAGCAGGCCAAGGATCTGATCGGCGATTACCTGGAGTCCGACTGGCCCCGGCAACGCCTGCAACCCTTGCCGGGGCTGTTGCAGCAGATCCGCGGGGCACTGGCCATGTTGATGCTGCCCGCCGTGGCCGAGCTGTTTGTCGGCTGCGTAAGCTATGTGCAGCGTTGGTTGCAGCACCTGGAGGAAGAGCCGCCGGTTGATGAGCTGACGCACTTGGCTGAGGCGCTGAGCGCTGCCGAATGCTACCTGCAATGGCGGGCAGCCGACCCGCTGGCCGATGGCCAACCCTTTATCGAGATGGCGCGGGCCAGCTTGGCGGCGCTGGGTGTGCAGTGCGCGGTGGTTGGGGCCAGCGCAGACCTGGACGGCAGTGGCGACGGCATCGATGACGAGCTTCGCGAGGTGTTCCTTGATGAAGCGGGCGAGCTGCTGCCGGAAATCGAGCGCCACTGGCTGCGCTGGCGTGCCGACAACCAGCAGCGCGAGGCGCTGGGCGAAGTGCGTCGCGCGCTGCATACACTCAAAGGCAGCGGCCGCATGGTGCATGCCGAGGCGGTGGCTGAACTGGCCTGGGGCGCCGAGCACCTGCTGAACCGGATGCTCGAGGGCCGCAGCGTGCTCAGCCCGGAAGGGGTTGTAGCGCTGCAGCAGGTGTTCGTTCACCTGCCTGACCTGTTGGCCGACTTTGCCGCCGGCCAGTTGCCGCAACTGACTGAAATCGAGCAATTGGCCGGGCACCTGCACAGCCTGGCCGAAAACGATGCCCCGGCGGCTGCCGGTGTCGATGGCCTCGATCCGCAGTTGCTGGGCATTTTTCGTACCGAGGCGCAGGGCCATCTGGCCAGCCTTGAGGTTTATCTGCAAAGCGCCGGCGGCCACGACACGCCGGTCAGTGATGACTTGCAGCGTGCCTTGCACACACTCAAAGGCAGTGCCGCCATGGCCGGTGTGATGCCTGTCGCCGAACTGGCCACCGCCTTCGACCGCCTGGCCCGTGAATACAAGGGCCATCAACTGCCACTGCAAATGGCCGAGATGGAGTGGCTGGAAGCTGCGCGGTCGTTGTTCCATCTGGGCTTGGCGCAACTCGATAGCACGCCCCTGGCCGCCATTCCCGGTGCCGCGGAACTGATCGAGCAGGTGGGCCAGGCCGTGGACGGCCGCCTGGCCAGTCTGCATGAAGACTCGCACCCTGCCGGCCGCAGCAAGCGTGATCCGCAGTTGATCGCCAGCTTCCTGGCGCAGGCCATGGACATTCTGCTCGATGCAGAGACGTTGTTGTCGCGCTGGCAGCAACAGCCCGGCCAGCGTGACGCACTGGATAACCTGCTCGACCAGATGACCACCCTGGGGCACGCTGCGCACCTGGCCGACCTGTGGCAGATGGATGAGGTGTGCGAGGCGTTGCTGGACCTGTATGGCGCGGTGGAGGAGGGCAGCCTGCCTGCCGATTCCCGCTTCTTCAGCCAGGCCCAGCGGGCCCATGAGGCCTTGCTGGACATGCTGGACGAGGTGGCGGCCGGGCAGGATATTCCACCGCGCCCGGAGCTGGTCGACAGCCTGCGCAACCTGCTGGACCAGGCCCTGGCGCCGGATGCCACCGGCCTGGTGGGCATCGACACGGTCACACCGCTGCACCCGGACATGGACCTGGCCGATACCTTGGGGCTGCCACACCCGCCGTTGCAGCCGCAGGTGGCAGAGCCGCTTGCCGAGGCGCCGGAAAGCCCCGGCGAAGAGCTGCTGGAAGTGTTCCTGGAAGAAAGCTCGGACATCGTCGAGAGCGCCGCGGCGGCGCTGGCGCGCTGGCAGGCCGACCCGCGCAGCAGCGTCGAGGTGGACAACCTGATGCGCGACCTGCACACCCTCAAAGGCGTGGCGCGCATGGTCGAAATCACCCCGATCGGCGACCTGGCCCACGAACTGGAGTTCCTCTACGAGCTGTTGGCTGCGGGTAGATTGCCGCCAAGCGCGCCACTGTTCGCACTGCTGCAGAACTGCCACGACCGGCTGGCGCATATGCTTGACGCTGTGCGCCTGGGGCAGCCGCTGCATGCCGCCACGGCGCTGATCGACTACATTCGCAACTTCAGCAGCGCCGCACTGACAGACACTGCCGCAGGCCAGGGGCCGCCAGAAGCTGCAACCGCCGAAGTTCCGGCAGCAGCACCAGAGCGGGCACCGGGTGACATGGTCAAGGTCGACGCCGAGCTGCTCGACGACCTGGGTAATCTGGCCGGCGAGCACTCGATCATCCGGGGGCGCATCGAGCAGCAGGTCAACGACGCGCAGTTCGCCCTCAACGAGATGGAAACCACACTCGAGCGCATGCGTGATCAGTTGCTGCGTCTGGATGTCGAGACCCAGGGGCGAATCTCCAGCCGGCAGCAGTTCGAAGGCGATGCCTATGACGACTTCGACCCGCTGGAAATGGACCGCCACTCCCAGCTGCAGCAGCTGTCACGGGCCCTCTTCGAGTCTGCCTCGGACCTGCTGGACCTGAAGGAGACCCTGGCTCAGCGCGCTCAGGAGGCCTACAGCCTGCTACAGCAGCAGGCGCGGGTGAACAGCCAGTTGCAGGAGGGCCTGACTGCCACCCTGATGGTGCCGTTCGAGCGCCTGGTGCCGCGCTTGCAGCGCGTGGTGCGGCAGGTGGCCAGCGAGCTGGGCAAGCAGGTGGAACTGGTGGTTGGCAATGCCGAGGGCGAACTGGACCGCAGCGTGCTGGAACGTATGGTGGCGCCGCTGGAGCATATGCTGCGCAACGCCGTTGACCACGGCCTGGAAAGCCGCGCAATGCGCCTGGCCGCCGGCAAGCCGGAGCAGGGCACCATTCACTTGAATTTGCTGCATGAGGGCGCCGATATCGTCATCGAAATGACGGATGATGGTGCTGGTGTGCCACTGGAAGCGGTGCGGCGCAAGGCCATCAAGCGCGGCCTATTGGACCCGCAGGCGCAGTTGAGTGACCACGAGATCCTGCAGTTCATCCTGCGGCCAGGCTTTTCCACCGCCGAAAAGATTACCCAGATTTCCGGGCGTGGGCTGGGCATGGATGTGGTGCACGAGGAGGTCAAGCAACTGGGTGGCTCGATGAGTATCGAGTCGGCGCCGGGCAAGGGGGCGCGTTTCCTGATCCGCCTGCCGTTCACCGTGTCGATCAACCGTGCGCTGATGGTGCACCTGGGCGAAGAGCAATACGCTATTCCGCTCAATACCATCGAGGGCATTGTCCGCGTCCCACCTGCCGAGCTTGCGGCGTGCTACCAGCTGGACTCGCCGCGCTATGTCTATGCCGGCCACGAATACGAGCTGCGCTACCTGGGCGAGTTGCTGCAAGGCCTGCCGCGCCCGGCGCTGCTGGGGCAAAGTGTGCCGTTGCCGGTGCTGCTGGTGCATTCCAAGGAGCAGTCGTTCGCCATCCAGGCCGACAACCTGTCGCCCAGCCGTGAGATCGTGGTGAAAAGCCTGGGGCCGCAGTTTGCCGCGGTTGCCGGGTTATCGGGGGCGACACTGCTGGGCGATGGCCGGGTGGTACTGATTCTTGACCTGCTGGGCCAGCTGCGCGGCCAGCAGCGACGGCTGGCCCGCCTGCCCGGAGGCGGTAGCCAACGCCAGTTGCTTGGCCCGGCACCGCGCCGTGCCTTGCTGGTGATGGTGGTGGACGATTCGGTAACCGTACGCAAGGTCACCAGCCGCCTGCTGGAGCGCCACGGCATGAGCGTGCTCACGGCCAAGGATGGCGTCGATGCCATGGCCCTGCTGGAAGAGCACCGGCCCGACGTGTTGTTGCTGGACATCGAAATGCCGCGCATGGACGGCTTCGAGGTGGCCACACGCATCCGCCGTGACGCACGGTTGAAAGACTTGCCGATCATCATGATCACCTCGCGTACCGGGCAGAAGCACCGGGACCGCGCCATGGCCATCGGCGTCAACGAATACCTGGGCAAGCCGTACCAGGAGTCGCTGCTGTTGCAGAGCATCGCCCATTGGAGCCAGGCCCATGCTTGAACTGATTTCCGGCCAGCGCAGCAGCCTGACCGGGCTGTTGCTACCGTTGGGTGACCGCACGCTGGTGTTGCCCAACGTGGCGGTGGCCGAGTTGAGCGGGCAGCGTAACCTGGTGTGCCAGCATGGCGACCCCGCCTGGCACCTGGGGTGGATTGACTGGCGTCAGCAACGCCTGCCGTTGATCGGTTTCGAGGCCGCGTGCGGTGGTGAGACGCCGTGCGGGGAGCGGGCTCGCGTGGTGGTGCTCAATGCTTTGGGCGATACCGGCTTGCGGTACCTGGCGCTGTTGCTGCAGGACATTCCGCGCTCGTGCAAGCTCGACAGCCAGCTGAACTACGTGGATGTGGCGCTGGGCAGGTTGGAGCTGGCGGCGGTGCAGGTGGGTGAGCAGGTAGCGCGGGTGCCGGACCTGGTCGCCTTGGAAAGGCTGGTGCGTGACGCGGATCTGCAACCTGATCTTGGTTAGGATGTGAGGCGCAGGGCCTGGTCGTCTGGGGTGGGGATTTGTGTCGCGATAGGGCTGCGCAGCAGCCCCGGCGGTTCATGCTGTGGCAATGACAACCTGGGGCCGCTTCGCGCCCCTTTCGCGACACAAGGCCCCACAAAGAGCGAAGCCATCAACATCACAACAGGAACCCAGCCCACCTCAGGAGGTCTGTGTTTGCATGTATTACGGTGAACGCTTCAACGCCTGGACCCACCTGGTCGGTGCCGTCCTCGCTGCTATTGGTGCCATCTGGCTGATCGTGGCTGCGGGCCTGCAAGGCGACCCGTGGAAGATCGTCAGCTTCTCCATCTACGGCGGCACGCTGCTGTTGCTGTACAGCATTTCCACCCTGTACCACAGCACCCGTGGGCGGGCGAAAGTGATCATGCGCAAGCTCGACCACCTGTCGATCTATCTGCTGATTGCCGGCAGCTACACGCCGTTTTGCCTGGTCAGCCTGCGCGGCCCTTGGGGATGGAGCCTGTTCGGCGTGGTCTGGGGGCTGGCGATCATCGGCATGTTGCAAGAGATCAAGCCGCGCTCCGAGGCGCGGATCCTTTCGATCATCATCTATGCGGTAATGGGCTGGATCGTGCTGGTGGCAGTCAAGCCGCTGCTGAACTCGCTGGGCACTGCAGGCTTCGCCTGGCTGGCTGCCGGCGGCGTGTTCTACACCGTCGGCATCATTTTCTTCGCCTTCGACAGCCGTTTCCGCCACTGGCATGGCATCTGGCACCTGTTCGTCATCGCTGGCAGCCTGATGCACTTCGTGGCGGTGTCGCTCTACGTGCGCTAGTTAAAAGTCGCCCCACAACTGCTGTGCCACCGACAGCGCCACCACCGGCGCGGTCTCGGTGCGCAGCACGCGCGGGCCAAGGCGTGCTGCGTGGAAGCCGGCGGCTTTGGCCTGCTCGACCTCGGCTTCGCTAAGGCCGCCTTCGGGGCCGATCACGAAGGCCAGGGTGGCGGGCTTTTCATGGCTGGTGAGCGGCTCGGCCACCGGGTGCAGGACCAGCTTCAGGTCAGCCTTGGTGCTGCTCAACCATTCGGCCAGGGTCACGGGTGGATGGATGACGGGCAAGGTAGAACGCCCGCATTGTTCACAGGCGCTGATCGCCACTTGGCGCCAGTGGGCCAGGCGCTTGTCGGCGCGCTCGTCTTTCAGGCGCACTTCGCAGCGCTCGCTGACGATCGGAGTGATTTCGTTGGCACCAAGCTCGGTGGCCTTCTGGATCGCCCAGTCCATGCGCTCGCCACGGGAAAGGCCCTGGCCCAGGTGCACATGCAGCGGTGAATCGGCCTGGCCGGCAAAGGCCTGGTCAAGGCTGACGCGGACAGTTTTCTTGCCCACCTCGAGCAACTGACCACGGTATTCCTGGCCGCTGCCATCGAACAGCTGCACGGCGTCGCCGGGTGCCATGCGCAGCACGCGGCCAATGTAATGGGCCTGGGCCTCGGGCAGGTCGTGCTCGCCAAGGCTCAGGGGGGCGTCGATGAAGAAGCGGGACAGTCTCATGGGTTTGCTCGGTAAATAGAGAGACGCAGATCCCCTGTGGGAGCGGGCGTGCCCGCGAATCAGGCGCCGCGGTGCCTGGCAAGGGCTTCGCCCTTGTTCGCGGGCTCGCCCGCTCCCACAGGAAAAGTGGTGTGGCGAATTGCCGGGCCTAGCCCGGGTCGCGGAAGTCGGGGTGGAAGTTGGCCGGCACTGCGACACTGATGCTGTCGCGGGTGGCGATATCAATGCCTTCGCTGGCCACTTCGGCAAGGAAGTCGATCTGCTCGGGGGTGATCACGTACGGCGGCAGGAAGTACACCACGCTGCCCAGCGGTCGCAGCAGGGCGCCGCGGGTCAGGGCGTGCTCGAACACCTTCAGGCCACGGCGCTCCTGCCAGGGGTAGGCCACCTTGCCTGCCTTGTCTTGAACCATTTCGATGGCCAGGGCCATGCCAGTCTGGCGTATTTCGGCAACATGAGCATGATCGGCCAAATGTGCAGTGGCTGTGGCCATGCGCGTGGCCAGGGCCTTGTTGGCCTCGATCACGTTGTCCTGCTCGAAGATATCCAGGGTCGCCAGCGCTGCAGCGCACGCCAGCGGGTTGCCGGTGTAGCTGTGCGAGTGCAGGAACGCGCGCAGTGTCGGGTAGTCGTCGTAGAACGCCTGGTACACCTTGTCGGTGGTCAGGCAGGCGGCCAGCGGCAGGTAGCCGCCGGTCAGGGCCTTGGACAGGCACAGGAAATCCGGGCGGATGCCGGCTTGCTCGCAGGCGAACATCGTGCCGGTGCGGCCGAAGCCCACGGCGATCTCGTCATGGATCAGATGCACGTCGTAGCGGTCGCAGGCCTCGCGCAACAACTTGAGGTACACCGGGTGGTACATGCGCATGCCACCGGCACCCTGTATCAGCGGCTCGACGATCACGGCGCTGATCGAGGCGTGGTGTTCGGCCAGGGTCTGCTCCATGGCCTGGAACATGTTGCGCGAGTGCTCTTCCCAGCTCATGCCCTCGGGGCGCAGGTAGCAGTCAGGGCTTGGCACCTTGAGGGTGTCGAGCAGCAGCGCCTTGTAGGTTTCGGTGAACAGCGGCACATCACCCACCGACATGGCGGCAATGGTTTCGCCGTGATAGCTGTTGGTCAGGGTGACGAAGCGCTTCTTGTCCGGTTTGCCGATGTTCTGCCAGTAGTGGAAGCTCATCTTCAGCGCCACCTCGATGCACGACGAGCCATTGTCGGCATAGAACACCCGGTCGAGACCGGCCGGGGTCATGGCGACCAGGCGCTCGGACAGCTCGATCACTGGCTGATGACTGAAACCGGCCAGGATCACGTGCTCGAGCTGGTCGACCTGGTCCTTGATGCGCTGGTTGATGCGCGGGTTGGCATGGCCGAACACGTTGACCCACCAACTGCTCACCGCATCCAGATAGCGTTTGCCCTCGAAGTCTTCCAGCCACACGCCTTCGCCGCGCTTGATCGGGATCAGCGGCAGCTGCTCGTGGTCTTTCATCTGGGTACAGGGGTGCCACAGGACCTTGAGGTCGCGTTGCATCCACTGATCATTGAGGCCCATGGGCACTTCTCCTGGCTTTGCGGCGTGGTTCGACCGCGTAAGCCTAAGCAATGCCGCAGGGCAGGACAACCGCTGCCGTTCAATGGCGGTGGGTGCCGGTCCATTCCAGCTTGCGGATATGCACGGTGCCGGCGTGCGAGGTGGAGATGGTCAGGCGCCGAAAGGGGCCGTCAATCACCTGGTAGTAGGGGTGTGTAGCGATCGGGCCCGGGCGAGCGTCCCGGAAGCCGCTACCTTCGAGGGTGAGCCAGTAAAAAATGCGAGGGGATGGCGCAACCAGGTCATAGTCGATGTTCTCGGCATCGAACAACATGTGCAGGTCTTCGCTCAGAAAGTCGCTGACTACGTAGTATTCCAGCCGCAGGGACTCGACCTCTTGAGCGAACGCAATCGAAATTTCGCTGTGTTCACCAATGACCAGCTCGGTACCGTCCTCGCCCTTGAAGGCTTCGTGAAAGCCGATCCAGGACGTGCTGCTGGCGTGGAAGCTCAGGCCTGAGGCTGTGCGAAGTGTCTGCCTGTGTAACAGAAGCTGCCGCTCCACTTGGTTGAAACGCTCCTCGAAGATCATGCGCAGCCCCCCCTGGCGGGCTTTTGGCCATCTTCGCCAGCTTCGCCTACCACCCTGTGACGTGGCTACTGGCAAAAATGTCAGTTGCCAAAAGGACTTGATGTCACTGCGCTGGCAGGGTGACCGGACCTGACGTATTCTTAACGCATCTTCCCGGGGCATTCCTGCCTCTCCCCGTTTCTGTAACCTCTGACTCGGAGTTCGCCGACATGGCTGCTGCTTGGGTGCGCCTGTGCGCGTTGGTATTGATTGGTGTGTCCAGCGGCGCTGCGCTGGCAAAAGACAAGACGCCCACGGCGATTGTCGTGGGGGGTGGCCTGGCAGGCCTGACGGCAGCCTACGAGCTGCAGAACAAAGGCTGGCAGGTGACCCTGCTGGAGGCCAAGGCGGGCATGGGCGGGCGTTCGGGCCTGGCCACCAGCGAGTGGATCGGCAACGCCAAGGCACAGCCGGTGCTCAACCAGTACCTCGACCGTTTCAAGCTTGAAACACTGCCGGCGCCCGAGTTCGTGCGTACCCCGGGTTACTTGATTGACGGCGAATACTTCAGCGCCAGCGACCTGGCCACCAAGCAACCGGCCACTGCTGAGGCGCTCAAGCGTTACGAGAAAACCCTTGATGACCTGGCCCGTTCGATCGATGACCCGCTGAACCCGCAGGCAACCAGCACGCTGTTCGCCCTTGACCAGATCAACGTCTCCACCTGGCTGGACAAACTGCAACTGCCGGCCACCGCCCGTCAGTTGATCAATCAGCAGATCCGCACCCGCTACGATGAACCGTCGCGCCTGTCGCTGCTGTACTTCGCCCAGCAGAACCGCGTGTACCGCGGCGTCAGCGACCGCGACCTGCGCGCCGCGCGCCTGCCCGGTGGCAGCCCGGTGCTGGCCCAGGCTTTCGTCAAGCAGTTGAAAACCATCAAGACCAGCTCGCCGGTTACCGCCATTGTCCAGGACAAGGATGGTGTCACGGTAAAAGTCGGCAGCGTCGGCTACAAGGCGGATTATCTGGTCATGGCTGTGCCCCTGCGCGCGCTGGCCAAGATTCAGATGACCCCTGGCCTGGACAGCCAACACCTGGCGGCGCTCAAGGGCACCAACTATGGTTGGCGCGACCAGATCATGCTCAAGTTCAAGAAACCCGTATGGGAAAGCCGCGCACGCATGTCGGGCGAAATCTTCAGTAACGCCGGCCTCGGCATGCTGTGGGTCGAACCGGCGCTCAAGGGTGGTGCCAATGTGGTGATCAACCTGTCCGGCGATAACGCTCGCCTGCTGCAGGCGTTTGGTGAAAAGCAGATGGTCGACCAGGTGTTGATCCGTCTGCATGCGTTCTACCCACAGGCCCGTGGTGCTTTCACCGGTTACGAGGTCAAGCGATACAGCGCGGACGCTGGCACGGGTGGTGCCTACCTGGCCTACGGTCCGGGGCAGATCAGCAAATACTGGCGCCTGTGGGAACGTCCGGTGCAGCGCATTACCTTTGCCGGTGAGCACACGGATGCCCTGTATCCGGGCACTCTGGAAGGCGCCCTGCGCAGTGGCCAGCGTGCGGCCAGCCAGGCACAGGACCTGTTGGCCGGCAAGTCGTTCGACCCGGCCAAGGCGCTGCCGGTTGCGGCGGCGGCAGGTGCGGTGGCCGCCAAGGAGAGCAAGGGCGGATTCTTCTCCAATATGTTCGGCGGTTCGTCCGACAAGGGCGACAAAGCTGACAAGGCGCCGGCCAAAGCTGAACCTAAGCAGGCCGAAGAGGCCAAGCAGGACAAGCCAGGCTTCTTCAAGCGCCTGTTTGGCGGGGCGGAAACGCCAGAGGTGAAGGCTGAGCCAATAGCCAAGGCTGAGGAGGTGGCGCCTGCACCTGCGCCCGCTCCACAGGCGGCTCCGGCTCCTGCCGCGCCTGCGCCTGTAGCCAAGGAAGCGGCCGCCAAGCCTGCGGCAACCAAAGCCGCTCCCGCCAAGCATGCGCCCGCGCACAAGCCAGCCCACAAGCCTGCCGAGACGAAGAAGGCGACAGCCAAGTCGGAGCCTGCGAAGAAGGCTGTAACCAATACCCAGGCCAAGGCGGGCTGATCGATCGACAGTGTCGGCCTGTTCGCAGCCTAAGGGCCGACACTGCAACCCGAACTCTCCGACTATCGTTAATGTTTTCTTAATGGTCAGCTAACAGAATAAATATCGGATTCCTCGATAATCCAAAGCAATTTTTTCCGCTTTTCTTCGATACGTTACGCGTTAGTCTGTGCATAGCTTTCACGGGGAAACACGCAACATGCAACTGCGCAATTCACCTTCTCGCTACGGCGTGGTCAGCATCATCCTGCACTGGGGCGTAGCACTCGCAGTCTTCGGCCTGTTCGGCCTGGGCCTGTGGATGGTCGGCCTCGACTACTACAGCCCATGGCGCAAAGCTGGCCCGGACCTGCACAAGAGCATCGGCCTGGTGCTGCTGGCGGTGATGCTGCTGCGGGTAGTCTGGCGTTTCATCAGCCCGCCACCACCGGCACCCACCAACCACGGCGCAATCACACGCCTGGCGGCCAAGCTGGGCCACCTGGCCCTGTACCTTGGTCTGTTTGCGGTGATGGCTGCCGGTTACCTGATTTCCACCGCCGACGGCGTCGGCATTCCGGTGTTCGGCCTGTTCGAAGTGCCGGCACTGATCAGCGACCTGCCTGACCAGGCAGATATGGCGGGTGTGGTTCATTTGTGGCTGGCTTGGGGGCTGGTGATTTTTGCCGTGCTGCATGCCCTTGCCGCGCTCAAGCATCATTTCATCGACCGTGACGCGACCCTGACTCGCATGCTGGGCCGCAAAGCTTGACTCTCAACCTCAATTACACAGGAAGGAACAGGATGTTGAAAAAGACTTTTGCCGCTCTGGCGCTCGGTACCGCTCTGCTCTCTGCTGGCCAGGCCATGGCTGCCGAGTACAAGATCGACAAGGAAGGCCAGCACGCGTTCGTTGACTGGAAAATCAGCCACCTGGGCTACAGCTTCATCCACGGTACTTTCAAGGATTTCGACGGCAACTTCAGCTGGGACAGTGCCAAGCCTGAAGCCAGCAAGATTAGCGTCGACTTGAAAACTGCCAGCCTGTGGTCGAACCACGCCGAGCGTGACAAGCACATCGCCAGCGCCGACTTCCTCGACGTGAAGAAGTACCCGGACGCCAAATTCGTCTCCACCAGCGTCAAGTCGACTGGCGACAAGACGGCTGACGTGACCGGCGACCTGACCATGCACGGTGTCACCAAACCGGTGACGTTCAAGGCTACCTTCAACGGTGAAGGCAAGGACCCATGGGGTGGTGAGCGCGCTGGCTTCAACGCCACCACCACGCTGAACCTGAACGACTTCGGCATCAAAGGCCCAGGTGCTACTTCGCAGACCCTGGACCTGGATATCAGTGTCGAAGGTGGGAAGCAGAAGTAATTTCTGCCAGCTGAAAACCGAGGGGGCCGCTTTGCGGCCCTATCACGACACAAGGCCGCTCCTGCAGAGATCAAGAAATTCTCTGCAGGAGCGGCCTTGTGTCGTGATAGGGCCGCGAAGCAGCCCCCTCGGTACTTCTATCAGCCCTTGCGGGTCAGCAGCGCTGGGCGCTCACCGCGTGGGCGGCTTGGCAGGTCATCCAGTTGCTCAGGCGTCGGGAAGCGGTCCAGTTTGGACTCCTTGCGAATGATCACTGGCTGTTTTTCCGGCTGACGCGGGTTGCGCACGGCCGGCTCTTGCCGGGCAGCATCGTCACGCGCGGGGCGACCACGGCCACCGCCGCCATCACGACGGGCACCGCCACCGTTGTTGGCACGGGGCGGGCGTTTCTCTCCGCCGGCACTGCCACCACTGCGTGGCTGGCCGCCATTGCGGGCTTGGCCTTGGCCGCCAGCGTTGCTGCGTTGACCATTGCCTTGCCCCTGACCTTGGCCAGCACCACCTGGGCGACGGTTGCGGCCCTGGTTCTTGCCCTGGTACGGACTGACATAGTCGGCGCGGTTACCGAAGTTATCGACTTCGTCGTCCAGGAACTCTTCCGGGTCGCGGTCTGCTGGCGGTTTCGGCACGCCGTTATTGCTGGCCTGCTGTGGGCGTGGCTTCTTGTCACGCGGCTTGCGCGGCTGCTGCTGCTTGTCGCCGCTCTTTTCCTTGTCGTCCGGCTTGGCCGCAGCTGGCTGCCTGGCTTTGCCTTTGTCCTTGCCTTTGTCCTTGCGGCCGCCGTTGCTGTCTTTGGCACCTTCGCCGCGGGCTTGCTGGTTGCGGCCACCGCGGCCGTTGTTTTGCGGGCGCTCGCGTGTTTCAGGCTTCTCGGCTTCGACCTGGCTGGCGTCGAAGCCCATCAGGTCGCCATCCGCGATGCGCTGCTTGGTCACCCGCTCGATGCTCTTGAGCAGCTTTTCTTCATCTGGTGCGACCAGGGAAATAGCTTCGCCCGAACGACCGGCACGGCCGGTACGGCCAATGCGGTGGACGTAGTCTTCCTCGACATTCGGCAGCTCGAAGTTGACAACGTGGGGCAACTGGTCGATGTCCAGGCCGCGGGCAGCGATGTCGGTGGCGACCAGTACGCGCACGCTGTTGGCCTTGAAATCGGCCAAAGCCTTGGTGCGGGCGTTCTGGCTCTTGTTGCCGTGGATCGCGGCGGCGGTCAGGCCTTGCTTTTCCAGGTACTCGGCCAGGCGGTTGGCACCGTGCTTGGTTCGGGTGAACACCAACACCTGTTCCCAGGCGCCCAAGGTGATCAGGTGCGCCAGCAGGGCACGCTTGTGGCTGGCAGGCAGCCGGTACACCCGCTGCTCGATACGCTCGACGGTGGTGTTCGGCGGGGTGACCTCGATACGCTCCGGGTTGTGCAGGAGCTTGTCGGCGAGGTCGGTGATGTCCTTGGAGAAGGTGGCCGAGAACAGCAGGTTCTGCCGCTTGGCCGGCAGGCGGGCGAGCACCTTCTTGACGTCGTGGATGAAGCCCATGTCGAGCATGCGATCGGCTTCATCAAGTACCAGGATTTCCACGTGGGCCAGGTCGACCTTGCCTTGGCCGGCCAGGTCGAGCAGGCGGCCTGGGCAGGCGACCAGCACATCAACGCCTTTGGCAATGGCCTGGATCTGCGGGTTCATGCCAACGCCGCCGAAGATGCAGGCGCTGACCAGTGGCAGGTCACGGGCATAGACCTTGAAACTGTCATGCACCTGGGCTGCCAGTTCGCGGGTCGGTGTCAGGACCAGTACGCGAGGCTGGCGTGGGCCGTGGCGCTGCGATTTGTCGGGATGGCCGGCCGGGAACAGGCGCTCGAGAATCGGCAGGGCGAAGCCGCCGGTTTTACCCGTACCTGTCTGTGCGGCAACCATCAGGTCGCGGCCTTGCAACACGGCGGGAATGGCCCGCTGTTGCACGGGGGTCGGCTGGGTGTAGCCCGCAGCCTCGATAGCGCGGACAAGAGCCTCGGAGAGACCGAGGGAAGCAAAGGACATGGGCGATCCTGTTCTCGTGTGGGCTGGGCCCGTTGGGATGTTCTGCCTGGCGCGACGGGCATCGGTGAAATGCGATCGCGTCCGGTCCAGCTGGGCTTTCACTGCACATCCGGGAAACGGAGGCTGGACGCGAAGGGGCGTCGGTGCCGATCGGGATGCCTGTTGCGAGGCCGAGCGTCCGGGCGTGAGCCGGGCGGGAAGGCCCGAGTATAACAGAGCTATCGCGCTGTGCTGCTTTCCTGCTGCTCAACGGCGTTGAGAATGTTTCCAGTGTCGCTTGTATAGCGGTTGCTGATCGCTGCATAGGCCGGTTCCTGCTTGAACCGCTGCAGCTCTTCGGCAAAGGCCACGGCCAGTGCCTCGCGCCCAGGCTTGCGCACCAGGCCCAAATACTGCGCCTGGCGGCTGACCACCAGCGGCAGTTCTTCGACTTGCTGTTGCAGGCCGAGCTGGCGGAGCAGGTAATGCCCGACCCTGCGGTCGGTGATCGCCAGGTCGATACGGCCCAGCACCAGCTTGCCGAAGTTGGCTTCGTGGGTGGGTGCGGCTTCGCGCTTGAAGTGCGGGGCCTCGGTGAACGCTTTACCGTAGGTGTAGCCGGGCGATGTGCCGACGGTGAGGCCGGCGAGGTCGTCCAGGTGGGTGACGGCATGGCGGCGCGAGCGGCTTTGGAACAGGACGAATTCGACCTCCGACATAGGTTCGGAGCCATACACCATGTAGGGTTGGCGCGCGTCCGTCTGGAAGATGTCGAGAATGCCATCGGCCAGGCCCTGCTCAGCCATCGCCAAGCAGCGCTTCCAAGGCAGGAATTGCCACTCCACTTCGACGCCGAGGCGTGCGAAGACCTGGCTGGCGACTTCGTAGTCGATGCCGCGCGGTTGGCCGTTGTGCTGAAACACATAAGGTGCCCAGTCGTCGGTTACCAGGCGCAAGCGTTCGCCCAGAGCCAACGGGCTCAGGCAAACGAGCAGGAGGATCCAGAACAGACGGGCGATATGTGGCATGGCCGGAGATTACGCGCTCGGCCGGTGTACGGTAAAGGCATGCACGATTGTTGTGGGAGCGGGCGTGCCCGCGAACACCGGCGAAGCCGGTAGCAACGATCGGGTTGCCCTCTTCGCGGGCACATCAGGCTTGAGTGGTTCGCAGCAGATGCGCCTCGATATCCTTGCGCCGCTCGCCCAGCGATAGCCGTAGCCCCGGATGGCGCAGGCACTGACGCAGCCGCTCGGGCTCCATGTAGCCGTAGCGGTCATTGAGGTTTTCCAGGGCCTTGTCCCACCAGGCGGACGCGCAGGCGCGGTCAAACTCATTGGGGTAGGGGTAGCAGCCATAGAGCAATTCGCGGGCGAACTGGCGCTCGTGGCTGGGCAGGGTCAGGCTCAGCGCCTTGTAGCCCAGACGGTGCAGGGTGGGTGGCCGCGGCAGTTGGTCGTTGACCCGCGCAACGTCGGCCAGGGCCGCAGGGCTGAGTGGGTCGTGGTCGTGCTTGCGCAGCCAGGCCTGGATCTTGGCGCGGAACTGCGCCTTCCGGCTCCAGTAGTGATGGATGACATCGGTACACTCGGCCAGCTCCAGGTTGCGGTAGGCCGCCACTGCCAGGCAGAACTCCTCAAGGGTATAGGCCTCGCGAGCCAAGGGGTAGAATTCGTCCATCATGGCGATGGAGCGGTCCAGGGTGCCGCAGTCCTCGGCAGTGAGGCCGATAACGCCGGAATTGACGAGCGGCATCTGGCAGTCGGCCAGTCCCCGGGACTCGAGAAGGGTCAGCAGGTTTTTGTACAACAGGCACTTCTGGTCAGCGCCGTAGCGTGTGCCGATGGCGTTGCACAGCAGGCGGTTGGGCGCCACACGGGCGAACAGGTGCAACGGTGAAGTGCGGAAGAAGGTGTCTGTATCGATCAGTACTGCCAGCGGGTGTTGCTGCAGTACCTGGCGCAACAGCACATGCTTGCTGCGAAAGTGATAACCGTGCGGGGCATTCCATGCCTGGCGCGTGGCCTCGTCCAGCAGGTGGACGGTGACGGGCAGCTTGGCGTAGGGCTGCGCATTGTCGGTGTAAACCTGGATGTCCATGGCCTCGCCGGCTGCGCTGCCCAACTGGGCGAGGGCGCTGACGATGCTGAAGCAGGCTTCCTGATGGTAGGTTGCCGAGCCAAAAGCCAGGTAAACAAGCTGTGGGCGCGAAGGTTGGGGGTGCTGCATGGCAGGCGAGACCTGTTTAACCCGAAATTGAATAAGGCTTTAGTCTATGACCAAAGCCTTAATCATTTCTTAAACAGACTTTGCCAAAAGATTTCAGCGCGGCAGCTTCAGGTTGTTCCAGATCGCCAGGCTCGGTTCAGCCTGGTTCAAGGTATAGAAGTGCAGGCCCGGCGCGCCGCCTTGCAACAGCTGTTCGCACATGCGGGTAATCACTTCTTCGCCGAACGCCTGGATGCTGGCGGTGTCGTCGGCATAGGCTTCCAGCTGCTTGCGGATCCAGCGCGGGATCTCGGCACCACAGGCATCGGAGAAGCGGGCCAGCTTGCTGTAGTTGGTGATCGGCATGATGCCCGGTACCACCGGAATGTCCACGCCCAGCTTCTGTGCACGCTCGACGAAGTAGAAGTAGCTGTCGGCGTTGAAAAAGTACTGGGTGATGGCGCTGTCGGCACCGGCCTTGACCTTGTGCACAAAGTTGGCCAGGTCCGCCTCGAAGTTGCGCGCCTGCGGGTGCATTTCCGGGTAGGCAGCCACTTCCAGGTGGAAGTGATCAGCAGTTTCCTGGCGGATGAACTCGACCAGGTCACTGGCATAGCGCAGTTCACCACTGGCCATGCCCATGCCCGACGGCAGGTCGCCGCGCAGCGCGACGATGCGTTTGATGCCGGCGGCCTTGTACTCGGCCAGCAGGGCGCGCAATTCGGCCTTGGTGTCGCCCACGCACGACAGGTGCGGCGCGGCAGGTATCTTCACTTCGCTTTCCAGCTGCAGCACGGTATTGAGCGTGCGGTCGCGGGTCGAGCCACCGGCACCGTAGGTGCAGGAGAAGAAGTCCGGGTTATAGGTGGCCAGCTGGCGGGCGACGCCCATCAGCTTTTCGTGACCGGCGTCGGTCTTGGTCGGGAAGAACTCGAAACTGTAGCGGCGTTCTTGTGACATCAGGCGTTCCTCTGGCAACAAGCGTCTAGCGGCAAGCTGCAAGTAAAAGCCAGATCGGTGATGGCCGGTCTGGCTTGGGCGTCGTTCAAGATCTGTGTTTCTGGAGCTGCAAGTGGCAACGGCACGGTATGCCTTTGCTTGCCACTTGCAGCTTCAAGCTTGCCGCTTAGTAGCGGTAGGCGTGCGGCTTGAACGGGCCTTCGACGGTCACGCCGATGTAGTCGGCTTGCTGCTTGGTCAGCTGGGTGACCACGCCGCCGAAGCCGCGGACCATTTCCAAGGCCACTTCTTCGTCGAGTTTCTTCGGCAGTACTTCAACGGTCAGGCGCTCGGCTTTCTTTTCGGCCGACAGGTCAGCGAACTTCTGCTCGAACAAGAAGATCTGTGCCAGAACCTGGTTGGCGAACGAGCCGTCCATGATGCGGCTTGGGTGGCCAGTGGCGTTGCCCAGGTTGACCAGGCGGCCTTCGGCCAGCAGGATCAGGTAGTCGTCGTTCTGCGGGTCGAAGCTGCCAGCGCCGGTACGGTGGATCTTGTGAACCTGCGGCTTGACCTCTTCCCAGGCCCAGTTCTTGCGCATGAATGCGGTGTCGATCTCGTTGTCGAAGTGGCCGATGTTGCAGACTACGGCACGCTTTTTCAGGGCCTTGAGCATGTTGGCGTCGCAGACGTTGACGTTACCGGTGGTGGTCACGATCAGGTCGATCTTGCCCAGCAGAGCCTTGTCGATGCTGGCTTCGGTGCCGTCGTTGATACCGTCGATGAACGGCGAGACCAGCTCGAAGCCGTCCATGCAGGCCTGCATGGCGCAGATTGGGTCAACTTCGGAGACCTTGACGATCATGCCTTCCTGACGCAGGGACTGGGCCGAGCCCTTGCCCACGTCACCATAGCCAATCACCAGGGCCTGCTTGCCGGACAGCAGGTGGTCGGTACCACGCTTGATGGCATCGTTCAGGCTGTGACGGCAGCCGTACTTGTTGTCGTTCTTGCTCTTGGTGACCGAGTCGTTGACGTTGATCGCCGGGACTTTCAGCTCGCCCTTGGCCAGCATGTCCAGCAGGCGGTGTACGCCGGTGGTGGTCTCTTCGGTCACGCCGTGCACACGGTCCAGTACCTGCGGGTACTTCTTGTGCAGCAGTTCGGTCAGGTCACCACCGTCGTCGAGGATCATGTTGGCGTCCCATGGCTGGCCATCTTTCAGGATGGTCTGCTCCAGGCACCACTCGTACTCTTCTTCGGTTTCACCTTTCCAGGCGAACACCGGGATACCGGCGGCGGCGATCGAAGCGGCGGCCTGGTCTTGAGTCGAGAAAATGTTGCAGGACGACCAGCGCACTTCGGCACCCAGGGCAACCAGGGTTTCGATCAGCACGGCGGTCTGGATGGTCATGTGGATGCAGCCCAGGATCTTCGCACCCTTGAGCGGTTGCTCGGCCAGGTACTTGCGACGCAGGCCCATCAGCGCAGGCATTTCCGATTCGGCAATGATGGTTTCGCGACGGCCCCAGGCGGCCAGGGAGATGTCGGCGACTTTGTAATCGGTAAAACCAGCAGGCATGTTTGCAGCGCTCATGAGAGCCTCCATTCGTAATGTGCGAATGGGCGCCGTTGTGCGTTAAGCGCTCGCGGGAGCGAGCAACGCCCCATCCGAGCCTGACAGGCCTAGCCTGCTGCAGCGCCCCTCGGACAGGTGGCGGGCATGGCACCGCTGTGGGCAACCATGTAAAACGGCGCAGATTATAGCTGCCCCCGCCGGCTTGCCCAAGGTTTTCCGTCGATTAATCGCGACGATAGTCGATGTTCAATGGAGCGAAGGCAGCCGCTCTGCCATCATTGCTACACGTTAGCCAAGCAGGTCAGGAGTACAGATGAACTTTCACACCCGCAAGTGGGTTAAACCCGAAGACCTCAACCCCAATGGCACCCTGTTCGGTGGCAGCCTGTTGCGCTGGATCGATGAAGAGGCGGCGATCTACGCCATCGTCCAGCTGGGCAACCAGCGTGTGGTGACCAAGTACATGTCGGAAATCAACTTCGTCAGTGCTTCGCGTCAGGGTGACATCATCGAGCTGGGCATCACCGCTACCGCGTTCGGCCGCACCTCGATCACCCTCAAGTGCGAAGTGCGTAACAAGATCACCCGCAAGAGCATTCTGACTGTCGACAAGATGGTGTTCGTCAACCTGGGTGAGGATGGCTTGCCGGCAGCCCATGGGCGCACCGAGATCAAGTATGTGCAGGACCAGTTCCCGGATTCGGCAGTCGAATAGATTCTGGTTGCCTGTGCCGGCCTCTTCGCGGGTGAACCCGCTCCTCCAGGGGTACGCAAACCTGTAGGAGCGGGTTTACCCGCGAATGGGCCGCAAAGCGGCCCCGGCATTCTCAAGGCTGGGCGCTGACCTTGCGCACCACGCGCCCAATGCTCAACCCCTGCACCAGAATCGACGACAACACCACGATGTAGGTGATCGACAGCAGCAGGTCCCGTTCCTCGCCCAGCGGTAGCGACAGTGCAAGTGCCACCGACACGCCACCGCGCAGGCCACCCCAGGTCAGCACCCGCACCGTGCCTTTGGGCACCGGGCGCCAGCGCCGCAGCAGCACGATCGCCGGGGCCACCGTCAGCAGGCGCGACAGCAGCACTGCCAGCGCCAGCACGCCGCCGGCCGCCAGGTGCATCCAGTTGAACGGCAGCAGCAACAGCTCCAGGCCGATCAATGCGAACAGCAGCGCATTGAGCATGTCGTCGATCAGTTCCCAGAAACCGTCCATGTAACGGCGGGTCATGTCATTCATCGCCAGGTTGCGCCCCAGGTTGCCGATGATCAGGCCAGCCACCACCATGGCGATCGGTGCCGACACATGCAGTTCGTAGCACATCGCCGAACCACCGATGACCAACGCCAGGGTCAGCATGACTTCCACCTGGTACTGCTCGACACTCTTGATCATCCGGTAGGTGGCGTAGCCGATCAGGCCACCGAACACCACGCCGCCAATGGCCTCGCGGGCGAACAGGATCGCCGTGTCGGCCATGCTCGGTGTTTCACCCAGCTGGATGATGCCCAGCAACACGGTGAATACCACGACTGCCGTGCCGTCGTTGAACAGTGACTCGCCGACGATGGTGGTTTTAAGCGGTTTGGGCGCATTGGCAGTACGCAGCGCGCCAAGCACGGCAATCGGGTCGGTTGGTGAGATCAGTGCACCGAACAGCAGGCAGTAGATCAGGGGGACCTGCCAGCCGAACAGGGCAAACACCCAATGCGCGAGGTAGCCGATGACCACGGTGGCGATCAGCACGCCCAAGGTGGCCAGTAGGCCGATCGGCCAGCGGTAGCTGCGCAGGTCGCTGAGGTTGACGTGCAGGGCGCCGGCAAACAGCAGGAACGCCAGCATCCAGTGCATGAGCAGGTCGTTGAAGTCGATCTGGTTCATCAGCCCTTCGACGCGTTCTTCCAGGCCAGGGAAGCCGATAAGGCTCAGGCCCTGCAACATCAGGGAAAACAGCAGCGCCGTAACCATCACGCCGATGGCGGGGGGCAGGCCGATGAAACGGTAGTTCACATAGGTCAGAAGTGTGGTGAGGCAGATAAACGCGGCAACTAATTCAAGCATCCCGAATCCTGTAACAGTGGCTTCCAAGTCGTTACCCGAGTGACTCGGGCAGTTCTTTGATGACCTGGCACGGGGTTCGGGGCACAGGGTTTGACCGAATTAGTCCAAATCGTTCCCGTGACAGTCTGCACTGGTTACCCTGTGGGAGCGGGCGTGCCCGCGAACACCGGCAAAGCCGGTGCCATACACCGAGTTGCATTCTTCGCGGGCATGCCCGCTCCCACAAAGCCCCCCTGAACGCTATATATTCACAGCCATGAAAAGCCATAAGGACAAGAAGGCGTGTTGGCAACATCTCTGGTGCTGGTTGCCGCCCTGCTGCATGCAACCTGGAATACCCTGATCAAATTCAGCGGCGAGCGCTTGCTGGTCATTGCCAGCATGGACACGGTAGCGCTGGCCTTCGCGGTGCTGGCGGTGCCCTTCGTGGATGTTCCGCCTGCTGAAATCTGGCCTTGGTTGGTTGCTTCGGCACTGGCTGAGCAGTTGTACCGTTATTTGCTGATCCAGGCCTACCGCGTGGGCGACCTGGGGCTGGTCTATCCTCTGATGCGCGGGCTGTCGCCGTTGGTGGTGCTGGGGCTGACCCTGGCCTTTGCCGGGGAATCGCTGAGCCAGCAGCAGATCATCGGTATCCTGTTGATCCCCTGTGGCATGGCCTGCCTGTTGTGGCAGGGCGGCGGCGGTGACCGGCTACCATGGTCGATGCTGCCGGTGGTTGCCTTGATTGGCCTGTGCATTGGTTGCTACACCTGGTTCGACGGCCAGGCCGTGCGCCTGTGGGGCAAACCGTGGGATTACCTGGTCTGGCTGACCCTGCTCAGCGCCTGGCAATTCCCGTTGTTGGCGAGCGTAGCGCGGCGGGCGCCATTCGTACTGTTCTGGCGAACCCAATGGCGCCTTGGGTTGGCGGTAGGGTTCTGCGTATTGTTCAGCTATGCCCTGGTGCTGTGGGCCATGCACCTGGGGTCTGTGGCCGAAGCGGCGGCACTGCGGGAATTGAGCGTGATCCTGGTGGTGCTGCTGGGTATGCGCTACCTCAAAGAACCTTTTGGCGGGCCGAGACTCCTAGCTTGCGGGCTGGTATTGGCCGGCATGCTGGTAATGAAGCTTTGACCTGAAGACTGAACAAGGAGTCCTGTCCATGACTGTTGCCCTGTGGTGCATCCTGATTGCCCTGCTGTTGAACCCGCTTTGTGCCTTGATCGCCAAGGCGAGCAGCGGCCGCTTCGGCCTCAAGGACAATCACGATCCGCGAGCCTTCCTCGATACCTTGTCGGGCCTGCCACGGCGTGCCCATGCTGCGCAGCAGAATGGCTACGAAGCGTTTCCGGCATTTGCTGCGGCGGTGCTTGTGGCGGATATCGTCGGCAATGCCGAGCAGGTGACCCAGGATGTACTGGGGGTGATGTATATCACCAGCCGCTTGCTTTACATCATCTGCTACCTGGCCGACTGGGCTGCCTTGCGGTCGCTGGTGTGGCTTGCCGGTTTGGCACTGATCGTGTCGTTCTTCGTGGTTTCCATCTGAAACCGAGTGGCCTTCTTCGCGGGCAGCTCCCGCGAAGAAGGCAGCAACGGTCAAGGTACCTTGGGCACCTCAGGCAGTGGCTGGCCCTTGGGCCACAGCATCCAGATCTGCCCTTGCTGCTTCATGTTCCCGGCCAGTTCGCCGGCTTCCGGCCCAGTGCCCCAGAACAGGTCGGCACGCACTTCGCCGGTAATCGCCCCGCCGGTGTCTTGCGCGCCAACCGGTCGTACCACCGGCGAGCCGTCCGGGCGTGTGGTAGACAACCACAACAAGCTGCCCAGGGGAATCACCTTGCGGTCGATGGCCACGCTGTAGCCGGCGGTAAGCGGTACGTTCAGCGAGCCGCGCGGGCCTTCGTTGCTGTCCGGGCGGGTGCTGAAGAATACGTAGCTGGGGTTGCTGGCCAGCAGCTCTGGTACGCGCTGCGGGTTGGCCTGGGCCCAGGCATGAATGGCGCCCATGCTCACGTCTTCTTTTTTCAGCTGACCCTGCTCCACCAGCCAGCGGCCGATCGGCCGATAGGGGTGGCCGTTCTGGTCGGCGTAGCCCAGGCGCAGTTGACGGCCGTCTTCCAGTTGCACCCGGCCAGAACCCTGGATCTGCAGGAACTGCAGGTCCATCGGGTCGGTCAGCCAGGCCAGCACCGGTGCCTGGACGCCGTTACGGTTGATGACCTCGGCCGTGTCATAGGGCTTGAGCACCCGACCATCAAGACGGCCGCGCAGGCGTTTGCCCTTCAGTTCGGGGTACACGCTGGCCAGGTCGACCACGATCATGTCATCAGGGATGCCGTAGACCGCCACATGGTTGGTTGCCGATTGGCTCAGGCTGCCTGGGTAGACCGGCTCGTAGTAGCCGGTAATCAGGCCGTTGGCATTGTTCTCTGCAGAGCGCAGGCCGTACACCTGCAGGTTCTGTTCAAGGAAGGTACGCACTTGGGCGGCGCTGGCTGTGGCGCTGCCGGCCGCTTCGCAGGTGGCGGCCCACACCGGGTCGCGCTTGAGTTTTTCGCAGCCGTTGCGCCATGCATAAAAGCCGGCCAGCAGGTCTTCATCGCTGACCGCCGGCAAGTCTTTCCAAGTGGCCGGGGCATAGGTGGCGACAGCGTGGGGCTCGGGCTTGGCGCTCTCGCCGCCGTTGCAGCCGGCCAGCAAAGCCAGCACCGGCAGTGTCCAGGCCAGGTGGCGCAGGGCAGATTTCATGTGTGCATTCCTGTCATGAGCGAACATGAAGGTTCGCCCCTGTCTTTTATGTGGCTATTGGTGTTTGGCCCAGTGGCAGCGATACTGGCCGCCCATTTGCGTAGGCCGAAGTGAGCGTGATGTTGAAGCGATTGACCGTTGTTCTGCTGGCTGCACTTGCCCTGGTAGGGGCTTTGACGGGGTGTGACCGGGTTGACCCGAACTCGCCGCTGGGTAAACGCAAGGTGATCTTCAAGGACATGCTCAAGACCAGCGAAGACCTGGGGGGCATGCTGCGTGGCCGGTTGCCGTTCGACGGGGTAAAGTTTGCCGACGGTGCGCTGAAGCTGGACAGCCTGTCGCATCAGCCGTGGCAGCATTTTCCACAGGCGCGCGATGGTGGTGACAGCGCCGCCCGCGCCGACGTGTGGGAGCGCCAGGCGCGGTTTCATGACCTGGCTCGGCAGCTTGAAGGCGTCACCGGCGAACTGGTTGATGCCACCCGCAATCAGCCACTGGATGCTGCGCAACTGAAGGCACCGATGGACAAGGTCGAGGCTGCGTGCAAGGCCTGTCATAGCGAATTTCGTAATCATTGAATGGCTGTGCTTGCGCAAACCTTCGGGGCTTGTACAAATTCCTGTGGGAGCGGCCTTGTGTCGCGATAGGGCCGCTCAGCGGCCCCAGGATTTCAGCAAGAATGCATGCATAGCTGGAGCCGTCGCGCGGCCCTATCGCGACACAAGGCCGCTCCCACAAAGACCAGGCTTGCCGGCCAGATGCCTTAGCGGTCGAGATCGTCGACCGCTTCCTGCAGCTCTTTACGCGACTCGGCCAGCTTGTCCTTGCGCTTGTTGATCTTCTCGGCGTCGCCTTTCTTCTCTGCCTTCTTCAAGTCCTTTTCCCGCTGCGCCACTTCGTGACGCGCATCGAGCACCTTCTGCTCACGTTCCTTGCGCAGGCTGGCGTCGGTGCAGTTGTCCACACCGCGCAGGGCTTCCTCCAGCCCTGCAACCTGGTCGCTGTTACCGTGGTCACGGGCAATTTTCAGCTGGTTTTCGATGGCGCTGCGCTTGGCGGCACAACCGGTCAGGCCGGCATCCGGCTGGGCAGCCTGAGCAGTACCCGCGGCCAGGCCCAGTGTTGCGAGCAGGAAAAGAGTCGAAATACGTTTCATGAAAAGCCTCCCTAACGGGGCGGGGCAGCAAAAGTTGGGGGAAATCCTGCCTTGGTTTTGCCCATTTAGAAACCCTTGATGAGGTTTTCTGCCGGAGTCTCGGGTTTTTCCTACGCACTATTTGGTAAAAAATCATTGCTCAATGCGCTGGGGTGGGGTCCGGAAACCTTCTATGCCGGCTTCGGCCAACTGTGCGGCAATGGCTTGCACCTCGGAGGCCGCGAAAAATTCCACAAGTTGGCGCGAGCGTTTTGCGCCGATGCCGGGCACGGTTTGCCATTGCCCGGCGCTGCGTGAAGCCAGCGCCTGCCAGTCGCCAGCCAGTGGCAAATGCTTGCCAATGGGCACGCCAAGGGCGCGCAGCCATTGATCGAAGGGGCGTGAGCGGGCTTCGTCGAAACTGCCCAGCAGGTGTGCCGCGGTGAGTCTGCTGATGCCGGGGGCCTGCTGCAGGCGCTCGGCATCGAGCTGCAGCCAATCGGTCATGGACGTTACCAAGCCAGCTTCGACCAGCCGACGCCATGTGCCGGGCCCGGTGCGGGGCAAAGCCAGGCCCTGTTTACCGCCAAGCCAGGTGAGGCGGGCAATGAACTGCTCATCACAGCCCTCGCTGGCTTGCCAGCAGCTGTGGGCATGATAGCGGTCGGGCGCAGGCGCGGCGACCGCCTGGCGTTCGACCGTGCGATGCACCACTTGCTCCAGGCGTGGAATGGTCAGCCCGGCCAGGCTGATGGCCACCTGGTCGCCGGGGCGGATGTCGAGGGTGTGCCAGCGCGCCAGCGAACCCAGGCTTACCTGGGTAATCCGTCGGTCGTCCAGGGTTACCGGCAGCAAGTGCAACACGGGCGTGACCCTGCCGGTGCGGCCAACCCGAAAGCGCACGTCGCGTACTTCGGCCAAGGCTTGTGCATAGGGATACTTCCAGGCCGCGATCCAGTAGGGCGCCTTGGCCTGCCAGCGCTCGGCAGGTGGTCGGCTGCCCTGGCGCAGGATTACACCGTCGGTGGCGAAGGGCAGAGCAGAGCGATACCAGTGCTCGCGCCAGTGTGCTGCATCCTCCAGCGTGTCGATGGCGATGCTGTAAAGCTGGCTGTCCGGAAACCCCAGCCGTGCCAGCTGGGCGAGGCGTTCGGCCTGTTGCTCGGGGCCGTGCGGCCAGCCCCACACGAACAGGCCGATAGCGTTGCCTTGCGCGCCGGTCAGTTGCTTGCGTGCGAGCAGCCCTGCCACGGTACCCCGGGCGTTGGCGCTGCCTGCCTTGGCTTGCACATGTTCGTCCAGGCGCAGATACAGCTCACCTTGCAAGTGCAGGTCGACCGCCTCGGGCAACTGCCGGGTGACAGCGCCGAGCTGTGGGATGTGTCGGCTCCAGTCGTGGCCGTGTACACCGTCCCCCCGGCTGGTCAGCTGCACCAATCGGCCCTGTTGGTAGGTGAGGGAAACGGCTACGCCGTCGACCTTGGGCTGAACCCACACGCCGCTCTTGCCGGCCATCCATCGCGCCACGGCCTGGCGGTCTGCCAGCTTGTCGACGCCGGTATGCGGCACGGGGTGGGGGACCGGGCCGCGAGCACTGGCCAAGGGCGAGGGGCTGGTGCCAACCGCGAAGCACTGCTGCAGGTGGTTCAGGCGCTCGCGGCTCTGGTCGTACAGTTCGTCGGCCACCAGGGCTATGCCCTGACGATGGTAGTGCTCGTCCCATCGGGCAAGCGTGGCGCGCAGTTGCGCAACTTCGGCCTTGGCCTGTTGCGGGTTCCAGTGTGGGCATGAGGCAGCCCTGGCCAATGGGGTGTTCAGCGCAAATAGCAGGGCGAACAACAACAGGTACGGCATGGCCTGGCATCCTTGCATGGCGGGGAAGCGCTTAGCGTAGGCAGGTAGTGGGGCGGGCGGTGCGTGCAGTTGTCAGGTGATATTTCGCGGGTCCTCGTCTCCATTCCCGAAGCGGAGCAAGAAACGAGCGCGGCGCTCGATCTCTCGGGCGATGAAAATGCCGTGACAGGCACAAAAAAGCCCCTGCCGATCGCTCGGCAGGGGCTTTCGTCTGGCGCTGTAGGAGGCTTACAGGCCGGCAGCGTCACGCAGCGACTGGGCGCGGTCGGTGCGCTCCCAGGTGAAGGTGGTGAAGGTGTCGTCGCCGACAGTCTTCTGCTGCGGGGTGCGGCCGAAGTGGCCGTAGGCAGCGGTTTCCTGATACATCGGGTGCAGCAGGTCGAGCATGGTGGTGATGGCGTATGGACGCAGGTCGAAGCATTCACGCACCAGCTGGATGATCTTGTCGTCGGAGACCTTGCCGGTGCCGAAGGTGTTGATCGAGATGGAGGTCGGCTGGGCCACGCCGATGGCGTACGACACCTGGATCTCGCAACGCTCGGCCAGGCCGGCGGCGACGATGTTCTTGGCCACGTAGCGGCCGGCGTAGGCGGCGGAGCGGTCGACCTTGGACGGATCCTTGCCGGAGAACGCACCACCACCGTGGCGGGCCATGCCGCCGTAGGAGTCGACGATGATCTTGCGGCCGGTCAGGCCACAGTCACCCACCGGGCCACCGATGATGAAGTTGCCGGTCGGGTTGATGTGGTACTGGGTGCCCTTGTGCAGCAGTTCGGCAGGCAGCGTGTGCTTGACGATCAGCTCCATCACGGCTTCTTGCAGGTCTTTCTGCGAAACCTCCGGGTTGTGCTGGGTCGACAGCACCACGGCGTCGATACCGACCACTTTGCCGTTCTCGTAGCGGCAGGTGACCTGCGACTTGGCATCCGGGCGCAGCCATGGCAGCAGGCCGGACTTGCGCGCCTCGGCCTGGCGTTCTACCAGACGGTGCGAGAAGCAGATCGGTGCTGGCATCAGCACTTCGGTTTCGTTGCTGGCATAGCCGAACATCAGGCCCTGGTCACCGGCACCCTGGTCTTCCGGCTTGGAGCGGTCCACGCCCTGGGCGATGTCTACCGACTGTTTGCCGATGATGTTCATCACGGCGCAGGTGGCGCCGTCGAAGCCGACGTCGGAGCTGTTGTAGCCGATGTCGATGATGACTTTGCGCACCAGGTCTTCCAGGTCGACCCAGGCCGACGTGGTGACTTCGCCGGCGATGATGGCGACACCGGTCTTGACCAGGGTTTCGCAGGCTACGCGGGCGTATTTGTCCTGGGCGATGATGGCATCAAGGACAGCGTCCGAAATCTGGTCGGCGATCTTGTCCGGATGCCCTTCGGACACGGACTCGGAGGTGAAAAGGGAGTATTCGCTCATCTCGAAGGTTCCTGAAATTTACCGATGGTGTATGTCGCCAGCCGTCCGCTGAAAATGGCGGACCTGGATCTGGAAACCGTTACGCAAGCCCACGTACAGGCTGTCCGCATGGGCCAGCCCGGCAGCGTTGGCCCAGCGCGCCAGGTCGTCCTGTTCGAAGCCCAGCCAGAGGTCGCCGCAGGCTTCGCGCGCCCACCCCTGGTCATGGCTGCACAGTTCGGTGACCAGCAGGCTGCCGCCTGCCTTCACCCGTTTGGCCAGCTGGCGCAAGGCCAGGGCCGGGTCGCTGAAATGGTGCAGCACCATGTTCAGCACAACGCAGTCGGCGGCCACATCCGTTGCACCCAGTGCATCGGCCAACTGCAGGTTCACGTTGTCGAGCCCTTCGCGCTGGCACACCTGGCGCGCAAGCTCGAGCATGGTAGGGCTGTTGTCCAGGGCGGTGACCTGGGCGAAGCGCCGGGCCAGGTCGGGCAGGAAGCCACCGTCGCCGGGCCCGACTTCCAGCGCGCTGGCGGCCGGGTCGAAATGCAGTTTGTCGAGCAGCGCCAGCAGGCTGTCGCGGTACTGCGGAAGGCCGGCGATCAGGTCCTGCTGGGCACGGAACTTCTCTTCCACGCGCAGGAAGAAGTCCTGACTGGTGGCCGCCCGGCGCTGCTGTACATGGGCTATGCGCGCCTGCACATCGGGCGGCAGGGCCAGGTCGTCGACTTCTTCGAGTAGCGCCGCGTGCAGCCGCCCCCCCAGGCGCAGGCCATCGGGCAGGGCACGGCGGTAGAAGATGGCGTTGCCTTCGCGGCGGGTTGCCACGAGGTCGGCCTGAGCCAGCACCTTGAGATGATGGCTCATGCCCGACTGGCCGATGTCGAAGATCTGCGCCAGCTCCAGCACGCCGAACGAGTCGTTGGCCAGTGCGCGCAATACGTTCAGGCGCAACGCATCGCCACTGGCTTTGCACAGGGCGGCCAATGTTTCGCGTTGCTCGGGGATCGATTGCGCACGGAGGTTCATGGGGCGGCAGTCTAGACAGGCATCGATGCCCTAGCAAGGCCAATATCAAAAAGTTTTGATATTGGCGATGAGCTGCAAGCCGAAAGCCTCAAGTGACACGCTTTGGGGCGCCCCGAGTCGCGCTCTGCTTCTTCAGTTGCGGCTTAAAGCTGGCGCTTGGCGCTTAAATGTTTGCCCCAAGCGCCCCCAGTGGGCGAAAATGGCCGCCTTTTTCGTGACACCACCTATTCAAGCCCCCTAGGAGATCAGCGATGCCCAGCCGTCGTGAACGTGCCAACGCCATTCGTGCCCTCAGCATGGATGCCGTGCAAAAGGCCAACAGCGGCCACCCAGGTGCCCCCATGGGCATGGCGGATATCGCCGAAGTGCTTTGGCGCGACTACCTGAAGCACAACCCGAGCAACCCGAAGTTCGCCGACCGTGACCGCTTCGTGCTGTCCAACGGCCACGGTTCGATGCTGATCTACTCGCTGCTGCACCTGACCGGCTACGACGTCACCATCGATGACATCAAAGGCTTCCGCCAGCTGCACAGCCGCACCCCGGGCCACCCGGAGTACGGCTACACCCCAGGCGTTGAAACCACCACCGGCCCGCTCGGCCAGGGTATCGCCAACGCCGTGGGCTTCGCCCTGGCAGAAAAAGTACTGGCTGCCCAGTTCAACCGTGACGGCCACACCATCGTCGACCACAACACCTACGTGTTCCTCGGCGACGGCTGCATGATGGAAGGTATCTCCCATGAAGTCGCCTCGCTGGCCGGCACCCTGGGCCTGAACAAGCTGATCGCCTTCTATGACGACAACGGCATCTCCATCGATGGCGAAGTGCACGGCTGGTTCACCGACAACACCCCGGCGCGCTTCGAGGCCTACAACTGGCAGGTGATCCGCAACGTCGACGGCCACGATGCCGAAGAAATCAAGATGGCCATCGAGACCGCCCGCAAGAGCGATCGCCCGACCCTGATCTGCTGCAAGACCACCATCGGTTTCGGTTCGCCGAACAAGCAGGGCAAGGAAGACTGCCACGGTGCCCCGCTGGGCAACGACGAAATCGCCCTGACCCGCCAGGCCCTGAACTGGAACCACGGCCCGTTCGAAATCCCGGCCGACATCTACGCCGAGTGGGATGCCAAGGCCGCCGGTGCCAAGGTTGAAGCCGAGTGGAACCAGCGCTTCGACGCCTACGCCAAGGCCTACCCGGAGCTGGCTGCCGAGTTCAAGCGCCGTGACAGCGGCGAGCTGCCGGCCGACTTCAGCGAAAAGGCCCAGGCCTACATCAACGAAGTGGCTGCCAAAGGCGAAACCATCGCCAGCCGCAAGGCCAGCCAGAACGCCCTGAACGCCTTCGGCCCGCTGCTGCCGGAGTTCCTCGGCGGTTCGGCCGACCTGGCCGGCTCCAACCTGACCCTGTGGAAAGGTTGCAAGGGCGTCGAAGCCAATGACGCCAGCGGCAACTACGTGTTCTACGGCGTGCGCGAGTTCGGCATGACCGCCATCATGAACGGCGTTGCCCTGCACGGTGGCCTGGTGCCTTACGGCGCGACCTTCCTGATGTTCATGGAATACGCCCGCAACGCGGTGCGCATGTCGGCCCTGATGAAGCAGCGCGTGATCCACGTGTACACCCACGACTCCATCGGTCTGGGCGAAGACGGCCCGACGCACCAGCCGATCGAGCAGCTGACCAGCCTGCGCAGCACCCCGAACCTGGACACCTGGCGCCCGGCCGACGCGGTGGAATCCGCCGTGTCCTGGAAAAACGCCCTGGAGCGCAAGGACGGCCCATCGGCGCTGATCTTCTCGCGCCAGAACCTGCAGCACCAGGACCGCGATGCCCAGCAGATCGCCGACATCAGCCGTGGCGGCTATGTGCTCAAGGACTGCGCAGGCGAGCCTGAACTGATTCTGATCGCCACCGGTTCCGAAGTGGGCCTGGCTGTTCAGGCCTTCGACAAGCTGACCGAGCAAGGCCGCAAGGTGCGCGTGGTTTCCATGCCGTGCACCAGCGTGTTCGATGCCCAGGACGCTGCCTACAAGCAGTCCGTGCTGCCGCTGGAAGTCGGTGCGCGCATCGCCATCGAAGCTGCCCACGCTGACTTCTGGTACAAGTACGTCGGCCTGGAAGGTCGTATCATCGGCATGACCACCTACGGTGAGTCGGCGCCGGCTTCGGCATTGTTCGAAGCGTTCGGCTTCACCCTGGAGAACATCCTCGGTACTGCCGAAGAGCTGCTGGAAGACTGATGTAACAAATGGAGGGCAGTGACGCCCTCCAGGTCGTGCAAGGGGAGGGCTTTGCCCTCCATCGCGACGCAAGGCCGCTCCCACAGAAACGGTGCTGTCCTCCGGATGGCGCGGTCCCTGTGGGAGCGGCCTTGCGTCGCGATGGGCCGCAACGCGGCCCCAAAGCCATCATGCGTTAGCGAGCCAACCAATGCCCCACCCGCGTCCCTACAAAGTTGCACTCAACGGTTATGGCCGTATCGGCCGCTGTGTCCTGCGCGCGCTGTTCGAGCGGGGGGCAAAGGCCGGTTTCGAGATCGTCGCCCTGAACGATCTGGCCGATCAGGCCAGCCTGGAATACCTGACACGCTTCGACTCCACCCACGGGCGTTTTCCCGGCGAGGTCAAGGTCGACGGCGACTGTCTGCACATCAATGGCGATTGCGTGAAGGTAATGCGCAGTGCCACCCCCGAAGGCATCGACTGGGCTGCGCTGGGCATCGACCTGGTGCTGGAGTGTTCCGGTGCCTATAACACCCGTGCCGATGGCCAGCGTTTCCTCGACGCCGGTGCGCCAAGGGTGCTGTTCTCGCAGCCCATGGCCAGCGAGGCCGACGTTGACGCCACGGTGGTCTACGGCATCAACCAGGCCTGCCTTACCGGCAGCGAGCGCCTGGTGTCCAACGCCTCGTGCACCACCAACTGCGGCGTGCCGCTGCTGCGTGTGCTGGACCAGGCGTTCGGCATCGAATATGTGCAGATCACCACCATCCACTCGGCGATGAACGACCAGCCGGTGATCGATGCCTATCACCACGAAGACCTGCGCCGCACGCGTTCGGCCTTCCAGTCGGTGATTCCTGTGTCCACTGGCCTGGCGCGTGGCATCGAGCGCCTGCTTCCGGAACTTGCCGGGCGAATCCAGGCCAAAGCGGTACGTGTACCGACCGTCAACGTCTCGTGCCTGGACATCACCCTGCAGACTGCCCGCGACACCAGTGCGGCCGAAGTCAACCGAGTGCTGCGCGAGGCTGCGCTGGAAGGTCCGCTTAAAGGCTTGCTGGCTTACACCGAGCTGCCGCACGCCAGCTGTGATTTCAACCATGACCCACATTCGGCGATCGTCGATGCCAGCCAGACGCGTGTTTCCGGGCCCCGCCTGGTAAACCTGCTGGCCTGGTTCGACAACGAATGGGGTTTTGCCAACCGTATGCTCGACGTTGCCGAACACTTTCTGCACGTCGTTCACCCAACCCGCAACAAACAGCCCTGAAGGACTGCATTCATGACCGTGTTGAAGATGACCGACCTCGACCTGCAAGGTAAGCGCGTACTGATCCGCGAAGACCTCAACGTGCCTGTGAAGGACGGTGTGGTAGCCAGCGATGCGCGTATCCTGGCAGCGCTGCCGACCATCAAGCTGGCCCTGGAGAAGGGCGCAGCGGTAATGGTCTGCTCGCACCTGGGCCGCCCGACCGAAGGCGAATTCTCTGCCGAGAACAGCCTCAAGCCGGTCGCCGATTACCTGAGCAAGGCTCTGGGCCGTGACGTGCCGCTGGTTGCCGACTATCTGGACGGTGTCGCGGTACAGGCCGGTGAACTGGTGCTGTTCGAGAACGTGCGCTTCAACAAGGGCGAGAAAAAGAACGCCGACGAGCTGGCGCAGAAGTACGCTGCCCTGTGTGACGTGTTCGTCATGGACGCCTTCGGCACCGCCCACCGCGCCGAGGGTTCCACTCACGGTGTAGCCAAGTTTGCCAAAGTCGCTGCTGCAGGCCCGCTGCTGGCTGCCGAACTGGACGCCCTGGGCAAGGCCCTGAAGGCCCCGGCCAAACCAATGGCGGCCATCGTTGCCGGCTCCAAGGTTTCCACCAAACTGGACGTGCTGAACAGCCTGAGCAGTGTTTGCGACCAGCTGATCGTCGGTGGCGGTATTGCCAACACCTTCCTGGCCGCTGCTGGCCACCCGGTGGGCAAGTCGCTGTACGAGCCTGACCTGGTCGACACCGCCAAGGCCATTGCTGCCAAGGTCAGCGTGCCGCTGCCAGTTGATGTGGTGGTTGCCAAGGAGTTCGCCGAGACCGCCGAAGCCACCGTCAAGGCCATCGCCGACGTTGCTGCCGACGACATGATTCTGGACATCGGCCCGCAAACCGCGGCCAATTTCGCCGAGCTGCTGAAATCGTCGAAAACCATTCTGTGGAACGGCCCGGTGGGTGTGTTCGAATTCGATCAGTTCGGCAACGGCACCAAGGTACTGGCCAAGGCCATCGCCGACAGCGCCGCATTCTCCATCGCCGGTGGCGGTGACACCCTGGCCGCCATCGACAAATATGGCGTCAGCAAGGAAATCTCCTACATTTCTACCGGTGGTGGCGCCTTCCTCGAGTTCGTCGAGGGCAAGGTCCTGCCAGCTGTGGCAATCCTGGAAGAGCGGGCCAAGGCCTGATGACGTCGGCGCTTGGCAAAGGGAGTGGCCTGGTGGTCAAACAATTGCCTGTGATGATGCTGGCCGGTCTGCTGAGCGCTTGCGCGGGCAGCCCGGCCTCGGATGCCGACCCGGCGCAGTCGCACAAGGGCGGTTGCTATCAGTCCGACTGGCAGGCCGAGACTGTGCCGGTCATCGGCAAGCGCGTGGGCCCGGAAGGCCTGGAAAAGTACGACGAAGACCACCAGCGCAAGGCGCCGGGTTGCCCTTGATCGGGTAATAGGCAACCTGAACGCTGATTTGTGGTCTTGAGGAAGGGCTGCACAGCAGCCCCAAATCGAGGAAACTGAATGAAAGCGCTTTTGGCCGTGACGGCCCTGGCGACACTGGCAGGATGCTCACTGCTGCAGCCGACGCAACCGGCCCCGGCAGACAACTGGACCCGTTGGGTCTGCGACACCCAGGCTGAGGTGCTTTGGCGCTTCGCCGATGCGCAACGTGACCAGGTTGACGTGCGCCTTGGCGGCGGCGACCAGGTGTACCGGCTCAAGGCTGAACCGGGTGCCTCGGGTGCGCTGTACAGCGATGGCATGCTGGCCTTCCACACCAAGGGCGAAGAAGGCCTGGTGTACTGGGTGGCAACCAACGATCTGATTGGGCGGGGCTGCAAGGCACCGTGACTGGCCGGGCCGCGAGGGTGGCCCACACTACTTGAACAGCAACCGCCCCTGCGGCAGGCTTGCACGAAACAAACGACGCTTGTCGGGAGAGAGATACACAATGGCACTCATTAGCATGCGCCAGATGCTGGACCACGCCGCCGAGTTCGGCTACGGCGTACCAGCTTTCAACGTCAACAACCTCGAGCAGATGCGCGCCATCATGGAAGCGGCCGACAAGACCGACTCCCCGGTGATCGTTCAGGCTTCGGCCGGTGCCCGCAAATACGCGGGTGCGCCATTCCTGCGCCACCTGATCCTGGCTGCCATCGAAGAGTTCCCGCACATCCCGGTGTGCATGCACCAGGACCACGGTACCAGCCCTGACGTCTGCCAGCGCTCGATCCAGCTGGGCTTCAGCTCGGTCATGATGGACGGTTCGCTGGGTGAAGACGGCAAGACCCCGACCGACTACGAGTACAACGTCCGCGTTACCCAGCAGACCGTTGCCATGGCTCACGCCTGCGGCGTATCGGTGGAAGGTGAGCTGGGCTGCCTGGGTTCGCTGGAAACCGGCATGGCCGGTGAAGAAGACGGGATCGGCGCCGAAGGCGTGCTGGATCACAGCCAGATGCTGACCGACCCGGAAGAAGCCGCCGACTTCGTCAAGAAGACCCAGGTCGACGCCCTGGCGATCGCCATCGGTACCAGCCACGGTGCCTACAAGTTCACCAAGCCACCAACCGGTGACGTGCTGGCCATCGATCGCATCAAGGAAATCCACAAGCGCATCCCCAACACCCACCTGGTGATGCACGGTTCGTCCTCGGTACCGCAGGAGTGGCTGGCGATCATCAACCAGTACGGCGGCGACATCAAAGAAACCTACGGTGTACCGGTCGAAGAAATCGTCGAAGGCATCAAGCACGGCGTGCGCAAGGTCAACATCGATACCGACCTGCGTCTGGCCTCTACCGGTGCCATGCGCCGTCTGATGGCGCAGAACCCGAGCGAGTTCGACCCACGCAAGTTCTTCGGTGAAACCATCAAGGCCATGCGCGACGTGTGCATCGCACGTTATGAAGCCTTCGGCACCGCGGGCAATGCTTCGAAGATCAAGCCGATCTCTTTGGACGGTATGTACCAGCGCTACCTGAAAGGTGAGCTGGCCGCCAAGGTCAACTGATCGACAGGTAACCCTGAAAAACCCGCAGTGATGCGGGTTTTTTTATGGGCGATGGAAACCTGTACATAATTTCCGCAGACCTACCGTTAGTCGGCTACCGTACAGTTTAACCACTGATAGCGTTCTGATTGCATTGCGTGTTGCAGCCTCAGGACTAGAGTACTAATGGATCCAACCGTATTTTGAAGTCGGTCACATAACAGAGAAGCAGCATGGATGGCGCTTACCCTCAACAGCAGCCACTGGATGGCAGCTCAGTTCTTCTGGTGGTAGACGACTACCCCGAGAACCTCATCAGCATGCGGGCCTTGCTGGCCCGGCAGGATTGGCAAGTATTGACGGCGAGCTCTGGGATAGAAGCGTTGAGCGCGTTGCTTGAGTACGAAGTCGATCTGGTGTTGATGGATGTACAGATGCCGGAAATGGACGGCTTTGAAGTCGCCCGGCTGATGCGCGGCAATCAGCGTACCCGACTGACCCCGATCATTTTCCTCACCGCCAACGAACAGTCCGACGCGGCCGTGCTCAAAGGCTACGCCAGCGGCGCCGTGGACTACATGTTCAAACCGTTCGACCCGCAAATACTCAAGCCCAAGGTCCAGGCGCTGCTCGACCAGCAGCGCAACCGGCGCATGTTGCAGCAGCTCAGTCGCGAGCTGGAGACGGCCAGGGCATTCAATGCGTCCATCCTGGAAAATGCCGCCGAAGGCATTCTGGTGGTTGATGCCCATGGCATCATCAGTTTTGCCAACCCGGCCATTTCCCGTTTGCTGGCGGCACCGGTGCAACAACTGCAGGGCACCCCATTGCTCGACGTTGTGCAACTGACCAGTACCAGCCTGTGGCGCGAGTCGGACTTCTACAAGGCCTACCAGGGGCGGCAAATCTTCCGCGTACATGATGCCCAACTGCGTACTCAAGGCGGTGAGTTAGTGCCGGTGGCGCTGTCCTGTGCGCCGTTGCCGGCCGACCAACAGGCCATGGTGGTGACCGTGCTGGACATGTCGGTGGTGCGTAACTTGCACCAGCAGCTGGAATATCAGGCCATTACCGACCCGCTCACCGGCCTGCTCAACCGTCGTGGTTTTTACCAGGCTGCTGAAGGTGTTCTGTTGCGCAACGAGCGCTCGGACAAGGCGCAGGCGTTGATGTACATGGACCTGGATGGCTTCAAACGCATCAACGACTCGCTCGGCCACGACGCGGGCGACCGGGTGTTGCGCTGGGTGGCCGAGCAGCTCAAGGACTGCCTGGGCAGTGAGGCCTTGCTGGCGCGTATGGGCGGGGATGAGTTCACTGCACTGTTCGACAGCTTGCCCTACCCGGAGCAGGCCGGGCGTTATGCAGAACGGTTGCTCGAGCGTGTTTCCATCAGCCATGAGGTCGACGGGCTCGATGTATGCCTTGGGGTCAGCATCGGCATTGCCACCTACCCGGACTGTGGCGCCAATGTTGAAGGCCTGCTGCGTTCGGCCGATGCAGCGATGTACGCAGCCAAGCAAGCGGGGCGTCAGCAATACCGCTTCTACGACCAGGAACTCAACGGACGGGCGCGCTCGCGATTGATGCTCGAGGACAGCGTGCGCATGGCCATCGAGCAGCAGGACTTTACCTTGGTGTACCAGCCACAGGTCGCCTTCCACGATGGCCGCCTGCGTGGTTTCGAGGCCTTGCTGCGCTGGCAGCACCCCAGCGTTGGCGATGTGCCGCCGGGGCTGTTCATCCCGTTGCTGGAAGAAGCGCGGCTGATCAATCGCCTGGCCAGCTGGATCTACCGCCAGGGGGCCGCCCAGCGGCAGGCCTGGTACGACAGGTTTCCGGCTGACCTTGTGCTCGGCATCAGCCTGAGCCGCGCGCAGTTCGTCATGCCTGGCCTGGTCGAAGAACTGCAACGGGTCATCCAGCTTTACCAGCTTGTCCCGACGCAGTTGGAGGTGGAAGTGGCGGAAACGTCGCTGATGTATAACATCGACGCGGCCGTCAAACAGATACACCGCTTGCGTGACCTGGGTGTGAGGGTGGCCCTGGATGACTTTGGTGCGGGTGACTGTTCGTTGCGCATGCTGCGCGATCTGCCTATCGACACCCTCAAGCTTGACCGTCATCTGGTGGCACGTCTGCCCGATTCGGCGGTAGATGCTGCGTTGGTTCGCAGCGTAATCGGCCTGTGCGCCGACTACCGTATCACGGTGATCGCCGAGGGGGTGGAGACCCCGGCGCAGGCAGCCTGGCTCAAGGCCAATGGTTGCGAATACGTTCAGGGTTTCCTGGTGGCTTATCCGATGACCGCTGCTGACGCTAGCGGCTTCCCGGCAATTTTCTCCTGGCCAGGGCCGTGATTGGCTAGAATCGGCATTCGTTACGCCGAATACAGCGCCATGACCGTACTACGTTACTTGCAAGCCTACCCCCCGCACCTGCAGGCGCAGGTGCGGCAGATGATCGACAGCGACCGCCTGGGTGAATACCTGCAGCGCCGTTACCCTGACCGCCATGACGTGCAAAGCGACAAGGCGCTGTATGGCTATGCCCAGGATCTGCGCCAACAGTACCTGCGAAGTGCGCCAAACCTGGACAAGGTGCTGTTCGACAGCCGCCTCGATCTGACGCATCGGGCCCTGGGCTTGAACACGGCGGTGTCGCGGGTGCAGGGTGGCAAGCTCAAGGCGAAGAAGGAAATCCGCATTGCCTCGCTGTTCAAGGAGGCCGCGCCACAGTTCTTGCGCATGATTGTTGTGCACGAGTTGGCGCACCTGCGCGAGCGAGATCACAACAAAGCGTTCTACCAGCTCTGCCAGCACATGGAGCCGGACTATCACCAACTGGAATTCGACCTGCGCGTCTACCTGACCTACCGGGAGCTGCCGGGCAACCTCTAAGGAACATGCAGCATGGAAGTGAGCAAGACCAAGAGCAGCTTCTACCGCCGCCTGTACGTGGCCTGGCTGATCGATAGCCAGACCGCGACCAGCGTGCCCGCCCTGATGGAAGCCACCGGTATGCCCCGTCGCACAGCCCAGGACACTATCGCCGCGCTGGCCGACCTGGACATCGTCTGCGAGTTCGAGCAGCAGGAAGGCGCACGCAACCACGCCGGGCATTATCGCATTCATGACTGGGGGGCGATCGACAAGCAGTGGATCATCCGTCACTTGCGGCAGATCCGCGAAGTGCTGGGTTACCCCTGATGTGCAAAGCCCGCACAGGGTGGGCTCATCCCTTGCGCATTCCAATGGACGCGATGCCGTCCTCCAAAGACTCCTCGCCCACCACCGCAAACCCATGGCGGGCATAAAACGCCTGTAAATGCGCCGGAGCCGACAGATAAACCGGCACCCCCGGCCAACAATGCTCCGCCGCTTCCAGCCCCTTGAGCAGCAAGCTTTCGTCGAGCTGCAAACCTCGCGCCTGCGGTGATGTCACCACTCGTCCGATCACCACATCCCCACCTTGTGACTGCGGATCCAGCAGGCGCAGGTAGGCCACCAGCTTGTCTTCCTGCCAGGCCATGAGGTGCAAGGTATCGCCAGTCAGGTCCTGACCATCGACTTCCTGGTAGGCGTGGCGCTGCTCCACCACGAGTACTTCAGTGCGTAGCTGCAAAATGGCATAGAGCTGCTCCTTGCCGAGGTCGGTGTGGTGCTTGCAGAGCCAGTCGATTGACATGGGCACGAACTCCTTGGATGGGGCTCGATCATCGCATGCTGCATGTGCTTCGGCCAAAATAGAGGCTAAATGACACTATTGGCCGCTGCCCTCGGCAACCGCTTTGTGTAATCTCACTGGCAGTGTTGCCCTCCATTGCGAAAGGACGTGAGCATGCGGCCACTGCTTTATGTTCTGGGTTTACTGGCAGCGATGCTGGCAACACCTGCCCCGGGTCACGACAAGCTGCGCCTGGTGGCCGACAACTGGCCACCGTTCACCGATGCCAAGATGCCGGGCGGCGGCCTTGCGACCAGCATCGTTACCACCGCACTGGCCCGTGCCGGCTACGCCAGCGGCTATGAAGAGGTACCGTGGGCGCGTGCATTGCTGGGGGTAGGTGAAGGGCGCTACGACGTGCTGATCAATGCCTGGTACAACGACTCGCGCGCCAATATCGGGCAATTCTCCAGCGCCTACCTGAGTAATCGTATTCGCCTGCTGCAACGTAAGGGCGAGGCATTCAGCTACACGCGTCTGTCTGACCTTTATGCCTACAGCATTGCGGTAGTGCGTGATTACACCTATTCACCGGAATTCGACGGGGATCCGCGTCTGAACAAAGTGCCGGTGCGCAACTTTTCTTCTGCGGTACGCATGTTGGCGGCAGGGCGGGTAAGCCTGGCGGTGGAAGACGAGTACGTGGCCCGCTACAACCTGCAGCGCGAGCCGCAGGAAGTGCGTGACAGGGTGATGCTGGTGGATCCGCCGCTGGGGGAGAACACCCTGCATGTCCTGGTCAGCCTGAAGCACCCGGAGCATGATCGGATCGTCGAGCGCTTCGAGCAGGCGATAGCGGCGATGAAGGCCGATGGCAGCTATGCCCGGCTGCTGCGTCAGTACGGCTTTTGAGCACAGGCACTAAAACGATCAGGCCGGGGCATTTTCCTTGATCAGGTGTGCCGCCAGGGTCCGCAATGGCCCCAGCTGGCGGCATATCAACGCCAGCTGCGTCTGCACCAGCCGCTGATGCTCATCCAGATCTTCCGGCATCTGCTCCAGGGCATTGGCCAGCGCCTCTTCGGCATCACTGTGAATCGCCACCGGCAGCCGTGCGGCCAGGCCGTTGGCAATCTCGTCCAGGCTGCTGGCCAGGCTTTGCCCGGCGCCTTCGATCAACTGCTCCTGCACCTCCGCTGGCAACGCCGTGTCGCGGTGCGCGCCTAACCCCGAGAGGTAGCTGAGCAACGTGTGCGACAGCACCAGGAAGCGAAAGCCAACGTCGGCCTCCTTACGGAAATGCCCCGGCTCCATCAGCATGTTGGCCAAGGTGGTGGACAGCGCCGCGTCAGCGTTGTGGGCATTGCGCCGGGCCAGGCGGTAGGCCAGGTCGTCGCGCTTGCCGTGGGCATACTGCTGCATGATCTGGCGCAGGTACACGCTGGCGCAGGCCAGGGTATTGGCCAGCGCCTTGTTCAGCCGTCGGCCCTGCCAGTCAGGCAGGAACAGGAACACTGCAAGAATGGCAATCAGGCTGCCCACCAGGGTATCGAACAGGCGTGGCAGGAACAGGCCGTAGCCATCGCCGATCTGGTTGAAGCAGAACAGCACCATCAGGGTGATCGCGGCAGTGGCCAGGGTGTAGCGGGTGGTGCGGTTGACGAAGAACACCACCCCGGCAACCACGGCGAACAACGACTGGATGACCGGGTTGGGGAACAGGTCGAACAAGGCCCAACCCACTGTCAGGCCAACGGCAGTGCCGAAGATTCGCTGCACCAGCTTGCGCCGCGTGGCCCCATAGTTGGGCTGGCACACGAACAGCGTGGTGAGGATGATCCAGTAGCCCTGGGTCGGGTGAATCAGGTGCACCATGCCATAGCCGATCGACAGCGCCAGCGGCAGGCGCAAGGCATGGCGGAACAACAGCGAAGTCGGTGTGAGCTGGGTGCGCAGGCGCGTCCACACGTCCTTCAGCGAGCGCGGCGAGCGGTCGAGCAGGCTGCTGTCGCTGGCGTCGGCCAGGCTGTCCGGGTTGCTGGCGGCACTGAGCAGGCGGTCCAGTGTTGCCAGGTTGGCGGCGAGTGCCCGCAGTGAGCGCAACAGGCCGCGCCAGGCCGGGTTGCTCTGGATGCGCAGGTGCTCCAGCGAGGCGTTGAGGTCTTCGAGGGCTTCTGGATAACCGCTGGCCAGCACGAACGGTTGGCGCAGGCGGATCGAGCGGGCCAGTTCCTGGCAGGATGAACCCTGCTTACGCAACAGGCGCTGGCAGCGGAACATGACGTCGCTGTGGAAAAACGCCTCGGTCAGTGCGTTGTAGGGGTAGTGCGAGGCACTGACACGCTCGTGGATATCCTGGGCCAGGAAGTACAGCTTGAGGTAGCGGCTTACCTTCGAGTTGGGTTGGCTGTTGCCCACCCGGTGCAGGATGATCTCCTTGGCTGCGTTCAGCGCGGCCACCACCTTGCCGTTCTGCTGGGCCAGTTCCAGGCGCCGTGCCTCGACGTCGAGCGTGCGGACCGGTTCAAACAGGCTGGCCTTGAGCTTCAGGTAGCTGCCCAGCTCGAAAAACAGTTTGGCCAGGCTCTGTTGTACCGGCTGGTTGGAAAACAGCGCCTGCCACAGCACCGACAACAGCCCGTACCAGGCCGCACCTGCCACCAGCAGCAGCGGTTCGTGCCAGAAATCGGTGACCTGGCCACCGCGCTGGTCCACGCCGATCATGGTGTAGACCGCAGTGATCAAGGTGGCCGAAGCGATGGCGCCGTAGCGCTCGCCCAGCGCCCCGAGCATGGTCAGGCCAAAGGCCGCCAGGGCCAGGGCAATGACGAAGATCCAGGGGTAGGGGAACAGCAACTCGACTGCCAGTGCAGCGATGGCGAAGCACACCAGGGTAACGGCCAGGGCGCTGAGGCGGCCCTGCCAGCTGTCGTCGGTTTCGGCCAGGGCGCTGGCGATGATGCCGAGGAACAGCGGAATCAGCAGGGCCATCTCGTTCTGGTACCAGCACAGGGCCAGGCTGCCGGTAAGGGCAATGGTGACCCGGATGCTGTAGCTGAACTTGTCTTGGCCCCACAGGCGACGCAGTGACTGACGGAACGAGCTCGATGACATGATGGCCTGCCAGGCGGTGAGCGAAGAATGCACTGCAGCACGGGCCAGCAAGAAGCGTTCCGTGCTGCTGAAAGGATTCTACTCTACACGAACTGCGCGGCGGCGTTCGCCGATGCCCAAGCCCACTGGAAGTTGAAACCACCCAGGTGGCCGGTGACATCCAGCACTTCGCCGATGAAGTACAAGCCGGGGCTTTTCAGCGATTCCATGGTCTTGGACGACACCTCGCGGGTATCCACGCCGCCCAGGGTCACTTCGGCGGTGCGGTAGCCTTCGGTGCCGGCTGGCACCACTTGCCAGTTCGCCAGCTTTTCGGCGATGTGCGCCAGTTCCGCCGGGGTGTACTGCTTCATCGGCTTCGACTCGAACCACTGCTCGGCCAGCAAGTTGGCCAGCTTGCGGGTGAACACCTCGCCCAGCACGGTCTTCAGTTCGGCATTGGCGCGCTCGGCCTGCATCTGTTGCAGCCAGGTCAGCGCATCCCGGTCGGGCAGCAGGTTGATCTCGACCGTGTCACCGGCTTCCCAGAACGACGAGATCTGCAAGATTGCCGGGCCGCTCAAGCCGCGGTGCGTGAACAGCAGGTTTTCGCGGAAGCTGGTGCCATTGCAGCTGGCGGTGCAGTCCAGCGAGGTGCCGGACAACTCGGTGCACATCGCCTTGAGTTGGGGCTCGGTGATGGTGAATGGCACCAGCCCGGCGCGGGTTGGCAGCAGTGTGTGGCCGAACTGGCGGGCCACCTGGTAGCCGAAACCGGTGGCGCCCAAGGTCGGGATCGACAGGCCGCCAGTGGCGATGACCAGCGACTGGCAGGTGAACTGGCCGCCGCTGGTCTGCAGCAGGTAGCCGCTTTCGGTCTTCTCGATCTGTTCGATGCTGGTGTGCATGCGGATCTCGGCACCGGCCTCGTCGCACTCGGCCAGCAGCATGTCGAGGATGTCGCTGGCCTTGTTGTCACAGAACAGCTGGCCGAGCTTCTTCTCGTGGTACGCCACGCCGTGCTTGCACACCAGCTCGATGAAGTCCCACTGGGTGTAGCGGGCCAGGGCCGACTTGCAGAAGTGCGCGTTGTGCGAAAGGAAGTTGGCCGGCTCGGTGTACAGGTTGGTGAAGTTGCAGCGCCCGCCGCCGGACATGAGGATTTTCTTGCCTGGCTTGTTGGCGTGGTCGAGCAGCAGCACCCGGCGGCCGCGACGGGCACTGAGCTGGGCGCACATCAGGCCGGCGGCGCCGGCGCCAAGGATGATCACGTCGGTGGAGTGCACGGTATGAACCTTCAGATTGAAATGCTGAACCCTGTGGGAGTGGGATCACCCGCGAATGCGACGATGCATTTACTGCCGCGTTCGCGGGTAAACCCGCTCCTACAGGGGGCTTTGCCTGGCTTTAGATAATGCGGACTTTCAGGGCGCGACCCTTGATCTTGCCGCTGTTCAGTCGCTGCATGGCTTGCTTGGCCAACGCCCGCTCCACGGCCACAAACGCCTGGAAGTCGAAGATGGCGATCTTGCCCACTTGCTTGCCCGGGATGCCGGCATCACCGGTCAGGGCCCCCAGGATGTCGCCAGGGCGCAGCTTGTCCTTGCGGCCAGCGGCAATGCACAGTGTGGTCATCACCGGCAGCAGGGGCTCGCCGCCCTTGTTTTTCAGGCTGTCCAGCTGGTCCCAGCGCAGCGGGCTCTTCTGCAGCGCTTCGATGGCCTGGGCGCGGTGGCCTTCGGCCGGTGCCACCAGGCTGACCGCAACGCCTTTCTCGCCGGCGCGGCCGGTACGGCCCACGCGGTGCACGTGGATTTCCGCATCACGCGCCAGCTCCACGTTGATGACCATGTCCAGGCCATCGATGTCCAGGCCGCGCGCGGCCACGTCGGTAGCCACCAGCACCGAGCTGCTGCGGTTGGCGAACATGGTCAGCACCTGGTCACGGTCGCGCTGCTCCAGGTCGCCGTGCAGGGCCTGGGCGACGATGCCCTTGGCGGTCAAGTGGGCAACCACGTCCTCGCATTGCTGCTTGGTGAAGCAGAACGCTACGCACGATTGTGGGCGGTAGTGGCCGAGCACGCGGGTGACGGCTTCCAGGCGTTGCTGCGGGTCAATCTCGATGAAACGCTGCTCGATCTGGTTGTCGGTGTGCAGGCTCTCGACCTTGACCTGCTGCGGGTTGCGCATGAAGTCGGCGGCCAGTTGCTTGATGCCGGCCGGGTAGGTGGCCGAGAACAGCAGGGTCTGGCGGCGCGACGGGGTCTTGCCGATGATGCTGGCGATGGCGTCGAAGAAGCCCATGTCGAGCATGCGGTCGGCTTCGTCCAGCACCAGGGTGTTCAACCCGTCCAGGACCAGGGTGCCTTTGTCCAGATGCTGCTGGATGCGCCCTGGGGTGCCGACGATGATGTGCGCACCGTGCTCCAGCGAAGCGATCTGTGGGCCCAGCGAAACGCCGCCGCACAGGGTCAGGATCTTGATGTTGTCCTCGGCACGGGCCAGGCGGCGCAGCTCCTTGGCCACCTGGTCGGCGAGTTCGCGGGTAGGGCAGAGCACCAACGCCTGGCAGCCGAAATAGCGCGGGTTGATCGGGTTGAGCAGGCCGATGCCGAAGGCGGCAGTCTTGCCGCTACCGGTCTTGGCCTGGGCGATCAGGTCCTGGCCTTTGAGGATGACAGGCAGGCTCTGGGCCTGGATCGGCGTCATCGAGGCATAGCCAAGGGCCTCCAGGTTGGCCAGCATGGCAGTGGACAGCGGCAAGGTGGCAAAGGCGGTGGATTCGGTGGTCACGAGGCGGGCCTGCGGTGCGAAGCGAAAAATGCCGCATAGTCTACCAGCCTCGTGGCCATTCGCCCTACGACTCCATGTGTTGTTCCGGACGACGGGCACGCCTTCCGTCCGTCGGCGCCAGCTGCAGGAAGATCGCCGCTGCCAGCATGGCCATTACGCCGATGGTGACGAAGGTCAGCTGGAACGCGCCCAGGGTGGTTTCCACGCCCTCGGCGCTGCCTGCCGCAGTAAAGCCGCCCAACAGTGCGCCGGCGCAGGCCACACCCAGGCTCAGCGACAGTTGCGCGACCACCGACAGCAGGCTGTTACCGCTACTGGCGCTGGCGTCGTCGAGATCGATGAGCGTCACTGTGTTCATCGCAGTGAACTGCATGGAGTTCACTGCCCCCAGAAGGCCAAGTTGCACCAACAGCAGCCAATAAGGGGTCTGCTCGTCCACCAGACCCAGGCTTGCCAGCAGGATGCCCAGCAGCAAGGTATTACCGGTGAGGATGATGCGATAGCCGAACCGTTCGATCAGCGGTCGGGCAATGGATTTGGCCAGCATGGCCGCCGCCGCCAGCGGGATCATGCTCATGCCTGCCTGGGCGGGTGAGTAGCCCAGCGCGACCTGCAGCAGCAACGGCACCAGGAACGGCAGCGCGCCGCTGCCCAGGCGGGCGAACAGGTTGCCGAGGATGCCGATGGCGAAGGTGCGCACGCGGAACAGGCTTGGCGAGAACAGCGGCTCCGGGTCGCGCCCGGCGCGCAGCCAGTACGCGGCCAGGCAGGCCATGCCGGCGAACAGCAGCAACATTACCCGCAAGTGCGGCAGGTGCAGCTCGCCCAGGCCTTCCATGGCAATGGTGATCAGTACCATCGCTGCGCCGAACAGCAGGAAACCAGGGCCGTCGAAGGTGGTGCGCTCGGCGCCGCGCAAGTCCGGGATGAACTTCCACACGGCAATGCAGCCAAGCAGGCCGACAGGCAGGTTGAGCAGGAAGATCCAGTGCCAGCTGAGGATTTCCACCAGCCAGCCACCGACCGTTGGCCCCAGCAATGGCCCGAGCAGGCCGGGGATGGTGATGAAACTCATGATCCGCACCAGCTCGCTGCGTGGGTAGGCGCGCAGCACCACCAGCCGCCCGACCGGCAGCATCAGCGCACCGCCCAGCCCCTGCACCACGCGGGCGAAGATCAGGAAGCCAAGGCTGTTGGCTGCGGCGCACAGCAGCGAGCCAAAGCTGAACAGCAAGATAGCGCTGAAGAAGATGCGCTTGGTGCCGAAACGGTCGGCGATCCAGCCTGAGGCAGGGATCAGCAGGGCCACGGTGAGCATGTAGGCAATGATCACACCTTGCATGCGCAAGGGGTCTTCGGCCAACGAGCGGGCCATGGCCGGCAGCGCCGTGTTGAGGATGGTGCCGTCCAGGGACTGCATGAAGAAGGCGATGGCCACCACCCAAGGGATCCAGCGGGCGGTGACGGGGTCCAGCGGGGTGCGTTCGGGCATGACGTCCTCGTTTGTCAGTGCCGGCCCTTTCGCGGCTAAAGCCGCTCCTACAAGGGTTACGCGTTCCTTGTAGGTGCGGCTTTAGCCGCGAAAGGGCCGGCAAGTCCAGTCACAATGTCAGGGTCAGGCCTTTGACCAGTGCCCCGGGCAAATGACTCGACCCGGTACTGCGCTGTCCATAAGTATTGGTCGACAGGATCATCTCGCGCTCCTGGGTCAGGTCCTCCAGCTGGCTGCCCAGCAAGCTGTACAGGCTGTCATCGAAGCGCATGGTACTCACCGGCCCCTGGATCTGCCCATCTTCTACCCAGAAAGTGGCGAAGCGGGTCAGCCCGGTCATGCGCGCCGCTGGCAGGTCCGAGTAGTTCAGGTACCACAGGTTGCTGATGTACAGCCCGGTGCCTAGACGCTCAAGGATCTGCGCACTGGCCAGACTGCCCGGCGCCAGGCTGAGCGCACAGGGCGACTCGTAGCCGTCGGCGCCATTGGCCTGCAGCTCGAACTCGGCCGCACTGCGCGCACTGATCAACCGCTGCCGGGCCTCGCCTTGCTGGATCAGCGGCACATCCAGGCGCGGCGCACCTTCATCGGAAAATGCCGGGCTAAGCGAGCCGCTGACCTGCTCGGTAAAACTGACCAGCGGGCTGAGCCGTGCATCGCCGTTGTACAGGCGCTGCAGAGCGCTGTTGCCAGTGGCCAGGGCCTGCGCGGAAAAGCCGCCCCAGCACAACATGCCGGCGACTTCGTCCATGGCCGCAGGTGCAAGGTAGGCGCGGTAGGTGCCGGGCTTGAGGGTAACTGCCGGGCGGCCGAGGAAACCCAACTGCTCTCGTGCTTGGCGCAGGCGTGCGGCGAAGTCGTCGGCACTCCAGACCTGGCCGGCATAGTTGGCCTTCACTGCCTGGCCATTATCGTGGAATAGGCTCCAGTCGACGTTGAAACTGTTGGCCTGGTGCCAGCCGAAGGCGCCGAACGAGCTGGCGAAACCACGGCAGACCGGGCCGGCGGCGTAGATGCCGACCAGGTCCAGGTCGCCTGCTTCACGCTCGAGCAGGGCCAGTACTTCGTTCAGTGCGGGCAGGGGGTGTTTCTGCAGGCTATGGCTGTGCCAGGCATTTTCGTCCAGGCGCAGGTAAGGGTCGAGTGCCAGCAGCGGCAAGGTCTGGCGCAGCTGCTCGAGCGCAACGTTCAGGCGCTGGCGATCCAGTTGCAGGTCGCCACTCAAGGTTACCTGCTGCTCCGCCTGGCGCCCATCGCGCACCAGCCGCAGTTGCGCGCTGGCCTGGCTGACTTCGCCGGCCTGGCGCACCTTGGCATGGTTGAAACGCACGAACTGCGATTGCTCGGCACTGTAACCGAGGGTGAACTGCTCGCCCGCCTGAAGGGCGGTGCGCACCTCCCCGACCAGGGTTTCGAAAGCCTGTTTCATCACGCGTCTCCTCCGAATACATCGATCTGGCGGAACACACAGGCCGGCGAGGCGTGGCCGACCCGCACCACCTGATTGGGTTCGCCCTTGCCACAGTTGGGCGTGCCCAGCACCTGGAAGGTACTGTGGTCGCCAACCGCCGACAGGTTGCGCCAGAACTGCGCGGAGATGCCGCGGTAGTTGGGGTTCTTGACGATGCCCTTGAGCTCGCCATTTTCAATCAACTGGCCCCATTCGCAGCCGAACTGGAACTTGTTGCGTGCATCGTCGATGGACCAGGAACGGTTGGTACGCATCAGGATGCCGTGCTCGATGCCTCCGATCAGTTGCTCGAAAGACTGGTCGCCCGGCTCGATGTTGAGGTTGGCCATGCGGTCGATCGGCGCGCGGTTCCAGCCGCAGGCACGGCTGTTGGCCACGCCGTCCAGGCCAGAGCGGAACTGCGACAGCGCGCCACCCAGCGGGCGCAGCAGCAGGCCGTCGCGTATCAGGAACGCTTTGCTGGCCGGGGTGCCGTCGTCGTCATGACTGTAGCTGGCCAGCTCTTCGCCAATGGTCGGGTCGAAGGTCACGTTCAGCAGGCTGGAGCCGTACTGCAGGTGGCCGAAGTCGCTGGTTTTGACGAAGCTGGTGCCGGCGTAGTTGCGCTCGTCGCCGAGAATGCGGTCCATCTCCAGCGGGTGGCCGATGGATTCGTGAATCTGCAGCATCATCTGGTCCGGCATCAACAGCAGGTCGCGCGGGCCACTGGGGGTGTTCGGTGCCAGCAGCAGTTGCAGTGCTTCGTCGGCCACCCGGCTGGCCGCGCCGACCAGGCCGCAGCGCTCGATGATCTCGAAACCACCCTGTTGGCCGAAGTTGTCGCGGCCCAGGCTGCGGCTTTGGCTGTCCTGGCCGTCGCTGGCGGTCACCCCCAGGCCCGGGAACAGGAAGCGCTGGGCATGGCGCAGTTCGGCGCCGGCCGAGTTCAGGTAGGTTTGCTCGACCAGGCTCAGCCCCAGGCTGGCCTGCCAGTCCACCAAACGGCTGTCCTTGGGCACGCTGGCCGATTCGGCGGCGAGCAGGCCAAGGCAGTCGGCGAGGCTGGGCACGGGTTGGTCGAAGTTGGGCGAAACATGGTCGTGGCGTGCGCTGGTCACGGCTTGTTCGCGCAGGTCCAGCAGGCTGTGCCGGGCGATCTGCCGCGCCAGCGCCTCGGCTTGCTCAAGGGCGCGCTGCAGGCCAGCCTGGGACAGGTCGGCGGTGGCAGCGTAGGCCTCCACGCCATTGACCCGCACGGTGAGCATGGCGCCCTCATCCTGGCTGAAGAAGGGTGGTTCGGCGACGTTGCGGCGAACCGAAAGCGCCTGGTGCGACTGTTTCACATGGCGCAGGGAAAACAACTCGGCCGTACTGCGCAGCGCAGCAAAGCGCTGGCGCAGCAGGGCGCTGGAATCGAACATGCGGATGCCTCCGTGTACACGGTGGCTCCCCCTAGAACCACCCGTCTTGCATGCCGAGGCAGGTATCGTCGTGTGCCTCGAGCAATGCCAGCTCATTATGGCAGCCCGGTACTTCCCAGGTCAGGAAATAACGCCGGTTGCTCACAGCCCATCTTTCTGAATGGCGGCTTTCAACATTTCGTTCAGTTGCAACGCGACATGGTGGGAGGTATCCGTCAGCAGGTAAAGGTGATGCTCGGGGAGGGCGGGCAGGTCACTCCCTTCCATGAACGCGAGCGATGTATCGCCGCTTTCCAGCCCTTCGACAATGCCGACGGCCAGGCCACTGCGCATGCATGCCAGCACCGCATGCCAGTTGGCACTTTCAAGCAGGATACGGTAGGCAATGCCGTGAGCCTTCAACGCCTGCAGGGCCGCTTCTCGATATGGGCAGCCCTTCAGCTGCAGTGCCAGCGGCAAGGGGCGACTGGCATCGTACTCGAACCCAGGCGCAGCGGCCCAGCGCGGCTGGGTGGTGCGAAGCCATTCACCTTGCTGCCAGTGTTCGCTGCTGACCGCCACTGCCAGGTCCAGTCGTTGTCGCGCAAACAGGTCGATGAGTTCTGCGCTGGAGCATGCCACCGCTTCCAGTTCCAGTTTCGGGTTGCTGGCGACGAACACCGGTAAGAAATCGCTCATGAGGTTGGCGGCATAACCGTCCGGTACACCCAGGCGGACCTTGCCAGTGATCTGCTGCGACGACAGCGTAGCCAGCAGCCGGTCATGGGCCATCAAGAAGCGGGTTGCCTCACCCAGCAAGTGCCGGCCTGCCGGGGTCAGCTCCACCGACTGGTTGCTGCGGGCAAACAATTGTTGGCCGACCTTCTCCTCCAGCTTCTGGATCTGCGTCGTCACTGCCGATGGGCTGCGGTGTACGTAGTCGGCTGCATCCTTGAAGCGACCAAGCCGGGCGACTGCCTGGAAGGTTCTCAATACGTCTATGTCGAGGGCTTTACCCATGTAACCACCTGATTTGGTCGGATCGAACCAGCACTTCGATTTAATCAACTGTACAGGCTTTATACCCCCTCCTACTGTGTGGCTACAGCACGGTTGCCCTTCGAAAATGCAATGGAATGATACGGATGAGCCTGAACGACTTCGTTGTAGATGCACTTGTACACACCCCCAGCTACCAGAACGCACGGCTTTGGACTGTCGAGAACCATGAGAAGTACTCGACCCTGCTTCAGCCTGACTCTGGGCCAGACGGTGAGCATCATTTCAATCACGAGATATTTCTGCTCATGCGAGCCTTGAATGAGCAAGGTATTGGTGAGGAGGGGTTATGTGCCGACACGCGAGGGCACGGAGCGCTCAAAAGCGTCATCGCCAACGTTGCCGAGCGGTTGGCGGCGCTAGCTAGCGGGCGCCGCGTGCATTATGTCGAGCTGGGCCCCGAGCCGATCAAAAGCACCTGCTTGCTCAAGCGCATGGCAGAGACCTCCAGCTCCATTCGCTACACCGCGATCGATATCAACCAGACTTCCGAAGCTGCCATGAGAGATGCCTTGCGGCCCATCGTGCAAGCAGATGGCAGCTTCAACTACATCGCCGCCGACTATCGCACAGTGACTCACGAGGCTTTGCGGCACGATCAGGAGGTCACCCTGATCACACTGCTGGGTTTCCAGGAAGGCAACGAGCTGCCAGTGAGCACGGGCAGGCTGATACGCAGCCTGGCGGGTGACTCGACCTACATCCTTTCGGAAATGCAGGTATACGAACAAGGCCTGGAAGGTGCCATTCTCGCGTTCTATGCCAACCGCAATATGCTCCAGTTCTCCAGGATGGTCGCGCTTCAACAAGGGTTCGTCCCTTCGGGCGATCACGAGGCGATCCTCGTCCCCCTTCGCATTCTGGATGAGTCGGTTCACGTGGCCGTGACCCTCCAGCCTGTGCAGCGCCTGCAGGAGCAGGGTTACCTGCTGACCAACATCTGCCTCAAATACACGCCCGAACAGTTTCGTCGCATTCGAGCCCGGCACTGCAACTGCCGTGTGGTGGACGAGTTCGCCAGTGGTGATGGCTCGGTGCGCTACCAGATCGCGAAGTACCTCCAGTAGCAACTTCACGGGGACACACAGATCATGAATCACTCAGACAGCTTACCCCTGTTCGAACGCGGCTTTGGCCGCGTGAAGCTGGCACTCAAGTCGACGTTGAAACGCGCACCAAGGTCTTCACCGACCTGGTTGGGCGAGCAGCCAGCCTGGCGTGACGACCTGCTAAGTCAAGGCTGCAACGTCAGCGGCACCAGGACACTTGATCAGCTGGGCTATGCCCACAGCCCGCACAAAAAAATTGCGGTGGATACCATCACCGGGGTGGCAGTGGTCCAACGCTTGTTCACTGCCGAGGGTGTCGCGGTGTTGCAAGACATCTGTTCTCGTCTGGAGCAGGGGGCCGGGGACAGTGACTGGATCATATCCCGGCGTACGCGAGGGGTGACCGCACTGTCGCCGTTTCTCAACGACATGATGTGCAGCCGCGCATTCCTGCTGGCGGTCTCGCGTATTGCGGGCGTGCCGCTTGTACCTTACCCCATGCTTAATGCCCGCTCGCAGATCAACTACTTCTATCCAAAGCCAGCCGAGCAACAGCAGCAACTGGGTATGTGGCACACAGACGGCACCAACTATGTATTGAACATCGTGCTATCGGATCGCTCCGACTACAGCGGGGGAGAGTTTCTGTTCCATAACGGTACCGTCGATACCTTTGACGCCCTGGATTACCGAACTTTTGAAACCGCCCGGCTGGACCAGCCGGGTGATGCCTTGTTCATCTACGGCAGTCGATTGTTCCACGGTGTTCGCCCTGTCCTCAGTGGCCGACGCATGTCGCTGGTGCTGTCCTTCCACTGCCCCTGCTTCAGTGACGATTCCAACCGCTTCTGGCACCTGGCCTCCGACGATGGCATTGCGACGACCATCCCCAACTGGCTGGGGTTGCACTGGGCCTTGCGGCGGTCGGCCGCCCGACAATATGCACGTATCGGTATCGAGCCGATCACGTTCGAGGAACTGCACAACACAGGGGCGTGATCATGCCAAGCAGTGCGCCATACCTGATTCTGCTGCAAGTCATCTTTGTTCTTTCGTGGAGTTCAGGCTTCATTGGTGCCCGCCTGGGCACGGAGGAGGCTGGCGCAATAAACCTGCTGTTCTGGCGGTTTCTGCTGGTCAGCATCTGCCTGCTGCCTTTCGTGGTGCATCGCTTGCGTACGCTGTCGTGGGCGCAGGTGCGCTACAACACGGTGATAGGCTTTTTAGCCCAGTTCGCTTATCTGGTCAGCGTATATATCGCCATCCGGAGCGGGCTGCCGGCAGGAATAGCCGCCATCATCTGCGCGCTCCAGCCATTGATCACGGCATCCATGAGCAACAGGGGCCAGCAAGAACGCAGCGGCCGCCAGGAGTGGGTGGGGCTTGGGGTTGGCTTTGCTGGCGTGAGCGTGGTCATTTTCGGTGAGTACAACCTCTCCACCACCCGGCTGGACCTCTGGCTGTACGCGCTGCCGCTGATCGCCGCGATCACGCTGTCCATCGCCACTCTCTATCAGCGGCGGCAATCGGTCATGGCAACAGAACACAGCAAGGATGGCTTGCTGATGCCGCTGTTTCTGCAGTCCACTGCGACGCTGGTATTGCTCACTGCCACAGGCTTGCCGCTGGGCTTGATCGAAGTGCCTGCCAGTACGCAGGTGTGGGCGGCAGTTGCCTGGCTGACGTTGTTCTCGACTTTCATCGCCTACTTGAGCCTTTGGATATTGCTGACAAAACTGTCGGCGACCCGCGTGTCGGCGCTGGTTTATCTGGAGCCTCCGGTCACGCTGCTGTGGGCCGCGCTGATGTTCGGCGACGCAATCCACTGGACGACCTATGTGGGCATCGCAGTGGTCGCGACAGGCCTCGCTATTACGCGTAACCCACGCAGGTCGGGGCAGGAAGCGGGCGTCGAACATGGAGGCACCCCTTAGAACCACGCTTCTTGCATGATCAGGCAGGCGTTGTCGCGCGCCTCGAGCAGAGCCAGTTCGTGGTGGCAGCCCGGTACTTCCCAGGTCAGGAAATAACGCGCAGCTTGCAGCTTGCCGAGGTAGAAGTCGCGATCAGCAGCGGTTCCCTTGAGCAGACCAAGTTCGGCGTGAACCGCCTGCTCCAACCAGCGCCAGCCGATCACGCAGTGGCCGAAGGCCTTGAGGTACAAGGCAGAGTTGGCCAAGGCACCAGCGACTTTGCCTTGGGCGAGGTCACCGAGCAGGACCAGGGTGACCCCCTGCAGGCGGTTGGCCAGTTGCTCCAGCGGCTGACGTAGTGGGTCAAGGTTCGGGTGATGGCTGGCACGTTCGCAGGTGGTCGCGATCAGGCGGATCAGCTGCTTGAGGCCGGCACCATTGTGCTGTGCCAGCTTGCGACCGAGCAGATCGAGCGACTGGATACCCTCGGTACCTTCGTGGATCGGGTTCAAGCGGTTGTCACGGTAGTACTGCTCCACCGGGTATTCGCGGGTGTAGCCGTGGCCGCCAAGAATCTGGATCGCCAATTCGTTGGCCTTGAGGCAGAACGCCGAGGGCCAGGATTTGACGATCGGGGTCAGCAGGTCGAGCAGGTCCTGCGCCAGTTTGCGGGTGTTTTCGTCAGCGGCCGTATGGGTGTCGTCGAACAGGCGCGCGGCGTACAGGCCCAGGTCAAAGGCGCCTTCTACGTAGGCCTTCTGCGCCAGAAGCATGCGCTTCACATCCGTGTGCTCGATGATCGGCACCGCCGGGCTGTGTGGGTCCTTGTTGTCTGGCAGCCGGCCCTGCGGCCGCTGGCGAGCGTATTCCAGGGAGTAAAGGTAGCCGGCGTAACCCAGCATCACCGCGCCCATGCCTACGCCTATCCGCGCCTCGTTCATCATCTGGAACATGCAGGCCAGGCCTTGGTGCGGCTGGCCGACCAGATAGCCGACGCACTGGCCATTGTCGCCGAAGTTCAGCGCGGTCGAGGTGGTACCGCGCCAGCCCATCTTGTGGAACAGCCCGGCCAGCAGCACATCGTTGCGCGGGCCACGGCTGCCGTCCGGGTTTACGTGGTACTTGGGCACGATGAACAGCGAGATGCCTTTGACCCCGGGCGGGGCGTCCGGAAGCTTGGCCAGCACCATGTGCACGATGTTTTCCGACAGTTCGTGGTCGCCGCCGGAAATGAAGATCTTGTTGCCTTTGAGCCGGTAGCTGCCGTCGCCTGCTGGTTCGGCGCGGGTGCGTATGTCGGCCAGCGACGAGCCGGCGTGGGGTTCGGTCAGCGCCATGGTGCCGAAGTAGCGGCCCTCGATCATCGGTTGCAGGAACAGGCGCTTCTGTTCATCGGAGCCGAAGCTCTCGATCAGGTTGGCCGCGCCCATGGTCAGAAACGGGTAGGCCGTGGTGCCGGCGTTGGCGGCCTGGAAGTGGGCGAAGCAGGCTTGCGAGACCAGGCTGGGCAGCTGCATGCCGCCGACCTCGAAGTCCCGGTTGGCGTTGAGGAAGCCGGCTTCGAGGAAGGCATCGACGGCGGGCTTCACCTCGGGAATCAGCTCGGCGCGGCCGTCCACGTAGCGTGGTTCGTTTTCGTCGGCCTTGCGGTTGTGCGGGGCGAAATACTTTTCGGCGATGGTGCGGGCGGTGGTCAGTGCCGCATCGAAGGTTTCACGGCTGTGCTCGGCGAAGCGCGGGCGCTGGGTCAGGGCTTCGGCGTCGAGGACTTCGTAGAGCTCGAAGGCGAGGTTGCGGGGGCTGAGCAAGGTCTCGGGCATGGTGGCGGTCCTGAGGCGGGATGCTGCGAGTGTAGGAGCGTGGTGAGACTGGGGACAGGTTAATAGGTTTGCGTGATATGGGTTGAGAACGCCGGGAAGCCTGCCGGTTACTGGTGAAACCACGCAAGGTCAGGTCGTGTAATGCCTGCTCGGGAGAATATGGAGACGTTTCCCACAATCCAGATCGGAAATGGACTGCTGCGGATCGAAGATCAGTTGGCCTTGAATGTGCGTTTTGGTGTTCACAAGGAAACGTTTCAGATGAGTGATGCCCACCACGCTGACTTGGCTGAGGCCAACGGCAACCAGGTTCCCTTCTTCGTAGTCTCACCCATGAAATTTGGTGTAATGAATTTCTTTACCTTGGGCTTCTACTGGGTTTATTGCTTCTATCAAAGTTGGAGTCTGCATAGAGAGAAAACGGGAGAGCGCGTAAGTCCGTTCTGGCGAAGCGCTTTTGCAGTGTTCTTCATCTATCCATTATTGAGAAGGGTAAATGACCATATTCGCGACTCAGGTAAAACCTATCCATGGTCCATCCTAGGGCTCACGCTGGGCTATTACGGTTTTTGCGTTGTCTGGGTGGTTGCCAGCGTCGTGTTGGAAGACCAGCTGTGGCCGGCCTATTTTGCGGGTTTAGCCATTCAGGCAGCTTGGCTGATCATTCTGGTGTTCATGCAGAAGGGCATCAATTTCTGTGCGGGTGACAAAGAAGGGAAGGCCAACAGCCGGTTCACGCTGGCCAATTGGCTTTGGATGCTGCTGGGTATTGCGCTTATGGCAGCACAGCTGTTTGCTTTGATTGCGCTTTCACCAATGGTTTGAGCAATTTTTGGCCGAAGCTCTGTCGGAGGGGAGCTCCGGATAGTCCCCGATCCACACCGCGCTTCCGCTTTCCTTGAAGACAATACGATGCTGGGGTAGAAGCCTGCTGCAAGGCTTTTTTGATAGGTCTGTCTGGACGGGTCCTTTCGCGGGTAAACCCTACAGCGGCCTGTGTCCAACCCCCGACCTGTGTCCGGCACTGATCCGGTGTATTCGCGGGTTTACCCGCGAATACGGTGGTGGCGGCGACGGTGAACGACGGGTAGAAACTGGCCGGCAGGTCCGGCCTCTTCGCGGGTGAACCCGCTCCTACACGACGGCCTGTGCAGGTGTATAGGAGCGGGTTTACCCGAGAAAGGACCGGCCCAGTCAGCCGAGAATTTCCAGGGGATAAACGGTAACAACAGAAGACACCCAAGTCACCGTTGGCATGACCACGTTCTGGTGAGCACCTGTTAGTCCAGCCCCTGCTTCAGGACATGCACGCATAAAAAAGGAGAGCCGAGGCTCTCCTTCTTCTTCAACAACCCTCAGCCATTAGCCAATGGTCATCAGGCTGGCGTTACCGCCTGCCGCCGCAGTGTTCACGCTCACCGCGCGCTCGATGACCAGGCGTTCCAGCGCAATCTGGTGATCACCGCTGGACAGCCCGTGCACCCCAACGATCGCCCCGGCACGCTTGGCCACCTGCTGGCATACGCCGCGCAGCTGGTCCGAGTCGCCATGGTGGATCACGGCGTCGAACGCCACTTCATCCTTGTTCCAATCCGCGACCAGTTTCACCTTGGCCTGCAGCTCACGCGGCAGGCGGGCGCGCAGGGCCTTGCCCGGTTCACCGTCAACCCACACCGCCGAGCTGCCAACGGCCAGTACTGCGGCGAACTGCGCCAGCAGGTCGGTTTCGTTGTCGGCCAGGCACAGCACGTGCTCACGCGGCAGAATGGTGTAGCTGTTGCGCTCGCCGGTCGGGCCAGGCAGCAGGCGGGCGATGCCGCTCTGCGACTGGCTGGCGAACTGGCTGCACAGCGCGGCCAGGTCGGCCAGCTGGTTGTTCTCGGCCCAGGCCTTCAGGCCGTGCAGTGGCTTGACCAGCTGTTCGTGCAGGGTGCGATCCGGCTTGCCTTCGCCGTCCTGCTGCTGGAAGTGGCGGCCGATGGCGTCGGCCGGGCGGGTCGACAGCAGGCGGTAGAGGTACAGCGGGCCGCCGGCTTTCGGGCCGGTACCCGACAGGCCTTCACCACCGAACGGCTGCACGCCCACCACTGCACCCACAATGTTGCGGTTGACGTACATGTTACCGGCGTTGGCGGTTTCCACCACCTTGGCGATGGTCTCGTCGATACGGGTGTGCACGCCGAGGGTCAGGCCGTAGCCGGAGTTGTTGATCTGCTCGATCAGCTGATCCAGATTGCGGCGGTTGTAGCGCACCACGTGCAGTACGGGGCCGAAGATTTCGCGCTTCAGCTCGTCGAAGCTGTCCAGCTCGATCAGGGTTGGCATGACGAAGGTGCCACGCTTGATCTCGGCAGCATCGGCAATAGCGACTTGGTAGACCGGGCGGCCTTTCTCGCGCATGCCCTGGATGTGCTTCTCGATGCCAGCCTTGGCTTCGGCATCGATCACCGGGCCGATGTCCACGGCCAGGCGGTCCGGGCAGCCCAGGCGGCTTTCAGCCATGGCGCCCTTGAGCATCTCGATTACGCGGTCGGCGGAGTCTTCCTGCAAGCACAGTACGCGCAGGGCCGAGCAACGCTGGCCGGCACTGTCGAAGGCCGAGGACACCACGTCGATCACGACCTGTTCGGTCAGTGCCGAGGAGTCGACGATCATCGCGTTCTGGCCGCCGGTTTCGGCGATCAGCGGGATCGGGCGGCCCTGGTTGTCCAGACGGCCAGCGACGTTGCGCTGCAGCAGGCGGGCCACTTCAGTGGAGCCGGTGAACATCACACCTTTGACGCGTTCGTCCCCGACCAGGCCGGCTCCGACGGTTTCACCGCGGCCAGGCAGCAGCTGCAGCACGCCTTCTGGGATGCCAGCTTCCAGCAGCAGGCGCACGGCCTGGGCGGCGATCAGTGGGGTTTGCTCGGCAGGCTTGGCCAGTACCGGGTTGCCGGCAGCCAGGGCTGCGGCCACCTGGCCGGTGAAGATCGCCAGCGGGAAGTTCCATGGGCTGATGCACACCACAGGGCCCAGTGGGCGGTGGGCGTCATTGCTGAAGTCGTTACGTGCCTGCACCGCGTAGTAGCGCAGGAAGTCCACGGCTTCACGCACTTCGGCAATGGCGTTGGCGAAGGTCTTGCCGGCCTCGCGGATGAGCAGGCCCATCAGCGGCTGGATCTCGGCCTCCATCAGGTCGGCGGTGCGCTCCAGAATGGCAGCACGCTCGGCTGGTGGGGTGGCCTGCCAGATCGGTGCGGCGTTCAGTGCGCACTGGATGGCGTTGTCCACGTCGGCAACGGTGGCCTCCTGCACATGGCCGACGACGTCGCGGTGGTCAGCCGGGTTCAGCACCGGTGCGGCAGCGCTCTCGCTGGCGGCGCAGGCCAGTAGCGGGGCAGCCTTCCAGTCATTGTGAGCGGTGGCCAGCATGGCGCAGGACAGCGATGCCAGGCGGTGTTCGTTGGCCATGTCGATACCGGCCGAGTTGGCCCGTTCGGTGCCATACAGGTCGCGCGGCAGGGGAATGCGTGGGTGCGGCAGGCCGATACTGCCTTCCTGGGTACCCATGCGCTCGATGCTGGCCACCGGGTCGGCGACCAGTTCCTGGATGGAAATCGAGTGGTCGGCGATGCGGTTGACGAACGAGGTGTTGGCGCCGTTTTCCAGCAGGCGGCGCACCAGGTAGGCCAGCAGCGTTTCATGGGTGCCGACCGGTGCATACACGCGGCACGGGCGGTTCAGCTTGCCATCGGCAATCTTGCCGACTACTTGCTCGTACAGCGGCTCGCCCATGCCGTGCAGGCACTGGAACTCGTACTGGCCCGGGTAATAGTTCTGCCCGGCAATGTGGTAGATGGCCGACAGGGTGTGGGCGTTGTGGGTGGCGAACTGCGGGTAGATGGCTTCTGGCACGGCCAGCAGCTTGCGGGCGCAGGCGACGTAGGACACGTCGGTGTACACCTTGCGGGTATAGACCGGGTAGCCTTCCAGGCCTTCGACCTGGGCACGCTTGATCTCGCTGTCCCAGTAGGCGCCTTTTACCAGGCGGATCATCAGGCGGTGGCGGCTGCGCTTGGCCAGATCGATGACGTAGTCGATCACGTACGGGCAGCGCTTCTGGTAGGCCTGGATAACGAAGCCGATGCCGTTCCAGCCAGCCAGGGATGGCTCGAAGCACAGGCGTTCGAGCAGGTCCAGCGAAAGCTCCAGGCGGTCGGCTTCTTCGGCGTCGATGTTAAGGCCGATGTCGTACTGTTTGGCCAGCAGGGTCAGCGACAGCAGGCGCGGGTACAGCTCTTCCATCACGCGCTCGTACTGGGCGCGGCTGTAGCGCGGGTGCAGTGCCGACAGCTTGATCGAGATACCTGGGCCTTCATAGATGCCACGGCCATGCGAGGCCTTGCCGATCGAGTGGATGGCCTGCTCGTAGGACGCCAGGTACTTCTGCGCGTCGTGCTCGGTCAGTGCGGCTTCGCCGAGCATGTCGTAGGAGTAACGGAAGCCTTTGGCCTCGAAACGGCTGGCGTTGGCCAGGGCTTCGGCAATGGTCTCGCCGGTGACGAACTGCTCACCCATCAGGCGCATGGCCATGTCGACGCCCTTGCGGATCATCGGTTCGCCGCTCTTGCCGATGATGCGGGTGAGCGAGGAGGTGAGGCCGGTCTCGTTATGGGTGCTGACCAGCTTGCCGGTCAGCAGCAGCCCCCAGGTGGCGGCGTTGACGAACAGTGACGGGCTGTTGCCCAGGTGCGGCTGCCAGTTGCCGGTACTGATCTTGTCGCGGATCAGCGCATCACGGGTACCTTTGTCGGGGATACGCAGCAGGGCTTCGGCCAGGCACATCAGCGCCACGCCTTCCTGAGACGACAGCGAGAATTCCTGCAGCAGGCCCTGGACAATACCGGCACGGCCGCCGGCGCTTTTCTGATTGCGCAGCTTTTCGGCAATGCCCGCGGCCAGCTTGTTGGTGGCTTCGGCCAGTGGCGCGCTCAGGCGCGCCTGCTCCAGCAGCATCGGCACCACTTCCTGCTCCGGTCGGCGGTAGGCAGCGGTGATCGCCGAGCGCAGTACCGACTGCGGCAAGATGCTTTCGGCAAATTCGAGGAAGCACTGGTGGCTGTGGTCGGCCTGGACTTCACCGGCATCGTCGGCCAGGTTGCTGACATGACCGTTGAGTTCGGTCAGGGTGGCGCCACCCTCGAGCTTCTCCAGGTAGTTGAAGATCGCTTGCTTGATCAACCAGTGCGGCGTGCGGTCAATGGACTGCGCAGCTGCTTTGAGTCGCTCACGGGTCGGGTCGTCGAGTTTGACCCCAAGGGTGGTAGTCGCCATTTCTTATCCTCGTTATTGCCACGGTTGTGGCCTAAGCTGGCGTCAAGAGTATCTGTAGGACAATTCGGGTGCAACCAGGTGCAACCCTAATTTTTCGTGTGGAAGGTGCAACTCGTCCGACAGCTATTCCCATACCCTGAAAAGGGGCGTTTTCGGTGCGATTTATTCTGAAAAGTCGGTTTTTTGCTCCCGAAAGGAGCAAGAAGCGGGCTTTGTCGGAAAATGCACGGGCAGGTGCAACTTGCAAAAGAAAAATGGTTGCACCTTCTTTGCGTTGTTGCATAGCATTCGCCGCCTGGGTGCAACCGCCATCGCTGTGGTTGCGCATGATAAAAACAAACGCCAGGGCGCACGCATGGGCAATCCACTAACGATCACCTTCGTGATCTACATCGCAGCAATGGTGCTGATCGGCTTCGCCGCCTATCGCGCTACCAACAACCTTTCCGATTACATTCTGGGCGGTCGCAGCCTCGGTAGCGTGGTTACCGCGCTGTCTGCCGGTGCCTCCGACATGAGTGGCTGGCTGCTGATGGGCCTGCCCGGTGCCATCTACTTCGCGGGCCTGTCCGAGGCCTGGATCGCCATCGGTCTGACGGTGGGTGCCTACCTGAACTGGCTGTTCGTGGCCGGCCGGCTGCGCGTACAGACCGAGCACAACGGTGACGCGCTGACCCTGCCGGACTACTTCTCCAGCCGTTTCGAAGACAATACCGGGCTGCTGCGTATCATTTCCGCCATCGTCATCCTGGTGTTCTTCACCATCTACTGTGCCTCCGGCATCGTGGCCGGTGCCCGTCTGTTCGAGAGCACCTTCGGCATGTCGTACGAAACCGCTTTGTGGGCTGGTGCAGCGGCGACCATCGCCTACACCTTCGTGGGTGGCTTCCTGGCGGTGAGCTGGACCGATACCGTACAAGCTTCGCTGATGATCTTCGCGCTGATCCTGACCCCGGTAATCGTGCTGATCTCCACCGGTGGCTTCGACCAGACCTTCGCCGCTATCGAGGCGGTGAACCCGGCGAACTTCGACATGCTCAAGGGTGCCACCTTCATCGGCATCATCTCGCTGATGGGCTGGGGCCTGGGTTACTTCGGCCAGCCGCATATCCTGGCGCGCTTCATGGCCGCTGATTCGGTGAAGTCCATCGCCAAGGCGCGCCGCATTTCCATGACCTGGATGATCCTGTGCCTGGCGGGTACCTGCGCCGTTGGCTTCTTCGGCATCGCCTACTTCTCGGCTCATCCTGAACTGGCAGGCCCGGTTAGCGAGAACCACGAACGTGTGTTCATCGAGCTGGCCAAGATCCTGTTCAACCCATGGATTGCGGGTGTCCTGCTGTCGGCCATCCTGGCCGCAGTCATGAGTACCCTGAGCTGCCAGCTGCTGGTGTGCTCCAGTGCCCTGACCGAAGACTTCTACAAAGCCTTCCTGCGCAAGAATGCTTCGCAGGTCGAACTGGTGTGGGTCGGCCGTCTGATGGTGCTGGCCGTGGCCCTGATCGCCATCGCCATGGCCTCCAACCCGGAAAACCGCGTGCTGGGCCTGGTGGCCTATGCCTGGGCCGGCTTCGGTGCCGCCTTCGGCCCGGTGGTGCTGATTTCGGTGCTGTGGAAAGGCATGACCCGTAACGGTGCGCTGGCCGGTATCGTGGTGGGTGCGCTGACGGTGATCCTGTGGAAGAACTTCGACACCCTCGGGTTGTACGAAATCATCCCGGGCTTCCTGTTCGCCAGCATCGCCATTGTTCTGGTGAGCAAGCTGGGCAGCCCTTCGCAGGCGATGGTCAAGCGCTTCGAAGCAGCTGATGCGGCGTATCACGCCGACAAGTAACACCCGTTGAATTGGCGGTGCCTGCTTTGCGGGTGCCGCCAATCAGCAGCCAGGCCTGACTCCGCCTGCAAGGCAAGGTAAACTTGCCGCCTTCGCAGGAGTTGCCATGAACTATCGTCACGCCTTCCACGCCGGCAACCACGCCGACGTCCTCAAACACATTGTGCTGACCCGCCTCATCGCCCTGATGTCGCGCAAGGAACAGCCGTTCGCCTATATCGATACCCACGCAGGGCTCGGCCTGTACGACCTGCAGGGCGATCAGGCAAGCCGTACCGGCGAGTACCTGGAAGGCGTAGCCCGCCTGTGGAATCGCGATGACCTGCCGGCCATGGCCGACGACTACCTGCGCATCATCAAGCGCCTGAATGCCGATGGCGAGCTGCGCTACTACCCGGGGTCGCCCGAACTGGCCCGTCGCCTGATGCGCCAGCAGGACCGCGCCCTGCTCAACGAGAAGCACCCCGAAGACGGGCCGCTCCTTAAAGAAAACATGAAAAAAGACCCGCGCGTGACCGTGCACCTGGGTGAAGGCTGGCATGTGCCGCGGGCCTTGCTGCCGGTGCAGGAAAAGCGCGCGATCATGCTGATCGACCCGCCGTTCGAGCAGGCCGATGAGCTCAAGCGCTGCACCACTGCCATGAAAGAGGCGATCGGCCGCATGCGCCAGACGGTTGTGGCCATCTGGTACCCGATCAAAGACCAGCGTTCGCTGACCCGCTATTACCAGGATCTGACCAGCACTGGCGCGCCGAAACTGTTGCGGGTTGAGCTGTATGTGCATCACCAGGACAGCCCTCAGGGGCTGAACGGCTCTGGCCTGGCCATCGCCAACCCGCCGTGGGGGCTGGAGGATGAACTTAAGGAGCTGCTGCCATGGCTGGCCAAAGAGCTGGCACAGACCGCCGGCAGTTACCGCATGGACTGGCTGATCGCCGAGTAAACCTGTAGGCGCGGGTTTACCCGCGAACACCGGCGACGCCGGTGCCATCCACCGCGTTGCCTGCTTCGCGGGTGAACCCGCTCCTACAAGGGGGCGGTGTGCCTCCAATGTTTGCGTTATAATCCCGCCCTTTAGCCGCCATCCGCCCAAGAGGCCGCTGGCGCATTTTTACCGAATGAAGAGGCTAATCCCTTGGCATTGACGATTCTTGGCCTGTCCGGCGCCCTTAGCCATGACCCTTCCGCGGCCCTGTACATTGACGGCAAGCTGATTGCCGCCGCCGAAGAAGAGCGCTTCGTGCGTGACAAGCATGCGAAGAACCGCATGCCCTACGAGTCGGCGAAGTTCTGCCTGGAACAGGCAGGCATCAAGCCGTCCGACGTCGACGTGGTAGCCATCCCGTTCGCCCCGATCAGCCTGTTCGGCAAGGCGCGGTGGCACTATGCCAAGCGCTATTGGTACGCCCCGGATCGTGCACTCGATGCCATCCTGATGGGCAACCGTCGCTATAAGCGCTATCGCAAGAAGATCGTCTGGTGCCTGGAGCAACTGGGCTTCGACCCGAAAAAGGTCAAGATCGAGCCGGTCGAGCACCACTTGGCCCACGCTTCCAGTGCTTATCATTGCTCGGGCTTCAAGGAAAAAACCGCAATCCTCGGCATTGACGGCAAGGGCGAGTACGCCACCACCTTCTTTGGCTATGGCGAAAACGGCAAGATCCACAAGATCAAGGAATTCTTCGACCCGGACTCGCTGGGTGGCCTTTACGGTGCCATCACCGAGTTCCTGGGCTTCGAAATGCTCGATGGCGAGTTCAAGGTCATGGGCATGGCGCCGTATGGCGACGCCAGCAAGTATGATTTCTCGCGTCTGGCCAGCTTCGAAAACGGCGAGTTGGTCATCAACACCGAGTACGCCAACGTTATCGGCCTGCGCCGCTATAAAGAGAAGGGCAAGGGCTTCTACTTCTCGCCAAAGCTGATCGAATGGCTGGGCCCCAAGCGCGAAGGCGACATCGCCGACGAGCCGTACATCCATTACGCCGCCAGCATGCAGGCGCTGTTCGAGAAACTGGCGCTGCAGATGATCGACCATTACCTGGGCGACACCCTGCGTGAAACCGGCAAGCTGGCCTTCGCCGGCGGCTGTGCGCTGAACGTCAAGCTCAACCAGAAGATCATCGCCCGTCCGGACGTGAAAGAGCTGTTCGTTCAGCCGGCCTCCGGCGACGCCGGGACTGCCGTTGGCGCCGCTGCCTATGTGTCCCACGCCCGTGGCGTTCCGGTCGAGAAGATGGAGCACGTCTACCTCGGCCCGTCGTACTCCAACGAAGACGTGATCGCCGCCTGCGCCCGTCACCCGAACCAGCCAAAGTGGCGCAAACTCGAGAACATGCCGCAGCAGATCGCCCAGATCATGGTCGATGGCAACCCGGTTGCCTGGTTCCAGGGCCGCATGGAGTTCGGGCCGCGTGCCCTGGGTGGCCGATCGATCATCGGCTGCCCAAGCGTGGAAGGCGTGGCTGACCGCATCAACCACCAGATCAAGTTCCGCGAACGCTGGAGACCTTTCTGCCCGTCGATGCTCGACACTGTCGCCCCGCAGATGATCAAGGTCGACCATCCCGCGCCGTTCATGACCTTCACCTTCGAAGTTGCTGAAGAGTGGAAAACCCGCGTGCCGGAAGTGGTGCACGAGGACGGCACTTCGCGTGCCCAGGTGCTCAAGCGCGAGTACAACCCGCGCTACTACGACATGATGAAGGCACTGGAAGACCTGACGGGCAACGGCGTGTCGCTGAACACCTCGCTGAACCGTCGTGGTGAACCGATGATCTGCTCGCCGACCGATGCCCTGAACATGTTCTTCGGCTCGGACCTGCAGTACCTGATCATGGAAGACATCCTGGTTGTGAAGGACGGCGCGGCCCCGTATGACCAGCCGCTCTGAACCGCGCATCCTGCAGTTCTGCCATGGCTATGACGGGCCGTTCCTGGACTGCGCCCGTCAGTACGCCAGCCTGTTTCAGGGGCGTGGGTACCGGGTGACTACGGTGTTCCTCACCGGCGCCGCCGACGCGCAGGTGGCGGCTGGCTGTGCGTCGGACGAGGTGCTGTTCCTTGAGTTCAGCTCCAAGGCCGTGCGTGGCCTGAAACTCGGCGCCATCCGCGCATTGCGGCGCATTGCGGCCGAGCGCAATTTCGCTTTCTGCATCGCCCATCGCTTCAAGCCGATCTACGTTGCCCTGCTGGGGACCGGCCTGCCAGTAATTGGTGTGCACCATGCCTTTGGCGACTACCAGCGCAAAGGCCGCCGTCTGTTCGCGAACCTGTTCGGCAAGCGTCTGAGCCTGCTGGGTGTTTCGGACGCGGTACGTGACGATATGCGCCGTTGCTTGCCGCAGTGGCCGGCCGAACGCATCCAGACCCTGTACAACCGCATCGACATCGACGCCCTGCAAGCAGCCCTGGTGCCGCGCGCTGACGCACGCCAGGCCTTGGGCCTGGATGCTCAGGCGTGGATCGTCGGCAATGTCGGGCGCCTGCACCCGGACAAGGACCAGGCCACCCTGTTGCGCGGTTTTGCCCAGGCATTGCCGGGGCTGCCGGCTGGCGCCCGCCTGGCAATCCTCGGCAAGGGGCGCCTGGAGGCCAAGCTCAAGGCGTTGGCCGCCGAACTTGGTATTGCCGGGCAAGTCGACTTTCTTGGCCAGGTACCGGATGCGCGCCGTTATTTCCAGGCGTTCGACGTGTTCGCGTTGAGTTCTGATCACGAGCCGTTCGGCATGGTCCTGCTCGAAGCGATGGTTGCCGGTGTACCGGTGTTGGCCACGGCCTGTGGCGGTGCCCGCGAAGTGGTCGAGGGCGTTGGCGTGCTGTTCCCGCTGGGCGACGCCGCGCAGCTGGCTCAGGGCCTGAAGCACATGGCCGTACTGGACGCTGAGCAGCGCCAAGCCTGTGCCAGGCACATGCTGCAGCGCCTGCGCGAGCGTTTCTCTGACCAGGCGGTGCGCGAGGCCTTCTGGCAACTCCCGCAGGTGCGCGCGTTGGTGGGGCAGGCCTGATGCTCAATCGTATCCAGGCCTTCCGCGAACGCGGTTGGCAAGCTATCGATGCCAAGGCTTATGCCCAGGCATGGGCGCGCTTTGGCGGCAGTGTTGCCACCCATCCGCTGGTGGTCGAGCAACTGGCGGACCTGGCACAGATCCCGGTGCGTTACCTGGGCTGGCACCAGGCTGGCGAGCTGAAAGCCGCCATCCCGGCCTGGGGGCGTCACCTGGCACTGTCCAAGGACGTGCTGAAGCGTGCTGGCAAGAAGGCCCTGTTCGACCTCGGTAATGCCGAGATCATTCTGCCGGCGGCGTCTGATGCCGCTGCACCGTTGCGCCATACAATGCGTTACCTGTCCGAACTGAACCAGGGCCGCTTCAGCGGCCTAAAGGCGCAGAAGGAGCAGTTGGCCATGGCTCGGGCGCCTGAAGACCTGTCGAAGAAGTTCCGCTACAACCAGCGCCGTGAACTTCGCCTGCTGGAAGAAGCGGGTGGTGTGGTACGCCCGATCAGCGACTTCAGTGCTCAGGAAATCGCCAGCATGTACTGCGACCTGTTCCTGCGCCGCTGGGGGTTCCCTGCCACCGGTGCCGAGCGTATGGCCGATGTGCTGGGCCGCTTGCGCGAGCTGCTGATCGGCTCGGTGCTGCTGCTGGACGGTAAACCGATTGCCATCCAGCTGGTGTACCGCGTCGAAGCGCCGGAATGGATTAGCGTCGAGTACATCAATGGCGGTGTCGACCCTGAAACCAAGGCCTTCAGCCCAGGCAGCGTGCTGAGCTTCCTCAATACCCAGGCCGCCTGGGAAGACGCCCGGGCGCGCAACAAGCCGCTGCGGTTCTCATTCGGCCGTGCTGACCGTGAGTACAAGGACCGCTGGTGCAACCCTGTGCCGGTGTATCAAGCGTGAGCCGCAAGCAGCAGTTGCTCAAGCGCCACCGGCGCAACAAACGCCTGGGGCTGCTGGCGGGCCTGGTTGCGCTGGTCGCCCTCGGTGTATTCAGCTGGTGGTGGTTGCCACTGCTGTTGTTGCCGCTGCTCTGGGCTGCCCATGAGGCCTGGTTTGCCGACCACCTGTTCTATGCACCGGGTGAGGACTATGCCTACGACTTCGGCGATCAGGTGCGGCAGGTTCCTGCCAGCCTGCACGATGGCTGGCTCAAGGCTGATTGCACGTTGCAGGGCGACGAAACCCTGGTGCTTGAGCTGCGGCTAAAGAGCAGCTGGTTGGGGCGCTTTCTCGACCCTCGGGTCGAGCTGCTGGCTGGCGAACAGGCCGATCTGCAAACGTTCGAGCGTGGCGTCGATGGGGTGCGCTTCCTTAACCTGACCGGCCTTGCAGCGCCACTGCAGGCCGGTACGTTGCGACTGCGCGGCCGGCATTGCCGGCTGCAGGGTCAGCTGCGCCTGTGGATAACCCCCTCGGTCGAGCTGCAGCGGCGCCGAGTGATGGTGATCGCACCACATGCCGACGACGCCGAGTTGGCGGCTTATGGTTTGTACAGCCAGGCCGACGAAAGCTGGGTGGTGACCCTGACCGCCGGTGAGATAGAGGCCGAGCACTACCAGCAGATGGGCCTGGCAAAGGCCGAGGCCGCGTGCCTGAAGGGGCGCCTGCGTGCCTGGGACAGCATCGCCGTGCCGCGTTGGGCCGGGGTGCCGGAGTCGCATTGCATACAGCTGGGCTACTTTTGCCTGCAGCTGCCTGCCATGCAGGCCGCCCCCGACCAGCCGGCCGCCTCACGTGAAGCCGACCTGGCCGATATCCGCGTATTCCGCCAGTTCAACCCGTTCCCGTTACCGGGCGACCGTGATGGCGCACCCACCTGGCATAACCTGCTGGCCGACCTGCGAGCCTTGCTGGAGCGGGCCAAGCCAGAGGTCCTGGTGATGCCGCACCCGCAGCTAGACCCCCATCCGGACCATATCTGCGCTCAGGCGGCGGTATTGGAAGCCTTGCAAGGCATGACCTGGCAGCCACAAACCTTGCTGTGCTACGCCAACCACCTGCACGATAACGACCGCTGGCCGATGGGCGACAGTGGCGATGGCGTGGCTTTGCCGCCGCAATTGAGCGCTGCCCAGGCCTGGGCACCCTGCAGCCTGGTGCTGGACTGCGCGACCCAGCGCGACAAGGCCATGGCGTTGGGCATGATGCACGACCTGCAGCCGCCGGCACCGTTCAAGCGCCGCCTGCGCCGCCTGCTGCAACGCTGGCTTGCCGGGCGACAGCCATCGCCTTATGGGGAGAACGAATTCTTCCGCAAGGCCGTGCGCCGGCACGAACTGTTCTGGCGGCGTGAGCTGTAAGCACGCCCCATGGTTGACCGCGAAGGCGCAGAGCGCCCAAGGAAAGCAATGAAAGTCCTATTTCTGGTGCAGAAGGAACAGCGGGCGATTCTTGACCGCCTGTACGATGGCGTCGCGGCCAACTGCGAGTGCGACCTGCGCTGGCTGACCAGCCAGGATCAGCGCAACCTGCGCCGTTACTTCAAGCGTGAGGTGCAGGTCGAGCGTTATGACCGCATCGTGTTCTTCCTGCGTTTCAAGCAGGAGATCCGTCAGGTGGCCTTCATCCGCACTGTGCCGAACCTGGTGATTCTCGAGCACGACGCCTACCAGAACTACATCCCGTGCAAGTACACCGGCAAGTTCAGCGCTCATTACCGTCAGTTGCCATGGGCACGGGTGATCAGCTCCGGCTACATGGTCAGCGAGCGCTTGCGCCAGGAAGGTTTTGACGCGGTGTTCGTGCCCAAGGGCTATGACGAGCAGTTGCTGGCCGACCAAGGGCGAGAGCGTGATATCGAACTGGCCTTTGTCGGCAGCGTCAACAGCGTGGCCTACAGTGGCCGCAAGGCACTGCTGGACGAGTTGGGGCAGGTCGAGAACCTGCTGGTAACCCGTACCAAGTCGGGTGAGGACTACTGCAACACGCTCAACCGTATTCGTTTCTTCGTCAGTGCCGATGTCGGCATGGGCGAGTACATGATCAAGAACTTCGAAGCCATGGCCTGTGGCTGTGTGTTGCTGGCATACGACCAGGGCGAGGAAGAGAACCGTGCGCTGGGCCTGCAAGACATGCACAACGTGGTGTTCTATGACAACATCCCGACCCTTCAGGAAAAACTCCGTCGCTTGCGCGCCAACCCCGAGCTAGCACGGCAGATTGCAGAAAATGGCCGCCATCTGGCGGTTTCCCGTTTTAGTTTCGGCGCAGTTGGACGTAGCATCGTCGACCACATGCGCCCTGCGCTCAGGCCCCATCCGCCACTGTCTGCGTGGCAGCGGCTGCGTCTGAAGCTGGGCATCTAAATAAGAGCTTTCACGCCCAGGAGCGGGTTGTTGAAGGCCGACAGTCGTAATGCGGAGGGAATCCGGTGCGCTTTTCAAATGAGAGTGACGTCACGCTTGTCGTGACCAGTTGTGGGCGGTTCGATCTGCTCAAAGACACCCTTGAGAGTTTCGATCGCTACAACACCGCGCCCATTCGCGAGGTATTCATCACCGAAGACTCTGGCGACGATGCTGTGCATGCCGCTGTGCCGGCGCACTGGAAGCCGTACTGCAAGGTGTTCGTCAACCGGCCCAAACTTGGCCAGTTGCCGTCTATCGACCTGGCTTACAGCCAGGTCAAGACGCCGTACATTTTTCACTGCGAAGACGACTGGCAATTCTATCGCCAAGGCTTTGTCGAAGACTCGCAGGCCATCCTGGATGTCAGTCCCAACATCTTGCAGGTGTGGTTGCGCAGCCATGCCCACGACCTGGCCATCCACAGCCCGTACATCCACTTGGGCGATCGCCAGGTGATCGCTGGGGTGCCGTGCTATCCGCTGCTGTCCGACAAGGCCGAGTGGCAGGCGTTCTCGCTCAACCCTGGGCTGCGCCGATTGAGCGATTACCAGCGCTGTGCGCCATTTGCCGCCTATGCTGGAGAAAAGGCGCTTTCCCGCCGCTACGCTGAGTTAAATCTGACAGCGGTCACCTTGGAGGGTGACGCAGTATTGCACACTGGATTCGGCAATCACGTGACCTTGCCCATTGAAGTGGAGCGTAAGGCCAAGCGTCGTCAGCGTGATCGGTTGAAGCTGGCATTGACGCTGGTTGCGGGGGCCTTGATCGGCATGGGAATCACCATTTTTGTTCAATGAAGTCGCTGTCCCACCTGACTTGAGCGGGAGAGGGCCCATGAACATCGTCAATATGATGTGGGCGGGTGGAACGCCGTACATGTCCATCCACAAGGTGCACCGGCAGGTCTTGTCGAACGCGGGTGCCGATGCCCGGATCAGTAACTGGCTGCTGCTGGGGAGCGGGCTCTGCTGTGGGCTCGGTTCGACCCGGGAATGGCATATGCCCTCACGTGCGCTCAAAGGGCGGCACTTGTGGCGCTTGCTGCGCCCGTGGCTGCGTATGCGCTTGCGCAAGGCATTGGCCGAGGCCGGGGCAGAAGTGGTGCTGCTCGATGGTATTGGCGTCGCCCGGTTGGTGCTGCCGTTGTTGCAGCGCATCGGGCACGTACGTGCCAAGGTCCTGTTCCATGGCAAGACGCGTCTGCATGCCAGCGATATCCGCTTGTTGCAGAGTTTTCCGTCCGAGCGTCTGAGTATCGCGGCGGTATCACAGACGTTGGCCGAGTCGCTGGAGCGTGACCTGGGCAGGCCGGTGCAGACGCTGCGCATGGCGCTCGACCCGCTTGCATTCGTCGAGCCTTTGCTGAACCGGGATCAGGCCAGGCAGGCGCTGAAGTTGCCTCAGGACGCCGAGGTGATGCTGGGTGCGGTAGGGCGATTGGTAGAGAGCAAAGGCTTCGAAATGCTGATCGAGGCATTCGCCAGGGCCAGTGCACGGCAACCGGGCTTGCAGCTGGCGATCATTGGCGAGGGGCCGCAGCATGCCGTGCTGCAGCAGCGTATCGACGCGTTGGGCCTGGCCGAGCGCGTTCATCTGCGCGGTCACCGCGAAGACCTGCAGCAACTGTATCGGGCATTCGACTGGCTATTGGTACCTTCGCGTTCCGAAGGCCTGGGGCTTGTGGTGCAAGAGGCGGTGATGGCCGACGTACCGGTGGTGTGCAGCGACCTGGAGGTGTTCCGCGAGCAGTTGCGCGACACGGGTGGCTACCTGCCGGTTGCCGACGAAAGCGCCTGGGCTGAGGCGATCGAGCGCTGTGCGGTGCTCAGTGCATCGACGATCGCCGCGAAGCAGCGCCAGGCACTGGCACCGGAGCAGGCCTGGCAGGCGTTCTGCAGCGGCTCGCAGAGCCTATTGCGCAGTTGAGCTCAGCGTGTCAGCAAGGCTGCCTCGAAGGCGGCAAGGGGGAACCGGTCGCCCAGGTTCTCCCGCTCGATATAGCGCACCATGTGCTGCACATTGCGTCGAATCATGCGGGCTGACAGTGGCGGGCGCAGAAAGCGCATGTCGGCCACGTCGATCAAGCCCAGACGCTGGTCGGGGGTGACCACCACGTTGCCCAAGTGCAGCGAGCGGAAATAAACGCCGCTGCGGTGCAACTGGCGGATCAGTTCGATCAGGCGTGGCAGGTAAGTGTCCCAGCTGAAGCCGTCATCGCGCGACATCTGCAGCAGCGTCCGCCCAGGTAGCGGGCGATACAGCACCGCAGTGCGGCCCGGCAGGTCGAGCTTGTGCTGGCTGATCACTTCGAGGGTAGGGATGCCCAGTTGCGCCAGGCGCGCGGCGTTATCGACGAAACGCTGCGAGTAAGGACGTAGCAGTGCAGATGAAATCAGCCGCTTCCTACGAAAAACCTTGAGGAAATTTCCATCTGTGAGCAGGTAGACTTTGGCGCCATGGCTGTCTGCCTCAAGCACCTGTGCGCCGAGTGTCAGCTGATCGAAGTCGACCTGGGTGAGCCGGGAGCATTGCATGAATAGAGCCTTGTCGTCTGGCGATCAAAATGACCGGCAATAATGCCGAAAATAATGCTGTAGCACCATGGATGGTGTTTCTGATTCATCGGGGGAAAGGATGTTGTATCAAAAAAACTGGGCACAAGCGTGGTTAGGTTTGGGCCTGGTCTGGTTCCTGGCGGCGATTGCCCTGGCACCCAGCAACAAGGTTTATCAGCAAGGTCTGGTGTTGTTCTTATGGCTGCCAACGCTGGTATTGGCCTGGTCGGCCCGAGGTGTGCTGGTGCAAGCCTGGAGGCGGCAACCGGCGCTGTGGGGGAGTGTGCTGCTGCTGTTGGCCTGGAGCGGACTGAGCCTGGCATGGTCGCCCGCCGAGGAGCCCATGCGCGAGCTCAAGCGCTTGCTCTACATCCTGGTGTTCCTGCTGGCGTTTCCGCTGTTGGCCCAGCTTGGCCAAGCCCGCATTCGTCAGTTATTGCTGCTCGGCAGCGCGCTGCTGGCCATCGCTGCGTTAGTCTCCATCATCAAGTTCTATGGGGTGCAGCGTGCGCCTCTGCTGTTCAGGCTGGCGGGTATCGGCGAAATATCCCACCCCATCCTGGGGGCCTATGTCATTGGTTCGGCTGTGCTCTTGATGCTCTACGAGCCACCTCGGCGGCGTGGCTTGCAGGTGTTGTGGCTGGCGGCACTGGCTTGCCTGGGGGCCTTCGCCATGCTCAGCCAGAGCCGTGGTGCGGTTCTGGCACTGGTGATTACCGTGGTGATGGCGCCGTTGTGGTTCCGTGACCGCCACAGCCGGGTGTTCTCTGTTCTGGCACTGCTTGCCACCGGCCTGGCCTTTTTGGCCGTGTACGACGTTATCGCCCAACGGGGCTCGTCCTACCGGCCGGAAATTTTCCATGCCGTGGTCCAGATGATAGCCGCGCACCCTTGGACTGGTCTTGGTCTGGGGGCTGCTTACGAAGTGAGCGCCGTCGGCATGCACTTCGATCACACCCACAACATGTTCACCCATGTTGCCGTTGAGATGGGCTTGCCCGGCATGTTGCTGTGGGTAATGGTGTGGCTGTTCACGCTGGGCGAAATCGTGCGCGCCCGTGGCACCCTGCTCGGCAAGGTCCTGCTGGGCTTCTGGGTCTATTCGACCCTGGCCATGCAGTTCGATGCCGCCAGCCTCACCGGTACGCCACGTGCCGAATGGTTCATCAGCTGGCTGCCGGTGGGCCTTGCCATGTTGCTGCCATGGGGGCGTGCCGAAAATGACGCCTGTGGTAAAATTGCCGGTTCAACCTGAACAGCGAGCTCGATAATGGCCGAAACACCGCGACCAGCGGAGCACACCTCCAGCCTGAAGATCTACTTCCGGCTGTTGAGCTATGTGAAACCCTATGTCGGCATTTTCCTGCTGAGCATTGTCGGTTTCGTGATCTTTGCCTCGACCCAGCCAATGCTGGCCGGCATTCTCAAGTACTTCGTCGATGGGCTGAGCAACCCCGAAGCGGTATTGTTCCCCAACGTCCCCTACCTGCGTGACCTGCAATTGCTGCAGGCGGTGCCGCTGCTGATCATCCTGATCGCTGCGTGGCAGGGCCTGGGCTCGTTCCTCGGCAACTACTTCCTGGCCAAGGTCTCTCTGAGCCTGGTGCATGACCTGCGGGTGGCGTTGTTCAACAAGCTGTTGGTGTTGCCCAACCGCTACTTCGACAACCACAACTCCGGGCACCTGATTTCGCGCATTACCTTCAATGTGACCATGGTCACTGGCGCCGCTACCGACGCCATCAAGGTGGTAATCCGCGAAGGCCTGACCGTGGTGTTCCTGTTTGCCTACCTGCTTTGGATGAACTGGCACCTGACCCTGGTGATGGTTGCCATCTTGCCGGTGATCGCGGTTATGGTCAGCATCGCCAGCAAGAAATTCCGCAAGCAGAGCAAGAAGATCCAGGTAGCCATGGGCGACGTCACCCACGTTGCCTCGGAAACCATCCAGGGTTACCGCGTGGTCCGTAGCTTCGGTGGCGAGGCCTACGAGCAGCAGCGATTCGGCCAGGCCAGCCAGAGCAACACCGACAAGCAACTGCGCATGACCAAGACCGGCTCGCTGTACACGCCGATGCTTCAGCTGGTGATCTACAGCGCCATGGCTGCGCTGATGTTCCTGGTACTGTTCCTGCGCGGTGAGTCCACTGCCGGTGACCTGGTGGCTTATATCACCGCTGCCGGCCTGCTGCCCAAGCCGATTCGCCAGTTGTCGGAAGTCAGCTCGACCATCCAGAAGGGCCTGGCAGGTGCCGAAAGCATCTTCGAGCAGCTGGACGAAGCGCCTGAAGTGGACACTGGTACGGTCGAGAAGGAGCGCGTGGAAGGGCGCCTGGAAGTGCGCAACCTGAGCTTCACCTACCCGGGTACCGAGCGTGAAGTGTTGAGCGACATCAGTTTTGTCGCCGAGCCCGGGCAGATGATCGCCCTGGTCGGCCGCTCCGGCAGTGGCAAGTCTACCCTGGCGGCCCTGATTCCACGCTTCTATCACCACGACAAGGGGCAGATCCTGCTCGATGGCGTGGAGATCGAGCAGTATCGCCTGCGCAACCTGCGTCGCCATGTTTCGCAAGTCACCCAGCATGTCACCTTGTTCAACGACACCGTGGCCAACAACATCGCGTATGGCGATCTGGCCGGCGCGCCGCGCGCAGACATCGAAGCCGCCGCGGCCGATGCCTATGCCAAGGAATTCGTCGACCGGCTGCCAAAGGGCTTCGATACCGAAGTGGGTGAGAACGGTGTACTGCTTTCCGGGGGCCAGCGCCAGCGCCTGGCAATTGCCCGTGCGCTGCTTAAAAACGCGCCGTTGCTGATCCTCGACGAAGCGACGTCGGCGTTGGATACAGAGTCCGAGCGGCATATCCAGGCCGCCCTGGACCACGTGATGCAAGGCCGTACCACGCTGGTGATTGCCCATCGCCTGTCGACCATCGAGAAGGCCGACCAGATCCTGGTCATGGACCAGGGCCGCCTGGTCGAGCGCGGTACTCACACCGAGTTACTTGCGGCTAATGGCCATTATGCCCGTCTGCATGCCATGGGGCTGGATGAGCCGGCCAAGGCCGATATCACCTGAACCCTCCTTGATCGGGGCCGTTATGGCCCCGATTGTCACGGGAATTTTCCAGGGATGATCTGGCCATAAAGCCATTGACTACCCTGTGCTAATATCCTGCCCCTGTTCATTATTTCCATATGGGTTGCCCATGAAGTTGTCCATGCCGCGTTTCGATCAAGCCCCGGTACTGGTGGTCGGCGATGTCATGCTCGACCGCTACTGGCATGGCGGTACTTCGCGTATTTCGCCTGAAGCGCCAGTCCCGGTGGTCAAGGTCGATCAAATCGAGGATCGCCCCGGCGGCGCGGCCAACGTTGCCTTGAACATTGCTGCACTGGGCGCGCCGGCCTCGCTGATCGGCGTCACCGGCCAGGATGAGGCTGCTGACAGCCTGGCCAACAGCCTGCAGGCTGCCGGTGTCCGTTCGGTATTCCAGCGCATCGCGCACCAGCCGACTATCGTCAAGCTGCGGGTCATGAGCCGTCACCAGCAGCTGCTGCGTATCGATTTCGAAGAGCCGTTCGCCACCGACCCACTGTCGCTGGGCGCGGAGGTCGACAGCCTGCTCGAAGGCGTCAAGGTGCTGGTCCTGTCCGACTACGGCAAAGGTGCATTGAAGAATCACCAAAACCTGATCCAGGCGGCGCGGGCCAAGGGCATTCCGGTGCTGGCCGACCCCAAGGGCAAGGACTTTTCCATCTACCGTGGCGCCAGCCTGATTACCCCGAACCTCAGCGAGTTCGAGACCATCGTTGGCCGTTGCGTCGATGAGGCCGAACTGGTTGCCAAGGGCTTGCAGTTGCTGCAGGACCTGGACCTGGGCGCCCTGCTGGTCACCCGTGGCGAGCATGGCATGACCCTGCTGCGCGTTGGTCAGCCGGCGTTGCACCTGCCAGCGCGAGCACGCGAAGTGTTCGATGTGACCGGTGCCGGCGATACTGTCATTTCCACCCTTGCCGCAGCCATTGCCGCGGGTGAGGACCTGCCCCATGCGGTGGCCCTGGCCAATCTGGCGGCGGGCATTGTGGTCGGCAAGCTGGGTACGGCTGCCATCAGCGCCCCTGAGCTGCGCCGGGCCATCCAGCGTGAGGAAGGCTCCGAACGCGGCGTGCTGGGCCTTGAGCAACTGCTGCTGGCCATTGATGACGCGCGGGCGCACAACGAGAAGATCGTCTTTACCAATGGCTGCTTCGACATCCTGCATGCCGGGCATGTCACCTACCTGGAACAGGCGCGGGCCCAGGGTGATCGCCTGATCGTTGCGGTAAACGACGATGCTTCGGTCAGCCGCCTGAAAGGGCCGGGCCGGCCGATCAACAGCGTTGACCGGCGTATGGCCGTGCTGGCCGGTTTGGGCGCGGTGGACTGGGTGATCAGTTTCCCGGAAGGCACCCCGGAAAACCTGCTGAGCCAGGTCAAGCCGGATGTGTTGGTCAAGGGTGGAGACTATGGCATCGACCAGGTGGTTGGCGCTGATATCGTCAAGGGCTATGGCGGCACCGTGAAGGTGCTGGGGCTGGTCGAGAACAGCTCGACCACGGCGATTGTCGAGAAAATTCGCAAAAACTGATCTGACCTTGGGGCCGTTGTGGCGGCCCTCGGCTGGGGCGGGTTTACCCGCCCCAGCAAGCAGGCGAAAGCTCCCGGGATGTCACTTGTTCAGCGAGGTCCGCGCCCGCTCCAGCAGCGCTCGCGCCTTGTCGCCAAACCTTTGCAAGTGCGACGCCCTTGCGGGCTTGCTTTCCACCAACCCCTGCTGCTTCACCCAATCCTTCCAGCGTACCCGTTCATCTGCCACCACCCAGCCTTCCTGCCGGGCAAAACTTTCTGCCAGGTACAGCCCACGCGTACTCGCCGGCACCAGCTCATCCTTTTTCAGCGTGTACAGCTCTGCCAGTGGCTGGCCGTCCTTCAATGGCATCAGGTACAGGTCGGGGCGTTTGCGGTTGAGCCGCGCCACCAGCTGGTCGCCCTCCAGCCGCTCGTCAACGTGGAACAAGCTGAGTTTCTTGGCGTCCCGGGGCACTTGCAGGCGCATGTCATAGATCAGCTGTAGCGAAGCGGTGGGCAAGTGCACATAGGCCCGTGGGCGCTCCAGGAGCATCAGCTTGCCGCAATGCACCGGGCGTGCGGCACCGGACTCTGGAGCCAGCACGAAGTGGGGTGTTTCGCGGTAGTGCAGGGCGGCGGCGTAGGGGATGGGCAGCCAGGTGTCGTTGAAGCGCCCGCCCAGCCAACCTTCCGGGGTTTCCAGCAGGCACTCCTCGGCCACTTCCTGTACGGCCGTGTGCAGCGGCAGGTTCAGCTCCTGCGCCGGTACATAACCGGAAATCAGTTTCAGTACCACATCGCCACGGTCTTGTCGGCGCTGACGCACCAGTACCCAGTAATCGCGGTTCTGCCAATGCAGCGTGAGGCGCACTGACACGCCCAGGTTGGCCAGTTCGACCACGAAGTGTTGTGTATCGGGTAACTGGATGGCCTTGCGCCGTTGCTGGGTCTGGGCAAAGTTCAGCGGCATGCCGATGCTTTGGTAAATCAAGCCTTCGGGCGTGGCCTCGACATGCAGTGGCAGTGTCTTGAAGTTGCTCGGGTTCTTGCGGATCAGCGTTCGCGCCACGAGGCTCCTCCTTGCGTCGGGTCAGTCTCCAGTCCCTGAATCGGGAGCCTGAGGTAACTCAATGCTGGCCCAGGATACGGGCGACGGTGGCCACGTTGTGGGCCAGGTGCAACGGGTTGATGGTGCCGACAATAGCACTGCTGACGCCCGGGTGGGCGAACAGCAGCTCGAAGCTGGCCTGCACCGGGTCGACGCCCGGGGCCAGGCAGATATGCCCGCTCGCCAAGGCCTTCTTTACCAGGATGGCCTTGCCGTGTTCGGCAGCGTAGTCCAGCACCGGGCGTTCTGCCTGTTCGTTGAGGTTGTAGGTGACCATGGCACAGTCGCCTTGCTCCAGTGCCTTCAGGCCGCCGGCGACGGTCTTGCCGGACAGCCCGAAACCGAGGATCTTGCCCTCCTGCTTGAGTTCGGCCAGGGTCTGGTAGACCTCCTGCTGTTCGAGGATGGCCAGGTCGTTGCCGTCGGAATGCACCAGCACCAGTTCGATGCGGTCGGTTTCGAGCCGGCGCAGGCTGCGCTCCACCGAGCGGCGGGTGTGGGCAGCGCTGAAGTTGAAATGCGACAGGCCTTCCTCGAACTCTTCACCGACCTTGCTGACGATTACCCATTCATCGCGTTGGCCGCGCAGCAGCGGGCCCAGGCGTTCTTCGCTACGGCCGTAGGCCGGGGCGGTGTCGATCAGGTTGATGCCAAGCTCGCGGGCCTGGGCCAGTAACAGGCGGGCTTCCTCATCGCCGGGGATCGTGAAGCCAGTGGGGTACTTCACGCCCTGATCGCGGCCCAGCTTGACCGTGCCGAGGCCCAGTGGAGAGACCGTGAGGCCAGTGCTGCCCAGCGGGCGATGGAATGCGTGCAGGGTTGGCAGGCTCATGGCAGCAACTGCTCCCAGGCCGGTACGCTCAGTGGAGGGCGTGGGAGGTCGGCCAGGTCGGCCTGTGCTTGTGGACGAATGCCGTCGCGCTCCAGGTGGCTGATTACCCGGTCGCTGAAGTCCGGTGCCAGTGCCAGTTTGGTTGGCCAGCCCACCAACAGGCGCTGCTGGTCGGCAAGGAAGGCGTTGTCCGGGCGTGCCAGGCCGGATTGTGCAGGCTCAGCGCGGTCGACGCGCAGTGTGGCCCAGCGCACCAGGCTCTGATCGACCCAGGGCAGCAGGTTGGCGATTTCCTTCTGCGCTGCAGCAATCTGCGCTGCAGGCTCGCGCGCCACGCCATCGGCTTCGGCCAGGTCCCCACCGAGGTACCAGACCCACTGGCCATCGGCTGCCGGATGGGTGGTCACCGTTACCCGCGGCTTGGGCCCGCCGCCGAGGCAGTGGGCGTACAAAGGTTTCAGGTTCGGGCCCTTGGCCATGACCATGTGTAGCGGGCGGGTTTGCATGGCCGGCTGATCCAGGCCCAGCGCCTGCAGCAAGCCTTCGGTGCCGGCTCCGGCACTCAATACGATGCGCTGGGCACGGATTTCCCGGTCGTCCACGCGCAGGCCGACCAACGCATTACCTTCACGCAAGGGTTCGATGCGTTCACCTGCCAGCAAGGACTCGCCGGCCAGCTCGGCCAGGTTGGCCAGCAAGCTCGGGACATCGATCACCAGTTCCGCCAGGCGATACACCTTGCCCTTGAACGCGCGGTCCTGCAGTGCGGGTGGCAGCTGGTCACCCTTGACCTGGTCGACCCGGCCGCGCACGGCCTTGCTGGCGAAGAAGCTTGTGAGGTTGCCGGCCAAGGTGCCCGGTGACCACAGGTAGTGGGCATCGGAGAGCAGGCGGGTACGCCCGAGGTCGAGTTCGCCGTTGCCGGCCAAGGCCTCGCGCCAGCGGCGCGGCATGTCGGCGATGGCTTCCGAGGCACCGGTCAGGGCGCCGTGTAGGGCGTATTTGGTGCCGCCGTGGATGATGCCCTGCGACTTGATGGTCTGCTCGCCGCCAAGGCTGGCGCGCTCCACCAGCACTGTCGAGTAGCCCAGGCGGCGCAGGCGGGCATTGAGCCAGAGGCCTGCGACCCCGGCGCCGACGATCAGCACGTCAGTGGAAATGGCAGATGGCATGGCGGTACCTCGAAGACTGGGACAGCTGGCAAGTATACAGGCTATACCTGAGATGGCCCTATCGTCGGCGAGCCCCGCACACGGGCTCTCAATGCCCAGCGGTCTTCGAGAACAGCTGAATCACCACCACGCCGCCCACGATCATGGCCATGCCAAGCATCGCCGGCATATCCAGCTTCTGCCCATAGATCACCAGCGCCGCCACACTGATCAGCACAATCCCCAGGCCCGACCAGATGGCGTAGGCAATCCCCACCGGAATGCTGCGGACTACCAGCGTCAGCATCCAGAACGCAATGCCATAGCCAACCACCATCAGCAGCAGTGGCAACGGCGTACTCAGGCCTTTCACCGCTTTCATCGAGGCGGTGGCGATGACTTCGGCGCAGATGGCAATGGCGAGGTAGGTGTAGGCATTCATGGCGGGATCCTCCGTTACTGAGCGGGCATTCTAGACGTTGCCTGGATGGGGTAAAGTCATTACCTATCAATGTGGGAGATAGGTTGATGGCCGAGCAGTGGAACCTTGAACAATTGCGTACCTTTCTGCGCGTTGCAGAACTGCGCTCGTTCTCCGCGGTGGCACGTGAGCAGCACAAAGCCCAGTCGGCGATCAGCAGTGCCATCGCGCTGCTCGAAACCGACCTAGGGGTCACCTTGTTCGAGCGCAGCAGCGGCCGGCAACCGAAATTGACTGAAAACGGCAGCGCCTTGCTGGAAGACGCCCGCGAATTGTTACGCCAGTGCGAACGCCTGGATGGCCGCGCCCTGGCCCTGATGCGCGGGCAGGAGGCCTTGCTGCGGGTCGCGCAGGACGAAGCCATGCCGTATCAGCCGGTGATCGACAGCCTCGACGAACTGGCGAGCCGCTACCCGTTCCTGGAGGTGCAACTGGCCAGCGGAGCCCAGGGCGATGTGGCGCGCAAGCTGGTGGAGCGGCGCGCCGATCTGGGCCTGTTCTTCCTCCACGAAAGCATCCCGGCTTCCTTGGAGCGCCGTGCCTTGGGTAGCGTGGAGATGGTCACGGTGTGCGCGGTCGGCCACCCGCTGGCGGGCGAAGGCCGAGTCACCCGCCAACAATTGGCCCGCCACCGGCAGTTGCTGATCACGCCACAACAAAGCGGTTACCCCGGCGGCGAGGCGATCAGCCCGCAGGTATGGCGTGCCGACAGTTTCTACGCCATGGCCGAACTGCTGATGCGCGGCCTGGGCTGGGCCTGGTTACCCCGGCATGTGGTGCAGTACCCGACCTACCAGGCGCACATGGTCGAACTGGACAGCGACTGGCGGCCGCCGGCCTTGGTGGCAGAGCTGGCCTGGCGCCGCGATGAACCTCTGGGCCCGGCCGCGCAGTGGCTGGCCGAGCGCTTTGCAGTGCACCTTCGCGCGATCGGGTAGACTTAGCCGCCATGAACAGAACTCTCTATACCTTGCTGTTTCACCTGGGCCTGCCGCTGGTTGCGCTGCGCCTGTACCTGCGCGCGCGCAAGGCGCCGGCCTATGGCCAGCGCATCGGCGAGCGCTTTGCTTTCAAGCTGCCGGCCATGCGCCAGGGTGGTATCTGGGTACATGCGGTATCGGTGGGCGAGAGCATTGCTGCCGCACCCATGGTGCGTGCCTTGCTCAAGGCTTACCCGGAGCTGCCGATCACACTGACCTGCATGACCCCTACCGGCTCCGAACGCATTCGCGCCCTGTTCGCCAACGAACCGCGCGTGCAGCATTGCTACCTGCCCTACGACCTGCCTTGGGCGGCGGGGCGTTTTCTCGATCATGTGCAGCCTAAGCTGGGCATCATCATGGAAACCGAGCTTTGGCCCAACCACATTCACCAGTGTGCCAGGCGCGGCATTCCGGTGGCGCTGGCCAATGCGCGCTTGTCTGAGCGCTCGGCCCGTGGCTATGGGCGCTTTGCCAGGCTGACCCGGCCGATGCTGGCCGAGATGAGCCTGATTGCCGTGCAGACCGAAACCGAGGCCCAGCGCTTCCGTGACCTGGGTGCACGCCCTGAGCGCGTGCAAGTCACCGGTTCGATCAAGTTCGACCTGACGATCGACGAACAGCTGCTGCCGCGCGCCAGGGCATTGCGTGAACAGTGGGGGGGCGGCCAGCGCCCTGTGTGGATCGCCGCCAGCACCCATGAAGGGGAAGATGCCTTGATCCTGCAGGCGCATCGGCAGTTGTTGCAGGTGCATGGCGATGCCTTGCTGATCCTGGTGCCGCGCCACCCCGAGCGCTTCAATGCAGTGCATGCGCTGTGCAGCGAGCAGTTCACCACCGTGCGCCGCTCTGCCGGCACGCTGGTCGATGCGCAAACGCGGGTATTGCTGGGCGACACCATGGGCGAACTGCTGTTCCTGTATGCCCTGGCCGACATTGCCTTCGTCGGTGGCAGCCTGGTGCCGACCGGTGGGCACAATCCGTTGGAGCCTGCGGCGCTGGCCTTGCCGGTGCTCATGGGGCCACATGTGTTCAACTTCCTCGAAATCAGCGCGATGCTGCGCGAGGCGGGTGCGTTGCAGCAGGTGGATGATGCTGACGGGCTGGCCGGTGCGGTGCGCCGTCTGGTGGAACTGCCGCAGGACGCCCAGCGCATGGGCGAGGCGGGCAGGGCGGTGATGCGGGCCAATCAGGGGGCGCTGCAGCGATTGCTCGAGGGGCTGGGTGCGCTTATCCGCTGATTTTTGCATTGGCTCCTTCGCGGGCTCGCCCGCTCCCACAGGATGGATGCATGGCTCGAGGGCTGCGCTATCCCTGTGGGAGCGGGCGAGCCCGCGAATGGTCCAGCCCCTACCTCAAGGCCTGCGCTCGAAGTTCTTGGCCGCTGCTGCCGCCAGGTCCGGCGGCAGGAAGTCCTTGTCCGGGTTGTAGTCAGGTTTCAGGTAGCGCTTCAGGTCCTGCAGGTCTTGCGGGCTCAGGGTGCCGGCTGCCTGCTTCAGGCTCAGGTTGTCGAGGATGTAGTCGTAACGGCTATTGTTGTAGTCGCGCACCGAGGTGTACAGCTGGCGCTGGGCATCAAGCACGTCGACGATGTTGCGGGTACCGACCTGGTAGCCGATTTCAGTGGCTTCCAGCGCGCTCTGGTTGGAAATGATCGACTGCTTGCGCGCCTGTACCTGTTCCACATCGGTGTTCACTGCGCGGTGCAGGTTGCGGGTGTTTTCCACGACCTGGCGGCGCAGGCTTTCACGCTGTTGCTCGCTCTGGCTCAGGCGCTGGTAAGCCTCGCGTACCTGCGAGCTGGTCAGGCCGCCACTGTAGATCGGTATGTTCAGTTGCAGGCCAACGCTGGTCTGCTCGACGTCGCCGCCGTAGCGCACGTTTTGCTGCGGCGCCGGGTTGGTGAAGCCAAGGCTGTCGTTGTCACCCTTCTGGTACTTGGCCACGGCGTCCAGGGTCGGTGCATGCCCGGCCTTGCGCTGACGCAGGGTCTCTTCTGCGGCAGAAACCGCGTAGTTGGTGGCCAGCAGGTTGAGGTTCTGGCGCCCGGCGGTTTCGACCCAGGCTTTCGCATCGTTGGGCGTTGGCACTTGTACCGGCAGGCTATGCACCACGCCCTGGATAGAGGTGTACTCACGGTTGGTCAGGGTCACCAAGGCCTCGAAGGCATCCTGCACCTGGCGTTCGGCGATGATCCGGTTGGCCCGTGCAGTGTCATAACTGGCTTGCGATTGCAGCACGTCGGTCTTGTCCGAAAGGCCCACGTCGAAACGCTCGTTGGACTGATCCAGCTGGCGCTTGAAGGCGGCTTCTTCTGCCTTGGTGGCGGCCAGGTTGTCCTGGGCGCGGAGGACGGCGAAGTAGTTTTGCGCGGTTTGCAGGATCAGGTTTTGCTCGGTCGCCGACAGCTCCAGTGCTGCCTGTTCGTTGACTGCTTCGGCGGCTTGCAACTGGAACCAGCGATCAGCGCGGAAGATCGGCTGAGCCAGGGTCGCGCTCCAGGCGTTGCCGCTGCGATTGGACGTCATGGACGGCTCGTCCAGCTTGGTGCGGGTGTTCATCATCTCGGCACCGGCCGACAGGTTTGGCAGCAACCCGGCGCGGGCCTGCGGCACCACTTCGCGGCGTGCCCCGTAATCGGCGCGTGCTGCAGCCAGGTCAGCGTTGTTGTCCACTGCTTCCTGGTAGACGCTGACCAGATCGGTTTTGACTGTCGAAGGCACGTCCGCTGCCCAGACCACTCCGTTGGACGCACAAGACACGGCTATCGCCAGTGAGAGTTTGCGCAGCATAGAGGCAATCCTTGTACGAAATTTAATTACTGAACTGTTGAGTATCGAGCGATGGGCCAGTGTAGTGCCATGCGCACCCGGCAACAATCGCTCGGTGTGCCTTTCATCATCCGCGCATTTACCTGCTTGGCTTTGCTGACCACTCCAGTCTAGACTGCGCATGTTCTTGTCGGGGTGCCTTGAAGCAAAGGCTGAGATCGCAGAGGTGCGGATCCCGTTGAACCTGATCAGGTTAGCGCCTGCGTAGGGAACAAGATTGCTCGCCTTCCCGGGGAGCCTCTTGTGCCAGGTCCGGGATTGTCACAGCTGCTACAGCTTCAGGCACCCCCATGTCCGGCACTGCACCCAAAGAGGGTGCGTCCGCGCGTTTCAGGTTCACCCCGACATTCCACTGCTAGGAAGCCGTCAGGAGAGCCTGTGATGACCAAACAAGAAAAAGCGATCAACCTCAGCGAATCGGCACAAGTCGATCAGCAGTCCGTGCAACCCTTCCCCCGTTCGCGCAAGGTGTATGTCGAAGGCTCGCGCCCGGACATCCGCGTCCCCATGCGTGAAATCAGCCTGGATGACACCCCGACCGATTTCGGCGGCGAGTCCAACGCCCCGGTGCTGGTGTATGACACGTCTGGCCCGTACACCGACCCCGACGTGATCATCGACGTGCGCAAAGGCCTGGCCGATGTGCGTTCGGCGTGGATCGAAGCCCGCGGTGACACCGAGCGCCTGGAAGGCCTGAGCTCCGACTTCGGTCAGCAGCGCCTGAACGATGCAGAGCTGGCCAAGCTGCGTTTCGCCCATGTGCGCAACCCGCGTCGTGCCAAGGCCGGCGCCAACGTCTCGCAGATGCACTATGCCCGTCAGGGCATCATCACCGCCGAAATGGAATACGTGGCCATCCGCGAAAACATGAAGCTGCAGGAGGCCCGCGCCGCCGGCCTGCTGAATGAGCAACATGCCGGCCACAGCTTCGGTGCCAACATCCCGAAAGAAATCACCCCTGAATTCGTTCGCCAGGAAATCGCCCGTGGCCGCGCGATCATTCCGGCCAACATCAACCACCCGGAAGTAGAGCCGATGATCATCGGTCGCAACTTCCTGGTGAAGATCAACGGCAACATCGGCAACAGCGCCCTGGGTTCCTCGATCGAGGAAGAGGTGGCCAAGCTGACCTGGGGCATCCGCTGGGGATCGGACACGGTCATGGACCTGTCCACCGGCAAGCATATCCACGAAACCCGCGAGTGGATCATTCGCAACTCGCCGGTGCCGATCGGTACCGTGCCGATCTACCAGGCCCTGGAAAAGGTCAACGGCGTGGCAGAGGACCTGACCTGGGAACTGTTCCGCGACACCCTGATCGAGCAGGCCGAACAGGGCGTGGACTACTTCACCATTCACGCCGGTGTGTTGCTGCGCTATGTGCCCCTGACCGCCAAGCGCGTCACCGGCATCGTCAGCCGCGGTGGCTCGATCATGGCCAAGTGGTGCCTGGCGCACCACAAGGAAAACTTCCTGTACACCCACTTCGACGAAATCTGCGAAATCATGAAGGCCTACGACGTCAGCTTCTCGCTGGGCGACGGCCTGCGCCCTGGCTCGATTGCCGACGCCAACGACGCCGCGCAATTCGGTGAGCTGGAAACCCTCGGCGAGCTGACCAAGATTGCCTGGAAGCACGACGTGCAATGCATGATCGAAGGCCCCGGCCACGTGCCGATGCAATTGATCAAAGAGAACATGGACAAGCAGCTGGAGTGCTGCGACGAGGCGCCGTTCTACACCCTCGGCCCACTGACCACCGACATCGCGCCGGGTTACGACCACATCACCTCGGGCATTGGTGCGGCGATGATCGGCTGGTTCGGTTGCGCCATGCTCTGCTACGTCACGCCGAAGGAGCACCTGGGCCTGCCGAACAAGGACGACGTCAAGACCGGCATCATCACCTATAAGATCGCCGCGCATGCCGCCGACCTTGCCAAGGGCCACCCGGGTGCACAGATTCGCGACAACGCCTTGTCCAAGGCGCGTTTCGAGTTCCGTTGGGAAGACCAGTTCAACCTGGGCCTCGACCCGGACACCGCCCGCGCTTTCCACGACGAGACCCTGCCGAAGGAATCGGCCAAGGTCGCGCACTTCTGCTCGATGTGCGGGCCGAAGTTCTGCTCGATGAAGATCACCCAGGAAGTGCGTGAGTACGCTGCCAAGATCGAGGCCGTGGATGTGACGGTCGAGCAAGGCATGCGTGAGCAGGCCGAGCGGTTCCGCCAGGAAGGCAGCCAGCTGTACCACAAAGTCTAAGCACGCTGGGGCCGCTTTGCGGCCCTTTCGCGACGCAAGGCCGCTCCCACAAGGACCGCGCAAGCCTCGAAGCCTGCGTGGTTTTTGTGGGAGCGGCCTTGCGTCGCGATACGAGGACGAAGTCCTCGCCAGGAACACCAACAATATTGCCGGCGAGCGCCAACCATGACATCACCCAGCCAGTTCTCTCCCGACCATCCAATCCCCATCCAGCAGCGCATCTTCGGTGCTCGCGACCTGTTTTCACTGTGGTTTTCCCTCGGCATCGGCCTGATGGTGCTGCAGGTCGGCGCCATGCTGGCGCCAGGCCTGGGCCTTGCTGGCGCCGTGCTGGCCATCGCCCTGGGCACCGGTGTCGGTGTGCTGTTGCTGGGTGCGGCGGGGGTTATCGGCAGCGACACCGGTCTGTCCGCCATGGGCACCCTGAAACTCAGCCTGGGCAGCCATGGCGCGCGCTTGCCGGCGCTGCTCAACTTGCTGCAACTGGTGGGTTGGGGCGCTTTCGAGATTATCGTCATGCGCGATGCTGCCAGCTTGCTGGGGGCGCGAGCGTTCGGTGAGGACAGTGCCTGGAACAGCCCCATGCTCTGGACGCTGTGCTTCGGTGCCCTGGCCACCCTGCTGGCCGTCAGCGGGCCACTGGCCTTCGTGCGCAAGGTGCTGCGCGCCTGGGGGATCTGGTTGTTGCTGGGCGCTTGCCTGTGGCTGACCTGGAACCTGTTCGCCAAGGCTGACCTGGCGGAGCTGTGGAACCGTGCCGGGGATGGTTCGATGTCGCTGGCAGTTGGCTTCGATATCGTCATCGCCATGCCGCTGTCCTGGCTGCCGCTGATCGCTGACTACTCGCGCTTTGCCCGCAATGGCAAGCATGTGTTCGGCGGCACGGTCGTTGGCTACTTCATCGGCAACACCTGGCTGATGAGCCTGGGCGTGGCGTACACGCTGGCGTTCGCCGCCAGTGGCGAAGTCAATGCCCTGCTGCTGGCCCTGGCAGGCGCCGGCATGGGGATTCCGCTGCTGCTTATTCTGCTGGACGAGTCGGAAAAGGCCTTCGCCGACATCCACTCGGCGGCGGTTTCCACCGGTGTGCTGCTACCGCTGAAGGTCGAGCACCTGGCGCTGGCCATCGGCGTGTTGTGCACCCTGATCGCCCTGTTGGCGCCACTGGCACAGTACGAAAACTTCCTGTTGCTGATCGGCTCGGTGTTCGCACCGCTGTTCGGCGTGGTGCTGATGGACCACTACGTGGTCCGTCGACGCCGTCTGCCAGCGCAGGTCAATGGCTTGCACTGGCAGGCGTTGGTGGCCTGGTTTGCCGGGGCGGTGGCCTATCACCTGATTGCCGCCAAGGCGCCGGAACTGGGCGCTACCCTGCCCGCATTGCTGCTGGCAGGTGTGCTGCATGGGCTGCTAAGCCTCAGCCGCGGCCGGGAAACAGTTCAGGCTTGAGTACGCCATTCAGGCGCGGGTAGGGGATCTTCAGTTCCACGTGGCCCATGGAATAGGGCGCGATGGCATAGACCTCGTACTTGACCACTACCGCGCCGTACGTCAGGGCGACGTGCGGCGATTTCTTGAACGGCCAGGTCTTGACGAACTCGGCATCCTTGTCCATTCCCACGCTCATCAGCCAGGCACGGTGCGATTCTTCGACGGTTTTCCAGAAGGTGTCTTCCTGGCCGGGCACCAGCATGTCCTGCAGGGTCAGCACCTTGTCCAGCTTGCGTGAATAGTTGATGAAGCCGCGCCCGGGCATGCCGTGGGCGCCACCGCTGTCCAGGTAGCTGGACAACTCGATGATCACCAGCCCGTCATGCTGCTCGCGTACCTTGGCTTGCAAGTAGCTGCTGTTACGTTTGTCGGCACTGGCCAGATATTGCTGTTCGTAGGCCTGCAGGGTGGCTGGTGCGGTGCCATGCTGATTGTCTTCGGTCAGTTGCAGCAGGCGTTTTTCGACGATGCCGTCGAGCTTGGGCAGGGCCGGGAAGTGGATCATGTCGATGTTCACCAGCGGGCAGTCGCTCTCGCTGCAGCCGGGTTTGACATGCTCCCAGGCGTCGCGCTTGACCTCGAGCGGGGCCCGGTAGTTGGGCGTGAACAGGCTCTGGCAGGCGCCCAGAGCGAGTGCCAGCACGGCCACGGAAGTCAGTTTGACAAGTGTCATGATGATCCTTGCAGAACAGGGAAAAGTCGGCCTTTGACCGTCTGCGCGGCCTTCAGTTCGCCACTAAGCTAACAGAGTGAAGGGCTGCTGTCCCGAGTGCGCCAGCGGTTGCTGGAAAGGGGTGAAACCAACAGGCGTGCGGAGTAGGATGGCGCGAAGCAGTATTCGAGGTAATGAGGATTTCCATGTCAGACGCGTTGAACGCTGTGCCCAAGGGCTTCGAAATCATCGAGCGGGCCAATTGCTTCCGGGGCTTTTACAAGCTCGACAAGTTACGCCTGCGCCACGAGCTATTTGCCGGGGGCATGGGGCGCGAGATCAGTCGCGAGCTGTTTGTGCGCCACGATGCGGTATGCGTGCTGCCGTACGACCCTGCGCGCGATGAAGTGGTGCTGATCGAACAGTTCCGCGTGGGCGCACTGGACAAGGTCGCCAACCCCTGGCTGATCGAGATGGTTGCCGGGCTGATCGACAAAGACGAGCAGCCCGAGGAAGTTGCCCATCGCGAGGCTGAAGAAGAAGCAGGCCTGACGTTCAGCGCCCTGTGGCCGATGACCCGCTACTTCCCGTCGCCTGGCGGCAGTGACGAATACGTTCACCTGTTCCTCGGCCGTTGCAGCAGCGAGGGCGCGGGAGGGCTGCATGGCCTGGAGGAAGAGGGCGAAGACATTCGCGTACGCGTGTGGGCGTTCGAGGATGCCCTGCAGGCGGTGCGCGACGGGCGCATCTGCAATGCGGCCACCATCATTGGCCTGCAATGGCTGGCGCTGAACCGTGACGAAGTAAGAGGTATGTGGAAGTGAACCTGCTGCGCGAGCGCTATCGAGTCGACCTGGTCGGGCTGCAGGCAGCCTGCGAGGCCAACTACGCCCGGCTGATGCGCTTGTTGCCCGACATGCGCACCACCCAGAGCTCGCGCCGCATCGGCATGACCCAGGGTGACCAGATGCTTGGCGTGCTGGTGCTCGACGTGGTGCTGGCCTGCCCGTACACCACCACCCTGCATGTGCGCCAGGAACACAGCCTGCCTTGGTTGCCAGTGCCACACCTGGAAGTGCAGGTGTATCACGATGCGCGCATGGCCGAAGTGGTCAGCGCCGAACACACCCGGCGCCTGCGCAGCATCTACCCGTATCCGAACGATGCCATGCACCAGCCGGACGAAAAGGCCCAGCTCAACCTGTTCCTGGGTGAATGGCTCAGCCACTGCCTGGCCTGCGGCCACGAACTGGCAAGTGTTCGCTGAATTGTGACGTGAGTCGGTTGCGGGTGTTTGCTCGTCACCGTCGCACAGCCATAATTCCCGCTGAATCCATTCGAGGAGATGGCCGTTGTCGCCGCCAGACCAATCCCGCCCCGTGCATGTGGTGCAACTGACCGATGCCCACCTGTTCGCCGACCCGGCTGGCAGCATGCTGGGCCTCAAGACCCGAGACAGCCTGCGCCACGTGGTGGCCCAGGTGCGGCGCGAGCAGCCGCTTGTCGACTTGCTGCTGTGCACGGGCGACCTGTCCCAGGATGCCAGCGTGGCATCCTATGAAGCGTTTCGTGAGCTGACCGCACCGTTTGCCGTGCCCACGCGCTGGCTGCCGGGTAACCATGACGAGGCTCAGGTGATGGCGCAGGTGGCGCCGGAGCTGGTGCAGGCGGTGACTGATATCGGCGCGTGGCGGGTGGTCATGCTCAACACCGCCGTGCACGGTGCTACCCACGGGTTTCTGCAAGATGACCAACTGGCCGTGCTGGAAGCCGCCTTGAAAGAGGCTGGCGAACGGCATTGCCTGGTGTGCTTTCACCATCAGCCAGTGGACATCGGCTGCGCCTGGATCGCGCCGATCGGTTTGCGCAATGCCCAGGCGCTGTTCGATATCGTTGAAGGATATCCACAGGTACGGGCTTTGCTATGGGGGCATGTGCATCAGGAATGGGATGAGGTCCGAGGGGGGCGGCGCCTGTTGGCCACGCCGTCGACCTGCATTCAGTTCGCGGCGCGCAGCGAAGACTTTCAGGTGAGCGAAGAGCATCCGGGGTACCGCTGGTTGCGCCTGCATGCCGACGGGCGGCTGGAAACCGGGGTGGAGCGGGCGCTGGATTTCGAGGTGCAGCTCGACTTCGATAGCCCTGGCTATTGATGATTTTGGGGCTGCTGCGCAGCCCTATCGCGACACAAGGCCGCTCCCACAGGAGATCGCGTACCCCTGTGGGAGCGGCCTTGTGTCGCGATAGGGCGCAAAGCGCCCCAGGCACTCTCAAAGCTGTTGAAGAATGTGTTGCTAAAACCCCTGTGCGGCGCCAAAACCCGGCGAACGCGCTACACTGCGCGTCCCTGCGCCCGCATTATCAGGCGCGAAGCCACAGATTCCGGGGGCAGCATGTCGGGTTCCATCCTCTATATCCATGGCTTCAACAGCTCGCCGCTTTCGACCAAGGCGCGTCAGCTGGAGGCTGTCATGCAGCAGCTCGGCCTGGCCGACCAGCTGCGAGTGCCGGGCCTGCACCACCACCCACGGCAAGCCATGGTCCAGCTCGAAGCGGCCATCGCCGAACTGGGTGCGCCACTGCTGGTGGGCAGTTCGCTCGGCGGCTACTATGCCACCCATCTGGCCGAGCGCCATGGCCTCAAGGCCCTGCTGGTCAACCCGGCGGTAACCCCGCACAAGCATTTCGACGGTTACCTGGGCACCCAGCGCAACCATTACAGCGGTGAAACCTGGGAACTGACCCACGATCACGTTCAGGCCCTGGCCGAACTGGAAGTCGCGGCCCCGGCCGATGCAGACCGCTATCAAGTGTGGCTGCAGACCGCCGATGAAACCCTGGACTATCGCCACGCCGAGCGCTATTACCGTGCTTGTGCCCTGCGTATCCAGGCCGGTGGCGACCACAGCTTCCAGGGCTTCGCCGAGCGCCTGCCGGCACTGCTGGCCTTCGCCGGCATTGCCCGTGGGCAGTATGCGGCGCTCGATTTTTCTGTATTTTGACTTTTTTGCATTCACCAGACTGACGACGAGACCCTATGGCCAATCCCAGCGCTAGCGCCTATAACGCAGACGCCATCGAAGTCCTCTCGGGCCTTGATCCGGTCCGCAAGCGGCCGGGCATGTACACCGATACCAGCCGCCCCAACCACCTGGCCCAGGAAGTCATCGACAACAGTGTCGACGAAGCACTGGCCGGCCACGCGCGTTCGGTGCAGGTCATCCTGCATGCCGACCACTCGCTGGAAGTCAGCGACGACGGCCGCGGCATGCCGGTGGACATCCATCCGGAAGAGGGCGTGTCCGGGGTCGAGCTGATCCTCACCAAGCTGCACGCCGGCGGCAAGTTCTCCAACAAGAACTATCAGTTTTCCGGTGGCCTGCACGGGGTGGGTATCTCGGTGGTCAACGCCTTGTCGACGCAGGTGCGTGTGCGCGTCAAGCGTGACGGCAACGAATACCAGATGACCTTTGCCGATGGCTTCAAGGCCAGCGAGCTGGAAGTGGTCGGCTCGGTCGGCAAGCGCAACACCGGCACCAGCGTGTACTTCAGCCCAGACCCGAAGTACTTCGACTCGCCCAAGTTTTCCATCAGCCGTCTCAAGCACGTGCTCAAGGCCAAGGCGGTATTGTGCCCGGGGCTGCTGGTCAGCTTCGAGGACAAGGCCAGCGGCGAAAAGGTGGAATGGCACTACGAGGATGGCCTGCGCTCCTACCTGGTCGACTCGGTCAACGAGTTCCAGCGCCTGCCCGACGAGCCGTTCTGTGGCAGCCTGGCGGGTAACAAGGAAGCGGTTGACTGGGCTTTGCTGTGGCTGCCCGAAGGCGGCGACAGCATTCAGGAAAGCTACGTCAACCTGATCCCCACCGCCCAGGGCGGCACCCACGTCAACGGCCTGCGCCAGGGCCTGCTGGATGCCATGCGTGAGTTCTGCGAGTTCCGCAACTTGCTGCCGCGCGGGGTGAAGCTGGCGCCGGAAGACGTTTGGGAGCGCATCACCTTCGTACTGTCGATGAAGATGCAGGACCCGCAGTTCTCCGGGCAGACCAAAGAGCGCCTGTCATCGCGCGAGGCCGCCGCGTTCGTCTCCGGTGTGGTCAAGGATGCTTTCAGCCTGTGGCTCAACGCCCACCCCGAGCTGGGCATGCAACTGGCAGAACTGGCCATCAGCAACGCCGGTCGCCGCCTCAAGGCCAGCAAGAAGGTCGAGCGCAAGCGCATCACACAGGGCCCGGCATTGCCCGGCAAGCTGGCCGACTGTGCGGGCCAGGACCCGATGCGTGCCGAGTTGTTCCTGGTCGAGGGTGACTCGGCCGGTGGTTCGGCCAAGCAGGCGCGGGACAAGGAGTTCCAGGCCATCCTGCCGCTGCGCGGCAAGATCCTCAACACTTGGGAAGTGGACGGTGGCGAAGTCCTGGCCAGCCAGGAAGTGCACAACATTGCCGTGGCCATTGGCGTCGATCCGGGGGCAACCGACCTTGCGCAGCTGCGCTATGGCAAGATTTGCATCCTCGCCGACGCTGACTCCGATGGTCTGCACATCGCCACATTGCTGTGTGCGCTGTTTGTTCAGCACTTCCGGGCACTGGTCGAAGCTGGGCACGTTTACGTGGCCATGCCGCCCCTGTACCGCATCGACCTGGGCAAGGAAATCTACTACGCCCTCGACGAAGCCGAGCGTGACGGCATCCTCGACCGCCTGGTGGCCGAGAAGAAGCGCGGCAAGCCGCAGGTAACACGCTTCAAGGGCCTGGGCGAGATGAACCCGCCGCAGTTGCGCGAAACCACCATGGACCCGAATACCCGGCGCCTGGTGCAGCTGACCCTGGACGACGTAGAAGCCACCTGCGAGCTGATGGACAAGCTGCTGGCCAAGAAGCGCGCCGGTGACCGCAAGAGTTGGCTGGAAACCAAGGGCAACCTGGCCGAGGTCATGGTTTGATTCGGCAAGTACTTGCCGTTTGCCTGGCGCTGGTTGCCCTGCCTTCCCTGGCGGGCAACTGGCCAGAGCTGAAGATGACAGCCGAGCACCCGATCGACGGTATGCGCGGTGGCAACCTGTCGGGGCTGGTGGAATGCCGGGGCGGGTTGTGGGGCGTGTCCGACCGTGACGACGACCGTATCTACCGCTTCGATCAGCAGAACCCCACCTGGCGCGCGCAGCCGCTGACCTTCACCCCGCCGGCTGTCCCGGAAAGCGGCCTCCCATGGGGGTTGAAGTCGCGCAATTGGGCGGCATCGTACATTCGCGGTGGCGAGCTGGATTTCGAAGGTATCACCTGTGATCAGGCGGGTAACCTCTATCTGGTCAGCGAGGCGCATGCCGCGGTGCTGCAATTGCCGCTGGAAGGCGAGCCGGACTGGTTGAGGATCGACTCGGCCATGGTGCGCCAGGCCCGGGCAAGCGGCATGCTGCTGAACTTCAATGCCCTGTTCGAAGGCCTGGCGATCAACCCCGCGGGTGACCGCCTGTGGCTGGCTGCCGAGCGTGAGCGCCGTGGCCTGCTGGCTATCGAGCGCCAGCAGTCGGTCTGGACCTGCGGGCGTGGTTGCGTGCTGCTGAGCGAGGCGGGGGTCGAAATGCAACCCGCGCAGATGCCCAATGCCAGGGCCCTGTCGCGCGACTTCGCTGACCTGGCCTGGTTCGAGGGCAAGCTGTTTACCCTCGAACGCAACGCCTACCGGGTGTGCCGACGTGATGTCGACAGTGGCAAGGTCGAGCGTTGCTGGTCGTTCGCTGCTGATGCGCTGGTCGAGTCACGGCGCTACGCGCAGCCGTTTGGCCTGGCCGAAGCACTGGTGATCGATGCCAAGGGCGCCTGGATTGGCCTGGACAACAACAACGGCGCCCGTGCCGACGGTGAAACCCGCCCAGTCGTCTGGCGCTTCGACGCACCGGAAGGTGGCTGGAGCGCCAAACCATGAGCCAGGCGCCGGGCAAGCGCGCGGGCAAGTTGCTGATGATCGTCGCTTGGGCGGCGGCGCTGTTTCTTGCCACGCGTTTTTTCGGCCAGTGGGAAGACAGCCAGCGTAATCCCAACAGCCAGGTGCAATCCGAACATGGTCAAGGCTTTATCGAAGTGCGCCTGCTGAGTAATGGCCAGGGCCACTTCGTGGTGGATGGTGCCATCAACGGCCAGGTGGTGCATTTCATGCTCGACACCGGCGCCACCGATGTGGCGATCCCGGAGGCATTGGCTCATGAACTGAGCCTGGAGCGCGGTAGCCCGGTGCTACTGAGCACCGCCAATGGCCGTACTGAAGGTTACCGCACGCGCCTGACCAGCCTGCAACTGGGCGATATCCGCCTGCAGAACGTACGCGCCATCGTGGTGCCGGGCCTGGATGGGGCCACCGTACTGCTGGGCATGAGTGCCCTGCAACAACTTGAATTTACCCAGCGCGGTGGCACCATGCTGCTGCGCCAGAACCTGAAATGACGAGGCCCGCATGAGCGACTCACTGGAACTCAGCCTGGACGGCGTAGAACGCCGCTCGCTGGCTGACTTCACCGAACAGGCCTACCTCAACTACTCCATGTACGTGATCATGGACCGTGCCTTGCCGCATATCGGCGACGGCCTGAAGCCGGTGCAGCGCCGCATCGTCTACGCCATGAGCGAGTTGGGGCTCGATGCCGATGCCAAGCACAAGAAGTCGGCACGTACCGTCGGTGACGTGCTCGGCAAGTTCCATCCCCATGGCGATTTGGCCTGCTACGAGGCCATGGTGCTGATGGCGCAGCCGTTCAGCTACCGCTACACCCTGGTCGATGGCCAGGGCAACTGGGGGGCGCCGGATGATCCGAAGTCGTTCGCCGCCATGCGCTACACCGAGGCGCGGCTGTCACGCTACGCTGAAGTGCTGCTCAGCGAAGTCGGCCAGGGCACCGTGGACTGGGTGCCGAACTTCGACGGCACATTGCAGGAGCCGGCCGTGCTGCCTGCGCGCCTGCCCAACATCCTGCTCAACGGTACCACCGGTATCGCCGTGGGCATGGCCACCGACGTGCCGCCGCACAACCTGCGAGAGGTCGCCAGTGCCTGTGTGCGACTGCTCGATGAGCCCAAGGCAACCATCGAGCAGTTGTGCGAGCACATCCAGGGGCCGGATTACCCGACCGAGGCAGAGATCGTCACGCCGCGGGCTGAAATTCTCAAGATGTACGAAAGCGGCCGCGGCTCGATCCGCATGCGTGCCGTGTACCGCGTCGAGGATGGCGACATCGTCGTCACTGCGCTGCCGCACCAGGTCTCCGGGGCCAAAGTGCTGGAGCAGATTGCCGCGCAGATGCAGGCCAAGAAGCTGCCGATGGTCGCCGACCTGCGCGACGAGTCGGACCACGAGAACCCGTGCCGTATTGTCATCATCCCGCGATCCAACCGCGTCGATGTCGACGAGCTGATGCAGCACCTGTTCGCTACCACCGACCTGGAAAGCACCTATCGGGTCAACGTGAATATCATCGGCCTGGACGGCCGGCCGCAGTTGAAAAACCTGCGAACCATCTTGGTGGAGTGGCTGGAGTTCCGCACCAATACCGTTCGTCGCCGCCTGCAGCACCGTCTGGATAAGGTCGAGAGGCGCCTGCACCTGTTGGACGGTTTGCTCACCGCATTCCTCAACCTGGATGAAGTGATCCACATCATCCGTACTGAGGAATACCCCAAGCAGGCCCTGATCGAACGTTTCGAGCTGACCGAGATCCAGGCTGACTACATCCTCGAGACCCGCCTGCGGCAGTTGGCGCGCCTGGAAGAGATGAAGATCCGCGGTGAGCAGGATGAGTTGCTGAAGGAGCAAGCCAAGCTGCAGGCCTTGCTGGGGAGCGAGGCCAAACTGCGCAAGCTGGTGCGCAGCGAGCTGATCAAGGATGCCGAAACCTATGGCGATGATCGTCGCTCGCCGATCGTAGCGCGTGCCGAAGCCAAGGCCCTGTCGGAAAACGAGCTGATGCCGACCGAGCCCGTCACCGTGGTGCTGTCGGAGAAGGGCTGGGTGCGCTGCGCCAAGGGCCACGATATCGACGCCACTGGCCTTTCCTACAAGGCCGGCGACGGATTCAAGGCTGCCGCGGCCGGGCGCTCCAACCAGTTTGCCGTGCTCATCGATTCCACCGGCCGCAGCTACTCGCTGGCGGCCCACAGCCTGCCATCGGCGCGTGGCCAGGGCGAGCCGCTGACTGGACGTCTGACGCCGCCACCGGGGGCGACTTTCGAATGTGTGTTGTTGCCTGACGACGATGCGCTGTACGTGGTGGCTTCGGATGCCGGTTACGGCTTCGTGGTCAAGGGTGAAGACCTGCAGGCCAAGAACAAGGCCGGCAAAGGCCTGCTCAGCTTGCCCAACCGGGCCAAGGTCATGACCCCGCGTCCAGTGGCTGATCGCGAGCAGGACTGGTTGGCGGCCGTGACCACCGAAGGCCGCTTGCTGGTGTTCAAGGTCAGCGACTTGCCGCAGCTGGGTAAAGGCAAGGGCAACAAGATCATTGGCGTGCCGGGTGACCGGGTGGCCAGCCGTGAAGAATTTGTTACCGATCTGGCGGTGATTCCCGAAGGCGCGACCCTTGTATTGCAAGCCGGCAAGCGTACCCTGTCTTTGAAGGCGGACGACCTGGAGCACTACAAGGGCGAGCGCGGTCGGCGCGGCAGCAAGCTGCCACGCGGGTTCCAGCGCGTCGATGGGTTGCAGGTGGAAGTGCCGACATAACCGGTTGTAATGTCTGGAACGGCAATTTCAACGCCGTTTCGGGCAGAAATGCTGGAGTCGGACGGTTATTTCGCGGATGATATGCCCCTTGCGGTGCCGGCGTGGCCGTGTGCCCGTTTGAATCTACATGTATCACTGCGGTGTGCCTTGTGGCAGCCGCCTGGATGGGATGATGAAATTTCTGCGCCTTCCATTTGCGCTGTTGATGACTGGCCTGCTGGGCCTTGGCGGGTGCACCATGCATCAGCCGGTTGCCCTGTATCAGCTCGACAGTGGTGATCCTGGCCAGCCGTCGCAGAGTGCGGGCATGGCCGTGGTACTCGGCCCGGTATCGGTGGCCGATTACCTTCAGCGTGAGACGTTTCTGCAGCGTCAACCTGATGGCAGCCTGAGCGCGGCGACCGACGGTCGTTGGGCTGGCAGCCTTTCATCGGATATCGACCAGCTGCTGGTGCGTCAACTGGCCTGGCGCCTGGACAGCCAACGCGTAGTACTGGCCCCGGCGACCGCAGGCTTCAGCCCGGACGTGCAAGTGCTGTTGTCGATTACACGCCTGGACTCGGGCAAGAACCAGCCGGCCATCCTGGATGCCCAGTGGCGTCTGCTTGACCGCCGTGGCCGTGTGCGTGACAACCGTATCATTCACCTCGAGCAGCAGCACGAGGGCAGTGAGTCGTCGCAGGTGCAGGCTCAGGGCCAACTGCTGCAGAAGCTGGCGGAACAGCTGAGCACGGCGGTGAAGCCGCTGGCCAACCAGCCGGCGATTGCCGAAGAAGCACCGAAAAAGCCCGCTGCACCGACGCAGGTGAAGAAGGGGCCGGAGAAACCCAAAATCCCGATGGCCTCGCCGATTCGCACCGATATGGAAGTTTATCGGTTCTGATCAAACGGCCAGATACGACAAAGCCCGCATTCGCTGCGGGCTTTTTTGTATCTGCCGGTCTTCGTAGGAGCGGGTTTACCCGCGAAGAGGCCGGCCCTGCTGACCAATTTCCACCCGCCGTTCACCGTTGCCGCCGCCACCGTATTCGCGGGTAAACCCGCTCCTACCGGGGGGCGCTATTGGCTAGATCTTGCGCCAGGCACGTGATCGCAAGGAAACCAGCCTGGCTCAAGACATGCGCTGTAGATGCAGCGTATGCCTGTCAGGCGCGGTGCTCATGCATGCGTGCCAGTTGCCGTTCCAGCATTGACGGGTAGGGCTCCATCAGTCGCTCCACACAGCAGGCGCCTTCGGGGCTGGCGATCGGGCGAATACGCGCACGCTGGCGAATGAGGGCGTCATCGTTGATCTGCCGCTCTACCAGCAACAGGTTACGGCTGTGCTGCGACAGTGCCAGGGCATCCTGGACCTTCTCGGCCATCAACAGGTCAACCAGTTCCAGCCCATGCAGGTCGTTGCCCAAGACCAGGCCTAGCTGCAGTTGCAGGGTAATGCCGCTGTCGGCTACCTCGATCTGCAGGGCGTGGCCCAGGGCGCGCAACAGTTCGCCACAGCAAATGGCGTTGGTCAGGTAGTCCTCGCCACACTCGCGGCTGTGGAACAGCACCAAGGTGCTGCCGTCGTTCAGCGTGTGGGTTTCACCGTCGTAGAGCGAGGCTGCGTGCTCCAGGCAATCGCGGTAGCGCTCGGTCAGCTCGGCCAGGCGTGTGCGTGGCAGGCGACGCAGTTGCTCCTGCGAGCCCAGCTGCACGGCAAGTACGGCGCTGTACTGCGGCTCGTCGGACTCGACCTCTGCGGCGGCCTTGGGTGCAGTGTCGTCGTCCAGCAGGCCGGCGAAGGCCTCGTCGTCATCCTCGTCTTCCAGGGCAGCCTTGGCGCGCGGTACGGCCTTGGGTGCCGGGGCAGCGGCGGGCAGGTCGTCGAACTGCTCGTCGTCTTCTTCCTCAGGCTCCGGCTCCGGGGGCGGAGGCGGGGCCAGGCGTGCATGCAGCTGGCGGGCGATGTCGCCAATTTCGTCCTGGCGGTCGGTGGCCGGGGTATAGGGCTGCGGGTCGCGCAGCCATACCCGCAGTTGCAGCAGTGGCAGGGTGATGAAGCGGCCCTGACGCAAGCTGAGGGCCAAGGCCAGGGCCAGCAGGATAGCGGCCAGAATGCCCATGCTCTGCAGGCTGATCAGCATCGGTTGCTGGAACTGACTCATGTCCAGGCTGATGCGCAGCTGCCCGGCCGTCACGTCCTGGAACGTGATTTTGGTCTGGTACAGGCCTTCGGCCTCGCCCAGCAGGCTGTTGCGCGGGCGCTGGCCCGCTTCGGCGAGGATGCGGTTATCCACGCTGTAGATTGCGGCATGGGCCACCAGCGGGTTTTTAACCAGGTTGCCCAATAGCACGTTGAGGCTGAGGATGTCATTGGACACCAGCAGCTCGGTGGCCGATGTGGCCGTCTGGGTGGTCAGGCTCTGGCCCAAGGCATCGGCCTGCTCATGCATGGCCTGCTTGAACTGCAGGCCCATCACGCAGGCGTAGATCACCAGCGCCAGCGCCACCAGGAAAATGTTGGTGCAGGCGATGCGCAGTGCCAGCGGCACGCGACGTTGACTCAGGGCGCGATAGATCATCAGGAAGAAATTGTCTGGTTTGACTGGCGTGGGCCGGTTCACAGAGCTCGGCTCTTAATGGCATGAAAGTGGGGGGAGTATAGCGAGCCGGGTTTTGTCGGCAAAGTATCGTTGGCGCCCGATGGTCATGGAAAATCGGTAGAATGCGCATTTTTCATCGAAGTCGGAGCCAGGTTGTGCGCGAAATCGTCCTGATCAACATCACCGGTGAGGACCGTCCCGGTCTCACTGCGGCTATCACCGGCGTCCTGCTACAGGGCGGTGTGAGTATCCTCGACATCGGCCTGGCGGTCATGCACGGCACCTTGTCGTTTGGCATCCTGGTCGACATCCCGGACAACGAAGTGGCTACCGCGCTGTTGCAAAGCGTGCAGGCTAAAGCCCACGAACTGAACCTGCAGGCCCGTTACACGCCGATTTCCGAGGCGGACTACCAGCATTGGGCTGATGGGCATGGCGAAGCGCGCCACATCGTTACCCTGCTCAGCCGTAAGATCACTCCCGAGCAACTGCAGCGGGTGAGTGCGGTGATCAGCCAGTACGGCCTGACCATCGAGCGTATCGAGCGCCTGTCGGCCCGGGTGGCACTGGATGCCGAAACCGACAAGGGTAAGGCAGCCGTCGAGATCTCCGTGCGCGGTGTACCGAGCGATGCCCAGGCCCTGCGTGCCGACTTCTTTGCCCTGGCTGAAGAGCTGAGCGTCGACATCGCCTTCCAGAAGGACGATCTGTTCCGCCGTAACCGCCGCCTGGCGGTGTTCGACATGGACTCCACGCTGATCGAGGCCGAAGTCATCGACGAACTGGCCAAGGCGGCGGGTGTGGGTGAGCAGGTGGCGGCGATCACCGAGCGCGCCATGCGCGGTGAACTGGACTTCCGCGCCAGCTTCAAAGAGCGCATGGCGCTGCTCAAGGGCCTGGATGTGGGGGTACTGGACGAGATCGGGGCATCGCTGCGCCTGACCGAGGGTGCCGAGAACCTGTTTGCCGAGCTCAAGCGCCTAGGATACAAGACCGCGATTCTGTCCGGTGGCTTTACCTATTTCGCTCGTCAGGTGCAGGCGCGCCTGGGTATCGACTATGTGTTCGCCAACGAACTTGAAGTGGTCGATGGCAAGGTGACGGGCGTGGCTGTTGAGCCGATTGTCGATGCCCAGCGCAAGGCCGATTTGTTGAAGAAGCTGGCCAGTGACGAAGGCTTGCAACTGGAGCAGACCATCGCCGTGGGCGATGGTGCCAATGACCTGCCGATGCTGTCGCTGGCCGGTTTGGGCGTGGCGTTTCGTGCCAAGCCGCTGGTGCGCCAGTCGGCCAAGCAGGCGATTTCCACCTTGGGGCTGGACGGGGTGCTGTATCTGCTGGGCCTGCGTGATCGCGACGCCCGCGGCTGATCCGCGAATCCGGGGCCGCATGGCGGCCCAACGAAAAAGGCCCTGCATATGCAGGGCCTTTTTCATATGGCTCGAATCAAGCCTGCACAGGCGCCGCCAGCTGCTGCCCCATGCGCACTGCAGAACCCGCACCCAGGCTCTCAGCCCACTTCACCTGCTCCGGCCCGAACAGCACGATGGCGGTCGAACCCAGCTTGAAGCGGCCTAGTTCGGCACCTTTCTCCAGGTGGATCGGCGTGCGGCTGGCTTCGTCGTAGCGGAAGGTCTTCAGCTCACGTTTGGGCGGCGTGACCAGCCCGGCCCATACCGTTTCGATCGAGGCGACGATCATCGCGCCGACCAGTACCACAGCCATTGGCCCACGCTCTGTATCGAACAGGCAGACCACGCGCTCGTTGCGAGCGAACAGCTCGGGGACATTCTCTGCGGTGGTCTGGTTGACCGAGAACAGGCGGCCCGGCACATAGACCATTTCGCGCAGGGTGCCGGCCAGCGGCATGTGCACGCGGTGGTAGTCCTTGGGCGACAGGTAGATGGTGGCAAACTCGCCGCCCATGAACGGCGCGGCCATGGCCGGATCACCGCCCAGCAGCTCTTGCGCGCTGAAACCGTGGCCTTTGGCCTGGAAGATACGACCGTGCTCGATCGGGCCAAGCTGGCTGACCGCACCGTCGGCCGGGCACAGGATGGCGCCCGGGGTTTCGTCCAGCGGACGGGCACCAGGTTTCAAGGCGCGGGTGAAGAACGCATTGAAGTGCTCGTAAGCGCTCAGGTCTTCGACCAGCGCCTCGCTCATGTTCACCTGGTAGCGCTTGGCGAACCATGCGGTGAAGGCATTCTTGAACCAGCGCACGCGGCACTCGGCGATGCAGCCGGCCAGCCGCGACAGCAGGTGGTGCGGCAGCAGGTACTGGCTGATGATGAACAGACGGGATTTCATGCAGGTTCCTTAGACTTCTACAGGCGTGTCCGGGTGGTTGCCCCATTCGCCCCACGAGCCGGCGTAGGCCTTGACGCGTGGGTAACCGAGGGCCTTGGCCACCAGGTAAGTGAAACCGGAGCGGCGGTGGGTCTGGCAGTGGGTGATCACCTCCTTGTCAGGGGTGATGCCCAGTTGCTTGAGGACTTCAGCGATGTCCTGGCGGATGCGCAGGTGGTCGTTGAAGTCCATGCCGGCGGTCCACTCGAAGTTGATCGCGCCGGGGATGTGGCCGCCTTTGGCTGCCAGCACTTTTTCGCCGCTGAATTCCTGCGGGCCGCGTGCGTCCCAGATGACCAGGTCATCGGCGCCCAGGCGGCTTTGCAGGTACTCGCGGGTGGCAGTGGGTGCGCTGTCTATGTGCAGGTGCACCGGGGCGTTGCCAATGGCAGGCACTTCGGTGGACAGTTTGTCTGCCGGCCAGGCCTGGATACCGCCATTGAGGTAGTGGTAGCGCTTGTGGCCGATGACATCGAGCAGCCAGATGAAGCGCCCGGCCCAGCCGCCGCCTTCATCGTCGTACACCACATACACGGCATCGGCGCGGTGGCCGAGTTCGCTGAACAGTTTTTCGAGCTCGCCCAGGGCTGGCAGCAGGCCGGGCGCCGGGGGCTGGCCGAGCTGGGTGCGCTTGCCTTCGACAAAGCGCGCGCCGGGGATATGCCCGCTGACATAGCGGTTGGCGCTGCTCAGGTCGACCAGGATCAGCTGCGGCGAATCCAGGCGTGGCAGCAGGTCTGCAGCTTCGATCACCAGGGGCAGGCCGGAAAAGTCGGTCATCCACGGTCTCCAGTGTGGAAAGAGGGGCGATTGTAGCGCAAGGCTCAACCCTTGCGGTTGGTAAACACCGACAAGGCCCGCTCGATGCATTGCGCGGTCTTGCCGAAGGCTTGCACGCTGATATCGGCCAAAGGCCGGCAGCCCTGGTCGGCCACCAGCAGCATCAGCACCTGGTCGTTGGCTGCCAGCGAGCGAAGCAGTACATGTTCGCTGCGGAACAAGGTGCGCAGCGGGGCGGGCAACAGCGCCGAGAACTGGCTGTGGTTTTCCGGTGTGATGCGCAGCTGCCCGGCCTGACTCAGCAGCTTTTGCAGCAGCTTGTTCTGCGATACCTGCAGGGCCAGGGCACCGGCCTCCTTGGGCAGGCCGGCAATTTGCTGCACGCGCAGGTAGTCACTGGCCTTGTCCAGGCTAAGCAGCATGATGCGTTGCATGCCGCAGGCCAGCAGGGCCTCACGGGCCTGCGTGGCCAGGTGCACGGTGTTGGTGAACGGGCTGGGTTGGGCCAGCAGGTGCTGGCACAGCGTGCGCCAGCGAGCCAGGTCGTCGCTGCTGGGCGGTGGCGGGGCCAGCATGTCCGGGTGAGGGCGGCGTTGGTGCCACGGCCAGATCAAGGCCTCGGCCGGGTGGAACAGGGCATGCCGAGCGTGGCGGCGGGCGCTGGCGGCAGCCTGCTGGTGCACCTGCTGCTGCACATCTTCCAGCGAGGTTTGCAGGTACAGCGCGGTCAGCAGTTGCCAGCGCAGCAGGTGCGGGTTGTCCCAGCCGACCTGTGCCGCCAGGGCCAGGTTGTTGGCCAGCAGTACGGTATTGGCCGGCTGGTTGAACCAGCGCCGCAGGCCGGGCTCGGCGTCCAGGCGGTGTTGCTGGCTGAGCAGGTCTTCGTCGCGGGCGATATTCAGCACCTGGGCCAGTTGTTCGCGCTCTTCCAGTAGCAGGCGATAACCCTGGGTGACCCATTGGGGCAGGCGCCAATACTCGGCCATGGTCTGGCACAGCGCCATGATGCGCACGCCAAACAGTTCTTCCTCGACGTGGGCGGCGTCTTCACCTTTGTGGATAACCCGCAGCTCCCAAGTGTCGAGCAGCTTGGGGTAGGCCAGTGCCAGTGGCCAGAGTGGCGACAGGAACAGCAGGCTGCCCCAGTGAATCTCTTGCCACAGCCGTGCCAGGCGGCTGGCGAACAGGCCGCTGGCCTGCTGTGCCGCATGCTGGCTGATCATCTGGAACTGGCACAGTACCGGCGGAATTTCCTCCACGGGCAGCGCCGGCAGGCGTTTGAGAAGCTGCTCGCTGCGCTCCAGGCCCAGGCGGTTGAGAGCGACCTCCAGGCTTTCGGCGGGTTCGGCAAGGCTGGCATTGGTGGGGTGATTGGCTTCGCGCATCACTGACAGCACCAGTGCCGGGCTATCCTGCATCAGTTCGGCGATATCGCGCAGCGAGCGACGGCTATCGTGGATGGCAGCCATGACCCGGTCGTAGCTGTGCTTCGGCACGGGGATGCGAACACTCTCGAGCAGCTTTACCCAGGCCTCTAGCGTACGCGGGGCCTGAGTGGGCACCTTGGTTTCAATTGGCATTTTGACATCAGTCCGAACTGGCTTTTCGCATTGAGTGGCTATAGTCTGGCGCAGTTCTGCCGATAAGTAGAAGAAGAGTTTTAAAGCTCCCGTCTCTTCCCCTGACCACGACAGCAAGTGCTTTGAACCTATGGCTAAAATTATCGGCATCATCGTCGTATTCGCGAGCGTGCTCGGCGGCTACGTGCTCTCCCACGGCAAGATCGCAGCGCTGATCCAGCCGTTCGAAGTACTGATCATCGGCGGTGCGGCCTTTGGTGCATTCCTGCAGGCCAACCCTGGCCACATGACCATGCACGTCATCAAGAAGTCGATGAAGATGTTCGGCTCGCGCTTCAGCCATGCCTTCTACCTGGAGGTGCTGGGCCTCGTTTACGAAATCCTCAACAAGAGCCGTCGCGAAGGCATGATGGCCATCGAGGCCGACATCGAGGACGCCGCAGCCAGCCCGATCTTCGCCAAGTACCCGACGGTACTGGCCGATGAGCGCATGACCGCCTTCGTCTGCGATTACCTGCGCATCATGTCCACCGGCAACATGGCCCCGCACGAACTCGAGGGCCTGTTCGACATGGAACTGCTGAGCATGAAGGAAGAGCTGGAGCACCCGTCCCACGCGGTGACCGGCATCGCCGACGGTATGCCCGGGTTCGGTATCGTTGCGGCGGTACTGGGTATCGTGGTGACCATGGCCTCGCTGGGCGATGGCGATCAGGCGGCTATCGGCATGCACGTAGGTGCGGCGCTGGTGGGTACCTTCTTCGGTATTCTGGCGGCTTACGGGTTCTTCGGCCCTTTGGCCAAGTGCCTGGAGCACGATGCCAAGGAAGAACTGAACCTCTACGAATCGATCAAGGCTTCGCTGGTGGCCTCGGCGTCGGGCATGCCACCTTCGCTGGCGGTCGAGTTCGGGCGCAAGGTGCTGTACCCCAAGCACCGCCCAAGCTTCGCCGAACTGGAACAAGCGGTTCGCGGTCGCTGAGTCATGGAGAACAATCAGCCCATCATCGTCAAGCGCGTCAAGCGCTTTGGCGGCGGCCACCATGGTGGCGCCTGGAAAATCGCCTTTGCCGACTTCGCCACGGCGATGATGGCGTTCTTCCTGGTGCTGTGGCTGTTGTCCACGGCCACGCCTGAGCAGAAGATCGCCATTGCCGGCTACTTCCAGGACCCTATTGGTTTCTCCGAGAGTGGCACGCCTTATGTCATCGACCTGGGGGGTTCCCCGGAGATGGCGCCGGACAAAACCATCAATCCGGAAGTGAAGACCGAGCCGACGCAGCAGTCCCCCACTCAGCTGAACAAGGACCAGGTCGAGACCATGGCCGAGCAGGTCGAGCGCGAGCGTCTGGAGCTGTTGCTGCAGGAACTGCAGAACAAGGTGGAAGAGAACCCGCAGCTGCAGAAGTTCAAGGACCAGATCCTGTTCGAGATCACCCAGGACGGCCTGCGCATCCAGATCATGGATGCTGAGAACCGACCGATGTTCGACATCGGTAGCGCGCGCCTGCAGCCTTACTTCGAAGATATCCTGCTGGCCATGGCCGACACCATCAAGGCGGTGCCGAACAAGATCAGCATCAGCGGCCATACCGATGCCAAGCCGTATGCTGGCACTGGCGAGTACGGTAACTGGGAGCTGTCGGCCAACCGCGCCAACGCCGCGCGGCGTGCCCTGGTGGCGGGTGGTTACCCCGACGGCCAGGTGGCACGGGTGGTGGGGTACGCCTCGTCGTCACTGTTCGACCGCAAGGACCCGTTCAACCCGGTCAACCGCCGTATCGACATCATCGTGCTGACCAAGAAAGCCCAGCGCAATATCGAAGGTGAGCAGGGTGCGCCGGAAACACCGCCAGCTGCGCCAACGGCACCTGCAGCGCCAGCCAGTGGTGCTGCGCCAGGGGCTTCGGCACCGGCTGACCCAGGGGCAACTGAACAGGCACCGATGCAACCGCGCGAGCTGCGCCAGAAGCTGAACATCTTTGAAGATGGCACGCTGAAGATGGATGAAGCCAAGGATCAGTAAGCGGCTTTTGGGGGTGGGCAACTGTGCTACCCACCACCTGAACGCTGGCGCGATCACTGTAGGAGCGGGTTTACCCGCGAAGCCGCCAGTGCGGTGAATGGCACCGGCGTTGCCGGTGTTCGCGGCTAAAGCCGCTCCTACATACGCATCGGTGATTGGGCGCAGGCCGTCGTAGGAGCGGGTTCACCCGCGAAAGGGCCGGACCTGCTGGCCAATTTCCACCCGCCGTTCACCGTTGCAGTCGCCACCGTATTCGCGGGTAAACCCGCTCCTACAAGGGGGCGCGGCAACTTTCATTTCGAGCGTTTCAGTAGCTGTCTTCTGCCAGGCTGGCGATGATCGAGCGGTAGCTGTTCATGCGCTGCGGCTTGATGCGCCCCTCTTCCAGCGCCTTGAGCAGGGCGCAGCCCGGTTCGCGGTCATGCTTGCAGTCGCGGAAGCGGCAGGTGCCGAACAGGTCGCGGAACTCGATGAAGCCATCCTCCACGTCGTCGCGGCTGACATGGCCAAGGCCGAACTCGCGGATACCCGGCGAGTCGATCAGGTCCCCGCCGTTGGGGAAGTGGTAAAGCCGCGCCGTGGTGGTGGTGTGGGTACCCTGGCCTGACCATTCCGACAAGTCGCCGACGCGGGTGCCAGCGTCTGGCAGCAGGCTGTTGACCAGCGACGACTTGCCCACCCCCGACTGGCCGACGAACACGCTGATATGGCCGTCGAGTTGTTGCTGCAGGCGCTGCATGCCATCGCCGTGGTGTGCCGAAACTTCCAGCAGCGGGTAGCCCAGTTCGCGGTAGACCTCCAGCAGCGCATGCAGGCCGGGGCCGTTCTCGTCGTTGATCAGGTCGGCTTTGTTCAGCAGCAGCAGCGGGCGCAGGCCGGCGTGCTCGGCCGCTACCAGATAGCGGTCGATCAGGTTCGGGTGCGGCTCCGGCGCCGGGGCGAACACGATCACGATCAGGTCGACGTTGGCTGCCACCGGCTTGAGTTGACCATGGTTGTTCGGCCGGCACAGCTCGGTGCTGCGCGGCATCTGCGCCACGATTACGCCGATGCCCTGGTTACCCGCACGCCACACGACACGGTCGCCGGTGACCAGTGCTGGCAGGTTTGCGCGCAAATGGCAGCGGAACACCTGGCCTGCGGTTTCGCCATCCTGAGCTTCAACTTCTACCTGCACGCCGAAGTGCGCGATCACCAGGCCCAGTTGCTCCGGCCCCAGGTCGCCACCTTCCAGTTCCTGCAGTGCATGCTGCTCGCGTTTGGCCGCGCGAGCGGCGCGCTCGCCCTGGATTTTTTCGATCCGCCAGTTTTGGCGGCGATTGAGCTGGCGTTTGGCCATGAAGGTACCGTAAGAGAGGCCCGGCGTGGGGCATTGAAAACGGCAGGCAGTTTAGCACGCCAGCCGCTGGACTATTCTGCTCACCTTTGTGCCGTGAATGGGCGTGCCTTGGCCACTAGGCTAATATGACCGCCTATATGAGGAGCCCCTGCATGCAAAACCCACAGAACCTGATCTGGATCGACCTGGAAATGACCGGCCTGGATCCGGACAGCGACGTCATCATCGAAATGGCCACCATCGTCACCGACAGCGAGCTCAATACCTTGGCCGAAGGCCCGGTGATCGCCATCCACCACAGTGACGAAGTGCTGGCGCGCATGGACGAGTGGAACACCCGCACCCATGGCGCTTCGGGGCTGACCCAGCGCGTGCGCGAGAGCAAGGTCAGCATGGCCGAAGCCGAGGCACAGACCATCGCCTTCCTCGAGCAGTGGGTGCCTAAAGGCAAGTCGCCGATCTGCGGCAACAGCATCTGCCAGGATCGTCGTTTCCTTTACCGCCACATGCGCAACCTGGAAAACTACTTCCACTACCGCAACCTGGATGTCTCCACCCTCAAGGAGCTGGCCGCGCGCTGGGCGCCGGACGTGCGTGACAGCTTCAAGAAGGGCAATACCCACCTGGCGCTGGACGATATCCGCGAATCGATCGCCGAACTGCGTCACTATCGCGAGCACTTCATCAAGCTGTGAGTCGAAACGGCGCAGATATTGTATCTGCGCCCCCTTTTGGTGCCTTGGGCAACTGGTTAGACTGCGCGCCTTTCCTGCACGGACCCGCACCATGTTGTTGATGCTCTACCTTATCGCCATTACCGCCGAAGCCATGACTGGCGCGCTATCTGCCGGGCGTCGCGGCATGGACTGGTTTGGCGTGGTGCTGATCGCCTGCGTCACTGCGCTTGGGGGTGGCTCGGTGCGTGATGTGCTGCTCGGGCACTACCCGCTGACCTGGGTGAAGCACCCTGAGTACCTGGTGCTGACCAGTTTTGCGGCGCTGCTGACCATTTTCATTGCGCCAATGATGCGCCGCCTTCGCTCGCTGTTCCTGGTGCTTGATGCCCTGGGGCTGGTGGCGTTTACCCTGATAGGTTGCATGACGGCGCTGGAGATGGGGCAGGGCATGCTGGTGGCGTCGATCAGCGGGGTGATCACTGGGGTGTTTGGCGGGATCCTGCGGGATATCTTCTGCAACGACATCCCGCTGGTGTTCCGCCGTGAGCTGTATGCCAGTGTGTCATTTGCGGCGGCCTGGTTCTATCTGGGATGCGTGTATTTCAAGGTGCCGGCGGAGCAGGCGATGTTGCTGACTCTGTTTGGCGGCTTCCTGGTGCGCCTGTTGGCGATACGCTTCCACTGGGAAATGCCCAAGTTCCACTATAACGACCAGCAGTAGCCTGATGCAGCCCTGTAGGAGCGGGTTTACCCGCGAAAGGCCCGGGCCTGTCGGCCAATTTCTACCAGGCGTTCAATTGTGCCGCCGCCACAGCATTCGCGGGTGAACCCGCTCCTGCAAAGATTGTGTGGCTAGGAAATATCGTGTCGGGCCAGCGCCCACTCCACATGCTCGCGCACCAATTCCGATTCATCGTCACGCCTGGCCTTCAGCGCCTCGATCACTGGAATCGTGGAGGGCGCATTGCCCAACCCCACCGCCAGGTTGCGCAAGAACCGCTCGTACCCCGCACGCCGCAAAGGCCCGCCCTCGGTCTTGCGCAGGAAGGTGCGTTCATCCCACAGGAACATCGCCGCCAGGTCGGTATTTTCCAGCCCATGCCGTGGCTGGAAATCCTGCTCCTGACTGTGCTTGGCAAAGCGGTTCCAGGGGCAGACGATCTGGCAGTCGTCGCAACCGAACACTCGGTTGCCCATCTTTGCGCGTAACTCGACAGGGATCGCGCCCCTCAGCTCGATGGTCAGGTATGAGATGCAGCGTCGCGCATCCAGCACATAGGGCCCGACAAACGCTTGTGTCGGGCAGATGTCCAGGCAGGCCTGGCAACGCCCACAGTGCTCGCTGGTGGTGGCTTCGTCCACCGGCAACGGCAGGTCGACGAACAGTTCGGCAAGGAAGAAGTAGCTACCCGCCTTGCGGTTGAGCAATAGCGTGTTCTTGCCGATCCAGCCCAGCCCAGCCTGTTCGGCCAGGGCTTTTTCCAGCACCGGGGCGCTGTCCACAAAGGCGCGGTAGCCGAACGGGCCGATGGCTTCCTGGATGCGGTCGGCGAGGAACTGCACGCGCTTGCGCACCAGCTTGTGGTAGTCCCGGCCAAGCGCATAGCGTGACACGTAGGCCTTCTCGGGCTGGGCAAGGCGCTGCGCCATCTGCGTGTCGCCGGACAGGTAGTCCATACGTAGCGAGACCACGCGTACCGTGCCGGGGATCAGCTGGTCGGGATGTGACCTTTTGCTGCCGTGGGCGCCCAGGTATTCCATTTCACCCTGATAACCGGCGTCGAGCCAACGCTGCAGGTGGTGTTCGTGTTCGCCAAGGTCGACCCCGGCGATGCCAACATGGGCAAAACCGAGTTCCTGGCCCCAAATCTTGATCGATTGGGCCAGTTGGGCGAGGTCAGGTATAGAGGCGGACATGGATGGGCAAGGCAATACGGGCTCAGGTGCGTATAATTCTGCCAGACATTGGAGCCTTTGACCCCATGCCGCAGACCAAACACCCCAGTAATGCCCCACAATTGCTCAGCAGCGTGACGGTTGCCCGCCTGCCGGCGCGGCAGGCGCATGCCCACAAAGGCGACTTCGGCCATGTACTGGTGGTCGGTGGCGACCTGGGTACCGGAGGCGCTGTGTTGCTCAGTGCCGAAGCCGCCCTGCGTTGCGGCGCCGGGCTGGTCAGCGTGGCAACCCGGCCCGAGCACGTGTCGGCCAGCCTGGCGCGCCTGCCCGAGGTCATGTGCCTGGGTGTCCGTTCGGCCAACCAACTGATGGGTGTGCTGGAGCGCGCCTCGGTCCTGGTGGTCGGGCCCGGCCTGGGGCAGGCGGCGTGGGGCTGCAGCCTGTTGTCGGCGGTGGCCAACGCCGAGCGGCCGCAAGTGTGGGATGCCGATGCCTTGAATTTGCTGGCGCGAACCCCGCTGGCCCTGCCCAGTGGCAGCATCCTTACTCCGCACCCGGGGGAGGCGGCGCGGCTGCTGGGCATTGCCACTGAGGCCGTGCAGGCCGACCGCCCTGGCGCTGCGCGCAAGCTGGCGCGGCGTTATAACAGCGTCTGTGTACTCAAAGGGGCTGGCACACTGGTGGCAGCCCCGAGCGGGCAGCTGGCGTTGTGCGAGCGCGGGCACCCGGCGATGGCCGGCGCCGGCCTGGGCGATGTGCTGACTGGCGTGCTGGCAGCCCTGTTGGCCCAAGGCCTGGATGCCTGGGGCGCAGCCTGCCTGGGGGTGTGGCTGCACGCCTGTGCCGGCGAGCGCCTTGGCAAAAAAGGTAGAGGCCTGGCGGCCAGTGATCTGGCGCCGGTCATTCGTGAGTTGTTGGAGGAGCATTCTGCGTGTCTGGCTTAAATCTGTTTCTGGCCGATGAAGAGGCCACGGTCACATTCGGTGCAGCACTGGCCGAGGTGACCGGCGGTCGCGGCGTGATTTTCCTTGAGGGCGACCTGGGCGCGGGTAAAACAACCCTGTCGCGTGGCCTGATCCGCGGTCTGGGCCATACTGGGGCTGTGAAAAGCCCGACGTTCACCGTGGTCGAACCCTATGAAATCGGCGAGGTCCGAGCCTTTCACTTCGACCTGTATCGCCTGGTCGACCCGGAGGAGCTTGAGTTCATGGGCATTCGTGACTATTTCGAGGGCGACCCGCTGTGCCTGTTCGAATGGCCACAAAAGGGTGCGGGCGTTTTGCCAAAGCCTGACCTGACCATTACCATAAGCCCCCAAGCGAGTGGACGCTCGCTGAACCTTTCGCCGCAGGGGGCTCGCGGCGAGGCCTGGTGCGTGGCACTGGCCGAACACTATAAACAGTAAGTGGGGTAGGTATGCGCATACGCGCACTGGTCGCCATCGTTGGGCTGCTGCTGACAACGGTGACCGTTGAGGCTCTGGCCGTCACTCAAGTCAAGAGCATGCGCCTGTGGCGCGCACCGGACAACACGCGGCTGGTCTTCGACCTGTCTGGCCCCGTGCAGCATAGTGTCTTCACCCTGAGCGCACCCGATCGCCTGGTCATCGACATCAATGGCGCAACACTGGCCGCGCCACTGAATGTGGCCACCTCCAACACGCCGATAAGCAGTGTGCGTTCGGCTCAGCGTACGCCAACCGACCTTCGGGTTGTGGTCGACCTGAAAAAGTCGGTTACCCCGAAAAGCTTCACCCTGGCGCCCAACGCACAGTACGGCAACCGCTTGGTGGTCGACCTGTATGACCAGGAGGCTGACGCTATCGCGGCCAGCACGCCGCCACCTGCGCCGGCCCCGGTACAAACGCCTGCGACAACGCCCGCGGTGCCAGTGACGCCGACCCAGCCGGCGATCAAGCTGCCACCGGTACCCAGTGGCAAGCGTGACATCGTGGTTGCCATCGATGCCGGGCACGGCGGCGAAGACCCTGGCGCTTCCGGCTCGCGTGGCCAGCACGAAAAAGACATCGTGTTGCAGATCGCCAAGGAGCTGCAGCGTCAGATCAACAGCGAAAAAGGTTTCCGTGCAGAGCTGACCCGCACCGGTGATTACTTCATTCCGCTGCGCAAGCGTACGGAAATCGCCCGCAAGAAAGGCGCCGACCTGTTCATTTCGATTCACGCCGACGCGGCCCCGTCGCGCGCAGCCTTTGGCGCCTCGGTGTTCGCCCTGTCCGATCGTGGCGCCACCTCCGAGACGGCGCGCTGGCTGGCCGACACGGAAAACCGTTCTGACCTGATCGGTGGTGCGGGTAATGTCAGCCTCGACGACAAGGACCGCATGCTCGCGGGCGTGCTGCTTGATCTGTCGATGACCGCTACGCTCAGCTCCAGCCTCAACGTGGGGCAAAAGGTATTGGGCAACATGGGGCGTGTCACTTCGTTGCACAAGCAGCGTGTGGAACAGGCCGGGTTCATGGTGCTGAAGTCGCCGGATATTCCGTCGATCCTCGTTGAAACCGGGTTCATCTCGAACAACAACGAAGCAGCCAAACTAGCCTCCTCCAGCCACCAGCAGGCGCTGGCCCGGTCGATCCGCACTGGGGTGCACCAGTACTTCCAGCAGAACCCGCCACCTGGCACCTACATCGCCTGGTTGCGTGACACCGGCAAGATCGCCGCCGGCCCGCGTGAACACACCGTGCGCCCTGGCGAAACCCTGGCGATGCTCGCCGTGCGTTACCAGGTCAGCGTGGCCAGCCTGCGCAGCATCAACAGCCTGAAGACCGATGAGCTGAAGGTTGGCCAGCGCCTCGATGTACCCGCCACAACCTTGGCCGCGCAATGATGAGTGGCGGTTCGCGAATTCAGCTGCTCAGCCCGCGGCTGGCCAACCAGATTGCCGCCGGCGAGGTTGTCGAGCGGCCGGCGTCTGTAGCCAAGGAACTGCTGGAAAACAGCCTGGACTCCGGTGCCCGGCGCATCGATATCGAAGTCGAGCAGGGCGGCGTCAAACTGCTGAAGGTGCGGGACGATGGCAGCGGTATTTCTGCCGACGACCTGCCGCTGGCCCTGGCCCGACACGCCACCAGCAAGATCCGCGAGCTGGAAGACCTTGAAGGGGTATTGAGCCTGGGCTTCCGTGGCGAGGCCTTGGCCTCGATCAGTTCGGTGGCGCGCCTGACCCTGACCTCGCGTACCGCCAGTGCCAGTGAGGCCTGGCAAGTAGAAACCGAAGGCCGTGACATGACGCCGCGCGTGCAGCCGGCGGCGCACCCGGTCGGTACCTCGGTGGAAGTGCGCGATTTGTTCTTCAATACCCCGGCCAGGCGCAAGTTCCTCAAAGCCGAGAAAACCGAATTCGATCACTTGCAGGAAGTGATCCGGCGGCTGGCGCTGGCCCGTTTCGATGTCGGCTTCCACCTGCGCCACAATGGCAAGAGCATCCTCAGCCTGCACGAGGCCCACGACGAAACCGCCCGTGCACGGCGGGTGGGTGCCATCTGCGGCCCGGGCTTCATGGAGCAGGCACTGCCGATCGACGTCGAGCGCAACGGCCTGCGCCTTTGGGGCTGGGTCGGCTTGCCGACGTTCTCGCGCAGCCAGGCAGACCTGCAGTACTTCTTCGTCAATGGCCGGGCAGTGCGCGACAAACTGGTCGCCCATGCCGTGCGTCAGGCCTACCGGGACGTGCTGTTCAACGGTCGCCACCCCACGTTCGTGCTGTTCCTGGAGCTAGAGCCCAACGGCGTCGATGTGAACGTGCACCCTACCAAGCATGAAGTACGGTTCCGTGAAGGGCGCTCGGTGCATGACTTCCTGTATGGCACCTTGCACCGTGCCTTGGCCGATGTACGTCCGGAAGACCAGCTGGCCGCACCTGCTGCCGTACCTGAGCTGGTTCGTCCCACGGGCCAGCAGGCCGGTGAGTTCGGGCCCCAGGGTGAAATGCGCCTGGCCTCGCCGGTGCTTGAACAGCCTCGAGCCCCACAACAGTCGTTTTCCAATGGTGGCAGTGGCGCCGGTTACCAGTATCAATACACCCCACGTCCCTCACAGCCGCTGCCGGCCGCAGAGGCACAGGCGGTGTACCGCGAGTTCTATAAGCCGCTGGAAACCGGTGCTGCGCCTGCGACGGCACTGCCCGAAAGCCAAGGCGACATTCCACCGCTAGGCTATGCCCTGGCGCAGCTCAAGGGTATCTACATCCTGGCCGAGAACGCTGTTGGCCTGGTGTTGGTGGACATGCACGCTGCCCACGAGCGGATAATGTACGAGCGCCTCAAGGTGGCCATGGCCAGCGAGGGCCTGAGTGGCCAGCCGCTGCTGGTGCCCGAAACCTTGGCCCTTAGCCAGCGTGAAGCCGACTGTGCCGAAGAGCATGCACAGTGGTTTCAGCGCCTGGGCTTCGAATTGCAGCGCCTGGGCCCTGAGACCCTGGCGATTCGCCAGATCCCGGCCTTGCTCAAGCAGGCTGAAGCCAACCGCCTGGTGCAGGACGTGCTTGCCGACCTTATGGAGTACGGCACCAGTGATCGCATTCAGGCGCATCTCAACGAACTGCTCGGTACCATGGCCTGCCACGGTGCCGTGCGCGCCAACCGGCGCCTGGCAATTCCCGAGATGAACGCCCTGCTGCGCGACATGGAAAACACCGAGCGCAGCGGCCAGTGCAACCATGGCCGTCCTACCTGGACTCAGATGGGCCTGGATGATCTGGACAAACTTTTCCTGCGCGGTCGATGAAATGAGCGGCAAGCCCCCTGCAATATTCCTGATGGGTCCGACGGCGGCCGGCAAGACCGACCTTGCCATTGAACTGACCACGGTGCTGCCGTGTGAACTGATCAGCGTCGATTCGGCACTTGTGTACCGTGGCATGGATATCGGTTCGGCCAAGCCGTCGAAAGAAGTCCTCGCTGCCCACCCGCACCGGCTGATCGACATTCGCGACCCGGCCCAGAGCTATTCCGCCGCGCAGTTCCGTACCGACGCGCTGGAGGCCATGGCCGAGATCACCGCGCGCGGCAAGATCCCGCTGCTGGTCGGCGGCACCATGCTCTATTACAAGGCGTTGATCGATGGCCTGGCCGATATGCCGGCCGCCGATGCGACGGTGCGCGCCGAGCTGGAAGCGCAGGCTGAAGCCCTGGGCCTGGCCGAGCTGCACCGCCAGTTGGCCGAAGTCGACCCGGAGTCCGCGGCACGTATCCACCCCAATGACCCGCAGCGGTTGATCCGGGCCTTGGAGGTGTACCGGGTGAGCGGCGAGAGCATGACAGCTCATCGTCGGCGTCAATTCGCGGAAAGTCGCGGCGCAGACGCAGGCGCCGGCGGACATTTGCCCTATACTGTCGCCAGTTTGGCGATTGCTCCTACAGATCGTCACATTTTGCATCAGCGAATTGCGTTACGATTTTCGCAGATGCTGGAACAGGGCTTCGTTGACGAGGTCCGATCGCTGCGAGCCAGAAGTGACTTGCACGCCGGGCTGCCGTCTATACGGGCAGTGGGTTATCGGCAAGTGTGGGATTACCTGGATGGCAAGCTGACTGAGAATGAGATGCGTGAACGCGGTATCATTGCTACCCGGCAGCTGGCCAAGCGGCAGTTCACCTGGTTGCGTGGCTGGCCTGACGTGCACTGGCTTGACAGCCTGGCCTGCGACAATCTGTCCCGCACCTTGAAATACCTTGGGGCCATCTCCATATTGAGCTGAGTCCCTGCTGATTGCCGTCTATTCTTGCGAAGGGGCGGCCTAATTTATCGTTTTTATTGATTTTCTATTATTTATCCTTACAGGAGTGCGGCATATGTCAAAAGGGCATTCGCTACAAGACCCTTACTTGAATACCTTGAGAAAAGAAAAGGTCCCGGTATCCATTTACCTGGTCAACGGTATCAAACTGCAGGGCTCGATCGAATCGTTCGACCAGTTCGTGGTATTGCTGAAGAACACCGTCAGCCAGATGGTCTACAAGCACGCCATCTCGACCGTAGTTCCGGCCCGTCCGGTCCGCCTGCCAAGCCCGACCGACAGCGAGCACGGCGACAGCGAGCCAGGCAACGCCTGATAGGAGCCTGCATTGTTCTTTGAGCGCCACGGTGGTGGTGAGCGGGCGTTGCTCGTTCACTTGGAAGGTCAGAACCCTGAGGCGCGCGAAGACCCGCAGGAGTTTCAGGAGTTGGCATTGTCGGCCGGTGCCGACATCGTCTCGCTGGTCACGGTGACAAGGCATCAGCCTTCCGCCAAATACCTGATTGGCAGTGGCAAGGTCGAAGAGTTGCACGACCTGGTCCATGCCGAACAGGTAGACCTGGTGATTTTCAATCACACCCTCACGCCCAGTCAGGAGCGCAACCTTGAACGTGTGTTCGAGTGTCGTGTGCTCGACCGTACCGGGCTGATCCTCGATATCTTCGCCCAACGGGCGCGTACCCATGAAGGCAAGCTGCAGGTCGAACTGGCCCAGCTGGAGCACATGAGCACGCGGCTGGTGCGCGGCTGGACTCACCTTGAGCGACAAAAAGGTGGTATCGGCCTGCGCGGCCCGGGTGAAACCCAGCTGGAAACCGACCGCCGCCTGTTGCGGGTGCGTATACGCCAGATCAAGTCACGCCTGGAGAAAGTGCGCAGCCAGCGTGAGCAGGCGCGTCGCGGGCGCAAGCGCGCGGATATCCCCTCGGTGTCGCTGGTGGGTTATACCAACGCCGGCAAGTCCACGCTGTTCAACGCCCTGACCGAATCCGAGGTGTATGCCGCGGACCAGTTGTTCGCCACCCTCGACCCGACCCTGCGCCGGCTCGAGCTCAACGACCTGGGGCCGATCGTGCTGGCCGACACCGTAGGCTTCATTCGCCACCTGCCGCACAAGCTGGTCGAGGCATTTCGGGCTACGCTCGAAGAGTCGAGCAACTCCGACCTGCTGCTGCATGTGATCGACGCCCATGAGCCAGAGCGCATGGAGCAGATCGAGCAGGTGCTGGCGGTGTTGGGTGAGATTGGTGCCGAGGGGTTGCCGATCCTGGAGGTGTACAACAAACTCGACTTGCTCGAAGATGTCGAGCCACAGATCCAGCGCAATGCCGATGGCAAGCCGGAACGGGTCTGGGTATCGGCACGCGATGGGCGTGGCCTGGAGCTGGTTGGCCAGGCGGTTGCCGAGTTGCTGGGGGATGATCTGTTTGTCGGTACCCTGTGCCTGGAGCAGCGTTTTGCCCGCTTGCGCGCGCAATTCTTTGCCTTGGGTGCCGTGCAGAGTGAAGAGCATGATGAAGAAGGGCGCAGCCTGCTGAGCGTGCGACTGCCCATGGTCGAACTGAATCGCCTGGTCAGCCGCGAAGGCATGGAGCCGCAAGTGTTTGTCCAGCAACACACTTTGCAATAAATGCTCGTCGAGGTCGCCGGGCAGCAGTGACAGGCATTCTGTAGCATTGGACGGCGCGCCGTGGGCGCGTCTTTGCTTTATCAGATGGAGAGCGCTATGGCTTGGAACGAGCCGGGTGGCAACTCGAACAATCAGGATCCCTGGGGCGGCCGCCGCGGTGGCGGTGGCGGCGGTGGTGACAAGAAAGGTCCACCGGATCTGGACGAGGCCTTCCGCAAACTGCAGGACAGCCTGAATGGCATGTTCGGCGGCAGCAAGAAACGTGGCGGCGGTGATCGCAATGTCGGCAAGGGCGGTGGCCTGGGCCTGCTGGGCATCGGCCTGGCGGTGCTGGCTGCAATCTGGCTGTACAGCGCCGTGTATGTGGTCGACGAGCAGGAGCAGGCGGTTGTGCTGCGCTTCGGCAAGTACTATGAGACGGTCGGTCCCGGCCTGAACATCTACTTCCCGCCGATTGATCGCAAGTACATGGAAAACGTCACGCGTGAGCGTGCCTACACCAAGCAGGGCCAGATGCTGACCGAAGACGAGAACATCGTCGAGGTGCCGCTGACCGTCCAGTACAAGATCAGCAACCTGCAGGACTTCGTGCTCAACGTCGACCAGCCTGAGGTGAGCTTGCAGCACGCGACCGACAGCGCCCTGCGCCACGTGGTGGGTTCCACTTCGATGGACCAGGTGTTGACCGAAGGTCGTGAGCAGATGGCCGTGGATATCCGCGAACGCCTGCAGCGCTTCCTCGACAACTACCGCACCGGTATCACCGTTACCCAGGTCAACGTACAGAGCGCGGCAGCCCCGCGTGAAGTGCAGGAAGCCTTCGACGACGTGATCCGCGCCCGCGAAGACGAGCAGCGTGCCCGCAACCAGGCCGAGTCCTATGCCAATGGCGTGGTGCCGGAAGCCCGTGGTCAGGCCCAGCGCATCATCGAGGATGCCAATGGTTACCGCGACGAAGTCATTGCCCGCGCCAAGGGTGAGGCAGACCGCTTCACCAAGCTGCTTGCCGAGTACCGCAAGGCACCTGACGTAACCCGTGAGCGTCTGTATCTGGAGACCATGCAAGAGGTCTACAGCAACTCGAGCAAGGTCATGGTGGCAACCAAGGACGGGCAGAGCAACCTGCTCTACCTGCCGCTGGACAAGATGGTCGAAGGCAGCCGCAAGCCGTCCGTGCCAACCACCAGCGCGTCGCCATCGGCTAACGATGCGGCCGCTCGTGCCGCGCAGGACATGCAACAGCAACAGCAGCCGCTGCGTACTAGGGAGAGCCGCTGATGAGCAATAGATCGCTGATCGCCCTGATTGCCGCCGTGGTCCTGGCCATTGTGGCCTGGAACAGCTTCTACATCGTGTCCCAGACCGAGCGGGCGGTACTGCTGCGTTTCGGTAAGGTGGTCCAGGCGGATGTTCAGCCAGGCCTGCACGTGAAGATTCCGTACGTGAACCAGGTGCGCAGGTTCGACGCTAGGCTGATGACACTCGACGCGCCTACCCAGCGGTTCCTGACCCTGGAAAAGAAAGCGGTGATGGTCGACGCCTACGCCAAGTGGCGCGTCAAGGACGCTGAACGCTTCTACACCGCCACGTCCGGCATGAAGCAGATCGCCGACGAGCGTCTGTCGCGTCGTCTGGAAAGTGGCCTGCGCGACCAGTTCGGTAAACGTACCCTGCACGAAGTGGTTTCCGGTGAACGTGATGCACTGATGGCTGACATCACTGCATCGCTGAACCGCATGGCGAGCAAGGAACTGGGCATCGAGGTGGTCGACGTGCGCGTCAAGGCCATCGACCTGCCGAAGGAAGTCAACCGCAGCGTGTTCGACCGCATGAGCACCGAGCGTGAGCGTGAAGCCCGCGAGCACCGTGCCAAGGGTAACGAGCTGGCTGAGGGTATCCGTGCCGATGCCGACCGTCAGCGCCGTGTGCTGCTGGCCGAGGCTTATCGCGAAGCAGAAGAAACCCGTGGTGATGGCGATGCCCAAGCGGCCGCTATCTATGCCAAGGCTTACAGCCAGGACGCTGATTTCTATGCGTTCCACCGTAGCCTGCAGGCATACCGCGAGAGCTTCTCGAGCAAGAGCGACGTGATGGTCCTGGACCCGAAGAACGAATTCTTCCGTTACCTGGACAAGAGCAGACCGTGATGCTCAGGCCCTGATTTTCATGCAGCGGCACCCCGCCTGGCAGCTAATGCACCAGGCGGGGTGCATCCTGAATGAAAAGGGGTGTATGATGAGGCAGCCGGGAAATTTCCCGGCTTTTTTGCGTCTGCAAGGTTGATTGGCACAGCGCCGGTTGACAGTTTGGTCAGCTCGCAAGGCAATTTGAGGGTGTCGGGTACGGTGGCTGCGCTGGGATCAGTGCTGCCCGCTGCTGTGCGCGATACCGGCTTTTCTGACGGTTTGCCTGCTGGCAAGCCGCCCGGACCAGAGGGGAAATGGCGTAATGGCAACGGTAGACCGCTGGCTGCTGCCAGATGGCATCGAGGAAGTACTGCCACCTGAGGCTGCGCGCATCGAAATCGCGCGCCGCCAGGTGTTGGACCTGTTCCAGAGTTGGGGCTACGAACTGGTCGTCACCCCGCATATCGAGTACCTGGAGTCGCTGCTTACCGGCGCCGGCCAGGACCTGGATCAGCGCACCTTCAAGGTAGTGGACCCGCAGTCCGGCCGCCTGATGGGCTTCCGCGCCGACTTCACCCCGCAGGTAGCGCGTATCGATGCGCACACACTGCGCCGTGAGGGCCCGAGCCGCCTGTGCTATGCCGGCAGCGTGCTGCACGCCCAGCCGCGTGCCCTGTCCACCTCGCGCAGCCCGATCCAGCTGGGTGCCGAGCTGTACGGCGATGCCAGCCCTACCAGCGACGTCGAAGTCATCAGCCTGATGCTCGCCACGCTGCAACTGGCCGATGTGCCGGATGTGCACATGGACCTGGGCCACGTCGGTATTTACCGCGGCCTGGCCCGTGCCGCCGGCCTGTCTGGCGCGGTCGAACAGCAGCTGTTCGACGCCATGCAACGCAAGGCTGTCGATGAAGTGCAGGCGCTGACCGCCGACCTGCCGAAAGACCTGGGCAACATGCTGCGCGCCCTGGTCGAGCTGTGCGGTGGTCGTGAAGTACTGGCTGAAGCCCGCGTGCGCCTCGGTCGCGCCCCGGCCAGCGTGCTGGCGGCGCTGGACGACCTGCTGGCGATCGCTGATCGCCTGGCGTCGCGCTACCCGGACCTGCCGCTGTACTTCGACCTCGGCGAGCTGCGTGGTTACCACTATCACACGGGCGTGGTGTTCGCCGTGTTCGTGCCAGGCGAAGGCCAATCGATCGCCCAGGGCGGGCGCTACGACGATATCGGCGCCGACTTTGGCCGGGCGCGCCCGGCCACTGGTTTCTCCACGGATTTGAAGACCCTGGTCACACTGGGGCGAGCGGAGGTCGTATTGCCAACTGGCGGCATCTGGATGCCTGACAGTGGCGATGCGGCCCTCTGGCAGCAAGTCTGCCAGTTGCGCAACGAGGGCCAGCGTGTGGTTCAGGCTCTGCCTGGCCAGCCGTTGAGTGCTGCTCTCGAGGCGGATTGTGATCGGCAATTGATTCAGCAAGACGGGCGCTGGCAGGTTCTGCCGCTGGCCCAGTGAGTTTCTGCGTCGGCAACAGGCCGGCAACCAAGTTTGCGTGAATGAGGACCAATGTAATGGGTAAGAATGTCGTCGTCCTGGGCACCCAGTGGGGTGATGAGGGCAAAGGCAAGATCGTCGATCTGCTGACCGAACATGCTGCCGCCGTAGTGCGCTACCAGGGTGGCCACAATGCGGGTCACACCCTGGTGATCAACGGTGAAAAGACCGTTCTGCACCTGATTCCATCCGGCATCCTGCGTGAAGGCGTACAGTGCCTGATCGGTAACGGCGTGGTCGTTGCCCCGGATGCACTGATGCGTGAAATCACCAAGCTGGAAGAGAAAGGCGTACCGGTGCGCGAGCGCCTGCGCATTTCCCCGGCTGCGCCGCTGATCCTGTCGTACCATGTGGCCCTGGATCAGGCCCGCGAAAAAGCCCGTGGCGAAGCCAAGATCGGCACCACCGGCCGTGGTATCGGCCCAGCTTACGAAGACAAGGTGGCACGTCGCGGCCTGCGCGTGGGTGATCTGTTCCACCGCGAGCGTTTCGCCGCCAAGCTGGGTGAGCTGCTGGATTACCACAACTTCCAGCTGGTGAACTACTACAAAGAGCCAGCCATCGACTTCCAGCAGACGCTGGACGAGTGCATGGCTTACGCCGAACAGCTCAAGCCGATGATGCTCGACGTCACCGCCGAGCTGCACAACCTGCGTCGCGCCGGCAAGGACATCATGTTCGAGGGTGCCCAGGGCTCGCTGCTGGACATCGACCACGGTACCTACCCGTACGTCACCAGCTCCAACACCACGGCTGGCGGTATTTCCACCGGTTCCGGCGTTGGCCCGATGTACCTCGACTACATCCTCGGCATCACCAAGGCCTACACCACTCGCGTAGGTTCCGGTCCGTTCCCGACCGAACTGTTCGACGAGACTGGTGCTACCCTGGCCAAGCGTGGCCACGAGTTCGGCTCCACCACCGGCCGTGCCCGTCGTTGCGGCTGGTTCGATGCCGTGATCCTGCGTCGCGCCATCGACGTCAACAGCATCTCGGGCATCTGCCTGACCAAGCTGGACGTACTGGACGGCCTGGAAACCATCAACATCTGCGTTGGCTACAAGAACGAGAACGGTGCCGTCATCGACGCGCCTTCCGATGCCGACAGCTACATTGGCCTGGAGCCTGTGTACGAAGAGATGCCAGGCTGGAGCGAGTCGACTCTGGGTGTGAAAACCCTGGAAGAGCTGCCGCAAGCTGCGCGTGACTACATCAAGCGCATCGAAGAGCTGGTTGGCGCGCCGATCGACATCATTTCGACCGGCCCGGACCGCAACGAGACCATCGTGCTGCGTCACCCGTTCGCCTGATCTGCCCTCCAGGCTGATCTGACGCCGCGGCCCTGAGAAGGGCCGCGGCGTTTTCATTTGTGGGCATGTCTGTGCTGGCCAATATCCACCGGCAATCCACCGTTGCCGCCGCTACCGTATTCGCGGGTAAACCCGCTCCTACACTGGTTGGGTGTGGGCACACAACGGCGGTTGGGCGCAGGCCGTTGTAGGCGCGGGTTTACCCGCGAATGGGCCGGCACACGAAACCCCATTGCTAGACCTTGGCGCATTTCCCCGCTGCCTACGGCACAACCCTTGCTGTAAGAAGTTTCTGTAGATGCCATCAAAATAGTGGCGCCAGAAAACACGAGGGTTACACCGTGTCTGCCATCCTCTCACTGTTACGAAGCCGCCTCTTGCGGCCTGTGTTTGTTGCCCTTGGTATCGCTCTTTTGGTGCAGGTGCTGGTTGCCGTTGCGCTCACCCGAAGCACAGTCACCGCCCTGGAGGCTGACCTTGGCGAGCGACTGGGTAATGACAGTCGCCAACTCGCAAGCGATCTGGAGCAAGCCGGGCAAGATGTGCGCTCTGGGCTCGACGGCCTGTCGAGCAGTACCCGCCAGCGCCTGAGCGCAGGGTTGTCGGAGCGCCTGCAAAGCGAACAGCAGCAACTGCGCAGCACCCTAGAGAAGAACCTCAAGGACTCCGCCAACGACATGGCCGAACTGCTGGCTTCGGTTGCCCCGCGGGCGATCTGGGACAACGATGTGCCAGTGCTCTCCGACTTTGCCCGGCGTGCCCAGCGCAACCCCAACGTGCTGTTCGTGGTTTACGACGATGCACAGGGCCAGCACCTGACCCGTTACCTGAACCGGCAAAACCCGATCAACCAGGCTTTGATGGACAAGGGCCAGGGCGAGCGTGCGCTGGACAAGGTGATCAATGCCGCCCGACAAGACCCGGCGGTGTACTTTGTCGAAGCTTCGATCAACCCCAATGGCGCAGAAATCGGCAAGGTGGTGATGGGGGTTTCCACGGCGGGCATCGACCAGGAGCTCAAGGCCTTGGACCAGCGCTTCGCGGCGCTGATTGCCAGCGGTGAGCAACTGGTTGGCGACAGCCTGGTGGGTGCCGCAGCCGACAGCGGCAAAACCCTGCGTGAGCGCCTGGAGAAGGCGCAGGGCAGTGCTGCCGCCATGCAGGCCAATACCGCGCAAACTGTGCGCGATGCCGCTGCAGAGCTGCGCTGGCGTATCGGTCTGGGCCTGGTGCTGGTCGGCCTTGGGGTGCTGCTGGTGGTGGCCCTGGTGCTTGGTCGACGGGTACTGAGCAAGCTGCGCCTGTTGATTACCGCCCTCGATGACCTGGCAGCCGGCGAAGGTGACTTGACCAAGCGCGTGCCGCTCGACAGCCGAGATGAAATCGGCGACATGGCCTCAGCAGTGAACCGCTTTGTCGACAAGTTACAGCCGATTGTGCGCGAGGCGGGTGAAGTGGCGCAGCGCACCGGTGTCGAGATTGGCGCGATGGCCCAGCGTAATGCCGGTGCCGATGCTGCCGCCGCGTTGCAGCGCGACGAAGTAGCGGCGAGCCTGCGCGACCTGTCGAGCATGGCCGACGAAGCCCAGGCCGAAAGCCATGCGATGCAGGCGGCGTTGCAGCAGGTGGTGGATATCCGCCAGGCCACGGATGAAAACAGCCGCACTTCGACCCAACTGGCGGGTTTGATCGAGAACCTGGCCGGGCAGGTGGATGCCGGCTCTCAGGTGATCGAGCGCTTGGCCAAGCAGAGCGAGCAGATCGAAGTGGTGCTGACGGTGATTCACGGGATTGCCGAACAGACCAACCTGCTGGCCCTGAACGCTGCCATTGAGGCAGCCCGTGCGGGTGAAACCGGGCGTGGTTTTGCCGTGGTGGCCGATGAGGTACGGGCACTGGCGAGCAAGACGCAAAGCTCGACGGGCGATATCCAGGCGCACATCGCAGCATTGCAGAAGGGCGCCAAGGAAGCTGTGGCCACCATCAGCCAGGCTGGGCTCAAGGCTAGCGAAGGCTTGCTGGTGCTGCGTGACAACGAGCGTCGGCAGCAGTCAGTGCAGGCGGCGGTGGAGCAGGTGCATGCGGCCATTGGCTTGGCCACCCGTGCGGCCGAGCAGCAGGCGAATGGCGCGCAGGCAGTGCGTGGGCGAGTGGAGACTATCCATGCTCAGGCTGAGCGTTCGGCTGAGGTGGTGATGCAGACTACGGCCAGCAGCAAGGTGCTGGACGAGTTGGCGGCGCAGCTGCGGGCCAGCCTGGGCCAGTTCCGGGCCTGAATCCTGCGCGGTCCTTTGTGGGAGCGGCCTTGTGTCGCGAAAGGGCTGCATAGCAGCCCCAAGTTTGTTGCATAAACGCGGAAATTGCCGGGGCCGCTATGCGGCCCTTTCGCGACACAAGGCCGCTCCCACGCCTGAGCGGCGTTGCTATGCTGTCGGCGACACATGACAAAAGGAGTTGCTCATGTCCGCCCAACTAATCGCTGCCCAGGCCGACCTGAATTTCCTGCACAGTGACAGCGTACAGCTCACTGACCCGATGACCGCCCTGCAAGCCTACTGCGCCATGACCTCGGACGTCCCCGGCTGGTTGGCCCGGGCTTTCCGCATTCGCGACTTTATCTCACGCCGTTTCAATGTCGCCGATATCCACGGCTTCACTCGCGGCGATCCAACGCATGTGCCAGCCGTCGGTGAGCGCCTGGACTTCTTCACTGTCGAGGCCATCAGCGACCAGCAATTGGTCCTGACCTCGCGTGATACGCATCTGGCTGTAATGGTGAGTGTGGATCTAGATGATCAGGGGGAGGGGTGTCAGCGCTTGGGCGTGACCACCTCGGTGCAGTGCTTCAACACCTTCGGCCGGCTTTACATGTTGCCGGTCGGCAAGGCCCACGGGCCAATTGTGCGGCGCATGCTGCGTAACATCTGATGGCCTGATCACCGGCGAGCCCCCACAGGTAAAGCGCAGGCCCTGAGACCGGTGCTGTACCTGAGGGCAAACCCGCGAAGAAGTTCATGCCTTGTTCAGATACATCCGCGTAGTCAGCAAGTAAACCGGCAACCCCGACACCACGATCAGCAACGCAGCATAAGGCGCCGCTGCCGCGAACTCGACGTTGGCTGTGTGTGCCCACACCTCGGTGGCCAAGGTGGTCATGCCGGTCGGGCTGAGCAGCAGGGTAGCCGTCAGCTCTTTCATGGCATCCAGGAACACCAGCGCAAAGGCTGCCGCCATGGCCGGGAAGATGATCGGCAAGGTCACCCGGCAGAACGCGGCAAAGCTGCTCGCGCCAAGCGTGCGCGCGGCTTCTTCCAGCGTCGGCGAAGCCTTGTTCAGCGCGGTGCGCACCGGTGATTGCGCCAACGGCAGGAACAGCAGCGCATAGGCCAACAGCAGCAAGGCCGTGGTCTGGTACAGCGCCGGCACGTAGTGCAGGGCGAAGAACACCAACGTCAGGGCAATCACCAGGCCGGGCAGGGCGTGCAGCAGATAGGGTAGACGCTCGGCCCAAATCGCCAGGCGGCCTTTGTAGCGCACCACCAGGAAGCTGATAGGCAGAGCCAGCAGCACACAGAAGCCGGCACCGCCCAGCGACACCGACAGCGACGTGAACAACGCCTTCGAGATGGCCGCCACCGGGAATGCCGCCGACGAACCCACGCTCAGCCAGTAACCGAGCATCGCCAGCGGAATGCCGCTGCCCAGCACCGCCAGGCCCACGCAGAACAGCTGCGCCAGCACCGCCCAGCCGCGCAGCCGCACCGGTTGCGCACGGCGTGCTACGCCCTGGCCGATGCGTACATGGCGGGCTTTACCGCGCACCCGCAGTTCCAGCCACAGCATTGCCAGGCACATCGCCAGCAGCACGGCAGACAGCATGGCCGCGTTGGCGTTGCTGAACTCCAGTTCGAACTGCTGGTAGATCGCCGTGGTAAAGGTTTGCAGGCCGAGGATCGACAATGCGCCAAACTCCACCAGCATATGCAGGGCAATCAGTAGCGCACCGCCGAGCATCGACGGCCACAGCAGCGGCAGGGTGACTTTGCTGAACACCCCCCAGCGGCTGCAACCCAGGGTGCGTGCCGACTCCTCCAGCGACGTGTCGAGGTTGCGCAGGGTCGCGGCAACGGGCAGGAACACCAGTGGGTATTTGGACAGGGCCATGACCATGATCGCGCCGCCCAGGCCTTCAAAGTCCGAACTTAGCGACACCCAGGTGAAGCTGCTGACGAACGACGGCACGGCGAATGGCAGGCACAGCACCACGCCCCACAACCGGCGGCCGGCCAGGTTGCTGCGCTCCAGCAGCCAGGCCAGTGCCAGGCCGACCACCATGCAGGTCAGCGTCACCCCGACCATCAGCATCAGGGTGTTGCGCATCAGCCCCCAGACAAAGGGCCGCCACAGCAGGTGCAAAGCTTCGCGCCAGCCGGCCTCCCAGGCTTTGATGGCGACATAAGCCAGTGGCAGCAAGCTCATTGCCACAAGGAACAGCACAGGCAGCACTACCCAGATGGAAGGGCGCTTGCGGCGCGGTACGAAGCGTACCGGCACCGGTTCGGACAGGGCGGCAGTCATCAGAGCAGGCCGACCTCACGCTCAAGTTCGATGGCTTCCTCGGCATTGCCCAGGTCAGCTGGCGAGATCTTCGGCGGGCGCAGTTCGTCGAACGGCTTCAGGCCCCGGTCAGAAACCATACCCTTGTGCAGCGGGTACTCGGCGGTGGTCTGGGTGATCACGCGCTGGCCTTCTTCGCTGGCCATCCAGTTGAGCAGGGCCTGGGCTTCCTTCGGGTGTTTGCTGGCCTTGACCACGCCTGCGCCGGAGATAGTGACCAGGTTGCCAGCATCGCCGTCGGCCAGGTAATAGAGCTTGGTGTCCAGCTTGCCGCGTTCGCGTTCAAGCGCGTACCAGTAGTAGTTGTTCACCAGTACCGCAGCCACTTCACCTTTTTCCACGGCTTTCAGGGCGACCATGTTGTTGGTGTAGGTCTTGCCGAAGGCTTTCAGGCCGGTCAACCATTCTTCGGTGGCTTCACGCCCGTGCATCTTCAGGATGGCCACGGCCTGCTCCTGGAACGCACCGCTGGTAGGGACGTAGCCGACGCGGCCTTCCCACTCAGGGTTGGCGAAGTCCATCACCGTGGTTGGCAGGTCTTTCTCGTCGACTTTCTTGGGGTTGTACACCACGATGCGCGTACGGGCGGTGATACCCATCCAGGTGCCGTTGGCGCCAACGTACTCCTTGGGCATCATGTTCAACGTGGCGTCGTCAATCTTGGCCAGCAGGCCCAGCTCGCCCAGGTTGTTCAGGGGCGGGGACTCTTCGGTATAGATGATGTCGGCTGGCGAACGGTCGCCTTCCTCGATGATCTGGCTGGCCAGCTGGTTGCTGCTGCCTTTGCGGATGTCGATGTGAATGCCGGTCTTGGCCTCATAGGCCTTGGCAATGGCTTCGCCGATTTCCTTGTGCTGACCGTTGTACATGGTCAGCGTGACCGGTGCGTCTGCCATGGCGGCCGGAGCGCCGATGACCAGGCTCAGCACTGCGGCGGCCAGGGTACGCATCAGCGGTTGCGGGCGGATCGTCATGCGGGTACTTCCTCGCTTACGGCTACATATTTGGAAACAATGGTAAACGAAATTGTTTCTCAAGTGGCCGGGTGACGAGAAATTCATGGTCAGACCATGGTGCAAGGGGGGGGGGGGCGCTGGGCGTGTGTTGCCTGTACGGGCCTCTTCGCGGGTGAACCCGCTCCTACGACGTGCGGGTATCGGGGGAGGGGGCACAAAAATCGCAGGCAAGAAAAAACCCACTAGCAAGCTAGTGGGTTTTTGTATGGTGCCCAGGAGAAGACTCGAACTTCCACGACCTTGCGGTCACTGATACCTGAAACCAGCGCGTCTACCAATTCCGCCACCTGGGCAAAGCTTTACATCATCTGCAGAAGGCGACTATCGTTCGCTTTCACACAGTAGTAACAGATCCTTGGTCATCTGCTACTTGAAAATACTTGGTGCCCAGGAGAAGACTCGAACTTCCACGACCTTGCGGTCACTGATACCTGAAACCAGCGCGTCTACCAATTCCGCCACCTGGGCACACATTCGAGGTTACTTGATGCTTTACAGCGTCGTTCATCTCTACTACAACTTCGGGGTTGTCCGTCGTTGTGGTGCGCACTATACGGACGCTCCCCAAGGCTGTAAAGCCCCCAATCGAAAAAAAATTCAAAAAATTCAACTTGTTGATTCCACAAGCCTATTTCTGCTGTTTATGCACTGCAGCGGGGGCTGTCCAAGGCAGACATTTCCGGTTTCAATACGCCTATGCCAGAATTCATATCTATATACCCCAAGGTGAACCCCTTCTGATGGCCGATTGGCAATCCCTCGATCCCGAGGCCGCTCGCGAAGCGGAAAAATACGACAACCCCATTCCCAGCCGTGAGCTGATCCTGCAGCGTCTCGCCGACCGAGGCGAACCTGCTGCCCGCGAGGAGCTGGCAAAAGAGTTCGGTCTGTATGAAGAAGACCAGATCGAAGCCCTGCGCCGCCGCCTGCGTGCCATGGAGCGCGATGGCCAGCTTATCTATACCCGGCGCGGCACTTATGCCCCGGTAGACAAGCTGGACCTGATCTGCGGTCGCGTCTCCGGCCACCGCGACGGCTTCGGCTTCCTTATTCCCGATGACGGCAGCGAAGACCTGTTCCTCAGCCCGTCGCAGATGCGACTGGTGTTCGACGGCGACCGTGGCCTGGCCCGCGTCTCCGGTGTCGACCGCCGTGGCCGCCGTGAAGGCGTGCTGGTCGAAGTCATCTCCCGTGCCCACGAAAGCGTGGTCGGCCGCTATTTCGAAGAAGGCGGCATCGGTTACGTAACCCCGGACAACCCGAAGATCCAGCAGGAAGTGCTGGTGACCGCCGGGCGTAACGGCGGTGCCAAGATCGGCCAGTTCGTCGAGATCAAGATCACCCACTGGCCAACGCCGCGCTTCCAGCCGCAAGGCGATGTGGTCGAGGTCATCGGCAACTACATGGCGCCGGGCATGGAAATCGACGTTGCCCTGCGCAGCTACGACATTCCGCACGTCTGGCCCAATGATGTGGTCAAGGAGGCACGCAAGTTCCGCTCCGAAGTCGAGGAGAAGGACAAAGAGAAGCGTGTCGACCTGCGCCATCTGCCGTTCGTCACCATCGACGGTGAAGACGCCCGCGACTTCGACGATGCCGTTTATTGCGAACCGCTGGGCAAGCTGCGTCTGTTCTCCGGTGGCTGGCGCCTGTACGTGGCCATCGCTGACGTGTCCAGCTACGTGCGTCTGGGCTCTGCCCTGGATGTCGAAGCCCAGCAGCGCGGTAACTCGGTTTACTTCCCCGAGCGCGTGGTGCCGATGCTCCCCGAAGAGCTGTCCAACGGCCTGTGCTCGCTGAACCCGCATGTCGACCGGTTGGCCATGGTCTGTGAAATGACCATGAACAAAGCCGGCCAGATGGTCGACTACCAGTTCTACGAAGGCGTGATCCACTCCCATGCCCGCCTGACCTACAACAAGGTCAGCAGCATGCTCGAGCACTCGCGTACCCGTGAGGGCAAGGCGCTGCGCGAGGAATACAAGGAAGTCGTGCCCGACCTGAAGAACCTGTACAACCTGTACAAGGTGCTGGTGGAGGCGCGTCACACACGTGGCGCCATCGACTTCGAAACCCAGGAAACCCGCATCATCTTCGGCGACGAGCGCAAGATCGCCGAAATCCGCCCGACCGTGCGCAACGATGCTCACAAGCTGATCGAGGAATGCATGCTGGCGGCCAACGTGGCCACGGCCGAGTTCCTGCAGAAGCACGGCGTGCCGGCCCTGTATCGCGTGCACGATGGCCCGCCGCCGGAGCGCCTGGAAAAACTGCGCGCCTTCCTCGGCGAGCTGGGCCTGAGCCTGCACAAGGGCAAGGACCCGTCGCCGAAGGATTACCAGGCCCTGCTGGCGAGCATCGCCGGTCGCCCGGACTTCCACCTGATCCAGACGGTGATGCTGCGCTCGCTGAGCCAGGCCGTGTACAGCACCGAGAACAACGGCCACTTCGGCCTGAACTACGAGGCGTACACCCACTTCACCTCGCCGATCCGTCGTTACCCGGACCTGCTGGTGCATCGCGCCATCCGCAGCATCATCCGCTCCAAGGTCGATACCCCGCACGTCAAGCGTGCCGGCGCCATGAGCATCCCCAAGGCGCGTATCTACCCGTACGACGAAAACACCCTGGAGCAACTCGGCGAGCAGTGCTCGATGACCGAGCGCCGGGCCGACGAGGCCACCCGTGACGTGGTCAACTGGCTCAAGTGCGAGTTCATGAAAGATCGCGTGGGCGAGACCTTCCCGGGTGTGATCACGGCGGTGACCGGTTTCGGCCTGTTCGTCGAGCTGACCGATATCTATGTAGAGGGCCTGGTGCACGTCAGTGCGTTGCCAGGTGACTACTACCACTTCGACCCGGTACACCATCGCCTGGCTGGCGAGCGCACCGGTCGCAGCTTCCGCTTGGGCGACACCATCGAAGTCAAGGTCATGCGTGTTGATCTGGATGAGCGCAAGATCGACTTCGAAGTGTCGGAAAAGACCCTCGCCGCACCGATCGGCCGCAAGCAGCGTGGCGCCGCGCCAGTTGCCGAAAAAGCCGAGCAGCAGCCAGCAACCGAAGCGAAAGCCACGCCCAAGCCGCGCAGCCGCAAAAGCGAAGCGTCCGAAGCGTACTTCCCCAAGGATGCTGTGCAGCGAAACGCTGAAGTGCGTAAAAGCCGCGAGATGAAAAAAGCGCTGATGACCGACGCGCGCAGCAGTGCTGGCAGCAAATCGGAGAAAGGTGGCAAGCCGTCCGGCAAACCGACCAAGCACCGTAAAGGCCCGCCGAAGTCCGGCGCACCACGCAAAAACAAGAGCAATTCATGAGTCAGCTGGAAAAGATCTACGGCGTACACGCCGTGCAGGCATTGCTGCAGCACCATCCAAAGCGGGTCAAGCAGATCTGGCTGTCGGAAGGGCGCAGTGAGCCACGCCTCGAAACCTTGCTGGCGCTGGCCGCGGAAAACCGCGTGCCGGTCGGCCAGGCCGAGCGCCGTGAGATGGATGCCTGGGTCGAAGGCGTGCACCAAGGCGTTGTAGCCGAGGTCAGTCCGAGCCAGGTGTGGGGCGAGCTGATGCTCGAAGAGCTGCTTGAGCGCACAGAAACGCCGCCGCTGATCCTGGTGCTGGACGGCGTGACCGACCCGCACAACCTCGGCGCTTGTCTGCGTACCGCGGATGCGGCCGGTGCCACGGCAGTGATCGTGCCCAAGGACAAGTCCGCAACGTTGACGCCGGTTGTGCGAAAGGTGGCTTGTGGTGCAGCAGAAGTCATTCCGCTGGTGGCTGTGACCAACCTGGCGCGTACGCTTGAGAAGTTGCAGCAGCGTGGCCTGTGGGTAGTGGGTACCGCTGGCGAGGCCGAGCAGGAGATCTACCAGCAAGACCTGACCGGGCCACTGGTGATGATCATGGGGGCGGAAGGCAAGGGCATGCGTCGGCTCACCCGTGAGCATTGCGACTTCCTGGTGAAGTTGCCGATGGCAGGTAGCGTCAGCAGCCTTAACGTGTCGGTGGCGACCGGGGTTTGCCTGTTCGAAGCCGTGCGTCAGCGTCAGGCCAAGCGCTGATTCTCAGGCCTGTTCCGGCCTCTTCGCGGGTGAACCCGCTCCTACAGGGTGATTGCGTTCCCCTGTAGGAGCGGGTTCACCCGCGAAGAGGCCCGCAGCCTGTAAATATGTTTCAGGCTGTTCAAATATTCACCAATCACCTTGCTTGTGCGCCCCGGCTTCTCTACAATTGCGCCCCTTGCCGAGCTGGCAGGCGCTCATGTGCCTCCCCTCCGTGCAAGACATACAGTGTCATTCACTCCTTGTCTGACCAGATTCACTGGCAGACTACTAACCCGTAAGGAGCATTCATGCGTCATTACGAAATCATCTTCCTGGTTCACCCGGACCAGAGCGAACAAGTCGGCGGCATGGTTGAGCGTTACACCAAGCTGATCGAAGAAGATGGTGGCAAAATCCACCGCCTGGAAGACTGGGGCCGTCGTCAACTGGCCTACGCAATCAACAATGTTCACAAGGCTCACTACGTGATGCTGAACGTTGAATGTACCGGCAAGGCCCTGGCCGAGCTGGAAGACAACTTCCGCTACAACGATGCCGTTATCCGTAACCTGGTCATCCGTCGCGACGAAGCCGTTACCGGCCAGTCCGAGATGCTGAAGGCTGAAGAGAACCGCAGCGAGCGCCGTGAGCGTCGCGAGCGTCCTGAGCATGCTGACTCCGCCGAAGGCGACGACAGCAATGACAGCGACTCCAGCGATAACGCTGACGAGTAATCCACGGACCTTTAGAGGAGCCTATTAAATGGCACGTTTCTTCCGTCGTCGTAAATTCTGCCGCTTCACTGCTGAAGACGTGAAAGAGATCGACTTCAAAGATCTCAACACCCTGAAAGCTTACGTATCCGAAACCGGCAAGATCGTTCCAAGCCGTATCACCGGTACCAAAGCTCGTTATCAGCGTCAGCTGGCTACCGCTATCAAGCGCGCCCGCTTCCTGGCCCTGCTGCCCTACACCGACAGCCACGGCCGCTGAGACCGGGTCGTCGACAAGCAGTAAGGGATTAGCATGCGAGCGTTAGCAAGTTTCATCATGCGCGGTCGTGTGCAGGCCACCCTGGTGGTGGTCATCAGCGCGGTACTGCCGCTGCTGTTCTGGTTGAGTGCCGCTGCCGGCAGCCTTGTGCTGCTGCGGCGTGGGTTCAAGGATGCTACATCGGTCATCGCCGGCGGCTTGCTGGCCGGGCTGGCCGTATGGGTCATGGGCGATCCCATCACCTTTCTGGTGATTGCGGGTGCCTTGGCCCTGGCCGCCATGTTGCGTGCCGAGCATCCCTGGAGCCGGGTGTTGCTCGCCAGTGCCGTGTTCGCCGTGGCTTTCAGCCTCGTGCTTGATCTGGCGCTGGCGCAAACCTTCGATGTGCTGGCCAAGGCGTTTGCCGAAGCCATGCCGCAAATCGAAGGGCAACCGGTGCTCTCCGGTGAGCTGATCCGCCCTGTGCTGGTCGCTTCCACAGCAGTGACGGTGCAATTGTTCAGTGTGCTGGCGTTGATGCTGGCGCGCTATTGGCAGGCAGCGTTGTACAACCCTGGAGGCTTCGGTCGCGAGTTTCGCGAACTGAAGTTGCCGAAACAGACCATGGCGGTCTTGGTGGCAGTGATGGTGGTGGCGCCGTTTATCGGCCCGCAGTTCATCATCCTGGCATCGGCTTCCAGCCTGGTACTGGTGCTGGCCGGCATCGCCTTGATGCACGGGCTGGTGGCACAGGGCCGACTGGCCGGTTTCTGGCTGGTGGGGATGTACGTGACGCTACCGCTGATCATGCAGCTGATTTATCCGTTGCTGATGGTTTTGGCCATTGTCGACAGCCTGATTGATTTTCGCGGTCGCAAGTCCCCTCCGGGGAAAGACTCCGCGAACGGTGAAGGTTAAAAGTTAAGAGGTTTTACCAAATGGAACTGATCCTGCTGGAAAAAGTCGCTAACCTGGGCAACCTGGGCGACAAAGTAAAAGTTAAGGCTGGTTACGGCCGTAACTTCCTGCTGCCATTCGGCAAGGCCACCGTTGCCAACGCCGCCAACCTGGCTGCGTTCGAAGAGCGTCGTGCCGAGCTGGAAAAAGCAGCCGCTGACAAGAAAGCTTCGGCTGAAAGCCGCGCTGCCCAACTGGCCGAGCTGGAAGTGACCATCACTGCCACCGCTGGCGACGAAGGCAAGCTGTTCGGTTCGATCGGCACCCACGACATCGCTGACGCCCTGACCGCCTCCGGCGTTGAAGTGGCCAAGGCTGAAGTTCGTCTGCCGAACGGCACCATCCGTCAGGTTGGCGAATACGACGTAGCCGTGCACCTGCACAGCGACGTTGAAGCCACCGTACGCGTGGTCGTCGTAGCTGCCTAAGCTGCGCTAACTGGCTGGCTCCTTGCGAGTCAGGCGGTTAACATCGGGCACGGTCCTGTTTTCGACAGGCCGTGCCCTTTGTCTTTTTCATCCTCCAGAATTCTTTCGTGGCCATGAACGAGATCACCACCTCCGAACAGCTTGACCTGCAAACCGCAGCCCTGAAGGTACCGCCGCATTCCATCGAGGCCGAACAGGCCGTGCTCGGTGGCCTGATGCTGGACAACAATGCCTGGGAGCGGGTGCTGGACCAGGTGTCGGACGGCGATTTCTACCGGCATGACCACCGGCTGATCTTCCGCGCTGTGCACAAGTTGGCCGACGCCAACCAGCCATTCGATGTGGTGACCCTGCACGAGCAGTTGGACAAGGAAGGCCTGTCCTCGCAGATCGGCGGTTTGGCTTACCTGGCCGAGCTGGCCAAGAACACCCCTTCGGTGGCCAACATCAAGGCCTACGCCGCGATCATTCGCGAGCGGGCCACGTTGCGCCAGCTGATCAGCATCAGTACCGACATCGCCGACAACGCGTTCAACCCCCAGGGGCGCAACGCTGCCGAGATTCTCGACGATGCCGAACGGCAGATCTTCCAGATCGCCGAGGCACGGCCTAAAACCGGCGGCCCGGTAGGCGTCAACGAGCTGTTGACCATGGCCATCGACCGCATCGATACGCTGTTCAACTCCGACAGTGACATCACCGGTATCTCCACCGGTTACACCGACCTGGACGAGAAGACCAGCGGCCTGCAGGCAGCCGACCTGATCATCGTCGCCGGCCGTCCGTCGATGGGTAAGACCACCTTCGCCATGAACCTGGTAGAAAACGCCGTACTGCGGACCGACAAGGCGGTGCTGGTGTTCTCCCTCGAGATGCCAGGTGAGTCGCTGATCATGCGTATGCTCTCGTCTCTGGGGCGTATCGACCAGACCAAGGTCCGTTCCGGCCAGCTGGATGACGACGACTGGCCGCGCCTGACCTCGGCAGTGAACCTGCTCAACGACCGAAAATTGTTCATCGACGATACGGCGGGTATCAGCCCCTCGGAAATGCGCGCACGTACCCGCCGCCTGGCCCGTGAGCATGGTGAAATCGCCATGATCATGGTCGACTACCTGCAGCTGATGCAGATTCCGGGGTCGGCCGGTGACAACCGTACCAACGAAATTTCCGAGATTTCCCGCTCGCTCAAGGCCCTGGCCAAAGAATTCAACTGCCCGGTCATTGCCCTTTCGCAGCTGAACCGCTCGCTGGAACAGCGCCCGAACAAACGCCCGGTGAACTCCGACTTGCGTGAATCCGGTGCAATCGAGCAGGACGCCGACGTGATCATGTTCGTGTACCGCGACGAGGTGTACCACCCCGAGACCGAGCACAAGGGCGTGGCGGAAATCATCATCGGCAAACAGCGTAACGGCCCCATCGGCTTCGTGCGTTTGGCGTTTATCGGCAAGTACACCCGGTTCGAGAACTTGGCGCCGGGGATGTACAACTTTGATGATGATGAATAACCCATTGAGCTAGCAAGGCCGCTCCTACAAGGTTTGCGGTGCGCCTGCTAGCTCTGAAATCTGAGCGATGTTCGTTTGCCCTTGGCTGATGATCCGCCCCTCGCTCAGGGTGATCACCCGGTCAAACCGCAACAGTGCGCTCTGATCATGCGTCACGCAAATCAGCCCTCGCCCTTTAAATGCTTCGAACAACAGGTCCCAGGTTCGCTCTGCCGACGCGGCATCGAGCCCGGCTGTGGGTTCGTCAAAGAAATTGAATTCCCCAGGCTGATTAAGAAGGCGTAGCAGCGTCAGCCTGCGTGCTTCGCCGCCCGATATCGATTCTGCGCGTGCATCCAGATCAAGTTCGTACCAGTCTTTGCTCAGTCCCAACCGTTCAAGCCATCGTTCGATTTGAGCGCGATCATGAGCTTGCTCGAACAGCACTGCGCGGGGCAGGGGGCCGGGTATGAAATGCGCATCCTGAGGGCAGAGTCGTAATCGACTGAATTGTTCACTAGCGTCGAGCGACGCCAGGCACCTGCCGTGCAGGTGCACATCCTTGCGCAACGGGAATATCGTTCCCGCCAGCGTATGCAGAAGTGTCGATTTACCACATCCGCTGGGCCCGATCAGTGCGACCCGTTCTCCTTTGTGCAGTACCAAGGGTTCTTCGATGTGAAGTTGTACAGTATCTCGAGCGCTCAACTGACACGGGGCGATGCTTAGGCCAGCGTCCTGGTCTTGGGACTTCGCCTCAGTAGTGCATGCTGGGCCGAACGAGGGGAGCTGGAGCCAGTGTTCGAGTTTGCGTTTGTCTAGCCGAAACTGGTCTAGCAATCGCCAGGCCTCAGCAAGTTGCGCAACCCCTGCCAGCAATCCGCTCACCAAGGTGAAGAGAGCAACCAGCTCGCCCAGGCTCAATTGCGGTGTTGCCAGAGCCTGATCATGGATACCCCACATGAGCAAACCGCTACTGCCCAGGCCTATGAACAGGGTACGCAGGCTCTGAATCCAACCCCCACTGTGAGCTACCTGCACTGCTGAGTCGGCATAGTGCGAAAGTGTCTGGTTGACCGGGAGCATTGCGGCATCCTCGGCCTTTTCCAGTTTGACCGTTGCCGCGCTGGCGAAGGTATCGACCCATTGTTCCGCCAGTTCATCCTCGCGCGCGTTCACTGCCTCGATATGTGGCCGGCGCCAGCGCACCAGGCGATCGTTGGCCCACAGGTAGGCCAGGCTCAAAGGGATGAGGCCGATCAATACCGAAGTAGCCCCCAGGTAAGCGAAGAGCGTTATCAGCACTGCAGCTTCGGCTAGCACCGGCCATGCCGAGCCAATCAAAAAGCCTAACCACCGCTCCTGTGCAGTAATGCCCCTATCCAGTACTTTTACCAGTGTTCCGCCATGGAGTTGTCCATAGGCCTCGAAGCGCTTGTCCAGCAATTCGCGGCACCAGCGGATGGAAAGTTGCTTCACGCGTTCCTGGCAAAGCCGCGCCAGGCACCAGGCTTGTAGAGGGGTCATTGAGGCTTGTAATGCGACGAGGCATATGAAAGCTCCGAGCAGAAGCTGGGAAGACGCGGCTGAGGTGGCCAGGTTGTCAATGATGTCGGCCAAGACTAGAGCAGGTACGACGGTCGTGATTTTCAGGAGCAGTGTCGCGCCGAGGGCGGCGAGAATTCCTCTATAGATTTGCATGTCATTGCCTTATGCCTTTGAGTGCACGCTGTGGCGCGACTGGAATACCTGATCTGATCAGGTGGAAGCGTTCAAGTCCGGGTATGAACACCTGAACAACCGTAGCGAGATTCGGGTGCTCATAAAGTGTGCGATAGAATGCGACCTTATTATGTTTTTCCAGGTTGATCAGTGTTCGCTTGACTTGCCCGCGCACGCTGAGATCGGTATGCGGAGGGTGAAAGGCGGGTACAGCATATGTGGGGCATGGGTGTATAAGTGCTGAAAGGCGGGTTGAATGAGTAAGCATTTTTTCAGCAGAGAGATCTTCTTGTTTTTCTGTGGCCCCAGAAAGCTGCTCGCACTGAACCTGCTCCGTTACGGCGCGGTACATTGCAATGGAGGGGTTGATGGAGCTGCCGGAGCCAATGCTGCTGAGTGCACCTTCTTTTTTACTACGAGAAACAGCAATGCAAAATGAAACTTCGTAAAAGTCGTGCGTCAAGTATATTTCTAGTTTTTTGGCCCGACGGAGAAGCTCGGTATCATGGGCAAATGTTTCTTCCAGAAAAGAACTCGAAGGTTGGTAAAGTTTGGGTGGGGAAGTCAGGCCGCAAAGTGATAGGTAGTACATAGAAAGTGCGTGACGTTCGATAGCTTCATTGATGGCGTGGAGCAGAGCCTCGTTCTCCGTGCAGCCAAGTGCTGTACCAGAGTTGGTCGAGTATTTGGAAAGAAAGCCCGCTGCAGTTTTTTCGATTTCATCAATGTTTCTGGAGGAAGGTGCTATCAATATCGCGGGAATGGCTATTTCGTCGTAGCTGTTCAATGCCTGAAGACTGAAATAAGGTATTCGGCAATCCGGGGGAATGGATTTTAGGAGCCAATCGTCAAATGGGGCTATCGATTGCAAAATTTGGTCGCTTTCGATGAGTGGTGGAGTGCTCTTGTCGACGAAGTAGTGCTCTAGGCTCTCAGCAAGGGCTCCTAGTTCGCAATGTTCCCCTTTTCCTGCCCCGCAAGAAACTTCTTTGTAGGCGCTGTCGTATAAGTGGCATGTGGCGACCAGGATACTCTTTTTTGATAGTGCTGTTTTCGATTGAAGCCCTAAGTGATGATGCAGCCTTGTCAGCCGGTTGTAGGCCTCTTCTATGTTCAGCTCGCGTTCGGTAATCATGTTCTGCTCCTTGGTAGAGCCAGAAGGGGCTAAGCCCCTTCTGGTTTGTCACTTACAGAAGATTGAGAAATTCAACCTCGGACTCGGTGAATGTGTAGCTCATCACGCGTGGGATCTGCAGAGTGTGGATTTCAGAACGACGACGTCCCATGGCTAGTGCTCCTATAGAGTTGGTTTGAGTGCGCCTTTCAGCGCGTCATTGTTGTAGCACTTGTTTTTTTGGGGGTTCAAGAACTTCTCGGGATTTGTTGAGGAAAGTTAATGTAGGATTTTTTACTAAGACTAGAAGGTCGATTCCTACAATTCTTAAGAGATAAAGAAAAAAGCACCAATAATTAGCTGGTTAGCACTTTCTCAGGGTGGGGTAGGCTAAACATTCAGTAAAAATCTGAAGGAATTGCGATCGCTCAGCAGGGGGCGCGATCGCCATTGGTGTAAGCAGGCTCAGGTATTCCTGTGAGTAATCGCCTTGCCCCGATCCACCCCACGATCCCCTTTTCTTGAAGACAACCCGATGCAGGGGCAGGGGCCTGCTGTAAAGATTCGTTGATGTGTTGCCTGGGCTGGCCCTTTCGCGGGTGAACCCGCTCCTACAGGTTCACCATAGGCTTCAAGAGTTGCACCGTACCTGTGGGAGCGGGTTTACCCCACCCGTTGTTCCGCATCGAGCCCGGGATCCAGTGTAGAGACGCCCGCGAGCAGTCTTCGGAGTTGATGGGCTATGTGCGCGAACTGACCATCACTGGGTTGATGGATGAGAAGCCGATGATGATCTGGGCTGCCCATTACCTGAGTGCGATGGCCAAGGCGCTGCAAGGATTCTGTCGAACACCTGGCAACCCCACTACACCCCTCAAGCCAACCACCTGCCACGTCCATCCCCCAACCGTCGCCCCGCCCACCAATCCCCACGAATCCAGTCGGATTTGGTCAAAATTTGTGCTATATTCCGCGCCCGCGATTTCCCTGCACACCAGAACCGGTCACTGACATGCAAGCAGCCAAACCACTCTACGACTATCCCAAGTACTGGGCCGAATGCTTCGGGCCAGCACCTTTCCTGCCAATGAGCAGGGAGGAGATGGATCTGCTCGGCTGGGATTCCTGCGACATCATCATCGTGACCGGTGATGCCTACGTCGACCATCCGTCGTTCGGCATGGCCATCATTGGCCGTCTGCTGGAGGCCCAGGGCTTCCGCGTGGGCATCATCGCCCAGCCGAACTGGCAGTCAAAAGACGACTTCATGAAGCTCGGCGAACCGAACCTGTTCTTCGGCGTGGCCGCCGGTAACATGGACTCGATGATCAACCGCTACACCGCGGACAAGAAGATCCGTTCCGACGATGCCTACACCCCGGGTGGTCTGGCCGGCAGCCGTCCGGACCGTGCCAGCCTGGTGTACAGCCAGCGCTGCAAGGAGGCCTACAAGCATGTGCCGATCGTGCTCGGCGGCATCGAGGCTTCGCTGCGCCGCATCGCCCACTACGACTACTGGCAGGACAAGGTTCGTCACTCGATCCTGATCGACGCCAGCGCCGACATCCTGCTGTTCGGCAACGCCGAGCGTGCGGTGGTCGAGGTGGCCCAGCGCCTGTCCAACGGTGAGAAGATCGAGACCATCACCGACGTACGCGGCACCGCCTTCGTGCGCCGCGATACCCCGCAGGGCTGGTACGAGATCGACTCCACCCGTATCGACCGCCCAGGGCGCGTCGACAAGATCATCAACCCGTACGTGAACACCCAGGACACCCAGGCCTGCGCCATCGAACAGGCCAAGGGCGACCAGGAAGACCCGAACGAAGCCAAGGTGGTGCAGATTCTCGACAGCCCGGCCGTGACCCGGGAAAAGTCGGTGATCCGCCTGCCATCGTTCGAAAAGGTGCGTAACGACCCGGTGCTCTATGCCCATGCCAACCGCGTGCTGCACCTGGAGACCAACCCAGGCAACGCTCGCGCGCTGGTGCAGAAGCACGGCGAAGTGGATGTGTGGTTCAACCCGCCACCCATCCCCATGAGCACCGAGGAAATGGACTACGTGTTCGGCATGCCTTACGCCCGTGTGCCGCATCCGGCCTATGGCAAGGAGCGCATCCCGGCCTACGAGATGATCCGTTTCTCGGTGAACATCATGCGTGGTTGCTTCGGTGGCTGTACCTTCTGCTCGATCACCGAACACGAAGGCCGCATCATCCAGAACCGCTCGCACGAGTCGATCCTGCACGAAATCGAAGAGATGCGTGACAAGGTGCCGGGCTTCACTGGCGTGGTCTCGGACCTTGGCGGGCCGACTGCCAACATGTACCGCATCGCCTGCAAAAGCCCCGAGATCGAGAAGCACTGCCGCAAGCCGTCGTGCGTGTTCCCGGGTATCTGCGAAAACCTCAATACCGACCACAGCTCGCTGATCGAGCTGTACCGCAAGGCCCGTGCCTTGCCGGGTGTGAAAAAGATCCTGATTGCTTCCGGCCTGCGCTACGACCTGGCGGTAGAATCGCCGGAGTACGTCAAGGAACTGGTCACCCACCACGTTGGCGGCTACCTGAAGATTGCCCCGGAGCACACCGAGCGTGGCCCGCTGGACAAGATGATGAAGCCGGGTATCGGCACCTATGACCGCTTCAAGCGCATGTTCGAGAAATTCTCGAAAGAAGCGGGCAAGGAGCAGTACCTGATCCCGTACTTCATTGCCGCGCACCCCGGTACCACCGACGAAGACATGATGAACCTGGCCCTGTGGCTGAAGGGCAATGGCTTCCGTGCCGACCAGGTACAGGCGTTCTACCCGTCGCCAATGGCCTCGGCTACGGCCATGTACCACTCAGGCAAGAACCCGCTGCGCAAGGTGACCTACAAGAGCGAAGGGGTGGAGATCGTCAAGAGCGACGAGCAACGCCGTCTGCACAAGGCGTTCTTGCGCTACCACGACCCGAAGGGCTGGCCGATGCTGCGTGAAGCGCTGCAGCGTATGGGTCGCGCCGACCTGATCGGGCCGGGCAAGCACCAGCTGATTCCGGCGCACCAGCCGCAGACCGACAGCTACCAGAGTGCGCGCCGCAAGAACTCGACCCCGGCCGGGAGCCACAAGGTGGGCAAGGACCAGAAGATCCTGACCCAGCACACCGGCCTGCCGCCGCGTGGCAGCGATGGCAGCAAGCCGTGGGACAAGCGCGAGAAGGCCAAGGCCGAAGCGTTTGCGCGCAACCAGCAGGCGGCCAAGGAGCGCAAAGAGGCGAGCAAGGGCGGCAAGGGCAACAAGAAGCCGCGTCAGCCTGTCATTCCGCGTTAACTGATCGACTATTGGGGCTGCTTTGCAGCCCATCGCGACACAAGGCCGCTCCCATATTGATCGGCTGTACGCAGTGCTTTTGTGGGAGCGGCCTTGTGTCGCGAAAGGACCGCGAAGCGGTCCCAAAAGTCTCAGCTTCAATCAGGCTGCTTGTCGACCCACTTAGGCGCGACCGGCGCCACAAAGCTGTCCATCCCGTCCAGCAGCTCGTCCGGCTGCTGCCCCAGCAGTAACATCGCCCGGTGTTGCGGGCGCACGAAGCCTTCTTCGACGATATGGTCGAGGAACCCGCCCAGCTTGTCGTAGAAACCGTTCACATCCAGTAGCCCGAGTGGCTTGGCGTGATAGCCCAGTTGCCCCCAGGTCCACACTTCGAACAGTTCCTCCAGCGTACCCAGCCCTCCCGGCAAGGCAATGAAGGCATCGCTCAGCTCGGCCATGCGGGCCTTGCGCGCATGCATGCCATCCACCACTTCCAGGCGGGTCAGGCCTTTGTGGCCGACTTCAGCGTCCAGCAGGCTCTGCGGAATGATCCCGACCACTTCGCCGCCGGCCGCCATGGCCGCGTCGGCCACCACGCCCATCAAGCCGACCGCGCCACCGCCATACACCAGGGTCAATCCACGGCGGGCAATGGCCTGGCCTAGCGCGACGGCTGCTTCACGGTAGGCAGGGTTGGCGCCCATGCTGGCGCCGCAGAACACACAAACGGAACGTACGGGCATTGCTCATCTCCTGTCACTCAGGCGCACAGGGTACGGCGCATGCCCGTCGCTTCCAAGGCCGGGTTCATTCTGGTCGGGAGAATTCGCAGATGGCTCCTGTGGCGCCGTGGGCGTAGGCAGCGAGCAGGCTATTGAGGAAGTTGGAGATGGGCATTTGGTATTGCTCCTAAATGAGAGGTTGTCCCATCGTCTAATAAAAGGGCATGATGTGCCCTTAGATTGGTTGTATACAATCCATTGAACAATTCTACTGGCTGATCGCTTGACACCCCCCTTGACCCATATCAGCAAGGGGCTGAACGGTTTCAGGCAGTCTCGCAATTGATAAAACCCTGCCAAGGAGATTCATGATGTTTGCGAAAGCTGTAGCGGTATCCCTGCTGACCCTCGCCAGCGCTTCTGTCTTCGCCGCCGAGTGCTCGGTCACTGTCGACTCGACTGACCAGATGTCCTACACCAGCAAGGAATTCACTGTCGACAAGAGCTGCAAGGAATTCACCGTCAAACTGACCCACTCTGGCAACCTGCCGAAGAACGTCATGGGCCACAACCTGGTGATCAGCAAGACTGCCGACATGCAGGCCATTGCCACCGAAGGCATGAGCCAGGGTCTGGATAAGGACTACCTGAAGGCTGACAACGCCGCGATCATCGCCCACACCAAGATGATCGGCGCGCCTGAGAAAGAAACCGAAGTGAAGTTCGACACTTCCAAGCTGGAAGCCGGTGGTGACTACAGCTTCTTCTGCACCTTCCCGGGCCACATCTCGATGATGAAAGGCAAGGTCATCGTCAAGTAATCAAAGGCTGACGGCGAACCCTGTAGGAGCGGGTTCACCCGCGAATGCGTCAGTGGGTTCACCCTCGTAATCGCGGGTGAACCCGCTCCTGCAGGCCACTTATCAAGGAGCGAACGGCAGTTCGCGCTTGTGCTGGGTCTTGCGGTAGGTGGCGACGATGATGTCGAACGCTGCCTGGTCAACCGGCTGCCCATGCAGGAAGGCATCGATCTGCGCGTAGGTCACGCCATGTGACGCCTCGTCCGGCTTGCCCGGCTCCAGGTCTTCCAGGTCGGCCGTTGGCACCTTTTCCACCAGTGACTCCGGCGCACCGAAGCTGCGCGCAATCGCCCGCACCTGATTCTTCACCAGCCCACTCAACGGCGCCAGGTCGCAGGCACCATCACCAAACTTGGTAAAGAAGCCCATCACCGCCTCGGCGGCGTGGTCGGTTCCGATCACCAGACCTGCGCGGGCGCCAGCGATGGTGTACTGGGCGACCATTCGGGTACGTGCCTTGACGTTGCCAACCACGAAGTCCACCAACGTCGGCGAGCCATTCTTCAACGCCGCCACTTCAGCTGCCAATGCACGCACTGCCGGGGCGATATCCACCGTGTGAACTTCATCTGCCTTGATCACATCCAGGCATGCCTGGGCGTCATGCTCGTCATGCTGTACCTGGTACGGCAGGCGCACGGCAATGAAGGTGTAGGCCTTGTCGCCGGTCTCGGCGCGCAGCTCGTTGATGGCGCGCTGGGCGAGCAGGGCGGCAGTCAGTGAGTCGACGCCACCGCTGATGCCCAGCACCAAGGTCTTGAGTCGAGCATTGGCCAGACAGTCCTTGATGAACGCCACCCGTCGGGCGACTTCGGCCTCGAGCGCTGCCGCGTCGGCGAACGGCGGCTGTACCTTCAGCGCCTGGGCAATCTCTTGCTGAACCGCTTGCATGGGTTACTCCTTGCTGGGGACTTTGAATACGTGACGCATGTAGGCGACGAAGTTCTCGTCGCGGCACTGGGTCTTGGCGGCTTCGTCAGAGATCTTGGCCACCGGCGCGCCGTTGCAGTCGGTCATTTTAAGCACGATGCTCATGGGTGCCACACCAGGGATGTCGCAGGTCAGGTTGGTGCCGATGCCAAAGCTGACGTTGATGCGGCCGCGCAGGGCGCGGAAAATTTCCAGCGAGCGGGTCAGGTTGAGGCCGTCGGAAAACACCAGGGTCTTGGTCATCGGGTCGATACCCAGTTTCTGGTAATGGGCAATGGCCTTTTCCGCCCAGGCTACCGGCTCGCCCGAATCATGGCGCAGGCCGTCGAACAGCTTGGCGAAGTACAGGTCGAAATCGCCGAGGAAGGCATCCATGGTGATGCAGTCGGTCAGGGCGATGCCGAGCAAGCCGCGGTACTCGCGTACCCAGCAGTCCAGCGCGGCGATCTGGCTGTCGATCAGCCGGGGGCCGAGCTGCTGGTGGGCCATGATCCATTCGTGGGCCATGGTGCCCAGCGGTTTGATATCCAGTTTCCATGCCAGGTCGACGTTGCTGGTGCCGACAAAACGGCCGGGGAAGTCGTCGCGCAGCACCCTTACCACTTCCTCCTGCACGCGGCTGGAAAAGCGCCGGCGGGTGCCGAAGTCGGCCACCTGCAGTTCGGCCAGCTCGTCGTCGCTGGCATGTGCACGCAGCCAGTCAAACTTGCGGTACAACTGATCCCGCGCCTCGGCCAGGCGCATGTGCGGGTGCAGATTGCGGTTGCGTACTTCGCTGATGATGGCCAGCAGCGGCACTTCGAACAGGATCACATGCAGCCACGGACCTTTCAGGCGCAGGAACAGCTGGTCGTTTTCGATGCCGACGTGCACGTAGCGCAGGTTGAAGCGGAACAGTCGCAGAAAGCGTAAAAAGTCGGGCTTGAGGAAGCTGATGCGTTCGAGGAAGGCCAGCTGGCCATCGTCCAGGGTGAGGTCGCCAAGCCGTTCGAGCTCATTACGAATTTCGCCGAGGTAGGGGCGCAGATCCTCACCGTTGCGGCAGCGGAATTCCCATTCGACGTCGGCGTCCGGGTAGTTGTGCAGCACTCCCTGCATCATGGTGAGTTTGTAGAAGTCGGTGTCGAGCAAGTTGTGCACGATGCGCTCGGCGAATGCGCTTTCGCTCATCAAGGGGGCTCCGGAAGCGGCGATTGGCGGCCATTGTGCCAGCCTTTTACCCCTTGTGTGGCTGTTCCGGCCTCTTCACGGGCAAGCCCGCCCCTACACGGTGCGGGGCCTTGTTCCTATTTTAGGCGCGGGCGTGCCCGCGAAGAGGCCGAAACAGCCAAAACAGAGGTGTTTTTCCGTGCACCAGCTAGCCTTGAAACGGTGCCGCCTGTAGCAGTCGCGCACCAGCGGTGTGCAGTTCGGTGACGTCCGCTGTTACAGGGCGGTTGCACGTAAACACTTGCCAGGGTTGCAATGATGGCACTCGACGGTTGCTCCTTGTCTGTACGTGTGGTGGCGCCTGCCGCGTGGCAGACGGTTGCACGCTCAATAAAGAAAAGGCCGCCCGTCGCCTACAGGCATCCTGCACAGTGTGTTTTCCCGGAAGACAAAACCGATGGCACGGCCCTTGCTCTGAGCACAGGGCTGAGTAGTTGTAGTGCCAACCAAAAAAACTCTAGGAGCACCACCTCATGTCGCAGACGTTTTACAAGAAAGGTTTCCTGGCTCTGGCCGTAGCTACGGCGCTGGGTGTTTCTTCGTATGTTCAGGCCGACGTCAAGATCGGTGTAGCGGGCCCAATGACCGGTGCCAACGCAGCGTTTGGCGAGCAGTACATGAAAGGTGCGCAGGCAGCGGCCGACAAGATCAACGCCGCCGGTGGCGTGAATGGCGAGAAAATCGTCCTGGTCAAAGGCGATGACGCCTGTGAGCCGAAGCAAGCCGTGGCCGTGGCCAACCGACTGGTCGACCAGGACAAGGTGATCGGCGTAGTGGGCCACTTCTGTTCCTCCAACACGATCCCGGCGTCCGAGGTATATGACGAGGCGGGCGTAATCGCCATCACCCCAGGCTCCACCAACCCACAGGTCACGGAGCGCGGCCTGAGCGCCATGTTCCGCATGTGCGGCCGTGACGACCAGCAGGGTATCGTCGCTGGCGACTACATCGTCGACGTGCTCAAGGGCAAGAAGGTCGCGGTGTTGCACGACAAGGACACCTACGGTCAGGGCCTGGCCGACGCGACCAAGGCGCAGCTGGAAAAACGCGGCGTGAAGCCTGTGCTGTACGAAGGCCTGACCCGTGGCGAGAAAGACTTCAGCGCTGTGGTCACCAAGATCCGCTCTACCGGTGCCGACGTGGTCTATTTCGGCGGCCTGCACCCGGAAGCCGGCCCGCTGGTACGCCAGTTGCGCGAGCAGGGCCTGAAGGACGTCAAGTTCATGTCCGATGATGGCATCGTCACCGACGAACTGGTGTCTACCGCCGGCGGCGCGCAATACGTTGACGGCGTGTACATGACCTTCGGTGCCGACCCGCGCCTGCTGCCAGACAGCAAGGCGGTGGTGGAGGAGTTCCGCAAGGCCGGCACCGAACCTGAGGGCTACACCCTGTACGCCTACGCTTCGCTGCAGGCTCTGGCTGCCGCGTTCAATGGCGCGAAGTCGAACAAGGGCGAGGACGCTGCCAAGTGGCTCAAGGCCAACCCGGTGCAGACCGTCATGGGTGAGAAGAAGTGGGACAGCAAGGGCGACCTGACCGTGTCCGACTACGTGGTCTACCAGTGGGACAAGACCGGTAAATACCACCAGCTGGAAAAACAAAAATAACAACGGCCCGCGGCCCGGGCGGTTGCTCGGGCCCAAGCCCCGCGGTACCTGTCTTTATTCGTAGATCTGCACAGTTCTGCGCTGCGAGGGCCCCGCACAGGTGGCCCGCGCCGTGGTCGGCGCTCGTGCAATCTCAATCAGGTGAGATTGCGTTATGGATGGTATTTTCCTGCAGCAACTGGTCAACGGCCTGACCCTCGGGTCGGTCTATGGCCTGATCGCCATCGGCTACACAATGGTCTATGGCATTATCGGCATGATCAACTTCGCGCACGGCGAGGTGTACATGATCTCCGCTTACCTCGCGGCGATCAGCCTGGCATTGCTGGCTTACTTCGGTGTCGAATCGTTCCCCCTGCTGATGCTGGGCACCTTGTTGTTCACCATCGTCGTCACCGGCGTTTATGGTTTCACCATCGAGCGCATCGCCTACAAACCGCTGCGTAACTCCACCCGCCTGGCACCGCTGATCAGTGCCATCGGCATTTCGCTGATCCTGCAGAACTACGCACAGATCAGCCAGGGCGCCCGCCAGCAAGGCGTGCCAACCCTGCTGGAAGGTGCTATGCGTGTCGAAGTCGGGTCCGGCTTCGTGCAACTGACTTATACCAAGATCTTCATCCTGGTGGCGGCCTTTGTCGGCATGGGCCTGCTGACCTACGTGATCAAGTACACCAAGCTCGGCCGCATGTGCCGTGCTACCCAGCAAGACCGCAAGATGGCCTCGATCCTGGGTATCAACACCGACCGGGTAATCTCCTACGTGTTCGTCATCGGTGCAGTGATGGCCGCCCTGGCCGGCGTGCTCATCACCATGAACTACGGCACCTTCGACTTCTACGCCGGCTTCATCATCGGTATCAAGGCGTTCACTGCCGCTGTGCTCGGTGGCATCGGCTCGCTGCCTGGCGCGATGCTCGGCGGGATCATCCTGGGTATTTCCGAGTCGCTGTTCTCCGGCCTGATCAACTCCGACTACAAGGACGTGTTCAGCTTCTCGCTGCTGGTGATGATCCTTATCTTCCGCCCACAAGGCCTGCTGGGTCGCCCGCTCGTGGCTAAGGTGTGAACATGTCGATTGCCAAAATTGCCTCTGCCTCTGAAACCAAAGGTTTCGATATCAAGCGCAGCCTGCTCGAGACCATCGTTGCCGGCTTGCTGGCGCTGATTGTCTTCGGCCCGATCGTCGGCGTGGTGCTCGACGGTTATACCTTCAACGCCGAACCTCGTCGGGTTGCCTGGCTGGTCGGCGGGGTGATGCTCGGGCGTTTCCTGCTCAGCCTGTACGTGCAGACCGCTGCCGGGCGGCGCATGCTCGAGGGCTTCGACAGTGGCGGCTCGGGCGTGCATGTGCGCGCGCCGAACTATGTGTCGCGGCTACGCTACATCATCCCGGCGCTGGTGGTGATTGCCATCGTCTTCCCGATTTTCGCCAACAAGTACCTGCTGACTGTGGTCATTCTTGGCCTGATCTACGTACTGCTGGGCCTGGGCCTGAACATCGTGGTGGGCCTGGCCGGCCTGCTCGACCTGGGTTATGTAGCGTTCTACGCCATCGGTGCCTACGGCCTGGCGCTGGGGTACCAATACCTTGGCCTGGGCTTCTGGAGCGTGCTGCCGCTGGCGGCCATCGCGGCGGCGTTGGCGGGGTGCATCCTGGGCTTCCCGGTGCTCCGGATGCACGGTGACTACCTGGCGATCGTGACCCTGGGCTTTGGCGAAATCATTCGCCTGGTGCTGAACAACTGGCTGTCGTTCACCGGTGGCCCCAACGGCATGCCGGCGCCATCGCCAACCTTCTTCGGCCTGGAGTTCGGCCGCCGCGCCAAGGACGGTGGGGTGCCGATCCATGAGTTCTTCGGCTTCGAATACAACGCCAACCTCAAGTTCGTGTTCATCTATGCGGTGCTGTTCATGGTCGTGCTGGCGGTGCTGTACATCAAGCACCGCCTGACCCGCATGCCGGTCGGCCGGGCCTGGGAAGCGCTGCGCGAAGACGAGATCGCTTGCCGTTCGATGGGCCTGAACCACGTATTGGTCAAGCTCTCGGCGTTTACCCTTGGCGCCTCTACCGCCGGCCTGGCCGGGGTGTTCTTTGCCACCTACCAGGGTTTCGTCAACCCGTCTTCATTCACCTTCTTCGAGTCGGCGTTGATCCTCGCCATTGTCGTACTGGGGGGTATGGGCTCGACCGTGGGCGTGGTCATTGCGGCGTTCGTGCTGACCGTGGCGCCAGAGCTGCTGCGCAGCTTCTCCGAATACCGGGTGCTGCTGTTCGGCGTGCTGATGGTGCTGATGATGATCTGGCGACCGCGTGGGCTGATCCGCATCAGCCGTACCGGTGTGACCCCGCGTAAAGGAGTGGCGCCATGAGCGACGATATCATTCTCTCGGTCGACAACCTGATGATGCAGTTCGGTGGCATCAAGGCGCTCAGCGATGTCAGCCTGAAGGTCCGGCGCAACCAGATCTTCGCCCTGATCGGCCCCAATGGCGCCGGCAAGACTACGGTGTTCAACTGCCTGACCGGCTTTTACAAGGCCAGTGGCGGGCGCATCGAGCTGAACGTGCGCGGCAGCCATACCAACGTGATCCAGCTGCTCGGTGAGCGCTTCCAGCCGGCCGACTTCGTTTCGCCTGCGCGCTTTGCCAACCGCATGTACTACAAGATGTTCGGCGGTACCCATTTGGTCAACCGCGCCGGCCTGGCACGCACCTTCCAGAACATCCGGCTGTTCAAGGAAATGTCGGTGGTGGAGAACCTGCTGGTGGCGCAGCACATGTGGGTCAACCGAAACCTGCTGGCAGGTGTGTTCAACACCAAGGCCTATCGCAAGGCGGAGAGCGATGCGCTGGACCACGCCTTCTACTGGCTGGAAGTGGTCGACCTGGTCGATTGTGCCAACCGCTTGGCCGGCGAACTGTCGTACGGCCAGCAGCGCCGCCTGGAAATTGCCCGGGCCATGTGCACGCGGCCGAAGATCATCTGCCTGGACGAACCGGCGGCGGGCCTGAACCCGCAGGAAACCGAAGCACTCAGCCGCATGATCCGTGTGCTGCGTGACGAGCACGACATCACTGTGGTGCTGATTGAGCACGACATGGGCATGGTCATGAGCATCTCCGACCATATCGTGGTGCTGGACCACGGCAATGTGATTGCCGAAGGTGCGCCGCAGGACATCCGCCACAACCCGACGGTGATTGCCGCCTACCTGGGTGCAGACGAAGAGGAACTGGTATGAGTGCACCCATTCTCGAGCTGAAAGACCTGGACGTGTTCTATGGGCCGATCCAGGCACTGAAGAAAGTCTCGATGCACATCAACGAGGGCGAGACGGTAAGCCTGATCGGCGCCAACGGTGCCGGCAAGTCGACCCTGCTGATGTCGATTTTCGGCCAGCCGCGGGCGGCATCCGGGCATATCGTGTACCGCGGCACCGACATTACCCGCAAATCCTCGCACTACATCGCCTCCAACGGCATTGCCCAGTCGCCGGAGGGGCGCCGGGTGTTTCCCGACATGACCGTCGAGGAAAACCTGATGATGGGTACCATCCCCATCGGCGACAAGCATGCCGACGAAGACATGCAGCGCATGTATGAGCTGTTCCCGCGGTTGAAGGAGCGGCGTAACCAGCGGGCCATGACCATGTCGGGTGGCGAGCAGCAAATGCTGGCGATTGCCCGGGCGCTGATGAGCCGGCCGAAGTTGCTGCTGCTGGACGAGCCCTCGTTGGGGCTGGCGCCGATTGTGGTCAAGCAGATTTTCTCGACCCTGCGAGAACTGGCCAAGACCGGGATGACCATCTTCCTCGTGGAACAGAACGCCAACCATGCGCTGAAACTGTCGGACCGGGCCTATGTGATGGTCAACGGGCAGATTCGCATGACCGGGACCGGGCAGGAACTGTTGGTCAATGAGGAAGTGCGTAACGCTTATCTGGGCGGGCACTGAGTTGTATGCAGGGGCTGCAATGCAGCCCCCTTCTCAATGTGGAAAACTTGTCGTTCCCTTCTCCCGAAACACACCCATATTCCTTCGCAAGCCATTGTTTCCACAGGCCAACTCTTTTCCACGGATAGTGTGGAGCCGCCTGTGGAAAACATGGTGGCATATCGCTCAAGCCCTTGAGTATCAAGCCCTGTAGCGATTTGATCATTTTTTGTTCATATCCCCGTTGTGGATGATTTCCCCAAGCGTTCAAAATCTCTGCGTGCACTTGAAGTGTCGCGATAATCCTGTGGATAACTCTGTGTAAAAACCTTGGACAGACCGCTGCAGGCGGCATGTTTGAAAGCCTTGCGCCATCACCGCCAAGATATCCACCGACCACAACCCGCTGAAAGGGTTCCGTGCGGTGGACAAGTTGCCCCCAATCTGTGGGGAAAGCCTTGTGGATAACATGCGTATACCTGGCGGCGAGCCCTCTGCCGCAAGGGTTTGCAGAATATGAACAAAAAATGAACAGCCCCTGAACGGCTTGCTGCCAAGGCCAGGCGCGGGCATGCTGCAAAGCTGCCATGACAACCTACCGTGAGGAACACAGCATGACGTCCACCGTATTCATCACTGGCGCGACTTCCGGTTTCGGCGAGGCCACTGCCCGCCGCTTCGCAGAAGCCGGCTGGAAGCTGGTACTCACTGGGCGCCGCAAAGAGCGCCTGGACGCCCTGTGCGCTGAACTGTCGGCCAAGACCGAAGTGCATGGCCTGGTGCTGGACGTGCGTGACCGCAAAGCCATGGAGCAGGCTATTGCCAATCTGCCGGCCGGCTTTGAAAAGATTCGCGGTCTGGTCAACAACGCCGGCTTGGCGCTGGGTGTGGATGCTGCGCAGAACTGCAGCCTGGACGACTGGGAAACCATGGTCGACACCAACATCAAGGGCCTGATGTACACCACTCGCCTGCTGCTGCCACGGCTCATCGCCCATGGCCGCGGCGCGTCGATCCTGAACGTCGGGTCGGTGGCGGGCAACTACCCGTACCCGGGCAGCAACGTGTATGGCGGCACCAAGGCCTTCGTCGGCCAGTTCTCGCTGAGCCTGCGTTGCGACCTGCGCGGTACCGGTGTGCGTGTGAGCAACATCGAGCCGGGTCTGTGCGAGAGCGAGTTCTCGCTGGTGCGCTTCGGGGGTGACCAGGCCAAGTACGATGCTACCTACGCGGGTGCGGAGCCGATCCAGCCACAGGATATTGCCGAGACCATCTTCTGGATCCTCAACCAGCCGGCGCACATCAATATCAACAGCCTGGAACTGATGCCGGTGAGCCAGGACTGGGCAGGGTTCTCGATCGACCGATCAAAAGGCTAAGCATACGCCGCGAACCGGAAAGACCCGGTTCGCGAAACAACCGCATCGCTCAGTTGATATAGCTAAAGCCGGTTCTGCCTTCAGGGATGATGCCTAACGCTTGAAGGACATCGTTGATCGCGTCATGCCGGCCCATGTCCTCGGCCGTTGCTTCGCAATTGATGACACGGCGCAGGCTTAGCAGGTAGCTGAGTTTGCCATGGGAGTGCTCGTCATAGCGGTGGCCGTGATCGATTATCTTCTGTGCCGCTCGGTTGATCTGCTCTTCGACAAATGCCTTGAAGGCTTCTGCTTCCATGTTGGTTACTCCTGAACGTTCGAGAAAGAAGCACCAACATAGGCGTGGGGAGATGCTTCCGGCAGAGGGAAACGCTCACCCCTGACAGGTTCGTTGTATGGACAGTCAGAGGTTCGCCTGATTCAGCCCTTCCAGGCAGGTAGCCAAGTGATAAGGCGTGGTCGATGGCATGTCATCCCTGCTCACCGCGCCGTCACCCCCTCGGCACTCATACCAGCCGGCGTCACGCAGGAACCGCGCTGAAAGGGCGCCCAACTGCCCCGCGAGCTTTGCTTCACTGCCTTCACGCAATGTAAGCGCCCGCAGGTACTCGGCCTGCGCCCAGATACGCTGGGAGGCATCAAGCACCCGGCCATCCACATTCAGCATGGCCAGTACGGCCGCATCCTTCACCCCGAATTGCTCGGCAAAGCCGAAGGCCCGGTCTATCGACGCATGCAGCGGCGTGTCACGCAGCAGCGGGGAGGTATGCAGCAGATAGAACCACTCGAACTGGTGCCCAGGCTCGAACCAGTTATCCACAGCCCCGTGTGGCTTTTCCAGCATCAGGCCATGGACCGGTTCAATGAAATGCGCCTCGAGCGCCTGGCACAATTGCAGCAGCGACTGGCGGACATGTTCGTCGCCACGCACTGCCAGTACTTGCAGGAACGCTTCGGCCAGGTGCATCTGCGGGTTCTGCAGCGGGCCACTGCCGAGGTCGGCCCAGTCTTCGCCCAGGCAGGCTTCGTACAGGCCATCGTCACGGGCGAACTGCTGGTCGATGATGTCCAGCGCGGCATTCAACGTGGACTCCACCAGGCTTTCGCGCACTTTGCCCCAGTAGTGCGCGCAGGCGAACACGATGAAGGCGTGGGTATACAGGTCCTTACGCCGGTCCAGCGGCTTGCCTTGGGCGTCGATGCTGTAGAACCAGCCACCGTGCTCGGCATCGTGGAAGTGCTTTTGCAGCGAGCGAAACAGGGCTGCGGCACGCTCCGCAGCTCCCGGTTGCCCGATACGGCTGCTGAACACATACAGCTGGCGTGCACAGGCCATGGCGCGGTAGCGCTGCACCGGCAACGGATGGTGCTGGGCGTCCAGCGCTTCGTAGGGCAGAGCCATGTCGGCGTTCCAGCCCGGGCCTTGCCACAGCGGCACGATGCGTTCGGCGAAGTGCTGGTTGAAGCGGGCCAGTTCGGGCAGGGTGGGGCGGGGGTCGGACATTTCGGCGCTCGTCGCTGTCGGGCAGGGCGCCATGGTAGCAGAAGTGGGGTTTTCAGTAGCCTGGGTTGCCGAGCCCCTGCCAATGCCGCGCCCCGACAAAGATGAAGCGCAACTGCTGGGTGATCTTTTCCTGGGGCGTCAGGGCCTGTGGATAACCCGCTTCCGGGTTGTCGATAAGCTCGGGCAGGGTGGCGAACACGGTCTTCACCACCAGGTCGGCCATCACCGCAAGTGCGGCGCTGTCCAGGTGTTGCCAGCGCTTCATCCGAGCAAGGTCGGTGGCAAGGTCGTCGCTGATATCCTGGCGCAGGCGGGCAATGGCCTGGCGCACGGCCTGCGCACCGCCGTATTGCTCGCGGGCCAGGAACAGGAACTGCGCGCGGTGGGCGGCGACCACGTCGAGGAAGATGCGCACCGAGGCGTCGGTGATGCCGCCCAGTTCGAATTCGTTCTGGCGCACCAGGCGGATGGTCTGGCGGAAGGTGGTGTCGATTTCGGCGACAAGGGCCAGGCCCAGAGCGTCCATGTCGGAGAAATGCCGATAGAAGCCGGTCGGCACGATGCCAGCTGTCTTCGCCACTTCGCGCAGGCTGATACTGCCGAAACCACGGCCACTCTCCATGAGCAGGCAGGCGGCATCGAGCAGGGCCTGGCGGGTCTGTAGCTTCTGTTCGGCGCGCGGCAGCATGATGCGGGCTTCTGTAACGGTCAGGCTGGGCACTCTAGATAAAAAAACAAAGCCCGGTCAATGGACCGGGCCTGGAGGGGAGCAAGCGTTGTGACAGAAGTTGTTCTTTTCGGCCATGGCGATCAGCTCACACGGCTGAGTTCAACCAGGCGATCCGAGCCACCTTCGGCAACGCGGCCAGAACGTTCGATCAGGCGATCAGAGCCACCTTCGGCAACGCGGCCAGAACGTTCGATCAGGCGATCAGAGCCACCTTCGGCAACGCGGCCAGAACGTTCGATCAGGCGATCGGAGCCACCTTCGGCAACGCGGCCAGTACGTTCGATCAGGCGATCGGAGCCACCTTCGGCAACGCGGCCAGAACGTTCGATCAGGCGATCGGAGCCACCTTCGGCAACACGGCCAGAACGTTCGATCAGGCGATCAGCGCCACCTTCGGCAACACGGCCAGAACGTTCGATCAGGCGATCGGAGCCGCCTTCAGCGACGGTTTTCAGCGGCTGGGCGATTTCGGCAGCGCTGGAGCGCGCTTCGGACGTCAGGTGTTGCTCGGACGCCGGCAGGGCGAAAGCGTTGGCGGCCAGAAGGGACAGGGTCAGGGTCAGCAGATGGCGTTTCATGATTTCGGTGCTCCTCTCGGGGGCTGGAAAGTGGGTACGAAGCCAATGCTACGCCGCGTAACGCCAGAGAGAAGTTCATACGGGTAATGGTAACAATCGACCATATTGATAGAGGTTTTCAGGGCGTCTATTCCGGCCATTGCGGCCATGCAGGCAATCCCCTTGCCCGGTTGGCGGTGGGTAACATGTGCAGTCTGGTAAGACAAATTTCTGAGCAAGAGGCCAGGAAAAACTTCGCTATCATGGCGCCACCGATAAAACCTCACGGGTTTTCATCAGTCGGAGTTATTGAGGCCATCGCTGCGCCTGTTTTCTGTCATGCCGCAAGGAGAAATACGCAATGACGCGTCCCGCCAGAATCCTCGTCTGGACCCTCGCCAGCCTGCTTACCGTGCTGGCGATCCTGGTGGTAGTGATTGCCACCTTCGACTGGAACCGCGTCAAGCCACTGCTCAACGAGAAGGTCTCCGAAGCCTTGCATCGGCCCTTCGCGATCAACGGCAACCTCGCCGTGCACTGGCGTACCGAGCCCGAAGAGGGCGGTTGGCGTGCCTGGGTGCCTTGGCCGCACTTCATTGCCGAAGACCTGACGCTGGGCAACCCCGAGTGGCTCAAGGAGCCGAAGATGGTCGGCCTTGAGCGCGTGGAGTTTCGCCTGGCGCCGCTACCGCTGGTGTTCCAGCAGATCAGCATACCCCGCATCAACCTCACCAAGCCCACTGCCAGCCTCACTCGCCTGGCCGATGGCCGCGCCAACTGGGTCTTCGACTTCGGCCCCAAGGATGAAAACGCTGAACCTTCCAAATGGCAGCTGGACATCGGCGCCATCGGCTTTGACCAAGGCAACGTCAGCTTCGACGACCAGACCCTCAAAACCAGCATGAAGGTGCAGATTGACCCGCTTGGCAAGCCAATCCCGTTCAGTGAGATTGTCGGCAAGGCCAGCGCCGAGAAGGCCGGCGGTGCGCAGGACTATGCCTTCGGCCTCAAGGCCCAGGGCCGCTACAAAGGCCAGCCAGTGTCCGGCACCGGCAAGATCGGCGGCCTGCTGGCCCTGCAGGACGCCAGCCAGCCGTTCCCGCTGCAGGCCGACGTGCGCATCGCCGACACCCATGTGGTGCTCGCCGGCACCCTCACCGACCCGCGCAACCTTGGTGCCCTCGACCTGCGCCTGCGTTTGTCGGGTGCCAGCCTGGGCAACCTCTACCCATTGACCGGCGTCACCTTGCCTGACACCCCGGCCTATTCCACCGACGGCCGCCTAAGCGCCAACCTGCAGGCCGCGCAAGGGGCGTCGTTCAATTACCAGGGCTTCAACGGCAAGATCGGCGACAGCGATATCCATGGGGACCTGGCCTTCGTTGCCAGCCAGCCACGGCCCAGACTGTCCGGCAACCTGGTATCGAACCAGTTGCTGTTCAAGGACCTGGCGCCGCTGATCGGTGCCGACTCCAATGCCGAACAGAAGGCCCGCGGCGGTGCCAGCAAGCAGCCTGCAGGCAAGGTGCTGCCAGTGGAGGCGTTTCGCACCGAGCGTTGGCGGGCAATGGACGCTGATGTCACCTTTGCTGGCAAGCGCATCGTGCACAGCGCGCAACTGCCGTTCACTGACCTGTCGGCCCATGTGGTGCTCGAAGACGGCCTGTTACGCCTGGAGCCCCTGCGCTTTGGCGTGGCCGGCGGCAGCCTGGCCTCCAACATCCGCCTGGACGGGCGCAGCGTGCCCTTGCAGGGGCGCGCGAAGTTGACTGCGCGTGGCTTCAAGCTCAAGCAACTGTTCCCTACCTTCGCGCCAATGCAGACCAGCTTTGGTGAGCTCAATGGCGACGCCGACATCAGCGGCCGTGGCAACTCGGTAGCCGCCTTGCTGGGTACAGCCAATGGCGACTTGCGCATGCTGATCAACGATGGCGCCATCAGCCGCAGCCTGATGGAAATTGCCGGCTTGAACGTGGGCAACTATGTGGTCGGCAAGCTGTTTGGTGATGAGGACGTGAAGATCAACTGTGCGGCGGCCGATGTGGGCATCAAGGATGGCCTGGCGACTACGCGGCTGTTCATCTTCGATACCGAGAACGCGATCATCTACATCGACGGCACGGCGAATTTCGCTTCCGAGCAACTGGATTTGAACATCACCCCGGAATCGAAAGGGCTGCGGTTGTTCTCGCTGCGTTCACCCCTGTATGTGCGCGGACCGTTTGCCAAACCGAACGCCGGTGTGCAGGCATTGCCGCTGGCGTTGCGTGGCGCAGGCATGGTTGCGCTGGGTGTGGTGGCTGGGCCGGCGGCGGGGTTGCTGGCGCTGATTGCGCCCAGCAGCGGGGATGACCCGAACCAGTGCACACCGTTGTTGCAGCAGATGAAGGCAGGCAAGGCACCGGCAGCGGTGAAAGCGCGGAAATAGCAAGGGGCCGCAAAGCGGCCCCATGAGGGTGTCAGAAATCAAAGGCCTTGCAACAGGTCGGACATATCGTCCGCGTGCTCTTCTTCCTGCGCCAGGATGTCTTCGAAGATACGACGGGTAGTCGGGTCTTTATCCCCGATGTACTGAATGATCTCGCGGTAGCTGTCGATGGCAATCCGCTCTGCCACCAGGTCTTCCAGCACCATCTCTTTCAACGAATTGCCAGCCACGTACTGGGCATGCGAGTGCTTGGTCAGGTTGTCGGGGTTGAAGTCCGGCTCCCCGCCCAGTTGCACGATGCGTTCGGCCAGCTTGTCGGCATGTTCGGCTTCCTGGTTGGCATGTTCCAGAAACTCCTCGGCAGCCACACTGGCTTTGATGCCGCTGGCCATGAAGTAATGGCGCTTGTAGCGAAGAACACAGACCAGCTCGGTGGCCAGCGATTCATTAAGCAGGCGCAGGATCTGCTCACGGTCAGCGTGGTAACCCTCGGTCACCGCGCCCTGCTCCACATGCTGGCGTGCACGCTCGCGCAGGGTCTTCACATCGGTCAGTTCAACATTGCTCATGGGTTATCTCCAGCAGGGGTCAGGGTCAGGTTGGGGCGCAGGCTTACGCGCCATGCAGGGCGTCACTGTCCTCTTGGCGTTGCTTGCAGGTCTTGAAGCCTTTGGCATCGACATGGCCGGTGGCGTCGAAGCGCACGTAATAGGGCTGCTGCTTGCCGTCGCGGTTAAGGATGTAGTCGTTGCAGGTACCCCCATGCGGCAGGTCGATCACGTTCGACGGGCTGCCGCCAATGGCGATGACCTTCTGCATGGTCATACCGTTCTCCACCTGCTTGACCAGCGGCTCATCGCGGTAGGTGACGTAATCCACCGGGTTTTCCGGGCGGCTGCCGCAGGCGGCCAGGGTGGCGCTTGCCAGAAGGATTGCCAGGGTCTGCTTGTACATGGTCCCGCTCCTTGCAAAGGGTCTGTGTGGTTTTGAACCACAGCGCGCGCCAGGAGTTCGATTGCGATGGTCATGATGGCCGCTGTAGTGTTGGCCCGTCGTACACGCAAAGGAGCTGCGGCAATGCAGCAGGATTTGGCAACGCGATACCCGCTGGTGCTGGTGCCAGGCATGCTCGGGTTTGTCCGGATGGTGCTCTACCCCTACTGGTTCGGCATTGTGCCGGCCTTGCGCAAGGGCGGGGCGCAGGTGTTTCCGGTGCAGGTTTCGCCGCTGCATTCCAGCGAGGTGCGCGGCGAGCAGTTGCTGGCGATCATCGACGATATCTGCCAACGTACCGGCGTCGACAAGGTCAACCTCATCGGCCACAGCCAGGGCGCCCTGAGCGCGCGTTACGCAGCGGCCAAACGGCCGGAGCGGGTGGCGTCGGTCACCTCGGTGGCGGGGCCCAACCATGGCTCCGAGCTGGCCGACCACCTGGAACGCACGGCACCGGGCCATTCACCCCAGGGGCGCGTCCTCAAGGCCGTGCTGCATGGGTTTGCCGTGCTGCTGGTGTGGCTGGAAACCGGCTGGCGTCGTGACCCGCTGCCGGTAGATGTGCACGCCTCGCACCAGTCGCTGACCAGCGCCGGGGTGGCGCTGTTCAACCAGGCTTATCCACAGGGCCTGCCGCAAACCTGGGGTGGGGAAGGGGCCTATGAGGTCAATGGCGTCCGCTATTACTCCTGGTCCGGCACGTTGCAACCCGGCCTGACAGACCAGGGGCGCAACCGCTTTGACGGCAGCAGCCGCTTCTGCCGCCTGTTCGCACGCAGTTTCATCAAGGAAAAGGGCCATTGCGACGGCATGGTCGGGCGTTTCAGTTCGCACCTGGGGCAGGTGATCGGCGACGATTACCCGCTCGATCACCTGGACATCGTCAACCAGTCGCTCGGTGCCGTGGGCAAAGGCGCGGAGCCGGTGCGGCTGTTCACCGAACATGCCGCCCGGCTCAAGGCGGCGGGGCTTTAGCTCAAGTGCGTTGGCGGCGGATCGGCGTGGTCCAGCGTTCGGCCAGCACTACCCCGGCCAGGGTCAGCAAGCCGCCGACCAGGTGGTAACTGGCCAGTTGCTCATCGAGCACCACGGCGGCGATCAGCGCGGTGACCAGCGGCAGCAAGTTGAAGAACAGTGTGGTGCGGCTGGGCCCCAGGCGGTGCACGGCCTGCATCCACACCAGTGGCGCGATCATCGAGGCCAGTACGCAGGCATACAGGACCAGGCCGATGTTGTGGCTGTTCAGGCCGGTCTTGTCCGACAGCAAGAACAGCGGTAGCAACACGACGATGGCTACCAGAACCTGCAGGTACAGCAGCTGCATCGGCGGCAGGCGCAGCTGCCATTTCTTCAGCAGGAAGCTGTACAGCGCATAGGCCAATGTAGCCACCAGCATCAACAGGTCGCCGCTGTTCAGCCCATGCTGCAGCAGGCTGGCGGGGTGGCCGGCACTGACCACTTCAAGCACGCCAAAGAATGACACCACCGCGCCCAGCAGGGCACCGTAGCTCAGGCGCTGGCCCAGCCAGGCGATGGACAGCGCCAGTGACATCAGCGGCATCAGCGAGAGGATGATGCCCATATTGGTGGCACTGGTGATGCCGGCGGCGAAGTAGGCCAGGCTCTGGTACATCGCCATGCCCAGCACGCCGAGCACGAACACCTGGGTCAGGTGCGGGCGGATGGCTGCGCGGTTGCGCCACACGGCGGGCAGCATGAACGGCGTGAACAGCAAGGCGGCCAGCAACCAGCGGTAGAAACCGATCTCCGCAGGGTGGATGGCGCCGGCGGACATCTTGGTGACCACGGTGTTGCCGGCCCAGATGAGGATGGCGGTGAGAGGGAACAGGTAATTCATGTAGCGGGTCACTCATTGGGGCCTGGATTGGGGCTGCCTTGCCGCCCTCGCGGGCTTGCCCGTTCCCATGGGGATACACAGGCCTGGAGGCTGGCGCAGATCCTGTGGGAGCGGGCGAGCCCGCGAAGGCCTGCAAGGCAGGCCCTCGATAGGCCTGTATTATCGAATGTCTGTTAACAAGCCTATACTTCTATCCAGACAATCGACCCTGCAAAGCAGACAGCATGCCGCGCAAATACCTTGATATCCCCCAGTTCACCCAACTGCCGGCCTCGGTGTACTTCCGCCACGACGAGTTCGTTGCCGACACCCACAGCGCCGTGCACCAACACGGCTGGGGCCAACTGAACTACACCGCCCACGGCGTAATGCATCTGGATGTGGCCGGCCAGCGCTTCCTGTCGCCGCCGCACTACGCCGTTTGGGTGCCGCCCGACACCGAGCATGGCTGCTACAACCCCCAGGCCATCGTCTACCGTTCCATCTACCTCGACCGCAGCCTGTGCGCAGCGCTGCCATCGCACCCGTGCAGCCTGATGATCAGTGACATCCTCAAGGCTATCCTCGGTGACTTCGCCCGGCGCAATCTCAAGGTGGCCGAGGACGAGCGTGACCAGCGCCTGGTACAGGTACTGCTTGACCAGTTGCTGCTGGCGCCCACTCTGGCCTGCTACTTGCCGTTTGCCCACAGCGATGGCTTGCGCCAGGTGCTCGACGCGCTCAGCGCCGAGCCGGGGGACAACCGCCCGCTGGCCGACTGGGCCGCCCGCGTGCACGTCAGCGAACGCACCCTGGCCCGCCAGTTTCTGCGCGAGCTGGGCATCAGCTTTGGCGAATGGCGCCTGCGCCTGCGTTTTCTGCGTGCCATCGAAGCGCTGGAAGCCGGCCTGCCGATTCAGGCCATCGCCTTCGACCTTGGCTACAGCAGCGCTTCGGCGTTCATCGCCATGTTCCAGCGTCAGGCCCGGTGTACGCCCGAGCAGTACCGCCGGCAGGCGCGGGCGGGGCACTGAACATTCTTGGCTACACTCAGCTCGATCCCCGTGCATCGGGCGCGGAGCCAAGGAGACCACTCCATGAAAGTGCTGCAAATCCCGTTACTGGCCCTGGCGGTGTTGTTCAGTGCCCAAGGTTTCGCTGCCAATACCGCGCAGCAGGAAAAGATGAAAACCTGCAACGCTGACGCCACCGCCAAGGCCCTCAAGGGCGATGAACGCAAAGCGTTCATGAGCACCTGCCTGAAAAAGGATGTGCCACAAACCCAGCAAGACAAAATGAAGACCTGCAATGCTGACGCCACCACCAAAGCCCTGAAGGGGGACGAGCGCAAGGCCTTTATGAGCGATTGCCTGAAGAAGAAATGACCTGCGCCTATGCCTGCGCCGCCAAGGCTGGCAGACTGCGGCATTCCCGCTGTCTGCCGTCGAGGCTGTATGACCTTTACTCCCCGTCAGATCACCCTGGCCAGCCTGATCATCGTCATGGCTGGGCTGCTGCTGGCTTTGCCCCTGAAGTTGCTGCCCAGCCTGCTGGCCGGTCTGCTGGTGTTCGAACTGGTCAACATGCTGACCCCGCGCCTGCAGCCGCTGCTTGCTGGCCAACGCGCGCGCTGGCTGGCCGTGGCGCTGCTCGGCACGCTGGTGGTCAGCACCCTGACACTGCTGATTGCCGGTGCCTTCAGCTTCCTGCTGCACGAGGCGGAAAACCCCGGCGCCTCGCTGGACAAGTTCATGGCCTTGGTCGAGCGTGCTCGCGGTCAGCTGCCACCCTTCATCGAGGGCTACCTGCCTGCCAGTGCCGCAGAGTTCAAGGTGGCCATCGGTGACTGGATCAAGAGCCACCTGAGCGATTTGCAGCTGGTGGGCAAGGGTATGGCGCACATGTTCGTGACGATGCTGATCGGCATGATCCTCGGCGCCATCATCGCTTTGCAGCGTATTCCCGATATCTCCCGGCGCAAGCCCTTGGCGGCGGCGCTGTTCGAACGTCTTAGCCTGCTGGTGAAGGCGTTTCGCAACATCGTGTTCGCGCAAATCAAGATCTCGCTGCTCAACACGATCTTCACCGGCATTTTCCTGGCCGTGGTGATGCCACTGTTCGACGTGCACCTGCCGCTGACCAAGACGCTGATCGTGCTGACCTTCCTGCTGGGCTTGCTGCCGGTGATCGGCAACTTGATGTCCAACACCTTGATCACCATCGTCGGCCTGTCGCTGTCGATCTGGGTGGCGGCGGCGGCGCTGGGTTACCTGATCGTCATCCACAAGGTCGAGTACTTCCTCAACGCGCGGATCGTGGGTGGGCAGATCAGTGCCAAGGCGTGGGAATTGCTGCTGGCGATGCTGGTATTCGAGGCGGCGTTCGGGCTGCCCGGTGTCGTGGCGGGGCCCATCTACTATGCCTATCTGAAGAGTGAGCTGAAGCGGGCGGAGCTGGTCTGATCATGTAGTGGCCTGTACTGGCCCTTTCGCGGGTAAACCCGCTCCTACAGGGGCCTGTGGCCAATCACCGACGTGTGTCCCCCCGATCGGTGCGTAGGAGCGGGTTTACCCGCGAATGCGGTAGCGGCGGCAACGGTGAAAGGCGGGTGGAGATTGGCCAGCAGGGCCGGGCTCTTCGCGGGTAAACCCGCTCCTACAGGGGCCTGCGGCCAATCACCGACGTGTGTCCACCCCCGATCGGTGCGTAGGAGCGGGTTTACCCGCGAATGCGGTAGCGGCGGCAACGGTGAAAGGCGGGTGGAGATTGGCCAGCAGGGCCGGCCCGTTCGCGGCTACAGGCTAAACGACAAATCAGGCCGCGCCGTAACGCTTGCGCGCCTCGATGGCCAGCCCGCTACCAATGCTGCCAAAGATGTTGCCTTCCACATGCCGCGCATTCGGCAGCATCGCCGAAACACTGTTGCGCAGCGCCGGAATGCCGCTTGAACCACCGGTGAAGAACACCGTATCGACCTGGTCTTCGCTTACCCCAGCCTTGGCCAGCAGCTCGGTCACGCTACCGCGCACGCGCTCCAGCAGGCCTTCGATCGCCTCTTCGAACAGCGCGCGGGTCAGTTCCGCAGTCAGCTCGGGCTCTACGCGCCGCAGGTCGATGTGGCGGCTGTCATGCTCGGTCAGCTCGATCTTGCTGGCTTCTACTTCCATCGCCAGCCAGTGCCCAGCGCGCTGCTCGATCAGTTTGAACAGGCGATCGATGCCGAAGCTGTCCTCGATGTCATAGCGCATGCTACCCAGCGCCAACTGTGACTTCTGCGAATACAAGGCGTTGATGGTGTGCCAGGTGGCCAGGTTGAGGTGGTAGCTGGTCGGCATCAGCGCACCGCTCTTCATGCGGCTGCCATAGCCAAACAACGGCATCACGCCCTGAAGGCTCAGTTGCTTGTCGAAGTCGGTACCGCCAATGTGCACACCGCCCGTGGCGAGGATGTCGCTTTGGCGCTCGGCGACTCGATGGCGCTCGGGCGACAGGCGGATCAGGGTGAAGTCCGAGGTACCACCGCCGATGTCGACGATCAGCACCAGCTCTTCGCGGCTGATGCTCGACTCATAGTCGAAGGCTGCGGCAATCGGTTCGTACTGGAACGACACGTCCTTGAAGCCGATTTTGCGCGCCACTTCGGCCAAGGTGTCCTCGGCCTCCTGGTCGGCAGCCGGGTCTTCGTCGACGAAGAACACCGGGCGGCCCAGCACCACCTGGTCGAATTCACGGCCAGCGGCCGCTTCAGCGCGCTTCTTGAGCTCGCCGATGAACATGCCCAGCAGGTCCTTGAACGGCAGGGCGCTGCCCAGCACGCTGGTGTCGTGCTTGATCAGCTTCGAGCCCAGCAGGCTTTTCAGCGAGCGCATCAGGCGGCCTTCGTAGCCTTCCAGGTACTCGTGCAGCGCCAGGCGGCCATACACCGGGCGCCGCTCTTCGATATTGAAGAACACCACCGAGGGCAAGGTGATCTTGCCGTCTTCCAGGGCAATCAGCGACTCGACGCCAGGCCGGTGCCAACCGACCGTGGAGTTGGAGGTGCCAAAGTCGATGCCCAGGGCGCGGGCCGGGGATACGTCAGACATGGGAAATGGGCTTCCGGAGGCAAAACGGCCGCGCAGTGTATGCCAGTTGGCTACAGAATCAAGACCAGTCGTCTGCCTTGAGGCAAACCCAAGTCGGTCTTGAAAGGCTATGCTTGGCCCCTATCTTCAGTTGCAACACGCACATTCACATTGGTGATCCACAAATGGACTTCAAAGACTATTACAAGATACTCGGCGTAGAGCCCACTGCGGACGAAAAGGCGATCAAGGCCGCGTACCGCAAACTGGCGCGCAAGTATCACCCCGATGTCAGTAAGGAGCGCGACGCCGAGGAGAAATTCAAGGAGGCCAACGAGGCCTATGAGGTGCTGGGCGACGCGCAGAAACGTGCCGAGTTCGACGAAATCCGCAAGTACGGCGGCCAGCATGGTCGGCCGTTCCAGGCCCCACCGGGTTGGGAAAACCGTGGCGGTGGCGGCGGCTTCGAAGGCGGCGACTTCTCCGACTTCTTCAGCTCGATCTTCGGTGGGCGCAGTGCGGGTGGCAACCCCTTCGGTGGCGCCCGGCAGCAGCAACGCAGTGCCGGCAGGCGGGGGCAGGACGTGGAGCTTGAACTGGCAGTGTTCCTTGAAGAGACCCTGAGCAAGGAGTCCAAGCAGATCAGCTTCCAGGTGCCGCAAACCAATGCCATGGGCCAGCGCACCGGCTTCACCACCAAGACCTTGAACGTGAGGATTCCGGCTGGGGTGACCGACGGCGAGCGCATCCGCCTCAAGGGCCAGGGTGCGCCGGGCAGCGGTGGCGGGGCCAACGGTGACCTGTTCCTGACCATCCGCATGGCACCGCACCCGCTGTTCGATGTCGAAGGTCATGACCTGATCATCACTGTGCCGTTGGCACCGTGGGAGGCGGCCCTGGGCGCCAAGGTGGCGGTTCCGACCCTGGATGGCAAGATCAACCTGACCATCCGTCCTGACAGCCAGAGCGGCCAGCGCCTGCGTGTACCGGGCAAGGGCCTGGTCAACAAGCAGGGAGAGCGCGGCAACCTTTATGCGCAGCTCAAGGTGGTGATGCCGCCTGCGTCGGACGAATCTGCCCGCGAACTCTGGACCAAGCTTTCCGAGAAAGCTGCGTTCAACCCGAGGACACAATGGAGTAAGTGATCATGAGCAGCACCCTGATCGTTCAACTGGACATGCGTACCCTGTGTCAGGAAGCCGATGTCACGGCTGAATGCGTGATCGAAATCGTCGAACATGGCATTGTCGAACCTTCCGGGCGAACGCCGGAGGACTGGCTGTTTGACGATCAGGCGCCGCTGGTGACCAAACGAGCGGTGAAGCTGCACCAGGAGCTGGAACTGGAGTGGGAAGGGGTGGCGCTGGCGCTGGAGCTACTGCAGGAAGTGCAGCAGTTGCGCAGTGAGAACAACATGCTGAAGCAGCGGCTGGGCCGGTTTATTCAGATGTAGGTTCCCTTGCCGGCATCTGTGGGAGCGGCCTTGTGTCGCGATGGGCTGCGCAGCAGCCCCAGATCTGTGCTTCACCGCAACATTGCCAGGGCTGCTTTGCAGCCCGTTCGCGACCCAAGGCCGCTCCCACAATGGACCGTATTTCAGGTCGGTTCGGCGCCCGGGTTCAGCACCAGTTGCATGAAGGTCAGATCAAGCCAGCGGCCAAACTTTACCCCCACCTGCGGCATCTGGCCGGTCACCACGAAGCCCAGCCGCTCATGCAGGCGAACCGACGCCGCATTGCCACTCTCGATGGCCGCCACCATCACATGCTTGCCGCACCCCTTCGCACGCTCGATCAGCGCGGCCATCAACACCGGCCCCAATCCCTTGCCCCGTTGGTCGCCACGGACATACACCGAGTGCTCCACAGTCAGGCGAAAGCCCTCGAACGGCCGCCAGTCGCCAAACGAGGCATACCCCAGCACGCCCGTCTCATCTGTAGCTACCAAAATCGGGTAGCCCTGCTGCGCCCGCGCTTCAAACCAGGCCTGGCGGTTGCCGAGGTCCACCGGGGTTTCGTTCCAGATCGCCGTGGTGTTGAGCACCGCGTCGTTGTAGATGTCCAGTATGCCCGGCACATCGGTGGGCCGGGCATCGCGGATTTCGTAGCTCATGACAGCGTCTCGCAAGGTCGTTGCTCGCAGATTAAATGGTTACCAGCCCGCGTACACCTTCGGCTTGCATGTTTTCGCCGCGGCCGCGCTGGATGATTTCGCCGCGGGCCATGACCAGGTACTGGTCAGCCAGCGCTTCGGCAAAATCGTAGAACTGCTCCACCAGCAAAATTGCCATGTCGCCACGCTCGGCCAAGCGGCGGATGACCGCGCCGATCTCCTTGATCACCGACGGCTGGATGCCTTCGGTCGGCTCGTCGAGAATCAGCAGGCGTGGGCGGCTGGCCAGGGCGCGGCCGATGGCCAGCTGTTGCTGCTGGCCGCCAGACAGGTCGCCACCGCGGCGTTGTTTCATCTGCTCCAGCACTGGGAACAGCTCGTAGATGAAGGCCGGTACCTCGCGGGCTCCGCGGGCGGGGAAGCGCGACAGGCCCATCAGCAGGTTTTCCTCGACGGTCAGGCGCGGGAAGATCTCGCGGCCCTGGGGCACGTAGGCGATTCCGGCCTGCACCCGTTGCTGTGGTTTGAACGCGGTGATCGGCTTGCCTTCCCATTCGATGCTGCCGTCGCGGGCGGGCACCAGGCCCATCAGGCAGCGCAGCAAGGTGGTCTTGCCCACGCCGTTGCGGCCCAGCAGGCAGGTCACTTCGCCGACCTTGGCTTCGAAGGACAGGCCGCGCAGGATGTGGCTGCCGCCGTAGTACTGGTGCAGGGTGTCGATCTTGAGCATGTGAGAGTTCCTGAAAGGGATGCTGTGCCTAAGCCGGCCTTTTCGCGGGCAACCCCGCTCCTACGACGGGAACCGCCCCATGGCATTACGCCCCCTGTAGGAGCGGGTTTACCCGCGAAGAGGCCGGCACAGGCGCCAAAAATTTCAAATCCGGTCACCGGCCCAGATACACCTCGACCACCCGCTCATCTGCCTGCACCTGCTCCAGCGAGCCTTCCGCCAGCACGCTCCCCTGGTGCAGCACGGTCACATGGTCGGCAATGCTGCCGACGAAGCCCATGTCATGCTCCACCACCATCAGCGAATGCTTGCCAGCCAGGCCCTTGAACAGCTCGGCGGTAAATTCGGTCTCGGCATCGGTCATGCCGGCCACCGGTTCATCGAGCAGCAGCAGTTGCGGCTCCTGCACCAGCAGCATGCCGATCTCCAGAAACTGCTTCTGCCCATGCGACAGCAAGCCGGCCTGGCGCTGGGCCAGCGGCAGCAGGCGCAAGGTGGTCAGCACGTCCTCGATACGCTGGCGCTGGTCACCGCTCAGGCGCGCGGCCAGGCTGGCCCACACCGACTTGTCGGTCTTCAGCGCCAGTTCCAGGTTCTCGAACACGGTCAGCGCTTCGAACACTGTGGGCTTCTGGAACTTGCGGCCAATGCCGGCCTGGGCGATCTGGTATTCGCTCATGCGGGTCAGGTCGAGGGTATCGCCGAAGTAAGCCGTGCCGCTGTCGGGGCGGGTCTTGCCGGTGATTACGTCCATCATCGTGGTCTTGCCGGCGCCGTTGGGGCCGATGATGCAGCGCAGCTCGCCCACCCCGATGTACAGGTTCAGCGTGTTGAGCGCCTTGAAGCCATCGAAGCTGACGCTGATGTCTTCAAGGCTCAGCACCGTACCGTGGCGGGTGTCGAGGCCGGCCTTGCGGCTTTGGCCCAGGCCGATGGCATCGCGCCCGGCGCCGAGGTTGTCGAATACCGGTTCCAGCATGAACTCCGGGTGGACTGGGGGCACGCCTCTCATGGCTGGCTCCTTTTCTTCAACAGGCCGACCACGCCCTTGGGCAGGTACAGGGTAACGAGGATGAACAACGCGCCGAGGAAGAACAGCCAGAACTCGGGGAAGGCCACGGTGAACCAGCTTTTCATGCCGTTGACCAGGCCGGCACCGAGCAGCGGGCCGATCAACGTGCCGCGCCCGCCCAAGGCTACCCAGACGGCGGCTTCGATCGAGTTGGTCGGCGACATCTCGCTGGGGTTGATGATGCCCACCTGCGGTACGTACAGCGCACCGGCCAGGCCGCACAGCACGGCGCTCAGTACCCACACCAGCAGCTTGAAGCCGCGCGGGTCGTAGCCGCAGAACATCATGCGGTTTTCAGCGTCACGCACGGCGGTGAGCAGGCGGCCGAACTTGCTGCGGGTCAGGCGCCAGCACAGGTACAGGCTGGCCAGCAGCAGGCCCACGGTCAGCAGGAACAACACCGCGCGGGTGCCCTGGGCTGCAATGTCGAAGCCGAGGATGGTGCGGAAGCTGGTGAAGCCGTTGTTGCCACCGAAGCCGGTTTCGTTGCGGAAGAACAGCAGCATGCCGGCAAAGGTCAGGGCCTGGGTCATGATCGAGAAGTACACGCCTTTGATCCGCGAGCGGAAAGCGAACCAGCCGAACACCAGCGCCAGCAGCCCGGGCGCCAGCACCACCAGGCACAGGGCCCAGGCGAAATGCTGGGTACCGGCCCAGTACCAGGGCAGCTCGGTCCACGACAGGAATGTCATGAACCCGGGCAGGCCGTCGCCGGCGGCCTGCCGCATCAGGTACATGCCCATGGCATAGCCGCCCAGGGCGAAGAACAGGCCATGGCCCAGTGACAGCAGCCCGGCATAGCCCCAAACCAGGTCGAGGGCCAAGGCGACGATGGCGTAACAAAGAATCTTGCCGACCAGGGTCAGGGTGTAGGCCGACACGTGCAGGGTATGGTCTGCCGGCAGCAGTGAGCACAGTGGCATAGCCACCAGCAGCAGGACGACGACGGCACCGAGGGTAAGGGTCAGGCGTGGGCCGGCCTTTTGCGTAGCAGTGACAAGCAGTGGCTGGTTCATCAGTCGATTACCCGTCCCTTGAGGGCGAACAGGCCTTGCGGGCGTTTCTGGATGAACAGAATGATCAACGCAAGGATGAGGATCTTGCCGAGTACGGCACCGATCTGCGGCTCCAGCAGCTTGTTGGCGATGCCCAGGCCGAACGCGGCCCAGAGGCTACCGGCCAGTTGCCCGACGCCGCCGAGCACCACCACCAGGAATGAATCGATGATGTAGCTTTGGCCCAGGTCCGGGCCGACATTGCCCACCTGGCTCAAGGCCACGCCACCGAGCCCTGCGATGCCCGAGCCGAGGCCAAAGGCGAGCATGTCGACGCGCCCGGTGGACACGCCGCAGCAGGCGGCCATGTTGCGGTTCTGGGTGACTGCGCGCACGTTCAGGCCCAACCGGGTACGGTTGAGCAGCAGCCAGGTGAGCAGCACCACGGCCAGGGCGAAGCCGATGATGACCAGGCGGTTGTATGGCAGCACCAGGTTGGGCAGCAGCTGGATGCCGCCAGACAGCCAGGCTGGGTTGCTCACCTCGACGTTCTGCGCGCCGAACAGCAGGCGGATGGCCTGGATCAGGATCAGGCTGATGCCCCAGGTGGCCAGCAGGGTTTCCAGTGGCCGGCCGTACAGGTGGCGGATCACCGTGCGCTCCAGCGCCATGCCGACCCCGGCACTGACGGCGAACGCCACCGGCAGGGCAATCAGCGGGTAGAACTCGATGGCGCCTGGGGCGAAGCGCTGCAGCAGTACCTGGACCATGTAGGTGCTGTAGGCGCCGAGCATCAACATCTCGCCATGGGCCATGTTGATCACCCCAAGCAGGCCGAAGGTGATCGCAAGGCCCAGCGCTGCCAGCAGCAGGACCGAACCCAGCGACAGGCCGCTGAAGGCCTGGCCGAGCAGTTCGCCTACCAGCAGTTTGCGCTTGACCTGGGCCAGGCTCGTTTCGGCGGCTGTACGCACGCCCGGGTCTAGTTCTGCATCGGGCTGCAGCAGGGCTTCGAGGCGGGTGCGGGCCAGCGGGTCGCCGGTTTCACCCAGCAGGCGCACGGCGGCCAGGCGCACTGCGGGCTCGCTGGCGCCCAGTTGCAGGTTGGCCAGGGCCAGGCCGAGGGCGGCCTGTACAGCGGCGTCCGGCTCGGCGGCGAAGCGCCGGTCGAGGAAGGCCATTTGCGCGGGTTGTGCGCTTTTCTGTAATTGCTGGGCCGCGGCCAGGCGGGTGTCGCTGTTGTCGCTGAGCAACTGGTGGCTGGCCAGGGCGTTGTCGATCAGGCCGCGCAGGCGGTTGTTCAGGCGCACCTTGCGGGTGTCGTCGGCAGCGATGCGGCCTTGGCGCAGGTTTTCCAGCAGCGGCAGGCGCGCAGCATCGGGTTGTGCTGCCCAACCTTCGAGCAGGCGGCCTTGCTCGGCGGGCTTGGCGGTGAGAAAGAATTCGCCCTCGCTGGCGTGGGTTGCCAAGGGCATTAGCAGGAGAAGGGTGAGCAGGAGTCTGAGCATGCGGGCAATCCTGAAAATCGGTGTTGGATTCTTCGCGGGTGAACCCGCTCCTACACAGAGACGGTGCAAGGTTTGAAACCTGCGCGGTCCTTGTAGGAGCGGGTTCACTCGCGAATGGGCTGCAAAGCAGCCCCATGCACTCAGTTACCTTTCACGGCGTAATCTGGCCGCTTGTCATTGCCCGGAATGAACGGGCTCCAAGGCTGCGCCCTTAGCGGCTGCTCGGTTTCCCACACCACGCTGAACTGGCCGTCATCCTGAATCTCGCCGATCATCACCGGCTTGTGCAGGTGGTGGTTGGTCTTGTCCATGGTCAGGGTGAAGCCCGACGGCGCCTCGAAGCTCTGCCCGGCCAGTGCTTCGCGGACCTTGTCAACGTCAGTGGACTTGGCTTTCTCGACAGCCTGGGCCCACATGTGGATGCCCACGTAGGTGGCTTCCATGGGGTCGTTGGTCACGGCCTTGTCGGCACCCGGCAGGCCCTTGGCCTTGGCGTAGGCCTTCCAGTCGGCGACGAATTTCTGGTTGACCGGGTTATCCACCGATTCGAAGTAGTTCCATGCCGCCAGGTGGCCCACCAGCGGTTTGGTATCGATGCCGCGCAGTTCCTCCTCGCCCACCGAGAAGGCCACCACCGGCACGTCGGTGGCCTTCAGGCCCTGGTTGGCCAGTTCCTTGTAGAACGGCACGTTGGAGTCACCGTTGACTGTGGATATGACAGCGGTCTTGCCGCCGGCGGAGAACTTTTTGATGCTGGCGACAATGGTCTGGTAATCAGCGTGGCCAAAGGGCGTGTACACCTCTTCGATGTCCTTGTCGGCCACGCCTTTGCTGTGCAGGAATGCGCGCAGGATCTTGTTGGTGGTGCGCGGGTAGACGTAATCGGTGCCCAACAGGAAGAAGCGCTTGGCGCTGCCGCCGTCCTCGCTCATCAGGTATTCCACGGCCGGGATGGCCTGCTGGTTCGGGGCGGCGCCCGTGTAGAACACGTTCGGCGACATCTCTTCGCCCTCATACTGCACCGGGTAGAAAAGCAGGCCGTTGAGTTCTTCGAACACCGGTAGAACGGACTTGCGCGACACGGAGGTCCAGCAGCCGAACACCACGGCCACTTTGTCCTGGGTCAGCAGTTGGCGGCTCTTTTCAGCGAACAGCGGCCAGTTGGACGCCGGGTCGACCACCACCGGTTCCAGCATCTTGCCGTTCACGCCACCCTTGGCGTTGATCTGCTCGATGGTCATCAGCGCCATGTCCTTGAGCGATGTCTCGGAAATGGCCATGGTCCCGGAAAGCGAATGCAGGATACCGACCTTGATGGTCTCGGCGGCCTGGATACTCCAGCTCAGGCCCATCGCCGCAATCGATGCGCTGAGGGTAAGGGCCTTGATCAGACTGCGACGCTTCATGTGCTCTCTCCGCTGAGTTTTTTATGGTGTTGGGCAAGCGGGGAGGGCGTTGCAAGGGGTGTGCCTAGTGGCAAAAGGTACGGTTTAGAGGGGCTGTGCGAGGTGTTGGGGCGTTGGTTGGATCCAGGTTGGTGCCTGATGGAATTGTGTGCACAGGATTGGGGCCGCGGTGCGGCCCATCGCGACACAAGGCCGCTCCCACAGGGAAGGCGCCAGCTTTTAGAAATTGAGCAAGACAGTTGCTCCCACATCGGACGGCGTACACCGTGCCTTCGTGGGAACAGCCCCCGAGGCCATCAGCCGTTACGCACGGCCGTGCGGGGATGGCGCCTGCTGCGTACGAGCTGGTAGGTCACCGCCAGCACCACAAACCAGATCGGCGTCACCACCAGCGCTGAACGGGTATCCGCTTCCAGGCTCAGCAACACCAGGATGAAAGCGAAGAACGACAGGCACACGTAGCACATGAAGCGCCCGCCCGGCATCTTGTAGTTCGATGCCTGGTGCAGCGCCGCGCGGTCTTTGCGGTACTTCAGGTATGACAGCAGGATCAGCGTCCACACGAACATGAACAGTACCGCCGACACGGTGGTGACCAGGGTGAATGCCTCGACCACGTTCGGCACCAGGTAGATCAGCACCGCACCGAGCAACAGGCAGGTACACGAGAAATACAGGCCGTTGGCCGGCACCGAACGGCTCGACAGTTTTTCAAAGGCCTTGGGCGCGTCACCTTCCTGCGACAGGCCGTAGAGCATGCGGCTGGTGGAGAATACGCCGCTGTTGGCCGAGGAGGCCGCCGAGGTCAGCACCACGAAGTTGATGATGCTCGCTGCCGCCGGCAGGCCTGCCAACACGAACAACTCAACGAACGGGCTCTTGCCTGGCACCACGTCGCGCCACGGGGTCACGGCCATGATCGCGATCAGCGCCAGCACATAGAACACGATGATGCGGATCGGGATCGAATTGATCGCCCGCGGCAGGGTGCGTTCCGGGTTCTTCGCTTCGGCGGCGGTGGTACCCACAAGCTCGATGCCGACGAAGGCGAACACGGCGATCTGGAAACCGGCGAAGAAGCCCATCAGGCCATGGGGGAACATGCCGCCGTCATTCCACAGGTTGGCCAGCTGGGCGGTGCGCCCGCTGGGCGAGGTGAAGCCGGTGATGACCATGTACAGGCCGGTCGCGACCAGACCGAGGATGGCAACGATCTTGACCAGGGCGAACCAGAACTCCATTTCGCCGAACATTTTTACGGTGACCAGGTTCAGCGACAGCAGCAGCCCTACGCAGGTCAGCGCCGGTATCCACTGCGGCAAGTCAGGGAACCAGAACTGCGTATAGGCGGCGATGGCGACCACATCGGCAATGCCGGTGACCACCCAGCAGAACCAGTAGGTCCAGCCAGTAAAGTAGCCGGCCCAGGGGCCGAGCAGGTCGGCGGAAAAGTCGATGAACGATTTGTAGTTCAGGTTCGACAGCAGCAGTTCGCCCATGGCGCGCATGACGAAGAACAGCATGAAGCCGATAATCATGTAGACGAAGATGATCGATGGCCCGGCCAGGCTGATGGTCTTGCCTGAGCCCATGAACAGACCGGTACCGATCGCGCCGCCGATGGCGATCAGCTGGATGTGGCGGTTGGTCAGGTTGCGTTGCAGGTGCGGTTCATCTGTCGCTATGGGTGAGGTTTGCGTCATAGGCTGCATTCCCTTGTAAAGGCCAGTCTTCTTGTCAGAGGTAGCCGGCTAGGCTAACACGCGCGTTCCAGTTCGGGGCGCGACAGATCGACTCTCCATTTGCAGCTCAGCATTTGGCCTGTACCGGCCTCTTCGCGGGTAAACCCGCCCCTACAAAGGCAACGCGGTCCCCTGTAGGAGCGGGTTTACCCGCGAAGAGGCCAGCACAGGCAACACAAGGCTCAAGCGGTGGCCAAGACCCTGCGGCGCCTCACCACCAAACTATCCACCCCCCACATCACCACCATCGACACCCCTACCAGCGGGAACATCACCCCCAGCACCAGCATCACTGCCACCGCCGCCTTCCAGCGTGGCAGGTCATGACGCAAAGGCGGTACGCCCAGGCCGCCGTCCGGCCGGCGCTTCCACCACATCACCAGCCCGCTCACCGAACCCAGCAGGATCATCAGGCACACCAGCAGGATGATGATCTGGTTCAGCGCCCCGAACATCTTGCCTTCGTGCAGCATCACGCCCAGCTCGGTGGCGCGGGCAACCGGGCTGTAGTCCTGCCAGCGCACATCGGCCAGAACCTTGCCGGTGTATTGGTCGACATGCAGGGTGGCGTCGTTGCGCGGGTCGTCGGCGAACACGGCAATGGTGAACACCCCGTCGGCAGTCGTGGGCAGGGTAATGCTGTAGCCCGGCTCGACCTGGCGCGAAGTGGCAATGTCTTCGACCTTTTGCACGCTCACCTGGGGCGCTGCGGGAAGGTCCGACATCATGTGGTGCCCGCCGTGCTCGGCGTGTGCACCGGACTGTGGCATCGGCGTGTTTTCCATGGCCCAGGGTACGGTCTGGCGGTGTGCGCTGTTCAGCTCACGCGCCTGCTGGTCCGACTTGGGCACGTCGTTCCACATGGCTGCCGGGAAGCGGTTCCACAAATCAGCGTACTGCTTGCCCCACAAGCCGGTCCAGGTCATGCCGCTGACCAGCATCAACAACAGCAAGGCCGAACCCCAGAAACCGGTTACCGCGTGCAGGTCACGCCAGAACAGCCGGCCGCGTGCCGTCAGCCGCGGCCAAAGCACGCCAGCGCCACTGCGCCCGCGCGGCCACCACAGGTACAGGCCCGATACCACCAGCACGATGCCCCAGCCCGCAGCCAGTTCCACCAGCCGGTCACCGACCGTGCCGACCATCAGCTCGCCATGCAGGGCGCGGGCGATGGCCTGCAGGTTCTGCTTGCCGTCCTGTTCGCCGAGGACCTTGCCGCTGTATGGGTCGACGAACACGTTCAGTTCGCGCCCGCCGTCATGCACCACGAACTGCGCACTGCGCGCGGCGTTCAGTGGCGGCAAGTACTGGGCGATGTGGCCCTTTGGGTAGGCTTGGCGCACTTCAGCCAGCATCGTGTCTGCGCCCTGCCGGTGCTGGCCGGCCTCGACCACCATCAGCTCGCGGTACAGCAGCGGGTCGAGCTGGGGCTTGAACAAGTAGATGATCCCGGTGATTGCCAACAGGATCATGAACGGGGCCACGAACAGCCCCGCATAAAAATGCCAACGCCAGGCCAGGTTATAGAAAGAGACGCGTGTTCCTCTCATGGGAACCTCCTTTTTTGACCAGCTGAAAGGCGCAACCGAAGCTGCGCCCGTTGTTGTCAGAAGCTGAAATCGACCTTGGTCCAGAAGGTCCTGCCTGGCTCGTTGACCGGCTGTGGATCTGTAGCCGGGTAGCCGAACCCGGCGTTCCCGGCCAGGTTCAAGTGCTCGGCGTAGGTTTTGTCGAACAGGTTGTCGACCCCTGCGCTGAGCTTGAGGTTGTTGTTCACCTTGTAGGCGCCGTTCAGGGAGAACACGCCGAAGCCGGCGCTCTTGTCGTAGTCCTTGCCAACGACGTTCCCTTGGTTTTCGGCAATGCGGTTTTGCGCCGCCACCAGCCGCCACAGTGCGCCGACGCTCCACACATCGCGGCTGTAGGTCAGGCCCAGGCGGCTTTCCAGGGGAGGCATTTGAGGTAGCGCCTTGCCGTCACTGCTGTTCTTGCCCCAAGCGTAGGCAAGCGTGGCATCGGCCTTCCAGTTATCAGTCAGCTGGTAGGCGGCGCCCAGTTCGCCACCCATGATGCGGGCGTCGATGTTCTGCGCCTGCGAGGTGCTCATGCCCATCATGCCGGTGCGGTAGTCGAACAGGATGTAGTCGCGAATCTGCCCGACATAGCCCGAAGCCCAGGCCTCCAGGCGCTCGGTGCGGTACTGGATGCCGAAGTCGAGCTGGGTGGTTTTCTCTGGCTTGATGCCGTCGAAGGCGTTGGCTGCCCCGGCGGGTGCCAGCTTGGGTGAGAACAGCTCCCAGTAGTCGGGGAAGCGCTGGGCGTGGCCGAGGCCGATGTAGGTGGTGGCCGGAATGGCTGCCAGGTCGTGCTCGTAGCGGATGAAACCGCTCGGCAAGGTGTCGGCACGGGTGTCGCCTTCGGTGGCGCTGGTTTTGCGGAAGTCACGCGCCGAGGCGCGGTCCAGACGGGCGCCGGTAATCAAGCGGTCCTCACCGCTGACGTACCAGGTCAGTTCGCTGAAGGCGCCGTAGTTGTGGAAGTCGGCGTCCTTGGTCCAGGCCTGGCCCTTGTGTGCGTCCACACCCATACCGCCACGCTTGCGATGTTCGTTGGTTTGCGCGTCGATGCCGCTGATCAGCTGCACGTCGGCCCAGCGCCAGGTGGCCTTGATGCGTGCCCCCATGGTGCGGCGGTCGACGTTGCTGACCATCGGCATGCCCATCATGCCGCTACCCGACGGTGTGCGCAGGCTGTAGTTGTCCATCACATGGTCGGCGTAGTTGTAGTAGACCTGCGCCTCGACCTTGTCGAGCACCTCGCCGAGGTTGGACTTTTCAAAGCGCAGGCCCAGGCTTTCGCGCTTGAACTGCGAGCCGTCCATGCCGCGCCCGGCGTAGCGGGCTTCGCCATCACCCTTGCCGGCCGTCAGTTCCAGCAAGGTGTCCTGGTCGGGTGTCCAGCCGAGGGTGACATCGCCGTTCCACTTGTCCCAGCGCGACGGCACGGTGTCGTTGTTGCCGTCGTGGTAGTCGTCCGAACGTGACTGGTTGCCGACGAAGCGGGCATAGGCCTGACTGTTGCCAGCCGCGGCATCCAGCACCTTGTCGAAGCGGCCGTTGGAGCCGGCCAGCAGGCTTGCGTTGACGCGGCTGCCGAGGGTGCCGAATTTCTCCGGTTCGCGCTCGAAGAGGATGGTGCCGGCCGAGCCGCCGGGCCCCCAGATGACGCTCTGCGGGCCTTTGATCACGGTCAGGCGGTCGTAGGTTTCTGGCGAAATATAGGACGTGGGCGCGTCCATGCGATTGGGGCAGGCGCCAAGCATCAAGCCACCGTTGGTGAGGATGTTCAGGCGCGAGCCGAACATGCCGCGCAGTACCGGGTCGCCGTTGGTACCGCCAGCACGGATTGCCGAGAAGCCGGGGATGGTCTTCAGGTAGTCGGCGCCGTCGCTGGCCGGCACTGGCTGGCGCGGGTCTTTCGGGTTGGTGACCACGGTCAGCGGTGAACTCGGGGCCACGGCGGTGATCACCGTCGGGCTCAGCTCGGGTGCGTCGTGCACATGGCCTTCATGGCCAGGGTCGGCGGCCAGGGCCATGGGTGCGAGCAGCGAACCGCACAGGGCGGCGATGGTCCCACGCAGGGACAAGGCAAAAACAGGGGTGCAGCCGGACATAATGATTCCAGTCGATCAGTCATGAGTTAGCGCGAAGCCTCCTGGCTTCGTGCGCAAAATGTGGTTTCAGACGTTGATCGAAGAAGGCGGGGCGCGGCTGCGCGCACCAGGGAATACAGCCTGCCGGGCATGGCCCTGGTGCGTTGGCGCAAACAGGTGGCTGGTGGGGACGATGCTGCCGGCGCTGAGCGGGCTGAGGGCCTGGGGCAGGGCCGGGCAGTTGAACAACAGGCTGCAGTAACCGCACTTTTCCCACATCACATGCAGCTGGCCATCGCCGCCGTGGCCGTAATGGGCGTCGCCGCCGTGCTGATGGGCAGCCGCCATCGGCATGTCCATCGGCATGTTCATGCCCACGTGGTGGTCCATCGGCATCGACTGGGAAATCAGTGGGCCGATGAAGATCATCCACATGGCGAACAGGCTCAGCCATCCGCCACCGGCGCGCCTGAGGTCAGGGCGGATGGTACGGCCGATGCTGTGGCGCGGCAGGCTCATGGCGCGTGCCTGTCAGCAGGTATCAGTGCGCGTGTTCGTGGGCTTGCGGCTGGTCCGCTGGCGCCTGCTTCTGCACGGCCACTTCGACGGTGATATCGCCGGCCTTTTCGAAGTGCAGGGTCAACGGGAAGCGTTTGCCGTCGCTGAGCAGGCTACGGTCCTTGGGCTGCATCAGCATCACGTGGTAGGCGCCAGGGGCAAAGGTCAGGTCCTTGCCGGCAGGTACTACCACACTGCGCACCTGTTGCATCTTCATGGCGCCAGTGGCGCTCATGGCATGCTCGTGCAGTTGCGCGTCATCGCTGATGGGGCTGTCGACGCTGAGCAGGCGGTCATCGGCCTGGCCTTTGTTGTGCACCACGAAATACGCAGCGACGTTAGGCGCGTTGGGTGGCAATTGCAGCGACCACGGGTGGGCAATGTGCAGGTCACCCACGCTGTATTCGTGGGCATTGGCAAAGGCGCCAGGCAGCAGCAGGGCGGCCATGACGAGGGCGTGCTTGAGCATGGTGAATCTCCGTTTCCGTTCTGGTTCAGGCAGACAGCGTGATGAACTCAGGCTAGCGGAGAGGCACGAGGATTCAGCCCAGGCCAGAGCTGGCGGGGCGTGGGTGTGTACTTGGCAGCTGGCGGCAGCAGCCCGCTGAGCAGTGTCGGCGGGTGGTGCAACTGTGGCGGGTAGCCGGGCAGGGCCAGCAACGGCACGGCACCGGAGCAGCACCAGCAGTTCATCATGCCGGCGCTGTCGTCACTTTGCGGGCCGAGGTCGATCTTGGCCAGGGCCTGAACGTCGACGTTGGCCTTGTTGGCCATGCTGGAACAGAAAGCCCCCCACAGCAGCTGCTCGGCCGGGCCCTTGGGCGCAGCAGAAGACAGCGGCATGGCCAGCAAGTTGAATAGCACTGCAAGGCAGGCTACCCAGGCAATGTGCCGACGTGGGGGCATGGAGAGATCCGGTCAGGAATCGTGGTGGCTATTGTAAGGCGGAGTATAGGTAAAAATGCCGGGGTGCGGTGAAGTGACGCAGGTGGCCTGGTAATGGGGGCTGCTGTGCAGCCCATCGCGACACAAGGCCGCTCCCGCAGAATTGCGGCAGCCTCGAATACTGCGCTGTCCTGTGGGAGCAACTGTCTTGCTCAATTTCTAAAAGCTGGCGCGATCCCTGTGGGAGCGGCCTTGTGTCGCGATAGGGGCGCAAAGCGCCCCCGACACTCTCAAACCTTGTTGCGGCCCATCAACCCGCGCACGGTCTCTTGCAGGTCAGCCGGCAACACCACCACCTTGGCATTGCTGCTGCCCGCCAGGTTCTCCATCGCGCCCACATAGCGTTCGCCCAATAGGTACATCGCCGGTACGGTCTCGTTGCCCACCGCTTCCTTCACCAGCGAAATCGACCGCGCCGAGGCCTCGGCCAGGCTGATCTGCGCCTCGGCATCCAGCCTGGCCGCCTGCAGGCGCGCCTCTGCTTCGAGGATCGCCGCCTGTTTGGCCCCTTCGGCGCGGGTGACGTCGGCCTTGCGCTCACGCTCGGCTGCGGCCTGGCGTTCCATGGCCAACTGCATGTTTTCCGAAGGTTTGATGTCTTGAATTTCCACCGAGCGCACGGTCACGCCCCAGTCTTCGGTCTGCTCGGACATTGCATCGCGCAGACGGGCCTTGATCTGCTCGCGGCTGGACAGCGCCTCGTCGAGGTCCATTGCACCGACGATGGCGCGCAGCGAGGTCATGGTCAGGCTGGTGACGGCGAACGAGAAGTCCTGCACGCCATACGAGGCTTTCTGCGGGTCGACTACCTTGGCGAAACACAGGGCGTTGGCGACGATTACCGCGTTGTCCTTGGTGATGATTTCCTGCTGCTGCACATCGAGGATGATGTCCTTGGTCGGCAGGCGGTAGGCGACCACGTCCATGTAGGGGATGACAATGTTCAGGCCCGGCTTGAGGGTGCTGTGGTAGCGGCCCAGGCGCTCGACGATCCATTCCTCGCCCTGGGGCACGATGCGTACCCCCTTGAACACGGTGATCAGGACGAACAGGGCAATGGCGCCGACGACGATGAGGCTGGTCATGCTGCAAAATTCCTTTTAATGCGGATTCAGGCCCGGATAACGCGGGCGGTGTTCCCCTCGATGGCGGTCAGGCGTACCCGCTCGCCGGCAGCGATCTGGCCATCGGCGATGCAGGTCCATTCTTCGTTGCCGAGGATCGGCTTCTGGAAGCGTACGCGGCCTTTCTGGAACTCCGACACGGGAGCGGTCAGCAGGCCCACTTCGCCGATCACGCTGTCGGCGGTCCAGCGCACATCCGGCTGCTTGCGCCGAAACACTTTGAACCACAGCACAGTGGTGGCCGACGACAGCAGTACCCACAGCAGGACCTGCATGTCCAGTTGCAGGCTGGGTGCGGCGAGCGAGATAAGCGAGACCAGCACGGCGCCGATGCCGAACCAGAGTATGAAGAACGTTGGGAGGACCAGTTCAAGCAGGATCAGCGCGATGCCGAAGACCAGCCAGATCCACCATTGCATTTCCATATGGGTGAAACCTTCCGGGGGAGGGGCGTCGAGTTTAAGGCAGCAGAGCGGCAACGGGCCACTGGGTTAGTTGGAAGAAAAGTCTGAAATCTTTGTAGGACTGCCTGTGTGTCGCGAAAGGGCAGCGCCTAGAGGGCGAGCGCTGTTGCCAGGTCCGCCAGTGAGTCGAATGCCCGGTCTACCTCCGGCAGTGCCGGACGTTTCAGGACAAGCACCGGCACGCCAAGCTCCCGCGCTACCTCCAGTTTCGGCTCGGTCGCCACACTGCCGCTGTTCTTGCTGATCAGCACATCGATGTGGCGGCGCTGGAACAACGCCCGCTCATCTTCGATATGGAACGGCCCACGTGCGCCAATCACTTCACAGCGCTCGTTGCCAGGGCACGCCTCCAGCGCACGCAAGGTCCAGAACTGCTCTGGCGGAATCTCGTCCAGGTGCTGCAGCGGCTCGCGTCCTAGCGTGAACAGTGGCCTGCGGAACGGCTTCAGTGCTTCGATCAACCCTGCCCAATCCTCGACTTCTCGCCAGTCGTCCCCTGCTTGCGCCTGCCAGGCGGGACGACGCAAGGCCCAGCACGGGATGCCGACGTTGCGTGCGGCGCTGGCGGCATTGCGGCTGATTTGCGCGGCATAGGGATGGGTGGCGTCGATCAGCAGGGTGATACCCGCCTCGCGCAGGTAGCGGGTCAGGCCCTCGACACCGCCATAGCCCCCGACCCGCACCTGGCATTGCAAGCCCTGCGGCACGCGGCCGATACCGGCCAGGCTGTAGACATGTCGAGGCCCGAGTTGGCGGGCCATCGCCAGGGCTTCAGTGACCCCCCCCAGCAACAGGATGCGCGCAGTCATTGCACACCCGCCTGGCCGACGATGCCGCCTTGGCGGTCGATGGCGAACACCTCCACGTGCACCTGCGCCGGCACGACGCTACGGGCGAAGGCCAGGGCGTGGGCACACACCGCGTCACCCAGGGCAATGCCGGCCGCATGAGCCAGGGCGAGCGCTTGCTGGCTGGTGTTGGCGCCGCTGATGGCAGCCTGCAACGCCTCGTCAGCGCCAATGTCTGCGGCCCAACCTGCCAGTTGCGGCAAGTCGATGCTGGAGTGACGACTGTGCAGGTCCATGTGCCCGGCGGCCAGTTTGCTGATCTTGCCGAAGCCGCCGCACAGGGTCAGGCGCGGCACCGGTACCTTGCGCAGGTGCTTGAGCACCGCGCCGACGAAATCGCCCATTTCGATCAGGGCGATTTCCGGCAGACCGTAGACGCGGCGCATGGTGTCTTCGCTGGCGTTGCCGGTGCACGCGGCTATGTGCGTGTAGCCGTTGGTGTGGGCCACGTCGATGCCTTGGTGGATCGAGGCAATGTAGGCCGCGCAAGAGAACGGCCGGACGATGCCGCTGGTGCCGAGGATCGACAGCCCGCCGAGGATGCCCAGACGCGGGTTCATGGTTTTCAGGGCCAGTTGCTCACCACCTTGCACATTGACCGTGACCTCGAAGCCGCCAAGGTAGCCGCACGCGTCGGCCAGGCGTTGCAGGTGTTCACTGATCATGCGCCGAGGCACCGGGTTGATGGCCGGCTCACCCACCGCCAGCACCAGCCCCGGGCGTGTCACCGTGCCCACGCCGCTGCCAGCGACAAAACCAATGCCAGGTTCCGCCAGCAGGCGCACCTGGCTATAGAGCAGGGCACCGTGGGTCACGTCCGGGTCGTCACCCGCATCCTTGAGGGTACCGGCTTCGGCGCACTCGCCGATCAGGCGGCAGAATTCCAGGCGCATCTGCACGACCTTGCCTTTGGGCAGGGTGATGTCCACCGCATCATCACGCTGCCCGGTGAGCAGCAGCTTGGCCGCTGCCAGGCTGGTGGCGGTGGCGCAGCTGCCGGTGGTAAGGCCGCTGCGCAGAGGCGCGGGCTGTTCGCGGGTTTCTTCACGCATCGGCGGGTTTCAGTACTTCCAGAAGGGTGATCGGCAGCGCCTGGCGCCAGGTGTCGAACGCACCCAAGGGCTGGGCATGAGCGACATGGATACGGGTCAGCTCACCACCGTGCTGTTCGCGAAAGTGCGCCAGGGCCAGTTCGCTTTGCAGGGTGACGGCGTTGGCCACCAGGCGGCCGCCGGGACGCAGGCTTGCCCAGCACAGGTCCAGTACACCTGCGCGGGTAACGCCGCCTCCGATGAAGATTGCATCCGGTTGTTCCAGGCCTTGCAGCGCCGCTGGCGCCTTGCCGCGAACCAGTTGCAGACCGGGTACACCCAATGCATCGCGGTTATGCTCGATCAAACCCTGGCGGCCTTCGTCGGCCTCGATGGCCAGGGCGCGGCATGCCGGGTGGGCACGCATCCACTCGATGCCGATCGAGCCGCAGCCCGCACCGACATCCCACAAAAGTTCGCCGGGTTGCGGTGCCAGGCGCGCCAGGGTGATGGCGCGGACATCGCGCTTGGTCAACTGGCCATCGTGCCGGAATGCGTCGTCTGGCAACCCGGCCAGCCGGTGCAGGCGGGGCGCATCGGGCGTAGCCAGGCATTCGATGACGACCAGGTTGAGCGCCGCGATATCGGTGTGCGGCCAGTCCTGGGCGGTGCCGGCCAGTGCACGTTCGTCCACACCCCCCAGGTGCTCGAACACCTGAAGGCGGCTTGGGCCGAAGCCTTGCTCGCGCAGCTGCGCGGCAATTGCCGCCGGGCTGTCGCCATCGTTGCTCAGCACCAGCAGGCGCATGCCGCTGTACAAGTGGGCATTGAGCGCCGCCAGGGGGCGGGCCACCAGCGACACCACCTGCAGGTCCTGCAGCGGCCAGCCCAGGCGGGCGGCAGCCAGGGAGCAGGAAGAGGGCAGCGACAGCACGCGCATTTCTGCAGCAGGCACCTGGCGTGCCAGGCTGGCGCCGACGCCGTAGAACATAGGGTCACCGCTGGCCAGCACGCACACCGGCTCGCCGCGCAGGTTCAACACCGGGGCCAGCGAGAACGGGCTGGGCCAGGCCAACTGTTCAGCGGTCACGCAACGTGGCAGCAAGGCCAGCTGGCGCGGGCTGCCGAAGACCCGCCCAGCGCCCAGCAGGGCGCGCCGGGCCTGTTTGCCCAGGCCGCTGAAGCCGTCTTCGCCGATGCCTACTACTGTCAGCCAGGGTGTCATGTATTTCGATCCGCCATTTTTGGGGCCGCTTCGCGCCCCTTCGCGGGCAAGCCCGCTCCTACAGATACAGGGCAGCCTGTGCAGCCTGCAGTGATCCTGAAGCGGGCGAGCCCGCGAAGAAGGCGACGCGGTCCTGAATTTCTACTTAATCGCCGAGGATGCTCGACCACCGGCTTTTCATGCCGCCGGACAAAGCAGGCATAATACCGCGCCTTCTACACTCAAGCGCATTTTCACAGACTGCCGGATGCCCCTTTGACGCAGGCCCATGCCCCCCACGTATCGCCCCGCCCCTCGGCCTGCCCGGGGTTGTGGCGCATTGTCAGTGCCCGTGATGGCGGTATCTGCCGCATCAAGCTGCCGGGTGGCCTGCTGCTGGCCGAGCAGGCTGAAGCCGTGGCGGCGGCGGCGGAGCGTTTTGCTGGCGGCGTGATCGAGGCCACCAACCGTGGCAACCTGCAGATTCGCGGCATTGGCAGCGAGCATCGCGCTTTGGTCGAGGCACTGCTCGCAGCCGGCCTGGGACCACGCGATGCCGCGGGTGACGATGTGCGCAACGTGATGCTCAGCCCGCTGGCCGGGCATGACCCGCTCATGCTGCTGGACGCCCGGCCGCTGGCCGGGCAGATCCTCGACCTGTTGGAAGGCACCCCGCGCTTTCACCAGCTGTCGGCCAAGTTCGCTGTGCAGCTGGATGCCGGCGAGCGCCTGGCGATGCTCGAACACCCCCATGACCTGTGGCTGTCGCCCCTGCACCTGGATCAGCAGACCTGGCTGGCGTTTGGCCTGGCAGGTTGCCCGGCAGAGGGCCAGGCGCTCGGTGCGGTGCCGCTGGCGCAGGGCCTGATGCTGGTGCGCGCCGTGCTGGAGCGCTTCCTCGATCTGGCATCCCCGACGCAGACGCGCATGCGCCAGCTGCTTGAGGTGTACCCGCCAGCTGATTTTGTCGCTGGGCTCGGCCTGGACATCCGCCGCGATGCCGCCGTGCTCACGTGGCGGCGTGAACAGCACCGCGCCTCGTGGTTAGGCAGGTTGCCCCAGGCGCAGGGCGTTGCCCTTGGCGTTGCCCCGCCGCAAGGCCGCCTGACCCCCGCGATGCTGCGTGGCGCCGCACGTATTGCCCGTGAACTGGGCGATGCCAGCATGCGCCTTAGCCCCTGGCAAAGCCTGGTGCTGACCAACCTGCAAGCGCAGCACATCGATCAGGCCCTGGCCGAACTGTCTGCGCTGGGGTTGCTGTGCCACGACCGCGAACCCCTGGCGCGTATCAGCGCCTGCACCGGTGCCAGCGGCTGCGCCAAGGCCCTTGCCGAGACCAAGGCTGACGCCGTTGTCCTGGCCGCGCTGCTGGGCCCTGGCGTGCCGGCCAGCGTGCACCTGTCTGGCTGCCCCCGTTCCTGTGCTGTGGCCCATGTTGCCCCGGCCACCTTGCTGGCCCGTTCGCCGGGCCGTTACGACTTGTACCTGCGTGATGCGCGCCAGCCGGGTTTCGGTGCCCTGCGCGCCACCGACCTTACCTTGAATGAAGCAGGCGCCATGCTCGACCTGCCGACGGAGCACCTTGATGATTGACTACATCCGCGATGGTCAGGAGATCTATCGCAACTCCTTCCGGATCATCCGTGAGGAAGCCCGACTCGAGCGGATCCCCGCAGACCTTGAAAAGCTCGCCGTGCGTGTGATCCACGCGTGTGGCATGGTCGACGCCATCGATGGCCTGCAGTTCTCAGACGGTGCCGGCCGGGCCGGGCGCGAGGCGCTGCTCAACGGCGCGCCGATCCTCTGCGATGCGCACATGGTGGCCGAAGGGATCACCCGGGCGCGCTTGCCAGCTGACAACAAAGTCATCTGCACCCTGCGTGACCCCAGCGTGCCGGGCCTGGCCAAAGACGCCGGCAACACACGCTCCGCCGTAGCCCTGGAGCTGTGGCGCCCTTACCTGGAGGGCAGCGTGGTGGTCATCGGCAATGCCCCAACCGCGTTGTTCTACCTGTTGGAGATGCTCGATGCCGGTGCGCCCAAGCCGGCGCTGATCCTCGGGTTCCCGGTCGGTTTCGTCGGTGCTGCCGAGTCCAAGGCCATGCTCGCCGCCGACAGCCGTGGCGTGCCGTTCGTGATCATGCAAGGCCGCCTGGGCGGCAGCGCGATGGCCGCCGCGGCGGTCAACGCCCTGGCCACGGAGGTGGAATGATGGCCCCGCGCGGACGACTGCTTGGCCTGGGCGTGGGCCCTGGCGATCCTGAACTGATTACCCTCAAAGCCCTGCGCCTGTTGCGTGAGGCGCCGGTGGTCGGCTACTTCGTGGCCAAGGGCAAGCGTGGCAATGCCTTCGGCATTATCGAGGCGCACCTGCAGCCCGAGCAGACCCTGCTGCCGCTGGTCTACCCGGTCACCACCGAAGTGCTGCCGGCGCCGCTGTCCTATGAGCAAGTGATCAGCGACTTCTACGACGAAGCCAGCGTACAGGTGGCCGAGCACCTGGATGCCGGCCGCGACGTGGCGGTCATTTGCGAAGGCGACCCGTTCTTCTATGGCTCCTACATGTACTTGCATGACCGCCTGGCGCAGCGCTACGAGGCAGAAGTGATTCCCGGTGTCTGCTCCATGCTCGGTGGCGCTTCGGTGCTGGGGGCGCCGCTGGTGTACCGCAACCAGAGCCTGTCGGTGTTGTCTGGCGTGTTGCCCGCTGAAGAGCTCAAGCGCCGTCTGGCCGACGCCGATGCAGCGGTGATCATGAAACTTGGGCGCAACTTCCCCAAGGTGCGCGAAGTGCTGGCCGACCTGGGCCTGGATGGGCGTGCGCTGTATGTGGAACGGGCGACCATGGCCAACCAGAAGATCGTGCCGCTGGACCAGGTCGACCCGCAGTCGTCGCCGTACTTCTCGCTGATCATCGTGCCGGGGGAAAAATGGCAGGGCTGAACTTGCACAGGGCACCGGCCATCGTCATTCTCGGCCCGGGCAGCCTGACGACGGCGCAGCGTATCCAGGCCTGTTATCCGCAGGCCACGATCCATGGCCTCGAGGGGCGTGTCGAGGGTGCGGACCAGTCGTACGTGTCGTTCGGCGATACCCTGCGCGGGTTGTACCAGCAAGACACGCCGATCATTGCGTTGTGCGCCGCGGGTATCGTTATCCGTAGCCTGGCCGCTCTGCTCTGCGAGAAGGGCAGCGAGCCGCCGGTACTGGCCGTGGCCGAGGATGGTAGCGCGGTAGTGCCGTTGCTCGGAGGCCTCGGTGGGGTGAACGTGATGGCGCGGGAAATCGCTGATGTGCTGGGCGTTTCCGCGGCCATCACCACCAGTGGCGAGCTGCGCTTCGGTACTTGCCTGCTGAACCCGCCGCAGGGCTATGCATTGGCCGATATCGAGCAAGGCAAGCGCTTTGTATCCGACCTGCTGGCAGGTGAGTCCGTGCGTATCGAAGGAAACGCACCGTGGCTGCAGCTGGCGCAGTTGCCCGCCAGCGAAGCGGCGCAGCGCACCATCCATGTGGGGCATCAGGCGCGCCCGGCCAACCGCGACGAGCTGCTGATCCACCCGCGCCAGGTGGTCGTGGGCGTTGCAGGTGGCAATCTGCACAGTATTCGCGCAGCACTGCAGCAGGCCGGCATCGCCGAGCCCTCGGTAGCCTGCGTGCTGGCAGACGAGCGAACCATGGCCGACAGCGCGTTGCACGAAGCTGCGCAGGCCCTGGGTGTCCCTTTGCGCTTCGCCCCCCGCTCTGGCGATGTGGCCAGCATGGTCGCTGCGGCGGTGCCCGATGCCGAGTTGATAGCGCTTGAAGAAGTCGTGGTCGCGGTGGCGCCTGCCCCGGTCGACGTGGCGCAGGTCGGCCGCCGTCGCGGTCGCCTGGCGGTCATCGGCCTTGGCCCAGGTGCGGCGGAACTGATGGTGCCGGCGGTCAAGGCCGAACTTGCGCAGGCCGAAGATGTGCTCGGTTACGAAACCTACGTGCGCATGGCTGGCCCGTTCCGCGACGACCAGGTGCTGCACTGCACCGACAACCGCGAAGAGATGCAGCGCGCCCGACATGCCTTCGAACTGGCGGCCCAAGGCCGTTCGGTGGTGGTGGTGTCGTCAGGTGACCCGGGCGTTTTCGCCATGGCCGCTGCGGTGCTCGAAGCATTGCACGAATCCAGTGACCCTGCCTGGCATCGCGTCGACCTGCAGATCTTGCCGGGGGTTTCAGCCTCGCTGGCAACCGCCGCCCAGGCAGGTGCACCGCTGGGGCATGACTTCTGCGTGATGTCGCTGTCGGACAACCTCAAGCCCTGGTCGATCATTGAAAAGCGCCTGGACCTGGCTGCCCAGGCCGACCTGGTGCTGGCCTTCTACAACCCGATCTCCAAGGCCAGGCCGCACCAGCTCGGTGTCGCCCTGGAGGTTGTGCGCCGCCACCGTGACGGGAACACGCCTGTAGTCCTTGGCCGTGACATCGGTAGGCCGGGGCAGACACTGAAGGTAGTCACCCTGGCCGAACTGCTGCCAGAAATGGTCGACATGCGCACCATGGTGTTGGTTGGGTCTTCCACTACCTGCACTTTCGACCGCGCAGCGGGTGGGGTTTGGGTCTATACCCCGCGCTGGTATGGCGCAAAGCCGTAAGCGGCGGCAGCGCGGGCAGATGAGGAACTGCTTCGTGGCAGATTGAGGTAAAGGTCACAGGTAGGTTTGCGGCTGGAGCTATTTGGCTCCAACCGTACCCTTCCTGGAGACCTTTCCCATGACGACCGATAAAGAGAAGCTGCAGCTTCAGGTTCTGCCGGACAAGAATCTGTTCGTGTTCCCCGACCTGATGGGTGAGCAAAACCGCGATGCTGCAAAGGCTTGTCATGCCCTGGCCACGCAAGGTGCCAACAAGCAGCATGACCCTATCCGTGAAACGCAACTCTGGTTCAAACACTACATCTACCTGATGTCGAAGATGGGCTGGGCGCCGACCAATGTCGATGTACAGCAGGTCACTGAACGCAATATGCGCCTTGAGATCAGCAACTTGCTGGGCAAGGGCCTGCAGGCGGCATATGGCGTTTTCACTGGCGATGTGGCAACCGCCCTGGACAATCTCGGCAAAACGGTTGTTTCAGCCTTGGCCGCCAGCACCAAAAACGTCGAGTTGCTCGACCGCAAGTCGGTCGAAGATGACCGAACCGGGCTGAGCCTTGCCAAGTGCGAGCAAACGGACGGCGGCCAAGTGGCGATGCTGGTCAGTGCGATCCAGACCGACGCCAAGCCTGACAAGGCTGCCAACTATCTGCTGGTCAAGTGGGAAAGCAACGGTACTTCCAACTTTGCTTGTGGTGCGGTGTTGAATTTCGATAAGCGCCAATACGACAAAGTTCGCGCCATTGTAGAAACCAAACTTGACGACAATGCCCTGCAGGTCCTGCTGGCACTGGAACTCTGACGATGAAGTTGGCCTGTCGACACGGCGTCGACGGGCCTGGAGGGCATACTGATGCACGCCAATTACACGTTGTGGTTGAACGGCAATAGCCTGGTATTGATCGACAACAATGTCAGTGCTTCACGAGCAGAAGCACTGTTGGATGTTCAGCTGGCAGCCTACTTGACCGCTAGCAAGGGGCACGCCCTTCAGGACGCTGGGTGGCACAAGGAATATCTGCGAATTCAGGGTAACTTCGGCTGCACTGTCGCGACCTTGCATTCCAGCGCTGTGACTGCTGCCCCCGCAGTGGCCTGTGAACTGTGGAGCATGTTGCGGGCCAAGCTCTTGGCAGGTGTGCCCAGCGCCCTGCAGGGGCCGGTAGCCACATGCCTCGACGCCTATTCCGCCCAACCCGACGGTGCCATAGAACAGTTGTTATGGGCCGAATGTGTTCGGCCCCCGGACGATAAAGGCATGAGCCATGTACGTATGGAGTTGCGCCTGATACTGGCCGATTCAGGCGTCATCAGTACCGAGTTGGGCTTTAGCACAGCAGAGCATCTGGCGATGGATTGGCTGTGGCAGCCGCTGAATCTTGCAAGTGCCCATGCCGCTCAGCAGTTCGATGCCAATTATTTCACCCATGAAAAAGTGATCAGTTCAATAAGTACGGGCTTGCATGACGCTATCAAGGTCAAGCAATTGCAGTACCGCAGCCAAGTCAAACGTGCGACAACATCAGGAGTCGAAGATGAGTGAGTTCAATCAAGGTGCCGCCAGTGGCAAACTCGTCCACAGCAGCCTGCTGTCATTCTTGCCAGGTGTTAACCGCGAAGCCCGTGACGACATCCTGTTGGCCAATGCGTTTGCCCAGCAAGTTGCCTGGGGGGACTTCAACGAAGGCCTGGAGCTGGACTGGTTCAGGAACTACTGGCGTAACCTTGCGTTTCTGGGCTTTGATGGCAAGCTCGCGCCCACGGCGACTCGACCGGGACCGGACAGGGCCAGCCTTGCCGAGCAGGCGCTTGCCCAGGTTCGTCAGAAAGGCTCTGCCGGTCATTATCAATCTGCCCAGTCGTCGCTTCAGGCACTGCGTAATCACAGCCAGACCTTGACCGCGTTTGAATCCCGGGCAGTCTCGAAAGCTGTTGGACGTTTTCAGTTGCTGCCTTGCTCTCAGCAGTCGAGCGGCTTCATCGACATGGTATTGGTCCACATGGAAATGTCGATGAAAAAGACCTCCAAGGACTTCCTGTTCATGCAGTTGAACAGCGAAGTAAAACTCCTGGACATGCGTGTCGAAGTGATCCACTTCAACTTGCAGGGGTTCCGCGAAGACTACCGCAAGCGGGCCCAGGCCAGTGTCGACAAGCAAAATGGCAAGGCGATCCTTGAGCTGCAATTGTAGGCGCCCGGCTTGGAAAGCTCAGGGCAGCAGGTAACCGCGAATCCCGGTAAAGATGATCTGTGCTGCCAGGGCACAGACGAATAGCCCCATCAGGCGGCTGACGATTTGCAAGCCCTGGTCACCGAGCAGGCGCTCGATACGGTGCGATAGATACAGCACCAGGCCTACGGTAAAGCTGGCCAAGGCAATGCTGACGATGGCCAGCAGTTTTTCATCCCAGTGCGGCTGGCTTACCCCCATCACCAACAGGGCACCGATGGTACCGGGGCCAACGGTCAGCGGAATGGTCAGCGGTACGATGGTCACATCCTGCTGAACGTTGTCGGCCTGTACCGCCGGCTTGCCCTGGGCCATGCCCAGCGCTGAAATGAACAGCACGCTGCCGGCACCGATGCGAAAGGCATCGGCGGTGATGCCGAAAATTCCGAAGATCGCCCGCCCGAACAGGTACAGCATCACGCTGGCGACCAAGGCTGCGAACGCGACCTTCCAGGCCAGTTGCTTGCGCTCCTTGCTGGAGTGGCCGCGGGTCAGGCTGATGAAACACGACAGCACGAAGAACGGGCTGTAGAGCACGAGCATTTTCAGGTAGACGCTGAACAACTCATGGAGCATGAGCAGTGTTCCTTGGGTTTATGCCGGCGCGGCCTAGTGTCGCGAGGCCGCTCCTGCAAGAGCATTGGATATCGGTCAGGACGTATGTGCCGGGTCCACCTTGGCTTCCCGGTGATTGGCCCAGTATTGAATCAGCTCACGCAACTGCGACAACTCCACCGGCTTGGCCATGTGTCCGTCCATGCCTGCCAGCCGCGCGCGCTCCTTGTGTTCGGCCAGTATGTGCGCTGTCAGTGCCACCACCGGCGTGCGCTGGCGCTGGTTGTCAGCTTCCCAGGCCCGCAACTGCTGGGTGGCCGAGAAACCGTCCAGTATCGGCATCTCGCAGTCCATCAACACCAGGTCATAATGCTGCGCTTTCATCGCCTGCAAGGCCTCTTCGCCATTGCAGGCGGTATCGGGCTTGAGGTTGAGCTTGCCGAGCATGCTGCGGATCACCTTGGTCGAGATGCTGTTGTCTTCGGCGACCAGCACGCGGAAGTCGCCTGGCAGGTCCAGCGCCTGCGGGATGCCAGGCAGGCTGGCGGGCATCGCTTGTTCGCGGCCGCGCTGGGCCAGCTCCTCGGCCAGGGTGGTCTTCAACGTATAACCGGCCACCGGCTTGGCCAATATTCGCTTGACCCCGGCGTTGCGCGCGATGACTTTGCTCGGCGCATTGCTGATGCCGGTGAGCATCACCACTAGAATGTCGTGGTTCAGGCTCGGGTCTTCCTTGATCTTGGCGGCCAGCTGCATGCCGGTCATGCCGGGCATGTTCTGGTCCAGCAGCACCGCGTCGAAGTAGTCGCGCAGGTGCGCCTTGGTGCGCAAAAGGGCCAGAGCTTCCTTGCCCGACGGCACTGCGCTGACGTTCATGCCCCAGGCGCTGCACTGCTGTACAAGCACCTTGCGGCACGTGTCGTTGTCGTCCACTACCAGCACGCGGGCATCGCGCAGCGGGCTGTCGAGGTCCGCCGGTGGCTGTTCCAGGCGTGAAGGGTCCAGCGGCAAGGTCAGCCACAGGGTGTTGCCCATGCCGGTGTTGCTCTTGATGCCGAACTCGCCCTGCATCAGACCGATCAACTGTTTGGCGATGACCAGCCCCAGGTGGCCGCCCAGCTTGTTGCTGGAAAGGAAGTGGTGGCTGTGCAACTCGGCCTGCAGCAAGGCTTCACGGTCGGCAGCGGGCAACGGCTCGCCGCTGTCCTGCACGGCGATACGCAGGCGTGGCACCTCGCCGCGTTGATCCAGCGCCACCACCAGCAGGATCTCGCCCTGGTCGGTATTTTTCAGGGCGTTTTCCAGCAGGCTCGACAAGGCCTGGCGCAGGCGCGTCGGGTCTCCGCTGATAACCCGCGGTACTTGTGGCTGGGTGAAGCTGATCAGCTCGATGTTCTGTTGCTCGGCCTTGGCGCGGAAGATGTTCAGGCAATCCTCGATCAGCGCGTTAAGGTCGAACTGCACATCATCCAGCTCGATTTGCCGGGATTCCAGCTTGGAAATGTCCAGAATTTCGTTGATCAGCGTCAGCAGCTCGTTGCCCGCGCTGTGGATGGTCTGCACATAGTCACGTTGCTTCACCGACAGCGGTGTGCCCAGCAGCAGTTCAGTCATGCCGAGCACGCCGTTCATCGGGGTGCGGATTTCGTGGCTGATCTTGGCCAGGAACTCGGCTTTGGCGTTGATTTCTGCATCGCTGGCGGCCAGTGCACGGCTGGCGCTGAAACGCTCCTCGCTTATGCGCCGCAGCCGTTCACTGACTGCCAGGTTGAGCAGCAGGCCACTGACCACGGTCAGGCCCAGCAGGATGCACAGCAGCCAGGGTGTCGAGGTGCGTGTCAGGCCCAGCAGGGCTGGCAGCAGGACCAGGCCTCCGAGGTTGAACACCACCATGGCCAGGCTGAACAGGCGTCCGGGTGCATAGCCCTTGTACCAGTGGTAGCTGCTGACCAGCAGCATGCTCACGCTGCCCAGCGCCATCAGGGCGTAGGTCATCAGGTTCAGTGGCAGGGTATCGACGAACAGCAGCACCAGGCCACTGAGCCCGACAATCAGCATCTCACCCTGCAGCAGGCGGTTAAGCCGTGGCGAATTGCACGGCGAAAAGAAATGTTGGGTGAAATACAACCCGGACAGGCCGGCCAGGACCAGCGTCAGATAGGCGGCAGGCGTTTGCGCACTGTGCCACACATGCCACCAAGGGCCGCTGAGGTTCAGCAGGATCAGGCCGCTGAGCAGCATCAGGCCGTGGTACAGCGCCAGGATCAGGGTGGTGCTGGAGCGGGTGTAGAGGAAGCGGATCAGGTTGTGCATGATCAGCATGATCAGGCCGCCGAACAGCATGCCGAACCACAGCGGCTGGCGTTGATCCGAGGCTGCCTCGGCCGCAGGTTCAAGGCTGATGGCCGGACGCAGCTGGTGCTCTGAGGCCAGGCGCAAGTAGATGTCCAGCGGTTGCCTGCTGTTGGGCAGGGGCAATACATGGTCGCTGCCACGCAGGGTCGGGCTGGCATTGCCGGCCTGGCGCCCGTGGTGCAGCTGACGCAGAAGTTGTTCGCCTTCGAGGGCGTAGAGGTCCAGGCCAGAAAGGTCCGGGGCAAATACCCGCAGCAGCTGCTCCTGGTCACCTGGTGCCAGACGATAGTGCAGCCACAAGGCCTGTCCAGCCGGGGCAGCATCAAGGTCGGCGAGAGGCAGTGGGCTGAACTGGTTGCGATAGCGCTCGGAGCGCACATCGCTCAGTTGCAGGTTGGCCTGTTCGTCGAGCAGAACGGTCCAGCCTCCGTCATGTTCGGCCGCAGCCGGAAACATGCAGAGCAGGGTCAGCAAGCTGACGATCAGAGCTGAGGCAATCCGAAGCCGACGCACTACGAAATCCCTTCTTGGCCGATGTGCCGGGTACTCACTATGCGCGGCGCGCGAAGTCGAAGGCAAGGCCCATTCCGGGCCCTGTCGACGAGCCGGATGCCGCAGGCTGAAACCGCTACGGCATACCGGTAGTATTTACTGCTGGTGCTCACCGCGCTCGCGGGCGATGGCCCGATAGCCGATGTCGGAACGGTAGAAGCTGCCGTTCCAGCTGACTTCCTTGGCCAGGCGATAAGCCTGCTGCTGCGCGTCGGCAACGGTGCTGCCCATGGCGGTGGCACACAGCACGCGCCCGCCGTTGGTGGTTACCTTGCCATCCTTGAGCGCAGTACCGGCATGGAATACCTTGCCTTCGATCTTGGCGGCAGCGTCCAGGCCGTTGATCACGTCGCCCTTGGCGTAGTCGCCCGGGTAACCGCCAGCTGCCAGGACCACGCCCAGGCTCGGGCGCGGGTCCCACTGTGCTTCGACCTTGTCCAGTGCCTTGGCGAACGCAGCTTCCACCAGCAGTACCAGGCTCGACTCCAGGCGCAGCATGACCGGCTGGGTTTCCGGGTCGCCGAAGCGGCAGTTGAACTCGATGACCTTGGGGTTGCCCGCCTTGTCGATCATCAGGCCGGCGTAGAGGAAGCCGGTGTAGACGTTGCCTTCCTCGGCCATGCCGCGCACGGTTGGCCAGATCACCTGGTCCATCACGCGCTGGTGCACGTCGGCGGTAACCACCGGGGCAGGGGAGTAGGCGCCCATGCCGCCCGTGTTCGGGCCGGTATCCTGGTCGCCGACGCGCTTGTGGTCCTGGCTGGTGGCCATGGGCAGCACATTGTGGCCGTCGACCATGACGATGAAGCTGGCTTCTTCGCCGTCGAGAAACTCTTCGATCACGACACGCGAACCTGCTTCACCGAAGGCGTTGCCAGCCAGCATGTCACGCACGGCGGCTTCGGCTTCTTCCAGCGTCATGGCGACGATTACGCCCTTGCCTGCCGCCAGGCCATCGGCCTTGATCACGATTGGCGCGCCTTTTTCCTGCAGATAGGCCAGCGCTGGCTCGATCTCGGTGAAATTCTGGTAGTCGGCGGTCGGGATCTTGTGACGTGCCAGGAAATCCTTGGTGAAGGCCTTGGAGCCTTCCAGCTGGGCCGCGCCCTTGGTTGGGCCGAAGCAGTCCAGGCCGCGGCTGCGGAACAGGTCGACCACGCCGATAACCAGCGGTGCTTCCGGACCGACGATGGTCAGGTCGACGTTTTTCTCGGCGAAGTCGGCCAGTTGCTCCAGGGCACACACGTCGATGGCGACGTTCTCGCACTTGGCTTCAATGGCGGTACCGGCGTTGCCCGGGGCAACGAAGACTTTCTCGACGCGTGGGTCCTGGGCGACTTTCCAGGCCAGGGCGTGCTCACGGCCGCCGCTGCCGATGATCAAAACTTTCATGTCAAAACCTCGATTCAAGTGATCCCGTGGCTTGCGCCGAACACTGTGGGAGCGGGCTTGCCCGCGAATGCGGCGGTGAATCCACCATCGTATTCGCGGGCAAGCCCGCTCCCACAGGATCTCGACTCGCCTCGGGATCCGCGTAATTAGTGGCGGAAGTGGCGCATGCCAGTGAAGACCATCGCGATGCCGGCCTCGTCGGCAGCAGCGATGACTTCAGCATCACGCATCGAACCACCCGGCTGGATCACGGCGCTGATACCCACTTTAGCTGCATTGTCGATGCCGTCACGGAACGGGAAGAATGCATCCGACGCCATGACCGCGCCCTGCACCTGCAGGCCAGCGTGCTCGGCCTTGATTGCAGCGATGCGGGCGGAGTTGACGCGGCTCATCTGGCCGGCGCCGACGCCGATGGTCTGGCGCTGCTTGGCGTAGACAATGGCGTTGGACTTGACGAACTTGGCCACTTTCCAGGCGAATACCAGGTCGTGGATCTCTTGCTCGGTCGGGGCACGCTTGGTGACGATCTTCAGGTCATCGGCGGTGATCATGCCGATATCGCGGCTTTGCACCAGCAGGCCACCGTTGACGCGCTTGAAGTCCCAACCGGCAGCGCGCTCGGCTGGCCACTCGCCGCACTCCAGCAGACGTACGTTCTGTTTGGCAGCCACTACGTCGCGGGCGGCCTGGGAGATTTTCGGGGCGATGATCACTTCGACGAACTGGCGGTCGACAATGGCCTTGGCGGTTTCGCCGTCCAGTTCACGGTTGAATGCGATGATGCCGCCGAACGCCGATTCGGTGTCGGTCGCGTAAGCCAGGTCGTAGGCTTTGCGGATGCCGCCTTCGTCTTCCGGTACTACCGCCACGCCGCACGGGTTGGCGTGCTTGACGATGACGCAGGCCGGCTTGACGAAGCTCTTTACGCATTCCAGCGCGGCGTCAGTGTCGGCCACGTTGTTGAATGACAGTTCCTTGCCTTGCAGCTGGACAGCGGTGGAAATGCTGGCTTCGCCTTTCTTGGCTTCGACATAGAACGCCGCGCTCTGGTGCGGGTTCTCGCCATAACGCATTTCCTGTGCCTTGACGAACTGGCTGTTGAAGGTGCGCGGGAATTCGCTGCGCGCCTCGGTGCTCAGGGTGTCCTTGGCCTGGTCGATGGTGCCCATGTAGTTGGCGATCATGCCGTCGTAGGCGGCAGTGTGCTCGAACGCCTTGAGCATCAGATCGAAGCGCTGGGCATAGGTCAGGCCACCGGCCTTGAGGCCTTCGACGATGCCGGCGTAGTCGCTGGCGTTGACCACGATGGCCACGTCCTTGTGGTTCTTGGCTGCCGAACGGACCATGGTCGGGCCGCCGATGTCGATGTTCTCGATGGCGGTCGGCAGGTCACAGCCAGGTTTGGAAATGGTGGCTTCGAACGGGTACAGGTTGACCGCAACCAGGTCGATCGGCTTGATGCCGTGCTCGTTCATGATGGCGTCGTCGGTGCCACGACGGCCGAGGATACCGCCGTGGATCTTCGGGTGCAGGGTTTTGACCCGGCCATCCATCATTTCGGCGAAGCCGGTGTAGTCGGCCACTTCCACCGCGTTTACGCCGTTGTCCTTGAGCAGCTTGTAGGTGCCGCCGGTGGACAGGATCTCGACACCGAGCTGCTGCAGCTCACGGGCGAATTCGAGGATACCGGTCTTGTCGGAGACGCTGATCAGGGCGCGGCGGACTGGCAGGCGGGTAGTCTGGTCGGTCATTTCGGGTTCCAATAACGCGGTGGAGTCAGCAAAAAAGGCGCCTCTGTTCAGGGAGTCGCCTTTTCTGGATGGGATTCTGGCTTACAACAAGTCGTACTGCTTGAGCTTCTTGCGCAGGGTGCCTCGGTTCAGCCCGAGCATCTCGCTGGCCTTGGTCTGGTTGCCCTTCACGTAGTTCATCACGCTTTCGAGCAGGGGCGCCTCGACTTCGGAGAGCACCAGGTTGTACACGTCCGTCACGGTCGCGCCTTCCAGGTGGGCGAAGTAGTTGTGCAGCGCCTTCTCGACGCTGTCGCGAAGGGTCTGGCCCTCTTCGCTCGGCGTGTTGAGGTGCTGTTTCAGGTTGGCGTTGTCGCTCACGGGCGTTGTTCCACTCACAAAATTCTCGGTCATCATCGTCATGCGGCCACCCCTTGTCCGTCCTCTGTCTCAAGGCTCTGTCGACGTTCGCTGAAAAACGCGCGAACGTTGGCGCACTGCGCTTGTGTGTCTTCCAAAGCGTTGAACCGGGAGCGAAACTCCTTGCCGCCGGGTCGTGTTGCCAGGTACCAGCCAACGTGCTTGCGGGCGATACGTACGCCCATCACATCGCCATAGAAGGCATGCAGCGCGGCCAGATGCTCCAGCAGGATGCGTTCCACTTCGTCCAGTTGCGGCGCTGGCAGATGTTCGCCAGTGCGCAGGTAATGCTCGATCTCGCGAAAGATCCATGGCCGCCCTTGGGCAGCCCGGCCAATCAACAGGCCATCGACCCCGGTGGTTTCCAGCACCGCCCGGGCCTTTTCTGGCGAGGTGATATCGCCGTTGGCAAAAACCGGGATTGACACCGCCTGCTTGATGGCCGCGATGGTGTCGTATTCGGCTTCGCCGGTGTACAGGTCGGCACGTGTGCGGCCATGCACCGCCAGCGCCTGGATGCCAGCCTGTTCGGCGATCTTCGCCACGTTCAGGCCGTTCTTGTTCGCCCGGTCCCAGCCGGTGCGGATTTTCAGGGTCACCGGTACGTCCACAGCGCTGACTACGGCGTGGAGGATCTCGCTGACCAAGGCTTCATCTCTCAATAAAGCAGAGCCTGCGGCTTTGTTGCAGACTTTTTTTGCCGGACAGCCCATGTTGATGTCGATGATCTGGGCACCCGCTTCGACATTGGCCTTTGCCGCCGCTGCCATCATCTGCGCATCACCGCCGGCGATCTGCACCGAGCGTGGCTCGGGATCACCTTCATGGATGCGGCGCAGGCTCGACTTGCGGCTGTTCCACAGGCTCATGTCGCTGCTTACCATTTCCGACACCACCATGCCGGCGCCCAGGCGCTGGCAAAGTGTACGGAAAGGCTGGTCCGTGACCCCGGCCATGGGCGCGAGGATCAGGTTGTTACGTAGTGTGTATTGGCCGATGCGTACCGCCGACATAGGTGATCCCTGTTGTGGGGCCGAATCTTGGAGTTCGAAAAAGGGTTGGCATGATACCCGCTCTCGATGACTGGATAAAGATGGATTTGGATAAAATCTGAACAGTTGTCGGCTTATGCCTTTGTGCTTCAAGCAGCAAGCGACAGGACAAAAAGCGGTCGCGGTTGGGGCTTCTTGTCTTGTCGCTTGCTGCTGGCCGCTTGTCGCCTACTCCGGCGAACGGAAGCTCAGGCTGTAATTCACGGCCTTCGGCCCAGGGTCGAGGATGTCCAGGGCAATGTGGATTGGCGTCTGGCTGGGCATTTCGCCACGCCCTGCCAGTTCCCCCGACAGGTACTCGCTGGGCTTGAAGCGACGGCTGGCGATCAGTTGGCCATTGAGATCGGCGAAGCGCAGTTCCAGCAACGGGAACGGCTGGGCGAACGGTGCGCGGTTGTAGATGATCGCGTCGACAATGAGTGCGCCCTTGAAGTCTGGATGGCTGCGCACCACCAGATTGCTGCTCTTGATGCGTGCAATATCGACGCGGGTAGGGACCTGGCAGCCGAGCATCGGGCAGATTTGCTGGAAAATCGGCCGATACTGGTCCTGGCGGGCCATTTCGTCGAAGTGGAACCACACGTACTGGAACGCCAGCAGGCCGGCAGCCAGCAGGGTCAGAAAGCCCCACAGCAGGCGCTTGCCCCAGTTGGGTGCGGGTTTTTCCCAGCCTAGCTGCAGCGGGTCATCGACCACATCGACCAGCGGCTCCTTGCGCGAGGGGCGCTCGGGCTTGCCAGCAAAGCCTGGTTCCAAGCGCTCTCCGGGCAGCGGCTCGACGGGCTCGTCGTCATGCGCCGACAGGCGCAGCGCCAGTGGCTCGTCGTCGCGGGCGCTCAGGCCCGTTTCCGGGGTTTCGTCATCGCTGATACGCAGCGGTTCGCTGAATGCGGGCTGGTCATCGCGTTCGGCCGCACGGTGCACAGGCGGCTCGCCATCGATGTCCAGGTCAAGGTTGCTGCCCAGGGTAGGCTCGGTACGCTCGCCGGGGGCAGGCTCCAGGTCCAGCTCCAAAGGTTCCGGTTCCAGTAGCACCGGGGTAGGCTCTGCCGGTTCCTGCGGCGCGTAGGGCTCATCGGTAGCCGTACCGAAAAGGTCTTCTGCGTGCTCGTCCGGGTGAAGTTCATCGCGCCGTGCCTGCAGCTTGTCATCCTGGCTGGCCGGGTGGGTCGGGGCCGGTTGGCTGCGACGCTCCAGGCGCTCCAGTTCCTTGTCGAGGTCGAGCTCGTCCAGCGCCTGGGCAGTCAGCGCCCAGTCCTGGTCAGGAGGGGTGCCGCGTACACTGATGGCAGGCTCTGGCGCCAGCTCGGCCAGCGGCTCGGCAGGCACTGCAGGTACCGGTGCCGGCACCACGGGGGCGCTGGTGGTAGCGGCGCGGTTTTGCTCCAGCAGCTGCTTGGCGGCATTGAATACCTGCAGGCAGTGACCGCAGCGCACCACGCCACGCGCCACGCCCAACTGGTGGTGGGTGACGCGAAAGCTGGTCTGGCAATGCGGGCACTGTGTGACGAAACTGTCGGTCATGCGGCGATCCGGGAGCTGTGCAGAAAAGTATTCTAGGCCCGCTTAGCGACGCCGACCACTGATGCGCACCCAGCCGTCGCGCACGACGATCGGGTCCAGTTCAAAGTCGGCGGCATAAGCGGCGGCCACGTCTTCACCTTGCTCGGCGAGGATGCCCGACAGCGCCAGCAGGCCACCTGGGCGAACCAGGCCGGACAACTGTGGCGCCAGCGACACCAACGGGCCGGCGAGGATGTTGGCAACCAGCACGTCGGCCTGCATCGCCGGCATGTGTTCGGGCAGGTACAGCGCCAGTTTCTCGTCGGCAATGCCGTTGCGTTGGGCATTGTCGCGCGAAGCCTCGATGGCCTGCACGTCGATGTCGGTACCTACCGCTTCGCGGGCGCCCAGCAGCAGCGCAGCGATGGCCAGGATGCCCGAACCGCAGCCAAAGTCCAGCACCTGGGTGCCTTCAAGCTGCTGGCCGTCGAGCCATTCCAGGCACAGGGCCGTGGTGGGGTGGGTGCCGGTGCCAAAGGCCAGGCCCGGGTCGAGCAGCAGGTTCACGGCGTCCTTTTCCGGGGCATCGTGCCAGCTGGGCACGATCCACAGGCGGCGGCCGAAGCGCATCGGCTGGAAGTTGTCCATCCAGCTGCGCTCCCAGTCCTGGTCCTCGATCACCTCGGCCTGGTGTTCGGGCAGCTCGGCGCCGGTCAGCAGGCGCAAGTGGGCGAACACCTGTTCAGGGTCGGCATCGGCCTCGAACAGTGCCAGCAGGTGAGTGTGCGACCACAGCGGGGTGGTGTTGAGGTCTGGTTCGAAGATCGGTTGATCTTCGGCATCCATGAACGTGACCGAGACGGCGCCTACTTCAAGCAGCGCATCTTCATAGGTTTCGGCTTGTTCCGGGCTGATGGCCAGGCGTACTTGCAGCCAGGGCATGGCGGGCACCTTTGATAAATCGACAGGGGCAGCCCTAGGCTGCGCGAAGGCTGGCAGTTTACGCGAGTGCGGGGGATTTGTGGATCGGGGGCTGCACTGCAGCCCCCCGGGCATGTATCAGACAAAACAGAGCGACAGCGACTCGGCTATATAAGCAGGCTTCTCTTCACCCTCGATCTCCAGCGTGGCAATCGCCTTGAGTAGCCACTGCCCTGGCTTTTTCTCCACCACCTCGCCCAGCTTTACCTTCAGCCGAACCCGGCTGTCGACCTTGACCGGCTGAATGAAGCGCACGCTGTCCAGCCCGTAGTTCACCACCATCTTCAGCCCTTGCGGCAGGACGAGGATGTCCTCGATCAGCTTGGGGATCAGCGACAAGGTCAGGAAACCATGGGCGATCGTGCCGCCAAACGGGGTTTTTGCTGCCTTCTCAGGGTCGACATGGATGAACTGGAAGTCGCCGGTCGCCTCGGCGAACAGGTTGATGCGCTGCTGGTCGATCTTCACCCACTCCGAGTGGCCCAGCTCCTTGCCAACGTACTGCGAAAGCTCTGTAACCGGTACATGGGGCATCGCGGACTCTCCGAGTTGTCAATTGGTACGAAAGTACAAGATCAGCACGGCGAACCGTTTCAGTCAAGTTGCCCGCTTTTCGGCGAATATCGGTCTATAGCTGAGCGTGCTTATAATGGCGGCCATGCCCGAGGGAGATGCTTATGCTGTTGCGTGGTTTGACCTGGCTGGTACTGTTCCAGCTGCTGGGGACGGCGATCAATCACCTGTTTGTGCCGTTTTTGCCCGGGCCGATCATCGGCCTGTTGTTGCTGCTGCTCTTTCTCATGGCTCGCGGTGAGGTCGGCAAGCCGCTGAACGAGGCCGCCAGCAGCTTGCTGCGCTATCTCCCGCTGCTGCTGGTACCGCCGGCAGTCGGGGTGATGGTATATGCCAAGGACATTGCCGCCGACTTCTGGGCGATTGTCGGGGCCTTGCTGATCTCCTGTCTGTTGACCCTTGTGTTCGTCGGTGTGCTGATGCAAAAGCTCATTCAGCGCCAGGGCAAGCGTGAGGAGCAGCCATGATGCTCGACTGGCAGGGCGCACTCGATGCGGTCATTCACCACCCATTGTTCGGTATTGGCATCACGCTGGGGGCCTATCAGGTCGTGCTGGCAGCCTACGAGAAAACCCGCTGGATCTTCCTGCAACCTGTACTGGTGTCGATGCTGCTGGTGATCGGTGTGTTGCTGCTGTGCGGTATCGATTACAGCGAATACCGCAAAAGCACCGAAATCATGAACATTCTGCTGGGGCCCGCTACGGTGGCCCTGGCTGTGCCGCTCTACCTCAACCTGCGGCGTATCCGCCAGCTGTTCTGGCCGACATTTACTACGCTGGTAGTCGGAGGCCTGTTTGCCACGCTCTGCTGCCTGGTGCTGGGTTGGTGGTTCGGTGCCGAGCACATGATCCTGATGACCATGGCGCCGAAGTCTGTCACCTCGCCGATCGCCATGCTGGTGGCTGAGCAGATTGGCGGCGTGGCGGCCCTGGCGGCAGTGTTCGTGTTGATTACCGGGGTGATCGGGGCGATCTTCGGCCCGGCGTTGCTGAGCCGCTTCGGCGTGCACAGCCCTGAGGCGCGCGGCATGTCGCTGGGCGTGACCGCACACGCAGTGGGCACTTCGGTGGCCCTGCAGGAAAGTGACGAATGCGGCGCCTTTGCCGCGCTGGCGATGAGCCTGATGGGGGTGGCTACAGCGGTGTTCCTGCCGCTGGCAGTCAGCCTGGTGGCTTGAGGAATTGTGATGACGCTACCGCTGTTTCCGCTCAATACCGTGCTGTTTCCTGGCTGCTTCCTCGATTTGCAGATTTTCGAGGCACGCTACCTGGACATGATCGGGCGCTGCATGAAGCAGGGCGAAGGGTTTGGTGTGGTGTGCATCCTTGAGGGCGAACAAGTTGGCAAGGCGCCACCGGTGGTCGCCTCGATCGGCTGTGAAGCGGTGATCCGCGACTTCGTGCAGCAGGATAATGGCTTGCTGGGTATTCGCGTCGAGGGCGTGCGGCGCTTCAATCTGGAAAGCTCCGAGGTGCAGAAGGACCAGTTGCTGGTGGGCCAGGTGCAATGGCTGCCGGAGCAGGCAGACAGCCCGTTGCTGGAGGCCGATGACGACCTGCTGGCGCTGTTGGTGGCCCTGGGTGAGCACCCCATGGTCGAAGCGCTGGGCATGCCGCGCCCGGTGGACGGGCGTCAGGCGCTGGCCAATCAGCTGGCGTACTTGTTGCCGTTCATGGAAGAAGACAAGCTGGACCTGCTGACCCTCGATTCGCCGCAGCAGCGGCTGGGGGAAATCCAGAAGCTGCTGGAGCGGATTCAGGGTGAGTTGTTCGCCTGATGGTTCTGTATTGCCTGTTCCGGCCCCTTCGCGGGTAAACCCGCTCCTACGACAAGCGCGATACCCAGTGTAGGAGCGGGTTTACCCGCGAATAGGCCGGCACAGGCAACATCAATATTGATACCTGACCAACGCCTGCGGCAGCGCATGCATGGCGAAGAACGTCAGCAGCGCCACACTTGCCGGCAACACCAGCCACCACACCCGCAGCGGCAGGGCTGGCAGGGTCTGCTGGCGTTGCACCAATGTCAGGCTGAGTGCGCATACGCAACAGGCCAGCAGGGCCCCAGCCAGGATATCGGTTGGCCAGTGCGCCCCCAGGTACACCCGCGACAGGGCAATCGCCAGCGCCGGAATGCACCCCAGCATCACCCAGGTCAGGCGCATGCGTGGTGGCTGCCCACGCCCCGCCAGTACGGCCATGACCAGGAAGAACGCGAACGATGCCGAGCTGTGCCCGCTGGGCATGCTGTAGCTGGTCAGTGGGTCGGTCAGTACTTCCGGCCTGGCCCGGGCAAATAGCCATTTCAGTGTGCCGTTGGCGATCGCCGTACCCATCAACGCGCCAGCGGCGAAAAATGCGTGTCGCCACTGACGGGCAAGCAGCAGCAGGCCGGTCAGCAGGCCGCCGAGGAACAACTGGGTGCGGAAATCGCCTAGCCGTGTCACCAGCACCACGGTGCTGTCGATGGCCTGGCTGCGATGCTCCTGGACCAGTGTCATCACGCCTTGGTCGAACTCATGGAGGTAGGGCCAGCCGAGGAATACACCGGCCAGGGTGATGAAGCTGAGCGCGGCAACCAGCCGGGTGCCGTGGCGTTGGTCTCGCAGGCTGGTATTCAGGCTCAGGCCGATCAGCACCGCGAGGGCGCCGGCGATGATCCCGGCGTCCAGCCAGAAGCCTTCCGGCAGGGGCAGGCGCATGGCGGCGCCGGTGGCCCAGCCGGGTAGCAGGTAGGCGATCGACCAGCCGGCACCGGCCAGCAGGCTGACGGCGATGAAGCGCGGCAGGGGCATGTCGAACATGCCGGCGACCATTGGCAGCATCGGCCGCAGCGGGCCGATGAAGCGGCCTACCAGCAGGCTGGCGATGCCATAACGCTGGAAGTAGCTTTCGGCGCTGCCGATCCATTCCGGATGGTGGCGTAGCAGCGGCAGCCGGCGAATGTTCTGGTGGAAGTACTTGCCCACTGTGTAAGACAAGGCGTCGCCCAGCAGGCCGCCGAGAAAGCCGAGGAGCAGCGTTTCGCCCAGGCTGAACGTGCCGCTGCCGGCCAGTACCGCCACGGCGAACAGCAGTACGGTGCCCGGCACGATAATGCCGGCGATGGCCAGGCATTCGATGCAGGCCACCAGGAAAATCGCCAGGCCAAGCCACTGTGGGTTGGCGCTGAGCCAGCCGGTCAGGCTGTCGAGCCATTGGCCCATGTTCAGCTTCCTTGTTCGAGAATGAAGAAATCACGGCCTTCGACTTGGCCGCGACGTAACGGGTTCCGCGTGCAGAAGCGGGCGTACCCGGCATCGACGAAGCGGTACGGCAGGTGCTCGTCGCGCCCGTGCGGGATGCCCAGGCGGGCGGCCTGGATCACCCGGGGCACGGCATTGCCGCAATCCTCGACGTACAGGCGTTCGGCGTCGAAACGCTGGGCGTCCCAATGCGGCACCTTCAGGCCCAGGGCCCGGCATAGCAGGGTCTGGCCGGCGCACAGACGCTCTTGCGGGCGGATATTGCCGCTTGCATCGGGGTTGTTCAGTTGCATCTGCGCCAGGCTGTCGGGCCCCGAGAGGGTGTCCTGCCAAGGATAGGCAGACTTGATCAGCACCGCGTTGCCCGGCCCGTGGGCGCTGAAGTTCAGCGAGTCGCCGCCGCGGGCGTAGTACATGTAGATATGCCCCCCATCCAGGAACAGCGCCTTGCGTTTTTCGGTATAGCCGAGCGAAGCGTGGCTACCTTTGTCGGAAAGGTAGTAGGCCTCGGTCTCGATGATCCGCGCGGCCAGCCACAGGTCGCCGTGGCGGTGACGGATGACCTTGCCCAGCAGGGCCTTGGCCAGGGTCTGGGCGTCGCGGTCGAAAAAGCTGTCGGGCAGGGCTGGCATGCGGAGCAGTTCGTGGCTGGAGAGGCGGGGATGATAGCAATGAATGGCTTAATCGAGGCTGAATCGGAGGGTGATGTTGGCAGTGCCGGTCCTTTCGCGGGCATGCCCGCTCCCATTGGTGGTGCATAGGTCCAGGCCTTGTGAAATCCCTGTGGGAACGGGCGCGCCCGCGAAAGGGCCGCAACAGGCGATGGAAATCTCGATAACCCCGGTTACATCTTTCCTACACATTGCCCCATCCATTTTCGACCATCCGCCACCCGCCGCTGGGCGTACACCTGCGCGGCAGTTATAATCAGCCGATTTCCCCTTCGCCAAGACACCGAACCCATGACTGAGTCCGTTCTTGACTATATGACCCGCTTGGGTCGCGCTGCCCGTGAGGCTTCCCGGGTGATTGGCCGTGCCAGCACCGCGCAGAAGAACCGCGCCCTGCAAGCCGCCGCCGACGCGCTGGACGCTGCCCGTGCCGAACTCACCGCTGCCAACGAGCTGGACCTGGCCGCCGGCCGCGCCAGTGGCCTGGAGCCCGCACTGCTCGACCGTCTGGCGCTGACCCCGGCGCGTATCGACGGCATGATCACCGGCTTGCGCCAGGTGGCCAGCCTGCCGGACCCGGTCGGTGCCATTCGCGACATGAGCTACCGCCCATCGGGCATTCAGGTAGGCAAGATGCGTACCCCGCTGGGGGTGATCGGGATCATCTATGAATCGCGCCCGAACGTGACCATTGATGCCGCCAGCCTGTGCCTCAAGTCGGGCAATGCAACCATCCTTCGGGGCGGTTCCGAAGCCATCCACTCCAACCGCGCCATTGCCACCTGCATTCAGCGTGGCCTGGCCGAAGCCGGCCTGCCGGCGGCGGTGGTGCAGGTGGTCGAAACCACCGACCGCGAAGCGGTGGGCGCGCTGATCAGCATGCCTGAATTCGTCGATGTCATCGTACCGCGCGGAGGCCGTGGCCTGATCGAGCGCATCAGTCGCGATGCCCGCGTGCCGGTGATCAAGCACCTGGACGGCATCTGCCACATCTATGTCAGCCAGCATGCCGACCTGGACAAGGCCTGGAATGTAGCTTTCAACGCCAAGACCTACCGCTACGGCATCTGCGGTGCCATGGAAACGCTGCTGGTCGACCAACAAGTGGCTGAGCGCTTCCTGCCAGAAATGGCCCGCCGCTTCGTGGAGAAGGGCGTGGAGCTGCGCGGTTGCGAGCGTACCCAGGCTATCATCAGCGCCAAACCGGCCACCGAAGCCGATTGGCACACGGAATACCTCGATGCGATCCTGTCGATTCGCGTGGTCGATGGCCTGAACCAGGCCATCGAGCACATCAACCACTATGGCTCGCACCACACCGACTCGATCATCAGCGAACACCAGGGTGAAGCCCGTCAGTTCATGGCTGAGGTCGATTCGGCGTCGGTCATGCTCAACACCCCGACCTGCTTTGCCGATGGCTTCGAGTACGGCCTGGGTGCGGAAATCGGTATTTCCACCGACAAGCTGCATGCCCGCGGCCCTGTCGGTCTGGAAGGCCTGACCTGCGAGAAGTACGTGGTGATCGGCGATGGCCAGTTGCGCGGCCAGGGGTCCTGCTGAGTTGAGCAAGGCCCAGGCAGTCCGGCGTATCGGCATTCTAGGTGGTACCTTCGACCCCGTGCATATCGGCCACTTGCGCAGTGCGCTGGAAGTGGCCGAGTTCATGGGGCTGGATGAGCTACGCCTGTTGCCCAATGCCCGGCCGCCGCACCGCGACACGCCACAGGTGGCCGCGCAGGATCGCCTGGCCATGGTCCGTGAAGCGGTGCAGGGCGTCGCTTGCCTGAGCGTCGATGCCCGCGAGCTGGAACGTGACAAGCCGTCGTACACCATCGATACGCTGGAATCGATCCGCGCCGAACTGTCCGGCAACGACCAGTTGTTCCTGGTGCTGGGTTGGGATGCCTTCTGTGGTCTGCCCGCCTGGCATCGCTGGGAAGAATTGCTGCAACACTGTCACATCCTGGTACTGCAACGTCCGGATGCCGACGTAGAACCCCCTGACGAGTTGCGCAACCTGTTGGCTGCGCGCTCGGAGAGCGATCCCACCGCCATGTCCGGCCCGGCGGGAAATATTTCGTTCGTCTGGCAGACGCCGCTTGCGGTGTCGGCTACACAGATCCGACAGCTGCTGGCCAGCGGCAAATCGGTGAGGTTCCTGGTGCCGGACGCCGTACTGGCCTATATCGAGGCGCACGAACTGTATCGTGCGCCCAACTGACGGTGCCTCTGGCGCCTCATCCAACGAGTTGAACGAGTTTTATATGACCAAGCAGAAAATTTACGGCGAAGAACTGGTCGCAGTGACCAAGGCAGCGCTGGAAGACGTCAAGGCCCAGGACATCCAGGTCATCGACGTGCGCGAGAAGCACAGCCTGACCGACTACATGATCATTGCCACCGGTACCTCCAACCGCCAGATCAACGCGATGGCCGAAAAGGTCCGTGAAGCCGTCAAGGCCAAGGGCGCCCAGCCACTGGGTGAAGAAGGCAAGGGCGACAGCGACTGGGTGCTGCTGGACCTGAACGACGTCATCGTGCACATGATGACCGCCGCTGCCCGCCAGTTCTACGACCTTGAGCGCCTGTGGCAGGGTGCCGAGCAAAGCCGTGCCGCCGATGGCAAGCACCACAGCCCGGACCATGCCCACGAGTACTCCGACAAGCTCAAAGACCGCGAATAAGGAAAGCGCTGTGCGTCTGCGCCTGATTGCGGTCGGCTCGCGCATGCCGAAGTGGGTCGAGGAAGGCTGGCATGAATATGCCAAGCGCCTGCCCGCCGAGCTGTCGCTGGAGCTGGTGGAAATCCCGCTGAATACCCGTGGCAAGAATGCCGACGTCGCCCGCCTGATCCGTCAGGAGGGCGAAGCCATGCTGAGCAAGGTGCAGCCTGGGGAACGCATTGTCACCCTCGAGGTCCATGGCAAGCCCTGGAGTACCGAACAGCTGGCCACCGAGCTGGACCGCTGGCGCCTGGATGCGCGCACGGTGAATTTGATGGTGGGTGGCCCGGAGGGCCTGGCGCCTGAGGTTTGCGCACGCGCCGAGCAACGTTGGTCGCTGTCGCCGCTGACGTTGCCGCACCCGTTGGTAAGGATACTCATCGGCGAGCAGATCTACCGCGCCTGGACCGTGTTGTCCGGGCACCCTTACCACAAATGAGCCTGTAAGCAGTCCGATGTCGCAGCCGATCCGTCTCAAGGACCACGAGAAAGACGCCCGCCTGGTGCGCAACCGCGTCGTGGTCGGCGCAGTCGCGATCATGCTGCTTGTGTGCGTGTTGATCGCACGGCTGTACTACCTGCAGATCATCCAGTACGACTACCACTCCACGCTGTCGGAGAACAACCGGGTGCATGTGCAGCCGATCCCGCCGACCCGCGGGTTGATCTTCGACCGCAACGGGGTGATCGTTGCCGATAACCGGCCCAGCTTCAGCCTGTCGATGACCCGCGAACGTGCGGGTAACTGGCAGGAAGTGCTGGATACCATCGTCGAAGTGCTTGAGCTCACCGCTGACGACCGTGCCCTGTTCGAGAAGCGCATGCGCCAAGGCCGCCGGCCATTCGAGCCGGTGCCGATTCTGTTCGAGCTCAACGAAGAGCAGATTGCCCGCGTGGCGGTAAACCAGTTCCGCCTGCCGGGTGTCGAGGTGGTGGCCCAGCTGGTGCGGCATTACCCGCAGGGTGCGCATTTTGCCCATTCGGTGGGTTATGTAGGGCGGATCAACGAGAAAGAGCTGAAAACGCTCGACCCGGTGAACTACAGCGGTACCCACCATATCGGCAAGACCGGCATCGAGCGCTTCTACGAGGCCGCCCTGCACGGTCAGGTGGGTTACGAGGAAGTCGAGACCAACGCCCGTGGCCGTGTGCTGCGGGTGCTCAAGCGCACCGACCCGAAGCCGGGCAAGGACATTGTGCTGAGCCTGGACATCAAGCTGCAGGAGGCCGCTGAAGCCGCCCTGGGAGGCCGGCGTGGTGCAGTGGTTGCGCTCGACCCGCGCACCGGCGAGGTACTGGCGATGGTGAGTCAGCCTAGCTTCGACCCCAACCTTTTCGTCACCGGCATCAGCTTCAAGGCCTATGCCGAATTGCGCGATTCGATCGATCGGCCGCTGTTCAACCGCGTGCTGCGTGGCCTGTACCCGCCGGGGTCGACCATCAAGCCGGCGGTGGCTATTGCCGGTCTGGACAGTGGCGTCGTGAATGCCAGCAGCAGGGTGTTCGACCCTGGCTACTACCAGTTGCCCAACTACGACCATAAATACCGTAACTGGAACCGCTCCGGTGATGGCTGGGTCGACCTGGACACCGCCATCATGCGCTCGAACGACACCTACTTCTATGACCTTGCGCACAAGATGGGCATCGATCGGTTGTCCAGCTACATGAACAAGTTCGGTATCGGCCAGCGGGTATCCCTCGATATGTTCGAGGAGTCTGCCGGGTTGATGCCGTCGCGCGAATGGAAGCGTGCCACCCGTCGCCAGGCCTGGTTCCCCGGCGAAACCCTGATTCTCGGCATCGGCCAGGGTTACATGCAGGCCACGCCGCTGCAGCTGGCCCAGGCCACTGCATTGATCGCCAACAAAGGTGTGTGGAACCGCCCGCATCTGGCCAAGACCATCGAAGGCCTGCCGCCGGTGGACGACAACCCCATGGAAGACATCGTGCTGCGTGACAAGTCCGACTGGGCCAAGGTCACCCATGGCATGGAACAGGTGATGCACAACGCCCGCGGTACCGCGCGCAAGGCAGCAGCCGGTGCCCAGTACCGCATTGCCGGCAAGAGCGGCACCGCCCAGGTGGTGGCGATCAAGCAGGGCGAGAAGTATGACCGCAACAAACTCCAGGAGCGCCACCGCGACCATGCCTTGTTCGTCGCGTTTGCCCCAGCCGAAGCCCCGAAAATCGTGGTTTCGGTGATGGTCGAGAACGGTGAGTCCGGCTCGGGTGTCGCCGCTCCGGTGGTTCGCCAGATCATGGACGCCTGGCTGCTCGACGAAAACGGCCGGCTCAAACCCGAGTTCGCGCCCGCCACCGTTACCCAGGAATCGGCCCTGTGATGAACAATTTCGATCGCATGCTCTCCAGCGAGGATGTGATGCGTCGGCGTGCGAGCTTTCTGCAACGCATTCATATCGACGGCCCCTTGCTGATCATTCTGCTGACCCTTGCGGCCGGCAGCCTGTTCGTACTGTATTCGGCCAGTGGCAAGAACTGGGACCTGCTGCTCAAGCAAGCCACCTCGTTTGGCATCGGTCTGGTGTCGATGTTCGTCATCGCCCAGCTGGAGCCGCGCTTCATGGCGCGTTGGGTGCCGCTGGCCTACCTGGCCGGGGTGCTGTTGCTGGTAGTGGTGGACGTGATGGGCCACAACGCCATGGGTGCCACGCGCTGGATCAACATTCCGGGGGTGATCCGCTTCCAGCCCTCGGAATTCATGAAGATCATCATGCCGGCGACCATCGCCTGGTACCTGTCCAAGCGCACCTTGCCGCCCCATTTGAAGCACGTGGCGATCAGCCTGGTGCTGATCGGCGTGCCGTTCATGCTGATCGTACGTCAGCCCGACCTGGGGACTGCGCTGCTGATCCTGGCCTCCGGTGCCTTCGTGCTGTTCATGGGCGGCTTGCGCTGGCGCTGGATCCTCAGCGTGCTGGCGGCAGCCGTGCCCGTCGCGGTGGCCATGTGGTTCTTCGTCATGCACGACTACCAGAAGCAGCGGGTATTGACCTTCCTCGACCCTGAAAGCGACCCGTTGGGCACCGGTTGGAACATCATCCAGTCCAAGGCGGCGATCGGCTCGGGCGGGGTGTTTGGCAAAGGCTGGCTGCTTGGCACGCAGTCGCACCTGGACTTTTTGCCGGAAAGCCACACCGACTTCATCATCGCCGTGCTCGGCGAGGAGTTCGGCCTGGTTGGCATCTGCCTGCTGCTGATTGTCTACCTGCTGCTGATCGGCCGTGGTCTGGTGATCACCGCCCAGGCGCAGACCCTGTTCGGCAAGCTGCTTGCGGGCAGCCTGACCATGACTTTTTTTGTATACGTGTTCGTCAATATCGGAATGGTAAGTGGCCTTCTGCCCGTGGTGGGCGTGCCGCTACCTTTCATCAGCTATGGCGGAACATCGTTGGTGACGCTGCTGTCAGCGTTTGGCGTTTTGATGTCGATCCATACGCACCGCAAATGGATCGCGCAGGTTTGAATAAGGTGAACAATTTCATGCAAGCAGTGCGTAACTGGGCTGCCCGTTGTGCGCCTTGGATCGGTGCGGTGGGCCTGTTCGGCGCTGTACAGCTGGCCCATGCCGGCGAATACGACGGCTCGCCCCAGGTAGCCGCGTTCGTTGGCGAAATGAGCCGCGACTATGGTTTTGCGCCTGAGCAACTGATGGGTGTGTTCCGTGAGGTACAGCGCAAGCAGTCGATCCTCGACGCCATATCGCGCCCGGCCGAGCGGGTCAAGCCGTGGAAGGACTATCGGCCGATGTTCATCACCGATGCACGTATCGCTCGCGGTGTGGATTTCTGGCGTCAGCACGAGGCTGTGTTGGCACGTGCCGAGCAGGAGTACGGCGTACCTGCGCAGTACATTGTCGCAATCATCGGCGTGGAAACCTTTTTTGGCCGCAATACCGGCAACTACCGGGTGATCGACGCCCTGTCGACGCTGGGCTTCGACTACCCGCCACGGGCCGAGTTCTTCCGCAAGGAGCTGCGTGAGTTCCTGCTGCTGGCCCGGGATGAGCAACTCGACCCCTTGACGCTCAAGGGCTCGTACGCTGGCGCCATGGGGCTGCCGCAGTTCATGCCAAGCAGCTTCCGCAACTACGCGGTGGACTTCGACGGGGACGGCCACATCAATATCTGGAACAACCCTGACGATGCCATCGGCAGTGTGGCCAGCTACTTCAAGCGCCACGGCTGGGTGGCCGGCGAGGGTGTGGTCAGCCGCGCCTGGGTGGAAGGCATACGCGCCGACGAAGGCCTGACCACCGGCATCGAGCCGGTGAAAACGGTAGGGGAGTTGCGTACGCTTGGCTGGTCGGTTCATGATTCGCTGCGCGATGATCTGCCGGTTACCGCCTTCCGTCTCGAGGGCGAGAGCGGCCCCGAGTACTGGATGGGCCTGAAGAACTTCTACGCGATCACTCGCTACAACCGCAGTGTGATGTATGCCATGGCGGTACATCAGCTTGCGGAACAGCTGGTTCAAGTACGGGGCGTCAAGTAATGCGCGCAATCATCTCTGGCAACGCTTTCAAGCTGCTCACCTGCCTCGCCGTCGGTGTGGCGCTGGCCAGCTGCTCTTCCAACCGCCCGGCCCCGAAAAGCAGTGGTAACGTCGTGCGCAGCCAGCCGGGCCTGGACATCAACCGGGCGCACAAAGACGGAGCACCGTGGTGGGACGTGGATGTTAACAAGATCCCCGATGCGACCCCGACCGTGCACACCGGTAACTACAAGGCCAACCCGTACACGGTGCTTGGCAAGACCTACTACCCGATGCAGGACTCGCGCAACTACCGCGCCGAGGGTACGGCGTCGTGGTACGGCACCAAGTTCCATGGGCAGAACACCGCCAATGGCGAACTGTACGACCTGTATGGCATGAGCGCGGCTCACAAGACCCTGCCTCTGCCGGCCTACGTCAAGGTGACCAACCTCGCCAATAACCGCAGCGTGATCCTGCGGGTCAACGACCGTGGCCCGTTCTATTCCGACCGCATCATCGATTTGTCCTATGCTGCGGCAAAAAAGCTCGGTTATGCCGAGATCGGTACCGCGCACGTGCGCGTCGAGGGCATCGACCCGCAGCAGTGGTGGGCCCAGCGTGGCCAGACCCCACCTATGGTGCTGAAAGAGCCGCAAGTGGCCCAGACCCAGGCAATACCGGCCAGTACCGGGCGTGTCGAGCAATGGACCCCGCCGCCACAGCAGCACGCCGCGCCCGTGGTACCGGTGCAGGTGGGTGGCAATAACGTGCCCGGCGGTAGCGGTGGCAGTTTCTTGCAGGTAGGCGCGTTCGCCAACCCGGACGCTGCCGAGTTGCTGCGCGCCAAGCTCAGCACCATGGTCAATGCACCCGTGTTCATCAGCTCGATCGTGCGTAACCAGCAGACCCTGCACCGCGTGCGCCTGGGGCCGATCGGCAGCCAGGGCGAGATCCAGCAAGCACAGGACAGCATTCGCCTGGCGAACTTGGGGCAGGCAAAGCTGGTCACAGCAGACTGACTGTGGGGGCGAGCGCGCCTGTGAAGACGGCAACACCAAACTGTCGGTTTTGTCATGAATTGCCGGTCGCGGCCATGTACAATGACCGCTTTTGCCCGCAGCGACATAAAGCCGCACGTTCGCGGGCCAGGCCAACGGCCATAAAACTAGACTGACTGGCGCTGGGCACATGATCTTGCCCAGGGAACATCTCAGACCATTAGCGATTTTCGAGAGACGGATGAACATCACCAACCTTGCCAAACGACTTTGCCTGCCTGTACTGCTGCTGATCACGCCTGCCGCCTTCGCGGCGGAGCAGATGACGCCTGCGCCACCCCAACTGGCAGCCAAGTCCTACGTACTCATGGACGCGTCCAGCGGCAACGTGCTGGTCGAGAACAACGGTGACGAGCGCCTGCCGCCAGCCAGCCTGACCAAGCTGATGACCGCCTACATCGCCACCCTGGACATCCGCCGCGGCCAGATCGGTGAAAGCGACCCGGTTACCGTCAGCGAAAACGCCTGGCGTACCGGCGGTTCGCGCATGTTCATCAAGGTTGGCAGCCAGGTCACGGTCAGCGACTTGCTGCACGGCATCATCATCCAGTCCGGTAACGACGCCTCGGTCGCGTTGGCCGAGCACATCGCCGGCAGCGAAGATGCCTTTGCCGACATGATGAACAAGACGGCTGCCGACCTGGGCATGACCAACAGCCACTTCATGAACCCGACCGGCCTGCCGAACCCCGAGCACTACTCGTCGGCGCACGACATGGCAACCCTGGCCCGTGCGATCATCAATGTCGACCCGGCCCACTACGCCATCTACTCGCAGAAAGAGTTTTTCTGGAACAACATCAAGCAGCCTAACCGCAACCTGCTGCTGTGGCGCGACAAGACCGTCGATGGCCTGAAAACCGGTCACACCGACGAAGCCGGCTACTGCATGGTGGCTTCGGCCGTTCGTGACGGCCAGCGCCTGATCGCCGTGGTGTTCGGTACCAACAGCGAACAATCGCGTGCTGCCGAAACCCAGAAGCTGCTGACCTACGGTTTCCGCTTCTTCGAAACCCAGACCTTCTACCAGAAGGGCACCGAGCTGACCCAGGCCCCGGTCTGGAAGGGCGCTACCAGCCAGATCAAGGCTGGCCTGGCTGACGACCTGACCATGACTATGCCTAAAGGCCAATTGAAGCGCCTGCAGGCTTCGATGACCATGAACCCGCAGCTCACCGCACCGATCGCCAAAGGTGACGTGATCGGCAAAGTGGAAGTCAAACTGGACGAGAAAGTGGTTCACAGCGCCGACCTGATTGCCCTTGATGGCGTCGAGGAAGGTGGTTTCTTCCGCCGTATGTGGGATAGCATCCGTCTATTCTTCTACGGGTTGTTCAACTGATACGTGACCTGCATGCCCCCGCGCCTACCGCGGGGGTGTTGTTGTTGCCACGGCTTACGAGGCCGTTTCCGCCATGAGCGAACCAGACGTCAAGTCGCACAAGATCGAATTCCCTTGCGACGATTACCCGATCAAGGTCATCGGTGACACCGTTGTCGGTTTCAAGGACACGGTCATCGAGATTCTCAGCAAGCACGCCAAAGTCGACCTTTCCACCCTGGCCGAACGCCAGAGCAAGGAAGGCAAGTACACCACCGTGCAATTGCACATCGTTGCCGAAAGCGAGAACCAGTTGCACGATATCAACAGCGCCCTGCGCGCTACCGGCATCGTGAAAATGGTGCTTTGATGTCCGCCTGCCTCGGTTTTCGCGAGCTTGGCCTGCAGCCCTATGAACCGGTGCTGGAGGCCATGCGTCGTTTTACCGAGCAGCGCAGCCCGGACAGCCAGGATGAAATCTGGCTGGTCGAGCACCCTGCGGTCTTCACCCAGGGGCAGGCCGGCAAGGCCGAGCACCTGCTGGTGCCGGGCGACATCCCGGTGGTGCAGACCGACCGCGGCGGCCAGGTCACCTACCATGGCCCCGGGCAGCTGGTGGCTTACCTGCTGCTGGATGTGCGCCGGCTGGGCTTTGGCGTGCGTGAGCTGGTCAGCCGTATCGAGCTGGCCCTCATCGACCTGCTCGCCAGCTATGCTGTTCAGGCGTCTGCTAAGCCCGATGCCCCGGGTGTCTATGTCGACGGAGCGAAAATCGCCTCCCTCGGCCTGCGAATTCGCAACGGCCGTTCGTTTCACGGCCTTGCCCTGAACGTGGACATGGACCTTGCGCCATTCCGCCGAATCAACCCCTGCGGCTATGCGGGGCTGGCGATGACCCAGCTGCGCGATCTGGCAGGTCCGATCGAACTCGACGAGGTCAGGACAAGGCTGCGCGGACAGCTGGTCAAGCACCTCGACTACGCTGAGCAGACGACCCTCACGGGCGGAATCGACTGAATATGACAACTGTGCAAGAAGCCGTGCCGAACCTGATACCTACCCAGGATGCCACCCCGCGCCCAGCGCCGAAGAAGGTGGAAGCTGGGGTCAAGCTGCGTGGTGCCGACAAAGTCGCGCGCATCCCGGTGAAGATCATCCCTACCGATGAGCTGCCAAAGAAGCCCGACTGGATTCGCGTGCGTATCCCGGTGTCGCCCGAGGTAGACCGCATCAAACAACTGCTGCGCAAGCACAAACTGCACAGCGTATGCGAAGAGGCCTCCTGCCCGAACCTGGGCGAGTGCTTCTCGGGTGGTACCGCCACCTTCATGATCATGGGTGACATCTGCACCCGTCGTTGCCCGTTCTGCGACGTTGGCCATGGCCGACCGAAGCCGCTGGATCTGGACGAGCCGAAAAACCTGGCGGTTGCCATTGCCGACCTGCGCCTGAAGTATGTGGTGATCACCTCGGTGGACCGCGACGACCTGCGTGACGGCGGTGCCCAGCACTTTGCTGACTGCATCCGGGAAATCCGTGCGCTGTCACCGGGGGTGCAGTTGGAGACCTTGGTGCCGGACTACCGTGGCCGTATGGACGTTGCTCTGGAAATCACCGCGCAAGAGCCACCAGATGTGTTCAACCACAACCTCGAGACCGTACCGCGCCTGTACAAGGCCGCGCGCCCGGGCTCGGACTATGACTGGTCGCTGGACTTGCTGCAGAAATTCAAGCAGCTGGTGCCACACGTACCGACCAAGTCCGGCCTGATGCTCGGCCTGGGCGAAACCGACGAGGAAGTGATCGAAGTGATGCATCGCATGCGCGAGCATGACATCGACATGCTCACCCTTGGCCAGTACCTGCAGCCGTCGCGTAGCCACTTGCCGGTGCAGCGTTTCGTTCACCCGGACACCTTTGCCTGGTTCGCCGAGGAAGGTTACAAGATGGGCTTCAAGAACGTTGCCTCTGGCCCGCTGGTGCGTTCTTCGTACCACGCCGACCAGCAGGCCCACGAAGCCAAGATCAAGCTCTGAGCTATGCGCTAGCCTAGAGCAGAGCCACAGATGCCGATGCGCGCCCAAGGGCGGCATCGGCATTTTTGTTTGTGTCCCATGCGCTGCAAGGAGTCGCGATGTATTGCGCCAAAACCTTTCAACCCACCCTGCCAGCCGCGCTGCCGGCCAACGCATGTTTTGCCATTGTCGCCCCGGCGGGCGCGGCGCGGCTTGATGCGCAGAAGGTTAGCCAGTGGTTCGTTGACCGCGGCTACCGGTGCCGTATCTACCCGGGTGCCCTGCAGGCGCAGGGCTACCTGGCGGGGCCGGACCAGCAGCGCCTGCAGGACTTGCATGCAGCGTTTGCCGATCCGGCCATGGACGCCATCCTGTGCATGCGTGGGGGCTACGGCAGCATGCGCCTGCTTGACCAGCTCGACTTTGAACTGATCCGGCGCAACCCCAAGCCGCTGATCGGCTACAGCGACATCACCGCGCTGCATACGGCGATCTACCGGCATGCCGGGCTGCTGACCTTCCATGGGGGGATGCTCAATGCCGACCTGTTGGGGGCCAAGTTGCCACCGACCGAGTCGTCGTTGCTGGCGCAACTGGGTGGGCATGTGAGGGCAGGCGAGCAGGTCGCGCACCCGGCGGGCTTCGCATTGGACTGCGTGCTGCCGGGGGTGGCCAGCGGACCGCTGCTGGGTGGCAACCTGTCGATGCTGGGGGCGACCATGGGGACCCTTGCCGAGCTGGATACCCAGGGCTGCATCCTGTTCATCGAGGACGTCAACGAGCCGTTGTACCGGGTGGATCGGCTGCTGACCCAGTTACGCCTGGCAGGCAAGCTGGAGGGGATCAAAGGCGTGTTGGTGGGCGACTTTGCCGGGATTACCACCGCGGCGCTGACGCCGTTGCTGGAGGATACGTTTGCACCGCTGGGTGTGCCGGTGCTGGCGGGTTGGCGCAGCGGGCACTGTGACCCGAATGTCTGCTTGCCCCTGGGGGCTCGGGTGAGGCTGGACAGTGTTCAGCAAACACTGGTGCTGGAGCAGGATCTGGTCAGGGCGTGAGATTACCGGGGCCGCGCAGCGGCCCCGGAATGCTTACTGCTGGCGCAGGCTCTCAAGCAGCTTATGGGTCGGGTAGCCATCCGCCGGCCATCCCAGCCCTTGCTGGGCATTGCGGATTGCCTTGCGGGTATTGGCCCCGATAATGCCATCGGCATTACCCGCATCATGCCCGCGGCTGTTCAGCAAGTTCTGCAACTCCATGCGCTCGCTGCGGCTGAGCGGCAGGTCCTCTTTCGGCCAGCTGCCGGCAATGAAGCCCCAGCCGCTGAAGCGATCCCCGAGCAGGCTCACCGCCAGGGCATAGGACGACGAGTTGTTGTACTTGAGGATGGCGCGGAAGTTGTCCAGCACCAGGAACGCCGGGCCGCGTGCACCGGCCGGCAGCAGCAGGGCGGCAGACAGCTGGTTGCTACCTGGCGGCAGCTGGGTACCCGCTGGCAGTTTCACGCCCATCGCCAGCCATTCACTCACCGGTTTGCGCAGTGCGCCATCGGCCTGCCAGAAGTCGAAGCCGGCCGGCACCTGTACCTCGAAGCCCCACGGTTGGCCGCGTTTCCAGCCCGAACTTTGCAGGTAGTGCGCTGTTGAGGCCAGGGCGTCTGGTGTGCTGTTCCAGATGTCGCGGCGGCCATCGCCGTCGAAGTCCACGGCATGGGTGTTGTAGGTGGTCGGAATGAACTGGGTCTGGCCCATGGCGCCGGCCCACGAGCCACGCATGGCTTCAGGCTGGATGTCTCCGTGCTGGATGATCTGCAGCGCGGCAATCAGCTGGTCCTGGGCGAACTGTGGGCGGCGGCCCTCATAGGCCAAAGTGGCCAGCGAGCGGATCACCGACTTGTTGCCCTGGAACTGGCCGAAGTTGCTTTCCATGCCCCACACCGCGACCAGCACCTGGCGGTCCACGCCATAGCGTTGCTCAAGGCGAGTCAGCAGCTCGGCGTTCTGCTCCAGCAGCTTCTTGCCGTTGCGCACACGCAGGGGCGACAGGGCGCCTTCGAGGTATTCCCACACCGGGCGGGTGAACTCCGGCTGGCTGCGGTCTGCCTTGATCACGTCCAGGTCGGGGGTGACACCGAGGAAGGCGCGGTCGAAGGTGCTCGGCGAAATGCCGGCTTGCAGTGCCTGCTCGCGGAAGCCTGCTTGCCATTGGGCGAAGGTTTGCAGGGGCTGGATGTCAGTGCTGACGTCGGGCGTTGCGCCGGGCACGGTCACCACGGGATTGGGTTGGGCAGGGGCCAGCGGCAGCGCGTCGGCGGCGGTGGGCTTTTCCGCACAGGCCACGAGCAGAATGAAGCTGGAGGCCGCGATCAGCTGGCGGGTTTCCCAGCGGGGGATAAGACGGAAGAGCATGCACAGATCCAGAGTTGCAGGTCAGGTGACGACCATATCATGCCTGCGCTTGCGATGCTTTCATGCAGCCAAAAAGTAGGAAGCCTCCCAATCTCTCGATTGGAAGGCTTCGCGGCGGTAGCTGCCTTTGCCCTTGTTCGGTTGTTCCTGGCGGCAGCGGAACAGTGGCTGGGCAACGATGGACTTGGCCTTGTTGGGGCCGTGCTTTTTCGGCTTTTTGCTCATGGTGGGCTTCCCGGGTTGGGTGAGTTTCGGGCGCACTGTAGGCTCCCCGAAGGGTGGGGGCCAATTGATTGTGTATATGGTCGAGGCGCTGGTGCCTATGTGTAGGAGCGGGTTTACCCGCGAATACGGTGGCGGCTGCAACGGTGAACGGCGGGTGGAGATTGGCCAGCAGGCCCGGCCCTTTCGCGGGTAAACCCGCTCCTACGACGGCCTGCGCCCAACCTTCGATGCGTGTGTAGGAGCGGGTTTACCCGCGAATACGGTGGCGGCGGCAACGGTGAACGGCGGGTGGAGATTGGTTAGCAGGTCCGGCCTCTTCGCGGGTAAACCCGCTCCTACCAGTGGCCGCAGTTACTCGGGAGGGAGGGCCAGGCGCTGGCCAGCCATCAACAGCGACAGCCGCGCCAGGCCAATCCACGGCGAACCTTCAGCCTGCCCTTTGATCTGCGCATCGATTCGCTGGGCATCCTGCAGCAGTTGCGCCCAACGCTGCGCCGAGAGGCGCTGCAGGGCCTTGCTGACCAGCGGTCGGCGTTTGTCCCAGATGGGCGGGCGGGCCTGGCTGAACGCTTTGTCCAATGGCACGCCTTGGCTGAACTGCTGGGCTAGCCCCGCCAGTTGGCGCAGCTCACGGGCCAAGGCCCAGAGGATGACTGGCGGCTCCACACCTTCACCGCGCAAGCCTTCGAGCATGCGCAGGGCATGCGCAGCCTCGCCGTTGAGAATGGCATCGACCAGGCCGAAGACATCGAAGCGAGCGCTGTCGGCGACGGCAGTCTGCACGGTTTCCACGGTGATCTGGCTGCCTTCGGCCAGTAGCTTGAGTTTTTCGATTTCCTGCGCGGCTGCCAGCAGGTTGCCTTCCACGCGCGCGGCAATCAGGTCGACGGCGTCACGCTGGGCTGACAGGCCGGCCTGTTGCAGGCGCTGGTTGATCCACTGCGGGAGCTGGTGCACATCCACCGGCCAGATCTGGATGAACTGGCAATGGGCGCCTTCTATCAATGCCTTGCCCCACTTGGTCTTCTGCGCACTGCTGTCGAGCTTGGGCAGGCTGATCAGCAGCAGCGTGTCTTCGGCGGGGTTGGCGCAGTATTCCATCAGGGCGGCGGCACCCTTGTCACCGGGCTTGCCCGAGGGCAGGCGCAGTTCCAGTAGGCGACGCTGGGCGAACAGTGACAGGCTTGCACCGGCCTGGAGCAGGGTGCCCCAGTCGAAGTTGGCGTCGGCACTGAATACCTGGCGTTCATCGAAACCTTGCTGACGCGCAGCATTGCGGATGGCGTCGGCGGCTTCCTGGCACAGCAGCGGGTCGTCGCCGCTGACCACGTAGACCGGTGCCAAGGCGCCTTGCAGGTGCTTGTTGAGTTGGGCGGGGGCAAGTTTCATGGGGAACAGGTGGGGCGCCCGAGGGCGCCCCTCGCGGGCTTAGTTGCCCGGTACTTCCAGTGGCGATTGCTGAGGCGTCTCGGCTTGCTGGCGGCGGGCAGCCTCCAGCGCGGCAGCTTCGGCTTTGGCGCGCTCGTCGGCTTTACGCTGCAGCTCATCCAGCTGGGATGGGGACAGCATTTGCAAACGTACGACCATGGCGTTGATCAGGTCGCGGCGCATTTCTTCGCGGGCGCGTTTGGCTTCCTGCTCGGAGCCGGTGATGTTCGAGCCGTCACGCACGTAGACCTTGCGCACCTCCAGCTTGTCGCTCATCAGCTCCAGGTTGTTCAGGCTCAGGATGCTGTAATCCAGCTTGGTGGTCAGCTCGTACTCGGCGGTACGGTTGCCGCTGTTGTAGGTAGCCGAGCGCTCGCGCTCCTGTTCGTTGGTCAGCACCAGGCGATACGGTGCGCCGGCGTGCACGTTGACGCCGCTACGTTCCAGCACTTCACGCAGCTGGACCACGGTCGGGCCATAGGCATTGCGCGCGCTGACGTCCATTTCCTTTACGCTCAGCTCGGTGGAGCCGGTGCCGCGCAGCTGGAAACCGCAGGCGCTGAGCATGACCGCCAGGCCGATTACCAGCAAATTGCGTTTGATCATGTTGTTGCTCCCTTTTGGGCCTGTTCCGCCCACCCGCAGCCAATGCGGGTGGGCGTTTTCATCAGTTGGCGACGATGTTGACCAGCTTGCCCGGTACCACGATGACCTTGCGGATGGTCAGGCCATCGATGAAGCGCAGGACATTCTCGTTGCTGCGGGCAGCGGCTTCGACTTCTTCGCGGCTGGCAGCGGCAGGCATCTCGACCTGGCCGCGCAGCTTACCGTTGACCTGAACCACCAAGGTAATGGAGTCCTGCACCAGCGCCTGTTCGTCGACGCTTGGCCAGGCGGCATCGATCACCGAGCCTGCGTGGCCCAGGTGCTGCCACAGCGCGTGAGAGATGTGCGGAGTGATTGGCGCCAGCAGCAGGGTGACGGCTTCCAGGCCTTCCTGCAGCAGGGCGCGATCCTGTTCGGTGGCTTGCGGGGCCTTTTCCAGCACGTTCATCACGGTCATCACCTGGGCGATGGCGGTATTGAACTTGTGGAACTGGCCCACGTCGGTGCTGGCTTGCTTGATGGCAGCGTGAATGGCGCGGCGGATGACCTTTTGCGCGTCGTCCAGGGCGGCAACATCCAGCTTGCCTGGCAGGCCCTGGCTGACGTGAGCCTGAGCCAGGCGCCAGACACGGCGCAGGAAGCGGCTGGCACCTTCGACGCCGGAGTCGGACCATTCCAGGCTCATGTCGGGCGGCGAGGCGAACATCATGAACAGGCGGCAGGTGTCGGCACCGTAGGCTTCGATCATGGACTGCGGGTCGACGCCGTTGTTTTTCGACTTCGACATCTTCTCGGTGCCACCGATTTCCACCGGCAGGCCGTCGGTCTTCAGGCGGGCACCAATGATCTTGGCTTTGGCATCACGCTCGATTTCGACATCGGCCGGGTTGAACCAGTCCTTGCCGCCGTTGCTGGCAACGCGGTAGTAGGTCTCGGCGACCACCATGCCCTGGGTCAGCAGGTTCTTGAATGGCTCGTTCGAGGTGACCAGGCCTTCGTCACGCATCAGCTTGTGGAAGAAGCGCGCGTACAGCAGGTGCAGGATCGCGTGTTCGATACCACCGATGTACTGATCTACCGGCAGCCAGTGGTTGGCGGCTTTGGGGTCGACCAGGCCTTTGTCGTAGTTTGGCGAGGCGTAGCGGGCGAAGTACCAGGACGACTCGACGAAGGTGTCCATGGTGTCGGTTTCGCGCTTGGCCGCAGCACCGCATTTCGGGCAGCTGCATTCGTAGAATTCAGGCATGCGCGCCAGTGGCGAACCGGCGCCGTCCGGCACCACGTTCTCCGGCAGGGTGACCGGCAGCTGGTCTTCCGGCACCGGGACGTCGCCGCAGGACGGGCAGTGGATGATCGGGATCGGGCAGCCCCAGTAGCGCTGGCGGCTGATACCCCAGTCGCGCAAGCGGAACTGGGTACGCGATTTGCCCAGTTCCTTGCGGATCAGGGCCGCTTCGATGGCGTCGAAGGCGCCAGCAAAGTCCAGGCCGTCGAACTCGGCGGAGTTGATCAGCTGGCCGTGCTCGCCATAGGCGGCCTGCCACTCGCTGCCGACTTCATCGCCAGCGCTGGTGCGCACCACGGCCTTGACCGGCAGGTTGTACTTGTGGGCGAACTCGAAGTCGCGCTCGTCGTGGGCCGGCACGGCCATGACCGCGCCATCACCGTAGTGCATCAGCACGTAGTTGGCGACCCATACTGGCAGCTTCTCGCCAGTCAGCGGGTGCTCGACCAGCAGGGAAGTGGCCATGCCTTTCTTCTCCTGGGTGGCCATGTCGGCTTCGGCAACGCTGCCGCTCTTGCACTCATCGATGAACGCCTGCAGCGCCGGGTTGCCCTGCGCAGCCTGGGTGGCCAGCGGGTGCTCGGCGGCGACGGCGACATAGGTGGCGCCCATCAGCGTGTCCGGACGGGTGGTGAAGACCTTGAGGGTGCCTTCGTGGCCGATGCTGGCCTGGTCGTACGGGAACTGGACTTCCATGCCGCGCGATTTGCCGATCCAGTTGCGCTGCATGGTCTTGACCTGCTCAGGCCAGCCCGGCAGCTCGTCGAGGCTCTCCAGCAACTCGTCGGCGTAATCGGTGATGCGGAAGTAGTACATCGGGATTTCGCGCTTTTCGATCAGCGCGCCCGAACGCCAGCCACGGCCGTCGATGACTTGTTCGTTGGCCAGTACGGTCTGGTCCGCCGGGTCCCAGTTCACGGTACCGTTCTTGCGGTAGATGATGCCTTTTTCGAACAGGCGGGTGAACAGCCACTGCTCCCAACGGTAGTAGTCGGGTTTGCAGGTGGTGACTTCACGTGCCCAGTCGATGGCCAGGCCCAGGCTCTTGAGCTGGGTCTTCATGTAGTCGATGTTTTCGTACGTCCACTTGGCCGGGGCGACGTTGTTTTTCATCGCCGCGTTTTCCGCGGGCATGCCGAAAGCGTCCCAGCCCATCGGTTGCAGGACGTTCTTGCCCAGCATGCGCTGGTAGCGGGCAATCACGTCACCGATGGTGTAGTTGCGCACGTGGCCCATGTGTAGCTTGCCGCTCGGGTACGGGAACATCGATAGGCAATAGTAGGTGTCTTTGCCTGGCTGTTCGGTAACAGCGAACGATTGTTGCTCGTCCCAGAACTTCTGGGCGGCGGCTTCGATATCACGGGGCGTGTATTGTTCGTGCATGGCTACTTTTGGCTGAGAGAGAAGAGACCTTGTTCCAGGCAGCGGAACCTCGCTGCGTCCGGCACTCCGGTGTCGTTTAGAGTGAACGCCGTAGCATACAGCAGCGCCGCGCATCGTGGGAAACCTTCGTTGCGAATGGCCGCTGGTCGCGGCGCACGGCTGCTTTTTGCAGCGACGCTAAGCTCAGGTGTGGGGGGAGATATTCTTACCTTCAATGAGGTGAACGGATGGGAGAGACGCAGCTACCCGCAATCAGACCGGAGCTTTACGAGCGCCTGATCGACCGGCTTGGCCTGGCACTGGAAACGGCCAGGACCTCGGTGCGATTGCGCGACGAGATGCCAGCTGAGCTTGAGTTGCGTGGCTTGAGCCACGCAGAGTTCGAAGTGATCAAGGCCTACCTGGATTCCCTCCCGGAGCGCCACAATGCCGCTGTCGGCAGTTACCCACAAGCGGAGCCGACATCGGCCAAGATCATCTGGCTCAAGGACAAGAAACGCCCCGCCAGTACGGCGAGATCCAGGACGCTGCCACATCGCTAGCCGTTCAGGACGCCAGGCGCAGGCTATCGCGCGCCGGTTCTTCACTATCACACAACTCAAGATCGACGCCGGTACACACTTGTTGACCGGCGTCGATCCTTCTAGGCTGCACGCCTGCCAAGGAGGTGTGGCCGATGCCGATCCGATTCTTCATCAAACAATGGCTGATGCCGCCGGGCGTGCTGTTCTTGCTGCTGCTTGCGGCATGGTGGCTGCGTACGCGGCGGCCACGGTTGGCGGCGCTTTGCTTTAGCGTAGGGCTGGGTGGCCTGTGGTTGATGAGCCTGCCGCTGGTGGTGCAGGAAACCGCCCGTGTGCTGGAAAGTGAGCCGCCGCTGGCCGTAAGCGACTGGGCCGGCCTGGCGAGCCGGGCGGATGCCATTGTGGTGCTGGGCGCCGGGCGCGAGCGCGGGGACCCGGCCTGGGGTGGCAGTGACCAGCCCACGGCCACGGCACTGGAACGTATGCGCTTTGCCGCGCGGCTGGCCAAGGCCTCGGGCCTGCCAGTGTTGACCAGTGGTGGGTTGCATTACGGCACGCCGCCCAGCGAGGCGAGGCTGATGGCGGAACGCTTGCATGAAGATTTCGCGGTCGAGGTGAAATGGCGCGAAGAGGCCAGCCGCACGACCTGGGAAAATGCTCAGCTCACGGCCAAAGTGCTGGAGCCTCTGGGATTTCGCCGGGTGGTGCTGGTGACCCAGGCCTGGCATATGCAGCGTTCCCGCTGGAGTTTTGAAAAGGCGGGTTTTGAGGTGGTGCCGGCGCCGGTGGGGTTCCTTGGGCGCGATCATGCGCGGCCGTTTGGCGGTCTGCTGCCAGAGAGCCGGGCGATGTGGCAGAGCGGGCAGTTGTTCAATGAAGTGGTGGGGTTGGTGGGGTATCGGGTGTTTTACTGATTCACCGGCTTACATAATCCCCTGTAGGAGCGGGCTTGCCCGCGAAAGGGCCTGCCCTGCCGGCCAATCTCTACCCGCCGTTCACCGTTGCGGCGACTACCGTATTCGCGGGTAAACCCGCTCCTACAGTGGCCGCGTATCGCCAATCAGACGGTTTTTGCAATACGCCCTGCCAGCAACGCCCAGCCCAGCAGCAACGCACAGACAATTGCCAGCGGCCATGAGCGCCATTGCAGGTAAGGCGTCAGCTGCTGCATCGGCACCACCTCGCCATACAGCACGGCCTGCTGGAACTGCGGAACCTGCGTGGTAATGCGGCCAAACGGGTCGATCAGCGCGGTCACGCCGTTGTTGGTGGCGCGGATCATCCAGCGGCCCGCTTCCAGCGCGCGCATCTGCGCCATCTGCAGGTGCTGCAAGGGGCCGATCGATTTGCCGAACCAGGTGTCGTTGCTGATGGTCAGCAGCAGGTCGCTACGCGCAGCCAGGCCGGCGGCGAACTCGGGGTAGACCACCTCGTAGCAGATGTAAGGCGCAATCTGGTAGCCCTTGGCCTGCAGCAGCGGCTGATCTTCCGGGCCGCGGGCGAAGTCCGACATGGGCAGGTTGAAGAACTCGATGGCCCCACGCAGCACGTCTTGCAGCGGCACATACTCGCCAAATGGCACCAGCTTCTGCTTGAGGTAGGTGCCATCGCCTTCGCCAGTGACGGTGATGCCGTTGTAGTAGCGGCGCTGGTGGTGCACTTCTTCACGCACCGGTACGCCCGTGATCAGTGCCGAATGGCGCTCGGCGGCGAAGCGGCCCATCACGTCGATGTAGCCCTGGGCCTGGTCCTTGAGCACCGGAACGGCGGTTTCCGGCCACACCAGCAGGTCCACCGGCCTGGAACTGAAGCTCAGGTCGCGGTATAGCGCCAGTTGCGCGTCGATGTGCGCGGGGTCCCATTTCAGGTCCTGCTCGACGTTGCCCTGGATCGCTGCCACTTTCAGCGGCTCGCCTGCCGGAATGGTCCAGGCATGGCCCTTGAGCGCCAGGCCCAGCCCCCAGGGGGCCAGCAACAGCACACTGGCCACGGCCAGGAACGAGGGGCGGGTGCGCAGGCGGTGCAGGTTGCACAGCAGGGCGGCGGTGAGGGCGAGGGTGAAGGAAATCAGCCAGACGCCGCCCAGCGGCGCAAGGCCGGCCAACGGGCCGTCCAGTTGGCTATAGCCGGCGTAGAGCCAGGGGAAGCCGGTCAGGAACCAGCCGCGGAAGGCCTCTTGCAGTAACCAGAGGGCGGCGAAGCACAAGGCGTCGGCCAGTGGTGCTTCGTTGCGGCGTAGCCAGCGCGCCCATAGCCAGGTGGGCAGGGCGAAGAACCAGGCCAGTGCGGCGAAGAACGCCAGCAGCAACACGATTGCCAGCAGCGGCGAGGCGCCGCCGTAGGTGTTCATGCTGACGTAGATCCACCAGGTGCCGGCACCATATAGGCCAAACCCAAACCACCAGCCACGCCACATGGCCTGACGCGGGCTGAGCTCGCGCAGGCCAAGGTAGAGCACCGCGATGGACAACACCGCCAACGGCCAGATGTCGAACGGCGCCAGGGCCAGGAGGGTGGAAGCACCGGCCGCCAGGGCCAGCAGGTTACCGGGCCAGCCGGGGCGGGTGATCCAACGCATGTTTATCCTTAACGGGTGATCGGGGTCAGGCGCAGCAAGTGTATCCGCCGGCTGTCGGCGTTGAGAATACGGAACTTGTAAGACCCGATCTCAGTGGTTTCGTTGCGCTTGGGCAGGTGGCCAAAGGCGCTCATCACCAGGCCGCCGACCGTGTCGAACTCGTCATCGGAGAACTCGCTGTCGAAGAACTCGTTGAAGTTCTCGATCGGGGTAAGCGCTTTGACCAGGAAATCACCGCTGGGCAGTGGTTTGATGTAGCTGTCTTCCTCGACGTCGTGCTCGTCTTCGATATCGCCGACGATCTGTTCCAGCACGTCCTCGATGGTGACCAGGCCCGCCACGCCGCCATATTCGTCGATGACGATGGCCATGTGGTTGTGGTTGGCGCGGAATTCACGCAGCAACACGTTCAGGCGCTTGGACTCGGGTACGAAGGTGGCCGGACGCAGCAGGTCCTTGATGTTGAAGCTGTCGCCGTTCTCCTTGAGGATCAACGGCAGCAAGTCTTTGGCGAGCAGGATCCCGAGCACATCGTCATGGCTTTCGCCGATTACCGGGTAGCGCGAGTGCGCGGCATCGATCACCGCCGGCAGGAACTCGCGAGGCGACTGGCCGGCCTTGATGCTGTTCATCTGCGAGCGCGGCACCATGATGTCGCGAACCTGCAGGTCGGCGACCTGAATGGCGCCTTCGACGATGGTCAGCGCTTCGCTGTCCAGCAATTTGTTCTGATGGGCTTCGCGCAGCAGCTCAAGCAGCTCCTGGCGGTTTTTCGGCTCATGGGCAAAAGCCTGGGTCAGTTTACCCAGCCAGGACTTCTGCCCGTTGCTCGATCGATCTTCGCTCATGGCGGTTCTCGTGATCCTTCGTGTATCAGTGTGTGATTGAGTCGGTTTCATCATCGGCATACGGGTCAGGGTGACCCAGTTCTGCCAGCAATTCCCGTTCCAGGCTTTCCATTTCCTCGGCCTCCTCATCTTCGATGTGGTCATAGCCGAGCAAGTGCAGGCAACCGTGGATGACCAGGTGCGCCCAGTGCGCTTCCAGCGATTTGCCTTGTTCGGCCGCTTCGCGCTCGACCACCGCTACACAGATCACCAGGTCGCCCAGCAGCGGGATATCGAGCAGCTCATCGGGCACATCGGCCGGGAACGACAACACATTGGTCGCGTAGTCCTTGTGCCGGTAGGTGTGGTTCAGCTCCCGGCCTTCGGCTTCGTCGACCAGGCGAATGGTCATTTCCGAGTCGGCGCTGCGCTGGCGCAACGCCAATTCACACCAGCGGCGCAAGGCGGCGTCTTCTGGAGTGGCAGCATCCGTGGCCCGTTGGATATCAAGTTCAAGCATCTTTGCCGGGCGCCTCGGGCTTGGACTGGCGGGCTTCGAAGCGGTCGTAGGCTTCGACGATACGCTGCACCAGTGGGTGACGAACCACATCCTTGGGTTGGAAATGGGTAAAGCTGATCCCCGGAACGTCCTTCAGCACCTCGATGACGTGCGCCAGGCCCGACTTGGTGCCACGGGGCAGGTCGACCTGGGTGATGTCACCGGTGATCACCGCGGTGGAGCCGAAGCCGATGCGGGTCAGGAACATCTTCATCTGCTCGAGCGTGGTGTTCTGGCTTTCGTCGAGGATGATGAAGCTGTTGTTCAGGGTGCGGCCACGCATGTAGGCCAGAGGGGCGATTTCGATCACCTGGCGTTCGATCAGCTTGGCCACGTGTTCGAAGCCGAGCATTTCGTACAGGGCGTCGTACAGCGGGCGCAGGTACGGGTCGATTTTCTGTGCCAGATCGCCAGGCAGGAAACCAAGCTTTTCACCCGCCTCGACCGCCGGGCGCACCAGCAGGATGCGGCGCACCTGTTCGCGCTCCAGCGCGTCCACGGCGCAGGCTACGGCCAGGTAGGTCTTGCCGGTACCGGCCGGGCCGATGCCGAAATTGATGTCGTTGGCCAGGATTTCCTTGACGTAGCGCTGCTGGTTGAGCCCGCGCGGGCGGATATTGCCCTTGCGCGTGCGCAGCGACACGCTGACCTCGTTGACGGCCGGGTTGTCGATGTTTTCGACAGCCGATTCCTGCAGGTACAGGTGCACGGTTTCCGGTGACAGGCCGGTGGCCTTGGTCTCGCGATAGAGACGGCGCAGCAGCTGTTCGGCAGCGGAGGTGGTCCTGGGTTCGCCGATCAGTTCGAACTGATTGCCGCGGTTGCGGATCTCGATGGCCAGGCGCTGTTCGATCAGGCGCAGGTGCTCGTCGAACTGGCCGCACAAGTTGGCGAAACGGTGGGCCTCGAAGGGTTCGAGGATGAAACGATGGGGTTCTATGGGTGCGTTCAAGGTCGTTTTTAGCCGCTCGACGGCGATGGAGTTGAACTCAAGAATAACCCTTGAATGGCAGTGGCGAAAGCACTGAAACGTTCAACGGTATGTACGGGCTGTTCTGGCCTTCCCGCGGGTCAACCCACTCCGGCAAGGCCGGTGGGGATCCTATGGGCGCGGGTTCACCCGTGAACAGGCCAGAACAGGTATCATGCCCACCTTTTCTTACGCATGTGTTATCTGGTCGAACATGAGCAAACGCGAACCCGCCATCTATAAAGTGATCTTCCTGAACCAGGGCCAGGTCTTCGAGATGTACGCCAAGCAGATCTACCAGAGTGACCTGTGGGGCTTTCTGGAAATCGAGGAGTTCGTGTTCGGAGAGCGCTCGCAACTGGTCGTGGACCCGAGTGAGGAGAAGCTCAAGAGCCAGTTCGACGGAGTGGTCCGCAGTTTCGTGCCGATGCACTCGATTGTGCGCATCGATGAGGTGGAGCGCCTGGGCACGGCGAAGATCAGCGAGGCCAAGGGCGGCGGCAATGTGATGCCGTTCCCGATGCCAATGCCGGAAAAGTGACCTTCAGGGAAGCGGCGAGAACGGCGTGCGCCCTTCGGCGTTCTGCAGTTCGAGCAGGTACTTGCGGAAAATCTGGCCGAGCACCTGGGTGGCATGCTCCAGTTCGTCACGGGGCATTTGCTCGGTTACTTCGTCGGCCATGTCCAGCGCATCTTCGGCGCCATTGACCGCAGCCATTTTCAGCAGGATGTAGGCCTGTACGTTGTTGGCCTTGACCCCTTCGCCATGGAAGAACATGGCACCCAGACGGTATTGGGCGTCGGCTTGGCCTTGCAGCGATGCCTTCTGGAACCAGTCCAGGGCTTTGCCCAGGTTTTTTGGCGTTTGCGTGTAGTAATACTCGCCCAGTTCGAATTGCGCCTGGGCATCCCCCGCAGTCGCCGTCTGCTCGCAGGCCTTGAGGGCGTTTGCCAGGTCTTCAGGCTGAACGTTCAAGGTGCAGCGGCCCGTCGCCGGAATCAGCAACGAGTTACCGCCCTCCGCCAGGGCCAGCAGGGGCTGAAGAAGCAACAGGCAGCCCAGGGTCAGGGCGCGGCCGGTGCGGTTCATGGGGATCGACTTACCTCTGCAAAGCTGCGGCCAATGTCTCTGGTGGCACATTATGGGATAAGCAGCGCCAACCTTACAAAGTTTTACTCGAATTTCTGCTTGGTTGGGGAAGTCAGCTGATTGTGCGTGCGTAATTATTGCCTGTACCGGCCTCTTCGCGGGTGAGCCCGCGCCTACAAGGGGGCGTCGCTTTCATGAGTGTAGGCGTGGGTTTGCTCGCGAAGAAGCCGGTACAGGCTGGCCATCACTTCAGGGCAGCAAAGGCTTTCTCAGCCGCATCCAGGGTGATCTGCAGCTCCTTGTCGCCATGGGCGATGGAGGTGAAGCCCGCCTCGAATGCGCTCGGTGCCAGGTACACGCCACCGTCGAGCATCAGGTGGAAGAAGCGCTTGAAGCGCTCGGCATCGCTGGCCATCACGTCTTCGAAGGTGACGATATCGTCGGCGCCGCTGAAGTACAGGCCGAACATGGCACCGGCCTGGGTGGTGACGAATGGCACGCCAGCGGCATCGGCGCGTTGCTGCAGGCCGTCAAGCATGCGGCTGGTGTAGTCGGTCAGCTCGGCGTGGAAGCCTGGGCGGCTGATCAGCTTGAGGGTGGTCAGGCCGGCGGCCATGGCCAGCGGATTGCCCGACAGGGTGCCGGCCTGGTAGACCGGGCCGAGCGGGGCGATGCAGCCCATGATTTCACGCTTGCCGCCGAAACAGCCGACCGGCATGCCGCCACCGACGATCTTGCCGAAGGTCGACAGGTCCGGCTTGATGCCGTAATGGCCCTGGGCGCCGCCGAGCGAGACGCGGAAACCGGTCATCACTTCGTCGAAGATCAGCACCACGCCATGCTTGTCGCATTGCTCGCGCAGGCCCTCGAGGAAACCCGGTGCCGGTGGTACGCAGTTCATGTTGCCGGCCACTGGCTCCACGATGATGCAGGCCACGGTCTGGCCAACTTCGGCCAGGGTCTTCTCGACGGCGGCGATGTCGTTGAACGGCAGGGTCAGGGTGTGCTTGGCGAAGTCCGCTGGCACGCCTGCCGAACTTGGCACGCCTTGGGTCAGCAAGCCGGAGCCGGCTTTTACCAGCAGGCTGTCGGAGTGGCCGTGGTAGCAGCCTTCGAACTTGATGATGGCATCACGGCCAGTGTAGCCACGGGCCAGGCGGATGGCACTCATGGTGGCTTCAGTGCCCGAGCTGACCATGCGCACCATTTCCATCGACGGTACGATCGAGCAGACCAGGTCGGCCATCTCGGTTTCCATGGCGGTCGGCGCGCCGTAGGACAGGCCGTGCTCCAGCTGCTTGCGTACCGAGTCCAGCACGTCCGGGTGGCCGTGGCCAAGGATCATCGGGCCCCAGGAGCCGACGTAGTCGACGTAGCGTTTGTCGTCCTCGTCAACGACATAGGCGCCTTCGGCATGCTTGAAGAACAGCGGCGTGCCGCCAACGCTCTTGAAAGCGCGGACTGGCGAGTTGACGCCGCCAGGGATGTGCTTCTGGGCTTGGGCGAACAGGGCTTCGGAACGGGACATGGAAGTATCTCTCGAATCAGGATGCGAACAAGGCGTTGAAGGCGCGGGCGCGGCGGGTGACTTCCTGCGCGCTGTCGGCACCGAACAAGCCGTGGATCACCGCCAGCAGGTCGGCGCCGTGGGCGACCAACGGGGCGGCGTTGTCGAGGGTGATGCCGCCGATCACGGCGATCGGCAGTTTCACCTGGGCGCGGGCCTGCTCAAGCAGGCCGACGTTGGCAGCCGGCGCGCCCGGCTTGGTGACAGAATTGAAGAAGCGGCCAAAGGCCACGTAGCTGGCGCCTTCGCTGGCAGCCTGGGCGGCCAGTTCGAGGCTGGCGTGGCAGGTGGAGCCGATGATTGCCTGACGGCCGAGCAGTGCGCGGGCCGGGGTCAGCGGGCCGTCGGTCTGGCCCAGGTGCACGCCGACACCCAGGCGGGCGGCCAGTTCGGCGTCATCGTTGATCAGCAACTGGGTGCCGTAACGCTCGCAGAGCTTCATCAGCCCTTCGGCTTCACGCAGGCGGCGCGCTGCATCGTCGCTCTTGTCGCGGTACTGCAGCAGGCACACGCCGCCTTCCAGGGCCGCCTCGACATGGGACAGGAAACGGCCGGCGAGCAGCTGGCTGTCGGTGATGGCGTACAGACCGCGTAGCTTCATTGAAGGCCTCGTATCAGGAGCAGAAGTCCAGGGGCAGGCGGCGCGGCACGTATTGGCCCTTGCCCAGTTGCTCGGCGTCACGCAGGGTGCGCCAGGTGTAGTCCAGGGCGGTGCGCACGGCGCTTTCCAGCTGCTCGCCGAGCGCCAGGCGGCCGGCCAGGGCGCTGGCCAGGGTGCAGCCCGAGCCGTGGTAGCTGCCTGGCAGGCGCTGGCAAGTCCAGGTGAAGTGCTGGCCGTCCTGGGTGTACAGGCGGTTGTGGATTTCGTCTTCGTCGCCGTGACCGCCGGTAATCAGCAGGTGTCTACAGAACGGCAACAGTTTCTCGGCACATTCGTCAGCGCTGCCTTCGGGCAGTTCGGCGAGGATGCGTGCTTCGGGCAGGTTCGGCGTGGCGATGGTCGCCAGCGGCAGCAGGCGTTCGCGCAGGGCATAGCCCACTTCGTCCTTGCCCAGGCGGCCACCGCCACCGGCACGCAGCACCGGGTCGCAGACCAGCGGCAGGTGGGGGTGGGCGGCCAGCAGTTCGGCGACGGTGTCGACCATCTCGATCGAGCCGAGCATGCCCAACTTGACGGCGGCCACCGTGGAGTCGGCCAGCACGGCGTTGGCCTGGGCCAGCACCCACTCGCGGTCGAGCACGCGGAAGTCGGAAACGTTGACGGTATCCTGCACGGTCAGGGCGGTCACTGCAGGTGCAGCGTGGCAGCCTTGGGCGATCAGGGCTTCGATATCTGCCTGCAAGCCGGCGCCGCCACTGGGGTCGTGGCCGGAGAGACAGAGGACAACGGGGCGGGAGCTGTAGGTATTCATGGTCGGCGAGCTTACCACCAAACCTGTTTGGGCGGATCGTCCGACAAACGAGTTTTACTGATCGTTCGGTCAGGTTGTCGTTTGTTTTTCTATTGAAAGCATTGATTTAGAGCCTTTTCTTTGTGTTTTTATGTGGCCGATTGCCAGGTTGTGAGGCTATGCTAGAGTGCTCGGATAACTCGACAAACGGGTGCTGCAGGATCACGTCGTCTCAAACGGATGGGAGGCTACCGCGACGCGACCGGGCAGGCCATGCTGGGGCTGTATGCGCTATTTGCTGATTGTGCTTATGGGTTTGCTGCCCGTGCTGGCCGGAGCGGTCGATTTCGACGTCGCTACCCGGCATCTCCCACTGGGCAAGGCCATGCAGGTTTATGAAGACCCCGATGGCAATGCCAGCATCGCTCAGGTCAGTGCCCCCGGGTTTGCCAAATACTTTCAGCCCCACCGTGAGGATGTGCTGAACGCCGGTTACTCCACCTCGGTGTTCTGGCTCAAGGTCGAGCTGCGCCCCGTTGCCGCGCCCAGCGCTGCCCCGCGGCAATGGCTGCTGGAGCTGGCCTATCCGCCACTGGATCACCTCGAACTGTATTTGCCTGACAGCAGCGGCTTGTACCGCCTGGCGCAGCGCACGGGCGATGCCTTGCCCTACGACAGCCGGCAGATCCGGCAGAACAACTACTTGTTCGAACTACAACTGCCACCTGGCAAGGTGACCACTGCGTACCTGCGGCTGCAAAGCCAGGGTTCGGTGCAAGCGCCGCTGGCGCTGTGGTCCCCTGAAGCCTATCTGGAAGAGCAGCCCACGCGCCTGTATGTGCTGGGGATGATCTACGGCGTGTTGCTGGTGATGCTGGTGTACAACCTGTTCATCTACCTCAGCGTGCGTGACGTCAGCTACCTCTATTACATCCTTTACATCGCTTCGTTCGGCCTTTACCAGGTCTCGGTGAATGGCGCCGGTGTAGCCTATTTCTGGCCAGACAGCCCTTGGTGGGCGAATGCCTCCACGCCATTGTTCATCGGTGCTGCCGGCCTGTTCGGTTGCCAGTTCGCCCGCCACTTCCTGCAATTGGGCAGCATCAACCGTGGCTTCGATCGCCTGTTGCAACTGCTGATGCTGGGTGGCGCGCTGGTCATGGTACTGGCGGTGAGCATGCCCTACGGCATTGCGCTGCGCATGGCGACGCTGCTGGCACTGCTGTTCACCATAAGCGTCTTCAGCGCCGGCCTTTATGCCTGGTGGCGCGGCTTGCGAGTGGCGCGCTGGTTCATCATCGCCTGGACGGCGTTCCTGCTTGGCGGACTGGTCAACACCTTGATGGTGCTGGGCTACCTGCCGAACGTGTTCATCACCATGTATGCCAGCCAGCTCGGTTCGGCCTTGGAAGTGGCTTTGCTGTCGCTGGCGCTGGCCGACCGCATCAACAGCCTGCGCGAGCAGCAGGCGCAGACCTTGCGTGACACTGGGCGTACGCTGGAGCAACTGAACCTGCAACTGGCCAGGAGCAATCGCCTGAAGGACGAGTTCCTGGCCAGCGTGACGCATGAACTGCGCACCCCGATGAATGGGGTGATTGGCTCGCTCGAGCTGATGCACACCCTGCCGATGGATACCGAAATGGCTCAGTACCATCACACGGCAGTGGGGTCTGCCCAAGGCATGATGGATATGGTCAATGCCATTCTTACCCTGTCCGAACTGCAGGCCGGCCGCCTGCGGGCGCAGCCGGCACCGTTCAGCCTACGCACCCTGTTGCAGGGCTTGCGCGCCGGTTATGCGGGGCAGGCGCTGGGCAAAGGCCTGTACCTGAGCCTGGACATTCCGGCCGACCTGCCGGACGGGTTGCTCGGTGACGGGCAGAAGCTGGCGCACTGCCTGGGTTGCCTGGTGGACAACGGTTTGAAGTTCACCCATCAGGGCGGTGTGATGATCCAGGTGCGCGGCCGCCGGGTGGGGCCGGATGATCTGGCGTTGACCTTTACCGTCAGCGACAGCGGTATCGGTTTCGATGATCTGGAGCAGTCGACCCTGTACCAGCGGTTCTTCCAGGTCGACGGTTCGATGACCCGGCGGTATGGCGGTTTGGGGATTGGGTTGTCGATTTGCCGGCAGATGGGAGAGTTGCTGGGGGCGAGATTGGCGCATGAATCGACGCGCGGGTTGGGCAGCCGCTTCGAGTTGAGTTTGAATGTAGCGATTTCGCAGGTGCAGATGAGCCCGGACCTGCTGCAGGTGCGGCGCTCGCTGTAGGAGCGGGTTCACCCGCGAAAGGGCCGGGTCTGCTGGCCGATATCCACCCGCCGTTCACCGTTGCCGCCGCCACCGTATTCGCGGGTAAACCCGCTCCTACGCGCGCGCGCACGCCTGCAACCACACGTTTAGTCATTAATACCCCTTTGACTACCCCGCAAGCAGTGCTTCACTGGGTCTCTCAAGCCTACCCGGATCCAGGAGCCCCCCGATGAGCCTGCACCAGTACGCTGAAACCCACGAAGTCACCAACCAGCCGCCGCCGCTCGACGGTGCCAACCTGTACCGCCTCGACCTGCCATTGCAAGAATGGTCAAGGCGTTTTGGCGCGGGCTGGGCCGAGTCGCGGATCGACGCCTATGGTGCCCTGGCCGGCGGCCCGCTGATGCAAGCAGGCTTCCTGGCCAACGCGCACAAACCCGAGTTCAGCAGCCACGACCGCTATGGCCATCGCATCGACCTGGTCGAGTTCCACCCGGCCTACCATGAGCTGATGCGTACCGCCGTCGAACATGGCCTGCCTTCTTTGCCATGGGCCGAACCCCGTGCTGGCGCCCATGTTGCACGGGCGTCGATGACCTACCTGCACAGCCAGGCCGAGGCCGGCACCGGTTGCCCGCTGACCATGACCTTTGCCGCCGTGCCGGCATTGCGCCTGCAGCCTGAGCTGGCTGAATACTGGCTGCCGAAGGTCCTTGCCTGCGAATATGACCCGCGCAACATTGGCGACCGGCACAAGGCCGGGGTCACCCTGGGCATGGCCATGACCGAAAAGCAGGGCGGCACCGATGTGCGCGCCAACACTACCCGGGCCTATCCGGTCGGTGCGCCAGGCCCGGGGCAGGCTTATGAGCTGGTTGGCCACAAGTGGTTCTGCTCGGCGCCGATGTGCGACGCTTTTCTGACCTTGGCGCAAACCGAAAAAGGCCTGAGCTGCTTCCTACTGCCGCGCCACCGCCCCGATGACAACCGCAACCAGTTCTATATCCAGCGCCTGAAGAACAAGCTGGGCAACAGCTCCAACGCCTCCAGCGAGGTGGAGTTCCGCGGTGCGCTGGCATGGATGATTGGCGAAGAGGGACGCGGCGTGCCGACCATCATCGAGATGGTCGCCATGACCCGGTTCGACTGCATGGTCGGCTCCAGCGCACTGATGCGCCAGGCGTTGACGCAGGCGGCCCACCATTGCGCGCATCGCAAGGTCGGCGGGCGGGTGCTCAATGAGCAACCTCTGATGCAGAACGTGCTGGCCGACCTGGCCCTGGAAAGCGAGGCTGCGCTTGCCCTGAGCTTGCGCATGGGCCAGGCGCTGGAGCAACTGGACGACCCGCAGCAGGCGCATTTCGCCCGGCTGGTCACGGCGGTGGGCAAGTACTGGATCTGCAAACGTGCGCCGGCCATGATCAACGAGGCCGCCGAATGCCTGGGTGGCGCGGGTTATGTGGAAGACAGCATTCTGCCACGGCTGTACCGCGAGGCACCGGTCAACTCGACCTGGGAGGGCTCGGGCAACGTGCAGTGCCTGGATGTGCTGCGGGCCTTGTCCAAGGAGCCGGGCGTACTTGATGCACTGTTTGTCGAGCTGGGTGACGGGCATGGCGACCCGCGCCTGGCAGCGCATATCGGCAACCTCAAGGGGGCGTTTGCCGACACCGGTGACATGCAGTACCGCGCGCGGCAACTGACCGAGGATATTGCCCTGGCGTTGCAGGCCAAGCTGCTGCTGGAGGCGGGGAATACGGAGGTCAGTGATGCGTTTATCGGTAGCCGCTTGGCCGGTGGCGGCCGGGTGTACGGGGCGCTGCCGCGAGGTGTGGATGTGATGGCATTGGTAACCAGGGCTACGCCTGTCTGGCCGCTGTAGCAGCGGGCTTACCCGCGAATGCACCCAACACCGATCAATGGGGGTGTATTTAACCAAGAAGGCAGGCAAGATGGATCACATGCATGTCCAGACAGGAAGCACAGTGTGAGCCACGCTTTTGTAGTCGTTGATACCCCCGAACAGGCCGTCGACCGTCTGGCGGCCTTGCATGAACAGGCCACAGGTGCCCTGAGTCAGGCCCTGAAGCGTTACCTGAAGGACCGTACCGAGCCCGATACCGATGAGCGCGACCTGTTCCGCTACCCGGCACTGCGCCTGACCTACTACAGCCATGGCGAAGTCGCCGCCACCACCCGCGCTTATGCCAAGGTCCAGGTTGCCGGCACCTACAGCGTCACCGTCACCCAGCCCGCTGCATTCCGTGGCTACCTGCTGGAGCAACTGCGCCCGCTGATGCATGACTACACCGTTACGGTAGAAGTTGGCGTCAGCGAGCAGAACATCCCTTATCCCTATGTGGTCGACCAGGGCGACGAATTGGCTGGCAGCGGCATTACCGCTGCGCAGTTGGCGCGGGTGTTCCCCAGCACCGACCTGTCGGCGGCCACCGACAACATCGCTGATGGCCTGTACGACTGGGACCATGCTGAAATCATGCCACTGGCATTGTTCGATGCCGCGCGGGTCGACTTCTCGCTGCGCCGCCTGGTGCACTACACCGGCAGCGACTGGCGCCATGTACAGCCGTGGATCCTGCTGACCAACTACCACCGCTATGTCGACCAGTTCATCAGCCATGGCCTGGAACAGCTGCGTGACGACTCGCGCTTCGTGCGTATGGTGCTGCCGGGCAACGTCGTGATCGAAAAGGGCATGGACCATGGCGAAACCCAGGCTCTGGTGGCCAGCGTGGTCTGGCACCGCTTCCAGATGCCGGCCTACCACCTGATCGCCGCCGACGGCAATGGCGTTACCTTGGTCAACATTGGTGTCGGCCCGTCCAACGCCAAGAACATCACCGATCACCTGGCCGTGCTGCGCCCGCATTGCTGGCTGATGATCGGCCACTGCGGCGGCCTGCGGCAGTCGCAGACCATCGGCGACTACGTGCTGGCACACGCCTATATGCGCCGTGACGGCATTCTCGACCGGGTCGTGCCGCCGAATATCCCGATCCCGGCCCTGGCCGAAGTGCAGATGGCCTTGCAGGAGGCTGCCGCACAGGTCACTGGCGAGCGTGGCGAGCAGTTGAAAAAGCGCCTGCGCACCGGCACCGTGTTGACCTACGACGACCGTAACTGGGAGTTGCGCTGGGCCCAGGAACGCCCGCTGATCAACCTGTCGCGTGCCGTGGCGGTGGACATGGAAAGCGGCACCATTGCTGCCCAGGGCTACCGTTTGCGCGTGCCTTACGGCACCTTGCTGTGTGTGTCCGACAAGCCGCTGCACAGCGAGATCAAACTGCCAGGTTCGGCCAACGCCTTCTACAACCGAGCGGTCAGCCAGCACCTGAAGATCGGCATTGCTGCCCTCGACCTGCTGCGCACCGAGCTGAACTCGCTGCACTCGCGTAAACTGCGCAGCTTCGATGAGCCGCCGTTCCGCTGAGGATCCATGTCACTGCCACCCCGTAACAAGCCGCGCCGCCCCCAGGCGCGGCCTGCCGCCGGCCCGCGTCGCCAGGCCAAGGCGCCACCTGCCGAGCCTCGCCTGATCCTGTTCAACAAACCGTTCGACGTGCTGACCCAGTTCAGCGACGGTGAAGGGCGCGCGACGCTCAAGGACTTCATCGACATCCCGGGCGTGTACCCGGCCGGGCGGCTGGACCGTGACAGTGAAGGCTTGCTGTTGTTGACCAACGATGGCGGGTTGCAGGCGCGGATTGCCGACCCGAAGCACAAGCTGGCCAAGACCTACTGGGTCCAGGTAGAAGGCGAACCGAGTGACGAGCAGTTGCAGCGTTTGCGCGATGGTGTGGCGCTGAATGATGGGCCGACCTTGCCGGCTGAGGCGCGGCGCCTGGAAGAACCCGAACTGTGGCCGCGCAACCCGCCGGTACGGTTTCGCAAAAGTGTGCCGACCAGCTGGCTGGAGCTGGTGATTCGCGAAGGGCGTAACCGCCAGGTGCGGCGCATGACGGCGGCGGTGGGGCTGCCGACCTTGCGCCTGGTGCGCGTGCGCATTGGTGACTGGGCGCTGGATGGGCTGGAGCAGGGTTGCTGGCGGGAGGTCCCTGCCAAGCTTTAGTTCAGGTCAGGGGCCTGTTCGCGGGCACGCCCGCTCCCACAGGGACGGCGCAGTACTTGAAGGCAGCGCCAACGCTGTTGGAGTGGGCGTGACCGCGAATGTCCCCAGCATTTTTTATACGCCTTCCAGAAACCCCACCACCACGCTCTTGATGATAAAGGCCAACACCCCAAGCCCCAGCACAAAGAACAGGATCAGCGTGCCGAACTTGCCTGCCTTGGACTTTTTCGCCAGGTCCCAGACGATGAAGCCCATGAACCCGATCAACACGGTGACCAGGATGATCATCATCCATTCTTCGAATACGGCGGGATCCATCGATGTTCTCCAGGCGGGTTGAACGTCCGATTATACGCCGGCTGGCGTGAGCATTTAACGCAGGTGGGTCAATGGCAGCTCGGTGCTGGCCAACACCTGGTTGAGCACGAAGCTCGATCGCACGCTGGTGACGCCTTCGATACGCGTCAGGCTGCCTAGAAGCAGTTTCTGGTAGTGGTCCATGTCCGGCACCACCACTTTCAACTGATAGTCCGCATCCATGCCGGTGACCAGGCTGCATTCGAGCACCTGTGGCAGGTTGCGGATGGCGGCCTCGAATGTTTCAAAGCGTTCCGGGGTGTGGCGGTCCATGCCTATCAACACATAGGCGGTCAGGCTCAGGCCCAGCTTCTTGCGGTCGAGCAGGGCCACCTGGCGCGAAATGTAGCCGTCATCCTCCAGTTGCTTGACCCGACGCGAGCATGGCGATGGCGACAGGCCGATGCGTTCGGCCAATTCCTGGTTGGAAATGCGCGCATCGCGCTGCAATTCGGCGAGGATGCTCAGGTCGTAGCGGTCAAGTTTGCTCATGGCATTTGCCTTTTCTGTTCGGATTGCTGCGAATTATCAATCCAGGGTGAAAAATTGCGCAAGTGCTATTTATCTGAGCAATCTTCGCAATCCTCTGTCGCAACCCGTCCGGTATCTTTATCACCAGAATCACTGCCCGGACATCAGTCCACGGCGACGCGCCCTAGGCGGGCGGTTGCGGCCAGCCATCCAACAGGATCTGCAGGCCCCCGGGCTACACACCTTCCAGAAGACGGTGTGAGGTGAGCCGGCGCCACAAGTGCCGAGCACGGACGACAATTCCTGAAGGGAGGCCCTGTGGCCTCCCTTTTTTCATGTCGGGAATTTTAATTGGCCTGTGTGGTGGGCGCGGTAGACTGGCGTTGGTTGCAGTTTTTTCTACCGAGAGGAACACCATGACGTCGCGCATCTGGCAGTTGGCAGGTGTTGGTTTGCTGGGTTTGAGCATCAGCCTTGGGGCCTTGGCTGAAGGGCCCGGCGAAGGGCCTGGTGAACGTGGCCAGCAGGTGCAAGGTGAGGGTGGGCCGGGGCGCTCGCTCAACTCGCGCGACGAAGTGCGCCAGACCCAACCGCCGCGCCAGGGGTATTACCAGGACATTCCCCGCCGCCACGGTGATGATCACCACTGGCAAGCCGGTGGCCCGGGGCAACGGCCCGGTGGCGACTGGCACGGGCGCCCGGATGGCCACGGCAATGGCTGGGGGCCTGGGCCGCAGTATCGCCCGGGGCACACGGTGGACCATTTTTCTGACCGCTACTGGAAAGTACCCTACCGGGGGGCTGATTATTTCTACTCGGGGGGTTACTGGTACCGCCCGCACGGGGGCAGTTACATTGTGGTGACCCCGCCGTACGGCGTGCGGGTCAATTACCTGCCGCCTTATGCGCGGGAAGTGTGGTTGGGGGGCGCGCTGTTCTTTCTGGTGGCCGATACCTATTACCAGTACCTGGCAGACAGCCAGGAATATGTGGTGGTCAATCCGCCGGTCGGCGTGCCGTCGCCCGTGCCGGTGGCCCCGGCAAATGGTGGGTATGACGTGGTGGCCTATCCGATGTATGGCCAGGGTCAGGAACAGCAGGAGCAGGACCGCTACCAGTGCCATCGCTGGGCGGTGAGCCAGTCAGGCTTCGACCCGGCGACGGCGACGTACGCACCGGCGGCCACTGTGCTCAGCCACTACCAGCGGGCGCTGGGGGCCTGTTTCAGTGGTCGGGGTTACAGCATCAACTGAACCCTGCAGGGGTAGGGATTAATTACCTCATACCGGGTCGGCGTGCACCATCACGTCTGCCTGTGGGTAACGCTGGCGGATCACCCGCGAGGCCTCCACGCACAAGCTGTGCGCCTCATGCAGCGGCAGTTGCCCCGGCAGCTCCAGGTGCAGTTGCACAAACCACTGGTTGCCCGACACGCGCGTGCGCAGGTCATGCACGCCTTTCACGCCTGCAACGGCCAGCACCAGCGCGGCCATGTCCTCGCCAACGTCGCCGGGTAACGCTTTGTCCATCAGGATCGCCGTACTTTCGCGGGCAATTTGCAGCGCGCTCCAAAGGATGTAAAAGGCGATGCCAAGGCCGAACAGCGCATCCAGCTGCGGCCAGCCAAAACGCGCCAGCAACAGGGCCAGCAGAATGCTGCCGTTGAGCAACAAGTCAGAACGGTAGTGCAGGGAATCTGCCCGTACCGCAGTAGAGCCGGTGAGCCGGATGACCTTGTACTGCAGCGCCAGCAGGGCGACCGTCAGCACCAGCGACAGCAGCATCATCGCGATTCCGATTGAGGTATCACCCAGCGGTTGCGGGGTGGACAGGCGCTCGACCGCCTGCACCCCGATCAGCACCGCACTGCCACCGATGAACAGCGCCTGAGCCATACCGGCCAAGGCCTCGGCCTTGCCATGGCCGAACCGGTGATCGTCGTCTGCCGGGCGCAGGGCGTAGTGCACCGCCAGCAGGTTGAGGAACGAGGCCACGGCGTCCAGTGCCGAGTCAGTCAGCCCGGCCAGCAGGCTCACCGAACCGCTCAGCCACCAGGCCAGCGCCTTGCTCAGCACCAAGATGCTGGCCACCGCCAATGACGCGCGCGTGGCCAGGCGGAGTAGGCGCTGGTGTTCAGCCGGAGTAGTGATCATCCGTGGTCAGTGTCCGTGTGGCTCAGGCTGCCGGAACCAGGCCCATACTGGCCAGTTGTTCGATGCTGCCGCGGTGCTGGATCAGCCGTGGGTCGTTCAGCGGCAGGCGCTGGCCCAGTTCGCTTTCCAGAATGGCTTGCAGCTTCAGGTTGTCGACCTTGCCATCCGGGCTGACGGCTTCTTGCAGTTTGGCCGGGTCAACCTGGGCAGTGCGGCCACCTGGGTAGTAGATGGCGCCGGTGGCAAAGTCGATACCGAAGGCAATCAGCCCCGGGATTACATAGAACAGGATGCCAATGGCATCCATGGCGGCAACCACAGGGTCGATCTTGCCGCCGATTTGGCCGCGCCGGTCCGGGTAGAAAATGGTGCCGCAGGCCGTCAGTTGGGTCAGCAGGGTGGCGATGAGGGCGCCACCGATGACGCGGGTCGAGATACGCATGTAAATCTCCGAAAAGTATTCAGCAGGGCAAGCGAAGCGCCTGCGCCTGATGCTAAGACCATGATAGAGCAGGCTGGGTTCGCCGTTATACTCGCGAGACTGTTCGAGGACCACCATGATTTCATTACCCATTGATGCTGCCTTGCCCGCCCTGCGCCAGGCTCTGGAAAACCGTGACGAAGTGGTGCTTGAAGCGCCGCCTGGCGCTGGCAAGACCACCCGCGTGCCACTGGCGCTGCTGCACGAACCGTGGCTGGCCGGGCAGAGCATCCTCATGCTCGAGCCACGGCGCCTGGCTGCGCGGGCAGCGGCCGAACGGCTGGCCAGTGAGCTGGGCGAGCAGGTTGGGGAAACGGTGGGTTACCGCATCCGTCTGGACAGCAAGGTCGGCCCGAAAACCCGTATTGAAGTGGTGACCGAAGGCATCCTCACACGCCGCCTGCAAGCCGACCCGGCGCTGGAAGGGGTGGGCCTGCTGATTTTCGACGAATATCACGAACGCAGCCTGGATGCCGATCTCGCGCTTGCGCTGAGCCTTAACGGCCGCGAGTTGCTGCGTGACGACCCGCCCCTGAAGATTCTGCTGATGTCGGCGACGCTGGAAGGTGAGCGCCTGTCGCGGCTGTTGGACGACGCCCCGGTGGTCAGCAGCGAAGGGCGCATGCATCCGGTGGATATCCGCTGGGGGCGGCCGTTCCAGCCAGGCGAGTTCATCGAGCCACGGGTGGTGGACAGCGTGTTGCATGCGCTGGCTGACCAGGCCGGCAGCGTGCTGGTGTTCCTGCCTGGGCAAGCCGAGATCCGCCGGGTTCACCAAAGCCTTCAGGACGCCCTGGGGGCGCGACCCGAGATTCTGCTGTGCCCGCTGCATGGCGAACTCGACCTCAATGCCCAGCGCGCCGCTATCGACCCGCCGGCCAAGGGCCTGCGCAAGGTGGTGCTGGCCACCAACATCGCTGAGACCAGCCTGACCATCGATGGCGTGCGCGTGGTGATCGACGCAGGCCTGGCCCGGGTGCCGCGCTTCGACCCCGGCAGCGGCATGACCCGCCTGGACACCCAGCGCATTTCCCGCGCCAGTGCCACCCAGCGCGCTGGGCGTGCCGGCCGCCTGGAGCCCGGCGTGTGCTACCGCCTTTGGTCCGAGGCCCAGCATGACCAGCTGGCCGCCCATGGCAGTGCCGAGATTCTCCAGGCCGACCTGGCCGGGCTGGCCCTGCAGCTGGCGCGCTGGGGTGTAACCCCCGAGCAGTTGCGCTGGCTCGATCTGCCACCGGCTGCAGCGTTCGCCCAGGCCCAGGACCTGTTGGCGCGACTCAGCGCCTTCCGGCCGGGCAGCCGCGACACCCTCAGCGAACATGGCCAGGCCATGGCCGAACTGCCGGCTCACCCACGCATCGCGCACTTGTTGCTGCGGGGTCAGGACCTGGGCCTGGCACAGATGGCCTGCGATGTGGCTGCACTGCTGGGGGAGCGGGACATCCAGCGTGGCGGTGGTGCCGACTTGCACAGCCGGCTTGCGCTGGTCAGCGGTGAGAGCAAGGCTGCGCGTGGCGGCCAGGGGGGTGTGCAGCGTGCTCGTCAGCTGGCCCGGCAATACCGTGGCCTGTTGCGTGGCAAGGTCGGTGCACCGGTTGCCGACCCGGACCACCCACGCTGGCTGGGCGCCCTGTTGGCGCTGGCCTACCCTGACCGGGTCGCCCAGCAGCGCCGGGCGGGCGGGGCGGAGTATCGGCTCGCCAACGGCCGTGCGGCCCTGTTTGGCGAAGTCGATGCATTGATGAAGTGCCCATGGCTGGTGATCGCCGACCTGGGTAGCCGCCAGGGGCAGCGTGAGGAGCGGATCTATCTGGCCGCCGAATTCGATCCGGCGTTGCTCGAGGGTGTGCTGGCCGAGCAGGTCGAGCGGGTCGATATCCTCGATTGGGACGAATGCGAGCAGGTGTTGCGCGCCGAGCGCCAGGTGAAGGTTGGCGAACTGGTCCTCAGCCGCGAGCCGCTGCCCGGGCTGGATGATGAAGCCAGGGCCCGAGCGCTGCTTGGCCTGGTCCGGCGCAAAGGTTTGAACCTGCTGACCTGGACGCCGGAACTGCGGCAATGGCAGGCACGTGTGGCGCTGTTGCGTCAGCTCGACCTGCAGAAGGATGGCCACAGCGAATGGCCTGACCTGGGGGACGAAGCCCTGCTGGCCAGCCTGGAAGACTGGTTACAGCCTTACCTGAGCAAAGTATCGCGCCTCAGCCACTTTGCCGCGCTGGACTTGCCGTCGATGCTGCGCAACCTGCTGCCCTGGCCGCTGCCGCAACGCCTGGAAGAACAGGCCCCGGTGCATCTGGCCGTGCCGTCCGGCTCGAACATCCGCCTGGATTACAGCGAAACCCCGCCGATTCTCGCCGTGCGTCTGCAAGAACTGTTCGGCCTTGCCGATACCCCGCGCATCGCCAACGGCCGGCAGCAGGTCAAGCTGCACCTGCTGTCACCGGCACGTCGGCCGGTGCAGGTGACCCAGGACCTGGCCAGCTTCTGGCGCACGACCTATGCCGAGGTGAAGAAAGACCTGAAAGGGCGCTATCCGAAGCATTACTGGCCGGACGACCCTCTGGTGGCCGAGGCTACGGCGCGGGCCAAGCCGAGAGGGCGCTGATGCACAACACCGAGTGCGGCAGGCCGAAAAAATCATGTGCTGGGCACGACGTGTCAGTGGTCGTGCCATTCATCGTATTGCACCCGCCAGTGAAGCTTGATCTGCTTGCCTCAATAGGAAAGTGATCACTTCGCCTTCCTCGACGTTGAGCAAGGCTACCCACTCCCCACTCCTGTGCGGCGTATCCGTGAGGGCGCCGACCCTGTAGCCCCGCTGGTCGCGCAGATGGCAGACAAGGCCTTCATCTGTCAGCGCCAGCGGCTCGATTTTCCAGTATTCGCTAACGTCTGCATGCCAGTAAAAGCCCAGATAACCATTGCGGCTGACCCCTAGTTTCTTGGTCTCCGGGCGCCCAGGCATGCTGATGCGGTAGTGCAGGCGATCGTTGGTCCGCGAGTGGTAATGAAAGTCCATCACCGGCGAGTCCTGCCTTCCCCCCGCCTGCAACCAGTCATCCTCTGGGGTAATGCCCCAGCTGAACTTGTCTGAACTGCGGCTGAGGCGTAGTGGGATGTCCCGGTCGACGGCGCGCATGTACAGCTTGCCGCGAAAAGACCTGGCGTACCCGGCCTGAATGGTTTCGTTCATGGTGCACTCCTAGAACAGCATTGAGGATGTGCACTCTGGCGCCAAGGCTGGGCAGCCCGGCAGGCCGAAAACATTCCCCGGTGGCCTCAGGTGCTGGCTTCGCCTTCCAGCAACATGAACAGGCGATACAGCACCACGGTGCTGAACAGTTGCAGGAAGCCGCTGAGGCTGTCCATGGCCAGTTCCATCCCGGGTGATGGCTCGGGGAAGGCCATCAGCAGCAGCCCGTCGATCAGCCAGATCGGCGCTAGCACGCCTACCACGCAGATCATGATGCGCATGAAATGCCCGGTGGTCATGCTTGCGCTGTCGCGCATCGCCTGTACCACCGGCCGGCCGCGCAGCACCAGCAGGTACTCGGCGAACACCAGGTTGATCATGATCCACACCCCCGGGAAGATGAACAGCGCAAGGCCGGCCATGATCAGTAGCGAGCTGATCAGGATCAGCAGGGCCAGTTGCGGCCACAGCTGCAGGGCGCGGGCGAACAGGTCGCGCTTGGCGATTTCCTGGCCGTTGCTGCGCGTGTCCAGGTACAGGATCAGGGCTGCGCTGTACAGCGGGTAGAACAACAGGCTGACCAGCATGCCGTAGGCCGGTGATGCCTGGTCGCCCAGCTGCCGGTACAGCAATTGGGTAACCAGGGCTTCCACCACCACCAGCGGCAGGCACAGCTGCAGGATGTTTGGCAGGTGACGGCGGAAGAAGTACAAGGAGTCGCGCAAAACGCTCAGCGGATTCATCAGTCAACATCGCATGGCAGTAAAAACAGGGGCCTAACTTTAGCCCAAAGCAGGCCTGGGGCTGTCACTTGCTGAAAAAAGTTTCACCGCAGCAGTGATTGAATCCCGCGCCTGTACGCCCCATCTTTGACGCTGTCCGATGTCCCGCTACCCCACGAGGTCGCCCCATGAACACTGAAGAACAAACCCTGATTGACGGCCTGTTCGGCCGCCTCAAGCAAGCCGAAGACCCGAGCCAGCCGCGTGACGCGCAAGCCCAGGCGTGCATCGAGCAGCACGTGCGTCAGCAACCGGCGGCGCCTTACTACATGGCCCAGGCGATTTTGGTGCAGGAGGCCGCAATCAAGCGCCTCGACGAACAGAACAAGCAGCTGGAAGCCGAGCTGCAGCAAGCCCGTGCCCAGGCTCAGGCGGCACAAGCCACCAGCAGTGCGCCGAGCAATGGCGGGGGTGGTTTCTTGTCCAGCATTTTTGGTTCGGGTGGGCGCAACGCAGCGCCGGCGGTGCAGCCACAGCGCCCTTCGGCGCCCCCTGTAGCGTCCGGTGGTGGCTGGCGCGAGCCGTCGGCCCCTGGTTTTGGCCAACCTCAGGCGCCGCAGCCTGGCTATGGCGCCGCGCCTGCGCGCAGCGGGGCCAGCAGCTTCCTTGGCGGGGCCATGCAGACCGCCGCCGGTGTGGCCGGTGGTGTGCTGCTGGCGCAGGGTATCAGCAGCCTGTTCAACCACAACTCGCAACCGGAAGAAGTGGTCGAGGTCATCAAGGAAGAGCCGGCGCCAGCCAGCGACAGTGGTGGCTGGAACGACCAGGGCGGGCAGCAGCAAGTGGCTGACAACGGTGGCTGGGGCAGTGACCAGGGCGGATACGCCGACGGTGGTTTTGGCAGCGATGACGGTGGGTTCTTCTCGGACGACGATTCTTACGTCTGACAGGTCTGGCATACTGCTGGCATTTCCGGGGGCGCTTTGCGCCCCTTCGCGGGCACGCCCGCTCCCACAGGTGTACGCGCGATACCTGTGGGGGCGGGCGTGTCCGCGAAGGTCTGCGCAGCAGCCCCCCAGCACTCCAGGCCAAAAATGAGGTTCCCAGGTGAAAAAGATCGCGCTGTTCGCCGATGTGCAGAACCTCTACTACACCGTGCGCCAGGCCCACGGCTGCCATTTCAATTACACCGCCCTGTGGGCCGATGTCAGCCGCGAAGGCCAGATCGTCGAGGCGGTGGCCTATGCCATCGACCGTGGCGACAGCAAACAACAGCAGTTCCAGCAGATCTTGCGCAACCTCGGTTTCGAGGTGCGCCTCAAACCGTTCATCCAGCGCAGTGATGGCTCGGCCAAAGGTGACTGGGATGTGGGCATTACCCTGGATGTGATCGACGCGGCCAGCCGGGTCGACCAGGTGGTGCTGGCCTCCGGTGACGGTGACTTCGACCTGCTGCTGGAGCGGGTAATCCAGCGCCATGGCACCGAAGCGGTGGTGTATGGCGTGCCGGGGCTGACGGCGTTGTCACTGATCCGTGCTGCCACCCGCTACGTGCCCATCGAAGGCGCGCTGTTGCTCAAACACTAAGGTCTTTTCATGGAACGTATCGCTGTCATCGACTTTGAAACCACCGGCATTTCCCCCGGTACCGGCTGCCGTGCCACCGAGGTGGCGGTGGTAATGCTCGAGGGTGGGCGCATTGTCGAGCGCTACCAGAGTCTGATGAATGCAGGCGTGCCGGTGCCGGCTTTCGTCGCAGGGCTGACCGGCATCACCACCGCCATGCTGCGCAGTGCGCCGCCGGTGGAGAAAGTGATGAACGAGGTGGCCGAGTTCGTCGGTGGCACCCCATTGTTGGCGCACAACGCTGCTTTCGACCAGAAGTTCTGGGATTACGAGCTGAGCCGTATTGGCCGCAGCCGCAGCCAGCCCTTCGCGTGTTCCCTGTTGCTGTCACGGCGCCTGCTGCCCGCCGCGCCGAACCACAAGCTGGGCACTTTGACACGCTGGGCTGGGTTGCCAGACACGGGGACCGCGCACCGGGCCATGGCCGATGCCGAAATGGCCGCCAACCTGCTGCAGCATCTGGCGGGTGTGTTGCACCAGGACCACGGGGTTCAGCAACTGTCGCACGAGCTGCTTTGCCGGCTGCAGAAGACCCCGGCTGCGAAAGTGCGCGAAGCGCTGGCCAAGTACTGCAGGGATTAGCCAGTGAACGTCTGGGGGAGTGTCGCCTACGTCGAACGCACCAGAATTGTGCCGCTCATTTGCACCCGTTCTGTAACGTCCCTTCACCCAGGCAGGCCGTTAAACTGAGGCACCCGTAAACGGATTTCGAGTTTTCCCCATGCCTGCCTCCCGTCGTTTCCCGCTGCTGCTGATTGGCGCCTTCCTGGCCCTGTATCTGGTCTGGGGTTCTACTTACCTGTTCATTCGCATCGGCGTCGAGAGCTGGCCTCCGATGCTCATGGCCGGTGTGCGCTTCCTGATCGCCGGTGGCCTGCTGTACGGCTTCCTGCGTTGGCGCGGCGTGCCGGCACCTACCTGGCCACAATGGCGGGCGGCAGGGGCGATCGGTTTCTTGTTGCTCAGCTGTGGCAACGGCGGGGTGACCGTGGCCGAGCATGCCGGCGTGGCTTCGGGCGTGGCGGCTTTGGCGGTGGCGACGGTGCCGCTGTTCACCTTGCTGTTCGGCCTGTTGTTCGGGCACCGCAATTCGAAGCTGGAATGGGCGGGGATAGCCCTTGGGCTGGTGGGCATCGGCCTGCTGAACCTGGGCTCCAACCTGCAGGCAAGCCCGATAGGTGCGGCGCTGATCATCTTCGCGGCAGCGTCCTGGGCGTTCGGCTCGGTGTGGAGCAAGACCTTGCCGCTGCCCCAGGGGCCGATGGCCAGCGCAGCGGAAATGCTGGTCGGGGGTGCGGTGCTGTTGCTGGGCAGTGTGCTATCGGGCGAACGCATGACACAGCTGCCGACCGCCGCTGGCTGGGGGGCGCTGGCCTACCTGGTGTTCTTCGGTTCGATCCTGGCGTTCAGTGCCTACATGTACCTGCTCAAGCACGTGCGCCCGGCAGCGGCCACCAGCTACGCCTACGTCAACCCGGCGGTGGCGGTGCTGCTGGGGATCGTCTTTGCCGGTGAGCAGATTGGCGCTGAAGAGTGTGTGGCGATGGCAGTGATCATCGGCGCGGTGGTGCTGATCGGCCTGCCGCAGTGGCGCAAGGCGCCTGAACCTGTGCAACCGTTGAAAGGTGAAATCTGCAAGTAGGCAGGGGCGATGCGGTAAACTTGCCGCCTTCGCTGAACCCCCTGACGGTATTGCCATGAATTTCGCCAAACTCGGCCTGATCGAACCGCTGCTGCGCACGCTGCAGCAACTGGACTACACCACCCCGACCCCGGTGCAGGCCAAAGCCATCCCCGCCGTGCTGGCCGGCCGCGACCTGATGGCCGCAGCCCAGACCGGTACCGGCAAGACCGCAGGCTTTGCCCTGCCTGTGCTGCAGCGCCTGGCGCTGGAGGGCGAGAAGGTGGCCAGCAACTCGATCCGCGCCTTGGTGCTGGTACCCACTCGCGAGCTGGCCGAGCAGGTGCACAACAACGTGCGCGAATACGCCGAGAACCTGCCGCTGAGTACTTACGCGGTGTATGGCGGGGTCAGTATCAACCCACAGATGATGCGCCTGCGCCGGGGTGTCGACCTGCTGGTGGCTACCCCTGGCCGCTTGCTCGACCTGTTCCGGCAGAACGCCGTGAAGTTCAACCAGGTGCAGACCCTGGTGCTGGATGAAGCCGACCGCATGCTTGACCTGGGCTTTGCCGAAGAGCTGCAGTCGGTGTATGCGGCACTGCCGCGCAAGCGCCAGACGCTGCTGTTTTCCGCCACCTTCTCCGATCAGATTCGCATGCTGGCGGGGCTGGCGCTGAATGACCCGCTCAGTATCGAAGTGAGCCCGCGCAACGCCACGGCCACCAGCGTCAAGCAGTGGCTGGTGCCTGTGGACAAGAAGCGTAAGGCCGACCTGTTCTGCCACCTGCTGCGCAAGCAGCGCTGGAAGCAGGTGCTGGTGTTCGCCAAGACCCGCAATGGCGTCGATCAGCTGGTGGAGCGCTTGCTGGCCGAAGGCGTGAATGCCGACGGCATCCACGGTGACCGCCCACAGGCGACCCGCCAGCGTGCGCTGGACAGCTTCAAGGCCCGTGAGGTGCAAGTGCTGGTGGCGACCGATGTGGCGGCCCGTGGCCTGGATATCGATGACTTGCCGCTGGTCGTCAACCTTGACCTGCCGATCGTTGCCGAAGACTACGTGCACCGCATCGGGCGTACCGGGCGGGCGGGCAACAAGGGCGAGGCGATTTCGCTGGTGTGTGCGGATGAAGTGCAACTGCTGGCGGCTATCGAGGTGCTGACCCGGCAGACCCTGCCGCGTCATGAAGAGCCGGATTTCATCCCCGAGCACCGAGTACCGATGACCGATGCCAGTGGGCAGGTTATCAAGAAACCGAAGAAACCCAAGAAGCCGAAAGAAAACAGCGCCAAGCGCGGGCTGGGGCGCTGGATGGACAGCAGTGAAGCTGGCAGTGCGGAACCGGCGGTGAAGGCTGTACGCAAGGTGCCGAGCTTCAATGGTGGGCCGCGCAAGCGCAAGCCTTGAGGCTTTGGGGTCGCTTTGCGGCCCTTTCGCGACGCAAGGCCGCTCCCACAAGGACTGCGCCAGGCTTTAGATGTGTACGGCGACTTTCAGGGCTTCCAGCGCCGGCTCGACCTTGATGCCCAGCGCTGCACCCAGCTCCATTACCCAGGGTTGATGGGCGGGTTTGCGGTGATGATGTTTCTCTACACTGCGCTGGGCTGAGGCTGAACACCGGCCTGTGGGAGCGGCCTTGTGTCGCGAAAGGGCCGCGAAGCGGCCCCGGCATTATTTGCATCGACGCTGAAACCCCGGGGCTGCTGTGCAGCCCTTTCGCGACGCAAGGCCGCTCCCACACGGATCGCGCTAGCTTCCAGAAATTGAGCAAGACAGTTGCTCCCACATGGGCTGCGCAATCTGGATTGACGCAGTACTTGTGGAAGCCGCCCTGGCAAGCTGTCAGGAAGCCCGCACCCAGTCCGCCGCTGCCCGCCCGGCGCGCAAGCCGCTGGCAAAGCACGCCGTGAGCAGATAACCCCCGGTCGGCGCCTCCCAGTCCAGCATCTCGCCGGCACAGAACACCCCCGGCACGGCCTTGACCATCAACCCCTTATCCAGCCCCTCGAAGCGGACCCCGCCGGCACTGCTGATCGCTTCATCCAGCGGCCGCGTGCGTACCAGGGTGATAGGCAATGCCTTGATGGCCCGGGCCAAAGCATCAACGTCGGCAAAGGTCGCCTGATCGGTCAGTTCGCGCAGCAGTGCGGCCTTGACCCCATCAATCCCCAGCTGGCTGTGCAGGTGCTTGGCCATGGAGCGTGAACCGCGTGGTTTGGCCAATGCCTGGGCAATCTTGTCCACAGGCTTGTCCGGCAGCAGGTCGAGCAACAACACCCCGCGGCCTTCACGATGAATGGCCTCGCGTACCGGTGCCGACCAGGCATACACCAGGCTGCCTTCCACACCTTGAGCGGTGAGGATGAACTCGCCCTTGCGCGGTGCGCTGCCCGGGACGCTGAGGGCGATGTTCTTCAGCGGTGCGCCCGCGAACTTGTCCTTGAGCAGCGCGCTCCAGCCCTCTACTTCAAAACCGCAGTTGCTCGGCTGCAAAGGCGAGATATCCACAGCCCGTTCTGCCAGCAGCGGTTGCCAGCTGCCGTCAGAACCCAGGCGCGCCCAGCTGGCGCCACCCAGCGCCAGCACCACGACCGAGGCTTTCACCTGACGTTCGCCCTGTGGATAAGCAATTCGCAAGCTGCCATCGGTGTTCCAGCCCAACCAGCGATGGCGGGTGTGGATAACTACCCCGTTGTCGCGCAGGCGCTTGAGCCAGGCACGCAGCAACGGTGCGGCTTTCATGTCGGTGGGGAACACCCGGCCCGAGGTGCCGACGAAGGTTTCGATGCCCAAACCATGAATCCACTGGCGCAACGCGTCAGCATCGAAGTCGCGTAGCAGGGCCTCGATTTCGCCTTGGCGTTCGGCATAGCGTGCTACGAACGCCGGGTAGGGCTCGGAATGGGTGATGTTCATGCCGCCGACGCCCGCCAGCAGGAACTTGCGGCCCACTGAAGGCATGGCATCGAACACCTCGACCGCCAGGCCTGCCTTGGCCAGTGCTTCGGCAGCCATCAGGCCGGCGGGGCCGCCACCGATGACGACAGCGGGGGGAGGGGATGCGGGGGTCAGATCGGGCATGGTGGGCAGCAGGCTGTGGAAAAGAGGCGCATTCTACCGCAGCGCTGCCCATGGAAGCACTGATCAAAAAATAGCCAGTGTTATGCAGGCCTTGCCAGTAAAGGGCTACAGCGCCTTTCGCGCAGGTTATCCACAAGCGGTTCCACAGTCATTGTGAACAACCTATGACACGTGCCGCGCTGTGGTGAAGGATGCCGTGGCGTCTGGCCAAGGCTGTGCGGTCCTTGCTGTAGCCTCCGCCGATCACGCCCATCACCGGGATGTCGCGGCCCAGGCAGTGGCGCAGCACGGCTTCGTCACGGGCGGCAACGCCTGCGTCGGTCAGCTGCAGGTAGCCCAGGGCGTCGTCCTTGTGCACATCGACACCGGCGTCATACAGCACCAGGTCGGGTTGATAAAGCGGCAGCAGGTAGTTGAGAGCGTCGTCCACCACCTTCAGGTAGGCCGCGTCGCCCATGCCTCGGGGCAGGGGGATGTCCCAGTCGCTTTGTGCCTTGCGGGCGGGGAAGTTCTGCTCGCAGTGCAGCGACACGGTGATGGCCTCGGGCGTGTCGTGCAGGATGCGCGCGGTGCCGTCACCCTGGTGCACGTCGCAGTCGAAGATCAGCACCCGGTGTACCCGGCCTGCTTCCAGCAGGTAGCGGCTGATGACCGCCAGGTCGTTGAAAATGCAGAAGCCGGCGGGGTGGTCGTAATGGGCGTGGTGGGTGCCACCGGCGAGGTGGCAGGCGATGCCGTGCTGAAGTGCCATCTCGGCAGTCAGCAGTGAGCCCCCGACAGCGCGCACGGTCCGCCGGGCCAGGGCCTCGCTCCAGGGCAGGCCGAGGCGGCGCTGGTCCTCGCGCGACAGTTCGCCGTTCATGTAGCGCTCAATGTAGCTGCGGTCATGGGCCAGGGCGAGGATGTCGTTGGGGCAGATGTCCGGGCGCAGCAGGGCCTGGTCGGTGGTCAGCCCGCTGCCGACCAGGTGGTCGTGCAGCAGGCGGAACTTGTCCATCGGGAAGCGGTGTTCAGCGGGGAACTCCGGGCTGTAATCTTCGTGGTAGATCAACGGCAACGGCATGGATGGGGTCGCAATCAGGGCCAGTGCTGATCTTGCCATGACGGGTGACTGCAATGGGAGTACCTGTTTCTTGCGCCGGTACCGGCCCTTTGTGGGAGCGGCCTTGTGTCGCGATTGGGCTGCGCAGCAGCCCCAGCAATGTGTGCATCTGCGCTGAAATTTTGGGGCTGCTGCGCAGCCCAATCGCGCAGGCGCTTGAGCCAGGCACGCAGCAACGGTGCGGCTTTCATGTCGGTGGGGAACACCCGGCCCGAGGTGCCGACGAAGGTTTCGATGCCCAAACCATGAATCCACTGGCGCAACGCGTCAGCATCGAAGTCGCGTAGCAGGGCCTCGATTTCGCCTTGGCGTTCGGCATAGCGTGCTACGAACGCCGGGTAGGGCTCGGAATGGGTGATGTTCATGCCGCCGACGCCCGCCAGCAGGAACTTGCGGCCCACTGAAGGCATGGCATCGAACACCTCGACCGCCAGGCCTGCCTTGGCCAGTGCTTCGGCAGCCATCAGGCCGGCGGGGCCGCCACCGATGACGACAGCGGGGGGAGGGGATGCGGGGGTCAGATCGGGCATGGTGGGCAGCAGGCTGTGGAAAAGAGGCGCATTCTACCGCAGCGCTGCCCATGGAAGCACTGATCAAAAAATAGCCAGTGTTATGCAGGCCTTGCCAGTAAAGGGCTACAGCGCCTTTCGCGCAGGTTATCCACAAGCGGTTCCACAGTCATTGTGAACAACCTATGACACGTGCCGCGCTGTGGTGAAGGATGCCGTGGCGTCTGGCCAAGGCTGTGCGGTCCTTGCTGTAGCCTCCGCCGATCACGCCCATCACCGGGATGTCGCGGCCCAGGCAGTGGCGCAGCACGGCTTCGTCACGGGCGGCAACGCCTGCGTCGGTCAGCTGCAGGTAGCCCAGGGCGTCGTCCTTGTGCACATCGACACCGGCGTCATACAGCACCAGGTCGGGTTGATAAAGCGGCAGCAGGTAGTTGAGAGCGTCGTCCACCACCTTCAGGTAGGCCGCGTCGCCCATGCCTCGGGGCAGGGGGATGTCCCAATCGCTTGGTGCCTTGCGGGCGGGGAAGTTCTGCTCGAAGTGCAGCGACACGGTGATGGCCTCGGGCGTGTCGTGCAGGATGCGCGCGGTGCCGTCACCCTGGTGCACGTCGCAGTCGAAGATCAGCACCCGGTGTACTCGGCCTGCTTCCAGCAGGTAGCGGCTGATGACCGCCAGGTCGTTGAAAATGCAGTCAGCATGACCATTTCTGACATGTAAACTTATTTAGTAAAAAGCCAATAAAAACATAGGATTATTGCGTTTTTTGCGAAATGATGAATTGTGATCCAGGGGTAATTATTATTTACCTATTGGTTCTGTAAACAATGAACCCTTATAAAATCAAGCTCGTGCGATTCGAAAGTGGCGAACGGTTTCCTGTCCTTTGTACAAGGCGAGACGGTATGCCCGTGCTCAGTGGGAAGTACACCGCCCCTCTGACCAGAATCACAGCGGGTACGGTTGGCGTGATCCTCAACTTGGCGCTGTCCTTCGGCTACCACATGCGTTGGCCCAATGGATTTGAAGACGTTTTCGATTGGTCACCTGCGCTGATTGCAGTCGGTGCTGCGCTAGCGCTCTTTCGATTCAAACGGAGTGTGACTAGGTATTGTACGCCTCTGCGTTGGCCAGACTTATTATCCAAATCATTAAATAATGCTGAACGTCCTGCCTGTTTTGACGGGAAGCAGTCGTCAGCAGGCACAACATGCCGGTTTTGACGACCTGCATGTTGTGCTCACTTGAGAAAGTTAAACGAACGCTTCGTCGTCTCCTCCACCGAAGAAGCCCTCGTCAGCATAGTGGGCATCTGATACCGGCTCTTCCTGTGCCACAGGTGGTTCTTTTGCAGGTGCCTGGTTCGCGAGTTGATCAGCACCATCGTCCTGGAACATCCCCATCAGCATGTTACCAAGCACCATGCCACCCGCCACACCGGCGGTCGTTTGCAAGGCGCCCGAAAGGAAGCCGCCACCTTGCTCTAAAGTAATAAGTTCTTGGAATATCAGTTGTATTCCAGTACGTAGGTCATGGTCGCGTCTCCCCGACCTGGTTTCAACTTTCCCGTCTGGCTCGGAGCATACTGTGCTACGCCGGAAAACCGGTAGACCTCTGCCATGGCTTCGCTGCGTAACCACTCGAGCTCAATTGAGTTGTTTTTATTAAAGGGTAGCACTTTCCCCTTGTTTGTGGTGAGCGCTATATGAACGCCACTGGCTACACCCTCCTGCCCAGCCCCAGATAGATTTAGTTTGCCGGCGCCTGGAGAATCGCCCTCAAAATATATCTTAATAGGAACTGGTTTATTTGGCTTTAAGCCAAGGCATCGCACCTCAAAAGAAAAATCTTTCTTGGGCGAGGTGTTAGCGCCAATCATTTTAATTTGCTGCTTTCCCATTGATACATTAAGGTTGCTAGTAGTTGACGCGCAACTAGTAAAATACGTCTCATTGATTAGTTCGCTAGATTGTGCCGAAGAGGCAAATTCTATTGTGCTTGGACTTATACCGGGAGCTTTAAATAAGACACGGAAATCAGAGGTTACTTTTCCTGACCCGACCACGAAGCCTGTACGTATGTACTCGACTTTTATGCTTGTCGGGCTCGCTTCATATCTGGGTTCGTCATAGACAATTGTCTTCTGCGGCGGGGTCCACACCAGCCTTGAGTTGGCGTATCCAGTGATGCGGATACCCACACCCTGAACGTTTGTTTTATAGACATCCATGATACCTGCAGGCTCCAACCCCTTGATGTCCAAGATGGCTTCTAGCTTATCAAGCCGGTCACAATTAACAACACCAAGCCTAGCCCCTCCCCCAGAAAAGCTGGCCAGTACACCGCCGATTGGAGTGAGGCTCATTGTGATGCTCGGGGGAACAACAACACTATTGTACGGATCAGGTCGAAATCCCGACATCACCTGATCCCATTTGCAAGCGGCCCATAATGAGCTACTTTCAACTAGCACAAAAATTCCGATCAACCCAACCAATAGCCGCATTCTAATCTCCTAGCAGTGAAAGTTAATTACTGTGCTGACGACGTGCGGCAGCGCAGCTCAAAGCGCTCATAGGCCCTATCTCTTTTCACAGGAGTTAGATGATATTCGGCCTTGCAACTGCCTGAGCTCCAGTTGAGCTCCAGTACGCCTTGATCATGAATGCCGAACACCAAAAGTCTCGACAGATTGTCGACGATGCCTAGCACTTTGCCCTGTGAGTCACGAGCTTGGGCACCGAAGGGAATTGGCTGGCCACTGTCCTGCTTCAGGTCAAATTGTACGCGCCGACCTTGCACGGAGGCGTAGCGCGCTTTGACGATGGCGCCACGGGTCGGCACAAGCATGGCACTGCTCTCGCTCACTTCAGTGTTGTTGCCCAGCGTGGTGGTATCCAGGTTGATCCAGTTGTAGCGATAGGGCTGAACGTAGGGCACTACGGCGTATCCCTTACGGTCGGTGCGAATGGAAGCTGAACTGTCCACGCCGGCCCCAGAGACGTCAGGAACCTCGATCAACGCAAAGGTTTCCCCCAGCGGTTGGCCGAAGGTGATGCCGTCTTGGTGCACCACCACAGATCCACCGGCACTCAGGTCCATGTGTTTGTTGTCGCGACTCTGATTGTAGTTGCCATTGATCCGCGAAGTAGGGGTGTCCCATCCCAGGCCGATGCCACTGGAGTTACCGCTCTGCTTGCTGTGCCCGGTCTGGACGGAATAGCTGAGCGTACTGCCCTCATTGAGAAATCCCGAAACACCACTTTGCACACTGGAGTCGCCGTGCTGTGAGGCCAGGGCATTGGCATACAAACGATGCGATCTGTCGCTACGTCCCAATGGAATACTCAGCGACGCGGTGAACTGAGTATCCGAGTTCGGTCCGCCAGAGCCTTCGGTATGGGCGATGGAGAGGCTGTAGCTGGCATAGGCCAGGGTGCCGCTGTAGCCGAACTGCCAGTTGCGCGTTCGGCCCTGACGGTTCCAATAGCTGCTCTCGCCCAGGCTGGCGTACATCGAGCCACGTTGTCCCAGCGATTGGTTGATGTTCATGTCTAACCGGCTTTTTTGCCGTCCGGACGATTGTTCGTTGAAGTACGTCAGGTCATCGATGTGCTGGCTGAAGGTCCGATAGCCAGCGGTTGAGTAGCGGTAACCGGCCATCGTGAAGCTCGTATCGGTCGCGTTGAAAGTCTTGGAGTAGAGAAACCGCGCGCTCTGACCTTCATCAGTGTTGCCCTGTAAGCCTTTTGACTGACTGTTGGTTACATCAAAAGAAAAGCCGCCTATCCCCGAGTTGACCCCGAAGCCAACGTTTGCGGCTTTGTAATCCTGTGCCGCTAATCCACCGCCATAAGTCGTTAGGTTGTTCGATAATCCATATACCACTGTGCCTTGGATGAATCTGGGCGATGGCTGGCCGTCATAGGCGTACTCACCAGCAGCCAGGCTGTAACGGAAGTTACCTTGACGGGTCATTACCGGCAGGTAAGAGTAGGCCTGCGAATACTCTCTCACCAGCCCATCAGCCTCGATGATCTTGATCGTCAGATCACCACTGGAACCACTGGGGTAGATGTCGGCAATTTCAAACGCTCCTGGTGGCACGCTCGTGGAGTAGATCACATAGCCGTTTTGCCGCACCTCAACGGTCGCGTTGGTCTCCGCGATACCACGCACTACAGGCGCATAGCCGATCTCGTTATCCGGTAACATGCCGATATCGGAATTGATCTGAGCGCCGCGAAAACGCACGCTATCGAATATCTCGCCCTGACTGTAGAGTTCGCCAATGGCAAACTTGCTCTTGAGACTCGACAGGTCGTGCTCGGCATAGTTGCGGTTGCTGCGAAAGGTACTTTTGCTGCCGGTGCCGCCGGTCCATGCAGACTCGTTGCGCAGGCGCCAGCCCGAGATGTTGAAACCGCTGCGCAGACCAAGGTAGCGATAGTCGCTACGATTGCCGTTCGAGTCGTTACGACTGAAATTGGCCTGGTAATCGGTATAGAAGGCGGTAAGGCCCTGATCCCACAGGGAAGGGTCAACATAGCCGTGCACCTGACGTTTTACGTAAATCTGCGGCACGCTGATTTCCAAGGCCAGGCGAGTCACCTCGAACTCTAGTGTCGCGCCCTTGATCAACGCCATCAGATCGACGATCTGTGAAGGGTTGGCGTTAGTCGGAATAACGCCATCTTTCTTCAGGCGCTGGATATCGACCCCTAACTCTTCGAGCAGTGCCAGTCGGATGATCGGCTTTACCTTACCAGAGCTGCTGTCGAGGATGAAGCTGATATCCTGACGCTTCGACAGTGACTGGTTAAAATAGATATCAACATTGTAGGTGCCGGGTTGCACCGTATTGCCCTGTTCAAAATATTTAAGGTCAATCGAAGTGCCTGCTTTGTTCAAAAACAGTTCGTTGAATTGTACCTCTGTTGCCGCTGCTTGTGCTGTAACCCCCAAGGTTATGACGCACGAAACTCCGGGAAGGAAGGCGGCGTTAAATTTCCTGGCTTTCCTAAATTTCGTTAAAGTTGGCATGTGCCCACCCGTCAGCCTGACTTCTGAAAGTTCCAGAAATCAAGATTTTCATTAATAAACTGTCTAGACTTTGCCCGTGCTTAGTTTCAGCCAGAGGTGGCGTTCGACGCGTGCTAGTGGCTCAGTTTGATTGAGTGAGTGTCATGACCGCCGTAATCATTAATGCTGCTGAATTCTACGGTCGTGGGCTTGACCGTTTTACCGGCGGGGAGTCCTTGCACGTTGAAGACTTGCGTCTTGCCCGGGGCAATCATGCCGACGGAGACGGGGTAGCTAGCAGAGCCGTTGTTCAGCGTGACGCTCGCGAAAGAGACGTGGAACGCCGAAGGGTTGCGTATTTCAACGGCCGCTTTGCCTGACTGTTCGACTAGGCGCCAGTGCAGTTGTTGTGGGGCTTCATCGGGCTTGCCCACCAGGCTGGCTGGCCGATAGAACAGCTTCAGTCGCTGGCGCACCGCAATCTGCAGGCTGTTGTCGTCTTTGGATTTTTGCGGGATTTCCTGAACATTCAGCCTGAACAGCGATTCTTTATCGCCTGGCAAATGCTCGCCGGAGTAAAAAATTCGCAACAACTGCTGTTTGTTACCTCCCAGACGACTGAGCGCTGGTGTTATCACGAATGGCACATTTTGCGCACCATCTTTGACCTCAGGTTCGATCCAGGACTGGATCATGATGTCTTGCGCGCCCTGGTTCATCACCAAGATGGAGGTTTCCTTGCTAGGCTCGGTGTACAGCACCCGCGTTCCGCCCAGCATGATTCCCGCATTGGCCAGCGAGTTGAAGCAGGTCAGCGCCCCGAGCAGTGCCACTTTTGCAAACATCATCGTTTTCATCGACAACTCTGTAGATAGCTAAGGGGTGTAACTACACCCCTTTGTTACTCGACGGGATTATTCGTAGCTCAGGGTGAACGGCAGAGTACCGGTGGCAGTACCTGGCTTGACTGTCCAGCCATTGGCCACATAGGCCGCACGCAGACTTAGTCTGGCTTTGTAGCCAGCTGTCGCATCGCCTGACAGAGCGCCTCTGATGCTTTCGTTCGACGACAGGTTCAGTAGCTTGTTGGCGGTGTTGTAGATGCCGATGCCAACACCGGCAGCGGTGCCGGCGGTTCTCAGCAAGCTAGGATTCTTGCCGTCGATGCCCGAACCACTACTTGGATCAAATTGCATGGTCACTGCGGTCAAGTCGGCAGCGGTCGTGCCACAATCGAGGTTGAGGTTGATAGCCTGGCCTGCCGTGATTCCGCCACCGGCTACCCCCTTGAGCGAATTGGAGCTGATTTTGCCGAGCTTGACGTCAATAACCTGATCTCCGGCCGCGCCACTGACGCTTGTGCCCGCACCGCCACTGATGCTGCAGGACGCCGCGATAATTTCACCGGAGAAGTTCACGGTGCCGTCGGCTGCGATGGCGTTGCTGGCAATAAAACCTGTGGCAGTGATGGCCAGGAGTGCTTTAATGGGTTTACACACAGTTTTAACTCCTTAATGCAAATTTGAAATGCTATATTCTTCAGATTAGGTTGTTTGCGAGCGCGGGCTGCTTAAGTGATGGGTGCTGAGATTGAAAGTCTTGCAGGCCATGTGGTCGGCGTTAGGGCTTTCGAAAGTACACCTGTAATTAATGCCCACAACTGCAGCGATCACGCAGCCAGGGTTGCACTATTTTCTGATCAGGCGGCGTATTGGGTAGGCCGGTGAAGTTGGAACTTCTGCTGGCTGTGGAGCGCTCGGATGAACGAGGAAGTGGTTGCAATTATAGAAAAATGTTCTTCATGTCATGTCCATTGCTATTGGTCGGATAAGGGCATTTGTGGAAACGCCCGTGAACAATAACGGCTATAGCTATTTGCGGACATCAGACGATTCTTAATTCGGATGCTTTCGATAAGGCGGTACCGTGAACGTCAGCCGAAAGCATTGCACGCTAAGCAAAGAGCAAGGGATGCCCACCAACTTCTGGTGCGCCAGGTTGCAGTGGATGTCGAGGTTACAGAACTTGCCTTTAACGCGTCCTTAGGCAGGCTTTCGGTGATGCCTATGTCCATGACGATCATGCGCTCGGCAATGGTGACATCATAGGACTAGGCATCGTTGTCGATGGCACCAGTCAATGCAATTTTCTAATGGAGGGTTTAGTTGAAAATGCTACGCGCCAGGCAATAGGTCAACAAATCCTGATCACTGCTGACTTCGAGTTTGCGCATGGCAGATATTTTTTGTGCGCTGATGGTCTTTGCACTTCTGCTCTGGCTGCGCGCTATATCGCTTACGCTTTTCCCGGCAACGAATAATCGCAGTATTTCAAACTCTTTCGGCGATAGGCTGGCCACACGCTCATCGATAGCGGTATTGGAATCAATTACTGAAGTTTTCGCAGGTTCCAGGCTTTGATACGTGCTTTGACGGGCGATGGCATTGAGTGCCAGTTCGATTTCCGTATGGAGTTGATTTTTCTGAATGACACCAACGACTCCCAGCTCCTGTAGGCGGGTAAGAATCAGGTGGTTGGAGATCATCGTCAATATTAGAACCTGGACGTGAGGGTAACGACGTTTCAGGTAGTCGACCAGTTTGAGCCCGTCGCCATAGGGTGAATCAGCGGGCATATTGTAGTCGCTGATAACGATGTCGACCGTTTGTTGTTCAAGCAGTTCGATCAGGCCCCTGGAGCACACGGCCTCGCCAACCACACAGAAGCGTGGGTCGCGCTCGACCAGCTCGCGAACACCGAGAAGGACGATGGGATGATCGTCAGCGATGATGACCTTGAGTTTTTCCATAAATACGGCCCGTTATACCGGTGCGAAGGGGGTCCATACGGTTGCACGTAGTGGTGTGGTGAGTTTACGCGAGGGTGTCCAGGATTGTCGCAAGACGTTCTAGTACCTGCTGTACTTTCTGCGTAATGGGGGCATCGAGCTTCGCGTTGTGCAACTGATCCTCCAGGTCGACGCACTGGCTGGCCAGGCGGCTGGCCTGGACCGCACCGAGTGCGCCGGCCATGCTATGCAGGCGCTCGGCGATGGCTCTGGCATCTTGCTGTGCGAGCGCGCTGCTGATGAGCTCGATGTCCTGTCGCATGGTATTGATAAACAGCGGCCGCATTGTCGGTGACAGTTTTACGCTATCAGTGGGCGTTGCGGTGTGCGAAGTGCTCAGGGTTTCGGCGTCGAGCCGTGAAGGAGCACTGTGCAGCATGGGTTTGCACAGTTTGATCAGCTGTGCCCGCAAGGTTTTCAGGCTCAGCGGTTTGACAAGCCAGGCGTTCATCCCCACTTCCATGCAGCGTAAGCCTTCCTCGCGCATAGCGTTGGCAGTCACGCCGATGATCGGCAAGCGGCTGTCGTGCGCGCGGAGGGCCTTGGCCAGTTCATAACCGTTCATGACCGGCATATTGACGTCGGTGAGCACCAGGTCGAAGACCTCGGGTTGCCACAGGTGCAAGGCCTGTTCGCCATTGGCTACGACCACGGCGCTGCACCCTAAGGCCTCGAGCTGCTCCTTGAGGATGGCCTGGTTGATCGGGTTGTCTTCGGCTACGAGGATATGCAACTGCAGGTTCACGCTACGTTGTTCGGGTGCTTCACCGGCTGGTCGGCAAGTCCCTTGACGGGCCAGCACGATGGCCTGAGCTACTGCTCGCAGATCATGCATGTCGACGTCCCAGTGGCCATCACTGTATTGGGCGGGGTTGCGTCCACCGCTGATACAGCAGATCCGTGGCCCGTTCCAGGGCAGTTCAGGTGTGGTTGCAAGGACTTCAACCAGCAGCGCCTGTGGGTTGTCTGGCGCTTGTGGGGGAATTGTCAGGGTCGCATCCACGCCCAGGCGCTCAAGCCAGTCGCAGTAACTTTGCCCCAGTTCCGGGAGTGGCGCGCGCACATACACAGGTGTCGGGTCGCGTTCGATGGCGGGGCAGTCGGGCAGCTCGCCAGGCAACACCGACAAATTCATTTTCAGGGAAAAGCTACTGCCCAGCCCCGGCTCACTGACCACTCTCATCTGCCCGCCCATTAACTCGCTGAGCCAGCCGCAGATTGGCAGGCCCAACCCCGCACCGCCTTCGCTGGATGCATCCTTGACCTGATAGAACAGCTCGAACAGTTTCGCCTGCTGTGGTTCGCCGATGCCGATACCGGTATCGGTGACTTGCCATTCAAGGCTGACCTTTCCCTCCGTGAGCTCCAGCACACGGGTACGTAACACCACCCGGCCGGTGTCGGTGAATTTGATGGCATTGCTCAGCAGATTGTTGAGGATCTGGCGAATCCGCATCGGATCTCCGAGCACCCTGCCAGGCAGCCGCGCGTCGGTGCAGGCGTAGAGCTGCAATCCCTTGCGCTCGGCGAAGGCGGCGTAGGTATGCAAGGTGTCTTCGAGCATGTCCAGCGGGCAGAATTCAACCGGCTCGATGGCCATCTGGCCGGATTCAATCTTGGAGACATCCAGCACATCGCTGATGAGTTGGAACAGGGTGGCCGAAGAACGCTGGATGGTATTGAGGTAAGCCAGCTGGCGTGGCTCCAACGGGGTCAGGCCAAGCAGTTCCAAAGTGCCCAACACGCCGTACAGCGGTGTGCGGATTTCATGGCTCATGGTGGCCAGGAACAGGGTCTTGGCTTCGTTGGCGGCATCGGCGGCGCGCCGGGCGTGTTCCAGGGCATGGGCATCTTCGACATGCCGTGTGACGTCGTTGAAGGCATACAGCCGCACGTCCTGGCCCTGATAACGGGTAGCGACGAAGCCGACTTGCAGGTGACGTCCGTCGATTTCCAGATCGTGCTCTGCGGTATTAGCGTTGTCCTGTTGAAGATTCAGGGCTTTGACCAGTGCGGCGGTGCCTTGCCATTGCTGGGCCCGCTGGTTTTCCAGCAGTATCTGCTGGTCCGCGCAGCGCACCACGCACAGTCCGGTCGGCGCGGTGTCGATCACCACGCGGCTGAAAGCCTCGCTCTCGGCGATGCTTGCGTGGGCCTGGCGCGCGGGGAGGATAACCTGTTTCTTGTACCAGCGGCTGGCCAGCCAGCCCAGGCCGATGATGGCCAGGAGCGAGAGCAGCAAGGTGGTCAGTGACCAGAATGCGTAGCGGAAAAAACTTTTGAAGCTGATGGTGTAGATGGCCGCCCAGCCGGGACCGTCGTGGTTGACCAGCTTGAACACCAGACCTTCTGGCTTGAGGTTCACGCCCTCGTGCAGATGTGATTCCGGGCGCTGAATGCCAATCAGTACTTCACCGGCCGGAGCAATCAGGGTGAAGCGGTCATACACCATCCAGTCCATGATGCGTTCAAAGTCGTTGATCTGTGACAGGTCGAGCAGCGAGGCCGCAATACGGCGGGCGTCGCTCCCCTTGACCTGCGCCTGTTCGGATTTGGACTGGAGATTGACATACGCCAACAAGCGCGCAGGTGTTGTGCGGTCGGGCACTTCGACATAGCTTCGCCAATCGATCCCGTTGTTCATCAAGTATTGGCTGTCTTGCGGTGTGCGAGCCCGGACGGTGTTGAACACATCGACGAAACTTTCGTTGATGTTCATCATCTTGCCGCGTGAACGTCCGGTCGCAGGCACGGTAATGTCGTAGCTATCGTGTGGCCCGAACAGAAACACTTGCGGTGAAGGGAAGTGCGAAGCTGACCAGAACGTACTGTAGAGGTCTGCCAGGTTTGCCCCCAGGCCAAAGATCTTGGGGTGTTCATGAGCAACAACTTTGTCCTTGTCGAGTTTGACGCTGAAGGGTAATGAGAACGAGAACGCCTGTCCTTGGTAAATGTTTGGTCCCTCGTTCGGCAAGGGTGAAAGCAAATGCACCTGTGGGCTTTCGTCAGACAGCTGTGTCCCCTGCGCAGCCAGCGTTTTCAAAAAGGCTTCCTGCTCCTGAATGTTTTCCAGCAGGCGGGCAAAATGAAAGCGCACCGTGTCATGGTGTTCTTCGACCAGGCGCTGGATCGACCAGAAGCTGGTGCCGACCAGCAGCAACGCCAATACCAGCAGAATCATCACCCCTTTGTTCAGGCGTAATGAACTGCGGGTGAGGTTTTCCAGTGAGGCGTTGTTTTGCTTCATGAACAGTGTCCGCAGGGCCTTAAAATACCGATATCCGATGAATGTTATCTCTGAATAGTGGTCGAGGGTTGGGGGCAGATCAATAAAGAGTCGCCGCCCCATCAAGGTTCAAGAGTTGCTGAAACTGATCTGGTGACACAGCGTGGGAAATCAGAAAGCCCTGGGCCTGATGGCAGTCGATTTTGCGCAACAGGGCAAGCTCCTGGGAGGTTTCCACCCCTTCGGCCACCACGGTCAGGCCGAGCTTGCGCCCCAGGGCGACAATGCTGGCCAGGGCTGAGGCCATGTTCTCGTTTTGATGACATCCCTGGACCAGTGCGCGGTCGATCTTCAGCTCGGTGAACGGCGCCGACACCAGGCTCAGGTAGGAGCTGTAACCCTGGCCGAAATCATCCTGAGACAGGCCGAAACCTTTAATGCGCAAGCGACAGGCCCCGGCGTAGAAGTTGCTGAGGTCTTCTGGCGTAGAGCTCTCCATCAGTTCGAAGCAGAGCTTGCCGGGTATACCCTGATGATGGAGGACAAACTCCAGCAGACGGTCCGCCAGGTCGTGGCTATTGAGCAGGTGGGTGGGCAGGTTGATCGACACCGGAATGTCATAGCCCTGTTCGCGCCAGCGGGCCTGGGCATCCATGGCCTGTTTGAGCATCAGCCATAGCAAGCGCTCCTCCATGCCAAACGCTTTCAGTGCAGGCAGGAACGAGCCGGGCAATAACACCCCCTGTTCAGGATGCATCCAGCGCACCAAGGCTTCGGCAGCGACGATACGACCGCTGTGCAAAGATTTCTTGGGTTGGAACCAGGCCTGAAAAGCACGGCTGTTAAGGGCCTGGAGCAGGGTCTGGCGGTCAAACTCGGCGATCGGGGCAGCAGCGGCTTGCGCAGCGACTTGATGCTTGCGCCGCAGTTGCTCGGTCACGCTACGCAGGGCGCCAGGCGACACGGGCTTGGAGATCAGTCCGATCACATCGACGCCGAGATTTTTGGCGACCAGGCTGGCCGCCATCAGCATACGTCGAGAGGCGGCGCTCATGATTGCCAGGTCAGGTTTACAACGCAGCCCGGCCAGACGCTGGATGAACTGCACACCATCCATGCCGGGCATCAACAGGTCGGTCAGCACAAAGTCGAAGTCACGTTGTTGCAGGCGCTGCAGCGCCTCGTTGCCGTCCCGTGCGCACTCCAGATTGAATTCACCCAGTTCGCTTAACAGGTGCTGCAGGTACATACGCTGAAACGGGTGATCTTCGACAATCAGAATGTTATAGGGCTTCACGGGTGATTCCTTGATAGGGCGCCAGGCAGTTGAACAGGGCTTGCAATGCAAAAGGTTTGACCAGACAACGGTTCATGCCGGCGGCCAGACATAATTCTTCTTCGCCGCGCATTGCATTGGCCGTCGCACCGATGATCGGCGCCAGGCAGCCTTGTCGACGCAGTTCTCTGGCCAAGGCATAGCCATTCATACGGGGCATGTTCACATCACTCAGGACGACGTCGAACCGGCCAGGCCTCCAGTGCTGCAGCGCTTCATCGCCATCGCTGGCCAGCACGACGGTACATCCGAGTTCTTCGAGCTGACCCTTGAGAATCAGCTGATTGATGATGTTGTCTTCGGCGACCAGCACGCGCAGGTCAAGCTGTCGCATCTCCTGCGGCTTTGTGTGTTCATCGCCTGTGGTAGCCCTCAGTCCCTGGGCCTGGCTGACAGCCTGGTAAATAGCATTCAGGTGGTTGAGATTCACGCACCAGATACCGTCTTCATGCCGGGGTTCGCTGCAGCCATTGCTGCTGATCAGGATCCGTGGACCTGGCCAGTCCGGCTGCAGGTGTTGCTCGACGCGGCCTGGGTGCAGCTCAAGTAATACCTGAGTACGGGTTGCGCAGGTCTCGGCAGGGCAGCCGATCTGCGCTCGGGCCCCCCAGCGGCGCAGCCAGCCAGCGATAGACTCTGCCAGTTCGCGAATCGGTGAAACGATGTAGATGATTTCGGCCAACAAGCTGTGCGGCACGGTTGTGTCACTCGTGCCGAAGGCGACTTCCAGCGGTAAGGTCAAGGTGAAGCTGCTGCCCAGGCCGGGTTCACTGACCATGCGCATATGACCGTTCATCAATTGCGTCAGGCGTTGGCAGATGGGCAGTCCCAACCCGGTTCCTGCGACTACATGAGTATTGCCTTCGATCTGGTAGAAGGGCTCGAAAATGTAGGCTTGATCCTTCTCGGCAATACCTTTGCCAGTATCCGAAACTTGCCACAACAGGCCTGATCGTTCGCCTTCGCAATTCAGCAAGCGGACCCTGAGTACCACACGCCCGCAATCGGTAAACTTCACCGCGTTGCTTAGCAGGTTGTTGAGGATCTGGCGGATTCGCGAGACATCACCAATCAGTCGTTCAGGCAGGTGTGGGTCGAGACAGGCATAAAGTTGCAGGCCTTTGCTGGTTGCTGCGGCGCTATAGTTCTGGACGACTTCGTGCACCAGTTCCAGTGGTGAAAATTCGCTCACTTCCAGAATCAACTGGCCAGCCTCGATCTTCGATACGTCCAGGACGTCGCAGATCAGTTGCAAGAGTGTTGCCGAAGAGCCTTCGATGGCATGCAGGTAGTCTTTCTGCTGGCCGTCGAGACGGGTGCGGGACAGAAGCTCGAGGGTGCCCAGGACGCCGTACAGGGGCGTGCGGATTTCGTGGCTCATGGTGGCCAGGAACAGGGTCTTGGCTTCGTTGGCCGCGTCGGCCGATTGCCGCGCTTCCTCCAGCGCAGCTTCCACCTGCTTGCGGGTGCTGATGTCGCTGAAGGCGCAGAACAACACGTCTTCGCCCTTGTAGCGGGTGGGCGCACTGCTTAGGTGCAAGTGGCGGCCATCGGCCGTTTCAAAGTAATCGCTGCAGTTGGCATCGACCGAGTCGAAGGCGTCGCGGATCCAGCCGGCACACAGCACATCACGCTCAAGGCCTTCACCTAACCATTGTTGGGCCAGATGATTTTCCAGCACCACCTTGCCGTCACTGCGACGCAGAACGCACAACGCGACCGGGGCGGTCTCGATGACGTCACGGCTGAACGCTTCGCTTTCTATCAAGGCTTCAATGCGATGGACTGCCGGGGCGATCAAGCGCTGTTCGAAACGGCGCATCAACAGCACTATCAGGGTGATGCTGAACAGGCAGAACAGCAGTGATCCGAGCAATTGTTTCCACAAGCCCCCCAGCACTGCCAGCAGGTCGATCGAGTACACTAGTTGCCAGTCCGAAGACTTCAGGTGTTTGCGGATCACCAGGTGATCGGGCATCAGGCCGTTGCCGATAAAGCCAAAGAAGTTTTCGCCTTGGGGGCTGAGCAGTCTCTGGTTCAGGCTCTCCTGCGGATTGTTGCTGAACACGTGCATGCCATCGGCATTGAGCATCATGAACGCACCGGCGCTATGATCACTCAAGGCTCTGGATACCTCACGCGTATCCATTTCCAGGCCCAGCCAGCCGGACTCGGGGGCGCGTTCGTCCAGGCGAATGAAGATGTACAGGTGCGAGCGTTGCTCATTGTGGTCAGTCAACCACAACTCGCTCAGTGGCGCGGCTGCACGATTCTTGAGTACATGCAGTTGTTCAAGCATGGCGGCAGAGAGTTCGGGCACCTCAGCTGTTGCATTAAAGAGCCGCCTGACCTGGGCTTGTGCACCGGTGCCTACGTATAGCAGGCTGACTTGCTTGTCTTGCATATAGCTGCGCATGCGTTTGGTCAGCCAGATACTCCACAGGTTGTTGGGGCTGCTACCCAGCTGCAGGTGGATTTCTTCGCTCGAAGGCAGGTAGACCAATGGCTTGGCTTGTTGCTCCTTGCGTACAGCCGACAGGCTCAGGCTTTCCAGCAAGGCTTCGCGGTTGGTGAAGAATGCATGGGCTTCGGCAATCGCGCTGCTCATGTAGCCACGACGTTGGGAGATGTCGTTGTTAAAGGTGAACAGCAAAAAGTTGTAGACACCACTCAAGATACCGATCGATAAAACGATGGCGAACAATCGCAGCAACCGCCGGGCCGCTTCGGGGTTGGACAGTAAGGGGTTGATGTGCAGAAGGTAACGTTTTAATCGCATTAGCCAACTTTGTGCGGATAGCCGGCAATCGGACATCAGACAATTCTTAATCGTTGAATGGCCCCAGTGAACGTGTTCCAACCGACCCAAAAACTCTTGCTAGCAGATCTACCGCGCTAGGCGCGTAAATGGCTACCCGGTGCGGCGCCTTTGCCAAACCCTCAAGGTGCACCCCAGCGGCTACTACACTGGCTGACCGAGCCTCAATCTGCCCGAGCAAAAGAAGATCAACGTCTGCTTGGCTTGATCAAACATGCTTGGCTGGAAAGCGGAGGTGTGTACGGCTACCGCCTCGCGCGGCAGTGCAAGGTCAGTGAGCCGAACACGGTCTGGGTGACAGAAATCACTTACATCCGCACCTATGAAGGGTGGCTCTACCTAGCGGTAGTACTGGATCTGTTCTCACACCAAGTAATTGGTTGGTCAATGAAGCCAAGGGTGTGCAGCGACCTGGCTATCGACGCGATGTTGATGGCCGTTTGGCGACGCAAGCCACAGCAGCAAGTGATGATTTATTCAGACAGTAAGAATGTACTGGCCAGTGTTTCCATAGGGTCTGACTCACACAGCGATAGACCGATGATGGATGATCTGGACGTGGAGTGTCCCGGGTGGCCTGACCCACACTTCGATCGACCCTTGTGTCTTTCCCTGGGCCTGTCGACCATCCGGGAACACTGCACGTCAAGGTGACCGCCTTGCCGATACGTGTGACCCAAGAAGGGCCTGACGCCACGTCACTTTACTGTCTTGTCCAGGTGTCCGGTTGGAGCGGTTCAGACGGCATGGTCGAGGTCGTAATCAGGGCCCGGTACTGATCTTGCCATGGCCGGGCCAGCTTTGCTGCTCAATCGCCTGCACAGGATTGCGGTGGCCTGAATTACTTTGCGGCGCTGGCCAATACCCGTTGCCAGTCCGGTTCGTTCAAGCGCCCCAGGATGCGTGCCTTGCCATTGCCATCCACCGATACGAACAGGGCGCTGGCATAGTTGCTTTGACGTTCGCCGCCAGCAACGTGCTGCTGGCGGGCAAAGTGGTCGATGCAGCCGTTGTGAGTCACCAGCACCAGGTTGTGGCCCGCGCGTTTGTGTGCAAGCGCTTCGTTGGCGAACTGGCTGTCGCAGCTTTCGAGCCAGTCCTCGCTGGCCACCGCCTGACCCAGTATGAAGTGTGCGGTTTGCCGGGTGCGCAGTTTCGGGCTGCTGAGCAGGTCGGCTTTGTTCAGGCCCAGCTGGTGCAGCCCTTGGCCCACGCGGGCAGCGGCCTGGCTGCCGCTCAGGGTGATCCCCGTGGGGTCGTCCAGGCAGGGGCCGGGGGCGCTGTCGCAGCGTTCGGCGTGGCGGATCATCACGATCACCGCACCGTCGGCCCAGTCCTGCAGCAGGCCGCTGTCACTCAGTTGTTGCTCGTTGCCAAGGTCCACGATATGCGTCCTCGTCGCCAGCCAGGTGGTCAACGCCGCCACGACCATGCACAGGCCCAGGGCGGCTCCGACGGCGTTGCGAGTCAGGCGTCGCTTGCGCCGGGCATGAATGGCGGGGTGCCCCAGGGTGTTGCTCGATAGCATGCGTTGCTCCGTTGGCAGTGCCGCGGCTGGCGGGGTGGTGGATGGCGGCATCCTGCCAAGCGGCCTGTCGGGGGCCGGTGAAGGGCGTGTGAAAATTGCATTTGGCGGCTGCCGGCTGGGTGAAACCCGCGCCCGCGCCTACGCTGTAAACTGCAAGGCGGTAAACCGGAGCAGGCCCGATGACCCCCATCCTCGAACTGGAAAGCGCACGGCTGGTGCTGCGCCAATGGCATGACGATGACTTGCGCGAGTTCGCCGCACTGTGCGCCGACCCACAGGTGATGCGCTACTTTCCGGCGCCGCTGACGCGCGTTGAGGCGGCTGCGTTGATCGGCCGCGTGCGTGGGCATTTCAATGAATACGGTTTTGGTTTGTGGGCCCTGGAGCGCAAGGACAGTGGCGCGTTCATCGGCATGACCGGGTTGCTCAATGTCAACTTCGACGCGCCTTTTGCCCCGGCGGTGGAGATCGGCTGGCGCCTGGCACGTCGCCACTGGGGCCTGGGCTTTGCCAGCGAAGCGGCGTGGACCTGCCTACGTTGTGCTTTTGCCCAGTTGCGCCTGGAGGAGGTCGTGTCGTTCACCAGCGAATGCAACCTGCCGTCGCAAAAGGTGATGCAAGCCATCGGCATGCAGCAGGACCTGCACGGCAGCTTCGAGCACCCCCGCCTGCCCATCGGCCACCCGCTGCGCCCGCATGTGCTGTACCGGATCGATCGCGCGCATTGGGAGCGCACCCTGCGCGCCTGAATGCACTGCCATGCCCGGCGCGAATGACAAACGCTGTATCATTTGCCTACTTGGAAGGCGCTTGCCCGTAACACGTTCAGCGCCTGTGAAATCGAGCGCCGCTCGGGCGGCGCATCGCGAGCTAGGCTCGCTCCTACGGAGAACCGCCGATGAGTCATGTGTTGGACGACCTGGTCGACCTGTTGAGCCTCGAATCCATCGAGGAGAACCTGTTCCGTGGACGTAGCCAGGACCTGGGCTTCCGCCAGCTTTACGGTGGCCAAGTGCTGGGCCAGTCGTTGTCGGCTGCCAGCCAGACAGTCGAGGACGCGCGCCATGTGCATTCGTTGCACGGCTACTTCCTGCGCCCGGGCGATGCCAGCCTTCCAGTGGTGTACTCGGTAGACCGCGTGCGCGATGGCGGCAGCTTCAGTACACGGCGGGTGACGGCGATCCAGAAAGGCCAGACCATCTTCACCTGCAGCGCGTCGTTCCAGTACGACGAGGAAGGCTTCGAGCACCAGGCGCAGATGCCTGACGTGGTCGGCCCGGAAAACCTGCCTACCGAAGTCGAACTGGCCCGTGCCATGGCCGACCAGTTGCCCGAGCGCATTCGCGACAAGGTGCTGTGTGCCAAGCCGATCGAGATCCGCCCGGTCACCGAGCGCGACCCGTTCAACCCCAAACCGGGCGACCCGGTGAAATACGCCTGGTTCCGCGCCGACGGCAACCTGCCGGACGTGCCTGCCTTGCACAAGTACATGCTGGCGTACGCCTCGGACTTCGGCCTGCTGACCACGGCGTTGCTGCCCCATGGCAAATCGGTGTGGCAGCGCGACATGCAGATCGCCAGCCTCGACCATTCGCTGTGGTTTCACGGCAACCTGCGCGCCGACCAGTGGCTCCTGTACGCCACCGATAGCCCCTGGGCCGGTAATTCCCGTGGCTTCTGCCGCGGCAGCATTTTCAACCAGGCCGGGCAACTGGTGGCATCGTCGAGCCAGGAAGGCCTGATTCGCCATCGCAAGGACTGGGCATGAGCCTGGGCGAGGTGCGCAACTGGGTGTTCGACATGGACGGCACCCTGACCGTGGCCGTGCACGACTTCGCCGCCATTCGGGTGGCGCTGGACATCCCGGCCGAACACGACATCCTCACCCACCTGGCGGCCTTGCCGGCGGCGGAAGCGGCGGCCAAGCATGCCTGGTTGCTGGAGCACGAAAGGGACCTGGCAACGGCCTCCACGGCGGCCACCGGAGCGGTGGAACTGGTGCGCGAGTTGGCCGGGCGCGGGTGCCGGCTGGGTATTCTGACCCGCAATGCGCGTGAGCTGGCGCATGTAACGCTGGAGGCCATCGGCCTGGCGGACTGCTTCCCGGTGGAACACATTCTTGGGCGTGACGAGGCTGCGCCGAAGCCGAGCCCGGATGGGCTGCTGAAGATTGCCAGCGCCTGGGGCGTGACGCCGAGCGAACTGGTGATGGTGGGGGATTACCGCTTTGACCTGGACTGTGGGCGGGCGGCGGGGGCGCGCACGGTGCTGGTGAACCTGCCGGACAACCCCTGGCCGGAACTGGTGGATTGGCATGCGGCGGATTGCCGAGCGTTGAAGGTGATGCTGGGCTGATGCGTGTGTTGGCCATGCGGGCCTCTTCGCGGGCATGCCCCCTCCCACAGGTATTGCGCACGTCTCGGGGCCTTTGGTGCCCCTGTGGGGGCGGGCGTGCCCGCGAAAGGGCCGGATCTGTCTATGCTGAACCCCATTCTTTGCTCTGATACGGAGACCCACCCATGAGCAGCAAGGCCATCTACGTACAACCCGGCGGCGGCTACGACAAGGTCCAGGTCGGCACCTGCGAGGCCCAGGCCCCCCAGGCCGGCGAGATTACCGTGCGCCTGCACGCCAGTTCCCTCAACTACCACGATTTCGCCGTGGTCAGCGGCATGTGGGGCCCAAGCGAGCGACGCATCCCCATGGCCGATGGCGCCGGCGAGGTGGTTGCGGTGGGGGCTGGCGTCACTGAGTTCCAGGTCGGCGACAATGTGGTCAGCACCTTCTTCCCCGACTGGCTCGATGGCCAGGCCAATGTCGAGGGCTTTGCCCGGGTGCCCGGCGACGGCATCGATGGCTACGCCCGTGAACAGGTGACTGCCCGCGCCACCGCCTTCACCCTGGCACCCCAGGGTTTCAGCCATGCCGAGGCTGCCACCCTGACCACCGCCGGCCTTACCGCCTGGCGCGCGCTGATGAGCGACGATCACCTCAAGCCCGGCGACACGGTGCTGGTGCAGGGTACCGGCGGTGTGTCGATTTTCGCCCTGCAGTTCGCCAAGCTGGCGGGCGCGACCGTGATCGCCACCTCGTCCAGCGATGCCAAGCTGGAGCGCCTGAAGGCCCTGGGTGCCGACCACCTGATCAACTACAAGAGCACCCCGGCCTGGGGTGAGAAGGTGCGCGAGCTGACTGGCAACCGCGGTGTCGATCATGTGATTGAAGTGGGCGGCCCGGCGACGCTGGAGCAGTCGATGATTGCTGCGCGCATTGGCGGGCATGTTTCGCTGATCGGCATCCTTACCGGGGTGGCCGGGCAGTTGCCGTTGGTGCAGGCGCTGGTGCGGCAGATTCGGCTGCAAGGGGTGCTGGTTGGCAGCCGAGCGCAGCAGCAGGCGATGGTGCGGGCGATCGACGCCAACGGCCTGCGGCCGGTGGTGGACAAGCATTTCGAGCTGGAACAGATCGTCGAGGCGTTCCGGTACCAGGAGAGCAACCGGCATTTCGGCAAGATCTGCCTGACCTGGTGAAGTGAGGGCAGGGTAGCTGGCTGTAGCGGCCACCCTGCATGTCACTCTGTTCGTAGCATCAAGCCCGAGGCCTTGCACTGCCTCACAGTCAGTCCGGCAATAGCCGGTCGCGGCTGTTGGACAGGTGCAGGCACACTGCCGCCCGTGCGGCATCCGGGTCTTGTCGGCGGATGGCATTGAGGATCGCCTCATGCTCCAGGTTGGCCAGGTACGCTTGCCGCGCCAGCTTGGCCCCCGCGCGCTCGGCCAGGGCCATGCGGTTGCGCGGTATCAGGCCGTTACCCAGTTGCAGCAGCATCTCGGTGAAATACAGATTGCCGGTGGCCTCGGCAATCAGCAGGTGAAAGCGCCGGTCGGCTTCGATGCAGCTGTCGCCGGCAGCGGCCAGGTCCTGATAGTCATCCAGCGCCTGGCGCATGCGCGCCAGTTGCCCCTCATCACGGCGCAGTGCGGCCAGCGCGGCAGCCTGGCCCTCAAGGCCAATACGCAGCTCCAGCAGGTCGCGCACATTCGCCGCGCTCTCCGCCGCAACGCGCAGCCCGGCCTGGGCCTGGCGCTCCATTACGAACGTACCGATCCCGTGGCGCGGCTCCACCAGCCCAGAGGCCTGCAGCTTCGACAAGGCTTCGCGAACCACCGTGCGGCTGACCCCGTGCTCGCGCACCAAGGTGTTTTCCGAAGGCAGTTTGTCGCCTGGTTTGAAGGTACCCAGCAAAATCTGCTGGGTCAGGCTGGAAACCAGGTCGTGGGCACGGCTGTGGCCGCGTTTGCGCGCGTGTTCGGGTTCCATGTGTGATCCGGTTCTTGATTGGCTTGTACGACAAGTTAATCGATAGAAATATTTTTTGCCGATTTTTCGCGCATCCAATTCAGCATGTAGTTGAGCTGTTTTTGCACGTTAGGATCAAATTGGCATTATGACAGCTTGTATTTTGCTATTTTGCCGACGTTAATGATCTTGTCGTACAACCTCGCTGCGAATAAGCTCCTCCCCACTGCCATGTCAGACAACCCGACCCGCACAAAAACAATTAGTGGGAGATCCGCAAGTGAACGACACCCTCGCTCCGTCTGCCCGGCATGAAGGCGACGCGTTGGCCAGTGCCGTGGCCAAGGTCAAGCGCCACGTCCTGCCGCTGTTCGTCATCATGTTCATCGTCAACTACCTCGACCGCGTCAACATTGGCTTCGTCCGCCCGCACCTGGAAAGCGACCTGGGCATCAGCGCTGCGGCCTTTGGCTTTGGTGCCGGGCTGTTCTTCATCGGTTACGCGCTGTTCGAAGTCCCTTCGAACATGCTGCTGCAAAAGGTCGGTGCCCGGCTGTGGCTGACCCGTATCATGTTCACCTGGGGGCTGGTGGCCACGGCCATGGCCTTCGTGCAGAACGAAACCCAGTTCTACGTGTTGCGTTTTCTGCTTGGGGTGGCCGAAGCAGGCTTCTTTCCTGGCGTGATCTACTACTTCACCCGCTGGCTACCGGCGGCAGAGCGCGGCAAGGCCATTGCCATCTTCCTCAGTGGCTCGGCGCTGGCTTCGTTGATTTCCGGGCCGCTGGCAGGGGCGTTGATGCAGATCCAGGGCCTGGGCCTGCATGGTTGGCAGTGGATGCTGTTCATTGAAGGCATGGCCTCGGTGGTGCTGTGCTTCTTTGTGTTCTTCTGGCTCGACTCCAAGCCGCAGGACGCCAAGTGGCTGAGCAAGGCCGAGCAGGACGCGCTGGTCGCCACCATCGACCGCGAGCAGCAAGCGCGTGAGGCCATCGGCGCGGTCAGGCCGTCGGCCTGGAGCCTGCTCAAGGACCGCCAGATCGTGCTGTTCTGCCTGATCTACTTCTGTATCCAGCTGACCATCTATGCCGCCACCTTCTGGCTGCCCAGCATCATCAAGCGCATGGGCGACCTCAGTGACATGCAGGTCGGTTTCTTCAACTCGATCCCTTGGCTGATCTCGATCCTGGCCATGTACGCCTTCGCTGCCGGTTCCGCTCGCTGGAAGTTCCAGCAGGCCTGGGTGGCCGGCGCCCTGCTGGTCGCTGCCACGGGCATGTTCATGTCCACCACGGGTGGGCCGGTGTTCGCCTTCGTCGCCGTGTGCTTCGCCGCGATCGGCTTCAAGTCAGCGTCGTCACTGTTCTGGCCAATCCCCCAGGGCTATCTGGACGCCCGCATCGCTGCGGCGGTGATTGCCCTGATCAACTCGGTCGGCAACCTCGGCGGCTTCGTTGCCCCCACCACCTTCGGCTTGCTGGAGCAGCAGACTGGCTCGATCCAGGGCGGGCTGCACGGCCTGGCGGTGACCTCGGTGCTGGCGGCGATTGCCATCTTCTTCGTACGCATTCGCCCCAAGGGCGTCCCTTCCGATGACCTCAAGGCCCCTTCGGCCCTGGGCCAGACCCACTGATGACTGCGAGACAACCCTCATGAATATGCAGACCCTTCACACCAGTACCCCGGTGGTCACCGACCTGCGCGTGGTCCCCGTGGCCGGCCATGACAGCATGCTGCTCAACCTCAGTGGCGCTCATGGCCCGTACTTCACCCGCAACGTGGTGGTGCTGCGCGACAGCGCCGGCAATACCGGCCTGGGCGAAGTGCCCGGCGGCGAGAAGATTCGCCAGACCCTGGAGGACGCCCGCAGCCTGGTGGTCGGCCAGCCGATCGGCCATTACCAGCGTGTGCTCAATGCCATGCGCCAGACCTTCGCCAACCGCGACTCGGCGGGCCGCGGTCTGCAGACCTTCGACCTGCGCATCACCGTGCATGCGGTAACGGCCATCGAGTCGGCGTTGCTCGACCTGCTCGGCCAACACCTGAACGTGCCGATGGCAGCATTGCTGGGCGAGGGGCAGCAACGTGATGCGGTGAAGATGCTCGGCTACCTGTTCTACATCGGCGACCGCCAGCAGACCGACCTGGCCTACCGCAACGAAGCCGACAGCGATGACGACTGGTTCCGCCTGCGCCATGAAAAGGCCCTGACTCCGGAAGCAGTGGTGCGGCTGGCCGAGGCCGCCAAGGCGCGCTATGGCTTCAGCGACTTCAAGCTCAAGGGCGGCGTGCTGCGTGGTGAAGAAGAGATGGAGGCCGTGACAGCGCTGGCCGAACGCTTCCCCGAAGCGCGCATCACGCTCGACCCCAATGGCGCGTGGTCGCTGAAGGAGGCCATCGCCCTGTGCCGCGACAAGCACAATGTGCTGGCCTACGCCGAAGACCCCTGCGGCGCCGAGAACGGTTACTCGGGCCGCGAGGTGATGGCCGAGTTCCGCCGCGCCACCGGGCTGCCCACCGCGACCAACATGATCGCTACTGACTGGCGACAGATGGGCCATGCCATTCAGTTACAGTCGGTGGACATTCCGCTGGCCGACCCTCACTTCTGGACCTTGCAGGGTTCGGTACGGGTGGCGCAGATGTGCAACGACTGGGGGCTGACCTGGGGTTCTCATTCCAATAACCACTTCGACATTTCGCTGGCGATGTTCACCCAGGTGGCGGCTGCGGCGCCGGGTGAAATCACGGCGATCGACACCCACTGGATCTGGCAGGATGGCCAGCGCCTGACCCGTGAGCCGCTGCGCATTGTCGACGGGCATGTGCGAGTGCCGGCACGGCCGGGTTTGGGCGTGGAACTGGATGAAGACCAGCTGGCCAAGGCCCATGAGTGCTACCGCAACATGGGGCTGGGGGCGCGGGATGACAGCGTGGCGATGCAGTTCCTGATTCCGGGTTGGAGCTTCGATAACAAACGGCCTTGCCTGGTGCGTTGAGGCTGCGGGCCTCTTCGCGGGCAAGCCCGCTCCTACATCAACCGGTGGTGTCGCCCCGCACCGTCGTAGGAGCGGGTTCACCCGCGAATAGGCCGACCCTGCCGCCCAATATCCCCAGTCATTCACCGCCGCACCCGCCACTGCATCCACCAATCGGCACCGTCGCACCCGCCACCGCATTCATCAATCGGTACCGTCGCCCCCGCACCCTTGTAGGAGCGGGTTCACCCGCGAAAGGGCCGGCACAGGCAACACACATTCAAATGAAAAACAAAAGCTCCATTTGGGCCTGTGGCGCGATCGGATATGCCATTCGCGACATCTGGCGTTGATGGAAATGCCCTGTCGTGATCGAACAGTTCCGTGGCGTTCTCGTGTAATTCCCCACAGCCATGCGGGGATTAAATGAACCCCGAACCGCACTGACACCTTGCTCTGTGATGCGTGCCAAATATCAACAACAGCGCGCGAACAACGTGTCGACTTATTGATTTCAAAGGAGATATTTTTCGCCTACGCCTGCCCGTCCTTCCTTGTGTCAGCAAAAAGAGAACAACATCAATGAACACCGTGGGATCTGATGGCAACCTTGCACAAGGTTTCAAGCCACGTCACGTAACGATGCTGTCCATCGCCGGCATCATCGGCGCCGGACTTTTCGTCGGCTCTGGCCATGCCATCGCGGCAGCTGGCCCAGCAACCATAATTTCCTATTTCGTGGCCGGGACCTTGGTGGTACTGGTCATGCGCATGCTCGGCGAAATGGCCGTGGCGCACCCCGACACCGGATCGTTTTCCACCTATGCCGACCAGGCCATTGGCCGCTGGGCCGGCTATACCATCGGCTGGTTGTACTGGTGGTTCTGGGTGTTGGTGATTCCTATCGAAGCATTGGCCGCCGGGCATGTGCTGAACGCCTGGTTCCCGCAGGTGGACAGCTGGATCTTCGCCCTGGCTTCGGTGTTGCTGCTGGCCGGTACCAACCTGTTCAGCGTGGCCAAGTACGGCGAGTTCGAGTTCTGGTTTGCCATCCTCAAGGTCACCGCCATCCTGGGCTTCATCGGCCTGGGCTTCGCCGCGCTGATGGGCTGGCTGCCCAACCGCGAGGTCAGTGGGCTGAGCGGGCTGATGGCCGAATACGGCGGTTTTGCACCGAAGGGTTGGTCGGCGGTGGTCGGCGCGTTCATCACTGTGATGTTCAGCTTCATCGGTACAGAGGCAGTGACCATTGCCGCGTCCGAGTCCAGCGACCCGTCGCGCAACATCGCCAAGGCCACTCGCTCGGTGATCTGGCGTATCAGCACCTTCTACATCCTGTCGATCTTCGTGATCATTTCGGTGGTGCCGTGGAACGACCCGCAGCTGGCGGTGGTGGGTTCGTACCAGCGTGCGCTGGAAATCATGAACATCCCCAACGCCGCGTTCATGGTCGACCTGGTGGTGCTGGTAGCCGTTACCAGCTGCATGAACTCGTCCATCTACATCGCTTCGCGGATGATGTTTTCGCTGGCCAAGCGCGGTGACGCCCCGGCCTTCCTCAACAAGACCTCCAAGGTCGGTGTACCGCGTGCTGCAGTGTTCGGCAGCACCCTGATCGGTGCGGCCATCGCAGTCCTCAACTACTTCGCGCCGAAGGGTGTGTTCGAGTTCCTGCTGGCCAGCTCTGGCGCCATCGCCCTGTTGGTGTACATGGTTATCGCCATCTCGCAGCTGCGCATGCGCCGCCGACTGGAGCGCGAGAACACCGAACTGAAGTTCCGCATGTGGCTGTTCCCGTACCTGACCTGGGCGGTGATCATTTTCATTGCCGGGGCGCTGGCGGTGATGATGTACACGCCTGAGCATCGGGCGGAAGTGAGCTCGACATTGGGCCTGGCGATCGTGATTTCCTTCCTGGGGATCGTGACGTCGAGGGGCCATGCGCAACCGGTGGCAGCGCGATCGATGGGGTGATTCAGTTCACCTGGCTGTAAGGCAAAGGGCACCCGAGGATGGGTGCCCTTTGTTTTTTGAAACACTTGTCTGGCGGAAGATGCCTACGTGGTCGAATTCCAGGGCCTACCGGGTGGCCATGTCGAAGCGGATCTGCAACGTGCACTGATAGATATGCTCAAACAGTTCCTACAGAAGATCAGCGTACTTGAGCGGCCATCAAGTGCCGCCCATCACGCTTTGCACATATCGCATCACAGCCGGCGCTTTCTCGAAGCGCCGGTGGACCAGGCTCAGCCACGAGCTAGCCTGGCAATCGACGACCCGCCGGTAATTCACCTGCGGCAGGTTGATGCGCTGCACCACCGATTCCGGGACTACTGCAATGCCTTGCCCAAGTGATACCAAGGTAATCACGGCCACCAGGCTGCCGGGTTGTGGGCCAAGCATCGGGACGAAGCCACCTTGCGCCGCCACTTCCAGCGTGCCGGAAATCTGTTCGGGCAGAATGAAGGTTTCATTGGCCAGGCGCGAGGCCGGGATCTGCGGCACTTCGTTGATCCGCGAGCTGGCGGGCAGGGCGAGAACGAAACCTTCCTGGTGCAAGGCGATGGCTTCCAGCTGGTCAGGAAGCTCCATCGGTGAGCGCACGTAGGCAAGGTCAAGTAAGCCATCGCGGACCATGCCGGGTAGTTCGGCCATGGGCAGTTCACGGATATTCAGGCGCACGCCAGGGCAGGTTTCGCTGTAGCGGCTGACTTGCTGCTGGAGCATGCCCGAGTAGGCGGCCGAAGCCACGTAGCCCAGTTCGATACGCCCGCTTTCGCCACGGGCTGCGCGTTGTGCACCCAGCTGTGCGGCGTCGAACTGGCGCACGGCCTGTTCGGCCTCAATCAACAGCGCCTGGCCGGCGGCGGTGAGGTTGACCTCGCGCTGGCTGCGCTCGAACAAGCGCACACCCAGCTCGCGTTCCATGTCCTGGATCTGCCGGCTGAGGGTGGGCGGGGCGATGCCCAACTGCTCGGCGGCCCGGGTGAAATGGCCGTGGCGGGCGACGCAGAGAAAATAGCGGAAATGGCGGATTTCCATCAGGTGTTACCTGCAGGGTAATGACGCGGGCCTCCGGGGCTAACAAGCCTTGGCGCAGGCGGCGGTATGGTAAGGCCAACACTACAAGGCTGGTGGCTTGGCGGCAAAGCCTGCCTGTGCAATTGCAGGGACCGCACAACATTCCAGGGCTATGCATTATCTGGAGCGCGCAGCGGTCCCGGCGATCCTGCAGGTTAAAGGCACTTCAAACCAACCAGCCCAGCTTCTGGAGCCCCACCATGCCCTCTGCACGCTTCACCCTGCTTACCGCCTCCCTGGTCTGCGCCCTGATCATCCTCGACACCAACATTGTCGCGGTCAGCCTGCCCAGTATCGCCCGCGACCTGTCTGGCTCGTTCGCCGATATCGAATGGGTGGTCAGTGCCTACCTGCTGGCCTTCGCCGCTTGCCTGCTGCCCGCCGGCAGCCTCGCCGACCGCTTTGGCCGCCGGCGCATGCTGCTGCTCGGCCTGGCCCTGTTCGGCCTTGCCTCGCTAGCCTGCGGCGCGGCGCCCAGCCTGCTATTGCTCGACCTGGCCAGTGCCGCCAAGGGCATCGGCGCGTCCCTGTTGTTGACCTCGGCACTGGCCGCCATCGGCAACCGCTTCCACCAGCCGCAGGAGCGCATGCGCGCCTGGGCCTTCTGGGGTGCCTGCATGGGCGCCACCATCACCTTTGCGCCGCTGCTCGGCGGGGTGATCGCCAGTACCCTGGGCTGGCGCTGGATCTTCTACATCAACCTGCCGTTGGTGGCGTTGCTGGCAGTGATGGTGCTGCGCAGTGTAGAAGAGTCCCGCGACAGCGCGGCGGCCCGGCTTGACCCATGGGGCAGCCTGACTTTTGCGGGTGCCCTGGGCTATCTGATCTGGGCGATGATCGATGCTAACCAGGTGGGCTGGGGCAGTGCTCAAACCCTGGGCCGGCTGCTAATCAGTGCCTTCCTGTTTGGCCTGTTTATCATGGTCGAACGCAACCAGGAACGGCCGATGATCGACCTTCAGCTGATGCGCAGCGGGCGGTTCGTGGGTGCTTTGCTGGGCATGTTCGCCTACGCCGCCTGCGCCCAGGTGATGATGACTTTGCTGCCGCTGTACCTGCAAAACGGCCTGCAACTCTCCGCATTGGCAGCCGGGGCCGGCATGCTGCCGTTTGCCGTGGCCATGTTGCTGGCACCGCGCTTGGGCATGCGCCTGGCGGCGCACTTGAGCCCGGCGCAGGTATTCGCCCTTGGCCTAGTGCTGGTGGGGGTGGGCAACCTGCTGTGTGCCTGGGCCGCCGGGTTTGGCGGCTATGCAGCCTTTGCCCTGGCCAGCCTGGTGCTGGGGGCGGGTGCCGGGCTGCTAAATGGCGACACCCAGAAAAACATCATGGCTTGTGTGCCACGCCAGCGTACCGGGATGGCTTCCGGGTTGAGTACAACTACGCGCTTCGGGGCCATCGTCCTGGCTATCGGTTTACTGGGCGGCGTACTGGCCGCCCGCAGCGGGCAATTGCTTCACGAAGCCCTGGTTGCCGTAGCGCCATCGCAAGTGGGCCAGGTTGCTGCGATGGCCACGCGGGTAGCGGCGGGCGACCTGCAGGCGGCCCTGGCGCTGCTTGATCCGGGCTTGCGTGAAGCGGTGGCACCCTTGGCCCGCCAGGCGTTCATGGGTGGCTTCGAGGCCGTGTTGCAGGTTGCGGGCCTTGCAGCGCTGGTGTTCGCGGTGGTGGTTGGCGTGCTGCTGAGCCGCCCGCTGCCCGCTACGCAGGAAACGTTACTGGCGCAAAGCCCACCCCTGTAAAAGGCATGTATCCACACCGGCAAAACCGCTTTGAAACCGCACTCGGATGAGCAGGTAGCTGACCGCTGTTATTTCACCCTTGCGCGCAACTAATACAACCGGAAAATGTCATTTCACTGCGCGCCAGCAATGGCGCGTGGATGATGCTGGCGCTGGCCAGTAAAACTATACCGAGGCAAGGAGCTTCCCGTGCACAACGACGACTATTCCGACCCGCTATCAATCCCGGCGGACCAACTACCGCCAGGCGTTTTCCCGCCGATGCCGGGCTATACCATCGCCGACCTGCTTAATGTTGCCTACCAACCCACTGAAACCCTACTTGAAAAGCTCGATATCGACCCGGGCCTGATTCGCGAAACCAGCATCGCGTTTGCCAGCCATCTGTATCAGGCGCTGGAAAGAGACGATATCCAGTATCAGATCGCGACCTGGTACCAGAAGCCCTATGACCACCCTGAAATGCGTGTGCGCAGTGTGGAAATCATCGCTGAACAGTTCGGGATCATAACGATAGAAGCTGTCGCTGACTCAGTGGAGGGCTCACCGCTGCGGCAACTGGGTAAAGACTTCTTTGCGGAATACATCGAACTGGCCGGTTGTGCCATCAAGAACCACATCCTGAAGTTGAACGACCCCGAGTTTGACCCGTTTGCGAGCCGCGAAAGTGAATAAGGTTTAAGTGCTGGAGGCGCCCGCGATGTGGTGCCTCCAGCTACCCGAAAAATAAATGAGGTGTTTTCTCATTCTCGTTCGGCTTGTAGAGAAGGCCGGAATACAGGCCAGCCCGCCGACACTCTACGGAGCGAGAAAATGAGTTTGACCCCGGTTCCACAGCGCCATCCATTGAGCCGTGCCGTGCGCGGCGCGTTTTTGGGTATGGTTGTCAGCAGCTACGCGCTGCCATCGCTTGCACAACCCGTAAACGCTGAGCACACCAACCCGCTGCAGCAGTGGAACATTCCGGGTGGCCCTTTGGAACCGGCGCTCGACCGCTTTGCTCGCCAGGCGGGTATCAGCCTGTCCTTCGATGCCCAAAACGTCGCTAACCGCAGCACCCAGGGCGTACAGGGCAACCTGGAAACGTCGGCAGCGTTGTCGTCGCTGTTGCAAGGCACCGAATTACAAGTCGAGCAGCAAGGCCCCAACGCCTACCTGGTGATTCCACAACCAAAGCCTGCCGGCCCGCTGGAACTGGGCGCGACCGAGGACTACCGCCTGGCGCCAGTCATCATCAATGCCAAGATCAAGGCCAGTGCCGACGATGACGCCAACTCGGTGGTTGCCAAGGAGCTGTGGGTAGGGGGCAAGGTGGCGACCAGCATCCTCAACACGCCCGCGTCCGTGTCGGTGGTGACCAACAAGGAAATGCAGCAGCGCAGCGTCAGCACCACCGAAGAGGCGCTGCAGTACACCCCTGGCGTGGTCAGCGACTACTACGGTTCGGACGACCGCAACGACTACTTCCTGATCCGCGGCTTCCAGGCCACCACCTACCGAGACGGCCTGACCCTCAGCTCGATGCGCGGTGTGCGCGAAGACCCTTACGCCTACGAGCGTATCGAAATTCTGCGGGGTGCCAACTCCACCCTGTTCGGCCCGGCAGACCCGGGTGGCTCGGTCAACTTCGTGACCAAGCAACCACGCTTCGAGAAGTTTGGCCAAGGCTACGTGACCTACGGCTCCTATGACCATGCCGAAACCGGGATCGATGTAGGCGATGCGCTGAACGACGAACAAACCCTGGCCGGCCGCTTCACGGCCAAGATGCAGAACAGCGACCGCGAGTACGACCACTCTCAGGACGACAACCGCTTCGTCATGGGCGGCCTGACCTGGGCGCCGACCGACTTCACCTCGGCCACGGTGGTGCTGGATTACCTGAAGACCAACAGCTCGCCGAACAGCGGTGGCTACCCGCTGGACAAGGAGTACGACCGCAGCGACTTCTACGGCGAGCCCGGCTACAACTTCCACGATGTCGAGCGCACCAGCCTGAGCGGCAACATTACCCACGACTTCGACAACGGCTTCACCCTGCGCAGCAACCTGCGCTACAGCGAGCTGACCGATGACTTCGGCTATGTCTACCTGAGCGACAACGCCTCGCGTGTTGGCACCACCATTCCACGCTACGTCTTCGGCACCGACAGCGATGCCGACCAGCTCAATGGCAACTTGATGCTGCAGTACGATGCCCAGTTCGAGCACATCGACAGCAGCACGCTGGTGGGCGTCGAGTACCTCGACTCGACGACCAAACAGAGCTCGGTCTACGGCCTGGCGCCCTCCATCGACATCGCCAACCCGGTATTCACTGGCGTGCCTGGCGGCATCACGCCCTATACCCGCAAAAAGAATGACGCCACCACCAAGGCGGTTTTCCTGCAGCAGAACCTGTCGTTCTTTGACCGCGTCATCGCGACCGCAGGCGTGCGTAACGACTCGATGGACCTGTCGAGCAAGGAATACATCGGTGGCGAGCAGACGGAAAAGGACAACTTCTCCGAAACCTCCTACCGCGCGGCACTGACCTATATCGTCAACGATGAAGTGTCGACCTACGTGAGCATGGTGGAGTCCGTCTCGCCCCCGCAAGTGGGCGTTACCCCGCAGACCGGCAAGCAATACGAAGTGGGCATCAAGTATTCGCCCATGGGCATGGACGCACTCTTCTCCGCCGCTGTTTACGACCTGACCCAAGAGAACGTCACCATTGCCGTGGTGTTGCCAAGCGGCATCATCGAGCAGCAGACGGTGGGCGAGTCACGCGTGCGTGGCCTTGACCTGGAAGCCAAGGCGCAAGTCACGCAAGACATCAGCGTGATTGGTGCTTACTCCTACATGGAGTCCGAGGTGCTGCGCGGGTCGCTGTATGACGGCTCTTCCTTGAAGGGCAATGAGTTCACCACGGCGCCCAAACACACCGCATCGCTGTGGAGCTACTACGACATACCGGGCACTGACGTGAGCGTCGGCCTGGGCGCGCGGTATGTGGGGGCGTACTACATGGATGCTGCCAATACCAAGAAGAGCGATGGGACCACGTTGTTTGATGCGGCGCTGAACTACAAGATCGCCAAAGGGACCGACCTGGCGCTGAATGTGAGCAACCTGTTTGACGAGCAGCATGTGGTGGGGTCGGGGACGGCGAATTACTACAACCCGGGGCGGGAGGTGACGGCGAAGGTGAGTTATAGCTGGTAAGGCAGCCAGGGGATGGCACGGGTTGCGCCCCTGTTCGCGAGTAAACCCGTGCCCACAGGTGCGCAAGATCCTGAAGCTTGCAATGAACCCCCGTATCTTCAAAGAGGCTCACTTGTGAGCCGGTGTTTTTAGACCTTCAAATCGGCGCCGCTAAAACCGTTGCGCTGATAAAAGCGCTCCAGCTCACGGGCTTCCGGTTCCCTGCCGGTGAATATCTTCAGGTACTCGGGAATGTAGCGCATGCGCTGGGCCAGGGGCTCCCGGGTTTTCATGCTGATGTAGCCGATTTGCGTCAGGTAGATGGAGCGGGCGCGGGTAATCGCAGCATCGTGTTCAAAGCCGAAACGGTCGAACATCTGCCGCAATGCCTCGACGCGTTGCGCGTCTGCCTGGCCGATTTCCTGCGCCACCTCCGGCGACTGCAGCGCCCAACTGCGCATGGCGAACTCGAATTGCGAGTCGAACAATTCGCTGTTCAGCCAGCAGTCGAAGACGTTGAGAATCGCCTCGGTGATGGACTCGGCATAGGCCTGGGATTTGGTCACCAGGTTGAAGGTGTTCTTGTTTTTCCATTGCTCGATCAAGGCCACGAGCAAGGCATCGCGGTCTTCGAAAAACCAGTAGAAGCTGGTGCGCGACAAATTCAGTTTTTTGGCCAGCGGCATCACTCGCACGGCATCAACACCTGACTCGGTCAGGCTTTCATAGGCCGCATTAAGCCAGCCTTCCAGTGAGCCTCGGCCTGCTGCTTCCGCCTTTGAGGTAGTTTCTTTCATGGGCATTTCTTCCCTTTTCAATGTGCGCTTTGTGGCAACTGTACACCATCGTCAAGAGTATTGACACCTGTGTACATAGGGGCATATTGTCGGCGTGCCTGATGACCTGTTTGCGAGACCGATATGAAAAACGATCCGCTACTTCAGCCTTATCGCCTCAAGCATTTGACCCTGCGCAACCGCATCATCACCACTTCCCACGAACCGGCCTACCCGGAAGACGGGATGCCGAAAAAGCTCTACCGTGCCTACCACGTTGAACGTGCCAAAGCCGGCGTAGCCATGACCATGACCGCAGGCTCCGCCGCGATCTCCCGTGACAGCCCACCCGTGTTCAACAACATTCTGGCCTACAAGGACGAAGTGGTCGGCTGGATGAAAGACCTCACCGACGAGTGCCACGAACATGGTGCGGCGGTGATGATCCAGCTCACTCACCTAGGCCGGCGTACCCGCTGGGACAAAGGCGACTGGCTACCGGTGGTGTCGCCCTCCCACAATCAGGAACCCGCACACCGCGCCTTCCCCAAGCAGCTTGAACAGTGGGACATCGACCGCATCATTCGCGACTATGCCGATGCCGCCGAACGCATGAAGGCCGCCGGCCTGGATGGCATCGAGCTGCAAGCCTACGGCCACTTGATGGACCAGTTCTGGTCGCCACTGACCAACGAACTGGAAGGGCCGTACGGCGGCTCGCTGCAAAACCGCCTGCGCTTCACCTTCGATGTGCTCACGGCCATTCGCAAGCGCGTGGGCCCGGAGTTTATTGTCGGCATTCGCTACACCGGGGACGAAGTGCTCGCTGGAGGCCTGCAAAAAGAGGAGGGCTTGCAGATCTCTCAACTGTTGAAAGACAGTGGCATGATCGACTTCCTCAACGTGATTCGCGGCAACATCGCCACCGACGCCGGGCTGACCGACATCATCCCGATCCAGGGTATGCGCAATGCTCCGCACCTGGACTTTGCCGGCGAAATCAAGACGCTGACCGGCTTCCCGACCTTCCATGCAGCAAAAATTCCCGACGTGGCCACGGCGCGTCATGCCATTGCCTCGGGGTTGGTGGACATGGTCGGCATGACCCGCGCGCACATGACCGACCCGCACATCGTGCGCAAGATCATCGAAGGCCGTGAAGACGATATCCGCCCTTGCGTAGGCGCCAACTATTGCCTGGACCGCATTTACAATGCAGGCGCGGCCTACTGCATCCACAACGCCGCGACCGGGCGTGAAACCACCATGCCTCATGAAATACCCAAGGCTGTGCAAAAGCGCAAAGTGGTGATTATCGGCGCCGGCCCTGGCGGCCTGGAGGCGGCACGTGTGGCAGGCGAGCGCGGCCACGAGGTGGTGGTGTACGAGCTGGCGGACAAACCCGGCGGGCAGATTCGCCTGACCGCACAGTCCGAGCGGCGCAAGGAAATGATCAGCATCATCGACTGGCGCATGGCGCAATGCGAGCGCCTTGGCGTGAGGTTCCACTTCAACACCTGGGCAGACACCGCGATTGTGCTCGATGAAAATGCCGACGTAGTGATCGTGGCGACCGGGGGCATGCCGCACACCGAAGTGCTGGAGCACGGCAATCAGTTTCTGGTTTCAAGCTGGGACATCATTTCCGGCGACGTGAAGCCTGGCCGCAATGTGCTGGTGTACGACGATGCGGGCGACCACGCCGGCCTGCAAGCCGCCGAATTCATCGCCCGCAGTGGCGCCAAGACTGAAATCATGACCCCCGACCGCTCGTTCGCGCCAGAAGTCATGGGCATGAACCTGGTGCCCTACATGCGCGCGTTACAGCACCTGGACACCACCTTTACCGTCACCTACCGGCTCAAGGCCGTAGAGAAACAAGGCGACCAATTGCTGGCCACGATCGGCACCGATTACAGCGACCTGACCAAAACGCGCCTGGTGGATCAGGTGGTGGTCAACCACGGCACCCGGCCGTTGGACGAGCTGTATTTCGACCTCAAACCCCTGGCCAGCAACGAAGGTGCCTTGGAGTACATGGACCTGATTGTCGGCAAGCCGCAAAACGTTGTCAGCAACCCCGAAGGGCGCTTCCAGCTGTTCCGCATTGGTGATGCAGTGGCGTCGCGCAATACCCATGCGGCCATCTACGATGCCCTGCGGCTGGTCAAGGACCTCTAGCCGCCCTGCGTCGCCCACAACAATAAAGACAGCCGTCACCAGATTTAGAAACCTTTTAGTTACTGCCCCGAAAGTTGGTCTGACTCAGCGGAGGTTGTTGCATGCAAACGGGTTCTGATTCCATTGAGCTGCTCACGGCGTTAACCGAACGCGACCTGCGCTTTCGCAGCGATGCCAAGGTCACTGAACATGCCATCGCGCCGGTCGACACGGCGTTACTCGATGCGTATGCCGCCATCGATCGCAAAGCCTTGCGCCATTACCGCCTGGAGCGCATTCGCGAGCAACTGCGCGCCCAGGATTACGCCGGCATTCTGTTGGCCGATCCGATCAATATTCGCTATGCCACCGACACCAATAACCTTGGTTTGTGGGTGATGCACTCGCCCAGCCGCTATGTGTTCGTCGCCACCGACGGCCCGGTGGTGCTGTTCGAGTTCACCAGCAGCCGGCACAACAGCGAGCACGTTGAAACCATCGATGAAATTCGCCCGGCGATACCCTGGCTGTATTTCCTCGCCGGCCCCCGCGTGCAGGAAAAAGCCGAGCGCTGGGCACAGGAGGTGGCGGACCTGATGGCCCGTCACGGTGGCGGCAATCGCCGCTTGGCGGTCGACCGCTGCGACCCTTGGGGCGCGCAGCGCCTGACACACCAAGGCATTGAGCTGTTCGATGCGCAGCCATTGATGGAGCAGGCACGCTTGATCAAATCGGCTGAAGAAGTGGCCAGCCACCGGGTGTCCATGGGCGTTTGCGACCTGGCCATTGCCCGGATGCGCACAAGCCTGGTGCCGGGGGTTACTGAAAACCAGCTGTGGAGCATCATGCACGGCACCAACGTCGCGCACGGCGGAGAGTGGGCCGAAAGCCGCCTGCTCAGCTCCGGGCCGCGCACCAATCCGTGGTTTCAGGACGCCACCGACAAGGTCATCAAGGCCGGTGAGATGGTCTGTTTCGACACCGACATGGTCGGGCCCGGCGGTTACCTTTCAGACATCTCGCGCAGCTTCATCTGCCCCGGCAAGGCACCGACCATGGCCCAACGCGACTTGCTGGACATCGCCTCGCAGCAGATCAACCACAACGTCGAACTGCTGCGCCCGGGCCTGTCCTTTCGTGAGTTCGCCGAGCGCTGCTGGCCGGTGCCTCAGCGCTTCGAGCACAACCGCTACATGATGATGCTGCACGGCGTCGGGCTGGTGGACGAGTACCCCAGCGTCGCCTACGCCGTGGATTTCGCCGAGTGGGGGTACGACGGCCTGTTCGAGGAAAACATGGTGGTGTCGGTGGAAAGTTACATCGGTGAGCAAGGTGGTGGGGAAGGGGTGAAGCTCGAAGAGCAGGTGCTGATCAGCGCCAACGGGCCGATCAAACTCTCGCGCACACCCTTGGTCGAAGGCGATCGATAGCTGGAGCAAAACCATGAGCAGCATGACTGTGATCGAAACCGCACCCACCTTGGCGCCGCGCCCGGTGGCCAGCGCCGAACCGTTCTTGCGCCTGGAAGGCATTCATAAACAATTTGGCCCATACCCCGTCTTGCACGACGTGTGTTTTGAAATGAACAAGGGCGAGGTGGTGGCCATTATCGGCCCCAGTGGGTCGGGCAAAAGTACCTTGCTGCGCTGTATCAACCAACTGGAGCCACCGACCAAGGGGCGGGTCAGCATGGATGGCGTGCACATCGAAGCTGGCAAGGCGTTGCCCCGTACAGAGCTGCTGAAGTTGCGCCGGCGCATTGGCATGGTGTTCCAGTCGTTCAACCTGTTCCCGCACCTGACGGTGCTGCGCAACGTAAGCCTGGCGCAAATCCGCACCTTGGGCCGCAGCGCCAAAGAAGCCGACGCCCGCTCCTTGCAACTGCTCGAACGCGTTGGGCTGGCTGACAAGGCCCAGCATTATCCGGCGCGCTGCTCTGGTGGCCAGCAGCAACGGATCGCCATCGCCCGCGCCCTGGCACTGGACCCTGAGCTGATGCTGTTCGATGAGCCGACCTCGGCGCTGGACCCCGAGCTGGGCCTGGAGGTGCTGGCGGTGATGAAAGAGCTGGCCGGCGAAGGCATGTCGATGATTGTCGTGACTCACGAGATGCACTTCGCCGAAACCGTGTCCGACCGGGTGGTGGTTATGGCCGACGGGCGCATCATCGAGCACGGGCCGAGCCAGCGAGTGATGCGCGAGCCCGAGCATGAACGGGTGATCCAGTTCCTCCAGGCAGTGAGGAATCGCTGATGAAAGACATCCTGATGATGCTGTTGAACGGCATACCCTGGACCATTGCCGTTACCGTGCTCGCATTCTGTGTCGGCGTAGTGCTGGGGTTTCCCATCTGTGCCCTGCGCATGTCCAGGTTCAAGGTACTGAGCATTCTGGCTGCCATGCTGGTGCTGACCCTGCGCTCAATCCCCCCGATTGTCTGGCTGTTCTTCATCTTCTTCGGCATCGGTGGCGGCTATATCAGCCTGTCGCCGTTTACCGCAGCGGTGGTTGGCCTGGGGCTGATCACGGCGGCGCATATGTCCGAGGTGTACCGCGGTGCGTTCGCGGCAATTCCCGCCGGCCAGTTCGAAGCCGCCTATGTGCTTAACCTGTCGGCGTCGCAACGGTTTTTCGATGTGGTGTTGCCGCAGTTGGTGCGTATCGCCATTCCCACCTCAGCCACCTACGCCATTGGCCTGCTCAAGGATTCGGCCGTGGCCTCGACGATTGGCGTTGGTGAAATCAGCTTTCAGGCTTACCAGGTTTCACAGCAAACCTTTCAGGGCCTGAGCGTCTACAGCGCGGCGGCGGTGGTGTACTTGGTGCTTAGCGTGCCAGTGGCCTTGTTCTCTCGTTGGCTGTCGGCCACGTTGAAACAGAGGATTGCCCGATGAGCGAACTGCTGACGATGTGGATGCAATGGTTGCCGGAGTTGTGGAAAGGCTTTGTGCTTTCGATGCAGGTCACGGCCGTGAGCCTGGGCCTGGGCGTCGTGCTGGGGCTGTTGCTGGCACTGGGCGTTTCGTCGCCGAGCCGCTGGTTGCGTTACCCCTCCCTGGTTGTGGTGGAACTGGGGCGTGGCGCACCGGCGTTGATCTTGCTGCAGTATTTCTACTTTGGCCTGCCCAGCGTCAACCTCACCCTGACCTCGTTCTGGGCCGCTGCGCTGGCCATGGCGTACTGCACGGCCGCCTACACCAGTGAAATCATTCGCGGTGGCATCGAGTCGGTGGCCGCAGGGCAAACCGAGGCCGCCGAAGTGATCGGCCTCAACCGGTTCGACGCGCTGCGCTTTGTGATCCTGCCTCAGGCCTTGCGGGTGGCGCTGCCATCGCTGCTGGGGTTCTCGATCATGATGTTCCAGGCCTCGTCGCTGTGTTTCACCATCGCCCTGCCAGAAATTGTCAGCCGGGCGTCCTCCATTGGCTCTTCCACGTTCGAGTACATGCCGGTGCTGATACTGGCCGGTTTGATGTATGCCGCTGTCTGCGCCCCGGCGACCCTGGGGGTGGCAGCGCTGGAAAAAAGACTGGCCCCCAGCCAGCCATAACAACAAATCCACTCGCGCCGATTTCGGCTGCTGCTCTCTTATTGCAAAGGTGACGTCATGACTCGCTCATTCAAGCGTTTTACCCGTTGGATGTTCTTGTGCTCGACCTTGGCCGGCACCCCGTACGCCCTGGCCGAATGCACCCCCGCGAACCAGTTTGAAACCATCACCCCGGGTGTGCTGACCGTGGCGGCGTATGTCTTCCCGCCTTACTCGATACCGGGGCCGAACAACCAGTTGAGCGGCGTGGACGGCGAGATCATCAAGCGCATCGCCGAGCGCGAATGCCTCAAAGTCAAAACCATGGTGGTGGACACGGCAGCCGTCGTCCAGGCAGTGGTGGCAAAGCGCGCCGATGTCGGCATCGGTGATTGGTATCGCACGGCAGAGCGCAGCAAGGCGTTGGGCTTGTCGGCACCCTTGTACCTGGACGTGATGGGCATCATTTCGGATGAGGGTTACACGAAGATTTCCGAACTGGATGGCAAGCGTATCGGCACCGTGCAGGGCTACCTGTGGGTGGACGATTTGAAGAAAGCCTTTGGCGATAACCTGGTGCTCTACCCAAACCCCGTGGCCATGGCCCAGGACCTGGCGTCCAGGCGCATCCAGGTTGGCGCGGACAGCTTCGCGGTGGCCGTGTCTTCGCAGCAGAAGGGCGGCTACCCCGGCAAGAGCATCAAGGTGTCCGAGCCCGATCAACGGGTCAAGGCCACGCTTGAGCCCGGGCAGAGCGCCTTCCCGTACACCAAGGCCAACGCCGCCCTGGGCGAGGCACTGGGCAAGAACATCCAGGCCTTGCATGCCTCAGGCGAAATCGCAGAAATCCTCGCCTCGTTTGGCCTGGACCGCGAGGCTGCAAAAGTGGGTGAGCCGAGGATGATTCAGTAAAGACAATCAAATCCCGTAGGCGCGGCTTTAACCGCGAATGAACGCACCGCGATCTCTCAGGAATGACGCGTTATCGTTCATTCGCGGCTACCGCCGCCCTTGCAGGTTCGCTGGCTGCGGCACACCTTCAACCCGAGAGCACCAAAGCCCCCATGGACGACGACAAACCCGAAAAGCGCCTGTCGCTGACCGATGCCACCGCCTTCGCACAGCAGCTGTGCCTGGCCCACGGCACCAGCTACGCCGTGGCCACGGCGCTTGCAACCGCCACCGTATCAGCCCAGGCCCATGGCCAACACGAAGTCGGTTTCGGCCATTTGCCTGACTACCTCAGCGGCTTTGCCATCGGCCGAATCGCCAAGGCTGCCGAGCCCATCGTGACCCAGGTCGCGCCGGCCATGATCCGCTGCGACGCCGCCCGAGGCATCGCGCAACTGGGGTTCGATCGCGCCTTTCCAGCGCTGTGCAGCAATGCGCATCAACTGGGTATCGCCCTGTTTGCGCAGTTCAACGCGTTCACCTGCGGCGAGTTGGGCTATTACACCCGTCGCCTGGCGCGCGAGGGGCTGGTCGCGTTGGCGTTCACCAATGGCTCACCGCTGCTCACCGTGGCCGGCCAGAGCCGGCCGCTGTACTCCACCAACCCCATCGCATTTGCCGCCGCCAGTGACACGGGGCGGTTACTGGCGATTGACCAAGCTAGCAGCGCCACGGCCTACGTGAACCTGTTGCGGGCTGCTGAAGCGGGGGAGGCGATACCGGCAGGCTGGGCGGTTGATGCACAAGGGAATGAAACGCGCAGCGCGCGAGAGGCATTGCATGGGACGTTGCTGGCGTTTGGGGGCGGTCGTGGGGCCAATATTGCGTTGATGGTTGAGGTGCTTGCGGCGGGGGTGACGGGGGCCAATTGGTCGCTGGATGCAGCGGATTTTCGTGCTGGTAGCGAATCGCCTGGGGCTGGGATGCTGGTGATTGGTATTGCGCCCAGGTTGCTGGATGAGTGCTTTGCTTTAAGGTTGGGCGAGCAGATGGCTCGGCTTGAAGGCTTGGGGGTTTACTTGCCGGGGAAGGGGAAAGAGCAAGCTTATGCTCGTGCGGTTCTTAAGGGGATTAGCTTGCCGGTATCGGCGTACGATGCGTTTAGGGGGCAGTTGGGGTAGTTATATCCTTTGCCATCGCCGGTCGCGGTAGCCTACCGGATCGGGGGGCTGCAGCTGAGCCGGGGGGATTTGAATTAGTTTAATATATAGTTGATATTTATGATGACTTTGTACTTGAGTGTTGGGATTGGGATACTAAATGGAATACCTATCAGCTGATAATTCTCACACCTCATTTTGAATGGTGCCAAGCTGACGCTATTTGGACTGTCGCAGCATTCCGCAGGGGGCTGTACATTCGGAGGGATCATACCGTAGCTGCCAGCAGCGGGAGGGCTGAGGGAACATGGCAGCTCGGGTATGAGTCGCTAGGTCTTGCTACGTCACGCGGCTGCTATTAGATTGATTCTAGCTATAGCAGCAACAATTTCATTAGCATCCGAGTCGCTAAAGGTTCCGTCCAGCCCCTCATGGTGATGCGCTGTAAATGGTGGTTCGTAGAGTTGGCCCGGCTCGATGATCCCATGCTTAGTCAGGCGTTCTATGATCATTTCTACGAAACGGATCTGTTGGCTGTTATAGCGATTACCATCAAGGAATCTTCCGAAAGCTTCTAAAGCCGCATTGCGATCTAGGCCGACCAGAGACCGTATGAACAACGGCAATGGTTTATCGCTACCGAAGCAATCTACGAAGCGTTCGCGACTTTCCACTGGCTCGGACTGGTAAACAAAGCGCTCTAGCTCTTCTAGGTCGGTTCGCGTTATTGGCTTGTTATGCTTGAGTTTGGCAATAGCAACATGATTTTCATTGGCGCGGATATAGGCTTCGACCTTTTTGCGGTACTGGGCCAAGTTGATTCCGGTGCTGAAGTCGTTGAGCACCACTTGGGACGACTCGCTGATTTGGTCAGTAAGCATAGTGTAAACGGGATTGGACGCGCGACGCTCAATCAGTTGAATGAGTCCACGCAGTCTACGGCGCACCTGTTCAATCATCGGCAGGCTGATATCCTGCCAGTACTCTTCCGTTTGCAGGTCTTGAATTAGCGGTAGTTCGGTACGAACGGCTGGGATACTCTCCATGATCTCTAATTGGCTAGCCAGCTCGCGGATACGGTCTCGGTAGGTGATGAAGTCACCTGTGGAACGTAGGATCGCCAGCTGTACATTTAGGCACAGCAGATCAAACAATTTGGCAGTTATATGCTCAGCTTCTCTCTCGCTGGGCAAGCCAGCAACGTGAGCACGCAGATCGCCTAATGCGGCGTCATCAAGATTGTTCCAGGTGTTGCGATCGGCGAATCGAACAACATACTCACGTTCGGTGCGCACGATGAAATTGTCATGGTTCATACACGCGACTTCCCCATGCAACTCGTCGGTTATCCCCTGACGTAAGCTGGCTAAGCCGTCATCGCCTCCAATGGCTCCGGCGGCGCCGTCATGCGCGCGATTGTCTTTGCCGGAAAGCAATGAGAGCAGATCCAAGCGCGCCTTGAACAGGCGCTTTCCGACGGGTTCGGCCATGCCGCCTAGAGCACCCTTCGGGTGTTCGTTGAAGTATTCGAAGTTGGCGCAGAAGTCGAAGATGTAAAATTCTGACTTATTTATTTCTGGTGCGAATAAATTTTCACATAGTCTAGTTCCGCGCCCGATCATTTGTAAGAATTTTACCTTTGAGCGCACTGCCTTGAAAAAGACTAGGTTGAGAACTTGAGGCACGTCGATGCCAGTGTCGAGCATATCTACAGAGATGGCGATCTGCGGTAGGCGATTGTCCTTGGCACCAAAGGCATCGATCAGTGTTTGTACATAGGATTCACCATGCACAATGACGCGTGCAAACTCTCCTTTATACTGCGGGTAATGGTGATCAAAACGACGCGCAATGAACTTTGCATGTGCCTTGTTTGCTGCAAAAATTATGGTTTTTCCGATTTTTTCGCCGCCATCCACCTTTAGGCCGTGCTCCATTAGATGTTGCAGCATCAAATCTACGGTGCTTTCATTGAACAGATATTTGTTCATTTCAGAGGCTAGCACTTCGGTCGGTGCGTCGCCATCATCGGCAGCACGATCGCCCCAATCCAATGACTCCCAATGTTCTTTTTCCTCTTCGCTTAGTTCGTCGTAGCGAATACCTTCGCGAAGGAATTTTATGGGCACTGAGTGGGCCTTGGGCGGTACCAAATAACCGGCCGCTACAGCTTCGTCTAGGCTGTAGGCGTCGGTGGGGACGCCGGTTTCCAGGCCAAAAAGGCGATAGGTATCGCGATCAACCTCGTCGCGTGGTGTTGCTGTGAGGCCTACTAGATAGCTGTCGAAGTAGCGGAATATCGCACCGTATTTTTGGTAAACACTTCGGTGCGCCTCGTCGATAATCACTAGATCGAAATGGCCTGTGCCATAGCGGCGCTGTTTACCCTCCATTTCATCGATTAGCCCCATCATGGTGGGGTAGGTAGATAAGTATACGCGGCCTTGACCATTCTTCTCGGTGACTAAATTGACTGGGTTGGAATCCGGCAGGTGGGTCTTGAAAGCACTGACCGCCTGATTGACTAGAGCTACACGGTCTGCGAGGAATAGCACGCGCTTGACCCAGTTTGCGCGCATTAGCAAATCTACTAGGGCAATGGCTGTACGGGTCTTGCCAGTACCCGTGGCCATGGTTAGCAGACCGGCACGGCGACCGCTAGCGAGCGCCTCTGCCATGGCTCGTATAGCGCGGTGCTGGTAGGGCCGTTCAACGATGTTCTTGTTGATAGCCAGGCTTTGGACGTCAACTTGTAACTGACGTCGTTGTACGGCGAGCTCCAACTCTTCGCGAGTATAGAATCCCTGCACTTCGCGAGGAGGCGCGCGGCGGTCATCCCAAAGCCATGTATGGTTGCCGTTTGTGTAAAAGATTAATGGACGTTGACCTTCCTCGGCTTCTAGGCAGTCAGCATAAAGTTTCGCCTGCTGTTGACCCACATCTGGGTCTATAAGGCTGCGCTTGGCTTCCACGACCGCCAAAGGTTTGCCATCCGCGCCCCACAGCACATAGTCGGCGAACCCTTCTTCCTGAGCATTAGGCATTCCTTTTAGTGGCACTTCTACGGTAAGGTTTTTGCCGTCTTCCCAGCCTGCTTCGCGTAGCAGCACATCGATGAAGAGTCGGCGAGTATCGGCCTCGTTATAGTCGTGAGTGTCTGGAACAGCTATATTGTTGGCCTTGGCCTTGGCCAGTTCTGCACGAGCCAAAGCGAGATCTGCATTGACTTGTGCCAGCAATGTTTCACGCTCGGCTAAAGTTGCGGCCTGCTCCGCGATGGCTGCTTCGCGTTTTTCTAGGGCGGCATGCTGTTCGTCGATCTGCTGCTTAAATGTGGCTTCCTGTTTCTTCAGCTCGTCTCGAGTGAATGTCGCAGCATCGCTGGTGCTGACCAGTTGTGGCACACGCTTTTCGTCAAAGCTGGCGGCAATCGTTTTCGGATCACTGACGCGTGTATAGGTGCGCGCTAGCCAGAACAAAACATGGAATAGCTCGCGCACCAGCTTCATTGCATCGCCGAAGCTTATGGCGCTGCTGCCATGCACCGCTTGATTACCGGCCTTCTGAATTAGCCGCATCTTCTGCAGTACCTGCGGTGGTGGCAGATCTTCAAACTCGCGGTTACTCAATAGTGCATTAAGGCTTCGGTCGTAAGGCATGTGCAAATCGCGGTCATGCTCGTATAGCCAGTGTACTGCCTGTTCTAGAGCGTGGCGCGTGCGCATGCAGCAGGCGCGTGGGTCTGAGTAGACCAGTGCCTCGGCTCCTTTCGCGGGCTCAAGGAGGGCTTTGAATTCGGGGGCGAGGTACTGGAAATTGGACATAGGTTAGAGCTTCCCTGCAAATGCTTGTTGTTGGAGTGAGTCAAAAAGCAAATTCATTAATTTATAGCTTGCTGCTGCGTCAAGTAGTTTTCGAGAAATTAGAGTTTGGGCTTTTTCAAATTTTTCTTGCAGATGTATCGGTGGGACGTTTATCCGCAGTGATTGTACATCTCCCTGGTTGATACTTGACTGATTGATTGCATCTTTGCGTTTGCTTGCGATCTGGTCTTTTGCATACTGTTGTGTGAGGTATTTTAGTAAATATGTGGGACGAATCACAGTGGTGTCCAGTGATAATCTCATCATGTTTGACTCGAATACTGTGGGTTCAGTCAGCTTTTCAATTAGTGCGGATTTACCTAGGTGTTCGGGGCTGTTTACGCGATTGATTATAATGTCTTCAGGTCTTAGTTCATATTTTCTTACTTCTATTTCGGTAAGATTAACCCGTTTGTTTGGTAGGGAGTTGATAATGTCTCCGGCGCGAAAACTATCAATTCTCAAAATCGGTGTTCCAGAACCATAGTCCTTTGATGGTTTATACAGGCCATTTTGAGGGCCGGCTCTCAAGATTTCGCCAAGGTCGCGCACTGGCCAGTTTAAGGGGTTGGTCAGTGGGTCACCGAACATTTCCATGAATATGGACTGCATAAGCTGGTCAAACTTTTTCATCGTTTCACTGCGTTTGGTCCGCAGTAAATCCGCTTTATCGAGTGTTGCTGCAATTTGGCGTTGTTCGGAAAGAGACGGGAGCGGAATTTCAATTTCACGAAGCGTTTTTACAGATAGATGTTTAACTGTGACAAAAGGAGTCTTGTCTTCGATGCCTTTTAGAGCAGGTGGGAGAAAATGTAATAGATAGCTTTGTTCAAGTCGACTATCAGTAGCCTTGACTTTACATACTCGCTGATTTAGGAGCGCTCTCCCTCCACGCCAGCGTGCTAAGTTGAACTGGCCGTCCATTCCAATCAGTGCGTCGTCGTTCTCCACAATGTACTCGGATCTATAGTCTCCGGAGTAGTATGTCTCTGAAGCTCCGTTGATAACGTCTCGAATTCTGACAAGTGGGAGGCCTTCGCCTGTTGTGTTGAAGAGCTCCGATTTAAATGCAAAGCCACTGGTGATTTCTGCCAGTTGACCCAAAGGTAGAGTGGGGTGGCTCATTTAAGCATACTCTCCAACTCTGCTACACCTTGTATAATTTCAGTCTCTAGCGCCTTCAGCTCGGCCAAGACTTTCAGCGGAGACTCATATTCTACCCGTTTTTGTACCGCTTCTTGGTAGCGATTGATCGAAAGATCGTATTCCTTGTCTGCAATCTCACTTTTGTTAACCAGGAAGCTTTGCTCGGTTCGCTTGCGGCCCACTTCAGAATCGCGATTTTGCCAACGAGTTAGAATGTCCGACAGGTTATTGCACTCGTGTTTGTCTGCATCTAGTGAGTTACGTCTGTCGTCGAGTGAGTAACCATCGGCCCTCATGTCGTAGAACCAAACGTTGTCGGTGCCGCCAGAGTTGGTCTTGGTGAAAATCAGTACCGCAGTAGATACGCCTGCGTAGGGGCGGAACACGCCGGACGGCATGGAAACTATTCCGTCCAATTTGTGCTCTTCCACCAACATTCGACGTAGTTCTTTATGCGCTTTGGAGGAGCCGAATAACACCCCTTCCGGCACGATTACCGCCGCACGACCACCTGTTTTAAGTAGTCGAAGGAATAGCGCTAAGAATAGGAGTTCGGTCTTTTTAGTCTTAACGATTTGCTGCAGATCCTTGGCACAGCTTTCGTAGTCAAGGCTGCCTGCAAAGGGGGGATTGGCGAGGATTAGGCTGAACTGTCCTTCTACGCTGGCATGGCCCTCGCTCAATGAGTCTCGATTCTCGATCGCCGGATTTTCCACGCCATGAAGCAACATATTCATGGAGCCGACACGGAGCATGGTGCTGTCGAAGTCGAAACCATGGAACGTGTCGTGGTTATAGCGCTTGGCCGACTCTGCGTCGTGGTAGATCTTGTCGCCGTGGTGCTTGTCAAGGTACTCCGCTGCAGCAATGAGGAACCCCGCAGTACCACATGCTGGGTCACAGATGGTATCACCGGGGTGCGGAGCCATCATCTCGACGATCAGCTTGATGATATGACGTGGAGTGCGAAACTGGCCGTTTTGCCCCGCGCTGGCGATTTTACCGAGCATGTATTCGTAGAGGTCGCCCTTGGTGTCGCGATCCTCCATGGGGATGGTATCGAGCATGTCCACCACCTTGGCAAGAAGCGCTGGGGTAGGAATGGTGAAGCGCGCGTCCTTCATGTGCGCGGCATAGGTCGACTGGCCATCCTCGCCGCCGAGGGTCTTGATAAATGGAAATACCTTTTCCGAGATCAGCGTGTAGAGGCTGCCTGCATCGCCGAGCAGTTTGAATTGCGACCAGCGTAGATTGGATTGGTACTGATTGAAAATAGGATTTTCGATAGGCTTTCCGGTGCGTCCAGCCTTCTTTTCCTTAACTGTTTGTAGCTCGTCTAGCCGCTTGATGAACAGCAGGTAGGTCATCTGCTCGATGACCTCCATGGGGTTGGAAATACCGCCGCTCCAGAATGCGTTCCAGATTTGATCGATTTGGGTTTTGATTGTACCTGTGATCACTGCGCACTACTGCCTGTGTATAAAGTGAGATTTGATGTGGATTATCCACGGGGGCGGAAAAGCTGAAATTCTAAGGAGTATCGCCGATTAGGGAAGGCATGTCATCGAAGACGCGGCCCTCAGCAGGTCTGGTCTAGACGCGCAGATGGCTTGGTAGATACCAATTCATCGAGCATCCGCCGCTGGGAGCAGTGAACAATCTTCTCGCGCTTATCCCGGCCCCCATTGCTTATCCTCTGATCACTTAAAGCTTCCTAGCAATGGAAAAACTCCCTCCTAATCCCTCTCCTCTCTAATCGTTTCCAGATCAATGCAGCGGTGAGTTGATAGTAGTACCGAGTGGCGGGAGAGCGTTCTTTCAGGTGCTCAGTGAGAAACCAGCGGACATGTTTGAGCTGCCAGGTCCATGGGTTGTCGCGCCGCCAGCGCTGCTGAATGGCTTTTTGCATCGTCTGGGCGTGTTTGAGATGTCGCTCCCGTGTGGCCTGCGATCCAGTAAGTATGCCGGTCATGAACAAAGCCATGTCAAACGGTTTGCTCATGACCGGCCACCAATGTATGCCGAAACAACATCAACTCTGTGGTGCCCAAGCTCGAGGCTGATTTGTTGCTGTGCGGATCGATGAAGCGCAGGCTCAATATCATAGCAGTGCCCACCATTGAGCGGCGCAGAGTAGCCCGTGAGCTGCTCATAACGCTCGCAAGCGTAGGCCGCTCGTAGTTCATGGAACCCCTTCAGTCCGTGTTGATGAAGTATTTTGCGGGCAGGGAGCACGCTCTGTCGTAGGAACGCAGCGTAGCTTTCTGCGCGCTCTAACAGGTTGCGACTACCGGGTGGGGATGTTTTTCGTGCGAGCTGTAGTGCCGCTCTCACCTCTGCGGTTGCAGTGATCCACCGTGGCGCTGATACTCCTGAGCGGCCGCCTTTGGTGCCGTCTTGGATATTGATTCGACCCAGTTGCTCGGCTTCGCGTTGCAAGCGTGGTAGGTCGGCGAGGATAGCTTCCCGCAGGCGCATACCGGTAGTCCGGACCAACATGACAATCGCGGCCACCCGCTCGTGCTTCTGTTCAACCAACATCTGCAGTACGCAACGTACTTGTTGAAGATCTTGGCCGTCCGGCGCACGCATGCGTACGCCGCAGCGCTGCTGCCCCAACGCCAGGCTCGGGTTGACGATTCTCACGTACTGATCACCGCGCAGCGCAGCGAGGGTGCGGTTAACGCTGCTGAGGCGGTTTTGCGCGGTGGCAATGCACAATTCGCCTTGGTGGATCTGCTGGCGCAGGTATGCGACGTAGTCCTCCAGCGTCTGTCGATCAATCTGGCGTGCATCGTTGTAACCAGGACCGTGCTCTGACCGGCACCAGCGCACGAAGGCTTGCCAGCGATCGCTGTGTGCTTTCACGGTGGCGAAGTGGCCGCCTGCGAACATATCCTCAAGTGCCTGCCGCCCGGCATAGCTCAGTTGGCGACCATAGCCAAAGTTGCGACCGTCACGCCGACCGACCAGCGCCATTGTCTTCACCTTGAACGTTGGTTTGTAGAAGCCGCAGCAGGGCTTTCCAGTGGGCGCTGACGCTGTCCAACTGTCCCCAGTGTGCTGGGCGGATGAAAAGGGTATTTTCGCTGTGCAGCAGCAGAGCCCCTTCCTCTTGCAACTGCTCGATGAGCTGAGCCAGGTCTATGGGCTCAGGTGTTGCACTGGCGACAGTGGCGACAGTGGCGACAGTGGCGACAACACCCGCCGCATCTCGCTTGGCAGATGGCGACAAAGTGGTGACGCTGGCGGCGACACACCGTAATTCGGTCGGCGAGCCATGTTGCGCCCGATAGCGGCGCACGGCGTCATTGAGTCGGAACATGGCGCACCTCGAATATGTCCCCGTCATTGTCCAGCCAGTTATGGGCAACCAGTTGCAGCAATAACTCGAAGGTGTGCCGCGTGCTTTTACGGGCAAAGCGAGGGCCGTTGCGTGTGATGTCGCGGAGGCGAAACGGTGGCCAGTTCTTCTTTATCAACCAGCGCAGCAGGCAGTCGGCCTCTGCGCGAAGCTTATTAAGAGGCTCCTGTTCAGTCAGTCGCTGGTTCTCGGCCAGGTAGTAATCCATCAGCGTAGAGGCGCGCTGAATGTGCACTTCTTCCAAGGCAGTGCACTCCTCAACCACCGCCATTACGCCAGCCATGCGTAGTACGTTCGCAGCGGCTTTGCCCGCAGCAGCTTGCACGTTGACCAACTCGCCGAATTCCCCGGACTCGCATTCAATGGTGTCGTGAATGGCAATCCAGGCCTCGCGGGCGCGGGGGCTTAACTCCAGAGTTACAGGGTTGAGGCCGCCGTCTTTATGGCGTGACCAAGGCTTCTGCATGAGTGCGGCAATGCGCTGCTGGTACAGGTGCACCTTTGGATCTCGGGTCAGGTCGATGGCTTTGTACAGTCGTTGTCCAACCAGACGCTCTGGCCAACTGATCAGACAGCGTCCCAGGATGCCCTGGTCTTTGATATCAGCGTCCTGCAGCAAGCGGTCTGCCAGGCGGGGTTGAAGCATCAAGTGCATGCTGAGGCGGCGATCATAGGCACGCAGACTTTCTCCAGTCATCGCACGCGACCGATCAATCGGGCTACCGTCCCACAGCGTCGACAAGTGAGTGATCGCCTTGATCATGTTGTCCTTGCTCATGGTGCTGCCGCCCAAAAACTGCCCGCCCTCATCGCTGAACAGCCCCATGCTCGGCAAACCGTGGCACAGGCTTTTGACCAGGCCCTCAATGGTCGGCTCAGCACTGAGCAGTCTTGGTTGGACAGGTTCAGGTTCAGGTTGGGCGTCCAGCGCTAGCTGTGCTGACTTTTTCGATGTCGTTGACATCGCGGTGTGGCTCAGTGCAGCTCGGTGCGCCTTGAGTTGTTCGCCGTAGGCGATCCACTGCTGTCTCTCCCAGTCGCGCACGGCCTGCAGAGCAACATGGTCCACCGCGCTTTTGCGATCCCCCGAGCAGGCCACTGTCAGCAAGTACAGCGACAACGGATAAATTCGGCCGTCGAGGTGAACATTGGCGTGCGCCTGGCTGGCCAAAGCTGCCGTGGCTAGAACAGATTGCGCGGCCATGGCGCAGGGCACGCCGATCACATCGGCCATGCGTTCCACGGCAGGCCCCAATAGATCGCCCAGCACCGCGACCGGGTAGGGTAGGGGCGTAATCTGCTGTTCCAACAAGGGGCGTGGTGGCCCTTGTACTTCGCGCAGTTGCATAGCCGTCCTCCATAAATTGCGGATATCTCCCCCACGTCATCCCGCCAAGAATGCTGAGTGTTATCAGGGATCAAGGCCCCTGCGGCCTGTGAGGGTGTCCACTGACGCGGGACTGACGGCTCCTTACGACCAGGAGCCAGGGCATCTCATGATCTGGCCTCCTGAGCACCGTTACCGGTGGGCGGGTGGAGGCTGCACTGGGTGACGAGACCAGCGCCGCGAGATCCTGAGCCAGGTGCAAGCAGCAATGCGATGACCGGGGCATGCCTGACTGTCAGTCAGGTGCAGTCCACTCCGTGGTCTGCGGCACCATCATCTACAGCGCTGTTGCTGGTGACATCGGTGTTTGTCACGCCGATTGTCACGAGGGGGATTGCCGCAAAGCCATGTGCGATCAGGGCTGCAGCTGTGTCAGGAGCGCCCGTCTCTTTTCTGGAAAAAGAGACGGGCGCAAGTTGGCGCAAGAATCGGCCAAGCGATTAGGTTGCTGCAGGACAGCGCAGTACGGTGTAGCTGGCGCACGAGGGCCATGAGGATAAAGAGCACCCATCACCAGTAAGGTGACCGGGCGAGCTGCCGGATGCTAATCGCCCTTGGGAGAACCACCGCATAAAGCGGCGTGACCTTGAAGGTTCGGGTCACCTGGGTGCTGCCAGCGGCAGCGCTTCGAGGCTTCTTTCTAGCGCCGGTTGGATGGCTGGGTCAATCAAGTTAGGCACTGCTCATTGCGCCAAAATTCGATAGCGGAAAGTGGTAGCCGTGAGTGGTGGTGAGTGGACGATGGACCGTTTATCGCCTTCTTGATGCGAGTCCCTGTGCATGGGAATGCGGAGCCTTCCCATGCACAGGGACTTTGCCAGACAAGCGCAGAGCGAACGGAGAATTGGCGACGGTCGCTATACCAGTCGCCATTCTGTACCCCACGTATTTCAACGTGTAGCGCCGTTGTCGCCGCTGTCGCCAAAACAGTCAGCTTGCGTTTGTAGCCGGGTCAGCGGATCGGCAATACGTGCTTGTCTCTGACTTGGCCATATGCTGAGGCGAGCAGGCTACCGGTCGCGGCTTTCTGGATGTACTCACTCCACCAAGCCATCATCGGACGCCGGCGCTCGATGTAGTCGGCTCGGTTGTAGGCGCTGCGCACCTCATCCTTGTCTACGTGAGCTAGTGCGACTTCGATGAGCTCCGGGTCCCACCCATGCTCATTCAGGATGGTGCTCGCCATCGAACGCAGGCCGTGGCTGACCAGGCGATCCTGGAACCCCATGCGTTTCAACGCCATGTTGGCAGTCTGGCTATTGGCGTGGGTACGTGGATTTCTATCTGACGGGAAGACGTATTCGCGATGGCCGCTGTGAGTCTTTAGTGATTGCAGCAGCGCGACTGCTTGATCACTCAACGGGATGCTGTGTGGGCGGCGCTTTTTCATTCGCTCCGGCGGGATGGTCCAGACACGCCTTTCAAAGTCGACGTCTGCCCAGCGAGTAGTCGCCGCCTCGGCGGGACGAGTCATCGTGTGCAATTGCCATTCGATCAGGCATCGGGTGGTGCGCTTGATACTTGCGTTCGCGATCTCCAGCATGAGCTCGGGGAGCTCTTCTGGTGGAAGCGCAGCCATGTTTTCTTTCTTCGGTTTCTTGAACACCGCACGAATTCCATTGAGCGGATTCGCGTGTATCAGACCGGCGTTCACCCCATAGGTCATGATCTCGTTGAGTCGTTGGCTCAATCGTTTCACAGTCTCGAGGCTGCCTTTAGCCTCGATTGGGCGGAGGATTTTGATGACCATCGGGGCGGTGATTTCTGAAAGCGGTGTTGTCTTCATGCTCGGGAGAACGTGAAGGGTAAGCGATCGCCAAATGTCCTCGGCGTAGGCAGGGGTTACCGAGTCTTTCTTCAGCTCGAACCAGGCGGTGGCCACCTTCTCGAAGGTGTGCTCAGTCTCAGCAAGCTTGGCTTGCCTTACCTCATCACGTTGGACTTTGGGATCAATACCCAAGGCAAGCAGCTCGCGCGCCTCGACAGCTTTTTTCCGAGCATTGGCTAGTGAGAGGTCGGGGTAAGGACCGAGTGCCATGTTGATACGGCTTCTGGTCAACGGCTCGCGGTAATTGAAGTTCCACATCATCGAGCCGCTGGCTCTGACGCGAAGCTGTAGACCGTCACCATCGCTGAGGACGAAATCTTTACCAGTTGCCTTGACCGCCTTGAGCTGGCGGTCGGAGAGACGGGTTGCTTGAGTAGGCATGAGAGCTACCTCCGGCACCGTTTTGGTATCCTAAAAATAGCACCGAGTAGCCCGGGATACCACCTGGGATACCAAACCGTCTGGAACTCAAAAAACCTCTATGGCCCTCAAAAGCGCTGTAAGTCATTGATTTAACTGAGTTACAGGCACAAAAAAAGACGTCCGTGGACGTCTTTGTTTGATCATTTGGTGGAGCCGGGGGGATTTGAACCCCCGTCCGCCAGTACTCCGCTGTCGGTACTACATGCTTAGCCGTGTCTACTGATTTAATCCGCAGCCGCCCGACGGGCAGGGTGCTTTGGATGAGTTGTGTAAGTTTTAGTCACTTCGCCCACAACGTGCTACGCGACGATCCTGTTCTGTATGACAATCATTTCGGGTTTACAGGCATCCCCTAGTGATTGCTGGAGCCGAAGCTACCAGAAGCAAAGGTCACTTACGCTGCGAGAGCGTAGGATTCCTCGCCGTAGGTTTCGTCATTGGCAACTATAGAAGTTGCAACAGTGGATTTACGAGTTCTGTTACCAACTCGGCATGCACCTAGAGTTTCGCTACCGGCGTCGAATCCTAATCGGCCCCGCACTAGCTCTTGGCTAACGCACCTTACGGCGCGTGGGATGGAGTATACGCCATTGCGCGGGCGACGTCGACAGCCGGTCCAGTCGCCCGCTTTTGGGCTCACGCGCCGCCGCTGCTACTGCCGCTGCCTTTCTCGGTTTTTTCCAGGCGCTCCAGCACTTTGCTGGTAATGGCAATGCATTCCTTGGTGTCGCCCGAGGCCTGGGCGGCCTTGGCTTTGTCGACGTGCTCGGTGATGGCTTTGTCCAGGCCTTCGGAAGTGGCGCCGGCGGTGGCCATGCTGTCGTCGATCTTTTGCAGGTTGGCGGCGCAGAGGTCATCGGCGGCGAACACCGGCGAAGCCAGCAGGGTGGCGGCCGCGAACAGGGCCGAAAGTGCGGTACCTTTCATGGGTGTCTCCTCTGGGGCCTCTGGAAGGTGGGCCTGTAAGGTGGACTGCGGGGGATTGGCGGGGGTTCAATCGGGATGGTGGCGGGGCGATATTGACGTGGGGATGGCACCGGCGTTGCCGGTGTTCGCGGGTTTACCGCGGATACGGCGGGCTTCGTACAACCACCGACGTGTGTCCACCATCAATCTGTGTGTAGGAGCGGGTTTACCTGCGAATGCGGTGGCGGCGGCAATGGTGAACGACGGGTAGAGGTTGGCCAGCAGGGCCGGCCTCTTCGCGGGTAAACCCGCTCCTACGGGGGGGGGGGCTGTGTACAGCCACCGATGTGTGGGCACCACCAATCGGTGTAGGGGCGGGTTTACCCGCGAATGCGGTGGTGGCTGCGACGGTGGACGGCGGGTGGGGATTGGCCAGCAGGGCCGGCCTCTTCGCGGGTGAACCCGCTCCTACGGGGGGGCTGTGTATAACCACCGATGTGTGGGCACCACCAATCGGTGTAGGGGCGGGTTTACCCGCGAATACGGTGGCGGCGGCAATGGTGAACGACGGGTAGAAGTTGGCCAGCAGGGCCGGCCTCTTCGCGGGTAAACCCGCTCCTACGCAGCGCTCCCCACCTATATCAACGCGTTAGAGGCTGCGTGGCCGGGTGACGCGGTCTACCAGGTACACCAGGCCGTGGTAGTCGATGCCGCTGTGGCTCGACAGGCCTATCTCGCAGGTGCGGCTGGTGGAAATGCCTTCGCTGCAATACTGCACGGCGTCCTTCAGGCTGCGCAGCGAGTGGGCGTTCAACTCGGGGGTGGTAAAGCCTTTGTCACCGGCAAACCCGCAGCAGTGAATGCCTTCCGGGATCACCACCTGTTTGCTGCAACGCCGGGCCAGGTCGATCAAGGCCTGGCTTTCGCCCAGGTGCTGGGTGCTGCAGGTCACGTGCACTGCTACCGGTTCGTCCTGGGGGGTGAACTCCAGTCGGTCGAGCAGGTGGGTGCGGATGAAGCGCACGGGGTCGTACAGGTCCAGCCGGGTGTCGCCCAGGTCCTGCACCAGGCGCAGGGTGCAGGGGCTTGTGTCGCAATAGATCGGGTCGAGGCCGCCGCGGCTGGCGTGCAGCAGGGCGGTGATCAGCTCCTGGCGTTTGTGTTCGGCCTGCTCGGGGTAGCCCTTGGAGGCGAACGGTTGGCCGCAGCACAGGCTGTCGGCGTTGTCGGGGAACACCACCTGGTAACCGGCCTTTTCCAGCAGGGCGCGGGTTTTGTCCAGCAACGAGCTTTGCTCGCGGTCGGCATAGGCCGGGCCCATTACCCGGGAGACGCAGGCGGCCAGGTACACCACGCGGGGGCGGGCGTCGTTGCTGGTGGCGCCGAAGGCCAGCGGGCGCAGCGGTTGCGGCATGGCCGGGGTCCATTGGGGCAGGCGGCCTTTGCTGGCTTTGCTCAGCGAGGCGCTCAGGCGGCCCAGGCGCGGGGCGCCTAGCAGCTTGCGTGCGGTGTTGGCGGCGGTCAGGGTCAGGCGCGCACCGCTTAGGGCTGTGTGGAAATGCTCGGCCAGCCAGTCGGCGGTTTTAGCGTGGTCGGCGGCCTGGCTGCGCAGTTTCTTCACCAGCTCGCCGGTGTTGATGCCGACGGGGCAGCGCTGGGCGCACAGGCCGGTAGCGGCGCAGGTGTCGATGCCCTGGTACTGGTAGCTTTGCATCAGTTCACGGGTATCGATGCCGGCGCGCTGCTTGGCCTGGATGTCACGCCACATGACGATGCGCTGGCGCGGGCTGAGGGTCAGGCCCTTGGACGGGCACACCGGTTCGCAGAAGCCGCACTCGATGCACTTGTCGACAATTTCGTCGGCGGCAGGCAGCGGCTTGAGGTTTTTCAGGTGGATATCCGGGTCGTCGCTCAACACCACGTCGGGGTTGAGGATGCCGTTGGGGTCGAGCAGGCGCTTGAGCTTCCACATCAGCTGGTAGGCATCGTGGCCCCACTCCAGCTCCACGAAGGGCGCCATATTACGCCCGGTGCCGTGTTCGGCCTTGAGCGAGCCGCCGAACTCCACCGCCACCAGCTGCGCCACGTCGTCCATGAACGCCTGGTAACGGGCGACTTCTTCGGCGCTGTTGAACCCCTGGGTAAAGACGAAGTGCAGGTTGCCTTCCAGCGCGTGGCCGAAAATGATCGCTTCGTCATAGTGATGCTTGTCGAACAGCTGGATCAGGCGGTTGACGCCTTCGGCCAGTTGCTCGACGGGGAAGGTCACGTCTTCGATGATGACCGTGGTGCCGGTCTGGCGCACGGCGCCGACGGCGGGGAAGGTGTCCTTGCGGATTTTCCACAGCTGGTTGTACACGGCCGGGTCTTCGCTGAAGTTTACCTGCTGTTCCAGCGGGAAGTCGGCGATCGAGGCCATGATCTGCTGCAGTTGCTCGTGCAGCAGGCTCTGGCTGGCGGCGCGGGATTCGATCAGCAGGGCGCAGGCATTGTCCGACAGGCCTTTTACCCACAGCGGCATGCCGGGCATGTTCTGCACCGAGCGCAGGCTGCGGCGGTCGAGCAGTTCCACGGCCGAGACCGGCTGCTGCTTGAGCACGGGTACCGCGCGGCAGCAGCTTTCGACGCTGGGGAACACCAGCAGGGCGCTGGCCTTGTGCGGGTGGTCGGGCACGGTGTCGTACGTGACGGCGCTGATGAAGCCCAGGGTGCCCTCGGAGCCGACCAGCAGGTGTTGCAGAATGTCCAGCGGCTGGTCGTAGTCCACCAGTGCGTTCAGTGACAGGCCGGTGGTGTTCTTCAGCCGGTATTTGTGCCGGATGCGCTCGGCCAGCGCGGTGTTGGCGCGGGTTTCGCGGCCAAGGCGGGCCAGAGCGTCCAGCAGCTCGGCGTGGCTGCTTTCGAAGGCGGCGACGCTGGCCGGGTCTTCGCTGTCCAGGCGGGTGCCATCGGCCAGCACCAGGCGCAGGCCCGCCAGGGTGTGGTAGGTGTTCTGCGCGGTGCCGCAGCACATGCCACTGGCGTTGTTGGCGACGATGCCGCCGATCTTGCAGGCGTTGATCGAGGCCGGGTCGGGGCCGATCTTGCGCCCGAAGGGGGCCAGCCAGGCGTTGGCCTGGGCGCCGATCACGCCGGGTTGCAGGCGAATCTGCTCGCCCTGGCGACGGATTTCGCGGCCGTTCCAGTTATCGCCGAGCACGATCAGCACCGAGTCGCTGATGGCCTGGCCAGACAGGCTGGTGCCGGCAGCGCGGAAGGTGACCGGCACCCGCTCGCGCTGGGCCAGTTTGATCAGGCCGACCACTTCGTCCTCGGACTCGACGCGCACCACCAGCTTGGGGATCAAGCGGTAGAAGCTGGCGTCGGTGCCGAAGGCCAGGGTGGAGGTGGGGTCGTCGAAGCGGCGTTCGGCGGGGATCAGGCGCTCGGCATCACGCAGGAACGCGGCGGGCAGGCTCATGCAGTCTCCTCGCGGGGCTGTGGCGTCTGTGCGCTACATGCCCCGGGTCATTCAGGCGGTGGTTCTTGCAGGCGTTCAGGCGCCCAGTTCGCGTACCAGCGAGTCGCGGGTGATCTCGCTGATCGACTTGGCACCGGTCAGCACCATGGCCACGCGCATTTCCTTTTCGAACAGCTCAAGCAGGTTTTTCACGCCGGCCTGGCCATGCACGGCAAGGGCATAGAGGAAGGCGCGGCCGATCAGTACGGTGTCGGCACCCAGGGCGATCATGCGCACCACGTCCAGGCCACTGCGAATGCCCGAGTCGGCCAGGATCTTCAGGTCACCTTTGACCGCGTCGGCAATGGCCGGCAGGGCACGGGCGCTAGACAGCACGCCGTCGAGCTGGCGGCCGCCGTGGTTGGACACCACGATACCGTCGGCACCGAACTTGACCGCATCGCGGGCGTCATCGGCATCGAGAATGCCCTTGATGATCATCGGGCCGTCCCAGAACTCGCGGATCCACTCCAGGTCCTTCCAGGAAATGGACGGGTCGAAGTTGTTGCCCAGCCAGCCGATGTAGTCGGCAAGGCCGGTGGGGTTGCCACGGTATTTGGAGATGTTGCCCAGGTCATGCGGGCGGCCCATCACGCCCACGTCCCATGCCCACTCGGGGTGGGTCATGGCTTGCAGCACGCGGCGCAGCGGGCCGTTCTTGCCGCTCATGCCAGAGTGGGCGTCGCGGTAGCGGGCACCGGGTACGGGCATGTCCACGGTGAACACCAGGGTCTTGACGCCGGCGGCCTTGGCCCGCTCCAGGGCATTACGCATGAAGCCGCGGTCCTTGAGCACATACAGCTGGAACCACATTGGCCGGTTGATGGCGGGCGCCACTTCTTCGATCGGGCACACCGACACAGTCGACATGGTGAACGGGATGCCATGGGCGGCGGCCGCGCGTGCGGCCTGCACTTCGCCACGGCGGGCGTACATGCCGGTGAGGCCGACCGGGGCCAGGGCCACCGGCATGCTCAGGGTTTCGTCGAACAGCTTGGTTTCCAGGCTGAGCTCGGACATGTTGTTCAGCACGCGCTGGCGCAGGGCGATACTGGCCAGGTCCGAGACGTTGTGGCGCAGGGTGTGCTCGGCGTAGGCGCCGCCGTCAGCGTAGTGGAACAGGAAGGGGGGCAGCTTGCGTTGGGCCGCGGCGCGATAGTCGGTAGAGGCAGAAATGATCATGGATTCTCGCAGCGTTGCTTGTGGGAGTGCCGGGCGCGCGACGGCGCCCGGCCCCTTTCACTTTAGTGATGAACCAGCATGCCGGTCAGCCAGTAAGCCTGGATCAGGGTGATCAGGCCGACGATGGTGGCGAAGAACAGGCTGTGCTTGACGGTGAAGCGGAACAGGTCGGATTCCTTGCCGACCAGGCCGGTAGCGGCGCAGGCCACGGCGATCGATTGCGGCGAGATCATCTTGCCGGTTACGCCGCCGCTGGTGTTGGCTGCCACCAGCAGGGTGTCGTTGACCCCGATCTGGTGCGCGGTGGTGGCCTGCAGCGAGCTGAACAGGGCGTTGGACGAGGTGTCCGAGCCGGTCAGGAACACGCCCAGCCAGCCGAGGAACGGCGAGAAGAACGGGAACGCGGCGCCGGTACCGGCCAGCACCAGGGCCATGGTCGAGGACATGCCCGAGTAGTTGGTGACGAAGGCAAAAGCCAACACCATGCCGATCGACAGAATTGGCCAGCGCAGTTCCCAGAAGGTTTCTTTGAAAGTGGTAAGACCAGTTTTGAAGTTGATCTTCAGCACCGCCATCGAGATCAGCGCCGAGAGGAAGATCGCGGTGCCGGTGGCGGAGATCGGGTCCAGCTTGAACACCGCTGGCATGGCGGTCGGCGCGGCAACGATCGGTGCGGTCTTGATCACCAGCTGGTCGAGGTGCGGGATGGCGAAGTTGAACACGAAGTTGTACATCGCGCCGCCCGGAGCGAAAGCCGCCTTGAACGGCTTCAGGGTCCAGATGGTGACCAGCACGGTGAGGATCAGGAACGGCGACCAGGCCTTGAAGATCTCGCCAAAGCTGTACGGGCTAGGCTGGCTGCCGCTTGGCTGCACAACGGCTGCGCCGACACTGCCTTTGGCCTCGCTGAACGCACGCTTGGGCTGCCAGACTTTCAGGAACAGGGTAAGGCAGATCAGGCTGGCCAGTGCCGAGGTGATGTCTGGCAGTTCCGGGCCGATGAAGTTCGAGGTGAAGTACTGGGTGACGGCAAAGCTCAGGCCAGCGACCAGGGCGGCAGGCCAGGTTTCCTTCACGCCACGCAGGCCGTCCATCATGAACACCAGCCAGAACGGCACGAACAGCGACAGCAGCGGCAGCTGGCGGCCGGTCATGGCGCCGATGTGGAAGGCGTCGATACCGGTGACCTGGCCGGCCACGATGATCGGGATGCCCAGGGCGCCGAAGGCCACTGGCGCGGTGTTGGCGATCAGGCACAGGCCGGCAGCGTACAGCGGGTTGAAGCCCAGGCCCACCAGCAGTGCGGCAGTGATGGCCACCGGTGCGCCAAAGCCTGCCGCACCTTCGAGGAAGGCGCCGAAGCAGAAGCCGATCAACAGCACTTGCAGGCGCTGGTCGTCGGTAATCGACAGCACCGAGCTGCGGATCACTTCGAACTGGCCGCTCTTGACCGTGAGTTTGTACAGGAACACCGCGGCAACGATGATCCAGGCAATTGGCCAGAGGCCATAGAGGAAGCCGTAACCCGCGGCGGCGAGGGCCATGTCGACAGGCATCTGGAAGGCGAAGATCGCCACCAGGATCGACAGCGCGAGGGTGATGCTGCCCGCTACGTGGCCCTTGAGGCGGAACACGGCGAGGGCCAGGAAGAAGAACACGATAGGGATGACCGCCGCCAGTGCGGACAGGCCAAGACTACCAAGCGGGCTATAGAGTTGTTGCCAGGTTTGCATATGGGGTGGCCCCTAATTGTTGTTGGTCAGGCACTGGCATTGGATAATTGGTAAGACCAATTTACAATGGCTGGACGCTAGGTTAAAAGCGCTGCCGTGGGTGTGTCAATTTGTCCCGTGCAAAACTTTGGTCGCGTGCCGATGAGCGGGCGTCTGATGTGCTCGGAAAATCGCGGCTTGATGGGTGTTTGCGTGGCCTGGATCGGCGAGAATAGGCACCCCCTGAAATTTGCCGGGGGTTTGTGGAGAGCATGTGATGGTTTTTGATCAGGTACGCCAACGGCGCCTGTCCGACGACATTGTCGATCGGCTGGAAGGGATGATTCTGGAAGGCACGCTGACCTCGGGGCAGCGGCTGCCGGCCGAGCGCGTCCTGGCCGAGCAGTTTGGTGTGTCCCGCCCGTCACTGCGTGAGGCGTTCCAGAAGCTGGTGGCCAAGGGGCTGCTGGTCAGCCGTCAGGGCGGGGGCAATTTTGTGGCGGAGTCGTTGGGGTCCACCTTCAGCGACCCGTTGCTGCAGTTGCTCGAGCACAGTGCCGAAGCGCAGCGTGACCTGCTCGAGTTCCGCCATACCCTGGAGGCGTCCTGCGCCTATTACGCTGCCCAGCGTGCCACCGAGCCGGACCGGGCACGGTTGAAGGCGGCCTTCGATACGCTGCAGGACTGCTATGCCAGGGTCGATGAGGTGACCCGTGCGGAGGAGGGCGCGGCTGATGCGCGCTTCCACCTGGCGATCGCCGAGGCCAGCCATAACGCGGTGTTGCTGCACACCATCCGGGGTTTGTTCGACCTGCTCAAACGCAACGTGGTGACCAACATCGGGGGCATGTACCAGCAGCGCACCGAAACCCGGGACATGCTGATCAGTCAGCACCGGGAACTGTACCTGGCGATTGTCGAGGGCAGGGCGGAAGATGCGCGAGAGGTGTCCAGCCGGCACATTTTGTATGTGCAGGAGGTGCTGCATGAGGCGCACGAAGAAGCGCAGCGGGTGGCACGGGCGGAGCGGCGCAGCGGGCGCTGAGAGCGCGTTTTTGTGCTGTAACGCGGGGCCTGTGAGAGCGGCCTTGCGTCGCGAAAGGGTCGCAGAGCGGCCCCAGGATCGGCGTCGATGCGCAGATTGCTGGGGCTGCTTCGCAGTCCTTTCGCGACACAAGGCCGCTCCCATAGCGGCCAGGCAGGCTGGTTACTCTTCCTTGCCCTTGTTCCGCACAGCCCGCTGCAGCTCGCGGTTGGAATCGCGTTCGCGCATGGTGTCGCGCTTGTCGAATTCCTTCTTGCCCTTGCCCAGTGCGATTTCGCACTTGATCAGGTGCTTGCTCCAGTACAGCGCCAAAGCCACACAGGTGTAGCCTTTTTGCGCCACAGCCGCTTCCACGCGCTCGAGCTCGCGCTTGTTCAGCAGCAGCTTGCGGGTGCGTGTAGGGTCGGCGATGACGTGGGTGCTGGCCGTGGTCAGCGGGGTGATGTGGCTGCCGAACAGCCAGGCCTCACCGTCCTTGAGCAGCACGTAGCTGTCAGTCAGGTGCGCCTTGCCGGCTCGCAGGCTTTTTACTTCCCAGCCGGACAGGACCAGCCCGGCCTCGAACTTGTGTTCGATGAAGTAATCGTGTCGCGCTTTCTTGTTTTGCGCGATGGTCCCGGTCGGATGTTTTTTTTGCTTAGCCATAGGGGCGGCATTATAGGCAAGTCCGCGCGTCGTCCGCTATGGGATTTCGGTGTGCTTGAGCCACTGGAATGAATACCGGACAATACAAACCCTGTCATACGCACAGAACCTGTTTTCGGCACGCTGCGAAGCGCCGCCACCCAGCCTTGGAAGTGACGCCTGGATGACTACCCATATTCAACGCTCCGCCCTGCTGCCATACCCCGCCCAGGCGCTTTACGATCTGGTCAACGATGTGGCCAGCTACCCTGAGTTTTTGCCGTGGTGCTCGGCCTCGACGGTGATCGAAACCAGCGATACACACATGCGTGCCAAGCTCGAAGTGGCCAAGGGGGGCATGAGCCAGCACTTCGTGACGCGTAACGTGCTGGTGCCGGGGCAGTCCATCGAGATGAACCTCGAAGAAGGGCCGTTCACCCAGCTGCATGGTGTTTGGGTGTTCAAGCCGCTGGGTGAAAAAGCCTGCAAGATCAGCCTGGACCTGTCCTTCGATTACGCCGGGCCGATTGTGCGCGCCACGTTGGGCCCGCTATTCAATCAGGCGGCGAATACGCTGGTCGATGCGTTCTGCCAGCGTGCCAAGCAATTGAATGCCTGACGTATAAGGCGCAAACAAAAAGCCCGGACCAAGTCCGGGCTTTTTTGCATCTGCTGTTCCCGCTTAGCGGGTTTCCAGCGGTGCGGGGGTCGGGACCGGGGTGGTCTCGATGGTGTCGATCTCGCGCTGGATGGACTCTTCGGTCGAACCAGGCTTGGCCGGTTTTTCTACAGGTTGCGCTGCCGGCTGTTCGGCCTGGCCTGGCTCGGTGGCCGGGCTGACGGTGGTGTCGCTGCTGCCACCGAGGATTTCCTGATCGCGGCTGACGCCTGGCATGAAGTCGCCAGACAGGCTGACCAGTTGATCGCTTTCGTTGAAAAATACACTCATGCGTTCTTGCTGGCGCTTACCGCCACCAGGCTGCAGGCTGTACAGGTAATCCCAACGATTGGTGTTGAAAGTGTCCTGAATCAGCGGGTTGCCCATGATAAACCTTACTTGCCGGCGGGTCATTCCCGGGCGTAATTGGTCTATCATGTCTTGCGTGACGACATTGCCCTGCTGGATGTCGATTTTGTAAACCCCGGGAAACGAGCAACCGGCGAGTGCGAGCAGTCCCACTAGGGTGAGGCTGGTTAGCAAGAGCTTGGTGTTTTGCATCGGTGGGCGACTTCCACTATCTTGGCTGGACAACGTAAACCCCGATCATACCCGTATTAAGAGAAGCTGCGAAGCAGCATCGGCGAGAAAGCTGACCATGGTTGAAAATAGCGAATTGCGCAAAGCCGGCCTCAAGGTGACCCTGCCTCGAGTCAAGATCCTTCAGATGCTCGACTCTACCGAGCAGCGTCACATGAGTGCAGAGGATGTCTACAAGGCGCTGATGGAGGCTGGCGAGGATGTAGGCCTGGCCACCGTCTATCGCGTGCTGACCCAGTTCGAGGCGGCGGGTCTGGTGGTTCGCCACAACTTCGACGGCGGTCATGCAGTGTTCGAGCTGGCTGATGGCGGTCACCACGACCACATGGTGAACGTGGATACCAGTGAAGTCATCGAATTCATGGACGCCGAAATCGAGAAGCGCCAGCGCGAAATCGTGGCCGAGCATGGCTTCGAGCTGGTGGACCACAATTTGGTCCTGTACGTGCGTAAGAAGAAGTAACGATTTTTCGTTATGGATAGCAAAGGCGACCTTCGGGTCGCCTTTGTGCTTTATAGCCGGGCTAGAAAGAGTGTGAGATTCCTGTGGGAGCGGCCTTGCGTCGCGAAAGGGCTGCCGGGCAGCCCCAGCGATAGGTGGGTTGAAGCTGAAATCCTGGGGCCGCTTTGCGACCCTTTCGCGACGCAAGGCCGCTCCCACAGGGAAGGCGCCAGCTTTTAGAAATTGAGCAAGACAGCTGCTTGTGTCTTGATGGGGGATTAGAATCTGGAGTGAGAGCGGTGAATGGCAAGCTGAATGCCGTAGGTGCCTTGAGCACGTGTGGGAGCACAAGCTGCCATTCACCGTTCCACTTTGGCGAGAGCCCGAACAGTTGGATGCGGCTCTGATCTCGAATCACAAGCGTGGGCCAAGCCAAAGTCCTCTCACTGTGTTGAGTTTAGGAGGTTTTGGTGATGGCTTCCTTCTTGGGTATCGATGTTTCCAGTCTCTCCCTTGATGCTGCGGTGCGGCCACAGGGCATCAAAATGCATTTAAGCAATGATCCCACAGGCTTTGAGGCGCTACTGGAGAGCCTTCGCAAGCTCAGTATCAAGCGCGTCCTGTTAGAGGCGACGGGTGGCTACGAGCGAGATGTCATGCGTTTTCTACAGGACGCTGGCTACAAGGTCATACGCGTTAATCCCAGGCGAGCCAGGTCATTCGCTGACTCTCTAGGCATCAAGGCCAAGACTGACGCCATCGACGCCGAGGTTCTGGCGCACTATGCCGAAGTCATTCCAGATCAACCCTCCCTGCGAATCAGCCCCGAACGAGCGCTTCTGCGAGAGTTGCTTCAGCAACGTGATCGGTTGGTTCAACAGCGAGATGACGACCTGCGGCGCCTGAAGCAGGTGCAATCGACTGCAGTTGCTAACTACCTGAATGCCAACCTGAAACACTTCAAAGCGCAGATCAAACTGGTTGAGCGTGAGATCGAACAGCAAACCGCGATGCTGAACGACGAACGGGTTACCCAACTGATTAAAGTGAAAGGCATTGGGATGGTGACAGCGGGCAAGCTAGTAGCGCTGCTGCCGGAGCTGGGTCGGGTTGAATCCAGAGAAATTGCCTCCCTGGTCGGAGTGGCGCCCTTCAACCACGACAGCGGGAAATTCATGGGCAAGCGCTCTATCTCTGGCGGACGATTTGCGGTCAGGCGATCGCTGTACATGGCATGCCTTGTGGCGATGAGATACAACCCAGCACTCAAGGCTCGTTATCAGTCACTGCGGGAGCGCGGAAAACTTCCCAAAGTCGCTATCGTGGCCTGCATGAGAACGTTCATCGTGCGGTTAAATGCCATGCTCAGAACGGGTACATCATGGCTCGATCTAGTGCTACCGCAGCCTGAAAGTACAACGTAAATCCAGAACGCAGCGTGAGCCGCGTGGAAGCGGGCTTGCCCGCGAAGCCAACACCGTGGTGGATTGCACGGGCTTCGCCCGTGTTCGCGGGCAAGCCCGCTCCCACAGGGAAGGCGCCAGCTTTTAGAAATTGAGCAAGACAGTTGCTCCCACATTGACCGCGTCTGCCGGGTAGGGCCTCAGGCCTTGCCGCTCACCACCATCTTGCGTGCATGGGCCAGGGATTCCTTGGTCAGGTCGATCCCGCCGAGCATCCGCGCCACTTCTTCCACGCGCTCACGCTTGCCCAGGCTAGCCACGGCGGTGTGGGTGGTGTCGCTGTTGCGCACCTTGTGCACGAACAAATGGTGATGCCCCTGCGCCGCCACCTGCGGCAGGTGGGTCACGGTCAGTACCTGGCCGCGCTCGCCCAGGCGCCGCAGCAGTTGGCCGACGATTTCTGCCGTTGGCCCGCCAATACCCACGTCGACTTCGTCGAACACCAGAGTAGGAATGCGCGAGGTCTGCGCGGTAATGACCTGGATCGCCAGGCTGATACGTGACAGTTCACCGCCCGACGCCACCTTCGCCAGGCCCTTGAGCGGCTGGCCAGGGTTGGCACTGACCAGCAGTTCGATCTGCTCCAGGCCATGGGGTGACAGTTCGGCGCCTTCGTTCGCTGTCAGTTCGATGCAGAAGCGCCCGCCAGGCATGCCCAGGCGCTGGATTTCCTGCTCCACCGCGCCTGCGAGCTGCTGCGCCGCTTGCTGGCGCAGGCCGCTGAGTTCGCGCGCCTTCTCTTTATAGTGCTGGGCGTAGGCGGCAAGCTCTTCGCCCAGCCGCTCGATCGACTCGTCACTGGCGTTAAGGCCTTCCAGCTCCTCCATCAGTTGCTGTTGCAGGTGTGGCAGCTCGGTGGGGTGCACCCGGTGTTTGCGCGCCAGGGTGTAGATGGTGTCCAGGCGCTCTTCCAGGGCTTGCAGGCGCATCGGGTCGGCGTCGAAATTGTCGAGGAAGCGGTTGAGTTCGCCCACGGCTTCCTCGACCTGAATCTGCGCGCTGGCGATCAGGTTGGCTGCTTCGTTCAGTGCCTTGGGCGAGTTGGTGGCGGCACCCAGGCGGTTGAGGCTGGAGGTGAGGGCGCTCAGCACATTGCCCGAATCACTCTCGCTGCACTGGTCGATGACCTGGCGGCAGATGCCGAACAGGGCTTCGGCGCTGGTCAGGTTCTTGTGTTCCTGCTCCAGATGCTCCAGTTCGTGCTCGCCCAGGCCGAGGTTGTCCAGTTCTTCCAACTGGTAACTGAGCAACTGGTGGCGGGCGCGCTGCTCGTCGCCCGAGTTGGACAGGCGCTCCAGCTCCAGGCGGGTCTGGCTCCAGCGCTTGGCTGCAAGCTGTACCTGGCGGGCCAGGTCGACGGCGCCGGCATACTCGTCAAGCAGGCGGCGGTGGGTGTCGGTCTTGAGCAGGGACTGGTGCTCGTGCTGGCTGTGGATATCGATCAGCAGTTCGCCCAGCGCCTTGAGGTCGCCGAGCGGGCAGGGCGTGCCGTTGATGTAGCCGCGGCTGCGGCCTTCGGCGGTGATCACCCGGCGCAGGATGCACAGGCCTTCGTTGTCCAGGTCGCGCTCGGCCAGCCAGGTGTGGGCTTCGGGAATGTCCACCAGGTCGAAGGTGGCCAGGATGTCTGCCTTGTCGGTGCCGGGGCGCACCACCCCGCTGTCGGCACGGTCGCCCAGGGCAAGGCCGAGGGCGTCGAGCATGATCGATTTGCCGGCACCGGTCTCGCCGGTGATGACGGACATGCCACGGGCGATTTCGAGGTCGAGGTGCTCGACGATGGCGTAGTTGTGAATGGACAGGTGCACCAGCATGGGGGCGGCTCCCGGAAATCAGGTCTGGTTATTTATACAGTACTTTTTTCAGGCCTGCCAATGCCCCTTCGCAGATTCTGTTGCGGCCTTGAAAACCACCTTGCCCCTTGAACCTGGTTTTTCCGGCCCCATATAGCCGACATCCAAGGCGAGCCTGGCTCGCAGTCCACAAAATTGCGCAGGAGAGACCCCATGGCTGATGAGCAGCTGAACGAGAAAGACCTTAACGTGGAAGAAACCGGTGCAGGCAATGCAGCTGATACCCGTGTTCTGGAGCTCGAGGAACAGCTGGCCGCAGCCAAGGACCAGGCGCTGCGCGCCGTTGCCGACCTGCAGAACGTACGCCGTCGTGCCGAGCAGGATGTGGAGAAAGCCCACAAGTTCGCCCTGGAGAAGTTCTCCGGCGACTTGCTGCCGGTGATCGACAGCCTGGAACTGGCCCTGGCTCACTCCAGTGCCGACGATGAGCACGTCAAGCAGATCCGCGAAGGGGTCGAACTGACCCTGAAGATGTTCCAGGACACCCTCAAGCGCTACAACCTTGAAGCTGTCGACCCGCACGGTCAGCCGTTCAACCCTGAGCATCACCAGGCCATGGCCATGCAGGAAAACGCCGAGGTCGAGCCAAACAGCGTGCTGAACGTGTTCCAGAAGGGTTACCTGCTGAACGGCCGCCTGCTGCGCCCCGCCATGGTGGTGGTCAGCAAGGCGCCGAGCGCGGCGCAACCCTCGATCAATGAAAAGGCTTGAAATCCTCCGGGGCATCCCCATCTAGGTGTCAAGCCTTCAAGTATTACCGCAGTTGGCCAAAGTAGTCGCTGCTACCAAATTCAAGTTTCGGGAGAGTTAACATGGGTAAAATCATCGGTATCGACCTGGGGACCACCAACTCGTGCGTCTCCATTCTGGAAAACGGTAACGTCAAAGTCATCGAAAACGCCGAAGGTGCGCGTACTACCCCTTCGATCGTGGCCTACGCCAACGATGGCGAAATCCTGGTTGGCCAGTCGGCCAAGCGCCAGGCTGTCACCAACCCGCACAACACCCTGTTCGCAGTGAAGCGCCTGATTGGCCGCCGCTTCGAAGAAGATGTCGTGCAGAAAGACATCAAGCTGGTGCCATACAAGATCGTCAAGGCGAACAACGGTGACGCCTGGGTCGAGGCTGCTGGCAAGGAAATGGCTCCGCCGCAGATCAGCGCCGAAGTCCTGAAGAAAATGAAGAAGACCGCCGAAGACTACCTCGGCGAGCCAGTCACCGAAGCGGTCATCACCGTTCCGGCCTACTTCAACGACAGCCAGCGTCAGGCGACCAAAGACGCCGGCCGCATCGCTGGCCTGGACGTAAAACGCATCATCAACGAGCCGACTGCCGCTGCACTGGCGTACGGCATGGACAAGGCCAAGGGCGACCACACCGTCATCGTTTATGACCTGGGTGGTGGTACCTTCGACGTTTCGGTCATCGAAATCGCCGAAGTCGACGGTGAGCACCAGTTCGAAGTACTGGCTACCAACGGCGACACCTTCCTGGGTGGCGAAGACTTCGACATGCGCCTGATCGACTACCTTGTCGACGAGTTCAAGAAAGAGTCGGGCATGGACCTGAAGAACGATCCTCTGGCCCTGCAGCGCCTGAAAGAAGCCGCAGAAAAAGCCAAGATCGAGCTGTCGTCCGCTCAGTCGACCGACGTCAACCTGCCGTACATCACTGCAGATGCCACCGGTCCTAAGCACCTGAACGTGAAGATCTCCCGCGCCAAGCTGGAGTCGCTGGTCGAAGACCTGGTCAAGCGTACCATCGAGCCTTGCCGCATCGCCCTGAAAGACGCCGGCATCGACGCCAGCAAGATCGACGACGTGATCCTGGTCGGCGGTCAGACCCGCATGCCGCTGGTGCAGAAAGAAGTGGCCGACTTCTTCGGTAAAGAAGCGCGCAAGGACGTGAACCCGGACGAAGCCGTCGCCATGGGTGCTGCCATCCAGGGTGCGGTACTGGCCGGTGACGTAAAAGACGTACTGCTGCTGGACGTCAGCCCGCTGACCCTGGGTATCGAAACCATGGGCGGCGTGATGACCGCGCTGATCGAGAAGAACACCACCATCCCGACCAAGAAGTCGCAGGTGTTCTCGACTGCCGACGACAACCAGGGCGCCGTGACCATTCACGTGCTGCAGGGTGAGCGTAAGCAGGCTGCGCAGAACAAGTCGCTGGGCAAGTTCGACCTGGCTGACATTCCGCCAGCACCGCGTGGCGTGCCGCAAATCGAAGTGACCTTCGACATCGACGCCAACGGCATCCTGCACGTAGGTGCGAAAGACAAGGCCACCGGCAAGACTCAGTCGATCGTGATCAAGGCCAACTCCGGCCTGTCGGACGAAGAGATCGAGCGTATGGTGCGTGACGCCGAGGCCAACGCCGAGGAAGACCGCAAGTTCGAAGAGCTGGCGGCTGCCCGTAACCAGGGTGACGCGCTGGTGCACTCGACCCGCAAGATGGTCGCTGACGCAGGTGACAAGGTTACCGCTGAAGAGAAAACCGCCATCGAGGCCGCCGTTGTTGCCCTGGAAGCCGCTGTCAAAGGCGACGACAAGGCTGCCATCGACGCCAAGGTTGAAGAGCTGTCCAAGGTCTCTGCCCCGGTTGCCCAGAAGATGTACGCCGAGCAGTCGGCTGAACAGCCTCAGGGTGGCGCGCAACAGGCCGAGCCGGAAGCCAAGCACGATGACGTGGTTGACGCCGAGTTCGAAGAAGTGAAAGACAACAACAAGCAGTAATCCCTGCATGTTGTCGGCCGGTTCACCGTCGTTTGCCGGTGAGCTGGTAGGATGTCGCCGCGCGGGGGCTTGCTCCCGCGTTGGCGTATCTGGAATTCGAGAATTTTTACAGCATCTGTCAGCGGCTCTTGAGGGTCGCACGCGGGTGCTGATGGCGTGGCGCAGATGCCACACGCCCAACAAGGTGCAAATGACCTATGTCCAAGCGTGATTATTATGAGGTCCTGGGTGTCGAGCGCGGCGCCACTGAAGCGGACCTCAAGAAGGCTTACCGCCGTTTGGCGATGAAGTACCACCCGGACCGCAACCCGGGCGATAAAGAATCGGAAGACAAGTTCAAGGAGGCCAACGAGGCCTACGAAGTGCTGTCAGACGCGAGCAAGCGTGCGGCCTTCGACCAGTATGGCCATGCGGGTGTCGACCCAAGCATGGGTGGCGGTGGTGCCGGCTTTGGTGGTGCCAATTTCTCCGACATCTTCGGCGATGTGTTCAGCGACTTCTTCGGCGGCGGCCGCGGTGGTGGTCGAGGCGGTGCCCAGCGCGGCAGCGACCTGCGCTACACCCTGGAGCTGAACCTGGAAGAAGCGGTGCGTGGCACCACGGTCAGCATCCGCGTGCCTACCCTGGTCAACTGCCAGCCTTGCGACGGTTCCGGTGCCAAGAAGGGCTCGACCCCGTCGACCTGCCCGACCTGTGGTGGTATCGGCCAGGTGCGCATGCAGCAAGGCTTCTTCTCGGTGCAGCAAACCTGCCCGCGCTGCCATGGCCAAGGCAAGATCATTACCGACCCGTGCACTTCGTGCCATGGTGAAGGGCGTGTCGAGGAATACAAGACGCTGTCGGTCAAGGTGCCGGCAGGTGTCGATACCGGCGACCGCATCCGTCTGTCGGGTGAGGGCGAGGCCGGTACTCATGGTGGCCCGACTGGCGACCTGTACGTGGTGATCAGCGTGCGTGAGCACGAGATTTTCCAGCGTGATGGCAAGCATTTGTACTGTGAAGTGCCGATCAGCTACACCGATGCTGCCCTGGGCGGCGAGCTGGAAGTGCCGACCCTGGATGGTCGCGTGAAGCTGAAGATTCCGGAAGGCACCCAGACCGGTAAGCAGTTCCGTCTGCGTGGCAAGGGTGTTGCCCCGGTGCGTGGTGGTGGTGCGGGTGACCTGCTGTGCCGTGTGGCCGTAGAAACCCCGGTCAATCTCAGTCGCCGTCAGCGTGAGCTGCTCGAAGAGCTGCGTGATTCGCTGGAAGGTGACAGTTCCCACTCGCCCAAGGCCAGCGGCTGGTTCGATGGTGTGAAGCGCTTCTTCGGCGATCTCTGACAAGGAACAGGTTATGCGACGTATTGCAGTGATGGGCGCGGCGGGGCGGATGGGCAAAACCCTCATCGAAGCCGTGCAACAAACCTCGGGCGCGGGGCTGACCGCAGCGATCGATCGCCCTGACAGCTCGTTGGTCGGGGCTGATGCCGGAGAGCTGGCGGCACTTGGCCGAATTGGCGTGCTGTTGTCCGACGACCTGGCCAAGGTTGCCGACGAGTTCGATGTGCTGATCGATTTCACTCACCCCTCGGTGACCCTGAAAAACCTGGCGTTCTGCCGCAAGCATGGCAAGGCGATGATCATCGGCACGACCGGTTTTACAGTCGAAGAGAAGCAGCTGTTGGCCGAAGCTGGCAAGGACATTCCAATCGTGTTCGCCGCCAACTTCAGCGTGGGTGTCAACCTTAGCCTCAAGCTGCTGGATATGGCTGCGCGGGTGCTGGGCGATGATGTCGATATCGAAATCATCGAGGCGCACCACCGGCACAAGGTCGATGCGCCATCGGGTACTGCACTGCGCATGGGTGAAGTGGTTGCCAATGCGCTGGGCCGTGATCTGCAGGAAGTGGCCGTGTATGGTCGTGAAGGGCAGACCGGTGCGCGCGATCGCAAGACCATCGGTTTCGCTACCGTGCGTGCCGGCGATGTGGTGGGCGATCACACCGTGTTGTTCGCTGCCGAAGGCGAGCGCCTGGAAATCACCCACAAGGCCTCCAGCCGCATGACCTTCGCCAAGGGTGCCGTACGTGCGGCGCTGTGGCTGGATGGGCGCGAGCCGGGGCTGTACGACATGCAGGATGTGCTTGAACTGCGTTAAGCCGTTCTATCGGCAGTGGCTTCATTCGCGGGCAAGCTCGCGAAGAAGCCACTGCCGATGTCAGTCTGTCGCAATCATGTGTTTTAGAGACACATCCACGGTAGACCGAAAACACACTTTTCTGTAAGCTACAGCTTTAGTGTGTCCACTAAAAGCGCGCAGCGAATTGAATTCAGCACATGAAAGCGGGGTGACGTGTCCATACGTCACTCCGCTTTTTTGCAACCTGCGATCGCCCTTTCATGCTTGATTTACGGGAGGTCTTCTTGACAAAGCCAGCCATACTCGCCCTTGCCGACGGCAGTATTTTCCGCGGTGAAGCCATCGGTGCCGACGGTCAGACCGTTGGTGAGGTGGTATTCAACACCGCTATGACCGGCTACCAGGAAATCCTTACAGACCCTTCCTACGCGCAGCAAATCGTTACCCTGACCTACCCGCACATCGGCAACACCGGTACTACCCCGGAAGACGCCGAGTCGAACCGCGTCTGGTCCGCTGGCCTGGTCATCCGTGACCTGCCGCTGCTGGCCAGCAACTGGCGTAATACCCAGTCGCTGCCTGAGTACCTCAAGGCTAACAACGTCGTTGCCATTGCCGGCATCGACACCCGTCGCCTGACCCGTATCCTGCGTGAAAAGGGCGCCCAGAACGGCTGCATTCTGGCGGGTGACAACATCAGCGAAGAAGCGGCCATCGCCGCTGCCCGTGGCTTCCCGGGCCTGAAGGGCATGGACCTGGCCAAGGTCGTCTCCACCAAGGAACGTTACGAGTGGCGCTCCAGTGTGTGGGAGCTGAAAACCGACAGCCACCCGACCATCGACGCTGCCGACCTGCCGTACCATGTGGTTGCCTTCGACTATGGCGTCAAGCTGAACATCCTGCGCATGCTGGTGGCCCGCGGCTGCCGCGTGACCGTGGTGCCAGCCCAGACCCCGGCCAGCGAAGTGCTGGCACTCAACCCGGACGGCGTGTTCCTGTCCAACGGCCCGGGTGACCCTGAGCCGTGCGACTACGCGATCCAGGCGATCAAGGAAATCCTCGAAACCGAGATCCCGGTATTCGGCATCTGCCTCGGCCACCAGCTGCTGGCCCTGGCTTCCGGCGCCAAGACCGTGAAAATGGGCCACGGCCACCACGGTGCCAACCACCCGGTCCAGGACCTGGATACCGGTGTGGTCATGATCACCAGCCAGAACCACGGCTTCGCCGTTGACGAGGCGACCCTGCCGGGTAACGTTCGCGCCATTCACAAGTCGCTGTTCGACGGCACCCTGCAGGGTATCGAGCGTACCGACAAGAGCGCGTTCAGCTTCCAGGGCCACCCTGAAGCGAGCCCTGGCCCGACCGACGTCGCGCCTCTGTTCGATCGTTTCACCGATGCCATGGCCAAGCGCCGCTGAGCATCCTGCTTCAAGGCCCCGGGCCGGCACCTGCCGCGCCCGGCAGCGCCTGACCCAGATTGTTCAAAGCGGCTTGCCGACTGACCCCGGATTTGAGTGACCACCATGCCAAAACGTACAGACATCAAAAGCATCCTGATTCTCGGCGCTGGCCCGATCGTGATCGGCCAGGCCTGCGAATTCGACTACTCCGGCGCGCAGGCCTGTAAAGCCCTGCGCGAGGAAGGTTTCCGCGTCATCCTGGTGAACTCCAACCCAGCCACCATCATGACCGACCCGGCCATGGCCGACGCCACCTACATCGAGCCGATCAAGTGGCAATCGGTGGCCAAGATCATCGAGAAAGAGCGCCCGGACGCCGTCCTGCCGACCATGGGTGGCCAGACCGCCCTGAACTGCGCCCTGGACCTGGAGCGCCATGGCGTTCTGGAAAAGTTCGGCGTAGAGATGATCGGTGCCAACGCTGACACCATCGACAAGGCCGAAGACCGCTCGCGCTTCGACAAGGCCATGAAGGACATCGGCCTGGAGTGCCCGCGCTCCGGTATCGCCCACAGCATGGAAGAGGCCAATGCGGTCCTCGAGAAGCTCGGCTTCCCATGCATCATTCGCCCGTCGTTCACCATGGGCGGCACCGGCGGCGGTATCGCTTACAACCGTGAAGAGTTCGAAGAAATCTGCACCCGTGGTCTGGACCTGTCGCCGACCAAAGAGCTGCTGATCGACGAATCGCTGATCGGCTGGAAGGAATACGAGATGGAGGTGGTCCGCGACAAGAAGGACAACTGCATCATCGTCTGCTCGATCGAGAACTTCGACCCGATGGGTGTGCACACCGGTGACTCGATCACGGTTGCCCCGGCACAGACCCTGACCGACAAGGAATACCAGATCATGCGCAACGCCTCGCTGGCGGTGCTGCGTGAAATCGGTGTGGAAACCGGCGGTTCCAACGTCCAGTTCGGCATTTGCCCGAACACCGGCCGCATGGTCGTCATCGAGATGAACCCGCGCGTATCGCGTTCGTCCGCCCTGGCCTCCAAGGCCACCGGCTTCCCGATCGCCAAGATCGCCGCCAAGCTGGCCATTGGTTACACCCTCGACGAGCTGCAGAACGACATCACTGGCGGTCGCACCCCTGCGTCCTTCGAACCGTCGATCGACTACGTCGTCACCAAGCTGCCACGCTTCGCCTTCGAGAAATTCCCGAAAGCCGACGCCCGCCTGACCACCCAGATGAAATCCGTGGGTGAAGTCATGGCCATCGGCCGTACTTTCCAGGAATCCCTGCAGAAAGCCCTGCGCGGCCTGGAAGTCGGCGCCTGCGGCCTCGACCCGAAAGTCGACCTGGCCAGCCCGGAAGCCGCCAGCATCCTCAAGCGCGAACTGACCGTACCGGGTGCCGAGCGTATCTGGTACGTGGCTGACGCCATGCGTTCGGGCATGACCTGCGAAGAAATCTTCAATCTGACCGGCATCGACATGTGGTTCCTGGTGCAGATGGAAGACCTGATCAAGGAAGAAGAGAAGGTCAAGACCCTGGCCCTGTCGGCAATCGACAAGGACTACATGCTGCGCCTCAAGCGCAAGGGCTTCTCGGACCAGCGTCTGGCAGTACTGCTGGGCATTACCGACAAGAACCTGCGTCGCCACCGCCACAAGCTGGAAGTGTTCCCGGTGTACAAGCGCGTCGACACCTGCGCCGCCGAGTTCGCCACCGACACTGCCTACCTGTACTCCACCTACGAGGAAGAGTGCGAGGCCAACCCGTCGACCCGCGACAAGATCATGATCCTGGGTGGCGGCCCGAACCGTATCGGCCAAGGTATCGAGTTCGACTACTGCTGCGTACATGCCGCCCTGGCGCTGCGTGACGACGGTTACGAGACCATCATGGTCAACTGCAACCCGGAAACCGTCTCCACCGACTACGACACTTCCGACCGCCTGTACTTCGAGCCGCTGACCCTGGAAGACGTGCTGGAAGTCTGCCGCGTCGAGAAGCCGAAGGGCGTGATCGTTCACTACGGCGGCCAGACCCCGCTGAAGCTGGCCCGCGCTCTGGAAGAAGCTGGCGTGCCGATCATCGGTACCAGCCCTGACGCCATCGACCGCGCCGAAGACCGTGAGCGCTTCCAGCAGATGGTTCAGCGCCTGAACCTGCTGCAGCCGCCAAACGCCACCGTGCGCAGCGAAGAAGAGGCTATCCGTGCTGCGGGCAGCATCGGCTACCCGCTGGTCGTGCGTCCGTCCTACGTACTGGGCGGTCGTGCCATGGAGATCGTCTACGAGCTGGACGAGCTCAAGCGCTACCTGCGTGAAGCGGTACAAGTGTCGAACGACAGCCCGGTACTGCTCGACCACTTCCTCAACTGCGCCATCGAGATGGACGTGGATGCGGTGTGCGACGGCACCGACGTGGTCATCGGCGCGATCATGCAGCACATCGAGCAGGCCGGCGTACACTCCGGCGACTCGGCGTGCTCGCTGCCACCTTACTCGCTGAGCAAGGAAGTGCAGGACGAAGTCCGCGTTCAGGTCAAGAAAATGGCGCTGGAGCTGGGCGTGGTAGGCCTGATGAACGTACAGCTGGCCCTGCAGGGCGACAAGATCTACGTGATCGAAGTCAACCCGCGTGCCTCGCGTACCGTACCGTTCGTGTCCAAGTGCATCGGCACGTCCCTGGCGATGATCGCGGCCCGCGTCATGGCGGGTAAAACCCTGAAAGAGCTGGGCTTCACCCAGGAAATCATCCCGAACTTCTACAGCGTGAAGGAAGCCGTCTTCCCGTTCGCCAAGTTCCCAGGGGTTGACCCGATCCTCGGCCCTGAGATGAAATCGACCGGTGAAGTCATGGGCGTCGGTGACAGCTTCGGTGAAGCCTTTGCCAAAGCCCAGATGGGTGCCAGCGAAGTGCTGCCGACGGGCGGTACTGCGTTCATCAGCGTGCGCGACGACGACAAGCCGCAAGTGGCTGGCGTTGCCCGCGACCTGATCGCCCTGGGCTTCGAAGTGGTTGCCACTGCCGGCACCGCCAAGGTTATCGAGGCGGCTGGCCTGAAAGTGCGCCGTGTGAACAAGGTGACCGAAGGTCGCCCTCACGTGGTCGACATGATCAAGAACGACGAAGTGTCGCTGATCATCAATACCACCGAAGGTCGCCAGTCGATCGCCGACTCCTACTCGATTCGTCGCAATGCGCTGCAGCACAAGATTTACTGCACCACTACCATTGCGGCTGGTGAAGCCATCTGCGAAGCGCTGAAATTCGGTCCGGAAAAGACCGTTCGTCGCTTGCAGGATCTGCATGCAGGACTGAAAGCATGAGCATTACCAAATACCCGATGACCGTCCAGGGCGCTCGCGCCCTGGAAGAAGAGCACCTGTTCCTGAGCAAGACCGAGCGCCCGCGCCTGAGTCAGGCCATTGGTGAAGCGCGTGAGCTGGGTGACCTCAAGGAAAACGCCGAATACCATGCTGCCCGTGAGGAGCAGGGCATGGTCGAAGCGCGTATCCGTGATATCGAAGGCCGTCTGCAGAATTCGGTGGTCATCGACGTGACCACCATCCCTCACACTGGCAAGGTGATTTTCGGTACCACCGTGGTACTGGCCAACACCGAAACCGATGAAGAGGTGACCTACCAGATCGTTGGCGAGGATGAAGCTGACGTGAAGCAGGGCAAGCTGTCGAGCGGTGCACCCATTGCCCGTGCCATCATCGGCAAGGAAGAAGGTGATACTGTCGTCGTCAAGACGCCTAGTGGCACGGTCGAGTACGAGATTGTCGAAGTCAAGCACATCTGACCGACGCCTGCGGGCGCCGTCCCTTGAGGGGATCCTCTGGCAACTGGCCCAGGTTTTCTGGGTCGGTGGCCTGTGGGTGTTCCATGTAGGGCTGGTGCCTGCGCTCAAGGTCAGTGGCCTGGCCCCGCTGCTGGTGCAGGATATCGCCGGGCAGATCGACCGCTGGTTGATCGGCGTGGCGTTGCTTGGCTTGTTGACTCAGCTGGCAGTGCTGGCGAGGGTGGACGGCCTGGCGGCCTGGTGGCGGCAGTTCCGCGGCCAGATGCTGTTGCTCGGCTTTGGTGCCTGCGTGGGGTATTACACCTTGCGCTACGGTATTTCCGTGGGCGAGCGCTGGCAGATGTTCTGCTTCCTGGTGCTGGGCTTTTCCGGCATCGTGCTGGTGGCCCAGCCGGTACCGGTCAGGGCGCGTTCACCGCGCCACTGATCGGAGCCACCGTTACTTGTAACGGTGGATGTTGGACAGCTGCTTGTTCGGCTGTGGGTTCTTGCGGTAGATCAGGGCTTTCTTGCCGATGGTCTGCACCAGCTCGGCACGGCCGGCCTTGCACAGCTCGGCGATGGTTTCGGCGCGTTCCTCGCGGTCTTCCGAGCGAATTTCGACCTTGATCAGCTCATGGTCGACCAGTGCGCGCTCCAGTTCGGCGATCACGCCTTCATTCAAACCGTTGCCAGCAACGATCAGGACCGGCTTCAGGTCATGACCAATGGACTTGTATTGCTTCTTCTGCTCGTTATTGAGCGGCATAATCTGACCCTTTCCGTCTGATTCTGTAAAATTGACCGGCATTTTACCCGAGGGCCACCGGCTCCGCCCAGTCAATCACGACGCATATCATCGAGGTGCCCCGTGGTACAACGTTCCAAAAGCAGCGCAAACTGGCTGCGAGAGCATTTCAACGACCCTTTTGTGAAGCAGGCGCAGAAGGATGGGTATCGCTCGCGTGCGAGCTACAAACTGCTGGAGATCCAGGAGAAGGACCGCCTTATCCGCCCAGGCATGAGCGTGATCGACCTCGGCGCGGCCCCTGGTGGCTGGTCTCAGGTGACCAGTCGTCTGATTGGTGGCCAGGGTCGCCTGATCGCTTCCGACATTCTGGAAATGGACTCGATCGCCGACGTGACCTTCATTCAAGGTGACTTCACCCACGACGAAGTGCTGCAGCGCATTCTCGAAGCGGTGGGCGATTCGCATGTGGACCTTGTGATTTCCGACATGGCCCCCAATATGAGTGGTACGCCCGCGGTGGACATTCCGCGTGCCATGTTCCTCTGCGAGCTGGCCCTCGATCTGGCGACCCGCGTACTCAAGCCCGGGGGCGACTTCCTGATCAAGATTTTCCAGGGCGAAGGTTTTGACGTGTACCTGAAGGATGTGCGCAGCAAATTCGACAAGGTGCAAATGCGCAAGCCATCGTCGTCACGGGACCGTTCCCGCGAGCAATACCTGTTGGGCAGGGGCTTCAAAGGGTAATGAAAGGTGTGAAGCGGGGTGGTCGATAGTTAATTCCAATCGGCCACTGCGTCAGGATCGTCCGAACTTCGTGTAGTCTAGCTTTCACAAAGGGTTACAGACGGTGCCTGCGGCTGCGTAGGTAATGTAGTAAGTTAGGGCGATGAATATCATGCGAGGCACGGCTGCGTCGTGCGCCGGCCTCAGAGGGTAGCTAATTGAACGACATGGCAAAGAATCTGATCCTGTGGTTGATCATCGCAGCTGTCCTGGTGACAGTGATGAACAACTTCTCCAGCCCTAACGAGCCGCAGACCCTCAACTACTCCGACTTCATCCAGCAGGTCAAGGATGGCAAGGTCGAGCGTGTGACCGTCGATGGCTACATCATTACTGGCAAGCGCACCGATGGCGACAACTTCAAGACTGTGCGCCCGGCCATCACCGACAATGGCCTGATCGGCGATCTGGTCGACAACCACGTGGTCGTCGAAGGCAAGCAGCCTGAGCAACAGAGCATCTGGACGCAGTTGCTGGTGGCGAGCTTCCCGATCCTGGTGATCATTGCCGTGTTCATGTTCTTCATGCGCCAGATGCAAGGGGGCGCGGGCGGCAAGGGCGGGCCGATGAGCTTCGGCAAGAGCAAGGCACGCCTGCTGTCCGAAGACCAGGTCAAGACCACGCTGGCTGACGTTGCGGGCTGCGACGAGGCCAAGGAAGAGGTTGGCGAGCTGGTCGAGTTCCTGCGCGATCCGGGCAAGTTCCAGCGCCTGGGCGGCCGTATCCCGCGCGGTGTGCTGATGGTTGGCCCACCCGGTACCGGTAAGACCCTGCTGGCCAAGGCCATTGCGGGCGAGGCGAAAGTACCGTTCTTCACCATTTCCGGTTCGGACTTCGTGGAAATGTTCGTGGGTGTCGGTGCCAGCCGTGTGCGCGACATGTTCGAGCAGGCCAAGAAGCACGCCCCGTGCATCATCTTCATCGACGAAATCGACGCCGTTGGTCGCCATCGTGGCGCCGGCATGGGCGGCGGTCACGACGAGCGTGAACAAACTCTCAACCAGTTGCTGGTGGAGATGGACGGCTTCGAGATGAACGATGGCATCATCGTCATCGCCGCCACCAACCGTCCGGATGTGCTCGACCCTGCGCTGCTGCGCCCCGGCCGCTTCGACCGCCAGGTGGTGGTTGGCCTGCCGGACATTCGTGGTCGCGAGCAGATCCTCAAGGTGCACATGCGCAAGGTGCCGATTGGCGAGAACGTCAACCCGGCGGTCATCGCACGCGGTACCCCAGGCTTCTCCGGCGCCGACCTGGCCAACCTGGTCAACGAGGCTTCGCTGTTTGCCGCGCGTTCCAACAAGCGCCTGGTCGAAATGAAAGAGTTCGAGCTGGCCAAGGACAAGATCATGATGGGCGCTGAGCGCAAGACCATGGTCATGTCCGAGAAGGAAAAGAGAAACACGGCCTATCACGAGGCTGGCCACGCCATTGTCGGTCGCCTGGTGCCTGAGCACGACCCGGTCTACAAGGTTTCGATCATTCCGCGTGGTCGTGCCTTGGGTGTGACCATGTTCCTGCCGGAAGAAGACCGCTACAGCCTCTCCAAGCGTGCGCTGATCAGCCAGATCTGCTCGCTGTATGGCGGCCGTATCGCCGAGGAGATGACCTTGGGCTTCGATGGCGTGACCACTGGCGCGTCCAACGACATCATGCGGGCCAGCCAGATCGCTCGTAACATGGTGACCAAATGGGGCCTGTCCGAGAAGCTTGGCCCGCTGATGTATGCAGAGGAAGAGGGCGAGGTGTTCCTCGGCCGTAGTGCCGGTAGCCAGCATGCCAGCGTGTCCGGTGAGACGGCCAAATTGATCGACTCCGAGGTGCGCAGCATCATCGATCAGTGCTACGCCACTGCCAAACAGTTGCTGATCGACAACCGCGACAAGCTCGAGGCGATGACCGAAGCGCTGATGAAGTACGAGACCATCGATGCCGATCAGATTGACGACATCATGGCTGGGCGCACACCACGTGAGCCGCGTGATTGGGACGATGACAAGCACTCGGGTACGCCTGCGGCCCAGGATGAGCGTCCGGAATCGCCAATCGGCGGCCCAGCGGCTGAACACTAAGGGCATCTATGAGCTCAGTGCAGTACCCCACCCGGTTGCCTTGCGGCAGCCGGGTTCTTGATTTGTCACATACCCATGTCATGGGTATTCTCAATATCACCCCCGATTCCTTCTCCGATGGCGGTCGCTTCAGTCAGCGCGACGAGGCCCTGCGCCATGCCGAAGCGATGGTGGCTGCTGGTGCAACGCTGATCGACATCGGTGGCGAGTCCACGCGCCCGGGTGCGCGTGCAGTCTCGGTGACCGAGGAGCTGGAGCGTGTGGCGCCAATGGTCGAGGCCATCAACAGTCGCCTCGACGTGGTCATTTCGGTCGATACCTCCACGCCTGCTGTCATGCGTGAAGCAGCCCGCCTGGGTGCCGGGCTGATCAACGACGTGCGGGCCCTGGAGCGCGATGGTGCCTTGGACGCTGCGGCGGACACCGGTCTGCCGGTGTGCCTCATGCACATGCGTGGCGAGCCAGGTAACATGCAGGACGATCCGCATTACCAGGACGTGACCGCCGACGTCACCCGTTATCTAGAACAGCGGATGGCCGCCTGCGCCGCAGCGGGCATCGACGCTGACAGAATCATCCTTGACCCGGGCTTCGGTTTCGCCAAGACACTGGCGCACAATCTGAGCCTGTTCAAGCACATGGAAGCGCTCTATCGCCTTGGGCGTCCACTGCTGGTGGGCGTTTCACGAAAGAGCATGATCGGCCTGACGCTGGAACGTCCGGTCGGCGAGCGCTTGTACGGCAGCCTTGCGCTGGCGGCGTTGGCCATGACCAAAGGGGCGAGCATCCTTCGGGTACATGACGTGGCCGAAACCGTTGATGTGGTACGCATGATCGCTGCGGTGCAAAACGCCGAATAAGAACATTGGAGTCCCTATGAGCAGAAAATACTTTGGTACCGACGGCATTCGTGGCCGCGTCGGCGAATACCCGATCACGCCTGACTTCATGCTGAAGCTTGGCTGGGCGGCCGGCATGGCCTTCCGCAAGCAAGGGCACTGCCGCGTGCTGGTGGGCAAGGACACGCGTATTTCCGGCTACATGTTCGAGTCCGCACTCGAAGCCGGCCTGTCCGCGGCAGGTGCCGATGTGATGCTGCTCGGGCCGATGCCGACACCGGCCATCGCTTACCTCACGCGTACCTTCCACGCCGAAGCCGGCATCGTCATCAGTGCCTCGCACAATCCGCACGATGACAACGGCATCAAGTTCTTCTCGGGCCAGGGCACCAAGCTGCCGGACGAGGTCGAGCTGATGATCGAAGAGCTGCTCGATCAACCGATGACCGTTGTCGAGTCGGGCAAGCTGGGCAAGGTTTCGCGTATCAACGATGCCGCCGGCCGCTACATCGAATTCTGCAAGAGCAGCGTGCCGAGCAGCACCAGCTTCGAAGGCCTCAAGCTGGTGGTCGACTGCGCCCATGGTGCGACCTACAAGGTTGCGCCCAGCGTATTCCGTGAGCTGGGTGCCGACGTGACCGTGCTGCATGCGCAACCGGACGGCCTGAACATCAACGAAGGTTGCGGCTCGACACACATCGAATCGCTGCAGGCCGCTGTACTGGTCGGGCATGCCGATCTCGGCATTGCCTTTGACGGTGATGGCGATCGCGTGCTGATGGTCGACCACACGGGCGCCATCGTCGACGGTGACGAGCTGCTGTTCATCATTGCTCGCGACCTGCAGGAGCATGGCAAGCTGCAAGGCGGGGTGGTCGGCACGCTGATGAGTAACCTGGGCCTGGAGCTGGCGCTCAAGGACCTGGACATCCCGTTTGTGCGAGCCAAGGTCGGCGACCGTTACGTCATGGCCGAGCTGTTGGAGCGTGAATGGCTGGTCGGCGGTGAAAACTCCGGTCACGTCGTGTGCTGCAACCACACCACAACCGGCGATGCGATCATTGCCGCGCTGCAGGTGCTGATGGCGCTCAAGCGCCGGGGTGAAACCCTGGCCCAGGCCCGTCAGGCCCTGCGCAAGTGCCCGCAGGTGCTGATCAATGTACGCTTTGGCGCCAGCAAGGTTGACCCGCTGGAGCACCCCGCCGTCAAGGAAGCCAGTGCAAAGGTTACCGATGCGCTGGCGGGGCGTGGTCGCGTGCTGTTGCGCAAGTCCGGTACCGAGCCGCTGGTGCGGGTCATGGTTGAGGGCGAAGACGAAAGCCAGGTGCGGGCCCATGCTGAAGCACTGGCCAAACTGGTCAGCGAAGTTTGTGTCTGAAGGCGCTTGCCAGCGCAGATCTGGTTGGGTAAGATCTGCGCCCACTTTGACCGACGAGGTAAAGCATGCGTCGCCCTATGGTAGCTGGTAACTGGAAAATGCACGGTACCCGCGCTAGCGTCGCTGAGCTGACCAAAGGCTTGAGCAATCTCGCCTTGCCGAGCGGAGTGGAAGTCGCCGTATTTCCACCGGCCTTGTTCATCAATCAGGTGATTGATGGTCTGGCGGGTAAAGAAATTACTGTCGGCGCACAGAATTCTGCTGTACAACCCGAACAGGGTGCGCTGACCGGGGAAGTTGCTCCCGAGCAGCTGGTTGAAGCAGGTTGCAAGTTGGTGTTGATTGGTCACTCGGAGCGTCGCCAGATTATTGGTGAAACCGACGAAGTGCTCAATCGCAAGTTTGCAGCGGCCCAGGCCAAAGGCTTGAAGCCAGTGCTTTGCATAGGGGAAACCCTTGAGGAGCGCGAGGCTGGCAAAACGCTCGAAGTTGTCGGGCGTCAACTAAGCAGTATCATCGAAGCATTCGGTGTTAAGGCTTTTGCCGATGCAGTAATTGCCTATGAGCCTGTATGGGCCATCGGTACAGGCCTTACGGCCACGCCACAGCAGGCCCAGGATGTGCACGCCGCCATCCGCGGCCAGTTGGCGGCAGAAGATGCTGAAGTGGCTGCGAAGGTGCAGTTGCTATACGGCGGCAGCGTGAAGGCGGCCAATGCGGCCGAACTGTTCGGCATGCCGGATATCGATGGGGGGCTCATTGGTGGGGCTTCCCTGAACGCAGACGAATTCGGTGCAATTTGTCGCGCCGCAGGAAACTGAACAAATGCTGGAAACAGTCATCGTTGTTTTTCATCTGTTGGCAGCGCTGTCGCTTGTAGTGCTGGTTCTGTTGCAACAGGGTAAAGGTGCTGAAGCAGGTGCATCTTTCGGCGCGGGGGCTTCAAATACCGTGTTCGGGAGCCAAGGCTCTGCAACGTTCCTAAGTAAATTAACTGCTATACTCGCTGCCACTTTCTTTTTGACAGCACTTGGGTTAGGATACTTCGCGAAGCAACAAGCTCACCAGCTTAGCCAAGCAGGTCTTCCAGATCCAGCAGTGCTAGAAGTGAAAGAGCCGCAAAAACCGGCAGTTAATGATGATGTACCGGTGCTCCAGCAGCAGAAGAGCGAAACCACCAGTAATACGGGTGATGTACCTCCTCCGGCTCAAGAGCAGAAGTAACGGGTTTCAAGTAGTAGTATTGCCGAGGTGGTGGAATTGGTAGACACGCAACCTTGAGGTGGTTGTGCCCATAGGGTGTAGGGGTTCGAGTCCCCTTCTCGGTACCAATTAAAGCTTGAGAGCCCGCTTTAGCGGGCTTTCTTGTAGGTGAATGTTTGGATTTGACCCTCAACAGGGTTCGGTCTTATACTTTTGCCCCAGCTTTGTCGCGGGGTGGAGCAGCTTGGTAGCTCGTCGGGCTCATAACCCGAAGGTCGTTGGTTCAAATCCAGCCCCCGCAACCAGCTTCAGCGGAGCCCCTTTTCAGGGGCTTTTTGCTAACCGAACAGTTTCGGCGTCGTTGTCCTACGGCGCTTTCAGGGATGGGCGCTTCGCCCATTTTTTATTTGCACAGCATGCACGAGGGGGTTCAGGTGTCGAGCAAGCTAGAACAGTTGCAGGCCTTGTTGGCCCCGGTTGTCGAGGGTCTGGGCTATCAGTGCTGGGGGATCGAATACGTTTCCCAGGGTAAGCATTCGGTACTGCGCATCTACATCGACAAGGAAGGCGGTATTCTGGTGGACGACTGCGAAGCAGTCAGCCGTCAGGCCAGCGCAATCCTCGATGTGGAAGATCCAATCAGCAGTGAGTACACCCTCGAGGTGTCTTCTCCAGGCATGGATCGCCCACTGTTCACGCTGGAACAGTTTGCCTCGCATGCCGGCGAACAAGTGAAGATCAAGCTGCGCTCACCCTTCGAGGGTCGTCGTAACTTCCAGGGCCTTCTCCGCGGTGTGGAGGAGCAGGATGTGGTGGTCCAGGTGGACAACCAGGAGTTCCTGTTACCGATCGACTCGATCGACAAGGCCAATATTATTCCCAGTTTTGACTGAGACGTGCCGGGCCCGGCGGACTATCCGGGCCCAATGGCTTGCGCAAGGCGAGGCGTACGATGAGCAAAGAAGTACTGCTGGTTGTTGAATCGGTATCCAACGAAAAAGGTGTACCGCCCGGCGTCATTTTCGAAGCGCTGGAAGTGGCCCTGGCCACTGCAACCAAAAAACGTTTTGAAGACGAAGTCGACCTACGTGTGGAAATCAACCGCCACACCGGTAGCTACGAGACTTTCCGTCGCTGGACCGTGGTCGACGAAGCCGATCTTGATGATCCGGCGATCGAGACCTGGCTGGACAAGATCAAGGACACCCACCCTGAAGCCAAGGTTGGTGACGTGATCGAAGAGAAGATCGAGTCCATCGAGTTCGGTCGTATTGCCGCCCAGACCGCCAAGCAGGTCATCGTGCAGAAGGTCCGTGAGGCCGAGCGTGCCCAGGTGGTCGATGCCTACCGTGAGCGCGTTGGCGAGATCATCTCCGGTACCGTAAAAAAGGTTACCCGCGACAACGTCATCGTTGACCTGGGCAACAACGCCGAGGCCTTGCTGGCTCGCGAAGACATCATTCCGCGCGAAACCTTCCGTGTTGGCGTGCGCCTGCGTGCGCTGCTCAAGGAAATTCGCACCGAAAACCGTGGCCCACAGCTGATTCTGTCGCGCACCGCGCCGCAGATGCTGATCGAGCTTTTCCGCATTGAAGTGCCGGAAATTGCCGAGGGCCTCATCGAAGTCATGGCTGCTTCCCGTGATCCGGGTTCGCGAGCCAAGATTGCCGTCCGCTCCAAGGACAAGCGTATCGATCCGCAAGGTGCCTGCATCGGCATGCGTGGTTCGCGCGTCCAGGCCGTATCCGGGGAGCTGGGTGGTGAGCGTGTGGATATCGTCCTGTGGGACGATAACCCGGCGCAGTTCGTCATCAACGCCATGTCGCCGGCTGAAGTCGCGGCGATCATCGTTGATGAAGATGCCCATGCCATGGACATCGCCGTCGCCGAGGACAACCTGGCCCAGGCCATTGGCCGTGGCGGTCAGAACGTTCGCCTGGCCAGTCAGTTGACCGGCTGGACCCTGAACGTGATGACCGAGAAGGACATCCAGGCCAAGCAACAGGCCGAAACCGGTGACATCCTGCGCAATTTCATCGAGGAACTGGAAGTCGACGAGGAGCTGGCCCAAGTGCTGGTCGACGAAGGCTTCACCAGCCTTGAAGAAATTGCCTACGTACCGTTGGAAGAAATGCTCAACATCGATGGCTTTGACGAAGATATCGTCAATGAGCTCCGCGCTCGAGCCAAGGACCGTTTGTTGACCAAGGCCATCGCTACCGAAGAAAAACTGGCAGACGCCCACCCGGCCGAAGACCTGCTCTCCCTTGAGGGCATGGACAAAGACCTGGCGGCTGAACTGGCGGTGCGCGGCGTGGTTAACCGCGAAGACCTGGCCGAGCAGTCGATCGACGATCTGCTCGACATCGACGGCATCGACGAAGAGCGTGCCGGCAAGTTGATCATGGCCGCCCGAGCCCACTGGTTCGAGTAATTAGGCGCGGCCTGAGGAGAGAAGTGCATGACGCAAGTCACGGTGAAAGAACTGGCCCAAGAGGTCGAGGCACCGGTAGAGCGCCTGCTGCAGCAGATGCGTGAGGCAGGTCTGCCGCACACCGACGCCGGTCAGGTAGTGACCGACAATGAGAAGCAGACCCTGCTGACTCATTTGAAAAGCAGCCACAAGAGCAAGGCGGAAGAGCCGCGCAAGATTACCTTGCAGCGCAAAACCACCAGCACCCTGCGTGTCGCCGGTAGCAAGAGCATCAGCGTAGAAGTACGCAAGAAGAAAGTTTTCGTTCAGCGCAGCCCTGAAGAAATCCAGGCTGAGCAGAAGCGTGAGCTGGAAGAGCGCCGCGCGGCTGAAAATGCCGCTCGCGACAAGGTCGAGGCCGAAGTTCGCCAGCGCAACGAAGAGCAGGCTCGCCGTCAGGCGGCCGGCTCCACCGCCGCCGCCCCTGCGCCTGCTGCCAAGCCAGAGCCGGCTCCTGCCGCTGCTCCGGTCGCTGCTCCGGCCCCGGTAGTCGCAGACGCCCCGGCCTCTGAAGACGCCGCAGCCCGTGCTGCCGAGCGCAAGAAAGACGAGACCCGTCGCAACGAAAGCCGTACCCGTGATGACGACCGTCGTCGTGGCGAGGCGCCTCGTGTGTCGATCAAGGTCAAGGTCAAGGAGAAGGAAAAGGCGCCGACTCCGCGTGCTGCTCCGCGCACTACCGACGAAGAGAGCGATGGCGCTCGTCGTGGCCGTGGTGGCAAGAGCAAGCTGAAAAAGCGTAATCAGCACGGCTTCCAGAACCCGACCGGCCCCGTCATCCGTGACGTGACCATCGGCGAGACCATCACCGTCTCCGAGCTGGCCAACCAGATGTCCGTCAAGGGCGCTGAAGTGGTCAAGTTCATGTTCAAGATGGGGACCCCGGTCACCATCAACCAGGTGCTCGACCAGGAAACCGCTCAGCTGATCGCAGAAGAGCTGGGCCACAAGGTCACGCTGGTCAGCGACACCGCCCTGGAAGACTCCCTGGCCGAATCGCTGAAGTTCGAAGGCCAGACCGAGTCGCGTGCGCCGGTGGTTACCGTCATGGGTCACGTTGACCATGGTAAGACCTCGCTGCTCGACTACATCCGTCGTGCCAAGGTTGCCGCTGGCGAAGCCGGTGGTATCACCCAGCACATCGGTGCCTACCACGTGGAAACCGACCGCGGCATGGTCACCTTCCTCGATACCCCAGGTCACGCTGCGTTTACCCAGATGCGTGCCCGTGGTGCCAAGGCGACCGACATTGTCATCCTGGTGGTGGCGGCGGACGACGGTGTGATGCCGCAAACCCGCGAAGCCGTTCAGCATGCCAAGGCAGCCGGTGTTCCGCTGGTCGTTGCAGTGAACAAGATCGACAAGCCAGGTGCTGACCTCGATCGCATCCGTAACGAGCTGTCCGTCGAAGGCGTTACCTCCGAGGACTGGGGTGGTGACACGCCGTTCGTCAAGGTTTCGGCCAAGATGGGTACCGGTGTCGACGAGCTGCTCGAAGCCGTTCTGCTGCAGGCCGAGATCCTCGAACTGACCGCTACCCCAACCGCGCCAGGTCGTGGTGTGGTCGTCGAATCGCGCCTGGACAAGGGCCGTGGCCCGGTGGCGACCATCCTGGTTCAGGACGGTACCCTGCGTCAGGGCGATATGGTCCTGTGCGGTTCCAACTATGGCCGCGTTCGCGCCATGCTCGACGAGAACGGCAAGCCTGTGAAGGAAGCTGGCCCGTCGATCCCGGTCGAGATCCTCGGCCTGGACGGTACTCCGGAAGCCGGTGACGAGCTGTCCGTGGTTGCCGACGAGAAGAAAGCCCGTGAAGTTGCCCTGTTCCGTCAAGGCAAGTATCGCGAGGTCAAGCTGGCCCGTGCTCACGCCGGCAAGCTGGAAAACATCTTCGAGACCATGGGTCAGGAAGAGAAGAAAACCCTCAACATCGTTCTCAAGACCGATGTGCGTGGTTCTCTGGAAGCGCTGCAGGGTTCGCTCGGCGGCCTGGGCAACGACGAAGTGCAAGTGCGCGTGATTGGTGGTGGCGTCGGTGGTATCACCGAGAGCGACGCCAACCTGGCGCTGGCTTCGAATGCAGTACTGTTCGGCTTCAACGTGCGTGCCGACGCCGGTGCGCGCAAGATCGTCGAGCAGGAAGGTCTGGATATGCGTTATTACAACGTGATCTACGACATCATCGAAGACGTCAAGAAGGCCCTGACCGGCATGCTCGGCAGCGATGTTCGCGAGAACATCCTGGGTGTCGCCGAAGTACGTGACGTGTTCCGTTCGCCGAAGTTCGGCGCCATCGCTGGCTGTATGGTCATCGAGGGTACCGTGTACCGCAACCGTCCGATTCGCGTACTGCGTGATGACGTTGTGATCTTCGAAGGCGAGCTGGAATCGCTGCGTCGCTTCAAGGACGATGCTTCCGAAGTCCGTTCGGGCATGGAGTGCGGTATTGGCGTCAAGAGCTACAACGACGTCAAGGTCGGCGACAAGATCGAAGTCTTCGAGAAAGTCCAGGTGGCTCGTACCCTTTAAGGGCGAGCGAGCCGCAAGCGCCTGCTACAGGGCGGCTTGCGGTACCTCTTCAGGTAGCGCCCGGTCAGGCATTCGTCTGTCCGGGCGTTTGCCGCTTTAAGTTACAGGTAGCAAGAATGGCCAAAGAATATAGCCGTACCCAACGTATTGGCGATCAGATGCAGCGCGAGCTGGCCGAGCTGATCCGTCGCGAAGTCAAGGACCCGCGTGTCGGTCTGGTGACTATCACCGCCGTGGACGTGAGCCGTGACCTGGGCCATGCCAAGGTGTTCATCACCGTCATGGGCGAGGAAACCCCGGATGCCGTGCAGCAATCGCTCAAGGCATTGAATAGCGCCGCCAGCTTCCTGCGTCTGCACCTGGGGCGTTCGATGCAACTGCGCAGCGTGCCGCAGCTGCACTTCCATTTCGATGAAAGTGTCAGCCGTGGTGTGCACCTGTCGGCGCTGATCGAGCGTGCAGTGGCCGAAGACCGCCTGCACAAGGATGCCGACGAGTCGGACACCAAGGAGTAAGCGGTGGCCCAGGTCAAACGTATCCGCCGCAATGTCAGCGGCATCATCCTGCTCGACAAGCCGCTGGGCTTCACGTCCAATGCCGCCTTGCAGAAAGTGCGTTGGCTGCTGAACGCGGAAAAGGCCGGCCATACCGGTAGCCTCGACCCGCTGGCGACCGGCGTGTTGCCGCTGTGCTTCGGTGAAGCGACCAAGTTTTCGCAGTACTTGCTGGATTCCGACAAGGGCTACGAAACCGTCATGCAGATGGGGCAGACTACCAACACCGGCGACGCCGAGGGTGAGGTGCTGCAGACCCGCGACGTGACCGTTGGTCGCGCCGACATCGAAGCGCTGCTGCCCCGTTTTCGCGGCCCGATCAGCCAGATACCGCCTATGTACTCGGCGCTCAAGCGTGACGGCCAGCCGCTGTACAAACTGGCACGTGCAGGAGAGGTAGTGGAGCGTGAGGCGCGTTCTGTTACTATTAACCGCTTGGAGTTGCTCGAGTGCGAAGGCACCCGTGCACGGTTGAGCGTAGGATGCAGCAAAGGCACCTATATCCGCACGCTGGTGGAGGATATCGGTGAAGCCCTTGGTTGCGGCGCCTATGTCGCCGAGCTGCGCAGGACCCAGGCAGGGCCCTTTGCGCTGGCACAGACGGTCACCCTCGAGGAACTCGAACAGACCCATGCCGAAGGTGGTAACGAAGCGCTCGACCGCTTCCTGATGCCATCGGACAGCGGGCTGCAGGACTGGCCGTTGGTCAGCCTGTCGGAACACAGTGCGTTCTACTGGCTGCATGGCCAGGCGGTACGCGCGCCGGACGCGCCACAATTTGGCATGGTGCGGGTACAGGATCACAACGCACGCTTCATCGGTATCGGTGAAGTGAGCGAAGACGGGCGCATTGCGCCGCGTCGGCTGATTCGGTCGGAATGACCGAAACCGCGGGGTCAGGCAGTTGCCGAGCCCCACGGCATCAAGGGTGGCTGTCAGTAGGCACGGTCACACCTTTTTTATTAATACAGGGATTTGTCCCTGGCCTATTGGACCCCGCTTGCGGGATCCGTTATCAGGAGAAGCCAAATGGCCCTCAGCGTTGAAGAAAAAGCTCAGATCGTTGCCGAATACCAGCAAGCCGCCGGCGATACCGGTAGCCCGGAAGTGCAGGTTGCTCTGCTGACCGCCAACATCAACAAGCTGCAAGGCCACTTCAAGGCCAACGATAAAGACCACCACTCCCGTCGTGGTCTGATCCGTATGGTCAACCAGCGTCGTAAGCTGCTGGATTACCTGAAGGGCAAAGACACCACTCGTTACAGCGCCCTGATCGGTCGCCTGGGCCTGCGTCGCTAATAGCGGCCTGGTCAGTGGTGTGCGTGGGGTGTCGCAGGCTTCGGCAGGGCTGTTTTGCAGCGCTGCCGTTGGGCACTTCACGCGTATCTCCGAGGTTGGCAGCCTGGCAATGCTGAGCGGTTTTTCCGCTTGGTGCCAGGCTCCCAGCCTCGTGTTGTATCTGGACGGTCAATGGGGCCGATTCCCCGTTCTGCCCAAGAATTCGCAAGAAACCAGTTCCCCCAAGAGCCACTGAAAAAGGTAGGAAACCGTGAACCCGGTAATCAAGACTTTCCAGTTCGGTCAATCGACCGTCACTCTCGAAACGGGCCGTATTGCCCGTCAGGCAACCGGCGCCGTGCTGGTTACCGTCGACAACGACGTCACCGTGCTGGTGACTGTGGTAGGCGCCAAACAGGCTGATCCAGGCAAGGGTTTCTTCCCGCTGTCGGTTCACTACCAGGAAAAGACCTACGCCGCTGGCAAGATCCCAGGTGGCTTCTTCAAGCGTGAAGGCCGTCCTTCCGAGAAAGAGACGCTGACCTCGCGCCTGATCGACCGTCCGATCCGTCCGCTGTTCCCGGAAGGCTTCATGAACGAAGTGCAGGTCGTCTGCACCGTGGTTTCCACCAGCAAGAAGACCGACCCGGACATCGCCGCGATGATCGGTACCTCGGCTGCCCTGGCCATTTCCGGCATTCCGTTCGAAGGCCCGATCGGCGCTGCCCGCGTTGCCTTCCACGAAAGCACTGGCTACCTGCTGAACCCGACCTACGAGCAACTGGCTGCCTCGAGCCTGGACATGGTCGTTGCCGGTACCTCCGACGCCGTACTGATGGTTGAATCGGAAGCTCAAGAGCTGACCGAAGACCAGATGCTGGGTGCCGTACTGTTCGCCCACGACGAATTCCAGGCTGTTATCCAGGCTGTCAAAGAGCTGGCTGCCGAAGCTGGCAAGCCGACTTGGGACTGGAAACCTGCCGTTGCCAACACCGAGCTGTTCAATGCTATCCGCGCCGAGTTCGGCGAAGCGGTTTCGCAGGGTTACACCATCACCGTCAAAGCCGACCGCTATGCGCGTCTGGGTGAGCTGCGTGACCAGGCGGTTGCCAAGTTCTCCGGTGAAGAAGGCCAGCCTTCGGCTTCCGAAGTAAAAGACATCTTCGGCGAAATCGAATACCGCACCGTTCGCGAAAACATCGTCAACGGCAAGCCACGTATCGACGGCCGCGACACCAAGACTGTACGCCCGCTGAACATCGAAGTGGGTGTGCTGCCGAAAACTCACGGTTCGGCACTGTTCACCCGTGGCGAAACCCAGGCCCTGGTCGTTGCGACCCTGGGTACTGCCCGTGATGCCCAGCTGCTGGACACCCTCGAAGGCGAGAAGAAAGACCCCTTCATGCTGCACTACAACTTCCCACCGTTCTCGGTAGGTGAGTGTGGCCGCATGGGCGGTGCTGGCCGTCGCGAAATCGGCCACGGCCGTCTGGCCCGCCGTTCGGTTCAGGCCATGCTGCCTGCTGCTGACGTGTTCCCGTACACCATCCGTGTGGTTTCGGAAATCACCGAATCCAACGGTTCCAGCTCCATGGCTTCGGTCTGCGGTGCTTCCCTGGCCCTGATGGACGCCGGTGTGCCGATGAAGGCGCCAGTTGCCGGTATCGCCATGGGCCTGGTCAAGGAAGGCGACAAGTTCGCAGTCCTGACTGACATCCTGGGTGACGAAGACCACCTGGGCGACATGGACTTCAAGGTAGCCGGTACCGCCAAAGGCGTCACCGCGCTGCAGATGGACATCAAGATCAACGGCATCACCGAAGAGATCATGGAAATCGCCCTGGGCCAAGCCCTGGAAGCGCGCCTGAACATCCTCGGCCAGATGAACCAGATCATTGGCCAGTCGCGTACCGAACTGTCGGCCAACGCCCCGACCATGATCGCGATGAAGATCGACACCGACAAGATCCGTGACGTCATCGGTAAAGGCGGCGCCACCATTCGCGCCATCTGCGAAGAGACCAAGGCTTCGATCGACATCGAAGACGACGGCTCGATCAAGATCTTCGGCGAAACCAAGGAAGCGGCAGATGCTGCCAAGCAGCGCATCCTGGGCATCACCGCCGAGGCCGAGATCGGCAAGATCTACGTCGGCAAGGTCGAGCGCATTGTCGATTTCGGCGCCTTCGTCAACATTCTGCCTGGCAAGGACGGCCTGGTGCACATCTCCATGCTGAGCGATGCTCGCGTCGAGAAAGTCACCGACATCCTGAAAGAAGGCCAGGAAGTCGAAGTGCTGGTACTGGACGTGGACAACCGCGGCCGTATCAAGCTGTCGATCAAAGACGTCGCTGCGGCCAAGGCCTCGGGCGTCTAAGCGACCGTCACGCAATAGAGAAAGGGCCCTTCGCAGATTGTGTGAAAACCTAGCAATCTGCCCGGCCCTTTAAGAGAATGCTCCGTATCGAAAGATATGGAGCATTTTTCGTTATGGCCTACATACAAGGAGAGTCCCGCAGCCAGACCAGCCTGTTCCCGGTCTCGTTGGAGGAATTGATCCCTGAAGATCACCTCGTACGGGTCATTGATCTGTATGTCGCCAAGCTGGATCTGGGTCAACTCGGCTTTGAGAAAACTCAGCCCAAGGCCACCGGGCGCCCCGCGTACGACCCCGCCGATCACCTAAAGCTCTACCTTTATGGTTACTTCCAGCGCATTCGCTCGTCCCGGCGCCTGGAAGCCGAATGCCAGCGCAACATCGAAGTGATGTGGCTGATCAATCGGCTCAAACCCGACTTCAAAACCATCGCCGACTTCCGCAAGAACAACAAAGCTGCGTTCGTCGCGACATGCCGAGCCTTTGTACAGTTCTGCCGAGCTGCCGGTTTGATTGCCGGTGACTTGGTTGCCATCGACGGGAGCAAGTTTCAGGCAGTCGCTTCCGCGCGACGCCACCTGAACTTGAACCAGCTCAAGCGTCAGGACGAGAAGCTGGAGAAGCGGATTGCCCAATACCTGGCGGACCTGGATGCCGCAGACAAGTCTGAGGGCGAGCAAGTGATAGATCGCACTGCGATCAAGGCGGCCCTGGCGAAACTTGAGGCCAAGCAGCAAGACAATCGCAGTTGCCAAGCCTTGATGAAATCGATGGGGCTGGAGCAGTTCAACACGCACGAAAACGATGCCCGGATGATGCGCACGCCCAAGGGGGCGCGTGTTGCCTATAACGTGCAGACTGCCGTCGACGCAGAACACTGCCTGATTTTGCATCACGAGGTGACGCAAGAGGGTGATGACCGTAAGCAGCTCGAACCCATGGCTAAAGCAGCCAAAGCCGAACTTGGGCAAGACGCTCTGACCGTGACTGCGGACATGGGCTACTCAAACGGCCAACAGTTCCAGGCGTGTGAGGAAGCCTCCATTACCGCTTACGTGCCGCCAAACCGAACCTCGAACCCAGGCGGAGAGGCATTGTTCGAACGCCAAGACTTTACCTACGACTCTGACCACGATCGGTACCAATGTCCAGCAGGCCAGTGGCTAACCCTGAAGCAGCGTTACAAAGGCGACCGGATCTACCAGGCAGCAATCAGCGACTGCGCTGGATGTGCGCTGAAAGCCCAATGTACGACGGCCAAGCGCCGCTACGTCTCGCGTCACGCACAAGAAGAAGCCTTTGAACGAATGACGAAGCGGATGCAACTGCATCCAGAGATGATGGAACGACGCAGATCCATCGTGGAGCACCCGTTTGGTAATCTCAAACAATGGCTATTTGGGAACGGACGGTTCTTGCTACGGCAACTCGAAGGGACGAGAGCCGAAATGGCCTTGGCCGTGACCGCATACAACCTCAAGCGGGCGATCAGCGTACTGGGTACCAAGAAAATGATGCAGTTGATGGGCTGAGGAGCCTTTTTTCAGCACAAAAACAAACGCCCCGAACAAGTCGGGGCGTTTGGTCTAGGACCTATCAGTGTGTTTTCACACAATCTGTTCGGGGCCCTTTTTTCATGGGGGCGGGAACCTTTTGCGGACTTGCATCTTGCATGCAGGTTTACCGCGCAGATTGCAAAATGCACGACCGCAGCAGCGATGGTGTTTTGCTAACTGATTGATTTAAAAGGAAATAAACGAAGAGGCCAAGCTGGCACAGCCCATGCAACTACCTTCATACCTGACGCCAGGACATACGGCGCAGACCCTTCGAAAAACAGGAGTGACCCACATGAAGAAGTTCGCCATTGCTGCCGCTACTGCTACCGCTCTGACCCTGACCATGGCTAACGGTGCATTCGCCGCTGAGCCAACCCAGGCTCCAGTCATGTTGGCGGCCAACACCGTCGACAACGCCAAGCAAGAAGGCTCCGACACTTGGATCACTACCAAGGTCAAAGCTGATCTGCTGACTGAAAAAGGCATCCCAGGCAGCGACATCAAAGTCGAGACCAGCCAAGGTGTTGTTTCGCTGTCTTCTGATGTGAAGGTTACCGAATCGCAGAAAGCAGAAGCGGTGCGCATCACCAAGAACATCAAAGGCGTCAAGAGCGTAATGTCTGACGGCCTGAAAGCCGAGTAAAGGAATGTCCCGTCGGCCAAATGGATTTGGCCACTTTCAGCAAAGCCCTGGCCCGTGCCAGGGCTTTTTCTTGAGTTCAATACACTGGGTTGCGCGCGATCACATCGCTTTCGAAGCATTCCTGCTCAAGGATCAGAGGCTCCACCAATGGGCGGCTGTCGCGAAAATGCGCGGTCTGGGTATGCGCTTCATACGCAGCATCATCGCGGTAGATTTCGTACAGGTAGATCACATCCGGATCAACCCGGTCCTGCGACACATCGAACACCAGACAGCCAGGCTCACTCGCCACGGAAGCTGCAGCATTGACCTTGATTGCACTCAGGAAAGCGTCGGCGCATCCAGGCTTCACTCGGGTCTTGATGAACAGGCTATACACAAATCTCTCCTTTTGTTTTAAATTCAATAATGAATTGTATACAAAAATGGAGCTTCGCCAATGTCCGAATTGCCTGCACGCCCTGGCCGCCTGAATGGCTTGCGCCACATCGCCCTGCTGGTGCCTAACCTGGAAGAGTGTGAACGCTTCTACGTCGATGTGCTGGGCATGGAAGTGCTGAATCGCGCCAATGAGGACCTGGTGTACCTCACTTGCGGTAACGACAACCTGTCATTGGGGCGTGGGGCAGGGGCGGCCAACGGGTTGCAGACCCTGGATCACTACGGGTTCGTTGTCGACAGTGTGGAGGAGCTGGAAGCCTGGTATGCGTACTTCAAGGCCCGTGGCGTGACCTTGCTCGACCGGCCGTTCAACCATGGTGACGGCGCACGCAGCTTCCACCTGCTGGACCCGGCCGGGAACAAGGTTCAACCGTTGTATCACCCGGCGGTGTCGGGGCAGCGCTTGGTTTGAAGCCCGTGCTGGCCTCTTCGCGGGCACGCCCGCTCCCACAGGTAGTGCGCAGGCCTGTGGGGGCGGGCGTGCCTGCGAACAGGCCAGGCCTGCCAGAGGGGATTACTCGGCATCCAGGTGCATCGGTGTCACCACCCGGCCATCGCTTTGAGGCTGCCCCAGGCTGGTATCGATGAAGTACACCCGGTCGTCTTCCAGCTTGCCCTTGTCGACCAGATAGTCCTTGATGCTGCTGGCGCGCTCCTGCCCCAAGGTACGCAGCAAGGCGGTACTCTCGGCCCACGACTTGATCACGGCCTCGCGCAGCTTGGCGGCGCGCTCGTCACGGCCCAACTGCTCCCATTCGGCAGGCGGCTGCTGCTTCAGGCGGGTGCGGTAGATGCCTTCGAGCATCGCCGGTTTGTCACTGTCGTCAACCACCAGCATCGAGGCATTGGCCGGCACCTTGTCACCCCGTCGCTGCAGGATCTTGTACCAGGTGGCCTGGTACTCACGCTCAAGGCGCTGTTGGGCAATCAGCGGGCCGTCGCTGGCCTGGGCGCTGGTGCCTTCGATTTCCAGGCGCAGTTCCGGGCGCTCTTTCAGCGCGGATGCCAGCTTGTCCAAGGACGACTGGGCCTCGCCGCTGAGTTCGCTGGAACCGGGGGCGAAGGCCACGTTGCCAAGGTCTTCCGAGCTACCGCCGCTGATCAGCCCGCCAATGAATTTGAATGGCGCCTGCGCCGCGCGCAGCACCAGGTTGCGCAGGGTTTGCCAAACAATCGGCATCACGCTGAATTGCGGGTTGTTGAGGTCGCCAGACACCGGCAGCTCGATCGAGATCTTGCCCTCGGTATCCTTCAGCAATGCCACCGCCAGGCGGATTGGAAGGTCGACCGCATCCGGGCTGTCGACTTTCTCGCCCAGCTGCAGTTGCTCCACTACTACCTTGTTCTCGGCCTTGAGCTGGCCGTTGGTGATCAAGTAGTGCAGGTCCAGGTTCAGCCGCCCCTTGCGGATGCGGAAGCCGGCGAACTTGCCGGAGTAGGGCGTCAGCGTGGTCAGTTCGACGCGCTTGAAGCTGGTGGCAATGTCCAGGCTGGCCAGTGGGTTGAACGGGTTGAGTGCGCCCTTGATGGTAACCGGTGCGTAGCGGTCTACCTTGCCCTTGACGTCGACCTTGGCCGGCTGTGGCTTGCGGTTGTCGATGGTGCCGATCTGCCCGTTGAGTTGCTGGATGGCCGTGGCGAAGTTGGGGGTTAGCGACAGGTCGGCAAAGTTGGCCGAGCCGTCATTGATGTCGATCTGCCCGATATGGATGCCAAGCGGCTTGTTGCTGCTGGCCGTGGTCGGCTTGGGCTGGCTGCTCGCCGGGGCGTCGGCCGGTTGCGGGATCAGCAGATCATTCACGTTAGTGGTGCGGTCTTCGTTGATGATGAAGCGTGCATAGGGCTGCAGCAGGGTCACCTTGTCGATCGACAGAGCATCGCCGTGCACGTAGGACAAGCCGTCGACGTTCACCTGCTGCCATTTGACGAAGTCGCGGCTCTTGATGGTGTCGAGGGTATGCAACTGGCTGACCTGCGCCTTGCCGGTCACACTGAACGCCAGCGGCGCGGTGTTCTTCAGGTCGACCTTGAGGTCGCTCGAGAGCATGCCGCTGCGCAGCTCCAGCAGGATGAACGGGCTGATGTAGGCCTGGGCTACACGCAGGTCGATGTCGCGGGTGCTCACATCCAGCTTTGCCCATATCGGTGCCAGGTTGACCTGGCCTGCAGCCTGCAGCTTGCCTTGCTTACCCACACCTGTATCGAGTTTGAGGGTGAAGGGCGACTGGTTGAGGCTGTCGAAACCTTGCAGGTCGGCATTGAGAGGGCCAATGTCCAAGGCTACCGGTGCCTTCTGGCTGCGATCTGCCAGGTGTACCAGGTAGTTGCGCAACTGCACGTCCTTGAGCAGCACTTGCCAGGGTTTGCTTGGCTCGTTGACCGCTTTCTCTTCAGGCGTAGGTGCTGCGGCCGCCGGCTCGGCCTTTTCCTTCGGCGTGGCCTTGGCGGGTTGGCTGGCGAACAGCTTCTGCCAGTCGAGCTGGCCATCTTTTTCCAGCGCCGCCCAGGTTTCGAGCTTTTCGCTGCGAACCTTGCCCACGGTGACCTGCTGTTTGACCAGATCAATGGTGGTTTCGCTAACCTCCAGGCTGGCCAGGCGTGCCAACGGTCGGCCATCCGGCGCCTTGATGGCGAATGGCGCGATGCGCACGGAGACGTTATCCAGCAGCAGCTCGGTCTGTTTGGCGAGGTTGAGCTTGTAGTGCGTATCGAGGCTTACCACGCCGTCTTCCAGCACCAGTGGCACGGCATCGCGCACGTAGGGCCAGAACAGCTTCATCTTGCCGTCAGTGACCTTCAGTGTGCCTTCGGAGGCGATCGGCGACAGGCTCAGCGTGCCCTTCCAGTCGATGCGTCCGCCATTGGGGCCGCTGGCCACCAAGGTCATGTCGGCGTTGTCGTTGGGCAGGGTGCTGAGGTTTTTCAGCTCCAGATTCATGTTGTCGTAGAGGAACTCGATCGGCTCGCTGGGCCGCAGGTCCTCGAAGTGCAGGTAACCGTCGATGAGCTTGATGCTGCCAATACGCAGCGGGAACGGGTCGCTGGGCGGCTCTTCGGGTTTGGCTTCGCTGGCCGGTAGTTTGAACAACCCGGTCAGGTTGAGGGTACCGTCCTTGGCGAACAGCACTTCGTTGCGCGGTTTGTCGAGCTCCACCGCTTCCAGATGCAGGGCTTTTGTCCATAGGCTGTCGAGCGAGGCGTTAGCGTAAAGACGCTCGAAACCGACCTGTTCCTTGCCCGGCTCGCCGATCTGCAGGCCCCACAGCGTCAGCTCGAGGCTGAAGGGGTTGAGTTCGATCCGTTCGAGGTGGGCCGGCACGGTGGCGTATTGGGCCAACTGCTGGTTGGCGATGCGCAGTGCGACACCGGGAAGAATGAGAAAGCCGAGCAGGCTATACAGGGCTACCAAGGCCACGATTGCGCCAGCGGCGCGAGTCAATCCTTTGTACATGTGTCGCTTCGTCTGTCTAAGCAGGAGTGCTTGGAGTATGGCACGTTAAATCAGTTCCGCAGGGGCCAACCTTTTCGCTCAATCAATGCCCATGCGCCGTTTGGCCCGGTGTGCCGAGCCGTCGCGCATTGCCCAGCGCAATACCGGCGCGGTGCGGCGCAGGCCCAGGCGGATCAGGCGCTGCTGCAGGGGCCCGTGCTGCAGGCCGAGCAGTGCCTGGGCCCAGCCGGGCAGCAAGTCGATACCCGCGTGCAGCATCAGTTTGCCAACAGGCTGTGCCAGGCGGCTGGGTGCAGGGGCGTTGAGCAGGATTCGCATGACCTCATGGCTGCGCGTATCACAGTGCAGCTGTGGGCGTATGTGTTGCAGATAGTCTTCAACTTGCTGGCACGAGCGCGGCACGTCACGGGCACCGAGGCGCTCGGCGATCAGGGCGATTTCGTTGTAATAGGCATCCTGCTCGGCGCGTGGCAGGTGTGGGTTGCGGTAACGCAGGTGGGCGGCGAGGAAACGGCTGACCTCCGCTACATGCACCCAGGTCAACAGATCCGGGTCGCTGGCCGCATAAGGGCGGCCATCCGGTGCAGTGCCGGTGACCTGCAGGTGAATGGTGCGCACTTTGTCGATCAGCCACTCGGCATCGCCAGTGGCGCCGAAGGTGGTGCCGGAAATGAACTGGCTGGTGCGGCGCAAGCGGCCGAGCAGGTCTTCACGAAAATTGGAGTGGTCCCACACACCGGCCAAGGCCAGGGGATGCAACAACTGCAGCATCAGCGCGCTGATGCCACCGACCAGCATGCTCGGGAAGTCGCCATGTACCCGCCAGCTAATACTGTGCGGGCCGAACAGGCCGGGGTCGCCCTTGGGCGATTCCAGGTCGAGCTGGCCGAGGGCCAGCCCAGTGAGGCTCATGACCTGGGTTTCGATACGGCGACGAAGGGCTTCCATGGCGACCTGCTGTACAGGGCGGCCAGATTTGCGGCCGCCGGTTACTGGTTGAGGCGTTTGTCGATCAGGCCCTGTACCACGCTTGGGTCGGCCAGGGTCGAGGTATCGCCCAGGTTTTCCAGCTCATTGCAGGCGATTTTGCGCAGTATACGCCGCATGATCTTGCCTGAGCGCGTCTTGGGTAGCGCTGGCGCCCACTGAATCAGCTCAGGCTTGGCGAAGCTGCCGATTTCCTTGCTGACCAGGGCCAGCAGCTCGGCCTTCAGCGTGTCATCTGGTGTCACGCCATTCATGGTCGTGACGAAGGCGTAGACGCCTTGGCCCTTGAGGTCGTGGGGGTAGCCGACCACCGCGGCCTCGGCCACGCTGTCATGCAGCACAAGTGCGCTTTCCACTTCAGCGGTGCCGATGCGGTGCCCGGACACGTTGATCACATCGTCGATGCGCCCGGTGATCCAGTAGTCGCCATCGGCATCGCGGCGGGCACCGTCGCCAGTGAAGTAGTAGCCGGGCAACGGCTTGAAGTAGGTGTCGACCATCCGCTGGTGGTCGCCGTAGACACTGCGGATCTGCCCCGGCCAGCTGGCTTTGATCGCCAGCACGCCGGCGCCGGGGCCTTCGATCAGTTTGCCTTTTTCGTCCAGTAGCACCGGTTGCACGCCGAACATTGGCTGGGTAGCGCAGCCGGGTTTGAGTGACTGTGTGCCGGGCAGTGGGGTGAGCATGATGCCGCCGGTTTCGGTCTGCCACCAGGTATCCACAATCGGGCAGCGCTTTTGCCCGACCTCCTCGAAATACCATTCCCAGGCTTCCGGGTTGATCGGCTCGCCGACGCTGCCCAGTAGACGCAGGCTTTTGCGTGAGGTGCTCTGCAGTGGCGCAGAGCCCTCGCGCATCAGTGCGCGCAGGGCGGTCGGGGCGGTGTAGAAGATGTTCACCTGGTGTTTGTCCACCACCTGCCAGAAGCGCGAGGTGTCTGGGTAGTTGGGCACGCCTTCGAACATCAGCGAGATTGCGCCATTGGCCAGCGGGCCGTAGACGATGTAGCTGTGGCCAGTCACCCAGCCGACATCGGCGGTGCACCAGAACACCTCGCCGTCACGATAATCGAACACCACCTTGAAGGTCACCGTTGCCTGCAGCAGGTAGCCGCCGGTGGTATGCAGCACCCCTTTGGGTTTGCCAGTGCTGCCGGAGGTGTAGAGGATGAACAGCGGGTCTTCGGCCTCCATCGGTTCAGGGGGGCAGTCGTCACCGGCCTCTTTCGTCGCTTCGTGATACCAGAGGTCGCGGCCCTCAGCCCAGGCAACATCGCCGCCAGTGCGGCGCACCACCAATACGCTACTGACCGCTGGGCAGCTGGCCAGGGCTTTGTCGACGTTCTGTTTCAGTGGGATGCGTTTACCGCCACGCACGCCTTCATCGGCGGTGATCACGGTGCGGCAGTCGGCATCGAGAATACGGTCTCGCAAGGCATCGGGGGAGAAACCGCCGAACACCACCGAGTGGATGGCGCCGATGCGGGTGCAGGCGAGCATGGCGAAGGCGGCCTCGGGAATCATTGGCATGTAGATGCATACCCGGTCGCCTTTTCTCACGCCGCGCGCTTTCATTGCATTGGCCAGGCGGCAGACCTCACGGTGCAGTTCGCGATAGGTGATGGCCTTGGAGTCCTTGGGGTCGTCGCCTTCCCACAGCAGGGCCGTTTGCTCGCCGCGCTGGGCCAGGTGGCGGTCGATGCAGTTGAAGCTGACGTTGAGTTGAGCGCCGTCGAACCAGCGGGCCTTGCCGGTATGCAGGTCGCATTGCTGCACGCTTGACCACGGTTTGATCCAGTCCAGGCGTTTGGCCTGTTCGGCCCAGAAGATGTCTGGGTCTTCGACCGACTGGCGGTAGAGGCGGCGGTAGTCTTCGGGGGTGAGGGCGGCGGACTGGCTGACGGCCAGGGCCTGGGGGTATTTGCGGATATCGAACATGGCGGGTGGTCCTGCTCTTGTAAGGGGCGATGGACTGCAACGGCTATTCGATAGGACAGTGTAGCTGGGAGCGGTGTTCAACCTGGGCCGGCCTCTTCGCGGGTAAACCCGCTCCTACGAGGTAACGCGTTGCCTGGTAGGAGCGGGTTTACCCGCGAAGAGGCCGGCACAGGTTTCGGATCAACCGCGGTGACGGCCGCGGAAGTAGTTGATCAGGCCTTGGGTGGAACCGTCTTCGGCGCTGTCTTCCAGGCTGCCGACCAAGCGCTGGTAAACGCCCTTGCCCAGTTCCTTGCCCAGCTCAACACCCCACTGGTCGAAGGCGTTGATACCCCAGATAACGCTCTGTACGAACACCTTGTGCTCGTACATTGCCACCAACGCGCCCAGGCGGCGCGGGCTGATGCGCTCGACCACCAACGTGTTGCTCGGGCGGTTACCCGGGATTACCTTGTGCGGTGCCAGCTTTTCGATGTCTGCTTCGTTGAGGCCTTTAGCGCGCAATTCGGCTTCGGCTTCCTCGCGGGTTTTGCCCAGCATCAGCGCCTGGCTCTGCGACAGGCAGTTGGCGTACAGCCACTGGTGGTGGTCGGCAACCGGGTTGAAGCTCACCACCGGCACGATGAAATCGGCCGGAATCAACTGGGTGCCCTGGTGCAGCAACTGGTGGTAGGCATGCTGGCCGTTGCAGCCCACACCGCCCCAGATCACCGGCCCGGTGTCGGTCTTCACCGGGGTACCGTCTTGCAGCACGCTCTTGCCGTTGGATTCCATGTCCAGCTGCTGCAAGTGCTTGGTGATGTTGCGCAGGTAGTGGTCGTACGGCAGGATCGCGTGGCTGTTCGCGTCCCAGAAGTTGCCATACCACACGCCCAGCAGGGCCAGTAGCACCGGCATGTTCTTGTCGAACGGTGCGGTCTGGAAGTGCTGGTCCATGGTGTAGGCGCCGGACAGCAGTTCCTTGAAGTTGGCAGTGCCGATGGCCAGGGCGATCGGCAGGCCGATGGCCGACCACAGCGAGTAGCGCCCGCCCACCCAGTCCCACATCGGGAAGATGTTTTCTTCGCGGATACCGAACGCTACAGCAGCGGCCTTGTTGCTGGACACTGCAATGAAGTGGCGGTACAGCTCGGCTTCCGAGCCGCCTTGGGCCAGGTACCAGGTCCGCGCGGCCATGGCGTTTTTCAGCGTCTCGAGGGTGTTGAACGACTTCGACGAGACGATGAACAGGGTGGTTTCGGCGCGCAGGTTGGCCGACAGCTCGTGGAACTCGCTGCCGTCGATATTGGCCAGGTAGTGGCAGCGCACGCCGCGCTGGGCGTAGGGTAGCAGCGCTTCGGACACCAGCTCGGGGCCGAGGAACGAACCGCCGATGCCAATGTTGACCACGTCGGTGATGGGCTTTTCGCTGTAGCCGCGCCACAGGCCATCGTGAATGCGGCCAACCAGTTCGGTAATCTGGTTGAGCACTTTGTGCACTTCCGGCATGACGTTCACGCCGTTGACGCTGAGTTTGTCACCTACGGGCCGGCGCAAGGCGGTGTGAAGCACCGGGCGGCCTTCGGAGGCGTTGATGATCTCACCGCTGAACATCGACTTGATGGCGTCTTGCAGGCCCACTTCATTGGCCAGGCTGACCAGCAGCTCGCGGCTTTGCTCGGTGATCAGGTTTTTTGAGTAGTCGAGGAACAGGCCGCAAGCGCTAAGGGAAAACTGGTCGAAGCGTTTGGCATCGGCGGCGAAGGCTTCGCGCATGCTGAAGCTTTGCATGGCGTCGCGGTGTTTCTGAAGCGCCTGCCAGGCGGGCAGGGCCGTCACATCGTGGGGTGTACGGTAATACGCCATTGCGCGGGGTTCCCTTGGTGCGTGGTGAGGGCTTGGACACGGCAGTCGTTGCCGGGTTCAGGCTGGCACCATTATAGGCAAAGGCCACGTGCTGGGAATGGGTATGGCAGGGGGATTTTGGTGGGGCATTGCAAGCAAGCCCGCCCCTACAGGTAAACGTGCAGGAGCGGGCTTGCCCGCGAATGGGCTGCAAGGCAGCCCAAGACCGTTATGCGGTCTTCTCTTCCACATGCAGGTAGAGGTTGTCGATCAAGCGTGTGTTACCCAGGTAAGCCGCCGCAATCACCACCAGGTCTCGATCATCGATCACTGCCGGGCGCAAGCTTACGGCATGGCGTACTTCCAGGTAATCCGGGCGGAAACCCGCTGCGCTCAGTTGCGCCTGGCCTTCAGCGACCAGCGCGGCAAAATCTCGCTGGCCATGACCGATGCCCGCTGCAATGTGCTGCAGTGTGCGGTACAGCGCTGGCGCAACAGTACGCTGCTCTGGCGTGAGGTAGCCATTGCGCGACGACAGCGCCAAGCCGTCTTCGGCACGCACGGTGGGTTCGCCGATGATCTGGATCGGCATGTTCAGGTCGCGCACCATGGCGCGGATCACCGCCAACTGCTGATAGTCCTTCTCGCCGAACACGGCAAGGTCTGGCTGGACCATGTTGAACAGCTTGTTGACCACGGTGGCCACGCCCTCGAAATGCCCAGGCCGGCTGGCGCCGCACAGGCCTTCGGAAAGCTGCGGCACGCTGACGCGTGTCTGCACGCTCATGCCGTCGGGGTACATCTCTTCCACGGTGGGCGCGAACAGCAGGTTGCAGCCGGCCTGCACCAGGCGCTCCTGGTCGGCTGCCAGGGTGCGTGGGTATTTGTCGAGGTCTTCGTTGGCGCCGAACTGCAGCGGGTTGACGAAGATACTGGCGACCACGAAGTCGGCGCGCTGGGCAGCCTTGGTCACCAAGGCTGCATGGCCGCTGTGCAGGTTGCCCATGGTCGGCACGAAACCGATGCGCTTGCCCTCACCGCGCGCGCGGGCCACTGCCGCGCGCAGTTCGCGGACGGTCTTGACTGTATTCATGCACTGAACCCGTGTTCGCTGCCTGGGAAACTGACTTGCTTGACCGCCTCAACGTAAGCGACGAGGGCGCTATGGATATCCGGTTGGCCCTGCATGAAGTTCTTCACGAACTTCGGTACCCGGCCGCTCAGCGACAGGCCGAGCATGTCGTGCAGTACCAGTACCTGGCCATCGGTGGCGCTGCCGGCGCCAATGCCGATTACCGGGATGCCAACGGCATTGGTGATTTCCGCTGCCAGCTCGCTGGGTACGCACTCGAGCAGCAGCATGGCCGCACCGGCCTGTTCCAGGGCAATGGCGTCGGCGCGCATCTGCCGGGCCTGGGCCTCCTGGCGGCCCTGCACTTTGTAGCCGCCCAGCACGTTGACGGTTTGCGGGGTCAGGCCCATGTGCGCGCACACCGGCACACCACGCTCGGCCAGCAAGCGGATGGTTTCGGCCAGCCAGGCTGCGCCTTCGATTTTTACCATGTGGGCGCCGGCCTGCATCAGTGTGGCGCTGTTGGCAAAGGCCTGCTCCGGCGTGGCGTGGGCCATGAACGGCAGGTCGGTGAGGATCAGCGCGCCGTCGTTGCCGCGTTTGACGCTGGCGGTGTGGTAGGCCATCTCCGCCGTGGTGACCGGCAAGGTGCTGTCGTGGCCCTGCAGGACCATCCCCAGCGAGTCGCCCACCAGCAACACTTCAACGCCGGCCTGGCTGGCGGCCTTGGCGAAGGTCGCGTCGTAGCAGGTCAGCATGGTGATTTTTTCACCCTTGGCCTTGAGGCCGTTAAGGGTGGTAAGGGTTACTTCAGGCATGTAGGAAATTCCTCGTTCAGGCGCTGTAAAAAACGACTGCATTCAACGCGTGTAGTCATCTTCCGGAGCGGCACATCATCGCGCGTGATGTTCGGGCACAGGTCCGTCCGGGCCTAAATACGGGTATGCGGCACTTTGGTGCCACACGGGACGCCTATAGTCGTGAGCGAGGTGGGGGAAGTCAATCACCCTGTTACCGCATTGTTACGATCAGGGTGTTACTGGCGTTACCGAGGTGGTAATGCAGGCTGGAACGCCCGGTCTACAGGCGTTCCAGGCCGACGAATGGGCATTCGTCGAGCAGTTGCGCGAGGGCACGACCATCGGCCAGGCGGAAATCGCCCGGTACCAGCTCGGCCAACGGATACAGCACGAAGGGGCGGGCATGCATGTGGTAATGCGGCACTTTCAGGCGTGGCTGGTCGAGCACCTGGTCACCGAACAGCAAGATGTCCAGGTCCAGCGTACGTGGGCCCCAGCGCTCCTTGCGCACGCGGCCCTGGTCGTTTTCGATGGCCTGCAACGCATCGAGCAATGCCAGTGGCGCCAGGGCGGTGTCTAGGGCGGCGACAGCGTTGGTGTAGCGCGGTTGGCCGGGCAGCAGCGAATCACTGGTGTACAGGGCCGAGGCGGCTACCAGGCGCGTGGCTTCGACCTGGTCCAGCGCCTGCAAGGCGCTACGCAACTGCTCGGCAGGTGCGTCCAGGTTGCTGCCCAGGCCTACGTAGGCGCGAATGGTCACTCGAACGCCTCGTCGCCACTGCGCTTGCGTTTGCTGCCGCTGCGCTTGCGCTTGCGCGGGCCGGCACTGTCGTCACGGCTACCAAGCTCGCGGATCATCTCGCGGCGCTCGCTGTCGTTTGCCTCCTGGTAATCGGTCCACCACTGGCCCAGGTCGTCGGTTTCTTCCCCGGCGCTTTCACGCAGCAGCAGGAAGTCGTAACCGGCGCGGAAACGCGGGTTGTCCAGCAGCATGTCGGCGCGCTTGCCGCTGCGGCGCGGCAGGCGCTCCTGCATGTCCCAGATCTCGCGGATCGGCAGGGTGAAACGCTTGGGGATGGCAATGCGCGCGCACTGCTCGGCGATCAGGTCGTGGGCTGCGCCGTTCATGGCCGGGATCGGCGGCACGCCCTGATTCTGCAGGTGCAGCACACGGGCCGGCAGAGCTGGCCAGAGCAGAGCAGCAAACAGGAAGGCTGGCGTCACCGGCTTGCCCTGCTTCACGCGCAGGTCGGTGTTGTTCAGTGCCTGGCTGATCAGCGTGTGGGTGTAGGTCGGCCGCTCATCCAGCGCGTGGGCACTGGCCGGGAACAGCGGTTCGAACAACTCCAGGTCAACCAGCATTTCGAAGGCGATGGCACCTTGGCCGCTGAGGAACAGCTTGAGGCATTCCTCGAACAGGCGCGCGGGTGGAATTTCGCGCAGCATCGGGGCCAGGCCGCGAATTGGCAGGTAGGTGTGCTTTTCGATGCCAAAGTCGAGCTTGGCGGCAAAGCGCACCGCGCGCAGCATGCGCACCGGGTCTTCCTGGTAGCGGTGGGTCGGCTCCCCGATCAGCCGCAGCAGGCGATTGCGCACGTCGTGCACACCGTTGGCGTAATCGAGAATGCGCTCGCTGACCGGATCGTAGTACAGGGCGTTGATGGTGAAGTCGCGGCGTTGCGCGTCCTCTTCCAGGGTGCCGTACACGTTGTCTCGCAGAATGCGGCCACTGGCGTTATGCGACGAACGGTGGGCATCGCCCTGGTCGTCCTCGGAGTGGTGGGCGCGGAAGGTGGCGACTTCAATGATCTCACGGCCGAAATGCACATGGACCAACTTGAAGCGACGACCAATGATGCGGGCGTTGCGGAACTCGGCACGGACCTGTTCGGGGGTGGCGCTGGTGGCGACGTCGAAGTCCTTCGGCGTGATGCCCAGCATCAGGTCGCGGACACAGCCACCGACCAGGTAAGCCTGGTAGCCGGCGCTTTGCAGGCGCTCCACGATGTTCACCGCATGACGGCTGAACTGGTGGCGCTGCAGCGAGTGCTGGCTCTTGTTGATCACCTCGGGCGTGGTGCGCCTGTGGTGCGGGCCCGGTACGGGCGGGCGGAAAGACTGGAACAGCTTCTTCAGCATGGGATGCACTGTGTGAAGGAATGTTCGGCCAAGAATAGGAGAATGGCCGCATGATGGGCGGGGATTCTAGCATTTACTCGGGGAATGGTGTAGGCGGGTAGCAGGATGCCTGCCAGAAGGGTAGAAACGACAAGGGGAGCCTAAGCTCCCCAAGAAGTCGTTGCGTGCTCTTATTGTTTTTTTGCTGGGCTTCTTGTTTTTGTTGAGTGCCCTGCCCACAAATCTCGAAGCTTGTGGACGACCCCCAAACCGGGGGTAAAGAGCAAACGGATTGCTTTGGCCGCTGATGACACGTTGATCTGTCGATCCAACCAGTTCAGGCGCTGCTTTTAGTGCAGTTTTTGTTGTTCTCTGCCTGGTTGTGGGGCAAGCCCCAAACACGCATCCTCTCCAAAAGAATCAGTTAGCTGCGCCTCCGCCATCTTGTTTTTATTGTGCGTGAGCCGTTTCGTCTTGTTCTTATTCTGAGTTGCAGTGCTTGTTATTGTTCTTGTACCAAACATATAGCAGGTGCCGTGCCAACTTTTCAAAACTCAGTAAAATCAAGGGGTTGAGCGGGTTCTGCAATTTTTGGCAGGTCGAAAATGTCGCAATTTCGTTACCGTACGCCTCGGGGACTGTTACGGCGGAAAGCTTGGGTAACAGATTTTTACGGGAGGTGAGGTGTTACCTGGGGTGTTCGCCGTGACACGTTCAGCGCCTGTGAGACCGAGCGCCGCCCGCGCGGCGCTTCGCGGCTAAAGCTGCTCCTACATGTGTTCGGGCCAATTTTTTCTGTGGGATTTGCGCGCGAACGCCTTGGCGCATGGCTCGAGATTGCGTCGTACAACAAGGCGGTCGCGCGCGCGTGGCACAGGAGGGACTGGCCCGAAACAAATGTAGGAGCGGCTTTAGCCGCGAAGCGCCGCGCGGGCGGCGCTCGATCTCACCGACGCCGCATAGGCTGCGGCGTACGGTGCGCAGGTCGGTTATTCGCTGGTAGCGTTGCTCTTGCGCCGTGGGATGCCCAGGCGCTGGCGGCGTTCCCACAGGCACTTGCGGCTGACGCCGAGCTTGCGTGCCAGTTCGGTCTCGGTCATGTGGTCCTGGTGTTCAAGCACGAAGTGCTGGAAATAGTCTTCCAGCGACAGGTCTTCGGTCGGCTCGTGGCTGGCATTGCCCGCGTTGGCCACCACCAGGGCATTGTCGAGGAGGTCATCCTCTTCCAGGTCGCTCAGCTCGATGTCGATGCCCAGCAGCTCGGCGGAAATTTCTGCGCTCTCGCTGAGAATCACCGCGCGCTCCACGGCGTTTTCCAGTTCACGCACGTTACCGGGCCAGCTGTAGTGACGAATGGCTTGCTCGGCCTCGGCCGAGAAGTGCAGGTCGTCGCGGCCGATGCGAGCGCTTTGGCGGGCGAGGAAGACGTTGGCGATCTCGTTGACGTCGCTACCACGCTCGCGCAGAGCCGGCAGCTTCAGGGCGATGACGTGCAGTCGGTAATACAAGTCTTCACGGAACTGGCCGGCCTTGGCCAGGTTCTTCAGGTCACGGTGGGTCGCGGCGATCAGGCGCACATCGACCTTTTGCGACTGCACCGAACCTACCCGGCGTATCTCGCCTTCCTGCAGCACACGCAGCAGGCGAGCCTGGGCTTCGAGCGGCAGTTCGCCAATTTCATCGAGGAACAGCGTACCGCCATCGGCGGCCTCCACCAAGCCGGCGCGCCCGGCGCTGGCGCCGGTGAACGCGCCTTTTTCGTGGCCGAACAGCTCGGATTCGATCAGCGTTTCGGGGATGGCCGCGCAGTTCACCGAGATCATCGGTGCCTTGGCCCGGCGAGACAGGTTGTGCAGGGCGCGGGCCACCAGCTCTTTACCGGTGCCGGACTCGCCCTGGATCAGCACATTGGAGTCGGTAGGCGCGACTTTGCGGATCTTGCTGTACATGTCCTGCATGGGCTGGCACGAGCCGATGATACCGATCTCGCCATTGGCCGTTACCGCGCTGCCTTTGTCGGACGCTGTAGCCTTGCCATTGCTGGCGCGTGGCTCGGCAGGCGGTGCAGCAGCGGGGGCGTTCTGCCGGTCACGCAGAATACGCGCTACGGCCTGCAGCATCTCGTCATGGTCGAAGGGCTTGGCAATGTAGTCCACCGCGCCCATTTTCATCGAGTCCACCGCTGAGCGCAGGCTGGCGTAACTGGTCATGATCAGCACCGGGGTGCCCTGGCCGAGCTTGATCAGCTCGGTGCCGGGCGCGCCTGGCAGGCGCAGGTCGCTGACGATGAGGTCGAAAGTGGCAATGCTGAAGCGTTCCTGGGCTTCCTGCACCGAGCCGGCCTCGCTGACCTGGTACTGGTTCCGCTCAAGCAGGCGACGCAGGGCCGAGCGGATGATGGTTTCGTCTTCGACGATCAGAATGTGCGGCATTGATTCAATTCTCTCGACGGTCTCGAATTTCAGGGGACGTCGCTACGACATGCCGGGGCAGGGTCACGCGGATCCGGGTGCCACGTTGCCGTTCGATATCGGCCGGGCTGTCGATGGTGATTTGCCCATAATGCTCTTCCACGATGGAATAGACCAGAGCGAGCCCCAGTCCGGTTCCTTCGCCCGGGTCCTTGGTGGTGAAGAAGGGTTCGAACAGGCGGTCCATGATGTTCTTCGGAATCCCGCTGCCTTCGTCTTCGACGATCAGGTCGACGGTGTGCTCGTTAACCTCGCTGCGCACGCGCACGGCGCTACCGGGCGGCGAGGCATCGCGGGCGTTGGAGAGCAGGTTGATCAGCACCTGGGCCAGGCGCTGCGGGTCACCTTCGGCCCAATGGTCCGGGTCGCAAAGGTTGAAGAACTGTACTTCGAAATTGCGCCGGTTCAACGCCAGCAGACCGATGGCGTCTTGTGCCACTTCGGCCAGGCACACCGGTTCCTCGCTGTTCTGGTGGCTGCCGCCAGCATGGGCGAAGCTCATCAGCGACTGGACGATGCGCGATACGCGCTTGGTCTGGTCCAGGATCTGGCTGGACAACTCGATGATTTCGCCATCGCCTTCGCGTTCCTCGCGCAGGTTTTGCGCCAGGCAGGCGATGCCGGTGATCGGGTTGCCGATCTCGTGGGCCACCCCGGCGGCCAGGCGGCCGATGCTGGCCAGGCGCTCGGAGTGCACCAGCTTGTCTTCCAGTGCCTGGGTTTCGGTAAGGTCCTCCACCAGCAATACCAGCCCGCTGTTACCGGGGGCCAGTGGCTCGTCGATGGCTGCCTTGTGCAGGTTCAGCCAGCGCGGCTGGCCGTCCAGCGCCAGGCGCTGCTTGTGCAGGTGCTCATCGGGCACGTTGATGAAACCTTGCAGCAGGCCGCGCCAAGGCTCGTCGATGGTGACCAGGCGCGAGCCGACCACATGCTTGGCGGCGATGCCGGTGAGCTCTTCCATGGCCTTGTTCCACATCAGGATTTCCTGGTCCTTGGCCAGTGAGCAGACGCCCATGGGCAATTCCTGCAGGGTCTGGCGATGGTAGCGGCGCAAGGCATCGAGTTCGGCCGCCAGCCCGGTCAGGCGCGAGTGGTAGTCTTCCAGGCGGCTTTCGATGAAGTGGATGTCTTCGGTCACGTAGTTTTCGTTACCGGACTTGTACGGCAGGAAAGTCTCGACCATGTCCTGGGCGACGCTCGGCCCCATCAGGCCGGACAAGTTGGCTTCGATGCGGTCGCGCAGGCGGCGCAGGGCATAGGGGCGGCGCTCGTCGAACGGCAGGTAGAGGTCGCGCAGCGCTTGCTCGACTTCCTTTTGCGCGGCCTTGGCGCCCAGCGGCTTGGCCAGCTGGGTGGCGAATTCCTGCGGCGAGGCGGCGTGCAGCTCGCGGCGCTGCGGGCGGCGCACGTTATCCACGGCACAGGCTTCGGCCGCGCTGACCTCTTCGGTGCTGGCGTTGGTGAACAGTGAGATCAGGGTGAACAGCAGCACGTTGGCCGCCAACGAGGCGATGGCTGCCATGTGCCAGCTGGTGTCGTCCAGCACATAGATCATGTCCAGCAGCGGGATGTAGAAGCCCTGCAAGTTGCCGAGAAGCGGCAGCAGCATGGTCACCATCCACACCAGAGTGCCGGCCAGCAGCCCGGCGATGAAACCGCGGCGGTTGGCGGTTGGCCAATAGAGCACCGACAGCACCCCAGGCAGGAACTGCAAGGTGGCGACGAACGCGACGATACCCAGGTTGGCCAAGCTCTGGTGGTAGTTCTGGCTCAGGTAGAACATGAAGCCGGCGGTGATGATGGCGACGATCAATGCACGGCGGGTCCACTTTAGCCAACGGTAGATGTTGCCTTCGGCCGGCGGCTGGTAAAGCGGCAGCACCAGGTGGTTCAGGGCCATGCCCGACAGCGCCAGGGTGGTGACGATGATCAGGCCGCTGGCTGCCGACAGGCCGCCAATGTAGGCCAGCAGTGCCAATGCCTGGTTGTTGGCGGCGATGCCCAGGCCCAGGGTGAAGTACTCGGGGTTGGTGCTGGCGCCCAGGCGCAGGCCGGCCCACAGCACCAGCGGCACGGCAAGGCTCATCAGCAGCAGGAACAGCGGCAGGCCCCAGCTGGCGCTGACCAGCGAGCGCGGGTTGAGGTTTTCGGTAAAGGCCATGTGGTACATGTGCGGCATGACGATGGCCGAGGCGAAGAACACCAGCAGCAGGGTGCGCCATGGGCCTTCCTGCAGGGGGGTGTGCAGGGCGGCAAGGGCGGTCTGGTTCTGCAACAGCCAGACTTCCAGCTCGTGCGGGCCGCCGAATACGCCATACAAGGCATACAGGCCGATGCCGCCCAAGGCCAGCAGCTTGATCACCGACTCGAAGGCGATGGCGAAAACCAACCCCTCATGCTTCTCGCGCGTGGCGATGTGCCGCGAGCCGAAGAAGATGGTGAACAGAATGATCAGCGTGCAAAAGGCAAAGGCCACCCGGGCCTTGACCGGTTCACCGGTAAGGATGCTGATCGAGTCGGCCACCGCCTGGATCTGCAGGGCCAGCAACGGGAGCACGCCAATCAGCATGATGATGGTGGTCAAGGCCCCGGCCCAGGTACTGCGGAAGCGGAAGGCCAGCAGGTCGGCCAGGGATGACAGCTGGTAGGTGCGGGTGATCTTGAGGATCGGATAGAGCAGCACCGGCGCCAGCAGGAATGCGCCAGACACCCCCAGGTAACAGGCAAGGAAGCCGTAGCCGTACTGGTAGGCCAGACCAACCGAGCCATAGAAGGCCCAGGCACTGGCGTAGACGCCCAGCGACAGGGTGTAGGTGAGTGGGTGGCGAATGATCGAACGAGGGATCAGCCCGCGCTCGCTGATCCAGGCCACGCCGAACAGCACCATGAGGTACCCGGCGCTGATCAGGATCATCTGGGTCAGGCTAAAGCTCATCGGCATCTCTTTGGCTCTGCAGGATGAAGGTGACGACGATCAGGATCAGCCAGAGCAGGTAGGGGCGGTACCAGGCTCCGGTCGGTTCGATCCACCAGTCCATGATGGCCGGGGAGAACAGGTAGATCCCCACGACCAGAAGCAGGACCAAACGATAGATGTACATGCTGGCCTCGATGGTTGGGCGCTGCGGGCTTGAACTTATTATTGGCGCAAATGGCAGGGGGGATGCTAGCGGGAATCCACAGCGTTCGCCAAGGGTTTGAATTTATTGGGCTTTTGTTTTTGAGAGGTGGAATGAATGTGCCGGCCTCTTCGCGGGTGAACCCGCTCCTACAGGTAAAGCGTTGCTTCTAGGTTTATTGAGGACCCTGTGGGCGCGGGCGCGCCCGCGAAGAGGCCGGAAGGTTCAGCGCAGATCAGCCTCTGGCACCGTGGTCCGCTGCGCGATGGCTTCCGGCCGCCATTGCGTGCGCGCGACTGCCAGCACCTCTGCCGGCGTCGCCAACAGCAGTTCCGGGTCTGTCTCCTGCCCCAGCGCCCGCAATGCCCGCAGCAGCAGGGGGGTAGCATGCTCCGCCTGCAGTGGCGGTGAACGGTACGACTTGCCCAGCTTGTGCCCATCCGGCTGCACGATCAGCGGAATATGCAGGTAACGCGGCTGTGAGAAGCCCAGCAACTCCTGCAGGTACAGCTGGCGCGGGGTGTTGTCGAGCAGGTCGGCACCCCGCACGATGTCGGTAACACCCTGCCAGGCATCGTCCAGCACCACGGCCAGCTGGTAGGCGTACAACCCGTCACGACGCTGGATGACGAAGTCGCCCACCTCACGCCCCAGGTGTTGCTGGTACTCACCCTGCACTCGGTCGGTAAAGCGGTAGATCAGCTCTGGCACCCGCAAGCGGATGGCCGCCCCTTCACGGGCATGCCCGGCGTTACGGCAAAAGCCCGGGTAGATGCCGTTGTAGCGTTCCAGTTGCTTGCGCGAGCAGGTGCATGCATACGCCAGGCCCATGTTGAACAGGCGGTCTACCACGGCAGCATAGGCATCGTGGCGCTGGCTCTGGAATACCACCTCGCCATCCCAGTGCAGGCCATAACGTTCCAGTGTCTGGAGGATGGCATCGCGGGCGCCGGGCATTTCCCGGGGCGGGTCGGTGTCTTCCATGCGCAGCAGCCAGCGGCCGTTGACGGCGCGGGCATCGAGCCAGGAGGCGAGGGCGGCGACCAGCGAGCCGAAGTGCAGGAAGCCGCTGGGGGTGGGGGCGAAGCGCCCGATGTAGCTGGAGTCGGTCATGGTCAGGCTGGGCATATAAATGAAACGGGGCGCATGATGCGCCCCGTTCAGGTGGAAGAAAGATCAGCCTTTGCCGACCGTTTTTTCCTTTTTCTCGGCAATTTCCTTGCAGTCGAAGCACAGGTCGGCGGTTGGGCGGGCTTCCAGGCGGCGCAAGCCGATCTCGATGCCGCACGACTCGCACCAGCCGTACTCTTCGTCCTGAATCTTCTGCAGGGTTTTATCGATTTTCTTGATCAGCTTGCGCTCGCGGTCGCGGTTGCGCAGTTCGAGGGCGAATTCCTCTTCCTGGGATGCGCGGTCTGCGGGATCTGCGAAGTTGGCTGCTTCTTCTTTCATATGGTCAACGGTCTTGTCGACGCCGACCATCAGCTCTTGCTTCCAGCCAGTGAGGATCTTGGTGAAGTGCTTGCGCATGGGCTCACCCATGTACTCCTCACCCTTGGTCTCCTGATAGGGTGCAACCCCATAAAGATTCTGGTTGGCTTTTTGCTTTTCTAGGGTGGACATGAATAGACCGCCTCTCACTCATCTGATCCAATGCGCAGGATGCTCCATCTCCGGCGACCGCCGGCCCTGCGACTGCGAGCCGCCGAACTTACCAGATAGATCGGGGGTGCGCTACCCCGCCCGATCCTGCTAATTGACACCGGCCTGAGCGGTACGTTCGGTGGTGTGCAGAGGTAGAATCTCCAGTTTAGACCCAATTGAGAGAAGGTCATGGCCCAACCCTACAGTGCGCGCAGCCGCGCCATCGAACCTTTCCACGTCATGGCGCTGCTGGCCCGGGCCAACGAGCTGCAGGCGGCCGGTCACGACGTGATCCACCTGGAAATCGGCGAACCGGATTTCACCACGGCCGCACCCATCGTTGCGGCCGGCCAGGCCGCGCTGGCCGCCGGGCACACGCGCTACACCGCTGCACGCGGTCTGCCGGCACTGCGTGAGGCAATTGCCGGCTTTTATGGGCAGCGCTATGGCCTGAACATCGACCCGGAACGCATCCTTATTACCCCAGGTGGCTCCGGCGCGCTGCTGCTGGCCAGCAGCCTGCTGGTGGACCCGGGCAAGCACTGGCTGCTGGCCGATCCGGGTTACCCGTGCAATCGCCACTTCCTGCGCCTGGTCGAGGGCGGGGCCCAATTGGTACCGGTGGGCCCGGATGTGAACTATCAGCTGACTGCCGACCTGGTTGAGCGCTACTGGGACAAGGACACCGTCGGTGCCCTGGTCGCTTCGCCGGCCAACCCGACCGGTACCGTGCTGGGGCGCGATGCGTTGGCCTGCCTGGCCAAATCCACCCATGAGCGGCATGGCCATCTGGTCGTGGACGAGATCTACCACGGCCTCACCTATGGCATGGACGCGCCGAGCGTGCTGGAAGTCGACGACTCGGCATTCGTCCTGAATAGTTTTTCCAAGTATTTCGGCATGACCGGTTGGCGCCTTGGCTGGTTGGTGGCCCCGCCCGGTGCGGTCGCCGACCTGGAGAAACTGGCGCAGAACCTGTACATCAGTGCGCCGAGCATGGCCCAGCATGCCGCGCTGGCCTGCTTCCAGCCCGAGGCGCTGGCCATTTTCGAAGAGCGCCGCGCCGAATTCGCCCGCCGTCGCGACTACCTGCTGCCCGCCCTGCGTGAACTGGGCTTCCGCATTGCCGTCGAGCCGCAAGGCGCGTTCTACCTGTATGCCGATATCAGTGCTTTCGGCGGGGATGCGTTCGCATTCTGCCGACACTTCCTGGAAACCCAGCACGTGGCGTTCACGCCGGGCCTGGACTTCGGTCGCCACCTGGCCGGGCACCATGTGCGCTTCGCTTACACCCAGAGCCTGCCGCGCCTGGAAGAAGCGGTGCAGCGTATTGCCCGTGGCCTGCAGAGCTGGCAAGGCTGATGCGTTTCTCTCCTTCACTCGAGCAGGGCCGCCTGTTGCGTCGCTACAAGCGCTTTCTGGCCGATATCGAACTGGCCAGCGGCGAGCAAATGACTATCCACTGCCCAAATACCGGCTCCATGCTCAACTGCATGCGTGAAGGTGGGCAGGTGTGGTTCAGCCGCTCCAACGACCCCAAGCGCAAGCTGCCAGGGACCTGGGAAATCAGCGAAACCCCCCAGGGGCGGTTGGCCTGCGTGAATACCGGGCGGGCCAATGCGTTAGTCGAAGAGGCCCTGCGCGCCGGCACAATCACTGAACTGGCCGGTTTCACTGCACTCAAGCGCGAAGTGGCCTATGGCGAAGAAGGCAGCCGTATCGACTTTCGCCTGGAATTCGAGGGTGCCCCGGCCTATGTCGAGGTCAAGAGTGTGACGCTGGGCTACCCCGACACTGCAGTTGCGGCCTTCCCTGATGCGGTGACTCAACGCGGTGCGAAACACCTGCGCGAGCTGGCAAAGCTGGCCCGGCAGGGCGTGCGGGCCGTGCAGCTGTATTGCGTGAACCTGACCGGTATCGACGCTGTGCGCCCGGCTGAAGAAATTGATACGGCTTACGCCCAGGCGCTGCGTAGTGCCGTAGCGGACGGGGTGGAGGTGCTGGCCTATGGCACTCGGCTGGACGCCGAGGGTATCGTCATCGATCGTCGCTTGCCGGTGCTGCTGACCCCTTGAACCAGATGCCCTGGCTATCTTCGTGGCAGCCCAGGGGCTGCAGCTGCTCACCCTCACAGGGGCCTGCCACGCATTCGCCGCTTTCTATCAGGAACAGGGCACCGTGATGGGCGCAGTGGATGAGGCTGGCGCTGTCATCCAGAAACGCGTCCTCTGCCCAGTTCAGCGGGATGTCCCGGTGCGGGCAGCGGTTGCGGTACAGGTACACCTGGCCTTGGCGACGCACGCCGAACAGTTCGAGGCCGTCTACGCTGAAGGCGCGGCTTTGGCCCTCGGCCAGGCCGAGGGATGTACAAAGGAAGTGCATGGCAAGGATGACCCGTGAAACACGTGATGGCTTGACGCTCCAATGCGAATAATTATCAAATTGATCGCATTCGCTGCGCCCGGCTGCCTATGGTGCGCAGTTCCGCCGCTCGCCACAAGGCGTGTAGCCCGCCTTCAGAAGGAACCCGATGATGCGCCGTCCAGCTGCTTTTCTCGCTCTGTGTGCAAGCCTTGTGCTCTCTACCCAAGCCTTGGCAGCCGAGCTGCCGCAACGCTGGGTCAGCGCGGGTGGCGCCTTGAGCGAGTGGATAACCGCATTGGGAGGTGAAGCGCGCCTGGTCGGTGTGGACACTACCAGTCAGCACCCGGCCTCGTTGAAAGCCTTGCCCAGTGTGGGTTATCAGCGGCAACTGTCGGCCGAAGGCATCCTCAGCCTGCGCCCGGATGTGCTGGTGGGCACCGAGGAAATGGGGCCGCCACCGGTACTGGCGCAAATCCGCAAGGCCGGCGTGCGGGTCGAGTTGTTCTCCAGCAAGGCCGAGCTGCCGGCAGTGGATGAAAACCTCAGGCACCTGGGGCAGTTGCTCGGTGCAGAGCAGCAAGCGTCCGCGCTTGCTGCGGACTACCGCCAGCGGCTCGATGCGTTGCAGGCCAACGTCAAGCTGGCCCAGGCCGGGCAGCAGGCTCCTGGGGTGTTGCTGCTGGTCGGCCATGCCGGGGCCAAGCCGCTGATCGCCGGGCAAGGCACTGCCGGTGACTGGCTGTTGGGCCAGGCGGGTGGGCGTAACCTGGCCGCGCACCCAGGCTACAAGAACTTCTCCAACGAAGCGTTGGCGGCGCTTGACCCGGATGTGATCGTGTTTTCCGACCGGGCGCTGGCCGATGAACAGGCCTTGCAGGCGCTGTTGAAAGAAAACCCCGCGCTGGCTGCCTCGCGGGCCGTGCGTGAGAAACGCCTGGTCTCCTTGGACCCGACGCTGCTGGTCGGCGGGCTCGGGCCTCGGCTACCGGCGACCTTGCAGTCGCTGGCAGCCACCTTCTACCCGGCTGCTCAGGCCAGCTTCGCGCAATGAAACAGCGGGTCTCGCCACGTACGTTGTTCATTGGCCTGAGCCTGCTGTGCCTGTTCGCGATCTGGCTGTCACTGGCGCTGGGGCCAGTCAGCCTGCCAATGTTCGATACGCTGCGCGCTGGCCTGCGCCTTTTGGGGCTGCCCGTTTCCGAAGATGGCCTGCAGCAGGCCGAGATGATCCTTGGTCAGATCCGCCTGCCGCGCACCCTGTTGGGGTTGGCGGTGGGCGCGGTGCTGGCGCTGTCCGGGGTGGCCATGCAGGGGCTGTTCCGCAACCCGCTGGCCGACCCCGGGCTGGTAGGGGTTGCCGCCGGCGCCGCGATGGGGGCAGCGGTTGCCATTGTTGGCGGCGCCTGGTTTGGCGGCATGCCGGATGCTTTCGCGCCTTATCTGCTGTCGTTCTGCGCGTTTGTTGGCGGGCTTGGGGTAACTGCGCTGGTCTACCGCCTGGGGCGCCGCGATGGCCAGACCAACGTCGCCACGATGCTATTGGCTGGCGTGGCCATGACCGCGCTGGGGGGCGCGGCCGTGGGGCTGTTCTCTTACCTGGCCGATGACGCCACCTTGCGCACGCTGACGTTCTGGAACCTTGGCAGCCTCAATGGCGCCAGCTATGAGCGGCTGTGGCCATTGTTGCTGGTGGTGACAGGGGTAGCGGTGTGGCTGCCGCGCCGGGCCAAGGCGCTGAATGCCCTGTTGCTGGGTGAGTCGGAGGCCCGTCACCTGGGCGTTGACGTGGAGCGGCTCAAGCGTGAGCTGGTGTTCTGCACGGCGCTGGGCGTGGGGGCGGCAGTGGCGGCAGCCGGGTTGATCGGCTTCATCGGTCTGGTAGTGCCGCACCTGGTACGTCTGCTGGCCGGGCCTGATCACCGTGTGGTGCTGCCTGCCTCGCTGCTGGCCGGCGGTGTACTGATGTTGTTCGCCGACCTGGCGGCGCGGCTGCTGCTGGCGCCTGCCGAGCTGCCGATTGGTATCGTCACGGCCTTCATTGGTGCGCCGTTCTTCCTGTTCCTGCTGATGCGAGGGCGCGGCTGATGTTGCATGTAGAGGGCCTGTACCTGCGCAGGGGCAGCAATGAGGTGCTGCACGACATTCACCTGCAGTTGCCTCCGGGGCAGGTCGTGGGTGTGCTCGGTCCCAACGGTGCCGGCAAGAGCAGCCTCCTGAGTGTGCTGTGCGGTGAACTGGCGCCCGACCGCGGGCGGGTAACGCTGCAGGGCCGCCCGCTGGCCGATTGGGCCGGACAGGAACGGGCAAGGCGCCTGGCAGTGTTGCCGCAGGTGTCCAGCCTGGGTTTCTCGTTTCGGGTGGAGGAAGTGGTAGGCATGGGGCGCATGCCTCATGGCACCGGTCAGCGGCGCGATGCGGAAATCGTCGAAGCGGCGTTGCGGGCGGCAGATGCCTGGCACCTGGTAGAGCGCAGCTACCTGGCGCTTTCCGGTGGCGAGCGGCAACGGGTACACCTGGCCCGCGTGCTGGCGCAACTATGGCCGGGGGAGGAGGGCAGCACGTTGTTGCTCGACGAACCGACCTCGATGCTCGACCCGCTGCATCAGCACACCACCTTGGAAGCCGTACGCCGCTTCGCCGACTGCGGTGCTGCAGTGTTGGTGATCCTGCATGACCTGAACCTGGCAGCACGTTACTGTGACCGTATCCTGTTGCTGGAACAGGGGCGCTGCCACGCGTTTGCCACGCCCGAAGAGGCACTGACCCCAGCGGCACTGAAGGCGGTGTACGGTATTGACGTGTTGGTGCAGGCGCACCCCGAGCGCGGGCACCCGCTGATCATCACCCGTTGATGTTCTCAACGCGTGCATGGCCTTTGTGAAAGTGGCCTTGTCTTGCGACCGGCCCGGCCCCGGTGCAGGCCATTTAAAGTGTGGATGACATGGAGTAACTGCCGATGCGACACCCGATGCTGTCCGGTTTCTCGCTGTGCCTGGTACTGGCGATAGGCGGCTGTCAGGCCAGCCTGCCGCCGTTGCCCGCCTGGCAGAGCAGTGAAGGTCGCACGCACGCCGAGCTGGGAAAGATTGTCGACCTGTCCAATGAGCAGGTCATAAGTCCTGAAACGCTGGTGCAGCGCCTGGCTGATGCGCCCCGAGTGCTTGTCGGCGAGAAGCATGACAACCCTGACCATCACGCGCTGCAACTGTGGCTGCTGCGCGCTCTTCAAGGCCAGCGCACTCAGGGCAGCCTGTTGCTGGAGATGCTGCAGCCCAGCCAGCAATCGCGGGTGGACAAGCTGGTGGGGCAGCCTTTGCCGGAAGACTTGCCCAAGGCACTGGCCTGGCAGGAGGGCTGGGATTGGCAGTTGTACGGGCCGATTGTCACCGAAGCCTTGCAGCATCGGGTGACGTTGCTGGCCGCCAACCTTTCGCCCGACGAGATGCGTCAGGCCTATCGACAGCCGGCGCCGGTACAGGGCGAAAAGTCCAATGCACCCGCGGTAAAGGCTGCCTTGCTGGAACAGGTGCGCGCCGGGCATTGCGGGATGCTGCCGGAAAACCAGTTACCGGCGATGCTGGCCGTTCAGCAGCAGCGCGACCGGCGCATGGCCGAGCGCTTGCAGGCGGCACCGCAGCCGGCGCTGCTGTTTGCCGGGGCTTACCATGTGCGCAAGGACCTGGGCATACCCTTGCATCTGGCTGACCTGGGGGCGTCGGGGGAGAGCAAGGTTTTGCTGCTGGCTGAGGTGGGCGAGCGAGTCGAGCCTGGCGAGGCTGATTATGTGTGGTACACGGCGGCGATGCCGGAGCAGGATTATTGTGCGCAGCTGCGGCGTTGATCCTGAAAAAGCACAGGCAAAAAAAAGACCCGGCAAATTGCCGGGTCAATAACCGTGATTAGCCTGATGAGGAGATAATCTGAGAGTCCGAACCAGGGGCTCTTAGCTTATCCAACCAGTCTCGCGACCAGTTGTGATAATCATAACAATTCTCATTTAGCCGTCAATCCCTTTACCCCGATTATTTTGGTTTTTTTTGCGCAGGGTTTTTCGCGTCCAATTGTTGGTTGAGTGCTTCCTTGCGTTCGAGCGGCAAATCGTTCCAGTGCATGTCCAGCAGGGCGCCTTCAATGGCATACAACAGCACCTTCGATGCACGGAACCCTCGTGTCTTCACGGCCTGGTACGCACCCACCGCGCCCAGGCGGCGCAAATCCGATGCACTGTGGATGCCGGCTGCATGCAGCCACTGCGCAGACGTCTTGCCAAGGTTCTTCAGATGCTGCAATTCATCGTTCATCGAGCCTCCTTGCGATGGCTGAACGGGAATGGGGGATAAATCGCGAGCAGGTCTGAGAGGAGTGTAGCGGGCGTTGGGAAATATGCGGCTTTTTGCCATCGGGTGATGAGCGGCCTGTGCCTGCCCCTTCGCGGGCAGGCACAGGAAGATGACGAACTTACAGGCCAGGCAACCGCTGGCGAATCTGCTCGATCACTTGATCCATGCTGCCGGCAGCCTGGGTATCGACGCGGGTGCTGTGCACCAGCTCCTGCGCATCCAGCGCCTCACGGCTGGCCTGCTGGGCCTTGATCACCTCCAGCGTGGCATCCGAGGGGTCGCTGTTTTCAGCCTGGCGCTGCTCCAGCCAACTGGCGATGACCGCCTCTGGCGCGTGGCAGTCGAGGATGAGGAACGGCACGCCGGTCTGGCTGGCAACGTCTGCCGCAGCCTGACGCTGCTCACGCTTGAGGTAGGTGGCGTCCAGCACCACCGGGAAGCCGGCGCGCAGCACGGTCGCAGCTATCTCGTGCAGGCGCAGATAGGTCGCAGCGCTGGCGTCCTGGTCATAGATGCCTGTGCTCAGTTGGCCGGCGTCGGCCTGCTGTTGTTCGCCGAACAGGCGCTTGCGCTCTACGTCCGAACGCACGCGCACTGCACCCAAGGCCTCGACCAGGCGCATGGCCACGTGACTTTTGCCCACCGCCGAAACACCATGGGTGATGGCCAGCAGGCGCGACGGGATGGCGCTGTAACTTTCGGCCAGGTTGGCGTAGTTGCGGTAGGTGCGCAGGGTGGTGGCACGTTGCACGCCATCGGCGTCGGCCGGCATGCTGAACAGTGCGACCTTGGCCCGCACCAGCGCACGGTAGGCTTTGTAGAAGTTGAGCAGTTCCAGGCCTTCGTAATCCCCCGTCAGTTCCAGGTACTGGCTGATGAAGCGCCGGGCCAGGCATTTCAGGCCGCGGTCTTCCAGGTCCATGGCCAGGAAGGCGGTGTCGGCGTAGACGTCGGTCAGTCGGAAAGGCTCGTTGAATTCGATGCAATCGAAGATCACCACCTTGCCATCGATCAAGGTGGCGTTGCCCAGGTGAATGTCACCGTGGCACTCACGGATGAAGCCATTGGCCTTGCGCTTTTCCAGCAGCCCTTGCAGGCGCTCGAAGCTGCTGCGGGCCCAGGCCTGCAGGGCGTCAAGTTGCTGCAGATCGGCTTTGTCGCTGAGGAATGGGCGAATCTGCTCGAAGTTCTGCTCCACCGGGGCCATCACGCTGTCTGGCGTGCCCAGCGGGTGCTCCATCGGCACACGCGGAGCCTGAAGGTGAAAATCGGCAATCTGCCGGGCCATCTGGTCGATGTGCGTGGCGTTCAGTTCGCCATTGGCCTGCAGGGTGTTGAGCATCTGCCCCTGGGGGAACTGGCGCATTTTCAGCGCGTACTCGATGGCTACGCCTTCGCCACCGATCTGCGGTGCGTCGACGCTACCGGTGATGGGCAACACTTCCAGGTACAGGCCTTCGGTCAGGCGTTGGTTCAGGCGCAATTCTTCGTTACAGAAATGCTGGCGCTGGTCCAGTCCGGTGAAGTCCAGGAAGCCGAAATTCATCGGTTTCTTGATCTTGTAGGCGTATTCGCCAGTGAGCAGGACCCAGGAGATATGCGTCTCGATGAGCTGAAACCCCTCCACGGGGTGAGGGTACAGGGCAGGGTTCTGCAACGCAGTAATAAGAGCTTGGCTCACGGCAAATCCTTCCGGGGCAAGGGAATTCGAATGCGCCATTATGGTCAATGGTGCCGTCCCTGCCTACCGCCGGGCCGTCTGCCCAGCCTTTATAAAGTGCGTATAATCCGCCGCCATGACCCGAACCCGAAATCCCCGCACCCCTCAGAAACGCCCGACCGGCCGCTCCCGCGCCTGGCTGGGCTGGGCTTTGAAGCTCAGCCTGGTTGGCCTGGTGATCGTCGCCGGCTTCGCGGTTTACCTCGATGCCGTCGTCCAGGAAAAGTTCTCCGGCAAGCGCTGGACCATTCCGGCCAAAGTGTATGCCCGACCGCTGGAGCTGTTCACCGGCCAGAAGTTGAGCAAGAACGACTTCCTCACCGAGCTCGATGCGCTCGGCTACCGTCGCGAAAGCGCGGCCAACGGCCCGGGCGCTGCGTCCGTCAGCGGCAATACCGTCGACCTCAATACCCGTGGCTTCCAGTTCTACGAGGGCATGGAGCCGGCGCAGTTCGTCCGTGTACGCTTCTCTGGCGATTACGTTGCAGGCCTTTCCGGTGCCAACGGCAAGGCGCTTGACGTGGTGCGGCTGGAGCCGCTGATGATCGGCGGCATCTACCCGAAAAATCTCGAAGACCGCATCCTGATCAAGATTGATCAGGTACCCAAATATCTGCTCGAAACCTTGGTGGCCACGGAAGACCGCGAGTTTTACAGCCACTACGGCGTGTCGCCAAAGTCCATCGCCCGGGCCATGTGGGTCAACACGTCGTCCGGCTCGATGCGCCAGGGTGGCAGTACCCTGACCCAGCAGTTGGTGAAGAACTTCTACCTCAGCAGCGAGCGCAGCCTCAGCCGCAAGCTGACCGAGGCGATGATGGCGGTCCTGCTCGAACTGCACTACGACAAGCGCGAAATCCTTGAGGCTTACCTCAACGAGGTGTTCGTCGGCCAGGACGGTCAACGCGCGGTACACGGCTTTGGTCTGGCGAGCCAGTTCTTCTTCAGCCAGCCGCTGTCTGAGCTGAAACTGCATCAGATCGCCCTGCTGGTGGGCATGGTCAAAGGCCCGTCCTACTACAACCCACGGCGTCACCCCGAGCGTGCCCTGGCTCGCCGCAACCTGGTGCTCGACCTGGTGGCCGAGCAGGGCGTGGCCAGCCAGGCAGAAGTCGATGCGGCGAAGAAAATGCCGCTGGGCGTGACCAAGCGTGGCAGCCTGGCCGACAGCTCGTTCCCTGCCTTCCTCGACCTGGTCAAGCGACAGTTGCGCCAGGACTACCGCGACGAAGACTTGACCGAAGAAGGCCTGCGCATCTTTACCAGCTTCGACCCTATCCTGCAGATGAAGGCTGAAACCTCGATGAGCGAGACCTTCAAGCGCCTGGCGGGCCGCAAGGGGGCAGACGATGTCGAGGCGGCAATGGTCGTGACCAACCCTGAAACCGGTGAAGTACAGGCGCTGATCGGTAGCCGCCAGGCAGGTTTTGCCGGCTTCAACCGGGCCATCGATGCCGTACGGCCGATCGGCTCCCTGGTCAAACCGTCGGTATACCTGACTGCGCTGGAGCAGCCGAGCAAGTACACCCTGACCAGTTGGGTGCAGGACGAGCCATTTTCGGTCAAAGGGGCTGACGGCCAGGTCTGGCGCCCGCAAAACTATGACCGCCGCCCGCATGGCACTATCTACCTGTACCAGGGGCTGGCCAACTCTTACAACCTGTCGACCGCCAAGCTCGGCCTGGAAGTGGGTGTGCCGAACGTGATCAAGACCATTGGTCGTTTGGGCGTGAATGTCGACTGGCCAGCGTTTCCGGCCATGTTGCTGGGGGCGGGTGGCATGTCGCCGATGCAGGTCGCAACCATGTACCAGACCATCGCCAACGGCGGCTTCAACACGCCGATGCGCGGTATCCGCAGCGTGCTCACCGCCGAGGGCGAGCCGCTCAAGCGCTACCCGTTCCAGATCCAGCAAACCTTCGACCCGGGTGCCATTTACCTGGTGCAGAACGCCATGCAGCGTGTAATGCGCGAAGGTACAGGGCGTTCGGTGTACAACACCTTGCCACGCTCGCTGACTCTGGCGGGCAAGACCGGTACCAGTAACGACTCGCGTGACAGCTGGTTCTCCGGCTTCAGTCAGGATCTGCTGGCCGTGGTGTGGATGGGCCGTGACGATAACGGCAAGACACCGTTTACCGGCGCCACCGGCGCCTTGCAGGTGTGGACCAGCTTCATGAAGAAAGCCGACCCGCTGCCGCTGGATATGCCGCAACCGGATAACGTGGTGCAGGCCTGGATCGACCCTTACACAGGCCACGGGTCTGATGCCAGCTGTCCGGGAGCGGTGCAGATGCCGTATATTCGCGGGAGTGAGCCGCCGGCCGGCGCAACCTGTGGCGGCGAGCAGGACCCAGTCGAATCGGTAATGGACTGGGTCAAGGGCTGGATGAATTAAGCACAGGCTGCATTGATGAGGTGTGACGTGAACAAGTGGCTGTTTCCTGCCGTGACGGCGTTGGCTGTGCTCCAGGGGTGCTCCAGCGTCCCGCGTGGCAATATTCCGGTGGTCGACTCGAGCACCCGCGTGTCCAACAGCGAACGCGTGACGGCCAACCGCTCGGCGGGTGGCTATAACACCGGCACCGCCCAGGCGCAGACGCTGCCGGAGGATTCCGGTGTCACCGTGATGATCCCGCAGGGCGCAGGCGCATCGGGCATCCAGACATTCCCGGCGGGCAATGGCGCTGCGCCGATCAGTACCTCGCCGATCACCCCGGGGCCGATCAGTGCAGGGCCTGTCAGTTCGGCGCCGATGACCACCAATCCCAACCCGATTGCCGATGAACCCTTCGACATCGCTGCGATGAACAGCAACCCGCAAAGCGCCAGTGCGCCAACCGGTATTCCGCGCAGCGCCGCCGCCGGTGGCCTGTCGGCCGACGAGCAGCTGGACGGTCCTGTGCTGGCACTGCTGACCACTGCGAAGACGCAGCAGGGCAGTGGCGACTTCAACGGTGCCGCCTCTAGCCTGGAGCGTGCCCAGCGCATTGCTCCGCGTGAGCCGCAGGTGCTGTATCGCCTGGCCCAGGTGCGCCTCTCGCAAGGTGATGCGGCGCAGGCCGAGCAGTTGGCGCGCCGCGCCCTGACCTACGCCAACGGTCGCCCAAGCCTGCAGGCAGAGCTTTGGAACACGATCGCCCAGGCCCGTGAAAAGCAGGGTGACAGCGCCGGCGCTGCGCTGGCCCGGCAAAAGGCGCGGGTCAATTCGTGATGATCGAGCAACGCGTGCTGGATATTGCCGACCACCTGCTCTTGATCGAGCGCGAGCTGCAGGTGCAAGGCTGGTGGGATGACGAGCCGCCAAGCGACGAGGCACTGGCCAGTACGGTGCCGTTCGCCGTGGATACCCTCAGTTTTGAGCAGTGGCTGCAATGGATCTTCCTGCCACGCATGAAGATCATCATCGAGCTGGGCCACCCGCTGCCCAATGCATCGAGCATCCTTGTCATGGCCGAAACGGTGTTTACCGACCGGCCGGAGCAAAGTCGTGAGCTACGCCGCCTGTTGGCAGCTTTTGATCAATTGATCGCTCCTTCCGCCTGATTTCTTCAGTTTTTCCGTCAAGGGCCGCAGATTGTGGCCCTTTTTTTTGGAAATCTTCTTAATTCTGCTGCTGAAGCGATTTTTAGTGGTGGCAGGAATTCATCTTGAGGAAAAATTGGCAATAATTTTTCTTGACTTGTTGGCGCCGAATCACAAGAATCCAACTTCCGCTGTAGAGGGACTGCCAGAAGCAGACCCGCTAAGCAGATCATGAGGTGCACACCCGCGCCGACCTGTTACACCCCGCAACGCGTTACCTCGCGCTGGGTGGGAAACCCCCGCAACACTCTGGGGATTTCCCAATACTTGCTCAGTCAGTGCTGACGTTCGCTCATGCTCTGCTTGGCAGTAAACCTATTAAGACCCGTCCAGTGAGGGCGGTATTCTGGCGTTTTAGAGGTGAACAACGTGGAGCTTTTATCTGGCGCTGAGATGGTCGTCCGCTTTTTGCGTGACGAAGGCGTTAAGCACATCTACGGGTACCCTGGTGGTGCTCTCCTGCATGTTTACGACGCACTGTTCAAAGAACCGGAAGTGGAACACATCCTGGTTCGTCACGAGCAGGCGGCCACCCATATGGCGGACGGTTACGCTCGCGCCACCGGCAAGGCCGGTGTGGTGCTGGTAACCTCCGGTCCTGGCGCAACCAATGCCATTACCGGTATTGCCACCGCCTACATGGACTCGATTCCGATGGTCATTCTGTCCGGCCAGGTGCCTAGCACCATGGTGGGCACCGATGCCTTCCAGGAAACTGACATGATCGGTATCTCGCGGCCGATCGTGAAGCACAGCTTCATGATCAAGAATCCGACCGAGATCCCTGAAGTTCTGAAAAAAGCTTTCTACCTGGCGCAATCCGGTCGTCCAGGTCCAGTCGTGGTCGACATTCCAAAAGATATGACCAACCCGGCTGAGAAGTTCGAATACGTCTACCCGAAAAAGGTCAAGCTGCGCTCCTACAGCCCGGCGGTCCGTGGTCACTCCGGCCAGATCCGCAAGGCTGCCGAGATGCTTCTGGCGGCCAAGCGCCCGGTCGTCTACTCCGGTGGCGGTGTGATCCTTGGCGGTGGCTCCGAAGCCCTGACTGAAATCGCCAAGTCGCTGAACCTGCCGGTCACCAATACCCTGATGGGGTTGGGCGGCTTCCCGGGTACCGACCGCCAGTTCCTCGGCATGCTTGGCATGCATGGCAGCTACACCGCCAACATGGCCATGCACAATGCCGACGTCATCTTTGCCGTCGGTGCGCGTTTCGACGACCGCGTTGTAAACGGTCCGGCCAAGTTCTGCCCTAACGCCAAGATCATCCACATCGACATCGACCCGGCGTCGATCTCGAAGATGATCAAGGCCGACGTGCCAATCGTCGGCCCGGTCGACAGCGTGCTCAGCGAAATGCTCGGCATCCTCAAGGAAATCGGCGAGCAGCCTGACAAGGCTTCGCTGGATGCCTGGTGGAAGCAGATTGACGAATGGCGTGGCAATGGCGAGTTGTTCCCTTACGACAAGGGCGATGGCAACGTCATCAAACCGCAAAAAGTCATCGAGACACTGTGTGAAGTGACCAATGGCGATGCCTTCGTCACTTCCGACGTGGGCCAGCATCAGATGTTTGCCGCGCAGTACTACCGCTTCAACAAGCCAAACCGCTGGATCAACTCCGGTGGCCTGGGCACCATGGGCTTCGGCTTCCCGGCGGCGATGGGCGTCAAGCTCAACTTCCCGGATCAGGACGTGGCCTGTGTGACCGGCGAAGGCAGCATCCAGATGAACATCCAGGAGCTGTCCACCTGCATGCAATACGGCCTGCCGGTGAAGATCGTCAACCTGAACAACGGTGTGTTGGGCATGGTTCGCCAGTGGCAGGACATGGCCTACAACGGTCGTCACTCGCACTCGTACGTCGAGTCGCTGCCTGACTTCATCAAGCTGGCCGAGGCCTATGGCCATGTGGGTATCCGCATCACCAGCCTGAAGGACCTCAAGCCGAAGCTGGAAGAAGCGTTTGCGATGAAGGACCGTCTGGTGTTCATCGACATCGCGGTTGACCGCAGTGAGCACGTCTATCCGATGCAGATCAAGGATGGCTCGATGCGTGACATGTGGCTGAGCAAGACGGAGCGTACCTGATATGCGGCACATCATTTCCCTGCTGCTGGAAAACGAACCAGGTGCGTTGTCCCGCGTGGTCGGCCTGTTCTCCCAGCGCAACTACAACATTGAAAGCCTGACTGTAGCGCCAACCGAAGACCCGACCCTGTCGCGTCTGACGCTGACCACCGTTGGCCATGACGAAGTGATCGAACAGATCACCAAGAACCTGAACAAGCTGGTCGAAGTGGTCAAGCTTGTCGACCTGTCGGAAAGCGCTCACATCGAGCGTGAACTGATGCTGGTCAAGGTCAAGGCCACCGGTGCCCAGCGTGCCGAGATCAAGCGCACCACGGATATCTTCCGTGGCCAGATCGTCGACGTGACCGCCAGCGTGTACACCGTGCAGCTGAGCGGTACCAGCGACAAACTGGACAGCTTCATCCAGGCGATCGGCACTGCATCGATTCTGGAAACCGTGCGCAGCGGCGTTACCGGCATTGCCCGTGGCGACAAAGTGCTCAGCATCTAAATCCAAAAAATTAGCGATGGCTCCGCAGGGGCCGAGATATAACCAGGGGTATTTTCATGAAAGTTTTCTACGATAAAGACTGCGACCTTTCCATCATCCAGGGTAAGAAAGTCGCCATCATCGGTTACGGCTCCCAGGGCCACGCTCAGGCGTGCAACCTGAAAGACTCCGGTGTAGACGTTACCGTCGGTCTGCGTAAAGGTTCGGCTACCGTTGCCAAGGCTGAAGCCCACGGCCTGAAAGTTGCCGATGTTGCTACCGCTGTCGCTGCGGCTGACCTGGTCATGATCCTGACCCCGGACGAGTTCCAGGGCGCTCTGTACAAGAACGAAATCGAGCCGAACATCAAGAAGGGCGCTACCCTGGCCTTCTCTCACGGTTTCTCGATCCACTACAACCAGGTTGTTCCGCGTGCCGACCTCGACGTGATCATGATCGCGCCGAAAGCCCCGGGCCACACCGTTCGCTCCGAGTTCGTCAAAGGCGGCGGCATCCCTGACCTGATCGCTATCTACCAGGACGCTTCCGGCAACGCCAAGAACGTCGCACTGTCCTACGCTTCGGGCGTGGGTGGTGGCCGTACCGGTATCATCGAAACTACCTTCAAGGACGAAACCGAAACCGACCTGTTCGGTGAGCAGGCTGTTCTGTGTGGCGGTACCGTCGAGCTGGTCAAAGCCGGTTTCGAAACCCTGGTCGAAGCTGGCTACGCGCCGGAAATGGCCTACTTCGAGTGCCTGCACGAGCTGAAACTGATCGTAGACCTCATGTACGAAGGCGGCATCGCCAACATGAACTACTCGATCTCCAACAACGCCGAATACGGTGAGTACGTCACTGGCCCGGAAGTCATCAACGAAGAATCCCGCAAGGCCATGCGCAATGCCCTGAAGCGCATCCAGGACGGCGAGTACGCGAAGATGTTCATCTCCGAAGGTGCTACCAACTACCCATCGATGACCGCCAAGCGCCGCAACAACGCCGCTCACGGCATCGAAATCATCGGCGAGCAGCTGCGCTCGATGATGCCGTGGATCTCGGCTAACAAAATCGTCGACAAGACCAAGAACTAAGTCTTATCGAAAGATGAAAAACGCGGCTTCGGCCGCGTTTTTTCGTTCTGGCATCCAGCTTCTGGTATAAAGCAGACCAGTGGCTCGCTGTCAGAACCTGTTTCGCGGGCCCGTGTCGAACATTTTCCATCCTGTTGCAAGGTACCCTCCATGAGCGAACGTCCCGAAGAGCCGAACAAGCCCTCCGACGCCGAAAGCCTGCTACCTGTCGATGAGCACGTTGAAGAAGGGCATGACGCCGAAGGCCGCAAGGTGCGCCACCGCGGCATCTACCTGCTGCCCAACCTGTTTACCACCGCCAACCTGTTTGCCGGTTTCTATTCCATCATCAGCTCGATGAGCGCACAGAGCGCCCTGAGTGCCGGCGACCCGCGCGAGGCGAGCAAGTACTTCGCTTTTGCCGCTATCGCCATCTTCGTGGCCATGGTGCTCGACGGCCTGGACGGCCGCGTTGCGCGCATGACCAATACCCAGAGTGCCTTCGGTGCCGAGTATGACTCGCTGTCGGATATGGTCGCCTTCGGCGTGGCCCCGGCTTTGCTGGCCTTCGGCTGGGCGCTGGGTGACATGGGCAAGGTCGGCTGGATGGTTGCTTTCATCTATGTGGCCGGCGCCGCGTTGCGCCTGGCGCGCTTCAATACCCAGGTCGGTACCGCCGACAAGCGCTACTTCATCGGCCTGGCCAGCCCGGCTGCCGCAGGTGTGGTGGCGGGCACCGTATGGGCGTTCAGCGACTACGGCATCCAGGGCTCCAAGCTGTCGTTCCTGGTCGCGCTGCTGGTGGCTGCTGCTGGCATGCTGATGGTCAGCAACATCAAGTACAACAGTTTCAAGGAGCTGGACCTCAAGGGGCGTGTCCCGTTCGTGGCGATCCTGGCGGTGGTGCTGGTGTTTGCCGTCGTGTTCAGCGACCCGCCGCGTATCCTGCTGTTGATCTTCCTTGCCTATGCAGCATCGGGGCCGATCCAGTTCCTGCTGAAGGCTCGCCGTCGCAAAGCGTGAAAATCACTTAACGCTGGAATAACCTCACGGCTCCATAGTCTTACTGGTACATCCGTTACTCAGTGCTATGGAGCCGTTCATGCTTATAAAGCTTCCCAGGTCTTCCGAGTGCAAGGCGTCGGAGATCACCCCCGAAGGCATTTACCTTTCCCGTCGTACCCTGCTGGGTGGCTCATTGGCTGGCTTGGCGCTAGGCGCATTGCCGGGCGGGGTGGGCGCGGCGCAAATGTCGCGTTATGCCGATGTGCAGGCTGGGGCCGCGCCGGCCTGGTTCACTGACAAGCTCGCGGCCACGCGCTGGCAAGCGGTGACGGTGAAGGACGAGGCGATTACGCCGTTCAAGGACGCCACTCACTACAACAACTTCTACGAGTTCGGGCCCGACAAGGGCGACCCGGCGGCCAATGGCGACAGCCTGAAGACCGAACCGTGGTCCATTGTGGTGGATGGTGAGGTTGGCAAGCCCGGACGCTATGCACTGGAGGACTTCGTCAAACCCTATCAGCTTGAGGAGCGGATCTATCGGCTGCGCTGCGTAGAGGCGTGGTCGATGGTCATTCCGTGGCTGGGGTTCCCTTTGGCTCAGGTGCTCAAGCAGGTCGAGCCGACTTCCAGTGCGCGTTATGTGCGTTTCGAAACGCTGAAGGATCCGCAGCATATGCCGGGGCAGCGTTCTGGCTTCGCCTTGATCGACTGGCCTTATAGAGAAGGGTTGCGCCTGGATGAGGCGATGCACCCGCTGGCAATTCTCGCAGTGGGTATGTACGGGCGGGAACTGCCCAACCAGAACGGTGCGCCGTTGCGTTTGGTGGTGCCTTGGAAGTATGGCTTCAAGAGCATCAAGTCGATTGTGCGCATCAGCCTGGTAGCGGAGCAGCCCGGCACTACCTGGGAAGGGCTGGCGCCGGATGAATATGGTTTCTACGCCAATGTGAACCCGACAGTCGACCACCCGCGCTGGAGCCAGGCGCGCGAACGTCGCTTGCCCAGCGGGTTGTTCAGCCCCAATGTGCGGGAGACGCAGATGTTCAATGGCTATGCTGATGAAGTGGCGTCGCTGTATACCGGGCTCGATCTGCGGAAGAACTACTGATGCGTTACCCCTGGTTTCGCTTGGCCATCTTTGTAGTAGGCTGCCTGTTCCCGGTGTGGTGGCTATATGAAGCGGCGATGAACCTGCTGGGGCCTGATCCCGGGAAGATCATGATGGATCGCCTTGGGCTTGGGGCGCTTACCTTCCTGTTGGTGACCTTGAGCATGACGCCACTGCAGAAGCTGACGGGCTGGTCTGGCTGGATCGTGGTTCGCCGGCAGCTGGGGTTATGGGTGTTCGCCTATATAGTGCTGCATATTCTGGCCTACCTGTTTTTCATTCTAGGGTTGGATTGGGGGCAGTTGGCGGTGGAGTTGCGCAAGCGCCCCTACATTATTGTGGGGGCGCTGGGGTTCTTGGGGTTGCTGGCGCTGGCGGTCACCTCGAACCGGTACAGCCAACGGCGGCTGGGGGCGCGGTGGAAGAAGCTGCACAGGTTGGTGTACGCGGTGCTTGGGTTGGGCTTGCTGCATTTCCTGTGGATCGTGCGTTCCGACCTTCGGGAATGGGCGATCTATGCGTTTATTGGGGCTGTGTTGATGGTCTTTCGGATACCTGCTGTTGCGCGGGCGCTTCCCAGGGTTGTCAGGAAGCAGGGTAGGGCGGTTTGAGAGAGGGATGGGGCTGCCAAGGGCCTGTCTTGAGCTAGCAATGGCTGTGGGAGGGTGCCCGCCTTTGTTTCTCTGGCGCCAGCGAGATCGAGCGCCGCGCGCGTCCGGCTTGAGACATTCAGCGCCTATGAGATCGGG
>NZ_CP087160.1:1362500-5157500 GCF_020911845.1 Pseudomonas sp. CIP-10 | reverse complement strand
AATCTGCCCAGACCTACCAATATGCGGGGCCATAGCTCAGCTGGGAGAGCGCCTGCCTTGCACGCAGGAGGTCAGCGGTTCGATCCCGCTTGGCTCCACCACTTGCTGTACCTTGATCAAACTCAGAAATGAGCATTCGCGTCGAATGTTGATTTCTGGCTTTTGTCAGATCGTTCTTTAAAAATTCGGATATGTGATAGATATAGACTGAACACCAGTTTCACTGCTGGTGGATCAGGCTAAGGTAAAATTTGTGAGTTCTGCTCGAAAGAGCAACGTACGAATTTTCGGCGAATGTCGTCTTCACAGTATAACCAGATTGCTTGGGGTTATATGGTCAAGTGAAGAAGCGCATACGGTGGATGCCTTGGCAGTCAGAGGCGATGAAAGACGTGGTAGCCTGCGATAAGCTTTGGGGAGTCGGCAAACAGACTGTGATCCAGAGATCTCTGAATGGGGGAACCCAGCCAGCATAAGCTGGTTATCTTGTACTGAATACATAGGTGCAAGAGGCGAACCAGGGGAACTGAAACATCTAAGTACCCTGAGGAAAAGAAATCAACCGAGATTCCCTTAGTAGTGGCGAGCGAACGGGGACCAGCCCTTAAGTTGGTTTGAGATTAGTGGAACGCTCTGGAAAGTGCGGCCATAGTGGGTGATAGCCCCGTACACGAAAATCTCTTATCAATGAAATCGAGTAGGACGGAGCACGAGAAACTTTGTCTGAATATGGGGGGACCATCCTCCAAGGCTAAATACTACTGACTGACCGATAGTGAACCAGTACCGTGAGGGAAAGGCGAAAAGAACCCCGGAGAGGGGAGTGAAATAGAACCTGAAACCGTATGCGTACAAGCAGTGGGAGCCTACTTTGTTAGGTGACTGCGTACCTTTTGTATAATGGGTCAGCGACTTATATTCAGTGGCGAGCTTAACCGAATAGGGGAGGCGTAGCGAAAGCGAGTCTTAATAGGGCGTTTAGTCGCTGGGTATAGACCCGAAACCGGGCGATCTATCCATGGGCAGGTTGAAGGTTAGGTAACACTGACTGGAGGACCGAACCGACTACCGTTGAAAAGTTAGCGGATGACCTGTGGATCGGAGTGAAAGGCTAATCAAGCTCGGAGATAGCTGGTTCTCCTCGAAAGCTATTTAGGTAGCGCCTCATGTATCACTGTAGGGGGTAGAGCACTGTTTCGGCTAGGGGGTCATCCCGACTTACCAAACCGATGCAAACTCCGAATACCTACAAGTGCCGAGCATGGGAGACACACGGCGGGTGCTAACGTCCGTCGTGAAAAGGGAAACAACCCAGACCGTCAGCTAAGGTCCCAAAGTCATGGTTAAGTGGGAAACGATGTGGGAAGGCTTAGACAGCTAGGAGGTTGGCTTAGAAGCAGCCACCCTTTAAAGAAAGCGTAATAGCTCACTAGTCGAGTCGGCCTGCGCGGAAGATGTAACGGGGCTCAAACCATGCACCGAAGCTACGGGTATCATCGTATGATGATGCGGTAGAGGAGCGTTCTGTAAGCCTGTGAAGGTGAGTTGAGAAGCTTGCTGGAGGTATCAGAAGTGCGAATGCTGACATGAGTAACGACAATGCGAGTGAAAAACTCGCACGCCGAAAGACCAAGGTTTCCTGCGCAACGTTAATCGACGCAGGGTTAGTCGGTCCCTAAGGCGAGGCTGAAAAGCGTAGTCGATGGAAAACAGGTTAATATTCCTGTACTTCCAGTTATTGCGATGGAGGGACGGAGAAGGTTAGGCCAGCCTGGCGTTGGTTGTCCAGGTTTAAGGTGGTAGGCTGAAATCTTAGGCAAATCCGGGATTTCAAGGCCGAGAGCTGATGACGAGTTGCCTTTAGGCGACGAAGTGGTTGATACCATGCTTCCAAGAAAAGCTCCTAAGCTTCAGATAACTGGGAACCGTACCCCAAACCGACACAGGTGGTTAGGTAGAGAATACCAAGGCGCTTGAGAGAACTCGGGTGAAGGAACTAGGCAAAATGGCACCGTAACTTCGGGAGAAGGTGCGCCGGCGAGGGTTAAGGACTTGCTCCGTAAGCCCATGCCGGTCGAAGATACCAGGCCGCTGCGACTGTTTATTAAAAACACAGCACTCTGCAAACACGAAAGTGGACGTATAGGGTGTGACGCCTGCCCGGTGCCGGAAGGTTAATTGATGGGGTTAGCGCAAGCGAAGCTCTTGATCGAAGCCCCGGTAAACGGCGGCCGTAACTATAACGGTCCTAAGGTAGCGAAATTCCTTGTCGGGTAAGTTCCGACCTGCACGAATGGCGTAACGATGGCGGCGCTGTCTCCACCCGAGACTCAGTGAAATTGAAATCGCTGTGAAGATGCAGTGTATCCGCGGCTAGACGGAAAGACCCCGTGAACCTTTACTATAGCTTTGCACTGGACTTTGAATTTGCTTGTGTAGGATAGGTGGGAGGCTTTGAAGTGGGGACGCCAGTTCTCATGGAGCCATCCTTGAAATACCACCCTGGCAACTTTGAGGTTCTAACTCAGGTCCGTTATCCGGATCGAGGACAGTGTATGGTGGGTAGTTTGACTGGGGCGGTCTCCTCCCAAAGAGTAACGGAGGAGTACGAAGGTGCGCTCAGACCGGTCGGAAATCGGTCGTAGAGTATAAAGGCAAAAGCGCGCTTGACTGCGAGACAAACACGTCGAGCAGGTACGAAAGTAGGTCTTAGTGATCCGGTGGTTCTGTATGGAAGGGCCATCGCTCAACGGATAAAAGGTACTCCGGGGATAACAGGCTGATACCGCCCAAGAGTTCATATCGACGGCGGTGTTTGGCACCTCGATGTCGGCTCATCACATCCTGGGGCTGAAGCCGGTCCCAAGGGTATGGCTGTTCGCCATTTAAAGTGGTACGCGAGCTGGGTTTAGAACGTCGTGAGACAGTTCGGTCCCTATCTGCCGTGGACGTTTGAGATTTGAGAGGGGCTGCTCCTAGTACGAGAGGACCGGAGTGGACGAACCTCTGGTGTTCCGGTTGTCACGCCAGTGGCATTGCCGGGTAGCTATGTTCGGAAGAGATAACCGCTGAAAGCATCTAAGCGGGAAACTTGCCTCAAGATGAGATCTCACTGGGATCTTGAATCCCCTAAAGGGCCGTCGAAGACTACGACGTTGATAGGTTGGGTGTGTAAGCGCTGTGAGGCGTTGAGCTAACCAATACTAATTGCCCGTGAGGCTTGACCATATAACACCCAAGCAATCTGCTACGCAGATTGTGGTGGTGAAGACGAAAGACCCGAAAATTCGTAAGACCACAAATATCGCATATCCGAATTCGCTGGGCTGTCCATCTGGACATTCTGGCAACAGAATTTCTTGACGACCATAGAGCATTGGAACCACCTGATCCCATCCCGAACTCAGTAGTGAAACGATGCATCGCCGATGGTAGTGTGGGGTTTCCCCATGTGAGAGTAGGTCATCGTCAAGATTCATTTCGCAAAACCCCTATCTGCGCACGCAGGTAGGGGTTTTGTCTTTGTGGGCAAAAAAACTGGACCTACTCGAGAGCGGAGATGGCACCGGCTTCGCCGGTGTTCGCGGGTAAACCCGCTCCTACGGGGAAGGGGGCAACGCCAGGCAGGGGCGCACACTCTCCAGGCCACCAACGTCACCTCCCCTATGGATCGGGAGTGCCACGCTGCGGATGGCACCGCGTTGAAGTGCCCGCTCCCACAGCCTGATGGCATTCGGCCGTTTCATGTGCGCGTGATATCGTTCCCCTCTCAGCCATCAGCGCCTCCAGAGACCTTCCGATGCCCAACACCGCCCATCTCCACCCAGGCTTCATGATCGTCCACGGCAACCGCCTCGACGACCTGCGTAGCCTGGTAGTGAGCTGGATGCGTCGCTACCCGCTGGCGCCTCTGGAAAACGAAATTGCCCTGGTGCAAAGCAATGGCATCGCCCAATGGCTCAAGCTGGCCCTGGCTGAAGATCCGCTGGAAGATGACCAAGGCGGCTGCGGCATCGCCGCTGCCATCGATGTGCAACTGCCCGGTAGCTTTATGTGGCAGCTCTACCGCAGCGTGCTTGGCCGTAGCGAAATTCCCGAAGTGTCTCTGCTCGACAAGGCACCACTGACCTGGCGGCTGATGCGTCTGTTGCCAGCGCTCATCGAGCGTCCGCATTTCGAGCCACTGCGGCGCTTCCTCACCGACGACAGTGACTTGCGCAAGCGCTACCAGCTAGCCGAGCGCCTGGCCGACCTGTTCGACCAGTACCAGGTCTACCGTGCCGATTGGCTCAAGGACTGGGCCAGTGGCGAGCACGTCATCAACACGGCCCGCGGCGAGCGCAAAGTACTGCCGCCAGGCAACCGCTGGCAAGCCGAGTTGTGGCGAGCATTGCTGGAGGATGTTGGCGAGCAAGGCATGGCGCAGAGCCGCGCCGGAGTACACCAACGTTTCATCGAGCGCATCAACAGCCTGGAGCAGGCGCCTGCAGGGCTGCCACCGAGGGTGATCGTGTTCGGTATCTCTTCGCTGCCGGCCCAGGCCCTGGAAGCGCTGGCAGGCCTGTCGCGTTTCAGTCAGGTATTGCTGTGCGTACACAACCCATGCCGCCACCACTGGGCCGATATCGTCGCCGACAAGGACCTGTTGCGCCACCAGTACAAACGCCAGCAACGCAAGCAAGGCATGCCCCTGCAACTGGACGACCAGACGCTGCACCAGCATGCCCACCCGTTGCTGGCTGCCTGGGGTAAACAAGGCCGCGACTACATCAACCTGCTCGACAGCTATGATGACCCGGGCAGCTACCAGGGCGTGTTCAGCGACGGCCGCATCGACCTGTTCAGCGACGGTTCGCCCACCACGCTGCTCAACGAACTGCAGGACGACATCCTGGAATTGCGCCCGCTCGCCGAGAGCCGCGAACGGTGGCCACCAGTCGACACCACAAAAGACCGCTCGATCCGCTTCCATATCGCGCACAGCCCGCAACGTGAAGTGGAGATCCTCCACGACCAGCTGTTGGCCCGCTTCAGCGCCGACCCGACTTTGCGCCCGCGCGACGTAATCGTCATGCTGCCGGACATCGACACTTACGCGCCGCATATCCGCGCCGTCTTCGGCCAGTTGCAGCGCAACGACCCGCGCTACATCCCGTTCACCCTGACAGACCAGGGCCAGCGTGGTCGCGAACCTTTGCTGATCGCGCTTGAGCACCTGCTCAAACTGCCTGACAGCCGCTTCGCGGTCAGCGAAGTGCTCGACCTGCTGGACGTGCCGGCAGTCCGCGCCCGCTTCGGCATCCGCGAAAACGATCTGCCCACGCTGCACCGCTGGATCGAGGGCGCTGGCATTCGTTGGGGCCTTGACGCCGCGCAGCGGGCAAGCCTGGGCTTGCCCGCCGGGCTCGAACAGAACAGTTGGCGTTTCGGCTTGCGCCGCATGCTGTTGGGTTATGCCGTGGGGGTGGGTGAGGCCTGTGATGGTATTGAGCCCTACGATGAAATCGGTGGCCTGGACGCGGCACTGATCGGCCCGCTGGTCGCGTTGCTCGATGCGCTCGAAGTCGCCTGCCAGGCCTTGTCCGAGCCTGCCACCGTCAGCCAGTGGGGCGAGCGACTGCATGCCTTGCTGCACGTGTTCTTCCTCGCCGAGGACGAGGGTGATGAATTCCTGTTGATGCAGTTGCAGGATCTGCGTGATAGCTGGCTTGAGGTGTGCGAGACCGTCGGCCTGCACGACCCGCTACCGCTGACCGTGGTGCGTGAAGCCTGGCTGTCGGGCCTCGATCAGGGCAAGCTGTCACAACGTTTCCTCGCCGGCTCGGTCAACTTCTGCACACTCATGCCCATGCGCGCGATCCCGTTCAGGGTGGTTTGCCTGCTGGGCATGAATGATGGCGATTACCCGCGTGCGCAGCCACCGCTGGACTTCGACCTGATGGCCAGCGACTATCGCCCGGGCGACCGCTCACGCCGCGAAGACGACCGTTACCTGTTGCTTGAAGCGCTACTGTCAGCACGTGACCAACTGTATGTCAGCTGGGTCGGGCGCAGTATCCGCGACAATAGCGAACGCCCGGCCTCGGTGCTGATCGGCCAGTTGCGCGATCACATCGCTGCGGGCTGGCATTTGGCCGACGCGCAGCAGGGCCAGCCCGCGAAACCGGGCGAGCAACTGTTGCACGCACTGACCCAGGAGCACCCGCTGCAGCCGTTCAGCCCTCGGTACTTCCAGAAGGGCAGCCCATTGTTCAGCTATGCCCATGAATGGCAGGTGCTGCACCAGCAAGGTGAGGCAGACGAGCAGAGCGAGCCGGGCCTGCCGCCTTATCTGGACGCTGAAGCCCTGAGTCTGCACCAGTTGAATGACTTCTTGCGCCACCCGGTACGGCACTTCTTCAGCCAGCGCTTGAAGGTTTACTTTGAGGCGCTGGAAGCGCCGACCCCGGACGAAGAGCCCTTCGTCCTCGATACCCTGCAACGTTACGGCGCCAGTGAAAGCCTGCTTGGCGCCGCCTTGGCCGAACCGGACAACGCTGAACAGGCCTTGCGCGCCCAGGCCCGACGCCTGCAGGCCTGCGGTTTGCTGCCGCTAGCCGGTTTCGGCGAACTGCTGCAAAACGAATTGGTCGAACCGCTGCCGGACCTGCTGCAACGTCACCAACAATTGCTGCAACGCTGGCCACAGCTGGTCGAGGGCGCTTTACCGGTGCATTTCGAGCACGGTCAGCACCGTCTGGAGGGCTGGCTGGGCCGGGTGTTCCAGGCGGAAGATCAGAGCCTTCTCAGCATCACCACAGTACCCAACACCATCAGTGCCGGGCGCAACAACCTGAAGTGGCACCGCCTTATCGCGCCCTGGGTTACGCACCTGGCGGCCTGTGCAGCGGGCTACCCCTATAACAGTGCATTGGTAGCCAGTGACCTGACCCTGTTGCTTGCACCGCTGCCGCAAGCGCTGGCCGCGCAACTGCTGGGCGACCTGTTGGTGGCCCGTCAGGCGGCAATGAATGCGCCGTTGCCAGTCGCGGCCAAGACCGCGTTCGCCTGGTTGGCCCAGGACGATGCCGATAAAGCCATGGCCGCAGCAGCTCGCGCCTACGAAGGCGACGAACGCACCAGTTTTGGCGAGCGAAGTGAAAGCATTGCGCTGGCTCGCCAGTTCCGAGATTTTGCAGCACTCACCGCTGACGAAACGTTTGAAGGCTGGTGTGAGACCTTGTACCGCCCGTTGTTCACCGCCCCTTGGCAGACCTTGGGCAACCCGGAGAAAGGCGCATGACCCAGGACCGTCCTCTGGCACTGAGTTTCCCCCTGCACGGTAGCCAGCTGATCGAAGCCAGCGCCGGCACGGGCAAGACCTTTACCATTTCGGCGCTGTACCTGCGCCTGATCCTCGGTCACGGTGGCGAACAGGGCTTCGAGCGCGAGCTGCTGCCACCGCAGATCCTCGTGGTGACCTTCACCGACGCCGCCACCAAAGAGCTGCGCGAGCGTATCCGCGCCCGCCTGGCTGAAGCCGCACGGTTCTTCCGTGGCGAACTGGAAGGGGCCGATCCGCTGTTGCACCAACTGCGTGACGATTACCCACAAGAGAACTGGCCGCGTTGCGCCGGCCGGTTGGAAATCGCCGTGCAGTGGATGGACGAGGCTGCGGTATCGACCATCCATGGCTGGTGCCAGCGCATGCTGCGCGAGCATGCCTTCGACAGCGGCAGCCTGTTCACCCAGACCCTGGAAACCGACCACAGCGAGTTGTTGGGCCAGGTCATGCGCGATTACTGGCGGCGCTTCTGCTATGGGATGCAAGGTGACGCACTGGCCTGGGTGCGCGGCAACTGGGGGAGCCCCGACGCTTTGCTGCCACGCATTCGCCCACTGTTCGGCCGTGTGCGCGCCCAGCAGAATGGGCCAGAGCCCGCTGCATTGATCCAGGCATCGCTACAGCAACGTGGCGCACAGTTGGCCCGGATCAAGGCACCATGGGCACAGTGGGCCGAGGAACTGCGGCAAATCTGCCGCGAGGCGCTGGCCGCCAAGCAGGTCGACGGCCGCAAGATGCAAGCCCGTTACTTCGAGCCCTGGTTCGACAAGCTCTGCGCTTGGGCCAGCGATGAGCAACTGGTAGAGCTCGACTTGGGCACCGGTTTTACCCGGCTGACCCCGGCGGGCATGGCCGAGGCCTGGAAGGGAGAGCCTCCCGAGCACCCAGCCCTCAACGCCATGCAGCACTTGCAGCAACAACTGCAGGCCCTGGACAGCCCGGATGCCCCTCTGCTCGAGCACGCGGCCAGTTGGGTATCGGCACGTTTCGAAGTGGAGAAGCGCCGGCGTGCAGAAATGGGCTTCGACGACATGCTCGTGCGCTTGCAGCACGCACTCGCCAGCGAGGCCGGCGAGCGCCTGGCCAGCCTGATCCGTGAACAGTTCCCGGTTGCGCTGATCGACGAATTCCAGGACACCGACCCGGTTCAGTACGGCATTTTCGAGCGCATCTACCAGATCAGTGAAAACCGCGCCGAAACCGGTCTGTTCATGATCGGGGACCCCAAACAGGCGATCTACGCCTTCCGCGGTGCCGACATCTACACCTACCTTGCGGCGCGGCGCGCCACCAGCGGCCGTCTGCACAGCCTGGACACCAACTACCGCTCCAGCAAAGCCATGGTGGCGGCCGTCAACCAGGTGTTCCTGCAGGCCGAGGCGCGTGAAGCGGGGCGGGGGGCATTCCTGTTCCGCGAGGCCGATGACAACCCGCTGCCATTCATCGAGGTGCGCGCCAAGGGGCGTGGCGAACAGCTGCTGATTGACGGTGAAGTCAGTGCAGCCCTGCAATGCTGGCAGCTGGAAAGTGAAGAGCCAGTCTCCAGCAGCGTTTACCGCCAGCAACTGGCCGCCAGTTGCGCCAGCCATATTGTGGCCTTGCTCAATGGTGGCCAGCAGGGCACGGCGGGTTTCCAGAATGCCGAAGGCGAATTGCGCGCCTGCTTGCCCTCGGACATTGCCATCCTGGTGCGCGATGGCCATGAGGCGCAGATGGTCCGCGCCGAACTGGCCGCACGCGAGGTGCGCAGTGTCTACCTGTCCGACAAGGACTCGGTGTTTGCCGCCCAGGAAGCCCACGACCTGCTGGCCTGGCTGAAGGCCTGCGCCGAGCCTGACTCAGAGCGCCTGCTCAAGGCTGCTTTGGCCAGCCTTACACTGGGCCTGTCGCTGGCTGCGCTGGACCGGCTTAACCAGGACGAGCGGGTCTGGGAGAGCTGGGTGATGCGCTTTCGCCTTTACCGCGACACCTGGCAGCGCCAAGGGGTGTTGCCGATGTTGCGCCACCTGCTGCATGACTTCCAGCTACCGCGTACGCTGATCCGCCGCAGTGATGGCGAGCGGGTGCTGACCAACCTGCTGCACCTGGCCGAGCTGCTGCAGCAGGCCGCTGGCGAGCTGGACGGCGAACAGGCGCTTATCCGCCACCTGGCCGAGCACCTGGCCAGTTCCGGTCAGGCCGGTGAAGAGCAGATCCTGCGCCTGGAGAGCGACGAACAGTTGGTCAAGGTGGTGACCATCCACAAGTCCAAGGGCCTGGAATATCCCTTGGTCTACCTGCCATTCATCTGCACCAGCAAACCGGTGGATGGTAGCCGTCTGCCGCTGGCCTGGCATGACAGCGAAGGTAACGCCCACCTCACCCTCACACCTGACCAGGAGCAGATCGAGCGCGCTGACGACGAGCGCCTGGCCGAAGACCTGCGCCTGCTCTACGTGGCCCTGACCCGCGCCCAGCATGCTTGCTGGCTGGGTGTCGCCGACCTCAAGCGCGGTAATCAGAAGAGCTCGCAGCTGCACCGCTCGGCGTTTGGCTACCTGCTGGGGGGCGGCCTGGCCCTGGCTGGCTCGGCGCAGCTGACGGACTGGTTGCAGGCTTTGGCGGCAAGTTGCCCGCACATCACTTGCCCGGGCCTGCCGCAGGCGGATGAGCAGATGTATCGCATGCCACACGCCGAACGTGAGCTGCTGCCAGCACGCAGGCCACGCCATGCGGCTGCCGAGCACTGGTGGATCGCTTCGTACAGTGCCCTTCGTGTCGGCGATCAGACCCTCGGCGCCGACAGCTCGCAGGCCCAGCAACTGCTGGATGACGAGGTGCCCGATGCCCAGGTGTTGCGCGAGGTCCCGGCCGACAGCGGCGATATCCATCGATTCCCACGGGGGCCTAACCCCGGCACCTTCCTCCATGGTTTGCTGGAGTGGGCAGGCCGTGAGGGCTTCAGCGAGGTCAGCGGTAACCCTCAACTGATAGAGCGTACCGTTGGCCAGCGCTGCAACCGCCGTGACTGGGCCGGCTGGATCCCCACCCTGAGCCACTGGATGCAACGTTTGCTGAGCGAGGCGTTGCCGCTGCCGGGCAGCGACCAGAGCGTAACGCTGGGCCAACTGCGTCATTACCAGATCGAAATGGAATTCTGGTTCGCCAGCCACCGGGTCGACGCAGAACAACTCGATCGCCTGGTGGCACGCCACACCCACCCCGGTCTGGCGCGCCCAGCTGCGCAGCCGACCGTGCTAAACGGCATGTTCAAAGGGTTCATCGACCTGGCGTTCGAGCTGGACGGGCGTTACTACGTGACCGACTACAAGTCCAACTGGCTGGGTGCGGACATCCAGGCCTACGATGCCATGGCCATGGAAAAGGCGATTCTTGAGCACCGCTACGACCTGCAGTATGTGCTGTACCTGCTGGCCCTGCACCGCCAGTTGCGCGCGCGGCTGGCGGACTACGATTATGACCGCCATGTTGGCGGCGCCCTGTTCATCTTCCTGCGCGGTGCCAGCAGCAGCGGCCACGGCGTGTACCACGCCAAGCCACCGCGTGAGCTGATCGAAAGCCTCGATGCACTGTTCCGTGGCGAGCACGCGCCGGTACAGCAGGACCTGTTTGCCGGAGTTGCGCCATGAGCCGAAGCCTTGTCGACCTGTTGCCCACCCCGTTGCACGCAGAGCACCTGCTGGCGCTGGCACCGCAGCACAACAGCGCTGACCTGCTGCAATTACTCGACCGTTGGGTTGAGCGGGGCTGGCTACGTGCCCTGGACCGCGCATTCGTGTCGTTCCTGGAAGAGCGCGCCCCCGGCAGTGATCCCTTGCTATTGCTGGCGGCAGCGCTGGCCAGCCACCAACTGGGGCACGGACATGTCTGCCTCGACCTGCAACAAACCTTGGCCGAGCCGGATTTCGCCCTGTCGTTGCCGCCGGAAGGTGACGCCCTTATCGGCCCTTTGCTACTGCCATCGCAACTGCTGGCCAACCTTGACTTGAATGCCTGGCTTCAGCGCATCGTCGCCAGCCCGCTGGTGGCCGCAGGTGATACGCCTGGCCAGCAAGCGCGGCCGCTGGTACGCAGTGGCGAGCGCCTTTACCTGCGCCGTTACTGGCGTTACGAACGGCGCATCGACCATGCCCTGCGCCAGCGCCTGAGTCAGGCCGAAGCACCGCCTGCGGATCTGCCAGAGCGCCTGGCGCAACTGTTCGAGGGCGGCGCGCCAGCTGGCCAGTTGGACTGGCAGAAGCTCGCCTGTGCCTTGGCCACCCGTGCTGGTTTCAGCATCATCACTGGCGGCCCCGGTACTGGCAAGACGACCACCGTGGTGCGCCTGCTGGCGTTGCTGCAGGCGCCGGCAGTGGAGCAGGGCAGGCCACTGCGCATCCGCCTGGCTGCACCGACCGGCAAGGCCGCTGCGCGCCTGACCGAATCCATTGGCCAGCAAGTCGAGCGCCTGCAAGTCAGCGCCGAAGTACGCGGGCAAATCCCCACTGAAGTCAGCACCGTGCATCGCCTGCTCGGCAGTCGCCCGGGCTCGCGGCACTTCCGCCATCATGCTGGCAACCCGTTGCCGTTGGATGTGCTGGTGGTCGACGAGGCGTCGATGATCGACCTGGAAATGATGGCCAACCTGCTCGATGCCTTGCCGCCGCGGGCGCGTCTGGTGCTGCTGGGCGACAAGGACCAGTTGGCCTCGGTCGAGGCCGGCGCGGTACTGGGTGACCTGTGCCGGGATGCTGAGGAGGGCTTTTACTCGCCGGCGACTGCAGCGTGGCTTCAGCAGGTCAGTGGCGAGTCGCTGGCCGGCAGTGGCCTCAAGGCCGGCGATGAGCAGCGCCACCCGTTGGCTCAGCAAGTGGTGATGCTGCGGTTTTCACGGCGTTTCGGTGAAGGCAGCGGTATTGGCCAGTTGGCCAGACTGGTCAATCGTCAGGATGCTCACGCGGCGCGCAACCTGCTGGCCGCGCCGCCTGCTGACGTGCACAGCCTGTCGCTCAAGCACGAGCAGGATCGTGCTTTCGACCGCCTGTTACTGGACGGTCTGAACCGCGGTACCGATGGACCGCAAGGCTACCGCAGCTACCTGCGCACCCTTGGGCGTTACCGGCCAGCACTTGATACCGCCTTTGACGACCCCGCCTGGGAGCAATGGGCGGGCAAGGTGTTGCGCAGTTTCGAGGATTTCCAGTTGCTGTGCGCGGTGCGCCGGGGCGCCTGGGGGGTCGAAGGCCTGAATGAACGGGTGGCGCGGGTGCTGCACAATGCCGGTCTGATCGACAGCCAGCAGCCTTGGTACGAAGGACGCCCGGTGCTGGTGACCCGCAACGACTACGGCCTGGGCCTGATGAACGGTGACATCGGTATAGCCCTGCGCCTGCCGGATGAGCAGGGCCAGCCGCTGCTGCGTGTGGCCTTCCCGCGCAACGACGGCAGTGGTGGTGTGCGGTTCGTTCTGCCGAGCCGGCTCAACGAAGTGGAAACGGTATTCGCCATGACCGTGCACAAGTCCCAGGGCTCGGAGTTCAGCCACACTGCCCTGGTGCTGCCGGATGCGCTCAACCCGGTGCTGACCAAAGAACTGGTGTACACCGGCATCACTCGGGCCAAGCACTGCTTCAGCCTGGTCGAGCCACGCCAAGGCATTTTCGAAGAAGCGGTGGCGCGCAAAGTACGGCGTATTTCCGGGTTGATGCTCGAGCAGGTCTAGGGCCATGACACCCATTACACTTGGCTGCAGGCTCATACATTAAAGCGGCCATGTGCTATCGTTGCGCCGATATCGGAAGGGGCTTAAAGGGATTTCCCACATGAACGTGGCCGCAAGGCGAGTGACAAGCTGTGCGCTTTCGCTATTGCTGGCCGTCCTGCTCCTTTCTGCAGGCGCTGCCCGGGCAGACCCCGGCACAACCGCCGCCCAGGCACAGCAACGCGCCAAGGCAGTCACCCAGGTAGTACTGGGTATCTTCAGTTACGCCCGCTGGCCCGTCGAACCCTCTCCTTTGCGCCTGTGCCTGGTCGGCCCGACCGAGTACGCCGACGATCTCATCAAGGGCCATGTCCAGGAGTCCGGCCGGCCGCTGCAGGTGCGGCGCTTGCTGGCAGAAGACACCCAGGTCGCCCAGGCCTGCGATGCCCTCTACATTGGCAAGCTTGACCAGGGCCAGCGGGATCGGCTGTTCCAGCGTATCGGCGGCCACCCGGTGCTGAGCATCAGCGAGGCGGATGACCCCTGCACGGTCGGCAGCCTGTTCTGCCTGCGGGTCAGCGACCAGCAGGTGGCCTTTGAAGTCAATCTCGACTCGGTGGCACGCTCTGGCGTGCGTATTCACCCCAGCGTGCTGCAGTTGTCGCGGCGCCGGGGGGGGCAGCCATGAAACCGACCCGCAAGCGTACGGTGCGCCCGACCCTGCGCTCGGTGCTGGGCCGTGGTCACCTTAGCGTCGCCTTGCTTGCCGTTGGCCTGGCGGGTATCTCCCTCACCCTGCTGGGCGTGCTCGCCCTGCGTGTCTATGCCAACCATAACCTGCAGTTGATCGCCCGCTCGATCAATTACACGGTAGAGGCGGCGGTGGTGTTCGATGACAGCGCCGCTGCCAATGAGTCGCTGGCGTTGATTGCCAGTACCGAAGAAGTGGCCGAGGCCAAGGTCTTCAACAACGAGGGCGAGCAACTGGCGCACTGGCAACGCGACAATACCGGCATGCTCGCGCAGCTGGAGGTGCAGGTTGCCAGCGCCTTGCTGGATGAGCCGGTCATTCTGCCGATCGTGCACCAGCAACAGCAGGTCGGGCACATCGAGCTGGCAGGCCAGGGCAGGAGCCTGTTGCTGTTCCTGCTCAGTGGCTTGGCCGGTATCCTGTTCTGCACGGTCCTCAGCGCCTTGGCTGCCCAGTATCTGTCGCGGCGCCTGCTCAGCGATATCACCCGCCCGCTGCGTGGCCTGGCCAGTGTCGCCCATGCCGCCCGCCGCGAGCGCAGCTTCGACCGGCGCGTACCAGAAGCGCCGATTGCCGAGCTGAACGAGCTGGGTAACGACTTCAATGCCCTGCTGGATGAACTGGAGGTGTGGCATAGCCACCTGCAGAGCGAAAACCAGACCCTTGCCCATCAGGCCAGCCACGACAGCCTGACCGGCTTGCCCAACCGCGCCTTCTTTGAAGGACGCCTGAGCCGCAGCGTGCGGAATGCGGCGCGTCAGCAGGACCACCTGGCACTGCTGTTCCTCGACAGCGACCACTTCAAGCAGATCAACGACACCCTCGGCCACGCCGTGGGTGACGAGGTGTTGATCAGCGTGGCCGAACGTGTGCGCGCCCAACTGCGCGAGCACGATCTGGTGGCGCGCCTGGGGGGCGACGAGTTTGCCGTGCTGTTGACGCCGTTGCATACGCGCAAGGACGCCGAACACATTGCCGAGAAAATCGTTGCCAGCATGAAGCTGCCGGTGCAACTGGACAGTGGCCGCAGTATCTCCACCTCGCTGAGTGTCGGTATTGCCTATTACCCGGATGACGGCGCTGACCCCGCCAGTCTTCTCAATGCCGCCGATGCGGCAATGTACCAGGCCAAGCGCGAACGCCGTGGCCATTGGCAACTGGCGCAGACGGAACGGTCCGCCAACGAAATCAGGAACAGGAGTTGAACCCGTGATGCAAGCTTTACGTTTTCCGCTTTGGGCCTTGTTGCTCGCCATGCTGGCGCTGACGGGTTGCCAGAGCGCGCCCCCGAAAGGCCTTACCCCAGAACAGATTGCCGTGCTCAAGCGCGAAGGTTTCACCCCGACCGATGAAGGTTGGGCCTACGACTTGTCTGGCAAAGTGCTGTTCGGCAGCGATCTGGACAGCCTCAACGGCCAGAGCCAGGCGATTGTCGAGCGCATCGGCAAGGCGCTGCTCGGCGTTGGTATCCAGGGCGTGCGGGTGGACGGGCATGCCGACTCGTCGGGCAAGGCGGCGTATAACCAGCAGCTGTCCGAGCGCCGCGCGCAAAGCGTGACCAAGGCGCTGGTGGGGATTGGCATGCAGGCGCAGAACATTCAGAGCCGTGGCCTGGGCAGCAGCCAGCCGGTGGCGGACAACCGCACCAGCGCCGGGCGTACCGAGAACCGTCGAGTGTCCATCGTGGTCGCATCCTACTGATCGTCGCCGCTCGGGCTGTCACATAGCCCCTGTAGGCGCGGGCGTGCCCGCGAAGCAGGCAACGCGCTGTCTGGCACCGGCTTTGCCGGTGTTCGCGGGCAAGCCCGCTCCTACAGGGGCTGTGTTGCCTTCGGAAATGCGCAGGCCCATCAGTCCTGGGCAAAGCGCATCTCGCGGGTTTGCCCCATCAACAACGGCGCATTCGCCTCGGTCACCGCCCGGATGTAATCCCACAGCAGGGTAATGCGCTTCAACTTGCGCAAATCCTCCCGGCAATACATCCAGAACGACAAAGAGGGAAAGGGTTAACCCAATGATTACAGGGGTTTAACCACCATGAACACCTCTCCACAGGAGCACCCTGTCACAAGTGCTGTCACAAACCACACGCTTCCCTTGAGGCCAAATTGTCGGTTGGCGAGTCCCTACCATTACCGACGACAAGGAATCTACTACCTACGCCTCCGTGTGACGGGCAGCGTGAGTCGTACGGTGTCTGTCTCCCTCAAGACCACTGATCGCAAATGGGCAATGCAAGCATCTGGTCGTCTCACTGCATCGCTTCAATCGTTCCACTTGGAACGCCCTGATGCCTCATGGAACGATTTGAGGGAGCATCTGCTGACGTTGGTAAGTAGGACGCTTAAGTCTTCTGATGACGGCCACCCACTACGTCACTGGGGAGATTTGTACCGGAACGTGCCTGTTAACTCGATGCCGGAATTCGCACCGTATGGTGAGGTGATGAGTACGGTAACGGAGCCAGTGGCAACCCCGATGACCTTCGATGTGCTGTCGCAGCTCTATATGGCTGATCGTGGCGGGGACCAGAAGCCCACGACCTTGAAGGAGACGACCCTGTGCCACAGGGTGATTTCCGAGAATTTGGATGGGTTGGATTTGAGGAACCATACCAGGGCAGACCTAGTAGCGTTCCGGGAACGCCTGTCAGTAGGTCGGATGCCTTCGACAGTGAACAAACTGATCGTGAAGCTTTCGGCTGTCTTTACCTGGGCCGTCGAGAACGGGCACCTGAGCAAGACCTACGACAAGAAGCTGAAGCTCACAAAGGGGGTTGAATCGACCCGTAAGGCTTTTACCCAGCACCAGGTGAGCAAGCTGATGGACTATGCAAACGGCCTCCCAGAGACTTCGTGGAAGCGATGGTTGCTCAGCCTGGGAATCATCACTGGAGGGCGGCTGAAGGAGATATGCCAGTTGACCACGGGCGACGTTGTGACAACGGAGTCTGGCCTTGTTGCCATTCACATCAACGAAGCCGGGGAAGGGAAGTCAATCAAGAACAAGCAGAGCGAGCGGCTGGTGCCGCTTACTGACGGTGCCTATGGCTTCGACCTAGCAGAGTTCTTGAGGTACGTCGATGTAATACGCAGCAGTGGGAGCGAAGCGCTAGACCAGATTGGTTACAGGCCGTCGGGTGAGTGGGTCAACCAGCACGCCATCCCGGCTGCCCTAGGGGATGATTATGAACGCGGTTTAGTCTTCCATTCATTGCGGCATTCACTGGCTTCGCTGATGCAAGCCAAGGGCGTTCCAACGACTCACGCTCAGGCTGTAATGGGGCACGCTTCTGGCACCATCACGTTCGATACGTATGGCTCGGGCGTGCCGACAGCGACTGTCGCAGAGCTGCTCCAGCAGCTTTTCGAGGGCTCGTGAAGGCAAGAGGGGCCATAAGTGAAATGCCAATACGGCTCCTCTACCCTAGCTGTCGGGTAAGCGCCAACTCTGACGATTAGGCTGTGGATAACTCGGCAATGGTGCTGGCTTCAAGACCACAGAAGGACTGGACAAAAACACAGATTGATTTGGATTTGCCCTCTAGAGGCCCTCAAAAGGCCCTAGTGACGATAAAAGGTTCGTTCCCTTGGGGAACGGGGTCCTTGTTCTTTCCAAGGCTTAAATCGTGCTGTAGGAGCTCGGAGCAAATTTTTTTTTCGTTCGAGGGACGAACGGTTTAACGCAGCGGAAAGCCGCGAAAGCCAAGGCCTACGTGGCTTCGGTAGCATTCGAGACACATGTTATCAACAGGTTATTAACAGGTTGTGGCGGGGTACAGCTATTGATTGAGTAAAAGGATGTCGTTATGGTGGCAGCACGAACGCAAAAACCCCCAATTAAGGGGGTTCTGCTGAAGAATGCTTGCAGGTAGCCACGCGACGTTTGGCGACAGAAACGTGACTACCCGCACCCTCCGACGCATACGTTTGTAGACGCGTACATCGAGAGAAGGACGCCATTTAGCCAACTGCTGACCTAGTCGTCAACAGGCAACTGATTGGTGGTCGCCTCTGGATGCTTGCGAACCACTATCGCACTCACAAAGGTAAGACCATCATGACCATTAGTGCCAGCTCCAAATGTGTGCTTGTGCATCGCTACCGCCGCTTCCGCTTCGGAAGGTGGGAGGACGTATGTCAGCACCTCAGATCGCTACCTCGCTGACCTAGCTCTGTTGAACCGCTCAAGCAATTGGGCGGTTTAGATGCCGCTTTGCTAAATCACTTTGGAGAGTTGACATATGGCTACATTTCTCATTGGCTATGACTTGAACAAACCCGCTCAGAATTACGGTGAACTCATCGAGGCCATCAAAAGGGTGGGGTTATGGTGGCACCACCTAGATTCGACTTGGATTGTTAAGTCTGATAGTAGCTGCATTGCGATCCGGGACTACCTACTCCCCTACATTGACCAAAATGATGAACTATTGGTGGTCAAACTGACGGGCGATGGTGCTTGGAACGGGTTTAATAAGTCTGGTTCCGACTGGCTTAAGAATAACCTCTAGCGGCGTCTAGGTTGCTTATAGGGCGTCCGTTTACCTAGGCGGACGCTACCCCTTCCGTAGGCAATCAATCGTTGAAGCGATAGCGTCAGCGTTTGTGTCGAGGGCTCGTAGAGCAACCATTGCGTTGTCGTGGACGTTCACCGAGCCACGCTGGCGAATCCAGGTGCTCAGCTCCTCGATAGCAGCCCTAAGGGCTGTCTGATTCATCAGCAGCAGCTCGAGTGCATCAGCGGTTGCAGCGGCCTTGTCGTCCATATCAGGGATCCCCTTATCCTGGCGGTGATGCACGGTGCTTGGAGCTTACAGGATGCTCGGGCGAGCTGGAGGAGAGGGGGAACTTTTCAACGGCCAGATTGCAAAAAAATTTTTTCTACCGCACCTTGCCCACTTCGGAAACGGTCTGCGTTTGCTGGCGAAAATATCAACGGAGGGGGTGGCACTTCGGCCGAAAACCTGGCGGTATGGCGAGCGGTGTTTAATGCCCTACTCTAGCCCCGTAGAGCCCCAGATAGACGTTTTTAAAATATCCTCTGGGTGACAAGGGCCACCCAGGAGCGTTGCTGTGATCGCTTCTGACAGCGTTACACAGCGGCTTTCATTGCACGCTGTACGGTACTCAGGCTAACCCCAAGGTGCTCAGCAGCCCCACGGAAAGACAAGCCTTTAGTTACGCCATCACCAGCAATAGCAGCACGGATAGCAGCGTCATCGACGGTCTTAGTTCGGCCCTTGTAGACGCCTTTCTCCTTAGCCTTGGCGATGCCTTCTCGCTGGCGTTCCTTGATCATCGCCCGCTCAAACTCAGCAAAGCTGCCCATCATCGAGAGCATCAGTTTCTGCATCGGATTGTCTTCACCAGTGAACTCAAGCTGTTCCTTGCTGAAACGGATATGGATACCACGCTTGTTCAGGTCCTCTACCAGCTTCAGCAGGTCGGCCAAGGAGCGGGCTAAGCGGTCGATGCTGTGGACAACAATGGTATCGCCCTCTCGGACGTACTCAAGCATCGCCTGGAGCTGTGGGCGGTCTGTGGTCGCGCCACTCACCTTTTCAGTGAAAACCTTGTCCAGGGTGATGCCGTCAAGCTGGCGCTCTGGGTTCTGGTCAACCGAGCTAACGCGAATGTATCCGACCTTTGCCATATCCTTGTCCTATGTATTCATTTGCCTCTAGATGCAAGGAGTATGTCTGTATTCAAAATCAAAAGCAAGGCTAATGACTACGGAAAATACAGGGTGTGTGTATTCAGGTTGTCGTTTTCAGAAGACGGCTGCACTGAACGTCAGAAGCCGACTGCACTATAGCAGCGGAGGGGTTGGATCCATCAGGCAACGACGGGCTGCTGCCGGCCATCAGCGGACGCAGGGAGGACTTTCCGCAACCGGCCGTTCGATGCGGCACCGATGGCCTTCGCGCAGGGGTAGTGAATCCGCCAGGATTGACTTGCGCTGCCCTACCTCTCACTAGTGAGGGGCGGCAGCGCATCAAGCGGTGAGCGCACTCCGGCACCGCCAACTTTCAGCACATGCGTGTAAATCATCGTCGTAGAGACGTCGGAATGGCCGAGCAGATCCTGCACGGTTCGAATGTCGTAACCGCTGCGGAGCAAGGCCGTCGCGAACGAGTGGCGGAGGGTGTGCGGTGTGGCGGGCTTCGTGATGCCTGCTTGTTCTACGGCACGTTTGAAGGCGCGCTGAAAGGTCTGGTCATACATGTGATGGCGACGCACGACACCGCTCCGTGGATCGGTCGAATGCGTGTGCTGCGCAAAAACCCAGAACCACGGCCAGGAATGCCCGGCGCGCGGATACTTCCGCTCAAGGGCGTCGGGAAGCGCAACGCCGCTGCGGCCCTCGGCCTGGTCCTTCAGCCACCATGCCCGTGCACGCGACAGCTGCTCGCGCAGGCTGGGTGCCAAGCTCTCGGGTAACATCAAGGCCCGATCCTTGGAGCCCTTGCCCTCCCGCACGATGATCGTGCCGTGATCGAAATCCAGATCCTTGACCCGCAGTTGCAAACCCTCACTGATCCGCATGCCCGTTCCATACAGAAGCTGGGCGAACAAACGATGCTCGCCTTCCAGAAAACCGAGGATGCGAACCACTTCATCCGGGGTCAGCACCACCGGCAAGCGCCGCGACGGCCGAGGTCTTCCGATCTCCTGAAGCCAGGGCAGATCCGTGCACAGCACCTTGCCGTAGAAGAACAGCAAGGCCGCCAATGCCTGACGATGCGTGGAGACCGAAACCTTGCGCTCGTTCGCCAGCCAGGACAGAAATGCCTCGACTTCGCTGCTGCCCAAGGTTGCCGGGTGACGCACACCGTGGAAACGGATGAAGGCACGAACCCAGTGGACATAAGCCTGTTCGGTTCGTAAGCTGTAATGCAAGTAGCGTATGCGCTCACGCAACTGGTCCAGAACCTTGACCGAACGCAGCGGTGGTAACGGCGCAGTGGCGGTTTTCATGGCTTGTTATGACTGTTTTTTTGTACAGTCTATGCCTCGGGCATCCAAGCAGCAAGCGCGTTACGCCGTGGGTCGATGTTTGATGTTATGGAGCAGCAACGATGTTACGCAGCAGGGCAGTCGCCCTAAAACAAAGTTATGCAGCCAAATCCCAACAATTAAGGGTCTTAAAATGGTAAAAGATTGGATTCCCATCTCTCATGATAATTACAAGCAGGTGCAAGGACCGTTCTATCATGGAACCAAAGCCAATTTGGCGATTGGTGACTTGCTAACCACAGGGTTCATCTCTCATTTCGAGGACGGTCGTATTCTTAAGCACATCTACTTTTCAGCCTTGATGGAGCCAGCAGTTTGGGGAGCTGAACTTGCTATGTCACTGTCTGGCCTCGAGGGTCGCGGCTACATATACATAGTTGAGCCAACAGGACCGTTCGAAGACGATCCGAATCTTACGAACAAAAGATTTCCCGGTAATCCAACACAGTCCTATAGAACCTGCGAACCCTTGAGAATTGTTGGCGTTGTTGAAGACTGGGAGGGGCATCCTGTTGAATTAATAAGGGGAATGTTGGATTCGTTGGAGGACTTAAAGCGCCGTGGTTTACACGTCATTGAAGACTAGTCCTTTGCATAACAAAGCCATCAAACCGGACGCCAGAGATTCCGCGCCTGTTGCGCATGGCTTCGCCATTTTATGCGCAATAGGCGCGCCACCCTGTCGCCGTTTATGGCGGCGTTAGATGCACTAAGCACATAATTGCTCACAGCCAAACTATCAGGTCAAGTCTGTTTTTATTATTTTTAAGCGTGCATAATAAGCCCTACACAAATTGGGAGATATATCATGAAAGGCTGGCTTTTTCTTGCTATCTCAATAGTTGGCGAAGTAATCGCAACATCCGCATTAAAATCTAGCGAGGGCTTTACTAAGCTTGCCCCTTCCGCCGTTGTCATAATCGGTTATGGCATCGCATTTTATTTTCTTTCTCTGGTTCTGAAATCCATCCCTGTCGGTGTTGCTTATGCAGTCTGGTCGGGACTCGGCGTCGTCATAATTACAGCCATTGCCTGGTTGCTTCATGGGCAAAAGCTTGATGCGTGGGGCTTTGTAGGTATGGGGCTCATAGTTAGTGGTGTAGTAGTTTTAAACTTGCTTTCCAAAGCAAGTGCCCACTAATAAACTCAGTCATCTAACAAGTCGTTGCAGCACCGCTCCAGCACTTCGTGCCTGCGCTGGACAGTTTTTAAGTCGCGGCTTTATGGTTTTGCTGCGCAAAAGTATTCCATAAAATCACAACTTAAAAACTGCCGCTGAACGACCGAAATGAGCCGCCAGCGAAAGCGCAGCTGTAGCGGGTCGCGCTCGATTAAATAGTTGGGCGTAACGCTTGAAGGAGATGCAAATGCTGTACCCGGAAACTCATACGAAATTCAAGCACGGTCAGACCGTGCGCAAAACGAAGGGCTCGATGTGGCACGGAACCATCGTCGGCTGGTACTCCACGATGCTCACGCCGGAAGGGTACGCGGTCGAGTCCACAACGGAGCGCGGCAGCGTGCAGATTTACCCGGCAGCAGCACTAGAGCACTGGTCGTCCAACTCGGCGTTGAACGACAGCTTTCCCAAAAGCTCTACGGCTGCTCTGGGTCGACACCGGTAATCGGATCGTTGCCGCACTGAACAGCGCCCCGTTCCAGGTCGCCTCCATTTATGCGGCTGAACCGAGGGAGAGCAGCTTTACGCCGTCTGGCCGCAGTTCGCCCTTGGGCGACACGTGCCGGTAGAGCGTCTGCCGGGTAATCCCGAGTTCTTCGCAGAGATCGCCCACCTTGGTTTCCGGTTGCCCCATGCTGGCCATCGCCAGGCGTAGCTTGGCGGCGGTCATCTTGAAGGGGCGCCCCCCTTTCCTGCCGCGAGCGCGCGCCGAGATAAGTCCAGCGACTGTTCGCTCGGAAATCAACTCACGCTCGAACTCGGCCAGCGCGGCAAAAATACCGAACACAAGCTTGCCGGCGGCAGTCGTCGTGTCGACCGCCGCACCGTGACCGGTCAGGACCTTCAGGCCCACGCTACGCGCAGTTAGGTCGTGCACGGTGTTGATCAGGTGGCGCAGATCACGGCCAAGCCGATCGAGCTTCCACACGATCAGCGTGTCCCCTTCACGAAGCGCCTTCAGGCAAGCAGCCAACCCTGGGCGATCATCGCGCCTGCCCGAGGCCAGATCCTCGTAAAGGTGCGCAAGGCTCACACCAGCGGCGATGAGCGCATCGCGTTGCAAATTGGTGGACTGGGATCCGTCCGCCTTCGATACCCGCATGTAGCCGATCAGCACCTTTTCACCCGTCACGTATACGTTCGATTATGTGACAGTGTGCGCCGGAAAATTCTGGCCGTCAAAATTTGTCACTTAACCCGTCATTCTGTCTAAGACATGCAAAGGGTCCATCAGGCTCGTAATGTGACAGAAATTCCGGGGGGATGCCTTCCTTTGCAAAGGTGGCTCGCAACTGTTCCAGGGAAGCTGGGTCGCGCCGACCATAGGAAGCCAAGGCGAACAGCGAGCGCGCCGTCTCGGGGTTGTGCCGCGCTTCAATGATCGCCTCACTGATAGCTTGGACCGCCCGTTGCCAGTGATTGACGGGTTCGGGCTTCGGCGCTTTCGCCGGCAGACCACTGGTGAACCCGGTTTGGGGCTCGGACCAGAACAGCTTTGCATGCTCGCCTGGCGGGCTTATATCCCTCACCTCAATCAAGCTGATTGCCGCTGCCGCTGCCTCCAGCATCTGCAACCGTACTGCCGGGTTCAGGGTTTCATACGGTCGCCACAGACTTTGCCCAGCACGCAGCGGATGCCCGCAGCCTTGCCAGACTTGGCGGAGATACCCCGCGTAGGTTCCGCACGCCGAAAGCGGGGTGTTCAGCTCATCGAGCAGCGTGCGTAGCAGCCGAAACCACAATCCAGCGTGGATGCGTCGGCGCGGCAGCTCCACGTGACCGGTTGTCAGTGCCTGCCAGGTACGCTGGTCCATCGCCGCAATCGCGTCGCTGGCGGTGCGCGGTTCGGCGTCGGCGTTCTCCCAGCCGAGAAACCGCCCTGGCACGCCCCAATAGGATTCCAGCCAGCAGCCATGCAGCGGGCAGCTCAGCATCAGGGGCAGCTTCCATGCAAGCAGTACGGCTTGGTTTGCCGGGTCGTTCAGACAGAGCGGACAGGCGCGATGTATCGGCTGGCTGGGCAGCCAGGCACGCCAGCTCGTGATGGATCGCGTCCTACGGCGGAGTTTCGGCAGCAGCACCGAGAGCTGGAACGCATAGGTTTCCAATGCATCTGGAATCTGATCATCAAGACTGTCCAGTAGCCAAGGCACCCAGCCGGCGAAACTCATGCAACGCAGCCGATCCGGCTCGATGCCGCTCCGCAGGGAGAGCATCTCCAGCAGCGCCAGTGGTGGCGCGGTGTCCAGGTCATCAACCTGACCGTGACCAAGATCGTGCTCCAGCAGCTCGGACACCTCCATGTGATAGCAAAGGGCCACGCGGTTGAGCCACGAAGACAAGGCTTCGCCTTCCCTGGGAGCCGGATGCAGTGGCCAGCGTGGCGCTGGCTTCACATCAGTTCCCGCTCGAATTGCCGCCACCGCTCGCTGGGACCGGTGTAATCGGCCATGCTGAGCGTGCGATGGTTGATCGCTTCCTCGCAGCTCTCCACGGCGACGATGGCCGCTGCCATCAGCAAGTGCGCCAGTTCGCCTATGGTGCCCTCGCTGCGTGTGAGCAGGTAGCGGGCCATGTCCAGCGTGGCAATCGACGAGGGTCGCCGCAGAGGAAGCGAAGCGGCGAAGCTGGCCAGCAGTGAGCAGCAATCGTCGTTGGCCTCCCACAGCGGCAGCATCATCGGCTCGAAGCGGTTTTCCAACTGGTCATCCGAGCGGATGGCCAGATAGGCGTCGCGCGTGCCAACCCCGACCAGTGGGATGCGCAGTTCGTTGCCGAGGAAGCGCAGCAGATTGAGGAATTCCCGGCGGTTGACGCTGTTACCAGCCAGGACGTTGTGCAACTCGTCGATCACCAAAATGCGCACGCCGACCTTGCGCAGCAGTGCCAGCGCCAGTTGCTCCATTTCCGGCAGTCGTGGGCGCGGTCGCAATGGCGCACCCATCGCCGCGAGCAGCGCGACGTAGAAGCGGATCACAGACGGCTCGGACGGCATCTGCACGACCAGCACCGGGATGTGCTCCTGGTCGGCATCGGCGCTGGCCAGATGCGTGCGCCGGAACTTCTCGACGATCATCGACTTGCCGTTGTTGGTCGGGCCGACCAGCAGCAGGTTGGGCATGCGTTGCTTGTTTGGCCACGCATACAGGGTTTCCAGCCGGTTCAGCGCCTCGACCGCGCGGGGGTAGCCGATCCAGCGGTCGGCGCGAAGGCGTTGGATGCGCTCGTCCGCCGGCAGCCGGGCCAATCCCTGCGCCGCCGGCAGCAGGTGGGACAGCTCGATGATGGGATATTCTTCCACGGCTACCACTCCTCAATCTGGTCGAACGGTTTGGCGGGCGGCTGGTTGTCCGCCTGCTGGTCATCCATGTCAGCGTCCGGTGGTGGCGTGGCTTTGACAGGCGGTGCCGTTGCCTTGAGATGCTGGCGTCGATCTGCGTCGCGCCGCGCCTTGCGCGTGGTCTTCTGCGCGGTGGTCACGATTTTGCGCATCTGGTCGATCATGCGGAACAACGCCGACTCATCCACCTGTTCGCGCCCTTGCTGCCGCAATTTCATCAGCGCCTGCCGTTGTTCCCAGAGGGTGACAGCCGGGTGCGACAAGGTACGGTAGGGAATTTCCAGGTAGTGCTGTCCCTCCGGTTCCAGGACCCAGATACGGCTGATGTCGCGCGGATCGCGCCGGATCAGAAAGGACGGCCAGCGTTCACGCCGCGCAATCCACGGCTTGAGCGCATCGGCGTAGTAGTGGATGTGGTCGATGACAAAGCCGGTGCGGGTCAGCGTGCGCCGGAGGATCGGCAGAAAATCGACCAGGAACGAAGTAGCGCGTGTGACGACGGCCGGTACGCCGACACGCGCCACGGCCTCGGCCCAGCGCGCGGCCGGCGGTTGGAGCAGGCCGTTGTGCACCGAACCGTGGTAGGTGCCGACCGCCAATGTGAGCCAGCGCTCTAGCTCGCGCAGCGTCAGGGCGGCCTTGTTTTCGGAATCGTAGTCGCCGCGCTGGTCAGGGTTGGAGAAGGTCGTTCCCGGCAGTTCGTCGTGAATCATCTGCATCGCCGTGCCGATGATCCGTTCCACGATGCCGCCATAGTGCGGCTGTCCCAGCGGGCGATAGTCCAGCCGGATGCCATGCTGCTCGCAACCCCGGCGCAGGGCCTCGCTCTTGAACTCGGCCGCGTTGTCTAGGTAGAGCAGCAAGGGCTTGCCGCTCATCTGCCAATCCATTTCCACGTTCAGTCCTTCCAGCCAAGGGCGCTTGTCGCAGGCGACATGCACGAGGCACAGGCCAACCGAAACGGCAGACGGCGCTTCCAGCGTGACGACCATGCCGAGCACGCAGCGGGTGAACACGTCGATGGCGAGGGTCAGGTACGGGCGGCCAATAGGTTGCCGGTCGCGGTCATCGACCACGATCAGGTCGATGACCGTATGGTCTATCTGCACCTGCTCCAGCGGCGCGGTCACGGCAGGAGGCTCGCCGCCCACACCTTGTAGGTCACGAGCGGCATCCTGGCCTTCCCGCCGGCGGATGACCTTGCGCGGGTCAAGGCTAGCGATCCGTAAGGCCACGGTATTGCGCGCCGGCACTCGCAGTTTTTGAGCCTTGCACACCTGAGTGACTTCGCGGTGAAAGGCCGCTAGGCTGCGCTTCTGCTTGGTCAGGAACCGCTTTTGCAGTAGCTCGTGGATGACGCGCTCGACCGGTTCCGGCAAGCGCCCCTTACCTTTACCTCCACCGGACTGGCCGGGCACCAGATCCGTCACGAGGCCGCTGCCTTGCCGGGCACGCCGGATCAGAACGTATACCTGGCGCCGAGACAAGCCCAGCGCCTGAGCCGCCATATCGGCCGCTTCGTGCCCGACCGTCTCCGACTGCGCCAACGGACTGATGATCTCCGCACGACGGCGCGCACGCTCCCAAGCCTCATCAGGCAGAGTGGCCACGCCTTGTTCTGGAATCCGTGGGGTGTCCGTCGCCATGCTCACCTCGCTTTGGTGCACACGAGTATTGAGCATAGTCGAGATTGGTGCAGATCACTTCTGATATTGAACTGTCAGGAGCTGGCTGCACAACAGCCATTACGCCCAATCAACTGGTGCAGTCGTCTTCTGAAAATGACACAGGTGCTTGTAGTCTCCAGGGTGTACCCAAGTGCATACATGCGGACTTTCATACGGGCGTAAAATGCCCCGCTCGATGGTGGGGAGTAGGCACGGGAAGTTGGTGGAGCGACTGGGGCAGGAAAGCCCCTGCTGAGGCTAGGGACAAGTGGGTATGCAACGGGCAACAGGTGACTGTAATACTGTAAGGGAAAGTCCTGCCAATTTAGTCGGATATTGGATCAAGGGAGGGATTTGCTTGACCCAGCCGCTCGCAATACCAGCAAATTCAAGGCTTGCGATAAGGGGAGGTGGCTGTAGGAAGTGTATTGGCAGTGGAGGAAGGTAGTTAATGGCAGTTTTCGTATAGTTATTCGGCGGGTATCACAGGCCTTCGAACAGGGTGGAGATACTTACGCCCAATGCGTCAGCCAACACCTTGATGGCGTTGATGGATGGGTTGGCACCACCCGTTTCGATGCGAGACATGTAGGTTCGGGCGAAGCCGCACCGATCTGCGAACGTTTCCTGGCTCATGCCCATAGCCATACGGAGCACCCTGACTCGGGTGCCGAATTGCTGCTGGAGCGCTGGTGAAGGGGGAGGTGCAGGCATTCCCCAATGGTCAGCGAGTGTGCTTTAATCGTGAACACACTAATCGTGACATGCAGGTCAGTTAGGCATCCAAAGCGGTGCCCCACACGGACCCTCTAAGTCAGTCCACGGTGTACGGCGTCGATGCCCAGTCAAAGGCAGTCGTCGGGTAAGTCAGCGAGTCCAGTTAGTCGGCAAGTCCAGCGAGTTGAGCAAGTCCCGCAAGACCCAAAACCATGCTTACTCAACAAGCTGCTTAGCAGAGGACGACTCATGACTGATCAAAATGTAGCCAATGACCAAACGGTTTGTGTTCCACGATACGCCTTTGAGGCATTGGCGGCGTACAGCGCCCTGAACGAGGATAAGGTGGCAGTGATGCTCCTTCTCCTGATGCGTATGGACAGTAACCGTGCGGTGAGTGTCGACACCACGCTGCTACCTGATTTTCTTACGTTCAGGGAGGAGCGGGTGCACCGGGCAATCTCAAGCCTCATCGAGTACGGCTGGGTGGAGTCGGTTGATGAAAAAGCACTGCGGCTTGGAGTTCTCAAATGCGTAGTCCATTCGGCATTCACTGACTCGGATTTCCAGACTTTGAAACAAGTGCTCGCTAACCATCGATTTTCGTTCGGAGTTTGATAGGTGTTTCCTGACTCACCTCGGAAAGATCGGGTAGCCAGTTAAGCAGCATCCAGCAGTGGTTGTGGAGTGTTCGTAATGCAGTACTGCCGCAGCCCCTGCTGGCTTTTAATTCAATACCCTAACCCGACGATACCGTTTCTTCCATGCCTCAGTGTGTGGCAGGTACAAGCGTTGGTCTAGCCGGGTTCGACCATGTACAGGAAGTAGACGATGAAATTGATGTTCCAAGGTGTGTTTGTGGCTGCTGCACTGCTGCTTTCAGGTTGTGATGACTCAACTTCCAAGGCACGTATTGCGTTGGAGGCGCAGATGACTGACCCCCAGTCTGCTCAATACCGGAACGAGCAGGTGAAGCCATGGGGTGTCGTCTGCGGTGAAGCAAACGTAAAGAATTACGCTGGTGGTTACATCGGATTTACTCCGTATATTGCGTTTCCAATGGATGGGGATGATTGGAAAGCGGTGGTTATGGATGATAAGAACTACGATTATGTTAGTCCCCTGTGTGCCAAGTCACCGATTGAGTTGTACAAGGCAGAAGTATTGCCAGAGTCGGAGAAGGGCTGGTATGTCATGCTGCTGCCATCACCAGATTACCATGGTTTCTTGGACCCCCAGGATTCGACTAAGCTGAATAAGCTTGGCTAAAAGGTCTTAGTGTCTAAGGCAGGCAAAGGATACCTAGGCCCGTTCAAGAATAAGAAGTCTACTGAAGTTGTCGGATACTCAATGGCAGTTGGAACCGGTGTAAGTTGGTTCTCCTCCCAGTGGATGTTCTAGTAAAGTGTTCAGGATTAAGTTTGATTTGGGTGGTGGGGTGGTTGGTGCACCTCCGCCCTCCCTGGTTTAATTGCAACGTACCGTTGCGGGTATAAATTAAGTTTTAATTTAATATTGTATTGGAGGGCGTGGGGCAGGAGCTTAAGCCCCACCAACTTTAAGATTGTAAATCTGAGTATGTTAATTGTGACGCAGTGCGTCATGGATCAATATGCTCAAGTGGTTTGATTTTGATTTGGGGGAGGGGTGCCACCCTCCTTCCTCATTAATGTAACATTGTTCAATGTGCCTTCGGCACAGGTTGATTTTGTCGTGACGTGCGTCACTGTCTCTCTCTTATTATGTCTTTGCATTCGTGCCTTAGGCACCCATTATTATATATGTGGTGATGCGCCACAATACATATCATGCATCTTTAGAGTTGGTTAATCTCAAAGCTTCCGCTTTGGCGTTGTGCCCCCTTCCGCCATTTGGCGTAAGTTGGCACTTCCTTTATATACTAAGAATTTTGCTTCGCCCTTTACGTGCGGGCTGTCTAGCGAGTTTCTTGCGTAGTTTTTTTTGATTTCATACGGCTGCTGTGCAGGACGAGGTCGTTTCAAAGCTGCCAGCAGTGATTGGTTCACTTGATTGCAATGTACAGGTCGGACGATACCACTCCTGAATATATCGTTCACGCGCTACATCTGACCCGCGGAAGATCAGTCTTGGATTTAAGATGAGTTTCATCTCGCCGGTGCGAATGTTGCCTCGCGATGTGTGGATAATTAATTGTTTTGCTTCTGTTAGGGTTTTAAGTTTCTTTATTAGATTTGACTCACTCACCCCCAGCTTTTTCGAGAGATCGTTTTGAGTAATGAAAATCACATTGTGGTAGATGACTAAGTCATGCAGCTTTTCGAGTAGTCGCTGCTGGGGCAGTGTTATTCGACAGTCAAGGCCGCTACGTCGCCAAGTGCCGTGTGCAAGGTCAATTTCGTCGCGTAATGAGTGCAAGTCATGGGGCGGCAGTTTGCGTCTGTCTACGAAGCTGATGTGATCCTCAAAGTCATCAATGCTACGGCATTTACCCAACTCCTGTTGATACTTGATCTTGGCAGTCAATACTGACGGCTTGTCGTCATACCCCATGATCTCGCCGGTGCGTTTGTCGATGACTAAGCGGTTGATGCTGATAAAATTGGCGATCGCGGGGGCTGGGCTAACGCTGTCCATAGATGATATTATTGCTCTGTTTAAGTTTGTGTTCGGCTCCCGGGCTTATTTTTGTTTTCCATGTATTAAACGGTGCTGGCAGGTTGCTGCTCAGAGGTTTTAAATAAATTCTTGTTCCGATTTTAGTTTGTCCTGGTGTGATCGATAGCTGGCGGTATTGCCAGCCATCTTCCGGTTTTGCTTAGTCGAGACGGCTGTTTAGCTTACGCAAGGGATAGATAAGTGGATTTGTCTATTTGTCCTTAGCGTTTTTATTGGCGTGAAAGCTAGGCTCGTTTTTATGTGTGGCTCTTACAAACCATCGCGGCCATGCTTGGCAATAAACTGTTCAATCCAGATCAAGCCGTTCCCAGTGAAAAGTGGAATAGCAACCCAAGTCGTTTTGCCAGTTACATGACTCTTCCGCTTCTTCCATTTGACTTGGAACCGTCCTGCGTCCTGATGTTCCTGGTAAGGCTCGTTATGGCTGTGGCGATTGGACATAAGAATCTTGTGGGTGCGCATGTACTCAAAGAGACGCTTCTGACCTGTACCTAAGGTCTTAGCGACCTTTGCTACGTTAAACAGTTGCGTTGATTTAACCATGCTGTCGTAGAAGTGTACTTTCTGAGCGTCTGCACAAATCTGATTTTGCAATTTTTCAACCTGGTGGCTCAACCTGATAGCTTCATCTTCTAGAACGCATGCGGCATTCAATGCGAATACAAGGTTTTTCTTGATGGAACGGGTGTCAAGGTGGTTTTCAATCTCAAGTTCGCGCCAGCGATCATATACAGCCGCTCGCATTTTTACGTTGTAACCAGTGAGTAGTAGATCTACCTCGCGCCGTGGCAAATTGAAACATGGCATTTCGCGGCCATAGCTATCAGTATAGATCCCTCCAAATGTGGAGACATCTACTTCACCTAATGCAGTAATCATCTTGATGATGTTACGCATTACATGGGCGTGCTGCTTTCCGGTCAGAGCAGCGATTTCAATGCTGCTCATGGTCATCGCCTTATCGCTCAAGAAGTGGTCAAGGGCGGGGCTGCTAATGATGGTGGTTGCCGGGATATTGTTAATCATTAATTCGTTCATAAATTTTTGGTAATACTTGCCCGTCGCCTCAAGTGAGGGTTCTGTGGGCGGGTTATTTGGGGTGATCGTATTTCGGGGTTAAATGTTATGGCATGGAGTTTACTCTTGTCTGATGAAACTTTCGTGTTGTTGGTTTGTGCCTTGCTTATCCTTGCGTCGCTTCGATGGGGCACATTCAACAGGGTTTGAATGCCCTCGTCAATATTGACTATGCAAAATCGCGAAACTTAACTTATTCTTAGTGTTATGACTATGCGTTTGCCTGAAAGTTTATATATGTATATATATGACTATGCTCTTGCGTGTTCGTGAAGTTATAACTTCGTTACGGGTTGTAGTGATTGGTGTTTAATGGCCAATGGCCACTATAAGCAAGACTGCTTCTCGCCTTTGACTCTACGGGGTATTGACGAGCGTTGGCGCCTTTGAGGGCTGCACCGACGCATGCGGTGGCAGCCCCAGCACTGACCTGTCGATGGTTAACACCGGTTTGGCATCCGGAAGGCCACCACCGCCATTGCGTACACTAGTGAGGACTACAGCCGGATATGCGACAACGCATCCAGCATCGCCCTGATGGGGCTACGGCTCCCATAGACGCTGAACGTCACCGCTGCATCTTCGTGCCCAGCGATACGTTTGATCAGAGAATCCTGCACCCCGGCATCCCGTAGGTCATCAATAAGGGTATGGCGGAAGCTGTGGAACGTCTTGCGGCCATCGGTGACGCCCTGTTTGATCTTGTAACGACCAAACCATTTTGATGGGGCATGGCCCAGCTTGCCTCGAACGGCTTCCAGTTCAGGAAACACCCGATCAGCACCGGTAGCGTTGAGCGATTCAACACACTGGAGCAGGCCCAGCTCGCTGTGGCCACACGCCACACAAAAATCCAAATGGGCGGCTATCCGTGCCACTCAGCCGCAGTGTGTGGGCCTGAACCTCTTGATGGACGACAGGATTTCGTGGCAAATAGCCATACCGGACCGGATCCGCTATGGAAAGGCTTATGAACGCTAACGATTGGCTGGAACAGCTTGACCGACACTTAGCCTCACCTTGTCTTACTTGGCTCCTAGGAGCAGGTATAAGTTTTGGGGCAAAGATTCCGTTGATGTATCCCCTCACCGATAGGGTCAAAGCTTTGGCTCAAGGAACGGAGCACTTGGCGCTCCTTACTGCGCTTTTCAATGAGATTCCGGAAGGCGCCCATATTGAGCATATCTTGAGCCACCTGGGCGACTATGGTGCACTAGCATCGCGTTCTCGATCAAAAACCGTATCAATCGATAATACGGTTTTCAGCCTTGAGCAAATGAATAATGCTCACAAAGCGATTTTAAAATGGATTGCAGAAACCATCCGCTGGGGTTATGTGCCTGCTCGGGATGAGAACGTTGAGCAAGTAGGAAACGCTGCTAAGCCGCTGGTCCAAATAGGTGACCATAAGGACTTTGTCGATGCACTATTCAAAACATCGCAAGCGGGTCTACATGATCGTAGGCGGGCGGTTAAACTTTTCACTACAAACTATGATACGTTGCTTGAAGATGCCCTTGCTCTTGCCAGTGTCTCATACTGGGATGGTTTTTCAGGAGGGGCCGTAGCATTTCGGACTCACCGCTTCGGAGACGAAGAACCTACCAAGTCCATTAGAGCATGCGTTGTGAAACTTCATGGTTCTATCGATTGGCACTTGGGGGATGACGGAAAGGTTTGGCGAGTTCGTGATATCGATACGTATCCAAATCGAAATGGACTGATCCTGATACATCCACAGGCAACAAAATACGCAGCCACCCAGCGGGATCCATTTGCGGCGCAGTTTGATTTATTAAGGAAGTCGTTGTCTAATCGCGAAGACAATGTTCTCGCAATTTGTGGATATAGCTTTGGTGATGATCACATCAACGACGAAATAGAAATATGTATGGGGCGAGCCGATAGCCGAACCACTTTATTGGCATTTGTGCGTGAGGTTGATGGACTTCCTGAGTGTTTAATTAAGTGGAGGGGGAAACCTTGGGCTTCTCGTCTTTATATTCTCACCCAGAATGGGCTTTATGTTGGTAGCCGTGACGCTGTTCATGCGCCTGCTGAGAACGCTGAAAGAGCCTGGTGGACATTTGCAGGCGTGACAAAGATGCTTCGTGATGGATCGGAGAGTTTCCTATGACAGCGCCATTCGAAGCAGTGCCAGACCTCAAAGTAGGTACGATAGTAGAGGTGTCAGGCTCAATAGTTAAAGTTGAGTTGTCTGGAGATGTCTCTGAATTGACAAGAAGTTTCGGGGGGCGGGTATACCCAATCGGGCAGATTGGAAGCATTGTGAAAGTTCATTTCGGTCGACGCTTGGTGTTTGGCTTTGTGACATTGCTTCGAATGAAATCTGAAGAGTTGGCCGATATGGCATTGCCGTCTATACCGATTGACGCTGACCAGCGTGTTATGGAAATCCAGCTATTTGCGGAAGGCGCGTGGAGCTCTGGGCAAAGTCGGCTTAAATTTGCACGCGGGGTGTCCACCTATCCTCTACCCCGGCAGAGTGTCTATCTCCTAACACGCGACGAGGCGGCGATACTTTACCAGTCTGCTGAAGGGCAACGGCCTGAAGGGGTTGACTCGCTTGTTGCGTTCGCGACGTATGTAGGTGCCGATGCTGCCGTCTGCCGCGCGAACGTAGATAAAATGTTCTCTCTGCATTGTGCTGTTTTGGGTTCAACCGGCTCTGGGAAGTCAGGCGCTGTGGCAGCGTTACTTCATAGCATTTTGGATCACTCCCCAGGTGTCGGGTCTATGTTTACGCCACGCATAGTCATGATTGATCCGCATGGTGAATATGGTAAGGCGTTTTCCCAGCGAGCAAGAGTGTTCAGAGCTTATGATCCTATCGGAACAGATGACACTCCGGGCACTCCTATCAGATTGCCTTACTGGTTGATGTCAGCAGAGGAGTTTAGGCTTTTAGTTATTGGGAAGACCGAGTACGAAGCAACTTCCCAAAATAATATAATTTATAAGGCTCTTACTCATGCACGAATGGCGGCCGCTGGGCTCGTAGAGGCGGCTCCTACGGGGTATGGTTGGGCAATTCCTCAAGATGGATTGGATATTGATGCACCACGACCGAAACAGGGTGTGAACGCTTCTCAGATTATAGAGTTTGATAGAGATAAACCTCGTCCATTTCTTTTAAGTGAGCTGCTTAATCATATTCTTTATCTGCAAGCTGCGCGGGCAACCAAAGCTCAGGTAACTGAAAGGGTAACAGAAACTGATTTCGGCAAAGGTTTTAAATCAATCATTGACAAGCTTGGTGTACTTTGTCGCGATCCCCGAATTGATTTTTTGATGAGGGAATGGGATCCAGAGGAAAAGCTCGAAACTATCATTGCTCAGTTTGTAGGGAAGTTTGCGGGCGAGGAAGATGAAAAGCGGGATCTCCGCATAATCGACATTTCAGGACTACCCAATGAAGTGGCTGGTCCTCTCGCCGCTGTGATTGCGCGCTTGCTTTTTCAGTACAAGCTATATCAGACGGTAGACGAGCGCCGCAGAGATCCTGTTCTCTTGGTCTGCGAAGAAGCTCATAGATATGTTCCTGATCGCGGTGAAGCAGAATATGCAGCCGCTCAAATGGCAATCCGTCGCATAGCCAGAGAAGGGCGAAAATATGGCATCGGTTTAATGCTGGTAAGTCAGAGACCCGCAGATATAGAAAGTACAGTTATATCTCAATGTGGTACATGGCTCGTTCTCCGGCTCAGTAACGCTGCTGATCAGGCGCATGTCGCTCGGTTCCTCCCTGATGGCTTGGCTGGGATGATTAAGGCACTTCCAACTCTGGCTCAGCAAGAAGGGCTATTTGTCGGCGAAGGCGCTGCGCTGCCCGCGAGGGTTCGGATTAAAAATCTGCCTGAGGAAAGGTTGCCAAGGTCTGAAAGCGTAAGTTTTGCCAAGGGTTGGGCTGAACAGCGTCTGTCTGATGATGAGTTGGCGGCCATCGCTGGTCGCATGAGCACCTGACGTAGCCTCTCTCGACGCCTCCAAAAGTCAGTACGTAAGAGGCTTCTAACGGGACCACATAGACCCTCATAGATGTTCTTTGATACCTCCGGTGCTTTACGCTACCAAAGGGTCTATGTGCCCAAGGTTTTACCGGCCCATGGCAGAGCACGTTGATAGTTCTGCCTACGGTCGCAGCAGACTGATTTCTAATAAATCGCGCATGCCATTAGCTTTCGGAGTGCATTTTTCGCCTTGGCTTCAGTGTCACAAGTGCTGTTACAACCCCTGTCACAAGTCGTTGCTTTGGCACCCTTGCTCTGGGTAGGATGAATCACCCTTACTCCTTGTCGATCATTCCTGCGCAAAGCGCATTTCGCGGGTTTCACCCATCAGCAAAGGCGCATTGGCCTCGGTCACCCTACGGATGTAATCCCACAACAGGGTAATCCGTTTCAACTTGCGCAAATCCTCCCGGCAATACATCCAGAACTGCCGCGTCACCTCGATCTCCTCCGGCAACACCGTGACCAATCGCGGGTCCTGCGCGGCGAGGAAGCACGGCAATATTGCCAGCCCACGCCCCTGCAGCGCTGCCGTGTACTGCGCGATCACGCTGGTACTGCGCAAATGTGCGCTGGCGTTGGGGATCAGGTTGGCCAGGTACAGCAGCTCGGAGCTGAACGCCAGGTCATCCACGTAACTGATGAAGGGGTGTTTGGCCAGGTCCGTCACCTGGCGGATCGGCGCGTGGCTGTCCAGGTAGCCCTGGGTGGCATACAGCCGCAGGCGGTAGTCGCACAGCTTGCAGCACACATAAGGCCCGTGCTCGGGCCGCTCCAGCGCGATGACGATGTCCGCCTCACGCTTGGACAGGCTGATGAAGTGCGGCAGCGGCAGGATGTCCACCGAAATCGCCGGGTAGGCGTCGACGAAGTGGCTTAGCTGCGGCGTGATGAAAAAGCTGCCAAAGCCCTCCGTGCAGCCCATGCGCACATGGCCCGACAACGCCACCCCCGACCCGGACACCTGCTCGCAAGCCATGTGCAGCGTGCTCTCGATCGATTCGGCATAGCCCAGCAGGCGCTGGCCCTCGGCGGTCAGCACAAAGCCGTTGGTGCGCGACTTTTCGAACAGCAAGGTGCCCAGCGCACCCTCCAGCGAGCTGATGCGTCGCGACACGGTGGTGTAGTCCACGCTCAGCCGTTTGGCGGCACTGCTGGCCTTGCGGGTGCGAGCCACTTCGAGGAAGAACTTCAAATCGTCCCAGTTGAGCGCGCTCAGGGATGTGAGGTCTTTTTGCATGATGATCCGGTTTTTTTGTGCATTCTTGTTGGATGTTTGCACATCTATACTCGAAACAAGCCTCAGGACGCCACCCCGCGTTTGCCCGGCGCTGGCGATCTCGTCCCGACAACAATTCCAAGGAGAACGCAGATGAACGCACCGCAATCCCCTAACAGCACCAAGGTCGAGCAGGTCAAGCTGCTGATCGACGGCCAGTGGGTCGAGTCCAAAACCACCGAATGGCGTGACATCGTCAACCCGGCCACCCAAGAGGTGCTGGCGCGCGTACCGTTCGCCACCGTCGAGGAAGTCGATGCAGCCGTGGCCGCTGCTCACCGCGCTTTCCAGACGTGGCGTAACACCCCGATCGGCGCGCGCATGCGCATCATGCTCAAGCTGCAGGCGCTGATCCGCGAACACACCAAACGCATTGCCCAGGTGCTCAGCGCCGAGCAGGGCAAAACCCTGGCCGACGCTGAAGGCGATATCTTCCGCGGCCTGGAAGTGGTCGAGCACGCGGCGTCCATTGGCACCCTGCAGATGGGCGAATTTGCCGAGAACGTCGCCGGCGGTGTCGATACCTACACCCTGCGCCAGCCGATCGGCGTATGCGCTGGCATCACCCCGTTCAACTTCCCGGCAATGATCCCGCTGTGGATGTTCCCTATGGCCATTGTCTGCGGCAACACGTTCGTGCTCAAACCGTCCGAGCAGGACCCGCTGTCGACCATGCTACTGGTCGAGCTGGCGCTGGAAGCCGGCGTACCGGCCGGTGTGCTGAACGTGGTGCACGGCGGTAAGCAGGTGGTGGATGCCATTTGCACCCACCAGGACATCAAGGCGATTTCCTTCGTGGGCTCGACTGAAGTCGGCACGCACGTTTACAACCTTGGCAGCCAGCATGGCAAGCGTGTGCAGTCAATGATGGGCGCCAAGAACCACGCGGTGGTGTTGCCTGATGCCAACCGCACACAAACCATCAATGCGCTGGTGGGTGCTGCCTTCGGCGCGGCGGGCCAGCGCTGCATGGCGACCTCGGTGGCGGTGTTGGTGGGCAAGGCCCGCGAATGGTTGCCGGATATCAAGGAGGCTGCCAGCAAGCTCAAGGTCAATGCTGGCTGTGAGCCGGGCACCGACGTTGGCCCGGTGGTATCCAAGCGTGCCAAGGAACGTGTGCTGGGCTTGATCGAAAGCGGTATCAAGGAAGGCGCCAAGCTGGAACTTGACGGCCGTGACGTCAAGGTGCCGGGCTACGAGCAAGGCAACTTCGTCGGCCCAACCCTGTTCTCGGGCGTGAAGACCGACATGCAGGTGTATACCCAGGAAATCTTCGGCCCGGTGCTGGTGACCCTGGAAGTCGATACGCTCGACGAGGCCATCGCCCTGGTCAACGCCAACCCGTTCGGCAACGGCACCGGCCTGTTCACCCAGAGCGGCGCTGCGGCCCGCAAGTTCCAGAGCGAAATCGATATTGGCCAGGTCGGCATCAACATCCCGATCCCGGTACCCGTACCGTTCTTCAGCTTCACCGGCTCGCGGGGTTCCAAACTCGGTGACCTCGGGCCGTACGGCAAGCAAGTGGTGCAGTTCTACACTCAGACCAAGACCGTCACGGCTCGCTGGTTCGATGACGACAGCGTCAACGACGGTGTGAACACCACCATTAGCCTGCGCTAAGGAGTACGTCATGCGTATCGCATTCATCGGCCTGGGCAACATGGGCGCGCCCATGGCCCGCAACCTGATCAAGGCCGGACATCAGCTGAACCTGTTCGACCTGAACAAGGCCGTGCTGGCCGAGCTGGCAGAACTGGGCGGGCAGATCAGCCCCTCGCCCAAGGACGCGGCGGCCAACAGCGAGCTGGTGATCACCATGCTGCCGGCCGCAGCCCATGTGCGCAGCGTGTACTTGAGCGAGGACGGCGTACTGGCCGGCATTCGCCCTGGCACGCCGACCGTTGACTGCAGCACCATCGACCCGCAGACCGCACGTGATGTGTCCAAGGCCGCAGCGGCAAAGGGTGTGGACATGGGGGATGCGCCGGTTTCCGGTGGTACTGGCGGTGCGGCGGCCGGCACCCTGACGTTCATGGTCGGCGCCAGTACCGAGTTGTTCGCCAGCCTCAAGCCGGTACTGGAGCAGATGGGCCGCAACATCGTGCACTGCGGGGAAGTCGGTACCGGCCAGATCGCCAAGATCTGCAATAACCTGCTGCTCGGCATTTCGATGATCGGCGTGTCCGAGGCCATGGCCCTGGGTAACGCGTTGGGTATCGATACCAAGGTGCTGGCCGGCATCATCAACAGTTCGACCGGGCGTTGCTGGAGTTCGGACACCTACAACCCGTGGCCGGGCGTCATCGAAACCGCACCGGCATCGCGTGGCTACACCGGTGGCTTTGGCGCCGAACTCATGCTCAAGGACCTCGGTCTGGCTACCGAAGCGGCACGCCAGGCACACCAACCGGTGATTCTCGGTGCCGTGGCCCAGCAGTTGTACCAGGCCATGAGCCTGCGAGGCGAGGGTGGCAAGGACTTCTCGGCCATCGTCGAGGGTTATCGCAAGAAGGATTGATGCAAGAGGTGGACTTCATCGCGGGCCAGGTGGCCTTCCCTCTGTAACTGCGCACCAGAGGGAAGGGCGTCTGCTCCGCGATTTTTTTGTCCACGCTTACAGGTAGTGCGCGGCCGTTGTAGGCGCGGGTTCACCCGCGAATGCTGCAGAAGCCTCACCGCCGCATTCGCAGCTAAACCCGCGCCTGCAGGTCAGGCGAAGACGAAATACTTACGTACAGTCTCGACCACTTCCCACGTACCTTTCATGCCCGGTTCGATCACGAACACATCACCCGCCTTCAGGTGCTTGGGCTCTTCGCCTTCCGGGGTGATGATGCAATAGCCATCGAGGAAGTGGCAGAACTCCCATTTATCGTAGTTGACCTCGAACTTGCCCGGGGTGCAGATCCAGGTGCCCATGATCTTGCTGCCGTCGGCCGACAGGTAGGCATTGAGGTTGACGGTGTGCGGATCGCCGCCGATGCGCTTCCACTTGGTGGCGTCCACGACCGGCGTCGGGCAGGTTTCGCGCAGGACGGTGATGAAATCGGACATGGCACAACTCCTGGTGACTGGCTGAATGACGGGTCACCATAGGCCCAACGGCCGCGCAGCAGTTGCCTGGGCTCGACGTCCAGGTGTCTGGTCGCGCTATGGCAGGCGGTTTACCTCGACAGTGATGTGCGCCAACTCTTCGTGCACGGCCAGGGCCTGGCGCACGCCGTCGGCATTCAGTGTGGCCTGGGTGGCCAGGCCAAGAATGCAGGCGTACTGGTCCCTGCCCACCCGCCAGACATGCAGGTCGGTGATACTGGCCGGCGCCGGCAATTGCGCGACCACTTCGCGGATTTCCGCCACAACCGGGGCGTCCATCTCGGCGTCCAGTAACACTCGCCCGGTATCGCGCAGCAGGCCACGGGCCCACAGCGCGACCAGCAGCGCACCGACGAGGCCCATCGCTGGGTCGAGCCAACTGGCGCCCCAGAACTTGCCGGCCAGCAAGGCAGCAATGGCCAGCACCGAAGTGGCGGCATCGGCCATCACATGCAGGTAGGCCGAGCGCAGGTTCAGGTCGTGGTGGTGGTGGTGGTGGTGGTGATGGTGATGGTGATGGTGATGGTGATGATCGTGGCTGTGAGGGTGATGGTCATGATGATGGTCATCGCGTAGCAGCCAGGCGCAGATGAGGTTGACGGCGAGGCCCGCCACGGCAATCAAGATCGCCTCGTCATAGTGGATCTGTCCCGGCACCAACAGCCGTTCCACCGACTGGAACGCCATCAGTCCGGCCACGCCCAGCAATAGCAATGCGCTGGAGTAGCCACCGAGAATTTCGATCTTCCAGGTGCCGAAGGCAAAGCGCCGGTCACCTGCATAGCGCCGAGCGGCAGCGTAGGCCAGCAAGGACAGGCCAAGTGCCAGGGCGTGGGAGCTCATGTGCCAGCCGTCGGCCAGCAGCGCCATGGAGTTGAAGTACCAGCCTCCGGCAACCTCCGCCACCATCATCACTGCGGTCAGCCAAACCGCCAGGCGGGTTTTGCGCTCAGCGCCCAGGTTGCTGGTGTGGAACTGGTGGCTGTGCTGCCAGCGGTCTGAGGTTTGTGTCGCCATGGTTTATCATGCTCCCGGAAGATCGAGAAAAATACTATACCCCAGTATACCTAGCATGGCGTGAAACCCAATGGCACATACCCTGAAGAGCAAGAAGCAGCTGTTGACCCGGGTGCGCAAGATCAAAGGCCAAGCCGCCGCCCTGGAGACGGCGCTGGAGCAGGACAAGGACTGCCTGGCGATCCTGCAGCAGATCGCTGCCGTGCGCGGCGCGGTGAACGGGCTGATGGCCGAGGTGATGGAAGGGCACATCCGCGATCACCTCGTGGCGGACGGCCTGAGTGCCGAGGAACGGCAGGACGAGGCAGACAAGGTGGCGGCGTTGCTACGTTCTTATCTGAAGTAGGAGGTCGCCGTACCCTTTCACGAATACCCCAGGGGGGTATCAATACCTTCACGGTCCGAGCGGTACGCGAACGAGTTTGTGAAAGCAGGCGTGCCAGCGAAGGCTGTCAGTGGATAAGGGCGGATACCAGTCCGGCGGCATAGCCTGGTAATGCCGCGAAATCCCGCGCGCACACCAGCAGCCGGCGGTTGGCCCATGGCTCCTGCAGCGCCACCCAGTGCAACGGCAGCATCCCTTGCCAGCGCTGCACTGCTGCCAGCGGCACCACCCCGATTCCGGCCCCGCCCGCGACCATGCGGATCACCCCATCAAACCCCTCTGCTCGTACCCGAACCTGCATGCGCTGCCCCTCGTGCAGCGCTTGCTCTTCCAGGTACAACCCCAGTGCACTGCCGGCCCCCAGGCCGACATAGCCATGGGCCAGGCTGTCGACGAAACTTGGCGCCAGCGCACTGGCCAGGGGGTGGCCCTGTGGCGCCACTAGCACCAGCGGGTCGTCTCGAAACGGCCGGGTCTGCAGGTGCTCGTTGGGGGCGGCTGTGGACACGATGCCCAGGTCGGCCATGCCTTGGGTAATTGCCTGCACGATGCGCAAACTTGGCAGCTCTTGCACATCCACGCTGACTCCAGGGTTTTCAGCCAGATAGCTGGCCAGCAGTTCGGGCAAGTATTCGGTCAGCGCTGCGGTGTTGCACAGCAGGCGCACTTGGCCTTGCTGCCCTTGCGCGTACAGGCCCAGGTCGAACTGCAGGCGTTCGACTTGCTGTGTTATCAGCCGTGCATGCTGCAAGAGTGCCTGGCCAGCCGGCGTTGGTTGGACGCCACGGCGGTTACGTTCCAGCAAGGGAATGCCCAGCGATGCTTCCATGGCGCGGATGCGCGCACTGGCTGCTGGCAGTGACAGATGGCTGCGGCTGGCGCCGGCGGTGATGTTGCCGCACTCCAGGGTGTGCTGGAACAGCTTGAGGTCGATCAGGTCGAAATGCATGTGGCTCTGTCCTGGCAAGAGGCTGGCTGAGTATATGGCAGATTCTCACGTCGCCCGGGGCACGGCATCATCGGCCCATGACTACCTTGCTCGCGTTTTACCAGAACATTGGCCCGGCACTGTCGTTGCTGGTTGTACTGACCTTTCTGCTGGCGGGCGCAGTGAAGGGGGTCATCGGCCTGGGCCTGCCCACCATTGCCATGGGCCTGTTGGGCCTGGCTATGCCACCTGCGCAGGCTGCCGCGTTGTTGATCGTGCCCTCGACACTCACCAACCTGTGGCAGCTGGCCAGCGGCGGGCATCTGCGAGGGTTGTTGGTCCGCCTGGGGCCAATGCTGGCATTGATCGTTGTCGGCACCTTGCTGGGTAGCGCCTGGCTGGGAATCAGCAGTGGCCCCTGGGCTGGGCACGCGTTGGGGGCCGCCTTGCTGGTCTACGCGTTGTATGGGGTGGTCGGCCCGGGCCTGCAGGTGGGCCCGGGACACGAGCGCTGGCTGGGACCGCTTTGCGGGCTGGTCACGGGTGTGGTCACGGCGTCGACCGGAGTGTTCGTGATGCCAGCGGTACCTTACCTGCAGAGCCTGGGCTTGAGCCGCGAGCAGTTGATCCAGGCCCTGGGCCTGTCGTTTACGGTGTCGACCCTGGCCTTGGCCCTAGGCCTGGCCGGGCAGGACGCCTTGGGGGGCCAGGCGTTGGGGGCGTCGCTGCTGATGCTGGCGCCGGCTTTGCTCGGCATGCTGGCGGGCCAGTGGCTGCGTCAGCGGATCAGCGCGCTGCTGTTCAAGCGTTGCTTTTTCATCGGGCTGGCCGCACTCGGCGTCCATCTGCTGATCAACGGCTAGCGGACGAAGCGCTGAGCATGTCGACCCTCTGGATATCGAAATCGCGCTCCAGGTAATCCATGCGTTTTTCGAAGAAGGCAGCCATGTGCGGGAGGGCCGAGTGCACGTCCAGCGCAGCTTTGTCGGCCCACACTTCGAAGAACACAAACAGGCTCGGGTCCTGCTGGTCGCGCAGCATGTGGTATTCGATGCAGCCGGGTTCCTGGCGGCTTGGCTCGACGTAGGGACGGAACAGGTTTTCGAACGCATCAGCCATTTCCGGGCGGGTCTTGGCTTTGAGGATAAAGGCGAACGGCTCACTCATGGGGCGCTACTCGGTGATGGGGGGTGACGCTATTCTACGGCAATAATGTATTGCTCATTCGTGACTTCTGGTCAATTGTATTTTGCCCCGTCACCGCTGTATCCCGCCCCCGCGAGCCTCTAACCTGCCGGCATCAATTTTTGACTCGGCCGTGGAGGCCAGCATGAAAAAGATCCTTCTGCTCAATGGTGGTAAACAGTTCGCTCACTCCGAAGGCCGTCTCAACGCGACCTTGCACGAAGCGGCCATCGCTCACCTGGACCGCGCCGGCTTCGATGTGCGCCAGACGTTCATCGATGGCGGGTACGATGCCCAGGAAGAGGTGGAGAAATTCCTCTGGGCCGATGTGGTGATCTATCAGATGCCCGGCTGGTGGATGGGCGCGCCGTGGACCGTCAAGAAGTACATCGACGACGTGTTCACTGCCGGCCACGGCAGCCTGTATGCCAATGATGGCCGTACCCGTTCGGACCACTCGCAGAAATACGGCAGCGGTGGTTTGGTGCACGGCAAGCAATACATGTTGTCGCTGACCTGGAACGCGCCGCAGCAGGCGTTCGATGACCCCAGCGATTTCTTTGAAGGCAAGGGGGTGGATGCCGTGTACTTCCCGTTCCACAAGGCCAACCAGTTCCTGGGTATGACCGGACTGCCGACCTTCCTGGCTGTGGATGTGATGAAGCGCCCGGATGTGCCGGCGGCACTGGCGGCCTACGAGGCGCATCTGGACAAGGTGTTCGGCAAGGCGATCTAATCCGGATTGATATCAGCCGCAGGCCTGAATGTGAAAACCCGATCCGAAGAACTCCAGGTATTCGTCGCCGTCATCGACTGCGGCTCGATTTCCGCTGCTGCCGAGCAGATGGGCCAGACCCCGTCTGCCGTCAGCCGCACCCTGTCGCGCCTGGAGGGCAAGCTGGGCACCACGCTGGTTAACCGCACCACCCGGCGCATGGACCTTACCGAAGAGGGGCGCTACTTTCTTGAGCGCTCGCGGCTGATCCTGCAGCAGATGGACGAGATGGAAGAGCGTCTGTCGATGAACCGCCAGACCCCGACCGGGCGATTGCGCATCAATGCCGCTGCGCCGTTCATGCTGCATGCCATCCTGCCGTGGATCGGCGAGTTCCGCCGCCAGTACCCGGGCATCGAACTGGAGCTCAACACCGACGACCTGATCATCGACCTGCTGGAGCAGAGCACTGATGTGGCGATCCGCATCGGAGAGCTGGCCGACTCCAGCCTGCACGCGCGCAGCCTGGGTTGTAGTCCGGTGCAGGTGCTGGCCAGTCCGGCCTACCTGGAGCAGCACGGCACGCCACGGCAGGTCGAGGAGCTGGCCAACCACTGTCTGCTCGGCTTCAGCCAACCGGAGTCGCTCAATCATTGGCCGCTACGTCACGCTCAGGGCGATCGCTGGAGCATCCGCCCGGCGTTGGTTGCTTCCAGCGGCGAAACCCTGCGCCAGCTGGCGTTGGCCGGGGAGGGCATCGTCAGCCTGTCGCACTTCATGACCCACGAAGATATCCGCACAGGGCGCCTACAGGTGCTGCTGAGCGAGGCCAACAATGGCTACCGTCAGCCGATCCACGCGGTGTATTACCGCAACACCCAGTTGGCACTGCGCATCCAGTGCTTCCTGGATTTCATCCAGCGCAAGCTGGCGATGTACGCCTGCTGAGTTGCCTGATCGCGACAAATCCTGTCCACAGGCGGCGAAACTTCCGACGGTTGATTGCACAGTCGAAGCGCTTCGGCCTTACTGACTGCTCAACAAAAACAACACCAAGGAAGTGTCATGCGTATTGTCCCTTTCCAGTATCTGGCTCTCGCAGCCGCGATCCTGAGCTGTTCCTCAGTTTACGCCGCCACCCTGGAGGGCGGCGCGGTGGCCGCCCCCGATCAATATGGTGCACAGGTGGCCGCCGATATTCTGAAAAAGGGCGGCAACGCGGTGGACGCGGCAGTAGCGACCGCCTTCACCCTGGCGGTGACTTACCCAGAGGCCGGTAATATCGGCGGTGGCGGCTTCATGACCCTGTTTGTCGATGGCAAGCCTTACTTCCTCGACTACCGCGAAGTCGCGCCCAAGGCCGCCACGCGCAACATGTACCTGGACGACAAGGGCGAGGTCATCGAGAACCTCAGCCTGGTTGGGGCACGCGCCGCAGGCGTACCCGGTACGGTAATGGGCCTGTGGGAGGCGCACCAGAAGTTCGGCAAGCTGCCCTGGAGCGAGTTGCTGACCCCGGCCATCGGCTATGCGAAAAATGGCTTCAAGGTGGCGGAAAAGCAGTACCAGTACCGCAACGATGCCCAAGGCATGTTCAAGACGGCGACCAACTTCAACGATTACTTCGGCAACATGAAGGTCGGCGAGCTGTTCAAGCAGCCGGAAATGGCCCAGACCCTGGAGCGTATAGCCGACAAGGGCGTGAGCGAGTTCTATCAAGGCAAGACCGCCGATTTGCTGGTGGCGCAGATGCAGGCTGACAAAGGCCTGATTACCAAAGATGACCTCAAGGATTACAAGGCGGTATGGCGTGAACCGATGGCCGTGAGCTGGCGTGGCAATGTGGTGTATACCGCGCCACCGCCGAGCTCAGGCGGTGTGGCGCTGGCCCAGTTGCTGGGCATCAAGGAAGACCGCGCGGCCGACTTTAAAGGGGTGGCGCATAACTCGGCGCAGTACATCCACCTGCTGGCCGAGATCGAGAAGCGGGTGTTCGCCGACCGCGCCGACTACCTGGGCGACCCGGCCTTCACCAAGGTGCCGGTGGACCAGTTGGTGGCCAAGGATTACCTGGCCAACCGCGCAGCCCAGGTCAACCCGAAGGCCATTTCCGCAACCGACAAAGTCAAGCCGGGCCTTGAACCGCACCAGACCACGCATTTCTCGATCGTCGACAAGCAGGGCAACGCGGTCAGCAATACCTACACCCTCAACCTCGACTACGGCAGTGGCGTCGTGGTGAAGGGTGCCGGTTTCCTGCTCAACGACGAGATGGATGACTTCAGCGCCAAGCCGGGGGCGGCGAACGCCTTTGGCGTGGTCGGCGGTGATGCCAACGCGATCGAACCGGGCAAGCGCATGCTGTCGTCGATGAGCCCCAGCCTGATGACCCGCGATGGCAAGGTCGAGCTGGTTATCGGTACCCCGGGTGGCTCGCGGATCTTCACCTCGATCTTCCAGGTGATGAACAACCTGTACGACTACGGCATGCCGCTGGACAAGGCGGTGGCGGCGCAGCGCGTGCACCATCAGTTGCTGCCCAAGGACACCATCTACTTCGACAGCTATGCGCCGCTGACCGGGCGGGTAGCTGAGGAGCTGAAGAAGATGGGCTATGTGCTGGAGGACCAGGGCTGGGAGATGGGCGACATCCAGGCGATCCGCGTCGATGGGGCGAAGCTTGAGACCGCTTCCGACCCACGTGGGCGTGGGGTAGGGATGATCGTCAAGTAGTACCTGTCAGAACGCCGGGAGGGCTTTGCCCTCCTATCGCGACACAAGGCCGCTCCCACGAGGACCTGCGTTGGGGCCTTGTGTCGCGAAAGGGCCGCAAAGCGGCCCCAGGTTCCAAAGGTCAGACGCGGAACTGGCTGACCAGTGTCTGCAACTGCCCACCCAACCGCGCCAGCTCCACACTCGACGCTGCCGTCTCGTCACTGGCTGCTGCGGTTTGCTCTGACACATCACGCACATTCAGGATGCTTCGGCTGATCTCTTCAGCCACCGCACTCTGCTGCTCTGCCGCCGCAGCAATCTGCTGGTTCATCGACTGGATGCTCGATACCGTACTGGTAATGCTCTCCAGCGATGACCCGGCCTTTCGCGCCAGTTCGACGCTGCTGTCGGTCAGGGTACGGCTGCCCTGCATGGCATTCGCCACTTGCTGGGTACCGTGCTGCAGGCTGGCAATCAGTTCTTCGATCTCTTCGGTAGACTTCTGCGTGCGCTGGGCCAGGCCGCGCACTTCGTCGGCAACCACGGCAAAGCCACGGCCTGCCTCGCCGGCACGCGCTGCCTCGATCGCTGCGTTGAGCGCCAGCAGGTTGGTCTGTTCGGCCACCGACTTGATCACGTCCATCACGCTACCAATTTTCTGGCTTTCCTGCTGCAGCAGGTTCATGGCCTCGGTGGAACGGTGCATGTCTTCGGCCAGGCGTTCGATCTGGCCAATCGCTTCGCCCACCACGCGGTCGCCGGCACGGGCTTCGTCATCGGCACCTGTAGCTGCATGTGAGGCCTGCTCGGCATTGCGCGCCACTTCCTGAACGGTAGCGGCCATTTCGTGCATGGCGGTGGCCACCTGGTCGGTCTCGACTTTCTGGCTGTTGGCGCCCGCGCTGGTCTGTTCGGTGACTGCCGACAGCTCTTCGGCGGCGCTGGCAATCTGGGTGACGCCATCGCGGATGCCGCTGATCAGCTCGCGCAGGGTGGTGCCCATGCGCGCGATGCCTTGCTGCAGCACGCCCAGTTCGTCACGGCGGGTGACGCGCATGTGCTGGGTAAGGTCGCCACTGGCGATTTTTTCCACGGCCACCAGGGTGTCTTGCAACGGGCGGGTGATCTGGCGGGTGATCAGCACCGCCGCCAGCACGCCGACCAGCAGCGCCAGCAGTGTGGCGATGGCCTGCAGGCTGCGGGCCTGGGTACTCTCGATGTCACGGCGCTCTAGCTGGATCTGGTACAACGCGTCGCTGCGCTTGACGATGTCGGCACCCTGCACGGTCATTTCGGCGCGCGAGGTGGTGATGTTGGCAACCGCGTCGCGGAACTGGCGTACGGCGTCACGATAGGCCAGTACTGCGTTTTCGAACTGTTGCAGGCGCGCGTCTTCGCTGGGCAGCTGGCGCTTGAGGTTGTCGATATCGGCCAGTGCTGCATCCAGCTGGCGCAGGGCGGCCTGCTCGTTGGCGCTGCTGTTCTCGGCGATGTAGCCACGCACATCGATGCGTACCTGCAGCAATTGCTGGCGGGCCTTGCTGATCAGCTGGTACTGAGCCAGGCGCGCACTGTCAGCCTCGGGGCGAGCCATCACCTCCTGGCTGAGCGCATCCATGGCCTGGTCGGCGCGGATGGCCGAGCTGTTCATGGAAACGCGCGCTGCGCGGGTGGCGTCGTAGCCCTGGCGCATCTTGTTCAGCGACAGCTTGTAGGCGCTGATGGTATCGCCAAGCTCACCCAGCAGCTTGACGTTCTCCGGGCTTTTGAAGGTGGTGGCCAGGTAGGCCTGCTGCTTGCTGAATGCGTCCAGCTTGGCCAGGGTGTTGGCGGCGGCGGTATCGTCGCCGTTGGCGATCATGTACTGCAGGCGCGCAATGCGCAGATCGGTGAGGTCCTTGTTCAACTGGCCAATATCGCCCATCCAGTTGCTACGGTCGATCAGGCTGCCCAGGCTGGTCCAGCCGGTGAGGGCCAGCAGGCCAGTGAGGACCAGCACCAGGCCGAAGCCCAGGCCGAGTTTAAGGTTGACGCTGATGTTGGCGAACCAGCTGTTCATGCACGCTCTCCAGAAGTTGATTTCGCTCTCTTGATCTTCGATCGCCAGGCGTTGTTGTTCTGGATGCCCGCTGATTCGTGCAGGGGTTATCGGCCATGATTGGGGAAGCTGAAACGCTTTTTCAGCAAAATGTCAGCAAGCGGTCTCACGCGGTCCCTGTTGCACCGGGTATCAGAGGGTGCGTGCACTGAAGGTGTCGCAGCGGTTCACTTCACCTTCGGCAAACCCGGCCTTGAACCAGCGCACCCGCTGCGCCGAGGTACCGTGGGTGAACGAGTCTGGCACTACGCGCCCGCGGCTTTGCTGCTGCAGGCGGTCGTCGCCAATGGCATTGGCCGCATTCAGCGCTTCCTCGACATCGCCTGGCTCCAGCCAGTTCAGGCGTTTCTGCGCCTGGTATGCCCATACCCCGGCCAGACAGTCGGCCTGCAACTCCTGGCGCACCAACAGGCCGTTGTCGCCCTCCATGCGCTGGCCGGCGCGTCGTGCGGCGTCGACCTTGGCCGAAACGCCCAGCAGTGTCTGCACATGGTGACCGATTTCATGGGCGATCACGTAGGCCTGGGCGAAGTCGCCAGCTGCAGCGAAGCGGGTTTCCATTTCACGGAAGAACGACATGTCCAGGTACACCCGCTGGTCCGCCGGGCAATAGAACGGCCCGACCGCTGCCGAGGCAAAACCACAGGCCGAATTGACCTGGCCGCTGAACAGGACCAGTTTGGGGTCACGGTATTGTTTGCCGGCCTGGGCGAACAGGGCTTTCCAGGTGTCCTCAGTGTCGCCCAGAATCGAGGCGACGAACTCGGCCTGCTGGTCGTTGGCCGGGGGGGCCTTGGCGCTTGTACCACTGGGGGCCGTTTGCTGTTGCTCCATCTGGCCGGTGAGCTGGCCAAGAATCTGCAGCGGGTCCTGCCCGGTGAGCCAGCCGATGCCGATGATCAGCAGAATCGCCCCGAGCCCCAGCCCCTTGCCGCCGCCGAAGCGCATGCCGCCACCGCCACCTTCGCCCCGGGCATCGACCACGTTGTCGCTGCGTCGGCCTTTTCGCCATTCCATGAATGCTCTCCCGAGCGTGAAACAAGAAGTCAAAGATTAGTTCAGGAAAGCGGCAGGTGTCAGGCAAAGGTGTTAAGCCATAACCATTTGGTTATGTATGAGGTGGTCGATTTCAATATTCATCGCGCGCGACCTGCCGGAAACTGCAAGTCCGCCTGCCACGCCCAGGCGTTCTCATAATTCCAAGAGAGGAAACCGGCATGCCCGCCCAGGACAACAGCCGCTTCGTGATCCGTGATCGCAACTGGCACCCTAAAGCCCTTACGCCTGACTACAAGACCTCCGTTGCCCGCTCGCCGCGCCAGGCACTGGTCAGCATTCCGCAGTCGATCAGCGAAACCACTGGTCCGGACTTTTCCCACCTGGGCTTCGGCGCCCACGACCATGACCTGCTGCTGAACTTCAATAATGGTGGGCTGCCCATTGGCGAGCGCATCATCGTCGCCGGCCGTGTCGTCGACCAGTACGGCAAGCCTGTGCCGAACACTCTGGTGGAGATGTGGCAAGCCAACGCCGGCGGCCGCTATCGCCACAAGAACGATCGCTACCTGGCGCCGCTGGACCCGAACTTCGGTGGTGTTGGCCGGTGCCTGACCGACCGTGACGGCTACTACAGCTTCCGCACCATCAAGCCGGGCCCGTACCCATGGCGCAACGGCCCGAACGACTGGCGCCCGGCGCATATCCACTTCGCCATCAGCGGCCCATCGATCGCCACCAAGCTGATCACCCAGCTGTACTTCGAAGGTGACCCGCTGATCCCGATGTGCCCGATCGTCAAGTCGATCGCCAACCCGCAAGCCGTGCAGCAGTTGATCGCCAAGCTCGACATGAGCAACGCCAACCCGATGGACTGCCTGGCCTACCGCTTCGACATCGTGCTGCGCGGCCAGCGCAAGACCCACTTCGAAAACTGCTGAGGACCCCGCCATGCCAATCGAACTGCTGCCGGAAACCCCTTCGCAGACTGCCGGCCCCTACGTGCACATCGGCCTGGCCCTGGAAGCGGCCGGCAACCCGACCCGCGATCAGGAAATCTGGAACCGCCTGGCCAAGCCAGACGCGCCAGGCGAGCACATTCTGCTGCTCGGCCAGGTGTATGACGGTAATGGCCACCTGGTGCGCGACTCGTTCCTGGAAGTGTGGCAGGCCGACGCTAACGGCGAGTACCAGGATGCCTACAACCTGGAAAACGCCTTCAACAGCTTCGGCCGCACCGCCACGACCTTCGATGCCGGTGAGTGGACGCTGCACACGGTCAAGCCGGGTGTGGTGAACAACGCTGCGGGCGTGCCGATGGCGCCGCACATCAACATCAGCCTGTTTGCCCGTGGCATCAACATCCACCTGCACACGCGCCTGTATTTCGATGATGAGGCCCAGGCCAATGCCAAGTGCCCGGTGCTCAACCTGATCGAGCAGCCGCAGCGGCGTGAAACCTTGATTGCCAAGCGTTGCGAAGTGGATGGGAAGACGGCGTACCGCTTTGATATCCGTATTCAGGGGGAAGGGGAGACCGTTTTCTTCGACTTCTGAGGTGACGCTTGGGGCCGCTCTGCGGCCCATTCGCGGGCAAGCCCGCTCCTACAACGATCTGCGTACGCCGAGCAATGGCTGTGCACCGAGCAATCGGCTGTACGCTGAGCAATGGGCTGTACGCCGATCAATGTAGGAGCGGGCTTGCCCGCGAATGGGCTGCAAAGCAGCCCCGGCAATACAACGATCAGCGCCGAACCAGCAGAACCCCACTCTCCATATGGTGGGTGTACGGGAACTGGTCAAACAATGCACAGCGCTCGATGCGGTGGGTGTCCTGCAACTGGGCGATGTTCGCTGCCAGCGTTTCCGGGTTGCACGAGATGTACAGGATGCGTTCGAAACGCCGGGTCAGCTCGCAGGTATCCGGGTCCATCCCTGCCCGCGGTGGGTCGACGAACACTGTGCCGAACTCATAGCGCTTCAGGTCGATGCCTTCCAGGCGACGGAACGGCCGCACCTCATTCAGTGCCTGGGTCAGCTCCTCTGCCGACAAGCGTACCAGCCGCACGTTATCCACAGCGTTTTCGTCAAGGTTGCTCAGTGCGGCATTGACCGACGTCTTGCTGATTTCGGTGGCCAGCACCTGGCGTACACGCGTGGCCAGCGGCAGGGTGAAGTTGCCGTTGCCGCAATACAGTTCCAGCAAGTCATCCTCACGATCGCCCATGGCCTCGAAGGCCCAGCTGAGCATCTTCTGGTTCACTGCGCCGTTGGGCTGAGTGAACGCACCCTCCGGCTGGCGGTAACTGAACACGCGGCCAGCCACATCGAGTTTTTCCACCGCGTAGTCGCGGCCGATAACCAGGCGCTTGCCCTTGGAACGGCCGATGACGCTCACCCCCAGCGCTTCAGCCAGTTGCCGTGCTTCCACTTCCCAGGCCTCGTCCAGCGGGCGGTGATAGCACATCGTGATCATCGCATCGCCAGCCAGGGTGGTGAGGAACTCCACCTGGAACAGGCGGTTGCCCAGTTCTTCGCTGGCCTGCCAGGCTGCCTTCAGGCGTGGCATCAACGCGTTGATGCGTTCGCTGGCAATGGGGAAATCGTCGATCAGGATTGCTTTGTGCTTCTCGCCTGGGGCGAACATGGCGTAGTGGCGCTGGCCATCCTCGCGCCACAGACGGAACTCGGCGCGCAGGCGGTAATGCTCGCGCGGTGAGTCGAAAACAGCCGGTTCCGGCGCGCCGAATGGCGCCAGCAGCTCGCGCAGCCGGGCCACCTTGGCGTCCAGTTGGGTGGCGTAGGAGGAGGGGTCGAAAGCAGCACTCATGCGTTGAACCAGCCTAGCTTGATGACGAACAGGATGGAAAGGATCACCAGGGCCGGGTTCAGGTCGCGACGGCGGCCGGAAATCAGTTTGACGGCGGTCCAGGCGATGAAGCCGAAGGCGATACCATTGGCGATCGAGTACGTCAGCGGCATGGCCAAGGCAGTTACCACCACCGGTGCGGCTTCGGTGACGTCGTCCCAGTTTATTTCCGCCAGGCCCGAGGCCATCAGCACCGCGACGAACAGCAGCGCCGGAGCGGTGGCGAACGCCGGCACGCTGCCGGCCAGCGGGGCGAAGAACAGCGCCAGCAGGAACAGCACGGCAACCACGATGGCCGTCAGGCCGGTGCGGCCACCGGCGCTCACACCCGCAGCGGACTCGATATAGCTGGTGGTGGTCGAGGTGCCCAGCAGGGAGCCGGCCATGGCGGCGGTGCTGTCGGCGATCAGGGCGCGGCCCATCTTCGGCATGTGGCCGTCCTTGCCCATCAGGCCGGCGCGCTTGGCCACGGCGATCAGGGTGCCGGAGTTGTCGAACAGGTCGACGAACAGGAACGCGAAGATCACGCTGATCAGGCCCACATCGAGGGCACCGGCGATGTCCAGCTGCAGGAAGGTGGGTGCCAGCGAAGGTGGCATCGACACGATCCCGCCGAACGGCGTGACGCCCATGGCGATCGACGCGACGGTGACGGCCAGGATGCCGATCAGCACCGCGCCGCGCACTTTCAGCGACTCAAGGCCGACGATCAGGAAGAAGCCCAGTGTGGCGAGAATCACCGACGGCTGCTTGAGGTCGCCCATGCCCACCAAAGTGGCTGGGTTATCGACGACGATACCGGCGTTATGCAGGGCGATCAGTGCCAGGAACAGGCCGATACCGGCGGCAATCGCCGAACGCAGCGGCAGCGGGATGCTGTTCACGATCCACTCGCGGATGCGGAAGATCGACAGCAGGAAGAACATCACCGCCGACAGGAACACGGCACCCAGTGCCACCTGCCAGGTGTGGCCCATGTGCAGCACCACGGTGTAGGTGAAGAACGCGTTCAGGCCCATGCCCGGTGCCAGGGCGATCGGGTAGTTGGCAATCAGGCCCATGGTGGCGGAGCCGATGGCCGCTGCCAGGCAGGTGGCAACGAAGATCGCGCCTTTGTCCATGCCGGTCTCGCCGAGGATGCTCGGGTTGACGAACAGGATGTAGGCCATGGCCAGGAAGGTGGTGACGCCCGCGAGAATCTCGGTGCGCACGTTGGTGTTGTGTGCTCTTAGTTGAAACAGCCTTTCCAGCATGCCCGCTCCCCAAGGCGCCCCCGGCGCCATGAATGTATCGACCCCATCAGCAAAGCACAGACCGTACCGGATGCTGTGGTTTTGTGTGGGGAGGAAAAAAGCCGCGCATGATACCAGCATGCATGGCGGGGGCCTATGGCCGTTGGGGAATGGGTTTTTCTGGCCCTGCGCGGGTAACGTCCCCTGCAGGCGCGGGCTTGCCCGCGAACAGGCCGGCACGGGTGACGCATCACCCGTTATGCAACCGATCCCGCTTGGCCAGGGTAGGGAACAGTTTTATCCACACCCCGGTCACCACCAAGGTGCCCACCCCGCCCAGCACTACCGCCGGCACTGTACCAAACCAGTGCGCGGTCACCCCCGATTCGAACTCACCGAGCTGGTTCGAGGCACCGATGAACAAGCCGTTCACTGCGCTCACCCGCCCACGCATTTCATCCGGTGTCTCCAGCTGCACGAACGAACTGCGAATGACCATGCTGATCATGTCTGCCGCACCCAGTACCACCAGTACCGCCAGCGAGAACCAGAACGAGGTCGACAGGCCGAAGGCGATGGTTGCCACGCCGAACACGCCGACCGCAGTGAACATCGTCCGCCCGACGTTGCGCTGGAACGGGAAGCGCGCCAGCCAGAGCGACATCAGCAACGCCCCCACCGCTGGCGCCGAGCGCAACAGGCCAAGCCCCATCGGACCGGTCAGCAGGATGTCTTTGGCAAATACCGGCAGCAACGCGGTGGCCCCGCCCAACAATACGGCGAACAGGTCCAGCGAGATGGCGCCGAGGATGTCGGGCCGGCTGCGAATGAAGCGGATGCCAGCCAGCAGCGATTCGATGCTGGCGCGCCCGCGCTGTGCGACCTGGCCGCGCGCCTGCAGGCTCAGGGTCAGCACGCAGGCAATGGCGTACAAGGCCACCGTCGGGCCGTACACCCACATGCTGCCAAAGGCATACAGGAAACCGCCCACCGCCGGCGCCACGATGGTTGCCGACTGGGTGGCCGAGGCCGACGCCGCCACTGCCCGCGGGAACAGCCCGGCCGGTACCACATTGGGCAACAACGCCTGGGTTGCCGGCATTTCGAATGAGCGGCTGGCGCCGAGCAGGAAGGCCAGGGCAAAGATCAGTTCGCGGGTGACGTTGTCGGTGGCACTGCCCACCGCCAGCGCCAGGGCAATCAGCCCCTGAAGGCTTTGGCACAGGGCGGCGACCTTGCGCCTGTCATAGCGGTCGGCGACATGGCCGGTGTGCAGCATGAACAGCACCCGTGGGGCGAACTCGACCAGGCCGACCAGGCCCAGGTCCAGGACGTTGCCGGTCAATTGGTAGAGGTGCCAGCCGATGGCCACGGTGAGCATCTGGAAGCCGCTGGCGGTGAACACGCGGGCCAGCCAGAAGGCCAAAAAAGGACGATGGTGACGCAACAACTGCGGTGCGGAATCGGACATCGGAAACCAGGGGCCTCGGCGCAGTAGAGGGGGTGCGCAGCGTATCACCTGTTTGTAACAAACGGTTACTGTTTGCTCGGGTCGGCACTTTTCCACTGTTAATTAAAGAGGGTGAGGCAACAGGTCACGCGGCAATCCACCACACGGCCCACCGGGCCATTCGGGACTATGCTTCCTAGCATTAATTGATCTGGGTCAATCGTTCCAGATCAATGAAATGGCCGCCTGGCCGGAATCCCTGCGATCGAACAGAACAATTCAAACACGCCGTACTCGACCCAGTGGGGGCAGTGGGCGACGGGGCCACAAGCCCGGCCGCCGGATTATCTGAAGAGGAAGCACCATGTTCGGAATAGAAGCCTTAGAGCTCGCCCGAATGCAGTTTGCCTTTACCGTGTCGTTCCACATCCTGTTCCCGGCCATCACCATTGGCCTGGCCAGCTACCTGGCAGTCCTCGAAGGCCTATGGCTGCGGACCCACAACCAGGTCTACCGTGACCTCTATCACTTCTGGTCGAAGATCTTCGCCGTCAACTTCGGCATGGGCGTCGTCTCCGGCCTGGTCATGGCCTACCAGTTCGGCACCAACTGGAGCCGCTTCTCCGACTTTGCCGGCGCCGTCACCGGCCCGCTGCTCACCTACGAAGTACTGACTGCGTTCTTCCTCGAAGCCGGCTTCCTGGGCGTCATGCTGTTTGGCTGGAACCGCGTCGGCCGTGGTCTGCACTTCTTCTCCACGGTGATGGTAGCGCTCGGTACGCTGGTCTCGACCTTCTGGATTCTCGCCTCGAACAGCTGGATGCAAACCCCGCAAGGTCACGAGATCATCGATGGTCGGGTGGTGCCGGTGGACTGGTTTGCGGTGGTGTTCAACCCCTCCTTCCCCTACCGCCTGATGCACATGGCCACTGCCGCGTTCGTGTCCACCGCGTTCTTCGTCGGTGCCTCGGCGGCCTGGCACCTGCTGCGCGGGCGTGACAACCCGGCCGTGCGCAAGATGCTGTCGATGGCCATGTGGATGGCACTGATCGTCGCCCCGATTCAGGCAGTGATCGGCGATTTCCACGGCCTCAATACCCTCAAGCACCAGCCGGTGAAAATTGCCGCGATCGAAGGCCATTGGGAGAACGTGCCCGGTGAGCCGACGCCGCTGATCCTGTTCGGCATTCCCGACATGGAGGCCGAGACTACCCGGTTCAAGATCGAGATCCCGGCGCTCGGCAGCCTGATCCTGACTCACAGCCTGGACCAGCAGGTGCCGGCGATGAAGGAGTTCCCGCCTGAGGACCGGCCTAATTCGACCATTGTGTTCTGGTCGTTCCGGATCATGGTCGGGCTTGGTTTCCTGATGATCTTCGTTGGCCTGTGGAGCCTGTGGTTGCGCAAACGCGGCACGCTGTACAGTTCACGCCCGTTCCTGCATGTGGCCCTGTGGATGGGTCCATCCGGGCTGGTCGCGCTGCTGGCCGGCTGGTTCACCACCGAAATTGGCCGCCAGCCCTGGGTGGTGTACGGCCTGATGCGCACGGCGGACGGTGTTTCCAACCACAGCTACGCCCAGCTCGGCTTCACCCTTGTGGCGTTCGTGGTGGTGTACTTCGCCCTGTTTGGCACCGGCCTTGGCTACATGATGCGCCTGGTACGCAAAGGGCCGCAGACCGGCGAGGGTGACGAGCACACACCGGGAGGCCCAGGCCAGAAACGCACGCCGGCACGGCCTTTGTCCGCCGCCGATGATGGCCGCGAGGCCACCTCTGCCAGCCTGAACGAGGGGAACTGAACCATGGGTATCGACCTTCCACTGATCTGGGCCGTGATCATCATCTTCGGCGTCATGATGTACGTGGTGATGGACGGATTCGACCTGGGGATCGGCATGCTCTTCCCCTTCGTCAAGGGCGAGCAGGACCGTGATGTCATGATGAACACTGTCGCGCCGGTATGGGACGGCAACGAAACCTGGTTGATCCTGGGCGGTGCCGGACTGTTCGGTGCCTTCCCGATGGCGTATGCCGTGGTCCTCGAGGCCCTGTACCTGCCCCTGATCCTGATGCTGATCGGCCTGATTTTCCGAGGCGTGGCCTTCGAGTTCCGCTTCAAGGCCAAGGCCGACAAGCGGCACATCTGGGACAAGGCTTTTATCTGGGGTTCGCTGATCGCCACCTTCTTCCAGGGTGTGGCGCTGGGCGCGTTCCTGGAGGGGTTCAAGGTGGTCGACCGGCATTTTGCCGGTGGCACCCTGGACTGGCTGACCCCATTCAGCCTGTTCTGCGGGCTGGGGTTGATCGTGGCCTACACCTTGCTGGGTTGCACCTGGCTGATCATGAAGACCGAAGGGCCGCTGCAGCAGAAGATGCACGATATGGCCCGGCCGCTGGCGCTGGTGCTGCTGGTGGTGATCGGTATCGTCAGCCTGTGGACGCCCATCGCCTACCCGCAGATTGCCGACCGCTGGTTCAGCATGCCCAACCTGATCTGGTTCATGCCGGTACCGCTACTGGTGCTGGTGACCTTCTACGGGTTGCTCAAAGCGGTGGCACGCAACGCGCACTACACGCCGTTCCTGCTCACGCTGGTACTGATCTTCCTTGGCTACAGCGGCTTGGGAATCAGCCTGTGGCCTAACATCATCCCGCCGTCGATTTCGATCTGGGATGCCGCAGCGCCACCGCAAAGCCAGGGCTTCATGCTGGTGGGTACCCTGTTCATCCTGCCGTTTATCCTGATGTATACCTTCTGGAGCTACTATGTGTTCCGCGGCAAGGTCACCCACGAAGACGGCTACCACTAGGAGGGCCGCATGATGGCTGGCAAACATGGTTTGGAAGACAAGAAACCGCTGTGGCAGCGACTGGGCTGGCTGTTGCTGATCTGGGCAATGAGCGTCGCAGCGCTGGGTGTGGCGGCCTGGGTGATGCGGCTGTTCATGGGGGCGGCGGGCCTGACCACACATTGATAAAGAGCGGCAGCGGGCTTGCCCGCGAAGCAGGCAACGCGCTAGATGGCACCGGCGTTGCCGGTGTTCGCGGGCAAGCCCGCTCCTACGGGGGCGGTGGCGCGCCTACTTGCGGGCTTTCAGAATGACGAACTTGGGCGTTGCCGCCACCTGCTCCACCCCCCGGAACAACCGCGCCAGCTTGCTGTGATAGCCCAGGTGCCGGTTACCCACGATGTACAGCGCCCCACCTACCACCAGCGCTTCACGCGCCTGCTGGAACATGCGCCAGGCGAGGAAATCGCCCACTACCTGCTGTTGATGGAACGGCGGGTTGCACAGCACCACGTCCAGCGACTGCTTCTCCAGCCCGGCCAGGCCATCGGCCGCGAAGAAGGTCGCCGGGCGCTCGCCCAACGCTGCCAGCCAGTTCTCCTGCGCCGATTGCACTGCCATGTACGACTCGTCGACCAGGGTGTACTCGGCATCCGGGTTGGCCAGGGCGCTGGCGATCGCGAGTACGCCGTTGCCGCAGCCCAGGTCTGCCACCCGCGCACGGCCAAGGTCGCGTGGTAGATGCGGGAGGAACGCCCGCGTCCCGATATCCAGGCCTTCACGGCAGAACACGTTGGCGTGGTTGACCAAGTCAAGTGCCGGCGCGTCGAGGCGGTAGCAGCTGGGATAGGGGGACTTGGCGAGCGGCCGCTCGGCAACCGTTGCTGTCAGCAAACGGGCCTTTTTCAGTGCCAGCGAAGCCTGTACGGGGCCGATGTACTTCTCCATCAGGTCGCCGGCCGCCCGTGGCAGGTGCTTGATCATTGCCCCAGCAATCACCTGCGCACCGGGTGCCAGCTGGCCTTGCAGGCGGATCAGTTGTTCTTCGAGCAGGGCCAAGGTCTTGGGTACACGCACCAGCACCCGGTCGAACGGGCCTTGCCAGTGTTCGCTGGCCGGTACGAACGGCACACTGTCGAACGGCAGGCCATTGCGCACCAGGTTCTTTTCCAGGGCCAGGTGCCCCAGGTGCGAGTCACCGCTGCTGACCACCTGCAGCTGGCCCGCAAGGCTTGCAGCCAGGGCACCGAAGCTGTCATTGAGCACCAGTACCCGGCAATTGGCGTCGGGTGCCTGATCGTGTAGCTGCGCAAGCAGGTACTCGTCGGCGGCATCGAAGGCCTGCAACGGGTCGTTGGCCTGCTCCGGCTGGCGGATCAGGTCGAGTTCGGCGTAGGGGGTGGTCAACAGGGGCATGGCGTCTGGCTCGGGTACGAAACTGCCCGTTGCGGTTCGCTCCGGGCTTTGCCGGGCGATTCTACAGGGCTTTGCCCGAGGTCGCAGGTTCGAAGATCAGATCCAGCCACGCAAGGCGGCAATGGCAATGGCTCCGGCCTTGTTGGCTGCGTTGGTCTTGGTGATCACGCTGCGGATATGGAAATTGACCGTGCTTTGCGACAGCGAGAGGATGGAGGCAACATCGGCAGCGGTCTTGCCGGCGGCAGACCATTTCAGCACTTCCAGTTCACGCTCGCTCATTTTCGGCTGGGGTGGGCATAGCGCGTTCAGGTGGTGCTCGCCCAGTACCGCGTGAAGGGTGTGGCACAGCCACTGCACACTGCCGGCTTTGTCGTACAGTTCGAGCATATCGATGTGGCCGTTTGGCCGAGCGACACTGATCTGGCTCTCGTTGTGCTGCTGATCGTGAAGCGACTGTGTCCAGCCGTGGCGCAAGCCATGCTGGCAGGCCGTTTCGCGAAATTGCGGTGCTTCCTTGTACAGGTCATCGGTCCACAGCACCGGCGTCGTCGAGCTGTGGCTCAGGTTCGCTGCCGGGTCCAGCTTGTAGAAGTCGTCGCGCTGGTAACGCTCGATCCACTCAATTGGGTAGTTGCTGTAGAGGTACAGCCTTGGCGTTTGCGTAGCGATCTGAATGCGGATGTTCAGCCCAAGGTAATCCATGTCCAGGTCCTGAGCCAGATGGACTGCGATGTCGAATAGCTTCTGCGGGCTGCGTTCGCTGACGAACGCATGAAGATACTCGGGTTTCCAGTGAAGCATTTGAAACACTCCTTGGGGCGCGCAGGATCCAATCCGTTTGAGTACCCGGATGATTGTAGGAAAAGACCTACCATCTTGTTGGGATTTTTTTGTTATAGCGAACAGGATTTTCTGCGAGTTCGGCACGATCACCCTTGATGAGGCCCTACAAAGCGGTGGTTTTTATCCTGGCCACTTTAGGCGACACTGTGCACACGCCAACCTTGGAGCCCGATATGACCGCTAGCGCCGAAAAGTTCACTCGCCAGACACTGCTTGATGTTCAGCCACTGACGCCGAACCTCTTCAGCCTGCGGGTTACGCGCGATGCGGGGTTCCGCTTCCGTTCCGGCCAATTCGCCCGGCTAGGTGTGACCAAGGCCGATGGTAGTGTGGTGTGGCGCGCCTATTCCATGGTCAGCGCCCCCCATGACGAGCACCTGGATTTCTTTTCCATCGTGGTGCCAGGTGGTGAGTTCACCAGTGAGCTGAGCCGTTTGGGTGCAGGCGATACGTTGCTGATCGACCGACAGGCGTTCGGTTTCCTCACCCTCGACCGCTTCGTCGGTGGTCGTGACCTGTGGCTGCTGGCTACCGGTACCGGCATTGCGCCATTCATGTCGATCCTCCAGGACTTCGAGGCCTGGGAGCGCTTCGACAGCATCAAGCTGGTGTATTCAGTGCGCGAAGCGAAGGAGCTGGCCTATGTGGATGAAATTGCCGGGCTGGAACAGCGCGATTATCTGGCCGAGTACGCGGGCAAGTTGCAGTTCATTCCCGTGGTGACCCGTGAACAACACCCTGGGGCGTTGAATCAGCGGATTACGACGTTGATCGAGAATGGCGAGCTGGAGAGGGCGGCAGGGCTTGAACTGTCGCCGGAGCATTCTCGTGTGATGCTGTGCGGCAACCCGGAAATGATCGACGAAACCCGCAAGGTCCTCAAGGCGCGCGACCTGCAATTGAGCCTGAGCAAGCGGCCGGGGCAGGTGGCAGTCGAGAACTACTGGTAAGTCCATTGCGGCCGTTGCGGGCCTGTAGGCGCGGGTTTACCCGCGAAAGGGCCGGGCCTGGTGGCCAATTTCCACCCGCCGTTCACCGTTGCCGCCGCTACCGTATTCGCGGGTAAACCCGCTCCTACACCGGATTGGTGGTGGACACACATCGGAGGTTTAACACAGGCCGCCGTGTAGGAGCGGGTTTACCCGCGAACACCGGCGAAGCCGGTGCCATCCACCGCACTGGATTCTTCGCCAGCATGCCCGCTCCTACAGCGCCCCCGGCAATTTCAGGGCAAGCGGTTCTGGTTCTGCGTCTTGAGCAAATCGCGGATTTCGGTCAGCAGCGTCTCTTCAGCCGAAGGCACAGGCGGCGTAGTCGGCGCCACGGCTTCTTCACGTTTGAGCTTGTTGATCGCCTTCACGCCCATGAAAATGGCAAAGGCCACGATCACGAAGTCGATCACGGTCTGGATGAACTTGCCATACGCCAGCACCACCGCTGGTACGTCACCTTCGGCAGCCTTCAGGGTAATGGCCAGGTCGCTGAAGTCGACGCCACCGATCAGCAGGCCCAGTGGCGGCATGATCACGTCGCCGACGAAGGACGAGACGATCTTGCCGAAGGCCGCGCCGATGATGATACCGACCGCCATGTCGACGACATTGCCTTTGACTGCGAAAGCCTTGAACTCGTTGAGCACGCCCATGTTTGGTTCCTTGTAACAAAAGGTGAGGTTAACGCAGTGTAAGCCACTTAAACGCTTCATGCGTTGTGTTCAGGGCTACAGACTGCAGTTAGAACGAATAGTTTTGTCGCATCTCGAAGCGTTCGAGACACGTCCTGCTCAGTTATCATGGCGAATTTTTCCAGGAGACCCCACCCATGGCCAAGGCCAAGCGCTTGTATGGCTGCACCGAATGCGGCGCGACCTTCCCCAAATGGGCCGGCCAGTGCGGCGAATGCGGGGCCTGGAACACCCTGGTCGAAACCATGATCGAAAGCGGCGGCGCTGCTGCACCCAGTAGCGGCCGCGCAGGCTGGACAGGACAGCAGGCGCAAATCAAGACCCTGGCCGAAGTCAGTGTCGAGGAAATCCCGCGTTTCACGACCAGCAGCACCGAACTGGACCGCGTGCTGGGTGGCGGCTTGGTGGATGGCTCGGTGGTGCTGATTGGCGGTGACCCCGGCATCGGCAAGTCGACCATTTTGCTACAGACCTTGTGCAACATCGCCGTGGGCATGCCGGCACTGTATGTCACGGGGGAGGAGTCGCAGCAGCAGGTGGCCATGCGCTCGCGGCGGCTGGGCCTACCCCAGGACCAGCTCAAGGTGATGACCGAAACCTGCATCGAGACGATCATTGCCACAGCGCGGGTCGAGAAGCCGCGGGTAATGGTGATCGACTCGATCCAGACCATTTTCACTGAGCAGTTGCAATCGGCCCCGGGCGGCGTGGCCCAGGTGCGCGAAAGCACAGCGTTGCTGGTGCGCTATGCCAAGCAAAGCGGTACGGCAATTTTTCTGGTCGGCCACGTGACCAAGGAAGGCTCGCTGGCTGGCCCAAGGGTGCTGGAGCACATGGTCGACACGGTGCTGTATTTCGAAGGTGAGTCCGATGGCCGGCTGCGCTTGCTGCGGGCGGTCAAGAACCGCTTTGGCGCGGTCAACGAGCTGGGCGTGTTCGGCATGACCGATCGTGGCCTCAAGGAGGTATCCAACCCGTCGGCGATCTTCCTCAACCGTACTCAGGAAGAGGTGCCGGGTAGCGTGGTGATGGCAACCTGGGAGGGTACCCGGCCAATGCTGGTCGAGGTGCAGGCGCTGGTCGACGATAGCCATCTGGCCAACCCGCGGCGGGTAACCTTGGGCCTGGACCAGAACCGCCTGGCCATGTTGTTGGCGGTGCTCCACCGCCATGGCGGTATCCCGACCCATGACCAGGATGTGTTTCTCAACGTGGTCGGCGGGGTGAAGGTGCTGGAAACGGCTTCGGACCTGGCGCTGCTGGCGGCGGTGATGTCCAGCTTGCGTAACCGGCCACTGGCCCATGGTTTGCTGGTGTTTGGCGAGATCGGCTTGTCGGGCGAGGTACGGCCGGTGCCCAGTGGCCAGGAGCGCCTGAAGGAAGCGGCCAAGCACGGCTTCAAGCGTGCCATCGTACCCAAGGGCAATGCGCCGAAAGAAGCGCCTGCGGGGTTGCAGGTGATTGCCGTTACCCGCCTGGAACAGGCGCTGGATGCATTGTTCGAATAGTGTGCAGGAGCGAGCAAGCTCGCTCCTGCAATCAGTCAGTGCTCGGCAACGGCCGTGCGCCTGACCGTTTCATTGCCATGCTCGTCCAGTTCCAGCATCGGCACTTCGTTACCTTCGGCATCGAACAGCTTGCCATCTTTGAAGTAGTCCCCATCACGCAGCGCGGAAATGTCCGAATACTGGATGGTGCGCTCATAGGCTGCAGCGAACACTGACTGGTTTTCCGAGTTGCCGGTGGTGAAATGGTTGAAGATCAGGTTCAGCAGGATGGCCATGATCGCCGCCGAGCTGATGCCGGAGTGGAAGATGGTCTCGAACCAGTTCGGGAAGTGGTGGTAGAAGGTCGGCGCGGCAATCGGGATCATGCCGAAGCCCAGCGAGGCCGCGACGATGATCAGGTTGACGTTGTTCTTGTAGCTGACCTTGGACAGGGTGCGGATACCGCTGGCCGCCACGGTGCCGAACAGCACGATACCGGCGCCGCCCAGTACCGGGGTAGGCACGGCGGCAATCACCCGGCCCATGACTGGCAGCAGGCCGAGTACCACCAGAATCACGCCGCCGGTAGCCACCACGTAGCGGCTCTTGACGCCGGTCACGGCCACCAGGCCGACGTTCTGGGCGAACGCGCTCTGGGTGAATGAACCGAAAATCGGCGCCAGGATGCTTGATGCCATGTCGGCGCGCAGGCCGTTGCCCAGGCGCTTGGAGTCCACCTTGGTGTCGATGATCTCACCCACGGCGAGGATATCGGCCGACGTTTCCACCAGGGTGACCATGATCACGATACACATCGACAGGATCGCGGCGATGTGGAACTCCGGCATGCCAAAGTGGAAAGGCGTGGGGAAGGCGAACATCGGGCCTTCGCCGACCTTGCTGAAATCGGTCATGCCCAATGCCCAGGCGATCAGCGTGCCGACCACCATGGCCAGCAGTATCGACAGGCGTGAGATGGTTGCGCTGCCAAGCTTGCTCAGCAGCAGCACGATGGCGAAGGTCAGCCCGGCCAGGCCGATGTTGGCCACGCTGCCGAACTCCGGCGAGGCGCTGTTGCCACCCATTACCCAGCGTGCAGCAACCGGCATCAGGGTCAGGCCGATGGTGGTGATCACGATACCGGTCACCAGCGGCGGGAAGAACTTGGTGATGCGCGAAAACACCGGTGTGATCAGAAAGCCGATCAGCGACGCAGCCATGACCGCGCCGAGCACCCCTGGCAGGCCACCGCCCCCCTCGCTGCTCAGGATCGCACCCATGGTCGCCACACCGGCGAACGACACGCCTTGCACAAGTGGCAACTGGCAACCGAAGAACGGCAGGCCAAGGGTCTGCAGCAGGGTGGCAAGGCCACCGGCGAACAGCGAGGCGGCGATCAGCATGCCGATTTCGGCACCATTCAGGCCCGCGGCCTGCCCCAGGATCAGGGGTACTGCGACGATCCCACCATACATGGTCAGCACATGCTGCAGACCATAGGCCAGGTTGGCACCAAGACCGAGGTTTTCATCCTCGGGTCGCTTGGCGGGAGACGTGCTAGGGGACGTAGTCATGGAGCAGGCTCTCTGTTTATTGTTGTGCCGCTACTGTAGACACTTCCTACAAATGATTGCCACAAGAATTGTATACAATATTTTGATCGGAGCGCGAACAGATCCGGCCGCAGGGTGTGTTAAAACCCAATGCAGAAGGCGTACCAACTTGGCAGAAGCTGTATTAGAAGGGTGTGTACAAAGCAACGCTACCCAGGCTTAAAGCTGTCTGGGTAGACAAGAAACACCAGGCGGGAAGGCTATTAGCTAGCTAAGAGATTTTATTATTCGATGAGTTCACGCAGCTCACGCATCATTTCGGTGCTGTCAGCCACGTTCAATTCCACAAGACGGTGCAAATGGCTCATCGAGTCGAGGTCGATGTACAGGCAGATGAAGCCCAGGCGGTCCGGTTCTTCGTGGCGCAGTTCGACCTGCATCTGCACACGGGCATCCTCGTTCAGCTCGATGATGGCGTCGAAGTCCTGAGTCAGGTCGGCATCCCAGCCTGCGGGGCGTTCGATCAGCAAGCCTTTGAGTGAAAGGTCCAGCAGTTTTGCAGGCCAGCGTTTCAGCCCCTGGCGCAGCTCGATGGGGGCATCGAAGTCGATGCGTTGAAAGCGGCGGCGTTCGTCATGATCGCTCATGGCTTGGATCCTCGAATAGGTCATCAGGTGTCATCCTGACTATAGTTAGAGTTGCATGTGCATCAGGTACTGCAATCAGGCCGCAGAGGCTCTAGAACGAAGCAAGTGTGGCAATGCCGCTTGACTGGCCCTAGACTCGGTGGGCGGTCTTTCCAATCCACCAGCTGGAAGCTAACCATGAACAACAATAATAGCCTGCTACGCCATATTCCGTGGCTGGCGCTGGCAGTCATAGGTGCCTGCGCACTGGGTGTGGTTGCCCTGCGTCGCGGCGAGGCGATCAACGCCTTGTGGATCGTGGTCGCGGCAGTGGCCATCTACCTGGTCGCCTATCGTTACTACAGCCTGTTCATCGCCACCAAGGTGATGCAACTCGACCCGCGCCGTGCCACCCCGGCGGTGCTCAACAACGACGGCCTGGACTACGTTCCGACCAACAAACACATTCTTTTCGGTCACCACTTCGCTGCCATCGCCGGCGCGGGCCCCTTGGTCGGGCCGGTACTCGCCGCGCAAATGGGCTACCTGCCCGGCACGCTGTGGCTGATCGCCGGCGTGGTGCTGGCCGGTGCGGTGCAGGACTTCATGGTCCTGTTCCTGTCTACCCGCCGCAATGGGCGCTCGCTGGGCGACATGGTGCGCGAGGAAATGGGCAGAATCCCGGGCACCATCGCCCTGTTTGGCTGCTTCCTGATCATGATCATCATCCTCGCGGTGCTGGCACTGATCGTGGTCAAGGCCCTGGCCGAAAGCCCATGGGGCATGTTCACGGTGATGGCGACCATCCCGATCGCGATGTTCATGGGCATCTACATGCGCTACATCCGTCCGGGCCGTATTGGCGAAATCTCGGTGGTTGGCGTGGTACTGCTGCTGGCCTCGATCTGGCTGGGGGGCGTGATCGCTGCGGACCCGGTGTGGGGCCCGGCGTTCACGTTCACCGGCGTGCAGATCACCTGGATGCTGGTGGGCTACGGTTTTGTCGCCGCCGTGCTGCCAGTGTGGCTGGTGCTGGCGCCGCGTGACTACCTGTCGACCTTCCTCAAGATCGGCACGATCCTTGGCCTGGCCATCGGTATCCTGATCATCGCACCTGAGCTGAAAATGCCGGCGCTGACCCAGTTCACCGACGGTACAGGCCCGGTGTGGAAGGGTACCCTGTTCCCGTTCCTGTTCATCACCATTGCCTGTGGTGCGGTGTCCGGCTTCCACGCGCTGATTTCCTCGGGGACCACCCCCAAGCTGCTGGATAACGAAACCAACGCCCGCTATATCGGCTACGGCGGCATGCTGATGGAATCGTTCGTCGCCATCATGGCCATGGTTGCGGCCTCGGTGATCGAACCGGGCGTGTACTTCGCCATGAACAGCCCGGCGGCAGTAGTCGGTACCGATGTCGCGTCGGTGGCGCAGACCGTCAGCAGTTGGGGCTTCCTGATTACACCCGAGCAGCTCGAAGCCGTTGCCCGTGACATCGGCGAGCACACCATTCTGGCCCGTGCCGGCGGTGCGCCCACCCTGGCGGTCGGTATCGCGCAGATCCTGCACCAGGTGTTGCCAGGTGAAAACACCATGGCCTTCTGGTACCACTTCGCGATCCTGTTCGAGGCGCTGTTCATCCTCACGGCGGTAGACGCTGGTACCCGTGCCGGGCGCTTCATGTTGCAGGACCTGCTGGGCAGCTTCGTGCCTGCACTCAAACGCACTGAATCGTGGGGGGCCAACCTGCTTGCCACTGCTGGCTGCGTGGCACTCTGGGGCTATCTGCTGTACCAGGGCGTCATCGACCCGCTGGGTGGCATCAACACCCTGTGGCCGCTGTTTGGTATCTCCAACCAGATGCTGGCCGGTATCGCCTTGATGCTCGGTACTGTGGTGCTGATCAAGATGAAGCGTCAGCGCTACATCTGGGTCACCCTGCTGCCGGCCGTATGGCTGCTGATCTGCACCACGGCTGCAGGCCTGATCAAGCTGTTCGACCCCAACCCGGCTGTCGGCTTCCTGGCCCTGGCCAAGAAGTACAGCACTGCGCTGGACGCCGGCCAGGTACTGGCCCCGGCCAAGGACATTGGGCAGATGCAGCACGTGATCTTCAACGCCTACACCAACGCGGGCCTGACGATCTTGTTCCTGCTGGTGGTCTTCAGCATTCTGTTCTTCGCCATCAAGGTCGGCTACGCCGCCTTGGGCCGCAAAGAACGCAGCGACAAGGAAACCCCGTTCCAGGCGTTGCCTGACGCGTAATCGAGAGGACTGCAATCATGTTCAACGACTTGGGTCGACTGGGCAAATACCTGGGGCAGGCAGCCCGCCTGATGGTCGGCATGCCCGACTACGACAACTATGTCGAACACATGCAGAAAACGCATCCGGACAAGCCGGTGATGAGCTACGAGGCGTTCTTCCGCGAACGCCAGGAAGCACGCTACGGTGGCAAGTCCGGGCCCAAGTGCTGTTGAGCCTGCGGTACGTGTAAACCTGTGGGAGCCTGGGTAACCGGCTCCCACAGTCATTTTCAGATTCAGGAGTATTTTGCGTGCAGACGCCCATTCCCGTAACCGTCCTCACGGGCTTCCTCGGTGCCGGCAAGACCACCTTGCTCAGGCACATGCTCAAGGCCGAGCATGGCCTGAAGCTCGCCGTGATCGAAAATGAATTCAGCGAGGCCGGCATCGACAGCCAACTGCTGGGTGACCAGCCGGTGCAGGTCATGACCTTGGCCAACGGTTGTGTATGCTGCAGCATCCATGGCGACCTGACTCGCGCGCTTTACCTGCTGCTTGAACGCCTGGATGCAGGGGAAATCGCCTTCGATCGCCTGGTGATCGAATGCACCGGCCTGGCCGACCCGGCGCCGGTAGCGCAAACGTTCTTCATCGACGAGGAGCTGCGTGAGCGCTACATCCTCGACGGCATCATCACCCTTGTCGATGCCGCGCATGCCGAACTGCACCTGACCCAGACCATCGCTCAGGCCCAGGTCGGCTTTGCCGATCGTCTGCTGCTGAGCAAGACCGACCTGGTCGAGCCCGCTGCGGTTGAAGCCCTGCGCGAACGCCTGGCCCGCATCAATAGCAGGGCTGCGATCCGTGTAGTCGAACACGGCTGCATCGACCTGGCTGAATTACTGGATGTGCGCGGTTTCAACCTCAACCCCGACCTTGGGGTGAACCTGAAACCGATGTTGCAACCCGTGCTCAAGCCTGCCACCCCGGACCGTATCTCCACGATGGTGCTGCGTACCGAAACCCCGCTGGATATCGACCGCCTCAGCAGCTTCATGAACGAGCTGCTGGAAACCCACGGCAAACAGCTGCTGCGCTACAAGGGCGTGCTGAACATTGCCGGCGAGGAACGCAAGCTGGTGTTTCAGGGCGTGCTCAAGCTTTATGGCTTCGACTGGGACGCCGAGTGGGCTGCAGGCGAAGCACGCGAGAGCGTGATGGTGTTCATTGCCGATGAACTGCCCGAGGCTACGATTCGGGCTGGCTTCGAGGCAATGGCTGCGGGCTGAGCCGCTGCGGCGCCTGCCCTGCGAACCACTGCGGCCATGAGCTGCGGTGGCGGGTTTCGACCTCGATGCACGGGATCAGGCGTTCGGTCAGCACAGCAGTTTGCCGCACAGCTTTGGCGGTGCGGTACTTGACGCTGTGGATGCACTCGCGGTCGCCGAACTCGCAGCGGTTCAGGGCGGTTCCGCCGCAAGGGCCATTGGCCAGGCCTTTAGGGCAGGTTTCCGGGCAGATATACAAGGTGTCTTCCAGGCGGCAACGGCCGCAGGTGTCGCAACCCACCAGCGGGCGCTTCACACTGCGCTCCAGCGTGTGCAGCATGTGTGCGCCGACGCGTGTACCCCACAGAGGCTGGCGCACCGCCCAGCCGAAGGCCTTGCTCAGGCTGTTGCGCCGGCTGAACAGCAGTGCGTGCATGCCATGCATCAGGTGATAGCGGGCTTTTTCCTTGAATGAGGCATTGACCCGTGACTCGTCCAGGCGCCAGCCGGCCTGTGGCGGATGGAAGGTCACCGCCGGCAGGCCAGGCATCTGCCAGCTGGCGTGCCAGGCCGGTGCCCATTGCTCCAGGGACTGAACCTGGGATTGCCAGTGCTCGATACGGGTCTCAAGGGCCAGCAACTGTTCGAGTGTGTGAACCCCTGACAGGTGCACACCGGCGTACCCCATCAGCTTTGTACCGATGATCTGCAAGGCCAGGCGGTCAACACTGCGCGCCTGGGCAAAGGCCTTGGACTGCGCCGTTTCCGCTTCGAGCATGTCGCGCATGGAGGGCGTGACAGTCACGCCGGCCACGTGGTCGAGCATCGCCGCGCGCCCGTGGGTGAGGCTCATGAGGCAGGCCAGCATGGGCTTGGGTGAGGCCTGGCGGCGCATCCAGTGTATGGCTTCCTGATGCTTGGCGGCATCGAAGCCCAGTTGCAAGGTGAGAAAGTCAGCCCCCGCTGCCAGCTTTTTCTCGGCCTTGAAATACTGGGCGCCGCCTTCTTCCTCGTGGTACTTGAACGGGTTCAGCGCCGCGCCCAGCAGCCAGTGCGGGCAGGCCTGGCGAGCAACCTGCAGGGCGGCGACCGATTCCAGATAACGCACCGGGCGCTGGCCAGGTTCATGGCCGGGCAGGCGGTCGCCAGTCAGCAGTAACAGCTGGTCGAGGCCGGCGGCGTCCATGCGCTGCAGTTGGGCGAGCAGGTGGTGGCGTTCGCGATCCTTGCCTGAAAAATGCGGCAGGGCAGGCACCGGGTTGCTGAACGAGGCGAGGGCGTCCAGCGGTGACATGTCCAGCGGGCTGCCGACACGATCACCGATGGCCACGGTCATCGGCCAGCCGCACAGGTGCGCACGGGCCATGATCGCTTCCATGGCGGCAAAGCGTTCTGCGGAAGGCTTGGGGACGAACTCCATGACACAGACGAAGTTCTGTTCGCGCAGGGCGGTTTTCAGCAGGCTCATGTTGGCCGGGCACCTGGTGTGGTCAGGGTGGCATTGTGCGGCAGAAGGCGAGCCGGGTCATGTCCGGATGCGCAGGATAGTGATCTGAATGAGACATGGGGGCGCGAAGATCATGACAGCATGATCATGAAGATTTCTTGGGTTCATCTCAAATTTAATGAGTTTGTCTCAATACCCCGTCAGCCGGAGAATCCCCCTTATTCATTCAAGCATGCTGAAGGGACAAGACATGGCACTGGCACATAACCTGGGCTTTCCACACATCGGCCGTGACCGCGAGCTGCGTGCCCGCCACTGGCAGGTGCAGAAAGACGCCGGCATCGAGCTGGTGCCGGTCGGCGACTTCGCCTGGGACAGCCACGTGCTTAGCGCAGGCGATCAGCCGTTGGTTCTGAACTGGGAACCACTGTTCGAAGAAGTGGAGCACGCCAAGGCCCTGGGCCTTGCAGTCAAGCCGGTGGTGATCGGCCCCTTGACCTACCTGTGGCAGGGCCAGACCCTGGGCGGTGACTTCGACAAGCTGGAGCTGCTTGACCGCCTGCTGCCCGTGTATGACCAGCTTCTCAACCGCCTGGCCGACCATGGCGTTGAATGGGTGCAGATCGATGAACCCATCCTCGCCCAGGACCTGCCCCAGGATTGGAAAAATGCCTATGAACGTGTCTACAACATCCTTCAACGCGCACCGTTGAAGAAGCTGATCGCCACGTACTTCGGCGGCCTGGAAGGCAACCTCGGCCTGGCCGCCAACCTGCCGGTTGATGGCCTTCACGTCGATCTGGTTCAGGCCCCCGAGCAGTACCAGAGCATTCTCGACCGCCTGCCGGCCTACAAGGTACTGTCGCTGGGCCTGGTCGACGGTCGCAACGCCTCGCCTTGCGATCTGGGCAAGACCCTGGGGCTGCTGCACGAAGCCCATGAACGCCTGGGTGAGCGGCTGTGGTTGGCGCCGGCCTGTTCGTTGCTGGAAAGCCCAGTGGACCTGGCCGTGCAGAAGTGCCAGGAAGTGGCGGTGCTCGCCGCTTCGCTGGAGCAGGACCGAGTCGCGGCTTGAACAGTTGCTGCCTGTGCCGGCCTCTTCGCGGGTAAACCCGCTCCTACAATGGCTTGCGCCCGATCACCGATGAGTGTCCACCACCGATCAGTGTAGGAGCGGGTTTACCCGCGAATACGATGGCGGCTGCAACAGTGAACGGTTGGTGGAAATTGGCCAGCAGGCCCGGCCCTTTCGCGGGTAAACCCGCTCCTACGATGGCCTGCGCCCGATCACCGATGTGTGTCCGCCACCGATCAGTGTAGGCGCGGGTTTTCCCGCGAATACGATCGCGGCTGCGACATTGAACAGCGGGTGGAAATTGGCCAGCAGGTCCGGCCCTTTCGCGGGTAAACCCGCTCCTACAACGGCCTGCGCCCGATCACCGATGTGTGTCCGTCACCGATCAGTGTAGGCGCGGGTTTACCCGCGAAGAGGCCGGGCCTGCTTGAATCAATCAGCGTTCGATGGCCAGCGCCACCCCTTGCCCACCACCAATGCACAAGGTCGCCAGGCCTTTTTTGGCATCCCGTTTGATCATCTCGTGCAGCAGGGTCACCAGCACCCTGCACCCGGAAGCACCAATCGGGTGGCCCAGGGCAATCGCCCCTCCATTGACGTTAACCCGCGCGGCATCCCATGCCAGCGCATTGCCCACGGCCAGCGCCTGGGCGGCAAAGGCCTCGTTGGCTTCGATCAGGTCCAGTTCGGCCAGTTGCCAACCGGCCTTGTCCAGGCAACGCTGGGTCGCCGAAACCGGACCAATACCCATGATCGCGGGGTCTACCCCGGCACTGGCGTAGGCGGCGATCTTCGCCAGCACCGGCAGGCCCAACGCCTTGGCCTTCGCTGCGCTCATCAAAAGCACGGCGGCGGCGCCGTCGTTCAGGCTGGAGGCATTGCCTGCGGTGACGCTGCCGTCCTTCTTGAAGGCCGGGCGCAGTTTGGCCAGGGACTCGGCGGTGGTGTCCGGGCGTGGTTGCTCGTCACGGGCAAAAACCTTGGGCTCGCCCTTTTTCTGCGGCAGCACGATGGGGGTGATTTCAGCGTCGAAACGGCCGGCCTCGATCGCTGCCACTGCCTTGCGCTGCGATTCGGCAGCGAAGGCATCCTGCTGCTCACGGCTGAGGCCATACTTGTCCACCAGGTTTTCGGCAGTGATGCCCATGTGGTAGTCATTGAAGGCATCCCACAGGCCGTCCGTGATCATGCTGTCGATCAGTTGGCCATGGCCCATGCGTTGGCCGGTGCGGGCCGAGGGCATCACGTAGGGGGCAAGGCTCATATTTTCCTGGCCACCGGCAATCACCACCTCGGCATCGCCACAGCGGATCGCCTGGGCGGCCAGGTGCAGGGCCTTGAGGCCCGAGCCGCAGACCTTGTTCAGGGTCAGGGCCGGTACGCTGAAGGGCAGGCCAGCCTTGATCGCTGCCTGGCGTGCCGGGTTCTGACCGGCACCGGCAGTGAGCACTTGGCCGAGGATGACTTCGTCGACCTGCGCCGGGTCCAGCTCGGTTTGTTTCAGCAGTTGCTTGATCACGGCGGCGCCGAGGTCGACCGCAGGCACAGTGGCCAAGGCGCCCTGGAAGCTGCCGATGGCGGTGCGGGTTGCGGCGACGATCACCACGTCGTTCATGTTGTTGTTCTCCGTGCAATGGGCGTAGTGCCGCCAGCATCGGCGGGTTTGGCTTATTTGTTAAGTTTGTTTTTCTTTCGGATTGATGTGAAAAGCAAATCAATGGGTGCCAGGCGTTCTAACCCGCCAATCTGGATTTCAAGCAGCCATGTCCTTCCTGCACAGAAGAACTCTGGTTTTGCATCCCTCTGATCACCCCGTAATATGTGTCGGATAACCTGCGGGGGTAGTCTCACCCTCTGATCAATCGGAATCGCCCCAAGCGGCGCTTTCCTGGCATAAACCTGACGAGGTACAGACATTGGCCATCATTCATCCTAAGGTTCGCGGTTTCATCTGCACCACGACTCATCCGAAGGGCTGCGAGCTCAACGTCCGTGACCAGATCGAAGCCACCCGCAAGCTGGGCGTACGCGAGGATGGCCCGAAGAAGGTCCTGGTCATCGGTGCTTCCAGCGGCTACGGCCTGGCTGCCCGCATCACGGCGGCCTTCGGCTTCAAGGCCGACACCCTGGGCGTGTTCTTCGAAAAACCAGGCACCGAGACCAAGGCCGGCACTGCTGGCTGGTACAACGCTGCCGCCTTCGACAAGTTCGCCAAGGCCGAGGGCCTGTACAGCAAGTCGATCAACGGTGACGCCTTCTCTGACGAAGCCCGCGCCAAGGTCATCGAGCTGATCAAGAACGAAATGGGTGGCAAGGTCGACCTGGTCATCTACTCGCTGGCTTCGCCCGTGCGCAAGCTGCCGCAGACCGGTGAAGTCATTCGCTCGGCACTCAAGCCGATCGGCCAGCCATACAAGTCGACCGCCATCGACACCAACAAGGACACCATCATCGAGGCCAGCATCGAGCCGGCCACCGAGCAGGAAATTGCCGATACCGTCACCGTCATGGGTGGCCAGGACTGGCAGCTGTGGATCGATGCGCTGGCTGGCGCCAATGTACTTGCCGAAGGCGCTCGCACCGTGGCCTTCAGCTATATCGGCAGCGATATCACCTGGCCGATCTACTGGCACGGTGCACTGGGCCAGGCCAAGCAGGACCTGGACGAAACTGCCCTGCGTCTGAACCAGAAGCTGGCCGGTGAAGTGAAAGGCGGCGCCAATGTGGCGGTGCTCAAGTCGGTGGTTACCCAGGCCAGCTCGGCCATCCCGGTGATGCCACTGTACCTGTCGATGGTCTTCAAGATCATGCAGGAGAAAGGTGTACACGAAGGCACCCAGGACCAGCTCGACCGCATGTACCGCGACCGTATGTACCGTACCGACGGTGCGCCGGCAGAGGTCGACGAGAAGGGGCGCCTGCGCCTGGACGACTGGGAACTGCGTGACGACGTGCAAAACGCCTGCAAGGCCCTGTGGCCACAGGTGACCACCGAGAACCTGTTCGAGCTGACTGACTACGCCGGTTACAAGAAGCAGTTCCTCAACCTGTTCGGCTTCGAGCGCGCTGACGTCAACTACGACGAAGACGTGGCCACCGATGTGAAGTTCGACTGCGTCGAGCTGTAATCGGGTAAGCCTGTACCGGCCTCTTCGCGGGCAAGCCCGCTCCCACAGGTTCTCCCCCTGTAGGAGCGGGTTCACCCGCGAAGAGGCCAGTACAAGCTACAAAATCTTTGCTAGTTTTGGCGCACAACAACAGGAAATGCGCCATGAGTAGCCTCATCCAACCCGCTACCCCATTTCGCCACCCCGCGGCCGACGGATACAGCCTCGGCGGCTTCTGCTGGCGCCACGCCCAACCTGACCCCCAGCGCCCGCTGGTGATCATCAACGCTGCCACGTCGGTACGCTGCCGCTATTACGCCCGCTTTGCCGACTACCTGTTCGCCCACGGCTGCGATGTGCTGACCTACGACTACCGTGGCATCGGCGAATCCCGGCCGGCGTCGCTGCGTGGTTTCCAGGCCTCCTGGAGCGACTGGGGCCGGCTGGATTTTGAAGCCATGCTGGCGCATGCGGCAGCGCATTTCCCAGGTCAGCCGGTGGACGTGGTGGGGCACAGTTTCGGCGGTTGTGCAGTAGGCCTGGCACCGTCGGCTGGCCAGATCCGTCGGGTCGTGATGGTTGGCGCGCAGTTCGCCTACTGGCGCGACTACGCGGCCAACCAGCGCTGGCAGCTGTTCGGCAAGTGGCATGTGGTCATGCCGCTGTTGACCCGGGTATTCGGCTACTTTCCCGGCAAGCGCCTGGGTTGGCTGGAAGACACGCCATCCGGCGTGGTGCACGACTGGACCACGCGTACCCCACGTTATGAGCACCGCCCCAGCGGGCGGGCGTTGGCGGCGCTACCGTTCGCCCAGGTGCGTGCGAAGACGCTGGCCATCAGTCTGACGGACGACCCCTTCGGGACCGTAGCGGCAACCGAGCGTTTGTTGGGTTATCTGCAAAGTGCCGAGCGCCAGCACCTGCGCATTGCGCCTGTGGATATCTCGGTCGAGGAAATTGGCCATTTCGCGTTCTTCCATGACCGGTTTCGCGAAAACCTGTGGCCGGTGGCCTTGCAGTGGTTGCGGCAGGGGAGGCTTGAAGGTGGGGGGCCTGGCACCATTATCGATTGATGGTGGGCGCTGGATCGTGGGGCCGCAAAGCGGCCCCGGCAATATCAAGCCTTGCGCGCAAGCGGCTGCGCAGCAAACTTCACACCCGCCAGACCGTGTTTGATCAGCGCACGGATGTTGCCATGGTCGCTACCCTCAGGCGTGGCCACCACATCACGGTAGTGCTCGCCGAAGGCCAGCAGCGCTTCCTGGTCGCTCAGCCCTTCAAGCAAGGCCAGGCCCAGGGTTTTGCACGAACCTTCGTTCTGCCCTGCCGCATTCTCCACGCCGCCGTTGTTGAAGGCCTGCGGCTGGTAGCTGTAGTTGTCGGCAATGAACGCCAAGGTATCGGCAAATACATGTTGGCCGCTGGCCAGGCTTGCGCGCAGGGTATTCAGGTCAGTCACGAGGTTTTTCCTTTTTCGAACGCCGCTTGTTGTTCGGCGCTGGCTTCTTTCTGGTATTGGGCTTTCCACTCGGCGTAGGGCATGCCGTACACCGCTTCGCGGGCATCATCCAGGCTCAGGTCCAGCTGACGCTCGTCAGCGGCGGCCTTGTACCACTTGGACAGGCAGTTGCGGCAGAAACCGGACAGGTTCATCAGGTCGATGTTCTGTACGTCGGTGCGCTTTTGCAGGTGTTCGACCAGGCGCCGGAACGCGGCGGCCTCGAGCTCGAGCTGTTGTTGTGGGGTCATGGTCTTCTCTCAAGTCATGCGGTTCTTCAGGTGGCGGCCACCGTTGATGACCACCTGGCTGCCGGTGCTGTACTGGCTGGCGAGCAGGTACTTGACGGTCTCGATCAGCGGGCCGGCGCCGGGTTCGAATTCCAGCAGGGCCTTTTTCAGGGTTTGCTGGCGGTAGGCTTCGTCACCCCCTTCCTTGAGGATCAGCAGCCCGGGCAGGATACCGTTCACACGCACCTTGGGCGCATATTTTTCGGCGAATGACAGCACCATGTTCTGCAGTGCGGCCTTGGTGGCGGCGTAGCCGATGTGGCTTTTACTGCCGCGCGAGGAGGTTTCGTCGCAGATGTGAATGATGTCGGCCTTTTCCACCTTGGCCAGCAGGTCGCCCAGGGCCAGGTTGAGGTGGTAGGGCGCTTCGACGTGCAGGCGGAACATGGTCTCGAGGTTGTCGAGGCCGTCGTCGAGCCATAGCGAAGCATTGTGGATGATGGCGCGCAGTCCGTCGTAACGATCGTGCAGGTGATCGATCAGCGCCTGGCGGTCGCCCGCCTGGCACAGGTCGGCCTGAAACTGCACGATGTTGGGGTGGGCTGCCTGCGGCTGGATGCTGCGGCTGGCACTGACCACCGTATGGCCGGCCTGTGCCAGTTCGAGGGCCAGGGCCAGCCCGACACGCTGGCTGGCTCCGGTAACGAGAATGGGGCTGTTCATGTTCGGGGTGGTCAACTTGTCTGTCCTTTGATTGCCACCCAGCATACCCGAACTGTTTACCTGTTGTATGGCCTGGCCTCAGCGGCTGCGCAAGGCGCCAGCAGCGGGCGGGGAGGCCTGTAGCCAACTGGCCAGCAGGCGGGTGGACAGCGGGATGAACAGGTACACCATCACCGGCGTCAGGGCCAGGGTGCTGAGCAGTACCCGGGGCACAAGGTCGAGTGCCGTCAACCAGTGGCCGAACACCAGGTTGAAGGCCAGCGAGACTGGGAAAAACGCCAGCCAGATGGCCACGGCCTGCTTCCAGCGTGGCGGTTTTTGCACCCTGTTGGTGCCGAACCAGTCGTCGATACCGCTAACGCGCGCCTCTTTGGGGCGCTCGAACAGACCGTTGCCGCGTTGTAACCATGCGCGACGCGAGGCGGAGTGCTCCCAGGCATGCAGGGTCGGCTCGTCGCTGAAGCGGAAGATGATCTGAAATTCGTCGCCATCCCGGGGCGGGGCGAGGATGCCCGAGCCGAGGTAGCCAGGGAAGTCGGTGGCCAGCTGTTCGCCTTCGTGCAGCCAGGCCAGCAGGTCCTGGTAGCGGCCATGGGCGGCGCGGCGCGACACCATGAGGGTGACGGGTGGGGTAGACATTGTGTATCTCCTGGCAACGGGGCTGGCGGGTAGCTGGCCCCTTTGGCTGTGTGGCCCGGGGTGGTGGGCGACGCAGTCGTGCATGCAAGAATCGGGCACGCATTATCGCGCAGTTGCGATCTTCGGCAACGCTCAGCTGGCAAACGGTGGCACCAACAGACCGACACAGTCGTAGTAAGCTATGTGCTCAGTTTCTTCGCACTCAGGGTACTTCGTGCACATGAACGAACAGGGACGTAAACCGGTGATCGATGCGAGTTTCGAGCAGCAGGAGCTGTTTCCGATTCGTGAAGTGTCACGCTTGACCGGTGTCAACGCCGTGACCCTTCGTGCCTGGGAACGCCGTTATGGGCTGATCCAGCCCATCCGTACCGACAGTGGTCACCGCCTGTATTCCCAGGCTGATATCGATGAAATCCGCCGTATCCTCGGGTGGCTGGAGCGTGGCGTGGCGGTCAGCAAGGTGGGCAGCATTCTCGCTCGCGGCCATGCCCTCTCCGGGCAGGCTGGCGGCGCGGTGGACCCCTGCTTGCGCTGGCAAAACCAGATTCGCCTGGCGGTACAGCACTTCGACGTGGCGGGCCTGGATCGCCTTTATGACGAGGTGTTCGCGGCCAGCACCCTGGACCAGGTTTTCGCCAATGTGTTCATGCCGGTGTGGCATGACATGGTAGTCCGGCAAGGCGGCTATGGGCAGGCCAGCGAATGGCTGTTCTATGATCAGTTCCTGCGCGGTCGGGTTTTCGCCCGCTTGCAGCTGGCCCGTGTGCCGAGTAGCCGCACCGTGCTGGTGGCGCCATTGCCGGGGCAGTGCCATGAGCTTGAGTTACTGGTAACCAGTCTGATCCTGGGTAGCGATGAAATACGCGTGATCCCGCTGGCGAACGGGCAGCCGCTGCAAGAGCTTGCGCTCGTCTGCGAACGGCTGAAGCCGGACGCCTTGGTGCTGTTTTCCCATCCGTCGCCCACAGTAGAACTCACCCGGCACCTCAAGCGCCTGGCGTCGATGCTGGAATGCCCGTTGTTACTGGCAGGTGAGGCGGCGGAAGCGGTACAGGACAGCCTGGCTGGCAGCCCTGTAGCCTGCCTGGGCGCGCAGGGCAGTGTGATGCGCCAGCGCTTGCGGCAGTTTCTGGCCCGTCAGCTCGATACTTGAGTGTGCAGCTCGGGGTGGGCGTGGCGGTGGGCCTGGAGGATGTAGTCGCGCAGGCGTTCGATTTCTTCGGCTGGGCTTTGGCCGAGGTCGTAGGCAGCCAGGTCCGTGCCGATGCGCCGGCCCAACACACCATGCAGTTCGATCGGGGTGATGCCGCCCGGGGCGAAGCGCAGCTCGAAGCGGGCGGGTGCTGTTGGCAAATCACGGACTTCCAGCAGCACGCCTTTGAAGGAAATCTCGCGTACCCACAGGCCGCTTGCCTTGTCATGGGCGTCGAGCAGAACGCTCGGCTGGTCCAGCGACAAGCGCCATGGGCGCAGCATGGGGCCGTCTTCGTAGATTTCCGGTGAACCCAGCTGCAGGTGCAGGGCGTGGAACTCGTCTTCTACCAGCTGCAGCGGGAAACTGATCTGCTGGTTGTTGAACTGGGCCTGCAAGGTCACCTGCTCGTTAGCCACCAACCGCGTAAGCAAGCTTTGAATGCGGCGGTCGCCATTGACCAGCAGGCTCGACATGGTGTCAGCCAGGTTCAGTTGTGGCGAATGCTGCATGTTCTGTATGAAATCCAGCTCGTCCTGGGTCAGGAGCGCGTCTGCTTGCATGATCGAACTCGGTGGTGGCGATTTCTTCAACGGAATTGACCGTGCGTGGCGGACTTGGTTCAGGCGCGTTCGTCGGGTTTCGGACGAGCGCGCAGTTCCGCCAGCTCCCGTTCCAGTTCGACCTGGCGGCTGACGTCCTTCTGGATGCCGATGAAGTAGGTGCGCTGGTCGAAGTCGCTCTTCACCGGCGTGATCGACAGCTCGTTCCAGAAGGCGCTGCCATCCTTGCGATAGTTGCGCAGCACTTCGCGGCAGGGGCGGCCTTCGGCCATGGCCTTGCGGATGCGTGCGCGGCCGAGCTGGTCACGGTCGTCAGCCTGCAGGAACCGGCAATCCTGATAGAGAATCTCGTCACGGCTGTAGCCAGTGAGGCATTCGAAAGCGGCGTTCACGTAGATCAGGATAGTGTCGTCGCCTTCCTTTTCGGCAACCACGATGCCGTCATTGGACGCATCGACCATCGATTGCAGCAATTGCGCGTTGATCATGTCCGGGCCATAGGTGAAGGAAAACGGAAGATGGCGACTTTGGTAACGGCGGCCTTTTGCCAGCGTTGAATGCTAGTATCCTACGTTTTCACTCAGTTTCGGAATCCTCTACCCGATGAAAGTCGCCATTATTTCCGGCTCGGTCTATGGCACCGCCGAAGAAGTCGCCCGTCACGCTGAATCGCTACTCAAGGCGGCGGGTTTCGAGGCCTGGCATGCTGCGCGTGCCACCCTTCAGGATCTTCAGGGTTTTGCCCCCGACGCCTTGTTGGCCGTGACCTCGACCACCGGTATGGGTGAGTTGCCGGACAACCTCATGCCGCTGTACAGCACACTTCGTGACACACTGCCCGCGGCCTGGCGCGGCCTGCCTGGTGCGGTGATCGCGCTGGGCGACTCCAGTTATGGCGATACCTATTGCGGGGGTGGCGAGCAGATGCGTGAGCTGTTCGCCGAGCTGGGCGTGCGCGAGGTGCAGCCAATGCTGCGCCTGGATGCGAGCGAGACCGTGACCCCGGAGGCGGATGCCGAGCCTTGGCTGGCTGAGTTGGCGAGCGCACTGAACGCCTGACCTGGCATCTGCGCAGGCGTGTTAGCCATGGGGCTCGCGCAACAAGGCCAACCACCCCTGCGCCGCCCGTGACAGGTAGGCGCCGCGTCGCCAGATAAACGCGATATCCCAACGCAAATCCTCCTGCGCATTCAACGGCACACGCACCACCCCGGGGCGCTCCAGCGCTTTTGCCACCACCCGGGGCAGCATCACCACGCCCTGGCCCGCTGCCACCAGCGCCGCCAAAAAATCCGCCTGGCCGCTGCGCCCGCCTTCCTTGGGGGTGAAGCCCTGCTGCTGGCACGCCTTCAGCAGCCGGTCGTTGAGCACGAAACTGCGCTGGTAGAGCAGGAACGGTGTATCGGCCAGTTGCCTCAGGCCCACGGCGTCCAGGCCCGCCAGGGCATGGCCAGCCGGCAGCAAGGCATCCAGCGGTTCGTTGCAGAAGGGCTGGTAGTCGAATGCCTCGTCGGTGGGCGTCAAGCAGCCGCCCAGTTCCAGTTCGCCACTTCTGACGGCCTGTTCGACGTTGCGGCTGCCGCCTTCAAGCAGCTGGATGGCGATGTTCGGATGGCGCCGCCGGTACTCGGCGAACAAGCCGGCGAACAACGTGTCGCTGCCAAGCATCGGCAAGCCCAGGCGTAGTTCGCCACGCTCCATCTGGCTGAGGTCGTCCAGCTCGTTGAGCAGCGCCTGGCGCTGGCGCAGCAGGGCTTCGCCACGCTCCAGCACGATGCGCCCGGCAGCGGTCAGGTGCAGGTGCGACGCCTGGCGCTCCAGCAGCGGCTGGCCCACATCTTGCTCAAGCTGGGCCACCTGCTTGCTCACGGCCGACTGGCTGATGTGCAGGGTCTGTGCCGCCTGGGTAAAACCGCCGCGGTGGACCACTTCGATAAAGCTGCGCAGTTGTTTGAATTCCATTGCTTCGATTCCATTCTGGAATGGCAGGCAGTCTAACAATTCGCTTCTGGCCTAGGCAGCCAAATCTTAAAATAAGGGCCTGTCGAGGAACCCCGCCATGAAACCTGCATCATTGAAAAAAGCCCTGCGCCTGCTCGTCGAGCTGGCGGTTCTCTGTACCCTGTTCCTGCTCGGTGGCCAGATTGCCAGTTGGCTGGGCTGGCCGATCCCCGGCGGTGTGATGGGCCTGGCACTGCTGTTGATACTGTTCGCTTCGGGTGTGCTCAAACCGGCCACGCTGCAATTGGGGGCCGGCTGGTTGATGGCTGAGATGCTGTTGTTCTTCATCCCGGCGCTGATGAGCCTGCTCGACTATGGCGCATTGATCCGTGAAGAGGGCTGGCGCATCTTGCTGGTGATTGCCGTGAGCACGCTGATGGTGATGGTAGTGACCGCCATGACCGTGGAGATGGTGTGCCGCTGGAGGCTGCGCCGTGAGCCTTGAACCCATGCCGCTGTTCTGGTTGGCCTTGACCTTGCTGGCTTACCTGGGTAGCCGTTGGTTGTACCGGCGTAGCAAGCGCTACCTGCTGTCGCCGTTGATCCTGGTACCGGTGTTGCTGCTGGCTGTGGCCGTGCCGCTGCATACGGCCTATGCCGAGTATGCGCGCAACACCCACTGGTTGATGGGCGTGCTCGGCCCGGTGACCGTAGCCTTCGCAGTGCCGATCTGGCAGCAGCGGGCCATGCTGGCGCGCCATTGGCCGGCCCTGATGGTGGGCATGGTAGCCGGCAGCAGTGCCTCGATCGCCAGCTCCTGGGGGCTGGCGCACCTGTTGGCGCTGGACAGCGCAACCAGCCTGTCGCTGGTGCCGCGCTCGATCACCACGCCCTTTGCCATGCCGCTGGCCCATGACTTGGGTGGGGTGCCAGAACTGACAGCGGTGTTCGTGATGTTCACCGGCGTGCTCGGTGCCATGTTCGGCGGTGTGCTGTTGCGTTGGTTGCCGCTGCGCACGCCGTTGGCACGGGGGGCCCTGTTCGGTGTTGGCGCGCATGGTGCCGGGGTCAGCCGGGCGCAGGAAGTGGGCCGTGAGGAAGGCTCGGTGGCCGGCCTGGTGATGGTCCTGACCGGGCTGCTCAACCTGTTCGCGGCGCCGTTGTTGGCCTTGCTGCTCTGACCGTTCGTGCCACTGACTCGCTCAGTCATCAAGCTGGCTGGCAACGCAAGTTCCAGCCAATGGGCTGCTGGCTAGACTTTGCCTCGACATAGAGAGCACATGTAAGTGCCGAGGTGACATGCAATGAACGCAGCCTTGCCCTATTCCGCCAACACCACTACACCGGGACCCATCTGATGCCTATGGCCGAGATTCCATTGTGCGTCTGGCGTACCCGGTCACAGCGTTTCATGTTCCGGGGCCAGAGCATCCGCTACTGGACCGCAGGGCAAGGAGAGCCTCTGCTTCTGTTACACGGTTTCCCCACCGCCAGTTGGGACTGGCACTACCTGTGGGGCCCTCTGAGCCAACGTTTCCGGGTGATCGCTTGCGACATGCTTGGCTTTGGTGATTCGGACAAGCCCGTCGATCACACTTACAGCCTGATGGAGCAAGCAGACCTGCAGCAGGCATTGCTTGCCCATCTGCAGGTCGCGCAGCCCGTGCACCTGTTGGCCCACGACTACGGCGGCAGCGTGGCTCAGGAACTGCTGGCGCGACACCATGAGCAGCGTGCCGACATTGCCAGTTGCGTGTTCCTCAACAGCGGGCTGTTCCCCGAAAGCTGCCGCATGCTACTGATCCAGAAGCTGCTGCTCAGCCGGTTTGGCTGGCTGGTCGGGCGCTCGTTCGGGCGTGACGATCTGGTGCGTAACGTGATTCAGGTCTACGGCCCCTGCACCCATCCCAGTGAAAGCGCGCTGGATGATTTCTGGAGCCTGATCGCTGCCAACCGGGGCACGCGCATCCTGCACAAGCTGGTGGGCTACATGCCGGAGCGCAGGTTGCACCGCGAACGCTGGGTCGGGGCGATGCAACGTAAAGGCGTGCCGCTGCGCTTGATCAATGGCGTGGTCGACCCGCTTTCCGGCGCGCACATGCTTGAGCGCTACCGGCAACTGATACCGGAGCCGGACACCGTGCAGTTACTGGGCATTGGCCATTACCCGCATACCGAAGCGCCAGTGCAGGTGCTGCGCCACTACCTGGCCTTTCGTGAGCAGCCGCTGAGCTTCTACCCGCCGAAAGTGGCGTGGTCATGACGAGGTTTCAGCGCCGATGAGGTCGGGCGCCATCCGGGCGGCGCCCGATCTCAACGGCGCTGAAAGTCTTGACGGTCACCTGACCGCCAGGATGCATTTTCAGATTTCAAAAAAAAAGGCCGCTGCAAGCCACAGCGGCCAATCGAGACGTCAGATCAAGGAGCTTCAAAATCTACGTCGGTGAACCTCGCAGGCTTGAAAGGCGGGGGGAGAGCCCTTCAAGCCGGCCAGTGAGTCAAGAATAAGCGCTTGATCCGTTAGGAAAAATAGCGTCTGTCGACATTCACCTTTACGTTTCAGGCAACAGTGCCAAGTGCGGGGTAAGCTTCCCTGCGCTACTGCCTTTATCATCCGTTCACTCTGCTGCCTCCTTGTATTTTGGAGCGCAGTTCATGTCTTTCGATTTCAATCTCGGCAGCCCCGATTTCGGTGAAGGGTGCCCAGGTGCACGCTCTGTGAAAGAACAGGTGAAGGCCATGATGGCCCACGCCCAGGAGCTGCAACAGCTGATGGCTGCGGTTGCGCAATTGGGCAGCCTGATACCGGAGGCGCATCGACAACAGTTCACCGAGCAGAAGCGTTTGCCGTTGGCGGTTGTCGAGTCGCTTGTGCCGCAAAGGCAGGCGGTTCTTGACCAGTGGTGGGAGCAACAGTCCAGATTAAGTTTGAAACCACTTACCCTGGCGTCCCATTTGATCCAGCTGATGTTTGCTGAAACGCGCCTCAAGGCTCTTACGTTCAAGGCCTGGGAAGCCGGTATCGAGGCCCTTGAGCAGGACGGGGACATAAACAAGCATGAGGTGTATCTGGTTGCCGGAGATTTGCGCTTTCGCTTGCCGGGTGTCGTTGCCAGCCGTCATGACCTCGAACAGAACCCGGACGCACCTGCGGATTTTCTGATTTACAGCTTGGCCAGCGGTTGCTGGTTCGACACTGAACGCGCGCGCGCAGCCAGCGCACTCGCCCCTGCCTTTGCTGAAGGCAGCCCGTTGCGTTGGCTGTTGTCTTCGCAAGAGCGGGCGGCGTTGTCTACGGAGGGTTTGACACTCGATTTCGTGCCGCTGCAAGTGCCACTTCACAGGTATTTCATCCGTGATCTGCGGGCTATCCAGCTTAAGGCCACCCAGCGCAGCCTGCGGATCAAGGTCGATGACGCGCGGCGTCTGGCCCAGCTCGACAGTGCGGCTCGGCTTGAGCCTCTGGTGGCTGCGCTGCAGAAACGTGCGACGCGGCATGTGCGAGCGTACCGCACCAGCCTGCTGCCCGAATGGCGGCGGTTCATGCAGGGTGAGGAACTGCGAGCCTATCGACAACTGGAAGATGACCTGCAGGTGAAGGAGCAGCGTTGCACCGAGCGTCTGGCGCAATGGCGCGACCTGCGCAGCTTCGCCAAGATTCAAGTCAGGCAAGCCCTTGGCCTGGATATCGACCCCGAGCAGGTACGCGTGTGTGTCAGTCACGTCGATGAACCTGAGCAGGTGATGAAACACACCCTGCTCGATTGGGCGTTGAGTGGTGGCTACAGCGGGGGCCAGCTCAAGGTCGAAGTCCTGGGGGAGCGGCACCGTTCATTGTTGGGAAGCACTTCTATCCAGAGCGTGATCGAAGAACTGGATTTGCGCGTGAACTACGTCAAACAGATCCGTACGCTCTATGACGACGCTTTGACCATGGCCGCACTGTGCGAGGTGCTTGATGCGCGGCTGGCGCTGGCCAATCAGGCCGCTCGTCATCAAGGGTTTCACCCGGCTGGGTTCGATCTGCTGCACCACGCACGCCAGGGGAACATGCAGGCCAATGCCATCAGCGCCGGCCTGGTTTGCCTCAATGGTGCGCAAACGCCCTTGAAGGATCTGCTGTGTCTGGTGCAGGGCGATCAGTACTTGCTCTACGCCCCTGGTGCACCAGGAGGCGATTTTCATCTTTTCGATTCACTCCAGGAAATGGCGCTCGAAATCGGTAGTTGGACCTTGTGGCCGGTAGGCAGTGAGTACCTGCTGGGGCAATGCTCGCGGGCCCAGCATGATTCGCTCAAACGCCATTTGCGCAAGGTCGAGATGCTGCCCACCGACTGGTCCATGCACAGCGTGACGCTCGCGCCGATCAAGTCGCAGCAGTGGCTGGATGTGCTCAATGCCCTGGCCAGGCGCAAGATCACTGCCCTGATCGAGGACCAGCAGGCCACCACGCCAAGCTGGTTCATCAACGCCAGTCGTGCCGAGCAGCAGGCACTGGTTGATATCGATCAACTGCTCAAGCTGGCGCAGGCCAGGTACCAGTCGCTGATGAAGATGCCGAGTTTTCGCACCTTCGCCCATCGACAGGTGACGGAAAAAATCAACTCATACCCGGGCAATCGCGGCGGCCCAATCAACCCGGATCAGGTATTGATAACGCTGGAAGAGGATGCCATTCGCACACTGACACAGACTGTCATCAAAGGTTATCCCACGTATTACAATTTCTCCGACTTTGCCCGCATCACCTCGGCTACCGGTCAGGATATCTCGCACCTGAGCCCGGCGCTGCTGGGGAGCTACATTCGTGCTGCCGACCTGGGCACCAAGTACATCGAAGAAGTGAAAGCGCAGTTACTCGACCGCTCCAGGCCGGAATATGAAAGGCTCAGGCAGTGTTATCGCACGCTCTTTGCTTTGAAGATCAGGCGTGCCGTGCTCAGCGAGAAACTTCAGGGAAGCTTGTCGGGCCGCCATGCGCAGTGGCTGGAATCGGTGATCGACACTTTTTCGGGGACCTCGATCGACGCGACGTGCAACCTTTATCCGTTGTGGATAGACGATTGCCCTGTTCAAGGTGCCTACCTGCTGAAGCATGCTCGTGACCGCGAGCTTGAGCCCTTGGTCTATCTGCCAGAAATCGAGCAAGGCCCCACGCTGCGGACCCTCAGCGAGCTGGCAAGGACTTGGCGTGAGCACGACTTGGCAGGTTATTGCCAAGACCGCGTGCCGTTATCGAACCAGTCGCGCTTGAACGCATGGATCGAAGAGCAACTGCGCGCCGGGGATGGCATTGAGCTGGTGCTGGACGCCGTTGCCCGAGGCAGGGGCGTGCGGCCGCCGATAGGGGAGACCGGGCGTATCGGCGATCCTGTCCAGGACCTGGAGAAACGTATCAGGCGGATGATCAACGAAGCCGCTGAAGACAGCGCCGACGCTGCCGAGCGTATTTCGGCCGTGGTGGTGGAGTGGGGGATCGTACTGGCCGGCATCCTCACCGTGCCGTTTCCGCCGGCGGCTATGGCCGTCGGGCTGTTCTGTGCGGCCAGGTCCTTTGTCACCGGGGCCATCGCGTGGAGCGATGGCGACCGTTCCGCCGCCTTGCTGTCGTTCGCGGCGGGGGTTGCAGGAACGGTGGCTTCCACGGGGGTTTTGGCGCGGCTGTTCGGTGCCGCGCAGAAATACATCACCGTACTTTCTCGTGCAGAGGTGTCGCAGCCCACGGCCTTCTCGCGTGTGATCGGGCGGCTATGCGATGACTACGGCGATTTGGTGAGCGAGGTGGCACCCGCCCTTTATGACGGCTTCTCTCAGGAACTGCTCTGGCTCGTCGAGGAGGAAACACAAGACGTCGAAGCGCAGTGTGGGTTGCCCGCGTAACCCATGCGCCAGCTCACGGTTCGTGCGGCCGTGAGCAGGCGCTGCGCCGCCGGCCCATGTTCATCGGCATGGAAGATCGACGTCGGCCCGACCACAGTCATCACCGCCGCAATCTGCCCCAGGGCGTTGAATACTGGCGCTGACAGCGCATCCACCCCCGGCATCAGCAGGCCATGCACATGGTGCAGGCCCTGTTCGCGAATGCCGGCCAGCAGTGTGTCGTAGTCACTGGCGGTTTGTTGCAAAGCGGCCAGTTCCCTGTCGCGCAGCTCCTGGGTTTCTCGCTCGGGCAGGTAGGCGGCGAATACCAGCCCGGTGGACGAGCTGAGCAACGGCAGCACCGAACCGATCTGGGTCACCACGGTGACTGCGCGCACGGCAGGTTCGATGCTTACCACCGTGGCCCCCTGGTTGCCCCACACAGCGATGAAGCAGCTTTCGTTGAGCTCATCTCGCAACTGCGACAACGGCATTGCCGCCACCTTCAGCACATCGATGCTGCCCAGCGCCGCCAGCCCCACCCGCAATGCCTCGCGCCCCAGCCCGTAATGGTTGGTGGCCGCATCCTGTTCGGCAAAACCACTCGCAATCAGCGCCTGCAGGTAGCGATGCACTTTGCTTGCAGGCATCTGCACGTGCTCGGCCAGGCGTGATAGTGAAGTCGAGGGTGAGAGTTCGGCGAGGGCCTTGAGGATGTCGGTGCCGACTTCCGCCGAGCGGACCTTCTGCTTGCCGGTGTCGGTGGGGGAGCTGGCTTTGGCCATGGGAGGGGAGGTTCCGGATTTATCGTGTCGCCTTTATAGCTTGACGCCTTGAGCGGAGCAAATTACGTTATTCGTAATCTGATTACGATAAAAACAAAATCCGGAGGCATCGATGAACCGCGACACGTCGCCCGACCTTCACTACCTGAGCGGCTTCGGCAACGAATTCGCCAGCGAAGCATTGCCCGGGGCGCTGCCTGTCGGGCAGAACTCCCCGCAGAAGGCCCCGTATGGCCTGTATGCCGAGCTGCTGTCGGGCACGGCGTTCACCATGGCCCGTAGCGAGTTGCGCCGTACCTGGCTGTACCGCATTCGTCCCTCTGCCTTGCACCCACGCTTCGAGCGCCTGGCGCGCCAGCCGCTCGGCGGGCCACTGGGTGGCATCAACCCCAACCGCCTGCGCTGGAGCCCGCAGCCGATTCCTGCTGAACCGACCGATTTCATCGAAGGTTGGCTGCCCATGGCTGCCAACGCCGCAGCGGAAAAACCGGCTGGCGTGAGCATCTACATCTACTGCGCCAACCGTTCCATGGAACGGGTGTTCTTCAACGCGGACGGTGAGCTACTGCTGGTGCCGGAACAGGGCCGCCTGCGCATCGCCACCGAACTGGGCGTGATGGAGGTCGAACCGCTGGAAATTGCGGTGATCCCACGTGGCATGAAGTTCCGCGTCGAACTGCTCGACGGCCAGGCCCGTGGCTATATCGCGGAAAACCACGGTGCGCCGCTGCGCCTGCCGGACCTGGGCCCGATCGGCAGCAACGGCCTGGCCAACCCCCGTGACTTCCTCACGCCCGTGGCCCACTACGAAGAAGCCGAAGGCCCGGTGCAACTGGTACAGAAGTTCCTGGGTGAACACTGGGCTTGCGAGCTGCAGCACTCGCCACTGGACGTTGTGGCCTGGCATGGCAGCAACGTGCCGTACAAGTATGACCTGCGCCGCTTCAACACCATCGGCACCGTCAGCTTCGACCACCCGGACCCCTCGATTTTCACCGTGCTCACCTCGCCAACCAGCGTGCATGGCATGGCCAACATGGACTTCGTGATTTTCCCGCCACGCTGGATGGTGGCCGAGAACACCTTCCGTCCGCCATGGTTCCACCGCAACCTGATGAACGAGTTCATGGGCCTGATCAATGGCGCCTACGACGCCAAGGCCGAGGGCTTCCTGCCGGGTGGTGCCTCGTTGCACGGGGTGATGAGTGCCCATGGCCCCGACGCTGAAACCTGTGAAAAGGCCATTGCCGCTGACCTGGCACCGCACAAGATCGACAACACCATGGCCTTCATGTTCGAGACCAGCCAGGTGTTGCGCCCGAGCCTGCAAGCCCTTGAATGCCCGCAATTGCAGGCCGACTACGATAGTTGCTGGGCGACCTTGCCGAGCACCTTCAACCCGAACCGGAGATAACCCATGAACCACACTGCCAATGCCCGTAGTTGGGTCGAGCACGCCAACGGGCACAGCGACTTCCCGCTGCAGAACCTGCCCTTGGGCATCTTCAGCCGGCCGGGTGAAGCCAGGCGCTGTGGCGTGGCGATCGGCGACGCGATCCTCGACCTGGAGGCGGTGCTGGCCGCCGGCCTGTTCGACGGGGCGGCCAAGGCCGCCGTTGAAGCCACCCGCGGCGGGGCTTTGAACGCCTTCTTCGCTTTGGGCCGCAATGCCCGCGTAGCCCTGCGCGAGCGTTTGCAGGTGCTGCTCGATGAGCACAGCGAACACCAGGCGGCCTTGAAGCCGGCGTTGTTCCCGGCCAGTGACTGCCAGCTGCACGTGCCGGCGCAGATCGGTGACTACACCGATTTCTACGTAGGCATCGAGCATGCGAAGAATGTGGGCAAACTGTTCCGCCCCGACAACCCACTGCTGCCCAACTACAAGTACGTGCCGATCGGTTATCACGGCCGCGCCTCCACCATCCGGCCGTCCGGCACCGACGTGCGCCGGCCCAAGGGCCAAACCCTGCCGGCCGGGCATACCGAGCCGAGCTTCGGCCCTTGCGCTCGTCTGGACTACGAACTGGAACTGGGTATCTGGATTGGCCAGGGCAATGACATGGGCCAGGCAATTCAAGTAGGCGATGCCGCCGAGCACGTAGCCGGCCTGTGCCTGCTCAACGATTGGTCGGCGCGCGATATCCAGGCTTGGGAATACCAGCCACTGGGGCCGTTCTTGTCCAAGAGCTTCATCACCACCATTTCGCCTTGGGTGGTCACCGCCGAAGCGTTGGAGCCGTTCCGCTGTGCTCAGCCGGCACGCCCCGAAGGTGACCCGCAGCCGCTGTCGTACCTGCTGGACAAGCGCGACCAGGCCAGTGGTGCATTTGATATCGAACTCGAAGTGCTGTTGCTGACTGAGCGCATGCGTGAGCAGGGCATTGCCCCGCACCGCCTGACCCTGAGCAACACCCGCAGCATGTACTGGACCGTGGCGCAACTGGTGGCGCATCACAGCGTCAACGGCTGCCAGCTGCAGCCGGGTGACCTGTTCGGTTCGGGCACGCTGTCGGGCGCCACGCCGGGATCGTTCGGTAGCCTGCTGGAGATCACCGAAGGCGGCAAACTGCCGGTCGAGCTGGCCAGCGGCGAGGTGCGCAAATTCCTCGAAGACGGCGACGAAATCATCCTGCGTGCCCGCTGCACACGTGACGGCGTAGCCAGCATCGGTTTCGGTGAATGCCGCGGCACGGTCATCGCAGCCAACTGAGGAGGCAGGGGTATGGAGCTGTACACCTATTACCGTTCCACCTCGTCCTACCGGGTGCGCATTGCCCTTGCACTGAAGGGGCTGGCTTACCAGTCCCTGCCGGTCAACCTGCTGCAGGGTGAGCAGCGCGGCGAGGGCTATGTAGCCGTCAACCCGCAGGGCCGCGTACCGGCCTTGCGCACCGACGGTGGTGAGGTGCTGGTGCAGTCGCCGGCGATCATCGAGTACCTGGAAGAGGTTTATCCACAGCCTGCGTTGCTGCCAGCCACCGCCGAGGCACGGGCCAAGGTACGTGGGGTGGCGGCCATCATTGGTTGCGACATTCATCCGCTGCACAACGTCAGTGTGCTCAACCGGCTGCGCCAGGCCGGTCAGGATGAGGGGCAGGTCAACCAGTGGATCGGCCACTGGATCAGCCAAGGGCTCGCGGCAGTGGAGCAACTGATTGGCGATCACGGTTTCTGCTTTGGCGACACGCCAGGGCTGGCGGATGTGTACCTGATCCCGCAGTTGTACGCGGCCGAACGCTTCAACATCGACCTCGACAGCTTCCCGCGCATCCTGCGGGTTGCCGCACTGGCGGCCGCGCACCCGGCGTTCGCCAAGGCCCACCCCGCCCAGCAGCCGGACAGCCCGGCTCAGTGAAGTGAACGGTTCGTCGCCGGAAGCTTGCCGATTCGCTCGGACAGCTTCAGGCGCTGGACCGGGTCTTCCGTCAGCAGTAACGCATGCTCCAGGTCGAAGCGCTCGGCCTGTGGGCAATCCAGATGATGGTAGAGCGAGGCGCGGGTCATGTAGTCGCTCACCTGCACCGGGCCCAACTGCATGATGCGCTCTGCGTCGATCAACGCCGCCAGGTGGTTGTCGTTACTGATGTGCAGTTGGCGCAGGTTGCGTGACAGGCGTTGCAGCATCTGCAGCGGGCTGGCGCTGCGCAGGTGCTCGGCGGTCAGCGCCAGGTGCGGGCCGAACTGGCGCGCCAGCAATTCGCGGCAGTCGCTGGGGTACAGGCGCCGGCCGCCGCAGGGATCGAGCAGGTGGTCGGCACCCGGCACGCGCAGCAGGAAATGGCCAGGGAAGCCCACACCCTCCAGCGGTATGGACAGGCGCCTGGCCAGTTCCAACGCGAGGATGGCCAGGGTCAGTGGTTGGCCGCGGCGGCGCTGCAGTACCTTGTCCATCATCGCCGCATGGGGGCGCAAGGGGTGATATTCATCCTGCTGAAAGCCCAGCGCATTGAGCTGGCGCAGCAGTGGCTGGGCCAGTTCGCATAGTGGAAGCATCGGCAGGTTGGCGCTTATCTCGCGCTGCAGGTCGTGCAGCGCAGCAAGGCTGGCCGCGGGCTCGACACCCGGGTCGTGCTCGGCAGCAATCCACAATGCGGCTTCCAGCAGGTCGACAGGCTCGCGTTCCAGGCAGGCCAGGCAGGCTTGACGTGGCTTCATGGGGCATCTCCACACACGTTTGAGTATTAGCCGTGGCGCGTGGTTTCGTCCAGTGGTCCGGCGGCGGCGTCAAGGCTGAGGCCGTGCCTATACTGGAAGGAGCACCTCGTAGGGGAGCCGGTCGATGTTCGCGCTGATGCAAAGCACCCGTACCCAGTCACTGCACCTGTTCAATGACCCGCCTACGGGCCTGAAAGCCGTTGTGGCAATCCACAGTGAGCATTTGGGCCCGGCCATGGGGGGGTGCCGCTACCTGCCTTACGCCGATGACGAAAGCGCCATGACCGACGCGATTCGCCTGGCCCAGGGCATGAGCTACAAGGCAGCACTGGCCGGCTTACCGATGGGGGGGGGCAAAGCGGTGATCATGCGCAACCCGCATGTGGAAAACCGCGCCGCGCTGTTCGAGGCCTTTGGCCGCTTCATCGATACCTTGCATGGGCGCTTCATCATCGCCGTGGACAGTGGCACCTCGACCTTGGACATGGACTGCATTGCCCACAGCACGCCCTACGTGACCAGCACCACTGCGTCGGGCGACCCATCGCCACATGCGGCGATGGGAGTGTTCGCGGGCATACGTGCCACAACCTCGTTCCGGCTGGGCAGCGATGACCTGAGAGGCTTGCGGGTAGCGGTGCAGGGGTTGGGCAATGTCGGTTATGCACTGGCGGAGCAATTGCATGCGGTGGGCGCGGAGCTGCTGGTCAGCGACCTGGACCCGGGGCGGGTGCGGCTGGCGATGGAGCAGTTCGATGCCAAACCGGTGACCAACGATGCGTTGATCAGTACCCCTTGCGATATCTTTGCACCCTGCGGCGTGGGCCCGGTACTGAACGGGCAGAGCGTGATGCAACTGCGTTGTGCGGCAGTGGCGGGGGCGGCCAACAACCAGCTGACGACCTTGCAGGTGGCAGACCAGCTGGAGTCGCGCGGCATATTGTATGCACCTGACTACGTGATCAATGCCGGTGGGCTGATCTATGTGGCACTCACCCACCGTGGCGAAGACCAAGGCACCATTACTGCGCACCTGGCGCGGATTCCTTCACGGCTGACCGAAGTGTTTGGCCATGCGCAGGCGGAGAAGCGTTCGCCGGCAAGGGTGGCGCAGATGTTGGCGGAGCGGTTGTTGTATGGCTGAAGGTTGCTGATGGCGTTGTTGCCCACTTCGCCGGTAAACCCGCACACCTCGGGCGATATCACTCGGCAGCAGTACCCTCAAGCAATTCGGCCAACGCATCCGGCTGGCTTTTGAACGCCCGAGCGAACACATCGCGGTTCTTCGCCATGTAGATACCGGCTTCCTCGACCTGCTGCTCGGTCAGCGACGGCACCGCCTTGTGCAGCACTTCGGCCAGGCGCTCGGCCAGTTCGAGCATTTTGTCGTGACGGTCTGCTTCGGCCTTATCCATGAACAAGCGCTCCGGGTCGCGGCTGCTGCGGTACACCACTTCGACGGCCATTCATCACCTCTATGCCTTTTTGCTGGTTGTGTTGCGGTTTACTGTATCTATATACAGTAATGGCAATGCTGGTTGGTTCGCAAGCAGAAATTGTAGCGTGGCACAGACCGAGCGCTGCGCGCGCACCTTTGCCAGGAACAATTGGCCAAACAGATGTAGGAGCGGGCTTGCCCGCGAATGCGGTGGCGGCTGCGACGGTGAATGACCGGGAGATATTGGCCGGCAGGTCCGGCTTATTCGCGGGTAAACCCGCTCCTACAATGGTGCGCCGCGCGGGCGGGGCTCGATCTCACAGGCGCTGAAACTGCTGCGGCAAACACATAGAGGCCTTCATCCAACCTGAAGCGAAATCCTCATTGCTTCATGCCCAACTCGGCATCATCCATCAGCGCCTTGGCCATGGCACTCAGATAATGGGCGGCCCATATCATCATGGGCTTCTCCTCCATCAGGCCAGTGATGGTCAATTCACGCACATAGCCCATCAATTCCGACGACTGCTCGCGGGCGTCCCTGCAGGGGATGCCGGGCTCGATGCGGAACAGTGGATGGGTGCTGTTTTCGCCTTGATAGAAAGTGGTCTTGCCGACGGTGAATTGGGTGTCTTCTGTTGTCATTGTTCAATCCCCTGAAGTTTCTCGAGTGCCTGGCCGCCCGTTTCACGGGCGAGCCCGCGAAGAGGCCGGCCCTCCCGGCACATTAACCAGCCTTAGTGCGAAGTCCTGGGCTCAGCGTGCATCTGCACCTGAACCAGTGCCGACTCAAGCAGAGCCCGCAGCGCCTCCAGCTCATGCATCGAGGTCATCATCAGGATCGAAACCGGTGACTTGGGCTGAAGCAGCAACGCCTGATGCACCACGGTGGCTGCGCACAACGCGTAGTCGGTGGCCTGGATCAGGGTGTCTTCGAGGGAATGGGGGTTATGGGGTGGATCGGGAACTACTTTCAGCATGGTGAAGGCCTGTTCAAAGTTGGGGCCACCACCTCCTGCTGTCAAACAATGAGGCGGCAGCTGTACATGGGTTGACAGACCGGTGAACAGAACCAAAAGCCGGCGCACACGAGGTGCCCCATGACAGCTGCCATAAAGGCAAAGCCATGTGGTTAGTTCAGGGCGGCCTGTCAAAGCCGGTCGCTGATTGGCAGCGACGACCCCAGACTAGTGCGCATGCCCGAACGCCACAATGGCAGGGAGTATCTTTGGGAAATGCCCTACAAGGAAGGGGTTAAATCTGATTTTTCCCCAAGCACGGCGTGCTTTTTTGCAATGCGCCACGCCTCAAGGTGTCTTGCGGCAATCGGTCGCCTTCCAAGACAGGGGCTTGGCCCTTTAACTGCATGGCACAAGCGTCACATCAGCGACGCATCATCCTTAAGACGTATCGGGGAATGGAACATCGTGAACATCAAATGGGCAGAAAAACTGCGCAAGGGCCTGCACGGCTCGGCCGACTCGCTGGGCAACCTGTGCGTCGAGGCGTTCCATTACCTGGCGCTGTTCGGCATTGGCGCGATCACCGCCTACGCGGCGGTGGTGACGTTCCTGGACATGCTGGGCAAGGGCGGGATCAGTGTCGATGACATCCTGCTGTTGTTCATCTACCTGGAGCTGGGGGCGATGGTGGGGATCTACTTCAAGACCAACCACATGCCGATCCGCTTCCTGCTGTACGTGGCAATCACCGCGCTCACTCGCCTGCTGATCGGCGATGTTTCGCACCACAAGGCACCCGATGAAGGGCTGTTGTACCTGTGCGGCGGCATCCTGCTGCTGGCGTTCTCGATCCTGGTGGTGCGCTACGCTTCGTACCGCTACCCCTCGACCAAGGTGCTGGACGCCAACGGCAAGGCAGTGGAGGAGGGCAAGTAGCCCTCAGTTGGCAATGAAATGGCGCGGCTCGTGGCGGGCGTCACGGGTCAGCGCGGCCAGCACTTGCAGGGGGTTCTGGCTGAGTTCGATCGCAAGGCCCAGGCGGATGCTGTCGATCACCCGTTGCAGGCGCACCGGGTCGTTGCGTTGGGCCGGGGTGATGAGGCGCTTGGCGACCACGCCGGCGTCGTCGGACAGGGTCAGCATGATGCTGCCGTCGAGGTTTGCAATGCTCAGGTTCACCCGGTATTCGGGGGCGAATGCAGCACTGATTCGTTCGAATGGGTTGTTCATGGTCTTGCTTCTGCGGTGAGTGAATGCAGAGGTTGACCGGGACGTTCGCACGTTGGTTCAGCGCCATTGATCGGCACAAACGAAAACGCCCGGCTCAAGGCCGGGCGTTTTGCATTGCCGATCAGGCGTCCGGGTCACTCAGTTCCAAGACGCCGCGCTTGCTGCGCAGCTTGCCGTAGAAGTGCTCCAGCGCGTGATTGAGCTTGGTGGCGGCACCGTCGACTGCCTGGTCCAGCGAACTGGCGGTGTGGGTCACGGAAATCGGTTGGTGGCCTTTCGGGCGAGCCTCCATCTGGCAGCGTTTGTCATGCGGTCCGGGCTTGACGCCGTTCTCGTCGCGCAGGTGAACCTCGATGCGGGTGAGGTCTTCTTCGTAACGTTCCAGCGAGTTCTGCAGTGTGCTGCGGACCCACTGGTCGAGCCGGGCGTTACCGTCGAAATCGTTGCTGCTGTTGACCTGGATTTGCATGATTCAATCCTTATTCAGCTTGCTCGCATGGAGACGCGCCTAGGCCCTTGAGACCCTTGGAATTTCTGCGCCTCTTGACTCTAAGGTCAGGCAACTGCGGAATGAATTCAAGCCCTTTTTGAAAATAAATTTCTTGTTGCAAATGGGCTTACCGTGACGCGTGGCTCGTACGGCCAAATGGGTAGCGGGGGCTGGGCTTTGCTTATGAGAATTGAAATCATTATTATTGCAGCCCCAAGAACGCCCGGACCTCGCCATGACGCGCAAAACCGCCGGCCTCCCGCTCAGCTATCGCCTGGCCGTGACATCCCGTAGCCTGGCCGCGCTGCTGGGCGGCTATCTGCTGGCGTCCCTCGCGAGCGTCTGTATTGCCTTGCTGGCGCCACTGCCCAAGGTCGATGCCACGCTCACCGGCCTGCTGCTGTCGTTCGTCTTCTACCTGCTGGCGTTCATCTGGTGTTTCGCCTGCCGCAGCGCCTGGCGTGCCTGGTTGGGCGTATTGGCGCCAAGCCTGCTGCTGGGCGTGATCAGCGGCGTTGCCTACTGGATGAAAAACGCATGAAAGAAGGCTTCCGCCAGGCCATGGCCTGGCTGCACACCTGGACCGGCCTGATCTTCGGCTGGCTGTTGTTCGCCATCTTCCTTACCGGCACGCTGTCGTACTTCAAGGAAGAAATCACTCATTGGTCGCAGCCTGAAGTGCGCAGCCATGCCCTGGACCCGATCAATAGCCTGGCGGTAGCTCAACGTTACCTGCAGGACAATGCAGGGCATTCGAGTACCTGGTTCATTCGCATGCCGAACGAACGGGAGGCCGCCTTGAGTGTGGGCTACCGCGACCCCAGTGGCGGCCCGCGTGGCTTTGTCAGGAAAACCCTCGATACCCAGACCGGCCAGCCGGTGGACGCACGTGACAGCCGCGGTGGTGAGTTCTTCTACCGCTTCCACTTCCAGCTTCAGATGCCTTACCCGGTTGGCCGTTGGCTCTCGACGTTCTGCGCTTTCATCATGCTGCTGGGGTTGGTCACCGGCATCATTACCCACAAGAAGATCTTCAAGGAGTTCTTCACCTTCCGCCCTGGCAAGGGGCAGCGTTCCTGGCTGGACGGGCACAATGCCATCGGCGTGCTGGTGCTGCCGTTCCACCTGATGATCAGCTACAGCAGCCTGGTGCTGTTCATGTACATGGTGATGCCGGCGGGCATCATGGCCAGCTACGGCAATGACACCGACAAGTACTTCAATGACCTGTTTGGCCGCAACGATGCGGCCAAGGCGGCCCAAGTGGCCACGCCGCTGGTAGCGTTGCCGAGCCTGTACGCCAAGGTGCAGGCGCTGCAGCCGGGGGCGCGTGTTGGCAGCATCCAGGTGCAAAACCCGGGCGACAGCAATGCCCGCGTCACCTTCACCCAATCGGCAGCCGACCACGTAGCTTATCGGCGTAGCGCCAACTGGACATTCGATGGGGCCAGTGGTGCGCTGTTGAGCCAGGGCAAGCCGGAGAGCGGTTTAATGATGACCGCCTTCAGTTTCGCCGGCCTGCACATGGGTAACTTTGCCGGGCCTTGGCTGCGCTGGCTGTATTTCTTCTTTGGTGTGGCCGGTACGGCGGTGATTGGTACCGGGTTGGTGATGTGGTTGGGCAAGCGCCAGCTCAAGCACGCCAAGAGCGGAGCTGTGCCAGGGGAGCTGCGCCTGGTCGAAGTGCTCAATATGGCCAGCATGAGTGGCTTGTTGCTGGCGGTGGCGAGCTTCTTCTGGGCCAACCGCCTGGTGCCCATGGCTGTCGAAGGCCGGGCCGACTGGGAGGTCAATGCTTTCTTCATCGCCTGGGGCCTGTCGCTGGTGCACGCCGTGCTGCGTAGCGGGCGCAAGGCCTGGGGCGAGCAACTGGTGCTAGGCGCGCTGGCCTTCGCGCTGCTGCCGTTGCTCAATGGCCTGACGACTGACCGGGGCTTGAACCATTCGGTACTGGAGGGTGACTGGGCCATGGCCGGCTTCGATCTGACAGCCTTGGGGACTGGCCTGTTTCTGGCCTGGCTGGCCCACAAGATGCTGGCCAGCCCAACCCCCGTAGCCAAGCGCGCGGCGCGTGCGACAAAAAAGTCGAGCATTGAAACGGTGGAGGTGAGCTGATGCTGGGTAACGCACTGATTGCCTTTGCGGGCTTCGTTGCCCTGTGCCTGGCGATGGAAAAGCACTTCAGCGACTTGCTCGGGCGCAAGCCAAGCCCCAGGCACTTGCTCCTGTTACGTGTTGCAGGTTGGCTGCTGCTGATGCTGTCGCTGGTGCTCAGCGTGTACCTGCGTGGCTGGGCCCTCGGCCTGGTGGAGTGGACCGCAGTGATGATGGCCGGGGTAACACTGTGGGTGTTCGGCCTGCCGTACCAGCCTCGTCTGCTGCTGGGCCTGGCTGCCGTCAGCGTGGTGCTGGGCCCCATGCTGGCCGTATCTGCTGCGTGATCCCTGTGAGCGAGCCGAGGGATATCATCGAACCTGACGCTGACAGCGCAGGCGCACGTGCACGTTTCGTCCAGGTGTTCCAGGCCCAGCGTGCGCGTATGGAGGCGTTGGTAAGCCGTCGGGTCGGCTGCCGCGCCACCGCTTCGGACCTGGTCCAGGAGTTGTTCCTGCGTTTCTGGCGTCGCCCCGAGGTCAAGGTCGAGGCGCTGGACACTTACCTGCTGCGTTGCGCGGGCAACCTGGCCATAGACCACCTGCGCAGCGAAAGTAGCCGCGAACGCGTGGCCGAAGCCGCTGTGCCGGTGAGCGAGGCGAGCCTGGCCCAGGCCCCTGAGCAGGCCGTGGAGGTCGACCACGACTTGCAGCGTATCGAGGCCACCTTGCGTGCCTTGCCCGAGCGCACCCGGCAGATCTTCCTGCTCAACCGCATTCACGGCTGCAAGTACAGCGAGATCGCCAAAGCCATGCAGCTGTCACAGAGCGCCGTGGAAAAGCATATGATGCGCGCCCTCGAAGCGTGCAAGGCGAGTGTTGCCGAGCCCGCGTCCACCCCACGCCGGCCAGGGAGCGCCCGTCGATGAGCCGTTTACCGCCGATCACCGAAGCGCAGTTTCAGGCTGCCCTGCAATGGTTCAACCGGATCAACGAGCAACCCGGGCAAGCCGAAGGGGCGGCATTCAAGCGCTGGTTGCTGGCCGACCCCGCACACCGCGCAGCCTACGACCAGGCCCAGGTGCTTTGGCAGAAAAGCGCCGCCCCGGCGGCGCGGCTGGCGGACGAAGAGCAGGACGCCCTGCAGCGCTACCTCGATGCCATGGCCAGACCACCGGCGCGTGGCGGCTGGCGGCGGGTGGCAGGCCTGGCGTTGGCAGCCTGCCTGGTGCTGGCCGTGGGCGTCGCTGGTGGTTGGCACCCGGGGTACTGGTTGCAGGACCTGCAGGCGGACTACCGCAGTGCCGGGCAGATTCGCCAGGTGACCTTGGCCGACCAGTCACAGGTGACGCTTGATGCCGGTAGCGCCATTGCGGTCGATTTCGCCCAGGGTGAGCGCCGTGTGCGGTTGCTGCATGGCGCGGCGTTCTTCGAGGTTACCCATACCGGTGAGCCGTTCCTGGTGGAAGCTGCCGGCGGCGAAGTGCGGGTACTTGGCACCCAGTTCGAGGTGCGTGAGCAAGGCGAGGGTGCCCAGGTGACGGTGCGCAGTGGGCGTGTGGGCGTCAGCCCCGCGCAGGGCACTGTGGCGCGAGAACTGACTGCCAACCAGCAGCTGACCTACCGCGCAGGCAGGGTAGGCGACACCCTGGCGGTGGACAGTGACAACCGCCTGGCCTGGCGCCAGGGGTGGCTGAACTATTACCAGGTGCCGCTGGCGCAGGTGATCGAAGACCTTGGGCGATATTACCCGGGGCGTATCCTGTTGCTCGATGGTGACCTGGGGCAGCGCAAGGTCAGCGGCAGCTTCCCGGTGGCCGAGCCGCTGCTGGCGCTGGATTCGCTGGGCAAGGTGATGGGTTTTTCACGGCAGACCGTGTTGGGGCGTTTGACCCTGATTCGGTAGTTGCCTGTGCCAGCCTCTTCACGGGTAACCCCCCCGTAGGAGCGGGTTTACCCGCGAAGAGGCCGGCACAGCAAAAAATATTTCCAGGCACAGGTGAGGTAACAGCACGTGGCATCCGTGTAATGAGTGAAAGTGCGATTGATTCGCAATAATCACCCCCTCACAGGTCAGCGTCCATGAAGTTCTCCCCGCGTTGCGTCCCTCTCTGGTTCGGCCTTGCTGCGCTCCCGGCCTTCGCTGTGGCCCCCCTGGCAACCGCGGCCGAGCAGCTGCAGGCCTATGCCTTCGCCCAGCCGGCCCAACCCTTGGCCCAGGCCCTGAACGCCTTCAGCCGCACCACTGGCCAGAGCGTGGTCTACACCCTCGAGCTGCCGGGCGTGCAAGCGCCAGCGCTGAAGGGTCGGTTCAGCGCCGAGCAGGCGCTGCAACAACTGCTGGGCAACGCTGGGCTGGCCTGGCGCCGCGTCGACGCACGTACCCTGACCCTCGAACCTGCAGACACCTCCGGTGCCCTCAACCTGCAGGCCACCACCGTGACCTCGCAACTGGACGACTACAGCTACCAGCCCCCGGCCAGCGCTTCGATCATGCGCGGGCAGGGCCCGAACCAGGACATCCCCCAGGCAATCAACGTGGTACCGGCCCAGGTCATCCGCGACCAGGCCCCGCGCAACCTCGATGATGCCCTGGCCAACGTCAGCGGCATTACCCAGGGCAACAACTTCGGCGGCACGTCCGACACGGTGATGAAACGTGGCTTTGGCGACAACCGCGACGGCTCGATCATGCGCGATGGCATGCCCGTGGTGCAGGGTCGCAACCTCAACGCCAGCACCGAGCGGGTTGAAGTGCTCAAGGGGCCTGCCTCGTTGCTGTACGGTATCCAGGACCCGGGTGGGGTCATCAACGTGGTCAGCAAGCGTCCGCAGTTGCAGCAGTACAACGCCCTGTCGGTGCGCGGCTCGACCTATGGCAGCGGCAAGAACGGCAGCGGTGGCGGGCTCGACAGCACGGGCGCACTGGGTGACAGCAACTTCGCCTACCGCCTGGTCGTCGACCACGAAGACGAGGACTACTGGCGCAACTACGGTGTGCACCGCGAATCGCTGGTGGCACCGTCGCTGGCTTGGCTGGGCGAAGACACCCAGGTGGTGCTGGCCTACGAGCACCGTGAGTTTCTCTATCCCTTCGACCGTGGCACCGCGTTCGGCAACAACGGCCACCCGCTGAACATCCCTGCCACGCGCCGCCTGGACGAGCCGTTCAACGACATGGAAGGGCGCTCCGACCTGTATCGCCTGGAAGTCGACCATCAGCTGGCCGATGACTGGAAGCTGCACTTCGGCTACAGCTTCAATCGTGAGACCTACGATGCCAGCCAGGTTCGTGTGACCGGCGTCAACGAAACCCAAGGCACGCTGACACGCAGCATCGACGGCACCCACAACGCCATGAGCCGTGACCAGTTCGTGACCCTGAGCCTCAATGGCAATGTCGAGCTGGCGGGGATGCAGCATGACCTGCTGTTCGGCATCGACCATGAAGACCGCAAGATCTTTCGCGGTGACCTGATTCGCCAGACACCACAGTCCACGTTCAGTTATCTGGACCCGGTCTACGGACAGGAAGTGGAGGGCACCAACGTGCGAGCCAGCGACAGCGACCAGACCGACAAGCTGCGCACCGATGCGCTGTTCGTGCAGGACGCGCTGCACCTCGATGAGCACTGGATCCTTGTAGCAGGTGCGCGTTTCCAGCAGTACGACCAGTACGCTGGCCGCGGTCGCCCGTTCAAGGCCAATACCGACATCAGTGGCCAGGCTTGGGTGCCCCACGCCGGTATCGTTTACAAAGTCGACGACCAGCTCTCGTTTTATGGCAGCTACAGCGAGTCGTTCAAGCCCAACTCGACCATCGCGCCGCTGACCGGCAATGTCGTGCTCGATTCCTCGGTGGCACCTGAGGAGGGCAAGGCGTGGGAGCTGGGCGCCAAGCTCGACATGCCAGGCCGCATCACAGGCACCCTGGCATTGTTCGATATCACCAAGCGCAATGTACTGGTCTCGAACTTTGACGCCGTCACAAGCGAGACGGTCTACAGCAATGCGGGTGAGGTCAGTTCACGCGGAGTGGAACTCGACGTGACCGGCCAGATCAGCGAGCGCTGGAGCCTGATCGGCAGCTATGCACTGACCGATGCCAAGGTCACCAAGGACCCTGATCTTGAGGGCAATCGCCTGCAGAACGTGGCCCGGCACAGCGGCTCGCTGTCGGCGGTGTATGACTTTGGCAGCCTGTTCGGGGGTGACCGGCTGCGCTTCGGTGCCGGCGCCCGTTATGTGGGCGAGCGTTCGGGTAACGCGACCAATACCTTCGACCTGCCGAGCTATACCGTTGCCGATGCGTTTGCCACTTATGAAACCAAACTCGACGAACACAACGTGCGTCTGCAACTGAACGTGAAGAACCTGTTCGACAAGGTGTATTACAGCTCGGCGGTGAACCAGTACTTTGTGGCGATTGGCGATGCGCGGCAGGTCAGTTTGTCGAGCACCTTCGAGTTCTAGGCAAATGGGGCCGCAGAGCGGCCCCGGTTTCAGATGAAAAAGGCCTTGCGGTATTCGCCAGGTGTGGCCCCCAGGGCTTGGCGAAACCGGTTGCTGAAATGGCTGGCACTGGCAAACCCGCACAACAAGGCAATCTCCCCCAGCGGCATTACTCCCAGCCGCAACAACTGGCACGCCCGGTGCAGCCGCCGGGCCAGCAGATACTGGTGCGGCGGGAGCCCGAAACTGGCGCGGAACATGCGCGCAAAGTGGTATTCGGACAAATTGCAGCGCAGCGCCAGCTCTTCCAGGGTGATGGGCTGGTCCAGGTGTGCCTCGAGGTAGTCGACCAGCTGTCGGCGCAGGTTTGGCGCCAGCCCGCCTTTCAGGCGCAGGCCTTGGCGCAACCCGACCTGGCTGAGCAGCGCATGGTCAACGATCTCGTGCGCCAGGCTGCTGGCCAGCAGGCGCTCGCCGGGCTCGTCCCAGTCCAGCTGGATCAATTGACGAAAGCGGGCAGCCTGCTGCGGGTCGTCCAGAAAGGTCGCTTCCTGCAGTTGCAACTCGCGCGGTTCCCGGTCGAGCAGGCGTACACAGCCCAGGGCGAACTGCGCCTCGCTGACATACAGGTGTGCCAGGCGGATCGCGCCATTGACGACCCAGTTCGATTCCTGCCCGGCCGGCATCACGCACAGCTTGTCGGGGGCGCCTTTGTCGGCCGGGCGCTGGCGGCGGAAGGTGCCGGTGCCGTCGGCGATGTAGCACGACAGGGTGTGATGGCTAGGGGCCTGGTAGTCGCGCGCATCGTCACGGTTGCTCCACAACGCCGCCGCCAGTCCGTCGCCCAGGTGCGCGCTCAGCTCCAGCCTGGCGTTGGGCGAGGCATGCATGGCGTTGAACACTTGCAACTGGGTGAGTGGCGTCATTGGCGGGTCCTCTTGCCTGCCATCCTACTGCGCCCTGGATCGAGTGACAGCTACCGGCGCAAGAAAAGCGCAAGTTCGTGCAAGCAGACAGAGGCCGATCGAAAGAACACTGGTGATCCCTGAAGGAGCGGGTTTACCCGCGAAGCGCCGGGCACCGATTTCCAAAGGCCCAAGGAACCGCCACCATGAACCTGTCACTCTACCTGCTCACCGTCCTGATCTGGGGCACCACCTGGATCGCCCTGAAACTCCAGTTGGGCGTGGTCGCGATCCCGGTGTCGATCGTCTACCGCTTCGCCCTGGCCGGGCTGATCCTGTTTGCTTTCCTGTTGCTTACGCGCCGGCTGCAACCCATGAACCGCCGTGGCCACCAGATTTGCCTGGCCCAGGGCCTGTGCCTGTTCTGCGTCAACTTCATCTGCTTCCTCAGCGCCAGCCAGTGGATCGCCAGCGGCCTGATCGCGGTGGTGTTCTCCACCGCGACACTGTGGAACGCGCTTAACGCTCGCCTTTTCTTCGGCCAGAAAATCGCCAGCAATGTGCTTGGCGGTGGTGCCTTGGGCTTGCTTGGCCTGGGCCTGCTGTTCTGGCCGGAGCTGTCGCATCACGCAGCCAGCCGCGAAACCCTGTACGGCCTTGGTTTAGCCCTGTTCGGCACGCTGTGCTTCTCGGCCGGCAACCTGCTGTCGAGCATGCAGCAGAAGGCCGGCCTCAAGCCGATGACCACCAATGCCTGGGGCATGGTCTATGGGGCGGTGATGCTGGCGGTGTTCTGTGTGGTCAGCGGCGTGCCGTTCAGCATGGAGTGGAATGCGCGCTATATCGGTTCGCTGCTGTACCTGGTGGTGCCGGGGTCGGTGATTGCCTTCACTGCCTACCTGACGTTGGTCGGGCGCATGGGCCCGGAGCGGGCAGCTTACTGCACGGTACTGTTCCCGTTGGTGGCGTTGAATGTGTCGGCGGTGGCTGAGGGTTACCAATGGACGGCGCCGGCCTTGCTCGGCTTGGTGGCGGTGATGGCGGGGAATGTGCTGGTGTTTCGCAAGCCCCGGGCCAGGGTGGCTGGGGGTGTTGTGGTAGCCAAATAGGTGATGGGTTGCCTGGGCCGGCCCTTTCGCGGGTAAACCCGCTCCTACAGGGCAGTGCACACCCTTTGTAGGCACGGGTTTACCCGCGAAGAGGCCGGCCCAGGCACTCCAAAACGGTCAACCCTTCCACACCTGCGGGTTCACCAGGTCCCGCGGCCGCTCGCCCAGCAGCGCCGCACGCAGGTTGTCGATCGCCCGGTTGGCCATGGCCTCACGGGTTTCGGCAGTAGCCGAACCAATGTGCGGCAGGGTCAGCGCATTGGGTAGCTTGAACAGCGGCGAGTCGCTCAGCGGCTCTTTCTCGTACACATCCAGGCCTGCGCCGCGAATGGTGCCCGCCTGCAGCGCCTCGATCAGCGCCGCCTCATCCACCACCGGCCCACGGGCAATGTTGATCAGGAACGCACTCGGCTTCATCAGCTTCAGCTCGCGGCTGCTAATCAGCTTGCGGGTGGCATCAGACAGCGGCACCACGATCACCACGAAGTCGGCTTCGGCCAGCAACTGATCCAGGCTGCGGAACTGCGCGCCCAGCTCCTGCTCCAGCGCAGTCTTGCGGCTGTTGCCGCTGTACAGGATCGGCATGTTGAAGCCGAAGCGGCCACGGCGTGCCACTGCTGCACCAATGTTGCCCATGCCGACGATACCCAGGGTCTTGCCATGTACATCACTGCCGAAGTGGGCCGGGCCCACGGTAGCCTGCCAGTTGCCGGCCTTGGTCCAGGCATCCAGCTCGGCGGTGCGCCGGGCGCAGCCCATGATCAGCGAGAAGCCCAGGTCGGCGGTGCTTTCGGTCAGCACGTCGGGGGTGTTGGTCAGGGCGATGCCGCGCTCGTTGAAGTAGTCGAGGTCGTAGTTGTCATAGCCGACCGACACGCTGGACACCACCTCCAGCCTGGCCGCGCCTTCAAGCTGCGCCCTGCCGAGCTTGCGGCCAACGCCGATCAGACCATGGGCTTCAGGCAGGGCTTCGTTGAACTGGGCGTTGATGTCGCCGAGCTTGGGGTTGGGCAGAATCACGTTGAAGTCTTGCTGCAGGCGCTCGGCCATGGCCGGGGTGATACGGCTGAAGGCCAGGACGGTCTTTTTCATCGGGCAACTTCTCTGCTAGGCGGGGTGGGGCTGTGCCGGCCTCTTCGCGGGCAAGCCCGCGCCTACAGGGGCGCGGTGCCTTGCAGGAACGGGCTTGCCCGCGAAAGGGGCGGAACAGGCGAAATCAATGATTAGCAACCTACCATTGTCAGCCCCCGCAATGCAGCAGCTTTTTAGTTGGCGATCAGCACCTGGTGGGTTTTCAGGTCTGCCTCATGCGCGGCAAGAATCTCTGGCAGCGAGTTGCGCAGGTACTCGACCCAGGTCTTGATCTTGGCATCCAGATACTGCCGCGATGGATAGATGGCATACAGGTTCAGCTCCTGCAGGCGATATTCGGGCAGCACCCGTACCAGGCTTCCGTCCCGCAGGCCCTCGATAGCCGAATAGATCGGCAGCACGCCTACGCCCATGCCACTGCGGATCGCAGTCTTCATGGCATCGGCGGTATTCACCATGAACGGCGAACTGGTGATGTTGACCATCTCTTGGCCTTCCGGGCCATCGAACAGCCATTTCTCCAGCGGTATGACCGGGCTGACCATGCGCAGGCAGGCGTGCTTGAGCAGGTCGGCAGGCTTGTGCGCCACGCCATGCTGGGCGATGTAGGCGGGCGAGGCACAGACAATGCTGTAGGTGATGCCCAGGCGCTGCGAAACGAACCCTGAGTCGGGCAGTTCGGTGGCCAGCACGATGGAGACGTCATAACCCTCGTCGAGCAGATCGGGCACGCGGTTGGCCATGGTCAAATCGAAGGTCACGTCCGGGTGCGTTTCGCGGTAGCGGGCGATGGCATCGACCACGAAGTGCTGGCCGACCCCAGTCATCGAATGCACCTTCAACTGCCCGGCCGGGCGCGCATGGGCGTCGCTGGCTTCGGCCTCGGCTTCTTCGACGTAGGTAAGAATCTGTTCGCAACGCATCAGGTAGCGCTTGCCGGCTTCGGTCAGCGCAATGCGGCGGGTGGTACGGTTGAGCAGCCTTGTTTGCAGATGGGCTTCCAGATTGGAGACCGCCCGCGACACGTTCGCGGTGGTCGTATCCAGTTGCGCCGCAGCGGCAGTGAAGCTGCCGAGTTGGGCTACGCAACTGAAAGCACGCATGTTTTGCAGGGTGTCCATGGGTCACTCTCGAGGTAGAGGACAAAATTGTGTCACGAAGTAACTTAGAAAAGAGAAAAAGTTGCCTTCGACCAAAGGCGGATTATCGCTGTTTTGGTAACAAAGATTCGCAGGAATCTGTGCTTATCGCCAGTGCTGCTGCCCCCTAGAATTGCCCGGCCCCTTCACCTCTTCCTCGGGAAATCGCAGCTGTGCCGCGTCGCATCATCAGAACGCTCAAGGCGTTCAGTGCCTGTGCCCTTGCCCTCACCTTGAGCGGCTGTATCGGAACCTGGGGCATTGCCCCGCAAAGCAAGACGCTGCAAGCCAATACCTTGACCACCGACGCGGCCATTCGCGAAGCCGCGACCGACGCTCACTGGCCCGACCAGCAGTGGTGGCACGCCTATGGTGACCCACAGCTGGACCGCTGGGTTACCCTGGCCGTGGCCGGTAGCCCAAGCCTGGCCATGGCCGCGGCGCGGGTGCGCGAAGCCAAGGCCATGGCCGGTGTGGTCGAGTCGGCGGAAAAGCTCCAGGCCAACGGCCAGGCAACGCTCAAGCGCCACAACTGGCCTGAAGACCAGTTTTATGGCCCCGGCGCATTGTCGGGTGCCAACACCTGGGACAACAACGCCGCCATCGGTTTCAGCTACGCCCTTGACCTGTGGGGGCGCGAGCGCAATGCCAGCGAGCAGGCCGTGGACCAGGCGCACATGAGCGTGGCCGAAGCCCGTCAGGCGCAGCTGGAACTGCAGAACAATGTGGTGCGTGCCTACATCCAGCTGAGCCTGCATTTTGCCCAGCGCGATATCGTCAAGGCCGAACTGGAACAGCAGGAGCAGATCCTGGCCCTGGCCAAGCGTCGCCTGGATGCCGGTATCGGCACCCATTTCGAAGTCAGCCAGGCCGAAGCGCCGCTGCCGGAAACCCACCGTCAGCTCGACAGCCTCGACGAAGAAATTGCCCTGACCCGCAACCAGCTGGCCGCACTGGCCGGCAAGGGCCCGGGGGAAGGCGCGCAGTTGCAGCGCCCGGCCCTGGCCTTGGCCGCGCCGCTGAAACTGCCTTCGAACCTGCCCGCCGAACTGGTTGGCCAGCGGCCTGATGTGGTTGCCAGCCGCTGGCAGGTGGCTGCCCAGGCGCGTGGCATCGACGTCGCTCACGCCGGCTTCTTCCCCAACGTCGACCTGGTCGGCAGCCTGGGCTTCATGGCCACCGGCGGTGGCCCGCTGGAATTCCTGACCGGGCGCAAGTTCAACTACAACGTCGGCCCGGCCATCAGCTTGCCGATCTTTGACGGTGGGCGCCTGCGCTCAGAACTGGGCGTGGCCTCGGCGGGGTATGACGTGGCGGTGGCCCGCTACAACCAGACCGTGGTTGGTGCACTGAAGAACATCTCCGACCAGTTGATCCGCCGCGAGTCGATGAAAGAACAGTCGCACTTCGCCGCCGAATCGGTTGCTGCCGCGCAGAAAACCTACGACATCGCCATGGTCGCGTTCCAGCGCGGCCTTACCGACTACCTGAACGTACTCAACGCGCAGACCTTGCTGTTCCGCCAGCAGCAGGTGCAGCAGCAGGTGCAGGCCGCCCGCCTGATTGCCCATGCCGAGCTGGTCACCGCCCTGGGTGGTGGCCTGCAGGCCGGTCAGGATGCGCCGAAAGAGGAACGCCAGGCAGCACCGAAGACCCCGGCCACCCTGGCCATTTTCGACAAGAAGCCGGATAACGCCGAATGAGCACTTCCAGTTTGCCCGTGCGCTGGCTGCAAAGCCTGGAATGGCGCCGGGGCTTCTTTGCCTGGGCGCGCACCGACGGCGTGACCTGGGTGTACATCTTCAAGGTGCTGGCCGCCGCGTTCATCACCTTGTGGTTGGCCATGCGCCTGGAGCTGCCGCAACCGCGCACGGCCATGATCACCGTGTTCATCGTCATGCAGCCGCAAAGCGGGCATGTGTTCGCCAAGAGCTTCTATCGGGTGCTGGGCACCCTGGCCGGCTCGGCGATGATGGTGGCGCTGATCGCCATCTTCCCGCAGAACACCGAGCTGTTTCTGCCCAGCCTGGCCCTGTGGGTGGGCCTGTGCTCAGCCGGTGCCATGCGCTACCGCACCTTCCGCGCCTATGGTTTCGTGCTGGCTGGCTACACCGCAGCGATGATCGGCCTGCCGGTGCTGCAACACCCCGACCAGGCGTTCATGGCAGCGGTATGGCGGGCGCTGGAAATCGCCCTGGGTATTCTGGTGTCGACCTTCGTCAGTGCCGCGATCCTGCCGCAGTCGGCCAGTGCCGCAATGCGCAACGCCCTGTACCAGCGCTTTGGCGTGTTTGCCGGGGTGGTGGTCGAGGCCCTGCGTGGCGACAGTCAAAAGGACCGCTTCGAGAGCAGCAACGTGCGCTTCGTGGCAGAGGCCGTGGGCCTTGAGAGCCTGCGCAACGTCACCGCTTTCGAAGACCCGCACATGCGCCGTCGCAGTGGCCGGCTGGTGCGCATGAACAGCGAGTTCATGGCCATCACCACCCGCTTCAATGCCTTGCACCGCTTGCTGGAGCGCCTGCGTGCCCGTGGCCCGCTGCAGATCGTCAGTGCCATCGAACCGGGCCTGAACACCTTGGTGGAGTTGCTGCAGCCCTATGTGGGCCGGGCGTTGACTGACGCCGATGCGCTGCGCCTGACCCTGGAGCTGGCCGCCTACAAGGAAGGCCTGCAGGCCCAGGTGCGGGGGCTGCGGGCTGAGTACCTGGCAACGGACCCCAGCGAATCCGACCTGCTCGATTTCCACACCGCGTTCGAGCTGCTGTACCGCTTCGTCGACGAGATGTTGAGCTACGCCGAAACCCATGCCTCGCTGGCCGCGCACAAGCACGAGCGCGAGCAGTGGGACGAGCCCTACGTGGCGCAGACCAGCTGGTTGGTATCGCTGGCGGCCGGTGTGCGCGCCTCGGCAGTGCTGTTGCTGCTGGGCAGTTACTGGCTGCTCAGCGATTGGCCCAGTGGCGCCATGATGACCCTGATCGCCACGGTCACCGTATGCCTTTCTGCAGCGTCACCCAACCCCAAGCGCATGTCGTTCCAGATGGCTTGCGGCACGGCCATCGGCGCTTTTGTCGGCTTCTTCGAAACCTTCTTCGTGTTCCCCTGGATCGACGGTTTCCCGCTGCTGTGCATGGTGCTGGCGCCTGTGTTCGTGCTGGGCGCGTTTCTTTCGTCGCGCCCTGCCTACGCCGGTTATGGTATCGGCCTGCTGGTGTTCTTCGCGATTGGCTCGGTGCCGAACAACCTCACCGTTTATGACCCGTACACCTTCATCAACGACTACATCGGCATGGTGATCGGCATGTTCGTCTGTGCCGCCGCCGGGGCGATCATCCTGCCGCCCAACAGCCGCTGGTTGTGGAGCCGCCTGGAGCAGGCGTTGCGCGAGCAGGTGCTGTTCGCCATCAGCGGCCGCCTGCGCGGGCTGGGCTCGGCCTTCGAAAGCCGCACCCGCGACCTGCTGCACCAGGCCTATGGCCTGGCGGCCGGCAAGCCGCAGGTGCAAAGCCAGCTGATGGGCTGGATGTTCACCGTGCTGGAGATCGGCCACGCCGTCATCGAGCTGCGCAAGGAGCAAGCCCGCGCCCCGGTGCACCCGGCCTATGCCGAGTCGCAGCCCTGGCGCCAGGCAATCCGTGTCATGGGCCGTGCGCTGACCCGGCTGTTCCTGCAGCCCAGCGCCAGCAACCACGAGCGCGCACTGGTGGCAGTGGACCACGCCATCGCCCGCGTGCAGGCCACCGACGAGCCATTCGCCCGGCACTTCGACACCTCGGTGCTGCGCCGCGTGCAAAGCTACCTGCACTTCATCCGTACTTCCCTGCTGGACCCACAGTCGCCACTGGCACCGGCGAAAGGATTGCACCATGCCCCGTGAGATCGCCTTCCATGGCGTGTACATGCCCACCATGACCTTGATGTTCCTGTTTGCCCTGGGCCTGGCCTGGGGCCTGGACCGGTTCATTGCCAGCCATGATGGCTACCGCTTCTTCTGGCACCCGGCGCTGCTGCGCCTGAGCCTGTTCGTCTGCTTGTTCGGCGCCATGGCGCTGTCTGTCTACTGGTGAGAATCCTTCGATGAAAAAGTTCTTCAGCCTGATCGCCACCCTGCTGGTGCTGGTCGCTGCCGTGGCCATCGGTCGCCAGTTGTGGCTGCACTACATGACCACGCCATGGACCCGTGATGGCCGTGTGCGTGCCGACATCATCAACGTCGCTGCCGACGTGCCCGGCTACGTGGTGGATGTACCGGTCAAGGACAACCAGCGGGTGAAGAAGGGCGACCTGCTGATCCAGATCGACCCTGAGCACTACCAGTTGGCCGTCGACCAGGCCAAGGCGCTGGTCGCCTCGCGCAAGGCCACCTGGGAAATGCGCAAGGTCAATGCCAAGCGCCGTGCCGACATGGACAACCTGGTGATCTCCAAGGAAAACCGCGACGACGCCAGCAACATCGCCAATTCCGCCCAGGCTGACTACCAGCAGGCCCTGGCCGAACTGGCTGCTGCCGAACTGAACCTCAAGCGCACCCACATCGTGGCCACGGTGGACGGCTACGTGACCAACCTGAATATCCACAAGGGCGACTATGCGCGTACCGGCGAAGCAGTGATGGCGGTGGTCGACGAGCACTCGTTCTGGGTTTACGGCTTCTTCGAGGAGACCAAGCTGCCGCATGTGAAGGTGGGTGACCAGGCCGAACTGCAGATGATGAGCGGCGAGCGCCTCAAGGGGCATGTGGAGAGCATTGCCCGCGGCATCTACGACCGTGACAACCCACAGAGCCGCGAGCTGATCGCCGACGTGAATCCGACCTTCAACTGGGTGCGGCTGGCACAGCGGGTGCCGGTGCGCATTCACATCGATGAAGTGCCGGAAGGGTTTTTGCTGGCGGCGGGGACGACCTGTACGGTGGTGGTGAAGCCGAGTTCGCCTTGAGGTATACGTCGCCAGGCCGATCGAGCGCACCCCGCGCGCTGCCCGATCCGCTTGGCGACACCTCGCGCAACTCAGGCACTCGCCGCCCCCACCAACACCGGCACTTCGACCCGATCAATCACCTTCGCGCTGATCGACGGGTCGAGCAACCGCCCCAGCCGCGTCAGGTGACGGTGGCCCATGATGATCAGCTCGCAACGCAGCGCCTGCGCCTTGGCGACAATCGCTTCAACTGGCAGCCCGGCCACCATGCAGCCCTGGCTGGCGAAGCCGGCTTGCTGCAGTTCGCGCACGGCCTCGGCTACGGCGTGGTCGGCATGCTGCTGTTCCTCGCAGGCGGCGGGGTATTCTTCCCGTTCCTCGGCGGTGTAGGGCGCGGGTTGCTCGTGCACCGCGAAGGTCGAATCGATGGCCAGCAGCACGTGCAGTTCGTGCTCGCCCGGGCGGCAGTAGCGGCGGGCGAGGGCAAGCAGGGCGGCAGATGCGGGGGAGGCGTCGATGGCGATCAGGACGGGGCTGGGCATGCGGGATCCTTGATGTATTTGGGGGGCTGGGGCGGCCTCTTCGCGTAGACCAACGCAGGCGCGGGTTTACCCGCGAAAGGGCCGAACCTGCCATGCATCATTCTTGACCCAATCCTTTCCCTGAATAAATGGCCCACCACGCACAAGCGCATTGCGTCCGGTGCAATCCATCAACCTGATACCATCACATTTCCCACAGCTGTAACGGAAAACGGCCATGCAACTTCCGGACATGAACCTGCTTGTCGCCCTCGATGCCTTGCTCGACGAGGGCAGCGTGGTTGGTGCGGCGCAACGCATGAACCTGAGCCCGGCCGCCATGAGCCGGACCCTGGGGCGTATCCGCGAAGCGCTGGGTGACCCGATCCTGGTGCGCGCCGGCCGTGGCCTGGTGCCGACGCCGCGTGCGCTGGCCTTGCGCGAGCAGGTGCATGGCCTGGTGGAGCAGGCCGGGCAGGTATTTCGCAGTCGCGACGATGTCGACCTGGTGAACCTGGACCGTGCCTTCAACATCCGCACCAATGACCTGTTCATCGCCCTGTATGGCGCTCAGCTGTTGCGCATGATGCTGGCCCAGGCACCGCATACGGTGCTGCGTTTCGTGCCGGAGGGCAGCGGCGACGATGATGCGGTGTTGCGCAATGGGCAAATCGACTTGATCATCAGTTCAGCCATTGAACTGGGCCCCGAAATCAAGGTTCAGAGCCTGTTCAACACCTACTTCGTGGGCTTGGCGCGTGAAGGGCACCCGGTTTTCGATGACGAGATCACCCCTGAACGCTTCGCCGCCTACCCGCACATCAGCGTGTCACGCCGTGGCCGTGCCAATGGGCCTATCGACGTGGCACTGGCCAATTACAAGGTGGAGCGCCGGGTAGCGCTGATCACGACGAGTTTTCACTCCGCGATGTTTTCGCTGCCGGACTCGGACCTGATCTTGCCGATACCCGCCAATATCCTGAACAGTGTGAACAGGCTGAAACTGCCATTGAGGTCCTTCGAGATCCCCGTGCCACTGGAAAAGGTCAATGTCATGCAGGCATGGCACCCGCGGTTCGATAACGACCCGGCCCATCGCTGGCTGCGGCAGACGTTGAAGGCGTGCGGCAGGATGGACCCTTGAGGCGGGCGGCACGTGCGCATCCGTTGCCCGATTGCGTTTGACGCAATATAAAACTGCCAACAAGTCAGTTTTCGTAAGCATTCGACCTTTTTAGACTTGCTCCGGTCGCAAATTTGTTGCCGGAGATGTCTGCCCATGAGTTCCCTGTCCGCCCCGTCTGCCGCCATTGCCGCCGCCCCCGCGCCGGCTGCGCCCGTGCAGGCGGCGTTCGGCCTGCAGGTAGTGGTCGGGTTGTTCGGTGTATTGCTGGCTGTGCTGTGCGCCGGCCTCAACGAGTCGGTAACCAAGATTTCCCTGGCCGATATCCGCGGCGCCCTGGGCATCGGTGCCGACGAAGGTGCCTGGTTGCTGGCGGTGTACAGCGCCGCTTCGGTCTCGGCCATGGCCTTTGCGCCGTGGCTGGCGACGACCTTCTCGCTGCGCCGCTTCACCATGAGCGCTATTGGTCTGTTCGCCGTGCTTGGCCTGCTGCAACCGTTCGCCCCCAACCTGCACAGCCTGATGTTGCTGCGTGTACTGCAGGGCTTTGCCGCTGGCGCGTTGCCGCCGATGTTGATGAGCGTGGCCCTGCGCTTTTTGCCGCCAGGTATCAAGGTCTATGGCTTGGCCTGCTACGCCCTGACCGCCACCTTCGGCCCCAACCTCGGCACGCCACTGGCGGGGCTGTGGACCGAATACGTCGGTTGGCAATGGGCATTCTGGCAGATCATCCTGCCCTCGCTGCTGGCCATGGTCTGCGTAGGCTGGGGGCTGCCGCAGGACCCGCTGCGCCTGGAGCGTTTCAAACAGTTCGACTGGCGGGGCGTACTGCTGGGCCTGCCCGCCATCAGTTGCACTGTGCTGGGCCTGTCGCTGGGCGACCGCTGGGGTTGGTTCGACTCGCCGCTGATCTGCTGGCTGCTGGGCGGTGGCCTGCTGTTGCTGGTGTTGTTCATGTACAACGAGTGGTCCGAGCCGTTGCCGTTTTTCCAGTTGCGCTTGTTGCAGCGGCGCAACTTGAGTTTCGCCTTGGTGACCCTGGCCGGTGTGCTGATCGTGCTCTCGGGTGTGGGCAGCATCCCGTCGGCCTACCTTGCGCAGATCCAGGGCTACCGCCCAGCGCAGACCAGCCCGTTGATGATGCTGGTGGCCATGCCGCAACTGATCGCCCTGCCGCTGACGGCGGCGCTGTGCAACATCCGCGCAGTGGACTGCCGCTGGGTGCTGGGCATTGGCCTGGCGATGCTGGCGGTGTCCTGTGTTGGCAGCAGCCTGCTGACCAGCGAGTGGATCCGTGGCGACTTCTACCCGTTCTACCTGCTGCAGGTGTTCGGCCAGCCGATGGCAGTGCTGCCGTTGCTGATGCTGTCCACCAATGGCATGACCCCGCAGGAGGGCCCGTTCGCCTCCAGCTGGTTCAACACCGTCAAGGGCCTGGCCGCCGTCATCGCCGGTGGCCTGCTGGATGTTCTTGGCACCCTGCGCCGGCACTTCCATTCCAATCACCTGGTGGACAGCCTGGGCAACGCCCCGCTGGTCGACGGCAACGCCGCCGGCCTGGCCAAGCGCATTCACGACCAGGCGCAGGTATTGACCTCAGCTGACCTCTATCTGGTGCTGGCCTGTATCGCCGTGGCCCTGATCTGCCTGATTCCTTTCGTGCCTACCCGGGTCTATCCGCCGCGTGCGGTGGCTTGAGCCCTGGATGATTTCGAGAACCATTGAAATGACCAACAACCGCAAAACCCTTTTCATCGGCTCGGTGCTGGCCGTGGCCGTCCTGGCCGGCATCGTCGGCCCCTGGATGTTTGGCAGCGATCACCGCCAGAGCACCAATGACGCCTATGTGACCGCCGACTACACCGTGGTCGCGCCCAAAGTCGCCGGTTTCATCAAGCAAGTGCTGGTGGAAGACAATCAGCAGGTCACGGCTGGCCAGTTGCTGGCGACCATCGACGCGCGTGACTACCAGGCCGCGCTGGATGCTGCGCAGGCGCAGTTGCTGGTAGCCCAGGCACAAAGCGCCGATGCCCGCGCCACGCTTGAACGCCAGGACGCGCTGATTGCCCAGGCCGAAGCGGCAGTGAAGGCGGCCCAGGCTGAAGCGGCGTTCGCCGACCATGAAGTCAACCGCTACAGCCGCCTTGCCGAGCAGGGCGCGGGTACCGTGCAGAACGCCCAGCAGGCGCGCAGCGCGGTCGATCAAGCCCGTGCTCGCCTGGCCAACGCTCAAGCTGCGCGGGTGGCGGCGCGCAAGCAGGTAGACATCCTCACGGCTCAAGTGGCCAGCGCCGATGGCCAGCTCAAGCGTGCCGAAGCAGGCCTGGAAAAGGCCCAGCTCGATCTGTCCTACACCCGCATCACAGCGCCGGTGGACGGTATGGTCGGCGAACGCGCCCTGCGCGTGGGGGCCTACGTCAACCCGGGCGCTCGCCTGCTGTCGGTGGTGCCGTTGCAGCAGGCCTATGTGGTCGGCAACTTCCAGGAAACCCAGCTGACCCACGTACAGCCGGGCCAGCCGGTGCGCATCAGCGTCGACACCTTCTCCGGCGAAACCCTGCAAGGCCATGTGCAAAGCATTGCCCCGGCTACCGGCGTAACCTTCGCCGCAGTCAAGCCAGACAACGCCACCGGCAACTTCACCAAGGTGGTGCAGCGCATTCCGGTCAAGATCGTTCTCGATGATGGCCAGCCACTGCTCACCCGCCTGCGTGTGGGCATGTCGGTCGAAGCCACCATCGACACGCGTGGCGACAAGCTGGACGGCAAAGAGGTAAGCGCGCGATGAAACCGGGATTACGCTTGAGCCCTTTGCTGCTGGCTGTGCTGCTGACCGGTTGCACCCTGGGCCCGGATTTCCTGCGCCCAGATAGCCAGGCCCCGCAGCAGTGGGCGCCGCTGCAAGGCGAGGCAGCGGCCAGCCAGCCGCAGGCCGAACCGCTTGAACTGCGCTGGTGGGAAACGTTCCACGATGCCCGCCTGAGCGCGTTGATCCAGCGCGTTGCCGAACGCAACCTCGACCTGCAGATGGCCAGCGCGCGGCTGCTGCAAAGCCGTGCCCTGCGCAGTACCTTGGCTGCCGACGAAGTACCGTCGGTGGACGTGAACGCCGGTTACAGCCGCGCTCGTAACAGCGCCGATGGCTTGAGCGATCCGTCCGGCAAAGCCGGGAAAGAAGCCTTCAACCTCTGGCAGGGCGACCTGGTGGCCGGTTGGGAACTGGACCTGTGGGGCCGTGTGCGGCGTCAGGTCGAGGCTGCCGATGCCACGGTCGAAGTGGCCGAGAATGACCGCCGCGGTGTGCTGTTGGCACTGCTTTCGGAAACCGCCGGCAATTACATCCAGCTGCGTGCCGTGCAGCACACCCTCGATGTGACGCAGGATAACCTCAGGGTCGCCCGGCACAGCCTGAAGCTGTCCCAGGACCGCCAGGCCGAAGGCGTTGCCACGCGCCTGGATGTGGCCCAGGCCAGCGCCCAGGTCGCTTCTATCGAAGCGCGTCTGCCAAGCCTGGAAGCGCGGCGTGATGACCTGATCAATGCCCTCAGCCTGCTCGCTGCCGAGCCGCCGCGCAGCCTCCAGGCCGAATTGCTGCCAGGCGGCGAGCTGCCTGCGCCGCAGCAGAAGTTTGCCATTGGCTTGCCGTCCGAACTGGCCGAGCGCCGCCCGGACATCCGCCAGGCCGAGGCCCGCCTGCATGCCGCCACTGCCAGCATTGGCGTGGCCAAGGCGGATTTCTACCCGAGTATCCGCCTGTCGGGCAGTGTCGGCTTCCAGGCGATGCAGCTGTCGGATTTCGGTGGCTGGGATTCGCGCCGGTTCGCCTTCGGTCCACAGATGTCGCTGCCAATTTTCGAGGGCGGCCGGCTCAAGGGCACCTTGGAGCTGCGCGAGGCGCAACAGCAGGAAGCTGCGCTGAACTATCGCAAGGTGGTGCTGGGGGCCTGGCATGAAATCGACGATGTGCTACGCCTGTACAACGCCAGTCAGTTGCGCCGTGATCACCTTGCCGAGGCCGTGCGGCAAAACCGTATCGCCCTGGAAACCGCCCAGCGCCAGTATGTGGAAGGGGCGGTGGACTTTCTCAATGTGCTGACGGTGCAAGGCGCGCTGCTGGCCAGCGAGGAGCAATGGATCGACAGCTCGGCGGCGGTGTCGCAGGCGCTGGTGGGGCTTTACAAGGCACTGGGCGGTGGCTGGCAGGCGTTTGACGAGCAGCTGCCGAATGCTCACAGCTAGGGAGGAAGCACAGAGTCTGAAGGGGTGGATTGCGGTCCATGGCTTTATTCTTTGCAGGCTGCACCGGCCTCTTCGCGGGTGAACCCGCTCCTACACGGCGGTCTGTGTCCAACCACCGATGTGTGTCCACCACCAATCTGTGTAGGAGCGGGTTTACCCGCGAATACGGTGGCGGCAGCAACGGTGAACGGCGGGTGGAGATTGGCCAGCAGGGCCGGCCTCTTCGCGGGTGAACCCGCTCCTACACGGCGGTCTGTGTCCAACCACCGATGTGTGTCCACCACCAATCTGTGTAGGAGCGGGTTTACCCGCGAATACGGTAGCAGCGTCAACGGTGAACGGCGGGTGAAAATTGTCCTGCAGGCCCGGCCCTTTCGCGGGTACAGGCAGGCGATCACTCAGAGCGGGCGCAGCAGGCCAAAGCGCTTGCGCAGCGCCCAGTCCAGCAACCGCCGCGGCAGCAACCGTGCCATCAGCGGCAAGGCTGTACTGCCATTCCCCAAACGTACCACTGCGGGCGCCGGCGACTTGCCGACTGCTGCCAGCACGCCTTGGGCAAATACCGCCGCCGACGTTGGCTTGTCCTGCGATGCCCGCGCCCGCGCCTGCACATGCTCACGCAAAGGCCACCACGCCGAGTCGACCGCCAGCACCTGCTCAGCCTGGCGCTGGGCATTGCTGGCGAACTGCGAGGCAATTGCACCCGGCTGTACTTCCATCACCTGCACACCGAACGGCGCCAACTCCAGGCGCAAGGCATCGCTCAGGGCATGCACAGCCGCCTTCGAGGCGCAGTACGCGCCGGCGAATGGCGTGACCAGCACGCCCGATACACTGCCGATATTCACCACCAGGCCGCGTGAGCGGCGTAGCAGCGGGAACAGCGCCCGGGTAACGCCGACCACGGCGAAGACGTTGGTTTCGAACTGCTGGCGCAGGGCGTCGACGCCACCATCGAGCAGTGGGCCCATGGCACCGTAACCCGCGTTGTTGATCAGGATATCGAGGGTTTGCAGTTCCTCTGCCAGGCGGGCCAGTGCCTCGCCGTCGTTTACATCCAGCTGCCGGGCCGTGTAGCCGGCGGCACTCAGTTGCTCGACATCCTCAGGCTTGCGGGCGGTGGCCCAGACATGGTGGCCCGCATCGCGGAAGGCGTCGGCCAGGGCGCGGCCGATGCCGCTGGAACAACCGGTGATCAGGACGGTGGGCATGGTAGGGGCCTGTTGTCATGGAGGATTGGTTGTTGCCTGTGCCGGCCTCTTTGCGGGTCAACCCGCCCCTACACCCTGCAGGAGCGGGTTGACCCGCAAAGAAGCCGGCATAGGCAACACATCAATTGGCAAATGTACCTTGCAGGTGCTCTACCCGGAATTCCAGGGTCTGCGGCCGATAGCCGGAACGCAGCGGCGGCAATGGCAGGCAGTCTTGCCACTCGGCCCCCGGCTGCAATTCACCTGGCCCTCGGTATCGCGGTGCATTGTAGGTGTTCTCGGCCAGGTTCACGGTATCGCCCGGTGCGTACGCTGCCACGCGCCAGCGCAGTTCGGTCAGCGGCACGTCGTTGCCGTTCTTCATGCGTACCTGCAGGGCACGGTCGGCGGGACAGTGTTCGGGGGCGTAGGTCAGGCGCAGGTCCAGGCGTGCCAGTCGACTGCTTTCGCGGCTGTCTTGCCAGACCACGAACAAGGCCACCAGACCCAGGCCAAACACGGCCGCCAGGGAGATGGGAAGAGCCTTGGCTGGGTAACGCAACAACAACACCAGCCAGGTGAGGATCAGCAGGGCACCGATCAGCATCGCGTAATCGCCTCATTCGCGCGCAGGGATGGCTACAGCCTATCTAAAACCCAGCGGTCAGGTAACCGGTGAGCAACTATGCCAGAGGCCAGACCTGGCAATACTGCGAGTAGTGGAAAGGGTACATCCATTCTAGATTCCGCCATGCCTAATCAAAAGGAGCATGGCCATGAGTGACACATCGGTTGAGCAAAAACCTGTACAAGAAATGAAAAAAGCGCCTGCCAAGGGCACTGTTACGGCTGTCATCAGCCTTGCGGGTCAAAGAGAGGATTTCGTTTCGCAGGGCGTGGATTTCGGGACCACTGAACAAAACGCGTGGTTGTATGCGTACAAGGGGCAGGCCGATGATGCGGACGTCTACATTGACTTCGACCTGCAGTTACAGGCGGGCGTGCGGGATGTCGTTATCGGGGGGGAGGCGAACCGGGCGCTTGTTCACAAGCGCGGCACAACCTATGGCGGCTATGCGAAATCCGGACGTATCCGGAAACTCGAGATGACCGCCACAAGCATCAGGGCTGAATCCTTCGAATTTGAAGGGGAGGATGATTTGCAGCGACCTTTCAGGGTGGTGGGTGGCCCATTCGACATCTCCGTCATAGCCCCGACCCTTGAATGAGCAGCTCGCCCCTGGTCAGCCCAGGGGCGAGCCAGCATTTACTGCGCGATGGTCTTCACCGAAACGCCGCGCTCGATGGGTGTGGACGTGCGCCCATACACATCCTCGAAGCGCTCGATGTCATCCTCGCCCAGGTAGCTGCCGGACTGCACTTCGATGATCTCCAGCGGGATCTTGCCCGGGTTGCGCAAACGGTGCACCGAAGCGATGGGGATATAGGTCGACTGGTTTTCGGTCAGCAGGAACACGTTCTCGTCGCAGGTCACCTCGGCGGTACCGGATACCACGATCCAGTGCTCGGCGCGGTGATGGTGCATCTGCAGCGACAGGCTGGCGCCCGGCTTGACGGTGATGTGCTTGACCTGGAAGCGGCCGCCCATGTCCACCGAGTCGTACGAGCCCCACGGGCGATACACTTCCAGGTGGTTCTGGGTTTCCGTGCGGCCCTGTTCGTCGAGGGTCTTGACCATCTGCTTGACGCCCTGGACCTTGTCCTTGTGGGCAATCATCATGGCATCCTTGGTCTCGACCACCACGATGTTCTCCAGGCCGATCACCGACACCAGTTTGCCGTTGCCGTGGATCATGCAGTTGCGGCTGTCTTGAACCACCACGTCGCCCTTGGTGACGTTGCCGTTGTCGTCTTTCTCGTGCACTTCCCACAGCGACGACCAGCAGCCTACATCGCTCCAGCCGGCCGACATCGGCACCACGCAGGCACGCTGGGTTTTCTCCATCACCGCATAGTCAATGGAGTTGTCCGGGCAGCAGGCGAAGGTGGCTTCGTCGATGCTCAGCACATCGCCGTCTTCCTGGCTGCGCTCCAGGGCCAGTACGCAGGTATCGTAGATGTCGCCGTCGTGCTTTTTCAGCTCTTCGAGGAAGCGGCTGGCGCGGAACAGGAACATACCGCTGTTCCAGAAGTAACCACCGGCCTGGACGAACTCGGCCGCGCGTTTTTCGTCGGGCTTCTCGACGAACTGCGCAACCCGCGCCACGCCTTCGGGCAGCAGCGCATCCTGGCTGGAACGGATGTAGCCGTAGCCGGTTTCCGGCTTGGTCGCCGGCACGCCGAACAGCACCATCTCGCCACGCTCGGCGGCCACGGTGGCCAAGGCCAAGGCACGTTGCAGGGCTTTCTGGTCATCGATCACATGATCGGCAGGCAGCACCAGCATCAGCTCGTCGCGGCCTTCGTTGACCAGCTTCATGGCAGCCATGGCCACGGCCGGCGCGGTGTTGCGGCCGAACGGTTCCATGAGGATGCCTTGGGTTTCCAGCTTCAGTGCGGCCAGTTGCTCCTGGACGATGAACTTGTGGTCCTTGTTACAGACCACGATCGGGGTGTCCATGCCCTCGAATACAAGGCGCTCGATGGTTTGCTGGAACAGCGTGTGCTCACCGGTCAGGGCCAGGAACTGTTTGGGGAACTGCTTGCGCGACAGAGGCCACAGACGGGAACCGCTACCACCAGAAAGAATTACCGGGATCATCATGTTTCTCCAATAGTCGTTGAGAGGCAGGGGAATCAGTTGCTAGCCACGGGGCGAGTTACCCACACCGGCGACAAGGCGTTGCCGGAACCCGTTACGTACAGCACTGCGGCTTCGCCGCGCTCCAGGGCGACGGGTTTCACGTCACCCACTTTCTTGTCTCCTTGGTACAGCGCCAGGTTGACCTTGACCGGGTTGATTTCGCGTTCGCCACGGCCGTTGGCGGCCACCGGCTTGACCACTTCGGTCTTGCCGTCGGCGGTTTTCAGGGTCAGTTGCTGGTCGCTCAGGTTCTGCACGCGCACCAGGGCTTTCTGCTTGTTCTTGAACGGTGGTTCTTCGATCAGCTTCGGGCTGCCGCTGTTGCTGTTGACCAGGGTGTAGTACTTGTCCGAGGCCAGCTTGACCGGCACGCTCTTGCCGCCGACCTGGGCGGTGTAGTCGCCGCCTGGCAGGAAGCTGAAATCGCTGCTGGCCTGTGCGCCAACCTGTTTGATCTGGGTGTTGCCGACCGACGCGGCGGCGGGTGCGCTGGTCGCGTTGTACAGGCGTACGAAGGTCGAGCCTTTCGGCGCACTTGGGCCATACAGTGCGGCGTCGGCACCGGCGAAGGCCTGCATCGAAGCAAGGGAAAGGCCGGCCGCGAGGGTGAGGGCTTTGGCAATGGAAGTCTTGGTAGTCATGTGCGTTTCCTCTCTATCAGTCAGTGGTCTGTCCGGGTGGACGACAAGGCCAGGTTTTCTTCGGATTTACGGGCGTTTTTCAGCTGCGCGATCCACTGCGGATCGAAGCTGCTGAGGTCGTTTTTCATTGGCAGATAACGTTCTGGGAATTCCCACACCACCACTTGTGGTGCGGCGTTTTTAAAGGCATCGCTTTGCAGGTACTTGAGCATCGGCAGTAGCGGGCCATGGCCGTCTTCGGCGTAGTTGGCGACGTCACTGCGCAGGGCCTGCTGCAGCGCGCCGAGGAAGTTCCAGTGCGGGTTGGCGCTGTAGCTGGTGCCTACCAGTGCAACCGGGATCTGCTTGTCGGCGAACAACGCGTCGCCGGCGTCACCCTCGGCATCGACCGGCCGGGTGGTGCGTTTCTGCAGGTTGTCCGGGGCCGGCAGCAGGTTGCTGAACAAGGGGTCCAGTGGCAGGAAGTTGGTCAGGTCGCCCTTGTAGGGGGCGGTGTTGCCCGCTTCGGTGATGAAGGCTTGTGGGTCGCCATTGAGCAGGCTCTGGCGGCTGACCGCTTCGGCCAGCGCCTGCGCCGCCACTTCGGCACCCATGGGCGTCCAGTGGGTATCGGTACGCAGGAATACCTGGCCGCGGGCCTTGGCCTGCTCCATCGGTGCCATCAGGTCCGGTGCGAACACGTTGGCCTGGCGTGCCTGGGCATGGAACTGGTTGTACAGGTCGTCATGCAGGCTGGCAGGCCGCTCTTTGCCCAGGTACTCGGCGTAGACCCGCGCCTTGGCCGGCACGATCGCCAGCACCAGCTGGCTACCGTGTTGCTGCAGGGTGTCGCGTACGCCACGGATCAGTGCCAGGTTTTCCTGCATCAATTGCTCGGCACCGGCAGTGGGCTTGAACTCTTCGTCGCTGAACAACCACTGGTCGCGGCCCAGTACCACACCTGGGCGGCCTTCGTTGAACAGTTTGAAGTCCATGGCCGCCCACAGGTTGGTGCCCAGGCGCTTGATCGGGAACTCGGCGTCGTAGTGGGTCTCGGCGGCCTTGGCCAGTTTGCCGTTGAGCAGGGTCATCTGCTCGGTGCGCTGGAAACTCTGCAGGCCACCGGTGGACCAGGCGCCCATGCCGACCAGCAGGCCGAGGAACGACAGGGAATAGGTGATGCGTAATGTCCGGGTCATGGTCATCAACCTCAGAACTGGAAGTAAAGGAACGGCGAGTAGCTTTGCGCCGAAAGCTTGAGGATCGAGGCGACGAACAGCAGCAGGATCAGTGCGCGGGTCATCACCCGGGTCCAGTCCAGGCCGATCGAGCCGTCAGCGTTGACCTGCACCGGGGTCGCCTTGGGCGTCGGCCTGGCATTGCGGTAGAAGTCGCGCAAGCCGAAGAACGCCAGGGTGAGGTAGGCGATAACCAGGGTGGCCACCTGCAGACCGGTGAGCTGGGCGCGGTTGAGCTCCGACAGCTGCCAGTCGCCGAAGCTGAACATGGCGCCGTACATACGGGCGGCCACCTGCAGGTTTTCGGCGCGGAAGATCACCCAGCCGACTACCACCAGCAGGAAGGTGAAGGCCCACTTCACCGGGTTGAAGCGCTGCGGGTTGGTGTCGAGGCCCAGCGCGCGCTCGATGGCCAGCCACATGCCGTGCCAGGCGCCCCAGATGATGTAGGTGAAGTTTGCACCGTGCCACAGGCCGCCCAGCAGCATGGTCAGGAACAGGTTGCGGTAGGTATTGAAGGTGCCTTTACGGTTACCGCCCAAGGTGATGTACAGGTAGTCGCGCAGCCAGGTCGACAGGCTGATATGCCAGCGCCGCCAGAACTCGGTGATCGACTGGCTGATATAGGGCTGCTTGAAGTTTTCCATGAAGCGGAAGCCCATCATCAGGCCCAGGCCGATGGCCATGTCGCTGTAGCCGCTGAAGTCGAAGTACAGCTGTGCGGTGTAGGCCAGGGCGCCGAGCCAGGCATCGCCCGTGGTGGGGTTTTGCAGGGCGAAGCAGTGGTCGGCGACCACGGCCAGGGTGTCGGCGATGAACACTTTCTTGATGAAGCCCTGCATGAAGCGGGTGCAGCCTTCGGAGAACTTGTCCAGGGTGTGGGTACGGTTGTTGAACTGGTCGACCAGGTCCTTGAAGCGCAGCACGGGGCCTGCGATCAGGTGCGGGAAAATCGCCACGAACGCTGCGAAGTCGATCAGGTTGCGGGTAGCCGGGGTGTCACCGCGGTATACGTCGATGATGTAGCTGATTGACTCGAAGATGTAGAACGAGATACCGATCGGCAGCAGCACGTGGGTCAGAATGAATGGCTCCAGGCCAAACGACGTCATGATCGCGTTCAGGCTGTCGACGCCGAAGTTGGCGTACTTGAAGTAGCCGAGGATCGCCAGGTCGACACCCACGCCGAGCAGGAGCCAGCGCTGCGCCGGCTTGGTGCGCACACCGGCGGCACCGACTTTCAGGCCGATCCAGTAGTTCCACAGGGTGACGCCGGCGAACAGTGCCAGGAAGTCCACCCGCCACCAGGCGTAGAAGATGTAGCTGGCGACCAGCAGCAGCAGGTTGCGATAACGTTGCCCGCTCAAGTAGTACAGGCCGAGGAAGATCGGCAAGAACAGGAACAGGAACACGTTGGACGAGAAGACCATCCCGGTTCTCCTAATTTGTTCACAGCATCCAGGGCAAAGCGCCCCCCAAACCCCCCACGAAATGGTGGGAGATACCTAGTCCCCCGTAGGAGCGGGTTTACCCGCGAATGAGGCCGGCACAAGGCACCGCAGATGGCAGGCCCGGCCTCTTCGCGGGTAAACCCGCGCCTACAGGGATGGTGTTACTTTTTACGCTCTGCACTCGGGTCATAGACCCGGGTCACATCGCCCCCCAGCCGGAAGCTGTTGAACGGCTGCATGTCGTGCTTGCGCTCAAGCGTGTCGCCGACGCAGTGGTACAGCGCACACCAGGGCTCGAGCCAGGAGTACTTGCTGTCGACCTTGAGGTCGGTCATGTCCTGTTTCTTGCCCGCGCGCGCCTTGAAGTGGCTGGGATCGCGGGCGCCGGCCAGCACGCCTTCACCCAGGCGCTGCAAGGCGAAGTTGTTCTCGGCGCGCAGGTCGACGCCATTGGCCTGGGCGAAGCTGGCAATCATCGCCAGCGGCGGCAAGGCGTAGTTGTGATAGGCCAGCGCGCGCTGCTTGCGCTTGATCTCGTTGGGCAGGAAGCCTTGGTCATCCACCTGGTTGGCGCCCACCTTGTATTCCTTCACGGCCCAGTCGAACAGGTCGCGACGGTCGGTGGCGACGGCGGTAGCCATGACCGACCAGGCCGCCCAGTAGCTGTGGTTGTTGATCTTCTCCAGCGGCAGGTCGCTCCAGTCACGCACAGTCTGCTCGGCCAGGCGGTTGAGCCATTTTTCGATCAGGTCGGCCTCGGCCTGGTGTGCCGCCAGCGGCTGCGAGTTGGAGAATTTCAGCCGCAACCATGAACCGCTCATGCTGCCCAGCGCCCATTTGCGCATCGACTTGCCGGTATGGTTGTAGTCGGTGGACAGCAATGCACCGGCGCGTGCCCAGGTACCCAGCCACGTCAGGGTGCAGTCGAGTTGCGCCGGGCGGCCGTCGCGCATGTACTGGCCGACCATCTTGCTCACGCCTTTCTCCAGCGTGGTGATGTCTTCGGTCGACGTGCGGAAGGCTTTTTCCGAGGCTGCGTTGAGCGTTGCCCGTGCCTTGTCCGAGCCTTCGTACTTGCTGCGAAACTGCAGCGGGCCGGTGTATGGCTTGGGCGCCGCTTCGCAGCGGAAGTTACCCTCACCGGTCTTGAGCTTTTCGATCCCCTGGTAGTAACCCTGCGGCGGTACCAGCGCGGCGTGCGCGGCACCGCCAAACAAGGCCAACGCGAGCAGGGCGGGGCTGGAAATTCGCTTGAAAATGGTCATGGGTCGCCTCACTGGCCAGCCTGCGCGGTCTGCGCAGGCACGGCGAAGTTGTTGCGTTTGCAGAGCTTGGCTTCGACCTTCTGGGTGCCGCTTTCCGGCCCTTGTACCTCGAACGCCAGCAGGCTCTGGCTGGCCCAGTCCTCGTCTTCGCGCATCTGGAAGACGAAGCGGCCGTCGGTGTCGGAGGTTTCCGGTTTTTCCAGCTTGATGTCCTCATGGCGGCCGTTGAGGTACCAGAGGGTGGCCTGCAACACCTTCACCGAGGGGTCTTCGAACTTGACGTCCATCTGCAGGTTGCGGTTGATCAGGTCTTTGATCACGCCGCCCTTGCCGTTGACCATCAGCTCGTTCTTGCCAGGCTTGAGGGTGGCGCTGGCGCTCATCAGGGCTGGGCGGTCATCGCAGCCGTCATCGAGCAGGCCAAGGATTTGCCGCCAGATGGTTTCCTGGTCCAGGCGGTACAGCGGGGAGAATTCCCAGATCAGGATCTTCGGCGGGTTCTTCTGGAATTCCTCGCTGCCCAGGTACTGGATCATCGACCCTTCCAGGCCGCCGCCTGGGAAGGCGACGTTGAGCACGTCGGCGCCGATGTATTGCTCGAGGAAGCCCGAGAAGTTGTAGTTTTTGCCGCTGTGGCTGGTACCGACCAGGGTGATCTGCGCATTGCCGCTGTCACCGAACAGGTCGTCGCCACCGCTCGAGCCTTTCGGCTCGGTGGCGAACTGGTCCATGTACTGGACGGCGTAGCTGGTGCCGCACAGTTGGCCGGCAACGTTGTGCAGGGTGCCGGTCTTGCCCATGCGCCCGGATTTCTTCGTCTCGAATGCCTTGCGCGGGATGCCTTCGAAGGCCGGCATCTTGTGCACGGTGTCGGCCACGATCTTCGCCGCGCGCTCGGCACCGTACGGCGTCCAGTGCTGGTCGCCACGGAAGTAGAAGTCCTTGCCCTGGTCAGCGGCGGCCAGTTGCTCGTTGGTCAGCGGTGACAGGTCGGGCACGTTGTAGCCCATGCTGGCGAAGCGCTTGAGCATGGCCTGGTAGTTGCCCAGGGCCTTCTGGTAGTCGAACGCGGCTTTTTCGGCCGGGTTGAGCATGTTGCGGTTCACCAGGCCGCGGGTCGGCTGGTACACCACCACCAGTTCCACGCCACGTTTCTTGAACGCGTCGTGCACTTGCTGCAGGCGTTTGTAGCCGGCCGGGGTGGTGTTGAACTCGGTGCGCAGGTCTTCACGGGTGCGGAACAGCCAGTCGCCCTGGGCCTGCACCAGCGTGGTGAAGTTTTGCTGATAGCGGGTGGTGTAGCGGCTGGCATCGTGCGCTTCAGGGCACAACTGGCAGCAGGGCTCGGCGTTGAAGGTCGGGGCCTTGACGTCTTCGGCGCGCACGCCCTGGCTGATTGCCAGAAGGGCGGCGGACAGGCCCAGCAGTTTCATCAGGTGTGGAGTCATGGTCTGGGCTTCCTTAATCGATCATTTCGGTCTGGCGTTCGACCGGGTCGATCAGCACAGCCTTCTGCTGGCGTACCAGCAGGTCGAGGATTTCGTCCTGGCGCTCGCCCAGCACGCCATTGAGGCTGATGCCGCTGGCCTTGCGCGGGGCGAGCATGGACACCTTGTACAGCTCGACCGACAGCGGCGAGTCGATCGACAGCGGGCCGGAGCCGTTGGCCGACAGCTCGCCACCCACCACGATCAGCGACACCTTGGTGTCGAACGGGTCGAGGGCGATGTCGCGGTCGGTGTCGGACAGGTCCTTGATGTGGCCGTATACGCCGACCAGGCCGTTGGCCATGGCGACGTTTTCGTACAGGCGGATGTTCACGCTGTTACGCACGCGGATGCCGTGGCGGCGGTTGTTGACCAGCTTGTTGCCCCAGATCAGGTTGTCGCCGCTTTCGTACAGGGTGATGCCGTCGGTGTGGTTGCGGTAGATCTCGTTGTAGGCCACCAGGTTGTTGACGCTGTTACGGTCGATCACCACGCCCGAGAGCTTGTTGTCGTAGCTCTTGTTGTTGATGATCCAGCTGTCGTTGACCTCACGCGAAACGATGATGCCGTGCTTCTTCTTGGTGCCGTACACCGTGTTGCCGGCGATGATCAGGCGATGCGAACGGTCGTGCGGGTCGATGCCGTAGACGATGTTGTCGCGGTAGGTGCTGTCCTTGATCACGAAGTCCTGGGTTTCGTAGCAGTAGAAGCCGTACCACATGTCGCTGAACTCCGAACCGATGATCCAGCCGGTGGGCTCCGGGCGGCCCATGCGCTTGGCCATGTTCGGCGTGTACTGCGAGATGCTCACGCCATACGACTTGGACTTGGCGTAGCCGAAGCTGGCCATCTTCGTATTGACGATATAGGTCTCGGTACCGCCCCACGACAGCAGAAACGGGCGGAATTCCTTGGGCGAGCGGAAGGTCGCCGGGCCGTTGTCCTTTTCCCGCCAGCCGGTCACCTGGGTATCGGTTACGAACAGCTTGCCGTCATTGACCAGAAATGCGCCGCCCTCCTGGGACAGGCGCAGCTGTTTGACCTTGCCGTCGATCTCGAGGATGCCCTTTTGCCCGACCACGATCGGCAGGCGTGCCAGGTAAACCCCAGGCTCGACTTCGCTGAAGTACTGTTTGGGTACCTTCTTGCTCAACTCGGTCAGGTCGACATGGCCGTCTTCGACGAAGATCGCCTGTGGGATGCCGTGCTGGCGCTGCACCCACTCGGCGGCCTTGTTGTCGCCGCCGACGAACTCCTTGAGGGTGTCCTCCTGGAACATACGGCGCAGGCTGACCTTGCCCTTGTGGCGGCGGTCGATTTTCTTCTGCACCGCCTCGGCCGTGAAACCGGTCAGGTCGGGCAGCTTTGGCGGGTCCATCTGCAGCGGCTCGATCGGTGCGCTGGCCACCGTATAGGTCTTGGCCTGCTGCAGCTCCTTGGCGATCACCTGGGGCTCTGCGGCAGTGGCCAGGCCGCTTGCCAGCAGCAAGGCACTGGCCAACAGGCTGTGACGTAAGTGCGGGTGAAGGTTCATCACGGTCAGTCCCCTACCAGCCTCAGAAGCGCCAGATGACGTCGACGAAGGCGCGGTGCATGTACGAGTCCGCTTCCTTGCCGTAGGCGTCGCCCGGCTTGAATACACCGGCACGCAGGCGCACCAGGGCTGACGGCTCGTCGATGGCCTGGCTCATCGAAGCCGGCAGCAGGCCTTGCTTGAAGTACTTGGTCACGACCACGTCCATTTCCTGGCCGAGGTCTTTTTCGCCATCGACCAGCGGGCGATTCACGCCGTTGTCGTTGACCACCGCGTTGATGCCACTGGAACCGATGTTCTGGTTGCCATCGACCCGCCAGAATTTGTGGTAGATCAGACTCGCGTCATAGTCGTCACGCAGCTGCCACGAAGCGAACAGGGTGGCGGCCTGCAGGTTGCCCAGCTCGCCGCGGAACGCTTCGCCGAAGCGGTGCACACGCGAGCGGGTGCCGGTGAAGTTGGAGCGGTTGCTCTCCAGGCCGGTCTGCTCGAAGTTGTTCGAGCCGTCATCGCCGCCGCCGCCGCTACCGCGGGCGTACGCAGCGCCGACCTGCCATTGCGGGTCCAGACGCAGGCGGATACCGAGGTCGGTTGCCCAGGCGTTGACGTCACCGCTCTGCTTGCCGGTGGCGACTTGGTCGTCACCCACCTGCTGGGTGCTCAGCTTGTCACGGTCACCGGTCAGCCAGGTGACGCTGCCCCAGTAATTCACGGTGTGGTCGTTGCGCCAGTTGTAGGCGTCGCTGTTGGCCTCCAGGCCCAGCCAGGTAAGGTCGCCAGTGCGGGTCTTGTCCAGCGCGTCGACCGTTTCGCCGGGGTTCTTCAGGCTGCCGCTGTCATGTGTGTGGTGAGCGCGCAGGCCAACCCAGTGGCCAGGGGTCCACTGCGTGGCGACGTTGCCGTAGATGTGGGTGCGATCCTTGTCTTCCGGCGCCAGTTCGGTGAGATCGGTGCGGTATTCGCTGAAGCGCTGGGCGACGCCCAGGTCGGCCTTGAGCAAGGTGGTATCGAAGGTCCAGTTCAGCGCTTCGATGTTGGTATCGCGCCACATGCCATCGTCGCTGCGCAGGCGCTGGCGACCGAAGCGCAGTTGCTCGCCTGGGTAGGCGGTAAGGCCGCTGTAGCCGACCCAGAACTCGCGCATGGCCAGGTAGCTTTTGTCTGGTTGACGGCTGTCGTCGCCGGTGTCGGTGCTGGTGCCGTCGTCGTTCTGGCGCAAGGTGTCGGTTTCGATGGTGTCGGTCGCAGCGACCGCCTGGCCCATGGCGTAGGCACTCCAGTTACCGCGCTCGCCGTACACCCACGGGCGCAGATCCAGGCCCAGGCCGTTGACGTCGCCGCCAGAGCGGGTGCCCAGGTCACGGTCGTCTTCCGACTGGCCGGTGATTTTCACGTCCAGGCCGAAGTTTTTTTCAGCGGTCATTTCTGCCAGGGTCGGGCAGGACCACAGCAGGGCGAAGCTCAGGCCGATGCCGGCTTTCACGAAGGGATTGAGCGTCATAGCGAGTCCTCACCGTCTACTTCTTTTTCGTCGTCTTGCAGGGCTTCGAGGGCCAGGGTGCTATTCGCGCCCTGCGCCAGGCTGCCGCGTGCACGCTTTTCCTGGTCCAGCAGTTGCTGGGCCTGGTTGCGCTGGTCAGGTGTCAGTTGCTGGTCGAGCTGCTGCAGCAGTTCGGCTGATTGCGGCGTCGGGTTGGCCTGCGACAGCTGGGCGAACACCCAGGCGTTGCCCGGTTGCGGGCGGATGCCGTGGCCCTCGCTGAACAGCTGAGCCAAGGCATAGTCGGCGCTGTTCTGCCCGCCACGGGCGGCGGCCAGCAGGTGGTCGACGGCTTTCTGCGGCTCGACATTGCCCAGGTAGCCGCGGCGGTAAAGCTGGCCCAGGTAGTAATGGGCGCTGATCTCACCGGCTTCGGCAGCGGCTTGCAGGTGCTGCTCGGCTTTTTGAGCGTCGGCTGGCAGGGTTTTGCCTTCGTAGTACAGACGGCCCAGCAGCAGTTCGGCGCGTGGCTGTTCAGCTTCGCGGCCTTTGTCGATGTAGGCCATCAACTGGTCGGTGTCGCCCAGTTCGGGGAAGTCGTATACCAGCTGTGCCAGGCTGACCCAGGACGCCGGGTTGGCCGGGGCTACTTGCTCGAGCAGGTCCTTGGCGGTTTTTTCGTCGGTCTGGCCAAGGCTACGGTCGGCCAGCACGCGGGCCACGCTGTCAACACGGGTGGCCGGCACTGCGCCACGGGCGTACGCGGCCTTCAGCTGGCCGAGCAGGGCGGCTTGCTGGTCGGCCTGGCCGCGTTTCTGGTACACGGTGGCCAGTTCGACGTAGCAGGTGTCGGTGCTGTTGAGCGCCGCCTTGCAGATCTTTTCCACTTCGCCCAGGTGCTGGTCATAGGTGCCCTGGGTGCGGTACAGCAGCACCTGGGCCAGGCCCGCTTCCGGGTTGCCGGCGGCGCGCCACTGGTCAATCTGCTGCTGCGCGTTGACCTTGGGGAAGCTCTGCGGGTAGCTGAGGTAGAGCATCGCCAGTGGGATCAAGGTGTTGCTTTCGCCTTGACTGGCCGCTTGCTTGAGCAGGGTCTCTGCTTCTTCGCGCTCGGCCTGGGTGCTGTCCGGCTTGGCCACCAGCAGGCGGCCAAGGCGCGCCTGGGCGCGTGGCGACGTGGCGGCTGCAGCGCGATAGGTGGCTTCGGCTTCCTTGATTTGCGAGGGGTCGCGGGTGGCCACCTTGATGTCCGCAAGGCCGACTTGCGCTTCGCTGTAGCCCAAGTCGGCCAGCGCCTTGTAGTTGCGCTCGGCCAATGCCGTGTCACCGCGCTTCATGGCCTCGTTGGCCAGGCGCTGGTCGGGCAGGCCGGCACAGCCGGCCAGGGTGATGGCGGCGGCCAGTGCACACAATCCCAGGTTCACGCGGACCTTGTAGGTATCAGAGATCATTGTCCGTCCCTCACAGGCCACGGGCCACGGCTTTGTCGATCAGCCAGTTCAGCGAGGGGCCACGGTCGCTGTTGACCGAGGCCGGGCGGCCGGCCAGTTCGGCGGGCAGGCCGCTGTCTGGCTTGATCTGCACGCGGATGTCGGAGGACAGGTCTTCGCTGTTGAGGCTGGCGCTGCTGACGATCTGGCCGGTGCGCACTTCGTCTTCGCCGGCCACCTGGAAGTTGACCCGGGTACCCGGCTTGACCTCGTCGAACTGGCGGTAGCTGAAGCGCGCCTCGACCATCGGGTTGGTGGTGCGTGGGATCAACTGGAAGATCGGCTGGCCCTTGGCGGCGTACTGGCCGTCGTCCACCAACTGGCGCGCGACCACGCAATCGCAGGGGCTGGTGAGGGTGCCGGACAGTTGCTTGCCAAACAGCTCCTCGATCTTCGCCGGCTCCAGCTGTGCGTCTTCAAGGTTGCCCTTGAGCATGTCCAGCATGCTGGTGGTGAAGCTGGCCAGTGGCGCGCCCTTGGCGATCTGCCCACCGCTTTCGACCAGGCTGCTCACGGTACCGTCGCGCGGCATGGTGACGTTGGTGGTCGGCACTGCGACCACACCGGCTTCGGCGTGGCTGACGAAATACATGCCATACAACGATTTGGCGACGAAGCCAAAGGCCGCAACGCCGACCACGAACACGCCCAGTGTGACGGTGACTGCCTTGAAGCGGCCGAAGGCGCTCAGGCCCGACCCACCGTCCTTCTGCTTGCGCGCCTTGGTGAAGTTGTCACGTTGCAGGGTGCTGAGTACGTCGCCGATGCTGATCAGCTCACCCGACAGGTGGCTGGTGATGATGTGCCGCAACGTGGCGATGTCGCGAGGTTCAAGGTTCTGGAACTGCGCACCGATACGGCCATTGTCCGGGTTGTACGAGCGCACCTGGAACTCGATGTCCATCGACAGGCCCAGGTTGTCGACCACGAACTGCAGGCGCCCGCGCAGCACATCGCCCACCGACTGCGGTTGCTTGGCGTGGAAGCTCAGGCCGCCGGCAGAAAGGTCTTCGACCTTGACCTCGTGGACCTGGCGCTGGGCGTCCAGGAACCGCAGCTTGGCGGGAATGCGTACCCGGGCGTGTTGGCGCTGGGCTTCGGACTCATGCACGACATTGACGTTCACGGCGGTATTCATGGTGGTTTGTTCCTGTTAGATCCGATCCGGGTTGGGCTCACACGACCATGAACAGCACAGCAACGAAGATGCTGGCAGCCGAGAAGGTCATGGTCCGCGAGGACCAGGTGTTGAACCATTGTTGAAAGCTGGCGAGGTCACGCTTGAGGGCAGTGGGCTGACGCGTCCACGACTGCTTGTCGAGGCGGAAGAACACGTAGATCTTCATCAGCGCGCCGATGATCTGGTTGTAATAGAGAATCAGCGGGTAGGCTGGGCCTACGTTGTGGCCTGAGCACAGCAGCATGATGGTGAGGATCAGGCGCGTAATGCCGATCCACAGCAGGTACACCAGCAAGAAGGCCATGCCGAACTTGAGGCTGGCGATCACCGCCACGGTCAGGCCCAGCAGGCTGGTCCACATCGACACGCGCTGGTCGAACAACACGATGCTGGTGAACAGCCCCAGGCGACGCAGGCCAAGGCCCAGTGCCCGTGAGTTTTGCCGCAGGTTGTTGCCGTACCAGCGGTACATCAGCTTGCGGCTGGCCTTGAGGAAGCTTTTTTCCGGCGGATGCTCGACCGTGTTGATGGCGGCGTCCGGCACGTAGAAGGTGTCGTAGCCCAGCCGCATCAGGCTGAACCAGCTGGACTTGTCGTCCCCGGTAAGGAACTTGAAGCGGCCCAGGCGCCAGTGCATCAGCGAGTCGCTTTCGACGTCGGCGATGAACTCGGGGTTGGTCACCACACTGGCGCGGAACATCGACATGCGCCCGGTCATGGTAAGCACGCGCTTGGACAGGGCCATCGAGCACATGTTGATGTGGCGCTGGGCGAAGCGCAGCTTGTGCCACTCGCTCATGATGTAGCCGCCACGCACTTCGCAGAATTCATTGGTGGTCAGGCCGCCCACATTGGGGAACAGCTTGAACCACGGCACGGTCTTGCGTACCACGCCGTCGGCCAGCACGGTGTCACCGTCGATTACCGCCACCACGGCGTTCTCGTCCGGCAGCATGCGCGAGATGGCGCGGAAGCCGTAGGCCAGGCCATCGCGCTTGCCGGTACCGGCAATACGCACGATGTCCAGCTTCACGTGGGCCGGCGGGTTGTACTTGGCCCACAGGCTCTTGACCAGCAGTTCATCGGACATTTCCACCAGCGAGCAGACCACGGTGGTGGGGAAGCCGCAGTTGATCGCCTCGCGGATCACCGAGCTGTACACCTGGGCGGTGGTCAGCGCTTCGATACGGAAGCTTGTGACCATCAGGTAGACATGCGACGGGTCGGTGGCATTACCCATTTTCTGCACCTTGCGGCGCAGGTACGGGTACACGCCGTAGAGGAAGATCATGCCGCGGATGAAATGGGTGGCGCCCATGGAGTAGCGCCAGATGCCGACTGCGCCGACCAGGAAGATGAAGTGCTTCGACTGCGAGTCGAAGATATCAGCTGGCAGGGCCAGGGCGATCAGCATGAGCAGGCTCATGTAGAGCAGCCACCCGGCGCACTGCAACAGCACTGTCTGGAGCCTTTGCATGTTCAGCATCCGTCGAGAATTCGGGAAAGGGTGGGCAGCGAGGAGGCGGCTCTTGTCGAGTGCCTCGTCGCTGCCCGGCCGGGCACTTACCAGCAGATGCCTTCGGTACGGGCGGTGGTGCTGGTCGGTTTGTTCATGAAGCCGACCAGGTCGATCACCTGCTTGCCGGCTGGCGCTTGCAGGGCCAGCGCACGGAACTGCTCGTCACGGTTGCCGAGGACGATGATGTCGGCGTTGTCGATCACCTGCTGCAAGTTGGCGTTGAGCAGCGACGACACGTGCGGGATCTTCGACTCGATGTAATCCTTGTTGGCGCCGTGAACACGGGCGTACTGGACGTTCTCGTCGTAGATGTCCAGCTGGTAGCCCTTGCCGATCAGGCGCTCGGCCAGTTCCACCAGCGGGCTTTCGCGCAGGTCGTCGGTGCCGGCCTTGAAGCTCAGCCCCAGCAGGGCGACCTTGCGCTTGTCGTGGGCTTCGATCAGCTCGAAGGCGTTCTGCACCTGCGATTCGTTGCTGCGCATCAGCGAGTCGAGCAGCGGTGCACGGACATCAAGGCTGGCGGCGCGGTAGGTGAGGGCGCGTACGTCCTTGGGCAGGCAAGAGCCGCCGAAGGCAAAGCCAGGGCGCATGTAGTACTGGGACAGGTTGAGGACCTTGTCCTGGCAGACCACGTCCATCACTTCGCGGCCATCGACGCCCACGGCCTTGGCGATGTTGCCGATTTCGTTGGCGAAGGTGACCTTGGTGGCGTGCCATACGTTGCAGGTGTACTTGATCATCTCGGCCACTTCGATCGGCTTGCGGATGATCGGGGCGTCGAGCTCTTCGTACAGGGCCTGGAGGATGTCACCGCTGGCGCTGTCCAGTTCGCCGATCACTGTCATCGGTGGCTGGTCGTAGTCCTTGATGGCGGTGCTTTCCCGCAGGAATTCCGGGTTGACCGCCACACCGAAGTCGACGCCGGCCTTCTTGCCCGAGCAGTCTTCGAGGATCGGGATGACCACGTTCTTGACGGTGCCAGGCAGTACGGTGCTGCGCACCACGATGGTGTGACGGCGCGTGGTGTCACGCAGCACGTAGCCGATTTCGCGGCACACGGACTCGATGTACTCCAGGCCCAGGTCGCCGTTTTTCTTGCTGGGGGTGCCCACGCAGATCATCGACACATCGCTGGCACGGATGGCTTCGGCGAAGTCGGTAGTGCCGCGCAGGCGGCCATTGGCGATGCCCTGTTGCAGCAGTGCTTCCAGGCCAGGTTCGACGATGGGCGACTTGCCCTGGTTGATCAGGTCGATCTTGGTGCTGGACACGTCCACACCGATCACTTCATGGCCACGCGCCGTCAGGCAGCCTGCACAGACTGCACCCACATAACCCAAACCAAAGATGCTGATACGCATCGCTATCACCTCATGTGTTTATCACGCCGACGCCTCCGCAGAGAGCCGGGCTGGGTTGATTAACAACAGTTTTCGGGCGCACGGATCCATGGCGAATGCACACTTCGCCGAGCGCAGGCAAAATAAATCCGGAACGCAAAAAGTTATGCGCTCAAAGTTGGCACTCAATAGCCATTCATTAAAAAACGTGCCCTGAAATGCAGCCGTCTTTATTGCAATGCGCTACTTGGCGCGTTGCTGTGCTTGTTTTTTCAAGTGAATAAATCCTTTGAAATCAACCACTAGGACGATTTGTAAGGGACGCGTCTCTCCTGCATGGACAAGGTCTTCGGGGGGTTCCGTGATACCTGTCGAATTTCTTATGGCGGGCAGTGGATACCCGCCGCTGTCATCTGTAAGTCATCTCTCACAGCCCGTAGGCAGGATAATCGTTACGGCACTATGAGCGATTGCCTTTGGTAGAAGTTCCTGAGCCGGTTTCGCTCGAATGAAAGATTTCTAAATATTTATTCAATTGTGGACAGTTTCAAATTGATAGCACGCAGGTGTTTCACCCCCGTGTATGAAGGACGTAACTGTTGCGAGATATTTTTATGCCAGCATCTGAAAATTTTTTTCAGAATTCGTCAAAAAAGGTATGAACGGTCTTATGTCGTTTGGCGATAAAGGTGGGCGTGCTGGATTTTTGGCGTCGGATTAATGGCGTTATGGCGGTTTGCAGCGTGCCCTGTTGCAGGGCGGAGAGGGGGTGTGGGCTGCTGGCCCCTTCGCGGGTGAACCCGCTCCTACGGGTAGCGCATTACCTGTAAGAGCGGGTTTGGCCGTGAAGGGGCGTTACAGGGTCACTCCGAGGGGTGATCGCGCAGGAACACCAAATGGTCCGGCTTGGACTGCTCGGCACTGTAGTAGTACCCCTGAGCATCAAACTGCTTGAGCTGTTCCGGGGTGCTGATGCGCTGCTGGATGACGAAGCGGCTCATCATGCCGCGGGCTTTCTTGGCGTAGAAGCTGATGATCTTGTACTGGCCGTTTTTCTGGTCCTTGAAGTCGACGTTGATCACCCGGGCCTTCAGTGCACTGCGTTTCACTGCACTGAAATACTCGTTACTGGCCAGGTTCAACAGCACGTCATCGCCTTGGTCGGCCAGGGCCTGGTTCAGCCATTCGCTGATGCGCATGCCCCAGAAGGCGTACAGGTCCTTGCCGCGGGCGTTGGCCAGCTTGGTGCCCATCTCCAGGCGGTAGGGCTGCATCAGATCGAGCGGACGCAGCAGGCCATATAGGCCCGAGAGCATGCGCAGGTGGTCCTGAGCGTAGCTGAAGTCGTCGTCACTCAGGCTCTCGGCATCGAGGCCGGTGTACACGTCACCCTTGAACGCCAGCAACGCCTGCTTGGCATTGGCCGGGGTGAAGTCTGGGGTCCAGCTGCCAAAGCGCGCCGCATTCAGGCCGGCGAGCTTGTCGGACAGGTGCATCAGCTCGCTGATCTGCGCCGGCGACAGTTCGCGCAGTTGCTGGATCAGGGCCTGGGATTCATCCAGGTACTGGGGCAGGGTGAAACGCTCGGTCACTGGCGGGGTGTCGTAGTCGAGGGTCTTGGCGGGGGAAATCACCGTCAGCATCGGGTCGGCTCCTGGCATCGTTGGCCGAGGATTCTACGGGGTGGGCGGTACAAGTCCAAACTATGGCGACGATAGTCACAGCCCATGGTCGGTGCAGGCGCTATAGTTCGCGTTTTGCCGTTGCGGAGCCTTCCACTGTGCGCATTGCTTCTGCCTTGCTGGCCGGCCTGCTGAGCCTGGCCGTGCAAGCCGCCCCTTCACCTCAGGTCAGCCTGGACCGCAGCCTGTGGCCCGAACAGCTGGACAGCCCAGCGCTGTTCGATGTGGCTTCTCGGGCAGAAATCCTATCGTTCGCCCAAGTGCTGCACGAAAGCGAGTTGCTGGATGACGCAAGCCTGGCGGCCCGGCTGGGGCTGCGGCAGATCAACCTGCAGAAGGTGCGCCAGGTTCGGGCGCGCATGTGGCAGCGGTTGTGGGAGGGTTATCAACAGGCGCAGCGCAGTTGTGAGCAGGATGCATCATTCTGCTACCCGGTTACGTCCATGGCGGAGTTGCGTACACAAGCGGCGACGTTCGCTGCCGATGTCGGTGCGTTCTATACCGGCTGGATCGAACCGAGCCACCAGTTCCATATCCGCTACCTGGACGAGCAACTGCGCAAGGCGGCGTTGCTGCCGCAGACCAGCAGCGAAATCGAGCGGTTGTCTTCGCGTGAGCGCAAGGGTGACGAACTGAACGACCGCATGTTCCTGCTGACCTTTGTCGGCGGGCCTGGGCCCGAGGGGGGCAGTACGGATCTACTCACCGATTACCTGCGCCGGCAAAAGCTCGAAGGCACGTTCTTCACGCTCGGTAACCGCTTGCAGCAACGCCGTGATGGCGCGGCGGCTAATGCCTTGCGCCAGCTCTATGGCGGGCAGTGCGTGGGTATCCAGGGGTGGGAATACCGCTCCCATGCGCAGTGGACCGACTGGCAGGATTCGCTGCGGCGCAGCCAGGCGCGGGTGCAGGCTGATCTGCCCGAGCAGTATGTGCCGCTGTTCCGCCCTCCTTATGGCCAGCGCCGGGCTGACGGCGAAGCGTTCATGGCCCGCCAGCAGTTGCGGGTATCGTTGTGGGACATCGATGCCCAGGATGACGGTGCATTGAGCGCAGAGGCCTCCGCACAGCGCGTATTGACCCTGATGCTGTTGTGGCGCAAGGGCGTGATCCAGTTTCATGACAGCCTTCCCAAGGCGCAGCCGGCGGTGGAATGGTTGCTGCGCAATACCGCGCAAAGCGGCATCGGCTGGGAGGATTGCCGGGAATATGGATACCGCGAATAGAGGGTATGACTTTTGAGCGTAGTCCCCTCTGACGCTGGCGCCAAGGCCTCTTCGTCAATCGGAAAAATAAACTTCAAAAATGCGTAAAAATGCTTTTTTCGGTCATGGTTTTTGCGGTATGAAGAAACCAGACAGCCGATTCCTGCAGCACAGGTGGCGTCATCCAGGCCCACCTAGCCAGGTTCGCTTCCCGCCCGTAACAACGCGGATACGGGAACAGCGGCAGTCACTCTGCGGCGTAACAGACCACGCCGTGTGGCTTCGACATAAGGTGACCGAGTATGGATGACCAAGGACGCAACCCTTCCTCCAGCAAGCCAATCCTGTATGTGCTCGATACCAACGTCCTGATTCACGACCCTAACGCGTTACTGAACTTCGAGGAGCACCATGTCGCCATCCCGATGACGGTGCTGGAGGAACTCGACAAGCTCAAGACCGGCAAACAAAGCATCGCCGCCGAATGCCGGCAAGCCATCCGCCTGATAGACCAGACCCTCGGTGACGCTTCGCCCAGCGATGTCGAGCAGGGCGTACCGATCCAGCGCAACAAGAGCGGCCCCAAGGGGTTCCTGTCCATCCTGATGACCCCGCGCAACGAGCCGAACAAGCTGCTGCCGGAAAACCTCAACGACAACATCATCATCAACCAGTTGCTCGAAGTCCGGGCCCGGCGCACCGACCTGGACGTCGTGCTGGTCACCAAAGACATCAACATGCGCCTGAAGGCGCGCGCTTGCGGTATAGCGGCTGAGGACTACAGCACCGACCAACTGGTCGATGACGTGTCCTTGCTGTCCAAGGGCTACCATTCGGTCACCGGCTCGTTCTGGGACCGCGTGAGCAAGGTCGATACCCGCCAGGAGCGCGGCCGCACCTGGCATCGGGTGCAGATGATCGACAACCTGCCAGCTGTGCACGTCAATGAGTTCATCATCGATGAGCAGGGCTTCGTCGGGTGGATCAAGGGCATTCGTGACGACGAACTGCTGCTGCTCGACCTGCACCAGGAGCCGTTGCTGCACCAGGAAGCCTGGGGCCTGAAACCACGCGACATTCACCAAAGCCTGGCGTTGTTCGCCCTGCTGGACCCGGATATCCACCTGGTGAACCTGACCGGCGCCGCCGGCTCCGGTAAAACCATCCTGGCACTGGCTGCGGCCATCGAGCAGACCATGGTCAGCAAGCGCTACCGGCGCATCATCGCCACCCGCAGCGTGCAGGGGCTGGACCAGGAGATTGGCTTCCTGCCGGGTACCGAAGCAGAGAAGATGGAGCCGTGGCTGGGCGCCATCACTGACAACCTCGAAGCTTTGCACATGGATGACGAAAGCACCCATGGCAGCGTCGAATACATCCTTGAGCGCGTGCCGCTGCAGTTCAAGTCGCTGAACTACATCCGTGGCCGCAGCTTCCAGCAGAGCCTGATCCTGATTGACGAGTGCCAGAACCTGACGCCGCACCAGATGAAAACCATCATCACCCGTGCCGGCTCCGGGTCCAAGGTGGTCTGCCTGGGCAACCTGGCGCAGATCGACACCCCCTACCTGTCCGCGACCAGCTCGGGCCTGACCTACCTGACCGAGCGCTTCAAGGACTTCCCCCACGGCGTGCACATCACCCTGCAGGGCGTGCCTCGCTCGGTGCTGGCCGAGTACGCCGAGTCTCATTTGTAAACCCTGTAGCCGGGCAGATTACTGCCCGGCCTCTTCGTGGACACGCCCGTTCACAGGATCTCCACTTGATTCGAGGCCATGGAGCTCCTGTGGGAGCGGGCGTGCCCGCGAAGAGGCCAAACCTGCCGACACATACCTCTGCTCAAACCTGACCCACAGGTTTACACTGCGAAATCCCTTCACAGGAGCAGAGCAGTGCTGACACATCTTGATTCCCAGGGGCGGGCCAACATGGTCGACGTCACTGAAAAGGCCGTGACCGAGCGCGAGGCTACCGCCGAGGCGCGGGTGCGCATGTTGCCGCAGACCTTGCAGATGATCGTCGACGGTGAACACCCCAAGGGTGACGTGTTCGCCGTGGCGCGCATTGCCGGGATACAGGCGGCGAAAAAAACCAGCGACCTGATTCCGCTGTGCCACCCGCTGATGCTCACCAGCGTCAAGGTCGAGCTCAGCGCCGAGGGGCAGGACGCCGTGCGCATCGTCGCCCGCTGCAAGCTGGCCGGGCAGACCGGTGTGGAGATGGAGGCGCTGACCGCCGCCAGCGTGGCCGCGCTGACGATCTATGACATGTGCAAGGCTGTGGATAAAGGTATGGTCATCGAGCAGGTGCGCCTGCTGGAAAAACTCGGTGGCAAGAGTGGCCATTACAAGGTGGAGGCGTGATGAAGGTCAAGGTGATGTACTTCGCCCGTTACCGCGAACTGTTGGGCGTGGATACCGAGCGGGTGGAGGGGGCGTTCAAGGTGCTCGATGATGTGCGCCAGGCCTTGGTAGCCAAGGGCGGGCAGTATGAAGTGCTGGCCGAGCAGAACCTGATGTGCGCGCGCAACGAAGAGCTGTGCAAGCTCGATGAACCGCTGGAAGAGGGGGATGAAGTGGCGTTCTTCCCACCGGTGACCGGAGGCTGAACATGGCTGTACGAGTGCAGGAAGGCGCGTTCGACCCGGGGGCTGAGACCAATGCCATGCATGCAGCCAATGTGGGCGTGGGCGCGGTGGTCGGTTTTGTCGGCTATGTGCGGGATTTCAACGATGGCCGCGAAGTGGCGGGGATGTTCCTCGAACACTATCCGGGCATGACCGAAAAGGCCCTGGCCAAGATCGTGGTCGAGGCCGAGCAGCGTTGGCCGCTCTTGAAAGTGGAGGTGCTGCACCGCATCGGTGCGCTGGAACCGGGCGAACCGATTGTGTTCGTGGGGGTGGCCAGTGCCCATCGGCAGGCGGCGTTCGATGCCTGCAACTTCATCATGGACTACCTGAAGACCCGGGCGCCGTTCTGGAAGAAGGAGAATACCCAGGAAGGGCCAAAGTGGGTGGAGGGGAAGCAGAGTGACCAGGATGCGGCGGGGCGCTGGTAATCAAGGCGCCACCGGTCGCCTGTAGGAGCGGGTTTACCCGCGAAAGGGCCGGCCCTGCTGGCCAATCTCCACCCGCCGTTCACCGTTGCCGCCACTACCGTATTCGCGGGTAAACCCGCTCCTACAGGGGGCACCCTGTGTCGCGAAAGGGCCGCGGAGCGGCCCCCGACAATCTCCGCATCAAAGCCGAAATCCCGGGGCCGCTGCGCGGCCCAATCGCGACACAAGGCCGCCGCCACAGGGCGCATGTAGCCTGCTGAAGTCAGTGATGCTTGCGCGGCACCGGCTTGAGCAGTTCATCCGGCGGCATCTCGCACTTGATCTTGCGCCCCAGCAGCGCTTCGATCGCCGGCAGCTGATACGAGTCATCTTCACCGGCAAAGCTGATCGACACACCACTGGTGCCGGCACGGCCGGTACGGCCAATGCGGTGCACGTAGTCGTCAGGGTCTTCCGGCAGGGTGAAGTTGATCACGTGGCTGATGCCATCGATATGGATCCCGCGCCCGGCCACGTCGGTGGCCACCAGCACGGTGATGCGCCCTTCGCGGAAGCTCTCCAGGGTTCGGATGCGCTTGTGCTGCGGCACGTCGCCCGACAGCTGGGCGGCATTGATACCGTCGCGTACCAGCTTTTCCTCGATGCGCCGCACTTCGTCCTTGCGGTTGGCGAACACCATCACCCGTTCCCACTTGTTCTGGGTTACCAGGTTGTACAGCAGCTTGTACTTGTCGCTGCCGGCCACCGCATACACGTGCTGCTCCACCGTTTCGCTGGCCACGTTCTCCGGCTCGATCTCGACAATGGCCGGGTTGGTGGTCCACTGCTTGGCCAGGTTCATCACATCGTCGGTGAAGGTGGCGGAGAACAGCAGGGTCTGGCGCTCGCTTTTCGGCGGTGTCTGACGAATGATTTGGCGGACCTGGGGGATGAAGCCCATGTCGAGCATGCGGTCGGCTTCGTCAAGCACCATCACCTCAACCATGTCCAGGTGCACTTCGCCACGCTGGTTGAAGTCCAGCAGGCGGCCCGGGGTGGCCACCAGGATATCGCAGTGGCGCGCTTCCAGGGCTTTGAGCTGCTTGTCGAAGTCCATGCCACCGACGAAGCTCATCACGTTCAGGCCGGTGTACTTGGTCAGGGCAGCGGCGTCCTTGGCGATCTGCACCACCAGCTCGCGGGTGGGGGCGATGATCAGCGCGCGCGGCTCGCCCATGTAGCGCTCTTTAGGCGGTGGCGTCTGCTGCAACTGGGAAATGATCGAGATCAGGAAGGCGGCCGTCTTGCCGGTGCCCGTCTGGGCCCGGCCGATAGCGTCCTGGCCACGCAGGGTGTAACCCAGGACCTGCGCCTGGATTGGCGTGCAGTACGGGAAGCCCAGGTCGTGGATGGCGTGCATCAGCTCGTTGGACAGCTTGAAGTCGTGGAAGCGGGTTTTGCCTTCCTGCGGCTCGACCACGAAGTCTTCGGGCTTCCACAGGCTGGCCTGCGGCTTGGGCTTGCGTTCGCGGCGCGGTTTTTCCTTGGCCGGTTGTTCGGCAGGTGGCGTCGCGGCGGCAGGTTGCTCAGCCTTGGGGGCGGGGTTGGCATGGGGTGCGGCCGGTTTTGCCGCGGGCCGGGCTTCCGGCGTCACGCTGGCAGCAGGAGCGGCGGCTTGTGGCGCGGCCTCTCCCTTGCCGAATATTTTTCTGAGTGCTTTGAGCACGATCGTCTCATCAACTGATTAAGGAATGTACGCCGGGCAGTGTAATGCAAGATCCGGGCGCGGCGTAGCGGAATACGCCCACAACTACAAGCGAGGCTGCCTATTGCAGCTGCTTGCTCAGCCAGTCGTGGATATCGTTCAGTTCTTCGACCACCACTTCGTGTTCCATCGGGTATTCGTACCAGCGGGCAGCGACGCCCCAGGTGTTCAGGTACTCGAAGGCGGTACGGCCCATGGACGGGATGACCACCGAGTCATGCACGCCATGCAGGCACAGGGCCGGGGTGCGTTGCTGGCAGGCACTCAACTGGTGCTGGTCATTGAAGGTGGGGGCATAGGTGGACAGGGCGATCACCCCGCCCAGTGCTTCCTGCCACTTTATATAGGCAGTGTGCAGCACCACCGCGCCGCCCTGGGAGAAGCCGGCCAGGAAGATCCGCGACAGGTTGATGCCTTTGGCCTGCTCGGCCTTGATCAGCGCAACCACCTGCTCGGCAGACGCTTCCAGCTGCGCTTCGTCGATGGCACGGGCCGGGGTCATGGCCTTGATGTCATACCAGCTGGGCATGGCATAGCCGCCGTTGATGGTCACGGGGCGGGTCGGTGCCTGGGGCATGATGAAGCGAGTGCTGAGCAAGCGCTCCTGCATGAATTCGGCCACAGGTAGGAAGTCGTAACGGTCGGCCCCCAGACCGTGCAACCAGATCACACAGGCGTCAGCGGTTTTCTGTGGTTCGAGAATCAGCGGGTTGGTCATGACTGCTCCGAAAGTGTGCGGGTCTTGTTATGGCGTGCGTGAAAAGAAAGCACCGGAAATGATTGTCGGAAAAAGAATGTCGCAACGATACAACTTTTCCTACTTGACGAGCGCTTAAACGCTACAGCCAGAAAATTTGGTACGCGGTTTGCAACTCAACCTGTGATGCAAAGGGCAGGCCGTGACGGTAACACCCTCTGCACGCGAAGGCTGTCACAGAACAGTCCATTGCGCCAATTGACCCAATAACAAGCCAATACGGGTCGGATACGCCTCAAAAGGGTGCGGTGCAATTCCGGCTCGATACAACAAGAGCGATTTGGAGGTTGTGAATGAAGATGTTGAAAACCACCCTGGCAGTCCTGACCGCTGCCGCCGCGCTGGGCGCAGTGAGCACTGCCCAGGCCGGCGCCACCTATGATGCGGTCAAGAAGAAGGGCTTCGTCCAGTGTGGCGTGAGCGACGGTCTTCCAGGCTTCTCGGTACCTGATGCGCAGGGCAAGATCGTCGGCATCGATGCCGATGTCTGCCGCGCCGTGGCCGCCGCCGTGTTCGGTGATGCCACCAAGGTCAAGTTCAGCCAGCTCAACGCCAAGGAACGCTTCACTGCCCTGCAGTCGGGCGAGGTCGACGTACTGTCGCGTAACACCACCTGGACCAGCTCGCGCGATGCCGGCATGGGCCTGGTGTTCGCGGGTGTCACCTACTATGACGGCGTCGGCTTCCTGGTCAACAAGAAGCTTGGCGTTTCCAGCGCCAAAGAGCTCGATGGCGCGACCATCTGCATCCAGGCCGGTACCACCACCGAGCTGAACGTGTCGGACTTCTTCCGTGCCAATGGCCTGAAGTACACCCCGATTACCTTCGACACCTCTGACGAGAGCGCCAAATCGCTGGAGTCTGGCCGTTGCGACGTGCTGACTTCGGACAAATCGCAGCTGTTCGCCCAGCGCTCCAAGCTGGCTGCGCCGACCGACTACGTGGTGTTGCCGGAAACCATCTCCAAGGAGCCACTGGGCCCGGTAGTGCGTAAAGGCGACGAGGAGTGGTTCAGCATCGTCAAGTGGACCCTGTTCGCCATGCTCAATGCCGAAGAAGCGGGCATCACTTCCAAGAACGTCGAGGCCGAGGCCAAGGCCACCAAGAACCCGGATGTCGCCCGACTGCTGGGTGCGGATGGCGAGTATGGCAAGGACCTCAAGCTGCCCAAAGACTGGGTAGTGCAGATCGTCAAGCAAGTGGGTAACTATGGCGAAGTGTTCGAGAAGAACCTGGGCCAGAGCACTGACTTGAAGATCGACCGTGGCATGAACGCCCTGTGGAACAACGGCGGCATCCAGTACGCGCCTCCAGTGCGCTGATGGCTGCATCCTGCGGCGGCATCCCGCCGCCGCAGGCTGTTCGAATCCCTACTGTCCGGGGCACTTCATGCAAAATCAAATCGGCGCACCCAAGGGCTTGTCCCTTAACGATCCGCGTGTGCGCGCGTGGCTGTTCCAGATCCTCACGATCGTCTTCGTGGTCGGCCTGGGCTGGTACCTGTTTCACAACACGCAAACCAACCTGCAACACCGGGGCATTACCTCGGGCTTCGACTTCCTCGACCGCAGTGCCGGCTTCGGCATCGCCCAGCACCTGATCCCCTATGTGGAATCCGACAGTTATGCGCGGGTGTTCGTCATCGGCCTGCTCAATACGCTGTTGGTGACCTTCATCGGCGTCATTCTAGCGACGATACTGGGCTTCATCATCGGTGTAGCGCGCCTGTCACCGAACTGGATGATCAGCAAACTGGCAACCGTGTATGTGGAAACCTTCCGCAACATTCCGCCGTTGCTGCAGATTCTGTTCTGGTACTTCGCCGTGTTCCTGACCCTGCCGGGACCGCGGGGCAGCATCAACATCGACGACATGTTCTTCATCAGCAACCGCGGCCTGAACATGCCGGGTGCGTCGATGGCCGACGGTTTCTGGCCATTCGTGGTGGCCCTGGCAGTAGCGATTGTCGCGATCGTGCTGATGGTGCGCTTTGCCAACAAGCGCTTCGACGAGACCGGCGTGCCATTCCACAAGTTCTGGGTGGGCCTGGCGCTGTTCATCGCCATCCCAGGGCTGAGCGTGTTGCTGTTCGGCAGCCCGGTCAGCTGGGAGGTGCCGCAGCTCAAAGGCTTCAACTTTGTCGGTGGCTGGGTGCTGATCCCCGAGTTGCTGGCGCTGACCCTGGCGCTGACTATCTATACGGCAGCCTTCATCGCCGAGATCGTGCGTTCCGGCATCCGTTCGGTCAGCCATGGCCAGACCGAAGCCGCGCGCTCGCTGGGCCTGCGCGAGGGCCCGACCCTGCGCAAGGTGATCATTCCCCAGGCACTGCGGGTGATCATTCCGCCGCTGACCAGCCAATACCTGAACCTGGCGAAGAACTCTTCGCTGGCGGCCGGCATCGGCTACCCGGAGATGGTCTCGCTGTTCGCCGGCACCGTGCTCAATCAGACCGGCCAGGCCATCGAGGTGATCGCCATCACCATGAGTGTCTATCTCGCCATCAGCATCAGCATTTCGCTGCTGATGAACTGGTACAACAAGCGCATTGCGCTGATCGAGCGGTGAGGATACGCCCGTGAATGCCCATGTTTTCAAACCCGATATGCCGCCACCGGTGAAAACCGTCGGCGTGCTCGCATGGATGCGTGCCAATCTGTTCTCCAGCTGGCTCAACACGCTGTTGACCCTGTTCGCCCTCTACCTGGTGTGGCTGATCGTACCGCCGTTGCTGCAGTGGGCGTTGATCGATGCCAACTGGGTCGGCACCACGCGCGCCGATTGCACCAAGGACGGCGCCTGCTGGGTGTTCGTGCAGCAGCGCTTTGGCCAGTTCATGTACGGCTATTACCCGACTGAGCTGCGCTGGCGTGTGGACCTGACCGTGTGGCTTGCCGTGCTCGGCGCCGCGCCGTTGTTCATCAAGCGTTTCCCGCGCAAAGCCTTCTATGGCCTGGGCTTCCTGGTGCTGTACCCGGTACTGGCCTATACCCTGCTGCACGGTGGGTACCTGGGCCTGGAAAGCGTACCGACCAGCCAGTGGGGCGGGTTGATGCTGACCCTGGTGATCGCCACCGTGGGCATCGTCGGCGCCTTGCCGCTGGGCATCCTGCTGGCACTGGGCCGGCGTTCGAGGATGCCGGCCGTGAAAGTGGTGTGCGTGACCTTCATCGAGTTCTGGCGAGGCGTACCGCTGATCACCGTGCTGTTCATGTCGTCGGTGATGCTGCCGTTGTTCCTGCCAGAAGGCATGAGCTTCGACAAGCTGCTGCGGGCGATGATCGGTGTGATCCTGTTCCAGTCGGCGTACATCGCCGAGGTGGTGCGCGGCGGCCTGCAGGCCATCCCCAAGGGCCAGTACGAAGCCGCCGCGGCCATGGGCCTTGGCTACTGGCGCTCGATGGGGCTGGTGATCTTGCCGCAGGCGCTGAAGCTTGTGATCCCCGGCATCGTCAACACCTTCATTGCCCTGTTCAAGGACACCAGCCTGGTGATCATCATCGGCCTGTTCGACCTGCTCAACAGCGTCAAGCAAGCAGCCGCAGACCCTGCCTGGTTGGGCATGGCCACCGAGGGCTACGTGTTCGCCGCCCTGGTGTTCTGGATTTTCTGTTTCGGTATGTCCCGCTACTCCATGCATCTGGAGCGCAAGCTGGACACTGGCCACAAGCGTTAGGAGTTTCGAAATGAGTGAAGCGATCAAGCAGCCTGCTGGCCCCGAAGGCATCATCCAGATGCAGGGTGTGAACAAGTGGTACGGCCAGTTCCATGTGCTCAAGGACATCAACCTGAACGTGCGCCAGGGCGAGCGTATCGTGCTGTGCGGGCCGTCCGGCTCGGGCAAGTCCACCACCATCCGCTGCCTTAACCGCCTGGAAGAGCACCAGCAAGGGCGCATCGTGGTCGATGGCGTGGAGCTGACCAACGACCTCAAGCAGATCGAGGCCATCCGCCGCGAGGTGGGCATGGTGTTCCAGCACTTCAACCTGTTCCCGCACCTGAGCATCCTGGAGAACTGCACCCTGGCGCCGATGTGGGTGCGCAAGATGCCACGGCGCAAGGCCGAGGAAATTGCCATGCACTACCTGGAGCGTGTGCGGATTCCGGAGCAGGCACACAAGTACCCTGGTCAGTTGTCTGGCGGCCAGCAGCAGCGTGTGGCCATTGCCCGCGCGTTGTGCATGAAGCCCAAGATCATGCTGTTCGACGAACCGACCTCGGCACTGGACCCGGAAATGGTCAAGGAAGTGCTCGATACCATGGTGGGCCTGGCCGAGGATGGCATGACCATGCTCTGCGTGACCCACGAAATGGGCTTTGCCCGTACCGTGGCGAACCGGGTTATCTTCATGGACAAGGGCGAGATTGTGGAGCAGGCCGCGCCGGATGACTTCTTCGACCGGCCGCGCAGTGACCGGACCAAGTTGTTCCTCAGCCAGATCCTGCATTGATGCAGTAGCGGCAGCAGACTCGGCCAACCGTGGGAGCGGCCTTGTGTCGCGATGGGCCGCAAAGCGGCCCCGGGCATATGCCCTGCGAAGCTGAAATTTTGGGGCCGCTAGGCGGCCCATCGCGACGCAAGGCCGCTCCCACAGGGTTGCGGAACGGCTTAAGGCCTCACCTTACTTTTCTTCTTGCGTTACAGCCGGCGCCGGCGGCGGCCGCAGCCCCACCTCGGCGATCAGCTTCAATTGCTGACCGTTGCGCATCACCTCGATGGTGATCTTCTCGTTGGGTTTGATCCGCGCAACCTGGTTCATCGACTTGCGCCCGTCGCCGGCCGGCTCGCCATTGATGCTCAGGATCACGTCACCCAGTTGCAGCCCGGCCTTGGCCGCTGGCCCCTCGCGGAAGATACCCGCCACCACGATGCCTGGGCGGTCCTTCATGCCGAACGATTCTGCCAGCTCCTGGCTCAGTGGCTGTACTTCGATACCCAGCCATCCACGGATCACCTGGCCGTGTTCGACGATCGACTTCATCACCTCCAGTGCCAGTTTTACCGGGATGGCGAAGCCGATGCCCTGCGAGCCACCGGACTTGGAAAAGATCGCGGTATTGATGCCGATCAGGTTGCCATTGGCATCCACCAGCGCGCCACCGGAGTTGCCCGGGTTGATCGCCGCGTCGGTCTGGATGAAGTCTTCGTAGTTGTTCAGCCCCAGCTGGTTGCGGCCAGTGGCGCTGATGATGCCCATGGTCACCGTCTGGCCGACGCCGAACGGGTTGCCGATGGCCAGCGACACGTCGCCGATGTGAATGGTGTCGGAACGGCCGATGGTGATCGCCGGCAGGTTCTTCAAGTCGATCTTCAGCACCGCCAGGTCGGTTTCCGGGTCGCTGCCGATCACGCGGGCCAGGGTTTCGCGGCCATCCTTCAGCGCTACGACGATCTGGTCGGCGCCGCTGGTAACGTGGTTGTTGGTCAGCAGGTAGCCCTCTGGGCTCATGATTACCGCCGAACCCAGGCTTGATTCCCAGCGGCGCTGTTTGGGCAGGTTATCGCCGAAGAAGCGGCGGAACTGCGGGTCTTCGAACAGCGGGTGGGCGCTTTTGTTCACCACCTTGGTGGTGTACAGGTTGGCCACCGCCGGGGCGGCCAGGGTCACGGCGTCGGCGTACGACACCGGGCCTTGCATGATCCGCGTGGTCTGTGGCGCTTGCTGCAGGTTGACGTCCTGGCTGGGCAGCCCGACCCATTGCGGAAAACGCTGGATGATCAGCATGGCGATCAGTATGCCGGTAAGCAGGGGCCAGCCGAAGTAACGCAAAGCCTTGAACATGAACGAATCCTGAAAAGAGCAGGGGCCAGCGGCCTGGCAGTAGGGCATGAGCGCGCGCGATCATACACCGGTTCCCCCAGTGACAGCGACGGCCCATAATGGCCGGCATTATACGGGCGTTCGTCAGGCGTTGCGCCCGAGAAAAGCGCAGTTTTCGAGGAGATTTTCATGGCCGTCGCTCTAACCACCCTGGTCGAGGAAGCCGAGCGTTACCTGGGCAGCGCGAAGATCCAGGATTATTGCCCAAATGGCCTGCAGGTCGAAGGCCGGCCGCAGGTCAGCCGTATTGTCAGTGGTGTTACCGCCAGCCAGGAATTGCTGGATGCCGCGGTCGAGGCCGAGGCCGATCTGGTGCTGGTGCACCATGGTTATTTCTGGAAGGGCGAGAACCCGTGCATCACAGGCATTCGCCAGCGTCGCCTGAAGACCCTGCTGAATAACGACATCAGCCTGTTGGCGTTCCACCTGCCCTTGGACGTGCACCCGGAAGTGGGCAACAACGTGCAGCTGGCGCGGCAACTGGAGATCACTGTCGAAGGGCCGCTTGATCCAGAAAACCCCAAGGTGGTCGGCCTGGTCGGTTCGCTGGCCGAATCCATGACTGCGCGCGATTTTGCCCGGCGGGTGCAAGAGGTGCTGGGGCGTGAGCCGTTGCTGGTCGAAGGCAACGAAGTGATCCGCCGGGTGGGCTGGTGCACCGGCGGCGGGCAGGGTTATATCGACACGGCGATTGCCGCCGGGGTCGACCTGTACCTGACCGGCGAGGCGTCCGAGCAGACCTACCACAGTGCGCGCGAGAATGGCGTCAGCTTCATTGCTGCCGGGCACCATGCCACTGAGCGCTACGGGGTGCAGGCGCTGGGCGATTACCTGGCACGACGGTTTGCCGTGGAGCACCTGTTCATCGATTGCCCGAATCCTATCTGATGGCAGGGCCGGCCTCTTCGCGGGTGAACCCGCTCCTACGCGCGGGCCTCGTAGGAGCGGGTTCACCTGCGAAGAGGCCGGTCCTGCCAGCCCAAACCCCCAGTCATATCGTTAGACTTTTTCGATCTAGCCAGCCTCCTAAATAGAAGCAGCCGCTGTGATAAAGTGGCTCGCTCGAACACGGCCCGCAGGCCGTCCATAAGATCGTTTTTCGTGAGTAGCCATGGTCGACAAACTGACGCACTTGAAACAGCTGGAGGCGGAGAGCATCCACATCATCCGCGAGGTGGCCGCCGAGTTCGACAACCCGGTGATGCTGTACTCGATCGGCAAGGACTCCGCCGTGATGCTGCACCTGGCGCGCAAGGCCTTCTTCCCGGGCAAGCTGCCGTTCCCGGTGATGCACGTCGACACCCAGTGGAAATTCCAGGAGATGTACAGCTTCCGCGACAAGATGGTCGAGGAAATGGGCCTGGAGCTGATCACCCACGTCAACCCTGAGGGTGTGGCGCAAGGCATCAACCCGTTCACCCATGGCAGTTCCAAGCACACCGACATCATGAAGACCCAGGGCCTGAAGCAGGCGCTGGACAAGCATGGTTTCGACGCTGCCTTCGGTGGTGCGCGCCGCGACGAAGAGAAGTCGCGGGCCAAGGAGCGTGTGTATTCGTTCCGTGACAGCAAGCACCGCTGGGACCCGAAGAACCAGCGCCCCGAGCTGTGGAACGTGTACAACGGCAAGGTCAACAAGGGCGAGTCGATCCGCGTCTTCCCGCTGTCGAACTGGACCGAACTGGACATCTGGCAGTACATCTACCTTGAAGGCATCCCGATCGTGCCGCTGTACTTCGCCGCCGAGCGTGAAGTCATCGAGAAGAACGGCACCCTGATCATGATCGACGACGAACGCATCCTCGAGCACCTCTCCGAGGAAGAGAAAGCCCGCATCGTCAAGAAGAAGGTGCGTTTCCGTACCCTCGGCTGCTACCCGCTGACGGGCGCTGTCGAGTCGGAAGCCGAGACGCTCACCGACATCATTCAGGAAATGCTCCTGACGCGCACTTCCGAGCGCCAGGGCCGGGTCATCGACCACGATGGCGCCGGTTCCATGGAAGACAAAAAACGTCAGGGCTACTTCTAATTTTCAGGGTTACTCCATGTCGCACCAATCCGATTTGATCAGCGAAGATATCCTCGCTTATCTGGCTCAGCACGAGCGTAAAGAACTGCTGCGTTTCCTCACCTGCGGCAACGTGGATGACGGCAAGAGCACCCTGATCGGGCGCCTGCTGCACGACTCCAAGATGATCTACGAGGACCACCTCGAGGCCATCACCCGTGATTCGAAGAAAGTCGGCACCACCGGCGAAGAAGTCGACCTGGCGCTGCTGGTAGATGGCCTGCAGGCCGAGCGCGAGCAGGGCATCACCATCGATGTCGCCTACCGCTACTTCTCCACCGCCAAGCGCAAGTTCATCATCGCCGACACCCCGGGCCATGAGCAGTACACCCGCAACATGGCCACCGGTGCGTCCACCTGCGACCTGGCGATCATCCTGGTCGATGCTCGCTACGGCGTGCAGACCCAGACCCGCCGCCACAGCTACATCGCGTCGTTGCTGGGTATCAAGCACATCGTGGTCGCGGTCAACAAGATGGACCTGAAGGGCTTCGATGAAGGCGTCTTCGAGTCGATCAAGGCCGACTACCTGAAGTTCGCCGAAGCCATCAACCTGGCCCCGAGCAGCCTGCACTTCGTGCCGATGTCGGCGCTCAAGGGTGACAACGTGGTCAACCACAGCGAGCAATCGCCGTGGTACGCCGGCCCGACGCTGATGGAAATCCTCGAAACCGTCGAGGTTTCGGCCGACCGCAACTTCACCGACCTGCGTTTCCCGGTGCAGTACGTCAACCGTCCCAACCTGAACTTCCGCGGCTTCGCGGGCACCATCGCCAGTGGCGTGGTGCACAAAGGTGACGAGATTGTCGTGCTGCCGTCGGGCAAGAGCAGCCGGGTCAAGTCCATCGTCACCTACGAAGGTGAACTGGAAAACGCTGGCCCAGGCCAGGCCGTGACCCTGACCATGGAAGACGAGATCGACATCTCCCGTGGCGACCTGCTGGTACATGCCGACAACGTCCCGCCGGTCACCGACCAGTTCGACGCCATGCTGGTGTGGATGGCCGAGGAGCCGATGCTCCCGGGCAAGAAATACGACATCAAGCGTGCCACCAGCTACGTGCCAGGTTCGATTGCCAGCATCACCCACAAGGTCGATGTGAACACCCTGGAGGAGGGCGCTGCCAGCGCGCTGCAACTGAACGAGATCGGCCGCGTCAAGGTAGCCCTGGACACCTCGATCGCCCTCGACGGTTACGACAGCAACCGCACCACCGGTGCGTTCATCGTCATCGACCGCCTGACCAACGGCACCGTTGGCGCCGGCATGATCATCGCCCCGCCCGTGTTGCCACACGGCAGCACCGGCCATCATGGCAAGCAGGCCCACGTGTCCACCGAAGAGCGCGCCCTGCGCTTCGGCCAGCAGCCAGCCACCGTGCTGTTCAGCGGCCTGTCGGGTGCTGGCAAGAGCACCTTGGCCTATGCCGTGGAGCGCAAGCTGTTCGACATGGGCCGTGCGGTGTACGTGCTCGATGGCCAGAACCTGCGTCACGACCTGAACAAGGGCCTGCCACAGGACCGCGCTGGCCGTACCGAGAACTGGCGCCGCGCCGCCCATGTGGCGCGCCAGTTCAACGAAGCCGGCATGCTCACCCTGGCTGCGTTCGTGGCCCCGGATGCCGAAGGCCGCGAACAGGCCAAGGCGCTGATCGGCAAGGAACGCCTGGTGACCGTTTACGTCCAGGCCTCGCCGCTGGTTTGCCGCGAGCGTGACCCGCAAGGCCTGTACGCTGCCGGTGGCGACAACATCCCGGGTGAGAGCTTCCCGTTCGATGTGCCGCTGGATGCTGATCTTGTGATCGACACCCAGGCCACCAGCGTGGACGAGGGCGTGAAACAGGTGCTGGACGTGCTGCGTCAGCGTGGCGCGATCTAAGCGCTAGCCTGCAAGGAAAACCCCGCTTCGGCGGGGTTTTTTGTCTCGCGTTCAGGATCCATCTCAATACTCGGAAAGATCCGTCTCAGATATGTTTCTCCGACACCGGTATCACCCGTCTTTCCTTCACCGCTTTGTACGAAAAACTCGAATAGATCTCCTTCACCCCCGGCAACCGCTGCAGCACTTCCCGGGTAAATTCGCCAAACGACTCCAGGTCCCGTGCCAGGATCTCCAGCAGAAAGTCATAGCGGCCGGAGATGTTGTGGCAGGCGACGATCTCGGGGATTTCCATCAGGCGCTGTTCGAACGCCAGCGCCATGTCCTTGGTGTGCGAGTCCATCATGATGCTGACGAACGCGGTCACGCCAAACCCCAGCGACTTGGGCGAGAGGATGGCCTGGTAGCCGGTGATGTAGCCGTTTTCCTCCAGTAACTTGACCCGTCGCCAGCAGGGCGAGGTGGTCAGTGCCACCTGGTCGGCGAGTTCGGCAACGGTGAGACGGGCATTGTCCTGCAAGGCGGCGAGCAGGGCGCGGTCGGTGCGGTCGAGGCTTGAAGGCATTTTTTGCCCTCCTGGTCCGTTGATTATTGTTTTTGTTCCAGCAAGCACGTGTATACGTAGGCTATTTTGGAAAAAATCGGGCAGCTCGGTGGCATAAGCTTATAGCAAACCACAAGAGGCTGTTGCCATGCGCGACTCCCACCACAACACCGGTTTTTCCACGCGGGCCATTCATCATGGCTATGACCCGCTTTCCCATGGTGGCGCCCTGGTGCCACCGGTGTACCAGACGGCTACCTATGCCTTTCCCACTGTCGAGTACGGTGCTGCCTGCTTCGCCGGGGAGGAGCCTGGGCATTTCTACAGCCGCATTTCCAACCCCACGCTGGCCTTGCTGGAGCAGCGCATGGCTTCGCTGGAGGGCGGTGAAGCGGGGTTGGCGTTGGCATCGGGGATGGGCGCCATTACCTCAACCCTCTGGACCCTGCTAAGGCCTGGGGATGAGCTGATTGTCGGGCGCACCTTGTATGGCTGTACCTTCGCTTTTCTGCACCACGGTATTGGTGAGTTCGGGGTGAAAGTTCGCCATGTCGATCTCAACGATGCCAAGGCCCTGAAAGCGGCGATCAGCAGCAAAACACGGATGATCTACTTCGAAACACCGGCCAACCCCAACATGCAGCTTGTGGATATTGCGGCGGTTGTGGAGGCAGTGCGGGGGCATGATGTGCATGTGGTGGTCGATAACACCTACTGTACGCCGTACCTGCAGCGGCCACTGGAGCTGGGGGCGGACCTGGTGGTGCACTCGGCAACCAAGTACCTCAGTGGGCATGGCGATATCACTGCCGGGTTGGTGGTGGGGTGCAAGGCGTTGGTAGACCGTATCCGCCTGGAAGGGCTGAAGGATATGACCGGCGCGGTGCTGTCACCGCATGACGCGGCGTTGCTGATGCGCGGTATCAAGACCCTGGCCCTGCGCATGGACCGGCATTGCGCCAATGCCCAGCAGGTGGCCGAGTTTCTCGCTCGGCAGTCGCAGGTGGAATTGATTCATTACCCGGGGCTACCGTCTTTTGCCCAGCACGCGTTGGCCAAGCGACAGATGCGTTTGCCTGGCGGGATGATTGCGTTTGAGCTCAAGGGTGGCATTGAGGCGGGGCGGCGCTTCATGAATGCGCTGCAGCTCTTTGCCCGGGCGGTGAGCCTGGGGGATGCCGAGTCGCTGGCGCAGCATCCGGCGAGCATGACGCATTCCAGCTATACGCCGCAGGAGCGGGCGCATCACGGGATATCGGAGGGGTTGGTGCGTCTGTCGGTGGGGCTGGAGGATGTGGAGGACCTGCTGGCAGATGTCGAACAGGCATTGCAGGCCTGCTGTTAGGTTGCCTGCACTGGCCCCTTCGCGGGCACGCCCGCACAGGGTCAGCGCACGCTCTGAAGCCCGCGCGGCCCCTGTAGGCGCGGGTTCACCCGCGAAGAGACCGGCATAGGCAGCATCCACAAAAAAGGCCTCTTGCGAGGCCTTTTGCATGTTCAGCAGATCAACGCTTGAGCCCGTAGCTCTCATCCAGCATGCCCGGCGAGTTAGGCACTTTCGGCGCATAGTCGCGCGGCACTTCGGCGGTGTCTTTAGGTGGGGTCAGGCGGTCACGCGGGCCTTGCGGTGCATCGGAGTGCAGCGCAGCCAGCAGGCGTTGGCGGGTGACGTCATCGAGGGCCAGGCTGTTGGCGCCTTCAGCCAGGTGATCCTGTACGTCCTGATAGCTCTGGGTCAGTTTCTTGACCAGCATGGCGGTGCTGTTGAAGTGGGTGACCACTTCGTTCTGGTAGCTGTCGAAGCGCTTCTGGATGTCATCCAGTTGACGCTGGGTGTTGCTCGGGGCCGCATTGGGCAGCAGGCGGGCAACAATGAAACCGACTGCCACACCGATGACCAGGGCCAGGGTTGGCAACAACCAAACAAGGAGCGAGAGTTCCACGAGTCCTTCCTCTATAAACGGCTTTGCTTTACGTTAACGGCTCAGACCTGCGCTGTATACCGCGAGCGATCGCAAATCAGAACAGAATTTCACACCTAGACGAATCGACCCTTCTCGAGGTCACGGAGTAGTGCCTTGCTTGTCCGCGAAACCCCCTTGTTCATCGATGGCCCCAGCGGCCAGCTGGAAGCGTTGTACCTGGACGTGGCGCAAGCCCGTGGCGCGGTGCTGATCTGCCACCCTAACCCGGTCCAGGGCGGCACCATGCTCAACAAGGTGGTCTCGACCCTGCAGCGCACTGCACGTGATGCCGGTTATGTGACCCTGCGTTTCAACTACCGTGGCGTCGGCCAGAGCGCCGGCAGCCACGACATGGGCGCTGGCGAAGTGGCCGATGCCGAGGCCGCTGCAGCATGGCTGCGTGCCAGGCACCCCGGGCTACCGCTGGTGCTGATGGGCTTTTCGTTCGGTGGTTTCGTTGCCACCAGCCTGGCCGGGCGCCTTGAAACGGCAGGCGTCGAGTTGCAGCACCTGTTCATGATCGCCCCGGCGGTCATGCGCCTGACCGCCGAATTCCCGCTGCCGCAGCGCTGTCCGCTCACCGTGGTGCAGCCGGACGCCGATGAAGTCGTCGCGCCGCAGCTGGTTTACGAATGGTCCGACAGCCTGTCGCGTCCCCATGAGCTGCTGAAAGTGGCAGAATGCGGACACTTCTTCCATGGCAAGCTGACCGATCTGAAGGATCTGCTGCTGCCGCGCCTTTCGAACTGAGCCAAGCCTGAATAAGCGAACACCCATGACCACGCGCATTCTTACCGGTATCACCACCACCGGCACTCCGCACCTGGGCAACTACGCCGGCGCCATCCGCCCGGCGATCCGTGCCAGCCAGCAGCCCGGTGTCGACTCGTTCTACTTCCTGGCCGACTACCACGCCCTGATCAAGTGCGACGACCCGCTGCGCATCCAGCGCTCGCGCCTTGAAATCGCCGCCACTTGGCTGGCCGGTGGCCTGGACCCGGACAAGGTGACCTTCTATCGCCAGTCCGACATCCCGGAAATCCCCGAACTGACCTGGCTGCTGACCTGCGTTGCTGCCAAAGGCCTGCTGAACCGTGCGCATGCCTACAAGGCCTCGGTGGACAAGAACGTCGAGAACGGCGAAGACCCGGACGCCGGCGTGACCATGGGCCTGTTCAGCTACCCGGTGCTGATGGCCGCCGATATCCTGATGTTCAACGCCAACAAGGTGCCGGTCGGTCGTGACCAGATCCAGCACGTGGAAATGGCCCGCGATATCGGTCAGCGCTTCAACCATCTGTTCGGTCAAGGCAAGGACTTCTTCGCCTTGCCGGAGGCTGTGATCGAAGAAAGCGTGGCGACCCTGCCGGGCCTGGACGGGCGCAAGATGTCCAAGAGCTATGACAACACTATCCCGTTGTTCACCAGCGCCAAGGACATGAAAGACGCCATCTCGCGCATCGTCACCGATTCGCGCGCGCCGGGTGAGGCGAAAGACCCGGACAACGCGCACCTGTTCACCCTGTACCAGGCCTTCTCGACGCCTGAGCAGTGCGCCGGTTTCCGCGAAGAGCTGCTGCAGGGCCTGGGCTGGGGCGATGCCAAACAGCGCCTGTTCCAGCTGCTGGACGGCCAACTGGCCGAGAAGCGCGAGTACTATCACCAGCTGATCGCCCGGCCGGCGGACCTGGAAGACATCCTGCTGGCCGGCGCTGCCAAGGCCCGCAAGATCGCCACGCCGTTCCTCGAGCAGCTGCGCGAGGCCGTTGGCCTGCGTTCGTTCCGCAGCAGCGTGCAGGCCAGCACCGAGGTGAAGAAGAAGGCTGCCAAGAGCGCACGCTTCGTCAGCTTCCGTGACGAAGACGGCAGCTTCCGTTTCCGCCTGCTGGCCGCCGACGGTGAGCAACTGCTGCTGTCGCGCAGCTTCGCCGACGGCAAGAGTGCGGGCGCCGTGAGCAAGCAGTTGCAGCAGGGTGGCGAGGCCGATGTCCGCATCGAAGGCCTGAGCTTCGGCCTGTGGCTCAATGGCGAGCAGGTTGCCGACGGGCCGCAGTTCGACAGCGCCGAAGCCCGTGATGCTGCCATCGAAGGTCTGCGTGTAGCGCTTCAGCCATTGTAGGAGCGAGTTTACTCGCGAACACCGGCAAGGCCGGTGCCATCCAGCGCATAAGCTATGCTGGATGAGGCATATTGACGCAAGTCTGATTGCCATTAAGCGGGCCTGTCGCTACAGTGACGGCCCGTTTTTTGTTGCCTCGCTAACGAATCATGACTCCCTTAGAACGCTATCAAGCAGATCTGAAACGTCCCGACTTCTTCCATGACGCGGCGCAGGAAACTGCGGTGCGTCACCTCCAGCGCCTGTACGACGACCTGGTGCACGCGCAGAACAACAAGCCGGGCGTGTTCGGCAAGCTGTTCGGCAAGAAGGAGCAGACCCCGGTCAAGGGCCTGTACTTCTGGGGTGGGGTGGGGCGAGGCAAGACCTACCTGGTTGATACCTTCTACGAAGCGCTGCCGTTCAAGCAGAAGATGCGTACGCACTTCCACCGCTTCATGAAGCGTGTGCACGAGGAGATGAAAACCCTCAAGGGCGAGAAGAACCCGCTGACCCTCATTGCCAAGCGCTTCAGCGAAGAAGCCAAGGTGATCTGCTTCGACGAATTCTTCGTGTCGGACATTACCGACGCCATGATCCTCGGCACCTTGATGGAAGAGCTGTTCAAGAATGGCGTGTCGCTGGTGGCCACCTCCAACATCGTGCCGGACGGCCTCTACAAGGACGGCCTGCAGCGTGCACGCTTCCTGCCGGCTATCGCCATGATCAAGCAGTACACCGACGTGGTGAACGTCGATAGCGGGGTCGACTACCGTCTGCGTCACCTGGAGCAGGCTGAACTGTTCCACTTCCCACTCGATGACGCGGCGCACCAGAGCATGCGCGCCAGCTTCAAGGCGCTCACCCCTGAGTGCACCCAGGCGATCGAAAACGACGTGCTGATGATCGAGAACCGCCCGATCAATGCCCTGCGTACTTGCGACGACGTCGCCTGGTTTGACTTCCGCGCCCTGTGCGACGGGCCGCGTAGCCAGAACGACTACATTGAGCTGGGCAAGATCTTCCACGCCGTATTGCTGAGCAACGTGGAGCAGATGGGCGTCACCACCGACGACATCGCCCGTCGTTTCATCAACATGGTGGACGAGTTCTACGATCGCAACGTCAAGCTGATCATCTCGGCCGAGGTGGAGTTGAAGGACCTGTATACCGGTGGGCGTCTGAGCTTCGAGTTCCAGCGTACCCTGAGCCGGTTGCTGGAGATGCAATCGCACGAGTTCCTGGCGCGCGCGCACAAGCCCTGACGGCAGCGGCAAGCGTCAGGCGACAAGGAAAGTTCAGGGCAATGCGCGATCCGCTCTGGTTTTTCCTTGTCGCTTCAAGCTCGAAACCTGCCGCTCTGGAAGCCTTTCAGGCTTCCTGCATGAACTGCTGCCGATACTGGTTCGGCGACAACTCGGTGTGTTGGCGGAACAGCCGCGCAAAGAAACTGGCATCGTCATACCCCACCTCGTAACTGATGGTCTTGATGCTCTTGCGCGTACTCGACAACAACCCCTTGGCTGTCTCGATGCGTAACCGCTGCAGGTAATGTAGCGGCTTGTCACCCGTTGCGCCCTGGAAGCGACGCATGAAGTTGCGGATGCTCATGCCGTGGTTGCGGGCCACATCCTCGAAGCGGAACTTGTCGGCGAAGTGTTCCTCCAGCCAGTGCTGGATCTGCAGGATGATCAGGTCCTGGTGCAGTTTCTGCCCGCCAAAGCCCATGCGCCCCGGGGTGTAGTTGCGTTGCACTTCGTAGAGGATATCGCGGGACACTGCACGGGCCACGTTGGCACCGCAGAAGCGTTCGATCAGGTAGATGTACAGGTCGCAGGCCGAGGTTGCACCGCCGGCGCAATAGATATTGTCGGCATCGGTCAGGTGCTTGTCCTGGTTCAGGCGAATCTTCGGGAAGCGTTCGGCAAAGCTGTTGAAGAAGCGCCAGTAAGTGGTCGCTTCCTTGCCATCGAGCAGGCCGGATTCGGCCAGCCAGAACACACCACTGGCCTCGGCGCACAGCACCGCGCCACGCGCGTGCTGTTCACGCAGCCACGGCAGCACCTGTGGGTAACGCTGCAGCAAGTTGTCGAAATCATCCCAGTAGGCCGGGAGGATGATCACATCGGCATCGTCCAGGCCGCCGTCAACCGGTAACTGCACATTGCTGAAGCTGTCCACGGGCTGGCTGTCGGGGCTCACCAGGCGGATGTCGAACATGGGCTGCAAGCCCAGGCCCAGCTGCTTGCTATAGCGCAGGCTGGCGAGGTGGAAGAAGTCCTTGGCCTGCATCAAGGTCGAAGCGAACACCTTGTCAATGGCCAGGATGCTGACGCGCCGCAGCGACGCTGAGGGTTGGGTAAACATCATTGTCATTGTTCTTATAGGGTAGAGTGGTCAATCACCGGCTGGATCGTCTTATTTTTTGGCGATTGTGTCTACCCCATGTAACAGCGGCGCGAAGCGGGGCGCAGTGTTTGGCTCAAGGCGCCGGGTTGGGCTGCTCCTGATGAATGGCTTCGATCGCTGTCAGCAGATCGGCGCTCAGGTTCAGTTCAAGGCTGGCCAGGTTGCTGTCCAGCTGCTGCAGGCTGGTGGCACCTATGATGTTGCTGGTCACGAACGGCTGTCGGGTGACGAACGCCAGGGCCATTTGCGCCGGGTCCAGGCCGTGCTCGCGGGCCAGCTGCACGTAGCGGCTGCAGGCCGCCACGGTCTGTGGGTTGGAGTAACGGGCAAAGCGGCTGAACAGGGTCAGGCGTGCATTGTCCGGCCGTGCGCCGTTCTCGTACTTGCCCGAGAGCATGCCGAAGGCAAGCGGCGAATAGGCCAGCAGGCCACACTGCTCGCGTATGGCCACTTCTGCCAGGCCCACCTCGAAGCTGCGGTTGAGCAGGTTGTACGGGTTCTGGATCGATACCGCCCGCGGCCAGCCACGGCTCTCGGCCAGTTGCAGGAACTTCATGGTGCCCCACGGCGTTTCGTTGGACAGGCCGATGTGGCGGATCTTGCCCGCACGCACCTGCTCGTCGAGCACTTCGAGGGTTTCTTCCAGTGGGGTGAAGTGATCCTGCGGCAGGTGCTGGTAGCCCAGCTTGCCGAAGAAGTTGGTGCTGCGCTCTGGCCAGTGCAACTGGTACAGGTCGATGCGGTCGGTCTGCAGGCGCTTGAGGCTTTCGTCCAGCGCCGCGACGATGTGCTGACGGTTGTGCTTGAGCTGCCCGTCGCGGATATGGCTGATGCCGTTGCCCGGGCCTGCAACCTTGCTGGCCAGGATCCACGCGTCGCGGTCGCCATGGTCACGGAACCAGTTGCCGATGATGCGCTCGGTGGCCGCGTAGGTCTCCGGGCGGGGAGGGACCGGGTACATCTCGGCGGTGTCGATGAAGTTGACCCCGGCGGCCTTGGCCCGGGCAATTTGCTCGTAGGCCTCGGCCTGGATGTTCTGCTCGCCCCAGGTCATGGTGCCCAGGCACAGGGCGCTGACGTTGAGGTCGGTACGGCCGAGCTGGCGGTATTCCATCGGTTAGTCACTCCTTGGCAATAGAAGCCAATCAAAGCAGGTTGAAATTTTTCGCGCAATCTGGATAATTCAGCCCCTCTCCGCGTGGCGGAAGTGATGCACCATCACGCAGGAAGAACCCCGTCGAACATTGGCGTGCCCGACCCGAGCCCCCAAAAGCGTCTGTGTTCGGCTGCGCGCTTGCCCTTGGCAAGCTGTGCACTATCCAGTAAGATTCGCCGTCTATTTTTCGCTGGGCGGCCTCTGAGGCTTTAGAGAATGAAAACTTTTACTGCTAAACCGGAAACAGTAAAGCGCGAGTGGTTCGTAGTCGACGCCGCTGGCCAGACCCTGGGTCGTCTGGCTACCGAAATCGCTACCCGTCTGCGTGGCAAACACAAACCAGAATACACCCCTCACGTTGACACCGGCGACTACATCGTCGTTATCAACGCCGAGCAGGTTCGTGTGACTGGTGCCAAGTCTTCCGACAAAATGTACTACTCCCACTCCGGTTTCCCAGGCGGTATCAAGGAAATCAACTTCGAGAAGTTGATCGCCAAGGCCCCTGAGCGTGTTATCGAAACTGCGGTCAAAGGCATGCTGCCTAAGAACCCGCTGGGTCGCGACATGTACCGCAAGCTGAAAGTGTACGCGGGTGCTGCTCACCCACACACTGCTCAGCAGCCTCAAGAACTGAAGATCTAACGGGATAGTTCATTATGTCGGCGACTCAAAATTACGGCACTGGCCGTCGCAAGACCGCAACCGCTCGCGTATTCCTGCGTCCGGGTACTGGTAACATTTCCATCAACAACCGTTCTCTGGACGTGTTCTTCGGTCGCGAAACCGCTCGCATGGTTGTTCGCCAGCCGCTCGAGCTGACTGAATCCGTTGAGAAATTCGACATCTACGTCACCGTTTCCGGTGGTGGTGTCAGCGGTCAGGCCGGTGCGATCCGTCACGGTATCACCCGCGCTCTGATGGAATACGACGAAACCCTGCGTGGCGCTCTGCGTCGTGCTGGCTACGTCACCCGCGACGCTCGTGAAGTTGAGCGTAAGAAAGTGGGTCTGCGTAAAGCGCGTAAGCGTCCTCAGTACTCCAAGCGTTAATACCGCTTCGGCAGTCGAAAAAAGCCCGGTTCCTTGGAACCGGGCTTTTTTTTTAGCCTTGAACTAACCTGTCAGCAGTCAGTGGCCGCTTGTCGCATAGACGTAGATCAAGCAAAGCGTGGGTTGTCGCCCTTGCCGGGGTAATCACCTTGTCAGTGTGTGGATTTGTTTCTTACCATGGCGGCCAATTTTTAGTGCCATTGACACAACCTAAGTACAGGCCAGGTCCAACTGGCCAAGCAAGCTGATGGGAGAGGACTGAATGAGCAATGACGGCGTCAACGCAGGCCGGCGCCGCTTCCTCGTAGCCGCGACATCCGTGGTCGGGGCGGCGGGGGCAGTGGGGGCTGCGGTACCGTTCGTGGGGTCATGGTTTCCCAGTGCCAAGGCGAAAGCCGCGGGTGCACCGGTGAAGGTCAACATCGCCAAGGTCGAGGCGGGGCAGCAGATGGTGGCCGAGTGGCGTGGCCAGCCCGTATTCATCGTGCGGCGAACGGAGGAAATCCTTGGCAATCTGAAAAAAATCACGGGTGACCTGTCCGACCCCGAGTCCAAGGCCTCGGTACAGCCAGCGTACGTCGACCCTGAGGTTCGCTCGATCAAGCCGGAAATTCTTATTCTCGTCGGCCTGTGCACGCACCTGGGCTGCTCGCCCACCTTCCGACCAGAGGTGGCGCCCGCCGACCTTGGGCCGAAGTGGGTAGGTGGTTACTTCTGCCCATGCCACGGCTCTCACTATGACCTGGCTGGCCGTGTCTACAAGTCCCAGCCAGCGCCTCTCAACCTGCCCGTGCCACCGCACTCTTATGAGTCGGACGAGATCATCGTCATTGGCGTCGACCAGGAGAACGCATGATGAGCAAGTTCATGGACTGGATTGATGCTCGCTTCCCCGCCACCAAGATGTGGGAAGACCACCTCAGCAAGTATTACGCACCCAAGAACTTCAACTTCCTGTACTTCTTCGGCTCCCTGGCATTGCTGGTGCTGGTCAACCAGATCGTGACCGGCGTGTGGCTGACCATGAGCTTCACGCCCTCGGCGGAAGAGGCGTTCGCCTCGGTCGAGTACATCATGCGCGACGTGGAATACGGCTGGATTCTGCGCTACCTGCACTCCACGGGGGCGTCAGCGTTCTTCATCGTGGTCTACCTGCACATGTTCCGCGGCCTGCTCTATGGCTCCTATCAGAAGCCACGCGAGCTGGTCTGGCTGTTCGGCATGCTGATCTATCTGGCGCTGATGGCTGAAGCGTTCATGGGCTACCTGCTGCCATGGGGGCAGATGTCGTACTGGGGCGCCCAGGTGATCATCTCGCTGTTCGGTGCCATCCCGGTGATCGGTGATGACCTTACCCAGTGGATCCGTGGTGACTACCTGATCTCGGGCATCACCCTGAACCGCTTCTTCGCCCTGCATGTGGTTGCCCTGCCAATCGTGATTCTTGGCCTGGTGGTACTGCACATCCTCGCCTTGCACGAAGTGGGTTCGAACAACCCTGATGGCGTCGACATCAAGAAGAAAAAGGACGAAAACGGTATTCCGCTGGATGGTATTCCGTTCCACCCGTACTACACCGTCAAAGACATTGTCGGCGTGGTGGTGTTCCTGTTCGTGTTCTGCGCTGTGGTGTTCTTCTTCCCTGAAATGGGCGGTTACTTCCTCGAGAAACCTAACTTCGAGCAGGCCAACGCCTTCAAGACCCCAGAGCACATCGCGCCGGTGTGGTACTTCACACCGTTCTACGCAATCCTGCGTGCGGTGCCTGACAAGCTGATGGGCGTCATTGCCATGGGGGCGGCCATCGCCGTGCTGTTCGTACTGCCCTGGCTCGACCGCAGCCCAGTGCGTTCCATGCGTTACAAGGGCTGGATCAGCAAGGTCTTCCTGCTGGTGTTCTGCGTGGCCTTCGTCATCCTCGGCGTGCTGGGCGTACTGGCACCGACACCTGGGCGTACCTTGTTGTCGCAGGTATGCACGGTGCTGTACTTCGCCTACTTCCTGCTGATGCCGTTCTACACAAGGCTTGAGAAGACCAAACCGGTTCCGGAAAGGGTGACTGGCTGATGAAAAAGTTGATTGCAGTATTTTTGCTGGCAGTGATGCCTGCCTTTTCCTTCGCTGCCGAAACTGGCCTGGAGCTGGACAAGGTCGATATCGATCTGACTGACAAGGCCGCCATGCAGGACGGTGCGCGTACCTTCGCCAACTATTGCATGGGGTGTCACAGTGCCAAGTTCCAGCGTTACGAGCGGGTGGCTGATGACCTGGGTATCCCGCATGAATTGATGCTCGAGAAGCTGGTGTTCACGGGCGCCAAGATTGGTGACCACATGCAGATCGGCATGAAGCCCAGCGACGCCAAGACCTGGTTTGGTGCCGCGCCGCCCGACCTGACCTTGGTCGCCCGCGTGCGCGGTACCGATTGGCTTTACACCTACCTGCGCAGCTTCTATGAGGACCCATCGCGCCCATACGGGGTGAACAACAAGGTGTTCCCGAACGTCGGCATGCCTAACGTGCTGGTGGGTATGCAAGGTAACCAGGTGGTGGGTTGCAAGCAGGTGCAGACGGTGGTCGATGGCAAGAAGCAATTCGACCCGTTGACCGGCAGCCCGTTGACCCATGAAGCTTGCGATCAGCTGACCATTACGCCGAATTCCGGTACCCTGACGACCGAGCAGTTCGACGAGAAGGTCAAGAACCTTGTGACCTTCCTGGCCTATTCGGCCAACCCAGTCAAACTGGAAAGCCAGCGCATCGGCACCTATGTGTTGCTGTACCTGGCTTTCTTCTTCGTATTCGCCTACTTGCTCAAGCGTGAATACTGGAAGGACGTGCACTGATCACGCAGTAGTTTCTGGTTGTTGAACGCGCCCGGGGTGGCCTAGCAGTATTGCCAGGCCACCCCGGGCGCGTTTTCATTTAAAGTTGCACAAGCATCCGTGCGAGGAGCCGCTACATGGGCGCAACCAACAGGTTAGCCTGCTATTCCGATCCCGCTGATCACTATTCTCATCGGGTGCGCCTGGTTCTGGCCGAGAAGGGCGTCAGCGTGCAGTTGATCGATGTCGATCCCGCCCGCCTGCCGCCGAAGCTGGCCGAGGTCAACCCTTATGGCAGCGTGCCGACCTTGGTCGACCGTGACCTGGCGTTGTATGAATCGACCGTGGTGATGGAATACCTCGAGGAGCGTTACCCGCACCCGCCGCTGATGCCGGTATACCCGGTTGCGCGTGGCAACAGCCGTCTGCTGATGCACCGCATCCAGCGCGACTGGTGTGCCTTGGCCGATACCGTGCTTGACCCGCGTAGCAGTGAAGCTGCCCGAACCGAAGCGCGCAAGGCCTTGCGCGAAAGCCTGACCGGGGTCTCGCCGTTGTTTGGCGAGTTCGCCTGCTTCATGAGTGATGAGCAAAGCCTGGTCGATTGCTGTCTATTGCCCATACTCTGGCGTTTGCCTGTGTTGGGTATCGAATTGCCGCGGCAAGCCAAGCCGCTGCTGGATTACATGGAGCGCCAGTTCGCCCGCGAGCCTTTTCAGGCGAGCCTGTCCTCCGTAGAACGTGAAATGCGCAAGCTTTAAGGAGCCGTTGATGAACTCCAGTCGCCCCTATCTGGTTCGAGCACTGTACGAGTGGATCGTCGACAACGATTGCACGCCCCATATGCTGGTCAATGCCGAATTCCCGAAAGTTCAGGTGCCGGATGGTTTCGCCAGTGATGGCCAGATCGTCTTGAATATCTCGCCAAGTGCCGTGCGTAGCCTGCACATGGACAATGACGCAGTCAGCTTCGAGGGCCGCTTCAGTGGTGTGGCTCACTCGCTGTTCGTGCCGGTTGGTGCAATCCTGGGTATCTACGCCCGCGAAAATGGCCAGGGTATGGTCTTCGAGCTGGAGCCGTCTTCGATGGATGGCGACGAGCTGGAAGACGATGATGTGCAGCCGGATGGCGATGGCCCGCCAGACGATGGAGGGCAGCCGCCGCGTCCGACTGGCCGGCCAAGCCTGAAAGTGGTCAAGTAACAAAAAAGGCGATCCAGATGGATCGCCTTTTTTGTTTGGCCTGTCCAGGCAATCACTGAGTCAATCGATGTACTCGAACAGCTTGACGATCTTCTGCACGCCCGACACGCCCTGCACCACGGCGGTGGCCGAGTTGGCTTCTTGACGGGTGACCAGACCCAGCAGGTAGACGATGCCGTTTTCGGTAATCACCTTGATGCGCGAGCTGGGCACGGCGTTGTCGGTCAGCATCTGGGTCTTGATCTTGGTGGTCAGCCAGGCGTCGTTGTTGCGCGCCAGAATGGAGGAGGGCTGCATCACTTGCAGCTCGTTGTGTACTTTCTTGACCCGTTGGACCTGGCTGGCCGTTTGCTCCGCGAGGCTCTTGAGGTCGGCGCGTGGGGTCTGCCCGGCCAGCAGGACGATACCGTTGTAGCTGCTGACAACGATGTGCGAGCCCTTGTCCAGGTCTGGGTTGGCTTTGGAAATGTTCACGGCAGCCTTGGTCTCGATCAGCGAGTCGTCGATCTTGCTACCGATGGTGCGCGTGCCGCGATCGTCCTCAATCGGCGAATTGCGGGTAGAGGTGAGTACCGAGCTGCAACCAGTGACGCTCAGGCACAGGGTCAGGGCCATCAGGCCGAGGCGCATAGGGGTCATTCTTCACTCCCGAACAGTTGGCTGTCGATCAGATCGCACAGGCAGTGGATCGCCAGCAGGTGGACTTCCTGGATACGCGCGGTAACTGTCGAAGGCACGCGGATTTCCACGTCTTCGGGCAGCAGCAGCGAAGCCATGCCGCCGCCATCGCGACCCGTCAATGCTACGACAATCATTTCACGGTCATGTGCGGCCTGGATTGCCTGGATTACGTTGGCCGAATTGCCGCTGGTGGAGATCGCCAGCAGAACGTCACCGGGCTGGCCCAGGGCGCGGATCTGCTTGGAAAAGACTTCGTTGTAGCTGTAGTCGTTGGCGATCGAGGTCAGGGTCGAGCTATCGGTGGTCAGCGCGATGGCTGGCAGGCTGGGACGCTCGCGCTCGAAGCGGTTGAGCAGCTCCGATGAAAAGTGCTGGGCATCGCCGGCCGAGCCGCCGTTGCCGCAGGCGAGCATCTTGCCCTCGTTGAGCAACGCATTGACCATGACCAGGCTGGCCTGCTCGATGTGCGGTGCCAGGATGTCCATTGCCTGTTGCTTGGTTTCGATGCTGGCCTCGAACAGCCGGCGAATTCGGGATTGCATGTCCATCTGGTGACCTTAAATGGGGCGGTGGCCTTTGCTACGCGCAACAACGACCAGCCCGCGATACATAGAGCAAAAAAAACGAAGTGGGTTCAGCATTCGAAGGCGTTTTTCAGCCATTGAAGCGGTCTGCCTGCATGGTGGCTACCCTGCAGGGCGACTACGTCGAAGCGGCAGGGGTGGTTGCCCCAGTGGGCCTCCTTCTGCAGGAACAGGCTGGCGGCAAGCACCAACCGTTTCTGCTTGCGCCCGTCGATACTGTCGAGGGCGCCTCCGAAGCCCGCGTGCAACCGGTAGCGGACTTCGACGAATACTACTGTATCGGCGTCGAGCATGACCAGATCAAGCTCGCCGCCTTTGCATCGCCAGTTGCGCGCCAGCAACTGCAGCCCTTGCCCCTGAAGGTACTCAAGGGCTTGGGTTTCTGCCGCTTGCCCGGCACGGGTAGGCGATGCTGCGGCCATCAGCGCGCGGTATCAGGCAGGCGCTTGACCTGGCCGCCGCTAAACTCGGCCCAAGGCAGCTGGCGTTCGACGCGCTGGTTGGCATTGATGCTCAGGCTGCCCGAAAGGCCAAGGACGCGGTTGTCCGGTAGCGCTTTCAGTTGGCCCAGGCGCGGCGCCAGGCTGTAGGCGTCAACGCCCATGGCATACAGGCGACCGAGGCTGCCAGCGGCTTGCGGCCACTGCTGTACAACCTGTTGACGCAGGCTGTTGCTGGTGTCGAGCAGCCACGGTGTTTCGCAGAAGCGGATGCCGTTCATGTCATTGTACTGGTTGATGTCACCGCTGGCGCTGTACAGGTTCGAGGTGGCATAGACCGGCACATCACCGGCGTACTGGAAGTTCAGGGTCGGCTTGATTTGCTGCGCCTGTTGTGGGGTCGAGGCGAGGAAGATGAAGTCGATGTCCTGGCGGCGCGACGGTTGTGCAGCGATGCTGCCGCCCACCGTGCTTTGCAGGCTCTTGGCGCGGCCTTCGCTCTGGCGCAGCTGGAACAGGTCGGCAATCTGCTGGGCCAGGGCGACCGGTTGGGCGATGCGCTGGGCGGCGAGCAGGGTTCCGCCATTGCCTTCCCAGTCCTGGCGGAAGGCAGCCAGGACACGGTCACCCCATTCGCCGCTCGGCACCAGGGCTACGGCGCGGACCATGCCATCGGCGCGGGCGCGGCGGGCCACTTCACGGGCTTCGTCTTCGGCTGCCAGGCCGAACTGGAACAATTGTGGCGGCGCCTTCTGGCCAGCGTCGGCGTAGTTCAGGGCCAGCGTGGTGATCGGCAGCTGTGGTTTGGCGGCCAGTTGTTTGACCAATGGTTTTTCAAGCGGGCCGATGACCAGTTGCACGCCGGCGGCTTGCGCCTGGCGATAGAAGTCGTCCAGCGAGCCGATACGCGAGCTGTCGAACACCTGCACCGCAGGCGCTGGCTGGCCGCTTTGCTGGGCCTGGAAGTGGGCGGCCATGAAGCCATCGCGCAGGGCGCGGGCTACACCGGCCAGTGGGCCTTCCTGAGGCAGCAGCAGGGCGATCTTGGTCAGCGGCTGGCTGGCCAGTTCCTTGAGTTTGGTCAGGGCCAGCGGCAGTTGCTGGGCGGCAGGGTGGTCCGGGTGCTGTTTGACCCAGGCTTCGATGGCCGCTTGCTGCTGCTCCAGGGTGCCAGCGCTTTTCACGGCGAAGGCCAGGCTGGTCCAGCCAGCCAGGGTCTGATCGTTGGTTGGCTGCTGCAGTTGCTCTGCCGGAAGCGATGCAACCAAGGCCCAGATGGCGTCATTGTTGGTGCTGGCGGCCTGGCCGCCAAGCAGCGGGGCCAGGAGAGTGCGCTGCTGTGCGGCAGCCAGGGCCTGGCCGTCGGCTTCGAGCGCGGCGGCGTGCACGCTGTACGTGCGCACTTGCTGTTCTGTCGGCAGCTCGGCAAGGCGCTGCAGGCTCGGGTGGGCCAGGGCGGTCAGCGCTGCTTTGGGCTGGTTGCGGCTCATGGCCAGTTCCGCCGCGAGGGTGCTGGCGAACACTTGCTGGGCCGGCTTGAGCGTGTCCAGCGGGACCTGCTCGAGAATGCGTGCGGCGCGTGGGAAGTCCTTCTGCTTGTAGGCCAGGTCGGCCGCGCTCAGGCGCAGCAGGGCGGCGTCTTCGGCAGACTTGCTGGAAGCGGCCTTTTCGAGCAGTTGCTCGATGCTGGCATCCGGGGTGCGTGGCAGTTCGCCCAGGCTGGATGAGGGCGAGCTGGCGCAGGCTGCCAGCAGGGCGGCGAGGCAGAGGGCTGTGAGCAGCCGCAGGCAAGCGATCATGTAAAGGTCCTGTTACTCGATCAAGTTGGCCGGCAATTGTACCCAAGCACTGGCCGGGGCGCGATGTTGCTGTGTCGATCCTTCACTATAGGCGGCGTGTTCCTGATCGCCGGCGAGTTTCTTTGCGCCCTGTTGCAGGCGCTCGGGCTACAATGGCGCCTTTGATCCGAATGACAGGTGTGCGCAGTGACTGATGTGGCAGGGGCTTCGAAATCCGCGGTGGGGACGCTGTATGTGGTGGCAACCCCCATCGGCAACCTCGACGACATGAGCGCCCGGGCGCTGAAGGTACTGGCGGACGTGGCGCTGATCGCCGCCGAAGACACCCGTCATTCGATCCGTCTGCTGCAACACTTTGGCATTGATACGCCGTTGGCCGCTTGTCATGAGCACAACGAGCGTGACGAGGGCGGGCGTTTTCTCTCCAAGCTGCTGGCGGGTGAAAATGTGGCGCTCGTCTCTGATGCCGGCACGCCTCTGATTTCCGACCCGGGCTACCACTTGGTGCGTCAGGCGCGGGCCGCGGGGGTGAGCGTGGTGCCGGTGCCGGGCGCCTGTGCCTTGATCGCCGCGCTATCGGCGGCAGGCCTGCCATCGGACCGCTTCATCTTCGAAGGCTTCCTGCCGGCCAAGCAGGCAGGGCGCCGGGCGCGCCTGGAGCAGGTGAGGGAAGAACCGCGCACGTTGATCTTCTATGAAGCCCCGCATCGCATCCTGGAGTGTCTTGAAGACATGGAGGCGGTATTTGGTGGCGATCGTCCGGCGTTGCTGGCGCGCGAACTGACCAAGACCTTCGAGACCCTCAAGGGTTTGCCGCTGGCTGAGTTGCGTGCGTTCGTAGCCGGCGACAGCAATCAGCAGCGCGGTGAGTGCGTGGTGCTGGTCGGCGGATGGAGTGCGCCGGAGGGCGAGCAGGCCATCAGTGCCGAAGCACAGCGCGTGCTCGACCTGCTGTTGGCTGAGTTGCCACTGAAGCGGGCGGCGGCGCTTGCAGCGGAAATTACCGGGGTGCGCAAGAACCTCTTGTATCAACTTGCCCTGGAAAAGCAGAAAGCCGAGTAGTGGCATTTTGATATAAATGTCGGTGGCGCTTGTTCTTGCGCGCGCGTGCCGGTAACCTTGGCGGCGGAGAGTCGATCGGACAGTCGCTGCCTGTTTTTGTTCCGCAACTTTTTGTTGTGTGAGCAGCAGGGGGAGGAAAGTCCGGGCTCCATAGGGCAGAGTGCCAGGTAACGCCTGGGAGGCGTGAGCCTACGGAAAGTGCCACAGAAAATAACCGCCTAAGCACTTCGGTGCCGGTAAGGGTGAAAAGGTGCGGTAAGAGCGCACCGCACGGCTGGCAACAGTTCGTGGCTAGGTAAACCCCACTCGGAGCAAGACCAAATAGGGTTCCATCAGGCGTGGCCCGCGTCGGAACCGGGTAGGTTGCTAGAGGCGTCCAGTGATGGCCGTCGTAGAGGAATGACTGTCCTCGACAAAACCCGGCTTACAGATCGACTCTCCACCTTTCTTTCCCTGCTTGAATCGATAGCAGATCCTCTCTGGTAATACCGAAAAAATCTTACTCTTAATAAATTACTTTAACTTCGAACTCCATTCGTTTGCGTGGGTTTGATTTTTCTCGTGTTTTTCTCTCTCTGGTAGTCCTTCCACATTCCGTTGTTGCGCTAAATCTCGGTCCTGTAAGGCTTTTCCTTATGAACGTGCCTTGACGGTGCTGCGGGCGGATTCCTATAGTGTGCGCAAGTGGCAGAAAGTGGGATGAAGTGGGTTTTCTGACACAAAAAAGCTAACATTGTGGGGAATCACAGCCGTGTTCCGCGGAGCCAACGCCGTCAGCCTCGATGCAAAGGGCCGTCTCGCCATGCCGAGCCGGTACCGTGACGAGCTCGACTCACGTTGCAATGGTCAACTGATCGTGACCATTGACGCCGTAGACCCCTGCTTGTGTGTTTATCCCCTCGATGAGTGGGAACAGATAGAAGCCAAGTTGCGTGCCTTGCCATCGTTGCGTGAGGAAAACCGCCGCCTGCAGCGTTTGCTGATCGGTAATGCGGTTGACCTGGAGCTCGATGGCAGCGGGCGTTTCCTGGTGCCGCCTCGCCTGCGTGAGTACGCCAAGCTCGACAAGAAGGCGATGCTGGTGGGGCAACTGAACAAATTCCAGCTGTGGGATGAAGATGCCTGGAACGCGGTTTCGGCAGCTGACCTTGCAGCTATTCAACAACCGGGCGCCATGCCCGACGAATTGCGTGACCTGATCCTGTGACCATAGATAGCGGCTTCAACCACATTACCGTCCTGCTCGACGAAGCTGTCGAGGCATTGGCCCTGCGCGCCGACGGTTGCTATCTGGACGGCACTTTCGGCCGTGGCGGACACAGCCGTCTGATTCTCAGCAAGCTCGGGCCGCAAGGGCGGCTCTTGGGCTTCGACAAAGATCCACAGGCGATTGCCACGGGGCAAGCGCTGGCGGCCGAAGACGGCCGCTTTGTCATTGTGCAGCGCAGTTTTGCCGAGCTTGGTGCGGAAGTCGCAGCGCGCGGCCTGCACGGCAAGGTCAGTGGTGTGTTGCTGGACCTGGGCGTGTCCTCGCCGCAGCTGGATGACCCAGAGCGTGGCTTCAGCTTCCTCAATGATGGCCCGCTGGACATGCGCATGAACCCGGACCAGGGCATCAGTGCCGCCGAGTTCATCGCCACTGCGCCCGTGGAAGAAATCGCCCGCGTCTTCAAGGAGTACGGCGAAGAACGCTTTGCCGGGCGCATGGCGCGTGCCGTGGTCGAGCGCCGTGAAAAACAGCCCTTCACCCGTACCGCCGACCTGGCGGAGGTGCTCAAAGTGGCCAACCCGGCATGGGAAAAGGGCAAGAACCCGGCTACCCGTGCCTTCCAGGGCCTTCGCATTCACGTCAACAACGAACTGGGCGACCTGGAGGCTGGCCTTGAGGCTGCGCTCGATGCGCTCGAAGTCGGTGGTCGCCTGGCGGTCATCAGTTTCCACTCGCTGGAAGATCGTATCGTCAAACTGTTCATGCGCAAGCTGGTGAAGGGTGAGGCTGACAATCTGCCGCGCAACCTGCCGGTTCAGCACAAGGTCTTCGAGCCGAAAATCAAGCTCATCGGCAAGGCTCAGTTCGCCTCCGAGGCCGAGCTCAAGGCCAACCCGCGGTCGCGTAGCGCCGTGATGCGCGTGGCGGAGAAGCTGCGGTGAGCAGGCTACTTGCCAAACCCTTGCCAGGCGGAAGCTTCCTGATGCTTCTGCTGTTTGTCGGCGTGCTGGTTTCGGCCATTGCCGTGTCCTACAGTGCGCACTGGAACCGTCAACTGCTCAACACCCTGTACGGTGAATTGAACGAGCGCGACAAGGCTCAGGCCGAATGGGGTCGGCTGATTCTTGAGCAGAGTACCTGGACTGCTGCCAGCCGCATCGAGAGCCTGGCCTCCGAGCAGTTGAAGATGCGCGTGCCATCAGCTGACGAAGTCCGGATGGTGGCGCCATGATGAAGCTCGAAGGTGCACTCTACCCGTGGCGCTTCCGCGTAGTGATCGGCTTGCTGGCGATCATGGTCGGCGCCATTTGCTGGCGCATCATCGACCTCCAGGTAGTTGACCGTGACTTCCTCAAGGGCCAGGGCGATGCACGCAGCCTGCGTCACATCCCCATCCCGGCGCACCGCGGCTTGATTACCGACCGCAACGGTGAGCCGTTGGCCGTGAGTACCCCGGTCACCACCTTGTGGGCCAACCCCAAAGAGATGCAGGCCTCCAGGGAGCGCTGGCCGCAATTGGCCGCTGCGCTGGGGCAAAACCCGCAGCAGTTGATCGAGCGCCTGACCCAGCAGGCCAACAAAGAGTTCATCTACCTGGTCCGGGGGCTGACCCCCGAGCAGGGCCAGCACGTGCTCGACCTTAAAGTGCCTGGTGTGTACGGCCTGGAAGAATTCCGCCGCTTCTATCCGGCCGGCGATGTGACTGCACACATGGTCGGCTTTACCGACCTCGACGACCACGGTCGTGAAGGGGTGGAGCTGGCCTATGACGAGTGGCTAGCCGGTGTGCCCGGCAAGCGCCAGGTGATCAAGGACCGGCGCGGCCGGCTGATCAAGGACATTCAGGTAACCAAGAACGCCAAGGCCGGGAAGACCTTGGCGTTGTCGATAGACCTGCGCCTGCAGTACCTGGCTACCCGCGAGCTGCGCAATGCCATTGCCGAACAGGACGCCAAGGCCGGCAGCCTGGTGATCATGGACGTCAAGACCGGTGAGGTCCTGGCCATGGTCAACCAGCCGACCTACAACCCCAACAACCGCCGTAGCATGTTCCCGGCGGCCATGCGCAACCGGGCGATCATCGACGTGTTCGAGCCTGGCTCCACGGTCAAGCCGATCTCCATGAGTGCGGCGTTGCAGAGCGGCCGCTGGAAGACTACCGACAAGGTCGAGGTGTACCCTGGCAGCCTGCAGATCGGTCGCTACACCATCAAGGACGTGTCGCGCAGCGAGGGCCCGATTCTTGATTTGACCGGCATCCTGATCAACTCCAGTAACGTTGGCATGAGCAAGATCGCCTTCGACATCGGCGGCGAGGCCATCTACCGGGTCATGTCCCAGGTCGGCCTGGGCCAGTACACCGGTCTTGGCTTCCCGGGTGAGCGTGTCGGCAACCTGCCCAACCACCGTGAGTGGCGCAAGGCCGAGACCGCAACCCTGTCCTATGGCTACGGCGTATCGGTGACTGCCCTGCAGCTGGTGCATGCCTACGCGGCGCTGGCCAACGACGGCAAGATGGTGCCGCTGTCGATCATCAAGGTCGACAAGGCGCCGGAAGCTGTGCAGGCCATTCCGAAGGATGTCGCCGAAACCGTTCAAGGCATGCTGCAGCAGGTGATCGAAGCGCCGCGCGGCGTCTTCCGTGCCCAGGTGCCGTTCTATCACGTGGCCGGCAAGTCCGGCACCGCGCGTAAGGCCACCGTGGGTGCCAAGGGATACACCGAAAACGCCTACCGCTCGCTGTTCGCCGGCTTCGGGCCAATGAGCGACCCGCGCTACGCCATCGTTGTGGTCATCGACGAGCCGGGCAAGGGCGGCTACTTCGGTGGTCTGGTATCGGCGCCTGTATTCAGCAAGGTCATGTCCGGCACCCTGCGCCTGATGAACGTGCCGCCAGACAACCTGCCGCCACCTGCACCTGCACCCGCCGTGCAATCGCAAGTCAATGCAGCAGCCGCCAAGGGAGGGCGTGGATGATGACAATGCCACTAAGCAAACTTTTCGCCCACGCCAGCCGTGATCCATTGATTCGTGAGCTGACCCTGGACAGCCGTAATGTGCGCCCGGGTGACTTGTTCCTGGCGGTGCCGGGTGCCAAGGTCGATGGCCGCGAGCATATCGCCGATGCCCTGGCCCGTGGCGCTGCCGCCGTGGCCTATGAAGAGCAGGGTGCCAGCGTGCTGCCGCTGACCGATGCGCCGCTGATTCCGGTCAAAGGCCTGATCGCTCAGCTGTCAGACATCGCCGGGCGCTTCTACGGTGAACCGAGCCGCCAGTTGAATCTGGTCGGCGTGACCGGTACCAACGGCAAGACAAGCGTGACCCAACTGGTAGCCCAGGCACTCGACCTGCTTGGCCAGCGCTGCGGCCTGATTGGCACCCTGGGGACCGGTTTCTACGGCGAGTTGCAGAGCGGCCGTCTGACCACGCCCGACCCGATTGCCGTGCAATCGACCCTCAACGACCTCAAGAAAGGCGGCGCCAAGGCCGTGGCCATGGAAGTGTCTTCCCATGCCCTGGAGCAAGGCCGGGTTGCCGCACTGGAATTCGACATCGCGGTGATGACCAACCTGTCCCGCGACCACCTCGACTATCACGGCAGCATGGAAGCCTATGAGGCCGCCAAGGCCAAGCTGTTCGCCTGGCCGAGCCTGCGTTGCCAGGTGGTCAACCTGGATGACGACTTTGGTCGTCGTCTGGCGGCCGACTTTGCGCGTCGCCCGAGTGTCGACCATATCGAAACCCGGCTGCTGAGCTACAGCCTGGAAAACCCTGAAGCCTCGCTGTTCTGCCGCGAAGCCGTATTCAGTGACGATGGCGTGCGCGCCACCCTCGTCACCGCCCAAGGTGAGCGTATCTTGCGCAGCCAACTGCTGGGTCGCTTCAACCTGAGCAACATGCTGGCCGCTGTCGCGACCCTGCTGGCGCTGGACTATGCGCTGGACGAGATCCTCAAGGTCACGCCGCAACTGCAGGGGCCGGTAGGCCGCATGCAGCGCCTGGGTGGCGGCGACAAGCCGCTGGTGGTGGTCGACTATGCGCACACGCCGGATGCACTTGAAAAAGTACTCGAGGCCCTGCGCCCGCACGCTCATGGCAAACTGTTGTGCCTGTTCGGCTGCGGCGGTGACCGTGATCGCGGCAAGCGCCCGCTGATGGCCGAAGTGGCCGAGCGCCTGGCCGACCGCGTACTGGTCACCGACGACAACCCGCGTACTGAAGATCCGTCGCGCATCTTCGATGACATTCGCCCCGGTTTCACCAGGCCTGACGACGTCGAGTTCGTCGCCGGGCGTGGCGAAGCCATTGCGCACCTGATTGCCACCGCCGCTGCCAACGATGTGATCGTGCTGGCCGGCAAGGGGCACGAGGATTACCAGGAGATCAATGGCGAGCGCCATGATTTCTCCGATTTGACCGAAGCCGAAAAGGCACTTGCAGCCTGGGAGGCTCCACATGCTTAAGCCGTTGTCACTCAGCCAGCTGACCACAGCACTGAAGGGTCAACACATCGGTGGCGACGCCACGTTCACCGGCGTCAGCATCGATAGCCGCAGTGTCAGCGCCGGGCAGCTGTTCGTCGCCCTGGCCGGCCCGCGTTTCGATGGCCATGACTACCTGGCGGATGTGAAAGCCAAAGGCGCAGTGGCTGCCCTGGTCGAGCGTGAAGTGGCCGGTGTCGACCTGCCGCAGCTGCTGGTCAAGGATTGCCGGGTAGCACTGGGTCAGCTCGGCGCCCTGAACCGCGCGGCTTTCGACAAGCCTGTAGTGGCCATTACCGGTTCCAGCGGCAAGACCACGGTCAAGGAAATGCTCGCCAGCATCCTGCGTACCCGTGGCCTGGTGCACGCTACCCGCGGCAACTTGAACAATGACCTCGGTGCACCGCTGACACTGCTGGAGATTGCACCGGAGCACAGCGCAGCAGTGATCGAGCTGGGCGCCTCGCGCATTGGCGAAATCCGCTACACCGTGGGCCTGACGCAACCGCAGGTGGTCATTATCAACAATGCCGGTACTGCCCACGTTGGTGAATTCGGCGGCCCGGAAAAGATCGTCGAAGCCAAGGGCGAGATTCTCGAAGGCCTGGGCGAAGGCGGTATTGCCATTCTCAACCTGGACGACAAAGCCTTTGATATCTGGAAGGCGCGTGCCGGTGCGCACAAGGTTGTCAGTTTCGCACGCAGCAACCCGAAGGCCGATTTCCACGCGTCAGACATTGGTCGCGATGCCCGTGGCTGCCCGTCCTTCACCCTGCATGGCGCCGGTGAAACGGTAGCCGTGCAACTCAATGTGCTGGGTGAACACAACGTCAGCAATGCCTTGGCCGCCGCCGCCGCTGCACATGCCGTTGGTCTGAGCCTGAGCGGCATCGCCGCCGGCCTGGCTGCGGTGCAACCGGTCAAGGGGCGTACCGTGGCGCAGATCGCGCCGAACGGGGTACGGGTAATCGACGACAGTTACAACGCAAATCCCACCTCTATGTGCGCAGCCATTGATATACTCGCCGGCTTTTCCGGACGCACCGTTCTGGTGCTTGGGGATATCGGCGAATTGGGGCAATGGGCGGAAGAAGGCCACCGTCAGGTGGGTGACTACGCGCGTGGCAAGGTCGACGCCCTGTACGCAGTGGGTTCCAACATGACACATGCGGTCAAGGCGTTCGGCGCCAATGGCCGCCATTTCGCTACTCAAGCTGAGCTGATCGATGCGGTTAGCGCCGAGAATGCCAGTGACACCACTATCTTGATCAAGGGCTCGCGCAGCGCTGCGATGGAAAACGTCGTAGCGGCATTGTGCGGTGCCAGCGGGGAGAAACATTAATGCTGCTGCTGTTGGCCGAGTATCTGCAACAGTTCCACAAAGGCTTTGCGGTCTTTCAGTACCTGTCCCTGCGCGGGATTCTTGGGGTACTGACCGCATTGTCCCTGGCGCTGTGGCTGGGCCCCTGGATGATCCGTACCCTGCAAATTCGCCAGATCGGCCAGGCCGTGCGTAACGACGGCCCGCAATCGCACCTGTCCAAGTCCGGCACCCCGACCATGGGTGGTGCGCTGATCCTGTCGGCCATCGCCGTCAGCACCTTGCTGTGGGCCGACCTGAGCAACCGCTATGTTTGGGTTGTGCTGATCGTCACCCTGGCGTTCGGTGCCATTGGCTGGGTCGATGACTACCGCAAGGTGATCGAAAAGAACTCCCGTGGCCTTCCAAGCCGCTGGAAGTACTTCTGGCAGTCGGTGTTCGGCCTGGCGGCGGCAGTGTTCCTGTACAAGACGGCGCCAACCAGCGTCGAGACCACGCTGATCCTGCCGTTCATCAAGGATGTCACCATTCCACTGGGCGTCGGCTTCGTCGTACTGACCTACTTCGTCATTGTCGGCTCGAGCAACGCGGTCAACCTCACCGATGGCCTTGACGGCCTGGCAATCATGCCGACGGTGATGGTCGGCGGCGCGCTGGGCATCTTCTGCTACCTGTCGGGTAACGTGAAGTTTGCCGAGTACCTGTTGATCCCCTACGTGCCGGGCTCGGGCGAGCTGATCGTGTTCTGCGGCGCGCTGATCGGTGCCGGCCTGGGCTTCCTGTGGTTCAACACATACCCGGCGCAAGTGTTCATGGGTGACGTCGGCGCGCTGGCGCTGGGCGCCGCGCTGGGCACCATCGCCGTCATCGTGCGCCAGGAAATCGTGCTGTTCATCATGGGCGGCATCTTCGTGGTGGAAACCCTGTCGGTGGTCATCCAGGTCGCTTCCTTCAAGCTGACCGGCAAGCGCGTGTTCCGCATGGCGCCGATCCACCACCACTTTGAACTCAAGGGCTGGCCAGAGCCCCGGGTGATCGTCCGATTCTGGATCATCACCGTGATCCTGGTACTGATTGGCCTTGCAACCCTGAAACTGAGGTAGATGAGCGTGTCTTTGATCGCTTCCGACCAATTCCGCATCGTTGTCGGCCTCGGCAAGAGCGGCATGTCCCTGGTTCGCTTCCTGGCGAGCCGGGGCATTGCCTTTGCGGTCGCCGATACCCGCGAGCAACCGCCGGAACTGGAAACCCTGCGCCGTGATTACCCGCAGGTGGAAGTGCGCTGTGGTGAACTGGACGTGGACTTCCTGTGCCGCGCCAACGAGTTGTACGTGAGCCCCGGTCTGGCCTTGGCCACGCCGGCCTTGCAGCAGGCGGCCGCGCGTGGCGTGAAGCTGTCTGGCGACATAGAGCTGTTTGCTCGCCATGCCAAGGCGCCGATCATTGCCATCAGCGGTTCCAACGCCAAGAGCACCGTCACGACGCTGGTCGGTGAAATGGCCGCCAAGGCCGGCAAACGCGTGGCCGTGGGCGGTAACCTCGGTACCCCGGCGCTCGACCTGCTGGCCGATGACATCGAGCTGTACGTGCTGGAGCTTTCCAGCTTCCAGCTGGAAACCACTGACCAGCTCAACGCCGAAGTGGCGACTGTTCTGAACATCAGCGAAGACCACATGGACCGCTATAGCGGCCTTCCGGCCTACCACCTGGCCAAGCACCGGATTTTCCGCGGTGCCCGCCAGGTGGTGGTCAACCGCCAGGACGCCCTGAGCCGGCCGCTGCCGGTGGAAGGCCGACCATGCTGGACCTTCGGCCTCAACTCGCCCGACTTCAAAGCGTTTGGCCTGCGTGAAGTGGACGGTGAAAAATACCTGGCGTTCGAGTTCCAGACGCTGATGCCGGCGCGTGAACTGAAGGTTCGCGGTGCTCACAACCAGAGCAACGCCCTGGCGGCGCTGGCCCTGGGGCATGCTGCCGGCCTGCCGTTCGAGCCCATGCTCGCGGCCCTGCGCGAGTTCGGTGGCCTGGCCCACCGGTGCCAGTGGGTACGCGAGCGTAATGGCGTGAACTGGTACGACGATTCCAAGGCCACCAACGTCGGTGCTGCCCTGGCCGCCATCGAAGGCCTGGGCGCCGATATCGAAGGCAAGTTGGTGCTGATCGCCGGTGGTGACGGCAAAGGTGCTGAATTCACTGCGCTGCGCGAGCCGGTCAAGCGTTTCTGCCGCGCCGTGGTATTGCTCGGCCGTGATGCCGAGCGCCTGGCCGAGGCCTTGGGCGATGCCGTGCCACTGGTTCGGGTCAAGACGCTTGACGATGCCGTACAGCAGTGTGCCGAACTGGCCCAGGCCGGCGATGCCGTGCTGCTGTCGCCAGCATGCGCCAGCCTCGACATGTTCAAGAACTTCGAGGAACGGGGGCGTCTGTTCGCCCAGGCAGCGGGAGGTCTCGCATGATCTTCGGCATCTTCAAACCCTACCCGTCGCCGCTGATCAGCGGCCGTGGCGTCGACCTGGACTTCCCGATGCTCGCCGGTTGCCTGGCCTTGCTGGGCCTGGGCCTGGTGATGATCACTTCGGCCTCCTCGGAAGTGGCTGCTGTACAGTCCGGCAACCCGCTGTATCACATGTTCCGCCACCTGGTGTACGTGTTCCTCGGCCTGGTGGCCTGCGGTGCAACCATGCTGGTGCCGATCGCCACCTGGCAGCGCATGGGCTTCATGATGCTGCTTGGCGCCTTCGGCCTGCTGGTCCTGGTCCTGGTGCCGGGTATCGGCCGTGAGGTTAACGGCTCCATGCGCTGGATCGGTTTCAGCTTCTTCAACGTGCAGCCTTCGGAAATCGCCAAGGTGTTCGTGGTCATCTACCTGGCTGGCTACCTGGTACGCCGACAGACCGAGGTGCGCGAAACCTGGATGGGCTTCTTCAAGCCGTTCATCGTACTGCTGCCCATGGCCGCCTTGCTGCTGATGGAACCGGACTTTGGCGCCACCGTGGTCATGATGGGCGCGGCGGCGGCCATGTTGTTTCTGGGTGGGGTGGGGCTGTTCCGCTTCAGCCTGATGGTGGTGCTGGCGGTGCTGGCGGTATTTGTCCTGGTCCAGGCGCAGCCCTACCGGATGGCGCGCCTTATTACGTTCACCGACCCCTGGGCCGATCAGTTCGGCTCCGGCTACCAGCTGACCCAGGCACTGATCGCCTTCGGCCGTGGCGAGTGGCTGGGCGTTGGCCTGGGCAACAGCGTGCAGAAGCAGTTCTACCTGCCTGAAGCGCACACCGACTTCGTGTTCTCGGTCCTGGCGGAAGAACTGGGCGTGGTCGGCTCGCTGCTGACCGTCGCGCTGTTCGTGTTCGTCACCGTGCGCGCCCTGTACATCGGCCTGTGGGCCGAGAAGGCCAAACAGTTCTTTGCCGCCTACATGGCGTTCGGCCTGGCTTTCCTGTGGATTGGCCAGTTCCTGATCAACATCGGTGTGAACGTCGGCCTGCTGCCGACCAAGGGCCTGACCCTGCCGTTTCTCAGTTACGGGGGGAGCTCGCTGGTGATCTGCTGCGCCTGCGTAGGCCTGTTGCTGCGCATCGAGTGGGAGAGCCGCACGCATCTGGGCAGTGAGGAGCACGAATTCAGCGAAAGCGATTTTGCCGAGGAGACCAGTCATGGCCGCTGAAGGCAAAAATGTATTGATCATGGCCGGCGGCACCGGGGGGCACGTATTCCCGGCGCTGGCCTGCGCCCGTGAGTTCCAGAAGCGCGGTTACAGCGTGCACTGGTTGGGCACCCCGCGTGGCATCGAGAACGAGTTGGTGCCACAGGCGGGTTTGCCATTGCATCTGATTCAGGTCAGCGGCTTGCGCGGCAAGGGCAAGCTGTCGTTGCTCAAGGCGCCTTTCACGTTGGTCAAGGCCGTGCTGCAGGCACGGCGCATCATTCGCCAGCTCAAGCCCGTATGTGTCTTGGGCTTTGGCGGCTATGTGACCGGCCCCGGCGGCGTGGCCGCGCGGCTGTGCGGCGTGCCACTGGTGATCCATGAGCAGAACGCCAGGGCCGGTACCGCCAATCGGTTGCTGGTGCCACTCTCGGCGCGGGTCTGCGAAGCTTTCCCGAACACCTTCGAGGCCAGCGACAAGCGTCGCACCACCGGCAACCCGGTGCGCCCGGAACTCTTCATGGACGCGCAACGCGTGCCCTTGGGCGAGCGCCGCGCACGCCTGTTGGTGCTCGGTGGCAGCCTGGGTGCGGAACCATTGAACAAATTGTTGCCTAAGGCCCTGTCTGAAGTGCCCGCGGCGCTGCGGCCAGAGGTGTTCCACCAGGCAGGCAAGCAGCACGCACCGATCACCGCCGAGCGTTATCACGAGGTGGGCGTCGAGGCTCAGGTAGAGCCCTTCATCAACGACATGGCCCAGGCTTATGGCTGGGCCGACCTGGTGGTGTGCCGGGCCGGTGCCCTGACTGTCAGCGAACTGGCGGCAGCAGGCCTGCCTTCGATGCTGGTGCCTTTGCCCCACGCGATCGACGATCACCAGACCCACAACGCCCAATATCTGGCCCGCGAAGGCGCTGCCTTCCTGATGCCACAAGCGACAACTGGCGCAGCGCAACTCGCTGAACGCCTGAACGAGGTGCTGATGCAACCCGAGAAACTCAACGTCATGGCTGGCACCGCACGGCGCCTGGCCAAACCTGCTGCAACCAGCACCGTGGTCGATATCTGCCTGGAGGTGGCCCATGGTTGAGAGCCAGAAAGCCATGCCCCAGCCGAAGATGGGCCGTATTCGCCGCATTCACTTCGTCGGCATCGGCGGCGTGGGCATGTGCGGTATTGCCGAAGTGTTGCTGAACCTGGGCTATGAAGTGTCCGGTTCGGACCTTAAAGCCTCGCCGGTGACCGAGCGCCTGGAGTCCTTTGGCGCTGAGATCTTCGTCGGCCACCGCGCCGAGAACGCTGCCACCGCCGATGTGTTGGTGGTGTCCAGCGCCATCAACCCGGCCAACCCGGAAGTTGCCACCGCACTGGAGCGGCGCATTCCGGTGGTGCCGCGTGCCGAGATGCTCGCCGAGCTGATGCGTTACCGCCATGGCGTGGCCGTTGCCGGTACTCACGGCAAGACCACCACGACCAGCCTGCTGGCTTCAGTGTTCGCCGCCGGTGGCCTGGACCCAACCTTCGTTATCGGTGGCCGTCTTACCGCTGCCGGTACCAATGCGCAGCTGGGCACCAGCCGCTACCTGATCGCTGAAGCAGACGAAAGCGATGCCAGCTTCCTGCACCTGCAGCCGATGGTCGCGGTTGTCACCAACATCGACGCCGACCACATGGCGACCTACGAAGGTGACTTCAACAAGCTGAAGAAAACCTTCGTCGAGTTCCTGCACAACCTGCCGTTCTATGGGCTGGCGGTGATGTGCCTGGACGACCCGGTGGTTCGCGAGATCCTGCCGCAGGTCAAGCGTCCTACCGTGACCTACGGCTTCAGCGAAGAGGCCGACATCCGCGCCATCAATGTGCGTCAGCAGGGCATGCAGACCCACTTCACCGTGCTGCGCCGTGATCGCGAGCCGTTGGAGGTTTCGGTGAACATGCCCGGCAACCACAACGTGCTCAACGCCCTGGCGACCATCGCCATCGCCACTGACGAAGGCATTACTGACGAGGCCATCGTCCAGGGCCTGTCCGGCTTCCAGGGTGTCGGTCGTCGCTTCCAGGTATACGGCGAGCTGCCGGTCGAAGGCGGCAGTGTGATGCTGGTCGACGACTACGGTCATCACCCCACCGAAGTGGCGGCGGTGATCAAGGCTGTGCGCGGTGGCTGGCCAAGCCGCCGCCTGGTGATCGTCTACCAGCCGCACCGCTACAGCCGCACCCGCGACCTGTACGACGATTTCGTCCAGGTGCTGGGCGATGCCAACGTGCTGCTGCTGATGGAGGTCTACCCGGCCGGCGAAGAGCCGATCCCCGGTGCCGACAGCCGTCAGCTGTGCCACAGCATCCGCCAGCGCGGCAAGCTGGACCCGATCTACATCGAGCGCGGCGTCGAGCTGGCACCGCTGGTCAAGCCACTGCTGCGCGCTGGCGACATTTTGATCTGTCAGGGTGCCGGTGATGTCGGCGGCCTGGCCCCGCAGTTGATGAAAAGCCCGCTGTTCGCAGGCGCCAAGCAGGAGAAGTCGAAATGACCAGCGCCTACGACAAGCTGCAGTCGACCCTGGACGTCAAGGCGTTCGGCCGCGTCGCCGTGCTGTACGGTGGCAAGAGCGCCGAGCGTGAGGTGTCGCTGAAATCTGGCGCCGCAGTGATCGATGCGCTGAGCACTGCCGGCGTCGACGTGGTTGGCATCGACGTCGGTGACGACCTGCTCGCACGCCTGCAGAGCGAGAAGATTGACCGCGCCTTCATCATCCTCCACGGCCGTGGCGGTGAAGACGGGAGCATGCAAGGTTTGCTGGAGTGCCTGGGCATCCCCTACACCGGCAGCGGCATCCTGGCTTCGGCGCTGGCGATGGACAAGCTGCGCACCAAGCAGGTGTGGCAGAGCCTGGGCATTCCCACGCCACGCCACGCGGTGCTGGCGAGCGAAAGCGATTGTTTGCAGGCCAGTACGGAACTGGGCTTCCCGCTTATCGTCAAACCCGCCCATGAAGGCTCTAGCATCGGCATGGCCAAGGTGAACAGCGCCCAGGAACTGGTCGCCGCCTGGCAGGACGCCGCCAAATACGATTCCCAGGTACTGGTGGAGCAGTGGATCCACGGTCCGGAGTTCACCATCGCGGTACTGCGCGGCCAGGTGCTGCCGCCGATCGCCCTGGGTACGCCGCACGTGTTCTACGACTACGACGCCAAGTACATCGCCAACGATACCCAGTACCGCATCCCGTGCGGGCTGGATAGCGTCAAGGAACAGGAACTGATCGACCTGACCGCGCGCGCCTGCGATGCCATTGGCATCGAAGGCTGGGGGCGGTTGGACGTGATGCAGGACGAGCAGGGCCAGTTCTGGCTGCTCGAAGTCAACACCGCACCAGGCATGACAGATCATAGCCTGGTGCCCATGGCGGCCCGCGCGGCTGGCCTGGACTTCCAGCAACTGGTGCTGGCAATCCTGGCCGAAAGCGTGGCGACGCGAGGTTAATAACCATGCAAGGCGCGATGATACGTCAGCAGCAACCCGTTACCGGCCGTAGCAAGCCGGTGCCGCGTGGTGCCAGCCGGCTGGTGGCCGACGAGCCCGTATCGGCGCGCCTGCCCCGGCCAAGCCTGGGCGGCCTCAAGCGCTTGCTGTGGCCGGTGTTGCTGGTGGCGGCCGGCTTTGGTGCCTACGAGGGCGCCATTCGCCTGATGCCGTACGCCGACCGCCCGATCACCAAGATCGATGTGCAGGGCGACCTCAGCTACATCAGCCAGCAGTCGGTGCAGCAGCGTATCGCGCCCTACGTGGCGGCGAGCTTCTTCAGCGTCGACCTGCCGGCGATGCGGGCCGAGCTCGAGCAGATGCCGTGGATCGCCCACGCCGAAGTGCGCCGGGTGTGGCCCGACGAGGTGGTGATCCGCCTTGAAGAGCAGCTGCCGGTGGCACGCTGGGGGGACGCAGCCCTGCTCAACAACCAGGGTCAGGCTTTCACCCCGCGCGAGCTGGCCAACTATGAGCACCTGCCGCAGCTGGCCGGGCCGCAGCGTGCTCAGCAACAAGTCATGCAGCAGTATCAGGTATTGAGCCAGATGCTGCGCCCCTTGGGCTTTTCCATCGCTCGCCTGGAGCTGCGCGAGCGAGGCAGCTGGTTCCTGACCACCGGTGCGAGCAGTGCCGGGCCAGGCATCGAGTTGCTGCTGGGGCGCGATCATCTGGTGGAGAAGATGCGCCGTTTCATTGCCATTTACGACAAGACACTCAAAGACCAGATCACCACTATCGCCCGCATTGATCTGCGTTATTCCAACGGACTTGCCGTTGGTTGGCGGGAACCGATTGCACCGACGACGGCCCAACCCGCCGTTGCGAAGAATTAGAGAGAGGCAGGACCATGGCAAACGCGCATAGCGGCAAAATGATCGTCGGGCTGGACATTGGCACCTCCAAGGTGGTGGCGCTGGTGGGCGAAGTGGGCGAAGACGGCACCCTGGAAATCGTCGGGATCGGCACCCATCCGTCCCGTGGCCTGAAAAAAGGCGTGGTGGTGAACATCGAGTCCACCGTGCAGTCGATCCAGCGCGCCGTGGAAGAGGCGCAGCTGATGGCCGGCTGCCGTATCCACTCGGCGTTCGTCGGTGTGGCCGGTAATCACATCCGCAGCCTGAACTCCCACGGCATCGTTGCCATCCGTGACCGCGAGGTCAGCCTGGCCGACCTGGAGCGCGTACTCGACGCTGCCCAGGCCGTGGCGATTCCGGCCGACCAGCGCGTGCTGCACACCTTGCCGCAGGACTATGTGATCGACAACCAGGAAGGCGTGCGCGAGCCGCTGGGCATGTCTGGCGTGCGTCTGGAAGCCAAGGTTCACGTGGTCACTTGCGCCGTCAACGCCGCCCAGAACATCGAGAAGTGTGTGCGCCGCTGCGGCCTGGAAATCGACGACATCATCCTCGAACAGCTGGCTTCGGCCTACTCGGTGCTGACCGATGATGAAAAAGAACTGGGCGTGTGCCTGGTGGACATCGGTGGCGGCACCACCGACATCGCCATCTTCACCGAGGGCGCCATCCGCCACACGGCGGTCATCCCGATTGCTGGCGACCAAGTGACCAACGACATCGCCATGGCCCTGCGGACCCCGACCCAGTACGCCGAAGAAATCAAGATCCGCTACGCCTGTGCCTTGGCCAAACTGGCTGGCGCTGGCGAGACCATCAAGGTGCCGAGCGTGGGCGATCGCCCACCGCGCGAGCTGTCGCGCCAGGCCCTGGCCGAGGTGGTGGAGCCACGTTACGACGAGCTCTTTACCCTGATCCAGGCCGAACTGCGCCGCAGCGGCTACGAAGACCTGGTGCCCGCCGGCATCGTCCTCACTGGCGGCACCGCGAAGATGGAAGGCGCCGTGGAACTGGCCGAGGAAATCTTCCACATGCCGGTACGCCTGGGCGTGCCGCACAGCGTTCGGGGGCTGAGCGACGTGGTGCGCAACCCGATCTATTCCACCGGTGTGGGCTTGCTCACCTACGGCCTGCTGAAGCAGTCCGAGGATTTGGCCCTGACCGGTAACAGCAACAGCAGCAGCAACAGCTATGGCGATGAACCGAAGGCCCCAGTGCTTGAACGCTTCAAGAAGTGGGTCCAGGGCAACTTCTAAGTTTCAAAGCAGTAGTGGTAGGCGCAACAACTAGAGAACTGTAAGGAGAGGGAAAATGTTCGAGCTCGTAGACAACGTCCCGCAAAGTCCGGTCATCAAAGTGATCGGCGTTGGTGGTGGTGGCGGCAACGCCGTCAATCACATGGTCAAGAGCAGCATCGAAGGCGTGGAATTCATCTGCGCCAACACCGATGCCCAGGCGCTGAAAAACATTGGCGCGCGCACCATCCTGCAATTGGGCACGGGTGTGACCAAGGGCCTGGGTGCCGGTGCCAATCCGGAAGTCGGCCGTCAGGCCGCGCTGGAAGACCGTGAGCGCATCGCTGAAGTGCTGCAGGGCACCAACATGGTGTTCATCACCACCGGCATGGGTGGCGGTACCGGTACCGGTGCAGCGCCAATCATTGCCGAAGTGGCCAAGGAAATGGGTATCCTCACCGTTGCAGTGGTGACCCGTCCGTTCCCGTTCGAAGGCCGCAAGCGCATGCAGATCGCCGATGAAGGCATCCGCATGCTGGCTGAAAGCGTCGACTCGTTGATCACCATCCCCAACGAGAAGCTGCTGACCATCCTGGGCAAGGATGCCAGCCTGCTGTCTGCCTTCGCCAAGGCTGACGATGTACTGGCCGGTGCCGTACGCGGTATCTCCGACATCATCAAGCGCCCAGGCATGATCAACGTCGACTTCGCCGACGTGCGCACCGTGATGGGTGAAATGGGCATGGCCATGATGGGTACTGGCTGCGCCAGCGGCCCGAACCGTGCACGTGAAGCCACCGAGGCAGCTATCCGTAACCCGCTGCTGGAAGACGTCAACCTGCAGGGCGCCCGCGGTATCCTGGTGAACATCACCGCAGGCCCGGACCTGTCGCTGGGTGAGTACTCCGACGTGGGTAGCATCATCGAAGCCTTCGCCTCCGACCACGCGATGGTCAAGGTCGGCACCGTGATTGACCCGGACATGCGTGACGAACTGCACGTGACCGTGGTGGCCACTGGTCTGGGCGCACGCATCGAGAAGCCTGTGAAGGTGGTCGACAATACCCTGCAGACTGCCCAGCAGGCGTACGAAGCGTCCAATCCTGCGCCGGTGCGCCAGGAGCAGCCAGCGGTCAACTACCGTGACCTGGAGCGCCCGACCGTCATGCGCAACCAGGCGCATGCAGGTGCTGCCGCAGCCGCTAAACTGAACCCTCAGGATGACCTGGACTACCTCGATATCCCGGCATTCCTGCGTCGTCAGGCTGATTAATGGAATTTATCAGGGGTATAAAGGTGATTGGTATTCATCAAAGGTTGGGTCTGTTATCATCCCCAGCCTTTGTTGATACCTGTTCGCAATTTGCGCTGAAGCGGCCAATGCCATGATTAAACAACGCACCCTGAAGAATACCATCCGTGCCACAGGTGTCGGTCTGCACTCCGGGGAGAAGGTTTACCTGACCCTCAAGCCTGCACCTGTTGACACCGGCATCGTCTTCCGCCGCGCCGACCTCGACCCTGTGGTCGAGATCCCTGCGCGTGCGGCCAACGTCGGCGAGACAACCATGTCGACGACGTTGGTCAACGGTGACGTCAAGGTCGATACGGTCGAGCACCTGCTCTCCGCCATGGCGGGCCTGGGCATCGATAACGCCTACGTCGAGCTCTCCGCCTCGGAAGTGCCGATCATGGATGGCAGCGCCGGTCCTTTTGTATTCCTGATTCAGTCTGCCGGCCTGGAAGAACAGGACGCAGCCAAGAAGTTCATCCGCATCCTGCGTGAGGTAACCGTGGAAGAGGGCGACAAGCGCGCCACGTTCCTGCCTTTCGAAGGTTTCAAGGTGAGCTTCGAGATCGATTTCGATCACCCGGTGCTTCGCAACCGGACCCAGAGCGCCAGCGTCGACTTTTCCAGCACGTCGTTCGTGAAGGAAGTCAGCCGCGCGCGTACTTTTGGCTTCATGCGTGACATCGAGTACCTGCGCAAGCACAACCTTGCGTTGGGTGGCAGTGTCGAGAACGCCATCGTGGTCGATGAGGACGGCGTGCTCAACGAAGACGGCCTTCGTTACGAAGACGAATTCGTCAAGCACAAGATCCTCGACGCCATCGGCGATCTGTACCTGCTGGGCAACAGCCTGATCGGCGAGTTCAAGGGCTTCAAGTCCGGCCACGCGCTGAACAACCAGCTGTTGCGCAAGCTGATTGCTGAAACCGATGCCTGGGAAGTGGTCACTTTCGAAGATGCCAGCACGGCACCGATCTCGTACATGCGCCCTGTTGCGGCCGTGTAAGTTCGAACACTCTCTAGTTCATTAAGGCCACCTTCGGGTGGCCTTTTTTATGGCTTGCCCTGGGCGTGGGCAGCCAACCGTTCCAGTGCGGCGCGCAGTTTGGGGTCGGTAATGCCCTCGGCGGTGTCGCGCAGGCTCTCGGCCGCGCTGTTCGAAAGCTCGGCCGCATGCCCGCCACGCTTGGCCGGTACCAGCGGCGGCTGTACCTTGTACAGGATGCGCCTGAGGTTGCCGAATGCTTCCATGGCCTGCAGGGCCGCCAACAAGCGCTTCTGCTGGTAGCGCAGGCGGGTTGCCCAATGGCCGTCGGTAACCACCAGCAACAAAGTACCATCGCGCCAGGACGCCACATGGCAGTGCTCGCGGGCAGCCGGTTGCAACTGGCTTTCCAGCAGGCGCTGCAAGTGCTCCAGGCGCTCGGCCTGGTTCAGCAGCAGGCGCAGCGGGCGCACCTGGCGCAGCAGGGCTGAAGGTGGCTGGGCGGGGGAGGGTTTGTAGGCCATGGGGGTACGCGTGAGGTGACGTGGGCACAGTCTAACATCTCCGTTGCCTGTGCCGGCCTCTTCGCGGGTGAACCCGCTCCTGCCTGGGTTATCGGTATCTTGTAGGAGCGGGTTCACCCGCGAAGAGGCCGGCACAGGTAGCCAAAGACAAGACTGGTTCTCGATAGCTTTCATGTTGCCAAGCCTTGAACTCAGTGAAAATGCCCCTATCTAAAACAGGCCCCTGCCAAAACGCTGTATCAGCATCGTGGAAATCCACCACTTTCCTCACCATCGTTTCCGGGTAGAATGCTCGTTCGCATGCGGCCTATGGGCTGCACGGGCGACTCATGGGGCCGCCCTCCATCCCTACGTGTGGAAGATCCTGCCGATATGTTTGCGCCTTTGTTAAAAAAACTTTTTGGAAGCAAGAACGAGCGTGAAGTCAAACGCATGCTCAAGACGGTGAGTATCGTCAATGCCTTCGAAGAGAAGATGGTGGCCCTCTCCGACGAGCAACTGCGGGGCAAGACTGCAGAGTTCAAGGAACGCCTGGCCAAAGGCGAGACACTGGACCAATTGCTGCCCGAAGCCTTCGCCGTGGCCCGCGAGGCCGGCAAGCGTGTAATGGGCATGCGCCATTTCGATGTGCAGTTGATCGGCGGCATGACCCTGCACGAGGGTATGATCGCAGAAATGCGCACCGGTGAAGGCAAGACCTTGGTCGGTACCCTGGCCGTCTACCTCAACGCATTGTCCGGCAAGGGCGTGCATGTGGTCACCGTCAACGACTACCTGGCGCGCCGTGACGCCAACTGGATGCGCCCGCTGTACGAATTCCTCGGTCTGTCGGTCGGTATCGTCTCGGCCTTCCAGCCGCCGGAAGAAAAGCGCGCCGCCTATGCAGCCGACATCACCTACGGCACCAACAACGAATTCGGGTTCGACTACCTGCGCGACAACATGGCGTTCAGCCAGGACGAGAAGTTCCAGCGTGAACTGAACTTCGCCGTGATCGACGAAGTCGACTCCATCCTCATCGACGAAGCGCGTACCCCGCTGATCATTTCCGGTCAGGCCGAGGACAGCTCCAAGCTGTACATCGAGATCAACCGCCTGATCCCGCGCCTCACCCAGCACATCGAAGAGGTCGAAGGCCAGGTCACCCAGGAAGGCCACTTCACCATCGACGAGAAGAGTCGCCAGGTGGAGCTGAACGAAGCCGGTCACCAGTTCATCGAAGAGATGCTGGCCCAGGCGGGCCTGCTGGCTGAGGGCGAGAGCCTGTACTCCGCGCACAACCTGGGCTTGCTGACACACGTCTACGCCGGTCTTCGTGCACACAAGCTGTTCCACCGCAACGTCGAGTACATCGTCCAGGACGGTCAGGTTCTGCTGATCGACGAACACACCGGCCGTACCATGCCGGGCCGTCGCCTGTCCGAGGGCCTGCACCAGGCCATCGAGGCCAAAGAGAACCTGAACATCCAGGCCGAGAGCCAGACCCTGGCTTCGACCACCTTCCAGAACTACTTCCGCCTGTACACCAAGCTGTCCGGCATGACCGGTACCGCCGACACCGAAGCATTCGAGTTCCAGTCGATCTACGGCCTGAACGTGATGGTCATTCCGCCGAACAAGCCACTGGCGCGTAAGGACTACAACGACCTGGTGTACCTGACCGCTGACGAGAAATACGCCGCGATCATCGCCGACATCAAGGAAAGCATGAAGCTGGGCCGCCCGGTGCTGGTAGGTACCGCGACCATTGAAACTTCCGAGCACATGTCCAACCTCCTGAAAAAGGAAGGGATCGACCACAAGGTGCTCAATGCCAAGTATCACGAGAAGGAAGCCGAGATCATCGCGCAAGCAGGCGCGCCAGGTGCACTGACCATCGCCACCAACATGGCTGGCCGTGGTACCGACATCCTGCTGGGCGGTAACTGGGAAGCCGAAGTGGCTGCCCTGGAAAACCCGACAGCCGAGCAGATCGCCCAGATCAAGGCCGACTGGCAGAAGCGTCACCAGCAAGTGATCGAGACGGGTGGCCTGCATGTAATCGCTTCCGAGCGTCACGAATCGCGCCGTATCGACAACCAGCTGCGTGGCCGCTCCGGTCGTCAGGGCGACCCAGGTTCCAGCCGCTTCTACCTGTCGCTGGAAGACAGCCTGATGCGCATCTTCGCCTCTGACCGGGTGAAGAACTTCATGAAGGCACTGGGCATGCAGTCGGGCGAGGCCATCGAGCACCGCATGGTCACCAACGCTATCGAGAAAGCCCAGCGCAAGGTCGAAGGCCGCAACTTCGACATTCGTAAGCAATTGCTCGAATATGACGACGTCGCCAACGAGCAGCGCAAGGTGATCTACCACATGCGCAACAGCCTGCTGGCCGCCGAGAACATTGGCGACACCATCGTCGAATTCCGCAAGGAAGTACTGGACGCTACCATCAGCCAGCACATTCCGCCGCAGTCGCTGCCAGAGCAGTGGGACGTAGCCGGCCTGGAGGCTTCGCTGGCCAGCGATTTCGCCATCAAGTTGCCGATTCAGCAATGGCTCGACGAGGACGATCACCTCTACGAAGAGACCTTGCGCGAGAAGCTGCTGAACGAGATCACCACTGCCTACACCGAGAAGGAAGACCAGGCCGGTCTCGACGCCCTGCGAACCTTCGAGAAGCAGATTCTGCTGCGTGTACTGGACGACCTGTGGAAAGACCACCTGTCGACCATGGACCACCTGCGTCACGGTATTCACCTGCGTGGTTATGCGCAGAAGAACCCGAAGCAGGAGTACAAGCGCGAGTCGTTCAGCCTGTTCCAGGAGCTGTTGGAGTCGATCAAGCGCGACACCATCCGCGTGCTGTCGCACGTACAGGTTCGCCGCGAAGACCCGGCCGAAGAAGAAGCCCGCCTGCGCCGCGAAGCCGAAGAGCTGGCGAGTCGCATGCAATTCCAGCACGCCGCTGCACCGGGCCTGGAAAGTGAGCAACTGAGCGAGGAGGGTGCCGAAGTAGCGGTAGCCTCGGCGCCAGTACGCAATGACCAGAAGCTGGGCCGCAACGAGCCGTGCTGGTGTGGTTCGGGCAAGAAGTTCAAGCATTGCCATGGTCAGATCGAGTGATCTGAACCTTACGTTGTACAAGCCTGGGGCCGCTTTGCGGCCCTTTCGCGACACAAGGCCGCTCCCACAGGTACCGCGCTCGTCCATGAACGGGCGCGATCCTTGTGGGGGCGGCCTTGTGTCGCGATGGGGCGCGAAGCGGCCCCTTTTTCGACATCATCGTTTTTTCTAGGAGCGCTCTAATGGCTGTTGGTCTTGGTCCTTTGCCCACCCTGCACCCGGTTCCGGGTTTTGAACTCGGTATCGCTTCTGCCGGTATCAAGCGCCCGGGGCGCAAGGATGTGGTGGTCATGCGCTGTGCCGAAGGCTCCAGCGTGGCTGGCGTGTTCACCCTCAACGCCTTCTGCGCAGCGCCGGTGATCCTGTCCAAGCAGCGTGTACAGGGCACCGTACGCTACCTGCTGACCAACACGGGTAACGCCAATGCTGGCACCGGCGCGCCAGGCCTGGCCGCCGCCGAGCGCACCTGCGCCAAGCTGGCCGAACTGGCTGGCGTACCGGCCGAGTCGGTACTGCCGTTCTCCACCGGCGTGATTGGCGAGCCGCTGCCGGTCGAAAAGATCGAAGGCGCGCTGCAGGCCGCCCTCGACAACCTGTCGGAGAACAACTGGGCTGAGGCCGCTACCGGCATCATGACCACCGACACCCTGCCCAAAGGGGCCAGCCGCCAGTTCCAGCACGATGGCGTGACCGTTACCGTCACCGGTATCAGCAAGGGTGCAGGCATGATCCGCCCGAACATGGCGACCATGCTGGGCTACATCGCCACCGACGCCAAGGTGGCGCCAAGCGTCCTCAAGGACCTGATGCTGGACGGCGCCAACAAGTCGTTCAACCGCATCACGATCGATGGTGATACTTCGACCAACGATTGCTGCATGTTGATCGCTACCGGCAAGGCCGACCTGCCGGAAGTGACTGAAGCCAGCGGCGCGCTCTTCGAAGCGCTGAAAAAGGCCGTGTTCGAAGTGTGCATGGAAGTGGCCCAGGCCATCGTCCGTGACGGCGAAGGCGCGACCAAGTTCGTGACCGTGCAAGTCAACGGTGGTGGTAACCACCAGGAGTGTCTGGACGTCGGCTACGCCGTGGCCCACTCGCCGCTGATCAAGACCGCGCTGTTCGCTTCCGACCCGAACTGGGGCCGTATCCTCGCTGCCGTAGGCCGTGCCGGTGTACCGGAGCTGGATGTGAGCCTGATCGATGTTTACCTGGACAGCGTTTGCATTGCGAGCAAAGGCGGCCGCAGCCCGAGCTATACCGAAGCGCAGGGTTCGGCAGTGATGGCCCAGGAAGAGATCACCATCCGAATCGAACTGGGCCGTGGCCAGTGCAGCGAAACCATCTGGACGACCGACCTGTCCCACGAGTACGTGAAGATCAACGCCGAGTACCGTACCTGATCTACTGATCCGAAGGCCTCTTCGCGGGCACGCCCGCTCCCACAGGTGTTGCAATGCCTGCAGGAGCGGTGCGGTCCCTGTGGGAGCGGGCTTGCCCGCGAAAGGCCGCGCAGCGGCCTGCGGGTTTTGCAAGACAAACCTGATGGAGCCGAACCATGAGCTATCACCTGATCATCGGCGACAAGCTGTACTCCTCCTGGTCGCTGCGTGGCGCCCTGGCCCTCGAGCTGGCTGGCGTGCCCTACGAAGAAACCCTGATCAAGCTGAACCAGCCTGATACCCGCCAGCGCATCCTTGCTTTCTCCTCTACCGGCAAGGTGCCGCTGCTCAAGAGCGAGCACGGTGTGATCGCTGACTCGCTGGCCATTGCCGAATACCTCAACGAACGCCACCCCGAAGCCCAGCTGTGGCCTGCCGATGTGGCGGCGCGTGCCCAGGCCCGTTCGGCCTGTGCGCAGATGCATAGCGGCTTCTTTGCCCTGCGCGGCGCCATGCCGTTCGACTTGTCGCGCGACCAGGCGCTGGACAGCGTGCCGCTGGACGTGCAAATCGACATCGACCGTATCGTTGCGCTGTGGTCCGAATGCCGTCTGGTGGCCAAGGACAGCGGCCCGTTCCTGTTCGGCAAGGCAAGCCTGGCCGATGCCTTCTTTGCCCCGGTGGCCGTGCGCCTGCGCACCTACCGCATAGAAGTCCCCGCCGAGGCGGCAGCCTACATCGAGACCATTTATCAATGGCCAGCCTTCCAGGCATGGCAACAGGCAGGCCTGGAGGAGCGTGAAGCGTGAAACGGATTCATGTAGTTGCTGCCGTGATTCGCGGCGCTGATGGCCGTATTCTGATCGCACGTCGTGCCGATACCCAGCACCAGGGCGGCTTGTGGGAGTTCCCCGGTGGCAAGGTGGAAGAAGGCGAAAGCGTCGAAGCGGCGCTTGCCCGCGAGTTGCGCGAGGAGCTGGGCATCGAGGTAAGCCATTCGCGTGCGCTGATCAAGGTCAGCCATGACTACCCGGACAAGCAGGTGCTGCTGGACGTGCGCGAGGTCGAAGCGTTCACTGGCGAACCCCATGGTGCCGAAGGCCAGCCGCTGGAGTGGGTTGCCCCGCGCGATTTGCCGCAGTACGAATTCCCCGAGGCCAACAAGCCGATCGTCGCCGCTGCGCGCCTGCCGGACCAGTACCTGATCACCCCGGACGGCCTGGAAGTGCCGCAAATGCTCAAGGGCATCCAGAAGGCGGTGGCCAGTGGTATTCGCCTGATCCAGTTGCGTGCCCCGGACATGTACGACCCCAAGTACCGCGACGTGGCGGTGGATGCGGTCGGGCTGTGTGCGGGCAAGGCGCAGTTGATGCTTAAAGGGCCACTGGAGTGGCTGGGTGATTTCCCGGCGGCCGGTTGGCACCTGACGGCCGCGCAGCTGCGCAAGTACGCCGCCAGGGGCCGGCCGTTCCCCAAGGAGCGCTGGTTGGCGGCATCCTGCCACAGTGCCGAAGAGCTGGCGCTGGCTGAGCAGATGGGCGTGGACTTTGTCACCCTGTCGCCAGTGCAGGCGACCCAGACTCACCCAGAGGCGGTGCCGTTGGGATGGGATGAGGCGCAGCGGTTGATTGCCGGGTTCAACAAGCCGGTTTACCTGCTGGGTGGGGTAGGGCCGGGTGAGCGCGAGCAGGCCTGGGAAGCCGGGGCACAGGGTGTAGCCGGGATCCGGGCGTTCTGGCCCGAGGTTTGAGTCAAGGGGCTGCAAAGCAGCCCCCTTTAGTATCAGCCTTCAGGTTTGGGGGCGGGCTGCCACAACACTTCTGCAATGCCTTGCCGCCGCCCGATGATCCGTGCTGCCACAAAGAGCAGGTCGGAAAGCCGGTTGATATACGCCAAACCAACGCCTTCGAGCGGCTCCATGGCGTTCAACTGCTGGCACCGGCGCTCTGCACTGCGCGCCAGACTGCGGCACACGTGCGCCTGCGCCACCAGCGCCGAACCACTGGGCAGAATGAAGTTTTTCAGCGGCCCCAGCTCTTCGTTCCACACATCGATGGCCGCCTCCAGGCGTTCCACTTCCGCCAGGGTCAATGCCTGGTAACTGGGCATCGCCAGCTCGCCACCCAGGTCGAACAAGCGGTGCTGACACGGCGCCAGCACCGTGGTCACTTCATTCAGCCCGTGCTCGGCGAGCCCCGCCAGCAGCAACCCCAACTGGCTGTTCAGGCTGTCCACCTCGCCAATCGCTTCGATCCGCGGGTGGTCCTTGGGCACCCGACGGCCGTCGCCCAGGCCGGTTTCGCCTTTGTCGCCGGTGCGGGTATAGATCTTCGAAAGGCGGTAGCCCATGTCATTGCTCCGTTCTGGCCGGCACCGCCGCTGCCGGCTGGGTGAGGGGCAGGCGTAGGGTAAAGCAGGTGCCTTGGCCTGGCGTGGATTGCACTTCCATCTGCCCCTTGTGGTTGTTGGTGATGATGAAGTACGAGACCGACAGGCCCAGCCCGGTACCCTGGCCGATTTCCTTGGTGGTGAAAAACGGCTCGAAGGTGCGCTTGCGCACTGCCTCGGGCATGCCGACGCCGTTGTCTTCGACCTGGATTTCCGCCCATGGCGGGTTTAGCCGGGTGCGCAGTGTGATGCGTCCGGGCTCGCTGGGTTGCGGGCGTTGGTGGATGGCCTGGGCTGCGTTCTTCAGCAAGTTGAGCAGTACTTGTTCCAGCTCGTTGGCGGTGCATGGCACCGGCCCCAGGTCGGGGTCGAACTGGCGCACGATGGCTTGCCCCTTGAAGTCGAAGCCGATGGCCAGATCGAAGTCATTGCCGGCAATTTCAAGCGCCTGATCGATCAGTGCCGGCAGCTCGCATGGCACCAGCTGGCGGTTGCTGCGGCGGCTGAAGCTGAGCATGTGGGTGACGATCTTCGCCGCCCGGGCACCGGCCTGCTGAATGCCGTCGAGCAGTTGCGGCACCTCGCGGCTGTCCAGGTAGCGGTTGATCGTGGCCAGGTCGATGCCCAGCTCTTCGGCCTGTTCCTGGTTGCGCGGCAGGTCGGACGACAGGCGCCGGCGAATGTTCTGCACGTTGTGCAGGATAGCGCCCAGCGGGTTGTTGATTTCGTGCGCCATGCCGGCAGCCAGACCCCCGACCGAGAGCATTTTCTCCGATTGCACCATCATTTCTTCCAATGACAGACGCTGGGTGATGTCGTCGATACGAATGACCACGCCGCGCCCGCCGCCGCCGGTCAGTGGGTAGAAGGTCAGGGCGTAGTGGCGCAGGTCGTCGCCCTTGGGCCAGGTTACCCGCTCGATCTTCGCCACTCGATGTTTTTCCACGGTTTCCTTCAGTTGCGGGAGGAACGGCTTCAGCGGCTCGAACGCAATGAACACCGGCTGGTTAAGTGCCTCGTCCAGTGGCGTGCCGGAAAGCACCGTGGCTTCGTGGTTCCATTGGGTCACGTAGAGCTGTTCGTCGAGGGCAATCAGTGCCGAGGGCATCGAGTCGATGATGCTGTTGAGGTAGTTCTGGAAACCGGTGAGCTTTTTCTCGATCTTGCTGCGTACCTGTACTTCCAGTTCCAGCTTGCGGTTAGTGTGGCGGGTTTCTTCGGCAAGGCCCTGAGCCTGGTCGTAGGCACTCTGGAACTCGTCGCGGGCGCTCTTGAGCTGCTGCTCGCGGGCCTCGATGCGCGACAGCATGGTGTTGAAGGCCTCGGCCAGGCTGCCGATTTCATCATCATTGCCGCGTTGGGCGCGCAAGGCGTAGCTCTCTTCGCGGGTAACCTGGCGGCTGAGCTCCTCAAGCTGGTTGATCGGTTGGGTGATCAGGCGTTTGATCTGCCGGGCGATGACGATCCATAGCAGGACACTGAACACCAGGATGCCCAGGCTGGCACTGAGTGTGCCGGTGTAGAAGGCCGTGGGCAGTTCGCTGCTGGCTACCAACAGCAAATGTGCCGGTGGGTTGGCATCGCGGGGGATGCGGATCAACTGAGTGCTGCGAAACTCCATCAGGCGCCAGCCGTCGATGTTGCGAAAACGCTTGGGCAGGGCCAGCGGCTCGCCATGCTGCAACTGCGCCAGCATTCGGCCATCGCCACCGTAGATGGCGGCGGCGCGCAGCGGTGTGTAACTGTCCAGTTCCTTGAGCAGGGCACGGGCCGTGTCCGGGGTGTCGCCGGCGCGGGCTGCAAGCTGTGGATTGGCCACCAGCCGGCCGATGGTGTGCATGGCCTGGGGCGCCATGCTTTCCTGGGTGATCCAGTAGGCGGCGCTGATGAAGGTGAGGTTGGCCATCAGCAAGATGGTCACCAGCAATACCAGCAGGGCCGCCAGCAGCTTCTGCCCGACCGGGAGGTTTTCCAGGCGTTGGCGCAAGGTCATGGGCAAGGCAATGTCCGTATCCGGTTGAAGGGCCGCGTCAGTCGCAGGGCAAACCACGCGCGCGCAGGTTTTCGACCAAGCGCTGCAGCAGGTGTTCCAGCTGCGGCAGTTGCAGGCCATGACGGCCCGCAGCGCGGCAAGCATGGCCGAGCAGGTAGTGCAACTCGGTGCGTCGTCCTGCATGCACGTCCTGGTACATGGAAGAGTAGTTGGCTGCGGTGGCGAGGATTACCCGCTGAACTTCTTCGTCCAGCCCCTCGGCTGCTTGCGGCTGGCCGCAACGGCGCAGCAGTCGGGCCAGTTCGACGCACAGGGCTTGCACTTCACCCAGGTGCCCCAGCAGCCCGCCATTCTGGCAATCGTGAAGTACGGTCAGCGGGTTGATGGCGCAATTGAGCGCCAACTTGCGCCACAGGCGGGTCAGTATGTCTACTGTCCACTCAGCGGGGATACCGGCCTCGTGCAGGTCATCGAACCAGGCGGGGAGCAGGGGGCTTCGTGGGTCGCCTAGCCAGTTGAAGCCATGGCCGGCAAAACGCACTTGCCAGTCCCCCTCGCGGAAGGCGCCTTCGGTGCTGGAGGCGAAGATGCAGCGAGCGTGCGGCACCAGGTCGGCGACTTCATCCTGGCTGCCCAGGCCATTCTGCAACAGCAGCACTTCGGCGCTCTCGGCCAGCCGAGGTGCTAGACCGGCAATCGCCGGGGCAGCGTCATAGGCCTTGCAGGCCACCAGCAGCCGGTGAATCGGGCCTTGCGCTTGCGCCGTTTCGGCCGGTATGGCGTAGCGCCGGGTTTGGTCCTGCTCGACCAGGGTCAGGCCACCGGCCTGCTGATAGGCCTGCAGCCGTTGCCCGTCACGCAGGATCAGGCGCACAGCCTTGCCGGCGCGTGCCAGCCGGCAGGCCCACAGACTGCCAAGGCTACCGGCGCCGAGAATATGCCAGGTGCTGCTCATATGCGTTTCGCAACCCGTTATAATGAGCCCGCATTTTAACCTTCAAACCCAGCGCGCTCCATCTTCAGCCTGAGCGCGCTTTTATTTTGGGAGAACAACCATGCCTTCGTTCGACGTGGTATCGGAACTGGACAAGCACGAAGTGCAGAACGCGGTCGACAACGCCATCAAGGAACTGGACCGCCGCTACGACCTCAAGGGCAAAGGCACCTTCGAGTTCAAGGACAAAGAGCAGACCGTGATGCTCACTGCTGAGGAAGAGTTCCAGCTCGAGGCGATGCTGGAGATCCTGCGCCTTGCACTGGTCAAGCGCAAGATCGACGTGAAGTGCCTGGAAACCAAGGACCCCTACGCCTCAGGCAAGGAAAAGAAACAGGAAGCCAAGTTCCGCGAAGGCATCGACAAGGACCTGGCAAAAAAGATCGTTGCCACCATCAAGGATGGCAAGCTGAAAGTACAGGCCGCCATCCAGGGTGAGCAGGTACGGGTAACCGGCAAGAAACGTGACGATCTGCAGGAAGCCATTGCCCTGCTGCGCACCAAGGAATTCGACATGCCGCTGCAGTTCAACAACTTCCGCGACTGATGTGGGGGTGGCCCGGAACCCCGATGGCCAAATGATGTCCATGGGGGCCGGGGTTGCGTAATAACACGCGCGGCCTGTTCTACCGTGTACTTGCCGCTCGGCATCAGGAGATGAATATGGATTTGAACGCTGAGGTCGACCAGCTCGTCCGCCAATCCCAGACGTGGATCCCTTTGATCATGGAATACGGCAGCCGTGTGCTGCTGGCACTGCTGACCTTGGCGGTTGGCTGGTGGATCATCAACAAGGTCAGCGCCCGCCTCGGCAAGCTGGTTGGCCTGCGCAACGCCGACCTGGCGCTGCAGGGCTTCATCAGCACCCTGGCGAACATCGTGCTGAAGGTGCTGCTGTTGGTCAGCGTGGCCTCGATGATCGGCATCGAGACCACCTCGTTCGTCGCCGCCATCGGTGCCGCAGGCCTGGCCATCGGCCTTGCCTTGCAGGGCAGCCTGGCGAACTTCGCCGGTGGTGTGCTGATCCTGATGTTCCGCCCGTTCCGTATCGGTGACTGGATCGAGGCGCAGGGCGTTGCCGGCACCGTCGACAGTATCCAGATCTTCCACACCGTGCTGCGCACCGGTGACAACAAGACGGTCATCATGCCCAATGGCAGCCTGTCCAACGGCATCATTACCAACACCAACCGCCAGCCGACGCGCAAGGTGGTGTTCGATGTGGGCGTTGACTACGAGGCCGACCTGCAGAAGGCCCGCAATGTGTTGCTGGAGCTGGCAAAGGACCCGCGTGTTCTGCAAGACCCGGCACCGCAGGCGGTCGTGTCGACGCTGGGCGACAGCTCGATCACCGTATCGCTGCGCTTGTGGACCAAGACCTCCGATTACTGGGACGTGATGTTCATGCTCAACGAGTATGCGCGTGACCGGTTGAAGGCCGAAGGGATCGATATTCCGTTTCCGCAGCGGGTTATTCGCGTGGTGCAGGAGACTGCAACGCAGTAATTCCGCGTTGAAGCCGGGGCCGCTTTGCGCCCCTTCGCGGGCAAGCCCGCTCCTACACAGGACACGCATGTCCTCGTAGGGGCGGGCTTGCCCGCGAAGGGGCGCAAAGCGGCCCCAGCTTTTTCCTACCCTGATTACACTTGCTCACAGCAATTTCCAACAATTTCTGGCATATAGCCTGACCCCGCCTGCCACACCCGATACGCCATCATGAAACCACTGCTGTATGTCACCCCTCTGCGTGCCTTGCTGTTCGGCCTGACCTTGGCCCTGTTCGAACTGCTGACCTACCTGGCCAGCGACGCGGTCATGCCGGCCATGCCGGTCGTGGTCAGTGACCTCGATGCCAGCCCCGAATACATACCCCATGCCCTCAACCTGTACCTGCTGGGCGGCGTAGTACTGCAATGGCTGATCGGCCCGTTGGCCGACCGTTATGGACGGCGCCCGCTGCTGCTGGTCGGTTGCGCATTCTTTGGCCTGGCCTGCCTGGCCACCTTCTGGGTCCAGGACATCGGCCTGTTCAACCTGTTGCGCCTGTTGCAGGGCATTGGCCTGGGCTTTGTGGTCACGGTCAGCTACCCGGCCCTGAACGAGGCTTTCAGCGAAGCTGATGCTGTACGCATGATGGCCCTGCTGGCCAACATCGCCTTGCTGTCGCCCCTGCTCGGGCCGCTGGTGGGCACCTTGCTGCTGCAATGGCTGGATTGGCGCTGGCTGTTCGTGGCGTTCGCCATCGGCGCGGTGCTGGCCTGGCTGCTGTTGTACCGGCTGATGCCGGAAACCCTGGGCGTGGAGCGCCGTGACGGCTCGCGGCTGGCGTTCACGCCGATTCACCTGCTGCCACTGTTGGCGGGCTATGGCCAACTGCTGGGCAACCGCCGCTTCGTTGCAGGCAGCGCCGCCCTTGGGTTGGTCGGCTTGCCGCTGATTGGCTGGATTGGCCTGTCGCCGGTGCTGCTGATTCACGATGAGGGATTGAGTACCCTGGAGTATGCCTTGTGGCAGTTGCCGGTCTTTGGCGGGCTGATCCTCGGTAACCTGATCATCAACCGCATTGCCGATCGCTACCCGCTGCCAGCCCTGGTGCGTGGTGCGCTCTGGCCATACCTGGCGGGCCTGTGCCTGATGGTGCTGGCGACCTGGTACTGGCCGAGTGTGACCAGTGTGGTGGCTGGCATGTCGCTGTATGCGCTGGGGTTGGGCGTGGCCAATGCGGTGCTGTACCGCATGACGCTGTTCTCCAGTGAGCAGAGCAAGGGGCTGGTTTCGGCCATGCTGGGGATGATCACCATTGCCTTGCTGGGGCTCGGCGGTGCGCTGCTGGCGATGATTGGCGCCGGTGCCAGCTTGCTGCATTTTGCCCTGGCGGCGGGGGTGGCGGGGGCGTTGGCGCTGTGGCCGCTGTGGTTTGTGGTGGGGGGGCGGCCTGGGGAAGGGGCTGTAGCTGGATAAGTGGTATTGCCTGTGCCGGCCTCTTCGCGGGTAAACCCGCTCCTACACAGGGCCGCGCCGCCTTGTAGGAGCGGGTTTACCCGCGAAGAGGCCAGCACAGGCAATACAAAGTTTCAGGGCCGCTCAGCCACCGAGTGGTCGTCCGCCACCGGCGTTCCCCGCCCGGCTTCCTGATGCCACTGCAGGGCGATCAGGATCAGCGTAGGCACCCCCAGCAGCGCCGTGATCAGGAAGAAGTCGTGGTAGCCGAACTTCTCCACAATAACGCCCGAATACCCGCCGATCAGCCGCGGCAACAGCAACATGATCGAACTGAGCAGCGCGTACTGGGTCGCCGAGAACTTCAGGTTGGTCAGGCTGGACAGGTAGGCGACAAAGGCCGAGGTAGCCATGCCGGAGCTGAAGTTGTCCAGCGAGATGGTCACCACCAGCATTTCCAGGTTCGGCCCCATGTCAGCCAACATCAGGAACAGGATGTTGGTGCCGGCAGAGGCTGCGCCGCCAATGAACAGGATGGGCATGATGCCGAAGCGTACGATCAGCAGGCCGCCAACCCCGGCGCCGACCAGGGTCATGATCAGGCCGAAGATCTTGCTGACGCTGGCAATCTGGTCCTTGGTGAAGCCCATGTCGATATAGAACACGTTGGCCATCACCCCCATCACCGTGTCCGACATGCGATAGGTGGCGATCAGGCCGAGCAGCAGCAGAGCCTGCCAGCGGTAGCGGGTGATGAAGTCGTTGATCGGGGTCAGCACGGGAGCCAGGCCGCGGCGGCCGAGGCTCGACAGGCAGGCCCAGGTCAGCAGCACGTAGAGGATCAGGCGCAGGAAGGCGCGGTCTTCCAGCAGCAGGTCCAGCGGCGTGGCATCACCGGAGACCACGCTGGACCAGCCGGTATTGAACATCTGGGTGAAGCTGGCCGGTACCGAGACCAGCAGGATGATCAGCACGAACACCGAAGCCATCTGGTGCACCAGCCCGTAGCGCGCTGCCGACAGTTGGGTGCGCATGGGCACTGGCGGTTCGCGCATGACCAACGTGGTGAACAGGGCGGGCAGCATCATCACCCCGAACATCACGTAAGTGCCGGCCCAAGCCTTGTGCAGGTAGCTGAAGCCGGTAGAGCCGAACCACTCGGCGAAGAACAGGGCACCGGCCGTGGCGAGCAAGGCAGCCACCCGGTAGCCGGCCATGTAGCTGGCAGCGAGCGCGGCCTGGCGCTGGTCGTCAGCGATTTCCAGGCGGTAGGCGTCGACTGCAATGTCCTGGGTAGCCGAGGCGAAAGCCACCAGTACGGCCATGGCAATCAGCCAGGAGAGATGCTGTTGCGGGTCGCACAGGCTCATGCCGACCAGCCCGATCACCACCAGCGCTTGCGACAACAGCAGCCACGAGCGCCGGCGCCCGAGGCCGCCAAGCAGCGGCAAGCGCCATTGGTCGAGCAGCGGTGACCAGACCCACTTGAAGGCGTAGGCCAAGCCAATCAGGCTTGCATAACCGATGGTTTCACGGGCAACGCCGGCTTCGCGCAACCATACCGACAGGGTCGAGAACACCAGCATGTAGGGTAGGCCGGCGGCGAAACCGAGTAGCAAAAGTACCAATGTTGACGGGCTGGCATAGGCAGCAAGCGCAGCGCGCCAGGTTTTACGGGGCATGGGCCAACATCTGCCTCAAGTTTTCGAAAACAAAGCGCGCACTCTAACCGCTGTGCTCCATTGGGCGCCAGCCATGGCGCGTCATATCCACACGATTGTTGCTTACATTCACACCTTCTGCGCGTAACCGCGCCCGTTGTTCATCGCCCGACGGGGTGCCCAGCGCCAGGCTCAGCCGGCCACCCGCAGCGAGCACCCGGTGCCAAGGCAGGCGTGTGTCTACAGGCAACTGCCCCAGGGTGCGCCCAACCCAGCGCGCCGCACGGCCAAGCCCAGCCAGTTCGGCCAGTTGGCCATAGCTCACGACCTTGCCGGGTGGCACTTGGCCCAGTACTGAATACAGCGCCGTTCGTCGGCCCTCGGCCGAATCGAGGGCGTGCTCATATCCATCAGACATCTCGCCCGCCTTGGGCTGCAGATGAAACCGGACCGGTGGTCTGGTAAATGAGAGTTGAACTCAACGGCATACTCCCGGTCTGTCCTTGCTCTGGTCTTGGGTATCTGGATAATGCCCGGCTTTTTCGTCAAATCGAACCCATAGTCCGCAAACAAAGCCCGTTTATGAATTCTAGATCCTTGTTGTGCCTTCTTGCTGTTTCCCTGTGTGCCTCTCCGGTGTTCGCCGACACTGTGTGGATGAAGAACGGTGACCGGCTAAGTGGCAAGATCAAGGTATTCGATGGCGGCAAGCTGCTGCTGGAAACCCCTTATGGTGGGTCCATCGCCCTGGACTGGAAACAGGTCCAGACGCTGGAAAGCGACCAGGAGATGCTGGTCAAGCAGGACGCCTACAGCGGAGAGAAAGCCAAGTCGCTCAAGGCGGCAGAGCCAGGCAAGGTGACCTTGGCCAATGGCGAGGCACCGAAGACGGTGGAGCTGGCCAGTATCGAGCAGATCATGAAGCCCAAGCCGCTGGTCGAGGATTTCGTGTGGAAAGGCAATGTCGACGTGGCACTGGACTACAAGCGCGCCGAGAACGACACCGACGATTACGACGTGGGCTTCAAGACCACCGCGCGTCATGGCCGTTGGCGGCACAACGCCGAGGGTGAGTACAACCGCGAGACCAAGGACGAAGTCACCACCACCGACAACTGGAGCGCCGAGTACGCGCTGGACCGCTTCATTACCGAGAAGTGGTTCTGGCAGGGGCGTGCGGAATACAAACGTGATCGCATCGAAGACCTGGCCCGCCAGCGCACCGTGGGTACCGGCCCGGGTTACCAGTTCTGGGACGATGAGCTGGGCGCGTTCTCGCTGGGCTCACTGATCAACCGTACTGACTTCGAGTATCAGGATGGTGGCAAGGATAATTTCTATTCTGCGGCCGTGAAGTGGGATTACACCCGCTACCTGATCGGCAAGAACGTGCAGCTGTTCACCAACGGCGAGTTCGCCAAGCCGCTGGGTGGCGTGGCCGACTACTCGCTGGATGCCGAGGTTGGCCTGCGTTACAAGGTCACCGAGTGGGCCTCGCTGAACCTCAAGGCGGAGAAGGACATCATCACCGGCACGCGTGAAAGTGACCTGGACAAGACACGCTATACCGCGGGCTTCGGCGTTACCTGGTAAGGCGTCTGGATGCAGGTCAGTGGCACAGGCAGCTGATAATGCTTATCTTGTCCCCAACCCGTCCGCCAGGAGCCGCCCTCAAGTGAGTACCAACGCCATCCGCCCCGCCCGGGAACTGCTGCTCAAGGAATACCGCGGCGTGCTTTCGACACATTCCAGGTCGATGCCTGGCTACCCCTTCGGTTCGGTCGTGCCGTACTGTCTGGACGACCAGGGCAACCCGCTGATCCTGATCAGCCGCATTGCCCAGCACACCCATAACCTGCAGAAGGACCCCAAGTGTTCGCTGTTGGTGGGTGAGCGCGAGGCCGAGGATGTGCAGGCGGTAGGGCGCCTGACGGTGATGGCCGAAGCGCACAAGCTGGTCGACGAGGCCGTCATCGAGGCCGCCGCCGAGCGCTATTACCGCTATTTCCCGGATGCGGCCAACTACCACAAGGCCCACGACTTCGATTTCTGGGTGCTGCAACCGGTGCGTCACCGTTACATCGGCGGCTTCGGTGCGATCCACTGGCTTGACCATGTCACCTTGGCCAACCCGTTCGCGGGCAAGGCCGAGGGGAGCATGATCGAACACATGAACAGCGATCACGCCAGTGCCATTGCCCACTACGTCGAGTTGACCGGGTTGCCACGGCACGTACCGGCGCAGATGGTTGGGGTAGACAGTGAAGGCATGCACCTGCGCATCGGCCAGGCCGTGCACTGGTTGCCTTTCCCCACTACTTGCAACACGCCGACACAAGTCCGCGAGGCCTTGGTTTTGCTGGCTCGCGCCGACCATTGGCCGCTTGTGATGCAAGCCGAGGGTTGAAATCCGGAGCGCAGGCATCCATGTGAGGTCTTATTGGAAGGTTATCTTCCGTCGAGGAACCCTTGATGCGTGCTTTTCTACTGCTGTTTCTGATTTTTCCTGTGCTGGAGCTGTTCGTCTTCGTGAAGGTCAGCGCGGCAATCGGTTTCTTTCCGGCGTTGCTGCTGATCATCGCCGGCTCCGCCTTGGGCGTACTGGTCATGCGGGTGGCCGGCCTGGCGACTGCATTGCGCGCCCGTGAAAGCCTGCAGCGCGGTGAATTGCCCGCCGAGGACATGTTCCAGGGCATGATGCTGGCCGTGGGTGGTGGCCTGTTGTTGCTGCCCGGCTTCATCAGCGACGTGCTGGGTGTGCTGTGCCTGCTGCCATTCACCCGCCGCCTGGCGGCGCGCAAGATGCGCGAGCGTGCCGAGGCCCAGGCCATGCGCCAGCGTGCATTCCAGGATGACCCCTTCCAGGCGCAGCCGCGTGATGGCGGCCACCGCCCGAACGTGATCGAAGGCGAGTACGAGCGCCGCGACAAGTAAAAAGGACCGGGGCCGCACAAGCGGCCCCGGTTTTTTTTGGCCTGATGAAAATTTTTCTATCTCGAGCCTTGTAATTGGATGTGGCGGCCTCATGTATGTGGTCACCGCAAGGTTTCTGGTGGCAACACCAGACATTACACAGGTGGTTCGCTCACAGCGGGCCGCCCCCGGCAACGCCGGACAGCATCAAAACCGCCGGTGTCGAACCGGCCGATGAAAACCACAATTTGGGAGAGATCGACAATGAAACTTCGTCCTCTGCATGACCGCGTAGTCATCCGTCGCAGCGAAGAAGAATCGAAAACCGCTGGCGGTATCGTCCTGCCGGGTTCGGCCGCTGAAAAACCAAACCGCGGCGAAGTTGTAGCCGTCGGCACCGGTCGCGTCCTGGACAACGGCGAAGTTCGCGCGCTGGCCGTGAAAGTGGGTGACAAAGTGGTTTTCGGCCCGTACTCGGGCAGCAACACCGTGAAAGTCGATGGCGAAGACCTGCTGGTCATGGCCGAGAACGAAATCCTCGCCGTTGTTGAAGGCTGATTTCCCCCCGACTTCCCGTTACTCCAAAGTTTTTCAAGGATTAAACGATCATGGCTGCTAAAGACGTAAAATTTGGTGATTCCGCCCGTAAGAAAATGCTGGTTGGTGTCAACGTTCTGGCTGACGCGGTAAAAGCGACCCTGGGCCCGAAAGGCCGTAACGTGGTACTGGCCAAGAGCTTCGGCGCGCCGACCATCACCAAGGACGGCGTTTCCGTCGCCAAAGAAATCGAGCTGAAAGACGCTTTCGAAAACATGGGCGCCCAGCTGGTCAAGGAAGTTGCTTCCAAGGCCAACGACGCTGCCGGTGACGGCACCACCACCGCTACCGTTCTGGCTCAGGCCATCGTCAACGAAGGCCTGAAAGCCGTCGCTGCCGGCATGAACCCGATGGACCTGAAGCGCGGTATCGACAAGGCCACTGCTGCCGTTGTTGCCGAGCTGAAGAACCTGTCCAAGCCATGCGCCGACTCCAAGGCCATCGCCCAGGTAGGTACCATCTCTGCCAACTCCGACAACTCCATCGGTGAAATCATCGCCGAAGCCATGGAAAAAGTCGGTAAAGAAGGCGTGATCACCGTTGAAGAAGGCTCGGGCCTGGAAAACGAACTGTCCGTCGTAGAAGGCATGCAGTTCGACCGCGGCTACCTGTCGCCGTACTTCGTCAACAAGCCAGACACCATGGTTGCCGAGCTGGAAGGCCCGCTGCTGCTGCTGGTCGACAAGAAAATCTCCAACATCCGTGAGCTGCTGCCAGTTCTGGAAGCCGTTGCCAAGGCCGGCCGCCCACTGCTGATCGTTGCCGAAGACGTTGAAGGTGAAGCGCTGGCTACTCTGGTAGTCAACAACATGCGCGGCATCGTCAAGGTTGCTGCAGTCAAGGCTCCAGGCTTCGGCGATCGCCGCAAGGCCATGCTGCAGGACATCGCCGTCCTGACTGGCGGCCAGGTCATCTCCGAAGAAATCGGCCTGTCCCTGGAAACCGCTACCCTGGAGCACCTGGGTAACGCCAAGCGCGTCATCCTGTCCAAGGAAAACACCACCATCATCGACGGTGCTGGCGCTGACACCGAGATCGAAGCACGCGTCAAGCAGATCCGTGCCCAGATCGAAGAAACTTCCTCGGACTACGACCGTGAGAAGCTGCAAGAGCGTCTGGCCAAGCTGGCTGGCGGTGTTGCCGTGATCAAGGTGGGTGCCGGCACTGAAGTTGAAATGAAAGAGAAGAAAGCCCGCGTTGAAGACGCCCTGCACGCTACCCGTGCAGCCGTTGAAGAAGGCGTGGTGCCTGGCGGTGGTGTTGCCCTGGTTCGCGCCCTGGCGGCCATCGTCGACCTGAAAGGCGACAACGAAGACCAGAACGTCGGTATCGCGCTGCTGCGTCGCGCTGTTGAATCCCCGCTGCGCCAGATCACTGCCAACGCCGGTGATGAGCCAAGCGTGGTTGCTGACAAGGTCAAGCAAGGTTCGGGCAACTTCGGCTACAACGCCGCTACCGGTGAATACGGCGACATGATCGAGATGGGTATCCTGGACCCAGCCAAGGTTACTCGCTCGGCGCTGCAAGCTGCTGCTTCGATCGGCGGTCTGATGATCACCACCGAAGCCATGGTTGCCGACCTGCCGGAAGACAAGCCAGCTGCTGGCATGCCTGATATGGGCGGCATGGGTGGCATGGGCGGCATGATGTAAGCCAGCCTTACCCCCTGCACCATTAAAAAGCCCCGGTTCGCGAGAACCGGGGCTTTTTGTTATTCCTGTCGGGCCATCTTCACAGCACAAGGCTGCGCTTGAGCCTTGTGCTGTGAAAAGCGTGGATCAACCGACCAGCGGATCACCCACGTGCAGGATCTTCATGCCGTTGGTCCCACCGATAGTGTGGTAGCTGTCACCCTTGGTCAGGATCACCCAGTCACCTTGCTCCACCAGGCCACGTTTGAGCAGTTCGTCGACCGCTGCCTGGCTCACCTTGTCGGCCGGCAGCGCGGCCGGGTCGAAGGCAATCGGGTACACGCCACGGAACATCGAGGCGCGTGCCTGGGTGGCGCGGTGCGGCGACAGGGCGAAGATCGGTACATGCGAACGCAGGCGCGACATGATCAGCGGGGTGTAGCCGCTTTCGGTCAGGGCGATGATCGCCTTTACGCCCGGGAAGTGGTTGGCAGTGTACATGGCCGCCAAGGCGATGCTTTCGTCGCAGCGCTGGAAGGTGGTGTGCAGGCGATGGCTGGACTTCTGGCTGGTCGGGTGCTTTTCGGCACCCAGGCAGATGCGTGCCATGGCCTGGACAGCTTCGATCGGGTAGGAACCGGCGGCGCTTTCGGCCGACAGCATCACCGCATCGGTGTTGTCCAGCACGGCGTTGGCCACGTCGGACACTTCCGCACGGGTCGGCATCGGGTTCTGGATCATCGACTCCATCATCTGAGTCGCCACGATCACGGCCTTGTTGTTGCGGCGGGCGTGCTGGATGATCTTCTTCTGGATAGCGATCAGCTCGGCGTCGCCGATTTCCACGCCCAGGTCACCACGGGCAACCATCACAGCGTCGGAGGCGGCGATCAGCTTGTCGAGGGTCTCGTCATCGGCAACTGCTTCGGCGCGTTCGATCTTGGCCACCAGCCAGGCGCTGCCGCCAGCTTCGTCACGCAGCTTGCGCGCGTATTCCATGTCGCTGGCGTCACGCGGGAAGGAAACGGCCAGGTAGTCCAGGTCCATTTCCGCAGCCAGTTTGATGTCGGCCTTGTCTTTTTCGGTCAGGGCCGGTGCGGTCAGGCCACCACCTTTACGGTTGATGCCTTTGTGGTCCGACAGCGGGCCACCGATGATCACCACGCAGTGCAGGGCGTCTGCAGTGGCGGTTTCGACGCGCATGACCACGCGGCCATCGTCGAGCAGCAGTTCGTCACCAACGCCGCAGTCCTTGACCAGGTCGGGGTAGTCGATACCGACGATGTCCTGGTTGCCTTCGGTCAGCGGGTGGGCGGTGGAGAAGGTGAACTTGTCACCGATCTTCAGTTCGATGCGCTTGTTGGCGAACTTGGCGATGCGGATTTTCGGACCCTGCAGGTCGCCCAGCAGTGCAACATGGCGGCCGTTCTTGGCGGCGATGTCACGGATCAGGCGCGCGCGGGCCTTGTGCTCGTCCGGCGTGCCGTGGGAGAAGTTCAGACGTGCCACGTCCAGGCCGGCGAGGATCAGTTGTTCGATCACTTCCGGCGAGTTGCTGGCGGGGCCAAGGGTGGCGACGATTTTGGTGCGGCGGATGCTCATGCACAGACTCCTATAGTGAAGCGCAGCGAAAGGCTACTCCTGAATCTCGCTGTAGTCATTGTTCCGTTGCACTACCTGCGACCAAGGCAGGGTGGCATTTGAACGGGGCAGGGTATCCTTGCAAAAGGGTGTGAAGATTTGCAGGCAAACGCCGATACACTGGCATCAAAGGAGATCCCCATGCGAGCCCTGATCGTTTTAGCCTTGGCCGCCAGCGCCGTCGGCTGTACCCGCTGGTCCATGGACCACCACCTGAACAATGCCTACCGCGCCTACGACCGCGGCGATTGCGCACGGGTCATGCTCGAACTGTCGCAGGTTGATCGCACCAGCCGTGCCCGGCCGTTCATCCACCCCGAAGTATCACTGCTGCGCGGCCAGTGCCTGGAGCGCCAGGCGTTGTACGTGGACGCGGCGCAGACTTATCAGTACCTGATCCAGCAGTACCCGGGCAACGAATATGCCTATCGCGCCCGAGCGCGCCTGCAGACCTTGGAAAAACTTGGCCATTTGCGCGGCGCAGAAACGGCCGTGGCCAACCCGGTGACGACCGTACCTTGGCGCTAACACAAAGGTGTGGTTTATTTCACGGGATTTGCTGCGCGTGCTGCGCTAATCTGTAACTCAGCTGTTACAGCAACCGCCAGTACCTAGTATTCCTGGCATCAGGTACGGAATACACTCGCGATCATGTTTAACAAGCGCCACATCGAACGTCATCAGCTACCTTGTGTCCTCAAGGTGTTCAACCGCTTTACCGATCAAGAGATCGGTCAGCTAGGCAATGCCTCTGAAAATGGGTTGATGGTCATCAGCCAGCTGCCCGTGTTGGTCGGGCCTGATTACGAGCTGCAACTGCGTATGCCCCTGCCTGGCGGCGGGCACCAGTTCGTCAACCTCACGGCCAGTTGCCTGTGGTGCCGCGAGGACGAGACGCCTGGGCACTACGATTCGGGCTTCATGCTGCTGCAGTCTCCACGCGAGTACGATGATTTCGTACGTTCGTTGCGCGACTATTTCAGTTTCCGCCCCGCGAACGCTCCCGTCTGAACGTTCATTTTTCAGAATCGCGCTAGAATCGGGTCGACCTCGATACAGGACGACCCCGTGACCTCCAGCATTTTCTGGCACGACTATGAAACCACCGGCATCAACCCGCGCTGCGATCGGCCGCTGCAGGTGGCCGGCGTGCGCACTGACTTCGACCTCAATGAAATCGACGAGCCAATCAGCCTTTATTGCCGACCGTCGGACGACATCCTGCCGCACCCGGCGGCCTGCCTGGTGACAGGCATCACGCCACAACTGTTGGCGGAGCAGGGCCTGTGCGAAGCCGAGTTCATGACTCGCGTGCACGCCCAGCTGGCGCAACCGGGTACCTGTGGTGCCGGCTACAACACCCTGCGCTTTGACGATGAAGTGACCCGCTACAGCCTTTACCGCAACTTTTTCGACCCCTATGCCCGTGAATGGCAGGGAGGCAATAGCCGCTGGGACCTGATCGACATTGTGCGCACCGCCTATGCCCTGCGCCCGGAAGGCATTGAATGGCCGCAGCAGGACGGGCGCACCAGCCTGCGTCTGGAGCTGCTGAGCAAGGCCAATGGCATTGACCACGGTCATGCCCACGAAGCGCTTTCCGACGTGCGGGCAACCATTGCCTTGGCTCGCCTGATTCGGCAGAAACAACCCAAGTTGTATGACTGGCTGTTTCAACTGCGCAGCAAGCATAAAGTGATGGAGCAGATCCGTCTGTTGCAGCCACTGGTGCATATATCCGGGCGTTTTTCGGCGGCGCGCAATTACCTGGGGGTCGTATTGCCACTGGCCTGGCACCCGCGTAATCGCAATGCACTGATTGTCTGCGACCTGCATCAGGAGACCCTACCGTTACTGCGGGAAAGTGCTGAAGTTTTGCGTCAGCGCTTGTACACCCGGCATGATGAATTGGCCGAAGGTGAATTACCGGTACCGCTCAAATTGGTGCAGATCAATCGTTGCCCGGTAGTGGCGCCGCTGTCGGTATTGCGCCCGGTCGATCAACAACGATTGGGCCTGGACTTGACGTTGTTACAATCGCGCGGCGAACAATTGGCCAATCAACAGGCGCAATGGCAAGAAAAGCTGGAGCACATCTATGGCAAGGACGAGTTCGCCCCGAGCGAGGACCCGGAACAGCAGTTGTATGAGGGTTTTATAGGTGACCGCGACCGGCGCTTATGCGAGCAAGTTCGTGCGCTGGAACCGGCGCAGTTGAGCCATGGCCACTGGATGTTCGATGATCCGCGTTTGCCGGAGCTGTTGTTCCGCTACCGGGCACGTAACTTCCCTGAAACCTTGACCCCCGAAGAGCGGCAACGTTGGTATGGCTTCTGCCAGCAACGCCTGAGCGACCCGCAGTGGGGCGCGCCGAATACCTTGGGCGACTTCGAACAGGCACGCCAGCAAGCCTGGGAGGGCGCCGACGAGGCGGGCAGGCGAGTGTTGGAGGCCTGGCAATTGCATGCTCGACAATTGCAGGAGCACTATTCAATCGGCTGATGGCCGGTAAACAAAAACGCCGGCAGTGTGCCGGCGTTTTTGTTGTGCGAAGCAAGAGGCGTATGCGGATAATCAGTCCAGCAGGGTTGCCCAGCTTTCAACCACATCGCCGCCCCAAGTGGCTTTCCACTCTTTCAGGGTCTTGTGGTTGCCGCCTTTGGTTTCGATCACTTCACCGTTGTGCGGGTTCTTGTATTGCTTGACCTTGCGTGCGCGCTTGGTGGCGGTAGTCTTGACCGAACCACGAGGTGCCTTGCTCAGTTTCGATTCTGGATCGAGCAGGGCAATCACGTCGCGCAGCGACTTGGAGTACTCGCCCATCAGTGTGCGCAGTTTGCCTTCGAACTCCAGTTCTTTCTTCAGCTTGTCATCCTGCGACAGATTGGCCAGGCGGGCCTGAAGTTCCTTGATGGCTTCTTCGGTAGCGCGGTACTCGTTGATCAGGGACATGGAGTGTTCCTTAATGCGTGTTCAGAAATGTGTGGGGCAATAATAGACAGCCCCTACTCGCAAGTAAACATAAGATTGGGCAATTAACTGTTAATTAAGCTGTGACAGCATTTCTCTACGTGAACAAATTTTTACATATGCCCCGTGCGTTTCCTCTTGTCTGTCAGGCAGCGCCCGTGTGGCGTTTTCGGGCCTGCATATGCAATCGCGGCAGCGATCAATACTGCGTTTTTTCTGGCGGGCCGCTAGAATAGGCGCCTTTGCGAAGTTCTGGAGTCTCATTCATGCGCACCTATCGTCTGGTGATCGCCTGCCCCGACCGTGTAGGCATCGTGGCGAAAGTCAGTAATTTCCTGGCCTTGTACAATGGCTGGATCAACGAAGCCAGCCACCACTCCGATGAGCAGAGCGGTTGGTTCTTCATGCGTCATGAAATCCGCGCTGAATCGCTGCCGTTCGGTATCGAAGCCTTCCGTGAGGCGTTTGCGCCGATCGCCGAAGAGTTCTCCATGACCTGGCGCATTACCGACTCGGCTCAGAAAAAACGCGTGGTATTGATGGCCAGCCGTGAGTCGCACTGCCTGGCAGACTTGCTGCACCGCTGGCACACCGATGAGCTGGACTGCGAGATCCCTTGCGTCATCTCCAACCACAACGACCTGCGCAGCATGGTCGAGTGGCACGGTATTCCGTTCTTCCATGTTCCGGTCGACCCCAAAGACAAGGCCCCGGCCTTTGCCGAAGTGTCGCGCCTGGTGCAGGAGCATGCCGCCGACGTCGTGGTGCTGGCCCGCTACATGCAAATCCTGCCACCACAACTGTGCCGGGACTATGCCGAGAAGGTGATCAACATCCATCACAGCTTCCTGCCGTCGTTCGTCGGCGCCAAGCCTTACCACCAGGCTGCCCTGCGTGGGGTGAAGCTGATTGGCGCGACGTGCCACTACGTCACTGAAGAGTTGGATGCCGGCCCGATCATCGAGCAGGATGTGGTGCGTGTCAGCCATGCCGACAGCATCGATGACATGGTCCGCTTTGGCCGTGATGTGGAGAAGATGGTGCTGGCCCGTGGCCTGCGTTATCACCTGGAAGACCGTGTGCTGGTGCATGGTAACAAGACTGTGGTGTTCGACTGACACCGTCCGGCTTGCTGTGAGGTGCTGGGCTGCTGCGCAGCCCTGTCGCGACAGGGGCGCAGAGCGCCCCGGCAATCTTGGGTGAAACGGCAATGACCAAGCAACGCAACAACCCCGTGGCCTCACCTCCACCGATCCTTGGCGAAGGCTGCCTGGCCCGCTACGACCCTGAAGCCCTGGATGACACGGATGGCACCGACTTCCCCGGCGCCGCCGAACTCTGGCAACAGCTCAACCCGCCTGACGCCGCCAGCGCTCCAGCAACGGACGTCCCAGCAGGCACACAAACACCGGCCCCCCAGCCAGCAGATAAAAGTAGTAAGTAACCGCCCGCCATATCAGGATTGCCGCAGCTGCGGTCGAACTGCCCACCAAGGGTGTCAACAGGCTGGCCGACGTCAGCTCGGCGGCCCCGGCCCCGCCAGGCAGCAGACTGAATTGGCCGGCGCTGAGCGACAGCATCTGCACCAGGAAGCTGGGAATCCACTGCAGGTCTACCCCCAAGCCCCGCAACACCAGGTACAGCACGCTGTAGCGCAGCCCCCAGTGGATGCACGTCAGGGTGAACACCAGGCTCAGCCTGCGCTTGGGCAGGCGCCAGGTCTGCGCCAGTGCTGCAACGAAGTGCAGCAGTTTGCGCGCCCAGCGACGTTTGCGCGGCTGGCCCATCCCCATGCGCTGCAACAGCCTGCCGTTCATGCGCATTATCGGGCGCCGGTAGCGCAACAGCCCGATCACCCCGGCCAACGCTGTGCACAGCATTAACGCACTGCCAAGCAACATGCTTTCCTGGCTGCGGCCCAGGCTGTGGAACAGCGCGTAGCCGGCAATCGCCAGCATTGCGCAGAAGAAGAACACCAGGTCGTTCAACTGGTCCATGGCAAAAACGGCGCCGCTGCGCGCCGGGCGGATGCGGTCTCGCGCCAGCAGGGCCATCAGGGTCAGCGGCCCACCACTGCCGCCAGGGGTGGTGCAGATGGCAAACTCGGTGGCCATGACCACGCCGAGGCTGCGAGCATGGCTCAACTGTTTTGCCTGTTCACCCAGCAACAGGCGCAGGCGCAGCGCATTGATGACCCAGCACAACAGAATCATGCCTAGCAGCATGAGCAGCAGGTGCGGGTCGAACCGGCTCAGCCTCGGCAGCAGCTCGCTACCACCCAGCAACGCTGGCACCAGCGCTGCCCCCAGCAATGCCAGCGCCAGCCAGGCCCAGCGCTTCATGCTGCCCCCTGGCGCTCCAGCCAGGCAGATTTGGTCAGCGGTTCGCGGCCATCCTTCACCAGTGTTTCCAGCGTTCGCAACCAATAGTCTCGGGATGAGCGATGACGCATGTCTACAGGGTGCAGCCCCAAGCGCAATGTGCTCGCGCCCCGCCAGCGCCGGCATTGCCAGTCGCACAGCGTGCGGGACAACGTGCGACGCCATGCGCTCCGTGCGCTCCAGACCAGGCCTGGCGCATCAATGGCCGTAAAGTCCGGCAAGCGGTACAGATGCTGCGGTGTACTGGTGTATTTCAGTGGCAGGCGGCACAGCGCTTGCCGTGTGCCCTGGCTCATGAGCCAGGCCGGTGCGACAAACCCTGCCACAGGCCACCCTTGGTCTTCGAACAGTGCCAGGCCCTCCTGTAGACGGGTAAGCGCTTCGTTCTCATCAAGGCCGTAGAACTCGCCTTCATGGGTATATATACGCCGCATGAAGTAGTCGATGGGGCTGCGGGGGGCGGGGCCTTCGTCAGCATGGGCGTAGCCGTGAAGCGCCAGTTCGTCGCCTTTGGCAAGGCGTTCGTCCAGGAGGCGGCAGAACGAAGGTGCCTGGTGAAGCGGATTGCGTCGATGGAAGTCCGGGACCACCAGCCATGTCATTGGCACGTGGCCCAGCGCGTCCACAGCCCTTACGAACGGTTCATAGTCCGGCCAGGTTTCCGGGGCAATATCGTGCAACACCAGCATGAGGCTGCGCTGGCTGGCGGAGGGCTCAAGCATGGGCGCGCACCTGCGGCTGGTGGCCGAGCACGGCCTGGTAGTGCTGGAGCAGGCCAGCTACCACGTTATCCCATGAATAATGTTGCTCTACATGGTGGCGGGCCTGCAGGCCGAGCTCGCGGGTACCCGCCTCGAACGCCTCGCGCACGGCGCACGCCATGGCCCGACCATCGTTGGGCGTGCACAGGCGGCCACTCTGTTCGTTGATGATTTCAGGGAACGCACCGGCGCGCACGGCTACCACGGGGGTGGCGCTGGCCATCGCTTCGAGAATGACCAGGCCGAATGTTTCCTGGTCGCCAGCATGCACCAGCAAGTCGGCGCTGGCGATCAGCCGGGCCACCTCCGCAGACGGGCAGAAGTGATCGATGACGCTGACGTTGGACGGCACGCTGGCCGGCATGTTCGAGCCTACCAGTAACAGGTGGTAGGGGGCGCCGAGTTGCTGCATGCAGTCAAGCAGCACCGGCAGGTTCTTTTCCCGCGAGCCGCGGCCGGCAAAGATCAACAGGCGGCTGGTGTCGGGAATGCCCAGTTCGGCACGCACATGTGGGTCGCGCCGGGAGGGGTGGAATGTGGCAAGGTCAACGCCCAGCGGCTGCACATGGACATCACGCACGCCCAAGCGGCGTAATTTGTCGGCCATCACCTGGCTGGGGGCCAGTACCCGATCAAAATTGCCGTATAGCTTGCTGACGTAGGCCTCGACATTGGGTGCGAACCAGTTGCCCATGCGGTTGCTGACCAGTAACGGCAGGTCGGAATGGTAGAAACCGATCACGGGCACGTCGAGCTGGCGCCGCGCTTCCAGCGCCGCCCAGGCGGTCAGGTAGGGGTCGCCAACTTCAATCAGGTCGGGTTTGAGCGTGCGCAGTGTATTGCACCAGGGGGCCAGGCGTACCGGAAAGCGGTAGCCCTTGCCAAACGGCAAGGGCGGCGCAGGTACCTGATAGATGCCATCGCCGTGTTGGGCGCTTGCACCGGGAATCAACAGGCTGTGGCGTACGCCGTGAATGGCGTCGAGACGGTGATGTTTGGCATCAAGATAGGTACGTACGCCACCGCTGGCCGGGGCGTAGAACATGGTGATGTCGGCGATATGCACGATCAGCATCCCTCCGGGATCGTCTTCGGGTCTGTCATCCGGCGTTGAATGGCCGGCGATGAAACGCCTAAAGGTGGACCTATCAGAAGGATAGTTTGTTCGATCAGTTTGAGAGGGGGAGTGCGCAATGCCTGGAGCAGCACAAGGCTGCTCCAGGTGAAGGTGTAGCCTTTATCAGATACGGAAGCTGCCCACCAGGTGCTTCAGGCGGCCAGCCTGCTGCTCGAGGTCGGAGCAGGCGCGCAGGGTCGCTTGCAGGTTCTCCACGCCTTCCTGGTTGAGCATGTTGATCTCGTTGATGTCCATGTTGATCGCCTCGACCACAGCGGTCTGCTCTTCGGTGGCAGTGGCCACCGACTGGTTCATGCCGTCGATCTCGCCAATGCGCACGGTAACGCTGTCCAGTCGCTCACCCGCCTGGTTGGCGATCTGCATGCTGTCCTGGCTGTGGCGCTGGCTCTGGTCCATGGTGTCGACCGACTCGCGGGCACCGACCTGCAGCTCTTCGATCATGGTCTGCACTTGCTGCGCCGACTCCTGGGTGCGGTGCGCCAGATTGCGCACCTCATCGGCGACCACGGCAAAGCCACGCCCGGCCTCACCGGCGCGGGCCGCTTCGATGGCGGCGTTCAGCGCCAGCAGGTTGGTCTGCTGGGAAATGCTGGTGATCACTTCCAGGATCTGGCCGATATTCACGGTCTTGCTGTTCAGTGTCTCGATGTGCGCGCTGGAGGTGACGATCAGGTCGGACAGGCGGTTCATCGCGGCAATGTTGCGCTCGACCACTTGCTGGCCTTCTTCGGCCAACAGGCGCGCGGAGCTTGCGTGCTGCGAAGCCTGGGCGGCGTTGCCGGCGATTTCCTGAGCCGCAGCGCCCAATTCATTGATGGCGGCGGCGACACTGTTGGTGCGGTTGGACTGCTCGTCGGAGTTGGTCATCGACGAGTTCGAAGCGCTGATCACCCGCAGGGCTACTTCGTTGACCTGCTCGGTGGCCGAGGACACTTCGCGAATGCTGCTGTGAATGCGCTCGACGAAGCGGTTGAAGGCGTTGCCGAGGACACCGAATTCGTCGTGGTTGTGGATGTGCAGGCGCTTGGTCAGGTCGCCTTCACCTTCGGCAATGTCTTCCATGGCGCGGGTCATGGTGTGCAGCGGCTGCATCAACACGCGGATCAGCAAGCCGAGCAGGCCGATGATGATCACCACTGCCACCACCGTGGCGATCACCGCCGAGGTGCGGAAGGTGCTGAGCATCGAGAAGGCCTTGTCCTTGTCCACCGACAGGCCGATGTACCAGTTTGCCGACGGCAGGCCGGTAATCGGGCTGAAGGTCAGCAGGCGGGTCTGGCCCTCGCTTTGCACTTCGGTCAGCTCACCGGTCAGTTTCGGCGTGCGCTGCGGGAACAGGTCCGACAGCGATTTCATGACCAGATCCTTATCCGGGTGTACCAGGATCTTGCCCTGGTCGTTGACCAGGAAGGCGTATCCCATGCCGCCGAAGTTCAGCGAGTTGATGATCTGCACCAGGCCGTCCAGGGCCAGGTCGCCGCCGACCACGCCCACGCTGCTGGAGACCTTGCTGAGGATACCAATGACCATCTTGTTGGTGGTCATGTCGATGTAGGGTTCGGTCAGCGTCGCGCCGCTGGCGTTCATGCCGTCCTTGTACCAAGGGCGGGTGCGCGGGTCGTAGCCGTCGGGCATCTTCGCGTCCGGGCGTACGCTGAAACCGCCGTCGACTTTGCCCAGGTAGACCGTGAGGAAGCTGGATATCAGCGCATTCTGACCCATCAGGGTTTCGGCGTTGGCTGGGTCCTGGGCAATGTTCTGCGCCAGGTTCTCCACCAGTTTTATCCGGCCCTCGAACAGGTTGCGAATGTTGGTCGACGTGGAGGTGCCCATTTCAGCCAGATAGTTTTCCAGGTCCTCGCGGATCGCATTACGCTGGAGGTAATCGTTGTAGAGGGTGAAAAGGCTGAAGGCGAGTATCACGATCAGTGATGCCGCCAAAAGAATCTTGTGGCTGAAACGAAGGCTTTTGTTCATGGCGTAATCGGTTCCGCTAAGGTTTTATATCAGGCGTTCGCACGAGTGGAGCCGTAGGTTGTGCAACATCCCGAAAAGTGCCTTTTCGGCTGTTCCTCTCTAATTAAGGCGAATAACACCCACAGGTATCGGCCGAATTAAGCTAAAGCTTGAGCAGAGGATTAAAGAGATGTCGGAATTTTCGACCATCGTTGTAGGCGCGGGCCCGGATGGCCAGCCAGTCGGGCAAGCAATGCGCCTGGCCAACCGCCACGGTCTGGTGGCTGGCGCAACCGGTACTGGCAAGACCGTCACCCTGCAGCACCTGGCGGAGGTGTTCAGCGACGCGGGGGTAGCGGTGTTCGCCGCCGATGTCAAAGGCGACCTCTGTGGCTTGGGGGCTGCTGGTGCGCCACAAGGCAAGGTGGCTGAGCGCATCGCCGGCATGCCGTGGCTGGGGCATACGCCCAAGGCCTACCCGGTGAGCTTGTGGGATATCGCCGGGCTGTCGGGCCACCCGCTGCGCACCACCCTCAGTGAAATGGGGCCGCTGCTGCTGGGCAACTTGCTGGAACTGACCGACAGCCAGCAGGCGGCGCTGTATGCAGCATTCAAGGTGGCCGACCGCGAAGGCCTGCTGCTGCTGGACCTCAAAGACCTCAAGGCCCTGCTGGCGCATCTGAAGGACAACCCGCATCTGCTTGGCGAAGACAGCGCGCTGATGACCACGGCCTCCACCCAGGCTTTGTTGCGCCGGCTCGCTACCTTGGAGCAGCAGGGCGCCGAGGCACTGTTCGGCGAGCCGGGATTGCAACTGGAGGACCTGCTGCGCCCTGATCCGGATGGCCGTGGACGTATCCACCTGCTCGATGCCAGCCGATTGGTGCACGAGGCACCCAAGGTGTACGCGACGTTCCTGTTGTGGTTGCTGGCCGAACTGTTCGAGCAGTTGCCCGAGCGCGGTGATGCCGACAAGCCGGTGCTGGCGCTGTTCTTCGATGAAGCACACTTGCTGTTCAACGGCACGCCCAAGGCGCTGCAGGACCGTCTTGAGCAAGTGGTCCGGCTGATCCGCTCCAAGGGGGTGGGGGTCTATTTCGTTACCCAGTCGCCGGGTGACTTGCCTGACGCGGTACTGGCCCAGTTGGGCTTGCGCATTCAGCACGGCTTGCGGGCGTTCACGGCCAAGGAGCAGAAGTCGCTGCGGGCGGTAGCCGATGGTTTCCGTCCCAACCCGACGTTCGACACCCTGGCGGTGCTGACCGAACTGGGTATTGGCGAAGCGCTGGTGGGTACGTTGGAAGAAAAGGGCACACCGGCCATCGTGCAGAGGGTGCTGGTTGCACCGCCGCAGTCGCGTATCGGGCCACTGAGTGCGGCTGAGCGCAGTGCGCTGATTGCGGCGTCGCCATTGGCGGGGCGCTATGACAAACCGGTGGACCGTGAGTCAGCCTATGAAATGCTGAGCCAGCGTAAGGGCGAGCCGGCGGAACCGGCGCCGCAACCGAAGGCGGATGAAGAGAGTTTTGCCGACAAGGCGGGTGAGTTCTTGCAGAGTGCAGCGGGGCAGGCGATCAAGTCAGCAGTGCGCCAGGCCGCTAACCAGTTGGGGCGGCAGTTGGTGCGCGGGTTGATGGGGTCGTTGTTAGGGGGCAAGAAAAGGTAGTCTTCCTGCGCTGCGCCCATACCCTTGGTAGCACAATGCTGCTTCGGCAGGCATAACGGCTATGAAAAAGGCGCCTGAGGGCGCCTTCATTCATTGCGGTGTCCCGTCCTGAATAAGGTTTACACCTCCCATCCCGAATTTCCGGAGAGTCTGATGGAGCAAGGTGTAAAGCGCACACAGCGTGATTACTCACTGTCTTTTAAATTGGCGGTGGTTGATCAGATAGAAAAAGGCGAACTGACCTACAAGCAGGCCCAGATGCGGTATGGCATCCAGGGTCGCTCGACGGTTCTGGTATGGTTGCGTAAGCACGGTCGGCAGGATTGGAGCCAGGGGGCCTCGATCCGCGACGAGAGGAGCTGCGCGATGTCTGACCCCAAAACGCTCACTCCAGAGCAGCGGATCAAAGAGCTTGAGCAGCAGCTTGAGCTGATGAGCCAGAAGGCCCAATTCTTTGAGACGGTCGTTGATGTTCTGAAAAATGACTATGGTGTCTCGGTCGTAAAAAAGCGATCCGGCAAGTCCTCACGCAAGGTCAAGTCGCAGGACTGAGCATTGCCAGGGCTTGTCAGTTTCTAGGCATCAGTCGACAGGCTTACTACAAACGCAATCGAGTTGCTGATGGCAAAGAACGCCAGGCAGACCGGGTGGTTGAGTTTGTACAGCAGATCCGGATACGCCAGCCTCGTCTGGGCACACGCAAGCTGCACTATCTGCTGCATTGCCAACCTGACAGACGATTCCAGGTCGGCCGAGATAGGCTGTTCCAGGTCTTGGGAGAGCGCCGTTTGCTAGTGCTGCCTAAGCGGGCCTATCACAAGACAACACAAAGCTTTCATCGCTTCTACCGCCATCCCAATTTACTCAAACCCGGCCCAAGTCAGATCGTTCCGACAAGGCCGGAGCACGTCTGGGTTGCCGACATTACTTACCTGCCCGCACGCAAGGGCCCGCTGTACCTGAGCCTGGTAACGGATGCGTACTCCAGGAAGATTGTTGGCCACCACGTCCATGAAAGCCTGCATGCCGAGTCAGTGGCGCAAGCCTTCAAGCAGGCATTACGAAAGCGCCGTCGTCGCCAGCCATTAGTCCACCATTCGGATCGAGGAATCCAATATTGCTCGGCGCTATACCAGTCACTACATCAACGGCACGGCGTTCAGTGCTCCATGACTGATGGGTATGACTGCTACCAGAACGCGCTGGCCGAGCGAATCAACGGAATCCTCAAGATGGAGCTGCTGTTGAGTAGCCCTGAAGATCTGGAACAAGCGAGGCAGATGGTTGACGAGGCAGTGCAGATTTACAATACAGAACGGCCTCATATGGCCCTGAAAAACAAAACGCCCGATGCGGTGCATCGGGCGTTTTGAGGCCTGTCGGCCTACCTGAACAGGTGTAAACCTATTTCAGGACTAGACACGGTGTCACTCAGCCAATGGCTTTGGACGCCAGCCAGAACAGGCCGGCCGCCAGGCCCATCGAGGCAGGCAGGGTCAGGACCCATGCCAGCAGGATGGTTTTCACAGTGCCGCCTTGCAGGCCACTTTTGTTGGCGACCATGGTGCCGGCCACGCCGGACGACAGCACGTGGGTGGTCGACACCGGCAGGGCGAATACGTTGGCCATACCGATGGCGCAGGCTGCGGTGATCTGTGCCGACATGCCTTGGGCGTAGGTCATGCCTTGTTTGCCGATCTTCTCGCCCACCGTCAACACCACGCGCTTCCAGCCAACCATGGTGCCCAGGCCAAGGGCCAGGGCGACGGCCACGATCACCCAGAACGGGGCGTACTCGGTGGTGGCGGTGAGGTCTTTGCGCAGTTTTTCAAGGTCGGACTTTTCACGGGCGTCCAGGCCTGGCAGCTTGCCAACCTTCTTTGCCGTGTCATCCAGGCACAACAAATAACGGCGCACTTCAACGCGCTTCTCGGCATCGAGGCTGTGGTAGTCCGTCACGCCTTTCAGCGAGGTCTGCAGCGCAGCAATGGTCGGCTCGGTCTGCTGCGGGTTGCAACTGAACTGCTCCGGCAGATCGCTGGCCTTGGCCTTGCCCAGTGCCAGGAACTCGCCCAGGGTGGCGGCGTTACGCTGGTAGAACTGGCTCATGTGCAGGGTAGCGTCGCGAGTACGTTCGATCTGGTAGGTGGTGCTGTTCAGGTCGAGTACGAACTTGGCCGGCACAATACCGATCAGCACCAGCATGATCAGGCCGATGCCTTTCTGGCCGTCGTTGGAGCCGTGCACGAAGCTCACGCCCATGGCGGAAACAACCAGGACCAGACGGTTCCAGAAGGGTGGGTGCTTCTTGTCATCGAGCTTGCGGCGCTGTTCCGGGGTTTTGTGCATCTTCGACAGCGGGCGCCACCATTTCAGGCCGATCAGCACCAGGGCAGCAACGGCGAAACCGGCCATTGGCGAGACCACCAGCGACATGGCGATATCGATCGCTTTCTGCCAGTTGACGCCGTCGCCTAGCGGAATGTCGTTGATCAGGGCGTTGGCCAGGCCGACACCGAGAATGGAGCCGATCAGCGTGTGCGAACTGGAGGCAGGGATGCCAAAGTACCAAGTGCCCAGGTTCCAGGTGATGGCCGCGGCCAGCAACGAGAAGACCATGGCCAGGCCGTGTCCGGTGTTCACATTGATCAGCAGCTCTACCGGCAACAGGTGCACGATGGCATAGGCCACCCCTACACCGCCGAGCAGAACGCCAAGGAAGTTGAACACGCCGGAGAAGAACACGGCGAGGTGTGGCGGCATGGCTTTGGTATAGATGACGGTAGCTACCGCGTTGGCGGTGTCATGAAAGCCATTGATGAACTCGAAGGCGAGTACGAAGGTCAAGGCGAGCAGCAGGCTCACCAACACCCAGGCATCCAGTCCGCTGAATAAATCGATCATGAAGGTTGTCTGGCGGGTCATAGGGGGGCGGGATTATGCCAGAAAACCTTGGCAATCGATGCACCTGCAACAGACAGATGACCGCCTTCATGGTGCAGCCGTGTCGTGCGGAGGGGGGCGATCAAGGCGGTAAATGGCGGTAAAAAATCACAAAATATGGCGAAATAAGGCCGAAATGTGGAGAAATGGCCATTTCTCTAGAATTCAAACGGCCGTATGAAATTTGTGTGATTCCATTTCATCATCGGCCAGACCGTAAAGATCGACCTCGCCCGGGTACACCGGGCGACGACACGCAGAGGGCGCCCTCGAGGCTCAGGGGTTGTCGCTGCGCAATTCTTTTTCGATGCGTTCCAGTTCCTGGCTGAAGGCCTGGTCACGAACGCTGGCACGCTTGCGCCAGGGTTTGCGTTCCGGATCCGGTTGTGCGGCGTAAGTGGTGACTTCGCCACCATAAACATCCTTGTAACGTTCAGCCTGGCGCTCGAGTTCCGCGCGCAGTTCATCTTTCGTCACGTGCAGTACCTGAAATAAGTGTAATGACTGTTGTTATGCATTGTGCAACATGCATTTTGCCTTGCTGGCCGCAACGGCTTGATAAAGCGGAAGGTTCCATGACCACGGTAAGCGGAGGGCCTGCGCAATCGATTATAGCAACCGATAATTCGCCGATCATCGTTAATTTACTCAGCCCTGACATCATCTGGCGTAAATAGCAGGATGTGCCCGCGAACAGTTTGGACCTTTCGTACAAGTTAGAAAGGAATGACGGATAGAAGTTCGTTGCAATGTCAGGGCGGGCCGTAATGAAAAACGGCCTCGCCGAAAGGCGAGGCCGTTGCCTGGGGACTTCTACGGTGGGTACCTGACCAGTCTCTCCAAAGAAGCCACAAGTGGCATGAGAAAGGTATAAGCAAAAGTGTCGGCGGTCAATTGCGATTATCGGCCGTTTGTTCGATAATCGCACGAACCGGTGTTTTTTTTGAGGTGTGCGATGAGTGACGAAACCCTGGGCAACGATTCCGGCAATGCAGAGGTGGCGCGACCTGCTTCGGCTGCCATGGCGCCGCCGATCGTGGCTTCCCCGGCCAAGCGCATCCAGGCCTTTACCGGTGACCCGGACTTCATGACCTCGCTGGCACGTGGCCTGGCCGTGATCCAGGCATTCCAGGAGCGCAAGCGCCACCTGACCATCGCCCAGATCAGCCACCGTACTGAAATCCCTCGCGCAGCGGTGCGCCGTTGCCTGCACACGTTGATCAAGCTGGGTTACGCCACCACCGACGGGCGTACCTATTCGCTGCTGCCCAAAGTGCTGACCCTGGGGCATGCTTACCTGTCGTCGACGCCACTGGCAATTTCTGCCCAGCCGTACCTGGATCGCATCAGCGACCAGTTGCATGAGGCGGCCAACATGGCCACCCTCGAAGGCGACGACATCCTTTATATAGCCCGTTCGGCCACGGTCGAGCGGCTGATTTCGGTCGATCTCTCGGTGGGCGGACGCCTGCCGGCCTACTGCACGTCGATGGGGCGTATTCTGCTGGCGGCCATGGACGACACCAGCCTGCGTGAGTATCTGGAACGTGCTGATCTCAAAGCGCGCACCAGCCGCACCCTGAATGATCCCGAATCGTTGTTCGCCTGCATCCAGCAGGTGCGCGCCCAGGGCTGGTGCGTGGTGGACCAGGAACTGGAACAGGGGCTGCGATCGATTGCAGTGCCGGTGTATGACGCTTCGGGGCAGGTGTTGGCTGCCTTGAACGTAAGTACCCATGTTGGGCGGGTGACCCGCAGTGAATTGGAGCAGCGGTTCTTGCCGATTTTACTGGCAGCCAGTCGAGACCTTTGCCATCAGTTGTTTGGTTGAGACCGCAGGGAGCACGTTGCGGCCCCGGATCAGAACAGGCAAAACCGTTTCTTGTGCGATAAACGCACAGTGTCGTGCCGGGTGAATTGCTTCACCCCGGCCCGCTGATTAATGTCTCTCGCAACGGTCGGCTAGCCGACCGAACAAGAAAAACATAAGAGGCACTTACGCATGAATACTGTCACCTCGCTGCTGCGGCCGCACCCGCATGCAGTACCGTTGTATCCAGGCTGACCCAGGCCATATACCCCAATCATCGCCTTTGTACCGGTTATCCGCGTGCAATGGCCTGACTGTGCCCCACATTCTGGATAACAATAATGAATCAAGCGCAAACCAACGTCGGCAAAAGCCTCGACGTTCAGTCGTTCATCAATCAGCAGCCGCTGTCCCGCTATCAGTGGCGAGTCGTGCTGCTGTGCTTTCTGATCGTCTTCCTCGATGGCCTGGACACTGCTGCCATGGGTTTCATCGCCCCGGCACTGTCGCAAGAGTGGGGAATCGACCGCGCCAGCCTTGGGCCGGTCATGAGTGCCGCGTTGATCGGCATGGTGTTCGGCGCCCTGGGCTCCGGGCCGCTGGCTGACCGTTTCGGCCGCAAAGGCGTGCTGGTGGGGGCGGTGCTGGTATTTGGTGGTTTCAGCCTGGCCTCGGCCTATGCCACCAACGTTGACCAGTTGATGGTACTGCGCTTCCTGACTGGCCTGGGCCTGGGTGCAGGCATGCCCAACGCTACCACGCTGTTGTCCGAATACACCCCGGAGCGCCTCAAGTCGCTGCTGGTGACCAGCATGTTCTGTGGCTTCAACCTGGGCATGGCGGGTGGTGGCTTCATTTCCGCCAAGATGATCCCGGCCTACGGCTGGCACAGCCTGCTGGTCATCGGTGGCGTGCTGCCGTTGCTGCTGGCGCTGGTGCTGATGGTCTGGCTGCCGGAGTCGGCGCGGTTCCTGGTGGTGCGCAACCGCGGCACCGACAAGGTGCGCAAGACCTTGTCGCCAATCGCCCCGCAAGTGGTGGCCGAGGCAGGCAGTTTCAGTGTGCCTGAGCAAAAGGCGGTGGCTGCGCGCAACGTGTTCGCGGTGATCTTCTCTGGCACCTATGGCTTGGGCACCGTGTTGCTGTGGCTGACCTATTTCATGGGCCTGGTGATCGTCTACCTTCTGACCAGTTGGCTGCCAACCCTGATGCGTGACAGCGGCGCGAGCATGGAGCAGGCGGCGTTCATCGGCGCGCTGTTCCAGTTTGGCGGAGTGCTAAGTGCAGTCGGCGTGGGTTGGGCCATGGACCGTTTCAACCCGCACAAGGTGATTGGCATTTTCTATCTGCTGGCCGGGGTGTTCGCCTACGCGGTGGGGCAGAGCCTGGGCAACATCACCGTGCTAGCTACGCTGGTGCTCGTTGCCGGTATGTGTGTGAACGGTGCGCAGTCGGCAATGCCATCGCTGGCGGCGCGCTTCTATCCCACTCAGGGCCGTGCCACAGGTGTATCGTGGATGCTGGGTATTGGCCGCTTTGGTGCGATTCTTGGGGCCTGGAGTGGTGCAACGCTGCTGGGCCTGGGCTGGACTTTCGAGCAGGTGCTGACGGCGTTGCTGGTGCCGGCAGCGCTGGCGACTGTGGGTGTGGTCGTCAAGGGGCTGGTCAGCCACGCCGACGCAACCTGAGGGCGAGGGCCGCGTTACGGCCCATTCGCAGCACAACGCCGCGCCGACTGGTGCGGCATTGTGCTGCGATCAGGGCGCACAGCTGCCCTGTGGTGGGCGTGGGCAGTTGCGCAACAAATGGTTCGTTAATCGCACAAATAGTCGATTATCGGATTGTAAGGTGCCCACCAGTCTCCTTAATCTGGGTTCATCGAAGCACCCTGACCAGGAGCCTCCAAATGCCACGCGCAGACCATTTCCACACCCACCCCAATCGAGCCGTCCGCCATGCGTGACCTCGACGCCCGTACCGCCGCTGACCATGGCCAGCTGGCAGGAGAAGCCTGATGCACGACGTATTCATCTGTGACGCCATCCGTACCCCGATCGGCCGCTTTGGCGGCGCCCTGGCCAGCGTGCGGGCCGACGACCTGGCAGCCGTGCCGCTGAAGGCGCTGATCGAGCGCAACCCTGGCGTGCAGTGGGACCAGGTAGACGAAGTGTTCTTCGGCTGCGCCAACCAGGCCGGTGAAGACAACCGCAACGTGGCCCGTATGGCACTGCTGCTGGCCGGCCTGCCGGAAAGCATCCCGGGCGTCACCTTGAACCGCCTGTGCGCGTCGGGTATGGATGCCATCGGCACCGCGTTCCGCGCCATCGCCAGCGGCGAGATGGAACTGGTGATTGCCGGTGGCGTCGAGTCGATGTCGCGCGCCCCGTTCGTCATGGGCAAGGCTGAAAGCGCCTATTCGCGCAACATGAAGCTGGAAGACACCACCATTGGCTGGCGTTTCATCAACCCGCTGATGAAGAGCCAGTACGGTGTGGATTCCATGCCGGAAACCGCCGACAACGTGGCTGACGACTATCAGGTTTCGCGTGCCGACCAGGACGCTTTCGCCCTGCGCAGCCAGCAGAAGGCTGCCGCTGCACAGGCTGCCGGCTTCTTTGCCGAAGAAATTGTGCCGGTGCGTATCGCTCACAAGAAGGGCGAAATCATCGTCGAACGTGACGAACACCTGCGCCCGGAAACCACGCTGGAGGCGCTGACCAAGCTCAAACCGGTCAACGGCCCGGACAAGACGGTCACCGCCGGCAACGCCTCGGGCGTTAACGACGGTGCTGCAGCGATGATCCTGGCCTCGGCCGCAGCGGTGAAGAAACACGGCCTGACCCCGCGTGCCCGCGTTCTGGGCATGGCCAGCGGCGGCGTCGCTCCACGTGTCATGGGCATTGGCCCGGTGCCGGCGGTGCGCAAGCTGACCGAGCGTCTGGGGGTTGCGGTAAGCGATTTCGACGTGATCGAGCTTAACGAAGCGTTTGCCAGTCAAGGCCTGGCGGTGCTGCGTGAGCTGGGTGTCGCTGACGATGCACCACAGGTAAACCCTAATGGTGGCGCCATTGCCCTGGGCCATCCGCTGGGCATGAGCGGTGCACGCCTGGTGCTGACTGCGCTGCACCAACTGGAGAAGAGTGGTGGGCGTAAAGGCCTGGCGACCATGTGTGTGGGCGTTGGCCAAGGTCTGGCACTGGCCATCGAGCGGGTTTGACCTGTACCGGCCGCTTCGCGGGCAAGCCCGCTCTTACAGGGATCCACGCAATCACCTGTGGGGGCGGGCTTGCCCGCGAAGAGGTCTGTCCTGTGAGACACAAGGCCAATTGCCAGCCAGATAGCGGAACGAGTGTGTTACTAGGTATGTCTAGACTTACCTAGGACCCTCCAGGAGTGAAACCCTCATGACCTCAACCTATTACACCGGCGAAGAACGCAGCAAGCGCATCTTCGCTATTGTCGGTGCCTCGTCAGGCAACCTGGTGGAATGGTTCGACTTCTACGTCTACGCCTTCTGCGCGATCTACTTTGCCCCGGCCTTCTTCCCCTCCGACGACCCCACCGTGCAGTTGCTGAACACGGCAGGTGTATTCGCCGCAGGCTTCCTGATGCGCCCCATTGGTGGCTGGATCTTCGGCCGCCTCGCCGACCGCCATGGTCGCAAGAACTCCCTGATGATCTCGGTGCTGATGATGTGCTTCGGCTCCCTGATGATCGCCTGCCTGCCCACCTATGCCAGCATCGGCACCTGGGCCCCGGCGCTGCTATTGCTGGCCCGCCTGATCCAGGGGCTGTCGGTAGGGGGCGAATACGGCACCACGGCCACCTACATGAGTGAAGTGGCACTGCGTGGGCAGCGCGGCTTCTTTGCTTCGTTCCAGTACGTCACCCTGATCGGCGGCCAGTTGCTGGCGGTCCTGGTCGTGGTGATCCTGCAACAGCTGCTGACTGAAGATGAACTGCGGGCCTGGGGCTGGCGCATTCCCTTCGTGGTGGGGGCCATCGCCGCCCTGATCTCGCTGATGTTGCGCCGTTCGCTGCACGAGACCAGTAGCGCCGAAGCCCGCAATGACAAGGATGCAGGTTCTATCGCAGGCCTGTTCCGCAATCACGCAGCGGCGTTCATCACGGTACTGGGCTACACCGCGGGTGGCTCGCTGATTTTCTATACCTTCACCACCTACATGCAGAAGTACCTGGTCAACACCGCGGGCATGACAGCCAAGAACGCCAGCTACGTGATGACCGGGGCGTTGTTCCTGTTCATGGTGTTGCAGCCGTTCTTCGGCATGCTGTCCGACCGTATCGGTCGGCGCAATTCGATGCTGCTGTTCGGCGGCCTCGGTACCCTGTGCACCGTGCCGCTGCTGATGGCACTGAAAACTGTGACCAGCCCGTTCATGGCCTTCGTGCTGATCAGCCTGGCCCTGTGTATCGTCAGTTTCTACACCTCGATCAGCGGTCTGGTGAAGGCTGAGATGTTCCCGCCGCAGGTGCGTGCACTGGGTGTTGGCCTGGCCTATGCGGTGGCGAACGCAGCATTCGGCGGTTCGGCCGAGTATGTGGCCCTGGGCCTGAAGACCCTGGGGATGGAAAACACTTTCTATTGGTACGTCACGGCGATGATGGCGATTGCCTTCCTGTTCAGCCTGCGCCTGCCGAAGCAGGCGGCGTACCTGCACCATGATGACTAAGGACGCTGCATGAGCAACCAACTGTTCGACGCCTATTTCACCGCGCCGGCCATGCGCGAGATTTTCTCCGACCGTGGCCGCCTGCAGGGCATGCTGGATTTCGAAGCAGCGCTTGCCCGTGCCGAAGCCTCTGCCGGTTTGGTCCCGCACAGCGCGGTAGCAGCCATCGAGGCGGCATGCCAGGCCGAGCGCTATGACGTTGGTGCGTTGGCCAATGCCATCGCCACCGCCGGCAACTCGGCCATTCCGCTGGTGAAAGCGTTGGGCAAGGTGATCGCCACTGGCGTACCTGAGGCTGAGCGCTATGTGCACCTTGGCGCCACCAGCCAGGATGCGATGGACACGGGTCTGGTTCTGCAGCTGCGCGATGCCCTCGATTTGATCGAGGCCGACCTCGGCAAGCTGGCCGATACCCTGTCGCAGCAGGCCTTGAAGCACGCCGATACGCCCTTGGTGGGTCGTACCTGGTTGCAACACGCCACCCCGGTGACCCTGGGCATGAAACTGGCCGGTGTACTGGGGGCTTTGACCCGCCACCGTCAGCGCCTGCAGGAACTGCGCCCGCGCCTGCTGGTCCTGCAGTTCGGCGGTGCTTCGGGCAGCCTGGCGGCCCTGGGCAGCAAGGCAATGCCAGTGGCCGAAGCGCTGGCCGAACAGCTCAAGCTGTCCCTGCCCGAGCAGCCCTGGCACACCCAACGCGACCGCCTGGTGGAGTTTGCCTCGGTGCTGGGCCTGGTTGCCGGCAGCCTGGGCAAGTTCGGCCGTGATATCAGCTTGCTGATGCAAACCGAGGCGGGGGAGGTATTTGAGCCGTCTGCGCCGGGCAAGGGTGGTTCTTCGACCATGCCACACAAGCGCAACCCGGTGGGTGCCGCCGTGTTGATCGGTGCCGCAACCCGCGTGCCGGGCTTGCTGTCGACGCTGTTTGCAGCCATGCCTCAGGAGCACGAACGCAGCCTGGGCCTATGGCATGCCGAGTGGGAAACCCTGCCGGATATCTGCTGCCTGGTCTCTGGTGCCCTGCGCCAGGCTCAAGTGATTGCCGAGGGCATGGAGGTGGATGCCGCGCGCATGCGCCGTAACCTCGACCTGACACAAGGCCTGGTGCTGGCAGAAGCGGTGAGCATCGTCCTCGCCCAGCGTCTGGGTCGCGATCGTGCCCACCACCTGCTGGAACAATGCTGCCAGCGCGCGGTGGCCGAACAGCGGCACCTGCGTGCCGTGCTGGGTGACGAGCCGCAGGTCAGCGCCGAGCTGTCTGGCGAAGAACTCGATCGCCTGCTCGACCCTGCCCATTACCTGGGCCAGGCCCGCGTCTGGGTGGCGCGCGCCGTGTCCGAACATCAACGTTTTACTGCCTGAAGGAGACCGCTGTGGCGCACTTGCAACTGGCCGATGGCGTTTTGAATTACCAGATCGATGGCCCGGATGACGCCCCGGTGCTGGTCCTGTCCAACTCGCTGGGTACCGACCTGGGCATGTGGGACACCCAGATTCCGCTCTGGAGCCAGCACTTCCGGGTGCTGCGCTATGACACCCGTGGTCACGGCGCATCGCTGGTCACTGAGGGCCCTTACAGCATCGAACAGCTGGGCCGCGACGTGCTGGCCCTGCTCGATGGCCTGGACATTCAAAAGGCTCACTTCGTCGGCCTGTCGATGGGAGGCCTGATCGGCCAGTGGCTGGGTATCCATGCAGGTGAGCGCCTGCACAGCCTGACCCTGTGCAACACGGCCGCCAAGATCGCCAATGACGAGGTGTGGAACACCCGTATCGACACGGTACTCAAAGGCGGCCAGCAGGCCATGGTCGACCTGCGCGATGCCTCTATCGCCCGCTGGTTCACCCCGGGCTTTGCCCAGGCACAGGCGGAGCAGGCCCAGCGTATCTGCCAGATGCTGGCGCAAACCAGCCCGCAAGGCTACGCAGGCAACTGTGCAGCAGTACGTGACGCTGATTATCGTGAGCAACTGGGCCGCATCCAGGTGCCCGCGCTGATCGTTGCCGGTACGGAAGACGTGGTTACCACCCCTGAGCATGGCCGCTTCATGCAGGCCGGTATCCAAGGTGCCGAGTACGTCGACTTCCCGGCGGCGCACCTGTCCAATGTCGAGATTGGCGAGGCCTTCAGCCGCCGCGTGCTCGATTTCCTGCTGGCTCACTGAGGACAACGCCATGGACGAGAAACAACGTTACGACGCTGGCATGCAAGTGCGCCGCGCAGTGCTGGGTGATGCCCACGTGGACCGCAGCCTGGAGAAGCTCAACGACTTCAATGGCGAGTTCCAGGAAATGATCACCCGCCACGCCTGGGGTGACATCTGGACCCGCCCGGGGCTGCCGCGCCATACCCGCAGCCTGATCACCATCGCCATGCTGATTGGCATGAACCGCAACGACGAGCTGAAGCTGCACCTGCGTGCGGCGGCCAACAATGGTGTGACCCGTGACGAGATCAAGGAAGTGCTGATGCAGAGCGCGATCTACTGCGGCATTCCGGCGGCCAATGCCACGTTCCACATGGCTGAGTCGGTGTGGGATGAACTTGGCGTAGAATCGCGCCAGTAAATCGTGTTCGCGGGCAAGCCCCCTGCAACAGGGCGCTTGCCCGCGAATGGCCTTTACACCGATGCCTTTTTTTGCCGCATGGCAATCGGGCCGGCATTGGTTTCCACGGCGCGCTTCAGGGTCGGGCACAGGCCCAGCATGAACGCAGCTTCCGCCACCACGAACAGCGGCCCGATGATCAGGCCACTCACGTCGTCAATAAATGCCGGTTTGCGGCCTTCGTAGTAATGGCCGATGAACTGGATGATCCAGCCCACCACGAACGCTCCCAGCCCGGCGCCGAGCCATAGCGTTGTCGACTGTACTGCCAGCGCCTCACCGACCCACAGGCACAGGCCCAGCAACAGCCCCATCACCAGCCCGAAGCGCAGGTCCAGGCGCAAGTAGAACCACACAGACGCCGCCGCTGCCACCAGGGCAGGGGACAGCCACATGCCAGCTATCTCCCAGCCTGGGCGTGAAAGCAGGATGGTGACTGCCAGCACGATCATGGGGATGCCGACGAAGTGGGTGGCGATATTGCGCGGATCGCGGTGGTAGTTGGCGTATTGGCTCAGGTGGTCGACGAGGGTTTTCATTGTTGTGCCTCCCTGTTCTGCTTTGCTTCACCTGTACCTGATAGTGATCAGGATAGCCTGCAGTCACCACCATCATCAGCTCAGCGAATGGCGGCAGCGTACACTGGCAAATTCATGGCAGGGATTTCATCAAGCTGTTGCAAATCATGCCTTCAAAAAAGGGGCATGGATTTTTATGGCTTCAGGTCATTTGAGGAGGCGTCTGGCCTCCTCGCGGGTTTATCCGCGAAGAGGCCATTTGATTCACAGAAGATTCAGCGGATAACTCACGATCAAGCGGTTCTCATCGAACGCGTTGGTGCTGAAGTCGCGACGCATGGTCGAGTTGCGCCATTTCACCGACAGGTCCTTGAAGCTGCCCGACTGCACGACATAGGCCAGCTCTGTTTCCCGCGCCCATTCCTTGCCATCGTCCACGCTGCCCACGGTGACGTTGTCACCCTTGATATAGCGGTTCATCAGGGTCAGGCCGGGTACGCCGACGGTGGCGAAGTTGAAGTCATGGCGAACCTGCCAGGAACGCTCCTTGGCATTGTCGAAGCTTGAATTGTAGCTGTCGTTGGCCAGGGTACCGCCACTGGTGCCATTGACCCGCATCCAGGCATCGTCGCCGCTGACCTTCTGCAGGCCAACGTAAAAGGTGTGGCCTTGGTAGCGCGCCGAAAGCAAGGCGGAGGCGGTGCGGTTGTCCAGCTTGCCGGCCCGTTCGGCGCCATCTTCCTTGCCGATGAAATAGCCCAGGTTGGCGCCCAGCGTCCAGTCGCCCAGCGGCTGGCTGTGCGTCAGGTTGAGGTATTGCTGGCGGTAGATGTCCTTGAGCTGGGCATCCCACAGCCCGATCATGGTGCGCTTGTCGTTGAAGGTGTACTCACCGCCGCCGAAGTTGAAACGGTCGGAGGTGAAGGCGGCTTTGCCGTTGAGCGACATGTCTTCCATGCTGGCATCGTTGCGCGGGCTGTTGCCGCGGAACTGGCCAGCGTACAGGGTCAGGCCGGCGATTTCCTTGGAGGTCAGCTGGCCACCGCGGAAGGTTTGCGGCAGTGAGCGGCCATCGTCCGAACGCAGGATTGGCAGTACCGGCATCCATTCACCGACCTTCAGCTCGGTTTCGGACAGCTTGGCCTTCAGCGCCACACCCAGCCGACCAAAGTCATCGGCCGGGCGGCCGTCGCCATGCACGGGCAGCAGGTGAGTGTTGGTGGTGCCTTTGCCGCCGTCGAGTTTGACCGAGTACAGGCCCAGTACGTCCACGCCGAAACCGACCGTGCCCTGGGTGAAACCGGAACGGGCATCGAGGATGAAGCTTTGTGTCCATTCCTCGGCCTTGCCCTGTGGGTGGGCCGGGTCGACGAAGTTGCGGTTGATGTAGAAGTTGCGCAGGTTGAGGGTGGCCTTGGCGTCCTCGATGAAACCACCTTCGTTGGCGGCGAATGCGGGGAGGGCGCAGGACATGGCCAACAGGCCAGGCAGCAGCTGACGTGCGGGTAGCGAAATGCTCATCTGTCGTGGATCTCTTGTTTTTATGGTCGAGCCGGTGCACTGCGGGATCGGGCCTGCAGGTGCGGGTGTTTTTGATGAACTTGAGTGACGTTGCGTGGGGGGATGGTGCGGGGTAGTGCGGGGGTGAGGCAATTCGCCGCAAACGGAACGGGGCGATAATCGAACGGAATGTTCCGGTTGGTTAATAACTCTCCTGTGCTGGCCTCTTCGCGGGTAAACCCGCTCCTACAACGGCTTGCGCCCAACCACCGATATGTGTCCACCACACGATCCGTGTAGGAGCGGGTTCACCCGCGAATACGGTGGTGGCTGCGACGGTGAATCGCCAGGGGATACTGGCCAGCCGGCCCGGCCCTTGCGCGGGCTCGTCCGCAAAAAGGCCGGCACAGGCAGTAAAAAAGCAAAGCCCACCGCTAAGGGTGGGCTTTCTACTTTTGTAACAAGGCCGATCAGCCTTTCGGTGTTTCCACCGATGCCTGCTGGTTGGCCTGCCCGGTCTGCTCGTACCAGCCACCGCCAAGCGCCTTGTACAGGTTGACCTCGCTGGTCAGCTGCGACAGGCGGTCGCCGATCAGCGCTTGCTGGGCACTGAACAGGTTGCGTTGGGCATCGAGGAAGGTCAGGTTGCTGTCAATCCCGATGCGGTAACGGCGTTCGGCCAAGCGGTAGTAGTCCTGGTTCGCCTGCACCAGGTCGCGCTGGGCCTGCAACTGCTCTTCGAAGGTCTTGCGTGCCGCCAGGCCATCGGAGACTTCCTGGAAGGCCGTCTGGATGGTTTTTTCGTACTTGGCGACGTTGATGTCCTTCTGGATTTTCGAGTAGTCCAGGCTGGCTTTCAGGCTACCGGCGTTGAAGATCGGCAGGTTGATCTGCGGCTGGAACAGCCAGGTGCCCTGGCCGCCCGCGAACAGGTGGCCCATGTCGGGGCTCAGGCTGCCGGCGTTCGCGGTCAGGCTGATGCTCGGGAAGAACGCTGCGCGGGCTGCACCAATGTTGGCGTTGGCAGCCTTGAGCAGGTGCTCGGCTTCCTGAATGTCCGGGCGACGCTGAAGGATATCCGATGGCAGGCCGGCCGGTACTTCGGCCAGTTGGTCGGCATCAAGCTCCAGCGGCTTGGCCAGGTCGGCAGGAATGCCGGTGCCCAGCAGCACGGTCAGGCTGTTGACGTCCTGGGCGACCAGGCGCTGGTACTGCGAGTACTTGACCCTGGCGCCTTCCACGGCGGTACGCGCCTGGCTGACGTCCAGGGCCGAGGCCACGCCGACCTCGTTGCTGCGACGGGTGAGGTTGTAGCTTTCCTCGTAGGTCTTCAGCGTTTCTTCGGTCAGCTTGAACAGGGCCTGGTCGGCCTGCCAGGTGTAGTAGGCGTTGGCCACGCTGGCGACCAGGGCGATTTGCGTGGAACGACGCGCCTGCTCGCTGGAGAGGTAGGTTTCCAGGGCCTGCTCGGTCAGGCTGCGCACGCGGCCGAACAGGTCCAGCTCGTAGGCGCTGACGCCCAAGGTGGCCGAGTACTGGCTGGTGATGCCAGATTCGCCTGTTTGCGACATGTTCGCCGGGACACGCTGGCGGCTGCCGCTGCCGGTGGCCGAAACCGCCGGGAACAGGTCGGCGCGCTGAATGCGGTATTGCGCACGGTAGGCGTCGAGGTTCAACGCCGCGACGCGCAGGTCGCGGTTATTGACCAGCGAGGTCTGGATCAGCTGTTGCAGCGCCGGGTCGTGGAAGAACTGGCGCCAGCCCTGTTCAGCAGCGGCAACATCCGCCGATTGCGTCGGCGAGTATGCAGGGCCTTGCGGCCACTGTGCAGCCACCGGCGCCTCTGGGGTCTGGTAGTCAGGGATCAGCGAGCAGCCGCCAAGAATGAAAGCGGTTACCGCCAGGGACAACAAAGACTTGGTCATTGCCCAGCCTCATAACGTGGATTTTCAGGGGTGACGTCTTTTTCCGGCTCTTTGCTGCCGAACAGCGACGACACTGCGACGAAGAACAGTGGTACCCAGAAGATAGCCAGCACGGTCGCACTGATCATACCGCCGATCACGCCAGTACCGATGGCGTGCTGGCTGCCGGCGCCGGCGCCGCTGGCGATCGTCAACGGTACCACGCCCAGGATGAACGCCAGCGAGGTCATGATGATCGGGCGCAGACGCATGCGGCACGCTTCGATCGCTGCGTCGTACAGGCTACGGCCTTGTTCGTGCAGCTCCTTGGCGAATTCCACGATCAAAATGGCGTTTTTCGCCGCAAGACCGATGGTGGTCAACAGGCCAACCAGGAAGTACACGTCGTTGGACAGGCCGCGCAGGCTGGTGGCGATCAGTGCACCGATGATGCCCAGCGGTACCACCAGCACCACAGCGATCGGGATCGACCAGCTTTCGTACAGGGCCGCCAGGCACAGGAACACGAACAGCACCGAGAGGGCGAACAGCGCCGGCATCTGCGAGCCGGAGAGTTTTTCCTCGTAGGACATGCCGGTCCAGGAGAAGCCGATACCGCTCGGCAGCTCGCCTGCAATGCGCTCGACCTCGGCCATGGCTTCACCGGTACTGTAACCAGGCGCCGGTGCACCGAGGATTTCCATCGCTTCGACACCGTTGTAACGCGACAGCTTCGGCGAACCGTAGGTCCATTCGCCTTTGGCGAAGGAGGAGAACGGCACCATCTCGCCTGCGCCGTTGCGCACGTACCATTTTTGCAGGTCTTCCGGGCTCATCCGCGCGCTTGGTTCGCCCTGGATGTACACCTTCTTGACCCGGCCACGGTCGATGAAGTCGTTGACGTAGCTGGCACCCAAGGCAATCGACAGGGTGTTGTTGATGTCGGCAATGGTCACGCCCAAGGCGCTGGCACGTTCGTCATCAATGGTCAGTTGGTACTGCGGTTCATCGTTCAGGCCGTTCGGGCGCACGGCGCTGAGGATCTTGCTCTGCGCAGCTTTGGCCAGGAACTGGTTGCGCGCCTCCATCAACTTCGCGTGGCCGACACCGCCGCGGTCCTGAAGGAACACGTCGAAGCCGGTGGCATTACCCAGTTCAAGCACCGCTGGCGGGGCGAAGGCGAACACCATCGCATCACGGAAGGTGAAGAAGTGCTGCTGGGCGCGCTGGGCCAGGGCGAACACGCTGTTCTCCTTCGAGCGTTCATCCCAGGGTTTGAGCATGATGAAGGCCATGCCTGAGCTCTGGCCGCGGCCTGCGAAGTTGAAACCGTTGACCGTGAACACCGACGATACGGTATCGGCTTCGTCCTTGAGCAGGTATTCACGCATCTGGTCGACCACGACCTGCGTGCGCTCGGCACTGGAACCGGCCGGGGTCTGCACCTGAGCGAACAGTACGCCCTGGTCTTCTTCTGGCAGGAACGCGGTAGGGATGCGGGCGAACAGCCAGATCATGCCGACCACGATCAGCGCATAGGCCAGCAGGAATGGCACCTTGTTGCGCAGGATGGTGCCTACGCTACGCTCGTAGCCGTTGACGCTGCGGTCGAAGTTGCGGTTGAACCAGCCAAAGAAGCCGCCTTTGGCAGTGTGGTGCTCGCCCTTCTTCAGCGGTTTGAGCATGGTTGCGCAGAGCGCCGGGGTGAAGATAAGCGCAACCAGCACCGACAGGCCCATGGCCGAGACGATGGTGATGGAGAACTGCCGGTAAATCACACCCGTGGAGCCGCCAAAGAACGCCATGGGCAGCAGTACGGCCGAGAGCACCAGGGCGATACCCACCAGGGCGCCCTGGATCTGTTCCATCGAGCGCTTGGTCGCTTCCTTGGGCGGCAAGCCTTCTTCGGACATGACCCGCTCGACGTTCTCCACCACGACGATGGCGTCGTCCACCAGCAAGCCGATGGCCAGGACCATGGCGAACATGGTCAGGGTGTTGATGCTGAAGCCCGCGGCGGCAAGGATACCGAAGGTACCCAGCAATACGACCGGTACGGTCATGGTGGTGATGATGGTGGCGCGGAAGTTCTGCAGGAACAGGTACATCACCAGGAACACCAGCACCACGGCTTCGATCAGGGTGTGGATCACGCCGCTGATCGATTCGGTGACCACGGGGGTGGTGTCATACGGGAATACCGCCTTGACCCCCGGCGGGAAGAACGGTTCCAGGCCTTTGATGGTCTCGCGCAGTGCCTTGGCGGTGTCCAGGGCGTTGGCGCCGGTTGCCAGTTTTACCGCCAGGCCGGACGCCGGCTTGCCGTTGAACTGGGCGCTGACGGCGTAGTTTTCACCCCCCAGGCCCACTTGGGCGACGTCACCCAGCCGCACCTGTGAACCGTCTTTGTTGACCTTGAGCAGAATGTTCTCGAACTGCTCGGCGGTTTGCAGGCGGGTCTTGCCGATGATGGTGGCGTTCAGCTGTGTGCCCGGCAGGGCTGGCAGGCCGCCGAGCTGGCCGGAAGACACCTGCACGTTCTGTGCGGCCACAGCGGTCTTGACGTCGACCGGGGTCAGCTGGAACTTGTTCAGCTTGGCCGGATCGAGCCAGATACGCATGGCGTACTGCGCACCGAACACCTGGAAGTCACCTACACCCGCGGTACGCGAGATCGGGTCCTGCATGTTCGAGACGATGTAGTTGGCCAGGTCGTCCTTGGTCATGCTGCCGTCTTCGGAGACCAGACCAATCACCAGCAGGAAGTTCTTCACTGCTTTGGTGACGCGGATACCTTGCTGCTGCACTTCCTGCGGCAGCAGCGGGGTGGCAAGGTTCAGCTTGTTCTGTACCTGTACCTGCGCGGTGTCGGGGTTGGTACCCTGTTCGAAGGTGGCGGTAATGGTCATGCTGCCGTCGGAGTTACTTTCCGACGACACATAACGCAGGTTGTCGATACCGTTGAGCTGCTGCTCGATCACCTGCACCACGGTGTCCTGCACGGTTTGCGCCGAGGCGCCCGGGTAGGTCACGGCGATGGCGATGGCCGGCGGCGCGATACTGGGGTACTGGTTGATCGGCAGCTTCAGGATAGACAAGGCCCCGACCAGCATGATCACCAAGGCGATCACCCAGGCGAAGATCGGGCGATCGATAAAGAACTTCGACATGGTTTACTCCGCTTTGGCGTCTGCTTTCGCCGCGTTGGCCTGATCAGGGCCGGCCGGCTTCTTGACGTTGGTGGCATCGCTGACCTTCACCTCGACGCCTGGGCGCACGTACTGCAGCCCTTCGGTGATCAGGCGGTCACCCGGGTTGAGGCCTTCCTCGATCAGCCAGTCGCTACCCAAGGTACGGCTGGCCTTGAGCTGGCGCAGTTCGACCTTGTTCTCCTGGTTGACCACCAGGGCGGTGGGTGCGCCTTTGAGGTCGCGGGTCACGCCTTGTTGCGGTGCCAGGATGGCGTTGGCGTTGACCCCGGCCTTGAGCCGCGCATGCACGAACATGCCTGGCAGCAGGGTGTGATCGGGGTTGGGGAACAGCGCGCGCAGGGTCACCGAGCCGGTGGTCTCGTCCACCGCGACTTCGGAGAACTCCAGGCGGCCTTCCTGCTTGAACAGGCTGCCGTCTTCCAGTACCAGCTGAACCGAGGCGGCGTTGTCGCCGGCCTTCTTCAGCTGGCCGCTTTCCAGGTCACGGCGCAGCTTGAGCAGCTCGGCGGTGGACTGGGTAACGTCGACATAAATAGGATCGAGCTGCTGGATGGTGGCCATGGCGTCGGTCTGGCCATTGCTCACCAGTGCACCCTCGGTGAACGAAGAGCGACCGATACGGCCGCTGATTGGCGCCAGAACCTTGGTGTAGCGCAGGTCGATCTGTGCGCTCTTGAGCGAAGCCTCAGCCTGCAATCGTTTGGCATTGGCGTCGTCGTATTCCTGTTTGGAGACGGCCTGTTCGTCAATCAGTTGCTTGTAACGTTCGGCCAGTGAGCGTGTAGCCAGCAGGTTGGCCTTGGCATTGGCCAGGGTGGCTTCGTACACGGCAGGGTCGATCTGATACAACTGCTGGCCTTCCTTGACCTCACTGCCTTCCTTGAACAGGCGCTTGAGGATGATGCCGTTGACCTGCGGGCGCACTTCGGCGACGCGGTAGGCACTGGTTCGCCCCGGCAATTCCGAGGTGAGGGTGAAGGCTTGCGGCTGGATGGTCACGACGCCGACCTGAGGAGCCTGCGCCGCTGGCGCTGCTTCTTCTTTCTTACAGCCACTGAGCAGGGTTGCCAGGGCGACGGCGGAAACCAGAGCGGTAACGGCTGGCTTGAATTGCATGAGGATCCTCGGGTCGCTGGAGCAGGGAGACGCTCAAGAGTAATGGAAGAGATCTTGATCTGGAAAAAATGCTATCCGGTGGATAAATAGCTTGCTAAGGAATATACTTACATTCATGGTTGTTTGTAAATACTGCTGGGTGGTACTCAGGTACAGCCTCAGCGCTTGATTAGCTTATCCGAGAGGCCCCGGCAGAGGTGCCCCCGGAGCGTTCCCCGCACGCGCTGCGCGTTCGGGCCAGATGAGGTTGTACTGCCATGGTCCGTCGAACCAAAGAAGAAGCCCAGGAAACCCGTGCCCAGATCATCGAGGCGGCGGAAAGGGCCTTCTACAAGCGTGGGGTCGCGCGAACCACCCTGGCCGACATCGCCGAACTGGCGGGTGTGACGCGGGGGGCGATCTACTGGCACTTCAACAACAAGGCCGAGCTGGTGCAGGCGTTGCTCGACAGCCTGCACGAGACCCATGACCATTTGGCGCGGGCGAGCGAAAGCGAGGATGAAGTCGACCCGCTTGGCTGCATGCGCAAGCTGCTGTTGCAAGTGTTCAACGAGCTGGTGCTCGATGCCCGAACCCGTCGTATCAATGAAATCCTGCATCACAAGTGCGAGTTCACCGATGACATGTGTGAAATTCGCCAGCAGCGCCAGAGTGCGGTGCTGGATTGCCACAAGGGCATCACCCTGGCGCTGGCCAATGCCGTACGCCGGGGCCAGTTGCCTGGCGAGCTGGATGCCGAGCGCGCGGCGGTGGCCATGTTTGCCTATGTCGATGGCCTGATCGGGCGCTGGCTGTTGCTGCCTGACAGTGTCGATCTGTTGGGTGATGTAGAAAAATGGGTCGACACCGGGCTGGATATGCTGCGCTTGAGCCCGGCTCTGCGCAAATGACACTTTGTTAAGGATTGTGAGGGAGTGTTTCCCCTTTGTGTTAAGGGGAGATTAAGGTCGCCGCCGCCTTGCAGCTGTTCACACCACAAGGCGGCAGCCCGTGTGCAACCTTCAGCGGCCGCGCAATTGCCGGTCAGGCAAAGCAAATGCCGCGAACAGTCCCAGCACCGCGACAAGCGCACTCCCCATCAGCAGTTGCCTGAACGTCTCCAGCAACCGCCCTTGAGTCACCAGATCCACCTCTGCGGCCTTCAAACTCCCCAGCAACGGGTTACCCATCAAGTCGAAACCACCTTGATGCAGCAGTGCCAGCAAAAGGCTGGACATGCACGCTACGCCCATGGCTCCGCCCAGCGAGCGGAACAGGTTGGTGGTGCTGGTGGCCACGCCGATGTCCTTGCTGGCCACCGCGCTTTGTGTGCCCACCAGTGAGGTCGGGAATTGCAGCCCGCAGGCTATACCGGTCAGCAGCATGCACAGCGCACTGAGCAACGCTGATTGCGGCGGAGTCAGTGCCATCGCGAAAATGGCCACTGGCATCAGCAGTGCACCGGCCAGGATCTGTGGCTTGTAGCGCCCGGTCCGGCTGGTCATGCGGCCACCTGTGAAGGCGCCCATGGGCAGCCCCATGGCCAGCGGCAGCAGATGCAGGGCGGCGCTGTCGGCACCGGCGCCGGTAATGCTCTGGTAACGCAAGGGCATGAGCATGGTCAGGGAAATGGACTGGAAGCTGGCGAAGAAGATCACCGCCCAGCACAGCACTGCCACACGGTTGCCAAACAGGCTGAGCGGCAGCAGCGGCTCTGGGCAGCGGCGTTCGTGTGCGATGAAAAGCGCCAGGCCCAGTAGGGCGCAGCCGAACAGCGCCAGCACGGCCGGGTCGGCCCAGGCGTGGCCCTGGCCCACCAAGGTGATGCCCAGCAGCAGGCTGCCAAGGCCGAGAATCAACAGCATGGCGCCAAGGTAGTCCACCTGTGCCTCGCGACGCTGCACCGGCATGTCAGCGAGCGCACGGCGAATGGCCCACAAGGCGACCAGCCCCAGCGGCAGGTTGATCCAGAACACCCAGCGCCACGACAGGTACTCGGTCAACCAGCCGCCCAGCACTGGCCCGGCCACGCTGGCCGCAGCGTACATGCTGCTGAAGTAGCCCTGGTAGCGGCCGCGTTCGCGTGGGGGCACGAAGTCGCCAATGATTGCCTGGCTCACCGAGACCATCCCGCCTGCGCCGATACCCTGCAGTACCCGGGCCAGCACCAGTTGCGGCATGTCCTGGGCCATGGCGCAGGCAATGGAGGCCAGGGTGAACAGGCTGATGCCGGTGAGGATCATCCGGCGCCGGCCGTAAAGGTCGCCCAGTTTGCCGTAGATCGGCACGGCCACGGTCATGGCCACCATATAACCGGAGATGACCCAGGCCAGCAGGCCGACATCGCTGAACTGCGCCGAGATGGCGGGCAGCGAGACGGCGACGATGGTCTGGTCCAGTGCGCCGAGGAAGATGGCCAGCATCAGGGCGGTGAGCACGTTGCGCAGGGCGGTGGGGGGCAGGGCGGCGGTCACGGGAATACCTTGTTTGTCTATGGCGGCCCCTTCACGGGCAAGCCTGCTCTCACAGAAGCCCTCGGATTGTAACCTGAGTTAGGTAGCTTCCTATGTACTATCTGCATCCCCTATGCAAGATCGGCATTGGCGCATTCATCCAGTGCTGCATGGCTGCGTGATATCGTTGGTATGCCACAGAGGCTGAAATCCGGGGCTTGCACCAGGTTGGTGCAGCATATTGACTCAGGTTTTTCAGTCCGCTGTCTCCCACACCTTTTATTCCTCTGCCTGCATGTCGAGCATGACCGCCCAGATGGCGACGGTTGGAACAGGTCAGGTAGACCCGATTACAGGGGTCGGTAGTTACCGTTCAAATTTCAACTTTTTTGCGGAGTGATCATGCCCAAGGCTTCCCACCAAGATCTGCGTTTTGCCTTCCGCGAGCTGCTCGCTTCGGGTTCGTGTTTCCACACTGCCTCGGTGTTCGACCCGATGTCGGCACGCATTGCCGCAGACCTGGGCTTCGAAGTCGGTATCCTCGGCGGTTCGGTCGCTTCGTTGCAGGTACTGGCTGCTCCAGACTTCGCTCTGATCACCCTCAGCGAGTTCGTCGAGCAGGCCACCCGCATTGGTCGGGTCGCGCAACTGCCGGTACTGGCCGACGCCGACCATGGCTATGGCAACGCACTGAACGTGATGCGCACGGTGATCGAACTGGAGCGCGCCGGTGTGGCCGCACTGACCATCGAGGACACCCTGCTGCCTGCCCAGTTCGGGCGCAAGTCCACTGACCTGATCCCGGTCGAGGAGGGCGTTGGCAAGATCCGCGCGGCGCTGGAGGCACGAGTCGATTCGTCCCTGTCGATCATTGCCCGTACCAACGCGGGCGTACTCAGCACCGAAGAAATCATCGTGCGTACCCAGAGCTACCAGAAGGCGGGCGCTGATGGCATCTGCATGGTCGGGGTCAAAGACTTCGAGCAGCTCGAGCAGATTGCCGAGCACCTGACTGTGCCGCTGATGCTGGTTACCTATGGCAACCCGAACCTGCGCGATGACGAGCGCCTGGCGCGTCTGGGCGTGCGCATCGTGGTCGATGGCCATGCGGCTTACTTTGCCGCGATCAAGGCCACTTACGACTGCCTGCGGCTGCAGCGTGGTCGGCAGAACAAGTCGGAAAACCTCAGTGCCACCGAACTCTCGCACACCTACACCCAGCCTGAAGACTACATTCGCTGGGCCAAGGAATACATGAGCGTCGAAGAGTGATCAGCAGGGCGCCGTCCATTCAACGGACGGCGCTCAAGGTTGCACTGTGAGGCACGCAATGTGCCTGCTCGCAACTATTGGCGACGCTGGGCTGGCTGCGTAGCAGTTCGGCGCGCCAGCAGGCTGAGCCATACAGCCCTGCGGCAGCGGTAAGGGCCATGACAAGGGCGACTCTTCTGGATTTGATGCCCATGGTGCTCACCTCCCGTGACAGCGATAGGGGTGTACGCCACTAGTATAGATCCCGATCCCACGCCGGTTCGTCCTTGAAACGCTGCACCAGGAAATCCAGCATGCTGCGCAAGGTCGCCGGCATGTGTTTGCGCGACGTATACACCGCATTCAGGTTCAGTTCACGCGGTTTGGCCTCGGGCAGCAGACGCACCAGTTCACCCCGGCGTATGGCGTCTGCGGCCTGGTAGGTTGGCAGCATGGTGATACCTGCGCCAGCCAGCGCAGCCCTTTGCAGGGTCATCACCTCGTTGGCACTGATGTTTCCGGATACGGGCACGGCGACCTGCTGGCCGGCTACCGTGAAATGCCACAAGCTGTGTCCGAAGTAGGCATGGGTCAGGCAGTTGTGCAGGCTCAGTTCCTCAACCCGTTGCGGCGTGCCTCGCTCATTCAGGTAGGCGGGTGCCGCGCACACGACCGAGCGGCACACACTCAGGCGCCGGGCGATGAGGCTGGGGTCCACGTCATTGCTGGTGCGAATGGCCAGGTCGATGCGCTCGTCCACCAGGTTGACGGTGCAGTCGAGCATCTGCAGTTCTACCTTCACGTCAGGAAAGCGCCGCACATAGGCGGCCACTGCATCCACCAGCTGTGCCTGGCCGAATGAGGTACTGACGCTGATACGCAGTGCCCCCCTTGGTGCGTCTTCCGGCTGCTGCACGGCGGCCTGCAGGTCGCCGGCCAGTTCCAGCAGTTGCCGGCAGCGAGGCAGGGTTTCCTGGCCGGCTGCCGTGAGGCTGAGCTTGCGCGTGGTTCGCTGCATCAGCCGCGTGCCAACCCAGTCTTCCAACTCTGCCAGGTAGCGCGACACGACCGGCCGCGATAATTGCAGATAATCCGCCGCCGCCGACTGGCTGCCCAGGTCGATGACTGTGACGAATACACGCATGGCGTTGAGACGGTCCATGATTTGCCCGATTTCAGAAACAAACTATGTCTGAGCATCGCATTTTTTGTGACGAATCGGGTAACTAAGCTATGCGCATTGTTTGGTAGAAGGCGTTACCCGAAGCCGGCAGACGAGAGCCTTGGCGCTGGCGGCGAAGGTCACCAAGGGCGGTCATTCCGTTCAACTGATGGAGAGTATTTCATGAGCAAGATCGCAATCATCGGTGCCACCGGCCGGGCTGGCAGCCAGTTACTGGAAGAGGCCCTGCGCCGTGGTCACCGTGTACTGGCCATAGCCCGCGACCCTTCCACGCTTGAAGGGCGTGAGGGTGTGACCGTCAAGTCGCTGGATGCCACGGACAGCGCGGCCCTGCAGGCAGCGGTCGCAGGTATGGACGCTGTGTTGAGTGCCGCGCATTTCTCGACAATGGAGCCGCACGCCATCATCGAGCCGGTGAAGCGCGCCGGGGTCAAGCGCCTGCTGGTGGTGGGTGGCGCCGGTAGCTTGTTGCTGCCGTCAGGGCACCGGGTGATCGACAGCCCGGATTTCCCGGAGGCGTATAAAGCCGAGGCCAGTGCCGGCGTGCGTTTTCTGGAGGCGCTGCGGCGCGAGCCGAACCTGGACTGGACCTTCCTTTCGCCTTCGGCTGAGTTCGTTGAGGGTGAGCGCAGAGGTCACTATACGCTGGGCAAGGATCATCTGTTGATCGGTGCGGACGGCAAGAGCTGGATCACGTTTGCCGACTATGCGATTGCCATGCTGGATGAGCTGGAGAAGCCGCAGCACTCGCGGCAACGGTTCACAGTCGGCTATTGAGTCGCCTGCGTTGCGGGCATGCCCGCTCCCATGGGTACCGTACAGCTACCAAGGCCTGTGCAAACCTGTGGGAGCGGGCGAGCCTGCGAAAGGGCCGTCACAGGCTGGCCTGGCCCTCCAGCCAGTCCAGCAATTCCAGCAGCCCCGGCGGTACGCTCCTGGCCTGGCTCACCAGGTAATACCCCTTGCCTGTCAGCACCTTCAGCGCAAACGGCATGCACAACCGCCCACCGCGCAGGTCATCGCCAATCAGCGACCAGTCACCGATTGCCACCCCGGTCCCCTGCGAGGCCATGGCCATCGCCATGTCCAGTGTCTCGAAATGTTGTTTAGGCCCATGCGTGGCGAGCGTCACTCCAGCCGCCTGCAACCACAACCGCCAGTCGTGTTCATCCCGCGAGGGATGCAGCAACATATGTCGGGCCAGGTCTTCCACCTGCTGCAACGGCACTGGCCCTTCACGCAGTGACGGTGCGCACACTGGGGTCAGCTGCTCATCGAACAGCTTGCGCACCTGCAGCCCGTGGTTCGGCGCATCGCCGTAGACCACTGCCGCATCGAAGCCCTCGCGACGGAAATCCACCCCGTGCTGCACGGTCGTGGTCAGCTCAACCGGCACATCCGGGCGCAGTGCCTGCCACTCCATCAGACGCGGCAGCAGCCAGCGCATTACGCAGGTTGGTGCCTTCAGCTGCAAGGTAGTGCTGTGCTCACCCACCTCGCGCACCCCTTGTTCGATCAGGGCGAACACCTGCTGCACCCGTGGCAGCCAGTCCAGGCCTTCACGGGTCAGGCTCAACCCACGCGCCTCGCGCTTGAACAGGGCATAACCGAGGTGTTCTTCGAGGGCTGCAATCTGGCGGCTGACAGCGCCCTGGGTGATGTGCAACTGCTGCCCGGCACGGGTGAAGTTGCAGTGCTGGGCGGTGACCAGAAACGTGTGCAGGGCAGGCAGGGGCGGGAGGCGTTTCATTGCAGTAAGCCATGATCACAGGACATGGCTAGTATGTGTTTTTTTACATTGTGGCGATAGCCGTGGCTTGGGTCCAATAAGGGCATACCCCAACACGATTCATGGTGACCCCTGATGGCAACCTGCGGCGAAGTACTGGTCAAACTCCTTGAAGGCTATGGCGTCGATCATGTCTTCGGCATCCCCGGTGTACATACCGTGGAGCTCTATCGTGGCCTGGCGGGCTCTTCCATTCGCCACATCACCCCACGTCATGAGCAAGGTGCCGGGTTCATGGCTGACGGCTATGCGCGCACCCGCGGCAAACCCGGGGTGTGCTTCATTATCACCGGCCCGGGCATGACCAATATCACCACTGCCATGGGCCAGGCCTATGCCGACTCGATCCCGATGCTGGTGATTTCCAGCGTGCAGTCCCGTGACCAGCTGGGCGGTGGCCGTGGCAAGCTGCACGAACTGCCCAACCAAGCCGCGCTGGTATCGGGTGTGGCGGCGTTTTCCCACACCTTGATGAGTGCAGCCGACTTGCCGCAGGTGCTGGCCAGGGCATTTGCCGTGTTCGACAGTGCCCGGCCACGCCCGGTGCATATCGAAATCCCGCTCGATGTGCTGGTTGAACCGGCCGACTTCCTGCTGCCGGGCCGCCCTGTACGGGGCAGTCGGGCAGGGGCTGCACCGCAGGCCGTGGCGCAGATGGCTGAGCGACTGGCCAGTGCACGTCGGCCGCTGATTCTGGCCGGTGGCGGGGCGTTGGCTGCGGGCGCTGCGTTGGCACGCCTGGCCGAACACCTTCAGGCCCCGGTGGCGTTGACCATCAATGCCAAAGGCTTGCTGCCAGCCAGCCACCCATTGCAGATCGGCTCGACCCAGTCGTTACCCGCCACACGGGCGCTGGTGGCCGAGGCCGACGTGGTGCTGGCGATCGGTACCGAACTGGCTGAAACCGATTATGACGTGACCTTCAAGGGAGGCTTCGAGATCCCGGGCAGGCTGCTGCGCATTGACATCGACCCGGACCAGACCGTGCGCAATTATCTGCCGGAGCTGGCGCTGGTAGCCGATGCCGAGCTGGCAGCCGAAGCGCTGCTCGGTGCCCTGCAAGCCCAGCCGCAGCCAGTGCACGAAAGCACTTGGGGCGTGGCCCGCGTGGCCGACCTGCGCAAGGTCCTGGCGGCAGACTGGGACCAGCCAACCCTGAGCCAGACACGTTTGCTGAGGGCCATACTGGAGCGCCTGCCTGATGCGATTCTGGTGGGCGACTCGACCCAACCTGTGTACACCGGCAACCTGACACTCGACATGGAGCAGCCACGCCGCTGGTTCAACGCCTCGACCGGTTACGGCACCTTGGGTTACGCGTTGCCAGCAGCCATGGGCGCCTGGTTGGGCAGTGCCGAGCAGGCCGTCGAACGCGCTCCGGCGGTGTGCCTGATTGGTGATGGTGGTTTGCAGTTCACCCTGCCGGAACTGGCCAGTGCAGTGGAGGCACAGGTACCGCTGATCGTGCTGCTGTGGAATAACCAGGGGTACGAGGAAATCAAGAAATACATGGTCAATCGGGCGATCGAGCCGGTCGGTGTGGATATCCATACCCCGGATTTCATCGGCGTGGCGCGAGCGTTGGGCGCGGCAGCAGAGAACGTGGCCGATATTGCCCAATTGCAGGCGGCGCTCGGGCAAGCGGTGGAGCGCAAGGGGCCGACCTTGATTCAGGTGGACCAGAATCAGTGGCAGGCCGCGGTGTTGGGTTGAAGCATTGCGATTGCCTGTATCGGCCTCTCGTGCCTGCAGGCAGCGCGCAATTTTCGCATCTGTGCAAAAACCTGCAGGTGCGGGTTTACCCGCGAAAGCGCCGGGGCAGGCGAGTGTCGAGCTTCAGACCGCAGTAGCCCGCAACCGAGCCACATCGCGAATTGGCGGCGCGCCGTAAAGCCGGCTGTATTCACGGCTGAATTGCGACGGGCTTTCATAACCCACCCGATAAGCCGCCACCGCCGCCTCCAGCCCGTCGTTCAACATCAGCCGCCGCGCCTCTTGCAGGCGCAGTTGCTTCTGGTACTGAAGCGGGCTCATCGAGGTCACGGCCTTGAAGCGGTGGTGCAAGGTCGAGGTGCTGAGGTTGACCTCACGCGCCAGGTCCTCGATACGCAGCGGCTGTTGGAAGTTGTTGTTGAGCCAAGTGATGGCCTGGCAAACCCGGTGGGTCTGGCTGTTGGCCAAGGCAATTTCATACAGCCGGTAGCCCTGCGGCCCACGCAGCAGGCGGTAGAGAATCTCGCGGCGGAACAGCGGCGCCAGCATTGCGATGTCGCGCGGGGTGTCCAGCAGCCGCAGCAACCGCAGCAGGGCATCGAGTAACGCGGCATCAGTCCTTTCCACATACAAACCACGGCCGGAAGGTCGATTGGGTACCAGCATCGGTCCGCTCTCGGCGATCAGCTGGCTGATCTCGGCCGGGTCCAGGTCCATGCGCAGGCCCAGGCTTGGGTTCTCGGGGCTGGCATCCAGCCTCACGGCACTGAGTGGCAAGGTTACCGAAACGACCATGTAATGCAGTGGGTCGTAGGCGTATTGCTCGTCACCCAGGAACAGGCTTTTGCTGCCCTGGGCAAGGATGCACAGGGCAGGCTGCGCCAGGGTGGGTACAGAACGCACATTTTCGGTGTAACGCACCAGGTACAGGTCATCGATGGCCGATGCTGGGCCGTAGGGCTCGCCCGCGTGGCGGTTGATCAGCTCGGCCAGCTCCAGGCGCTGCAGTTCCAGGGTCGGTTCGGTGGACGTGGCGGTGGTCATGATGGCTTTCCTCTGCTGACCGACGCAGCATAGGTTTGGGCAAAGACGGGCGCTAGTCGAAAGCTGCATGTCGATTGCCTGATCCTGCCGCGCTGCAGGATCAGGCAATCGACATGCAGTAATGGCCTAACGCGTCGCGCGGGTGAGCGCCTAACCTTGGCAGCCTGGCTTTTCCGTCCGCCTGCTTCAAGGAGATTGTGCAATGACCCTTAAACAACCGGTCACCCACCTTGCTTTCATCCGTGCCAGCAGCGGGCGCTCGGCAGAGCTGGGCGCGCGCCTGCGTGACCTGCTCGAGCCCTCGCTGCGTGCACCGGGATGCCTGAGTTTCACCGTGCAGCGTTCTCAGGCTGATGCTGACCTGTGGTTGCTCAGCGGAAGCTGGCAGGACCAGCAGGCGATGAGTGGCTACTTTGCTTCACCGACACTGGAGGTGTTCGGTGAGCTGGTGCAGGCTCAGGTGGTCAGCAGCCTGGACTTGCATACCTTCGATTGAGCGTGGATGAGGTAAAGTGACGCCCTTGTTCAATCACGCGGACAGCAACATGGCACGTAGGGAATTCACTCATTTCGAAGCGGTATCGGCGATGGTGCCGGTGGAAGGTGGCGGCTACAACGCGGCCATCGCAGTCAAAGCCTTGGGCATGGGCGGTGCGCCGCGTTTTCACAAGGTTCTCGACGGGCAGGTGTTCAAGGGCGCTGTGGCCGCCGACGAAGCGGCCACCGCCGAGCTGCAACGCCTGCAGGGCGTCAGCGAAGAGGGTGAGCTGGTCTGGTGATCAGGCCGGCGGCCGGGCCATCTTGAACAGGTTGCCCAGCTCGAAATAATCCGCCGGGCCACCCCCACGCAGGATCGGCTCGGCGGCAGCGGTATCGTAGATGCCGTTGTTCAACAGGTGCTCGGCAATGTGCACCGCCACCACTTCCCCAAGGATCAGCCAGCTGGGTACCTCTTGCTGGTCGGCGCGCTTGAGCTGGACGATCTGGCTGACCTTGCACTCGAAGGCTACCGGCGTTTCACCCACGCGCGGCACCTTGACGATGCTAGACGGTGCGGCAGTGAGGCCGCTCAATTCGAATTCGCTCACTTCGGCAGCAACCGGTGCGCAGCTCAGGTTCATTTGCTCGGCCAGTGGGCGGGTGGCCAGGTTCCAGACGAACTCACCGGTCTGCTCGATGTTGTTCAGGCTGTCTTTGCGCCCGACGCTGCAGAAACCGATGATCGGCGGGATGTAGTTGAACGCATTGAAGAAGCTGTAAGGCGCCAGATTCAGGCGGCCTTCGCGGTCCTGAGAGGAGATCCAGCCGATAGGGCGGGGACCGACGATGGCATTGAACGGGTCGTGCGGCAGGCCGTGGCCTTTGGCGGGTTCGTAGTAATACATCTGTGCTGGGCTTGTTGGCCCTACCTCCTGGTGGACAAGGTGCCTAGTGTGCCAAGCCTGAGCTCGTGTGCAAATGATCAAGCCCGGCCGAAGCCGGGCTGGGTGCTCGCAATCAGGTATCAGCTGATGCGGTGCGCGTTGGTGCGGTCGAAGCCGTCTTCAGCGAAGCGTTGGCCACCGGTGCGGTCGAAGCCGTCTTCAGCGAAGCGCTGGCCGCCGGTGCGGTCGAAGCCGTCTTCAGCGAAGCGCTGGCCGCCGGTGCGGTCGAAGCCGTCTTCAGCGAAGCGCTGGCCACCGGTGCGGTCGAAGCCGTCTTCGGCGAAGCGTTGGCCACCGGTGCGGTCGAAGCCGTCTTCAGCGTAGCTGGCTTGCTGGGTTTGAACCGCGGCAAAGGTGTGAGCGTCGGTCCGGTCGAAGCCATCTTCGGCGAAGGCGCCAGCTGCGAAAACCGAGAGGGCCAGGGCAAGGATCAGTTTGTTTTTCATGGTTGCTGCTCCGAGGGTGCGAGAGGTTGTTTGTTTCTATGGGTTTAATCCTACGCCTATAAATTTGATTAAAAAGCGCAAAAAATAGCGCATAAAAATCGAATAAATAGATGTGTCTGTGTGCGCTGCGCGTGAGTCAGGCAGCGGGGTCATCCACTCGCTGCAAGCACTCGCGTCGTCGTTTTCTCAGCCATTGCAGCTTGAAGAGCGGGAATTAATGGGGCGTTAAGAACGAAATATCTTGTTTCAAAGTTCTATCAACGCTTTTTTCATGCGTCACCAACCGTTTTTTCAGATGCACCTCAGCACCATCGCCGCACCTTAGACTGGAGCGGCACAACAATGAACAAACTCCCGCAAATCACCTTGGCCTTCTGGGTCATGAAGATCTGCGCAACTACCCTTGGCGAAACGGCAGGCGACTTGCTGTCGATGACGTTGAACATCGGCTATGCACTCAGCTCGTTGATGCTGATCAGCGTGTTCCTGCTGACCTTGGTCGGCCAGCTTTACTCACGCCGCTACCACCCGATGTTGTATTGGCTGGTGATTCTCTCCACCAGTACCGCTGGCACCACCATCTCCGACTTCATGGACCGCACCCTGGGCCTGGGTTATGCCACGGGGTCGGCCCTCCTCATCGGCATCCTGCTGCTTACCTTCCTGGCCTGGCGCCTTAGCGGCAACCCGCTGGATGTCAACCGCATCAAGAACCGAACGGGCGAGCTGTTCTACTGGGTGGCAATCCTGTTTTCCAACACCCTTGGCACAGCGCTGGGCGACTACCTGGCCGATGACTCGGGGCTGGGCTTTGCCGGCGGTGCGCTGTTGATTGGCAGTACCATTGCACTGGTGGTGGTCGCCCGCTACTGGACGCGTATTCCCGGCGTGGTGTTGTTCTGGGTCGCGTTCGTGCTCACCCGGCCGTTTGGCGCCACCTTGGGCGACTTCCTCACCAAACCCCATGAAAAGGGCGGCCTGGACTTCGGCACGGTCGGCTCTTCGGCTGTGCTGGGCGGGGTGTTGCTGGTGCTGGTGCTGATGGCCAACTGGTACCAGCGTCGTGACCCGCGACAGGCGCTTGAGATGTCCTGAACCGGCTTTCAGGTACGAGTGAGCCGAATAGAATGTTTAGTCGGCTCACAGCGACATAAGTGCTGATCGAACAAATGAAAAGGGCGCACCTGAAACGGTGCGCCCTTTTCATTTCGGCTTCGCATTCACTCAGTGGTAATCCGCGAGTGCTGCTTGGTGTCTTTCATGGTCGCGTAAACCAGCAGCGAGCAGGCGATACAGGCGGTGACATACCAGTAAAAGCCGCTCTCCATCCCAGCGCTTTTGAACCACAGGGCCACGTATTCGGCGGTGCCACCGAAGATCGACACGGTCAGGGCATACGGCAGGCCCACGCCCAGGGCGCGAATCTCGGTAGGGAACAGCTCGGCTTTGACCACGGCGTTGATCGAGGTATAGCCGCTTACGATGATCAGTGCGGCCATGATCAGGAAGAACGCACCCCACCAGGTCTGGATGGTGTGCAGGGTGCTGAGGATGGGGACGGTGAACAGGGTGCCGAGCACACCGAAGGCGATCAGGATCGGACGGCGGCCGATCTTGTCGGACAGACCACCGATCACTGGCTGCAGGCACATGAACAGGAACAGCGTGGCGGCCGAGATGGTGGTTGAGTCACTGATGCTCATGCCCACGGTGTTGACCAGGTATTTCTGCATGTAGGTGGTGTAGGTGTAGAAGGCCAGGGTGCCGCCCATGGTCAGGCCAACGACGGTCATCAGCTCCTTGGGGTGACGCAGCAGGGTGCGCATCAGGCTTTCCTTGGCCTTTTCCTTCTTGGTGAACGAGGCGGTTTCTTCCATGCCACGACGCAGGTACAGGGCCACCACGGCGCACAGCGCACCGATCACGAACGGCACGCGCCAGCCCCAGGCGTACAACTGCTCGGTGGTCAGGGTCTGTTGCAGGATGATCAGTACCGCCAGGGCGATGAGCTGGCCAGAGATCAGGGTCACGTACTGGAAGCTGGAGAAGAAACCACGGCGCTCCTTGCTGGCCATTTCGCTGAGGTAGGTGGCCGAGGTGCCGTATTCACCACCCACCGACAGGCCCTGCAGCAGGCGCGCGATGACCAGCAGGACAGGTGCGGCGACGCCGATGGTTTCATAACCTGGGGTCAGGGCGATGACCAGCGAGCCTGCGCACATGAGCAGTACCGACGCCATCAGCGCGGCCTTGCGGCCCTTGCGGTCGGCGTACAGGCCCATCAGCCAGCCACCGATCGGGCGCATGAGGAAGCCCACGGCGAAGATCGCAGCGGTATTTAGCAGTTGTGCGGTGGAGTCGCCGGCGGGGAAGAAGGCCTTGGCGAAGTACAGCGAGAATGCGGCGTAGACGTACCAGTCGTACCATTCGACCATGTTGCCGATGGACCCGCTGAAAATCGACTTCAGGCGGCTGGCGGTGGTTTTTTCTGCGGCAGGCGCGGTGGCCGCCCCGGCGGGCAGGGAGGTGGCGTTATCCATCAGGGATACCTTCTCGTTGTTTTTGTGGAGCGCGCCGTGGCGCAGCTTGCCAAGGCAATTGCAGAAGGTGTGCCAAATGGGGGCGGGCTGATTCATTTCAGGGCATCCAATACCCCAAAACCGGCACAGTAGTGGGGTTTGCGCTGCCCTTTGCGGGAGCGGGCTTGCCTGCGAAGGGCTGCAAAGCAGCCCGGAATCTCGAGGTGATAAGCGGTTTTTTGCCTACCAGGTGCAGGTCATAAGCGGATTTCCGCTCATTCCTGCCCAACAAAGTCCTCGCGCACCAGCCCATGCCGTTGCATCTTCTCGTTAAGGGTGCGCCGCGGCAGTTGCAACGCCTCCATCACCGACTTGATCTCGCCCCCATGCTGACGCAAGGCCGCGCGCAGGCATTGCGCCTCGAATGCTTCCATCTGCTCGCCCAGCGACTGCCCGGCAGGTGCCACCTCGATGTTTGGCGAACCTAGCCCCAGCGCATGCCGCTCCGCCGCATTGGCCAGCTCACGCACGTTGCCAGGCCAATCATGTGACAGCAGCTGCGCCAGCTGTGCAGCCGATAGCGGCGGGGCGGTGCGACCCAGCTTTTCACCTGCAGCACGGGCAAAGTGTTCGAACAGCAGCGGAATGTCCTCCCGCCGCTCGCGCAGCGGTGCCAGGCGCAATTCGGCCACGTTCAGGCGGTAGGCCAGGTCTTCGCGGAAGCGCCCGGCACGAGCCTCCTCGAGCAGGTCGGGCTTGGTCGCAGCAATGATGCGCAGGTCCACGCTGATGCTCTGGTTGGCCCCCAGGCGCTCCAGCTTCTGCTCCTGTATCACCCGCAACAGCTTGGCCTGTTGGGCCAGTGGCATGCTCTCGATTTCGTCGAGGAACACGGTGCCACCGTTGGCATATTCCAGCTTGCCGATCCGTTTACCCTGGGCGCCCGTGAAGGCGCCGCTCTCATGGCCGAACAGTTCGGCCTCGAACAACGACTCGGGGATGGCTGCGCAGTTAAGGGCTACAAAGGGCTTGGCGGCACGGGGGCCAAAGTCGTGCAGGCAGCGGGCCACCCGCTCCTTGCCACTGCCGGTTTCACCGCGAATCAGCACGTTCACCGGCAGTCCGGCCAGGTCCAGCACTTGCCGGCGCAGCTGTTGCAGGCCCTGGGACATGCCCAGTAGCGTGACTTCCAGGCGTGACTTGAGGTCGGCCTGCTCGTGGAGCCGGCGGTTCTCAAGTACCAGCTGGCGCTTTTCCAGGGCGCGGCGCAGGCTGCCCAGCAAGTCTTGCGGCGTGAAGGGTTTTTCCAGGAAGTCATAGGCCCCCATGCGCATGGCTTCTACCGCCATCGGTACATCACCGTGACCGGTCAGCAGAATCACGGGCAGGTCGGGGTCGTTCGCCTGCAGGCGTTCGAGCAATTGCAGGCCATCCATGCCCGGCATGCGCACATCGCTGATGATCACCCCAGGGAAGTGCTGCGGCAGGTGTGCCAGGCACGCTTCGGCGTGAGCGAACAACTGCACGCTGAAGCCAGACAGACTCAGCCATTGCTCGACAGCAGTGCGGATACTGGCTTCATCATCGACGACGATCACCGAATTCAACATACAGGCTCCAGGTCACGGGGCAGGGTAAGGCTCAGGCGCGCGCCGCCAGGCAGGTTTTCGGCCCGCAGCTGGCCGCCGGCCTCGTGGACGATGCCGTAAGAAATGGCCAGGCCCAGCCCTAGCCCTTCCCCCACCGGTTTGGTGGTGAAGAACGGGTCGAAGACCTTGGCCAGGTCGGCTTCGGCAATGCCACCACCCGAGTCGAGCACACTCAGGCGCCATAGTGCCCCGTCGGGTTCGATGCGGATCTCCAGGCGTTTGTAACGCTTGTCGAGCATGGCGTCGAGTGCATTGTGCAGGAGGTTTATCAGCACCTGCTCCAGGCGGATGGCATCGCCGCGTACCCAGGCCGGGCGTGCCAGGTACAGCGCCACTTCCACTTCTTCGTTGCGAAGGCGCGCTTCCAGCAGGTGCAAGGCCTGGTCGACCACGGTTGCCAGGTCAAGGCGTTCACGCAGGCCCATCGGGCTGTTGCGGGCAAAGGTTTTCAGGTGGCTGGTAAGTGCTGCCATGCGCGTGAGCATCTGTTCCAGTGGCTCCAGCGCTTGCCGCGCTTCGTCATGGCGACCATGGTCAAGCAGCAGGCGCAGGGTTTCCAGCTGCATACGCTGGGTGGTCAGCGGCTGGTTGATTTCGTGGGCCATGGCCGCCGACATCTGCCCGAGAGCGGCGAGCTTGGCTGATTGCACCAGGCCTTCCTGGGCAGTGCGCAGCTCGCGGGTGCGTTCTTCGACCTGGCGTTCGAGTTCTTGCCGGCTGCGCTGGCGCAGGCGTGCCAGGCGCAGGCGTTGGCTGACGAAAAGGGCGGCGAACACCAGGCTCAGCCAGACGGCGGCGGCGCCAAGCGCGGCATTACGGCCGTCGGCAGCAACCTGCGGTTTGCGCAGCAGGTGCAAGGTCCAGTTTTCGCCTTCCAGCGGCAGGCTTTCCCACAGGTACTCGGTACTACCCTCGGGGCCTTGCACGCGGCTAAGGGTGCTGTAGGGGGCAAACCGCGTCAGCACCTGATGGTGTAGCGGCACCAGCGGTTGCTTGTCGTACTGGCGGGTTTCGGCCAGCTCGGCACGGTCGGCGCCACTGAGCGGCTGAAGCTCGCGGTAGCGCCAGCCATCCTGGTTTGCGATGAAAGTGATGCCGCGGGCGTCGCTGACCAACAGGATATCGTTGCCCTGTCGCCATTCGCGCTCCAGCTCGGGGAACTCCAGCTTGACCACCATGGCGCCAAGGAATCGGCCATGCTCGTCGTTCACCGCGCTGGCGAGGAAGTAGCCCGGCACGCCACTGGTCACGCCCACGGCATAGAAGCGGCCACTGCCCTGGCTGCGGGTTTGCTTGAAGTAGGGGCGGAAACCGTAGTTGGAGCCGACGTAGCTGCTGGGCAGCCGCCAGTTGCTGGCGGCAATGGCCAGCCCGGTGCGGTCGAGCAGCTCGAGGGTGGAGGAATTGGCGGCGCCATTGATGCGTTCGAGCTTGAGGTTCAGGGCGTTCTGAACCTTTTCGTCGACCGGGCCGCGCAAGGCTGCGATCAGCTCCGGGTCCAGCGCCAGCACGGCGGGGAGGGCACGGTAGCGATCGATCAGGGTGTGCAGTGCGTTGGCGTACAGGCCCAGTTGCTGGCTGGCACGCTTGGCGTCGTCTTCCATGGCCTGGCGCTTGGCCTGGTGCATGGCCCAGCCGGCGCTGAGTGCGGTACCCAGCACGATCAGCAGGGTGATCAGCCCCAGACGCAGGGCGCGAAAGGAAAAGGGCATCGGGGGCGGATCCGGTGGCGGGATATCGGGGCCGGCCTCTTCGCGGGTTTACCCGAGAAGAGGCCGGAACAGGCGGCCTTTTTCAGTCAAAGCAATTCAAAGCTCTGCTGCTGCACCGCCTGGGAGTCCAGCCCTACCTGGACATTGAACTCCCCTGGTTCGGCAACCCGCTGCAACTGGCCATTGTAGAACTTCAGGTCGTCTTCGCTGATGCGGAAGGTCAACGTGCGGGTTTCACCCGGTTCAAGCATCAGCTTCTGGAAGTTTTTCAGCTCTTTCATTGGGCGACTCATCGATGCCGACACATCCTGCAGGTACAGCTGCACCACCGTCTCGCCTGCAACCTTGCCGGTGTTCTTGACCGTTACCTTGGCTTCCAGCGTATCGCCGCGCTTGAGATCCTTGCTCGACAGGTTCAGGCCCGACAGCTCGAAGCTGCTGTAGCTTAAGCCATAGCCGAACGGGTAAAGCGGCCCGTTGGGTTCTTCGAAGTATTGCGAGGTGTAGTTGCCCGGCTTGCCCGGCGTGAACGGCCGGCCGATGCGGGTGTGGTTGTAGTACATCGGGATCTGCCCCACCGACCGTGGGAAGGTAATGGCCAGCTTGCCGGAGGGGTTGTAGTCGCCAAACAGCACGTCGGCGATGGCATTGCCGCCTTCGGTGCCGGCGAACCAGGTTTCGAGGATGGCGTCGGCCTGCTCGCGCTCCCAACTGATCGACAGCGGCCGGCCGTTCATCAACACCAGCACCAGCGGTTTGCCGGTGGCCTTGAGCGCCTTGATCAGCTCGCGCTGGCTGGCCGGGATCTCCAGGGTGGTGCGGCTCGACGACTCGTGGGACATGCCACGGGACTCGCCGACCACGGCGACCACGACGTCGGATTGCTTCGCCGCTTTGACTGCTTCATCGATCAGCACGGCAGGCGGGCGTGGGTCGTCGACGATTTCCGGGGCATCGAAGTTGAGGAAGTTCAGGTAGTCGAGTATCGCCTTGTCACCCGTGACGTTGGAGCCTTTGGCGTAGACCAGCTTGGCCTTGCCTTCCACGGCGCGGCGCAAGCCTTCGCGCACGGTCACCGAGTGGACGGGTTTACCGTCGGCGGCCCAGCTGCCCATCATGTCGATCGGGGCATCGGCCAGCGGGCCGACCAAGGCAATGGTGCCGGCCTTTTTCAGTGGCAGGGTCTGGTTGCGGTTTTCCAGCAGCACCAGGCTGCGGCGTGCCACGTCACGCGCAGCTTCGCGGTGCAGGCGGTCGTTGCCGTAGTAGTCCTTCAGGTCGGTTTCGGCCTTGCCGATGCGCACGTACGGGTCTTTGAACAGGCCCATGTCGTACTTGGCACCCAGCACTTCACGCACCGCCTGGTCCAGCTCGCGCTGGGTCACCTCACCGGACTTCAGCAGGCCCGGCAGCTCTTCGCCGTACAGGGTATCGTTCATGCTCATGTCGATGCCGGCCTTGATCGCCAGCTTGGCGGCTTCACGGCCATCACGGGCGACGCCGTGGCGAATCAGCTCCTGGATGGCACCGTGGTCGCTGATGGTCACGCCCTTGAAGCCCCACTCCTTGCGCAGCAGGTCGTTCATCAGCCAGGTGTTGGAGGTGGCCGGTACGCCGTTGATCGAGTTCAGCGCCACCATCACGCCACCGGCACCCGCATCGAGCGCGGCGCGATAGGGTGGCAGGTAGTCGTTGTACATTTTCGGCAGGCTCATATCGACCGTGTTGTAGTCGCGCCCGCCTTCCACGGCGCCATACAAGGCGAAATGTTTGACGATGGCCATGATGCTGTCGGGGTTGGCCGGGCTGCTGCCCTGGAACGAGCGCACCATTACCTGGCCGATTCTCGAGGTCAGGTAGGTGTCTTCGCCGAAGCCTTCACTGGTGCGGCCCCAGCGCGGGTCACGGGCGATATCCACCATTGGCGCGAACGTCATGTCCAGGGCGTCGGCCGAGGCTTCGATCGCGGCGGTGCGGCCGACCTTGGCGACGGCCTCCATGTCCCAGGTAGCGGCCATGCCCAGGCCGATCGGGAAGATGGTGCGCTCGCCGTGGACGGTGTCGTAGGCGAAGAACATCGGGATCTTCAGGCGGCTGCGCATGGCCGCGTCCTGCATCGGCCGGTTTTCGGGGGCCGTGCGGGAGTTGAAGGTGCCACCGATACGGCCGGCGGCGATTTCCTCGCGGATCTTGTCGCGGGGCATTTCCGGGCCGATGCTGATCAGGCGCAACTGGCCGATTTTCTCGGCTTCGGTCATCTGGCTGATCAGATGCTCGATGAATGCCTGCTTGTCCTGCAGGGGCGGGGCGGTGGGGGCGGCGAGGGCCGCCTGACTGGCAAGGCCCATGGCCAGGCCCAGCAAAGACAGTTTCATCATCAATTCCGTTTTGGGGCCTCTGCCGTATCCACGGTGATACGTGCGCGACCGAAGTTTTCAGGCGGCTATTGTTGTACGATTTGCAGGCAATTCTTCCAGCGGCGGATTATGCCTGAATATGTCGCCTGCGGATGAAGCCCCGAATGCTGGGATAACAACTATAAGAATGCTCAAGAGACCGACGGCATGACCCCCTTCGACGAATACCATCAACGGCAGATTGCCGAAGCCATTGCCCGTGCCGAACGGCGTACCGATGCCGAACTGGTGACGGTGCTTGCCCGTCGTGCCGACGATTATGCGTATTGGCCGTTGTTGTGGGCCGCCGTGCTGGCACTGACCGTGCCCGGTCTGTTGCACTGGCTGCTGGCTTGGCCCAGCGTGCGTGGCGTGCTGATGGGCAACGTGCTGCTGTTCGTCGTTTTGTGCCTGCTGCTGCGCAACCCGCGCCTGGCCGACTGGCTGATCCCCCGTGCCTTGCGCCGCTGGCGTGCCGCGCGCCTGGCCCGCCAGCAGTTTCGCGAGCAGAACCTGCAGCGCACAGCAGGCGCCACGGGCGTGCTGATTTTCGTCAGCGAGGCGGAGCGGCATGTGGAGATCCTGGTCGATCGGGGTATCGAACACTGCCTGGATGCCGAAGCCCGCGCGGCCATCGGTGCCCGCTTGGCCGAGCAGGTGCGCCAGGGCCGCACCTTGCAGGGCTTTGTCGAGTGCATCGAAGCGTGTGGCGAGCTGCTTAGCCAGCACGTGCCGCCAACCCATGCACGCAACGAATTGCCCAACCGCTTGGTGATTCTCGACTGAAGGTGCGCCCAGCCTTGCTGGATTCCCTGTAGGAGCGGGCTTGCCCGCGAGTCAGGCGACGCGGTGTCTGCCACCGGCTTTGCCGGTGTTCGCGGGCAAGCCTGCTCCCACAGGGTGCCTGCGGCACGTTAGAATAGGCGTTCCGCTACCCAAGGCCCCCTTTTCATGTCCGCCAGTACTTCTGCCTCTTGCGCGCCGGATGCGCGCGCTCAGTTTCTCGACCTGCTGAACGCCGCCCTGTACGGCGAAACCCTGGTCAAGCTGGTGCTGGCGCGCCATGTCGGTGCCGACCAGACCTTGCAACGGATCATTGCCAAGCCGCTGCAGGTCAAGGGCCAGCCGTGCCTGTCGCTGGTCTACCGCCACCAGACCCGCGACATCACCCGCAACCTGCCGCTGGATCAGGCCCAGGTGCTGGTTGCCGAACTGCTGCCGGACAGCTTCCGCAATGCCCACCTGTTCGATGCTGACGGCGAAGTGCAGTTGACCTTCAGCAAGAAGGGCAAACCGATGCTCCAGCGCCACGGTGCCCAGGCACCGCGCGTGGCCGATGCGGGCAGCGGGCATGACCGCGAGAAGAAGCGTTATCTGGAGCTGTCGCGGCCGTTTCTGCGCGACCTCGGTGTGACCGACGCACAAGGCGCACTGATCCCGTCCATGTCACGCAAGTGGAAGCAGATCAACAAATTCATCGAGGTCTTCGATCACGCCCTGGCCAATGCACCGGTGTCGACGGAACAGGCGCTGCGGGTGGCCGACTTCGGTTCGGGCAAGGGCTACCTGACCTTTGCCATGCATGACTACCTGCGCAACAGTCTGGGCCGTGACGCACAGGTGACCGGCGTGGAGCTGCGCCAGGACATGGTCGACCTGTGCAACGCCGCGGCCGCACGCCTCGACCATCCGGGCCTGGAGTTCCAGTGTGGTGATGTACGCAGCGTGGTGCCTGAGGCCATCGAGGTGATGATTGCCTTGCATGCCTGTGACATCGCCACTGACTACGCCATCCACACCGGTATCCGCTGCAACGCCGCGATCATCATGTGCTCGCCGTGCTGCCACAAGCAGATCCGCCCGCAATTGCACAGCCCAGGGTTGCTGCAACCCATGCTGCAGTATGGCCTGCACCTGGGCCAGCAGGCCGAAATGCTGACCGACAGCCTGCGCGCGCTGTACCTGGAAGCCTGTGGCTATGAAACCAAGGTGTTCGAGTTCATCTCGCTGGAACACACCAACAAGAACAAGATGATTCTTGCGGTGAAACGGCGGCAGGCGGGGGATAACGGGGCGTTGCTGGAGAAGATTGCCCAGCTCAAGGCGTTCTATGGGGTGCAGGAGCATTGCCTGGAAACGTTGTTGCGCGCGGATGGGTTGCTCTGACGCCACCCACCGGTACGCCTGCCGGGCACCTTGTCAGCGCTGAGCAGAGGGCACTTCGATAGCCAATGCTGCCTGCCCCAACGGATGGGTGCTGGCATCAAAGAAATGCAGCACCGTCCCCGGCAAATCCCCGAAACGATCTGCAAAATGCTGCTTCTGATTGATCACCGACGCCTCGCCCAGCGGCCGAATGGCAATGGATAGCTGTTGCGGACGGGCTTGGCGCACAGCGTCGAGCAGGTGCCGGTCACTGCTGTCCAGATGCTGCCCGAACAGGCATATCCCTTGGTTTTCCTGCGCCAGCTGCCCCAGGCACCAGCTCAGATAGTCCGAGTTGCGGATAGCGCGCAGTTTCTCGTCGCTGCGGTCTTCGTTGACGAACAGCGGTACTTCACCCGGGATATTCACGGCAAACCCATCGAGCAGTTCGGCGCTTTCAGCGCTGCGCTGGCGGGTGGTGCCGTCGGGCAGCTTGAGCAGGTGCAGGCCGCCATGCAGGTGCAGCACCCGGGTACCTTCGCTGCCGGTGCGTCGCACGTCGAAATAGCCTTGTTCGTCGAACAGTTCGGCGAAGCCATTCGGGGCGTGCTGCACGGCCCATGGCAGCACCAGGTCGTAGTTGCTGGTGTAGACGCTTCGATAGGCGCGCAGGGCCTGATTGAGGGTTGCCAGGGTGGCCGGCGGCATCAGCGGCCAGGGCAGATGCACCGTGCGCACGGCGTGAATCAACGCTTCCTTGATCGAGTAGTAGCGGTTCAGCGGCGCGGTGGAGTTGATGGCCAGTGCGGCATTGGTACGCACGGTGGTGTTGAGGGCGCTGAGCACCGGCTCGAACAGTTCCGTGCCCAAGGACTTGAACAGTGCCTGGTCACTGACCGCCAGGCCTTTCTTGCGGCCTGCGCGTTGCGCTTGCTCGAACAGCGAGAAGTAGCCGAACGGCTTCCATACTGCGCGGCTTGCGCCATTGCCCAGCAGCAGGGCGTCGCAGGGGTGGCGGGCGGCGAGTTCTGGCCAGGGGGTAAGGGTGGCATCAAGTGCGGGCATGCTGGATCCGTTGGGTGGTGCGGGGAACGGGGCGACTTTAGCATGTCATGCGAGGTATGCGAGGGTTGGTGTCAAGGCGAGGTTTTGTGTTGCCTGTGCTGGCCCTTTCGCGCGTGAACCCGCACCTACAAGTCCATGTAGGAGCGGGTTTACCCGCGAAAGGGCCAGCACAGGCGCAGCACGTTGAACAGGATGAAAGCCGCTAACCCTGTTCGGTCACTTGCACACTGCGGTTTCGGTTGCGCCACACACGGTACGCACGAATCCCCGCGCGTACCGAGCCGAATAGCAGTTTTTCTTCCATGTCCCGCGCCATCCCCGAGCGCACCAGCATGCGCAGGAAAGTGCCACGGGCGCGGGCGATGGCGAAGAGGATGCCTTGAGCCGCCAGGGTGTCACGCACTTCGCGCAGGGCGGCGATGCCGCTGACATCAATGCTGGTTACCGCTTCGGCATCGAACAGCACGGCTTTAGGCTGGTCCTGGCTTTGCACGGCTTCTAGCAAGCGCATCTTGAAGTAGTCGGCATTGAAGAACAGGATGGCGTCGTCGAAGCGGTACACCACCAGGCCAGGTACGGTGCGGGCGTCTTTGAACTTGCGGATGTCCACTTGGCCTTCGGTGCCCGGCAGCCAGCCCAGTACGGCATCGGTGGGCTGGTAGATGCTGTAAAGCAGGCGCAGGATCGCCAGGGTCACGGCAAACACGATGCCGGGCAGCACGCCCAGGCTCAGTACGCCCGCCGTGGTCAGCAGGCACAGCCAGAACTCGAAGCGGCTTAGACGCCGGATATGCCCCAGCGATTTGATGTCGATCAGCCCCCAGCCAGCCATCAGCAGCACGGCGCCCAGCGCAGCCTGCGGGATCCAGGCCATGGGCGCGGTGAAGAACAGCAGGATCAGGGCAATCACCAGTGCCGCGATGATGCCTACCAGCTGGCTTTTGCCACCGACCATGTCGTTGACTGCAGTGCGCGAGTCGGCACCGCTGATGGCAAAGCCCTGGGAAATCCCGGCCGCCAGGTTGCTCACGCCCAGGGCGACGAATTCGTGGTTGGCGTTGATCGCATAGCCATGCCGGGCGGCAAAGCTGCGTGCGGTAAGCATGGCGCTGCAGAAGCTGACGGTGGCGATACCCAGGGCGTCGCGTAGCAGGCTCTTCATTTCCGCCAGGTTGCTGTGTGGCCAGGCCAGTTGCGGGATGCCTGCAGGTACCGGCCCAAGGACAGCAACGCCGAAGCGGTCGAGGCCGAACAGGCCAACCAGCAGCATGAACAGCGCCACTACCGTGAGGGCTGCGGGCAGGCGCGGGTAGCGCCGTGGCAGCCAGATGAGCAGGCCCAGGGCGGCCAGGCCTATGATCAATGTGACCCAGTGAATTTCCCCCAGGCGCTGGAAGAAGTTGATCAGGCTGAGGATGAAACCGTCGCCCTCGATCTGGAAGCCCACCACCTTGGACAGCTGCCCGGCGATCAGGCTCAGGCCGATACCGTTGAGGTAGCCGATCAGGATCGGCCGCGAGAAGAAGCTGGCGATGAACCCGGCGCGCGCCAGGCCCGCGGCAATCAGCATCACGCCGACCAGCACGGTGACGATCACCGACAGTTCGACGATGCGCTGCGGGTCACCCAGGGCCAGCGGTGCCACGGCACCGGCGATCATCGCGCAGGTGGCGGCGTCGGGGCCGACCATCAGCTGGCGCGAGCTACCGATCAGCGCATAGACCATCATCGGTAGCACACAGGCGTACAGGCCATATTGCGGCGGCAGCCCGACGATCTGCGCATAGGCAATGGCAATGGGAATCTGGATCGCGGCTACCGACAGGCCCGCTTGCAGATCGGCGTGGAACCATTCACGGCGGTAGTGCAGCAGGTTGGCAAGGCCTGGTAGCCAGCGGGAGGGAAACATGCGTTGTCCTTTCGAATGGTTTCACGAATCCATTGAGCCTATCCGCCACAAGCCGTTTCGCTTGCGCACGCAAAGGCCCGATGCGCATTGAAGCGGATCGGTGGGTAAATGGCCATGGGCCAGGTCAAGGCAGGGTGAAAAACGAAAAAAGGAGCCTTGGCTCCTTTTGACTGCGATGACGTTGCTGGAACGCCATGCGGGAATGCGATGTGGAGCGGGTAGAGGGAATCGAACCCTCAACTAAAGCTTGGGAAGCTTTCGTTTTGCCACTAAACTATACCCGCATCTGAGCTCGACTTTTTACCAGAACCTTCAGCGAATTAGAAGCCCAAGTTATAAAAAAGCTTGTCGGCGCCCTGTGACCTGCGGGTATTGGCTACAAGGCGCCGAGCCGCTCAGATGGCAAATGCATGCTGCCCCTGTTGCACGGGTTGGTAACGTTGGCGGGGTTCACGCACGGTTGGCTTGAGGAACCCCAGCATGACACTGCGGGTGTTCTCGCAGGCGGTCTTGTTCTCCATGTCCAGGAAGTGGCCCGCATCGCGGATCACGCTGAACTGGCTTCTGCCCACATGCTTGCTGAACTGCCGCGCATCTTCGACCGTGGTGTACTCGTCGCGTTCGCCGTTGATGAACAACACCGGGATGTTGATATTGCGCGCGCCTTGCAGCGCACGCTCCAGGTCGTGCTCCAGCACTTGGTTGATGTGGAAGTGCATCTGTGCGTACTCGTGGCTGTCCAGGCTGCTCACATGGCGGTAGTTGAAGCGTTTGAACAGCGACGGCAAGTGCTTGCCGATGGTGTCATTGACCAGGTTGCCGACCTGATAACGGTCGCAGGCGGCCAGGTACTGGCAGCCACGGTCCAGATAGTCGCGCATTGGCTCGTTGATCACTGGCGAGAACGAACTCACCACTGCCTTCTTCACGTACCGCGGCTGGTGCGCCAGCGCCAGCAGCGTGCTTGCGCCACCCCACGAAAAAGACATCACGTGGTCTGCCTGGAAGTGCTCGATCAGCTCAAGGAGGATATGCGCCTCGGTCTCCTTGCTGATCAGCCGTTCCTGACGGTTGTGCGGCTTGGACTTGCCTGAATACGGCTGGTCGAACAGAACCACGTTGAACTGTGGGTGCAGGTTACGTACCGTCTGGGCGAACGAGGCCGTGGTGGCCAGCGAGCCGTTGATCAGGATGATCGTGTTTTCGGCCGCATCCGCGCGATAGAACTCCGTGTAAACCCGATACTGACCTTGGATATCAAGTACAGCGATTTCTGGCCTCATGTCATCGACTCCTGGCGCAAAAAGGGTATTCGCGTCACCTAGGGTGCACGTTCTTTATGACAGGTAGGCATTTGCCTGAAGATAATCCGGGGGCCCTGTGTCGATCCTTGGCACTTGCGTCGACGGTATTGTTTTTGGCGGGCAATTTGCCGTGCCCCAAGGCATCTAGGCTTTGGGTGGCCGGCAAAAAGTGTCACTGGCTGCAGGTGTGACTTGGTAGTCACATGCAGACTGACGATTTGGATTCAAGCAGTGGGTTGGGGATCGCGCAAGTGCCGTTCGGTAAGTAATGTGACTTTTGTCGCTGAGCGGTCGTGTGACGACACCGGCTGTCTGTCACGCCTGGACAGTGGCTATCTCATTGGCCGTCAGTTCACGATACTCCCCCGGCGCCAACCCCGGATCCAGCCGGATCGCTCCCATGCTCTCCCGATGCAGCCCCACCACCTTGTTGTTGAAGTGCCCGAACATGCGCTTGACCTGGTGGTACCGCCCCTCGACGATTGCCAGCCGGGCTCGGTGGGGGCCGAGGATCTCCAGCTGGGCTGGTTGGGTGGTGAGGTCTTCGAAGGCAAAATAGAAACCCTCGCGAAACTTGGCCACATAGTGCTCGCCAATCTCGTCCTCGGTGTCCACCAGATAATGCTTGGGCAGCTTTGTGGCAGGCTGGGTCAGGCGCCGTGACCACTGGCCATCGTTGGTCAGGATCATCAGGCCGGTGGTGTTGAAATCCAGGCGCCCGGCTATGTGCAGGTCATCTCGCAACGCCGTGGGCAGCAGGTCGAGAACGGTACGGTGTTGCGGATCGTGGGTGGCGCTTACGCAGCCAGTGGGCTTGTACAGCATCAGGTAGCGGGCCGGCCGGCCGGCCTGCAGCAGTTGCTCATCCAGCTCTACGCGGCTGAATTCACGCACGTCGGTCAGCGGGTCACTGGCGACCTTGCCGTCCACCCGCACGCGGCGTTGCGCCAGCATCAGGCGAACTTGCTGGCGGTTGTAGCTGGGCAGGTTGGCGAGGAAACGGTCAAGGCGCATGGCAACGATCAGTGGGCAGCGGATGGACGGAGCTGTTCTTCAACGGCGGCGCAGCGCGGGCACAGACAGGCCTTGTTACGCAGTTCATCGGGCAGGGCCTGAAGCACGGCCGGGTCGATGGTCACGCTGTAGCACCAACACGCCTGGGTGGCACGGCGTGGGTCGGCCAGGCTGCACTGGTTGAGGGCACCGCAAGCGGGGCAGTGTTGCTTGTCATTCATGGCGGGTATCACTGCAGACGCGGTTGCGGCCAGCCTGCTTGGCACGATAAAGCGCGCGGTCGGCGCGGGTCAGCAGGGCGTGCAGGGTATCCCCCGGTTGCAGGCTGCTCAGGCCGATGCTGGTGGTCAGTCGCAGCGGCTGGTTGTCGTAACTGAAGGTCAGCTGTTCGGTGCGTCGCCGGATCTTTTCCGCCACCTCGATGGCCTGGTCGCCTTCAGCTTCGCGCAGCAGCACGATGAATTCCTCACCGCCCCAGCGGCACAGTATATCTGACTGACGCAGGCTGCCTTGCAGCACATTGGCGAATTGGCGTAGCACTTCGTCACCTGCCAGGTGGCCGTGGTTGTCGTTCAGTGCCTTGAAGTGGTCCAGATCAATCAGCAAGGCCACCAGAGGGCTATTGTCGCGCCGGGCTTCTCGCAGCGCCTGGGCGGCGAGCAGGTCGAAGCTGCGCCGGTTGTGCAAGCCGGTGAGGCTGTCGAGCGTGGCCAAGGCTTCGGTGCTGGCCTGGTGGCGGCGGACCATGGCATGCACCAGTGCCAGCACCACCAGTGTGATCATCGTACAGATCGCCAGGTTCAGGTACAGCGCGTGGCGAATGCGGTCGAGGACGCCGGTTTCGCGTTTGTCCACCAACAGGTACCAGTCCAGTTCGGGCAGGTGGCGAACGTTGAGAAAGTGGCTGTGGTTTTCGCTGTCATGGTACTCGTGGCTGCCTTCGCCCGGCACCCGTTGCTCGGCCAGCATGGCTTTCAGATCAGGGTTGTCGCTGAGTGACTGGCCAACTTGCAAACCATGCGGGCCACCCTCGGAGCCGGTCAACAGCACCTTGCCTTTGGCATCGGTGAAGAGCACCGCACGCTGGTAGCGGCGTTGGTACTGATCGATCAGCTTGACCACCGACGATACGCTCAGCCCTACGCCTGCCGCGCCGATGAAGCGCTGCTGGTAGTCGTGCACCTGGTAATTGATGAACACGGTCAGGCTGTCTTGGTTGGCCATGTCCAGATCGACGTTGATCTCATAAGGGGCCTTGAGCTCACGCAGACGGAAATACCAGGCATCACGCCAGGTGCCCGGTTCGACGTGCTTGAGCACGCCTTTGGCCTGGTAGTAGGTCCGCGTGCGATCGGACACGAAAAAGGACGTGAAGATATCCTGCTTGCCCATGACCTCGCCCAGGTAGCGGGTCATGCGTTCGGTATCCTGCTCGCCGGACAGCACCCAGTCGCGCAGGAAGGTGTCCTGGGCCATCATCGAGGCGATCAGCACCGGGCGGATCAGGTCTTTCTGGATTTCCGAGTAGACAGTGTCGGAGGTCAGCGGCAATTCGGTATTGATGATGCCGTCGCGGATGGCGCTTCGCGAGGAGAAGTAGCTGAGCAGCGAAGTGGCCAGGAAGCCGCAGGCCAATAACACGAGCAGGGTAACGATCAGCGAGCGTTGCGAGAACAGAGCGGAACGTAAGGGCATGATCTTCCCGTGATGTGTGCCGAGCCGCTTATTCTAGTGAGATGGCCAGCAAATGACTGCAAGTTTTTCAGGGTTATTTCACCTGTATCAAGTTATTGCAGAAATGGCACTGAACCTGCGCGCCACTGTCTTATTCAGTGTCGATTGACGCATCTCGTCTCGACGCTCGCCAGCGCCGCTGTTCGGGCACTCCCGCGGTCCAGGAGGCCGCCATGTCCTATCGAATCCTGTTGATCACCCTGCTGGGGCTGATGACTTCGGCCTGCGCCCCGTACTACGAGCGCGGGGGCTATTACCGTTCGGACTACTACTCCACCGACCGCTATGTGGCGCCGGGGTATTACCGCTATGACCGGTACTATGTGGCGCCAGCCCCGCGCTATTACTATCAGCCTGCCCCCCGTTACTACCATGGGGCGGCCCCTGCGCCCTATTACCGGCCATATTCGCAGCCAGGGATGAACCAGTGGCATGGCAACCCGCGCTATGACTATGGCAATCGCCAGCGACAAGACTACAGGCAGGACCGGGATCGCCATGACTATCGCAATGACAGCCAGCGTTACCGGCATGGCGACTGGCACTCCAATGGGCAGGGTAATGACCGCGGGCGCTGGGAGGGTCGGCGCGGGCAGGGGCAAGGAGGAAACTGGCAGCGCTAGGTGAGTGGAGGTGGGGCTGTAAAGCAGCCCCAGGTTCACGAAGCTAACCCACATCCGCCAATGGGTGGCGTCCCTCCCACGCCTTGGCAAAATGCGCCTCGACTACCGCCGCCGGCACTTGCGCCACATCAGGCCAGTGCCAGCGCGGCTGGTTGTCTTTGTCCAGCAGGCGAGCACGCACGCCTTCGCTGAACTCAGGGTGGCGGCAACAGTTCAGGCTCATGCTGTATTCCATCTGGAACACTTGCGCCAACGACAGATACCGCGCCCGGCGGATCTGCTCCCAGACCAGATGCGCGGTCAGCGGGCAACCCTCATGCAGGCGTTGGCCGGCATCTGCCAGCAATGGGTCGTCATGCTGCTTGAGCCTTTCCAGCGCGCGCCAGGCTGAAGCCGCATCGGCCACGTCGAGTAACTGATCGATCACATGCCGTCGTGGCAGCCACTGGGCATCAGGCAGCTCGGCGCAGGCACGATGCTGCTCGGCCTTGAGCAAGCTGTTCAGTTGTACGGCGGTCTGCTCCTGCCAGTTGAGTTGCAGCAACTCCTCGATCAAGGCCTCTTGCTGGTGCTCGCCCAGAAAACGGTCAGCCAGGCCCAGGTCAAGGGCATCGCGGGCGTTGATCGGCGCGCCGGTCACGCCGAAGAACAAACCCAGCTTGCCCGGCAGCCGGGCCAGGAACCAACTAGCGCCTACGTCAGGGTACAGGCCGATGCTGATTTCCGGCATGGCCAGCCGGCTGCTGGGTGTGACGATACGCACATTGGCGCCTTGCAGCAGCCCCATGCCGCCACCCAGCACATGCCCATGGCCCCAGCAGAGTAACGGTTTGGGGTAGGTGTGCAGGGCAAAGTCCAGGCGGTATTCGGCGGCGAAGAAAGAGGCCGCCAGCGGTGGGACACTGCCGGGGTGGTCGCGGCAGGCTTGCACCAGCGCACGGACATCGCCGCCTGCGCAAAAGGCTTTTGCCCCGTTGCCGCGCAGCAGCACGCTGACGATACCCGGGTCGCGGGCCCAGGCATGCAGTTGTTCGCCCAGCACTTCGATCATCGGCAGGGTCAGGGCATTGAGCGCCTTGGGCGCATCCAGGGTGGCGATGCCGATGCGGGCGCCATCGACGCCGGTGAGTACCTCGCAGTGAATGGTCATGGACTACCTCTCGCAAGTCATCGCTCAAGTATGGCTTGCCTGGCCAATCATGCCGGTCGTCGGTCGGATCGTTTGACAAGCGCGAAGGGCTTACCTAGTGTCGCGCCATTGTTTATGGAAGGCCCCATGACTGACGACGATCGCATCAAACTCGAACCCAGCTGGAAGGCCGCATTGCGCGGTGAATTCGACCAGCCTTACATGCACCAGCTGCGCGAATTTCTGCGTGGTGAGTACGCTGCCGGCAAGGAAATCTACCCGCCAGGGCCGCTGATCTTCAATGCGCTCAATTCGACACCGCTGGACCAGGTGAAGGTGGTCATCCTCGGGCAGGACCCGTATCACGGGCCGGGGCAGGCCCATGGCTTGTGCTTCTCGGTGCAACCGGGCGTGGCCACGCCGCCGTCGCTGGTCAATATCTACAAGGAGCTGCAGCGCGACCTGAACATCCCGATCCCCAGCCACGGCTACCTCCAGAGCTGGGCAGAACAAGGCGTTCTGTTGCTCAACACGACCATGACCGTCGAGCGCGCCAATGCCGCGTCGCATGCCAAGAAAGGCTGGGAATTGTTTACCGACCGGATCATTCAAGTGGTCAGTGAGCAATGCCCGAACGTGGTATTCCTGCTATGGGGGGCGCATGCACAGAGCAAGCAGAAGCTGATCGACGGTACCAAGCACCTGGTACTGAAGTCGGTCCATCCTTCGCCGCTGTCGGCGTATCGCGGGTTCATCGGTTGCGGGCATTTCAGCCGTACCAACAGCTTCCTCGAGCAGCGGGGGCTCGGGCCCATCGACTGGGCACTGCCCCCGCTGTGAGAAACCGGGGTGGGGTACGCAATCGCTCAGGGCGTCATGCTGATGCGCGGCTCGCTGCGCTGGCCAATTGCAATACCCCGCTCATGGTTCTGGCGTACATACGCCACCAAGGCTTCCAGGTCGGAGATGCCGGTGTCCTGGCGTCGCCTTCCTTCTTTGAAAGTGGCCAAGCCACCGCCACCATCGGCCAGGAACAGGTTGCTGACGACGCGATAATGGGTCAACGGCTCAACGGGTTTGCCGTGAAGACGCACACTGCCCTCGACGACACGGCTGCCGACAGGCCGTGAACCATCCCACTCATAATGAAAACCCTTCGATACTTGCAGCGGATTGAAACTGCCCCTGTTCCATTGAAGGTTGAGCAGTTCGGTAATCTGCTTGCCTGTCAGTTCCTGAACCACCAGTGGGTTATTGAACGGTTGTACGGCGAATAATTGTTCGTAGGTCAGGTCGCTATCGGCAGGCTGGATAAGATCACTGCGCAGCCCACCCAGGTTGAGAAAGGCAACTTGTGTCTGAAACGCTTGGGTCATGGCCAATTGGGCATCCGTGACCAGGTTCCCCAAGGTTGTTTCACCGGAGGCATTTTCTTTGCGGTCAAGTTCTGCCGTCGAGATGCGTCCTATGGGTTCGAGCAATTTTTCCCCGGACCGCTGACGCACTTCCTCCAGCAAACTCGTCAACTTGGCATTCGGCAGGTAGTTCTGTGGGTCAGCAGGAATATTGCGGGCGGTGATGTTCGTGACGTGATGGGTGCCTGGCGTTACCTGCAACTTCAACTGAGTCAGGAAGTGGCCGTATTTGCCAGCCTGAGTGATGCTCAGGTCACCCACCTTGCATTGATAGCTGGCATGCGAGTGACCGCTGATGACAGCATCTACCGCAGGATCCAGCCGCTTCGCCACGTCGACGACCGCGCCACTCAGCTGGCTGCAATCCTGCGTGTCGAACGGCTCGACGGTATCCCCTCCTTGGTGCATGACCGCAATGATTGCATTGACGCCTTTGGCCTTGAGCTCCGGAATCACGTCATTGATGGCTTGCGCTTCATCTGTGGCTTTGAGCCCTGCGAATGCGCTGGCCGAGACCACTTTTTCCATGTTGCGTGGCACGGCACCGACGAACGCTATCTTGACCCCTTTCACCTCTTGAATGTGATAGGCCGGTAGCAAGCGCTCGCCCGTGGTGGTATCGATCAGGTTGGACGCTATGTAAGGGAAGCCACTTCCTGGATAATCGCCGCGAAACGTGCAGGCCTTTTCAGGGCGCGTTGACTCGCATCCTCCGTGGATCTGACGAAGAAACTCGGCCTCGCCTGCATCCAGTTCGTGGTTCCCGGATGCGCTGACAATCATGCCCATCGCGTTCAAGGCCTCAAGCACAGGCTCGTCAGCCCACAGCGCAGAAATGGCGGGGCTGCCCCCTATCAAGTCGCCAGCCCCGATGAACAGCAGATCGGGGTCCTGCGTTCGCAGCTCATCGAGCATGGCGCCGAGTGTGGCGATGCCGCCGTAGGTCAGGCGGGTAGCGCCTTGCGCGCCGGCGTAGTCCTGGGGGTTGGGTTCCAGGTAGCCGTGAAGATCATTGATAGCCACGACGTTGATCTGGACGGGGGCAGGTGGCTCTGCGGCAAGGCTGCCTGCGCTGATGGCAAGGCATGCCCAGGCAATAGCCGAGCGATAGTTGCAAGAAAGACGGACTTTCATCATTACCTCTTGAATGCCGGGAAGTGTGGGTTTGCTGGCGATCAGGGCAGCAATCCGACTCTATTCATCCGGGCATTGGGCAAGTGGTAACTATCTATCTTCAGGGGGCTTGCCGCTTGAATACCTGTTGTCCCACCACCGGAAAAGCGGTTCTGCAAGAAACAACACCAAGATCAGGCGCATCACCTGCAGCGCGGTTACCAGCGGCACTGACAATTGCAACGTTTCGGCCGTGAGGCTCATTTCGGCGATCCCGCCAGGCATCATCCCCAGTGTCAGCGAACGCAAGTCCAGTGCAGTCATCATGCTCAGCACCCACGCGGCACTGGCTGCAATCGCCATGCACAACGCCGTGGCCATCAAGGTGCGTCCCAGGAACGACGGTGCGCGGCGGAAGAACGCGCGGTTGAAGTGGCAGGCCAGGCCGCTGCCGATGAGCCACTGGCCGATCTGGCTGGCGCCGTTGGGCAGGGCGATCTGCAGGTTGCCGGCCAGGCTGACCGTAGCCGCGACCAGCAATGGCCCGAACAGCCATGGGTTGGGCTGGCGCAAGCGCTGCCAGAGCAAGGCAACGGCAACGCCCAAGGGCGCAATCAACGCCAGCCAGCCCCAGCTCACGCTACCGGTGTGGTTCAGTGGTACCCCGTCACCCAGCAGAAACTTGAACAGCGCCGGCACGCACAGCACCACTGCCAGCACACGCAAGCTTTGCGCTGCCGCCACCTGGCTGAGCACCGCGCCATTGCGCGCCCCAAGGTTGACCATCTCGCCCGAACCGCCAGGCATGCTGGCGAAGAACGCGGTGGCGCGGTCTTCGCCGGTTCGCCGCAGCAGCCATACGCTGATCACGCTGGACAGGGTGGTGAACAACGCACCGAAGCAGATCAGCGCGAAATGGCTGGCCACTTGCTCGATCACCGCGGGGGTGAAGTGCAGGCCAATACCGATGCCGATGATCCACTGCCCACACTTGCGGCCGTTGGGGATTTCCGACAGCTGCCAACGCGTCAGGCAGCGCACCAGGATGATCGCCAGCAATGAACCGACCATCCATGGCAAAGGCCAGCCGACCTTGCTGGCGGCAAAACCGCCAGCAAGGCCGACCAGCCCGGTCGCGACGAACAATGGCAACGACCGATCAGGCATCGGCCAGGGCCCGGCGCTGCAGGCTTCGTTTGCGCCAGATGCGCAGCAGCGGCAGGGCGAGCATCAGCACTACCAGCGCCCAGACGCCCATGCTGATCGGGCTGGACCAGAGGATGCCCAGTTCACCGTTGGAGATCGACAGCGCCCGACGCAGGTTTTGCTCCATCAGCCCGCCGAGGATGAAGCCCAGCAGAATCGGCGACAGAGGGAAGTCCAGCTTGCGCAGGATGTAGCCCATGATGCCGATACCGACCATGAGGAACAGGTCGAAGGTAGTGGCATGCACGGCGTACACACCGATCGCGGTGATGATGGCGATCACCGGCACCAGCGCCCAGTTTGGCACGGCGAGGATGCGGGTGAAGATGCGGATCATCGGGATGTTGAGGATCACCAGCATGATGTTGGCGACGAACAGCGAGGCGATCAGGCCCCAGACAATATCTGGCTGCTGTTCGAACAGCAGTGGGCCAGGGGTGATGTTGTACAGGGTCAGGGCGCCGATCATCACAGCTGTGGTGCCAGAGCCCGGTACGCCCAGGGTCAGCATCGGGACCAGGGCGCCACAGCAGGACGCACCAATGGCCGTTTCCGGCGCTGCCAGGCCGCGGGCATCGCCTTTGCCGAACTTGCCGCTTTCCCCGGCCATGCGTTTCTCGGTCATGTAGGCCACGGCGCTGGCCAGCGTTGCGCCGGCGCCGGGTAGAACACCCATGATGAAACCGAGCAGGCCGCAACGGATGTTGACCAGGAACACCGAGGCCGCTTCCTTGAAGTTGAACAGCATGCGGCCGGTAGCCTTGACCGCCTGGTGGCCATGGTGGGTCTTTTCCAGCAGCAGGAGGATTTCGCTGATGGAGAACAGGCCCAGCACGAGCACCACGAACTGAATGCCGTCGGCCAGGTGCACGCTGTCACCGGTGAAGCGGTACACGCCGCTGTTGGCGTCGATGCCGACCGCCGACAGGAACAGGCCGATGAGAGCGGCAATGAAGGTTTTCAGTGGTTTGTCACCGGCCATGCCACCCAGCGCGACGATGGCGAACACCATCAGCACAAAGTACTCCGCCGGGCCGAAGGCGATGGCCCATTTCGCCAGCAGCGGGGCGAACAGCACCATGCCGCAGGTGGCAATGAAGGCGCCGATGAACGAACTCCAGGCCGACAGCGACAGCGCGACGCCTGCCAGTCCTTGGCGAGCCATCGGGTAGCCGTCCAGGGTTGTCATCACGGTCGAGGCTTCGCCCGGGATGTTCAGCAGGATCGAGCTGATACGCCCGCCATATTCGCAGCCCAGGTACACCGCCGCCAGCAGGATCAGCGCCGATTCCGGCGGCAGGCCGAGGGCAAAGGCGATGGGGATCAGCAGGGCCACGCCATTGATCGGGCCCAGGCCCGGCAGCAGACCGACCACGGTGCCGATCAAGGTGCCGGAGAGGGCGGTGACCAGGTTGTAAGGGGACAGGGCAATGCCGAAGCCCTGGCCCAGGTAGCTCAAGGTATCCATGTCAGTTCTCCAGTACGCTCAGCAGGCCAAGGGGCAGTGGCACGTCCATCACACGGTCGAACACCCAGTAGAGGAAAATGCTCATGCCGGCCACCACAATGGCGCTTTGCAGCCAGCGGCCACCGTACAGCCGAGCCATGGGCAGGCCGACCAGGATGGCGCTGAGGATGAAGCCGAGCGCTTCAAAAGTGGCGGCGAAGACGATCAGCAGGCCGACACAGGCGGTGATCTTGATCAGGGTCTCGCGGTCCAGTTCCGGTTCGTCATCCTTGCGCACGATGGGCGTCGGACGGAACAACAGGTACAGCAGGCCCAGCCCCATCAGGCCTAGCACTAACAACGGGTAAGCGCGCGGGCCCACCGGTTCATAGGAAAATGCAGCCTGATAGGGCCAGGCCATCACGGCCAGGGCGGCACACACCACTAGCAGAGCCAGGGCGAAAATGCGTTGAAGGATCATTGGGGAATCCTCGTTGGGATTGCTCAAGTGAGATGCACATCCTGTGGGAGCGGCCTTGCGTCGCGATCGGGCGCGAAGCGGCCGCTAAACCTGCCGATGCGATCTGTCCGAAGCATCGTATCGGCTGTGTCAGGGGCCGCTTCGCGCCCGATCGCGACACAAGGCCGCTCCCACAGGGGTGGTGGTGAGTTCGACAGGCTTACTGGATCAGGCCGAATTCCTTGGCCAGTGCCTTGTAGTCAGCCACTTGCTTCTTCACATAGCCGTCCAGCTCTTCGCCGGTCATGGCGAACGGGAACAGCTCGCGCTGGTCTCGCAGCTTGGCGAAGTCCTCGGAGGCCAGCATCTTGTCGAACGAGGCCTTCCACCAGGCGTAGTCCTCGTCGCTCACTTTTGGCCCCAGGTAGAAACCGCGCACCACCGGCCAGACGATGTCGTAGCCCTGCTCCTTGGCAGTAGGGATGTCTTTCATTTCCGGCTCGTCCAGGCGGTTTTCAGAGAACACCGCGAGGATGCGCATGTTGCCGCTCTGGATGTGCGGCATGGAGTCGGAAATGTCGGTAGAGCCGACCTGGATATGGCCGCCCAGCAATGCCGTGGCGATTTCGCCGCCGCCCTCCAGGGCCACGTAGCGCAGGTCGCGCGGGTTTATGCCTGCGGCCTTGGCGATCAACGCGGTCTGCATCCAGTCCTGGCTGCCGACGGTACCGCCGGAACCGATCACGACCTTGCTCGGGTCTTTCTTCAGCGCTGCGACCAGGTCATCAAGGGTCTTGTAGGGCGAGTCGCTCTTCACCGCGATGGCACCGTAGCTGGTGCCGACGGCAGCCAGCCATTTCACTGCGTTTTCGTCGAAACGGCCGAATTTGCCCTGAGCCAGATTAAGCAGTGAGCCGCTGGACCAGGCCACCAGCGTGCCGGCGTCTGCCGGGCGCTGGGCGACCACGGCGTTGTACGCGACCGCGCCGACACCGCCGGGCATGTAGGTGACGCGCATCGGCTTGCTGAGGATTTTTTCTTGTACCAGTGCGCTTTGCACCAGCTTGCAGGTCAGGTCGAAGCCACCGCCAGGGGAGGCGGGTGCGATGCATTCGGGGCGTTTCGGTTCTGCAGCGAGGGCGTTGCCGGCCAACAGCAGGCAGCCGGTAGCGAGGACGAGGCGGCGCAGTGAAAAGGTCATCGTCGATCTCCGTGAGCGTTGTTGTTATTGGATTACCGCTATGGGGTTACCACAGCGCCACGCTGTAGCTGACCAACAGCCTCACTTCATCCGCGTCACGGGCAAAGTTGGAGCGGAAGGTGGCGTTGCGCAGGCGCACGGCGACGTTCTTCAACGGGCCGCTTTGTACCACGTACTTCAGTTCGGTGTTGCGTTCCCACTCTTTGCCTTCGCCACCGGCAGCACGGCTGACGTTGTCACCGCTGATGTAACGGGTCATGAAGGTCAGGCCCGGTACGCCGAGCGCGGCGAAGTTGTAGTCGTAGCGCGCCTGCCAGGAGCGTTCGTCGGCACCGGCGAAGTCGTTGATCTGGACGAAGTTGACCAGGTACGGGTCGGCGCCATCCACATACGGGAAGGCACTTTCGCCAGACAGCTGCTGCCAGGCGGCGCTGACCTTGTGCCCGCCCAGGGCATAGCTGAGCATGCCGTTGACGGTGGTGTTGTCGATGTTGCCGGCCTTGGCTGCACCGGCGTCGTCGCTGATGGCAAGGCGCAGGTCGGCACCCAAGGTGCCCGGGCCCCATGGCTGGGTGGCGACCATGCCGATGAAGTGCTGGCGGTAAATATCGTCGAGCTGGGCGAAGTGGTAGCTGCCGGTGATGCGGTCGGTGAACTGGTAGTCGAGCCCGCCCAGGGCCAGGTTGTCAGCGCTGAAGCTGCCACCGAAGCGGCCGTTCTTGTTGTTCAGCGCCAGGTCTTCCCAGTTGGTGTCGTTGCGGTCCTTGGCCTTGTCCAGGCGGCCACCGGTGAAGGTCAGGCCCTTGATCTCTTTGGAGGTGAGCAGGCCGCCCTCGAAAGTTTGCGGCAGGATACGCCCGTCGTTGGGCTGCAGGGTCGGCAGTTCGGGGATCAGGGTGCCGATCTTGAGTTCAGTCTGGGAGATCTTCACCTTGCCGGTCAGGCCGAGCTTGGAGTATTCGTCGGCAGCCTTGCCGTCATCGTGGGTCGGCAGCAGGCCGCTGTCGGTACGGTCGGGGCTGGAGTCGAGCTTGATGCCGAGCATGCCCAACGCGTCCAGGCCAAAGCCCACGGTGCCATCGGTGTAGCCAGACTCGAAATTGAGGATGAAGCCCTGGGCCCATTCATCGCGCTTGGATTGCTGCGCGCTGGTGCCGTCGCGGAAGTCGCGGTTGAAGTACATGTTGCGGGTTTCGAAGGTGGCCGTGCTGTCTTCGAAGAAGGCGGCCTGGCTCATCGGGGCGACACCGGCAAGCGCGAGGGCGCTGGCGATGGCTGAGGGGCGTGCGGCAAAGGAACGGGTAGGCGCGAACGCCTGCGGCTGCAATGACAGCATCGTCGATGACTCCGTTTATTGTTCTTATTCGTTGCACCTTGCTGGTGCTTTTTTCGGCGCGAAGGGCGACCGTGGTGCGATGCTAGGCAACGAACCTTTCGCTAACCTTTCAGCGTGAAAGGTTTGTCACGAGGGGCTTCACAGGCGTGGTGACAGCGGTACACTCCGCGCCACCGCCCCACCCGAGCCGGGAGAATCCGATGCGTGTGCTACTGGTCGAAGACCACCTGCAACTGGCCGAAAGCGTGGCCCTGGCCTTGAAAAGCCATGGCCTGACCGTAGATGTGCTGCATGACGGCGTGGCTGCCGACTTGGCGCTGGCCAGTGAGGAATACGCCGTGGCCGTGCTGGATGTCGGCCTGCCGCGCATGGACGGCTTTGAGGTACTGGCGCGCTTGCGAGGCCGTGGCAAAACCTTGCCAGTGCTGATGCTGACTGCGCGCAGCGACGTCAAGGACCGGGTCCATGGCCTGAACCTGGGCGCCGACGATTATCTGGCCAAGCCGTTTGAGCTGACCGAGCTGGAAGCGCGGGTCAAGGCCTTGCTGCGCCGCAGTGTGCTCGGTGGCGAGCGACAGCAACGCTGTGGGCCGTTGGTGTATGACCTGGACACCCGGCGCTTCACCCTCGGTGATGACAACTTGACGCTGACCTCCCGCGAGCAGAGTGTGCTGGAAGCGCTGATCGCTCGCCCGGGCCGGGTGATGAGCAAGGAGCAGCTGGCTGCCCAGGTGTTTGGCCTGGACGAAGAAGCCAGCCCTGACGCCATCGAAATCTACATTCACCGCCTGCGCAAGAAGCTCGACGGGCACTCCGTAGCCATCGTCACGTTCCGTGGTCTGGGTTATTTGCTTGAGCACCGCGATGCGTGACAACGGCAGCCTGCGCGGGCGCTTGCTGGGTAATTTGGCGCTGTTGCTGGTGGTGCTGATGCTGGCCAGCGGCCTTAGCGCCTACTGGAACGGCCGCGAGGCCGCCGACACCGCCTACGACCGCACCCTGCTGGCTTCGGCGAGAACCATCGCCGCGGGCCTGTCGCAGCGCGATGGTTCGTTGAGCGCGGATGTGCCTTACGTGGCGCTGGACACGTTCGCCTATGACAGTGCGGGGCGCATTTACTATCAGGTGCTGGATATCCAGCAAAGGCTGATTTCTGGCTACGAGAACCTGCCGCCACCGCCGCCTGGCACGCCGCGCACCGACGACTATCCGGCATTGGCACGGTTCTACAATGCCACTTACCTGGGCCAGGACGTTCGTGTGGTCAGCCTGCTGAAGCCGGTCAGCGAGCCGAACATGAACGGCATGGCAGAAATCCGCGTAGCCGAAACCGAGGAAGCGCGGGTGCGTATGGCCCGAGGGTTGATGGCCGATACCCTGCTGCGCCTGGGCATGCTGGCACTGGGGGCGTTGGTGATGGTGTGGTTTGCCGTGAGTGCCGCGTTGCGGCCGTTGGAGCGCCTGCGCACAGCGGTGGAGGAACGTCAGCCGGACGACTTGCGAGCGTTGCCGGTGGTACAGGTACAGCGCGAGCTGGGCCCGCTGGTGCGCGCCTTGAACCACTTTACCGAGCGCTTGCGCGGCCAGTTCGAGCGCCAGGCGCAGTTCATTGCCGACGCGGCCCACGAACTGCGAACGCCGCTGGCGGCGTTGAAGGCACGTGTCGAGCTGGGCTTGCGCTCGGCCGAGCCACAGGAGTGGCGGCAGACCTTGGAGTCTGCAGCCCAGGGCACCGACAGGCTGACCCACCTGGCCAACCAGCTACTGTCGTTGGCGCGGGTCGAGAATGGCGCACGGGCCATTGCCGAGGGCGGTGCGCAGCGTCTGGATTTGAGCCAGCTGGCCCGTGAACTGGGCATGGCCATGGCGCCATTGGCGCACAAGCGCGGGGTGTCGCTGGCGCTGGAGGCCGAGGCGCCGGTATGGCTGAAGGGGGAGCCGACGTTGCTCAATGAGTTGTTGAGCAACCTGGTGGACAATGCCTTGGCGCATACACCAGCGGGTGGCAATGTGATTTTGCGGGTAATGGCGCCGGCGGTGCTGGAAGTGGAAGACGATGGGCCAGGTATTCCCGAGGCCGAGCGCGAACGGGTGTTCGAGCGGTTCTACCGGCGAAGTGCGCAGGGCAGTGGATTAGGGCTGGCGATCGTTGGCGAGATCTGTCGGGCGCACCTGGCGCAGGTGAGCCTGCATGATGGCGAGAAGGGCGGGTTGCGGGTGCGGGTGAGTTTTATTGCGGATTGAGGGTTTGCCTGTGTCGGCCCTTTCGCGGGCTCACCTGCGAAAGGGCCCTGGCAGGCTGTTACAGCTCAGCGCAACATGCTCCGCGCCTCTAGCAGTTCATCGACCTCCAGCTCGGTGCCAAACGGCAGCCCCAGATGGCGGTAAGCCGGCAGCGCAGCCAATGGCCGGTGGCGCCCGCGCTGACTGATGCAGCGGGCGATCTGCACGATGTCGATGTAATCAATCTTGTCAGTCTGGCGGTCCAGGTCATGAACCTGGCTCGGCAGGTTGACCAACTGCTCCGGAAACTCCCAGGCCTTGAGGATCTTGTCCCCCAGCACCGGCTGGAGTTGCTCGATCACGTAATGCAGGCAAACCGGGTCGGACAACAGTTCGTTGTGCTCTTCGGCATAGATGAGTACCGGCAGCGCGCCAATCTGGTTGACCAGCCCACCCAAGGTGGCCTGGTCAGGCTTCAGAGGTGTAAAGCGACGGCAGATTTCGTAGCTGATGCCCGCCACTTCCAGGCTACTGGCCCAGATATCGCGCAGTTTCTGCTCGACTGCCGGCGAGCGGGCATGGAAAATCTGCTCGATCACCAGGCCGATGGCCAGGTTGCAGCTGTAGTTGATGCCTAGCCGCGTGATGGCGGTATGCAGGTCGGTCACCTCGACCGCAGCACGCAGCAGTGGGCTGTTGACGACCTTGATCAGGCGCGCTGAAAGGGCCGCGTCGCGGCCGATCACCTTGCTCAGGGCCGCTACGCTGATCTCGTTGTCTTCCGCTGCTTCGCGGATGCTCAAGGCAACCTCGGGCAGGGTTGGCAGGACCAGGTCATCCTTTTCGATGGCGTCGAGCAATTGTGCTTGAACCAACTCGGCCAGCTTGTTCATGGGCATGTCTACCGCAGTGGTGGTGCGGCCCCGCCACAGGGGTGGGGCAGGCTGGTCAGCGCTGGATTTCCCGGTCGCGGTCCAGTTCGTAAGGCAGGGTCAGCACCTGCAGGCGCGGGCCTTCGAGGCTGCCCAGGTGCAGGTTGCCGTCTTCCACCGCCTCGGCGCTCAGCACTGCGAGCAGTTCGCAGCCGGCGCCGTTGCCGGCAGCAATGACCACTTCACCGACCGACGACCCATGGGTGGGCGAGAAGATCTCGGCGCCCGGGGCCGGAATGGCCTGCTGGTCCAGGGCCAGGCGGTACTGGCGGCGCTTGAGTTTGCCCAGGTACTGCATGCGGGCGACGATTTCCTGGCCGGTGTAGCAGCCTTTCTTGAAACTGACGCCGTCGACGGCCTGCAGGTTGATCATCTGCGGGATGAACAGTTCACGGGTCGGGCCCATGACTTGGCCGATACCTGCGCGAATCTGGCCCAGCAGCCAGTCGTTGAGCGTGCCTTCGGGCAGCGCTGCGGCGAGGGCCTGGCGTACAGGCTCGGCGTCAGCCGCCGGCACCCACAGCTCAACCCGGCCGGCGGACACGGTGATCGCGATCAGCCCGTCATGGCGCACGGTACTACCGGCGGCTGCGGGCACGACAAGCCCCAGCGCCTGCAGCGCGGTGTCGCCATCTTGCAGGCCGAAGCGTGCCCATGCGGTGCTTTCGTCGGTCAGCGTGGCCTTGGAGAATACGGCGTACTTTTTCAGGTCGGCCAGTTGCGCGTCGAGCAGTTCGCTGGCCATGGCCAGCAAGTAGCCGTTGCCCTCGGGCACTATGCGGAAGCTCGACTGCATGCGCCCCTTGACCATGCAGCGGGCGCCGAGGCTGGCGTGTTCCTGGCTGAGGTAGTTGATGTTGCAGGTCAGCTGGCCTTGCAGGAACTTGCCTGCATCGGAGCCGCGGACGGCGAGGATGCCCTCGTGGGACAGGGGGCAGAAGAAAGCGGAATCGGCCATGGGTCATCGCGGTGGCTAAAGACTGGCGGCCATCATAGAACGCCGGTAACAAAATAGGTAGGTGACTAGACCAACGCCCGGTGTCGCTTCGCGCGCCGGGCTGTATACTGGCGGCCCATTCGAGGAGGGCCCCATGGTCGAACAAACTGAACTCAACCGGCTTTTCTGGCACAGCCGCCGCGGCATGCTGGAACTGGACGTACTGCTGGTGCCTTTCACCCAGGAAGTCTACCCCACCCTCAATGAGACCGACCGTGAACTGTACGTGCGTCTCTTGAGCTGCGAGGATCAGGACATGTTCGGCTGGTTCATGGAGCGCACCGAGTCCGAAGACCCGGAACTGCAGCGTATGGTCCGCATCATTCTGGACCGTGTCCAGCCCAAGTGAGTGTTTCGAGTGCCGTTGGCAAGGCTCGCGCCTGCTGCTGACGGCCTACCTGGCTTGTCAGGTACTGGCGTGGCTTGCCGTGTGGGCGAGCCCGCTGCCCGGGTGGTTGGCCTTTTTGGTTGTCGCCACCTGCACGGCCCACGCTGGCTGGGCCATTCCCCGACGTATTCTGTTGACCCATGAGCATGCGGTTGTCGGCCTGCGCCGTGATGTGCGGGGTTGGCAGGTGTTCAGCCGTGCCTGTGGGTGGCAGTCAGTGCGCTTGTGCCGGGACAGCGTGGCGTTGCCTGGGCTGGTGGTGTTGCGCTTTGAGCGGGCGGGGCGGTGGTTGGGGCAGAGCCAGTGCGTACCGGGGGATGCGCTGGGGCCGGATGAGCATCGGCGATTGCGCGTGCGATTGAAGTTCAGCCGGCGGCGCTGGGCCGCGGTGAGCCGGGCATAGATCAGCACCGGGTCAGTTTCTTCGCAGGCTCGCCCGCTCTCACAGGTACTGCGCAAAACTGCAAGGCAGTTAAACCCCTGTGGGAGCGGTCGAGCCCGCGAAGGCCGCGACGCCGCTATCAGAGCGGGCTAAGGATGGTGTCCTTGGCCTCGTCCAGCATCCCTGGGTAATCCAGTGTGTAATGCAACCCACGGCTTTCCTTGCGCTGCATGGCGGACAGGATCATCAGCTCGGCCACTTGCGCCAGGTTGCGCAGCTCGATCAGGTCTCGGCTGACCTTGTAGTTGCTGTAGAACTCGTCGATTTCATCCAGCAGCAGGCGAATGCGGTGCTGGGCCCGCTGCAGGCGCTTGCTGGTGCGCACGATGCCGACGTAGTCCCACATGAAGCGCCGCAGTTCGTCCCAGTTGTGCGCAATGATCACGTCCTCGTCCGAGTCGGTCACCTGGCTGGCGTCCCAGCCGGGCAGGGCCTTGGGCATGGCCACTTGCCCCAGGTGCGCCTGGATGTCGGCAGCGGCGGCGCGACCGTATACGAAACATTCCAGCAGCGAGTTGCTGGCCATGCGGTTGGCGCCGTGCAGGCCGGTGAAACTGGTTTCGCCGATGGCATACAAGCCAGGCACATCGGTGTGGCCGCAGTCGTCGACCATCACCCCGCCGCAGGTGTAATGCGCCGCAGGCACCACCGGGATCGGCTGACGGGTGATATCGATGCCAAAGGCCAGGCAGCGCTCGTACACGGTGGGGAAGTGGCTCTTGATGAAATCTGCTGGCTTGTGAGTGATGTCCAGATATACGCAGTCCACGCCCAGGCGCTTCATCTCGTGGTCGATGGCGCGGGCCACGATGTCCCGTGGGGCCAGCTCTTCGCGTGGGTCGAAGCGTGGCATGAAACGTTCGCCGTTGGGCAGGCGCAGCAGGGCGCCCTCGCCGCGCAGGGCTTCGGTGATCAGGAAACTCTTGGCCTGCGGGTGATACAGGCAGGTCGGGTGGAACTGGTTGAATTCCAGGTTCGCCACTCGGCAGCCGGCCCGCCAAGCCATGGCGATACCGTCGCCGCAGGCACCATCGGGGTTGCTGGTATAGAGGTAGACCTTGGCCGCACCGCCCGTGGCCAGCACGGTGAAGCGCGCGCCGAAAGTGTCCACCTCGCCGGTGTTGCGGTCGAGCACGTAGGCGCCCAGGCAGCGTTCGCCGGGCAGGCCCAGGCGGCGTTCAGTGATCAGGTCGACTGCCACCCGCTGTTCTAGCAGCTGGATGTTCGGGCGCTGGCGAGCCTGTTCCAGCAGCGTGGTGAAAATTGCCGCGCCGGTAGCGTCGGCGGCATGGATGATGCGCCGGTGGCTATGGCCCCCTTCACGGGTGAGGTGGAACTCGAAACCGCCATCGTCGACGCTGTAGTGCTCATCGCGGGTGAAGGGCACGCCTTGCTCGATCAGCCACTGGATCGCTTCGCGGCTGTGCTCGACGGTAAAGCGCACGGCGTCTTCATGGCACAGCCCGCCGCCGGCATTGAGGGTGTCCTCGACATGCGACTGCACAGTATCGGTGTTGTCCAGCACTGCAGCGACGCCGCCCTGGGCCCAGAAGGTCGAGCCGTTGGACAGGTCGCCCTTGCTCAATACGGCAACGCGAAGGTGGCTGGGGAGGTTAAGTGCCAGGCTGAGACCGGCGGCACCGCTGCCGATCACCAGGACATCATGTTGGAATTGTTGGCTCATGTCGGGACACTAGTAATCTTTGGGAGGGGCACGGCACAATGGTCACGCGCGGATGGCATTGTGAAACTATCGTTAAACGTGGCCGGGATGCCTTTATAGCAGCCCCGGGTGGCCAATTTCCATGCCACCTGCCAGGTTGCGACGACCTTTGTGGGAACTTTCCGACATGGCCGGAAATCCTATGAAGGCTGCCCGTACGCCACAATTTGCCGCGGCGACGCAGGGCGGCAGGCCTTTCCGGGCTTTACCCCTGCGTATTTGAAACCTGATTATCGACGTAGCCGGCCGTGACCGCGCCGCGTCTTCCGTGCAAGCCGACCAAGGGCTGCAGGAAACTTGCTTGGAGGGGAGAACTTTTGCGCAAAGCCCGAGTCTATGTTTGCAAGCCTGAGCGATGGCTGATGCAACGCTCCTTCGAGTTCACTGAGGAGTGTTCATGCTAACCCAGGAAGAGGATCAGCAGCTTGTCGAGCGCGTTCAGCGCGGCGACAGGCGAGCTTTCGATCTGTTGGTGTTGAAGTATCAGCACAAGATTCTCGGGTTGATCGTGCGGTTTGTCCACGATACCCACGAGGCCCAGGATGTAGCACAGGAAGCCTTCATCAAGGCCTACCGTGCGCTTGGCAACTTCCGCGGCGACAGTGCGTTTTATACGTGGCTGTACCGCATCGCCATCAACACGGCGAAGAATTACCTGGTGTCCCGTGGAAGACGGCCGCCAGACAGTGATGTGAGCTCCGAGGATGCGGAGTTTTACGACGGCGATCATGGTCTCAAGGATCTCGAGTCCCCAGAGCGCTCGTTGTTGCGGGATGAAATCGAAGGCACTGTCCATCGCACCATCCAGCAACTGCCCGAAGACCTGCGTACGGCATTGACGCTACGCGAGTTCGACGGGCTGAGTTACGAAGACATTGCCAGTGTCATGCAATGTCCGGTGGGTACCGTGCGCTCTCGAATCTTCCGCGCTCGGGAGGCCATAGATAAAGCCCTGCAGCCGTTGTTGCAGGAAACCTGAGACAGCGGCGACAGCGCCAAGAGAGGAACCGCCATGAGTCGTGAAGCTTTGCAGGAATCGCTGTCCGCGGTGATGGATAACGAAGCGGATGAACTGGAACTGCGTCGGGTGTTGAACGCCGTCGACGACGCCGAAACCCGTGCCACCTGGTCGCGTTACCAGGTTGCCCGTGCAGCCATGCACAAGGAGCTGCTGCTGCCTAACCTGGATATCGCCTCGGCGGTGTCCGCGGCGCTGGCCGACGAAGCCGTGCCAGCCAAGGTCAAGAAAGGCCCTTGGCGCAGCATTGGCCGCCTGGCGGTAGCCGCCTCGGTTACCGTCGCGGTACTGGCCGGTGTGCGTATGTACAACCAGGACGAGATCACGGGTGCAGAGCTTGCTGCCCAGCAGCCTGTCCAGCAGGGCCTGAGTGTGCCACAAGCGCAAGGCCCGGCCGTTTTGGCAGGCTATAGTGAGAGCAGTGAGCAACCGACCGGGCCGATGGCCAATGGCGTGCTGCAGAACCAGGCCGGCTGGGATCAGCGTCTGCCAGGCTACCTGCGCCAGCATGCCCAGGAATCTGCGCTCAAGGGCACTGAAACCGCATTGCCGTACGCCCGCGCCGCCAGCCTGGAAAACCGTTAAGTAAGGAGGATCATGCGCGCGCTACCTCTCCTGTCGCTGCTGATTGGCAGCTGCATGACGGTGCCAGCATTGGCGGCCAATTCTTCGCCTGAGGCGAGTGAGTGGCTGAACAAGCTGGCACAGGCCGAGCAAAAACAGAGCTATCAAGGGTCGTTCGTCTACGAACGCAACGGCAGTTTCTCCTCCCACGACATCTGGCACAGGGTCGACGACGGCAAGGTCAGCGAGCGGCTGTTGCAGCTTGATGGCGCCGCCCAGGAAATCGTGCGCGTGGATGGCAAGGTGGAGTGCGTCAGCGGGGCTTTGGCCAGCGGTGTCACGGCGCCGCCGGATACCGCACCGCGTGTGCTTGATCCGCTGAAACTGATGGGCTGGTACGATTTGAGTGTTGCAGGCAAGTCACGGGTCGCCGGGCGCGATGCCGTGATCATTGCGCTCTCGCCACGCGACCAGCATCGCTATGCATTCGAATTGCATCTGGACCGTCACTCGGGTTTGCCGCTGCGTTCGTTGATGCTCAACGACAAGGGGCAGTTGCTGGAACGCTTCCAGATGACCCGTCTCGATACCGATGATGTCCCCAGCGACGCAGACCTGCGCCCAGGTGCTGGCTGCAAGCCGGTGCAACATGTGGCCGCCGGCAGCAATGATACCGTCGCGGGTTGGCGTTCGGACTGGCTGCCACCCGGTTTCGAGCTGGTCAACAGCTCGGTACGCCGTGATCCCAAGCGCAACAGTTCGGTCAGCAGCTTGATGTATGACGACGGCCTGGCGCGTTTTTCGGTGTTCATCGAGCAAGTGAGCGATGATGGCGGCACCGACATGCGCACCCAGTTAGGCCCGACCTCGGCAGTCTCGCGTCGCCTGAACACACCCAAGGGCAAGGTGATGGTGACCGTGGTTGGCGAAATTCCGCTGGGTACGGCAGAGCGCGTTGCCCTGTCGATGCGCCCCCAGGATGCCCAGGCGCGCCAGTAATGGCGCGCTTTTGCGTGCCGAGCCAAGGTGGGCGGGTATACGGCTGAAATGAAATTAAAGCATTGTCATTTGCAATCCATCGGCAAATTTTCTATAGGTCAGGCTTTGAAGAGCCTGGCCTTTCTGCGTTGTGCAGGGGTCTTTCCAAACTACCGCTCGTTGTGACGGGAGTCGTATGTCAATACCACGCTTGAAATCCTACCTAATGATGTTCGCTGCTGTGCTGATGCTCGGCCAAGTCCTCACCGCCCAGGCCGAGGAAGCCCTGCCGGACTTCACCACCCTGGTGGAGCAGGCTTCGCCGGCGGTGGTCAACATCAGTACCAAGCAGAAGCTGCCTGACCGCCGAATCGCCGCAGGCCAGATGCCGGACCTGGAAGGCCTGCCGCCGATGTTCCGCGAGTTCTTCGAGCGCAACATGCCCCAGCAGCCGCGCTCGCCGCGCGGCGACCGCCAGCGCGAGGCGCAGTCGCTGGGCTCGGGTTTCATCATCTCCAGTGATGGCTACGTGCTCACCAATAACCATGTGGTGGCCGATGCCGACGAGATCATCGTCCGCCTGTCGGACCGTAGCGAGCTCCAGGCCAAGCTGGTGGGTACCGACCCGCGTACTGACGTGGCGCTGCTGAAGGTCGATGGCAAGAATTTGCCAACGGTGAAATTGGGTGACTCCGAGAAGCTCAAGGTGGGCGAGTGGGTACTGGCCATCGGTTCGCCGTTCGGCTTCGACCATTCGGTGACCAAAGGTATCGTCAGCGCCAAGGGCCGGACCCTGCCCAATGACACCTACGTACCGTTCATCCAGACCGACGTGGCCATCAACCCGGGTAACTCCGGCGGCCCCCTGTTCAACATGAAAGGCGAAGTGGTGGGGATCAACTCGCAGATCTTCACCCGTTCTGGCGGTTTCATGGGGCTGTCGTTCGCCATCCCGATTGACGTGGCGATTGATGTCTCCAACCAGCTGAAGAAAGACGGCAAGGTCAGCCGCGGCTGGCTGGGCGTAGTGATTCAGGAGGTCAACAAGGACCTGGCTGAATCGTTCGGTCTGGACAAACCGGCGGGCGCCCTGGTGGCCCAGGTGCTGGAAAACGGCCCGGCAGCCAAAGGCGGCCTGCAGGTGGGCGACGTGATCCTCAGCATGAACGGCCAGCCAATCGTCATGTCGGCCGATCTGCCGCACCTGGTTGGCAGCCTCAAGGATGGCGAGAAGGCCAGGCTGGAAATCATCCGCAACGGCAAGCGCCAGAACCTGGACATCAGCGTCGGCGCACTGCCGGATGACGACGTTGAGATTGGCGCTGGCACCGAAGGCGGCGCCGAGCGCAGCAGCAACCGCCTGGGTGTATCGGTCGCCGACCTGACCGCCGAGCAGAAAAAGTCCCTGGAGCTCAAAGGTGGCGTGGTCATCAAGGAAGTGCAGGATGGCCCGGCAGCCATGATCGGCTTGCGCCCGGGTGATGTCATCAGCCATCTGAACAACCAGGCTATCGGTTCGGCGAAGGAATTCACCGAAATCGCCAAGGAACTGCCGAAGAACCGTTCTGTGTCGATGCGCGTGCTGCGTCAGGGCCGCGCCAGCTTCATCACCTTCAAGCTTGCTGAATAAGCGGTTTCGCTAGGCGAAAGGGCAGCTTCGGCTGCCCTTTTTCATGAATCTTCACAATTGCCGGAATGATTGCTGTGTACAGTCGGACAGAGGAATCTCCCATAACCCAGCAGCTTAAGGTACAATTCCCGGCTATTTTTCGGCGGGCGTCCGGCTCGCAGCCTTTTCGAGTGTTGACCCGTGAGTGATTTGAGTCATATCCGCAATTTCTCCATCATCGCCCACATCGACCATGGCAAGTCGACGCTGGCTGACCGTTTCATCCAGATGTGCGGTGGCCTGTCGGCGCGCGAGATGGAAGCCCAGGTGCTCGATTCCATGGACCTGGAGCGTGAGCGCGGTATCACCATCAAGGCCCACAGCGTCACCCTTCACTACAAGGCGCAGGACGGCAAGACCTACCAGCTGAACTTCATCGATACCCCCGGCCACGTCGACTTCACCTACGAAGTTTCGCGTTCGCTGGCGGCCTGTGAAGGGGCACTGCTGGTGGTTGACGCCGGTCAGGGCGTGGAAGCCCAGTCCGTAGCCAACTGCTACACCGCCATCGAGCAGGGCCTGGAGGTCATGCCGGTCCTGAACAAGATGGACCTGCCCCAGGCCGACCCGGACCGCGTCAAGGACGAGATCGAGAAGATCATCGGTATCGATGCCACCGACGCCGTGGCCTGCAGCGCCAAGAGCGGTATGGGCGTTGACGAGGTGCTCGAGCGCCTGGTGCACACCATCCCCGCGCCAGAAGGTGAGATCGATGCACCGCTGCAAGCGCTGATCATTGACTCCTGGTTCGACAATTACCTGGGTGTGGTCTCGCTGGTGCGTGTGCGCCAGGGCCGCGTCAAGAAAGGCGACAAGATCCTGGTCAAGTCCACCGGCAAGGTGCACCTGGTCGACAGCGTCGGTGTCTTCACCCCGAAGCACACCCAGACCGCTGATCTGAAAGCCGGCGAAGTAGGCTTCATCATCGCCAGCATCAAGGACATCCACGGTGCCCCGGTTGGCGACACCCTGACCCTGTCCTCGACCCCTGAGGTCGAGGTGTTGCCAGGCTTCAAGAAGATTCAGCCGCAGGTCTACGCTGGCCTGTTCCCGGTCAGCTCCGACGACTTCGAGGATTTCCGCGACGCTCTGCAGAAGCTGACCCTGAACGACTCCTCGCTGCAGTACATGCCGGAAAGCTCCGACGCGCTGGGCTTTGGCTTCCGTTGCGGTTTCCTGGGCATGTTGCACATGGAGATCATCCAGGAGCGCCTGGAGCGCGAATACGACCTGGACCTGATCACCACCGCACCCAGCGTGATCTATGAGCTGGAGTTGAAAACCGGCGAAACCATCGTCGTCGACAACCCGTCCAAGCTGCCGGACGTCTCGGCTGTAGCCGACTTCCGCGAGCCGATCGTCACCGCGACCATCCTGGTTCCGCAGGAGCACCTGGGCAACGTCATCACCCTGTGCATCGAGAAGCGTGGCGTACAGCGCGACATGCAGTTCCTCGGCAGCCAGGTGCAGGTGCGTTACGACATGCCGATGAACGAAGTGGTGCTCGATTTCTTCGACCGCCTCAAATCCACCAGCCGCGGCTATGCTTCGCTGGATTATCATTTCGATCGCTACCAGTCGGCCAACCTGGTCAAGCTGGACGTACTGATCAATGGCGACAAGGTCGATGCCCTGGCATTGATCGTGCACCGCGACAACGCGGCCTACAAAGGCCGTGCGTTGACCGAGAAGATGAAGGAACTGATCCCTCGGCAGATGTTCGACGTAGCGATCCAGGCAGCCATTGGCGGCCAGATCATTGCGCGGACAACCGTCAAGGCGCTCAGAAAGAACGTACTGGCCAAGTGCTACGGCGGTGACGTCAGCCGTAAGAAGAAGCTGCTGGAGAAGCAGAAGGCCGGTAAGAAACGCATGAAACAGGTGGGCAATGTGGAAATTCCACAAGAAGCCTTCCTCGCCGTGCTCAGGTTGGATAGCTAGGTCCTATGTCGCTAAATTTCCCGCTGTTGCTAGTCATCGCCGTCTTCATCTGCGGTCTGCTGGGCTTGATCGACCTGCTGTTCCTGGCCCCGCGCCGGCGTGCGGCAATCGCCAACTATCAGGGCAGCGTCAGCCAGCCTGAGATGGCGGTGGTCGAACGGCTGAACAAGGAGCCGTTGCTGGTCGAGTACGGCAAGTCGTTCTTCCCGGTGCTGTTCATCGTGCTGGTGCTGCGTTCGTTCCTGGTCGAGCCGTTCCAGATCCCTTCGGGATCGATGAAACCGACCCTGGAAGTGGGCGACTTCATCCTGGTGAACAAGTTCTCGTACGGCATTCGCCTGCCGGTGATCGACAAGAAGGTCATCGAGGTCGGTGACCCGCAACGCGGGGATGTGATGGTGTTCCGCTACCCGAGTGACCCGAATGTCAACTACATCAAGCGTGTGGTTGGCCTGCCGGGCGACGTAGTCCGCTACACCAACGACAAGCGGCTGTTCGTCAACGGCCAGCCCGTTGCCGAACAACTGGTGGGCAGCGAGCCGGGTACCCTGGGCAGTGCTCAGCTGTACAAGGAAAAGCTCGGCGCGGCCGAACACCTGATCCGCAAGGAAATGAGCCGTTATCGCATGCCGCCGGACCAGCAGTGGACCGTGCCTGCGGGCCATTACTTCATGATGGGCGACAACCGCGACAACTCCAACGATAGCCGTTTCTGGGATGACCCGAACATTCCCAAGGAACTGCACGGCATGGTTCCGGACCGGAACATTGTCGGCAAGGCCTTCGCGGTGTGGATGAGCTGGCCAGAGCCCAAACTCAGCCACTTGCCCAACCTGTCGCGGGTTGGCCTGATCCATTGATACCCATCGGCGCTGTCCAGCAGACAGCGCCGAATGCATTTCTGACATAGGCTGTGTTCTCAGGGATCGGGAGATTCGCCACACATCAATCGGCGGACCACAGCCAAACAGTCTTTCAGGATGTTGATTTGAACAACGCGTTGAACAACGATCGGGTGGCCGCATGAGTGCTTCCCTTGCCGGTCTGGAGCGAAAGCTCGGTTACACCTTCAAGAACCAGGACCAGATGCTCCTGGCACTGACCCATCGCAGTTACGCCGGGCGCAACAATGAGCGCCTGGAGTTCCTCGGTGACGCCATTCTCAACTTCGTTGCCGGCGAAGCGCTGTTCGAGCGTTTTCCGCAGGCTCGCGAAGGCCAGTTGTCGCGGCTGCGTGCGCGGTTGGTCAAGGGGGAGACCCTGGCCCGTCTGGCCCGTGGTTTTGATCTGGGCGATTACCTGCGCCTGGGTTCCGGAGAACTCAAGAGCGGCGGCTTTCGCCGCGAGTCGATCCTGGCCGACGCCCTGGAGGCACTGATTGGTGCCATCTACCTGGACGCTGACATGGACACCGCCCGGGAGCGCATTCTGGCCTGGCTGGCCGATGAGTTTGAAGGCCTGACACTGGTCGACACCAATAAAGATCCGAAAACCCGCCTGCAAGAGTTCCTGCAGTCGCGCAGCTGTGAGCTGCCGCGTTACGAAGTCGTGGATATCCAGGGTGAACCACACTGCCGGACCTTCTTCGTCGAATGCGAAGTGGTACTGCTGAACAACAAGAGCCGTGGTCAAGGCGTTAGCCGGCGTATTGCCGAGCAAGTCGCCGCCGCGTCTGCACTGATCGCCCTGGGCGTGGAGAATGGCAATGACTGATAGCAACCCGACCCGCTGCGGCTACGTAGCCATTGTTGGCCGTCCCAACGTCGGCAAGTCGACCCTGCTCAACCACATCCTGGGCCAGAAGCTGGCGATTACTTCGCGAAAGCCGCAGACCACCCGCCACAACATGCTCGGCATCAAGACCGAAGGTGATGTGCAGGCGATCTATGTCGATACGCCGGGGATGCACAAGGCCAACGACAAGGCCCTGAACCGTTACATGAACCGCAATGCCTCGGCGGCCCTCAAGGACGTCGACGTGGTGATCTTCGTGGTCGACCGTACCAAGTGGACCGACGAGGACCAACTGGTGCTGGAGCGCGTGCAGTATGTCACCGGCCCGCTGATCATCGCGGTCAACAAGACCGACCGTATGGAAGAGAAAGCCGAGCTGATCCCGCACCTGCAGTGGCTGCAAGAGCAGCTGCCGAACGCCGAGGTGATGCCGATTTCCGCACAGCAGGGGCACAATCTCGAGGCGCTGGAAGCACAGATCGCCAAGCACCTGCCCGAGAACGATCATTTCTTCCCCGAAGACCAGATCACCGACCGTAGCAGCCGCTTCCTGGCCGCCGAACTGGTGCGCGAGAAGATCATGCGCCAGTTGGGTGCGGAGTTGCCGTACCAGATCACCGTGGAGATCGAAGAGTTCAAGCAGCAGGGCCATGTGCTGCACATTCACGCGTTGATCCTGGTTGAACGCGATGGCCAGAAAAAAATCATCATTGGTGACAAGGGTGAGCGCATCAAGCGCATCGGTTCCGAGGCGCGCAAGGACATGGAAGTGCTGTTCGATTCCAAGGTCATGCTCAACCTGTGGGTCAAGGTAAAGGGCGGCTGGTCCGACGACGAGCGCGCCCTGCGTTCGCTGGGCTACGGCGACCTGTAAGCCGCGCGCTGGTCCCTGTAGGGGCGGCCTTTTGTCGCGATAGGGCTGCGCAGCAGCCCCGGCGACTTATGCTGCGAAGCTAAAAATCTGGGGCCGCTTTGCGGCCCTTTTCGCGACACAAGGCCGCTCCCACAAGGGCCAGCGCAACCCTCGGCGCGAGTGATTTTTAATGGAACAACCTGTCGGCCAGCCAGCCTACGTGCTGCACAGCCGTGCCTATAAGGAAACCAGCGCGCTGGTGGACTTTTTCACCCCGCAGGGCCGCATGCGCGCCGTGCTGCGTCGCGCGCGGGGTAAGGGCGGTAGCCTGGTGCGGCCGTTCGTCCTCCTGGAGCTAGAGCTGCGGGGGCGCGGCGAGCTGAAGAATGTCGGCCGCATGGACAGCAACGGCATCGCCGCCTGGCTGCATGGCGATGCGCTGTTCAGCGGGTTGTACCTGAATGAGTTGCTGATGCGGCTGCTGCCCGCCGAAGCACCGTTTCCGGCCATTTTCGAGCACTACACCCTGACCTTGCAGGCCCTGGCTGAAGGCCGCCCGCTGGAACCTCTGCTGCGTTCGTTCGAATGGCGGCTGCTTGATGAGCTCGGGTATGCGTTTTCATTGCGCCAAGACGTCAACGACCAGCCGATCGCCGCCGACGGCCTGTATCGCCTGCGCGTGGATGCCGGCCTGGAGCGGGTCGAGCTGTTGCAGCCCGGCCTGTTTCGTGGGATCGAGTTGCTGGCCCTGGCTGAAGCCGACTGGGACGCACCCGGCGCCTTGCTCGCTGCAAAGCGGCTGATGCGCCAGGCACTGGCAGTTCACCTGGGGGCAAAACCGCTGGTCAGCCGGGAACTGTTTCGCAAGCGCTGATCAGGACGTATGCTGTTGGGCTCAATCTTCAGGAGAGCCTTTCGTGACTCACAGCAACCGCATGCTTCTTGGCGTCAACATCGACCACGTGGCGACCCTGCGCCAGGCCCGTGGCACGCGCTACCCTGACCCGGTCAAGGCTGCCCTGGACGCCGAGGAAGCAGGCGCCGATGGCATCACCGTGCACCTGCGTGAAGACCGCCGGCACATCCAGGAGCGTGACGTTGTGCTGCTCAAGGATGTGCTGCAGACCCGCATGAACTTCGAGATGGGCGTCACCGAAGAGATGATGGCCTTTGCCGAGAAAATTCGCCCGGCGCACATCTGCCTGGTACCCGAAACCCGTCAGGAACTGACCACTGAAGGTGGCCTGGATGTGGCAGGGCAGGAAGCGCGGATCAAGGCTGCAGTCGAACGGCTGGCGCGTACCGGTGCCGAGGTGTCGCTGTTCATCGACGCCGACGAACGGCAGATCGAGGCCTCGCGTCGGGTTGGCGCACCGGCCATCGAGCTTCACACCGGCCGTTATGCCGATGCCGAAACCCCCACCGAAGTGGCTGAAGAGCTCCAGCGGATCGTCGAGGGTGTGGCGTTTGGCGTGGGGCATGGGCTGATCGTCAATGCGGGTCACGGGCTGCACTACCACAACGTCGAGGCGGTGGCGGCGATCAAGGGTATCAATGAGCTGAACATTGGCCATGCGCTGGTGGCGCATGCCTTGTTTGTCGGCTTCAAGGCTGCTGTGGCCGAGATGAAGGCGCTGATCGTGGCGGCTTCGCGCTGATTGTTGGCCGCCTGTACCGGCCTCTTCGCGGGCTTGCCCGCTCCCACAGGTACCCCCGCAGGCCTTGAGGCTGTGCAGCCCCTGTGGGAGCGGGCAAGCCCGCGAAGAGGCTGGTACAGGCGGCCGATCACTCGGCAGGAAACACCAGGGTAAACCGGGTAGGCCCCAGGGGGCAGCTGCTGACCTCGACCCGCCCGCCATGCAACTGCATGATCGACTTCACGATCGCCAACCCCAACCCGGTCCCGCCCTCCAGCCGCGAACGCCCCGAACCTACCCGGTAAAACCGCTCGAACAAGCGCGACTGGTGCTCTGCAGGCACACCCGGCCCCTGGTTCTCTACGGATAGCCTGACTTCGCTGCCCGAGCGTTCGATGCGCAGAGCCACGGGTTTACTCTCGGGACTGTGCCGTATGGCGTTGCTCAACAGGTTCGACAGTGCCCGCTGAAACATCAGCCGGTCTCCCAGCGCTGTCCCCCAGCCCTGAACACGTAGCTCAATTTCTTTCAGCTCGGCACTGTAGGCAAACAGCTCGACAACCCGCGCTGCCTCGTCGGACAGCGCCAAGGGTTTCAACGCAACCTGCGTATGCGGCTGGCTGACCTGGGCAAGAAACAGCATGTCGTTGATGATGCGGTTGAGCCGGGTCAGCTCTTCGATGCTGTCTTCAAGCACTTCCCGATAGTTGGCGTTGTCCCGCTCACGGGCCAGTGTCACCTGCGCCTTGCCCATGAGGTTGCTCAACGGTGTGCGCAGTTCATGGGCCAGGTCGTCAGAGAACTGCGACAGCTGCCTGACACCTTGGTCGAGTCGATCGAGCATCACGTTGATACTGCCGGCCAGGTCTGCCAGTTCCTGCGGCAGGGCGGTAGCGGGCAGGCGATGCTGCAGGTCCTGGGCCGACACCTGCCCGGCAATGCGCCGGAAGTGCCGCAATGGTTTCAGGCCGCGCTGCATCAGCCACCATGCCCCCGCACCAATCAAAACCAGTAGCAGTGGCAAGGCGAGCAACGTCGAGTGCAGGTAGGCTTGCAGCAGGGCGTTGTCGTCGGCGCGGTTGAGCGACATCATCACCTTGACAGGGGTGTTGTCGCGCAGGCGCATCAGCCGGGTAACGGTGAGGATCTGGTTACCGCCGCTGTCACGCCAGGCGTGAAAGGCCAGACGCGCATCGGTGTGCAGTTCACCGACCCGCGATTCCAGGGCCGGGCCGAGGCTGAGCAGGTGGGGGTGACGGCCGTCGAGAGCCAGCACACTGAGGCTTAGGTTGTCATGCCCCATCACCAGGTCCAGCAGTGGATGGGCGCGGCTGCCCAGGTCCTCGCTGCGCAGGTCGACACGCAGGTTGTGCTCGACCTGAAGCATCTTGCGCGCCAAATCCTTGCGCGCGCGGCTGTCCAGTTCGTGATCCAGGGCAAACACGGCCAGGCAGGCCAGCAGCAGCACCAGTGCGGCGCCCATCAATGTCACGCTCAGGCCCAGGCGTAACGACAGGCTGGCATTTTTCAAAGGCGAGCCTCAAGTACGTAGCCCACACCACGCAGGGTATGGATCAGCTTGTTGTCGAACGGGTCGTCGATCTTCGCCCGCAGGCGCCGGATCGAGACCTCGACCACGTTGGTGTCGCAGTCGAAGTTCATGTCCCACACCAGCGAGATGATCTGCGTGCGCGACAACACTTCGCCAGTCTGGCGCATTAGCAGGTGCAGCAGGGCGAACTCCTTGGCGGTCAGGTCGATGCGCTGCCCGGCGCGGTAGGCGCGGTGGCGGCCGGGGTCCAGTTCCAGGTCAGCGACGCGCAGGGTGCTGGGCTGCAGTTGCTGGTCGTTGCGGCGTAGCAGGCTGCGGATGCGCGCCAGTAGCTCAGGGAACTCAAAGGGCTTGAGCAGGTAGTCATCCGCGCCCAGGTCCAGGCCTTTTACCCGGTCGGCCAAGCGACCGTGGGCGGTCAGCATCATGATACGCGTGGCCGATTCGGCACGTAGCCGCTGCAGCACGGTCCAGCCATCGATTTCGGGCAGGTTGACATCGAGGATGACCAGGTCATAGGCCTGTTGGCGTGCCAGGTGCAGGCCGTCGGTGCCTGTGTGGGCGCAGTCGACCACGTAACCGTTCTCGCGAAGGCCCTGTTGCAGGTAGTCGGCGGTACGCAGCTCGTCCTCGATGATCAGTAGGCGCATGGGGGGCTCGGTGTGTTGAAAGGGGGCGATTCTTGACCCTGTAGTGACATCAGGGTCAAGCGCTCCAATGTTACGGCATGAAAAAAGGCCTGCGGTGCAGATAACGGATTTGTAATTCTGCTGTTATCTGGCTGTCTGTTCGGGCCTCTTCGCGGGTAAACCCGCGCCTGTAGGAACGGGTTTAACCGCGAAGAGGTTCGAACAGTCCACACAAGGCCACATTGCAGGACTGTAATCCCCGCCTCACCTTGCCGTTAGCCAGCCCTCGCTAGGATGGCCGTGTCTGATCGGTTATTACGAGGCAAACACGATGAACCTGACCAAATACCTGCTGTTGGCCACCCTTGCCCTGGGCAGCGCCAGTGTTTATGCCGAGGGCGGTGCGGAGCGCTCGAAGCAGTTCTGGCAAGCCTTCCGCGAAGACCAGCAGCGTCTGCATGGCGACAAGCAACAGGCTGTTGCCGAGCGCGAGCGCAAGGCGCAAGAGAAGGCGCGTGAGGTGGCCAAGGATTGAGGTAACGACACCTGCGCCGCGACGGCTCCTCGCCGCAGGTGTATTCAGGCGCCCCTGCGGGCGCCTTTTTTATTTGCGCGCCAGCAGGGTGGCGCGGCGTGGGGCAGGCAGGCCTTCGACGGTCTTGCTGTGGTCGTTCGGGTCGAGGAAGTCGCTCAGCGACTGGTAGCGCATCCAATCGGTGCTGCGCTGCTCCTCGACGCTGGTCACGCTCACGTCGACGCAGCGCACATCGCTGAAGCCGGCACGGCGCAACCAGCGGGCCAACGCCGGTACCGACGGCAGGTACCAGACGTTGCGCATTTGTGCGTAGCGGTCCTCAGGCACCAGCACCTGGTTTTCGTCGCCCTCGATAACCAGCGTTTCCAGCACCAGCTCGCCACCTTTGACCAGGCAGTCCTTGAGCGCCAGCAGGTGCTCGATGGGCGAGCGGCGGTGATAGAACACGCCCATGGAAAACACGGTATCGAAACCTTCAAGGTTGGCGGGCAGGTCTTCCAGGGCGAACGGCAGGTGCCAGGCCGGTAACTCCGGCAGGTATTGCTGCACGGCCTGGAACTGGCAGAAGAACAGCCAGTTGGGGTCGACCCCAACCACCATGTCGGCGCCGGCGCCGAGCATGCGCCATTGGTAGTAGCCATTGCCACAGCCCACGTCGAGTACGCGTTTGCCTTTGAGGTCCAGGTGCGGGCCGACCCGCGACCACTTCCAGTCCGAACGCCATTCGGTGTCAACGTGCACGCCAAACAGGTCGAATGGCCCCTTGCGCCAGGGCGACAGGCCCATCAGTGCCTGGCGCATCTGCGCGCGGGTGGCGTCGTCGCAGTCGCAATCCAGACGCAACCCGTTGACCAGGTCGACTTCACTGGGTTGCAGGGCGGGCAGGGCTTCCAGCGCCCCGCGCCAGCGGTCGAGGTCACCGTGACCCTTTTCCAGCTTGGCGTCGAGTTGCGCTTGCAGGCCTTGCGACCAGGAAGCCAGGGGCGTGCCCGCCAGGCGGCGGACGAGGGGAGACAGATCGATCATGGCAGGGCTATCAACGAGGCGAAGTTAAGGCATTGGAACCAAGGCACCACTTTCGAGAAGCCGGCTGCGCGCAGGCGTTCCTGGTGGGTTTCGAGTGTATCGGGCTTCATCACGTTTTCGATGGCACTGCGCTTCTGGGCGATCTCCAGTTCGCTGTAGCCATTGGCCCGTTTGAAATCCAGGTGCAGTTCATTGAGCAGGTCCTGCGCTTGCTCATCGGCGAAGCGCAGCTTCTCCGACAGAATCAGCGCGCCGCTGGGCAGCAGCGCCTGGCGGATTCGCCCGAGCAGTTCAAGGCGCTGGTCAGGGGCAATGAACTGCAGGGTGAAGTTCATCGCCACTACCGAGGCCGGCTCGAAGGGCAGGGCAAGGATATCGGCCTCCAGCACGTGCACCGGCAGCAACTCCTGGAACATCGAATCTTGTGCAGTGAGGTACTGCCGGCAGCGCTCGACCATGGCAGCGGAGTTATCCACCGCGATTACCCTGCAGCCGTCGCTGCGCACATGGCGACGCAGCGACTGGGTAACGGCGCCCAGCGATGCGCCCAGATCGTACAGTGCGGTGCCTGGCTGGGCGAACCGGGCGGCCAGAACCCCGAGGTTCTCGACAATGGTTGGGTAACCGGGCACCGAGCGCTTGATCATGTCCGGGAACACACGTACGACGTCTTCGTTGAAGACGAAGTCGGGCACCTGCTCCAGGGGTTGGGAGAAAAGGCGGTCGGGTTGTTTGCTCACGGCGAATCCAGGCGGCTGGTGATAGGCAGGGGGCGCATTCTAGCCAAACCGCAGCCGGGATGCATGGTTGGCTGACCAGCGCTGTGCGTTCAATTGACCCGAATGGCGCAATCGAAGGTCTGCACCGGGCGCACTTCCGGGGCCCAGGGTTGCTGGTAGACCAATACCAGGTTCCCTTCGCCGGCAGCGCGGGCCTGGAAGCGCCAGGTCGACATGCCTGAGCTGCCGACGATACCGGTGTCTTCAGGCGCGCTGTAAACCTCGGGGCCAAGGCTTTGCAATACGTTGGGCGCCGGGTTCTGTAACAGCCAGCGGTAGCCGGTGGTGGGGTTGCTGGGCAGGGTAAGCGTGAGGACCTGACCGACCTGCAGGCGCTTTGGGCATTCGCTTTCGGCGTCCAGGTCAACAGGCTGTGAGGGTGTTTGAGCGCAGGCAGAAAGCAGGGCGAAGCTCAGGGGAACGAGCAGACGAGGAGAGGTCATGGTGGCTCCGAAGGCTGGCGATGGCCTGAGGATAACCGATGATCGAGGACATTTGTGTTGCCTGTGCCGGCCCTTTCGCGAGTAAGCCCGCGCCTGCAGGGATAGCGTACCCGTGCAGGCGCGGGCTTGCCCGCGAAGAGGCCGGAACAGGCTAGAACAGCACTTTCGCCACGTCGGCAAAGCGCTTGGCGAAATGCACTGTCAGGCCTTCGCGCAGGTAGTCCGGCAGTTCTTCGAAGTCGCCGCGGTTGGGCTCCGGCAGGATCAGTTCGAAAATCTTCTGCCGCCGCGCCGCAATCACCTTCTCGCGCACGCCGCCAATCGGCAGTACCTGACCGGTGAGGGTCAGCTCGCCCGTCATGGCGACACCCTTTTTGGCAGGCTGGTCGCGGGCCAGTGAAAGCAACGCGCTGGCCATTGTGATGCCGGCACTGGGGCCGTCTTTGGGCGTGGCGCCTTCGGGTACGTGCAGGTGGATGAACGCTTCGTTGAAGAAACCTGGATCCCCGCCAAATTGCTTGAGGTTGGAGCTGATGTAGCTGTAGGCAATTTCGGCAGACTCCTTCATCACGTCACCCAGTTTGCCCGTCAGCTTGAAGCCGCGGTTGTGGGTGTGGATGCGGGTCGCCTCGATCGGCAGCGTGGCGCCGCCCATGCTGGTCCAGGCCAGGCCGGTGATAACGCCTTTGCCAGCCAGTACCTGCTCGCTGCGGAACACCGGTATGCCGAGTGAGGTCTCCAGGTCTTTGGTGCCGATCTTAAGTTTGGCGTCGGGGTTTTCCAGCAGCTTGACCACAGCCTTGCGCACCAGTTTGCCCAGTTGCTTCTCCAGCTGGCGCACACCGGCCTCGCGGGCATAACCGTCGATCACCAGGCGCAGGGCGCTGTCGCTGATGCTGAGGCTGGTCTTGGAAACGCCGGCCTTTTCCAGCTGCTTGGGCCACAGGTGGCGCTTGGCGATGGTCATTTTTTCTTCGGTGATATAGCCGGACAGGCGGATCACTTCCATGCGGTCGAGCAACGGCCCGGGTATCGAATCGAGGGTGTTGGCAGTGCACACGAACAGCACCTTGGACAAGTCCAGGCGCAGGTCGAGGTAGTGGTCGAGGAAGTCGACGTTCTGCTCGGGGTCGAGGGTTTCCAGCAACGCTGATGCCGGGTCACCCTGATAGCTCTGGCCCATCTTGTCGATTTCGTCGAGCATGATCACCGGGTTCATCACTTCGACGTCTTTCAGGGCCTGCACCAGCTTGCCGGGCTGGGCACCGATGTAGGTGCGGCGGTGGCCCTTGATCTCGGCTTCGTCACGCATGCCGCCGACGCTGAAGCGATAGAATGGCCGGCCGAGCGATTCGGCGATGGACTTGCCGATGCTGGTCTTGCCCACCCCGGGCGGGCCCACCAACAGCACGATCGAGCCGCTGATCTCGCCTTTCCAGGCGCCCACGGCGAGGAACTCGAGGATGCGCTCCTTGATGTCGTCGAGGCCGGCGTGGTACTGGTCGAGGACTTTGCGCGCATGTTTGAGGTCGAGCTTGTCTTTGCCGTAAACGCCCCACGGCAGGGCGGTGGCCCATTCCAGATAGTTGCGGGTGACGGCGTATTCGGGCGAGCCGGTTTCCAGGATGGCCAGTTTGCCCATCTCTTCATCGATGCGCTTGCGTGCCTGGGGCGGCAGGGTCTTGCCTTCCAGGCGCTGTTCGAACTGTTCGAGGTCGGCGCTGCGGTCGTCCTTGGTCAGCCCCAGCTCCTGCTGGATGACCTTGAGTTGTTCCTTGAGGAAGAACTCGCGCTGGTGCTCGCCGATCTGCCGGTTGACCTCGGCCGAAATTTCGTTCTGCAAGCGTGCGACTTCCACCTCTTTGCGCAGCATTGGCAGTACCTTTTCCATGCGTTTGAGCATGGGCACGCAGTCGAGCACTTCCTGCAACTGGTTGCCGGTGGCCGAGGTGAGCGCGGCGGCGAAGTCGGTGAGCGGCGAGGGGTCGTTGGGGCTGAAGCGGTTGAGGTAGTTCTTCAGCTCTTCGCTGTACAGCGGGTTGAGCGGCAGCAGCTCCTTGATCGCGTTGATCAGTGCCATACCGTAGGCTTTGACCTCGTCGGTCGGCTCGGCGGGCTGGCGCGGATATTCGACTTCGACCAGGTAGGGCGGGCGGTGGTGCTTGAGCCAGTTGCGGATGCGCACCCGGGACAGGCCCTGGGCGACAAACTGCAATTTGCCGTTTTCGCGGCTGGCATGGTGCACCTTGACCAGCGTGCCGTACTGCGGCAGTGCCGAGGTGTCGAAGTGGCGGTGGTCTTCTGGCGGGGTGTCCATGAAGAACAGCGCCAGGCAGTGGTCCGGTGACTTGGCCACCAGATCGAGCGTTTCGGCCCAGGGTTCTTCATTGACGATGACCGGCAGTACCTGTGCCGGGAAGAACGGGCGGTTGTGGATCGGGATGACGTAGACCTTGTCCGGCAGCTGCTGGCCGGGCAGGGCGAGGGCGTGGCCGGTTTCGGCCTGGAGGGTGTGTTCGACTTCGCTGTGTTCGTCCGGGTGTTCCGGGAAATCCTGCTGGTCGCTCATGGGGCACCTGCGTGAATGACTATGGTGCTTAGATGGGGCGGGAGGGGATGGGTTTCAATGGTATGGGAGTGGCCTTGTGTCGCGATTGGGCTGCGCAGCAGCCCCAGCATCCATCCAGCATTCTAGAGCGTTGGGGCCGCTACGCGAGCCAATCGCGACACAAGGCTCCACAAGGACTGCGCCAGGCTTTAGATGTGGACGGCGACTTTCAACGCTTCCAGCGCCGGCTCGACCTTGATGCCCAGCGCTGCACCCAGCTCCATTACCCAGGGTTGATGGGCGGGTTTGCGGTGATGATGTTTCTCGACACTGCGCTGGGCTGAGGCTGAACACCGGCCTGTGGGAGCGGCCTTGTGTCGCGAAAGGGCCGCGAAGCGGCCCCGGCATTATTTGCATCGACGCTGAAACCCCGGGGCTGCTGTGCAGCCCTTTCGCGACGCAAGGCCGCTCCCACACGGATCGCGCCAGCTTTCAGAAATTGAGCAAGACAGTTGCTCCCACAGGGTTGAGCCTGCGGGAGCGGTGTCGCTTACTCAGCTAATTTGTAAGCGATGATGTAATCGCCCATCTTGGTGCCCAGCGAGCCATGGCCGCCGGCAGTCACCAGCACGTACTGCTTGCCGTCCTTGCCGGTGTAGCTCATCGGCGTAGCCTGGCCACCCGCTGGCAGGCGTGCCTTCCACAATTCCTTGCCGTTGTTCACGTCATAGGCGCGCAGGTACTGGTCGAGCGTGCCGCTGAGGAAACCGACGCCACCGGCGGTGACGATCGAGCCACCCATGCTTGGCACGCCAACCGGCAGGCCGATCGGCACCGGAGTGCTGTCCCGGGTGGTGCCGTTCTTGTGTTTCCACACCACCTTGTTGGTGAACAGGTCGATGGCGGCGACGTAGCCCCAGGCGGGTGCCTGGCACGGTACGCCGAGCGGCGACATGAACGGGTGCATGGTCACTGCATACGGTGCACCGGTGTTCGGCTGCACGCCGCTGGTCTCACTTTCGCGCTTGCTGCCTTCGGCAACCTGCTCACGCGGGACCATCTTCGACACGAACGCCATGTAGTTGGGCGAAGTGAACAGCAACTGGCGCACCGGGTCGACCGACACGCTGCCCCAGTTGAATACACCTACGTTGCCGGGGTAGACCAACGAACCTTGTTCGGATGGCGGGGTGTACTGGCCTTCGTAGCGCAGCTCGCGGAACTGGATGCGGCACAGCATCTGGTCGAAAGGCGTGGCGCCCCACATGGCCTGTTCGGTCAGCTCTGGGCCGAGCAGGTTGAGGTCGGAACGAGCCTGGGTTGGCGAGGTGTGGTCGCCTTCCACTGCGCCTTGTGGGGTGGGGATCTCGCGGATCGGCACGATTGGCGTACCGTCGCGGCGGTCGAGCACGTACAGGCTGCCTTGCTTGGTCGGTACGATGATCGCCGGTTTCACGCCATCGTCGGTTTTCAGGTGTACCAGGGTCGGCTGGCTGCCGACGTCCATGTCCCACAGGTCGTGATGGGTGAACTGATAGTTCCAGCGTGCCTTGCCGGTGGCCAGGTCAAGGGCGACCACACCGGCACTGTACTTCTCGGCGCCTGGGGTGCGGTCGGCGCCCCACTGGTCCGGGGTCTGGTTGCCCAGCGGCAGGTAGATCATGCCAAGGTCTTCGTCGACGCTGGCGATTGACCACATGTTGGCCGAGTTGCGGCTATACATTTTGCCGGCAGCCAATGGCTTGGTGTCGTCCGGGTTGTTGCTGTCCCAGTTCCACACCAGGTGGCCGTCGTGCACGTCGTAGGCGCGGATCACCCCGGACGGCTCATTGGTCGACTCGTTGTCGGTGACGTGGCCACCGATGATCACCAGGTCACGGGTAATGGCAGCAGGCGAGGTGGAGTAATAGCCGCCGGCGGTGAACGGGCCAATGCCGGTGGTGAGGTCGATCACGCCCTGGTTGGCGAAACCTTCGCAGACCTTGCCGTTGTCGGCGTTGATGGCGATCAGGCGGGCATCTGCAGTCGGCAGGTAGAGACGACGCGGGCAGGCTTGGGCCACCGCCTGGCCTGCGTCGGTAATTTTCGGTGCCGGGCTGCCGTCGCGGCTGACGTAGCGGTTTTCGTCATAGTACGAGACGCCACGGCACGTCATGTGGGCAAAGCCTTTGAAGGTGCCGGTCGGGCTCTTGACCTGCGGGTCGTAGCGCCAGATTTCCGCGCCAGTGTCCGGGTCCAGCGCCAGCAGGCGGCTGTGCGCGGTGCAGGCGTACAGCATGCCGTTGACCTTCAGCGGGGTGTTCTGGTTGGTCAGCTCCACCGGGTCGTTTTCGGTCGGCAGATCACCGGTGCGAATGCGCCAGGCCTCTTCCAGGCGGTAGGCGTTCTGCGGGGTGATCTGGTGCAGCGGCGAGTAGCGGTCACCATGCTCGGTACGGCCGTAAGCCTGCCATTCGCCGTCGGGCATGGCCGGTGCGGCACTGGCCATTTCGCTGCTGTCGCGGCCCAGTTCGCCGAACACTTCACCGGGATGGGTGAACTGGCTGCCCAGCGCGCAAGCGCCCGAAGCGACCACTGCCAGGCCGAGCAGTGCAGTATTGGCTTTGTTGGCCGGGCCGATCAGCGGGCGACGTGCCCACGGAAGCAGCAGCACCACGCCGATGGCGAACCAGATGGCCAGACGGGGCACCAGTTGCCACCAGTCCAGGCCCACTTCGAGCAGGGCCCAAACGGTGCTGCCCAGCAGCACCAGGCCATACAGGCCCAGGGCGATCTGGCGTTGGGCCAGCAGCAGGATGCCCGAAAGGGCAAAGCCGATACCGGCGATCAGGTAGTACAGCGATCCGCCCAGCTGGCTCAGCTTGATACCGCCGGCCAGCAGGGCCAGGCCCATCAGCAACAGCAGCGCGCCAATCAGGCGCGGTAGCCAGCGGCTTCCTTGGTTCGCACCTTCAGTGCTCATCGTAGGTTCTCCGTCAGGTCAAAAAAGGGGTTAGAAACTGCTCTGGATCTTCAGGCCGCCGATCAGGGCGCCATCCACCTGCGACACTCCGCCCGGGTGGCGGATGTACTGCAGGTTGGGGCGTACCGTGAGCCAGTCGGCCAAATGGATGCCGTAGTACAGCTCGGCGCTGTACTCGGTGTCCTGCACGGGCAGGAAGCCTGGGTTGTCGTAGTCGTAGAGGCCGGCGGCCTGGTTGGCCAGGCGGGCGTTCTTGCGATAGGCAGGGTTGACGTGCACGCGGGCCAGGGCGAAACCGATGTCGTCCTTGGCGCGGGCATCGAAGGGCCCTTTGAATACCAGTCCTGCCTGCACATAGTTGTCGATGGCATTGGTCTTCTTGTCATGCACGGTGGCGTTGGTGAACACGCTCAAGCCGCGTGACTGGTCGGACGCCAGCGAGGTGACCTGCTGCTGGGCGCCAATCCACAAGCCGTGCTTGCTCGAGCTGCTGCGGTAGGCGGCGCCGCTGATGGCGGCCGGCTGACCGTTGCTGTCCTTGAGAACATCTTGTGCCTTGGCATTACTGTAGTAGTAGCCGGCACGATATTCCCCTTTCAAGCCTTGGATACGTGGGGTCCATACCAGTTCGAACGGCATTACCGCACCTTGGGTGCCGCTGCCGCTGAGCTTGAAACCATTGCCAGATTCAAGGTTGGAAGGGTTCTGCTCGAAGACGCCGACCTGTGCGTACAGCTCAGGGGTAAGGTTGTAGCGCACGCGCAGGGCCCACTGGCTGACTGGCCAGTTGTACCAGATGCCACCCACCCAGTTGCCCACCTGCGAGCCGCAGAAGGCCAGGTTCTGGAAGTCGCAAGGGAAGCTGTTGAAGTCCTCGCCTTCACCGAAGCGGCCGAATTTCACATCCAGCGCACCGTCGAAGTACTTCTGCTTGATCCACATTTGCGTCAGCCGCCAGGTTTCGCCGCGGCCCCAGACTTCCTGGGCGGAGGTGAAGCCGCCGACACGCGGGTCGTTGATGCGGTCGTTGCTGATGTTGTCGCCGTGACGCTCGGTGACGGTCAGTTGGAGTTCGGTGTCGTGCCAGCCGAGGATCTTGTCCAGGTCCAGGTGGCTGCCAAAGGTGAACTGGTCGCTGTAGCGCGCGGTGCGGTCGTGGTCGTAGCCGCCGTGCAGGTTGCTGCCCATCTCGCCGGTGTAGCCAAGGGTAAAGTCGTAGCCCTTTTCCAGCAGTTCGCTGCGGGTTCCACCCCAGTCGCCGAGCATCCACGGGGAGTCGCTGGCGAACATTTCGCTGGCGCTGGCGGGGGTTGCCAAGGCACTGAGGGCGAGGCCGATGTAACAGGTTTTAGGCAGTTGGAACATGAGATAGCGCTATCTTTTGATTATTGAAAAAACGGCAAGCGCATCGAAGGGCGAGCCCCTCAATGGATATGGCGACAAGGTTGTTCGATGAAGCGTTTCAGCTTGCGGCGGGGAGGATATAGGGGAAGTTGTAAGAAAAAAAGACAAATTGTCGCAGAGGATTGTTGTTGAACGGGCAACAGTCGTCATTAATCGAGGCAGGTGTAGGAGCGGGTTCACCCGCGAATGGGCCGGTTGACCTACCATCGTCTTCGCGGGTGAACCCGTTCCTACACCGATCTTCGTCGCTTGTGGTTCAGAAGGTGGTACGCAACCCGACTTCCACACTGCGCCCCGGCGCCGGTGCGATATCGCGCAGGATCGAACTGGCGTAGCGCACGGTCTGGTCGGTGAGGTTTTCGCCGCGTACAAACGCCAGCCACTGGCTCTGGCCAATGTCGAAGCGGTAGCCAACGCTCGCCCCTAAAGTGGTGTAGCCATCGGTGCCAGTTTCGTTGGCGGGTTTGCGGTGCTGCGACGCAGCGTGCTGCACGTCTACTCGCGCCTGCCAGCGGTCCAGTTCCCAGACCAGACCGCTGTTCAGGCGCAGCGGGGCGATGCGGGGCAGTGGCTCGCCGCTGTCCAGGTTCTTGGCCCGGGTATAGTCACCGGACAACTCCAGCGCAAAGCTGCCGTAACGGTTCTCGGCCAACTGCCAGCGGTCCTGGGCCTCGATGCCGTAGAAGCGCGCCCGCACGCCTTGGTACTGGTATTCCGGGAAGCCGTCGTCATGATCGTGGTCGTGGTCATCCTCGTCATGGTCGTGATCATGCCCGCCCTCACGCAGGTTGCCGGTGCCGATCAGGCCGATGTAGTTGCGAAAGTGGCTGTAGAACACCCCAACACTGCCCTTGTGGGTGCCGTTGTCGAAGCGCAGCGCCAGGTCGGCGGAAATCGCCTTTTCCTTGTTCAGGCTGGCGTCACCGACTTCAAACGCGCCGGTGGCTACGTGCGCGCCATTGGCGTACAGCTCGTAAAAGGTAGGGGCGCGCTCGGTGTAGCCGAGGTTGGCGGCCAGCGACCAGACCGGGTCGAGCCGGTACACAGCCCCCGACGACAGGCTGAAGGCGTTGAAGCTGCTGGCGCTGTCGGCGTCGACGAAGTTCTCGTTGCCTTTGGCGTCCGGGTCTACGCGGGTGTGTTCCATGCGCGCGCCCAGGCTCAGGTTCAAGCGTTCGGTGGCTTGCCACTGCTCCAGCATGAACAGCGCCAGGCTGTCGGTATCGGTGTGCGGGACGAAGGCTTCCTCGCCCAGGGCGGAGAATTCGTTGCGGCTGACCTGGGCACCGATCATCCCTTCCACCGGTCCGAGCGGCTGGTGACGGGCTTCGATGCGGGCTTCGTAGCCCTTGTTCTTGAAGGTGGTATGGACCTCGCCTTCCTCGATTTCGCTGTGTTCGTAGTCGGTGTAGCCGGCATCTACCTTGACCGAGCTGAACGGGCCGTCGAGGTCGCGCAGTTCGGAGGCGAAGGCGTAGTGATCCTGTTTCATGTCCAGGCGCACGCCGGACTCGGCCACCGAGCCGTAGTTGCTGTCGTAGCGGCTGTACGACAGGCCGGCGTAGCCGTGGTCCCAGTGGTAGGCACCACCGATTGCGCCGCCGTCCTGGCGACCGTCGCTGTTTTCCAGGCGGTGTTTGCTGCCGGGCTCGTCGGCATCGCGCACCTTGGCGCTGCGTGCGTAGCCCGGGATGCGCAGGTCGTTGAACTGGCGGCTGTTGGCGTCCAGGTGCAGGGCGAAGGCGCCGTCGCCGGCCTCCAGCTTGCCGGCGCTGCTGCGGGTGGTGTCCGCGCCGCCGTAACGCAGTTCACCGGCACCGTGGATGCCCTCGATCGGCGAGTCCGGGATGCGGTTGTCGAAGGTGTTGACCACGCCGCCGATGGCGTTACCGCCATACAGCAAGGCGGCCGGGCCGCGGACGATTTCGACGCGGTCGACCGTCACCGGGTCCAGGGGCACGGCGTGGTCATAGGACAGCGACGAGGCATCCAGGGCGCCGACGCCGTTGCGCAGAATGCGGATGCGGTCGCCGTCCAGGCCGCGAATGACCGGTCGGCTGGCGCCAGGGCCGAACCAGGTAGAGGCGACACCGGGCTGCTTGTTCAGGGTTTCACCGAGGCTGCCGTGCTGCTGTTGCAGCAGGTTGTCGCCTTCGAGCACGGTGCTGGGAGCCGCCAGTTGGCGGTTGCCCAGCGGGTTGGCGGTGATGACCTGGGGTTCGAGCTCTACGGCCTGGCTGGGCGATGAGGCCAGCCAGAGCGCAACGGCGAGAGGAGAGAGGCGAAGCGGTGAGTACAGCATGGGGATGGGGCGTTCCTTGGCAGAGGCTTTTATAGTGTTACAACATAACATAACTATTTCAGCACATAGGTTTTGCCCATGGCCAGCGATTTTTCTGTCGCCATGACTGATCCCACCCGCCACTACACTCGTGTAAGGTGCGCATCTTTCCTACGGAGCACAGCATGAGCACGGCCCAACACAACGCGCTGCACGGCAAGACCCTTGAACAGATCCTCACCGAGCTGGTGGCGCACTACCAATGGCAGGGCCTGGCCGAGCGCATAGACGTGCGCTGTTTCAAGAGCAACCCGACCATCAAGTCGAGCCTGACTTTTCTGCGCAAAACGCCATGGGCGCGGGAAAAGGTCGAGCAGTTGTACGTGAAGCTGCAGCGTCAGGCCTGACATGTCGCGTCGCCCTTGGCTGACCGGCATGGCTGTGCTTGGCTGGTTCGGCCTGGCCGTGCAGGTGAACCTGGTACTGCTGGCGCGTTGGCAGGAACAGGCCAGCCTGATTGGCGGCCTGATCAATGTGTTTGGCTATTTCACCGTGCTGACCAATACCCTGGTGGCGACGGTGCTCAGCTATGCCGCGTTCGGCCGGGAAGGCCGTGGCAAACGCTTTTTCCTGTCGCCCTCGGTAAGCTCTGCAGTGGCCGCCAGTATCGTGCTGGTGGCGCTGGCCTACAGCGTGCTGCTGCGTCATTTGTGGCAACCAGAGGGTTGGCAATGGCTGGCGGACGAGTTGCTGCACGACGTGATGCCGGTGCTGTATGCCCTGTACTGGTGGTGCGAGGTGCCCAAGGGCAGGTTGCGGCTATGGCATTTGCTGGTGTGGGCGGTGTACCCGGCGGTCTACTTTGGTTATGCGTTGTGGCGGGGGAGCGAGATTGGCGTGTATGCCTATCCGTTCATTGATGTGGCCAGTCTGGGGTATGGGCAGGTGATGCTCAACGCCCTTGGGGTGCTGGCGGGTTTCTGGGGGATAGGGCTGGTGTTGCTTGGGCTGGATCGGTGGCGGGGGCTGCACAGGTTGGCTTGACCTGTACCGGCCTCTTCGCGGGCAAGCCCGCTCCCACAGAGCAATCACACGCCCAGGGGGCTGTGGTATTCGCTGTGGAAGCGGGGGACACGCGGTGCCTGGGTATCAGCAGCAGGGCACAAGATTTCTGATGCCCCCAAATTGCCAGGGCCGCGATTGCGTCTTAGTGCTTCTTCCCTTGCATGCTCGAAGCCCATTGCTCGCTGCGACTATGCCCACTGGTTCTCAACACACCCAGGTCCAGCGCATTTTCCCCATCCGCCGCCATTTTGCTTTTGGCTATCTCGGCGATTGCCGTGCCCAGATCCACCGGTGAGTTGGACGCATCGAGCGACAGGTCTCGGCGATAGTCATTGCCGCTTAGCGTTTCCTGGGTGACCGAGTTGGCGTCGAGCCTCACGTCGCCTTTGGCCGACTGCAAGCGTGCCCCTACCAGATGAGCGTTGCCACCGACCTGCAGGTCGATGCCGTCGCTGCTTTTAAGCGTGGTCTGACGCGTCACGTTGTCGCGCTGTGCATGCGACACGTCGAGGCTGACGGTCGGCGAGAACCCTGGGTCTGCCTTGCTCAGGGCAGAACCTGCCGTTTTCTCGACCTTGCCTCCCAGCGGGCCTGCCACCGATTTGGCCGCGTTGACATAGCCCTGCGGGTTTTTCTCCTGGCTCAGCCTGACATCGCCCTTCACGCTCAGGGTGTTGACGTTGTCCTTGAGGCTGGCGATGCGCAGGTCACCGTCGATTGTGCCGCCAATATGCTTTGCATCCAGGGTGGCACTCTCGATGCGGGTATCGCCGCGGCTTTGCAGGTCGATGCGCTCGGCGCGCAGGTCACTGGTATTCCAGGTGAGGTTGTCGCGCTTGTCGAGCTCTACCTTGAGCCGGCCATGCAGGCCGCGGGTGTCCAACGCGCCCTTGGCCATGTTGAAACCGGCGCCGGCCGAGATGTCGAGGTTGTCGCGTCGCTCCTGGCTGGAAGAGGCTTCAACCAGCATGCCGCCATTCGAGGCGTCGAGGGTGATCTGTTCGGCCGAGGCCTGCAGGCCTTGCAGGTGCAGGGCGATGTCCTCGCGGGCGCTGCTGGCCAGGGTCAGTGTGCCGTTGCTGGCAAACTGGGCATCGACCGCCTGACGTGCATGTTCGTCCTGCTTGCCGTGGCTGAAGTGGCCGCCTATGGCTCCCCCCTGGGTCTGGCCAGCCTTGGCCGCCAGCTCCATGCCGCCACCCAGGTTGGCACCTGTGGCCTGCTGGGTGTTGCTGGCCGCCTTGACCTGCAACTGGCCGCCGCTTTGCACCCGTATGTCGCCGGCCTTGGCCTCGCGGTTGCCAATGCGGGTGCCTTCGAGCAACAGGTCGCCGGCGCTGGTCAGTTGAACTTCGCCCTTGGCGTCGATTTGTGCCACTTGTGCCTTGCTCTGCGTGCTCAGCTTCTGGCCATGGTCCAGATAGCCCCGGCCATCGACGCCGGTGCTGCCCGGGCGGTTGCCGACTTTGGCCCAGGCATTGCCATCGAGCTGGCGTGACTGCTGTTCGGCCTGGTCGGTCGCCTGGGGTAGGGCCAACGACCCTGCACTGTGCATGATCACGCTGCCTTCACCGCCATCGATGCGGGCCCCTTCGTAGCGGCCATCGCTGCCCAGCTGTACCTGGATACCCTGTTGCCCGTAAAGGCTGCCGGGCACGGCGGTGCTGGCGATATCCTTTTTATCCAGCGACCCTCCTTTGCCGGCGGCGCGTACATTCAAGTCCTCGCCGGTGCTGGTGTCCAGGCGCGCGTCGCCACCATAGGCCAGGCGTTGAACGGTGGTTTCCTGGGTATTTTCGGCGGGGCTCACCTGGTGCTGCTGCGCCTCGATTTTCAGCGAGCCGGCATTGGCCCGCCAGGCTGTGCCCTGGTCGGCCAGTGTGTCAGCCTTGACCTCGACCTTTGCTGCGGACAACTCGCTGACCTGAGCAATGCCACGGCGCTGGTTTTCCAGGCGCTTGAGGTGTTCAACCGTCATGTCGGCACCCACGCTGGGCGGTGCCATGGCGTCTTCGGGCGAGGCTTGCTGGAAGCGCGCGGCTTCCTCACCCAGCACCAGGCGTTCGATAGGGCGGGTCAGGTCGCGGTATTCGATACTGGCGCCCAGGCTACCCGACCAGTCGTCACGGCTTTGTTCATGTTCATGGGTATCCTGCACTGCACGGTTGTCGATGCGTTTGGCGGTCACCTGCAGGGTGTTGCCGGCCTCGACGTGCGCGGCCTCGGTGAGCAGTGCATCACTGCGCAATTTCAGATCGCCGCTGGCCTGCAACTCGCTGCGCTGCACCTTGCTTTCGCGTTCGGCTTGCACCTCGCGGTTGTGATGGCCTTCGAACAAACTGCCCAGGCGGTCGATGCCACCGGTTACCGTCAGCCCGCCACCACTTTCGGTGGTGCTGGTGACTACGTCACGGTCGTTGCGGGTCGCCCCCAGTGTCACTTCCCGCGCCTGCACATCGAGGTCGCCGGCAGTGGCCTGGACCTTGCTGCCGTTGACCTGCAGGTGCGCGCTGCTGCTCATGCCCACCGAGGCACCCTTGAGCTCACTGGCAACCTGGTTGGTCGTGCGCTGCTTGCTGGTGGTGGTCACGACCTCATACGCCACGCCAGCCGCGTATTGGCGAGACTCGGGCTTGCCATCCTCGGCTTCCTGGGTCTGTCTGGCGCTGGCCGTGAAACCGCGTTGTTGGTCGCGGGTTTCGCGTTCATCGACCGATTGCGCACTGCCAATCAGCAGGTCGCCTTTGGCTTCGACTTGCAGATGCTTGCCCGCTTCGACCCTGGCGCCCTGGATGCGCATCTCTTCGGCGCTGGCCAGGCGCAGGTTGCTGATCGAGCTGACGTCGCTGACCAGTACCTGCTGTTTGCGGTCCGTGCTTTCGTGCGTGCTGCCGATCAGGCCGAACAGCTTACTGTCACTGGTGCGCTGGGTGGAGGTCGTGCTGCCATGGTCCGCCTCGATGGCCAGCGAGCCGTTCTCGCTGTAGAGCACCGCGTCCTTTTTACCGAACACGGTACTGCCTTTGATGGCGACCTGGTCGGCTCTGACTGTGAGCTCGCCATCGCTGGTTATGGTGCTGCCCGCGACGACCTGGCCCTCGGTGTCGTTACCTTTTCGATCGCCAAAGAATGTACCGGATACCAGGTCGCCTCGGTAATCGCGTTGGGTACCGTGTTCCTGCAACGTGGTGGTGCCGATGTCGGCCTGTTTTGCCTGGATAGCCAGATCGCCGCGGCTGTGCAGGCTGCTGCCCTGCACGTTAAGGTTGTCGCTTGCCTTTATCGACAGGTGCCCGGCGCTCAGGGTACTGCCCTTTGCGGTTTCCTTGAGCTGGTCGCTATCGCTGTCACCGCGCCATAAATCCTTGCGATGACGCACCTGCTGTTCGGTGCGTTTGCTGTCGATGCCGGCGAGGATGTCCAGGCCGGCACCGCTGTCGACCGTCAGCTCGCTACCGGCGTCCACCTTCGCTGCGGTCATGCGCATGTCGTCGCCGGACTGCAACAGCACGCTGTCAGTGCCCAGCAATTGACTGCCCTGTTGCTGCTGGTGGGTGGTGGTGGTTTTGCTGTTGTAGGTTTCGCGGGTGACGAACCAGAACTTCTTGTTCCAGCTGTCACTGTCGTGCTTGATGTGCTCGATTGTCTTGGCGTCCAGTGTGAGTTTCTTGCCCGCCCTTGCTTCGATTCGCGGGGCCTGGCCGTCGACCGTTTCAAGCATCAGGTCATCGGCAGCGGTGAGTTTCAGCACGCCGCGCTCGCTGCGCAGCTCGGTCGGGCGGTCGCCACTGCCACTGACATGCAGGCCCCCGGCCGAGCTGATGTCGACCCCCTCGGCGCCCAGAATCTGCGAGGCCCCCACACGCACACCCGCGCCTTCGGCGGTACTTACCACACGGATACGCCCGGCGCGCATGGCGCCGAACAGGCTGGCATCAATGCTCGACGAGGGGCTGGGCAGGTGTTCGACCACCTCGCCGCTGCGGCTGTCGATACGGTTGCGACCGACGGTGATGTCGAGCGTTTCGCTGGCCATGAGCAGGCCTTTGCTGTCCACGCGTGGTGCGATCAGTTCGAGTGCGCCACCGGCATTGCCCTGGCCATGCTCCAGTACCTGCAGGGTGCCACTGGCCGTGAGCGTATCGAGATACCTGAGCTGTTGTTCCTCGAATTGCGGGGCGCCCACCACGAAGCCTGCGCGGGTGGTGTTGATGAAACTGCCGCCATTGAGGGTGATGCCATTGGGGTTGGCCAGTATGTAGTCGGCCGGGCGCCCGAAGATTTCCTGCGGCCCCTCGATCAGCGAGGCGTTGCGGCTGACCACTTCGTTAAGAATGGTCGAGGCGGCCTGGCCCTGGAACTGCGGGTTGGCCGCCAGGGCACCGGCCAGTTGCGACTGCCCGGCTGCGGTGGCGTTGTTCAGCACCAGGCCAGGGGTGGCCACGTTGTAGTCGATGAACTGGTTGTGTGACAGCCCCTTGGCGTTGGGCGGCACGATGTCGATCACCGGCACCCCGTGGCCATTGTGGATGACCGGGGTCCCCCCGGGGCCGCTGGCTGCTTCCAGTCCTGTCTGAGCCAGTGCGGCGCTGGGCCCGAGCACGGCGAGGAAGATTGCCCAGCGCAAGGTATCCGGGCGAACAGGCGGTAACTGCGAGAGTGTTTGCATTTTCTCGTTCTCTTTGTTGTGGGTGAATCAGATGTTCAGGGTCCAGTCCAGCACCCAGAAGCCGGGCTCCAGCAGCGGGCGGGGCAGGTCACTGGTGTACAAGGCGCGTTGGTAGTCCAGGCGCAGGCGGCTGCCGGGCAGGCTCAGCTCCAACCCTGCGGCGGCCCCGGCCAGGCGCTGTGACGGTTTGCCTTCGGCGGTGCGAACCCAGCCCTGGTCCAGGCCGATGTAGGGGCGTATCTCGAAGGGGTGGGCCCAGGTCAGTGGCAGCGCTTGGCTGAACGTATTGCGCCAGACGGCGCTGCTGGCACCGGAGTAAGTGTGCAGACGAAAGCCGCGGACAGCCGAATCGTCGCTGACCAGCAGTTGTTCGACGGCAGGCAACAGGTCGCGGCTGTACTGCAGGGCCAGCTCGCTCTGCCAGCGCCAAGGGTTGGGTGCCGGGCCCTGACGCAGGTGCAGCAGGTTGGCGCGGTATTTGCGAAAGTCCGGGCGCAGGCGTTGAGCCCCCAGGGGCGCGCGGTCGGCACCCAATGCGTCAATGCCTTGGGCAACGCCGAAGTAGCCGTTCCACAAGCCATTTTCGAGCCACAGCAGGTTGAGGCCGGCCTCTACCGTGGCCAGCGTCGGGCTCTGCTGGACGATAACTGCGCCAGCGCTGCGGTTGATCAGCTGCTTGCGGTCCAGCCGGGCGCTGGCGCTGAGCATGCCTTGCTGGTTGCGCCACAACACCCGCTCGACACTCAGGCCCTGATAGCTGCTGCTGCCGTCGGCAGCCTTGTCGCTGTAGGGGAGTGGGGCTTGATAGCTTAGCTGGCTGGCGCTGAGGGCAAAGGTCCAGGCGCCGTAGGGGATGCTGTAGTACAACGATATCCCTTGGCTTTGGCCGGGCGTATCGAGCACCGTGCGGGTCCACGACAGGCGCAGCTCATCATTGAGGCCAAGCGGGCTGTCCAGGCCAATGCCGAGGTTGACGCGGTGGCGGCCGGTCAGCTCGCTGCCCCGGTTGTCGAAGCGGCTGTCCAGGTGCCAGCGTGAAGCAACCTTGCCCGGCTGCACGACCACGCGGGTGCCGCCTTGCAGTTCGCCGGGCAGCAAGGTGGCGCCCAGTTCAAAGGCGCGTAGGCGGTTGAGCTGGTCCAGGCCTTGCTCAAGGTCGGGCAGGTACAGTGGCTGCCCGAGCAGGCCTGGGAAGGCACTGGAGAGGGACAGGGGCAGGTCGGGCCCTGCCAGTTCGATGGTTTCGACAAAGCCTTCGACAATGACGATGTCCAACGGCATGCCCTGTTCTGGGGGCTGTCGCAGGTAGGGTCGGCTGGTTGGGTAGCCGGCTTGTACATAACGTTGGGTGATGGCTTTGAGCAGCCGATTGATGTCGGCGATGCCCATGCAGGCAGGCGTGAGCGCACGGAGGGTGGGCGCCAGTGCCGAGCTCGAAAGCCGGTGCATGCCCGCCACGCGCACGCCATCGACTGCCCAGCAGCGATCATCGTGCGGTCGCTGGGAAGTGCTGTTGGTCGGTTCAGTCGGGGCGGAGATGCGCCGCCAGCGCTCCAGCCGCTGCTGTTGCTCCAGTTGCCGCAGCCCATGCTGTTGATCGCGCAACTGCTGGCTGGCAGGGTCGTCGGCCAGCACGTGGGGAATGGACAGCACGCCTGACAGGCAACTGGCCGACAGCCAATGGGCGATGCGGTGAATCAGGCACGGCATTGAAGCACCCCGCAAATGATGTACGGTTTTCGTACTCGTCTGCGTGGATGCTAAAAATTAAGTCACTCGTCTGGATGCAGTACCCTGCCTAAGCAACTGTCAGGCAAGTTCTCGCAAAGTGGTGAGAAGGTTCCTACAACCTGTACTGAAAGGCCCTATATCAAGGCCTGATCTCGATCAGCGTTCCATCCCGTACCAAGTCCCACACTTCCTGCATGTCGCGGTTGCGCATGGCAATGCAACCATCCGTCCAGTCCAGGGTATGGAAGTACCATTCCGGGTATTCATCGTTGATCGGCGTGCCGTGAATCATGATCATGCTGCCGGCACTCACCCCTGCCCGGGTCGCGCGGGCGGCATCGCTGATGTTCGGGTAGTTGATGTGCATGGCCAGGTTGAAGCGGTCGCTCTGCTTGCGCCAGTCCAGCCAGTACAAGCCCTCAGGGGTTTTCTTGTCGCCTTCGCGTTCCTTGGCGCCCTTGGGCTGCTTGCCCAGCGAGATGCGGTAGGTTTTCAGCGGCTCGCCACGGCTGATCAACTGCAGGCGGCGCTCGGACTTGATCACCAGTACCTTGTCGATCAACGGTTGCATGGCTTGCTGCGAAGGCGATGGGGTTTGCGCTGCCGGTGCAGGCTTGCGGATGATGGTTTCGGTGAAGGCCGCCTGGGACACCGAGGTAACGCAAAGGCAGAAGAGGGCAAGCAACCAGCGCATGTAACAGTATCCCTGAAGGCGTTTAGGTGTGTGGCGAAACGTTCATCGGCGGCAGGTATTCATGGCCTATGGGGTAGTGCTGGCCGATGCGGTCGCGATAGTAGCATTCTAGTGTGCGAGTGACGGTGCGGAAAGCCAGCGCGTTCCACGGTATCTCATGTTCTTCGAACAGGCGCACCTCCAGGCTTTCGGCACCCACGGCAAAGTCCAGGTCCGCCAACTCGGCGCGGAAGAACACATGCACCTGGTTGATGTGCGGCAGATCGAACAGCTGGTACAGGGACGTTGGCCCGACCCGGGCGCAGGCTTCCTCTACGGTTTCGCGACGCGCGGCCTGGTCGAGGGTTTCGCCGTTTTCCATGAAACCGGCGGGCAGGGTCCAGAAACCCCGGCGCGGTTCGATGGCGCGGCGACACAGCAACACCTGGCTGCCCCAGGTCGGTAGCACGCCGGCCACGATGTTGGGGTTCTGGTAGTGGATGGTCTGGCAAGAGCCGCAGACGTACCGCAGGCGGCTGTCGCCCTCGGGGATCTGCTGAGTGACCGGTTGGCCGCACGCGCTGCAGAATTTCATGTGTGGTTCCTTATGTTCAAGGCTATCTTGGCGCGGCCACCGTGCCGCCGCAAGCGCTGGGGCTTGGGTGCTTCGCGGCTTTGGTGCATGATGCAACACAGGACCTGGATACGAGCGTGCGCAATGCTGGACGAGCTACTTCGCCGAATGAGCAACCACCAACCCGCGTCATTGGAAACCGACAGGCGGTTCCCCGAAGCGGCGGTCCTCTTGCCCATTACCCGCAGCGAAGCGCCCGAACTGGTTTTGACCCTGCGCGCCAAGGGCCTGTCTACCCACGGTGGTGAAGTCGCCTTTCCCGGTGGCCGCCGCGACCCGGAAGACCCGGACCTGGTCTTTACTGCCCTGCGCGAGGCTGAAGAAGAAATCGGCCTGCCCCCTGGCCTGGTGGAGGTGATTGGCCCGCTCAGCCCGCTGATTTCGCTACATGGCCTGAAAGTGACGCCATTCGTCGGGCTTATCCCGGACTTCGTCGAGTATCGCGCCAATGATGCCGAGATCGCGGCAGTATTCACCGTGCCGCTGGAATTCTTCCGCCAGGACCCGCGTGACCATACCCACCGTATCGATTACCAGGGGCGTAGCTGGTATGTGCCAAGTTACCGCTATGGTGAATACAAGATCTGGGGGTTGTCGGCGATCATGATCGTCGAGCTGGTCAACCTGCTGTTCGATGCCGGTATCAGCCTGCATCAACCCCCGGAGCGTTACATCGAAAATTGAGCGGGGCCTACCCCGCCGTCTGCGTCGCAGCCTGAGGAACAAGCATGAAATATCGCCTGGGCGACCTGCGGGTCGAGAGCCACCCCACCAGTTGGGCCGCCCCCAACGCCACGCTCATTGGCAACGTGCGCCTGCAAGCCAATGCCAGTGTGTGGTTTGGCGCGGTGTTGCGCGGTGATAACGAGCTGATCGACATTGGCGAAGGCAGCAACGTGCAGGATGGCACGGTGATGCACACTGACATGGGCTCGCCATTGACGTTGGGCAAGGGCGTGACCGTGGGCCACAATGCCATGCTGCATGGCTGTACGGTGGGCGACTTCAGCCTGGTCGGTATCAACGCAGTGATCCTCAATGGCGCACGCATCGGCAAGCACTGCATCATCGGCGCCAACGCACTGATTGCCGAGGGCAAGGAAATCCCGGACGGTTCGCTGGTAATGGGCTCGCCGGGCAAGGTGATACGCGAGCTGACCGAGCAGCAGAAACGCATGCTGGAAGCGAGTGCCGCACATTACGTGCATAATGCCCAGCGTTATGCGCAAGCGTTGGTGGTTGATGATGAGTGATGTAGCAGAGCGGCCGGTGGCATCGCCGTGCGTGAGCATTTGCGCGCTGGACGAGCAGGATATCTGCACCGGCTGCCAGCGTACCGTGGCCGAGATTGGCCGCTGGGGGCGGATGGACAACCACGAGCGCCGGGCGGTGCTCAAGCGTTGCCATGAACGGGCAGTAGAAGCCGGCCTCATCTTGCAGGCCTGACGCGAACCCTGTCGGAGTGGGTTTACCCGCGAACGGCCCAGCGGTAATCTGTACGGCTTGCCCACAGACAGCCCGCCATGTTCTATCTGATTGCCTATATCAGCAGCGTAGTGCTGATCAACTACGCCTTCTCCAGTGCCCCGCATCTGGACATCATCTGGTCCGCCTGGGGCGGCCTGGTGTTCATCCTGCGCGACATGGTGCAAACCCGCTTCGGTCACGGCGCGCTGGTGGCCATGCTGGCGGCGCTGGTGTTGTCCTATGTCACCTCGGAGCCGGCCATCGCCTTGGCCAGCGCCACTGCGTTCTTCATTTCCGAGCTGATCGACTGGCTGGTGTTCAGCATCACCCGTCGGCCGCTGCGCGACCGCCTGTGGCTCAGTTCGGCGCTGAGCATCCCGGTGGATACCTTCATTTTCTTCGGCATGATCGGCGCTTTGACCCCGGCAGTCATCGGCACCGCGATGGCCTCGAAGTTCGCCGGTGTAACGGCGGTGTGGCTGGCCATGGCATTTCGCGCCCGGCGGGCCGCCGTGGCCGGTTGATGGTGTAGAATAGCGGTCCTTTTTCAGCGGGTGGCGCCTAGCCTGGCGCGGCCCCGGATGCCTTCGAGGACCTGAAATGACCCGTATCGGAACCCCATTGTCGCCCACCGCGACCCGTGTACTGCTCTGCGGCTGTGGCGAGCTGGGCAAGGAAGTGGTAATCGAGCTGCAGCGCCTGGGCGTCGAAGTAATCGCCGTCGACCGTTACGCCAATGCTCCGGCTATGCAGGTGGCGCACCGCAGCCATGTGGTCAACATGCTCGATGGCGTTGCCCTGCGCGCGGTGATCGAAGCCGAGAAGCCGCACTACATCGTTCCGGAAATCGAAGCCATCGCCACCGCCACCCTGGTCGAGCTGGAAAACGAAGGCTTCACCGTGGTGCCCACCGCCCGCGCCACCCAGTTGACCATGAATCGCGAAGGCATCCGCCGCCTGGCTGCCGAAGAGCTGGACCTGCCAACCTCGCCGTACCACTTCGCCGACACCTATGAAGACTACGCCAAGGCCGTAGCCGACCTGGGTTACCCGTGCGTGGTCAAACCGGTGATGAGCTCGTCGGGCAAGGGCCAGAGCTTGCTGCGCAGCGATGCTGACCTGCAGGCGTCGTGGGACTATGCCCAGGAAGGCGGCCGCGCTGGCAAGGGCCGGGTGATTGTCGAAGGTTTCATCGACTTCGAATATGAAATCACCCTGCTGACCGTGCGCCACGTGGGCGGTACCACCTTCCTTGAACCTGTCGGGCACCGTCAGGAGAAGGGCGATTACCAAGAGTCCTGGCAGCCACAGGCCATGAGCCCGAAGGCGCTGGCCGAATCGCAGCGCGTGGCCAAGGCGGTCACCGATGCCCTCGGCGGTCGCGGCCTGTTTGGTGTGGAGCTGTTCGTGAAGGGCGACCAGGTGTGGTTCAGCGAAGTGTCGCCGCGCCCGCATGACACCGGTCTGGTTACCCTGATTTCCCAGGACCTGTCGCAATTCGCCCTGCATGCCCGCGCCATTCTCGGCCTGCCGATTCCGGTGGTGCGTCAGTTCGGCCCGTCGGCCTCGGCAGTGATCTTGCCCGAAGGCCAGTCCCAACAGACCAGCTTCGCCAACCTGGGCGCAGCGCTGAGCGAGCCGGATACCGCCATTCGCCTGTTCGGCAAGCCGGAAATCAACGGTACCCGCCGCATGGGCGTGTGCCTGGCGCGTGACGAGTCGGTCGAACTGGCGCGGGCCAAGGCGACCCGTGCTTCGCAGGCGGTCAAGGTCGAGTTCTGATCCGAGAGTGCTGGGGCTGCTTCGCAGCCCTGTCGCGACACAAGGCCGCTCCCACAGGGATCGCGTAAGCCTGGAAGCTGCGCGATCCCTGTGGGAGCGGCCTTGTGTCGCGATAGGGCCGCAAATCGGCCCCACTGGCTTACAGCGTGGTATTGCGCGTCTCTTTCAGGCACAGCACGGCAATCAGGCTGATCACCGCCGCTACCGACACATAACCCCCCACCCAGCTCAACCCCCCCATGCTCACCAGCTTCTGGGCAAAGAACGGTGCCGCCGAGGCGCCAACGATGCCGCCCAGGTTATACGCCGCCGAGGCACCGGTATAACGCACGTGGGTCGGGAACAGCTCTGGCAACAGTGCCCCCATCGGCGCAAAGGTGACGCCCATCAGGAACAGCTCGATGGCCAGGAACAGCGCCACCCCCGCAGTCGATCCCGAGGTCAGCAGCGGTTCCATGGTAAAGCCCGAAGCTATCGCCAGCAGGCCGCCGACGATCAGTACCGGCTTGCGCCCGTAACGGTCACTGAGCCAGGCCGACAACGGTGTGGCCAGTGCCATGAACACCACCGCGAAGCACAGCAGGCCAAGGAACGTTTCGCGGCTGTAGCCCAGTGTGGTCACGCCGTAGCTCAGCGAGAATACCGTGGAAATGTAGAACAGTGCATAGCACACCACCATGGCCGCAGCGCCCAGCAGGGTTGGCAGCCAGTATTTCGAGAACAGGTCGACCACCGGCATTTTCACCCGCTCGTGGCGGGCAACGGCCTTGGCGAACACCGGGCTCTCCTCGAGCTTCAGGCGCACGTACAGGCCTACCAGTACCAGTGCGGCGCTGAGCAGGAACGGAATGCGCCAGCCCCACTCGCGGAACTGCTCGTCGCTGAGCACCAGGGCCAGGGTCAGGAACAGGCCGTTGGCCGCCAGGAAGCCGATTGACGGGCCCAGCTGCGGGAACATGCCGAACCAGGCCCGTTTGCCTTCCGGCGCGTTTTCGGTAGCCAGCAGGGCCGCGCCACCCCATTCGCCGCCCAGGCCCAGGCCTTGGCCAAAACGCAGCAGGCAGAGAATGATCGGCGCCCACACGCCAATGCTGTCATAGCCCGGCAGCACGCCAATGGCGGTGGTGGATACGCCCATCAGCAGCAGCGAGGCGACCAGCGTCGACTTGCGGCCAATGCGGTCGCCGAAGTGGCCGAACAACGCCGAGCCCATTGGCCGGGCGAGGAAGGCGATACCGAAGGTGAGGAAGGCGGCCAGCATTTGCGCGGTGCCCGACCCGGACGGGAAGAACACCGGGCCGATCACCAAGGCTGCGGCGGTGGCGTAGACGTAGAAATCATAGAACTCGATGGCGGTGCCGATGAAGCTGGCAGTGGCGACCCGCGCAGGCGAGTTGACGGGTGTGGCAGGCGCTTGGGCGTAAGTGCTGCTTGTCATTGAATAGGTCCCTGACAGTCTGGTCCGGCTCCATGGGCTTGGCCCGCAGTGGCGTGCCCTGTAGAAGGCACGGTGACGCGGACGCCGGAGCGTTTTGTTGTGTGCGCCCGACTGACGATGGCCCAAGGGGGGTAGGGGCGGGGCGGGTACTGTTCGGGGTGTTGACGCAGGACCGCAGGGCGTATCAGTGGAGCGGACTGGCCGTGGAGCGCCGGGTGCGGGTAGCAGGCGTGACGGCGGGGCTGGGTAAGCGTGACCCGAGTATAGCTATCGGGTCACGGTCCACACCAGTACCTTGCTGGCGCAATTGTCCTCTGTTTCAAGGATTTCCAGGCGATAGCGGCCTATCTTCAGGCAAACAGCGCTTTCCGGGATGCTTTCCAGCGCTTCGGTGACCAGCCCGTTGAGGGTTTTCGGCCCGCCGTCGCAGGGCAGGTGCCAGCTCAGGGTACGGTTGATTTCGCGTAACGAAGCGGTGCCATCGATGACGAAGGTGCCATCGGGTTGCGGATGCACATGCGGGTTTTCCAGGCTTTGCTCGTCCTCGAACTCGCCGACGATCTCTTCGAGAATGTCTTCCAGGGTGACGATACCCAGTACTTCGCCGTACTCGTCCACCACCACGCCCAAGCGGCGTTGCTGCTTGTGGAAGTTCAACAACTGCATTTGCAGGGGCGTGCTTTCCGGTACGAAATAAGGTTCGTAGCAGGCGCTGTGCAGCGCTTCCAGGGTCAGCTCGGCCTTGGGCAGCAGGTGGCTGATCAGCTTGGTGTTGAGGATCGCTTCGACCTGGTTGATGTCGTTGTGGTAGACCGGCAGGCGGGTGTGGCGGCTGACGATCAACTGCTCGATGATGCGTTCGATCGGCTCGTCCAGGTTGATGCCATCCACTTCGTTGCGCGGCACCAGGATGTCGTTGACGGTGATCTTGTCCAACGACTGCAGGCCGTCGAGCAGGCCATGGCGAGGTGCTTCGTGCTGTTCATCCTCATCGAAGTCGTCGGTATCCTGCGTGTGCAGGGCCACAGCGGTGGGCTGTGCACGGAACGGGCGCAGCATGAGCTTGGCGGCGCCGTCCAGCAGACAGGCCAGTGGCTGCAGCAGTGCGAGAGGCACTTTCAGCAGGCTGGCGCCAAGGCTCACGAACGCCTGCGGGTTACGTCGGGCCAGGCGCCGCGGCAGGTATTCGGCAAACACCAGCAAGGCGAGGGTCGCGGCCAGGCCCGCCAGCCAGAAGCCGTGCTCGCCGCTCTGGCGCTGGCCCATCAGGCAGGCCAGCCCCAGCACCAGTAGCTTGCCCAGGCTGGCGCACAGCACCAGGGCGTGGGCCGGCAGCACGGGATGGCCGTCTTCGCCGGCGCGCAGTGCGCCATTGAGCTGCAGGCGGGCTGCATCCACGGCGGTGAACAGTGCTGACCACAAAAGGGCCAGTGCCAGAGTGCCGAATAGCGGTGCGTACGGCAGGGTGTCCATGGGCGGCCGTCAGATATGCAAGATGAATTCGCGAACCAGCTTGCTGCCGAAATAGGCCAGCATCAGCAGGCAGAAACCGGCCAGCGTCCAGCGGATGGCCATGTGGCCCCGCCAACCCAGGCGGGTGCGGCCCCACAGCAGCACGCTGAACACCACCCAGGCGACACAGGCCAGCAAGGTCTTGTGCGCCAGGTGCTGGGCAAACAGGTTGTCGAGGAACAGCCAGCCGGAGATCAGCGACAGCGACAACAGGCACCAACCGGCCCAGAGGAAGCCGAACAGCAGGCTTTCCATGGTTTGCAGTGGCGGGAAGTTGCGGATCAGCCCGGACGGGTGCTTGTTCTTCAGCTGGCGGTCCTGCAGCAGCAACAGCAGCGACTGGAACACCGCGATGGTGAACAGCCCGTAGGCCAGGATCGACAACAGGATATGCGCAAGGATGCCCGGTTCTTCATTGATCAGCGGCACCGTACCGGGGGGCGCGAACTGCGCCAGCAGTGCCGTTACCGCGCCCAGCGGGAACAGCAGCACCAGCAGGTTTTCTACCGGTATGCGCAGGCAGGCCAGCAATGTCAGGGTAATGACTGCCACGGCGATTAGGCTGGCGGCGCTGAAGAAGTCCAGGCTCAGCCCCAGCGGGGTGATCAGCTGGAAGAACAGTGCGCCGGCCTGGGCCAGCACCGCGAAGGCACCCAGCAGGCCAAGCAGGCGCTTGTCGGCCTTGCGGCCCTGGGCCAGGTGAGAGCCCTGGTAGATGGCCGCTGCTATATATAGGCCGGCGGCGATCAGGTTGGGAATGAGGCTGGGAGAGGAGACCATAAGTCCTGGTTGGCGAGCCTTTAAAGAGACGGAGTTTGGCATAGATTCTGCCGCTCTAGGAAGACTGAAGGGTTGTGTCAGGGCATTCGCGGGCACGCCCGCTCCCACAGGTACGGCCCAGGCCTGCAAGCCGTGAAGATCCTGCGGGAGCGAGCGCGCCCGCGAAGAGGCCAGCACAGCCACCGAATATCTACCAAGGTGTGCGTCGCCGCTGCACTTCGCTATAATCGCCGCCTTGCTGTGCCCGGCGGGTGTGTATTTCCCCCCTGGCACCTGACAAACCTCGGCTTTACTGGGCCTGAAAGGATCACCATGTTCGAAAACCTGACCGACCGCCTGTCACAGACGCTGCGCCATGTCACCGGCAAGGCCAAGCTGACCGAAGACAACATCAAGGACACGCTGCGCGAAGTGCGCATGGCGCTGCTCGAGGCCGACGTTGCCCTGCCGGTCGTCAAGGATTTCGTCAACAGCGTCAAGGATCGTGCGGTCGGTACCGAGGTGTCGCGCAGCCTGACCCCGGGCCAGGCCTTCGTGAAGATCGTCCAGGCCGAGCTGGAAAGCCTGATGGGCGCGGCCAACGAAGACCTCGCACTGAACGCCGCCCCGCCTGCTGTCGTGCTGATGGCGGGCCTGCAGGGCGCCGGTAAGACCACCACCGCCGGCAAGCTGGCGCGCTTTCTTAAAGAGCGCAAGAAAAAGAGCGTGATGGTGGTGTCTGCCGACGTCTATCGTCCGGCGGCAATCAAGCAGTTGGAAACACTGGCCAACGATATCGGCGTCACCTTCTTCCCGTCCGATATCAGCCAGAAGCCGGTGGCCATCGCCGAAGCCGCCATCCGTGAAGCCAAGCTGAAGTTCATCGACGTGGTCATCGTCGACACCGCCGGCCGTCTGCACATCGACGCCGACATGATGGACGAGATCAAGGCGCTGCACGCTGCCGTCAAACCGATCGAGACGCTGTTCGTGGTCGACGCCATGACCGGCCAGGACGCTGCCAACACCGCCAAGGCCTTTGGCGAGGCGCTGCCGCTGACCGGTGTGGTGCTGACCAAGGTCGACGGTGACGCCCGTGGCGGTGCTGCGCTGTCGGTACGTGCAATCACCGGCAAACCGATCAAGTTCATCGGTATGGGTGAGAAGACCGAGGCCCTCGAGCCGTTCCACCCCGACCGCGTCGCTTCGCGCATCCTCGGCATGGGCGACGTGCTCAGTCTGATCGAGCAGGCTGAGCAGACCATCGACAAGGCCAAGGCCGACAAGCTGGCCAAGAAGCTGAAGAAGGGCAAGGGCTTCGACCTCGAAGACTTCCGTGACCAGCTGCAGCAAATGAAGAACATGGGCGGCCTCGGCGGCCTGATGGACAAGCTGCCAAGCATCGGCGGGGTCAACCTGTCACAAATGGGCAACGCCCAGGGCGCGGCCGAAAAGCAGTTCAAGCAAATGGAAGCGATCATCAACTCCATGACCCCGGCCGAGCGCCGCGACCCTGACCTGATCAGCGGTTCGCGCAAGCGCCGTATTGCGTTGGGGTCCGGTACCCAGGTGCAGGACATCGGCCGGCTGATCAAGCAGCACAAGCAGATGCAGAAGATGATGAAGAAGTTTTCTGCCAAAGGCGGCATGGCCAAGATGATGCGCGGCCTCGGTGGGATGCTGCCAGGTGGCGGTATGCCAAAGCTGTAACCCCTGATTCGGGTGCCTGCCTTTTGTCGGGCAAGCGCCCAGAACCCCCGCTGTAGCGGGGCAACAGCCGCGAATTTCGCGGCGCAACCGGCAAATCTGGACGGCAGGGCGAGGCCTTGCCGAAAAAGTCATTTGCAAATGTCCGTGTATTCCCCGAGAATATGCGGCCTTTTGGGCACCCGTGTGCCTATTTGGCATTCAGATTTGCAGTACCAGCTGCTGTATCAACTGCAGCACCGACTATAGGAACGATGTTCACATGGTAACCATTCGTCTGGCCCGTGGCGGCTCGAAAAAGCGCCCATTCTACCACCTGACCGTGACCAACTCGCGTAACGCCCGTGACGGCCGTTTCGTTGAGCGCGTAGGTTTCTTCAACCCAATCGCTGCTGGCGCCGAAGTTAAGCTGTCGGTCAACCAAGAGCGCGTCACCTACTGGCTGAGCCAGGGTGCACAGCCGTCTGAGCGTGTTGCTCAGCTGCTGAAGGAAGCTGCCAAGGCCGCTGCCTGAATAGTATGAACGCGACGCCAGAAAAGGCTGACGACCTCATCGTCGTTGGCAAGATTTTTTCGGTTCACGGCGTTCGCGGCGAGGTGAAGGTGTATTCCTTTACCGATCCGATTGAAAACCTGTTGGATTATCCACGCTGGACGCTTCGGCACGAAGGCAAGGTAAAGCAGGTCGAGCTGGTCAGCGGTCGTGGCTCCCAAAAGGGCCTGGTCGTGAAGCTGAAAGGTCTCGACGATCGCGATGAAGCCCGTCTTCTGAGCGGTTACGAAATCTGCATCCCGCGGAGCCTTTTGCCCAACCTGGCTGCCGACGAGTACTACTGGTACCAGTTGGTAGGTCTGAAGGTCATCAACCAGGACGAACAACTGTTCGGCAAGGTCGATCACCTGTTGGAGACCGGTGCGAACGATGTAATGGTGGTCAAGCCCTGCGCAGGCAGCCTGGATGATCGCGAGCGTCTGTTGCCCTATACGGAGCAATGTGTGCTGGCAATCGACCTCGAAGCAGGCGTGATGCGGGTCGAATGGGACGCGGACTTCTAAACGATGGGTAACCTTCGCGTAGACGTCATCACGTTGTTCCCCGAGATGTTCTCGGCCATCACGGAGTACGGCATTACCAGCCGCGCGGTGAAACAAGGGTTGCTTCAGGTGACTTGCTGGAACCCGCGGGACTACACCACAGATCGTCACCACACGGTAGATGATCGGCCGTTTGGCGGTGGTCCGGGCATGGTGATGAAAATCAAGCCTCTGGAAGACGCCTTGGTTAGCGCCAGGCAGGCGACCGGAGCAGCGGCGAAGGTGATCTACCTTTCGCCACAAGGCCGCAAGCTGACTCAGCAGGCGGTCAAAGGCCTGGCCGAACAGGAATCGTTGATCCTGATCGCCGGTCGTTATGAAGGCATCGACGAGCGCTTTATCGAGGCTCATGTCGATGAGGAGTGGTCGATTGGCGACTATGTGCTTTCCGGTGGCGAGCTGCCGGCCATGGTACTGATCGATGCGGTTACGCGACTGCTGCCCGGAGCTTTAGGGCATGTGGACTCGGCGGAAGAAGATTCCTTCACCGACGGTCTGCTCGATTGCCCGCACTACACCCGGCCTGAGGTGTATGCGGATCAGCGTGTTCCCGACGTGTTGCTAAGTGGCAACCATGCACATATCCGGCGTTGGAGGATGAAGCAGTCCCTTGGTAGGACCTTCGAACGACGCGCCGATCTTCTGGAAAGTCGCTCGCTTTCTGGAGAAGAGAAGAAGCTGCTCGAGGAATATCTCCGCGAGCGGGACGATAGTTAAACGTATCGATGGTGGATCGCGTATCCATCTTAGGAGCACAGCATGACCAACAAGATCATCCAGCAGCTCGAAGCCGAGCAGATGAGCAAGGAAATCCCAACCTTCGCACCAGGCGACACCGTTGTCGTTCAGGTTAAAGTGAAGGAAGGTGAGCGTTCCCGTCTGCAGGCGTTCGAAGGCGTCGTTATCGCCAAGCGTAACCGCGGTCTGAACAGCGCCTTCACCGTGCGCAAGATCTCCAGCGGCGTTGGCGTAGAGCGTACCTTCCAGACCTACAGCCCGCAAATCGACAGCCTGGCCGTGAAACGTCGTGGTGACGTGCGTAAAGCCAAGCTGTACTACCTGCGCGACCTGTCCGGCAAAGCCGCTCGCATCAAGGAAAAACTGTCCTGAGTGCAGTTTGCCCGGTGGCCGAGGCCGCCTAGCGAGAAAAAAGCAGCCTTCGGGCTGCTTTTTTGCGTTTTGAAACCCCAAGAATGTGATTGCCATGACGACCCGAGACCAGGAAATCCAGCGCCGCACCGAACTGTCGGTTACCCGCGTGACCAAGGCGGTGTTCCCCAATACCACCAACCACCACAACACCCTGTTCGGCGGCACCGCCCTGGCCTGGATGGACGAAGTGTCGTTCATCGCTGCCACGCGTTTCTGCCGCCTGCCGCTGGTGACCGTGTCTACCGACCGTATCGATTTCAAGCACCCGATTCCGGCGGGCTCGATCGTCGAACTGGTGGGTACGGTGATCAAGGTCGGCAATACCAGCTTGCAGGTGCAGGTGGATGTGTTTGTCGAGAACATGTACCTGGATGGCCGTGATCGGGCAATCCATGGGGTGTTCAGCTTCGTCGCCATTGACGAGGACAAGCGCCCGGTGCCCGTGCTGCCAGGCACCTGAGCATTACGGTTGCGCTGCTGGCTCGATCAATGCCACCAAGGTCCAGCCCGGTTGTGGCTGCAACGGGTTATCAGGGCTGGCTACATGGACCCAGCCATGGCCATCGCGCGCGAACAGCAAGTTTGCCCGTTCGCCATGCAGTGCCTGGTAGGCATCCCAGCCAAAGCCTTCGGTCAGGTTGGTGCTATACAGCTCGGCGCCTTGATGCAGACGGTTGGCCAGTTGCAGGTAGGTCATCGGCTTGGCCCCCAATAGATGCCCGCGGTGTTCTTCGGCCGCCCGATGCTTGTCGCTACGTTGTTTCTCCAGGCCACTGGCTAGCACGAACAGCCGGCTCTGGCCGAAATCATGACGGAACCTGGCGCAGGCCAGGGCATTGATTTCGCCGGCGGGAGAGAGGCCCAGCAAGTGCCCGAGGCCGACCAGGTCCAGATGGGCGTCGGCATGCTGCGAGGCCGGGTTGCCAAAGTAGGTCGTGAGCCCGTCCATGCGTGCGGCGCGGATGTTTTCCCAGCTGGAGTCCGTCAGCAAAACCCGGCAGCCCAATTGTTGAAGGGCTTTGGCGATGGCCCGGGCCGGCTCGTTGGCACCGACGATGAGAAACCCGCTGGGTGCCGGTTCGGCGACCTTGAGCAAGCGTGCCAGCGGCCTGGCCGTGGCGCTTTGCAGTACCACCGTGCCAATGATTACCGCGAAGGTCAACGGGACCAGCAGCAAGGCATCCTGGTGGCCGGCCTGGTGCAGGCGGATGGCAAAAATAGCGGAAACGGCCGCAGCAACGATGCCGCGTGGCGCAATCCAGGCCAGCAGCGCGCGCTCCCGCCAGTTGAGTGTCGAGCCCAGTGTGGCCAGCCAAACGTTGAGCGGACGTGCCAGCAGCTGGATCACCAGCAACAATGCCAGCACAGCAGGGCCAAGGCCCAGCAGGGCATGCAGGTCAATGCGTGCAGCCAGCAGGATGAACAGGCCGGATATCAGCAGCACACTGAGGTTTTCCTTGAAGTGCAGGATTTGCCGCACATCAACCCCGCGCATGTTGGCCAGCCACATGCCCATCACGGTCACCGCCAGCAGCCCGGACTCGTGCACGATCTGGTTGGCGGCGATGAAAATGCCCAGTACCGCCGCCAAAGACGCGAGATTGTGCAGATATTCTGGTAGCCACTGTTCGCGCATGATTTGCCCCAGTACCCAGCCCCCTGCCGCGCCCAGGGCGGTACCGCAGAAGATCACACCGGCAAAAGTGATAAGGCTCTGGCTCAGGCCGTTACCCTCGGCGCTGGCGATGATGAAGCTGTATACCACCACGGCGAGCAGCGCGCCGATGGGGTCGATCATGATCCCTTCCCAGCGCAGGATGTTCGCGATCGCAGACTTTGGCCGCACCACGCGCAGCATCGGCACGATCACCGTGGGGCCGGTCACCAGCGTCAGGGTGCCGAAAAGAATCGCCAGCGGCCAGTCGAACCCGAGCAGCCAGTGGGTTGCCAGTGCAATCACCAGCCAGGTGACCAGTGCACCCACCGTGACCAGGCGATGCACCACGCTGCCGATCTCGCGCCACTGCGACAGGTGCAGGGTCAGGCTGCCTTCGAACAGGATCAGCGCCACCGCCAGCGACACCAGCGGCATCAGCAATGGGCCGAACAGCGCCTCGGGATCGAGCCATCCCAGCGCTGGACCGGCAAGGATCCCGGCCAACAACAGAAACAGAATTGCCGGCAGCTTCAGGCGCCAGGCCAGCCACTGGCAGGCGAGCGCTGCTGCGCCGATGCCGCCCACACTCAGAAGGATCTGCTGTTCGCTCATGCGGGCTCCCTATGCCGACGTTGTTATGAAAGACTAAGCGCCATTTCGTCGTTTGCCACCGAGATTTCATGCCCGCCCTCGACCACCCCCTGATCGACCAGTTCCTTGACGCCCTATGGCTGGAAAAAGGCCTGTCCGACAACACCCGCGTGTCCTACCGCAGCGACCTGGCCCTGTTCAATGGCTGGCTGCAGGAGCATTCGGTATCGCTGCCAGACGCCGGCCGCGACCTGATCCTCGATCACCTGGCCTGGCGCCTGGATCAGGGCTACAAGCCACGTTCCACGGCGCGTTTCCTCTCCGGTCTGCGCGGCTTTTTCCGTTACCTGCTGCGGGAAAAGCTGGTGGCCATCGACCCGACCCTGCAGGTCGACATGCCGCAATTGGGCAAGCCGCTACCCAAGTCGCTGTCCGAAGCCGACGTCGAAGCCCTGTTGCAGGCTCCGGACCTGGGCGAAGCCATTGGCCAACGCGACCGTGCCATGCTCGAAGTGCTCTACGCGTGCGGCCTTCGGGTTACCGAACTGGTCAGCCTGACCCTCGACCAGGTCAACCTGCGCCAGGGTGTGCTGCGGGTGATGGGCAAGGGCAGCAAGGAACGCCTGGTGCCCATGGGTGAAGAGGCGGTGGTGTGGTTGGAGCGCTACCAGCGCGATGGTCGCGCCGAACTGCTCAATGGCCGTCCCAGCGACGTGCTGTTCCCCAGTCAGCGCGGCGAGCAGATGACGCGCCAGACCTTCTGGCACCGTATCAAACACCACGCACGGGTTGCCGGCATCGACAAGCCGCTGTCGCCGCACACCTTGCGGCATGCCTTCGCCACCCACCTGCTCAACCACGGTGCCGACTTGCGGGTGGTGCAGATGCTGCTGGGCCACAGTGACCTGTCGACCACGCAGATCTATACCCACGTCGCCAAGGCCCGCCTGCAGCAGTTGCACGCCCAGCACCACCCGCGTGGATGAATGTTTTTCATGTTCCGCCGACCGGTCCTTGCGACCCCCTTCACGGGCAGCGTGATGTGGTAGGCTTGAGCGGTTTGCACCAAGGGCCGCACGGTCACCGCGTATTTTCCGCAGGTGGCGCCCTCCGGCCCCTGTCCGCCTTCAGGAGTTCCCATGCGCGTGACCCAGTTTTTCGCCGCCGCCGCGTTGGCGCTGGCCAGTACCTTTGCCGTTGCCGCGGCAACCGATAGCAACGCCGGTGCCGAGCAGGCCATCCGTAAATCGTTGCAGAACCTCGAGTTGGAAGTGCCCGTGGAAAGCGTGGCCAGCAGCCCGCTCAACGGCCTGTATGAAGTCAAGCTGCAGGGCGGCCGCGTGCTGTACGCCAGCGCTGACGGCCAGTTCGTGATGCAGGGCTACCTGTTCCAGATCCAGGACGGCAAGCCGGTCAACCTCACCGAAAAAACCGAACGCCAAGGTATCGCCAAGCTCATCAACGGCATTCCAGCCGCCGAGATGGTGGTTTATCCTGCCAAAGGCGAGACCAAGTCGCACATCACCGTGTTCACCGACACTACCTGCCCGTACTGCCACAAACTGCACGCCGAAGTGCCTGAGTTGAACCGTCGCGGTATCGAAGTGCGCTATGTCGCCTTCCCGCGTCAGGGCCTCGGTTCGGCGGGTGACCAGCAGTTGCAGGCGGTGTGGTGCTCCAGCGACCGCCGTGGGGCGATGGACAAAATGGTCGAAGGTGAAGAAATCAAGGCCGCCAAGTGCACCAACCCGGTCAGCAAGCAGTTCCAGCTGGGTCAGTCGATCGGTGTCAACGGCACGCCGGCCATTGTTCTTGAAAGCGGCCAGGTCATTCCGGGCTACCAGCCGGCACCGCAGGTCGCCAAGCTGGCACTTGCCAAGTAATCCAGTTCAGTACGCCGTCGTCATGGGGTGACGGCAAGTTTCACGGTCGGCAAACGTGTCGGCCGTTCAATGGGGAGTTCACAGTGAAACCGGTCAAAGTAGGCATCTGTGGGTTGGGGACCGTCGGTGGCGGAACCTTCAATGTACTTCAGCGCAACGCCGAGGAGATTGCCCGCCGTGCCGGGCGCGGTATTGAAGTGGCACAGATCGCCATGCGCTCGCAGAACCCGAACTGCCAGATTACCGGTACCCCCATTACCGCTGACGTGTTCGAAGTTGCAAGCAACCCGGAGATCGACATTGTCATCGAGCTGATCGGTGGCTATACCATCGCCCGCGACCTAGTGCTGAAGGCCATCGAAAACGGCAAGCACGTGGTCACTGCCAACAAGGCGCTGATTGCCGTGCACGGCAACGAAATCTTCGCCAAAGCTCGCGAGAAGGGCGTGATTGTCGCTTTCGAGGCGGCCGTAGCCGGTGGAATCCCGGTGATCAAGGCCATCCGCGAAGGCCTGTCGGCCAACCGCATCAACTGGCTGGCTGGCATCATCAACGGCACCGGTAACTTCATCCTCACCGAAATGCGTGAGAAGGGCCGTGCCTTCCCGGACGTGCTGGCCGAAGCTCAGGCGCTGGGCTACGCCGAAGCCGACCCGACCTTTGACGTAGAAGGCATTGACGCTGCGCACAAGCTGACGATCCTGGCGTCCATCGCGTTCGGTATCCCGCTGCAGTTCGACAAGGCCTACACCGAAGGTATCACCCAGCTGACAACGGCAGACGTGAACTACGCCGAGGCGTTGGGCTACCGCATCAAGCACCTGGGCGTGGCGCGCCGCACCGCCGAAGGTATCGAGCTGCGCGTGCACCCGACGCTGATCCCGGCCGACCGTCTGATCGCCAACGTCAACGGCGTGATGAACGCTGTCATGGTCAACGGTGATGCTGCCGGCTCCACCCTGTACTACGGTGCCGGCGCGGGTATGGAGCCTACCGCTTCGTCAGTGGTCGGCGACCTGGTCGACGTGGTCCGTGCCATGACCTCCGACCCGGAAAACCGTGTGCCGCACCTGGCCTTCCAGCCAGACTCGCTGTCGGCCCACCCGATCCTGCCGATCGAAGCCTGCGAAAGCGCCTACTACCTGCGTATCCAGGCCAAGGATCACCCGGGCGTTCTGGCCCAGGTCGCCAGCATCCTCTCGGAGCGCGGTATCAACATCGAGTCGATCATGCAGAAGGAAGCCGAGGAACAGGATGGCCTGGTGCCAATGATCCTGGTGACCCATGGCGTGGTCGAGCAGCGTATCAATGACGCCATCGTCGCCCTGGAAGCCCTGCAGGACGTGGTCGGCAAGGTTGTGCGCATTCGCGTCGAGCAGCTCAACTAACAAATATTGCCGATGGGCCGCCCGCGCGGCCCCGGCCCCAGCATCGAAGGTTTGCACCCATGCGCTATATCAGTACCCGCGGCCAGGCACCGGCCCTGAATTTCGAAGACGTGCTGCTGGCTGGCCTGGCCAGCGACGGCGGCCTCTACGTGCCGGAAAACCTGCCACGCTTCACCCAGGAAGAAATCGCCTCGTGGGCCGGCTTGCCCTACCACGAGCTGGCCTTCCGCGTGATGCGTCCGTTCGTCGAGGGCAGCATCGCCGACGCCGACTTCAAGAAGATACTCGAAGAAACCTACGGCGAGTTCGCCCACGCTGCGGTCGCCCCGTTGCGTCAGCTGAACAGCAACGAGTGGGTGCTGGAGCTGTTCCACGGCCCGACCCTGGCGTTCAAGGACTTTGCCCTGCAGTTGCTCGGTCGCCTGCTTGACCATGTGCTGGCCAAGCGCAACGAGCGCGTGGTCATCATCGGTGCCACCAGCGGTGATACCGGTTCCGCTGCAATCGAAGGCTGCCGCCGTTGCGACAACGTCGACATCTTCATCCTGCACCCGCACCAGCGTGTATCGGAAGTGCAGCGCCGTCAGATGACTACCATCTTTGGCGACAACATCCACAACATCGCCATCGAAGGCAACTTCGACGACTGTCAGGAAATGGTCAAGGCCAGTTTCGCCGACCAGTCGTTCCTCAAGGGCACCCGCCTGGTCGCCGTCAACTCGATCAACTGGGCGCGGATCATGGCCCAGATCGTCTACTACTTCCATGCAGCCCTGCAGCTGGGCGGCCCGGCGCGCTCGGTGGCGTTCTCGGTACCGACCGGCAACTTCGGCGACATCTTCGCCGGCTACCTGGCGCGCAACATGGGCCTGCCGGTCAGCCAATTGATCGTCGCCACCAACCGTAACGACATCCTGCACCGCTTCATGAGCGGCAACCAGTACGTCAAGGAAACCCTGCACGCGACCCTGTCGCCGTCGATGGACATCATGGTCTCGTCCAACTTCGAGCGCCTGCTGTTCGACCTGCATGGTCGCAACGGCGGTGCGATTGCCGAGCTGATGGCCAACTTCAAGCAAGGTGGCGGCTTCAGCGTCGAGCAAGACCGCTGGACCGAAGCCCGCAAACTGTTCGACTCGCTGGCTGTCAGCGACGAGCAAACCTGCGAGACCATCGCAGAAGTGTTCGCCGCCACCGGTGAAGTGCTCGACCCGCATACCGCAATCGGCGTGAAGGCTGCCCGCGAGTGCCGCCGCAGCCTGGACACGCCAATGGTGGTGCTGGGTACCGCGCACCCGGTCAAGTTCCCGGACGCGGTGGAGAAGGCCGGTGTGGGCAAGGCGTTGGAGCTACCCGCGCACCTCAGCGACCTGTTCAGCCGTGAAGAGCGTTGCACGGTCCTGGCCAATGACCTGAAGGCTGTACAGGGCTTTGTCAGCCAGCACGGCAACCGCGGCAAGCCGCTGTAATTGCATGGCGTTTGGGGCTGCAGCGCAGCCCCAACGTCTCAGCCTTTTCCCTCCGGTCTATCAGAAACATCCTATTCAGCCTGCCGGGCGCCAAGCATAAATTAGCCGGTCCTCCCATCAGGAGCGGCTCATGCACCAGCCCTATGTGTTGATTCACCAGGCTCGCCCATCCCACCAGATCCTCTTGCACCAGGCCCTCAATGGCCAAGGCGTCTTCAACGTGCGCATCAGCGAAAGCGTCGCTGACCTCGACGCCTGCCTCTGCGCTGAGCGTCGCCCTGACTTGCTGATCCTTGACCACGCCATGCCAGCCCGGGCCGGCCTTGCTTTGCTCGCCCAGCAGCGACGAGTGCGCGCATTGCTGTTCGTCGGCCAGCCTGCCCCAACGCGTCAAAACCTTGCCCAGGAGGCCAGAAAATGTGGCATGTGGGTGCTCGACGAGTTGCCCTGGCCGCTGTCGATGCCACGCCTGCAGCACGCCTTGCAAACACTGCAGGTGCGCCCAGGGTCGCGTATTCAAACTGTCATGCCAGCCCCGCATGCTCACTGAAGCGGGCGCGGTTTGACGAACTTTCTGCGGCGCCTGTTGGTCAGTTACTTTAGGTCCCACCACGCAGCGAGTGATCCGGATGGAAAGAATCTGCAGCCTGCTCAACGAAGCCCTGACGCCCTATCAGACCCACCTCGGCATCGCCGATCCCAGCGGTAATCGTCAACTGACCGTTCACGACCCCCTCTCAGGTATTACCTTGCGGCGCTCGGTCAGCGAGCGCCAATTGCAGGAGCAACGCCTGCTGATCGACCTCGTGGACGGCTTGCACCGAGACTTGCAGATAGCTGAGGGGCGGTTGCAGCCTTGTGTGATCGCGGCATTGCAGCATCGCCAACAACCGCAGGGAACCTTTGCCTGAGTCGTCCATCAGACAGTGTAGGGGCAGCCAGCCAGTGCTTTGCTCCGGCGCTGGCAAGGCTGCCACGGGAAGTCCTCAAGGGCTTTCGCTTGGCCCCGGGCGTCTTCCCCAGCGCCTGGGGTTTCTTTTTCTGGGCAGGCATGTATCCCTCGGCTGCTCCTGCAACGACGGTGCAGACCGGTTGGGCTTATTTGTCCTCAAAGAAACGCCGGCTTTCCTCCAGATAGTCCTCCCGCAATGCCAGGTCCAGCCAGCGGGCATACAACCCTGGCAACACATCCCGGCGCAGGGTGGGCAGCAACTGGTCGATGTGGGCAACTGCCGCACGCCCCAATTCGCTGTCTGAACAGCCCACATGCAGAAACTGGTAGCGATCCACGCCCTGCACAGTATGAAACTGGTAGTCAGTCAGTGACCCGCCTTGTTGTTGGATCAGGTAGCGAACTTCAGGCCAGTAGCCGAGCACCAGGCGCAGGCGCCCCAACTGCTGCATCTGCAGCAGGTTGGCGGTGGCCTCGTTGCCGTAGTGGCGGCTGAGCGCGCTGTCGGGTAACTGGCGCAAGATGCTGTCAATCTGCGTGCCGTAGCTGCGTTCCGCGACAATCCCAAGCTTTAGCGGGGCCTTGCTCAGCAGGCCATGCAGGTCCACCTGCTGGCCGTCGAGGTAGGGTGCCACCAGCGCCTGGTTTTCCTTGCGCAACACCAGGCCGCCGCTGAGCACGCCCAGCGATGGAACAGAAAAATGCACATATTTGGCCCGTTCCGGTGTCCACAGCAGGGTTGGGTCGCAGGTGAAGGTGTCACGGTCTTGCAGCATCTGCAGGCTGCGGGCGCGGTTGACCCGCACGATGCTGTGTTCGTACTCGGGCATCTGCCTTATCAGCAGCGGTAACAACTGGTCGATGACCCCCCGGCCTTCTTCCGGGCCATCAAAAATGGTGAACGGTGGCAGGTCGCGTACCAGCCAGAAGAGGTGCTCCTTGGCATGTGCGGGCTGCAACAGCAACGCAGGTAGCAGCCCGCAGAGCAGGACCAGGTGGCGTAGGCAGCGGGGCGCGCACATGGAACCGATCAGCGCCAGGATCAGACCGTGCCCGCTGCGCGCAGGCTGGCGATGGCCGCTGCGTCGTAGCCCAGGCTGCCGAGCAGCGCCTCGGTATGCTCGCCCAAGGCCGGGCCGACCCATTCGCTAGAGCCGGGAGTCTCCGACAGCTTGGGCACGATGCCGGGCATGTGGAATGGCTTGCCATCCGGCAACTTGGCCTGCAGGAACATCTCGCGTGCCAGGTACTGGGGGTCGTTGAACATGTCTTCGGCCGAATAGATACGGCTGGCCGGCACTTCGGCAGTGGTCAGCACCTGCATCAGTTGCTCCAGTGGGAGGCTGTTGGCCCAGCGGTCGATTACCCCATACAGCTCGTCACGACGCAGGTCGCGGCCGTCGTTGCTGGCCAGGGTCGGGTCGTCGGCGAGGTCATCGCGACCGATGGCCTGCATGAAGCGCTTGAAGATCGCATCACCGTTGGCGCCGATCTGCACATGCTTGCCGTCGGCGCTTGTGTGGATGGAGGAGGGCGTGATGCCTGGCATGATGTTGCCGGTGCGTTCGCGGATGAAGCCGAACACATCGAATTCCGGGACCATGCTCTCCATCATGGCAAAGATCGCCTCGTACAGGGCCACGTCCACCACCTGGCCCTGGCCGCCATTGACTTCCCGGTGGCGCAGCGCCATCAGCGCGCCGATCACCCCCCACAGGGCGGCAATCGAGTCCCCGATGGAAATCCCGGTTCGCACCGGCGGGCGGTCATCGAAACCCGTGATGTAGCGCAGGCCGCCCATTGACTCGCCTACGGCACCGAAGCCTGGCTGGTCTTTCATCGGCCCGGTCTGGCCAAAGCCCGACAGGCGCACCATCACCAGGCGCGGGTTCAGCGCATGCAGCACATCCCACCCCAAACCAAGTTTTTCCAGCACGCCCGGGCGAAAGTTTTCGATCAGGATGTCGGCCTCGGCCAGCAGGCGCTTGAGGATATCGCGGCCCTCGGGGTGCTTGAGGTTGAGGGTGAGCGACTGCTTGTTGCGGGCCTGCACGAACCACCACAGCGAGGTGCCCTCGTACAGCTTGCGCCACTTGCGCAGCGGGTCGCCGCCATCGGGCGATTCGACCTTGACCACTTCGGCGCCGAATTCGGCACAGATACGCGAGGCGAACGGCCCGGCGATCAGGGTACCGAGTTCGACAACTTTAAGGCCGGCGAGGGGTTTGCTGGGCGTCGACATGGGGTGTCCGTGGCAGTTGGGCAGAGCCGTGGTTTTATCACACGTCGGTTACGCCGGGTACTGCTGCGGGGCATGGAAGGTGCGGATGGGGTAGACTGTGCCACTTTCTTTTGCACGAAGCCCGTCGACCATGGCCCAGCCGTCCACCACCTACAAGTTCGAATTGAATCTCACTGACCTTGATCGCAACGTCTACGAAAGCGTCAAACAGACGATCGCTCGGCACCCTTCGGAAACCGAAGAGCGCATGGCAGTTCGTTTGTTGGCGTACGCGCTCTGGTACAACGAGAACTTGTCGTTTGGCCGCGGCCTGTCGGATGTCGATGAGCCAGCGCTGTGGGAAAAGAGCCTGGACGATCGCGTGCTGCACTGGATTGAAGTTGGCCAGCCTGATGCCGATCGTCTGACCTGGTGCTCGCGTCGTACCGAACGCACCAGCTTGCTGGCTTACGGCAGCCTGCGAGTGTGGGAAGGCAAAGTGGTGAGCGCGGTCAAGAACCTGAAAAACCTGAGCATTGCCGCTGTGCCGCAAGAGGTGCTGGAAACCCTGGCGACCGACATGCCGCGTAGCATCAAGTGGGACGTGATGATCAGTGAAGGTACGGTATTCGTGACTGACGACCGTGGCCAGCATGAAGTACAACTGCAGTGGCTGCTCGGTGAGCGTGGTTGAAGCAACCCATGCGTATCGAACCTCGTCCGCTGCCGCCGACCCTGCCATTTCTGGGTAACCTGCCACCCTTGCTGACCCGCCTTTACGCCGCGCGCGGCGTGCAGAGCGAGGCCGAGCTGGACAAAAGCCTGGCACGCCTGCTGCCGTACCAGCAGCTCAAGGGCATCGAGGCCGGTGTGGACCTGCTGGTCGAAGCCATCGACCAGCGCCAGCGCATCCTCATCGTCGGCGACTTCGATGCCGACGGTGCCACTGCCAGCACCGTCGGGGTGCTGGGCCTGCGCCTGCTGGGGGCAGCCCATGTCGATTACCTGGTGCCCAACCGCTTCGAGTATGGCTACGGCCTGACCCCGGAAATCGTCGAGGTGGCGCTGCAGCGCCAGCCGCAGTTGCTGATTACCGTGGACAACGGCATTTCCAGTGTCGACGGGGTGGCGGCCGCCAAGGCCGCCGGGCTCAAGGTGCTGGTCACCGACCACCACCTGCCGGGCGAGCAGTTGCCCGACGCTGATGCCATCATCAACCCCAACCAGCCGGGCTGCAGCTTTCCGAGCAAGTCACTGGCCGGGGTAGGGGTGATCTTCTATGTGTTGATGGCCCTGCGCGCTCGCTTGCGCAGCCTTGGGCGGTACGAGGCGCAGCCACAGCCGAACATTGGCGAACTGCTCGATCTGGTGGCGCTGGGCAGTGTTGCTGACGTGGTGCCGCTGGATGCCAACAACCGCATCCTGGTGCACCAAGGCCTCGAGCGCATCCGCGCCGGCCGAGCCCGACCAGGGCTGAAGGCCATTCTCGAAGTGGCCCGCCGTGATCACCGGCGCATCACCTCGACCGACCTCGGTTTCATCCTCGGCCCGCGGTTGAACGCCGCAGGGCGGCTGGACGACATGAGCCTGGGTATCGAATGCCTGCTGTGTGAGGACGCGACCCTGGCCCAGGACATGGCCCAGCAGCTGGACGACCTGAACCAGGACCGCAAGTCCATCGAGCAGGGCATGCAGCGCGAGGCCCTGGCCCAGCTCAAGGACCTGCCGGTCGAGTCCATGCCCTACGGCTTGTGCCTGTTCGATGCCGATTGGCACCAAGGGGTGATCGGTATTCTGGCTTCGCGTCTGAAGGAACGTTACCACCGGCCGACCATTGCGTTCGCTGATGCTGGCGACGGCATGCTCAAAGGTTCGGCGCGCTCGGTGCCGGGCTTCCATATTCGCGATGCGCTGGATGCCGTGGCCGCGCGCCACCCGCAGCTGATCAGCAAGTTCGGCGGCCACGCCATGGCTGCCGGTTTGTCGTTGCCAGAAGGCAACTTCCCGGCATTCGCCGAGGCCTTCGACGAAGAAGTGCGGCGTCAACTGCGTGAAGAAGACCTGACCGGCCGGCTGTTGTCCGACGGCAGCCTGGCGGTAGAGGAGTTCCACCTCGACCTGGCCAAGGCCCTGCGCCATGCCGGCCCATGGGGCCAGCACTTCCCAGAGCCGCTGTTCCATGGCGTGTTCCAGTTGGTGGAGCAGCGCGTGGTTGGCGAGCGGCACCTGAAGGTGGTGCTCAAGAGCGAGTGTGGTTCGGTACGGCTGGATGGCATTGCCTTCGGCGTCGACCGCGAAGTGTGGCCGAACCCGACCGTGCGTTGGGTCGAGTTGGCTTACAAACTGGATGTGAACGAGTTTCGCGGCAATGAAAGTGTGCAGTTGATGATTGCCCACATGGAGCCGCGCTGACGGTTTTGCGGGGCTTGCCTTGATTCTTGTGGTGTAGCGGAAATCCAGCGCCGCCCGCGCGGCGCATCGCGACGCAAGGCCGCTTGTGTCTTGATGGGGGATTAGAATCTGGAGTGAGAGCGGTGAATGGCAAGCTGAATGCCGTAGGTGCCTTGAGCACGTGTGGGAGCACAAGCTGCCATTCACCGTTCCACTTTGGCGAGAGCCCGAACAGTTGGATGCGGCTCTGATCTCGAATCACAAGCGTGGGCCAAGCCAAAGTCCTCTCACTGTGTTGAGTTTAGGAGGTTTTGGTGATGGCTTCCTTCTTGGGTATCGATGTTTCCAGTCTCTCCCTTGATGCTGCGGTGCGGCCACAGGGCATCAAAATGCATTTAAGCAATGATCCCACAGGCTTTGAGGCGCTACTGGAGAGCCTTCGCAAGCTCAGTATCAAGCGCGTCCTGTTAGAGGCGACGGGTGGCTACGAGCGAGATGTCATGCGTTTTCTACAGGACGCTGGCTACAAGGTCATACGCGTTAATCCCAGGCGAGCCAGGTCATTCGCTGACTCTCTAGGCATCAAGGCCAAGACTGACGCCATCGACGCCGAGGTTCTGGCGCACTATGCCGAAGTCATTCCAGATCAACCCTCCCTGCGAATCAGCCCCGAACGAGCGCTTCTGCGAGAGTTGCTTCAGCAACGTGATCGGTTGGTTCAACAGCGAGATGACGACCTGCGGCGCCTGAAGCAGGTGCAATCGACTGCAGTTGCTAACTACCTGAATGCCAACCTGAAACACTTCAAAGCGCAGATCAAACTGGTTGAGCGTGAGATCGAACAGCAAACCGCGATGCTGAACGACGAACGGGTTACCCAACTGATTAAAGTGAAAGGCATTGGGATGGTGACAGCGGGCAAGCTAGTAGCGCTGCTGCCGGAGCTGGGTCGGGTTGAATCCAGAGAAATTGCCTCCCTGGTCGGAGTGGCGCCCTTCAACCACGACAGCGGGAAATTCATGGGCAAGCGCTCTATCTCTGGCGGACGATTTGCGGTCAGGCGATCGCTGTACATGGCATGCCTTGTGGCGATGAGATACAACCCAGCACTCAAGGCTCGTTATCAGTCACTGCGGGAGCGCGGAAAACTTCCCAAAGTCGCTATCGTGGCCTGCATGAGAACGTTCATCGTGCGGTTAAATGCCATGCTCAGAACGGGTACATCATGGCTCGATCTAGTGCTACCGCAGCCTGAAAGTACAACGTAAATCCAGAACGCAGCGTGAGCCGCGTGGAAGCGGGCTTGCCCGCGAAGCCAACACCGTGGTGGATTGCACGGGCTTCGCCCGTGTTCGCGGGCAAGCCCGCTCCCACAGGGAAGGCGCCAGCTTTTAGAAATTGAGCAAGACAGTTGCTCCCACAAGGTGGACTGCCCCCCAAAAGTTGGACAGTTTTAAGCTGCAGCCTGAGCCCTGTACTCCACAGGGCTCAGGCCATTGAGCCTCAGCTTGATGCGATCATGGTTGTAGTAGTGAATGTACTCATCCAGACCCGCTCTCAGCTCATCAATGCTCTCGAAACGCTTCAGGTAGAAAAACTCAGATTTGAGCGTGCCGAAGAAGCTTTCCATGGCCGCGTTGTCCAGGCAATTGCCTTTTCGAGACATGCTCTGCTTTACCCCACATTCGCTTAGCTTACGGCGGTATTGCGCCTGCTGGTAATGCCATCCCTGATCCGAATGCAGCACGAGCTTCGGTTTCTCTCCCAGGCAATCGAGCGCTTTGCCAAGCATGTTCCCAACCAGGCTATAGCACGGGCGGCTGGCCATTTCGTAGGCCACGATTTCGCCGTTGTACAAATCCATCACGGGCGACAGATAGAGCTTCTGCTGAGCTACTTTGAACTCGGTTACGTCAGTCACCCACTTCTGGTTTGGGCGTTGAGCGATAAAATTTCGCTCCAGTACATTCGCTGCCACTTTGCCGACGGTACCTCGATAGGAGCGATATTTCTTGGGGCGCACTACTGATTTCAATCCCTGCTCAGCCATCAGCCGTTCAATGACCTTCTTGTTCACCCGCTTTTCCTTCCTGATTACGAGTGCGATACGGCGATAACCATAAAGCCGTTTCTGCTCGTGATAGACGCGATGCACCAATGCCTTGAGCTCAGCATGCCGGTCTGGCTTCTGCTGAGCTTTGAGCTGGTAGTAGAAGGTGCTGCGCGCCAGCTCGACCAACTGAAGGAGGTCAGGCAAAGGAAACCTGCGCTTGAGTTTGGAAACGATCAGGGCTTTTTCCCGCGTGTTCGTTCCTTTTCCTCGCGCAGAGCCTTGAGCTCCTTTAGGACAGCATTCTCCATGCGCAGGTACTCAAGTTCAGCCATCAGCTGATCTCGAGACTTCTGATCATCATTGGTATCGGTGGGTTTGGCAGGCTTGATCTTCTTCGACACGTCGATTGGCTTTCTTGGCTTGATGGCAGTAGAGGGTGCAGGACTGCCACTGTAGTACTGCCGCTGCCAAATGCCTATCTGAGAGGACTGCCCAAGACCAAAGTGGGCAGCGGTCTGGCGCAGCGAAAGCCGATGCTCGTGCATATAGCTAAGCACCTGCTGTTTGAAATCACTGGTATAGCGCCGCCCATGCGAGCCTGTACCAATGCCATTATTGGCCTGATAACTGGCCACCCAGCGTCGAAGCAGGCTGAAATCGATACCTAAGTGTTGAGCCACCTTTCGGAAACCGTTGCTGCCATCCAGGTAGGCTGTGATCGCTGTGAGCTTGAATTGCTCGGTGTACTTACCCATAGATCCCCCAAGGGTTGGATTGGTGTCCAACTTCTTGGGGGCAGTCCAGGGAAGGCGCCAGCTTTTAGAAATTGAGCAAGACAGTTGCTCCCACATTTGTTGCAACGTGCCAAACCTGCAAGGCCCTGGTTGCGCGCCTTGTCGGTCTGACGATGCCTGTGCGTTGTCGCTGTTATCGCCCCACCAGCCTTCAGTCATGCGCCAAGGCTGACAACCATGGCCTCACAGACATGGCCACGTTGCAACAAATGTGGGAGCAACTGTCTTGCTCAATTTCTAAAAGCTGGCGCCTTCCCTGTGGGAGCGGGCTTGCCCGCGAACACGGGCGAAGCCCGTGCAATCCACCACGGTGTTGGCTTCGCGGGCAAGCCCGCTTCCACGCGGCTCACGCTGCGTTCTGGATTTACGTTGTACTTTCAGGCTGCGGTAGCACTAGATCGAGCCATGATGTACCCGTTCTGAGCATGGCATTTAACCGCACGATGAACGTTCTCATGCAGGCCACGATAGCGACTTTGGGAAGTTTTCCGCGCTCCCGCAGTGACTGATAACGAGCCTTGAGTGCTGGGTTGTATCTCATCGCCACAAGGCATGCCATGTACAGCGATCGCCTGACCGCAAATCGTCCGCCAGAGATAGAGCGCTTGCCCATGAATTTCCCGCTGTCGTGGTTGAAGGGCGCCACTCCGACCAGGGAGGCAATTTCTCTGGATTCAACCCGACCCAGCTCCGGCAGCAGCGCTACTAGCTTGCCCGCTGTCACCATCCCAATGCCTTTCACTTTAATCAGTTGGGTAACCCGTTCGTCGTTCAGCATCGCGGTTTGCTGTTCGATCTCACGCTCAACCAGTTTGATCTGCGCTTTGAAGTGTTTCAGGTTGGCATTCAGGTAGTTAGCAACTGCAGTCGATTGCACCTGCTTCAGGCGCCGCAGGTCGTCATCTCGCTGTTGAACCAACCGATCACGTTGCTGAAGCAACTCTCGCAGAAGCGCTCGTTCGGGGCTGATTCGCAGGGAGGGTTGATCTGGAATGACTTCGGCATAGTGCGCCAGAACCTCGGCGTCGATGGCGTCAGTCTTGGCCTTGATGCCTAGAGAGTCAGCGAATGACCTGGCTCGCCTGGGATTAACGCGTATGACCTTGTAGCCAGCGTCCTGTAGAAAACGCATGACATCTCGCTCGTAGCCACCCGTCGCCTCTAACAGGACGCGCTTGATACTGAGCTTGCGAAGGCTCTCCAGTAGCGCCTCAAAGCCTGTGGGATCATTGCTTAAATGCATTTTGATGCCCTGTGGCCGCACCGCAGCATCAAGGGAGAGACTGGAAACATCGATACCCAAGAAGGAAGCCATCACCAAAACCTCCTAAACTCAACACAGTGAGAGGACTTTGGCTTGGCCCACGCTTGTGATTCGAGATCAGAGCCGCATCCAACTGTTCGGGCTCTCGCCAAAGTGGAACGGTGAATGGCAGCTTGTGCTCCCACACGTGCTCAAGGCACCTACGGCATTCAGCTTGCCATTCACCGCTCTCACTCCAGATTCTAATCCCCCATCAAGACACAAGCGGCCTTGCGTCGCGATGCGCCGCGCGGGCGGCGCTCGATCTCACCGGCGACATCACCTTAGAGCCTGACACCCGCACCCCACACCCCACCCAAAATCCCATGGAACCTCCCCCCCACCCATTCTGGTCTAGTCTGAAGTTATGACCGGACCTGGGCCAGGGACGTGCAATTGAGTGTCCGGGCCGGATCACCATTGGAGTCCTTGGGAGGTGCCCTCATGAGCCTGCTGCTCGAGCCTTACACCCTGCGTCAGCTGACCTTGCCCAACCGCATCGCCGTGTCACCAATGTGCCAGTATTCAGCCGTCGATGGCTTGGCCAACGACTGGCATCTCGTCCATTTAGGCAGCCGCGCCGTCGGTGGCGCCGGCCTGGTAATCACTGAAGCCGTGGCGGTGACCGCCGATGGCCGCATCACCGCCGAAGACCTTGGCCTGTGGGACGACGCGCAGATCGCCCCGTTACAACGCATCACCCGCTTCATCACCGCCCAGGGCGCCGTGGCTGGCATCCAGCTGGCCCACGCCGGGCGCAAGGCCAGCACCTATCGCCCATGGCTGGGCAAACCAGGTAGCGTCAAACTGGAAGAGGGCGGCTGGCAGCCGGTGGGGCCCTCGAAAATCGCCTTCGACCCGCAACACACCGCGCCGCGCGAGTTGAGCCAGGACGAGATTGAGGATGTGATTGGCGCCTTCGTCGCCTCGACCGAGCGCGCCTTGAAGGCCGGTTTCAAGGTGGTTGAGATCCACGCCGCGCACGGCTATCTGCTGCACCAGTTCCTATCACCCTTGAGCAACCAGCGCCGCGATGAGTACGGTAGCAGCTTTGAAAACCGCATCCGCCTGACCTTGCAGGTGGTCGAGGCAGTGCGCAAGGTTTGGCCCCCGGAGTTGCCACTGTTCGTGCGGGTTTCGGCAACCGACTGGGTGGAAGATGGTTGGAACCCGGATGAAACCGTCGAACTGGCCCGGCGCCTGCGGGGCTTGGGTGTGGACCTGATCGATGTGTCCTCTGGCGGCACCTCGGTAAACGCCGAAATCCCCACCGGCCCCGGCTATCAGACCCGTTTCGCCGAGCGCGTGCGCAAGGAATCGGAAATCGCCACTGGCACTGTGGGCATGATCACCGAACCGGCCCAGGCCGAGCACATCCTGCGCACCGGGCAGGCCGATATCATCTTCCTGGCCCGCGAACTGCTGCGCGACCCGTACTGGCCGCTGCATGCCGATGACGATCTGGGCGGCAACAAGGCCACCTGGCCTGCGCAGTACCAACGCGCCACGAGCAGGGCCAACCCGATTCACGAGTCTGATTTGCGGGACTAGGGGCGTCGAGTTTGCTGGGGGTTGGCGAGGATTTTGTTTGGGGCTGAGATCGAGCGCCGCGCGGGCGGCGCTCGATCTCGTTGGCGTTACAAATCTACCGACGTACCCCTGTGCCTCCTCAATGCTTGATCATCACATGCCGCACACAGGTGTAGTCCTCCAGCCCATACATCGACATGTCCTTGCCATACCCCGAATGCTTCTGCCCGCCATGGGGCATTTCGCTGACCAGCATGAAGTGGGTGTTCACCCAGGTGCAGCCATACTGCAAGCGCGCCGCCAGGCGGTGGGCGCGGCCGGTGTCGCGGGTCCATACCGACGAAGCCAGGCCGTAGTTGGAGTCGTTGGCCCATTCCAGTGCCTGCGCTTCATCGGTGAAGCGGGTGACCGAAACCACCGGGCCGAACACTTCGTTGCACACGATCTCGTCGTCCTGCAGGGCGTCGGCCAGCACGGTAGGCTCGAAGAAAAAGCCATCGCCCGCTATCGGCTTGCCACCGGTTACCAGACGAATGTGCGGCTGGGCGATGGCCCGCTGCACCAACCCGGCGACCTTGTCGCGGTGCTGGGCACTGATCAGCGGCCCCAGTTCGGTTTCTTCAGACTCCTGCAAGCCCGGCTTGAGGCTGGCTACGGCTTTACCCAGGCGTTCGACGAAGCGCTCGTAAATCCCGTCCTGGACGTACAGGCGGCAGGCTGCGGTGCAGTCCTGGCCAGCGTTGTAGAAGCCGAAGGTGCGGATGCCGTCGATGGCGGCATCGATGTCTGCGTCATCGAACACCAGCACCGGCGCTTTGCCGCCCAATTCCATGTGCATGCGTTTCACGCTGTCGGCGGTGGCACTGATGATGTGCGCGCCGGTGGGGATCGAGCCGGTCAGCGACACCATGCGCACCTTGGGATGGGTTATCAACGGGTTGCCGACCGTCTGGCCGCGGCCGAAGAGAATGTTCAGCACCCCCGGCGGTAGCAAGTCCTGGGCCAGCTCGCCCAGGCGCAGGGCCGTCAGTGGCGTCAGTTCGGATGGCTTTATCACCACGGTGTTGCCGGCAGCCAGGGCCGGGGCGATCTTCCAGGCCAGCATCATCAGCGGGTAGTTCCACGGCGCGATGGACGCCACCACGCCCAACGGGTCGCGGCGGATCATCGAGGTGTGGCCCGGCAGGTACTCGCCTGCCGCCGAGCCGCCCAGGCAGCGTGCAGCACCGGCAAAGTAACGGAACACGTCGGCAATCGCCGGGATCTCGTCATTCAGTGCAGCGCTCAGGGGCTTGCCGCAGTTCTGCGATTCCAGCCGGGCCAGTTCATCGCCATGGGCTTCGATGGCGTCGGCCAGCGCCAGCAAGGCCTGCGAACGTTCTTTAGGACTGGTTTGCGACCAGCTGTCGAAGGCTTGGTCGGCAGCGCGCACAGCGCTGTCTACCTGTGCCTCGGTGGCTTCGTTGATCTGCGCCAGGGCAGTGCCCAGCGCCGGGTTGAGCACGGTCCAGGCCGGGCCTTGGCCAGCGATCAGCTGGCCATTGATCAGCATCTGCGTTTGCATCGGGGACTCCTCCAGGGTCATTTTCCACCGCCCGCGACGCTGTCTCCGCCACGGGTCAGGTAATAGGCGCCAAGAATCGGCAGCATGGTCACCAGCATCACCAGCATGGCGACAACGTTGGTCACGGGCACGTCGCGTGGGCGGCTGAGCTGGTTGAGCAGCCAGATCGGCAGGGTGCGCTCATGGCCGGCGGTGAACGTGGTGACGATGATTTCATCGAACGACAAGGCAAAGGCCAGCATGCCGCCCGCCAGCAGCGCCGAGCCGAGGTTGGGCAGGACGATGTAACGGAAGGTCTGCCAACCGTCGGCACCAAGGTCCATCGAGGCTTCGATCAGGCTTTGCGAGGTACGCCGCAGGCGGGCGATCACGTTGTTGTAGACGATCACCACGCAGAACGTGGCGTGGCCGACTACGATGGTGAACACCCCGGGCTCTATCCCCAGCGTCTTGAACGCCGAGAGCAGGGCGATGCCGGTGATGATGCCTGGCAGGGCAATGGGCAGGATCAGCACCAGCGAAATGCTCTCCTTGCCGAAGAAGCTGCGCCGATAGAGCGCCGCCGAGGCCAGCGTACCGAGCACCAGTGCGATCAAAGTGGCCAGGCAAGCCACCTGCAGCGACAGCTTGATTGCCTCGAGCACATCGGGCCGGGCAAAGGCCACGTCGATCCACTTCAGGGTAAAGCCCTTGGGCGGAAAGCTGAACGCCGCGTCTTCGGTGTTGAAGGCGTACAGGAAGATGATCAGGATCGGGAAGTGCAGGAACAACAACCCGCCCCAGGCCGCCAGGCGCAGCCCTGCCGACGCTTTTTCAGAGTGCATCGAAGGCCCCCAGACGCTTGACGATGGCCAGGTATACCGCGATCAGCACAATGGGCACCAAGGTGAACGCGGCGGCCATCGGCATGTTGCCGATCGCCCCTTGCTGGGCATAGACCATGCTGCCGATGAAGTAGCCGGGCGGCCCGACCAGCTGCGGCACGATGAAGTCGCCCAGGGTGAGCGAGAAGGTGAAGATCGAGCCGGCGGCGATGCCGGGGATCGACAGCGGCAGGATCACCTGCACGAAGGTTTGCCCCGGCCGTGCGCCCAGGTCGGCCGAAGCCTGCAGCAGCGACGGTGGCAAGCGCTCCAGCGAGGCCTGGATCGGCAGGATCATGAATGGCAGCCAGATGTACACGAACACCAGGAAGCGCCCCAGGTGCGAAGTCGACAGCGTGCTGCCGCCCACGCCCGGCACGGCCAGCACCGCCTGCAGCAGGCCGTCCAGGTGCAACTGCTGGACGAACCATTGGGCCACACCGCCCTTGGCCAATAGCAGGGTCCAGGCATAGGTCTTGACGATGTAGCTGGCCCACATCGGCATCATCACCGCGATGTAGAAAAACGCCTTGGTCTTGCCGCTGGTGTAACGCGCCATGTAATAGGCGATGGGGAAGGCCAGTACCGCGCTGGCCAGCGACACCGCCACCGCCATCCCCAGGGTGCGCAGGATGATGTCGAAGTTCGACGGGTTGAACAGCGCGGCGAAGTTGCCCAGGGTCAGGTCCGGGGTCACCGCCATGGTGAAGTCGTCGAAGGTATAGAAGCCCTGCCACAGCAGGTTCAGCAGCGAACCCAGGTAAATCGCGCCGAACCAGGTCAGCGGCGGGATCAACAGCAGTGCCAGGTACAGGTTGGGGCGCCGGTACAGCAGGTTGGACAGGGCGCGCAGTGTGCTCATCTCAGCGGCCCTCGGTTTCCTGCAGTACCGTCATGGCTTCGCGGGGCCAGTGCGCCTGCAGGCGTTGCCCGGGCTGCCAGGCCTGCACCTGCTTTTGCCAGCGGTCATTGGCCTGGCTGACTGCCAGCAGTTGACCGTTTTCCAGCTGCAGTTCGTAGCGTGTGGCGCTGCCTTGGTACTGGACATCACGCAGCACGCCGCTGACCTGTACCTCATGGCTGGTCACTACCGGGTCGCCCAGGCGAATGTGTTCGGGACGGATGGAGAAGGGCGCAGGGCTGCCGTTGAGCTGCATGGCCAGCTCGCCACGCACCACGTTGGACGTGCCGACGAATTCAGCGACGAAGGTTGTGCTGGGCTTCATGTACAGGTTGCGCGGGGTGTCGACCTGTTCGATACGGCCGCGGTTGAACACCGCGACCCGGTCGGACATCGACAGTGCTTCGGTTTGGTCGTGGGTGACGAAGATGAAGGTGATGCCCAGTTGGCGTTGCAGCTTTTTCAGCTCACCTTGCATCTGCTCGCGCAATTTCAGGTCCAGCGCGCCCAGTGGCTCATCGAGCAGCAGCACCCGCGGGCGGTTGACCAACGCCCGGGCCAGGGCCACGCGCTGACGCTGGCCGCCAGACAGCTGTGCCGGCTTGCGCGCGCCATAGCCGGCCAAGGCCACCATGGCCAGGGCTTCTTCGGCGCGGCTGTAGCGTTCGGCCTTGCCCACGCCTTTTACCTTCAGGCCATAGGCGATGTTGTCCAGCACGTTCATGTGCGGGAACAGCGCATAGTCCTGGAACACTGTGTTGACGTCACGTTGGTAGGGCGGCAGGCCAGCGGCCTCGACCCCTTGGATGCGGATCGAACCGCTGGAGGGTTGCTCGAAGCCTGCGATCAGGCGCAGGCAGGTGGTCTTGCCCGAGCCGGAAGGGCCGAGCATGGAAAAGAACTCGCCATCGATGATGTCGATGCTGACCTGGTCGACGGCCTTGACCTCGCCGAAGGTGCGGGAAACCTGGGTGAACTGGACGGCTAGGGGCATGCGTGGACTCCAGGTATGAATATGTCTCCTGTGCCGGCCTCTTCGCGGGCAAGCCCGCTCCTACAGGTGGAGCGCCACCCTTGCAGGCGGTGAAGAACCTGTGGGCGCGGGCTTGCCCGCGAAAAGGCCGGTACAGGCATTCAGACAACCTCAGCGACCACCCATGATCGCAATGTAGTCCTGGGTCCAGCGGCTGTAAGGCACGAACTTGCCGCCTTGGGCCTGCGGTGTTTTCCAGAAGGCAATCTTGTCGAAGTTGTCAAAGCCGTTGGTCTTGCAGCCCTCGGCCCCCAGCAGCTCGCTGCCGGTGCACGCCGCCGGCACAGCCGGCAACGAGCCGAACCACGCCGCCACATCGCCTTGCACCTTAGGTTGCAGCGACCAGTCCATCCACTTGTAGGCGCAATTGGGGTGCTTGGCCTCGGCGTGCAGCATGGTGGTGTCGGCCCAGCCGGTCGCGCCCTCCTTGGGAATGGTCGAGGCCACTGGCTGGTTCTCGGCCTTGAGGCCATTGACCATGTAGCCCCAGGAGCTGGAGGCAACCACGCCTTCGTTTTTCACATCGCTCATCTGGACCGTGGCGTCATGCCAATAGCGGTGGATCAGCGGTTGCTGCTGGCGCAGCAGATCCAGCACGGCCTTGTATTGTGCCTCGTTCAGTTCGTACGGGTCCTTGATGCCCAGTTCGGGCCTGGCCGACTTCAGGTACAGCGCTGCATCGGCGATGTAGATCGGCCCGTCGTAGGCTTGCACGCGGCCCTTGTTCGGCTTGCCGTCGGGCAGGTTCTGCGGCTCGAACACCACGCTCCAGCTGGTGGGTGCCTGCTTGAAGGTGTTGGTGTTGTACAGCAGCACGTTTGGCCCCCACTGGTACGGCGTGCCGTACACCTGCTTGTCGACCACATACCAGCCACCGTTCTGCAGGCGCGGGTCGATGGTTTTCCAGTTGGGGATCAAGGCGGTGTTGATCGGCTGTACGCGCTTGCCTGCAATCAGCCGCAGCGATGCATCGCCCGAGGCGGTGACCAGGTCATAGCCGCCCTTGGTCATCAGGCTGACCATCTCGTCCGAGGTGGCGGCCGTTTTCACGCTGACCTTGCAGCCGGTTTCCTTTTCGAAACCGGTCACCCAGTCGTAGGCCTTGTCGCTTTCACCGCGTTCGATGTAGCCGGGCCAGGCGACGATGTCCAGGCGCCCCTCGCCGGCCCCCAGGGCCTTGGGCGCTTCGGCGGCCTGCAGGCTGGCGCTGGCCAGCATGGCGCAGGTGGTGGCGCCGAGCAATGCGGTCTTGTGCACTGACATGGTGTTCCCTCTTCTTGGCGATCTTGTTCGGGCAGTCATGAGGCAAGCAGTGAAGCAATTGTTATAAGCGTAGTGCGTGAGTGCGAGGTATTGGCGATATCGAGTCTAGTTGGCTTTTTGCCAGCTAACGCAACATCCTGAAGCAAATCCCTGCATGGCGTGTGCTCGGCCAAGCCTTACTCTGGCGTTTGAATCTTCTTACGTGGAGACACGCGAATGAATACCCGGGGCTTGCTTGATCAACTCCTCAAATCCGGCCAGCAACTGCTCGAGAAGCAGGGGGGCGCCACCAAGCCTGGCAACCCTTCAGGCGGGTTGGGCGGGTTGTTGTCCGGAGCAGGGGGCGGCCTGCTGGGTGGGGGCGCTCTGGGCCTGTTGCTGGGTAGCAAGAAGGCCCGCAAGTACGGTGGCAAAGCCCTGACATACGGCGGCCTCGCCGCGCTGGGGGTGCTGGCCTATAAAGCTTACGGCAATTGGCAGGCAAACCAGCGGGGGGCCGCAGCCGAGCCTCAAACCCTCGACCGCCTGCCGCCGGCCCAGGCCGAGCAGCACAGCCAGGCGGTACTGCGCGCCCTGGTGGCGGCGGCCAAGTCCGATGGGCATATCGACGAGCGCGAGCGGGCGTTGATCGAGGGCGAATTCACGCGCCTGGACAGCGACCGCGAATTGCAGCACTGGCTGCATGCCGAGCTGAACAAACCGCTGGACCCTGCCGAAGTGGCCCGTGCTGCGCAAACACCGGAGATGGCTGCCGAGATGTACCTGGCCAGCGTGATGATGGTCGATCAGGAAAACTTTATGGAGCGTGCCTACCTGGACGAGCTGGCACGTCAGCTGCGGCTGGACCCGGGCTTGCGCCAGGAGCTGGAAAGCCAGGTGCGGTTGGCTGCAGTGTAGTGGCGGTGCTTGCCACGGCCTATTCAGCGCCTGTGAGATCGAGCGCCTCCCGCGCGGCGCTCGGTCTCACAGGCGCTAAATTCCTAACGACAATCACATCAAAACCGTAAGACCTCTGGGCTATACTTCGGCGATTTTTCCCGCTCGTTGTGAATTCCTGAGGGCTGAATGTGAAGAACTGGACCTTGCGCCAACGGATCCTGGCAAGTTTCGCCGTGATCATCGCCATCATGCTGCTGATGATTGTGGCCGCCTACTCGCGGTTGGTGGCTATCGAAACCGCCGAAGAGGCAGTGGGGACCGACAGCATTCCTGGCGTCTACTACAGCTCGATGATTCGCAGCGCCTGGGTCGACAGCTACGTCACCAGCCAGCAACTGGTGGGCCTGTCCAACCATCGTGAAATCACTTCGGCCGACCTGGAACTGTTCAGAAGCTTCGATAACCGGCTGAAGCAATACATGGCCAGCTACCAGGCCACCATCCAGGACAAAGACGACCAGGTCCGCTTCGACAGCTTCGTGCAACTGGAAGAAAGCTACCTCAAAATCGTCAACCAGGTGCTGGATGCGTACGGTCAGCGCAACTACGACGAGGCCCAGCGGCTGATCACCGAGGTCCTCACTCCGGCCTGGAAGGATGGGCGCGAGCACCTGAATGAAGTGATCGAGAATAATCGGGCCTCTGCCGATGCCGCCACCAACGATATCGTCAACGCAGTCAACACGGCCAAGGGCAGCATGGTGGTCTCACTGCTGCTGGCAATCGTCGCTGCCGGCATCTGCGGCCTGTTGCTGCTGCGCGCTATCACAGCGCCCATGCAGCGTATCGTGCATGCCCTCGACAAGCTGCGTTCCGGTGACCTGAGCATGCGCCTGAGCCTGGATCGCAAGGACGAATTCGGTGCCATCGAAAGCGGCTTCAACGAAATGGCCGAGGCACTGGCCAACCTGGTGGCCCAGGCCCAACGCTCGTCGGTGCAGGTGACCACTTCGGTCACCGAAATTGCCGCCACGTCCAAGCAACAGCAGGCCACCGCCACCGAGACGGCCGCCACCACCACCGAAATTGGCGCCACCTCGCGGGAAATCGCCGCGACTTCGCGGGACCTGGTGCGCACCATGACCGAAGTGACGACGGCTGCTGATCAGGCATCCAGTCTGGCAGGCTCCGGGCAACAGGGCCTGGCACGCATGGAAGAGACCATGCACCAGGTGATGGGCGCTGCCGACCTGGTCAATGCCAAGCTCGGTATCCTCAACGAGAAAGCCAGCAACATCACCCAGATGGTGGTAACCATCGTCAAGGTTGCCGACCAGACCAATCTGCTGTCGCTCAATGCCGCCATCGAAGCGGAAAAGGCCGGTGAATATGGCCGCGGCTTTGCCGTGGTCGCGACCGAAGTGCGCCGCCTGGCCGACCAGACCGCCGTGGCCACCTACGACATCGAGCAAATGGTGCGCGAGATCCAGTCAGCAGTGTCGGCCGGTGTCATGGGGATGGACAAGTTCTCCGAAGAAGTGCGCCGCGGCATGTTCGAGGTGCAACAGGTGGGCGAGCAACTCAGCCAGATCATTCACCAGGTGCAGGCGTTGGCGCCGCGCGTATTGATGGTCAACGAAGGCATGCAGGCCCAGGCCACCGGTGCCGAGCAGATCAACCAGGCACTGGCGCAGCTCAGCGATGCCAGCACCCAGACTGTCGAGTCGCTGCGTCAGGCCAGCTATGCCATCGATGAGCTGAGCCAGGTGGCCGCGGGCCTGCGTGGCGGCGTGTCGCGCTTCAAAGTCTGACCGCGATGAACGACTTGCAACTGCGCACCGCGCGGGCGGCGAACACCGGGGGGGCGTTGTACCTGCAGTTTCGCATCAGAGCGCAGCGTTTTGCCCTGAGCGTGCACGAGGTGATCGAAGTGTTGCCGCGTCAGCCGCTCAAGCCGATCGCCCAGGCACCTGCCTGGGTCGCGGGCATCCTCGCCCATCGTGGCCAGTTGGTTCCGGTCATCGACCTTGCCGCCTTGAGCTTTGGCCAGCCGGCGGTGCAACGCACCAGCACCCGCCTGGTACTGGTGCACTACCGAGGCGGCCTGCAGCTTGGCCTGATCCTGGAGCAGGCCACCGAAACCCTGCGTTGCCAACCGGATGAGTTCCAGCCCTATGGGGTGGACACCGGTGAAGCGCCTTATCTGGGCCCGGTGCGCCAGGATGCCCAGGGGCTGCTGCAGCGCATCGAAGTCAATGACCTGCTGCCCGACACCGTGCACGCATTGCTGTACACGCAAGACCCGACAGGGATGCCAACATGAACGAACAGCGTTTCTTCCGCTTCTTGCGCGAGCGTATTGGCCTGGACGTGGAGTCGGTGGGCGCGCCCATGGTCGAACGCGCGCTGCGCCAACGTTGCGTGGCTGCGGGCGCGATGGACCTGGACGATTACTGGCTGCGCCTGCAGCAGTCGGCAGATGAGCAACAGGCGCTGATCGAAGCGGTGATCGTCCCGGAAACCTGGTTTTTCCGTTACCCCGAATCCTTCACTGCGCTGGCCAGCCTGGCCCATAAACGCCTGGCTAAACTGGCTGGCGCGCGCCCGCTGCGATTACTCAGCCTGCCGTGTTCTACTGGCGAGGAGCCCTATTCGCTGGCCATGGCCTTGTTTGACGCCGGCATGGCGCCTGGGGCATTCCTTGTCGATGGAATGGACATCAGCCCAAGTTCAGTAGCCAAGGCCGTGCAGGCGGTGTATGGGCGCAATGCGTTCCGGGGTAGCGAACTGGGTTTTCGCGAGCGCTACTTCGATGCACTGGACGAAGGCCACCGCCTGCATGAGCGGGTACGCCAGCAAGTCAGCCTGCGGGTGGGCAATGTGCTTGACCCGGCGCTGGCCAGCCGCGACGGCCTGTATGACTTCGTGTTCTGTCGCAATCTATTGATCTATTTCGACGTACCGACCCAACAGCGTGTGTTCGAAGTGCTCAAGCGCTTGCTGCATCCGCAGGGTGTGCTGTTCATCGGCCCGGCCGAAGGCAGCTTGTTGGCACGCATGGGCATGCGTCCATTGGGGATCGCCCAGTCGTTTGCCTATGTGCGTCATGAAGGCGACAGCGCCCCCTTGGCAGCGGCACCCGCCCAACCCGCCAAGCGTGCGTTCACGGCGTTGCCCGCACCGGTTTATCCGCAGCCCAGTGTGCCGTTGCCGCGTCCGCTGCGTGTGCTGCCCGTGGTGGCCAGGCCAGCGCCAGCCCGCGAGCACAGGCACGAGGGGGCCAGCGAATTGCTGGCCGACATTGCCCGGTTGGCCAATGCCGGTGCCAGCGAGCAGGCCCGTAGCGAATGCCAACGCTACCTGAGCCAGTACCCGCCGTCGGCACAGGTGTACTACTGGCTGGGTTTGCTCAGTGATACCGAAGGCGATGCGCAGCAGGCGCTGAGCCACTATCGCAAGGCCCTGTACCTGGAACCACAGCACCCCGAGGCGCTGGTGCACCTGGCCGCCTTGCTGGCGGCCCAGGGTGACCTTGCCGGCGCTCGGCGCCTTCAGGCGCGCGCGGCGCGGGCTGGCCGGGAGTCTGAACGATGAACAGTGAATCCGCGATGCAGTTGCTCGCCGAGGATGACGCGCACATTGACGACTGCTGGAACCGCATTGGCGTGCGCGGGGACAAGCAGTGCCCACTGCTGGAGCGGCATGTCCATTGCCGCAATTGCGAGGTGTATGCCGCTGCGGCCACGCGTTTGCTCGACCGCTATGCGCTGGTGCAGGAGCACCAGGCTGCGGCGGTGCAGCCGGACGCGGAAAACACCGGTCGCTCCATGCTGCTGTTCCGTCTGGGCGAAGAGTGGCTGGCGCTGGCTACCGCCTGCCTGGCCGAAATCGCCCCGCTGCAGGCGGTGCATTCATTGCCGCACCAGCGCTCGCGGCTGCTGCATGGGGTTGCCAATGTGCGCGGTGCGTTGGTGCCGTGCCTGTCACTGGCTGATTTGCTGGGGGTGCAGGCCGGCTCCACCGAGCAACGCAGCGCACGGGCGATGCCCCGTATGCTGATTCTGGCCGCCGAAGGCGGGCCGGTGGTGATGGCTGTCGAGGAAATCGACGGTATTCACCGGCTCGACCCGCAGTTGCTGGGCAGTGGCCGGGACGCCACACGCTTCACCGCCGCAGTCTTGCAGTGGCGCGGCCGCAGCGTGCGGGTTCTGGACGATCAACATTTACTGTCTGCCGTGCAGCGGAGCCTGTCATGACCCCAGAGCAAATGCGCGACGCATCGTTGCTCGAACTGTTCAGCCTGGAGGCCGAGGCGCAGACCCAAGTGCTCAGTGCCGGCCTGATGGCACTGGAACGCAACCCTACTCAGGCCGACCAGCTCGAGGCCTGCATGCGCGCTGCCCACTCGCTCAAGGGGGCAGCGCGCATTGTCGGGGTGGATGCTGGCGTCAGTGTCGCCCACGTCATGGAAGACTGTCTGGTGGCGGCCCAGGAAGGCCGACTGCGGCTGACCGCCGAGCATATTGACGCGCTGTTGCAAGGTACCGACCTGTTGATGCGTATTGCCACGCCCGGCGATGCCGGTGCGCAGGCGACCTTGCCGGTGTTTCTTGCGCAAATGGCCAGCCTGCTCGACCCGGGCGCCTCTGCCATGCCTGTGGTGCCGCTGGCTGCATCCGTGCCGCCGGAGCCGCCGCTGGCAACCCTGCCGCCTGCACCTAGGGTAATGCCAGCCGAACCGCGGGAACCAGAGCCCGAACCCGCCCTGCGGCGCAAGGCTGGCAAGCGCGCTGGCGAAGGTGCTGAGCGGGTACTGCGTGTCACAGCTGACCGCCTTAATAGCCTGCTTGACCTGTCCAGCAAGTCGCTGGTGGAAACCCAGCGGCTCAAGCCATACCTGGCTACCCTTCAGCGCCTCAAGCGCATGCACGGCCAAGGTATGCAGGCGCTTGACGGCTTGCGCATGCAACTGGAAGGCACGGGGCAGGGCAGTGAGGTGCTCGAAGCCTTGGCACAGACCCAGCGCCTGCTGGCAGAGACCCAGCAGATTCTGCAGCAGCAGGCAGCCGACCTGGATGAGTTCGGCTGGCAGGCCAGTCAGCGTGCGCAGTTGTTGTATGACACCGCCCTGGCCTGTCGGATGCGGCCGTTTGCCGACGTGCTGACCGGGCAAAGCCGCATGGTCCGCGACCTGGGCCGTTCGCTGGGCAAGCCGGTGCGGCTGGTGGTGGAAGGGGAGAAGACCCAGGTCGACCGCGATGTGCTGGAAAAGCTCGAAGCACCGCTGACCCACCTGTTGCGCAATGCCGTCGACCACGGCATCGAGTTGCCCGAGCGGCGCCTGCTGGCGGGCAAGCCGGACGAGGGGGTGATCCGCCTGCGGGCTTCGCACCAGGCGGGCATGCTCAGCCTGGAGCTGGTCGACGATGGCGCCGGTATCGACCTGGAGCGCCTGCGCAGCAGCATCGTCGAGCGCGCCCTGTCGCCCGCTGACACGGTGACGCGGATGAGTGAGGCGGAGCTGCTGACGTTCCTGTTCCTGCCCGGTTTCAGCCTGCGTGACAAGGTTACCGAAGTGTCCGGGCGCGGTGTGGGGCTGGATGCGGTGCAGCACTTGATCCGCGAGCTGCGTGGCTCGATCGAATTGACCCAGGTGGCAGGGCAGGGCTGTCGCTTCCATCTTCAGGTACCGCTGACCCTGTCGGTCGTTCGCAGCCTGGTGGTCGAGGTGGGCGGGGAGGCTTATGCCTTCCCGCTGGCGCATATCGAACGCACGCTGGAAGTGACCGCCGAACAGATCGTGCAGATCGAAGGGCGCCAGCACTTCTGGCACGAAGGCCGGCATATTGGCCTGGTGGCGGCCAGCCAGTTGCTCAATCGCCCGGCGGGGCAAAGCGACGAAGCCAGCTTGCGGGTAGTGGTGATTCGTGAGCGCGAGCAGCTGTACGGGGTGGCCGTGGAGCGGTTGGTGGGGGAGCGGGTGCTGGTCGTGATGCCGCTCGACCCACGCCTGGGGAAGGTGCAGGACATTTCCTCCGGCGCCTTGCTCGATGATGGCTCGGTGGTCCTGATTGTCGATGTCGAAGACTTGCTACGCTCGGTGGAAAAACTGCTCAGCACCGGCAGCCTGGAGCGCATCGAGCGCGGCAGCAGCGGAGCCCGTGGCGCTGTCCGCAAACGCATCCTGGTGGTCGACGACTCGCTGACCGTGCGCGAACTGCAGCGCAAGCTGCTGGGCAACCGTGGCTACGACGTGGCGGTGGCGGTGGATGGCATGGACGGCTGGAACGCCCTGCGCAGTGAGGACTTCGACCTGCTGATCACCGACATCGACATGCCGCGCATGGACGGTATCGAGCTGGTTACCCTGGTGCGTCGCGACCAGCGCCTGCAGTCGTTGCCGGTGATGGTGGTGTCCTATAAAGACCGTGAGGAAGACCGACGGCGCGGGCTGGACGCTGGCGCCGACTACTATTTGGCAAAGGCCAGTTTCCACGACGATGCGTTGCTGGATGCTGTGGTGGAGCTGATCGGAGGTGCTCAGGGATGAAGATCGCCATCGTCAATGACATGCCCCTGGCCGTCGAAGCGTTGCGCCGGGCGGTCGCCCTGGAGCCCGCACACCAGGTTGTGTGGGTCGCCAGCAACGGTGCCGAGGCGGTGCAGCGCTGCACCGAGCAGTTACCGGACCTGATCCTCATGGACCTGATCATGCCGGTGATGGACGGTGTCGAGGCGACCCGGCGGATCATGGCCGAAACCCCGTGCGCCATCGTCATCGTGACGGTCGACCGTAAACAGAACGTACACCGGGTATTCGAGGCCATGGGCCATGGCGCTCTCGATGTGGTCGACACGCCTGCGCTCGGCGCTGGCGATGCCCGCGAAGCAGCGGCGCCATTGCTGCGCAAGATCCTCAATATTGGCTGGCTGGTCGGCCAGCAGCGGGCACCTGCCGCAAGGTCGGTCGCTGCGCCGCTGCGCGAGGCTTCCCAGCGCCGCGGGTTGGTGGCAATCGGGTCTTCGGCAGGTGGCCCTGCAGCACTCGAAGTATTGCTCAAGGGCTTGCCGGCAGCGTTTCCGGCGGCCATCGTGCTGGTCCAGCATGTGGACCAGGTGTTTGCCGCAGGCATGGCCGAGTGGCTCAGCAGCGCGGCAGGCCTGCCGGTGCGCCTGGCCCGTCAAGGCGAACCGCCGCAGCCAGGGCAGGTACTCCTGGCCGGTACCAACCACCACATTCGCCTGCTACAGGGCGGCCAACTGGCCTACACTGCCGAACCTGTGAATGAAATCTACCGGCCCTCGATCGATGTGTTCTTTGAGAGCGTGGCACGTTACTGGAATGGTGATGCGGTGGGCGTGCTGCTCACCGGCATGGGCCGCGACGGTGCCCAAGGCCTGAAGCTGATGCGTCAGCAGGGCTTTCTGACCATTGCCCAGGACCAGGCCAGCAGCGCGGTGTACGGCATGCCCAAGGCTGCTGCGGCTATTGATGCCGCGGTGGAAATTCGCCCGCTGGAACGCATAGCCGGGCGCTTGACTGAATTTTTCGCAAAATGACGAAATGTATTGAATCACGCCGCCAGGCCGGTAGTGATCGGGTGAACAATGATGAATGATTTACCGATCGAAGGTTTCGCGACCACCAATGAGAACTCGGCGATGGTGCTGCTGGTCGACGATCAGGCCATGATCGGCGAAGCGGTGCGGCGTGGCTTGGCCGATGAGGACAATATCGACTTCCACTTCTGTGCCGACCCGCACCAGGCGGTGGCCCAGGCCATGCGCATCAAGCCCACGGTCATTCTTCAAGACCTGATCATGCCTGGCCTGGACGGCTTGACCCTGGTGCGCGAGTACCGCAACAACCCGGTGACCCAGGACATCCCGATCATCGTCCTGTCGACCAAGGAAGACCCGCTGGTCAAGAGTGCGGCATTTGCCGCCGGGGCCAACGACTACCTGGTCAAGCTGCCTGACACCATCGAACTGGTGGCCCGCATCCGCTACCACTCGCGTTCCTACCTGACCCTGCTGCAGCGCGACGAGGCCTACCGTGCCCTGCGCGTCAGCCAGCAGCAGTTGCTTGATTCCAACCTGATGCTGCAGCGGCTGATGAACTCCGATGGCCTGACCGGGCTGTCCAACCGCCGGCACTTCGACGAATACCTGGAGCTGGAGTGGCGCCGGGCCATGCGTGAACAGCAGCAGTTGTCGTTGCTGATGATCGACGTGGATTACTTCAAAGTCTACAACGACAGCTTTGGCCATCTGGCCGGTGATGAGGCCTTGCGCCAGGTCGCCGAAGCCATCCGTAGCTCGTGCTCGCGGCCGACCGACCTGCCGGCGCGCTATGGCGGCGAAGAGTTCGCCCTGGTGCTGCCCAATACCTCGCCAGGCGGGGCGCGGCTGGTGGCTGAAAAACTGCGCCAGACCGTGCTGGGCCTTGGCATCCCCCATACTGCGCCGACGGCTGATACGTTCTTGACCGTGAGCATCGGCCTGGCCACCCAGACTCCGGCTATCGGCAGCCATTGCCGGCAGCTGATTTCGGCGGCCGATAAAGGTCTTTACCTGGCCAAGAACGGTGGGCGTAACCAAGTCGGCATCGCCTGAGCTCCTGGAGACGGCGCGGCCTGTGTGGGAGCGCAGGTTGCCCTATCTACATACGACCGCCCGGCGGGTCTGCCGCCATGCTGCGGACTCGGTTATACTCGCGGGCTTTTCACCGAATTCGCACGAGTAGCCCGCCCATGGAAATCCAACCGATCCTGAACACCATCAAGGACCTCACCGAGCGTTCCCAGTCAATTCGGGGGTATCTTTGACTACGATCACAAGCATGACCGCCTGATCGAAGTCAACCGCGAGCTGGAAGACCCCAACGTCTGGAACAAGCCTGAGTACGCCCAGGCACTGGGCCGCGAGCGTGCCATGCTGGCCCAGGTCGTCGAGACCCTGGACAAGCTGTCCAACGGCCTGGGTGACTGCCAGGACCTGCTCGACATGGCCGTCGAGGAAAATGACGAAAGCGCCGTCGGCGACGTCGTGACCGAGCTGGAAGGCCTGGAAGAAAACCTGGCCCAGCTTGAGTTCCGTCGCATGTTCAGCGGCGAGATGGACATGAACAACGCCTACCTGGACATCCAGGCCGGCTCCGGTGGTACTGAGGCGCAGGACTGGGCCAACATCCTGCTGCGCATGTACCTGCGCTGGGCCGACAAGCGTGGTTTCGACGCCACCATCATCGAGCTTTCCGAAGGCGAGGTCGCCGGTATCAAGGGCGCCACCGTGCACATCAAGGGCGAGTACGCCTTCGGCTGGCTGCGCACCGAGATCGGCGTGCACCGCCTTGTGCGCAAAAGCCCGTTCGACTCCGGTGCCCGTCGCCACACGTCGTTCTCGGCGGTGTTCGTATCGCCCGAGATCGACGACAAGGTCGAGATCGACATCAACCCGTCCGACCTGCGTATCGACACCTACCGCTCCTCGGGTGCCGGTGGTCAGCACGTGAACACCACCGACTCTGCGGTGCGTATCACCCACGTGCCTACCAACACCGTGGTGGCCTGCCAGAACGAACGCTCCCAGCACGCCAACAAGGACACCGCCATGAAAATGCTGCGGGCCAAGTTGTACGAGCTGGAAATGCAGAAGCGCAACGCCGCTTCGCAGGCGCTGGAAGACAGCAAGTCGGACATCGGCTGGGGCCACCAGATTCGCTCCTACGTGCTGGATGACTCGCGCATCAAGGACCTGCGTACCGGCGTCGAACGCAGCGACTGCCAGAAGGTCCTCGATGGCGACCTTGACCAGTACCTGGAAGCGAGCCTCAAGCAGGGCCTGTAAGCCGCACACCCATGCCGCGCTACCTGGCCAGCCGCCGGTAGCGCGTGCCCTGCCCGGAACGGGCAACGAATACCTGATGGAAAGAATGACGACATGAGCGACCTGAAGACCGAATCGCAAGACCTGCAACAGGAAGAAAACGCCCTGATCGCCCTGCGCAAGGAAAAACTTGCCGCCGAGCGTGCCAAGGGCAATGCCTTCCCCAACGACTTCCGTCGCGACAGCTACTGCAACGACCTGCAGAAGCAGTACGCGGACAAGACCAAGGAAGAGCTGGAAGCAGCCGCGATCCCGGTCAAGGTAGCCGGCCGCATCATGCTCAACCGTGGCTCGTTCATGGTTATCCAGGACATGACTGGCCGTATTCAGGTCTACGTCAACCGCAAGACCCTGCCGGAAGAAACCCTGGCCGCGGTCAAGACCTGGGACCTGGGCGACATCATCAGCGCCGAAGGCACCCTGGCCCGTTCCGGCAAGGGCGACCTGTACGTCGAAATGACCAACGTACGGCTGCTGACCAAGTCGCTGCGCCCGCTGCCCGACAAGCACCACGGCCTGACCGACACCGAGCAGCGCTACCGCCAGCGCTACGTCGACCTGATGGTCAACGAAGAAACCCGCCACACCTTCCGTGTGCGTTCGCAGGTGATCTCGCACATCCGCAAGTTCCTCATCGAGCGCGACTTCCTTGAAGTCGAAACGCCGATGCTGCAGACCATCCCGGGCGGTGCGGCAGCCAAGCCGTTCGAAACCCACCACAACGCCCTGGACATGGCCATGTTCCTGCGTATCGCGCCGGAGCTGTACCTCAAGCGCCTGGTCGTGGGTGGCTTCGAAAAAGTGTTCGAGATCAACCGTAACTTCCGCAACGAAGGCGTTTCGACTCGTCACAACCCTGAGTTCACCATGCTCGAGTTCTACCAGGCCTACGCCGACTACCGCGACAACATGGACCTCACCGAGGAACTGTTCCGCGAGCTGGCGCAACTGGTACTGGGCTCTACCGACGTACCGTACGGCGACAAGGTCTTCCACTTCGGCGAGCCGTTCGTACGCCTGTCGGTGTTCGACTCGATCCTCAAGTACAACCCGGAGCTGACCGCTGCCGACCTGCAGGACGTCGACCGCGCCCGTGAGATTGCCAAGAAGGCCGGCGCCAAGGTGCTGGGCCATGAAGGCCTGGGCAAGCTGCAGGTGATGATTTTCGAAGAGCTGGTCGAGCACAAGCTGGAACAGCCGCACTTCATTACCGAGTACCCGTTCGAAGTGTCGCCGCTGGCCCGTCGCAACGACGACAACCCGGCCGTTACCGACCGTTTCGAGCTGTTCATCGGTGGCCGCGAGATCGCCAACGCCTACTCCGAGCTCAACGATGCCGAAGATCAGGCCGAGCGCTTCCTGGCCCAGGTGGCCGAGAAGGACGCGGGTGACGATGAAGCCATGCACTATGACGCCGACTTCGTTCGTGCGCTGGAGTACGGCATGCCGCCGACCGCCGGTGAAGGTATCGGCATCGACCGCCTGGTGATGCTGCTGACCAACTCGCCGTCGATCCGCGACGTCATCCTGTTCCCGCACATGCGTCCGCAGGCTTGAGTGAGCTGAACGAGCCGCCTTTCGAGGCGGCTTTTTCTTGCCTGAAGCTTTATGTTGTCAGTACCGGCCTCTTCGCGGGTAAACCCGCTCCTACAAAGGCCTTGTAGGAGCGGGTTTACCCGCGAAGGGGCCAGCACTGACGAAACACCGCCCATGAGGTATCCCCCGTGACACCCGCCATGCCTGACCAAGGCGCCGCCGGCATCGCCACCGCCGTCGCCGAAAGCGTGCAATACCAAGGCCGCAAGACTGCCCGCCAAGGCAGCGAACAGCGTCGCCAGTTGATTCTCGATGCCGCCATGCGCATTGTCGTGCGCGATGGCGTGCGCGGTGTGCGCCACCGGGCAGTGGCCGCCGAGGCCGGCGTGCCATTGTCGGCCACCACCTACTACTTCAAGGACATCGAGGACCTGCTCACCGATACCTTTGCCCAGTACGTCGAGCGCAGTGCGGCTTACATGGCCAAGCTGTGGGCCAACACCGAGGTGGTGTTGCGCCAGTTGCTGGCACAGGGCGATGGCAGCCCGCAGGCCCGGGCGCGGCTGGCTGACGAGGTGGCGCGCATGACCGCCGACTACGTTCAGCGGCAACTGCTGAACCGCCGTGACTTCCTGATGGCCGAGCAGGCTTTCCGCCAGGAAGCATTGCTGTGCCCGCGACTGGCTGAGCTGGTGTGCGCTCATGAGCAGATCCTGTTGCACGGCACCCGGCAATTGCTGCAGGTCGTGGGCTCGCGGCAGCCGGAGCAGGATGCACAGATGTTGACGGCGATTATCGAGCAGTTGGAATATCAAGGCCTGCTCAAGCAAGCGAATGCGCAAGCCGATGGGCAGATGCTCGCTATGCTTACCCGATACCTGCAGCTGGTGCTGGCATCGGCCTGAGCCGAGAACGACCTTTTCAAGGAGAACCTGATGAGAGCCTGGCGTGTGGTGTTGTTGACTTTGTCATTCCTGCTGCTGGGCGGTTGTCTGGTGACCTTCCATGAGCCTTTGCCCAGCAACCAGGCAGCGCCCAAGGCATTGCTCGGCAAGTGGAGCAGCAAGGACGCCTGGGGAGAGCCGTTGAAACTGGTGATCAGCCGTAGCGGTGGCGACGCCTACAAGGCAGTGGCCACGGCCAAGGGCAAGGCGCCTGAAGAGTACGTGTTCACCGTGTCACGCCACGGCAACCGCTGGTACTTGTCGGCTGGCGTGCCCAAGCGCCTGGGTGGCAATTTCCTGATTGGCGGCTTCGATATCGTCGACGGCAAGGAGCTGGTGGTCTACAACCTGGATGTCGAGCAGGTACAGCAGGCGGTGGACAACAAGGAACTGACCGGTCGCAGTACCGAAGTGCCGGACGACAACGGCGATGGCGTGCTGATCGATAGCCCGGCGGCGCGGGTGCTGGCCTACCTGGACGACCCGGCCAACTCCGACCTGTTCGTCGAAGTGGCGCGGTTCCAGCGTTCCGGCAAGTAGTGGCCTGTACCGGCCTCTTTGCGGGCAGGCCCGCTCCTACAGGGGCCTTACCAAGCCTGGGCTCCGTGATATCCCTGTAGGAGCGGGCTTGCCCGCGAAGAGGCCGGTACAGGTTTCGTGTACTAGAAAGGAGTCCCCGGTGGACGAATACCAGCAAACCATCCGCGCCCTGTCCGACCGCATCGTCGCGGCACAGACGCCTATCCGGGTCCTGGACGCGGTGAAGTGGGACGACAACATCCGCCAGGGCTTTCTCAAGGCCAAGGGCAAGGAGCCGCCGGCGGTTGATCGTGCCTACTACCAATCGCGTCCGCTGTCGTTCGACTCCAGCGCGGTCAAGGCCGAGTTCCAGGGCATCGAGCGCGACATCATTCGCCAGTTGGGCCAGTTCAACCCGGTCGGGCAGATCATGAAGCGCATGTGCCGCGAATACCGCATGGTGGTGCGCATGCTTGAAGCGCGCGGTACCGAGGACTTCGGCCTGATCTCCCAGGAGCTGTACGGCGCCGCCTCGGATGCTTTCCACGCCGGTGATCCGACCCTGGCCGACCTTGGCCTGATGCTGTCGGACTACCTGAACAACATCGATGGCCGTGGTGACCTCAAGGATGAGCCAAAGAATCTCACCGCCAAGGAGGCGGTGGAGATCCTCCAGCACCGGCTGAACAACGTGTTCGGCGAGGCTGAAGGGACCATTCGCGTGTTCGAGTCCGACGGTATCGTCGCCGATGCCGCAGCCGGTGCCGACTACATCAAGGTGCGTGCCGATGCCATGTTCAACGCCCGCGATGTGCGCGCCCTGGAGGTGCATGAAGGGTTGGTGCATGTCGGCACCACGCTCAATGGCCTGAACCAGCCGATCTGCACCTTCCTGGCCAAAGGCCCGCCCTCATCGACGGTAACCCAGGAGGGCCTGGCGATTCTCATGGAGGTGATCGCCTTTGCCTCCTACCCCAGCCGCCTGCGCAAGCTCACCAACCGCACCCGTGCCATCCACATGGTCGAGGAGGGTGCAGACTTCATGCAGGTCTACGGTTTCTTCCGCGAGCAGGGCTTTGAGATGGCGCAGAGCTACAGCAACGCCAGCCGGGTGTTCCGCGGGTCGGTACCCAACGGCCTGCCATTCACCAAGGACTTGTCCTATCTCAAGGGCTTCATCATGGTTTACAACTACATTCAGTTGGCCGTGAAGAAGGGCAAACTGGAACAGATCCCGTTGCTGTTCTGTGGCAAGACCACGCTGGAAGACATGCGCACCCTGCGCCAACTTGTCGAGGAAGGGTTGGTCGAGCCGCCCAAGTACCTGCCTGAACAGTTCCGCGACCTGAGTGCGTTGTCGGCCTGGATGTGCTTCTCCAACTTCCTCAACCACCTGAGCCTGGATCGCATTGAAGCCGACTACGCGAACATTCTCTGAGCACTGCCGCCTGCTCGTCCTCGGCCTGGTCCTGGTGAGCCTTGGCGGCTGCAGCAGCCTGTTGTTCTACCCCGAGCGTGGTCAGGCCTTCACCCCTGAGCGTGCCAAGCTGGAATACCGCGATGTCACGCTGACCACTGCTGATGGCATCCGCCTTCACGGTTGGTGGCTGCCAGCCAAGGCCGGGGTCGAAGTCAAGGGCACGGTGCTGCACCTGCACGGCAACGGCGGTAACCTGCCAGGGCACCTGGGGGGTAGCTACTGGTTGCCGGAGCAGGGCTACCAGGTGTTCATGATCGATTACCGCGGCTATGGCTTGTCTCAGGGCCAGCCGAGCCTGCCAGAGGTGTACCAGGACATTGCTGCAGCCATGGCCTGGCTGCAGCAGGCGCCCGAGGTCAAGGGCAAGCCGCTGGTACTGCTGGGGCAGAGCCTGGGCGGTGCCATGGCCATTCATTACCTGGCGGCCCACCCCGAGCAGCGTCAGCGCTTCAGCGCCCTGGTGTTCGATGGCGTGCCGGCCAGTTACCGCGCGGTGGGGCGCTTTGCGCTCAGCACCTCCTGGATGACCTGGCCATTGCAGGTTCCGCTGTCGTGGCTAGTGCCGGACGGCGACAGCGCGATCCACTCGATCGAGCGATTGAGCAGCCCGCCCAAGTTGTTTTTCCACAGCATCGACGACAACCTGGTGCCGATGGTCAACGGCATCCGCCTGTATCAGCACGCGCCACCACCGCGGGTGCTGCAACTGACCCGAGGGGGGCACGTGCAGACCTTCGCCGACCCTACCTGGCGCCAGGTGATGCTGCGGTTCCTCGATGACCCCAGCCATTTCAACGGCCTGCGGCGGCTTGCCGAAGTGCCCAATTTCCCTGACGAGAAGAACAAGCAATGAGTGAAGAACGCAACGCCATCCCGCTGATCCTGACCGGCGTCGGCAGCATCATCGTGACGGTGGGGGCCTTGTGGTATTACGGTTACCTGCATTTCGCCAAGCCCGAAGATGCCCTGCTGCTGCAGGATTTCACCATGCTCAAGACCATCCCCGGCGAGGACTACAAGGTATCGCTGGACCCGGCGCCGCAAGTGGCCCAGTGCGTCGACGGCGTGCTGGTGCTGTTCGACACCCAGCAGAAAGGCCTGACCGGCGTGCTGGTGGACAACCGCAAGCGCGCGGTGCGCTGCATGGGCGAGGAAACACCGCAGCAGGTGCAGTGAGCCGGCCCTTTCGCGGGCAAGCCCGCGCCTGCGACGACTACACCGCCCCCCTGTAGGAGCGGGTTCACCCGCGAAGAGGCCAGAACAGGCAAAAGAAAGCCCCGCGTCGATCGCGGGGCTTGTCCTTTCAGCTAGCCAGCCTTAGCGCTGAACCTGGCTCACCGAGCGTGGTGCCACCGGCTGGTTGTCGTTGGAGATGGTCACCTCCACCCGACGGTTCTGCGCACGTCCCGAGTTGCTCGAGTTGTCCGCTACCGGGTACTCCTTGCCATAGCCCTGGGAAACGATACGCGCCGGATCTACCCCGGCACGCACCAGTGCCATGCGCACGCTGTTGGCACGGCGCTCGGACAGGGTCTGGTTGTAGTTGGCCGAGCCGACGCTGTCGGTGTAGCCCTCGACGATCACCTTGCGTTCCGGGTTTTCCTGAAGGAACTGGGCCAGCTTGGTGATGTTCGGGTAAGCGCTGCTCTTGAGTTCGGCCTTGTTGAAGTCGAACAGCACGTCGCCGAAGGTCACCAGCGTTCCGCGGTCGGTCTGCTTGGCGTTGAGGCTGTCCTGCAGCTTGGCGATCTGCGCGTCGCGGGCATCCAGCTTGGCCTGGGCGCGCTGCGCCGAGGCATTCTTCAGTTCAGCTTCGGCGGTGCGCAGGGCAATGGTCTGCTTGGCCACTTCGACGCGCTGGTTGGTCAGGTAGGCCAATTGGTCGACTTTCTTCTCGTCTTCACGGTCCATGTAGGCCTTGTCGGCCTTGTTCAGCCAGTCCTGAGCGTCCTTGGTCTCCAGTGCCGCGACTTTGCTCGCTTGCGGGTCGCTCTGCAGCGAAGAGAAGTTGGTGCGGGCCGATTCCAGGTTGGCATTCGGATCGTGCGAGCAGGCAGCAAGACCGACGCTCAGGGCCAGCAGGGCGGGAATCATGACGTGTTTGCGCATAGTGTTCATCCTTTGATCGTGTGCGAAGGCTAAGGTTGGCGGGGCAGGGCTTATTGAGCGCTGCGCAGGCCTTCCTCACGTACGTCCTGAACGCCCTGGCGGGCATCCTGCACGGCCTTCTGGGCTTTGGCTGCCTGGGCCTTGCGTTCGGCGAGGCGTGCATCCCACTCGGCCTGTTGGGCCAGGCGCTTGGCCTCGTCGTACTTCTTGTCATGCATGGCGATTTCGGCTTGCTTGAACTTGTCCTGAGCCGCTTTCATTTCCACGGCGGCGAACTCGGTACCGCCAGCGCTGACGGCGGAGTTCACGGCGGACTGGGTAACGGCATACTGCTCGGTGGGCGGATTGCCCGCACAGCCGGCCAGGACCAGGCTACTGCCCAGCGCCAGCGCGGCCAGCTTGAACCCGCGCACATGAGTGGATGACAGTTGGCTAGTGCGGGTCTTCATGGTGGTCAGCTCCATTGGATCACTCCTGATAACGACGATGTCCGTAGCAGTCCATCGCTCAATCCCTGACAAAACCGCGCGCTTCAGCTCAACGGTGCACGAGGGCAGTGTGCAGGGTTTTAGCGTGATGGCTATTGGCTCCGACTCGAACGTTTTTCGAATAGTTCAGAAAAAAGCGCTGTAATCGAATAACTATTTCTGACTGATCGGTCAGTGCGATTTGCCTGGAACTTTCCCAGGCTGGAGCGGTATTCCGGGCCTTGAGCAGGCCCGGAATGCTGGAGCGCAAGATTATTTGTCGGTGTCGACTGTCGCGTTGCTCAAGTTGTGCAGGTGCTGGCGGGAAAGGGAGAGAAAGCGCGGTGTAGGACCAACGTCTTCGTACAACGGGTCGCCTTCTTCGTCGGTGGCGATGACCTGGCGGCCCTGCACATAGGGGAAGCTGGCCTCCAGTTCTTCAAGGGCGGCTGCGACCAGTTCGCCGAGCAGTTCTTCGGCGGTGCGCTTGGGGTACATGTCGATCAGCGCGGCCAGGCGCGCTTCGGACTCCAGGTCCAGGTGCAGGACATGACCGGTACGGCTGAGGGTGCCGGCGGCATTCTGTTCCCAATGCTGGGCGAGTTCACGGATTTTCATGATGACCTCTGTTGACGCCTGGAAAGGCTGCACTGCATGGGAGTGCTGTGCTTTCACTTTAGTTTGGTTTGGCCGATCACGGCTTGCCATCGTCGCCCGGCTGTGGGCACTCTTGGGGGATACCGCCCCCCTGTAGGAGCGGGTTTACCCGCGAACACCGGCAACGCCGGTGCCAGACACCGCATTGGGCTCTTCACGGGTTACCCCGCTCTGGCACAGGGCGCGCCAAGGCTGAGAGGGATGCAACGGAGAGAGCGCCAGTGACCGATATCGATGTGCGTTTGCGTGAAGATGTCCATGTGTTGGGGGAGCTGCTTGGCGAAACCATTCGCCAACAGCACGGCGATGCGTTCCTGCAGAAAATCGAGGATATCCGCCACAGTGCCAAGGCCGACCGCCGTGGCCCGGGTGAGCAGCTGAGCTCAACCTTGGCGGACCTGGCCGAAGAAGACCTGCTGCCCGTAGCGAGGGCCTTCAACCAGTTCCTCAACCTGGCCAACATGGCCGAGCAGTACCAGTTGATCCGCCGCCGCGACGCTGACCAGCCCGAGCCGTTCGAAGCGCAGGTACTGCCCGAGCTGCTGGGGCGCTTGAAGCAGGCCGGCCACAGCAACGATGCCCTGGCCCGGCAACTGGCCAAGCTCGATATCCAGTTGGTGCTCACCGCACACCCCACCGAAGTGGCCCGTCGCACGCTGATCCAGAAGTACGACGCGATCGCCGGCCAACTGGCCGCGCAGGACCATCGTGACCTGACCTCGGCAGAACGCCAGCAAGTGCGTGAACGCCTGCGCCGGCTGATCGCCGAGGCCTGGCACACCGAGGAAATCCGCCGTACTCGGCCTACGCCGGTAGACGAGGCCAAGTGGGGTTTCGCAGTGATCGAGCATTCACTGTGGCATGCCATCCCCAGCCACCTGCGCAAGGTCGACAAGGCCCTGCTGGAGGCCACTGGCCTGCGCCTGCCGCTGGAGGCCGCGCCGATTCGCTTTGCCTCGTGGATGGGTGGGGACCGGGATGGCAACCCCAATGTAACGGCTGCCGTCACCCGCGAAGTACTCCTGCTGGCGCGCTGGATGGCCGCCGACCTGTTCCTGCGCGACATCGATGCACTGGCCGCCGAGTTGTCCATGCAGCAGGCCAACGACGCCCTGCGCAAACAGGTTGGCGACAGTGCCGAACCCTACCGCGCTGTGCTCAAGCAACTGCGCGACCGCCTGCGTGCGACACGCGCATGGGCGCATTCGGCCTTGACCAGCAAGCAACCGGCCGGTGCCGACGTGCTGGTGGACAACCGCGAGCTGATCGCGCCGCTGGAGCTGTGCTACCAGTCACTGCACGAATGCGGCATGGGCGTGATCGCCGAGGGGCCGCTGCTTGACTGCCTGCGTCGTGCGGTGACCTTCGGCCTGTTCCTGGGCCGCCTGGACGTACGCCAGGACGCTGCCCGCCACCGTGATGCGCTGACCGAGATTACCGATTACCTGGGCCTGGGGCGTTACGCCGACTGGGATGAGGAGCAGCGCATCGCGTTCCTCCAGGCCGAGCTGAAAAACCGCCGGCCCCTGTTACCTGCGCATTTCAAGCCGCAGGCGGACACCGCCGAAGTGCTGGCGACCTGCCGGGAAGTGGCCGCTGCGCCGGCCGCCTCGCTGGGGTCTTACGTCATCTCCATGGCCGGTGCCGCCTCGGATGTATTGGCGGTGCAACTGTTGCTCAAGGAAGCCGGCCTGACCCGCCCCATGCGTGTGGTGCCACTGTTCGAGACCTTGGCCGACCTCGACAACGCCGGCCCGGTCATGCAGCGCCTGCTTGGCCTGCCGGGCTACCGCGCGGGCCTGCGCGGCCCGCAGGAAGTGATGATCGGCTACTCCGATTCGGCCAAGGACGCCGGCACCACGGCTGCTGCCTGGGCGCAGTACCGGGCTCAGGAAAACCTGGTGCGTATCTGTGCCGAGCATCAGGTCGAGCTGCTGCTGTTCCACGGCCGTGGCGGTACGGTCGGGCGAGGCGGCGGCCCGGCCCATGCCGCGATCCTGTCGCAGCCGCCGGGTTCGGTGGCGGGGCGTTTCCGCACCACCGAGCAGGGTGAAATGATTCGCTTCAAGTTCGGTTTGCCGGGCATCGCCGAGCAAAACCTCAACCTGTACCTGGCTGCCGTGCTTGAAGCCACGCTGTTGCCACCACCGCCCCCGCAGCCGGCCTGGCGTGAGGTGATGGACCAGTTGGCCGCCGATGGTGTCCAGGCCTACCGCAGCGTGGTACGGGAGAATCCCGATTTCGTCGAGTACTTCCGCCAGTCGACGCCAGAACAGGAGCTGGGGCGCCTGCCGTTGGGCAGCCGCCCGGCCAAGCGTCGTGCCGGGGGCATCGAAAGCCTGCGGGCCATCCCGTGGATCTTCGGCTGGACCCAGACCCGGCTGATGCTGCCGGCCTGGCTGGGCTGGGAAACGGCGCTGACCAATGCCTTGGCCCGTGGTCAGGGGGAGTTGCTGGCGCAAATGCGCGAGCAATGGCCGTTCTTCCGCACCCGCATCGACATGCTGGAAATGGTACTGGCCAAAGCGGATGCGCAAATTGCCGAGGCCTACGACGAACGTCTGGTGCAACCGCACTTGCGTCCTTTAGGTGCGCACCTGCGCGACCTATTGTCGCAGTCATGCCAGGTCGTGCTGGGTCTGACCGGGCAGCCGGTGCTACTGGCGCACAGCCCCGAGACACTGGAATTCATTAGCCTGCGCAATACCTATCTGGACCCGTTGCACCGCCTGCAGGCAGAGTTGCTGGCCCGCTCGCGCAGCCGCGAAGCCGCTCTGGACAGCCCGTTGGAGCAGGCCTTGCTGGTGACCGTGGCGGGTATTGCCGCCGGGCTGCGCAACACCGGCTAAGGGCGAGCCCGGGTCATGTCTGGTGACGGCCATACAGGTCCGGCACAATGACGGGGAGGGCGGTTGCGCCAGGCGCAACCGCCTGCCCGGTCAGCCGCAAGTGGCGCATTCCTGCAACTTTGGGACGCTTGTCTGGCTGCCGGGCGCTGTGTATCTTGAGCAGCCTTCTGACCGATTTATGGTCATACCCGATTATCCGGACTTGGCCCTGGTCGCCGAATCCATTGAATTTCATAAAAAAATTTGAGGAGCACAAGATGCGCGTAATTCTGCTGGGAGCTCCCGGGGCCGGTAAAGGTACTCAGGCAAAGTTCATCACCGAAAAGTTCGGTATTCCACAGATCTCCACCGGTGACATGCTGCGTGCCGCCGTCAAGGCCGGCACCCCGCTGGGCCTGGAGCTGAAGAAAGTCATGGATGCCGGTCAGCTGGTCTCCGACGAGTTGATCATCAGCCTGGTGAAGGAGCGCATCGCTCAGCCTGATTGCGCCAACGGCTGCCTGTTCGACGGCTTCCCACGCACCATCCCACAGGCCGAAGCCATGGTCGCTGCCGGTGTCGACATCGATGCCGTGGTCGAAATTGCCGTGGACGACGAAGAAATCGTCGGCCGCATGGCTGGCCGCCGCGTGCACCTGGCCTCGGGCCGTACCTACCACATTCAGTACAACCCGCCGAAAGTGGAAGGCAAGGACGACGAGACCGGTGAAGACCTGATCCAGCGTGACGACGACAAGGAAGAAACCGTTCGCCATCGCCTGTCGGTCTACCACAGCCAGACCAAGCCGCTGGTGGATTTCTACCAGAAGCTGTCGGCTGCCAATGGTGGCAAGCCGAAGTACAGCCACATCGAAGGTGTCGGCTCGGTTGAAGCCATCACCGCCAAGGTCCTGGCAGCCCTGAGCTGATCCGGCGCCTGACGCACCTCGACAACGGCCCGCTTCTGTGGGAGCGGCCTTGTGTCGCGAAAGGGCTGCAGAGCAGCCCCAGATAATGGTGTGATACCGCTGAAACCCTGGGGCCGCTTTGCGGCCCTTTTCGCGACGCAAGGTCGCTCCTCCAGGGCCAGTGCAGGCTTTGAAATCAGCGTGATGGGCCGCACAGCGGCCCCCTCGGGACACAACGCCGCTGCTGCTCTATACTGCCGCTCTTTTTCATTCGCATCTGGATACCCGTTCGATGACCACCCTGCTGGCCCTGGATACCGCCACCGAAGCCTGTTCCGTCGCGCTGCTGCATGACGGCAAGGTAACCAGCCATTACGAGGTGATCCCGCGCATGCATGCCCAGAAGCTGCTGCCGATGATCAAGCAACTGCTGGCCGACGCTGGCGTGGCACTGAATGCGCTGGATGCCATTGCCTTTGGCCGTGGCCCGGGCGCGTTCACCGGCGTGCGTATTGCTATCGGTGTTGTGCAAGGCCTAGCCTTCGCCCTCGAACGCCCAGTGCTGCCGGTGTCCAACCTGGCCGCTTTGGCCCAGGGTGCATTGCGCGAGCATGGCGTGCAGCAGGTGGCAGCTGCCATCGATGCGCGCATGGATGAAGTGTACTGGGGCTGCTACCAGGCCACGGCGGGCGAAATGCGCCTGGTCGGCCGTGAAGCCGTGTTGCCGCCCGAGCAGGTGGCGCTACCGGCAGGCAGCAATGGCGAGTGGTTCGGTGCCGGTACCGGATGGGGCTATGCCGAGCGCCTGGCGGTACAGGTGGCGGCTAGCAACCCGGGTGCCTTGCCCAACGCCCTGGACGTCCTCAGCCTGGCCACCTTTGCCTGGGCCCGTGGCGAGGCAATCGTCGCCGAGCAGGCGCAACCGGTTTATCTGCGCGATAATGTAGCCACGCCCAAGAAGCACTGAGTGCTGTTCGTCGATTATCGCCGAACACGCTAAAACCTTTTGCGCGATCTGTGGTCCAGTTATCACTCAAGCATTAGCGACGGAACTCTGATGCTGCTAAATTGCCATCATTGGTCCTGAGTGCTCATGCCATGCGTATCGACGGTTTCTCATCGCAGTCCTACCCGCTCAAGCGCCTCTCGCGCAAAGCAGCGGTGCGTGACGAGGCCATCGACGACGCCGAGGTGATCGAGGAGGCAGAAGCCGCCCCGCAGGAAGCCACCGCCCGCCGCCCTGGTGGTGGCCTGCCAGCCCGCCAGCAGGACATGGTTTTCCCTCGCGCCCGTGACCGCCGCACCGCCACCGCACTGGCCAGCTACCTGAGCACTGCAGGCTTTACTGACTGGGACATGGAAGTAATGGGGCTCGACCTGTACATTTGATGGATGAATCCCCTACCACTGCCTTACTTTCTCGGTTGCCCGTCGTGGAGCGAAAACGCCTGGCGCGACTACCTGTACCCCGCTGACGCCAACAGTAATCAAATGCTTGGCTTCTACAGCCAGGTATTCAACGCCGTCGAAGGCAACACCACGTTCTACGCACGTCCCGCTCCCGGCACCATTGCCCGCTGGGCGCAGGTCATGCCAGAGCACTTTCGCTTCACTGCCAAGTTTCCGCGGGATGTCAGCCATGAGGGCGACCTGCGTGACCAGCTTGAGCCTGCCTTCGATTTCACCCGGCTGATGGCCCCGCTGGGCCAGCGCGTATCACCCTACTGGCTGCAGTTGCCGGCCCAGTTCGGCCCGGCGCGGCTGGGTGAGCTTTGTCACTTCCTCGATCAGATTGCCGTGCCCGTGGCTGTGGAAGTGCGCAACCAGGCCTTTTTTGCCAAGGGTGAGGAAGAACGCCTGCTCAACCGCCTGCTGCACGAACGCGGTGTGGAGCGTATCTGCCTCGACCCGCGCGCGCTGTTCAGTTGCACCTCGCGCGACCCTGCCGTGCTGCATGCGCAGTCGAAGAAGCCCAGGGTGCCACCGCGTCCGGCAGCCTTCAGCCAGCACCCTCAGGTTCGCTTCATCGGCCATCCGGAACTGGAGGCCAACCACACCTTCCTCAGCCCTTGGGTAGAAAAAGTCGCCGCCTGGATCGAAGAAGGCCGCAATCCCTATATCTTCCTGCACACCTCGGACAATCGCCTGGCTGCGGCGCTGGCCCAGCGTTTCCATCAGCGCCTGATGGCACGCCTGCCGGGCCTGGCACCTTTGCCGGAATTGCCGCGCGCCCCTGAGGTCGAACAATTGGGGCTACTCTGACCTTTCCCTGACTGCCGGAGGTTGAACCATGGATGTGCAAACCCTGCGAGCTGAGGCCTTCAAGGCGTTACACGCGCGCGACGGCGCGTTCGTCATCCCCAACCCGTGGGATGCCGGCTCCGCCAAGTTGCTCGCCAGCCTGGGTTTCGAGGCGCTGGCTACCACCAGTGCAGGCCTGGCCTTCAGCCTTGGCCGGCCGGACGCCGAAGGCGCCTTGAGCCTGGACGATACGCTGGACAATGCCGGCGAGATCGTCGATGCCACCGCGCTACCGGTGGCCGCCGATCTGGAAAACGGCTTTGGCGACTTGCCCGAAGACTGTGCCCAGACCATTCTGCGTGCCGCCGAAATTGGCCTGGTGGGCGGTTCCATCGAAGATGCCAGTGGCCGCAGTGATGCGCCCATCTATGACTTCGGGCTGGCTGTGGAGCGCGTGCGCGCTGCCGTACAGGCTGCGCGAAGCCTGCCATTCCCGTTCACCTTGTGCGCCCGTGCAGAAAACCTGCTGCACGGGCGCATGGACCTCGACGACACCATCCTGCGCCTGCAAGCCTATGCCGAAGCCGGTGCCGACGTGCTCTACGCCCCCGGGCTGCGCACCGTGGAGGAAATCCGTGCCGTGGTGCAGGCAGTCGCACCGCGCCCTGTGAATGTGCTGATGGGCATGGCGGGCGTGCCGCTGAGCGTCAACCAGTTGCAGGACCTGGGCGTGCGCCGCGTCAGCGTTGGTTCGTCGCTGGCCCGTGCTGCGCTCGGGGCCTTCTACCGGGCCGCGCAGGAAATTCGCGGTGAGGGCACGTTCGGCTACGGTGAGCAGGCCATGCCGTTTGCCCAACTGAACGACCTGTTCCGCCGCTGATGAGGGCATTGCTGGCGCTACTGGCCAGCCTGCTGACGGTGGCCGGCCTGGCCTGGCACTTCGGCTGGCGCCTGCCTCTCACATGGAACCCCTGGGCGCCGCTGGACGTACGCCAGCCGCCCAACCTGCTGACCCCCTACAAACTGTCGCGCCTGCGCGATGACCCAGCGCTGTGCCAGCAGGCGCTGGAAACCAGCCACCTGCGTTACCGGGCACAAGCCGACAGCCCGGCGTCGGCCAACTGCCCGCTGCAGAACGTATGGCGCATCGAGGGGGGCCAGGCGCGGCTGAGCAGCAGCTTTCTAGCCAGTTGCCCAATGGCGGTGGCCTATGCACTGTTCGAAAACCATGGCTTGCAGCCGGCGGCGCAGGAAGTGTTTGGGCAACCGGTGACGCAGGTCGATCACCTGGGTAGCTTTGCCTGCCGCAACGTCTACCACCGCAAGCAGGGCCGTTTGAGCCAGCACGCTACGGCCAATGCCCTGGACATCAGCGGTTTCCGCCTTCAGGACGGCCAGCGGATCGTGCTGGCGCGTGACTGGCAGGCGGGTGGGCAGAAGGCCGAATTCCTGCGTCGGGTGCAGCGGGCGGCTTGCGAGAGCTTCAGCACGGTGTTGGGGCCGGACTACAACGCGGCTCACCACAATCACTTTCACCTGGACATGGGGCGCTGGCAGGTGTGCCGCTAGCCTCAGGCGTGAGCGCGCACGTTGTTCAGCACCACAGGGCGCGCCCAGTGGATGTCGAACGCCAGGTCATTCTGCTGCTTGGCCAGTGTGGGGTCGTCGAACGGTTCCGGGGCCGGGTCCAGCAGGTTGCGTTCCAGCTCGGCGATGGGCAGGAACAGCGACCGCGGCGTGGGGCCAGGGCCGGGTTCGGCGATCGGCTGACCCTGGCTCATCACCACCGGGCGCAGCCAGCTGTTGTTGATGTCGAGCTGGCGCTGTTGCTCGATCAGTTCCATGGCGCTGAACGGCTCGGGGGCGGGCGGCAGCAGCTTGGCTTCAAGTTCGGCCTTGGGCAGAAACAACGGTTCGGGCGGCGCCACGATGGTGTCGTGCACCGGGCAGGCGCGTTGGGCGTCGATCAAGGCCAGTGCACGGGCGCCGCCGATGGGTTCACCGCTGTCCTGGTCGTACTGCACGAACGACTGGCTGACGCCGTCTACGGGCTCTTCCTGCTGCTCGGCCATCGCCCGGGCAAAGAAATCCTGCCACAGGTGGCTGACGCCCCCGAGTGCCTGGGTGTTGTGCTGACTGTAGTTGCCGACAGGCGACAAATAGGTCAAGCCGATGGGAAGAGTATCTGACATGGCAGTCGTGCGCGCTGTGCTCTGGCAGAATAGCGGGATATTGCCTGTATCGGCCGTGGCTGCCGATTCATTAAGGGCTTGGTTTGATTTTTCGGGTGTGAACGATGGAAGAGCAAGGCACGGGTATCAGGGTCGAGGCAATGGCAGCTGAGTATGCGCAACAGGCCAGGGCGTGGGCTGAACGCCTGGGCCTGCCGCTGCAGGACGATACCGCCGCCTTCGCGGTGCAGGTGGGCGCCGACGGCTTGCAGATTCAGCAACTGGGCCCGCAGGCGCCTGGGCCGGTGCGTGTGGACTTCGTCGAAGGCCAGGCTGCGCATCGCCGCCAGTTTGGCGGTGGCAACGGGCAGATGATCGCCAAGGCTGTGGGCATTGCCCAAGGTATCCGGCCGCAGGTGCTGGATGCCACGGCGGGGCTGGGCAAGGACGCGTTCGTGCTGGCCAGCCTTGGCTGCCAGATGACCCTGATCGAGCGCCAGCCGCTGATTGCCGCGCTGCTGGAGGACGGCCTGGCGCGGGCGCGGGCGGATGAAGAGGTGGGCCCGATTGTCGGGCGCATGCGCCTGCTGACCGGCAACGCCATCGAGCGCATGCGCGCCTGGGAAGGGGAGGCGCCGCAGGTGATCTACCTCGACCCGATGTTCCCGCACCGGGACAAGAGCGCCCTGGTGAAAAAGGAAATGCGCGTGTTCCGGCCCTTGGTGGGCGATGACCTGGATGCCCCGGCCCTGCTCGAAGCCGCCCTGGCGCTGGCCAGCCACCGTGTGGTGGTGAAGCGCCCGCGCAAGGCACCGATCATCGATGGGCCGAAGCCCAGTCATAGCCTGGAAGGCAAGTCGAGCCGGTATGACATCTATCCGAAGAAGGCGTTGAAAGCCTGACGTCTGTATCTGCCCAGGCCTCTTCGCGGGTAAGCCCGCGAAGAGGCCTGCAAAGACATCCAGATATCAGGGTTTGAATGCCCTCAAGAACACCCCCACCACCTCGCGCACATGCGCCTCGGCTTCATTGCCTTCCAGCGGCCCCGCGCAACCCAGCAGCAACCGGTAATCCGGTGCCCCTTTGACCAGGCAGAAGAAGTGCTCCGCAGCGCGCAGCGGGTTGTCGATGCGCAGCAGTCCGCGCTCATGTGCCCCGCGCAGTAGCGCTTCCATGCCTGCGAGCACGCGCTTGGGCCCGGCTTCGTAGAAGTACTCGCCAAAACTCGGGTCCAGGCTGCCCTGGGCCATGATCAGGCGGCTGAGCTTGACCGCTTCGTCACTGCTGATAAGCGCCTGGAAGTTGCGGGCAATGGTCAGCAGCACGTCTTCCACCGGCACCCCCTCGGGATACTCGAACAGCAGGTCAGGCAACTGGATCTGGCAGGTGGCCATGACCGCCGAGCAGAACAGGGTCTGCTTGTCGGTGAAGTGGCTGTACACGGTAAGCTTTGAAACACCTGCCGCCGCAGCGACCGCATCCATGCTGGTGTTGGCGTAGCCAAGGCTGAGGAACAGCGCCTTGGCCGCTTCGAGAATCGCCTCGCGCTTGGCCAGGTCCTTGGGCCGGCCCGGGCCGATGGGTGCGTCGTTGGACATTGTGGTCTGCATCTGGTTGAAGGTTCACCATCTTAACGGGTCACGCGCCATCCGGCTAAAGCCAGGCTGCATTATCTGCTGTCTGCCAGTGGACAGTTGATTGACAAGAATGTCGTTGCGAAGGTGCCGTTGACCACCCACTGCGCACCCAGGCGCGAAACGCGGGGGGTAATGGGCTCAAACCGCACCCTCGAAAAACCCGCGCATACCCTTCCCGGCATCGTTGCGCTGATTTAATATACCAGCCAGTACAAATATTAAATGTGCACTCCGCGAAAGGATTCATCATGTTGCGCCATGCCTTGTCCATCGCTCTGCCCGCCGCCGCTGCCCTGCTTCTGGCGGCGTGTGGTCAGGAAGCCGCCCCACCCGCCGCGCCGCGCCCGGCGCTGGTGGTGCAGCCACAGCCTGCCGAAGCCGCTGCCGACAGTTACCCCGGCGAAGTGCGCGCGCGCTTCGAGCCGGAGCTGGCCTTCCGCATTGGCGGCAAGGTCAGCAAGCGACTGGTGGAGGAGGGGCAGCGGGTCAAGGCCGACCAGCCGCTGGCCGAGCTGGACCCGCAGGACGTGCGCCTGCAACTTGAAGCCAATCGCGCCCAGCTGGCGGCTGCCGAGGCCAACCTGGCATTGGTGCGCGCCGAGCGCGACCGCTACCAGAAGCTGCTGGAACGGCAGATGGTCAGCCACTCCCAGTTCGACAACGCCGAAAACCTCTACCGCGCCGGCCTTGCCCGTCTGAAGCAGGCCAAGGCCGAGTTCGAGGTGGCGGGCAACCAGGCCGAATATGCCGTATTGCGTGCGCCGCAGGCCGGGGTGATTGCCAAGCGCCAGGTTGAAGTGGGCCAGGTGGTCGCCGCCGGGCAGACCGTGTTTACCCTTGCCGCCGATGGCGAGCGAGAAGTGGCCATCGGCCTGCCGGAGCAGCAGTTCGCCCGCTTCGCTGTGGGCCAACCGGTGAGCGTGGAGCTGTGGTCTAACCCGCAGGCGCGTTTTCAGGGGCGCATTCGCGAGCTGTCACCGGCCGCCGACCCGCGCTCGCGCACGTTCGCGGCGCGCATCGCCTTTACCACGGCCGCCGTACCGGCCGAGCTGGGCCAGAGCGCCCGGGTGTTCATCGCCAAGGACGGGCTGATCCCGCTGGCGGTACCGCTGTCGGCCGTGACTGCGGAAAACGGTCAGGCCTATGTCTGGCGGGTGAACAAGGAAAGCCGCCTGGAGCGGGCGACCGTGCGCCTGGGGGCTTATGGCAGCGACAGCGTGCCGGTGCTCGAAGGCCTGGACCCGGGTGACTGGGTGGTTGCCGCTGGTGGCCATGTACTGCGCGAGGGCCAGGAGGTACGCCCCGTGGACCGCAGCAACCGTGTAGTGAACCTGACGGCCAAGGAGTAAGTCCCGATGGGTTTCAACCTTTCTGCCTGGGCGCTGCGCAACCGCCAGATCGTCCTGTTCCTGATGATCCTGCTGGCCGTCATTGGCGCCATGTCGTACACCAAGCTTGGCCAGAGCGAGGATCCGCCATTCACCTTCAAGGCCATGGTCATCCGCACCCTGTGGCCAGGCGCCAGCGCTGAAGAAGTGTCGCGACAGGTGACCGAGCGCATCGAAAAGAAGCTGATGGAAACCGGTGAGTACGAGAGAATCGTCTCGTTCTCTCGCCCCGGCGAATCGCAGGTTACTTTCATGGCCCGTGACTCGCTGCACTCCAAGGACATCCCCGCGTTGTGGTACCAGATCCGCAAGAAGGTTGCGGACATTCGCCACACCTTGCCGCCGGAGATCCAGGGCCCGTTCTTCAACGACGAGTTCGGCACCACCTTCGGCAATATCTATGCGCTGACTGGCGAAGGCTTTGACTATGGGGTGCTCAAGGACTACGCCGACCGTATCCAGATCCAGCTGCAGCGGGTCAAGGATGTGGGCAAGGTCGAGCTGATCGGCCTGCAGGACGAGAAAGTCTGGATTGAGCTGTCCAACCTCAAGCTGGCCACCCTCGGCGTGCCCCTGGAAGCCGTGCAGAAGGCGTTGCAAGAACAGAACGCGGTGAGCACCGCCGGTTTCTTCGAGACGCCCAGCGAGCGCTTGCAACTGCGCGTGAGCGGGCGTTTCGACAGTGTCGAGCAGATCCGCCAGTTCCCCATTCGCGTGGGGGATCGCACCTTCCGGATTGGTGATGTCGCCGAGGTGCACCGTGGCTTCAACGACCCACCTGCACCGCGCATGCGCTTCATGGGCGAGGATGCCATTGGCCTGGCGGTGTCGATGAAAGACGGTGGCGACATCCTGGTACTGGGCAAGGCCTTGGAAGGCGAGTTCGAGCGCCTGGCGCATAACCTGCCTGCCGGCATGGCGCTGCGCAAGGTTTCGGATCAACCGGCGGCGGTCAAGGCCGGCGTGGGCGAATTCGTGCAGGTGCTGGTCGAGGCGTTGGTCATTGTGCTGCTGGTGAGCTTCTTCTCGCTGGGCCTGCGCACTGGCCTGGTGGTGGCGCTGGCCATTCCGCTGGTGTTGGCCATGACCTTTGCCGCCATGCACTACTTCGGCATCGGCCTGCACAAGATTTCCCTTGGCGCGCTGGTGCTGGCCTTGGGCTTGCTGGTGGACGACGCGATCATTGCCGTGGAGATGATGGCGATCAAGATGGAGCAGGGCTATGACCGCCTCAAGGCAGCCAGCTATGCCTGGACGAGTACGGCCTTCCCGATGCTCACCGGGACGCTGATCACGGCAGCAGGCTTTCTGCCGATTGCCACCGCGGCCTCCAGCACCGGCGAATATACCCGGTCGATCTTCCAGGTGGTCACCATCGCTTTGCTGACCTCTTGGGTGGCGGCCGTGGTGTTTGTGCCTTACCTGGGCGAGCGCCTGCTACCCGACCTGGCCAAGCTGCATGCCGCGCGCCATGGCAAGGACGGCCATGCGCCCGACCCCTACGCCACCCCGTTCTACCAGCGCGTGCGACGGCTGGTGGAGTGGTGCGTACGGCGGCGCAAGACGGTAATCCTGCTGACCGTTGCCGCTTTTGTCGGCAGCCTCCTGCTGTTCCGCTTCGTGCCCCAGCAGTTCTTCCCGGCTTCCGGGCGCCCGGAGCTGATGGTTGACCTGAAGCTAGCCGAAGGCGCCTCGCTGGCCAATACCGCCGAGCGGGTCAAGCAGCTGGAGGCGCTGCTCAAGCAGCAGGACGGTATCGACAACTACGTGGCCTATGTGGGCACCGGCTCGCCGCGCTTCTACCTGCCGCTGGACCAGCAACTGCCGGCAGCCAGCTTTGCCCAGTTCGTGGTGCTGGCCAAGTCGATGGAAGACCGCGAACGCCTGCGCAGTTGGCTGATCAGCACGGTGGACCAGCAGTTCCCCGACCTGCGCGCCCGGGTCACGCGCCTGGAAAACGGCCCACCCGTGGGCTACCCGGTGCAGTTCCGGGTCACTGGCGAGCATATCGAGAAGGCCCGTGCACTGGCCCGTGAAGTGGCGGACAAGGTGCGCGAGAACCCGCATGTGGTGAACGTGCACCTGGACTGGGAGGAACCCAGCAAGGCGGTGTTCCTCGAAATCGACCAGGACCGCGCCCGTGCGCTGGGCGTGAGCACTTCGCACCTGGCGAGCTTCCTGCAAAGCTCGCTGATCGGTACCACGGTCAGCCAGTACCGCGAGGACAACGAACTGATCGAGATCCTGCTGCGCGGCACCCGGCAGGAACGCAGCGAGCTGGGCAACCTGGGTAGCCTGGCGTTGCCCACCGACAATGGCCAGAGCGTGGCGTTGTCGCAGGTGGCAACCCTGGAGTACGGCTTTGAAGAAGGCATTATCTGGCACCGCAACCGCTTGCCGACGGTGACCGTGCGTGCCGATATCTACGACCAGGAGCAGCCGGCGACGCTGGTGAAGCAGATTCTGCCGACCCTGCAGGACATCCGCGCCAAGCTGCCCGATGGCTACCTGCTGGAGGTGGGCGGCACGGTGGAGGACTCCGAACGGGGGCAGAAATCGGTGAATGCCGGCATGCCACTGTTCATCGTGGTAGTCCTGAGCTTGCTGATGATCCAGCTGCGCAGTTTCTCGCGCACGGTGATGGTGTTCCTCACCGCGCCGCTGGGGCTGATCGGTGTGACCCTGTTCCTGCTGGTGTTCCGCCAGCCGTTCGGCTTTGTCGCCATGCTCGGCACCATTGCCCTGGCGGGGATGATCATGCGCAACTCGGTGATCCTGGTGGATCAGATCGAGCAGGACATCGCAGCGGGGATGGAGCGCTGGCAGGCGATCATCGAGGCTACGGTGCGGCGCTTCCGGCCGATCGTGCTGACCGCGCTGGCGGCGGTGCTGGCCATGATCCCGTTGTCGCGTAGTGTGTTCTATGGACCGATGGCGGTGGCGATCATGGGTGGGTTGATCGTGGCCACGGTGCTAACACTGCTGTTCCTGCCGGCGTTGTATGCGGCTTGGTTCAGGGTGAAGAAGGGCTGAAGACCGCTGGGGGAGGGCTTGGCCCTCCCTTCGCGGGTGAACCCGCTCCTACGACGGCCTTTGTCCAACCCCGCCGCCGTGTAGGAGCGGGTTTACCCGCGAATACGGTGGCGGCAGCAACGGTGAGCGGCTGGTGAAAATTGGCCAGCAGGCCCGGCCCTTTCGCGGGTGAACCCGCTCCTACAGAGGACCGCGCAGGCTTTTCGATCAGTGTAGGAGCGGGTTTACCCGCGAATACGGTAGCGGCAGCAACGGTGAACGGCTGGTGAAAATTGGCCAGCAGGCCCGGCCCTTTCGCGGGTGAACCCGCTCCTACAGCGCGCCGAAGACCTTCTTGGCCAGGCTGGTAGCCGCAGCTGCCGGGTTCTGGCGAATGCTCTGCTCCTGTTTGCCGATCATCTCGAACAAGCCATCCAGCGCCTTCTCGGTCACGTAGTTCTCGATATTGGCGTCATCCTTGACCAGCCCCAGGCCTTTGGCCTGGGCGGCGAAGGCATTGTACTGCTGGGCCACGCCAACCTTGTCGGTGGCCTGCTTGACGATTGGCAGGAACTTGGCGCGGATCTGCTCGCGGCTGCTTTTGTTCAGGTACTGGGTGGCCGAGTCGTCACCGCCGCTGAGGATGCCTTTGGCATCGGTCACGCTCATGTTCTTGACGGCATCCACCAGAATCGCCTGTGCCTGCGGCACGGCGGCCTCGGCGGCCTTGTTCATGCTGGTTTCCAGGGCTTCGACCTGTTCACCCTTGCCGAACATTTTCATCGCCTTGGCGGCTTTGCCCAGGTTGCCTGGCAGCTCGATGCGCACGTCCGGGTTGTTGCTGAAGCCGCCTGGGGTGCTCAGTTGCTTGACGGCCAGCTGCGCACCTTGGGTCAGGGCATCTTTCAGGCCGCCGGTGGCGTCTTTCTGGCTGAGGTCGCCCAGCGACAGGGCCAGGGCACTGGCCGACAGCAGCAGGCCGGCGCACAGGGTGGTGAAGCGCAGGGAAGTGCGGATCATGAAGCTTTCCTTGTAAACGGATGAGTGCGGGTATCAGCGAACCTGATCTACCTTGATGCGTACCGATTGCGGGTCACTGCCATCAAGCGCGACACCGTGGTGTTCGGTATTGATGAACAGCAACTTGCCATTCAGCTCGATGCGCGCGCTCACCGCATAGCGGTGGCCAGGCTTGACCTGCGCGGGGTCATAGGTGAGATGGAACGGCAGCGGCACGTTGCCTTTGACCGGGCCGGCCTGGCGCGCCAGGGTCACGGCAGGGGCGTCCATCAGCGACACATCCTGCAGTTCCACGCTCAGGGTGGCGGCAGGCGGCAGGGCAATGCGCTGCAGGTAGAAGACTTCACCGTCCAGGCTGGCCTGGTTGGGTGGGGTTTGGCTGGAGCAGGCTGCAAGCAGGGATGCGCAACACAGCATAAAGAGCTTTTTCATGGAATCTCCGGTGTCCTTGGAGCTGGCTTGTGGCCAACCCCACGGACTTTAGCGGATTTTGCCGACCGATGAACCGTTAGAGGGTCGAAGTTTCCAACCCGTCGTCACGGTGCAGGGCCACTTGGCGGATCGACAGGCGCAGCTCGGCCGACAGCACTCGCTTGGCCACGCCCTCGGCCAGCTCGCCGAGTTTGTCGTGATAACCCAGCTTGCCTTGCGCATCGGCGTGCAGCACCCCTTGCTGGAGCAGGGTCTGGATGAAGTGGCGGAACAGCGTCTTGTCGAAGAACTCCGGTGCGTTCAGGCCATGCAGGATCGACAGGCGTTGGGCCATCATCACGCACAGGTCTTCCAGCGCTTCGGCGCTCAGGCTGTTCTGCCCGCTGTTGATCAGCAGCGAGGTGGCCATGTAGAAGCGCTGCAGGGTCTGGGTGATGGTGCGGGCGAGCAGGGTCAGCAACACGAACTGCCGCGAGCTGGGCGCCGGGCGCACGTACAGGTCGTTGTCCTGGCGCAGCAGGCCCTGTTCCACCAGCGCGACCAGCCATTGGTCGATGACCTCGTCCAGCTGTTCTGGCGTCCAGCGCAGGAACAGTTCGGCCTGTAGGTAGGGGTAAAGCGCGTGCACATACTGGCCCAGCAGTTCACGGCTCATGCGTGAACTGCTGAGGAAGAAGCTGGCCAGCAGCGCCGGCAGGGCGAAGATGTGCAGCACGTTGTTGCGGTAGTAGGTCATCAGCACCGCGTTGCCTTCATCCAGGTAGAGGATGCGGCCCAGGGCGTCCTTCTGCTCGGCCACCAGGTTCATGCTGCGCACATGTTCGATCAGTGCCTGGCCGTCGCCCTCGGGCAGGGTGGTGTGCGGCGAGTAGGGCACTTGGCGCAGCAGCGCCAGGTACAGGTCGAGAACGCGGGTCAGGGCGCGCTCGTCCAGGGCAAGGCGGCTGGTGGACAGCAGTGCCAGGGCCACCAGGTTGACCGGGTTGATGGCCGCCGCCTCGTTGAGGTGGCGGGCCACGGTTTCTCCCAGGCGGGCGGTGGCGGCGTTGAGCCAGTCCGGCCGGTACTGCGGACCGTGATCCTGTTCACGCCAGCCGGGCTGCTGCTGGTCGAGGAAGCCAGCCAGGCGGATGGGTTCGCCGAAGTTGACGTAGACCTGGCCAAAGCGCTGCTTGAGTGCGCCGAACACCTTGAAGATGTCCAGCACCGACTCCTTCTTCTTGCTGGCGCCGCGCAGTTCGCCCAGGTAGGTACGGCCTTCAAGCACGCGCTCGTAGCCGATGTACACCGGCACGAACACGATTGGCGTACGCGACGAACGCAGGAAGCTGCGCAGGGTAATGGCCAGCATCCCGGTGCGCGGCTGCAACATGCGCCCGGTGCGCGAGCGGCCGCCTTCGACGAAGTACTCGACCGGGAAGCCCTTGGTGTACAGGGTATGCAGGTACTCATTGAACACCGCCGTGTAAAGCGGGTTGCCCTTGAACGTGCGGCGCATGAAGAAGGCGCCACCACGGCGTAACAGGTTACCCACCACCGGCATGTTGAGGTTGATGCCAGCAGCCACGTGCGGCGGAGTGAGGCCGTTGCGGAACAGCAGGTACGACAGCAGCAGGTAGTCGATGTGGCTGCGGTGGCACGGCACGTAGATCACTTCATGGCCAGGGGCGATACCCTGCACCTGTTCGATGTGGTTGACCTTGATGCCGTCGTAGATCTTGTTCCAGAACCAGCTGAGCACCACTTCGAGGAAGCGGATGGCGGTATAGGTGTAGTCCGAGGCTATCTCGTTGCCATAGCGCAGTGCCTGGGCCTCGGCTTTGGCCAGCGGAAGGTTCTCGCGCTGCGCTTCGTCGGCAATCGCCTGGCGCACTTGCGGGGCATGGACCAGGCCTTTGACCAGGGTGCGTCGGTGCGAGATGTCCGGGCCGATGACGGCCGTCTTGAGGTTGCGAAAGTGCACGCGCATCAGGCGCTGGGCCATGCGCACGGTGCGCTCGTGGCCTTTGTTGTGCTGCACCAGCTCGCGCAGATGGATTGGCGCGGAGAACTGTACCCGGGTCTTGCGCCCCAGGATCAGTACGGTCAGCAGCCGGCGCAGGCGCCCGGTTACCGCCCAGCTGTCGGCGAACAGCAGCTTCCAGGGGCTGGACTCGCTGGCCGGGGTCTGGCCCCAGAACACGCTGACAGGAATGATCTGCGCATCTTCTTCGGCATGCTGGCTGACGGCAGCCACCAGGCGCTCGAGGGTGGGCGGGGCGCCGCTTTTGTCCTGACGGCCGAGCCAGTCCGGGTCGGGGGTCAGGTAGAAGAACGCGGCGGGTTCCTGCAGTGGGCCGACAGCTACCGGCAGCACCGGGCGCGGTAGCCCCGCCTTGGTGCACTCGTGGTCGAGCACGGCCAGGTCGGTGAGCGCGGGTGAGGGCAGCGCATAGAACACCGGCCGGCTGCGGTCGAGGTTGAGGGTCATGGAAGACTGGTTGATGGTCTCGGAGCGCACCCACAGGTACAACAGGCGACGCAGGCCGCCGAAGATCAGGCGGTGCAGGGGGGAACGGGTCATGGGGTGTGTGCCCTGGGTGTGATGTTCAGGTGGGTATTCTGCTATTTAGTCTGCCGTATCGGCGTAAGTTCAGCAAAATTCGGCCAACGGCGGCGCCGTCATCAATTTTTTTTGTTCTGTGTCATATACTCGGCCTGCCACTTGCAGGATATTTCGGCAAGCGGCGTTGGCACGGGGCAGGTGACCTCATGCCTGCAAGGCGATCTTCACAATAAAAATCCGGAGTAGTTCAGATGTCGTCTCGTGAGACTGGGAATGTAAAGTGGTTCAACGATGCCAAGGGTTATGGCTTCATTCAGCGCGAAGGTGGTGCGGATGTCTTCGTCCACTATCGGGCGATTCGCGGTGAGGGGCATCGTACCCTGGTCGAAGGGCAGCGGGTGGAGTACGCCTGCGTGCAAGGCCAGAAAGGCCTGCAAGCCGAAGACGTAGTGGGCCTCTGAGCCTCTGGTTTCAAGCCGTAGGAGCGGGCTTGCCCGCGAAGCAGCCACCACGGTGGCTGCCACGGGCATAGCCCGTGTTCGCGGGTAAACCCGCTCCTACAGAAACGAGCAAGACTGCCGTTTCATGATGTACGCCAGGTAATTTCCTCTTCACCGTCGGCGCTGATGCGGACCCAGCGGTCGGCATCTTCTTCCCCGTCTTCCTCGACCCAGCCACCCGGCGCGCAGCGCACTTCCACACCCAGCGCGGCAAATGCGGCGCGGGCGCAGGCAACGTCGTCGGCCCACGGCGTCTGGTCGCTTTCCAGGTACAGGCTGTTCCATTTCCCTACAGCCTTGGGTAACCAAGTGACCGGAATGTTACCGGCCTGGCATTTGAAGGTTTGGCCTTTCTGCTTCCACTCGGTGCACGGGCCGATTGCCTGGGCGAGCCACTCGGCAATCTGCTTGTGGTCGACGTCGGCGTCCTTCAGGTAGATCTCGATATCAGGTTGACGCATAAGGGCTCCGGGTGTGCTCAGTCTTGGCGCACGAAATAGTCATAACGCATGGAAACCGTGACCTCGAACGGCTCGGGCTGGTCGATCACCCGGGCACGTTTTTCGGCGCTGGCACGCCAGCCGTGTGGGGTCATGGCCAGCAGGTCGGCACGGGCCTTGGGCGCGGCCAGGCTCAGGCGGAACTCGAGGGTTTCGCTGTGTGCATGGGCCATGCCTTCAGGGACCAGGGCCAGGTGCTTGTCGTCGGCGTAAGGGCGTACTTCATCGTAGAGCACTTCACGCAGTTCCATCAGGTGGCCGCTGGTCGGGCCGACCCGCATCAGGCCGCCGCCGGGGCTGAGCAAACGCTTGGCCTCGGCCCAGTCCAGCGGGCTGAAAACGCTGGCGATGAACTGGCAACTGGCGTCGGTCAGCGGCACGCGGGCCATGCTGGCGACCATCCAGGTGACCACCGGTGCTCGGCGGCAGGCGCGCTTGACCGCTTCGCGGGAGATGTCCAGCGCATAGCCGTCGGCGGCCGGCAAGGCCTGGGCGATCTGTGCGGTGTAGTAACCCTCGCCGCAGCCGATGTCCAGCCAGGCCCCAGGCTGGCGCTCGGCGGCCAGCTCGGCCAGGCGGCGGGCGACTGGCGCGTAATGGCCGGCGTCGAGAAAGTCGCGGCGTGCCTCGACCATGGCCTGGTTGTCACCGGGGTCGCGGCTGTTCTTGTGCTGCACCGGCAGCAGGTTCAGGTAACCCTGGCGGGCCCGGTCGAAGCGGTGGCCGGCCGGGCACACCACACCATTGTCGAGCCGGCTCAGCGGCGCCTGGCAAAGCGGGCAGGCAAGCATCAGGCGAGCAACCGGACCAGGGTCTGGTAGTAGATTTCGGTCAGCAGATCGAGGTCGCTGGCCAGGATCCGCTCGTCAACCTGGTGGATGGTGGCGTTGACCGGGCCGAGTTCGACCACCTGGGTGCCCATGGTTGCGATGAAGCGACCATCGGAGGTGCCGCCGCTGGTGGAGGGCTGGGTATCGCGACCGGTGACGCCCTTGATGCTGGCCGCCACGGCGTCGAGCAGCTCGCCTGGTTCGGTCAGGAACGGCAGGCCAGACAATGCCCAGTCGACCGACCAGTCCAGTTCATGCTTGTCGAGAATCGCCGACACCCGCGCCTGCAAGCCTTCAACGGTGGACTCGGTGGAAAAGCGGAAGTTGAACAGCGCGGTCAGCTCGCCCGGGACCACGTTGGTGGCGCCGGTGCCGGAATTGAGGTTGGAGATCTGGAAGCTGGTGGGTGGGAAGAACGCATTGCCTTCGTCCCAATGCTCGGCAGCCAGCTCCGCCAGGGCCGGGGCGGCCAGGTGGATCGGGTTGCGCGCCAGATGCGGGTAGGCCACATGGCCCTGTTTGCCGCGTATGGTCAGCTTGGCGCCCAGCGAACCACGGCGACCGTTCTTGACCACGTCACCCAGCAAGGTGGTGCTGGACGGTTCGCCGACGATGCACCAGTCCAGACGCTCGTTGCGCGCTTTCAGGCGCTCGACCACCGCCTTGGTGCCGTGGTGAGCCGGGCCTTCCTCGTCGCTGGTGATCAGAAACGCGACCTTGCCGCGGTGGTTCGGGTAGTCCTGCACGAAGCGCTCGCTGGCGATGACCATGGACGCCAGGCTGCCTTTCATGTCGGCGGCGCCACGGCCACAGAGCATGCCGTCGGCGTCGATCAGTGCCTCGAAGGGTTCATGCTGCCATTGCTGGACCGGGCCGGTAGGCACCACGTCGGTGTGGCCGGCAAAACACAGTACCGGGCCGTCCTGGCTGCCGTGGGTGGCCCAGAAGTTGTCGACGTCTTCAATGCGCATCGGCTCCAGCTGGAAACCGACGGCGCCCAGACGGTTCATCATCTGCGCCTGGCAATCGGCGTCGACGGGGGTGACCGAGGGGCGACGGATCAGGTCGCAGGCCAGTTGAAGGGTAGGCGAGAGCTCGGCAGGGGCCGTCATGGGGGACTCCGGGGCAAGGCAAGGCGGGGAAATCTGAGGGGCGTTATCTTATATCAAATGGTTTCGGGCAGCACGGCCCATTCGCGGGCATGCCCGCGAATGGGCTGCACAGGTCAGCCCAGGCAACTTCAAGCCTGCTGCGCTTCGGCAGCCTTTTCTGCGGGCTTGGGCAGCGACGACAGGAACGCCATCACCAGCGCTGCTACATAAGGCAACGACTGCACCAGCAACATCGCCACCCAGAAGCGCATGTCCGAACTCGGCAGCCCCTGCACCAGGTAGATACCCAACGCCGCGCCCCACAGCAGCAACATGATGAACAGCTCTTCCCGCGCTTCGGAAATCGCCACCAGCAACCCATGGCTGTCAGCGTTCTTCGGCGTGCGGAAGAACGGCATGCTGCTGGTGAAGAAACCATACAGTACCGCCTTGGCGATGGTGTGCGACAGCGCCAGCCCGGCCAGCGCAGCTGCGAAGGCATCCTTGAGGTTCACCCCCACCGCTCGGCGGTACAGGAAGATGATCTTGCCGACCTTGAAGAAGAACAGCGCCAGCGGCGGGATGGCGAAGATCATCAGGGGCGGATCGACCCGATGCGGCACGATGATCATCGCCGCCGACCACAACAGCGCGCCGATGGTGAAGAAGATGTTCATGCCATCGGCGATCCACGGTAGCCAGCCGGCCAGGAAGTGGTAGCGCTGGCCGCGGGTCAGCTGGCTGCCTTTGCCGCGCAGCAGCGCGCCGGCGTGGTGCTTGATGATCTGGATGGCGCCGTAGGCCCAGCGGAAGCGTTGCTTCTTGAAGTCGATGAAGGTGTCGGGCATCAGGCCCTTGCCGTAGCTGTTGTGGGCGTAGGCGGCGGACAGGCCTTTCTCGAACACACGTAGGCCCAGTTCGGCGTCCTCGCAGATGCACCACTCGGCCCAGCCCAGTTCTTCCAGCACACTGCGCCGGGTCATGGTCATGGTGCCGTGCTGGATGATCGCGTCACGGTCGTTGCGGGTAACCATACCGATGTGGAAGAAGCCTTTGTATTCGCTGTAGCACAGCTTCTTGAAGGCGCTTTCGTGCTGGTCACGGTAATCCTGCGGTGACTGCACCACGGCAATTTTCGGGTCGGCGAAGTGCGGCACCATGTGCTTGAGCCAGTTGCGGTCGACGCAGTAGTCCGAGTCGATCACCGCGATCACTTCGGCGTCCTTTGCCGTGTGCGGGATCAGGTAATTCAGCGCGCCACCCTTGAAGCCGGCCAGCGGCGCGACGTGGAAGAACTTGAAGCGCTCGCCAAGCTTTTCGCAGTGGGCCTTGAGCGGCTCCCACACGGCCGGGTCCTTGGTGTTGTTGTCGATCACCAGCACTTCGTAGTCGGGGTAGTCCAGGGCGGCCAGGGCGTCTAGGGTCTGTTTTACCATCTCAGGTGGTTCGTTGTAGCACGGCACATGCACCGACACCTTGGGCCGGTAGGCACTGTCGGCCTGCACGGGCAGGAATTCGCGGCGGCGCTTGTGTATCCAGACCGCCTCGGCCAGTTCGTGGGCCTCGGTGAGCAACACGATGAACACGCCCAGCGCGCCGAGGGCCAGCAGCACGCCCACGGTCAGGCTGAACCAGGTGCTGTATTGCTGGCTGTAGTCATAGGCGATCCACACCAGTACCGACCCGCACAGGAAGGTGATGAACGTCAGGAAGGTACGGCCACGCTGGCGCAGGGCCGAGCCATCGATGAACAGCACCATCAGGGCGATCATTGCCAACACCACCGACGCCACTGCCAGGGCCCGCCACTGCGGGATCGCCACCACGGGGCCGTCGAAGTTGAACTTCTGCTGGCGCTCGGCGTTGTAGACGCCCCAGTAGGCGCCTACCGACCCTTCGTCGCTGGCCTTCCAGGGTTGGTCATAGGCTTCAATGACAAAGTAGTTGTAGCCACGGCGGTTGAGGGTATTGACCAGGGTGCGCAAGTAGATGGCCTGGTCGGCCTGTGTGGCATCGGCACCACCGCGCATGCGGCCGTTGCTCGGCCAGCCGACCTCCGACAGCAGCAGGGGTTTGCGCGGGAACTGGTGCTTCAGTTCACGGGCGCGGTCGAGGACGAACTCGACCGAATCCTTCATCGGCACGAACTCCCAGTAGGGCAGGATGTGCGCGGCAATCAGGTCGACGTGCCTGGCCAGCTCAGGATGTTCCTTCCAGATGTGCCATTGTTCACTGGTGGTCACAGGCACCTTCACGGCTGCGCGTACCCGGTCCAGGTATTTGATCAGGTTTTCCGGTGTGACTTCTTCACGGAACAGCGCCTCGTTGCCGACCACCACCCGCACCACGCTGCGCGACGTGTTGGCCAGCTGGATGGCCGTGGCAATTTCGCGCTCGTTGCGCTCCAGGTCCGGGCTGATCCATATCCCCAGCGTCACCCGCAGGCCGAACTCCTCGGCCAGGCGCGGTATGTCAGCCTGGGTGCCTTCCACGGTATAGATACGGATGCTGTCGGTCAGTTTGCTCAGTTGCTCCAGGTCCTGGCGCATTTCGTCGTCGGTGGGGTACTGACCCTTCTGTGGGCTTTCGCCCAGGCGGAACGGCGAATACGAAAAGCCAGAGATCTGTTCTGGCCAGGCGGGGGCGGAGACCGGGCGGTTGATCAGTGCCCAGAACCCGGTGAACAGTGCGGCGATGGCCAGCACCACTACCAGGTTCAGGCCGAATTTACGTGAAGACATCGTCGTCCATTCATGTGGAAGTGATAGGACATTAAAGCAGGGTTGGCAGTCTCTTTCCTAACGATGCAGGCCAAGGGTTCACTGGCATATAATGCGCGCCGGTTTTTTGGGGTATGAACATGAGCACAGAAGATCCACGCTTTGCCGGCGTTGCCCGGCTGTATGGCGACCAGGGGCTGCAACGTCTGGGCCAGGCCCATGTGGCTGTGGTCGGTATTGGCGGGGTGGGCTCGTGGGTAGCCGAAGCCCTGGCACGCAGCGGCGTGGGCGAGATTACCCTGTTCGACCTGGACGATGTCTGCGTCAGCAACACCAACCGCCAGGCCCATGCGCTGGAAGGGCAGGTGGGGCGGCCCAAGGTCGAGGTCATGGCCGAGCGCCTGCGGGCGATCAACCCAGGGTGTACGGTGCATGCGGTGGCCGACTTCGTCACCCGCGAGACCATGGCCGAGTACATCACCGAGCACCTTGACTGCGTGATCGACTGCATCGACAGCGTCATGGCCAAGGCGGCGCTGATCGCCGGGTGTCGGCGGCGCAAGATTGCCATTGTCACTACCGGTGGCGCGGGTGGGCAGATCGACCCGACGCAGATCCAGATCGCCGACCTGAACAAGACCTTCAACGACCCGTTGGCTTCACGGGTGCGTTCCACCCTGCGCCGCGACTACAACTTCTCGCGTAATGTCAGCCGTAACTATGGCGTGCCGTGCGTGTTCTCCAGTGAACAGCTGCGTTACCCCAAGGGTGATGGCAGTGTTTGCCTGCAGAAAAGCTTTGTCGGTGAAGGCGTGCGGCTGGACTGCTCGGGTGGCTTTGGCGCGGTGATGATGGTGACTGCGACCTTTGGCATGGTAGCGGCGAGCAAGGCGATAGAAAAACTGGTGGCTGGAGCGCGCCGGCCGTCGGAACGGGTCAAGCCTGAATAGACCGCGTGGGCGTCTTCGCGGGCCCGCCCGCTACAGGTATTGCATCTCTTCCAAGCATGATGCCGTACCTGTGGGAGCGGGCAGGCCCGCGAAGCAACCAGCGCCGATTCAGCGGTTGGACGCCAACTCCGCCATCCGCTGCAACACCGCATGCAGCCCATTGCTGCGCGACGGCGACAATTGGCGCTCCAGCCCGAGCTGGGTAAACCACTCGCGCAGATCAATCCCGGCCAGCTCCTCACTGGCCAGTCCCTGCACCCGCACCAGCAACAGCGCCAGCAGCCCACGCAACAAGCGGGCATCGCTGCTGGCCTTGAACCGCCACACGCCCTCGATCTGCTCGGCCACCAGCCACACCAGGCTCTCGCAGCCATGCACCCGGTTGGCCTCGGTCTTTTCGGCGTCTGCCAGCGGCTCCAGGCGGTCACCCCACTGCATCAACAGCCGCGCACGCTGTTCCCAGCCTTTGCCCTGTTGAAACGCTTCCAGCGCTTGGTGCGCCTGTTCCGGCAGGCTCATCGCAACAGCTCCAGGCCTTGGTCCAGCGCGTCGAAGAAACGCTGCACGTCATCGCTGTCGTTGTACAAACCCAGCGATACCCGTATCGCGCCCTCCAGCCCCAGCCCCTTCAGCAGTGGCATGGCACAGTGGTGACCGGCACGCACGGCAATGCCCTGTTCAGTCAGCAGATGAGCGATATCGGCGTTGTGCACGCCCTCGATGACGAAACTGGCCAGGGCCGTCTGCGGTGCGCCCAACACCCGCACGCCCTCGCGGTCGCCCAAGCCACGCAGCAGGTGCTGGTGCAGGCTGGCTTCATGCGCTGCGACCGCATGGGCATCGAGGCTGGCCAGGTAGTCCAGCGTTGCACCCAGGCCGATCACCCCGGCAATCGGCGGCGTACCTGCTTCGAAGCCCAGGGGCGCGGGACGGAAGCTGGCGCTGTGGTACTCCGCCAGCTGCACCATCTCGCCACCGAACTGCCAGTGGCGCAACAGCTCCAGGGCCTGGGCGCGGCCATAGAGCACGCCGACGCCGTCCGGACCGTACAGCTTGTGGCTGGAAAACACATAGAAGTCGCAGCCCAGTTGCTGCATGTCCTGGCGACCATGCACCACGCCCTGGGCCCCATCGACCACCGTCAGCGCGCCCTGGGCGCGGGCATGGGCCAGCAGCGCTGGCAGCGGTTGCCAGGTACCCAGCACGTTGGACAGCTGGCTGACGGCGAGCACTCGGGTGCGCGGGCCGATCAGTTGCAGTGCCTGGTCCTGGTCGATACGACCCTGGGCGTCCAGTGGCAGCACCACCAGGCGCAGGTTGCGCCGGTGTGCCAGCTGTTGCCAGGGCAGCAGGTTGGCATGGTGCTCCAGGGCACTGACGGCAATTTCGTCACCGGCTTCGAGGCGGTGCTCCAGGCCATAGGCCAGCAGGTTCAGTGCCGAGGTGGCGCCGTGGGTGAACACGATCTGCCGCGAGTCTGCGGCATTGAGCCAGGCGGCGACCTTGTCGCGGCTGGTTTCGAAGGCCTGGGTCGCCAGCGCACCCGGCAAATGCTGGGCACGGTGCACGTTGGCTGCGCCATGGCCGTAGTAATGGCCCAGGGCATCGAGCAGGGCTTGCGGCTTCTGGGTGGTGGCGGCGCTGTCCAGATAGGTCTGGTGCTGCCGTTGCAGGGCGGCGATGGCGGGGAAGTCGGCACGCCAGGGAGAGGGCTGGAACATGTTTGCGAGGCCTGGAATGAAAATCGGGTCTGGTGCATTGGCGCCAGACCCGATCTTAACACCTCAAACCCGGCAGGGTTCTCAGTTGTGAGCGTGCAGCGCTTCGTTCAGCTCGATGGCCGACTTGTGGGTCTTGCACTCTACCGCGCCGTTCAGCGAGTTGCGGCGGAACAGCAGGTCGGTCTGGCCGGCCAGGTCGCGGGCCTTGACCACTTTGACCAGTTCGTTGTTCTCGTCCAGCAGGTTCACCTTGGTGCCCGCGGTGATGTACAGGCCGGCTTCGACGGTGTTGCGGTCGCCCAACGGAATACCGATACCGGCGTTGGCGCCGATCAGGCAGCCCTCGCCGACTTTGATGACGATGTTGCCGCCACCGGACAGGGTGCCCATGGTCGAGCAGCCGCCGCCCAGGTCCGAGCCCTTGCCGACGAATACGCCAGCGGAAACGCGGCCTTCGATCATGCCCGGGCCATCGGTACCCGCGTTAAAGTTGACGAAGCCTTCGTGCATGATGGTGGTGCCTTCGCCAATGTAGGCGCCCAGGCGCACACGGGCGGTGTCGGCGATACGCACGCCGGCCGGGACCACGTAGTCGGTCATTTTCGGGAACTTGTCCACCGAGAACACTTCCAGCAGCTCGCCCTTCAGGCGTGCTTCCAGTTGCAGCTCGGCCAGTTCGCCCAGGTCGACCGCGCCCTGGTTGGTCCAGGCCACGTTCGGTAGCAGCGGGAAGATACCGGCCAGGCTTACGCCATGCGGCTTGACCAGGCGGTGCGACAGCAGGTGCAGCTTGAGGTAGGCCTCTGGGGTCGAGCTCAGGGCAGCGTCTTCGGCCAGCAGGGTGGCGACCAGCGGTTTGTGGCTCTCTGCCAGGCGGGTCAGCAGGGCGGCCTGGGCAGCGTCCACGCCCTTCAGGGCTTCGGCCAGTTGTGCGGCCTGGGCGTTGCTGAAGGCGATGGCCTGGTTGCCACCTTCGTAACCGAGAACAGGGGCTACTGCAGCAACCAGTTCGGCGCTCGGGTTGAGCAGCGGTTGTGCGTAGAACACTTCCAGCCAGGCGCCCTGGCGGTTCTGGGAGCCGACACCGAAGGCCAGGCTGAACAGGGTATTGGACATGTGATTACCTCGTGCGAAATAGGGTGGGGGCTCAGGCCAGGGCAGCGGCGTACAGGTCGGGCTTGAAGCCAACCAGGGTACGCGCGCCAAGGTCGAGCACCGGGCGTTTGATCATCGACGGCTGGGCCAGCATCAGCTCGACGGCCTTGGCCTGGTCGAGGTCTGCCTTGCTGGCGTCGTCCAGCTTGCGGAAGGTGGTGCCAGCACGGTTGAGGATGACTTCCCAGCCGTGTTCGTCGCACCAGCGGTTCAGGCTGTCACGGTCGATGCCTTGGGTTTTGTAATCATGGAATTCGTAGGCGATGGCTTTGTCTTCGAGCCAGGTACGCGCCTTTTTCATGGTGTCACAGGCTTTGATGCCGTAGAGCGTGTAGGTCATTGTGTACATTGGGGATACAGGTTGCCCCAATCTCTCCGTTTTTCGATGTCAGTCGCGGGATTATGCGGGAACGATCCTCGCGGCGCCACGCCCTTGGCGCCCCTGTTTATTGATCAGGATGTGTTCAAGCGACCAGGCGCTGGACCGACCCGATGATCTCATCGCCGTGTTGCTGTTCGGCTGTGCGCAGATCGAAGGCCGTCTGCAGGTTGAGCCAGAACTCAGGGGTGGTGTCCAAGCAGATGGACAGACGCAGTGCCATGTCGGCGGAAACACCGCCCCGTTCGCGCAGGATGTTGTTGACGGTTGGCGTTGCTACACCCAACGCCCTGGCCAGAGCCGCGGCGCTGAAGCCCATTTCCTTTTGGAAGTCCTCCCGCAGGATTTCACCCGGATGGATTGGACGCATACCGTTCTTGAGCATGATGCACCTCAGTGGTAATCGACAATTTCAACGTTAACTGGCCCGTGCTCTGTCCAGGAGAAGCACAACCGCCATTGGTCATTTACACGGATACTGTGTTGGCCGGCGCGGTTGCCGCTCAGTGACTCGAGGCGATTGCCAGGTGGCGACCTAAGGTCTCGCAACTCTGTTGCGGCATCGAGCGTGGCCAGTTTGCGCTCCGCGACTGACTTGATATCTGACCAGCGCCGTGTCTTTCCCGTTGTGAAGAGCGCTTCCGTGTCGGCACAGCTAAAGCTTTGAATCATGAGCTGAATGCTTAACGTTATTCGTTAATTTCGATTATACGACGGGATCGCTGTAGTTCAAGTCTTCAATAACGGGCGCGCGACTCGCAAGCTCCGGGCACATCTGCTGGGTATCATCATGTTACATATTCCCCCGTCACCTGCGACTATCGTGCAGCGGCCCCGAACCGTCGGTCGCCGCTAACATATTGTTCCAATGGCGATGTTTCGCCTTGCTATCGTTTCTGGTTCTCAAAGGAAGCCTTACCGGATGCAGTCCGCCTACACCGTCCTCATCCTGCTGACCCTGGTCAGCCTGTCGAAGCTGGTCGGCCGTGTGATCCCGCTGCCATTGCCGCTGGTACAAATTGCCGCCGGTGCCTTGCTGGCGTGGCCGACGCTGGGCCTGCATGTAGCCCTTGACCCCGAATTGTTCCTATTCCTGTTTCTGCCTCCGCTGCTGTTCGCCGACGGCTGGCGCATCCCCAAGCGTGAGTTATGGCGCATTCGTGGCCCGGTAGTGGCGCTGGCCGTGGGGCTGGTGTTGTTCACCGTGGTCGGCGCCGGTTACTTCATCCACTGGTTGCTGCCGAGCATCCCGTTGCCGGTGGCCTTCGCCCTGGCCGCCGTGCTTTCGCCGACCGACGCCGTGGCCGTTTCGGCCATTGCCCAGGACCGCCTGCCCACTCCCCTGATGCACATGCTGCAGGGCGAGGCGCTGATGAACGACGCGTCGGGCCTGGTAACCTTCAAGTTCGCCTTGGCGGCGGCGATCACCGGGGTGTTTTCGTTGGCTGACGCCAGCTTCAGCTTCGTGTTGGTCGCACTGGGCGGCCTTGCGGTGGGCGTGGTACTGAGCTGGTTGATCGGTCGCCTGCGCATGTGGATGATCACCCGGGGCTGGGACGATCCGGCTACCCATGTGGTGTTCATGTTGCTGCTGCCGTTCGCAGCCTACGTGCTGGCCGAGCGCCTGGGCGTTTCGGGTATTCTCTCGGCGGTGGCGGCCGGCATGATGCAGAGCTGGCTCGACCTGCTGCCGCGTCAGACCAGTACCCGCCTGCTCAACCGCAGTGTCTGGTCGTTGCTGGAGTTTGCCTTCAATGGCCTGATCTTCCTGTTGTTGGGCTTGCAGTTGCCAGACATCATCAAGGCTGTGGTCAGCCACGAAGCGACCCTCTGGCCGACATTGGCCTACCGCTGCCTGGACGTGGTGGCGATCTTTGCCGCACTGATTCTGTTGCGGTTCATCTGGGTCCAGAGTATCTGGCGCTCGATCGGTGTGGTCCGTCGCTGGCGCGGCAAGCCGGCACTGGTGCTGATGCCTACGGCGCGTTCCTGCTGGTTGCTGACCTTGGGGGGGGTGCGCGGCGCTGTCACCCTGGCGGGTGTCATGTCGATCCCGTTGCTGATAGGGGCTGGTACAGCGTTCCCGGAGCGTGACCTGCTTATCTTCATTGCTGCGGGGGTAATCCTGCTGTCGTTGATCAGCGCCTGCATCGCGCTGCCGATATTACTGCGCGGGGTGACCAAGAGCCCTGACGAGCGCTTGCACCAAGAGGTGCAGGAAGCCTGGCGGCGCACAGCCGAGGCGGCGATTCATGCCTTGGAGGCAGAAGAGGTGATCGACAGCAACGCACCGCAGGATGCTGCGCAGGCAACGTTGGCGACCGAGTTGAAGGCGCGCTTGATGGCTGAGTACCGGGATGAGCTGGAAAGCTACGACGACAGTGCTGAAGCCAAGGCCCTGGCCGCACAGATGGACTTGCTGGAGCGGCGTTTACGCTTGCGTGCCCTGAGGGCGCAGCGGCTGGAATTGTATAACCTGCATCGCCAGCACCTGGTGGGGGATGAGGTGGTGCGGCAAGTACTGGGTGAGCTGGATATGAGTGAGGCGAACCTGGGTTCAGTCAAGTAGATCCCAAGAGGGCTGCGTTGCAGCCCCTGTAGGAGCGGGTTTACCCGCGAGAATCCAGCGCGGTAAATGGCACCGGCCGTGCCGCGCTGGTAACCCGCTCCCACAGGCCCCTGCCAGATCAGCGGTTTTGCAGGAAGGTGCGAATCCGCTCGGCCGCCTCGATGCATTCGGCCAGCGGTGCAACCAGTGCCATGCGCACGCGCCCGGCACCCGGGTTCACGCCATTCACTTCACGCGACAGGTACGACCCCGGTACCACGGTCACATGCTGGGCACCGAACAGGTCACGGGTGAACTCGGCATCGTCGCCCGGTACCTTGGCCCACAGGTAGAAACTGCCGTCCGGGCGTTGCACGTCCAGTACCGGCTGCAGAATATCCAGCACGGCATCGTACTTGGCTCGGTATTGGTCGCGGTTCGCGCGCACATGCGCCTCGTCCTGCCAGGCAGCGATGCTGGCCAGCTGGGTTTGCACCGGCATCGCGCAGCCGTGGTAGGTGCGGTACAGCAAAAACGGCTTGATGATCTGGGCATCGCCCGCGACGAAGCCCGAGCGCAGCCCAGGCAGGTTGGAGCGCTTGGACAGGCTGTGGAACACCACGCAGCGCGCAAAATCGCTGCGGCCAAGCTCGGCGCATGCCGACAGCAGGCCTGGCGGTGGCGCGTCCTCGTCGAAGTACAGCTCGCTGTAGCACTCGTCGGCGGCGATCACGAAGTCGTGTTCGTCAGCCAGGGCAATCAGCTTCTTCAGGGTGTTCATTGGCACCAGCGCACCGGTAGGGTTGCCCGGCGAGCACAGGAACAGGATCTGGCAACGCTTCCACACCTCGGCCGGTACGGCGTCGAAGTCCGGGTTGAAACCGTTGTTTTCCAGGCACGGCAGGTAGTGCGGGGTGGCACCGGCCAGCAGCGCTGCGCCTTCGTAGATCTGGTAGAACGGGTTGGGGCTGATCACCAGGCCGTCATCGGCGCGGTTGACCACGGCCTGGGTGAAAGCGAACAGCGCTTCACGGGTGCCGTTGACCGGGAGGATGTGGCGGTCGGCGTCCAGCCAGCCGGCGGGCACGCCAAAGCGTCGTTCGCACCACTGGCCGATGGCCTGGCGCAGGGCTGGCAAACCAAGGGTGCTGGGGTAAACCGCCAGCTTGTCGAGGTTGTCGGCCATGGCCTGGGCAACGAACGCCGGCGATTCGTGCTTCGGCTCACCGATCGACAGGGCGATGGCGCGTTTGTCCGCCGCAGGCTTCACGCTGCCCAGCAGGGCGCGAAGCTTTTCGAACGGATAGGGCTGAAGCTGGGTCAAGGCATGGTTCATCGGCGCAAGGTCTCGTCAATCGTCTAATCGTTAAAAGGTCACGCGGGTCTGGCTGGTGTCGCTACCTTGGCCGGCCTGCAGTTGCTGCACGATGGCTTCCTGCAGGCGGCTGCACAGCTGCGGGTCTGACAGCGGCTGGTTGTCGGCATCGGTAATGAAGAACACGTCTTCTACCCGTTCGCCGAGGGTGGCGATCTTGGCGTTTTGCAGTGACAGGTCGAACTCCAGGAAGATCCGCCCCAGCCGGGCCAGCAGGCCTGGGCGGTCTGGCGCGGTGATTTCGAGGATGGTCACCGGCCGCTGGGCATCGTTGAGGATGGTCACTTGCGGCGGGAAGTCGAAGTGCTTGAGCTGCCGCGGCACCCGGCGCTGGATAATGGTCGGGTAGTCCTCGGGGTTGCGCAGCGCTTCTGTCAGGCCGTCGCGAATCTGCTTGACCCGCTGCGGGTTGTCGCCGATCGAGCCGCCGTCGTTGTCCAGCACAATATAGGTGTCGAGGGTGAACTGGCTGCTCGACGTGATGATTCGTGCGTCGTGGATGTTCAGGTTCAACTGCGACATGGCCGCCACCGTCACGGCGAAGAAATCGTGCTGGTCGGGGGCATAGATGAAGATCTGCGTGCCGCCTTCGAACTCGCGCTGGGTGGTTTCCTTGATCAGCACCAGCGGCCCGCCATCGGCCGGTTGCTGCAGGATCGCATCCGTGTGCCAAGCCACGTCGGCGGCCGTGTGCTTGAGGAAATAGTCATCGCCCAGTTGCGCCCATAGCTGCTCGACGTCATCCGGGTCGGTGCCCTCGCGCACCAGGATATCCAGCGCTGAAGACTGGGTCTGGCGAATCTGCTCTTCACGGTCCAGCGGGTTTTCCAGGCCGCGGCGCAGGGCGCGCTTGGTTTCGGTGTACAGCTGGCGCAGCAGGCTGGCCCGCCACGAGTTCCACAGGCTGGGGTTGGTGGCGTTGATGTCGGCCACGGTCAGTACGTACAGGTAGTCAAGGCGCGTCTCGTCGCCCACGTGCAGGGCAAAGTCGTTGATCACCTGCGGGTCGGACAAGTCCTTGCGCTGAGCGGTGGTCGACATCACCAGGTGGTTCTGCACCAGCCAGACGATCAGGCGGCTGTCCCAGGCCGGCAACTGGTGCCGTTCGCAGAACTTCTGCGCGTCCACTGCACCGATTTCCGAGTGGTCGCCCTGGCGACCCTTGCCGATGTCGTGGTACAGGCCGGCCAGGTAGATCAGCTCGGGTTTGGGCAGGCGCCCCATGAGCTTGCTGGCCAGCGGGAATTTCTCGGACACCGGCGTGTATTGCAGCTTGCGCAGGTGCTTGATGAGGTTGAGGGTATGCGCGTCGACCGTATAGATGTGGAACAGGTCATGCTGCATCTGCCCGACGATCAGGCCGAATTCTGGCAGGTAACGGCCGAGAATGCCGTAGCGGTTCATCCGGCGCAGGTTGCGGTGGATGCCGATTTCGCACTTGAACAGCTCGATGAACAGGCTGGTATTGCGGATGTCGGTGCGGAACGTGTCGTCGATCAGGTGGCGGTGTTCGCGCAGCAGGCGCACGGTATCGGCACGCACGCCCTTGATCTCGGGGTGTTGGGCCATCAGCACGAAGATTTCCAGCATGGCGAATGGCGTGCGCTTGAACACGTTCGGATGGGCGGCCTCGATGTAGCCGTCATGCAGGCGGAACCGCGCGTTCAGCGGCTGGGTGCTGCCACTTTCCTCATCGGCGAGGATAACCTCTTCGAAGTGCTGGATGATCAGGTCGCACAGCTGGCTGATGCTCATCACCACCCGGTAGTACTGCTGCATGAACTGTTCGATCGCCCGCTTGGGGTTTTCATCGCTGTAGCCCAGCAGCGTGGCGATGCTGCGCTGGTGGTCGAACAGCAGGCGGTCTTCGGCGCGTCCGGCCAGCATGTGCAGGGCATAACGGACTTTCCAGAGGAAGTCCTGGGACGAAGCCAGCAGTTCATTCTCGCTTTCCAGCAAGAAGCCTTCGCCGGCCAGTGCATGCAGGTTGAGCGTCCCGTACTGGCGGCGGGCCACCCAAAGGACCGTCTGGATGTCACGCAGGCCACCTGGCGAACCCTTGACGTTGGGTTCGAGGTTGTACTCCGTGTCGTTGTACTTGTGGTGGCGGGCCTTGAGTTCGGCGCGCTTGGCCAGGAAGAACTCCTTGCTCGGCCACATGTGCGCGGTGCTGGTGACTTCCAGCATGCGCTGGCGCAAGGCCTCGGGGCCGGCGATGGTGCGGCTTTCCATCAGGTTGGTGATCACCGTCAGGTCGGCGCGGGCCTGTTCGGCGCACTCGTCGACGGTGCGCACGCTCTGGCCGACTTCCAGGCCAATGTCCCACAGCAAGGTCAGAAAGCGCTCGATGGCGTCGCGGTACTGCTCGTGCTCGGCAGCGCCCAGCAGAATCAGCAGGTCGATGTCCGAGTGCGGGTGCAGTTCACCGCGCCCGTAGCCGCCCACCGCAACCAGGGCGATGCCGCTCTGGTCGCCCCAGTCGAACTGGTTCCACGCCTGTTGCAGGATATTGTCGACGAGCCAGGCGCGGGCCTCGATCAGCGGGCGGATGTCGCTGCCGGCGCTAAAACGTTTGTCGAGCACCTCGCCGGCCAGGCGGATGGCTTTCTTGAAGGCGGCGATGGGGCTCGCCTTGAGGGCCAGTTCCGCCTGGAACTGGCCACGGTCGAACAGCTCGGGGTCCACCTGGGGCATCGCGTCACGTTCCTGTCGTGGGGTGGCCTGTCGGAGTGCGGTCAGGCCGAAGTGCGCGGGATGGTGTCGTCCTTGCGCAGGGTGAAGATCTCGTAGCCAGTCGCAGTCACCACCAAAGTGTGTTCCCACTGGGCCGAGAGCTTGCGGTCCTTGGTGATGGCGGTCCAGCCGTCGCCCAGCACCTTGGTGTCGGCCTTGCCTTGGTTGATCATCGGCTCGATGGTGAAGGTCATGCCTTCCTTCAGCTCCATGCCCGTGCCCGCGCGGCCGTAGTGGAGGATCTGCGGCTCTTCATGGAACACCTTGCCGATGCCATGACCGCAGAACTCGCGCACCACCGAGAAGCCGTTCTTTTCCGCGTGCTTCTGGATCACTTCACCGATGTCGCCCAGGCGGCAGCCCGGCTTGACCAGCTCGATGGCCTTGTACATGCATTCCTGGGTGACCTTGGACAGGCGCTCGGCCCAGACCGGCACGTTACCGACGTGGAACATGCGGCTGGTGTCGCCGTGGTAGCCGTCCTTGATCACGGTGACGTCGATATTGAGCGTGTCACCGTCCTTGAGCGGCTTGTCGTTGGGGATGCCGTGGCAGACCACATGGTTGATCGAGGTGCAGATCGACTTCGGGTAGCCCTTGTAGTTGAGCGGTGCCGGGATGGCCTGCTGAACGTTGACGATATAATCGTGGCACAGGCGGTCGAGCTCTTCGGTGGTGACACCGGGCTTGACGTGTTCTTCGATCATTTCCAGCACTTCGGCGGCCAGGCGGCCAGCGATGCGCATCTTCTCGATGTCTTCTGCGGTCTTGATGGTGACGGTCATTACAGGCTCTCTACGGCGCCGTGCACGGCGCGAACAAACGGGAAAGGCCGGATTCTAGCAGAGCAGGGCGCCGATCGGTCGGGATAAAGGCGGCCATGCTGTTGTCTACAGCTGGCATTCTGGCGCGAAAGCCGGGGTGCTGCAAAAAGTGCTGACAGACGCAACAGTATCCGGGTTCCGTTCGCTCGCGGTCTGTGGTATAAAATGCGCCGCTTTCGGGGACGACCCCGTCAGCACTTAACCCACACACGTGTCGACACGATGACCTGGGTGCCCCGAGTTGCAGAATTCGCGGGTTGGTCATTGGGATACGTGGAGGCCCAACCCGACTTATCAAGGAACTATCATGTCCCAAGTCAACATGCGCGATATGCTGAAGGCCGGTGTGCACTTCGGCCACCAGACCCGTTACTGGAACCCGAAAATGGGCAAGTACATTTTCGGCGCGCGTAACAAGATCCACATCGTCAACCTGGAAAAAACCCTGCCAATGTTCAACGACGCTCTGTCGTTCGTAGAACGCCTGGCCCAGGGCAAGAACAAGATCCTGTTCGTCGGCACCAAGCGTTCCGCCGGCAAGATCGTCGCCGAGCAAGCAGCTCGTTGCGGTTCGCCGTACGTTGACCACCGTTGGTTGGGCGGCATGCTGACCAACTACAAGACCATCCGCGCTTCGATCAAGCGTCTGCGCGACCTGGAAACCCAGGCCGAAGATGGCACTTTCGCCAAGCTGACCAAGAAAGAAGCCCTGATGCGCTCCCGCGACCTGGAAAAACTGGATCGCAGCCTGGGCGGCATCAAGGACATGGGCGGTCTGCCAGACGCTCTGTTCGTTATCGACGTTGATCACGAGCGCATCGCGATCACCGAAGCCAACAAGCTGGGTATCCCGGTTATCGGCGTTGTCGATACCAACAGCAGCCCGGAAGGTGTTGACTACATCATCCCAGGTAACGATGACGCCATTCGCGCTATCGAGCTGTACATGACTTCGATGGCTGACGCAGTCATCCGCGGCCGCAACAACGTTGCCGGCGGCACCGAAGTTTACGCTGAAGAAGCGGCTGCACCTGCTGCTGAGTAATAGGCGCTAGCGTCTACTTGGCACGCAAAAAGGGGGCTTTGCCCCCTTTTTGCCACCTTGAAATCCTGCTGTCAGCATCGGCCCCGCATCATGGGCCTGCTGAAATGAAAACAGCGGATTTGCAGAATTGAACGCCCGTGATTGACGGGTGGAATGGTTGAAAAACTTTCCAAGAGGATTTTGAAATGGCAGCAATTACTGCAGCGCTGGTAAAAGAACTGCGCGAGCGTACCGGCGAAGGCATGATGGATTGCAAAAAGGCCCTGGAAAAGGCCGGCGGCGACATCGAGAAAGCCATTGACGACATGCGTGCCTCGGGCGCCATCAAGGCCGCCAAAAAGGCTGGCAACGTCGCTGCTGAAGGCGCTATCGCCGTCAAGACCGACGGTACATCCGCCGTCCTGCTGGAAGTGAACTCGCAGACCGACTTCCTGGCCCTGCAAGACGACTTCAAGAACTTCGTGGCCGAAAGCCTCGAAGAAGCCTTCGCCCAGAAGCTGACCGACGCCGCTCCGCTGATCGCCTCGCGTGAAGCTGCTCGTGAAGCCCTGGTTGCCAAGTGCGGCGAGAACGTCAACATCCGTCGCCTGGTGCGCGTTGAGGGTGACGTTGTCGGTGCCTACCTGCACGGCAACAAGATCGGCGCTGTCGTCGTTCTGAAAGGCGGTGACGTGGAGCTGGCGAAGAACATCGCCATGCACGTTGCGGCTTCGAACCCTGAGTTCCTGGATTCGTCGGAAATCTCCGCCGAGGCCATCGAGCGCGAGAAGAATGTCTTCCTGCAGCTGAACGCCGACAAGATCGCCGGCAAGCCGGAAAACATCGTTGAGAACATGATCAACGGTCGTATCACCAAGTTCAAAGCCGAAGCCTCGCTGAAAGAGCAAGCCTTCGTCATGAACCCGGAAGTCAAGGTTGGCGAGCTGGCCAAGAAAGCCGGTGCTGAAATCGTTTCCTTCACCTACTTCAAAGTAGGCGAAGGCATCGAGAAGCCAGTCGACGACTTCGCTGCTGAAGTTGCCGCTCAGGTAGCTGCTGCCAAGCAGTAAGACAGCCCCGTCTGTCGCCCCAAAGAGGCTGCCCGCTCACGCGCGCAGCCTCTTTGTCAAAACGGAGAGGGGTTTATACGACTCCCTCTTCGCTGGCACCGAAGCGGTGCCACGCTACAGTTAGCAGGCTGCAAACAGCCCGCACGAATTTTCTAAAAGTACGCCGCAGGAGAGACTCGCAATGGCTCAGCAGGTGAGTGGTCGCCAACCTCGCTATAAACGCATTTTGCTCAAACTTAGCGGCGAGGCCCTGATGGGCTCGGAAGACTTCGGGATCGACCCGAAAGTGCTGGATCGCATGGCGCTTGAAGTTGGCCAGTTGGTAGGGATCGGCGTCCAGGTCGGCCTGGTGATCGGTGGTGGCAACCTGTTCCGCGGCGCCGCGCTCAGCGCAGCCGGCATGGACCGCGTCACGGGTGACCACATGGGGATGCTGGCTACCGTGATGAACGGCCTGGCCATGCGCGATGCGCTGGAGCGCTCGAACATCCCGGCCCTGGTCATGTCGGCCATTTCCATGGTGGGTGTCACCGATCATTACGATCGCCGCAAAGCTATTCGTCACCTCAACTCCGGGGATGTGGTAATTTTCTCCGCCGGTACCGGCAACCCGTTCTTCACCACCGACTCCGCGGCCTGCCTGCGCGCCATCGAAATCGATGCTGACGTGGTGCTGAAGGCGACCAAGGTCGATGGCGTGTACACTGCCGATCCATTCAAGGACCCGCATGCCGAGAAATTCGATCACCTGACCTACGATGAGGTTCTGGATCGCAAGCTGGGTGTGATGGACCTGACCGCAATCTGCCTGTGCCGTGACCACAAGATGCCATTGCGGGTATTCAACATGAACAAGCCTGGCGCCCTGCTGAACATCGTGGTGGGTGGCGCTGAAGGCACACTGATCGAGGAAGGCCAAGCATGATCAACGACATCAAGAAAGACGCGCAGGAGCGCATGGGCAAGTCCATCGAAGCCCTGTCCCGCAACCTGGCTGCAATCCGCACCGGTCGCGCTCACCCAAGCATCCTGGACAGCGTCAAGGTTACCGCCTGGGGCAGCGAAATGCCGTTGAACCAGGTCGCCGCGATCACCGTCGAAGATGCCCGCACCCTGAAGATCGTCGCTCACGACAAGAACCTCAGCGCTGCCATCGAAAAGGCCATCCTCACCTCCGATCTGGGCCTTAACCCGTCCAGCGCCGGTACCACCATCCGTGTCCCGATGCCGGCCCTGACCGAGGAAACCCGCAAGGGCTACACCAAGCAGGCCAGCGGTGTTGCCGAGGATGCCAAGGTAGCCGTGCGCAACGTGCGCCGCGACGCCCTGGCTGACCTGAAAAAGCTGACCAAGGACAAGGAAATCAGCGAAGACGAAGAGCGTCGCGCCGCGGACGAGATCCAGAAGCTGACTGACAAGTTCGTCGCCGAAGTCGATGCTGCCTTCAAAGCCAAGGAAAAGGACCTGATGGCCGTCTAAGGCCGGGGTTTTTTAATGGAAAAGACCAAGCCAGCGGCGCCGTCCTCGGTGCCGCGTCATGTCGCGATCATCATGGATGGCAACAACCGCTGGGCGAAAAAGCGCCTGCTGCCCGGCGTGGCCGGGCACAAGGCGGGTGTGGACGCCGTTCGCGCGGTCATCGAAGTCTGTGCCAAGTCCGGGGTCGAGGTACTGACCCTGTTCGCCTTCTCCAGCGAGAACTGGCAGCGCCCTGCCGAAGAGGTCGGTGCGCTGATGGAGCTGTTCTTCTCGGCGCTGCGCCGTGAGGCCAAGCGCCTTGACGAGAACAATATCAGCCTGCGCATCATCGGCGACCGTTCGCGTTTCCATCCTGAGCTGCAGGCCGCCATGCGCGAGGCCGAGGCAGTGACCGCTGGCAACAACCGCTTCATTCTGCAGATAGCAGCCAACTACGGTGGCCAGTGGGACATCGCCCAGGCTGCCCAGCGGCTGGCGCGGGAAGTGCAAGCCGGGCACCTGCGCCCGGAAGACATCACGCCGGGCCTGCTGCAGACCTGTCTGGCAACCGGCGAGCTGCCGTTACCAGACCTGTGTATTCGCACCGGTGGCGAGCACCGCATCAGCAATTTCCTGTTGTGGCAGCTGGCCTATGCCGAGTTGTACTTCTCCGACCTCTACTGGCCGGACTTCAAACACGAGGCCATGCGCAATGCCCTGGCCGATTTCGCTTCGCGCCAGCGCCGCTTCGGTAAGACCAGCGAGCAGGTCGAGGCTGGAGCTCGTGCTTAATGCTTAAACAACGCATCATTACTGCGCTGATCCTGCTGCCGGTCGCGCTGGGTGGTTTCTTCCTGCTCAATGGCGGGGATTTCGCCCTGTTCATCGGCTTCGTAGTGACCCTCGGTGCCTGGGAGTGGGCGCGCCTGGCCGGGCTGATGGCCCAGCCGCTGCGCATTGCCTATGCAGCGGTGGTCGCGGGGGCGCTGATGCTGCTGTACATCCTTCCGGAACTGGCGCCCTGGGTACTGGGCGCTGCGGTGATCTGGTGGGGGCTGGCCACCTGGCTGGTGCTTACCTACCCGCGCAGCAGCGACCTGTGGGCCAGTGCTGCCTGTCGGTTGCTGATCGGCCTGCTGGTGTTGCTGCCGGCCTGGCAAGGGTTGGTGCTGCTCAAGCACTGGCCCCTGGGCAACTGGCTGATCCTGTCCGTCATGGTGCTGGTGTGGGCCGCCGACATCGGTGCGTACTTCTCTGGCCGGGCATTCGGCAAGCGCAAGCTGGCTCCGCAGGTCAGTCCGGGCAAGAGCTGGGAAGGCGTGTACGGTGGCCTGGCGGTCAGCCTGTTGATTACCCTGGGTGTCGGCATCAGCCGCGACTGGGGCTTTGGTCAGATCCTGCTGGGCCTGTTGGGCGCTGCGTTGCTGGTGATGTCCTCGGTGGTCGGTGACCTGACCGAGAGCATGTTCAAGCGTCGCTCCGGTATCAAGGACAGCAGCAATCTGTTGCCCGGGCATGGGGGTGTGCTCGATCGCATTGACAGCCTGACGGCGGCAATCCCGATCTTCGCCGTCCTGTTGTGGGCTGCCGAATGGGGTGTGATGTGAGTCGCCCGCAGCGTATTACCGTACTCGGGGCCACCGGCTCCATTGGCCTGAGCACGCTGGATGTGATTGCGCGTCATCCTGACCGTTATCAAGCGTTTGCCCTCACTGGCTATTCGCGCATCGACGAGCTGTTGGCCTTATGTGTGCGTCATCGCCCGGCATTCGCTGTGGTGCCGAGCACTGAGGCGGCGGTGAGGTTGCGTGCGGGTCTGGCTGCGGCCGGCTGCACCACCGAGGTGCTGGAAGGTGAGGCCGGGCTTTGTCAGGTGGCGTCGGCCGCTGAAGTGGATGCAGTGATGGCAGCCATTGTCGGTGCTGCCGGCCTGCGGCCCACGCTGGCAGCGGTCGAGGCCGGCAAGAAGGTGTTGCTGGCCAACAAGGAAGCACTGGTGATGTCGGGCGCACTGTTCATGGAGGCGGTGCGGCAAAAAGGGGCCGTGCTGCTGCCGATCGACAGCGAACACAACGCTATCTTCCAGTGCATGCCAGGCGACTACGCCCGTGGTCTGAGTGCCGTCGGTGTGCGCCGGATCCTGCTTACCGCGTCCGGCGGGCCGTTCCGCGAAACGCCGGTCGAGGCGCTGCTGGACGTGACCCCGGAGCAAGCCTGTGCGCACCCTAACTGGTCCATGGGGCGCAAGATTTCCGTGGATTCGGCCAGCATGATGAACAAAGGCCTCGAGTTGATCGAAGCCTGCTGGTTGTTCGATGCCGTGCCATCCAAGGTTGAGGTGGTGGTGCACCCGCAGAGCGTAATCCACTCGCTGGTCGACTACGTGGACGGTTCGGTACTCGCGCAGTTGGGCAACCCGGACATGCGTACGCCGATCGCCAGCGCGTTGGCCTGGCCGGAACGGATCGATTCCGGGGTTGCCCCTCTGGACCTGTTCGCCATCGCCCGTCTGGATTTCCAGGCGCCCGACGAACAACGCTTCCCTTGCCTGCGCCTTGCGCGGCAGGCTGCCGAGGCCGGCAACAGCGCACCTGCCGTGCTCAATGCGGCCAACGAGGTTGCGGTCGAGGCATTTCTTGAACGGCGCATCCGCTTCCCGGAGATCGCGGGTATGATCGAACAGGTACTCGACCAGGAACCGGTCGTGCCGCTGCCGTCGCTGGATGCGGTATTTGCCGCCGATCAGCGTGCCCGGGAGCTTTCCCGTGAGTGGTTGAGGCGTCACGGCCGCTGATGCAGCCCCGCCAAGGTTCGTGAGGGGGCTGGGCAGGAATGCCCGCCCGCTGAACATCATTCGGAGATGGACATGACAGCGCTCTACATGATTATCGGCACCCTCGTGGCGTTGGGTGTGCTGGTCACTTTCCACGAATTCGGGCACTTCTGGGTGGCGCGCCGCTGCGGCGTCAAGGTGCTGCGTTTCTCGGTGGGTTTCGGCACGCCGCTGCTGCGATGGCATGACCGCCACGGCACCGAGTTCGTTGTTGCGGCCATTCCTCTGGGTGGCTACGTCAAGATGCTCGACGAGCGCGAAGGCGATGTGCCGCCAGCGCTGGCCGGGCAGTCGTTCAACCGCAAGTCGGTGCGCCAGCGTATTGCGATTGTCGCGGCAGGCCCGATCGCCAATTTTCTGCTGGCTATCCTGTTTTTCTGGGTGCTGGCGATGCTGGGTACCCAGCAAGTCCGCCCGGTTATCGGCGCGGTCGACAGTGGCAGCCTGGCAGCATCGGCAGGGCTGACCGCAGGTCAGGAAATCGTTTCTGTAGATGGCAAGCCGACCAACGGTTGGTCGGCGGTCAATTTGCAGTTGGTTCGTCGTCTGGGCGAGAGCGGTACCTTGCAGATTGGTGTGCGCGATGAGGGCGCCAGCGCCGAGCGCCAGTTGCAGGTCAAGCTGGACAGTTGGCTCAAGGGCGCCGACGAGCCGGACCCGATTCAATCCCTGGGGCTGCGCCCTTGGCGACCGGCGATCACACCTGTGCTGGCCGAGATCGATCCGAAGGGGCCGGCTGCCGCTGCGGGCCTGAAAACCGGTGACAAGCTGCTGGCTCTGGACGATGTGGCAGTGACTGAATGGCAGCAGGTTGTCGACCGCGTGCGCGCCCGCCCGGATGCCAAGGTCGTGGTGCGAGTGGAGCGCGATGGCGCTGCCCTGGAGCTGCCGGTGACCTTGGCCCGCAAGGGGGAGGGCAAGGCCGTCGGTGGCTATCTTGGCGCTGGCGTCAAAGGTGGCGAATGGCCTGCCAACATGCTCCGCGAAATCAGCTACGGCCCGCTGGATGCGGTGGGTGAGAGCTTGTCGCGTACCTGGAACATGAGCGTCCTGACCCTTGAATCGCTGAAGAAAATGCTGTTCGGGGAGCTCTCGGTAAAAAACTTGAGTGGACCGATAACCATTGCTAAAGTGGCGGGCGCTTCAGCCCAGTCCGGCGTGGGGGATTTCCTGAATTTCCTGGCCTACCTGAGCATAAGCCTGGGGGTTCTTAACCTGCTGCCCATTCCAGTACTGGACGGGGGGCATTTGCTGTTTTACCTGGTCGAGTGGGCGCGCGGTCGTCCGCTGTCGGATCGGGTGCAAGGTTGGGGGGTTCAGATCGGTATCAGTTTGGTCATAGGGGTGATGTTGCTCGCCCTGATCAACGATCTGGGTCGACTATAAAGCTTCGCTCAATTGCGAACCTGCCGTTTTGTGACGGCAGGTTGTTTATTGCCAGTTGGAATAAAAGGACTTCATGAAACGTCTGCTGCTAACTGCGGTCATGTCCGCACTGATGATCGCTGAAGTTCACGCCGAGTCCTTCACCATCTCCGATATTCGCGTCAACGGCCTGCAGCGGGTTTCCGCTGGCAGTGTGTTCGGTGCCTTGCCGCTGAACGTTGGCGACCAGGCCGACGACCGCCGCCTGGTGGACTCGACTCGTTCCTTGTTCAAGACCGGGTTCTTCCAGGACATCCAGTTGAGCCGCGATGGCAATGTGCTGATCATCAACGTGGTCGAGCGCCCGTCGGTGTCGAGCATCGAGATTGAAGGCAACAAGGCGATCAGCACCGAAGACCTGATGAAGGGCCTGAAACAATCGGGCCTGGCCGAAGGCGAGATCTTCCAGCGTGCCACCCTCGAAGGTGTGCGTAACGAGCTGCAGCGCCAGTACGTGGCCCAAGGCCGCTACTCGGCCGAAGTCGACGCCGAGGTGGTGCCGCAGCCGCGCAACCGTGTGGCGCTGAAGATCAAGATCAACGAAGGCACCGTCGCCGCCATCCAGCACATCAACATCGTGGGCAACAACGTATTCGATGATGAGACCCTGGGGCAGCTGTTCGAGCTGAAGACCACCAACTGGCTGTCGTTCTTCAAGAACGACGACAAGTACGCCCGTGAAAAACTCTCCGGTGACCTGGAGCGCCTGCGTTCCTACTACCTGGACCGCGGCTACATCAACATGGACATCGCCTCCACCCAGGTGTCCATCACGCCGGACAAGAAGCACGTCTACATCACCGTCAACATCAACGAAGGCGAGAAATACACCGTTCGCGACGTGAAGCTGTCCGGTGACCTCAAGGTGCCGGAAGACCAGGTCAAGTCGTTGCTGCTGGTGCAGCCGGGCCAGGTGTTCTCGCGCAAGGTGATGACCACCACGTCCGAGCTGATCACCCGCCGCCTGGGTAACGAAGGCTACACCTTCGCCAACGTCAACGGCGTGCCGCAACCAAACGACCAGGACCACACCGTCGACATCATGTTCGTGGTCGACCCGGGCAAGCGTGCCTACGTCAACCGCATCAACTACCGCGGCAACACCAAGACCGAAGACGAAGTGCTGCGTCGCGAAATGCGCCAGATGGAAGGTGGCTGGGCGTCGACCTACCTGATCGACCAGTCCAAGACCCGTCTTGAGCGCCTGGGCTTCTTCAAGGAAGTCAACGTCGAGACCCCGCAGGTGCCTGGCACCGACGACCAGGTCGACGTCAACTACAGCGTCGAAGAGCAGGCCTCCGGCTCGATCACCGCCAGCGTCGGTTTCGCCCAGAGCGCCGGCCTGATCCTGGGTGGTTCGATCAGCCAGAGCAACTTCCTCGGTACCGGTAACAAGGTGTCCATCGGCCTGACCCGTTCGGAATACCAGACCCGTTACAACTTCGGCTTCGTTGATCCCTACTTCACTGCCGATGGCGTCAGCCTGGGCTACAACGCCTTCTACCGCAGCACCGATTACGACGACCTCGACGTCGATGTTGCCAGCTACGCGGTGGACAGCTACGGTGCCGGCGTCAGCCTGGGCTACCCGATCAGCGAAACCTCGCGCCTGACCTACGGCCTGAGCGTGCAGCAGGACAAGATCAAGACCGGCAAGTACACCGTTGACGAGATCTTCGACTTCCTCGAGCAGGAAGGTGACAACTTCCTGAACTTCAAGGCCTCGATCGGCTGGTCCGAGTCGACCCTGAACAAAGGCGTACTGGCCACCCGTGGTCACTCGCAAAGCCTGACCCTGGAGTCCACCGTTCCGGGCAGCGACCTGTCGTTCTTCAAGCTTGACTACCGTGGCCAGCTGTTCAAGCCGATCACCAGCGACTACACCCTGCGCCTGCATACCGAGCTGGGCTATGGTGATGGGTACGGCAGCACCTCCGGCCTGCCGTTCTACGAGAACTATTTCGCGGGTGGTTTCAACTCCGTCCGTGGCTTCAAGGACAGCAGCCTGGGCCCGCGCAGTACCCCGAGCATCGGCGAGGCCGCAGGTGGCAAGCCAGGCACCATCGCCGACCCGGATCAGGATCCGTTGCCGTTTGGTGGTAACGTGCTGGTGCAAGGTGGTGCCGAGTTGCTGTTCCCGCTGCCGTTCGTCAAGGACCAGCGTTCACTGCGCACTTCCGTGTTCTGGGACGTGGGTAACGTGTTCGACACCAATTGCGGCAACAAACCTGATTGCGAGAAGGTCGGGTTCTCGGGCATGGCCAGTTCGGTCGGCCTGGGCGTGACCTGGATTACCGCACTGGGCCCGTTGAGCTTCAGCCTGGCAATGCCGGTCAAGAAGCCGGACGATGCCGATACCCAGGTGTTCCAATTCTCTCTGGGCCAGACCTTCTAAGGTCGGCCCTTGCTTAATGACAACGGTTTATCCAGGAGTGCATCGTGCGTAAATTGGCTCAATTGGCCGTAGTGGCCGCGGCGCTGGTCGCCACCCCGGCTTTCGCCGAAATGAAGGTTGCCGTCCTGAACTACCAGATGGCCCTGCTCGAGTCGGATGCCGCCAAGAAGTATGCGGTTGATGCCGAGAAGAAATTCGGTCCGCAACTGACCAAGCTGAAAAGCCTGGAAAGCAGTGCCAAGGGCATCCAGGACCGCCTGATCAAGGGCGGCGACAAGATGCAGCAGCAGGAGCGTGAGCGCCTGGAGCTCGAGTTCAAGCAAAAGGCCCGCGATTTCCAGTTCCAGTCCAAGGAACTGAACGAAGCCAAGGCCGTTGCTGATCGCGACATGCTCAAGCAACTGAAGCCGAAGCTGGATGGTGCTGTCGAGGAAGTGATCAAGAAGGGCGGCTACGACCTGGTCCTCGAGCGTGGTGCGGTCATCGATGTCAAACCTCAGTACGACATCACCCGCCAAGTCATCGAGCGCATGAACCAAGCCCGTTGATATGAGTGTGACCATGACGCTAGGCCAGCTGGCCGAGGTACTCGGAGCTACCCTCAAGGGGCCCGAGGCGCTGCAGATTACCGGGTTGGCCACCTTGCAAGAGGCTGGCCCGACGCAGTTGAGCTTCCTCGCCAACCCGCAGTACCGCAAGTACCTGGACAACAGCCAGGCCGGCGCGGTGCTGCTCAAGGCTGCGGATGCCGAAAGCTTTGCCGGCAATACCCTGGTCGTGGCGGACCCGTACCTGGCTTACGCGCGGATTTCCCACCTGTTCGATCCCAAACCCAAGGCTGAGGCGGGAATACATCCCAGCGCCGTGGTGGCGGAAGATGCCCAGGTGGACGCCAGCGCCAGCATCGGGCCGTTCGCAGTCATCGAAAGTGGTGCGCGCATCGGCGCCAACGTCAGCATCGGCGCACACTGCTTCATCGGTGCCCGCTGTGTGGTCGGTGAAGGTGGTTGGCTGGCACCGCGGGTCACGCTGTATCACGACGTGACCATCGGTAAGCGTGTGGTCATCCAGTCGGGTGCCGTGATCGGCGGTGAGGGCTTCGGCTTTGCCAACGAGAAGGGTATCTGGCGCAAGATTGCACAGATCGGCGGCGTCACCATTGGTGATGACGTTGAGATCGGTGTCAATACGGCTGTCGACCGTGGCGCGCTGTCCGATACCCGGATCGGCGACGGGGTCAAGCTGGATAACCAGATCCAGATCGCTCACAACGTGCAGATCGGTGATCACACTGCCATGGCCGCTTGCGTCGGAATCTCCGGCAGCACGCGCATCGGCAAGCACTGCATGCTGGCCGGTGGTGTGGGGCTGGTTGGGCACATCGATATTTGCGATAACGTTTTCGTTTCCGGAATGACCATGGTTACCCGTTCGATCACTGAACCGGGTTCCTATTCTTCCGGCACTGCCATGCAGCCGCTGGCTGACTGGCGCAAGAGCGCCGCGCGTATCCGCCACCTGGACGACATGGCCAAGCGTCTCCAGCAGCTGGAAAAACGCGTCGATACCGTGACCTCAGGTGGCCTGCCGACATCAGAAGGCTGATACCATTCCCTGAGCAAGAGTGAACAGTCGCTAGCTGGCTCCTCTTTGGATTGCAAAAGGAGCGTGTGGTCAGCACCTGCGCTCCCTATTCTTATTACAGGCTTCCCCACCGAAATGATGGACATCAACGAGATTCGCGAATACCTGCCTCACCGCTACCCGTTCCTGCTGGTAGACCGTGTGACGGATCTGGACTTCGAGGCCCAGAGCATTCGTGCCTACAAGAATGTCAGCATCAACGAGCCGTTTTTCAATGGCCACTTCCCGGCACACCCGATCATGCCGGGTGTCCTGATCATCGAAGCCATGGCCCAGGCGGCCGGCATCCTTGGTTTCAAGATGCTCGATGCCAAGCCGGCCGATGGCACCCTGTACTACTTCGTCGGTTCCGACAAACTGCGTTTCCGTCAGCCGGTTCTCCCGGGCGACCAGCTTGTGCTGGAGGCGAAGTTCCTCAGCCGTAAAAGCATGATCTGGAAGTTCGAGTGCCGCGCCCTTGTCGATGGCAAGCCGGTCTGCTCGGCAGAAATCACCTGCGCGGAACGCTCCCTATGAATTCGATTGATCCTCGGGCCATTATCGATCCGTCGGCCAAGCTGGCCGACGGCGTCGAGGTCGGCCCTTGGTCGATCGTTGGCCCTGATGTCGAAATCGGGGAGGGCACCGTTATCGGCCCGCATGTTGTGCTCAAAGGCCCGACCCGCATCGGCAAGCACAACCGTATCTTTCAGTTTTCCTCGATCGGTGAAGACACCCCGGACCTTAAGTACAAGGGTGAGCCGACGCGCCTGGTGATCGGCGATCACAATGTGATTCGCGAAGGGGTGACCATCCACCGCGGTACTGTTCAGGATCGCTCGGAAACCACCGTGGGTGACCATAACCTGATCATGGCCTATGCCCACATTGGCCACGACAGTGTCATCGGCAACCACTGCATCCTGGTCAACAACACGGCGTTGGCAGGTCATGTACATGTGGGTGACTGGGCGATCCTGTCCGGTTACACCCTGGTTCACCAGTACTGCCATATTGGCGCCCACGCGTTTTCCGGCATGGGCACGGCCATTGGCAAGGACGTTCCGGCCTTCGTTACCGTGTTCGGCAGCCCGGCCGAAGCCCGCAGCATGAACTTCGAGGGCATGCGCCGCCGCGGTTTCAGCGACGAGGTGATCCATGTGCTGCGTCGTTGCTACAAGATTGTCTACCGTCAGGGCCTGACCGTCGAAGACGCGCTCAAGGAGCTGGCCGAACCGGCCACGCAACACCCTGAGGTCGAGCTGTTCCGTCAGTCGATCCTGAGCTCCGCTCGCGGCATCACGCGCTGATATGGCCCAGCTTTGCGTAGCGCTGGTCGCGGGTGAGGCCAGTGGCGATATTCTTGGTTCAGGCTTGATGCGTGCCCTCAAGGCACGCCACCCCGACGTGCGGTTCATCGGGGTTGGCGGCCCTTTGATGGAGGCCGAGGGCCTGCAATCCTATTTCCCCATGGAGCGCCTGGCCGTCATGGGGCTGGTCGAGGTACTGGGGCGTCTGCGCGAGCTGCTCAAGCGCCGCAAGCTGCTGATCCAGACCCTGATCGAAGAAAAACCCGACGTATTCATCGGCATCGACGCCCCTGACTTCACCCTCAACATCGAGCTGAAGCTGCGCCAGGCCGGGATCAAGACCGTGCACTATGTCAGCCCGTCAGTGTGGGCCTGGCGGCAAAAGCGGGTGCTGAAGATCCGCGAAGGCTGCGACCTGATGCTGACGCTGCTGCCGTTCGAGGCGCGGTTCTACGAAGAGCAGGGTGTGCCAGTGCGTTTTGTTGGCCACCCGCTGGCAGACACCATCCCGCTTGAAGCCGACCGCCCGGCCGCGCGCGCCGCGCTGGGCCTGGGCGAGGGGCCGGTGGTGGCGTTGATGCCGGGCAGTCGGGGGGGCGAAGTAGGGCGCCTGGGCGCGTTGTTCCTCGACGCCGCCGAGCGCCTTTGCCAACAAGTGCCGGGTGTGCGCTTCGTGTTGCCCTGCGCCAACGCCACGCGGCGCACCCAGATCGAACAGATGCTTGAAGGGCGCCAACTGCCGCTGACCCTGCTCGATGGCCAGTCGCACCAAGCCCTGGCAGCCTGTGACGCGGTGCTGATCGCCTCGGGTACCGCCACCCTCGAGGCGCTGCTGTACAAGCGGCCGATGGTGGTGGCGTACCGCCTGGCGCCCTTGACCTTCTGGATTCTCAAGCGTCTGGTGAAAAGCCCTTACGTGTCATTGCCGAACCTGCTGGCCCAGCGAGAGCTGGTGCCCGAGTTGCTGCAGGACGACGCTACCAGTGAAGCGCTGGCCAACACCCTGGCGCCGCTGGTGCGCGATGGAAGCCAGCAGACCGAACGTTTCGACGAAATTCACCGCACCCTGCGCCGTGACGCCTCCAATCAGGCGGCCGAGGCGGTACTGGCCCTGCTCAAGGACCGCTGACATGCAAATTGGACTGGACTTCAACCTGGTAGAAGACCTGGTCGCCGGCGTTGACGAAGTGGGCCGCGGCCCGTTGTGCGGCGCGGTGGTAACGGCGGCCGTGATTCTTGATCCCGCGCGGCCGATTCTCGGTCTGAACGATTCGAAGAAACTCACCGAAGCCAGGCGTGAGGCGCTGTTCGACGAGATCTGCGAAAAGGCCTTGAGCTTCTGCATCGCCCGTGCCGAAGTCGAGGAAATTGACAGCCTGAACATCCTGCAGGCCACCATGCTGGCCATGCAGCGGGCAGTGGAGGGCTTGCACATTACGCCAAAGCTGGCCCTGATCGACGGCAATCGCTGCCCGAAACTGGCGGTGCCGGCAGCACCGGTGGTCAAGGGGGATAGCCAGGTGCCGGCCATTGCGGCGGCATCGATCCTGGCCAAGGTGACCCGTGATCGGGAGATGAGTGCATTCGAACTGATCTACCCGGGTTATGGCATTGGCGGTCACAAGGGTTATCCAACGCCGGTGCACCTCGAGGCGCTGGCGCGCCTTGGGCCTACGCCCATCCACCGGCGTTCCTTCGCCCCTGTGCGGGCGGCTTGGGAAGCGCGCGAAGGCGTCACCGATTCCCTGATCTGACCTGTTGGGGCCGCTTTGCGGCCCTTCGCGATCACGCCCGCTCCAACAGGATTCATCGGTCTGAGCAGCGGTGGCGTACCTGTGGGGGCGGGCGTGCCCGCGAAGGGCTGCAAAGCAGCCCCAAAAAAAGCCCCCAGTTAGGCTACAATCCCGCCCTTGTCGTTAAGCTCTGCTACAGGATCTTCCATGTCGGTTCCCTTCGTTCACCTGCGCGTCCATTCCGAATTCTCGCTGGTCGACGGCCTGGTGCGGATCAAACCGCTGGCCAAGGCGCTGACCGGGATGAACATGCCGGCGGTCGCGATCACCGATCAGAGCAACATGTGCTCGCTGGTGAAGTTCTACAAGACGGCCATGGGCGCCGGCATCAAACCGATCTGCGGTGCCGACCTGTGGCTGGCCGGTGCCGACCCGGAAGCCCCGCTGTCGCGCATCTGCTTCCTGGCCATGGACCCCAAGGGCTATCGCAACCTCACCGAACTGATCTCGCGCGGCTGGACCGATGGCCAGCGCAACGGCCTGGTCATCCTCCAGCGTGAATGGATCGCCCCGGCCAGCGAGGGCCTGATTGCCCTGTCCGCGGGCAAGGAAGGCGACATTGGCATGGCGCTGCTGGCGGGTCGGCAAGACGAAGCCGAAGTGCTTCTTCAAGACTGGATGGGCATGTTCCCCGAGCGCTTCTACGTTGAAGTGCAGCGCACCAATCGCGCACGCGACGAAGAATACGTGCACGCGGCGGTGGCATTGGCCGACAAGCTTGGCGCCCCGCTGGTGGCTACCAACGACGTACGTTTCATCAAGCAGACGGACTTTGACGCCCACGAAACCCGCGTCTGTATCGGTGAGGGCTGGACCCTCGATGACCCCCGCCGTCCGCGTTGCTACAGCGACCAGCAGTACCTGAAGTCGGCCGAGGAAATGGCCGAGCTCTTCAGCGACCTGCCCGACGCCATCGCCAACACCGTCGAAATTGCCAAGCGGTGCAACATCCAGGTACAGCTGGGCAAGTACTTCCTGCCTGACTTCCCCACGCCCAACGGCATGGGCATCGACGACTACCTGCGGCATGTGTCCCACGAAGGCCTGGAAGAGCGCCTGGCCGTGCTGTGGCCGAAAGAGACCACGCCCAATTATGAAGAAAAGCGTCAGGTTTACCTGGACCGCCTGAAGTTCGAGCTGGACATCATCATCCAGATGGGCTTCCCCGGTTACTTCCTGATTGTTATGGACTTCATCAAGTGGGCCAAGAACAACGACGTACCGGTTGGCCCGGGCCGCGGTTCGGGTGCTGGCTCGCTGGTGGCCTATGTACTGAAGATCACCGATCTCGACCCGCTGGCCTACGACCTGCTGTTCGAGCGCTTCCTCAACCCTGAACGTATTTCCATGCCCGACTTCGACGTCGACTTCTGCATGGACGGCCGTGACCGGGTGATCGACTACGTGGCCGAGGCCTACGGCCGTAATGCGGTGAGCCAGATCATCACCTTCGGTACCATGGCCGCCAAGGCGGTGGTGCGTGACGTGGCGCGGGTGCAGGGCAAATCCTATGGCCTGGCCGACCGCCTGTCGAAGATGATCCCCTTCGAAGTGGGCATGACCCTGGAGAAGGCCTACGAGCAGGAAGAAATCCTGCGTGACTTCCTCAAGGGCGACGAAGACGCCCGTGAAATCTGGGACATGGCCCTGAAGCTGGAGGGTGTGACCCGGGGTACCGGCAAGCACGCCGGTGGTGTGGTTATCGCACCGACCAAGCTCACCGACTTTTCGCCGATCGCCTGTGATGAAGAGGGTGGTGGCCTGGTAACCCAGTTCGACAAGGATGACGTCGAGGCCGCCGGCCTGGTGAAGTTCGACTTCCTCGGCCTGCGTACCTTGACCATCATCAAGTGGGCGATGGAGATCATCAACCGCGAGCAGGCCAAGAAGAACCTGCCCGACCTCAACATCGACTTCATCCCGCTGGACGACCGCAAGACCTACGAGCTGCTGCAGAAGGCCGAAACCACGGCGGTGTTCCAGCTGGAATCGCGCGGCATGAAGGAGCTGATCAAGAAGCTCAAGCCCGACTGCCTGGAAGACCTGATCGCACTGGTTGCGTTGTTCCGCCCGGGCCCGCTGCAATCGGGCATGGTGGACGACTTCATCAACCGCAAGCACGGCCGCGCCGAGCTGGCCTACCCGCACTCCGACTACCAGTACGAAGGCCTCAAGCCGGTACTGGCGCCAACCTACGGCATCATCCTGTACCAGGAACAGGTGATGCAGATCGCCCAGGTGATGGCAGGTTATACCCTGGGCGGCGCCGACATGCTGCGCCGGGCCATGGGTAAGAAAAAGCCCGAGGAAATGGCCAAGCAGCGCGGTGGTTTCATCGAAGGTTGCGTAGCCAACAATATCGATGCGGACCTCGCCGGTAACATCTTCGACCTGGTAGAGAAGTTCGCGGGCTACGGCTTCAACAAATCCCACTCCGCCGCCTATGGCCTGGTGTCGTACCAGACCGCCTGGCTGAAAACCCACTACCCGGCGCCATTCATGGCCGCGGTCCTGTCGGCGGATATGCACAACACCGACAAGGTGGTGGTGCTGGTGGAGGAGGTGCGCAGCATGAAGCTGCGCCTCGACGCGCCGGACGTGAACTTCTCGGACTTCAAGTTCACCGTCAACAACGACGGCCGTATCGTCTACGGCCTTGGTGCCATCAAGGGTGTCGGCGAAGGCCCGGTGGAGGCGATTGTCGAGGCCCGTGCCCAAGGCGGTCCCTTCAAGGACCTGTTCGATTTCTGTGAACGCATCGACCTCAAACGGGTCAACAAACGTACCCTTGATGCGCTGGTGCGCAGTGGCGCGCTGGACCGCCTTGGCCCGCACTTCCATGACGAGATCAAGGCCTACCACGCCAACATCGACATCAACCGGGCAACCTTGCTGTCGGCGCTGGGCGAGGCCATCAAGGCGGCCGAGCAGGCCGCACACACCGCTGACAGTGGTCATGTCGACCTGTTCGGCAGCATGTTCGACGCGGCAGATGTCGATGTGTATGCCAACCACCGCAAGGTGCGCGAGCTCACCCTCAAGGAGCGTCTGAAGGGGGAGAAAGACACCCTTGGCCTGTACCTCACCGGCCACCCGATCGACGAGTACGAGACCGAGATCCGCCGCTTCGCCCGCCAGCGCATCGTCGACCTCAAGCCGTCGCGCGAAACCCAGACCATCGCGGGCATGATCATTGCGCTGCGGGTGATGAAGAACAAGAAGGGCGACAAGATGGGCTTCGTCACCCTGGATGACCGTTCCGGGCGGATCGAGGCATCGCTGTTTGCCGATGCCTTCATGGCGGCACAGTCCTTGCTGCAGACCGACGCGATGGTGGTGGTGGAAGGCGAGGTCAGCAATGACGACTTCTCCGGGGGCTTGCGCCTGCGGGTGAAGCAAGTGATGACCATGGAAGACGCACGCACCAAGCTGGCCGAGAGCCTGCGCCTGAAGGTGGCGCACGACGCACTGAAGGGCGACCGGCTGAAGTGGCTGGGCGAGCTGATCACCCGCCATCGCGGTGCCTGCCCGATCACGCTGGAGTACACCGGCAGCGACGCCAAGGCCATGCTGCAGTTTGGCGAGCAGTGGGCGATCGATCCGGCCGATGGGCTGATTCAGGCGCTGCGTGACCAGTTCGGGCGTGAGAACGTCTTCCTGCAATATCGTTGAACCGACAAAAATTTAATCTCGACCTGAATGCGCCTGATCCCTTAAGGTATGGCGCCAAACGGATCAACCGGCCGGCCGCCTGGCCGTAGACCCAAGACGGATGACTATGAACCCGAATTTCCTCGACTTCGAACAGCCGATTGCCGACCTGCAAGCCAAGATCGAAGGCCTGCGCCTGGTGGGCAACGACAACTCGCTGAACATCAGCGATGAAATTGCCCGTCTGCAAGACAAGAGCAACACCCTGACCGAAAGCATCTTCGGCAACCTGACCAGCTGGCAGATCGCCCGCCTGGCCCGTCACCCGCGTCGTCCATACACCCTGGACTACCTGGAGCACATCTTCACCGAGTTCGAAGAGCTGCACGGGGACCGTCACTTCTCTGATGACGCCGCCATCGTGGGTGGTACTGCGCGTCTGGACGGCAAGCCGGTCATGGTCATTGGCCACCAGAAGGGCCGTGAAGTGCGCGAGAAAGTGCGTCGCAACTTCGGCATGCCGCGCCCGGAAGGTTACCGCAAGGCCTGTCGCCTGATGGAAATGGCCGAACGCTTCAAGATGCCGATCCTGACCTTCATCGACACGCCGGGCGCCTACCCGGGCATCGACGCCGAAGAGCGCAACCAGAGTGAAGCCATCGCCTGGAACCTGCGGGTCATGGCACGCCTGAAAACCCCGATCATCGCTACCGTGATCGGTGAGGGTGGTTCCGGTGGGGCACTGGCCATTGGCGTGTGCGACCAACTGAACATGCTGCAGTACTCCACCTACTCGGTCATCTCGCCGGAAGGCTGTGCTTCGATTCTGTGGAAAACGGCCGATAAAGCAGCAGACGCGGCCGAGGCCATGGGCATCACCGCCGAGCGTCTGAAGAGCCTGAACATTGTCGACAAGGTCATCCAGGAGCCGCTGGGCGGCGCCCACCGTGACCCGGCCAAGATGTCCGAAAGCATCCGTGCCGATCTGGTGCAGCAGCTGGACATGCTCGGCAAGTTCGACAACGATGCGCTGTTGGCCCGTCGTTACGAGCGCCTGATGAGCTACGGCCTCTGATTCTGATTAGCCCTGGGGCCGTTTTGCGGCCCTTGTGATTGATGGCACCGGCTTCGCCGGTGTTCGCGGGTAAACCCGCTCCTACAGGTTGCGCTGCCCTTGAGGCTTGCGCCGTACATGTGGGCGCGGGCATGCCCGCGAATGCTTTCTTGAATCGAGCGAGGGCTAGATGATCAACCTCACTCCTTGGCTCAACGCCCCCACCTGGCACGTCGCCTTCTCCGGCGGCCTCGATTCCACCGTCCTCCTGCACCTGCTGGCCGAATACGCCCGCACCCACGCCTCCCCCCCGCTGCGCGCCATCCATATCCACCACGGCCTGCAAGCCGCTGCCGACGCCTGGCCCACCCACTGCCAAGCCATCTGCGACAATTTCGACGTTGAACTCCAGGTCATCCACGTCCAGGTCTCCCCTGGCGCCAGCCTGGAACAGGCGGCCCGAGATGCCCGCTATGCCGCCTTCAGGCAAGTGCTCGGCCCGGGCGATATCCTGTTCACCGGCCAGCACCGCGACGACCAGGCCGAGACCCTGCTGTTCCGCCTGTTGCGCGGCGCCGGCCTGCGTGGCCTGGCGGCAATGCCGGGGCAGCGGGCGCTGGGGCAGGGCAGCCTGGTCAGGCCGTTACTGACCTGTTCCCGGCAACATTTGCAGGATTATGCCCAAGCCCAAGGGCTGACCTGGATCGAAGACCCGTCAAACGTCGACATACAATTCGCCCGCAACTACCTGCGCGGCGAAGTGATGCCGCAGTTGCAGCAACGTTGGCCACAGGCCAGCCAGAACTTCGCCCGGGCAGCAGAGCATCTGGGCGAGGCGCTGGGTTTGCTGGACGAACTGGCCCAGGAGGATCTGGCGCTTGCGGGCAAAGGGGCGCCTCTCGCCTGGCCGGGGCTGGATTCCCTCGACCTGGCCGCCCTGCTGGCGTTATCGCCGGCCCGTCAGCGCAATGCCTTGCAGTACTGGCTTAGCCAGCGCACCCGTTTGCCCGATACCCGGCACTGGGCCGGCTGGGCAGACCTGCGCGATGCCGGTGCCGATGCCCGGCCAGTCTGGCGGCTTGCCGATGGACGGTTGGTGCGTAGCCACGGGCGCATCTGGTGGTTGAGCGGTGATTGGCTACAGCAACCGGCTGGCTCGCTGGCCTGGCCCGACCCTGATGGGCTGTTGCGGTTGCCGGGCAATGGTTGCGTGCGTCTTGTTGGCGCAGCCGTGCCGAGCGGGTTGCGCATTGCCTACCGTCAGGGGGGGGAAATGCTGGAGGTTCCCGGCCGTGGTCGGCGGGACCTCAAGCGCCTGCTCAACGAACAGCAGGTGCCGCATTTCCTGCGCTCGCGCCTGCCGTTGCTGTATCACGGCGAATGCCTGCTGGCGGTGGCCAACCTGCCCGGGCTGGTGCAGGCGGATTGCCAACTGCACTGGCAGTTACCGACGAACGCGCAAGGTTTGAGCTGAAGGGTACATTCCGGTAGACTACCCTCCCTTCTTGATACAACTTCTGTGGGTTCCGCGAAAACACAGGAGTTGCCGATTACCAAGCAGTTTTTTGCCGAGCTGATTCTGGAAATGACGAGCGAACGCCATGCCGGGTATACCCTGGCTGTACAGACGCGGCAGTTTTTCGAGATGCACTGTGATTGACGCAGGTGATCGGGGGCTTCGGCCTTCCTTCGCTTTCTCCGGCGGCGCTGGCCGCCTTAACGCAGACTTCTAGGGTTTTTCATGACGCGCTACATATTCGTCACGGGCGGTGTTGTTTCTTCATTGGGGAAAGGCATTGCCTCGGCTTCCCTGGCGGCCATCCTGGAAGCGCGGGGCCTGAAGGTCACCATGCTCAAGCTGGATCCGTACATCAACGTCGACCCGGGCACCATGAGCCCGTTCCAGCACGGTGAAGTTTTTGTCACCCACGATGGCGCCGAGACCGACCTCGACCTGGGTCACTACGAGCGGTTCATCCGCACCACCATGACCCAGAACAACAACTTCACCACTGGCCGTATCTACGAGCACGTGCTGCGTAAAGAGCGTCGTGGTGATTACCTGGGCGCGACCATCCAGGTCATCCCGCACATCACCGACGAAATCAAGCGTCGCATCATCAAGGGTGCCGGCGATGCCGACGTGGCCCTGGTGGAAATCGGCGGTACCGTGGGTGATATCGAGTCGCAGCCGTTCCTCGAGGCGATTCGCCAGCTGCGTGTCGAAGTGGGCTCCAAGCGTGCCATGCTGATGCACCTGACCCTGGTCCCGTACATCGCCACCGCTGGCGAAACCAAGACCAAGCCGACCCAGCACTCGGTCAAGGAGCTGCGCTCCATCGGCCTGCAGCCTGACGTGCTGATCTGCCGCTCCGACCACCCGGTGGATGCTTCGTCGCGTCGCAAGATCGCGCTGTTCACCAACGTTGAAGAGCGTGCGGTGATTTCGCTGGAAGACGTCGACACCATCTACAAGATCCCGGGCGTACTGCATGCTCAGGGCCTGGACGACTTCGTCGTCGAGCGCTTCGGCCTGCAGTGCAATGGTGCCGACCTGTCCGAGTGGGACAAGGTGGTTGATGCCAAGCTCAACCCGGAGCACGAAGTGACCATCGCCATGGTCGGCAAGTACATGGAGCTGCTGGATGCGTACAAGTCGCTGATCGAAGCGATGAGCCACGCCGGCATCACCAACCGGACCAAGGTCAACCTGCGCTACATCGATTCGGAAGACATCGAGAACCAGGGCACCAGCCTGCTCGAAGGCGCCGATGCCATCCTGGTACCGGGCGGTTTCGGCCTGCGCGGTGTGGAAGGCAAGATCACCGCGGTGCAATACGCCCGTGAGAACAAGGTGCCGTACCTGGGTATCTGCCTGGGCATGCAGGTGGCCGTCATCGAATTCGCCCGTAACGTGATGGGCTGGAAAGACGCCAACTCCACCGAGTTCGACCGTAACAGCGGCCACCCAGTGGTCGGCCTGATCACCGAGTGGGCCGATGCCACCGGTGCCGTCGAGACCCGCGACGAGGCTTCCGACCTGGGCGGCACCATGCGCCTGGGCGCACAGGACTGCCAGCTGGCTGCCGGTTCCAAGGTGCACGACTGCTACGGCAAGGACGTGATCACCGAGCGTCACCGTCACCGCTACGAAGTGAACAACAACCTGCTGCCACAACTGGTGGAAGCTGGTCTGGTGGTTTCCGGCCGTTCCGAAGACGGCGCGCTGGTGGAAGTGGTCGAGTCCAAGGACCACCCATGGTTCGTCGCTTGCCAGTTCCACCCGGAGTTCACTTCGACGCCGCGTGACGGCCACCCGCTGTTCAGCGGCTTCGTCAAGGCAGCCCTGGCTCAGAAGAACAAGGCCTGATCGATGACCCAGAAGATCATCCGCGTCGGTAACATCGAAATCGCCAACGACAAGCCTTTCGTCCTGTTCGGCGGCATGAATGTTCTGGAGTCCCGTGACCTGGCGATGAAGGTCTGCGAAGAGTACGTGCGGGTTACCGAGAAGCTCGGTATCCCGTATGTGTTCAAGGCCAGCTTCGACAAGGCCAACCGTTCGTCGGTAACGTCCTACCGTGGCCCTGGCATGGAAGAGGGGCTGAAGATCTTCGAAGAGATCAAGCGCACCTTCAACGTGCCAGTGATCACCGACGTGCACGAGCCTTACCAGGCCGAGCCCGTCGCCAAGGTATGCGACATCATCCAGTTGCCGGCTTTCCTGTCGCGGCAGACTGACCTGGTGGTGGCCATGGCCAAGACCGGCGTGGTGATCAACATCAAGAAGGCTCAGTTCCTCGCACCTCAGGAAATGAAACACATCCTGGCCAAGTGCGAAGAAGCCGGTAACGACCAGTTGATACTCTGCGAGCGTGGTTCGAGCTTCGGCTACAACAACCTGGTGGTCGACATGCTGGGCTTCGGCATCATGAAGCAGTTCGACTACCCGGTGTTCTTCGACGTGACCCACGCCCTGCAGATGCCGGGTGGCCGCGCCGATTCCGCCGGCGGCCGTCGTGCCCAGGTCACTGACCTGGCCAAGGCCGGCATGAGCCAGGGCCTGGCCGGGCTTTTCCTCGAAGCCCACCCCGATCCGGACAACGCCAAGTGCGATGGCCCATGCGCCTTGCGCCTGGATAAACTGGAGCCGTTCCTGGTCCAGCTCAAGCAATTGGACGACCTGGTGAAAAGTTTTCCGACGGTAGAAACCGCGTAAAGCTCATTTCTCGGGTAAAGTACCGCCCGATCCACCCCTGACCAGTCGGTCAGGGGCTCCCTTCATCAGGCCTGCCCAAAGCAAGTTCGCCTGGTGAACGGCAAGAATTTCCTAAGCTAAGTTGTTTTCGTCAAATTCTGGAGTGCTTACAACAATGGCAAAAATCGTCGACATCAAAGGTCGTGAAGTTCTCGATTCGCGTGGCAACCCCACTGTGGAAGCCGATGTACTGCTCGACAACGGCATCATCGGCAGCGCTTGCGCGCCGTCCGGTGCTTCTACCGGCTCGCGCGAAGCGCTGGAGCTGCGTGATGGCGACAAGAGCCGTTACCTGGGCAAGGGCGTGCTGAAGGCCGTCGCCAACATCAACGGCCCGATCCGTGACCTGCTGCTGGGCAAGGATCCTTCCGACCAGAAGGCGCTGGACCGCGCCATGATTGAACTGGACGGTACCGAGAACAAGGCCAAGCTGGGCGCCAACGCCATCCTGGCTGTTTCCCTGGCTGCCGCCAAAGCTGCTGCCCAGGACCAGGACCTGCCGCTGTACGCGCACATCGCCAACCTGAACGGCACCCCGGGCCAGTACTCGATGCCGGTTCCGATGATGAACATCATCAACGGTGGCGAGCACGCCGACAACAACGTCGACATCCAGGAGTTCATGGTTCAGCCGGTTGGCGCCAAGACCTTCTCTGACGGCCTGCGCATGGGTACCGAAATCTTCCACCACCTCAAGGCCGTCCTGAAGGCCCGTGGCCTGAACACCGCCGTAGGTGATGAAGGTGGTTTCGCCCCGAACCTGGCATCCAACGAAGACGCCCTGGGCGCCATCGCTGAAGCTGTCGAAAAAGCCGGCTACAAGCTGGGCACCGACGTGACCCTGGCTCTGGACTGCGCGGCTTCTGAATTCTACGAAGACGGCAAGTACAACCTGTCCGGCGAAGGCAAGTCGTTCGACGCCGAAGGCTTCGCCGACTACCTGAAAGGCCTGACCGAGCGTTTCCCGATCATTTCGATCGAAGACGGCCTGGACGAGTCCGACTGGGCTGGCTGGAAAATCCTCACTGACAAGATCGGTGAAAAAGTCCAGCTGGTCGGTGACGACCTGTTCGTGACCAACACCAAGATCCTCAAGGAAGGCATCGAGAAAGGCATCGGTAACTCGATCCTGATCAAGTTCAACCAGATCGGCTCGCTGACCGAAACCCTGGAAGCCATCCAGATGGCCAAGGCTGCTGGTTACACTGCAGTGATCTCGCACCGTTCCGGTGAAACCGAAGACTCGACCATTGCCGACCTGGCTGTGGGTACTGCTGCTGGCCAGATCAAGACCGGCTCGCTGTGCCGTTCCGACCGCGTTTCCAAGTACAACCAGCTGCTGCGCATCGAAGAGCAACTGGGCGCCAAAGCGGTTTACCGCGGTCGTGCCGAGTTTCGCGGCTAAGCAAGAGATGGTAAAAAGGCAGCAGTCGAAGTTGTAGGAACGTTCGTACTGAACTTTCCTACGTACTAACGGGTTTCTGTCGACGAAGCCTGGCCTCGGCCAGGCTTCGTGCTATTGGAGGCCCCGAAGTAAAAACGCGGCAGCCTTTTTAACCTGGATAACGTGATGCGCAGTCCCTATTGGTTGTTCCTCGTTCTGCTCTTGCTGTTGGGTGGCCTGCAGTACCGCCTGTGGGTGGGTAACGGCAGCCTGGCGCAAGTGACCGAACTGAAGCAGCAGATTGCCGATCAGCATGCCGAAAACGAGCGCTTGCTCGAGCGTAATCGTGTGCTCGATGCTGAAGTGCTAGAGCTGAAAAAAGGCATGGAGACCGTTGAAGAACGGGCCCGCCACGAATTGGGGATGGTCAAAGAGGGCGAAACCCTCTTCCAGTTGCCACAGAAATGATCGATACCTTGCCGGCCTTCTGGGCCGTGATTCCTGCGGCGGGTGTAGGTGCCCGCATGGCTGCCGACCGCCCCAAGCAATACCTGGAGCTGGCTGGGCAGACCCTTCTCGAGCACAGCCTCGACTGTTTTCTTGGCCACCCGGCGCTTAAGGGCGTGGTGGTCAGCATTGCCGAAGATGACCCGTACTGGCCTGGCCTGCGCTACGCCAGCGACCCACGCATCCAGTGCGCGGCGGGCGGGCGTGAACGCGCTGACTCGGTGCTTAACGCCTTGTTGGCGCTGCATGCCCAGGGGGCGGGGGACAGCGACTGGGTGCTGGTGCACGATGCTGCGCGGCCGAACCTGGCACGCAGCGACCTGGACAAGCTGTTGTCGGAGCTGGCGGACGACCCGGTGGGTGGCCTGCTGGCGGTGCCGGCGCGCGATACCCTCAAGCGTGCCGACAGCCATGGCCGGGTGAGTGCTACCGTGGACCGCAGCACGATCTGGCAGGCGTACACACCGCAGATGTTCCGCCTGGGAGCGTTGCACCGGGCGCTGGCTGAGTGCCTGGTGTCGGATGTGGTGGTGACCGATGAAGCCTCGGCCATCGAATGGTCCGGTCAGGCGCCGCGGCTGGTGGAAGGGCGCAGTGACAACATAAAGGTAACCCGGCCCGAAGATCTCGAATGGTTGCGCCAGCGCTGGGCGGGTAAACGCTGAGCGTTCTACTGGGGCGGCCAATTTCCACCCGGCGTTCACCGTTGGCGCCGCCGCCGTATTCGCGGGTAAACCCGCTCCTACATACGCATCGGTGGTTGGGCACAGGCCGTCGTAGGCGCGGGGTTGCCCGCGAAAGGGCCGGGCCTGCTGGCCAATCTTCACCCGCCGTTCACCGTTGACGCCGCCACCGTATTCGCGGGTAAACCCGCTCCTACATACGCATCGGTGGTTGGGCACAGGCCGCCGTAGGAGCGGGTTCACCCGCGAAAGGGCCGGGCCTGCGGGCCAATTTCCACTCGCCGTTCACCGTTGGCGCCGCCGCCGTATTCGCGGGTAAACCCGCTCCTACATACGCATCGGTGGTTGGGCACAGGCCGTCGTAGGCGCGGGTTCACCCGCGAAGATGCCAGTACATGCAGCACATCCCGTCAGCCGAAACGATACTCCGGCAACCCCGCCAACCCCTCCTTCAGGTAATCCACCAGCCGCCGTACCTTCGGCGACAGGTGCCTCTGCTGCGGATACAGCGCCCACACCGCCGTATTCGGCGGTTGGTGCGCCTCCAGCAGCGACACCAGCGCACCACTGTTCAGGTGTTCCAGCACGTAGTAATCCGGCAACTGGCACAACCCGATCCCTTGCAGCGCCGCATCCAGCACTGCCTGGCCACTGTTGCAGCGCCAGTTACCCTGTACCCGCTGGCTGATCTCACGGCCATCCTGCTGTAGCGCCCACAAGTCCGAACTCCCCACCAGACAATTGTGCCGCGCCAGCTCCGACAGGCTGTGTGGCCGGCCATAGCGCTCAAGATAGGCCGGCGAGGCGCACAGGTACATGCGCCTTGGCGCCAGGCGGGTAGCCACCAAGCGAGAGTCGGCCAGGCGGCCCAGGCGGATGGCCAGGTCCATGCCTTCATGCAGCAGGTCGAGGGTGTGGTTGCTCAGCTCCACATCCACGCGCAGCTGCGGGTACAGCGCCATGAATCGCGTCACCAACGGCACGATGAAGCGCTCGCCGTAGGCCACGGCGCACGTCATGCGCAACAAGCCCTTGGGTTCGCTGGCCAGGTCGCCCATGGCGCGCAGCGCTTCCTCGCGGCCATCCTGCAAGCGTTGGCAATGCTGCAGGAAGGTCTGCCCGGCTTCGCTGAGGGTTACCCGGCGGGTACTGCGATACAGCAGGCGCGTTTGCAGGCGGTCCTCCAGCCGGGCGATCTGCCGGCTGATGTGCGATGAGGAAACCCCCAGGCGTTCGGCGGCGGCAGTGAACTGGCCCGATTCGGCCACGGCGACAAATTCGTCGATGCCTTCCCATCGGCTGCTCATCGATTATCCCTGTATGGCAATAATGTTTTGTCTTTGGCCTGATTATTAATCAAATGGCGCTGAATTACACTGCAAGACTGAATCGATCCACTGTCTGGAGACCTTTGATGATCAAGTCCCGTGCTGCCGTTGCCTTCGAAGCCAAGAAACCCCTGGAAATCGTCGAAGTCGACGTGGCCATGCCAAAAGCCGGTGAAGTGCTGCTGCGCGTGGTCGCCAGCGGTGTCTGCCACACCGATGCCTATACCCTGTCCGGTGCTGACCCGGAAGGGATCTTCCCATCGATCCTCGGCCACGAAGGCGGTGCCATCGTCGAAGCGGTGGGCGAGGGGGTGACCTCGGTCGCCGTGGGTGACCACGTCATCCCGCTGTACACCCCAGAATGCGGCAAGTGCAAGTTCTGCCTCTCGGGCAAGACCAACCTGTGCCAGGCCATCCGCGCCACCCAGGGCAAGGGCCTGATGCCGGACGGCACCACGCGCTTCTCGTACAAGGGCCAGCAACTGTTCCACTACATGGGCACCTCGACGTTCTCCGAATACACCGTGCTGCCGGAAATTTCCGTGGCCAAGATCCAGAAAGAAGCACCACTGGAAAAGGTCTGCCTGCTGGGCTGCGGCGTCACCACCGGTATCGGCGCGGTACTCAACACTGCCAAGGTCAAGCCAGGTGATACCGTGGCCATCTTCGGCCTCGGTGGCATCGGCCTGTCGGCCGTGATCGGTGCGGTCAAGGCCAAGGCCTCGCGTATCATCGCCATCGACATCAACCCGGCCAAGTTCGAAATCGCCCGCCAACTGGGTGCCACTGATTGCATCAACCCGAAAGACTACGATCGCCCGATCCAGGAAGTGATCGTCGACCTCACCGATGGTGGCGTGGACTTCTCCTTCGAGTGCATCGGCAACGTTCAGCTGATGCGCGCCGCCCTGGAATGCTGCCACAAGGGCTGGGGTGAGTCGGTGATCATCGGTGTGGCCGGTGCCGGCCAGGAAATTTCCACGCGTCCGTTCCAGCTGGTTACCGGTCGGGTCTGGCGTGGTTCGGCGTTCGGCGGGGTGCGTGGCCGCAGCGAACTGCCGAGCTACGTGGAAATGTCCGAGAAAGGCGAGATCCCGCTGGACACCTTCATCACCCACACGATGGGGCTGGAAGACATCAACAAGGCCTTCGACCTGATGCATGAAGGCAAGAGCATCCGTAGCGTGATCCACTTCTGAGGTCTGCCATGAGCCTGGATAACATCTCCTGCCAGAAGAGCTTCGGCGGCTGGCACAAGCGTTACCGGCATCATTCCAAGGTGCTGGGTTGCGATATGGTGTTCGCCGTGTACCTGCCACCGCAGGCCGAGCAGGGCGAAAAGCTGCCGGTGCTTTACTGGCTCAGCGGCCTCACCTGCACCGACGAGAACTTCATGCAGAAGGCCGGCGCCCAGCGTCTGGCCGCCGAGCTGGGGCTGATCATCGTTGCCCCCGATACCAGCCCGCGTGGCGAGCAGGTGCCGGGCGATCCGGACGGCGCCTGGGACTTCGGCCTGGGTGCTGGCTTCTACCTCAACGCCACCCAGCAACCCTGGGCCCAGCACTACCGCATGCACGACTATGTGGTGGAGGAGTTGCCAGCCCTGATCGAGGCCCACTTCCCGGCGTCGGGCGAGCGCAGCATCAGCGGCCACTCCATGGGTGGGCATGGCGCGTTGGTGTGCGCCTTGCGCAATCCGGGGCGCTACCGCTCGGTGTCGGCATTCTCGCCAATCAGCAATCCGATGGATTGTCCGTGGGGCGAGAAAGCCTTCAGCCGCTACCTGGGTGAAGACCGTGGGCGCTGGCGTGAGTGGGATGCCAGCGTGCTGCTGGCCGAAACCCCGGCAGGCCAATGCCCGCCGTTGCTGGTGGATCAGGGCGACCGTGACGACTTCCTCGAGAAGCAACTCAAGCCTGAAGCGCTGGAGCAGGCGGCACGCAAAGGTGGCCATGCAATGACCCTGCGTATGCAGCCGGGTTATGACCATAGCTACTACTTCATTGCCAGCTTCATCGAGGAGCACCTGCGCCATCATGCGGTGGCACTGGGGCGGGTGTAACACCCTGGTCCAAAAGCCGCCAAACCCGCAGCAAAGCAGGTAGAATCACGCCCTGACTCATTCAGGGCGTTTTTTTTATGCGTATTGGCCACGGCTACGATGTGCACCGTTTCTGCGACGGTGATTTCATTACCCTGGGCGGGGTGCGTATCCCCCACAAATACGGCCTGTTGGCCCATTCTGACGGTGATGTGCTGTTGCACGCCCTGAGCGATGCCTTGCTTGGCGCTGCGGCGCTGGGCGACATCGGCAAGCACTTCCCTGACACTGACCCGCAGTTCAAGGGTGCTGACAGCCGCGCGCTGCTGCGCCATGTGGTCGGCATCGTCAAGGCCAAGGGCTGGAAGGTCGGCAACGTTGACGCCACCATCGTCGCCCAGGCACCGAAAATGGCCCCACACATCGAAACCATGCGCCAGCTGATCGCCGAAGACCTGCAGGTCGAGCTCGACCAGGTCAATGTCAAGGCCACCACCACAGAGAAGCTTGGTTTTACCGGCCGCGAGGAGGGCATTGCCGTGCATTCGGTCGCCCTGCTGCTGCCAGCATGACCGAACTGGAATTGCTGGGCCCGCGCGCATCGGGCGAACCCCTGGGCACCGCCGTCCTCAAAGCGGTTGCCGAAGACTTTCAGGTTGACGAAGTTCTGGATATACCGCTCTCCGGCCAAGGCGAGCACCTGTGGCTGTGGGTCGAGAAGCGTGACCTGAACACTGAAGAAGCCGCCCGGCGCCTTGCCCGCGCCGCTGGCGTGCCGGTGCGCAGCATCAGCTACGCCGGCCTGAAGGACCGCCAGGCGCTGACCCGCCAGTGGTTCAGCCTGCACCTGCCGGGCAAGGCCGACCCGGATCTGTCGCGTGCCGAGGATGCCAGCCTGCGTGTGCTCAAACAGGTGCGTCACCAGCGCAAACTGCAGCGCGGCGCGCATTCGGCCAACGGGTTCACCTTGCGCCTGACCGCCCTGGCTGCCGATCACCAGGCGGTGGATGCGCGCCTGGAGCAGCTCAGGCAGCAAGGTGTGCCCAACTACTTCGGCACCCAGCGCTTTGGGCACGGGGGTGGCAACGTCCACGACGCCCTCGATTGGGCCGCGCGCAAGGCTTTGCCTGAACAGCGCAACGTGCGTTCGCGGCTGCTTTCGGCCGGGCGCAGCTACCTGTTCAATCAGTTGCTGGCTGCGCGTGTCGCTGACGGTAGCTGGGCCCGAGCCCAGGTCGGGGACCTGCTGGCGTTCACCGACAGCCGCAGTTTCTTCCCGGCGGGTGAGGCGGAATGTGCCGACCCGCGGCTGGCGATTCTCGACCTGCATCCAACCGGCCCGATGTGGGGGGAGGGCGCTTCACCTGCTGGCGGTGCGCCTGCCCAGCTGGAAAACGCTATCGGCGCACGTCAGCCGGCACTTTGCCAGTGGCTGGCCCAGGCGGGCATGGATCACGAACGGCGAATTCTGCGGCTCCCTATTGGCGGCCTGACGTGGCATTATCCCGAGCCTGATATCCTGCAACTGGAATTCGTCCTGCCGGCCGGATGCTTCGCCACCGTGGTGGTGCGTGAAGTCGTGGATCTGGTGTCGGCAGGGCAGACGGACAGCCCATGCGTATTCTGATTTCGAATGACGACGGTGTTACCGCACCTGGCATCGCCGCGCTGCACGCTGCGCTGGTGGATTATGCCGAGTGCGCGGTGATCGCCCCGGATCAAGACAAGAGCGGCGCCAGCAGTTCGCTGACGCTGGACCGGCCACTGCATCCGCAGACCCTGGCCAATGGCTTCATCAGCCTCAACGGCACGCCGACCGACTGCGTGCACCTGGGGCTCAATGGGCTGTTGCCACAGACGCCGGACATGGTCGTGTCGGGGATCAACCTCGGTGCCAACCTGGGCGATGACGTGCTGTATTCGGGAACGGTCGCTGCGGCGCTCGAAGGCCGCTTCCTCGGCGGTACCTCGCTGGCGTTCTCGCTGTTGTCGCGCCAGCCGGACAACCTGCCGACTGCGGCCTATATCGCCCGTCGTCTGGTCGAGGCACAGTCGCGCCTGGTGTTGCCGCCACGCACTGTACTCAACGTCAATATTCCCAACTTGCCACTGGAGCACATCCGTGGCATCCAGCTCACCCGTCTCGGTCACCGCGCGCGGGCGGCGGCGCCCACCAAGGTGGTCAACCCGCGTGGCAAGGAAGGCTACTGGATTGCCGTGGCCGGTGATGCCGAGGACGGCGGCCCGGGCACCGACTTCCACGCGGTGATGCAAGGCTACGTATCGATTACCCCATTGCAGCTCGACCGCACCTTCAATGATGCCTTCGAGCAGCTCGATGGATGGCTGGAGGGCCTGCTCTGATGCGCGAGGACGATATGCTGCGGCGTGGCATCGGCATGACCTCTCAGCGTACCCGGGAGCGGCTGATACAGCGCTTGTGCGAAGAGGGGGTTTCGAACACCAAGGTGCTCGACGTGATCCGTCGTACGCCGCGCCACCTGTTCGTCGACGAGGCGCTGGCGCATCGAGCATACGAAGACACCGCGCTGCCGATCGGCCACAACCAGACCATCTCCCAGCCGTTCATGGTTGCTCACATGAGCGAGCTGTTGCTCGAGGCCGGGCCGCTGGACAAGGTGCTGGAGATTGGCACCGGTTCGGGCTACCAGACGGCGATCCTGGCTCAGCTGGTCGAGCGGGTGTTTTCGGTAGAGCGCATCAAGGTGCTGCAGGACCGGGCCAAAGAGCGCCTGGTGGAGCTTAACCTGCGCAACGTGGTATTCCGCTGGGGTGACGGTTGTGAGGGGTGGCCGGCGCTTGCGCCGTACAACGGCATCATCGTCACCGCCGTGGCGCCGGAAGTGCCACAGGCACTGCTCGACCAACTGGCACCCGGTGGACGCATGGTCATTCCGGTAGGGCCGGCCGGCGAAACGCAGCAACTGATGCTGATCGTGCGCGAGGAGCATGGATTCTCCCGTCGCGTACTGGGGGCTGTGCGCTTCGTGCCGCTGCTCAATGGGCCTCTGGCCTGAGGCCTGTTGATCTGAGCTGTGCAGGCATGAGGCGCGGTGTATTTTTGTGCCGGTGGCGAATTCTTGTCGCTTCGCCCTGTCTATCAGGCGGTGCGAAGCGCTAACGCACAGCGTGCACCGGGGTTTTATGCCCGTCTTTTGAACCCGTCTGCCATTACCGGCTGGCTTGGTTATAATTGCAACAATATTGCATTTCTTGTCTTCATATCGATTTTCGGCACCATGAGGGGAGCGCGGGTGGGTCACACAGTCATTCGGCAGCGCAAGGACGGGTCGGGTTTCAAGCTTCTGGTGATTGCATTGGCCATGGGCACGCTTCTGGTGGGTTGCTCAAGCACCAGCAGCAACAGCGCGCGGGTGGTCGACCGCAACAACACCGTGCCCAAGCGCCCGGCGGTGACTTCTGGGCAATACATCGTCAAGCCAGGCGACACCCTGTTCTCCATCGCCTTCCGTTATGGCTGGGACTACAAGGAGCTGGCTGCACGCAACGGCATTCAGGCGCCTTATACCATCCGCCCGGGCCAAGCGATTCGTTTCAGCAGCGGTTCCAGCAGCCGCACCACGGTGGTGTCCAGCCCGTCCTCGTCAAGCCGCACCACGGTCACGCGGCGGCCTGTGGGCAGCACTGCCACGGCGCCTGCCAGCACCAGCAAACCGGCCACGTCGGCGCCTTCCGCCCCTGCCCCTGTGGTCGCTACCGTACCAGCCGCAGAGCGCGCGGTAGGTGGTTGGACCTGGCCTGCCAATGGCGTGCTGATTGGAAAATTTGCTTCAAACGGTAGTTTGAATAAAGGCATTGATATCGCCGGTGATTTGGGACAGCCTGTTTTTGCTGCGTCTGATGGTGCGGTGGTTTATGCCGGGAGTGGTTTGAGGGGCTACGGCGAGCTGATCATCATCAAGCACAGCGACACCTACGTCAGTGCCTACGGTCATAACCGCAGGCTGTTGGTTCGGGAGGGGCAGCAGGTCAAGGCAGGGCAGTCGATTGCTGAAATGGGGTCTACGGGCACAGATCGGGTGAAGCTGCATTTCGAGATTCGCCGCCAGGGCAAACCCGTCGATCCACTCCAGTTCCTGCCACGTCGTTGACCGTTGTACCCGGCCTGTTCCTGTGATGTAGAGGGGACAGGCTCAAGCGCTGCCAGGGAGAAAGGTGCCGCTCGAGTCTGAGTTCGAACTCAGCAAAGGATTATAACAATGGCTCTCAGTAAAGAAGTGCCGGAGTTTGACATCGACGATGACGTCCTCCTGATGGAGACGGGTATCGTTTTGGAAACGGATGTGGTGTCAGACGAACCTGCTGTATCTTCGGTTCGGACGAGGGCCAAATCGGGCTCTTCGCTCAAGCAACACAAGTACATCGATTACAGCAGGGCGCTCGATGCCACCCAGCTGTATCTCAACGAGATTGGTTTCTCGCCGCTGCTTTCGCCGGAAGAAGAAGTGCATTTTGCGCGCTTGTCGCAAAAGGGTGACCCTGCCGGCCGCAAGCGCATGATCGAAAGCAACCTGCGCCTGGTTGTCAAAATTGCCCGTCGTTACGTGAACCGTGGCCTGTCGCTGCTCGACCTGATCGAAGAGGGCAACCTGGGGCTGATCCGTGCGGTCGAAAAGTTCGACCCGGAGCGTGGTTTCCGTTTTTCGACCTACGCGACCTGGTGGATTCGCCAGACCATCGAACGGGCGATCATGAACCAGACTCGCACCATTCGCCTGCCGATCCATGTGGTCAAGGAACTGAACGTCTACCTGCGCGCCGCGCGCGAGCTGACGCAGAAACTCGACCACGAGCCCTCGCCGGAAGAAATCGCCACCTTGCTGGAAAAGCCGGTCGCCGAGGTCAAGCGTATGCTCGGCCTGAACGAACGGGTGTCTTCGGTAGACGTGTCGCTTGGCCCGGATTCGGACAAGACGCTGCTCGATACCCTGACCGACGACCGCCCGACGGACCCGTGCGAACTGCTGCAGGATGACGACCTGTCGCAGAGCATAGACCAGTGGCTGGGTGAGTTGACCGACAAGCAGCGCGAGGTGGTGGTGCGTCGCTTCGGCCTGCGAGGGCATGAAAGCAGTACCCTCGAAGATGTTGGCCTGGAGATTGGCCTGACCCGGGAACGGGTGCGGCAGATTCAGGTAGAAGGGCTGAAGCGTTTGCGTGAGATCCTTGAAAAGAATGGTCTGTCCAGCGAGTCATTGTTCCAGTAGCTAGCGCTGTAACAAAAACGCCCCGATGATCTCGGGGCGTTTTTGTTTGTGGCGAAAAGCGAGGTTCCCTTTCAGATTGCCGGGGCGCATGGCGCCCAGACGCTACCTGGCAAGACACCTATCAAATGTGTACCGCGCTACCCCAGTAACATCGCGTGTAAGCCTTTACTTACTCGTTGTGTAAGCTTTCCATGCAACCTTCAGTAAATCAAAGTCGTTTCCAAAGGCTGAATTTTTACAACCCATTGAAAAGCATGGTTTATTCACCGGTGAGTAAATGTGTCCGCGGAAATACCTTGCAAGCTCCATCGCTTGCTCGCCTGGCTGAACCCGCTAGTATTCGAACTGTGCACAGGGACATGCACAGGCTTTCAGGATGAAGGCCAGGGACATCGCAAGAAGCGATTTCATCAGGATGATGTTTGGGACAAGCAGGGACTACGGAAAAAAATGTGGGCGGGTCAAACCGCCCCTTTTTTTGCCCGTAGGAAAACAAAAAAGGCCCCGAAGGGCCTTTTTCGCGTCTGGGCGCTATCAGCGCTCCAGGTCGGCAATCTTGCCAGGCTTGCCATCCCATTCTTCAGCGTCCGGCAGGGCGTCCTTACGCTCGGTGATATTCGGCCAGATTTCCGCCAGCTCGGCGTTCAGCTCGATGAAGTTTTCCATGCCAGAAGGCACTTCGTCTTCCGAGAAGATGGCTTGCGCTGGGCACTCCGGCTCGCACAAGGCGCAGTCGATGCACTCGTCCGGGTGGATGACCAGGAAGTTCGGGCCTTCGTAGAAGCAGTCCACCGGACAGACTTCCACGCAGTCGGTGTATTTGCATTTGATGCAGTTGTCGGTGACGACGAAGGTCATTTCTAATTCTCTCCTCAGGCGACGGCGGCGGCCCTTCCTCTCAGGGCCGCGCGGTTTACGGGTATGTGGCTGCAGGCCAGGCTAATAACCTGCAGCACCAGCAAACCGCGGCGGATTCTACCAGCTTGTAATGGGCGCCGTTATAACAGGTTCTTTAGTTGATATAGCATTTCGATAGCTTGACGCGGGGTCATGTCGTCCAGCTGCAGCTTGCCCAGCTTCTCGATGGCTGGATGAGGGAGGCTGGCAAACAAGTCGCTCTGGTGTGGCACTTGTGGCGCGTCCTTGGCCTTGTGGGCCGCAGGCTGCTCATGGGGCAGGCTGGTGGTTTCCAGCCGGCCAAGGTGTTCGCGAGCACGCTGGATCACTGCCGTCGGTACGCCGGCCAGCTGTGCAACGGCCAGGCCGTAGCTTTGGCTGGCAGGGCCGGGTAGCACGTGGTGCAGGAACACGATGCGTTCATTGTGCTCGGTGGCGTTCAGGTGCACGTTGGCCACCAGCGGCTCGCTCTCCGGCAGCACGGTCAGTTCGAAGTAGTGGGTGGCGAACAGTGTGTAGGCACGCAGCTGGGCCAGGCGCTCGGCGGCGGCCCAGGCCAGCGACAGGCCATCGAAGGTGCTGGTACCGCGGCCCACTTCGTCCATCAGCACCAGGCTGCGGTCGGTGGCGTTGTGCAGGATGTTGGCGGTCTCGCTCATCTCCACCATGAAGGTCGAGCGCCCGCCGGCCAGGTCGTCACTGGAGCCGATGCGGGTGAAGATGCGGTCGACCAGCGACAGCTCGCAGCTGGCTGCCGGCACGAAGCTACCGATGTGGGCCAGGAGCACGATAAGCGCAGTCTGGCGCATGTAGGTCGATTTACCGCCCATGTTAGGGCCGGTGATGATCAGCATGCGCGTACTGTTGTCCAGGCTCAGGTCGTTGGCCACGAACGGCGTGGTCAGTACCTGTTCCACCACCGGGTGGCGGCCCTGCTCGATGCGCAGGCAAGGCTCGTCGACAAAGCGTGGGCAGCTCAGGTCGAGGTTCAGTGCGCGCTCGGCCAAGTTGCTGAGCACATCCAGTTCGGCCAGGGCGGCGGCGCTGTCCTGCAGCGGTGCCAGGTGGCTGATCAGGGTTTCCAGCAGCGCGTCGTAGAGCATCTTCTCGCGGGCCAGGGCGCGGCTCTTGGCCGACAATGCCTTGTCCTCGAACGCCTTCAGCTCCGGGGTGATGAAGCGCTCGGCGCCTTTGAGGGTCTGGCGGCGGATGTAGTCGCCCGGGGCCTGCTCGGCCTGCTTGGTCGGCAGTTCGATGAAGTAGCCGTGCACGCGGTTGTAGCCGACCTTGAGGTTGGCAAGGCCGGTGCGGGCCTTTTCCCGGGTTTCCAGGTCGATCAGGAACTGACCGGCGTTCTCGCTGATTGCCAGCAGCTCGTCCAGTTCGTTGTCATAGCCGGCTTTCAGTACACCGCCGTCGCGGATCACCGCCGGCGGGTTATCGATGATCGCCCGCTCCAACAGGCTGGCCAGTTCCGGATAGGTACCGGTAATGGCCGCCAGACGCGCCAGGTGCGGCGCTTCGAGCTCGGTCATGGCGTTCTGCAGCTCTGGCAACGCGCCCAGCGCATCGCGCAGGCGTGCCAGGTCGCGCGGGCGGGCATTGCGCAGGCCAATACGGGCGAGGATCCGCTCGATATCGCCAATCTCCTTCAGCTGCGGCTGCAGCTTCTCGAAGCGGTAGCTGTCGAGCAGGCAGCGGATCGAGTCCTGGCGTGCTTGCAGCACCTTGAGGTCGCGCAGTGGGCGGTTCAGCCAGCGGCTCAGCAGGCGGCTGGCCATGGCGGTCTGGCAGCGGTCGATCACCGATTGCAGGGTGTTGTCGCGCCCGCCGGCCAGGTTGATGTCCAGCTCCAGGTTGCGGCGGCTGGCCCCATCGAGGATGACCGTATCGTCCAGGCGCTCGTGGCGCAGGCTGCGCAGGTGCGGCAGCGCGGTGCGCTGGGTTTCCTTGGCGTAGGTCAGCAGGCAGCCGGCGGCACCGATGGCCAGGGTCAGCTTGTCACAGCCGAAGCCCTTGAGGTCCTTGGTCGCGAACTGTTGGCACAGGGCCTTGCGTGCCGAGTCGCGGTCGAAGTCCCAGGGGGCGCGGCGGCGGGCGCCTGGGCGTTTTTCCGCAGGCAGGTCCCGTGGCCAGTCGTCGGGGATCAACAGCTCGACCGGGTTCAGGCGCTCGAGTTCGGCCAGCAGGTTTTCCCAGCCCTTGATTTCTTGCACGCTGAAATTGCCGCTGGTGATGTCCAGTACCGCCAGGCCGAACAGGCGCTCGTCACCGAGCAGTGCGGCAATCAGGTTGTCGCGGCGCTCGTCGAGCAGTGCCTCGTCGCTGACCGTGCCGGGGGTGATGATGCGCACCACCTGGCGCTCCACCGGGCCCTTGCTGGTGGCGGGGTCGCCGATCTGCTCACAGATCACCACCGACTCGCCGAGCTTGACCAGCTTGGCCAGGTAGCCCTCCAGCGAATGGAACGGAATCCCGCACATGGGGATGGACTGGCCGGCCGACTGACCGCGGGCGGTCAGGGTGATATCCAGCAGTTTCGCGGCCTTTTTCGCATCTTCGTAGAAGATCTCGTAGAAGTCGCCCATGCGGTAGAACATCAGCTGGTCCGGGTGCTGGTTTTTCAGCTTCCAGTACTGCTGCATCATCGGTGTGTGTGCGGAAAGATCTGACATTCAGGGCCTTACAGGGGGGATCTGGTTGGCGATGGTAAACCCGTAATGGTACAGGCTTTTTCGTTGCGATGCAGGCACGTGCTTTGGGGCATGTGCGCAGTCTGGCGGGCAGTGGTGGAGCTGCACCGCGTAACCCTCTAGAATGTGCGCCCCTCGACGAATGCCCCTAGCCCTGATCTGCAAGATGAATGTGTCCAGCCCTGTCCCTTATGTAACGCAACAGCTGATCTACCTCCTTTATGGCAAGTGCCGGATCTATCAGCTGGAGGCAAAACTTAGCATCCTTACCGCCCTGGCTCGTTGCAAGCCGGCTGAGTTGCCGGTGATCCGCGTGCTTACCGACCAGCCACAGGCCTTTGCCGGCTGGCCGGTGGAAGTGATCACACTGGACGAGCAGACCTTGCAGGCCTGGGCCGGCGACGGCGGCTACACCCATCGGCGCAAGGCCTGCGCCATTGCCCAGGCCGGGCAGTGGGCGGACAAGACCGTGTTCATCGATACCGATACGGTATTTCTGCAGTCGCCGCAAAAGCTGTTCAGCCAGGTCGATACCGGGCAATTCTTGGTCGACGAGGTGGAAATGAGCTGGGCCGAGGCCTCGCGCAGCAGCTATTACCGCAGCTTCGTCGAGGGGCTTGCGGAGTCGGGCGAAGCACCGGTCGATGACTTGCGGCTGTGTAACAGCGGTGTCATGGGCTTTACCCGCGACAACGTTGGCATCGCCGAGCGCGCCATCGTCCGGATTGACGACTGGACGCCGTATGCCAGTGACTTGCATACGATCGAGCAGATCGCCTTTTCCTTCGAATTGCATAGCGCGCCGATCAACGAGGCGCGCGGCGTGATCAGCCATTACTTTGCGATGAAGCAGTACGTGCATGCCATTCTAGAAATCTTCTTTGCCCGGCATGGCGAGCATTTTCATTCGAAGATGCCAGGTCTGGCCCTGAAGGTGCCGGCACATCGCCCGGTGCCCTCGTGGTTGGCTCGGCTCTCGGTGAAATGGAGCCTCAAGCATGTACCCCGGGAACTGCGTGGCATCGGCCGCAAGTTGCTCTACGGCAGTGTGATGAGTGGTGATGACTACCAGCGTGCGTGCAAGGTGGTCTGGTGGCGTTCGGCAATCGAGGACATGCGCACGCTGGGCGGCTTTGACTGGAGCCGGGAGTGGCCTGACGGGCTGCCGCGGCTGGGGCAGCGTGACGAACTGGCGTTCAGCGAAATCGCCCGGGCCAGCCTGAAAGTTTCCTGAGCCAGAGCCCGAAGCAGGGTGGTAGGGTAGAGAGCCGCCCTCAAGGAGCACCCTGCATGGACCCGATCACCACGCTCGCCACCCGCCTGGGTGAGCACCTGCGCCGATTCAATGCGCAGGTAACTACCGCCGAATCATGCACCGGTGGTGGCATTGCCGAAGCCATCACCCGCATACCTGGCAGCTCGGCCTGGTTCGAAGCCGGTTACGTCACCTATTCCAATGCCCAGAAAACCCGCCAGTTGGGGGTGCCTGAAGCGTTGTTCGGTCAGGTGGGGGCAGTCAGCCAGGAAGTGGTTGAAGCCATGGTCCGTGGGGCTCAGGCTGCCAGTGGCGCACGGTTTGCCGTGGCGGTGAGTGGTGTGGCCGGGCCGGACGGCGGCTCGCCAGCCAAACCAGTGGGCACTGTGTGGCTGGCCTGGGGTGACGGTAGCCGGGTGTTCAGCGAGCGTCGGCAGTTCGACGGTGACCGCGAGGCGGTGCGCCGACAGACGGTGATCGCCGCGTTAGACGGCTTGTTACAGCTTGGTGCCGAGTAAATCGACGACAGGGGTTTGCGCGGGCGTCTGCCTGTGGAATAATACTGGCTACTTATACAGGTATTCCGGCCGTCAGGGCCAAGTCGAACACGTGAGGATTTCAATGGACGACAACAAGAAGCGCGCCTTGGCTGCGGCCCTGGGTCAGATCGAACGCCAATTCGGTAAAGGCGCGGTCATGCGCATGGGTGACCATGAGCGTCAAGGCATTCCGGCCATCTCCACCGGCTCGCTGGGCCTGGATATCGCCCTGGGCATCGGCGGTCTGCCAAAAGGCCGTATCGTCGAGATCTACGGCCCGGAATCGTCGGGTAAGACCACGCTGACCCTGTCTGTCATCGCTGAAGCGCAGAAGAACGGTGCTACCTGCGCCTTCGTCGACGCTGAACATGCCCTTGACCCTGAGTACGCCGGCAAGCTGGGCGTCAACGTCGATGACCTGCTGGTTTCGCAGCCGGACACCGGTGAGCAGGCCCTTGAAATCACCGACATGCTGGTGCGTTCCAATGCGGTCGACGTGATCATTGTCGACTCCGTTGCCGCGCTGGTACCGAAGGCTGAGATCGAAGGCGAGATGGGTGACATGCATGTGGGCCTGCAGGCCCGCCTGATGTCCCAGGCGCTGCGCAAGATCACCGGTAACATCAAGAACGCGAACTGCCTGGTCATCTTCATCAACCAGATCCGTATGAAGATCGGTGTGATGTTCGGCAGCCCGGAAACCACTACCGGTGGTAACGCCCTGAAGTTCTATGCTTCGGTCCGTCTGGACATCCGTCGTACCGGCGCGGTCAAGGAAGGCGACGAGGTGGTCGGCAGCGAAACCCGCGTCAAGATCGTCAAGAACAAGGTCTCGCCTCCGTTCCGTCAGGCTGAGTTCCAGATTCTTTACGGGAAAGGTATCTACCGTAACGGCGAGATCATTGATCTGGGGGTATCTCAGGGCTTGGTCGAGAAGTCCGGTGCCTGGTACGCCTACCAGGGCAACAAGATCGGTCAAGGCAAAGCCAACGCTGCCAAGTACCTGGCTGAGAACCCGGCTATTGGTGCCGAGATCGAGAAGCAGATTCGTGAGAAGTTGCTGAAAGCGGGTGCTGCTGCTGAAGCCGGCAAAGCTGCTGCTGCCGAAGCTGATGCCGATGACATGGCCGACGCTGACGCCGGTTATTGATTGCGCAGTAGATAGCCGAATATGTCTGCCGTACTCGACACCCCCGTCGCCATCCGGCGGACAGCCATGGACCTGCTTGCACGACGTGAGCACGGTCGAGTCGAGCTGACGCGCAAGTTGCGTCAGCGCGGCGCTTCGGACGAGTTGATCGAGCCTGAACTCGATCGGCTCGCCGAAGAAGGGCTGCTTAGTGAAGCCCGCTACCTCGAGAGTTTCATTCGTTATCGTTCCGGCTCTGGCTATGGCCCTGCGCGTATTCGCGAAGAGCTGTGTCAGCGTGGTTTGGCGCGTGCAGATATCGACCAGGCCCTGCGTGAAAGCGAGGTGAATTGGGGCGAGCGTATGCGAGATGTGTGGCAGCGCAAGTTTGCCGGGCAGCGCCCGCAAGATCCGCGCAGCCGCGCCCAGCAGACCCGGTTCCTGGCTTACCGTGGGTTCCCCATGGACATGATCGGCCGTTTGCTCAGCGGGCGTGATCTCGACGATTATTGACGCTCGAAACCACAGTGGCACGTGCACGTCGTGGATAATCTGTTTCGCCAAATGCCCCAGGCTGTCTCCATTCCATTGTAGGCGCGGGTTCACCCGCGAATACGGTGGCGGCTGCATCGGTGAATGGCCGGGGAGATTGGGCAGCAGGTCCGGCCCTTTCGCGGGTAAACCCGCTCCTACGACGGTCTGCGCCCAACAACCGATCAGGTGCAGGAGCAAACAGCCTAAGGATGCTCCTGCAGGTATCACGCGAGCTGATACAGAAAAGCATCAACTCACTTTCAGCGCCTGCCTGGCCCTCTGCGTGGTATGCATGGGTTGCGGCTTGGCCCAGTTCTCCGGCAGGTTGATGAAATCCACCAGCTCACGCAAGCGGCCCTGATCTCGGCCGTTGAAGGCGAATGAAAGGCGGGTCAGATGGCTGTAATTGCCAACTTCGTGCTCGGCACTGCTATCCGCTTGCTGGTGATATTTGCCACTCAGGCGCAAATCGGCAAACCCTTCCTGAATGTCATACAACGCCGCTTCGCTGAGCGCATGGTGCATGCGGATCACGAACTGGCTCTTCAGCCAGCGGCTGGAGTGGTAGTTGCTGTAGAACTGGTTGATTTCCTCAACCGCTTCGTCAGCGCTGTGTACCAGGCGCACCAGCTTCAGGTCGCTGGGGAGGATGTAGCGGTTTTCTTCCAACTGGCGGCTGATGAAGTCCAGGCAGTCACGCCAGAAGCTGCCGCCCGGTGAGTCCAGCAGCACCACCGGCACCAGTGGGCTTTTGCCGGTCTGGATCAGGGTCAGCACTTCCAGCGCTTCATCCAGGGTGCCGAAGCCGCCAGGGCACAGCACCAGGCCATCGGCCTCCTTGACGAAGAACAGCTTGCGGATGAAGAAAAAGTGGAACGGCAGTAGTTTGTCGGTACCGTTCACCGTCGGGTTGGCATGTTGTTCGAAGGGTAAGGTGATGTTGAAACCCAGGCTGTGCTCGCTGCCGGCGCCTTCGTGGGCGGCCGCCATGATGCCGCCGCCGGCGCCGGTGATAACCATCAGGTCGGAGCGCGCCAGAGTGGCACCTAGCTCGCGGGCCAGCGCGTACATCGGATGCTCGAGCGGGGTGCGTGCCGAGCCGAACACGGTCACTTTGCGTCGGCCCTTGTAGCGCTGCAGGGTGCGGAACGACTGGTCCAGTTCGCGCAGGGCCTGCAGGGTGATCTTGGCGCTCCAGCGGTCGCTGTCGTCATGGGCCATGCGCAGGATGGTCAGCATCATGTCGCGGTAGAGCGGCAGGTTAGGGCTGTTGGGGGCAACCAGTTGCAGTTGTGCTTCGATATTGCTCAGGTCGATATTGTTGTCGCGGAAATGGCTGAACAGCAGTTCATTCGAATGGTAAGGCATGCGACGTCTCCTTCTGCACCAATACCTCTGACCTCAATCTAGACCCTTGCGCCCGATCGTGCCGAGGTGTTCGGCGCAGCCGCCTGTCGGCCTGCGGCCATCGGCAGCACGGGTTTGGTTAACTGGTAGAGTCAAACGTGTCGATGCAGGAGGTGGCGGTATGCATCGCTTGGTCATCGAAGTGGACTGGCAGCTCTACCAGCAGCTGGAGAACGCGGCCCAGGTGCATCACCTGAGCCTTGAAGCCGAGTGCCGCCGCAGGCTGTCGGGGCTGGAGTGTCGGTCGCGATACTTGCAGGCGCTGTTGGCGGAGATGCGCGCCGATGCCGTTGAAGGGCGCTGGCGCGCTCATGAGGACGAGAAGGTGTAGCGTTAACGCTGTGCTTACTTCTTCTTGTTGCCGGCCACGCAGCTGGCGTTGTCGAAGGCCTGGTCCATGACTGGCTGGTTGGTCTTGTAGACCGTAAAGCGGTAGACCATGACGGCGCCCTTGGACATCAGGTTGCGGAAGCCGTTGTTGCGGCACACGCTGTCGCCGAGCTGGCTGCGCACCTGCTCAGGGTTGGCCTGCATGCGTGCTGCGTGGCTCTGGCGTACGCTCAGGTGGTTGACCAGCGCCTTGCCTTCAACGGTGTAACCCTGATCGAGGATGTCCTCGTTGATTGCGCGTGGGGTGCCGACGCTGCTCTCTTTGGCGACCTTCTGCAGCAGGGTGTTCAGGTCGTAATCCTGCTTGGATGCCGCCTGGGCTGCCAGAGGCAGGGCCAGCAGCAGGCTCAGGGCGGGGGCGATAAGGCGCAGCATGAATCTCTCCTGGTTCGATGACTGGCGCTTTGACATGCGCGGGTCAACGGCGTTCCGTAGAATTACGCGTGGCGAGGACCGGCACGGTAGAAACCCGATTATAAGGAGCGCAATGCCGGCTGCACAGCAATTGCCACCTGTTCTGGTAGACTGGCCGCCTTGTTTTCTCCGAGTCATCCTTGTGCCCATTTTCAATCTGTCCAGAGGCCTGCCGGCATGAGCCATGCGGTAGCGCGTCTGCGCGCCGAACGCCTGGCCCGCAGCAACAAGCCTTTCATCGCCCGTGGCTCGCGTGCCGAGCGTTGCCCGGATTGCCGGGTCATCGCCACCCATTGCCTGTGTGCCTGGAAGCCTAGGGTGCAGGCTGACGCAGGTGTGTGCCTGCTGATGCACGACACCGAGCCGCTGAAACCCACCAACACCGGCTGGTTGATTGCCGACCTGATTGAAGACACCTGGGCCTTCGGCTGGTTGCGCACCGCGGTTGACGAGCGCCTGCTGGCCTTGCTCGATGACCCGCGCTGGCAGCCCTATATCGTTTTTCCGGGCGAGTTCGTTGCCCAGGAGCGGGTGGTCAGCGAGGTGGTGCGCGAGCCGGGCAAGCGTCCACTGTTCATCCTGCTGGATGCCACCTGGACCGAAGCGCGCAAGATGTTCCGCAAAAGCCCGTACCTGGACCGCTTCCCGGTGTTGAGCCTGCAAGCCGAGCAGATGTCGCGCTACCGCCTGCGGCGCTCCAAGCGCGATGATCATTTCTGTACGGCAGAAGTTGCGGCCATGTGCCTGGACCTTGCTGGCGATAGCCAGGCTTCGCAGGCGCTGGATGCTTACCTTGATGTGTTCAGCCTGCATTACCTGAGCGGCAAACGGCGGCTACCGCTTGACGAGCAGGACGACACCCACCAGCGTTTGCATACCTTCCTATAGTCCAAGGGGCACAACCCCTGCTTTGGTTCATAATGACGGAGCTGGCAGCTAGGGTGGGCGAGACGGCAGGGCGATTGGCTTGATCTCCCTTGACCGTGCTCGGCATCCTTGGCGCCGATTCCCCGCCGGGCGCTTCCCTTCCACTCGAGTGCCTGGCACAGAACAGGATCCTTAGATCGATGGCCACATACGAAATCCTGATTGCCGATGACCACCCACTGTTCCGTGGCGCCCTGCGCCAGGCCGTTACCCTCGGGCTTGGCCCCGATGTGCGTCTGGTCGAAGTCGCGAGCATTGCCGAACTGGAAACCCGCCTGAGCGAAAAAGCCGACTGGGACCTGGTGCTGCTGGACTTGAACATGCCGGGTGCCTACGGTTTTTCCGGTCTGGTGCTGCTCCGCGGGCAGTACCCGCAGATCCCCGTGGTGATGGTTTCGGCACAGGAAGAGGCCGCCGTGGTGGTCAAGTCCCGCGAGTTTGGCGCCAGTGGTTTCATTCCCAAGTCCAGCACCCTGGAAGTGATCCAGGATGCGGTGCGCAAGGTGCTTGATGGTGAGGTCTGGTGGCCGCCGCAGGCGTTCGAAAAGGTCGATGTTTCGGCCGAGGCCAAGGCCGCCAGCGAAGGCTTGGCCAGCCTCACGCCGCAGCAGTTCCGCGTACTGACCATGGTCTGCGAAGGCTTGCTGAACAAGCAGATCGCCTATGAGCTGAGCGTGTCGGAAGCGACCATCAAGGCCCACGTGACCGCGATCTTCCGCAAGCTGGGCGTGCGTACCCGGACCCAGGCTGCATTGCTGCTGCAACAACTTGAATCGGTTGCCAGCAACTGACTGCGCATGGCTTCACGCTTTTTTGACCCGAGCCGGTCTAGTCTGCTGGCCTTTCTGCTGTGAAGTGACTCACATGACATCGCCATTCAAGGGCCAGACCGGCCTCAAACGCATCTTCAACGCCGCTGGTTACTCGCTGGACGGTCTGCGTGCCGCCTTCAAGGGCGAAGCCGCATTCCGCCAGCTGGTGCTGCTCAACGTGGTGCTGATCCCGATCGCCTTCTGGCTGCCGGTCAGCCGCGCCGAGCGGGCAATCATGATCGCCGTTTGCCTGTTGGGGCTGATCGTCGAGCTGTTCAACTCGGCGGTGGAGGCGGCCATTGATCGCATTTCGCTGGAGCGCCACCCGCTGTCGAAAAATGCCAAGGACATGGGCAGCGCCGCACAGTTGGTGGCAATGACCATGGTGGCGCTGGTGTGGGGAGTGATCCTGCTTTAAGCGATCGGCGGCAGCACGATCTCGTCACTGCGGGTAAAGCCCGCAGTGAAGCTGCGGCATAGCTCCAGAAACTCACGCATGGCCGAGGTCTGGTACTTCTGTTTGTGCCAGATGAAGTAGAACTGGCGCAGCAGGTCCAGCTCTGGTGTTTCCACAGGTACCAGGCTGCCACGGCGGAAGGCGTCGCGCAGGGCCAGACGTGAAATGCAACCGATGCCCAGGCCCGACTCCACCGCGCGCTTGATCGCTTCGGTGTGCTCCAGCTCCAGGCGAATATTAAGGTTGGCGCGGTGATGGCGCATGGCCTGGTCGAAGGTCAGGCGCGTGCCTGAGCCTTGTTCGCGCAGGATCCACGCCTCCTGCGAAAGGCTTTCGATATCGGCGCGGCCCAGTTTCGCCAGTGGGTGCTGTGGCGCACAGAACACCACCAGTTCGTCCTCGACCCACGGCTGAACTTCCAGGTCGGGGTGATTGCAGTCACCTTCGATTAGACCCAGATCAATTTCGTAGTGCGCGACCTGTTGCACGATATGCGCAGTATTTTGAACATGCAGTTTTACCTGGCTTTCCGGGTGTGTCTGCATGTAGTTGCCGATCAGCAGGGTGGCCAGGTAGTTGCCGATGGTGAGGGTGGCGCCGACCGCCAGTGAGCCGAAACCGGATTTGCCGTTGAGCAGGTCTTCGATTTCCTTGGCCTGGTCAAGCAGGGCTACTGCTTGTGGCAGCAATTGATGTCCCAGGGCATTGAGGGCCAGGCGTTTGCCGGCACGGTCGAACAGCTGGCAGCTCGATTGCCGCTCCAGTTCCGTGATAGAGGTACTGGCGGCCGACTGCGACAGCGCCAACAGGCTGGCGGCCCGAGAGACGCTTTGGTGCTGGGCGACGGCGACGAAGACTTGCATTTGACGGAGTGTGAATCGCATATCGATATAACCGATAACACATATCTTGATAATCCAGTTAACAGATATTGTCGCTGCCCCTAAACTATTGCGCAACTGTGCGCTTTGCGCGCGCGTTTTTCTTCAGGAGCCCCATCGATGAGCAACATGAACCACGAACGTGTCCTCAGTGTGCACCACTGGAACGACACCCTGTTCAGCTTCAAGTGCACCCGCGACCCGGGCCTGCGCTTCGAGAACGGTCAGTTCGTGATGATCGGCCTGCAGCAGGACAACGGCCGTCCGCTCATGCGTGCCTACTCCATCGCTTCGCCAAACTGGGAAGAGCACCTCGAATTCTTCAGCATCAAGGTGCCGGATGGCCCGCTGACCTCGCAGCTGCAGCACCTGAAGGAAGGCGATGAGATCATCATCAGCAAGAAGCCTACCGGCACCCTGGTGCTCGACGACCTGAATCCTGGCAAGCACCTGTACCTGCTGAGCACCGGTACTGGCCTGGCGCCGTTCATGAGCGTCATCCAGGACCCGGAAACCTACGAGCGCTTTGAAAAAGTGATCCTGGTGCACGGCGTGCGCTACGTGAACGAAGTGGCCTACCGCGAGTTCATCACCGAGCACCTGCCGCAGAACGAGTTCTTCGGTGAGTCGGTTCGCGACAAGCTGATCTACTACCCGACCGTGACCCGCGAGCCGTTCGAAAACCAGGGCCGTCTGACCGACCTGATGCGCAGCGGCAAGCTGTTCAGTGACATCGGCCTGCCGCCGATCAACCCGCAAGACGACCGCGCGATGATCTGTGGCAGCCCGAGCATGCTCGACGAGACCAGCGAAGTGCTGGACAGCTTCGGCCTGAAGATCTCCCCGCGCATGCGCGAGCCGGGTGACTACCTGATCGAGCGTGCCTTCGTCGAGAAGTAAGGCGCAGGCGGGTACAGGAAGGCGACTCTCGGGTCGCCTTTCTTATGCCTGGGATGTGTGCATTGCCTGTTCCGGCCCTTTCGCGGGTAAACCCGCTCCTACGGGTGCAGCGCACGTCCCGGGAATTGCACAAACCCCGTAGGAGCGGGCTTGCCCGCGAAAGGACCGGTGCAAGCGACCCCCGATCTATTCGACCCGCGTCTCGCCGCTGTACACCAAGATTTCCCTGCACCGCTTGCACAGGTATCGCCGCCCTTGGTGCACCAGCTTGTGCCGCTGCGCGGTAAACGGGAAGTCGCTTTGCGGGCACGGGCAGCGGTAGATGTAGCGGGTCACTGCGCGCCGTTGCACGTCATAGTTGTGGCAACGATTGGGCGGCAGTTCATACACCCCGCGCATGATCAACTGCCACTCTTCACCATGGGCCTGGATGCGGTCGCCAAACAGCTGGTGGGCAACCAGGTGTGCCACTTCATGGGCCACGGTCTGGCGCAGGAAGTCTTCCTGGTTTTCGCGGTAGAGCTGCAGGTTGAAGCGCAGCAGATTCTCGTGCAGGTGGGCGACGCCGGCTTTTTGCCCGCGCAGTTTGAAGCTGACTTCGGGGCGCGGGAAGCGGCGTTTGAAAAAGGCTTCGGCTTGCTGGTAACAGGTTTCGACGCGTTGTTTGAGCTGCTCGGGCATGGCGGGGCGGTTCTCCTGACCAGGCATTATGCCGCAAGCGCAGATGGCTTGCCGAGTCACCGGTCAGTGCACAGCCAGAGGCCGCCTTGCGGCGGCCTCTGGTTGATGCCCCAGTGTTGGTTCGGTCTGTTCTAGTTGGTGTAGACGGGCCCCACGCCCAGTCCCCAGATAATCACGGTAGCGGCCATGATTGCCACCAGTACCACCAAGCCCACTGCCAGCACCGAGCTGGAGAACAGGAAGCCTTCATCCGACGGTATGTTCATGAACGTCGGCAAGCCGACATACAGCAGGTACACCGTGTAGCAGATGGCGGCAGTGCCGATCAGCATGCCCAGCCACAGGTGCGGGTAAAGCGCCGCCAGGCCACCGATGAACAAGGGGGTGGCGGTGTAGGTGGCAAAAGCGATGCATTGCGCCATGGACGGGTTGGCATCGTAGGTGCGGGCCATCCAGTGGATGAATGCGCCCATTACCGCCACCCCGGCGAGCATGGCCAGGTAGGACATGATGCTCATCCAGATTGCGCTTTCCATGGTCAGCATCACTGCTGGCCGGTCACCGATCACCCAGCCCACCTGGGTAGTGCCAATAAACGCCGAAACGGCAGGAATCGCCGCGAGGATCAGGGTGTGTGTCAGGTACATGTGGCTGATGGTTTCTTCTTCGCCACGAATCTCCCGCCATTCCTGATCGGGATGGGTAAACAGCCCCACAACGTGATGAATCATGCCGATCACTCCTCTCAATGTTGCCAAACGCCCCCCAATATGGAGCGCAAGCGGCCCGAGGCCCTAACACCGATGCAAGCGGTAATGTGGCCTTATGTCGCAGTATAGGAAGCCGTTACCCACATAAACCGCGCTTTTTAGAGCAAATTGCGCTGTAAGCCGTGCTGTTGATTACATTGAAGTCTTTATCGGAATGCCTACAGCGGCGTCGCGTTTGTGCGTAAAATAGCCGGCTTTTGTCACACCTCGCGGATCCAAGCGCTATGGGCACCCTCTCGGTCAACCAGAACAAACTGCAAAAACGCCTGCGTCGTCTCGCTGGCGAAGCCATCACCGACTACAACATGATCGAGGATGGCGACAAGGTCATGGTCTGCCTGTCCGGCGGCAAGGACAGCTACACCATGCTCGACGTTCTGTTGCACCTGCAGAAGGTGGCACCGATCACGTTCGAGATCGTTGCGGTGAACATGGACCAGAAACAGCCGGGCTTCCCTGAGCACGTATTACCGGCTTACCTCAAGGAACTGGGGGTCGAGTACCACATCGTCGAGAAGGATACCTACTCGGTGGTAAAGGAACTGGTACCCGAAGGCAAGACCACCTGCTCGCTGTGTTCGCGTCTGCGCCGCGGTACCCTGTACACCTTTGCCGACGAAATCGGCGCTACCAAGATGGCGCTGGGGCACCACCGCGACGACATCGTCGAAACCTTCTTCCTCAACATGTTCTTCAACGGCGCGCTCAAGGGCATGCCGCCGAAGCTGCGCGCCGACGATGGCCGCAACGTGGTGATCCGCCCGCTGGCCTACTGCAGCGAGAAGGACATCCAGGCCTACTCGGACATGAAGGCATTCCCGATCATCCCGTGCAACCTGTGCGGCTCGCAGGAAAACCTGCAGCGCCAGGTGGTCAAGGACATGCTGGTGGAGTGGGAACGCAAGCACCCGGGCCGTACCGAGAGCATCTTCCGTGCCCTGCAGAACGTGGCACCGTCGCAGCTGGCCGACCGGAACCTGTTTGACTTCACCAGCCTGAAGATTGACGAAAGCGCTACCCCGCGCTTCCTCGACGTGCTGAACATCTGAGCCCATGCGTGATTACCCGTGGTTGCATGAGTATTGCCTGAACCGCTTTGGTTCGGCCCAGGCGCTGGAGGCTTTCCTGCCGCAGCCGCGCACGCCGGCGCAACTGCGCAACATCAGTGACGACCGCTACCTGTCGACACTGGCCCTGCGCGTGTTCCGCGCGGGGCTCAAGCACAGCCTGGTGGATGCCAAGTGGCCGGCGTTCGAGCAGGTGTTCTTCGGCTTCGACCCGGAGAAAGTGGTGCTGATGGGCGCCGAGCATCTGGAACGGTTGATGCAGGATGAGCGCATTATCCGCCACCTGGGCAAGCTCAAGAGCGTGCCGCGCAATGCGCAAATGGTGCTGGACATCGCCAAGGCGCATGGCAGTTTTGGTACATTCATCGCCGACTGGCCAGTGACCGACATTGTCGGCTTGTGGAAGTACCTGGCCAAGCACGGCAACCAGTTGGGCGGGTTGTCGGCACCACGGTTCTTGCGCATGGTCGGCAAGGACACGTTCATCCCGACCGATGACATGGCAGCGGCGTTGATTGCGCAGAAGGTGATCGACAAGCAGCCGACCAGCCAGCGCGACCTGGCTCTGGTGCAGCAGGCGTTCAACCAGTGGCATGCAGAGAGCGGGCGGCCGCTGTGCCAGTTGTCGGTGATGCTGGCGCATACCGTCAACCATTGAGTCTTGTGTTGCTCCCATTCGCGGGCACGCCCGCTCCCACAGGAATCGCACCGCACTTAAGGCCTGTGCAGTACCTGTGGGAGCGGGCGTGCCCGCGAAAAATCTAACTGCCTTCGCCTGCCATGCGCCGTTCATGCTGGAACTTCCAGCGCACGTACAGTAGCCCGGCAATGAACAGCCCCAGGCTCACCAGCACTTCAAGCCAGCCGAATACCGCCCGCGACGGGTCGAACGCTGCCAGCACGCCCTTGATGAAATAGATATTCACCACGAAGCAGGTCCAGGCATGCGCCCGGGCGCTGCCTTTCAGCATGCCGGGCAACAGCAACAGCAACGGCACCAGTTCGATCGCCAGGATCACCTCGACCCGGGCCCCATGCAGGTTGGCGAACCACAGGTTGTTCACCACCAGCAGGGCGATCAGGCCGAAGAAGCATGCCAGGCTCAATGCCCGCGTCAGGCGCAGGCGGGGTACCAGCCATTGGACCGGCGGCAATGCCTTGGGCTTTCTAGCCACGCGCCGCCTCCAGGGCCTTGGCCGTGGTCGCCAGGCGTTGGCCCAGGGCACGGCACAGGGCGATTTCGTGCGGGTCGAGTTCGCGCTTGCCATCGGCGCCTGCGTGGTGGCTGGCGCCATAAGGCGTGCCGCCGCCACGGGTCTCGAGCAGTGCCGACTCGCTGTAGGGCAGGCCCATCATCAGCATGCCGTGGTGCATCAGCGGCAGCATCATCGACAGCAGGGTGGTTTCCTGGCCGCCGTGCAGGCTGGCGGTGGAGGTGAACACGCCAGCCGGTTTGCCGACCAGCTCACCGCCTAGCCAAAGGCTGCTGGTGCCATCGAGGAAGTACTTGAGTGGCGCTGCCATGTTGCCGAACCGGGTCGGGCTGCCCAGTACCAGGCCAGCGCAGTGGCGCAGGTCGTCAAGGGTGGCGTACAGCGCGCCACTGGCCGGAATATCCGGGGCCACCGCTTCGCATTCGGTGGAAATCGCTGGCACCGTACGCAGGCGTGCCTCCATGCCGGCCAGCTCGATACCGCGGGCGATGTGCCGGGCCATTTCGCTGGTCGCGCCATGGCGGCTGTAATACAGCACCAGGATGTAGGGCGCGCTCACGGCAGGATCTCCAGCACCTTTTCCGGCGGGCGACCGACCACGGCCTTGTCACCGGCAACCAGGATCGGCCGCTCGATCAGTTTGGGGTGCTGGGCCATGGCCTCGATCAGTTGCGCGTCGGTCAGTGCCGGGTCGGCCAGGTTCAGCGTTTTGTATTCGTCCTCGCCGCTGCGCAGCAATTGACGCGGGGCGATGCCCAGCTTGCCGAGCAGGGCCTTGAGGGTGACCACGTCGGGCGGGGTTTCCAGGTAGCGCACGATGGTCGGGGCCAAGCCGCGGGCTTCGAGCAGTTCCAGGGCGCCGCGGGATTTCGAGCAGCGCGGGTTATGATAGAGCGTGAGATCAGTCATGTCGGGTCGCATCCAGCTGGGTGTGGCGGCTATTCTAACCGCAGCGACTGACCAATTTGCTTTAAAACTCGAGAAGGATTGACCCATGGCAAGGCGTCTGGCAGCAGTACTGGCCATCACCGCGAGCCTGTTGCTCGGTGGTTGCGGTGCCGATTACGGCGTGGACCAACACGGTAATACGGTTAAGGCCGAACAGATCGAAGGGCACTGGCTGGTGCTCAACTACTGGGCTGAATGGTGCGGACCGTGCCGTACCGAAATCCCGGAACTGAATGCGGCGGCCAAGCAATGGGCGGCTGAGGGCATCAAGGTGGTGGGGGTGAACTTCGACGGTTTGCAGGGGCAGGACCTGAAGCAGGCTGCCGAAACCCTGGGTATCGGTTTCACCGTGCTCGCCCAGGACCCGGCCGAGCGCTATGACCTGCCGCGTAGCGAGGCCTTGCCGGTGACCTACATCATCGACGACAAGGGCAAGGTGCGTGAGCAGTTGATGGGCGAGCAGACCCTTGAAGGGTTGCAGGCCAAGATCAAGGTCCTGAAAGGCGCCTGATGCATTCGGGGCCGCTTTCGCGGCCCTTCGCGGGCAGGCCCACTCCCACAGGGGGGACGCGACAAACTGGACTGCCCCCAAGAAGTTGGACACCAATCCAACCCTTGGGGGATCTATGGGTAAGTACACCGAGCAATTCAAGCTCACAGCGATCACAGCCTACCTGGATGGCAGCAACGGTTTCCGAAAGGTGGCTCAACACTTAGGTATCGATTTCAGCCTGCTTCGACGCTGGGTGGCCAGTTATCAGGCCAATAATGGCATTGGTACAGGCTCGCATGGGCGGCGCTATACCAGTGATTTCAAACAGCAGGTGCTTAGCTATATGCACGAGCATCGGCTTTCGCTGCGCCAGACCGCTGCCCACTTTGGTCTTGGGCAGTCCTCTCAGATAGGCATTTGGCAGCGGCAGTACTACAGTGGCAGTCCTGCACCCTCTACTGCCATCAAGCCAAGAAAGCCAATCGACGTGTCGAAGAAGATCAAGCCTGCCAAACCCACCGATACCAATGATGATCAGAAGTCTCGAGATCAGCTGATGGCTGAACTTGAGTACCTGCGCATGGAGAATGCTGTCCTAAAGGAGCTCAAGGCTCTGCGCGAGGAAAAGGAACGAACACGCGGGAAAAAGCCCTGATCGTTTCCAAACTCAAGCGCAGGTTTCCTTTGCCTGACCTCCTTCAGTTGGTCGAGCTGGCGCGCAGCACCTTCTACTACCAGCTCAAAGCTCAGCAGAAGCCAGACCGGCATGCTGAGCTCAAGGCATTGGTGCATCGCGTCTATCACGAGCAGAAACGGCTTTATGGTTATCGCCGTATCGCACTCGTAATCAGGAAGGAAAAGCGGGTGAACAAGAAGGTCATTGAACGTCTGATGGCTGAGCAGGGATTGAAATCAGTAGTGCGCCCCAAGAAATATCGCTCCTATCGAGGTACCGTCGGCAAAGTGGCAGCGAATGTACTGGAGCGAAATTTCGTCGCTCAACGCCCAAACCAGAAGTGGGTGACTGACGTAACCGAGTTCAAAGTAGCTCAACAGAAGCTCTATCTGTCGCCCGTGATGGATTTGTACAACGGCGAAATCGTGGCCTACGAAATGGCCAGCCGCCCGTGCTATAGCCTGGTTGGGAACATGCTTGGCAAAGCGCTCGATTGCCTGGGAGAGAAACCGAAGCTCGTGCTGCATTCGGATCAGGGATGGCATTACCAGCAGGCGCAATACCGCCGTAAGCTAAGCGAATGTGGGGTAAAGCAGAGCATGTCTCGAAAAGGCAATTGCCTGGACAACGCGGCCATGGAAAGCTTCTTTGGCACGCTCAAATCCGAGTTTTTCTACCTGAAGCGTTTCGAGAGCATTGATGAGCTGAGAGTGGGTCTGGATGAGTACATTCACTACTACAACCATGATCGCATCAAGCTGAGGCTCAATGGCCTGAGCCCTGTGGAGTACAGGGCTCAGGCTGCAGCTTAAAACTGTCCAACTTTTGGGGGGCAGTCCAAGCTGTGGGAGCGGGCGCGCCCGCGAAGGGCCGCAAAGCGGCCCCGGCAATCCTCAGCCTTCTTCAGGCCAGAAGCGCAGCGGCTTGCCTTCGGCCGGCCAGAAGCGCATCTGCTCCACCGGTGACACATCCCAACGCTCTACCGTTTCCAGCGCCTGCAGGAAGCGTTTTTCCTGTTCCATCAGCGCGGGTGCACACAGCTTGCGGGTCTTGCCGACCTTGCCGAAGCTCAGGTGCTCGCCATCGAGCGTGTAAGGCGCAAACCAGTGGTTGCAGCCGCCGTTGCCATAGGCACGGCCGTCGCTGGCCAGGGTCAAGGTCAGGTGGCTGTAGTCGATCAGTGGTCGTTCGCCAATCCACTCCAGCACGTAGCTGCGTTCCTGCTGCAGCCGGGAAGGTTCCGTGGCGCAGCCGAGCAGGCCGGTTGCAATCAGCACGCCGGTCAGCAGATTCTTCACTCGGCGCTCTCCTGGCAACGCGGGCACAGGTGTTTTTCGCCACGGCTGGCCCAGCCCAGCGCTGCGATACGGGCGCTGGCAGCCGGTTGACGAGCTGCCTTGCCGAGCTTGGCGTCTACTGCGAACTCGAAGCTCAGCACCGCATCGCAGCGATCGCATTCGACCTGCCAGGTGAGGATTTCCAGCTCGTTGAATACCGGGCCACTCGCCACGGCAACCCACTGGCCGCGTGGGTTGATCAGGTGGCGCACGCTTTCCACGGTCAGGCGCATGGACAAATCCTTGCTGCCCTTGAGCGTGACCAGCAGGCTGTCGCCTTTTTGCATCGAACCGCCGTTGCCCGTGACCTGGTAGCGGCCCGGCACCAAAGCGCGGCACTCGATCAGGGTGTGTTGCGGGTTGAAAAGGGTGTAGCGAAAATCGTGTTCGACCATGGGTCCTCCAGAAATGCCGCGTATCCTAGCATTAACCCATCACCAGGTTCTGTGGATTGCCTGCCGCCCAGCGGTTGATGTTGTCCAGTGTGGTCGCGGCAATGGCATCCAGCGCCTCGCGGGTGAGGAAAGCCTGGTGAGCGGTGATGATCACGTTGGGGAAGGTCAGCAGCCGAGCCAGCACATCGTCTTGCAAGGGCAGGTCGGAGCGGTCTTCGAAGAACAGTTGGGCTTCTTCCTCGTAGACGTCCAGGCCCAGGTAGCCAAGCTGGCCGCTTTTCAGTGCGTCGATCAGCGCCGGGGTGTCGACCAGCGCACCGCGACCGGTGTTGATCAGCATGGCGCCGGGCTGCAACTGGGCCAGGCTTTGCGCGTTGACCAGGTGGCGAGTGTGCTCGGTCAGCGGGCAGTGCAGGCTGATGATGCGGGCTTCGCGCAACAGCTCGGGCAGGGGCATGTAGCGGGCGCCAAGGGCCAGCAGCTCCGGGTTGGGGTAGGGGTCGTACGCCAGCAGCTGGCAGCCGAAACCGGCCATGATGCGAGCGAAGGCGGCCCCGATCTGGCCGGTACCGACCACCCCGACGGTTTTGCCGTGCAGGTCGAAGCCGGTCAGCCCGTGCAGGGTGAAGTCACCTTCGCGGGTGCGGTTGTAGGCCCGATGCAGGCGCCGGTTGAGTGCCAGGATGAGCGCCACGGCGTGCTCGGCAACGGCGTGTGGCGAGTAGGCCGGCACCCGCACCACGGCCAGGCCCAAGCGCTGGGCGGCGGCCAGGTCGACGTGGTTGTAGCCGGCCGAGCGCAGGGCGATCAACCGCGTGCCCGCAGCGGCCAGGCGCTGCAGCACCGGCGCGTCGAGTTCGTCATTGATGAAGGCGCAGACCACCTCAAAGCCCTCTGCCAGGGCGGCGGTGTCGAGGGTCAGGCGGGCCGGCTGGAAATGCAGCTCCAGGGTGGTGCCGCTGACAGCCTTGGTGAAGCTTTCCTGATCGTAGTGCTGGCTGCTGAACAACAGGGCGCGCATGGTGGAACTCCTTTGCAATGCATGTCTTGGTTGGGTCGCTGCCTGTCAAGGCATACCCAGCGTGGCCCAGAGCCACTCAAGCGCTCAATCTGGCCTGTGCCGACAGCCGGCTGATCGCGCTGTCCAGTTCATCCAGGGCCTGCTGCGCCTGCGGATTGTCCTGCTTCAGCAAGGTCTCGCTGCGTTGGCACGCTGCCCGTAACTGCGGTACGCCACAATAGCGTGAGGCCCCGTTCAGACGGTGTACCTGCTCGATCAGGCCATTGCGGTCGTCGGCTTCGCGGGCGGCGCGTATGGCTTCGCGGTCCGTATCCAGGGAGGCCAGCAGCATGCTCAGCATGTCAGCGGCCAGATCTGCCTTGCCAGCGGCCAGGCGCAGGCCCTCTTCGGGGTCGAGTACCTTCAGTTCGTCGCCATTGGTCAGTAGCTCGGCCTGCGCCTGCTGCGGTGTGCCCAGGCTCAGGCCGGTCCACTTCATCACCACCTGGGCCAGTTGCCGTTCGCTGATGGGTTTGGTCAGGTAGTCGTCCATGCCGCTGTGCAATAACGCCCGCTTTTCATTGGCCATGGCATGGGCAGTGAGGGCGACGATTGGCAGCGGGTTGCCGCTCTGGGTGTTTTCCCACAGGCGGATCTGTTCAGTACAGGCGCGGCCGTCCATGCCGGGCATCTGCACATCCATCAGCACCAGGTCGAACAACTCCTCCTGCACGGCCTGTACCGCCGCATAACCATTGTTGACGGCCAGTACCTCGGCACCCAAGTCTTCGAGCAGGGTTTTTACCAGCAGCAGGTTGGCGGCATTGTCGTCGACGCAGAGTATTTTCGGGCGTCGCTGGCCGTTGGCGTTGCTCCCTTCGGCCAGCGGACGGCGAGGTTGTACCAGCTCCAGCAAGAGGCGACGCAGCTTGCGGGTGCAGGTCGGCTTGGACAGCAACTGGCCATGGCCGTTGGGCAGGTACGGGTGGTACAGCGCCTGCTCGGTGGTCGGGCACAGCACCACGCATTGGCAGTGGTAACGCTCGAGCTGCTGATGATAATGGCCCAGTTGCTCGGGCGACAGGTTACCCAGGTTGGCCCCGAGCACCGCGAACTCGAAGGGCAGGCCGGCCTGGCTGGCGGCCTGCACCCCCTGCAGCAACTGGTCGTAGGAGGCGAACAGGCTCACGCTGAGGCCGCAGTCTTCCAGCTGGTGCTCCAGTGCCTGGCGCGCCAGTTCGTGGCCATCGACAATGGCGGCACGGCGGCCCAGCAATGGCTGCGGTGGCAGCGCTTCGGCATCGTCATGAGCCTTGGGCAGGTTGAGGCTGATCCAGAACTGCGAACCTTCGCCCGGGGTACTGTCGACACCGATCTCGCCGCCCATCTGTTCGATCAGGCGCTTGGAAATCACCAGCCCCAGACCGGTGCCACCGGGCTGGCGAGCCAGTGAGTTGTCAGCCTGGCTGAAGGCCTGGAACAGTGTGCGCACATCCTGTGGTGACAGGCCGATGCCGGTGTCCTGTACGCTGATGCGCAACTGCGCGCAGTCTTCGTGCTCGTCTTCCAGCATGGCGCGCACGACGATGGTGCCTTCGCGGGTGAACTTGATGGCGTTGCTGACCAGGTTGGTGAGGATCTGCTTGAGCCGCAACGGGTCGCCCACCAGCGAAGCAGGCGTGTCGCGGTAGATCAGGCTCAGCAATTCCAGCTGCTTGGCGTGGGCGGCCGGAGCGAGGATGGTCAGGGTGTCCTGGATCAGGTCCCGCAGGTTGAACGGTATGCTGTCGAGCACCAGCTTGCCGGCTTCGATCTTGGAGAAATCGAGGATCTCGTTGATGATTCCCAGCAGGTTGTCAGCAGACTTCTCGATGGTGTTCAGGTAGTCGAGCTGGCGCGGTGTCATCTCGCTTTTTTGCAGCAGGTGGGTAAAGCCGAGGATGCCATTGAGCGGGGTGCGGATTTCGTGGCTCATGTTGGCCAGGAACTCCGACTTGATACGGCTGGCCTCAAGGGCCTCTTTGCGCGCCATGTCCAGCTCGATGTTCTGGATTTCGATGGTTTCCAGGTTCTGGCGCACGTCTTCGGTGGCCTGGTCGATGCTGTGTTGCAGTTCTTCGTGGGCGTTTTGCAGGGTTTCGGCCATGCGGTTGATGCCGTGGGCCAGTTCGTCCAGCTCATGGCTGCCCATGGTCGGCAGGCGTTCTTCGAGGTGGCCGTCCTTGAGCTGATTGACCGCGTGCTTGATGCGTTCGATGGGGTCGTTGATGGTGCGGCTCATGCGCAGCGCCAACAGGCCGCTGAGTGCCAGGCAGGCGAGGATCAGCAACAGGCTGGTGAACAGGTTGCGGTAGCCGCGCAGCAGCGTGCCGTCGTGCGACAGCTCGATCTCTACCCAGCCCAGCAGGCGCTCGGCTTCGGCCGGCACGGCGTCGGTGGCCAGGTCGCGGTGGTGGCCGAACACGGGCATCAGGTAGCGGGTGGCGTCGTTGCCACTGCGCTGCAGGAGTTGGGTGCCGGTACCGCCGCTGGGCGGCAGGTTGAGCATGCTCGGGCCGGCGTGGGCCAGGCGCGTGCGGTCCGGGGCCAGAAACGCCACTGCGCGCACATCGGCCTGCTCCAGGGTTTGTGCGGCAATTCGCTCCAGTTGCGCAGGCGCGAGCCGGGCCATGGCCGGTGCGGCCAGGGGCGCCAGTTGTTCGGCGATCATCTTGCCGCGCTGCAGCAGCTGGGTGCGCAGGTCGTTCTGTTGCAGCCAGGTGAAATAGCTACCCAGCACCAGGGCCATCAAGCCGGCCGGTAGCAGTGCCAGCAGCAGTACCCGGCTGCGGATTCCCAAGCGATCGAGCACACTCGCCTCCTCTGATGTGCCTGGATGCCGTCAAGTGGTAACGGCCAAGCCGCGAAGTTACTCCGCCTGCCGCACCATTGCATCTCTTTAGTACGTGTTATGCGCCGTTGCCGGGGCATTGGTCGCAGTGCGGTTGCCTGGCAGGTGGCGAATGCTCAATAATCACGTAATTGAGAATGCATGGCAGTTGCCAATGAATCCTGTATCTATTTACAACACCCACATCCTTGCCATCGAGGACGACCCGGTGCTTGGCGCCTATCTGCAGGAAGAGCTGCAGCGTGGCGGCTGCCAGGTCACCTGGTGCCGCAATGGCCTGGAGGGCCTGGAAACGGCTGGCCGCCAGGCTTTCGATGTGGTGCTCATGGACATCCTGCTGCCCGGGCTTGATGGGCTGGACGCCTTGGCGCAGTTGCGCAGGCACAGCGCCACCCCGGTAATCATGATGTCGGCGCTGGGGGCCGAGGCGGATCGTATCAGCGGCTTTCAGCGCGGCGCCGACGATTACCTGCCCAAGCCATTCAGCATGGCCGAGTTGCAGGTGCGCATCGAGGCGATTTTGCGCCGCGTGGCCCTGGAGCGGCGGCATCAGGGCCCGCTGGAGCAAGCCGGCTGCGGCGAGCTGCAGTTCGATGAGGGGCTGTGTGACGTGCGCCTGAATAGCCGCCTGGCGGGCCTGACCCCCAGCGAATACCGCCTGCTGGACATCCTCTACCGCAACCTCGACGAAGTCCTCAGCAAGCCGTTCCTGTACCAGCATGTGTTGCAGCGCGGCTATTCACGGCATGACCGCAGCCTGGACATGCACGTCAGCCAGATCCGTCGCAAGCTCAAGGGCATCGGTTATCACGAACGACAGATCCGCACCGTGTGGGGCAAGGGTTACGTGCTCAGTGCCAGCGAGGCGGAGTGAGCCATGCTCGACCGCCATTCGCTGTTCTGGAAGCTGGCCATCTTGCTGGTGGGCTTTTGCCTGCTGATGATCGGCCTCAGTTATACCTGGGGCCGGCACATGGAAACCCAGAATGCCTTCCTCTCGGAGTCGGCACGGCAGACCCTGCGGGGTTATGCCGCCGAAGCTGAGCAGGCCTGGCGTAGCGGCGGGCGGGAAGGGCTGGACCAGTGGGTGGCGGCCATGCATCAGCGCGAACGGGGCTGGGTCGGCGTGCTCGACATCAACCTGCGCCCGCTCGACAGCGCCACACTCAACCCACAGATTATGCAGCGTCTGACACGCCTGCGCGGTGTCGATTGGCCGATGAGTCGGCGCAGTGTCGACCAGCCGTGGGTGCGCATACCGTTCCCGGGGGCGCCGGAGCAGGGCATGCTGGTGATCGAACTGCCGCAGCGCTTCAATCCGGGCCAGCACCGCTTGCTGTGGCGCATTGTCACCAACGGCATCATTCCGGGGCTGTTCACCTTGCTGTTGTGTGTGGGCCTGTACCGCATGTTGATCGTGCCGCTGAATCAACTTCGCGAGCAGGCCAATGCCTGGCGGGCCGATCAGCTGTCGGCCCGCCTGGACTCGCGCACCATCGCCCGGCATGACGAATTGGGCGAACTGGCGCGTGCCTTTGACCAGATGGCCGAGCGGCTGCAAGGCACGGTGGCTATGCAGCAGCAGTTGCTGCGCGACCTGTCCCACGAAATGCGCACGCCGCTGAGCCGGCTGCGGGTGGCCTGCGATGGTGAAACCGACCTGCAGCGTTTGCGTGACCGCCTGATCCGTGAAGTGGACTGCATGCAGCAACTGGTCGAAGACACCCTGCAACTGGCCTGGCAGGACGCCGAGCGTGCGCCGATGAACCTTGAGCCGATCGAGGTCCACGCCTTGTGGGAGTTGCTGGCCGAAAATGCCTGCTACGAGAGCGGCTGGTCGCCTGCGCAACTGCGCTGCGAAGTACCGGCCGACTGCTGGGTGCAGGGCAACCTCAACCACCTGGCTCAGGCGCTGGAGAACATCTTGCGCAATGCCATTCGCCACTCGCCGGCCGAGGGTGTGGTGCGGTTGGGTGGGCAGCGTGAGGGCAGCTATTGGTGGTTGTGGCTTGAGGATGAGGGTGGCGGGGTCGCTGAAGAGGACTTGGAGCGGATCTTCGCGCCGTTCTCGCGGTTGGACGGTTCGCGGCCCGGGGATGGTGGCTTCGGCCTGGGGCTGAGCATCGCCCGCAGTGCCATCCAGCGCCAGGGCGGCACCTTGTGGGCGCAGAATGGCAAACGCGGGTTGCGCTTGTGGATGAGGTTGCCGTTGCATGTGCCGGCCGCTTCGCGGGTAAACCCGCTCCTGCACGCTAGCGAATCCCCGTAGGAGCGGGTTTACCCGCGAAGAGGCCAGCACATGTCACACCGTTATAGCTTGTAGCTATATGCACTACAGATTGCGTGATATGGCCGCGAAGGGTTTGCCGGTATGATAGGCACCCCCGCCGTCCGGATTGCGAAATACGCCATGACCGTGCAGTACCCAACCATCGCCGATTGCGTCGGCAATACGCCACTGGTTCGCCTGCAGCGCATCGCTGGCGAAACCAGCAATACCCTCCTGCTCAAGCTCGAAGGTAACAATCCTGCCGGCTCGGTGAAAGACCGCCCGGCACTGTCGATGATCGCTCGCGCCGAACTGCGCGGCCAGATCAAGCCAGGCGATACCCTGATCGAAGCCACCTCCGGCAACACCGGCATCGCCCTGGCGATGGCGGCGGCGATCAAGGGCTACAAGATGATCCTGATCATGCCCGACAACTCCACCGCCGAGCGCAAGGCCGCCATGACGGCCTATGGCGCCGAGCTGATCCTGGTGACCAAGGAGGAGGGGATGGAAGGCGCCCGTGACCTGGCCGAGAAGCTGCAGGCCGAAGGCCGTGGCCTGGTGCTCGACCAGTTCGCCAACGGCGACAACCCGATCGCCCACTACAACAGCACCGGCCCGGAGATCTGGCAGCAGACCCAGGGCACCATTACCCATTTCGTCAGCTCCATGGGGACCACCGGTACCATCATGGGCTGCTCGCAGTACCTCAAGGAACAGAACCCCGCGGTGCAGATCATCGGCCTGCAACCGATGGAGGGCTCGGCTATTCCGGGCATTCGCCGCTGGCCCGAGGAATACCTGCCGAAAATCTTCGATGCCACCCGCGTCGACCGCGTGGTCGACATGTCGCAGCAGGAAGCCGAAGACACCACCCGTCGCCTTGCGCGTGAAGAGGGCATTTTCTGCGGCGTGTCTTCTGGTGGTGCGGTCGCGGCCATGTTGCGCCTGTCCCGCGAAGTGGAAAATGCGGTCATGGTTGCGATCATTTGCGACCGCGGCGACCGTTATCTGTCCACCGGCCTGTTTGATCCACGCTAAATGTCCAAGAAAAAAAGCAACAGCGGCCTGCGCTTCCAGCCGGCCGGCGGCAATCGCACCCCCCAGGTCCCAGTGGGCAAGAAGCAGCGCCTGGACATCGAGCGCCTGGCCGGTGACGGCCGTGGCATTGCCTTCCTCGACGGGCGTACCTGGTTCGTCAGCGGCGCCTTGGCCGGTGAGGCCGTGGAGGCGCGGGTGCTCAACGCCCGTGGCAAAGTGGTCGAGGCACGCCTGGAGCGGTTGCTGCAGGCCGCGCCCGAGCGCCGTGAGGCGCCATGTCGCTACTACGACCGCTGCGGTGGCTGCAACCTGCAGCACCTGCCGCACGACGCGCAACTGGCGCTGAAGCAGCGCACCCTCGCCGAGCAGTTGCAGCGGGTGGCCGGCGTGCAACCCGAGGCGTGGGCTGCCCCCCTGAGCGGGCCGGAATTCGGCTACCGGCGCCGCGCCCGTGTGGCCGTGCGTTGGGACGTCAAGGCGCGTCAGCTGGAGGTGGGTTTCCGCGCCGAAGCCAGCCAGGACATCATTGCCATCGACGATTGTGCAGTGCTGGTACAACCCTTGCAGTCCATTTTGCGCCACTTGCCGACGGTGCTGCGTTCGTTGAGCAAGCCGCAGGCGCTGGGCCATGTAGAGCTGTTCAGTGGCACCGCCGAGGCGGTTCTGGTGCGCCACGTCGCGCCGTTGCCGGCCGAGGACCAGGCCAGGCTGCAAGCGTTCTGCGAGCAGGCCAACGCCCAGCTATGGCTGCAAGGCGAAGGTGAGCCGGCGCCCGTGGACCCAGCGGCGCAGTTGGGGTTTGCCCTGGCACCTTGGCAGCTGGAGCTGGCCTGGCGCCCGGGCGATTTCGTGCAGGTGAATGCCCAGGTCAATACGGCGATGATCGAGCAGGCCCTGGCCTGGCTCGCGCCACAAGCCGACGAGCGTGTGCTGGACTTGTTCTGCGGTCTGGGCAACTTTGCCCTGCCGCTGGCCCGCCAGGCGCGTGAGGTGGTGGCAGTGGAAGGTGTACAGGCCATGGTCGATCGGGCCGCGGCCAATGCCCGGAACAACAATGTGCATAACGCACGGTTTTTTCAGGCCGATTTATCGCAGCCTTTGGCAGGCACCGGATGGGCCGCCGAGGGCTTTTCTGCGGTACTCTTGGATCCACCGCGCGACGGTGCTTTCGAGGTGGTGCAAGGCATCGCCCGCCTCAAGGCCAGAAGGCTGGTCTACGTATCGTGCAACCCGGCCACGCTGGCGAGAGACGCCCAAGTGCTGGTCGGCCAGGGGTACCGGTTAAAAAGGGCCGGGATTCTCGACATGTTTCCTCAGACGGCGCATGTCGAGGCCATGGCGTTATTCGAAGCGGGCTAGCTGACTGGCCCCTTGGTGCGGTTGCCACGGAATGGCGGCCGCACGGTGATCGCCAGCACACCCGTATGGTGTGCTGCATGGAAAGGTAAAACAAAGATGGTACAGGTGAGAGTGCACCAGCCGGTCAACACCGACGGCAGTATCAATCTCGAAGCATGGTTGGACCATGTGGTAAGCGTCGATTCGGCACTGGATCGCGCAGCGCTGAAAGAAGCCTGCGAGTTTGCTCTTGAGGTAGAGAAAAAGGGCAACCCGGCCAAGCATTCCTGGGCGGATGGTACGTCCAGCTTCCAGGCAGGCCTGGAAATCGCCGAAATTCTTGCTGACCTCAAGCTCGACCAGGACTCTCTGGTGGCTGCGGTCATCTACCGCTCGGTGCGCGAGGGCAAGGTCACCCTCGCCGAGGTCAGCCAGCGTTTTGGCCCGGTGGTGTCCAAGCTGATCGACGGCGTGCTGCGCATGGCCGCCATCAGTGCCAGCCTCAGCCCACGACAGTCGCTGGTGCTGGGCTCGCAGGCGCAGGTCGAGAACCTGCGCAAGATGCTGGTGGCCATGGTCGACGACGTGCGCGTGGCGCTGATCAAGCTGGCCGAACGCACGTGCGCAATTCGGGCGGTCAAGTCCGCCGATGACGAGAAACGCCTGCGTGTCGCGCGTGAAGTGTTCGACATCTACGCGCCGCTCGCGCACCGCCTGGGTATCGGTCACATCAAGTGGGAGCTGGAAGACCTGTCCTTCCGCTACCTGGAGCCCGACCAGTACAAGCAGATCGCCAAGCTGTTGCATGAGCGGCGACTGGACCGCGAGCGCTTCATCAGCGACGTGATGAACCAGTTGCAGAACGAGTTGCTCGCCACTGGCGTAAATGCCGACATCAGCGGTCGGGCGAAACATATCTATTCGATCTGGCGCAAGATGCAGCGCAAAGGCCTGGAATTCAGCCAGATCTATGACGTGCGTGCGGTGCGCGTGCTGGTGCCGGAAATTCGCGACTGCTACACCGCGCTGGGCATCGTGCACACCTTGTGGCGGCATATTCCCAAGGAATTCGACGACTACATCGCCAACCCCAAGGAGAACGGCTACCGCTCGTTGCACACTGCGGTAATCGGCCCCGAGGGCAAGGTGCTGGAGGTGCAGATCCGCACCCACGGCATGCACGAAGAGGCCGAACTTGGGGTATGCGCCCACTGGCGCTACAAGGGCACCGACGTCAAGCCCAGCTCCAACCACTACGAAGAAAAGATTTCCTGGTTGCGCCAGGTGCTGGAATGGCACGAAGAGCTGGGCGACATCGGTGGCCTGGCCGAGCAGTTGCGGGTCGACATCGAGCCTGACCGGGTTTATGTGTTCACCCCCGACGGCCACGCCATCGACCTGCCCAAAGGCGCCACGCCATTGGACTTTGCCTACCGCGTGCACACCGAGATCGGCCACAACTGCCGCGGCGCGAAGATCAACGGCCGTATCGTGCCGCTGAACTACAGCCTGCAGACTGGCGAACAGGTGGAGATCATCACCAGCAAGCACGGCAACCCTAGCCGTGACTGGTTGAACTCCAACCTGGGCTACGTGACCACCTCACGGGCGCGGGCCAAGATCGTCCACTGGTTCAAATTGCAGGCCCGCGACCAGAACGTTGCTGCCGGCAAGACCTTGCTTGAGCGCGAGCTCAGTCGTCTGGGCCTGCCGCAGGTTGATTTCGAGCGCCTGGCCGAGAAGACCAACGTCAAGACCGCCGAGGACATGTTTGCCTCGCTCGGTGCTGGCGACCTGCGCCTGGCTCATCTGGTCAATGCTGCCCAGCAGTTGCTGGAGCCTGAGCGTATCGAGCAGATCGAGCTGGTGCCGCGCAAGCCTACCGGGCCGCGTACCGGCAAGCGTGGCGACATTCAGATCCAGGGTGTCGGCAACCTGCTGACACAGATGGCCGGCTGCTGCCAGCCGCTACCGGGCGATGCCATTGTTGGTTACATCACCCAGGGCCGTGGCGTGAGCATTCATCGCCAGGACTGCGCCTCGGTACTGCAGCTGGCGGGCAAGGAGCCAGAGCGCATGATCCAGGTGAGCTGGGGGCCGATCCCGGTGCAGACCTACCCGGTCGACATCGTCATCCGTGCCTATGACCGCCCGGGCCTGCTGCGCGATGTGTCGCAGGTGCTGCTGAACGAGAAGATCAACGTGCTGGCGGTGAATACCCGTTCGAACAAGGAAGACAACACCGCGCTGATGTCGCTGACCATCGAGATTCCAGGCCTGGACGCGCTGGGGCGCCTGCTGGGGCGGATCTCGCAGTTGCCGAACATCATCGAGACGCGGCGTAATCGTACCCCTTGAGACCGGGGCGTCTGCTTCGCGGGTAAACCCGCTCCTACAGGTAAGGTGCAGATTTCGAAAGCTGCACCCATCCTGTGGGAGCGGGTTTACCCGCGAAGAAGGCGCCACTGAAAGGACCTGATTGAATGACCTACACCCTTGACGACCTGCTGCATCTCATGGCCCGCCTGCGCGACCCGCAGTACGGCTGCCCGTGGGACCTGAAGCAGAACTACGCCAGCATCGTTCCACACACTATCGAAGAGGCCTACGAGGTCGCTGATACCATTGAGCGCGGCGATTTCGAGCACTTGCAAGGCGAGCTGGGCGATTTGCTGTTCCAGGTGGTCTACTACAGCCAGCTGGCCCGCGAAGAAGGGCGTTTCGAGTTCGATGGTGTGGTCGACAGCATCACCCGCAAGCTCATCCGCCGCCACCCGCACGTTTTTCCGACTGGCGAGCTGTACGCGCCGGTGGACACGCCCAGCCTGAGCGAAGCCCAGGTCAAGTCGCGCTGGGAAGAAATCAAGGCCGAAGAGCGCGCGGAGAAGAGCCAGCCCGAACAGCTGTCGCTGCTTGATGACGTGCCGGCAACCTTGCCGGCGCTGTCGCGTGCAGCCAAACTGCAAAAACGTGCGGCCACGGTCGGTTTCGACTGGCCGGCGGCGTTGCCGGTGCTGGACAAGGTCCGCGAAGAGCTGGATGAAGTGCTGCAGGCCATGGCCGACGGCGACGCCGATGCGCTGGAAGATGAAGTCGGCGACTTGCTGTTTGCTGCGGTCAACCTGGCCCGCCACCTCAAGCAAGACCCAGAGCATGCGCTGCGCCGCGCCAATCGCAAGTTCGAGCGACGTTTCCGTTTTATCGAACAGGCATTGCGCGACAGTGGCCGCCCCATTGAAGATTGTGACCTTGACGAGCTGGATGCCCTTTGGGGGGAAGCCAAACGTCAGGAAAAGAACCTGCCCAGCTGCGGCTGAGCTGTTGCATAAGTGAGTGAATATTCATGAGCCTTTCCCTTCGCGACCAATTGCTCAAAGCCGGTCTGGTCAACCAGAAACAGGTCTCGCAGACCAACAAAGCTGAAAAGAAACAGAAGCGTATGGAGCACAAAGGCCAGGTCGAAGTCGACGACAGCCAGCAGCGCATGGCCAAGGAAGCCATGGCTGAAAAAGCCCAGCGTGACCAGGAACTGAACCGCCAGCAGCAGGAAAAGGCCGAGCAGAAGGCCCGTGCCGCGCAGGTCAAGCAACTGATCGAGGCCACTCGCCTGCCCAAACTGAGCACCGAGGATTACTACAACTTCGTCGACGACAAGAAGGTCAAGCGCATTGCCGTCAACGCCCTGATGCGCACCAAGCTGAGCAACGGCGCGCTGGCCGTGGTAGCCCATGCCGGTGGTTACGAGGTTATCCCCCGTGAGGCCGCCTTGAAGATCCAGGAGCGCGACCCTGGCCGTATTCTGCTGCTCAACAGCCATGTCGAGGAAACGGACGAAGACGACCCGTACGCGGCTTACAAGATCCCTGATGATCTGATGTGGTAAACACGAAAATCCCGCCTTGGCGTTAATGCGGTTCATTCAAGATCGCAGGGCCGCTCTGCGGCCCTTTCGCGACACGCGCGTTCTCAAGAAGACGCTGGCCTTGCGTCGCGAAAGGGTTCGCCGCTCACCGAACCGGCGCGGTTAGTCACTTGTACTATCGTCTTGGTTCCCTCCGTTCGTCGGACATTTCTTAGGGTTCCGGCACAACGGCTAGCCTCCAGCTTAGCGTCAGGGATAGCGCTGAACATTCGGTCCAGGAAGGGCCAGTACGCCTCGTCGTCCCGACGCTTTATCTGCTGAGGAGACGACAATGAAAATAACCCTGAAACGGTTGGCGTGCCTGGGTGCGAGCTTCACCAGTGCGTTCGCCATGGCCGATGCGGCCAGCCCGCCGGTGCTGTCACCTGCGATTCCCTTCGATGTCACCGCCAATCCCCCCTTCACCCTGGACAACCTGCAACACGATTTCGACGTGCTGTCGTGGCAAACCTTCGTCGCCCTGAACTGGCCCGCCAACGCCGACGGCAGTGCCAACACCTCGGCGAAGATCGGCGCGCCCGGCAAGACCGTGTGGGAGTCGTGGAAAGAAAGCTACGAGATTTTTCTGCCCAAGGGTCAGAAACCCGTCGCCTGGGACCAGCAGGCGCCCGTGCCCGCGGCCTGCCAAGGCAAGGGTGACTTGCCGGTGCTGCAACAGATGGGCAAGGTCGCCGGGGTACTCGATGAGTTCATCCAGCCGTTCAAGACCGGCCCGCTGGTCGACCAAAGCGGCACCTACACGCGCAACGCGATCATGGTCAACCAGCCAATGTTCGATGACATCGTCAACAATGGCCTGTACAGCAAGGAAGGCCAGCAAGCGTTCCTGAGCAAGGCCGACAACCGCATCGCTTTCGCCTGCGGTTCGCAGAAGGCCCAGCAGGTCGGCGCGATCATGGTCAAGTCGGCCTGGAAAGTGCTCGGTGGCAGCGACAACCCGCAGGAGTTCCACGCCGTCGACGCGCTGGTATACACGCCCGGCAACGCCGACCCGAACAAGGGGGCGGTGATCCCCGAATCGTGCAATGCGCAGAAGGTTGGGCTGGTAGGCCTGCACATCGTGCACAAGACCGAGGGCGCACCGCAGTGGGTATGGTCGACGTTCGAGCACGTGCGCAACGTGCCGGAAAAGACCACGCCAATGAACGAGCGCAAAGGGCCCTACCTGTTCTACGACGCCCAGGCCAGCAACCGCCCGGTGAACGAGCCGCCCGCGCAACCGTGGGACCCGTCGAAGAAGGCCATCCCCTCGCAGATCGTGCGTGACATTCCCATCACCGCCGCCACCCAACAGCTCAACGCGCAGTGGCAAGGCGCGCTCAAGGGCACGGTGTGGGCCAACTACCACCTGATCAGCACCCAGTGGCCCACCGACCCGGCCGATGACTGCCAGGTGCCGTCGCCGACCAACCCGCTAGGTACGCCTGCGCCGAACTTCCTGGCTAACGCCACCCTGGAGACCTACAACCAGGGCACCACCCCGCAGGCCTCGTCCAGCTGCATGGAGTGCCACAACAACGCGACCACCCGCGTGACCCAGTCGCCACGCACCAGCTTCGCCGATTTCACTTTCCTGCTTGAACGTGCCCAATCCACCGGCGCCAAGGAGTGATGCCATGAGCGACCAGAACCTGCAAAACTTCATCGGCTTGTCCGCCGTACTCACTGGCCTGTCGGCCAAGCTGCTGGCGCCTTCCGTCGACCCGATCAACCTGCCGCCGGTGTTCTTCGCCACCGCCCAGCAAGGCATGGGCCTTGAGGCGTTCAGCAGCCTGCTGGAGCTGTACGCCAGCATCCAGAGCCAGCCGCCCGCGCAAATCGCCAGTGCCGTGCTCGCTAACGCGAACCCGCAAATCGCCCAGGGCGCCCGCTCGATCATGAAGCTGTGGCTGCTCGGCAGTTGGTACCAACCCTACGACCTGGGCAACGCCCGCACGGGTGACACGCGTGTGGTCTCCGACCAGGCCTACAAGGAGAGCTGGGCGTGGAAGATCGCCCAATCTCACCCCATGGGCTACAGCCAGTTCCACTTCGGATATTGGGGTGAGCAGCCACCGACCCTCAAGCAATTCACCGGTGTCGACGCCAAGGAAGGGCAGCAGCCATGAGCAATGTACAAACCCAGAACATCGAAACTGCCGATGTGATCGTGGTGGGCGCCGGCATGGCCGGCAGTGTCATGGCCTACCAGTTGGGCCTGGCCGGGTTGAAAGTGCTGGTGCTCGAATCGGGCCCGGCCATTCCGCCCAATCGCAGCGAGTACCTGGAGCGCTTCTACACCGCGGTGCTCAAAGCGCCCGAGTCGCCGTACCCACCTGAGCAGAGCGAGCAGACCCCGGCCACGCAGTTCGCGCCACGGGCGACCATCCAGGACCTGATCACCGCGGGTAGCCAAGACCCGAACAAGGCGCAGAAAAGCTACCTGGTGCAGAAGGGGCCGCACCTGTTCGCCAGCACCTACGAGCGGGTAGGCGGCGGCACCATGTGGCACTGGATGGGCACGGCCCTGCGCCTGTTGCCCAACGACTTTCGCATGCGCACTGCGTACAACGTCGGGGTCGACTGGCCGCTCAGTTACGACGACCTGCAGACTGCCTACTGCCGCGCCGAGGAAGAGATGGGCGTGTCCGCGGATGTCGCCTCGCAGACTTACCTGGGCGTGACCTTCCCGCAGGGCTACAAATACAGCATGCATGGCATCCCGCCGTCGCTGGTTGACCAGGGCCTGGGCAAGCACGTCACGGGCACCGTGTACCAGAGCCCGGAGAAGGGGCCTGACGGCAAGCCGTACCCAGGTGTCACCCTCAACGTCCGGCAGACGCCGGCCGGGCGCAACTCGCAGAATGATAACGGCCGTCGGGTGTGCGCTGGCAATACCAGCTGCACGCCGATCTGCCCGATCCAGGCCAAGTACGACGCCACCGTGACCATGGCCAAGGCACTGGATACCGGCAACGTGCGCATCCTTTACCAGACCGTGGCGAGCCAGGTGCAGGTCGATGCCAATGGGGTCACGGGCATCGATTTCATCCAGTACCAGAACAATGGTATGCGCCAGAACGGCACGGCCCAGGGCAAACGCTACGTAATCGCCGCCCACGCGATCGAAACGCCGAAGTTGCTGCTCAACTCCATCGGCCCGAACAGCCCTAAAGGGGTCGCCAACAGCAGCGGCCAGGTCGGCCAGGCGTTGGCTGACCACCCGGTGTACCTGGCCTGGGGGCTTATGCCCGAAGGCAAGCCGCTGTTCCCATTCCGTGGGCCGTTGTCCACCTCGGGGATTGAGGACATGCGCGATGGCCCGTTCCGCAGCCAGCGTGCCGCCTGGCGTATCGAAATCGGCAACGAGGGCTGGAACTGGTCGGTGAATGACCCCTACACCTCGGTCTGCGATTTCATCGACGGCACCAACCACGGCGGCGCTAACCCCAGCAAGCTGGCGTTGTCCGGCCAGGCGCTGGTTCAGCAGCTCAACAGCGTGCTGACCCGCCAGTTCCGTCTGGGCTTCTTGATCGAGCAGGTGGAGAAAGACCCCGATAATGCGCTGTGCCGGGTGGAGAGGAGTACGGAGTTCGCCGACGGCTTGGGCCTGCCTCGGCCGCAGATCACCTACGAACTGTCCGACTACACCAAGGAGGGTTTCAAGCAGGCGCGCCTGGCCGCCACGCACATCATCACCGAACTGATGGGCGCTACCGAGCTGACCGACCTGAACCCTAAGCTTGAGCCCGGCTCGCAAACGGTGTTTGAGTACGACGGCCAGAACTACCCGTTCTACGGCGCTGGCCACCTGATGGGCACCTACCGCATGGGCTCGGACCGCACCACGTCGGTGGTGGACAAGGACCAGCGCAGCTGGGACCACCCCAACCTGTTCCTGGTCGGCGACGGCGTGTTCCCCACTACCGGCACCGCCAACCCGACCTTGACCATCACCGCGTTGACGTTCCAGGCCGCCGACGTGGTGGCCAGCGACCTGCTCAAGCGCACTGTGCAGGTGCAGGCCAACCAGGCATGGCAGGGCACGGGCATGCAGGTCAATGGGCAGAGCTGGCAGTTGGCGGTATGCACGGGCGGGCAGTGGACAGCGAACCCGGCCACCGGCATGGTTGGCGCGGCGGGCAACCCAAGGTTGATCGCCAAGCCCGGCTATGCCTTGCCTGGTCAACCGGAAGGGGCGTTGATCGGGCGTATCGGCAACGGCGGTGCGCCGTTCCTGGTCGGCAACCAGGTGCAATTGCCGCGTGGCCAGCAAGGTGAGTTGCAGCTGTGCATCAATGACGACCTGGACGGGCGTTACGGGGCTGGCCTGAGCGATAACCTGGGCAGCCTGTCGGTAGAGGTGCGTTTCGGGGCGGTGTAGGCCCTGACATGGCAACCCCACAATGCTCCGGTAATGCCGCAGTATTGTGGGGTTGCTCACTCAGCCCTGGTGAGTGAGGGGGGCGCCGCAATGGGCTGGGTCATTGCGTGGTGCGCTGGTTTTCCAGGTCTTCAAGCTCTACGCGGTATTGGTGTGCTTCGTGTTCGTTATGGAACATGCCCACCAGTTGACCTTGTTGGTACACATCCCAGATCCGCACGCCAGCGGCCAGGCCTTCGTGGGACATTCTCGATTCGTCGCGTTCGGTTACTTGGACAGTCATCGGTAAACTCCACTTCTTCAAGATGGCTGCGACAGTGTGTCGCACGTCTTCTTTATAGAGTTTGTTAGCAGACTAAGTAAGTAAAACAGGCATGAAACAAGTTTCATGAAGCTCAAAGGGATGCTGCCTGGGTGGGCTTTTTCGCAGCAAAGAAAAGCCCCGCACTGGGCGGGGCTTCAGGTGTTGCAGGCAGTGTGCGATCAGTTGCCCTTCACCGGCTTGCCATCGACCGTGCCATCCTGCAGCACGATCACGTACTCCTTGCCATCGGTCTCTACCTGGCGCAGTTGCACCAGCAGGTAGTCCCAGTTCTTGGCGAACCACAGCTCGGTGATGCGCTTGCTCTGGCTGGGATCGCGCACGCGCTCGACCTTCACGGCATCGACCTGGCCGGTCTTGGTGGTGACCTTTTCGGTGCCCAGTACGCGGAAGTCGTAGGTGTCGATCTCGTCGCCGTCCACCACCTGGTAGGTCATGCTCTTCTTGCCTGCGGCCACGTCGTGCTGCAGGGCCAACTGGTAGGAGGACTTGTCCAGTACGCCGCGGTTCAGTGTCAGGTTGACGGCATCGCCACGGTCGCTGCCGGTGATCTTCTTGGTGCTCCAGTCGAAGTTCAGGTCGACCTTCTTGGCCTTGCCCAGGCCGCCACGCTCGAAGTGGTACTTCTGTGGCAGCAGGGTGTCGTTGTCCAGGCGCAGGGTGCTTTGCTCGGTCAGGCTGGCGATCATCATGGAAGCCTTGAAGTTAAGGTCCCAGGTACCGTTGGCATTTTTGACCAGGCTGCGCTCGGCGGTGCCGCTCATGGGCAGCTGCTTCCAGTCGGCGGTGTAGCTGGCCGAGAAGGGCTTCAGTTCAGCTGCCTGGAGGGGCAGGGCGAGCACGGCGAGAGCCAAGAGCAGGGCGCGACGCATAAATTCTCCTAGGATCGAATCAAGTGACCGCTGGCCGCCAGTGGCTGGCCGTCCAGTAATGCACCGTGTTCGCCGAGACGCAAGCGCCCTTCAGCGAACCAGCGCACCGCCAGTGGGTAGATCAGGTGTTCCTGATGGTGTACCCGCTGTGCCAGGCTTTCGACGGTGTCATCAGACGCCACCGGTACCACAGCCTGTACGACCAGTGGGCCGCCATCGAGTTCCTCAGTCACGAAGTGTACGCTGCAGCCATGCTCGGCGTCGCCAGCTTCCAATGCCCGGCGATGCGTATGCAGGCCCTTGTACTTGGGCAGCAGCGACGGGTGGATGTTGAGCAGGCGGCCCTGATAGTGGCGCACGAAGTCGCCACTGAGGATGCGCATGAAACCGGCCAGCACCACCAGGTCCGGGGCAAAGCCGTCGATGCGCGCCATCAGCGCGGCATCGAAGGCTTCACGGCCGTCGAACTGGGTGTGGTCGAGCACGACGCTGTCGATGCCGGCCGCTGCGGCGCGTTGCAGGCCGTAGGCATCGGCGCGGTTGGAAACCACCGCGCGGATACGCACCGGGCTGTCCTGCCCTTGGCAGCTGTCGATCAGGGCTTGCAGGTTGCTGCCGGAGCCCGACAGCAGTACCACTACATTGCAGGTCTTGCTCGGCATCAGTGTGCCTTGAGGTTCTGCAGCTCGACCTGGGCAGCGCCTTCGGCGGCTTCGGCGATGTGGCCGATTACCCACGGTTGCTCACCGGCGGCGCGCAGTTCGTTCAGGGCGGCTTCGACCTGGTCCTGGGCCACGCAGATGACCATGCCCACGCCGCAGTTCAGTACGCGGTGCATTTCGTGCTCGTCGACGTTGCCCTTTTCCTGCAGGAAGTCGAACACCGCCGGGCGCTGCCAGCTGGCCACGTCAACCACGGCCTGGGCGTTTTTCGGCAGTACGCGCGGGATGTTGTCCAGCAGGCCGCCGCCGGTGATGTGGGCCATGGCCTTGACTGCGCCGGTGTTCTTGATCAGCTGCAGCAGCGGTTTGACGTAGATGCGGGTCGGCGCCATCAGCAGGTCGGTCAGCGGCTTGCCGTCCAGCTGGGTGTTCTCGATGTCGGTAGCCGACACTTCGAGGATCTTGCGGATCAGCGAGTAGCCGTTGGAGTGCGGGCCCGAGGACGGCAGGGCGATCAGCGCATCACCGGTGGCAACCTTGGAGCCGTCGATGATTTCGGCCTTTTCCACCACGCCTACGCAGAAACCGGCCAGGTCGTAGTCTTCGCCTTCGTACATGCCAGGCATTTCGGCGGTTTCACCCCCGACCAGCGAGCAGCCGGCCAGTTCGCAACCGGCGCCGATGCCGGTGACCACGGTGGCGGCCACGTCAACGTTCAGCTTGCCAGTGGCGTAGTAGTCGAGGAAGAACAGCGGCTCGGCGCCGCAGACGACCAGGTCGTTGACGCACATGGCGACCAGATCCTGGCCGATGCTGTCGTGCTTGTTCAGGTTCAGCGCCAGGCGCAGCTTGGTGCCGACGCCGTCGGTGCCGGAGACCAGCACCGGCTGTTTGTAGCCGGCCGGGATCTCGCAGAGGGCGCCGAAGCCGCCCAGGCCACCCATGACTTCAGGGCGTGCGGTGCGTTTTGCCACGCCCTTGATGCGTTCGACCAGTGCTTCGCCGGCGTCGATGTCTACACCGGCGTCCTTGTAGCTCAGGGAGGGTTGCTTGCTCATTGATCCAGGCCTTTAGGAGGGAGGGATTCTTAAAAACGACCATGACGGCCAAGGCCGGCTGATAAGCGGCGGCGGTCTGAAACGTCAGTGGTCTGTGAAGGCGCGCGATTTTATCAGGGTTGCCGGGCAGCGGCCATCCTCAGGCCGACGGGCAGGGCGGTAATTGTTGAAAAAAGCGGGAGGGTGGTTGATGCGGTTGCATGTGTATAAGCTGCAAGCAACGAGCTTGCGGCTGCACGACAATGCAGCCTGGCGCTCGGCCTGCTTTTTCTTGCAGCTTGAAGCTTACGGCTTGAAGCTCGACTGGACAGGAATCCTCCATGCGTTTGTTCAATATTATGGCAGCCGGTTGCCTGGCCCTGATCTCGGCCACGGCCCTGGCTGAAAATGTCTCCGGCCTTTATCAGGTGCGCGAGCCGGTCACCGGGCCGGGCGCCGAAGCCCGTACCGCGGCCACAGTCAAAGCCCTGGACACGTTGGTGCAGCGTCTGACCGGTGACCCAAAGGCCGTGCAGAGCCCTGCATTGGCCGAGCTGCGCAAGGACCCACAGCAGATCATCAACCAGGTGGGCAGTGAAGCCGGCCCGCCTGAGTCGGTCGTGGTCGAGTTCGACCCCGGTAGCACCGAGCGGGCTTTGCGCAAGGCTGGCCTGGCTTTGTGGGGCAGTAACCGGCCCTCGATACTGGGGTGGTGGTTGAACGACACCGTTGAGGGCAGCAACCTGGTCGGTGATGGCCAGGCCAGTGCCCAACCCCTGCGCCGCGCCGCCCAGCACCGTGGTCTGCCGTTGCGCTTGCCGCTGGCCGACTTGCAGGAGCAGCTGGTCGCCAATGCCAAGCAGGTCGAAGGCAACGATCCGGCACCGCTGCGCGAAGCTTCCGAGCGCTACGGCGCCGATGCTTTGCTGGCGGTACATGCCCAGGAAGCCGACGGCAAGTGGCAGGGCAAGTGGCAGCTGTGGCTGGGCGACCAGCGTGAGCAGGGCACTGCCGAGGGCGCCGACCAGGCCGCCTTGGCTGACGCGGTGATGATGGCGGTAAGCAGCCGCCTGGCGCCGCGCTACGTTACCCGGCCGGGTGCCAGCAGCCAGTTGCAGGTGCAAGTGCAGGGCATGAACCTGCAGCGCTATGCCGAACTGGCTCGCGTGCTGGAGCCCTATGGCCCACGCTTGCAGGCGGCTGAAGGCACTACCCTGACCTACGGGGTTACGGGCAATCGTGAACAGCTGCGTGCCCAGCTTGGCCTGGCCAAGCTGCAGGAAGTGCCGGTCGAGCAGGCACCGGCGGTGCCGGCCATGCCAGCACCGGCAGTGGACGCCGCAGCCGGGCAGCCCGCGCCTGCGCAGCCAGCACCCAAGCCGTTCGACGGCTTGCGTTTCCGCTGGTAAGGGGCGCTTACCGTGACTGACATGCGTCGCTGGATCTGGCTGGGCGCTGCACTGCTGATCGCTGTGCTGCTTTATAGCCTGCACAATATTCTTACGCCGTTCCTGGTCGGCATCATGCTGGCCTACCTGGCCGACCCGCTGGTCGATCGTCTCGAGCGCCTGGGGCTTTCGCGTACCTGGGGTGTGGTGGTGGTGTTCGGCCTGTTCACCCTGTTGCTGTTGGCGTTGTTGCTGGTGCTTGTGCCGATGCTGGCCAAGCAGTTGGTGCGCCTGTACGAGTTGGCGCCGCAGATGCTCGACTGGCTTGAGCATGTCGCGCTGCCGTGGGTACAGGGCCGCCTTGGCCTGGCCGATGGTTTCTGGAAGTTCGACAAGATCAAGGCCGCCATCGGCGCGCACATGGGGCAGACCACCGATATCGTCGGCATGCTGCTGTCCCAGGCCACCGCCTCAAGCCTGGCGTTGGTGGGCTGGTTGGCCAACATGGTGCTGATTCCGGTAGTGGGCTTCTATCTGCTGCGCGATTGGGACTTGATGATGGGCAAGCTGCGCGGCCTGCTGCCGCGCCAGCGCGAGCCACAAGTGATGGGCCTGGCAGGTGAATGCCATGAAGTGCTGGGGGCATTCGTGCGCGGGCAACTGATGGTGATGCTGGCCCTGGGCGTCATCTATTCAGCCGGCCTGATGCTGGTGGGGCTCGAACTCGGTCTGCTGATCGGCATGCTTGCAGGCCTTGCGGCCATCGTGCCTTACATGGGCTTCATCATTGGCATTGGTGCCGCGCTGGTGGCCGGCCTGTTCCAGTTCGGTGGCGACCTGTATCCGATGCTGGGCATCGTTGCGGTGTTCATGGTCGGGCAGGCGCTGGAGGGTATGGTGCTGACCCCTCTGCTGGTGGGCGATCGCATCGGCCTGCACCCGGTTGCGGTGATCTTTGCCATCCTCGCCGGGGGTGAACTGTTCGGCTTCACCGGTGTGCTGCTGGCGCTGCCGGTGGCGGCGGTGATCATGGTGCTGCTGCGGCATGTGCATGCCCTGTACAAGGAATCGGATATGTACGCCGGGAACATCGACCCGGAGCTTTGAACACCCCGTGTTTCGTCTTGAGCTGTTTCGCGCCCGCGAAATTGAGCGCCGCCTCGCGGCGCCCGATCTCGCGGGCGCTGAGCACGGTTTGTCCTGCATCCGTCGTTCGCTTGTGCAGCGCAACTTGTTGATTTTGCTTGCCCTATCTGCAGTCGAGATTGTGCGCCCCGCGTTGCGGGTATAGACTTTGCAGATTGTTCACCAAAGGCCCCCAGCGGTCCCGTCGACCGCCCGCGAGCATGAAACCACCGATCCAGTTGCCCCTGGGTGTGCGCCTGCGCGATGACGCCACCTTCATCAACTACTATCCGGGCGCCAATGCTGCGGCATTGGGTTACGTCGAGCGGCTATGCGAAGCCGACGCCGGCTGGACCGAGAGCCTTATCTACCTGTGGGGCAAGCAGGGTGTTGGCCGTTCCCACCTGCTGCAGGCCGCCACCCATCGCTTCCAGCAACGTGGCGAGCCTGCTGTGTACCTGCCGCTGGCGCAATTGCTCGATCGTGGCGTCGAACTGCTCGACTACCTGGCCCAGTACGAACTGGTGTGCATCGACGATCTGCATGTGATCGCCGGCAAGGCTGATTGGGAAGAGGCCATGTTCCACCTGTTCAACCGCCTGCGCGACAGCGGCCGACGCTTGCTGCTGGCTGCCTCGGCATCACCGCGTGAGCTGCCGATCAAGCTGCCGGACCTGAAGTCGCGGTTGACCCTGGCCCTGGTGTTCCAGATGCGCGGCCTGTCCGACGAAGACAAGCTGCGCGCCTTGCAGCTGCGAGCTTCGCGCCGTGGCCTGCACCTGACCGACGAAGTCGGCCATTTCATCCTCACCCGCGGCGCGCGGAGCATGAGCGCGTTGTTCGACTTGCTCGAGCGCCTCGATCAGGCGTCGCTGCAGGCACAACGCAAGCTCACCATTCCGTTTCTCAAGGAAACCCTCGGCTGGTAACCCCCTGAAAACCTTGGGCCAGAGCGGTAAAACAAAAAAGTCACATCTTTTTCGATAAAATTTGCAAATGGCCATGATAGAGGGCATAGTTTCACCCTTCTAAAGGATTACAGACACGGTCGTGCCCATGCTGAAGCGCTTCGCACCCCTCGTGCCACTCGCACTCGTGACCCTGCTTTTTGGCTGCGCGGCCCAAGGCCCGGTATCCCAGCCCCAGGATCACACGCCGATCACTGCACAATCGGCAATCAACGCCAAAGCCTCTTCTTCGTCGGTGTTCGGCGAGCCGGAAGAGCTGGCCACCGAAGATGACCTGGCGTCTTTCTCCGGCAGCAAGCCTTACCAATTGCCGGTTCTGGCTGACAGCATTCTCGAGCGCGGCATGTCGTTGATCGGCACCCGCTACCGCTTCGGTGGTACCTCGGAAAAGTCCGGCTTCGACTGTAGTGGCTTCATCGGTTACCTGTTCCGCGAAGAGGCGGGCATGACGCTGCCGCGCTCCACGCGTGAAATGATCAACGTCGATGCCCCGAAAGTGGCCCGCAACAAGCTCAAGCCAGGTGACCTGCTGTTCTTCAGCACCAATGGCCGTGGCCGGGTAAGCCATGCCGGGATCTACCTGGGTGACAACCAGTTCATCCACTCCAGCAGCCGCCGCAGTGGTGGTGTGCGCATCGACAGCCTCGGTGATCGTTACTGGAGCAAGACCTTCATTGAAGCCAAGCGAGCCTTGGCCATGGCGCCGACCAACATCGCGCGCAACTGATATCAAAATGATGTACCCTGCCGCGGCGGTGATGCTTTAAAAAAGCTCGCCGCCGTGCGCATTTACAGAAAGCGTCTAATCTAAATTCTCAACTCTTTTCGGCTGCAGCGCAGCGGTCTCAGACAGGATGTTCTGGCCATGGTAAAGATGGCGCGCTTCGCATTTTTCTCCTTGGCAGCCTTGCTGGCTGCATGCTCCAGCCGTGCGCCTGCGCCGGCCCCTGTGGTACAGCCGCAGGTGACCTATAGCCAGCCCAGTCCTTCACCGATTGCCGATGACGTACTGATCCGCGCCATTGGTCTGGTTGGCACGCCCTATCGTTGGGGGGGCAATACGCCGGACTCCGGCTTCGACTGCAGCGGCCTGATCAAGTATGTGTACCGTGATGCTGCTGGCATCAGCCTGCCGCGCTCGACGCGAGAGATGATTGTCATGCGCGCACCGACGGTGGATGTCAGTTCGCTGCAGTCTGGTGACCTGGTGTTCTTCGCCACCAGTGGCGGCTCGCAGGTCAGCCATGCCGGCATCTATGTCGGGGACGGGCGCTTCGTGCATGCACCTTCCACCGGTGGCACCGTGCGCCTGGACTACCTGTCGAACAGCTACTGGGCCAAGGCCTACCTGCAGGCCAAACGGGTGATACCGCAAGGGCATCTGGCACAGAACCCTTGATATCCATGCCTGTAAGCGGTCCCGTTGAGCTTGGGGCCGCTACAGGCTGCCGAGATTCAGGGGGCTACGCCCACCCGCCAAAATCACATTGCCGCCATCGTCGGCCACCGGTATCCCGCCTTGGCCGGCTTCAGTTGGCCTCGCGCCGGCCTCATTGAAGTCGCGCATACTTTGGCGGCATCACCCGCTTCGATTGACGCTCCCGGTGCAACCCTCTAACCTTCGCGGCGTGTTTCAGGTGCCCTGCCAGCCCCGACTGGGCAGGGTGAAACTGGGAAGCCGGTGGGCGCCAGCATGGCGCGATTCCGGCGCTGCCCCCGCAACGGTGGATGAGTAAAAGGCCGCGCAGGGCCACTGGATGCCAGCATCCGGGAAGGCGCGCAGGCCAGGGCCAAGGCCCACTCACAAGCCCGGAGACCGGCCTGATACTGCCAACGGCATCACGGAGGGTGATGCGCGGTGCACCGTGGCGCCCAGCCATGGCCTCTGCGCGTTCTCCGTTTGCCTGCCTATTACCTGTCGCCGCGCATTGCCGTGGTGCCAGCCAGCGGAGAACCCTGATGAGCGATTCCACCGAACGCGACGAACGCCACCTGGCGCGCATGCAGCGCAAGAAGGCGGTCATCGACGAACGCATCGCCAATTCCCCTAACGAATGTGGCCTGCTGCTGGTGCTGACCGGCAATGGCAAGGGCAAGAGCAGTTCGGCCTTCGGCATGCTCGCGCGCGCCTTGGGCCACGGCATGCAATGCGGTGTGGTGCAGTTCATCAAGGGCCGCAACAGCACCGGCGAGGAGCTGTTCTTCCGTCGCTTCCCCGAACAGGTGCGCTACCACGTGATGGGCGAGGGCTTTACCTGGGAAACCCAGGACCGCCAGCGTGACATCGCCGCTGCGCAAGCCGCCTGGGCGGTGTCGCGCCAGTTGCTGCAGGACCCAGGTGTACAGTTCGTGGTGCTGGACGAGCTCAACATCGCCCTCAAACATGGCTACCTCGACCTGGACCAGGTACTGTCCGACATTCAGGCCCGCCCGCCCATGCAGCATGTGATTGTCACTGGCCGCGCTGCGAAGCCTGAGATGATCGAACTGGCCGACACCGTGACCGAAATGGGCATGCTCAAGCACGCCTTCCAGGCCGGTATCCGCGCACAGAAGGGCGTCGAACTGTGAGTCGATCGCGCCACTGCCCCGCCGTGTTGATCGCGGCACCCGCCTCAGGCCAGGGCAAGACTACCGTCACTGCTGCGCTGGCCCGCCTGCACCGCAACCTCGGGCGCAAGGTGCGGGTGTTCAAATGCGGGCCCGACTTTCTTGACCCGATGATTCTCGAACGGGCCAGTGGCGCGCCGGTGTATCAGCTGGACCTGTGGATGATCGGTGCCGAGGAAAGCCGTCGGCTGCTGTGGGAAGCTGCTGGCGAGGCTGACCTGATCCTCATCGAAGGGGTGATGGGGCTGTTCGACGGCACCCCGTCAAGCGCTGACCTGGCGCGCCACTTTGGCGTGCCGGTGCTGGCGGTGATCGACGGCACAGCCATGGCCCAGACCTTCGGTGCCCTGGCCCTGGGCCTGGCGCGGTACCAGGCCGATCTGCCGTTCGCCGGCGTGCTGGCCAATCGGGTAGGCAGCCTGCGTCATGCGCAACTGCTCGAAGGCAGCCTGACCGAGGGCTTGCGCTGGTATGGCGGCTTGTCCCGCGAACGCGGCATCGAACTGCCCAGCCGCCACCTGGGCCTGGTGCAGGCCAGCGAGCTGAATGACTTGGACACCCGCCTGGACGCTGCCGCCGAAGCGTTGGGCGCCAGTTGCGATGCGGCGTTGCCGCCGCCAGTCAGCTTTGCCGAGCCTGAACCGCAAGCCTGCGTGGCCTCGCTGGCCGGTGTGCGCATTGGCGTGGCGCGGGACGAGGCGTTCGCCTTCACGTATGGCGCTAACCTCGACCTGTTGCGCAACCAGGGTGCCCAGCTGGTGTTCTTCTCGCCGCTGCACGACCACGAACTGCCGGCGGTAGACAGCCTGTATCTGCCGGGTGGTTATCCTGAGCTGCATCACCATGCGCTGGCCGCCAACGCACCGATGTGCGAGGCGATCCGCGCCCACCACGCGCAGGGCAAGCCATTGCTGGCCGAGTGCGGCGGCATGCTTTACCTGCTCGATGCCCTGACTGACGTGGCCGGTGAACGTGCCGAACTGCTCGGCCTGCTGCCGGGTGAGGCGACCATGCAGAAGCGCCTGGCCGCCCTGGCGCTGCAGGCGGTGGAGCTGCCGGAGGGGACCTTGCGCGGTCACACCTATCACCATTCGCTGACCAGCACTGCGCTGGAACCGATTGCCCGAGGTCTGAGCCCCAACGGCGGGCGTGGCAACGAGGCGGTTTATCGTCTGGGCCGGCTCACGGCCTCTTACGTGCACTTCTATTTCCCTTCCTGCCCGGATGCGGCGGCGGCACTGTTGCGACCATGAATGATCACGCCTATAGCGACGCCGAGCGCGCCGCCATTTACCGGGCCATCGGCGAGCGCCGCGACATGCGCCATTTTGCGGGTGGCCAGGTGGCACCCGAACTGCTTGGCCGCTTGCTGGCGGCCGCGCATCAGGCGCCCAGTGTCGGGCTTATGCAGCCGTGGCGCTTTATCCGCATCACCCAGCGTGACCTGCGCGGGCGCATCCAGGCCTTGGTGGAGGCGGAGCGGGTACGCACGGCCGAGGCGCTGGGCGAGCGATCCGATGCCTTCATGAAATTGAAGGTGGAGGGCATAAACGATTGTGCCGAGCTGCTGGTGGCGGCCTTGATGGACAACCGCGAGCCTCACATCTTCGGCCGCCGCACCCTGCCGGAGATGGACCTGGCCTCGCTGGCCTGTGCCATCCAGAACCTGTGGCTGGCCGCGCGTGGCGAAGGGCTGGGCATGGGCTGGGTGTCGCTGTTCGACCCGCAGGCGTTGGCCGCGCTGCTGGGCATGCCCGCCGGGGCCAAGCCGGTGGCGGTACTGTGCCTTGGGCCGGTCGCCGCGTTCTATCCGGTGCCGATGTTGGTGCAGGAAAGCTGGGCCGAAGAGCGGCCCCTGAGTGAAATGCTTTACGAAAACCAATGGGGAGAGCGTCAATGAGCGTGGCCTTGCTGACTGTGGCCGGGGTGGCCCTGGACGCTTTGCTGGGCGAACCACAGCGGCGCCACCCCTTGGTGGCGTTCGGCAACATGGCCGGCACCCTGGAGCGCCGCCTGAATGCGGGCGGGCGCGGCTGGCGCAGCCACGGCGTGAGCGCGTGGTTTCTGGCGGTGGTGCCGCTGACCCTGGTGGCGCTGGTCCTTTCGTGGCTGCCGTATATTGGCTGGCTGGTTGATGTGCTGGCGCTTTACTGCGCCGTGGGGCTGCGCAGCCTGGGCGAGCATGTGCTGCCGGTGGCCAACGCCTTGCGCCAGGGCGACCTGGCGGAGGCGCGGCACCGCGTTGGCTACCTGGTCAGCCGCGAAACGCGCGAACTGGACGAGCCAGCAGTGGCCCGAGCGGCGACCGAGTCGGTGCTGGAGAACGGCAGCGACGCAGTGTTCGCCGCGTTGTTCTGGTTTGTGGTGGCCGGCGCGCCAGGTGTGGTGCTGTACCGCCTGAGCAACACGCTGGATGCCATGTGGGGCTACCGTAACGAACGTTTCGAGCGCTTTGGCTGGTGCGCGGCGCGCATCGACGATGTGCTCAACTATATACCTGCAAGGCTGGTGGCCCTGACTTATGCCCTGTTGGGCAAGACCCGTCTGGCCCTGGCCTGCTGGCGCAAGCAGGGCCCGCTGTGGGACAGCCCCAACGCCGGGCCGGTGATGGCTGCCGGCGCCGGCGCGCTGGGCGTCGAGCTTGGTGGCCCGGCGGTGTACCACGGCGAACTGCATGAGCGGCCGCGTCTGGGCGAGGGGCCAGTGGCCGATGCCGATGCCATCGAGCGCGGCTGGCAGCTGGTGCAGCGCGGCGTGTGGCTGTGGCTGCTGATGATCTGCCTGGGGGCCTATATCAATGCTTGAACATGGTGGCCGCCTGTTACGCGCGGTGCAGCAATACGGTATCCCCCGTGAGCAGTGGCTCGACCTGTCCAGCGGCATTGCGCCCTGGCCATTTCCTGTCCCGCCGATTCCCGTCGACGCCTGGGCCCGCCTGCCGGAAACCGAGGACGGCCTGGAGGACGCCGCGCGCGCGTATTACGGCGCCCGCCAGTTGCTGCCGGTAGCCGGCTCCCAGGCCGCTATCCAGGCCTTGCCGCTGCTGCGTACAACGGCCCGGGTTGGCGTGCTGACGCCGTGCTATGCCGAACACCCTTATGCCTGGCAACGGGCGGGGCACCAACTGCTGGCGCTGGATGAGGCGCAAGTTGAGGTTGCGCTCGACGGCCTCGATGTGCTGGTGCTGGTGAACCCCAACAACCCGACCGGCCAACGGGTGTCGCGCGAACGTCTGCTGGCTTGGCATGCTCGCCTGGCGGCCCGCGGTGGCTGGCTGCTGGTCGACGAAGCATTCATGGACAACACCCCGGCGGACAGCGTGGTGGACTGCGCCGAACGCCCGGGGCTGATCGTGCTGCGCTCGTTTGGCAAGTTCTTCGGCTTGGCTGGCGTGCGCCTGGGCTTCGTTGCCGCCGAACACAGCTTGCTGCTGCGCCTGGCCGAGCTGCTCGGCCCCTGGACCGTCAACGGCCCGACCCGGGTGCTGGCCCAGGCCAGCCTGACCGATCAAACTGCCCAGCGCGCGCAGGCCGAACGCTGTGCTGCTGCCGGCCAGCGGCTTGCGCATGTGTTGCGCAGTGCCGGCCTGGCGCCCAGTGGTGGCTGCGACCTGTTCCAGTACGTGCGTAGCGAGCACGCTGCACGCCTGCATGAATTTCTCGCCCGGCGCGGCATCCTGGTACGGCTGTTCGAACAGCCAGCAGCCGTGCGCCTGGGGTTGCCTGCCTGCACGGCGGACGAACAGCGCCTGGCCCAGGCCCTGGCGGCTTATCAGAAGGAAACGGCATGACGACCCTCATGGTGCAAGGCACCACCTCCGACGCAGGCAAGAGCACACTGGTGACCGCATTGTGCCGCTGGCTGTTGCGCCAGGGCGTCGCTGTGGTGCCCTTCAAGCCACAGAACATGGCGCTGAACAGCGCGGTGACGGCTGATGGCGGGGAAATCGGCCGTGCCCAGGCGGTGCAGGCCCAGGCCTGCCGGCTACAACCGCACACCGACATGAACCCGGTGCTGCTCAAGCCCAACAGCGATACCGGCGCCCAGGTCATCATCCACGGTCGGGCGGTCACCAGCATGAATGCAGTGGCCTACCACGACTATAAAACCACGGCCATGCAAGCGGTGCTGGCGTCTCACCAACGCCTGAGTGCCGCGTACCCGGTGGTCATGGTCGAGGGTGCGGGGTCGCCGGCAGAGATCAACCTGCGTGCCGGCGATATCGCCAACATGGGCTTTGCCGAAGCGGTGGACTGCCCGGTGATCCTGGTGGCCGACATCAACCGCGGTGGTGTGTTCGCCCACTTGGTGGGCACGCTGGAATTGCTGTCGACCAGTGAGCAGGCGCGGGTCAAAGGTTTTGTCATCAACCGCTTCCGTGGCGACATTGCCCTGCTGCAGCCAGGGCTGGACTGGCTGGAACAACGCACCGGCAAACCGGTACTGGGCGTCCTGCCTTACGTTACCGACCTGCACTTGGAAGCCGAAGACGGTATCGATGTGCGTCAAGGCGTCAAGCACGAGCGAGTGCTAAAGGTGATCGTGCCAGTGCTGCCGCGCATCAGTAACCACACCGACTTCGACCCGCTGCGCCTGCACCCGCAGGTGGACTTGCAGTTCATTGGCCCGGGCCAGCCGATTCCGGCTGCCGACCTCATCATCCTGCCAGGCTCCAAGAGCGTGCGGGGCGACCTGGCACAACTGCGCGAGCGCGGTTGGGACACGGCCATCGAGCGGCACCTGCGCTATGGCGGCAAGCTGATTGGTATCTGCGGTGGCCTGCAGATGCTGGGGCGGGAAGTGCATGACCCGCTGGGGCTGGAGGGGGCCGCAGGCTCAAGCCAGGGGCTCGGCCTGCTCGACTATGCCACGGTGCTCGAAGCCGAGAAGCAACTGCGCAATGTGGCCGGCACGCTGAGCCTTGAAGCGGCAACGGTAACCGGTTATGAAATTCATGCTGGCGTTACGACGGGGCCTGCGCTGGCGCAACCCGCGGTCCAACTGGCTGATGGCCGCCATGATGGCGCTGTCAGTGCCGATGGCCAGATCCTCGCCACCTACCTGCATGGCCTGTTCGAAGGCAGCCAGTCGTGTGCCGCGCTATTGCGCTGGGCCGGGCTGGAGGATGTGCAGGTTATCGACTACGAAGCGTTGCGCGAACACGACATCGAGCGCCTGGCTGATCTGGTGGAGAAGCACCTAGACACCGCGCAGTTGCGCCAGCTGTGTGGGGTAGCCTGACATGCGTAACCTGATTCTCGGTGGCGCCCGGTCTGGCAAAAGCCGCCTGGCCGAACAACTGGCCAGTGCCAGCGGCTTGCCGGTGACCTACATCGCCACCAGCCAGCCGCTGGATGGCGAAATGAACGAACGCGTGTTGCTGCATCGTCAGCGCCGGCCGGATGACTGGGGGTTGATCGAAGAGCCCTTGGCCCTGGCCGCAGTACTGCGCGCCGAAGCGGCCGAAGGGCGCTGCCTGCTGGTGGATTGCCTGACCCTGTGGCTGACCAATTTGTTGATGCTGGAAGATGACCAGCGCCTGGCCGAGGAGCGTGATGCCCTGCTGGCGTGCCTGGAACAGTTACCTGGCACCCTTATCCTGGTCAGTAACGAAACCGGCCTGGGCGTCGTGCCCATGGGCGAGCTGACCCGGCGCTATGTCGACCTGGCCGGCTGGCTGCACCAGGCGGTGGCCGAACGCTGTCAGCGTGTCGTGCTGACCGTGGCCGGCCTGCCCTTAATCCTCAAAGGACCTGCACTATGACCCAAGCCTGGTGGCGTGACGCCTGCCAACCCCTCGACAACGCCGCCATGGACCAGGCCCGCGCCCGTCAGCAGCAACTGACCAAACCTGCAGGCTCGCTCGGCCAACTTGAAGCGCTGGCGATTCAGCTGGCTGGCCTTCAGGGGCTTGAACGACCTACGCTGGATCAGGTTGCCATCACCATTTTTGCCGGCGACCACGGCGTGGTCGAAGAGGGCATCTCGGCCTATCCGCAGGCGGTAACCGGGCAGATGCTATGTAACTTCGTCGGTGGGGGCGCGGCGATCAGTGTGCTGGCGCGGCAACTGCAGGCCAGCCTGGACGTGGTCGACCTGGGCACCATTGACGCGCAGCTGGAACTGCCCGGCGTGCGCCATCTGCGCCTGGGCACTGGTACTGCCAACTTTGCCCGTCAACCCGCGATGACCGAAAACCAGCTGCAAGCGGCCTTGCAGGCCGGTCGCGACAGTGCCCAGCGCGGCGCCGAACAGGGCGCACAGCTGTTCATCGGTGGCGAGATGGGCATTGGTAACACCACAGCCGCCGCAGCCTTGGCCAGTGTTCTGCTGGGGTGTCCGGCGTCGGAGCTGAGCGGCCCTGGCACTGGCCTGGACAACGCCGGGGTACAGCACAAGGCTGAAGTCATCGAGAGGGCGCTGCGCCTGCATGGCCTGCGTGCTGAAGACCCGTTGCAGGTACTGGGCTGTGTTGGCGGTTTCGAGATCGCGGCGTTGGTCGGTGCCTACATAGGTTGTGCGCAGGCGGGGGTCGCGGTGCTGGTGGATGGCTTTATCTGCAGTGTCGCTGCGCTCGTGGCAGTGCGCCTCAACCCGCAGTGTCGGGCCTGGCTGTTGTTCGCTCATCAGGGCGCTGAGCCCGGGCACAAGGCCTTGCTTGCTGCACTGCAGGCCGAGCCCCTGCTGGCCTTGGGCTTGCGCCTGGGTGAGGGCAGTGGCGCTGCCTTGGCGGTGCCGCTGTTGCGCCTGGCCTGTGCGCTGCATGGGCAGATGGCGACCTTTGCCGAGGCCGCGGTGGCGGACCGCCCGGCATGATCCTCGACTTGCTGCGCCATGGTGAAACGGAACAAGGCGGCCTGCGTGGCAGCCTTGATGATGCCTTGACCGACAAGGGCTGGGCACAGATGCGCCGCGCGGTGGCCGACGGCGGCTCATGGCAGGTGCTGGTCAGCTCGCCGCTGCAACGTTGTGGGCGTTTTGCCGATGAGCTGGGTGCGCAGTTGAACCTGCCTGTGCAGCGTGAGCCCGCCCTGCAGGAACTGCACTTCGGTGATTGGGAGGGCCAAAGTGCCGCGCAGATCATGGAGCACCAGGCTGATGCACTGGGCCGTTTCTGGGCCGACCCTTACGCCTTCACACCGCCCAATGGCGAGCCGGTCGAGGCGTTTGCCGAACGGGTGCTGGCGGCTGTCGAGCGTTTGCGCCTTCAACATGCCGGCAAGCGCGTGCTGCTGGTCACCCATGGCGGCGTCATGCGGCTGTTACTGGCCCGTGCTCGTGGCTTGCCCAGGGAGCAGTTGCTGCAGGTCGAGGTGGGCCATGGCGCGTTGATGCGGCTGGTGCCAGGTGGCGATGGGCAACTGGTCGAGGCGCCTTGAGATGTTGCCGTTCTGGATCGCCCTGCAATTTCTCAGCAGCCTGCCGGTGAGCCTGCCGGGCATGCCGGCACCGCGTGAGGTAGGGCGTTCGCTGCTGTACTACCCGCTGGTCGGGTTGCTGTTCGGCTTGCTGCTGTGGTTGGCCAGTCATCTGCTTCAGGGCACGCCGTCGCCGCTGCACGCGGCTTTGCTGCTGACACTGTGGGTACTGCTCAGTGGTGCCTTGCACCTGGATGGCCTGGCGGACAGTGCCGACGCCTGGCTAGGTGGTTTCGGCGACCGTGAGCGCACCTTGCGGATCATGAAAGACCCGCGCAGTGGGCCGATTGCCGTGGTCACCCTGGTCTTGGTGTTGTTGCTGAAGTTTTGCGCATTGTGGGTGCTGGTCGGGCAGGGCATCGGCGCGCAATTACTGCTGGCGCCGTTGATCGGGCGGGCGGCGATGTTGGGCCTGTTCCTTGGCACACCTTATGTGCGACCTGGCGGGTTGGGCCAGGCGTTGGCCGAACATTTGCCCCGGCGCGCGGCGGGGTGGGTGTTGCTGGTTTGTGTGCTGTTCTGCCTCTTCTTGGGCGGATGGAGCGTGCTGCTGGCGCTGGCGGTGTTTGCCTGGTTGCGGCATCTGATGTGCCGGCGCCTGGGCGGGACCACCGGTGATACCGCCGGTGCGTTGCTGGAGCTGCTGGAGCTGGCCGTCGTGCTCGGGTTGGCGCTGGGGCTTTGAGCGCTTGATCTGGACGGCCCTTTAGCGGCTGCTTTGCGGTGCTTTCGCAGCACGCCATAGGTGTGGAGGGGCAGTAACTTCCAGAAACGGTCCGGAAGCGCCTGCCTCTTCCTTGTCGGCGTATCTTCAGCCTCCCCCCAAGCAACCAGGTAGGCTTCCCGTGCGTCACTGGATCTTTGCCAGTCTATTGGTCCTGTCCACCCTCCCAGCCTCTGCTGCAGACCTCATGGCGTTCTGGGACACCCCACGCCACGGCGGCAACAGCTTCAACCGGCTGCCACCCGATCAAGCCTACTTCGATGCCCTGAGGGGGTACGGCGCCACATGGGTGCGGCTGTCGTACGACAAATGGCAACCCGTGAAACGTGATTTCCTCCTCGGCAGCGCCGATACCTATGAAGGCCTGCCCGACGCCGACCTGGCTGTGCTGCGTGCCACCCTCGACCGGGCGCACCAGGCGGGGCTCAAGGTGGTCATCGCGCCACTCTCGCTACCGGGTATGCGCTGGTCGCAAAACAACCAGGGCCAGTTCGATGATCGTCTGTGGCAAGACAAACGCTACTGGTCCCAGGCTGCGGCGTTCTGGCGAGATATGGCGCGCGAACTGAAAAGTCATCCGGCCATCGCGGCCTACAACCTGATCAATGAGCCAGCACCGGAGAAACAGGGCGGCCTTGCTGAACATGCCGAACTCGGGCAGATGCAGCAGTGGTATGCGCAAGCGCAGGACGGTGCGCGCGATCTGCCCTTGCTGTACCGGCAACTGATAGCGGCCATACGCGAAGAAGACACTGACACGCCGATCATGGTCGATGCCGGCTGGTATGCAGGCGCAGACGCGTTCGGCTACTGGCCGGCGCCGCTGGAGGACCCGCGAGTGCTGTACAGCGTGCACATGTACGAGCCCTATGCCGCAACCAGTGCGCCGAATATGGCGCGCAAACAGCCCATCGCCTATCCAGGCCCCGTATCTTTTGCCGGGCAGACACAGCTGTGGGATGGGCGGCGAGTTGAAGGCTACTTGCGCCAGCCGCTGGCATGGGCCGAGGCCATGGGGCTGCCGCTTTCTCGCCTGGTGGTGGGTGAGTTTGGCTGCATGCGCAGGCTGCCGGGTTGCCGGCAGTACCTTGAAGATGTACTCGTCGTGCTGGATCGTAACCGGTTGCACTGGGCGTTCTATAGCTTTCGTGAAGACAACTGGGATGGCATGGACTACGAGCTGGGCACGGCGAAGGTGCCGTGGCGCTACTGGCAGGCGGTCGAGCAGGGCGCGCCAGACCCCTTGGCGCGCAAGGCCACGGTTGAGTTCGAACCGATCCGCAGGCGCTTGAACCCGGACTGACGCTTCTCACTCTTTCGTGAAACTTCTTGCAACACTCAGTACGCGGGTATATACACGTATCCATGCTGACCAGTGAATGCATCTGTACCCACCTGCGTCGCGCCGCCCGCGGCGTGAGCCGGCATTACGACGAAGCCCTTGCCGGCTTCGGGGTCAATGTCGCCCAGTTTTCCCTGCTGCGGCACCTGCAGCGGCTCGACCGACCCAGCATCACAGCCCTGGCCGAAGCCATGGGGCTCGAGCGCAGTACCCTGGGCCGCAACCTGCGTGTGCTGGAGGCGGATGGGCTGGTAGCACTGGGCGAGGGCGACGACCAGCGTAACCGCGTGGTGCTGTTGACCGAGGCGGGCAAGCAACTGCTGCACGTTGCCCACCCAGCCTGGGAGCAGGCCCAGAAAGAACTGGTTGAACGGCTTGGGGTGGGGCAGCGGGATGAACTGGTGCGACTGCTGGAACAACTGGCCTGAAGTGAAACGACTATAAGCGGGTATATACCCGCAAAACCTTGCGATGTGCTGGAGATAACGACAATGACTTCGGTGTGGCGAACCAGCGGATGGGTGTTGGTGGGGGCGGCCTTGATACTGGCGCTGTCTCTGGGCGTACGGCACGGCTTTGGCCTGTTTCTGGGGCCGATGAGTGCTGATTTCGGCTGGGGCCGTGGGGTGTTTGCCTTCGCCATTGCCCTGCAGAACCTGATCTGGGGCCTGGCGCAGCCGTTCGCCGGCGCCTTGGCCGACCGGCTTGGCGCGGCGCGGGTGGTCATCATCGGCGGTATTCTCTATGCCGTCGGTTTGATCTTGATGGGCTTGGCTGATTCGCCCTGGTCGTTGTCGCTGAGTGCGGGCTTGCTGATCGGCATCGGCCTGTCCGGCACGTCGTTCTCGGTCATTCTCGGTGTGGTCGGGCGTGCCGTGCCGGCCGAAAAGCGCAGCATGGCCATGGGGATCGCCAGCGCCGCCGGGTCATTCGGCCAGTTCGCCATGTTGCCGGGCACCCAAGGCCTGATTCAGTGGCTGGGCTGGTCGGCAGCGTTGCTGGTACTGGGCCTTTTGGTGGCGTTCATCGTGCCTTTCGTCGGCCTGCTGCGCGATCGCCCGTTACCCAGTCACGGTGCCGAGCAGACCCTGGGCCAGGCGCTGCGCGAGGCGTGCACGCACTCTGGCTTCTGGTTGCTGGCGCTGGGCTTTTTTGTCTGTGGCTTCCAGGTCGTATTCATTGGCGTTCACCTGCCGGCCTACCTGGTTGACCAGCACCTGGCTGCGGCCACCGGTACGACAGTGCTGGCGCTGGTCGGCCTGTTCAACATCGTCGGTACCTTCACTGCTGGCTGGTTGGGCGGGCGCATGTCCAAGCCGCGCCTGCTGACCGGGTTGTACCTGCTGCGTGCGGTGGTGATCGTGCTGTTCCTGTGGGCGCCGGTGAGCGAGTTCAGTGCTTACCTGTTCGGCATTGCCATGGGGCTGCTGTGGTTGTCCACGGTTCCGTTGACCAATGGCACCGTGGCCACGGTGTTCGGGGTGCGCAACCTGTCCATGCTGGGCGGTATCGTGTTCCTGTTCCATCAGTTGGGTGCGTTCCTGGGGGGCTGGCTGGGTGGGGTGGTGTATGACCGCACCGGTAGCTACGACGTGGTCTGGCAGATTTCCATCCTGCTCAGCTTGTTGGCCGCTGCCCTTAACTGGCCGGTGCGCGAACGCCCGGTTTCACGCCTGCAGGCACAGGCTGCATGAACCGTTACCTGGTCCGCGGGCTGTTGGCTATTGCCGTGCTGCTGGTGCTGGCACTGGTGTGGTGGGGCTGGCATCAGGGAGGGATGGCGTTGATGCAACTGGGCATGGGTGTTTGTTAGGCGCTACCCTGCAAGTTCAAAGGTAGCGATGCAGGAGAGACGAGTCATGCGTGCACATTGGTTGACGGTGCCGGTGCTGGCCCTGCTTGCCAGTACATCAAGCTGGGCTGCAGATTGCCCGGCGTTGTTGCAGGGCAGCCTGCCGGAATTGCGCGGTAAGGGGCAGGTCGACCTCTGCGAGCGCTTTGCCGGCAAGCCGCTCGTGGTGGTGAATACTGCCAGTTATTGCGGTTTTGCCCCGCAGTTCGAGGGGCTTGAGGCGACGTACAAGGAATATCACGAGCAAGGCCTGGAAATGCTCGGCGTGCCGTCCAATGACTTCAAGCAGGAAGACGCCGACAGTGAGAAGACTGCCAAGGTTTGCTATGCCAACTACGGTGTCACCTTCACCATGACCAAGACGCAGGCGGTGCGGGGCAAGGATGCGATACCGCTGTTTGCGGAGCTGGCCAGCCAGAGCAGTGCGCCGAAGTGGAATTTCTACAAGTATGTTGTCGATCGCAAGGGCAAGGTGATCGGTAACTTCTCCAGCCTGACCAAACCGGATGATCCTGCGTTCCGCGCCGCTATCGAAAAGGCCATCGCCTCACAGCAGTAACCAGGCTGTGCTTGCTGCGGCTTTTGCGTCTAAGCGCGCGGTAGTTCAGGCGACGCAGATTGCGACTTCAGGAGGCCGAGCGCAGGCCTCGTGAAGTCGCGAAGATCAAGATCAAAAACAGGAAGTGGCTGGCTGCGGGTGACTTCACCGGGCATGCACGGTAATCGCCACCAACCGCACCACCACCGGCCGGACCACCAGCACACACACAAATGCCACCGGCATCGCCAGCTGATAGGCCTTGAGCACATTGCCCAGATACTCCGGGGTAAACCCGGCATTGGCCGCCGTGATCACGAAGCACATCAACAGCGCCATGATCGACGACATGTAGAACGCGAAAACGTAGGGGGTAGCGACCGGGTGCAATTTACGTCGACTGCGCGATCGGGGCAGGTTGCTCATGCGAACTCCTGAAAACTGAGTGGAAGCGCAGATTAGCAACCTGCACGTCTGCAGCTGTAGACCCGCGGCATTGAGTTCTTTATAAAGAAATTCTTACGAATCCAGGCGCTCCCCATGGACCTGCTCAACGCCATTCGCTGCTTCATCAAAGTGGTCGAAGCCGGTAGCATCGCCGCTGGTGCCCGTATCCTCGGCCTTAGTCCGGCAGCCGTCAGCCAGAACCTGGCGCGGCTGGAAAGCCACCTGCAAGTTCGCCTGCTCAGTCGAACCACCCGCAGCATGGCCGTGACGCCCTCTGGCGCCCAGTATTACGAGCGTGTAAAGCATATCGAGCGTGATTTGGCCCTGGCCGAACAGGCGGTTACAACACCCGACAGCGAGCCTCAGGGGCGGCTGTGCATTGCCTCGACCTCTGCCTTCGGCCGCCATGTGCTGGCGCCATTGATTCCTGCTTTCAGTGCCCGCTACCCTTTACTTTCGATAGAGTTGGTAACGACTGATCGTCGGGTCAACCATGCCCGTGAAGACGTTGACGTGAGCCTGCGCATTGCCCCGCAGCTCGAAGACCAGCTGTTGGCCCGGCGCATCGCCCGCATCCCGTTCATTTGTTGTGCCTCACCCGGATACCTGCAAAGTGCTGGCGTACCTGCCACGCCCGAGGCCTTGCGCGGGCACCGTTGCCTGGTGTTTCGCTATCCGGTGGATGGCCGCTTCTTGCGCTGGGGCTTCATGCGGGACGGCCTGCGCTTCGAAGCGGAATTCGGCACTGTATTGATCAGCGACGATATCGATGCCCTGACCCAGATGGCCTTGCACGATGGTGGCATCACCCGTCTGGCCGAGTTCATCGTGCGGCCGCACCTGGCCTCGGGGGCCTTGGTGCCGCTGTTCGAATACTGCGACAGCAGCCAGGCTTACGCCCAGACCGAGCCCATGGACATCTACCTGTGCCTGGCCGATCGCTTTGCCATGACCACCAAGGTGCGCGCATTCATGGACTATCTGCGCGAATGCCTGGGCGACAGCTGGCAAGTGCAGGCATGAAAAAAACCGCCACGAGGGCGGTTTTCATGTAACGCACAGGAATCAGAAGCGGTAGGTAAGGGATGCACCGATACCGTGAGCGCTGTTCTCGTACTTGGCCTGGTAGCTGCCTTTCAACAGCCCTTGTTGTTGCGAGCTTGGCAGGTTGTTGACCTTGGTATCCTCTTCCCACAGATACGAATAGGCAACGTCGATGGTCATGTCATCGTTCGGGCTCCAGCCGGCACCAAAGCTGACCGCTTTACGATCGCCAGTCGGAATGCGTGGCGAGCGATCATGGTTGTTGGTGGGCGACTGGTCGACGGAGAAGCCTGCGCGCAGGGTCCACTCCTTGTTCACCTTGTAGGACGCACCAATGGCGTGGGCCCAGGTGTCGTGCCAGTTCTGCTCTTCGGTGATGGTCTTCAACGGGTAGCCTGCCGGCGCTTCGTTCTCGACGACGATGCTTTCCAGGCGGCTCCAGCGCGTCCAGGTGCTACCCGCATACAGTGTCCAATGGTCATCCAGTTCATGAGTGACCGAGAAGTCCACTGACTCTGGTGTCTTGATTTTCAGGCTGGCGTCGAACTTGCCGTTCAGGCCAAGCTGTGGAATCGGGTAGGAAACGCGGGTATTGCCTTCAAGCTTGTAGTCGACCATCGAGTGATAGGTCAGGCCCAGACGGGTACGGTCCGTAGCTTGTACCATAACGCCGATGTTGTAACCGATCGCAGTGTCGTCGCCCTTGATCTTGGTCTCGCCATCAGGGCCATTGGGCCCCAGGAGGGCCTTGCTGCTCAGGTTCGAACCCAGTTCACCCTTGATACGGTTGATAGTCGGGCCAAAACCGATCGACACTTTGTCGTTGAAGGCGTAGCTGACGGTTGGCTGGAAGGTGACAACCTCGACCTTGCTCTTCTTGCCCCAGTAGCGTGCAGCGTCATCGCTGCCGTAGTCGGTGATCAGGCCATATGGCACGTAAACGCCGAAGCCAACGCTCCAGTGATCATCAATCGGCTTGACGTAATAGCCCATGGGTACGCCAACGAGAGGCACCATGTCACCATCGGTTTCCCCCCCGAAGTTGCTGCCTGGGCCCGATATGTCGGTCTTGGCGATGACGGCAGCGCCGCCCACGGTGAATTGTTCGCGCTTGAGGCGGGACATGCCGGCCGGGTTGCCATACACAGTGCTGGCATCTTCGGCAGAGGACGAGCGCCCCGCAAAACCGGTTCCCATGCCGCTGATACTTTGTTCGTTCAGCGCGAACCCGGCGGCGAGCAGTTGGCTGGAAGCAAGCGCAACAGCTACGCCGAGGGAGGTTTTGAGCATTACTTTTTTCATTATTAGAAAACTCCTTGGGTCTCCGGGGCGAAAAGCTACCAACAAATCACGCGCCGCGCTATAGGCTCAATCGCAGGAGTTAGTGCGGTTTTGTAGGACAATCCGACCAAAATTCCCTTTTTTCCGGTTTACTTGTAGGACGCGTCTCAAGATGCCTGTGGCAATTTCTGATCTATGCAGGCATGCCAGGCGTGGGTGAAGTCGCGCAGACGACCCTGGGGGTTGAAAATCTGCCGCCAGATTCGCGCCAGTGCCAGTAGATCGTCCGCCGCAGGCAATGGGGTGGCCTGCTCTTCGATGAGCATCCAGGCAATGGCAGTGGAATAGCGCAGGTTGACGGTGAGCTCCAGGTGCGGGCCACCCAGGAAGGCGTGCTGGCTGGCCAGGCCGCGGACCAGGCTGGCCAGGTCGGGGTCACGGGCCAGGTATTCGTCCCAGAGCGCCTGGTGACGATGTTCGCCGATGCGGTAAAGGCCGTGCCCACGTCGGTCGTGCAGGGCTGAGCCGAGTGCTGACTGGCTGGCGGCGATCCCCAGTAGCAAGGCTTCGGCGCTGGCACAGTGACGGTTCAGGTAGACCAGGGTGGGTCGGATCACATACTGACACAATTCATTCGCCGCAATACCCATGATGCCCTCGAGCAGGTAAGGGCCGGACGGGCGCTGGAGCTTGGCAGCTGGTGAATGATCAGGCCCGCCGGGAGCGGAAAGCACCGCTCGAGTTGAAGTGTAGTGTGATAATCGTGGTGTAAAGAGCTGTTTTTAAATCGATTACTGCCTGATGCTCCGGGCTATATGCCCTAAGGCAATTACGCCAAAAGCGTTCAGGCAGTCTTGCGATTGGATGATTCAGCGCTTGAATACCCCGGTATTCGCCGGTCACGCGGTGAGCGACTGACGCGTCCGGGCGATCACCGCCTGCAGCGGTTCATGGCGGCTGTACTGGTCGTGGTACAGGCGTTCGGTGTGGCAGGCAACGCCGTGTTCGTCTACCAAGGTAAAGCTGAAGCTGCCCTTGCGTGGGGCAACGATAAGGCACTTCAACGGCGAGAAGGCCTGGGAGAGGGTGCCAATGGCAGCCTGAATCTGATGATGAGTTTGCATATTGTTGGAGGTTCCTGCTTTAAACACGGGAGATATGATCCGTGCATGATAGAAACGTTCCAGTGACGCCTTTATTAAGGGACGAACGAACCTGACTGGAACAGGGCAGCCAGAGGGGGCGCAATCAAATGTGGGCGCTTGGGCTGACTGGTAGGTACTTCGGAAGGCAGGCAGCACGCCGGGGCCAAGGTTCTAGGCCGTCGAGGTGGGATCCTGATCAATCTGTCATGTGATTCGTGCTTGCGCAGCGTAAGGCTGGCGAGGGAATCATTGAATGGGCCGGTCCTTGTTTCAGCAGGGACGCTCTTGGGGGGAGCGAGTCTGCAAGGACGCTTGCGGCCAGAATTGACTTTCAGCTTGGTACTAACAAGGGGCACCTTACCGGAAGCGAAGATGTTTGGCAAGCACTACGTTTGTTCAGGTGAGCCGCGCAGTATGGCGCGAATTTTCGCTGCTGGGAAGAGGGGGTAAATGGCCCGAATGCCGTCCGATGTGCCCTTTTCGTGCACCCAAATGGAGGTTTATGGTGCACTTGTTCACATTCGGGGCAGCGCTTGTAACGGCTTGGCAACACCACCCAGCAGCCTCGCCAATGCCTTGACTGCGTGGTTAAGTCAATGAAAAAAAACACTATTTTTAGCTGGTGAAAAAATCGTCAGTTTGACCAAAGCCCCCAATTCACGGGGGTTTGAGGGGTGTGAGAGGGGGTTGTCCACCGAGTTATCCACAGGAACTGTGGATTGTCCCGAGCGCTTGCTCTAGCACGGGCGTGCCAGCAATGGGATGAACTGTCCGACAATCGCCATGCTCCAACAGACCGGTTGGTCATCCACCTGGAAACGTCAAGAAAAGATCATTGAAATTTTTTTCAATCCTCCAGAAATCGACAGGCCAGGGCGAGAAAAAAAGAGTAGAGTGGCGCGCCTTTCGAGTTACCAAACCTGTTGCTCATGAAGTTTCGCGGTAAACACCTTTCCAGCCCCTCTGCATCGACACCTGCACCTCCTGCCAAACGCTTTTCCCTGAAAGTGGCCTTGTGGTTGCTCGACAGCCCGCGCCTGGGCGACAACCCTCAGGTCAAGCACCTGGCCGGGCGCTTGCTGAAGCAGCCTGCGCGCCAAGGTGTGGTTGTGGCGCAGAGCCGCCTGGGGCAGATGCTGTGCCGCGATTGTGGCAACGCCCGTGACCGGCGTATAGGCCATGAGCTGCTGCGTCAGGCTGCCCGCGCAGGGGATCGGCGGGCGCAGCTGGAGTACGCTCGGCTGTGTCAGCACAACGAGCCGGAGCAGGCGCGCTATTGGCTTGAGCTTGCGGCAGGGCAGGGGTCGCAGGAAGCGCGGCGCTTGTTGCGACAGTGGTTTTCTGTCTGAGCTTTTTTGCCTGCGCGGGCCCTTTCGCGAGCAATCACCGATGTGTGTCCACCGCCGTGGTAGGAGCGGGTTTACCCGCGAATACGGTGGCGGCGGCAACGGTGAACGGCGGGTTGGAGATTGGCCAGCAGGGCCGGCCTCTTCGCGGGTGAACCCGCTCCTACGGGCGACCGTGCAGGCATTACCTTTGCCTTCAGGCTTGCGCAGCGGGCAGGCCCGCGATGAGGCCGATGCAGGCAACACGCCAGTCAGGCTGATAAGCTGCACTCAATTTGCATCAGAGCGTTCGGGGTAAGCATGACAGTGGATCTGGCCAGCATTCTGCTGGGCTTGGTGGCAGGCGTAATACCCTGCCTGGTGTGGGTCATGCAGGTGCAGCGCCGCCAGGGCGCACGGCAAGGTGAGCAGGCCTTGCTCGAAGAGCGCCTCAACGCTGCCCAACTTGCCCAGGCTGGCCTGCAGGCGCAACTGGACGCCAGCCGCGACGAGGTCAGCGACCTCAGTGAGGCCAACGCCGTCAAACAGGCCCAGCTGGCCGCCCAAGGCCGTGAGCTGGAGCTGCTGCAGATCGACCGCGACAATGCCCGTGATGCGGCCCACGCCTGGAGCCTTGAGCGCGCCAACCGCGAAGCCGAACTGCGCCGCCTGGAAGCGCAAACCGCGCGCCTGGACGCAGAACTGCGTGAACAGCAGGAAAGCCACCAGCAACGCCTGGAAGACCTGCAGGAGGCCCGTGACACTTTGCGCGCCCAGTTCGCCGACATGGCCACCAAGATCTTCGACGAGCGCGAGCAGCGCTTCGCCCAGACCAGCCAGCAGCACCTTGGCCAGTTGCTCGACCCGCTCAAGGAGCGCATCCAGGCCTTCGAAAAACGCGTGGAGGAAAGCTATCAACAAGAGGCCCGCGAGCGCTTCTCGCTGGGCAAGGAGCTGGAGCGCCTGCAACAGCTCAACCTGCGCCTGTCCGACGAAGCCACCAACCTTACCCAGGCCTTGAAGGGCCAGAAAACCCAGGGTAACTGGGGTGAGCTTATCCTCGAACGCGTGCTGGAGCATGCCGGCCTGGAAAAGGGCCGCGAATACCAGACCCAGGTCAGCCTGAAAAGCGCCGATGGCGAGCGTTTCCAGCCGGATGTGCTGATCATGCTGCCCGGCGACAAGCAGGTGGTGGTGGACGCCAAGGTCAGCCTCACTGCGTACCAGCAGTTCGTTGCCGGCAACGACGAAGCTGCGCTCAAGCAGCATGTGCAGTCGCTGCGCAGCCACGTCAAAGGCCTGTCGAGCAAGGACTACAGCCGCCTTGAAGGCCTGCACAGCCTGGATTTCGTGTTGTTGTTCGTGCCCATCGAGGCGGCCTTTTCGGCGGCCCTGCAGGCCGAGCCGAACCTGTTCCAGGAGGCCTTCGACCGGCAGATCGTGATTGTCAGCCCTACCACGTTGCTGGCGACCTTGCGGGTGATCGACAGCCTGTGGAAGCAGGAGCGTCAAGGGCAGAACGCCCGCGAAATTGCCGAGCGTGCCGGCTGGCTCTACGACAAGTTCGTGCTGTTCATCCAGGACCTGGACGAGCTGGGCAGCCGCTTGCAGCAGGTAGACAAGGCTTATGCCGCCGCGCGCAACAAGCTGTGCGAAGGGCGTGGCAACCTGGTCAGCCGCAGCGAGCAGCTTAAGCTACTGGGCGCCCGTGCCAGCAAGAGCTTGCCGGCAGACCTGCTGGAGCGGGCGCTGTCCGACGAGGCGCTGCCCGACGTAGCGGTTACTGAGCCAGGCTCAGATGGCGATTGAGCAGGGCGCGCAAGGCCGCGGGCTTGACCGGTTTGGCCAGGTAGTCCAGCCCTGATGCATGTACCAGGGCGATGGTTTCCTTGCTGCCGTCGGCGCTGATCACTACACCGGGTACCGGCTCACCCAGCCGTGCTCGAAGCCAGCCCATCAGTCCGGTGCCGGTCTCGCCGTCGTCCAGGTGATAGTCCACCAATGCCAGGTGCGGGCGCATGCCTTTGGCCAGCAGGGTTTCGCATTCGGCCTGGTTGCGCGCGGTCCATACCTGGCAACCCCAGCGGCTCAGCAGGCTGTTCATGCCGATCAGGATGCTGTCTTCGTTGTCCACGCATAGCACGTGCAACCCGGCCAGTGGCTGGCCGCCCTGTTGTTCCACGGGCGCGCTTGGCGCCGCGGCGGCCTGGCGTGCAATCGGTACGCTGACGCGGAACACCGTGCCCTTGCCTGGCCATGAGCGTACCTCCAGCGGATGCCCCAGCACCCGACACAGACCGTCTGCGATGGCCAGGCCCAAGCCTAGCCCCTTCTCGGCACGGGTCTGGTGGCTGTCCAGGCGCTTGAACTCCTGAAAGATCACTTGCAGCTTGTCGTCAGCAATGCCCGGGCCACGGTCCCAGACCTCCAGCCACAGGCGCTCGCCCTGTCGGCGCGCGCCTAGCAGGATCGGGCTCTTGCCGTAGCGCAGGGCATTGGTGAGGAAGTTCTGCAGCACCCGGCGTAGCAGTTTCATGTCGCTGTCCACCCGCAGGCGGCTGCCGCGCAGGCGGAACTCCAGGCCTTTCTCGGCCGCCAGCAGCTTGAACTCGGCGCCCAGGGTGTCGAACAGCTCGTTGAGGGCGAAGGGTTTGGCATCCGGGGTGATCTTGCCGTTTTCCAGGCGCGAGATGTCCAGCAGGTCGCTGATCAGCTCTTCAGCCGAGCGCAGCGAGCTGTCCATGTGCTGTACCAACTGCTGGGCCTCTTCGTTCATGCCCTCGGCCTGTTGCGACAAGGCGGCAGAGAAAAGCCGTGCGGCGTTCAACGGTTGCATCAGGTCATGGCTGACGGCGGCCAGGAAGCGGGTCTTGGACTTGCTCACCGCTTCGGCCTGGCTCTTGGCTTCGGACAGCGCCTGGTTCAACTGCGACAGTTCGTGGGTGCGCTCCGCCACGCGTTGTTCAAGGCGTTCGTTGGCATCGCGCAGGGCCTGCTCGGCCTCGCGGAACGGGGTGATGTCGGTGAAGCTCATGACAAAGCCGCCGCCCGGCATCGGGTTGCCGATCAGCTCGATCACCCGGCCATTGGGGAACAGCCGCTCGGAGGAGTGCGCGCGGCCCTGACGCATCCAGTGCAGCCGCCGCGCCACATGCACTTGCGCTTCGCCGGGGCCGCACAGGCCGCGCTCGGCGTTGTAGCGGATGATGTCGGCAATCGGTCGCCCTACGCTGATCAGCCCGTCCGGGTAGTTGAACAGCTCCAGGTAGCGGCGGTTCCAGGCCACCAGGTGCAAGTTCTGGTCGACCACGCTGATGCCCTGGTTGATGTTCTCGATGGCGCCTTGCAGCAGGGCGCGGTTGAACTGCAGCACCTCACTGGCTTCGTCAGCGATGCGCACCACGTCTTCCAGCTGCATGTCGCGGCCTTCGATGGCCGCTTTGACCACGGCGCGGGTCGACGAGGTGCCGAGTACCCCGGCCAGCAGGCGCTCGGTGTGCTCGATCCAGTCGCCATCGGCGTTCTGGTTAGGGTTGAAGCCCTTGCCCTGGCGGTAGGCAAAACGGATGAAGCTCTGCCGTGCGCGCTCTTCCCCGACAAAGCGCGAGGCCAGGGTCAATAGGTCGTCGATCTGCACCGCCAGCAGCGGCTTGCTGCTGGGCCGCGCGCTGGTCTGCTGGCCAATGAACCGGCCGGCCTGCCAGTGCTCGGAAACCCGTGTGCGCGACAGCACCGAAACCCAGGCGAACAGGGTGAAGTTGCCCGCCAGTGACAGCACCACACCTTGGGTCAGTGGACTGATCGGCAGGTTCAGCGGGTTGCCGTGCAGCCACGCCAGGCCAGGGAACAACTGCAACGACCAGCCCAGGCTGTGCGCGGCAATCGGCAGCACCAAGGTGTAGAACCACAGGAAAATGCCAGCGGCCAGGCCGGCGAACACGCCGCGACGGTTTGCCTGCTTCCAGTACAGCGCGCCAAGCATGGCCGGGGTGAGCTGGGTCACAGCGGCAAAGGCGATCTGGCCGATGGTCGCCAGGCTGGCGGTGGAACCCAGCAGGCGGTAGCTGACATAGGCCAGCAGCAGGATCACCACGATGGTTACCCGGCGTACCGAAAGCATCCAGTGGCGGAACGCTTCGAAAGGCCGCTCGGCGTTATTGCGGCGCAGCAGCCAGGGCAGCAGCATGTCGTTGGACACCATGGTCGACAGCGCCACGGCCTCGACGATCACCATGCCGGTAGCCGCCGAGGCGCCGCCGATGAACGCCAGCAGGGCAAGGCTCGGGTGCGCCTCGGCCAGCGGCAGGCTGATGACAAACGAGTCGGAGATCACCGTGCCGGGCAGCATCATCTGCCCGGCCAGGGCAATCGGCACCACGAACAGCGCGGCCAGTGCCAGGTACATGGGGAATACCCAGCGCGCCAGGCGCAAGTCCTGCGGTTCGATGTTCTCGACCACGGTAACGTGGAACTGCCGGGGCAGGCAGATGATTGCCATCATCGCCACGGCGGTTTGCACCACCATGGACGGCCAATTGATGGTTTCTTTCCAATAGTCCTGCAAGTGGATCGACTGGCGGGCCTGGCTGAACAGGTCGTCGAAGCCGTCATACAGGTTGAAAACGATGAAGATGCCCACGGCAAGAAACGCCAGCAGCTTGATCAGCGATTCGAAGGCGATCGCCAGGACCATGCCGCGGTGGTGCTCGGTCACATCCAGGCTGCGGGTACCGAAGACGATGGCGAACAGCGCCAGTACCAGCGATATCACCAGCGCGGTGTCCTGCACGCGGGTGCCGGTGGCGTCGGCGTTGGCGCCGATCAACAGGTTCACGCCCAGTACGATGCCCTTGAGCTGCAGGGCGATATACGGCAGCACGCCGACCAGGCAGATCAGCGCCACCACCACTGCCAGGGTCTGCGACTTGCCGTAGCGTGCGGCAATGAAGTCGGCGATCGAGGTGATGTTCTGCTGCTTGCTGATCAACACCATCTTCTGCAGCACCCACGGCGCGAAGATCAGCAGCAGTACCGGGCCCAGGTAGATGGGCAGGAATGCCCAAAGCTGTTCGGCGGCCTGGCCGACCGCGCCGAAAAAGGTCCAGCTGGTGCAGTACACGGCCAGCGACAGGCTGTACACCCAGGCACGCAGCTTTGGCGGCAATGGCGTGCTGCGGCGGTCGCCATAGAAGGCGATGGCGAACATGATGGCCATATAGGCCAGGGCGACCACGGCGATCAGCCCGCTGGACAACGACATGAAGACTCCGAAGCAAAAAGGTAACGCGGTCCCGATCAATCAGTCTGGCACGCAAGTGCCGCTTCGTCAGCGCAGACGATGGTTGTAGGAGCGGGTTCACCCGCGAAGAGGCCGGAACAGGCAACATCAACCCCTGCGGGTACCCAACCCATAGAACACCCCTGCCAGTATCACCGACAACACCAGCAGGTAGAAGACTGCCCCCGGCCACAGGTGTACCAGTGCAAACCCCACCATCACCGGCCCCAGCGCCGCCCCCAGGTTGGACAGGTTCTGCGCGCCGTAATACACCCCGCGCAAGTGCTCCGGTGCGATCAGGTCGATAAACATGTACTCGGCCGGGATCACGATGATTTCGCCCAGCGTGAACACCAGCATCGCCAGGCACCAGGCCAGTACCGAGCCCGCCAGCGCAAAACCCAGCAAGCCGGCGATGAACAGGCCCATGCCGGCCAATAGCCACGGCATCAGGCGCTGGCGGCTGATGCGCCGGCCAATCAGGTACTGCAAGGCAATGACCGTCACGGCGTTGGTGGTGACCAGATAGCCGATCAGCCGTGCCGCTTCGGCCGGGTTGCTGGTGACCACCAGGTACTGGGACAGGTAGGCGGTGAACTGGCCGAACACCACCGCGCTCAGCACCCCACCCACGGTAAAGCACACCAGCCGACGATCCCGCGCCAGCCCCAGCGCCACCTGGCCGAAGCCGGCCACAGGTTTGTCCGGCGCGCTGGCCTGCAGGCTGCGATCACCCAGGCGCCAGTAAGCCAGGCACATGGCCAGGCCAAGCAGGGCAGAGGCGAGGAACGGCACATGGTCGTTCAGTTCAAGCATGGCCACGCCCAGCAACGGGCCGGTGGCGTAGCCGACGTTGCTGAGGGTGTACTTGATGGCGAATACCTCGGCCCGCTCATCCACCGGCAGTAACGCGCAGAAGCCCGCCTTGGCAGCAATGTCGACCACTGCCAGGGCCAGGTTGATCAACACCAGACAAAAGAAGAACGGCAGTGCCGAACGGCTGGCGACCGCGCCGACGAAGGCCAGGGCGAACAGCAGGGTACTGGCGCTGACCAGCGTGTGGTTGCTCAAGGTGTCGACCAGATGGCCACCGTACAGACTCAATAGCGAGGCGACGATCAGCGCGCCACCGATCAGCAGGCCGATCTGGCTGATCGGCAGCTGGAAATTGTCGGCCAGGTAAACCACCAGGTAGGGCAGGGTGAGGGCGCGGGCGACGGTAAGCGCGAAGGTGGTGGTGAGCAGCAGGCGAACGGTGTGCGGGTAGCGTTTTATGGCGGCGAGCATTGCCACGTCCTTGTTGTGCGGGTTTGCCGAGCACAAGCATAAGCCACATGCGGTCCTTGCAGCAGCACCGGCAACGTTCAAGAGAAGATGGCAATGCTCCGGCTGGCTCACAGCCCGTCGCGACACAAGGCCGCTTCACGGACAAAGGGCGACAGGCGGAGGATTGACAGTCTGTCAGGCTCGGGGAATACTCTCGAAAAATTCATATATATGTTTATATAACAAGACGAGAGCGAGACCCATGCACCCATTGACCGGTGATGCTCGACTGCCCCGCTATCAACAACTGCGCGATCACATGGTCACGCAAATTGCCAACAACCGCTGGCGCCCGGGGGAAGCGATCCCGACCGAAGCAGCCTTGGCCACCGAGTTCGACCTGTCGATCGGTACCGTGCGCAAGGCCGTCGATGTCCTGGTGGCCGAAGGCGTGCTGGAGCGCCAGCAGGGCCGAGGCACCTTCATTCGCCGCCCACAGTTCCAGTCGTCGCTGTTCCGCTTCTTCCGTTTCGAGGCCGCCAATGGCGAGCGCATAGTGCCGGAAAGCCGCATTCTTTCCATCGAGTCGCTTCCGGCGCCTTCGGCAGTGGCCGAGGCATTGGGCCTGGCAGGGGAGGCAGAAGTGATCCGCATCGTTCGCACACGTCTGCTTGGCGCCCAGCCGGTGCTGGCCGAAGACATCTGGCTGCCGCGCCAAACCTTCCAGCCGCTGCTGGACGTGGATTTAAACAGCAAGGGCCCACTGCTGTACCCCATCTACGAAGCGCTGTGCGGTCAGGTGGTCGCCTACGCCGAAGAAACCCTGACCGCCGAAGCGGTCGACGCGGTGCATGGCCGCTTGCTGCAACTGCCGGCCGACAGCCCGGTGGTCGTGATCGAGCGCCTGGCCCGCGACTATGCCGGCAAACCTCTGGAATGGCGCCGCTCGCGCGGCCATGCGCAGCACTTCCGCTACCGCATCGACATTCGCTAAACCGGTCGCTTCACCCTTTTACCTGTCTGCGCCGTGCTGCCATGGCGCAGTGGCTTCGCCTGCCCGTCACACCACGACTAGAAGGATAACAATCATGTTCAGCTGGTATCGCGAGATCACCTCACGGGAACGCAAGACATTCTGGGCCTGTTTCGGCGGCTGGTCGCTCGATGCGCTGGAAGTGCAGATGTTCGGCCTGGCCATCCCCGCGCTGATCGCCGCATTCTCCCTGACCAAGGGCGATGCCGGCCTGATCAGTGGCCTGACCCTGGTGACCTCGGCAGTCGGCGGCTGGCTGGGTGGCACACTGTCCGACCGCTATGGTCGCGTGCGTACCCTGCAATGGATGATTCTCTGGTTCTCGTTCTTCACCTTTCTTTCGGCGTTCGTCACCGGCTTCTACCCGTTGCTGTTCGTCAAGGCCATGCAAGGCTTTGGCATCGGTGGCGAATGGGCAGCCGGCGCTGTGCTGATGGCCGAAACCATCAACCCCAAGTATCGCGGCAAGGTCATGGGCACGGTGCAGAGTGCCTGGGCTGTGGGGTGGGGGCTGGCGGTGGCACTGTTTACGCTGATTTACTCACTGGTACCGCAGGAGTTTGCCTGGCGGGTGATGTTCTTCGTCGGTCTGCTGCCATCGCTGCTGATCATTTGGGTACGCCGCAACGTGCCTGAGCCGGACAGCTTCCAGCGCCTGCAAAAGGAAAAGGCCATCCCTTCCAGCTTCTTGCAGTCGATGGCTGGCATCTTCCGCCCGGAACTGCTGCGTGTGACCCTGCTGGGCGGCTTGCTCGGCCTGGGTGCCCACGGTGGCTACCACGCGGTGATGACCTGGTTGCCGACCTTCCTCAAGACAGAGCGCAACCTTTCGGTGCTGAACTCGGGCGGTTACCTGGCGGTGATCATCCTGGCCTTCTGGTGCGGCTGCGTGGTCAGTGGCCTGCTGATCGACCGTATTGGCAGGCGCAAGAACATCCTGCTGTTCGCCCTGTGCTGTGTACTGACCGTGCAGGCCTACGTGTTCTTCCCGCTGACCAATACCCAGATGCTGTTCCTCGGCTTCCCGCTGGGCTTTTTCGCCGCCGGCATCCCGGCCAGCCTGGGTGCGTTTTTCAATGAACTGTACCCGGCTGACGTGCGCGGCGCCGGGGTGGGCTTTTGCTACAACTTCGGTCGCGTGCTGTCGGCCGTGTTCCCGTTCCTGGTCGGGCACATGAGCGAGTCGATGTCGCTGGGCAGTGCCATCGGCATCGATGCCGGCATCGCCTATGGCGTTGCGGTGATCGCAGCCCTGTGCCTGCCCGAAACCCGTGGCCGCAACCTTGAATCTGCACCTGCGCCGGAAACGGCCGGTGCCGTCGCCAAGTAACCTGAACCTGTTTGTATGAGAACCATGCCCGACGCACCCGCTTTGCACCTGACTGCCATCGACAGCCACGCCCACGTGTTCAGCCGTGGGCTGAACCTGGCCCGCCAGCGGCGTTATGCGCCCAGTTACGATGCGCCGCTGGGCGACTACCTGGGCCAACTGCGGGCCCATGGTTGCAGCCATGGCGTACTGGTCCAGCCCAGCTTCCTGGGTACTGACAACCGCTACCTGCTCAGCGCCTTGCAGACCGCGCCAGGGCAACTGCGCGGGGTGGTGATGCTGGAGCGGGAGGTCGAGCGGGCGACCTTGGCGGAAATGGCCCGGTTGGGAGTCAGGGGGGTACGCCTCAACCTCATGGGGCAAGACATGCCTGACCTGACCGGCGCGCAGTGGCGGCCCCTGCTGGAGCGCATCGGCGAGCAGGGTTGGCACGTGGAACTGCACCGTCAGGTGGCGGACATCCCAGTGCTGGTGCGGGCATTGCAGCCCTATGGGCTGGACATCGTGATTGACCATTTCGGCCGCCCGGATGCCCGCCTTGGCCTGGGCCAGCCGGGGTTTGCCGAACTGCTGACCCTGAGCGGTCGGGGCAAGGTGTGGGTGAAGGTGTCCGGCATCTACAGGCTGCAGGGCTCGCCGGAAGAGAACCTGGCATTCGCCCGTCAGGCGCTGTGCGCGCTGGAAGCCCATTACGGCGCAGAGCGGTTGATGTGGGGCAGTGACTGGCCGCATACCCAGCATGAGTCGGAGGTCAGTTTCGGTACCGCTGTCGAACAGTTCGAGGCCTTAGGGTGTTCAGCGCAGCTGCGCCAGGCACTGATGGTGGATACCGCGCGGGCGTTGTTTGGCTTCGAGTGACGTAGCGCCAGTGCTGCAACTGCTGGCAGGTCCTTGAACGCAATCTCGCTTGGTCATGCCTGAGCCGGTGCTTGCCAGTCAGCGCATTTCCCATGCAGATTTGTGGCCCGGCGCGCTTGGCGAGCCTCCAATTGAAAAGCCCTCAGGACCAAGGACGATGAGTCAATCTTCGCAATTCACCTTGCTCGGCAAGCGGCGTTTCCTGCCGTTTTTCATCACTCAGTCGCTGGGTGCCTTCAACGACAACCTGTTCAAGCAGTCGCTGATCCTGGCGATTTTGTTCAAGCTCAGCCTGGGCGATGGTGACCGATCGATCTGGGTCAACTTGTGTGCCTTGCTGTTCATCCTGCCGTTTTTCCTGTTTTCGGCGCTGGGCGGGCAGTTTGGCGAGAAGTTCGCCAAGGATGCGCTGATCCGTGCAATCAAACTGGCCGAAATCGTGATCATGGCGATTGGTGCGCTGGGCTTTGTCACCAACCATCTGTGGCTGATGCTGGTGGCGCTGTTCGGTATGGGGACGCACTCGGCGCTGTTCGGCCCGGTGAAGTATTCGATCCTGCCGCAGGCCCTGCGCGAGGAAGAGTTGGTGGGCGGTAACGGGCTGGTGGAAACCGGCACCTTCCTCGCCATCCTCGCCGGCACCATCGGCGCGGGGGTGATGATGTCGGCCGACAGCTACGCAACAGTGGTGGCCGGTGGCGTGGTCGGCACGGCGGTACTCGGCTACCTCGCCAGCCGCTGGATCCCTCGGGCGGCTGCCGCCTCGCCGCAAATGCCGCTGGACTGGAACATCTTCAAGCAGTCGTGGGTGATCTTGCGCATGGGCCTGGGCCAGCCGCCGGCGGTGTCGCGCTCGATCGTCGGCAACTCGTGGTTCTGGTTTGTTGGCGCTATCTACCTCACGCAGATCCCGGCCTATGCCAAGGATTGGCTGCACGGTGACGGCACCGTGGTGACCCTGGTACTGACCCTGTTCTCGGTGGGCATTGCCCTGGGCTCGCTGCTGTGTGAGCGGCTCAGTGGACGCAAGGTGGAAATCGGCCTGGTGCCGTTCGGTTCGTTCGGCCTGACCCTGTTCGGCCTGCTGTGGTGGTGGCACTCCGGTGATGTACCGGCTGCAGCAGCGCCGCACGACTGGCTGGCACTGCTGGGCATGAGCCAGGCCTGGTGGATCTTGCTGTCGATCATTGGCCTGGGTGTGTTCGGCGGCTTCTACATCGTGCCGTTATATGCGTTGATCCAGGCCCGCACGGCCGAGGACGAGCGCGCCAGGGTGATCGCGGCCAACAACATCCTCAATGCTTTGTTCATGGTGGTGTCGGCGGTGCTCACCATCATCCTGCTAGGCGTGGCCAAGCTGAGCATCCCGCAGCTTTTCCTGGTGGTGTCGCTGCTCAATATCGCGGTCAACACCTATATCTTCAGGATCGTGCCCGAGTTCACCATGCGCTTCCTGATCTGGCTGCTCAGCCATTCGATGTACCGCGTGCAGCACCGAGACCTCGAGCGCATCCCCGACGAAGGTGCAGCGTTGCTGGTGTGCAACCACGTGTCGTTCGTCGATGCGTTGCTGCTGGGCGGGGCTATACGCCGGCCGATCCGCTTTGTCATGTACTACAAGATCTACAACCTGCCGGTGCTCAATTTTGTGTTTCGCACTGCCGGTGCCATCCCGATTGCCGGGCGTAACGAAGACCAGGCGACGTACGAGCGGGCCTTCGCGCGGATTGCCGAGTACCTGGCTGATGGCGAATTGGTTTGCATCTTCCCAGAAGGCAAGCTGACGGGCGATGGCGAAATCGATGTCTTCAAGGGTGGGGTCAGCCGCATCCTCGAAGAAACGCCGGTACCGGTGATTCCGCTGGCCCTGCAGGGGTTGTGGGGTAGTTTCTTCAGCCGCGACCCGGCCAAGGGCTTCTTCAAGCGCCTGTGGTCGCGGGTGACCATCGTGGCAGGCGCCGCCGTCCCGGTGGAGGCGGCGCAGCCTGAAGTGTTGCGCGAACAGGTCAGCCGCCTGCGTGGCCATCTGCGATAGAGGGTTAGCTGGCGCTGACTTTCAGGCCGACGAGGCCGCAGACGATCAGCGCCACACTGACCAGCCGCACCAGGGCCATGGATTCGCCGAACAGCATGATCCCGGCGATGACCGTACCGACTGCGCCTACGCCGGTCCAGATGGCATAGGCGGTGCCCAGCGGCAACTCCTTCATGGCCAGGCCCAGCAGGCCCAGGCTGATGACCATGGCGCCGACGGTAAGGACAGTGGGTAGTGGTCGAGTGAAACCGTCGGTGTATTTGAGGCCGACGGCCCAGCCAACCTCGAACAGGCCGGCGAAAAACAGGATGATCCAGGACATGAGTGTGTCTCCATCGTTTGAATGATGGGGCCGTCCCCGGAATGGTCACGCGGTGCGTCGTGAGGTCGTCCTCACAGTGGGCATCATGGTGCCTGTCTGCGGCCTTCCGGGCAAGGCCGGGCCTGCTGGCCAATTTCCACCCGTCGTTCACCGTTGCGGCCGCTACCGTATTCGCGGGTAAACCCGCTCCTACACAATTGGTGGTGGGCACACATTGGTGATTGGGCGCAGGCCGTCGTAGGCGCGGGTTTACCCGCGAAGAGGCCGGTGCTGGCAGAAAACAGGCCAGCACCGCCTCTCATACCCGTCAGACCCCTTGCGGAATCTCTTCACCACCCAGCGCCTCGAACAGCACCGGCAGGAATTCGGCAAAGGTCATCATCATCAGCTGGAAGCTGGCGTCGAACTGTTGCGCAGCCTCATCGCCACCGTCCTGCTCGGCCTGCTCCTGCAGCAGCTCTTCGAACTTCAGGCGCTTGATGACCATCTTGTCGTCGAGAATGAACGACAGCTTGTCTTGCCAGGCCAGGGCCAGCTGGGTCACCACTTTGCCAGTGCTCAGGTGCAGCTGGATCTCTTCGCCAGTCAGGTCCTGGCGCTTGCAGCGCACGATACCGCCATCTTCGGCGGTGTCGCGCAGTTCGCACTCGTCCAGCACATAGAAGCCTTCGGCGGCTTGCTGCGACTTGACCCAGTCGGTCATGGTGGCCACCGGCGCAATCTTCACCGTGGCCGGGCGCACGGGCAGCGAACCCATCACTTCACGCAGGGTCGACAGCAGGTCTTCGGCGCGCTTGGCGCTGGCCGAGTTGACCAGGATCACGCCCAGGCGCGGGGCAATGGCAGCGAAGATCATCGAGCGGCGGATGAACGCACGCGGCAGGAACGCCTGGATGATTTCGTCCTTGATCTGGTCGCGTTCCTTTTTATAGACCTTGCGCATTTGCTCGGTCTCGATCTCTTCGACCTTTTCCTTGACCGCGTCGTTGACCACGCTGCTCGGCAGGATGCGTTCTTCCTTGCGCGCGGCAATCAGCAGGTACTCGCCGCTGACATGCACCAGGGGAGCGTCTTCGCCTTTGCCGAACGGCGCGACGAAACCATAAGTGGTCAGCTCCTGGCTGGCGCAGGGGCGGGCCGGCTTGCTGGCCAGGGCGGCTTCCAGCGCTTCAGGCTCGAACGGAACTTCCTGGGTCAGGCGGTAGGTCAGCAGGTTCTTGAACCACATGAGGGGCAATCTCTCCTTAATGCATAAGGCGGGCATTATTCTCCGAGCGGTGAATTGAGGCCAGCCCTGTCAGAGGGCCAGCAGTGCCTTATGCACGAAAGAATCGCCCGACAACGCTAGGTCTTTGAAAGGCCTGAGGTTTTTTTTGCAAAAAGTTTAAAAAGTGCTTGCCAGGGTGCGGGGCGCTCCGTAGAATGCGCGCCACACCGAGACGAAGGGTGATTAGCTCAGCCGGGAGAGCATCTGCCTTACAAGCAGAGGGTCGGCGGTTCGATCCCGTCATCACCCACCACTCGATGTATAGCGCAGCGGTAGTTCAGTCGGTTAGAATACCGGCCTGTCACGCCGGGGGTCGCGGGTTCGAGTCCCGTCCGCTGCGCCATATTCCACTTCCAGGGCCCACTGAACACCCGGAAGTAACAAAGAAAGCGACCTTAGGGTCGCTTTTTTTGTGCCTGATTTTTGGTGTTTGACCGAAGTGTGAAAAAACTTCGATAAGTGCTTGCCAGAGCGCCAAGTCGCCCGTAGAATGCGCGCCACACCGAGAGACATGGGTGATTAGCTCAGCCGGGAGAGCATCTGCCTTACAAGCAGAGGGTCGGCGGTTCGATCCCGTCATCACCCACCACTCGATGTATAGCGCAGCGGTAGTTCAGTCGGTTAGAATACCGGCCTGTCACGCCGGGGGTCGCGGGTTCGAGTCCCGTCCGCTGCGCCATATTCCACTTCCAGGGCCCACTGAACACCCGGAAGTAACAAAGAAAGCGACCCTAGGGTCGCTTTTTTTTGTGCCTGAATTTTGTACCCCTACCTGCACGCGTTTGCCGCAGCTTCAGCCACGCCGTTCCTCCTCCCGCAATGTCAGCACCTCATACCCACCTTCAGTCACCGCCACGGTATGCTCCCACTGCGCCGACAAGCTGTGGTCCCGGGTGATCACCGTCCAGCCATCCTTCAACTCGCGCGTGCCGCGGCCACCCTGGTTGATCATCGGCTCGATGGTAAACACCATCCCCGGTTTCAGCTTCATGCCCATGCCGCGCTGGCCAATGTGCAGCACCTCTGGCCCTTCATGCATCTGCTGGCCAATACCGTGGCCGCAATACTCGCGCACCACGCTGTAACCCGCCGCCTCGGCATGGGCCTGCACGGCATGGCCGATATCGCCCAGCGTTGCCCCAGGGCGCACCTGCTCGATGCCTTTCCACAACGCGTCATAGGTGGTGTCGACCAGGCGCCGGGCTTCTTCGCTGATCTTGCCGATGCAATACATCTTCGACGAATCGGCAATGTAGCCGCCCTGTTCCAGCGTGATGTCGACGTTGATGATCGAGCCTTCCTTGAGCACCTCATCGACCTTGGGGATGCCGTGGCATACCACGTGGTCCACCGACGTATTGAGCGAGTAAGGGAAACCGTACTGGCCTTTGCTTGCTGGCCGTGCCTTGAGCGTATCGACGATGAACGCCTCGGCGCGGTCGTTGATCTGCATCGTGGTCACGCCGGGGCGGATGAAGCTGTCGAGTTCGGTGAACACCTGGGCCAGTAGCTGGCCGGCGCGGCGCATCAGGTCGAGTTGGGCGGGGGTCTTGAGGATCACCTGGGACATGGGAGGAGGGCAGTTGCTCATGCTGGAAATTGCCCCAGCATAGCGCCTGGGAGCGTGAGGTTGCCACCGCATGGTGCGCAAGGCTCGCCGCAGCACTGTCTTTGTGGGAGCAACTGTCTTGCTCAATTTCTAAAAGCGGGCGCGATCCCTGTGGGAGCGGCCTTGTGTCGCGAAAGGGCTGCAAAGCAGCCCCGGCAATACAGGGATAAAAGCTGAAATTCGGGGGCCGCCTTGCGGCCCTTTCGCGACACAAGGCCGCTCCCACAAAAGCCGTTCAGTGCACCTGGCCCACTATTTGCTGAAGCCTCCTCACCAGGGCTATCAACGTCGACAGCCCGCAAAACCTCACGACAAAGGCGCCGTGTTGCCCCGCTTGCATCAGCATGCCGGGGCAGCCGGCGCCTTTTTGCGTTTTCCTCAGGAGCCCGCCCATGGCCAACAGCGAAGTACGCAGCGTCTGCCCCTACTGCGGCGTGGGCTGCGGCATCGTCATGAGCGTTGCCGATGGCAAGGTCGGCAAGATCAGCGGCGACAAGCTGCACCCGAGCAACTTTGGCCGCCTATGCACCAAAGGCCTCACCGCACACCTGCCACTGAGTGCCAGCGGGCGCATGGCCGACGCCTATGTGCGCCAGCAACGCAGCCAGCCGCCAGTGCGCACCAGCATGGACCAGGCCATCGCTGCCACCGCCGAGCGTCTGCGCAGCATCATCGACCAGCACGGCCCGGATGCCGTGGCGCTTTACGTGTCCGGGCAAATGTCGCTGGAGGCCCAGTACCTGGCCAACAAGTTGGCCAAGGGCTTTATCCGTACGCGCCACATCGAGTCCAACTCGCGCCTGTGCATGGCCAGCGCCAGCAGTGGCTACAAGCTGTCGCTTGGCGCCGATGGCCCACCTGGCAGTTACCAGGACTTCGAGCACGCCGACGTATTTTTGGTGATCGGCGCCAACATGGCCGACTGCCACCCGATCCTGTTCCTGCGCCTGCTTGATCGGGTCAAGGCCGGTGCGAAGCTGATCGTCGTCGACCCACGTCGCAGCGCCACCGCCGACAAGGCCGACCTGTTTCTGCAGGTGCGCCCCGGCAGCGACATGGCCTTGCTCAATGGCCTTTTGCACCTGCTGCATCGCAATGGCCGCACCCACCCCGACTTCATCGCCCGCCACACCGAAGGCTGGGACGAACTGCCGGCCTTCCTCGACGACTACCCCCCCGAGCGCGTCGCCGCCATCACCGGGCTGGCCGAGGCCGATATCATCAAGGCCGCCGAATGGATCGGCAGCGCCAACAACTGGATGAGCTGCTGGACCATGGGCTTGAACCAGAGCATTCACGGTACCTGGCACAGCAACGCCATCTGTAACCTGCATTTGGCCACGGGTGCCATCTGCCGCCCCGGTAGCGGCCCGTTCTCGCTGACCGGCCAGCCCAATGCCATGGGCGGCCGCGACATGGGCTACATGGGCCCCGGCTTGCCAGGCCAGCGCTCAGCGTTGGTGGACGACGACCGCGCGTTCGTCGAACGACAGTGGCAACTGCCACCCGGCAGCCTGCGCAGCGAAGGTGGCGAGGGTACGGTGGCGCTGTTCGGGCAGATGAAAACCGGTGAAGTGAAAGCCTGCTGGGTCATCTGCAGCAACCCGGTAGCCAGTGTCGCCAACCGCCAGCAAGTGATCGACGGCCTGCGCAAGGCCGAACTGGTCATTACCCAGGACGCCTTCCTCGACACCGAAACCAACCGCTACGCCGACATCCTGCTGCCGGCCGCGCTGTGGGCCGAAGGTGAGGGTGTGATGATCAACAGCGAGCGCAACCTGACCCTGATGCCACGCGCTGTCGAGCCCCCCGGGCAAAGCTTGCCGGACTGGCAGATCATTGCCCGCGTGGCGTGTGCCATGGGCTATGCCGACGCCTTCGACTACCCCAATGCCGAAGCGGTGTATGAGGAAATACGCCGCTTCCACAACCCCTCAACCGGTTATGACCTGCGCGGTATCGGCTATGCCGAATTGCGGACACAGCCGCGCCAGTGGCCTTGTCCACCGGGCAGCGAGCAGCATCGTAGCCCGCTGCGCTACCTCAACGACGGCAGCAGCCAGTCGCTCCTGCTCGATGCCCGGGGTAGGCGGCCGGCACTGGCCTTTCCCACCGCCAGCGGCAAGGCGCGCTTCTTTGCGCGGCCCTGGTTGCCGGCAGCGGAATTGCCGGACGATGACTACCCCATGGTGCTTAACACTGGCCGTGTGCAGCACCAGTGGCACACGTTGACCAAGACCGGCAAGGTGCCGGCACTGAACAAGCTGGAGCCCGGCCCCTACCTTGAGATTCACCCCGAGGATGCCGCCCGGCTGGGTGTCGCTGAAAAGGACCAGGTGGCCGTTCGCTCACGCCGGGGGCACGCCGTGTTGCCGGCGCGCATCCGTGACCGGGTCATGCCGGGCAACTGCTTTGCGCCGTTTCACTGGAATGACCTGATCGGCGAGCAATTGGCGATCAATGCCGCGACCTGCGATGCGGTCGACCCGCTGTCGCTGCAGCCTGCCTTCAAACACTGCGCCGTAGCCCTGGAGCGGGTCGCAGGCGAGCGCATCGACGCCCTTGATCTGAACACTGCCACTGTAGAGCCTGTCCGCATGCCGACCGCCACCCTGTCCCGTCTGCTTGGCCTGCACACCCTGCCGGTTCCGGTGCTGGCCGAAGAAGAGCGTCATTACCTGCAAGGTTTCCTGCTGGGCCTGGACCAGGCCCGCGCCGAGGGCGTACCCCGCCTGCCGGCCAGTGCGCCGCTGGCTGCCAGCCGTCGTTTGTTTGTCGACGGTTTGCTGGCCGGGCTGTTCGCCCAGCCTGCAACTGCGCCCATCGCGGCACAGGCCGCGCCATGGCATCAGGTGCTGTGGGCCTCGCAGACCGGCAATGGTGAGCAACTGGCCGAACGCTGTGCCGCGCGCCTGCGCGATGCTGGTCTGAGCGTGCAACTCAGCTGCCTGGAGGCGGTCAGCCCAAGCCAGCTGCAGGGTGTTGCCAGTGTGGTGTTGATCGCCAGCACTTTTGGCGATGGCGACGCGCCCGACAGCGGCGCGGCATTCTGGCAGGCCTTGCAGGGCGAGGAGGGCGCCCACTGCGCCGGGCTGCCCTATGCCGTACTGGCCTTGGGCGACTCCAGTTACGACCAGTTCTGCGGTTTTGGCCGCAAGCTCGACCAGCGCCTGGCCGAGCTGGGAGGGCAGCGCCTGCTGCAACGGGTGGACTGCGAGCCAGACTTCGACGAAGCCTTTGCCAGTTGGCTCGAAGCGTTATTACCTGCACTGGGCACTGCCGCGGCGCCACCTCCGGCGAGTGAACCTGCACCCGTATCGGCCTTCAGCAAGCAGCAACCTTGGATGGCCACCGTACTGGAAAACCGCCTGCTCAATGGCCCCGGCGCCAGCAAGGAAACCCGCCAGCTGGTCTTCGACCTGAGCGGCAGCGGCTTCAGTTACGCTGCCGGCGATGCCCTGGGCGTATGGCCGCGCAACTGCCCGGCCCTGGTAGAAGAGCTGCTGACGCTGATGCAGCTCGACGGCCAGGCGATGGTCGAGCTTAAAGGTCATGGCGCCATGCCATTGGCCGAAGCCCTGCAAGCACATCTGGAAATTGCCAAGGTCACTGCGCAACAACTGCAGGCATTTGCCAGCAATGCGCCTGACCTGCAGCGGTTGCTGCAGCCTGAATGCAAGGCCGAGCTGCAAGATTGGCTGTGGGGCCGGCAGTTGGTCGATGTGCTGCGCGCCTTCCCCCAGCAGTTGCCGCTGGCCAGCTGGCTGGAACTGCTCAAGCCATTGCAACCGCGGCTCTATTCGATCAGCTCCAGCCCACTGGCGCACCCAGGCCAGGTGCATCTGACGGTGTCGACGGTGCGTTATGGCGAACGTAAAGGCGTGTGCTCAAGCTTCCTTGCCGACCGTGCGCAGGTACAGAAAGTGGCGATCTTCCCGCAGGTGTCGAAGCACTTCCGCTTGCCCGAGGACGACAGCGTGCCGGTGATCATGGTGGGCCCTGGTACTGGCATTGCACCGTTCCGTGCGTTCCTCGAGGAGCGAGAGGCACGGGGGGCAAAAGGCGACAATTGGCTGTTCTTCGGTGAGCAGTACGCAGCGACCGATTTCTATTACCAGGAGCAGTTGCAGGCCTGGCAGGCGGCGGGGCACCTGCGGCTGAACACGGCGTTCTCGCGGGACCAGGCCGAGAAGATCTATGTGCAGCAGCGCATGCTTGAGCAGGGTGCGCTGTTGTGGCAGTGGCTGGAGGCGGGGGCGTATTTCTATGTGTGTGGCGATGCGCAGCGTATGGCCAGGGATGTGGATGCGGCGTTGCGGGTAATCGTCGCCGAGCATGGCCGGATGGATGCGGCGGCGGCGGCGGCTTATGTCGAAGGCTTGAGCAAGGCCAGGCGTTATCGGCGCGATGTGTACTGAAGTGCGCCAAGATGGGGTGTTGTGCACCTTGAATGTGCATTGGCTGGGCGTGCCCAGCGCAAGTGTAGGAGCGGGTTTACCCGCGAAGAGGCCGACCCAGGCAACCCAGGCAACCCACGCAACCCAATTGGCACGCTCCCTGCTTAACCTTGGATACAACAAAGCCCACTGATCAACGGCGATCAACCGGGCCCCCTACCGTGATGCAGGCAAAGGCGCCTGGAGCTTCGGCTCCAGGCGCTTTTTTTTTGATCGAGGATCGGCTTATGAAGGCAACAGCGAGCAGCGGGCAACGAGAGCGACTGGTCATCGTCGGCAACGGCATGGTCGGCCACCATTGCGTCGAACAACTGGTCAGTCGCGGCGCCCTGCAGCGCTTCGAGGTGCGGGTATTTGGCGAAGAGCGCCAACGCGCGTATGACCGCGTGCACCTGTCCGAATACTTCGGCGGCAGCTGTGCCGAAACCCTGGCCCTGTGTGAGCACGATTTCTACGACGCCAATGGCGTGCACCTGCACCTGGGTGAGGCCGTGCTGGAGATCGACCGTGAGCGCCGCGAAGTCGTCACTGCCGAAGGTCGCTATGGCTACGACCAACTGGTGCTGGCCACCGGCTCCTATCCCTTCGTACCGCCGATCGAAGGCTCCAGCGGCAATGCCCGCCTGGTCTACCGCACCCTGGACGACCTCGATGGCATTCGTGCTGCCGCAGCCGGTGCCCGCCGAGGGGTGGTGGTCGGCGGTGGCCTGCTTGGCCTGGAAGCGGCCAACGCCCTCAAGTCGCTGGGGCTGGAAGCCCACGTGGTGGAATTCGCCCCACGGCTGATGCCGGTACAGCTGGACGGCGAGGGCGGTGCCGCGTTGAAGGCGCAGATCGAAGCGCTGGGTGTGGGGGTGCACCTGGCGCGCGCCACCCAGTCGGTCAGTGCCGGTGAAACCTACGGCTACCGCATGAACTTCGACGGCGGTGAGCACCTGGAAACCGACCTGATCGTGTTCTCCGCCGGTATCCGCCCACAGGATGCACTGGGCCGGGGTTGCGGCCTGGACATCGCCGCGCGCGGTGGCGTGGTCATCGATAACCACTGCCGCAGCAGCGACCCACGCATCTTCGCCATCGGCGAGTGCGCCTCGTGGAACGGCAGTGTGTTCGGCCTGGTCGCCCCAGGCTACAGCATGGCGCGCAACCTGGCTGCGTTGCTGATGGGCGAGGCGGCGGTGGCGTTCACCGGCGCCGACATGTCGACCAAGCTCAAGCTGCTGGGGGTGGATGTCGGTTCGATCGGCGATGCCCACGGTGCCACGCCGGGCGCGCGCAGCTATCGCTTCATCGATGAAGCCAACAGCGCTTACCGCCGTTTGGTGGTGGATGCCAGCGGCAAGCACGTGCTCGGCGCGGTGCTGGTCGGCGACAACAGCTATTACGACACCCTGTTGCAGTACGCCCAGAACGGCATCGCCCTGCCGGCCGACCCGGCAGCGCTGATCCTGCCGCAAGGCGGTGGTGCGCCGGCGTTGGGCGCCGATGCGCTGCCCGACAGCGCGACCATCTGCTCCTGCCACAACGTCAGCAAGGGGGCGGTGTGCGCCGCGATCGACAGTGGCTGTAGCGACTTGGCTGCGGTCAAGGGCTGCACCAAGGCCGCGACCGGCTGCGGCGGTTGCGCGGCCCTGCTCAAGCAAGTCTTCGAGCACGAACTGACGGCCCGCGGCGTGGCGGTGGACAAGAGCCTGTGCGAGCACTTTGCCTACACCCGGCAGGAGCTGTACGGGTTGGTGCGGGTGGAGGGTATCCGCACCTTCAGTGAACTGCTCGAGCGCCATGGCAAGGGCCATCTGGGGTGTGACATCTGCAAGCCGGCGGTGGGCAACATTCTCGCCTCGTGCTGGAACCAGCCGATCATGGACCCGGCACTGGTACCGCTGCAGGACACCAACGACACCTTCATGGCCAACATGCAGAAAAACGGCACCTATTCGGTGGTACCCCGCATTCCCGGTGGTGAAATAACCCCCGACAAGCTCATCGTCATCGGCCAGGTGGCCAAGAAATACGACCTGTACACCAAGATCACCGGTGGCCAGCGCATCGACCTGTTCGGCGCCCAGTTGCACGAGCTGCCGCTGATCTGGGGCGAACTGATCGAGGCCGGTTTCGAAACCGGCCACGCCTACGGCAAGTCGACCCGCACGGTGAAGTCGTGCGTGGGCAGTACCTGGTGCCGTTACGGCGTGCAGGACAGTGTCGCCATGGCCCTGCGCCTGGAAGACCGCTACAAGGGCCTGCGCAGCCCCCACAAGCTCAAGTTCGCGGTATCCGGTTGCACCCGTGAATGCGCCGAGGCGCAGAGCAAGGACATCGGCGTTATCGCCACCGACAAGGGCTGGAACCTGTACGTGTGCGGCAACGGCGGCATGCGCCCGCGGCATGCCGAGCTGTTCGCCACCGACCTGGACGACGAAACCCTGGTACGCCTGATCGACCGCGTGCTGATGTTCTACATCCGCACGGCCGACAAGCTGCAGCGCACCTCGGTGTGGCGTGAAAACCTGGAAGGCGGGCTGGACTACCTGAAGCAGGTGATCATCGACGACAGCCTGGGCCTGGCCAATGAGCTGGAAGCGCAGATGCAGCAGGTGGTCGACCAGTATGAATGCGAGTGGGCCAATGCCCTCAACGACCCGGAGAAGCTCAAGCGCTTCCGCACCTTCGTCAACGACCGACGCGCCGACCCGGACGTGCACTTCGTGCGCGAACGCGAGCAACGCCGGCCTGCTGCGCCGCTGCACCTGATCCCAACTGTCGAGGAGGCTGTCTGATGAACCTGGCCAATGCTGCTGTGAACACGCAAGAAAACTGGCAGCCGGTGTGCCAGGCACAAGACCTGGTGGCCGACTCCGGCGTCGTGGTTTGGTTCGATGGGGCCCAGGTGGCGTTGTTCTACCTGCCGGGGCAGTCCCAGCCGCTGTATGCAGTGGACAACCGCGACCCACGCTCCGGCGCCAACATCATCGGCCGCGGGCTGGTGGGCAGTGTGCAAGGTGAGCTGGTGGTGGCAGCGCCGCTCTACAAGCAGCACTTCAGCCTGCTGAGTGGGGAGTGCCTGGAGGATGCCGGGCAGAGGTTGCGGGTGTGGCCGGTGCGGTTGAAGGGGGAGGCGGTGGAGCTGGCGGTGGCCTGATACCCCTTTGCTGCCTGTGCCGGCCTCTTCGCGGGCACGCCCGCGCCTACGGAATCTGCACCGCCTTCAAATACGGCGCTGCACCTGTGGGAACGGGCCTTCCCGCGAGGAGGCCAGCACAAGCCGACTAGATAACCAACCCCTGCAGTTTGCGTCCGGCAAATACATCCACCAGGCTGGCCACCACCATCTCGCCCATGCGCGTGCGTGTCTGTACCGTGGCACTGGCGCGATGCGGTTGCAGGACTACATCTTCGCGCTCGAACAACGCCTCGGGCGCTCGCGGTTCATCGGCAAACACATCCAGCGCCGCGCCAGCGATCTCGCCGGCCTGCAACGCCGCGACCAACGCGGGTTCATCCACCAGCTTGCCGCGTGCGATATTGATCAGATACCCCTCGGCGCCCAACGCCCGCAGCACGTCGCGATTGATCAGCGCCTCGCCCTTGTCAGCCGCCGCTGCGAGTATCAGCGCATCGCTGTCCTTGGCCAACTGCAGCAGATCTGCCTCGAACCCGTAGGGCACATCCAGCGCCTGTAGATCGGTGTAGCGGATCGGGCAACCGAAGGCTGTCGCCCGCTGTGCTACCGCCCGCCCGACCCGGCCCATGCCGACGATGCCCACGCGCATGCCCGACACCTGCCGGGCCAGTGGCAACGGTGCCAGCGGCGTGGCACTGGTGGCCCAATGGCCGGCGCGAACGAAGCGGTCACCGGTGCAGATACCCCGGCACAAGCCGATCAGCAGGCCAATCGCAAGATCGGCGACGTCCTCGGTGAGGGCACCGATGGTTGCCGTCACCTGGATGCCACGATCGCGAGCATAGGCCAGGTCTACCGCGTCGGTACCGACACCATTGACCGCGATCACTTCAAGGTGGGGCAAGCGTGCCATCAGCGCCTGGCTGATACCGGTGTGGCCGCCGGTGATCACGCCGCGAATATTGCCGGCATGCTGGCTGACGTAGGCCTCCTTGTCGACCTGTTCGTAGTAGCGGTGTACGGTGAACAGCTGTTCCAGGCGCTCACGGATCTGCGGGATCAGGATAGGGCTCAGTTGCAGGACTTCGGGTTTCATCGGTCACTCCATCATAAACAGGGATCAGCCACGGCCAACGAACGGCATGTTGCTGGCCATCACGGTCATGTTCAGTACGTTGGCGTCGAGCGGCAGCGCCGCGATGTAGCGCACTGCATCGGCCACATGGCGCACGTCCAGCATCGGCTCGGCTGCGATCTCGCCATTGGCCTGGCGTACCCCCCGGGTCATGCGCTCGGACAACTCGGTCAGGGCGTTACCGATGTCCACCTGGCTACACACGATGTTGTACGGCCGGCCATCCAGCGCCAGCGCCTTGGTCAGGCCAAGCACCGCATGCTTGCTGGCCGTGTAGGGTGCAGTGAACGGGCGTGGGGTGTGCGCCGAGATCGAGCCGTTGTTGATGATTCGCCCACCTTGCGGTTGCTGGCGGCGCATCAGGCCGAAGGCAGCGCGGGCGCACAGGAACACCCCGTCGACGTTGGTGGCGATGACGTTGCGCCAGTTCTCCAGCGGCAGCTCGTCCACCGGCACGGCGGGCGCGTTGATGCCGGCATTGTTGAAGATCACATCGAGCCGGCCGTGCACTTCTTCGATGGTGGCGAACAGCTGCGCGACGCTCTGCTCGTCGCGTACATCGGTGGGCACGGCCAGTGCCTCACCGCCTGCTGCCAGCGCCTGTGCAACCACGGCTTGCAGGGGTTCGGCGCGGCGCCCGGCGAGCACCAGGCTGAAGCCATCCTCCAGCAGGGCGAGGGCGACGGCGCGGCCGATGCCGCTACCGGCACCGGTGACCAGGGCGATTTTCTTGTTCTGGGTCATGTCGGGTCTCCGTCAGGTTCAGGCTGCGTTGGCTGTTTGCCCGGCAGGGCGGGGGCCGACACGCAGGTGCAGCTCGCCAATACCGTCGATCCCGGCGTGTATCGTGTCGCCCGGGTTCAGCGGGGCCACGCCGGGCGGGCTGCCGGTCATGATCAGGTCGCCCGGGCGCAGTGGCAGTTGGCGAGACAGCCTGCTGATCACTTCGGCCAATGCCCAGGTCTGCTGGCTGAGGTGTGCCCGTTGGCGCTCCTGGCCATTGACCTGCAGCCATAGGGACGCATCCAGCGGCCAGTCGCATTCGCTGGCGGGGACGATGGCAGTCATCGGTGCCGAAGCCTCGAACACCTTGGCGCCTTCCCACGGCAGGCCCTCGGCCTTGGCCTTGCGCTGGTGATCGCGACGGGTCATGTCTAGACCGGCGGCAAAGCCGAACACGTGCTCCAGGGCATGCTCGCTGGCGATGTTGGCGCCGCCTTTGGCGATGGCCGCGACCAGCTCGACTTCATGGCAGAACTCGTCGGTCTGCGGCGGGAAGGGCAGTTCGCCCAGTGCCTCGACCACGTTGCTTGCCGGTTTCATGAAAAACACAGGCTCCTGCGGCGCCGCGCCGTAGGATTCCGGCCACGGGTAGTTGCGGCCGAGGCAGAACACCCGGCCGACCGGGAAGCGCGCATCGCTGCCGCGGATCGGCAGGCTGACGATGGCCGGCGGGTTGAACAGGTAGGTCATGGGTGGATCCTCCGTACTGGAGTGGACAGCGTATCCAGCGGCTGGCCGGCAAAGTTGGACGAAAGCGGGGTTGGGTTGGACTATCCAAGGCACCTGGACCGGCCCTTTCGCGGCTAAAGCCGCTCCTACAGGGATAGCGTCAAACCCAGGGGCAATACCGTCCCCCCGTAGGAGCGGCTTTAGCCGCGAAGAGGCCGGTACCGTCAATACACGCCTTGGCTCAGCCCGCAGCCTTCAGCTCGATGCGATACAGCTTCCCAAGCAGCAACGAGTAAGACAGTGTGCCCATCAACGCCACACCACCGATGAACCAGAACGCCATGGCGAACGAGCCACTGGCGTGCACGATCGCGCCGATCACGATCGGTGTGACGATGCCGCCGATGTTCGCCGCCAGGCTGGTAATGCCGCCGGTCAGGCCGATCAGCTCCTTTGGCGCCACTTCCGAGACGGCAGCCCACGACGACGAGGCGATGCCCTGGGCGAAGAACGCCAGGGTCAGCACGGCGATGCACAGCACATTGGAGTCGGTGAAGTTCACCAGCACGATCGACATCCCCAGCATCGAGCCCACCACCAGCGGCAGCTTGCGGGCAAACGACAGCGAGTAGCCCTTGCGGATCAGCAGGTCGGAGACGATGCCCGCCAGGAGGATGCCGACCGTGGCACCAATGAACGGCATGACCGCGAAGATGCCGACCTTGATCAGCGTCAGCTGGCGTTCTTCGATCAGGTAGGTGGGGAACCAGGTGAGGAAGAAGTACAGCGCCGAAGTGCTGGCGAACTTGCCCAGGCAGATCGCCCAGATCTGGCGATAGCGGAACAGCTCGGCAACCTGTCGCCAGTCGAAGCGGGTACGTTGCTGGCTGCTCTTCACCAGGCCACCACCGTGCTCGATATAGGCCAGTTCCTCCTTGCTGACCTTCTTGCAGTTCAGCGGGTCGCGGTACAGCACCAGCCACACGACGCCGAACAGGATGCCCACCAGGCCGGTGCTGTAGAACACGTGGCGCCAGTCATAGGTGGTCGCCAGCCACAGCAGCGCGCCGGTGAACAGCGCGGTGCCCAGGTACTGGCCACATACGTAGATGCTGCTGGCCATGCCGCGCTCGCGGGCGGGGAACCATACCGTAACCGCACGGCTGTTGGCCGGGAAGGCCGGGGCCTCCATGGCGCCGACCGCCAGGCGCAGGCCGAACAGCGAGGCGAAGCCACTGGCCAGGCCCTGGGCCACGGTGACCGCCGACCAGCTGATCAGCGACACGCCATAGGTCAGGCGCGAGCCGAAGCGGTCAGCAATGAAGCCAGCCGGTACCAGGGCCAACGCGTAGGTCCAGGCGAAGGCGGAGAAAATCAGGCCCATCTCGACCTTGTCCAGGCCCAGGTCTTTGGCCATGAACGGCGCGGCGATGGAAATGTTCACCCGGTCGACGTAGTTGATGATGGTCGCCACCAGCAGCAGCGACAGCATGAACCAGCGGCGGCGGGTAGGCAGGCGCTGGGCAGGGGCCGCGTCCAGCGTGTACGACGACGCGGCGCGGGGGGTAGGCGTGCTCGACATGAGTCGACCTCGTTTGTTGTTGTTGGTAGAGGTTGGGCTGCAGTCCCTTTTCTAAGGTGGTCGTACAACGCGGTGAATGCAACGGGGTATTTAGACCGTTTTTTTCATTGGAGGCGGGGCAGTGCTGTGCTGTCCAAGAAATTTCTCAGCCGGGGTTTCGCCTGAAATATTGGTTGAATAGCGCATTCTCAGAGGGCTGCGTGGATTTGCGGTTGCGCAGGTTTTTGCATAAGGGGTTAAATTGCAGAGTTTGGACGTCGTACAACTTAAAGCGCCTGTATCCCGGAGATTGCCCATGCCCCCCAAGCGCGAGGTTCCGACCTATGTCATGCAGCAGCGCAGCGAGCTGATGGATTTCTACATCCGCGACCAGCGCGGGCGTCCCGCCGAGACCGCGCCGCATCGTCATGAGTACTTCCAGATCCAGGTCAATCTCGGCGGCGACACGGTGCAACACATCGGCAGCGTGCAACGCCCATTCAGACGCAACACCCTGGCCTTCATCCTGCCGCACCGGGTGCATGTGATCCCGCATCCGGAGGACAGCGACTTCGTGGTGATCAATTTCTCCCAGACGTTCCTGCTGCCGCACCTGGCCTGCGACCCGATGGACCTGGAGGAAGTGTCGATCCTGCAGGCGCCGGAGCTGTCGCCGTTCCGCTTTCAGGAGCATCTCGACTTCTACCTGAGTGAGCCGGACTTTGCCGAGGTACGGCAAACCCTCGAGCGCATGCGTGCGCTGGATGCCAACCGCCGTTTCGGCACCCGCGAAATCCTCAAAGGCCTGTTGCTGCAGCTGATCGGCCAGGTCTGTGGCCTGTATGCCGAGCCGCTGCGCGAACTGGCCGACAGCAACGCTGCCCAGCTCAGCCGCCGTGCTGCGCTGGGCCGCATGAGCGACTACCTGCGCCGGCATATCGACGACCCCGACCTGAACCTGCAGAAAGTCGCTGCCGCCACCTACCTGTCGCCGACCTACCTGACCCACTGGCTGCGCAAGGAAATCGGCAAGACCTTCAGCGAGCTGGTGCTGGAGCGGCGCATGCACGCCGCACGCAACTACCTGCTCAACGGCAGCCGCCCAGTGGGCGAGGTGGCGCGGCTTTGTGGCTTTGCGGACGAAGCCTACTTCTCTCGACGTTTCCGCCAGATCCACGGCCTGCCACCTGGCCAGTTCCGACGCCAGCAACGCGACCCGGATACGCCGCAGGCGGCAATGCTTTAAGCCTGCCCGCTTCTGCCGTGGCGTACTACTGGACCGGTCTCAGAGAGAGGGCGAGCAGGCAGGGGAGTCGGTAGCCCTGCTGTACGTCTTGCCCGCTCACCAGCATGCGCTGGTTGTCGGTATCGATTACCATCGAGTCGGTGTGAGTGATGAAGCCAAATTCCCCCGAAAACGCTCCAAACTGACCGTAGCCATATGGGGGGGCAAAGCGAGTGTCAAGTTGACCGCTTGAGTGGTAGCGCACCGCCATGTTGAAGGCATAGAAACCACCGTAACCGATCAGGCCACCCTCGGCTTCTTCAATATGGCTCCACCCGCCGTCGATGTGAAAACGCACTACCTGGCCCTGATTGAACTCAAGAGCAGGCCTACCTTCATAATCCAACCGGTAGAGGGTCGGTTTGCCGCTATCGTCGTCTTCCGAGTAGTGCATAACGTGATGCGTTTGCTGCTGTCCTCTATGGAAAAGCCGTTATTGAGAATCCACGCGTCTGACCAGTGGTGACCCCCCTCGCCGAATGCGTCATCAAGTACCCCCGCCAGCGACAGGCCACTGGTTACTCCATACCAGTCCGGACCGCGTCGCAACGTAGTCGATATCACGATGCGCTGCACGCCGGCGGCTGGGGATATAACGGCAATGCCGTCAAGCGCGTGCGATGAACTTTCGGGAATTAGAGTGCTCAAGGCCAGCAGCCCATCTTCACCGAAACCGTGGTCCTTTCCACCGTGAGCGTCCAGGGCGACAACCACTGCTTTGAGCCCCCCCGCTTCGTATCTGACCGCAGTCGCCACCACCCCTTCCTGGTGGCAGGCCAGCCTCTCCAGCAGCAGATCCACACCGAACAAAGCGCGACTGTCGATATAGCCCTTCCCTTGACCAAAGCTCGGATCGGCTTCGCCTTGGGCTGTCAGCTTCCACAAGTGAGTGGTTGATTGCTCATGAGGCGCCACAGTCACCAGCAGATTGCCCGACATGTCTTCCGCTACCGCATTGGCGTCCAGATAGAAACCCGTGGACAACGTGTTGAAGTCGACCATGCCGCTGCCAATGAACGTGATGTCAAGCTTTCCACTTGCGTCCAGGCAGGCAATGAAAACACTGTGTAGCCCATCGGGATCGGCTTTCTGGCCAGTCACGTAGAAACGGCCCGGCCGCACTTTGCTCCTCAGCACGCTGGTCGCTGCCCCTAAGGTGCCCGGGTCGCTTTTGGTGAAGTGGCCATGGCCGTTGTCGCCATAGCGGGTATCGATGGGGGCCTTGGGTTGCTGCTGAACAGCCTTGCGATACGGGTGCGCTGAATGGATTGAAGGGAAGTGATTCTTGACTCGGATCATGGCGTTGAGCTCCATTCACAATAAAACCGCTGAACGCCTATTGAGCGATGTTTCGGTAGGATCGGCTACTGGCAGAAGTGACAGGTGCGTCAACGATCTGGACATGCAGGGCAGCCTGGCCGGGGCGGCCGATATCCTGTCGAGCACTTAAGTCTTGATACGCGTTGATGCTGCGTTGAAAACAGCCTCGGGATGTCGGTTTACAGCCCGTAAACTCCGCTTCCTTGGCTGTTTTCGCATTGCCTGAACTTCGTCTTAAGACTTTCATGCAGTCTCTGGTGAAGTGCCAGTTAGTCTCATTTTTATTGCTTCAATGAGACGGCAATGACACAAGGGGTGGAACCCGTCTGTATTTCCCGCCCCGCTACGAGTAGGCGTTGGCTTTCTGGCATTACCGTCGCGGAATGGCTGTTACCATAGAATCCTGGTTGCGACCCGATTGCCGTAAAAACACCGTAACCATTCGGCGGCACGAATGTAGTATCAAGTTGGCCGTCCAGACGGTAACGCACCGCCATGCCGCGATCGAGAAATGAACCATAACCTACCAGTTTTCCATCGGCCTCTGTCATATAGTCCCAGCCACCCTCAATGGGGAATAATACGACACGACCCTCGTTGAATTCTTTAGCAGGTTTTCCTGTGTAGTCTAGCCGATAGATCATGGGAGTACTGGTCCCTTCGGACCACACCTGGCCGTGGACGGTGATGCGCTGACTGGCGTTATTTAGCGTGAAATCATAAATGATAATGCCAGGCTTTGACCAATAGACCCCGTTGTCAGCGAAGCGCTGGTCGAGCGCTCCGGACAATGTCAGTGCTGCGATTCCGTTTATGCTCGACGAATCGTTGAAATAGCGCGTGTAGATGATGATGCGCACCTTCTCACCAACCTCCAGCATCTTAGGCGCCCCAATGACATAACGGAGGTCCGGAATAAGATCTTGCATCTTGAGGATGCCTAGCTTACCAAAGCTCTGGCGTGGGACACCTTCATGGGTGAGCACGAAAAGGATGGGAGCGTTTTCAAGGGAACCTGAGAAGATATAGTCGTTCTTGTAAGTGGTGAATTGGTAGAGCGTGATATCTTTAAAATTGAAAAAATTATTTAGGATGATGTAGCCGTTGTTGCTGCCGAAATCAGTATCTGGCTTTCCGTTTGGCTTAAGCTTCCACAGGTGGGTGAAGCCTTGGGTTCGATCAATCATAGTGAGCAGGATGTGACCCTCCGCATCCTCGGCCATATGAGAGAAACTATGATAATCAAAAACTGTGCTCAGGTCAGTCAGATAGACAAGACCTGTTTTGTTGAAAGACGTATCCAGCTCGCCATCTTTCAAGGTGCGCGCAATGAAAGGTTTCGTGCCGTTGTGGACGCCTCTCAAGTAAAATCGCTCGGGATAGTAGTTGCTTGCCAGGATTTGCGAAACCGCGTTTCTAGGATCCGCGATAGGCTCGCCGATGTGAAGGTGCCCTTTGTCGGCATAGGTTACGTCAATGGGCGCCTTGAGTTCCTGACTCTCGCCTTGGTAATCACGGGGGGTGTGTTGAGTCTGGGCAAAAAAAACCATATTTGGATGCATGATATGACCTGTCACTTGGGGAAGTGGTTTTTGCGATCTCATTTAATGCGATCCGGATGGTTGTGGGTACTGGCAAAAATGATAGGCGTTGGTGGTCGATGGATAACGATCCGGTCCTGGAGTTTGGGCTGCAACGGGGAGCACGGGGCGGCAGACCTGGATACGCCGCAGGTAGCGATGCGGTAAGCTTGCTGCCATGAACCTCGACACCCGCATCAAATACCGCCACCTGCTGTGCTTCCTGGAGATTGCCCGGCAGGGCAGCCTGGCCAGGGCGGCCGATATCCTGTCGATCAGCCAGCCGGCGATTTCCAAGACCCTCAAGGAGCTTGAGGACCTGCTCGAGGCGCGCCTGTTCGAGCGCAGCCGCCAGGGTGTCGAGCTGACCCCGGCCGGCACCCGCTTCATGCGTTACGCCGGGCCCAGCGTGCAGGCGCTGCGCGATGGCGTCAGCAGCCTTCGCGGTGAAGCGCGGGCGCCGTCGCAGGTGCGCATCGGCGTGCTGTCCACGGTCGAAGGCCTGCTCATGCCTGAGGTGCTGTGCCGCCTGCATCAGCGCCATGAAGCGCTGGTGATCAGCGTGGTCACCGGGGTCAGCGCGCAGTTGCTTGGCCAGCTTCACCTGGGGGAGCTGGAACTGGTGGTGGGGCGCATGACCGACAGTCCGCAAATCCAGGGGTTGTCGTTCGAGCACCTGTACAGCGAGTCGATGAGCCTGGTGGTGCGCCCGGGTCACCCGCTGCTGGCCAGCACGCCCGTGGAGCGGGGGCAGGTGGGGCGTTACCCGCTGGTGCTGCCACCCGCTGGCACCACCATCCGCCAGCACGCCGACAGCCTGTTCGTGCAATGCGGCATCCAGATGCCGGCGCAGCGCCTGGAAACCCTGTCGCTTGCCCTGAGCCGGCGCTACCTGCTGGGCAGCGATGGCCTGTGGGTGGCGCCGCGTGATGCCGTGCTGCTCGACCTGCGCCGTGGCGAACTGGTCGAGCTTGACCTGGGGGTGCGCGAGCCGGGAGGGTCGGTGGGGATTTGCCGCAATGCCGCCTTGCCGTTGAGTTTGCCGGGCCAGTGGGTGGGAGAGGTGCTGCGGGAGGTGGCGGGGGAATATCGAGAGGGTCGGTATCCTTGAGGTTTTCGGGGGCTCCCTGACCTGTTTTAGCCCCTGTGAAAAGCGCCGATCACCCCGATGTTTCCGACCTCAGAACCTGCAGAAATAAAAAGCCACAAAAGCCCGGCAAACCCGGCACAAAGGGTCAATACTGGCCAATGGCTGTAAAGCTTCGATGAAGAAGCTTTTAATGACTGAACTTCCTTACGAAAACCCGCTCCTATGCCGGTAGCCATTGGTCATGGCCGCCTGATAAGCTCGCGGCTTTACCCTGATTGCCCTCATGGCGCATGAACAAGGAAATAGCATGAAACAGCATCGTTTGGCGGCTGCGGTTGCCCTGGTAGGCCTGGTACTGGCTGGCTGCGATCAACAAGCCAGCAGCCCCGAGCTGAAGACTCCGGCGCAGAAAGCCTCCTACGGTATCGGCCTGAACATGGGCAAGAGCCTGGCTCAGGAAGGCATGGAAGACCTTGATTCGAAAGCAGTCGCCCTCGGCATCGAAGACGCCGTTAGCAAGAAAGAACAACGCATCAAGGACGAAGAGCTGGTAGAGGCCTTCACCGCATTGCAGAAACGCGCCGAGGAGCGCCTTGCCAAGGCCAGCGAAGAAGCCGCCTCCGCCGGCAAGAAATTCCTGGAAGAAAACGCCAAGAAGCCAGGCGTGGTCACCACGGCCTCGGGCCTGCAGTACGAAGTGGTCAAGAAGGCCGACGGCCCGCAGCCCAAACCGACTGACGTGGTCACTGTCCACTACGAAGGCAAGCTGATCGATGGCAAGGTATTCGACAGCTCCGTCGAGCGTGGCAGCCCGATCGACCTGCCGGTCAGCGGTGTGATCCCAGGTTGGGTCGAAGGTTTGCAGTTGATGCACGTCGGCGAGAAGTACAAGTTGTTCATCCCGGCTGAACTGGCCTATGGCGCACAAAGCCCAAGCCCGCTGATCCCGGCCAACTCGGTACTGGTGTTCGACCTGGAACTGATCGCCATCAAGGATCCGGCCCAGTTGCAAGGTGCCGAGCCGCAGGCCGAAGCCCCTGAAGAAGCACCTGCCCAGTAACATTGGCTGGTTGTCGGAAAACGCCCCACATTGTTGGGGCGTTTTCGTTTGTGCCGATTGGACGAACCTGCAACAGCTGATACTGTCCGAGGAAATGCAGCGTGAAGAAGTAGGATGTTTCTGACGCAAATCGTTTGCGGCGCAGGTAGTCATGGCGTGAAACGACTGTGTAAAAAACGCCCGATCTGACCGGGCCCCTTGCCTGGCAGGCACCTGGGGTCGGAAACGTCGCCCTGTTCACAAGGTTATCCACAATAAATGTGGATAACCTTTTCCTCTCGGAGGCTCCATGAGCGCACCCTGGAATTTTGCCCGTTTCCTGCCATTGGCCGAGCGCCTGCTCAGCCGCGGTCGTTTGCCGGCCTTGTTGTTTGCGGTGGCGCGCAAAGGCCCGCGCCTCGGCCAACTGCGTGAAGATGTGAAGCTGCTGCAGTCGCTGTGCCTGGCCTGGTGGAGGGGGGAGTACCGCGCCATCAGCCCCAAGGCACTGGTCACTGTCGTGGCGGGCCTGCTGTATTTCGTCAGCCCCATCGATGCCATCCCGGACTGGTTGCTGGGGGTGGGTTTCCTCGATGACATCGCGGTCTTGGGCTGGGTGCTGAAAACCGTGGCCGACGAATTGGCGCGCTTCAAGGCCTGGCGCGATAGCCAGGCACCCGAGCGGCTACGCGTGGTCGAGCGCCTGCCGGCTACCCCGGAAGCGCTGCGGCTGGAGCGCAACAGGTAATGAAACCGGCCTGAATCTCACCTCAACTGCACAGACCTCGGAGTTGGTAATATAATTGGCATAAGGGTTATGCCTACGGATTACATGCTGTAATCCTTTTTAAAGGGGTTTGTAATGGGTATTCAGGTCATCAGCCGGGACGGTCAGCCCGAGTACGCCGTCGTTCCCTGGGAGCAATACCAGGCGTTGCTCCGCGCGGCAGGGCAGGCACCTGCCGAGGCGGTTTCCAGTGAGGCGCAGGGCGTTGCTGCCAGTGCGCCCCTGCCAGCCTTCAGCGAAGTCGCGCAGATTCGCCAGGCCAAGGGCATTGCCCCGGAGCAACTGGCGCGCAATGTCGGGGTGAGCCCGGCGTATCTGGCCATGATCGAATCGGGTGAACGCCAGCCAGATGCTGCCATCCGCCGTGCCCTGGCCTGGCATCTGGGGGTGGCTGGCTGGAGCGAGCCATCATGAGCCAGGTCAGGATCAGCCGTCAGCACTGGGATAACCTGCTGGGCGAGCTTGACCTGGCCCGTCGTCAACGTCACTTGCTGACATACCGAGCGCTGATCGAGCGCTTGCAGCTACCCAGCCCGGCCATGCAGACGCTGACTGCCGCGCTGGAATACCTGGCGGTACTGGATGCCCGTGCCGAGCAGCCATTGCGCAGTTCGCTGGTGATCAGCCAAGGCGCCAGCCGTTTGCCGCGAACTGGCTTCTTTGAGTGTGTCGAGCGCCTGGGGCGGTTTACCGGGCCGGTCGATGGCATGGAGGCTGCCTCGTGGCATGCTTCTGAGGTGGTTCGGGTGTTCGAGTACAGCTATCCCGAAACGGCCTGAAGCGTTACCCATTCCAGCCTGTTCGCTACAGGTGTTGACCCTGAGCGAAAGGGCAGGGCCTGCTGGCCAATTTCCACCCGCCGTTCAACGTTGTCGCCGCTACCGTATTCGCGGGTAAACCCGCTCCTACGCAGATCGGTGGTGGACACGCATCTGGGGTCGGATTCAGGCCGTCGTAGGAGCGGGTTCACCCGCGAAAGGGCCGGGCCTGCTGGCCAATCTCCACCCGCCGTTCACCGTTGCTGCCGCTACCGTATTCGCGGGTAAACCCGCTCCTACACGCCTGATCGAGGGTGGACACCTGTCGGTGTTGTAGGAGCGGGTTCACCCGCGAAGAGGCCGGCACAGGCAGCGCATCCCTGTGAATCAACCCGCACCCCCTGCCATCGGCATCCACCACTTCCAATGCCTCCAGGTGCTGGTATCGGCCAAACAGCTCCAGCAGCTGCCCGATCGTGGCATTCAAGTGCACTGTCGGTTGTTCAGCCAGTGGCACCTGCGTCAGTGCTGGTAAAAGCCCGCTGTCGCGTACCCCCATCTCCTGTGGCCGCCCTAGCAAATAACCCTGCACCAGGTCCACGCCCATCTCCACCAGCACCGCCAGCTCTTCCGCCAGCTCGATGCCCTCGGCAATCACCTGTGCCTTCGATGCCCGGGCGATCTGCAAGATAGAGCCTACAAACTCGCGCTTGAGCGGGTCACGGTGGATGCCGTCGATGAAGTGCCGGTCGATCTTCACGTATTCGGGGCGCAGCTCCGACCACAGGCGCAGGCTGGAATAGCCCGCGCCCAGGTCGTCGAGGGCAATCGAGAAGCCCATGTCGCGATAGTGGTGCAGGGCATTGGACAGCAGCTGGAAGTCGTCGGTGGGCGTGTGCTCGGTCAACTCGATCACCACCCGGTTGGGCGGCAGGCCAACCTGTTCGAGCAGTTTCAGGGTCAGGCCAGAGGGGTAGTGCGGCTCCAGCAGCGATTCGGGTGAGATGTTGAGAAACAGTTTGCCCTGCAGTTGCTGCTCGCTGAAGCGTCGGCAGGCGCTTTCTCGGCAAGCGGCTTCCAACTCGGTCAGGCGGCCGGCCTGGCGGGCGATGGTGAACAGGTTGAGCGGCGCATGCAGCGGGCTATTGGATGGGCCACGGCTCAGCGCCTCATGGCCAAACACCCTATGTTCACTCAGGCACATGATTGGCTGGAACAGACTGTGAATACGGCGTTGAGCCAGGATGGCACTCAAGGCACTGAGCTGTTCGGCAACGGTCATGATGGATTCCTGAAAAATGAGGGCCGGGCATCTGCATGCCCGGCCCTCATATTTCACGACAGCGCGATGACTGTTTGATGACAGGTCGCATTATTCTGCCATCCTTGCTGAGGTGCCTTACTTCTTGGCCACCTTGGTGCTGGCACTGAGGTAGTCGATCAGGATGCGACCGGTTTCTGCGAGGTAAGCGTCGTCTTCCGGCTTGGTGTTTTCATCCTCGACCGGCAGTGCATCTTCGTCCTCTTTCTTCAGCTCTTTCAGCGGCTCTTCACCCTTGGCCTTGCGGCGGGTGTTTTCCAGCGCCAGTTGCTTGGCCTCGATGCTGTCGTGGCGTGCACGGCGTTCCTGCTCGTTGAGGCTGACGGTTTTTTCGTTCATCAGCTTCTGGGTGAGGGCCAGGCGGTCGCGGATGTAGGTGAACTCGGCATCCTTGTCGCTGCGCGCCTCATGTTGCGCCTTGAGCTGGGCCAGGAACGGCCTGAACGGATCGGCCGCAGGCTTGACCACCGGGCGGATGGTGTCCCACGGCATGGCCTCTGGCAGGGCGCTCTCGCCGATTTCCTTGGTGTCGATGATCGAGGGGTAGTCGATGTCCGGCAGCACCCCCTGATGCTGGGTACTCTGCCCGGAAACCCGGTAGAACTTGGCCAGGGTCAGCTTCAGCTCGCCATGGTTGAGCGGCTGGATGGTCTGCACGGTGCCTTTGCCGAAGGTCTGGCCACCGATGATCAGCGCGCGGTGGTAGTCCTGCATGGCACCGGCGAAGATCTCCGATGCCGAGGCCGACAGGCGGTTGACCAGCAGTGCCAGCGGGCCCTTGTAGAAGGCCCCCGGGTTTTCGTCTTCCAGCACGTCGACGCGGCCATCGCTGTTGCGTACCAGCACGGTCGGGCCTTTCTCGATGAACAGGCTGGTCAGCTCGGTGGCTTCCTGCAGCGAGCCGCCGCCGTTGTTGCGCAGGTCGATGACCACGCCGTCGACTTTCTCTTTCTGCAGCTCGGTGAGCAGCTTCTTCACGTCACGCGTGGTGCTCTTGTACTCCGGGTCGCCAGCGCGGTAGGCCTTGAAGTCCAGGTAGAAGGCCGGGATCTCGATGATGCCCAGCTTGTAGTCACGCCCGTCCTGCTTGAGCTTGAGCACCGACTTCTTCGCCGCCTGTTCTTCAAGCTTCACCGCTTCACGGGTGATCGACACAATCTTGCTGGTCTGGTCGCTAGGCGCATTGCTGGCCGGGATGATTTCCAGGCGCACCACCGAGCCTTTCGGGCCGCGGATCAGCTTGACCACTTCGTCCAGGCGCCAGCCCACCACGTCGACCATTTCCTTGTTGCCCTGGGCCACGCCGATGATCTTGTCAGCCGGGGCCACCTGCTTGGTCTTGGCTGCCGGGCCTGCTGGCACTAGGCGCACGATCTTGACCTGGTCGTTGTCGCTTTGCAGCACTGCACCAATGCCTTCGAGCGACAGGCTCATGTTGATGTCGAAGTTTTCGGCGTTGTCCGGCGACAGGTAGTTGGTGTGTGGGTCGTAGGACTGGGCAAAGGTGTTGATGTAGGCCTGGAAGATGTCCTCGGCACGGGTCTGGTCCAGGCGCGCGAGCTGGTTCTTGTAGCGCTTGATCAGGGTTTCCTGGATCTGCTTGGGTTCCTTGCCGGCGATCTTCTGGCGCAGCACTTCGTCTTTCACGCGTTTGCGCCACAAGTCATCGAGCTCGGCCTGGTTCTTCATCCACGGCGCATCCTTGCGATCGATCAGCAAGGTTTCGTTGGTGGTGAAGTCAATCTTGTCCACGCCCTTGTTCAGCTCGGCAAGGGCGAAGTCCAGGCGTTGCTTGACGCGGTCGAGGTAGCGTTTGTAGATGGTGAAGCCCGGGTCCAGGTTGCCGCTCTTGAGGAAATCGTCGAATTGCGTTTTCCATTTATCGAATTCGGCAATGTCGGCAGCGGTGAAGTAGCTGCGCGCCGGGTCCAGCAGCTTGATGTAGCTGTCGTAGATAATGGCCGAACGGGCATCGTCCAGGGGGGGCTTGCTGTAGTGGTGGCGCTTGAGCAATTCCACCACGTTGAGGCTGGCGACGATCTCGTCGCGGTCGGGCTGCAGGCTGTCCCACTTGTTGGCGGCCGCCGCATTGCCGCCGAGCGTGAGGCTGCCCAGGCCGATCATCACAGCCAGTGCGGTGCTTGGAAGGAAATGCTTCATGCTGATTCGACGTGGAGGCAATTGATCACGCATAGTAGGCCGTCTTTTCCGTTGCCGGTTCCATGGAGCCGGGCAAATACTGCAAAAGGCCTGAGGTAAGCGACCTCAGGCCCAGTCATGATTCAACTATGGAGGCACTGTGAAGGCATTGCAAGGCGTTGACGGACATGTGGAGTGGGTCGAGGCCGAACGCCCGACCTGTGACGCGGGCCAAGTGCGCATTCGCGTGGCCGCTGCGGGGCTGAACCGCGCCGACCTGCTGCAGATGAAAGGGTTGTACCCGCCACCACCAGGTGCCAGCCCATACATGGGGCTGGAGTGTTCCGGGGTGGTTGAAGAAGTGGGGGCTGGCGCCGCCTGGCGCGTGGGTGACCGCGTTTGCGCCCTGCTGGCCAGTGGCGCCATGGCCGAGGAAGTGGTGGTCGACGCCCGTCATGTACTGCCGGTTCCCGAGGGCCTTGGCCTGCATGAAGCGGCAGCGTTGCCGGAGGTGTATGCCACCGCCTGGCTGAACATCTTCCAGCTCGGTGCAGTGAAGGCTGGCGAGAAGGTGCTGGTGCACGCCGGCGCCAGTGGCGTTGGCTCGGCCGCCATCCAGCTGTGCAAGGCGTTCGGCAGCCCGGTATGGGTCAGCGTCGGTTCGCAGGACCGCCTGGCCTACTGCCAGGCGCTGGGCGCTGCGGGGGGTGTGGTACGTAACGAGAACCTGGACGCGCTGGAAGGTTTCGGCCCGTTCGATGTGATTCTCGACCCGGTAGGCGCTGGCTACGGTGAGCTGAACCTCAAGCTGCTGGCCCGTGACGGGCGCTGGGTAATCATCGGCCTGATGGGCGGACGCAAGTTTGAACTGGACCTGGCCCAGGTGCTGGGCAAGCGTCTGGAAATTACCGGTTCCACCCTGCGCAACCGTGATGACGGCTTCAAGGCCGAGTTGCTGCGCGAACTGCAGCAGCAAGTATGGCCGCTGTTCGCCGAGGGGCGGTTGTCGCCGCAGCTGGTCGATACCTACCCGGTGGAGTTTGCCCAGGCGGCGTATGCCGAGCTGGAGACCAACCAGGTGTCGGGCAAGCTGGTGATGGTGATCGACCCTAGCCTGGTGTAAGCAGGCCTGGCCCCTTCGCGGGTAAACCCGCTCCTACCTTGGGATCGCCACAACTGTGAACACTGTGCGATGCGATGTAGGAGCGGGTTTACCCGCGAAGGGGCCGGCACAGCCCACAAAGACCTTCAGCTCCAGCTCAGAATCGGCCACCCATTGATCTCGGCATGTTCGCGCAACACCGCATCCGGGTTCACCACATGCGGGTGATCCACTTTCAACAACAACGGCAAGTCATTCCTCGAATCGGAATAGAAACTCGCGCCCTCCAGGTTCTCCTGCTCCTGATCCAGCCATTCCAGCAACCGCGTGATCTTGCCCTCACGATAGGTCAGCACCCCGTGGGTCTTGCCGGTGTACACCCCGTTCACTGCCTCCAGCTCGATAGCCAGGTATTCATCCACGCCCAGTCTCGCGGCAATCGGCCCGACCAGGTGCGTACCCGAAGCGGAAATGATCAGGATGCGATCCCCACGCTTGCGGTGCTTGGCAATGCAGCGGCAGGCGTCACCGTAGATGATCGGCTCGATCACTTCTTCGACCCACGGTGCCACCAGGTGCTCGACTTCTTCCAGGGTACGCCCGGCAATCGGCTCCAGGCTGAAGGCCATGTAGTCCTCCATCTGCAGGTGGCCCCTGCCATAGGCTTCCATCAGTTCATGGTCGCGGCGCAGGAAATCCTTGCCGTCGACCCAGCCCAGCCGGGCCATCTGCTCGCTCCACAGTGATGCGCAGTCGCCGTGGATCAGGGTTTCATCCAGATCGAAAATTGCCAGTGCCATTGTGTTGAGTCTCCTTAAGCCACTTCCCGCAGCGCAGTGGGGTCGATCGACACGCTTACCCGTTTTCCGTCCGCATGCAAGTCGGCCGGCGAGCGGTTGAGCACATCGACCACCAGCTCCACGTCGCGCACCCGCACCCGGTAGCGGATCACGTTGCCCAGCAGGCTGTGGCTGCGCACCTCGGCGTCCAGCTCGCCATGCTCGCCAAGGGTGATCGACTCCGGGCGGATCGCCAGGCGGCTGGCCACCGGGCGCTGCAGCAGGCGGCTGGCGCTGTCGGCGTCGAGCAGGTTGTAATTGCCGATGAAACCGGCGGCAAACAGGTCCACGGGGGCGGTGTAGAGGGTTTCGGCATCGCCGCTCTGGACGATGCGCCCCTGGTTCATCAGGAAGATGCGGTCGGACATGGTCAGCGCTTCCTCCTGATCGTGAGTGACGAATATGGTGGTCAGCCCCAGTTCGCGCTGGATGGCGCGAATCTGCTCGCGCAGGTGCTTGCGGATACGCGCATCCAGCGCCGACAACGGTTCGTCGAGCAGCAGCAGGCGCGGGCGGGTGACCAGTGAGCGTGCCAGGGCCACGCGCTGGCACTGGCCACCGGAAAGCTGGTGCGGGTAGCGCCCGGCGAACTTGCCCAGCTCCACCAACTCCAGCACCTCGCGTACCCGCAGCTGGCTTTCATCGGCCTTGACCTTCTGCATGCGCAGGCCGAAGGCGACATTCTGCTCCACGGTCATGTTAGGGAACAGCGCGTAGCTCTGGAACACCATGCCGATGCCACGCTTTTGCGGGCTTAGCGGCACGATGTCGTGGCCGTCGAGCAGTATCTGCCCGCTGTCCACCGAGGTCAGCCCGGCAATGCAGCGCAGCAGGGTGGACTTGCCGCAGCCGGACGGGCCGAGCAGGGTGACGAATTCGCCGCGTTCGATGTGGCAGTCGATGCGCTCGAACACCGGGCTGCCGGCGTAGCTTTTCTGCAGTTTCTGTACGCTGACGAAGCTCATGTCAGGTCTTGTCCTTGTTCAGGCGGTTGGCGACCCAGGTCAGTACCAGCACGAAGGCGAAGTAGGAGATGACCAGCGCGCTGTTGAAGTGGCCGCTGCTGTTGCGCATGTTGTTCAGGTACACCTGCAGGGTCTCGTAGCGGGTACCGACCAGCAGGTTGGCAAACACGAATTCGCCGAACAGGAACGAGAACGACAGCAGCACTGCCACCATCAGGCCCTGGCGCAGGTTCGGCAGCACCACCAGCAATGCGGCCTGCCAGGTGCTGGCGCCGAGCAGCTGCGCGGCGTCCATCAGGTCGCGCAGGTTGATGGCCTGCAGGTTGTTGGTGATGGCCCGGTACATGAACGGCAGGGCGATGGTGAAGTAGCAGCCGATCAGGATCCACGGTGTGCCGACCATGGCCATCGGCCCGCTGCCATACAGCTGCAGCAGCCCCACCGACGACACCACCGGCGGGACCGCGAATGGCAGCAGGATGAGGATGTTCATCAGCGCGTCGAGCCGCGGGAAGTGGTAATGCACCACGAACAGCAGTGGCAAGATCAGCACCACCGACAGCAGCAGTGCGCCTACGCACACCAGCAGCGACTGGCCGAACGCGGCAAGGAAACGCGGCTCGCTCCATAGCGCCGCATACCACTTCAGGGTCAGGCCACTGGGCAGCAGGCTTGCCGACCAACTGGTGGCCAGCGAGTAGAGCAGGGTGCCGGCCAGGGGCAGCAGCAGGATCAGGAACAGCAGGTAGACCACGAGGCGGTGGTACCAGCCGCCGGAGCGGATGTCAGCGCGCATGGTAGCTCCTTTTCAGCAGCCATTGATGCACCACCGTGACCAGCGTCATCAGCCCCACCAGCACCATCGCCAGGGCGCTGGCCAGGTTCGGATCGAGGCTGATGTCGCCCGCCACCAGGCCGGCGATGCGGATTGGCAGTACGTTGAAGTTGCCGGTGGTCAGTGCGTACACGGTGGCGTAGGCGCCGAGGGCGTTGGCCAGCAGGATGACGAAGGTGCCCAGCAGTGCCGGGGCCAGCACCGGCAGGCCGATGTGTCGCCAGTACTGCCAGTGGTTGGCGCCCAGCAGCGCGGCTGACTCGCGCCAGTCTTCGCGCAGGGCGTCGAAGGCGGGGTACAGCAGCAATACGCCCAGCGGGATCTGGAAGTAGGTGTACACCAGGATCAACCCGCTTTTGGAATAGATACTGAAGTCTTCCAGCAGGCCGACCTGCTTCAGCAGCAGCGTCAGCGCGCCGTTGAAGCCAAGCAGGATGATGAAGGCAAAGGCCAGCGGTACGCCGGCAAAGTTGCTGGTCATGTTGGCGAAGGCGCTGACGAAGTCGCGCAGCTTCGAGTCCACCTGGCGCAGCGAGTAGGCGCCGAGGGTAGCGATGACGATGCCGAACACGCTCGACCAGAAGCTGATTTCCAGGCTGCGTTGCAACGCCTGCAGGTAGAACTTGGAGGCGAACACCTTGCTGAAGTTGTCGATGCCCCAGCCGGCCTCCGATTGCAGGCTGTTGATCGCCACCCAGGCCAGCGGGGCGACCTGGAAAATGACGAAGAACACGGCGAACGGCAGCAGGCAGAGCAGGGCCAGGTAGCGGCCACGCATGCCGCCATTCACTTCAGCAACTCCCGGCAAACCGTCTTGTCGTGCGCGGCGCCCAGCAGCTCGCAGATGGTGCCGCACAGTTCGGTTTGCAGCGGCTTGGCGGCCGGGTCCAAGCTGAAGGCGTCGCCGAAGACGAACAGTGGCACTTCACGTTCTTCAGCCAGCAGGCCGTTGTGCGAGCGGTCGTTGTTCATGCCGTGGTCGGCGGTAACCAATACCTGATAGCCCTCTTCGAGCCAGCCAGGCAGGTAGTCGGCCAGCAGAATGTCAACGCTGCGCGCAGCGTTGCGATACTGGCTGCTGTCCAGGCCGTGGCGGTGACCCACGTCGTCAACGCTCATCGGGTGCACCAGCAGGAAGTTGGGGGCGTGACGGCGGCGCAGGTACTCGCCATCGGCCAGAAGGTGCGAATCGGGGTAGCGGTCGTCCCAGTAGAACAGCCCGTGCTGGATCGGCAGCTTCGGCGCGTGGGTATGGCGGTCGCGCTGCGGATCGAAGGGCGAGCGGTTGTACAGCTCGCTCATCCAGTGGTAGGCGGCCGCTGCGGTGCCCAGGTTGGCCTCGCGTGCGTAGTGAAACACGCTGCGTTGGTTGGACAGGCGGTTGATGTTGTTGTGCACGATGCCGCTGTCGATCGGTGGCACGCCGGTGAGGATGCATTCGTACAGCGGCCGCGACAGCGATGGCAGCTCGCATTCCACGCGGTACAGCGCGGCGCGATCTGCTTCGACGTAGGCGTGCAGGTGGCCCATCGCATGGTGGGCGACCTGGTAGTTGAGGCCGTCAAGCAGGACCAGGATGACGTTGTGTTGCATGTTTTCTCCAGTCATGAACCGCGTTGGCACCTTCGCGGGTAAACCCGCTCCTACAGGTATCGCGTATCCCTGTGTAGGAGCGGGTTTACCCGCGAAAGGGCCGGATCAGGCGCTACAAAGCCCAGCCCCTTACTCCATCTCGATGATCACCTGCTCCTGCCACATCTGCGGCAGTTTCTTCGAGGTGGCTTCCCAGGCTTCGGCATTCTTGATCGGCTGGGCGGCACCGTACTGCTCGTTAGGCAGCAGCTTGGCCTGCACATCCGCCGGCAGCTTCAGGTGCTCGGCCCGGATCGGCCGTGCATGGCCCTTGGCCAGGTTGATCTGCCCGGCGTCGCTGAAGATGTATTCACGGGTCAGCTTGGCCGCGTTGGGGTGCTTGGCGTACTTGTTGATGACCGTGGTATAGCCGGAAATCACCGAGCCGTCCGAGGGGATCAGCACTTCAAAACGTTTTGGGTCGATCTGTTCACGGTAGCTCAGGCCGTTGAAGTCCCACACCACGCCAACTTCCACCTCGCCCTTCTCCAGTGTCTGGATGGTCGGGTTGGCCAGCGACAGGCGCTTCTGCTGCGCCAGCTTGGTGAACAGTTGCAGGCCTGGCGCCACGTTGGTCTCGTCACCTTTGTAGGCGATGGCCGCAGCCAGCACACCGTTGGCGGCCTGGGCGGCGGTGCCGACGTCGCCAATAGCGACCTTGTACTTGCCTTTTTCCAGGTCATGCCAGGTTTTCGGCCGTTCCTCTTCCTTGACCAGGTCCTTGTTGATGATGAAAGCGATGGTGCCGGTATAGGCCAGCGCCCAGTGGCCGTCCTTGTCCTTGGCCCATTCTGGCACCTGGTCCCAGGTGCTTGGCTTGTAAGGCTGGCTGACGCCCTTGGTCACCGCGATCGGGCCGAAGGCGGCACCCACGTCACCGATGTCGGCGCTGGCGTTGTCCTTCTCGGCTTCGAACTTGGCCAGTTCCTGGGCCGAGCTCATGTCGGTGTCGCTGTGCTTGAGGCCGTACTTGCTGGCCAGGTCTTCCCAGGTGCCTTTCCAGTTGGCCCAGGCGTCGGGCATGCCCACGCTGTTGATAGTGCCTTCCTTGCGGGCGGCGTCTTCCAGGGCCTTGAGGTCAGTGCCGGCGGCCATGGCCGTGGTGCACAACGCGATGGCCGAACCAAGCAGTGACGCCATGAAGAACTTTTTCATCCGAAGCTCCTTTGGGTGGGTGCCTTTGCGATCGTTGTTCTGGGTAAAGCCGTTGCAAGCCTTTGACTGGCACCTTTGGTCTAGGTCAGCAAACCTTGAGCCAAGGTAGGCCGCTTGCGTGACAGTTTGATGTAGGGAGGGGGCCGGCAAGGGCCCTGAAGCTACAGCGTAGACCAGGTAATCGCCCCGGTTCTGCTGGCTTGGCGCGTTTCTGGCAGTGCCTGGCCCAAGCTTTGTCACAGGATGTTCATCAGCCCTGCCTAGGCTTGCACTATTCTCAACCTGCCCTGTGATGGGGCTGGACTAGTCCAGATAGGTAACCTTTCGATGCAGTCGACGCCCCCGCGTGCGGTAACAGCCATCTGCCATGCCCTGCAGGAGCAGATCGAGCATGGCCTGCTGGCGCCGGGCGGCAAGCTGCCGGCCGAGCGGCGGCTCAGCGAGGTGTTCGACACCACGCGCATTACCCTGCGTGAGGCGTTGGTGCAGCTGGAGGCCCAAGGCTTGATTTACCGCGAAGAGCGCCGAGGCTGGTTCGTTGCGCCGCAGCGCTTGACCTACGACCTCATCGAGCGCAGCCATTTCCATGCCATGGTGCGCGATCAGGGGCGGGTGGCCAGTACCGAACTGCTGTCGGCGAGGCTGCAGCCGGCTTCGGCGGCCATCTGTGCACGCTTGCAGCTGCCGGCGTTGTCCAGCGTGGTGCGCGTCTGCCGGTTACGGCGGATTGACGGGCGGGCGGTGCTGTATGCCGAGCATTACCTCAACCCCCGGTACTTTCCAGGCATTCTCGAACACGACCTGGCGCAGTCACTGACCGAGATTTATGGGCGGGTGTATGGCATCGAGTACGGGCAGGTGTGCTTCGAGATCCTGCCGACAGCGTTGCCGGTGGAGGCGGCAAGCGCTTTGAAAGTGTCGGCGGGCAGCCCGGGGTTACACATTACCCGGGTCAACAGCGACCAGCATGGGCACTTGATCGACTGTGACCTCGAGTATTGGCGGCATGATGCGATCCGCATTCGGGCCCAGGCTGGATGAGGTGTTGCCTTCTTCGCGGGTAAACCCGCTCCTACGAGCCGGCCTCTGTCATCCCACCCCCACCGGCTGTCACCACCTGCACCGACAACCGCGGCGTCGCCAGGTCCAGCCCGGCTTCATCCAGCTGCCGCTTCAAGGCCAGGTTGAACGCCCGCGACACCTCCCACTGCTTGATCGGCGCGGTCTTGAACCGCGCCCGCAAGATTGCCGACCCTGACTCGAAGCTCTCCACCCCCTGTAGCTCCAGCGGCGACCAGATATTGCGGCGCATCAGCGGGTCATTGCGCAGCTTCTGCCCCACTTCGCGAACCAACGTGATCGCCTGGTCGATGTTCATGCTGTGCGGGATTGCCACGCGGAAGATCGCGTAGCCGAACTCCCGCGAGTAGTTCTTGATGCTCTTGATTTCGCTGAACGGGATGGTATGCACAATGCCGTCGATGTCGCGCAGGCGCACGGTACGAATGGTCAACCCTTCCACCGTGCCCAGGTGGCCGCCGACATCCACGTAGTCGTCGATGGCCAGCGAATCTTCGATGATGATGAACAGGCCGGTGATCAGGTCGGCCACCAGCGACTGGGCGCCAAAACCGATGGCCAGGCCGATCACACCGGCACCGGCCAGCAGCGGGGTGACGTTCATGCCCATGTTGGCCAGGGCGACGATGACCGCAATGATGAAGATAACCACGAACATCACGTTGCGGATCAACGGCATCATGGTTTGCGCACGGGCGTTGGCCAGCCCCCGGCGCGAGCGCACCAGGGCATGGTGTACGGCGGTGTCGGCAAGGATCCACACCAGCCAGGCCACGATCAGTGTGCCGGCCAGGCCCAGCAGGCGCAGGCTGATGTCATGGCCGTCGCCCTCGGCGAAGCTGATCATCGACACGCCCCACACGCGCAGGCCCAACTCGATGAACACCAACCAGATGAACAGGTGCACCAGCAGGTAGCCGAAGTTGCGCAGGCGTTCGGTGTACACCGCCTGGCGCTTGCCGGCCCGCTTGGGGTTGGCGGCATGGCGGCGCACCAGGCCGTTGAGCACCATGCACACCACCACCAGCACCGTGCACATCAGCGACTGCCGCAGGGCGGTGCTGGTGTCGCCGGCGGAGACGAAGGTGGCGAACAGCGAAATGGCCACCAGGATCAGCGCCGGAATGAACCAGAAGCTGCCGAGGATCTCGATGGTATCGCTGAGGGTGCGTCGGGTCAGGCGCCGCGACAGTGGCTGGTTGCGGATCAGGTGGGCGATCGGCCGGCGGAAGCGCAGGATGAACAGCCCGGTGCACAGTGCCGCAATCACATTGGCCAGGGTAGCCAGGGCGTGGGCCAGGTGGGTACCGAGGGCAACCAGCATGCGTGGATCGCTCATCGCCTCGCCAAACGCGGCGAAGCTGCCGATCAGCCACAACGGGCGAAACGCCTGGCGCCGCAGGATGTGCAGGGCGCGGTGGCGGTGTGGGCCGTCCAGCAAGGAAAAGGCGATGACGCAAATGGCCGAAAAGCAGGTGCCGACCACCAGTGCGTAGGCCAGCACCATGGCCAGGGATTTGCCCAGCGATGGCGGCAGCACGAAACTCAGGTACACCGTGAACACCAGCGCTACCAGCCAGGGGCCGAGCTTGCGCAAGGCAAAGCGCACCAGGTCCCAGGTACGCGGGTGCTGTGGCAGTTCTTCGCTCAGGCCAAAGCGCAGGCGTACCCGATGGCCGACCCAGTTGAAGGCGTAGGCCAGCACACTCCACACGACAATCACTGCAGCAAAACCGAACAGGATTGGCGGCCACTGGTGCACGGGCACCACCAGTTCGGTCAGTTCGGCCTGGGCTTGTTCGATTTCCGCGGCCCAGCGGTGGAATGGACTGGCATCGCCGCTGAACTGTTTTTCAAAGTCATGCAGGGCACCGCCGATCAGGCCGAGCACGCCCTGTTCAACGCTGGGTTGCGATTGCCGGGTGGCGTCGCGCAGTTTTTTCAGGTCGGCCAGCAGCTTGGCCCGTTGCTGGTCGTTTTCGAGGTTCTTGATCACCTCGTCCAGCGACTTGCCCAGCGGCTCGGTGGCTTCTGGCTGCGCGGGCGCGCTGCCGCCCAGCAGGCCAGGCAAGCCCGCCGCTTGTACCGGGGCGATGAACAGCAAAAGCAACAGGAACAGGTAACGCAGGAGGGCAGGCACTGGCAAATCTACCTCAGGTCAAACGATTGACCGAGTGTAGAGGTTTATGTCGGCAGTTTCTCGAGGATCTTCCAGCAGGTGAGGCCGAAAATACCCAAGGTGCCGACCCACATCATCAGTACACCGATGTTGCGTTCGCGCATGCTGAAGCCGATGGTCAGCAGCATCAGGAACAGGAACACCGGGACGAACAGTGACAGGAACGGGGACATGGACAGCAATCCTTTTGCAGTGGGGCCATGTAACAAGCATAGCGCTTGGCAAGCGAGGCGTGATTGACCTTGAGCATGTGTAAGCAGGCTCGGCCTGTTCGCGTCGAACCGCCGCGAACAGGCCGGGCCTGCTTACATCAAGGCAGCTCGCGGCTACGGTAGAACGCGGTCAGTACCTTCACCAGGTGCGCCAGGTCATGGCTGCCACACAGCTCGCGAATGGAGTGCATGGCAAAGGTCGGCAAACCGATATCCACCGTGCGCACACCCAGGTGGCTGGCGGTGATCGGCCCGATGGTCGAGCCACAGCCCATGTCGCTGCGCACCACAAAGCTCTGCACCGGTACTTCCTCGGCCATGCACAAGTGGCGGAAGAATCCGGCAGTCTCGCTGTTGGTGGCGTAACGCTGGTTGTTGTTCACTTTGATCACGGGCCCGGCGTTGAGCTTCGGCCCGTGGTTGCCGTCATGCTTGTCGGCATAGTTGGGGTGCACGCCGTGGGCGTTGTCGGCCGACACCATCAGCGAGCGCTGGACGGTGCGCACGTAGGTGTCGCCATCGGGCAGCAGGCGCTGCAGGGTCTGCTCCAGCATCGGGCCATCGGCACCACAGGCCGAGCAACTGCCGACTTCTTCGTGGTCGTTGCACACCAGCACACAGGTCTCGTCGCTGTCGGCGGCCAGCAGGGCCTGCAAACCGGCGTAGCACGACAGCAGGTTGTCCAGGCGGGCGCCAGCGATGAAGTCGCCATTCAGACCGATCAGCGCGGCGTCCTGCGTGTCATAGAAGCTCAGCTCGTAGTCCAGCACCACGTCGGCGATCAGCTCGTGCTCGCGGGCCAGTTGCTCGGTGAGCAGGGCGCGGAAGTCGATGCGTTCGTCACCGGCCACTTGGGCGAGGATGGGGGGCAGTTCGTTCTGCGGGTTGATCGCCCAGCCTTCGTTGGCGGTGCGGTTCAGGTGGATCGCCAGGTTGGGGATGATCGCGATTGGCAGCTTGAAGTCGATCAGCTGGCTTTCGACCTTGCCGTCACGGCGGTAGGTGACGCGGCCGGCCAGCGACAGATCGCGGTCGAACCAGGGGGCCAGCAACGCGCCGCCATACACTTCCACGCCCAGTTGCAGGAAACCCTGGCGCTGCAGCTCGGGCTGAGGCTTGACCCGCAAGCACGGGCTGTCAGTGTGGGCGCCGACCATACGGATGCCATTGAGCAGCGGCGACTGCTTGCCCAGTTTGATGGCGATGATTGAAGAATCGTTGCGGGTGACGTAGTAGCGGCCGCCAGTCTCGGGGTCCCAACTGTCGCGCTCGTCCAGGCGCTTGTAGCCGGCCGCCTCAAGGCGCTGGACCAGGCTGGCGGTGGCATGGAAGGGCGTGGGGGAGGCCTTGAGAAATTCGATGAGGCCGGTATTCAGTGCGTCGCGCATAGCTCACTCCAGACAGCAGTGGCGCGAGTTTAACGCAGAATGTCGACAATTTGTGTCTGCATCTTCGCGGCTAACGCTGCTACCACAGGTATTACACAGCCCCTGAGCGCAGCGCGGTCCCTGTGGGGGCGGCTTCAGCCGCGAAGAGGCCGGTACAGGCCCTGCGAAATCAGAACGGTGCCGGGCACTCGAACTTCAACCGCTGCCCGGACACCGGGTGGGTAAAGCTCAGCATCGAGGCATGCAGGCACAGCCGCTCATGGGCCGCCAGGGCTTGCGGGTTGGCGTACAGCCGATCACCCAGCAGCGGGTGCCCGATCGACAGCATGTGCACGCGCAGCTGGTGCGAACGCCCGGTAATTGGCGTCAGCTCCACCCGACAGTAATCGCCGCAGCGTTCGACGATACGCCAGAAGGTCAGGGCGTGCTTGCCCTGCTCGTGGTCCACCACATGCCGTGGTTTGGTCGGTGGGTCGTAGCGCAGTGGCAGGTCGATGCTGCCGCTGTCCAGCGTCGGCTGGCCCCAGCACAGTGCGGTGTAGGCTTTTTCGGTTTCACGGTCGTGAAACTGGCGCGACAGCTCGCGGTGGCTGTCGGCATCGCGGGCCAGCAGGATGATGCCGGAGGTTTCCCAGTCCAGACGGTGCACGATCAGCGCATCGGGGTAGCCGTTTTCCTGCAGGCGGGTGATCAGGCAGTCCTTGTTGTCCTCGGCACGGCCAGGTACCGACAGCAGCAGGGTCGGTTTGTTGATCACCAGGATGGCGGCGTCTTCGAAGAGGATCTGGACATTCGACAGCGGCATTACAGGTCTCACGAAAATAGCAGTAAACGCTGGGGCCGCTTTGCGGCCCTTCGCGGGCAAGCCCGCTCCTACAAAGGCTATGCATTCCCCTGTAGGAGCGGGCTTGCCCGCGAAGGGCTGCAAGGCAGCCCCAAATTGTCGACTACGCGGATCAGCGATCCGGCAGGGTGATGTTCAGCTCCAGAATCGAGCAGCTGCCCTGGTTTTCCAGCTCGATATGCACATCATCGTTGCCGATGTTCACATATTTGCGGATCACTTCCAGCAGTTCTTTCTGCAGCGCGGGCAGGTAGTCCGGTTCGCTGCGTTGGCCGCGCTCGTGCGCCACGATGATCTGTAGACGCTCTTTCGCTACCGACGCGCTGGTCTGTTTCTGTCTGCCACGAAAGAAGTCAAAAAGGTTCATGGTTTATTTGCTCCCGAAAATGCGCTCGAAGAATCCCTTCTTCTGTACATCGATGAAGCGCATCGGCTTCTCTTTGCCCAGCAGGCGGTCGACCGCATCACTGTAGGCCTGGCCGGCATCGCTCTGGTCATCGAGAATGACCGGGATACCTTGGTTGGACGCCTTGAGGACGGCCTGCGATTCCGGGATCACACCCTTGAGTTTGATCGACAGGATTTCTTCCACGTCGGCCACGCTCAGCATTTCGCCTTTGACGACGCGCTCCGGGTGGTAGCGGGTGATCAGCAAATGCTCCTTGATCGGCTCTTCACCGTTTTCGGAGCGGCGCGACTTGCTCGACAGAATACCCAGCATGCGGTCGGAGTCACGTACCGACGAAACCTCCGGGTTGGTCACCACGATGGCTTCGTCAGCGAAGTACATGGCCAGGTGAGCACCTTTTTCGATACCGGCCGGCGAGTCGCAGATGACGTACTCGAAGTCCTTCTTCAGGTCCATCAGTACCTTTTCCACGCCTTCCTGGGTCAGCGCGTCCTTGTCACGGGTCTGGCTGGCGGCCAGCACGTACAGGTTCTCGAGGCGCTTGTCCTTGATCAGGGCCTGTTGCAGGTTGGCTTCGCCGTTGACCACGTTGACGAAGTCGTACACCACGCGGCGTTCGCAGCCCATGATCAGGTCGAGGTTACGCAGGCCCACGTCGAAGTCGACAATGACGGTCTTGTGGCCGCGCAGTGCGAGGCCGGTACCAATGGCGGCGCTGGTAGTGGTCTTGCCCACACCCCCCTTGCCGGAAGTAACCACGAGAATCTTGGCCAAGGTGTTTCACCCCTAAAAATAGTCGGGACACTTGTCCCTGCAAAAAACTGAAATAGCTAAATAAAGGCAACGGTAAAAAAGTTGCTCTAAAAATGCTGGCAAGTATCCGTTAAAGACGGGTGATGTTCAACACGTCACCAGACAGGCTGACTTGCACGCTGGTCCCCCACAGCGGATCTCGGCGCAGGTCTTCGCAGACTTTGTACTGGCCGGCGATCGAGACCATTTCGGCGGTCATCTGCTGGCAGAAGATACGCGCCTTGGTGTTGCCTTTGATGCCGGCCAGGGCGCGGCCGCGCATGGCGCCGTACACATGGATGTTGCCATCGGCCAGAAGTTCCGCACCTGGGCTGACCGAACCCGTCACCACCAGATCACCGCCCTGAGCATAGATCTGTTGGCCGCCGCGTACTGGCGAAGTAATGATGCGGGTCGGGCGCACCTCGGGTTCAGGGGCAGGCGCTGGCGCCGGGGCAGGGGCCGGTTCGGGCTTTTTGACTACCTCGGGCTCGGGCTCCAACGGCCGTTCGCGGGCCCCCGAGGGCGGCAGCACCGGCAGGTCGATGGCGATGGCGGCGGCGATGTCCTCGATGCGGTTGGCGCGGATGGCCAGGGTACGCAGGCCGTGGTGTCGGCAGATCCGCATCAAGCCGGGCAGGTCGATTGCCCCTTCGTCGGCCGGCAGCTTGTCCAGCGCCAGCACCAGCGGTGTATTGCTGAAGAAGTTCGGGGCCTGGGCGACTTTGGCCGCCAATTGGCGGTCGAGGGCTTCAAGGTCATTGCGCGCCAGTTCCAGTACCGTAATGGCGAGCATGCTGCCCTTGAGCTGGAACACGGAGGCGGTGTCGGGTGTGTGGTTTGGGCTCATGGTCTGCATAGACGGCTTGTTGCGAAAAAAGTGCCCTGACTTATAACGAGAACACCGGTTGCCCGCAACATGCGCTGATCCGTTGTAGAATGCGCGGCCTTTGTCTTTCCGGATGCTTCAATGGAACGCCCGCGTTTTCGTCCCTATTACCTTCACCCCAAGTTCTGGGGCCTTTGGCTGGGCCTGGGCCTGCTGTGGCTGGTGGTTCAGTTGCCGTACCGGGTGCTGCTGAAGATCGGTGCCGCGCTGGGCGCCGTCATGTATTGCTTTGCCGGTGAACGTCGGCGCATCGCCGCGCGCAACCTGGAGCTGTGCTTCCCGGAGCTGTCGATCGACGAACGGCAGCGTTTGCTCAAGGCCAACTTCGCCTCTACCGGCATCGCCTTCTTCGAAATGGCCATGAGCTGGTGGTGGCCAAAGGCCAGGCTGGCGCGCCTGGCTCATATCGAGGGCCTTGAGCACCTGCAGGCCGCCCAGCAGGCGGGGCAGGGCGCGATCCTCATGGCGGTGCACTTCACTACCCTGGAAATCGGCGCCGCGCTGCTCGGCCAGCAGCACACGATCGACGGCATGTACCGCGAACACGGCAATGCACTGTTCGACTTCATCCAGCGCAGCGGCCGCGAGCGTCACAACCTTGATTCGCTGGCGGTGGAGCGCGAGGACGTGCGTGGCATGCTCAAACTGCTGCGTTCGGGCCGGGCGATCTGGTACGCACCGGACCAGGACTACGGCGCCAAACAGAGCATCTTCGTACCGTTGTTTGGCATCCCCGCAGCGACGGTCACCGCTACCACCAAGTTTGCCCGGCTGGGCAAGGCGCAGGTGATTCCGTTCACCCAGAAGCGCCTGGAGGATGGCAGCGGCTATCGTCTGGTCATCCACCCGCCGCTGACGGACTTCCCCGGCGAGAGCGAGGAAGCCGACTGCCTGCGCATCAACCAGTGGGTTGAACGTGTGTTGCGCGAGTGCCCCGAGCAATACCTCTGGGCGCACCGGCGGTTCAAGTCGCGGCCCGAAGGGGCGCCGCGGCTGTATGACAAGAAAAAGCGCTGAACCTTGTAAGCAGGCCTGGCCTCTTCGCGGGTAAACCCGCTCCTGCAGGATTACCACGGGTTCTGCATATTGCGGGGCCCTGTGGGAGCGGGTTCACCCGCGAAGAGGCCGGGCATGAAAGCACCTTGACCCCAGGAAGGACGCCATGGCTCCACCCCCGGTAACCGGTCTCATCCTTTCTGGCGGCGGCGCCCGCGCTGCCTACCAGGTCGGCGTGCTGGCGGGCATCGCCGAGTTGCTGCCCGCCGGCGCGCACAACCCGTTCCCGGTCATTGTCGGCACCTCCGCCGGGGCCATCAACGCCGTCACCCTGGCCAGTGGTGCCGTGCACTTCAACGAGGCCGTGCAACGGCTCACTGCCTTCTGGCAGAATTTTCGCAGCCATCTGGTCATCCGCAGCGACTGGCCCGGGGTCGTGCGCCAGGCCACCCGCTTCGTCGGCCACAGCCTGCTGGGGCTGGGCGGCCAGGCGCCCGTGGCGCTGCTCGACAGCAGCCCTTTGCGCAGCCTGTTGCAAACGCACCTGAACCTGGATGGCATCGGCCACGCCTTGGCCGCCGAGCAACTGCGCGCCGTGGCAGTGACCGCCTTTGGCTACGAGTCTGGCCAGGCGGTGACCTTCTACCAGGGCCGCGGCACCATCGAGGCCTGGCTGCGCCACCGGCGTATCGGCGTACCCGCACCGTTGACCATCGACCACTTGCTGGCCAGTGCGGCGATCCCGCTGTTGTTCGCCCCGGTGCAACTGGGCGGCGAGTATTACGGCGACGGTGCAGTGCGCCAGTCGGCGCCGATCAGCCCGGCCTTGCACCTGGGCGCCAGCCGGGTGCTGGTGGTCGGGGTCAGCGGAAACCCGCAGCGGCCAGCGCCACCGGTGCCGCCCCAGCGTGTGTTCAGCGGGCAGCAGCCGAGCCTGGCGCAGATCGGCGGGCACCTGCTCAACAGTACGTTCATTGACAGCCTGGAAGACGATATCGAACTGCTGCAGCGCCTCAACCACTTGAGCGGGCTGTTGCCGGCGCACCTGGATGCCCGGCGCCTGGGGCTGGCACCGATCGACGTGTTGGTGGTGGCGCCCAGCCAGCCGCTGGATGAGATTGCCGCTCGGCACCGCCGCGAGTTGCCGGCGGCGTTACGCCTGTTTTTACGGGGGCCGGGGGCGACGCGCACCAGCGGGGCGGGGGTGTTGAGCTATTTGCTGTTCGAGGCCAGCTATTGCAGTGAACTGATCGAGCTGGGGCGCAAGGATGCCTTGGCCAAGAAGCGCGAGCTTTGCGAATTCCTGGGGATTTGATGTTGCCTGTGCGGGCCCTTTCGCGACAAGGGGTTGCGCCAATACCTGTGTAGGCGCGGGTTCACCCGCGAAAGGGCCGCAGCAGGCTTACTCGGCTATCTGCAACTTGCGCGCCTGGGTATACACATACCGCACCTTTTCATACTCGAACGGCGAATTCAGCTGGCCGTAACGGAAGTTGGTGGTGTAGCGCTTGTCCACCACACGCAGGGCGAAGATTTCCGGGTGATCGGTGCTGGCTTCGGCCACGTTCAGGTAGTTGACCGCCTGCTCTCCCGCATAGTCCACCACCAGCCCGGTGGTATCGCGCAGGTTCGATGGCCCTAGCACCGGCAGCATCAGGTACGGCCCATCCGGCACGCCATAGAAGCCCAGGGTCTGGCCAAAGTCCTCGCTCTGGCGCGGCAGGCCCATGCTGGTCGCCGGGTCCCACAGCCCACCCACGCCGATAATCGTGTTGAACATCAGTCGCGCAGTGATTTCTGCCGAGCGCTTGGCTTTGAGCTGCAACACGCTGTTGAACAGGTTCGGCACATCGCCAAGGTTGTTGAAGAAGTTGCTCACCCCCGTGCGCACGAACTTTGGGGTTACATACTGATAGCCATTCACCAGCGGCAGCAGCACCCATTGGTCCAATCGGTAGTTGAAGTGGTAGATGCGCCGGTTGATCGACTCCAGCGGGTCGTACACGTTGAGCGCCTGCAGGGTTGAGCGCTCGAATTCGCGCTGGTCCAGCCCCGGGTTGAATTTCAGCTCACGCAGCGGGTCGAGGAAGCCATCGGCTTCGGGCGCCAGTGGCGCGGTGCCGATCACCTGCGGGTCGGCCTCGACCACGCTGGCTCTGGGTGCGGTTTCGGCGGCCAGGGTGTGGCCAGCGGCAAGCAGGGCAGTGGCGAAGAGGAGTTTGTTAACCACGGAAGAACTCCAGCATGGCGTCACTGTTGACGCGGTAGTTGAGGTTGCCGCAATGGCCGCCATGGGGGTAGAGGGTCAGCCGTTCACCGAACACCTTGCGCAGGAAGCCAATGTCGCCAGGGCCGAGAATGACGTCGTCGGCGTTGTGCATCACAGCGATCTTGTCACTGCTGCGCAGGTAGTCTTCCAAGGCATACAGGCTGACCTGGTTGACCAACTGCAGGATGCTGTTGCCGTCGGTGCGGGCGCGCCACATCGGAATCACCTGTTCGGTCATGTAGCAGTCGAAGTCGCACTGCAGGGCGCGCTTGAAGAACGGCGTGAGGCTGCTGCCTTCGGTGATCGGGAACTTCGGCGGAATGATCAGGCCGCGGCGGTTGATCAGGTCGGAAGTGAAAGCGATGTCCGCTGCCGAGAAGCGGAACGAAGTGCCGATCAGCATGGCCATCTGTTCGTTGGACAGGTGCTGGCGCGACTGCTGGAAGTCGTACAGCAGGGCGTCGTTCAGGTCGATGTAGCCCTTGTCCTGGAAGTAGCGGGTGAGTTTTTCCAGCATCAGCTCGTAGAACGTGGTGCTGCGGTCGATGCCCTTGACCTGGGTTTGCACCAGCTTGTCGAGGTTGTTGATCGAGGTGTAGAGGTTGACCGGTGGGTTGAGCAGCAGCACACGTTTGAAGTTGAAGCTGCGGCGGGTTTCGTCCAGGTGGCTGACGAAGGCGGCGTCGAGCGCACCCAGGCTGTAACCGGTGAGGTAGAAATCACTGACTGGCAGGCGTGGATGCTGGGCGCGCACGGCCTGCATGACCCGGTACATGTCTTCGGCGTCTTCCTGGCTGATGCCGGGGGTAGCAAAGCGCGAGGCTGCACTCATGAAGTCATAGCTGGTGGGCGATGACAGTTGCACCACGTGGAAGCCGGCCTGGTAGAACAGCTTTTTCAGGTATTCATTGATGCTGCTGCTGTAGGGCGCACCGGTGCCGGCGATGATGAAGATCAGCGGCGCTTCTCGATCCTGGCGGGCCAGGCGGTACTTAAGCTTCTTCACTGCCCAGAAGTTGTCGGGCAACGTGAACTCACGTTCCGGGCGCAAGTTCAGGCTGTAGTCGGACTGATTGATGTCATCGTCGCTGGGCAGCTCAGGGCGCTTGTCCGGCGGCGTGGTGGCGATGGTGGCCTCGAACGGGTTGGTAAGAGGGTAGCCATAGCTGGCAGCGTCGATGTCCCGCGCTGAAGCGGCCACAGCCATGAGCAAGCTGCCGAGCAGGGCAGCGAGGCGCAAAGATCGAAGCATGTAATCCCCCAAAAGAACGCAAGGTCGAGCAGTGTGCAGGCTAGGACCACAGCCAAGCGGGCAAAGTTGCCCGCTGCGGTGGCCTTTGGCGTACTTGCTATCTGCAACATAGCCGCCGGGGTGTGATTTTGCCTTAGAAACGGGCATAAGCGATCATGGATGCTTTCGATTACCGCTATTGGAGAACAGGATGTCTCGTTCGCTGCCGACGGTGCTGCTGGTGCTGTTTCTGGGGCTTTGGCTCGCGGCCAGCTATGGTGTGCGTTACGGCCTGATGGAGGATGGCCAGTGGGTAGGGCTGTGCGCAGTGCCGACGGCCTACTGGCAGTGCGAGGTGCGTTCGCTGCTGGGGTTGGGCATTCACCATCAAGTCATGGCCTGGGGCGGATTGGGCCTGGCGCTTCTGGCCCAGTTCGTTTCCGCGCGTGCCGGCTGGTGGCTGGCAGTGTTGGCACTGGTGTTCGCGGTGCCGGCGCTGGTGCTGTACACCGCCAGCATTGCGGTGTTTGCGCTGGTACTGGCGGGGTTGCGCCTGGTCAGGCAACCCCCAATGTAAGCAGCTGCGCGTACCTTGTGGGAGCAACTGTCCTGCTCAATTTCCAAAAGCTGGCGCTCCCACAGGGACTGCGCCAGGCTTTAGATGTGGAAGGCGACTTTCAGGGCTTCCAACGCCGGTTCGACCTTGATGCCCAGCACTACCCCCCCAGTTCCATTACCCGTGCCAGGTCCGGCTGCCCCACCATGATCATCTGCAGTTCATACCTGTGGGCAACAACGGCGACCCTGGGGTTGATGGGTGGTTTTGCGGTGATGATGTTTCTCGATACCGCGCTGGGCTGAGGCTGAGCACCAGCCTGTGGGAGCGGCCTTGTGTCGCGATAGGGCCGCAAAGCGGCCCCAGCAATCTATACATGATGCCGAGATCCTGGGGCCGCTGCGCGGCCCTATCGCGACACAAGGCCGCTCCCACAGGGATCGCGCCAGCTTTTGGAAATTGAGCAAGACAGTTTACTCACACAAGGTACGCGCCGGGCTTGAGGACTATGCAGTATCAAGCCTGTCGCATCCGCAAGCTTCGCCACAACGCCGCTGTCATCAGCACACTCACCACCGCCCAGCCCCAGGCCTGCTGGTTCTCCAGCCCTTCGACGAACAACTGCGGCGCCACCCCGGCGCCGACGATGAACGCCAGCAACGCCACCTCCGCCCGTCGCGCCCGCACCGGCCACAGCACATACACCAGCGCCGGCAACGCCAGCGCCGCGCTGGGGAAGCTGCGGTAGCGTGGGTCGAACACCAGTGCCAACATGCTCACCGCCGCCGCAAAGCCCGCCGCCAGCAACAGCCAGCCAGCTTGCACCTGCAGCCGGGCGAACAAGCGCTCACGCCAGCCGGCTCGCCGCGCCAGCGCCAACAACGCATGGGCCAGCACCAGCAGGTTCAGCCCGGCCAGCATCAGTGCCCATAACCACTCCCCGGCAAAGCGCGCATGGGTACGCATCAACTCGCCCCACAGGCCCAGGCAAGCGGCGCCAAACGCCGCCAGCAATGGCAGCAGCAAGGCCGCCATCGGTGTAGCGGGGCGCCCGGCCAGCACCAGCATGATCACCATCAGCACGGCACTGGCCAGCAGCCACCGCGGCCAGTCATGCAGGTTGCTCACTGGCCCTTCGAGCACACCCTTGTCCTGCCGGTCCGCGTCGTATAACCCCCAGTAGCCGCCCACCGCGCCCTCATTGACGCGTTTCCATGGCTGATCGAAGGCTTCGATCAGGTTGTAGTGCCAGCCATTGCGCTCGGCCATGGCCACAAAGCCGCGGATGAAGCGCGCTTCATTGACCCGGCTGGGTACCGCAGTTTCGCGTTGGCGGCCTTCGCTGGGCCAGCCGGTTTCGCCAATCAGTATGTCCTTGGGCGCGAAGCGTGTGCCGAATACCCGGCGCACGTCGGCGACGTGGGCCAAGGCCTCGTCGATGCCACGCGGGTCGTCCTCCCAGTAGGGCAGCAGATGGATGGTCAGGAAGTCCACTGCCGGGGCCACCTGCGGGTGCTGCAGCCAGAACTCCCAGACATCGGCGTAGGTCACCGGTACCTTGACCTGGCTCTTCACCCGCGCGATCAGCTTGGCCAGGTGGGCACCGGTCACCTCCTTGCGCAACAGTGTCTCATTGCCGACGATCACCGCGCTGACCACGTCAGGGTTGGCGTTGGCAGCGGCGATCAGCAGGTTGATTTCCTTCTCGGTGTCGGCCGGGTGGGCGTTCACCCAGGCGCCCAGCATCACCTTCAGACCGTGCTTGCGTGCCAGCGCCGGGATTGCCTCAAGACCGCTCATGGAATAGGTACGGATGCACTGAAACCGCTCGGCCAGTAACGCCAGGTCGGCGTCCATCCGCGCCGGGCGCAGGCGAAACGGCTGGTCATAAGGCGATTGGTCTTTGTCAAAAGGTGTGTACGAGGCGCACTGCAGCTTGTGTGCAGGGCTGGCCGCATCGGGCAGGTGCACTGGCTTGCCCAGCCCGTACCAGAGCCCCCCCAGCCCGAACAGGGCCAGCAGGCAGGCAAGCAGGTACAACGGTAACAACAGGCGGCTACAACTGGGCATCGGGCGGTCCATCGTCTGGCACAAAAGGTTAGATAGTAGCCCGGCGCCAAACCTTTGGCATGCAAGGATCGCGCAGGCCGCTGCCGGCCGATGGCGCTAATGGCATAGTGCTGTCGCATATGGGGCGGGTACAGGTCGCAGCTGGATCAGGTCGTCTTGTGTTGCAGGAAGATGATGGAATCTCCAAGACCTGACGAGGGGATGCTTTGATGGCAACTTTGAAGAAAATGCGACGTTTACTGGGTGTGGGCACCGCCCTGGTAATGGCCATGAGCGCTGCACAGGCTATGGCCAAAGAAGTAAGCATTGGTTACGTGGATGGTTGGGCCGACAGCGTGGCGACCACCAACGTGGCTGCCGAAGTAATCAAGCAAAAACTCGGCTACGACGTGAAGTTGCAGGCCGTTGCCACGGGGATCATGTGGCAGGGTGTGGCAACTGGCAAGCTCGATGCCATGTTGTCGGCCTGGTTGCCGGTGACCCATGGCGAGTACTGGGCCAAGAACAAGGACAACGTGGTCGACTACGGCCCGAACTTCAAGGACGCCAAGATCGGCCTGATCGTCCCCGAGTACGTCAAGGCAGTGAGCATCGCCGACCTCAAGACCGATAACAGCTTCAAGGACAGGATCGTCGGCATTGATGCAGGCTCCGGTGTGATGCTCAAGACCGACCAGGCAATCAAGGACTATGGCCTGACGAGTTACAAGTTGCAGGCCAGCTCGGGCGCTGCGATGACTGCGGAGCTGGGCCGTGCCTATGCCAAGCACCAGTCGATTGCGGTGACCGGTTGGGTTCCGCACTGGATGTTCGCCAAGTGGAAGCTGAAGTTCCTCGAAGATCCGAAAGGCGTATATGGCGCGTCGGAAACCGTTAACAGCATCGGCAGCAAGGAACTGGCAACCAAGGCACCGGAAGTGGCGGAGTTCCTGAAGAAGTTCAACTGGCAGTCCAAGGACGAGATTGGCGAGGTGATGTTGGCGATTCAGGAAGGGGCCAAGCCTGAAGCGGCAGCCAAGGACTGGGTAGCCAAGCACCCTGATCGTGTGAAGGAGTGGACTGGCAAGTAACTTTGGGCGTTTCACGTTGTTTTTTTAACGCCAGTTAGATCGAGCGCCGCCCGCGCGGCGCATCGCGAGCTGCGCTCGCTCCTACGTTTGTTTCGGGCCAATTATACCTGTGGGTTTTTCGCGCGAACGCCTTGGCGCATGGCGCAATATCGCGTCGCACAAACAAGGCGGTCGCGTGCGCCTGCCACAGGAATGACTGGCCCGAAACAAACGTAGGAGCGAGCGCAGCTCGCGATGCGCCGCGCGGGCGGCGCTGGTTTTATGCCCGACCGCAAAACCTGAACCGGTCCCTTGCCACCCCTGGCCAAATCTCTTCTTTGTTACGCAATCGGTAAAACACCGTTGCATCTAAGACTAAGGTCGTCTGGTTGGCGTCCGGCAGCCGCATAAAGTAAGGGTGTGGGTTCTTCCCCTACCTGTGCTGCTAGGACAAAAACAATGAACGACAGCATTTACCTCTCGATACAAAACAGCCCCCGTTTCAAGGAGCTGGTCACCAAACGCGAACGGTTCGCCTGGATTCTCTCGGCGATCATGCTCGGCCTGTACTGCGCCTTCATCCTCCTGATCGCCTACGGTCCTCATGTGCTGGGCGCCAAGCTCAGTCCTGAGTCATCGATTACCTGGGGCATTCCCCTGGGCGTCGGCCTGATCGTTTCGGCATTCGTCCTGACCGCCATCTACGTGCGCCGCGCCAACGGCGAGTTCGATGAGCTGAACAAGGAAATCCTGAAGGAGGCGCAACAATGATTCGCTCTGTCAAAGCCCTGGCCGTACTGGCCTGCGGAGCCTTTGCACCCGCCGTGTGGGCCGCAGATGCCCTGACCGGCGAGGTGCAGAAACAACCGCTGAACGTTTCCGCCATTGCCATGTTCGTGACCTTCGTCGCCTTCACGCTCGGCATCACCTACTGGGCCTCCAAGCGCAACAAGTCGGCATCGGACTACTATGCTGCCGGCGGCAAGATCACCGGCTTCCAGAACGGTTTGGCGATCGCTGGCGACTACATGTCAGCCGCCTCGTTCCTGGGTATTTCCGCGCTGGTGTTCACCTCGGGTTATGACGGCCTGATCTACTCGATCGGTTTTCTGGTCGGCTGGCCGATCATTCTTTTCCTGATTGCCGAACGCTTGCGCAACCTGGGCAAGTACACCTTTGCCGACGTGGCCTCGTACCGCCTCGGGCAGAAGGAAATCCGCACCTTGTCGGCCTCCGGTTCGCTGGTGGTGGTGGCGTTCTACCTGATCGCGCAAATGGTCGGCGCCGGCAAGCTGATCGAGTTGCTGTTCGGCCTGGACTACCATGTGGCGGTGGTCATGGTGGGTATCCTGATGTGCCTGTACGTGCTGTTCGGTGGCATGCTGGCCACTACGTGGGTACAGATCATCAAGGCTGTGCTGCTGCTGTCCGGTGCCAGTTTCATGGCGCTGATGGTCATGAAGCACGTGGGCTTTGACTTCAACACGCTGTTCACCGAAGCGATCAAGGTACACGCCAAGGGTGAGGCGATCATGAGCCCCGGCGGCCTGGTCAAGGACCCGATCTCGGCATTCTCCCTGGGCCTGGCACTGATGTTCGGTACTGCCGGCCTGCCGCACATCCTGATGCGCTTCTTCACCGTCAGTGATGCCAAGGAAGCGCGCAAGAGCGTGCTGTACGCCACCGGCTTCATCGGCTACTTCTACATCCTCACCTTCATCATTGGCTTTGGCGCTATCCTGCTGGTCAGCACCAACCCGGAATTCAAGGACGCCGCAGGCGCTCTGCTGGGCGGCAACAACATGGCTGCGGTGCACCTGGCCAATGCGGTGGGTGGCAGTGTGTTCCTCGGCTTCATCTCGGCGGTGGCCTTTGCCACCATCCTGGCGGTGGTGGCTGGCCTGACCCTGGCCGGTGCCTCGGCGGTGTCCCACGACCTGTACGCCAGCGTCTGGCGCAAGGGCAAAGCCAACGACAAGGACGAGATCCGCGTATCGAAGATCACCACTGTCGCCCTGGGTGTGCTGGCGATTGGCCTGGGGATTCTGTTCGAGAAGCAGAACATCGCCTTCATGGTCGGCCTGGCGTTCTCCATTGCGGCCAGCTGCAACTTCCCGGTACTGCTGCTTTCGATGTACTGGAAGAAGCTGACCACCCGCGGCGCCATGATCGGCGGCTGGCTGGGCCTGGTGAGTGCGGTGACGCTGATGATCCTTGGCCCGACCATCTGGGTACAGATTCTCGGCCACGAGAAACCCATCTACCCGTACGAGTACCCGGCGCTGTTCTCGATGGCCATTGCCTTCGTCAGCATCTGGTTCTTCTCGGTCACCGACAAGTCCAAGGCGGCTGAGGATGAGCGCGCGCTGTTCTTCCCGCAGTTCGTGCGTTCGCAGACTGGCCTGGGTGCCAGCGGGGCGGTCTCGCACTAACGTCAATCCCCTGCACTGAAAAACGCCCCGCCTGTCGGGGCGTTTTTTATTTTATGCAGTCAGAAATAGCCTACATACATACTGATGCTCTGCCCATAAAGTTCCCTCATGTCGTAAGTGCTCTATAGATGCCGGCACATTTGGGGAATGTTCAATGAAGTTACGCTGTTTGATCACCTTCGCTCTCCTTGGCGTGGCGGGCGCTGCAGGGGCAAAGGAAATACCGCAGGACATCAGTGTCCAGGCTGTCGTGTCGGTACCTGAATTTCAGGTGAACTCGGTTGACAGTTGGTGGGAAGACGTACTTCAGGCTGAATATGACCCGGACCGGGGCATCTTCAAGCAAATTGAAAAAGAAGTGTTTGTAAAAAGTACCTACGGCCCGATTTACGCGAAAACAGATCGTTCGGAGTATCAGTTCACGCGGGTGGGCGGTGGGGAAGCGTCCCGTCGATACCACATCATGTTGAATCGCATAAGAATGGGCACGGCACCGGTTGAAATCGTCAGTGCTGCTGAAGCCGCTCAGGGGAAAACCATTCAGTTCAGGTTCTATCCGATGGGGGGATCGGCGTCGACTCGCGTGCCTGGCACCTATGTCACGCAAGCCACCTTGATGTTTGAAACAGGGGCGCCCTGATTCGCAATTCCATTCGGGTGCTCCAGGGTGCCCGCTAATTGATGTGCAACCGTTAAAGGAAGTTTGATGTGAAATCCTATGTATTGGCTGTCCCGTTCCTTGCATTGTTTGCCGGTGCCGCTGTCGCGTCCGCCCCTGAGCCGATCACCCAGAGTATTTCAGTGACGGCGGTCATTCCCGGGAATGATTTTTCAGTGACCCCTGTAGGGGGCTGGCTGGAGAAAGGCGTGACGCTTGAATATGAGCCGGAGCGCGAAGACTTCAAGGCGGTCAGTGAAAAGTTCTCGGCACAGAGTGATGTCGGCGCTATTCAGGCCCGCCTGCTGCACACAGCATCGCTGCAAGACGGGCAAACCGACAAGAAGATTGATCTTATCATCACTGTTGGGGATAAAAAGATGGAGTTGACGTCCACGGAGGTCATGAGCGCGGAAGATGCTAAAGCCGGCAACGAACTTCCCATTACGTTTAATGCCGTAAAGCCTGCCGATGGTTATGTAAAGGGTGAGTATGCCGGGACAGTGAGCGTGTTGTTTGAAACTTCCTCCGCCAGCCTTTGATTGAAGCAGTGCCGCCTGCCTCAACTTACTGGATGTTTACCAGTGTAAGGGCAGGTGTTGAAGTGGATTGAATCATGTTCCAGTTTGCTGCACCCGGCCGCGCACTCGCTGTCTGGCTGCTGGGTGCTGCCTGCCTTATGCCCCTCGAAGTGTTGGCCGCGCGCGCGTCCAATGCCATTGATCTGAATACATTCGGGCGTTTGCCAGAAGACTTCGAGGCGCACTTTTTCGATGTGCCACTTGCCGTGCGGGTGGAGCTGGATCAACGCTACCTCGGTGATGCCATGGTGGTGCTGAGCCGTGATAACCGTGTGCAGTTGCTGGCGTTTACCGACACTGAGCAGAGCGCAGAGCCGGCCACACTCAGGCAGTTGTGGCAACAGCGCCTGGAGGGCGGGCGCATGCTGGGCGACTGCCTGCAAAACTGCCCGGACGGGTTGCAGGCTATCCATTACAGCCTGGCCAATTCCCAGTTGTCATTGCTGACGTCCAATGCCGAGAAGCTGGAGCAGGACGCGCTCTTTCACCGCCTCCCGGAGCAGAGTGACGCTGGGTTGCTGCTGCGTAACCAGCTCAACCTGGTCAATGATGGCAATCAGACCACGGGCAGAATCGGCCTGCTCGGTCAGGGCAACCTGCATAACTGGACGACGCTTGCCGATGCACGCGTGGATCGTAGCCCATCTGAGCAAGGCGATATGCGTTACCGCATGAACCAGCTTTACGCGCAGAGCCTGCATGAAGCGCATTTCTTTCGGCTGGGTTACTTCTCCACTGACTCACAAGGCCTGGTGCGCCAGCCAGCGCTGCTCGGGCGCCGCCCTGATAGCACGCTTGGCTTGATGCTGGGCAGCAGTGACAGCCTGCTGGTCGACAATGGCCAAGCCAGCGCCATCCCGGTCTATGTCACGCCGAACCGCCCGGGTATCGTCGAAATCTATCGCAATGGTTCGCTGATCAACAGTCAGCCGGTACAGCCCGGTTTACAGGCGCTCGACACGCGGGTATTGCCTGGCGGCATCTATGATGTAGAGCTGCGTTTGCTCGAAGACGGCCTGGAGACCTCGCGCAGCGAAGTGTCCATCTACAAGCCCAGCCGGTGGCAGAACATGGATAACCGCTGGCGTTACAACCTGTACCTGGGCCAGCAGGTCGAGCTGCTGAGCAACGGGGATGGCGAACGCGAACAGAGCCCGGTGTTCGGGGCCCTTTCCAACTACCTGATGCATCCTGCTGCGGTGCTGGGGCTGTCAGTGCAACAGGTCGATGCTGACCTGCAGTTGGGTACCTCGCTGGACTGGGACGTGCATGAACGGTTCAAGCTTTACGCCAGCCTCAATCAGACCCAGGGCCTGGGCAACGGCGGCGATCTGCAGTTGACCTACACCCATCCTTGGGGCTCGTTGTTGCTGAGCCACAATCAGACCTGGCTGGAGCCTGGCAGTAGCGGTCGCGACGATACTTCACAGCGCCAGGTGCGCAGCCGCACCGCCTTTTCGATCAACCAGCGGATAACCGCGCGCAGTTCAGCGACGCTGCGCCTGGAACACAGTGCGGGCTCGGCAAGCGGCCTGGGTGCCGACCTGAGCTGGGCGTTCTACGGGAAACTGCGGGGGCATCAGAGCAGTGTTCGCCTGTCACTTTTCGACAGGCCCGGAACGCGCAGCAGCGCCGGTGTCCGCAGCCGCGGCGTCAACGTTGCTGTAAGCATGAAGCTTGAGCGCGATGGCAGGCAGCTTGGGGTCGATGTGGGTAGCCGCGCCTCGCGTGAGGGGGGCAATGACCCCTACGCTTCGCTGTGGTATCGGCAGAACGTCGACCTGGGCCCCGTGCACAGCCTGGGGGGCAGCGCGACGCTCGACGGCTATGGCACCAGCCTGACGGCCAATGGGCGCTTCCACAGCCAGGCGCTGCAGGGCGATGCCTACGCCCAGAGTTCCTCTTTCAACAATAACCTCAGCGGTGGCCTCAACCTGGAAAGTACCCTGGCGCTTGGCGACGGGAAGCTGGCCATGGGTGGCAGCAGCCTGCCGCTCGAAGCCGGTTTGATCATCGATGTCGAAAGCGATCTGCACGGTGTGAAGCTGCGCGCCAACGATGGCCAGGGCATGAGTGCAGTGCTGCACCCCGGGCGCAATATCGTACCGGTGACGGCGTTCAAGTCTGGCCATGTGCGCTTCGACTTCGACACAAAGGACGTGCCGCCAGCACAGATCCAACCCCTTGCTGTGGACTACCACCTCAACCGCGGTGGGGTGGGGTACCACACAGTGAAGGTCATGCGAACGGTCACTGTGTTTGGCCGGCTGCTGGATGGGCAAGGCCAGCCACTGCACGGCGCGCATGTGGTCAATGACGCCGGGCGCACGGTTGTCGAGGTGGATGGCTATTTCAACGTGGAAATGAGTGAGTCACGGCCCACCTTGGAAATTCGCCATGGCACGGCAGGCAACTGCCTTCTGACATTACCGCCGGACAACTTTGATCGCGAGGATGACTTGCTGATTGTGGGTGAGCAGCGGTGTGTGCCCAGTGTGGGCTGAGCCGGCATTCGGCATGACGCTGTAGAGGGCCCGATTCCCGGGTCGGTGGATTCGATATTGAGTAAACAGAGGTTGAAGATGCACAGGTTCACATTTCACTTGTCACCCTTGTTGTTCGTAGCGCTGATGCTGCCGTGGTTTGCCCAGGCCGGGCCACAGCTGGATGTCGGCACGCTCTATGACTACCTCGAACCAGGCAAGGGCACCTATGCCAAACGTATCTACAACCGGGGGGACAGTACTGCGTTCGTCAAGGTCAGCGTGCTGGAGCTGGTCTACGACGGCCAGGCCGAACCCCGTGAGGTGGACGTCGATGAGCTGCCCTTCGATCAGCGCAGTGTTGTTGCCAGCCCTGCGCGGATGATCATCCCGGCACGTGGCATGCAGGCCGTGCGGCTGCTGTATCGCGGTGAACGAGACCAGGAGCGTTACTACCGGCTGCGCTTCATCCCGGTAGTACCGGAACGGGATGACAGCTTCGCACTGGATAAAACGGAGCTTGACGCTTACCGCAAAGAACTCAGTGCCGGTGTGCAGTTTCTGGCTGGCTACGGCACCATTTTGATTACCAAACCTGCTGCCACGCGGTACCAGACCTCGATCGAGCGAGCGGGTGGAAAATGGACCGTGCGCAACGAGGGCAATGCGACGGTGCTGCTCGACAACGTCCAGGTCTGTGTGCTGAACGAGGAGGAGTGTGAGCCTCCGGCCAAGCACCATCTTCGCCCCGGGCGTAAGCGCGAGTTCGTCGAGAAGCCCGGTGTCGAATACCGCTTCGAGCTGGTGGAAGGCGATGCACGCAAGGCCATGAGCTTCAAGGCAGAGTGAGAGGTAGGGGCATGTTTCGCAAGTGTGCAATGCTGGTACTGCTGTCTGGGGTGTTGGGTTCGTCGTGGGCGCAAGCGGCCGATATTACGCTCAAGCTGCGTTACCGCGGCGAGACCCGGCAGTTTGAAAACCTGACGCCCCGGTCGTCCCCTGTCTGTACTCAGTTGCCGCAGCTTTGTGGCGATCCGCTGCAGGACCTGCTGGATGTGGGGGTCGAGTACTCGAAAACAGTCGATGGCGAAGGCGCCGACGGCTTCTACCTCTCGGCCCCTGTCCAGCCGACTACGCTACTGATGGTCCGTGACCAGACCGGTGAGCAAGTCAGCATGGACTTTGCCATTACCCACCTGGGCGGTGCGGTAACTTCGGACGATGGGGCGCCTACGCTTGCGGCGCGCACGGGCCTGGACTCGAGTGGTTGCCAGGTTGCGTTGGCCAGCGCGGCCCATCGCCTGTTTCTGTGGTCGCCAGCCAGCAACGGGTGCTGGGCCAACGTCAACGCGGCGAATGCGAGCACTTACCACGTGAGTCACCTGACGCTGGGCTACAGGTTGAAGACGCCTTTACCGGCGAGCTTGAAGTCGGGCGTGTACCGAGGGCGCGTGGTCTATTCGATAGGCCCTGACAGGGATATAAGCCTGGGTTCGAGCCGAACGGTCTCCGGGCTCACGGACGATTCAGTGGCGATCAACGTCGAACTGGAGGTGGTGCATGACCTTGAGGTGCGTTTTGAGCCGGGTTCCGAGCAGGTGGCTCTGGTGCCGCGGCACGCGCAGGGGCATGGGAGCCGAGGGCGGGGTGCGGCAGACAAGCTGGAAAAAGACGTGACCTTCAGCCTGACTGCCAGTGGGCCTTTCAACGTCTGGGCGCTGTGCAGCACGGGGCTGGGCAGCACGTGCAATCTACGCTCGGCCAAGGGCCATGACATACCGCTGTATCTGGCCATGACTTTGCCAGGTGTTTCCTACCATGGCCGTTCGCTCTATCGGCAGGCAATGTCCTTTGGCGGAGCTGAGAACGCCATGAGCCTGGAAGTCCCGCCAGAGGGTGTGACCGGCAGCCAAGGGCAGTTGCATTTTCATGTATACCCTCGCGGCCACACCCAGGAACAGGACATGCTGCCTGATATCGAGTATCACGCCGTCGTGACAATGGTGTTCGATGCGAACCTGTAGGACGGCAACCGGGTGTTGCGACCCGCTTGCCATTCACCTCAAATGGTTGGATGAAGTGGCTATCCGCAGCGAGTCATATCATCCCAAGCAACAGCAGTACCAGCAGAATCACCAACACCACGCCAATAATGCCGGAAGGGCCATAGCCCCAGCTGCGCGAGTGGGGGAAGACCGGTAAGCCACCGATCAGCAGCAGAATCAGGATGATGATAAGGATCGTGGTCATGTCAAAGTCCTTGCATGATTAGGGGGCAAGAGCCTGAGAATGCTGGCCTCTCGATAATTCGGACCGGTGCGGGTTGGCAAAGATTCCATCCCCGTGCAGCCGTCTACCCAATCATGCCCGCCCATTCACTACCCTGATGAATCCTGCTGGATGGCAACGCCTTGATTAGACTCACCTGACTACCTGTCAGAACAAGGCCTGCGACCATGCAAAAACGCATCATGATCACCGGCGCCGGATCCGGCCTCGGCCGCGAGATCGCCCTGCGCTGGGCACGTGAGGGCTGGCGCCTGGCACTGGCCGATGTTAACGAAACCGGCCTGCGCGAAACGCTGGAGCAGGTTCATCAGGCCGGTGGCGACGGCTTCGTCCAGCGCTGCGATGTGCGCGACTATAGCCAGCTGACGGCCCTTGCCCAGGCCTGCGAAGAGAAATTTGGTGGGGTCGATGTGATCGTCAACAACGCCGGTATCGCTTCGGGCGGGTTCTTCGCCGAGCTGTCGCTGGAAGACTGGGACTGGCAGATCGCCGTCAATCTGATGGGCGTGGTCAAGGGTTGCAAGGCGTTCCTGCCGCTGCTGGAGCGCAGCAAGGGGTGCATTATCAACGTCGCCTCGATGGCTGCACTGATGCAGGGCCCGGGCATGAGCAACTACAACGTGGCCAAGGCCGGTGTGCTGGCATTGTCGGAAAGCCTGCTGGTGGAGTTGCGCCAGATTGAGGTGGCGGTGCACGTGGTGTGCCCGTCGTTCTTCCAGACCAACCTGCTGGACTCGTTCCGCGGGCCGAACCCGGCGATGAAGGCACAGGTGGGCAAGCTGCTCGAAGGTTCGCCGATCAGTGCGGCAGACATTGCCGACTATATCCATCAGCAGGTCGCTGCAGGCGAGTTCCTCATCCTGCCCCATGAGGCAGGGCGCCAGGCCTGGCAACTGAAACGCCAGGCCCCTGAGCGGCTGTATGACGAGATGGCCGAAATGGCGGTAAAAATGCGGGCAAAAGCCCAGTCGCGATGATTAGTCTGTAGGAGAAGTTACTCAAATGCGTAAGGGGCTTCTGAATCGCAGTGGAGCTATTGAGTAGCTGAATGCCTACGGGGCAGGCTCCGGTTTTCCCTTTTGCAGGAGGATCGGAACATGCTGGTAATAGGGCGTGAAGTGGGGGAGGTCATCATGATTGGCGATGATATCCGGATCATGGTGGTGGAGACCCGGGACGGCGTGGTGCGCTTTGGTGTGGATGCCCCGCGTGAGGTGCCGGTGCATCGAGCCGAAGTTTACAAGCGCATCAAGGCGTCCAAGCAGAACAAGGCCTGAACAGGCCGGACCTGCTATTCGAGCAGTTCGCGGGGCACATCATGCTTGGCCAGCAACTGGCACTGCTGGCTTTCCAGGTCGAAAAGGATGAAAGCCTGGCCTTTGGCCAACGCTTGGCGTACTCGCAGCACGCGGGTTTCCAGCGGGGTATCGTCGCCGTTGTCAGTGCCGTCGCGGGTAACGAAGTCCTCGATCAGGCGGGTCAGGGTTTCGGCTTGCAGTTGGTCGTAGGGGATCAGCATGGTCGGGTGGTGTCTGAAGTGGGTATGAGCATGCTACGCGAAACATTCGAGGTGTTGGGGCCGCTTTGCAGCCCCATGGGCGTTTAGCCTTTGTTTCCGACCAGGCTGTCCACCGCCGGTACCCGCGTGTCGCTTTCCATCTGCGCATCATGTTCCAGCTGGTGGCTGAAGCGCTCGAGCGATGCATTGGCCGGCTGCGAGTCGCTGGCAAACACGGGCGGGCTCAGCAGGTAGGCTGACAACAGCCGGCTCAGCGCTGCCAGGCTGTCGATATGGGTGCGCTCGTAACCATGGGTGGCATCGCAACCAAAGGCCACCAGCGCGGTACGGATATCGTGCCCGGCCGTCACCGCCGAATGGGCATCGCTGAAGTAATAGCGGAACAGGTCGCGCCGCACCGGCAAGTCGTGGTCGCCGGCCAGTTTCAGCAGGTGCCGGGACAGGTGGTAGTCGTAAGGCCCCGACGAGTCCTGCATGGCCACACTGACCGCATGCTCGCTGGACGCCTGCCCAGGCGCCACCGGGGCGATGTCGATGCCGACGAACTCGCTGACGTCCCAGGGCAGGGCGCCGGCTGCACCCGAGCCGGTCTCCTCGGTGATGGTGAACAGCGGGTGGCAGTCGATCAGCGGCTGGCGGCCGCTTTCCACCACGGCCTTCAATGCCGCCAGCAATGCGGCTACGCCAGCCTTGTCGTCCAGGTGACGGGCGCTGATGTGGCCGCTTTCGGTGAACTCGGGCAAGGGGTCGAAGGCCACGAAATCACCAATGCTCACGCCCAGTGCCTCACAGTCGGCGCGCGTGGCGCAGTAGGCATCCAGGCGCACTTCCACGTGGTCCCAGCTGATCGGCATCTGGTCGATGGCCGTGTTGAAGGCATGCCCGCTGGCCATCAGCGGCAGCACGCTGCCACGGAATACTCCGGTATCGGTGAACACGCTAACCCGGCTGCCTTCGGCAAAACGGCTGGACCAGCAACCGACCGGCGCCAGGGCCAGGCGGCCATTGTCCTGCAACTGGCGCACGCTGGCGCCGATGGTATCCAGGTGGGCAGAGACGGCGCGGTCGGGGGTGGCCTGCCGACCTTTGAGGGTGGCGCGAATGGTGCCGCGGCGGGTCAGCTCGAAGGGGATGCCCAGTTCGTCAAGGCGTTCGGCCACGTAGCGCACGATGGTGTCGGTGAAACCGGTGGGGCTGGGGATGGCGAGCATTTCCAGCAGCACGCGTTTGAGGTAGTCGAGATCGGGTTCGGGGTGTCGCTCGGACATATTGGGGACTCCTTTACTCCTGTGTCGGCCTCTTCGCGGGTAAACCCGCTCCTACAGGTACAGTGCTGCCTTCGCGGGCAAGCCCGCTCCTACAGGTACAGCGCTGCCTTCGCGGGAAATCTGCTCCTACAGGGCCAGCGCTGCCTTCAAGGGCGGTGATATCCCTGTGGGAGCGGGCTTGCCCGCGAAGAGGCCGGCACGGGTTTACGCCAAAGGCCGGCTATGGGGAAACAGCAGGTCGATAAAACGCTCGGCCGTGGGCTGCGGTTCATGGTTGGCCAGGCCAGCACGTTCGTTGGCCTCGATGATCACGTACTCCGGCTGCCCGGCATCACGCACCATGAAGTCCAGCCCCACCACCGGAATTTCCAGTGCCCGTGCCGCGCGCACGGCAGCATCGGCCAGCACCGGGTGCAGGCGTTCGGTGACGTCCTCCAGGGTGCCGCCGGTGTGCAGGTTGGCCGTACGCCGCACGGCCAGACGCTGGCCGGCCGGCAACACGTCGTCATAACCAACGCCCGCTGCGCGCAAGGTGCGCTCGGTTTCGTCGTCCAGCGGAATGCGGCTTTCGCCACCGGTGGCGGCCTGGCGGCGACGGCTCTGGGCTTCGATCAACTGGCGCACGCTGTGTTTGCCGTCGCCCAGCACCTGCGCCGGGTGACGGATGGCGGCGGCCACCACCTCGTAGCCGATCACCACGATGCGCAGGTCGAACCCGGCGTGGAAGCTTTCCAGCAGCACGCGGCTGTCGAACTGGCGGGCGTGCGCCACGGCACGGGTGATGTCGTCGATGCAGGTCAGGTTCACCGCCACGCCCTGGCCTTGCTCGCCATCGACCGGCTTGACCACCACCGCGCCATGCTCGTCGAGAAACGCCAGGTTGTCATCGGCATTGCCCGCCAGCTGTTGCGCTGGCACCTGCAGCCCAGCATTGTGCAGCGCGTGCTGGGTCAGGCGCTTGTCCTGGCACAGGGTCATGGTCACGGCACTGGTCAGGTCGCTGAGCGATTCCCGACAGCGAATGCGCCGCCCGCCCAGGCTCAGGGTGAACAGGCCGCCAGCGGCGTCATCCACCTGCACTTCGATGCCGCGGCGTAGCGCCTCGTCGACGATGATGCGTGCGTAGGGGTTGAGGTCGGCTTGCGGGCCAGGCCCGAGGAACAGCTGCTCGTTGATACCGTTCTTGCGCTTGACGGCGAAGGTGGGCAGGTTGCGAAAACCCAGTTTCTGGTACAGGCGCTTGGCCTGGCGGTTGTCGTGCAGCACCGACAGGTCCAGGTAGGCCAGGCCACGGCTCATGAAGTGTTCGATCAGGTGGCGCACCAGCACCTCGCCCACGCCCGGGCGTGTGCAGTGTGGGTCCACCGCCAGGCACCACAGGCTGCTGCCATGCTCGGGGTCATCGAACGCTTTGGTGTGGTTCAGGCCCATGACGCTGCCGATCACCGAGCCGCTGTCTTCGTCCTCTGCCAGCCAGTACACCGGGCCACCCAAGTGCCGGGGGGTAAGCAGCTCGGCGTCGACGGGGAGCATCCCGCGCGCCTGGTACAGGGTGTTGATCGCCTGCCAGTCGGCGGGGTTCTGTGCCCGGCGCACGCGAAAGCCGCGAAATACCCGCTGCGCCGGGCGATAGTCGGTGAACCACAGGCGCAGGGTGTCGGACGGGTCGAGGAATAGCTGCTGTGGGGCCTGGGCCAGCACCTGCTGCGGTGCGGCCACGTACAGGGCGATGTCGCGTTCGCCTGGGTGCTCGTCGAGCAAATCCTCGGCCAGGGAAACCGGGTCGGGGTAGGTGTGGCCTATCAGCAGCCGGCCCCAGCCGCAGTGCACGGCACGCGGTTGGTCGTGGGGCTGGCTGCCGTCGCCGGCCAGGCGCGCTTGCAGGCGCTCGTAGGACGGCGCCTGGCCGCGCAGCAGGCGCTGACCATAAGCGATTTCATGGGCTTTCATCGGTCAGATTCCTTGTTCGCTCAACCACAGGTTAAGCGCTGCCAGTTGCCACAGCTTGGAACCTCGCAATGGCGTCAGTTGACCGTGCGGGTTGCTCAGCAGGCGGTCGATCATGGCCGGGTTGAACAACCCTCTGTCCTGGCTGGGGTCGGTCAACAGCTCGCGTACCCAGCCCAGGGTGGCACCTTCCAGATGCTTCAGGCCCGGTACCGGGAAGTAACCCTTCTTGCGGTCGATCACCTCATGCGGGATCACCCGTCGCGCCGCCTGCTTGAGCACCTGCTTGCCGCCATCGGGCAGCTTGAAGCGTGCGGGAATGCGTGCCGACAGTTCCACCAGGCGGTAATCGAGGAACGGCGTGCGCGCCTCCAGGCCCCAGGCCATGGTCATGTTGTCCACCCGTTTGACCGGGTCGTCGACCAGCATCACGGTGCTGTCCAGGCGCAGGGCCTTGTCCACGGCAGCCGGTGCGCCGGGGCGGGCGAAGTGTTCGCGTACGAAGTCGCCGGCGGCGTCGGTTTCCAGCAGCCAGGGAGCCTGCACGGTGTCGCGGTATTCGGCGTGGCTGCGGTCGAAGAACGCATCTCGGTAGGCTGCATAGGCGTCGTCGGCGCCGTCCACCTGCGGGTACCAGTGGTAACCGGCGAACAGCTCGTCGGCACCCTGGCCGCTCTGTACGCCCTTGCAGTGCTTGGCCACTTCCCGCGACAGCAGGTAGAACGCGATGCAGTCGTGGCTGACCATCGGCTCGCTCATGGCGCGAAACGCGGCCGGCAACTGGTCGATGATCTCGTGTTCGGCAATGCGCAGTTGGTGGTGGCGGGTGCCGTAGTGCCTGGCGATCAGGTCGGAGTACTGGAACTCATCGCCGCGCTCGCCGCCGGCATCCTCGAAGCCGATGGAGAAGGTCGACAGGTCTTCCACCCCCACTTCGCGCAACAGGCCCACCAGCAGGCTGGAGTCGACCCCACCGGACAGCAATACGCCAACATCCACAGCAGCCCGCTGGCGGATGGCTACGGCGTCCCGGGTGGCGTCGAGCACGCGGGTGGTCCAGCCTTCCAGGTCCAGTTCACGCTCGTCGGGGTGGGGGCCGTAGTGCAGTTGCCACCAGACCTGGCGCTCCACTTCGCCATGCCGGTCGATGCGCATCCAGGTGCCAGGCTCCAGTTTCTGCACGTTGGCCAGCAGGGTGCGCGGTGCCGGTACCACGGCGTGGAAATTCAGGTAGTGGTTGAGTGCCACCGGGTCGAGCATGGGGTCGATGTCGCCGCCCTTGAGCAGTGCCGGCAGGGTCGAGGCAAAGCGCAGGCGCTCGCCGTTGCGCGACAGGTACAGAGGTTTGACACCGAGGCGGTCGCGGGCCAGGAACAGGCGCTGGTTGTCGCGCTCCCAGATGGCCAGGGCAAACATGCCGTTGAGCTTGGGCAGCAGGGCAGCGCCCCAGGCGTGGTAGCCCTTGAGCAGCACCTCGGTGTCGCCGTCGGACCAGAAGCTGTAGCCCAGTGCCTGTAGTTCCTCGCGCAGTTCGGGGAAGTTGTAGATGGCGCCGTTGAAGGCCAATGACAGGCCCAGGGTGTTGTCGACCATCGGCTGCGCCGAGCCGTCGGACAGGTCCATGATTTTCAGCCGCCGGTGGCCCAGGGCGATCGGGCCTTGGCTATGGAAGCCCCAGGCATCCGGGCCACGCGGGGCCAGGTGATGGGTAATGCGCTCTACCGCAGCCAGGTCGGCTGGGCGAGGGGCTTGGTCGATGGGGGTGAAACGTAATTCTCCTGCTAATCCGCACATAAGTCCTTACCGGTTTTTCCGTTGGGGAGGTGATGCCCCGGATTAGGGCACCTTAATGAACTGACCTGTTTGCTTTTTTAGAGTTTTAGAACAGTTTGTTATATAAGGTTGAGGTGGCAGGTTTTTGCCTGGGATCTCGCAGTATTGCAGAAATCGAGCGCCGCGTGCGCAGCGCATCGCGAGCTGCGCTCGCTCCTACGTTTGTTTCGGGCCAGTAACGCCTGTAACAGGCGCGCGCGACCGCCTTGCTCGTACGACGCAATACAGAGTCATACACCAAAGCGTTCGCGCGCAAATCCCCCAGGAATAATTGGCCCGAAACAAACGTAGGAGCGAGCGCAGCTCGCGATGCGCCGCGCGGGCGGCGCTCGATCTCACCGGCGCAATAAATTCAACGCCATGCGCCCGAAGCAATCACTTACCCCGGATCAGCCTGCGCAAGGCAAACCGGTTCGGATGACACGCCTGCGCCACCTCCCGCGGCAACGGCAACGGCTCGCCGCACACCCAGGCGGCCACCAGTTCCCCGCTCAAAGGTGCCGTGATCAACCCGCGCGACCCATGCCCGCTGTTCACATACAACCCCTCCAGCCAAGGGCAGGCCACATCCGGCACCTGCCGGGCATCACGCCCCAACACGGCATAAGCTTCGGCAAACGTCTGCGCGTCGGCCATCGGCCCGACAATCGGCAAATAATCCGGGCTGGTACAACGGAACGCCGCGCGCCCTTGCAATTGCTCGGGGTTCAGCTCGGCCACGCCCAGGCGCCGGGCCAGGTCAGTAGAAATCTCATCCAGCAACGCCAGGTTGCCCCGGTGCTCGGCCACCGTCGGCGCAAGGTCTTCACTGTGGAAGTCAAAACTTGCCCCCAGTGTATGTTCACCCTCGCGCGGCGGTGCCACATAGCCCTCCGCGCACACCACGGTGCGTAGCGCCTGGCTGCTGGCGGTGGCCGGCAAGCGGGTGATCTGCCCACGAATGCGCTTGAGTGGTAACTGCGCGCAAGGTTCGAAGCGCCGCACATCGGCCGCGCCGGCCAGGACCACCACTGGAGCGCTGGCTAATAGTTGGTCGCCAGCCCAGGCCTGCCACCGTTCACCCACTTTGCGCAGTTCGAGCACTTCCTGGTGGGCCACCAGGTGAATACCGGGGTGCTGCAACTGCTGCTGGCACAGCGCCGGTGGGTGCACCCAGCCACCTTCGGGGTAGAACAACCCGCCGCCAGGCAACGCCACGCCGGCGATGGCTTCGGCCTCGGCGCGCGCCAGGCAGTGCAGCAAGCCGTGGTCGAAGGCGACAGCCAGCTTGCCCTGGCGTTCGGCCTCCTTGCTGTCGAAGGCCAGTTGCAGCACCCCGCAGGCATCCCAGTCACGGCCGCGCTGCAACCGCTGCAGCTGGCGCCGGGTGTAGCCGAACCCGGACAGGATCATCTGCGACAGTGCGGTGCCATGGGCGGACAGCTTGAGGTACAGCACCCCTTGCGGGTTGCCCGAAGCTTCCTGGGCCGGGGCTTCGTGGCGCTCCAGCACGGTAACCTGCCAGCCACGCCGGGCCAGGCTGGCGGCGCTGCTGCTGCCGGCAAGTCCGGCACCGATCACCAGCGCCTCGCGCGGCCCCTGCGCAACAGCGGGGCGCGCGTACCAAGGGGCGCATGGGCCGGGCAGGGGGCCGACGTAGGCGCCGCTCATCACCTCCCACTTCTTGCCGATGCCTGGCACCTTCTTCATGGCGAAGCCAGCTTCGACCAGGCTGCGGCGTACCCAGCCGGTGGTGGTGAAGGTACCCAGCACCGTGCCCGGATGCGATAGCCGCGCCAGTTGCGCAAACAGCGCCGGGGTCCACATGTCGGGGTTCTTGGCGGGGGCGAAGCCGTCGAGGAACCACACATCGATCTGCGCATCGAGCTGCGGCAGCTGTTCCAGCACATCGCCTATCAACAGGGTCAGGGTGACCCTGCCATCGGCAAAGGTGAACTGCTGAAAGCCCGGGTGCACCGCCACGTACTGTTCCAGCAGCGGCCCCGTATAGGCGGCCAGTTCAGGCCACAGGCTTACTGCGCGGGCCATGTCGGCGTGGGCGAGTGGGTACTTCTCAACGCTGACGAAGTGCAGGCGCGCGTCGCTGTGTGCGTGCTGGTCAAACAGCTGCCAGGCGCAGAAAAAATTCATGCCGGTGCCAAAGCCGGTTTCGCCGATCACCGTGCAGGCATGCGGCGCCAGGTTGGCAAAACGCTCGGCCAGGCGGGTCTGGCCGAGGAACACGTGCTTGGTTTCTTCGATGCCTTCGTTGACTGCGAAATAGACGTCGTCATAGTGCCGCGAATGGGGGCGGCCCTGGTCGTCCCAGTCGATCTGGGCGTGCTGGAGGAGGGTGGGCATGGTGGGCTCGGTTGCAGCGGATGGCGGGATTTTATGCCATCCGGATGAGCTGTGGGAGCGCGTTCACTGGTGAAGAGGTCAATACAGGCCGAAATGAAATCCGCTAGTCTTGCTTATCCATTGAAGGAGCCAGTGCATGTTCGAATCTGCCGAAATCGGCCACAGCATCGACAAGGAGGCTTACGACGCCGAGGTACCCGCTTTACGCGAGGCCCTGCTCGAAGCCCAGTACGAACTCAAGCAGCAGGCGCGGTTTCCGGTGATCGTGCTGATCAACGGCATCGAAGGCGCCGGCAAGGGCGAGACGGTAAAGCTGCTCAACGAGTGGATGGACCCGCGCATGATCGATGTGCTCACCTTCGACCAGCAGACCGACGAAGAGCTGGCCCGCCCGCCCGCCTGGCGCTACTGGCGGGCCTTGCCACCCAAGGGGCGGATGGGGGTGTTCTTTGGCAACTGGTACAGCCAGATGCTGCAGGGACGGGTGCACGGGGTGTTCAAGGATGCCGTGCTCGATCAGGCCATTACCGGTGCCGAACGCCTGGAGGAGATGCTTTGCGATGAGGGTGCGCTGATCATCAAGTTCTGGTTCCACCTGTCCAAGAAGCAGATGAAGGCACGGCTGAAATCGCTCAAGGACGACCCGCTGCACAGCTGGAAGATCAGCCCGCTGGATTGGCAGCAGTCGCAAACGTACGACCGCTTCGTGCGCTTTGGTGAGCGCGTGCTGCGCCGCACCAGCCGCGACTATGCACCATGGCACATCATCGAAGGGGTAGACCCGAATTACCGCAGCCTGGCGGTGGGGCGCATTCTGCTGGAAAGCCTGCAAGCCGCGCTGGCCAATAATCCCAAGGGCAAGCACCAGGGCAACGTGGCCCCGCTGAGCCATAGCATCGACGACCGCAGCCTGCTTGGCGCCCTGGACATGACGTTGCGCCTGGACAAGGCCGACTATCAGGAACAGTTGATCACCGAACAGGCCCGTCTGGCCGGTCTGCTGCGTGACAAGCGCATGCGCCGGCACGCGCTGGTGGCGGTGTTCGAGGGCAACGACGCGGCCGGCAAGGGGGGCGCCATCCGACGCGTGGCGGCGGCGCTGGACCCGCGTCAGTACCGCATCGTGCCGATTGCCGCACCCACCGAAGAAGAGCGCGCCCAGCCGTACCTGTGGCGGTTCTGGCGGCACATCCCGGCACGGGGCAAGTTCACCATCTTCGACCGCTCCTGGTATGGCCGGGTGCTGGTGGAGCGGGTGGAAGGCTTCTGCAGCCCGGCTGACTGGATGCGTGCCTACAGCGAGATCAACGACTTTGAAGAGCAGTTGGTGGATGCCGGCGTTGTGCTGGTCAAGTTCTGGCTGGCGATCGATCAGCAGACCCAACTGGAGCGCTTCGAAGAGCGAGAGCAGATTCCGTTCAAACGCTACAAGATCACCGAGGATGACTGGCGCAACCGCGACAAGTGGGGCGAGTACACCCAGGCTGTGGGCGACATGGTCGACCGTACCAGCAGCGAGATTGCCCCGTGGGCGCTGGTGGAGGCCAATGACAAGCGCTGGGCGCGGGTGAAGGTGTTGCGCACCATCAACCAGGCGCTGGAAGAGGCGTTTGCCAAGCACAAGAAATAGCCCAATGTGATGTTGCCTGTTCTGGCGCTTTCGCGGTCAGCACAGGCAACACCTCGCCCCCCCAGCCATGCCCTGGAAGAATGACCTGATGAATTCTTTTCTCGGCACTCTGCACCGTGCCCGTCCTCCAACCCCGTAGAATTCAATCACCCCCACCACGGGCTTGATCGAGGATTTTATGCACACCACTTCTGGCCGCTGGGGCTATGGGCTGTTCCTGGCACTTCTGACGGCGCTGCTCTGGGGCATCCTGCCGATCAAGCTCAAGCAGGTATTGCAAGTGGTCGACCCGATCACCGTCACCTGGTACCGGCTGCTGGTCTCCGGTGGCCTGCTGTTCGCCTGGCTGGCGGCTCAACGGCGTTTGCCGTCCATCCGCAAACTGGCGCCCAGGGGCAAGGGCCTGGTGCTGGTTGCGGTGTTCGGCCTGATGGGCAACTACGTGCTTTACCTGATCGGTCTCAAACTGCTTAGCCCGGGCACCGCACAACTGGTGGTACAGATCGGCCCGGTGCTGTTGCTGGTGGCCAGCGTGTTCGTGTTCCGCGAGCGCTTCAGTGTGGGGCAGGGCATGGGGCTGTTGGTGCTGCTGGCAGGGTTTGGCCTGTTCTTCAACCAGCGCCTGGAGGAATTGCTGACTTCACTGGGTGCCTATACCACGGGCGTATTGACCATCTTGCTGGCGACCAGTATCTGGGTGTTCTACGCCCTGAGCCAGAAGCAGTTGCTGACCGTGTGGCATTCGCAGCAGGTGATGATGGTGATCTACCTCAGCTGTGCTGCGTTGCTGACACCTTGGGTGCACCCGCTGGAGGCCTTGCAACTGACCCCGGTACAAGGCTGGCTGCTGCTGGCCTGTTGCCTGAACACCCTGGTGGCATACGGCGCCTTTGCCGAAGCGCTGGCGCACTGGGAGGCCTCACGGGTAAGTGCCACGCTGGCGCTTACCCCGCTGGTGACCTTCGTTGCGGTGGCGCTGGCGGCATTGGTGTGGCCTGACTATGTGCATGCCGAGGACATCAACGCCCTGGGCTATGTGGGGGCGGTCACGGTGGTGTTCGGTTCGGCGCTGGTGGCGCTGGGGCCCTCGCTGGTGGCGGGTTGGCGGGCCCGCAGGGCGCGGTTGGCCTAGGTCTGTCGATTGCCTGTGCCGGCCCTTTCGCGGGTAAACCCGCTCCTACAATGGATCGCCTCTCGGCGTAGGAGCGGGTTTACCCGCGAAAGGGCCGGTACAGGCTACAGAGCAGTCAGCCCTTGCCGCCCGGCGCCAGCATGTCCTCCGGCCGCACCCACTGGTCGAACTGCTCATTGGTCAGGTACTTCAACGCCAATGCCGCCTCGCGCAAGGTCGTGCCCTCGCTGTAAGCCTTCTTGGCAATTTCTGCCGCCTTGTCATAGCCGATATGCGGGTTCAGCGCCGTCACCAGCATCAACCCGCGCTCCAGGTGCGCGGCCATCTGCTCGGCATCCGGCTCGATACCCGCCACGCAATGTGCCTGGAAGTTGCGGCAACCATCGGCCAGCAACTCGATGGACTGCAGCAGGTTATGGATGATTACCGGCTTGAACACATTCAACTGCAAATGCCCCTGGCTGGCGGCAAAGCCGATGGCCGCGTCGTTGCCCAGTACCTGGCAGGCCAGCATCGACAGCGCCTCGCACTGAGTGGGGTTGACCTTGCCCGGCATGATCGAGCTGCCCGGCTCGTTGGCTGGCAGGCGCACCTCGGCAAGCCCGGCGCGCGGGCCGGACCCCAGCAGGCGCAGGTCGTTGGCGATTTTCATCAGGGCCACGGCCAGGGTCTTAAGGGCCCCCGCCAGGCTGGTCAGCGGTTCGTGGCCGGCGAGAGCGGCGAACTTGTTGGGTGCCGTGATGAACGGCAGCCCGGACAGCGCCGCCAGCTCGGCAGCGATGGCCTCAGCAAAACCCTGCGGAGCGTTGAGCCCGGTACCCACGGCAGTACCGCCCTGGGCCAGTTCGCACACCGCCGGCAGGGTGGCGCGGATGGCGCGCTGGGCGTAATCGAGCTGGGCGACGAAGGCCGACACTTCCTGGCCGAAGGTAATCGGCGTGGCGTCCATCATGTGCGTGCGGCCGGTTTTCACCAGCTTGTGGTGACGCATCGACAGCTCGGCCAGCCCCGAAGAGAGTTCGGTGACGGCCGGCAGCAGCTTTTCATGCACCGCCTGGGCTGCCGCAATGTGCATGGCGGTGGGGAAGCAGTCGTTGGAGCTCTGCGAGCGGTTGACGTGGTCATTGGGGTGTACTGGCGCCTTGCCGCCACGGCCTTTGCCGGCCAGTTCGTTGGCGCGCCCGGCGATCACCTCGTTGACATTCATGTTGCTCTGGGTACCGCTGCCCGTCTGCCAGACGACGAGCGGGAACTGATCGTCGTGCTGGCCATCCAGCACCTCATCGGCGGCCTGCTCGATCAGCCGGGCGATGTCGGCCGGCAGGTCGCCATTGCGGTCGTTGACGCGCGCCGCGGCCTTCTTGATCAGTGCCAGGGCGTGCAATACCGCGCGGGGCATGCGCTCCTTGCCAATGGCGAAGTTGATCAGCGAACGCTGGGTCTGCGCACCCCAGTAGGCGTCCTCCGGAACTTCGACCGGGCCCAGGCTGTCTGTCTCGATACGGCTCATTCTGTACTCACTCCTGTGTAGTTCGAAATCGCAGTTTAGGCCCTGATTCGACCGAGCGGTTCCGTCGCTCGTCGTGCCACTTGAGCACATCGCCACCACGGCGCAGAATGCTCTACTCTGAGGTGCCCGCCTCCCTCTCTTTGAAGGAAATGCAATGACCCGTCTCCGTGTCCTTTGTGCCGCCGTTGCCCTGGTTTGCGCCAGCGGCCAGGTACTCGCTGCCACCGCCAGTCACAACGCTGCTGCCGAGAAATTCCTGACCCTGGCCAACGCCGACAAGCTGGGCACCCCGGTGTACATGCAAGTGCAGCAGATGTTTGCCCAGCGTTTCGCCCAGACCAAGGCCCCGGCCGCCAAGCAGCCCGTACTGGAAAGCTACCAGGCCAAGGCCAATGCCGCGCTGGACAACGCCATCGGCTGGAACAAGCTGAAGCCGAAGATGGTCGACCTGTACACCCGCACCTTCACCGAGCAGGAACTGAAGGACCTGGTCAAGTTCTACGAATCGCCGCTGGGCAAGAAAGTGCTGCGTGAAATGCCCAAGGTCACCCAGCAGTCGGCACAGCTGACCCAGCAGAGCCTGGAGCCAGCCGTTCCGGTGGTGAACAAGCTGCTGGAAGACATGACCAAAGAGCTGGACCCGAACGCAGGCAAGGCCGCTGCCCCAGCGAAGAAGTGAGTACGCCGCAATGACTATGCAACAACGTATCGAACAGCAACTGGCCGCGCTGGCGCCGCAACACCTGGAAGTGCTCAATGAAAGTCACATGCACAGTCGTGGTCAGGAGACCCACTACAAGGCCGTGATCGTCAGCGAGCAGTTCGCCGGGCTGAACAGCGTCAAGCGCCACCAGAAGGTGTACGCCACCATGGGTGAGCTGATGGGCGAGATCCACGCCCTGGCCATCCACACCTACACCGCCGAAGAGTGGGCCAAGGTCGGCGTTGCACCGGCCTCGCCCGTGTGTGCGGGCGGCGGGCACTGAAACCGTTTTGTTGTTCTGGTAGAATCTGCATCACCCAAAGGGGGCCGCTTAGCGGCCCCCTGCTTTTTGTGCAACTGTCAAACCCGGTCCGCCCCTTACGAGGGCAACCACCTGGAGATTCCGTTACATGTCTCAAGCCATCGTCGTCGCGGCGCTGTACAAGTTCGTCACCCTGGAAGACTACGTCGAGCTGCGCGAGCCGCTGCTCAAGACCATGCTCGACAACAACGTCAAAGGCACCCTGCTGCTGGCCCAGGAGGGCATCAACGGCACCGTGTCAGGCACCCGGGAGGGCATTGATGGCCTGCTGACCTGGTTGCGCAACGACCCGCGTCTGGTCGATATCGACCATAAAGAGTCGTACTGCGACGAACAGCCGTTCTACCGCACCAAGGTCAAGCTCAAGAAAGAGATCGTCACCCTCGGCGTGCCGGGCGTAGACCCCAACCAGGCCGTTGGTACCTATGTCGAGCCCAAGGACTGGAACGCCCTGATCAGCGACCCGGAAGTGTTGCTGATCGACACCCGCAACGACTACGAAGTGGCCATCGGTACATTCAAGGGCGCCATCGACCCGAAGACCGAAACCTTCCGCGAGTTCCCGGAGTACATCAAGGCCAATTTCGACCCGAGCAAGCACAAGAAGGTCGCCATGTTCTGCACCGGCGGCATCCGTTGCGAAAAGGCCTCCAGCTACATGCTCGGTGAAGGCTTCGAGTCGGTCTATCATCTTAAGGGCGGCATCCTGAAATACTTCGAGGAAGTGCCTCAGGAAGAAAGCCTGTGGGACGGCGACTGCTTCGTCTTCGACAACCGGGTTACGGTGCGCCATGACCTGAGCGAAGGCGAGTACGACCAGTGCCACGCCTGCCGCCACCCGATCAATGCAGAGGAGCGCGCGTCCGAGCACTATTCGCCAGGTGTCAGCTGCCCGCATTGCTGGGACAGCCTGAGCGAGAAGACCCGGCGCAGTGCCATCGACCGGCAGAAGCAGATCGAGCTGGCCAAGGCCCGCAACCTGCCGCACCCGATCGGTTACAACTACAAAGCCGAGGCTTGAAGCATGTCTGCACGCCTGATCTATGTGATGGACCCGATGTGCTCCTGGTGCTGGGGTTTTGCGCCAGTGGCTGCGGCCCTGATCGCCCAGGCGCGTGAGGCAGGCGTGCCTGCCCACTTGGTACCGGGCGGGCTGCGCACTGGCGGCAGCGCCCTGGACAGCTCCACTCGCAAGTACATCCTGGAACACTGGCAGGCGGTGGCTGATGCTACCGGCCAGCCGTTCCGCTTCGAGGGGGCCATGCCTGACGGCTTCGTCTACGACACCGAGCCGGCCTGCCGCGCCCTGGTCACGGCCCGCGAGCTGGATGCCGAACGCGTCTGGCCGCTGCTGGCGTTGATCCAGCGTTCGTTCTACGAGCAGGGCGTCGATGTGACCATCGCGCCGCAGCTGGTCGAGCTAGCCTCGCAGTGTGGCTTCGACCGTGCCACGTTCGCCGAAACCTTCGCCCGTGCCGATACCCGTGCCGCCACCGCGGCCGACTTCGCCTGGGCTCAGGACCTGGGTATTGCCGGTTTCCCGACCCTGCTGGCCGAGCGCAATGGCCAACTGGCTTTGCTGACCAACGGCTATCAGCCGCTGGAGCGCCTGCAACCCTTGCTCGGCCGCTGGCTGCAGCAGGCAGCCTGTGCTTGATGTGCCTGGGTCACCCGACCCGGTACCGGGCAAGCCTTACACTGCGGGCGATCGACTGAGCTGGGCGGAAATCCGCCGCCTGGCCCTGCATCACAAGAAAAACCTCTGGTCCGCCAACCTTATAGCGTTACTGGCGGCATGTTGCAGCGTGCCCATTCCGCTGCTGCTGCCGCTGTTGGTGGACGAAGTGCTGCTCGGCCATGGTGACGCCGCGCTGAAGTGGATGAACCACCTGCTGCCGTCCGGCTGGCAGGTGGCAGCCGGCTACATCGGCCTGATGCTGGCGCTCACCTTGTGCCTGCGCCTGGCCGCGCTGGCGTTCAACGTCATCCAGTCCAAGCTGTTCGCCGGGCTGGCCAAGGACATTGTCTACCGCCTGCGCATCCGCCTGATCGAGCGGCTCAAGCGTATTTCGCTGAAGGAATACGAAAGCCTGGGCAGCGGCACGGTGACCACCCACCTGGTCACTGATCTGGACACCCTCGACAAGTTCGTTGGCGAAACCCTCAGCCGCTTCCTGGTGGCCATGCTGACCTTGACCGGCACGGCGGCCATCCTGATTTGGATGCACTGGCAGCTGGCCTTGCTGATCTTGCTGTTCAACCCGCTGGTGATCTACTTCACGGTGCAGTTGGGCAAGCGCGTCAAACACCTGAAAAAGCTTGAGAACGACAGCACCGCGCGCTTTACCCAGGCGCTGGCGGAAACCCTCGATGCCATCCAGGAAATCCGCGCCGGTAACCGCCAGGGTTACTTCCTTGGCCGCCTGGGCCTGCGCGCCCGCGAAGTGCGCGATTACGCCGTGGACTCGCAATGGAAAAGCGATGCCAGTGGCCGTGCCAGTGGCCTGCTGTTCCAGTTCGGCATCGACATTTTCCGCGCGGCGGCCATGCTGACCGTGCTGTTTTCCGATCTGTCGATCGGCCAGATGCTGGCGGTGTTCAGCTACCTGTGGTTCATGATCGGCCCGGTGGAGCAACTGCTTAATCTGCAATATGCGTACTACGCCGCAGGCGGTGCGCTGAGCCGCCTCAACGAACTGCTGGCGCGTGCCGACGAGCCGCAATACCCGGCCGCCAGCAACCCGTTCGCCGGGCGCGAAACGGTAGGCATTGAAGTGCGCGATTTGCGCTTTGCCTATGCCGACGAGCCGGTGCTCGACCACCTCGACCTGTCTATCGCTGCGGGTGAGAAGGTGGCGATTGTCGGTGCCAGCGGCGGCGGCAAGAGCACGTTGGTGCAGCTGTTGCTGGGCCTTTATAGCGCCCAGGCCGGGACCATTCGCTTTGGCGGTGCCAGCCTGCAGGAAATCGGCCTGGAAACCTTGCGCGAGAACGTCGCGGTGGTGTTGCAGCACCCGTCGCTGTTCAACGACAGCGTGCGTGCCAACCTGACCATGGGCCGCGACTGCAGCGATGATGCGTGCTGGCAGGCGCTGCGCATCGCCCAGCTGGATGCCACCATCGCCGCCTTGCCGCAGGGCCTGGACAGTGTGGTGGGGCGTTCAGGCGTGCGCTTGTCCGGTGGCCAGCGCCAGCGCCTGGCCATTGCCCGCATGGTGCTGGCTGAGCCCAAGGTGGTGATCCTCGACGAGGCCACCTCAGCCCTGGATGCTGCCACCGAGTACAACCTGCATCAGGCCTTGGCGCGCTTCCTCAGCGGCCGCACCACGCTGATCATCGCCCATCGGTTGTCGGCGGTGAAACAGGCCGACCGGGTGCTGGTGTTCGATGGCGGGCACGTGGCCGAAGACGGCGACCATCAGCAGTTGATAGCCGAGGGTGGGTTATACGCCAAGCTTTACGGGCACCTGCAGCAGAGCTGATTATCTGGCTGCCTTCACCGGGCTTGTGAGAGCAACTGTCTTGCTCAATTTCTAAAAGCTGGTGCGATCCCTGTGGAAGCGGGCTTGCCCGCGAACACGGGCGAAGCCCGTGCCATCCACCGCGGTGTCTTCTTCGCGGGTAAACCCGCTCCTACAATGGCCAGCGCATATGCTGTACAAATTCCCCGATTCCTTGTCATAAAAATCCCCTCCACAGCGATGGCAAATGGCCTACGCTGTGCTTGTCTGGGTCGATTTACGCCTTATCTGCTCTGTGACAGGGACTCCATGAAGGGAAATCGCACACTCGAAGCGCCAAAGTTGCTCGGCATCACATGGCCTTTCATCGCCGTCGTGGTCCTTCAGGTCGCGTTGGGCAGCCTCAGCCTTTATACGCTTTCGGCCGTGCGCGCCTATGTCGCGGGCGAAAGCCTGTGGTCCAAGGCGCAGAAAGATGCCATCTACTACCTCAATCTGTACAGCGAGACGCGCGACGACAGCACCTACCAACGCTATCGCCAGGCCATTACCGTGCCTCAGGGTGACCATCGCCTGCGCGAGGTGCTCGACCACCCCAACCCTGATCTGGACGCCGCGCGACAGGCGGTACTGCAAGGTGGCAACCACCCTGACGATGTCACGCGGATCATCTGGTTCTACAGCAATTTCCGCCATGTCAGCTATATGCAGACAGCCATTGATTACTGGGACATCGGCGACGACTATCTGGCCAAACTGGATGTGCTGGCCGGTGAAATGCGCCAGCGTTTTGCCAGTGGCCCGGTGGATGCCGACACCGTCAGCGATTGGAAGGCCCGCATTGTCGCCATCAACGAAGGCGTGACCCCAGCGGCCAAGGCCTTCAGCGATGCCTTGGGCGAGGGCTCGCGCGCACTGCTCCGGGTGCTGCTGATCACCAACCTGCTGACTGCGATGTTCCTGATAGCGATTGCCTGGGGGCGCTCCAGCAAGCTGCTGGCCCAGCGCCAGGCCTTTGCCAGTGCCCTGCAGGAAGAAAAAGAGCGTGCGCAGATTACCCTGCAGGCCATCGGTGATGCGGTGATCACCACCGATGTCGAGGGCAATATCGGCTATATGAACCCGGCCGCCGAACAATTGACCCACTGGCAATCCGGCCAGGCTCAGGGCCTGCCACTGTCAGCGCTGTTCAGCCTGGTTGATGAGCACGCCGAGGATGATGGTCGCAGCCTGGTCGAACAGGTGCTCGGCGGTAGCCTCAAGGGCGGCTCCGAGCATGCCCGGCTGATCCAGCGCCTGGACGGCAGTACTGTTTCGATCAACCTGGTAGGCTCGCCGATTGTCAGTGATGGCCAGGTCAGTGGCATTGTGCTGGTGCTGCACGATATGACCCAGGAGCGCCAGTACATCGCCAATCTGTCCTGGCAGGCAACCCATGACGCCCTGACCGGGCTGGCCAACCGCCGCGAGTTCGAATACCGCCTGGAGCAGGCGCTCAACGACCTGGCGCGTCAGGCCGGGCGGCACTCGCTGATGTTCCTTGACCTAGACCAGTTCAAGCTGGTCAACGACACCTGTGGCCACGCGGCCGGCGATGAGTTGCTGCGGCACATCTGCGCAGTGCTGCAATCCGGCCTGCGTGAGGGCGATACGCTGGCGCGGCTGGGCGGCGATGAATTTGGCGTGCTGCTGGAAAACTGCCCGCCCGACCAGGCCGAGCGCATTGCCGAACAACTGCGTCAGCTGGTGCAGAGCCTGCACTTCGTATGGAAAGGGCGGCCGTTCGTGACCACGGTCAGCATTGGCCTGGTGCATATGGCCCAGGCCCCCGGCACCCTGGAGGCCTCTCTGCGCGCCGCCGACATGGCCTGCTACATGGCCAAGGAAAAGGGCCGAAACCGTGTGCAGGTGTACCACGCCGACGACAGCGAACTGTCCATGCGTTTTGGCGAGATGGCCTGGATCCAGCGCCTGCATGTGGCCCTGGAAGAAAACCGCTTTTGCCTCTACGCCCAGGAAATCGCCCCGCTTAAAACCTTCGAGGGCCCGGGTCATATCGAAATTCTGTTGCGCCTGCACGACGAAAGCGGCCGCACCATCCTGCCCAGCAGCTTCATCCCGGCCGCCGAGCGCTACGGCCTGATGACTGCGCTGGACCGCTGGGTGGTGCGCAATGTGTTCATGGTCATACGCCAGTGCCTGGAAGAAGGGCGTGAAGGGCCGTTGTCGACCTGTGCCATCAACCTGTCGGGCTCCAGCATTGGCGACGACAAGTTCCTTGAATACCTCCAGCGGTTGTTCGTCGAATACGCCATTCCGCCGCGGATGATCTGTTTCGAAATTACCGAAACCAGCGCCATTGCCAACCTGGGCAGCGCCATTCGCTTCATCAACGAGCTGAAAGGGCTGGGTTGCCGTTTCTCGCTTGATGATTTTTGCGCCGGCATGTCGTCGTTCGCCTATCTCAAGCATTTGCCCGTGGATTACCTGAAGATTGACGGGAGTTTCGTCAAGGATATGCTCGACGACCCGGTCAATCGGGCCATGGTCGAGGTCATCAACCATATCGGCCATGTGATGGGTAAACGCACTATTGCCGAGTTCGTCGAAACACCCTTGATCGAGCAGGCCTTGCAGGAAATAGGCGTGGATTACGCCCAGGGCTACCTGATCGAACGCCCCCAGGTGTTCACCTGTGACAGTCTGCAGCGCCAACGGATAGCCGCCCGGCCTCTGTTGCAGCGAGCACCTGGCACGTTTCGCTAGTTGGAAATCACAAGGATCAAGGAGCTGAAAGTGATTGATGCATTCGTTCGTATCGGGCCTTTGATGGACCCCGCCAGTTACCCCCAATGGGCCCAGCAGCTGATTGAAGACTGCCGCGAGAGCAAGCGCCGGGTGGTTGAGCATGAGTTTTATGCCCGTCTACGCGATGGCCAGCTGAAGCAATCGACCATCCGTCAGTACCTGATCGGTGGCTGGCCGGTGGTGGAGCAGTTTTCGTTGTACATGGCGCATAACCTGACCAAAACCCGCTATGGCCGGCACCAGGGCGAGGACATGGCGCGGCGCTGGCTGATGCGCAACATCCGCGTCGAGCTCAACCATGCCGACTACTGGGTGAACTGGTGCCAGGCGCACGGTGTGCACCTGCACGAGTTGCAGGCGCAAGAAGTGCCGCCCGAGCTGAACGGCCTGAACGACTGGTGCTGGCGGGTGTGCGCCACCGAGAACCTGGCCATTTCCATGGCGGCTACCAACTACGCCATCGAAGGTGCGACCGGTGAATGGTCGGCGGTGGTGTGCTCGACCGACACCTATGCGCAGGGTTTTCCGGAAGAAGGGCGCAAGCGGGCGATGAAGTGGCTGAAGATGCATGCCCAGTATGACGATGCGCACCCGTGGGAGGCGCTGGAGATCATTTGTACCCTGGCCGGTGAAAACCCGACCCTGGGGTTGCGCAACGAGCTGCGCAGGGCCATTTGCAAGAGCTACGACTGCATGTACCTGTTCCTGGAGCGCTGCATGCAGCTGGAAGGGCGCCAGCAAGGCCGTATGCGGCCGGCGTTGGCTGCCGGCTGATCGTTCGCCTGTAGCGGCCTCTTCGCGGGCTTGCCCGCTCCGACAGGCACTGCGCAGCCCTCAAGGACTGAGCCATACCTGTGGGAGCGGGCAAGCCCGCGAAGAGGCCAGTGCAGGTTTATTGGGCGTTGAACGCCTGCCCGTTCACTCCTGTGCTGTCCGGCCCCATCAGGTACAGGTATACCGGCATGATTTCTTCGGGCAGCGGGTTGTTCTGCGGGTTCTCGCCGGGGTAGGCCTGGGCCCGCATCGCCGTGCGCGTGGCGCCCGGGTTGATGCTGTTGGAGCGCACCGGCGCCACTCCTTCCAGTTCATCGGCCAAGGTCTGCATCAGGCCTTCGGTGGCGAACTTCGACACGCCATAGGCGCCCCAGTAAGCCCGGCCCTTGCGCCCGACGCTGCTGCTGGTGAACACCACCGAGGCGTCTTCCGACAGCTTCAGCAGCGGCAGCAGGGTGCTGGTGAGCATGAAGGTGGCATTGACGTTGATATGCATCACACGCATGAAGTTGTCGCCTGACAGCTGTTCCAGCGGCGTGCGCGGGCCGATGATCGACGCATTGTTGAGCAGGCCATCGAGGCGGCCGAACTGGTCTTCGATCATGGCCGCCAACTCGTCGTATTGGTGTGGCAGGGCGGTTTCCAGGTTGAACGGGATGACCACCGGCTGCGGGTGACCGGCGGCTTCGATCTGGTCGTAGACCTCGTTCAGGTTGGCCTCGGTCTTGCCCAGCAGCAGCACGGTGGCGCCCAGTGCGGCATAGGCCTTGGCAGCCGCGGCACCAATGCCACGGCCGGCACCGGTAACCAGGATGACCCGGCCTTGCAGCAGGTCGGGGCGGGCGGTGTAGTCGAACATGGTTCTGTCCTTCGAGTTCGTGTGGGCGGCCTGGGCCTATTGTAGGAGCGGGTTTACCCGCGAATGCGTCCGATCAGGTGCCAGTGTTGTCTGGGCTGGCGCATTCGCGGGTAAACCCGCTCCTACAAAGAGGCGGTGCCCGGTCATCGGTCTGGGTTCAGCAGCCGCACAGCGCGCTGTCGATCACTTTGCGCAGTTCCAGCGGGTGGTCGACCACCACGTCGGCACCCCAGTTGTTGGGGTTGTCCTCTGGATGAATATAGCCGTAGCGCACTGCCGCCGTGCGGGTGCCAGCGTCACGGCCAGACTCGATGTCGCGCAGGTCGTCGCCGACGAACAGCACACTGGCCGGGTCCAGGTTCAGCGTCTTGCAGGCCAGGATCAGCGGCTCGGGGTCGGGTTTGCTGTTTTTCACGTGGTCCGGGCAGATCAACAGCGCCGAACGCTCGGCCAGGCCCAGTTGCTGCATGATCGGCTCGGCGAAGCGCACCGGCTTGTTGGTGACTACGCCCCACAGCAGGTTGCCTCTTTCGATGTCGGCCAGCAGTTCGGCCATGCCCTCGAACAGCTTGCTGTGCACCGCGCAGTCGCGCTGGTAACGCTCGAGGAACTCCAGGCGTAAGGCCTCGAAGCCGTCAGCATCCGGGTCCATGGCGAACGCAGTGGCAACCATGGCGCGGGCGCCACCCGAGATCACGCCACGGATCAGGTTGTCGTCAACGGCCGGCAGCCCGCGGTCGGCGAGCATGGCCTGGCAAATGGCGATGAAGTCCGGCGCCGTGTCCAGCAAGGTGCCGTCCATGTCGAAGAGTACTGCTCGCAAACGCATGCTTATTCCTCGCGCAGGGTCTGGATCATGTAGTTGACGTCGACGTCGCTGTTGAGCTTGTAGTGCTTGGTCAGCGGGTTGTAGGTGAGGCCGATGATGTCCTTCACCTGCAGGCCGGCATCGCGGCTCCAGGCGCCCAGCTCGGAGGGGCGGATGAACTTCTTGAAGTCATGGGTGCCGCGCGGCAGCATCTTCAGGATGTACTCGGCGCCGACGATGGCCAGCAGGTAGGCCTTGGGGTTGCGGTTGATGGTGGAGAAGAACACCTGGCCACCAGGCTTGACCATGCGGTAGCAGGCGCGAATCACCGAAGACGGGTCGGGCACGTGCTCGAGCATTTCCAGGCAGGTGACCACATCGAACTGTTCAGGCATTTCCTCGGCCAAGGCTTCGGCGGTGATCTGCCGGTATTCCACCTGCACGCCCGATTCCAGCTGGTGTAGCTGGGCCACCGCCAATGGCGCCTCGCCCATGTCGATACCGGTGACCGTGGCACCGCGCAGGGCCATGGCTTCGCTGAGGATGCCGCCACCGCAACCCACATCCAGCACTTTCTTGCCGGCCAGGCTGGCGCGCTCGTCGATCCAGTTGACGCGCAGCGGGTTGATTTCGTGCAGCGGCTTGAACTCGCTTTCGCGGTCCCACCAGCGGTGGGCCAGCGCTTCGAACTTGGCGATTTCGGCGCGGTCGACGTTGCTCATTGAACAGTCCTCTGAAACTTCGCAAAATTGCGTCGGAGTATACCCGAGCGCTCGGCCCCGAGGGTCGCTATAATCGCCGGCTTTTGATATCCGAATGACGGGGAGAGGCAATGCGCGAGCGACTTTTGGCGGCGGAGAAGGTGACCGCGATCCGCTGGCAGGGCGGCGCCTTGCACCTGCTCGACCAGCGCCTGCTGCCGTCGGAGGAGCGTTGGCTGGCCTGCGACAATGTTGCGCAGGTGGCCGCAGCCATCCGCGACATGGCGGTGCGCGGTGCCTCGGCAATCGGTATTGCCGCAGCTTACGGCCTGGTACTGGCGCTTGAAGAGCGGCTGGCCGAAGGCGGCGATTGGGAAATGGACCTGGAAGACGACTTTCTCACCCTGGCCGAAGCGCGTCCTACCGCCGCCAACTTGTTCTGGGCGCTGAACCGCATGCGCGAGCGCCTGCAGCGCCTGCGTCCGGAAGAGGACATTCTGGCAGCGCTGGAGGCCGAAGCGGTGGCCATTCACGAAAGCGACCGTGAGGCCAACCTGACCATGGCCCAGCAGGGTATCGAACTGATCCGTCGCCATCAGGGCAATGCCCAGGCCCTGCTCACCTTCGGCAACGCCGGCGCCCTTGCCAGTGGCGGCTTTGGCACCGCGCTGGGGGTGATCCGTGCCGGTTACCTGGAAGGCATGGTCGAGCGGGTATATGCCGGTGAGACTCGCCCTTGGCTGCAGGGTTCGCGCCTGACCGGCTGGGAGCTGGCCAATGAGGGCATCCCGGTGACCCTTTGTGCCGACTCTGCGCTGGCCCACCTCATGAAGACCAAGGGCATCACCTGGGTGGTGGTGGGGGCGGACTGCATCGCTGCCAATGGCGACATGGCCGGCAAGATCGGCACCTATCAGCTGGCCGTCAGTGCCATGCACCATGGCGTGCGCTTCATGGTCGTGGCGCCGAGCACCAGCATCGACCTGAACCTGGCCACGGGCGAGGATATCCCGCTGGAGGAACGTGACGCCGACGAGTGGCTGGACTTTGGCGGTGCCCCGGCGGTACGGGGTGTGCAGGTATTCAACCCGGTGTTCGACGTGACCCCGGCCGACCTGATTGACGTTATCGTGACCGAGCGGGGGGTTGTCGAGCGCCCGGATACCGCCAAACTGGCCCAGTTGATTTGCCGCAAGCGCCTGCACTGATTTTGTATCGCCTCACCGGCCTTTTCGCGGGCTTGCCCGCTCCCACAGGGATATCGCATGGCCTTAGGGCTGTGGTGAACCTGTGGGAGCGGGCGAGCCCGCGAAGAGGCCGGTGCAGGCAATACAAAAACCAGGTTTCAAACGCGGCTGAGACCAACTGCCACCTCTCCCCACCGCCCCCGCGTTTGTGATAACATCCGGCAGTTTCCAAGACCGCCCATCACGGCGGCCTTCATTGCGCAGATCCATGGCACAACTCATTGATTTGTCGTAAGTCGTCGCACCCTTATGCGCTGCGGCGGCGAGCTTCGTTCGGCCCTTGATGGAGCTGCGAAGTTTCACCAGAAAAAGGAATCAGGCTTCTCATGGGCGAACTGGCCAAAGAAATCCTCCCGGTCAATATCGAAGACGAACTGAGACAGTCTTACCTCGACTACGCGATGAGCGTGATTGTCGGGCGAGCGCTGCCCGATGCGCGTGACGGCTTGAAGCCCGTGCATCGCCGCGTTCTCTATGCGATGAGCGAACTGGGCAACGACTGGAACAAACCATACAAGAAATCTGCCCGTGTGGTCGGTGACGTGATCGGTAAGTACCACCCGCACGGCGACATTGCGGTCTACGACACCATCGTGCGTATGGCCCAGCCGTTCTCGTTGCGCTACCTGCTGGTCGACGGCCAGGGCAACTTCGGTTCGGTGGACGGCGACAACGCTGCTGCCATGCGATACACCGAAGTGCGCATGACCAAACTGGCCCACGAACTGCTGGCCGACCTGCACAAGGAAACCGTCGACTGGGTGCCCAACTACGACGGCACCGAGCAGATCCCGGCGGTCATGCCGACGCGTATTCCCAACCTGCTGGTCAACGGTTCCAGCGGTATTGCCGTGGGCATGGCGACCAATATCCCGCCGCATAACCTCGGCGAGGTCATCGATGGCTGCCTGGCGCTCATCGACAACCCGGAAGTCACCATCGATGAGCTGATGCAGCACATCCCTGGCCCGGACTTCCCGACTGCCGGCATCATCAACGGTCGCCAGGGCATCATCGAGGCCTATCGCACCGGCCGTGGCCGCATCTACATGCGCGCCCGCTCCGAGATCGAAGACATCGACAAGGTTGGCGGTCGCCAGCAGATCGTGATCACCGAGCTGCCGTACCAGCTGAACAAGGCGCGCCTGATCGAAAAGATCGCCGAGCTGGTCAAAGAGAAGAAGATCGAAGGCATCACCGAGCTGCGCGACGAGTCCGACAAGGACGGCATGCGCATCGTCATCGAGCTGCGTCGCGGCGAGGTGCCAGAGGTGGTGCTCAACAACCTCTACCAGCAAACCCAGCTGCAGAGCGTGTTTGGCATCAACGTGGTGGCCCTGGTCGACGGCCGTCCGCGCCTGCTCAACCTCAAGGACCTGCTCGAAGCGTTCGTCCGCCACCGCCGTGAAGTGGTGACCCGTCGTACGGTATTCGAGCTGCGCAAGGCCCGTGAACGCGGCCATATCCTTGAAGGCCAGGCGGTCGCGCTGTCCAACATCGATCCGGTCATTGCCCTGATCAAGGCCTCGCCGACGCCGTCCGAAGCCAAGGAAGCCCTGGTTTCCACGCCGTGGGAATCCAGTGCCGTGCAGGTCATGGTCGAGCGCGCCGGCGCCGACTCCTGCCGTCCTGAGGACCTGCCGGAGCAGTACGGCCTGCATGACGGCAAGTATTTCCTGTCGCCGGAACAGGCCCAGGCCATTCTCGACCTGCGCCTGCACCGCCTGACCGGCCTGGAGCACGAGAAGCTGCTGGCCGAGTACCAGGAAATCCTCGAGCAGATCGGCGAGTTGATCCGCATCCTCAGCAGCGCCGAGCGCCTGATGGAAGTGATTCGCGAGGAGCTGGAGGCCATCCGTGCCGAGTACGGCGATGCCCGCCGCACCGAAATTCTCAACGCCAGCCACGACCTCAATTACGGCGACATGATCCCGGAAGAAGAGCGCGTGGTCACCATCTCCCATGGTGGTTATGCAAAGACCCAGCCATTGTCCGCCTACCAGGCCCAGCGCCGCGGCGGCAAAGGCAAGTCGGCGACCGGCGTGAAGGACGAGGACTACATCGAGCACCTGCTGGTCGCCAACAGCCACGCCACCCTGTTGCTGTTCTCCAGCAAGGGCAAGGTGTACTGGAAGAAGACCTACGAAATCCCCGAAGCGTCCCGCGCTGCCCGTGGGCGTCCGCTGGTCAACCTGCTGCCGCTGGAGGAGGGTGAGCGCATCACCGCCATGCTGCAGATCGATCTCGAAGCGCTGCAGCAGAACGCCGACCTCGACGAAGAACTGGAAGAAGCTGATGACACCGTGCTCGAGGGTGAGCTGGTAGAGGCCGAGGAAGTCGACGAAGAAGACGGCGACACCCCGGAGTGGGTTGCAGAGCCGACCGGCGCTTACATATTCATGGCGACGGCTTCCGGTACCGTCAAGAAGACCCCGCTGGTGCAGTTCGCCCGTCCGCGCTCCAACGGCCTGATCGCCCTGAAGCTGAAAGAAGGCGACACCCTGATTGCCGCGGCCATCACCGATGGTGCCAAGGAAGTCATGATGTTCTCCGACGCTGGCAAAGTCATCCGCTTTGCCGAGAGCGTCGTGCGTGAAATGGGTCGCAACGCCCGTGGTGTACGCGGCATGAAGCTGGGCAAAGGTCAGCAGATCATTTCGATGCTGATCCCGGAGTCCGGCTCGCAGATCCTCACCGCCTCCGAGCGTGGCTTTGGCAAGCGCACTCCGCTGTCCAAGTTCCCGCGTCGCGGCCGCGGTGGCCAGGGTGTGATCGCCATGGGTACCAAGGGGCGCAACGGTCTGCTGATCGGTGCTATCCAGGTGCAGGAAGGCGAGGAGATCATGCTGATTTCCGACCAGGGCACGCTGGTTCGCACCCGGGTTGGCGAGGTGTCCAGCCTGAGCCGCAACACCCAGGGTGTTACGCTGATCAAGCTGGCGGCCGATGAGACACTGGTGGGCCTGGAGCGTATCCAGGAGCCGTCCGAGGACGAACTCGATGAAGTGATCGAGACGGACGAGGAGGGTGTCGAAGCCGAGGCGCCAGACGAAGCTGCAGGCGCCGAAGAGGCCCCGCAAGAGTAATCAAGCGTGAAACCCGAACGGGGCGACCAAGGTCGCCCCGTTTGACTGATAACAGCTGGCAAAGCCCGACCTTGTGGGGGCGGGCATGCCCGCGAAGCAGACACTGCGGTAGATGGCACCGGCTTTGCCGGTGTTCGCGGGCTCGCCCGCTCCCACAGGGTCGCTGCTAACCCATGTGATAGTTTTTGTTCTATTTGGCAGAGCGAGAGTGGATGTGAGCAAACGAGCCTTTAACTTCTGCGCAGGCCCTGCCGCGCTTCCTGACGCTGTCCTGCAGCGCGCACAGGCCGAGATGCTGGACTGGCGTGGCAAGGGCTTGTCGGTGATGGAAATGAGCCATCGCAGCGACGATTATGTGGCCATCGCCGAAAAGGCCGAGCAGGACCTGCGTGACCTGCTGTCCGTCCCCTCCAACTACAAGGTACTGTTCCTGCAAGGGGGCGCCAGCCAGCAGTTTGCTGAAATCCCGCTGAACCTGCTGCCGGAAAACGGCACTGCCGACTACATCGAAACCGGCATCTGGTCGAAAAAGGCCATCGAGGAAGCGCGCCGTTTCGGCAACGTCAACGTCGCCGCCACTGCCAAGCCTTACGACTACCTGGCCATCCCAGGCCAGAACGAGTGGAACCTGACCGAAAACGCTGCCTACGTGCACTATGCGTCCAACGAGACCATCGGTGGCCTGCAGTTTGACTGGGTGCCGCAGACCGGTGACGTGCCGTTGGTGGTCGATATGTCGTCCGACATCCTCTCGCGCCCGATCGATGTGTCGCAGTACGGCCTGATCTACGCCGGCGCGCAGAAGAATATCGGCCCAAGCGGCCTGGTGGTGGTGATCGTGCGCGAAGACCTGTTGGGCCATGCCCGCAGCAGTTGCCCGACCATGCTCGATTACAAGGTTTCGGCTGACAACGGGTCGATGTACAACACCCCGGCCACCTACTCCTGGTACCTCTCGGGTCTGGTCTTCGAGTGGCTGAAAGAGCAGGGTGGTGTTGATGCCATGGAGCAGCGCAACCGTGCCAAGAAAGATCGCCTTTACGGCTTCATCGACCGCAGCGAGTTCTACACCAACCCGATCAGCGTCAACGCCCGTTCGTGGATGAACGTACCGTTCCGCCTGGCTGACGAGCGCCTGGACAAGGCCTTCCTCGCGGGCGCCGACGCGCGTGGCCTGCTCAACCTCAAGGGCCACCGTTCGGTTGGCGGCATGCGCGCCTCCATCTACAACGCCCTGGGCCTGGAAGCGGTAGAAGCGCTGGTAGGCTACATGGCTGAATTCGAGAAGGAGCATGGCTGATATGTCCGAACAGGAGCTCAAGGCGCTGCGCGTGCGCATCGACAGCCTCGACGAGAAAATCCTCGAGCTGATCAGCGACCGCGCCCGCTGCGCCGAAGAAGTTGCCCGGGTCAAGACTGCCTCGCTGAAAGAAGGCGAGAAACCGGTGTTCTACCGTCCCGAGCGTGAAGCTGCGGTGCTCAAGCGCGTGATGGAGCGCAACAAAGGCCCGCTGGGCAACGAAGAGATGGCGCGGTTGTTCCGCGAAATCATGTCGTCGTGCCTGGCCTTGGAAGAGCCGTTGAAAATCGCCTACCTCGGCCCTGAAGGCACATTCACCCAGGCTGCGGCCATGAAACACTTCGGTCACGCGGTGATCAGTCGGCCGATGGCGGCCATCGACGAAGTGTTCCGTGAGGTGGCGGCCGGTGCCGTCAACTTCGGTGTGGTGCCGGTGGAAAACTCCACTGAAGGTGCGGTCAGCCACACCCTGGACAGCTTCCTCGAGCATGACATGGTGATTTGCGGTGAGGTTGAGCTGCGTATTCACCACCACCTGCTGGTGGGCGAGAACACCAAGACCGACAGCATCACCCGCATCTACTCCCACGCCCAGTCGCTGGCCCAGTGCCGCAAGTGGCTGGACGCGCACTACCCGAACGTGGAGCGTGTGGCTGTATCGAGCAATGCCGAAGCGGCCAAGCGGGTCAAGGGCGAGTGGAATTCGGCGGCGATCGCCGGTGACATGGCGGCCAACCTGTACGGCCTGACCCGTCTGGCCGAGAAGATCGAAGATCGCCCGGACAACTCCACGCGCTTCCTGATGATCGGCAACCAGGAAGTACCGCCGACCGGCGACGACAAGACCTCGATCATCGTTTCGATGAGCAACAAGCCAGGTGCCTTGCATGAGTTGCTGGTGCCGTTCTATCAGAACGGCATCGACCTGACCCGTATCGAGACCCGCCCGTCGCGCAGCGGCAAGTGGACCTACGTGTTCTTCATCGACTTCGTCGGCCACCACCGCGACCCGCTGATCAAGGCGGTGCTCGAGCAGATCAGCCAGGAGGCTGTGGCGCTGAAGGTGCTGGGCTCTTATCCGAAGGCGGTGCTTTGATTCAGGGGCCTTGCAGCCCTTCGCGGGCATGCCCGCTCCCACAGTGAGCATGTGATGCCGATCCCTGTGGGAGCGGGCGAGCCCGCGAAGGGCCGCGCCGCGGCCCCAATGGCCCTCACAGGCTACCTAGATTTCTGAACAGGGTTCGCACCAGTGGTAAATGCAGCAAAAACCAAACCCGCACCCATCATCGACCGTCTGGTCGTGGTCGGCCTGGGCCTGATCGGTGGCTCGTTCGCCAAGGGCCTGCGTGAGAGCGGCCTGTGCCGTGAAGTGGTCGGTGTCGACCTGGATGCCCCCTCGCGCAAGCAGGCTGTGGCCTTGGGGGTGGTCGACCGCTGCGAAGAAGACCTCGCCGCCGCTTGCGTGGGGGCCGATGTCATCCAGCTGGCCGTACCGATCCTGGCCATGGAAAAAGTCCTGGCGCGCCTGGCCGTGCTCGACCTGGGTGATGCAATCATCACCGACGTCGGCAGTGCCAAGGGCAACGTCGTGCGTGAGGCACGCGCCGTCTTCGGTGCGCGCCTGCCGCGCTTCGTCCCGGGTCACCCCATCGCCGGTTCCGAACAGAGCGGGGTAGAGGCCTCCAACGCCACCTTGTTCCGCCGGCACAAGGTCATCCTCACGCCGCTGGCCGAAACCGACCCCGCCGCGCTGGCCATGGTTGACCGCCTTTGGCGTGCGCTGGATGCCGATGTGGAGCACATGTCGGTCGAGCGCCATGACGAAGTACTGGCCGCCACCAGCCATCTGCCACACCTGCTGGCCTTTGGCCTGGTCGACTCGCTGGCCAAACGCAATGAAAACCTCGAGATCTTCCGGTACGCTGCGGGTGGATTCCGCGATTTCACAAGAATCGCCGGCAGCGACCCGACCATGTGGCATGACATCTTCCTCGCCAACCGCGACGCTGTCCTGCGCACACTTGATACATATCGCAGCGATCTCGACGCCTTGCGCGACGCGATCGCTGAAGGGGATGGGCACCAGCTGCTGGGTGTATTCACCCGCGCACGGGCTGCCCGCGAGCATTTCAGTAAAATCCTGGCCCGCCGGGCCTATGTGGACGCTATGAACGCCAACGATCTGATTTTCCAGGCCCAACCGGGTGGCCGCCTGAACGGGCGGATCCGTGTACCGGGCGACAAGTCGATTTCCCATCGCTCGATCATGCTCGGCTCGCTGGCCGAAGGTACTACCGAGGTCGAAGGCTTCCTCGAAGGCGAAGACGCGCTGGCGACCCTGCAGGCATTCCGTGATATGGGTGTGGTCATCGAAGGCCCCAACCACGGTCGTGTGACCATTCACGGCGTGGGGCTGCATGGCCTCAAGCCGCCACCAGGGCCGCTGTACGTGGGTAACTCAGGTACCTCGATGCGCCTGCTGTCGGGCCTGTTGGCCGGTCAGTCGTTCGATGTGACCATGACCGGCGACGCCTCGCTGTCCAAGCGCCCGATGAACCGTGTGGCCAACCCGCTGCGCGAAATGGGTGCTGTGGTCGAGACCGGCCCGGACGGCCGCCCGCCGCTGACCATCCGTGGTGGCCACAAGCTCAAAGGGCTGACCTACACGCTGCCGATGGCTAGCGCCCAGGTCAAATCCTGCCTGCTGCTGGCCGGCCTGTACGCCGAAGGCAAGACCACTGTCACCGAGCCTGCGCCTACCCGTGACCACACCGAGCGGATGCTGCGCGGTTTTGGCTACTCGGTCGACAGCAATGGCCCGGTTGCCTCGCTACAGTCCGGTGGCAAGCTGACCGCTACCCGCATCGAAGTGCCGGCTGACATTTCCTCGGCAGCGTTCTTCCTGGTGGCAGCGTCTATCGCTGAAGGCTCCGAGCTGGTGCTGGAGCATGTCGGCATCAACCCGACCCGTACCGGCGTGATCGACATCCTGCGCCTGATGGGCGGCGACATCACCCTGGAAAACCAGCGTGAAGTGGGTGGCGAACCCGTGGCCGACCTGCGTGTGCGCGGTGCCAAGCTGAAGGGTATCGACATTCCTGAAGCGTTGGTGCCGCTGGCCATCGACGAATTCCCGGTCTTGTTCGTGGCCGCTGCCTGCGCTGAAGGGCGTACCGTGCTGCGTGGCGCCGAAGAGCTGCGCGTGAAGGAGTCCGATCGTATCCAGGTGATGGCCGATGGCCTCACCACCTTGGGCATCAAGTGCGAGCCGACCCCGGACGGCATCATCATCGATGGCGGCCAGATGGGCGGCGGCGAAGTGCATGGGCATGGTGACCACCGCATTGCCATGGCCTTCAGTGTGGCCTCGCTGCGCGCCAGTGCGCCGATCCGCATTCACGACTGCGCCAACGTCGCCACCTCGTTCCCCAACTTCCTGGCGCTGTGCGCCGAAGTGGGGATTCGCGTGGCAGAAGAGGGCAAGTCGTGAATTCAATGGCACCGGTTATCACTATCGACGGGCCAAGCGGCTCGGGCAAGGGCACGGTCGCCGGGCTGATGGCCCGCGAGCTGGGCTGGAAGCTGCTGGACTCCGGCGCGCTGTATCGCTTGCTGGCATTCAATGCGAGCAACCACGGGGTCGATCTGACCAACGAAGAGCTGCTGACCAAGCTTGCCGCCCATCTGGATGTGCAGTTCATCGCTGCCGAGCCCGGTAAGCTGCAACAGATCATCCTTGAGGGTGAGGACGTCAGCAACGTCATCCGTACCGAAACCGTCGGTGCCGGTGCATCGATGGTGGCCTCGCTGCCGGCGGTGCGTGATGCGCTGCTGGTACGTCAGCGTGAGTTCCGCGAAGTGCCGGGGCTGATTGCTGACGGGCGCGACATGGGTACCGTGGTGTTCCCGGACGCGCCATTGAAGGTCTTCCTCACCGCCAGTGCGGAGGAGCGCGCACGTCGCCGCTACCTGCAGTTGAAGGGCAAGGGTGAAGATGTTAGTCTGTCGAGTCTGCTGGATGAGATTCGTGCACGTGATGAACGTGACACCCAACGTGCAGTGGCCCCGCTGAAACCAGCGGCCGATGCCATTCAGTTGGACTCTACCGAGTTGTCCATCGAGCAGGTGTTGCAACGTATCAGAAGCGAGATCGCCCAGCGCGACCTTATCTGATAGCCAGGAAAACAGGCAGGGGCACCAGTCAACGTCCTGCCGGCTTTCCTTTACTTAAAACGAACCCACATTGTCTGGAATGTGGTTATGGGCGTTTGTTTCGCCCGAATCTACAGGAATTAAAATGAGCGAAAGCTTTGCAGAACTCTTTGAAGAAAGCCTGAAAACCCTCAATCTTCAGCCGGGTGCGATCATCACCGGTATCGTTGTCGACATCGACGGCGACTGGGTTACCGTACACGCTGGCCTGAAGTCCGAGGGCGTCATCCCGCTCGAGCAGTTCTACAACGAAGCTGGCGAGCTGACCATCAAGGTCGGTGACGAAGTTCACGTTGCGCTGGACGCGGTCGAAGACGGCTTTGGCGAAACCAAACTGTCCCGTGAAAAAGCCAAGCGCGCCGAGTGCTGGATTGTTCTGGAAGCAGCTTTCGCCGCCGAAGAAGTGGTCAAGGGCGTTATCAACGGTAAGGTTAAGGGCGGCTTCACTGTCGACGTTAACGGCATCCGTGCGTTCCTGCCGGGCTCCCTGGTTGATGTCCGCCCAGTGCGCGACACCACCCACCTGGAAGGCAAAGAGCTGGAATTCAAGGTCATCAAGCTGGACCAGAAGCGCAACAACGTTGTCGTTTCCCGTCGCAGCGTGCTGGAAGCCGAGAACAGCGCCGAGCGCGAAGCCCTGCTGGAAACCCTGCAGGAAGGCCAGCAAGTCAAAGGTATCGTCAAGAACCTCACCGACTACGGCGCATTCGTGGACCTGGGCGGTATCGACGGCCTGCTGCACATCACCGACATGGCTTGGAAGCGCATCAAGCACCCATCGGAAATCGTTAACGTTGGCGATGAAGTCGACGTACGCGTTCTGAAGTTCGACCGTGAGCGCAACCGCGTTTCGCTGGGTCTGAAGCAGATGGGCGAAGATCCGTGGGTAGCTATCACTGCCCGTTACCCAGAAGGTACTCGCGTACAGGCTCGCGTTACCAACCTGACCGACTACGGCTGCTTCGCTGAGCTGGAAGAAGGCGTTGAAGGTCTGGTACACGTTTCCGAAATGGACTGGACCAACAAGAACATCCACCCGTCGAAAGTCGTTCAGGTTGGCGACGAAGTGGAAGTCATGGTTCTGGACATCGACGAAGAGCGTCGTCGTATCTCCCTGGGCATCAAGCAGTGCAAGTCCAACCCATGGGAAGACTTCTCCGGCCAGTTCAACAAGGGTGACAAGATCACCGGTACCATCAAGTCGATCACCGACTTCGGTATCTTCATTGGTCTGGACGGCGGCATCGACGGCCTGGTTCACCTGTCCGACATCTCCTGGAACGAAACCGGCGAAGAAGCCGTACGTCGTTTCAAGAAGGGCGACGAGCTGGAAACCGTCATCCTGTCGGTCGACCCAGAGCGCGAGCGCATCTCCCTGGGCATCAAGCAGCTGGAAGACGATCCGTTCTCCAACTTCGTTGCTGTCAATGACAAGGGCGCTATCGTCAAGGGCATCGTGAAAGAAGTTGACGCCAAAGGCGCCATCGTCACCCTGGCCGACGACATCGAAGCCACTCTGAAAGCTTCCGAAATCAGCCGTGACCGCGTTGAAGACGCGCGTAACGTTCTGAAGGAAGGCGAAGAGATCGAAGCCAAGATCATCAGCGTTGACCGCAAGTCCCGCGTTATCAGCCTGTCGATCAAATCGAAAGACGACGCTGAAGAGCGCGAAGCTATCCAGAGCCTGAAAAACGCTCCGGAAGCTGCTGCCGACACCACCATGGCTGCGCTGCTGCGCGAAGCAATGGCCAAGCAGAACTGAGTTCTGTTTGATCGGTAAAAAGGGCGACCCTCGGGTCGCCCTTTTTTATGCCTGCAATCAAGCGGCGCGGCGGTTGGCGCCGCTGGGCCACGCCAGCTTCAGGCTGGCACAACCCGGTGTGCGGTGGATGACACCGGCATCGCCGGTGTTCGCGGGTAAACCCGCGCCTACGCCGATGGCGCGGACCACGCTAACTTCAGGCTGACACCCCCCATTGTAGGAGCGGGTTCACCCGCGAATCAGGCGCCACGGTGGATGGCACCGGCATCGCCGGTGTTCGCGGGTAAACCCGCGCCTACGCCGATGGCGCCGGACCACGCTAACTTCAGGCTGACCCCCCCCATTGTAGGAGCGGGTTCACCCGCGAATCAGGCGCCACGGTGGATGGCACCGGCATCGCTGGTGTTCGCGGGTAAACCCGCGCCTGCGCCGATGGCGCCGGACCACGCTAACTTCAGGCTGACACCCCCCATTGTAGGAGCGGGTTCACCCGCGAAGCAGGCGCCACGGTGGATGGCACCGGCATCGCCGGTGTTCGCGGGTAAACCCGCGCCTACGCCGATGGCGCCGGACCGCGCTAACTTCAGGCTGACACCCCCATTGTAGGAGCGGGTTCACCCGCGAATCAGGCGCCACGGTGGATGGCACCGGCATCGCCGGTGTTCGCGGGTAAACCCGCGCCTGCGCCGATGGCGCCGGACCACGCTAACTTCAGGCTGACACCCCCCCATTGTAGGAGCGGGTTCACCCGCGAATCAGGCAGCGCTGGCCTGTCTAAGCGGTAGACCATTCTTGAATTACTTCAATCTTGAATTTTTTTATTAAGTCAAGATCCACTCTGTTCAAATCCTTCCCGGCGTGCTACAAACTGGTTAAGCAATGATCTAGCTGCTTGATAACGAAGGGAAAAATATGACGAAGTCGGAGCTGATCGAACGTATTGTCACCCATCAGGGGCTGCTCTCGTCCAAGGACGTGGAGCTGGCCATCAAGACCATGCTTGAGCAGATGTCACAATGCCTCGCCACTGGCGATCGCATCGAGATCCGCGGTTTTGGCAGCTTCTCGCTGCACTATCGCGCCCCCCGCGTGGGCCGTAACCCGAAGACCGGCCAGTCGGTCAGCCTCGAGGGCAAGTTTGTGCCGCACTTCAAACCTGGCAAAGAGCTGCGAGACCGGGTCAACGAAGAAGACGAGGCTGAAGCCTGATCAATCAAGGAGCATTCTGATGCGTAACCTCAAGCGCGCCCTGGCGGCGGTGTTCGTGCTGCTGTTGGCGGCTGTGGTGCTGTTCTTCGTGCTGGAGAACCAGCAAGCCGTGTCGTTGGTCCTGTTCGGTTGGGCTGCGCCGGAAATGCCGGTTGCTGTGCTGGTATTGGCCGCCCTGGTTATTGGCCTGGCAGTCGGGCCGTTGCTGGGTGCCTACGGCGTGCAACGCAGCAAGCGCAAGATCAGAGAGTCTGCCCGTCAGGCGGCACTCAGCAGCAACTAAGGAAACTTCCTACGCCTGCTGAGGAAAGTATCACCTATGCACGCATCGGCCTTCATGGAGTAATAGCCCACTTCATTTTCGGCCCCGGCGAGTGTGCGCAGCATGGAATATCCCAGCCTTTCCCATCACGGTGCTACCCGCGGCGTCACCGGGTCTTGTCATCAGTTGCACCTTGGTCCCTCCGCCAGTGTGCTGATCGATTGCGGGCTTGAGCAGGGGAGCGAAGCTGCGCCGGGTGCGCAAAGCGCTGCGCTCGGCTTCGATATCCAAGGCATCCAGGCCCTGGTTATTACCCATGTTCATCTCGACCACGTTGGTCGCATTCCTGCACTGCTGGCTGCCGGCTATCGCGGCCCCATCCTGTGCAGTGAGCCCTCTGCGCGGCTGCTGCCCCTTGTACTGGAAGATGCCTACAAGCTGAGCATCAGCAGCGAGCCTGCGCAGGTGGCGCGGTACATCGATTTCATCCGTGACCTGATCGTGCCGCTGCCTTTCGAGCAGTGGCACGCGGTGCTTGAGCGCCCTGGCCTGGTTTGTCGTATTCGCCTGCAGCGCGCCGGGCATCTGCTGGGTTCGGCTTACGTCGAGTGCGACATGCAGCACGGGCAGGTCAATAGCCGCTATGTGTTTTCCGGCGACCTGGGTGCGTGTGGCAACCCATTGCTGCGCCCGGTGCAGCCGCCGGAGCGAGCTGATGTGCTCGTGCTGGAGAGTACCTATGGCGACCGCCTGCATGCGCAGGCCGGCGACCGCAGGCAGCGGCTGGAAGCCGCCATCGATCGCGCGTTGGCTGACAAAGGTACCATCCTCATCCCGGCTTTTAGCCTGGGCCGCACCCAGGAACTGCTGTACGAGCTGGAAGACATCCTTCATCGCAAGGCGTTGTTGGGCAGCGCTGGCCCCGGGCCTGTTGGCGACCCGCTCGACTGGTCGCAATTGCCTATCATCCTCGATTCGCCCCTGGCTCAGCGCATCACCAGCGTATACCGGGAGCTGCACGACTACTGGAATGCCGAAGCAAGGGCGCGGCTTGCCGAAGGGCGGGACCCGCTGGATTTCAGCCAGTTGATCAGCGTGGATACCCATGCCCGGCATCAGCAGGTGGTCAATTACCTCAAAAGCACCGGGCGACCGGCGATCGTGATAGCTGGCAATGGCATGTGCTCGGGTGGGCGCATCGTCAATTACCTCAAGGCCATGCTCGGGGATGCGCGGCATGAGGTGATGTTCGTCGGCTATCAGGCCAAGGGTACGCCGGGGGCGGTGATACAGGCCAGTGAAGGGGCAGAAGGGTTTGTGCAGATTGATCTGGATGGAAGCCTGTACGAGGTCCGTGCGAAGGTGGTCACGTTGAGTGGGTATTCGGGGCATGCGGACCAGGCGGGGCTGGTAGAGTTCGTACAGGGGATACCGGATGTGCCTGGACGTGTAGCGTTAGTACACGGCCATCAGCGTGCGAAAGTGGCATTGCAGGAGGCGCTCAGGTCGCGTCTGGTCAAGCGTAATCCCGACTGGGAAGTACTTATTCCCTAATTATTGGGGTTACCGTTGAACGTTGACGCGTACCGTTGTCTCATGCGTATTGTCAAGGTTTGGAGGTCATTGGAGCTGCGCCGAAACCGGCCTGGAGCTGACGGTCGGTGGTGCGGTCTCATCCGTCTCCAGCACAAGCTACGTGAAAAAATCTCTGTTATTCTACGAGCCTGAGTTTGCGTCTTGAGCCTATGGATGGCCAGGAATCATCTCGCTGGGCGCGTACATTTATTGCCGCTGCATCCGAACGCGGCGGCTGTCAGATATATAAGACACATGTAGGTTTCCTGAGGTTTGAAACTTCAAGTTGCCGTTAAGGACTCGAATATGGAATTGATCCCGGTAATTCTATCCGGTGGCGTTGGTAGCCGTCTGTGGCCTGTATCGCGTGAGGCTCATCCGAAGCCGTTCATGACCCTGCCAGACGGGCAGAACCTCATCCAGAAAACCTTCCTGCGCGCCGCCGATCTGAGCGGTGTGGTTGAAGTCCTCACAGTGACCAACCGCGAACTACTGTTCAAGACCGAGGACGAATATCGCTCCATCAACAAACATAACCTGAGCCAGGGCTACATCCTCGAGCCCTTCGGCCGCAATACCGCCGCTGCGGTAGCGGCTGCGGCACTGCAGCTTCTGGAGTCCCGTGGCCCGCAGGCGTACATGCTCGTGCTGGCCGCCGACCACCTGATTCAGAACGAAGCCGCTTTTGCCGACTCGGTTGCGAAGGCCGTTCAGTTGGCTGAGCAGGGTTGGCTTGTTACATTCGGCATCAGGCCGCAATACCCTGAAACCGGGTTCGGCTACATCGAAGCAGCATCTGGCGGTTTGCTTGAGGGCGGGCTCAAAGTCGAGCGTTTCGTCGAAAAACCAGACGCCAAAACAGCCGAATCCTACGTTGCGGCCGGTAACTATTACTGGAACGCCGGTATGTTCTGCTTCCAGGTGGGTACTGTACTCGAACAGTTCAAGGCACACGCTCCCGATGTGCTCGAGGCTGTAGAGCGTACGCTTGAGTCTTCGCGCCGTTCAACTTCAAAAGGCTATAGCTGCCTTGCGCTCGATGCCGAACGTTTCGCCGAGGTGCCGGATATTTCCATCGACTACGCCTTGATGGAGCGCTCGCAGAAAGTGGCAACTATTCCCTGCGATATCGGTTGGAGCGATATCGGTTCCTGGAACGCGGTCAGCGAGCTGACGCCCGCCGACGATCAGGGCAACCGCTTCGAAGGCGAAGTAATGGCTCATGATTCGCGCAATAACTACGTGAGCACAGAGGACCGCTTGGCTGCGTTGGTAGGCGTGCAGGACTTGCTGGTGGTAGATACCCCGGATGCGCTGCTGATTGCCCATAAAGACCATGCTCAGGACGTCAAGCATATCGTCAAGCGCCTCAAGAGCGATGGCCACTCTGCCCACTTGCTGCACCGTACGGTCCACCGCCCGTGGGGCACCTACACCACTCTGGAGGACGGCGACCGCTTCAAGATCAAGCGTATCGTGGTCAAGCCCAAGGCGTCGCTGTCGCTGCAGATGCACCACCACCGCAGTGAGCACTGGATCGTCGTCAGCGGAATGGCTGTCGTGGTCAACGACGACCAGGAGCTGATGCTCAACACCAACGAATCCACCTTCATTCGTGCTGGCCACAAACACCGCCTGCAGAATCCGGGTGTAATCGACCTGGTGCTGATCGAAGTTCAAAGCGGCGACTACCTCGGCGAAGACGACATCGTCCGCTTCGAGGACAATTACGGTCGTTGCGACGCCTGAATTCTGGCGCTCCAGTTAGCCCCAAGCGCCTGAGCCAGGCGCGGGGCTGACTCCATTCGGCAAGCCTTTCGCCGACTTCCCCCTTTCTGATTGGCGTTCGCGCAAGCGTCGCCGTATACAAGTGAGCTGTATGCACCCACCTATCCAGACCCGCTGCTTCAAAGCCTATGACATCCGCGGCCAGGTACCGGCGGACCTCAATGACGACATTGCCTATCGAATTGGCCGTGCCCTGGTGGCAGAGCTGGGCGGGCGTAGTTATGTGGTCGGCCGTGACATGCGCCTCGAAAGCCCCGGCCTGTCCCTGGCCCTGATGAAGGGCCTGACCGAAGGCGGTGCTGATGTGATCGACATTGGCCTTTGCGGTACCGAAGAGGTGTATTTTGCCACCAGCCACTACCGGGCGGACGGTGGCATCATGGTAACGGCCAGCCATAATCCGAAAGGCTACAACGGTATGAAACTGGTGCGCGAGCAGTCGCGGCCAATCAGTGGTGACACGGGCCTCAACGACATCCGCATGCGAGTCGAAGCGGGTGACTTGGGGACTGCTGCCACTACCGCCGGCAGCGTTCGGGAGGCACTCGATAAAACCGCCTACATTGACCACCTGCTCACTTACATCGAACCGGCCCAGCTTAAGCCATTGAAAGTGCTGGCTGACCCAGGCAATGGTGCTGTTGGCCCGGTGCTGGAACTGCTCAAGGCGCGCCTGCCCTTGGAACTCATCATCATCAATGGTGAACCCGACGGCAACTTCCCCAATGGCATCCCCAACCCATTGCTGCCAGGAAACCGTGACCTGACCCGCCAAGCTGTGCTTGATACGGGCGCAGACATGGGCATTGCCTTCGACGGCGATTTTGACCGCTGCTTCTTCTTCGACAACCAGGGGCGCTTCATCGAAGGCTACTACGTGGTTGGGCTGTTGGCTGAAATGCTGTTGGCAAAACACCCGGGCAGCAAAATCATCCATGACCCGCGCCTGACCTGGAACACGATCGAACAGGTTGAGGCTGCCGGGGGGGTGGCTATCCAGAGCAAAACCGGTCATGCCTTCATCAAGGAGCGCATGCGTGCCGAAGACGCCGTCTACGGCGGCGAAATGAGTGCCCATCACTACTTCCGAGATTTTGCCTACTGCGACAGCGGAAATATCCCATGGTTGTTGGTGGCCCAATTGATGAGCCTGTCCGGCAAAAGCCTGGCACAGCTGGTGGACGAGCGCATTGCGGCGTTCCCGTGCAGTGGTGAAATCAACTACGAAGTAGCGGATGTCAAAGGCACCATCGATAAAATCCTTGCCCATTACCTGCCGCATAATCCAACGGTAGACCGCACAGATGGAATCAGTGTCCAGTTTGAGCAGTGGCGCTTCAGTTTGCGTGGTTCGAACACTGAGCCGCTGCTGCGCTTGAACGTTGAAAGCCGCGCGGATGAGGCTCTGGTTGCAGAGCGTGTGGCAGAAATCGCCAAGCTGATTCAAGGGTAAGCAGCTTCGTTGAGGCATGAGGTCGGAGGGTTACCGAGGCCTCAGGTGCACTTCACGTCACCCTGCGTCGGCCGTCGGTTGGCTGACGCACCTGGATTGCGTATAAGATTACCGCCTGAACGTTGAGGGTCACGTTGCTATGACGTGGCTCAGGGCGGGTATTTTTAAAGCTTCCATTGGAGGGGAAAACGTGATTGCTGACAAGAGAAATGGCTTTACTATGGTGAGGCTTATCGCCGCATCATTAGTAATCATTACTCATACGTATGTCGTGCTCGGTTTGGATCATGGCGATATTTTTGAGCGAAATGGACTTATAGGCTTCAGCAAAATTGGCGTTGATGCGTTTTTTGTTATTTCTGGGTATTTAGTGACCCTTTCGATGTTAAGAGGGCAGAGCCTTTTCACGTTCTTCACTAACCGAGTGACCCGTATATTTCCTGGGTTGTTCGTTTCGGTGCTGGTGACCCTGCTTGTGCTGGGGTTGTTGGCACCTAGCTATTCCGAGTACATCACTCAAGCGGAAACCTGGCAGTACCTTCGTAATGCAACCTTATTTGATTTGCATCCTTTCATACCTGGCGTCTTTACTGAAAACGCCGTGCAGGTGGTGAATGGGTGCCTTTGGACATTGCCGTTGGAAGTGCTGTGTTATGTCGGGATCATGGTGCTGGCCTGGTCAAGATCCTTCAACTGGCGATTCATCCTGCTGGCCATGCTGGTCATGCTGACGCTGCACTTGCATGACACGTTCATGCGTGACAGTTATGTCTTTACCGTGTCCAAGCTGTTCTTGAACGAGTTAGGCTATCTTTTCCTGTATGGCGCGCTCCTGGCGCATCTTAAGGACAAGGTCTATATGTCCTGGTTTATAACGATTCCAGCCATTGCTGTAATCATCTGGTCGTTCTTTAATAATGGTGGTGACTGGCACTTCTCTGCAGGTTTCTATCTGGTGCTTTGGCCATATTGCTTGATTTCGATCTGCTTGCTTGCAAAGAAAATGAGCTTTTTGAACAGGTTTGATTATTCGTACGGGATATACGTGTACGGCTTTGTCATCCAGCAGGTGTTGGCTAGCGTTTTCCCATCCATCACGGATGTCTATGTGTTCACGGTTCTGTCGTTAGTGCTATCTGTGCTTGCGGGTGCCGCATCATGGCACTTCGTAGAAAAGCCTGCACTTGATATGAAGAAGAGATACTTCTCTGCTGCCGATTCCAAAGTTTTGGCTTGATGCAGCAATGGCGTCCCCCTTCTCAGGGTGAAGAGGGACGCCAGTTTACAGCTACTTCACGGTCGCCTGTATGGCGGCAAACAGTTGTTGTGCGCTCTGCTCCCAGGTAATCCACGGCATCCCATTGGATTGTGGGTGCTGGGCATCACGATGAAGGTCCAGCCAAGTGGTGAGGCTTTCGCAAAGATCCTTTGGCTGTTCCCCTTCGAAGTAGAACGCATGGTTGCCTGCCACCTCCCGGAATACCGGGATATCCCTGACGATCAGCGGTAGCCCATACTGCGCCGCTTCAATGAGTGGCAAGCCAAACCCTTCGCCAAGCGATGCGGCTATCAAAGCATCGGCTTGTGCATAGAGGCTGCAAAGGTAATCGTCATCGATGCCTTCGAACCAGAACAGACGTTTACCGTTCTCAGGGTGGTTCTTCAGGCGTTGCACAAGCGACTCGACCATCCAGCCTTGCTTGCCAACGATAAGCAGATTGGCATCCTTCTGGTTGGCCCAAAGCAACTCAAATGCGTCGAGTACTTGCGCGTGCCCTTTTCTTGGCTCAACAGTGCCGACCATCAAGAACGAAGGGCGGGCCTGCAGTTGCGAGAGCACCGGCTTTGGTATCGCGCTGTGAGCCCCAGGTTGCGTCGGTGTTGAAATATCGGCACCCAGGTGGAACCACGATATATCGAATGGGCGCTTGCCAGGTTTGCGATGCTCGGCAACCCATTCCCCCATTTCATCTGCGACGGCTTTGGAAATGCAAACGACGCCGTCGGATTGCGATACCACTTCCAGCCATCTGTCCAGCGCATCCGCTGCACCTTCGGGGAAGCAATGAGACAGTTTCTTCAGCAGCAGGTCATAAACCACGAACTGCACATTTACCCCGCGGCGCTTCATGTCTGCCAGCGCCTGGTGCTGTTTTGGCACGATGGCGGGCTGCAAATCCAGACCAAGGAAACGATCGCCACTGCGCAGCACCACCGCCTCATCCTGGAGCAGGTGATTAGGGCAGTTCAGGAAGCCCAGGGTGAAGTGCCGAGCATATCGATAACCCGCGCTGTCATCCGTTGCATAGACCGGCTCGACGCGATAGCCGGCAGGCGGTGTCGTAAGCCATATTTCGAGGATGCTGCGGACGACCCGCTGAATGCCGCTTTTGGCATCTCGATTAACCAGTTCTGAAATGTCGATTAGCAACTGAGGCTGAGACATTGGCGGAGTGAGGCTGCGATCAATGGACTGGGCAAGGGCCATGGAGTCTTCAAATTTGAAGTTGGCTTTGTCCAGCTCCGCAATTGCGCTGACAACGCCTGCTATGGAGTGGGACGCTTCCTCGTGGAAGGCTTCGATAGCGTCACGGTAAAGGGCTGCACAGGCTCGTGGGGCGTGGTTGGTATGGATCAGTCGTTTAGCCTCTGCACCCACCTGCTCACGAGTGTTCGCGTCATTGCGCAACGTATTCAGTGCTTCGGACAGCGCAGCGTCTTCGAACGAGTCTGGCAGTTTGACAATGCTGGCGTCCGGGATGTCCGACATGCTGCCGTTCGCATTGACAATCGTCGCGATACCGTAATTCAGGCAATCGAGCACCGCTGCCGATGTTTCACCGCGCGACAAGGATCGCAACTGCACTGCGGCATCTGCGATTTCCAGATAGGCTTTGAACATGTCAGCGTCCGCCCATCCGGTAATCTTGATGCGGTTGCGGCAGTGGCTGGCATTGATCTTCTTCAGCAGGCTTTCACCGTAGAGACCTTCATTGTTCTGCCCGACATAGACCAGGTGGCAATTTTCATCCCTCGACAACTCGGACTCAAGCCAGGCGTCAAGCAGGCGATTATTCAGTTTGGAAGGGCCCAGCAGGCCAAAGCTGCATACGACGAAATCATTCTCGGCAAACCCGAGCTTGTCCCGAGCAGCAACGCGCTTGCGCGCGTCAGGGAACCGCGGTGTGCGCAGTAGCGGAATTTCTTTCCAGTTGCGGCCCGCGCACTCACCGTACCATTCTTGCGCCAAACGGATCGAATAGTTTGAGTGAACAATGATCCCCTCGGCTTTCTGGAGCACGCGTAGATTGCACGGGTATTTCCAGACGGCATCGGCACTGTCCAGGCCATTGATACGCTCCTGGACTGCGTTATACCCATGGCTTTGGTACAGCGCGCGCGTCCAGAACCCTGGCTGCCCTTGATGAATCTCGATGTCCGCTACAACGCCTGATAAGAAGAAATCGTGCAGCACTACGGTTCCAGGGATTTTATCCAGTAACCGGAACATGTGTTCATGGAATGTGGAATTGCCAAAGTGATAGATGACGCGGTCGAACCGATGCGCATGTTCTTCAAACCAGGCGACCGAGCGGATGGCATAGTTGACGCTGGCGTCGAACGTTGTGACCGACTCCTGAGCGACAATGGCATCAATCTCATAATACTGAGCGAGCTCAGGAAGCAACTCGGCGCTGTAGTCGCTGATGCCGCTCCGGCCAGGTGGAAGGGGTGACACATATGCAAGGCGCGGGCGCTTTGTCGAACGGACGGATTTGGGCTGGGTACCGAATTCGCCTACCCACTTCTGAATCGCTTGTAGTGCGGACGTTGCTGTCCGGTCCCAGCTGAATTTGCGCGCCTGCTCAACTGCAAAACTTGACAGCCTGGCCCTCAGCGCATCATCCCCGAGAATGGCTTCCATCTTTGTCGTGATGGACGACAGTTGGTACGGGTCGAAGAGCGCTTCAGCATTCCCCACGACTTCTGGCAGGCTGGAGGTATTCGATGCGATTACCGGTTTGCCACACGCCATGGCTTCCAGTGCGGGGAGGCCGAAGCCTTCATGCAAGGACGGGAACACGAAAAGCTTGCACAGGTTATACAGCGCAAGCAGGTCCTCTTCACTAACAAAGCCGGTGAAGCAGACATCGCCTTTTTTCAGGCCATTGGAAGTGGCAAGGCCCTCAAGGCGCGAGTGGTCTTCGGGGCGAATATTGCACACGATTACCAACTGGTGCTCGCGGCGCAGAGGTGCGCTGAGTTTGGCGTAGGCGCTGATCAGCCCTTCAATGTTTTTCCGAGGGTCGATGCCGCCTGTGTACATCACGAACTCGCGGGTAATACCAAGGCGGCTTTTAAGTGCTGCACCTTGTGCGTCGACAAGTGTTGGGCGGAAGTGATCGGTGTCGATCGCTGTCGAAATATTGACCACCTGGCTGGGCAGGAAGCCTAGGTGATCAATCACCTCTGAACGTGAAGAATTTGAAATGGCCAGCACCAGGTCCGCGCGGCGAAGCTGCTTCAGCTTTGTTTCGTACCATTGACGGACCGCAGGCGAGCTCAAATAGGTTTCTGGATTGATATGCGGAATCAGGTCATAAACGATGGCCGCTGTTGGTGGGGCTGAGCTCAGCGTCTTGATGCTGGTGACGGCATCGTCCACCAGCCCTTCGAACAGGCTGGTGACCAATACCAGGTCTGGGCGCAGCTCGCCTATGAACGCTTCTCTCACCCGCTCGGAAGCTTGCGTGCGCCATCGGTGATCATTCGTCAGTGCGCTGACGTTACTGCTGGGCGCCCAAACCCGAATGTGGCTGTCAGGCAGAAGGCCATGCAGCTCATCGCGAATGGCGTCGATCGAGTCGCCAAACAGGCCGTTGAGCACGACGATAACTTCTATATCGCCACGGTTTTTAATAAAAGCCTTGGTGAACGAAAGCGCGTAACGCCCGATGCCCCGATTTCTGTTTTCAGCTTGGGCGCCTTGAAGGTCAATGACTACGCGCATCAATTCATATCCTTACGTGGTTCGTTGCTGTTCAATCGCAAGTAGATGGCCTTGGCGTTTTCCGTGAAATCAGCCGGAGCTGCCGGGGCATCGCCCGGGGCGGACGTTGTGCTGGCATAAGGTTCTGTGTACTGCACCGTCTGGGAGGCCAGGGCAGACTCAGATCGCAGGCGTGCCGCCAGTTTTTGCAAGTGTGCGTAGGTCGACGGGGAGCGCGCCAGAACCTTTTTGATGAACCTGCGCAAGGTTGGCCGGCTCAGAACCCCCTTGAGGCCCGCTCGTATGAGCTGCTTCGATGTTTTTGTTGGCGAGAAAATCAGCTTTCTCGTTACGATCACGCCTTGGCGCATGGGGGCTGTAACCCGCCACGAGGTGCTTGTCTTCAGTTTCTGGAGGTGTTCAGTCAGCGCGCTGACGGTCTGATCCTTGTAAGCATTGGCGTCACTGAGCGCTACTACGTGCTGCTGACGAACCTCTGCCTCCGTGTGCCAGTGGTGAGCGTTTTTCAATGCCTCGTCCAACGAGCGCTGTAGCGTGTCGTTGGCAAGCTTGAGCTCATCCAGCCTCAAGTTCAGCACAGAGACCTTGAGGTCGTGCACCTGGGTCTGCAGCGCTGCGTTTTCGCGCTCCACAGCGCTGACGCGTGCGTTGTTGTGGTCCAGCAGCTGACGCTGCTCCTCGGCTCTGTTAAACAGAGTGGCTTCATAGCGCTGAGCCAGATCGGCCAAGCTCAAGCCGTAGCTGCCTTCGAACACTGCGTTGAACGCTGAAATGTCTAGCTGGCCGGCGGCCTTCTGGGCGACGATCGCATAGTCGGGGCTGGCACCGCCGAGCACTTCCATCAATGTCAGCGAAGGCGCGTCGATCAACCTGGGGCTTTCTTGTAGACGTAATAGCTTTGTGCGCCAGAAACCGCTGAACTTCGCCAGAAACTCCAGCAGCATGTGCGGGATTGGGCGTTCGTGAGTGGGGTCCAGGTAAAAATTCTGAGTGCCGACTATCAGGTTTTCGGCGTTTGGGGTTTCGAGAATCAACAGCCCGCCAGGCTTCAGTACCCGGTTGGCCTCGCTGACCAAAGCCTTCAGCGCGTCAAACGGAATATGTTCAACGATGTGAAAGCCGCTCAATACGGTGAGGCTGTCGCTTGGCAATGATTGCAGGTAGGAGAGAGCTTCTGCTTTTTTTGCTGGCAGTGCGCGGGCCTGACAGGCCTCCAGCATCCCTTCGTCCAGATCGACGCCAGTGGCTTTGAAACCATTTTCGATTAACGTTTCCAGCCACTCGCCACGGCCACAGCCTACGTCCAGTGCGTGGGCCTCTGGGTACAGCTTCAACAGCGGTGTGATGAACGGCAGATAAACCTGTAAACGCTGCTTGATGGTCTCATGCGAACCGCGGTGCTCGTCCTCGAAAGCGCGATAAAACTGGCTCATTGGACACACTCCACAGTGGGTTGAATCCAGGCTGAGCCTACAAAGGGTACCTTGTCTGAATTGATAACATTAAACACGAGTGCGAGATCCCGCCATTCGTAGTTGGCATTGAGGTGTGTGTCCGCTGTATGAAGCGCGACAGCGATCGAGTAGGAGCCTACGCCAATGTTGGCCTCGAATTTGAACGTATATTCCAGTTCAGTATTCGCCTCCAATGCCCCCATTTTTTTATCAAGATGGTGAGTATTGGTGCCGTAAATTGGCTGACCCAGGCGGTCCTTGATCATGTAGCCGACCACCAGTTCCGGAATTGCCTGGTTCACCTTGACTCTGATTTTCAAACTGACCGATTGGCCGACGCTGACAAATTCGATTGGCGCGTCGGCCTCGTTGTAAAGCGCAAGGCTATCGATGGTAGCCTCACCCGAACCCGAGCGCGTCTGCACGGTACCATCGGCCAGCGTGTGGACTTGAACGGTCGCGTTCTCTTTTTCGGCAATGATGGCGTTGTAGAAATCCATCACTTCTTCGGGGGCGCCGTCCTTGATCACGGTGCCGCCTTCTATCAGGAGTACTCGGTCGCACAATGCCTGAATGGAGCTGCGATCATGAGACACGATCAGTAGTGTGGTGCCTTGCTCCTGGAATTCGCGGATTCTGTCAAAGCTCTTGTGCTGGAAGTAACTGTCGCCGACCGAGAGGGCCTCATCTACGATCAGTATCTCCGGGCGACGGGCTGTCGCTACTGCAAAGGCCACCCGCATTTGCATGCCACTTGAGTAAGTCCGCACTGCCTGATCGAAATACTCGCCGACTTCAGCGAACTTCTCGACATCTGGCATGAATGCCTCAATTTCCTGGGCATTGAACCCCATCAGGCCAGCGGCGTGATAGACGTTCTGGCGGCCGGTCAATTCTGGGTTGAAGCCCATGCCCAGCTCCAGAATCGCCGCGATGCGCCCGTTCACCTGCACCTCCCCCGTGGTGGGTTGCAGCGTGCCAGTGAGCATTTTGAGTAGCGTTGATTTGCCAGCGCCATTCTGGCCAACGATGCCGATTGCCTCACCTGCGTTGATGACGAAATTGATGTGCTGGAGCACCCAGTGTTCTTCGCGAGGATTGATCCGGATGCCTAACCAGCGTGCGATCCGTTGCCATTCACTTCTATAGGTACGGTAGGCTTTACCCAAATCTTTAGCACTTAGCAAAGTCATAGTGCATCCACCATTTCAGGCGCCGCGCGGCGGAAAATATAAAGACCCAGCGCCAGCAAAACCAAAGTGAGGGCTACCGTGCTGGCCAAAGCCAGGAAGTTGGGAGAAAGGCCATAGACAAATACGTCATGATACGCACTTACCAGTGGCAGCATGGGGTTATAGGCGAGCAGTGATTTCAGATTCTCGGGAATGATATTGATGGGGTAAACAATGGGTGTGAACCAGAACAGGATTTGAAGCACAATCGGCACCACCTGGCCAATATCCCGCACAAAAACGTTCAACACACCCAGTACAAGACCCAGCCCCATCGCCAAGGCCGCCACTGTCAGAATCAGTGGAACAGCCCACAGCATCTGCCAGGTGGGCCAATGGCCGAGGCATATGAAGACCGCCAGGACAGAAAGCAGCAGCAGGAAATTGTTGAGCAGGGCAGAGCCCAATACGATGAAGGGCAGTGTGATTCTCGGGAACTTCATTTTTTTCATGAGGTTGCCGTTTTCGATGAAGAGCGTCAGGCATCGATTGATGATTTCGGAGAACAGGCTCCAGGCCAGCGTGCCTGCCATGAGATAAAGCGCATAGGCGTATTTGTTATCAATGCCTGGCAGCTTTGCAGCCAGCACGTTTGACAGGATCAGTGCATAGATCAGCACGTTCGCCAACGGGTTGATAATCATCCAAAGCCCGCCAAGGCTACTCCGCGAAAACCGAGAAACAAACTCGTTGCGGATCGAGGTGGCGATAAAGCTTCGGTAGCTGAATAGCCCTCTCAATAATCCAAACATGTGATCTCCTTAAGGTACTGGAGCGTCATGAGACGCTTTTTCAGTGCGTTGGTTCTTTACTGACCGGATGTTGCTAGGTGTCAGTTGAAAAGCAGTGCTGAATGTTGCCTGGCAGATTGACCCGTTTTTCCGTCAAAGACTGTAGCCACCTTCCTTATCTGATTCGGATTCGGGTCATGTGCAAGCGTCTTGAGAGGCTTGCGATGTGGCCGACAGACTAAAGGCCAAAATCGCCTGCCGAGGCCACCCGGCGGGCGTATGCATGGACCTCGGCTTGTAGCAAGGCGATCAGGCAAGGAAGCAGACACCGCAACCCCAGGCTGCCAGGCAATAAAAGCCTTGAGGATACCAGAGAATGCAGCCTCGTCGGGCAAGGTTGGCCTGGCAGGTACCATCCCGTTGTGCATGGGGTTCGTTGTTCGCCCCGCTGCGGAGCCAGGCTGTTCATCTCAGTTAAAACGAGCGCCTGTGCACTGCAGCGTCAGGCAGCTGTGTGGACGCCAGGTTGGCGTGCCTTTGCCAAGCGACTGTTGCGCAGGAAGCGTTGGGCTGGGCGCTCGACCCATCGATGGCAGGCAAGGCTCATGGGAATGAGCACGACAAAGAACGACAACATCAGCCAGGGCTGGTAGAAGATTTCTCGGCTGAAAACCAGTCGATCAAGCACAAGCGCAAACACGATTTGCAATGGGAAGTGCAGGAGGTAAGAGGAATAGCTGATATCACCGACCCACCCAGTGCTGCGCAACAGCCCAGGCCAGTGCAGGCCGGCAGCCGCCAGCGCAGCCACCGTAGCCGGAAAGCACAGGCACATCACCAGGTAGGCGTTTAGCGCGTCGTAGTACCCTATTTGCGCAGCCCAGGCGCCCAACGCGACGATGCAGCATGCAAGCAGCGTGAGGCCGCTGCCAAACCAGCGTCGTAGTTGGCACATAACGCCATAGGCGAGCCCCCCGATGAAGAAGCACAGCAGCCCACTGCCGACCTTATAGCTGCCGGGGTATAGCATAAGGCCCGCGGCGCAAGCCAAGGCGGCAAGTGGCCAACGCCAACGGCCGGCCAGACAGATGACAAAGAACAAGGCGTACAGCAACACTTCGACCGATACCGACCAGACAGGGGCGTTGAATGACCAACCTTTTTCAAGCCCCCAGGCTGGCGCAAGCAGCAGGTTGAGCAGTGCATGGTAGGCATCGTTGAAGGGGTAGACAAAATAACTGCTGTGGCTTGCTGAATACACCCATTGCAGTGCAGCAACCCCGCCCAATGTCAGCAAGTGCAACGGGTAAAGGCGGCTGAAGCGGTCTACAGCGAAGTTGCGCAAGCCGATTCGTCCGCTCGCTACGCCTTGGGCGAACAACCAGAAGAACACAAACCCCGAAATGGAGAAAAACAACTGTACAGCCAGGCCGCCGTATTGGTAGAGCGGCGCAAGCGTGGCAAAGAAGGGTTGGCGTGAAACCTCGAAGCCTGCCGGGCAGTCGCCCACGTAGAAAAAGTGTTGCCAATGCCAGAACACGACACTGAGCGCGGCGATACCACGCAAGGTATCCAGCGTGTAGAGCCGTTCGGCCGGTTTGGATGTAACCGATCCATGAACCCCACCTACCACAAGGTGGAAGCCAAGGTTACCGTGGCATCTCTGGCGAACAGTTCCATGGCAGCAGCGCTTCGTAGTCTGCTACCGATGAGGCGTGCGGCAGTCGCTCCAGGACGTGGCGCAGCCACGTATAGGGCTCTTGGCCGTTGACCTTGGCGGTTTCGACCAAGCTGTAGATCTGCGCGCTAGCCGTGGCTCCCTTGGGCGTGTCACTGAACAGCCAAGCTTTGCGCCCGATCACAAACGGCTTTATGGCCCGCTCTGCCAGGTTGTTGTCGATCGGCAGGTGGCCCGCCTCGACATACCGCTCCAAGCGGTTCCAGTTGTTTGCCAGGTAAAGCACCGCCTTGCCCAGTACGCTTTGCGGTGTCACCTGTGAGTGCGTCTTGTCGAGCCAACTTTTCAACTGCTCAAGGATCGGCAGGCTTCGTTCCTGACGACCGATGAATCGCTGTTCATCGCTGGCATCCTTGAGGTCGCGTTCGATGCCATACAGTTTGTTGATCATCGTCAGCGCAACATCGGCGCGACCGGTCTTGCCCTTAGGCTGCTCCTTCTGCGCTTCGACGAATTTACGCCGAACATGCGCCATGCACGCCAGTCGTTCAACGCCCGGCTGTAGCGCCAACGCGTTGTAACCGGCGTAATCATCGGTCATCACGTAACCGCGATAGCCCTCCAGCAGGCGCAGCGGCACCTCCTGCGCGCGGCTGGTGGTGTAATCGAACAGCACGACTTGTCGACCAGGTGGGCCACTGGCCTGCACCCACATCCAGGATTGACTGGTCGGATCACGATCCGGCTCTTTGAGCACCTGCACGCGAGTTTCATCGCAATGGATCACCGGGCTTTCCAGCAGGCGGTCACGCATCAGGTTCAGCAGTGGCTGAAAGTGTTCGCTGCACTGGATGACCCAGCGGGCCAGGGTTTGCCGGGGGATCTCGATACCATGTCGGTTCAGCACCGTCTCGAAGCGGTGCAGCGGCAGGCCATCGACGTACTTGGTGGTTAGCAACATCGCCAGCACGCTGGGACTGGCCATGCTCTTTTCAATCAATTGGGCCGGCTTGTCAGCGGTGACCGGCGCGGATTCGCAGCCACGGCAGCCATAGATTTTGCGTACGTGTTTAAGCACACGGATCTGCATCGGCACGATGTCGAGTTGTTCGCTGGTTTGCTCGCCAACCACGTGTTTGCGGCAACCACAGGCGCAAGTCAGTTCGTGCTCGGGCAAGTCATGAATGACTTCAATGCGTGGCAGGTCAGCCGACAGTGGCTTGCGTTTGCCGCGCTGCTTGCTTGGCGCAACAACTTCTTCGTCGGCATCATCAGCGGTAGGAACCCACTGACTTTCGGGTTCATTGAACAACGCCAGTTGGGGCGTGTTGGACTCGACGGTTTGCTCGGACTTGCGATTGAATAATCGGTCACGCAGCAGCTTGACCTGTTCTTTAAGATCGACGATCTGACCTTTGTCGACCGTGCGCTCGGCCAACAACTGCGCAAGCAGTAGTTTGAGCGCGGCAGGGTCGTCAGGAAGGTTATCGGGCACTGAAATCATGGCCCGGATTATACCCGGTCAGGCGACGAAACGAGGAGTCAAAACCTGATGCGGACGGTTGCGCCAGAGATCGAAACCGTCGAGTAGCCAATTCAGTTCCTGGACGGTCAGTACGATAGCTTCGTCGGTCGCGTTGGGTGAAGTTTTGAAACGCTCGGCTTCGAGGCGCTTGAGCCAAAGGCAGAAGCCGTTGCGCTCCCAATACAACACCTTGATGCGGTTACGGGCTTTATTGAGGAAGACGAAAAGTACCGGGTCGAACACGGCGACCTTGATGTCCAGTTCGACCAAGGCTGTGAGGCCGTCGATGGACTTTCGAAAGTCCACGGGCTTGGGGTAGAGGTAGACTTTTTCGACTTTGCTGTCGGGGCGCATCATGGCGGGCTGGCTCCAGAAAGAAATCGGGAGCACAGCATCGGGAATCAGGTGGACGGTTGGAATGTGGGGATGATGGATCCCTTACGTTTGGATGCAGCAGGCATGAGAGTGGTCACTGGCGGACAAAAATGAAATGCTGGCACCCTGCGCAAGACCCTGTCAATGCAAGCGCAAACTTAAGGCTGGCAGCGGAAATGTTGCGCGCAGGCTCCGGGCTTGCACGCCAAGCAATGGAGGCTCGCGATGTCTCAGCAATGATGGGTGCGGCGAGGCTGCGCTAACGCTCTGCGGCCCCGCCGGGACCATCAATCGATCAGCTCGGCCTCAGCCAGTGGGACGCCAAGCTTGTCTTTGCCAGACAGGCTTGGTGCGAAGTCGATGGGCCATTCGATGCCGACTGCCGGATCATCCCAGGCAATGCAGCGCTCGCACTGCGGCGAGTAGAAGTCGGTGGTCTTGTAGAGGAACTCTGCGGTTTCACTCAACGTGACGAACCCGTGTGCGAACCCTGGCGGGATCCACAGTTGGTTCTTGTTCTCGGCCGACAACACCGCACCTACCCATTTACCGAAGGTAGGGGAAGAGCGACGGATATCCACCGCAACATCGAAGACCTCGCCCTGCACCACACGCACCAGCTTGCCCTGGGCGTGAGGTGCCAGCTGGTAGTGCAGGCCACGCAGCACGCCTTTTACCGAGCGCGAGTGGTTGTCTTGTACGAAGTCGGGCTGCAGGCCAGTCACTTCGCTGAATACACTGGCGTTGAAGCTTTCGTAGAAGAAACCACGTTCGTCGCCGAACACCTTGGGAACGATGAGCACCACGTCCTTGATGGCTAAAGGTATTGCACGCATCAGAAAACTTTCACCTCAAGCAAATTACGCAGGTATTGCCCATAACCATTTTTCATCATGGGTTGCGCCAGGCGTTCGATTTGTTCTGCAGAGATCCACCCGGCGCGATAAGCGATTTCTTCGGGGCAGGCTATTTTCAGTCCTTGTCTGCGCTCAATGGTCGCAATGTACTGGCTGGCTTCAAGCAGGCTATCGTGAGTGCCAGTGTCTAGCCAGGCGTACCCGCGGCCCATGATCTCTACGTGCAGCTGCTTTTGTTGCAGGTACAGGTTATTCAGGTCGGTGATTTCCAGTTCACCCCGCGCAGAAGGTTGCAACTGCCGGGCAAGGTCAACGACCTGGTTGTCATAGAAATAAAGGCCCGTTACGGCATAGCTGGACTTTGGTACTTTCGGCTTTTCCTCGATGGACAGCACGCAGCCGTGCCCATCGAACTCAGCCACCCCGTACCGCTCAGGGTCCTGAACGTGATAAGCGAACACCGAAGCGCCGTCCTGTCGCTTGTCTGCATTGAGCAGCAGCGCCTGGAAGTCATGGCCATAGAAGATATTGTCGCCCAACACCAGCGCCGATGGATCCTTGCCAATGAACCCTGCGCCGATGGTGAACGCCTGGGCCAGGCCATCCGGGCTTGGTTGTACCGCATAGGAAAGGTTCAGCCCCCACTGGCTGCCATCACCCAGTAGTTGCTCGAACCGGGGCGTATCCTGAGGCGTCGAGATAATCAGGATGTCGCGGATACCCGCCAGCAATAGCGTACTGAGCGGGTAATAAATCATGGGCTTGTCGTATACCGGCAGCAGTTGCTTGGAAACCGACAATGTGGCGGGATGCAGGCGCGTGCCCGAACCTCCCGCCAGAATAATTCCTTTACGCGCCATATGCCGTCCTTAAAGCTGGATCTCGTCCAGCATGCGTTGCACACCTTGTTGCCAAGGTGGCATCTTGAGGTTGAATACCTTTTCGAGTTTAGCCAAATCCAGGCGAGAGTTTCGCGGCCTGGCGGCCGGGACCGGATAATCCTCAGTGGCGATTGCCCCCACCTGTTCGGGGCTTACCTTCAACGCACAACCCTGGCGGCTGGCATGTTGCAGTACAAACTGCGCGTAGCCATGCCAGCTGGTTTCACCCGCTGCTGCCAAGTGATAGATACCCGCTAGCTGGTTAGCATTCGCGGAGCTGCAGATCTGCCTGATGATGTGTGCCGTTACATCAGCGATCAACTCCGCCCCGGTGGGTGCACCATACTGGTCAGCTACCACGTTCAGTGCGTCGCGCTCTTTAGCCAGCCGCAGCATGGTCTTGGCAAAGTTCTGACCGCGGGCGGCGTATACCCAGCTGGTGCGAAGCACCACGGCGCGGGCACCGCTGGCAGCGATGGCTGCTTCACCATCGCGCTTGCTACGGCCATAGACCGAAAGCGGATGGGTGGGCGCCTCTTCAGGCCAGGGGGTCGAGCCGCTGCCATCGAATACATAATCTGTAGAGTAGTGAATCAGCCAAGCGCCGATAGCAGCCGCCTGACGCGCCAATACCCCAGGCGCTTGGGCATTGATGCGTACAGCCAAGGCTGCTTCGCTTTCCGCCTTGTCTACCGCAGTGTAGGCGGCCGCGTTGACGATGATATCTGGCTTTAACGCCCGAACCGTGGCCGCTATGGCATCCAGGTCCCCCAGATTGCCGCTCAGGTCCAGGCATCCTTGACGATCCAGTGCAATCACATGGCCAAGCGGTGCCAGTGAACGTTGCAGTTCCCAACCCACTTGACCATTTTTACCCAAAAGCAGAATTTTCACTGTTTGCCCGAACCATATTGCTGCGCTACCCAGTCCCGGTAGCTGCCATCCATGACGCTAGCTACCCATTGCTGGTTGTTCAAGTACCACTGCACGGTCTTGCGGATGCCCGTGTCAAATGTATCTGCGGGCCTCCAGCCAAGCTCTCGCTCAATCTTGCGTGCATCGATGGCGTACCGGCGGTCATGGCCCGGGCGGTCTGTGACATAGGTGATCAGCTCTGCATACTGCTTGACTGGTTCACCGGTCTTCACATTGATGACATCTCGCTCGCTGGCAGGCGCCATTTCATCGAGCAGCGTGCACAGTGTGCGCACGATGTCGATGTTGGCTTTTTCATTCCAGCCGCCAATGTTGTAGGTTTCCCCGCAGGCACCGGCTTCCAGCACTCGGCGGATACCAGCGCAGTGGTCTTCGACGTACAGCCAGTCGCGAATCTGCTGGCCATCCCCGTACACAGGCAATGCCTTCCCCGCCAGAGCGTTCACGATCATCAGCGGAATCAACTTCTCCGGGAAGTGGAACGGCCCATAGTTGTTCGAGCAGTTGGTGGTCAGTACTGGCATGCCATAGGTATGGAAGTACGATCGCACCAAGTGATCGCTGGCGGCCTTGCTAGCCGAATAGGGGCTGTTCGGGGCGTATGGCGTGGCTTCGGTGAACGCCGGGTCGTTGCTACCCAGCGTGCCATAGACCTCATCAGTAGAAACATGCAGGAAGCGGAAGTTTGCCTTGGCTTCCCCTTCCAGCTGGTTCCAGTGGGCGCGAGCCGCTTCCAGCAAGCGGAAGGTGCCGACCACGTTTGTTTCAATGAATGCTTCAGGGCCTGCAATGGAGCGGTCGACGTGCGATTCTGCGGCAAAGTGCACCACTGCCCTGGGGCGATGCTCGGCGAACAGCCGCGCAAGCAAGTCGGCGTCGCAAATGTTGCCTTGAATGAACCGATGCTGGTCGTTGCCTTCCAGCGATTGCAGGTTGGACAGGTTGCCAGCATAGGTCAGGGCATCAAGGTTCAGCACCTCTTCGCCACCGTTCGCACACCATTGCAGTACGAAGTTGGAACCGATGAAGCCGGCCCCGCCTGTGACTAGAATCATGTCAGTTCCTCTGTCTGCAGCAGGGGATAATCAAGTATCGATGTATAGGCCGCGCCCAACTGCTTGCTCAAACGCTTCAAGTTGTACTGCTTGGCACGTTTTCGCCCGGCAGCCCCCAGCGTGCGAATTTTTTTCGGGTTACGGCAAAGCTGGCGCAGCCTGTTGGCGATCGCTTTGGTGTCACCGTGTTCGAAGGTATGGCCATTGACGCCTTCATCAACCAGTTCGGGCAGTGCCCCCCAGCGGTAAGCCAATACTGGGCGGCTGGCGGCCATGCCTTCGAGCAGCGTACGGCCAAAGGTTTCTTGGCAGTGCGACAGGTTGAGCACAATGTTAGCTTGAGAAATGGCAGTTTGCGGGCTGGTTGCGTAAGGCAACAGGCTCAAGTTGGCCGGCAGTTGGCCGCGCGCTTCCAGGGTTCTAAGGGCGGAAACGCTTGGCGTATCTGGCCCAATCAGCAACAACTGAAGTTTAGGCGTGTCTCTTGCGGTGTCGCAGGCCAGCTGCAGCAGGTCCTGGATACCTTTTTTCGGCAAATTGCTGCTGATCAACGCAGCCGTGACACGCTTGTTGTCAATGACGTTAGGCAGGTCGAACGCCTTCAGGTCAATGATGTTGCTGACCACGTGGGTGGCCCCTGGCTTGGATAGATGCTCAGCAGTAAAGGCCGAGTTGGCCAGTACGTGGTCGGCACGTTCCAGGGCTTGCTCCACAATCTGCGGCGCAGCCAGGCCAATCGCGGCGCAGAGTGCCGGGTCATGGGCCGGGGATTCGTGTGCATGCAGCACTGCCGGTACGTTCTCGTTACGTGCAGCCAGCAATGGCTCGCGCAGCATCAGGGTGTTGGCCTGCACCAACTCTACCGAATGGTCACGGATCAGCGTGCGGAAGCGTTCCACTGCCAGCGGGCATGGCGCTGTACTGGCTGACCATGGTTGTGTTGGAATACAGGCCACGAACAGCGCGCGGGCGCGCAATTCATCGATGTAGGCCATGTTGGCAACGCTTGGCACGCTGACCAACACGTTGAGTTGCAGGGCGTTGCAGGCATCGAGTACATCCAGGAGGCTGCGTTCGGCGCCAAACAGTTGCACATCGGCCGCGTGGGCGCACAGCAACACGGTTGGCCTGCCTGGTCGATTCGCCTGGCTACCCGTGAAAGTAGGGTGGGTGGGATTATAACCTGCTTGGCGACCGACCTGTTCGTAATGCACCAGCGGCGGCAGCCCACTGTCGCGGGCCTCTATGCACTGTTCCAGATACCAGGCTGTATTGAAGTTCGGGCCCGGCTCGCGGCCTTCGGCAAAACCGTTGGCAACATAGTGTTCCCAAGGGCTGATGCCGGCTTTTGCTACGTCGGGGTAACGTTGCAGGTACCAAGCTGCATCGAACAAGGCTGGTAGCCCTGTGGTGTTATCTTGCACCGGGGCCGGCTCGAGCGCCTCAGGTTCCACCAAGGCAGGAGCAGGGGCGGGGTGCTCGGCTACTGGGTGCTGCTCTTCGCTTGGCAGAAGGTCCTGAGCTACTGGTGCAATTGCCAGCAGCTTGGCTTCACGCACGGAGTCCACTACCTGGCAGCTTTGCAAGCCTTGAAGGGCCGGTACTTGATCCAATGGGGAGGCCAACAGATGACGCCCTACGACCACCACACGCTGGGCTACCAGTTGCTGCTCGGCCAGCACGATGTCCACCGCACCGAGGACGGCCTTGCGAAGTATGTCGGGGCCCACCGGGCCGGGGCGCTGATAGTCTGGCCAATGCAGCAAGGCAACACGGTCACCTTGCCGTTGCAACCTGTCCAGTATCAGGCGCAGGGCCTTGGCGCTGCGCGCTGTGTCGCCAAGGTCGCTGATCAGCAGCCAGTCGTAGCTGGCTTGGGCAGATGACGTACGCAGCATCGGTGCGGGTGCCGGGAAGGCGCGTTCACCCGCGCTTTCAGGCAAGCGCAGGTCAGCCGCATCTTCTGCCATTGCATGCCAGGTATCGGCCAGAGCGCTGTACAGCTGGCGCAGGCCGAAGAACGTCGAGCGCAGATGCGTGCCGGAAGCCATGGTCAGCGACTGTGGCAGGTGACGGGCAATGACCAGCGGCACCCCTGGCAGCAGGTAAAGCAGTGCCTCGTCGCCATGGCGGCGTTGCAGGCGCTGACGCAGCTCATGGTCGGCCGCGACACGCACCTCATCCCAGCCGCCAAGTTCGCGCACGGCATCGCAGCGCATCATGATGGTGGAAACGCTCGGTTCGATCAGGCTGTTTTCCATGCGCCAGCATTGGAAGTGCAGCTCGGTATCGGCCCTGACCCACTCAGCCAGGGTACCGACCAGGCCCGGGTTCTGCAGCAATGGAGTGGCCATGAGCTCCAGGCGCTGAGGGTGGGACCAGTCGTCGCTGTCATGGTTGACCACGAACGTGCCGGTCGCGTGTTTCAACGCTGTATTGCGCGCCGCGTAAGCACCGCGGTTTACCGGTTCCTGTAGCAGCACGATGCGCGCGTCTTCGCGGGCCAGCTCAGAAACACGCTCGACCGTGGCATCGCTGCTGCAGTCATCGACAACCAGGATTTCCAGGTTGCTCCAGCTTTGCGCCAGCAGGCTGCGCAGGGCCGTTTCAATGAACGCCTCGGCGTTGAACGCTGGCATGATCACGCTGATTTTTGGCTGGGCCTGGGGCGGAACCTTCGCGGCAGACGCGGCCTGGAGGTTATCCAGGGTGAGCGCAGCTGCGGGGTCGCGCAGGGCAACCGGTGCCAAGTCGGCAGCGGCAAGCGCACGGTTAATCCAGAACAGGCGCATAGCGGCTGGCGGCTGGTGTTGGGTGCCCTTGGTGGCCAGCGACACATTGGCGGCTGCCAGGCACAAGTCGACTTGCAGGCCTTTTGCCGCAATGGCTTCGGCGATGCAGGCTTGCGCAAGCGACTGCTGGCCATTGCGCAGCAGCACCTCGGCCCTTAGCAATATTGGGCCAAGGGTGCCGATGTAAGGTGGCAGTGGCTGTGCGAGGGCGTCGATGTACGGCAGTGCGCTCGACCATTGCGAGGCACTGGCATGCCAGCGGGCCAGGGCCCAAGCAGCATACTCTCTTTCATCCGGATCGGAAGTTGATGACCACAATTCATCAAGTTCGTTAACCGCCAGTTGTGAGAACCCACCCCAAAGCGCTGTTTCTTGGCGGTGTGCCGAGAGAGCGCGTGGAAAGCGTCCTTCATGGTGTCCTCGCTCATCATAATGTTGTTGCGGATCAATCTCCGCAGCTGCGACGTCTGGGTACTCAGTCAAGTACCAAGCGGAGTCCACTGAGCCAAGTATTCTTGCTTTGGAATTGGTCTTATCCATGGTTGTATAGCCTGCTCATTACGACTCTGGTTCGATTCAGAGTTTCACCGGACTTATCCATTTCCTTAAGAATTTCACGGTTGGCGAGATAGTAGCTCTCAAGCTCCTCTTGTACTTTGTGTAGTTGAGAAATAAGTAAGTCATTCTCATTGGTAAAGAGGAGAGTGTTCGATTGTATTTCTTGTATTTCTTGTAGGAGTAGTTCCTGTTTTTCACTTGCGGTGGACAGTGACTGCTCAAGTAAAAGGCTGTTGCTTTTGTGTGAAACTATAGCGCGATGAAGCTCTTCAAGTTGTTCTTGAGTTTTATGCAGCTGAGTGAGAAGGTAATCGTTCTCTTCCTTCTGCAACAGTTCGCTTCGCTGGGAGGCTTCTAGCTCATCACGCACTGACGCTAGAAGCTGCTCGCTTCGCTCGAAGAAATTGATAGTGTTGGAAAGTTTCTTGGGCAGATTGAGAAGGTTTAATAAATCCATCAGTCCATCATAAGAGGGCAGCGCTACGTTGGTGCGCAGATCTGGTTCACTTTCCGGAGTCCAGGCCGCCGCTTCCAGCGCTTCGTAGATAGTCCAGCACTCTGGAGCTGCTAGTTCAAATAGGCCTGAAAGGGTTGGAGCTAAAGGGCTAACGGCTAAGGCAGTCCCGTCAGGCGAACCGATGAATCCAAACCGTTCAGCCAGTACCTGTGGATTTACTCGATCTACGTTAATCAACGTGAGACCACTTCGATGAGTACGGCGAAGCTGGAGAATAGCGCGCTGCTGGGCTTGCCACTGCTGTAGATCCACCTTCGCGTCCGCGCTTCCACCTTCAGCCAGCCATACCCAAGGCGCTCGATACAGCCAGATATACTGCCGGGACGATTCTCCACGCGACATCTCGGCTTCAGCGATAAAGAGTGAAGCTGGTTGCCAACTGAAGGGCACTGCGTCCACAGAGGACAAGCCCATGAATTGACGGAAAATTAGCTCACTCAGCCCTGAAAAAACATTTTGCATCGAAGTCGCCTCGTAGATAATATTGGCCTGAATATCAGTCTTTACTGAAGATATCGCGGGTATACACCTTATCGCGGATATCATGGATGTCATCAGTTAAACGGTTGGCAACGATGACGTCGCAGCTCGACTTAAATGCGTCTAGGTCGCGTATTACGCGAGAGTTATAAAAATTCTCGTCTTTTAGAACTGGTTCATAAACTACGACCTCGATGCCTTTTGCTTTGAGGCGTTTCATGATTCCCTGGATTGACGATGTGCGGAAGTTGTCGGATCCGGACTTCATGATCAGTCTATAAATTCCAACTCGATTAGGATTTCGCTTGATGATAGAGTCGGAAATGAAATCCTTCCGTGTTCGGTTAGAGTCAACAATGGCTTGTATAAGCGTCTGAGGGACGTCTTGATAGTTGGCAAGGAGTTGTTTGGTGTCTTTCGGTAGGCAATAACCGCCATAGCCAAAAGAAGGATTATTGTAATGGCCGCCAATACGCGGGTCCAGGCTAACCCCTTCGATGATTTGCTGGGTGCTTAAGCCGTGGATCTCAGCATAGCTATCAAGCTCGTTGAAATAGGCGACGCGCATTGCAAGATAGGTGTTTGAAAAAAGCTTTATGGCTTCAGCTTCGGTTGAGTCGGTGAAAAGTGCTTTGACGTCTTTTTTAATAGCACCCTGCAGCATCAGCTCTGCAAATAATTCTGCGCGTTGAGAGCGTTCGCCAATTACGATGCGCGAAGGAAATAAGTTGTCATGGAGTGCAAGTCCCTCACGTAAAAATTCTGGAGAAAAGATGAGGTTTGTGCAGTCGAATTGTTTTTTCATTCGTTCCGTAAAGCCAACCGGAACTGTAGACTTGATAATGATGGAGGCGGAGGGGTTGATATTCAATACATCTCGAATAACAACTTCTACAGCGCTCGTATTGAAAAAGTTTGTTTTCGGGTCGTAATCGGTTGGGGTGGCGACGATTACAAACTCAGCATTTGTGTATGCTTCGGTTTTGTCAAGCGTCGCTCTGAGATTTAAATTTTTGTTCTGCAGATAGTTTTCGAGATCAGTATCGACTATAGGGCAAATGCCATTATTGAGCGAGGCCACTTTCTCAGGTACTACGTCCAGAGCTACGACTTCGTTATGCTGAGATAGTAATACAGCATTTGAAAGTCCGACATAACCTGTGCCTGCTACAGCAATTTTCATTTCTCGATCCTTGAAAGTAAGTTACTTTTCTATACTGTTGGCATTGAAGTTGGTGTAGTCAGGGTCGCGTCTTCTAGAGCTTTCAGGCCAAGTACCAATTTCATCAATAGACACCGCAATATTACCAATATCAATGTTTTGCAATTGATCGGGCGTGAAATCGAACCAACGAACAGCCTGTATCGCAAAAATCAAATCTTGCGTAAATCGCATTTTTATGACTTTTGCAGGAATTCCGCCCACAATTGCGTATGGCGGAACGTTTTTGGTCACCACTGAGCCCGAGGCAATTATCGCACCGTCACCAATTGTTATGCCTGACATAATGTAAGCATTGTCACCTACCCATACGTCATGCCCAATTTTGACCCTGATTTTTTTTTCAAGATGAGCATATTTGAGCACTGGCGGGTTGGAGTTTTTCTTAAATACAGGGCTTGTAGATAAAGCACCAAAGTCGTGCGATCCAGAACCAATGATAACATTTCGGCCGATTGAGCAATAGCGGCCAACTATTACTTGGCTGCGCACCAGGCCACTGTTCATGTAGGAATGTAACCCAAAGGCGCAACCTTGGTGAATTTCGCATTCGCCTAAAGAGACGCCTGATTCGTATCTAAAGCCAGACGGCGGCTCATAGCCGCCTAAAAATTTTAGTCCATCTACAAGATTTTTAGAATGTCTCATAATTTGTATATTATTTTTTGGTTAGAAACTTGGACTTCAACAGGCTTGCGCGATAGATTGCAAGTCGAATATAACCCTCTAACGAAGCATCAAGTAGGTCCACATGTTTACTATTAGCGTTGTGAATAGAAGAAGCGCTGAGTTTGTCCCAGGTGGCTCTACTGTTGTAGAGCCATGCAGCCATTTCGCCCATTTCTCCTGGAGTCCGTACTGCCATGCCAGTCGCCGAAATATATTCGCTTAGAGAGTGGGGCATGTGCCTATACAAGGTTGGAGTACCGTACTGCTGCGCTTCACAAGCGACCATCTCAAAAGTCAAATGTACGTTAGCGCAGATGAAAAGCCTGCGTTGCGCCAGCCATTCGCCAAAATTTTCCTTCATGTGTGAAACGTATTTGACCTTAGGGTGTGGGTTATTACCCTGGTATTGCTTGTAAGCATAAATATTTACATGTGGCAGCCTATTGTGGATAGCATCAATCCAAGGGTTTATGCTTCCTCCGATGACTATCGGGTTGCCCAGCTTTGTTGCATCGCCTAGACAGATACCTTCACGCTGGTCAAAGCTAGGCACCATTTCATACGGGGTGGGCAAAAGAGTTTTAGGAACGACACATACGTAATCCCGCACCGAGTTCAGCAGTGGGTCATTGGCCGCCGACTCTGTGAATACAGCAGCGAGGACCGGAGTGCCGGCTTGGCTGTTATACTCTTTTAGTTTTTCTACAATCCACTGGCTCCGGTGGCTTTCATACAGATACGATAAATTTAGTAGCACTGGGACGCCGTGCTTTCTTAACAGGTGGATTTTATCGTCCACAGTAGAGAAGTCAGGGCGCTCTGGGTCTCCAGGATAGATCCAACAAATATCGTGGCCTGAGACGTGTTCAGCCGTCATCTCATTCCCGGTATCGAGAATCGATACGTTGTGACCCAATTCTGTAAGGTGTTTTTTTATCAAATGGCAGGATTTATAGATTCCGCCTTTTGAATAGCTCTCAAAACGCCCGATAATAAGGATGGAGAAGGGCTGAAAACTTTTCAATACCCAAGGGAGATTGTTGGATACAAAAGTGTTTTGAATTTCTTTGGTATTTTTCTTGCTTGCTTGATCGGTGTGGGAGTGTGCAAAAATAGAGCTTTCTTTGCTGCCCTCTACCTCGGTTATCTCATTCTTTTCATGTTTTATAACAATGAAAGGGATGTTCTGCTCTTGTCCTTTAATCGAAAAGAAAATATCTGCCATGTTAGGATGGACGAAATCGCTCTTCTTTATCGATAGTTCGCGGGTGTGGAAGGCGCAGCAGCCTGTTCCTAGGATATGTACAGGTGTGTCGACAGGGCGGTGAGCTGAAAATACAAAAACGCGTCTTGACGCACCGTCATAGTAGTTGACGAATGGTTCCTTAATCAAAGATCCATGCCAACCAACTGCGGCTCTATAGTTATGTTCCTTAAGTTTTGCTGCCGTGCGTTTAATGTAATCGGGCGGGTAGACAAGATCATCATCGCAGGTGAAATACAAACCATCATGATTATCTACCCAGTGGAATTTTCCAACATCGCCGAGATCAGCGTCGTGGAAACCAGCAATCTCGATTTTTTCGTGACGAAGGAAATCAGGGATTCTCTTCCAGCCGTTAAGATAAACTCCTATCCTTGGAGCTTGATTAATTAGGGATGCAATCGTCTGTTTGAGTGCGGTCTCTCGTTCAGGAATTGCTGCGATTCCTACGAAGATATTATCTTCGTTGTTGTTTTGGAATGTTATTTGCTCGATTTCACCCGCTGGTGCGCGCTTGGCGCACAAATGCAAGTTAATCCGTATTGCCTCGGCTAGTTCCGGGCTTTCTTGTATGGATTTTTTATAAAAAAGTGCAGCTTCGCTGTACTTTTTTGCACGGAACAGCTGGTTGGCTGTTGCAAGGTTGCTTGGAGTGTTTAGTTTGTCCATGTTATTCCGAAACGAGCTCGTAGATGTAAAAATCACTGAAAGATGACTCCCTGCTATTTTTTATTATGCTATATGGGAACTCATTTTTCACTATGGTAATTAAAGACCAATTCGGTTTGTTTTTCTCAATCCAGTCTGTGAATTTCCTTCCCTTCACGTGAGCGGAGTTCGTGTCCAGGTCCTTGCAGTTGCTTGAGTAAATAATGCAAAATCTTGTTGATGAGGAAAAAAGTATTTCCATATATTGTGTGAAGTTTTCGTCGCTAGTGATGTGAAAAATAACATCGAGCGAGATGGTTAAGTCTTCTTGGAAGCGCTTGGTGCCAAATTCGGTTAGCGACAAAAATTTCTTTGTCGGGTCATCTTGGAATTTTGTTCTACATAAGGCGATTGCAGTGCTCGCAATGTCTAATCCAGTGTATCTTTTCACTGAAAATTTAGACGCTTGGTTTCCGTCGCCGCACCCGAAGTCAATGATACCTTCGATATTTTTTGAGGTGATGAACTCGTTAATGGTTTTTGCTTTAAATTCTGCAAGCTTTCCGTACGATCCCGCTCCGGAGGTCCCATTATCCTCATACCGAGTGGTCCAATAGTCCTCATCCGATCCAGCATGCGATCTGAGATTTGAAATGCCAGTTTTATCAGATTTCACCATTACGCCCTCAGTTAAAGGTGTTCCCTCAGGTAAACGTCCTAAGCCAGTCTCCGCTTGCTTCTTCGCTACAGTGCAGCGTTAGTGGTCTTAAGTAATATCATGGTTGCGATTCAATTATATCTAAAATAGATTCAAGAATTCGACGCATCTTAATGTGCTCTTGAAGTTGCTGGCTCCCAGGGAAGCTATTAGATGTTGGTTGATGCAGTAAATCACCTAGTAGTGCTATTGCTTCTTGGTTGTTAGGGCTTGCCAATAGGAATGACTGGAGTATGCTAATTGCTGCGTCCGGGTTGTCTTCGGAGACTAGTTGATGCGTCCTTACTGAAACTCTTTGGCTCTGAGTTTTAGCGAGCTGTGTACGAATATTTATGTCGCCGGGACAAAGCGCTGCCGCTACATTCAGTGCTTGTTCGGCTTCTTCAAAGTTCGAAAGCGCGAGCTGGCTGTTTGCGATGCCGAGATGAGCCCAGTGAAATCTCAAGTCAGCCCCGGCGGAAATTTGAAACGCATTCAGTGCTTCTGCTGGGTTCTCCTCCAGCATTAAACACTCACCTAGTTTGCAAAATCCGATCGGGTTTTCACCTAGGGCACTATTTATCGTGTTCCATGCACTGCGCGCAAATGCTAGTTCGCCGGTTTCTTGAAGGCGGGACGCCAATTTATAAGCTTGAACGAAGCTATGAAGTCTGTCGGTGTGGCTTAAGACTTCTGAGCGTTTAATGAAGCTTTCCAGGGCACTCAAACCCAAGGCTCTGGGCACTTGTGGGTACGCTGTTTCTTTTTTTTCGGAGCAGAAGAGAATTGGGCTGCCAGTAAGTATCGAACCGGTATCTGCATCGCGGGCTACTAAGCTATGTGCCTGGCCATCGAAAAGTTCATGTGATAATTGCACGGAGAACATGTGGTAGCCGTCGCCTATGTTGGCGGCTTGCAGGTCTTGGCGAAATTCATCTGCGACCCCATGGCCTATCACCTCGTCACTTTCGAGAATCTCGATAGTCATCTTTTTCTTAGGTATGGTTGTAGAGTACGCCCAACCATAAGCTCGTCCGTCGGAGACATAGTCAAAGTGCCCGCGAACTTCGGTTGATGAAATTGTTGTCGCAGAAATAGCGTTCATAAATTTTCGATCTGCTAGTGAGTGCGAATTGATTGTGGAAGGCTATGGTGACCTAGTGCCTGAAGTGCTAGGTTCAAGACGGTTTGGAGCTCGTCAACCAATCTTGGCTTTCTGAAGAAAAAATGCATCAAAAATTTTGGTGCATGGCTAGTCCTAAAACTTTGCCATTTCAACCAGTGGGATTTGATGGCGTAGCCCTTACTGATTTTTGCATCCACAGTGCAAGGCTGAGCTGGCGTTTCTCGATTGGGGGTGCGCCCGGAACTGAGTGCGAGCAGGAATCCAAGGTCGCGACCTGTTCCTGTGATATCTAAGCACTTTTCACACAATTCCCTGCTTTGCTTCAGAAGCCTTAGCAAGAGATATTGCTCTCGACAAATAATCCCGTACATTTAAGCTACCTTCCATCCTTTGAACATACGGACTGCGGATCTTGCTTCCTTGCGTGGATGCCCCCGAGCGGCATCATTAACCCGCCGTAGGGCCCGGTCAAATAATCCGATGCTAAGGCGGGATGGTAAAATGGATCATTGTAAAGACCGATTGTCCAACGCTCAATGAATTTTTGCTGTTCGCGTTGAGCGCGTGCGCGCTTTTCAGGCGCCAAATCTTTGCCGCGGCTGGCGGACTCTGCGTGGATCAGCCGTGCAAATGCACTCCACACCAGGTGCAGCCCTAGTTGTTGAATTCTCAGGCAAAGGTCGACATCGTTGAATGCCACGGGGAATGTGAGTTCATCAAGCCCGCCCACTTCGTCGAACACTGCTTTGCGCATGAGCATACAGGCTGCCGTCACTGCACTTTGCCGACGCGTTAGCTGATTGAAGCCCAAATATCCCGGGTCCTCTTCTGATAGCGTATTGCCACTGTGTGCAGCCAGGCCATTGATACCTACTACTACACCGCCATGCTGCACCATGCGGTTGGGCCACAACAACTTCGCCCCCACTGCGCCTACGTTCGGGCGCAGAAGTTGCGCCACCATTTCTTTCAGCCAGCCGCTGTCGATGATTTCGATATCGTTGTTCACCAAGCCGATCATGTCACCCGTGGCCAGAGTTGCAGCGCGGTTATTGATGGTTGAGTAATTGAACGGGAACGGGTGGCGAAGCACTGTAACGCCACGCTCACTTAATGCCGTCAAATATTCCAGCGTTTGTGGGTCGCTGGATTGGTTATCCACAACAATGAGTTCGAGGTTCGGGTAGTCGGTGTCGTTAAGTAAGCCTTCCATGCACGCGGCCAGCAGTTTGTGCTGGTCACGCGTTGGCACGATCAGGCTGACGCGGGGCAGTTCCACGGGTAATGGCCAGTGGGCTCGTAGCAATGCTGGGTAATTGTCCACCGTGCTCACGGTTGCACCAGCTGCCAACCGTTCGCACAGCCAGCTGATCGCCTGCTGCCGTTCGGGGCAGGTTGCTGCCTGCTCGGGGCTGGCGGCTGCAGGGTGGGCCCGGTGGTACAGCACACGGGGCAAGTGGCTCACGCACAGTTGATTACTCTGCGTGGCGAGCGCAACCGCTGCGCTCAGCTCGTGCCAGTTGCAAGCCTGTGTGTCCGACCTTGCAGGTAGCAGCAGCATCGCTTGCTCAATAACCGCTTTGCCAAATATTGCGCCCGGCATGAAGATGTCGGCGCCGATGAACAAGTCAATGTCCCAGGTGGGTTTGAACCAGGGGAAGCTGCGTTCGCCTTGCGCGCCATCACGGTCGCAGTCGGCGTAACCCCAGGCACTGCCGTCGTCCAGCAGGGCGCTGAGGTGGGTAAGTGCATGCCCCGCCAGCCGGTCCCCTGCAACCAGCGGCAGAATGCGATCACAGCCCGCCTCGAGCAACTGCCTCAACCCGGGGGTGAGCATGTGCGGTGGCGTGGTTGCGAGGGCCTGTACGCCGATTCGGTCGGCACCCAGGCTTGCCAGGCTGGCCTGCTCAAGGGTGTTGTCACCGTCGCTGATCAACAGGATGCCCAGAGCGCCCTGCAGAGTAGGGGTTGGTACTTCGTCCAGGCGCTGGAAAGCGTCAAACCACTGTGGATACAGATGCCAGCCGGCGCTTTTGGGCAGGCGCAAAGCCTGCTCCCTGGCGATGCCGCCTAATAGGGCCAGGGTTTGATCGCCTTCGGCTACGGGTAGCTGTTGAAGCAGCCCCTCCAGCCCCTCCGGCAGGCAACGCAAGCGCACCGGGCTGCCTGGCAGTGGCTGGCCAAGGTCATTCACCACCTCCAGAACATGCAGTTCACCATCGGCAAGTTCCCAGGGCAGGTCTAGGGAGAAGCCGTGGTCGGCGCTAGCTCGATAGGCCAGTGCCTGGTGATGTTGGTCGCAAGTTGCTTGCGCGACCTCACGGCCGCCTTCGCGTACGCTGATTTGAAGGTGTCGGCGGGGCGCTTTGGGGTCCCATGCCCAGCCGCTCAAGCGCAGGCCGCCTGTATGCCACACCTGCGAAGCAACGGCTGAAGTGTCCAGAGCTGGTGCGGCAGGGATTTGCACCTCGCCTTGAAGCGGCAAGTCTGTATTGGCGATTTGCGCGGTGATCGTGCGGGCTTCGTTCAACCAGCTTTGGCGCAGTTGCACGGCAAAACCGTGGAATTGGTCTCCCTCTGGAGCGCCCGGTTCGTATTGGTCGGCGCGGGCAATTGCGACGCTGGCGCCGTCGATGAGTACTTCAACGATCAGGCGTTGCTCAGGTTGAGCGGCGTCCAATGCCCAGCCCTGCAATACGTCGCCCTGCAGGCCGATGATGGCACCGGTTGCAGTGGCGGGGCTGACGATAGGGTCGCCCGTCTGGGGCGTATCAAGGGCTGCATGGGGCATCAGGCTTGGCTCAGTAGAAAGGTAATTGGGTGATCGGGGTTGCGCCGAGTGTGTCGGCAACCGCCCCGGAATTAGCGTATAGCGGCACGCCCAGCTCGGTCGAAAGTGCCGCTGCGGGCCAGCCTGCCTCTGGGTTTTCAGTCAGACTCAGTACGGCTTCACAGCCTGCTGCTTTGGCCCGCTCGGCAAATGAGAAGGTTGCTACCTGCGGCAGCAGCTGTACTGTGCCAGTGGCTTGCAGGGGTTTCAGCCAGGGCGTCTCTGCCTTTGCCAGCAATACCGTGGGCAGTGCTTGGCGCGCCAGGTGGCGCGCCAATGCCAGCCATTGGCGCCCTGTTGTGGCGTCTAGGTTGTCGCCGATCAGGATTGCGCGAGGTAAGCCGGTCGGCAATTCTGTTGATTCTGGCGTGGCGTCGGTCAACAGCAGGCTATTGTGGAGAGCGGTTTCATTTGCACAATGCAGCGCTTGCCACGGCAGTTGGATGCTGGTGGCCTCGCTTGCGAACCGCTGCCAGTCATACGAGGCGTCATTATCCGGCAGGTGCGGGTCACTGCAAGCAATGCGATAGGGTGTGCCCAGCAGGGCAGGAAGCCGGCAGAGTTCGGTAGGGCAGCGGTGCAGGCTTTCGAATACGAGCTCGTCTTGCGGGAGCAGGTAAAGCGCTTCTACCAGTTTGTCGAAGTCTTGTGGCAGTTCGAAATCGAGCGTCAGGGGTAGGGCAGCCAAAGGTGCCTGCAAGCTGACCCAGGTTCGATGCGTGTCATGCTGCCATGTCAGGCTGAAGCGGGCGTCGTTGGCCTGGCTGCTGTTCAGGTGCAGGGCCTTTTTGCCCCGTGCTGGCCATTCCCCCTGTTGCTTGCCTGCGTTGCGTGCAAGCTGCGTCAGGCGTGCTCGTTGCAGGGCGTCGCGTGCCGGCTTGATGGGGTCGCGCAGGCAGAAGGCCTGATAACGGGCCGACGCATCCGGGTACCTTTTGCGCAATACGGCGTTGTTCTGTGCTACGCGCAGCATTTTTTCCGCGCCGAAGGAAATGCCACCTTGGTGCGCCACAAATACGTTGGGCGCCCCCACGTGAGTCCAGCCCAGGCTGCGGGCGCGCAAGCACCAGTCGGTTTCTTCGCCGTAACCGCGGGCCAGGTGCAGTTCGTCCAGGTAGCCAACCGAGTCCAGTGCTTCGCGCTTGATGTAAAGGCAAAAGCCGCAACCGGTTTCGATATCAACCGGCGTGCTGTCGGTGTTGCGCGCAAGGTCGTCCAGTTCGGCTTGTTCGGCTGCGCTGGGCATACCGTGGCTGATTTGGCTTCGCGGGAAGCTCATCAGCTCGCCATTGTTGGTAAAGGGCGTTGCCGAGGCGATGCTGGCATCGCTGTAGGCGGCCTGGCGCAGGCGGTCGAGCCAGTCGCCGTGAACGCGTGTGTCAGCGTTCAGCCAAACTACGTCCTTGCCCGGGCTTAGCGCCATGCCCCTGTTCATGCTGCGGATAAAACCCAGGTTCACGGGGTTGTTCACCAATGTGATCCTGCCCTTGCCAGCCAGAACCTTGAGTGCTTTGGCCAGCGCAGGTACCGGGGTGGCGTCTTCGATCACAACCAACCGATGCGGTGTGCGGTTGCGCTTGCGGGCCTCCAGGGCGCTGTTGATGCATTCCAGGGTTTCATTCAGGCCGTTGTACACCGGTATCAATACATCTACAGCCAGTGCCTTGCCGTGCTCAGGCAGCGGGGCGGGCGGTACGAACGCCGGCATTGCGTACACAGGGCTGCCAAGCAGTGCCCTGCCATTGGCAAGGCTGACCTTTACCTCTGGGGTCGGGTTGGGTACGCGAATGCGGATGCCGCCGTGTGTGCCTGGCAGTCCGGCTGCAGTCAGCAGTGGGTGTGGCGCACTGGCAAAGGTGTCGATTTGCCGGCCATTCACTTCCACTTTCAGGGCTGGGGGGCTTTGCAGGTTGCGCAGGTCAATTGCCCAGCCGTGAATCTCCCGTTGCTCGGGCAGGTAGCGGACCACACCAAGGGTTGTCAGTGGCTCAGGCTGGCCCGCGAGCAGCTTGAGTACAAAGGCCAGCTCGTTGGCAGCGGTGATCTCGGGCAGGTGCGCGAGAATCATCTGTCGCAGGGCTGTGGGGGATTCGGACTGGCTGCATGCCTGCCACAGGGACATGCGCAGCGCGGGGTCGTTGGGCTGCTTGCGCCAGGCTTCGGTGAGGTACCGGCTTGCCAGGTTAGCGTGCCCTTGGGCCAACAGGCTGCGCCCGATGAGTGCATGAATGTCAGCGCGGTCAGGTAGCGCCTGTACGGCGTTGCCAAAAAATAAAAAAGCCAGCGCAGGCGCATCCGGGAGCGCCGCTATACCCTTCCAAACCTGTGCTTCCGGCCGGTATTCGGCAATTTGCAAGGCGCGTTCCAGCACGGCAGCGGCAAGGCCGGGTTCGTTGGCCTGGCGGTGTCGGTGGAAAATATCCATGAGCGTTTCGCGCCCATGGTCGGGATGTTTGGACATAGGCTTGGCTTTAATACAAAAAATAAAAAGAGGGCGACCCGAAAGTCGCCCCTTTTTGCATACGACCCAGCCTTGCGGCTGGGCGTATCCTTGGCTAGAGCAGGGCTAGTTACACCTGGCCGTGCAGCACAACGACGTTGTCGATGTGGTCTGCAGCTTCAGGCGAACCAATGATGCTCAGGGCAACATCGGCCTGGCTCAAGCCGCTTTCCAGTTGTGCAGTCCAGAAGGCCTTGCCAGCTTCGTCAGCACCGCGGCCCAGAGCGGAGCCGTACAGTGCGTCAATGAACTCGCTGGTGGACTTCTGAGCAGCCTCTTCCGAGCCAACGATGAACTTGGCAACATCGGCGCGGCTGGTGCCGTTGAACAGCGCGGACACGTAAGTGGTCAGGCCGTCTTCGTCAGCGTCACGACCCAATACGTTGGTGTACAGGTCGCGGACGAAGTCACCGTTCGACTGGTCGCGGTTCTGCGCTTCTTCGGAAACCGAGATCAGGGCAGCAGCATCGGCCAGCGAGCCACCGTTAGCCAGGAATTCCTGGAACAATGCAGCGCCGTCTTCGTCAGCGGTACGACCCAGTAGGGAAGCGTACAGCTCGTTGATGCTGGCTTCGTTCGCGGCACCAGCGAACTCGGAAGAGTTCAGGAACTGGTTGGCGATATCGGTCAGCGAAGTGCCTTGGTTGACTTGGTCAACGAAGAACTTGGCGCCGTCTTGGTCAACGTCGCGATCCAGGATGCCTTGGAACAGGCGCAGAGCCGAGGCTTCGGCTTCGCTGTGAGCCAAGGCAACGGTTTCAACCTGGTCGCCGTTGACGAAGGTCAGGAGCTCGGCGTTGGTGATCGAAGCGGTTTGGCCAACACCTGGAGCGGCGCTGGTCAGGTTCACGTTGAAGCTGTTGCCGGTGGCGAAGTTGTAGTCGGCACGCGAGCCGTCCAGCTGCACAACGTCGAAGCCAGCGCCAGTATCGACGATGTCAGCGTGGTTGATGCCGCTCAGTACAACGGTGTCGTTGCCCGAACCGGTCTTCACGTTGTTGTTGCCAGCGCCAGCGATAACGGTGTTGTTGCCGTTGCCGGTAACGATGGTGTCGTTGCCGTCACCTGCGTCGATGTGGGTGTTCTGGTCGCCATTCACGGTGATGACGTCATCGCCGTTACCGGTGGCCACTACCAGTTCGATAGCGCTGTCATCGGCAGTTACGGCGATGTCAGCAGCAGCGAAGGCAGCGAAGGTAGCAGGGGCAGCGGAGTTGCCCTGCAGGGTGACAACAAGGTTGGCATCGCTTTCCAGGATGTAGGTGCTAGCGCCAGCGGCTTCGGCAGCGGACAGGTCCAGAGTGACCTGGTCGCCTTTCTGGCCAGCGATCGCGCCGGTTACTACCTGAGTAGGGGCGTTGGTTGGCAGCTGCAGGTTAACGCCATCGAACGAAGCCACACCAACGGTGGTATCTTCGCCGGTCAGGTTCAGCAGCGAGCTGATAGCGGCAACAGTGCCGGCCGACAGGGTGGAGTTGTCCAGGTGCTCTTGCAGCTGGGAGGCCGCTACGGGGTTATCGTATTGCATGATTTGTTCCTGTTACTTCAAGCCAGTTGGCTTGCTGCACTGATTTTCTGCTGAGGCGCAGAGTTTTCCCACGGAGATTTAGAGCGGGCAGCGTTCATCTTCGTAACGGGAGTAATGGCGATATGCAGTGCCACCAGCGGCTCGTTGCCGCTGGGGCCATGCATCATCTGATTGGTTACCAGGCGCTGTGGCTCGGCAGTGCCGAATGCGATCAGGCCGGTTAATTCGTAGTGCTTGCGCAGGGGACCTACCAGGCTGAAGCCTGCGCAGATCAGGGGCAGGCCCTGGCCGCGGGCGCCTACGAAGGTGCCCGTGGCAACATTGCGGCTGGGGCCAGAGCCGGCCACCATGCAGGTATAAAGCAAATCGACCCCGGCCGGCTTATTCGGCCATTCAATGGCAAAGCCTTCAATGAAGTATTCGCTTTCGGGTGCACCTACCCAGCCTTCGCTGGACACCACTTCGCCTGCGTGCTGCAACTGGGCGGTGACCACCAAGGGCATGGGCGCGTTGTTGTCGGCGAGGGCTTGAGCGGGTTCGGCGGTGGCGACCACGGCGAAGGTGCGCATGATGGCTGGGGAGGTATCGATGCGGTCGATGCGCAGGTCGATGGGCTCGATCACGTCGTCAAACATGTGATATTCGGTGATCAGTACCGTCGTCACGCCGCCTTTGACGCGCGCCACGAGGGTGTCGCCGAGCTTGGTCAGCATGTTCTTGCTGATGCCTTCGGCGGGGAAGAAATCTATGGAGCCTTTGCCCAGCGGCGCTTGCTGCAGCGCAATGCACACAGGCTTTTCGGCAGGCGGCTGCGAGGCGTAGCGGAAGATGTACATGCCAGGTTCGAGCAGCGTCACCCGTGAGCTGATCTTCAGGCCGTCAAGGGTCTGTGATGGCATAGACATGGCGTTGTTAAGCTCCTTTTAAGCAAAAACACTGGCAGCTAACTTGCTCAGACCCGTGCATACACTAAACGGCCAGTGATGGCTCCCTGCGAGTGGCGAAGATGCAGTCAGAGGGAAAAGATGTCAACCAAAGAATCTAAAAAAAATTTCATGCGCCAACGGAACTTACGCAATCTTGGAGCGCTCCCAATGCCCGTTTTTGTAATTCCTGAGTGTGGCGCTGGGCTATCATTTTGATTCTAAAATGCCTTGGGAAACAGGTATTTGGGTAATTTGATGAGATTTTCACGTCTTTTTCAAGTTTTGATGGCGCATGTCGCCAGCCTCTAAGGGCAGGGTTGCGCCGTTTGTCGGCTCGCAAATTCTTCATGGTGGCCATTTGCTGGTTTCGGTCAGGAGTCCCGATTGCATTGGCCCCAACCCACTTGACGGAAAAATTCATGTTCGATGCAGCTAGTCGGCTAGGCGGGGCGTTTCAAAGATAATCTGACACGCTGCTCCTTTGTGTGGGTGGTACACTGCCCGCCGCTTTCGCCTTTCTCAGTATGGATACCATGAGTTCACAATCCGACAACAACCTGCATGCCGCCCTCAAAGCCTGTAAAAGCAGCTTTCTCTCGGTCGGCTTTTTCAGCTTCTTCGTCAACGCCCTCATGCTGGTGCCCACCTTCTTCATGATCCAGGTGTCGGGCCGCGTCGTACCGTCAAGCAGTACCTCTACGTTGCTTATGCTGACGTTGATCCTGACGGTGTTGGTTGTGACGATGGGCGCGCTGGAATGGGTGCGCTCGCGTATCATGGTCAGGATCAGCAATCGCCTGGACGTCATGCTCAGCCGCGACGTGTACCGCGCGAGCTTTAAGCGCGCGCTGACCAGTGGAGGGGCCGATGCTACTGCGCAGTCACTCAACGACTTGACGTCGTTGCGCCAGTTCTTCACTGGTCCGGGCTTGTTTGCATTCTTCGATGCGCCGTGGTTCCCCATCTATACCATTGTCATGTTCCTCTTCCACCCTTGGTTTGGCTGGATGACCCTGGCGTGTGGTGCAGTGCTGACCATCCTCGCCGTGGTCAATCACCGGATAACTGGCAGTGCGCTGGCAAGCGCGAACAAGCAAAACGTGGCCTCCAACGTGGTGACCACCAAGGCGCTTCGTAATGCCGAGGTCATCGAGTCCATGGGCATGCTCGAAACCTTGATGAACCGCTGGGCCAAGCGCCAGCGCCAGATCATGATGTTGCAGTCCGAGGCGAGCGATAAGGGGGGGGCGGTCAGTTCCACGTCCAAGACGTTCCGGATCTGGGCGCAGTCAATCATGCTGGCTATCGGTGCGTACCTCACTATCACTCATGAGATCAACCCGGGGCTGCTGATGGCCGGTTCGCTGCTGCTGGGCCGGGCGCTTTCGCCTATCGACCAGATGATTGGCAGCTGGAAAGGTTTCGTAGCTGCCAAGGTCCAGTACGATCGCCTGAGCAAAGTGATGGACGATCTGAAGAACGAGCCGGAGCGCATGCCTCTGCCAGCGCCTGAGGGCTACATTCAGGTAGAGAACCTGATCGTAACCCCGCCGGGTGCCAAGTCCCCGGTATTGCGCAGCATCAGTTTCGTGGCGCCAGCTGGCTCCATTGTCGGCATTGTTGGCCCCAGCGCTGCGGGCAAGTCCACCCTGGTGCGTGCGCTGATGGGTATCTGGCCGCCGCAGCACGGCGTGGTGCGCCTGGATGGTGCCGACATCGCTGCTTGGGACAAGCAGGCGCTGGGTCCCTATGTCGGTTACCTGCCGCAGGACATCGAGCTGTTCGAAGGCAGCATCAGCGAGAACATCGCCCGTTTCGACAAGGTCGACCCGCAGAAGGTGGTCGAGGCAGCACAGATGGCTGGCGTACACGAGATGATCCTGATGCTTCCTGACGGTTATGACACCGTCATTGGCAGCGAGGGCGTGAACCTCTCCGGCGGCCAGCGTCAGCGTATCGGCTTGGCACGCGCCATCTATGGCAAGCCGCGCCTGGTCGTGCTTGATGAGCCTAACTCGAACCTCGACGATGTTGGCGAGCGCGCCTTGGGTATTGCCCTGCAAAAGCTTAAAGAGTCGGGTGCAACTGTATTCATTGTCTCGCACCGCCCCAATATTCTCACCCGCCTGGACCGCGTGCTGGTCATGGCCGGCGGTACCATTTCGCTTTATGGCGAGCGCGACCGCGTTATCGCCGAGCTCGCGCAGCAGGCCAAGGCCCAGCAGCGCGTTGCCCAGCCTGCTGCACCTCAGCCGCCGGCGGCTGCCCCGGCAGTGCCTAACCCCGCTCCACCTGCGGCCCCAGCCGCTGCGCCTGCCGTCACGACCAGCACTGGCGCTTGAAAGGATTCCTAGATGAGCAGCAAAGCTATCACCACGTTCGACCACAATTTCGATGACATGCCCACCTCCGATCGCGGCATTCGCCGCATCGGGCTGACCATTGTGTTTGTCACCTTCGGTATCTTCGGCACTTGGGCCGCGTTTGCGCCATTAAGTAATGCCGTACACGGCGCCGGTACTGTGACGGTGCAGAATTACCGCAAGACCGTGCAGCACCTGGAGGGTGGCATCGTCAAAGAACTTTACGCCCGTGATGGTGATCTGGTTAAAAAGGGTGACCCCCTGATTGTGCTGGATGAGTCTCAACTGAGTGCGGAGTACGAATCCACCCGCAACCAGTTGATTGTGGCCCGCTATAAAGAAGCGCGGCTGCGGGCTGAGCGTGACGGCATGAGTACCATCCCGGCTGTATCCATGGAAGGTACCGATTCGGATCGGGCCGTGGAGGCGCTGGCCGGCGAGCAGCAAGTGTTCAAGGCCCGTCACGATTCTTTGCAGGGCGAGATTTCGGTCAACCGCGAACGTATCGAGCAGATGAAGCAGCAAATTGCTGGCCTGAACGACATGATTCGCACCAAGCGCAGCCTGGAAAAGTCCTATACCGGTGAAATCAAGCAGCTGAAAGAGCTGCTGGCGGAAGGCTTTGTCGACAACCAGCGGCTGCTGGAGCAGGAACGCAAGCTGGACATGCTGAAGACGGAGGTTGCTGATCACGAATCGACGATCACCAAGACCAAATTGCAAATCGGGGAAACCGAACTGCAGATCGTGCAGTTGAAGAAGAAGTTCGATTCAGACGTGGCCAAGGAGCTGTCGGACGTGCAGGCTCAGGTGTTCGACCTTCAGGAAAAGGAAGCAGCCCTGCGCGACCGCCTTTCTCGTGTGGTCATTCGCGCGCCGGAAAGCGGCATGGTGCTGGACATGAAGGTGCACACCATTGGCGGCGTGGTCAGTGCAGCGACACCTTTGCTCGACATCGTACCGGCGCAGTCCGAACTGGTGATCGAAGCCAAGGTGGCGACCAAGGATATCGACCGGCTGGAGCTCGGCAAAACTGCCGATATCCGCTTCTCCGCATTTAACAATGCCACCACCCCCGTCATCGAGGGTAAGTTGACGCGCATCTCTGCAGACAGCTTGATTGAGGAGCGCACAGGCGACGCGTATTACCTGGTGCGGGTGAAAGTCACCGAAGACGGCATGAAAAAGCTCGGTAACCGCAAGCTGCAACCCGGCATGCCAGCCGAGGTCCTCATCAATGCAGGTGACCGCACCATGCTGCAGTACCTGTTGAAACCGGCGCGCAACATGTTCGCTGAATCGCTGATCGAGGAATGATTGTGCTACGTTTGCTACCGGGAGTAATGATGTGCATGGTCGCCTGGCAGGCGGTGGCCGTGGAAGGGAAGGCGGCTGTAGGTGAGCAGCCGAAAGGTGTTTCGGCGTCCACCTATGCGTTGGACCTGTCGGGGCTGTACCGTGAAGCGCGCCTGGAGGACCCGCGGGTCCTCGGCGCTTACGCACGTGCGCGCTCTGCCGGCGAGCAGCAGCGGGCGGCACTCGGCGGCTTGCTGCCCCAGGTGTCGGCCAATGCCAACTCTAGCCGCATCCTGCGCAAGAACGAGGCTACCCGTGACCTCTACAACACCGAAACCTACTCGCTTAGCCTCACCCAGTACTTGTATAACAAGCCGGCCTGGGAGCGGTACCAGAAATCCAAGAGCGTGAAAGACCAGAAGGGTCATGAAGCCGAAGATACCTTGGCAGAGGCCACGGTTGACCTCGCCAAGCGCTACTTCGTGGCGCTGGCCGCAGACGACGAGCTGACGCTGGTGCAAGCTGAGCGCCGGGCGACCCAGAAAAACCTCGACCGCGTCAGCAGTATGTTCGATCGGCAAATGGCCAAGATCACCGACAAGCTCGACATGCAGGCGCGAGTGGACTTCTTGCTTGCGCAAGAAGTGGAGGCGCGTAATCAGGTGCAAGTGAGTCGCGAGGCCTTGGCCGAGATTGTTGGGCGACCGGTTACCGAGCCGCTCAGTCGGGTGCGCAATGATGTCACGTTGCAGGCGCCCACCCGGCCTTTGCAGAGCTGGGTAACCCAGGCTATCGAAACCAACCCTTTGCTGAAGTCGTATCAGAGTGGGGCAGAGGCGGCCAATGCGGCGGTGCGCGAAGGCAAGGGCGAGCACTATCCGCAAGTGGGATTGAGTGTCAGTGCGCAGCAGAACGACCAAGGTTATGACAATACCCAGACGCCTCGCAGTAATAGCTATGTGGCTTCGCTGGGGGTGAAAATCCCGATCTACAGCGGTGGCTCTACCTCCGCTCGGGTGCGTGGGCTTTACGATGATCAGCTGGCAGCCGAGGAGCAACTGGAAGGTGCTCGGCGTCAGGTGGTCAAGGAAACCACTACCGCCTATCTGACTGCACAGGCTGCGGTCGAGAAGATTCGCGCTAACCGCAACGCACTGTCATCGGCGCAGCAGTCCAGCATTGCAGCGCAGAAGGCGTTCACCTTCGGTGTGGTCAACGCCGTGGATGTGCTCACTGCCGTTCAGAACGAGTTCAAGGCGCGGCGCGACCTGCTGAAGACACAGTACGACTTCATCACCAACCTGTTCCTGCTCAACCGTTGGGCGGGGGAGTTGACGCAGGAAAGTGTGGATAACGTCAATGTGTGGCTAAGCCCCGTGCCGGAAACCAGCTTGCCGGGTGGCGAGGTTGCGCGGGTGGATGCACGTAGCTGATCGGGCTGCGGGTGTTCGTCTTGGGTATGAAGGTGGGGCAAATATCGAGCGCCGCCCGCGCGGCGCATCGCGAGCTGCGCTCGCTCCTACGTTTGTTTCGGGCCAATCATTCCTGTGCCATTTGCACGCGAACGCCTTGGCTAACCCCAACAACCGTCCGGTTCGGAATCTTCCTACACGCTTTGTAGTGGCGGCTTCGGGCCGTGGCACTTATTCTCCCTCCTTGGCGCCAAACCGTTCGGTGGCGCCTGCCATGCTTTGGCCGGTTCCAAGCGCCCCAGCAGCTGCCAGCTTGCGTCGCGCCAGTACTTTGTAAGTCGAGTAGTGCGTACGACCTATGTATACTTCGGCATGGAACCGAAAATGCGTGGCTGGAACTGCCCGCATCACAACCTATTAACACATGCCCGCACGGCACTATCGGAGTTGGTTAAGTCGCATGAAAGCAATCGTTACTGGGATCACTGGTCAAGACGGCGCCTACCTGGCGGAACTGCTGCTGGAAAAGGGCTATACAGTCTATGGCACCTATCGTCGTACCAGCTCGGTTAACTTCTGGCGCATCGAGGAGTTGGGGATTCACACCAACCCTAACCTGCACCTGGTCGAGTACGACCTCACCGACCTGTCGGCCAGCATTCGCCTGCTGCAAACCACCGAAGCCACCGAGGTATACAACCTCGCTGCGCAAAGCTTCGTTGGCGTATCGTTCGAACAGCCACTGACCACCGCCGAAATCACCGGCCTGGGTGCTGTGAACCTGCTTGAGGCCATCCGTATCGTCAATCCGAAAGCACGTTTCTATCAGGCGTCGACTTCGGAAATGTTCGGCAAGGTCCAGGAAATTCCGCAGGTAGAGACCACCCCGTTCTACCCGCGTAGCCCTTACGGTGTGGCCAAGCTGTACGCCCACTGGATGACCATCAACTACCGCGAGTCGTACAACATCTTTGCCACCAGCGGCATCCTGTTCAACCATGAGTCGCCACTGCGCGGCCGTGAGTTCGTGACCCGCAAGATCACTGACTCCGTTGCCAAGATCAAACTGGGCCTGCTGGACAAGCTGGAGCTGGGCAACCTCGATGCCAAGCGCGACTGGGGCTTTGCCAAAGAGTACGTCGAAGGCATGTGGCGCATGTTGCAGGCTGAACAGCCTGATACCTTCGTACTCGCCACCAACCGCACCGAAACCGTACGTGACTTCGTGTCCATGGCGTTCAAGGCTGTCGGCATTGAAATCAAGTGGAGCGGCAAGGACGAGGCAGAGCAGGGCACCTGCGCCGCCAGCGGCAAGGTACTGGTTGTCATCAACCCGAAATTCTACCGCCCGGCCGAAGTCGAGCTGCTCATCGGCAACCCCGACAAAGCCAAGCAAGTGCTGGGCTGGGAGCCGAAAACCAGCCTGGAAGAACTGTGCCGCATGATGGTCGAAGCCGACCTGCGTCGTAACGAAAAAGGGTTCTCGTTCTGATGCAAATGGCCAGTAAACGCGCGCTGATTACAGGTATTCACGGGTTCACCGGCCGTTACATGGCGGCCGAATTGCGGGCCAGTGGCTATGAAGTTTTCGGGACTGGGAGCCAGCCTTTGCAGGCCCCCGACTATCGTCAGGCCGATCTGACCGATGGGCCGGGTCTGCGCGCGTTGCTGGCCGAACTGCAGCCGGATGTAGTTGTGCATCTGGCTGCCATTGCTTTTGTCGGGCATGGTACCGCCGACGCGTTCTACCAGGTCAACCTGATAGGTACGCGCAACCTGCTCGAAGCCATCGCGGCCTGTGGCGAAACGCCTGAGTGCGTGTTGATCGCCAGCAGTGCTAACGTGTATGGCAACATTTCCGAAGGGATGCTGGACGAGCAGGCCTTGCCTGCGCCGGCCAATGATTACGCGGTCAGCAAGCTCGCCATGGAATACATGGCCCGGCTGTGGGCTGACCGGTTGCCGATCGTCATCACGCGTCCTTTCAATTACACCGGTGTTGGGCAGGCAGACAACTTTCTGCTGCCGAAAATCGTTTCGCATTTCCGTCGCAAGGCTGACACCATCGAACTGGGCAACCTCGACGTATGGCGCGATTTCAGCGACGTACGCGCGGTCGTTCAGGCCTATCGCGGCTTGATAGAGGCACGGCCGCTGGGGCAGACAGTCAACGTCAGCTCCGGGCAAACGCATTCGTTGCGCGAGGTCATCGCCAAGTGTTCGGCCATTACCGGGCATCAGCTGGACGTGCAAGTTAACCCGGCCTTTGTCCGCGCCAACGAGGTGAAAACCTTGTGTGGCAACAATGGCAAGCTGCGTGAGCTTGTGCCGGGTTGGCAAACGCCTTCGCTGGACGAAACCCTGGGTTGGATGCTTGCTGATCAATGAAGCTCATCCTTTCAGTCGAATCGGTTCGCTTCCCGTTGACCGGTATCGGGCGCTATACCTATGAACTGGCGTCACGGCTGCAGCATGCTGACGAAATCAGCGACTTGCGGCTATTCGCCGGGCGCAGGTTCGTACCCGAATTGCTCAAGCCTTCGGACCAGTCCGACGCTGTGCATGGCCTTAAGCGTTTTGTGCAGAAAAACGCCCTGGCGGTGGAAGCTTACCGGCGCTTGATGCCTTTGCTGCGCAAGCGCGCGTTGCGCGGCCACGAAGATTTCATCTACCACAGCACCAATTTCTACCTGCCGCCTTTCGCAGGGCCCAGGGTGGCGACCTTCCACGATCTGTCACCCTTTACCTGGGCCCATTGCCATACGCCACAGCTGGCCCGTTACCTGCAAAAAGAGCTGACGCTAACCCTCGAGCGTGCTGATGCCCTGATTACGGTTTCGCACCATACTCGCAAGGAGCTGGCGGAGTACTTCGGCTGGCCCCTGGAGCGCATTCATGCGGTACCGTTGGCCAGCTCTGCGCAGTTCCACCCTCGCACACCCCAGGCGTTACGCGAAACCCTCGCACGCCATGGCCTGGAGCCAGGCGGTTATAGCCTGTTCGTCGGTACCATCGAGCCGCGCAAGAACATCGAGAACCTGCTCAATGCCTACGGCCGATTGCCGCTTGCGTTGCGCCAGCGTTGGCCCTTGATCCTCAGCGGTTACCATGGCTGGCGCAGCGAGGCGATCCACAGCCGTATTGCCCAGGCGCAGCAGGAAGGTTGGGCGCGCTACCTCGGTTTCGTTGCCAGTGAAGACTTGCCGCTGCTGTTTGCCGGCGCTCGGCTGTTCACCTTCCCGTCGCACTATGAAGGGTTCGGTCTGCCAGTGCTCGAGGCCATGAGCTCGGGGGTACCGGTGGTATGCTCCAACAGCTCGTCGCTGCCAGAGGTAGCGGGTTCGGCGGCGTTGATGTGCGCGCCTGATGATGTAGAAGGCCTGACCGGGTTGCTGCACCAGGGCCTCGAGGATGAAGCGTGGCGGTCTGCTGCAGTGCAGCAAGGGCTGTTGCATGCCAGTGGCTTTTCGTGGGAACGCTGCGCACAGGCCACCGTCGAGGTTTATAAGTCGGTCAGGGCGCGATGATCAAGGTTCTGCATTTTTTCAAAACGTATTACCCCGACTCCATGGGGGGCATCGAGCAGGTCATTTTCCAGATCGCGGAAGGCACTCGGGCTCTTGGTGTTCAGTCAGAGGTGCTTTACCTCAGCCCGCGAGGTGCGGCACGCAATGAGCCTTTAGGCAGCCACCTGACGCACCGCTCCAAGCTGGACTTGCATGTGGCCTCAACGGGTTTCTCGCTGTCGGCAATGAAGGACTTTGCCGAACTGGCCGGCCAGGCTGACATCGTGCACTACCACTTCCCTTGGCCCTACATGGACCTGGTGCATTTTCTGGCGCGGCTGAACAAGCCCACGGTCGTCAGTTACCACTCCGATATCATCAAGCAAAAATGGCTGCTCAAGCTGTATCAGCCGTTGATGAACCGTTTTCTTTCCAGTGTTGACCGTATTGTCGTTTCCTCGCCCAATTATGCTGCGCACAGCCCAGTGCTGACACACTTCAAGGACAAGCTTGCAGTCATCCCCTTCGGCCTTGACCGCGCCACCTATCCCCGGGCAACCGCAGAAAAGCTGGCTTACTGGCGTGCGCGTCTGGGCGAACGGTTCTTCCTGTTTGTAGGCGCACTGCGCTATTACAAGGGGCTGGATTACCTGCTGCAGGCTACAGCCATAAACCGCTTACCGGTGGTGATCCTGGGCGGGGGCTTCCTTGAGGGGCAGCTCAAGCAGCAGGCAGCGGAGCTTGGGCTTGCCAATGTACATTTTCTGGGCGGCTTGGCAGATGACGATAAAGCGGCGTTGCTGGAGTTGTGTTACGCATTTGCCTTCCCCTCTCACCTGCGCTCCGAATCGTTCGGTATTTCGCTACTGGAAGCGGCAATGTATGGCAAGCCGCTGATTTCCTGTGAAATGGGTTCGGGTACCACGTTCATCAACCTGGCGGACCAGACAGGGTTGGTGGTGCCGCCGCGTGATGCCCGTGCACTGTCGCAAGCCATGCAGCGTCTGTGGGACGACCCCGCCATGGCACAGGCAATGGGTGCTAATGCATTGCGACGTTACGAGGAAGTATTTACCGCATCTGCCATGGCCGGTGCTTATGCCGATCTCTACCGTAGCCTGTTATAGCAACGGCTTTGCGCCGCGAAAGGGAGCCTGAGCGGCCCCGATACAGGTAACACCTGTTTGAACCGAGATCGAACTTCATGGAAAGACGCACAATACTTGTCACAGGCGCCAATGGGTTTGTCGGCAGCGCACTGTGCAGCCGATTGGCTACCATGGCCAACTTTGCCACCCGGGCGGCTTTGCGCGGTACGTGCCATGCGCCTGTAGCCGGTGTTCAGGCCGTTACGGTTGCGGACCTGGATGCGACCACCCCTTGGGGGCCAGCGCTGGCCGGTGTCGATTTGGTGGTGCATGCCGCAGCCCGCGTGCACGTCATGAAGGAAGACGCCGCTGATAGCTTGGCCGAGTTCCGCCGGGTAAACGTCGATGGCACCCTCAATCTGGCGCGGCAGGCCGCTGCAGCAGGTGTGCGTCGGTTTATCTTCATCAGCTCTATCAAGGTCAACGGCGAAGCAAGCCAGCCCGGCGTGCCGCTACGCGCCGATGATGTGCCTGCACCTAAGGACGCTTACGGCTTGTCCAAGTACGAAGCAGAGCAAGGGTTGCGCCAATTGGCTGCGAGCACGGCCATGGAGGTTGTGATAATACGCCCCGTACTGGTCTATGGCCCTGGGGTCAAAGCTAACTTCCAGAGCATGATGCGCTGGGTGCAGCTCGGGGTGCCCTTGCCATTCGGCGCAGTGGATAACCGCCGTAGCCTGGTGTCGCTGGCCAATCTTGTCGACCTTGTGGTGACCTGCCTCGACCATCCGGCGGCTGCCAACCAGACGTTTCTGGCCAGTGATGGTGACGACGTTTCGCTGGCCCGGCTTTTGGGTGCGCTGGGCCGCGCGCTGGGTCGGCCGGCGCGGCTGCTACCGGTGCCATCGGGTGTGCTGCGTGGCGCTGCGCTGCTGCTTGGTCGGCGCGATCTCGCCCAGCGTCTGCTCGGCTCGCTGCAAGTGGACATTGAAAAAAACCGGCGGTTGCTCGGCTGGCGACCTCCTCATACCTTGGAACAAGGGCTCAACATGACCGCTCAATCTTTCCTCCGGGCCCATCGCCGATGATTGGGTTGATAATGGTTGCAGGCGTTTTGGCGTGGCTGATGACAGCGATGTTGCGGCGCTATGCATTGTCCCGCAGTTTGTTGGACATCCCCAATGAACGTAGCTCGCATACCCTGGCGACACCTCGTGGTGGCGGCTTGTCGTTCGTGATCACCTTTCTCGTAGCGCTGTCAGTTCTGGGTGGGTGGGGTTACGTTACGCCATCGGTGCTCGTCAGTCTGCTGGGTGCGGGGGGGCTGGTAGCGCTGGTCGGCTTCATGGACGACCATGGCCACATCGCCGCGCGCTGGCGCTTGCTGGGGCATTTCATTGCGGCTGGCTGGGGGCTTTTCTGGATCGGCGGCTTGCCACCGATTACGATTTTTGGCGTGCCGTTGTCTGCAGCCTGGCTCAGTATCATCATCGGGCTGCTGTACTTGGTGTGGTTGCTCAATCTGTACAATTTCATGGACGGCATCGATGGTATCGCCAGCATCGAGGCTATTTGCATATGCCTTGGGGGCAGCCTGCTGTACTGGCTGACCGGTCATGCCCAAGAGGCCGTGTTGCCTATGTTGCTGGCGGCCACCGTGGCCGGCTTCCTGGTTTGGAACTTTCCTCCTGCACGCATCTTCATGGGCGATGCCGGCAGTGGTTTCCTGGGTATTGTCCTGGGCCTGCTGGCATTAATGGCAGGCTGGATAAACCCGCTATTATTCTGGGGGTGGTTAATACTTTTGGGGGTGTTCGTGGTGGACGCCACGTTCACCCTCGCACGCCGCCTGCTGCGGGGCGACAAGGTTTACCAGGCGCACCGCAGCCATGCCTACCAGTATGCCTCGCGTCGCTACGCCGGCCACCGCCCGGTCAGCCTGGCAGTGGCGGCCATCAACCTTGGCTGGCTGTTGCCTGTGGCCAGCGCGGTGGTGCTGTTGAAACTCGATGGTGCGCTGGGAACGATGGTGGCGTACGCGCCTCTTGTAGTGCTGGCGCTGATCTACCAGGCAGGGGAAAAGGAATAGGATGGTCGAACAAGGAAGGCGTCGTATCGCGCTGCTGAACCTTCGGTTCTGCTCAGAAGCGCTCTGGTCAGTCAATCGAAGCCCCGATGCGCAGAGGATAGCTGGATGAGCGACGCTAAAAATCAAAAAGTGCGTGAGTACCTTGTCAACTTGTCCCGGCGGGAAAAGCGCCTGGTACAAGTGTGCACCGACATCGTGCTCATCTGGTTTGCGTTGTGGCTGTCTTTTATCGTGCGCCTGGGCATCGATGAAATGTACAACCCTATTGTCGAGCATGGCTGGCTGTTCCTCGCCGCCCCGGTGGTTGCCATTCCGTTGTTTATCCGCTTTGGCATGTACCGGGCGGTCATGCGCTATTTCGGCAATGATGCGCTGGTGACCATCATCAAGGCTGTGACACTGTCGTCACTGATTCTGGCGGTGGTGGTGTACTGGTACAGCAACCATCAAGTTGTCGTGCCGCGGTCGATCATTTTCAACTACTGGTGGTTGAGCATGGTCATCATCGGGGGCCTGCGCCTGATCATGCGCCAGTATTTCCTGGGTGACTGGTTTACCGGCGCCCATCAGATACCGTTCGCCAACCGCGATGATGGCCTGGTCAAGGTAGCCATCTATGGTGCAGGCACCGCCGGCAACCAGCTGCTGGCAGCGTTGCGCATGGGGCGGGCGATGCGCCCGGTGGCGTTCATTGATGATGACAGTGACCTTGCCAACCGGGTCATTTCCGGTTTGCAGGTGTACAAGCCCAAGCATCTGCAGCAGATGATCAAGGAAACCGGTGCACAGGAAATCCTCCTCGCCCTGCCTTCGGTATCGCGCGCCCGGCGCAAGGAGATTCTCGCCTTGCTCGAACCTTACCCGTTGCACGTGCGCAGCGTGCCGGCCTTTGCCGACCTGGCAAGTGGCCGGGTCAAAGTGGATGACATCCAAGACGTGGACATTGCCGATTTGCTTGGGCGTGACCCGGTACCCGCTAAGGAAGGGCTGCTCGAACGCTGCATCCACAAGCAAACGGTACTGGTCACCGGGGCCGGTGGCTCCATCGGCTCCGAGCTTTGCCGCCAGATCATAGGGCTTGGGCCAACGACATTGCTGCTGTTCGACCACAGCGAGTACAACCTCTACGCCATCCTCAGTGAGCTGGAGCAACGCGTTGCGCGCGAGTCGCTGCCGGTGCGACTGCTGCCCATTCTGGGGTCGGTACGCAATCAGCAGCATCTTGCCCACGTTATGTCCACTTGGCGGGTAGCCACCGTCTACCACGCGGCGGCTTACAAACATGTGCCCATGGTTGAGCACAACATGGCGGAGGGCATACTCAACAATGTGTTCGGCACGCTTTGTACCGCACAGGCTGCTTTGCAATCAGGCGTTGCCAACTTCGTGCTTATCTCGACTGACAAGGCGGTGCGCCCCACGAACGTGATGGGCGGTACCAAGCGTCTTTCCGAGTTGATTCTGCAAGCACTAAGCCGCGAGGCGGCACCCGTCATGTACGGTGACAGCAGCAAGATCGCCCGGGTGAACAAAACCCGCTTCACCATGGTGCGCTTTGGCAATGTGCTGGGCTCCTCTGGCTCGGTGATCCCGTTGTTCCACAAGCAGATCAAGGCCGGTGGCCCAATTACGGTTACCCACCCGAAGATTACCCGCTATTTCATGACTATCCCCGAAGCCGCTCAACTGGTGGTTCAGGCAGGGGCGATGGGGCAGGGCGGGGACGTATTTGTTCTCGACATGGGGGAGCCGGTAAAAATTGTTGAGCTGGCTGAGAAAATGATTCATCTCTCGGGCCTTAGCGTACGTAGCTCGGGTAACCCCAATGGTGATATCGCCATCGAGTTCACGGGGTTGCGCCCAGGTGAGAAGCTTTTTGAAGAGTTGTTGATTGGCGATGACGTTTCGCCTACCGTCCACCCGATGATCATGGTAGCGAATGAAGACTACGTCACTTGGGACGTCTTGCGTGAACGTATTGCCGTGTTACTCAATGCAGTGGCGGTGGATGACTTTGGCCGTATCCGGCAACTGTTGCGTGAACTAGTGAACGGGTATGTGCCGGAAGGAGAAATTGTCGACTGGATCTACCAACAGCAGCGGCAGGACAGTTGATGCCGCGTCCCGTTGAAGCATACCTTTTCTGTTAATGAGTTAATGAGTTAATGAGTTAATGAGTTAATGAGTTAATGAGTTAATGAGTTAATGAGTTAATGAGTTAATGAGTTAAAGAGTGAAGATGAACCATCTTGATATCGCCAAAGAAGCCCTCGTTGCCCAGGCCCAGGCGGTCGCCAAACTAGCGGATCGTCTTGATGGTCAGTTCCAAAGCGCGGTCGATTTGATTCTTGCCTGTGAAGGGCGGACAGTAGTTTGTGGTATGGGCAAATCCGGCCTGATTGGCAAAAAAATGGTCGCTACTTTTGCCTCTACCGGTACGCCTAGCTTCTTCCTGCACCCGGCAGAAGCTTTTCACGGCGACCTGGGGATGCTCAAGCCCGTTGATGTGCTGGTGCTGATAAGTTACAGCGGAGAAACCGAAGAGCTGATCAAGCTGATTCCCAGCCTCAAGTCATTCGGCAATAAATTTATTGCGATGACCGGGAGCGGCAACTCCACGCTAGCCAAACATGCAGACATTTGGCTTGATATTTCGGTGGATCGCGAAGTTTGTCCAAATAACCTAGCGCCTACCACGTCCACATTAGCCACCATGGCCATGGGGGATGCGCTGGCAGTGGCTTTGATTACCGCGAATCAGTTCAAGCCGATGGACTTTGCCCGTTACCATCCCGGCGGAAGCCTTGGTCGAAAATTGTTGACTCGCGTAGCTGACGTAATGCATTCGCCGGCACCGATTGTTTCGCCAGCGAGCAGTTTTCAAGACTGCCTGCTGATGATGACGCAAAGCCGGCTTGGCTTAGCCATGGTGATGGATGGTAATGAACTTGTCGGTATTGTTACGGATGGCGACCTGCGTCGTGCCTTGTTAAAAAATAACCAAGTTATTCATGCCTCTGTAACTGAGTTCATGACGCTGAACCCCCACACCATTCCAGCGGATTGCCGCGTGTCGGTCGCTGAAGCTTACATGCTGGAGAACAAAATCCGTGCCTTGGCGGTGGTCGACGATTGCGGGGCTATTGTTGGCGTCGTCGAGATTTTTGACGGCAATCCCGTAGCGTGAAACAGCCGGTAATTATCGTTGCCTGGGTAGGCAGCCGCTTCTTGTCCAGAAGCGGCTTTACTCACCGTCGCAGATTAGGCAATAGTCAATTGCGGGAATGATTTTACCAGATCATCCAGCGCTTTGATTTGTGCCAGGAAGGGTTCCAACTTGTCCAATGGCAGTGCGCTCGGGCCATCACACTTGGCCTGATCAGGGTTTGGGTGGGCTTCCAGGAACAGGCCAGCCAATCCGACTCCCATGCCGGCACGTGCCAGCTCTACCACCTGCTCGCGCCGACCGCCAGAAGCCGCACCCGATGGGTCGCGATTCTGCAGGGCATGAGTGACGTCAAAGATGATCGGCAGATCTTGGCAAGTACGCTTCATGACGCCGAAGCCAAGCATGTCCACGATCAGGTTGTCGTAGCCCATGCAAGTGCCCCTGTCGCAAAGGATCAACTGGTCATTACCCGCTTCCTTGAACTTATGCACGATGTTCTGCATCTGCGAAGGGCTGAGGAATTGGGGCTTTTTGATGTTCACCGGCTTGCCGGTTTTGGCCAAGGCAACAACCAGGTCTGTTTGACGGGCGAGGAATGCCGGCAGCTGCAGCACATCGACGACTTCCGCCACCGGGGCCGTTTGGTAGATTTCGTGAACGTCGGTGATTATCGGCACGCCAAATTCTGCCTTCACCTTTTCAAAGATCCGCAGCCCTTCTTCCATGCCGGGGCCACGGTAGGAATGGATCGATGAGCGGTTGGCTTTATCAAAGCTGGCTTTGAACACATACGGGATGCCCAGCTTCTGCGTGACGCGCACATATTCTGCACAGGCGGTAAGGGCCAGGTTTTCAGACTCGAGCACGTTGATGCCGCCGAATAGCACAAAAGGAGCCGAGTTGGAGCATTCGATTGTGGAGTTGATCTTGATCATTTTTTACTCGATAGGTCCTTAGGGGGCAACCCGCAGGACATGGCAAAGGGATAATAGTCAGCGCGCCCTTGCTAACTGTGGTTGTGCCGATTCTACAATTTTTCTGCTGCCTTTCGAGCATGGCGAGGCTGCCAGGCGTTTTTGAGCGGTATTTTGCGCGCATGAATGCGGCTTTTCCCTTTCTTGCGCATGGGCATTGCCTATAATGTCGCCGACGTGGAACCTGACAACGATTGATAGGTTCTGGCTTTACCCGTATCAAGGATCTTTTTGCAATGGCGTTCTACCGTACACCTCACGATGTCACTGCTCTGCCAGCCTGGAAGGCGCTTCAGCAACACCGCGAAGCCATGCAAGGCTTCAGCATGTCCGAAGCCTTCGCCGCCGATGCCAAGCGCTTCGACCAGTTTTCCCTCAGCGCTTGCGGCCTGTTCCTCGACTATTCAAAAAACCTGATCACCGAGCAAAGCCGCGACCTGCTGGTCAGCCTGGCCAATGAAGTAGGCCTGCAGGACGCCATCAAGGCGATGTTCGGCGGTGAGATCATCAACGCCTCCGAAGGCCGCCCGGTGCTGCACACCGCCTTGCGCCGGCCCGTAGGTGACAAACTCAGCGTCAACGGCGTGAACGTCATGCCGGAAGTGCACAAGGTGCTCAACCAGATTACCGAACTGGTCGGCCGCATTCACGATGGCCTGTGGCGCGGCTACAGCGAAAAACCGATCACCGACGTGGTCAACATTGGCATTGGCGGCTCGTTCCTCGGCCCCGAGCTGGTTTCCGAAGCGCTGCTACCCTACGCCCAGCGCGGCGTGCGCTGCCACTACCTGGCCAATATCGACGGCAGCGAGTTCCACGAGCTGTCGGCCAACCTGCGCGCCGAAACCACCCTGTTCATCGTCTCGTCGAAGTCGTTCAACACCCTCGAGACGCTGAAAAACGCCATGGCCGCGCGGACCTGGTACCTGGCCCAAGGCGGCTCGGAAGCCGAGCTGTACCGCCACTTCATTGCCGTATCCAGCAACAAGGCCGCTGCTGTAGCGTTCGGTATCCGCGAAGAAAACATCTTCCCGATGTGGGACTGGGTGGGGGGGCGCTACTCGCTGTGGTCGGCCATCGGCCTGCCGATCGCCCTGGCCATCGGCACCGCTAACTTCAAGGAACTGCTGTCCGGCGCCTACACCATGGACCAGCACTTCCAGACCGCACCGTTCGACAAGAACATGCCGGTGCTACTGGCCCTGCTGGGCGTGTGGTATGGCAACTTCTGGGACGCGAACAGCCACGCGATCCTGCCGTACGACCACTACCTGCGCAACATCACCAAGCACCTGCAGCAGCTGGACATGGAATCCAACGGCAAGAGCGTGCTGCAAGACGGTACCCCGGTGAAAACCGACACCGGGCCGGTGATCTGGGGCGGCGTGGGCTGCAATGGCCAGCATGCCTACCACCAGTTGCTGCACCAGGGCACCCAGTTGATTCCGGCCGATTTCATCGTGCCGGTGGTGAGCTTCAACCCGGTGGCCGACCACCACCAGTGGCTGTACGCCAACTGCCTGTCGCAGAGCCAGGCGCTGATGCTGGGCAAAACCCGCGAGGAAGCCGAAGCCGAATTGCGCGCTAAAGGCCTCAACGAAGCAGACATCGAAAAGCTGGCTCCGCACAAGGTGATCCCGGGTAACCGCCCGAGCAACACATTGGTGGTCGAGCGCATCAGCCCGCGCCGGCTGGGTGCGCTGGTGGCCATGTACGAGCACAAGGTGTTCGTACAGAGCGTTGTCTGGGGTATCAACGCCTTCGACCAGTGGGGCGTCGAGCTGGGCAAGGAACTGGGCAAGGGCGTTTACCAGCGCTTGGTCGGTAGCCTGGAAGACAGCGCCGAAGACGGTTCCACCCAAGGCCTGATCAATTACTTTCGTGGTAAACACCGTGGCTGACACTGCTTGATACTGGCCCGGCGGGAGGGGGCGTCCGAGCGGAGCTGGTGGTCGCCGGAAACACTAGCGCATCATGGCGGTGAATAGCAGGCCGCATTTCGACGCAGAGGTGGTACAGTCAACAGGGTAGGTAGTTCGCAGATTTTGTCATCCATCCAAGTGCTAATGCTCTTGGATGGGGCTCAGTCCCAGTTGAGACTAGAGGATCTGAATGTACAATGCACTTCTGCTAATCGCTGTAATTGCCCTTACCGGATGCGCTGCGTCCTCGGAAATGAAGACGGTGAGAGGTAAGACAGGCGTTCACATCAACTGCTCAGGCCTATCTTCGTCATGGGACCGCTGTTACCAGAGAGCTGAGGCCTCCTGTAGTACACGAGGATACCGCGTTGTAGCGCGGTCCGGTGATACCGAGGAGGAGGCTGGGGATTATTTGTTCGGTATTAATCCTGCCGGCTTCACTAGCCGAAGTATGATAGTCATCTGTAAGTGATGATCACATCATATTCCTAGGCGCTCGGCGATACCACAGCGCTCGGTCATTTTCGTGACCCGCTGGCTCCAAAGCATGCGCAAATTCGGTTACACGGCTTGCCTATTTCGACTAGCTAAGGGCCCCTGCTCGTGTCCGCCTGCCGAGACCCCTCTGAGGCTGGCTGAGCAGTTAGATCCTGTGCTGTGCCGGGTGAAGGTTGGCATCCAGATCGCAAAGCTGGCGCTGACACGCGGTGCGGTCTTGGTAGAAATTTCGTAACTGAGTGTCAAATGGCCAGTAAACAAAGACCTTTTGCGTAAAGCGTGATATTCACAATCCTGTGTTACGGCATCACCCTATAGACAGCCAGTGAACCTCACCCTTTCTATCAAGAAAGTCAGAGGTCGACCGATGTATTAGTCGATTCCGCGACACAGGACAGGCCCACAGTTACCTTCTACCGTTGGGCTGGTTGGTGATGCTCTCGGGGATGTTCTGGGCCGGGGGAGCGCTCCCTTACCACAGACTTTTCTATATCTTGCTGGCTGCGTCAACGCTTTGGGCTTTGCTGCTGCAGCCTGGAGTACTTTAAAGGCTGATGAGCAATCCTCCGTCATATGCGGTGCCGACTGAAGGCGCCGTCAAGAAGGGGATGATGGGCAAAATGATTAGCCGCATGAGTTTTGCTGCGCTACCTCGTTGAGGCAGGTGGAGCCAGCTTGTAAAAGCCATGGCTTGGTTATTGCCACGAGCGTTCAGGTCCATGATGCAGGCGAGGGGGCTACTCACGCTGAATGAGCCGTCGCTTTGCACATCGATCAGGGCCCGGGGGCATCATAGCTGGAGTTTCCATAGGATGCTCAGGGCGCCGCCAGGTGAGCGCTGCAATTTCTGCCGCCTACACTTTCGGAGGATGAATGTAAGCGGCGCTTGCCCGGCGTTAGGGGCTATAACGAACGTCATGTTTTAGTGAGCGATGTCCATGGGGCCTGACGAGGTGGGTCGGATAATCGCGATGTCGACATGGTAATTGGCAAACTCGGTGGATCGGGCATCCGTACGCAATGTGGCACTCAAGACGACCTCTTGCTGACGGTTGATATCGGTCAAGAAATTCTGAAATTGGTGCTCTTTCACAATGATCAGGACCACGCAGTTTGCACCTTGTGAAAGATGGTCTTTCATTTCTGCTGCGCTGAACGCTACTGCCACATTACGCTCGTAACTCTCCACCAGATCGCGAGTCGATGGGGTGTCCATAGTCAAAGCCCCAGTGAGTCCGCGGCGATTTGCCATCTTGGACTGGGTTAGAACATGACTACACATTTGCAAAAAAAGCGACTCGTACCACTCCACAGCCTTCTCCCCGGGTCGAAAGGGCATCATAGATACAGCAGATCGCGTCAGGTTGCCAGCCTTACGGGATAACTGGCGTTGTGCCGCTACGCGCAGGGGGCTGCGGCTGGTTGAGGGCATGCTGAAGCAGTATAGGGAAGGCTGAGGGGCTATTTGTCTAGTTCATGATTCCTTGTTATGAGGTTACGCAGGGCGTGAATATTTAAGTGAGGCCACTCACGTAGGTAACCGATGAGATCAAAAGGAGCGCAGCTGAGTACAAAATTTTATTTGTTCAGCCTGAGCGGCATTGTACGGTTATCTTTTGGCGCGTAAGAGGATGTATCGCTTTCTCAGATCAAGTCTGTAATTCCACGCAATAGTTTTCACCCCATACCAGCCTTAAGTCTTCTGAGGCTATTAAGGGAGATCCACTGATTAAACTGCGTGATGGCTGATAGGGCTGCCAGGCAGGTCCACTACCGAAGGGCTGCAGCGCGAATGCGAGTGGGCAACAACCGACATTGTCCTTGCGCGGCCGCTGGGTTTATTCACTGGAGGGAGCGTAGCGGGCGCAGTGTGGCATGCAACATTGGTGGCGGAGTATTTGTGTTTTCCAGCAAAACCCGCAAAATTATCGCACTCTGCCAGGTCTCGCTAGCCTTCTGGCTCGACTTGTACCCGTTCCGTGGCATCTGCCCGGCACGCCTGCCTGACCGTGAAACGATGAACATCCCTAACTTCAAGAAGTTGTTTATGCCTGATACTTCAGCAGACGCAGCCAGCCTTATCCATGCCATAGCCTCTGCCACTGCGGTAATCGCTGCGCTGATCGCCGCCAGTGCGATGATCATTGCCCATATGACCTCGGATGTAAAAAACCGTAAGCGATCCATAAACCCAACCCGTTACATGAAGGACGGGAAAATCAGGTATTCGAGTCGGGCACCTGCCCCGCTTGACTCTTCAACCCGAACAACTGGTCAGCTAGCTGTCGGCCTCGCTCCAGCCCCTCCGCCGTCAACCAGATGGATTTGTTTCTATTAACTGGATCACTGATGAAACCCTGTTCATGCAGTCGATTCATGATCTCGAAGTCAAATCCTTTCCACGCGTTACCTTTGTCGGAGCTATAGGCTGCCAACAAGGCAAGCACTGCGTCTTCAATCAGTTTTTCGTCGTATTCCATGGTCGTCACCCCCGCTCTTGTCCTTCAGCGCTTCGTAGGCCCCATCTGACCCACGATGGGGGTAGCACTTAACTATGTATTTTAGGCTTGCAATTCCACGGCAGCAGCGCTTCGTAGTCTTCCACGGAGGACGCCTGCGGCAGGCGCTCTAGTGCGTGGCGCAGCCACGCATAGGGCTCTTGGCCGTTGGCTTTGGCCGTCTCGACCAGGCTGTAAAGTTGCGCACTGGCCGTCGCCCCTCTGGCCGTGTCACTGAACAACCAGTTCTTTCTGCCGATGACAAACGGGCGGATCGCGCGCTCGGCAGCGTTGTTGTCGATCGGCAAGTCTCCTTGCTCGACGTAGCGTTCTAACTTGCTCCAGTTGCTGGCCAGATAGCCGATGGCTTTACCCAACGCATTCTGGCTCGTGACCTGGGGCTGCGTTTTCTTTGTCCAGCTTTTCAACTGGGCCAGCACTGGTTGACTGCGCGCTTGGCGGGCCAGCTTGCGATCTTCATCGCTGCCTTCCTTAAGGTCGCGCTCGATGCCATAGAGCTTGTTGATCAAATTCAGTGCGATGTCTGCCCGCCCAGTTTTACCCTTGGGCTGCACTTTCTGCGCTTCGACGAACTTACGACGTGCGTGCGCCCAGCAGCCCAACCGCTCCACGCCGTCCTGTGCAGCCAGCGCGTTGTAACCGGCGTAGTCGTCGGTCATGACATAGCCGCGATAGCCGTCCAGCAGGCGCACCGGCACCTCCTGCGCTCGGCTGGTGGCGTAGTCGAAAAGGATCACCGGGCGATCAGGTGGGCCGCCGGTTTGTACCCACATCCAGGATTGGCTGCTGGGCTCACGCCCCGGCTCTTTCAACACCTGCACACGTGTTTCATCACAGTGGATGATCCGACTGTTCAACAGGCTTTCGCGCATCAGATTCAGCAGCGGCTGAAAGTGCTCGCTGCATTGAATCACCCAGCGTGCCAGGGTTTGGCGCGGGATATCGATACCGTGACGCCCCAGCACTTTTTCGAAGCGGTGAAGCGGCAAGCCGTCTACGTATTTGGTGGTCAGCAGCATGGCCAGCACACTCGGGCTGGCCATGCTTTTCTCGATCATCTGGGCGGGCTTGTCCGCCGTTACGGGCGCTGACTCGCAGTCCCGGCAGCCGTACACCTTGCGAACATGTTTGATGACGCGAATCTGCATCGGGACGATTTCAAGTTGTTCGCTGACTTCTTCACCGATGGCATGTTTACGGCAGCCACAAGCGCAGGTCAGTTCATGCTCGGGCAGTTCGTGGACAACTTCGATACGCGGCAAATCAGCTGGCAGCGGCTTGCGCTTGCCACGGCGTTTGGTTGGCGCAACGACTTCTTCGTCGTCAGCCTCATCCAAGGGCTCGGCCAGGCTTTCCGCTTCGTCGAAGAGTGGCAACTGTGGTGTCGCCGCATCGCCAGTCTGCTCGGTCTTGCGCCCGAACAAGCGCTGGCGCAACAGCGCAACTTCCTCTTCGAGATGAACGATCTTGCCCTTGTCGGACGCGCGCTCGTGGATCATCTGCTCAAGCAGTTGCTTGAGCAGAACAGGATCGTCAGGGAGGTTTTCGGGCATGGAAATCATGCCGCGGATTATACCGAATCAGGCGACGTATCGAGGCGTCAAAACCTGATGCGGACGGTTGCGCCAGAGGTCGAAGCCATCGAGCAGCCAGTTCAGTTCCTGAACGGTCAGGACAATGGCGACGTCAGTCGGATCAGGTGAAGTTTTGAGCCGTTCGGACTCCAGGCGTTTGAGCCAGAGGCAGAAGCCGTTACGTTCCCAATACAGGATCTTCACGCGGTTGCGCGGCTTGTTGAGGAAGACGAAAAGCACTGGGTCGAACACCGCCACCTTGATATCGAGTTCGACCAGCGCGGCCAGGCCATCGATGGATTTTCGAAAGTCGACAGGCTTGGGGTAGAGGTACACTTTTTCGACTTTGGCGTCGGGTCGCATCATGGTCGGCGAGCTCCAGAAAGAAATCGGGAGCACAGCATCGGGGATCAGGTAAGCGCTTTGAATGTGGGGTTCATGGAGCGCTTACAAAAAACCAGCAAGCCGAAGTGCCCGTTTCCCGTGGGGCGCAGGTGGTTACTGTCGTCCAGGAGTCGGACGTGCAGGCCAGGCTGGAGATCGAGCAGCTCATGGAGCAGAACGATGCGCTCAGGGCCGAACTGGAGCGCGAGAGGGCCGAGCGGTTGAAGCTGGAGGCCAGCCTGAAGCCCAGAGCGCTGACGCCGCAGGCACATGATGCGTTCAAGGCATTGGCGGGCGAGTTGAAGGCTAAGACGCTGGCGCCGGTGGTGTTGCTGAATATCCACAAAGATGACAAGGAAGCTGTGCGCTTTGCCAAGGAAATTGCCGTTGCGCTGACCAAGGCGGGTGTGCAGGTTCAGATCAGGCAGTTGGCTCTGCAGAAGCACAATACCGGTACCCAGGTGGTCGTTTATGCCGGGGTGGGCGGTGACGAGCGTGAGCAGGCATTCAAGGCCGCTGATTTTGCTTCGGATATCAAACGCTCGACGCAGAGCCCGCGGGTGAAGGTGGATGATGGGGATGCGATTGCCATTTCGGCGTTTATCAGTGTTTATCCGCGAACGTTGATTTGAGGGGCGGGGCTGGAACGGGGCTTTGATTGTTTGCGGGATTGTTGTGGGTGGCACCGGCTGCGCCGGTGTTCGCGGGCACGCCCGCTCTCATCAAACAAAATGCAACCCACTGTTTTCTAAGCACTCAAGCGGCCACCAGCTGATACCCCAGTTTCCGGGCTTTGCGAAGCAAAGCCCGGACCTGCCGGTCCTGGCTTCTGGTTTCGAACTCCTCAAGACCTTTTTCAACATAAGCCTGCTTCTTGGTTAAAAGGTTGTACACCAGACGTGCCAACTGATGCGCAGTGGCCTTGATGGCGCAGCTGGTATCCATTCGAGTCAGTCTGGCTCGGTGCGATGCACCAATGAAACCCTTGTCGTTACGGGCATTGGATGCAGCCTGCTTGAGTGCTTGAGCTGCTCGATTGACTATTTTTGGCCCACCACCTGCCAGTCGATGACCGCCGGAAATTCGAGTAGGGGGAGCCAGTCCCAACCAAGAGCAGAAGTGCTGTGAGGACGGGAAGCGTGATAGATCTGTACCGATCTCCCCTGCCAGCACTAATGCAGTGTCCACCCCAATGGTTGGAATTGCGGTTAGGTCCACGCCAAGAACTTTCCATAATGTCTGATGCAATTCAGTCTGTTGGGCACCGTTTCGGTGTGGGCTCCGTAAAGGCTTATTGGATGGCTCTGGCTTGTTTTGCAGCACCGGTAACTGCTCTAACGCGGCTTTTATGGCGTCGTCACAATCAGCAATTTGCTGCTCCAGGAAGTCATAGGCAGCCAATTCCTGAGTTAGCGCATGCAAATGCTCGCGCCGCCAATTGCCATGAAGACTCCGAGCGACAGCCTCCTTGCCTGCCTTGATGCGGCGGTCGGTCAGTTCAGCCAGTTGCACTGGGTCCCGTTCACCTGCGCAGATGGCTCGCAAAATCTTCATGCCAGTTACGCCGGAAATATCACTGATGACATTGGCCAGCTGGATGTTCATTTGGCTCATGGCCTTTTGCATCCGGTTCAGCGTCTGCGCCTGGTCTTTCACTTTGGAAGCACGCTGCCTGACCAATGACCGGACGCAGCAGGTCAGATCATCGGGGCGGAATGCGCCTCTGAGCAGTCCATGAGTCATCAGCTGCCAAATCCACTGGCAATCCAGCACATCTGATTTACGGCCCGTGATTTGCCGAGTTGCTCTGGCATTGACGAGATAAACCTCAAAACCGCGCTCGCTGAGAATCTCGTAAATTGGAATCCAATAAACTCCCGTGGATTCCATGGCAACGACCTTGATCCCCAGGCTTTCAAGCCAGTTAGCCATCTTGAGCAGGTCGTCAGTAAAGGACGTGAACGACTGGACGGGATTTTCGTGCCGGGGGTCGACCGCCACGAAATGCTCTCGACCACCGACATCGATCGCTGCGCAATCGGGATGGACGACGGTAAAGCGTTGCTTGGAAGGCTTGCGCGCCATGATGAATCCTCGCAGGATAAAGGGCGCGCGGGGCACACGGTGGCGAAAGGGTTCACTCTCTCATACGTGGTCACAGCTGAATCAGCTGATGCCTACAGGGACTTCACGCCGATACCGTGCGGATCACTCTCCCACGCGGGTGTGCGGACACACACCAGTGCTGGCTACGATCTCTGTCCCGCGCACACGAACCCTAACAAAGCAAAAGGCGGCTGGCCCTACCGGGCCAACCGCCTTTTCTTTTTCAAAATGTCAGCGTCGCTGCGGATCTAAAGCCGTACACCTCATGTTTGCTGCGCGACAGCGCAGCCCGGAAGGGCTGGGTGATCTCCCACAGTGTGGGCTTGCTCAATATAGGGGGCTCCCCTCGGCACGTCTGGTCTGATATTGCCCATTCCATCTGACTGCAAGCGAGGCATAGCCTCGCCTGGTCTCGCGTCATACCCTTCAGGCATGCCTGTTCTTCGCAATCTCGATGTCGTTCATCAGGGCTTTTGCGGTGGCCAGCAGGTAATCCGCTGCGCCCAGCATCTTGTGGTCGTCTTCCATGTCGCCTTCGCGTACCAAGTGCTTGCAGTAGCCCAGCAGGACGGAGACGTGTTCATAGGCGTCATCGATGGGGACGCCGGGTTGGACGCGGAGCAGGTTCAGGGTGGGGTTGCCGGCTTCGAGGAAGGTTTCGATGCCTGCGGTGAGGAGGGGGGATTGGTTGTTGTTTTTCATGGTGATATTCCAGTGCGTTGACAGAACCCACCACCTCGATCTTTCTCACGGACAAAGGTGGCAGCCATTGCGCGGGGTGAGAAACCGATGCACTGAAACCGGCCAAGCCGAAGCTTGCCCGCGAATGGCTGCCATTGAACAGTAGAGCAGCAGTGCGCATCAGGTTCTCACACCCGGTCACCAACATGGCGACCCGGTGACGTTATCCCTGAGGTATTTCCCCGACAATTCAGCTGCTTCTGACTGGTGTGTAGGATAGTTCGCTTGGTTGTCCGAGCTGAAGGGGTGGGGCAGGGTTTCAGGAAAGTCTGACGTGCGGGATGTGCATCCCAAGGCAAATCTCTTCGCCGTGATTGTTGACCGTTGTTGGGGTGGGTTTACACGCGGAAGGGGGGCTGCGGGCCAGTTTTTACTGGGTGTTCAGCGGCGCTGCGGCTACCGTATTCGCGGGTGAACCCGCTCCTACGTCGAGCGGGGGAGGCTCAGGTCGGGGTGGGGCTGCTGGCCAGTTTTTACTGGGGGGGGCAGCGGGGCTGCGGCTATCGTATTCGCGGGTGAACCCGCTCCTACGCCGAGCGGGGGAGGCTCAGGTCGGGGTGGGGCTGCTGGCCAGTTTTTACTGGGTGTTCAGCGGTGCTGCGGCTACCGTATTCGCGGGTAAACCCGCTCCTACATTGAGCGGTGTGGGGTTTTCCAGGTGGCCAGGGCTTCGCGTATGCGCGCGCAGGCCTGGCCATCGCCATAGGGGTTATGGGCAACGCTCATTTCGCGATACGCCGCCTCATCGGTCAGCAAGGTAATCAACGCCCGCACAATCGATGCCACTTCGGTGCCCACCAGCTTCACCGTACCTGCCGCTACGGCTTCTGGCCGCTCGGTTGTGTCGCGCATCACCAGCACCGGTTTGCCCAGGGCCGGTGCTTCCTCCTGAATGCCACCCGAGTCGGTCAGAATCACATAGGCCCGGGTCATGAGGTGAACGAACGGCAGGTAATCCAGCGGTTCGACAAGGTGGATGTTGTTCACATCCCCCAACAGCCGGTTGACCGGCTCGCGCACGTTGGGGTTGAGGTGTACCGGGTATACCACGTCCAACTCGGGGAATTGCCGCGCAGTCTGCACCAGGGCCTGGCAGATGCGCTCGAAGCCGCCACCAAAGTTCTCGCGCCGGTGGCCGGTGACCAGCAACAGCCGGCGTTCGGTTGCCAGGTAGCTGAACTGGCTGGCGAAACGGGCCTTCAGCGCGGGGTTTTGCAGCTTTTGCTCCACCCCCAGCAAGGCGTCGATCACGGTGTTGCCGGTGGTGAAGATGTGCGCCGGGTCGGTGCCTTCGCGCAACAGGTTGTCGCGCGAGGTGGGGGTGGGCGCAAAGTGTAGCGCGGCAAGGGCCCCGGTCAGGCGCCGGTTGCCTTCTTCGGGCCAGGGTGAATACAGGTTGTTGGTGCGCAGGCCGGCCTCTACATGGGCAATGGGGATTTGCTGGTAGTAAGCCGCCAGAGTGGTGGCAAAGGTGGTGGCGGTGTCGCCGTGCACCAGCACCACGTCGGGCTTGAACGCAGCCAGCACCGGTTGGATGCCTTGCAAGATGGCAGTGGTCACACCGGTCAGGTCCTGGCCGGCTTTCATGATGTTCAAGTCGTAATCCGGGCTGATGCCGAACAGCTCCAGCACCTGGTCGAGCATTTGCCGGTGCTGGCCGGTGACGCACACGCGGGCTTCGAAGCGGCTGTCCTGCGCCAGTTGCAGGGCTAGCGGGGCCATCTTGATGGCTTCTGGGCGGGTACCGAAAACAGTCAGGGTCTTGAGGGGCACGGCAGTGATCCTCTTGCTCGGGTCCTTGAAGCAGGCCGGTTTCCATTGCTCAAAAATCTAGCAGGCGGGCAATGGCATGCCAGTTTGCCGGGGGGAAGCTTACCGACTGGGGGAGGGCGGTTTGCCGGGCGGGCCTTGTTCGGCGGGCGTTGTAGGAGAATGGCCGGGCAATGGTGGGCAGCGGGTATCGGACAAACGGGGATTTGGCTACAGGCACAGGGCCAGGGCCTTGTGCGTTCAGGGCCGGGCCGAGCGGGGCGTAAACGGCCACGGTTGGTGGGTGGGCGAAGTTGAGCGTTCTGCTGACCGATTCGGTAACCATTCGCCGGGGTAGTTGGGTATTGTGCGGCCGGGTTACCCGCTAGGGTTGGTTGCGCAGCCGAAGGAAAGCGGTTGCTGGAAAATGACCAACCCAAGGAGTGTTGACCATGCGCAATAACGTTCTGTCGTACCTGCTGCTGCCGCTGTTCGCCAGTTTGTCGTTCTCCCTTAGCGCCGCCCCGGCCAGCACCATGGCAGTGGCCGAACCGGTGCCGGTGGTGGCCCAGGCTCAGGCACAGCAGGCGCCGAGGCTGGACTTGAATACGGCGGATGCACTCACCCTGCAAAAGGAGCTGAATGGCATTGGCAAGGCCAAGGCGGAGGCTATCGTGGCCTACCGCGAGGCCAATGGGCCGTTTGCTTCGGTGGATGAGCTGCTGGAGATAAAGGGGATAGGCAACGCGTTGCTGGAGCGCAACCGGGACAAGGTGATGGTGGAGTAAGCGGGCAGGGGCCGGGGTGATGCCCTGGCCCGGCCTTTATGTGCCGGGAATGGGGGCTTCCACAGGCGCAGCGCCTGAAGGGCTGGGTGTTTTAACGGTCTTCTGCGTCCTTGGCATCCGCTTCGGCATTGCGCTCATGTACCTTGCGCAGTTGCTCTTCGGTCAGCGGCAGTTTCTTGGCCGTGTCGCGCAACATCATCAACCCGCCGACAATCGAGCCGAGGGCTATGATGAGTATCAGCCAGGCATACCAGGGCATTGTCGTTCTCCTCAAGTCGGGTCATGGGCAACGGTTACATGAATTTTGAGCAATTGCCCGTTCCGTTGGTTCAATTATAGGTGCCAGGCCGTGCGGGGCCAATTCCGTGACCTGCGGGCCCCCAAGCCTGCTTCACTTCGTTTACAATGCGCGCCGATTTCGACTTGCCAAGAGACCCTGCCCATGTCCGCCTGCCAGACGCCCCTGATCGTCGCCCTGGATTTCCCTACCCGTGAGGCCGCCCTGAAGCTGGCTGACCAGCTTGACCCTGCGCTGTGCCGGGTGAAGGTTGGCAAGGAGCTGTTCACCAGCAGCGCTTCGGGCATTGTCGAAACCCTGTGTGACAAGGGCTTCGAAGTGTTCCTGGACCTCAAGTTCCACGACATTCCCAACACCACCGCCATGGCGGTAAAGGCTGCCGCCGAGATGGGCGTGTGGATGGTCAACGTGCATTGCTCCGGTGGCCTGCGCATGATGGCGGCCTGCCGTGAAGAGCTGGCCAAGCGCAGCGGCCCGCAGCCGCTGCTGATTGGTGTGACCGTGCTGACCAGCATGGAGCGTGAAGACCTGGCCGGCATTGGCCTGGATATCGACCCCCAAGAGCAGGTGCTGCGTTTGGCGGCACTGGCGGAAAAAGCGGGGATGGACGGTTTGGTGTGCTCGGCGCTCGAGGCCCCGGCACTGAAGGCGGCGCACCCGTCGCTGCAATTGGTGACCCCAGGCATTCGCCCAGCGGGCAGCGCGCAGGATGATCAACGCCGTATCCTTACCCCGCGTCAGGCACTGGATGCCGGTTCGGATTACCTGGTGATCGGCCGGCCGATCAGCCAGGCGGCAGACCCTACGCAAGCGTTGGCAGCGGTGGTGGCGGAGATCCGCGGGTAATTAACCTGCGGCTGTCCAGCAAGGGCCTGCGCCGAACCACCGATGTGGGCCCACCACCGATGCCTGTGTCGAACCCCTGATGTGGCTGCACCCCCGATCCGTGTAGGAGCGGGTTTACCCGCGAATACGGTAGCGGCGGCAACGGTGAACGGCCCGTGGAAATTGGCCGGCAGGCCCGGCCCTTTCGCGGGTGAACCCGCTCCTACGACGGGCTGTGCCCAGCCATCAATGTGTGTCACCGCGAAAACGGTGGTGGCGGCAACGGTGAACGGCGGGTGGAAATTGGCCGGCAGGCCCGGCCCTTTCGCGGGTGAACCCGCTCCTGCGACGGGCTGTGCCCAGCCATCGATGTGTGTCACCGCGAATACGATGGCGGCGGCAACGGTGGACGGCGGGTGGAAATTGGCCGGCAGGCCCGGCCCTTTCGCGGGTGAACCCGCTCCTACGACGGGCTGTGCCCAGCCATCGATGTGTGTCACCGCGAATACGATGGCGGCGGCAACGGTGGACGGCGGGTGGAAATTGGCCGGCAGGCCCGGCCCTTTCGCGGGTGAACCCGCTCCTGCGACGGGCTGTGCCCAGCCACCGATGCGTGTCACCGCGAATACGGTGGTGGCGGCAACGGTGAACGGCCGGTGGAAATTGGCCGGCAGGCCTGGCCCTTTCGCGGGTGAACCCGCTCCTACGACGGGCTGTGCCCAGCCACCGATGTGTGTCCCCGCGAATACGGTGGCGGCGGCAACGGTGGACGGCGGGTGGAAATTGGCCGGCAGGCCCGGCCCTTTCGCGGGTGAACCCGCTCCTACGACGGGCTGTGCCCAGCCACCGATGCGTGTCACCGCGAATACGGTAGCGGCGGCAACGGTGAACGGCCGGTGGAAATTGGCCGGCAGGCCTGGCCCTTTCGCGGGTGAACCCGCTCCTACGACGGGCTGTGCCCAGCCACCGATGCGTGTCACCGCGAATACGGTGGCGGCGGCAACGGTGGACGGCGGGTGGAAATTGGCCGGCAGGCCTGGCCCTTTCGGGCCACCGATGCCTGTGTCGAACCATTGATGCGGCTGCACCCCCGATCCGTGTAGGAGCGGGTTTACCCGCGAATACGGTAGCGGCGGCAACGGTGAACGGCCGGTGGAAATTGGCCGGCAGGCCCGGCCCTTTCGCGGGTGAACCCGCTCCTACGACGGGCTGTGCCGGGCCATCGATGTGTGTCACCGCGAATACGGTGGTGGCGGCAACGGTGGACGGCGGATGGAGATTGGCCGCTAGGCCTGGCCCTTTCGGGCCACCGATGCCTGTGTCGAACCATTGATGTGGCTGCACCCCCGATCCGTGTAGGAGCGGGTTTACCCGCGAATACGGTAGCGGCGGCAACGGTGAACGGCTGGTGGAAATTGGCTGGCAGGCCCGGCCCTTTCGCGGGTGAACCCGCTCCTACGACGGGCTGTGCCGGGCCATCGGTGCCATGCAGGGGGTTAAACCTTCAACACCAGCTTGCCAAAATTCTCCCCGCTGAACAGCTTCAACAAGGTCTCCGGGAAGGTTTCCAGCCCTTCCACCACATCCTCTTTGCTCTTCACCTGCCCGCTGGCCAGCCAGCCGGCAATCTCCAGCGCGGCTTTGCCGTAGTCTTTGCTGTAATCCATCACCACAAAGCCTTCCATGCGCGCGCGATTCACCAGCAGCGACAGGTAGTTGGCCGGGCCTTTCACCGCTTCTTTGTTGTTGTACTGGCTGATCGCGCCGCAAATCACGATGCGTGCCTTGAAGTTGATGCGCGTCAGCACGGCATCGAGGATGTCGCCGCCCACGTTGTCGAAGTACACGTCCACACCTTTGGGGCATTCGCGCTTCAGGCCGGCCAGCACGTCTTCGGCCTTGTAGTCGATCACGCCGTCAAAGCCCAGTTCGTCCTTCAGGTACTGGCACTTCTCGGCACCGCCGGCAATGCCGACCACGCGGCAGCCTTTGATCTTGGCAATCTGCCCGACAATGCTGCCCACCGCACCGGCCGCGCCGGAGATGACCACGGTGTCGCCAGCTTTGGGTTGGCCGACGTCCAGCAGGGCAAAGTAGGCGGTCATGCCGGTCATGCCCAACGCTGACAGGTAACGGGGCAGGGGGGCCAGCTTGGGGTCGATCTTGTGCAGGCCCTGGGGCTCGCCGGTGAAGTAGTCCTGCACGCCGAGGGCGCCGCTTACGTAATCGCCGGGCTGGTAGCCGGGGTGATTGGAGGCAACCACCTCACCGACGCCCAGCGCACGCATTACCTGGCCCAGGGCCACGGGCGGGATGTAGGACTTGCCTTCGTTCATCCAGCCGCGCATGGCCGGGTCCAGCGACAGGTACAGGTTGCGCACCAGTATCTGGCCTTCGCCGGGTTGTTCGGCGGGTACGGTCTCGAAGCTGAAGTCGTCACGGCGCACGGCGCCGACCGGGCGTTTGGCAAGCAGGAAGCGGCGGTTGGTCTGGGTCATGGCGGGTCCTTGTGGGCAGTGGAGGGCATTAGGTGTTCAATCTACCTTGTTGATGAAGGCGGTTCCTTAAAATCACTGACAAGCATGGTAGCCCAACCGTTGCTGTGATGATGCTGCCCGGCCGAGTGGTGGCTGACTATGCTCTGAACCCCACCCAAACCCTCACAGGAGCACGTGATGAGCATGACCTTTTCTGGCCAGGTAGCCCTGGTGACCGGCGCGGCTGCTGGCATCGGCCGGGCAACCGCCCTGGCGTTCGCCCACGAGGGCATGAAAGTGGTGGTGGCCGACCTCGACCCGATTGGCGGCGAGGCCACCGTGGCGCTGATCCACGCGGCGGGCGGCGAAGCGCTGTTCATTGCCTGCGACGTTACCCGCGACGCCGAGGTGCGCCAGTTGCATGAGCGCCTGATTGCCGCGTACGGCCGGCTGGACTACGCCTTCAACAACGCCGGGATCGAGATCGAGCAACACCGCCTGGCCGAAGGCAGCGAAGCGGAGTTCGATGCCATCATGGGTGTGAACGTAAAGGGCGTGTGGTTGTGCATGAAGTATCAGTTGCCCTTGTTGCTGGCCCAAGGTGGCGGGGCCATTGTCAATACCGCGTCGGTGGCGGGGCTTGGGGCGGCGCCGAAGATGAGCATCTACAGCGCCAGCAAGCATGCGGTAATCGGCCTGACCAAGTCGGCGGCCATCGAGTACGCCAAGAAGGGCATCCGCGTGAACGCCGTGTGCCCGGCCGTGATCGATACCGACATGTTCCGCCGCGCCTACCAGGCCGACCCACGCAAGGCCGAGTTCGCCGCAGCCATGCACCCGGTGGGCCGCATTGGCAAGGTCGAGGAAATCGCCAGTGCCGTGCTGTACCTTTGCAGTGACGGCGCGGCGTTTACCACCGGGCATTGCCTGGCGGTGGATGGTGGGGCAACGGCGATCTGAGTGGATATACCGTGCGGGCTGCTCGCGGGCAAGCCCACCCCTGACAAGTGTGATCGCCAGGCCAAAGCCCACAATGTCGCGTATGGACAGGTTGCGTGTGCCCAGGCCTTTCCTGAGCGGGCCGCGCAGTCAGCTGACCACCCGGCTAAAAGCTGACACCTATCTTCAGGCCATACTCGTCACGGGTTTGTTCGTCCGAGTCGGTCATCTGGAACTGCCTATCCAACTCATAGTTGTAGCGGCTGAAGTAAAGCGAAGCGTATACCGGCACAGTCCCTTGTTGGTTGAATAGCACGCTAAGTTCGGCAAAGGGGTTGGTGGTATCTTTCAAATCAACCTCTTCGCTGCTGATGCCATGTATTTTCAATTGCGAATCGCCATTGATAACCCGGCGTATACCGGCTTCAAAACGCAAGGTGGCATTATTGAAGCGGTAATTGTACCCCGCTGTTAGCTTGGCGAACGGCGTGCGGTTGGTAAGGTCGACATCATGACGGCTGGTATTGGGTTCCAGCCGGTTCCATTTATAGCCGGCGCCCAACAGCAGGTCGACTGAATGCCGTTCGGCCAGCGCCAGCCGCCAGCCCAGGTCCAGGTCGGCCTGACCGTCCTTGAGCTTCTGGTCATGCTGTTTCGAGTACATGCCGCTGGCTTCGGCCTGGTTGACAAGGCCTTGCCTGGCCGTCATCTTGTTGCCGTAGTTGATGAATAAGCCACCTTCGGGCATATCTTCGGTTTCATTATTGCGGCCGTTTAGCTCCAGTTGGGTGTAGCTCCCTTGTACGCCGAGGGTAAACAACGGTGCGGTGGAAGTTTCGGCGTACCCCGCTGTTGGTACAGTAAACAGCAGCAACGGGGTGGCCACAGCAGTAAATATGGCTGTTTTCATTTACAAACTCCAGGGTGCACTGCAGGTCCGGAGAACGGGCCAGTTACCGATCACGATAGCGACGTTTTTAATGCGTGCAGGTGTATTTAAAAAAAATTAAATACCCCACATTTGGCGCAAATTTAATGGCGTCAATAGTATTTTATAAAGTGTGGATTGGAATAAATTAATGGCTTACTTGCGTCGATTTAATATGGGCGAGCGCCAATGCAGGTTGATGGGCGGGCTATCATTAATGGCCTAGTGATATCGCGCACAGCGGGCACTGAAAGCGACCCCTTTGCAGCCAAAAACGACAATACATAGCTATTTGACACTATTCTGGCGCCACCCCCTTGTTCATTGGCAGATAACGTTGCCACCCTTAGCCTTCGGGATAACCTCACTGGCTGAAAGGGGATCGGCGATGGGCGCGAGCAAGCACGGTGTGCTGGCCAACCTGGGCATGGCCCGCAAACTTGGCCTGGGCTTTGCCCTGGTGCTGCTGCTGACGCTGGCGGTGGCGGCTATCGGCGTTGTGGCGTTGCAAAGCGTTGGCCAGCGCTTCGACAGTTTGCGTCAGCTGGCCCAGTTCAATACCGACCTGCTGCGCTTGCGCGAGCATGAGCAGGCATTTGCCCTGCGCTCCGACATTCAGCAGGCAGACGCCTTGCGTGGCGGCTTACAGGGTTTGGTCAAACGCGCCCAAGGCCTGCCGGCGCTGGCGGCGGCGCAAACCGATCTTGCCGCCTATGGCCAGGCATTCGAAGCCTTTGTCGAGGCTGTGCAGGCCAAGGAGCTGGCGCTGGACATGGCCAGCTGGTCGGTGTCCAACGTGTCCAATAACCTTGATGTGCTGCAGGCTGGCCTGGCCGATGACGGCGCGTACACCCTCAAGCAGTCCCAGGGCCAGCAGGGTAGCGAGTTTCTTGAGCAAGCCGCGCAGGTGGCCCAGGTGTCGCGGCTGATGCTGCAGGCCATGGACGAAGCACGGGTGCGTCTGGATAAAAGCCGCAAGGGCGAGGAGGGTGTGAGCCAGGAGCGTATTGCCCAGACGGTGGAGGCCGCCGGCCTGGTCAGCCAGTTGCAAGGCGCAGTTGGCGATGCCGGCTACCAGAGCGTGCTGGGTGAAGTGGCTGGGCACATTGGCAGCTTCTCGGAAAAACTCAACGAATACACCGACCAGTTGGCCCGCGAGCAGGGGCTCAAGGCGCAGTTGCAAGCCAGCGCCGAGCGGGTGACCGGGCGTGTCGACCAAGCCTACCTTGGGCAAGAGCAGGCCCTGCAAGGCGAGCTGCAGCGTAATGCCCTGGCCATCGGCCTGGCGACGGCGCTGGCGTTGCTTGTAGGCGTGTTGGCGGCCTGGCTGATTACCCGGGCTGTGGTCGGCCCGTTGAAGCATGTGATTGCCCGCGCCCAGCGCATTGCTGCAGGTGAGCTGGGCTTCGACGCCCAGGCGCCGCGCCGGGATGAGGTGGGGCAACTGATGCAGGCCATGCAGCAGATGGCGGCGGGCCTCTCGGGCATTGTCAGCGGCTTGCAGCAGGGCATCGAACAGTTGGCCGGCAGTGCCCAGGCGTTGTCGACGGTGACCGAGCAGACCAACCGCGAGGTGGGTAGCCAGAAAGAGGAAACCGAACAGGTGGCTACCGCCATGCAGCAGATGACTGCCACCGTGCACGATGTGGCGCGCAATGCCGAGGAGGCGGCGCAGGCGGCCCAGGCGGCGGACGAGAAGGTCGACACCGGTCAGCAGGTGGTGCGCCAGAGCATGCAGCGCATCGAGCAACTGGCGTCGGCAGCAGAAGCCGCCAGCGCCGGCATCGACAGCCTCAGTGCCGAAATCCACACCATTGGCGACGTGCTGGAAGTGATCAAGAGCGTGGCCGAGCAAACCAACCTGCTGGCTCTCAATGCCGCCATCGAGGCTGCCCGCGCCGGCGAGCAGGGGCGTGGCTTTGCCGTGGTGGCCGATGAAGTGCGCGCGCTGGCGCGGCGTACCCGGCAATCCACCGAGCAGATCGAAACCTTGGTGGCCAGCCTGCGCGGCAATGCCCAGCAGTCGGTGGCGCAGATCCGTGGCAGCACCGAGTTGGTACGGCTGGCCGTGGCCGATGCACTGCAGACCGAAAGTGCGCTGGGCAGCATTGCCGCAGCGGTGTCATTGATTCAGCAGATGAACCAGCAGATTGCCGCAGCCGCCGAGCAGCAGAGTTCGGTGGCGGAAGAGATCAGCCGCAGTGTCACGCAGATTCGCGGCAGTGCGGACCAGGCGGCATTGGCGATGCAGGACAATGCCCGGTCCAGTGTCGAGCTGGCGCAGCTGGGCACCGATTTGAAGGGCATGGTGGGGCATTTCAGGTTGTAATCTCGTTGCCTGTGGCGGCCCATTCGCGGGTTTTGTGATTTCCCGTTGTAGGAGCGGGTTTACCCGCGAATAGGCCGGCACAGGCAACAACTACCCTCACCCCCTGCGCGGGTTAAGAATCACCAGGGCCAACACCCCCGCCACAATCCCCCAGAACGCCGAACCAATCGAGAACAAGGTCAGCCCCGAAGCGGTCACCATGAAGGTGATCACCGCTGCCTCTCGCTCGCGCGCTTCGCTCATGGCCACGGTCAAACCGTTCATGATCGAGCCAAACAGCGCCAGTGCTGCAATCGACAGCACCAGTTCTTTCGGCAATGCCGCGAACAGTGCCGCCAAGGTGGCCCCGAACACCCCGGCAATGCCGTAGAAAATCCCGCACCACACCGCCGCGGTGTAGCGTTTGTTCGGGTCTTCATGGGCATGCGGCCCGGTGCAGATCGCCGCGCTGATCGCCGCCAGGTTGACCCCATGCGAGCCGAACGGCGCCAGCACCAGCGAGGCAAAGCCGGTGGCCGAGATCAGCGGCGAGGCCGGTACCTGGTAGCCGTCGGCACGCAGTACGGCCACGCCGGGCATGTTCTGTGAGGTCATGGCCACCACGAACAGCGGAATGCCGATGCTGATGGTTGCCGCCAGCGAAAAGCTTGGCGTGGTCCACACCGGCTTGGCCACTTCAAGGTGGAAGCCGCTGAAGTCCAGAAGGCCCAACGCGCCGGACAATGCCGTGCCCACCAACAGCGCGGCCAGCACGCAATAGCGCGGCGACAGGCGTTTGACCAGCAGGTAGCTGAAGAACATGCCCAGTACCAGCAATGTGCGGTGCTGCGCGGCCACGAAGATTTCGCTGCCGATCTTGAACAGGATGCCCGCCAGCAGCGCCGAGGCCAGCGAGGCCGGAATACGCTTGACCAGGCGCTCGAAGCTGCCGGTCAGGCCACACACCAGCACCAGCAAGGCACAGGTAATGTAGGCACCAATGGCCTCGCCATAGCTGACCCCACCCAGGCTGGTGATCAGCAGTGCCGCGCCGGGGGTGGACCAGGCGATGGTGATCGGCGTGCGGTAGCGTAGCGACAGGCCGATGCTGCACACCGCCATGCCGATCGACAGCGCCCAGATCCATGACGAAATCTGCGCGGTGGTCAGCCCGGCCGCCTGGCCGGCCTGAAACATCAGCACCAGTGAACTGGTATAACCGGTAAGCATGGCAATGAAGCCGGCGACCACCGCCGACGGGGAGGTGTCTGCCAGGGGCCGCAGGCGTGCGGAAGTGGCATCGGTCATGAACAAAATCCTTGTAAAGGTGTAAGCAGTTTTTTCAGACTACAGCGAGCAAGGTTGATCCTTGCCATACAGCGGCCATTGCTTTTAGCCGTACAGTCGCCAAATATTGGGCGCAATTGCGAAACTGCTTTGCAGGGAGGGTCGATGTACAAGGTCTATGGCGACTACCAGTCGGGTAACTGTTACAAGGTCAAACTGATGTTGAGCCTGCTGGGCCGGCCGTATGAATGGCACCCGGTGGACATTCTCAAGGGTGAGACCGAAACGCCCGAGTTTCTGGCGATGAATCCCAACGGCAAGGTGCCGGTACTGGAACTGGAAGACGGTAGCTACCTGTGGGAGTCCAACGCCATTCTCAACTACCTGGCCGATGGCAGCGAGTTCCTGCCCAGCGAGCCGCGCCTGCGTACCCAGGTGCTGCAGTGGCAGTTTTTCGAGCAGTACAGCCATGAGCCGTACATTGCCGTGGCGCGGTTCATCCAGTTCTACCTGGGGCTGCCGGACGAGCGCCTGGACGAGTACCGCAAGTTGCACAAGGGCGGCTACAAGGCGTTGAGGGTGATGGAGCGACAGTTGCAGATGACGCCTTACCTGGTGGGTGAGCAGTACTCGATTGCCGATGTGGCGTTGTATGCCTACACCCATGTGGCGCAGCAGGGCGGGTTCGACCTGGCAGAGTACCCGGCGGTAAGGGCCTGGCTGGAGCGGGTCAGCAGCCACCCTCGGCATGTGCCGATGGTGGGTTGAAAACCGACCTGTTTTCCAGGCTTGTGGGAGCGGGCGTGCCCGCGAACACGGGCGTAGCCCGTGCCAACCACCGCGGTGCCTGCTTCGCGGGCTCGCCCGCTCCCACAGAGGGATCTGCAGCGTCAGTCAGATGGCGGCAAACCGCTTATTCCGGCGGTAAGGGCCTGGCTTGAGCGGGTCAGCAGCCACCCGCGGCATGTGCCGATGGTGAGTTGAAAACCGACCTGTTTTCCAGGCTTGTGGGAGCGGGCGTGCCCGCGAACACGGGCGTAGCCCGTGCCAACCACCGCGGTGCCTGCTTCGCGGGCTCGCCCGCTCCCACAAGGGATCTGCAGCGTCAGTCAGATGGCAGCAAACCGCTTATTCCGGCGGTAAGGGCCTGGCTTGAGCGGGTCAGCAGCCACCCACGGCATGTGCCGATGGTGGGTTGAAAACCGACCTGTTTTCCAGGCGCTTGCGCAATCGTTGTGGGAGCGGGCGTGCCCGCGAACACGGGCGTAGCCCGTGCCAACCACCGCGGTGTCTGCTTCGCGGGCTCGCCCGCTCCCACAGGGATCTGCTGCGTCAGTCAGATGGCGGCAAACCGCTCATCCAGGTAAGCAATGATGGCCTTGGACTCATACATCCAGGTCACCTTGCCGGCTTCTTCAATGCGCAGGCATGGCACTTTCACCCGGCCGCCACCTTCTTGCAGGGCCTGGCGGTGCAGCGGATCGTTCTTGGCATCGCGCAGCGCCACCGGCACGTTCAACCGGTGCAGGGTGCGGCGGGTCTTGACGCAGAATGGGCAGGCGTGGAACTGGTACAGCGCCAGCCCCTTGGCTGCTTGCTCGATGCGGGCCTGGGCGGCGGCGTCGCGCTTGCGCTTGGCCGGGCGGCTGATCCAGTCACCGAACACGATGAGCTGGCCGAGGCCAACCCGCAGGGCTTTGACGATCATGGACAACTCCTGAAATGCAAAAGCCGACCCTGAAGGGTCGGCTTGGGGCCAGCAACCAATCACTTGATCAGGCTGAGGAACTCGCTGCGGGTGGCGGCGTTATCGCGGAACTCACCCAGCATCACCGAGGTGATCATGGTCGAATTCTGCTTCTCGACACCGCGCATCATCATGCACATGTGCTTGGCTTCGACCACCACGGCCACGCCTGCGGCACCGGTTACCTGCTGCACGGCTTCGGCGATCTGGCGGCTGAGGTTTTCCTGGATTTGCAGGCGGCGGGCGTACATGTCGACGATACGTGCCACCTTCGACAGGCCCAGTACCTTGCCTTTTGGCAGGTAGGCAACGTGTGCCTTGCCAATGAACGGCAGCATGTGGTGTTCGCACATCGAATACAGCTCGATGTCCCGGACCAGCACCATTTCGCTGTTGTCAGAGCTGAACAAAGCGTTGTTGGTGACTTCTTCCAGTGTTTGCTCATAACCGCGGCAAAGGTACTTCATCGCCTTTGCAGCCCGCTTGGGCGTGTCGAGCAGGCCCTCACGGGAGACGTCCTCGCCAATCTGGCTGAGGATCTCGGTGTAGTTCTGTTCCAGGGACATGGATCTACCTGTGGGAAAAAATCGCAAAAACGAAGGGTACGGCGGTGAGGGCGGCGCTGCAAGCGCGGCGTTACTCGTCGCGCCCTTCGAGCATGGTTCGCTTCAGCATCACATACACAGCGCCAGTGCCGCCGTGGCGGGCACTGCACGAGGCAAAACCGAGCACTTGCGGGTGCTGGCGCAGCCAGGTGTTGACGTGGCTTTTGATCATCGGGCGCTTGCCGTCCAGGCGCGCGGCCTTGCCGTGGGTCACCCGTACGCAGCGCACCTCCAGTTTGGTGGCTTCGGCGATGAAGTCCCACAAGGTTTCGCGGGCCTTTTCCACCGTCATGCCGTGCAGGTCGAGGCTGCCCTCGAACGGGATCTGCCCCAGCTTCAGCTTGCGCAGCTGGCCTTCCTGCACGCCATCGCGGCGCCACATCAGTTCGTCTTCGGCGCCGACGTCGATGACGAACTGGTCGGACATGCCATCGATGACCAAAGCCTTGTCACTGCGCACGGTTGCCGCCTGGCGCAGGCCGGCCAGCTTTTGGCGGTCGGCCTTGGGCTTGCCGACTTCGGCACGATCGTGGCGGATCGGTTTTACGCCGCGCACTTCGGCCTTGAACAGGGAAAAATCGTCGTCTTGCATGATGCCTCCACGTAGGCGGCGTAGTTTACGCGACTGTGGGGCCGTGTGCAGCTTGTGCGGGCCTCTTCGCGGGTGAACCGCTCCTAGCATGGATTGCGTAGGGCGTGAGGCCGGTGCGATCGGGGGGGGCAACTGCCTTGCTCAATTTCTAAAAGCTGGCGCGATCCGTGTGGGAGCGGGCTTGCCCGCGAACACGGGCGAAGCCCGTGCCATCCACCGCGGTGTATTCTTCGCGGGTAAACCCGCGCCTACAAGGACCGCGTAAGCAGCATCTCAATCGTGCTTCTTCATCAGGTGCGGCGACAGGTTCAGCTCCCGCCCGCGGCGCAAGCGGATACGGCTGCGCCGCCAGAAGCGCACGCCCAGCCATAGCAACAGCAGGCCGGCCACGGTCAGGGTGCCGGACAACGGTTTATTGGCATTCAATTCCTGCAGGGCAGGGTAGTTGCCCAGCAGGCCGGCGACGCCGGCCATGGCCAGCAATACGCCCAGCGTCGCCAGCAGGGCCGACAGGCCGGCCGCCAGGCGGGCGCCCCAGTTACGCGGTTCGCGCGGGCGCAGGCGCTTGGCGTCGAAACTGCCTTTAAGCTTCATTCCGCTCTCCTCGGTGGATATCCGGAATTCGACCTGCTGCTGCCCATCGGGTTCCGCCCGGCTGCCGGGCGGTCCTGCAAGCCGCTCAGATCAGGCTGGCGGTGGGTGCCACGCAAGCGAAGTTGTCAGCCATCACGGCCATTTCGCACTGGTGAATCTGTGCGGCCGGAATGACGCCGTCCTTGAATGCCAGGTCGCGGGTGGCCGACGCGTCTTCTACCAGGGTGCACCGATAACCATAGTCCTTGGCGCGGCGAACGGTGGTGCTGACGCTGGAATGGCTCATGAAACCACAGACGATCAGGTCAAGGTGGCCCAGCTCCTGCAATGTTTCATGCAGCTTGGTGTTCTTGAACGCGTTGGGCATGCGCTTTTCGATGACGATTTCACCTTCCAGCGGCTCCAGCCCCGGAATGAACTCGCCAGCCGGCCCCTGGGGGTCGAAGCGGCCCCCGACAGTGCCCAGGTGGCGAACATGGATGATCGGACGGCCGCTTTTACGGGCGGCGTCGAGCAACCTGGCGATGTTGGCCACGGCCTCGTCCATGCCCGACAGCTTCAGGGGACCACTGAGGTACTCCTTTTGTGCATCGATGATGATCAGGCTGGCGTGGCTCAGCTTGGCCGGCGGATAGTCGCGGCCAGTGAGGCGGAACATCGTGGTTGGAACGGACATCAAGGGCTCCTTGGATAGGGCTTTTGTATACCTATTCTCCCCTGCCTTGGCGCCAATGGGAATGGTTGACAACGCAGGCGGCATGGTTACTGGCTTGTGGCTAGCCTTTGGGCAAGGCAAAGGAACAAATGTGCGGGTGGGGCTGTTAGACTTTTGTCCGGTCTGAAAATAGGAGTACCCCGTGATCACATCCCGTCTGCGCACGCTGCGCGACTACATCCGCTGGGCGGTCAGCCGCTTCCACGAGCATGATCTGTTCTTCGGTCACGGTGCCGATAATGCCTGGGACGAGGCCCGCATGCTGGTGCTCGGTGCCGTGCACCTGCCATGGGAGGTGGCCGACAGCTACCTGGACTGCATGCTCGAGGACGACGAGCGGGTACGCCTTCAGCACCTGCTCAAGCGCCGTATCGAAGAGCGTGTACCGGCCGCCTACCTGCTGGGCGAGGCGTGGTTCTGCGGCATGTCGTTCATCGTCGACGAGCGGGTGCTGGTGCCGCGTTCGCCCATTGGCGAGCTGATCGAAAAACGTTTCGAGCCGTGGCTGGCCAGCGACCCGGCGCGCATTCTGGACCTGTGCACGGGGTCGGGCTGCATCGGCATCGTCGCTGCCGACGTGTTCCCCGAGGCCGAGGTGGTGTTGGCCGACCTGTCGTTCCAGGCCCTTGAAGTGGCCAACCAGAACATCGAACGCCATGGCCTGGACGGGCGCGTGTACACCGTGCAGGGCGATGGCTTTGGCGGTTTGCCGGGGCAGCGTTTCGACCTGATCCTGTCCAACCCGCCGTATGTCGATGCTGAAGACTTCGACGACATGCCGGCCGAGTACCACCATGAGCCCGAGCTGGGCCTGGCCTGCGGCAGCGACGGCCTGGACCTGGTACGGCGGATGCTGGCCGAAGCGGCTGACCACCTGACCGAGAAGGGTTTGCTGATTGTCGAAGTGGGCAACAGCCAGGTGCATGTCGAGGCGTTGTACCCCGAGGTGGACTTTGCCTGGCTGGAGTTCGAGCGTGGCGGGCACGGGGTGTTCATGCTCACTGCCGAGCAGTGCCGCCAGCATCAGGAATTGTTCAAGGCCCGCGTTTAGGCTATTTGCGGCTGCTGTGCAGCGCATCGCGACACAAGCGTTATCCGTGTGGGAGCGGGTTTACCCGCGAAGAAGACACCGCGGTGGATGGCACGGGCTTCGCCCGTGTTCGCGGGCAAGCCCGCTCCTACACGGATCGCGCCAACTTTTAGAAATTGAGCAAGACACAAGCGGCCTTGTGTCGCGATGGGCCGCGAAGCGGCCCCGATCTCCACCGGCTGATGCGGTCTTAGCGGGTTGCAATCCAGATCAACAGCCCTGCCTGGAATACGGCAAACGCCACCAGGCAGGTAATGGTGAAACGCAATCCGCCGTCTTCACGCTGATATTTGGCCACCCGCTCATCCCGCTCGCGCAGTTGCCCGTCCTTTTCCTGCAGTTGCTGGTCGGCCTGCTGCAGGAGGCTGGCGGCATCCAGAATCTCCACCCGCTGCAGGCGCTCGCTGCTCCAGGCGGCCTTGAGCTGGCCCACCGTCATATCCGCGGTACGGCCTTTCAGCTGCTGGCTGTCCTCGTACTCCACCTCGATACCCACCCCGCGCAAGCAGTGGTCACGGCGCAGGCGCGAGTCCTCGTTCAGGGCATCCTTGCTCGGCAGCGCCATGCCTTCCACCCGGTAGTGCGACCACTTGCGCTGCAGCCACTGGGCGGCCTGGGCCAGCATGAAGCGGCCGATGCCGCGGTTCACGGGTTCCACTTGCAGGCCATGTTCATTGCCAATGCGTACCAGGCGCTCGGCATGGTCGACGCGGATGTCCAGGCGGTTCTGCTCTTTGTGCACCTTCTGGCCGGGCAATTGGATTTCCATGCGCAGCAGGCTGTGTGCCTTGTCATGGCGCTCGGCATAGCCGAACTGCACAAAGCGCAGCGGCCGCGCGCCGGTGCTGCGGTCGGTCGGCAGTGCTGCCAGGCGTAGCAGCTGGAAATGCTCGACGGTCAGCTCGGCCCAGGGCAGGGCGGGGATTTCACGGGGTTCTTCGGCCGGCTCGACGGCGGTGGGGGAGGTGGTCATCAGGGGTTGTCCTCAGCTATGCCTGCTGTATCGGCAGGCATGCCCGAGACCTGAGCCTGTTTGACTTACGCCGCAGGCAAATGCTGGATGAATGTCACAATTCGCTCACCCAGCTCGCGCGCCAGCGGTAGCTCGGGGTTGAGGTAGCTGTCGCGCTGCTGGCTCATGCCCTTGGGACTGATGCGCAGCATGTGGTTCATGCCATCGATCAGGACCAGTTGCGCATCTGGCTTGGCCGCTTTCAGCCGTTGGGCGTCGGCCACGTCCACCTGCACGTCATTGCGCCCCTGCACGATCAGCGCCGGCATGGGCAGGCGGGCAAAGGCGGCTGCCGGGTTTTGCTGGAACAGCGAAATCAGGTACGGCTGCACGCTGGGACGAAACACCTGGCGCAGCGGCGCTGGCACATCCAGGCTGGTCTGCCCGGCCTGCAGGCGGTCGAGCAGGGCACTGCCACCGGCCAGTTGCGCCGGCGGAAGGCGCTTGGCCAGTTGTTCGCGCAGTACCTCGGCCAGCGGCCGGCCGCTGCCGGCCAGGGTGATGACCGCGCTGGCCCCTGCCTGCTCGGCGGCCAGGCTGGCAATCAGCGCGCCTTCGCTGTGGCCAATCAGGATCAGCGGGCCGAAGCGCGGGTCGGCTTTGAGCTTGCGGCTCCAGGCGACCACATCGGCCACATAGCGCTCCACGCTGAGGTCACGCTCGTCAGGCGTGGCCGGCTGGCTGGCGGCCACCCCGCGTTTGTCGTAACGCACGCTGGCAATGTGCTCGTTGGCCAGCAGCAGGGCCAGGCGCTTGAGGTTGTCGACCTTGCCGGAGGCCGGGTTGTTGCCGTCGCGGTCGGTGGGGCCGGAGCCGGCGATGATCAGCACCACGGGCGGCGGGGTGGCCTGTTGCGGCAGCAGCAGGCTGCCATGCAGCACGCCCTGACCGGTGTCCAGGTCGATCGGGCGTTGCAGCACAGTGGGGGCGGCGGCCTGGGCCAGGCCGGTGCACAGCAGGAAGAGCAAGGCGACGAGGCGCGACATCATGCGGTACTACTTGGGGAGATGTGGGTTTGACCCACTGTTTGCGGGAAGGTTCTCGGGTGTGCATGGCAGGTTCGGCCTCTTCGCGGGTGAACCCGCTCCTACGGGGGCTGCACACCATTGGAATCTGGTGGTGACCGCGTAGGAGCGGGTTTACCCGCGAAGAGGCCAGCACAGGCCGCCCAACCATCTGTATACTGCTGCTTTCGTCCATTTCAGGCAGAACTCGCGGAGCGTCCATGTCCGGCAATACATACGGCAAGCTGTTCACTGTCACCACCGCTGGCGAGAGCCATGGCCCGGCGTTGGTCGCCATTGTCGATGGATGCCCACCGGGCCTGGAAATTTCCCTCGCCGACCTGCAGCACGACCTTGACCGGCGCAAGCCCGGCACCAGCCGGCACACCACCCAGCGCCAGGAAGCCGACGAGGTAGAAATCCTTTCCGGCGTGTTCGAAGGCCGCACCACCGGCTGCTCGATCGGCCTGCTGATCCGCAACACCGACCAGAAGTCCAAGGACTACTCGGCCATCAAGGACCTGTTCCGCCCGGCCCACGCCGACTACACCTACCACCACAAGTACGGTATCCGCGACTACCGCGGCGGCGGCCGCAGCTCGGCCCGTGAAACCGCCATGCGCGTAGCCGCCGGTGCTATCGCCAAGAAGTTCCTGGCCACCCAGGGCATCACCGTGCGTGGCTACATGAGCCAGCTGGGCCCGATCGAAATCCCGTTCAAGACCTGGGAGTCGGTGGAGCAGAACGCCTTCTTCAGCCCCGACCCGGACAAAGTACCTGAGCTGGAGGCCTACATGGACCAGCTGCGCCGCGACCAGGACTCGGTGGGCGCCAAGATCACCGTGGTTGCGGAAGGCGTGATGCCCGGCCTGGGCGAGCCGATTTTCGACCGCCTGGATGCAGAGCTGGCCCATGCGCTGATGAGCATCAACGCGGTCAAGGGCGTGGAGATCGGCGCCGGCTTCGCCAGTGTGGCCCAGCGCGGCACCGAGCATCGGGACGAACTGACCCCGGACGGCTTCCTCAGCAACAATGCAGGCGGCATTCTGGGAGGTATTTCCTCGGGCCAGCCGATCGTTGCCCACCTGGCACTGAAGCCCACTTCCAGCATCACCACCCCGGGCCGCTCGATTGATGTCGATGGCAACCCGGTGGACGTCATCACCAAAGGCCGCCACGACCCGTGCGTGGGCATCCGCGCCACACCGATTGCCGAGGCGATGATGGCCATCGCGTTGATGGACCACCTGCTGCGCCACCGTGCGCAGAATGCCGATGTGCAAGTGAATACCCCGGTGCTGGGCCAGCGCTGATCCACCTGCACCGGCCTCTTCGCGGGTAAACCCGCTCCTACATTGGGATATCACTGCCCTCAGGTGCAGTGACAGGGTGGAATCCGCGTAGGAGCGGGTTCACCCGCGAAGAGGCCGGCCCAGGTCCCCACAAGGCCATCCCATGCAACCCGTCCCCTACTGGCGCCTGTCCAGCTTCTACCTGTTCTACTTCGCCCTGCTTGGCTCCACCGCCCCCTTCCTGGCGCTGTACTTCGACCACCTGGGCTTCTCCCCGGCACGCATCGGCGAGCTGGTGGCCATCCCCATGCTGATGCGCTGCGTCGCCCCTAACCTGTGGGGCTGGCTGGGCGACCGCACAGGCCAGCGCCTGTTGATCGTACGCCTTGGCGCGCTGTGCACCCTGGCCACCTTCGCCCTGATCTTCTTCGGCAAAAGCTACGCCTGGCTGGCGCTGGTAATGGCCCTGCACGCGTTCTTCTGGCATGCGGTGCTGCCGCAGTTCGAGGTCATCACCCTGGCCCACCTGCACGGGCAAACGTCGCGCTACAGCCAGGTACGTCTGTGGGGTTCGATCGGTTTCATCCTCACCGTGGTCGGCCTGGGCCGCTTGTTCGAATGGTTGAGCCTGGACATCTACCCGGTGGCGCTGGTCACGATCATGGCCGGTATCGTTGCCGCCAGCCTGTGGGTGCCCAATGCCCAGCCGGTGGAGCAGGGCGGGCGCAGCGGCACGGGGGGCTTCCTGCAGCAGTTGCGTGCCCCGGGGGTGATCGCGTTCTACGCGTGCGTGGCACTGATGCAGCTCAGCCACGGGCCTTACTACACCTTCCTTACCCTGCACCTGGAGCACTTGGGCTACACGCGCGGTGCCATCGGTCTGCTCTGGGCGCTTGGGGTGGTGGCCGAGGTGCTGATGTTCATGGTCATGAGCCGCCTGTTCGCCCGTTTCAGCGTACAGCGTGTACTGTTGGTCAGCTTCCTGCTGGCGGCATTGCGCTGGCTGCTGCTGGGCAACCTGGCCCAGGAGCCAGCAGTACTGATCTTCGCCCAGTTGCTGCACGCGGCCACCTTTGGCTGCTTCCATGCTGCCAGTATCGCGTTCGTCCAGGCCAGCTTCGGCGCCCGCCAGCAGGGCCAGGGCCAGGCGCTTTACGCAGCGCTGTCGGGTACCGGCGGTGCGCTGGGGGCGCTGTACTCAGGCTACAGCTGGAAGCTGCTGGGCCCCACCTTCACCTTTGGTATGGCCAGTGCCGCAGCCTTGGCCGCAGCCGTTATCATTGCCCTTTGTTCGCAACCGACCAGGACCCGCCCCTGATGAGCATTCTCAGCGTTTTCCACCCCGCCAGCCCGGCACTGCCGAACAAGGTGCTGACTCACCACGACGATATCGCTGCCACCTTGGCTGAACAGGGCGTGCGCTTCGTGCATGCCGAACCTGGCCTGCGGGTGCGCCCGGGCACCGCCCAGGACGAGGTGCTGGATGTTTGCCGCGAGTACCTGGATGAGTTGATGACGGCGCATGGCAGCAAGGCTTTCACGCTGCTCAACCGTGACGGTGAAGATCCGGCACAGGTCGATGTGCGTGATGAACATGTGCATGAGGTCGACGAGCTGTTCGCCGTGGTCAGCGGGCGGGCGCAGATTGGCCTGCGGTTGGGCGACTGGGTGTATTCGGTGCTGTGCGAAAAAGGTGACCAGCTGCTGGTGCCGGCCGGGACGCGGCGCTGGGTTGAGCTGGGGGATGCACCGTTTTGCCTGGCGTTTCGCTTGTACGGCAGCGAGCAGGGCATGCAGGCGCGGTTTACCGGGGATGTAACGGCGCGAGCGTTTCTGGGGATCGACGAGTTGTAATGGCATTGCCGGCCTCTTCGCGGGTGAACCCGCTCCTACAGCGGTTGCGCCGCCCTTAGGCATCGCGCAGTCAATGTTGCGCCGCCCTTAGGCATCGCACAGTCAATGTAGGAGCGGGTTCACCCGCGAAGAGGCCGGTTCAGGCAATACACCCCTCAGCGGTAAGTCGGCAAGGCAAACCGCTGCTGGCTCTGCAGCATCGAGATGACCGGCAATTCGCTTGCTTCTTCAGCCAGGTCACGACGGATGGCACTGATCGCCCAGGACAGCTGTTCGGCACTGTGCAATTGCCCATAAGTCAGCACCCGGCGGGTAACCTTGCCATCCGCTGCGCGCAGGGTAAGCAGTACACCGCCATCGGGCCGGGCTTGGGTATTTACCTGATAGGCCGAAAATACCGAGGCGAACTTTTGCTGGATGAGGTCCATATCAACTCCTGGCTGGTGTGTGGCAGACATGAGTTGATGGTTGCAGTGACCGTGCCAGAATCCTGTTTGGCGAAAAACCCAGTAAATACAGGCTGTTACGGAGAATTTTCAGAAACGGTATCGTGCAAGCTGCATGGTCGTGCATTTTGCACAGTGCATTTTGCACGGGTCAGTACGTGCCTATCAGCCCTATAGAATCTGAACCTTTGACCGCCCTGGCATGCCTGACGAACACTTGGGCCATCAATTATGCCAGGAGGTTCCCTATGTCCAGCCAGACCGCACCCGCTACCATGACCGATGACGAAACCGCTGCGTTCGCCGAGCAGGTGTTCGAACGTGCCCGCCAGGGCGATGCCGAAATGCTCGAGCGCCTGCTTGCCAGTGGCCTTCCGGCCAACCTGCGTAACCACAAGGGCGATACTTTGCTGATGCTGGCCAGCTACCACGGTCACCACGAGGCGGTGCGCGTGCTGCTGGCGCAAGGTGCCGACCCGCTGATTGCCAACGACAATGGCCAGCTGCCGATTGCCGGTGCCGCATTCAAAGGGGACCTTGCGATGATTCGCCTGCTGGTGGAGCATGGCGTGCCGGTGGACGCTGCCGCGCAGGACGGTCGCACCGCGCTGATGTTGGCGGCCATGTTCAACCGCAGCGAAATCCTCGACTACCTGCTGGCACAAGGGGCCAACCCGGCGCACCAGGATGCCCGCGGCATCACCGCCCTGATGGCGGCGCAAACCATGGGTGCAGCAGACACCGCCGCGCGCCTGCAAACGCTGGCCGGCTAACCGCCAGGGGGCATTTGCGGCTATCCTTGGCGACTTTTCACCCGTCGCAGGCCCCCTTTCATGAAAACTCAGTTGCTCGAATTCATCAGCCTCATTGGCGCCGGCTGCATGCGTGAGGCAGATATCGAGCGTATCGCCGACGAGGCCGCCCAGGCCTACGCCGACCCTGTCGCCTTCCTGGCCGCCAACCCCGACATCAACTACGACGACACTTTCCCGATGCCTTTGGGCGAATGGGTGGTGCTGGGCAGCCTGCCGGATACCGTGGTGTTCCAGGCCGACAGCTACCAGGCGCTGTTCCAGCAGATCAGCGACTCGTTCGACAACAGCGTGCCGTTTACCCTCAAGCCCAAGCAACTGGCCCGTACCGAGCCACTGACCGCGCTCAACCGTATCCAGGTGCAGATGGGCGCGCTGAACAAGGAGGCCGGGGGTTATGTGCTGCTCAACTTCAGCCAGTTGCTCGATGATGAACTGCAGATGGTCATGGTGGGGCAGCAGGACCTGGCGCGGGTAATGGAACTGGGGGCAGCGCTGGGCATCAAGGTCGAGCCGGCGCTGGAAGCACTGAAGGTCGCCGTACACATCTAAAGCCTGGCACAGGCCTTGTGGGTGCAACTGTCTTGCTCAATTTCTGAAAGCTGGCGCGAGCCGTGTGTGTGGCCTTGTGTCGCGAAAGGGCTGCACAGCAGCCCCGGGATTTCAGCGTCGATGCAAATAATGCCGGGGCCGCTTCGCGGCCCTTTCGCGACACAAGGCCGCTCCCACAGATACTCCACCGCATCAGGCCCTGTGATATCCCTGTGGGAGCGGGCGAGCCCGCGAAGAGGCCGGCTCACGAAATATCAATCTTCAGCCCAGCGCAGTGTCGAGAAACATCATCACCGCAAACCCACCCATCAACCCCAGGGTCGCCGCTGTCTGGTGCCCGTTGCGGTGGGTTTCGGGGATCACCTCGTGGCTGACCACAAAGATCATCGCCCCCGCCGCCAGCCCCATGCTGATCGGGTAGGCGAGGGCAAAGCCTGTAGAAATCCCCAGCCCGATCACCGCCCCTAGCGGCTCCATCAGGCCCGACCCTATCGCCACCAACGCGGCCTTCAGGTTGGAAAGCCCCGTGGCGCGCAAGGCCAGCGCCACGGCCAGCCCCTCGGGGATGTCCTGAATGGCGATGGCACTGGTCAGTGGCAGGCCGATGTTCATGTCGCCATTGGCAAAGCTCACGCCAATCGCCATGCCTTCAGGCAGGTTGTGCAGGGTAATCGCCAGCACAAACAGCCACACCCGGCTGATGCGCTCGGCTTCGGGGCCGCACGGGCCGGTGCTTTCGTGTTCATGCGGGGTGAAGCGGTCCAGGCCCAGCATCAGCAGCACACCCAGGCCCATGCCCAGCACCACGGTAAACGCAGCGGCCGGGCCGTTGCCCGTGATCTCTCGGGCAGCCTCCAGGCCCGGCAAAATCAGCGAAAACGAGCTGGCGGCCAGCATCATGCCGGCAGCAAAGCCCAGCATCACGTCCTGGGTGCGCGCGTTGACATCGCGCAGCACCACTGCCAGCACGGCGCCCAGTGCGGTGGCCCCAAAGCCGGACAACCCGCCCAGCATGGCCAGGTGCAGGTTGTCGGCATGGTCGCCGTTCACCGCGTTCCAGAGGCTGGCGGCCAGCAGCACGCACACCGCCAGCAGGCTCAGCCCCAGGCCGGCGCTGAGCCAGGGGGTATCGGTAACCTGCTGGCGCCAGGCCTGCAGCAGTGAAGAGGGGGCGGCGCTTTGGCTGTGGGTGGGTGGCATGCGAACCTCGAATCAGTGAATGCAGTCAGTCTACCGAGGGACCTGCGACATCCGCCAAGGATTCCCTTCTATTGCTGCGATAGCTGACTATGCTGTGCAGCAAAGCCTCTGGACAGGAATTCAGACATGGGATCTACCTTCAACAGCCTGGTCGGGCTGATCATTCTGGCGCTGGATATCTGGGCCATTCTCAACGTGATCAAGAGTGGCAGCGAGGTGGGCATCAAGGTGTTGTGGATCTTGTTGATCGCCTTGCTGCCGGTGGTGGGGCTGGTGATCTGGGCGATTGCCGGGCCGCGGGGGAATGTGCGGCTCTAGGCGCGTTACTGACATAGCCAGTAATAGGGCCGTGACAAAATTTTCACATTGGTTTAAACAGAATCCGCACCCGCATAATGCTGCGTTGGCCTAGCGCCATCGCCTCTTCGCAAACCGCAATCCTAGGACCTTCCCATTCATGGCTAACACGGACGCCTTGAAGCAACAGGGCGCGCGAACGTCATTTTCGCCGACCTTGAAATCCCACCTGGCCTACACGCTGCTCAGTGGCCTGGTGATCATGCTGATGCTCAGCCTCGTGCGCCTGGCGCTGCTGGCCTACAACAACGACATGGTCGGCGATACCCCTTATTCGACGGTCGCCGAAGGCTTCCTCAACGGCTTGCGCTTCGACCTGCGGGTGGTGGTTTACATCAGTATTCCGCTGCTGCTGGCCATCCTCAGTCCCTGGGCCATGGCCCGGCGTGGCGTGTTCCGTTTCTGGCTGACCCTCGCTTCGAGCGTGGTGATGTTCCTCGGCCTGATGGAAATGGACTTCTACCGCGAGTTCCACCAGCGCCTCAACGGCCTGGTTTTCCAATACATCAAGGAAGACCCGAAAACCGTCATGAGCATGCTCTGGTACGGTTTCCCGGTGGTCCGCTACCTGCTGGCCTGGGCCTTCGGGACCTGGCTGCTGAGCCTGCTGTTCAAAGGTATCGATCGCGCCACCCGTGCCGAAGGCCTGTACCGCGTTGCCCCGTGGTACAAGCGCCTGGCGGTATTCATGGTGATCTTGCTGGTGGCCGTGGTCGCTGCCCGTGGCACCCTGCGCCAGGGCCCGCCGATGCGCTGGGGTGATGCCTTCACCACGGACTCCAACTTCGTCAACCAGCTGGGCCTGAACGGCACCCTGACCCTGATCGACGCTGCCAAGAGCCGTTTTGGCGAGGACCGTGCCAACATCTGGAAGCCAGTCCTGGAGCAGGACGTGGCCACGCAAAGTGTGCGTGAGCAACTGCTGACCGCCCACGACACGCTGGTCGACGCCGACGAAGCCGCTATCCGCCGCGACTTTGTGCCGCCGGCTGACCGTACCCTGCCGATCAAGAACGTGGTGGTGATCCTGATGGAAAGCTTCGCCGGCCACTCGGTAGGCGCGCTTGGCAGCCCCAACAACATCACCCCGTACTTCGACAAGCTGGCCAAAGAAGGCCTGCTGTTCGACCGCTTCTTCTCCAACGGCACCCATACCCACCAGGGCATGTTCGCCACCATGGCCTGCTTCCCCAACCTGCCAGGTTTCGAATACCTGATGCAGACCCCGGAAGGCGGCCATAAGCTGTCGGGCCTGCCGGCGCTGCTCAGCGCCCGTGACTACGACGACGTGTACGTCTACAACGGCGACTTTGCCTGGGACAACCAGTCCGGGTTCTTCGGCAACCAGGGGATGACCACCTTCATCGGCCGTAATGACTTCGTCAACCCGGTGTTCTCCGACCCGACCTGGGGTGTGTCCGACCAGGACATGTTCGACCGCGGCAACGAAGAGCTGGCCAAGCATGATGGCAAGAAGCCGATCTACGCGCTGCTGCAGACGCTGTCCAACCACACGCCGTACGCCCTGCCGAAGGACTTGCCGGTAGAGAAAGTGACCGGCCAGGGCCGTCTGGACGAGCACCTGACCGCCATGCGTTATTCGGACTGGGCGCTGGGCCAGTTCTTCGAGAAGGCGCGTAAGGAGCCTTACTTCAAGGACACCCTGTTCGTCATCGTCGGTGACCATGGCTTTGGCAACAACCAGCAGGTTACCGAGCTGGACCTGGGCCGCTTCAACGTGCCGCTGCTGCTGATTGCCCCGGGCATTCAGGAGAAGTTCGGTGCGGTGAACCACACTGTGGGTACCCAGGTCGACATCGTGCCGACCATCATGGGCCGCCTGGGTGGCAAGGCTCGCCACCAGTGCTGGGGGCGCGACCTGCTCAATCTGCCCGAGGGTGACCAGGGCGTGGGCATGATCAAACCGTCGGGCAGCGAGCAGATTGTCGGGTTGGTGCAGGGTGACCGTATCCTGATCGAGTCCAAGGACATGAGCCCGCGGATGTACCGCTACCAGTTGGGCAGCGAGTTCAAGGCCGAACTGATCGAAAGCCCGGACCAGGCGGAAATGCTCAAGAAGCTGGAAGCGTATATCCAGACGGCGACCAAGAGCCTGCTGGATAACACCGCTGGCGTGGTGCACGGCACACCGAAGTAAACCAGGGCCGCGTTGCGGCCCATTCACGGGCTTGCCCGCGCCCACAGGCTTGCACAGGGTTCGAACCTTGTGCTGGCCCTGTTGGCGCGGGCAAGCCTGCAAATGGGCCCCGCACAATTTCCCGGACTGAACATTATCCCCGCCCCAAGGTCAGTTATTCAGGCATCACACACCTGGTGTTCGTTGACTGAGAGGGTCCGTTCAATGAAAGAGTGGGAAGTCATTTTTGCCGACCAGAAGGGCGAACCGTCCACATTGCTGTTGCATGCCGAGCATTGCCCCAGCGAGGAAGACGTTGCGCGGGCCATCCGCTCACACCTGTTTCCGGTGATGGACGAGCTGGACCTCAACGACTTCCAGGACCGTATCATCTCCCCGACCGCACGCTGGCTCAAAGAGCATAGCGGTGTGACCATCACCAGCATTCACGAAGTCCCCTGAACCACACGTTTGCGTGGTGCCTTGGCAGGCACTACGCTGGAGAAGGGCCTGCCTGTTCTGCGGGTTGGCGCCGCTACAATTCGCGTCTTGCATCAGCTCGAACTGCACGGCCTTTGCCGGCAGGTGCGTAGTGCACGGAAAGTCTATCCATTGCTTTATTCAGGAGGACGATTCATGAGCAGCCAGAACGACGATATCAGCAGCAACGTCCTGCGCCAGATGAAAGCAGGCGGTTTCGACTTCACCCAGATCCACCCCATCGAGTTCTATGCCGTATTCCCGGACGAAGCAGGGGCCCGTCGTGCAGCCGGGCAGTTTCGCGGGGAATCGCTCAATGCCCAGGTGAAGGAGCTGGGCGACGGTGCCTGGCACCTGGAACTGAGCAAGGTCATGTACGCCACCCATGGCGGGATTGGCGACTTTGAAGAGGCCTTCGAGCAGTTGGTGACACCGTATGGGGGTGAGGTGGAAGGGTGGGGCGTCAAGCACGAACGGCTCACGGCCTGACAGTTTTGTGTTGGCCCGTTCGCGGGTTAACCCGCGCCTACACATTGATGGAGGGTGGACACTCCCTGCCGTTGTAGGAGCGGGTTCACCCGCGAATACGGTGGCGGCGGCAACGATGAACGGCCGGTGATATTGGCCAGCAGGACCGGCCCTTTCGCGGGTGAACCCGCGCCTACGACGGCCTGTGTCCACCCTCCACCACCGTGTAGGCGCGGGTTTACCCGCGAAGAGGCCCTCAAGGCTTACGCGCTGCCATGTGCCCCAAATAGGCCAGCAGCGCATCCAGTTCCTGTTCACTCAACACACTTTCGGCAAACCCCGGCATCTTCGCCTGCGGCCACCGCCGCAGGCTTTGCGGGTCGCGTATCAACTTGCGTAAATAAACCGGCTGAAAATACTCGGTCGGGTTATACGGCACATTCAAGTCCGGCCCCACCTGCCCATCCCCCGCACCGTTCAACCGGTGGCACACCAGGCAATTCTGCTGGAACAGGGCAAAGCCCTGGCGCACCGGGCTGTCGGCCGGCAGCTTCGGGTCGGGTAGCAGCGCAGGAAACCGCTGGTCCACCGGGGCCAGCTTGCGAAGGGTGGCGATCTGGAATGGCCACTGTTCAGGGCGGATGCCGCTGGCCTGCGGCGCAGTCCACACCAGGTAGAACGGCCCGGCACTTGGCTTGCCTGGACCCAGTGACGGCCACGGCGTGTCGGGGTCTTCCACGGCCAGCCAGGCCCGTGCCGGCCCTTGCTGCAGCAAGGGCGCAGCGGGCATTTCGGCGGCAAAACCATCCAGCGCCACGGCCTGCAGGTGATCGCTGGCAGTCACGCCTTTCAGCAGCATGACCAGTGGCACCGCCCGATAGTGCATGGGGCGTTTGTAGGATACGTCCTGTTCGATGCTGATGTCCTGGGCCTCAGGGTGGCCAAGCAGTTCGGCGCTGCTCCACTGGCGCGGTGTCGCGCCCAGTTCAAGGTGCAGTTGCGCCGCCGACAATGGCAGGCTCAGGAGCAACGCTAGCAGGGCAAGGCAGTGGCGCATAGGCGATCTCCGACCATCAAGGCCAGCAGGTTACCTGTGCGTTGCCCGTTGGCGCCACCGCCGCAGTCAGCCAAACAAACGTGTCAGGTTCGGCAAGATCAACAGCAACGTGGTGGCAAATAAAATGAGCCCAGCTTGGCGAATTTTCGATTGTCTGAACATGGCGGACCGCCTTCTTGTTGTTATTCCTGAATACCCGTTGGCTTCCTTGTCGCGCTTCGGGTCGATCACAGCGGCGTTGAATGGCGCCGGACTGCTTGCCGCTTGAAAGTGGATATACCTTCAACAGTAGGGTGTGCGTTATCCATATTTGAGAACCCTTTGTTCTAACCGTGCACTAAAACCATTCCTCTGGCTATGAGGCTAAGTGCTATCTAGCTGACACGCTCTATCTAGACAGTGGCGCAAGTACCCGGCAGGCGCCGACGAAATGTGACCGTTCGTCAGTGCAGCCTACTTGCTTGTACGTGCCTTTCGCGGCAGTCTCTACAGCAGATTCCCACCCATGTCGTTCAGGACTACCCCTATGTCGTTACGCATCTGCATCCTTGAAACCGATGTCCTGCGACCGGAGTTGACGGCGCAATATCAGGGCTACGGCAGGATGTTCGAGCAGCTCTTCTCGCGTCAGCCGATTGCCGCCGAATTTTGTGTGTACAACGTGATGCACGGCGACTATCCCGCCGACAGTGAAAAGTTCGATGCCTACCTTGTGACGGGCAGCAAGGCCGATTCGTTCGGTACCGACCCGTGGATCCAGACGCTAAAGGCCTACCTGCTCAAGTTGTACGAGCGCGGTGAAAAGCTGCTGGGCGTGTGTTTTGGCCACCAGTTGCTGGCCTTGACCCTGGGTGGCAAGGCCGAGCGGGCTGAGCAAGGCTGGGGCGTGGGTATTCATCGCTACTCGTTGGCGGCGCATGCGCCCTGGATGGACCCGGAGGTGTCGGAGCTGACCTTGCTGATCAGTCACCAGGACCAGGTGACCGAACTGCCGGAAGGCGCTACGGTGATCGCCTCCAGCGATTTCTGCCCGAATGCGGCGTACCACATTCGCGACCAGGTGCTGTGCTTCCAGGGCCACCCGGAATTCGTGCATGACTACTCCCGCGCACTGCTCGATGCGCGCCAGGAATACCTGGGTGACGAGGTGTACCACAAGGCCGTTGCCAGCCTGGCCACCGAGCACCAGGGTGATTTGGTAGGGGAGTGGATGTTGCGGTTCATCCAGCAGCCATCAAAGGCCAGCGACAGCGCCGCTTAAGCGGTGGCAACCCTTCGCGGGCACGCCCGCGAAGAGGCCATCAAAGCCAACCCGATTTCTTGAAGCTGGCATACAACCCGGCACACCCCGTCACAATCACCCCCAATACCGCGAAGTAACCGTAGTGCCAGCTCAGCTCCGGCATGTTCTGGAAGTTCATCCCGTAAACCCCGGCAATGGCCGTAGGGAATGCCAGAATCGCCGCCCAGGCCGCGAATTTGCGCTGCACGATGCTTTGCCGTGACGATTCCAGCAGCATGCCGATCTCGATCGTCTGGCTGGCAATGTCGCGTATGCCGGCCAAGTCTTCCATCTGCCGTGTCACGTGAATTTGCACATCACGAAAGTACGGGCGCATGTTCTTGTCGATGAACGGGAAGCTCAGGCGCTGCAGTTCTTCGCTCACTTCAACCAGGGGTGCCACGTAGCGGCGCAGGCGCAGGATGTCACGGCGCAGGCTGTGCAGGCGGCGGATGTCGTCTTCCCGCAGCGAGCCGCCCAGTACGCTTTCCTCCAGCGCTTCGATCTCGCCATGAATGGCCTCGCTGACCGGTTGGTAGTTCTCGGTGACGAAGTCGAGCAGGGCGTACAGCACGAAGTCTTCGCCATGTTCCAGCAGCAGGGGCCGAGCTTCGCAGCGCTGGCGGACCATGGCGTAGGATTTGGAGTGGCCGTTGCGGCAGGTGATGATGTAGCCGTTGCCCGCGAAGATATGGGTCTCGATGAATTCCAGTTTGCCTTCGTGGCGCACTGGCGAATAAGTGACGATGAACAACGCGTCACCGAAGGTTTCCAGCTTGGGCCGGCTGTGTTTTTCCAGGGCATCTTCGATGGCCAGTTCGTGCAGGTTGAACTGCGACTGCAGGTTGGCCAGCTCTTCGGCATTGGGCTCTTCCAGGCCGATCCACACAAAATGCCCCGGCTTGCGCGCCCACTCGCTGCCTTCGTCGATGCTGATGTTGGTGACCTTTCTGCCGGCGCTGTACACCGCCGATGCCACGACTCGACCCATGGTTGTCCGCTTATTCGATTGAACACGGATACAGCTTGGGCTGTACCCGGCTCCAGAGCAACCCCGGATCAGGCCAGTTCTTTTTCCATGCGGTCAATGCACTGCTGCATTTGCACCCGGCATTGCTCGATCAGCGCGGGCAGGTCCTGCAGCGTCATGCCCGTCGTGGCAATGGGCGGCAGCGAGCGCACAATCACCGTGCGCTGGCGCCAGCTGTTCAGGCTCAGGCGCCTGGCATAGCGGCTGACGCAGACCGGCACGATCGGCACACCGGCCTCGATGGCCATGTGAAACGCGCCTTTCTTGAACGCCAGCAAATGCTCGCCGGGATTGCGGGTGCCTTCGGGGAAAATCCAGATCGAGGTGTCGTCCTGCAGAACCCGGGTGGTCTTCTGTATGGCCCTGCGTGCCTGATAGGCATTCTTGCGGTCGACCAGCACGTTGCCGCCCAGCCAGAACAATTGGCCGAACAGCGGGATCCAGCCCAGGCTCTTCTTGCCGATGGCGACGGTGCGTTGCGGCACCACTTGGCCCAGCACGAACAGGTCGAAGTTGGACTGGTGGTTGGCCACGATCACACACCCGGGTGGATGGTCCCACAATGGGCCGACTTCGGCCTTGACCTTGATGCGCATCAGCCAGGTGGCCGGCAAGCTGTAGAGCCGGGCGAAAACGCGGCTGTTGTCAGGGTTGAAGGGGCGGCACAGGCCAATGAGCAGGCCCACGGCGCCAACGGCAAGAAAATGCAGCCCCAGCAGGAACATACGCAATGAATAAAGCATGGTACGGCTCACACCAGACGGTCGCGGGGCAGTGTACGGGTGTGCACTGGTTGGGGCAAACCTTGGTGCAGGCCTGTTCCGGCCTTTTCGCGGGCAAGCCCGCGAAAAGGGCCCGTGCGTCTAGCCCATATGCTGCTGATCCAGCTCGATCGCCTTGTCCAGCGCCTCCAGCAGCCCTTTGCGCACTTTCAGCTTGGTGTTCTTGTGCGCCAGCATGTTCAGCTTCTTCAGCTCTCGTGCTGCAGTCATTGCCGCTTCCTGCAACTGCTCGGCCGGTACCACCTTGTCGAGGAAGCCGGCATCCACGGCACCCTGCGGGTCAAACACTTCGGCATTGATCACCGAGCGGTGGAAGGCCGAGCGGCGCAGGCGGTCGCGGGCCAGTTCAATGCCGGCGTGGTGCATGGTCATGCCGATTTGCACTTCGTTCAGGCATACCTTGTATGGCCCATCGACGCCAATGCGGTAGTCGGCCGACAGCAGCAGGAAGGCGCCCTTGGCCACGGCATTGCCGGGGCAGGCGACCACCACCGGGAACGGGTGCGACAGCAGCCGGCGGGCGAGGGTGGAACCGGCGGTGACCAGGCTGATGGCGTCTTTGGGGCCGCGGGTCATTACCTTGAGGTCGTAACCGCCTGACAGAATGCCCGGCTGCCCGGTGATGATCACTACTGCACGCTCCTCGGTAGCGCGGTCCAGCGCTGCATTGAAGGCAGTGATGACGTCCGGCGAGATGGCATTGACCTTGCCGTTGTTCAGGGTAAGGGTGGCGATGCCGTCTTCGGCGTGGTAGGTAATCAGCTCGCTCATGGCAGAGTCCTTTTGTTGGCGTGGCGACGACGTTACCCAGCGCCAGGGGCGAGGTAAAGCAGCAAGGCTGACTGGTCGGTCAGTGCTCATGGCAGCCCAAGTGCAAATACATGAAAAAATTGAAAAAAATGCTTGCCAAAGGGAAAGTCTTTCACTAAATTAGCGCACCTCGACAGGCCGCAAGGCTTGAAGAGAAACGGTGAAGTGTCCGAGTGGTCGAAGGAGCACGCCTGGAAAGTGTGTATACGAGAAATCGTATCAAGGGTTCAAATCCCTTCTTCACCGCCACATTCTACGAAAAGCCCCCGCGCTGAAAAGCACGGGGGCTTTTTGTTTTCAAGGCCATTGGGGCTGCTGCGCAGCCCATCGCGACACAAGGCCGCTCCCACACGGATCGCGCCAGCTTTTAGAAATTGAGCAAGACAGTTGCTCCCACAGGCAATTGGAGTGCCCCCAAGAAGTTGGACACCAATCCAACCCCTTGGGAGCAGTCCACACCTGTGGGAGCGGCCTTGTGTCGCGAAAGGGCCGCAGAGCGGCCCCGGCAATCTAGAAGCTGATCGAAGCCGAAAGCCGAGCGGTACGCGGTGCCCCCTGGAACAGGTAGTTATCCCCCAGGTAATCGCCCACATCGCGCCAGTATCGCTTGTCCAGCACGTTATCCACCGTCAGCCGCAGCACCGTGTCATACCCGCCAACACGGGTACTGTAGCGGCTGCCAAGGTCGAACACGGTATACCCGCCAACCTCCACATTGCCTGCCTGGCTCGCATACTTGCTGGCGCTATACCGCGCCCCGCCCAGCAGCGCCAGCCCCGGAACCGGCAGGGCATATTCCGCATGCAGCGCCGCCCGGAATTTAGGCACGTTGATCGCCTGGTGCCCTTCATAGGCTTCGGTACCGCTGTTCTGCACCCGCGCCCGAATGGCTGCCGCACTGGCCTGTACCTGCAGGTTCGGGGTCACCCGGCCGCTGGCACCCAGTTCCAGGCCGGTATTTTTCTGCTGGCCTTGCTGCACGTAGGTGAAGTTTCCGGTGCCGTCCGGGCGCGCGTACTGGTACGCCTGGCGGATCTGGAACAGGGCGGCACTCAGGCTCAGGCCTTGCCAGTCGTGCTTGAGGCCAAGTTCAAGTTGGCGGGAGGTGGTGGGCGCCAGGATCTCAGCTGCATTGCTGGCGAACCAGGGGGCCGTGCCTCCGGCAGACAGGCCCTTGGCGTAGCTGGCGTATACCGTGGTGTTCGGCTGCGGTTTGTAGATAAGCGCAGCGTTGGGCAGCAGCTCGTATTGGCGGGTATGGCGCCCGGCTACGCCGTTCTCGTCCCAAGTCTTTTCATCCAGGCGCACTTCACGGGCGCCCAGCACGGTCTGCCATTGTTCGTTGAAGCTGATGCGGTCGCTGACGAACAAGCCGTACTGGCGGCTGTCCAGGCGGCGTTCGCTGGCGCCGACGGGTTTGTCGGACGGATCGAGGTCCGGGGCGCCGGTATGGATGTTGCCAGTACCAAGCCATTCGTTGTAGTACGGGCGCTGATCCAGTGTGCGTCGCTGCGCACTGGTACCCACGGTCAGCTCGTGCCCCACCCCCAGCGCATCGAAGTGCCCGTTGAGCATGGCCTGTGCCTCGTCGGTACGGCGGGTATCGTCGGGGCTGCGGAAGTCATAGATGTCGTAGTCGCCATTGCTGCCGAAAAACGCCCCCTCGCTCGAACCCCAGGCAAACGCGCTGTAGTCGTCGATCACCACTTTGCTGCGGGAGGCGCTCAAGGTGCCGGTCCAGGTATCGTTGAAGCGGTATTCGAAGCGGCCGCCCAGGTTCAGTGAGTCGTTCTGCACGGGCTTTGCCCAATGCTGGTAGGCCAGGCGGTCTTCCGGGTTGACGCCGTGTGGCGCTTCAGTGCCTCCGAGCAGCTGGTAACCCGGCACCGACGACTGTTCGCGGTGTTGATACTCGGCATCCAGCTGCAGGGTGGCATCCGGGTTGATCTGCCAGTCGAATGCCAGCGAGGCGAAGTCGCGCTTGCCGTCAGCGTGGTCGACGTAGGTGCGGATGTCTTCATGGGCCAGGTTGGCGCGCAGGCCGAACTGCTTTTCGCTGCCGAACCAGCCGCCAAGGTCGGTGGCCAGATAGCGTTCGCCCTGTTCGTTGGTCGATACCGTGACGCTGCGTATGTCTTGGGCCCGCTTGGTCACATAGTTGATCAAGCCGCCCGGCTCCGACACGCCGGTCTGCAGCCCGGACAGGCCCTTGAGCAATTCCACCTGCTGCTTGTTTTCCAGGGCTACGTTCTGTTCGCCGGCAATGGTCTGGCCATTGATGCGATAGCTACTGGCGGCGTTCAGCTCGAAGCCGCGCACATTGAAGTTTTCGTAGTAGCCGATGGGGGCATAGCTTTCGCCGACCGAGGCATCACTTTGCAACACTTCGCTAAGCTTGCGTACCTGGCGGTCTTCCAGCAACTGCTGGCTGAACACGCTGACAGAGGCGGGGGTGTCGAGCAGTGGCGCGGGCTGGAAGCCGCCCACAGCGGCCTGGCGTGCCTGGTAGCCATCATTGGCGTAGGTGTCGGAGACCTGCAACGGGGCCAGCATCACGCTGTCTTCGGCAAACACAGAGGGGCACTGCAGGGCCAGGCCCAGGCTGAGCAGGCTCAGGGGCAGGCGGGGGTGATGCGGGGGCATGCGGTGGGGCTCCTGGATGCGCGATACCTGTACTGGCCCTTTCGCGGGTAAACCCGCTCCTACACTGGTTGGTGGTACACCGGTTGGGATACACCAGTTGGTGATGCACCGGGCGGCGATACACCCGTTGGTGATGCACCGGGTGGCGATACACCGGTTGGTGATGCACCAGGTGGTGATACACCGGTTGGTGATACCCCTGTAGGAGCGGGTTTACCCGCGAAGAGGCCGGAACAGGCCATGAAAAAGGCGGCATCTTACCAGCCGCCCTCTACATAAAACGATCCAGGCCCGGCGTATTCAGTCAGCCTGTCTTGATCGGCCGCTTGTGCTGCCGCCAGTTGTCATCGATCTTCGACCAGGTCTTGCCATCGGTAATGGCCATCAGCTTGCGTCCATCCTTGAAGGTGGCCAGAAAGGTTGCTTCTTCTTCCTTGCCACCCAACCACAGCCCGGCCAGCAGCCCTACTGGCCCTGCCACCAGGGCGCCGGCCACGCCCCAGCCCAAGGCGCTGCCAAGGCTGCGGTTGGTTTCCAGGCTGGCCAGCCGCAAGTCGCTGATGCGTGCCAGGGAAATCCGCTCACCGGGTGAGGGGCTGCGCGCGGTCTTGAGTGTGAGCGATCCATTGCGATACTCGCCTTCACCTTGCAAGAAATCGCCGGACTGTACCGTGAGTCTTGTCATAAATTCATCCTGTCAGGGAAAGGGCATTCCAGCGCTTAATGAGCGCTGCCCAGGCAGGCAAGTCAACGGCATTGCGACGGAGGGTAGTGCGGTACTTTGTCGCCGTGGCTGGCCTCTTGGCGGGCACACCCGTACCCACAGGCGTATCAGTGCCCTGAGGTTTGTGAGGCACCTGTGGGAGCGGGCGTGCCCGCGAAGAATCCAGCGAGCGTTTTTCAGGCCACCTGCAAGGCATTCTTGCGCTTGCGTTCGGCCCATCCCCAGGCCAGCAACGCCAGCCCGCCAATCACCAGCCCGGCCACCACGATCCCCATCCAGCCCTGGCGCTGGAACAGCTGGGTGCCCAGCAACGACCCAAGCGCCCCGCCAATGAAGTAGCAGGTGATATAACCGGCATTCAGCCGCGTACGTGCCTCGGGCCGCAGGGCGATCACTGCGTTCTGGTTGCTCACATGCACCAGCTGTACCGCCAGGTCGAGCATCAGCACACCCAGCAGCAAGGCGAGCAGGGACTGTTCGGCAAACCCCAGCGGCACCCACGACAGCAGCAACACCACCAGGCCCACGGTGGTACCCAGCGCGCCCTTGCCGCGGTCTGCCAGGCGCCCGGCCCAGTTGGCCGACAACGCACCCGCCGCACCGGCCAGGCCGAACAGGCCGATCACTGCATCCGAATAGTGGTAGGGGCCTTTCGCCAGCAGAAACGCCAGGGGTGTCCAGAACAGGGCGAACAGGCTGAATGCCAACAGACCGAGCAGCGAGCGCAGGCGCAGCACGGGCTCTTCGATGAACAGACGGAACACGGAGCCGATCAGGGCCGGGTATTTCAGCCCGGCGTGGCTGTGGTGCTGTGGCAGGCTGCGGTACAGCGCCACGGCGGTAACTGCCATCAGCACGGCGGCCAGCACGTAGATACTGCGCCAGCCACCCAGCTCGGCCATGAAGCCGGCAGCAGTACGCGCCAGCAGGATGCCCAGCAGCAGGCCGCTCATCAGCGTGCCGACCGCGCGCCCACGCTGATGCGGCTCGCTCAGGGTCGCTGCCATCGGCACGAGGATCTGTGCCACCACCGAGAATAGCCCGGTCAGCGCCGTGCCGAGCAGCAGCCAGGGCAGGCTGGGTGCACAGGCGCTGATGACCAGGCCCAAGGTGGAGACAACGGTCATCACGGTAATCAGCCGGCGCTGCTCGAACAGGTCGCCCAGCGGTGCCAGCAGTAACAGGCCGGCGCCATAGCTGAGCTGCGCGGCAATCACGATGCTGCCGGCGCTGGCGGTGCTCAAGCCAAACTGCTGGGCGATGCTGTGCAGCAGCGGTTGGGCGTAATAGTTGCTGGCCACGGCCAGGCCTGTGGCGGTAGCCATCAGCAGGATCAAGGCGCGGCTGAGAGTGGGGGTGTGCATGCAATTCTCGTGGGGGCAGTGGTGTGTGGTGATGATTATCAGGAAGTGTCAGGCATGACACCAATGTATAGTTTTCAACCTATTCATCTTGAAAGCAGATAGATCGATGAACCTCAAGCAGCTCGAATATGCCCTTGCCGTGGCCGACACCGGCAGTTTTACCCGCGCGGCGGAGCGCTGCCATGTGGTGCAGTCGGCCCTTAGCCATCAGGTGGCGCGGCTGGAGGCGCAGCTGGGGGTGAGCCTGTTCGAGCGTAGTTCGCGGCGGGTACGCCTGACACCTGCGGGGGAGGCCTTTGTGCTCAGTGCACGGCCCGCGGTGGAGGCGGCCCGGCGCATTGCCGATGACGTGGCAGCGGCCTGCGGCCAGGTGCGCGGGCGGCTGGCGATTGGTGAAATCAGCTCGCTCACCGCGCTGGACCTGGTCGACCTGTTGGCGGTGTTTCACGGTCGTTTCCCGGATGTGGATGTACGCTGGCTCACGGCCAAGAGCGAATTGCTGATTGCTGATGTGCTCGAGCGGCGCCTGGACGTGGGTTTTATCGGGCTGTGGCAGGGCGAGGTGGTGCAGGGGGTGCAGCATCGGTTGCTGGCCCGGGAAGAACTGGTGGCGGTGTTGCCGTTGGGGCATCGCCTGGCGGGCAGGGCACAACTGGCGCTGGCTGACCTGGCAGGTGAGGTGTTGGTGGACTTCCCCGAAGGCACCGGGGCGCGACGCCAGACCGACGAGGCGTTTGAAGCAGTGGGGTTGCAGCGTCGGGTGCAGTTCGAGATCGGGCATGTTCGTCTGGTGGAGAAATTCGTGCAGCGGGGCATGGCCGTCGGCCTGGTGCCCGAGCGGGTGGCTCAAGGCATCGAAGGGGTGGCAGTGGCGCGGTTGGTGGATGCCCCGGTGCGGCACTTGTATGCGGTGTGGTCGTCCAGCCCCACACCGGCTGCCCGGGCTTTTCTGGACGTGATGGAACAGTGCCTGGGGGCACACAAAGGCTAAGCCTGTGCCGGCGTTGTCGCGGCACAGGCAACCGTTCAATCAGGCTGCAAACCCACCATCCACAGTCAGGCTGGCCCCGGTGATGTACCCGGCTTCAGGCCCGGCCAGGTATGCCACAAAGCTGGCAATCTCCTCCGGCTCGCCATACCGCCCAATGGCCATCAGCGGAATCAGGCTCTCGGCAAACTCGCCACTGGCCGGGTTCATGTCGGTGTCCACTGGGCCGGGCTGCACATTGTTCACGGTAATGCCCTGCGGCCCGAGGTCGCGTGCCATGCCGCGGGTCAGGCCAACCAGTGCCGACTTGCTCATGGCGTACGGTGCGCCACCGGCAAACGGCATGCGTTCAGCGTTGGTGCTGCCAATGTTGATGATACGACCCCCCTGGCCCATATAGCGTGCGGCGGCCTGGCTGGCGACGAACACGCTGCGTACGTTCACGGCCAGCATGCGATCGAAGTCGGCCAGGTCGAACTCTGTCACCGGGGCCACTGCCAGCACGCCGGCGTTGTTGACCAGGATATCCAGCCGGCCCAAGGCTTTTACGGTGTCATCCACCGCCAGTTGCACGGCTGCGGCATCAGCGCTGTCAGCCCGCAGGGCCAAGGCTTTGCCGCCGTTTTCGGTAATTTCCCGGGCCAGTTCTTCGGCCGGGCCGGCAGAGCTGACATAGGTGAAGGCCACTTGCGCGCCTTCGCGGGCCAGGCGCCGCACGATGGCTGCACCAATGCCTCGGGAACCGCCCTGAACCAGGGCCACTTTGCCTTCGAGTGTAAGTTGCTTGGACATGCTGTTCTCCTGCTGGAAGCCAGGCCGAAATGCCTTGGATGGGCACAGTATCGGCGCTCGATTGCCTACTGATAAGATGGTAATAACTATCAGCAGAGTAAACCTTTGGTTGCTAATTATGGCCATGGAATCATTCAGCGCGTTGGAGTGCTTCATCCGCAGTGCCGAGGTCGGCAGTTTTGCCGAAGCCGCCAGGCGCCTGAGCCTTACCCCGGCTGCCGTGGGTAAGCACGTTGCGCAGCTGGAAGCGCGCCTGGGTGTGCGGTTGTTCCAGCGTAGTACCCGCAAGCTGACCTTGACCGAAGCGGGGCAGCGTTTTCTTGGCGAGGTCAGTGACAGCTTTCGCACCATTCAGTACGCCGTGGCCAACCTGGCCAGTGCAGAAGGCCAGCCGGCCGGGTCGTTACGGGTGAGTATGGGCACGGTGTTCGGGCGTTTGTACGTGTTGCCGTTGCTGGGGGAATTCTTGCGCCGTTACCCGGCGATTACCCCGGATTGGCATTTCGACAACCGCCAGGTCGACCTGATCGGCCAGGGTTTCGATGCAGCGATTGGCGGTGGTTTCGAACTGCCGCCAGGGGTGGTGGCGCGCAAGCTGACCCCCGCGCACCGGGTGTTGGTGGCGGCGCCGGCCTATCTGCAGCGGCACGCGCCGATAGAAGACCCGCAGGCGCTGCAACGCCATGACGGCATCCTGGTGCGGTCACCGCAGACCGGGCGGGTGCGCTCGTGGCCGTTGACCAGCCGTTGGCAGGCGCAGCAGCCGCTGCAATTGCGTCAGGCGATGACCATGAGCGATTCGGACGCGGCGTGCGCGGTGGCCGAGCAGGCGCTGGGCATTGCCCTGGTGAGCCTGCCGTTTGCCGTGCCCTACTTGCTGGCCGGGCGCCTGCTGCGGGTGTTGCCGGACTGGTATGTGGACGATGGGCATATCAGCCTGTATTTCGCCGAGCACAAGCTGTTGCCGGGCAAGACCCGGGCGTTCATCGATTTTGTGGTGCAGCAGTTTGCCGAACAGGGGCTGGCGGGGCGGTTCGATGCCTTGCAGGTGCTTTAGAGAATTATTGCCTGTGCCGGCCCTTTTGCGGGCCCGCCCGCGCCCGCGAAGAGGCCGGTTCAGACAACATCGACAATGAACGATACCTGTGCGCCCAGGTTCACCTCGTCATCCACGCGCTTGCCCAGCAGTTGCTGCCCCAGCGGCGATCGTGGGGTAATCACCGTCACCAGTCCGTCACCCTCGCCAATCTTCAACCCCGCTGCCTCAGGCCCGAGAAACAGCTGGCGTTGCGCGCCATCTTCATTTTCCAGGGTCACCAGGTTGCTTACCTGCACACCGCGCGCTGGGTCGTAATCACGCAGCAGCAACTGCTGGTAGATCACCAGCGCCTGGCGGATCTCGGCACTGCGGCGGGCCTGGCCGGTGGCCAGGTACGAGGCCTCCAGGCCCAGCGTGTCATACTTGTTCTCGGCAATGTTCTCTTCGGCGGTGGCGGCCTCGTAGGCGGTTTGCGCCGCGCGGGTCAGCACGTCCAGGTCATGCGCGAGGGTGGCGACAATCAGCGCCAGCAGGTGGGGCTTGTCCATGGTCAGTAACAGAACTCCAGCACGTTGGCCTGGCTTTTTTCGGTGGGCGCGGTACGGTTTTGCTGCAGCCAGAACTGGCACTTGGGGCTGTTGAGGTTGCGCGGGTTGCCTTGGGCGGCATCGGCGGCCTGTTGCAGCGCCTGTTTGTGCAGGATGTCCTTGTAGCGTTCGAACATCTCGGCCTGGGCATCCTGGGCAGTGGCCGGTGCAGGCGTTGCAACGGGGCGGTCTGCATGCGGGGCTACCACCTGGGCCAGAGGTTGCACCTGCTGTGGCCACAACTGCTGGGCCAGCCACAGGCTCGCGGCAATGGCCATGGCGCCCAGCCACAGGCCCAAGGCAACGCACATGATCAACGGCAACGGCTTGAGGGTGATCTTCAATTCACGGTGGCGCGGCATGGCAGCCTCCTGGCAGCGTGGTAGGGGGGCATTGTCGCATGCGCTTGGGCATTTTTCTGCGCAGGTGCTTTTGTCTGCGCCAATTTATGCGCAGAATTCGCTGTTTTTGCACCCGCACGGGAGGGGCGCATGAAAGCCACCTGGGACATCTTCTGCAGCGTCGTCGACAACTACGGCGATATTGGCGTGACCTGGCGCCTGGCCCGGCAGTTGGTGGCCGAGCACGGCCTGGCGGTGCGCCTGTGGGTGGATGACCTCAACGCTTTCACGCCCATGTGCCCTGGCGCCGATGCCACGGCGGCCCAACAGTGGCAACACGGCGTGGATGTGCGCCACTGGCCGGCAGCGTGGTTGCCGGTGGCGCCGGCCGATGTGGTGATCGGCGCGTTCGCCTGCCAGTTGCCCGCGGCGTATGTCGAGGCCATGCGCGCCCTTCCGCAGCCGCCGCTCTGGCTCAACCTCGAGTACCTGAGTGCCGAGGACTGGGTGGAGGGTTGCCATGGTTTGCCTTCGCCGCAGCCCAACGGTTTGCGCAAGGTATTTTTCTTCCCGGGCTTTACCGACAAAACGGGTGGTTTGCTGCGCGAGGGTTCGCTGCTGGCCCGGCGTGACGCGTTCCAGCAGTCGGCGGAGGCGCGCCGTGCCTTTTTGCAGGGGCTTGGTGTAGACCTTGTGCCGGATGCGCTGCTGATCTCGCTGTTTGCCTATGAAAACCCGCAGCTGGGCAACTGGCTTGATGCCCTGGCTACAGCTGACCAGGCCTGCCACCTGTTGGTCCCGCAAGGGCGCATCGTCGCGGGGCTCAGCCAGTGGTTGGGCGAGGGGCCGCTGCACGTGGGTGATGTGCGCACCCGTGGGGCGCTGACCGTTCAGGTGCTGCCTTTCGTCAGCCAGGACGACTTCGACCGGCTGTTATGGAGCTGCGATTTCAATGCCGTGCGTGGCGAAGACTCGTTCGTGCGTGCGCAGTGGGCGGGGCAGCCGATGCTGTGGCACATCTATGTGCAGGACGAGAATGCCCATTGGGAAAAACTCGAAGCGTTCCTCGCGCATTATCGCTGCGGCCTGTCAGACGATGCCGATGCAGCCCTACTGGGCCTGTGGCGTGCCTGGAACATGAATATCGACATGGGCCAGGCCTGGCGGGCGGCCCGCCAGCATTGGCCGGAACTGCAGCAGCATGCCCGCCTTTGGGGGGCGCGACAGGCCGCTCAGCCGGACCTTGCCGAAGCGCTAGTACACTTTTACCGAAATTCGCTATGATACGCGGCCTCGATTTTTATAAATCCATCCAGATTCGGATACTTCGTAATGAAAACTGGTAAAGAACTGAAACCCGGTACCGTACTGCGGATCGACAACGACCCGTGGCTGGTTCAAAAAGCTGAGTTCACCAAGTCGGGCCGTAACAGCGCGATCATGAAGACCAAGCTGAAGAACCTGCTGACCGGCTACAAGACCGAAACCGTATACGGTGCGGACGACAAGCTGGACGACGTGATCCTGGATCGCAAAGAAGCGACCCTGTCGTTCATCAATGGTGACGAGTACACCTTCATGGACACCACCGACTACACCATGTACGAGCTGAACGCCGAGGACATCGAAGCCGTTCTGCCGTACATCGAAGAAGGCATGGAAGACGTCTGCGAAGCCGTGTTCTTCGAAGGCCGTCTGGTGTCGGTTGAGCTGCCGACCACCATCAGCCGTAAAGTTGTCTACACCGAGAACGCTGCTCGCGGTGACACCTCCGGCAAAGTCATGAAGCCTGCCAAGCTGGCGAACGGTACCGAGATCTCGGTTGCCGACTTCATCCAGATCGACGAGTGGATCGACATCGACACTCGCGACAACAGCTTCAAAGGCCGTTCCAAGAAGTAATGCTTCTTGCGAGACGCAAAAAACCCGGCGCAAGCCGGGTTTTTTTATGCCTGTGTTTTCCCAATCCTCAGCGCGTGCTTGTGCTCGCGCTTTTGTGGGGGCGGCCTTGCGTCGCGATAGGGCCGCAAGGCGGCCCCGGCAATTTCTGCCTACATGCCGAACGCCTGGGGCCGCTTCGCGCCCCGTTCGCGACGCAAGGCCGCTCCCACAGGGGATCGCGCCAGCCTTTGCGCCTTAGACGGTTACGTGCAGGCGCACATCCACATTACCGCGGGTGGCATTGGAATACGGGCAAACCTGATGCGCCTTTTCCACCAGCCCTTCGGCATCGGCCTGTGCCAGGCCCGGCAGGTTGATGAGCAGGTCGATGTCCAGGCCGAAACCGCCCGGGATCTGGCCGATGCCCACCTTGGCGGTGATCGAGGCATCTGCCGGCAGGGCTTTCTTCTCTTGCCCGGCCACGAACTTCAAGGCGCCGATGAAGCAGGCCGAGTAACCAGCGGCGAACATCTGCTCGGGGTTGGTGCCGTCACCGCCCGCGCCGCCCAGTTCCTTGGGGGTGCTCAGGCTGACGACGAGCTTGCCGTCGCTGGAGCGGGATTTGCCGTCGCGCCCACCGGTGGAGGTTGCTTCTGCGATGTACAGCGGAGTGACCTTTTGCATCTTGAGCCTCGCTAATGTGCTGTGCACTCCCGTTTGCAGGAGGGCGGGGGTTGGTGTGGGATTTAAATTAGCGCGCAATTAGTTAGCGCGCAAGATAAATAATCACCGTTCATCGGAACGGCCATTTCACAGCATAGCGCTCAGAGGTTTTTCTGCAGGTTTTCGCGCAGGTTCAGCAGGTCGGCTTGCAGTTTCTGCAACTGCTCAAGGCTCCGCCCGCTGGCCTTGAGAATGCATTGCGGCACCTGTTTGGCCTGCTGTTGCAGGGCGCGGCCTTTGTCGGTCAGCTGTACCATCACTACCCGTTCATCTTCGCGGCTGCGGTTGCGCTGCAACAGGCCTTCGCTTTCCAGGCGCTTGAGCAGCGGGGTCAGCGAGCCTGGGTCGGTCAGCAGGTGCTGGCTGATTTCGCCCACGGTCAGGCCGTCACGCTCCCAGAGCACGAGCATGGCAAGGTATTGCGGGTAGGTCAGGCCCAGCGCCTGCAGCAGCGGCTTGTAGACCTTGGTCATCAGCAACGAGGTGGAGTGCAGGGCGAAACAGACCTGGTTGTCCAGCAGCAGCTCGTCACAGGAGGCTTGGGTGTCGGCGTTCATGCAGGTCCTTGAAAGTCATCAATGGAAAATTCTGGCACGCTGATCATCAGTGCGCGAATTAATCGCGCAGTTCACTGCGCAAGGCCAGGTCCCAGGGTGGAATCGGGCTGAAGCGGCTCTTGAGGAATTCGAGCAGCAAACGGCTGCGAGAGTTCGTTTCATGTGCCAGGCGTAGCGCGTAAATGCCGCTGGTCTCGGCTTCAGGCATGCCGCCGTCGCAAAACAACGGGATCAGCTCGCCGCGCAGCAGGTATTCACTGATCAGCCAGGTGGGCAGGTGGGCTATCCCCAGGCCGGCGAGGGCGCCGAACAGCAGGGTTTCGGCATTGTTGGCGGCCATGCGCATGCGCGCGGGGCGGTACAGGCGGGTTTGCCCGGCCACACTGAAGCGCCAGGCGAACGGCGGCGCCAGGCCATCCCAGTCCAGCCCGTCATGCCCGGGCAGTTCGCTGGGGCAGGTGGGGATGCCGCGGCTGGCCAGGTAGGCGGGGCTGGCGCAGGCAATGCGCACCATGTAGGCGAGCGGCGTGGCGACCAGACGGGTGTCGGCCAAGGGGCCGGCGCGCAGCACCAGGTCGACCTCGCCCAGGTGGCTGCCCTGCAGGTCGACGAAGCTGTCGATCAACCGCAGTTGCACGTCCAGGCCCGGGTAGGCCACCAGGAAGTCGGCAATGGCCGGGGCCAGGTGGCGGCGGCCAAACGCGGCAGGGGCGTCGATGCGGATCAGGCCTTCCGGGGCATTGCTCAGTGACACCGCTTCAGCCCGGGCCAGGCGCAACTCCTCGATGATGCGCCTGGCCCGCTCGGCAAAGGCGTTGCCTGCAGGCGTGGCCCGCACCGCGTGGGTGCTGCGGGTGAACAGGCGGCTGCCGACGGCGCTTTCCAGGTTGTCGATGCGCCGTGCTACCGCAGACGGGGTCAGCGGGTGGCGACGGGCGGCGGCAGAAAAGCTGCCGGTTTCCAGCACATCGAGGAACAGGCTCAATTGGTCGGTCAGGGTATCGGGGTTCATGGCTGCCTTGCTTTTGCGAAAAACGCACAGCCATTGTGCGCTGCTGTGCGTTTCCCCGCCAGCGCACACTCGTTAGCATGCTCGCATTATTGGTACAGGCGGACGAGGCCCTGATGATCGAGTGGTTGTTGTATATCGTGCTGGGCGCTGCCCTGGGCACCATGGGGGGCTTGTTCGGCATTGGTGGCGGGCTGATTGCGATTCCGGCATTGGGCGTGCTGTTTGGCCTGGACCAGCAGTTGGCGCAGGGGACCGCGTTGGTGATGGTGGTACCCAATGTGCTGCTGGCGCTGTGGCGGTATCACCAGCGCAACCGCATCGCGTTGCGCCATGCGTTGCCGCTGTCGGCGTGCAGCTTCTTGTTTGCCTGGCTGGGGTCGATCTGGGCGGTGGGGCTTGATGCGCATTCCATGCGCCTGGGTTTTGTCGGCTTCCTGGTAGCGTTGGCGGTGTGGAACGTGGTGCGGATGTTCATGAAGGTGTCGCCGCCGAGTGCCGAGCTGCGTCATGCCTGGCCGTGGCTGGGTGTGCTGGGCAGCTTTGCCGGCACCATGGGCGGCTTGTTCGGGGTGGGTGGGGCCGTGGTGGCCACGCCGATCCTGACCAGTGTGTTCGGCGCTACTCAGGTGGTGGCGCAGGGGCTGTCACTGGCGCTGGCGGCGCCGAGTACCTTGGTCACGCTGGTGACCTATGGCGTGCACCATAGTGTTGACTGGGGGGTGGGGATTCCCTTGGCGGTGGGGGGCTTGCTCAGTATCAGCTGGGGCGTGAAGCTGGCCCACGCGTTGCCGGAGAAGGTATTGCGGGCGATGTTCTGTGTGTTCCTGGTGGTCTGTGCGGTGATGCTGGGGTTTGAGCTTTGAGAGGTTGGGGCCGTTTTTCGGCCCCCGATCACTTGAAACCCTCAACGATGTAGTCGGCCATGCAGTCGGTGATTGGCGAGGGGGTCTGCGTACTGCGCACCAGCATTACATTGGCCATGGGCAACTGTGGCAGCCCTTCGCTCTCACCCAGAATGCGGATGTTGCCCCCGATCAGGCTCTGCAGCTGCGCGGTCACTGCCAGCCCGGCGGTGACGATGGCAAAGATTGCCGCCAGGCTTGGGCTGGTGTAGGCAATACGGTAATCGATGCCCTGTGCCTCCAGCGCATTGCAGGTCCAGGCGCGACAGAAGCAGTCGGTGTTGAACAGCGCCACCGGCATCGGCCGCTGTTCGTGCGGGCAAAAGCCTTCTGCCGCGGCCCACACCAGGCGTTCCTGGCGTAGCAACTGGCCAATCTCGTTGCCGGGCTCGCGGGTGACGATGGTCAGGTCCAGGTCCTGGCGCAGCATCAACTGCTTGGACGAATCGCAATGCACTTCCACCTGCACCAGCGGGTAGGCTTGGGCAAAGCTCGACAAGATGGTCGGCAGGAAGCGCATGGCGTAGTCGTCTGGTGTGCCGATGCGCACCAGCCCAACCATGTGTGGCATGCGCAGGGTGTTGAACACCTCGCCATGCAACTTGAGAATGCGTCGGGCATACCCCAGCAGTACCTGGCCTTCGGCGGTCAGCCGCACCTGACGGCCATCACGTTCGAATAGCTGGCGCTGCAGAATGTCTTCTTCCAGGCGTTTCATCTGCATGCTGACCGCTGACTGGGTGCGGTTGACCACTTCGCCTGCGCGGGTAAAGCCGCCTTGCTCGGCAATGGCGACGAAGGTGCGCAGGACATCCGCGTCGAGGCTCTGGTACTGGGACATTGCATCAATCTCCGAGATGCATCGCATCAGAAACATTCGTTGGATTGATCTTATGCCTGGCGTGAGACTGAGGCCATCAACACGGAGGGCTTCACGATGAAAGGTCATGTCAGCAGCATCCAGCAACCTGCCTTTTCCCTGAGCTACCTGTGGCATGCGGCCTTGCAGCGTCCGGCGCGCTGGCTGCAGTTGTACCGTCAGCGTCAGGAGCTGGCCAGCCTCAGTGATGCAACCTTGCGCGACTTGGGGTTGAGTCGGGCGGATATCCAGCAAGAGGCCGAGCGGCATTTCTGGGATGATCCTTTGAGGAAGTGATGCCATGCGTGGCAGTCGCTTTTGCTCCAGCTCCAGCTCCAGCTCCAGCTTTTGCTTTTGCTTTTGCTTTTGCTCTTGCTCTTGCTTTTGCTCTTGCTTTTGCTCTTGCTCTTGCTCTTGCTCTTGCTCTTGCTCTTGCTCTTGCTCTTGCTCTTGCTTTGGCTTTTGCTTCTAAGCGCGCGGTAGTTCAGGCGACGCAGATTGCGACTTCAGGAGGCCGAGCGCAGGGCTTGCGGAGGGAGGTGACGGGCATGGATGCCCGTCAAGCGCTGGGCCCCAGGATGGGGCCTGCAGCGCGGTCCTCCCGGGAGCAAGCCCGGAGCGAGGGGACCCCGGAGCGTAGCGTAGGGGCCGGATGATGGGAGCCGACGGCTTTGGTTACTTTGGCCACGACCAAAGTAACCCGCCGGAAGGGCGGAAAGGTGAATAGGCGCCTACATCGTGAATGAATGTCTACTTGATGTGAAAGCGCACAACCCAAAGGCCCAAAAGCCCAAAAGCCCAAAAGCTTAAGCGCTCGTTCTGATCGGGCGTACAGTCCATTTGCGATGGCCGCAAGGCCTCCACTCGGCCTCCTGAAGTCGCAATCTGCGTCGCCTGAACTACCGCGCACTTAGAAGCAAGATCAAAAGCGAAAAGCGCTCAGCGCCGCACCTGCTTGAGGGTTTCGGCAATCAGGAATGCCAACTCCAGCGACTGATCAGCATTCATCCGCGGATCACAATGGGTGTGATACCGGTCAGACAACGCATCCTCGGTGATCGGCCGGGCACCGCCGATGCATTCGGTGACGTTCTGCCCAGTCATCTCGATATGGATACCGCCAGCATGGCTGCCCTCGGCCTGGTGTACCTGGAAGAACTGCTTCACCTCATCCAGAATCTGCGCAAAATCGCGGGTCTTGTAACCGCTGCTGGCCTTGATGGTGTTGCCGTGCATCGGATCGGAACTCCACAGCACCTTGCGCCCCTCGCGCTCGACAGTGCGGATCAGCCCCGGCAAGTGGTCGCCAACCTTGCCCGCGCCCATGCGCACGATCAGGTTCAAACGCCCCGGGTCGTTCGCCGGGTTGAGCGTGTCGATCAGGCGGATCAGCTCTTCGGGGTTCATGCTCGGGCCAACCTTGACCCCAATCGGGTTGTGCACGCCACGCAGGAACTCCACATGGGCCCCATCGAGCTGGCGGGTGCGGTCGCCGATCCACAGCATGTGCGCCGAGCAGTCGTAGTAGTCGCCGGTCAGGCTGTCCTGGCGCACGAAGGCTTCTTCATAGTTCAACAGCAGCGCCTCGTGGGCTGTGAAGAAGCTGGTTTCGCGCAGTTGCGGCGCACTGTCCAGGCCACAGGCACGCATGAACGCCAGGGTTTCATCGATGCGATTGGCCAACTGGTGGTACTTGTCGGCCAGCGCCGAGTTGGCGATGAAGTCCAGGTTCCACTTGTGCACCTGGTGCAGATCGGCAAACCCGCCCTGGGCGAACGCGCGCAGCAGGTTGAGGCTGGCGGTGGCCTGGTGGTAGGCCTGCAGCAGGCGTTCCGGGTCCGGAATGCGGCTTTTGGCGTCGAAACCGATGCCGTTGACGATGTCGCCACGGTAGGCGGGGAGGGTGATGTCGCCAATGGTTTCATCGCCAGATGAGCGCGGTTTGGCGAACTGCCCGGCCATACGCCCCACTTTCACCACCGGGCAGCCGGCGGCAAAGGTCATGACAATGGCCATTTGCAGCAACACCTTGAAGGTGTCGCGGATTTTTGCAGCCGAGAACTCGGCGAAGCTCTCGGCGCAATCGCCGCCCTGAAGCAGGAAGGCACGGCCTTCGGTGACCTCGGCGAACTGCCGGCGCAGCTCGCGCGCCTCACCCGCGAACACCAGCGGCGGGTAGCTGGCCAGGGTCTGTTCAACCTTCAGCAGGTGCGCGGCATCGGGGTAGGTCGGTTGCTGCTGGATCGGCAGGGCACGCCAGCTGTCGGGGCTCCACGGTTGGTTCATCTTGGGCTCGGTCTTGTCGGTTGTAGGCTATGGGCCATGGTAACAGTTGGCGCTGCGCTTGTTGCATCAAGGGTGTTGGCGGACAATGCGCGTTTTTGCGCAGGTGGGTGGTGGACATGACGGCGGAACGGCAAGAGCGGCTGCTGGCACGGGTGGAAGATGCGTTTGGCGTCATCAGCGTGTACGAAGTAGACGACTACCGCTTTCTGGAATTCGGCGATGCGATCGAGCAAAGCTGCGTGTTCACCGCCGACCCCAGCTGGCTGGAGTACGACTATACCCGCGCCATGCTGGTGGGGGCGCTGTGCCACGAACTGCCTGAGAGTGCACTGTTTCTGGGCCTGGGCGCCGGCACGCTGACCCAGGCCTGCATGAAGTTCCTGCCGCTGGAAGACATCGAGGCCATCGAGCTGCGCCCGGATGTGCCGCGCCTGGCCATGGATTACCTGGGCCTGGACGACGACCCGCGGCTGTATGTGCGTATCGGCGATGCCCTGGAGCTGCTGCCCACGGCAGAGAAGGCCGACCTGCTGTTCGTTGACTTGTACACCGACCATGGTCCTGGGGTCGGGCACCTGGCGTGGAACTTTCTGGAGAACTGCCAGCAGCACCTGAACCCGGGCGGCTGGCTGGTGATCAACCAGTGGGCCACCGATGATGGCAGGCCGCTGGGCGCGGCGTTGTTGCGCGGGTTGTACCACCGGCATTACTGGGAACTGCCTGTGAAGGAGGGCAATGTGATTTTGCTGGTGCCGGCAGACCTGGAGCAGTCGCTGGACCTGGACGGTTTGAGAGCCCGGGCCGAGGCGCTGGCGCCCCGTTTGGGGTACAGCCTCGAGGGGCTGATCCGCGAGATTCGGCCGGCGACGTGAGTGGCTGACGCGCGCCGACACCGAGCGCGCCAGGCTTCAGGGGATTATCGATTCAGCCTGTCGTGCTTGATGGCCCGATACTGGCCCTGCCTCCATGAAAATATTCCTCACGTACGCGACTATTTCAGGTATAGTACGCGCCGGTCTTTTAGCGGACCTCAAAATCAGGTGGTGCAAATCCTCCGAGTCCAGCTTCGGCTGCGCGTCCGCTAGGCGGACCTTCCCAAGTTTTCTTTTTCAATCGTTTTCGCAAATCCCCGCCGCCAAAGCTGCCTGGGTGACCTGACGGTCTTTCAAGGCATGTGCAGCTTTGGAGCATGGGTCTTTGCGGATGCACCTAGAGGCAGACCCATGACCCAGGAAACCGGCGGCTTCGCCGCTCTCGATCTTAACCCGAACATTGTTGCTGCCGTTGTGGCTACCGGCTACGAAGAGCCGTCCGCCATTCAGCAACAATCGATCCCGATCATCCTCGCCGGTCACGACATGATCGGCCAGGCGCAGACTGGCACCGGCAAAACCGCTGCCTTCGCCCTGCCGATCCTGAACAAGATCGATGTGAGCAAGCGCGAACCGCAAGCCCTGATCCTGGCGCCAACCCGTGAGTTGGCGCTGCAAGTTGCTACCGCTTTCGAAACCTACGCCAAGCAGATGCCGGGCGTGAACGTTGTCGCCGTCTACGGTGGTGCCCCGATGGGCCCACAGCTGCGTGCGATCCGCAACGGCGCGCAAATCGTCGTGGCCACCCCGGGCCGTCTGTGCGACCACCTGCGTCGTGACGAAAAAGTCTTGTCGACCGTACAGTACCTGGTACTGGACGAAGCCGACGAGATGCTGAAGCTGGGCTTCATGGACGACCTCGAAGTGATCTTCGACGCAATCCCGGCTACCCGTCAGACCGTACTGTTCTCCGCTACCCTGCCGTCGTCGATCCGTTCGATCGCCGAGCGTCACCTGCGTGAACCCAAGCACGTCAAGATCCAGACCAAGACCCAGACCGTTACCGCGATCGAGCAGGCCCACCTGATGGTCCACGCGGACCAGAAGATCCCGGCTGTGCTGCGTCTGCTGGAAGTGGAAGAGTTCGACGCGCTGATCGCCTTCGTGCGTACCAAGCAAGCCACCCTGGACCTGGCCGCCGCGCTGGAAGCCAAAGGCTACAAGGCTGCTGCACTGAACGGCGATATCGCCCAGAACCAGCGTGAGCGCGTGATCGACTCGCTCAAGGATGGCCGCCTGGACATCGTCGTCGCCACCGACGTCGCTGCCCGTGGCCTGGACGTACCGCGCATCACTCACGTGTTCAACGTTGACATGCCGTACGACCCGGAATCCTACGTACACCGTATCGGCCGTACTGGCCGTGCCGGTCGCGATGGCCGTGCACTGTTGCTGGTTACCCCGCGTGAGCGCCGCATGCTGCAGGTGATCGAGCGTGTTACCGGGCAGAAGGTTGCCGAAGCGCGCCTGCCGAATGCCCAGGCCGTGCTGGATGCCCGCATCAAGAAGCTGACCTCGAGCCTGGCGCCGCTGGTAGCCGAAGCAGAAGCCACCCACGGCGAGCTGTTCGACCGTCTGACCACAGACCTCGGTTGCAGCGCGCGTGCCCTGGCTTCGGCCCTGCTGCGCAAGGCCACCAATGGCCAGGCGCTGGACCTGGCGGCGGTAGAGCGCGAGCAGCCACTGGTGCCGAGCTTCGCCCCGCGTGGTGAGCGTACCGAGCGCGGTGAGCGTGGCGAGCGTCCTGACCGTGGTGATCGTGAGCGCCGTGCACCGCTGCCGTTGGCCGAAGGCCGCGTGCGTTGCCGTACCGCCCTGGGTGCCCGTGATGGCATCGCTGCCAAGAACCTGCTGGGGGCGATCCTCAACGAAGGTGGCCTGGCGCGTGACGCTATCGGCCGCATCCAGGTGCGCGACAGCTTCAGCCTGGTCGAGCTGCCGGAAGACGGCCTCGAGAAGCTGCTGTCCAAGCTCAAGGACACCCGCGTGGCTGGCAAGCAGCTGAAGCTGCGTCGCTACCGCGAGGATTGATCCTGGCGTAACGAAAAAATCCCCGGCTTAGGTCGGGGATTTTTTTTGCCTGTACCGGCCCTTTCGCGGGCAAGCCCGCTCCTACAGGTACCCCACAGATTTCAGTACCTGTAGGAGCGGGCTTGCCCGCGAAGAGGCCCTTCAGTCGAACCGATAGATGTCCATCCCCAGCGCGCCCAGGGTAAACCCCTGATGCACCACGCCGAACTTGCTCCCGGCCCCGAGGGCAAAGAACAGCGGCAGCAAATGCTCATCACTGGGATGGTTGCGCACCGCAAACGGCGCCTGCTGCCGGTAATCCAGCAACGCCGCCTGGTCATCCTCCTGCAGCCGGTCTACCACCCAATCCCTGAACGCCAGCGCCCATGGCTCGATCACATCCGGCCCTGCATGCCAGTCCAGCTCACCCAGGTTGTGGGTAATGCTGCCTGACCCTATCAGCAGTACATCCTCGGTACGCAACCCCGCCAGTGCCTGGCCCACTTTTAGCTGCAGCGCCGGCCCCATGTGGCTGGGCAGTGAAACCTGCACCACGGGAATGCTCGCATCCGGGTACATCAGCGACAGTGGCACCCAGGCGCCATGGTCGAATGGGCGTTGCATGTCCAGGTGCGCGGGTAACCCCGCAGCCTTCAACCGTTCGCTGACCTGGCCAGCAAGCCCGGGCTCGCCCGGTGCCGGGTACTGCACCGCATACAGGGCCGGTGGGAAACCGTAGAAGTCATGCCAGGTTTCCGGCTGTGCGCTGCCGGTGACCAGCAGCTCGCGGCTTTCCCAGTGTGCCGACACCACCACGATCGCTTTCGGCCGGGGCAGGGCGTTGGCCAACCCGGACAGTGCCGGCCCGCTGGCGCCGGGTTGCAGGGCAAGCATGGGGGAACCATGGGAAATGAACAGGCTGGGCAGCATGGCGGGGTCCTGAAGGTTAAGATGCAACCATCATCGATTAACTACAGATCGAAATCCAAACCAAGTTTTACCGACAAATCATCTAAAAATCGGGAGTAATCATGGAACCAGCGTTCTGGCAGCAGCGGTGGGCCGATAACCAGATCGGCTTTCACCAGGCGCAGGTGAACCCCTATCTGCAGACGTATTGGCCACAGCTGCAGTTGGCGCCCGGCAGCCGCGTGCTGGTGCCGTTGTGTGGCAAGAGCCTGGACCTGGCCTGGCTGGCCGGTCAGGGCCATCGTGTATTGGGTGTGGAGCTGTCGCGGCGGGCGGTGGAGGATTTTTTCCGTGAGCAAGGGCTTGAGGCCGAGGTGCGGCAGCAGGGCGCATTCGAGGTTTGGCGCAGTGGAGATGTGCAGCTGTGGTGTGGCGACTTCTTTGCCTTGCGGGCAGAGGATGTGGCTGACTGCGTGGGGCTGTATGACCGGGCGGCGGTGATTGCGCTGCCGGTGCAGATGCGTGCGCGGTATATGCAGCTGTTGTCGGGGTTGCTGCCGACAAGCTGCCGGGGGTTGGTGGTGACGCTGGAGTATGACCAGTCATTGTTGGCCGGGCCGCCGTTTTCGGTCAGGGATGAAGAGCTGAGGCAGGGGTTTGCGGGGTGGCAGGTGGAGCAGTTGGAGGCTGTTGAGGTGATTGAGGAGAGCCCGAAGTTTGTGCAGGCCGGGGCGTCGAGTTTGTTGGAGCGGGTGTACCGGCTCAGCCGGTAAGCAGGTAGGGCAGGCTGCCCCGGCCCATGTGGGAGCGGGCGGCGCGTTAGATGGCACCGGCTTTGCCGGTGTTCGCGGGCACGCCCGCTCCCACAGAAGCTGCGTAAGGCCGGGAATAAAAAAGGGCGACCGGAGTCGCCCTTTGTTTTCTCAGGTGGATCAGCCGCGGCGGCGCAGGGCCTCAATGCGTTCTTCCAGCGGCGGGTGGCTCATCAGCAACCCTGCCAGGCCGTGCTTGAGGCCGCCATTGATGCCGAAAGCCTTCATGGTGTCAGGCATGTGCACTGGCAGGCCTTGTTCCACGCGCAGGCGCTGCAGGGCGCCGATCATTGCCGCAGTACCGGCCAGTTGCGCACCGGCTTCGTCTGCGCGGAATTCGCGGCGGCGCGAGAACCACATCACGATCATGCTGGCCAGGATGCCAAGGATCAGCTCGGCAACGATGGTTGCTACATAGTAGGCAATGCCTTGGCCCTCTTCGTTCTTGAAGATCACCTTGTCGACAAAGTTGCCGATGATGCGGGCAAAGAACATCACGAAGGTGTTCACCACGCCCTGCACCAGCGCCAGGGTGACCATGTCGCCGTTGGCAACGTGGCCGATTTCGTGGGCCAGTACCGCACGCACTTCATCGGGCGAGAAGCGCTCCAGCAGGCCCTGGGACACCGCGACCAGCGCGTCGTTGCGGTTCCAGCCGGTGGCGAAGGCGTTGGCCTCGTAAGCCGGGAAGATACCCACTTCAGGCATTTTGATGCCCGCTTCGCGGGACAGCTCTTCGACCGTTTGCAGCAGCCACTGCTCGTGGCGGGTGCGCGGCTGGCTGATGATCTGGGTGCCGGTGGTCATCTTCGCCATCCACTTGGAGATGAACAGCGAGACGAGGGAGCCGGCAAAGCCGAACACGGCGCAGAACACCAGCAGGCTACTGAGGTTCAGGTCGACCCCGTTGGCGGCCATGAACCCGTTGAAACCGAACAGGCTCAGGGTAATGCTTGCAACCAGCACCACCGCGAGGTTGGTGGCTACAAACAACAGAATGCGCATCATGGTTGTTACGTTCTCCTGACGGATGAGTTGTCGCTTACTGCGGGGTATATAAGGGGCCTGCCGCGCCGATTCAATCGGGGGACTATTTCAAACTGTGTACGGCGGAGTATGGCAGAGGATGGCGTGGGGGCTGTGGGATAGAGCGTTGCAGGATGTAAGAAACATTCGGCTTGGGGTTGCGTCAAGGCCGCTGGGTGTTTGCCGCAAGGGGTGTGGCGCCTGTGAGATCGAGCGCCGCCCGCGCGGCGCTTCGCGGGTAAACCCGCTCCTACGTTTGTTTCGGGCCAATTATGCCTGTGGGATTTGCGCGCGAACGCCCTGGCGCATGGCGCGATATCGCGTCGTACAAACAAGGCGATCGCGCGCCTGGTACAGGATGGACTGGCCCGAAACAAACGTAGGAGCGGGTTTACCCGCGAAGCGCCGCGCGGGCGGCGCTCGATCTGCGCCCCACCACCACCCCCGCGTCGAACCTCTCGTGGCCCCCGGCGCCCCCTCCCCCCCGGCGCCCCCCCGTCGAACCCTACTGCGAATAACCCTTCAGGAAATTGCCGATCCGGCCAATGGCTGCTTCCAGGTCATCCACCCGCGGCAAGGTCACCACGCGGAAGTGGTCCGGCCACGGCCAGTTGAACGCCGTTCCTTGTACGATCAGCAGCTTCTCCGACAGCAACAGGTCAAGGGCGAACTTCTCGTCGTTGAGGATCGGGCAAACCTTCGGGTCGATCCGCGGGAACGCATACAGCGCGCCCATCGGCTTCACGCAGCTGACGCCAGGGATGTCGTTGAGCAGTTCGTAGGTGCGGTTGCGCTGCTCCAGCAGGCGCCCCGGTGGCAGCACCAGGTCGTTGATGCTCTGGTAGCCGCCCAGCGCGGTCTGGATGGCATGCTGGGCCGGCACGTTGGCGCACAGGCGCATGTTGGCCAGCATGTCGATGCCTTCGATGTAGCTGTGTGCGTGGTGCTTGGGCCCGGAGATGATCAGCCAGCCAGAGCGGAAGCCCGCCACCCGGTACGACTTGGACAAGCCGTTGAAGGTCAGGCACAGCAGGTCCGGGGCCAGCGAGGCGGTGCTGATGTGCACGGCTTCGTCGTACAGGATCTTGTCGTAGATCTCGTCGGAGAACACCACCAGGTTGTGCTGGCGGGCCAGCTCCAGCATGCCCAGCAGCAGCTCTTTGGAGTAGACGGCGCCGGTCGGGTTGTTCGGGTTGATGATCACCAGCGCCTTGGTGTTCGGGGTGATCTTGGCCTTGATGTCCTCAAGGTCAGGGAACCAGTCGGCCTGCTCGTCGCACAGGTAGTGCACCGGCTTGCCGCCGGCCAGGCTCACGGCGGCAGTCCACAGCGGGTAGTCGGGGGCCGGGATCAGCACTTCGTCGCCGTTGTTGAGCAGCGCCTGCATCGACATGACGATCAGCTCGGACACACCATTACCCAGGTAGATGTCCTCGATGGTGACGCCTTCGATTTCTTTCTGCTGGCAGTACTGCATCACCGCCTTGCGTGCGCTGAACAGGCCTTTGGAGTCGCTGTAGCCCTGTGCGGTGGGCAGGTTGCGGATCACATCCTGAAGGATTTCATCAGGCGCCTCGAAGCCAAACGGCGCCGGGTTGCCGATGTTCAGCTTGAGGATGCGGTGGCCTTCCTCCTCCAGGCGTTTGGCGTGCTTGAGCACTGGGCCGCGAATGTCGTAGCAGACATTGGCGAGCTTGTTCGATTTGCTGAACTGCATGATGGGATCCCGATTGAGAAAACGCGCTACGCCCCGCCGAAAGGTTTGAAAGGGCAGGAAGCGGGTGCCAGACTGAACGCCTGGCACACGAAGCCAACTAATATACGTGCCACCCGCGCCCCGGAAAAGACGGTGCGGGGTGAAATTCAGCCTGCCGAGGTTTCTACATGAAAAAGATCGAAAAAACCCTGGACGAATGGCGGTCGATGCTCGACCCCGAGCAGTACCAGGTCTGCCGCCTCAAGGGCACCGAACGGCCATTCAGCGGCAAGTACAACAGCGAGCGCCGCGATGGCATCTACCATTGCATTTGCTGCGGCTTGGCGCTGTTCGATGCGCAGACCAAGTTCGACGCCGGCTGCGGCTGGCCAAGTTTCTACGCGCCGATCGAGGACAGCGCGATGATCGAGATTCGCGACACCTCCCACGGCATGATCCGCACCGAGGTCACCTGTGCCCGTTGCGACGCGCACCTGGGGCATGTGTTCCCTGACGGCCCGCCACCGACCGGCCTGCGCTACTGCATCAACTCGGTGTGCATCGACCTTCGTCCGCGCGACTGACCGGAGCCCGATCATGGCTGCAACGATGCTGAACATCCCCTGCGTGACCCTGGGCGGCGAGCACAAGACGCTGGGCGACTTCCCGGGCAAGGTGCTGTTGGTGGTCAATACCGCCAGCCAGTGCGGTTTTACCCCGCAGTACAAGGGCCTGGAGCAACTGTGGCAGGCCTACCGCGACCGTGGTCTGGTGGTACTGGGCTTTCCGTGCAACCAGTTCGGCAAGCAGGAACCTGGCGATGCGCGGGACATTGCGCAGTTCTGCGAGCGTAATTTCGGCGTGAGTTTTCCGCTGTTTCGCAAGGTCGAGGTCAACGGCCCAGGCGCTCACCCTCTGTTCGTCGAACTCAAGCAACGCGCCCCGGGTATTTTGGGTAGCCAGAAGATCAAGTGGAACTTCACCAAGTTTCTGGTCGACCCGGCCAGTGGCCAGGTCACGCGCTATGCCCCCTCCACCAAGCCACAGGCCCTGCAGGCGGACATCGAGCGTTTGCTCAGCCGCTGAAGGGCACCCAATGTTCAACCAGGGCCAGTAGCTCTTCGCGACGGAATGGCTTGGCCAGGTAGTCGTTCATGCCCGCCGCCCGGCAGCGTTCGCGCTCTTCGGGCATGGCGTTGGCGGTGAGGGCGACGATCGGCAACTCGGGCCAGCGGCCGCTTTGGCGGATACGCCGGCTGGCCTCGTAGCCGTCCATCACCGGCATGTTGCAGTCCATCAGCACCAGGTCGAATTCCTCACGCGCCAGCAGCTCAAGGGCCTCCGCGCCCTGGGTGGCCAGTTGCACCTGGCAGCCGAGCTTGGCCAGCATGCCCTTGGCCACCAGCTGGTTCACCGGGTTGTCCTCTACCAGCAGGATCCTCGCACGGCCTTGCTCCTGGGTAATGGCCGGGATGGCCAGCGGGTGTTCGGGCTCATGGCCTTGCAAGGTGCGGCGCAGGGTCTGGTACAGGGCGTTGCGTGCCAATGGTCGGGCCAGCTGGTGCAGCGGGGCCAAAGCCAAGGACTGCTCGTTGGGCAGGAAGTTGCCGTAGGCAGTCACCAGCAGAATCGGGGTTTTCAATGCCGGGCGCAGTTCGAACAGGTGCTCGACGTCGTCGGTGATCAACAGGTCGATCACTGCGGCATCCAGCGTGGCGCAACTGTCATGGCGCTGGTAGGTCAGGCCCCAGGCAGGCAGCAAGTGCTGCAACAGTTCATTGAGCCCGCTGCCGGCTGCGCTCAGTGCGGCCACGCGGCCATGCAAGGGCGCTGGCGGGATGGCTTCGGTGTGCACGGTCAGCGGCAATTCGGCGGTGAAACAGCTGCCAAAGCCCGGCTCGGAGCGAATGTGCAGGTGGCCCTGCATGGCCTTGCACAGGTTGCGCGTCAGCGCCAGGCCCAGGCCGGTGCCACCGTACTGGCGGGTGATGCCGGCACCGGCCTGGGTGAAGGGCTGGAAGATGCGCGCCTGGGCGTCTTCGGGGATGCCGATGCCGGTATCCCGTACCTCAAGACGTACACCACCGACAATGGCCATCAAGCGCACATCAACACGGCCGAAGCGGGTGAACTTCAGCGCGTTGGACAGCAGGTTGCTGACGATCTGCCGCACACGCGTGGGGTCGCCGAGCACGCTGCTGGGGAAGTCGCTGGCGATCAGGCAGGTCAGTTCCACGCTTTGCGCGGTGTTCTGCGACAGCAGGTTGGCGGTGTCTTCCACCATCGAGCCCATGTCGAACGCAATGCGTTCCAGTTCCAGCTGGCCGGCATCGAACTTGGACAAGTCGAGAATATCGTTCAGCAGCTCTACCAGCACCTTGCCCGAGTCATGGGCGATAGCCAGTTGCTGGCGTTGCTCGCTGGGCAGCGGGTTGTCCAGCGCCAGGGCGATCATGCCCAGCATGCCGTTGAGCGGGGTGCGGATTTCATGGCTCATGTTGGCCAGGAAGGCGGCGCGTGCCTGGGCCATGTCCAGCGCTCGGCTGCGGGCTTGTTCCAGCTCCTGATTGGACAGGCTCAGGCTGCTGTTGCTGGCCTTGAGCTCGTTGGTGCGCGCCGACACGATGTCTTCCAGCTCGTTCAGGTACTGGGTCAGACGGTTTTCCGCAGTGCGCCGCTGTTCGATCTCGGTGGCCATGCTGATGAACTGCTGGTTGGCGACCTTCACCAGCACGCCGATTTCGTCATGCTCGTGTCCGTGTGGGCATTCCAGGCGCGTTTGCCGGGGTTTGCGCGGGTCGCTGCCGCTGAGTGCGCCAATCACCGTCACCAGCGGCTTGGTCAGCATCATGTAGAACAGCGCCAACAGGAGGCCGGTGAGCACCAGGCTGCGGGCGAACCCATTGAGCAGGGTGATGCCGGCACGGTCGAGAAAGCGGCTGCCGAAGGCGAAGGTGTCGATGTCCAGGTACAGGGTGCCCAGGTATTGCTCTGGCATGTGGGTCAGGTACAGGCGCTCCTTGAACTGGCGTTGCTCGCCGAACAGGAAGTCGCTGAGTGGCCGGTAGCGGTCCTGCAGTTTTGGCCGCTCGACATCGGCCAGTACCGTTTCGTTGTTGTCGATCAGCCGTGCGCGGATGACGGCTGGCGACTGCAGCAGGCCGCGGGTCAGCTCCAGCGCCAGTTCCGAGTCGATGTTGTAGGCGATGCGTGAGGCCGGGTTGTGGCTGATTTGCAGCAACGCGTTCACTTCACGGTTGATGGACGCGTCTTCGCTGGCATAATCGATGCCGATCTGGATGAGACTGAGCAATGTTCCCAGGATGAAGCCGACCAGGACTGTCAACCGGGCTTGCTTGTATGACAGGCGATTGGTGAACTTGATATCCATGAGTCCCGAGCCGGTTTCCCGTTCCTTGCGCTGCGCAAGCATAGCCGAATAGCCCCGGCTGCTGGTGGGTCTGTCTGTTCATTTCAGTTGATCGCCAAGCGGGGGTCGCTTGGCGCCCCTTCGCGGGCTTGCCCGCTCCCACAGGTACAGCTTAGCCCCAGGCTGCAAGCCCTGTGGGAGCGGGCAAGCCCGCGAAGGGGCGCGCAGCGGCCCCCAAAAAACTGAAATTGTTAGGAGTCGTCATGGACGCTCGCTTGATCGCTTTTCTGGACCGCGCCGAATCGGTACTGGCGCGCCTTGAACCCCTGTTGCCGGCACAACGCCCGCACATCGACTGGGGCACCACACTGGCCGCGCGCTGGCAGCGTGATGGCCGCAGCGGCTACCTGCTGCCGCTGGACGTCAGCCTGGATATCCGCCTGACCGACCTGATCGGCGTCGACAAACAGCGTGACCAGCTGGGCCGCAACACCCACCAGTTCATCAACGGCCTGCCGGCCAACCACGCGTTGCTGTGGGGCTCGCGTGGTACCGGCAAGTCGTCGCTGGTACGTGCCCTGCTGGCCGAGCACGCCAGCGCCGGCCTGCGCCTGATCGAAATCGAACGTGACCATCTGGCCGACCTGCCGCGGGTGGTCGAGCAACTGCAGAAGTTGCCGCAACGCTTCATCCTGTTCTGCGACGACCTGTCGTTCGAAGCCGGGGAGGGCGACTACCGGGTGCTCAAGAGTGTGCTCGACGGCTCGCTGGAGCAGGCCCCGGACAACGTGCTGCTGTACGCCACCTCCAACCGCCGCCACCTGGTGCCCGAGAAGGAGAGCGACAACGAGAACTGGAAGCGTGTGGACGGCGAACTGCACCCCAGCGAAGCGGTGGAGGACAAGATTGCCCTGTCTGACCGTTTTGGCCTGTGGCTGTCGTTCTACCCGTTTACCCAGGACCACTTCCTGAACGTTGTCGAGCACTGGATTGGCCAGTTGGCACAACCTGCGGGCCTTGTGTGGCAGCGCACCGAAGCACTCGACATCCTCGCCGTGCGCTGGGCCACCGGCCGCGGTAACCGTAATGGCCGTTGTGCCTATCAGTTCGCCCGCTACTGGGTCGGGCTGCAATTGCTGGAGCAAAAGTAAATGATCGACCTCAATGCCAGTGGCGCCGGCCTCGACGGCTACAACCTGCTGGCGGCGCAAGTGCAGGCGCTGTTCGCCGACGAGCGTGACTTCATCGCCAACGCCGCGCAGTTTTCCGCGTTTCTGTATAACCAGGTGGACGACCTGAACTGGGCGGGGTTCTACCTCAACCGCAACGAAGAGCTGGTGCTGGGCCCGTTCCAGGGCCAGGTGGCGTGCGTGCGCATTCCGTTCAGTAAAGGTGTGTGTGGTGCCGCGGCGGCAACGCGGCAGACCCAGCGGGTCGAGGATGTACATGCATTCCCTGGCCACATTGCCTGTGACAGTGCCTCCAACAGCGAGCTGGTGATCCCGTTGGTGAAGGACGGCAGGTTGATTGGCGTGCTGGACCTGGACAGCCCGACGGTCGGGCGGTTCAGCGAGGCGGACCAGGCGGGGCTGGAGCGGTTGGCGGCGATCTTTCTGGCGTTGACTGACTGCTGATCGATGTTGCCTGTGCCGGCCTCTTCGCTTGTAGGAGCGGGTTTACCCGCGAATACGGTGGCGGCGGCAACGATGAATGACCAGGAATACTGGCCAGCAGCCCCGGCCCTTTCTGGCGGCGCAAGTGCAGGTGCTGTTCGCCGACGAGCGTGACTTCATCGCCATTTCTGTATAACCAGGTGGACGACCTGAACTGGGCGGCCCCTGCAGGTAATCCGCGATGAAAAGCATTTTCAGGTCCATAGGTTTCAGCTCTCGCCAAGGCTTGGTCAGATCCTCGAAAACCGACCTTGCCAGTAAAAGACTGTTACCTATGTGCGTGAACTGATTTGTAACCGATGTGGGTGAGTCATACCGCTTGCAGCGGTTCAACTCCTTCTGGTGAGCTTCAGGAAATCATCCACCGACATCAATGGAACGGGCACGATCACCACCGCCCAGAAATGGTGCTCTGGGTTGGGTTCGATGGCGAGTATCACCGCGAACTTGTTCGATGAGCTTGGCGTGAAGACCCCGTCGGCATCAATCTGCCCACCGCCTGCCAAGAGGCTCCATTCAGTGGCAAGCGGATCGACTTCACGCTCGAGCCCATTGGCGTCGAGGTGAGTCATAACCAGTTTTAGCTTGTCGCCGCTTTTGCTTAACTTGAACTCATGTGTTGGCGCTCTATTGAGCACCACATAAGTACTGTACAGAGGAAAGGTGAGATTGCCTGTGGGTACAACATCTATCCATACAGGTTCCTGGTTGCTGGCTTCTGCACCTGGGTTTGAGGCTTTATTATATAACTCGCTTGCACTCACCATCTTGACGAGCGGCGCCACACCAGAGGCCGGGGGCGTGCCCGCCTCAACGGCCACTATGGAAGGTGGGGTTTTCTCGAACAGGCCACACATAACATTGTCGAGTTCTTTCGCCCCTGTGCAGCCATGCAAAGTGCGTGGGTGGATCAATAGGCTCAAGCTGTAGAAGTCGCTGAGCCTATAACCTGCGTCAGGGACTGTATCCAGGCCGACATAGGTATTCATGTACGAGGTGTTGGTTGCGTAGGGTTGCTTGCTTACAGCAGGAGCGCTCGCGGAGGTCATCGTGAGTGGGGCGAAGATACCATTGTTGTCTTCACGCCAGGCGATATAGAAAATAGAGTGTGCTGAGTTCTCCGAGGCCCGCGGGTAGAAGCGCAAGGGACGCATTAGCCATTCACTGGCGGGTAGCGCATCCACGTCATGCAGCGTGACATGTTGCTCGCTGGGCGGTAGCGTCAGGTAGCGCACGTCGAAGTCGTAACTGCGTTCCCGCTGCGCGCGCCACGGGTAGCCGATAGAGAAGCTCGATCGTCCTTGCTCAATTTCAAGCCTCACCCTTTTACCTGGCTCGTACAGTCCTTTGCATGCGCCAGCATCAAATTCACGAAACAAGTTCAAATGGCTACTTTCATACGAAACAGTGATCGCCTCTATAGCGGCTGATGTGCTTCCCGGCTTTCGGCGTAGGGTGATGTGTTGGTAGTTCAGAAATCGCCGGCGAACACAGATTGTGTCTTTTCCGGGTGAGGTCGAAAAACTCAGCAGTGGTCGGCCCAGCCTGCAACTGACCAAGTGCGAGGCAAAGCCCAATGACGTTGGGATCTCAAATTCCAGCGTATCGCAGTCTTCCGGGAGGTCGTCTGGATGAGTGCCATGGACCCTGGATAGCGCTTCGTTCAATTCCACTGTGTCGCAAACAAGGTGGGCTCGCCATCCATGCATTTCATAAGCGGTGGCAGTTTTAGGGGCTTCCATGGGGCACCTGCGGTTGGGTTAGCTGCCATGCACCGTAGCCCCCCTTTGCGTTCGTTCACAACTGGCAGAACTGACAGGAGGCAAGCGGCCCACCCGGCATCGCCCTTGCAGACAAAGCCTCAGTCATAGATGACTTTCTTTTTCCAGGTCTCCTCCTCATCGGTCTTCAGCCCATCGGTCAATTCGTTGTGTTCGTCCTCGGCCGGGGCCATGCGGTCCAGCACCTGTGCATTGGCCCGAGCCAGCAGTTTCTCAAGATACGTCAGTTGCTCTTCATACGCTTTCGGCTCCGGCTGCTTGCGCAAATACTGTACGCCGCGCTCGAAGGCCAGGCGCGCCTGGCCGGGCTGGCCTTTTTGCAGGGCCTGTTGGCCGAGGTTGTTGAAGAACTCTATATGCAGCAGCACCAGGATATGGCGGATTTCCTTGACCCAATGCTTGGCCTCGACGGCAGGCAAGAAGCCCTCATGGGCAGCGCGGGTCACCTGATTGTGCAGCGCCTCCAGCAAGAAGCGTACGTCCTTGGCCTTGATCTCGGTGTGGATCGGGTTAGGTGGGTTGTTGACCGGGATCTTGTCGCCCAGGGCAATCAGCCCTTCCAGTTCGGCGATGCGCGCCTTGAATTCGGTATTGCGCTTGTCCACCGCCAGCAGGCGCTGGTTGAGGTTCAGCTCCAGGCGGGTCAGCAGCAATTTGAGGGGCGGGGTCATGAACTGGCCGGGGAACGTCTCGGTGATCTCGCCGCAGCGGCGCAGGCGGTCGGCGAGCTCGATCTTCGTCCGGGCGCGCTCAAGCTTGCCATTTTCGACCACATTGTTGAGGTAGCCGATTACGATCAGCAACGCGATGCCCGCCACGATGAGCAGGGTGATCAGAAGTGGTGTCACCGTTAATGCCTCATGAATAGGTTTGCATGATTGAGTGTAGGAGCGAGCGTGCTCGCGAGAGGCCCTGACAGCCATTCTCTTTTTCTATCGGCAAACTGTGCCATGACTGGATGCTGGCACATTAATGCTGACTTGACGCCAGAAAATCAACGCCAAACCCCGCCGGGGCTGCCGAAACAGCGCTGGGTGTGCCCGGAAGTCATTGATTTAAATAAATTTCTACAAAGGGGTTGACGCCTCCCCGAACCATCCATAGAATGCGCGCCACTTGCAGCGTAAAGCACACAGCGAAACGCAGCAGGGAGTGAAAGCAAGCAGTAATGCTTGTAGCGTGTCCCCTTCGTCTAGTGGCCTAGGACACCGCCCTTTCACGGCGGTAACAGGGGTTCGAGTCCCCTAGGGGACGCCAATGCGGGAATAGCTCAGTTGGTAGAGCACGACCTTGCCAAGGTCGGGGTCGCGAGTTCGAGTCTCGTTTCCCGCTCCAGTTTCTCCGGCACTGCTTAACGGCGGGGCAGGAAAAGAAAATCCAGGCTGAATCGTGAGGTTCATGTTCTGGTGCACTGAAAAGTGTTGTGTGTCCCCTTCGTCTAGTGGCCTAGGACACCGCCCTTTCACGGCGGTAACAGGGGTTCGAGTCCCCTAGGGGACGCCAAATGCGGGAATAGCTCAGTTGGTAGAGCACGACCTTGCCAAGGTCGGGGTCGCGAGTTCGAGTCTCGTTTCCCGCTCCAGTTTAAATACTGTGGCGTCTATGCGGTGCAGTGGTGGTGAAGGCTGTAAAGGCGCTTCACGCCGAACGTGGTAAAGCTTCAAATTGCGGGAATAGCTCAGTTGGTAGAGCACGACCTTGCCAAGGTCGGGGTCGCGAGTTCGAGTCTCGTTTCCCGCTCCATATAGTAAAAAAGGCAGAGACGAAAGTCTCTGCCTTTTTTTTATGGCCAATATTTTTTGTCCTGGTGGGCACTTCCCGTGCCCACGCCAGGCTCATTTATCGGTAGGTCATGGTGAAGTCCAGCGCCCCGTTGGCCGGCCCTGCGGTCACCGTTGGCGCTGTCTGAAAGAAGCGCGCCTTGAAATGCAACACGGTCTTGTCGACAACCAGTGGCGTGACCGCTTCATCCTGCTGAAGGGGCATCGGGCTATCGTTACTACGCAGTAGCTGGATGCCTATACCCGTTGCGCTACCCGGCTTGTTGTCCAGGCTGAACACGCCCTGTGCTGGCTCCAAGGGCACCGACCCTTTTGCCCCTTCCAGGCGAATATAGGCGCTGGCGATACCGCCGGCTGGGTCGTCTCTGCAATCGCTGAGGGTGACGTAGAAGTCCTTCGCATCGGTGTAGCTGCCGGGCCCCGTGAAATCTGCGAGGGTATAGGTTCCCAGCTGCACCGGGTCGGCGCTCACCGGGTTCGCCAACAGGGTGCAATGTGCTTGCTGCACTACGCCGCTGACATGAATGTTCAGTGCATCGCCAAGAAAGCTGATTTGGCTACGGACCATCTGGCCGCTGAAGAATTGCCGCCCGGTAGGGATCGGTCCGGTCTTGATCAGTGCCATGGTGCTGTAAAGTTCTTTGATCTGCAGGGGGGTTACGCCTGAGTCCCGGTTGTTCTCACCCGTATAGGGAATAGCTACGTCATCTGTCGGTGTGAATGTATTGCTACCAGCTCCGTTGAAAGGGAAGCCCAAGCGGATATACAGGCCTACCCCCTTTATCCCGGTTTCCATCACCTTGCCATTGACGTCCCAGGGGCCTACCTGAGGCAGGGGCCCAGGGTACAGGGCGCCAGTGGGCGAAGCCTGGAAAGTTAATGTGCCAGTGCCGTCATTGACGCAGCGGATTTCGCGCCCGGTCACCTCGGGTGTGGCGAACGTTTGCACCGTGCCAATGAGGGTGCCGATGGGTGCGTCCCGGGCTACCCAGGGCGCGCCAAGGTCTATGTAGTAACTCAGCGGGCCGGCTGTGCTAGCCCAGGTGCAGCTGGGTGCCGCATACGCCTGACCGGCGAAAGCGAGCATGGCAAAGGCCGTGCAGAGGTGTCTGATTGCGGGCATGGGAAAATCCGTAGGTGAAGCGCCAGTGTTGGGGCGATGTGTTCAAAGGGGTGGGCAGGTGAGCGTCTGTGAGCGGTAGCCTTGGCGAAGCTCCATCTGCGCCGGGGCGATAGGTAGCCGACACGCTTGGTCATCAGCCTTGCCCCAGCGCACGTTCAGGGTTTGCGGATCTGTGCCGGTGGCGATCAGTGCCTGGCCACCCTGGCCGACGATCGCCAGGCTAGTGCCTTGCGCGTCGCTGACCTGCGTACCAAATGGCAACGGTTGCCCGCTGCTGTCCTGCAACGTGAGTATCAGGCGGGTGACTTGCCGTGCGGGGAAGGTGGCCTTGACGATGGCGCCGCGGCGCGGTACGACCGGTTGGGTGCCGTTTTCTACCTCGACCTCTGGGCCAAGTTGGTCGGTAAGCAGGTTCAACTGGTTTACCCGGTACGGGCGCAGATGCGGTGCCACGACATATCCGTTGGCATCGGTGCGCGCGCCCGGGGCGTTTTCCACGCCTACACCCGCGATAGACGGCACTTGGACCAAGGCACTGGTTTCTCCCAGATAGGGCGTCAAGGTGATGCCGCCCTCGTGGGCCAGCAGGCCGCCGCTGGCGTTGACAGAGAGCGTGCGGCGGTCACTACTTTCGCTGAGCCCCGCGCCATAGCTGGCGTGCGCACTTCGGTAATTCGCCGAGAGCTCCAGGTTGTTGCGGCCCTGGTCATCCCGACTGACAGCTGCCTGGTAGCCCAAACGGTAGTCCAGGTCGCTGCCGCTGAGGCTGGCGCGTTCATTGTGATGCCCGCCGCGTTGTTGCACATCGAAGGTGGCACTGCTGCTGTTGCCCAGGTTCAACGGAATCGTGACGCTAAGGCCAACCATGCGATCGTCGAAGTTGTTGCGGCCAAGTGACTGCGAGGCGAACAGGTTGTAGCTGATGTCATGATGCTGTGTATTGAGCTGAAGCTGGTACTGCCGGCGCTGCCGGTTACTGTTCCAGTAGTCGTCCTGGGTCAGGTTCAGGCTCAGTGAGCTGCGTGAACCCAGTGGCTGCTGTACCGAGGCTTCTACCCGGCTGCGGCGGTTACCCCTGTAATGGCTGTCGGCACTGCGTTGGGCTATCGCTTCATCGAAGTCACGGTAGCCTTCGGTGGAATAGCGGTAGCCGGCGAAGCGCAGGTTGGTGCGGGTCTGGAACGTCTTGCCGTAGCGTGCGGCGAAGCTCTGCCCAGTCACGGTGCCCAGGGCTTGACCCACGTCACTGCTGGCGTGGGTGACGTCGAACGACACAGCACCCACGGGGCCGAAGTCGCGGCCCAGGCCCAGCAGCCCGGCCCGGTAATGCTCGCCACCTTGAGCGCCGGTGTACAGCGTTGTTTTCCAACCCAACCCGCGTGCCAGGGTGGCCTGCCACAGTTGCGGCTTGTCCTGCCCGTTGAGGGCGTTGTAGCGCCCGAACGCTGCGCTGTAGCGCCATACGCCCTCGCGCAGCAAGCTGCCCAGGCTGGAGTAAGGCTGTAGAAAGCGACGTACCTGCCCGTCGGCTTCGGTCAGCACGATCTCCAGCTCGCCGCTGCCGCCGCCAATGCCCAGGTCGTCGATTTCATAGGGGCCAGCCGCGACGTAGGTGCTGTAGATCGGGTAGCCATTGTGCAGCACTTCGAGCTTGGCGCGGGTTTGAGCGACGCCACGGATTACCGGGGCATAGCTTTGTAACACGTCAGGGAGCATGCCCAGGTCCGAGGCCAGTTGCACGCCTTTGAACGGCAGGCTGCGAAACACCTCGCCATTGCTGGAGGTTTCGCCCAGGGTCAGTGTGCCCCAGGTGCCGGGGAGGTCAGTCTGGGCATAGGTATTGCTGCGGGTCCAGCGCCGTTGTCCGTGTTCATCCTCGCGCAGGCTCTGGTTGCTGCGCAGGCGCCAGCCGCCAATGTTGAGCCCGCTGTTCAGATACAGGTCTTGCTGGCTGCGGGTTGGGCCACCCTTCTGGCTGCTGTGCATGGCGGAGGCTTGGTAGTTGACGAAGCCAGCGTTGATGCCCTGGCTCCAGCGCTCTGGCGCCACATTGCCTGCCGCATCGCGGCGTAACGCCGCTTGGGGGATGGCGATGTCGAGTTGCAACTGGCTGTTGTCGAACTCGACCTGGGCACCGGGCAATTGGGCGGCCAGGTCAAGGCATTGCTGGTTGGGCGCCATGGGGGTCGCCAGGCGGTCCAGGCGCAGGCCCAGTTCGGCCATCAGTTCTGGACCCAGGCAGGGGACCAGCCCTTGGTCTGAGCCATGCTCCTGGAAGTCGAGGGCATAGTCACCGGCGTGGGCCAGGTTCACCCGCACCTGCACGGTGTAGCGCCCGGCTGCCATTGGCTGGTGGGCCGCCAGGGCCTGCAGGGCCAACTCGGCACTGCCATGCGCCTGGCCAGGGGACTGGCGCAGGAAACCACTGTGGAATGTCAGTTCGGGTTCGTTGGCCTGGGCAGCCGGCAGCAGACAGCTGCCACCCAAGGCCAGCAAGCGTGCGAAACGAAGGCGCGACGGCAGCTGCCGACGCCGTTTGGCGCGTAGCATGGGGATGTCTCGAATGGTGTCGAAGGTGGCCGCGTCGCTGCCGTGTGCTCAGGGCAGGAGGCGTGTTGTGTTGACCAGACTCGCGGCCTTGGGCGGTGAGTCAGGCGATGTGAGGAGGGTAGAGAGAGGAGTGGGAACGGTATGTAGGAGGGTTCTGAGCGGGGGTGGGATTAGTCCATGAAACTGTAAGCCGTCTGCCTCTTGCGAGGCAGACGGCCGTATATCATTTCTGGTTCTAGTTATCTTTCTTGAAGCTGTTCGCTAGATCACGAGCGCCAGCAGGAGTCATCCCGAAACTCGTGACTACTGGCGTACTAGCTTTCGCACTGTTTTCCGATCCGCCAGAGGGGGTTGGTATAAGGCCAAAATTTCTTAGAATGTCAAACACCGCATCCTTTACGTCTGATATGGAAGTGGAGTGCCCCCGGGGGCCACGGGGTCCTCGCTGTCCATCGGCTCCAGCTGGTCCGGTTGGTCCGGCTGGTCCGGCTGGGCCCCTGTCACCTTGAGGGCCCTGCTGCAGCGCGAGCTCGTCAACTTTCCTCAGTGCATCGGTGGCTTTAGCGTTCGCCGCCTCTACCGAGCTTTTAATCGCATCAACGTCGCTGGCAACACCAGAAGGGCCTGTATCAGCGCTCGTGGCAGGTTTTTCAGTTGCGGCTTCTGCGGCTTTTGCATTAGCGGCTTTCTTTGCTTTTTCAGCTTTCGCGTATGACCACGTCTTGTACCCTGAGAAACCGGCGGCTATCCCACCTAGCATGGAGAGCCCGCCACCGATCGACTGATACAACGTTTGTTTTGCTTGGTTCTTCTCGAAAATAGCCATAGTCTGAAGTCCAAGGCCCGCAGCCATGGCAGCCACCCCTACCGCGCCCACGACCATCCATACCTTCGTAGTCATCGACGCCGCCATGAGCCCAACCGTAGCTGAGACTTTTATCAAGCTCCCTACAAATGGGATGGCGCTAACCACCGCGACAGCGATACTAACGCCCAACTGAATCCACGCCCCGGTTTTACTGGGACCTTTCCTCTTCCTGAACCCGATCGCCGGTTCGTCTGAAGGTGCCCTGTAGCTCGCATGCCCGCTGGGATCGCGCCAGTTCACCGGGTCGCCAAGGCAGTATTGATAGGGGTTGATACCCGCGATCTCAGGTGGCATCGAGTCCGGGCTGTGGAAGCGCATCAGCTGCGGGTTATAGGCGCGGTAACCTCGCCCCAGCAGGTACCAACCCAAGGCGCGTTCACGCGCCTCGCCGTTGAAGGCCAACAAGCCGTGCAGCGCGTTGTCAGGGTCTTCTTTGCCGTTGTCGCCATAAGCGCTGTAACGGGCTTCGCACACCGTGTCCTTTGTGCTCTCACCCAGCACGCTATTGCTCATATTGGTCAGTAGCAGGCGACTACCATCGCTGTCGTTGCTCGATTGCAAGCCCAGTGGGCGGCTGCCCTCATACAAGTACTCGGTCCGTACATCGTTGTCGATCGTGGTGTGCAAACGGTCGTTTTGATAGCGGCGCAGCACCTCTGCACCATTGCCGTGGCGCACGCCTACAAGGTGATCGTGGCCGTCGTAGCGGTAACTGAACAGCGTGTCGCCACCCTCGCTCAACACTTGTGCGAGGCGGCCATGGTCGTCATAGACGAGCTGGTTGCCGGCTTCGTCGTTGAGCATGTTGCCATCATCATCGTAGCGAATATCGCGGTCGGGCAGGTAGCCAGGGGGAGAATGCGTCACCTGCATCAACTGGAAGCCTTCACAGCGATACGTGGCGGTATGCTTAGGGGTATCGGGGAACCAGGTTTCGCATTTCACCAGGTTATCCAGATCATCGTAAGTGAACACTTGCTCTTCGATCGGGTCCCCTTTGGCGTTGCGGGGGAACGCGTCCTGCTTACCCTCGCACCAATACGACTCAAGCCGTTTGCGTGGATCGTAGTCGAAAAATTCCGTGAGCTGCAGTTCACCCTCGTGGTACAGCGTGCGGCTATGGAGCAGGCCGTCGTTACGCCAGACTTGGCTAATACGGTGTTCAGTCGTTTTGAGCTGATCATTGTAGCGGCTCAGAATGCGGTCGATCTCCTGGCCATGGCTATCGTAGACCTGCTCGCAGTCGACACGATGCAAGGTTTTCAGGTCTTGGGTTTTGGTCAGTTTCAGCCGCCCATCATCGTTGTACTCGAAGTCTGAGCGCAGGTTGCCCTGGGTGGTCCAGTGAAGGCGGCCGATGTCATCGTAACCGTGTTCAGTCGTGATGTTATCACTGCTCTCGCGCAGTAACTGTCGGCCCTGAAGCGAGGTGGTATGCGTGCAAACATACTGCTTGGCAGCCTGCGCGTCGTCCCAGGTCTCCTGTCGCAGGTAGCCTTGGTCGGTGTAGTCATAGGTGCGCGTGCCATGGTCGTTGACGGCACGGCTGATGGCAGGGGAATGACGTCCGTATTCATAAGCGGTCGGCTGGTTTTGCCCTACCGTGATGGAAGTGGGTTGCAGGGAAAGGGTGGGGTCGTAGGTGAAGTTGAATTCTCGCTCGCTTGGAGTGATACGTTTGCTGGCCAGTTGTTGCTCGCTGTCGTTGCCAGCCTTGTCTTTGTACTCGTAGTGTTCCGTGCGTTTACCGTCACTGAAGGTCAGCATGCGCTCTTGCCCATCGTACGTACGCGCATGGGCCAACTCGCCAGCAGCCAGCGTTCGTTTACCTTTGCGTTTCTCGTGCACATACATCGTTTCGACCAGTTCATTGCGGCTGTGCGGCGCAAATGTTCTGCTCATCGCAGTGCCGTCTGGTCGTTCGGTGTACGTCATGCGGCCGTACTCATCGTACTGGTATTTGCTGACCGTCAGTGTTTCATTGTTGCTTTCCGGGTCTCGAATCCGCTGCTCTTCACGGGTGCTTTGGCCTAGGCCATCGTAAAAGAAGTTCTGACGCGCGACTTGTTTGCGGCCGGCATCAAAGCGCTCTATTTGCCACGGCTTTTCCTTTAAATTGCTTTGGATCAGGGTGAAATGCTGGCGCAGCTCCGGCTGGGTGGGACTGGTCATCCAGTTGGCGACCATGTCACCCTGGGTGCCAAACGGGGAGAAGGCAGTGTGTTGTCGGGTGCCGTCAGCATTCAGGGTTTCGCAAAGCTCGCCCCAGGCGTCATAGCTGTAGTGGGTATCGATGGCCAGCATGCCGCCCTTGAGGCGAGGATGGTAGTCGTAGGTAGTATCGCGGATCAACTGCCCCAATGCGTCATGCATTGCCTCGTAAACCAGCTGGGGTTGCTCTGCGTTTTCAGTTTGGCGTGTCTGGCTGATGGCGCGGTTGAGACCATCGTAAAAGGTATGGGTGACCACGTTGGAAGGGTCGGTAACCGTCATCCCGGCCTGCTGGCCCTCGGCGGCGACCAAGCGATAGCTATACGAGCGAACGGACGCATTCGGGCTACCCGCAGCGAGGGTTTGTTTGATCACCCGTTGCAGCGCGTCATACTCGTACTCGATGGCTACACCGTGAACATCTTGCTCCATCAGCGTTTGGCCTGTCAGGCTGGAAACCGAGCGTACAAAGCTTTTTTGCACGCCTCTGCAGGTTACGGTTTCTTTGATTTCAAGCGGTGCCTCACGTTTCTTCGTGGTCGCGCCCGGGTAGCTCCAGCGTGTGGAAACTTTTTCCTCGCTGGCCAGCAAGCCTTTGGCCTGGGGGTTGTACAGGATTTTTTCTTCAGTGATTTGACGGCCGTGCAGCGCCGGTTGGTCTGGCGCATGGTGGTAACCCTGCGTGGTCCGCTCCAGCAGTCGCTCGTCGTCCCCGAGGCCGCTGCACTCAGTGATGCTCTCTTCAACCAGGTATTGGCTCGGTGCACCGACAAGACGGCTTTCTTCGGACAGCATGTCGAACAGCTGATAGCGCAGATACGTGGTCATTATCGGTGCGCCACTTTCGACCGCCACAGGCGCGGGGACGGTGGCGGGCATGTCCTCGGGCGGGACCCAGGAGGGTGGCTGTGTCCCCGATGGGTACACCGTGCGCTTGGCGAGGCTGCGCTTGAAGCCTAGCGGGTCTGCAGGGCAGCCATCCTGCTCCCCGGCCTCGTAGTATTCGCTGACGGTAAACACACCGTCAGGCTGTAGCTCCAGGGTCTGATTACCGTGGTCATCGTACAGGGTTGTGGTGACTTCCTGGCGCAGCTGAGTGGGATCGTCCTTTAGCTTCCAGCGCTCGACAACGAACTTTGGCGCCTGGTAGTACCGAGGCTGCAGGGCGAACTCCACGTTCGGGTTTTCGTGGTATGACGTCTCGGTCTCACGGATGTGCCAGTCGTCCTTCGGCTCTGCGGCTGTGCCATCCAGCGGCGCTACTGGCTGAGCGACCCGGCCGAACTCTTCGGTAATCTCTTTGGTCATCAGATGGTAGCGGTTGTAAATGCGAGTGACCTTTCGAACCAGCTCACCACCTACTTCATGTAGTTGCGAGGAGCTGTAGGTATAAACCCCTGGTAGCTTGAAGAGTGTATCTTCCCCCTCCGTCCAAGGCATGTTGCTATTTCCGCCCATGAAATTTTCTGCGGAGTAGCTGTAACGGGTCACCATTGCAGGCTGTTCGAAACCCGGGTTCACCTGGTGTGTTTCGACCCTGGGCAGCCTGGGTATGGGGCTACCTTTGGGCATTAGGTGGCCTGCATTGTCATAGCTAAGGTGTTCGAAGCTGCCGCTAGGCGTGTGTATGGTCTGCAAGCACTGCATGTTCTGGGTAGAGGCATCTTTGAGATAGCCGAAACGCCATTTCGCACCGCGGTCATCGGGTAGCAAGACCTCGCTGACGTCGCGTGCTTTGAGCGAGACCACATAAGTGCTGGCGTTATCGTCCGGGTACAAATGGATGCTGTAGCGGTCGACGCTCTGGTATTCCACCCATAACAGGCGCTTGCCCGTTGCATCGTGAACTTCGCTTAGGCACTGGTGATTTTTGTTTTCAGGTTTGGCCTCGTAGGTGAGTTCGACCCAGTGCCCAGTCGAGGAATAGATTCGATACGGCAGCGCAATTTGCTTGCCATTTTCAGAATAAGTGCGCAGGTGTTCAATCATGCCCGAGCGATGAATGACGCGGTAGTTGAATTCGTCGTCTTTGTAAAACTCGAAGCTCACAATTTTCTGCTCATGAATATAAGCAGGTTTGGATGAGACGCTGGTCACACGATAGCTTTCACCGTTGATGAGCGACAAGGCCCGACTACTGACATCATAGCGGCTGAGGTTGATGCTCCAGCCTGATCCATAGCCATGGTCTTCATCTTGCAACGGGCTGTAGTTCAGTGCAAGGGGTAAGTTAGGGCCGATCAGGTTGTTGGCGACTATTTTGGGCAGTTCGATGCCCAGTGTGTACTGGCCGGTGCGCGGATCAACTCCGCCTTGCATGAAACCGAGAAAGTTGAACGCATTGGAGTGCGCGGACGAGGTGGCGATCATGGTAGTTTACCCTGGTGAATGGATTAATGAGCGGGCAAGCGCAACTTGGCACATTGATAACGGGTTAAGTTCCTTTCGTCACCGCGGTGGGCACGGCCTACCAGCACCTCGTTTGCAGGACAGTTAAAATAACCATCATGCTCATCACCATGATGGTCAGTGCCGTCCTCGGTTATGGGGTCGGTCCATTTACCTGGCAACACACTGATCCGATTACTTTCGGATACGACACCCTCATAAAGCTTTGCACATCGGTAGTCAGTACGCCCGTTTTCATCGCCTACGTCGGCACCGGTATCATCGGTATCGTCGTATTTTTGATAGGCGTGGCCGCGGCCAACCATGACTTGGTCGACAGGGCAGGTGAAGTAGCGGTACTCAAAACTTTCCCAATCAGTCACGTCAGCCTCATTACAGTCCTGGTATCTGCCCTTGTCGCTGACGTAAGCGCCGCTCAAGGGAATACCGCATTCGCGAAACATAGTTGACCACGGCGTTCTTTCAATGGCTACAGCTGTATTGAACTCAGCACACTTGTGCATAGTATCACCTTGTTCACTACCCAAGTGATAACGCCCGGACATGACGCCTTTTGCGCACTCCTTCCTCGGCGCAGCATCTTCATCACCTTCTCTCCATTTGGACGTCCATTCTTGTTTTCCAAGCGTTAAGATTTCTCCAAATTTCGTATCCTTGTTGCTGGAAGTTATGACGCGCACGCAGGATAGCGTGTGGGTCATTTCCTGGGGGGAGCCCGACAGGGCCATGTCCACCAATTGTATGCCTTTGGTGACTTTTTCCTCTGCTTGGTTGTAAAGGAACCCTTTCGTGTTCAGTCCGCTGATACTTCGTTTTGCAAGTATGGAACCGTCGGCTCCGGTTTTTAGCTTGATCCAGAAGTTCTTGTTCGTGCTAGGATCAAGTTTCGGCTGGTAATCGTCACCCAGCGTGGTGTCGCAAAAGTAATCGTCCGTCAGCAGCACCTGCGTGGCAGGCGGCATGTGCTCCATTGAGATACTTTCAACCCGCAATTGAAAGCATTTCGAGTCTGGGTTGCTGAGCATGTAATCAACTGTTCGGCCAGTGCCACCGGGCAGAACCTCAATAACACAGTGGCTATTACTGTCGTTTTCAGGGTCTGAAATGTCCCCTGTTTTGCCATACAACGTGATGGTCCCCGGGAGTGTGCTGGTGGGCGTGGTGGCGTGTACCAAGTTGCTGTTCACGGTGCTGACCGTGGCAAGGGCTAGCACCATGAGGCTTCGTATGAGCAGGGGGTTTGCGGGTGCGTTGAATAACATAGATATGTCTCCTGACGGGGGCTTGCTATCGAAGTAATAAGCCTGAACTGCGGGTGGCGCCGTGGTCGCTCCGCCGCGTGTCGAGTGCTACGAATCTGGAGAGTAAAAGCACGCGCTCATTCGCGCACCTGATAGAAATACTAGGTACCTGCTGCTCGCTGCCCCCCGGGGTATCAGCCGCTACCTGTTATTTCTGCTAGTAGGCAGGTGTTGAATCACGGGGTAAAAAGACTTCAAACCTGTGGAGTTCAACTGCATGAGCCTGAAAAATCAGAGAGATGGCGGGCGTGCCGCTACCCGCGCCCAAACGATCAATCCGCCGTTGCCGTTTATTCCCACATTGACGGACAGACGTGAAATCGATGTGGATGCGTTGGAGGGGGATCTTGATACTTATGTCAATTATCCCGGAATCCACAATAACGATACCATCACCGTGAAATGGCGAGGCACGGATGGGCAGGGCCTGCCGTTCGACGACATCGACTCGGCCACCCCGGTCTTTAATCCTGATCCGGTGCTGGGCCAACGGGTGCAGATCAAAAAAGAGACACTTCTGTGGGCCAGGGGTGGGGCGGCGTTTTATTCCTATCAGGTGCTTGATTGGGAGGGTACCCAGCAACCTGAGTCGCTGCGGCTGCACTGTTTGGTGGGTTTAGTCGAAAGACCCGAATGGAATGAGCAACTGCCGGTGGTGCAAGTGCTCGAATCCCATGATCGTGTTATTGATTACAGTACGCTGGGTTCGGGTGCCACCGTGATTATCCCCTACTACCAGGCCTTGCAAATAGGTGATGTGGTCAAGGTGGTGCTCAATGGCGAGGACGATAGCGGCTCGCCAGTTCAGAAGGAGTTCAACGTTTCACCTAAAGAAGGTGGTGCAGCGGCTGTGCTGAGCGGCTCGATCCCCAGGAGCCAGTTGCGTGATTTTAAAGGCCGTAGCATCGACCTTCACTACACCATCATATTGAAGGGCAGCAAAATCGCGCTGCGCTCGCCGACTCAAACGTTCGAAGTGCTAGAGGTCGCTGCCACCGAACCCTACCTGCCGGCCATGGAGATCGTGGGTTTCTCGGGCGGTGTGCTGGACCCGGAGGCCTTCAAGACCGGGCTTGTGATAAAGGCTAAGTGCCCCGTGCGCGCCGAAGCCGGTGACGTAGTGCTCTGCCACTGGCTAGGCGACACGGTGGATAACCGCCACGTCATGGTGCAGCGTCTGGATGCTAGCAGCCAGCCGAATGGCGTCATGCAGTTCGGCGTGAGCCCCGCGTCACTGGACGTCAGTGTTGGCGATGACGTTGACGTGTTTTTCCAGATTGCGCGGCAGGGCTGGGCGGTAAATTCGCAGCCGTTGTCGTTCAAGGTCGAGCGCGTGCGCGGGCACCTTTTGCCACCGAACGTAATCGATACCACGGGGGAGGACCACGGAGCTGTGGGGTCCGCCACCCAGTTCGAGAAGGGGGCCAAGGTACAAGTCCCTAGCAGTGGGGTAAGGGAAGGGGACCGCATCAAAGTGAACTGGCAAGGCAATGCCTACGCCGGCAACGTGACGGTCGAAGAGCCTGACGACCCAACAGCCCCTTTGCTCTTCACGATACCCCCCGACTACATCGCGGCCAACATGGAGCTGAACAATGCGAGTTCGCTCAAGCGCTTTCCGGTGACCTACACCCTCGTTACCAATGAGGGCGAACTCACTTCGGATGCGTTGAAGTTAAGAATACAGCCAGTGCCGCCAGGTGGATACCATCCGGCGTTCTGTGATGATGCGGAATCAAACGGCGAACTCTCTAAAAAGAAATTAGTGACAGACCCTAACATTGTGCTGCCTGTCTGGCCATTCATGGCGGTGGGTAACACAGTGACCCTAAAGGTCACCGGCATGCTGACGACTGGTGTTACTTACGAAAGAACCATACGTGACGCCGTGAAAGTTGAAGTTGATGATGTTAAAGAAGGGATGGTGGTAGCGACGGTTCCTCTGGCGGACGTGAAAAACTTAAAGAGCGACACTGACCTGCACTTGTGGGCAACGATCAGTTTCGATGACGGCGAATCATTCCACGTACTGCCGAATGGCAGGGTAATGATCAGAGATTGACCCCGACTCTGTGTATCCAACAAGCATAGAAAGATCTGTTGTCAACGGAGAATAGTTAAATGAGCAAGCAATCGTTGGACGATTTTTTGAAGGAAATGGCGGCGGAGTCCAAAACGCTTAGATGGGACGTGATCGCTGCGTTTGACCGTGACAAGACCAACTACCTATTGTTGCAAGAGTATATCTCTCGCTTCAATACAGCATCGATTATTCCGCCTTACGATAGTTTTGTGGGGACGTCAGGTACTGTGCATTATTTGCGCGATGTACAATTCGACTCACCGCGCCTGCGGTTTGAGGGGGCCACCCTTACCGATGGACGAGCCCGCTGCATGATGCGAGCTGTCGGGGGCATTGTTTACGAGACCTCAAATACGCAAGGGATCCAGCGCGCCCAGATTAAACGTTTAGGCTTTGTTGATGGCCTTGTCGGGCCTATCATGACGATGACTATTTTTTTAGTGAATGCGCCTGGACATGTGACCAATGAGGGCTCGGTGGAGCTTGACCTGGCAGGCAATGGAGCCACGGAGTTTCTTTTCACCGGCGTCGATACTCGATTCGAAGAAGGTAAACTGGGCGCACACCTTCTTGAATGGTTTAAAACACTGGAGGATTCCCAGAAAAAATTCACGTTGGGTGAGTTGCGCCCGAACCCCGAGGACGCTTTACAACCTGGGGATTTTCGAGTTTTGACGCGGCCGGCGCGCGGTGCGGCTGTACGTGGCGCCGATAATTTTGGTGATGGTGAGGTGCTGCTGCTCATTGGTTTGGATGACAGATCTGGTGACATCCCCTCTGGGGAAGGCAGCTTGCCCTATTTTTTGCCGGAGGGTTTTTCAAGTAATTTGGTTATTAGTTTTGAGCAGGTCGTCAGCCGTATGCTGCTCAAGACGATAAAAGGTTTAAAAATGTTCGAGACGCTCGAATATCAGAGTGTCGTCGCAGGAAAGTTCATGCGGTACGAGGCTACGAAAGGGGGGGTTGATAGTGAAAGTAAATTACCCATAGTTATACCTGGGACGGGGCCGGTCGCGGGGGTAGAGGGTGTTGAAATTCCCTTTGTCAGTCGCGACCCATGGTCTTTCTCGTTGGTCAATGGTGCGATGGAGATACGGTGGGCCGGCCGTGTCGAGACGCGGGGGCTTGCGGCCGAAACAGTTTTTTCAGCGGGCGGGTGGATAGAGTATGAGTATGAAGCTACCGTTCTGATTGACTGGAACTTAAAGTGCAGGTTCACTCCAGTGCTAGGTAAAGATCAGGCCGGACGCTCTGTGATCCGGATTCAAACTGACGTTGAGAAACAATTCGCAACTGAGACCCAAGGCGGAACGGGGCACGATGATCTAAAATCGGATTTGGACGCTTTCCTCGCAACGTATGAATTACCTGTCATGCGGCTGGAACAACTTGCTGAGGAACTCGAAAACGTTTCACTTTCCATTGACGCATTCCGTCTCAATGGCCTTCTATTCGCAGACGATTCGGTGGTGGAGCCTCGCGTCATTTATCAGCCCGGTGACTTGACGGCATTGGGCGACCTGGCCCCGAAGCTGACAACCAACCGACTGTCTAACAATGAACCCGTCGTGGTGGCCAATGGCACCTTTACCTTCGAGGTGATCCCTCCCTTGGAGGGCGTGCAATGGTCCGTGGCCGCGCTGGAGGGTGACCCGACAGGTGAAGAATACGTGGGGGCAATCGAGAACGGTATCTATCGAGCCCCAACGGCGGCCAGTTTCAACTTCGCTTACCGGCGAGTGATTGTAACGGCCAGCAAAGGCGACTGGTCCGCCAAGGCCATGGTCCATGTGGTTGCCTCTTCGGTTTCGGTATTCCCTATGGTCAACACGGTCAACTTGACCCTACCAGGTGACCCTGATGCAGGGTATGTGGTCTGGGCCGGTAGCGCCAACAAGCAGGCACTTGATTGGACTCTCTCCGGCAATGCCGGCGGTAGGTTGGAGCTGGATGAAAATGCCGACGTTCAGGATGCACGCGTCTATTACGCCCCAATAGAGTTCCCGGATGATAGCAATGAGGAGCTGGACCAAGCGATTCGCATCGACAGAATAGAAGTCAAACAGGGCGACGGTCCACCAGTCGTATGCGAAATGTTTCTTCCAAAACTGGCCACACCCAATTGCTTCTTCAGATACACCGAAGAGGAGGACGGAATACAATTTTCCTTTTGGGGGACAAAAAACGACGGCAGCGAGATGGAACTGTCGCCTGCCAATTGGTACAAGCTGAGTGGTAAGGGCGACTTGAGCCAGTCTGGAAAGTACACCCCGCCGGCCGCCGGGGGGGAGCATTATATTGCCGTGGCTGCGTTTTATGACACCGGCTTCATCCCATTTTGGAACTTCGTCATTATTCCACTCTCCCTCGCTACATTACTGAACTTGCAGGAGCGTGACCTATGAATCCGTTCTCTACATCGGCGCTTTTACAGCGGTTAAGTGAGGAAGATCGGTTCTTCGGTTGGGGCGCCGTGATGGCGCTCAGCCGCAAGGCGTTGAATACTTCACTGCAGGACCACTACTTGCAGTCGTTGGGCAAACTGACTTATCTCGAGCCTTTTGATGATGCCTTCTCGATCAATGAAGGCAGTGAGCAGATAATCGAGATCGAGGGATTGGTCCTGGGCGCAGCACACGTATCGTTCGAGGGCGCTGTGTCGACAGACCGGCTCGTCACCGTACGCATGAACCTATTGGCTGGCGATTTCCGCTACCGGCTTCAGCTGGCCGGCCAACCGCCTCGTCTGCATCGCAGCTTCACTATTCGCGAAACACAGGGCTTCTACCTGGAGGCGCAGTGCAAATTCGAACTGCGGTTAGACCCGATCAGCATGAAGCAAGAGATCGTGATCGACATCGCCCAGGCCAGTCGTTATATCTGCAACCTTGGTTTAGACAACTACGAACGCACCCAAATTGGCAAACGCCTGGGCCAGTGGCTGGTTCAACAGAACGAAGAGCGCAGGGTTTTGAAAATGGGCTCGTTCAACTTGCGCAACTATGAGCCGTTGGACCTGCGCAAGGGGGCCTTGATAACCCTTCCCGCGCCATGGGCGGCAACCCCAGGCTTTGAGGGTGATGGTGCACTGGTAGTGTTCATGCAAAAAGGCGTGGACTTCAAGGGGGGTAATATGCCGTCGCAACCCTACCCTTATCCGTTGCCCAATGAAGCCAGCACCGACGTCATGCTGCTTACGCCACCCATTATGCAGGAACTCCAGCTGGGCGAGCCCGCCGATGTAGTGCGCTCGTTAGCGCTGGGAAATGACCGTAGGGTGGCCTTGAGTGAAACCCACCTGCTGGCTGATGCCTCGGTAAGTTTCGGGGCGCTGGCGCGTGGCGCGCTCAGTCGTGAAGTGCAGCCTGCCATCTCCACGCTGGGGGCTGCTATGAAACAGCCGTTCGCTATGTCAGGCGGCAGCGGGGTGGTTGAATGGCAGGCGCGCAATTTATTCCGTCCGGGGGCGACGGGCACGATGAATGGCGGCCTTTATCAAGCGACTGCCCGGGAAAGCTTCGCCAGGCCGACACAGATGATACTGGTGACGGGTCATGCTTTGGACGATGACGAATCCTTGGTTGCATCCGCACTCGTGGTGGAAACCGACAAGCCCCTGACCATTGCCCCACAGACCGTGAACTGGTCAAACGGTGACGGGCCCATCGAGTTCGTCGTGAGCGGTAGTGCGGCCGTAGACTGGTCGCTCGAAGGCGAAGAACTGGGTAAGTTGGATAAAAACGGGAACAAGGCGACATTCACCTACACGGCACAACACACATCGGGTATTCAGCGTCAGCGAATTCGTGTGAGGTACGACAACGAAGGTATTCAGTCGTCCGCCGAGGCGTGTGTGGTCATCGTCAACACGGCTGCTGCCATATACGTTGAGCCCTTTCATGTGCCCCGCGAGAACGCGCAAGCACCCATTCAGTTCTCTTCCTTGAATTGGCGCGAGGCATTGTTGGCCGCGGGTCAGACGCCACCAGCCACCCTGCAGGAAGCTAAAATTGAATGGACAGTGGTCGGCGAGGGTGAGATCACACCTGACGGGCTGTACACCCCACCGCTCAAGCCGGAGTCTTCAGCAAGCGTGGTGATGGCAGACTTGATGGGCATGGCTTTCGGGTACGCCATTGTCGAACATGGCGAAGATGGCATGGGTACTGGCACGCGGTCGTCAATCGCATCAGGCTGGAAGGCGCTATCGAACTTCACGCTCAGGACATTATCGGCGCCTAGGTGCTTCGCCAACGGCATGCAGCAAATTCAGGTGGAAGTTAGCATTATCACCGAACAGGGGGATTCGATTGTTGAACCGATCGGCGAAGACGATATGCGAACGTTCGGTTTTTATCTGGAAGGAGGCGGTCAGTTAGACTTCGTGGATGAGGGTATCGAGCCAGGGGATAAGCCAGAAACCTGGGTGGTGCGCCGTACAAAAAATCCGAAGTTGAAAACGCAGCCGGGGGGTGTTCGGGGGGGCGCACCTGCGGAAGAACAAGGCGAGTTGATCAGACACTTCTGGCTCCAAACCACTGCTACGCAGGACGTCACTATATACGCTCAGTTCAAAAAAGCGGGGTTGGGCGGGCAGTGGCAACACTCGCAAAGAATAAGTCACCAAGATGGCGAGGTGAAGGTAACAGGCATCATGCGGCCGGGGGTTGCCATCGAAGCTTTTGACTGGTCTAAGCAACCTGTTCGGGTCGAGCATGAAGGCGCGGAGCATGGGGGTGATACGTTCAGCTATAAAACCCTAACGGTAGACTACTGGTATTTGAAACATCTCACGAGGGAGCTGAATGTCATCTACTTCGTGGAGATAAGGGTCGAGACGGATGATAACCTGTCAGTGATGCGCTGGGAGACCGAGGAATACGAGGACACGCTGTGCAGTTACAGCGGCTACGTATTTGGAAACTGGAACGAAGAGATGATTTATGATCCCCAGCTGGTTCTCATGTCAGCACATCGTGGTGTGCCATTGAAGGCATTGCACCCGAATTATGCTCCCCATGATAATGCCTTGATGATCAGCCTGACGCGGATAATAAACTTCCCTTTTCGGCACCAACTGGAGCATCACCCTGACCCCTTGTACGATTTCGAGGAAGAAGTGCGGCCTACCCTATTACGTCCGTTCAAGTTCAGTCTGCTCGATCAGGAAGGCAATCGCCATTATCTGAGAGTGATGTATGTCGGGCTGAATCGCAACCATTTCATGCTTGATCTGCAGTAGCCGCTAGCTGAAGCCACAGGGCGGTGGCTTGCCTTGGCAAGCCACCGCCGAACATGAATTCCCAGAGATCAATACGATGACAGTCACATCGGTTGTGCATTCCAACGCCTTCAATTTCATGAGTTTCATCAGTAACAGTGTCGATCCGCGTACGGGGCAATATACGGTTACACTCAAGTTACCCACTGTGCCAGCCAACCATTTACAGGGGCCTGAACTGCCTGTGCAGCTGGCCTTCAACCCTTTGAATACCGAAGACAGTGGTTATGGCAAAGGCTGGAACATGAGCCTCAGCCAATACATGCCCCTGACCCGCACCTTGTATTTGTATACGGGCGAGCAGTTCGTCGTTTCCAGCATCACTAGCCAGCCGGCGGTCATCGATGAACAGAAACTCGTAAGTTTCAAGTTTTACCGTGACGACGACAATAATTATCGGGTGGTGCACAAGTCTGGCCAGGTGGAACACCTGCGTGTCCGCTCAAGTAATGGCAAACCGGTGGCGCTGCCCCATCGTGTCTATGCACAGAGTGGGCATTGGATCGAGTTGGACTACACCGATCCACCGGACACTACTCACAAGTGCCTGAAGTCCATAAAGGACATGGCCGGTAAATCCTTGCTGGAGGTGGAATACGTTAACCGCGACCGTTACAACTTCCATGTGGCCACCCGAGCGAAGACCGGCCCGTCACGGGCGACCTACTCGGTGCAACTGGCCGGGAGGGACGTCAGGAAAGTGGTACTGCCAACCCAGGACCAAGGCAGTTGGCGGTTTGACTACCTCAAGGACCCGAGCACGCAAAACATGACCTGTCTGCAGCGCGTGGCCGCGCCGACCGGCAGCGTCGAGACCATTACCTATGATAATGCCGGCCATCGGTTGCCAGCGGGTGCGCCTGTCGAACGGCTGCCGCGGGTGAAGCGCCACGTGCTTGACCCTCAGGGCGGGCAGAAGTTGATCGAAACGGAGTATACCTACAGCGCCGAGAACTTCATGGGCGGGAACAGCTCAGCCTCTTGGAGGGAGGGGGAGGACAACCTCTATCAAGTTGGCGCGTCGTACGTGTATTCCAGCACCGAGCAGTTGGTTGTACAAGATGAGGTCGTGCGCCAGATCGTCCGCACGTATGACCGCCATCATCTGATGACCCGGCAGGTAACCGAACAACTGGGTGACGTGCTCGATTACGACAAGGCCGATGCACCCGAACAGCAATGGTACGTGACGCAGACCACTACGGCCTACCACGGCGACGCCAACGTAGAGTTCGCCCTGCAACCGCCTTACTTCCAGCTACCCAAGCAGGTTACCGAGCAATGGCGAATGCGCCACGATTCGACGCGCCAACGAAGCGAGGTGCGCGAATACGGCTATGACGATGCCGGCAACCAGACGCTGGAGGTTCAGGCCAATGGTGTGCGAACGGTCAGCGAGTACTACCAGCCTGGAGACAACGAGGAGGATTGCCCGCCAGACCCGCACGGCTTCGTACGGCACTTGAAAAACCGCACGGTCTATCCATCGCCCGGGTTCGAGGCTCAACCACCGGCGCCCATTTTGCGCACGAACTACCGCTATGGCCGTCACGGTTCGGTTTTACCGTCACGCCAGCGAACACTGCGGCGAAAGGTGGGGGAATATTGGTTGCAGCCCAAGCAGGAGAAGCTGATCGAGCTGCCAGCCAATGCGTGGCTGTCGATGCAAACGACCGTGCGTGACACCACGTTCGAGTACATCGCGAACCCCTCTGATTCGCTGCTTCACGGCCGAGTGCAGGCTCAGGCAGTCGTCATGCATGGCAAGCCAGAGGCCATGACTTTGACTGAATTCGAATATGACACCCTCGACAACAGTACCGTGCTGGAAACGCTGCAGACAGTGATCGGCTTCGATGACGGTGAGCCGGTCGAGGGCGAAGCGGAGCCGCGCAACTCGACCAAGCAGATTACGCTGCGCCAGTGCGTGCTGATCAACCAGCCGCTGCTCAATCTCGACGACAACGAGGTGGAAATCGCATACGAATACGACGAGTTGAGTCGAGTCACCAAGGAAACCGTTGCGCCCAGAGAACCTGAGTACACAGCGTCGCGAAGCTACAGCTATACCCTGGTGGCGACCGACGGGCAGCTGGCGCGACAAACCGAAGTCGACGTCAAAGGTGTGGCCACGCGGGCCGAGCTCGATGGGATGAGTCGGGTGGTCAAGACCGAACGGCATGACGCTGACGCCCAGGATGAAAAGCGCAAGGTCGAATTCCGTACCAACTACACCGCCGACTACGATGTGTTCGGCAACCTGGTGAAGGAAGTGCAGTTTGACTGGATGGACGAAATCGATCCTGACAACCCAGGCGGACCGGTAACGCGCATCACCTTGGAATTGCCCAAAACCATCAAGTATGACGGTTGGAATCAACAGTACGCCGAGATCGGTGCCGACGGCGTGATGATCGTGGAGCGAACCGACCTGATTGGTTCATCGCCCAGTGCGCAGGCACTCGCCGTCGACAGCCCACGCAAAGCGCCCCGGCATGCCAATGGGCTGCGCCCAGGCCAGACGCTCGCGGACGGCCCGCAGGCATTGCGCACCAGCTGGAAGCAAACCCCCGATGGCAAGATCAAGGGGGGCAAGACGATGCAATGGCTCAACACCTTCGACCACCCGATCGAAGAACAACGGGTGGATACCACAGGCAAGCGAATCAGCCGCCATCGGTACTTCTACGATGGCCTGGGTCGCAACGTGCGGGAGATCGATGCCCGTGGTGCGACGGAGCGTTCGGTGTACGACGTGTTTGACCGCGTGGTCGATAAAATATTGGCCGATGGCAGCACGGTACATCGCGAGTACGCTCAGCACAGTGGTGAAGACTTGCCGACCAGTATTGCGGTAAATGGCAAGCTGTTGGGTGAGCAGCGTTTCGACGGCCTGGACCGCATGATCGAGTCCAAGACCGGCGGGCGAAAGCGAGTGATGCATTACCTGCCGGGCCACCGCCAGGCAAGCTGGGTGATCACCCCGCGCAATGCACGGATCGACTACGTTTACAAGCCGCAGTTGGGTGAGGAACCCACCCAGCGTCGCGTGAGTAACAGCGACCTCAACTTCATCTACAACCCCTTGAATGCACGCCTGGAAGAATGCAAGGAAAATGGCCAGACGGTGCTGCAGCGTGATTACTTCAGTACGGGCAAGATGAAAGTGGAAAAACGCACGGTGCGCGAGGACGGGGCGGAAGCCAAGACCTATACCATGCAGTACAACTACAGTCTACTCGGTCGGGAGCTGGCCTATGTGGACGTATTGGGTGGCGCGCAGATTTACACATATGACTCAACGGGGCGTTTGATCAGCACCGAGCTTGGCACCACTCAGGCGCAGTTCGAGTACGACGAACTGGGGCGCACGAAAAGTTATGTGACCACCGACGGTGCACAGCGCCTGGGCACCTTCTTGACCTACGATGACTTCGACCGCGAAATCGAGCGCCGTTTCGAGTTGCAGGATGAAGTCCAGGTGCTCGAACAAGAGTATGACGCTGCCGATGCGCTGATTGAACGCCATTTGAAAACCGGGGACGGCGCCACCCTGCGCAGGGAAAACTACTGGTATGACGTGCGTGCACGCCTGGAGTATTACGAATGTGAAGGTGAGCTGTCGCCGGTTGATCACTACGGCAAGGTCATTGCTGCACAAGAGTTTACCTTCGATGAGTTGGACAATATCAAGTTTCTGGAAACGTGGTCGCCCGATGGCGCAGGGGGAGAAGACAAGAGTTCGGTAGAGTACTTGTTCGGCAACCCCCTGGACCCGGCACAGTTGACCGGCATCACCCGCGCCGGTACCACCGTCGAACTGCATTACGACGGTGACGGTAACCTGACCAATGACGAGCAGGGGCGCACACTGACTTACAACGCCCTGGGGCAATTGGAGCGTGTCGATCTGCCGGATGGTGAGTACGCGCTGTACGGTTACGATCCCCTTGACCGCCTGGCCAGTCAGGGCGCGAGTGCGGTGGCGGCGCCCACGGAGAAAGAGCAGGCAACATCATCTGAATAAGCGGTTCCTCACCTGCACGGTGGCTGAGAGGCATCTTGGTCACTGTGCAGGTTTTTTCTTTTTTATAGGGCGGTAGTGCGTATAACGCGCACTGTCAAACTGATAAAAATGCCAGTTGTAGTTGTAACTTGCGGCGCGTTCAATAGTGTTCATCGGCAGGTTTGTGGTGGCTGGTTTCGGCCCCTGACTAAGGAGATGATCGCAATGAAAAGTTCGAGGGAAGCATTTGCGGAAGCCCAGCGAGTTCGCCGGGAGGCCCGTAAGGTTCGCAAGGCGCCAGTGATCAAGGTCGGGCCTGGTGTGGATAAGCCTGATGATGTGCTGGCGGATCCAAGTGACTTCACAGTGAAGGCATCGGTGTTGAAAGACCCGGCCAAAGAGCTTGCGATCTCGATCCCCAAATGGGGCCTGCCATCCCCAGATGCTGGCGAGGATGCCCTGACCGTCTATCACCGTATAGGAGAGTTCGAGCAGGATATCTTCTCGGGAGCCTTTAACCAGGACCAAGCGGGTGATTTTCCACTTCGCGTGGTACTGGAGAAAGACGCGGATGAATACGGCGCAGATGGGCAGCACAACTTCATTTTCGTGGTCACTCCATTCAACACGGGCATCCCACAACCTTCCGATCCGTTGACGTTGATTTTCGACCGCATGCCTCCGAACCTGGACAACCCACCTGACGCGGTGCCTCCTATTGTTGAAGTAGTTGATGGCAACGTAAGTTCGGTCAGTGCCATTCTTCCGGATTACCCAGACCGTGCCCCCAAAGATGTTGTCTACTATTACTGGCTCGACCGTGTGCCCGAGAATATTGACAACATCCCCCCGGTTGACAATGTCGAAGTCACCGCCGCAAATCAGAGCCTTCCCATCCCTGATACGCTGATCAAGGCGGGCGGCGACGGTGAGTGGTTCGTGGTGTACGTGCTTGTGGACAAGGCCGGTAACATCAGTCGAGTGTCCAAGCCGATGTCGGTTGTCGTGGCATTGGGGGCAATGCCGGCGAACCTCAAGTTACCTGAGGTGCCATTGGCTGCCGATGATCTGATTGATCGGCTGGATGCCAAGCAGGGTGTTCAGGTGCATGTGCTGGAATACGATAACTGGAAGTCTACCGACGAGATCAGCGTGAGCTGGGGGGCGACGCCACTCGAAATGCGACCTATTGGAGAAGGGCAGAATTTCCCTGTGGTCTTTAGCATCGACCCAACGGTGCTGAGGGGTGAGTATGACGAGGACGTCCTGGGTACCCAGGTTGTCAATGTGAGCTATGAGGTCTTGCGGGGTGGGAAATCGCGCGGCTCCAAGGCAATAGACGTCAATGTCAACTTTGAAACCTTCGGGCCGGTGGACCCTGGTACCGATCCAGACCCGGATTGGCCAGACCCGATCAACTCGCGGCTCCCCCTGTGCAGTGTGTACGGCGCAAAATCGAACCAGGCAAACGAGTTGCTCCCCGTGGATGACCGCCTGAACGCGACGTTGAAAGTCGACTTGTATGAGGGGCTGGAAGAGCATGACCTCATGGAGTTCTACTGGGGCAATACCCACATCACGCAAGCTGACTACCAGGTGAAGGCTACCGATAGCGCGGGTGACAACATCACGGCGGAAATTCTGTGGAGTTACATCCAGAGAACCGGTAATACCACCGTGCCCGTGCACTACGAGATTACCCGAGCTGGCGTTCCGAACAAGCCTGCCTCCAAGAACCAAAGCGTAACGGTGAGCGCAGTTGTGGTGCATCCGGACGCGCCTGGGTTCGAAGGTGTGAGTGACACGGGGTGGCTGGCCTGCGAGGCGCTTGTAGACCCTGCTGATCCGAGTTTGCCAGCGGCGGTAAGGGTCAAGGTCGGGGACCTTAGCCAATATGGCCTGAAAGAGAATCATCTGGTGACAATGCATTGGAAACTGCTGCATGCCCAGTCCGGGGATGTGGAAGTTCTGTCCTGGGAGCAAGAGATCAAGCTCGGAACTGAATACCCACCAAGCGGCTTCATCTGGCGGGTTGAACCGTACGAAGATTACATCCTGCCTCTGTATGAGTTTGATGATGATGACCACACCGGACGGGCGTTTAGCTGGTACGAGTTCGAAGACCCTTCCCTGCGCGAACAAGGTTTGGATGCGCTGATCGTATCTGAGGTCATTGAGCAAAAAATTGCCATGCATGGTGTTTGGGGCCCATGCCCAGTAGCGTTCAACCGCCCCCAAAATAATAGCTGACGCCTCATTGCAATGATGAATTCAGACTTTTCCGACATAACTAGTCGGCTGGTTTGAGTAGATTTGCCGTCTTTTCTTGCGGCCTGCCCAGCTGGGTCGCGAGTTTTCCAGCAGAAGAGGTGTTACCCAATGTCCCCAAGCAGTTATCGTCCTGTTGCCCACACGACGCAGGCATTGGCCTGGGCCGTGTTCGCGCCCCTGGCGCTTGCACTGAGCCCGCTGGCGATGGCCACGACGCCGGTCTCGGGGGAGCGGGTGATTGGCCCCTCGACGCCAGTCGATGACTACCTGTTGAGCGATGGCGCGTCATTGACCGCCACGGGCGCCACGATCGACTATGTGGTAGCGCGATCGAGCTCGACCTTTAGCATGACGGGCGGCTCGATCAACGCGACCGGTGCCCACGACGGCGTCAGGCTGATGGCTGGCAGCAGCGCGACAGTGCAGGGGGGCGCTTCCATCAAGTCGGACCTGTACGGCATCCGCCTGTTGCAGGACGGCACTGTCGGGGCTTCGGCCCTGGTCACCGATAGCCATGTACAAGGGGCCAGTGGCGGGGCCTATGTATCCTCGAACTCGGCCCTGACCGCGCTGCGCAGTACCTTTGTGGGGGACGGTAGCCGAGCGGTGGTGGACCTGTTCGGTAATGGCGAACTTACCGCGCAGGACAGCGTGTTCACCGGCGGTGGCGCGGGCATCCGCTTGTTTGGCGATGCCGCTGGCGGCACGGCGCAGGTGACCCTGGTGAATAGCCGAGTGGAAGGTTTGACGGGCCCGGCGATCGTCGTGGGCAGCGATACGTTACCGGCGGCGACGGCGGATATCGTGGTTGGCCCGGGCTCGACCCTGGTGGGTGGTGACAATGTACTGTTGCAAGTGGCGGGCGGCTCGACGGCCAACATGCGCGTCGATGCCACCCAACTGCTTGGGGATGTAGTCGCCGAAGCGGGTTCCACTGCCAACTTGACCCTGGAGAACCAGGCCAGCCTTACCGGCCGCCTGGAAAATGTTGCAGGCCTTACGCTCAACAGCCAGGCACGTTGGAACATGGTGGAAGACAGCCAGGTGGGGAGCATGGCGATGAACGGTGGCTCGGTGCGCTTTGGTGAGCCAGGGCAGTACCAGCGCCTTACCCTGGGCACGCTGAGTGGCAACGGTACTTTCATCATGGATGCCGATTTTGCCAATGGCCAGACCGACTTTCTGGAGGTGGGCAGCGCAACCGGCAGCCACACGTTGCAAGTGGGCAGTAGCGGCAACGAGCCGAGCGAGCAGAACTCGCTGCACCTGGTACATGCAGGTGCAGGGGATGCGAGCTTTTCGTTGCTCAATGGCTCGGTTGACCTGGGCGCCTTCTCCTACGAACTCGCGCAGCGCGGTAATGACTGGTTCCTCGATGGTTCGCGCAAAGTCATCAGCCCGGGGACGGCGGCGAGCCTTGCCTTGTTCAACACCGCACCTACCGTGTGGTACGGCGAATTGAGCACGTTGCGCACGCGCATGGGCGAGTTGCGAATGGATGAGCGCAAGTCGGGTGGCTGGATACGCACCTATGGCAACAAGTACAACGCCACGCCGGCTTCGGGGGCGGCCTACTCGCAGGTGCAGCAGGGCATATCGTTGGGCGCCGACGCCCCCCTACCCTTGGGGGACGGGCAATGGATGGCCGGTGTACTGGCGGGTTACAGCAGCTCTGACCTGGATGTGGCGCGGGGGGCTTCTGCAGAGGTTAAAAGCTATTACGTGGGTCTGTACACAACGTGGCTGGATGCCGCCAGCGGCTACTACTTCGATGGCGTGGTCAAGTTCAACCGGTTCGATAACAGCACCGAGGTCAACCTGAGCGATGGCCAGCGCAGTGATGGTGATTTCAACAACCACGGGCTCGGCGCCTCGTTGGAGTTCGGTCGTAATATCCCGCTGAGCGATGGCTACTTCGTCGAACCGTATACGCAGTGGTCGGTGGTGAGCATCGAGGGCGCGAGCTATAGCCTGGACAATGGTCTGCGGGTCAAGGGCGGTGACACCCGTTCACTGCTGGGCAAGGCGGGAGCGACCGTGGGGCGCAACTTCGACCTGGGTAACGGGCACGTCGCCCAGCCCTATGTGCGCCTGGCTTATGCCCATGAGTTTGCCACTAACAATGATGCCAAGGTCAATGATCATCAATTCGACAGCGACCTGGCAGGCTCCCGGGGGGAGTTGGGCGTTGGCCTCGCCGTATCGTTGGCTGAGCGCTGGCAGCTGCATGCCGACTTTGACTACAGCAACGGTGAGCGGATCGAGCAGCCTTGGGGCGCTAACGTCGGTTTGCACTACAGCTGGTGACACTGAACAAGGGAAAGCGTTGCTTTCCCTTTTTTTTGGATTGCGGGAGTGCTTGCATCATGCTCAATGCTCAGGGGTGGTTCACAAAGCTTCGTACCTGGCTGAAGGTTATGGTCAGGTCGTCAGACGGTAGGCGGGGGCTGTCGATTGACAAGACGCCGCGTGTCCCCCAGATGCTGGAAAACGTGCCCGGCGGGCAGATGAACTTGTTGCCTGTCAGTGCGCTGAAGGATCCACTGCGGGTCGAAGTGCCGATGTGGCCAAACAGCAACCCTGACCTGGGTCCGGAAACGCTCACGCTGTTCTGGAACACTGATGTCGTCGAGCAAAGAACATTCACCGTTCCAGTCACGGACGCTGACCTCATCATGCATGTTCCTGCCAATCGGCTCGGGGAGGGCGAGCCTGTTCTGAAATACCAGGTAAAAATCTTCAATGGTGTACCTGAAGACTCAGACCCACTTATGCTGACCATCGACCGCCAGGCCCCAATCCTGGCGAGCGACAATAAGGTGCAGCCGCCTCCCGAGGTGGTTACCGGCGGTGTGACCGTGGTGTACCTGGAACAGAACGGCGATGAGTTGTTGGTGACGTTGCCCGCCTACGATACCCCCCAGGTAGGTGACCGCATCAGCTATTACTGGGACCGGCAGCTGGGTAGTGACGAACTGGTTGATGTGCTCAGCCTCACCCAGGCTGATGTGGCGGCGGGGACGCTACCGAAGTTGAAATACGGCGGTGAAATGATTCGTGAGCGTGGAGATGGTCCGCGATTCCTGCACTATCGAGTCGATGATCGTGCTGGCAATCAGAGCGCCGCATCCACTGCCCTGCAACTGACGGTGGCGGCCACGCCTGCTCCACGCACGCTCTCCTGGCCTGAACTGTCGGGGGTGGAGAGTGATGAAGAAACGATTGTGCTGGAAACCGGTTCGTTAGAGGAAGATCTGGAGGCATTGATCCCCGAGGATGCAGGCGTCGGTAGCCTGGAGCCTGTGCAGATGCAGTGGGGCGAACCAGGCCAGGTCGGGGCTGTGACCATTCAGGGTGAGCCTGGTACCCGAAGCTTTATGGTCCCGCTGAAGCATGTGCCCGCCCACAGTGGCAAGACCATCCCGCTGTATTACTTGGCCAGCGGCGATATGTCGATCAAGCGCCAGGTCAGGCTGACTGTATTCAGGCCCTCTGCGCCGGGGCCTCAGATAAAAGAAGCGGGCACTCAATATCTAAGCCTGAAGGATGTAGGGGAGGGTGTTCATGTTACCCAAGTCGCTTGGGGGCTCATCAGTACCGACCAGCGTGTCACGATCAGGGCATACGCTTACGACGCGCAGTCCCAGTTGCAGGAGCATATAGTGCTCGATCAGCATGCCGTCACCGAGCCGGAAATGCTGGACGGGTTTGGACAAGGGGGAACGCTGATCCTGCCGCGGTCCTTTTTTGATACGCTGAATGAGGGCATTACATTCTTCGTGCGGACAACGGTGAGCCTGGACGGCGGTCAGACATGGCCCGGAAGTGCCTATTACGAAACGTCGCTCACATTGGTCCCTTGATCCACCTAGTGATGAACATCGCTTGTCTGTTTTTCGGATGTCGCGCCGTAGTCGTTGATGATCGAGAAGGTTACCTTGGTATCGGGTGCAAGCTGTTTGCCTGGTAACGGATACATTTGTTGAGAGAAAGGCGCCACCATCGCTCTCGCTTGCAGGTTGTGCGCACCGACTTGCACCTGGTTGAAGGTGAAATGATAAGGCGAGGGGTTGTCGACAATCAGGTTGGCCTTGCCGTTGAGTGTCTGCACCGACCATTTCAGCGCTTTGAGGTGTTCTTCGGGTCGGCTTTTCAGGTGGCTAGGGCGATAGAACAGCTTGATGCGGGTGCGCAGGGCGATGTTAAGGAGGTTCGCGTTGGTTTCTAACTGCTGGGGAATCTCCTGCACATTGAAGTAGAACAATGACTCCCGGTCTTCCGGCAAGTCGTTAGGCAACCGATTGATCTGGACCATCTGCTGTTTGCCCGGGTCGAGGCGGAACAGTGCGGGTGAAGCGATCAAGGGGACGGGGGTGACAGTGTCGTCTTCTTCAGTGTTGACCCAAGCCTGTGCGGCGAAGGTGGAGTTACTGGGATTGGCGACGATTACCGATGAGTTGCGCGAATCGGTACCGTGTACGATACGTGTGGAATCGATTGTCAACGCTGCTTGTGCTGGAGATACCGTGGTCGCCAGGCAGCTTGCAAATGCGACAACCCGTAAAGTGAAGAATCGCTGAATGATGGACATCGAGAGGGTGAACCTTCGTTCAAGGTTTTTTGTATCTGGAGGCCCCAGGTGCCGAGTTCCAGCACGTGGGGCAATGATCAGTTGATCGCGACCACGAAGGTGACGGTCGACGCTATATCACCTTGTTCCACCGCTGGCGCTATTTGCTGCAGGCGGGCCGAGAAAACCATCTCGGTCGGATCAGTTTGGCTCAGTGGGTAGTCCATGGACGGGGTGTCTGGTGCGAGCTGCGCACCGGTTCGGTCAGAAATTTTCAGGCCCAAGCCCTTGGTGTAACCGATGCCATCTTGCAGGCCGTAGAGGTCGCCGCTGGTGCCGGCTTGGCCGTAAGCTGGGGTGAAGGTGACGTTCGCGACTGCACCTGTGCCGATGGTACAGCTACCGCCAGGGGTGAGCCGTAGCGCAAAACCGATCCGTGGGGTTTCTTGGCCGGCACCGACAAAGTCCTGTGTCTTGTAGTTGCCCAAATTCAACACTGGCATGGGGACGCCGGTGCCTGGTGTCACGACATCAATAGGGCAAGTGCCGCCAGGGCTGACAGTTCCGGTGAAACTCATCGTGCCGTTGTTGGCCATTGCTGCGCTGCTGGTCAACGTGATGGCGAGTATGGAGAGTATTTTTTTCATGCGTCTTCCTAAGTGAAGCCAAGCGTGAAGCTTGAACAGGTATGTTCCATTCGTGCCCGTATTTTGGGGGGGATGGCACCTGATGCAGGGTAGAGAAGGCGCAAGGTAAGGTCTGTAGGAGAAGGTTTTCGTTTTGGCGAGATTTAAGAACAGTGTGCGTGTCACAAATACACAGCCCGGGGCGCTGCCCAGAAAGCTGGGCAGCCGTAACCCGGTTTAGTGGCTGCGGCCCTGGTTCGAGGCGTTCAGCAGTTGCTTTTCCTGATTCCAGTCGAAGGGTTCATCGCTCTGCTCCGCTTCGTAGCGACGCTCCTCCAGTCTCTGGTAAAGGTCCAGTTCTTCGTCTGGCATGAAATGCAAGCAGTCACCGGCAAAGAACCACAGCAAATCGCGGGGCACCAGGTGAGCGATTTGTGGGTAGCGCTGGATGACTTGGCAGATCAGGTCCTGGCCCAGGTATTGGCTTTCGAGCGGGGCTTGCGGCAGCAGGGTCAGCAGTTCGTCGAAGCGTTCGAGGAACAGGGCGTGGCTTTCCTCCGGCACCTGCTCGGCTTCACCCAGGGCCACCAATATGGTGCGCAGGTGGTTCAGCAGTTGCAGGTGATATTCCAGGTGGGGGTTAGCCATTGGGGCGGTCCTCGGGGTGGTTGAAACGGGGCGCGGAGTATACGCCGGTTGGGGAAGGGGCCGCAAAACGGCCCCTGTCTCAGCGTACCTTGCCTTGCTCCGGCAGCAGCTGTGCCTTGTCGAAGGCGTCCACGTCGATCACCGCACGGCGCGCTTGCTCGGCTGCATGCAGGCGTTGCGCCTGATCAGGCTGAAGTACACCACTGTCGACTGCCGCATCGATCACCGACTGCCCGGGCGCCGGTCGTACCTTGCCTTCCTTGATTGCCTGATGCAGCGCGTTGTGCAGCGGCGTCGACGCCTCCAGCAGGTCGCAGGCCCGTTGCAGGGCTGCCACCGGGTCGCCGTCGGCTTGCGGCCTGAAGCAACCGGCAAGCAGCTCTTCCAGCGCAGGGTCGCCTTTGCTGCGTCCGATCAGCGCTGCCACCTCGGCGTCCAGTTCATCGCTCGGCCCGGTATGACGGCGGCCGAAGGGGAACACCAGCACCCGTAGCGCGCAGCCGACGAAACGGTTGGGGAAGTTGTCGAGCAACCGGTCCAGGGCGTGCTCCGCCTGGCCCAGGCTTTCTTCCATGGCCCAGCGCAGCAGGGGCTGCATGTGCTCGGGCGAACCGAGATCGTGGTAGCGCTTGAGTGCGGCACTGGACAGGTACAGGTAGCTGAGTACATCGCCCAGCCGCGCACTCAGGCGCTCCCGGCGCTTGAGCGCCCCGCCCAGCAGCATCATCGACAGGTCCGCCAGCAGGGCAAAGGCGGCGGCCTGGCGGTTGAGGGCCCGGAAGTAGCCTTGGCTCAGCGTGTCTCCCGGTACTTTCTCGAAAACCCCCAGCCCCAGGTTGAACACCACAGTGCTGGCCGCATTGCCGGCGGCGAACAGGATGTGTTTCATCAGCAGGTCATCGAATTCCTGAAGTGCGTGATCGTGGTCTTCACGCCCGGCCAACGCCATCTCCTTGAGCACGAACGGGTGGCAGCGAATGGCGCCCTGGCCGAAGATCATCAGGTTGCGCGAAAGGATGTTGGCGCCTTCGACCGTGATGAAGATCGGCGCTCCTTGCCAGTTGCGGCCCAGGTAGTTGTTCGGGCCCATGATGATGCCCTTGCCACCGTGCACGTCCATGGCGTGCTGGATGCATTCGCGGCCTCGTTCGGTCAGGTGGTACTTGAGGATCGCCGACAGCACCGAGGGTTTCTCGCCCAGGTCTACGGCCTTGGCGGTCAGCAGGCGGGCACTGTCCATCAGCCAGGCGTTGCCGCCAATGCGTGCCAGCGATGCCTGGATACCTTCGAAGGCAGCCAGTGGCACGTTGAATTGCTCGCGGATATTGGCGTACTGGCCGGTCACCAGGCTGGTGTACTTGGCAGCCCCTGTACCCACGGCAGGCAGTGAGATGGAGCGACCTACCGACAGGCAGTTCATCAGCATCATCCAGCCTTTGCCAAGCATCGCTTGGCCGCCAATGAGGAAGTCCAGCGGGACGAACACGTCCTTGCCGCTGTTGGGGCCATTCATGAACGCGGCGCCCAGTGGCAGGTGGCGTTTACCGATTTCCACCCCGGGGGTATCGGTGGGGATCAGTGCCAGGCTGATGCCCAGTTCTTCCTCATCGCCCAGCAGGTGGTCCGGGTCGTAGGCCTTGAATGCCAGGCCCAGCAGGGTGGCGACCGGGCCGAGGGTGATGTAGCGCTTTTCCCAGTTCAGGCGCAGGCCGATCACTTCTTCGCCTTGCCACTGGCCTTTGCAGATGATGCCGGTGTCGGGCATGGCGCCAGCGTCGGAGCCGGCCAGTGGGCCGGTGAGGGCGAAGCAGGGGATTTCCTCGCCTCGGGCCAGGCGGGGCAGGTAGTGGTTGCGTTGTTCGTCGGTGCCGTAGTGCAGCAGCAGTTCGGCAGGGCCGAGGGAGTTGGGCACCATCACCGTGGAGGCCAGATCACCGCTGCGGGTGGCCAGTTTCATCGCCACCTGGGAGTGGGCGTAGGCGGAGAAGCCCTTGCCGCCGTATTCCTTGGGGATGATCAGGGCGAAAAAGCCATGCTGCTTGATATGTGCCCAGGCTTCGGGCGGCAGGTCCAGGTCCTGGCCGATCTGCCAGTCGCTGACCATGGCGCACAGTGCTTCGGTCGGGCCATCGATGAAGGCCTGTTCTTCTTCGGTCAGTTTCGGTGCCGGGTAGGCCAGCAAGGTGCGCCAGTCGGGGCGGCCACTGAACAGTTCGCCGTCCCACCACACGGTGCCGGCGTCGATGGCTTCGCGCTCAGTCTGGGACATGGGTGGCAGGGTGCGCTGGAACCAGCGAAATACCGGGGCGGTAAACACCTTGCGCCGCCACTGCGGGAGCGCAACCAGGGCGATCTTCAGGGCCAGCACCACCCAGATCAGGGCCAGCAGCCAGCCGGGGGCACTGCTGAAAATGCCCATCAACAGCACATAGGCCGCCAGGATGCCGAGAATCTGCAAGGGCGCCAGGCGCCGGTGCGTGAGGTACGCCGCGCCGATCACCAGCACCACCAACCACAACAGCAACATAATCGGTCCTCCTTGGAACCAAGGGCTTGAGCCGTCCCAGACAGCTTAGACGCAATGCTGTGAACGGCATGTTCAGAACAGTGACAGGGTGTGGCGGTGGGAGTTTCAGTTCATGTGTTCGCCTGTACCGTTCCATTCCCTCCTACAACGGTATGTGGCGAGCCCCCCGATCGATGTAGGTGCGGGCTTGCCCGCGAATGCGATGGTGCTGCGACGGTGAATGATCTGGGATATTGGCCGGCAGGTCCGGCCCTTTCGCGGGTAAACCCGCTCCTACGACGGTACGTGGCAACATCACCGAGCGATGCAGGGGCTTGCCCGCGAAGAGGCCCGTACAGGCGGCGAAGGTCTGGAGTAGACTGTGCCACCTCCGCATTCAAAAGGATGTTGCCATGCTGAAGATCTGGGGCCGCAAGAATTCGAGCAATGTGCGCAAGGCGCTGTGGATCGCCCACGAGCTGGGCCTGGACTTCGAATCCATCGACGCCGGCGGCGCCTTCGGCGTGGTCAACGAGCCGCACTACCGTGCCCGCAACCCCAACGGCCTGGTGCCGATGCTCGAAGACGGCGACCTGACTTTGTGGGAATCCAACACCATCGTTCGCTACCTGTGCGCGGAATATGGCACGGAGCAGGGCTGGTATCTGGCAGACCCTCGCCAGCGCGCCCTGGCCGACAAGTGGATGGACTGGACCACATCGTCCTTCGCTACCCCATTCCGGCCCCTGTTCTGGGGGCTGCTGCGCACGCCGGAAGACCAGCGCGACTGGGTGGCGATCAACGCCGCGCACAAGCAGTGCGCGCAATTACTGGCCATTGCCGACGAAACCCTGGCCAATCAGCCGTACCTGTCCGGTGACCAGATCGGCATGGGCGACATCCCACTGGGTAGCTTCATCTATGCCTGGTTCGAACTGCCCATCGAGCGCCCGGACATGTACCACCTTCAAGCCTGGTATGAGCGCCTGAAGCAACGCCCGGCCTACCAGGCCGCCGTGATGACCGCGCTCACTTGAACCCGCTTCGATAGTCATTATCAATAGATGTGACTGTACTTGTGCAGCCTGGCCTTGCACCATGGCTGCACTCACTGCGCCAGTGACTTTACCTGGCGTGTCCTGCACCTTTTTCTTCGGTAAGTGACCCGCTATGAGTTCCGCCCTGTCCATCCGACAGCTGACCAAGACCTACGGCAATGGCTTTCAGGCCCTCAAAGGCATCGACCTCGATGTTGCCGAAGGCGACTTCTTCGCCTTGCTCGGCCCCAACGGCGCCGGCAAATCCACCACCATCGGCATTCTCTCGACCCTGGTGAACAAGACCAGCGGCACAGTGAGCGTGTTCGGTCACGACCTGGACCGCGAGCCCTCCGCGCTCAAGCGTTGCCTGGGCGTGGTGCCGCAAGAGTTCAACTTCAACCAGTTCGAGAAGACCTTCGACATCGTCGTGACCCAAGCCGGGTACTATGGCATCCCGCCCAAGCTGGCCAAGGAGCGCGCCGAGCAGTACCTGACCCAGCTGGGCCTGTGGGACAAACGTGATGTGCAGTCGCGTTCGTTGTCCGGCGGCATGAAGCGGCGTCTGATGATTGCCCGCGCATTGATCCACGAACCGCGTCTGCTGATCCTGGACGAACCCACCGCGGGGGTGGATATCGAGCTGCGCCGCTCGATGTGGAGCTTCCTCACCGAGCTGAACCAGAAGGGCATCACCATCATCCTCACCACCCACTACCTGGAAGAGGCTGAACAGCTGTGCCGTAACATCGGCATCATCGACCACGGCACCATCGTCGAGAACACCAGCATGCGCCAGTTGCTGGGCAAGCTGCATGTCGAAACCTTCGTGCTCGACCTCAAGCAGGACCTGGCCACGGCGCCGGTACTGCAGGGCTACCCGTGCCGGCTGCTGACCCCGCATAGCCTGGAAGTGCAGGTGGAGAAGGACATCGGCATCACCGCGCTGTTCGGCCAGCTGGCGCTGCAGAACATCGAGGTACAGAGCCTGCGCAACAAGACCAACCGACTTGAGGAGCTGTTCGTGTCCCTGGTGGAAAAAAACCTGTCGAAGGTGGCCGTATGAGTGTGGAACTGCGCACCAACTGGGTCGCCCTGAACACCATCGTCTACCGCGAAGTGCGGCGCTTCCTACGCATCTGGCCGCAGACGTTGCTGCCACCAGCGATCACCATGGTTCTGTACTTCGTCATCTTCGGCAACCTGATTGGCCGGCAGATCGGCGACATGGGTGGCTTCACCTACATGCAGTACATCGTGCCGGGGCTGATCATGATGTCGGTGATCACCAACTCATACGGCAACGTGGTGTCGAGCTTTTTCGGCAGCAAGTTCCAGCGCTCGATCGAAGAACTGATGGTGTCGCCGGTGTCGCCGCACACCATTCTCATCGGCTATGTGCTGGGTGGGGTGCTGCGTGGTTTGGCGGTGGGGGTGATCGTGACCATCCTGTCGATGTTCTTCACCGACCTGCAGGTGCACCACCTGGGCGTGACCGTGGTGGTTGTGCTGCTGACAGCCACCATCTTTTCGCTGCTTGGCTTCGTCAACGCAGTGTTCGCGCGCAACTTCGACGATATCTCGATCATCCCGACCTTCGTGCTGACGCCGCTGACCTACCTGGGCGGGGTGTTCTACTCGATCAACCTGCTGCCGCCGTTCTGGCAGACCGTGTCGTTGGCCAACCCGGTGCTGCACATGGTCAACTCGTTCCGCTACGGCATTCTAGGGGTGTCGGATATCAGCATTGGCACGGCGATCACCTTCATGCTGGTGGCCACTGCGGTGCTCTACGTTGTTTGCGTTCGCTTGCTGGTCAGCGGCCGTGGCATGCGGGCCTGAAGCCTTGCACCGGCATTGGCGACGACGCCACTGCCGGCCCACCCACCAGCGCCAGTAGAACATGGTGGTGAAGTAGGCAAGGATGCCCAGCACCACGCCGCACACCACCGAGCCGAGCAGGAAGGGTTGCCACAGCGTCGACAGCTGGTCGGTGATCCACTGGAAGGTCAGCTCGTCGGGCAGGGTGCGCGGCGGTACCTGCATCAGCCAGGCACCGGTCATGTAGGTGACGAAGAACACCGGCGGCATGGTCAACGGGTTGGTCAGCCACACCAGGCTGACGGCGACCGGCAGATTGCCGCGCACCGGGATCGCCAGGGCCGCCGCCAGCAGCATCTGCATCGGGATGGGAATAAGCGCCGCGAACAGGCCCACACCCATGGCTCTGGCCACCGAATGGCGGTTCAGGTGCCAGAGGTTGGGGTCGTGCAGCAATTTGCCGAAAAAGCGTAAGGACTTGTGTTCCCGAATGCTGGTCGGGTCCGGCATGTAGCGTTTGAAAAGTCGGCGCGGCATGTAGGCTCCCGGAGCGTTGACCCTGGCAGTATGCCCTTAATCCTGCTCCGCCTCGTTTAGAGTTTGTGACAATTGTTGAGCAAGCGATGCCGGCAATTGAGCTATGCCTCAGGAGGTGACTCGCCTTCTGGAGCTCTACCTCATGCGCACAGGGATGTTTGCGCTCGCGCTCGGGCTGTTGTGCCTGGGCTTTCTGCCCGCATTGCCATCGGTCGGATGGTTGATAACCCTGGCAGCCTGCGCTGTCGGCAGCCTGTTTACCCGCGTATGGGCGTTGGGATGGTTTCTGCTGGGCTTGTGTTGGGCGTGCTGGTCTGCTCAGCAGGCCCTTGATGATCGTCTGGCTGCCGGCCTGGAGGGGCGCACCTTGTGGCTGGAGGGGCGGGTGGCGGGTTTGCCGGCCCGCACTGCACAAGGCGTGCGTTTCGAGCTGGAAGCGCCACGCTCGCGGCGGGCCGAACTGCCTCAGCGTTTGCAACTGAGCTGGTTCGATGGGCCGCCGCTGCGGGCGGGCGAGCAGTGGCGGCTGGCGGTGACCTTGCAACGCCCGGCCGGGCTGCTGAACCCGCACGGGCCTGACCGGGAAGCGCAGTTGCTGGCGCGACGGGTGGGGGCTACGGGTACGGTCAAGGCGGGGCAGTTGCTGGCGCCAGTGGCCGGTGGTTGGCGCGATGCGCTGCGTCAGCGCTTGCTGATGGTCGAAGCCAATGGCCGACAGGCAGCGCTGGTGGCCTTGGTGCTTGGCGACGGTGCGGGCATGGCCCGGGAGGACTGGCAGACGTTGCAGGCCACCGGCACGGTGCACCTGCTGGTGATTTCCGGCCAGCACATCGGCCTGGTCGCCGGTTTGCTCTATGGCCTGGTCGCCGGGCTGGCACGTTGGGGGCTATGGCCGGCAAGGCTACCGTGGTTACCCTGGGCCTGCGGCCTGGCCATGGCCGCAGCGCTGGCCTACGGCTGGCTGGCGGGTGGTGGGGTGCCAGTGCAGCGGGCCTGCCTGATGCTGGCCGTGGTGCTGCTCTGGCGTCTGCGCTTTCGCCACCTTGGCGCTTTTTTTCCGTTGCTGCTTGCACTGGTCGCTGTGCTTGTATTCGAGCCACTGGCGGCGTTGCTGCCTGGGTTCTGGCTGTCGTTCGCCGCCGTGGCCACGCTCATCTACTGCTTCAGTGCCCGGTTGGGGGGTTGGCGGCCCTGGCAGGCCTGGACACGAGCGCAATGGGTGATCGCCGTCGGCTTGCTGCCGGTGTTGCTGGCCACCGGCTTGCCGGTGAGCCTCAGTGCACCGCTGGCCAACCTTGTGGCGGTGCCGTGGGTCAGCCTGGCGGTCTTGCCATTGGCGTTGTTGGGCACGCTGATGTTGCCGCTGGCGGGCGTTGGCGAGGCGTTGCTCTGGCTGGCAGGTGGCCTGCTGGATGTGCTGTTCCGCGGGCTGGCGCTGGTGGCGCAACAGCGCCCGGCATGGGTGCCGCCGGCCCTGCCGTGGTGGGCCTGGCTGCTGGTATGTCTGGGTGCGCTGTTGCTTTTGCTGCCTCGTGGTGTGCCGCTGCGCGGGTTGGGAGGGGTGATGCTGCTGGCGCTGTGGGTACCCAGGGAGCCGGTGCCGTTTGGCCAAATCGAGGTCTGGCAGCTGGATGTCGGCCAGGGGCTGGCGGTGCTCTTGCGTACGCGGCATCACAGCCTGCTTTACGATGCCGGGCCGGCCAGGGGGGAAAGCGACTTGGGGGAACGCGTGGTGCTGCCAACCTTGCGCAAGCTGGGGGTGGGCGGCCTTGACGTGATGGTGATCAGCCATGCGCATGCCGATCATGCGGGCGGGGCCGAGGCCATTGCGCGTGGTTTGCCGATCAGGCGGATAATCGGTGGGGAAGCGCTGGTTGATGTTCCGTTGCAGCCTTGTGCCAGTGGCGAGCAATGGGACTGGGATGGCGTGCGTTTTTCGTTGTGGCGCTGGGTGGACGGGCAGAGCAGTAATGACCGTTCCTGTGTGCTGTTGGTCGAGGCGCAGGGCGAGCGCTTGCTGCTGGCGGGGGATATGGAAGTTGCTGCCGAACGGGCCTGGCTGGCGGACACTGAAGTGCCGCGTATCGACTGGCTGCAGGCGCCGCATCATGGCAGTCGCAGCTCGTCCACCGAGGCGTTCGTCCGGGCTACCGCACCGCGCGGGGTATTGATTTCGCGGGGGCGCAACAACAGCTTCGGGCACCCCCACGTGCAGGTGGTCGAGCGGTATAAGCGGCATGGGGTGGTGATGCATGATACGGCAGTGGAGGGGGCATTGCGGTTGGTGCTGGGGCGGCATGGGGAGGTTGAGGGTGTGCGCCGACAGCGGCGATTCTGGCGTGATGTGGGGGGTGGCTGATCTGGCCCTTTCGCGGGTAAAGCCGCTGCCACAGGTACTGCACGGCCCAGAGGGCCGACCCGGTAGCCCGACAGCCTAATTCCCTGACCTCCGGCAGATGAGCCCTCGGCGCGCCTATGGTAGAGTGGCGGCCTTTTTCCGAAGGGGCGTTTACTGTGTGGGAATTGGTCAAGTCCGGTGGTTGGATGATGCTGCCGATCATTCTGAGTTCCATCGTTGCCATGGCTATCGTCGTCGAGCGCCTGTGGACCCTGCGTGCCAGCCGCGTCACCCCGCCCCACCTGCTGGGCCAGGTGTGGATGTGGATCAAGGACAAGCAACTGACCAGTGACAAGCTCAAGGCGCTGCGGGCCGATTCGCCACTGGGCGAAATCCTGGCAGCGGGCCTCGCCAACTCGCGCCATGGTCGTGAAATCATGAAAGAGTGCATCGAGGAGGCCGCCTCGCGCGTCATCCACGAACTGGAACGCTACATCAGCACCCTCGGCACCATCGCCGCCATGGCGCCTCTGCTGGGCCTGCTGGGCACCGTGCTGGGCATGATCGACATTTTCAGCGCCTTCATGGGCTCGCAGATGACCGCCAACGCCGCCGTGCTGGCCGGTGGTATCTCCAAGGCCCTGGTCACCACTGCGGCAGGCCTGATGGTCGGTATCCCGGCGGTGTTCTTCCACCGCTTCCTGCTGCGCCGCATCGATGAGCTGGTGGTCGGCATGGAGCAGGAGGCGATCAAGCTGGTGGAAGTGATCCAGGGCGACCGTGAAGTGGAAGTGGCCGGAGGCAAGGCGTGAAGTTCCGGCGCAATCGCCAGCGGGAGAACGTCGACATCAACCTGGCGTCGCTGATCGACGTGGTGTTCGTCCTGCTGCTGTTCTTCGTGGTTACCACCACCTTCACCCGCGAAACGCAACTGCGCGTCGAGTTGCCCGAAGCCACCAGCGCCGAGCCGGCGCCGGCCGACCCGGGCAAGCTGGTGGAAATCACCATCAGCGCCGAAGGCGTGTATTCGGTGAACAACCACCTGCTGCCCAAAAGCGACCTGGCCACCCTGAGCGAGGCCATAGCGCGCGAGTCGGGCGGCGACAACACGCTGCCGCTGGCCATCAGCGCCGACGGCAAGACCCCGCACCAGGCTGTGGTCACCGCAATGGATGCTGCCGGCAAGCTCGGTTTCAGCCAGTTGCGCATGACCACCGTCGAGGCGGCCCAGGGCACGCCTTGATGGCGTTCGCCGACCGCTTGCTCGCTGCCTGGTACGCCGGGCATCCGGCGCTGGCGCTGCTGCGTCCGCTGGAGGCCTTGTATCGCCGCGTGGTCACGCGCAAGCGGGCACGTTTTCTAAGGGGTGACAGTGCCAGCTACCGGGCACCGGTACCGGTCATTGTCGTGGGCAACATCACCGTCGGTGGCACCGGCAAGACGCCGATGATTCTCTGGTTGATCGAACACTGTCGCCAGCAAGGGCTGAAGGTGGGCGTAGTCAGCCGCGGTTATGGTGCCAGGCCTCCACGGCTGCCCTGGCGGGTGCAGGCCGATCAGCCGGCCGATGAGGCGGGCGACGAGCCGCTGCTGATCGTGCAACGCACCGGCGTGCCACTGATGATCGACCCGGATCGCGCCCGGGCCGTGCAGGCATTGCTGGCCAGCGAACCCCTCGACCTGATCCTGTGCGACGACGGTATGCAACATTACCGCCTGGCCCGTGACCTGGAACTGGTGCTGATCGACGCTGCCCGCGGCCTGGGCAATGGCCGCTGCCTGCCGGCGGGGCCGTTGCGTGAGCCGGCCGACCGCTTGCGTGAGGCTGACGCGGTGCTGTTCAACGGCGCCAGCGAAGACCGCACCGAGGGTTTTGGTTTCCGCCTGCAGCCGTCGGCCCTGGTCAACGTGCGCACTGGCGAGCGCCGTGCGCTCGACCATTTCCCCGCCGGCCAGCGCCTGCATGCGGTGGCCGGTATCGGCAACCCGCAACGTTTCTTCAACACCCTGCTGGGGCTAAACTGGCAGCCGGTGCCGCATCCCTTCGCCGACCATGCGCAGTTCAGTGCCCGGAGCCTGGTTTTCAGCCCGCCACTGCCGCTGGTCATGACCGAGAAGGACGCGGTGAAATGCCGGGCCTTTGCCGCTGACGACTGGTGGTACCTGGCCGTCGAAGCGCAGCCTACGCCGGCTTTCAGCGCCTGGTTCGACAACCAGCTGCAACGCTTGTTGCGCAAACCCTGAGCCCGTTTTCAATTTCCGGCCACCTGGCCTAAAGGAAGCCTCCAATGGACACCAAACTGCTTGATATCCTGGCCTGCCCGATCACCAAGGGCCCGCTCAAGCTGAGCGCCGACAAGACCGAGCTGATCAGCAAAGGCGCTGGCCTGGCCTACCCGATTCGCGACGGTATCCCGGTCATGCTGGAAAGCGAGGCACGCACCCTGACCGACGACGAGCGTCTTGACAAATGAGCCTGGAATTTACGGTAGTAATCCCCGCCCGGCTGCGCTCCACCCGCCTGCCAGGCAAACCGCTGTTGCTGATTGCCGGCAAGCCAATGGTGCAACATGTGTGGGAGCAGGCCCGCAAGAGCGGTGCCAGCCGTGTGGTCATCGCCACCGACGACACCAGCATCCTCGAAGCCTGCCAGGCCTTCGGTGCCGAAGTGCTGATGACCCGTGCCGATCATGAATCGGGCACTGACCGCCTGGCCGAAGTGGCCGCGTACCTAGGGTTGCCGGCTGACGCCATTGTGGTCAACGTGCAGGGCGACGAGCCGCTGATCCCGCCGGTGATCATCGACCAGGTGGCGGCCAACCTGGCGGCGCATCCGGAAGCCGGTATCGCCACCCTGGCCGAGCCGATCCATGAACCGGAAACCGTGTTCAACCCGAACGCGGTCAAGGTGGTGAGTGACAAGAACGGCCTGGCCCTGACGTTCAGCCGAGCGCCGCTGCCCTGGGCCCGCGATACCTTTGCCAAGGCCCGCGACGTGCTGCCGGAAGGGGTGCCCTATCGCCGTCATATTGGCATGTACGCCTACCGTGTCGGCTTCCTGCACGACTTCGTCAGCTGGGGCCCATGCTGGCTCGAGCAGGCTGAAGCGCTGGAGCAGCTGCGTGCCCTGTGGCACGGCGTACGCATTCACATCGAGGACGCCATCGAGGCGCCTGCCGTGGGTGTCGACACCCCTGAGGATCTGGAGCGCGTACGGCGCTTGCTGGAGGCCTGATGCGCGTCCTGTTCGTGTGCCTGGGCAACATCTGCCGCTCGCCTACCGCCGAAGGCGTGCTGCGCCATCAATTGCACGCCGCCGGGCTCGCTGACAAGGTGCAGGTGGCTTCTGCCGGCACCGGCGATTGGCATGTCGGCAAGGCGCCAGACAGCCGCACCTGCAAGGCGGCGCTGGCGCGCGGTTACGACCTGTCGCAGCAACGCGCCCAACAGGTCAAGGCATCGCACTTCGCCGAATACGATCTGGTGTTGGCCATGGATGAGCACAACCTGCGCGATCTGCGCGCCCTGCGCCCGTCCACGGCAGTGGGCGAACTCGACCTGTTCCTGCGCCGCTACGGTGCAGCCCTGGATGAAGTGCCAGACCCGTACTACGGTGGCGCCGACGGCTTCGAGCAGGTGCTGGACCTGGTGGAAGCGGCTTGCCAGGCGCTGGTACTGGAAATCAAGGGGCGTCTATGACAGTGCAGTGGCAGGAGCAGGTATCGCTCAAGCCTTACAATACCTTCGGCATCGACGTGAAGGCGCGCTATTTCAGCCAGGTGCAGGACGACCAGCAGGTGCGTCAGGCACTGGGCCAGGCACAGCAGAGGGGCTTGCCGGTACTGGTGATCGGGGGTGGCAGCAACCTGCTGCTGACCCGCGATATCGATGCACTGGTGCTGCACATGGCCAGCCGCGGTCGGCGTGTGCTCAGTGACGATGGCGAGCGTATCGTGGTCGAAGCCGAGGCCGGTGAGCCATGGCACGCGTTTGTGCAATGGGCGCTGGCGCAGGGCTATTGCGGGTTGGAGAACCTCAGCCTGATCCCCGGCACCGTGGGTGCTGCGCCGATGCAGAACGTGGGCGCTTACGGGGTGGAAATCAAGGACGTATTCGCCGGGCTGACAGCCCTGGACCGTGAGACGGGCGCGCTGCGTGACTTCAGTTTGGCGGAATGTGCTTTCGGCTATCGCGACAGCCTTTTCAAGCGCAATCCCGGCCGCTGGTTGATCCTGCGTGTGCGCTTTGCCTTGACCCGCACCCTGCACGCTCATCTGGACTATGGCCCGGTGCGCCATCGTCTGTCTGAGCAGGGTGTGACCGAGATGACCGCGCAAGCGATCAGCGATGCAATCTGCAGCATTCGCCGCGAGAAGCTGCCAGACCCGGTAGAGCTTGGCAATGCCGGGAGCTTCTTCAAGAACCCGGTGGTAACGGCTGATCTGGTCGAGCGAATTCGTGCGCAGTATCCCGCGGTTGTGGCTTACCCCCAAGCGGATGGCCAGGTGAAACTGGCCGCGGGCTGGTTGATTGAGCAGGCGGGCTGGAAGGGTCATCGTGACGGTGATGCTGGCGTGCATCGCTTGCAGTCGCTGGTGCTGGTCAACTATGGCCATGCGAGCGGAGCGCAGATGCATGCGCTGGCGCGCAAGATTCAGGCGGATATCTTCGAGCGGTTTGGGGTTGAGCTGGAGATGGAGCCTAATCTTTACTGATTTGCCGGCTGTGAACCCCCGTAGGAGCGGGTTTACCCGCGAAAGGGCCGGGCCTGGTGGCCAATTTCCACCCGCCGTTCACCGTTGCCGCCGCTACCGTATTCGCGGGTAAACCCGCTCCTACACCTGATCGGGGATGGACACACATCGGTGATTGGGCGCAGGCCGTCGTGTAGGAGCGGGTTTACCCGCGAAAGGGCCGGGCCTGGTGGCCAATTTCCACCCGCCGTTCACCGTTGCCGCCGCTACCGTATTCGCGGGTAAACCCGCTCCTACACGCTGATCGGTGGTGGACACACATCGGGGGGTTGGACACAGGCCATTGTAGGAGCGGGTTTACCCGCGAAGAGGCCCGTCAGGCAAACCAAAAAAAGCCCCGCCAGTTTGCACTGGCGGGGCTTTTTCATTCAGCTTTGGCTATCAGCCGTGATGAGGTTTGTGCTCATCGGCGGCTTCCAGGGCTGGTTCCTGGGAAGCTGCAGCAGCTTCCTGTGCCGCTTTGGCAGCAGCCTCGGCCTCCCGCTTGCGGCGACGCACTTCACGTGGGTCGTTCGGTGCACGGCCGTTGGCCAGCATGACAGTGGCAGGTTCGACCACTGCAGGTGCAGGTTCGACCACCGCAGGTGCAGGCTCGGCCACCACTTCTGGCTGGGCTTCGACAACCGGGGCAGGCTGTGCGGCAACCGGAGCGACTTCGACCTCGGCCGGGGCCTGTTCGATCTCGCCGGCTTCTACCGCTGGGGCTTCTGCTGGAGTTTCAGTGACCACGGTTTCTGCAACTACGACCGGCTCAACAGCAGGTGCATCTTCAGCGACAGGCTGCGGGGCCATTTCGACCACAGGCTCGGCAGTTGCCTCGGCTGCGGCCACTGGCTCGGTGACCGGCTGCTCGACCGCTGGGGCCACGGACGCTTCTTCAGCTTTGGTGACCGCTTCGACCTGCTCGACCGGTTGGGCGGCTTCGCTGTTGTCGGTTTCTGCAACGGCAGTGACTTCGGCAGTAGCACGCTCGGCCTGCTGGTTGGCCTGGGCTTCTGCGTCGGAGCTGATGTTGCTGCTGGCGACAGCAGCCGTCACGGCAAGGCCGGCAGCCAGTTCGGCACCCAGCTCGGTGGCCTGGTGCTGTTGTGGCTGCTCTTCGCTGCCTTCTTCTTCACTGCCGTCGATCAGCTCGCCATTGGCATTGCGCTGACGCTCACGACGGTTGCTGCGACGACGCTGGCCACGGGAGCGGCGGCGTGGGCGCTCGCCATCGGTGCCTTCCTGCTCGTCTTGCAGCAGCTCTTCGCTTGGCAGTTGCTCTTCGGCCAGTTCGGCAGCCTGCTCGGTTGCTTCTTCGGCAGCGCGTGGTTGGCGTTCTTCGCGTGGTGGGCGCGGGGCGCGCTCTTCACGTGGGGCGCGTTCTTCCCGAGGTGCGCGCTCTTCACGTGGAGCACGTTCTTCACGCGGTGCGCGTTCTTCACGTGGAGCACGTTCTTCACGCGGTGCGCGTTCTTCACGTGGCGCACGTTCTTCGCGAGGTGCGCGTTCTTCGCGTGGAGCACGCTCTTCGCGGGCTACACGTTCTTCACGCGGCTGGCGCTCTTCGCGTTCGGCTGGCGGGGTGGCGTCCAACGGTTCGCGCAGCTCGCGAACGCGCTCTTCGCCGCGGTTGCTACGGCGGTCTTCGCGTGGCTGGCGCGGAGTACGTTCTTCACGCGGTGCACGCTCTTCACGTGGGGCACGTTCCTCACGCGGTGCACGTTCTTCACGTGGGGCACGTTCCTCACGCGGTGCACGTTCTTCGCGTGGGGCGCGTTCCTCGCGCGGTGCGCGCTCGGCACGCTCTTCACGCGGTTTGCGTTCTTCGTCGCGGCGGCCGTTGCGGTTGCGGCTTTGCTGGCGGCCGTTGCGGCGTTCTTCGTTACGCGGGCTGCGCTCGGCAGCCGGTTTTTCGGCGGCGGGCACCACTGGCGCGGCGGCAGGCTCGTCCTTGCCGGCGAACAGGCTCACCAGCGACTTCACCAGGCCTTTGAACAGGCTTGGCTCCGGAGCGCTCGGGGCAGGGGCGACCGGGGCGGCAGGCTGGGGCTCTTCAGCGGCGGCCGGTACCGGTGCGTTGGCGCGGGCCGGGGCCGTCTTCACTGCGGCTTCCTGGCGTACCAGGGTGCGGGTGGCGGTCGGCTGCGGCGCTTCTTCAGCTTCGGCGGCGGCGATTTCGTAGCTGGACTGGTTGTTCAGCACTTCAGGGTTGTCGTCGCGCAGGCGCTGGACTTCGAAGTGCGGGGTTTCCAGGTGGTCGTTCGGCAGGATGATGATGCGCGCACGGGTGCGCAGCTCGATCTTGGTGATCGAGTTACGCTTTTCGTTCAGCAGGAACGCGGCTACCGGGATCGGCACTTGAGCACGTACTTCGGCGGTGCGGTCCTTCAGGGCTTCTTCTTCGATCAGGCGCAGGATGGCCAGCGACAGCGATTCGACGTCGCGGATGATGCCGGTGCCGGAGCAGCGTGGGCAGACGATGCCGCTGCTTTCGCCCAGCGATGGGCGCAGACGCTGACGGGACATTTCCAGCAGGCCGAAGCGCGAGATGCGGCCAACCTGCACGCGGGCGCGGTCGGCTTCCAGGCATTCACGCACGCGCTCTTCAACAGCGCGCTGGTTCTTCGCCGGGGTCATGTCGATGAAGTCGATGACGATCAGGCCGCCGATGTCACGCAGGCGCAGCTGGCGGGCAATTTCCTCGGCCGCTTCCAGGTTGGTCTGCAGGGCGGTTTCTTCGATGTCGCTGCCTTTGGTGGCGCGCGCCGAGTTGATGTCGATGGACACCAGGGCTTCGGTCGGGTCGATCACGATCGAACCGCCGGACGGCAGGTCGACCACGCGCTGGAAGGCGGTCTCGATCTGGCTTTCGATCTGGAAGCGGTTGAACAGCGGCACGCTGTCTTCGTACAGCTTGACCTTGCTGGCGTACTGCGGCATCACTTGGCGGATGAAGGTCAGCGCTTCTTCCTGGGCGTCGATGCTGTCGATCAGCACTTCGCCGATGTCCTGGCGCAGGTAGTCGCGGATGGCGCGGATGATGACGTTGCTTTCCTGGTAGATCAGGAATGGCGCGGCGCGGTCCAGGGACGCTTCCTTGATGGCGGTCCACAGCTGCAGCAGGTAATCCAGGTCCCACTGCATTTCTTCGCTGCTGCGGCCAAGGCCGGCAGTGCGCACGATCAGGCCCATGTCGCCCGGTACAGTCAGGCCGTTCAGGGCTTCGCGCAGTTCGTTGCGCTCTTCGCCTTCGATGCGGCGCGAGATGCCACCGGCACGCGGGTTGTTGGGCATCAGCACCAGGTAGCGGCCGGCCAGGCTGATGAAGGTGGTGAGGGCGGCGCCTTTGTTGCCGCGCTCTTCCTTCTCGACCTGAACGATGACTTCCTGGCCTTCGCTGAGCACTTCCTTGATGTTGACCCGGCCTTCTGGGGCCTTCTTGAAGTACTCGCGGGAGATTTCTTTCAGCGGCAGGAAGCCGTGACGTTCGGAACCGAAGTCGACGAAGGCGGCTTCGAGGCTGGGTTCGATGCGGGTGATCTTGCCTTTGTAGATGTTGGCCTTTTTCTGCTCGCGCGCGCCGGACTCGATGTCCAGGTCGTAGAGACGTTGGCCGTCCACCAGGGCTACACGCAACTCTTCGGGTTGAGTCGCGTTAATCAGCATTCTTTTCATGTTGTACCGTCGGTTTCCGGGCTGCCGGAAACGGCGTTCGGCACACACGACGTCTCATGGTCGGTGCCAAGGTGCGCAAAGGGTGGCCGGGCCACCCCCGTGTCGAGCGACGTTCGGCACCAGCCGGTTGCCCAGCCTGCCGTTGTCGCGACGACGCGTCCTGTTTGCTGCGGTGCCAACAAGGCCCCGATGGCTTCGAATAGGTATCCGAATCAACCAAGCGGGCCTTGTGCACTCAGTCAGGAGGAGGAATCAACCGTCAGCCGTGGACGCCCGGAGGGCATCTGTTCAGGACCTTATCCGCTCACCAGCCGTCAGTGGGCTGGTGGCCGGACGCGGTGCTACACGGTCCGAGGGCTGTGCATCTCCACCCTGCACGTATCCCTGATAATTCGGGTGCTGCCGCGCGCTGAATCCGCAACGGGTTGCATTTTTCGCCAGCGCTGGTTCTGCGCTGGCGCCATTCATGTCCAAGGCAGGTATTTCCGAAGCATTCGCCGGGCGATGCGTGGAAGCGACTCGCGGGCAGAGGTGCAGCGAAAAGAATCGGGTAAGCAGGTGAAACACCGCACTTGTCGTTTTTTTTCGGTCTTCTCTACACGGCGCTGGTGGCGATTCCAGGCATTTCGGTAAACTGGCGAAAACCCCGTAGGACGGCCTCGCGTCCTGGAGAATTGCGAAGGTCAAGGACCGGCAAAGAGCCTGGTGCCGCTGGCCTGCCGCTTTTGGCGGCGTTCGCGACTATAGCAGCAATGATTAAGTGCTTCAATTCCATAAAAAATTGTTATGATCTCGCAATGACGACCAATACCCCTCCGACTTCCGGCGTTCAGCTGATCGAAGTCGCGCCGGAGCTTGCCGGCCAACGCATCGATAATTTCCTCATCACGGCCCTCAAGGGCGTGCCCAAGACACTGGTCTACCGCATCCTGCGCAAGGGTGAGGTGAGGGTCAACAAGGGCCGCGTCAAGCCGGAGTACAAGATCCAGGCCGGCGACATCGTGCGCGTTCCGCCCGTCCGCTTGCCGGAACGAGACGAGCCGGCGCCGGTGGCCCAAGGCCTGCTGCAGCGTCTGGAAGCCGCCATTGTCTACGAGGACAAAGCGCTTATCGTGATGAACAAGCCGGCCGGCATCGCCGTGCACGGCGGCAGTGGCCTGAGCTTCGGGGTGATCGAGGCGCTGCGCCAGTTGCGCCCGGACGCCAAGGAGCTGGAGCTGGTGCACCGCCTGGATCGCGACACGTCTGGCCTGTTGATGATCGCCAAGAAGCGCAGCATGCTGCGCCACCTGCATGCCGCCCTGCGCGGCGATGGTGTCGACAAGCGCTACATGGCGCTGGTGCGCGGCCACTGGCCAACCTCGAAAAAGCAGGTCAACGCGCCGTTGCTCAAGAGCAACCTGCGTTCCGGCGAGCGCATGGTCGAAGTGAACGATGAAGGCAAGGAGGCGCTGACCCTGTTTCGCGTCCTGCGCCGTTTTGGTGACTTTGCCACCATTGTCGAGGCGCGCCCGATCACCGGTCGTACCCATCAGATCCGCGTGCACACCCTGCATGCCGGGCACATGATCGCAGGCGACAGCAAATACGGCGACGAAGACTTCAGCCGGGAAATTCGCGAGCTGGGTGGCAAGCGCCTGTTCTTGCATGCCTACGCGTTGACTGTACCGCTGCCCGACGGTGGCGAGTTGAAGCTCGAGGCGCCTGTGGATGAGGTATGGGCGAAAACCGTTGAACGTCTGAGTGCGTCCTGACCCATGAAAAAAGGCTATGAGCTACTGATCTTCGACTGGGACGGCACCCTGGCCGATTCCATTGGTCGTATCGTCGAGGCCATGAATGTCGCCGCAGAGCGTGCCGGCGAGGCACAGAGCAGCGATGATGCGGTCAAGGGTATCATCGGCCTGGCCTTGGACGAGGCGATCCACACCTTGTACCCGCACCTGGTGCCCGCAGAGGTTGCCAGCTTCCGCCAGCACTATGCCGATGTCTACGTCGCACTGGATCAGCAACCTTCGCCGCTGTTCGATGGCGTGGTCGAGTCGCTGGATGCCTTTCGCGCCGAGGGCTACCGCCTGGCGGTGGCCACCGGCAAGGCTCGTCGCGGGCTGGATCGGGTGCTCAAGGCCAATGGCTGGGAGCGGTTCTTCGACATCACCCGTGCCGCTGACGAGACCCGTGGCAAGCCACACCCGCTGATGCTTGAGGAAATCCTCGGGCATTGTGGCGTCGAACCGTCGCGTGCGCTGATGGTCGGAGATTCGGCATTCGACCTGCAGATGGCCAGCAATGCCGGCATGCATTCGGTGGCGGTTGGCTATGGTGCCATGTCGCTGCAGGCGCTGGCCGAGTTTGGCCCGCAGGTGTGTATCGATCACTTTTCCCAGTTGCGCGAGTGGCTGGGTGGTTCCGCAATTCCACTTCCAAGGTAGGTAAGCATGGCAGACGAATGGAAAGCCCCTGAGCCTGAGCCCGGGGAGCGCGAAGAGCGCAACAGCTGGAAGCTCCTGGAAAAGACCTTGCTGGCGAGCGTGCAGGAGCAGCGACGGTCGCGGCGCTGGGGGATCTTCTTCAAGCTGCTGACCTTTGTCTACCTGTTTGGCATTCTGGCGTTGTTCTCGCCGCTGATGGACATGGACAAGGCCGCTTCGCGCAGTGCCAGTCATACCGCGTTGGTCGAGGTGCGGGGGGTGATTGCCGATCAGGAGGCTGCCAGCGCCGATAACATCGTCAAGAGCCTGCGAGAGGCGTTCAAGGACGACAAGACCAAGGCTGTGGTGATGCGCATCAACAGCCCGGGTGGCAGCCCGGTGCAGGCGGGTTACGTGTATGACGAAATCCGTCGCCTGCGTGCCGAATATCCCGCCATCAAGCTGTATGCGGTGATCGCCGACCTTGGGGCTTCCGGTGCCTATTATATCGCCAGTGCGGCGGACGAGATCTATGCCGACAAGGCCAGCCTGGTGGGTTCCATTGGGGTGACGGCGGCGGGTTATGGCTTTGTTGGTACCATGGAGAAGCTTGGGGTCGAGCGGCGTGCCTATACATCGGGTGAGCACAAGGCGTTCCTTGATCCGTTTTCGCCGGAAAAACCAGAAGAGACCCGGTTCTGGCAGGGCGTGCTGGATACCACGCACCAGCAGTTCATCGCCATGGTCAAGCAGGGGCGGGGCGAGCGCCTGAAGGACAAGGAGCACCCGGAGTTGTTCAGTGGCCTAATCTGGTCGGGTGAGCAGGCCAAGGCGCTGGGGCTGGTGGATGGCTTGGGCAGTGCCAGCTATGTGGCGCGTGAGATCGTGGGGGAGAAGGAGTTGGTGGACTTCACCGTTCAGGAGTCGCCTTTCGATCGCTTCTCCAAGCGCGTGGGTGCCAGCGTGGCTGAGCACCTGGCGATGTGGATGGGGTTCCAGGGGCCGCAGTTGCGTTGAGTTCGTCGCAGTTCTTGTGGTGTCTGGCAGATCGAGCGCCGCCCGCGCGGCGCGCTCATCGATCGGGGCTCCTACAACAATCGGTGGTGTCGCCATGTGCTGTTGTGGGGTGTGCCCGCGAATGGGTCGGACCCGCCGTCCAATATCCCCCGGCCGTTCACCGTCGCAGCACCATCGCATTCGCGAGCATGAGCTGGTGTCGCCACGCCCGTTGTAGGAGCGGGTTTACCCGCGAATAGGCCGGACCTGCCGGCCAATATCCCCGAACGTTCACCCTCCCGGCGGCGCTCGATCCGTCGGGCGCCAAAATCTCCAGCCAGGCTACGGAACCACCACCCCTTCCTTGGTCAGCATATCCACCAGCCGAATCAGTGGCAGCCCGATCAGGCTGGTTGCATCGCACCCATGGGTGCTCTGGAACAGGCTCACCCCCAACCCCTCCGCCTTGAAGCTCCCTGCGCAATCCAGCGGCTGTTCCGTCGCGACGTAACGCTCCACGCGCTCGCGGCTCAATTCGCGCATCGTGACGGTAAACGGCACGCAATCCACCTGGCATTGCCCGGTGGCGCTGTTCAGCAGCGCCAGCCCAGTCAGAAAGCTCACCTGCTGCCCGCTACACTCCAGCAGTTGCTCGCAAGCCCGCTCGAAGGTGTGCGGCTTACCCAGCACCTGTTCGCCCAACACAGCTACCTGGTCCGACCCGATAATCAGGTGCCTGGGATGGCTGCCCGCCAAGGCCTCGGCTTTTTGCCTGGCAAGGCGGCGTACCAGCTCAACGGCTGGCTCGTCTTGCCGGCGCTGCTCGTCTATATCGGGACTTGCCCAGGTGAAGGGCAGGTGCAGGCGAGCGAGCAGTTCGCGGCGATAGGCAGAGCTGGAAGCCAGTAACAAAGGAAGCATGGTAGACTCCGGGTTCGGTTGAACCAATTCTATCACGCACGATGCCGCCTAATTTCCTTTGACAGGGGCGGGGGGCATCCCTAGAATGCTGCGCCTATGTTGAATGACCCGATTCCACCTCACGTTGACCCGCGCAAATTAGCCGATCGTGGCGTAACCCTTAACGGTTCGCTGCAACTCGCTGATTTGGAAAGACTCTGCGACCCGCTTTCCGACAATGTCGGTACGGTGCAGGCGAAGTTCGATTTTGAACGAGATGAACAGCACGTGGTGGTAATCCACAGCGAGCTGGACGTCGAAGTCAAGATGGTTTGCCAGCGTTGTCTTGAGCTGGTCACCCTACCGGTCCACAGCGAATGTACATACGCCGTGGTGAAGGAGGGTGCGAATACCCAGTCGTTGCCGAAAGGCTATGACGTGCTGGAACTGGGCGAAGATCCTTTGGATCTGCAGGCATTGGTTGAGGAGGAGCTTTTGCTTGCCTTGCCAATCGTGCCTGCTCATCATCCGGAAGAATGCCAGCAGCCGGCGGGCGCAGACGAGCCCGAATCGAGCAAGGACGAGGTATCGCGGTCCAACCCGTTCAGTGTTTTGGCGCAGTTAAAGCGTGACCCAAACGTTTAGGAGTTAATCAATTATGGCTGTTCAGCAGAACAAAAAATCCCGCTCTGCCCGTGACATGCGCCGTTCGCACGACGCTCTGTCGGAAAACGCGCTGTCGGTAGAGAAAACCACCGGTGAAGTTCACCTGCGTCACCACGTTTCGCCAGAAGGCGTTTACCGTGGTCGTAAAGTGGTCGACAAGGGCGCTGACGAGTAATCCTTGTCCGCTCAGGTCATCGCGATCGACGCAATGGGCGGGGACTTCGGTCCCCGCAGCATTGTCCAGGCTAGCATTGCCTGCCTTTCGGCTACCCCCTCGCTCCACCTGACCCTCGTCGGTCAACCCTCCCTCCTTGAAGATCTCATCAGTGGCTTGCCAGCTGCGGATCGCGCGCGCCTGCAGATTGTGGCCGCCAGTGAGGTGGTCGGCATGGACGAGCGGCCATCCCAGGCGTTGCGCGGCAAGCCGGATTCGTCGATGCGCATCGCCCTCGAACTGGTGCGCGACGGAAAAGCCCAGGCCTGTGTCAGTGCCGGCAATACCGGGGCGCTGATGGCGTTGTCGCGCTTCGTGCTCAAGACCCTGCCGGGTATCGACCGGCCGGCCATGGTGGCGGCGATCCCGACCCAGACGGGTTACTGTCAATTGCTCGATCTGGGCGCCAATGTCGACTGCAGCGCCGAAAACCTCTACCAGTTCGCGGTAATGGGCTCGGTGGCCGCTCAGGCCCTGGGTGTGCATCGGCCACGCGTGGCGCTGTTGAACATCGGTACCGAGGACATCAAGGGTAACCAGCAGGTCAAGCTGGCTGCCACGCTGTTGCAGGGCGCCCGTGGGCTCAACTATGTCGGTTTCGTCGAAGGGGATGGCCTGTACCGGGGTGAGGCAGACGTGGTGGTGTGCGACGGTTTTGTCGGCAACATACTGCTCAAGTCCAGCGAGGGCCTGGCGACGATGATCGGTGCGCGCATCGAAAAACTGTTCAAGGGCGGTGCTTTTGCCCGCGTTGCCGGGGCCGTTGCCATGCCGCTGCTCAAGCGTCTGCAGGCCGACCTGGCGCCGGCGCGGCATAATGGGGCGAGCTTTCTGGGGCTACAGGGTATCGTCATCAAGAGTCATGGCTCGGCGGGCGTGCAGGGGTTTCAGAGTGCCATCCAGCGGGCGCTGATCGAAATTCAGGAAAACCTGCCGCAGCGGCTGCATGGCCGCCTTGAAGACCTGTTGCCTTAGGCATTTCGCCGATGAAGTGCTTAAATGTGACCGCTTGGTCTGTGTTTCCATCCAAGTTTTCAGATTCCGCGCCTGGCCTCGGGCCTGGCGCACACTATCCGACGACAAGATCATAAGGGCTTGTTCAATGTCTGCATCCCTCGCATTCGTCTTTCCCGGTCAAGGTTCCCAGTCGCTGGGCATGCTCGCCGAGCTCGGCGCCGAGAAGCCAGTGATCATCGAAACCTTCAAGGAAGCGTCCGAAGCGCTCGGCTACGACCTGTGGAAGCTGGTCCAGGACGGCCCGGAAGAGCAACTTAACCAGACCGACAAGACCCAGCCGGCGATCCTTACTGCGTCCATCGCACTGTGGCGCCTGTGGCTGGAAGAGGGCGGTGCCAAGCCGGCCTTCGTTTCCGGTCACAGCCTGGGCGAATACAGCGCCCTGGTCGCCGCCGGCAGCATCAGCCTGAAAGATGCCGTTCGCCTGGTCGAGCGCCGCGGTCAGCTGATGCAGGAAGCCGTACCGGCCGGTCACGGCGCCATGGCTGCCATTCTCGGCCTGGACGATGCTGTGGTCGTGGAAATCTGCGCCGAAGCCGCTGAAGATGAAGTGGTCAGCGCCGTGAACTTCAACTCGCCTGGTCAGGTGGTCATCGCCGGTAACAAGGCAGCGGTAGATCGCGCCATGGAACTGTGCAAGGCCAAAGGTGCCAAGCGCGCCCTGCCACTGGCGGTCAGCGTCCCGTCGCACTGCGCCCTGATGAAGCCCGCCGCCGAGCGCTTTGCCGATTCGGTCAATGCCATCGAATGGAAGGCCCCGCAGATTCCGGTGGTGCAGAACGTCACTGCCGCCGTCGCCGCCGACCTCGATGCCCTCAAGCACGACCTGCTGGCACAGCTGTACCAGCCGGTGCGCTGGGTCGAGTGCGTGCAGACCCTGGCCGCCAACGGTGCGGTCAACCTGGTCGAGTGTGGCCCGGGCAAGGTCCTGGCTGGCCTTAACAAGCGTTGCGCCGACGGCGTGACCACCTACAACCTCAACACCCCTGACGCCGTTGCTGCCACTCGCGCGGCACTGGCCTGATTTGGAGAAGCTTGCATGAGCCTGCAAGGTAAAGTTGCACTGGTTACCGGCGCCAGCCGTGGTATTGGTCAGGCCATCGCCCTCGAGCTGGGCCGCCAGGGCGCGACCGTGATCGGTACCGCCACGTCGGCGTCCGGTGCCGAGCGCATCGCTGCCACCCTGAAAGAACACGGCATTACCGGCACTGGCATGGAGCTGAACGTGACCAGCGCCGAATCGGTTGAAGCCGTACTGGCCGCCATTGGCGAGCAGTTCGGCGCGCCGGCCATCTTGGTCAACAATGCCGGTATCACCCGCGACAACCTCATGCTGCGCATGAAAGACGACGAGTGGTTTGATGTCATCGACACCAACCTGAACAGCCTCTACCGTCTGTCCAAGGGCGTGCTGCGTGGCATGACCAAGGCACGTTGGGGTCGTATCATCAGCATCGGCTCGGTCGTTGGTGCCATGGGTAACGCAGGTCAGGCCAACTACGCGGCTGCCAAGGCCGGTCTGGAAGGTTTCAGCCGCGCCCTGGCGCGTGAAGTGGGTTCGCGTGGTATCACCGTCAACTCGGTGACCCCAGGCTTCATCGATACCGACATGACCCGCGAGCTGCCAGAGGCTCAGCGCGAAGCCCTGCAGACCCAGATTCCGCTGGGCCGCCTGGGCCAGGCTGACGAAATTGCCAAGGTGGTTTCGTTCCTGGCGTCCGACGGCGCCGCCTACGTGACCGGCGCTACCGTGCCGGTCAACGGCGGGATGTACATGTAATACTGCAACTCAATGTGACGGGTTTCGTAAAAAAAGAGTCATACTGCGAGCCTAAAATCCGTTATAAAGCTGCAACCAGATTCCAGGCAGCGGGTGTGGTGACTAGCCTGAAGGTGCGTTTAGCTTGAAAAGCGAACGTCTTTCTATAAAATTAGCCACCGGCCAGCTGCCTGACATATATCCATTAGGAGTGAAAACTAGGTATGAGCACCATCGAAGAACGCGTCAAGAAAATCGTCGCCGAGCAACTGGGCGTCAAGGAAGAAGAAGTGACTATTGAGAAGTCCTTCGTCGATGACCTGGGTGCCGATTCGCTTGACACCGTTGAACTGGTGATGGCTCTGGAAGAGGAATTCGAGACCGAAATCCCTGACGAAGAAGCCGAGAAGATCACTACCGTTCAAGCTGCTATCGACTACGTCAAAGCCCACCAGGCCTAAGACGCTACAGTCGACGTTTCTTGTCGGGGAAAACCGCACTGCCTTCGCTGGCGTGCGGTTTTTTCTTTGCGAGCGCCTCGCATTTTTCAGGCGGCTTCGTTCACCGCGCACCAAGAGCTTGTTGCCATTTCATTCCAGCGCTTGAATGCAATGGCAAGAGACTCTGTTATTAGAAAAGGAGAGTACTGTGTCGCGTAGACGCGTCGTGGTCACCGGTATGGGTATGCTGTCGCCACTGGGTACCGATGTACCGAGCACCTGGCAGGGCATTCTGGCTGGCCGCAGTGGCATTGGTCCGATCGAACACACGGACCTGTCTGCCTACTCCACCCGTTTTGGCGGCTCGGTGAAAGGCTTCGAGGTTGAGCAGTACCTGTCGGCCAAAGAGGCCCGCAAGCTCGACCTGTTCATCCAGTACGGCCTGGCGGCTGGTTTCCAGGCCGTGCGTAATGCCGGCCTGGAGGTCACCGATGCCAACCGCGAGCGTATTGGCGTGGCCATGGGCTCGGGTATCGGTGGTCTGACCAACATCGAAGAAACCAGCCGCACCCTGCACGATTCAGGGCCGCGCCGCATTTCGCCGTTCTTCGTGCCGGGCTCGATCATCAACATGATCTCCGGTTTCCTGTCGATCCACCTGGGCCTGCAAGGGCCGAACTATGCCATCGCCACTGCGTGCACCACCGGCACCCATTGCATCGGCATGGCCGCGCGCAATATCGCCTACGGTGAAGCTGATGTGATGATCGCCGGTGGCGCCGAAATGGCGGCTTGTGGTCTGGGCATGGGCGGTTTTGGCGCTTCGCGCGCGCTGTCTACCCGCAACGATGAACCCAGCCGGGCCAGCCGGCCGTGGGACAAGGGGCGTGACGGGTTTGTGTTGTCCGACGGTGCTGGGGCCCTGGTGCTCGAGGAGCTGGAGCACGCCAAGGCCCGCGGGGCGACTATCTACGCCGAACTGGTTGGCTTTGGCATGAGCGGCGACGCCTACCACATGACGTCGCCGCCCGACTCTGGCGAAGGCGCTGCCCGCTGCATGGCCAACGCCTTGCGCGATGCCGGTATCCAGCCGGAAGACGTCAGCTACATCAACGCCCACGGCACTTCTACCCCAGCGGGCGATGTGGCCGAAGTGGCGGCGATCAAGCGCGTGTTCGGCGAGCATGCCTACAAGCTGGCGGTCAGCTCGACCAAGTCGATGACCGGCCACTTGCTGGGTGCCGCGGGCGCGGTGGAAGCGATCTTCAGCGTGCTGGCAATCAATAGCCAGATGGCCCCGCCGACCATCAACCTGGACGAGCCGGACGAAGGGTGTGACCTCGACTTCGTTCCCCACCAGGCGCGCAGCATGCCGATCGACGTGGTGCTGTCCAACTCATTCGGCTTTGGCGGCACCAACGGCTCGCTGGTATTCCGCCGGTTTGCCGACTGATGCACAGCTGGATCGACGGCCAGCCGGCGACTGCACTCAACCTGCAGAACCGCGGCCTGGCCTACGGCGATGGCCTGTTCGAAACCATCGCCGTGCGAGGTGCCCAGCCCAGCTTGCTGGACGGCCACCTTGCACGCCTGGCACTGGGCTGCCAGCGCTTGGCGATCAACACCGACCTGGCGCTGGTGCGCGACGAGCTGCTGCGTTACGCCAGCCAGCTGGGTGAGGGTGTCGTCAAACTTATCCTTACCCGTGGCGATAGCCAGCGTGGCTATGCGCCAGCTGTCGATGCAGCGCCGCGGCGTATCCTGCAAGGCAGCCCATTACCCCGCTATCCTGTCGAGCATGCTGAGCATGGCGTGCGTTTGTTCCCTTGCCAGACCCGGCTTGGGGAACAACCACTGCTGGCCGGCCTCAAACACCTTAACCGCCTGGAGCAGGTGCTGGCCCGTGCCGAATGGCAGGACAGCGACCATGCCGAAGGCCTGATGCGTGACGCGCAGGGCAGGGTGATCGAAGGGGTATACAGCAATCTGTTTCTGGTGCGCGATGGCGTGCTGCTTACCGCCGACCTTAGCCGTTGTGGCGTGGCGGGCGTGATGCGTGCCGCACTGCTGGAACAGGCCCCGCTGCTGGGTATTGCGGCACATGTCTGCGACCTGTCGTTCGAGGCGCTTGAGCAAGCGGATGAAGTATTTGTTTGCAATAGCGTTTACGGCATTTGGCCCGTGTGTGGCGTAGCCGCGCTAAACTGGTCGCCGGGCCCGCTCACTCGTAAACTGCAGGCCGTTGCCCGTACGTTACTGGAAACCTGAATTCGTGAGACGTAAATTCCTGCTGTTGCTGGAAATGGGCTTGATCCTTGCCGGCCTGGCGTTTGGCTGGTCGGCCTGGAAGGTCAACTCGGTCCTGGAGCAGCCCCTGCACGTCACGCAGGAGCGCCTGCTGGATGTGCCCAATGGCACTAACCCCAACCGCATGTTCTACAGCATGCAAAGAGATGGGTTGCTTGACGATGCTGTCTGGTTGCGTTTGTACTGGCGCTTCAACATGGCCGGCACCCCGCTGCACACTGGCGAGTACCGTCTTACCCCTGGCATGACCGTCGAGCAGTTGTTCGACGCCTGGCGCCGTGCCGACGTGGTGCAGTACAACCTCACCCTGGTCGAAGGCTGGACCTTCCGTCAGGTGCGTGCGGCCGTGGCCAAGCATGAAAAGATCAAGCATACCCTGGACGGCTTGTCGGATGCCGAGGTCATGGACAAGCTCGGCCATACCGGTGTATTCCCCGAAGGCCGCTTCTTCCCCGACACTTACCGCTTCGTGCGGGGTATGACCGATGTCGAGTTGCTGCAGCAGGCCTACATGCGTCTGGACGAAGTGCTGGCCAAGGAGTGGGCCGAGCGCTCCACCGACCTGCCGTATCGTGACCCTTACCAGGCGCTGATCATGGCCTCCCTGGTCGAAAAGGAAACCGGCATTCCGCAGGAGCGCGGGCAGATCGCCGGCGTGTTCGTGCGGCGCATGCGCCTGGGTATGATGCTGCAGACGGACCCGACGGTTATCTATGGCATGGGTGAACGCTATAACGGCAAGATCACCCGCGCCGACCTGCGCGAGCCAACGCCCTACAACACTTACACCATGACTGGGCTGCCACCGACCCCGATCGCCATGGTCGGCCGCGAGGCGATTCACGCGGCGCTGAACCCGTCCAATGGCACCAGCCTTTACTTCGTCGCCCGCGGCGATGGCAGCCATGTGTTTTCCGACGACCTCGACGACCACAATTCGGCAGTGCGCGAGTTCCAGCTCAAGCGCCGGTCGGACTACCGCTCCAGCCCCGCGCCGCAGCAAGAGGCCAAGCCAGGGGCCGATGATGCCGAACAGGCGTCGGGCGCCGACGATGTGCAGCGCCCTGAGCCCCCAGCAGCGGACGAGCCAGCTGCGCAGCCAGCCCCTGATCAAGCGCCCGCGCAGGATGCCCCTGCCGGCGGTGCGCAAGCGGCCGAGCGGCCGACGCCTGACGAACAACATTAAGGACTGCCTGTGAGCGGCTTGTTTATTACTTTGGAAGGCCCCGAAGGCGCGGGCAAGAGCACCAATCGCGACTACCTGGCCGCGCGCCTGCGCGAGCACGGCCTGGACGTGGTGCTGACCCGTGAGCCAGGCGGTACGCCGCTGGCGGAAAAGGTGCGTGAACTGTTGCTGACGCCCAGCGACGAAGGCATGGCGGCCGACACCGAGCTGCTGCTGGTGTTCGCCGCTCGCGCCCAGCACCTGGCGCAGGTCATCCGGCCGGCGCTGGCACGCGGGTCTGTGGTGCTGTGTGACCGTTTCACGGACGCCACCTATGCCTATCAGGGCGGCGGTCGTGGTTTGTCGGTCGAGCGTATCGCGGTTCTGGAGCAATTCGTCCAGGGCGACCTGCGCCCGGACCTGACCCTGGTCTTCGACCTGCCGGTAGAAGTGGGCCTTGCCCGCGCCGCCGCCCGTGGTCGCCTGGACCGATTCGAGCAGGAAGGGCAGGCCTTCTTCGAGGCGGTGCGCCAGGCGTACCTGCAGCGCGCCCAAGGCGCGCCACAGCGCTACAGCCTGCTTGATGCGGCGCAATCCCTGGAGGTTGTGCAGCGTGACATCGACGCTCTGCTGCCAGGCATTCTGGAGCGTTGCCGTGGCTGAGGCCTACCCTTGGCAGCAGGCGCTGTGGCAGCAACTGGCCGGTCGTAGCCGCCACGCCCACGCTTATCTGCTGCATGGGCCGCAGGGTATTGGCAAGCGGGCCATGGCCGAGCGCCTGATGGCGCGCCTGTTGTGCCAGCAGCCGCAGGGCCTGGACGCTTGTGGGGCGTGTAAGTCGTGCCTGTTGCTCAAGGCCGGCAGCCACCCGGACAACTTCGTCCTCGAGCCGGAGGAGGCTGACAAGCCGATCAAGGTCGACCAGGTACGGGAGCTGGTGGCCTTTGTGGTGCAGACCGCGCAGTTGGGCGGGCGCAAGGTGGTGTTGATCGAGCCGGTGGAGGCGATGAATGTAAACGCCTCAAACGCCCTGCTCAAAAGCCTTGAAGAACCTTCCGGTGACACCGTGTTGTTGCTGGTGACGCACCAGCCCAGCCGTCTGTTGCCGACGATCAAGAGCCGCTGCCAGCAGGTGGCCTGCCCGCAGCCCAGCCTGGCCCAGAGCCAGGCATGGCTGGCTGGCGCGTTACCCGACTGCGACGAGGTCGAGCGCGATGAGCTGCTGACGCTGGCAGCGGGCTCGCCATTGATGGCGGTCAGCCTGCAGGCGCAGGGTGTGCGCGAGCAACGCGCGCTGGTGGCCGACGGGGTGAAGAAGCTGCTCAAGCAGCAGCAATCGCCCAGCCAGTTGGCCGATGCCTGGAGCGGTGTGCCGTTGTTGCTGCTGTTCGACTGGTTCTGCGATTGGTCGCACCTGATCCTGCGCTACCAGTTGACCCAGGACGAGGAAGGGTTAGGCTTGGCCGATATGCGCAAGGTCGTGCAATACCTGGCGCAGAAGAGCCGCCAGGCCAAGGTGCTGGAAGTGCAGGCCTGGATCCTCGAGCAGCGCCAGAAGGTGCTGGGCAAGGCCAACCTCAACCGTGCCTTGTTGCTTGAATCGCTGCTGGCTCACTGGCTGCAACTGCCGGGTGCCCGCTGATTTCCCATTTTTCATGTGTGCCGTTATCCCATGCTCGTAGATTCCCATTGCCACCTCGACCGTCTTGACCTCAGTGCCCACCAGGGCTCCCTCGATGCTGCCCTGCAGGCGGCGCGTGAGCGTGGGGTCGGGCATTTCCTGTGCATTGGCGTCAGTGCCGAGAATGCGGGTGCAGTGAAGGCGCTGAGCGAGCAGTACGCTGACGTCGACTGCTCGGTGGGCGTGCACCCGCTGGACCTGGCCCCTGGCGAAACCCCGGCGTTGGAGTGGCTGTTGCGCGAATTGGCCCACCCGCATGTGGTGGCGATTGGTGAAACCGGGCTGGATTACCACTACGAGCCGGAGGCTGCCGAGCTGCAGCAGGCCTCGTTCCGTCTGCACCTGGAGGCCTCCAGGCAGACCGGCAAGCCGGTGATCGTGCATACCCGGGCGGCGCGCGCCGATACCCTGGCGCTGCTGCGTGAGGCGAGCCTGCCGCAAGCGGGCGTGCTGCACTGCTTCACCGAAGACTGGGACATGGCCAAGGCGGCGCTGGACCTGGGTTATTACATTTCGCTGTCGGGCATCGTGACCTTCCGCAATGCCGATGCCTTGCGGGAAGTGGCGCGGCAGGTGCCTGTCGATCGCTTGCTGGTGGAGACCGATTCGCCCTACCTGGCGCCAATTCCGTACCGGGGCAAGCCGAACTTGCCGCAGTATGTACGGGAGGTGGCGGAGTATGTGGCTTCGTTGCGTGGGGCCAGTTATGAGCAGTTGGCCGAACAGACTACCGCCAACTTCAAGCGGCTGTTCCCGTTGGCGCGTGTGGATTGATTCACCGGGGTTAGAGATTGTGTGAGGGGCACAAGGTGCCTGCCACAGCCCTTGCAGCGCCTATGAGATCGAGCGCCGCCCGCGCGGCGCTTCGCGGGTAAACCCGCTCCTACGTTTGTTTCGGGCCAGTCCGTCCTGTGCCAGGCGCGCGCGACCGCCTTGTTTGTACGACGCGATATCGAGGCGTGCGCCAAGGCGTTCGCGCGCAAATCCCACAGGCCTAATTGGCCCGAAACAAGCGTAGGAGCGGGTTTACCCGCGAAGCGCCGCGCGGGCGGCGCTCGATCTCACAGGCGCTGAGAATCTTGCGGCACGCACCTGGCAGCCGTCACACCATCCTCCCCACAAAAAAAACCCGGGTTCTGGGGGAGGAATCCGGGTTAAGACCATTAGGAGTAAAACAAAGGTACGCGGTCCCTGAGCACCTTTATCGGCGCGCCACTGGGGGGGATGCGCCGCGCCAACACTTCAAGTATTGGTCAGGTTTGGCGCAGTGCCAGTGCATATTGGACGTTTTTTAAACAGATTTGGAATACGCCAACGTTTCATTCCTCCCGCAGCGTATGGCTGTATGCATCGTGAAACACAGACATGCGTGGATGATCCGTGCAATTTCCCGCAAGTTAGGCATAATAAACCGCTTCGATTGTCATCCAGTCCTTCCCATGCAGAAAGAACCTCGTAAGGTCCGTGAGTTTCGCCGTCGCGAACAGGAAATCCTCGATACCGCGCTCAAGCTGTTTCTCGAGCAAGGTGAAGACAGCGTCACCGTCGAGATGATCGCCGACGCCGTGGGCATCGGCAAAGGCACGATCTACAAGCACTTCAAGTCCAAGGCGGAGATCTACCTTCGCCTGATGCTCGATTACGAGCGTGACCTGAATGAGCTGTTGCACTCGGCCGACGTCGACCGTGACAAGGAAGCGCTGTCGCGCGCCTACTTCGAGTTCCGCATGCGCGATCCGCAACGCTACCGGCTGTTCGACCGCCTTGAAGAAAAGGTGGTCAAGGGCAATCAGGTGCCGGAAATGGTCGAGCAGCTGCACAGCATCCGTGCCTCCAACTTCGACCGCCTGACCCAGCTGATCAAGGGCCGTATCAGCGAAGGCAAGCTCGAAGACGTGCCGCCGTATTTCCACTACTGCGCTGCCTGGGCGCTGGTGCACGGCGCTGTGGCGCTGTACCACTCGCCGTTCTGGAGCAATGTGCTGGAGGACCAGGAAGGCTTCTTCCAGTTCCTGATGGACATTGGCGTGCGTATGGGCAACAAGCGCAAGCGCGACCCGGAACCCTCGAACTGACTCTTGCGCGAAACTGCGCGGGCCCTATGGGGGCGGGCGCGCCCGCGAACACCGGCGCAGCCCGTGCCAGGCACCGCGTTTGATTCTTCGCGGGTACGCCCGCTCCCATAAGCACTGCGTCGTGCGTTCTCTGCGCGGCAGTGCAGCCCAAAGCGTTTGGCTATCGTCTGGACATTCGGCATTGCTCATTGGGGCTTGCAAAAACCTGATTTATGAGTCAGGTTTTGCCGGCCCCTTCATCCATGCCGGAGTCATTCATGATTGTCGATCGTCAAGGCAGGCGCTTTCGCAACCTGCGCGTCAGCCTGACGGCTGCCTGCAACTACGCTTGCACCTACTGCGTACCCGACGGCAAGCGGCTGGTGGCGGCGCAGGACGAGCTGTCTGCGGATTCCCTGGCCCGTGGCGTGGCCTATCTGATCGAAGCCGCCGGCATCGAGCGTCTGCGGATTACTGGCGGTGAGCCACTGGTCAGCCCGCGCCTGGATGCCTTTCTGGCTGCCGTGGCCAAACTCGACCTTGACGACGTCTCGCTGACCACCAACGGCCAGTTGCTGGCGCGCAAGTTGCCGCAACTACAGGCGGCGGGGATTCGTCGGCTGAACGTTTCCCTCGACACCCTCGACCCGCTGGCTTTCCGCCAGATTGCCCGTGGCGGCGACCTGGGCACTGTGCTGGACGCAATGGAGCAGGCCCGCGCCGTGGGTATGCGAATCAAGGTCAATATGGTGCCGATGCGCGGGAAAAACCTTGATCAGGTACTGCCGCTGCTGGATTACTGCCTCGCGCGCGGCTTCGAGCTGCGCTTCATCGAGCTGATGCGCATGGGTCACCTCTCTCACGATCGCAACGCCTTCCTCCAACAGTTTGTAGGCCTCGACCAGCTGCTTGCGCTGATCGGCGGCCAGCATACCTACGCCCAGGTGAATGCGCCGCTGGACGCCACGGCCATGCGTTACCACATCCCTGGCAAGGGCCACTTCGGCGTCATTGCCAACGAAAGCGTGCCGTTTTGCCGGACCTGCTCGCGGCTGCGCCTGTCTTCTACGGGCTGGCTGCATGGCTGCCTGTCGTCAGGTAACCGGCACTTCGTCGGCGACCTACTGGAGAAGCCGCGTCATCAGGCGCTGCCGGCCTTGCAGCGGTTGTTGGTCAAGGCTTTGGCTGACAAGCAGGACGTGGCCTTCTCCGGTGGCGTGACAGTCATGAAAGTGATCGGTGGCTGAAGCTGGCGCAAAAGCTGCATCCGCCGGCTATTCGCCGGTTTTTCGTCGCCGGCCACTGGAGGAAAGATGCGTAGCCTGGTCTTGCTGCTGGCGCTGATGGCGCTGGGCGGCTGCATGAATGTCAGCGATATGGGCGAAGGCGTCCGCTATCACATGAGCGATGCCGGTCTGCTGGACCACAGCGAAACCCGTCGCACCTTGTCGATCCGCCTGCAGCCTGATTCGTTCATTTTCATTGGCCAGGGTGCATTCGTGCCGCCGGGCGAGGGGCCAGTGCCTCGGCAGAATGCGGTGGCCCAGCAGGCCTACAAGAGCTTCGTCGAATACTTCCCGATGGTACGTCGTGCCCAGGGCCCGCTGGGCCTCGAAGAGGCCATTGCCCAGGCGCGCTCGGTGGGTGCGGACTACGTGTTGTACACGCGCTTCGCACGTACCGACGATCGCATCGGCAATGGTGACGAGTGGTATGACGAGCAGGCCGTCGACCGCTTGGGCTGGGACTCTGGCGTGGTGCAGATGATGCTGATCGAAACCAGTACCCGCTACCTGATCGACACCGCACGCATCAAGAGCCGTGGCGGTTTGTTGACGTTCCACGACAACACGCCGGAGGATTTGCTTGGTGCGCCGATGCGCGAGTACGCTCGTAGCCTCCTGGGCATGAGTGAATGAGGCAAGCGTGATGAGCGACTCCGGCAAGGCCAATGACCTTCTGGCGCAGATCCCCAAGGCCAAGGGGCTGCCGCCGGTGCACCTGTGGAACCCGGATTTCTGTGGTGACATCGACATGCGCATCGCCCGCGATGGCACCTGGTACTACCTGGGCACACCGATCGGGCGCAAGCCGATGGTGCGGCTGTTCTCTACCATCATTCGCCGCGACGGCGATGACTACTTCCTGATTACCCCGGTAGAGAAGGTTGGCATTCGTGTCGACGATGCGCCATTCGTGGCCGTGCTGCTGGACGTGCAGGGCGAAGGCGAGCAGCAGGTGCTGCGCTTTACCAGCAATGTCGAGGACCAGGTCGAGGCGGGGCCGGATAACCCCCTGCGGGTAGTGATCGACCCGGTGACGCAGGAGCCATCACCGTATGTGCTGATGCGCAGCAACCTGGAGGCGCTGATACATCGCAATGTGTTTTACCAACTGGTGGAGCTGGCGGTGCCGCATGTGATCGACGGGGAGGAATGGCTTGGGGTGTGGAGTCGGGGGGCGTTTTATCCGATCGGGCGCGGCTGAGGTCTATGTTGGCGATGCCGGCCTCTTCGCGGGTAAACCCGCTCCTGCACACGCATCGGTGATTGGGCGCAGGCTCGTCGTAGGAGCGGGTTCACCCGCGAATGGGCCGGGCCTGCCAGCCAATTTCCACCCGTCGTTCACCGTCGCCGCCGCCACCGTATTCGCGGGTAAACCCGCTCCTACGCACGCATCGAGGGCGGCACAGGCCGATGTAGGAGCGGGTTCACCCGCGAATGGGCCGGGACTGCGGGCCAATTTCCATCCGCCGTTCACCGTTGCCGCCGCTACCGTATTCGCGGGTAAACCCGCTCCTACGCACGCATCGAGGGCGGCACAGGCCGTCGTAGGAGCGGGTTTACCCGCGAATGGGCCGGGCCTGCCAGCCAATGTCCACCCGCCGTTCACCGTTGCCGCCGCCACCGTATTCGCGGGTAAACCCGCTCCTACGCACGCATCGAGGGCAGCACAGGCCGTCGTAGGAGCGGGTTTACCCGCGAAAGGGCCAGTACAGGCGAAAATCGGCCCCCTGCTTTTCCCCCGGATTGGCCATTTGTCTGCAGTCAGTCAGGGTCTAACCTGCAGGCACTTGTCCTCCAGGATAGCTCATGAATCCATTAGCCATCATCCTCTTCGCACTGCTCGCCGCCCAAACACCCGCTTGGGCCCACGGTGATGTCGCCGACCAGGTCAAGGTCCTGCAACAACAGCAGCCCTCTAATGCCCCCGGCAAAACCGCCGTCATGCTCACCGTCAGCTACGCCCCGGGCGAGGCATCACCCGCGCATCAGCATCCGGGCGCAGTCATGGCTTACGTCCTGGAAGGGGCGGTGGTATCGAAGCTCAACAGCGAGCAGGAAAAGACCTACAAGGCCGGCGATTATTGGTACGAGGCGCCGGGCACCGTGCACAGCGTTTCACGCAACGCCAGCAAAACCCAGCCGGCCAGTTTGCTGGTCTGGAGCCTGGTGGACGAGGGCAAGCCAGTGACCGAGGTGCTTGGCCAATAATTCCAGCGCAACGAAAAAGCCCCCGGTTGCTTGCGCATCCGGGGGCTTCTTCAATGTCTGGCTCCGCGACCTGGACTCGAACCAGGGACCCAATGATTAACAGTCATTTGCTCTACCGACTGAGCTATCGCGGAATCTGCGCGTATCTTACTGATTGCCTGGGAGAAGTCAACCCACCCCCAAGCAAAACAATGAGTTACAGCACTTCCACGATAGCTTTGGTCACCACGTGGATGTTGCTCTGGTTCAGCGCGGCCACCGCGATACGGCCGGTGTCCAGGGCATAGATGCCGAAGTCGTTCTTCAGGCGGGCGACCTGTTCAACGGTCAGGCCCGAGTAGGAGAACATGCCGACCTGGCGACCAACGAAGCTGAAGTCGCGGTTTGCACCGTATTCGGCCAGCAGCGATACCATCTGCTTGCGCATGCCGTGGATGCGTTCACGCATTTCGGCCAATTCGGTTTCCCACATCTGGCGCAGTTCTGCGCTGTTCAGCACGGTGGCAACAATGGTTGCGCCGTGGGTTGGCGGGTTGGAGTAGGTGGTGCGGATCACGCGCTTGACCTGCGACAGCACGCGGGTGCTCTCGTCCTTGGAGGCGGTGACGATCGACAGTGCGCCGACGCGCTCGCCGTACAGCGAGAACGATTTGGAGAACGAGCTGGAAACAAAGAACTCCAGGCCCGACTCGGCGAACAGGCGCACGGCGAAGGCGTCTTCGGCGATACCGTCACCAAAGCCCTGGTAGGCCATGTCGAGGAACGGCACGTGGCCCTTGGCCTTGACCACTTCCAGGACGTTCTTCCAGTCGTCCAGGTTCAGGTCGACACCGGTCGGGTTGTGGCAGCAGGCGTGCAGCACCACGATCGAGCCGGACGGCAGGGCGTTGAGGTCTTCGAGCATGCCGGCGCGGTTGACGTCGTTGGTCGGCGCATCGTAGTAGCGGTAGGTCTGCACCGGGAAGCCGGCCGATTCGAACAGCGCACGGTGGTTTTCCCAGCTAGGGTCGCTGATGGCAACCACGGCGTTGGGCGAGAGGCGCTTGAGGAAGTCGGCACCGATCTTCAGTGCGCCGGTACCACCGACGGCCTGCACGGTGACCACGCGGCCGGCGGCCAGCAGTGGCGACTCGGCGCCGAACAGCAGCTTCTGCACAGCCTGGTCGTAGGTGGCGATGCCGTCGATCGGCAGGTAGCCGCGCGAAGCGTGCTGGGCGGCACGCTGGGTTTCGGCTTCGATCACGGCGCGCAGCAGCGGAATGCGGCCTTCCTCATTGCAATACACGCCTACGCCCAGGTTGACCTTGTCGGTACGTGGGTCGGCGTTGAATGCTTCGTTGAGGCCCAGAATAGGGTCGCGGGGTGCCAGCTCGACAGCGGAAAACAGGCTCATTGTTACCTTGGCTCTGATTGGAGTGTGATAGGGCGTACACGCTCCAGCCGAATGCACTGAAGCGGTGCACAAACGGGGAGTCAGTATAGTGATACCGACCGGTCACCGCGACACTCTGGCGCAGCTTTTGGAGCTATTTGCGCAAATATTTTTCGACCATTGGTCTAAATGCCGTGTCCACCGTTGCATGCGCCCACACCTGTGCCTTGAAAGCGCCCCCGAACGGGCGCATTTGGGTATAGACTACTGGCTAAATTTACAGCTGCTGCACCGCGAGGTCCTTCATGTCCGAGTTCCAGCTCGTCACACGTTTCCAGCCTGCCGGCGACCAGCCCGAGGCTATCCGCCAGTTGGTCGAAGGCATCGAGGCGGGGCTGTCGCACCAGACGTTGCTCGGGGTGACCGGTTCGGGCAAGACCTTCAGCATTGCCAACGTCATCCAGCAGGTGCAGCGCCCAACGCTGGTGCTGGCGCCCAACAAGACGCTGGCCGCGCAGTTGTACGGGGAATTCAAGGCGTTCTTCCCCAACAACGCGGTGGAGTACTTCGTTTCCTATTACGACTACTACCAGCCGGAAGCCTACGTCCCTTCGTCAGACACCTTCATCGAGAAGGACGCCTCGATCAACGACCATATCGAGCAGATGCGCCTGTCGGCGACCAAGGCGCTGCTGGAGCGGCGTGACGCGATCATCGTGACCACCGTGTCGTGCATCTACGGTCTGGGCAGCCCCGAGACCTACCTGAAAATGGTTCTGCACGTGGACCGTGGCGACAAGCTCGACCAGCGCGCGCTGCTGCGCCGGTTGGCCGACCTGCAGTACACCCGCAACGAAATGGACTTTGCCCGCGCCACCTTCCGGGTACGCGGCGACGTGATCGACATCTTCCCGGCCGAATCGGATCTGGAAGCCATCCGCATCGAGCTGTTCGATGATGAAGTGGAGAACATCGCCGCCTTCGATCCGTTGACCGGCGAGGTTTTCCGCAAGCTGCCACGTTTCACTTTCTACCCCAAGAGCCACTACGTCACCCCGCGGGAAACGCTGCTGGAAGCAGTGGAGGGCATCAAGGAAGAACTGAAGGAGCGTCTGGAGTACCTGCACAAGGCCAACAAGCTGGTCGAAGCGCAGCGTCTGGAGCAACGTACCCGCTTCGATCTGGAGATGATCCTCGAGCTGGGCTACTGCAACGGCATCGAAAACTACTCGCGCTACCTGTCCGGGCGCCCGGCCGGCGCGCCGCCGCCCACCCTGTACGATTACCTGCCGCCTGATGCGCTGCTGGTGATCGACGAATCCCACGTCAGCGTTCCGCAGGTCGGCGCCATGTACAAGGGCGACCGTTCACGCAAGGAGACCCTGGTCGAGTACGGCTTCCGCATGCCTTCAGCGCTGGACAACCGGCCGATGCGTTTCGACGAGTGGGAGGAGGTCAGCCCGCAGACCATTTTTGTTTCGGCCACTCCGGGCCCCTACGAGGCTGAGCATGCCGGGCGCGTGGTGGAGCAAGTGGTGCGCCCGACCGGGCTGGTCGACCCGCAGGTAGAGGTGCGTCCGGCGCTGACCCAGGTCGACGACCTGCTGTCCGAGATCCGCAAGCGTGTCGCGGCAGGCGAGCGTGTGCTGGCGACCACGTTGACCAAGCGCATGGCCGAGGACCTCAGCGATTACCTGGCCGACCATGATGTGCGGGTACGCTACCTGCACTCGGACATCGACACGGTGGAGCGGGTGGAGATTATCCGTGACCTGCGCCTGGGCACCTTCGACGTGCTGGTGGGCATCAACCTGCTGCGCGAGGGCCTGGACATGCCCGAGGTGTCGCTGGTGGCCATCCTCGATGCGGACAAGGAAGGTTTTCTGCGTTCCGAGCGCTCCCTGATCCAGACCATTGGCCGCGCGGCACGTAACCTCAATGGCCGGGCCATCCTGTATGCCGATAACGTAACAGGCTCGATGCAGCGGGCCATTGACGAAACCGAGCGTCGCCGCGAGAAGCAGATCGCCTTCAACGAAGCCAACGGCATCGTGCCCAAGGGCGTGGTCAAGGACATCACCGACATCATGGAGGGTGCCGCCGTGCCTGGTGCGCGCAGCAAGAAGCGCAAGGGCATGGCCAAGGCGGCGGAGGAGAGCGCCCGTTACGAGGCCGAACTGCGTACGCCGGGCGAGATCACCAAGCGCATCAAGCAGCTGGAAGAAAAAATGATGCAGTTCGCCCGCGACCTGGAGTTCGAAGCTGCGGCGCAGTTGCGTGACGAGATTGCGCAGCTGCGGGAGCGGTTGATTAGCAGCTGAAGCCGGGCGCGGGCCCTGTGGGAGCGGGCGTGCCCGCGAAGAATTCAACGCGGTGGCTGGCACCGGCTGCGCCGGTGTTCGCGGGCATGCCCGCTCCCACAGGGACCGCATCTGATCTGTAATAGCCTCAATGGGCTTCCCCAGCCTTCAGCCCCTCCGGCAACTTGCGGGTCAGCAACACCGCCACCATGCTCACCGCCAACCCGATCCCGACAAAGTGGAAGGCATCGTTGTAAGCCATGATCAGTGCCTGCTGGTGGGTAATCTCGCTAAGTTTGCCCAGCGCCGCATTGTCATTGCCCAAGCGCTCCGCCAGTTGCGCCAGCCGCTCAGCCACCTGCGGGTTGCTCGGCACCACCGCCTCCCGCAGGTAGTCGAAGTACACCTTGGTGCGCGCATCCAGCAGGGTGGCCAGCAAGGCAATACCAATCGCGCCACCGAGGTTACGCAGAATATTGAACAGGCTCGACGCGGACCCTGCATCCTGTTGTTGGATATACGCGGTGGCAATCAGCGAAATGGTCACCATGATCATCGGTTGACCCAGGGCGCGGATGATCTGGATATGGTTGAACTGCGGCCCGGCAAAGTCCGGGTTGAGCACCCCCGAACCGAAACTAGCAGCGCCGAACAGGCAAAACCCCAGCGCGCATAGTACCTTGGGCGATATCACCTTCATCAGTTGCGGCACCAGCGGGATCAGGAACAGCTGCGGAATACCCATCCACATGATCACCTCGCCAATCTGCAAGGCGTTGTAACCCTGTACCTGCGCCAGGTACAGCGGTAGCAGATAGATCGACCCGTACAGGCCCACGCCCATGCCCAGGCTGGCGATGCTCGACAGGCCAAAGTTGCGGTTACCAAGAATGCGCAGGTTGATCAGGGGGTGTGGCTTGGAAAACTGCAAGATGACGAAGGTGATCAGGCTGACCAGGGCAACACTGCCCAGGCCGACGATCAGGTGTGACTCCAGCCAGTCCTTGCGATGGCCTTCCTCGAGAAACACCTGCAGGCAGCCCAACCCAAGGCCGAGCGTGACGATGCCGGCGTAATCGGTACTTTTCAGCAGCTCCCAGTGTGCCTCCTTCTTCTCAAGCCCGTACAACAAGCCGGCGATCATTAGCAGGCCTGGTGGGATATTGATGTAGAAGATGTATTCCCAGCCCCAGTTTTCGGTCAGCCAGCCGCCCAGGGTGGGGCCGATGGAGGGGGCAAAAGTGGCGGTCATGGCGAACATCGCCATGCCTTTGGCGCGGTGGTGCTCGGGCAGCTTGATCAACGTCAGGGTGAAGGCCAGCGGGATCAGCGCGCCACCAGTGAAACCCTGCAAGGCGCGAAACAGGATCATGCTCTCCAGGTTCCAGGCCATCGAGCACAGCAGCGACGACAGCAGGAAACCGCTGGATACCCACACCGCCAGGCGCCGCGCCGACAGCAGCTGCACCAGCCAGGCCGTTAGCGGGATCATGATGATTTCCGCCACCAGGTAGGAGGTTGAAATCCATGAACCTTCTTCCAGGGTCGCCGACAGAGCGCCCTGGATGTCCTTCAGCGAGGAATTGGTGATCTGGATATCCAGCACTGCCATGAAGGCACCGAGCATCACGCTCATCACCGCGATCCAGTCGCGTCGGGTTGGCTCCGCCGTGGGGCGCAGCAGTTGGTCACCGGCCATTGTGGCCTTCGTCTGTGCTGCGCAGGTCGACGGTGGCGGTCACCGACATGCCGGGGCGAATACGCCCGTGCAACGGGTTGTCGGCGCTGAACGTGAGTTTTATCGGGATGCGCTGCACAACTTTGGTGAAGTTGCCGGTGGCGTTGTCCGGCGGCAGCAGGCTGAACTGCGCACCGGACGCGGCGAACAGGCTGTCCACCCGGCCTTCGATCGGTGTGTCGGGGTAGCTGTCGAACAACAGCTCCGCGCGCTGGCCGGGGTGCATGCGGCCGATCTGCGTTTCCTTGAAGTTGGCCTGCACCCAGATGTCTTCATCCGGCACGATCGACAGCAGGTAGGCGCCGGCCTGCACCACTTGGCCATTGCGCGCATTACGCTGGCCAATGGTGCCGCTGATCGGCGCATGGATTTCGCAGCGGGTCAGGTTCAGTTCGGCCTGGGCCAGGTCGGTGCGGGCATTGGCGATTTGCGCATCGAGGCGCTTGAGTTCGGCGTTCAGGGCGGTGACCTGCTGGCGCTGGCTTTGCAGGTCGGCGCGGGCCTTGTCGACCTGGGAGCCGGCGACATGGCTGTCCGCCGACAGGGTAGTGACACGCTCCTCAGAGACAAAACCCGGCTTGCGCAGCTTCTCGGCGCGGCTCAGGTCCAGCCGTGAACGGTCGAACGTGGCCTGGGTGGCCGCCAACTGGGCCTGGCCGGCGGCAATCAGGCTGCCTTGTTGGGTGAGGCGGCTTTGCGCTTGTGCATACTCGGCTTCGCGGGTGGCCAGGGCGGCACGGGCGCGTTCTACCGCCAGCTCGAAGTCGGCGGCTTCCAGACGCACCAGCAGGTCGCCCTTGCTGACGTGCTGGTTGTCCTCGACCGGTACCGTTTCGATACGTGCGCCAAGCTGGCTGGAGATACGGGTGATCTCACCCTGCACGTAAGCGTTGTCGGTGCTCTCGTAGAACCGGCCCTTGAAGTACCAGTGGCCCAGGAAGGCGAGGGCGATGACGGCCACCAGGGCGAAGAAGAGCGTCAGGCGGCGTTTGAGTTGGGCAGGCATGGGGACTATCGTTCCAGAAATGTAAACAAATTTAACAGCGGCACAGGGCCTGTCGACAAGTGACGTTCGCGCCATTGCTGGAGCCCGGTGCCCGCCTCCTGCTAACATCCCGCCTTTGTTTCATCTTTCGTTCGAGACTCTCCATGACCACCGTACGCACGCGTATTGCGCCATCGCCTACCGGCGACCCCCATGTCGGCACTGCCTACATCGCCCTGTTCAACTACTGCTTCGCCAAGCAGCACGGCGGTGAGTTCATCCTGCGCATCGAAGACACCGATCAGCTGCGCTCCACGCGTGAGTCGGAGCAACAGATCTTCGACGCCCTGCGCTGGCTTGGCATCGAATGGAACGAAGGCCCGGATGTCGGCGGCCCGCACGGCCCTTACCGGCAGAGCGAGCGTGGCGAAATCTACGCCAAATACGCTAAAGAGCTGGTAGACGCCGGCCACGCCTTCTACTGCTTCTGCACTGCCGAAGAGCTGGAGCAGATGCGTGCCGAGCAGCAGGCTCGCGGCGAAACCCCGCGTTACGATGGCCGTGCATTGCTGCTGAGCGCCGAAGAAGTGCAGCGCCGCCTGGACGCTGGCGAGCCGCACGTGATCCGCATGAAGGTGCCGAGCGAGGGTATCTGCGTGGTGCCGGACATGCTGCGCGGCGATGTCGAGATCCCGTGGGACCGCATGGACATGCAGGTACTGATGAAGAACGACGGCCTGCCGACGTACTTCCTGGCCAACGTGGTCGACGACCACCTGATGGGCATCACCCACGTGCTGCGTGGTGAAGAGTGGCTGCCATCGGCGCCCAAGCTGATCAAGCTGTATGAATACTTCGGCTGGGAGCAGCCCAAGCTGTGCTACATGCCGCTGCTGCGCAACCCGGACAAATCCAAACTGTCCAAGCGCAAGAACCCGACCTCGGTCACCTTCTACGAGCGCATGGGCTTCATGCCTGAAGCGATGCTCAACTACCTTGGCCGCATGGGCTGGTCGATGCCTGACGAGCGCGAAAAGTTCTCGCTGGCCGAAATGGTCGAGCACTTCGACCTGTCGCGTATCTCGCTGGGCGGCCCGATCTTTGACATCGAGAAGCTGTCCTGGCTCAACGGCCAGTGGCTGCGCGAGCTGCCTGTAGAGGAATTCGCCGCACGCCTGCAGAAATGGGCATTCAACAGCGACTACATGATGAAGATTGCCCCGCATGTGCAGGGCCGGGTAGAAACCTTCAGCCAGGTTGCCCCGTTGGGCGGGTTCTTCTTCGAAGGCGCGCTCAAGCTGGACGCCAAACTGTTCGAAAGCAAGAAACTGTCGGCCGACCAGGTGCGCCAGGTGATCCAGCTGATCCTGTGGAAGCTTGAAAGCCTGCGTCAGTGGGAAAAAGAGCGCATCACCGGTTGCATCCAGGCTGTGGTCGAAGCGCTGGAGCTGAAGCTGCGTGACGCCATGCCGCTGATGTTCGCCGCCATCACGGGCCAGGCCAGCTCGGTTTCGGTGCTGGACGCCATGGAAATCCTCGGCCCCGACCTGACGCGCTACCGCCTGCGCCAGGCCCTGGACCTGTTGGGTGGTGTGTCGAAGAAAGAAAACAAAGAGTGGGAAAAGCTGTTGGGCTCCATCGGCTGACCGTTTTCCGAGCACCGCTGTTGAGCACTGTGGGAGCAACTGTCTTGCTCAATTTCTAAAAGCTGGCGCCTTCCCTGTGGGAGCGGGCTTGCCCGCGAACACGGGCGAAGCCCGTGCAATCCACCACGGTGTTGGCTTCGCGGGCAAGCCCGCTTCCACGCGGCTCACGCTGCGTTCTGGATTTACGTTGTACTTTCAGGCTGCGGTAGCACTAGATCGAGCCATGATGTACCCGTTCTGAGCATGGCATTTAACCGCACGATGAACGTTCTCATGCAGGCCACGATAGCGACTTTGGGAAGTTTTCCGCGCTCCCGCAGTGACTGATAACGAGCCTTGAGTGCTGGGTTGTATCTCATCGCCACAAGGCATGCCATGTACAGCGATCGCCTGACCGCAAATCGTCCGCCAGAGATAGAGCGCTTGCCCATGAATTTCCCGCTGTCGTGGTTGAAGGGCGCCACTCCGACCAGGGAGGCAATTTCTCTGGATTCAACCCGACCCAGCTCCGGCAGCAGCGCTACTAGCTTGCCCGCTGTCACCATCCCAATGCCTTTCACTTTAATCAGTTGGGTAACCCGTTCGTCGTTCAGCATCGCGGTTTGCTGTTCGATCTCACGCTCAACCAGTTTGATCTGCGCTTTGAAGTGTTTCAGGTTGGCATTCAGGTAGTTAGCAACTGCAGTCGATTGCACCTGCTTCAGGCGCCGCAGGTCGTCATCTCGCTGTTGAACCAACCGATCACGTTGCTGAAGCAACTCTCGCAGAAGCGCTCGTTCGGGGCTGATTCGCAGGGAGGGTTGATCTGGAATGACTTCGGCATAGTGCGCCAGAACCTCGGCGTCGATGGCGTCAGTCTTGGCCTTGATGCCTAGAGAGTCAGCGAATGACCTGGCTCGCCTGGGATTAACGCGTATGACCTTGTAGCCAGCGTCCTGTAGAAAACGCATGACATCTCGCTCGTAGCCACCCGTCGCCTCTAACAGGACGCGCTTGATACTGAGCTTGCGAAGGCTCTCCAGTAGCGCCTCAAAGCCTGTGGGATCATTGCTTAAATGCATTTTGATGCCCTGTGGCCGCACCGCAGCATCAAGGGAGAGACTGGAAACATCGATACCCAAGAAGGAAGCCATCACCAAAACCTCCTAAACTCAACACAGTGAGAGGACTTTGGCTTGGCCCACGCTTGTGATTCGAGATCAGAGCCGCATCCAACTGTTCGGGCTCTCGCCAAAGTGGAACGGTGAATGGCAGCTTGTGCTCCCACACGTGCTCAAGGCACCTACGGCATTCAGCTTGCCATTCACCGCTCTCACTCCAGATTCTAATCCCCCATCAAGACACAAGCGGCCTTGTGTCGCGAAAGGACTGCAACGCGGTCCCACAATCTTTGACTCGACGCAAATCCGTCGGGGCCGCTTTGCGGCCCTTTCGCGACACAAGGCCGCTCCCACAGGCATATTCCTGAGGACCAAGTAGCCGGATTGAGTGGAGCAGGGCGGTAAGTGATTGTTATCTGTGAAAAATTTTTTGGATATTTTTAAAAATTCGTTTGACAGCCCTGCAATCCGAACTTAATATGCGCCCCGTCCACAGCGATGAACGAAAACGAAACGCCAGGCACCCAGCCAGCGGTTCAGTTCAAAGCGACATTGTGGGGCTATAGCTCAGCTGGGAGAGCGCCTGCATGGCATGCAGGAGGTCAGCGGTTCGATCCCGCTTAGCTCCACCAAATTCCGCTTAGCAGCCAAGGCTGATAAGCAAGACCGGGTCCAGCAACCGGGTCTTGAAGGTAAGAAGGTTCGTCCCCTTCGTCTAGTGGCCTAGGACACCGCCCTTTCACGGCGGTAACAGGGGTTCGAGTCCCCTAGGGGACGCCAGTTTTACACAAGCGATGTTGTTATGTCGCTGGGCCGCGAGGCTAGAAATCCGGGGCTATAGCTCAGCTGGGAGAGCGCCTGCATGGCATGCAGGAGGTCAGCGGTTCGATCCCGCTTAGCTCCACCAATTTTGCCGCGGTTCGCGTTAGCGGATCGGCACGAAGGTTACGTCCCCTTCGTCTAGTGGCCTAGGACACCGCCCTTTCACGGCGGTAACAGGGGTTCGAGTCCCCTAGGGGACGCCACTTTTCCTGCGTTTTGCAGGGCTTTAAAAGGCTCGTCGCTTATTGATGAGCCTTTTGTTTCGGGGCTATAGCTCAGCTGGGAGAGCGCCTGCATGGCATGCAGGAGGTCAGCGGTTCGATCCCGCTTAGCTCCACCATTTCTGCCAGGGTTCACGCAAGTGGATCTTCGCGAAGGTTACGTCCCCTTCGTCTAGTGGCCTAGGACACCGCCCTTTCACGGCGGTAACAGGGGTTCGAGTCCCCTAGGGGACGCCACGTTTACCCGCGTTTTGCGGGACTTTAAAGGCTCATTCGCTTATTGAATGGGCCTTTTGTTTTTTTCCTTCTCAATAATTTGCCCCCGACAAACGGCCGCACATTTTGCTTGCCAAAAAATATGATGAGAATAATATTTCGATCATCATATTTTGTGTGGTGTGTGCCAGATGAGCGACAAGAAGAGCAAAACCCGCGAACGCATTCTGGAAGCTGCGCGCAGTGCGCTGATCCAGCACGGCCCGGCCGAGCCCAGCGTCAGCCAGGTGATGGGTGCGGCAGGCCTGACCGTCGGGGGCTTCTATGCGCACTTCGACAGCAAGGACGAGCTGATGCTCGAGGCGTTCCGCCAGTTGTTGGGTGAGCGCCGTGCCTTGCTCGCCCAGGTCGACCCCAATCTCGATGGCGCCGGGCGGCGAGCGCTGGCCGGGGCTTTCTACCTCTCGCGCAAGCACCGGGACTGCGAAGTCCATGCTTGCCCGCTGCCTAACGCGTTGGGCGAAATGCAGCGCCTACCGGAGGTCTTCCGCGAGGTGCTGGCCGAGCACATCGAGTTGATGGCTGCCGCGATGGTCGACCGCCCTGAGGATGCTGACAAAGCATTGGCCGACCTGGCCCTGATGGTGGGGGGGCTGGCGCTGGCCCGGGCCTTGGGGGCCAGTGACCTGTCTGACCGTATTCTGCGCGCCGCCAAATCGGCGGTGCTTTAACCCTGGAGCATGGCGATGACCACCCTGAGCTGGATTCGCGGTGTCAATGGCACCTTGGGCCGCCTGGCCCCCGAGCATGTCGCGGGCAGGATGCGCCGTGCCTTCATGACCCCGCGCAACCTGCCGCCGCGGGATTGGGAGCTGCCTGTGCTGGCCAGGGCCGAGCGCATTACACTGCGCTTCGGTCTGTCTGCCTTGCGCTGGGGTCAAGGGCCGACCGTGCTGCTGATGCACGGTTGGGAAGGGCGCCCAACGCAGTTTGCCGCCTTGATCGAGACTTTGGTGCAGGCGGGGCATACGGTGGTGTCGCTGGAAGGGCCTGGGCATGGTCGTTCGCCTGGCGAGCAGGCGAATGTGGTGCTGTTTGCCCGGGCGCTGCTTGAGGCTGCGGCTGAGTTGCCGCCCTTGCGTGCGGTCATAGGTCATTCCATGGGCGGTGCCAGCGTGCTGCTGGCTTTGCAGATGGGGCTGCGTACAGAGGCGGCTGTCAGCATTGCAGCGCCGGCACGGTTGCTCGGTGTGTTGCGTGGTTTTGCCCATCGCCTGGGGCTGCCAGCCCGGGCACGGGCAGCGTTCATTCGCCAGATCGAGCGCGATGTGGGCATGCAGATTGCGCGGCTGGATGTCACGGGTTACCAGCTGGAACTGCCGGGGCTGGTGGTGCATGCCGCCGATGATGCTCTCGTGCCCGCAGATGAGGCACATGTGATCCACAAGGCCTGGTTCGACAGCCGGCTGATGCTGCTGGAAGGGGGTGGTCACCAGCGAGTGCTGGCCGACCCGCGGCTGAGTGACGCCGTGCTCGAATTGCTGGCTCGGGCTGAAGCGGTCAGTGTCGGGGCGGCTTCAGCCGCGAACATCGGCATCGCCGGTGCCACCCACCGCGGTGTCTGATTCGCGGGCAAGCCCGCTCCTACAACGACCGCTTCAGGCTCGCTGGGGCTGGACATTGCCCCGCAGATCGCTGCTAAATCGCCTTTTGCGCCAAGGAAGCGAAAATGAGCTGGGACCTGGCAACACCCTTCGTCATCGATCTGCGCGTCGGCAGCGAGGACATCGACGGCCTTGGCCACGCCAACAATGCCGTCTACGTCACCTGGCTTGAGCGCTGCGCCTGGCGCCACTCCCAGCGTCTGGGGCTGGACCTGGCCGAGTACCGGCGCCTTGACCGGGCGATGGCGGTGGTGCGCCACGAAATCGACTACCTGGCCGCCGCCTATGAAGACGATGAGCTGCAGCTGGCCACCTGGATCATTGACTGGGACCAACGCCTGCGCATGACGCGGCGGTTTCAGCTCAAGCGCCCGCGCGATGGTGTGACGCTGCTGCGTGCGCAAACCACCTTTGCCTGCATCGAGCTGTCCAGCGGCAAGCCCAGGCGCATGCCGGCGGAATTCGTCGAAGGTTACGGTCCGGCGCTGATCGGCGCCTGAGTCGCCGGCATTTTTTGTTAAACTGCCGGCTTTTTCCGCTGAGACCCCGACATGCAAATTGCTCTGGCCCCGATGGAGGGGCTGGTCGACAACATCCTGCGCGACGTATTGACCCGTGTGGGCGGTATCGACTGGTGCGTCACCGAGTTCATTCGCGTGTGCGACCGCCTGCTGCCGGCGTCCTCGTTCGACAAGTTGGCGCCTGAACTGCGTCAGGGCGCGCGCACGGCTTCCGGTGTGCCCATGCGCGTGCAATTGCTGGGTTCGGACCCGGTATGCCTGGCGGAAAACGCCGCACTGGCTTGCGAGCTTGGGGCGCCGGTGATCGACCTGAACTTCGGTTGCCCGGCAAAGACGGTGAACAAGTCGCGCGGTGGCGCGGTACTGCTCAAAGAGCCGGAGTTGCTGCACGCCATTGTGCGTGAAGTGCGGCGTGCGGTGCCGGCGAACATTCCGGTGACCTCGAAGATGCGTCTGGGCTTCGACAGCCCCGATGGGGCGCTGGAGTGCGCCACGGCGCTGGCCGAGGGCGGTTCGGCACACCTGGTGGTGCACGCACGGACCAAGGTTGAGGGCTACAAGCCGCCAGCGCACTGGGAGTGGGTGGCGCGGGTGCAGGATGTGGTCAAGGTCCCGGTATTTGCCAATGGCGAGATCTGGACGGTCGATGACTGGCGGCGTTGCCGCGAGGTCAGTGGCGCTGAAGACATCATGCTCGGGCGTGGGCTGGTATCGCGCCCGGACCTGGGCCTGCAGATTGCAGCGGCGCGGGATGGGCGCGACTATCAGCCGATGAGCTGGCATGATTTGTTGCCACTGTTGCGTGAGTTCTGGCGCCAGGCCCAGGCCAAATTGTCGCCGCGTTATGCGCCGGGGCGGATGAAGCAGTGGCTGGCGATGCTGACTCGCAGTTACCCCGAAGCGGTGGTGTTGTTTGCCGAGTTGCGTCGGGAAGATGACTGCGCGCGGATCAGCCGGTTGCTAGGGGTTGAGGCGCAAGCATTGGAGGCTTGCGTCGCCTGAGCAGGGCGCTACGCGGGTACTGCACCTGTAGGCGCGGGGTCACCCGGGAAAGGGCCGGGCCTGCTGGCCAATTACCACCCGCCGATCACCGTTGCCGCCGCCACCGTATTCGCGGGCAAGCCCGCTCCTACACACACGCATCGGTGGTTGGGCACAGGTCGTCGTAGGAGCGGGTTTACCCGCGAAGAGGCCGGCCCAGCTGGCCAATCTCCACCTGCCGTTCACCGTTGCCGCCGCCACTGTATTCGCGGGTAAACCCGCTCCTACACACATCGGTGGTTGGGCACAGGCCGTCGTAGGAGCGGGTTCACCCGCGAAAGGGCCGGGCCTGCTGGCCAATTTCCACCGGCCGTTCACCGTTGCCGCCGCCACCGTATTCGCGGGTAAACCCGCTCCTACACACACACACACACGCATCGGTGGTTGGGCGCAGGTCGTCGTAGGGGCGGGTTGACCGGCAAATAGGCCATCAGGCCCCGTGCAAAAAAACAAATTTTTTCTGTTTGCCCCTTGAAAGCGTTTCCCTCGGCCATATCTTTTGAGTACGCGATGCCGAAGCCGGGTCGCGTAATGACTTACTTGCTGAATCTCAGGAGTTTATGACCATGACTACTGCTTTCTCTCTTGCTCCACTGTTCCGTCATTCCGTTGGTTTCGACCGTTTCAACGACCTGTTCGAATCCGCGGCACGTAACGAGGCCGGTAGCAGCTACCCGCCCTATAACGTGGAAAAGCATGGCGATGACCACTACCGCATCGTGGTTGCTGCAGCTGGTTTCCAGGAAGAGGACCTCGACCTGCAGGTCGAAAAAGGTGTCCTGACCGTGACCGGTGGCAAGCGCGACAATAGCGCCGCTGAAGTGACCTACCTGCACCAGGGTATCGCACAACGCGCCTTCAAGCTGTCGTTCCGCCTGGCAGATCACATCGAAGTGAAGGCTGCCGGCCTGGCCAATGGCCTGCTCAGCATCGACCTGCTGCGCATCGTGCCTGAAGAAGCCAAGGCCAAGCGCATTCCGATCAATAGCGAAAAACCAGCGCTGAACTGACCGCGCAGCAATGAAAAGGGGCACCTCCAGAGGTGCCCTTTTTCGTGCTTCTCACGCGGTCCCAGGTAGGTGCGCGGCCGTCATGCGATCAGTAATCTGCCGGCGCCTCCAGCAACATCTGCCGAAACTCCAGCAACGGTAATGGCCGGCTGTGCAGATAACCCTGGTACAGATGGCACCCCAGCCGCTCGAGAAACGCCAGCTGTTCGGTCAGCTCTACCCCTTCGGCAATCACCGCCAGGTCCAGACTGCGTGCCATGGCGACAATGGCGCGGACAATTTCTGCGTCGTTGGGGTCGACCGGTGCATCGCGCACGAAGCTCTGGTCGATTTTCAGCGCATCGACCGGCAGGCGCTTCAGGTAAGTCAGCGAGGAATAGCCGGTGCCGAAGTCATCCATGGCAAAACTTACCCCGTAGCGCTTCAGCTCGCGCATCTTGCTGATGGTGTCCTCCAGGTTCTGGATGACGATGCCTTCCGTGATTTCCAGCGTCAGCATCTGCCGCGGCAGGCGGTAATCGTCCAGGCTGCGCAGCACCCGCCCGACAAAGTCGTTCTGGCGGAACTGTCGCGGGCTTATGTTCACGCACAGGCTGAAATCATCAGCGTCGATCAACCCGTCGGTGAGCATGCGGGCGCAGGCGTCGCAGGCTTCGTCGAGAATCCAGCTGCCAACTTCAAGGATCAGGCCGCTTTCTTCCAGTACCTGAATGAACTGCGAGGGCGGTTGCTGGCCCAGTAGCGGGTGGTGCCAGCGTAGCAATACTTCAGCACCGACGATGCGGTTGTCGCGGGCATCCACCTGCGGCTGGAAGTGCAGCGCCAGTTCGCCACGGGCCAGGGCCAGGCGCAGGTCGTTTTCCATGCGCAGGCGCTCGCTGGCGGCCTTCTGCATGGTGGTGTGGAACAGCTGTGTGGTGTTGCGACCGGAGTCCTTGGCCCGGTACAGGGCGATATCGGCACGTTTAAGCAGGTCGGCCGGTGTGGTGCCGTGGTCGGGGATCAGCGCCACGCCGATGCTGGGCGTTACCTGCAAGCGCTGGCCATCCAGTGACATTGGCTCGGCCAGCAGTTCGCGCAGGGTGTCGGCCAGCTCGCGCACTTTCTCTTCCACGTGTTCGCGGCTACCTTCCAGGCCGCTGAGCAGCACCACGAATTCGTCGCCCCCCAGGCGCGCCACGGTGTCCTCCAGGCGCACGCTGGCCTCAAGGCGGGCGGTGATGATCTTCAGCACAGTGTCGCCCACCGGGTGGCCCAGCGAGTCGTTGATGTGCTTGAAGTGGTCGAGGTCGAGGAACAGCAGGGCGCCACGCAGGTTATGGCGCTTGAGCAGGGCGATCTGCTGGCTCAGGCGGTCCATCAGCAAGGCGCGGTTGGGCAGGTTGGTCAACGGGTCGTGATAGGCCAGGTGGCGTATCTGCGCCTGGGCGTTCTTCAGCTGGCTGACGTCGCGGGCGGTCAGCAGCAGGCAATCCACTTCGTTGAGGGTGATCGGTTCCACCGAAACCTCGACCGTGAGGATATCGCCACGCTTGTTGCGCCCGAGCATCTCGCGGTGGTGTACCCGGCCGCGCTCGTGCAATTCGGCCAGCAGCGCGCTGCGCTGCTTGTCGTCGGCCCAGATGCCGATCTCATACACCGTGTGGCCGATCACGTCGGCAGTGCTGTAGCCGGTCAGGCGGCAGAAGCCGTCGTTGATCTCCAGGTAGCGGCCGCTGTGGCGTTCGGTGATGGTGATAGCGTCGGGGCTGGAGTGGAAGGCCTTGGCGAACTTCTCTTCGCTGGACTTAAGCGCTGCTTCGGCGCGTTGTTGCTGGGTGATGTCGCGCAGGGTGGTCACGCTGCAGGGCTGGTCGTCGACGGTGATCAGGCGGCTGGAAATCACACAGGTCATCGGGGCGCCATTGCGGTGGTTGAGTACCACGGCAACGTTGCTCAAGGCCTGTTCGCGGATCACCTGCTCGATACGTTTGGCGCGCTCGACGGACTCGGCCCACAGGCCGATTTCCTCTGCGGTACGCCCAAGCACCTGCTCGCTGCTCCAGCCGAAGGTCTGGGTGAACGCCGGATTGATCTCGATGAACTGGCCAGTGTCCTGGCGGGTGACGCAGATCGGGTCGGGGCTGACCTGGAACAGGCTGGCAAACTTCTCTTCCGAGGCGCTCAGGCGCTGTTCGCGCTCCACCTGATCGGTGATGTCGAGCAAGGTGCCCGCCATACGCAGGGGGATGCCCTGGTCGTCGCGGTACAGCCGCGCGCGGCTTTCGATGTAGCGTGAAGTGCCGTTTTCCAACTGCACCCGGTAGGTGATCTGATAGTTGCCGGCAGGCCCTTCGCGCAGGCTGCGGTAGGCCTGTCGCATCGAGTTGCGCTCTTGCTCCGGCACACCTTCGAAGAACGCATCGAACGATTCATGAAAAGGGATGGGCGGCAAGCCATGCAGCTGCGCCGCGCGGGCTGAGCCGTAGAGCATGCCGCTTGGGATGTGCCAGTCCCAGGTGCCCAGTTGCGCCGAGTCCAGGGCCAGGTCCAGCCGCTCCTGGCTGTCCTTCAGGGCCTGCTCGGCACGCTTGCGTTCGGTGGTGTCGACGAATGTACTGATCAGGAAGGTCACGCCTTCCAGCTCGATGCCCTGGGTGCACAGGATGCCGTCATGCACCTTGCCGCTGGTCGCGCGAAATTGCACCTCCATGATCAACGGGCCGCCGTTGGCGCGGGTCGACTCCATGATCTGGTGGCGCTGGTCGGGGTTGACCCACAGGCCCAGTTCCAGGCTGGTCTTGCCGATCACCTGGCTGCCGGGCCAGCCGAACATGTTTTCGAAGTGCTGGTTGACCTCGAAGATCATGCCATCGTGGCGACGGGTCAGCAAAATGGCGTTGGGGCTCAGGTGGAACAGCGTGGCGAAGCGCTTTTCCGAATTGATCAGTGCTGTTTCCCGTTCGCGCTGGCGGGTGATCTCGCGGATCACGCCGATCATCTGCGGTCGGCCGTGCGGGTCGTGGGTCAGGCTGCCGTTGATCTCCAGCCAGTGCAGGCTGCCGTCCGGCCAGCGGATACGGTGGCGCATGGCTTGCTCCACCGGCTCGCCATTGACCACCGCCTGGAACACCTGGCGCGTGCGGGCGCGGTCCTCCTCGGGCAGCAGGTCGAGGTAATCGATATCGGCGGGCAGTGGCCGTTGTGGATCGAAACCGAACAGGGCCTGGGTGCCCCGCGACCAACTGACCCTGCCGCTTTCGATATCCCATAGCCAGGCACCCAGGCGCGCACCGTTGAGCGCTGCCAGCAGTTGCGGGGCGTTCTGCCAGGCCTGCTCGGACTCCTGGGGATCAGCTGCAGGTATTCGCGGCAGGCGCAAAAAGCGGTTTGCTGATTTGGGCATCGGTACCAGACCTTTGGCGTATGACGTGTCCTTGGAATCGGAATAGCTGACAGCCAGTCAGGTGGGCCCTGAGTGGCTGTCGAGCAGGGCCATGAATGCCCTGGCCGCATTCGATAGCGTACGCTCCGTGTGCAGAATGTAGCCTAGCTGGCGCGACAGCTGTATGCCGGGCAAAGCGATGGGTGAAACCTGTTCGTCGAGCATGGTGCGTGGCAGCACGCTCCAGGCCAGGCCGATCGATACCATCATCTTGATGGTTTCCAGGTAGTTGGTGCTCATGGCGATGTTCGGCGTCAGGCCCTGGCTTTCGAACAGACGCTGGACAATATGGTGGGTAAAGGTATTGCCGCCGGGAAATACCGCCGGGTGGCGGGCGACGTCAGCCAGGCTGACCGCCTGGTTGTTGGCCAGCGGGTGCTCGGGGGCGGCGACAAAGTCCAGGGCGTCATCCCACACCGGCACGGCCTTGACCAAGTGGTGTGGCTCGGGCGCCAGGGTGATCACGGCGATTTCGGCGCGGCCATGCAGAATCTCGTCGTAGGCCTGTTCCGAATCCATGAACTGAATATCCAGTGCCACTGCCGGGTACTGGCGGGTGAAAACCCGTAGTAGCGGGGGTAGGCGGTGCAGGCCGATGTGGTGGCTGGTGGCCAGGGTCAGGCGACCGCTCACGGCCCCGGTCAGATTGGTCAGCGCCCGTCGGGTATCATCCAGGACGTTGAGGATCTGGTAGGCCCGCGGCAGCAGTGCGCGCCCGGCTTCAGTCAGGGTTACTTCGCGGCCCAGGCGGTCGAACAGGCGCACGTCCAGTTGCTGCTCCAGGCCGGCGATGCGTTTGCTGATGGCCGGCTGGGTCAGGAACAGGCGTTCGGCTGCGCCGGAAAAGCTGCCGGTTTCGGCAATGGCGATGAAGGCGCTGAGGTTGGCCAGGTCCATGGTGTCGTATTCCTTTGGGTTATCCAAAGCATAAAAATTATGAATTTGAGTTATTCAATCTAACCCCCTAGCATCGTCCGTACAAGCCAAGGGGTCTTTGGCATAGAAAGACGCTGATGAGGAACAGTCTGATGGCTGGCAAAACGCTCTACGACAAACTCTGGGAAGCCCATGAGGTCAAGCGCCGTGATGACGGCTCGTCCTTGATCTACATCGACCGCCACATCATCCACGAAGTGACGTCGCCCCAGGCCTTCGAAGGCCTGCGCCTGGCCAATCGCAAACCGTGGCGTATCGACGCCAACATCGCCACGCCGGACCACAACGTACCGACCACGCCAGAGCGCAAGGGCGGTATCGAGGCGATCGTCGACCAGGTTTCGCGCCTGCAAGTACAGACCCTCGACGAGAACTGTGACGAATACGGCATCGTCGAATTCAAGATGAATGACGAGCGCCAGGGCATCGTCCACGTCATCAGCCCGGAGCAGGGTGCCACCTTGCCGGGCATGACCGTGGTCTGCGGTGACTCGCACACCTCCACCCACGGCGCCTTCGGTGCCCTGGCCCACGGCATCGGCACCTCCGAGGTCGAGCACGTGCTCGCCACCCAGTGCCTGGTCGCCAAGAAGATGAAGAACATGCTGGTGCGCGTGGAAGGCCAATTGCCGGCCGGCGTCACCGCCAAGGATATCGTCCTGGCCGTGATCGGCAAGATCGGCACTGCCGGTGGCAACGGTCACGCCATGGAATTCGCTGGCAGTGCCATTCGCGAATTGTCGATGGAAGGCCGCATGACCATCTGCAACATGTCCATCGAAGCCGGTGCCCGCGTTGGCTTGGTGGCGACCGATGCCACTACCGTTGCCTACGTCGAAGGGCGCCCGTACGCGCCGAAGGGTGAGCAGTGGAAGCAAGCGGTCGAATCGTGGAAAGACCTGGTGTCGGATGACGATGCCGTATTCGACACCGTGGTCGAGCTGGATGCCAGCCAGATCAAGCCACAGGTCAGCTGGGGCACTTCGCCCGAGATGGTTCTGGCCGTCGACCAGCGCGTACCGGATCCGGCGGCAGAAGCCGACCTGGTCAAGCGTGGTTCGATCGAGCGTGCCTTGAAGTACATGGGGCTGACCGCCAACCAGGCGATCACCGACATCAAGTTGGACCGTGTGTTCATCGGCTCGTGCACCAACTCGCGAATCGAGGACCTGCGCGCTGCGGCGGAAATCGCCAAGGGTCGCAAGGTGGCCGCCAGCGTCAAGCAAGCCATCGTCGTGCCAGGTTCGGGCCTGGTCAAGGCCCAGGCCGAGCGTGAAGGCCTGGACAAGATCTTCCTCGAAGCCGGTTTCGAATGGCGTGAACCAGGCTGCTCGATGTGCCTGGCGATGAACCCGGACCGCCTTGAAAGCGGCGAGCACTGTGCGTCCACCTCCAACCGCAACTTCGAAGGCCGTCAGGGCGCCGGTGGCCGTACCCACCTGGTCAGTCCGGCCATGGCCGCCGCTGCCGCGGTAGCCGGCCACTTCATCGATGTCCGCGAGTTGATCCAAGGGAGCGCAGCATGAAAGCCTTTACCCAGCACACTGGCCTCGTCGCACCGTTGGACCGTGCCAACGTCGACACCGACCAGATCATCCCAAAGCAGTTCTTGAAATCGATCAAGCGCACCGGCTTTGGCCCGAACCTGTTCGACGAGTGGCGTTACCTGGACGTGGGTCAGCCCTACCAGGACAACAGCAAGCGCCCGGTCAACGAAGAGTTCGTGCTCAACCACGCGCGCTACCAGGGCGCCAGCGTGTTGCTGGCGCGGGAGAACTTTGGTTGCGGCTCCAGCCGTGAACATGCCCCTTGGGCGCTGGACGAGTACGGCTTCCGCAGCATCATTGCGCCAAGCTTTGCCGACATTTTCTTCAACAACAGCTTCAAGAACGGCTTGCTGCCGATCATTCTCAGCGATGAGGAAGTCGACGAGCTGTTCAAGCAGGTCGAAGCCAACCCGGGCTACCAGCTGACCATCGACCTGCAGGCGCAGGCGGTGACCCGCCCGGATGGCAAGGTGCTGCACTTCGAAATCGATGCGTTCCGCAAGCACTGCCTGCTCAACGGTCTGGACGATATCGGCCTGACCCTGCAGGACAGCGACGCGATCAAAGCCTTCGAAAGCAAGCACCGCGCCAGCCAGCCTTGGCTGTTCCGTGATGCCTGAGGTTCGTAGGTGACAGGGCGGGCCTCTTCGCTCCTACAGACAGTTACGCGGTCGTTGTAGGAGCAGGTTTACCCGCGAAGAGGCCGGCACAGGCAACAAAAATCTAAAGGAACGAGACATGACCAGCACCCAGCACATCGATGTGGTCCAACGCCAGTTCGGCGAGCAGGCCAGCGCCTACCTCAGCAGCGCCGTGCACGCCCAAGGCAGTGAATTCGCCCTGCTGCAGGCTGAGCTGGCAGGGCAGGCCCATGCCCGCGTGCTGGACCTGGGCTGCGGTGCCGGTCATGTCAGCTTCCACGTCGCCCCGCTGGTTGCCGAAGTGGTCGCCTACGACCTCTCGCAGTCCATGCTCGACGTGGTCGCCAGCGCCGCCGCCGAGCGTGGCCTGGCCAATATCACGACCGAACGCGGCGCTGCCGAACGCCTGCCGTTCGCCGATGCGTCGTTCGACTTTGTCTTCAGCCGTTATTCGGCCCACCACTGGAGTGATCTGGGCCTGGCCCTGCGCGAGGTGCGCCGGGTGCTCAAGCCCGGTGGTGTGGCGGCGTTCATCGACGTGATGTCGCCGGGCAGCCCGCTGCTCGACACTTACCTGCAAACGGTCGAAGTGCTGCGCGACACCAGCCATGTGCGCGACTACTCCGCCGCCGAGTGGCAACGCCAGGTCAGCGAAGCCGGCCTGCACGTGCGCAGCCACACCCGCCAACCGTTGCGCCTGGAGTGGAGCACCTGGGTTGAACGCATGCGCACCCCCGAGCCGATGCGCGTGGCCATCCGCCAATTGCAGCAAGCCATGGGCGAAGAAGTACGGCAGTATTACCAGATCGAGGCCGACGGCTCGTTCAGCACCGATGTGCTGGTGTTGTGGGCCGAGCGTTAAGCACTTTTCGGTGGGGCCCGCTTGGCCACGCCGCGTGAATGGATAGAGGAAAGCATGAGCAAGCAGATTCTGATTCTCCCAGGTGACGGTATCGGCCCGGAAATCATGGCCGAAGCGGTCAAGGTACTGGAGCTGGCCAACGACAAGTTCCAGCTCGGCTTCAGCCTGGCGCACGACGTGATTGGCGGTGCCGCCATCGACAAGCACGGTGTGCCGCTGGCCGACGAAACCCTGGAGCGTGCGCGCAAGGCCGATGCGGTGCTGCTGGGGGCTGTGGGCGGGCCGAAGTGGGACAAGATCGAGCGAGACATTCGCCCAGAGCGCGGCCTGCTGAAGATCCGTTCGCAACTGGGCCTGTTCGCCAACCTGCGCCCAGCCATCCTTTACCCGCAACTGGCCGATGCCTCGTCGCTGAAGCCGGAAATCGTATCGGGCCTGGACATCCTCATCGTCCGTGAGCTGACCGGCGGCATCTACTTCGGTGCCCCGCGTGGTCAGCGCGAGCTGGAAAATGGCGAACGCCAGGCCTACGACACCCTGCCGTACAGCGAAAGCGAAGTGCGCCGCATTGCCCGTGTCGGTTTCGACATGGCCCGTGTGCGCGGCAAGAAGCTGTGCTCGGTGGACAAGGCCAACGTTCTGGCCTCCAGCCAGCTGTGGCGTGAAGTGGTCGAAGACGTGGCCAAGGACTACCCGGACGTGGAACTGAGCCACATGTACGTCGACAACGCTGCCATGCAGCTGGTGCGTGCACCCAAACAGTTCGACGTGATGGTGACCGACAACATGTTCGGTGACATTCTGTCGGATGAAGCTTCCATGTTGACCGGTTCCATCGGCATGCTGCCTTCGGCGTCTCTGGATGCCGACAACAAAGGCATGTACGAGCCTTGCCACGGCTCGGCACCGGACATCGCGGGCCTTGGTATCGCCAACCCACTGGCGACCATTCTGTCGGTGTCGATGATGTTGCGTTACAGCTTCAATCAGTCGGCTGCCGCCGAGGCGATCGAGAAGGCCGTGAGCCTGGTTCTGGACCAGGGGCTGCGTACCGGCGACATCTTCTCGGAAGGCTGCCGCAAAGTTGGTACGCAGGAAATGGGCGACGCAGTAGTCGCAGCGCTGCGGAATCTGTAATCTCTCTGGCCCGCCCCCCAAAATTCCCGGTGGCGGCCCACTTTTAGCAAAGGTGTAGTTGCGATGAAACGTGTAGGTCTGATCGGTTGGCGCGGTATGGTCGGTTCCGTGCTCATGCAGCGGATGCTGGAGGAGCAGGATTTCGACCTTATCGAGCCGGTGTTCTTCACTACCTCCAATGTTGGTGGCCAGGGTCCGAACGTGGGCAAGGATACAGCGCCCCTCAAGGACGCTTATTCGATTGAAGAACTCAAGACCCTCGACGTGATCCTGACCTGCCAGGGCGGCGACTACACCAACGAGGTCTTCCCCAAGCTGCGTGAAGCCGGCTGGCAGGGTTACTGGATCGACGCCGCTTCGTCCCTGCGCATGCAGGATGACGCGGTGATCATCCTTGACCCGGTCAACCGCAAGGTCATCGACCAGCAGCTGGACGCCGGTACCAAGAACTACATCGGTGGCAACTGCACTGTCAGCCTGATGCTGATGGGCTTGGGTGGCCTGTTCGAGGCCGGTCTGGTCGAGTGGATGAGCGCCATGACCTACCAGGCGGCTTCGGGTGCCGGTGCGCAGAACATGCGCGAGCTGATCAAGCAGATGGGCGCTACCCACGCGGCAGTGGCCGATGACCTGGCCAACCCGGCCAGCGCCATCCTCGATATCGACCGCAAGGTTGCCGAGACCATGCGCAGCGAGGCGTTCCCGACCGAGAACTTCGGCGTGCCGCTGGCGGGCAGCCTGATCCCGTGGATCGACAAGGAACTGCCGAACGGTCAGAGCCGCGAAGAGTGGAAGGCCCAGGCCGAAACCAACAAGATCCTCGGTCGCTTCAAGAGCCCGATCCCGGTCGACGGCATCTGCGTGCGCATCGGCGCCATGCGTTGCCACAGCCAGGCGCTGACCATCAAGCTGAACAAGGACGTGCCGATCGCCGACATCGAAGGCATGATCAGCCAGCACAACCCTTGGGTGAAGCTGGTGCCGAACCAGCGTGAAATCAGCATGCAGGAACTGACCCCGACCAAGGTCACCGGCACCCTGAACATCCCGGTTGGTCGCCTGCGCAAGCTGAACATGGGTTCGCAGTACCTGGGCGCGTTCACTGTAGGTGACCAGCTGTTGTGGGGCGCCGCCGAACCGCTGCGCCGCATGTTGCGGATTCTGCTGGAGCGTTGATCGTTCAGGCTTTACCTGAAAAATACCGCACTGGTGACAGTGCGGTATTTTTTTATGCCTGAAAGTATGCTTTTGGCTCGCGGGCCTAATCGCCGGATAATTCATGCCGCTGTTTGATGGCGAAATGTCTGCTCTGACAGACCCCTTGCTCTTGCCGTTGCCGTTGCCGTTGCTTTTGCTTCTAAGTGCGCGGTAGTTCAGGCGACGCAGATTGCGACTTCAGGAGGCCGAGCGCAGGGCTTGCGGAGGGAGGTGACGGGCATGGATGCCCGTCAAGCGCTGGGCCCCAGGATGGGGCCTGCAGCGCGGTCCTCCCGGGAGCAAGCCCGGAGCGAGGGGACCCCGGAGCGCAGCGCAGGGGCCGGATGATGGGAGCCGACGGCTTTGGTTACTTTGGCCACGACCAAAGTAACCCGCCGGAAGGGCGGAAAGGTGAATAGGCGCCAACATCGTGAATGAATGTCTGCTTGATGTGTAAGCGTACAACCCAAAAGCTCAAAAGCTTAAGCGCCGGTTTTGATCGGGCGTACAGTCCGTTTGCGATGGCGACGCCGACTCACCTTTCCGCCCTTACGGCGGGTCCCTTTTTGTCGTGGCAAAAAGGGACCAAAAACCGTCGGCTCCCATCATCCGGCCCCTACGCTGCGCTCCGGGGTCCCCTCGCTCCGGCCTTGCTCCCGGGAGCACGCGCTGCAGGCCCCATCCTGGGGCCCAGCGCTTGACGGGCATCCATGCCCGTCATCTCCCTCCGCAATGCCTCCACTCGGCCTCCTGAAGTCGCAATCTGCGTCGCCTGGACTACCGCGCGCTTAGAAGCAAGATCAAAAGCGAGAAGCGAATTCGGTGATTGGCCGGCACCGCCGATGCATTCGGTGAGGTTCTGCCCAGTCATCTGGATAAGGATACGTCGGCATGGCTGCCCTCGGCCTGGTGTACCTGGAAGAACGCCGTTGCTCTTGCTCTTGCTTTGGCTTTTGCTTCTAAGCGCGCGGTAGTTCAGGCGACGCAGATTGCGACTTCAGGAGGCCGAGCGCAGGGCTTGCGGAGGGAGGTGACGGGCATGGATGCCCGTCAAGCGCTGGGCCCCAGGATGGGGCCTGCAGCGCGGTCCTCCCGGGAGCAAGCCCGGAGCGAGGGAACCCCGGAGCGTAGCGTAGGGGCCGGATGATGGGAGCCGACGGCTTTGGTTACTTTGGCCACGACCAAAGTAACCCGCCGGAAGGGCGGAAAGGTGACGATGCGCCACCTGCGCGAATGAATACCTACTCGGTGTGAGTGCGCACATCCAAGAAGCAAGACGCAATCGAGCAACAGCAACAGCAGCGCCGGGTGGGCACAGACAAAACCTTGCAATCCGAGTAAAGTGCCGCCCCCGCCGTTTACAGCAAAAGGATCCCTTCCATGACACACCCTTTGGATATCGCCGTCGTCGGCGCCACCGGCAGCGTCGGTGAAGCCTTGGTGCAGATCCTCGAGGAACTGGCATTCCCGGTTGCCACCCTGCACCTGCTGGCCAGCATGGAATCGGCGGGCAGCAGCGTGATGTTCGCTGGCAAGAAACTGAAGGTGCGCGAAGTCGACAGCTTCGACTTCGCCCAGGTCAAGCTGGCCTTCTTCGCCACCGGCGCCGCCGTCAGCCGCAGCTTTGCCGGCAAGGCGCTGCAGGCGGGCTGCACGGTCATCGACCTGTCCGGCGGCCTGGACGACGCCCTGGCCCTGGTGCCGGAAGCCAACGCCGAACGCCTGGCCAGCCTGTCGTTGCCAGCGCGCATTGTCAGCCCATGCTCGGCCGCAGTAGCCCTGGCCGTCGCGCTGGCGCCGCTCAAAGGCCTGCTGGACATCGAGCGGGTACAAGTGATGGCCGCGTTGGCGGTGTCGGCGCAAGGCCGTGAAGCGGTCAGCGAGCTGGCCCGGCAAACCGCCGAACTGCTCAATGCCCGCCCGCTGGAGCCGCGCTTCTTCGACCGCCAGGTGGCATTCAACCTGCTGGCCCAGGTCGGTGCTGCCGACGAGCAGGGCCATACCGCGCTGGAGCGCCGCCTGGTCAGCGAACTGCGCGTGCTGCTGGGCCTGCCTGACCTGAAGATTTCCGTGAGCTGTGTTCAAGTCCCGGTGTTTTTCGGCGATAGCTTCAGTGTGGCCGTGCAAAGCCGTCGCCCGGTAGACCTGGCAGCGGTCAACCAGGCCCTGGAGGCAGCCGACAGCATCGAACGGGTGGAAAACGATGATTATCCGACCCCGGTAGGTGACGCAGTGGGCCAAGACGTGGTCTATGTTGGACGTGTACGTCACGGTGTCGATGAAGACCAGCAACTCAACCTCTGGCTAACCACTGACAACGTGCGCAAAGGCGCCGCGCTCAATGCCGTGCAAGTGGCGCAATTGTTGATTAAACACATGCCGTAAAAGATACTGGCGAGCACTTTTGTCCTGCTCCGCATGCAGGTTTCGGGACGATTCATACAAGGGAAGAGGTCATGCTTCGAATTCGCAAACTGGTTCTGGCCATGGCTGCAGCATCCGCGCTGTCGTCTGGCATGGCGAATGCGCTGGGCCTGGGGGAGCTGACCCTGAAGTCGGCACAGAATCAGCCGCTGGACGCCGAGATCGAATTGCTCGACGTGCGCGACCTCAAAGCCGCCGAGGTGGCGCCGAGCCTGGCGCCACCGGAAGAGTTCAGCAAGGCCGGGGTGGCGTTTCCGACCTACCTCGAAGACCTGACCTTCACACCGGTAATCAACCCCAACGGCAAAAGTGTGCTGCGCGTGACGTCCAGTCAGCCGCTGCCAGGTCCGGTGGTCAAGTTCCTGGTGCAGGTGATGTGGCCGCAGGGCCGTCTGCTGCGTGACTATAGTGTGCTGCTCGACCAGGCCAAGGCGCAGGGCGACAAGCCGGCGGCAGGCAATGTCACACCGGCCATGACCGGTGCCAGCAACTACACCACCCAGCGTCGCGACACCTTGTGGCAGATTGCCGCGCGTAACGCCCAGGGAGGGTCGATCCAGCAGACCATGATCGCGATCCAGGCATTGAACCCGGACGCCTTCATCGGCAACAACATCAACCAGCTGAAGGTTGGCCAGGTACTGCGCCTGCCCGACCAGCAGCAGATCCAGAGCATCGCCCAGGGCGAAGCGAACCGCGAGGTGGCCGAGCAGTATGCGGCCTGGCGTGAAGGCCGTCGCCTGGGGCCGCGTGCCCGCCAGCTGGATGCCACCCGCCGTGGCGCCGCCGAAGCTGCGCCGTCGCGTATCGCCCAGGGCGACAACCTGCGCCTGGTCAGCCCGGGCAAGCAGGCCGGTGCAGGCCAGGCCAAGGCGTTGAATGACGAGCTGGCCATGGCCCAGGAAAGCCTGGACACCAGCCGTCGCGACAACGAAGAACTGAAAAGCCGCATGGCCGACCTGCAGAGCCAGCTGGACAAGCTGCAGCGCCTGATCGAGCTGAAGAACAACCAGTTGGCACGCCTGGAAGGCCAGGGCGCAGACGCGTCGGCAGCGGCTGCCGCTACTCCGGAGCAGCCCGTGGTCGATCCGGCACCTGCTGCTGCCGATACCGCACCCAAGCCTGTGCCGGACGCCCAGCCAGCATCCGCCAGCCAGCCGAAGGGTACGCTCGATTCGGTCCTGGGCAACCCGTGGCTTTTGGGGGTGATTGCCGGTTCCAGCATTCTGGTGCTGGCACTGCTGCTGTGGCTGCTGGCGCGCAAGCGCAAAGCCCAGCAAGAAGCCGAGAAGCACCTGCGCATGGCGCGGGCGCTGGAAGAAGAGCAGGGCGCAGGTTTCGACAGCGATACCGAGAGCTTCGACGGCGTCGAAGCCCGGGAGCCTGGCGTAACCCTGTCGCCGGCTGTGGTTGCCGCTTCGGCTGCTGCTGCCGTCGCTGCGGAAAAAGTGGCAGAACCGGTCGCTGAGGCAGAACCCGAGCCTGAGCCGCAAGCAGACCCGCACGCCGCGCTGCTGGCGCAAGTTGACCAATGCCTGGCCGAAGGCCGCCTTAATCGTGCTGCCGAGCTGCTGGAGCCCGCCGTGGCCGCCGCGCCGGAGCGTGACGACCTGCGCCTGAAGCTGATGGACGTGTACGCCCGTCAGGGTGACCAGAGCGCGTTCGCTGAACAGGAGCGTCAGTTGCCGGCCAGCGAGCAGAACGTTGCTGAAGTCGCCAGCCTGAAAGAGCGTTACCCCGCCATGCTCGGCCTGGCTGCTGCCGGCCTGGGTGCGGCGGCGCTGGCTGCCGAAATGGATGAGCAGTACGTGCAAGAGCTGCTGCACGATGAGCCCGAAGCGCCGGTGGTTGCCGATGTGGTGCCTGACGAGTTGTCTGGGTTCGAGCCGCACGTGGAGGCTGAGCCAGAGGCTGTCGCGCAAGCAGAGCCTGACGCTGAGCTGGACGCCTTCGATGAAGTGCCAACGCTCGATGCAACGGACCTGGCCGAGCAGGATCTGGACAGCGCCTTCGACCTGAGCCTGGGTGAAGACCTGGCCGATCAAGACCCGCTGGCCGCGTCCGTGCTGGACGAGCCGATCGCACAGGGGGGCGTACCCGACGAGCTGGTAATCGCTGAGCCTGTGCTGGATGAGCCCGTACAGGAAGAAGCTCAGCCAGAAGAACAGCCCTTTGCCGTGGATGCCGAGCTGCAAGCCGACGCCGACGCTGATTTCGAGGCCATGCTGGCTCAGGCCGAGCCTCAGCCTGCCGTGGACCTGTCTGATTTCGACCTCGACGTCAGTGAGCCGGTTGCCCCGGCTGCCCCGGAGGCGCTGGAGCAAGATCCGCTGGATGTCGCGTCCGAACTGGCTGCCTTCGACAGCGAGCCGGAGTTTGACCCGGTCTCCGAGTTCGACCTGCCATCGGACTTCGACTTGTCCCTGTCGCTGGAAGACGATTCGCCGGCCGCCAAGAGCTTTGCCTCGGAGCTCAATGACGTCAACGCCGAGTTGGACAAGCTGTCGCAGAGCCTCGAAACGCCATCGCTGGAGCCGCACTTCACCAGCGAAGACGCGGTGGCGCAGCCAGAGCCCGAGCCTCTGGATGACCTGGACTTCGACTTCTTCTCCGGCAGTGACGAAGTCGCCACCAAGCTCGACCTGGCCCGTGCCTATATCGACATGGGTGACAGCCAGGGCGCGCGTGACATCCTCGATGAAGTGGTCAAGGATGGCGACGACAGCCAGCGTCAGGAAGCCGAGGACATGCTCTCCCGGCTGGTCTGATGCAAGCAGGTCAGGCCTCTTGGCGGGCTGACCGCGCCCGCGAAGAGGCCCGCACATGCAGTGCGCAACCACCGGCAGCCCTACGAGGCTGCCGTTGTCGTTATAATCCCCGCCATTCCGTACACCCCACAGGTTTCATGCTCTTGGACATCATCGACACCGCTACCGCCGAATCCGCGGCCGAAGGCTACTCCCGCATCGCCCTGGGCGTGGAATACAAAGGCGCGCGCTATCGCGGCTGGCAACGTCAGGCCAGCGGCGTGCCGAGTGTCCAGCAAGCCCTGGAGCAAGCGCTGTCCAAGGTCGCCAACGAGCCGATTTCGGTGGTCTGTGCCGGGCGTACCGACGCCGGCGTTCACGGCTGCGGGCAGGTCGTGCACTTCGATACCCGTGCCGTGCGTGACGAGCGCGCCTGGACCATGGGCACCAACTTCAACCTGCCGCACGACATCAGTGTGGTCTGGTCGCGGCCAATGCCGGCCGACTTTCATGCCCGCTTCAAGGCTTGCGCCCGGCGCTACCGCTACGTCATCTACAACGACCCGATTCGCCCGGCGCACCTGGCCGAAGAGGTGACCTGGAACCACCGTCCGCTGGACGTCGATCGCATGGCCGAGGCGGCGCAGTTCCTGCTGGGTACCCACGACTTCAGCGCCTTCCGTGCCAGCCAGTGTCAGGCCAAATCACCGATCAAGCACATCTACCACCTGCGTGTTACCCGCCATGGCCAGATGATCGTGCTGGACGTGCGTGCCACCGCCTTCCTGCACCACATGGTGCGTAACATTGCCGGTGTGCTGATGGCCATCGGCGCCGGCGAGCGTCCGGTTGCCTGGGCGCGCGAGGTGCTGGAAGGGCGCAACCGCCGTGAAGGTGGGGTAACGGCCCACCCATACGGGCTTTACCTGGTGCAGGTGGAGTACCCCGAAGCGTTTGCGTTGCCCAAGCGTTACATCGGTCCACACTTTTTGAGTGGTTACGAGGCGTTGGCAGACTGACGAGCGAAAAGCCATTTGCTAACATCCGCCCTTTCGCCGCAACAATCAGGGTTCTTGTTCCATGAGCAATGTTCGCAGCAAGATCTGCGGGATTACCCGCATCGAAGACGCACTGGCCGCTGCCGAAGCGGGGGCCGATGCCATCGGCTTCGTCTTCTATGCCAAGAGCCCGCGGGCGGTGGACGTGCGCCAGGCGCGGGCGATCATTGCCGAGCTGCCGCCGTTCGTGACCACGGTCGGGCTGTTCGTCAATGCCTCGCGCTGTGAGCTGAACGAGATCCTCGAAGTGGTTCCGCTGGACCTGCTACAGTTTCACGGCGATGAAACCCCGCAGGACTGTGAAGGCTACCACCGCCCCTGGATCAAGGCCCTGCGTGTGCGCCCTGGCGACGACCTGGAGGCGGCCTGTCAGCGTTACGCGGGTGCCCGCGGCATTTTGTTGGACACCTATGTGCCAGGCGTGCCAGGGGGAACCGGCGAGGCGTTCGACTGGTCATTGGTACCGGCGCGTCTTGGCAAGCCGATCATTCTCGCGGGTGGGCTGTCGGCCGATAACGTTGGCCAGGCCATTGCCCGGGTAAAGCCTTATGCGGTGGATGTCAGTGGTGGCGTCGAACAGGCCAAGGGCATCAAGGACGCGGCGAAGATCGAGGCCTTCATGCGTGCGGTGAAACAGGCTTGATGGCAGATGTGACGGCTGGCTGCGCGCCATCGTCCATAGCTTTCGCAGCCCTGCGGGCCGCTGCCAGCACCTGTGGTGGCAAACAACACATTAGCGGTGGAGTGGCGCGCTGGAAACCCCGGCGGCCGGTCCACCATCGTTTCATAAAAGATTTTGAGCTCAAGGGCAGGGTAGGGCCGGTGACGCCGTCCCCCGCCTGCCAATACTGGAGAAAGAAAGCATGAGCAACTGGTTAGTCGACAAACTGATCCCTTCGATCATGCGTTCCGAGGTGAAAAAGAGCTCGGTGCCTGAGGGCCTGTGGCACAAGTGCCCGTCCTGCGAGGCCGTGCTGTATCGTCCGGAGCTGGAAAAGACCCTGGATGTCTGCCCCAAGTGCAATCACCACATGCGCATCGGCGCACGTGCGCGCATCGACATCTTCCTTGACGCCGAAGGCCGGGCGGAACTGGGCGCTGACCTGGAACCGGTCGACCGCCTGAAGTTCCGTGATGGCAAGAAGTACAAGGACCGCCTGACCGGCGCGCAGAAGCAGACTGGCGAAAAGGACGCGCTGATCTCCATGAGCGGCACCCTGATGGGCATGCCGATCGTGGTTAGCGCCTTCGAGTTCTCGTTCATGGGCGGCTCCATGGGTGCCATCGTCGGCGAGCGCTTCGTCCGCGCGGCCAACTATGCCCTGGAAAACCGCTGCCCAATGGTTTGCTTCTCCGCTTCGGGCGGTGCGCGCATGCAGGAAGCGCTGATCTCGCTGATGCAGATGGCCAAGACCTCTGCCGTGCTGGCGCGCCTGCGCGAAGAAGGCATCCCGTTCATCTCGGTCCTCACCGACCCGGTGTATGGCGGTGTTTCCGCCAGCCTGGCGATGCTCGGCGACGTCATCGTCGGTGAGCCGAAGGCCCTGATCGGTTTCGCCGGCCCACGCGTGATCGAGCAGACCGTACGCGAGAAGCTGCCTGAAGGCTTCCAGCGCAGCGAGTTCCTGCTGGAGCACGGTGCCATCGACCTGATCATCTCCCGTGGCGAATTGCGCCCGCGTCTGGCCCGCCTGCTGGCGCAGATGACCGGTCAGCAAACGCCGGAAGAAGCGCGTGAGGCGGCTGCCGTCGCGTGATGAAACAACGATCCCTGGGCGAATGGCTCGCCTACCTCGAGCAGTTGCACCCCTCGGCCATCGACATGGGCCTGGAGCGGTCGCAGAAGGTGCTTGCCCGCTTGGCGCTGGGCAAGCTGGCGCCGCGCGTGGTGACAGTAACCGGCACCAACGGCAAGGGTTCGACCTGCGCCTTTGTGGCGTCGTTGCTGCGTGCCCAGGGGCTCAAGGTCGGTGTGTACAGTTCGCCGCACCTGCTACGTTACAACGAGCGGGTGGTGATCGATGGCCAAGAGGCCAGCGATGAGCGCCTGTGCGAAGCCTTCGCCGCCGTCGAGGCGGCGCGGGGCGATATTTCCCTGACCTACTTCGAGATGGGGACGTTGGCCGCGTTCTGGTTGTTCTACCAGTCGCAGCTGGATGCGGTGGTGCTGGAGGTGGGCCTGGGTGGCCGCCTGGATACCGTCAACGTAGTGGATGCCGACTTCGCCCTGGTGACCAGCATCGGTGTCGACCATGTTGATTACCTGGGTGATACCCGCGAGCTGGTGGCCTTCGAGAAGGCTGGCATCTTCCGCCCGGGCAAGCCGGCCCTGTGCGGTGATCTGGATCCGCCCGGGCCGTTGCTGGACAAGGCCGCCGAACTGGCCGCGCCACTGTTCCTGCGTGGTCGGGAATTCGACCTGACCAGCGCCGAAGGCTGCTGGAGCTGGCGTGGTACTGCCGCCGATGGTGCGCAGGTCGAGCTGCGTGACCTGCCTTTGCTAGACCTGCCCATGGAAAACGCCACGCTGGCCTTGCAGGCTTACCTGCTGATGGGGCTGCCGTGGGACGCGGTGCAAGTTCGCCAGGCGTTGCTGGATACCCGTATCACTGGGCGTCTCGACCTCCGTCTGTTGAACTGGCAGGGTAAGCCGGTAGCGTTGCTGCTGGATGTCGGGCATAACCCGCATGCGGCGCAGTACCTGGCCAGGCGCCTGGCGGCCCGGCCGCTCAAGGGGCGCCGCCTCGCGGTGTTTGGCCTGCTCGCCGACAAGGATCTGGAGGGCGTTATCGCGCCGCTGCAGGGCCTCATCGACGACTGGGCGGTGGCGCCGCTGGATACCCCGCGCAGTCGCCCGGCCGCAGAACTGGCCTCGTCCTTGGCGAACCTCGGTGCCACGGTGAAGTCTTATGCCAGCGTCGACGCCGCCCTTGAAGGGCAATGTGCGCAGGCGACGGCGGATGATCAGATCCTGCTGTTCGGTTCGTTTTTCTGTGTCGCCCAGGCGCTGGAATGGCTGGAGCGGCACGCCCAGGAGGGTGGAATAGATGGCTGTGCTGGATAAAGGGATGAAACAGCGCATGGTGGGTGCGCTGGTGCTGGTGGCGCTGGCGGTTATCTTCCTGCCGATGCTGTTTACCCGCGAGGACGAGATGCGCCAGGTGCACGTCGAAGCCCCGCAGGCACCGGCCATGCCCAGCCTACCGGAAGTGAAGGTGGAGCCGGTTGCCGTGCCGGAGCCACAGGTTATTGCGCAGGAGGCGCAGCCGGCGCCGGTGGTGATCGACGAGGCCACTGCGCCGGCGAGTACGCCCAGCCAGCCAATCACCCCGTCGCCGCAGACCCAGGCGCAGGTTCAGCCGCCCAAGCCGCAGGCGCCCGCGCCCGCGCCCAAGGTGGAGGCCAAGGCTGCTGCAACACCAGCGCCTGCCGCGCCATCGAAGATCGACGCCAATGGCCTGCCCGTCAGTTGGTCGATCCAGCTGGCCAGCCTGTCCAACCGCGCCGGTGCCGAAAAGCTGCAGCAAACCCTGCGTAGCCAGGGTTACAACGCCTATATCCGTACGGCGGGTGGCATGAACCGCGTGTACGTGGGGCCGTTGATCGAGCGCGCCGAAGCCGAGCGCGTGCGTGACGCCATCAACCGTCAGAACAGCCTCAAGGGCTTTGTGGTGCGCTTCCAGCCTGAGCGCAGCTGATTCCCCGGGGCGGCTAGGCCGCCCATTCGCGGGTGAGCCCGCGCCTGCAGGTACTGCGCCGCTGCAAGGCTCAGCCAGAACCAGTTGGGGGCGGGTTTGCCTGCCAATGGCCCAACACCAATCCAGCTGACATTCCGCTTACTCCCGGCCCGCCGCTCTGGTAAAATGCGCCGCCTCAAACGTCTGCAGGCAGCACCGTGGCATTTACCTTGGTTGATTGGGCGATCATTGCGATCATCGCCGTCTCCACACTGATCAGTCTCAAGCGCGGCTTCGTCAAGGAGGCCTTGTCCTTGCTCATCTGGATCATTGCCGGTGCGGTTGCCTGGATGTTCGGCGGTTCGCTCTCGGTGTATCTTGAGAGCTATATCCAGACGCCATCGATGCGCGTCATCGCTGGCTGCGCCATTCTTTTCGTCGCCACCTTGCTGGTGGGGGCCATGGTCAACTTCCTTGTCGGTGAGCTGATCCGCGTGACCGGGCTGTCCGGCACCGATCGTTTCCTGGGCATGGCCTTTGGTGCTGCGCGCGGGGCCTTGCTGGTAGTGGTGGCCATAGGCCTGATCAGCCTGGGGCCGGTTCAACAAGACACCTGGTGGCAGGAATCACGCCTGATACCACAATTTCTCTTGGTCGCCGACTGGTCGAAAAACCTGATTCTGGGTTTCACCGGCCAATGGACGCCCAGTGGGCTGATCAGCACTCCGGCTGATCTTCCGTTCAAGGAACAGTTGCTCGGGCCGTCCAAGCCCTGAGCGCTATTCACTCAAGTTTCATCAAAGTAGGGGTTGCGTCGCATGTGTGGCATCGTCGGTATCGTCGGTAAGTCGAACGTCAATCAGGCGCTGTATGACGCGCTTACGGTCCTCCAGCACCGCGGCCAGGACGCTGCCGGTATCGTGACCAGCCATGACGGCCGGTTGTTCCTGCGCAAGGATAATGGCCTGGTGCGCGACGTGTTCCAGCAGCGCCACATGCAGCGCCTGGTTGGCAACATCGGCATCGGCCACGTGCGCTACCCGACTGCGGGCAGCTCGACCTCGGCCGAGGCCCAGCCGTTCTACGTCAACTCGCCTTACGGCATCACCCTGGCTCACAACGGCAACCTGACCAACGTCGAGCAGTTGGCCAAGGAGATCTACGAGTCCGACCTGCGCCACGTCAACACCAACTCCGACTCGGAAGTGCTGCTGAACGTGTTCGCCCATGAGCTGGCGGTGCGCGGCAAGTTGCAGCCGACCGAAGAAGACGTGTTCGCTGCGGTCTCCCATGTGCACAGCCGCTGCGTTGGCGGTTACGCCGTCGTGGCCATGATCACCGGCTATGGCATCGTAGGCTTCCGCGACCCCCATGGCATTCGCCCGGTGGTGTTCGGTCAGCGTCACACCGACGAAGGTGTGGAATACATGATCGCGTCGGAAAGCGTCGCCCTGGACGTGCTCGGCTTCACCCTGATCCGCGACCTGGCACCGGGCGAAGCGGTGTACATCACCGAAGAAGGCCAGTTGTTCACCAAGCAGTGCGCCGAATCGCCAAAGTTGCAGCCGTGCATCTTCGAGCACGTCTACCTGGCGCGCCCGGACTCGATCATCGATGGGGTCTCGGTGTACAAGGCGCGTCTGCGCATGGGTGAAAAGCTGGCCGACAAGATCATGCGCGAGCGCCCCGATCATGATATCGACGTGGTCATCCCGATCCCGGATACCAGTCGCACTGCCGCGCTGGAACTGGCCAACCGGCTGGGCGTCAAGTTCCGCGAAGGTTTCGTCAAGAACCGTTACATCGGCCGTACCTTCATCATGCCCGGCCAGGCCGCGCGCAAGAAGTCGGTGCGTCAGAAGCTCAACGCCATCGAGCTGGAGTTCCGCGGCAAGAATGTGATGCTGGTGGACGACTCGATCGTGCGCGGCACCACCTGCAAGCAGATCATCCAGATGGCCCGCGAAGCTGGCGCCAAGAATGTCTACTTCTGCTCCGCGGCCCCTGCAGTACGCTACCCCAACGTCTACGGCATCGACATGCCGAGTGTTCACGAACTGATCGCCCACAACCGCACCACCGAACAGGTGGGTGAGTTGATTGGCGCCGATTGGCTGGTCTATCAGGACCTGCCAGACCTGATCGATTCGGTCGGCGGCGGCAAGATCAAGATCGAGCAGTTCGATTGCGCGGTGTTCAACGGCGAATACGTCACTGGCGATATCGACGAAGCCTACCTCGACCGCATCGAGCAGGCCCGTAATGACCTGGCCAAGGTCAAGAACCAGGCCGTCAGCGCGATCATCGACCTTTACAACAACTGATTTTGGGAGCGACGGCATGACGGATCAATGGGATGCCGGGCGACTGGACAGTGACCTCGAGGGTGTCGGTTTCGACACCCTGGCGGTTCGCGCTGGTCAAAACCGTACCCCGGAAGGCGAGCACAGCGAAGCGCTGTTCCTGACCTCCAGCTATGTGTTCCGCACGGCAGCCGATGCTGCTGCGCGCTTTGCCGGCGAAACGCCGGGCAACGTCTATTCGCGCTACACCAACCCATCCGTGCGTGCCTTCGAGGAGCGCCTGGCGGCCATGGAAGGTGCCGAGCAGGCCGTGGGTACGTCCACCGGCATGGCGGCGATCCTGGCCGTGGTCATGTCGCTGTGCAGCGCCGGTGACCATGTGCTGGTGTCGCAGAGCGTATTCGGCTCTACCATCAGCCTGTTCGAGAAGTACTTCAAGCGCTTTGGTCTACAGGTGGACTACGTGCCACTGGTCGACCTCACCGGTTGGGAAAAGGCCATCAAGGCCAACACCAAGCTGCTGATCGTCGAATCGCCCTCCAACCCGCTGGCCGAGTTGGTCGATATCACTGCGCTCAGCGAAATCGCCCATGCTCAGGGTGCCATGCTGGTGGTGGACAACTGTTTCAGTACCCCGGCGTTGCAGCAGCCGCTGAAGCTGGGTGCCGACATTGTGTTCCACTCGGCCACCAAGTTCATCGACGGCCAGGGCCGCTGCATGGGCGGTGTGGTTGCCGGCCGTGCCGAGCAAATGAAAGAAGTGGTGGGTTTCCTGCGAACCGCAGGTCCAACCCTCAGCCCGTTCAACGCCTGGATCTTCACCAAGGGCCTGGAAACGCTGCGCCTGCGTATGCGTGCACACTGCGAAAGCGCTCAGGCCCTGGCCGAATGGCTGGAGCAGCAGGACGGCGTGGAAAAGGTGTATTACGCCGGCCTGCCCAGCCACCCGCAGCACGAACTGGCCAAGCGCCAGATGAGCGGTTTTGGTGCAGTGGTCAGCTTCGAGGTCAAGGGTGGCAAAGAGGGCGCGTGGCGTTTCATCGACGCTACCCGAGTGATTTCCATCACTACCAACCTGGGTGACAGCAAAACCACCATCGCTCATCCGGCGACCACCTCACACGGTCGCCTGTCGCCGCAGGAGCGTGAAGCGGCGGGTATCCGCGACAGCCTGATCCGCGTTGCCGTGGGCCTGGAAGACGTGGCCGACCTGCAGGCTGACCTGGCGCGCGGGCTGGCGGCATTGTGATCGAAATCAGCGGCAGCACCCCGGGCCACAATGGCCGGGTAGCCTTGGTCACGGGCGCGGCCCGCGGCATCGGTCTTGGCATTGCCGCATGGCTGATCTGCGAAGGCTGGCAAGTGGTGCTGAGTGATCTGGACCGCCAGCGTGGTACCAAAGTGGCCAAGGCGTTGGGCGACAACGCCTGGTTCATCACCATGGACGTTGCCGACGAGGCCCAGGTCAGTGCCGGCGTGTCCGAAGTACTCGGGCAGTTCGGCCGGCTGGACGCGCTGGTGTGCAATGCGGCCATTGCCAACCCGCACAACCAGACGCTGGAAAGCCTGAGCCTGGCCCAATGGAATCGGGTGCTGGCGGTCAACCTCAGCGGGCCCATGCTGCTGGCCAAGCATTGTGCGCCGTACCTGCGTGCGCACAATGGGGCGATCGTCAACCTGACCTCTACCCGTGCTCGGCAGTCCGAACCCGACACCGAGGCTTACGCGGCAAGCAAGGGCGGCCTGGTGGCTTTGACCCATGCCCTGGCCATGAGCCTGGGCCCGGAGATTCGCGTCAATGCGGTGAGCCCGGGCTGGATCGATGCCCGTGATCCGTCGCAGCGCCGTGCCGAGCCGTTAAGCGAAGCTGACCATGCCCAGCACCCAGCGGGCAGGGTAGGGACTGTGGAAGATGTAGCGGCCATGGTTGCCTGGTTGCTGTCACGCCAGGCGGCATTTGTCACCGGCCAGGAGTTTGTGGTCGATGGCGGCATGACCCGGAAGATGATCTATACCTGAGCACCTTTTTTAAACTGCGCCTGCCTCTTCGCGGGTAAACCCGCTCCTACAACGGTTAATGTCCGACTGTAGGAGCGGGTTTACCCACGAAGAGGCCGGCACAGGCAATAACCTCACGTTGCCTTTTTGAAAAAAATTCAATGGGGCTATTGACTTAGCTTCGCCACCTGCGTAAATTTCGCGGCCTCAGCGAAGCAAACGCAACAAGCAACATCGCGAGGGTGATTAGCTCAGCCGGGAGAGCATCTGCCTTACAAGCAGAGGGTCGGCGGTTCGATCCCGTCATCACCCACCACTTCCTGAGATGTTCCTGGAGCATCGGATTCGCAAGAAGCCGATAGCCAGAGAGGAACGCACTGCGCAGCGGTAGTTCAGTCGGTTAGAATACCGGCCTGTCACGCCGGGGGTCGCGGGTTCGAGTCCCGTCCGCTGCGCCATTTTTCAGTAACAGATGGGTGCCTGGCACCGGTCTGAAGCCACAAGGCACACGCCTTGGGCTGATCCCAGTTTCAATCGGGCGCAAGCCTGAACGATACGCAGCGGTAGTTCAGTCGGTTAGAATACCGGCCTGTCACGCCGGGGGTCGCGGGTTCGAGTCCCGTCCGCTGCGCCATCTTCGCTTCAAGGTCCCTAGAACACCTTGAAGCAAACACAAGAGAAGCGATCGTGTTATCGCTTTTTTTGTGCCTGCCCTGAGGCCATCGCGCCGGAAGGGTAGACCCAGGTTTCAATCGGGCGCAAGCCTGAATGATACGCAGCGGTAGTTCAGTCGGTTAGAATACCGGCCTGTCACGCCGGGGGTCGCGGGTTCGAGTCCCGTCCGCTGCGCCATCTTCGCTTTAAGGCCCCATGAACGCCTTGAAGCAACGTTAAAGCGACCTTCGGGTCGCTTTTTTCGTTGGTGCGCCTGGCAAGTGCCTGCCTTTACCCAGATTTACACCAGCCTGACAGATTCTTCACCGACCAGCGGTTCCTGTGCCTGCCTGCTGTGTTGCACAATAGGCACTTTCCCGACATACCCGGAATTCGCAATGACCAGATCTTCCGTCTTTGGTGCGCTCGGGCTGGCCCTGGTGCTGGCGGGCGTGACCGGTTGTTCCTCGAAAAAAGCGGCCGTCTACGAGCACGAGAACTTCGATGACTCGGGTACCTTCTCGCGCAGCTTTCCGGTGAGCGATGCTGGCTCTTGCGAGGCCGCCCGGCGTGCTTTGCTTAGCCAGGGATACATCATCACCAGCAGCGGCGCCAACCAGGTGGTGGGTAACAAGAGCTTTCAGCAAAACAGCGAGAACCACCTGCAGATCAGCTTCAATGTCACCTGTGCGCCGGACGTGAGCGACGATCAGCGCTCGACCATGTTCGCCAACGCCCTCCAGGACCGCTATGCGCTGAAAAAGTCCAACACCTCCGCCAGCCTGGGCGTGGGGGTGCTGGGTTCGGTGTCGATGCCGATCGGCTCCAGTGACGACTCGATGGTCAAGGTGGCCAGTGAGACGGTGACCGCGGCGCAGTTCTATGACCGCTATTTCGCCTTGGTGGAGAGCTACCTGCCCAAGCCGAAAAAAGTGAGCAAGGCCAAGGTCGAAGAGCCAGCGCCGAAGGTTGAAAAACCGGCGGCTGACCTTGGGCTTCCGGAGCAAGCGGCGGCAAACCCGGTGGCGCCGGCCCCGGCAGCTGCACCGTTGGTTGAGGCGACGCCTGCACCTGCGGGGGTAGCCCCGGCCAGCGAGGCGGCAGCGGCGCCGGTGCTGGATGACAGCCAGGGTTCGCAGCCTGTGGCCCCGCCGGCGGAAGCTGCACCCATTCAGGTGCAGCAGGATGCCCAGCCGGTCGAGGCCGCCGCCCCCTCCCTTTGATGGGGCGCCTGAACCGGCCTTTTCGCCGGCAGCCCGCGAAAGGGCCGGTTCAGGCTGTAAACATCCCCTGTTACAGACGCCTCGCGATAACTTCCTGAACACCTGCTACGTTTACCACTCATAAGCTTGTCATCATCCCTTCATCCCACCTGCTTAGGCTGAAGGCGATACCTACAAAGGCAAAATGAGCAAAGAGGACGCAGGGCAATGGATGAATACCAGGAAGAACTACTCGAAACCCAGGCTTACGAACTGGACACCCCGGAACCGGCCGACGACGCCACCGAACTCTAGCCCGGCTGCCGCTGGCTGCGGCGGAACTCCCCCGGCGTGAGGCCCGTCCAGCGCTTGAATGCGCGCTGGAAGGCCTCGGCCGAAGCAAACCCCAACAGATAGGCAATCTCGCCAAAGGCCAGCGCCGTGTCACGGATGTAGGTCTCGGCCAGGTCGCGCCGTGTTTCGTTGAGCAGGTCGCGAAAACGCGTGCCTTCCTCGGCGAGCTTGCGGCGCAAGGTCCAGGTTGGCAGTTGCAGGTGCAGCGCCACTTCTTCCAGGTCCGGTTCACGGCCGCCATTGAGCAGCGGGCCCAGCAGGTGGGTGATGCGCTCACCCAGGCTGCGCACCCGCGTGCGCTGCAGCAGCTCTGCCTCGCACAGTTGCAGCAGGTGCTGCCAGGTACTTGGGCAATGCCCGGGGTTGGCCAGTTGCAAGGTGGCGCGGTTCAGACGCAGCTGATTGCCGTCGGCGGCGAACTGCACAGGCGTGCTGCAGAGCGGTTGATAGCGCGCGGCATAGGAGGGCGCGGCAAACTCGATGTCCAGGCGTTCGGCCTGCACTGGGGTGCCGGCAAGGTCGGTCAACTGGGCCAGCCAGCCGGCCAGCAGTGAGTCGACCACAAAGCGGTTGTAGTCGTTATACGGGCTGATGGAGTAGAAGCGCAGCCAGGCGCCCTGGGCATCTTCCACAAAGCAGGAATGGCCACGGTAGTTGGCCGCGTAAAGCGGCTCGAAGCGCAGCAGGGTGCGCGCCGCCTCACCCAAGGTGGGGGCCTGGGCCGCGGTGACCCCGGCCAGGCCAGCATGCGCCAGACGGCTCAGGCGCCCCATACGCAGGCCTAGAGCAGCCTCGCCGCTCATTTCGATTGCCGCGTGGCCCAGATGCATGTAGCGGGGGATGGACAGGCGTGCGCCGGCTTCGCCCAGGCGTGTCGCGTCCAGGCCGTAGCGGCGCAGCAATGGTTCAGGGTCGTGGCCCAGCTCGCGCAGGGCTTCGCTCAAAGGCTGGACAAAACCCACCGACAGTTCGCCCAGGCGCACGCGGGGGCGGGCCATGGGCTTACAGCCACACATTCAGCAGGCGGGCACCTGGGCTGGGAGGGGCGGCAAGCAACGCTCCCGACTGGCGGGCAAAGCCCTGGCCATCGCTGCCCTGTTCCCAGAACTGCCCGCGCATGAACACGCTCATACTGCTGATGTCGGTTCCGGCCACTTCGGTCAGGCGTTGCCAAGCCGCCTGTTCACTGACTTCGCCGCGCTGCAAGGCCAGCCCGGCGCTGGCATCCTGGTGGCGATTTCCCCGCCAGGGTGCTTGCCAGCTGCCCTTGCCACTGAGAAACGCTGGGTTGGCGATCAGTTGTACGGCTTGTTCAGTCAGTTGCTGGTGGTTTTCCGGGTACCAGCTGTCACTGCCCACCAGTATCCCCAGGCGCCCGGCCGGGGTCTGCACGACCTGCAGCGGGTGCTGGCGGCCGTCGTGGACGTAGCGGCGCATTTCACTGTCGGGATATTGCTGACGCTGGGGCTGCCCCAGTAGCGAGCCGTCACCGGCAAACACCACACTGCTGTTGAACAGCGGGCCACGGCCGGTATGCAGTACGCCTTGTTTCACATAAGGTTCGGGCAGCACGATCGAACCGGCCACCAAGGTGACGCCAAATTCCTTGGCCAGGCCGCCGAACAGCTGCTGGTAGTCTGCGGCCATCTGCTCGGCCTTCATGCGCAAGTGCGCATCGGCGCGCCAGTCGTCGCCGTCAGCGCCAAGAACCGCGAGGCCATAGCGCAGCGGGTTGCTCAGTTCCAGCCATTGTTGGGCTTCGCGGCTCTGGGTAACTTGATACAGCTCGCTCTTCTCTCCGCGCGCCCACAGCCAGGTACCGATGTGTTCCGGCAGCACGACCACCGTGCGCGGGTTCACCAGGCCTTGGGCGCGGGCTTGCTCCAGATAGGCTGCGAGCTTGCGGTGCAGGCGTTGCAAGTTCTGATAGTCGCCCGGGTACAGCAGTGGTTCGACACCGAGCAGGTTGCCGTGCTCGCCCGGGACGCCATGGTTAAGCGCCAGTTCGATGCGCAGGTCGGACAGGTAGTGGCCTTCCGGGCGCTGTTGGGTCCAGAAGCCATAGCCGCAGAGGGCGGCGATCATCACCAGCGCCAGGGCGCTTGCCAGGAGTTTTCGCATCAAGCGTGGGTATTCGCTAAAAGTGGAGTGGCCATACGGAACGATGAAGCCGCAACCTCGCGCCTTGTGATCGGTTTGAGCAGCGCACTGCATGGATCCATGCACAATCGACTTTTGATCATACCAAAGGAATGGCGATGGGCGTGCAAGGAACCCCGGGCGTTGAGGCCCGGGGTTGTGTTGGCAGGGTCAGGCGGCCAGCGTCGCCAGGGCGAGACGTTTGTCCTGGATGCAGAATTTCTCGAGCAACTTCAGCGAGCCACCGAATATCAGCGCACCGGAGTAGGTGATGTCGGTCAGGACAAAGGCATCCGGTTCACTGAATGGCCATTTGACCTGGTTCGCCGCCACCTTGACCATGGGCGCTATGGACGGAATGTTGTTGGTTACACCACCCGCCACCACGCGCTCGATGATCACGTGGATGACGATACTGACAATGGCCACCACCAACGCTGCGATGATGCCGACGATCAACGCCATCACCTTGCCGCCCACACCACCCGCCACGGCGGTGGCCACGGCGGCAATCGCGCCTAGAATGGCTTCGGTGACGACCACCCAGGTGGCGATGTCTGTCGTGTTTTGGACATCCGGGTCTCCGACCATGGCATATACCATCACCTGTTCGCCCTTGTCGTTGACGCCCAGTTGCAGCGTCTGCTTGGTGACGATACGGGTATAGGCCACGATACCCGGTGAGATATCGGTGCGTACCTTGCATTCTGTGCGGATATAGGACTCGTCGAAGTTGATATCGAACTTTTCGGCCACGGGATGATAGGTGATGGCCCCAAACTTGACGCTGTCGAGCTTCAGGTCGTTGGCAGTGATGGATGTGCCCGCTGAATCCAGGGTGAAGTTGGCCGCGGTGGTACCCTCGAAGATGAACGGCAATGCCGCCAGCAACTGGTACTTGACGAAGATCTCCCGGCTGATGAGGAAGTTGGCATTGTTGTCCGCAGCCAGCATCACGGCAGGCAACTGGTTCGGCAAACCCGTGGAGTCACGCTCGTTGGTCATGGCCAGCACCCCGAAGATGCTGCTTTCCTCAGTGTTCTTGTCGGTATAGGCATAGCTCATGGAGGTGGCGCGCAGCCATTTGAATTCCTCGCTTTCCTTGCCCATGTTGTTGATCAGTACGGTACTGAACAGGGTGTCGAACTTCTTCAGGTTCTCGGGCTGGTTCAGCCAGTCTTCGAGTACGCCGCGCATCACGCTCTGGTCAATGCCGCTCAAGACGTTGTTCGGGTCCCTCAGGGCAATCACCGCAGCGATCGGGTCATCCGGGTCCGTTGCCTGGGTGTTGACTTGCAGTTCATACGTCCCGTCTGAAGCCGATACTGGATTGGGCGCCGGGAAGTAGCTGAGCTTGACGTAGACATCCGCAGACATTCCCTGGACCTGGTAGGTTTTGCCATTCAGGCCTTTGTATGTCCCCGAGCCGAAGGGGATGCGTACCTTGACGTTGCGTCCGTCGCCGCCGGTGGTAATCGACCAGGCGTCGAAGTCGGCCTTGAGCGAGAAGCTGTCGACCCCGGCGTCTATGCTGGCGGGGTAGGTTTTTTCCAGGGCAATGCGCTGGTTGAGCGCAGAGACCCGGCAGATGCTCACGGTATCCCAGCCATTGGTCGTGACCGTACTGGCCAGTGTTCCGGCATTGGTCAGTAGCTGCGCGGCGCGCAAGGTGTCTTCGGAACTGTGTACAAACGCCGCGTTGCGGTACAGGGGCGATTCGCGCAGGGTCTGGCGCGCGGTTTCATTGAGGTGATCGAGGCGCAGCGAGATGGGTTGGGCAAACCCGGACAGCATGACCTTGCTTTCATTGCTCATGATACGGCTCCTTGTGTTGGTGGGGTCACACGTAGTTGATGACAAGGGCCTCGGCGAGGTAGCTCGACGAAGCGGTATGGGTGTCGTTGCTCCAGGACACGCAATCGATGGTGTCGGCCTTGACCGAGCCGCCGCGCGCGGCGATGGCGCTGATCAGGTCATCGGAGATCACAGCGGCGACGATGTGGGTGATCAGGCTGACGATGGGCGAGAGCCAGGCCAGGTACCAGGGAATATGCACTTCCTTTCTGAAGTCGGATGATTGCTTGACGAAGTTGATGGTGTTGCCATCGAGCACCAGCTTCATCCTCAGCCAGCCGTTCCACTTCATGTCGATACCTGCGTGCAGGTCACAGTTGCCCTGATAGTCGACGGTGATGAAGTCACCGAGCATTCGTGCAGGGTTGCAACCGGCGAAGACAACGGGGGTGTACCAGATCGCCCCTGATTTGATGGCCTTCATGCGCAAGGTCGGTATGTTGACCATTTGCGTATTGTCGAAGCGGTAGTCCTGCGCCGTGGCACCCTGGTAAAGCTGAAGCAGCCCGGGCAGTACCAGATGCTCCAGGACCATGCGTGGAGACAGCACGTAGCTCGACTGTCCACCCTGGCTGATGCCCGACACATCGATATCCAGTGGCAGCCCACTGATGTCGCGTTCGGTACATACGGCCATGATCGCCAGGAAACCTGAATCGAGGTACGCATAGGTACATTTTCGCGGTCTGGCCCATTCCGGGGCAGTGGCTTTGCTGAAGTTGATGGTCGCGAAGGTATGGGTGAACTGTCGGGGATGCTCGACCAGGTAGTTGCAGATGCAGTCCAACACCACGGAGGCGAAAGGACCTAGTGAACCGTCGGGGTCTTGCAGGGTGATGCCGCGCAGCCAGCCGCCTTCGTCGCCCTGCAGGGGTTGAGTGTCTCCGGCCTTGTGCAGGAAGGCCGACTTCAACTGCACCTGGCCGTTGCCTTGTGGCAACAGCGACAGGGTGACCTCGATGATGGCAGCCGCGCCGGCCAGCGAGCGGCTGGTGCCACTGGCCTCGAAAAAACCTGAACGTATAGGCATGCGCAGGCGCAGCAAGCGACCGCCGCCACCGTTGATGATCGACCAGCAGTCGAACACCCCGTGGCAGGCGTAGCCTTCATCCGAGGTATAGGAAAATTCGTGGTCGAGGCTGTTCCAGCTGGCTGCCAGGTCACTGTTCACGCTGCCCTGGCGAACGATGCTGATGGTGTCCCATCCTTTTGTCAGCATGAGCGAACCCTCCGGGCGCACTGAGTAGGCGCCACGTTCCATGGGTGGATGATCAAACGTGCTTGAAGAGTCTGGCAGAGCCGCGTTGTCTGGCAAATGCGCGAGGAGACTGTTTGGCGATCAAGCCAGGCGAACCTTATAGCGCTGAAGTTCTGGAGCCTTCCCGGCAGTCGCTGCCTCTACTGTTCATCACGATCATTAACTTGTCAGTTTTGATCATTGAGGCAATTCAAACGGCTGTTTAATGTCGCAGACAGACAAACGACGGGGCCCGCCACCCAGTGAGGTGCCCGCAATCCGTGATCACGCCATCAGGGGACCTTTCCATGGCCGCCGACCGCTACCCGCACCTGCTTGCCCCGCTGGACCTGGGCTTTACCACCTTGCGCAATCGCACCCTGATGGGCTCGATGCACACTGGCCTCGAAGAGCGCCCCGGCGGCTTCGAGCGCATGGCTGCATACTTTGCCGAGCGCGCCCGCGGTGGCGTTGGCCTGATGGTCACTGGCGGCATTGCGCCCAATGATGAAGGCGGGGTGTATTCCGGTGCGGCAAAGCTCAGCACCGAGGAAGAGGCCGACAAGCACCGCATCGTCACCGAGGCGGTGCACGCTGCCGGTGGCAAGATCTGCCTGCAGATCCTGCATGCCGGGCGCTACGCCTACAGCCCACGCCAGGTGGCACCTAGCGCGATCCAGGCGCCGATCAACCCGTTCAAGCCCAAGGCGCTGGACGAGGAGGGTATCGAGAAGCAGATTGCCGACTTCGTCAATTGTGCCGTGCTGGCCCAGCGTGCCGGTTACGACGGTGTCGAGATCATGGGTTCGGAAGGCTACTTCATCAACCAGTTCCTCGCCGCCCACACCAACCACCGCACCGACCGCTGGGGCGGCAGTTATGAAAACCGCATGCGCCTGGCAGTGGAAATCGTCAGCCGGGTGCGTGGCGCGGTAGGGCCGAACTTCATCATCATCTTCCGCCTGTCGATGCTCGACCTGGTCGAGGGTGGCAGCACCTGGGACGAGATCGAGTTGCTGGCCAAGGCCATCGAGCAGGCCGGCGCTACCTTGATCAACACCGGAATCGGTTGGCACGAGGCGCGTATTCCGACCATCGCCACCAAAGTGCCGCGTGCGGCCTTCAGCAAAGTCACCGCCAAGTTGCGGGGCGTGGTGAGCATTCCACTGATCACCACCAACCGCATCAACACCCCGGAGGTGGCCGAGGCGGTGCTGGCCGAGGGCGATGCGGACATGGTCTCGATGGCCCGACCGTTTCTCGCCGACCCGGACTTCGTCAACAAGGCCGCTGCCGGTCGCGCGGATGAAATCAACACCTGCATCGGCTGCAACCAGGCCTGCCTGGACCACACCTTCGGCGGCAAACTGACCAGTTGCCTGGTCAACCCGCGTGCCTGCCACGAGACCGAACTCAACTACCTGCCTGTACGTACGGTGAAGCGCATTGCCGTGGTCGGCGCCGGCCCGGCTGGCCTGGCGGCGGCCACCGTGGCGGCCGAGCGGGGCCACGCGGTGACCCTGTTTGACGCCGCCAGCGAAATCGGTGGCCAGTTCAACGTGGCCAAGCGGGTGCCGGGCAAGGAAGAATTCTTCGAAACGCTGCGTTACTTCCGCAACAAGGTCAAAAGCACGGGCGTCGACCTGCACCTGAATACCCGCGTGGATGTGCAGGCACTGGTGGGCGGCGGCTTTGATGAAATCATCCTGGCTACCGGCATCGCCCCGCGTACCCCGGCCATTGCGGGCGTGGAGCATGCCAAGGTGCTCAGCTACCTGGACGTGCTGCTCGAGCGCAAGCCTGTGGGCAAGTCGGTGGCCGTGATTGGCGCGGGAGGTATCGGCTTCGATGTGTCCGAGTACCTGGTACATGAGGGCGTGGCCACCAGCCAGGACCGAGCGGCATTCTGGAAAGAGTGGGGCATCGATACCCACCTTCAGGCGCGAGGTGGTGTGGCCGGGATCAAGGCCGAGCCGCATGCCCCGGCGCGGCAGGTGTACCTGTTGCAGCGCAAGAAATCCAAGGTGGGTGACGGGCTCGGCAAGACGACCGGCTGGATTCACCGCACCGGGTTGAAGAACAAGGGGGTGCAGATGCTCAACAGCGTCGAGTATCTGGCTATCGACGATGCCGGCCTGCACATTCGTGTGGACGGCGGCGAGCCGCAGGTGCTGGCGGTGGATAACGTGGTGATCTGTGCCGGGCAAGATCCGCTGCGCGAGCTGCAGGAAGGGCTGGTGGCGGCGGGGCAGTCGGTGCACCTGATTGGTGGCGCGGATGTGGCGGCCGAGCTGGATGCCAAGCGGGCGATCAACCAAGGCTCGCGGTTGGCGGCTGAGCTCTGAGGTCGTTGGGGCTGCGTGAACCCGACACCTGCGCCTTAATCTATGGGTATGCCCGCGAAACAGGTGACGCGGTGGATGGCACCGGCTTTGCCGGTGTTCGCGGGTGAACCCGCTCCTACGACGGCCTGTGCCGGGGTATCGATGCCTGTGTCGAGCCACCCTGGCACTGTGAAGCCTCGGCGGGGGTGACTCATCGATTACAAGCGCTTACGGGATTACCCTGTACACTGCGATCCATGCATGTATTCGACCTCCCCCCAGCCCCCCTGCAGTTTCTGGACTTGCCCTGGCTGCGGCAAGCCCAGGTCCAGGCCGCCACTCTGCGCCTGGACCTGATTGACCCGCTGATCAGCGGCAACAAGTGGTTCAAGCTACGCCACCACCTGCAACAGGCCGGCGCCAGCCATGCTCCAGGCCTGATCAGCCTTGGCGGCAACCACTCCAACCATCTGCACGCCTTGGCCGCTGCCGGCAAGCGTTTCGGCTTCGCCACCGTCGGCCTGTTACGCGGCCATGCCCAGGACACGCCAACCGTGCGTGACCTGCAGGCGCTGGGCATGGAACTGCATTGGCTAGGCTACGGCGGCTACCGTGCGCGTAATGAGCCAGGCTTTTGGGTTTCCTGGCAGGCGCGCTACCCAGGCTGGCACTGCATCCCCGAAGGGGGCGGCGGGCTGGCCGGTGCGCAGGGCTGCGCGCTGATCATGCAGCAGGCGCGCGCGCAAATCTCGGCCTTGGGGTGGTCAGACTACGACGCCTGGTGGTTGGCTGCCGGAACGGGGACTACCTTGGCCGGGCTGGTAATGGCGGAGGCAGGGGCGCATGCCGTGCACGGCGCCTTGGCCGTACCCAGGGATCATGGGGTGCCGGAGACGGTGGCAGCATTGGCCGGCACGCACGGCTACCAGCTACACGACGCCTGCCGTGGCGGTTTCGGAAAATTCGACGATGCGCTACTGACGTTCATCGCCGACTGCGAGCAGCACACTGACGTGCCGCTCGAAGCCCTCTATACCGGCAAGGCTCTGCTGGCCTTGCGTGATCAGGTCGCTGCCGGGCTGTTCAAGCCCGGCAGCCGCCTGATCTTCGTGCACACAGGCGGCCTGCAGGGGCGACGCGGTTACTTGTAAGGCAGCATGCGCAACAGCGTGTTGTCGCGCTGCACATAGTGATGGTAAAGCCCGGCCAGTGCATGCAGGCCGATCAGCCAGTAGCCCCAGCTGCCAATACGCTCATGCCAGCCTTTGATGAACTTGGCCTGGTCCGGGTTCGGGCCGATCAGATGGGGCAGCTCCAGGCCAAAGAACGGCACCGGTTTGTCGGCGGCGCTGAGGATCAGCCAGCCGGCCAGCGGCAGGCCGATCATCATCAGGTACAGTGCCAGGTGCATCAGGTGCGCCAGGCCAGTCTGCCAGGCCGGTGGTTTTGGCACGATGGGCGGCGTCGGGCGGCTCAGGCGCATGGCCAGGCGCAGCCAGACCAGCACGAACACGCTGAGCCCGAGCATGAAGTGCAGGTCCTTCATCAGGTTGCGTTCGACGCTGTCCTTGGGGAACAGGCCACGCAGTTCGATGAGTGCATAGACAGCGGCCAGCAGCACCAGCATCAGCCAATGCAGGGCGATGGACAGGCGCGCGTAATGGGTCGCGGGGTTGGATGAAACCATGATCGGTCCTCGTCATCAGGTCGGAAAGGCGCTCTTGCTGGCGCTCAGGCACCATTGTAATGGTTACCAGAAACGAATCTTTGCGCTGGGTCTGTGAAAATTGTGTTGCCAGCCACCGGCCTCTTCGCGGGCGGGCCCGCGAAGGGGCCGGAACAGGCGACATCAGTTACCGGGCAGATACGGCCAGTCATCAGCCACCAGAAACACCCGCTCTGCCTCCTGCCAGGCGCCCTCGGCATCAGGCACCAGTCGTACCAGCAACTGCGCCGGTGCCTGCTGCTCCAGCACATGCAGCCACGCCGCAAACTGCTCCGCCTGCCAGCACTCACCTGACGCCACCCTAGCCGGCGCCAGCCAGGCATGCCGCTGCAGCGGCTGCCAACGCTCGCCTTCGGCCATCACCCAGTCCCGCCGACGAAGCCAGCGCCCGCGCAAATGTTGCGGGTTGGCGCCCTCCGGCGACTCGGCATGCCCAGGCCGTGGATAGAACAGGTAACCACCCAGCCACATTTGCGCCTGCACCTGCTCCACCCCTAGCTGGGCCAGCGCCTGACGGCTGTGCGCCCCCTTGGACATGGGCAACTGGTGCCCCGCCAGGTGCGCAAGCTTGGTCCCCAGCCGGTCATGGCAACCTGGCCCCAGCCAGGCATGGGGATCGTGCCCGGCGCCTTCCGGGCCCAGGTACAGCTTGATCGCCAGTTCCAGGTGGTGCACGCCGTCGCAGTCGCGCAACACCACGTCGAGCTCGCCCAAGGTGCGCCCGCCGTCGCGAATCGCCAGGTTGGCGGCCAGCAGCTCGATGCCTGGCGCCTGGCCCAGGGCAAATTGCCACAGGCGTTCGTAGTAATGCCCCAGGCGCCGGCTGCCCAATTGCGCCAGCCACTCGCGCAACGGTCGGTCATCGGCATCCAGGGCCCGCAACCATTGTTCAAGGCGTTGTGGCTGCTGCGCCCACAGGCTGCCCGCCAGCGGGTGTCGCTGGGGGCAGGGCGGGGCGCTGAGCAGGGGCGGCGACAACAGGGCCCATGCCAGGTCACGCACGGTAGAGTGCTGCAGTTGTCGGGGCAGGTCGTGAAGCTGGGCGAATGGCGTCATCCTGCGAGCATAGCCGGTTTGCCGCTGCCCGGTGGTTTCGCCCATAATCGGCGCATCGTCACCCGCCGCAGAGCCTCGCAGGAGCCCCATGGAGCAATTTCGCAATATCGGTATCATCGGTCGCCTTGGCAGCTCGCAGGTGCTCGACACCATTCGCCGACTGAAAAAATTCCTCCTCGATCGCCACCTGCACGTGATCCTCGAGGACACCATTGCCGAAGTGCTGCCCGGTCATGGCTTGCAGACGTCCACCCGCAAGCTGCTGGGCGAGGTCTGCGACCTGGTCATCGTGGTCGGCGGCGACGGCAGCCTGCTGGGCGCTGCCCGCGCGCTGGCCCGGCACAACATTCCGGTGCTGGGTATCAACCGTGGCAACCTGGGTTTTCTCACCGACATCCGCCCCGACGAGCTGGAACAGAAGGTCGCCGAAGTGCTCGACGGCCACTACCTGGTAGAAAACCGTTTCCTGCTGCAGGCCGAGGTGCGTCGCCACCATGAGGCCATCGGCCAGGGCGATGCGCTGAACGACGTGGTGCTGCACCCAGGCAAGTCCACGCGCATGATCGAGTTCGAGATCTACATTGACGGCCAGTTCGTCTGCAGCCAGAAGGCCGACGGCCTGATCGTCGCCACCCCCACCGGCTCCACCGCCTATGCGCTGTCGGCCGGTGGCCCGATCATGCACCCCAAGCTCGATGCCATCGTCATCGTGCCGATGTACCCGCACACCTTGTCGGGTCGGCCGATCGTGGTTGACGGCAACAGCGAGCTGAAGATCGTGGTGTCCAAGGACCTGCAGATCTACCCGCAGGTGTCCTGTGACGGCCAGAACCACTTCACGTGCGCCCCAGGCGACACCATCACGGTCAGCAAAAAGCCGCAAAAGCTGCGCCTGATCCACCCGCTGGACCACAATTACTACGAGGTCTGCCGCACCAAACTGGGTTGGGGCAGCCGCCTGGGGAGCAGTGACGACTGATGCTCGATCCGGCGCGAAGTTTTGACATCATCGGCGACGTGCACGGCTGTGCACTGACCCTTGAACGCCTGCTCGACGCCCTCGGATACAAGCGCGTGGCTGGCGTGTGGCGCCACCCGCGACGTCAGGCGCTGTTCCTTGGCGACATCGTCGACCGCGGGCCACGCATTCGTGAGGCGCTGCACATCGTCCACGACATGGTCGAAGCCGGCCAGGCGTTCTGCATCATGGGCAACCACGAATACAATGCCCTGGGCTGGGTCACCCCGGCGCTGCCTGGCAGCGGCAAGGCCTATGTCCGCGAACACACGCCGCGGCATGCCCGGCTGATCGACGAAACCCTGACCCAGTTTGCCCAACACCCCGGCGATTGGCACGATTTCGTCAACTGGTTCTACCAGCTGCCGCTGTTCATCGACGCAGGGCGCTTCCGTCTGGTGCACGCCTGCTGGGACCCGCGGCTGATCGAGCCGCTGCGCCGGCAATACCCCGACGGACGCATCGATGAGCACTTCATCCAGGCCTCGGCGGTCAGTGGCAGTTTTGCCGACACGGTGTGCAACCGCCTGTTGCGTGGTACCGACATGCGCCTGCCGGACGGGCTGACGCTGACCGGCGGCGACGGCCTGACCCGCGCGTTCTTCCGCACCAAGTTCTGGGAAGAAGACCCGAAAACCTACGGTGACATCGTGTTCCAGCCCGATGCCCTGCCCGAGGAAGTGGCCAGCACCCCGCTCAGCCACAGCCAGAAGAACGCCTTGCTGCGCTATGACGAAGACCAGCCGATGCTGTTCGTCGGGCATTACTGGCGCAGCGGCCGCCCGGCACCGATCCGCGCCAACCTGGCCTGCCTGGACTACAGCGCCGTGCTCTACGGCAAGCTGGTCGCCTACCGGCTGGATGATGAAACCCGTATCGACCCACACAAGTTCGTCTGGGTCGACGTCGACCGCCCACAGGCCAACCAATGAACATTATCGAAGTGATGCGCCTGCCGCTGTCGGTCGACCTCAGCGGCTTCGTCCACCTGTTGCAACGCCTGCAGGTGCCGCACCGGGTCAGCGAGGAGGGTGATGCCCAGGTTCTCTGGGCTCCCGACACCCTGGCCGAAGATGTGCTGCAGCTTTACCAGCGCTACCCCGACGGCAACGCCGACCTGCCGGCCAGCGCCGACCCTGTAGGGGCGGGTTCACCCGCGAATGCCCCCACACAGCCTTCTCTGGCAGCCCAGGCCAAGGCCTGCAAAATCACCACCCTCATCCTGCTGCTGTGCTTCATCGTCGCCGGCCTTACGGGGCTTGGTGACAACTTCACCACCATCAGCTGGTTCACCTTCCTCGACTTCCGTGTCCAGGGCGACTACCTGTACTTCACCTCGCTGGCGCAAACCCTGGATGACGGCCAGTGGTGGCGCCTGGTATCGCCCATGCTGCTGCATTTCGGCGTGCTGCACCTGGCCATGAACAGCCTGTGGTACTGGGAGCTGGGCAAACGCATCGAACTGCGCCAGGGCCCGTGGGCGTTGCTGGGCCTGACCCTGCTGTTCAGCCTGGTGTCCAACCTGGCCCAGCACTACACGAGTGGGCCGAGCTTGTTTGGCGGTCTGTCCGGCGTGCTGTACGGCCTGCTCGGGCATATCTGGCTGTACCAGTGGCTGGCGCCTGACCGTTACTTCAACCTGCCCAAGGGCGTGCTGGTGATGATGCTGATCTGGCTGGTGGTATGCCTGACCGGCGTGGTCGGCACGCTCGGCCTTGGCCAGATCGCCAATGCCGCCCACGTCGGCGGGCTGCTCATCGGATGCCTGACCGGGCTCTTGGGTGGGGCGCTGGCCCGGCGTAAACTGTCGGCTTGAATCAGGAGACACTATGTCCACTTTCGCGCAAATGATTGAAAACATTACCCCGGAAATCTACCAGAGCCTGAAACTGGCCGTGGAAATCGGCAAATGGTCCGATGGCCGCAAGCTCACCGCCGAGCAGAAAGAGCTGTCGCTGCAGGCGGTCATCGCCTGGGAGATGAAGAACCTGCCTGAAGACCAGCGCACCGGCTACATGGGCCCGCAGGAGTGCGCGTCGAAGTCCGCGCCCATCGCCAACATTCTGTTCAAGTCGGACTCGGTACATTGATCGAACTCGCACGTGGCTCGTTGAGCAAGATGGCGGTAAGCCTGCAGGCACCGGTGGTGCAGTACAGCTTCCGCCTGGATGACACGCAGGTGCCGGTCAACCCCATGATCGGCCAGCGCCTGCGCCTGGAATACCTCGGCGCCATTCATTGCAGCCATTGCGGCAAGCGCACCAAGACCAGCTTCAGCCAGGGTTACTGCTACCCGTGCATGACCAAGCTGGCCCAGTGCGATGTGTGCATCATGGCCCCGGAAAAATGCCACTACGACGCCGGCACCTGCCGGGAGCCGTCGTGGGGCGAACAGTTCTGCATGACCGACCACGTCGTCTACCTGGCCAATTCGTCGGGGATCAAGGTCGGCATCACCCGTGCCACCCAGCTGCCCACCCGCTGGCTCGACCAGGGCGCCAGCCAGGCGTTGCCGATCATGCGCGTGGCCACCCGGCAGCAATCGGGCCTGGTTGAAGACGTGCTGCGCAGCCAGGTGCCGGACCGTACCAACTGGCGCACGCTGCTCAAGGGCGATGCCGAGGTGCTCGACCTGCCGGCCATCCGGGAGCAGGTCTTCGAAGCCTGCGCCGACGGCCTGCGCGAACTGCAGGGGCGCTTTGGCCTGCAGGCGATCCAGCCGCTGCCGGACGCCGAAGTGGTGCAGATGAACTACCCGGTCGAGGCGTACCCGAAGAAGATTGTCAGCTTCAACCTCGACAAGGACCCGGTGGCCGAGGGCACGCTGCTGGGCATCAAGGGCCAGTACCTGATCTTCGACACCGGTGTGATCAATATTCGCAAGTACACGGCCTACCAGTTGGCCGTGCTCCAGTAAAAAGGACCTGCACATGCGTACCGAACAACCGCAAGTGATCTACCTCAAGGATTACCAGGCGCCGGAGTACCTGATCGACGAGACGCACCTGACCTTCGAGCTGTTCGAGGACCACACGCTGGTTCACGCGCAACTGGTCATGCGCCGCAACCCGGCACGCGGTGCCGGCCTGCCGCCACTGGAACTCGATGGCCAGCAGCTGGAACTGCTGCGCGCCTCCCTGGATGACCAGGAATTGCAGCCAGGCGACTACCGGCTCGACGCCGACAGCCTGACCATTCAGCCCAAGGCCGAGCGTTTCACCCTCGACACCAGCGTGAAGATCCACCCGGAAAGCAACACCGCCCTGGAAGGCCTGTACAAGTCGGGCAAGATGTTCTGCACCCAGTGCGAGGCCGAGGGCTTCCGCAAGATCACCTACTACCTCGACCGCCCGGACGTGATGAGCACCTTCACCACCACGGTCATCGCCGAGCAGCATCGCTACCCGGTCTTGCTGTCGAACGGCAACCCGATCGGCAGCGGGCCGGCCGAAGACGGCCGCCACTGGGCGACCTGGGAAGACCCGTTCATGAAGCCGGCCTACCTGTTCGCCCTGGTGGCCGGTGACCTGTGGTGCGTTGAAGACAGCTTCACCCGCCAGTCCGGCCGTGAGGTGACCCTGCGCATCTACGTCGAGCCCGAGAACATCGACAAGTGTGACCACGCCATGGTCAGCCTGAAAAAGTCCATGCGCTGGGACGAAGAAGTCTATGGCCGCGAGTACGACCTGGACATCTTCATGATTGTTGCGGTCAATGACTTCAACATGGGCGCCATGGAAAACAAGGGCCTGAACATCTTCAACTCCAGCTGTGTGCTGGCCCGCGCCGAAACCGCCACCGATGCTGCGCACCAGCGCGTCGAAGGGGTGGTCGCTCACGAGTACTTCCACAACTGGTCGGGCAACCGTGTCACCTGCCGTGACTGGTTCCAGCTGTCGCTGAAGGAAGGCTTCACGGTGTTCCGCGATGCCGAGTTCAGTGCCGACATGAACTCGCGCACGGTCAAGCGCATCGAAGACGTCGCCTACCTGCGCACCCACCAGTTCGCCGAAGACGCCGGCCCCATGGCCCACCCGGTGCGCCCGGACAGCTTCATCGAAATCTCCAACTTCTACACCCTGACCGTCTACGAGAAGGGCGCCGAAGTGGTGCGCATGGTCCGTACCCTGCTGGGTACCGAAGGCTTCCGTAAAGGCAGTGACCTGTACTTTGAACGTCACGATGGCCAGGCGGTAACCACCGACGACTTCATCAAGGCCATGGAAGACGCCAACGGCGTCGACTTTACCCAGTTCAAGCGCTGGTACAGCCAGGCGGGTACCCCGCGTCTGGAGGTCAGCGAGGCGTATGACGCCGCCGCGCAGACCTACAGCCTGACGTTCCGCCAGAGCTGCCCGCAGACCCCGGACAAGGCCGAGAAACTGCCGTTCGTGATCCCGGTGGAACTCGGCCTGCTGGATGCCGCCGGCAATGACCTGCCGCTGCAGTTGGCGGGCGAAGACGCCGCTCAAGGGACCAGCCGCGTGTTGTCGGTGACCGAGGCCGAGCAAACCTTCACCTTCCAGGGCATTCAGGCCAAGCCGCTGCCGTCGCTGCTGCGTGGCTTCAGCGCCCCGGTGAAGCTGAGCTTCCCGTATGACCGCGACCAGCTGATGTTCCTGATGCAGCACGACAGCGACGGCTTCAACCGCTGGGAAGCGGGCCAGCAGCTGTCGGTGCAGGTACTGCAGGAACTGATCGGCCAGCATCAACGCGGTGAAGCCCTGAAGCTCGACCAGCGCCTGATCACCGCCCTGGGCACTGTGCTGGGCAACGAATCGCTGGACCCGGCCATGGTGGCCGAAATGCTCTCGCTGCCAGGTGAGGCGTACCTTACCGAGATCAGCCAGGTGGCCGACGTCGACGCCATCCACGCCGCCCGCGAGTTCGCACGCCAGCAGATCGCCGAACACTTGTTCGACGCCCTGTGGGCGCGTTACCAGGCCAACCGTGCAGTGTCGCGCAGTACTGCCTATGTGGCCGAGGCCAAGCACTTTGCCCGCCGCAGCCTGCAGAACATTGCCCTGTCGTACCTGATGCAGAGTGGTAAGCAACAGGTGCTGGAGGCGACCCTGGAGCAGTTCGAGCACTGCGACAACATGACCGAGCGCCTTACCGCGCTGGCGGTACTGGTCAACTCGCCGTTCGAGGCCGAGCGCGCCAAAGCGCTGGCGGCGTTTGCCGAGCACTTCAAGGACAACCCGTTGGTCATGGACCAATGGTTCAGCGTGCAGGCGGCCAGCACGCTGCCGGGTGGGCTGACGCGGGTCAAGGCATTGATGCAGCACCCGGCCTTCACCCTGAAGAACCCGAACAAGGTGCGTGCGCTGATCGGTGCCTTTGCCGGGCAGAACCTGGTCAACTTCCATGCTGCCGATGGCTCCGGGTATCGCTTCCTGGCGGACCTGGTGATCGAGCTGAATGCGCTGAATCCGCAGATTGCCTCGCGGCAACTGGCGCCGCTGACCCGCTGGCGCAAGTATGACGATGCGCGTCAGGCGCTGATGAAGGGTGAGCTGGAGCGGATTCTGGTTTCGGGTGAGTTGTCCAGTGATGTGTATGAGGTTGTGAGCAAGAGTCTGGCGTAATTGTTGTGAATTGGGGCTGCTTTGCAGCCCTTCGCGGGTGAACCCGCTCCTACAGGGGGCGTAACCTTGTAGGAGCGGGTTTACCCGCGAAGGGCCGCCCAGCGGCCCCGGCTTTCCCCGGCCGACAACAAAACATAACACCCCGCCCGTTGTCTTCCCGCAAACATCCCCGCTACGATCCCCTCAAGCGATTGCAGGCCTCTAGATCAGGCTTTTTGCAAAGCCTGCAATGCATTGACCCACCAAAAAGAACACAACAAGGGGGCAGTCATGAGGGAACAGTTGCGTACGCCAGCCAGGCGTGGTGCCTGGCCATGGGCAGCCAGCGCGATGCTGGCATTGGCATTGGGGGTGTGGGCAGACAGCGCCCAGGCCGCGGCCGCCGACGAATACTCCACCGAATCGGCCAGGGCCAGCCAAAGCCTGTTGATCGACGCCACCCATGCCGGCAAGCGCCTGGTGGTGGTGGGTGATCGCGGCCACATTCTGTTCTCCGACGACCAAGGCAGTACCTGGACCCAGGCCCGGGTACCCACCCGGCAATTGCTCACTGCTGTGTTTTTCCTCGACGACAAGCGTGGCTGGGCCGTCGGCCATGACGCGCAGATCCTCGCCAGCAGCGACGGCGGCGCCACCTGGAGCAAGCAGTTCGAAGACCTCGCCCGTGAAGCGCCCTTGCTCGATGTCACCTTCCTTGACGCCCAGCACGGCTTTGCCGTGGGGGCCTATGGTGCCTTGCTGGAAACCACCGATGGCGGGCAGCACTGGCAGGATGTGGCCGAGCGGCTGGACAACCCGGACCAGCTGCACCTGAACGGTATCGCCCACGTGCGCGATGCCGGCCTGTTCATCGTGGGTGAGCAGGGCGGCATGTTCCGCTCCACCGACAACGGCCAGACCTGGGCCAAGGTCCAGGGCCCCTACGAGGGCTCGTTGTTCGGCGTGATCGGCACCGCCAAGCCGCAGACCCTGCTGGCCTACGGCCTTCGCGGCAACCTGTTCCGCTCCAGCGACTTCGGTGACAGCTGGCAGCCGATCGAACTCAAGGCCGCGCGCGGTACCCTGGAGTTCGGCCTGGCAGGCGCTACGCTTGTCGATGATGGCAGCCTGGTGCTGGTCGGCAATGGTGGCAGCGTGCTGCGCAGCACGGACGACGGCCAGACCTTCAGCGTGTACAACCGTGCCGACCGCCTGGCCCTGGCCGGCGTCAGTGGCCTGGCCAACGGCGGCCTGCTGCTGGTGGGGCAGGGGGGTGTACACCTGGCCAGCGCCGAAGGGGCTGATCAGGCGGCCCGGGAGGTGCGCCCATGACCAGCAGGGAGAGCATTGCCATGCACCCGCATCACCAGGACAAGGCCACGCTGCTCGAACGCCTGATCTTCAACAACCGCCCAGTGGTCATCGCCCTGTGCGTGCTGGTCAGCATTTTCCTGTTCTGGCAGGCCACGCAGATTCGCCCCTCCACCAGCTTCGAGAAGATGATCCCACTGCAGCATCCGTTCATCGAGCAGATGATGGAGCACCGCAACGACCTGGCCAACCTCGGCAACACCGTGCGCATCTCGGTGGAGGCGGTGAACGGTGACATCTTCGACAAGGACTACATGGAGACCCTGCGTCAGATCCATGACGAAGTGTTCTACATCCCGGGTGTCGATCGGGCCGGGCTGAAGTCACTGTGGAGCCCCAGCGTGCGCTGGAGCGAGGTCACCGAAGAGGGGTTTTCCGGTGGTGAGGTCATCCCTAACACCTACAACGGGTCGCAGGACAGCCTCGATACCCTGCGCGACAACGTGCTCAAGTCAGGCCAGGTGGGGCGCCTGGTAGGCAACAACTTCAAGTCCAGCATCGTCGACGTGCCGCTGCTGGAGAGCTACCCCGACCCGCAGGACCCGGGCAAACAGGTGAAGCTGGACTACCAGCAGTTCTCTCACCTGCTGGAAGAGAAGATCCGTGACAAGTTCCAGGCGCAGAACCCCAATGTAAAAATCCACATTGTCGGCTTTGCCAAGAAGGTCGGTGACCTGATCGATGGCCTGGTGATGGTGGCGATGTTCTTCGGCGTCGCCCTGGTGATCACCTGGGTGCTGTTGTACTGGTTTACCTGGTGCATCCGCAGCACTGTCGCCGTGCTCATCACCACGCTGGTGGCGGTGGTCTGGCAGCTGGGGCTGATGCATGCGGTGGGCTTTGGCCTGGACCCGTACTCGATGCTGGTGCCGTTCCTGATCTTCGCCATCGGCATTTCCCACGGGGTGCAGAAGATCAACGGCATCGCCCTGCAGTCGAGTGACGCCGACAACGCCCTTACCGCTGCCCGGCGCACTTTCCGTCAGTTGTTCCTGCCGGGAATGATCGCCATCCTTGCCGACGCGGTGGGCTTCATTACCCTGCTGATCATCGACATCGGGGTGATTCGCGAACTGGCCATTGGCGCTTCCATTGGCGTGGCGGTGATCGTGTTCACCAACCTGATCCTGTTGCCGGTGGCCATCTCCTACGTGGGCATCAGCAAGAAGGCCATCGAACGCAGCAAGAAAGACGCGACCCGCGAGCACCCGTTCTGGCGCCTGTTGTCGAACTTCGCCAGTGCCAAGGTGGCGCCGGTGTCGGTGGTGCTGGCGCTGCTCGCCTTCGCCGGGGGCTTGTGGTACAGCCAGAACCTGAAGATCGGCGACCTCGACCAGGGCGCACCGGAGCTGCGCCCCGACTCACGCTACAACCAGGACAACAACTTCATCATCAGCAACTACTCGACCAGTTCCGATGTACTGGTGATCATGGTCAAGACGCCGTCGGAGAAGTGCTCGGTCCACTCGACCATGGCGCCGATCGACGAGCTGATGTGGACCATGGAAAACACCCCTGGCGTGCAGTCGGCGATTTCCTTGGTCACCGTTTCCAAGCAGGTGATCAAGGGCATGAACGAGGGCAGCCTGAAATGGGAAACCCTGTCGCGTAACCCGGACATCCTCAACAACTCCATCGCCCGGGCTGACGGCCTTTACAACGGCGACTGCTCATTGGCACCCGTGCTGGTGTTCCTCAATGACCACAAGGCTGAAACGCTGGAGCGCGTCACCGCCGTGGCCAAGGCGTTTGCCGACAGCCATGACAAGGAAGGCCTGCAGTTCCTGCTGGCGGCGGGCAACGCCGGTATCGAGGCAGCAACCAACGAAGTGATCAAGTCGGCCGAGCTGACTATCCTGATCCTGGTGTACATCTGCGTGGCAGTGATGTGCCTGATCACCTTCCGCTCGTTCGCCGCCACGCTGTGCATCGTGCTGCCCCTGGTGCTGACCTCGGTGCTGGGCAACGCGCTGATGGCCTACATGGGCATCGGGGTGAAGGTGGCGACCTTGCCGGTGGTGGCGTTGGGGGTGGGCATTGGCGTGGACTATGGCATCTATATCTACAGCCGCCTGGAAAGCTTCCTGCGTGCGGGGCTGCCGTTGCAGGAGGCCTATTACCAGACCCTGCGCTCGACGGGTAAAGCCGTGTTGTTCACTGGCTTGTGCCTGGCCATCGGCGTGTGCACCTGGATCTTCTCGGCAATCAAGTTCCAGGCTGATATGGGGCTGATGCTGACCTTCATGCTGCTGTGGAACATGTTTGGCGCGCTGTGGCTGCTGCCGGCGCTGGCACGGTTCCTGATCAAGCCGGAGAATATGGTGGGCAAGGAGGGGGGGTCGATTTTCGCCCATTGAATCGCAAGGGGGCCGCATTGCGGCCCAATCGCGACACAAGGCCGCTCCTCCACTAGGTTCGCGTGCCCTTGTAGAAGCAGCCTTGTGTCGCGATTGGGCTGCAAAGCAGCACCAGGGTTATAATGCCGCCACATCTTCCACAGGTACCCCCATGTCCCCCCTCGCCACCGCCCTGCAGTCCTGCGACATGCTCCTGATTGACGGCCTGCATGCCTTCGATTTCACCGCCGACGCATCCGGTCTCACCGTCGAATGCATGGACGGCCGCCAGCTTCGCCGCTGGTCCTTCACCCCCGAACAGGTCGCCGCCGCTATCGCCACCGGCGATGAATGGCAACTCAACGATGCCAACGGCGAGCATCGGCTAGTCTGTATGAGTGCCTTTCGTGCCCCGGATGATGACCAAGATGAACCGGACCTGGACGAGCCTGCTGACCGCTAGCCTGATGAGCCTGACAATCTCTGCCCACGCCGCCACCTTGCTGGTGGGCAGCTACACCGATGGCGCCAGCCAGGGTATCTACCGCTACCATTTCGACGACAAGGCCGGCCAAATCGGCCCCACGCCCCTGCAGGTGGTGAAAAGCGTCAGCCCTTCGTGGCTGGTGCTGTCGGCCGACCAGCGTCAGCTGTTCGCGGTGAATGAGACCCCGCAGGGCCATGCCAGCAGTTTCAGCATCAGCAGCAACGGCGAAATCAAGCCGCTCAACCAAGTGGTCACCCAGGGCGACGAGCCCACCCACGCCAGCCTCAGCCGTGACCAGCGCTACCTGTTTGTGGCCAACTACGCGGTCAACCCCGACCCCGGTGGCAGCCTGGTGGTGATCCCGGTGGCCAAGGACGGCACGCTCAAGCCCGTGGTGCAACAGGCCCGGCATAAGGCGAGCGGGGTCAACCCTGAGCGCCAGGCCGGTGCCCACGTGCATTCGCTGGTGCTGTCGCCGGATGGCCAGCACCTGTATGCCAGCGACCTGGGTGCCGACAAGGTGTTTATCTACCGCTACGACGGTGCCAGTGCGGACCACCCGCTGACAGCGGCGATACCTGCGTCCGTGGCCTTGCCGCCGGGCAGCGGTCCGCGTCACTTGCTGTTCGACGCCAAGGGCCGGCACGCCTACCTCACCCTGGAAATGAACGCCGAGGTGGTGATGTTCGATGTGCAGGACGGCAACCTGGTTGAACGCCAGCGCTTACCCCTGACCGAGCGCCAGGAGGCCGCAGCGAAGGCGGCAGGTGGCTTGCACCTGTCGGCGGACGGGCGCTTCCTGTACGTGAGCAACCGTGGCACGGCCAATGAAATTGTGGCGTTCAGCGTGGGCAAGCAGGACGGCCAGTTGACGTTCCTGCAGCGTCGCCCGGCAGAAGGTGATCACCCTCGGGAGTTTGCCCTGGACCCGAGTGACAACTTCCTGCTGGTGGCCAACCAGAAGAGCAACCAGATCGTGGTGATACGTCGCGATCCGCGCAGTGGCAAGCTGCTGGAGACGGTGCAGACGCTGAAGCAGGATGCACCCTCGGACCTCAAGTTCATCGAGTGATATCGATCAGCGTGATAATCGGTACTGCCGCAATGAATTTTTGCGTGCGGCCTCGGCGGCGTAAGTTTGACCCAAGGCCCAAAAGGGCCACCGTCAAACCACCGCCGTCGAGGTCAGCCCAGATGAACTTCAATCTCTTCCCGGTTATTGCCGCATCCGCCATTTCCGCATCGGTCGTCCTGCCAGCGCATGCCCATGCCGACAGCAGCAAGGCTTCTGCCACCCACAGCTACACCGAGCAGTACCTGCGCCAGAGCGCCAATTTCCATGCGGCCCTGAGTGGCAAGCACCACCACTGAGCCTTGTGCGGTGTCCTGTAGGAGCGGCCTGCGTCGCGACACAAGGCCGCTCCTGCAAGGTATCGCGTGAACTTATTTGGCCATCACTGACCTGAACAGCTCCGAAGCCAGCCACCCCTCGAGCCAGCTCCGCACACGCGGATAAGCCGCCTCGGCGAACCACTGCGGTTCGACCCCGGCAAACTGGCGCATCAGGGGCAGCAACGCGGCATCGGCCATGCTCGGGTGGTCGGCCAGCAGGTAAGCCCGCCCCACCAGCAAGCCTTCGAGCTCCGCCAGCCAGGCCTCGGCCTGCTGGCGGTAATGCTCGCGGGAATGCTCCGGGTAACGTTCGGCATACTTGTACAGGTTCACGTGCGCCTTGAACGTGGTGTCATTGCGTGCAATCAGTGTTTCAGCCTGCTGCGCAGCCGCAGGGTTGGCCTGTAGCCGCCAATCCTGCGGGTCGTTTTGCGTCAGCGCCCAGCGCATGATGTCCAGGCTCTCTTCCAGTACCTCGGCACCGGTATCCAGCACCGGTACCGTGCCCTTGGGCGACAAGGCCAGCAGCTCTGCCGGCTTGTTCTTCATCGCCACCTCGCAGATTTCCACCTCGCAGCCGGCATAGCGCAGGGCCAGGCGCGCACGCATGGCCCACGGGCAGCGGCGGAACGAGTAGAGGATCACCCGCACACCTCCACGTCACTGAGGCCATTACCCTGGCGCCGCACCTGGATCTGGACCGGGATGCGCTCGTGCATTTCCTGTACGTGGGAAATCACCGCCACTTTGCGGCCCTGGGCTTGCAAGCCGTCGAGGGCGTCCATTGCCAGTTGCAGCGACTCGGGGTCGAGGCTGCCGAAGCCTTCGTCGATGAACAGCGACTCGATACGCAAGGTGCTGGACGCCATCGACGCCAGGCCCAGCGCCAGGGCCAGCGACACCAGGAAGGTTTCCCCGCCCGACAACGAGTGCACCGAACGCAGTTCGTCGCCCATCTCGGTGTCCAGCACCAGCAGGCCAAGGGCGCTGCCGCCGCGCTTGAGGCGGTAGCGACGGGCCAGCTGACGTAGCTGGGCGTTGGCGTGGTGCAGCAGCAGATCAAGGTTGTAGCCTTGGGCGATCTTGCGGAACACATCACCGGAGGCCGAACCGATCAGGGCATTGAGGCGGGCCCAGCGTTGCCACTGCTGGTGGGCCTGTTCGATTTCTGCCGCCAGCGCCTGGTGGGCCTGCTGCCGGCGCTGATCGTCGGCCTGTTGTGCACGCAATTCGGCGCATTGCTGCTCATGGTTGACCAGCCGCCCGCGCAGCTCGGTCAGGAGGTGTTCCAAGGCTTCGGCCGAGGTGTCCACGGTCATTTGTGCGGCGTGTTGTTGCAGGCGCTGCTCACGTTCCTGCAGCAGCACGCGGCCCTGCTCGATGGCTTTTTCCGCGCCTTGCAAACGCTGGCGCAATTCATTGACTTGCGCGTCATCCATGGCCAGCAGGCGATCGAGGCCGGCATCGTCCAGTTCCGGATGCTCGCTGCGCCACTGGGCGATCTGGGCCTGCAACTGTTGGCATTCGGCATCCAGTGCCTGTTGTTGCTGGGTATTGGCCTTGAGCTCGCTGGCCAGTTGCACGCCTTGGGTGCGCAGATCTTGCAGGCGCTGGGCGGTGTCGGCATCGAGGGCGCGGGCTTGTTCCAGCGTGGCTTCCATATGCTGTTGCCAGGCTTCGGCACTGGCATGTTCGCCTAGCAGCTCGCCGAGCGACGCCTGGGCCTGCTGGCGCTGTTCGTCGAGGGCCGCGAGCGTGTGTTGCAACTGCTGCAGGCCTTGCACGCGCGCCTGTTGCTGATCGCGCAGTTTGTCCAGCTGGGCTTGCCGGGCTTGCTGTTCTTCCTGTTCGTCCTTGCGCTGTTCCAGTTGCTGCAGGCGCTGGGCAATCTGCTGGTCGAGGGCGAGGAAGGCATTGGCCGGGTCGTCGTTGAGGGCCTTGAGCGCTTCCTCTGGCAGTACGCCGGCCAGGTCGTTCAGGCCTTGCTGCAACAGCTGTTCGTCGTTGGCCAGGGCCTGGTGCTGTTGCTCCAGATGGCGTTGGGCCTGTTGCTGGGCGTCGTGGGCCGCCTGCAATTGCTGGTTCAGGCGGGCGGCGTCTTTTTGCAGGGCCAGCAGGGCGCTCTGGCGTTTCTCGTCCTGGCTGATTTCTTCATCCAGGCGACGCAGCTGGCTGTCGAGCCAGGTGCTACGGGCCTTGTCGTCCTGCGGGGCGAGGGCTGGCCATAGGCTGTGTGCCTGTACCTGAGCCACCAGCGGTTGCAACTGTTCGCCCAGTTGCTGCTGTTGCTGCTGAAAGTCCTTGAGCTGGGCATTGACCACACCCAGCTGGGTACGCAGCTCCACCAGCTTGTTGTTGAGCGTTTCGACCTGCTTCTGCGCGGCGTGCTCTTCGGCCTGGTCATGGCGACCCAGGCTCTGCAGCAGCGCTTCTGGCTGATGGAAGGGGTGTTCGGCGCTGCCACAGACCGGGCAGGGTTCGCCGTCACGCAGTTGGTCACGCAGCTCTTCGACGCTGGTGGTGCGTGCCAGGCGTTGCCGTTCCAGCAGTTGACGGGTGAGGATCAACGCCTGCTCGGCGGCCTCCAGCTCGGCCTTGGCGGCGGTGCCTTCGGTAATCAGTTGCTGGCGTTGCAGCATGGCCTGCTGCTGCCGTTCGCGCAGGGCATCCAGCTGCTGGCGCAGCTCCTGTTCACGGCCGTGCAGGCGTGACATTTCTTCTACGGCGCGCTGCTGTTTGCGGTTGTCCTGCAGCATGCCGCCGAGCAGGTCGATCTGTTCGGCCAGGGCCTGGGGTTCGGCCTTGGCTTCACGGAACAACAGGTCGTAGGCGTCGCGCTCGGCCTGCAGGTGCGCATTGGCCTGGCTGGCCTGGGCCTGCAAGCCGGGGAGCTCTTCTCGGCCCTTGGTCAGGCGGCCACCGATCAGCATCACCTGTTTCAGTTGCGGCAGGTAGGCGTGCCAGGCATTGGCCAGGCCCGCCAGGTGCTGGCTGTCGGCAAGCGCGGTGTCGATCTGCGCCAGTTGCTGCACGCTGCGCTGCTGGTTGTCTTCCAGCTGCTGCAGTTGCTGCTGGCCGTCAGCGACCTGTTGTTGCGCCTGTTGGCCGATACTACGCTGGGCGGCCAGCTCCTGGTCCAGGCGTGCCAGACTGTCCTGCGCGGCAAAAGCCTGGCGCAGGCGCGGCGCGTTCTCGCTGTGCTGGGCCTGGCGGTCGGCAAGCGCTTGGCGCGCAGTGTCCAGCGCCTGTTCGAGTTCGCGGGTGCGCACCTGCAGTTCGGCTTGCTGCTGTTGCTGTTCGGCCATTTTCGCGGCCACTGGCGCCAGCTGTGCGCTCAGGGCCTGTCGGCGGTGGAACTGGTGACGCTGTGGGGCCAGGCGCTCCAGACGTGCCAGGTCCAGGCGTGGTTCGGCCAGCTGTTGCCAGTCCAGTTCGGCGGCCTGCAGCGTGGTGCTGGCTTCGGTGTGTTGGGCCTGTAGCTGGCGTTGTTCATTCAGCCAGTTGCGTTGCTGCTCCAGTTGGCGCTCGCCGGCCTGGTCGGCCTTGAACTGCTGTTGCGCCTGCTCCAGGCGCTGGTCGAGCTCGGTACGGGCCTCGGCAGCCATCGGCAGTAGATGGCTGGCGCGTTCTTTCAGGGCGTTGTGCGCCTCGCCGGCTTCGCGCGCCTTGCTGAAGGCACGCTGGCCCAGGCGGGTGTAGATCGCGGTGTTGGTGAGCTTTTCCAGCAACTCGCTACGGTCTTTGTCGTCGGCCTTGAGGAACGCGCCGAACTCGCTCTGGGCCAGCATCACCGCACGGGTGAACTGTTCAAAGTTCAGGCCCAGACGGGCTTCGACCAGTTGCTTGTATTCGTTCTTGCCACTGCCGAGCACTTGCTCGCTGTCGAGGTCGTAGAAGCTTTGACGGCTGTGCTGCAGTTTGCCGTTGGCCTTGTCGCGGGCGCGGTTGGCTTCCCAGCGGGCGCGGTAGCGGCGGCCGTCGATGCCGACGAAATCGACCTCGGCAAACCCGCTGCCGGTGCCACGGCGCAGCAGGTTGCGCGGGTCGGAGGTGGGGATGTCGCCGTCGGCGTCCGGCACCTTGGCCTCACGGCCAATGGCATTGAGGCGCGGCACGGTGCCGAACAGCGCCAGGCACAGGGCGTCAAGCAAGGTGCTCTTGCCAGCACCGGTAGGCCCGGTGATGGCGAACAGGCCAGCGCTGGCCAACGGTTCTGCGGTGAAATCGATGTCGATCGGGCCGGCCAGCGATGCCAGGTTCTTCAGGCGGATGGCGAGAATCTTCATGGCTGTTCCTCTTCCTGCTGCACGTCCTGCAACAGCAGGGCGAAGTCGGCCAGCGCCTGCTCGTCGGCGGGGTTGCCGTAGGCTTGCTCCCAGGCGCGGCTGAACAGGTCTTGCGGGGTCATCTGGGCCAGCTCGACAAAGGCCAGGTCATCGTCCTCGGCGTTGTTGCGGCCGGCGTACTCGGCGCTGATGCGGATCAGCCGTACCGCCTTGCCTTCAAGCGCGGTTTCGATCTGCTGGCGCAGGTCGGGTTGCGGCTCGTCGAGCATCACCCGCACCTCCAGCCAGGGCTGGCGGTTGGGGTCTTCAAGCAGGTCGACCACGGGCAGGTCGGCCAGTTGCTGCAACAGCTCGCCCAGCGGTGCCGGGCCCACCCGTTGCAGGGCCACGGCGCGTGGTACGGGGCGTGGCTCGACGCTGACCAGGCCGTTGCCGTCCAGCTCCACTTCCAGGACCTGGTGCGGGTAGTTGATTTCGGCGAACGACAGCGGGATTGGCGAGCCGCTGTAGCGGATGCGTTCTTCGCGGTTGACCTTCTGCGGCTTGTGCAGATGGCCCAGGGCGACGTAGCTGATAGCCTTGTCGAACAGCTTGGCCGGTAGCGCCTCGGCGTTGCCGATGATCAGGCTGCGTTCGGAGTCCTCCGACACCGCGCCACCGGCCATGTGCGCGTGGCTGATGGCGATCAGCGCCTGGTCTTTCTTGCGTTTCTTCAGGGCGGCGGCGATCAGTTGCTGGTGCACCTGGGTGATGCCTTGCAGGTAATCGTCACCCAGCTGCGGGCCGGTGACTTCGGCCGGCCGCAGGAAGGGCAGGGCCAGGCACCAGGCAGCGACCTTGCCCCGGCCGTTGGTCAGCGGAATCAACAGGCGCTCGGCATCCAGCTGACCCTCGTCCAGCCAGTGCACACGGCCCAACGCATGGGTGCGCAGGCGGCGCATGAGTGCGGCGGGCAGCTCGATGCGCGAACCGGAGTCGTGGTTGCCGGCGATCATCACAATGTCCAGCTTGGGCTGTTGCTCATGGGCCTGGACGATGAAGTCGTAGAGGCGTTCCTGGGCTTTGACGGGTGGGTTGACGGTGTCGAAGATGTCGCCCGCAATCAGCAGCGCATCCGGCTGGCGCAGGCGCAGCTGGCCGAGCAGCCAGTCGAGGAAGCAGGCGTGTTCGAAGTCGCGTTCCTGGCCGTGCAGGCTTTGGCCCAGGTGCCAGTCGGAGGTATGAAACAGACGCATGGATGACCTGTTGGTGTCGAGTCGGGCAAGCGGAGAAAGGGCGGTATGGTAACCCAAGCAGGGTTCGGGGTGCAGGGCGAGGGATTGGGGGGCAGGTGTTCGTCACAGGCACTGAAAACCTTATGGCGAACACCTGCTGACCTCCTGCTGGCCTACTTGGGATAGAGCGGTGGCAAGCTGCCATTCTCACCCGCCGGCAGCAGCACCTGCTCAGCCGGAGGAATGGTACCAATCGCCCGCCACAAATCCTCCCCCTGCCAATACTGGCCACTCTCGCTGTACAACGCCCCGTTCAACCCATCCAGCGCATCCGACAACGGCACGAAGCGCGCCGCCATCTCGGCCAGGGTTTCCGGTTGCTGCCGGGCCCAGGCATCCAGCGCCTGGCGCGTAGCCTGGGGGTCGTTGGCCTGGCACGCGCGCTTGAGGTCGTCCAGCAAGGTACGTGGGCTTGGCCCGTTCTGCGCGGTGCGCAGTACCGCTGGTCGCGAACGGGCGCGCCACCACAGGGCAAGACCCAGCACGGTGGTCAGGGCGAACACCAGTGTGGACAGCTGCCAGGGCCATAGCAGGGTGCTGGCGCTGCTGTTGTCGCCCACCGGGGTGTCGGCGCTCAGTGCCGGGTTGTCCAGCACGTTCAGCGTGCGCGCCGGCAGGCTGCTGTGCTCCAGGTGGTCTTCGCGGGTGTTCCACCAGGCCACTTCCAGCGCCGGCAAGGCCAGCGTGCCGCTGTGGGTGGGCACCAGGGCCTCGCGCTCTTCGCGGTTGGCGGTCATGCCCCGTTCGCTGATTTCGTTGCGCAGCAGCGGCTGGTCAGGGTAGCGGCGCAGGCCGATGATTTCTGTGGCCGGCAGCGGCGGCAGTTGGGTGCTGGACAAGCCTTCGGCACGCAAGGTGATGTTGCGCGTCAGCGAGTCGCCAATCTGTACCTGCTGGCTGCCCGGGTCGGGGCTCCAGTGCTCTTCCAGGTTCAGGCTGCTGGCGGGCAACCACGGCAAGCCAGCCGGCCAGGCTGCCGGAATCGGCCGTACCGTGAGGCGCAAGGGCAGCGAGCTGACCTGCACCTGGTGGCCGGCGCGGGCCGTGCCATTGGCCTGTGCTGCTTCGTCGCTGCTGGCGGCTGCCGTGGCGGTGAACGTCAGTGGCGGGATGTCGAGGGTGCCGCTTTGCTGGGCATACACCGCATAGCGGGTTTCGATCACGCCATGACGCACACCATTGATTTCCTTTTCATACGTGCGCGACTCGCCCAGCGGCTCGACCTTGGCGTTCTCCAGTTGCAGTGGGCTGAGGCTGCTGTCGTCGTACAGCGCTACCGAGTGGTAGATGCGCAGGGTCAGCACGGCTTGGGCCTGGACATAGACGTCATGGCTGTCGAGGGTCGCTTCGATGAAGACCTGAGCGTTGTCCTGGCGGCTGGCATCGGCCTGCAGCACTTGCAATTCGATGGCCTGGCTGTGCGACTGGCCCAGCTGCAGCTCGGGAATGCGCAGGCTACCGCTGCGCCGTGGCAGCAGGGTGATGATCCAGCGGGTGCTGGCGCGGGTTTCGCCGTCCAGGGTGTGCAGGCTGTTCAACTGGCGCGTGCCGCGCACTTCGAAGTCACCTTCCAGGGCGCGCAGGTCAGGCTTGCCGAACTGGGTGACGTCCTGGCTTTCCAGGGTCAGTTCCAGGCTTTCGCCCGCTTCCAGGCGGGTGCGGTCGACGCTGGCCTGCAGCAGCGGTTCGGCGTGGGCCAGTACGGCCCATAGCAGGGTGAGGAGAAAGACGCCGAAGCGACTCATCGTGATTTTTCCTGATGCAATTGCTGTTCATACCAGAATTTGCGTCGCAGCAGCTCTGCCGGGTTGTCGGGAATTTCCCGCAGCCATTGCTCCAGGGCTTGGCGCTGTTCGCCGTCGAGGCTGGTCGACACCGGGCGCTGTGGCGGCTGGATGACACTGTCGTCGCCGGCCTGGTTGCCGGGGGCGGCCTGGCTGTTGCTGCTGCTTTCGCCGGGTTGTTCGGGGCTGGCCTGTTGGTCGTCGCCGGGTGTGCCTTGGGCCGGGCTGCTGGCCGAGCTGCTGTTGCCTTCGGTTTCGCTGCCGGGCGTGTCTTGGGCATCGCTGCCGGGCGGTTGTTCCTCGGCCTTGGCTTCACGTTGCTGCAGCAGTTGCTGCACCAGCGCCTGGTTGTCCAGCGCGGCCTGCAGGTCGGGCTGACGCTCCAGGGCTTGCTCGTAGGCATCCAGGGCGGCGTCCAGCTCGCCACTGTGGGCCAGGGCATTGCCTCGATTGTAGTGGGCTGCTGCAGTGTCGCCTTGGGAAAATGCCTCGGCGGCACCGGCATAGTCGCCGGCCTGGTACAGGGCCATGCCGCGCCATTGCGGGTTCTGGAAGTGACGCGCAGCGCTGGCCGGGCGGTTTTGCTCCAGCAGCTTCTGGCCTTGCTGGTCGGGGCGCAGCCACAGGTCGTTGAACTCGAAAGCCTGGCTAGGCTGCGGCAAGGCCAGCAGCAGCGGCAGGCAGAACAGCCATCCGCGCCGGCCAGCGCAGGCGGCCAGCAGCAACAACGGAATCAGCAGCCAGTAACCTTGGTCGGCCCAGCTGTCCAGTTGCAGGGTCTGGCCGTCATTGCGCCCGCTCCGCGGGTTGTCGAACAGGCCCAGGCCACGCAGGTCGAGGTCGTCGATGCGGGCGTGCCGGTAGCGCCCGCCCGTGCCGCTGATAAAACCCTTCAGGCTGGCGCTGTCCAGGCGAGGCAAGAGGATGCCGCCCTGGTCGTCTTTAAGGTATTCGCCATTGGCCTGGCGCACCGGGGCGCCTTCGCGGCTGCCGATGCCCAGCATCAGCAGGCTTGGGCCCTGGCGGCCGAGGGCCTGGGTGATGCCCTGGCGCTCGGCGGCGCTGAGCGCCGAGCCTACCAGCAGCAGGCGGCCTTGGCCGAGGCCGCTCTGGGCCAGCAGCGCCAGGCCTTTTTGCACGGCCAGGTCGGCACGCTGGCCGGGTTTTGGCATGATCGACGGGTCGATGGCCTCAAGCAAATTGCGGGTGGTGGCCAGGTCGTCGGACAGCGGCACCAGGGTGTGCGCGGAGCCGGCATACACCACCAGCGCCGTCTGGCTGTCGCGGCGGTGTTCAAGCAGGTCGAGGATCTTGCGCCGGGCCTGTTCCAGGCGGTTGGGCGGGCTATCCTCGGCGAGCATTTGCGGGGTCAGTTCGAGAAGGATCACCAGGGGGTCGGCCGGGCGCTGACGGCTTTCTTCCAGCCGCTGCCAGCTGGGCCCGAGCAGCGCCAGGATCACCAGTAACCAGGCGAGGCCCAGCGCCACCCACGGCAGTTTGCTGGTGCTGCCGCTGCCGCCACCCAGCAGTACACCATGGAAGGCGGGCGGCAGAATCATCTGCCAGCGCCCGGCACGCTTGCGCCGGTGCCACAGTTTGTACAGCAGCCAGCCGAGCACGGGAACCGCCAGCAGCCAGAGCGGGCGCAGCCATTGGGGCCACAAGTCGATCATCGCCGCCTCCTTAAACGCAGGCGCTTCAAGCGCTGGCGCCATTCCGGGTGCGGCTGCAGGAAGCGCGGTTTGCGCAGCAGGCGCTGCAACAGGTTGTCGGGCCACTGCACGGCTACCACCAGCAACACGCTGAGCAGCAGCGCCAGCGCCAGGGGCCAGGCGTACAGGGCCTGGGCTGTGCGCGCCTGGGTCGGTTGCTGGGCTACTGGCTCCAGTTGGTCGAGGGTATCGCCGATAGCGTCCAGTTCGGCGCCGTCATGGGCACGGAAGTAGGCGCCGTGGGTGATGTCGGCAATTTCCTTGAGCGCGGCTTCGTCCAGGTCCAGGCTCGGGTTGAGGCCGAGCAGGCCTGGGGTGCCACTGGCTTCGGGGTTGGCGCCGATACCGATGGTGTAGATGCGCACGCCTTCCTGGGCCGCCAGGCGAGCGGCTGTCAGCGGGTGAATCTGCCCGCCGTTGTTGGCACCGTCCGTGATCAGCACCAGCACCCGGCTTTGTGCCGGGCGTTCGCGCAGGCGTTTGACCGCCAGGCCAATGGCGTCGCCGATGGCGGTGTTCTTGCCTGCGATGCCGATCTGCGCCTCGATGAGGAAGGTGCGCACGGTGCGCCGGTCAAAGGTGAGCGGCGCCTGCAGGTAGGCCTGGCTGCCGAACAGGATCAGGCCCACACGGTCGCCTTCACGGTCTTGCAGGAAGTCGCCCATCAGCGCCTTGACCAGGTCGAGGCGGCTGATGTCCTCGTTCTTCCACTGCATGTCGGGGAAGTCCATCGACCCGGACACGTCCACCGCCACCAGCAGGTCGCGGCCGCTGGCGGCGATCGGCACTGGTTCGCCCAGCCATTGCGGGCGAGCGGCGGCGCACAGCAGCAACAGCCAGATGACGACGAACGGTGCCTGCTGGCGCCAGGTGGGCAGGTTGAGCCGTGCGCGGCGCCCGGCCAGGCCTTCCAGCTCGTTGAGGAAGCCCACCTTGAGCACCGGTTCACCGCTGTCGGCGGCGGGCAGCAGCAGGCGCACCAGCCATGGCAGCGGCAACAGGGCGAAGACCCACGGCCAGGCCAGTTCAAACATGCTTGCGGATCCAGGTTTCGACGGCTTGGCTGAGCCCGGCGATGGCCTTGTCATCGAGCTTGCACTCGGGTTTATAGGCGCCTTCGACCAGTACCATCCAGCGGGTCAGGCCGGCGGCCGGGCAGCGGTTGTCGAGAAAGGCCAGCCACTGGCGGCCGTTGAGGGTGTGACTGTTGGCGCCTGGGTAGTGGTTGCGGCACAGGCGTTTGAGCAAGGCGTTGATCTGTTGCAGCCAGGCGCCGGCCGGGGCGCCGTCATACGGGCGTGGCAGGCGGGCCAGCTCGGCCAAGGCCTCCAGGCGTACCGGGTCCAGGGGTTGTTCGGCGCGCACGATGCGGCGTTTGCCCGGGCGCCAGCGGCGCAGCCGCCACAGGCCCCAGCCCAGGAGTGGCAGGACGGCCAGCAGCAGCCACCAGCCTGGTGCGGGTGGCCACAGGCTGACCGGTGCCGGGGCGATCAGTGGGTGCAACTGGTCGAGCGGGTTCATGACGCGCTCCGTGGCCGCTGGGCGTTCAGGTACTCGCGCAGTTGCTCGATCATTTCGCTTTGCGTGCTCAGTGGCATCAGGACCACCCTCAGCTTTTGCGCCATCAGCTCCCAGCGCTCGATGCGGGCCTCGGCCTGCTGGCGGTAGGCCTGGCGCAGGTTGGCGTCGAGGGTGTCGAGCTCCAGCTGGGCGCTGCGCTGGGCGAAGCGCAGCAGGCCGGCGGCGGGCAACGCGTGGTCGAGTGGGTCGGATACCGGCAGCAACAGCAGGTCGCAATGCCTTGAGAGCATGGCCAGGTGCTGTTCTACCTGGGCGCTGAGCGAGCGCTCATCGCAGATCACGATGGCCAGGCTGCCGGGGCGCAGCACTTCGCGGGCGCGGCGCAGGGCCAGGCCGAGGCTGTCGGCCCCGGGTATGGCTTCGGTGTGCAGTGACTGGTTGACCTTTGCCAAGCGGTTGAGCAGTTGCAGCAGGCTCTGTTTGCTGCGTCGGGGCTTGATCTCGTGGTGTTCGTTGTCGCCGAACACCAGGCCGCCGATGCGGTCGTTGTGGCCCAGCGCTGCCCAGCCGAACAGCGCCGCAGCCTGGGCCGCCAGCACGGACTTGAACATCAGCCCTGAGCCGAAGAAAAGCCGTTGGCTTTGTTCGACGAGGATGAAGATCGGCCGCTCGCGTTCTTCGTGGAACAGCTTGGTGTGCGGCTCCTGGGTACGCGCAGTGACACGCCAGTCGATGTTGCGCACATCGTCGCCGGCCTGGTAAACGCGCACTTGGTCGAAGTCCACGCCGCGCCCGCGCAGCCTGGAATGGTGCAGGCCGACCAGCGGGCTGCGCTGGCCGGGCTTGGAAAACAGCTGGATTTCGCGCACGCGGTGGCGCATGTCGATCAGCTCGGCAAGGCCAATGCGGATGCCGTGTTCGGCCAGCTGCGCAGTGGGCATGGGGTCAGGCAACGGCGACGACGTCGAGGATGCGCTGGACTACGCGGTCCTGGTCGATCCCTGCCGCCTCGGCCTCGAACGAGAGGATGATGCGGTGGCGCAGGACGTCGAACAGCACGGCCTGGATGTCTTCGGGGCTGACGAAGTCGCGCCCGGCCAGCCAGGCGTGGGCACGCGCGCAGCGGTCCAGCGAGATGGAGCCACGCGGGCTGGCGCCGTAGGCGATCCAGTCGGCCAGCTCGGTGTCGAATTTGGCCGGGGTGCGGGTGGCCATGACCAGCTGCACCAGGTATTCCTCCACTGCGTCGGCCATGTACAGGCCAAGGATTTCCTTGCGCGCAGCGAAGATGGCCTGCTGGCTGACCCGGCGCTCAGGCTTGGTCTCGCCGCCTAGGGCTTCACCCCGGGCCTGCGCCAGGATACGCCGCTCTACGGCGGCGTCGGGGAAGCCGATTTTTACATGCATCAGGAAGCGGTCGAGCTGGGCTTCGGGCAGCGGGTAGGTGCCTTCCTGCTCGATCGGGTTCTGCGTGGCCATGACCAGAAACAGCGGCGACAGGTCATAGGTGCTGCGGCCCACGCTGACCTGGCGCTCGGCCATGGCTTCGAGCAGCGCCGACTGCACCTTGGCCGGTGCGCGGTTGATTTCGTCGGCCAGCACCAGGTTATGGAAGATAGGCCCCTGCTGGAACACGAAGCTGCCGGTTTCCGGGCGGTAAATCTCCGTGCCGGTGATGTCGGCCGGGAGCAGGTCGGGGGTGAACTGGATGCGATGGAACTGCGCTTCGATGCCTTCTGCGAGTTCTTTGATGGCTTTGGTCTTGGCCAGGCCCGGTGCCCCTTCGACCAGCATGTGGCCGTCGGCCAGCAGCACGATCAACAGCCGTTCGACCAGTTTCTCCTGGCCTAGGATCTGGGTAGAAAGAAAAGTGCGCAGCGCGATCAGCGCTTCACGGTGTTCCATCGGCGACGGTTCCTGGTAGGGGCCTGAGGCGGCGTGAGGCAGCAGCCTTGGCAAGGGGGGATACTTTAATCTATCCGGGGGGGCGACCACCAATGGCGGCGGGTAAATTTATCGTTGCAGCCGGGCCTGCGGGCAAAGAAATGTCCCACGTATGGCTGGCCATTGCCTGATGTTCCGTGACGGCGTGCTGGCGCCTGCTTGTGCTTTTCGGACAAGCAGGAGGCACGATGATGAAAATGAGCAGCGCCAGCACGCCAAACCTTACGCCGATCACCTTGCGGTTTGGTGTTTTCTTCGATGGCACCGGTAATAACCAGCACAATGCCATGACGATGGGTGAGCAGGGCGACAAGGGCGGCAGCTATGGCAACGCCTTGAGCAATGTGGCCCTGTTGCATGCGTTGTATCCGGCTGAGGCGGCCAATGCCGAGGGGCCGCAGGCGTTCTTGAAGCACTATGTGGAAGGCGTGGGCACGCTGGCGGGTGAAGCCGACCATGTCTACGCCTCGGCCACCGGGCATGGGCGCACGGGGGCCGAGGCGCGGGTTGCCGAGGCGTTGCAGGCGATGGCCGAGCAACTGCAGGCGTGGCGCCGGGCGCATCCGCAGGCAACGCTGGAAGGGGTCGAGTTCGATCTTTTCGGTTTCAGCCGCGGTGCGGCGGCGGTGCGGCATCTGGCCAACCTGCTGCACGAGGGCGCGGGCGGGCTGTTGTCGGTGGCGTGCGAAACCTCGATCAACTTTATCGGCCTGTTCGACACCGTGGCGGCGATCATCGCGCCGTTACAGGGCGACTTCGACCCGGCAGACGGCCGCCACGGCGGCCTGCGCCTGGGCCTGGGGGCGGGTATTGCCCGGCACGTGGTGCAGCTGGTGGCCGAGGACGAGCGGCGGCATAACTTCCCGCTGGTGCGCAGTGGCCACGATATCCTGCTGCCGGGCGTGCACTCGAATATTGGGGGGGGTTACCCGGAGACCCTCCTGGAGCAGGTGCTGCTGTGCAAGCCGCAGTCCCAGCGTGTGCCCGCAGGCATGCGTGTCGAGCAGTGCCGCGTCCATGCCAAGGTGAGCGCCTTGCTGGCTTCGGCGTTTGCCGACATGGGCGAACCCAGGCCGCGCGTGATGACCTGGGAGGAGCCGATTGCCGGTGGGCATCGGGACGAGGCGCAAAAGCAGGTCTATGCGGCGGTGTACCGGGAGCGGCAAGTGGCGGGGCACTTGTCCCGGGTGTACCTGAGCGTGATGCGGGCGTTGGCGGTGCGCGCGGGTGTGCCGTTTGCGCCGTTGGGGGCGCAGGCTGAGCATCGGCTGCCGGATGAGTTGTCGGGCATCAGCCGAAAACTGCATGCCTTTGCCTTGGGGGAAACTGGCCAGGTGGGGTTGAGCGAGGAAGAACAGCGGCTGTTGCGCGACAGATACGTGCATGCGTCAGCGAACTGGAATGCAGTGAAGGGCTTGCGCAACAGTGTGCTGGATGTGCTGTTCGTCAATCGGCCGGGGGCAGGCGGGCGAGTGATGCATGCCAACCCGGCGCAATGAGTGATTGATCGTGGCCTGGCAATGCTGCACCGGGCCTACAGGGCGCGCGCCAGCTGTTCAGTCGCGCGCCTTCTGGCTGAATACATCTCCTGTGCCAGGGTCAGCAGCACCGTCAGTAACATGAACACCACCGATGCGATGAAAATCCCGTTGGGCAGGCGCTGATCGAGCATCCAGCCGAACGCCACCGGCCCGATGGCCCCGCCGATGTTGAACCCGGTCGACACCAGGCCGAAGGTTTTGCCCTCGGCCCCGGGTGGCGCCGCCGCCTTGACCAGCATGTCCCGTGATGGGGCGATGACCCCGGTGAGCAAGCCGATGGCACCCAGTACGACCACCAATGCCCAGCCCTGCAGCAGCCCCAGTGCCACCAGAGCAGTCAGCGCAGCCGCCAGCGCGAAGGCCAGCGCCGCCACCAGGCCATGGCGCCGGGTACGGTCGGCCAAAGCGCCCCCACACAGCACGCCGGCTGCGCTGCTCAGCAGGAAAGCGGTGAGCGCGGCGTTGGCCCAGGCCAGTGTCAGGCCTTGGCCCTGGACCAGGGCGGCCACGGAGAACTTCTCGATGGCACTGGTGCTCAGGTTGAGCAGGATGAACAGCACCGTCAGCACGCCGATCATGGGGGTGAACAAACGTACGCGGCCTGTTGCTGCGGCCGGGCCTGTGTCGTGTTTGTTGGCAGGCCTGGCGACCCGGTAAACGCCACTGCCTGGTATCGATATCAGCAGTAGCGCGGCTACCCCGAATACCGCGCCCGCCGCCAGGGCTGCCCGCGTGCCGAGCGCCGCGGCGATGCCGAGAAATACGGCTGGGGTAACGGCCGAACCGAGGAAACCGGCAAAGGTATGAATAGAGAACGACCGCCCCAGGCGTGCGGGCTCGATGCCGTTGGCCAGCAGCGCATAGTCGGCCGGGTGGTACACACCATTGGCCAGGCCCGCCATGGCCATCGCCACCAGCAATACCGCATACCCGGGGCTGGCCGCCAGTAGCACGAAACTGAGGCTGCCCAGCAACAGCCCAGCCTTGAGCACTTTACGTGCACCATAGTGGTCGACGGCGTAACCCAGCGGGGCCTGTACCAGCGCGGAGACGATGTTGAACACCGCCAGGGCTACGCCCAGCTCTACGAAGCCCACGCCCAGCAGGCCGGGCAGCACGGGCAGTAGCGCCGGGATCAGCATGATGTGCACGTGGCTGACGAAGTGCACGGCAGCAATTTGGGTCAGCAGCTTGGGGCCAGCGTGGGGCATGTCGATACCTGTTGAACAGCGTGCGCCCCTGGCGCACGGCAAGGTGGTGGAAAGCCCGCTTAGCGGGAGGCGCCCCGCAAACCGGGCAGGCGACCGTTCAGGACAACATGGGCCAGCAGACCAATGACCAGGCCCCAGAAGGCCCCGCCAATACCCAGCAGGCTGATGTTGGCCGCCGCCGCCAGGAAGGTGATCAGTGCTGACTCGCGTGAACGGGCATCGGCCAGGGCGCTGGCCAGGCTGGCGCCGATGGTGCCCAGCAGGGCAAGGCCCGCCAGGGTGGTGATAAAGGTGCCCGGCAGGGCCATGAAGACACTCGCCAGCGTGACCCCGAACACCCCGACGAGGATGTAGCAGACACCGGCAGCGATGCCCGCCACCCAGCGCTTGTCCGGGTTTTCATGGGCTTCCTTGCCGGTGCAGATGGCCGCGGTGATGGCAGCGATGTTGAACGCGTGTGAACCGAAGGGCGCCATCAGCAACGAGCCGATGCCGGTGACGGCGACAATCGGGTTGGCGCTGGTCTTGAAACCATCGTTGCGCAGCACCAGCATGCCGGGCATGTACTGGCCGGTGAGGGTGATCAGGAACAATGGCAGGGCCACGCTGAGGGCCGCGTTGAGGGAGAAGGTGGGCGCGGTGAAAACCGGTGAGGCGAATTCCAGCCGCAACGTGGTCAGGCCGACTTGCCCCTGCAGCAACAGGTAGCCCAGGCCCAGCAGCAATATGGCGACCACGGCGTAACGGGCGGTGAAGCGTTTGAAGGCCACATAGGCTGCAATCAGCAGTCCGGCGAGGGTGGGGTCGACCGACAGGCTGGCAAAGGCACCGATGCCAAACTGCAGCAGGATGCCGGCCAGCAGGCCGGCGGCAATGCCGCCGGGCACGACGCGCACCAGGCGCTCGAAGCACCCGCTCAGCCCCAGCACCACGAAGCCGGCGGCCGACAGCAGGTAGGCACCTATGGCCTCGCTGTAGGGCACGCTGGCCAGGGCGGTGACCAGGAAGGCGGCGGCTGGCGTGGACCAGGCTGTGATGACCGGCTCCCGGCTGTACCAGGACAGTGCCAGGCCGCTGAGGCCGACGCCGATCGACACCGCCCAGACCCACGATGACGTCAGCTCCGGGCTCAGCCCGGCCACTTTGGCCGCCTGGAACACCAGGATGAACGTGCCGCCGTAGTTGACGATCACCGAAACGATTCCGGCAATCACCGGGTGAAGGATGTCTGTCAGCCTGAGCGGGGTGGTAGAGCTTTGAGCAGGCGCGTCCATGGTTGCCTCTGGTAATGGTCAGATGAGGAGCAGTTTTGTGCGGCGAAGGGGTAATCCGACTGCAGCGTCATTGGCCCTTTCGCAGCCCAAGGCTGCTCCTGAAGAAAAAGACTGCCCGACAGCGACAGGCTGCCGGGCAGGTTTGGGCGTCAGTTGGCCAGCGCCACCAGCAAGCTTTTCAGGTGATTACTGCCTTGCGCATCCAGCGGCTGCAGGGGCAGGCGTGGGGCGCCGACATCCTGGCCGAGCATTTTCAGGCCGGCCTTGATAGTGGTCGGCAGGCCACGGCGGGTGATGTACTCCAGCAGCTCGTACTGGCGGTAGAACAACGCACGGGCTTCGGCCAGATCGCCTTGTTGTACGGCGTCCCACAGCGCCAGGTTGAGTGCCGGGATCAGGTTGGGCGCGGCGGTACACCAGCCCGTGGCGCCGGCCACCAAGGCTTCCAGGGTCAGCGGGTTGCAACCGTTGTAGAACGCCACCTGACCATCTGTAGCCGTGAACAGGCGGTGCATGCGCTGGATGTCACCGGTGCTTTCCTTGACCATGGTCACAGTGGGCACTTCGCCGAGGATACGCAGGATCAGCTCCACCGACAGGTCGGTGCCGCTGGTGCCCGGGTTGTTGTAGAGCATGATCGGAATGTCGATGGCGGCGCCGACCGCCTTGTAGTGGGCGACCACTTCGGCTTCGGTGAGCTTCCAGTAAGAGATGGGCAGCACCATCACCGCCGTAGCACCGCAGGCCTGTGCCAGGCGGGCACGCTGCACGGTGCGGGCGGTGGTCAGGTCGGAGACGCTGACCACGCTGGGTACGCGCCCGGCAATGCGTGCCTGGCTGAAGCGCACCACGGTTTCCCATTCGCTGTCGGACAGGTAAGCCCCTTCGCCGGTGCTGCCCAGCGGCGCGATGGCGTGCACGCCGTCTGCGATCAGGCTATCGATGGACGTGCCCAGGGCATCCAGGTCGAGTGTGCCGTCTGCCGTGAAGGGAGTGATGGTGTAGCCGATAACGCCGCGAATTACAGGTGTAGACATGACCAGGCACCTTTGCCGTTGTTGAGGAAAGAGTACAGCTTCGATCAGCCCAGGCAGTCGCCATGGGCACGCAAGGCTCGGCGCGCGTAGTAGCTGAAGGCGGCACCGTGACGTTTGGGGGTGGAAATCCAGTCGTGGGCCTCTTTGCCCAGTGCTTCGGGGATGGGGCGGATGTCACCGGCGCCCATGGCCAGCAGTTGCATCTTTGCTGCGCGCTCGAACAGCAGGGCGAGCACGCAGGCTTCCTCGATCGAACGCCCAGCGATCAGCAGGCCATGATGGGAAAGCAGGATTGCGCGCTTGTCGCCAATCGCGTTCGCGATGATTTCGCCTTCTTCGTTGCCCACCGGCACACCGGGCCATTCCTTGAGGAATGCACAGTCGTCGAACAGGGGGCACAGGTCCATGTGCGAGATGGCCAGCGGAACTTCCAGCATCGACAAGGCGGCGCTGTGCAGCGGGTGGGTGTGGATGATGCAGTTGACGTCGGGGCGGGCGCGGTACAGCCAGCTGTGGAAGCGGTTGGCCGGGTTGGCCATGCCATGGCCTTGCAGCACCGTCAGGTCTTCGTCCACCACCAGCAGGTTGGAAGCGGCGATTTCGTCGAAGCCAAGCCCCAGTTGTTGGGTGTAGTAGGTGCCAGGTTCCTGCGCACGCGCCGTGATCTGCCCGGCCAGGCCAGAGTCGTGGCCGCCGTCGAACAGGATGCGGCAGGTGAGGGCGAGCTTTTGTCGTACGGTGTAGGTGTTGTCGGTCAGCGCCGTCAGCATCTGTTGCTGGGCGAGTTTGACAAGCTGGTCCTTGGGGGTGTGCATGGTGGTCGTCATGGGCGGTACCTGCAGGGGTGGAGACTAGGGATGGCTGATCGGCGCGGAGGCGACGCCAGGACACGGCGTTGATCATAATGACACAAGGTGTCATATGCAAGCGATGTGTCATCCTTACCTCAGGGCCTCAACACATCAGTGCCAGCGCAATCTGTTATGGCGTGCATACGCAACTGGTATTACTTGCCCCGGCTTCACGCTGTTTAGCATCGAGCGGGTCTTAACCGTCGACGAGAACAACAACGTGAACCTTGGAACCCTATCCAGTCGAAGTGCCAGATACTGGCCTGAACGTCTGGCGGTAATCGACCGCCACACCCGGCTGACCTTCGCTCAGCTCGAACAGCGGGCCAACCAGCTGGCCTCGGCCTTGCTGGCACAGGGCATCGCCACGGGCGAGCATGTCGCCATCCTGGCGCCAAACCGCGCCGAACTGGTGGAAGCAGAGGTGGCTTTCTACAAGGCCGGCCTGGTCAAGGTACCGGTCAATGCGCGTCTGGCACCGGATGAAGTCATTCAGGTGCTCAACGACGCCTGCAGTGTCGCGCTGATCGCCGATGCGCAACTCGCCCAGGCGTTGCTGGACCGCAGGCAGGAGGTACCTTCATTACGCTTGATCGTGACCTTGGGTGAGCGGGGCGGTGACATCACCTATGCCGCGCTGCTGGCACAAGGCAGTAGCCAGCCAATCAGCTGCGACCTGCCTGACGATGCCCTTGCCGTTTTGCATTACACCTCTGGCAGCTCTGGTGTGCTCAAGGCTGCGATGCTCAGCGTGGGCAACCGCAAGGCGCTAATCCGCAAGAGCCTCGCCAGCCCGACCCGTCGCGCCGCCCCGGGCGACGTCATGGCTCACGTCGGCCCTATCACCCATGCCAGCGGCATGCAGTTGATGCCGCTGCTGGCGGTCGGTGCCTGCAACCTGCTGCTGGAGCGCTACGATGACCAGCTGTTGCTCGAGACCATCCAGCGCGAAGGCGTGACCCGCTTGTTCCTGGTGCCTGCCATGATCAATCGCCTGGTCAACTTCCCCGATGTCGAGCGCTACGACCTGAGCAGCTTGCGCCTGGTCATGTACGGTGCCGCGCCGATGGCACCAGCGCTGGTGAAACGGGCCATCGAGGTATTCGGGCCGATCCTGGCCCAGGGTTACGGTGCTGGCGAGACCTGCTCGCTGGTAACCGTCCTGACCGAACAGGACCATCTGTGCGAGGGCGGCGACTACCGGCGCCTGGCCTCGTGCGGGCGTTGCTACTTCGAAACCGACCTGCGCGTGGTGAACGACCATTTCCAGGACGTCCAGCCGGGAGAGGTGGGCGAAATCGTAGTCAAGGGCCCGGACATCATGCAGGGCTACTGGCGCGCCCCCCACCTCACCGCCGAGGTAATGCGCGACGGCTACTACCTGACTGGCGACCTGGCCACGGTGGATGAGCAGGGGTATGTGTTCATCGTCGACCGCAAGAAAGAAATGATCATTTCCGGTGGCTTCAACATTTACCCCAGTGAGGTCGAGCAGGTGCTTTACAGCATGCCGCAGGTGTTCGAGGCGGCGGTGGTGGGGGTGCCTGACGAGCAGTGGGGCGAAGCGGTGCGGGCGGTGATCGTGCTCAAGCCGGGCATGGCGCTGCAGGAGCAGGACGTCATCGAACATTGCGCCCAGGCCCTGGCCGGTTTCAAGAAACCACGTGCCGTGGACTTCGTCAGCGAGCTGCCGAAAAACCCCAACGGCAAGGTGGTGCGCCGGTTGATCCGTGACGCCTACTGGCAAAACAGCGAACGCCGTATCTGACACGAGGAACGACCATGTATCAGCCAAGCGAAAAGGCCCAGCAGATCATCGAGGCCATCAGTGGCTTCGTTCGCAACGAAATCCTGCCCCTGGAACAGCAAGCCGGTCTCAGTTGGGCAGAGCCGCACCCGCGGGCGGTGCTGCAGCAGGTATGGCAGCGCTCGTGCGAGCAGGGCTTCTACAACATCATGCTGCCCGAGGCGATAGGTGGCGCCGGGTTGAGCGTGTCAGACCTGTGTGCGGTCAAGGAAGCCACGGTGCTCACCGGCTCGATGCTGGCGCCGCACATTCTCGGTGAGCTTTCCGGACCGCCCCGTATCGGCCATCTGTTCAAGGTGGCGAGCCCGACCCAGATCGAGGCGTTCCTGCAGCCGGTGTGCCGTGCCGAAAAGGCCGTGTGCTTCGCCCTGACTGAAAGCGAAGCCGGCTCTGATGCGACGGCGATCAAGACCTCCGCACGGCGGGAAGGTGAACACTATGTGCTCAATGGCGCCAAGCGCTACATTTCAGGGGCGCCCTATGCCGACATCGCCGTGCTGCTTGCGGTGACGGATCCCGGGCGCGGTGCCCAGGGGATTTCGGCGTTCTTCGTCGACCTGAGCGCATCGGGGGTAAGGGTTGAAAGCGATTATTCGGTCATGTCCGGCGGTGGTGCGCATGGCGACATCATCCTTGAGGACGTACGGGTGCCGGCGGCCAACCGCATCGGTGAGCAAGGGCAGGGCTTCAAGTTGGCGATGGGGCGCATCACCCTCAACCGCCTGCTGCATTGCCCCACCTTGCTGGGGCTGGCCGGCCTGGCACTGAACCTCTCGATCGACTATGCCCGCACGCGCAAGCAGTTCGGCCAGCCTATCGCCATGTTCCAGTCGATCAACCACATGATCGCCGACATGGCCACCGAGCTGCATGCTGCACGCAGCATGGTCTACGCCACGGCAGCGGTGAATGACGCCGGTGGCAATATCCGCACCCAGGCCCCGATGTGCAAGCTGTTCGTTTCGGAGACGGCCTTCCGTATCGCCGATCGCGCCGTGCAGATACACGGCGGTGCCGGGCTGCTGCGTGGCAACCCGGTGGAGTGGATATTCCGTGCCACACGTATGATGCGCATTCTCACGGGAACCAGCGAGATCCAGCGCAACACCATCGCCAAGGGCGTGCTCATGCCTGAGCAATGACGCGGTATGCCCGGCCCGTGGCGGCCGGGTTCTCCAGACAAGAACAATAACGAGAGATCATCATGACTCATACTGACACCCCCGCACGTGCAGGCACGGCCTGGATGATTGCGGTACTGCTGGCGCTGTTGATGCTGGTGAACTTCCTGGACAAGGTGGTCATCGGCCTGGTGGCGGTGCCGATGTCCAGGGAACTGGGCTTGTCCCCTGCCGAGTTCGGCCTGGTAGGGGGCGCACTGCACTGGTTCTTCGCCATCTCGGCGGTGATAGGTGGCTTCATGGCCAATCGCCGGCCAACCCGCACCCTGCTGCTGGGGATGGGCGCGTTCTGGGCGCTTATCCAGTTGCCCATGTTGTTCGTCAGCTCGCTGTGGGCGATCGTCGCCTGCCGGGTGCTGCTGGGTATTGGCGAGGGACCGGCCTCACCGGTGGCTACACATGCCTTGTACAAGTGGTTCCCCAACGACCGTCGCAACCTTCCCGTGGCGCTGTTGCATACCGGCAGTGCGCTGGGGCTGTTGGTAGTGGGTGCCATGATCCCATGGATCAGTGTGCACTACGGCTGGCGCATGAACTTCATCGTGCTGGCGGTGATCGGCGCGGTGTGGTGTGTGCTGTGGTGGTGGCTGGGCAGCGAGGGCAACCTCGACCGCATTCGCCCGGGCCAGCGTGAAGAAGGGCAGGCCCCTGTTCCCTATCGTCGGCTGCTCGGTGACCGCACGGTACTGGGCAACTACTTGTGCCACTTCGCCGCCAACTGGTCCCTGGCGTTGACCCTGACCTGGGTACCGAGCTACCTGGAAACCGGGCTGGGGATCGACCCGATCATGACCGGCCAGGTGTTCGTTCTGTTCGTGGTGGTTACCACGCCGTTGAGCCTGTTCATGGCCTGGCTGTCACAGCGAATGATGCGTGCCGGGGTTGCCACACGCTGGTCGCGCGGTGCGTTCGTTTCAGTGTGCCTGATCGCCAGCGGGCTGCTGTCAGCGGCGTTGTTTCTGCCCGGTCTGAGCAACGTCGAGCGGATCGTCAGCCTCACCTTCAGCGGCGGGCTGGCGCTGGTGATGTACTCCGTGGGGCCTGCCATGCTGGCGGAGTTCACGCCCAGCGGGCAGCGCGGCGGCATTCTGGCGATCGGCAACGGTATCGCCTCGTTGGCCGGGCTGTCGGCACCGGTGGTCACCGGTTTGCTGGTGCAGGGCGCCGGGGCCGGGCACACGGCAGGGTTTGGCCAGGGATTTCTGGTGTGCGGCGCGGTGCTGGTGATTGCCGGGCTGATCGGGCTGGCCTGGATGGACCCGCAGAAAACCCGGCAACGTCTGATGCAGGTGGGCACGGCTGCGCCAGCCCAAGCGTGATGTGCACAGCGCTCAGAGGCTCTGCTCCGCCAGGGCCTCGCGCTCGATCAAGGTGCCTTTCCAGCGCTCGCTGCGCACCGCATCCACCAGCAGTGCGCGCACCAGATCGCGCATGCAGGCGGCGGCGAACGACAGCGGCTTGTGCTGCGAGTGGGCCAAGGCGATGGTGCGGGTGATGCGCGGTTCCACTATCAGCCGCGCGCTGGCAGGTGCGGCCAGATCCAGCAGCGGCGGCCAGTTGCTGATGGTGGCCGCCAGGCCAGCACGGACCAGGCTGGTGATACCGGGGGCCGACTGCTGTTCGTAGCTGGAGTCCAGTGTCACACCGGTTTCCATGGCAGCCTGCTCGATGCGCCTGCGCAAGTGCAGGCTACGGGGTGGCATTACCAGGCGGCTCGCTGCGGCTTCAGCCAAGGTGATGGGCGACTCGTCAGGGCCGTGCCCAGGCAGGCCGACCCAGTACAGGTCTTCGGAAAACACGGGCTCGGCGACCACATGGACAAGTTCTTCGGCGTTGGGCACCACGCCGAAATCCACCTTGCCCAGCTCGATCGCCTGGCCACCTTCGCGGCTCAGGCCATCCCAAACGGTGAGCTTGATCCCCGGGAAGCGTGCCTGGGCCTGGGTAATGATGGCCGGCAACAACAGTGCCGAGGCCGTGGCGGGAATCGAGATGGCCACGTGCCCCTTGGGGTTGCCGCGGCTGGATTTCAGCTCGTCTTTCACCGAGTCGAGTTGCTGCACGACCGATCGGGCCACTTCGTACAACTGCCGCCCGGCATCGGTCAGTTCGATACCGTCATGCTGGCGCGCCAGCAGTTGCATTTCCAGTTCGCTCTCCAGCAGGCCTATCTGTCGGCTCAAGGCCGGTTGGGCGATGAACGCCTGGCGTGCGGCATTGGAAAAACTGCCGGCTTCGACAATGGCGATCAAATAACGCAGCTGTTTCAAAGTCATTGTGGTTCTCAGGCTATGCCGAAGTGATATGGCAACCATCGGGAGACGCTATTTGTTCAGCCCCGGTGGCCTACTTAGTATCGGTAAGCAGCAAAACGAGGATAACAGAAACGTTCGAATAATTACCCAAGCCCTTGCCTGCAGGCCTTTGCGCCGTACTTAAGCATTAACTCGCAATTCACTCTCTAATAAACACAATAAGAGGTTAAGAGTGATGGCATCTCGTATTTTCGGTCGCTCGGGACCGTTGTCGGTACTTGCCTCATCAGTACTTTTTTCTGCGTCTGCCTGTGCCGCTCAGTTTCACTGGGGTGAACTTGAGGGGCAATTCGACTCGGCGCTTTCCTTTGGTACCAGCATTGCGACTGCCAACCCTGACCCGGCCCTGCACAACAGCGCCAACAGCGATGACGGCCGCCTGAACTTTGCCTCTGGCGATGTGTTTTCAGCGGTGTTCAAAGGCACCCATGACCTGGAGCTCAAGCACGACAACCTGGGGGTGTTCCTTCGCGGTACCTACTGGTACGACACGGCCCTGCGTGATCACGATCAGCGCTTCAAGCAGGTCGAGGACAACAACCGCAAGCGCTCGGCCAAGACCGCAGGTAGCCAGCTGCTCGATGCCTTCGGTTATTACCTGTACGACATCGATGGCCAGCCGGGTTCGCTCAGGCTGGGCAAGCAGGTGGTCAACTGGGGTGAGAGCACCTTCATCCAGGGCGGACTGAACGTCATCAACCCCTTCAACCTGGCGGCCTTGCGCCGCCCCGGCTCGGAAGTGAAGGACGCGCTGGTGCCGGTGAACCTGTTCTACTTCACCCAGAACCTTACCGAAGCGCTGTCGGTCGACGGTTTCTATCAGCTGGACTGGGAACAGACCCAGCTCGACAACTGCGGCACGTTCTTTTCGAACAACGACTTTTTGCCCGATGGGTGTGATGGCCTGGACGTGGGCGCCAAATTGCTCGGCAACCCCACAGCCGTGACCGGGCTTGCGCCGTTCGGTGTGAACCTCACCCGCGAAGGCGTGCGCATACCTCGCGGCAGCGACCAGGATGCCCGCAACAGCGGGCAGTGGGGCGTTTCACTGCGCTGGTACGTGGCGGCGCTGGACACCGAGTTTGGTGCTTACGCGGCGAACTACCACAGCCGCACGCCTTACCTGGGTACGGTCAGCAGCCCGTATTTCGACAACCGCCGTTTCGCCCCGCAGTTGTGCGCCAACCTCGCTATCGGGCTTGCAGACTGTGCCGCTTTTCTGGGTTCCAGCGCAGGCCAGTCGCTGGTCGGCGCGCTACGCCTGGGCACCTCGCAGTACCGGGTGCAATACCCCGAGGACATTCGCCTCTACGGCCTTTCGTTCTCCACTACCCTGCGCACCGGCACGGCGCTGCAGGGGGAGCTGAGCTACCGGCCGAACATGCCCATGCAGCTCAACGGTACCGATATCATCCAGTCGTTGTTGAACGTCGATGGCCGCTCGCCCTTGCTGGGTGACGGCCTGCGGCCAGACAGCGCCAGTACGCTGTTCGACGGCTACCGCCGTAAAGAGATGACCCAGTTGCAGATAACCGCTGTTCACGCTTTCAGCCAGGTGATGGGGGCCAACCAGTTGCTGTTGATAGGCGAGGCTGGCGCCACCTACGTGGGCGGTCTGGAGGGCGCCTATGGCCCCCGTTACGGGCGCTCGGGCACGTTCAACAGCGGCGAACTGGCGGACAACAGCGTGTGCGTGGCCATTTCCAAAACCCCTGAGCACTGCAACGACGAAGGCTTCATGACCCCGTTTTCCTGGGGCTACCGGCTGCGTGCCACCTGGGCCTACCCCAACGTGATTGCCGGTTTCGACCTGCGGCCGAACTTGTCCTGGGCACACGACGTGCACGGCACCGGCCCGGTGGAGGGGTCGGCGTTCAGCGAAGGCTCCAGGGCCATCAGTGTCGGGTTGGATGCGACGCTCGCCAGCACCTACAGCCTGAGTGTGTCGTACACCGACTTTATCGACGGCGACTATGGCACCCGCGGCGACCGGGACTTCATCTCGCTGAGCCTGGGCGTCACTTTCTGAGGGCATGACAATGAAAATGCGCATGGTGATGATCGGCCTGTTCTGGGCGAGTGGCACGCTGGCAGCAGCCGGCCTGCCCGACAACCTCACCCCGGTGGGAGCCGAGCGTGCTGCCAGCCCCGACGGGCGCATCCCTGCCTGGCAAGGTGGGTTGAGTACGGCCCAGCAACGCCTGGGCGACAACGGCACGCCGCTGGATCCGTTTGCCGATGAGCAGGCTCTGTACCGGATCACGGCCGCCAACTACCGGCAGTACCGAGGTCAGCTTACCGACGGCCAGGTGGCCTTGCTCAAACGCTTCCCAGCCAGCCTCAGCTTGCCGGTGTATCCCACCCACCGCAGTGTTGCGGTACCCGACGCGGTCGCGGCATCGGCCGCCCGCAACGCCGAGCAGGCGCAGCTGGATGACCAGGGCAACGGTGTGCGAGGTTTCACTGGCGTCATCGCCTTTCCGCGGCCAACCAACGGCCTGGAGGTGATCTGGAACCACCTGACCCGGCATCGCAACGAGAGCTACAGCCTGAGCTCCGACAGCGTCACGCCGCTGAAGAATGGCCGCTTCGTGCTGATGAGCGCGCGTCAGGAAGTGGCCCGGCCTGAAGGCTTGGCCAGCCTGGGGGCGGGCAATGTACTTTATTACTTCACCTACCGCATGACGGCGCCCTCGCGGCTTGCCGGCGATGCGATGGTGGTGCATGAGACACTGGACCAGGTCGCCGAGCCGCGCTTGTCCTGGGTGTACAGTGCCAGCCAGCGCCGGGTACGGCGGGCGCCGAATATCGCCTATGACACCACCGGCCCGGGCACCGCCGGCCTGCGGACCGCCGACAGCCGCGACATGTTCAATGGCGCGCCAGACCGGTACGACTGGAAGCTGCTGGGCAAGCAGACGCTGCACGTGCCCTACAACAGTTACCGCTTGGCATCGCCTGAGCTGCGCTATGCGGACCTGATCAAGCCAGGTCACATCGACCCGGCACCAACCCGCTACGAACTGCACCGGGTATGGGTCGTGGAGGCGACGTTGAAGCCCGGGGCGCAGCATATCTACGCCAAGCGCCGGTTCTACCTGGATGAAGACACCTGGGCCATTCTCGAAACAGACAGCTACGACGCGCGTGGCGAGCTGTGGCGCACCTCACAGGCCCATGGTTTCTTTCACCCCGGCGGCCAGGTGGCAGTCAACGCCATGGAGGTTACCTACGACCTCAAGAGTGGCCGCTACCATGCATCGGGCTTGATCAACGAGCAGCGTCGGCCCTTTGCCTTCAATGTGCGCACCAGCCTTTCGTACTTCTCGCCCGGCGCCCTGCGCAGCTTTGGTGTGCGCTGATGGGCGTGCCTGAACCACGGCCTGACTGGTCGCGGCGGCTGTTGGGCCAGGGTGAAGCGCCTGATCCGCGCTTCACCCTGGCCAACGAACGTACTTTCCTGGCCTGGATTCGCACCGCGCTGGCGCTGCTGGGTGGCGCTATCGCCATTGAAACCTTCGCCGGCCACGTCCTCGAGACACCCCTGCGGCTGTGGCTGGTCGCTGGCCTGATGCTGCTGAGCGCATTGCTGAGCGCGGGCGCCTGCCTGCGCTGGCTGCGGGTAGAGCGGGCATTGCGTCATCGACGTCCATTGCCGTTGCCGGCACTGGTGCCCTTGTTGGCGCTGGGCTGCCTGGTCGCTGTACTGCTGGCAGGTCTCGTCCTGTGGCCACGCTGGCATGGGTGATCCGGGCCTGCAGGCAGAACGCACCGAGTTGGCCTGGCGGCGCACTGTGCTGGCGCTGATGGCGGTGGCGGGGTTGGCCTGTCGTCAGGGCGATGTGTACGTGCTGGCATTGGCGGGCGTGGCCGCGCTGGCGCTGCTGACCCGCCAGGGGCGGCGTTACGAACGGGGCCTGGCGATGTTGCAGGCCGAACGCGGCCAGCCTGCGCCGTGGGAAGTGCTGGCACTGGGTAGCGTGGTGTGGCTCATGGCATTGGCAGGCTTGTGCCGGTTGGCGAAGGGCGGCTGAGCGCAGTGCCGGCGCCGCCCGCTGCCGCTCAGGGCGTGACGATATTGAAGCGTGAATCAGCCTCTTCCAGCCCGCCCATGAATTGCAGGAACTTTACCCGCTCGCCTTTGATGTCGATTGCCCCTGCTGTGGCTTCCTTGAGAAAGCCTGTCTGCTTCAAGGCAATGCTGTCCAGCGTCTGCTTGCGCATGGTCACCTCTACATCGGCCTTGGCGTGGCGCGCCAGGTCGCGGTGGGTGAGGACGCCGTTGCGCAGGGTGAGCGCGTAGTCTTCGTCCAGGTCGGAAAACCGCCAGTTGATGGTCAGGTCGCTATCGGCAGCCTTGTAGGCATTCACCCGCACGCCCAGGTAGTCGAAAAACAGGCTGGGTGTCAGGGCCCGCACCATGTCATCGGCGTTGCCGCCGCTACCCGCACCGGCGGCAACGCCTGAGCGCAATTCCTGCGCGCCACTGAGGTAGGCATTGCGCCAGGTGGCGTTCTCACTCTGGTAACCCAGTTGCTCCAGCGCGTCGGCCTGCAGTTCGCGGGCCTCGGTGTTGTCTGGCTCGGCGAATACCAGGTGGTTGACCAATTGCGCCACCCAGCGATAGTCGCCCTCGGCGAAGGCCTGGCGGGCCTGGGTCAGCACCTGATCGGCACCCCCCATCGCCGCCAGGTAACGCTTGCCGGCGGCTTGCGGTGGCAATGGGTCGAGGTTGGCCGGGTTGCCGTCGTAGAACCCCATATAGCGTTGATAGACGGCCCTGACGTTATGGCTGAGCGAGCCGTAGTAGTCGCGGCTGTACCATTTGCTTGCCAGACGCGGCGGCAGACTGGCCAGGGTCTGGGCAATTTCCATGGGCGTCTGGCCCTGATTGATCAGGCGCAAGGTCTGGCTATCGATGAAGGCATACATATCGCGCTGGTCGGCCAGGTAGTCGCGGATGGCCGCACCGCCCCAAGTGGGCCAGTGATGCTGGGCGAACACCACCTCGGCCTGGTCGCCATAGCGCGCCAGCGATTGGTCCAGGTAATGGGCCCACACTTTCGGATCGCGCACCAGTGCCCCGCGCAGCGTCAGTACGTTGTGCTGCACATGGGTGGCGTTCTCGGCCATGCACAGTGCCCTGAGCACCGGGAAATAAATGTTCATTTCCGCCGGCGCCTCGGTGCCCGGGGTCAGCTGGAACTCCACCTCCACGCCGCTCAGGGTCATGCGTTGCAGCGGTTGGCTGATTTCGAGCGTCGGCGCGATGAGGCTGACAGTGGCATTGGCCGGCACGCCCTTGCCCAGTCCGGCATCCACCTGGCCTCGCGGCCCACGGGGCAGGGGGGCGCCGTACATGTACTGGGCGCGGCGTTTCATGGCCGGTCCAGCCAGCACGTTTTCGCCGATGGCATGTTCGAAGAACCCCTCGGGCGCGATGACCTGGACTTTGCCAGCCTTGACGTCCGCCTCGTTGATCACCCCGCGCACGCCGCCAAAATGGTCGACGTGCGGGTGGGTGTAGATCACCGTGGTCACCGGCTTGCGTGGACGGTGCTTGAAGTACAGTTCGAGGCCCGCCTTGGCGGTCTCCACGGCAAGCAGCGGGTCAAGCACAATCAGCCCGTCCTTCCCTTCGACGATGGTCATGTTGGCCAGGTCCAGACCGCGAAGCTGGTAGATGCCCTCGGTGACCTTGAACAGCCCGGCGATGTTGTTCAACTGAGCGATGCGCCACAAGCTCGGGTTTACCGTGGCAGGGGATTGCGCCGGTTCCAGAAAAGCATACTGGGCCAGGTTCCACACCGTCTTGCCATCGGCCGTGGCGACTGGCCCGTTGAACCGCTCGACCAGCCCACGCCGGGCTGTTTCGTAATCGACGCGATCCTCGAAAGGCAACCGTTGCAGCCACTGCTGGTTGCTGGCCAGGGTGGCCGCGGTGGCATCCTTGGCCGCTGTTGCGGCCAGGCTCGGAAGGGGGGCCAGCAGGGCAAGCGCCAGCATCGACAGTGAAAAGCGCATGGGATGTCCTTGTTGTTATTGGGGCAGAACACTCTAGGGGAGGGGCTTGCGCACCAGCCAATACCAGAGCGGCATGGCCGCTATCGCGTTTCCTGATGGCTTCAGGCGGGGGGGAGCGTGAGGATCTGTTCGACCAGCCAGGCCAGGGCGGGGTCGTGCTGACGGTGGCTCAGGTGCACCACTTCCAATTCGAAAGGCTCCAGGGCAAATGGCAGTTCGTGCACCGCCAATGGCAGCAGGTGCGCAAACTGCTGCGCCAGTTGCCGCGGCAGCACCACACACATGTCGGTGGCTGCGGCCAGATGGGCGGCCTGCAGGTAGTTGGGCGTGGTATAGGCGATTTGCCGGGTCAGGCCTTGCTCGGCCAGCCACTGGTCGACCATGCCCCGGGTCTGGCCGCCGTGCACCCAGATGTGCCGCAAGCCCAGGAACGCGTCGAGGTCCAGTGCCTGGCCCGGCACCAGGTGCGGGTGCTGCTGGCGCAGCGCGATCTGCAGGGTTTCACGGCGCCAGGGGTGGCGGGTGAAGCGCGCCGGCACCTCGTCGAAACGGCCCAGTACCAGGTCGAGGTCGCCCCGGTCCAGCGCCTCGGCCGGCAGGTTGGGGGCCAGGTGCACCACGTCGATGCGCACGTTGGGTGCCAGTAGCTCCAGCCGCGCCAGGAGTGGCGGCATGCACAGCTGTTCGACGAAATCGGTGAGGGCGATGCGCAACTGGCGATGGCTGCGCTGAGGCTCGAAGCCATCGCCGGTGCCCAACGTCTGCTCGATCTGCTGTAACGCCGCACGTATTGGCCCCTCCAGTGCCAAGGCCCGTGGCGTCGGGCGCATGCGCCGGCCCACGCGGACCAGCAGCGGGTCGCCCAGCTGGTCACGCAGGCGCGCCAGGGCATTGCTCACGGTCGGCTGGGTGAGGGCCAGACGCTCGGCTGCCCGCGATACGTTCTGTTCACGCAGCAACATGTCGAAGACGCGCAGCAGGTTCAGGTCGAAGTTCGAAATATTCATGCTGAAAATATATGGCATACGAAATGGAAATTTCAAAAATACCTTCGGCCTGCTTAGGGTGATCACAGTCCTCATACCTACAAGAAAAGCAGGAGCGTTGCGCGTGAATACTCCCTTCCCGATCAAACAGGTGGCTGTGATAGGTGCAGGCACCATGGGCCGCGGCATCGTCATCAGCCTGGCCAACGCCGGGCTGTCGGTGCTGTGGCTGGACTGCAACGCGGCAGCGCTCGAAGCCGGGCTGGGCATGGTCAGCCAGGCCTGGGCCCAGCAGGTGGACAAGCAGCGCATCACCCCGGCCCAGGCCGACGCTTGCCTGGCGCGTGTGCAGGCAGTGGACGGCTATCCGGCGTTGGCGGAGGCCGACCTGGTGATTGAAGCGGTGTATGAAAACCTGGCGCTCAAGCAGGAAATCTTCCGTGCACTGGATGCACACCTCAAGCCACGTGCGATCCTGGCCAGCAACACCTCGGCGCTGGACATCGACGCGATTGCCGCCGTCACCCAGCGGCCGTCCCAGGTCCTGGGGCTGCACTTCTTCAGCCCTGCGCATGTCATGAAGCTGCTCGAAATCGTGCGTGGGACGCACACCGATCAGAAGGTGCTCGATGCCGCCAAAGCGCTGGGCGAGCGCATGGGCAAGGTGGCGATAGTGGCAGGCAACTGCCCTGGTTTCATTGGCAATCGCATGTTGCGCAGCTATGTGGGCGAAGCGCGCAAGTTGCTGCTTGAAGGGGCGTTGCCACATCAGGTGGATGCGGTACTGCAGCAGTTCGGCTTCGCCATGGGGCCGTTCCGCATGTACGACGTGGTGGGCATCGACCTGGAGTGGCGCGCCCGGCAGTTGGCCGGGCAAGGCATGCACGACCCGCTGGTGCAGGTCGATAATGCGCTGTGCGAGCTCGGCCGCCTTGGGCAGAAGACCGGGCAGGGCTATTACCGCTATGCCCCCGGCAGCCGGCAGGCCGAGCATGACCCGCAGGTCGACGCGTTGGTGCTGCAGGTGTCCCAGAACCTTGGCTACCGACGTCGGGGCATCAGTGCCGAGGAAATCCTCGAACGGTGCCTGCTGGCACTGGTCAACGAAGGGGCGAAGGTTCTCCAGGAAGGTATCGCCGCCAGCAGCAGCGACATCGACCGGGTCTGGCTCCACGGCTATGGCTTCCCGGCTGCCACTGGCGGGCCCATGCGCTGGGCTGACGAGCAGGGGGCGCCGTTTATCCTGGCCCGGCTGGAATACCTGCAGGGCGTGCTTGGCGAGCATTGGCGCCCGGCAGGGCTGCTCTACTCACTCGTGGCCGGTGGCAAGCGTTTCGAACCGCGCGGGGAGGTTCAGGCATGAACTACCAGGCGCCCCTTCGCGACATGCGTTTCGTGCTGCATGAACTGTTCGACCTGAGCGGACATTGCCAGCAACTCGGTATCGAACTGGACCGCGACACCCTCGACGGCATCCTTGAGGAGGCCGCACGCTTCACTGGCCAAATCATCGCACCACTCAATCGCAACAGTGACGAACAGGGCTGCCAGTGGGTGGGCGGCGAGGTCACCACCCCGGACGGCATGCGGGACGCCTATCGGCAATACGTCGAACATGGCTGGGCCAGTATGACCGGGCCGCAGGCCTACGGTGGCCAGGGTTTGCCGCAGATGGCATCGGCCAGCTTCCATGAAATGCTGATGGCAGCGTCGTTGTCGTTCCGCATCTACTCCGGCCTGACCGAGGGCGCGGTCCTGGCGTTGCATCGCCATGGCAGCGAGCCACTCAAGCAGGCCTACCTGAGCCGGATGGTCAGTGGCGAGTGGGCCGGCACCATGTGCCTGACCGAGCCGCAGGCCGGCACCGACCTGGCGTTGCTGCGTACCCGCGCCCAGCCGGAAGCGGACGGCAGCTATCGCATTACCGGCAGCAAGATATTCATCAGTGGTGGCGAGCAGGACCTGACCGACAACATCGTTCATCTGGTACTCGCGCGCCTGCCTGATGCGCCGGCCGGTGTCAGGGGCATCAGCCTGTTCCTGGTGCCCAAGCTGTTGCCCGGTGGCGAGCGCAATGCGCTGGGCTGCGGGGCGCTGGAGCACAAGATGGGCATCAAGGGGGCATCGACCTGCGTGATGAACTTCGACGGTGCCCAGGGCTGGCTGGTGGGGGAGGCCAACCAGGGCCTGGCCTGCATGTTCACCATGATGAACGATGCCCGCTTCCAGGTCGGCCTGCAGGGGCTTGGTATTGCCGAGGCCGCTTTTCAGGGAGGGCTGGCCTACGCCCGGGAGCGTCTGCAGTCGCGCTCGCTTGCTGGGCCGGTGGCAGCGGAAAAGCCTGCCGATCCGATCATCGTCCATCCAGACGTGCGGCGCATGCTGCTGACCCAGAAGACCCTTACCGAGGGCTGTCGCATGCTGGGCATCTACACCGCTCGGCAACTGGACCTGGAGCATGCTGCGAAAAATGCACCGGCGCGCCAGGCCGCAGCTCGGCGGGCGGCGTTGCTGATCCCTATCGTCAAGGCGTTCTTCACCGACGTCGGTCAGGAAGTCGCCAGTCTTGGGGTGCAGGTGTACGGCGGTCACGGCTACATCCGCGAGTGGGGGATGGAGCAGTTGATGCGCGATAGCCGCATCACCCAGCTTTATGAAGGCACCAACGGCATACAGGCCCTCGACCTGATACGCCGCAAGGTCCTGGGGGACGGCGGGGCCGAGCTCAATCTGCTGATCGACGAAATGGCGCCGCACGTCAGGGCTGCCAATGCGCTCGACGGCCTGCAGGCCATGGCGACGGCCGTGGGGCAACGTTTGGAGGAATGGCGCGTCTTGGCCGCCCATGTGGTCGAGGCCTGTCAACGCGACCCCCAGGAGTCAGGGGCAGTGTCGGTTGATTTTCTTGCCTACTCGGCCTACGTGCTGTTGGCGGCGATGTGGTTGCAAGCGGCTGTGCGCGCTCAAGCGACGCTTGTCTCCGGCAGCGCGGAAACAGCCTTCTACAGGGCCAAGCTTGACGCCGCGACGTTCTACTGGCGGCGGATCCTGCCCCGCGCCACTGCTCACCGCGAGGCCCTGCTGGGTGGCGCGGATTGCCTGATGGCGCTACCGGCGAGCGATTTCGCGTTCTAGCGCACGGCAAACCACACGAACAAGGAGAGTGCGATGCAGCCTTTCAGCTTTGCCACCACTGCGCAGATCCTCTGCGAACCCGGCGCGGTGCAGCGCCTTGCAGGTCTGTGCCGTGAGCGCGGTGCCAAGCGTGTTTTGATCGTCAGTGACCCGGGTATCGCCCGCCTTGGCATGCTCGATGACCTGCTGCCGGGGTTCACGGCAGCCAAGGTCGGTGTGGCGATCTTCAGTGAGGTTACGGCCGACCCTAGCGAGGCATGCGTGCTGGCGGCCGCCCAGCGCGCCCGGCATATCGGCGCCGACCTGGTGGTGGGGTTCGGCGGCGGCAGCTCGATGGATGTGGCCAAGCTGGTTGCGCTGCTGGCCCACCGCGACTGTTCGCAGCCCATCGCCGAGCTGTACGGCATCGACAGGGCCAAGGGCCGCCGGCTGCCGTTGATCCAGGTGCCCACCACGGCAGGTACCGGTTCGGAGGTGACGCCGATCGCCATCGTCACCACCGGTGCCACCACCAAGATGGGCATTGTTTCGCCGCTGCTGTTGCCAGACCTGGCAGTGCTCGACGCCGTCTGTACCCTCGGCCTGCCATCGGCGGTGACGGCTGCTACCGGTATCGACGCCATGGTGCATGCCATCGAAGCCTATACCAGCCGCCTCAAACGTAACCCGCTGTCCAGCCTGCTGGCCCGTGAGGCGCTGCGGCTGCTGGCGGATAACCTTGACCAGGCTGTGCACAATGGCGGCAACCTGCAGGCCCGCCAGGCCATGCTGCTGGGGGCTTGCCTGGCCGGCCAGGCCTTTGCCAATGCACCGGTGGCGGCGGTGCATGCCCTGGCCTATCCGCTGGGTGGGCACTTTCATGTTCCCCATGGCCTGGCCAACGCGCTGGTGTTGCCGCATGTGCTGCGCTTCAACCTGCCGGTGGCGGCAGTGGACTACGCCGAACTGGCCGTGCCGCTGCTGGGGGCCCGTTTGCAGCCCGGTGATCAGCGCCAGCAGGCAGAACAATTCGTGGCCGAGCTGGCCGCGCTAGGTAGCCGCTGCGGGTTACCGGACCGCCTGCGCGACGCCGATGTACCGCGTCATCGGCTTGGCCAGCTGGCCGAAGACGCGATGCAACAGCAGCGCCTTTTGGTCAATAACCCGCGTGAAGTCACCCAGGCCGATGCGCTGGCCATCTATGAGGCAGCCTACTGATGAGCGACCTCCGGCAACGTGAACACTATCGGCACTTCACGCCTATAACCACCCGGTGGCACGACAACGATGTCTATGGCCACGTGAACAATGTGGTCTATTACAGCTTTTTCGACAGCGCCGTAAACCGCCTGCTGGTGCGGGAGGGCGGGTTGGATATCGACCAGGGGAGGGTGATCGCGCTGGTGGTCAGCTCCGCCTGCGACTACCAGGCGCCGGTGGCCTTCCCGCATGACATCGAAGTGGGCCTAGTGGTGGACCGGTTGGGCAACACCTCGGTGCACTATCAGTTGGCCGTGTTCCTTGCCGGTCAGCCATTGGCCTGCGCCACCGGTCGCTTCGTCCATGTATTCGTCGACCGCGAAGGGCGGCGCCCGGTGCCGGTACCTGACTGCCTGCGGCGCGTGTTGAGCGAACTGCAGCCCCTATCCCCTGAGGAACAGCCATCATGAAAGACGCCGTGATCGTCGCCACTGCTCGCACCCCTATCGGCAAGGCCATGCGTGGCGCCTTCAACGACCTGAAAACCCCCAGCATGACGGCTGTCGCTATCCGCGCCGCGGTAGAACGTGCCGGTATCGAACCGGCGCAGGTCGATGACCTGGTGCTGGGGACTGCCATGCAGAGCGGCACTGCCGCGATCAACCCGGGTCGGCTGTCGGCGCTGGCCGCCGGCCTGCCCCAATCGGTCAGCGGTCAGACCGTCGACCGCCAGTGCGCTTCAGGCCTTATGGCCATTGCCACGGCGGCGAAGCAGATCATGGTTGATGGCATGCAAGTGACCATTGGCGCAGGCCAGGAGCAGATCAGCCTGGTGCAGCAGGTGCACAACCAACTGGCCAGTGAGGCTTACGACCCCGCAGTGCTGCGCATGAGCGAGCACGCCTACATGCCGATGTTGCAAACGGCCGAACGGGTGGCCCGGCGTTATGGCATAAGCCGCGAAGCACAGGATGTCTACGCCCTGCAGTCTCAGCAGCGCACGGCAGCGGCGCAGGCGGCAGGGTTGTTCGCCGCTGAAATCGTGCCGGTCACCGCACGCAAGAAGGTGGTGGACAAGCTGACAGGTGTTGTCAGCCATGAAGAGGTGCGCCTGACCCAGGACGAAGGGAACCGACCGGCAACGACCCTGGCCGATCTGCAGGGGCTCAAGCCCGTGGTCGAAGGCGGTTGTGTCACGGCCGGCAATGCCAGTCAGTTGTCCGATGGCGCCAGTGCCTGCGTGCTGATGGAGGGCGCGCTGGCGGCGCGCTCGGGCATCGCAGCCCTGGGGCTTTACCGCGGTATCGCCGTGGCTGGCCTTGCCCCCGAGGAAATGGGCATCGGCCCGGTATTGGCGGTGCCCAAGCTACTGCGCCAGCAGGGCCTGACGGTAGACGATATCGGGCTATGGGAGCTGAACGAGGCGTTTGCCTGCCAGGTGCTGTATTGCGCCCAGCAGTTGCAGATCGACCCGGCGAAACTGAACGTCAATGGCGGCGCCATTGCTATCGGCCACCCCTACGGCATGAGCGGCGCGCGGATGGTCGGCCATGCCTTGCTGGAGGGCAAGCGACGTAAGGTGAAGTACGTGGTCGTGACGATGTGCGTGGGCGGCGGCATGGGCGCAGCGGGCCTGTTCGAAGTGCTTTAGGCCGGTACCCAAGGCCAGCCCATGGCGCTGACCGGGACGCAGGCGCAACCTGCGCCCACGGTGTCCCGGCCAGGGCTGGTTATGAGCCTACAGCAACCGCGTGGCGCGAAGCTGGCTGTGGCAATTGGCGGAAGCCTTCACGGATGGCAGCGATCAGTTCCGCGTCCTTGACGGGGCACAACCCGGGGAACGGTTTGTTGGCATGGGTGAGCACGGCTTCGACGCTTTCCTGGTTATCCAGGTAAACCTGCCTGATTGCCTGGCTTTCCAGGTCCTTGCTGTTGCTGCAGTTCAGGGCGTGGTGAATGGCGAGCCCGGCGCCAAACGCCAGGGCCGGGGTTGCAATACCGTGCTTGCGGGCAAGGTCGATGCTGCTGAGGATGCGTTCGTTGCGTTGCAGCTTGCGCAAGGGGTCGCGGCCTACCCGGGCGCACGGGTCTTTGAACGAGGTTTTGCAGCGCTCGAGAAATGCCTCGGCAAAGCGGTTGACCACCTCGGCCATCTGTGGGTATTCGGCCACCAGTGCGGGCGCGACCTCCTGGCGAATCAGGCGCTCGGCCAACTCACTCACCCGCGCATCGCCCATGCCCTGGCCGACCCAGGCATGGCCCAGCAGGCTGGCGTACCAGGCCACGATGGCGTGCGGGCCGTTCCACAGGCGGTTCTTGATGATCTGGATCTGGGCGATGTCTGGCACTGTCTTCACCTGGCGCAGGCGTTCGAGCAGATCGCTGCCGCGCTCCGCGTAAAGCGGCATGTCGGCTTCACTGTTGAACAGCACCAGATGCAGCTGGCTCATGGCGCTGCTGGGCTGTGCAAAGGGCCTGAAGTGGCCGATCAGCCGTTCGTACTCCGGTTGCGGCGCTGAAGGTTTGCAGGTGCTTGCGGGCTCGTCTTCCAGGCTGTTCTGGAACATCTGCGACTTGATGCGCAGTTGCCGCACCAGCGCGTCATTGCCCAGTTTGGACACGATGCGGCTGACCACCGTTTCGGCGAAATGGGTCTTTTGCAAAACCTGCTCGCTGATCGCAGGCGGGCACAGTAACGCCAGCTCGGCTTGCACATGACGCCGCACGAACGCCGCACCGCCAACCTTGTTCAATACGATCAGCAGGGTCAGCTCGCGGCCTCGGCGCTCGAAGCGTTGCAGCAGGCCTTGGGCGATCACCCTGGCCTGGCTTCTGATGGCCTGCTCGGGCAGGCTCAGGCCGATGATTTCGGCAGTGGTGTACATGCTGATGACCGCGTCGTCATCGTCCATGTCGATCATGCGCACGTTGTCGATGGTCTGGTCGAACGATATGGCACCGTAGCGCACGCTGTAGCGGCCGAAGGCGCTGACGCTTTCGCGCAGCATGCGCGAACGGGTTGCGGCAATGATTTCACGCGGTCGGGTGTAGCCGTCCCAATGGGAAAATACCTGCGTCAGGTAACCGCCGCCGATGGCGCCGAAACCATGAATGCCCACGCTGAACTGGTTCATCGAGACCGGGAACGGCTCACTCAATGCAGGCATGCCCAGGTCGGGTACGCACTCGCTCAGGTCGGTGAGAAATTCATGCATGCTGCGGTAGGCTTTGAGCGCGCCCGCCTTGATTTCCGGCGCAGGCGGCTTGATGTCCTCGATCAGGATTGCCTGCCCTTCGGCGCGCATCGCTGACAGCATGCCGTTTTCCGAGTCCTCGACCATGAAGCACTGGCCTGGCTCGCAATTGAGCGCGCGGGCGGCTTTCAGGAAAATCTCGGGGTGGGGTTTGCCTTGGCTGACTTCATCGCCACAAACGGTGATGTCGAAGTACTTCAGCACGTTGGCGTTGATCAGGTATTCCTCGGCGATGGCACGGCGGCTGGAGGTGGCCACTGCCATGGTCAGGCCCGACTTGCGCAGGCGCTCCAGCACCTCCAGCAGGCCGGCCTTGATCGGTACGCCGTGATTGCGCACGTACTCCAGCTCAAGTTCATCGGCGCGTTGGCGGATTTCGGCGTACGGGAAGTCGTCGCCGTTATGCGCCTTGGCAAGGGCTTCGGCCTTTTTTGCGCTCAGGCCCAGCGAGCCAATCAGGGTCTGCTCGCTCAGCGCTTTGCCGAAGATTTCCAGAGACGCTTGCTTGAGTGTCTTGAAGCGCAGGCGCTCGGTGTCGAAGAGGGTGCCATCCATATCGAAGATGGCGCTGAGAATGTGTTTACCGTGAAAGAAAAGCATTGGCTGTTGCCCCTTGTCGTTGCGTCAGGCATCCCGCCTGCAACAGGCGAGAACGGTGTGTGAGCTGCAGTGGAGGCAGTCAGGTCGGGGGCACACGTTCGACGGGGGGACGCTCAGGAGTGACGCAGAGGTAAGGCGGGGCGGAGCGGGGCGTGCAGAGGAGGTTGGCAACCGTTGAGGCGAGGTGGGTGGCGCGTTTGGCCTTGAGGTCACGCCCACTGGCTGCAGTCGGTTTTGCAGGCAGTGGGCGCAAATAGCGATGGATACGTGTGATTCCAAGCATGAGGTGCTTTGCTTCCTTTTCGTCATGGGTGATCCTTTTTCAGCCTTGCACGTATGCGCCGCGACATGCAAGGCTTGGCCTCCCGCTCGCATTGCGCAACAAGGTGAACCCCAATGACCCAAGCTACCGACCAGGCCTTTTACGATCGCGCCGATGCGCACATTGAACTGGCGAACCAGCAGATCGAAAAGTTCGAAGACCTGGGCAAGGTCAGCGCCTCGCTCACCTTCGGTGCCGCGCGCTTCAGCGCCTGGATGAGCGCCCGCAGCTTCAAGAGCGGCGCGGAGCTGGGTGCGGCACGGGAAGAGATTCTGAAGTACTTCTGTGATCAGTACCGGATGATGCTCGAGGACAACTTAGACGAGCATATCGAGCATTTTGACCAGTACATGCTGGGCAAGAACGACTAAGCCAGGCGCGCCGCTCCCCTCAGCGATTTGGCCATTTCTGCAGCAGGATCGAAACGAATTTTTCCGCAGCCGGCGACAGCGATGCGCCGCGCCGGTACACCAGCCCTAGCGTGCGGGTGACTTGCGGCTCGATCAACGGCACGCTCACCAGCGTGGGGTGGTCGGCATTGGGCATGGCCAGGCTGGGCATGGCGGACACGCCCAGCCCGGCCTCGACCATGCCCAGCGACGTGGACAGGTGTTGCACTTCGTAGAACCACTTGGGCCGCAGGTTGAGCCCGGACAACGCATGGTCCAGCAGCATGCGGTTGCCACTCAGGCGGCCGACGCCGATCAGGCGGTAATCAGCCAGCTCTGTCCAGGTAACGGAGGCGCGGTTCGCCAGTGGGTGGTCACGCCGGCAGGCCAGTACAAAGTGCTCCTGCACCAGCGAGACAAACTCGATGTCCGGGTGCTGGCCGCTCATCATGTTGATGCCGAAGTCGGCTTCGCCGCGCAGCACGGCTTCGAGCCCGTCGTTGGCGCTAAGGTCCAGCAGGCGAATACGGATTTTCGGGTATTGCTCGTTGTAATCGCGGATCACCGACGGCAGGAAGTAGAACGCCGCGGTAGGGATGCAGGCGAGGGTAACCTGACCGGTCTGGCGCTCGGCCAGTTCGCGGATGCTGAGGATCGAGTCTTCAAAATCATCCAGCAGGCGCCTGGCCTTGGGCAGGAAGTCGCGGCCCACGCTGGTCAGGCTGACCCGGCGAGTGGTGCGTTCCAGTAGCGAGGTGCCCAGGCCTTCCTCCAGTTTCTTGATCCGCCGGCTCAGGGCCGGCTGGGACAGGTGAAGCGCTTCTGCGGCCTCATGAAAACTGCCCAGTTCGGCGATTTTCACGAAAGATCTGATGTCTTGCAGCTCATATTCCATAAGAAACCTTCGACTGGCCTGGCGCTTTATTTATGTTTGAATCGCAATAATAGCTACGATATTTGCATTGGATTGATTTATCCATCCCTGTCACTCTTTTGCTCACAGCATCAATGATGTCCATTGATCAACAAGAGTGCGAAATCATGCAACGAATTCCTTGCGTACTCATGCGCGGCGGTACCTCCAAAGGGCCGTTCTTCCACGCCTGTGACCTGCCTGCCAATGTGGTCGAGCGCGACGAGTTGCTGATCAACCTCATGGGCTCTGGCCATGAGCTGGAAATCGACGGCATCGGTGGCGGCAGCCCTCAGACCAGCAAGGTGGCGATCATCAGCCCGTCATTGCACGCCGACGCCGACGTCGACTACCTGTTCGTGCAGGTGATGGTCGCACAGCGCCGGGTCGATACGGCCCCCAACTGCGGCAACATGCTGTGTGCGGTTGGGCCATTCGCCATCGAACAGGGGTTGGTAAAAGGCCAGGAAGGCAAGACCTTGGTGCGCATCCGTAACCTCAACACTGGCACCTTCGTCAATTCGTTGGTCGAAACGCCCGGCGGTATTGTGCGCTACGAAGGCCGCACGGCGATCGATGGGGTACCGGGCACTGCCGCCCCGGTGCACCTGACCTTCCTCGACGCGGTCGGCAGCAAGACCGGCAAGTTGTTCCCCACGGGCAAGGCCAAGGACGTGATTGATGGCGTGCCGGTGACCTGCATCGACATGGCCATGCCGATGATGGTGGTGGAGGCCAGCCAGTTGGGTGTCAGCGGCTCGGAAACCCCGGCTCAGCTGGACGCCAACAGCGCGCTGCTCGAACGCCTGGAAGCGTTGCGGCTGAAGGCCGGAAAGGCCATGGGCCTGGGCGATGTCAGTGGCATGGTCATCCCCAAGCCAGTGCTGGTGTCCAAGCCGCGCTACGACGGCACGCTGCAGGTTCGCTATTTCATGCCGCACAACTGCCATCGTGCCTTGGCGATCACGGGAGCCGTGGGGCTGGCGACTGCCTGCGTCAGCCCTGGTACCGTGATTGCCGACCTGTTGGGCGAAGGCGCGCAGCAACTGGCCGAGGTCCGCCTGGAGCACCCAAGTGGCGGCATCGATGTTGCGCTGACGCGCAGCGGTGCCGAGGGCCAGACGATCCAGGCTTCGGTGGTGCGAACCGCCCGGCGGCTCTTCTCAGGGTTCGTCTACGCCCCTACATTCCGCAGGTTGGCCGGGTAGTTCCAGGCACCAATCCAGACCTGCACATTCGTAACAAGCGCATCCGCACAATTTCAACAATGGGTGATGCCATGAGACTCGCCAAATCGCTGTATTTCCAGATTCTCTGCGCCGTCCTGCTGGGCGTGGTGGTCGGACACTTCTGGGCGCAACAGGCCGTGGCCCTCAAGCCGCTGGGTGATGCGTTCATCAAGCTGATCAAGATGATGATCGCGCCGGTGGTGTTCTGCACCATCGTCACCGGCATCGCCGGCATGACCGACAAGCGTTCCCTGGGGCGCTTGATGAGCAAGACCCTGCTGCTGTTCCTGGGCCTGACGGTGGTCAGCCTGGTGATCGGACTGGCGGCGGTTTACCTGTTCAAGCCAGGTGCCGGCATGAACATCGATCCTGCCACCTTGAGCACAGCGGGCCTGAGCCAGTACACCGCGTCGGCTGCCAAGCTGAGCGTGGTGGACTTCTTCATGCACATCATCCCGGACACCTTCATCGGTGCCTTCAACAAGGGTGAGGTCTTGCCGGTCCTGTTCATCGCCGTACTCAGCGGTTTCGCCCTCTCGTCGATGGGCGAAAAGGGCAAGCCGGTACTGGACGTTCTGGAGTCGGCCTCGACCATGGTGTTCCGCATCTTCGGCTACCTGATGCGCTTTGCCCCGATCGGCGCTTTCGGCGCACTGGCATTCACCGTGGGCCAGTACGGCATTACGTCCCTTGGCGCGCTGGCCAAGCTGGTGGGGACGTTGTACATCGCCTGCGCGTTCTTCGTGCTGGTGGTGCTCGGTGGCATCTGCCGCGCCCATGGCTTCAGCCTGTGGAAGTTGCTGCGCTATTTCCGCGAAGAGTTCCTCGTGGTGCTGGGTACTTCTTCAACCGAGCCGGTGCTGCCGCGCATGCTCGAGAAACTCGAGAAGCTTGGGTGCAAGAAAGGCGTGGTTGGCCTGGTGCTGCCCACTGGCTACTCGTTCAACCTGGACGGTACTGCCATCTATCTGTCGTTGGCAGCCGTGTTCATCGCGCAGGCCTGCAACATCGACCTGAGCCTGGGCCAGGTGGTCACCATGCTGGCGATCATGCTGCTGTCCTCCAAGGGCGCGGCAGGTGTCACCGGCAGCGGTTTCGTGGCCTTGGCCTCGACCCTTACCGTGATCCATGACATTCCCCTGGCCGGCCTGGCCCTGTTGATCGGGGTCGACCGCTTCATGTCGGAAGCCCGTGCGCTGACGAGTCTTGCCAGCAACGCTGTGGCGACGGTGGTGGTATCGCTTTCGGAAAACGCCTGTGACCGCCAGACGCTGCACAGCCGCCTGAACGGCGAGCCGGTGGTCACCCCCGTCGATGAATCGGCCGACTGGGTCGCCGAACCACGCCGCCACGGCTGAGCCTCGACACCCTCAAGCTTTTCACAGGCCCCCACCAGGCGTTGCCGGGTGGGGGTCAGGGGGCCGTCTGCGCTGCAGGTGGCCACATAGACAATAAAAACAAGAGAACAAACCATGCTCGCACTTCTGGGTCTGATCATGGTGGTGACCTTCACCTACCTGATCATGAGTAAACGCCTGTCCCCGATCGTCGCACTGACCATCGTGCCGATTGTTTTCGCCCTTGTTGGCGGTTTCGCGCCAGACCTGGGCAAGATGATGCTCGATGGGCTGAAAATGGTCGCACCGTCTGCCGCGCTGCTGCTGTTCGCCATCCTGTTCTTCGGCCTGATGATCGACGCCGGCCTGTTCGACCCGCTGATCCGCAAGATTCTCAAGCGGGTGAATGGCGACCCAATCAAGATCGCTATCGGCACCGCTCTGCTGTCGCTGCTGGTGGCGCTGGACGGTGATGGCACCACGACTTACATGATTACCTGCGCTGCCATGCTGCCGCTGTACAAGCGCATCGGCATGAACCCGATGATCCTGGCGACCGTATCGATGCTGTCATTGAGCATCATGAGCGGCATGAGCCCGTGGGGTGGTCCCGCCACCCGTGCCATTGCAGCGCTCGGTCTGGATGCGACCGAGTACTTCATTCCGATGTTGCCCACCGTCATCGGTGGGGCGGCGTGGGTCGTGTTCACCGCCTACCTGCTGGGCCGTGCCGAGCGCCGGCGTATCGGCAATGTTGCCCTGGAGTCCGGAGGGGGCAACTGCTACATCAAGGAAATCCTTGGCGACAGCCCGCACAAGCGCCCGCGCCTTGCCTATGTGAACCTGGTGCTGGTGATTGTCGTCATGACTGCGCTGGTGCTGGGGCTGATGCATGCGGCCATCCTGTTCATGATCGGTTTCGTCGCCGCGCTGATGATCAACTACCCGCAGCTGAATGTGCAGAAAGAACGCATCCTCGCCCATTCGGGCAACGCCATGACCGTGGTGCTGCTGGTGTTCGCCGCAGGCATCTTTGCCGGTATTTTCTCGGGTACCAAGATGGTCGATGCATTGGCCCAGACGCTGGTGGACTGGATTCCGGATGCGTGGAGCCACTGGTTCCCGCTGGTGGTGGCGCTGACCAGCATGCCGCTGACCTTCGTGCTGTCCAACGACGCGTACTACTTCGGCGTTGTGCCGATCCTGGCCAATGCCGCGGCCGCGTACGGCATCGACCCGGTGGAAATCGCCCGCGCCTCGGTGCTTGGCCAGCCGGTTCACCTCATGAGCCCGCTGGTGGCCTCGACCCTGCTGCTGGTGGGCATGGTCGACCGCGATATCGGTGACTTCCAGAAAGCCACCGTGAAATGGGCCGTGCTCACCTCTCTGGTGATCACGGCGCTGGCACTGCTGACGGGCGCCTTGTCCTTCTTCGTCTGAACGCTTTTGGTGCTGCCAGGCGCAACGCCTGCTCATCCCTAAAACAACAATAGAGTACCGATCATGTCCCGAGCTGTGTTCCGTGGGGCCACCTGTGGCCTGCTGTGCGGCTGGCTGCCTGTTGCCGGCGCTTCCGGTTTTGTCGATGACAGCAAGCTCAAGCTGCAGTTGCGCAACGTGTATTTCAACGAGAATTTCCGTGACGAGCAGGGTATGAGCGCCCGCGCCGCCGCCACAGCCAAAAGCGAACGGGTGGAGTGGGCTCAAGGCTTTCTGCTCGATTACCAGTCCGGCTTCACCCAAGGCACCCTTGGCCTGGGTCTCGACACCTTGGGCCTGGTCGGCGTCAAGCTCGACTCCGGCCGTGGGCGCAGCGGCACCGGGTTGCTGCCAGTGCATGACGATGGCCGCGCGGCCGACGAATTCGCCAGCGCCGGTATCACGGCCAAAGCCCGCCTGGGCAGCACCGTGGTCAAGCATGGCACCTTGCTGCCCAAGACACCGGTACTGGTGTACAACGATGCACGCCTGCTGCCGCAGACTTACCAGGGAACCCAGCTGACCAGCACCGACATCGACAACCTCACCCTTACCGCTGGCCACCTGGACCGCTTCAAACAGCGCGACTCATCCAATAGTACCGGGTTGTACCTGGACGGGTATGGCGGCCCAGCGTCTGGCGACTTCAGCTTCGCCGGTGCTGACTATGCCGTCAGCAAGCAACTGCGCCTGAGTTATTTCCATGGCGAGCTCGAGCATTTCTACCGCCAGGACTTCGCCGGGCTGGTGCACGACCTGCCGCTGGGCGGCGGCGTGCTGACCACCGACCTGCGTTACTTCAAAAGCCGCGACAGCGGTACGGCGTATGGCGGTGGCATCGACAACGACATGTTCAGCGGCCAACTGTCGTACGCCCACTCCGGGCATACCGTCGGCGCAGGTTACCAGGTGCTCGATGGTGAAGCGGGCCTGCCGTATATCAGTGGGGCAACGGTCTATTCGTTCAGCAACGTCGGCATCGGCAAGTTCATCGAAGAGGAAGAGAAGACCTGGATGGCCAGCTACGCCTACAACTTCGCTGCCGCCGGGGTGCCGGGGCTGACCTTCATGACGCGCTACCTGAGTGGCGACAATGGCCGCTCAGGTGGCGAGGGCATCAAAGAATGGGAGCGTGACGCCGAGATTGCCTACGTGGTGCAGGGTGGGCCGCTGAAAGGGCTGGGCGTAAAGCTGCGAAACTATGTGTATCGATCAGATTTCGCCCGCGGCCGAGACAGCAATCGCCTTTACCTGACCTACGATATCGCCATCTGGTGATGGCGCAGGCCGGACAAGGTATCCGGCCCTGAACCGCCTGAGGCGCCGTGGTTCAGCGGCGCAGCAGGCGAGAGACCACCAGTGTGACGGCGGCGGTGATGGCCAGTGCGGCGAAGGGCTTTTCCTTGACGAACGAGGACACCGTGTCCAGGGTGTCGCCGTAGGACTTGGTCAACTGGCCTGCGGCCTGACGCGCATCGCCTTCGGCTTCCAGTGCCGGGTCTTCGACCAGGCGACCTACGGCGCTTTGCGCTTTGCCAGCCAGGTCCTCTGCTACACCTTCGATCTGTTCGCGTTTCATGATGGCTTAGTTCCTTCCTGTGAGCGGCTTTGGGTTAACAGCACAGGGTTAGGGCGGTGAATCGCCGCAATGGTTCAAAGCGACTGTTTGTCACCTGCAGGTCATGCGCGCCGGCAAAGGGGCGCACCTGGCATGAGCGTGCGAGGCTAGCGGGCCTTCTTTTCGAGGATTCGCGCCCCGGTCCCTTCCTTGCCCAGCACATCCTCGGGGTTGCGCAGCGGGCAGTCTTCCAGCGACAGGCAACCGCAACCAATGCAGTTGTCGAGGCTGTCGCGCAGTGCTTCCAGTGTGCGAATGCGGGCATTCAGGTCTTCGCGCCAGGCCGTGGACATCTCGCCCCATTGCGCGGCCGTGAGCTTGCTGTTGGGGGCATAACGGCTGAAGGCCTGTTTGATTTCCTCCAGCGCAATACCCGTGCGCTGGGCCACTTTGATGATCGCCAGGGTACGCAGCACCAGCGAGGGATAGCGGCGCTGGTTGCCTGCCGTGCGGACGCTGGCGATCAGCCCCTTGGTTTCGTAGAAGTGCAGCGCAGATACCGCCACGCCGCTGCGCTTGGCCACTTCACCCACTGTGAGCATCCGTGTGTTGTCCGCTGCCATGCCTGTTGACCTCAAGTAAAGTTGAGCTTTTATAGTCCTGCCCGATCTTCCCTGCAACCGCTTTCCCTGTGATCGGAGCTGTGCATGAATAAACGGACGTTACTGGCCTGGGCCGGCGCTATTGCCGGTGCGCTGGCCGCTGCCTATGCGCTGGTGGGAAGCGGCTCGGCGCCACCCGCTGCGGCGGTGTGGCCGGCGACCAAGGTGGCGCTGGCCACGGCCGAGCAGGTGCAACTGGCGCGGCAGCGCTTTGCTTCGGGGGAGTTGGAGGCGGTCAACCAGGTGCAGGTGGCGGCCGAGATGCCAGGGCGTATTACCCGCATCGCCTTCGAGTCGGGGCAGACAGTCGCGGCCGGGCAGTTGCTGGTGCAGCTCAACGACGCGCCCGAGCAGGCCCTTCGCGTGCAGTTGCAGGCCAGGTTGCGTAACGCTGACGTGGTGCTGCAGCGCAGCCGCAAACTGCGCGCGATGAATGCCGTGTCGCAAGAGCTGCTGGACAACGCCGCCACGGCCGTGGACGTGGCCCGTGGTGAGCTGCAGCATGTCGAGGCGCTGATCGCGCAGAAGGCCATTCGTGCACCGTTTGCCGGCAAGCTCGGCATCCGCCGTGTGCATCAGGGCCAGTACCTGGGCGCTGGCGAGACCATCGTCAGCCTGGCCGACATCAGCCAGTTGCATGTGAACTTCGCCTTGGGCGAGCAGGCCGCCCCCGAAGTGCACGCCGGGCAAGTGCTGGCACTGACGGTGGATGCGGTGCGTGGGCAAGACTTCCAGGCGCGGGTGGTGGCGGTCGACCCGGTGGTCAGCACAGCACGCCTTGTGCAGGTACAGGCGGCCTTGTCGAACCCGCAAGGGCAGTTGCAGCCGGGTATGTATGCCGGCGTGCGGCTGGATGCTGCGCAGCCGTCGACCGTGCTGGCCGTGCCGGAAACCGCAATCACCTACACCGCCTATGGGCAGACGGTGTTTGTCGCGACCCAGGACCCGCAGCATGGCACCCGGGTGAGCCGGGTGCAGGTAACCACCGGTGAGCGCTGGCAGGGGCGGGTGGAAATCACCTCCGGCCTGACGCCCGGTGACCGTGTGGTGGTTTCCGGCCAGCTGAAACTGAGTGATGGCATGCCGGTCGAGCCAGTGGCGCAGGACAGCCTGCAGGCCAGCCAGGGAGGGCGGCAGTCGTGAGGTTTACCGACGTCTTCGTGCGCCGCCCGGTGCTGGCGCTGGTGGTCAGCAGCCTGATCATCCTGATGGGGCTGTTTGCCATGGGCAAGTTGCCGATCCGCCAGTACCCGTTGCTGGAAAGCTCGACCATTACCATCAGCACCGAGTACCCCGGTGCCTCCGCCGAGTTGATGCAGGGTTTCGTGACGCAGCCGATCACCCAGGCAGTGTCGTCGGTCGAAGGCATCGACTACCTGTCCTCGTCGTCGCAGCAGGGGCGCAGCCTGATCACCTTGCGCATGGTGCTCAACCGCGATTCGACCCAGGCGCTGGCCGAAACCATGGCCAAGGTCAACCAGGTGCGCTATCGCCTGCCGGAAAAAGCCTACGACCCGGTGGTGGAACTGTCAGCAGGCGACTCCACTGCCGTGGCCTATGTGGGGTTTGCCAGCGACAGCCTGTCGATACCGGAACTGAGCGATTACCTGTCGCGGGTGGTGGAACCGCAGTTCTCCGGTATCGACGGCGTGGCCAAGGTGCAGTCGTTCGGCGGGCAGCGCCTGGCCATGCGCCTGTGGCTGGACAGTGAGCAGATGGCTGGGCGCGGGGTGACGGCGGCGGACGTGGCGCAGGCGGTACGTGCCAACAACTACCAGGCAACGCCGGGCCAGGTGCGCGGGCAGTACGTGCTGGCCGATATCCAGGTGGACACCGACCTGACCCGGGTCGAAGACTTCCGTGAGCTGATCATCCGTAACGATGGCACCGACCTGGTGCGCCTGCGCGATATCGGCACCGTCGAGCTGAGTGCGGCGGCCACGCAGACCAGTGCCACCATGGACGGCAAACCTGCCGTGCACCTGGGGCTGTTCCCCACGCCCAGCGGCAACCCTCTGGTGATCGTCGAGGGTATTCGCCAACTGCTGCCACAGATCCAGCAGACCTTGCCGCCTGGCGTGAACGTGGCGCTGGCCTATGAAACCGCACGCTTCATCGATGCGTCGATCCATGAAGTGCTGCGCACCTTGGTGGAGGCGATGCTGATCGTGGTGTTGGTGATCTGGCTGTGCCTGGGTTCGCTGCGCAGCGTGCTGATCGCGGTGGTGGCTATTCCGCTGTCGATGCTGGGGGCCGCGGGCCTGATGTTGATGTTCGGTTTCAGCCTCAACCTGCTGACCTTGCTGGCGATGGTGCTGGCCATCGGCCTGGTGGTGGACGATGCCATTGTGGTGGTGGAAAACGTGCATCGGCATATCGAGGAGGGCAAGTCGCCGGTCGCGGCAGCATTGGCCGGGGCGCGGGAAATCGCCGGGCCGGTGATCGCCATGACCCTGACCCTGGCGGCGGTGTATGCGCCCATTGGCTTGATGGGCGGGCTGACCGGCACGCTGTTCCGTGAGTTTGCCTTGACCCTGGCGGGGGCGGTGATCGTGTCCGGCATTGTGGCGCTGACCTTGTCGCCGGTGATGAGCTCGCTGTTGCTGCAGCCCGGTCAGCAGCCTGGCGCCATGGCCACTGTCGCCGATCGGTTGTTTGGCACGCTGAGCGGGGCCTATGGACGGGTGCTGGCCTACACACTGGCACACCGCTGGATCAGTGGCGGCGTGGCGTTGCTGGTGTGCCTGAGCCTGCCCTGGCTGTACCTGCTGCCCCAGCGCGAGCTGGCGCCACCCGAGGACCAGGCGGCGGTGCTGACCGCCATCAAGTCGCCGCAGCATGCCAGCCTCGAATACGCAGAACGCTTTGCGCTGAAGCTCGACCAGGTGATGAAGTCCATTGCCGAAACCACCGACACCTGGATCATCAACGGCACCGACGGCCCGGCCGCCAGTTTCGGTGGCATCAACCTCAGCGCCTGGCAGGCGCGCGAGCGTTCCGCCGCACAGGTGCAGGCGCAGTTGCAGCAGGCCGTTGCGGATATCGAGGGCAGCAGCATCTTCGCCTTCCAGGTCGCGTCGCTGCCGGGCTCCAGCGGTGGCCTGCCGGTGCAGATGGTGCTGCGCAGCGCCCAGGATTACCCCGAGCTGTTCCAGACCATGGAAGTGCTCAAGCAACGCGCCCGCGACAGCGGCCTGTTCGCCGTGGTGGACAGCGACCTCGACTACAACAACCCGGTGGTCAAGGTACGCGTGGACCGGGCCAAGGCGGCGAGCCTGGGCATCAGCATGCAGGCCATTGGTGAGTCGCTGGGGGTGCTGGTGGGCGAGCAGTACCTCAACCGCTTCGCCCTGTTCGGGCGTTCTTATGACGTGATCCCGCAGAGTATCCAGGACCAACGCCTGACGCCTGCGGCGTTGAGCCGGCAGTATGTGCGCGCCGAAGATGGCAGCCTGGTGCCGCTAGCCACGTTGGTGCGCCTGGATATCGAAGTGGCACCCAACCGCCTGTTGCAGTTCGATCAGCAGAACGCCAGTACCCTGCAGGCGATCCCGGCCCCGGGTGTATCGATGGGCAACGCCGTGGCATTTCTGGAACAGCTCACCGCCGAGCTGCCACCGGGCTTCAGCCACGACTGGCAATCGGAATCGCGCCAGTATGTGCAGGAGGGCTTTGCCTTGATGTGGGCATTTCTCGCCGCCCTGGTGGTGATCTATCTGGTGCTGGCGGCGCAGTACGAAAGCCTGGTCGACCCCCTGATCATTCTGGTGACCGTGCCGCTGTCGATCTGCGGTGCGCTGCTGCCGCTGGCGCTGGGCTGGGCCACGCTGAACATCTACACACAGATTGGCCTGGTGACGCTGATCGGCCTGATCAGCAAGCACGGCATCCTGATGGTGGCGTTCGCCAACGAGATTCAGGTGCGCGACAACCTCGATCGTGCTGCCGCCATTATTCGCGCGGCGCAAATACGCTTGCGGCCAGTGCTGATGACCACGGCGGCGATGACTTTTGGCGTGCTGCCACTGCTGTTCGCCAGCGGCGCCGGCGCCAACAGCCGTTTCGGGTTGGGGGTGGTGATTGTGTGCGGGATGCTGGTGGGGACCTTGTTCACCTTGTTCGTGCTACCGACGATCTACGCCTGGCTGGCACGCGATCACCGGGTGAGCACGGCGCGGGCGAGGCAGTTGGTCGAAGCTGAAAGGCAACTGGGGGCGCTTTAGGCGCAACGGCCTGTTCATCAGCTGAAAGTTGCACCATCCCTGTACGAGCGGGTTCAGGCGGGGGAGCGGTCGCGGCGCATCTGGGTGACCAAGGTAAAGCGGTCATCCGGGTGCACGGTCTCTGAGACCGCCATCAAATCACCATTTTCCTCGCGGTATTGGCGGATGATCTTCAGCCCCGGTGAGCCCGCCTCTGCCTTCAGCGCCCTGGCCATTTCCGCTGTCAGCAACACCGCGCGCACCCGCTGGTCGACCACTGCGATTGCCCGGCCATAGCGCTGTTCGATCAACCCGATAATCAGCTGGTCAGGATGCTCGCGGGCCAGTTCGACGACCGCGGTGTAGTCGCGCGGCGCATACACGTCGGTCCAGCACAGCGGCGCGGCAGGGTGCTGCCTGTCGACGCGCAGGCTCGATACGCAGAAGTAATGCTCCCCCGGCACCAGCCCCAGCCTCGCCGCCTCGCTCAGGTCGGCGACAAAGTGGCGCACGTTCTGGATTTCCCGCTGCTGGGTGTCTGCCAGTTGCGCCAGGTCAGCCACACTGGCTAACGACTGCGAATAACCGTCGCGCGGGCTGCTGGCCTCCACGCGTGTGCCCACGCGCTTGCGGCGCGACACCAGCCCTTGGGTGAGCAACTGGTCGATAGCGGCACGCACCGTGTGCCGGCTCACATTGTAAAGGTCGCACAGCTCGAACTCGGTCGGCAGCAGGCTGCCTACTGGGTAGCGGCCGCTGGCAATCGCTTGCATCAAGTCCTTTGCCACGGTGGAGTAGCGCGTCGGGTTCATACCTTTGCTTGGGCTCGCCAATTTCATTGGTTGACAGTGTAACAGCGGCCGAATGCCGAACGCTTCGGTCGCCCACAGAGGTCGATACTGCCTTCAATGCTGCTGTCTGGCCCGCAGCAGCAACGCTGCAAGGGCACACCCGACCAATGCCAGGCACGCCAGGTAGAACGCATCACTGTAGGCCATCAGGTAAGCCTCTCGTCGAATGGTTGCCGCCAACGCTTCCAGCATTTGCTGCTGAGGCGGCAGCCAGCTTTGCACCGTCTGGTTGATACGTGCCTGCACGCTTGGCTCGAACAGCGTCACCTGCTCGTGAATGCGCTCACTGTGAAAGCGTTCACGGGTCGCCACCAGTTGCGTCAACCCGGCCGTACCGATGGCGCCACCTAGGTTGCGCAACATCGAGAACACCGCCGAGGCTGAGCCGGCTTCACGCTTGTCCAGCCCGGCCACCGCCAGCACCGATAACGCAACCATGATGAAAGGCTGGCCAATACCGCGCACCACCGTGGACGGGATGATCACGTTGTCGGCACTGTCGGCGCTCAGGCTAGCCCCCAGCCAGCAGCCCAGCGCCATGATCAAAAAGCCGCTGGCGACCATGAACTTGGCACTGGTCCAGCCCATCAGCCGGGGCATCAACGGCGCCAGCAGCAACTGCACCACGCCATAGGCGATCAGCGCCACGCCCACGTCGTGCGCGCTGAACCCCTGCAACTGCGACAGGTAGTTGGGCACCAGGAACACCAGGCCGAACGTGGCAGCGCCAAAGATGAACATCGCCACGCTGGCAACGCCGAAGTTGTAGTGCCCGAGCAAGCGCAGGTTGATGAACGCGCGCTGGCCGAACAGCTGGGTCACCACGAACACCACCAACGCAATGGCAGCGACCACGCTCATGCCGACAATGAGCGGCGAGCCGAACCAGTCCAGCCGACCGCCTTCTTCCAGCACGATCTGCAAGCCGCCCAGGCCGATCACCATGGCCGCGATACCCAGCCAATCACCTTTGCGTAACAGTTCGAGCTTCATCGGCTTGGCTTCGATCGACCAGGCGATGGCCAGCAGCAGCGCAATGCCGGGGAAAAGTTGCAGATAGAAGATCCAGCGCCACGAATAGGCATCGGTCAGCCAGCCGCCAATCGACGGCCCGGCGGCCTGCGCCACGCTGTTGGCCAGGCTGAACAGCGCCATGCCCATGGCCATCTTGCTGGCCGGCAGTTCGGTGATGATCAACTGGAACGACAGGGGAATCAGCACCGCGCCCGCAGCCCCCTGGATCACCCGGATTACGATCATCGCCTCCAGGTTGGGCGCCCAGGAACAGGCCACCGAGGCGATCAGAAAGATGAGCGAACCGGTCCACATCACCCGTCGCAGCGAGAAAACCTCCACGAGCCAGGCCGTCAGTGGAATCATCACGATTTCCGCCACCAGGTAGGCGGTGGAAATCCATGAGCCTTCCTCGAAGCTGGCACCCAGCGAGCCGCGGATTTCCGGCAGGGCGGCGCTGGTGACATGCACGTTCATGCCCGCCATGAAGCAGCCGAACAGGCCGCCAAGCACCGCTACCCAGGCACGCAGCGAGACCGTTTGCTCAGTGCGCATCGGCAACCTCTGCGGGGCGTGTGTCGACTGTACTGACCACCGACATGCCGGGCAGTACCTGCGGGCCATCCAACGGTTTGTCGAGCAAAATGCGCACCGGGAAACGCTGGACGATCTTGGTGAAATTGCCGGTGGCATTGTCCGACGGCAGCAAGGCGAAGACATTGCCCGAGGCTGGCGAAAAACTGGCCACATGGCCATGCAGTGGCTGGCTGGCGAAGCTGTCTACATGTATTTCTACCGGTTGCCCAGGGCGCATGCGGGCCAGTTGGGTTTCCTTGTAGTTGGCCACTACATAGGCCTGCTGTAGGGGCACCACAGCCAGCAGCGGCTGGCCCGGCACCACGTACTGGCCGGTGCGTACGCGGCGTTGGCCGACCACGCCGGTGATCGGCGCGCGGATCACCGTGTCCTGTTCGTCTTGCTCGGCGAGCTGCTGGTGGGCCTGGGCGCGTGCCAGGGCCGCTGCCCGTTGTTGCAGTTCGGCCTCGGCCTGGGCTGACCGGGCCTTGGCCATTGCCAGTTGAGCGCGTTGCTGGCGCAGCGCGGCCTGGGCACCTTGCAGCGCGGCTTGTGCCTGGCTGGCATGGGCGCTGGCGGTTTCCAGGCGTTGCACGGTCGCTGCATCGTCACGCACCAGGCCACGGTAGCGTTGGACATCCAGTTCACTGCGGCGCTGTTCGGCGGTGGCGCTGCGCACGACGGCCTCAGCCTGGAGGATGGCTTGCTGTTGCAGGTCGATGCGCTCGGTCGCTACCTGTTGGCTGGCCTGGGCGGCGGCCAGTGCCGCCTGTGCCTCGGTCACGCCAGCCCGGGCCTGGTCGAGGCGGGCGCGGTAGTCGCGGTTTTGCAGGCGCACCAGCACATCACCGGCTTTCACCGGCTGGTCGTCAGCCACCTCGACCTCGGCTACGTAGCCCGGCACGCGTGGGCTCAGCGCCACCCAGTCGGCGCGGACATAGGCATCGTCGGTGGTTTCCAGATAGCGGCCGGTGCTGAACCAGTAGCTGGTGAAGGCCAGCAGGGTGATTGTGGCCAGGCTGCCGCTGGCGATGACTGCCAGGCGGCGACGGGTTTTAGCGCTCGGCCGCTGTTCAGTTTCGGCGGGTGAGGGTTTGTCTACGGCAACATTCATGGTTGGTTTCCATTCTCGAATTGGGCCTGCTGGCTGTCCGTTGTGGGAGCAACTGTCTTGCTCAATTTCTAAAAGCTGGCGGATTGGTGGGGGAGCGGGCTTGCCCGCGAACACGGGCGAAGCCCGTGCCATCCACCGCGGTGTATTCTTCGCGGGTAAACCCGCTCCTACAGTGGGCGGTGCTCGCTGTTGGTCTTGCTTCTCGCTACCACCGCCCGCCCAGCGCGCGGAACAGGTTTACCTGCGCTTGCGCCAGGCGCCCTCGGGCTTCGGTGTGGCTGGCCCTTAGGCTGATCATTTCGCGCTCGCTGTCGAGCAGGGCCAGCCCGTCCACGGTGCCGGCACGGTAGTTACCCTGGGCCAGGGCAAAGCTGTGCTGGCTGTGCACCAGGGCTGCGTCCAGCGCCTGCAAGCGTTGTCGCTCGCCGTCGTAGCGGGCCAGTGCCTGGCGCACGTCTTTCAGCGCGCTCAGCGCCACGCCGTGGTAACGGGCGACCTGCGCCTGCTGCAATGCCTCGGCTTTGCTCACCCGTGCGCGGTTGGCCTGCAGGTTGGGAAATTCCCAGCGGATCAGCGGGCCAATCCCGAACATCACCGCGCGGCTGGCGCCGAGGTTGGCAAGGTGATGGTCCGAAGACGTCAACGAAGCGCCGAAGCTGACCTTTGGGTAAAGGTCAGCCCGCACGATGTCGGTCTCCAGGGTGGCCGCCTGCAGTTCCCGTTCGGCCTGGCGCACATCTGGCCGGCGTTCGAGCAAATGCCAGCCATCGCCAGCCGGCAGCGGCGCCGACAGTGTGGGGATGGCTACGCAGGTCGTGGCTTCGGCCACCGAGGCCTGGCCACTGAGCATGCTCAGTTCGTAAAGCGCCATCTGCCGCCGGGCTGAGAGCATCGGCAGTTGCGCACGCACCTGCTCCCGCAAGCCCAACAGGCGCTCGCTGTCGAGGGCAGTGGCCACACCGGCCTGGCGCTGACGCTGGCTGAGTTGCACGCTGTGGTCGAGGGTTTGCAAGGCCTGCTTCGCTGCCTCCAGGCGAGCCGCGTAGGTGCACTGGTCGATGTAGGCGCGGGTGGTCTGGGCGACTACCTGCAGGCGTACCAGGTCTAGTGCCGCAGCGCTGGCTTCGGCTTGCACCCGGGCACGTTGGATGGCGGCGCGTACCTGGCCCCAGATATCCACCTGATAGGCCAGCTCGATGCCCGGGTTGAATTGCCATTGTGACGGCGCGTTGCTGTCGGTCGCCTCGGCCAGCGTCTGGTCATCGGCGCTTCTTCCATAGGTAGCGGCAACGCCCATCGCGGTAGACGGCCAGCGCCTGGCGTCGAACTCGCCGATGCCGGCCAGCATGGCCTGCACGTTGGCCTCGGCCTGTGCCAGGCCTTGGTTGTGCGCCAGGGCTTGCTGTACCCAGCGGTTGAGTTGGGGGTCTTGATACAGTGCCCACCAGCGTTCGGGCAGGGGCTGTTTGCTGACGCCGGCCGGCATGTTCGCCAGCGGGTCTGCCTGCAGCGCTAGAGGGGGTTCGGCAGGCGTGGGTTGGTGGCCGCACGCCGCGAGTGCAGCGAGCATGCCGAGGGCTGTGGCAAGCCGGGCAGGGCCTGGAAATGAGTGCAGTAAGGGCATCACGATTGTCGCTCAAAGGTCGTGATGCGAGGTTAACGAGGGTTGCATGGGCGTCGCTGTCGCAAGCGGGACAACCCTGCGCGCAAGCGGGACAACCTGAGGCTCAGTGCTCGCGCGCGGTACCGTTTTGCCAATCACTCGGTGCATGGCCGAGGATGCGCTTGAACATGGCAGTAAATGCACTGGCGCTCTGGTAGCCGTGCTCCAGCGCAACGTTCAGGATCGGCTTGCCATCGGCCAGGCACTGCTGGCTGAGCATCACCCGGGCACGGGCGCGCCATTGGCCATACGACATGCCCACCTCGCGCTGGAACAGCCTGGCCACACTGCGGGCACTCATGTTCAGTTGTGCGCCGCATTGCTCCAGGGTCAGGTCCTGGGCCGGGTCCTGCAGGAAGCGCTCGCACCAGGCACGCAGGCGTGCGTGCTGCGGCGTAGGGACAAAGGCATCGATGCGCCGGGCGGCGGCGAGTTCGTACAGGATCAGCGCACGAGCATGCGCGCCGTCGCGCAGGTTCAGCACCCGTGACGCCGCCAGGATCAGTTCGCGCAGCAGGCCGGACACGACGATGACCTGGCAGCGTTCGATGTGGGCATCGAGCAGCAAGGTGCGCAGGTAGACCACGCCCTCCATGCGGATGGCATGGCTGACCCCCGCAGGCATCCACAAGGCATGCCCGCCGGGGATCACCCAGCTGCCGCCCTCGCTGCTGACCCGCATCACGCCGCTGGCGGCGTAAATCAGCTGGTCTTCGGCGTGGCAGTGGCTGGCCACTTCATCGCCGTGTCCGTAGTCCATTTCCAGTGCTTGCATGCAGGTTACCCTCGTTATTGGATCCAATTATATCGAGGCGAACCTGTGCCGGGTTGCGAAGTGTGGGCGGCGAGCGAATTGCCATGGTTACAAATCGCAATAAGGCGATTGTTTATGGTTAATTATTGCTGTGAAGTTAGAGGCATCAGCTTGAAAGTGGTGAATGTTGTTAAATCCAGACATCGCTCTGTGCTGTGCGATCCCCCCCTTCATGACCGGTATTCAGAATGCCCCGCGGTTCGATCATCATCAGTTTCGCTTCGCCTTGCGCGGCGGTCCGGTGCTCGACGCCGCGTGGCACCACATAGAGTTCCCCTGGGTTCACATGCACGCAGCCATCCGGCAGGTCGATACGCAGCGTGCCTTCCAGCACCAGGAATGCTTCGTCGGTCTCCGGGTGCGCGTGCCAGATGAATTCGCCTTCGATGCGCACGACCTTGAACTGGTAATCGTTCATCTCGGCAACGACCCTGGGGCTCCATTGCTGTTCGATAAGCGCGGCCTTGTGGACCAGGTTCACTGGCAGGGAGGGGTGTGGGTGACGGGATTCAGGCATGACAGTTCCTCGGAAAGTGGAGTGGTCAGCCTATCGCGCCGGGCGAGTCCGGTTCTTGTACGATCCTGCACGCCTGCTCCCACGGGATACGCGGGCGACTGCGGTTTCTCAGCGTGACGCTCGCAAACGCTCCAGCCAGCGTAAGGGCGGTACGCCGTAGCAACGGGTGAAGTGCCGGGTCATGTGGCTCTGGTCATGAAAGCCTGCGGCAAGGGCTGCCTCGACCAAGGTGAAGCCGTCCAGGATCATTCGGCGAAAGCTGTCGAGGCGGCGCAGGGTGACAAAGCGATAGGGGCTGGTGCCGTACAGCGTGCGAAAGTCACGCGACAGGCTCCAGCGTTCGCGGCCGCTGGCCTGTTCCAGCATGTCCAGTGTTATGCCCACATGCAGGTGTTCCATGATGAAGGCCCGGGCGCGTTCGGCTGCCTGGTAATCCAGGCGCTTGCGCCCGCGCGGCTTGCCGCCGACGGCCCGCAAGGCGATCGCCAGGTCATACAGGGCGTCCTGTTCTTCCAATGGCTCCAGCGCGTGGTCCACTGCCTGCACGAACGCTTCGCTGGCGTGGTACAGGCGAGGGTCGCTGGACAGCCCGCCAGCGATGAAGGGCAAAGGCTGACCACCCAGCACGTTCTGGATCAGTGCCGGGTCGACGTAGGCCATGCGGTAGCGAAAGCCTGCGTCGGTGCCGGCCATGCCGTCATGCAGTTCGTCCGGGTGCAACACCAGCGTGTTGCCCGGTATGCCGTGGCGCAGCGAACCCTTGTAGTGGAAGCTTTGCACGCCGGCCAGCGTGCGGCCGATCGAATAGGTATCGTGGCGATGCGGGTCGTAGCCGTGGCTACCGAACCAGGCTTCGATACGCTCGATACCGCCCGGTTGGGCACTACGGATGACCCAGTCGGACGGCGGTAGGGGCTTCGCTTTACGGGCCATCGCGGTGAGTGCCTCCTGCTCACGCCCGGGTGGGCAAGCTCATGTGCAGCAAAGGGAACGGGCGACCTTCGCCATCCAGCGGTGAACGGCCGGTCTGGACGAAGCCATAGCGCTGGTAGAACGCTGTTGCCTGTGGGTTCTGCTCGTTGACATCGACACTCATCGCACTGCGTGACTGGCGGCCGAAATCCAGCAGTGCACGGCCAATGCCCTGGCGGTGGTGCGCTGGGTCGACGAAGAGCATTTCCACATGGTTTTCATTGAAGCCGATAAAGCCCAGTGGCTGGTCATCGGGGTCTACCGCAACCCACAGCTCGACGGCCGGGAAGTACACGTCGCGCAGCTGTGGCAACAGTGCGTCGATGTCGGAGGGTTGCAGGAAGTGGTGCGTCGCGCGAACAGCGCGCAGCCAGATGTCGAGCAGCTGCGGGTAGTCTGCAGCGATGCCTTGGCGAATGATCATGGTGTCATCCTGAGTGTATTGATGGCGGATGGGCGCGCCAGTGAGCGGCGGCCATGCAAGTGTCGGCATCATGAATGACCGCTTCGCGAGTCAACGCCTGGGCGGTGCACGGCAGGGGAGGCCGGAAGGGAAGAGCGCGGAAGATTACCCCGGTCGCGCAGTAGGGGGCAATGGCGATCGCATAGGTGCAGTGCAGGTTTCGACTCGGCTAGGATGCATGTCGATGCCGGAATTGAACCCGAACAACAAGCACGGCCCGGGAGCACCCATGAACCGCAACGAACTGCGCAAAGCCGATATCAACCTGATGGTGGTGTTCGAAGCGCTGATGCAGGAACGCAACCTCACCCGTGCCGCGGAGAAGCTGTTCGTCGCCCAGCCCACGGTCAGCGCCGCGCTGGCCAGGTTGCGTGCGATGTTCAACGACCCGTTGCTGGTTCGAGTGGGCAACCGCATGGAGCCCTCGGCCAGGGCCGAAGAGGTGATCAAGTACCTCACGCCAGCCTTGGATGCGATGTCTGTCGCCCTCAGCATGACCCATGATTTCGACCCGCTGACCAGCAAGATGACCTTCCGCATCGGCTTGTCCGATGATGTCGAGTCGGGCCTGCTGCCGCCGCTGTTGCGGGCGCTGCGGGTGGAGGCGCCGAACGTGGTGGTGGTCGTGCAGCATGTGGACTATTGGCGCATTCCGGACCTGCTGGCGGCAGGCGATGTGACGGTGGGTATCAGCCAGACCAAGGGCCTGCCCGCCAATGCCAAACGCAAGGTGCTACGCACCCTGCAAGCCAGGGTAGTGCGGGCCGACAAGTCCAGCACGCCGCTTTCACTGGATGAGTTTTGCCAACGTCCGCATGTCCAGGTTTCGCCAACCGCCAACACCCAGGGTGTGGTCGATGAGTGGTTGAAAGACATCGGCCGTGAACGCAAGGTGGTGTTGTCGGTGCCGCAGTTCAGTTCGCTACCGGCGATTCTGGCCGGTACCGACCTGCTGGCCTGTTGCCCGGACTATGCCGCACAGGGTATGGAACGCTGGGGCAACCTGCAGGCCGAGACGCTGCCGTTCGAGACTGCTGCACTGGAGCTGGCCATGGTCTGGTTGAGCACCACCGACAGCGACCCGGCCGAGCGTTGGCTGCGTAGTCGCCTGGAGCACTACATGGGCGGACTACGGGAAGCGGTCATGGGATGATGGCTTTGCATCGTGCTGCAACTGGCTGCCGATGAAGTGAAGGTGTCGCAAATGTACCCGCGCGCTGGGTGCAGTTTGATCAGTCACTTTCGTTGGCCTGTTGAGGTGCAGAGCGCTTGCGTGGTTTTTTCGCCGGCCGCTTGCCGGGCTTGAGCTGCCAGCGGTCGGCGTTGGCGAGCAGGCGTGCCTGGATTGCGGGTGGGTAGTCGCTCAGGGTTGTCACGGGTGGGACTGGCTTGCCGGGCAGGCCGGCCTCGCGGATGACCTTCGGCCAGCGTGGTCGCCAGCACAGCAGCAGGCTGAGCCAGTGGCCGGTGCCGATGATGATGAACGCGGGCCAGACAAACAGCAGCGCAACTTTGAACAGCCAGCTGCTTTTGCGGAAGAAACGTCCAAGGCCTTCGAACTGGGCGCTGAATGCCTGGACGGGTGAGGGTAGCTGGGTGCTCAGGCGGGGGCGGGGGACGGCGTGTGGGCCTTCTTCCATGTAACGGCGGATGAATTCCCACTCATCACGCAGTTCGCTGCCGCCTTGGCCTTGTTTGCCCAGCAGGGCCATTTCCATGTGGGGCAGGCCGGTGCGGCTGGGGTGCCAGACCAGGCCTAGTCGCGTGCCGAGGCTGAGCGGATCGTCCTCTTGATAAGTAGATGTGCTGCCAGTTTCCCTCCATGGAAATGTCACTATTCCACCGCAGTAACTGGGGCGGTGCAGGTGGACTTGTTGAGTTTTTCTGTTGAAGCGAATCAGTAGGTGTCTGCTTGTAAATAGCTCGAGGCGTGTAAGGTGGAAACCATACCTGAGATAGAGGTAAGTGAGGCCGGCGCCAATCAAGAGTGCAAGTGTATTAAGCAGGATGATGGGTATGTTGAACTCAGGTAGGGCGGAGATGTTGAAAACTAAAAAACCATGTGTCAGTTGTGCCCATGCATAAATAGTCGGAGCTACTCCTCCGAGCGTCATAAGCGTGATCAGGCCGCGTTTTTCTTCCGACCCGCCGCAGCGCATGTCGAATATGTTTCGTTGAAAGCGTAAATGGGACCCCGAGTATGCGGGTGCTCGCTTGCAGACTTGAAGCTAATATCCAGATCCACGTCGCTCACGTTACTGTCAGATCTTTTATCTGGCAGGCTCCTCTGCGCATAGTCTGCTTTGCAGGAAGCACTTGACTCAGTGGCCATTTTCCAAAAGCCCCACTCAATCAAAAACATTAAATTACCTCGCTAAAGGCAGAATGCAGTGCGGGGAGTTCGTCGTTTATATCGTAGGCATCTGCGTCTTTATTAATGCGATAAGTGCTTCGTTTACACCATTTTTCGAGTGCGTCGTCTTCAAGGATAAGGATGATCACTGTCATGATCAGACCAAGCCAGAAGGCGCCCAAGACTAATCGAGCTAATAATAGTCGAGCTGCCTGTGTGCCAAGTTTTCCTGCGAGTACACTGGCTGAGCGGCTCAGGCTATGGATGATTTTTGATCTGCTATTCTTTGATAAAAGATCGAATAACGGCTTCGCAATGGCGATGGCGCTTCCTAGCTCGGCTAACGAAAGCGCTATGGTTGCCGTGGCTCGCGTTACATACGTGAAAGCTAAAATACCAGACTTGTATGCCGGATGGTTCTTGGAGGTGCCCAGCAACTCGTTGAGATGTCTGGAACTGTCCGAATAATCCCACCACGCGAGTACCAACCCCCCGGTGCCAGCTAAACTAGCGCCCCATAGTTTCAAACGCCCTAAAGCGGCCGCTGCTCCTCGTCCGGTCACACTGTTCGCGCCGTACCGCGCGACCACCTGGTCAACATAGCTCGCTCCAATTTCAAAGCCCGCCGCAGCCGTAGTCATCGCGGCCGCCATGAGTTCGGTCTTCACCCGCGCATCACTGTCAGGCAGTTCGCGCGCTTTGAAGGCCATCAGCATCCCCTCCAGCAGGCACACCAGCCCGGAGACACGCACTTTGTAGAAGTCACTGTTACGGGCCTGCATCAACCCTTCAGCCCAGGCCTGGTCGAGGTACCTTGATACCTGGCCTGCGCTGCGTTGTGGGTTGATGGGCTGCCCGCTACGTGCAGCTTCACTCAGGCGAATATCGACAGCCGTTTCATGCACCGAAGCGAACAAGGTCAGCCGCAAACCCTGGTGCAACGCGCGGTCCATGCTGTTGGGGGTCGCGGTGCGCAGCACTTGCCGCCCCAGCGCGACGTACCAGGCATACAGGCCGATGCTGGCCGTGCTGCTCTGTGCCTGCATCTGTTCGTACAGGGTGTTGATGCGCCCAAAGGCATTGGCAGCGGCATGGGCTTGCCGGGCAAGTGCTTCCGGCAGGGCGAAGGATGACGCTGACGACGGTTCGGCCTTGGCGGCTTCCAGCAGCGCCGCCAGTGCTTCCCGCAGGTCCTCCTGGTTGTAGGTGATGCCGCGTATTGCCAGGTTGCCCCGGTCTGCTACGTCGCTGCGCCACCAGTGGTCCAGCACCTTCGTACCCCCTTCACTCAACGCCATGCCGATCACGCACTGGCCGGTCTGTTCGGCAAAGGCCAGGCCGTTGATGAGGTCGGCGTTGTCGTAGCGGTCCAGCGCCTGCAACAAGCGTTCGCTGACCACCCAGCGGGTATGGTCCTTGGCGCGGTCCTCGGCGGTAGCAGGAAGTGATGGTTCAAAGAGTCCATGGGTACGCTCCATCTGCAAGGATGATGTATGGCATCAATTGATCTCCTTGGGCCTTCTGGGCGTGCGCGGTTTGCGTGGCTTTTTCTCCGGCCGCTTGCCGGGCTTGAGCTGCCAGCGGTCGGCGTTGGCGAGCAGGCGTGCCTGGATTGCGGGTGGGTAGTCGCTCAGAGTTGTCACGGGGGGGACCGGCTTGCCGGGCAGGCCGGCCTCGCGGATGACCTTCGGCCAGCGCGGTCGCCAGCACAGCAGCAGGCTGAGCCAGTGGCCGGTGCCGATGATGATGAACGCGGGCCAGACAAACAGCAGCGCAACTTTGAACAGCCAGCTGCTTTTGCGGAAGAAACGCCCAAGGCCTTCGAACTGGGCGCTGAATGCCTGGATGGGTGAGGGTAGCTGGGTGCTCAGGCGGGGGCGGGGGACGGCGTGTGGGCCTTCTTCCATGTAACGGCGGATGAATTCCCACTCATCACGCAGTTCGCTGCCGCCTTGGCCTTGTTTGCCCAGCAGGGCCATTTCCATGTGGGGCAGGCCGGTGCGGCTGGGGTGCCAGACCAGGCCTAGTCGCATGCCCATGCTGAGTGAGTCATCTTCTGGATATAGGCCAGTGCTTCCGGTTGCATTCCATGGAAAAGTTACGATTCCACCGCAGTATTTCGGTCGATGTAGGTGAACTTGTTGGGTTGCTCGATTGAAGCGAATAAGCAAGTGACGGCTAGTCAGCATTTCTAGTCGGGTTAAGTGGATTCCATACTTTGAATAAAGATACACTAAGGTGGAGCTGACTGAGAGCATTATAAGTGTTGAAAGAATAGTGATTACGGAACGCCCATCCGGATCGGTGATGTCCATCCATAAAAATCCAGTGGTGATCATTAGTCCCACAGCAATGGCCGGGGCGACAGCGCCGAGCGTTGCGAGCGTAATAAGTCCACGCTTTTCTTCTGAGCCTCCGCAGCGCATTTCTAAAATAGTGTCGCTGAACGCGAAAACAGGTCCTCTTGCATAGGGTTGTTTACTAACGGATTGGAAGTGCATTTCTTCAGTCAGGTCACCCTCATATAAATCTTGACGCTTTTCGTTCGGTGTCAGTTCTGCTTCATATGCTTTTCGCGCGGCTTCGGATTCAGTAGCCATTTGCCAAAAACCCCATTCGATCAGATACATCACAATACCTCGCTGAATGCGGAGTGCAGGGCCTTCAGCTCTTCTTGTTCTTCAAACGGTTTTGAGTTTTTTGCAAGGCGGAAGCTGCTGCGTTTGCACCACTTTTCCAAAGCATCGTCTTCAAGTATGTAAATAATCAATGTGAAGACCAGGCCAATCCAGAACGCCCCAAGAACGAGGCGCGCAAGTAATAACCGAGCAGCCTGCGTGCCGAGCTTCTTTGCAAGTGCTCCCAAGGAGGTGGATAGCATCCTGACGAGCTTGGTCTTGGCATTTTGAGAAAGGTAGTCGAAAAAAGGTTTTGCAGTCGCAACGGCCGTTCCTAACTCAGCAAGTGAGAGAGTCACTGTAGCGACCCCTCTTACAAAATAAGTAGCCGCCAGGAGTCTGGAGTTTTTTTGAACCTGCTTGGTAGCGCCACTCTGGCTGCTTTTGAAATGCTCAACCGAATCAGTGAAATCCCACCACGCCAGCAGTGAACCCCCGGTGCCAGCTAAACTGGCGCCCCATAGTTTCAAACGCCCTAAAGCGGCCGCTGCTCCTCGTCCGGTCACACTGTTCGCGCCGTACCGCGCGACCACCTGGTCCACATAGCTGGCTCCAACTTCAAAGCCCGCCGCTGCCGTGGTCATCGCGGCCGCCAGGAGTTCGGTCTTCACCCGCGCATCACTGTCAGGCAGTTCGCGCGCTTTAAAGGCCATCAGCATTCCCTCCAGCAGGCACACCAGCCCGGAGACACGCACTTTGTAGAAGTCACTGTTCCGGGCCTGCATCAACCCTTCAGCCCAGGCCTGGTCGAGGTACCTTGATACCTGGCCTGCACTGCGTTGTGGGTCAATGGCCTGCCCGCTACGTGCAGCTTCACTCAGGCGAATATCGACAGCCGCTTCATGCACCGAAGCGAACAAGGTCAGCCGCAAACCCTGGTGCAACGCGCGGTCCATGCTGTTGGGGGTCGCGGTGCGCAGCACTTGCCGCCCCAGCGCGACGTACCAGGCATACAGGCCGATGCTGGCCGTGCTGCTCTGTGCCTGGATCTGTTCGTACAGGGTGTTGATGCGCCCAAAGGCATTGGCAGCGGCATGGGCTTGCCGGGCAAGTGCTTCCGGCAGGGCGAAGGATGACGCTGACTGTGGTTCGCTTTTAGCCGCTTCCAGCAGCGCCGCCAGTGCTTCCCGCAGGTCCTCCTGGTTGTAGGTGATGCCGCGTATTGCCAGGTTGCCCCGGTCTGCCACGTCGCTGCGCCACCAGTGGTCCAGCACCTTCGTGCCCCCTTCACTCAACTCCATGCCGATCACGCACTGGCCGGTCTGTTCGGCAAAGGCCAGGCCGCTGATGAGGTCGGCGTTGTCGTAGCGGTCCAGCGCCTGCAACAAGCGTTCGCTGACCACCCAGCGGGTATGGTCCTTGGCGCGGTCCTCGGCGGCTTGCTGGGCGTGTTGCATGGCCTGCTCGAAACCGTCGAGCTGATCGTGCATGGCCTGGCGGTCGACCAGGTGGCCGTATTTCTGGTCGAACCGCTTGCGGAACTCGCCGGCATCCTGGCGGGCCTGGACTTTGCTGCGGACCTCGCACTCGAACTGCGCCAGGTGGGGCTTCATGCGTTCATCATGGGCATCGGCCTGTTGATTGGCCCGTTCGGAGAACAAGTAGATCTCGGGATGCAGGTGGGGCTGGTTGCGGACTTTTTCGGCCATGACTTCGCGCTTGACGATCTGCTCGGCCACCATCTGCGGGTAGAGTTTTTCGATTTCCAGGAACGACTGCGCGACCAGCAGCTTGCGTTCGTTGTCCACCCCGGGTTCCACGGTGCGCGCCAGCCACTGGGTCTTCACATCCTCGACAGCGGCGTTGCGCCAGGCGTTGAGCTCCTGGGTGATCCCGATGGCGTCTTCGATGACGATGGCGGCGCCACGGGGTTTGCTGTGGTTCACCAGCGGTGCCAGCGCTTGGCGTGATGCGTGCGGCGAGACGATCTGGTCGTTGTTGAACGGCTGCAGGTCCAGCAGTGCCTGCAGGTCTGCATCGTTTTGTGCCTTGAAGTCGGCTACCCAGTTCAGTTGGTCATGCTTGAGGACGTGGGGCTGTGGCGGGGCGTCGGAAGGCTGGATGAAGCGGGCGATATCGATCGTGGGCAGGCTGCTGCGGTATTCCTCGTCGAGCAGGCGGTAGTTGTCGAGCATGCGCGGGGTCAGCGGGGAAGGGCTGAACAGTGGGCGCAGCTCCTGGATGTCATCCAGGTCGTAGAGGGTGATGGTCCAGCCGAAACCGCGAAGGATCTCATCCAGATTGCCGGCGCTGGGGGCAGGCGCCCAGGGGGCGTCGCTGCTGATGTACAGCAGCGAGCCATTGGGCGCCACGCGGTACTGGCTGTGCCATTCGTAGGCCGGTGCGCTATGGCGCTTGATCAGCAGGTAGAGAAAGCCCTCGCGCAAAGGGCGGATGGCGTAGCTGGAGTGGGTCAGCTCGCCGACCTCCTGGAACGGGCTGAGATAGCCTGGCAATTTGGGCAGGCGAGCACGTTGTGCCGGGTTGCCGCCGACGGCGGCGTAGCGCAGGGGCAGCAGTTCGAAGCGGCGGGTGCAGTCGGCGACGGGGCTGTTGCGCAGGGCCGGGCGGTAGCCGGAGGTGATGCGCCTGCACAGTTCGAGGGTTTCTTTCAACGAGTCCATGTATAGCTCCAGCGAGCAGGGATGATTATCAAATGCATGCAAGCGTTGCATTCGACCCAGGGCTGGACACTAGCGAGGAATCACTTCTCAAAGGAGCGTTGCGCTTCCGATAGGTGCGTAGGAAATTTCTGATTAAGCGGTATCGTTGACGTTACCAGGGTTTTCATCGCCTTTCACGTCAACCCGTCCGCTGTCACGGGGCAGGCCCATCGTTACTGGGTGGAGGCGCCACCCTGGTCGCTATTTTAAATACGGTCCGCATCCAGACAGGGCCGCAAAGCGGCCCGATCGTTCCCCGGAAAGTACTTCAGAACGCCCCTTGCAATGTCACCATGAAATTGCGCGGTTCACCATAGAAGTTGCCCCACGCCGGCGCGCCGATGGTGGCGTAGTACTTCTTGTCGAACAGGTTGTTGCCGTTGAGCGCGACAGTCCAGTTCGGGTCGAGGCGGTACTGCACACGGCCGTTCCACACGGTGTAGCCCGCCTGCTCGACACGGGTAGTGCCGGTGGTACGGAAGTTCTCGCTCTGGCTGTTCAGGCCTGCTCCGAGGGTCCAGCGCTCCAGAGCACCGCCCAACTGGTAGTCACCCCATACCTTGAGCATGTGCCGTGGGATGAAGCTGGAGGTGAAGGTCAGTTCGGTCGGGTCAGTGTCTTCGATGGTACTCAGGTACTTCGTCTGGGTGTAGGTGTAGCCCGCCAACAGCTGCAACCGCTCGATCGGCGAGCCGCTGATCTCGGCTTCGAACCCCTGTGCGCGTACCTTGCCGCTGTCGTTGTAGCAATACCCGTCGCCTGAGGGGCAGGTATCGACGTAGTCCGTTTCTGCGCGGTGATTCTCGACAGTGCGGAACAGGTTGAAGGAGGTGTTCAACGCGCCATCGAGCAGCTCGCCCTTGATGCCGACTTCATAGTTGGCGCCGGTCTTTGGTTGTAACGCCTGCCGCTCGGCATTCACCTTGTCGCTCTGTGGCTGGAAGATGTCGGCGTAGCTGGCATAGGCGGTCCACTGCTCGTTCAGGTCGTACAGCACGGCGGCAAACGGCGTGACCTGACCGTTTTCCTGGCTGCGATTATGCACCCAGTAATCGTAGAACTGGGTATAGGAGTCGCTCTTGTTACGGTACCAGCTGACCCGCGCGCCCAGCACCAAGGTCAGTGGCTCTGCCAGTTTCAGGCGCAGGTTGGCGTAAGTGCCGTACTGGGTGGTAGTGGTATCGGTTGGCACACTGCCACCGCGGCTCGGGTTGACCAGGTAATCGGCCTTGGACGGGTGTGTGAAGTTCGCGGATGGGTTGAACGGGTCCTGCTTGCCGTCCAGCAGCATCAGCGCGAAGTAATCATGGGTTTTCTGTCGGCTGGCGTTGACACCCATGATCAGCTCGTGCTGCAGGCCGAACGCCTCGAACTTGCCATCGACATAGCTATCGAAGCCGTAGTCGTCCTGGTCGTAGTCGAAACGGCCGGCCCGGACGTTCATGCTGGCGGTGCTGGCGCCGACGGGTACCGTGCCTTCGGAATAAGCGTATTCGATGTCCTGGGTGTTGTGGGTGTAGATCGAGGCGAAGTTCAGGGTCCAGTCATCGTTGAAGCGGTGCTTGAGGTCGGCAAAGCCGGTAATACGCTGGCTTTGCATGTCGTTCCAGCTGGCCCCCAGGCAGGTGGAGCGCGACAGCTTCAGGTCACTGCCATCGGCGTAGCGTGGCAGGCCGGCGTAGCAAGGGGTGGCATCGACATCCTCGTAAGCCAGGCCAGCGCCCACGGTGGTGTCGGCCGTGACGTCCCAGTCGATGGCGCCGTACAGTATCTGGTCCTGGCGCTTGGCCGTGTCATAGAAGTACTGGCGGTCCTGCAGCGTCGCCACGGCGCGCCCCCGCACGGTGCCCGACGCGTTCAGCGGGCCGCCCACGTCCACTTGCCCGCGGTAGTTGTCCCAGCTGCCGGCTGACAGGGTGACGGTGGTGGCGGCTTTTTCCTGCCCCCGTTTGCGCACGAAGTTGACGCCCCCGGCGGAGGAGCCAGAGCCTTTCATCATGCCGGCCGCACCTTTAAGCACCTCGACGCGGTCATAGAACGCCATGTCGCTGGAAAAGCTGTTGGCCTGCACGTAGTTGCCGCCCACGTCCAAGGGCACGCCGTCGTACTGGTACTGGCCATCCAGGTTGAAACCACGGGAATAGAAATACTTGCCGCCCATGGGCGAGTCATACACGGTGATGCCCGGGGTCTTGTCCAGTACCTGCTCCAGTGTGTTGAGGTTCTGGTCGTCGAGCATCTTGCGGGTCATCACGGTGACCGACTGCGGGGTTTCTTTCAGCGTGTGTACGCCCTTGCCGATGGTGATGGCACGGGCGGCGTAGGACTGGGTGCCTTCGCTGGTCGCATCCAGGCGGTTGGCGTCGATGTTCATCGGCGCCAGTTCCATGGCCGAGCCGTTTTGCGCAGCGACCAGCACATAGCCACCATTACCCTGACGCTGCGCCTGCAGGCCACTGTTGCCCAGCAGCCGCGCCAGACCTTCCTCGACACTGAAGCTGCCTTCCAGGCCCGCGCTGTCGAGGTTGCGCGTCTGTGCGGTGTCGAACGAAATGGTCACACCCGCCTGTACGCCAAACTGGGTGATGGCGTTGCCCAGTGAGCCAGCGGGGACATGGTAGGTGGCCTGGCTTTGGGCCATTGCCTGGGCAGGCATCAGCAACAGGCCGGGCGCGCTGGCCAGGGACATGCCGAACAGCACCAGGCGGACGGCATGGCTGAGCTTGGTTGCTGGGGTAGGGTGCAGGTGTGGCATTTCGTGGTCCTTCCGAGTCATGGCAGAAAGTCGCTGTCGTCGCGGCTTGTGTCAGGGACGGACGAGAATAGAAATCAGCAAGATTGCGGCGAAAGTTTTTCTGCAGTTGCTCAGGCGGGCTCCACACTCACCCAGTAGCGGCTTAAGTAGCGCACTTTCACGGGCAAGGTTTTCGGCAGGTTGGCCAGGGCGATATCGGTGTCGTCAATGCGGAACGCACCGGAAATGCTCATGGCCTGGATCGACGAGGCACAGCGCAGCACACCTGGACGATAGCGCCCCAGTTCTTCGAGGAAATCGCCAAGGCGCCAGTCGTTCACGCTGAGCATGCCTTGCAACCAGGCCGTGGAATCGGCGGGGAGGGCATGGGCGTCGAGGACGACATCCTGATCAAAACTCACTTGCTGGCCAGCGTGCAGTTGCAGCACTCGATCAGGGTGGCGCAGGGGGCGAACTTCGACGCTGGCCTCAAGCACACCCACGCGGGTCTGCTGCGCCAGTTTGCGGACGCTGAACGCGGTACTGCGGGCCAGTACGCTGCCGTCATCGGTGTGCACGATAAACGGGCGCTGCTGACGATCGCTGACCGGACGCACCAGAATTTCCCCCTGATACAGCTGAATCGCCCTCACCTTTGTGGCGTAGCGCACATCCAGCGCGGTATTCACGTTCAGTTCCAGCTGTGAACCATCCTCCAGGTGCAGGGCGCGGCGCTCGCCGCTGCGGGTACTGTGCTGGGCCAGCAAGGCACGATAGGGCACCTGCTCGGCCGCCAGCCAGCTGCCGCCCCCCATGGCCATCAGCAGGCCCAGCACTTTCAGCACGTCACGCCGCTGCGCCTGGGCCGCGCCAAGGCCGGACAGCGCCGCCTGCGGCGGCACCATGGCCCATTGCTGCTGCAGCTTTTCTACCCGCGCCCAGGCGGCTGCGTGCAGGGGGCTGGCCTGCAGCCACTGTCGCCAGGCCTGGGTGCGGGCCTCGCTATTGGCGCCGTCGTTGAGCTGAACATACCAGGTGGCAGCGGCTTCGAGTGTCTTGAGATCCATGGGCGTCAGCCTTCGACTGCCAGCAGGCAGCGAGTCATGGCCTTGATCAGGTGATTCTTCACGGTGGTGATCGACACGCCGAAGCGCTCGGCCGCAGCGCCGTAGGTCAGGCCTTCGAGTTGAACGGCAAGGAAGATGGCGCGGGTCTTGGCGCCGAGTTCGTCGAGCAGGCTGTCCACGGCCACCAGCATCTCTATGATGGACAAGCGCACCTCCGGCGACACCTCTACCGGTTCCGGACGCAGGGCCAGCGCCTGCAGGTAAGCTTTTTCGATGATGCGACGGCGAGCTTTGTCTATCAGAAGGGCGCGGGCGATAGCGCTGAGGTAGCTGCGCGGCTCACGGATCGGCAACGGGTTACGCGCGGTCATTACCCGCAAGAACGTGTCGTGCGCCAGGTCGGAAGCGTCGGCGGCGTTGCCCAGGCGGGCGCGCAGCCAGCCCTTCAGCCAGCTGTTGTTTTCGCTGTACAGCTCGTGCAGGGCCTGGGGATCGAGCGTTGCCATGGCGTCAAGACCGCAATATTAATGGGAATTGATCGCATTGTCGCGAGAGGCGGGGCTTATTGCAAGGACCGCGAGCACACACCCTGTGGGAGCGGCCTTGCGTCGCGATTGGGCCGCAAAGCGGCCCGGGTTTCGGCATCGCGGCTACATTTGTGGGGCTGCTGTGCAGCCCTATCGCGACGCAAGGCCGCTCCCACAAAGAGTCGTGCAGGCTTGCAGGGCAGTGGTTAGAACCCGGCCTCCAGGCTCAGCAGGTCCTGCACCGTCTGGCGCCGGCGGATCATCCGCAGGGCACCGTTCTCGATCAGGAACTCCGGCAGCAGCGGCCGGCTGTTGTAGTTCGACGACATCGACGCGCCATAGGCCCCGGCATCGTGGATCACCAGCAGGTCGCCCACCTGTGCCTGAGGCAGGTCCTGCGGGGTCAGCGCCTGGTCATCCTGAGTGAACACGTCACCCGATTCACACAACGGCCCGGCCACCACGGTCGGCTGGCGCGGGCGATCTACTGCCTGGCCATCGGCATCGAGCAGGGTCATGCCGTGGTAGGCGCCGTACATCGCCGGGCGCATCAGGTCGTTGAAGCCGGCATCGATCATGACGAAGGTATTGCGCCCCACCTGTTTCACGGCACGGACTTCGGCCACCAGGTAGCCCGACTCCGCCACCAGGAAGCGCCCGGGTTCGATCTCCATGCGCACCGGGTGGCCGAGCATCGCTTCGATCTCCTTGCGCGCCACCGCCCAGGTCTGCGCATAACGCTGCAGGTCGACCGGTTTGTCGGTGCTGCGGTAAGGCGTGGAAAGCCCGCCGCCGATGGAGAACGCCTCGAAGTCCACGCCCAGGCGGCCGATCAGCTCGATCATCGAGCGGGCCACCTGTTCCAGGTGCTGGTAGTCCACCCCGGAACCAATGTGCATGTGCACGCCCACCAGGTGCAGGCCATGGGCCTTGATGCACGCCAGCGCCTCGTCCAGCTCTTCGTGCCAGATGCCATGCTTGCTGTTTTCGCCGCCGGTATTGGTCTTGCGGCTGTGACCATGGCCGAAGCCCGGGTTGATGCGGATCCACACGCGGTGGCCGGGCGAGCGTTCACCCAGTTGGCGCAGCATGTCAATGGAGCCGGCATTGACTTCGATCTTTGACGCCACCACGCGCTCCAGGGTGGGGCGGTCCAGCGCGTCGCAGGTCAGCACCACGCCGGCAGGGTCACCGTCCACGCTCGCACCCGCGGCGAAGGCCCGTTCCATCTCACCCAGCGACACGGCGTCCAGCACCAGGCCATGGGCGCGCATCAGGCGCAACACATGCAGGTTGGGGTTGGCTTTCTGGGCGAAGCGCACGGTGTCGAATACGTTCAACTGCTCGACACGCTCGGCGATGGTGCTGGCGTCGTACGCCCAAAGCGGCGAGCCGTGCTGGCGAACCGCCTCGGCCAGAAGGGTGAAGGGTGCGGTCATGGTGGCGCTACTCGGATAAGGAAGGCCACGAGGATGAATCAAAGCGTGGATTCAGAAAAATAGCTATTTTTCTGCCAGTCATTCATATCTGATATACCCATTGTCGACTCACCGGGTGCTGCCGTGAAACTGTCCGTCCGCCACATCGAAGTGTTCCGCGCCATCATGGCCGCTGGTAGTGTCACCGGTGCGGCGCGCCTGCTGTTCACCTCGCAGCCGACTGTCAGCCGCGAACTGGCGCGGCTGGAGCAGGTGACTGGCCTGAACCTGTTCGAGCGCGAGGGCGGGCGCCTGGTGGCGACGGCCCAGGCGCTGCTGTTGATCGAAGAGGTCGAGCGCGCCTACGTCGGGCTGGAGCGGATCGATCGCTTTGCCCAGGCCATCCGCAACTTCGAGCAGGGCCGGCTGGCCATCACCTGCCTGCCGCTGTTCTCGCAAACCTTGTTGCCCAAGGCCTGCCAGCGCTTTCACCAGCAGCACAGCGGCGTGAGTGTGAGCATTCTGGCGCAGGAGTCGCCTTTGCTGGAGGAGTCACTGGTTGCCCAGCAGCATGACCTTGGCCTGACTGAAGTCGAACAGATACCGCGCGGCGCGTATGGTGAATTGCTGTTCAGTGCCAACATGGTGTGCGTGTTGCCCGAGCATCACCCGCTGCAGGTGAAGGCTGAACTGGAGCTGAGTGATTTCCATGAGGTCGATTTCATCAACCTGGCCAGCCTGGATACCTACCGCCAGCGTCTGGATCAGCACTTTCGTGCGGCCGGGGTTAACCGCCGCACGGTCATCGAGACCACCAGTGCCGCTTCGGTGTGCGCCATGGTCAGGCAAGGCCTGGGGGTGGCGATCATCAACCCACTGAGCGGGCTGGAGGCGGCGCAAGGCGGGTTGCCGATCCGCAGGTTACGGGTATCGGTGCCCTATCAGGTGATGCTCATACGCCCGGACCATCGGCCGGCATCGGTAGCGGTGGAGCCGTTTTGCGAGGCGTTGCGGGTGCAGGCCGAAGAGATGCAGCAGGCGCTGGCCTGATCATTGTGGGGGCGGCCTTGTGTCGCGATAGGGCCGCAAAGCGGCCCCAGCAATCTATGCATGATGTCGAGATCCTGGGGCCGCTGCGCGGCCCTATCGCGACGCAAGGCCGCTCCCACAGGGATCGTGCCAGCTTTTAGAAGTTGAGCAAGACAGTTGCTCCCACAGGGAACGCGCTCCCACTAGGCAGGGGCAGGGTTCAAAGCTCGCAGACCAAGGTTCCAGTACCGGCCAGGATGTTCTCCAGGGTTTCCTTCACTTCATCCATGTCACTCAGCTCGCTGGTCAGGTTGATTTCCAGTGCTTCATCCCCCTTCAGCGCGTCCCGGTCGCCGGCCGCCACTTCGATCAGCAGGCGCTTGGCGCTCAGGGTCACTTTAAGGCCATCCAGCGTCGACGGCTCGTCATCCAGCGTCAGGTCGACGGTGTCCTCGTCCGGGTAACGGGTAAGCAGGAACATCTGACCCTTGTCGCTGTGGCAGCACAGGGTCGCCATGTTGTCTTCCTCGTCATCGCAAGGGGTGGCGAACAGCAGGGCGGTGTTGATTTGCATGAGCAGGCTCGGGTCAAAGGAAACGGAAGGGAATTCTGACAGTCTTGCGTACAGGCATAAACGTAAAGTTACCGCCCCTTGACCGAAATTGTCGCAGCGCTGCAAGCGTAGATGACCGATCAGTCGTTAAGCTTCGGCGAGCCCTGGGCGTGCCTGCGCACGTTCAACGTCTGGTTTTTACCGTCCGTCATGCCACGGGTTGGCTATCGTTGATCCGTACACGGCGCACGCAGCGACGCTTCAATTATTACAAAGCCCAAGCGGAGTACCACAGATGGCGTTCTTCACCGCAGCCAGCAAAGCCGACTTCCAGCATCAACTGCAAGCGGCCCTGGCGCAGCACATCAGCGAGCAGTCCCTGCCACAAGTGGCGCTGTTCGCCGAGCAGTTCTTCGGCATCATCTCTCTGGACGAACTCACCCAGCGCAGGCTTTCCGACCTGGCCGGCTGCACCCTGTCAGCCTGGCGCATCATCGAGCGTTTCGACCCCGAATACCCGCAAGTGCGGGTGTACAACCCTGATTACGAACGTAATGGCTGGCAGTCGACCCATACCGTGGTCGAAGTGTTGCACCATGACTTGCCGTTCCTGGTCGACTCGGTGCGTACCGAGCTCAACCGCCGTGGCTACAGCATCCACACCCTGCAAACCACCGTGCTCAGTGTGCGCCGTGGCGCCAAGGGCGAGCTGTTGGAACTGCTGCCCAAGGGCACCCAGGGCGAGGGCGTGCGCTACGAGTCACTGATGTACCTGGAGATTGACCGCTGCGCCAATGCCGCCGAGCTGACAGTGCTGACCCGCGAGATCGAGCAGGTGCTGGCCGAGGTACGGGTGGTGGTGGCCGACTTCGAACCGATGAAGGCCAAGCTGCGTGAAGTGGTGGCGCAGGTGGAACAGACCGGCTTTGGTCCTGCCCAAAACGAGAAGGGCGAAGTCAAGGCCTTCCTCGAGTGGCTGCTGGATAACCACTTCACCTTCTTGGGCTATGAAGAATTCACCGTCAAGGGCGACGCCGATGGCGGCCAGATGGTTTACGACGAGCAGTCGTTCCTCGGCTTGCCGCGCCGTCTGCGCGTGGGCCTGACCGCAGAAGAGCTGCGCATCGAAGACTACGCTGTGGCCTACCTCAACGAGCCGCTGCTGCTGTCGTTCGCCAAGGCTGCGCTGCCCAGCCGCGTGCATCGCCCGGCCTACCCGGACTATGTGTCGATCCGCCAGCTGGACGCCGACGGCAAGGTCATCAAGGAGCACCGCTTCATGGGGCTGTACACCTCGTCGGTGTATGGCGAAAGCGTGCATGCCATTCCGTACATCCGCGTGAAGGTGGCCGAAGTCGAGCGCCGTTCGGGCTTCGATCCCAAGGCCCACCTGGGCAAGGAACTGGCCCAGGTGCTGGAAGTGCTGCCGCGCGACGACCTGTTCCAGACGCCGATCGACGAGCTGTTCAGCACGGTCATGGCAATCGTGCAGATCCAGGAGCGCAACAAGATCCGCGTGTTCCTGCGCAAAGACCCGTATGGCCGCTTCTGCTACTGCCTGGCCTACGTCCCGCGGGAAATCTACTCCACCGAAGTGCGGCAGAAGATCCAGCAGGTGCTGATGGAGCGCCTGAAGGCCAGCGACTGCGAGTTCTGGACCTTCTTCTCCGAATCGGTACTGGCCCGTGTGCAACTGATTCTGCGGGTCGACCCCAAGAACCGTATCGACATCGACCCGCAGCAGCTGGAACGCGAAGTCATCCAGGCCTGCCGCTCGTGGCATGACGACTACTCGGCACTGGTGGTGGAGAACTTCGGCGAAGCCCAAGGCACCAACATCCTCGCCGATTTCCCCAAAGGCTTCCCGGCCGGATACCGCGAGCGCTTCGCCGCGCACTCGGCGGTGGTCGACCTGCAGCATGTGCTGAACCTGTCGGAAAGCAAGCCGCTGGCAATGAGCTTCTACCAGCCGTTGACCCAGGTAGGCGAGCGCATCCTGCACTGCAAGCTGTACCACGCCGACACCCCGCTGGCGCTGTCCGACGTGCTGCCGATTCTGGAAAACCTCGGCCTGCGCGTGCTCGGCGAGTTCCCGTACCGCCTGCGCCATGCCAATGGCCGCGAATACTGGATCCACGACTTCGCCTTCACCTACAGCGAAGGCCTGAGCCTGGACATCCAGCAGCTCAACGACACCCTGCAGGACGCCTTCATCCACATCGTCCGTGGTGATGCCGAGAACGACGCTTTCAACCGCCTGGTGCTCACCGCCGGCTTGCCGTGGCGCGACGTGGCCTTGCTGCGTGCCTACGCCCGTTACCTGAAACAGATCCGTCTGGGCTTCGATCTGGGCTATATCGCCAGCACCCTGAACAACCACACCGACATCGCCCGTGAGCTGACCCGGTTGTTCAAGACCCGCTTCTACCTGGCGCGCAAGCTTACCCAGGACGACCTTGACGACAAGCAGCAGCGCCTGGAACAGGCCATCCTGAGCGCCCTGGATGACGTGCAGGTGCTCAACGAAGACCGCATCCTGCGGCGCTACCTGGACTTGATCAAGGCCACCCTGCGTACCAACTTCTACCAGCCCGACGCAAACGGCCAGAACAAGTCGTACTTCAGCTTCAAGTTCAACCCCAAGCTGATCCCCGAACTGCCCAAACCGGTGCCAAAGTTCGAGATATTCGTCTATTCGCCACGCGTCGAGGGCGTGCACCTGCGCTTTGGCAACGTTGCCCGTGGTGGCCTGCGCTGGTCCGACCGCGAAGAGGACTTCCGTACCGAAGTGCTGGGGCTGGTGAAAGCCCAGCAGGTTAAGAACTCGGTCATCGTGCCGGTCGGCGCCAAGGGTGGTTTCCTGCCGCGTCGCCTGCCGCTGGGCGGCAGCCGTGACGAGATTGCCGCCGAAGGCGTGGCGTGCTACCGCATCTTCATTTCCGGCCTGCTCGACATCACCGACAACCTCAAGGACGGTGGCGTGGTTCCGCCGGCCAACGTGGTGCGCCATGACGATGACGACCCGTACCTGGTGGTAGCGGCCGACAAAGGCACCGCGACCTTCTCCGACATCGCCAACGGCATCGCTATCGACTACGGTTTCTGGCTGGGCGATGCTTTTGCTTCCGGCGGCTCGGCCGGTTACGACCACAAGAAGATGGGCATTACCGCGCGCGGTGCCTGGGTGGGCGTGCAGCGCCACTTCCGCGAGCGCGGCATCAACGTGCAGGAAGACCCGATCACCGTCATTGGTGTGGGCGATATGGCCGGCGACGTGTTCGGCAATGGCCTGCTGATGTCCGACAAGCTGCAACTGGTGGCCGCGTTCAACCACCTGCATATCTTCATCGACCCCAACCCGGAGCCCGCTTCCAGCTTCGCTGAACGCAAGCGCCTGTTCGACCTGCCGCGCTCGGCCTGGAGCGACTACGACACCAGCATCATGTCCGAAGGCGGCGGGATCTTCCCGCGCAGTGCCAAGAGCATCGCCATCAGCCCGCAGATGAAAGAGCGCTTCGCCATCGAAGCCGACCGCCTGACCCCGACCGAGTTGCTCAATGCGCTGCTCAAGGCCCCGGTAGACCTGCTGTGGAACGGTGGCATCGGGACCTATGTCAAGGCCAGTACGGAGAGCCACGCCGATGTCGGCGACAAGGCCAACGATGCGCTGCGGGTCAACGGTAACGAACTGCGCTGCAAGGTAGTGGGCGAGGGCGGCAACCTGGGCATGACCCAGCTCGGCCGCGTCGAGTTCGGCCTGAACGGCGGCGCCACCAACACCGACTTCATCGACAACGCCGGCGGCGTGGACTGCTCCGACCACGAGGTCAACATCAAGATCCTGCTCAACGAAGTGGTGCAGGGTGGCGACATGACCGAGAAGCAGCGCAACCAGCTGCTGGGCAGCATGACCGACGAAGTCGCCGGGCTGGTACTGGGCAACAACTACAAGCAGACCCAGGCATTGTCGCTGGCTGCCCGCCGCGCCCGCGAGCGGATTGCCGAGTACAAGCGCCTGATGGCCGACCTCGAGGCGCGGGGCAAGCTGGACCGTGCCATCGAATTCCTGCCGTCCGAAGAGCAGTTGGCCGAACGCCTGGCTGCCGGCCACGGCCTGACCCGCGCCGAGCTGTCGGTGCTGATCTCGTACAGCAAGATCGACCTCAAGGAGCAACTGCTCAAATCGCTGGTGCCGGACGACGACTACCTGACCCGTGACATGGAAACCGCTTTCCCGCCGTCCCTGGTCAGCAAGTTCGCCGAGGCCATGCGCCGCCACCGCCTGAAGCGCGAAATTGTCAGCACCCAGATCGCCAACGACCTGGTCAACAACATGGGTATCACCTTCGTCCAGCGCCTGAAGGAGTCGACCGGCATGAGCCCGGCCAACGTGGCCGGTGCTTACGTGATCGTGCGCGATATCTTCCACCTGCCGCACTGGTTCCGCCAGATCGAGGCGCTGGACTATCAGGTGCCGGCAGAAATCCAGCTCACCCTGATGGACGAGCTGATGCGACTGGGTCGTCGTGCCACCCGCTGGTTCCTGCGTAGCCGCCGCAACGAACAGGACGCCGGGCGCGATACCGCGCACTTCGGGCCGAAGATTGCGCAGCTGGGCCTGAAGCTTGATGAGCTGCTAGAAGGCCCCACCCGCGAACGCTGGATGGTGCGCTACCAAGGCTTTGTCGACGCCGGTGTGCCGGAGTTGCTGGCGCGTATGGTGGCGGGTACCAGCCACCTGTACACCCTGCTGCCGATCATTGAAGCGGCCGACGTTACCGGCCATGAGCCTGCGCAGGTGGCCAAGGCATTCTTCGCCGTGGGCAGCGCGCTGGACCTGACCTGGTACCTGCAGGAAATCAGCAACCTGCCGGTGGAAAACAACTGGCAGGCGCTGGCGCGCGAGGCATTCCGCGACGATATCGACTTGCAGCAGCGGGCGATCACCATTTCGGTCCTGCAGATGGCCGATGCACCGCAAGACATGGATGCCCGCGTGGCGCTGTGGTCAGAGCAGCATCGGGGAATGGTGGAGCGCTGGCGCGCCATGCTCGACGACCTGCGCAATGCCACGGGCACTGACTATGCGATGTACGCGGTGGCCAACCGCGAGCTGGTCGACCTGGCCATGAGCGGGCAGGCAGCGGTGGTGCCGTCCTGAGCCTTGTGGTGAGGTAAAACAAAGCCCCGGCAGTGATGCCGGGGCTTTTTTTGTATGCCTGGGCTGGCCCTTTCGCGGGTGAACCCGCTCCTACAGCGACCTGTGCCAAACCACCGAGCTGGGCCCAACCCCTGATGCGTTTTCTCCTCCGTGTAGGAGCGGGTTTACCCGCGAATACGGTGGCAGCGGCAACGGTGAACGGCCGCTGGAGATTGGCCAGCAGGGCCGGCCCTTTCGCGGGTAAACCCGCTCCTACAGGGGGGGCGGGGCTGTTACTTGAACCGTCTCTCCACGCCTTTTTCGACCAGGATCTTGGCGGAAATCTCTTCCACCGAAAAATGCGTGGAATTGATATTGGGAATGTTCTCCCTGCGGAACAGGCTTTCCACTTCACGCACTTCGAATTCGCACTGGGCAAAGCTGGAATAACGGCTGTTGGGCTTGCGTTCGTGGCGGATGGCGGTGAGGCGGTCGGGGTCGATGGTCAGGCCGAACAGCTTGCTGTGGTGCTTTTTCAGCACCGCCGGCAGCTGCAGGCGCTCCATGTCGTCCTCGGTCAGCGGGTAATTGGCGGCACGGATGCCGAACTGCATGGCCATGTACAGGCAGGTTGGGGTTTTGCCGCAACGCGACACGCCAACCAGAATCAGGTCGGCTTTGTCGTAGTAGTGGGTGCGTGCACCATCGTCGTTATCCAGGGCGAAATTCACCGCCTCGATGCGTTCCATGTAGTTGGAATTGCCACCAATCGAGTGGGATTTGCCCACGGAATAAGACGAATGGGCGATCAATTCCTGCTCAAGTGGGGATAAAAACGAAGAAAAGATGTCGATCATGAAGCCATTCGACGTCGCCAGGATCTCGCGGATGTCCTGGTTGACAATGGTGTCGAAGATGATCGGGCGGACCCCATCCCGCTCGGCCGCAGCGTTGATTTGCTGGACCATGGCCCGTGCTTTGTCCGGCGAATCGATGTAAGGACGGGTGAATTTGTTGAAGGGAATGCTCTCAAATTGCGCGAGCAAACTCTGGCCCAGGGTTTCGGCAGTGATACCGGTGCCGTCGGAGATGAAGAACGCGGTTCGTTTCATTTGCGATCTGGGCCTTAAGCTGATGACGATTCTTGGATATGATAAGTTCGGTTTGCCGAATGCGGCTGTCGACATTCTGCCACATTTGCAGCGCCTATTTTCCAGGTACAGGCCACAAACGCCCGGCCAAGTCATAGAAGACAGGCGGGCGCCTTTTGAGCTTTTCCAACACAGTTAGTGGAGAGATCACCTTGGTAGAGTACGTAGTTTCCCTCGATAAGCTCGGCGTCCATGATGTGGAGCATGTGGGGGGCAAGAACGCATCCCTGGGCGAGATGATCAGTAACCTCGCCGGTGCCGGCGTGTCGGTGCCGGGCGGCTTTGCCACTACGGCTCAGGCGTACCGTGACTTTCTCGAGCAGAGTGGGCTGAACGACCGCATTCACGCCGCGCTCGACGCGCTGGACGTTGACGACATCAATGCCCTGACCAAGACCGGCGCGCAGATTCGCCAGTGGGTCATGGAAGCCGAATTCCCGCCACACCTGGATTCGGAAATCCGTACGGCCTTCGCCGAAATGGCCGCCGGCAACGACAACATGGCCGTTGCCGTGCGTTCCTCGGCTACCGCTGAAGACCTGCCGGACGCCTCGTTCGCCGGCCAGCAGGAAACCTTCCTCAACATCCGTGGCGTCGATAACGTGATCCGCGCGGCCAAGGAAGTGTTCGCTTCGCTGTTCAACGACCGCGCCATCGCCTACCGCGTGCACCAGGGCTTCGACCACAAGCTGGTGGCCCTGTCTGCCGGCGTGCAGCGCATGGTCCGCTCGGAAACCGGCACTGCCGGGGTGATGTTCACCCTCGACACCGAGTCGGGCTTCCGCGACGTGGTGTTCATCACCGGCGCCTACGGCCTGGGCGAAACCGTGGTGCAGGGTGCAGTCAACCCTGACGAATTCTACGTGCACAAGAACACCCTGCAGGCCGGCCGCCCGGCCATCCTGCGCCGTAACCTGGGCAGCAAGGCGATCAAGATGATCTACGGCGACGAGGCTAAGGCCGGTCGTTCGGTCAAGACCGTCGAAGTCGAGCGCGCCGAGCGCGCACGCTTCTGCCTGACCGATGCCGAGGTCAGCGAGCTGGCCAAGCAGGCCATGATCATCGAGCAGCACTACCAGCGCCCGATGGACATCGAGTGGGCCAAGGACGGTGACGACGGCAAGCTGTACATCGTCCAGGCCCGCCCTGAGACGGTGAAGAGCCGTTCCAGCGCCAACGTCATGGAACGCTACCTGCTCAAAGAGAAAGGCACCGTGCTGGTCGAAGGCCGTGCCATTGGCCAGCGTATCGGCGCCGGCAAGGTTCGCGTCATCAACGACGTCTCGGAAATGGACAAGGTCCAGCCGGGCGACGTACTGGTCTCCGACATGACCGACCCTGACTGGGAACCGGTGATGAAGCGCGCCAGTGCCATCGTCACCAACCGCGGTGGCCGTACCTGCCACGCGGCGATCATCGCTCGTGAGCTGGGTATCCCGGCGGTTGTCGGTTGCGGCAACGCTACCCAGGTGCTGAAAGACGGCCAGGGCGTGACCGTTTCCTGTGCCGAAGGCGACACCGGCTTCATCTTCGAAGGTGAGCTGGGCTTCGACATCAAGCAGAACTCGGTCGATGCCATGCCGGAACTGCCGTTCAAGATCATGATGAACGTCGGCAACCCGGACCGCGCCTTCGACTTCGCCCAGCTGCCCAACGCCGGTGTCGGTCTGGCACGCCTGGAGTTCATCATCAACCGCATGATCGGCGTGCACCCCAAGGCACTGCTGAACTACGCGGGCCTGCCTGCCGACCTGAAAGACAGCGTCGACAAGCGCATTGCCGGCTACAACGACCCGGTCGGCTTCTATGTCGAGAAGCTGGTCGAGGGTATCAGCACCCTGGCGGCGGCCTTCTACCCGAAAAAGGTCATCGTGCGCCTGTCGGACTTCAAGTCCAACGAGTACGCCAACCTGATCGGCGGCAAGCTGTACGAGCCGGAAGAAGAAAACCCGATGCTGGGCTTCCGCGGTGCCTCGCGCTACATCAGCGAGTCGTTCCGTGACTGCTTCGAGCTGGAATGCCGTGCGCTGAAGCGCGTGCGCAACGAGATGGGCCTGACCAACGTCGAGATCATGGTGCCGTTCGTGCGCACCTTGGGCGAAGCCAGCCAGGTCGTCGACCTGCTCGCCGAAAACGGCCTGGCCCGCGGCGACAACGGCCTGCGCGTGATCATGATGTGCGAACTGCCGTCCAACGCCATCCTCGCCGAAGAGTTCCTGGAATACTTCGACGGCTTCTCGATCGGCTCCAACGACCTGACCCAGCTGACCCTGGGCCTGGACCGTGACTCGGGCATCATCGCCCACCTGTTCGACGAGCGTAACCCTGCGGTGAAGAAGCTGCTGGCCAACGCCATTGCCGCCTGCAACAAGGCTGGCAAGTACATCGGCATCTGCGGCCAAGGCCCATCGGACCACCCGGACCTGGCCAAGTGGCTGATGGAGCAGGGCATCGAAAGCGTGTCGCTGAACCCGGACTCGGTACTCGAGACCTGGTTCTTCCTGGCCGAAGGCCAAGGCGCGGCCTGATGCAGTAAACGCGGGGGGGCGTCTGGCGCCCTCCTGCCTGGTTTTTTCCAGGGCGAGCTCCAGCAATGGACCCCGCCCTTTTTTGTGCACCAAGCAACCTTATGCAAAGCAGCAGCACTTTATTTCCCGTGGCCCTGCTCAGTGCCGAGCGCCGCGGCGATCTCAGCGAAGACGTGTATCGGATCAAGGCCGGTAATGGCCCGGACCCCAGCGTCGAGCTCGCCATCACCCGTCTGGGACTGGCCGACCAGGTTCAGGCCCAAGGCGTGCCGGTCATTCTCCTGCACGGTAGTTTTTCCAATCGGCGTTTCTGGTATTCGCCCAAAGGGGTTGGCCTGGGCGCCTACCTTGCGCGCGCCGGTTTCGATGTCTGGATCCCGGAAATGCGAGGCCATGGCTTGTCGCCGCGCAACCTTGCCTGGAAGCACAACAGTGTTGCTGCCTACGCCCGTGATGACCTGCCGCTGATCAACGCCTTCGTGCGCGAGCAATCGGGCCAGGCGCCGCACTGGGTGGGCCATTCGCTGGGGGGGACGACATTGGCGGCAGCACTGGGTGGCGGCTTCCTGGAGCCTGGGCAAGTCGCCAGTGTGGCGTTGTTCGGTACCCAGATCAGCCGTGTCTATTGGCCATTGAAAGTGCCGCCGCTGGCTTGGGGCGCGAAGCTGGTGCTCAAGCGTTGGGGGCAGATATCCGGGCCACGTTTCAAGCGTGGGCCTGAAGACGAGCCGATAGGCCTCGCCTTGGAGAGCATGCGCTGGCACGGCCTGTTCGGGCGCTTTGGCGACAAGCAGAACGATTGGTGGGCAGGGCTGGCTGAAGTGGATGTACCGCTGCTGGCAGTGGCCGGTGCAGGGGACTTCCAGGACCCGGTGTGGGCCTGTCGCAAGCTGTTCGAGCAGTTGGGCGGCGAGCGCAAGCAGTTCCTGCGGCTGGGTCGTGAAGAAGGTTTCGAGGCCTTTGGGCATGTCGACATGCTGGTGAGCAAGGCCGCGCAGGTGCAGGTGTGGCCGCTGGTGGAGCGCTGGCTGCGCAACCCGCTGCTGCCGGTGCATGCGTCCACTGTCGTTGCGGAACCTGTGCCTGCCAGCTGAGTTTGCTGTACCTGTCATGGCCTCTTCGCGGGTGAACCCGCTCCTACACAGATTGGTGGTGGACACACCTCGGTGGTAGAACACAGGCCGCGTGTAGGAGCGGGTTCACCCGCGAAAGGGCCGGGCCTGCTGGCCAATCTCCACCCGCCGTTCACCGTTGACGCCGCCACCGTATTCGCGGGTAAACCCGCTCCTACACCGGATTGGTGGTGGACGCACATCGGGGGTTGGACACAGGCCGTCGTGTAGGAGCGGGTTTACCCGCGAAGAGGCCGGCCCTGCTGGCCAATCTCCACCGGCCGTTCACCTTTGACGCCGCTACCGTATTCGCGGGTAAACCCGCTCCTACACCTGGATAACGGCGCGTTCCTGTGCAGGAACGGGTCACGCGTGGAAGGGCCGAGACAGGATGAATACAAATGACTGCCCGGTCCCGGATGACTACGACAGCCTCCAAGGTGTAGCCTTGGCCGATACCCGCTTTCGTTGTGACTGACAGGAGCTTCCCATGCAGCATTACGTAACGCCCGACCTGTGTGACGCCTACCCGGACCTGGTACAAGTGCTGGAACCGATGTTCAGCAATTTCGGTGGCCGCGATTCGTTCGGTGGCCAGATCGTTACCATCAAGTGTTTCGAGGACAATTCGCTGGTCAAGGAGCAGGTCGAACTCGACGGCAAGGGCAAAGTGCTGGTGGTCGATGGCGGGGGGTCGCTGCGCCGTGCGCTGCTGGGCGACATGCTCGCCGAAAAAGCCGCAAAAAACGGTTGGGAAGGCTTGGTGATCTACGGCTGTGTGCGTGATGTCGACGTGCTGATCCAGACCGACGTTGGCGTGCAGGCCCTGGCCAGCCACCCAATGAAGACTGACAAGCGCGGTATCGGCGATCTCAACGTGGTGGTGACCTTCGCCGGGGTCACCTTCCGCCCGGGCGAATATGTGTATGCCGACAACAATGGCGTGCTGGTCTCGCCGAGCCCGCTGAAAATGCCGGAGTAATGCGCAGCACGCGCTGATGGAGCTTTGATGTTCGAGGAAGACAACGCGCAGTGGGGGCTGGTGCATGCCCTGGTGCTCGATGGCAAAGGCGGCGCGCGTTCTATTGCCCGTACCGAACTGGACGACCTGCAGTTGCAACCGGAGCAGAGCCTGTGGCTGCACTGGGATCGCAGCCATCCGCAAACCCGCTCCTGGCTGCTGCACGACAGCGGCCTGAGCGAGTTCGCCTGCGAGCTGCTGCTGGAAGAAAACACCCGCCCGCGCCTGCTGCCCATGGCGGACGAACAGCTGTTGCTGTTCCTGCGGGGGGTCAACCTCAACCCGGGTGCCGAGCCCGAAGACATGGTTTCGGTACGCATCTTCGCCGAGGCGCAGCGGGTTATCTCGCTGCGCCTGCGGCCGTTGCGCGCCAGCGATGAAATTCTCCAGCTGCTGGAACAGGGCAGGGGACCGAAATCGGCCTCGGAACTGTTGTTGTTGATGGGTGAGTTGCTCACCGAAAAGGTCCAGGGCCTGGTCAGCGACCTGGCCGAGCTCGTCGACCTGGAGGAAGAAAAGGTCGAATCCGACGAGCGGTATGCCCCGGAGCAGGGCAGCCTGCAGCAGATTCGCCGCCGTGCCGCTGGCTTGCGCCGCTTTCTCGCCCCGCAACGGGAAATCTACGCGCAGTTGTCGCGCAGCAAATGGAGCTGGTTCGCCAATGCCGACGCCGATTACTGGAATGAACTCAACAACAGCCTGATCCGCTACCTCGAAGAGCTGGAACTGGCCCGCGAACGCGCTGCGCTGGTGCTGGAAAGCGAGGACCGGCGGCGCAGCGAGCGGATGAACCGCACCATGTACCGCTTTGGCATCATCACCTGCATCTTCCTGCCCATGAGCTTTGTCACCGGGCTGCTGGGCATCAATGTCGGCGGCATCCCTGGGGCGGAAAACCCTTTGGGCTTCCTGTTCGCCTGCATCGTCGTGCTGGGGTTGGCCGTGGGGCAGTGGTGGCTGTTCCGGCGGTTGCGATGGGTATAGCGGTGCAATTTGAAACCTTCGTGCCAACAGGATGTGTGACCCGTCGCCCGGCCGTCTCGTCTCTTGCTGACACTGCGCGAGGTGCCCATGCACGATCCGTTTGAAGAATCCCTGCGCGACCTGCTCAAGGCGTCACCCTCCGGCAATGACCGGGACGACCGGGACGACGCCGCTTGCCTGGGTCGCGTGCTGAAAACCGCCAACCGCCAGGTTGGCGCGGGTGATCTGTTCAGCCTGCTTGGCCGTTGGAGCCAGGCGCTGCTGATTGCCGTGAACAATGGCTCGGCGCATGTTGCGCCGGTGCGTCGACACTCTTCCCGCAACGCTGCCCCCGGCAGCAAAGCAGATAAGGCCGATTGAATATGGAACTCGATCTCTGGACCCAGAGCCTGGTCACCGCGATGACTGCCCTTTGGACCAAGGTAGCGAACTTCATCCCCAACCTGTTCGGCGCGCTGGTCGTGGTGCTGCTCGGTTTCGTGGTGGCCAAGCTGCTCGACACGCTGCTGTCCAAACTGTTGGCCAAATTTGGCCTGGACCGCCTGATGGCCGGTACCGGCCTCACCAAAATGCTCGGTCGGGGCGGCATCCAGGTGCCAATCTCGACCCTGATCGGCAAGATCGTCTATTGGTTCGTGCTGCTCATCTTCCTGGTCTCGGCCGCCGAATCGCTGGGCCTGGAGCGGGTTTCGGCAACCCTCGACATGCTCGCCCTGTACTTGCCCAAAGTGTTCGGCGCGGCCCTGGTGCTGCTGGCCGGCGTGCTGCTGGCGCAGGTGGCCAACGGCCTGGTGCGTGGCGCTGCCGAAGGCATCGGCCTGGAATACTCGGCAGGCCTGGGGCGTATCACCCAAGGCCTTGTGATCATCATCAGCATCTCGGTAGCCATCAGCCAGCTGGAAGTGAAAACCGACCTGCTGAACCACGTCATCGTTATCGGGCTGATTACCGTTGGTCTGGCCGTTGCCTTGGCCATGGGCCTTGGCAGTCGCGAAATTGCCGGGCAGATCCTGGCCGGCATCTACGTGCGCGAGCTGTACCAAGTGGGCCAGCAGGTGCGGATTGGAGAGGTCGAAGGGCATATCGAGGAGATCGGTACGGTGAAGACGACGCTGCTGACCGATGATGGCGAACTGGTGTCGCTGTCTAACCGCGAGCTGCTTGAACAGCGCGTCAATAGCCGCTAACCGCACAAAAGCTGTTAATGTATGCCGCCGCGAAATTCGACCCACGGGGTCGCGCGGCGACATTGACCTGACTGTCGGCCAGATCCGTTTTGAATAAAGTTCATTCGCCGCCCATGCGCTATGACCCCCGCGAGCTCACAGACGAAGAGTTGGTGGCGCGTTCGCATGAGGAGCTGTACCACGTTACCCGCGCCTATGAAGAGCTCATGCGGCGCTACCAACGGACCCTGTTCAACGTCTGTGCGCGTTATCTGGGGAACGACCGTGACGCGGACGATGTCTGTCAGGAAGTGATGCTGAAAGTGCTGTACGGGCTGAAAAACTTCGAGGGTAAGTCGAAGTTCAAGACCTGGCTCTACAGCATCACCTACAACGAGTGCATTACCCAGTACCGCAAGGAGCGCCGCAAACGTCGGTTGATGGATGCCTTGAGTCTGGACCCTGTTGAAGAGGCGTCCGAGGACAAGGCTCCAAAGCCGGAAGAAAAAGGCGGGCTGGACAAGTGGCTGGTGCATGTGAACCCGATTGACCGGGAAATTCTGGTTCTGCGTTTTGTCGCAGAGCTGGAATTTCAGGAAATTGCCGACATCATGCACATGGGCCTGAGCGCGACGAAAATGCGTTACAAGCGCGCGCTAGACAAGCTTCGGGAGAAATTTGCCGGCCTTGATGAAACTTAGGGGCGTGCAAATATCTCTAACGAACCGGCGAGTTCTGCTAGACTCGCCGTCGAGTTGTCCCTCTTGTTTGTGGTGGGACTGCTTAACTATCACCAGATGGGGATTTAACGGATGAAATTGAAAAACACCTTGGGCTTGGCCATTGGTTCGCTTGTAGCCGCCACTTCGATTGGCGCTATGGCACAAGGTCAAGGCGCCGTCGAGACTGAAATCTTCTACAAGAAAGAATTCTTCGACAGCCAGCGCGACTTCAAGAACGACGGCAACCTGTTCGGCGGCTCGATCGGTTACTTCCTGACCGACGACGTTGAGCTGCGTCTGGGCTACGACGAAGTGCACAACGCTCGTGGCGAAGACGGCAAGAACATCAAGGGCTCGAACACCGCCCTGGACGCCGTTTACCACTTCAACAACCCGTACGACGCCATCCGTCCGTACGTTTCCGCTGGTTTCTCGCACCAGTCGCTGGGCCAGACCGGCCGTGGCGGTCGTGACCACTCCACCTTCGCCAACGTTGGCGCTGGCGCCAAGTGGTACATCACCGACATGTTCTATGCCCGTGCCGGCGTAGAAGCTCAGTACAACATCGACCAGGGCGACACCGAGTGGGCCCCGAGCGTTGGTGTTGGCCTGAACTTCGGCGGTAGCCCGAAGCAAGCTGAAGCTGCTCCTGCTCCAGTTGCTGAAGTCTGCTCCGACTCCGACAACGATGGCGTGTGCGACAACGTCGACAAGTGCCCAGACACCCCGGCCAACGTTACCGTTGACGCCGACGGCTGCCCGGCTGTTGCCGAAGTCGTTCGCGTTGAGCTGGACGTCAAGTTCGACTTCGACAAGTCGGTCGTCAAGCCTAACAGCTACGGCGACATCAAAAACCTGGCTGACTTCATGAAGCAGTACCCACAAACCACCACCGTGGTTGAAGGTCACACTGACTCCGTGGGTCCAGACGCTTACAACCAGAAGCTGTCCGAGCGTCGTGCCAACGCTGTCAAGCAAGTGCTGACCCAGCAGTACGGCGTAGAATCCAGCCGTGTTGACTCGGTAGGCTACGGCGAAACCCGTCCGGTTGCTGACAACGCCACCGAAGAAGGCCGTGCTATCAACCGTCGCGTTGAAGCTCAGGTAGAAGCCCAGGCCAAGTAATTGGTTTGAAGCTTCATGAAAAACCCGGCCTCGGCCGGGTTTTTCTTTGCCTGGGGTTTAACCGGCCTCGAAGGCTGTTCCTGCTGTTAGCCTGCGATTGCGATCCGCCCCACAGCCTGTTGCTCTCCCACCACCTCTCCAATCACCAGGATTGCCGGGCTACGCAAGCCAAACGCCCGCGCAGCTTCCACCATTCCCTGCACATCGCTTCTGCACTCCCGCTGCTGCGGCAGCGAGGCGTTTTCGATCATCGCCACCGGCATTCCCGGCGCCATGCCCCCCGCCAGCAATCCCTGGCGCACCTGTTCCAGCCGCGCCACCCCCATGTAGACCACCAGTGTTGTCCCGCCCTGAGCCAAGGCCGCCCAGTTCAGCTCGCTATCGTCCTGGGTGTGCGCCGTCACCAGCGTCACCCCTCGGCTCACGCCCCGTGAAGTCAGGGGGATCCCGCACTGCGTGGCCCCGGCAAGGCCGGCAGTGATGCCATTGATCACCTCCACTTCGATGCCATGGCCCTGCAGCCACAGTGCCTCCTCACCGCCACGGCCGAAGATGCAAGGGTCGCCGCCCTTGAGCCGCACCACGCAACGGCCCTGTCGCGCGTGGCGCAGCATCAGGCGCTGAATGAACGCTTGCGGTGTAGAGCGGCAGCCGCCGCGCTTGCCCACGGTCATTACCCGGGCCTGCGGGCAATGCTCGAGCACTGCCGGGTTGACGAGGTCGTCGATCATGACCACGGTGGCTTGCTGCAACGCACGCACGGCCTTGAGGGTGAGCAGTTCAGGGTCACCAGGGCCGGCACCGACCAGCCATACTTTTGCATTCATCAGGGTTTCCTCATCGGCAAGGTGCGTTCAGCCCTTGAGCAGGGTGAACAGCAGTATCAGATTGATCAGCAACGACAACAGGGCCAGGGTGCGCCACACCTTCAGCGGCTCGCGCTCCAGCAGCGGCCGGGGTCGACTGGGCAGTTCCTGGCGGTCGCCGCGCTCGAGCAGCAGCAACCAGTGTTCGGCGGTTTCGAAGCGCTGCGCCGGGTCGCTCGCCACGGCCTGCAGCAGGTTGTGCTGCAGCCATTCCGGCAGGTCGGGTCGGTAGCGCGCGGCGTTGACCGGCTGGCCGAAGCGCGGGCGCTGAAAGGCCTCTACCTCGCCGTACGGGTAGTGTCCGGTCAGCAGGTGGTACAGGGTCACGCCCACTGCATACAAGTCCTGACGCGGGCTGGGCGGGTGGCCTTCGAATGCTTCCGGGGCGATGTACGAGGGTGTGCCGGGCAGCTCGTGCAGCGGGTCTTCGGACAGGCCCGGGCAATAAGCCAGGCCGAAGTCCAGCAGGCGCAGCTGGCCATCACGGCCCAGGTGCAGGTTGTCTGGCTTGATATCGCGGTGCAGCAAGTTGCGCCGATGCAGCACACCGACTGCCTGCAGCAGTTGCCGGGCGACTTCCAGCCATTGCGGCAAGGGCAGCGGGCCTTGTTCGGCCAGCAACGCCGCCAGGTTTTGGCCCGGATATTCGCGCATCACGTAGTACAGGTGCTGACGCTGACTGGCGGTGTGTAGCTCGGGGAAGTGCCGGCCGGCGATGCGGCGCAGAAACCACTCTTCCAGCAACAGCCCTTGTGCCGCCCCCGGTTCCTGTTCGCGTGCCGGGGGCAGGGTCTTGAGCAGCCAAGGCTGGTTCTGGCTATCGCGCACTTTGTACAGCAAGGACTGGCGGCTGTGCGCATGCAGTGTTTCGACCTGCCAGCCGTCGATCACCTGGCCTTCGCGCAGCGGGCCGGGCACTGGCCATTGTTGCAGTTGCGCCAGGGTATCGCCCAGGTTGGCCGTGCCCAGTTGATCGACTTGCACCAGCAAGGCGCTGGCGTTGTCCTTGCTGCCGTTGAGGTGCGCACTGGCCACCAGGGTGTCGGCGGCCAGTTGCAGGTCAGTTTGCTCGCGCAGCACGGCCTGGATGTGCTGTTCGCCCAGGCTGGCCCAGACCCCGTCGCTGAGCAGCAGGAAGCATTCACCCGGTTGCAGCTCGCCTTCCAGGTAATCCACCAGCAGGTGCTGGTCCAGGCCCAGTGCCCGTTTCAGTACATGCTGCATGCCCGGTTGGTCCCAGACATGGTCTTCGCTCAGGCATTGCAGCGTCCCCCCGTGCCAGCGGTACACCCGGCAGTCGCCTACATGGGCCAGGGTAAAGCGTCGGCCGCGCAACACCAGCGCGCTAAGCGTGGTCAACAACGGCTGGCCGCTGCCCTGGGCGCGCAACCAGCGGTTTTGCGCCAGCAGCAGACGGTCGAGGGCCTGGGCCACGCTCCAGGTGGCCGGCGTGGCGTAGTAATCCAGGGCCAGTGCCTGCAGGCTGGCGCGTGCCGCCAGGCCGCCGTCGGCACATTGGCTGACGCCGTCGGCCAGCGCGAACAGGTAGCCTTTGCTGGCGGCCAGTTCTGGTGCCGGTGTCACCAGGCGCAGGGCGTCCTGGTTTTCCGCGCGCGGCCCGGTGGCGCTGGCCTGGGCAAAGCTCAGTTGCAGGCTCATCGGCGTGCCTCAGACCCGCGCTGCAGTGACTGCAGTCGAGCCCCAGGTGGTGCGCCAGCGCTGTTTCACCCCGTGCAGGCCGAACCAGGCCAGCAGGCCCAGGCTGGCGAACAGCCACAGCCCCAGTTGGTAGTCGCCAGTGTGCTGCTTGATGGTGCCAAGCCCGGCCGCCAGCAGGAAGCCGCCGATGCCACCGGCCATGCCGATCAGACCGGTCATTACCCCGATTTCTTGGCGGAAGCGTTGGGGCACCAGTTGGAACACGGCGCCATTGCCGGCACCCAGGCCGAGCATGGCGCTGACGAACAGCGCCAGTGCGGCCGCGGCAGAGGGCAGGTTGAAGCCGACGGCGGCAATGCAGATGGCGGCGACGCCGTACATGCCCAGCAGGGTGCGGATGCCGCCAAAACGGTCAGCCAGGGCGCCGCCAAGCGGGCGCATCAGGCTGCCGGCGAACACGCAAGCGGCGGTGTAGTAACCGGCGGTGACCGGGCTCAGGCCGTACTGGTCGCTGAAGTAGCCGGGCAGGGCACTGGCCAGGCCGATGAAGCCGCCGAAGGTAACGCTGTAGAAAAACATGAACCACCAGCTGTCACGGTCGCCCAGTGCCTTGAGGTAGTCGGCCATGGCTTTTGGCTTGGGCCGTTGCGGGGCATTGCGCGCCAACAGGGCGAACACCACCAGCGCCAGTGACAGCGGGATCAGCGCAAAGCCGAACACATTGTTCCAGCCAAAGCCCGCTGCCAGTGCCGGTGCCAGCAGGGCCGCGAACACCGTGCCGGAGTTGCCGGCGCCGGCGATGCCCATGGCCTTGCCCTGGTGCTGTGGCGGGTACCACTGTGAGGCCAGCGGCAGCGAGACGGCGAAGGACGCACCGGCAAAGCCCAGGAACACGCCGAGCAGCAGGGCCTGTTCATAGCTGTGTACGCCAAGGTACCAGGCTGCGGCGAGGGCGACGATGACCACGACCTGGCCGATCAGGCCAGCCGTCTTGGGCGACAGGCGGTCGACCAGAATGCCCATGGCAAAGCGCAGGATTGCCCCGGCCAGGATCGGCGTGGCCACCATCAGGCCCCGCTGTTGTGCGCTCAGTTGCAGGTCGGCAGCAATCTGCACCGCCAGCGGGCCCAGCAGGTACCAGACCATGAAGCTGAGGTCGAAATACAGAAATGCGGCGAACAGCGTGGGCACATGCCCGGATTTCCAGAAGCTGGTACTCATCGAACACCTCACTCGGTACTACAACGGAACGAAAAAAACGCCGCTACCCGCTCCACGGGCGTGGAGGGGAGAGCGACGTCTTTGTCGGGATTCAAGTGGGGTAACCGCCGTTGGCTACCGGTGAGTTTTGTTGAGCAAGAGATGGGCCAACTTCTGGTGGGCTGGCTTGAGATTTTCAGCGCATCAGCCGAGCATCTCATGCATGGCAATGATCTGTTCGGCCACCTGGATCAGCTTCTGCTGCCGGCTCATGGCCTGGCGACGCATCAGGGTATAGGCCTGCTCTTCGTTGCAGTCCTTCATCTTCATCAGCAAACCCTTGGCTTGTTCGATGCGCTTGCGTTCGGCCAGTTGCTGGTCGCGCGCCAGCAGCTGCGCCTTCAGTGCCTGGTCGCTCTCGAAGCGGGCCATGGCCACGTCCAGGATCGGCTGCAGCCGCGCAGCATGGATACCCTCGACGATATAGGCGCTGACCCCGGCCTGGATCGCCTGACGCATCATCCCGGGGTCGTGCTCGTCGGTGAACAACACGATGGGCCGCGGCTGGTCACGGCTCACCAGCACTACCTGTTCCATCACATCGCGGTCTGGTGAGTCGGTATCGATCAATACCACGTCGGGGCGCACCGTTTCGACGCAGGCGGGCAGGTCGATGGTCAGGTCTGGGGCTTCGATGATCTCGAAGCCGGCCTCACTCAACGCCGCCCTGAGGCGGCCGAGCTTGCTCTGGGTGTCGTCGATCAGCAGGATGCGCAGCATGTTCGCCCCCCTCACGCGCCGACACGGGCATCGGGCAAGTCACCCAAGGCATGCAAGCTGAAACTGCGGGCATAGCCGAAGGGGTCGCTGCCATCCCAGCGGGAGCCATCGATCAGCAGGCTGCTGCGCATCGTTTGGCCTGGGCAAGCGATGCCCAGGCTGTGTGCGGCCTCGCTGTACAACTGCAGTTGCTGGACCTGCCGGGCCACGCCGAAGTAGTCAGGGTCTTCGCGCAGCAGGCCCCAGCGGCGGAACTGGGTCATGAACCACATACCGTCGGACAGATAGGGCAGGTTGGCCCGGCCCTGGTCGAACAGGCGCAGGGCATGTGGGTCTTGCCATTGGTTGCCCAGGCCATCCTCATAGTGGCCGAGCAGGCGGGGGGCTATGCTGTCCAGCGGGGTGTCCAAATAGGCACTTGCGCTGAGCAGTTGCGCGGTGCTGCGGCGGTTTTCCGGGCTTTGCTCGATGAACCGGCTGGCGGTGAGGATCGCCTTGATCAGCGCACGGGCGCTGTTGGGGTATTGCTCGGCAAAGACGCGGGCGCAGGCCAGGACCTTTTCCGGGTGATCCGGCCAGATCGACTGGCTGGTGGCCAGGGTGAAGCCTTGGCCTTTGGCCACCGCGTCGGCGGCCCAGGGCTCACCAACGCAGAAGCCGTCAATGCGCCCGGCCTGGAGGTGTGCAGCCATCTGCGCCGGTGGCACCACGACGCTGTCGACGTCACGCAGCGGGTGGATGCCCTGGCTGGCCAGCCAGTAATACAACCACATGGCGTGTGTGCCGGTGGGGAAGGTCTGGGCGAACGTCAGGCGTGCGCCATGCTGGTGCACCAGGCGCGCCAGCGCCTCAGGGTTGGTCACGCCCTTGCGCTGCAAGGCAGGGGACAGGTTGATAGCTTGGGCGTTCTGGTTCAGGCCCATGAGCACGGCCATGTCGCTGGCGGGTACGCCGCCAATGCCCAGGTGCACGGCGTAGACCAGGCCATACAGGCAATGCGCGGCGTCCAGTTCGCCGCTGACCAGCTTGTCGCGCAGCCCGGCCCACGAGCCCTGGCGCTTGAGGTTGAGGGTAAGGCCGTGCTGCTGGGCGAAGCCCTGGGTGGCGGCGACCACGACCGAGGCGCAGTCGGTCAGGGCCATGTAGCCGATGTTCAGGCTGGTTTTTTCCGGCGCGTCGCTGCCGTTGACCCAGGCCAGGGGCGTTGCTCGGGGTACAGTGTTCACAAGAGTCCTCGCCCTTACTGATAAGGCTGTGGGCTGAACAGGTGCAACCGATGTGCCAAGCGCTCCACGATTTGCTGTCCTGCCAGCCCCACGCTGGCTATAATCGCCCCCTCACTCACCCTGAGCCTTGCCCGCCCATGTATACCCTGGCCCGCCAGCTGCTGTTCAAGCTTTCCCCGGAAACTTCCCACGACCTGTCCCTGGACCTGATCGGCGCCGGTGGCCGTATGGGCCTCAACGGCATGCTGTGCAAGCAACCGGCGTCATTGCCGGTTTCGGTCATGGGCTTGAACTTTGCCAACCCGGTGGGGCTGGCAGCTGGCCTGGACAAGAACGGCGCGGCCATCGACGGCTTCGCCCAGCTGGGCTTCGGCTTTGTCGAAATCGGCACTGTCACCCCGCGTCCGCAGCCAGGCAACCCCAAGCCACGGTTGTTCCGCCTGCCGGAAGCCACGGCCATCATCAACCGCATGGGCTTCAACAACCTGGGCGTTGATCACCTGCTCGACCGCGTACGCGCCTCGCGCTACAAGGGGGTGCTGGGCATCAACATCGGCAAGAACTTCGATACCCCGGTCGAACGTGCCGTCGATGACTACCTGATCTGCCTGGACAAGGTCTACACCGCCGCCAGCTACATCACGGTCAATGTCAGCTCGCCCAACACCCCGGGCCTGCGCAGCCTGCAGTTCGGCGACTCGCTCAAGCAGTTGCTCGATGCCCTGGCCGAGCGACGCGAGCAACTGGCCGGTACACATGGCAAGCGCGTGCCCCTGGCAATCAAGATCGCACCGGACATGAGCAACGAAGAAACGGCGCTGGTGGCCGCCGCGCTGATGGCCTCGGGCATGGATGCGGTGATCGCCACCAACACCACGCTGGGGCGTGAAGGCGTCGAAGCACTGCCGTACGGTGGTGAGGCGGGCGGCCTGTCGGGCGCACCGGTGCGGGAGAAGAGCACTCATATCGTCAAGGTGCTGGCAGGTGAGCTGGGCGGCAAGTTGCCGATCATTGCCGCCGGTGGCATTACCGAAGGCCGCCATGCTGCCGAGAAGATCGCGGCCGGGGCGAGCCTGGTGCAGATCTACTCGGGCTTCATTTACAAAGGGCCGGCGCTGATTCGCGAAGCGGTGGATGCTATCGCGGCAATGCCGCGGTGACCTGACGGGCCGGTTCGCGGGCAAGCCCGCTCTTGCAGGGATAGTGGGTACAGCTTATGAGGTTTGCCAAGGCATAAAAAAGGGCCCCTTCAAGGGGCCCCTGGGCCTTCGCCCGCCGCCCGGATGGGGCGTGCATGGTAAATCGAATTCAGTGTCCTCGTTCAGCCAACGGCGTGATTTTCGTTGAGTCTATGGATGCCAGCGGTGCCAGTCATTCCGTCCCAGTTATCACCGCGACCTTCACGCCAGCCGTTGATCCAGGCTTGGCGAACAGAAGGAAGATTGAAGGGGCAAAGTTCGCGGGATTTGCCGGTGACCCCGTATTGGTAGCCACGTGAATATGCTCTTTCCAACGGATCACGCTTAAGTCTTCTCATAGGGTGTTGCCCTCACTTGTTGACTGTAATGTCCCGTCGGCCTCTCCGAGGCCGGGCAGAGTCGTTCTGCCGGTTTGCGCTCGCTGCCGGCGTGGCGAGCTGAAAGTGCCGCCTCGTTGCGAAGCGGCCTGAGACCAGTTCTATCGAATGCGAGTCACGGTGTGAATGATCGATTTGTCATAAGCACGTAACCTTTCCAAGGGTGAGGGGATAAGTAAATAAATGCGACTCAACCTTGTTTGGTGTTTAGCCCTGCAATGATCGGGGTTTGCCGTTCTTTGACGTCATTTCGCCAGCGTTGTTTGCGGATGACAGAAATAATTTGAAATGCGACGAAGGGTCACATTGGCCCGCAGATCGCCAGAATTACACGTACTGCCTGATGATCTAAGCTGTCTTTGCCACTGGGCCAAGCACGGATCGGTCAGGCGGCCCGGCTTTTCTGCAGCACGTTGTGTGCCGCAGAGGGCCACCCGCACGCCTGCTGGAAAGGTGTACGGGCAAACATCGCGGGGCGATGCGTCGCCCCGTCAGTCAAATAGCCCAAGGCGCTGGAATACTCATGTCGGACCGTTTCGAACTTTACCTCACCTGTCCCAAAGGCCTTGAAAGCCTGCTCGCCGAAGAGGCCAAGGGCCTCGGCCTTGACGAGGTGCGCGAGCACACCTCGGCCATTCGCGGCGCCGCCGACATGGAAACTGCTTACCGCCTGTGTGTCTGGTCACGTCTGGCCAACCGCGTATTGCTGGTGCTCAAGCGCTTCTCGATGAAGAACGCCGACGACCTTTACGACGGCGTGCACGCGGTCGACTGGGCTGACCACCTGGCAGCCGACGGCACCCTGGCTGTGGAGTTCAGCGGCCATGGCTCAGGCATCGACAATACTCACTTCGGTGCGCTGAAGGTCAAGGATGCGATCGTCGACAAGCTGCGTAACCGCGAAGGCCTGCGCCCGTCAGTCGAAAAGATCGACCCTGATGTGCGTGTGCACCTGCGCCTGGACCGCGGCGAGGCCATATTGTCCCTCGACCTGTCCGGGCACAGCCTGCACCAGCGTGGCTACCGCCTGCAGCAAGGCGCCGCGCCGCTGAAGGAAAACCTGGCGGCAGCGGTGCTGATCCGTGCTGGCTGGCCGCGTATTGCTGCCGAAGGTGGTGCGCTGGCCGACCCGATGTGCGGTGTGGGTACCTTCCTGGTCGAGGCCGCGATGATCGCCGCCGATATCGCCCCCAACCTCAAGCGCGAACGCTGGGGCTTCAGTGCCTGGCTCGGCCATGTGCCGGCGCTGTGGCGCAAGGTGCATGACGAAGCGCAGGCGCGCGCGCAGGCCGGCCTGGCCAAGCCACCGCTGTGGATCCGTGGCTACGAGGCTGACCCGCGGCTGATCCAGCCGGGCCGCAACAACGTCGAGCGTGCCGGCTTGGGCGACTGGGTGAAGATCTACCAAGGCGAAGTCAGTACCTTCGAGCCGCGCCCGGACCAGAACCAGAAAGGCCTGGTCATCAGCAACCCGCCCTACGGTGAGCGTCTGGGTGACGAAGCCAGCCTGCTGTACCTCTACCAGAATCTGGGCGAGCGCCTGCGCCAGGCCTGCATGGGCTGGGAAGCAGCGGTATTCACTGGTGCGCCGCAACTGGGCAAGCGCATGGGCATTCGTAGCCACAAGCAGTACGCGTTCTGGAACGGCGCATTGCCATGCAAGCTGCTGCTGTTCAAGGTGCAGCCGGACCAGTTCGTCACCGGTGAACGCCGCGAAGCGCAGCCTGAAGGCACCGAAACCCGTCAGCAGGCACCACAGGCCAGCGAGCCCGCGCGGCTGTCGGAAGGGGCGCAGATGTTTGCCAACCGCCTGCAGAAGAACCTCAAGCAACTGGGCAAGTGGGCCCGTCGCGAGCAGGTCGACTGCTATCGCCTGTACGATGCCGACATGCCTGAATATGCCCTGGCGGTCGACCTGTACCAGGACTGGGTACACGTGCAGGAATACGCCGCGCCACGTTCGGTCGACCCGGACAAGGCTCAGGCGCGTCTGCTCGATGCACTGGCGGCCATCCCGCAGGCGTTGGGCATTTCGCCGCAGCGTGTAGTGCTCAAACGTCGCGAGCGGCAAAGCGGCACGCGCCAGTACGAACGTCAGGCTACCGAGGGCCGCTTCCAGGAAGTGAACGAAGGTGGCGTCAAACTGCTGGTCAACCTCACCGACTACCTGGATACCGGGCTGTTCCTCGACCACCGCCCGATGCGTATGCGCATCCAGCGTGAGGCTGCCGGCAAGCGCTTCCTCAACCTGTTCTGCTACACCGCCACGGCCACCGTGCACGCGACCAAGGGCGGTGCGCGCAGCACCACCAGCGTCGACCTGTCGAAAACCTACCTGGACTGGGCGCGGCGTAACCTGGCACTTAATGGCTATTCCGAGCGCAACCGCCTGGAGCAAAGCGATGTAATGGCTTGGCTGGAAGGCAACCGTGACAGCTACGACCTGATCTTCATCGACCCGCCAACCTTCTCCAACTCCAAGCGCATGGAAGGTGTATTCGACGTGCAGCGTGACCATGTTCAGCTGTTGGACCTGGCCATGGCCCGTCTGGCGCCGGGGGGTGTGCTGTATTTCTCCAACAACTTCCGCAAGTTCCAGCTGGACGAGCACCTGATGGCGCGTTACGTGGTGGAAGAAATCAGCGCGCAGACCCTGGACCCGGACTTCGCCCGTAATAACCGTATCCATCGCGCCTGGCGTTTGCAGCTTCGTTGAGGCGACGAGGTACATTGCACGGCTAATGGCCAATAGCTATAACTGAGGGCAGGGCAAGATAATCCGCAGGACGCTGACGTGACGAGATGGGTGTATGTCAAAGTGTGGCGTGCGTGCGCGGTTGCTTGGCTTGTGCACAGAGAGGGCGTCCGCCTGGGCGATGGCGCTGATTGCACTGGTGGCGGGCGGCTTGTTGACCGCCGCCTTGGCATTTGCCGCGCACACCTTCTACAAACAGCAACTGCGCCAGCGCTTCGAGCTGCTGGCCAGCGAGCGCGCCAGCCGTATTGCCGAGCGCTTTGACGAACAGCAGCAGCGCCTGGACGGGCTGCGGCGGTTTTTCAGCTTTTCCAACGACATCAGCCCGCGCGAATTTGACGGCTATGCGCGGCCACTGCTACAGCGCACCCTGGCCTATGCCTGGGCGCCGCGCGTCGAGGCTGCGCAACGCGCCGAATTCGAGCGCCTGGCCAGTGACCATACCGGCCCAGGCTATGTGATCCGGGACACGGACGCGCAAGGCCAGTGGCGCCCGGCGTCGCAGCGCGATCATTACTTCCCGGTACTCTATACCCAATCGGGCGAACTGCCCGGGTTGCCCTACGGCCTGGACCTCGCTGGCCGAAGCGAGTCTCAGGCAGCTTTGGCGCGGGCGTTGGGGCCGGGCAGCATGGCGGTGTCCGAGCCATTGGCCCTGTTCGATACCCACTCGGCAGAGCGCGGCCTGTTGATGGTCGCGCCGGTATTTTCCGATGCCGACCCCCGCGGTGCTGCAGCGGGTTATGTGGTGGCCTTGCTGAGCATGCGCGAGCTGGTCAGCGACGGTCGGCCGGTAGCGACTGATGACAACCTTGTCGTGCGCATCACGGACCCGTCTGGGTTACAAGGCCCCGTCGTGATGTTCGATTCGCAAAATCAGGTCGCGCCCTTGGCCCTGGCCAGCAATCAGTTGTTGCGCCTGGCCGATCACTATTTCCAGCTGAGCATTCAGCCGAGCCAGGCATTCGTGCAGGCGAACCGCTCCTCGGCAGTGCTGGCGGTCGGTTTGTTGGGCGGACTGTTGAGCCTGTTGCTCAGCGTGCTGCTCTACAGCCTGTTGAGCCAGCGTCAGCGCGCCCTGGCCTTGGTCGCTCAGCGTACGGCCGAGTTGCAGGTCAGCGAGCAGTCGTTGCGTGGCACCCACAACCAACTGCGCAGTGTGCTGGATGCCGCGACCCAGGTGGCGATCATCGCCACCAACCTCAAGGGGGTGGTCAGCACGTTCAACGCCGGTGCCGAACGCATGCTCGGTTACGCGGCCAGCGAAGCGATCGGCCGCTTGCGCCTTGAAGACCTGGTGCTGCCGGAGGAGCTGAACCTGCGTGCCCATGCCTTGAGCTTGCGTTTTGGCCGCGCCATTGCTGGGGGCCAGGCGATGTTCGCTGAAACGGTACAGGAGCACGGGGCCGAGCCTGGCGAGTGGACCTTGCTACGGGCTGATGGCAGCCAGCTGGTCGCCAACATGCTAGTGACTGCCATGCTCGACGAACAGGGGTTGTGGGTTGGCTACCTGGCCATCTGCATTGACGTGACCGAGCGGCGCCGGGTGCATGAGGCGTTGGCAGCGCGTGACCGGTTGCTGGAAAAGCTCAGTGCCGAGGTGCCGGGCGGCATCTACCAATATCGCCTGGATGCCAACGGCCATTCGTGTTTTCCATATGCCAGCATGGGCCTGTATGACATTTATGAGGTCGACCTCATGCAATTGCGTGAGGATGCCTCGGGGGTGTTCGAACGTATCCACCCCGATGACCTGGAGCGCGTGCGCCGCTCGGTGCGCTATTCGGCCGAACACCTGTCACCCTGGCGCGAGGAGTATCGCGTCTGCCTGCCCCGGGCCGGACTGCGCTGGGTGCGTGGCGAGGCGACCCCGGAAGTGGGCGAGCAGGGCTGCACGCTGTGGCATGGCTACCTGACTGACATCTCCGACCTGAAGGGCGTGGAGGAAGAGTTGCGGGCGCTGTCGGTCACCGACTCGCTGACCGGTATCCATAATCGTCGCTACTTCCAGGAGCGGCTCAAGATCGAACTGGAACGGGCCCAGCGCGATGGCTTGGCGCTGGCGGTGATCATGCTCGACATCGATCACTTCAAGCGCATCAACGACCGCTTCGGCCATGCCGTCGGCGACCGGGTGCTGCGTAGCCTGTGCCAGCGCATCGGTCAGCGTTTACGGCGTACCGATGTGTTTTGCCGCTTGGGCGGGGAAGAGTTCATGGTGCTTTGCCCGGGCAGCGATGTCGATCAGGCGCGGTTGCTGGCGCTGGAGTTGTGGCAAGGGGTGCGCAATGTGCCGGTGGAAGGCGTGGGCCAGGTGACTGCAAGCTTTGGGGTGGCGGGTTGGCGGTCGGGCGAAGGCGCTGATGCCTTGCTGTTGCGCGCCGACGCCGGCGTGTATGCGGCCAAACAGGCCGGGCGGGACCGGGTGGAGGGGGAGTCGGCCTAAGCGCTGTCGGTTGCCGGTACCGAGCCTTTCGCGGCGAAAACCGCTCCTACAGGTTGCACAGGTTTGGTAAGCCGTGCTCACCCCTGTAGGAGCGGGTTCACCCGCGAAAAGGCCAATACAGGCTAACCAATCAATTAGCTGCTGTACTGCCAGCCAGCTTCGGCTGGCGATACAGGTCAAGCAACACCTGATCCAGCACCTGCGAGGCACCCCACGGTTTAGGGTCGTTGAGAATAGCCGCCACTGCCCAGGTATGGCCGTTGCTGTCGCGGCTGAAGCCGGCAATCGCCCGCACAGTGTTCAGTGTGCCGGTCTTGATGTGCCCTTCACCGGTCATCGCGGTGCGCTTGAGACGCTTGCGCATCGTGCCGTCCATGCCCACCAGCGGCATCGAGCTCATGAATTCGGCAGCGTAAGGGCTCTTCCAGGCGGCTTTCAGCATCTCGGCCATTTCCCGGGTACTGACCCGTTCGGCACGCGACAGGCCAGAGCCGTTTTCCATCACCAGATGCGGCGCAGTAATACCCTTTTTCGCCAGCCATTGGCGTACCACGCGCTGGGCAGCACGGGCGTCGTCACCATCGGCATCGGTGCGGAACTGCGCGCCAAGGCTCAGGAACAGCTGCTGGGCCATGGTGTTGTTGCTGTACTTGTTGATGTCGCGGATCACTTCCACCAGGTCTGGCGAGAAGGCGCGGGCCAGCAGGCGAGCACTCTTGGGCACATTCTCGATGCGGTCGCCACCCTGGATGTTGCCACCCAGTTCGTTCCAGATTGCGCGCACGGCACCGGCGGCGTAGGTGGAATGGTCGAGCAGCGACAGGTAGGTTTGCGAGTTGCAGCCGTCACCCAGTTGGCCGCTGACCGTGACACTGATGCCGTCGGCCTGGGGCACCGGGTTGTAGCGTACATCACCGGTGCATTTCTTTGAGGCTACCGGCTTGACCTGGTTGTCGATACGGATACTGGCAATCGGCGGCTCGACTGCGACGGTGACTTTGCCACCATCATTGCGCGCCACGAAGCGCAGGGCCTTGAGGTTGACCAGCAGCGAGTCGGGCTTGACCAGGAACGGCTTGTTATCATCACCGCCGTCGTCGTTGAACTGCGGCAGGTTGGGCTGCACGAAATGGCTGCGGTCCAGCACCAGGTCACCGGTGACGGTGCGCACGCCATTGGCGCGCAGGTCACGCATCAGCAGCCACAGCTTTTCCATGTTCAGTTTGGGGTCACCGCCACCTTTAAGGTACAGGTTACCGTTAAGCACACCGTTGCTCAGGGTGCCGTCGGTGTAGAACTCGGTTTTCCACTGAAAGGTCGGGCCAAGCAGTTCGAGGGCGGCGTAGGTCGTGACCAATTTCATGGTCGAGGCCGGGTTCACCGACACATCGGCATTGAACACGGTCGGGGTGCCGGGGCCATCCAGCGGCAGCATCACCAGCGACAGCGCTGTGTCCTGCAGCTTGTTGGCCTTGAGCGCCTGCTGCACTTTGGCAGGCAGGGTGGTATTGACGGCGGCGTGGCTGGGCAAGGCAAGTGGCAACAGCAGGCCGGCAAGAACGAGGGGACGAAGCGTTTTGATCATAGTGAGTGAATACCCTGCGGCGAGGGAAAAGGGCTTTGGGGCTGTAAGAGATGATGGCCCCACGACGTAAACACTACGCATTATGCCCCAAGCGCAGCCACGATGCGTCACGTTCGACGGAAAAGCATCGCCAATAAAAAGGCCACCCGAATGGGGTGGCCTTTTCAGCAATCAACCTTTCAGCTCGAAGCTGACAAGTATCACTCAGCCTTGTTGATAGGCTTTTCCGGGTACCAGGCATCCAGCAGCGGGCTGACTTCGATTTTGGTCAGTTCGCTGCGGCCTTTGAGCCAGGCTTCAACGGCAGCGCGCTGTTCTTCGCTGACCGAGCCGCGTTTGACCGAGCACACCAGGCCGAAATCGTCACCGCCTACATAATCCAGGCCGTTGGCGTCCATGGCTTCTTCCAGGAACGCGTCGAGGAAAGCATCGATTGCCTGGTCATCCAGATCTTCCTTGAATTCCAGGTTCAGCTCGAAGCCCAATTCCTGAAACTCGTCGACACACAGCTTCTTGCGCAGACGACGGGAGCGGTTTGTGGCCATGAAACAATCCTCTTAGGTAATAACGCCGCGCAGTCTACCAGTTAACACGTCTGGTTGCCTGCCTGAGTATCTCTGCTGGTGGCCAATTCCTTGGCCAGGGCACGTTCCACTCGGCACATATGCCGTGCCAGTGCCTGGCGCCGCAGGCGCACCTGGGCAGTGGGCAAGTCGCTGGCCTCGAGGGCTTCACAGGCCGCCATCAGGTCAGGGGCTTCCAGCATGCGTGCGGCGCTGAGCACCTTGTGGGCCTGCTCGGCAATGGCGCCGCTGTCGTGTTGCGGGTGAAGCGCCATCAGGCTGGCCAGGTCGGCCTGAAGGCTCTGATGCAAGGTCTCCAGGAAGCGCTGACGGTCAACCGGGTCAGGCCCGACCACGGCGGCCAGGCCGTCCAGCTGGTACAGCTTGCGTCGGAGGCGTTGCTGGCGGCGCGGGCGAATGCCAGCCAGGCGCTGGCTGAGGGTGCTCAGGCTGATGGGCTTGAGCAGGCAGTCGTCCATGCCGGCGGTCAGGCACTTGCGGCGTACTTCCGGCTGTGCGTTGGCGGTATAGCCGAGGATGGTGCAGGGTGGTCGCTTGCCCTGGCGTTCTTCGGCGCGCACGGCAGTCGCCAGCTGGTAACCGTTCATGTGCGGCATGTTGCAGTCGAGTACCAGCACATCGAAGTCGCCTTCCCGCCAGGTCGCCAGGCCTTCCCGCCCATCGCGGGCGCTGGCGTGCTCCAGGCCCAGGTAGCCAAGTTGTTGCGCCATCAGTTGCAGGTTGGCCGGGTGATCATCAATGACCAGCACGTTCAGCCGTGGGTCGGGCACGTCGAGCTGCTCGGGCAGCGGTTTCGGCTGCTCTGCGCCATCCACCCGTTGCAGCGGCATCTTCAGGCGCACCTGGGTACCGACATCCTCCAGGCTTTTCATGGACAGGCTGCCGCCCATCATTTCGCACAGGTTACGGCAGATGGCCAGGCCCAGCCCGGTACCTGCGCGGGCGCCCTGGCTGTGCGGGTTGGCCTGGATGAACGGGTTGAACAGGCGCTGCAGGTCGTCGGGGTGGATGCCGATGCCACTGTCGCGCACTTCCAGCTCCAGTACGGCGGGTGTGCTGGTACCGTCATCCAGCAGGCTGACGCAGATGCGCACCTGACCATGCTCGGTGAACTTGATGGCATTGCTCACCAGGTTGGACAGCACCTGCTTGAAGCGCAGCGGGTCAAGCAGGACAGGGCAGCGTGCGGCCGGGGCGATCTGCACTTCCAGGGCCAGGCCTTTCTGCCGCGCCTGGCCATCGAAAATGCGCGCCACCGATTCGACCAGCGCCGCCAGGTCGACCACCTCCGGGGCCAGGGACAAGTGCCCGGACTCGATGCGCACGATGTCGAGAATGTCACCGATCAGGCCTAGCAGGTCTTTGGCCGAATGGTGTGCCAGTTCCAGCGCGCTGCGGTCCACCCGGCCCTGGTCGGCGCGCTTGACCGCCAGTTCCAGCATGCCGATGACGGCATTCATCGGGGTGCGGATTTCGTGGCTGATGGTCGCCAGGAACGTGCTCTTGGCGCGGTTGGCATCGTCGGCCTGCTGCTTGGCCTGGCGCAGCTCCATGACCAGTTGTCGGCGTTCGCTGATGTCGATCCAGCCGCCGATGATCCCCTGTACCTCACCCAGAGAGTCGCGGTACGGCAAGATCCAGTGGTAGATAGTCAATGCCCGGCCTTTGATCCGTAGTGGGCGGTCCTTGATCAGCGGCGAGCCCGCCGCCATGACTTTCTGGTAATCAGCCTGGATCTGCCGAGCCTGCTCGGAATCGGCAAACAGGCTGTCCTTGAGTTTTTTGCCGATCACTTGATCGGAGCGGGCCTGCACGGCTTCAAGGTAGCTGTAGTTGCAACTTTTCAGGCAACCCTCGCGGTCGCGCACATACATGGGGTGGGGCGTACCGTTGAGCAGGGCGCGCATGAATGCCAACTGGTCGTTCAGCGCGCGTTCGGCGCGCTGGCGCTGGCGAATCTGCAGGCGCAGGCGGGCATTCCAGAGCAGGGCCAGCAACAAGAGCACGACCGTGGCCAGCACCACCTGCAGGGCAAGGCGGCTGTAGACTTTGGTGTTGTCATCCTCATGCCTGCCAAAGCCGCGCCAGCGGTTGTTGATTACCCCCAGCTCCTCGGGTGAGATACTCAGCAAAGCCTTGTCGAGGATAGACAACAGCGCCGGTGACGGAGCCGTGGTGGCCATGGCGAAGTTGGCGGGTTCGCTGCCGACCGAGGTGCGGATGACCAGTTCGGGGTTGCTGGCCAAGGCGTGGTTGGCGTCGATCAGGGTGGTGATCACCGCATCGACGGCCCCGCTGTTGAGCAACGCCATGGAGTAGAACGCGCTTTCGGTCTCGACCCAGCTTATCTTTGGGTAGTCCCGGGACAGCATGGCGTTCATGGTGCTGTCCCGGGTAATGGCGATGCGATGCCCCTGCAACTGCTCCAGTGAACTCAGTGTGTTGTTGTCCTTGTGGTTGACCAGCACATAGGCGCTTTCGAGGTAGGGGCGGCTGATTTGCAGGTCGTCCCCTGGTTTACCGGCGCTGGCCAGTGCGGCGATGACATCGGCCCGGCCATCCTTGAGGCGGGCGACCATGTCGGCAATGCCACTGGCGCGCTGCACTTCGAAACGCAACCCGGTGCGCAGGCGAATGAGTTCCAGCAGGTCGGCGGTGATGCCTCGGAAATGCCCCGAATCATCGAAATAGGACAGTGGTGCAGCCGCGTCATCGGCTGCCACGCGCATCACGGGATGCTTCTGCAGCCACTGCTGCTCGGCCGCGCTCAATTGCAGTTGGCGATCGCTCAGCAACAGGTCGCTGCCGGCGCTCCAGCGTTTGAAGATACTGGAGCGTATGGCCGGGCTTTGCCTGTCCAGGATGGTGTTCACCAGGTCCAGCAGCACGGTATCTTGCTGACGCAAGGCAAAACCGAAGCCGATGGCCTCGTGTTTGCCGAAGTTGGCCATGCGCAGGCGGGGCAGATGACCACGGTTGAGCTGGTAGTGCGTGGAGATGGTGTCGCCGATGAACACGTCGGCCTGGCCGAATGCGACAGCATTCAGTGCCTGGCTGGAAGAACCAAAGGCCAGCAGCTCGGCCTTGGGGTAGGCGGTGAGTACTTCTTGTCTGGGCAAATAGTGGTAGAGCATACCCAGGCGCATGCCGGCAAGGTCCATGTCCAGTGCCCGGTTTTCGTCTTCACGCGTTACCAGTACAGGTTGGTCGACGGCATAGGGGCGCGACAGTGCCAGGCCGTCACTGGCCGCTTCGTAGCCATTGGCGCTGCCCAGCAGGTCGATATCCCCGTGCCGGAGCGCCTCCACCGCCGCCTGCCGGCTGGAGAAACGCAGCACCCTCACTGGCAACTGCAAGGCTTTGCCGATCAGGCTTGCATACTCGGCGGTCAGGCCCTGGTAGTCGTTGCCGCCACCGGTGATGTCGAACGGCGGATAGTCGGGGGCCGACGTGCCCAGTACCAGTTCCTGCTGGCCTTCGAGCCATTGCCGTTGTTCGGGCGTGAGCACGGGCTGGACGGGGCGGGCCGATGAGCGCGCCAGTAACGTAAAAGACGCGGCTTCACGATGGCCAGCCTGTGTCGCGCCGCTGAGCAGCAGCAGGACTAGCAGCAGGCAGTTGATAGCTCGGGCCATGACCATGTTCAGACCAGCGCGTTGCGCTTGGCCATCTCGATCAGATCGACCAGCGTATTGACTTGCAGTTTGTGCATGAGGCGCTTCTTGTAGGTGCTGACAGTCTTGCTGCTGAGAAACATGCCCTTGGCAATTTCCTTGTTGCTGCGGCCTTGGGCGAAAAGTTGAAGCACCATCAGTTCGCGGTCATTTACCTGGCGGAAAAGTTGCAGGTCACTGTCGGTCGTCTGGTTGTTTTTTATTGCCTGGCTGGGGAAGTAGTTATAACCGGCCAGTACGGCCTTGATTGCACTGAGCAGTTCGCTCAGGTCTTCCTGCTTGCAAACATAACCCGCTGCGCCCGAGTGCATGCAACGTACGGCAAACAATGCCGGGGACTGTGCAGTCAGTACCAGAACCTTCAAGGGCAGGGCCATGCTCTGAAAGCGGGCCAGCACCTCCAGGCCGTCTAGCTTGGGGATGCTGATGTCGAGAATGACCAGGTCGGGGTTGCTCTCGCGGATCATCTGCATGGCGTCTACGCCGTTGTCCGACTCGCCGACAATCTTGTAGTTCTGGTTTTCCAGCAGCATACGGACGGCCAGGCGAATCACCGGATGGTCGTCAACGATAAATATGGAATGCATGTTCAACTTCCCTGCGGTCGATTGAGGGTGACAGTGGGCACCTTATCGCAGTTGGAAGTCGTCAGGCGTGCGAGGAATGGCTGTTAGGCTTATATGGGAAACGGCTTACAAGATAAAGCAAAATGGGCTACGGAATAGGTGTGCTTAACTCGCTGTCAAAGCGTTTTTGGTAAATTTTCATTGGTTTTTATTCGTGCTGTTTAGTGTGGCTCCCGTTGGTGTAGGAAGTTTCCTGCAAGCGTGGTGCAGCGCCGGGCCGAGCCCGCGCTGCACCGACGCGTTTCAGGTCGGGCTGGAGCGCCCGGTCATCTCCCGGGCCATTTCGCTGGCATAGCTGTCGGTCATGCCGGCGATGAAGTCGATCATGCGCAGGAAGGCGCTGTGCAACGAGGCATGCGGGTCTGGCGCATTGTTGCCGATCAGGTCCAGAACCCTGCGACTCTTGAACGATGGCGTACGTCCACCGTGCTGCTCGAGGGCCGCACCGCAGAACGTGTTCAGCAGAATCTCCAGGGTGGTGTAGGCGCCGATTTCGTGCAGGGTCTTGCGCTTGTCCTGGAAGATTTTGTTGCGCGCCATGTCCTTGGCTTGCAGTACACAGCGTTTGGCTGGGCCATGCATGTGTTCCACCAGGTCGCCCGCCAGTTGCCCGGCCAGCAACGCCTGCTGCTGCTCGACGAAGGCGTGGGCGGCGGCGTTGGTCAGGTGTTCGATGGCCTTGCCGCGCAGGATGGCCAGTTTGCGCCGACGAGAATCGCGTGGGCCGAGCTGGCGGTAGGTTTCTGGCAGGTCTTCGCCGACCAGGTCAAGCAACAGCGCTTCGACTTCGGCATATTGCAGCAGCTCCATTTCCAGGCCGTCTTCCAGGTCGATCAGCGCGTAGCAGATGTCATCGGCAGCCTCCATCAGATACACCAGTGGGTGGCGCGCCCAGCGCTGGTGTTCCAGCTGCGGCAGGCCGAGCTTGCGGGCGATCTGTTCGAGCAGGGGCAGTTCGCTCTGATAGCTGCCGAACTTGTGCTTCTTGTAGCCCAGGGCGTCGGCATGGCGGGCGCTCCACGGGTACTTGAGGTAAGTGCCGAGGGTGGCATAGGTCAGCCGGGTCCCCCCATCGAACTGGTGGTATTCCAGTTGGGTGAGCACGCGAAAGCCCTGGGCATTGCCTTCGAAGTTGAGAAAGTCGGCCCGTTCGTCATCGCTCATGTCGTCCAGCCAGCCACGCCCGGCGGCCTGCTGGAACCAGTGGCGAATGGCGTCTTCGCCGGAGTGGCCGAATGGCGGGTTGCCGATGTCGTGGGCCAGGCAGGCTGACTGCACAATCATCCCCAGGTCACTGGGGGCGCACCAGTCCGGCAGGTTGTCGCGCAGGGTCTCGCCGACGCGCATCCCCAGCGAGCGGCCGACGCAGCTGACTTCCAGCGAATGAGTCAGGCGCGTATGGATATGGTCGTTGCTCGACACCGGGTGCACCTGGGTCTTGCGGCCGAGGCGGCGGAAGGCACCGGAGAAAATGATGCGGTCATGGTCTTTGTGGAAGGGGCTGCGCCCGAGTTCATCGGCGCTGTACAGGGCTTTGCCCAGCCGTTCGCGGGTAAGCAAGGTGTGCCAGTCCAAGGCGCGGTCTCCTGTCGTTCGAAGGCAGCAGCATACCCTGCAGGGAGCGCATTGTGCTGCGAAGAAAAGGCCGGCCCTTTGATGCATTTGTATCGTTCGTACGGGCCTCTTCGCAGCACAAGGCTGCTTCTGCCGGGGCGAGCGTCAGGGCCGGCGGCCGCCTTGCAGGTAGAGGCGTACCAGCGGCAGCAGGGTGCTGCCCAACCGTACCAGGCGCGTCAGGTTGCCGCTGCGTACGCCCTTGCCGGTGAGAAAGCCCAGCGCCACCACAGCGCCGATGCCCCACAGTGGCGCATGCTTGATACCCAGGCCTTCGTGTAGCGAGCTGCCCATGCCGCGCACGCGGCGCAGCGGTTCAAGCAACTGACCGGACTCATGACGGATTTCCTGGCGGTGCATCTCCATGCGCAGGCGCAGCAGCGCCTTGCGCAGTTCGCGCGGGTTACGCGTGTTTGGCAGTTCTGGCAGACTCATGGCAACAGGCGCTCCCTGTCCTTGGCAAGTTCGTCGAGGGTGGCGCCGAAGGGCGATGATTCGTCGAACACCGCCGCCTTCAGGCGCACGCCGCAGTACAAGGCGGCAATGCCATAGAACACGCACAGGCCAATGATGCCGGCCAGTCGATAGCTGTCCCACAGCAGCACCAGCAGCAGCCCGGACAGCGCGGTCAGCAGCAGCAGGGCGAACACCAGCGCCAGGCCGGCGAACAGCAGCAGGCTCAAGGTACGGCCCTTCTGCTCCTGCAACTCGATACCGAACAGCTCGATGTGGCTGTGCAGCAGCCCCAGCATGGCCGCGCCCAGGCGCTTACCCGAAGCGCCGGCGCCGTTGGCGTCATTCTCCATGGGTTCCCCTTAGCGCCGGTTGGCCAGCAGACCGATCAACAGGCCGACGCCGGCCGCGATGCCGATTGCCCGCCACGGGTTTTCCTGCACGTACTGCTCGGCGCTGCCAAGCGCTGCCTGACCGCGTTCACGTACCGAGTCCTGGGTCAGTTGCAGGGTTTCGCGGGCCTGGGTCAGGCGCTCGTGAATCTGCTCGCGCAACTCGTCGGCCTGGTCGCCGGCCAGGTTGGCGGTGTCGGCCAGCAGCTTCTCGGTGTCGCGCACCAAGGCCTGGAAGTCAGCCATCAATATCTCTTGTGCATTCTTTGCCGATTTGCTGGCCATGGGTCTCTCCCTGTCGATGAGTGTTGGTAGTTCGAGTGACAGCACGCATGGAAGGTTCAAGTGCGGCTGCTGGTATGGGCCTTGCTAAGTTTTTGCCACGTTGCGGAGCGCCTATGACCGGTTTTGCGCCGATTCAGGGCGCCCGCGCAGCGGATACCGATAAACCTTAACCCAATCCACGACAAACCCAAGAAAAAACCACGCAGGCTTCACCCCGCTCACCTGAACAGGGTAGGGGCTGGCACCGATTCGGTGCAGGGATGCAGGTTCTTGAACTGTCCTGGTGCCTTTTTCAGCAGGTCTGCCTATTTCATGGAAAACATGCACAGCGCTATGGACTCTCTGGTCCACGGTTCCAACACCCTGTTCATTCTCATGGGCGCCATTCTGGTGCTGGCCATGCATGCCGGCTTCGCGTTCCTTGAAGTGGGCACGGTGCGCCACAAGAACCAGGTCAACGCCTTGTCGAAGATCCTCAGCGACTTTGCCATCTCGGCGCTGGTCTACTTCTTTATAGGCTACTGGATCGCCTACGGAGTCAACTTCTTCCAGCCGGCGACAACGCTGGCTGTCGACCATGGCTATGCGCTGGTCAAGTGCTTCTTCCTGCTGACCTTTGCGGCGGCGATTCCGGCGATCATCTCCGGGGGCATTGCCGAGCGGGCGCGGTTCGTGCCGCAGTTGTGCGCCACGGCGTTGATCGTGGCGTTCGTCTATCCGTTCTTCGAGGGCGTGGTGTGGAACGGCAACCTGGGCGTGCAGGCTTGGCTGCAGGCACGCTTCGGCGCACCGTTCCACGACTTTGCCGGGTCTGTGGTGGTACACGCCATGGGGGGCTGGCTGGCGCTGGCGGCGGTGATGCTGCTGGGGGCGCGCCGTGGGCGCTACCGCGAGGGCCGATTGGTGGCGTTTGCGCCGTCGAGCATTCCCTTTCTGGCGTTGGGCTCGTGGATCCTCATCATCGGCTGGTTTGGCTTCAACGTCATGAGTGCCCAGACCTTGCAGGGCGTCAGCGGCCTGGTGGCGATCAACTCGCTGATGGCGATGGTGGGTGGCACCCTGTCGGCGTTGCTGGCCGGGCGCAACGACCCGGGCTTTCTGCATAACGGCCCGCTGGCCGGGCTGGTGGCGATTTGCGCAGGTTCCGATCTGATGCACCCGGTTGGAGCGCTGGTCACCGGCCTGGTGGCGGGGGCGCTCTTTGTCTGGACCTTCACCGCCGCGCAAAATCGCTGGAAAATCGACGACGTCCTGGGTGTGTGGCCGTTGCATGGCCTGTGTGGCGTGTGGGGGGGCATCGCCTGTGGCGTGTTCGGCCAGGTGGCGCTGGGCGGCATGGGCGGTGTCAGCCTGGTCAGCCAGTTGCTGGGCAGCCTGATGGGCGTGCTGGTGGCCTTGGCCGGTGGCTTTGCCGTGTACGGAGCCATTCGAGCGTTGCATGGCCTGCGCTTGAGCCATGAGCAGGAGTTCCAAGGCGCGGACCTGTCGCTGCACCGGATCGGTGCTACCAGCCAGGATTGAGCCTGGTCAGGTGCAGGGTGGGCGTGGCGCGCCTAGAATAGGCTTCTGTGTATGCCAACCCGGGACCTGCCACATGCTGCCTGAATGTCAACTGTTCGGCACCCTCGGCTGCCACCTCTGCGAAGTGGCCGAGGCTGTGTTGATGCCTCTCGTCGATCATGGCCTGCTGGTAGAGCTGGTCGATATCGCCGAGAGCGAGCTTTTGTTCGAACGTTATGGCCTGATCATTCCGGTGCTGCGGCGCTGTGACAACGGCGCCGAGCTGCACTGGCCGTTCGATACCGAACAAGTGGTGGCTTTTCTTGGGCAATGATGGCTGCAGAGGAGTTGCAACCCTGCTCCATGATCTGTGAAGCGAGCTGATGATCCGGTGGAGGCGCACCGTCGCCGGTAACCTTCTCCATCATCGGAATAGCTCGCCATGTTCATCACTCCACATTTCACCTTCGATGAAATGACCGTTTCCCAGCTCGCCGCCCGCGAAGGGTTCGATAATGCACCGCCTCTCGAAGCCAGGGCCAACCTGCAATTGCTGTGCTGTGCGCTGGAACAGGTACGTGCATTGTTCGACGCACCCATCATAATCAGCAGCGGGTATCGCAGTGAAAGGGTCAATCGGTTGATCGGTGGCGCCTCCGATAGCCAGCACGTGCAAGGGCTGGCGGCGGACTTCACGGTGATCGAGGTCAGCCCGCGCGAGACCGTTCGGCGAGTCAGCGAAAGTACGGTGCCCTTCGATCAGCTGATCCTGGAATTCGATAAATGGGTGCACCTGTCGGTGACGCGCGGCACGCCGCGCAGGCAGGTGCTGACCCTGCGTAAAGGCAGCGGCTACCTGGCGGGGCTGCAATGAAGCGCATTGACGGCAGCAAGGGGATGTTCGTATGCTGTATATAAATACAGTATCGAGGTGAAGCCATGCTCAATGTCGAGCAACTCAAGTACAGCGTCAACCGCATGCCCGTGGATCGGGTGGCTGACGCCGTTCTGGAACTGCGCCTCGAAGGCCTGGTGACGGGCGACTGCACGCCGTTCGGCAAAGTCCACTTCAATACCTGCTTCGCCGAGATCGAGGCCTTGTTCCAGCGGGCCGGTTACCACCGAGGGCTGGATGTGGTGGGTTATGAGGGGTTGCTCTATGCACTCTACGACCCTGGCCGCTGGGAGCCGGTGCAGGTACTGCGCTGGCTGAAGGAGCGCTGCGAGGCGATGGCCCAGGCTGGTTGAGGGGGCGGGCTTGGGCGATAATGCGCGGCCATGAACGTCTCGAGCCCAGCCATGACCACGCCTTTCGACCCCGCCCGCCAGCAAGCCAGTACGGTGTGCCTGCCACCTGGTAACTGGGTGACGGTGCTCGATTGCTTGTGTGACCATTTCAAGGCCATCGACCGCGCCCAGTGGCTTGACCGCTTTGCCCGTGGCCGGGTGCTGGATGCCAACGGGCACGCAGTTGCCGCCGACCTGCCTTACAAGCGTGGCATGCGTTTGCATTACTTCCGCGAAGTGCCGAACGAACGGCCGATTCCGGTGCAGGAGGTGGTGCTGCATGTGGACGAGCACCTGGTGGTGGCCGATAAACCGCATTTCCTGCCGGTGACGCCGACTGGTGAATACGTCGAGCAGACCTTGTTGCGCCGCCTGATCCGTCGTCTGGACAATCCGCACCTGGTGCCGTTGCACCGCATCGACCGGCACACCGCTGGGCTCGTGCTGTTTTCCGCCAACCCGCACAGCCGCAGCGCCTACCAGCGGCTGTTCCCCGAGCGGCGTATCGACAAGCGTTACCAGGCCATTGCCGCTGCCATGCCGCAGCATGCATTTCCGCTGGTGCACAAAAGCCGCCTGGTGCATGGCGAGCCATTTTTCCGCATGCATGAGGTGGAGGGTGAGGCCAACAGTGAAACCCTGGCCGAGGTGCTGGAGAAGAACGGTGAGCGATGGCGCTATGGGCTATCGCCCGTGACCGGCAAGACCCATCAGTTGCGTGTGCACATGGCGGCCTTGGGGGCAGGGATCAGCAATGACCCGTTCTATCCGCAGTTGCTCAATGAAGAGGATGACTACCAGCGGCCGCTGAAACTGTTGGCGCAGAGCCTGCGTTTCGAGGACCCGCTGAGTGGCGAAGAGCGCTACTTCGAGAGCCGGTTGCGGTTGGACTGGTAACACAGCACGCGGGTTCACCTGCGAAAGGGCCGGGCCTGCTGGCCAATCTCCACCCGCCGTTCACCGTTGCTGCCGCTACCGTATTCGCGGGTAAACCCGCTCCTACACACGCATCGGTGGTTCGGCACAGGCCGCGTGTAGGAGCGGGTTCACCCGCGAAAGGGCCGGCCCTGCTGGCCAATTTCCAGCCGCCGTTCACCGTTGCCGCCGCTACCGTATTCGCGGGTAAACCCGCTCCTACGCACGCATCGGTGGTTCGGCACATTCCGTCGTAGGAGCGGGTTCACCCGCGAAAGGGCCGGGCCTGCTGGCCAATTTCCACCCGCCGTTCACCGTTGCTGCTGCTACCGTATTCGCGGGTAAACCCGCTCCTACGCACGCATCGGTGGTTCGGCACAGGCCGCGTGTAGGAGCGGGTTCACCCGCGAAAGGGCCGGCCCTGCTGGCCAATCTCCACCCGCCGTTCACCGTTGCCGTCGCCACCGTATTCGCGGGTAAACCCGCTCCTACACACGCATCGGTGGTTCGGCACAGGCCGTCGTAGGAGCGGGTTCACCCGCGAAAGGGCCGGCCCTGCTGGCCAATCTCCACCCGCCGTTCACCGTTGCCGCTGCTACCGTATTCGCGGGTAAACCCGCTCCTACGCACGCATCGGTGGTTCGGCACATTCCGTTGTAGGGGCGGGCTTGCCCGCGAACACCGGCAGAGCCGGTGCCCTCCACCGCGGCGGAGGGCCAAGTCGCGAGCTTCAGCGGTTGAAGCGCTCCACCAGCGAATACTGGCTGCCCGCCGTGCTGGTCAGTTCCTCGCTCAGCAGTGCCGAGTGCTGCGCCTGTTCGGCGGTCTGGTCGGCCAGTTCGGCAATGGTGCTGATGTTGCGGCTGATCTCGTCAGCCACTGCGGTCTGCTCCTCGGTTGCAGCTGCAATCTGGGTGGCCATGTCGGTGATATTGGCCACCGCTTCGCTGATGCCTACCAACGCCTCGTCAGCCTGCATTACCCGGTCGACGCCTTCCTGTGCCTGGCGGTGGCCGGTTTCCATGGTCTGCACTGCGTTACTGGCGGTCTGTTGCAGCTTGGCGATCAGGCCATGGATCTGCCCGGTGGATTCGGCGGTGCGCTGGGCCAACTGACGCACTTCATCAGCCACTACGGCAAAACCACGGCCCATTTCACCGGCGCGCGCTGCTTCAATGGCTGCGTTCAGTGCCAGCAGGTTGGTCTGGTCGGCGATGCCCTTGATCACGTCGACCACGCCACCAATCTCGTCGCTGTCTTTGGCCAGTTGCGTAACCGTCTGGCCGGTCTCGCCCACTGCCGCCGACAGACGTTCGATGGCCTCGCGGGTTTCTCCGGCAATTTGCCGGCCTTGGCTGGTCAGGCGGTTGGCTTCCTGGGTGGCATCGGCGGTGCGCTGCACATGGTTGGCCACTTCCTGAGTGGTGGCGGCCATCTGGTTTACCGCAGTGGCGACTTGCTCGGTCTCCACCCGCTGGCGCTCCAGCCCCGTAGAGCTCTTGTGCGCCAAGGCATCGGACTGGCGTGCCTGGTCGCTCAGGAGTTCGGCACTGTCTTGTAGGCGGGTCAGGCAGGTTTTCATGCGTGCGTCCTGGCTGAGCATGGCCATTTCCAGGCGCGCCTGCACGCCACGGCTGTCGGTGTACATCTGCGCGATCAGTGGGTCGGAAGTGGTTTGCTCGGCCAGGCGCAGCAGGCGCTTGAGGCCGCGCTGCTGCCAGCTCAGGCCGAGCAGGCCCAGTGGTACCGAAAGCCCTGCGGCCAAGGCAAAGCCCCAGGAATGACCCAGCCAGTTGCCGATCAGGAAGCCCACCTGGCTGATCAGGATGAACGGTAGCCAGTCCTGCAGCACTGGCAGCCACTTGTCGCGGCGCGGTACCGGTGGCTTGCCCTGGTTGATGCGCTGATACAGGGCCTCGGCGCGGCGGATCTGCTCGGCGGTGGGCTTGACCCGCACCGATTCGAAACCGACAACCTGGTTGTTATCGAAGATGGGTGTGACATAGGCGTTGACCCAGTAATGGTCACCGGACTTGCAGCGGTTCTTGACGATGCCCATCCACGGCTGGCCCTGCTTGAGGGTTTGCCACATATGGGCAAACACGGCAGGCGGTACGTCGGGGTGACGCACCAGGTTGTGCGGTGCGCCAGTCAGCTCCTCGCGGGTGAATCCACTGATTTCGATAAAGGCATCGTTGCAGTAGGTGACCACACCCTTGGCGTTGGTAGTGGAGATCAACCGCTGCTGGGCAGGGAAAGTCCGTTCTCTCTGGGTAATCGGCTGGTTGTTACGCATGGGTGATAGTCCGCAGGGCTTTCGACAGGTATCGGCAAGCCGCTGGTTTTATTGAATGGATATTTGGTTCATTGATTGCACTCAATGACGGGTAAGTCAGATGATGACCGAATGGATGGCCAAGGGCCAGTGCTGTCGCGTGGGACTTTAAAGCATATAGCTTTGAGGTATTGGCGTGTAGGAGACCGAGCGCCGCCCGCGCAGCGCTCGGTCTAGAGAGCGGAACACATCTTCGGCCAGACGCTCCGTCTCAACCGGCGATCATCTGGCGCAACACATAGTGCAGAATCCCCCCGGCCTTGAAGTACTCCACCTCGTTCTGGGTATCAATCCGGCATAGCACCTCGATCTGTTCCTGCTGGCCATCCTCGCGGGTAATGCGCAAGGGCAGGCTCATGCCGGGGCGAATATGTGCGCCGTCCAGCCCCAGTACATCGATCTGTTCCTTGCCGGTCAGCCCCAGCTGTTTGCGGTTGTGCCCGGCCTTGAATTGCAGCGGCAACACGCCCATGCCCACCAGGTTGGAGCGATGAATACGCTCGAAGCTTTCTGCCAGCACGGCCTTGACCCCCAGCAGGTTGGTACCCTTGGCTGCCCAGTCGCGGCTCGAGCCGGTACCGTACTCCTGGCCGGCAATCACCAGCAGCGGGGTGCCCTCCTGCTGGTAACGCATGGCCGCGTCGTAGATCGACAGCTTCTCGCCAGTGGGCACATGCAAGGTGTTGCCGCCTTCTTCACCTGCCAGCATTTCGTTGCGGATACGGATGTTGGCGAAGGTGCCGCGCATCATCACTTCGTGGTTGCCACGCCGCGAACCGTAGGAGTTGAAGTCGCGAGGCTCCACACCCTGTTCGCGCAGGTAGCGCCCGGCCGGGCTGTCGGTCTTGATGTTGCCCGCGGGGGAAATGTGGTCGGTGGTCACTGAGTCGCCCAGCAGCGCCAGCACCCGTGCGCCGTGAATATTGGCAATTTGTGGCGGCGGCCCGCCGATGCCGTCGAAGAACGGTGGGTGTTGGATGTAGGTGGAGTCAGCCTGCCACACGTAAGTGGCGGCCTGTGGCACCTCGATGGCCTGCCATTGCGCATCACCGGCGAACACTTCGGCGTATTCCTTGTGGAACATCGCCGTATCGACCTTGGCCACGGCCTCGGCAATTTCCTGCTGGGTCGGCCAGATATCACGCAGGTAGACCGGTTGGCCGTCCTTGCCTGAGCCCAGCGGATCGCGCGTCAGGTCCAGGCGCACGCTGCCGGCCAGGGCGTAGGCCACCACCAGCGGGGGCGAGGCCAGCCAGTTGGTCTTGACCAGTGGGTGCACGCGGCCCTCGAAGTTGCGGTTGCCCGATAGCACCGAGGCCACGGTCAGGTCGGCGCTGCCAATGGCGTTTTCGATCGCCTCGTCCAGCGGGCCGGAGTTGCCGATGCAGGTGGTGCAGCCATAACCGACCAGATCAAAACCCAGTTGGTCGAGGTAAGGCGTGAGCCCGGCTGCCTTGAAGTAGTCGGTGACTACCTTGGAGCCTGGCGCCAGCGAGCTCTTGACCCAAGGTTTGCGTTGCAGGCCTTTTTCCAGTGCTTTTTTTGCCACCAGCCCGGCAGCCATCATCACGCTGGGGTTGGACGTGTTGGTACATGAGGTGATCGCGGCAATCACCACGGCGCCATCACGCAGGGTGTGGGTCTGGCCCTGATGGCTGTAGTCGACTGCACCGGCCTGGTCGGCGTTGCCCACCGCGACACCGCCACCACCTTCGCTTTCCAGGCGGCCAACTTCTTTGGCCAGCGGCTTGGGCTGCAGCTCGATGAAGTGGTCGAAGGCTTGGCTGACCTGGCCCAGCGCTACGCGGTCCTGTGGCCGTTTGGGCCCTGCCAGGCTGGCTTCGACGTCGTCCATGTCCAGCGCCAGCGTGTCGCTGAATAACGGCTCCTGGCCGGGCAGGCGCCACATGCCCTGCGCCTTGCAGTACTGTTCGACCAGCTGCACGGTCGTTTCGGGGCGACCCGAAAGGCGCAGATAGTCCAAGGTGACCTGGTCGACCGGGAAGAAGCCACAGGTGGCGCCGTATTCCGGTGCCATGTTGGCGATGGTCGCGCGGTCGGCCAGGGGCAGCTCGGCCAGGCCGTCGCCGTAGAATTCAACGAACTTGCCCACCACGCCTTTCTTGCGCAGCATCTGTGTCACGGTCAGCACCAGGTCAGTGGCAGTGATGCCCTCCCGCAGCTTGCCGGTCAGCTTGAAGCCGATCACTTCGGGGATCAGCATCGATACCGGCTGGCCGAGCATGGCCGCTTCCGCTTCGATGCCGCCGACACCCCAGCCGAGTACGCCCAGGCCGTTGATCATGGTGGTGTGCGAGTCTGTGCCCACCAAGGTATCGGGGAAGGCATAGGTGCGGCCGTCGGCCTCACGGGTCCACACCGTGCGGCCCAGGTATTCCAGATTGACCTGGTGGCAAATGCCGGTGCCCGGGGGAACTACGCGGAAGTTGTCGAAGGCGCTCTGGCCCCAACGCAGAAAGGCATAGCGCTCGCCATTGCGCTGCATTTCGATGTCGACGTTTTCGGCAAAGGCTTGCGGCGTGCCGTAGCGGTCGACCATTACCGAGTGATCGATCACCAGGTCGACCGGTGACAGCGGGTTGATCCGTTGCGGGTCGCCGCCAGCCTTGGCCATGGCGGCGCGCATGGCGGCCAGGTCGACCACGGCGGGCACACCGGTGAAGTCCTGCATCAACACCCGCGCCGGGCGGTACTGGATCTCGCGGTCCGAGCGGCGTTCGCCAAGCCATTGGACAATGGCGCGCAAGTCGTCGCCGGTGACGGTCGCGCCATCCTCCCAGCGCAGCAGATTTTCCAGCAGCACTTTCAGCGACATGGGCAGGCGCTGCAGGTCACCCAGCTGGCGGGCGGCCTCGGTGAGGCTGAAGTAGTGGTAGGTCTGGTCGCCGACCTTGAGGGGCTTGAGGGTGTTCAGGCTATCGAGCGAGGGCATTGCCAACTCCTTCTGCACCGGTGCCCGGCAAATAGTCACGGTTTGCCGGCAGCACCGCTCTGTATCGGTCCGCACGGCACGGACCTGGCTGAATGGTCAGGTTAGACCGGTTTACGCTACCTGACCCTTTTCTGGACCGGCGGGGCGTGTCGCAGGTTCCGAACTTCCTTTATCATCGCCGCCCTGCCGGCGCCTGTGGTGCGCCAGCCGTCGTGGAGTGAGAGATGAATACCCTGTTCATGCATTGCCGGCCCGGTTTCGAGGGCGAGGTTTGCGCCGAAATCAGCGAACATGCCGCCCGCCTGGGTGTTGCCGGCTATGCCAAAGGCAAGCCGCAAAGTGCCAGTGCCGAGTTTGTCTGTAGCGAGGAGGGCGGTGCCGAGCGCTTGATGGGGGAACTGCGTTTCAACCAGCTGATTTTCCCGCGGCAGTGGGCACGTGGCGGTTACGTTGAACTGCCGGAAAGTGACCGCATCAGCGTACTGCTGGCGCAGTTGGCTGACTTCCCGGTGTTCGGTAGCCTTTGGCTGGAGGTGCTGGACAGCAACGAAGGCAAGGAATTGTCCACTTTTTGCCGAAAGTTCGAAGTGCCGTTGCGCAAGGCTCTGGAGAAGGCCGGCCGCCTGGTCGACGACCCCGGTCGCCCACGCTTGCTGCTGACCTTCATCAGCGGCCGCCGGGTATTTGTCGGCGTTGCATCGGCCAGCAACAGCGCCTTGTGGCCCATGGGCATCCCGCGCCTGAAGTTCCCTCGCGAGGCACCTAGCCGTTCGACACTCAAGCTGGAAGAAGCCTGGCACCAGTTCATTCCGCGTGAGCAGTGGGAGCAGCGCCTGGGGGATGACATGACCGGCGTCGACCTGGGAGCCTCACCGGGTGGCTGGACCTACCAGCTGGTGCGCCGTGGCATGCTGGTGACAGCCATCGATAATGGGCCGATGGCCGAAAGCCTGATGGACACAGGCCTGGTCCAGCACTTGATGGCCGATGGGTTTACCTGGCAGCCGAAGCAGCCGGTAGACTGGATGGTGTGCGATATCGTCGAGAAGCCGGCGCGTACCACCTCGCTGATTGAAACCTGGCTGGGTGAGGGGCTGTGCCGCGAGGCGGTGGTCAACCTGAAGTTGCCGATGAAGCAGCGTTATGCCGAAGTACGGCGCCTGCTCGACCGTATGGAGGCAACATTCAAGGCACGCAAGATCAAGGTGTCGATTGCCTGCAAGCAGCTGTACCACGACCGTGAAGAAGTAACCTGCCACCTGCGGCGGCTCGACTTGAAGCCCCGCTGAGGCCAGCGCGTCGTTCTGTTTCTGCTTCTGCGTCTGCTTTTGCTGTTGCTTCTAAGCGCGCGATAGTTCAGGCGACGCAGATTGCGACTTCAGGAGGCCGAGTGCAGGGCTTGCGAAGGGAGGTGACGGGCATGGATGCCCGTCAAGCGCTGGGCCCCAGGATGGGGCCTGCAGCGCGGTCCTCCCGGGAGCAAGCCCGGAGCGAGGGGACCCCGGAGCGCAGCGCAGGGGCCGGATGATGGGAGCCGACGGTTTTTGGTTCCTTTTTGCCACGACAAAAAGGGACCCGCCGTAAGGGCGGAAAGGTGACTATGCGCCACCTGCGTGAACGAATACCTGCTCAATCTAAATGCCCACATCCAAGAAGCAAGAAGCAAATTCGTCTGTCCTGACTCAGCGCTGGGTTTGAAAGCCGTGCTTGGACCGCGTCGCGCTATGCGCGACAATAGCGATCATTTTCGGAGCCCCCCATGACCGATTTCACCCCCGACGCCATCCTCGATGCCACCGGCCTGAACTGCCCGGAACCCGTGATGATGCTGCACCAGCACGTACGCAACCTGGCCGCCGGCGGCCTGCTCAAGGTCATCGCCACCGACCCGTCGACCCGCCGCGACATCCCCAAGTTCTGCAACTTCCTCGGCCACGAGCTGCTGCAGCAACAAGAGGACGCCGGCACTTTCCTGTACTGGATCCGCAAGAAAGCCGACTGAATCGCTCTGGAACACGCCCGGCGTTGCGCCTACACTGCGCTCCCCAGACAGGAGAGCGCCATGCTGATAGTTGCCGACGAGAACATCCCGCTGCTCGATGCCTTCTTCCAGGGTTTCGGTGAAATTCGCCGCTACCCCGGCCGAAGCCTCGATGCTGCCAGCGTCAAGGACGCCGATATCCTGCTGGTGCGCTCGGTGACCAAGGTCGACCGTCAGTTGCTCGAAGGCAGCCGTGTACGCTTTGTCGGCACGTGCACCATCGGCACTGATCACCTGGACCTGGACTACTTTGCAGAAGCTGGCATCCGCTGGAGCAGCGCACCTGGCTGCAATGCCCGCGGCGTGGTCGATTACGTGCTGGGCAGCCTGCTGACCCTGGCCGAACTGGATGGCGTGGCATTGCCTGAGCGCGTATATGGCGTTGTCGGCGCGGGTGAAGTGGGTGGCCGCCTCGTGCGGGTGCTGCATGGCCTGGGCTGGAAGGTGCTGGTGTGCGACCCATTGCGTCAGGCCGCGGAGGGCGGCGACTACGTCAGCCTCGAAACCATCCTGCAGCAGTGCGATGTGATCAGCTTGCATACCCCCTTGCAACGCGGCGGCCAGTACCCGACCTGGCACCTGCTGGGGCAGGCGCAGCTGGCACAATTGCGCCCGGGTGCCTGGCTGGTAAACGCCAGCCGTGGCCCGGTGGTGGACAACGTGGCCCTGCGCGAGCTGCTGCTGGACCGTGAAGACGTGCACGCGGTGCTGGATGTGTGGGAAGGGGAGCCGCAGGTCGACCTGACGTTGGCCGACCTGTGCACCCTCGCTACGCCGCACATTGCCGGCTATAGCCTCGATGGCCGCCAGCGTGGCACGGCGCAGATCTACCAGGCGCTTTGCCGCTACCTGGGTGTGAACGAGCAGGTGCGACTGGCCGAGCTGCTGCCCAAGCCACCGCTGGCGCAGATCGACCTGGATGCCAGCACCGACCTGTCCTGGGCCTTGGCCACCCTGTGTCGCGCCGTGTATGACCCGCGCCGTGATGATGCCGATTTCCGCCGTAGCCTCAGCGATGATCCGCAGCAACAGCGAGCAGCGTTCGACCAGTTGCGCAAGCAATACCCGCCAAGGCGCGAGATCGAGGGGCTGGCCGTGCGCTTGCACGGGGAGGCGCCGCAGTTGGCGCAGTTGGTCAGTGCCCTGGGTGGGGTGTTGGTCTAAGCACGCCTTGCCTTGATCTTGCAGGTAGGTGCGGTTACCTGTGGGGGCGGCCAAGCCCACTGGCTGGGCCAATAAAAACCCGGCGCAAGCGCCGGGTTGCAAAGAATTCGCCGATCAACCTTTGCGTACGCGCTCGACACGGCTTTCTTCCAGGGCCTTGCAGGCCTGCTGGATCATCTGCTCGGTGATCGGCACTTCGCGCCCCTTGGCGTCGATGATCGAACCGCATACTTGCGGTTGCGGGGAGGTTTGGGGCTTCTGGTTATCACTGCCATGCTGCAAGCTCATGCACTGTCTCCTCTTCAGGTTCAAGCTCAGGGTAGCCCTGCGCCGTGACTGGCCTGTGACAGCTTCCGGGTCACGGCAGCAACAGTCCAGCAGAAACCCTGTGAAAGCTCCATAAGCTGGTTAGATCGATGCGTTATAGCAACCTTCATGCAGTCTCCCTACCGGGATGAGTGGTAGGCTGCCGCTTCCCCACCCTTTGTGGTCGTCGCCATGCCCGAATCGGTTTCCCCGCGCCAACGCCGTGCCTTGCGCCTGGCTTGGCAGTTTGTTCGCCCTTATCGCCGTCAGGTGCTATTGGCATTGCTGGCGCTGGTAGTCACCGCTGGCATCACCCTGTCGATGGGCCAAGGCATCCGCCTGCTGGTGGATCAAGGCTTCATGACCCGCTCCGCGCACCAGCTCAATCAGACCATCGGGCTGTTCTTGCTGCTGGTGCTGGCGCTGGCGGTGGGTACCTTCAGCCGTTTCTATCTGGTGTCGTGGATTGGCGAGCGTTGTGTGGCCGATATCCGTCGTGCGGTCTTCGATCACCTGATCGGCCTGCACCCAGGTTTTTTCGAGGACAACCGCAGCTCCGAGATCCAGTCTCGGCTGACTGCGGACACCACCTTGCTGCAATCAGTGATCGGTTCATCGCTGTCGATGTTCCTGCGCAACGCGCTGATGGTCATTGGCGGTGTGGTATTGCTGTTCATCACCAACCCCAAGCTCACCAGCATCGTGGTGGTAACGCTGCCGCTGGTGTTGGCACCGATCCTGTTGTTCGGCCGTCGGGTGCGCAGCCTGTCGCGGCAGAGCCAGGACAGGGTCGCCGATGTGGGCAGCTACGTGGCTGAAACGCTGGGGCAGATCAAGACCGTGCAGGCCTACAACCACCAGGCGCACGACCGCGAACTGTTCGCCGATACGGTCGAAGCAGCGTTTACTGTTGCCCGCAAGCGGATTACACAGCGTGCCTGGCTGATAACCCTGGTGATCGTGCTGGTGTTGGGGGCGGTGGGGGTGATGCTGTGGGTCGGCGGCATGGATGTGATCGCCGGGCGTATATCCGCAGGCGAGCTGGCTGCATTCGTGTTCTACAGCCTGATCGTCGGCAGTGCCTTCGGTACCCTCAGTGAGGTGATCGGCGAACTGCAACGGGCCGCGGGTGCCGCCGAGCGCATTGCCGAACTGTTGGCAGCGCGAAGTGCCATCCTGCCCCCCGACGTGGCGCAGGTGCTGCCGCAGCCGCGGGCCAGCGGGCATATCGAACTGCAACAGGTCGTGTTCGCTTACCCTTCACGGCCCACGGTGGCAGCTGTCGACGGCCTGAGCCTGACCATCGAACCCGGGCAGACCGTCGCCCTGGTTGGCCCTTCCGGGGCAGGCAAGTCGACCCTGTTCGATCTGTTGCTGCGCTTTTACGACCCCCAACAAGGGCGCATCCTGCTCGATGGCCAGCCGGTTACCGCATGTGATCCCGACCAGCTACGCCGGCAGTTCGCTTTGGTGGCACAAAACCCCTCGCTGTTCCGTGGCACGGTGGAGGCCAACATTCGTTATGGCCGGCCCGAGGCGACCCTGGCTGAAGTCGAAGCAGCAGCCCGCGGCGCCCATGCCGACGAATTCATCCGGCAACTGCCCCAAGGCTACCAGACACAACTGGGGGAGGGCGGCATCGGCCTTTCCGGCGGGCAACGCCAGCGCCTGGCGATTGCCCGGGCCTTGCTGGTCGATGCGCCGATCCTGTTGCTGGACGAAGCCACCAGTGCCCTGGATGCACAAAGCGAATACTTGATCCAGCAAGCGCTGCCCAGCCTGATGGCCGGCCGTACCACGCTGGTGATCGCCCATCGCCTGGCCACGGTACAGCATGCCGAGCGCATCGCGGTCATCGACCAAGGCCGGCTGGTGGCGGTGGGCACCCACCGTCAGTTGATCGAGGACAGCCCGCTGTATGCGCGGCTGGCAGCGCTGCAGTTCACCACGGGCTAGCGTGTCGTGGCTTTGTAACATTTCTGTAGTAATTGCCTGAGAAGATTTGCCTCAACTGTTGCGTAAGTGCTCGACCTGGCTGCCATTGCGTGATGGCAGCTTTTTTTTGGCCTGCCAGTAATGAGGCTGCACAGCGGCCTCAGCCTACTCCCTCTGGTTCCGAGACCCTCGATGTTGCGTAAATCCCTCAGAGTGCAAATTCTCTCGCTGCTCGGCGGCAGTGTGCTGGCGATGCTGCTGATCGCCCTGGTGTGTTTCCAGTTCCTGTCGTCCAGCGTGCGTGGCTACGCCGAGCTGGTCGACGGGCCGCTGCGGGCCTCGCAATTGATTGACGAAGCCAACCTGCAGTTCAAGATCCAGGTGCAGGAATGGAAGAACGTGCTGTTGCGCGGGCGCCAGCCTGCGGAGATGGACAAGTACTGGCAGCAGTTCCAGGCCCGAGAACAGCAAGTACAACAACTGCTCGGGCAATTGATCGACAACAGCGATGCCAGGCTCAAGCCGTCGCTGCAGCAATTGCGCGACAGCCATCGCCAGTTGGGCCAGGCCTATGCGCAAGGCCGTCAGGCCTTCCTGGCGGCAGGCGGTGACCCGGTAGCGGGCGACCGGGCGGTCAAAGGCGTGGACCGTGCCGCCAGTGAGCAAATGAGCGAACTGGTCGAGCAACTGCGCGCCGATGCCCGCCAGCGTGCCGCCAGCATCAATGCCAGTGCCGAGCGCACGGTATGGTTGGGCCTGCTGGTGATGCTGGCTTCTGCGGTGCTGGTGGGGCTGCTCAGCCTGTGGCTGGTCAACCGTAGCCTGATCGAGCCGATCCGCCAGTTGATCGAGTACGTCGCGCAGCTCAGCCAAGGCTGCTTTGCTGCCCGGGTCGACAGCCGTCGGGAGGATGAGCTGGGGCGCCTGGCGCGGGCGGCCAACACCCTGCGTGACTTCCTTGCCGATACTGTCGGCCGGCTGCAGGACAACGCTCAGGAGCTGGAAGGTGCCAGCGGGCAGTTGCGCAGTATTGCCGGTGACATGGCCCGCGGTACTCATGACCAGTTCCAGCGTACCGACCAGGTGGCCACGGCCATGCACGAAATGTCCGCCACTGCCCAAGAGGTCGCTCGCCACGCCGCCGAGGCTGCCCGCGCGGCCGATGACGCCGACCACAGCGCCCAGGCCGGCGAGCAGGTGATGCAGCAGACCATCGACATCATCGGGCTGGTCAACCGCGAAATCGCCGGCACGGCGTCGGTAATTCGCGACCTGGAGCATGACAGCACACGGATAGGCAAAGTGCTGGAAGTGATCCGCGGCATTGCTGAGCAGACCAACCTGCTGGCGCTTAACGCGGCCATCGAAGCGGCCCGTGCGGGCGAAGCCGGGCGTGGTTTTGCGGTGGTCGCCGATGAAGTGCGCAGCCTGGCCCAGCGCACGGCAGCGTCGATTGCAGAAATTCACCAGATCATCGAAGCGGTACAGTCAGGGGCGGTGGAGGCGGTCAAGGCCATCGAAAGCGGCCAGCAACGCAGCCAGGAAGGGGCTGAGCAGGTCGAGCAGGCCGGGCAGATGCTGCAGCGTATCACCCAGGCGGTGGAGGCGATCCGCGACATGAACCGGCAAATCGCCACTGCGGCCGAGGAGCAGACCAGCGTGGCCGAAGATATCTCGCGTAACCTGATCGAAATTACCCGGATTGCCACAGCCAACCAGGAAGCGGTGCAGCATACCGAGCAGGCGGGGCAGCGCCTGCATGGTTTGTCAGGGCAGTTGGGCGAAGTCACCTCCCGGCTGACCGCCTGACTGGGTCTGCAGGGGTTGCATGTGCCCCTGGAGGCTGAAGCGGCGCACTGACGTATTTTTCGCACACAACAAAAAGCCCGCGCAAGGCGGGCTTTTTGACAAGGATTTGGTCGGAGAGACAGGATTCGAACCTGCGGCCTTCTCGTCCCGAACGAGACGCGCTACCTGGCTGCGCTACACTCCGATGACCAAAATCCTACTGCATCCCGTTTTTGCCCGCAAGCCCTTGTTGTTTAAAGGGCCATGGCCTGAACGGGGCCTTGATCAGAGCTCTTTGACGGTGCGGATCTGGTCCTTGTTCAGGCGCGTGCGCTTGCCGTCGAGTTGCTCGAATTCATAGAAGCCAGAGTCTTCGTCGTAGGACGGTTTGTCGGTTGCCTGGATCTCCCGGCCATCGTTCAGGGTAATGACGGTTGGGGTCGAGCAGCCAGCAAGGGCGCCCAAACCCAAGGCAAGCAGGAAGGCGGGTAGGGTCCGTTTGATCATCGTGTTTCTCCAAGTGCGATGGTGCTAGATGACTTTTATGACGCAGGACGTTAGTGCAAGTTCACTCCAAGTGCAGCATAGCGATTAATTCGTTCTCTTGACCCAAGGCAAGGCTGAGGGGGGCAACGCTGGAAAAGGTGCGCTGTGATATAACTGCGTCCATCTCATCCTGTTGTGACGGACACCCATGAAAGCCAAGGCAGATACCCCCTTCGTGGCGCTAAGCATCGCCGTACTCACGGTCAGCGACACCCGTACCTTCGACACCGACACCTCTGGCCAGATGTTCGTCGACCGCCTGAGCGCCGCCGGTCACCGCCTTGCCGAGCGCGTGCTGCTCAAGGATGACCTGTACAAGATCCGAGCCCAGGTTGCCACCTGGATCGCCGATGACAGCGTGCAAGTGGTGCTGATTACCGGCGGTACCGGGTTTACTGGCCGCGACAGCACCCCCGAGGCGGTGGCCTGCCTGCTGGACAAGCAAGTGGACGGCTTTGGTGAGTTGTTCCGGCAGATTTCCGTGGCAGACATTGGCACCTCCACCGTGCAATCGCGAGCCTTGGCCGGGCTGGCCAACGGCACGCTGGTGTGCTGCCTGCCGGGCTCGACCAACGCTGTGCGCACCGGTTGGGATGGCATCCTTGCCGAGCAGCTTGATGCCCGTCATCGCCCGTGCAACTTCGTGGCGCACCTGAAGCAGGCAGCGGCCTGTGACAGCCGTGGCTGAGGTCAGCCCGGCCCGGCCGCTGATGCCGGTGGAACAGGCGCTGGAGCAACTGCTGGCGCTGGCCGAAGCTGCACCGATCCGCGAGACCGAAAACCTGCCGCTGGCCGAAGCCGAAGGCCGCGTGCTGGCCACTGACCTGGTGGCCTCCCTCGACCTGCCGCCTTGGCCGAACAGCGCCATGGACGGTTATGCCTTGCGCCTGGCTGATTGGCAGGGCCAGCCGCTGCCGGTCAGCCAGCGTATTTTCGCCGGCCATGCGCCCCAGCCGCTGCAACCGGGTACTTGCGCACGGATCTTCACCGGCGCGCCTGTGCCGGAGGGGGCCGACTGCGTCGAGATGCAGGAAAACACCGACGTACTCGAAGATGGCCGGGTACGCTTTCTCGAAGCGTTGCGCACCGAGCAGAACATACGCCCTCAAGGTCAGGAGACCCGCAAGGGCGAGCAGGTGATGAGCGCCGGCACCCGCCTTGGGCCGATCGAACTGGGCCTGGCTGCGACCTTGGGGCATGGCCGTCTGGACGTGGTGCGCAAGGTAAAAGTGGCGGTGCTGTCCACCGGCGACGAACTGGTCGAGCCAGGCCTGCCGCTCGGGCCTGGGCAGATCTACAACAGCAACCGCAGGCTGCTGGTCAGCTGGTTGCAGCGGCTGGGTTGCGAAGTGGTCGATGCCGGCATCCTGCCGGATGACCTGGCCCGCACTCGCGCCTGCCTGGCTGAACTGGGTGGCGTAGACCTGATTCTGTCCACCGGAGGCGTCTCGGTGGGCGAGGCCGACTACCTCGGTGCCGCCCTGCGCGAGGCCGGCGAACTGGCGTTGTGGAAGCTGGCGATCAAGCCGGGCAAGCCGCTGACCTTCGGCCACTTCCAGGGCGTGCCGGTGATTGGCTTGCCGGGCAACCCCGCCTCGACCTTGGTCACCTTCGGTCTGCTGACCAGGCCCTACCTGCTGCGTCGTCAGGGTGTGATTGACGTCACGCCGTTGCGGTTCGACATGCCGGCAGGGTTTGACTGGCCCAAGCCGGGTACGCGTCGCGAATACCTGCGCGCGCGCATCGAACAGGGCCGAGTGCGCATCTACAAGAACCAGAGCTCGGGTGTGCTGCGCAGCGCAGCCTGGGCGGAGGGCCTGGTGGAAGTGCGTGAAGGCAGCACGCCGAAGCAGGGCGACATCGTGCCATTCATCCCCTTCAGCGAGCTACTTGGCTGAGCGGCCCAGCCAGGCACTGGCCAGCGGCGCGGCCTCGGCCGGTGCCGCCTGGGTCAGGCGTATGTGCACATTCTCCAGTTGTTGGGCAGCCACGCTCCAGTCGTGGCGCTGGCGGGCAAACTGGCGCCCGGCGGCGCTCAACTGGCTCATGCGCCAGGGCTGATTGAGCAGCTGGGTGATCAGCAATGCCAGTTGATCACCGTCGTCACTGCCCAAGTAGTGTTCGCCGTTGTTCACGGTCAGGCCTGAAACGCCCTTGTCGGTGGTGATCACGGGTAAGCCGGCGGCCATCGCTTCGAGGATTTTCACCTTCGAGCCACCGGCATAGCGCAGGGGGGCAAAGAACAGGGCTGAACGTCGTTGCAGTTCACGCAGGTCGGGGCGGTAGCCGAACCATTCAATGCGTGGGTCGTTCCAGTGAAGCTTCCAGTTGGCCGGCATCGCGTGCCCGGCAATCGCCAGGCGCACCGCCGGGTTGCTCATCCACACCTTCGGCATGATGTCGTCCAGTGCCCATTCGATGGCCTCCAGATTGGCGCCATATTCGAAATTGCCGACGAACAACAGACGCTGGCTGTGCAGCGCAGGTTGCACCTGCTGGTAGAAATCACAGTCCACGCCGTTAATCACCACATTCACCGGGCGCCCGCTGATCTGCGCGATCAGCTCGGCATCATGGGCGCTGACAGCCACCAGTTCGGTGGGCTGGCGCAGCACACGGTGCTCCCAGCGCCGGTAGCGCCAGCGGTCGAAGGCGTTGAGCGGGCGCAGCCACAGCGGCAGGCGATCGTGGCAGGCGCCGCCCATTACCGACTCCAGGGTGTGCTCGCTAAGCATGTAGGGCAGCCTGCGGGCCTGCAGGGCTTTTTCGAACGGCTGGAAGCTGTAACTGTGCTCAATCTGGATCACGTCCCAGGGTTCGTCCAGCAGTTGCTCGAACCGGTGCCGCAGGCAAGGCGCCAGGCCATTGATGATAGCCCGCATGGGGTAATCGATGATGGGTGAAGCCAGCAGGTTGAGTGGGCTGTGCAGCGGTCTGCGGGGTAGCACGATCAGGCGTTCGAGTAGGGGCTCAAGGGCCTCACGTGCTGCGTCGCAGAGAGGGATCTTCGACTGCACCAGCAGGGTAATCCGGTGGCCGCGCTGGGCCAGTGCGCGCAGCAGATGGTATTGCCGGGTCTTGTGGCCGCTGGTGGTCGGCCAAGGCAGGTAGGGCAGTGTCCAGAGAATGCGCATGACCCGAAGTCCTCGCGAAAGGCTGCAGATAGCAAAACGCGCCCGTTGGGAGCAGTGGGGGAGCCACTGCCGGGCGCGTCCATGGCAATAGGGATATTTGCTGAGCATAGCCGGGATTGTCAGGTGTGGAAAAAATGACCGGCGACGTGACCAGTTGCAGGCCTGGCGCCGGCACACTGTTTTTTCCAGGGCATGCAACGATCCGGGTGGGCCAGTGGTCGAGATAGGGGGTGGTCCACTTTACGGAGACGCGCACATGCAAGGGCGCAAGGCAATGTTGGTGCTGCACGGCAAGCAGGCGATGAACGAAGACGTGCGCAGCGCCGTGCGCGACCTGCGCGATAGCGGCTGGGTGCTGGATGTACGGGTTACCTGGGAGGCGGGCGACGCCCAACGGCTGGTCGCCGAGGCACTGGCGGCGGGTTACAGCCATATCGTCGCCGGTGGCGGGGACGGCACGTTGCGGGATGTGGCCGAGGCCATGGGCTTGGCTGCTACCAACGCCAGCCTGACCTTGTTGCCATTGGGGACGGCCAACGATTTCGCCAAAGCCGCTGGCATCCCCCTGGAGCCAGCGTCGGCGCTGGCCTTGCTGAATATCGCGCCACAACCAATAGACTTGGGGCAGGCTGGCGATCAGTTGTTCCTCAACATGGCCACGGGTGGCTTTGGCAGCCAGGTCACCGCCAATACCTCCGAAGACCTCAAGAAAGTGCTGGGCGCTGCCGCCTACCTGTTCACCGGGTTATCCCGCTTCAGTGAGCTACAGGCGGCTTCAGTAGAGCTACAAGGGCCAGGCTTCCACTGGCAAGGGGATTTGCTGGCGCTGGGTATCGGCAATGGCCGACAGGCTGGGGGCGGGCAGGTGCTGTGCCCCGAAGCCATGGTCAACGACGGTTTGCTTGACGTCGCTATTCTGCCTGCACCACAGGAAGTGGTGGGGGCTCTGCGGGACCTGTTGGGCGGTGACGGCCTGTTCGTTCGGGCCAGGCTGCCATGGGTCGAGATCAAGAGTTCGCAAGGGTTGGACATCAACCTCGATGGCGAGCCGTTGCAAGCTGCCAACCTGCGCTTTCAGGCAAGGCCGGCGGCGTTGCACCTGCACCTGCCGGCCGGGTCACCGTTGCTCAGTCATCCAGGCTGATGATTTTTTCGCGTACGGCGAACAGCACCAAGCCGGCCACGTCGTGAATCTGCAGGCGCTTCATGATTTGTGAGCGGTGAGTTTCCACGGTCTTGATCGACAGGCCCAGGCCTGCCGCGATTTCCCGGGTGGACTTGCCGCGCACGATCAGGCGGAGGATCTCAAGCTGCCGTGAAGTCAGATTATGCCGTTCGCCAGCGCTTTGCTTGCCTAGTTTGGTGTGCCGCAGCGCCTGGTTGATGACGGTGTGGGCGATGGCCGGGCTGAGGTAGCGCTCACCGTGGCGTACGGCACCCAGCGCCTGTTCCAGCTCGGTGGCGCTGGTGTCCTTGAGCAGGTAGCCGTGGGCACCGCTTTCCAGGGCCCGCATGATCAGGTCCGGGTCGGTGTGCATGGACAGGATCAGCACTTTGCAGGTACTGCCGCTGGCCCGCAGTTGGGTGAGGGCGTCCAGGCCGCTGGTCGAACGCATGGAGATGTCCAGCAAGATGATGTCGGGTGTCAGTGTGCGTACCTGGTCGAGTAGCTGGCTGCCGTCGTCGGCTTCGCCGACCACGTCATAGCCGGGGATATCGCAGACCAGTGCGCGCACCCCGGCGCGGATCAGCGAGTGGTCATCTACCAGCAGTAGTCTACAGGTCATGGTTGGTAATACTCCTGGCGCGTTGCTGAGTGCGCGGGGACCACGGGAACATCGCTTCGATCTGTGTGCCTCGGCCAGGCTGACTGGTGATGTCGAGGCTGCCCTGCAGCGCGATTACCCGCTCCTGCATGCCGGCCAAGCCGCGCTGACCGGCCTCGGCCGGGTGCCGGGCAGGGGCGAAACCACGACCATCGTCGTGGATCGACAACGCCAGCCCCTCAGGGGTGCGTTGCAGGCGGATGACCAGGTTGTGTGCCTGGGCGTGGCGCAGCATGTTGGTCACTGCCTCCTGGGTAATACGGAACACCGCCATGGCCACGGCTTCGTCGATGCCGCCCAGGCGCTGGTTGCACGCCAGGCTCCAGTGCACGCCGCTGCTGGCCAGGGTGCGTACCAGGTGCGCGCGCAGGCTGGCCTCCAGGCCAAGGCTGGCCAACTGCCGGGGGTTGAGCAGCGCGGAAACATCGCGCACGTTACCGAGGGTGTCATCCAGCGTGCTGCGCAGGGCCTCGCAGTGCCCCTGCAACTCGTCGGGCATGCGCCGTTGCAGCCACTGCAGTTGCAGCTTGGCAGCGGTGAGCAGTTGGCCGATGTCGTCGTGCAGTTCCCGGCTCAGATGCTGACGCTCGTCTTCTTGCACCTTGAGCATGCGCTCGGCCAGCTCGGCCGGGCGCAGGTGGATCGACCTGGCGCTCAGGCCCAGTTGTACAACAGCACCCAGCGTGGCGACCAACTGCAGCACCAGCAGGGTGGCCGGGATTGTCTGGTTGGCCAGGTATAGCGCCATGTTGGCAACCAGTGAGGCCACGCAAAGCCCGACCGTTGCCCAACGCAGCACGGCGGCGCGGGAGCAGCAATGCAAAGAAGTCTTCAAGCGTGGAAACATAGGTAGGGAGGCCACTGAAGTATTGCTGATGGAGGCCTTGCACAATGCTGGTCAGAGGCTTTGGCGCAGTACTTTCGATGTTTTTTCGAACACGCATTCTTGCCACCGTTGTTCCGGCAGCAAGCGTTTGTGGGGGCGCATATTATCACTTTGCATTGCATTGGTCGCGGCCGTGTAACGCGTTGAAACGCCTACTGGTCGGGCCTTTTCGGGTAGCAAAGTGCCACCCTTTAATCGCGTTGTACCCACTTGTGCTGTAACTAGCGCGGCAATGATTCAACGGCATGCACCGAAAGCCTGGTGAACTTTCCAAGTTCGACCATGGTCGGGTTTCAATCAAGTTGCTTAGTTGCACTTTGCGTCAGGTTAATGCATGCGATTAGAGCGGCTGGGGCGGTTGCCGGTTGCCACGTCACTGTGCGGGTGAATGCACGCGCTGCCTTCTTCATCGCAGGACGCGCAGGCTGGCGCAAAGGGTGCTTGTACGACTTTGGCCAATTCACCCAGCAACACCAGTTGCTCGCCGATGTCCAGGTTCAGCCGCCCTGTACGGCTATCGACAAGCTCCAACTGCCAGGCCAGCAAGGTCAGGCATGCCCCTATGGCGGGTAGGGCTTCACGCTGCAGGCAACCACCGTGACAGGCCGGGGCGAGCAACTGTTGCAGGGCGGTGGTGTAGTGGGCGACTTCACGCAGGCCCAGGCGCGTAGCTTGACGGGCGATAGTGTCGAGGGTGTTGTTCAGGCAACTGCAGGCATCCGGGTCATTGTCTATAAGCTCCAGATGCTGCAGGCATTCCTGGGCCTGGGTCAGCAGTACCTGGGCATCCAGCAGGAAGCCCTGCAGGGCGTCATCGAACGATAAGGCAGTGTCCATCATCAAGTCCCCGCGCGTGGGGTAGGCGCAGGGGGCGGGCACGCCGAAACGATAGCTAGCAAAAGCCTGACTCCATTCATGCAATGAGAATGGCGTCACATTAATGGCTAAAGGATATCGCGAACATCAGGTTGCACCCGATTGCCGCTAAGGGTTTCCCTGATCAAGGGCTAGGGTAGGGAACTTTTGTCGTGCCCCTGATTTGCCCTGGCGTGTCGGCAGTAAAGCATGATGGTAAAGTGATATCAATTATCTGCGCGGCATTTTCCCGCAGGGGTCAAGGTGTGCGTGAAGCCGCCGATACAGGGTAGATGATTTCACCTTTTAAGACTCAAGCCTGGGGGCTTTCCAATGGCTGGCATTCTCGACACGGTAGACCAACGCACGCAACTGGTGGGTGAGAACCGCCTGGAAATTCTGATGTTTCGTCTGGCCGGTCGCCAGCTGTTCGCGATCAACGTGTTCAAGGTGCAGGAAGTACTGCAACTGCCCAAGCTGACCCTGATGCCCCAGCGCCACGCCTATGTCTGTGGTGTGGTCAACCTGCGTGGGCAGACCCTGCCGGTGATCGACCTGTCTCAGGCGATCGGTATGCGCCCGCTACAGCCGGGGCCGGACAGCACCATCATCGTCACCGAATACAACCGCTCGGTGCAGGCCTTCCTGGTGGGCGGTGTCGACCGCATCGTCAACATGAACTGGGAGTCGATCATGCCGCCGCCTTCCAGTGCCGGTCGCCAGCACTACCTGACTGCCATCACCAAGGTTGATGAGAAGCTGGTGGAAGTGATCGACGTGGAAAAGGTGCTGGCCGAAATCGTGCCCTACAACGCCCGGGTTTCTGGCGACAAGCTCGCCGACCCAGTGCTGGCCCGGGCCCGCGGCCGCGAAGTGCTGCTGGTGGACGACTCCAGTGTGGCCTTGGCGCAATTGCGCGATACCCTGTCTCAGTTGGGCATGAAGCTGCACGTGGCCAGTGATGGCCTGAAGGCGCTGCGCATGCTCAAGGGCTGGGCCGACGCCGGCGAGGACGTGTGCGAAAAGCTGCTGATGGTGTTCACCGATGCAGAAATGCCGGAAATGGACGGCTATCGGCTGACCACCGAGATCCGCAGCGATGCCCGTCTGCGCCAGCTCTATGTGGTGCTGCACACTTCGCTGTCGGGCAGTTTCAACGAGTCCATGGTGAAGAAGGTGGGCTGTGACAACTTCCTTTCCAAGTTCCAGCCTGATCGCCTGGTCGATGTGGTCAAGCAGCGCCTGCTGCTGGATACCACCGCCGCGTGAACGTTGTGCCGGCCAGGTATAAGCTTGGCTTTTGGCATGAAGCGAGGCAGCAGGGATGTTTCTCAGTGAGTTGTATCGATACCCGGTGAAGTCGGGGCAGGCGCAAAGCCTGAAGGCATCACCGGTGGGGTTGCTGGGGTTGCAAGGCGACCGGCGCTGGATGGTGGTCGAGGAAGAAAACGGACGCTTCCTGACCCAGCGTGCCTGGCCACAACTTGGCCAGATCGACGCGAGCGATGACGACAGCGGCCAGTTGCTGCTGCAAGCCCCTGGACAGGCGCCGTTGCGGGTGCCTGTACCGCCTGCCGATGACGCCCTGCGCGGCGTGACGATCTGGCGCGATACCCTGCGTGTGCCGGACGCTGGCGATGCCGCGGCGGCCTGGTTGAGTGAGTTGCTGGGCAAAGCCGTACGCCTGGTGCATTGCCCGGAGCAGCGTGCGCGTTACCTGCCCAATGGTTACGGCTTCAACAGTGACCGTGCGGCGTTTCCGGATGGCTTCCCCTTGCTGCTGATTGGGCAGGGCTCGCTGGACGAGCTTAACCGGCGTATTGGCCGGCCCATGTCGATGCGGCGCTTTCGGCCCAACCTGGTGGTGCAGGGCGCGGAGCCGTTTGCCGAGGATGCCTGGAAGCGGATTCGCATCGGCAGCTTGGTGTTTCGCGTGCTCAAGCCCAGTGTGCGGTGCATCTTCACGACCATCGATCCGGCTACCGGGGAGCGCAGCGCTGACCGTGAGCCGATGGCTACGCTGAAGACTTTCCGCGAAAAAGAAGGCGACGTACTGTTCGGCCAGAACCTGGCTGTGGATGGCAGTGGGTGGCTGGAGGTGGGGATGGAGGTAGAAATCCTGGAATAGGTGTGTTGCCTGTGCAGGCCTCTTCGCGGGTGAACCCGCTCCTACAACGACCGCGTAACCCTTGTAGGCGCGGGTTCACCCGCGAAGAGGCCGGTACAGGCTCAACAGCAATCACATGTCATCGAAATACCGTTCATGCCAATCCACCAGTGGCTGCGGTGAATTCAGCTTCTGCCCGTAGATCACCGAATACGACAGCACGTTCTGAACATACTGGCGTGTTTCGTCGAACGGGATCGACTCCACCCACACATCGAAGCTCAGGTGCTTGGCCCCTTTGAGCCACTGTCGCACGCGCCCGGGGCCGGCGTTGTAGGCTGCCGAAGCCAGCACCCGGTTGCCGTTGAACTGGCTGTGTACCTGGCTCAGGTAGGCCGCACCCAGCTGGATGTTCTTGTCCGGGTTCAGCACTTGCGCCGGTGAGGCCAGCGGGATGCTGAACTTGCGTGCGGTTTCTTTGGCCGTGGCCGGCATCAGTTGCATCAAGCCGCTGGCGCCCACGGGTGAGCGTGCGTCCTCCATAAAGGCGCTTTCCTGGCGAGTGATGGCGAATACCCAGCTCGAATGCAGGCCGCGAACCTTGGCTTCACGCACCAGCGTGTCGCGGTGGGCCATGGGAAAGCGGATGTCCAGGTCGTCCCAGTACTGGGCCTGGCTGATGGTGCGGATGGCTGGGAAGTACCAGCGCAGCTCATAACCCAGGCGTGCCTGCGCAACCATTTCGTCACGGGTGAAGTGGCGGCTGACGTGGTACCACTCACGGCGGCCGTCGACGATCTGGCCGCGGGCGTGGAATTCCAGTGCGCGCTGGATGCCGGGCGTGTTGCGGACCTTCTTGACCAGTTGTGGGCTCAGCAGCAGCGGCTTGTTGTTCAGCTGGTAGGGTGTCTGTGCCCGATCGGCGGCGAGGAAGCCATAGAAGTCACGCTCACGCGCTGCGGTCTTGTAAAGCAGCGGGATCTGCGGGTTGTTTGGCTGTGCCAGCTCCAGGCTGCGAGCCTGCCAGTACTTCCAGCGGCTGGTGCTGGCCAGGTCCTGGGGAAGGCGTTTGGTCAGCTCGTAGGCGTCCTCCCAGCGGCCCAGGCGCAGCAGCAGGCGAAGGCGCCATTCGCTGACAGTGTTGTCACGCAGCTCGGGGTCATAGCGGGTCATCAGGTCGAGCGCGCGTGGGTCGTAGCGGCGTGCGAGGGTCAGGCCGATTTCGCGGGCGATGGCCACCTTTTCGTCACGCGAGAAGTGCATGCGCTGGGCGTAATCGTCGAGCAGCGCCATGGCCCGCTCCGGGTCCTGCCGGGCCAGGCGACGAAGGCCGAGGCTGACCACGTCGGACATGGCCTCGTTGACCGGGGTAAAGCGCGACGGCTGGTTGAGCAGCTCGGGCTTCTGCGCGACGTCGATCAGCAGGCGCCCCTGCGGGCCGAGGGTGGTCAGGGTCTTGACCAGGGTGTTGGCCAGGCCGTAGTTGCGCGCCTGGGCGGCCAGCTTGGTGCGTTCCCAGCGCTTGGCCTCGGTCAGTTGGCCTTCGGCTGCCCACATGCCAAACAGCGTGTCGCAGGCGGCAGGTTGCGATTTGCCGACGCTCCACAGCTTGTCGGCGGTGGCGTAACCTTCGGCGCGCAGGCCGTGGCTGAGCTGGTATTGGCCGTTGAGGCAGTCCAGTTCGGTGAAGTTGAGCTTGGGGTCGTAGTACTTGACGAAGGTATCCCACTCGCCGCGTTCGGCCAGCCAGCGCAACCAGCGCAGTTTCATCCAGTTGGCCTGGGGCAGGTCGCCATGCTTGGCCAGGAAACCTTCGATTTCCTGGTTGCTGGCACTCTTCAGGCGGGCGGTGAGTTCGTCGTAGACCAGGTAGGGCGTCAGCGGGTAGTCGCTCAAGGCCTGGGCATAGCGCAGGTACGGGCCTTTGTCGCCTTTGGCCAGCGCTCGCTTGGCCTCGTCATAGTACTGGCGTTGCAGGGTCAGGTCGGTGGCCTGCGCTGCGCAGGTGGCAGCGGTAAGCAGCAGGCAGGATGCGATATGTAACAGGCGGCTGCGCATGATACGTCCGGGCAGTTGAACCATGGGAAGTGTCGGCGGAGCCAGCACTATTGAAAGCTATTGCCTTAGCTTAGCTGTTTGCCGGCAGTGGGTGAAAGCACTGTGCTTGTATCGGGATATTAAGTTCGACCAGATGTCACCAGGTGCTCACCGGTTGGCCTGGCGGATGCCGTCGAAGGCCAAGTCAGGTAGAATGCGCGCCCGATTTATGGAGACGAACATGACCCTGCTCAAATTCAGCGATGTGTCCCTCGCATTCGGCGCCATGCCGCTGCTGGACAAAGTGTCCTGGCAGATCGCTCGTGGCGAGCGGGTGTGCATCATCGGCCGCAACGGCACCGGCAAGTCGAGCATGCTGCGCCTGGTCAAGGGCGAGCAGAAGGGCGACGACGGTGAAATCTGGCGTGCGCCTGGCCTGAAGATCGGTGAGTTGCCACAGGAGCTGCCGGTAGCCGACGAGCGCACGGTGTTCGACGTGGTAGCCGCTGGTCTGGACGGCGTGGGCGAATTGCTGGCGCAGTTCCACCACCTGAGCATGAACATCCAGGGCGATGAAGACCTGGAAAAACTCATGCACGTCCAGCACGAGCTGGAAGCCCGCGACGGCTGGCGCCTGCAACAGGTGGTGGAAAGCACACTCAGCCGCCTGCAGCTGCCGGCCGACAAGACCCTGGCCGAGCTGTCCGGTGGCTGGCGCCGCCGCGTACTGCTGGCCCAGGCGCTGGTGTCCGAGCCCGACCTGCTGCTGCTCGACGAACCGACCAACCACCTGGACATCGGTGCCATCGCCTGGCTCGAAGAGGCCCTGCGTGGCTTCAACGGCGCGGTATTGTTCATCACCCACGACCGTTCGTTCCTGCAGAACCTGGCCACCCGTATCCTCGAACTGGACCGCGGCGGCCTGATCGACTGGAACGGTGACTACGCCAGCTTCCTGGTGCACAAGGAGGCCGCACTGGCCGCCGAAGAAACCGCCAACGCGCTGTTCGACAAGCGCCTGGCCCAGGAAGAAGTGTGGATCCGCCAGGGTATCAAGGCCCGCCGTACCCGCAACGAAGGCCGCGTGCGTGCACTGAAGGCCCTGCGTGTGGAGCGTGGCGAGCGCCGTGAACGACAGGGCAAGGCCAACATCCAGATCGAAGCCGCGGACAAATCCGGCAAGCAGGTGATGGTGCTGGAAAATGTCAGCTTCCATCACGCGGACGGCCCCCTGCTGGTCAAGGACTTTTCCATGGTCCTGCAGCGGCAGGATCGCATCGGTCTGCTGGGCGCAAACGGCACTGGCAAGACCACGTTGCTCAAGATGATGCTGGGCGACCTTGAGCCCACTGCGGGCAAAGTGGAGCGCGGCACCAAGCTTGAGGTGGCCTATTTCGACCAGATGCGCCACCAGCTCGACCTGGAAAAGACCGTAATCGACAACCTGGCGGAAGGCCGTGATTTCATCGAGATCGATGGCCAGAACCGCCACGTGCTGAGCTACCTGGGCGACTTCCTGTTCAGCCCCCAGCGCGCGCGTACGCCGGTCAAGGCGTTGTCGGGGGGTGAGCGTGCACGGTTACTGCTGGCCAAGCTGTTCAGCAAGCCGGCCAACCTGCTGGTGCTTGACGAACCGACCAACGACCTGGACGTGGAAACCCTCGAGCTGCTGGAAGAGGTGCTGTCCAACTACAAGGGCACCGTGCTGATGGTCAGCCACGACCGGGCCTTCCTCGACAACGTCGTGACCAGCACCCTGGTGTTCGAAGGCGAGGGCAAGGTGCGTGAGTATGTGGGCGGTTACGAGGACTGGATTCGCCAGGGCGGCTCGCCGAAGCTGCTGGGTGTGACCGAGAGCAAGGGCGGTAAGTCTGCGCTCAACAGCGCGGTAGTGGAGAAGGTCGAGGCCAAGCCTGAGCCTGTTGCGGCGCCGGTGGTGGAAGACGCTTCGAAGAAGAAGCTGAGCTACAAGCTGCAGCGTGAGCTGGAGATGCTGCCGGGGCAGATTGATGAGCTGGAGCAGCGTATGGCTGAAGCCCAGGAAGAAGTGAATGCGGCGGGCTTCTATCAGCGGCCGATTGCAGAAACTTCGGCGGTGCTGGCACGGATCGAGAAGCTGCAGGGCGAGCTGGATGTATTGGTGGAGCGCTGGGCTGAGCTGGAAGGCTGATTGGCGTTAGCCTGTTCCGGCCTCTTCGCGGGTAAAGCCGCACCTGCAGGGATTGCCATACCCTTGCAGGCGCGGACAGGCCCGCGAAGAGGCGGGTTCAGGTCCAGTCAATCCTTCTTCAGCAAGCGTACCGCCAGCACGTCACACGGCGCACCGTGCAGCACATCGTTGGCCGTGGAGCCCAGCAGCAATGCCAGGCCGTGACGGCCATGGCTGCCGACCACAATCAGGTCGCACTTCTGGTCCTTGGCCAACTGGTGAATTTCCTGGCGAGGCTGGCCGTAGGTCAGGTGCGAGTCGCCGCGGTTGATTCCCGGGTATTTGTTGAACAGCCGGTCCATGCGCTCCTTGGCCTGGTCGAACTGCTGCTGTTGCAGCTGCGACAGATCCATCGGTACGTCACCGCCGAAAGCCATGGCCATCGGCTCAACGATGTGCACCAGGGATACCTTGGCTTTCGAAGGCTCTGCCAGCGCCATGGCGCGCTTGATCACCGGGTCGCATTCTTCGGTCAGGTCGACGGCGACCAACAAATGTTCGTATTGCATGAGCGGTACTCCTGACAATCGCGATAGAAGAAGTATGGTCGCTTTAGGGCGGGCCTACCGTGAAAAATGGCTAACCAGCTCATTTGCAACGCTTTATGGGAACTACTGATATGACGGTATTGCTGGTGGTGTCAATCCTTGCGCTGATTCTCAGTCCGCTTTCCTGGCTGCGCAGCTCGCGCAAGCAGAGCGAGCAGATGAAGTTGCGCCTGGAGGCGCGGCGCATGGGTTTGGCCATGCAACTGGCGCCGCAGCAGTGGCCGCACTGGCTGGAAAAGGAGCCGCCAAGCCCCTGCCCGCAGTATCACAGAGCCCGGCGCCGTGGGCATGAGGACAGCTTCAGCTTCTGGCAGGTCAGCCCCGGGGTGTGGTGGAACCAGTGGCGCGAGCCCTGCGAAGACCCACGTTTCATGGGCGCGTTGTCGCGCTTGCCGGCGAGTGTGTACAAGGTCGAGGCCGATGCGCGGATGATTGCCCTGTACTGGACCGAACGTGGCGATACTGCTGTGTTGCAGGATGTTGCCTACGCCCTCGAAACCTTGGCTTGAGCGCCGCCCATGCGCGACTCCTGTAGGCGAGGAGACACTTGCGAACACCGGCGGAGTCGGTGCCAAGCTCCGCGGTGCCTGCTTCGCGGGTAAACCCGCTCCTACGGGGGCATCCAGGCTGGTCAATCTGTTCTGCAACGACAAAGCGGCGGCTCGGCATAACCCTGAAGGGGTGGGGTGCCAAGTCGCCGCTTTGCGTTCTGCTGCGCAGAAAAGGCCAGGCAGGCCGGGTTATTCATTCAAGCAAGTGCCAGTGTAGTCGCACTGGCTCGCCGCGCAAGCGCAAAGCCGTCAGCCAATGCTTGTGGTCAATCGCTGACATGAATGACCGGCGATCACTGTCATCATGTTTTGTACCCGGACGATAGAAAATGACTGGAAAGTCGCGTTTTCGCCGTGCTCGTGAGCATTTGACAACGCCCATCTTTTCGGAGAATGTGTGCACACCCAAATCAAACGGGCGTATGAATTGAGCGTTTGTATGTCATGACGCCAAGCCATACTTCCGACTAGCGCGCTGACGGGTGTGCCTGGGGCAAGGCAGCTTAGGCCTGCTTCTGCTGCAGTGATCGGCGTGTACAGTTCAGCTTCCATATCGTGGAGATCAGTTGATGATTTACGAAGGTAAAGCCATCACGGTTAAGGCTCTTGAAAGTGGCATCGTCGAGCTCAAGTTCGACCTCAAGGGTGAGTCCGTCAACAAGTTCAACCGCCTTACCCTGAACGAGCTGCGCCAGGCCGTCGATGCCATCCAGGCCGATGCCTCGGTCAAAGGCGTGATCGTCAGCAGTGGCAAGGACGTGTTCATCGTCGGCGCCGACATCACCGAGTTCGTCGACAACTTCAAGCTGCCTGAGGCCGAACTGGTCGCCGGCAACCTGGAAGCCAATCGTATCTTCAACGCCTTCGAAGACCTCGAAGTGCCGACCGTTGCCGCCATCAACGGCATCGCGCTGGGCGGCGGCCTGGAAATGTGCCTGGCGGCCGACTACCGGGTCATGTCCACCAGCGCCAGGATCGGCCTGCCGGAAGTCAAGCTGGGTATCTACCCGGGCTTTGGCGGTACCGTGCGCCTGCCGCGCCTGATCGGCTCGGACAACGCCATCGAGTGGATCGCCGCCGGCAAGGAAAACCGTGCCGAAGACGCCCTGAAAGTGGGGGCCGTCGACGCGGTGGTCGCCCCTGAGCTGCTGCTGGCCGGTGCCCTCGACCTGATCAAGCGTGCCATCAGTGGCGAGCTGGACTACAAGGCCAAGCGCCAACCGAAGCTGGAGAAGCTCAAGCTCAATGCCATCGAGCAGATGATGGCCTTCGAGACGGCCAAGGGCTTCGTCGCTGGCCAGGCCGGCCCGAACTACCCGGCTCCGGTCGAAGCGATCAAGAGCATCCAGAAAGCCGCCAACTTCGGTCGCGACAAGGCCCTGGAAGTCGAAGCCGCAGGCTTTGCCAAGCTGGCCAAGACCTCGGTCGCCGAGAGCCTGATCGGCTTGTTCCTCAACGATCAGGAACTCAAGCGCAAGGCCAAGGCGCATGACGAGATCGCCCACGACGTGAAGCAGGCCGCCGTGCTCGGCGCCGGCATCATGGGCGGCGGTATCGCCTACCAGTCGGCGGTCAAGGGTACGCCGATCCTGATGAAAGACATCCGCGAAGAAGCCATTCAGCTGGGTCTGAACGAGGCCTCCAAGTTGCTTGGCAACCGCGTCGAGAAGGGCCGCCTGACCCCAGCCAAGATGGCCGAGGCCCTCAACGCCATTCGACCGACCCTGTCCTATGGCGATTTTGCCAATGTCGACATCGTCGTCGAGGCAGTGGTCGAGAACCCGAAGGTCAAGCAAGCGGTACTGGCGGAAGTGGAAGGCCAGGTGAAGGACGATGCGATCCTCGCTTCCAACACCTCTACCATCTCTATCAACCTGCTGGCCAAGGCGCTCAAGCGCCCGGAAAACTTCGTCGGCATGCACTTCTTCAACCCGGTGCACATGATGCCGCTGGTGGAAGTGATCCGTGGTGAGAAGTCCAGTGAAGTGGCGGTCGCCACCACCGTGGCCTACGCCAAGAAAATGGGCAAGAACCCGATCGTGGTCAACGACTGCCCGGGCTTTTTGGTCAACCGCGTGCTGTTCCCGTACTTTGGCGGTTTTGCCAAGCTGGTCAGCGCCGGTGTCGACTTTGTGCGCATCGACAAGGTCATGGAGAAGTTCGGCTGGCCGATGGGCCCAGCCTACTTGATGGACGTGGTCGGCATCGACACCGGCCACCACGGCCGTGACGTCATGGCCGAAGGCTTCCCGGATCGCATGAAGGACGAGCGCCGCTCGGCAGTCGACGCGTTGTACGAGGCCAACCGCCTGGGCCAAAAAAACGGTAAGGGCTTCTACGCCTACGAAACCGACAAGCGCGGCAAGCCGAAGAAGGTTTTCGATGCCACCGTGCTCGACGTGCTCAAACCGATCGTGTTCGAGCAGCGCGAAGTCACTGACGAAGACATCATCAACTGGATGATGGTCCCGCTGTGCCTGGAGACCGTGCGTTGCCTGGAAGACGGCATCGTCGAAACCGCTGCCGAAGCCGACATGGGCCTGGTCTACGGCATTGGTTTCCCTCCCTTCCGCGGTGGTGCGCTGCGTTACATCGACTCGATCGGTGTGGCCGAATTCGTCGCCCTGGCCGATCAGTATGCCGACCTGGGGCCGCTGTACCACCCGACCGCCAAGCTGCGTGAAATGGCCAAGAACGGCCAGCGCTTCTTCAACTGAGCGGTCAACGAGCTAGAGCGAGAGATTTGATATGAGCCTGAATCCAAGAGACGTGGTGATTGTCGACTTCGGTCGCACGCCAATGGGCCGCTCCAAGGGTGGCATGCACCGCAACACCCGCGCCGAAGACATGTCGGCGCACCTGATCAGCAAGCTGCTGGAACGCAACGGCAAGGTTGACCCGAAAGAAGTCGAGGACGTGATCTGGGGCTGCGTCAACCAGACCCTGGAGCAGGGCTGGAACATCGCCCGCATGGCCTCGCTGATGACCCAGATCCCGCACACTTCCGCGGCGCAGACCGTCAGCCGCCTGTGCGGCTCGTCCATGAGCGCGCTGCACACGGCCGCTCAGGCGATCATGACCGGTAACGGTGATGTGTTCGTGGTCGGTGGCGTGGAGCACATGGGCCACGTCAGCATGATGCATGGCGTAGACCCCAACCCGCACCTGTCCTTGCATGCCGCCAAGGCTTCCGGGATGATGGGCCTGACTGCAGAAATGCTCGGCAAGATGCACGGCATCACCCGTGAGCAGCAGGACCTGTTCGGCTTGCGTTCGCACCAGTTGGCCCACAAGGCCACGGTCGAAGGCAAGTTCAAGGACGAGATCATCCCGATGCAGGGCTACGACGAGAACGGCTTCCTGAAGGTGTTCGATTTCGACGAAACCATTCGCCCGGAAACCACCCTCGAAGGCCTGGCATCGCTGAAGCCTGCATTCAACCCGAAAGGCGGTACGGTCACGGCCGGTACCTCGTCGCAGATCACCGACGGCGCCTCGTGCATGATCGTCATGTCCGGTCAGCGTGCCATGGACCTCGGTATCCAGCCATTGGCGGTGATCCGTTCGATGGCAGTGGCCGGTGTCGACCCGGCAATCATGGGCTACGGCCCGGTGCCATCGACCCAGAAAGCCCTCAAGCGTGCGGGCTTGACCATGGCCGATATCGACTTCATCGAGCTCAACGAAGCCTTCGCTGCACAGGCCCTGCCCGTGCTGAAAGACTTGAAAGTGCTCGACAAGATGGATGAGAAGGTTAACCTGCACGGCGGCGCCATTGCTTTGGGCCACCCGTTTGGTTGCTCCGGGGCGCGGATTTCCGGCACCCTGCTCAACGTCATGAAGCAAAATGGCGGTACGCTGGGTGTTGCGACCATGTGCGTCGGCCTGGGCCAAGGTATCACCACTGTCTTCGAACGCGTCTGATCGCGTAGCGGGACAGCAGCCGGGGCCTAGTGCCCCGGTTTTGTTTTTTCAGGTTTTATTCAGGAGGTGAGCAACATGCAGATACAACCAGGCGTATACCGGCATTACAAAGGGCCTGAGTACCGTGTCTTCAGTGTTGCGCGGCACTCCGAAACCGAAGAGTGGATGGTGTTCTACCAATGCCTGTATGGTGATTACAGCTTCTGGGTACGTCCCCTTTCGATGTTCCAGGAGTCCGTCGAATTTGACGGCGAGCAGGTGCCACGCTTTGCTTTGGTCAAGGCCGAAGAGGGGCTGCCCGGGTTGCTGGGCAAGTCGCACGCGTGATCGTCCGAGCTTGACCTCACACTTTTGCCACTATATATAGCGGTGCCGCGTCTGGCACTTGGCGCGTTTTTTATCTTCAGATTCAGGAATACTCCGATCCATGGGCAAATCGCTGGTCATTGTGGAATCCCCGGCCAAGGCCAAGACCATCAACAAGTACCTGGGCAACCAGTACGTGGTGAAGTCGAGTATCGGCCATATCCGAGACCTCCCCACCAGCGGTTCGGCCAGCGCGAGCAAAGAGCCGGCCGCCAAGCGTGGCAAGGCTGCGGGTGAGGCGCCGGCGCTTTCGCCGAAAGAGAAGGCCCGCCGCCAGCTGGTGGCACGCATGGGCGTCGACCCCGACCATGGCTGGAAGGCCAAGTACGAGATCCTGCCTGGCAAGGAAAAGGTGATCGAAGAGCTGCGCCGCCTGGCCAAGGATGCCGACACCATCTATCTCGCAACCGACTTGGACCGCGAAGGGGAAGCCATTGCCTGGCACCTGCGCGAGGCCATCGGGGGTGACGACACCCGCTACAAGCGCGTGGTGTTCAACGAAATTACCAAGAAGGCCATTCAGGAAGCCTTCTCGCAGCCAGGCGAGCTGGACATCGACCGGGTCAACGCCCAGCAGGCGCGGCGTTTCCTCGACCGCGTGGTTGGTTACATGGTTTCGCCGCTGCTGTGGGCCAAGATTGCCCGTGGCCTGTCCGCTGGCCGTGTACAGTCGGTGGCCGTGAAGCTGGTGGTTGAGCGTGAGCGTGAGATCCGCGCCTTCATCCCGGAAGAGTACTGGGAGATCCACGCCGACCTCGGCACCGCCAAGAACGCCAAGGTGCGTTTCGAGGTGGCGCGCGAGAAGGGTGAGGCCTTCAAGCCGCTGAACGAAGCTCAGGCCATGGCTGCACTGGAAAAGCTCAAGGCTTCCAGCTACAGCGTGGTCAAGCGCGAAGACCGCCCGACCAGCAGCAAGCCATCGGCACCGTTCATTACGTCCACCTTGCAGCAAGCGGCCAGTAACCGCCTGGGCTTTGGCGTGAAGAAAACCATGATGATGGCCCAGCGCTTGTACGAAGCCGGTTACATCACGTACATGCGTACCGACTCGACCAACCTGTCGGCTGACGCCCTGGATATGGCACGCAGCTACATCGAACGGGAGTTCGGCAAGCAGTACCTGCCAGAGGCGCCACTGGTTTACGGCAGCAAGGAGGGCGCCCAGGAGGCGCACGAAGCGATTCGGCCTTCTGACGTGAATACCCACCCGACCAAGCTCAGCGGCATGGAGCGTGACGCCGAGCGCCTGTACGAGCTGATCTGGCGCCAGTTCCTGGCGTGCCAGATGCCGCCAGCGCAGTACCTGTCCACCAGCGTTACCGTCGCTGCCGGCGATTTCGAGCTGCGTGCCAAGGGCCGCATCCTCAAGTTCGACGGCTACACCCGTGTGCTGCCACAGCAGAGCAAGCCGGGCGAAGACGACGTGCTGCCAGAGATGGTGCAGGGTGAAGCGCTGAAACTGATCCAGATCGACCCGAGCCAGCACTTTACCAAGCCGCCTGCACGCTTTACCGAAGCCAGCCTGGTCAAGGAAATGGAAAAGCGCGGCATTGGCCGTCCATCGACCTACGCGGCGATCATTTCCACCATCCAGGACCGTGGCTATGTGACGCTGCACAACCGCCGCTTCTACTCCGAGAAGATGGGCGATATCGTCACCGAGCGCTTGTCGGAGAGCTTCTCCAACCTGATGGATTACGGCTTTACCGCCGACATGGAAGAGAACCTCGACGACGTGGCCCAGGGCGAGCGTGACTGGAAGAACGTGCTCGACGAGTTCTACGGCGATTTCAGCAAAAAGCTGCAGACTGCCGAGTCCAGTGAAGACGGCATGCGCGCCAACCAGCCGACCATGACCAACATTCCATGCAAGGAATGTGGTCGGCCGATGATGATTCGCACCGCTTCTACGGGTGTGTTCCTGGGCTGCTCTGGCTACAGCCTGCCTCCGAAAGAGCGCTGCAAGGCTACCGTCAACCTGGTGCCGGGCGACGAGATTGCTGCTGACGACGAGGGCGAGTCGGAGTCGCGCGTACTGCTGGGCAAGCACCGTTGCCCGATCTGCGCCACCGCGATGGACGCCTACCTGCTGGACGAGAAACACAAACTGCACATCTGCGGTAACAACCCGGATTGTGTCGGTTACGAGATCGAAGAAGGCAACTACCGCATCAAGGGTTACGAAGGGCCGAGCCTGGAGTGCGACAAGTGCGGTAGCGAGATGCAATTGAAGACCGGCCGTTTCGGCAAGTTCTTCGGCTGCACCAACCCGGCATGCAAGAACACCCGCAAGCTGCTCAAGAGCGGCGAGGCGGCGCCACCGAAGATGGACAAGGTGGACATGCCGGAGCTCAAGTGCGAGAAGGTCGATGATACCTACGTGCTGCGCGACGGTGCTTCTGGGTTGTTCCTGGCTGCCAGCCAGTTCCCCAAGAACCGCGAAACCCGTGCGCCGCTGGTGCTGGAGATTGTGCCGCACAAGCATGAGATTGATCCGAAGTACCACTTCCTGTGCGATGCGCCGCAGAAAGACCCGGATGGCCGCCCGGCGGTGATTCGTTACAGCCGCAAGACCAAGGAGCAGTACGTGCAGTCCGAGGTCGATGGCAAACCGACCGGTTGGAAGGCGTTTTACGACGGCAATGCCTGGAAGGTTGAAGACAAGCGCTGATCCATCGGTGCTGTGATTTGGGGCCGCTTTGCGCCCCTTCGCGGGCTTGCCCGCTCCCACAGGTATCGCGCCGCCCTTGAATGTGGCGCTGTACTGGTGGGAGTGGGCAAGCCCGCGAAGGGGCGCAAAGCGGCCCCAATCATTTATGATGCAGATATCCGCCTTGTAGCCTTATGGGAGGGCACTGAAATGGCCCAGGAACTCTACACCCGCACCAACCAGAAACTGTTCTTCGCCGGCCTCGCCCTCGAGTCCATGGCCAAGGCTGAACAAAGCCAGGCCATGAATGCCCAAGGCCTGGTCCAGGCTGAGCGCGAGTCGGCGCTGTTCCACCTGTATGGCGCTCTGTTGGGGCTGTGCCATGAAATCGGGGGCTTCTATCGCCTGCCGGTCGTCGCAACGGTGGAGCAAGCCCTGGCCGACGATGCCCTGAACGGTATCGCCATCCCGGAAGTGGCCGAGTTGCTGGAGCTGGCTCGCCAACGCGAAACCTGGCTGGCGCAAATGCTCGGTGCTTATGCCGATTTGTTCCGACCACCGGTCGCCAGAAAAGCGCCGAAAACCGACGTTACCCAGCCTCTGATTCAAGCCGTCAATCTTGATGAGCCTGAGCATCCAGCGCTGTCGCGTGCTGAGCTGGAAAGCTGGCGCAACGACCTCAAAAGTTTGGTGAGACGTTTCCGCGACGCGTTGAGTGAGTGCTGATAGACGCAACGGCTGGTACAATAATCGCCTTTCGCGGAGAACTGCCATTTATGTCTACGTCTTTTCTGGAAATTGTCGAGTTGCCTGATGGCCGCATCGAACTTCGTCGCGCCGAGGATGAGGGCTCTCTGGTAACCCTGGATTTCTCGGAAGACGCCAAGGTGTTCCTGCAGGGTCAGCATGTGGAAGTGGCCAAGGCCATGCTCAGTGTGGGCGTGCAGATGGCCGGTCGCCTGATGGATGGCGAGCTCGAGCGTGATGAAGGGCCGCGTGTGCTGCACTGAGTGTGCGGCAGCGTATCAGGCTATTTGAAGTGACAGGCAAAGCCTGAACATCAGCCGAGGCGGATGTTCAGGCTTTGTGCGTTTCCGGCACTGGCTGCACGTAGCAGTTGCTGGCGTGCAGTGGCATTGACGTTGCCCAGCCAGCTCACCACGGTGTGGCTGAGGCCCAGGCGCAAAGCCTCACAGGCCAGCTGCAGCGCGCTTTGATTGCTGCGGGGTTGCAGCAGCAGAATACGTTCACGGTTGAGCCCGGCATCGCGCAGCCAGGCCTGGGTCAGGCTTGGCGGTGGGGCGATCAGGGTCAGCCAGCGGGCCTCGTCCTCTTCGCTCAGCTCGCGCAGCACGGGCGCCAGCAGGCTTTGGCAGTGGCCAGGGGCGCCGCGCAGCGACAGTTCGCTGAACAGCTCGGGCTGGCTGCTCTTGCGCGCCGGTTCCCTGGCTTTCAGGCCTGGCAGCACGGGCTGGGCGAGGAATGCTTCGAACAGGGGCAACTGGACTTGCTCGGGTGCGTGAATGAACTGCTGCATGACGCCTCCTGGATCAGCGGCGAATGACGCCGACGCTCAAGCCCTCGATCACCAGCTCCTGTTCTTTCAGGTCGACTTCGATGGGGGCGAATTCGGGGTTTTCGGCAAGCAGCCAGACTTTGCTGCCTTCACGCTTGAAGCGCTTGACGGTAACTTCGTCGCCGATGCGCGCCACCACGATCTGGCCGTTACGGGCTTCACGGCAGGTGTGCACCGCCAGCAGGTCACCGTCGAAGATGCCGACGTCCTTCATGCTCATGCCGTGTACGCGCAGCAAATAGTCGGCTTGGGGGTGGAAGAAGGCAGGGTTGATGTTGCAGGATTGCTCGATGTGCTGTTCGGCAAGAATCGGCGCACCGGCAGCGACCCGGCCGATGATGGGCAGGCCGGTTTCTTCGGCCTTGGCTTCCAGGCCAGGGATGCGGATGCCGCGGGAAGCGCCCGGCGTCATTTCGATCGCGCCCTTGCGGGCAAGGGCCTTGAGGTGCTCCTCGGCGGCATTGGGCGACTTGAAGCCCAGCTCCTGAGCAATCTCGGCGCGGGTAGGCGGGAAGCCGTTGTCTTCCAGGCAGCGCTTGATGAACGCGAGAATTTCGGCTTGGCGTGGCGTCAGTTTCAACATGGTAAGCGCTCTGTCTTTTTGTACAGTGACTGGGATTATATACAGTACTGAGTGCGCTGCAAGCCAAAAGCCGCAATAAACAGAAGAGGTGGCGCTTGCAGTGGGCCGGCTGGCGCTTTTAAATGGCGACCGCCCAGTCACCGAGCCTTGACAGAAGCAGGGCTGAAACGTATGTTTCAAACACCTGTTTGTCTGGCGGAGTAGTCGGAGTAGTCATGGCCCAATCGGAAACCGTTGAACGCATTCTCGATGCTGCCGAGCAGCTGTTCGCGGAAAGGGGGTTCGCCGAAACCTCGTTGCGGCTGATTACCAGCAAGGCCGGGGTCAACCTGGCGGCAGTCAACTATCATTTCGGCTCCAAGAAGGCGCTGATCCAGGCTGTTTTTTCGCGTTTCCTCGGCCCATTCTGCGCCAGTCTCGAGCGTGAGCTGGAGCGCCGCCAGGCCAAGCCGGAGCAAAAGCCCAGCCTTGAAGAACTGCTGGAAATGCTCGTAGAGCAGGCGCTGGCCGTGCAGCCGCGTAGCAACAACGACCTGTCGATCTTCATGCGCCTGCTGGGTCTGGCGTTCAGCCAGAGCCAGGGTCACCTGCGGCGCTATCTGGAAGACATGTACGGCAAGGTGTTCCGCCGCTACATGCTGCTGGTGAACGAGGCTGCGCCACGCATTCCGCCACTGGAACTGTTCTGGCGTGTGCACTTCATGCTGGGTGCCGCGGCCTTCAGCATGTCCGGTATCAAGGCCTTGCGGGCGATTGCCGAGACTGACTTCGGCATCAATACCTCGATCGAGCAGGTGATGCGCCTGATGGTGCCGTTCCTGGCGGCAGGCATGCGCGCTGACAGCGGTGTGACCGACGAGGCGATGGCCACTGCGCAGCTGCGTCCGCGAACCAAGACCAGTTCGGCTACCGCCAAGGCCTGAAGGCTGGGCGTGGCGGGGCGCTTCCGCTAAGCTAGCGCCCATGCCCTATCTCGATCTACTTCACATTTCCCTTGCTGACCAGCGCCTTTATGGCTTCGCCTGTGGCCAACAGCGCGTGTCTGTCGGTGTCTGCTGCCCCCCGGTGGGCTTCTCTCTGTCTTCAATGAAGGATTACCCATGACTGTCAGCCTGCAAGGCTCCCTGATGGTGGATATCGCCGGTAAATGGCTGACCGCCGAAGACCGTCAACTGCTTCGCCAGCCGGAAGTGGCTGGCCTGATCATCTTCGCCCGCAATATCGACAGCCCGCGCCAGGTGCGCGAACTGTGCGCGTCCATCCGCGCCATTCGCCCCGAGCTGATCCTGGCAGTGGATCAGGAAGGTGGTCGCGTACAGCGTCTGCGCCAGGGCTTTGTGCGCCTGCCGGCCATGCGTGCGCTGGCCGATAACGACAATGCTGAATACCTGGCTGAACAGTGCGGCTGGCTGATGGCGACCGAGGTACTGGCAGTTGGCCTGGACCTCAGCTTCGCTCCGGTGCTCGACCTGGACCACCAGCGTAGCGCCGTGGTGGGCAGCCGCGCCTTCGAGGGTGACCCGCTGCGTGCAACGCGACTGGCCGGCGCGTTCATCCGAGGCATGAATGCGGCAGGTATGGCCGCGTGTGGCAAGCATTTCCCGGGGCATGGCTGGGCCGAAGCCGATTCGCACGTGGCCATCCCCACCGATGAGCGCAGCCTGGAACAACTGCGCCAGGCCGACCTGGTGCCGTTTACCCGCCTGAGTGGGCAGCTGGCGGCAGTGATGCCGGCGCATGTCATCTACCCGCAGGTTGACAACCAGCCCGCTGGCTTCTCGCGGCGTTGGTTGCAGGACATCCTGCGTGGCGAGCTGGGCTTTGATGGGGTGATTTTCAGTGATGACCTGTCGATGGCCGGTGCGCATGTGGTGGGCGACGCGGCCAGCCGTATCGAGGCGGCGCTGAGCGCCGGTTGTGATATGGGCCTGGTGTGCAATGACCGGGCGGCGGCGGAGCTGGCGCTGAGTGCGGCGCAGCGCATGAAGGTCAAGCCATCGCCGCGGATTGCCCGGATGCGTGGGCAAGGGTTTGCGCGGACCGATTATCGCCAGCAGCCGCGCTGGCTGGAGGCGTTGGGGGCGTTGAAGGAAGCTCAGCTGGTCGATTGACTGCGCTGGCCTGTTCGCGCTCACAGGTACCGCATCTCATGCTTGTAGGCGCGGGTTTACCCGCGAATACGGTGGCGGCGGCAACGGTGAACGGCGGATTGTAATTGGCCAGCAGGTCCGGCCTCTTCGCGGGTAAACCCGCTCCTACGACGACCTGTGCCGAACCTCCGATGCGTGCCTGTAGGCGCGGGTTTACCCGCGGATACGGTGGCGGCGGCAACGGTGAACGGCGGGTGGTAATTGGCCGGCAGGTCCGGCCTCTTCGCGGGTAAACCCGCTCCTACAGCGGCCTGTGCCGCACCACCGATGCGTGTGTAGGCGCGGGCTTGCCCGCGAAGAGGTCCGCACAGGCAGTATCCGCTTTTGATCTACCGCCCGCGCTTTCCGGGCAATGGCGCAAACAGGGCCTCGATTTCTTCATCGCCAAGCCGCCATTGCCCAGCCTGCCCGCCGTCCAGCAGGCTGGCCGCCAATGCAGCCTTTTCCTGCTGCAACAACTGGATCTTCTCTTCCACCGTACCCCGGGTAATCAGCTTGAACACGAACACCGGCTTGTCCTGGCCGATGCGGTAGGCACGGTCGGTAGCTTGGTTTTCGCTGGCCGGGTTCCACCAGGGGTCGAAGTGGATCACGGTGTCCGCCGCCGTCAGGTTCAAGCCTACGCCCCCTGCCTTGAGGCTGATCAGGAACACTTCGCTTTCACCTTGCTGGAACTGCTGCACTGGCGCGCGACGGTCGCGAGTATCACCGGTCAGCAAGCTGTAACGGATTTTGCGCTTCTCAAGCTCCTGCTCGATCAGCGCCAGCATCGAGGTGAACTGTGAGAACAACAACACCCGGCGCCCTTCGCTGAGCAGTTCTTCGAGCATCTCCAGCAGCGCACCCAGCTTGCCCTTATCGGCCTGGTTGCCTTTGCTTTCTACCCCCTTGACCAGGCGCAGGTCACAGCACACCTGGCGCAGCTTGAGCAACGCATCGAGGATCACGATCTGGCTGCGTGCGGCGCCATTGCGGGCGATTTCGTCGCGGACTTTCTGGTCCATGGCCACTCGCACGGCTTCGTACGTATCGCGCTGGGCATCACTGAGCTCGACCCAGTGCACCATCTCGGTCTTGGCCGGCAGTTCTGTGGCTACCTGCTCCTTGGTGCGGCGCAGCAGGAACGGCCGGATGCGGCTGGCCAGGTGGGCCATGCGCTCGCTGTCACCGTGGCGCTCGATCGGGTTGCGGTAATCCTGGTTGAAGCGCTTCAGGTCGCCCAGCCAGCCGGGCATCAGGAAGTGGAAGATCGACCACAGTTCGCCCAGGTTGTTTTCCATTGGCGTGCCGGTCAGGCACAGGCGCTGCCCGGCCTGTAGCTCGCAGACGGCGAGGGCAGCCTTGCTGCTGCTGCTCTTGATGTTTTGCGCCTCGTCCAGTATCAGCACGTGCCAGGCCTGGGGGCGCAGCTGTTCCAGGTCGCGTGGCATCAAGGCGTAAGTGGTCAGGACCAGATCGTACTCATGGAGTTTGGTGAAGTGCTTGCTGCGCCCCGGCCCATGCAGTGCCAGGACGCGCAGGTCGGGGGCGAAGCGCTGGGCTTCGTCCAGCCAGTTGGGTATGAGGCTGGTCGGCATGACTGCCAGGGCCGGTGCATTCAGGCGCCCGGACTGTTTCTCCAGCAGCAGATGGGCCAAGGCCTGCAGGGTCTTGCCCAGGCCCATGTCGTCGCCGAGGATACCGCCGGTACCCATCTCGCGCAGGGCCTGCAGCCAGTTCAAGCCTTGCTGCTGATAGGGGCGCAAGCTGGCCTGCAGCCCTGTGGGCGGTTCTACCTGCAGGTCCCGGGCATCGCGCAGGCGCCGGCCCAGATCGCGTACGTGCTCGCCACCTTCCCAGTGCAGGGGCAGGCCTTCTATTTCGTTCAGGCGCGCGGCGTCGGCGCGCTCCATGCGCAGGGACGGGCCTGCAGTGTCCTCGTGCAGGTAGAGCTCGCCCAGGGTGCCCATGACTGCCTTGATGCGGCCATAGGGCAGGGCGACGCGCAAAGCCGGGGCATCGAGACGGCCGCGATTGAGGTCGATCAGCAGGTGTTCATCATCGCTGCGCCGGGCCAGTTCGCTAGGGCGTAGCAGCTCCGGGCTGCTGCGCAGCAGGTGCAACACGATCGGCAGCAGGCTGTGGCGCTGGCCATCGACCACGATGCCGAGTTCCAGGTCGAACCATTCATGGCCAGGCGCTTCGTCGATGGTTGCATACCAGTCGTCCACCTCCTGCAGGTTGAAGGCGAAGTCGCGATGAATATCGATGTCCCAGCCGGCTTCGCGCAGGCGCGGCAGGCCTTCGCGGGCAAAGCGCAGCCAGGCTTCGTCGTCAGGCAACTGGTGCATTTCGCCGGCGCTGTCGGGTAGGGCCTTGCTCTGCCGTGTGGCGGGCTTGAAGCCGAAATCGCGCAGCACCTTGCGCAGCGCCTGCTCGGCTTGAGTCTGTCGGCGAATGCGCTGGCTGGTGCTGCCTGCCAGGCGGGTCAGCGGCTTTTCGTCGGTGCCGCTGGCCTGCAAGCCGTCATAATCGAACGCCAATGCGGCGCGGTGTTGCATTTGCCGTTGCATGCGACCGGTTTTCGGCATGTAGGCGGTGTATTCAAGGCTGCCGAGAGCAAGAAGGGGCTTTGGCTGGATGTTATCGAGCAACTGCTCCTGCACTTGCGTCGGGGTCGGCACCTTATGGCTGAGGGCATTGAGCTTGTGGCTCAGGGGTACGACCAGGTGTTCCGGCACGTCGGGTGCAATAGTCAGCTGTACGGCGACGTGGGGATCTAGGCTGTGCTCGACCTTGCCCACTTCACGGGTCGGCAGGTCCAGGTAGTAAAGCGGCAGCAGCGGGATAACGCAGCGCAGCATCGCTTCGCCGCTGTACCACCGCCCCCGGTAATTTCCGTTGTCCAGGCGTACCCAGCGAAACTCGGCGTGGCGCACCGGGCCTTCATGAAGCAGGGGGAGGTCGGTGTCGAAGAACATCCGCCCGGTTTCGAGGGCGCGCTGGAACAGCTCGCCACCTTCATGGCCCTTCAGTCGGTAGCCGCGATCCTGGCCGCCGCCCTGATTCAGGGCCGAGAGCAGGCGCAGAATGCGGATGTCTTCGTCTGTTACGAAGCGCGGTGGCTCGTAGAGGAAATCGTAAAGGGACTGGACGCGGCTGAAGCGGATGCCGTCCTCCGTTCGCGTGCCCTTGCGCACAAGCAGGGCGCAGCCCGCATCGTCGGTGAGCTGCAGCTGATAGCACACCATGCGCCCGCGTTTGTCTTCGGTCGCGTCGGTCTTGGGTGGGGCCTGCTCCAGGCCGCTCAACCAGTGCTGCAGTTCGGCGGACAAGGCGCCCGGGTTGGCTTGCGTGTCCTTACTGCTGGAAAAGCGCTCGCTGACGCAAAAAAGGACAGCGGCGCAATGCTTGCAGTTTTGCCGTACCGGGCAATCGCAGTCACCGCGCACATGGCACCGGCCGCCCGCTACGTGCAACTTGATGTGTTGCCGGTAGTGGTTGTTGCCGCTCCCCTGGCAACTGGCCGTTATGGTTGGCCCATGAATGCCTTCCAGTTCGGCCCTGCCTTCCTCGGCATAGCGCTCACCGCGCTGCAGGGCAGCTTTGCTGAACGATTGAATCCAGTTCGGATAGGCGTTCACCATTTCGGCGGCATCGTCCTTCATGGGCTTACTGCTCCATCATCTCCGGGTCCATCACCGGCATTTTCGGCGTGCCTGGTGGGGTCACCTTCAGCAGCACCGCCAGGTGCCCGCCGTCGAGAAAGGTCAGCTGGCCGCCCTTGACGTTGCTGTTGCTTTGCCTGAACTGCTCGCTTTGCAGCACGTTGCCGTTGCCATCCAGCTGGTTGACCCAGAAGTTGGCCTCGACGGTGATGAAGCGGCCTTCAGCGATGCTCAGGTTGCCTTCGATAGGGAAGTGCCCGAACTGTTCGGTGCCTTCGCCCAGGGCGATGCGGCTGGGTTCGCTGCCCACCTGCTGTTGCCAGGCCTTGTGCATCAGCACCGTGTAGTCGGCGGTGGCTTCCAGGCGGGTGGCTTCATCTTCAAGTGCTGGGGGGCGCTCGGCCTCTTTCGCCAGGCGTGGGGCGCCAGCGCTCCAGTCTTCGGGGGCGAACGGGCTGGTGAAGGCGGGCACGCTGTTCTGCCGCACCAGAATCATTTCTACCTGATACAGGCCTTCGGCGAAGGCCGCTGGGGCGAACAGCGCCAGCAGCAGGGTCAGGCAACGGATGGCACGCATGAGTCTTCCTTAGGCAGGCTGTGGGGTCAGGCGCTCGAACAGCGCCTCCAGGGTATTGAAACGTTCGTCGGGGCGTTCCATCGGTACCAGGAAGCGGAACTGGGTGGCGCCTTCGAACTTGTAGCGTTTGGGTTGACCCTGGATCAGCTTGATCAGGGTCAGTGGGTCGACCGGTGTTTCGGCTTCGAACTCAAGCTTGCCACCGTTGGGCCCCGCATCGACTTTCTTGATGCCGAGCTTTTCCGCGTGCAGCTTGAGTGACGTCAGGCGCATCAGGTTCTTGGTCGGCTCTGGCAGCAAGCCGAAGCGGTCGATCATCTCGACCTGCAAGTCCTTGAGGCCTTCTTCGTCAGCAGCCGAGGCAATGCGTTTGTACAGGATCAGGCGCGCATGCACGTCAGGCAGGTAGTCCTCGGGGATCAGTGCCGGCAGGCGCAGGTTGATCTCCGGGCCGCCACCCAGGGGTTGCTCAAGGTTCGGCTGGGTACCTTTTCGGATTGCCTTGACCGCACGTTCGAGCATTTCCATGTACAGGGTGAAGCCCACTGCCTGGATCTGCCCGCTCTGGCCTTCGCCCAGCAGCTCGCCGGCACCGCGGATTTCCAGGTCGTTGGTGGCCAGCACAAAGCCTGCGCCAAGGTCTTGCGTGTTGGCGATCGCCTCCAGGCGCTTTTCGGCGTCGGCGCTCACCTTCTGACGGGTAGGTGTGAGCAGGTAGGCGTAGGCCTGGTGGTGACTACGGCCAACCCGGCCACGCAGCTGGTGCAGCTGGGCCAGGCCGAACTTGTCGGCGCGCTCGATGACGATGGTGTTGGCGCTGGGCACGTCGATACCGGTTTCGATAATGGTCGAGGCCACCAGCACGTTGAAACGCTTGTGGTAGAAATCGCTCATCACCTGTTCCAGCTCGCGTTCGCGCATTTGCCCGTGGCCGATGCCGATGCGTGCCTCGGGCACCAGCTCGGCAAGGTCGGCGGCGCATTTTTCGATGGTTTTCACATCGTTGTGCAGGTAATACACCTGGCCACCGCGCAACAGTTCGCGCAGCAGCGCCTCCTTGACCGTGCTCTTGTTCTGTTCCATGACGAAGGTGCGCACCGACAGGCGGCGTGCTGGCGGCGTGGCGATGATCGACAGGTCGCGCATGCCCGCCACCGCCATGTTCAGCGTGCGCGGAATCGGCGTGGCGGTCAGGGTGAGGATATCGACCTCGCTGCGCAGCGCCTTCAGCTGTTCTTTCTGGCGCACGCCAAAGCGGTGCTCTTCATCGATGATGGCCAGGCCCAGGTCTTTGAAGCGCACGTCGTCCTGCAGCAGCTTGTGGGTGCCGATGAGAATGTCGATCTTGCCTTCGGCAAGGTCCGCGGCGGCGGCGGCCACTTCTTTGGCCGATTTGAAGCGGCTCATCACTTCCACGGTCACGGGCCAGTCGGCAAAGCGGTCGCGGAAGCTGTTGTAATGCTGCTGGGCAAGCAGGGTGGTGGGCACCAGTACGGCCACCTGGCGGCCACTGTGCACGGCGATGAACGCCGCGCGCATGGCCACTTCGGTCTTGCCGAAGCCCACGTCGCCGCAGACCAGGCGGTCCATTGGCTTGGGTGCCAGCATGTCGGCGCGCACGGCCTCGATGGCGGCCTGCTGGTCCGGGGTTTCCTCGAACGGGAAGCCGGCGCTGAAGGTGGCGTAGTCGGCGGACGGGTCGGCAAACGCGTAGCCCTTGCGCGCGGCGCGGCGGGCATAGATGTCGAGCAGTTCGGCGGCCACGTCGCGGACCTGTTCGGCGGCCTTGCGCTTGGCTTTCTGCCAGGCCTCCGAACCCAGCCGGTGCAACGGTGCCAGGGCGTCGTCGCTGCCGGTGTAGCGGGCGATCAGGTGCAGGTTGGCCACCGGCACATACAGCTTGGCATTCTCGGCGTATTCCAGTGTCAGGAATTCGGCAGCCTGGCCGTCGATTTCCAGGGTGGCCAGGCCCAGGTAGCGCCCGACGCCATGGTCGATGTGCACCACCGGCGCACCTTCGCGCAGCTCGGTGAGGTTCTTGATGACCGCGTCGTTGGCGGTTTCGCCGCGCTTGTCACGGCGCCGGCGCTGCATCACCCGCTGGCCGAACAGTGGGCTTTCGGCAATCAGGGCCAGCCCTGGATCGTCCAGCAGCAGGCCGTCGTCCAGCGGGGCGATGGTGATCGCCAGGCGCTCGGCACCGGTAATGAAATCGTCCCAGCCTTCGACGGTATGCGGGCGCAGCTTCAGCCGTTCGAGCAGTTCCAGCAGCACTTCCCGGCGGCCCGCTGATTCGGCGGTGAAGAGCACGCGGCCGGGGAACTGGTCGAGGAAGTTGGCCAGCTCGGCCAGCGGCTGGTTGGCCTTGGCCTCGATGGCCAGGTTGGGCAGGGCGCGCGCCGGGAAGCGCTCGCGGCCCACGCCAGGCTCCAGCGCTTCGCTGCTGACCACCACCCGGGGCCACTGCTTGAGCCGGGCGAAGCAATCTTCCACCGGCAGGAACAGCTCGGCCGGCGGCAACAGCGGCCGGCTGAGGTCGCCGCGGCGGTCTTCATAGCGCCCGCGCACGTCGTTCCAGAAGTGCTCGGCGGCCTGTTCCACACCGGGTAGCGAGAACACCTGGGTGTCGGTCGGCAGGTAGTCGAACAGGGTCGAGGTTTCTTCGAAGAACAGCGGCAGGTAGTACTCGATACCGGCGGGGATGATGCCGCTGGCCAGGTCCTGGAAGATTGCACTGCGGCGGAAGTCGACGTCGAAGCGCTCGCGAAAGCGTGCCTTGAAGCGGGTCACTTCTTCCTTCTGCATCGGGAATTCGCGTGCCGGCAGCAGGCGCACCGAATCCACCTTGTCGATCGAGCGCTGGGTCTCGGGGTCGAAGGTGCGCAGCGTTTCGATCTCGTTATCGAACAGGTCGATGCGATAGGGTAGCTTGCTGCCCATCGGGAACAGGTCGATCAGCGCGCCGCGCACGGCGAACTCGCCATGCTCGTAGACGGTGTCGACACAACGGTAACCGCTGGCCTCCAGGCGCAGGCGCATCTGTTCCACGTCGATGGTCTGGCCCACATCCAGCACCAGGCTGCTGCCCAGCAGAAAACGCGTGGGTGCCAGGCGGTGCAGGGCGGTGGTGATCGGCACCACGAGGATGCCGTGGCTCAGCTCCGGCAGGCGGTACAGGCTGGCGATGCGCTGGGAGATGATGTCCTGGTGCGGCGAGAACAGGTCGTAGGGCAGGGTTTCCCAATCGGGGAACGGCAGCACTGGCAGGTCTGGGGCAAAGAAGCGCAGCTCCTGCTCCAGACGGTCGGCGGCCTGGCTGTCGGCCGTCAGCAGCAGGGTGAAGCGGCCAGCGCTGCTGGCGGCTTCGGCGATGGCAAGGCTGAGGGCGGCACCGGGCAGGTTGCCCCAGGTTTGTTTGCCGGCCGTGGCCGACATTTGCGGTAGGCGCAGAACTGACACGGGAGATTGCACTCCAAGCGTTGCGGCAAAGAGACCGATTGTACCGGTGACAGTGCCGGCTGTCAGGCTCGAAAGGGCATGAACGCTGGCTTGCGTCACTGTGACAGGCACTCATTGCCGGTTCCGCGTTGGGGCGTCATAATGTAGCCCCTTTTTTCTGTCCCTACATGTGGAAGGTTCCCGTGACTCAGAAGCCCGACCAGTGTCTTGGTGAGTGGATTGATCGTGAAGCCCTGGCTGAAGCGATGATCCCGCTTATCGGTCAGCTCTACCGCAATAACAATGTGGTGAGCTCGATTTATGGCCGCAGCCTGATCAACCGTTCGGTTATCTCGATCCTCAAGGCGCACCGCTTTGCGCGCCACCGCCAAACCGACGAAACCGAACTGTCCGTCCACGAGACATTCCCCCTGCTCAAGGCCATGAGCGAGCTGAAACTGGGCGCCGCATCGGTCGACCTGGGCAAGCTGGCCAACAAGTTCAAGCAGGAAGGCAATGGCCGCACTGCCGAGCAGTTCGTCCGTGAAGAGCTGGCCGACGTGGTCGGTCAGCAGAACGCTTCGGCGCGCAAAGGCACCGACGTTGTCCTGTACGGCTTCGGTCGCATCGGCCGCCTGCTGGCGCGCATCCTGATCGAGAAGACCGGTGGTGGTGACGGCCTGCGTCTGCGTGCCATCGTCGTGCGCAAAGGCGCCGAAAACGACCTGGTCAAGCGTGCCAGCCTGCTGCGCCGTGACTCGGTGCACGGCCCGTTCGATGGCACTATCACCATCGACGAAGCCAACAACACCATCACCGCCAATGGCAACCTGATCCAGGTTATCTACGCCAAGAGCCCGAGCGAAGTCGACTACACCCAGTACGGCATCGACAATGCGCTCATCGTCGACAACACCGGCGTATGGCGTGACGCCGACGGCCTGGGCCAGCACCTGGCCTGCCCGGGTGCTGCCCGCGTGATCCTCACCGCACCTGGCAAGGGCGCGCTGAAGAACATCGTGCACGGTATCAACCACGGTGACATCACTGCCGATGACAAGATCATCTCGGCGGCCTCCTGCACCACCAACGCCATCGTGCCGGTGCTCAAGGCCATCAACGACCAGTACGGCATCGTCAACGGCCACGTCGAAACCGTTCACTCGTTCACCAACGACCAGAACCTGATCGACAACTTCCACAAGGGCAGCCGCCGTGGCCGTGCCGCGCCGCTGAACATGGTAATCACCGAAACCGGCGCCGCCACCGCTGCTGCCAAGGCACTGCCAGTGCTGAAGGGCAAGCTGACCGGCAACGCGATTCGTGTTCCGACGCCGAACGTTTCGATGGCCATCCTGAACCTGAATCTGGAAAAGGCCACCACCCGCGATGAGATCAACGAGTACCTGCGCCAGACCGCCATGCACTCGGAGCTGCACAAGCAGATCGACTACGTGGCTTCGCAGGAAGTGGTTTCGACCGACTTCGTCGGCTCGCGCCATGCCGGTGTGGTTGACGCAGAGGCGACCATCGCCAACGACAACCGCGTTGTTCTGTACGTCTGGTACGACAACGAATTTGGTTATAGCTGCCAGGTGGTTCGTGTGATGGAAGACATGGCCGGTGTGAACCCGCCAGCGTTTCCACGCTGATTCGCTTGTAAGGCAATGAAAAAACGGGAACCTTCGGGTTCCCGTTTTTTTTATTTTGAATGTGTGTTGTCAGTGCCGGCCCTTTCGCGGGTAAACCCGCGCCTACAGGATTATCGCTGCCCCTGTAGGCGGGGGTTTACCCGCGAAGAGGCCAGCACTGGCAACCGAGAAACCCTACTGTGCGCACAGCCCTACTGTTCATTCTGCTGCTACTCACCGCCTGCAACCAGGGCCCCACCCTGGAACGCCTGGGTGGCCCGACCATGGGCAGCAGCTACAGCATCCAGTACGTCCGCGAGCCTGGTGGCCCGGAGCCGGCCCAGGTGCAGAGGGCGGTGGAAAACATTCTGCACGACATCGACCACCACTACTCGACTTACCGCGGCGATTCCATCGTAAGCCAGTTCAACCGCTTACCTGCCGGCCAGTGCCTGGCCCTGCCGCCTGACATGCTCGCGTTGGTCAGCCTGGGCCAGCACCTTGCCGAGCAGAGCGATGGCGCCTTCGACCTCACGGTAGAGCCTTTGCTCGACCTGTGGGGCTTCGGCCCTCAGGCCCGTCACCAGCAGGTGCCCGAACCACAGGCACTGGCCCAGGTACGCCAGCGTGTGGGCTACCAGCACCTGCGCGTCAAAGGTCGAGCCCTGTGCAAGGATGCCCCTGTGCAGCTCGACTTCAACAGTATCGTCGCCGGTCATGCTGTCGACTTGATCGCTGCGCGCCTGCAGGCCATGGGTGTCAGCAGTTTTGTCGCCGAGGCCACTGGCGAGCTGAAGGCGGTTGGCCGCAAGCCTGACGGCAGCCCTTGGCGTATTGCCCTGGAACTGCCCCGCGAAGACCGTCAAATCGCCCGCCAGATCATCCCGGTCGATAGCCTTTCAGTATCAACCTCGGGTGACTATCGGCACTATTTCGAGCAGAATGGCCGGCGCTATTCGCACACCTTCGATGCCCGCCTCGGGCGCCCGGTCGAACATGACCTGGCTGCCGTTACGGTGCTGGACGCCTCAGCACTGCTGGCCGATGGCTATTCGACGCTGCTACTCATCCTGGGCCCACAGCAAGGCTGGGATTTTGCCGTGGCGCATGACTTGGCTGCGGTTTTGGTGACTCGAGCAGAGGGAGGCTTCGTCTCCCGAGCTACGCCCGCGTTCGAACGGGCAGTGAAAGGCCAGTGAAAGCACAAGCAGGGATGATTGCCGCCACGGAATGGGTGAAGCATATGTAGTGCGGGCAAAATTGGCCTACGACGCGACCAAGGGTTAATGTGCGCGGCGTTCAGGGTTGATTAGACTGCACCCGAATTTTCTCATGGCGCCCCGGCGGCATGATCGTGCCCCGCGAGCGACCGTGGCTTGCGGGCCAGTTCTGAAGGAGTACGCATGGCTGTCTACAACTACGACGTAGTGGTGCTGGGTTCCGGCCCGGCCGGTGAAGGCGCGGCAATGAATGCCGCCAAAGCAGGGCGCAAGGTAGCGATGGTCGATGACCGTCGCCAGGTCGGTGGCAACTGCACCCACTTGGGTACCATTCCGTCCAAGGCACTGCGTCACTCGGTGCGGCAGATCATGCAGTTCAACACCAACCCGATGTTTCGTGCCATCGGCGAGCCGCGCTGGTTCTCGTTCCCGGACGTGCTGAAAAGCGCCGAGAAGGTCATCGCCAAGCAGGTGGCATCGCGCACCGGCTACTATGCCCGTAACCGCGTCGACGTGTTCTTCGGCACCGGCAGCTTTGCCGACGAGCAAACCGTGGAAGTGGTGTGCCCGAACGGCGTGGTCGAGAAGCTCAACGCCAAGCACATCATCATCGCGACCGGCTCGCGCCCCTACCGCCCGGCCGACATCGACTTCCACCACCCGCGCGTGTACGACAGCGACACCATCCTCAGCCTCAGCCATACCCCGCGCAAGCTGATCGTGTACGGTGCCGGCGTGATCGGTTGCGAATACGCGTCGATCTTCAGTGGCCTGGGCGTATTGGTCGAGCTGGTCGACAACCGTGGCCAGTTGCTGAGCTTCCTCGACTCGGAAATTTCCCAGGCGCTGAGCTACCACTTCAGCAACAACAACATCACTGTGCGCCACAACGAAGAGTACGAGCGCGTCGAAGGCCTGGACAACGGGGTGATCCTGCACCTCAAGTCGGGCAAGAAGATCAAGGCCGACGCCTTGCTGTGGTGCAACGGCCGTACCGGCAACACCGACAAGCTGGGCCTGGAAAACATCGGCATCAAGGTGAACAGCCGCGGCCAGATCGAGGTCGACGAGGCCTACCGCACCACCGTGCCGAACATCTACGGTGCCGGCGACGTGATCGGCTGGCCAAGCCTTGCCAGTGCCGCCCATGACCAGGGCCGGTCGGCCGCTGGCAGCATTGTCGATAACGGCAGCTGGCGCTTCGTCAACGACGTGCCGACGGGTATCTACACCATTCCCGAAATCAGCTCGATCGGCAAGAACGAGCAGGAGCTGACCCAGGCCAAGGTGCCGTACGAAGTGGGCAAGGCCTTCTTCAAGAGCATGGCGCGTGCGCAGATCGCCGGCGAGCCGCAGGGCATGCTGAAGATCCTGTTCCACCGCGAAACCCTGGAAATCCTCGGCGTGCATTGCTTCGGCTACCAGGCTTCGGAGATCGTCCACATTGGCCAGGCGATCATGAACCAGCCGGGTGAGCAGAACAACCTGAAGTACTTCGTCAACACCACGTTCAACTACCCGACCATGGCCGAAGCCTATCGGGTAGCTGCCTATGACGGCCTGAACCGGCTTTTTTGAGCGGCTCCGACCGGTGGCCTGAGCCGGTCGGAGAGACCGATTTCAACCCTACCCGAGGGTGGTCTTGGCCAAACCGGGAAAGTCTGTAATCAGGCTGTCCACACCAAAGTCAGCAAGCCGGCGCATCAGTGCCGGCTCGTTGACCGTCCACACTGACACATGCAAACCCTGGCCCTGTGCTTTGAGCAGGCGCTCGGGGGTGCACAGCGTCCAGTTCAATGCCAGCAGTTCGCAGCCGTAGTTCTGTGCCACCTTCAGCGGGTCGAGCCAGGCGTATTCGGCCACCAGCCCGCGCTTCACATCTGGCACCAGTTCCTGGGCGGCGCCCAGTACTTCGCGTGAGCTGGAGGTGATGGTCACCTTGTCCAGCAGGCCATATTGCTGGGCCAGTTCACGGATCGCCAGGACGGTGGTGGCCGCGCGGGTGCGCGAGGCGCTTTTCACCTCCAGTTGCCAGTGTTCGAACGGGCATTTTTCGAACAGCTCTTCCAGTTTCGGGATCGGGCAGGGCTGCACATGGCCCGGGCCGCCTTTGCGGGCATCGATCTTGACCAGTTCGGCGGCCGGGTGCTCGACCACTTTGCCGCGCCGGCCCGTGGTGCGCTTGAGGGTGGGGTCGTGGATGACCATCAGTTCGTTGTCGGATGACAAGTGCAGGTCCAGCTCGCAGCGGGTCACGCCATGGGACAGGCATTGCTGAAAGCTCTTCAGGGTGTTCTCGGGTGCTTCGCCCTTGGCGCCGCGATGGCCGTAGATCAGGGTCACGTTCGTTCCTTCAAATCAGGGAGAAATTGGCTCAGGAGGCGGGGTCGTTCAGTTCCAGCTGCTGGCGCCGTTGCTGTTGCTGGCGCTGCAGGATGTAACGCGCCAGCAGTTGTCGTTGGGCATCGGTCATGTCGATGAACTCGGTGCCGACTTCGAAGCCGCCCTCCGGGCGAGGGTCGCAATGGGTGATCTTGCCGCGCAGCAGCAGGCCATGGGCGCGCGGCATCAGCACCATTTTCACTTTCACCCGGGTGCCGGGGGCAATCTGTGTGGCTTGGGCGGATTCGATGCCGCCTTCGGAAATGACCACCGGCAGCGGCTCGCCGACCTCGCCAAGCAGGGTTTGTGCAACCACCGCGCTGAGCAAGTCGAGGCGCTTGTTCTGTGCCCGCAGGAACGCGGCGAGGGTGCGGTCCTTGTCGCTTAGCTGGCGCAACAGGTGTTGCGACTCGAAGTCGGACAGGTGCAGCTCGCTGAGCAGGTTGAACAACGGCGAATCATCTTGCAACACATCTGGTTCAAGGGCTTCGGCCGCGCTAAGGGGGCTTATTTGAAGTGCGATCCGATCTTCGATGCGGTAGTATTCGCGGCGATCTTCTTCGTCTAATGTCGTCATGGCGAACCCAAGGTAGCGGCGGTGGTCCGAGTGTAAAGCCGCCGTAGGCGCCTCGCCACAAGGACGTTCCCTTTCATCCGAACAAGCCCCGACATGTTCAGACCTCTTTTCGCATTCATCGGCACGCGTTATACCCGTGCCAAACGTCGCAATCACTTCGTCTCGTTCATTTCCCTGACCTCGATGATCGGCCTCGCCCTGGGCGTGGTGGTAATGATCGTGGTGCTGTCGGTGATGAACGGTTTCGACCACGAGATGCGCACCCGCGTGTTGGGGATGATTCCCCATGCCACGCTGGAGAGCGGCCAGCCCATTGCCGACTGGCAGGCCCTTGCCCAACAAGTAAAGCAGAATCCGCAGGTGGTGGCGGTTGCACCGTTCACCCAGATGCAGGGCCTGCTGACCCATGATGGCAAGGTGCAGAAAGTGCTGCTCAACGGCATCGACCCTGCTCGCGAGCGCGAGGTGTCGATCATCGACAACTTCGTCCTGCAAGGCCGCCTGGACCAGTTGGCGCCGGGCGAGTGGGGCATCATGATCGGCGATAAGGCGGCGGCCAAGCTGGGCGTTGCCATCGGCGACAAGCTCACCTTCGTTGCCCCCGAGGTCAGCGTGACCCCCGCTGGCATGTTCCCGCGCATGAAGCGCTTCACCGTGGTCGGCACCTTCCACGTTGGCGCGGGGGAGATCGACGGCTACCTGGGCCTGACCAACATCAGCGACCTGTCCCGCCTGCACCGCTGGAAGCCCGACCAGGTCCAGGGCCTGCGCCTGAAGTTCGACGACCTGTTCCAGGCGCCGCGCGAAGCCTGGAGCATCGCCCAGCAGCTGGGCGAACAGGAGTTCTATAGCCGTGACTGGACCCGTACCCACGGCAACCTGTACCAGGCGATCCGTATGGAAAAGGCCATGATCGGCCTGCTGTTGCTGCTGATCGTGGCGGTGGCGGCGTTCAACATCATTTCCACCCTGGTGATGGTGGTCAACGACAAGCGCGGCGACATCGCCATCCTGCGCACCCTGGGCGCCACGCCCGGGCAGATCATGCTCATCTTCATGGTCCAGGGCACGGTGATCGGGGTGATCGGTACCCTGATCGGCGCCGTCGTCGGGATCTTCGCGGCCCTGAACGTGAGCGCGGCGATCGCCGGCATCGAGACACTGATCGGCCACAAGTTCCTCAACGCCGACGTGTACTTCATCGATTACCTGCCGTCGCAGATCCTGGCCCAGGACGTGTACATGGTCTGCGGTGCGGCACTGGTCCTGAGTTTCTTCGCCACCCTGTATCCGGCCTGGCGTGCGGCCCGCACCCAGCCTGCAGAGGCGCTACGTTATGAGTGAGTCGCGCATGAGTGATAAAGCCGTTCTGAGTTGCCGCAACCTGGGCAAGTCCTACGACGAGGGCCCGGAGTCGGTGCAGGTGCTGTCCGGGCTCAACCTGGAACTGCAGGCCGGTGAGCGGGTGGCCATCGTTGGCAGTTCCGGCTCGGGCAAGAGTACCTTGCTCAACCTGCTGGGCGGCCTCGACCGGCCGACACAGGGTAGTGTGTGGCTGGCTGGCGAAGAGCTGTCGGCACTGGGCGAGCGTGCCCGTGGCCTGCTACGCAACCGCGAGTTGGGCTTTGTCTACCAGTTCCACCACCTGCTGCCGGAATTCACCGCCATCGAGAACGTGTGCATGCCGCTGCTGATCGGCCGAACGCCCATCCCCGAGGCCCGGGAGCGTGCCGAGGCGCTGCTCAAGCGGGTAGGCCTGGGCCACCGCTTGAACCACAAGCCGGCCGAGCTTTCCGGCGGCGAACGCCAGCGTGTGGCGATTGCCCGGGCGCTGGTCAACCGCCCCGGCCTGGTGATGCTCGACGAGCCGACCGGTAACCTCGACCACCATACCGCCCAAGGCATCCAGGAACTGATGCAGGAGCTGTCCAGCGCTTCGCGCACGGCATTCCTGGTGGTCACCCACGACCTCAACCTGGCGCGGCAGATGGACCGTGTGCTGAAGCTCGACGATGGCCACCTGGTGGCCATCTGATCGACTGCCGGGGTGGCAGGTGCTGCCCCGTTTTCCTGTTTCCATTGGGTGATTTCGTACATGTTCAGACCCTTGCCCATCTTTATCGGCGCGCGCTACACCCGAGCCAAGCGTCGCAACCACTTCATCTCGTTCATCTCAATGACTTCGATGATCGGCCTGTCGCTGGGCGTGCTGGCGATGATCGTGGTGCTGTCGGTGATGAACGGCTTCCAGCGCGAAATGAGCTCGCGCATTCTCGGCCTGGTGCCGCATGCCGCCATCCTGGGCGTGCAGCCGCTGGACGATTGGCACAAGGTGGCCGACGCTGCCATGAAGAATCCGGCGGTGATGGCTGTGGCGCCGATTACCGAGATGGAAGGCATGCTGTCGTACAAGGGCGCCATGCAGCCGATCCAGGTGGGTGGTATCGACCCGGCCGAGGAGGGCAAGGTTTCCATCGTTGGCCAGCACATCGTCCAGGGCCGTCTGCAGGGCTTGCAGCCCGGTGAGTTTGGTGTGGTTATCGGTGAGCTGACCGCACGCCGCTTCCGCCTGAACACCGGCGACAAGCTGACCTTGATCGTGCCGGAAATCAGCAAGGAACCGGGTGGCATCACCCCGCGCATGCAGCGCCTCACCGTGGTTGGCATCTTCAAGGTCGGCGCCGAGCTGGATGGGTCGCAGGCCTATATCCATGTTGCTGATGCAGCTGAGATGCAGCGCTGGGCGCCGGGCCAGGTGCAAGGTGTGCGCCTTAAGCTGCACGACCTGTATGCCGCTCCGCAGGTGGCCAAGGCGATTGCTGCCGGGCTTGGGGACGCCTACCGGGCCGATGACTGGTCGCATACCCAGGGCAGCCTGTTCAGCGCCATGAAGATGGAAAAGACCATGATCGGCCTGTTGCTGATGATGATCATCGCGGTAGCGGCGTTCAATATCATCGCCACCCTGGTGATGGTGGTGAACGACAAGGGGCCGGACATTGCCATCCTGCGTACCTTGGGCGCCACGCCGGCGCAGATCATGGGCACGTTCATGGTCCAGGGTAGCCTGATCGGCATTGTCGGCACGCTGATCGGTGGCGTACTGGGCGTGATTGCGGCGTTCAATGTGAGCCAGATCGTCGGCTGGCTGGAGCGGGTGAGCGGGCAGCACATCTTTACGTCGGATGTGTACTTCGTCAGCAGCTTGCCGTCGCAGTTGCAGTGGGGGGATGTGGCGATCATCTGCACCGCCGGCCTGGTGATGAGTTTCCTGGCGACCCTTTACCCGGCCTACCGGGCGTCGCAGGTGCAGCCGGCGATTGGCCTGGCGGTTTGATGTTTGCCTGAGATCCTGGGGGCGTAAAGCGCCCCAGGGTTACCGATCTTGAGCGAACTCGATCACGAATCGGGTCCACCCACCCTCGCACTCCGCCCGTATGCACCCACCATGGGCCTGCACGATCGACCGGGTAATTGCCAAGCCCAACCCCGCATGCTCGCTGCTGCCTTCCCGCCGCGCCGGGTCCACCCGGTAGAAGCGGTCGAAAAGCCGCGGTAGCGCCGCCGGGTCGATAGCCAGCCCGGTATTGGCCACGTTGATCGTCGGCCCCGGCCCCAGGGTCACCTTGATCTGTCCTCCTGCCGGGGTAAAACGCATGGCGTTGTCCAGCAGGTTGGACAGCGCCCGGCGCAGCATATGCTGGTCGCCGTGCAGTACGGCTTCACCCTCGCGCAGCATCTGCACGTCGTTGTCTTCTGCCAGAGGCGCGTAGTACTCCAGCAGCGCATCCACCTCGTCATGCAGCGTCAAAGGCGCGTGCCCCGGTACCAGAAGGCCGTGGTCGGCCTTGGCCAGAAACAGCATGTCGTTGATCATCTGCGCCATCCATTGCAGTTCTTCCAGGTTGCCATGCAGCGCCTCTCGGTATTCTTCGAGGCTGCGTGGGCGGGTGAGGGTGACCTGGGTGTGGGTCAGCAGGTTGGACAGCGGCGTACGCAACTCGTGGGCGATATCGGCCGAGAACGCTGACAGGCGCTGGAAGGCATCGTCCAGGCGCTGCAGCATCGCGTTCATGCTGCTGGCCAGCTCGGCCAACTCTTCGGGCATCTGCGCCACCGGCAGACGGGTGGTGAGCGAACGCGCTGACACGCTGGCGGCCACCTGGCCCATCTGCCGCAATGGGCGCAGGCCGCTGCGGGCGGCCCAGGCACCCAGTAGTGCGGTGGTTAGCGCCGACAGGCCGACCGTCAGCCAGATCAGCCGTTGCATGCCCTGCAGGAAGTGCTGGTGGTGGGTGATGTCGAGGTACAGGGTCAGTCGCGGCGACTGCATGGCGCCCTGTTTCAGGGGCACGGACAGGCTGCGGTAGTCGATGCCTTGCGCATGCAGGGTGGCCAGCCCGGTGGCCAGCGCTGCTTGCGGCAGCCCGCTGCGGCTTTCAAACCAGGTGGCGCCATTGCTGGCGCTGATACGCAAGGCCAGGTCGGCCTGGTGACTCAGTTCATCGCGCAGGGCAGGCAGGCGGGCCTGGAGCTCATCAGCCGTGCTGACATCAGCCAGTTGCGTACGAAACAAGGACAGGCGCGAGTCCAGCAGTTGTTGGTCAAGTTCGACGAAGTGCTGCTCGCTGGCCCGGCTGAATAGCAGGCCGGCGCCTAGCGAGACGGTGGCCGTGCAGGCGGCGAACAGCAGGGCCAGGCGGCTGCCGAGGGAAATCCGGCGCATCACTCGGCGCGCTCTTCGAGTACGTAACCCATGCCCCGTACGGTGTGGATCAGCTTGTTGGGGTGCGGGTCGTCGATCTTCAGGCGCAGGCGGCGGATGGCCACTTCGATCACATTGGTGTCGCTGTCGAAGTTCATGTCCCACACCTGCGAGGCGATCAGCGATTTTGGCAGCACCTCACCCTGGCGGCGCAGCAGCAGCTCAAGGAGTGAGAACTCCTTGGCGGTCAGGTCGATGCGCAGCCCGGCGCGCTCGGCGCGGCGTCGGATCAGGTCCAGGCGCAGGTCGGCCAGGCTCAGGGTCGTGTCCTGGCTCGGGCTGGTGCCACGGCGCAGCAGGCTGCGTACCCGGGCCAGCAGTTCGGAAAAGGCGAACGGCTTGACCAGGTAGTCGTCGGCGCCCAGTTCCAGGCCATGCACGCGATCCTCGACGGCGTCGCGGGCGGTCAGGAACAGCACTGGCGTATCCAGGCCTGCCTGGCGCACGGCCTGAAGAATCTGCCAGCCGTCGCGGCCAGGCAGCATCACGTCGAGGATCAGCAGGTCGTGGTCGCCGGTCAGGGCGAGGAACTGGCCGGTCTCGCCATCGGTAGCCAATTCGGTGGCAAAGCCGGCCTCGCTCAGGCCTTGGCTCAGGTACTGGCCGGTGCGGGCCTGGTCTTCGACGATCAGCAGTTTCATGCACTGTCCATATTCTGAAAGGTTGTGCGTAGCCTATGGCGTCGCTTTACTGCTAGCACAGGGGCAATGGGATGGGTGAAATGATACGTGACGATGTGCCGGCCCGCCCAAGCTGACAAAGTTGTAATGTGCCTGTCAGGTAACTGCCAGTCGCCCCCGGCTAATGTGGCTTAATCCCGATTGTGTAACCCCGGAGTCATCATGAAACACCTGTTCATTGCCGCCACCCTTATCCTGGGCAGCCTGCCGGCTTTCGCTGGCCAGGCGCAGAGCTTCGCCTTTGGCGAGCCTGCCCCGGCGGCCCAGGCCACCCGCACGGTCAACGTGGTGCTCAAGGACATCGCCTTCGAGCCAAAAAGCCTGCAGGTAAAAGCCGGCGAGACGGTGCGCTTCGTGCTGGTCAACGAGGGCAAGCTGCCGCACGAATTCAACCTGGGCGACAAGGCCATGCATGCCGAACACCAGAAGGAAATGGTCGCCATGCAAGGCAAGATGTTCACCGAGGCGATGAACCACGAAGGCATGGATCACGGCAAGATGATGAACCACGGCCAAATGATGGACCATGGTGACGGCCATGGTCACGGGGGGGGCAACACTGTGATGGTCATGCCCGGCCAGCGCGCCGAACTGACCTGGACCTTCCGCCAATCGGCGCCCATCGAGTTTGCCTGCAACGTGCCGGGGCATTACCAGGCGGGTATGGTCGGGACACTGACCATTGAGTGACTGGCCCTGCAAGGCGGTGTGCAAAACCGGTAGACTAGGCGCATTTTCGAACCTCTAGGTCAGTTTCCATGCATCCCGCTGCCGAACATTCCCCGCTGGGCAAGTCCAGCGAATACATCGCCACCTACTCCCCGGAGCAGTTGTTCCCGATCCCGCGTACTGCCAAGTGGGCCGAGCTGGGCGTCACTGCACAGACCTTGCCCTGGCAGGGGGTGGATTACTGGAACTGCTTCGAGCTGAGCTGGCTGCTGCCTTCGGGCAAGCCGGTGGTGGCGATCGGCGAGTTCGCCATCCCGGCGGACTCGCCAAACATCATCGAGTCCAAGTCATTCAAGCTGTACCTCAACTCGCTGAACCAGACGGTGTTCGTCTCGCTGGACGCGTTGCAGGCATGCCTGGAAAAAGACCTGTCCGCCGCTGCCGGCAAGCCGGTGGGGGTGAAGGTGCGCACTTTGGCCGAGGTTGAAGCCCAGGGTGTGGTGGCGTTACCGGGGCAGTGCATCGATGCACTGGATGTGGCCATCAGCAACTACGAGCAGCCGCAACCAGAGCTGTTGCGCTGCGACCCGGCGCGGGTGGTGGAAGAAACCTTGCACAGCCATCTGCTGAAGTCCAACTGCCCGGTCACCGGCCAGCCGGATTGGGGCAGCGTGGTGGTTGAGTACAAGGGCAGGGCGCTGGACCACGCCAGCCTGCTGACCTACCTGATCAGCTTCCGCCAGCATGCCGACTTCCATGAGCAGTGTGTGGAACGGATTTACCTGGACTTGAAGAATCTGCTGCAGCCGGAGCACCTGACGGTCTATGCACGTTATGTGCGCCGGGGTGGGCTGGACATCAACCCGTATCGCAGCACCGGGGGGATCAGCCCGGATAACAAACGCCTGGTACGGCAGTAATACAGGGGGGCCGCTTAGCGGCCCCCGCTATTTCAGATCCCCATGCTGTGCAGTGAGTTGGCAATGCTGCGCAGGGTGGCAGTGAGGTCGGGGTGGTCGGCCTCGAAGCGCTCGATCGCCAGGTTCACGCCGTCCACCAGGTTGTTGTCTGGCGTGGCTTCCTCAAGTTTCAGTTGCGCCTCGATCTGGCGCGCCTCTTCGTGCAGGGCGGCCAGCTCTTCTTCCGAAAGCGGTACGTTGCGGTCCAGTTGCTCGCGCAAGCTGTTCAGGCGCTCTTGCAATTCGCGGGCAGGCATTGGCTATTCTCCATCAATGGCTTGGCAAGCCATGGACCTCAGCGGCGTGGCAAAGGTTCTGGCCTGTCTTCAGGGTAATCTACCTGCTGGCGATTTGCATGATCCGCGTCAAGGCTGCTGTATCAGGGTTTTTCACCCTTGCGCCGGCGCTGGGCGATGTCCACCAGGCAGGTGTCCAGCGCTTCCAGATGGTCGATCACTGAGTGCACGCCCAGGCTGAACAGCGCCAGTGTCGCCTTGCTGCGCGCCAGATCCTGCTCTTGCGGGCTCATGGCTTGCCATTGTGCAGAAGTGCGGTCGCATAACGGGCTGCAGGCGGCCAGGCCTACTGTCCACAAGCCGGCGTTAAGGCCAGACTGCAGCAGGCGGGGGTCGCCGCTGACCAATACGCAGCCATCCAGGCGCTCGCTGTCCAGCGCCATCAGTGCCTGCCAGCAAGCGTTCGGCGCTGGCCAGCGCACGCCATTGACCGCATGCCCTGGCAGCCAGTCGGGCAGCACATGGGCCAGGCGCTCGCTTTGCGCGGTATTGAGGTCATCCACCCAGATGCACGGCACTTGGCGCTGACGCAGGCTGGCAAGCGTGGCCAGGGCGCCGGGGGCGGGTGATGGCGCGCCATGGGTAGCCTGCACCAGGCAGCCGCGCAAGCCGAACAGCACAGCAGTGAAGGCGGGCGCAGTGTCCATGGCAACTTCCCCCAAATGGTTCGAAGGCTATGCGTTGATTGTTACCGTCTTGTGACATCGGCCGCTGCGCAACAGTTGTTCACAAAATATTCAGCAAAAATGTGTAAGGCTGTTTATCAGCCCGCAAGTCTCTATACTGCCGCCTTAACAGCAGCGCCACCTGTTGCGCTTGCGGCCGAGAAATTCGATGGAGAAACATCTATGCGTAGGATCGGTGCCAGTGTGATCGAACGAGTCACCCAGGCCTGTGTCTGCGCCAGCATGCTGCTGGCGCCCGTGGCAGCCACCCAGGCCGCCACCGAGGAAGATCCCTGGGAAGCGGTCAACCGCCCGATCTTCCGCTTCAACGATACCCTCGACACCTATGCCCTCAAACCATTGGCCAAGGGCTACCAAGCGGTCACTCCACAGTTCCTCGAAGATGGCATCCACAACATCTTTCGCAACCTGGGGGACGTGACCAACCTGGCCAACGACGTGCTGCAGCTCAAGCCGCATGCGGCGGGCGTGGATACGGCGCGGTTGATCGTCAACACCACCTTCGGCCTGGGTGGCTTCTTCGATGTGGGTACCAAGATGGGCCTGCAGCGCAACGACGAGGACTTTGGCCAGACCCTGGGCTACTGGGGTGTGCCGAGCGGGCCGTATGTGGTCATCCCGCTGCTGGGCCCAAGCACCGTGCGTGACGGTGTGGCCAAGTACCCGGACACCTATACCAAACCCTATCGCTATATCGACCACGTGCCTACGCGCAACTCGATCTTTGCGCTGGACGTGATCGACACCCGCGCCAGCCTGCTCTCGGCCGAAAAGCTGATTCAGGGTGACAAGTACATCTTCATTCGTAATGCCTACCTGCAAAATCGCGAGTTCAAGGTGAAGGATGGCGAAGTCGAAGACGACTTCTGATCTGTGACCCTGGGGCCGCAAAGCGGCCTCAGGATCAATGCATGGCCAGGATCCGCAGCCCGAACTTCTGCTGCCCGCCCGGCTGGTCGGCAATCCATACCACCTCGGTGCTGGCATGCAGCCCCTTCAGCGCCGGATGGTCGGAGTCGATCCGTACCTCGATCAGATCACCCACCAGAAAGCGCTGCGGCGCCTGCACCTGCATGCCGCCGCTGGACAGGTCCAGGCACACCGCCGCAATGACCTGGCCTTCGTGCAAAAGGCTGACCTCGGTGTCGATGCGCATGCGAATGAAGTCGCGTTTTTCGCTATGGCTGGAGGGCGTGTGGGGCATGCTGCATCCTTCCCGTCGGGTTGCGCTGGTCGACTTTCTTATAACTCCCGGTGATTTGCCCTGTAAAGAGCGGCGAGGTCGACCCCAGCATGCTTGAAACCCCTGCCGGATGGGAGTACCGTCTGCGCCTTACAAGGTACCTCTGACAGTTGCCGGGCAGGTGTTCTTGTCCTACAACTCAAGTAGAGTGTGACCATAAAGAATTCCCGTAGCTGGCCGTCTGCCTTGCCGACACCGCTGCACCAACCTAAATCGGCGCCGTTCGCCCACATGCAGAAAACCAGTGCAACGCTGCTGATCATCGATGACGACGACGTGGTCCGTGCCAGCCTCGCCGCCTACCTTGAAGACAGTGGTTTCAGCGTCCTCCAGGCCAGTAATGGCCAGCAGGGGCTTCAGGTCTTCGAAGAACACCAGCCCGACCTCGTGATCTGCGATCTGCGCATGCCGCAGATGGGCGGCCTCGAACTGATCCGTCAGGTCAGCGAGCGTGCGCCGCAGTTGCCGGTGATCGTGGTGTCCGGTGCCGGCGTCATGAGTGATGCGGTGGAAGCGTTGCGCCTGGGCGCCGCCGACTACCTCATCAAGCCGCTGGAAGACCTGGCCGTACTCGAGCATTCGGTGCGCCGCGCCCTCGACCGCTCGCGCCTTGTGCTGGAAAACCAGCGCTACCGCGACAAGCTCGAAGCCGCCAACCGCGAACTGGAGGCTAGCCTGCACCTGTTGCAGGAGGACCAGACCGCCGGTCGCCAGGTGCAGATGAACATGTTGCCGGAAAGCCCCTGGGTGGCCGGCGAGTTCGCCTTCGAGCACCAGATCATCCCGTCGTTGTACCTATCGGGTGATTTTGTCGATTATTTCCGCGTGGACGAGCGGCGCATTGCTTTCTACCTCGCCGATGTATCCGGGCATGGGGCGTCGTCGGCCTTTGTCACCGTGCTGTTGAAATTCATGACCACCCGCCTCATGTTCGAGCTCAAGCGCAGCAGGATGCGTGAGTTCAAGCCGTCTGAAGTGCTCAGCCACATCAACCGCGGCCTGATCAACAGCAAGCTGGGCAAGCACGTCACCATGGTCGGCGGGGTGATCGACGAAGAGTCCGGCCTGCTGACCTACGCTGTCGGCGGCCATTTGCCGTTGCCGGTACTGTATACCCCCGAGCATTGCCGCTACCTGGAAGGCCGCGGCCTGCCGGTGGGGTTGTTCGATGAGGCCACCTACCAGGACCTGGTGGTGGAGCTGCCCCCGCAGTTCAGCCTCAGCCTGATGTCCGATGGCATTCTGGACCTTTTGCCGGGTGATACGCTCAAAGATAAAGAAGCCGCCTTGCCGGAGATCGTCAAGGCAGCAGGTGGCAGTCTGGATGGGCTGCGTCAACGATTTGGATTGGCTACGCTTGGGGAGATGCCGGATGATATCGCCCTATTGGTGTTGAGCAGGAACCTTCAATGAGTACCGGTAGAATTCAGTTCGCCGAGCAGAGCGGTACCTTCGTACTGAAATTCGTTGGTGAAGTGCGCCTGACCCTGTGTTCGGCGCTGGATGCGACGATCGAGAAGATTTTCACTGCGCTGAACTTCTCGGCGATTGTCATCGACCTGACTGAAACCGAGAGTATCGACAGCACCACACTGGGCCTGCTGGCGAAGCTGTCGATCCTGTCGCGGCAGAAGGTGGGCCTGCTGCCGACGGTGGTGACTACCAATCCGGACATTTCACGGCTATTGCAGTCGATGGGCTTCGATCAGGTGTTCAACATTGTCGATCGGCCGATACCCTGCACCGATTGCCTGACCGACTTGCCGTCGCAGGACCAGAATGAAGAGGTGGTGCGCTCCAAGGTGCTGGAGGCGCACAAGATCCTCATGGGCCTGAATGACTCCAACCGCGAAGCCTTCCATGATCTGGTCAATGCGCTGGAGCGGGGCTGATCTCTGGCCTGTGCCGGCCTCTTCGCGGGTAAAACCGCCCCTACGACGGCCTGCGCCCAAACACCAATGTGTGTCCACCCCCAATCAGGTGTAGGAGCGGGTTTACCCGCGAAGAGGCCGGCACAGGCTGTAAAAACTCTGAATCTCACTACGCCCGGTTTTTAAACTCTGTAGCCTCACCCCCGCCCGCATCCAGCTGATACACCCGCGCCGGCCGCCCCTGTTCATCAAAAAACACCTGTCCCAGCCCGGCACCATTCCACAGCCGTTCCCCGGCCTTGCTGTGGCTGGGCGTACGCGGCACCACCTCCATTTCTCGGCGCTTGGTAAACCAGTTGAGCGGCGAGCGCGGCGCATACAACCAGCGGTTGAGCCGGTCGAGCACATCCAGCAAACGCCGGGGGAACTCGTTCTTGATTCCGCTGCTGGTCACCTGCCACAAGTGCGGGCTGCGCTGGCGGTGGCGAATCAGCACCTCATACACGAACGAGTAATGCACATCTCCCGACAGCACCACGTAGTGCCCCGGCGTGCGCGAGTGGCGGAAGATATTGAGGATGACCTGCGCTGCACCGCGGTGGGCCATCCAGTTCTCGGCATCCACCAGCAGCGGGTAGCCCAGCCAGCTGAACACCTTCTGCACCGTCTCGATCAGCTTCACCCCGAAAATCGGCGCAGGCGACACGATGACTGCCGAGGGATGATCGAGCAGTGCTTGCTGCAATTCACTCAGCGCTTCCCAGTCCAGCAGGCCGGACGGCTTGGCCAGGTTACTTTCGCTGCGCCAGCGGCGGGTGCGGGTATCCAGTACCAGCAGCGGTGGTTCTGTCGGCAGGCTGAACTGCCAACCCTGGAAGCGCAGCAGCTCGCCAATCAGCTCATCCTGGTTCTGGCGGGTCAGCACCTGGCACTGTTCGATCAGCGGATTGCAACCGTCCGGGTTGTTGCCCCAGGCCTGGCAGAGCAGGTAGCCGAGCAAGGCGTTGCCAATGATCCTTCGCGAGAATGGGTGGCCGTAGGCCGTTTCCTCCCACTGCGCCGAGAGGTTCCAGTCGTCGGTGATGTCGTGGTCGTCGAAGATCATCAGGCAGGGCAGGTGAGCCATCACCCGCGCCACCTGACCGAGATTGTCGGCAAACCCCTGGATCAGCGGCAGCTCTTGCCGGTATCGGGCTTGATGCTCGTCGCTGAGCCCGCTGGGGATGCCCAGGTCCACCAGCTGCCAGGGCACCGGCGACCACACCAACAGGTACATGGCCATGACTTCGGCGAAGGTCACCAGGTGGTTGTCGGCGTTGCTGGACGAGAAGATCGGCTTGCGCTTGCCGCCGAAAAAACGCTCGCGCAGGGTGTCGTTGCGTTCCAGCGCCGGCAGCAGGTCGGCGCGGTGATAGTAGCTGGCCGGGTGCTGGTACAGCGCCTGGCTGTCGGCTACCACCGCACCCTCCAGTTGCTCGTCGAACAAGCCCAGGCGCGAGATCAGGCTATGGATGGCGCGCAGCATGGGGCCAGCGACATCGTCGGCGTAAACCTGGTCGCCCGTCATCACCAGCACGGCGGGGCGGTCTTCGGGCTTCTTGCACCCCTGCAGCAGCCGGTCGGCGCATAGCAGGCCGTCGGCAGCAGGGTGGTGCGGCTTGCGGCAGGAGCCGTGCAGCAACTGGTCGAGGCGCTCACGCAGCACCAGGTTTGGGCGCTGGGCGCCCGGGTAGAGCAAGTGCGGCGCCCAGTCGGCGATACCCTGGCCGTTGATCAGCAGGTCATAGTCGAGCAACTGGTTGCAGGGCAGGGGGCTGGCGAATTGGATGTCCAGCAGGTGAACGTAGGCATGCTGGCCAATCGGCACCACCTGGCAATCGACGTGGGCCTCGCTTGCCAGGCAGACGAACGCGGGCTGCAGCGGTTGGGTAGTGACCAGCCAGACGGCCAGACGCTGGGGTTCCAGGCGGCGCAGTACCGGGCCGGCGAGAACGAGGGGCAACGGGTTAGGGGAGGTCATCGACAGCTCGGGTGGCTATGGCGGCCTGTTCGCGGGCAAGCCCGCCCTTACATCGATCGGTGTAGGAGCGGGCTTGCCCGCGAACAGGCCCGAGAATTCAATACACAATTAAGGTGAGGCAAACAAAACGGGCGGAAAATACTGAACACTTCCCGCCCGTCAGGCAAACACGAACTGTATCAGGCCTTTTCAGCCATCAACTTCTCCAGCTTTTCCTGGTCCCGCGCAAATTGGCGAATACCTTCGGCCAGTTTCTCGGTGCCCATGGCGTCTTCGTTCATCGCCCAGCGGAACTGGCTTTCGTTCAGGTGCTGCTTGGCTTCACCGGCGTTGCCCGGTTTCAGCACCTGCGGCAATTCACCCTGGTCATCACTCAGCTGCTGCAGCAGCTCGGGGCTGATGGTGAGGCGGTCACAGCCGGCCAGTTGTTCGATCTGGCCGATATTGCGGAAGCTGGCGCCCATGACCACAGTGTTGTAACCATTGGCCTTGTAGTAGTTGTAGATGCGCGTGACCGACTGCACGCCTGGGTCCTCGGCGCCCACGTATTCCTGGCCGGTGCTCTTCTTGTACCAGTCGTAGATACGGCCCACGAACGGCGAAATCAAAAACACCCCGGCATCGGCGCAAGCCTGGGCCTGGGCGAAGGAGAACAGCAGGGTCAGGTTGGTCTGAATGCCTTCCTTCTCCAGCTTTTCGGCGGCGCGAATGCCTTCCCAGGTGGAGGCCAGCTTGATCAGCACACGCTCTTTTGCCACTCCGGCCGCCTCGTACAGGGCGATCAGCTGACGAGCCTTGTTCAGCAGGGCTGGCTCATCGAACGACAGGCGTGCATCCACCTCGGTGGAGATACGCCCCGGGATGACCTTGAGAATGCCTGAGCCTACCGCCACCGCAAACTTGTCGCAGGCCAGGTCGACATTACCCATGGCGTCGGCCTTCACCTGCTTGAGCAGGTCGGCGTAGCCCGGGATGGCAGCAGCCTTGAGCAGCAGTGACGGGTTGGTGGTGGCATCGACCGGCTTCAGGCGGGTGATGGCGTCCAGGTCCCCGGTGTCGGCGACCACGGTGGTGAACTGCTTGAGTTGTTCCAGCTTGGAGGTCATGGGCGTGCTCTGTCCTGTGCATTTACTCGACATTACCCGAGGCCCGACAGCCGCTCAAGGGCCGCCGAAACCCTGCGGACCCGCTGGCCCGCACAGGGCTGTACGAAAGGTGAAGATTCGAGTCGCAAGCAAGCCCGAGGTTCCCTCCCTCTGAGGTCACCGCCCCTGCAACAACTCCACGGCCTGGTCAAACACCGCCAAGGGTTCGGCCGCCTTGTGAATGTCTGCCGACAGCAACTGGCGGAAGCGCCGCGCCCCTTTGAATCCTTGGGCCAGCCCCAGAATATGCCGGGTAACGTGGTGCATCGCACCGCCACTTTCCATATGCGTCACGATGTAAGGCCGCAGTTGCGCCAATGCCTCGCTACGGCTGACCACCGGCGCATCGCTGCCAAACAGTTGCTGGTCCACCTCGGCCAGCAGATAAGGGTTGTGATACGCCTCGCGCCCCAGCATCACGCCATCGAAGGTTTCAAGGTGTGCCTGGCATTCGTCCAGGGTCTTGATCCCGCCGTTGAGCACGATCTCCAGGTCCGGGAAGTCCCTCTTCAACTGCGCTGCGATGTCATAGCGCAGCGGCGGGATCTCGCGGTTCTCTTTCGGCGACAGCCCTTCCAGAATCGCGATGCGTGCATGCACGGTAAAACTCCGGCAGCCGGCCTCACGCACCTGGCCGACGAAGTCGCTCAGTTCGGCGTAGCTGTCACGGCCGTTGATACCAATGCGGTGCTTCACCGTGACAGGCGTCGATACGGCATCACGCATGGCCTTCACGCAGTCGGCCACCAGCGCCGGGTGAGCCATCAGGCATGCGCCGATCATGTTGTTCTGCACCCGGTCGCTCGGGCAGCCAACGTTGAGGTTGACCTCATCGTAGCCCGCTTCTTCAGCCAGGCGCGCACAAGCGGCCAGGTCGGCCGGCACACTGCCGCCCAGTTGCAGGGCCAGCGGGTGCTCAGAAGCATCGTGGCGCAGGAAACGGTGGGCGTCGTTGTGCAGCAGGGCACCGGTGGTGACCATTTCGGTGTAGAGCAGGGTTTGCCGGGAGAGCAGGCGCAGGAAGAACCGGCAATGTCTGTCGGTCCAATCCATCATGGGGGCAACGCTGAAGCGGCGTGACGGCTCAGGGCGCGTGGTTTGTGGCTTTGAAGCGTTTTCTAGGAGCATTCTGGGCTACGCATTTATGTACCATTTTCCGGGGGCGTGTTGGGTTTGACAGTGGTGCGGGCTACCGCCGCCAAACACACTCGTACCACCGGAAATCATGGCAACGATCAGAGCAAGGAAAAAGGCCGATGGAACGGTTAGCTATACCGTCCAGATCCGCCTCAAGAAAAAGGGTGTCCTAGTCTACCAAAGGTCCCAGACATTCGCCCGCCAGCAGGCTGCCCAAGCCGGGGTGAAAGATGGTTGGCGTGGAGGATCTGCATTTTCACGACATGCGCCACGCAGGCGTGAGCTGGTTGTGCGAAATGGAGTGAGATATCCCGCGTGCATCCAGTATTTCCGGTCATCGTGACGGGCCACTCGCTGCGGCGTTACACCCCTCTGAGGAGCGTGAAGCGAACCTGGCATAGAAGCTACACTGCACGACCCAGTCACCCACGACAGCCTGCTCCAATCCATCGCAGGCTCATGAAAAGGAAGTCAAGCAAATGGATGTACTTTGCACCTCTCTGGACGAAGTCCGTCAACGGATCGATGAAATCGACCGCAGCCTCGTTTCGCTTCTCGCCAAACGTGGAAGGCTCGTAACGCAAGCAGCGGGTTTCAAGAAAACCACCGATGATGTGCGTGCGCCTGCCCGGGTCGAGCAAGTGATCAGGAAGGTTCGTGAGATGGCTGACGAAACCGGTGCCTCGGCTGAGGTGGTGGAACAGGTCTATCGGGCGATGATTTCGGCCTTCATCGCCGAGGAGCTCAACACCCATGCGAAGCTGGCCGATGAGGCTTCAGCATCGTGATGAAACGCGGGGCTCATACGCAGCCCCGCCGCTTTCTCCTGCTTGCTATCTCTGGCTCAACGTCGCAATCGAGACGCCAGAGGCAACGAAGGTGAGGCCTGCGCCCACGTTCAGCCCATTCACCAGCCGTGGCCGCCGGTACAGGTAGCGAGACAGTCCCGTGGCGAAAATACCCATCAAGGCAAACCCCAATGCCGTGAGTACAGCGAACCACACGCCGTAAACCATCATCTGCACGCTGACCGACCCGCGTGCGGGGTCGACGAACTGGGGAATGAACGCCAGCACGAACAAACCTGGCTTGGGGTTGAGCGCAGCCGAAAGCAGACCGGTCAGAAAAATGCTGGGCAGCGATTGCCTGGAGGCCGGCTGAAAGCTTATGAGGTTACGAGCGCGCAGAACCTTGATCCCTAGCCAGAGCAGATAGCCGGCACCCATGAGCTTGATCACCCAAAATGCGAGCACCGAGGTTTGCATCAGTAGGGTCAAGCCTAACGAAGCGGCTGCAACGTGAAACAAAATGCCTGCACCTGACGCCATGCCGGATACGGCCGCTGCGACTTTACCCTGGCTGAGACCGCGGCCAATGGCCAACACGTTGTCAGGGCCCGGTGCCAGCACCAACAGCACGCAGGCGGCGGTATAGGCGAACCATACGTTCATGGGAAACACGGCTCTCTCCTTAAGCCTGATGAAGCATCCATCCTGACGGTGGGGTACGCCAATAGCAAGGCGGAACCTCAAGGGCTGTTAGCACTGGCGGGCTCGGCCCTGCTTGGTTGGCCGAGGTTTCTCCGAACACGTCAGGACGGGGCAGACTACCTGTGCTGACACAGTCGTCCGCTCAAGCGCCAGTTCGGTTATGTGAAGGCTCGCTTTCGTGGCTTGGCCAAGAACACTGCACAACGGACCACGTTGTTTGCGCTGTCGGACCTGTGGATGGGGCGCCGGTAGTTGTTGAACGCTGCGCTATCGGCCGAAAAATGGGCCTGGCGCGGTCGAGATGTTGCTCATTACGCGCTCGGGAAAACGTGATCGGCGTTTCCCTGGCAGTCTGTCGGAATGCGAGAACTTTGGTGTCTGTGTCAGGTCCAACCTGCACTTTAGCTACCCACTCGCGCCTCCGGAGCCGAACAAAAATGAAAAAACCTTTGGTTGCTGTCTTTGCTTGTGCATTGGCACTCGGGATGACGGCATTCTTGCCTGCCGATATCTCTCCTATCAGTTCCGCCTATGCCAAGGGCGGTGGTGGTGGTGGTGGTGGTGGTGGTGGCGGCGGCGGTGGCGGCGGCGGTGGTCATGGCGGTGGCGGCGGACATGGCGGTGGAAACGGCGCCGGACATGGCGGTGGCATGGGAGGGCATAGTGGAAGCGGGAAGGGCCTTGGAAGTGATCACGCTGGAAAGGCGACACGCGATCATGGGGTAAGCGGCAATCATTACGGAAGCTCGCGCAACAGCGACAACGGTCATGGCACCACCACCTCGGGTGTCGCTCACTCCAAGGACACTCGCGGTTTGGCCAAGTCCACGGCCATCTCTGGAACGACGCCAGGCGATCATAATTCGAAAGGCCTCAGCAACGCTGTCGGGTCTTCTTCAAAAAATGATCGATGATTTGACCGCATCCATGCCGTACCGGCTTTAGCGTGCACGAAAGCCCAGCGTAGACCGGGCTAAATGAATGGGTCACCCCCACACCCTGCGAGGGCTAAGCTTTCGCAGGGTGTTTTGTTTTGAAGGCCATCATCACGAGCGAGTCAGCACGGGTCGGGATCGATCTCGGTAAACACAGTTGCCACCGGCATGCCCAAGACACGTTGGGCCAAGCGGTGTTTCGCAAGCGGGTAGACGGCACGATCAGCCACACAGCCCAGATTCGCATCCCAAGTACAGGGGGCGCTTAGCTGGCGTAGCAAGTCTCTGATTGGCCAGGCCTGCGTTTTGCTGCTGCGCTCTGTGTCGTAGCGGCCATGCTTCAGGTCGTATCTGGATGCGGCCTGAATCTTACCGGTCAGTATAGTCAGCTCCGTCCCTTTGCCGGAGTGCCTTGAATTGGACAATACCCGTGAGCGTTTGATTGATGCCGCGCTGAAGCTGTTTCTGTTGCAAGGTGTATACGTGACGGGGGTAACGGCCATTGCCGCGATGGCGGGTGTTACCAAAATGACGCTCTACAGCCATTTCCCCTCCAAGGATGCGCTGATAGTGGCGTGCCTTGAGGAGCGTGACCGACGCTGGCGTGAAGAGGTAGCGTGCACCTTGGCCAGGCATCCTGAGCCGGTCAGTGGCATGCTCGCTTTTTTCGATCTGTATGAACGCTTTCTTTTAAAAGATAGCGAGCGTGGGTGCCTGTTCGTCAACAGTGCGGCTGAATTCCCCCAGTTTAGCCACCCCGTGCATTTGGCAGTGAGCCGGCATAAGCAAGGGATACGCGAAAACCTTGCTGCCTTGGCCATGAGCGCCGGTATAAACGACCCCGACGCAGTTGCCCAAGGGCTGTTTATCTTGCTGGAGGGCAGTTTTGTCAGCGGCGCGATGGGCCAGGACATGCGGGTATTCGACACTGCCCGACAAATAGCTCATTGCTGGATCCAGAGGCAGGAGCAGGGCGTATGACCCTGGGCTTGTTAGCGGCCATTGCCGCCACCTTTTCCTGGTCACTGCTCTACATCTTTCCGGGGCTGGTCGGTGACTACAGCCTTTTTGACCTGGCAGTGGTGAGCTATGCCTTTGCCGGGTTAGGTAGCCTGCTGGTGCTGTTCGTTTACCGTAGCGCAGTGCGGCAATTACGACTGATTGACTGGGCCTGTGCCGCACTGCTGGGCTTCTTGGGATACATTGGCTACTTCTTCCTGATCACCACTGCGGTCTTGGCAGCCGGGCCGGTGATCCCTCCGGTGATGATGGGGTCAGTACCGATCGTGCTCGCGATTGCCGGCAACCTGCGCAGTGCCAGCGTGCCCTGGCGCGCCATTGCCGGGCCACTGCTGGTGGCGGGTCTGGGCATCAGCCTGGTCAATCTGAGCGTGTTTGATGCTAGCCGTGCGGCGGCAGTGCTCCCAACCGCATCGTTACTGCTTGGGCTGCTTGCATCGTTGCTGGCAATCGCATTCTGGACCGGTTTTGGTCTATTGAATGAAAGTGCTTTGGCTCGACGCCCAAGCATGTCTCCCATGTTGTGGTCAGCCATGTTGATCTTCATGTGCAGTGTCGAAATGCTGGCGTTCATCCCGATTGGGCTGTACTTGAAACTGTCTCATTTCGCTAGCCATCCGAGCGGATTGGCAGGTACTCAGGCGCTGATCGTCTGTGGGCTGATTCAGGGGTTAGGGGCCACCCTTGCAGGTGCCTGGGCATGGTCAATCGCAACGCGGCGTCTACCGCTGGCGCTGAGCGGGCAATTGATCGCCAGCGGATCCATTTATGCAACTACGATGGGCCTGCTCATCAACCAACGCTGGCCGTCTCCTATGGAAGCGCTTGGAACAGGCTTGTTGTTCGTAGGGGTGGTGTGGGCTATTCACGCCTTTTACCGCAAGCAAACACGCCTCCAGACACATGGCGAGGCATCCAGGGTACGTATCTGATCCCCGGCTCGGTTGCCCGGCCATGCGTCTGGGCTGGCCAAGTTGGCTACGCCCGCTGTCCATGGCTCAGCCTATTTCAGCGGCACGTAGATGTCTGTCTGCCATTGCTGCAGTGGCGTTTCTGGATACACGCTCAGGTAATCAAAGAACAACGGATGATCACGCAGTTCTTCGTTGCTCGATGGCAGCCAGTCACGGTAGAGCGGGTAGATAGTTTCGCCAATGTAGTCAGGCGAACCGGTATGTCGAATCACGGCACAGCGCCCCGCCGGTATTACCCGTTCATGCACCCCGAAATCGTTGGGCTGCACTGCCTCGTCTATCTCGCCGCACACGGCAAAGCGAAAGGCGTGGGCCGGGGTGGTGTCGGGGTTGTCGTAGGGGATACCGAAGGTACGGCTGCTGGCCACAGGCGACTGGCCGCTGTGCATGCGCCATTGGCGAAAACGCGCGACGCTTTCGCTGACCAGGCCGGGCGGCCCTTGGTGTTCGAGCGCGGCCACGCGGGTTTCGGCGAAATTCACGATACGGATCTGCATGGTGATACTCCTGGATCGCTGAGGAACATTGAATACAGCACTCCAGGCCTGCCAGTTCGGCGCCTTGGCGAAAGCGCTCGGCGCCATGCCGAAGGCGCGCTTGAACGCTCTGGCAAAGGCTTCGGGGCTTTCGAAGCCGGCGCCGAATGCGGCCTCCAGTATGGGCGTCGCGGGCGAGGCGACCAGTTGATGCGCTGCGCGTCGAAGCCTCATCAGTTGCACATACCGTGAAACCGGAACGCCCATGTAGGCCGTGAACTGCCGATGGAAGTGAAACGCCGAGAAGTTGGCGATGCGGCTCAAGGCATTCACCGACAGGTCACCTTCGAGGTGGCTGTCGATGTAGGCAAGCACGGTTTCGAACCGTTTCATGTAGCTAGGGTTGTGCTGTGAGTCAGTCAACGAACGGAATCTCTGGAAGGTGCGGTAAGCGCTAGCATCCGTTGTTCAGGCACCGAGGTGCCTAGCCGTGATTGCTCTATCGGGCCTGCGCTGGGTGATAAGTCAGGGTTACAGGGTGAGTACCAAGGGGCAGCAGCGTCGACGTAAACATGTTTCTGCTTCCTGGGCAGGAACGGTGTATCAAGCGTTCCCAGTGCTATCGAAATCCAGTCGGCAAACTCACCTTGGGCGCGTGACCAGAACAAGGTCGAGCCGCACTCCGTGCAGAACTCGCGCGTAACCGTCGGTGATGAAGAAAAGGCCTTGATGCTGGTAGCGCCGCGCAGTATTCGCAGCATGCTGCGCGGAATACTGCCGTACGAAGCGAATGCGGCGCCGTGACTTTTGCGGCACTGGCTGCAGTGGCAGTGGGTCACTGCCTTGGGTGGGGTGAGTAGCAGGTAAGAGACTGCTGCACACAAGCAGCTTCCTTGGTATGCCTCTGTCATTGGCGCTTCCGTGCTGGTGGGAAAGCGCCAGCGTAAACACCTTGGCCCGATCAGTCGACCGGCCTGCGGGCCAACGGGCAATCAAACGCTACGTGTCACGCCGCCATCGACCTTGATGTTCTGCCCGGTGATGTAGGCAGCGCCTTCGCTGGCAAGAAACGCGATGGTGGCGGCGATTTCCTCGCAGGTGCCATAGCGTTTGAGCGGCACGCTGTCGCGGCGCTGTTCGGTGGCCGGCAGGCTGTCGATCCAGCCGGGGAGGACGTTGTTGATCCTCACGTTGTCCCCGGCGAATTGGTCGGCGAAGATTTTGGTGAATGCGGCCAGGCCCGAGCGGAACACTGCCGACGTCGGGAACAGCTCACTGGGCTCGAACGCCCAGGCGGTGGAAATGTTGATGATCACACCCCCTTTCTGGCGCTGCATGTAGGGCGTCACCAGGCGAGTCGGGCGAATGACATTGAGCAGATAGGTGTCCATGCCCTTGTGCCAGTCTTCGTCGCTGATTTCCAGGATTGGCGCGCGCGGACCATGGCCGGCGCTATTGACCAGCACGTCGATGCGCCCCCACTTTTCCACCACGACATCGACCAGGCGTTTCAGGTCCTCAACCGACTGGTTGCTACCTGTTACACCCACACCGCCAAACTCGGCAGCCAGCGCTTCGCCCTTGCCCGAGGAGGACAGGATGCCAACCTTGAACCCGTCAGCGGCCAGGCGCCGTGCCGCAGCCGCGCCCATACCACTGCCACCTGCTGTGATGATCGCAACTTTTTCTACTGACATGCTGCCTCCGGAACGTTAATGGCTGAATGCTTAGGTGCACTAAAATTAGCAGCAGTCGTGGTCGCGAGGGAGACAGCTAAACTTCACCAAGGCAGTAGATTAACTATTGCCTGCCTGTTGCTTGAGCCAGCGCTGGACAATGCCTAGCGACTCCGGCTGCTGCAACTTTCGTGGCCACACCAGGTAGAACGACTTATCGAGCCTGAGTTGCTGAGCGAAGACCTGGGTCAGCCTGCCCGCGACGAGGTCATCACTGACGAACGCCAGGCTTGCCAACGCAATACCCTGACCACTGATGGCGGCATCGATGGCCAATGAAGTCTGGTTGAACCGCAGGTTTTTGGCAGTCGCTTGCCCGTGTTGCGGGAACAGTTGTGCAAGGAACCGAGGCCAGAAATCATGGGCATCGTGAAGCAGGGTGAACGCTTGAAGCTGCTCGAAGCTGGTGGGGACTTTGCTGGCTTCGAACAACCTTGGGCTGGCCACGGCGACGTTACGCTGTTCCATCAACAGCTCGCTGTTCAAACCCGCGCCGATGTCGGGCTTGCCATAGCGGACTGCGAGATCCACGCCGTCGGTATTGAAGTGGGACAGCCGATCTGTGGCCAGTACACGTAAATCGATGTCCGGATGGCTGTGCGCAAAGCGGCCCAGCCGGGGAATGAGCCATTTGGAGGCAAAGGTCGGTGTCACGCTGACCGTCAGGTGAGACGCTTGTGGCCGCAGCAGGCGGGTTGCCTCATCGATCATCGCCAAGGCGTTGCGAATGCTGCCGCTGTAGCCCAGCCCCGCATCGGTCAGTGCCAGGCCCCGGGGCAGGCGCTCGAACAAACGAAGGTTCAGGCTCGCTTCCAGCCCGCGTATCTGTTGTGCAACTGCCGCCTGGGTCACCCCCAGCTCGTCGGCGGCCAGGCGAAAGTTCAGGTGGCGGGCAACCACTTCGAACACACGTAGCGCATTGAGTGAGGGCAAATCAGGGAAACCGTTTGGCATGGCGATGGACAGGGTCGGGCTGGAGGATTCACCCACGAGGCTACTCGCCGAGCGCCTGTAAAGAAACCCGCGCCACCGCAGGCAATCCGCCACGCTGCGCAGCAAGCCCTCTGTTGGCGGCTGCACATTTTCATTGTTCAGCTTGACTCGTGAAATTTTTCATGTAAATTTTCATGAAAAATAAGTCTAAAAATTTCACGGCAGTCCGAAACGATGAAGAGACACGAAGAGGTTGAAGCCCTCGCGATCCTTATTCACGACCTGCGCAAATTCAAGAACCTGACCTTGGGTGAACTGGCCGAGCGCATCAACCGCTCGGTGGGTTTCCTCTCCCAGGTCGAACGCGGCGTTTCGCGCCCGACCGTGGCAGACCTCACCGCTATCAGCGAAGCGCTCGGCGTATCAACCGCGTACTTCTACAACCTGAGCAAGCCCCGCAGCATTGGCTGGGTCACGCGCCCTAACGAGCGGCGCACGCTGTACCTGGAGTCGGGCATCACCGACGTGCTGGCTTCGCCGACCATCGCAGGCGCCTTCTCCATGCTCGACAGCCTTCTCGAGCCGGGCGCCACCAGTGGGGAGGCGTACTTGAGCGACCGTTCCGAGCAGGGCTGTTTCGTGCTCGAGGGCGAACTCACGGTGTGGCTGGACCAGGGCGATGCCGTGACCCTGCAAGCCAACGACTGCTTCCAGCTGCAACCCCATGCGCCGTTCCGTTACGCCAACCTGACGGACAGAACCACCCGTGTGCTCTGGGTCTTCAATTGAATTCGTTCACCTCACAAGGATAAGAAGATGAGTGTCATCTTTCCGGACCTGCTGGCTGAAGTGCGCTCGTTCCGAGCAGAACACCCGGCAATTCGCTATGTCGACCTGATTGCGCTGGACATCCCCGGGCACTTCTACGGCAAGCGCTACCCCATGGACATGCTGGAAAAAGTCGCAGCCGGTGCGCCACTGAAGCTGCCGCAAAACTGCGTGCTGCTGGGGACCCAGGGCGGCCTTTACCCGATTGGTGACTATTGCTTCGCCGACGGCGACCCGGATGCCGCCCGGCGCCTGGTGCCGGGTACGCTAAAGCCGGTGCGTTGGGAGAAGGAAGTGATCGCCCAGATGCTGATCACGTCCGACGGCACCGCAAAGCCGATCGAATTCGAGCCCCGTGAAGTGCTGGCGCGTGTGCTTCAGCGTCTGGCCAAGCGTGGCATCCGCCCGGTGGTGGCGTTCGAACTGGAGTTCTACCTGTTCGACCGCAAGCTTGATAACGGCCTGCCACAGTACCCACGTGACACGGCAACCGAGGATGAAGACGATCAGCCGAACATGCACATCGAGCGGTTGTCGCGCTTTTCGTCGGTCCTGCACGAGATGGTCGATGGCGCCAACGAGCAGGGCGTGCCGGCGAACGTCATCACCGCAGAGCTGGGCCCAGGCCAGTTCGAGATCAACTTCTCGCACAGCGACGATGCCCTCAGTGCGGCGGACTGGTCGGCACTGTTCTGCCGCAGTACCCGCGGTATCGCGATGAAGCACGGCTACCGTGCCAGCTTCATGAGCAAGCCCTACCTGGACGCGCCAGGCAGCGGCATGCATGTGCACGTCAGCCTGTACGACGCCGCCGGCAATAACATCCTGGCGGGAAGTGAACAGCGCAAGCTGCGCCATGCGGTGGCAGGCTGCCTGGAGCTGCTGCCGCACTGCATGCCGATCTTTGCCCCCAACCACAATGCCTACCGACGTTATGGCGCCATGGTCAACGCGGCGAGCAAGGCCAGCTGGGGTTTCGAAGACCGTGACGCGTGCATCCGCATCCCCGAGTCCGACCCGCGCAACCTGCGCATCGAGCACCGCCTCGCTGGCGCCGACGCCAACCCGTATCTGGTACTGGCGGCCATTTTGACCGGGATGGAGCATGGTCTGGATCGCGGCGTGGAGCCCATCGCCCCGCTGAACGACAACCGCCAGAGTGGCATCGACTTCCCCAAGGATGCCCTCAGCGCCTTGGCCGCCATGCGTCACCACCCGGTGGTCAACGAAGGCCTGGGCAGCGAGTTCGTGATGGTCTATTGCGAAAACAAATACCAGGAGCAACTGGACTTCATGCACCACATCGATGCCCGCGAATACCGCTGGTTCCTGTAGGTGCCGAGGTTGGAACAGCGACGCTGCACCCTCCCTTTCTACCGTTTCAATACAACGCGCAATATGGATTTGCCGGAGGAAGATATGCCACGTGTGCCCGTGATCGGCATTACCGCATGCACCAGCATGATTGAGCTGCATGCAACCCAGACCATCAGCGAGAAGTACGCGCGCGCGGCAGCCAAGGCGGCGTGTGGGCTGCCCATCGTCATTCCCAGCCTCGGTGAGCTGATGGACAGCGCCGATATTCTTGACGTGGTGGATGGGCTGATCTTCACCGGTTCGCCGTCCAACATCGAGCCGTACCACTACAACGGCCCGGCCAGTGCTGCGGGCACCCATCACGACCCTCTGCGCGATGCCACCACGTTGCCGCTGATGCGCGCCGCCATCGCCGCCGGTGTACCGGTACTCGGCATTTGCCGTGGCTTCCAGGAAATGAACGTGGCGCTGGGTGGCACCCTGCACCAGAAGGTCCACGAGACCGGCATGTTCATGGACCACCGCGAAGGCAAGGATGAGCCCCTCGACAAGCAATATGGGCCGCGCCACACCCTGCATGTAGAGCCTGGCGGCATGCTCGACCGTATGGGCTTGCCGGCAATATTCGACGTCAATTCCATCCACGGCCAAGGCATCGACGTACTGGCCCCCGGGCTGAGGGTGGAAGCGCTGGCGCCCGATGGCCTGGTGGAAGCGATTTCGGTCGAGAACAGCAAGGGTTTTGCCCTGGGTGTGCAATGGCACCCCGAGTTCCAGGTCATGGATAACCCCCATTACCTGGCCATCTTCCAGTCCTTTGGCAAGGCCTGCCGGCACCGCTCGGTACTGCGCCAGAGGCTGTTGCTGTCTGCCTGAGCAGCGGCCTTTCCCACCTGTAAAAAATACCCTCGCAGCGCGGCTGCGCAACTTGATGGAGTGAAGTCAATGAGTGAACAGAATTCGCAGACCCTTGCCTGGCAAACCATGAGCCGCGACCATCACCTGGCCCCGTTCAGCGATGTCAGGCAACTGGCCGAGAAAGGCCCGCGCATCATCACCTCGGCCAAGGGCGTGTACCTGTGGGACAGCGAGGGCAACAAGATTCTCGATGGCATGGCCGGCCTGTGGTGCGTGGCGGTCGGCTATGGTCGCGATGAGCTGGCCGATGTCGCCAGCCAGCAGATGAAGCAGTTGCCTTACTACAACCTGTTCTTCCAGACCGCGCACCCGCCCGCGCTGGAGCTGGCCAAGGCGATCGCCGAGGTGGCCCCGCAAGGCATGAACCACGTGTTCTTCACCGGTTCCGGCTCCGAAGGCAACGACACCGTGCTGCGCATGGTCCGCCATTACTGGGCTCTGAAGGGCCAGAAGAACAAGAAGGTCATCATTGGCCGCATCAACGGCTACCACGGCTCTACCGTGGCGGGCGCCGCCTTGGGCGGCATGAGTGGCATGCACCAGCAGGGCGGGGTGATCCCGGATGTCGTGCACATCCCGCAGCCGTACTGGTTTGGCGAAGGCGGCGACATGACCGAGGCCGACTTCGGTGTGTGGGCGGCCGAGCAACTGGAGAAGAAGATCCTCGAAGTTGGCGTGGACAACGTCGCCGCCTTCATCGCCGAGCCGATCCAGGGCGCCGGTGGCGTGATCATTCCGCCGCAGACCTATTGGCCGAAGATCAAGGAAATCCTGGCCAGGTACGACATCCTCTTCGTCGCCGACGAAGTGATCTGCGGGTTCGGCCGTACCGGTGAGTGGTTCGGCACCGATTATTACGACCTCAAGCCTGACCTGATGACCATCGCCAAGGGCCTGACCTCCGGTTACATCCCCATGGGCGGGGTGATCGTGCGTGACGAGGTGGCCAAGGTGATCAGCGAAGGCGGCGACTTCAACCACGGCTTCACCTATTCCGGCCACCCGGTGGCGGCAGCGGTAGGCCTGGAGAACCTGCGGATCCTGCGTGACGAGCAGATCATCCAGCAGGTGCACGATAAAACCGCGCCTTATCTGCAACAACGCCTGCGCGAACTGGCCGACCACCCGCTGGTAGGCGAAGTGCGCGGCCTGGGCATGCTCGGTGCGATCGAGTTGGTGAAAGACAAGGCCACCCGGGCCCGTTATGAAGGCAAAGGTGTCGGCATGATCTGTCGCCAGCACTGCTTCGACAACGGCCTGATCATGCGCGCTGTAGGCGACACCATGATCATTGCCCCACCGCTGGTGATCAGTATCGAAGAGATCGACGAACTGGTGGAGAAAGCCCGCAAGTGCCTGGACCTGACCTATGAGGCTGTTCGGTAAGGACGGAGGGCCTGGTTAGCTGTTCTCAGCACCTGTGAGATCGAGCGCCGCCTGCGCGGTGCTCGATCGGTGCCGCAATCGTACATTTCACGTCAGGCACCTTCCGCAAAGCATTTTGCTTTGTGAAATGAATCCTGTACTTTTCTGGGCATCCATTTCCCGTCTGAAAGTCGCGATTCAACCATGAAAGTGCACGAAGAAATCGAAGGCCTGGCAGTACTGATTCGCGACCTGCGCAAGTTCAAGGGCCTGACACTGGGCGAGCTGGCACAGCGCATCGGCCGCTCGGTGGGCTTTCTGTCCCAGGTCGAACGCGGCGTGTCACGCCCGACTGTGGCCGATCTCACAGCCATCAGCGAAGAGCTCGGTGTATCCACAGCCTACTTCTACAAGCTGGACAAACCCCGTGAGCTCGACTGGGTCACCCGCCCGCACGAGCGTCGCACGCTGCACCTGGCAGGTGGCATCACCGACGTGCTGGCATCGCCCTCCATAACGGGCGCGTTTTCCATGCTCGATAGCCACTTGCAGCCGGGGGCCAGCAGTGGCGAGGAGTACCTGGACGACAGCTCGGAGCAGGGCTGCTTCGTGCTCGAAGGCGAACTGACCGTATGGTTGGGCGATGCTGACCCGGTCACGCTGTACGCCAATGACAGTTTTCAGTTGCAACCCCACGCCCGTTTTCGGTATGCCAACCTGACCGACAAGCCCACACGCGTGCTTTGGGTGTTCAGCTGAGGGCCGTCGCACAGGCATGCGCTTGTGCCTGGGCTGGCCGGGAAAGTTGGCCTGCAAGCAATGTGCTGGCTGCATGGGGTATCCTTGCACCACGCAATCAACTTCGAAGCAGTGAATGAACAATGGGTTTTGAACAACTAGCTGAGCTACGAGACCGCCTGCGGGCGGAAAAAGGGCAGGTAAAGGCCGAGAGCGCGAAACCGCCTAAGCGCAAGTCGCCCCCGCAGGCGAAGCCGCGTGAGATGGACCCGGCGGTGGCAGCGATCTGGCCACTGCAGAAGCATTTTCCCTTGGCTTTCCCGGTCAACCCGGCCCCCAAGGTGCCGCTCAAGGAGGGCATTTTCAAGGATGCCGAGCAACACCTGGAGCTGCTTGGGTTAACCCGTGAACAGCTCAAGCTGGGCATTTCCACGTGGTGCCGGGGCGCTCGATACTGGGCGAGCATGGTGGAGAATGCTCCGCGCCTTGACTTGAACGGTCAGGCCGCGGGTACTGTGACCGCCGCTCAGGCGCTGCATGCCAAGCAGCAGGCTGCGCGGCAACGCAGCCAGGATCGACGCAATCGTGCGAAGTCAAAGGCCCAGGCCCAGGCCCAGGCTCCGGCTCCCGCCGCCGACACCGCAACGGTGCAGTCTACCGACTGAACTCAGTCGCGTTCTGCCCCGTCGCCATGCTGGATGGCAGCCCATTGCCGGGGCTGCCGTCTGGCAGGCCCGGCAATGGACCAGGTTCGGTTTCGAGGGCCTGGTGCATGCAACGATGGTTTCAAGACCCACCTGATCGGCAAGCCGTGGCAGATGATGCCGGGGCGTAATCACGTGCGTCGGTTTCAGAATGCGCCTGGTCGCTCGCATGCAACCCCTCGGCGCTACAAGTGCCATGCTAGCAGGATGCCCAAGGGTCAGTGCGCGCAGACGTGCGGCCGTGGGCGAGGAGGCCGCCAGTACCACGCAACTGTGACGTGGGCGGTGCGCCGCAGCAGAACACGCCGGAAACCTGCCCCTTAAAAAAAATCAGGCAGGGTCCGTGATGCCGAGGTCCGCTGTATGCCTGATGAATTGCTCCACCTGCCTGTAATCCAGCGCATTCTGGCCCGCGACAAGGACACCCCGGGTGCCCTGTTGCCGATCCTGCATGCCGTCCAGCACGAGCTGGGTTACATCCCCGACGCTTCTGTTCCCGAGATCGCCCATGCCCTCAACCTCAGCCTGGCTGAAGTGCGTGGGGTTATCAGTTTTTATCACGACTTCCGCACCGCGCCGCCCGCTCGCCACACCCTGCGCCTGTGCCGTGCCGAGTCGTGCCAGAGCCGTGGCGCCGAAGCCCTCGCCGCGCAATTGCGTGAACAGTTGGCACTGGACGACCACGGCACCAGCGCCGACGGCGCCATCAGCCTGCGCCCTGTTTATTGCCTGGGTGCCTGTGCCTGCTCGCCAGCGTTGGAGCTGGACGGCCAGGTGCACGCGCGCCTCACCCCTGAGCGCCTGCGGGACTTGGTCAACGGTTGCCGGGAGGACTCAGCATGCTGAAGCTGTATATTTCCTGTGATTCGGTAGCCCGTGCCGTGGGTGCCGATCAGGTTGCCGATGCCCTGCTGCATGAGGCCGAGCGCCGCCAGTTGCCGCTGGACATCCAGCGCACCAGCTCGCGCGGGCTTTACTGGCTGGAGCCGCTGATCGAGTGCGACAGTGCGCAAGGGCGCCTGGGTTTCGGCCCGATTACGCCACACGATGTGCCGTCACTGCTTGATGCCTTGGCGGGCGAACCCGGTGGCCACTCGCTGGCACTGGGGCCGGTCGAAGAAATACCCTATCTCAAGACCCAGCAACGCTTGCTGTTCGCACGCGCGGGCATCACCCGCCCATTGTCACTGGACGACTATCGTGCCCATGGCGGTTTCGCAGGCCTCGAGGCCGCCGTGGCGCTGGACGGTGCCGAAGTGGTTGCCGCAGTGCTCGATTCCGGCCTGCGTGGCCGTGGTGGTGCGGCGTTCCCGGCCGGCATCAAGTGGCGCACCGTGCGTGATGCTGGCGCCGGGCAGAAGTACGTGGTGTGCAACGCCGACGAGGGTGACTCGGGCACGTTCGCTGATCGCATGCTGATGGAGGGCGACCCCTTCCTGCTGATCGAGGGCATGATCATTGCCGGCCTTGCCGTGGGGGCCGACAAGGGCTACGTCTATGTGCGCTCGGAGTACCCCGACGCCATCCGGGTACTTGACCAGGCCTTCGCCATCGCGCGTGACGCTGGCTACCTGGGTGCTGACGTAGCCGGCAGCGGCCAGGCGTTCGACCTGGAGGTGCGGGTGGGCGCCGGCGCCTATATTTGCGGCGAAGAAACCGCGCTGCTCGAATCCATCGAAGGCAAGCGTGGCATTGTCCGCGCCAAGCCACCGCTGCCTGCGCTGCAAGGGTTGTTCGGCCTGCCGACGCTGGTGCACAACGTGCTTACCCTGGCTTCGGTGCCCATCATTCTGGCCAAGGGTGCAGCGTTCTATCGCGATTTCGGCATGGGCCGCTCGCTGGGCACCATGCCGTTCCAGCTGGCCGGCAACATTCGCCAGGGTGGCCTGGTCGAGCGCGCGTTCGGCCTGACCCTGCGCGAGCTGGTGGAAGGCTATGGCGGTGGCACGGCCAGTGGCCGGCCGCTGAAGGCCGCGCAGGTCGGTGGCCCGCTTGGTGCCTGGGTACCCCCCAGCCATTTCGACACCCCACTGGACTATGAAGCGTTTGCTGCTGTGGGCGCGATGCTCGGCCACGGCGGTGTGGTGGTGGCCGACGATACGTTGAACATGGCCAGCATGGCGCGTTTCGCCCTGCAGTTCTGTGCCGAGGAGTCCTGCGGCAAGTGCACCCCGTGCCGCATCGGCTCCACCCGGGGCATGGAAGTGGTCGACCGGTTGATCGCCAGCAGCGACATCACCGAGCGCCATGACCAGGCGCTGTTGCTGCGCGACCTGTGCGACACCCTGCAGTACGGTTCGCTGTGCGCCATGGGCGGTATGACTGCCTATCCGGTGGCCAGCGCGCTCAAGTACTTCCCCGCCGATTTTGGGCTGACCACCACGGAGGCCGCACAGTGATCAATTTCTTCGACCCCGCTTCTGATAAAAGCAGCGACCTCGGCACCCCGGCCCGCGAAAGCGACGTGCAGATCAGCCTGAGCATCGACGGCCGCGCCATCAGCGTGCCTGCTGGCACCTCGGTCATGCGCGCCGCCGCCATGCTGGGCACCAGCATCCCCAAACTGTGCGCCACCGACAGCCTCGAAGCCTTCGGCTCCTGCCGCATGTGCATGGTGGAAATCGAAGGCATGCGCGGCTACCCGGCATCCTGCACCACGCCAGTCAGTGAAGGCATGGTGGTGCGCACCGAAACCCCGCGCCTGGCCGGCCTGCGTCGCAACGTCATGGAGCTGTACATTTCCGACCACCCGCTGGACTGCCTGACCTGTTCGGCCAACGGCAACTGCGAGCTGCAGACCGTGGCCGGCCAGGTGGGCCTGCGTGAGGTGCGCTACGGCTATGACGGCGCCAACCACCTGGACGAGAAAAAAGACGTTTCCAACCCGTATTTCGACTACGAGCCGAGCAAGTGCATCGTCTGCAGCCGCTGTGTGCGCGCCTGCGAGGACATCCAGGGTACGTTCGCCCTGACCATTACCGGGCGTGGTTTCGAATCGCGGGTGGCGGCAGCGGGTGGCGAAAACTTCCTGGCTTCCGAATGCGTGTCGTGCGGCGCCTGCGTGCAGGCCTGCCCGACCGCGACCCTCACGGAAAAGAGCCTGGTGCAGCTTGGCCAGCCTGAGCGTTCGGTCATTACCACCTGCGCCTACTGCGGCGTTGGTTGCTCGTTCCGCGCCGAAATCAAGGGTGACCAGCTGGTGCGCATGGTCCCGGACAAGAACGGTGGCGCCAACCACGGCCACGCCTGCGTCAAGGGCCGCTTTGCCTGGGGCTACGCCACCCACCCGGACCGCATCACCAAACCGATGATCCGCAAGCGCCTGGAAGACCCATGGCAGGAAGTCAGCTGGGACGAGGCCGTGACCTATGCCGCCAGCGAGTTTCGCCGCATCCAGCTCAAATACGGGCGCGACTCCATCGGCGGCATCACCTCCAGCCGCTGTACCAACGAAGAAGCCTACCTGGTGCAGAAACTGGTGCGCACGGCGTTTGGTAACAACAACGTCGACACCTGCGCACGGGTATGCCATTCGCCCACCGGTTATGGCCTCAAGCAGACCCTGGGTGAGTCAGCCGGCACGCAAAGCTTCGACTCGGTGATGCAGGCCGACGTTGTGCTGGTGATCGGTGCCAACCCCACCGATGCGCACCCGGTGTTCGGCTCGCAACTCAAGCGTCGCCTGCGCCAAGGGGCGCGGCTGATCGTGATCGACCCACGGCGTATCGACCTGGTCGACTCGCCGCACGCCCGCGCCGACCTGCACCTGCAACTGCGCCCGGGCACCAACGTGGCCATGCTCAACGCCCTGGCCCACGTGATCGTTACCGAGGGCCTGCTGGCCCAAAGCTTCATCGATGCCCGCTGCGAAACCGAAGACTTCGCCCGTTGGCGCGACTTCGTCAGCCTGCCAGACAACGCTCCCGAGGTGCTCGGCCCGATTTGTGGCGTGCCACCTGAGCAGATCCGCGCTGCGGCCCGGCTGTATGCCACCGGCGGCAACGCGGCCATCTACTACGGCCTGGGGGTGACCGAGCACAGCCAAGGCAGTACCGCCGTGATGGGCATCGCCAACCTGGCCATGGCCACTGGCAACATCGGCCGTGAAGGGGTAGGGGTGAACCCGCTGCGCGGGCAGAACAACGTGCAGGGCTCGTGCGACATGGGCTCGTTCCCCCACGAGCTGCCCGGCTACCGGCATGTCTCCAACGAGGGCGTGCGCGCCGAGTTCGAACGGGCCTGGGGTGTGACCTTGCAGCCTGACCCGGGTCTGCGCATTCCCAACATGTTCGAGGCGGCGCTGGATGGCAGCTTCAAGGCGCTGTACTGCCAGGGTGAGGACATCGCCCAGAGCGACCCCAACACCCAGCACGTTACCGCGGCCTTGCTGGCCATGGAGTGCGTGGTGGTGCAGGACATCTTCCTCAACGAAACTGCCAAGTTCGCCCATGTGTTCCTGCCGGGCAGTTCGTTCCTGGAAAAGGACGGCACCTTCACCAACGCCGAGCGGCGTATTTCGCGGGTGCGCAAGGTCATGGAGCCGCTGGCAGGCAAGGCCGACTGGGAAGCTACCGTGGCCCTGGCCAACGCCCTGGGCTACCCGATGAACTACCGCCACCCGTCCGAGATCATGGACGAGATCGCCCGCCTGACGCCGACCTTCCGTCGTGTCAGCTACGCGGAAATCGACCGCCATGGCAGCCTGCAGTGGCCGTGCAACGACGCTGCGCCAGACGGCACGCCGACCATGCACATCGACCAGTTCGTGCGTGGCAAGGGCCGCTTCATGCTCACCGGCTACGTGCCCACCGACGAAAAGGTCAACAACCGCTACCCGTTGCTGCTGACTACCGGTCGTATCCTCAGCCAGTACAACGTCGGCGCCCAGACCCGGCGCACTGCCAACGTTGCCTGGCATGATGCCGACCGCCTGGAGATCCACCCGACCGACGCGGAAAGCCGTGGCATCCACGACGGTGACTGGGTCGGCATCGGCAGCCGCGCCGGGCAGACTGTGCTGCGTGCCAAGGTCAGTGCGCGTGTGGCGCCGGGCGTGGTGTACACCACCTTCCACTTCCCGGAGTCGGGTGCCAACGTGATCACCACCGACAACTCTGACTGGGCCACCAACTGCCCCGAGTACAAGGTGACGGCAGTGGAGGTGGTGAAAGTGTTCCAGCCATCGCAATGGCAGAAGCGCTATCAGGACTTCAGTGATGAACAGCAGCGGCTGCTGAAAGAGCGCCGTGCTGCGGAGAAAGCCGAGGTTCGCCGATGAGCAGTGAAAACCTGGTCAAGATGGCCAACCAGATTGCCCATTACTTCGACAGCGAGCCAGACCGGGCGCTGGCGGTGCAAGGGGTGCGGCAGCATCTGAAGAGCTTCTGGACGCCGGCGATGCTCCGGCAATTGGCGGAGTGGAGCGAGGCCCACGCGGGGGAGGGGCTTGACCCGAAGGTGCGGGAGGCGTTGGTCTAGATTCCCGGGCGGCAACGGAACCTTGGGGCGGGTTTGCCTGCGAATGTGGCGTTGAAATCAATGACGCATTCGCGGGTGAACCCGCTCCTACAAGGGGCCTGCATATTGCCTACTTAGCCGCGGGCCAACTCCGCCAGGTGGGCAATGGCTTCTTCGCTCTTGAGCACCAGCACATCGCCCTCCAGCGCATCCAGCACCACTTCCGAGGTATTGCCAATCAACGCCCCGGAAATCCCCGTGCGGCACACCGTGCCTATCACGGTCACCACTGCATCGAGCTTCTTTTCGGTATGCGGAATCAACACATCCGCTGGCCCTTCGGCCACGTGCAGGCACTCATCGCTGATGCCGTACTCGGCCTGGAACGCCTTGCATGCTTCACGGTAGCGTTTTTCGATCGTATCGCTCAGCTGGTAGGCCGGGTCCGACGCTGACAGCATCGGCGACGGGTGGGCACTGATGACATGCAGTTCTCCCTTGGCCAGTTTGGCAATCTCGAAGCCGTGGTCGATGATGCTGGCATGCAGGCGGCGGTGGTCTTCGTCCTGGTTACCCACGTCCACCGCCGCCAAAATCTTGCCCCCGGTCCACGGCCGTTCGCTCTTGACCATCAGCACGGTACCCGGGCATTGGCGCAGCAGCTTCCAGTCGCTGGGGGTGAGCAGGGCCTTTTTCAGCGGGTTGTCCGGGCGGTGTTCCTTGATCACCAGTTCGCAGCCTTCGGCCTGCTGTACATGGATGATGGTGTCGTGCAGGCTGTCGCGCCAGCCCTCTTCATGGGTGACATTGGCGTAGCCGTCATCATGCAACTGGCTGCTCAGCAGGCTGAGCAGCGCACTGTGATCATGCCGCTTGTCACACATCAGCAAGTGCAGGCGTGCGCCCGTGACGCCTGCAATCAGCTTGGCGCGCGTAAGCGCCCGGCTGTGAGCGTGCGCGGGGTCGAGGACGACGAGAATGCTGCGGACGGCTTGCATGGGCGTTAACTCCCTTCGATGATGGCGACCAATGCCTGACTATAGTCGGCGCTTCCCCCTCCAGCGCTTGATGTACATCAAGCATAGTCACTGGCATCGCCAGCCGCCGCCGGTATAATCGCCGGCCCTGCCAGTTCTGTGTGGTTGCACGCTTATGTCCCTGATCCCCGAAATCGACGCCTTTCTTGGCTGCCCGACGCCAGACGCCTGGATCGAAGCGGCGCTCGCCGACCAGGAGACCCTGCTGATCGACCATAAGAACTGCGAGTTCAAGGCCGCCAGCACGGCCTTGAGCCTGATCGCCAAGTACAACACTCACCTTGATCTGATCAACATGATGTCGCGCCTGGCCCGCGAGGAGCTGGTGCATCACGAACAGGTGTTACGCCTCATGAAGCGTCGCGGGGTGCCGTTGCGCCCGGTATCGGCGGGGCGTTACGCGTCGGGGTTGCGCCGACTGGTGCGCGCCCACGAGCCGGTCAAGCTGGTGGATACACTGGTGGTGGGGGCGTTCATCGAGGCGCGCAGTTGCGAACGTTTTGCCGCGCTGGTGCCGCATCTGGATGAAGAGCTGGGCCGCTTCTACCACGGGCTGCTGAAAAGCGAAGCGCGCCACTACCAGGGCTACCTGAAACTGGCGCACAACTACGGTGATGAAGCGGACATCGCCCGCCGTGTCGAGCTGGTACGCGCTGCGGAAATGGAGCTGATCCAGTCGCCAGACCAGGAGCTGCGCTTCCACAGCGGCATCCCGCAGGCTTTGGCCGCCTGATGGGCACCAGGCGGCGCAGGCCTTAACTGCGCCGGCCCAGTAGCAGGCCTACCGCCAACCCGAGGCCGGCGGAAATGGCCACGGTCTGCCAGGGGTGGCCGCCGATGTAGTCCTGAGTGGCGTCCACCACCGGTTGCGCCTTGCTGCGCACGTTGCTCGCCGCCTGGCGTGCCTGGCGCAGCTTCAGGCTCACCTGGGCGCGCAACGTCTCTGCTTCTTCGCCGACCAGTGCGGCACTGTCGTTCAGCAGTTTTTCCGATTCTTCTATCAGCGATTGCAGTTCGCTGAATACCTGGTCCTTGATCTGATCGCTGTCCGCCAGCGTGGCGTTTTTCCGGGCCATGAACTCGTCCTCGTCAATGGGGGTGATGTGAACAATGGATGCCGCCACGTCGGGAAAGTTGCGGCGGCTTTCCGGTGATGCTGTGCCTGGGTGTAAGATAGCGGCCATTTTCAAACCTGCAGGTACCTTCATGAGTTTCAATCTGGCCAACATGAGCTTCGAGGAACGGGCGCAGATCGAGGCAGAGAAGGCCCGGTTGTTCGAGATGTGGCAGAACAACCTGGGCAAAGCCAAGGGCGAAGCCGCCCGGCTGATTGCCGAAAAGCCACGGCGCAAGGGCAAATGGGCCGAGTGGGTGCGCGCCGAACTGGACGGCATGACGCCGCCTGAATACGCCAGCATGGTGCGCAGCGAAGTCAACAAGCTGATGGCCGCAGCCAGCGCCAACCGCTGAGCACACCCGCCCGGCGCTTATCAGTAGGTGCCCTTGGGCAGGTCCAGCTTGCCTTCATCGGTAAAACGCACGGTCCCCAGCGGCCCGCCGGCCAGTTTGCCGCGCAGCTTGTAGGGTAGACCCTGCAGCGAATCTACCTTGCCCAGCCCATAGGCCTGGCGCAGGAAGGAAAACGCCGTGATGCTTACCGGCACCACGATCACCGCTTCGTCGTAGCGGCCAATGTGCCCCTGCTGGTCACTGACACCAGCGGCCAGCGGCTGGCCGTTCACTTCCAGGTTCAAGGCGATGCCGTTGTAATCGATCGGTGCCTCATTGGGGTTTTGCACCCGCATTTTCACCGCCATGCGCAGTTCCAGTTCCTGCCCGGGCAGTGGTTCGATGCCGATCACGCTGATGTTCACCGGCTCGCGTGGCTGGAACAGCGCGCAGGCCGCGAGGCCAAAGGCCATCAGCAGGACCAGTAACAGGCGGGTGTAGCGGTACAGACGGGCAGTCATGGGCTTTGACCTTGCCGGAGTGGAGCTGGCAGTGTGGCAAATGCGCGTCGACGTTGAAAGTATCGGTTCATATGAAAGATACTGTTTCTCATTAACGCCCGATAACCTCTCTTACTGGCTGTTCCCCAATCATGCTGACTTCACCCATGTCGGGCCTGCTGGCAAGCTTCCAGGAGCACTACGACGACCTGCTGCAGTTTCTGACGCGGCGCATGAGCGACCGTCATCGCGCGGCCGATGTGGCGCAGGAAACCTACCTGAAGCTGGTGAACATCGACGAGCAGGCGGTGCCGGTGGTGCACGCGCGCAGTTTCATCTTCCGTGTGGCCGGCAACCTGGCGATTGACGCCTTGCGCCGTGAGCAACGCATCGCCGCCAGCCACGACGACAGCGACGGAGCCTGTGAGGTGGCCTGCCCGGCGCCGGCACCCGAGGCGGCGTTGCTGGCCCGCGAGCGCTTGCAGATTCTTGACCAGGCCCTGTTGCAGTTGCCCGACAATGCCCGCCAGGCGCTGTTGCTCAACCGTGTCGAGGGCCTGACCCAGAAGCAGGTCGCTCAACGCCTGGGGGTTTCCGAGAGCATGGTGGCAAAGTATATCGGCCAGGCCCTGCGCCATTGCCGCGTCCGGCTGAAGCAGGCGGGTGTGGCGGCATCGGTGGTGTTGCTGGTCGCCGCCGTGGCGGGTTGGCAGCAAGCCCCGATGCTGCTGGCCGATTACCACACCGCCGTGGGCGAGCGGCAGGTCATTACCCTGGCAGATGGCACACGGGTGACGCTGAACAGCGCCAGTGCCTTGAGCGTGGCGTTCAGCGAGCATGAGCGGCGTGTGGTACTCGATGCGGGTGAGGCGCTGTTCGAGACCGCCGATGATTCACGTCCGTTCGTGGTCGAAACGGCCGGTGCGCGGGTGCAGGGCAATGCCGCCACCTTCAGCGTGCACCGCGATGGCCACGTCGTGTTGGCACGCGGTGAAGCCAAGGTGGGTGAACATGAACTGGCGGTGGCGGCCGATGCCGGCACGCAGATGGCCTGGCAGCGTGGCAAGCTGATCTTCAACGGCAAGCCGCTGGGGCAGGTGCTGACGGAGCTTGAGCGATACCGGCATGGGCGCATTGTGTTGTCCGACAGCAAGCTGGCTGCGATGGAGGTGAGCGGGGTGTTTGACCTGGATGAACCTGAGGCCCTGTTGCGGACGTTGGAGCAGCGGTATGGCCTGAAGGTGACCTACCTGCCATGGTTGGCCGTGGTGCATTGATCAGCCTGTGCCGGCCTCTCAACGGGCAAGCCCGTTCCTGCACAGGTCGCACAACTTTCAGGCGGACGCAGTCGTTGCAGGAGCGGGCTTGCCCGCGAAGAGGCCGGACAGAAACAAAAATATTTTCCATTTGCCACTGCAAGTTCCTGCAAGCCAGATCGTCGTAGTGAGACTGATCAGCAACCCATTCTCATTTACGACTTGTCAGGAAGCTCATTCGTGCCTCTGATGCTCAAGCCCTTGCACCGCCGTCGCGGTCCTTTTCACCATGCCTTGATGTCTTGCAGTGCCATGGCCCTGTTGCTCGGCCCCCTGCACGCAGGGGCCGCGACGACTGCCGAACAGACCCAGATGCAAGCTCGCCAGGTCCAGCTCGACCTGCCAGCCCAGCCGCTGGACCAGGCGCTGACCACCTTCGCCGACCAAGCCGGCCTGCACCTGCTGTACACCACAGGCGATGTCGCCGGCCAGGTCAGCCCGGCGTTGCAGGGCAACTACAGTGTCGAGCAGGTCCTGCAGCAGTTGCTGGCCGGCAGCGGCATGAGCTGGCAGTTCAGCGAGGCTCGCACCGTCACCCTGCGCAAGGCCGAGGCCGCGCCGCAGGCGGTCAACCTCAAGCCGATCGAAGTCAGCGTAGCCTCGCGCACCAGCACTGCCATCAGCGAAATCCCTGGGACCGTCTGGGTGGTCGACCAGCAGCAATTGCGCGAGCAGATCGACAGCGGCGTCAGCCTGAAGGAAGCCATCGGCAAGCTGGTACCGGGCCTTGACCTGGCGCCGGAAGGGCGCACCAATTACGGCCAGAACATGCGTGGGCGCAACGTGCTGGTGATGATCGACGGGGTCAGCCAGAACAGCTCCCGCGGCCTGTCGCGCCAGTTCGACAGCATTTCGCCGTTCAACGTCGAGCGCGTAGAAGTGCTGTCTGGCGCCAGCGCCATCTACGGCGGTGGCGCCACTGGCGGCATCATCAACATCGTGACCAAAAAGGGCGAGCCTGGCCCGGCGCGCTTCGAGACCCAGTTGGGGGCCAGCAGCGGTTTCAACAACAGCGACGACCTGGCCACCCGCTTCGCCCAGTCGGTCAGCGGCGGCAACGAACGGGTCAATGCCCGGTTGGGCGTTTCCGGTGAGCAGAACGAAGCCTTCTACGATGGTGCTGGCGACCAGATCTTCATCGACAACACCCAGACCGACCTGCAGTACAACCGCACCATCGACGTACTCGGTACCTTGGGCCTGCAGCTGAACGACCAGCAGAGCCTCGACCTGTTGGCCCAGTACTACGACTCGGGCAACCACGGCAGCACGGGTATCTACTTCCCCAACCTGAACTACAACGCGCCATCCGACCTGGAAGACGCCGAGCTGCGCAGCGGTTATTCATCGGACCTGGAGCCGCGTACGCGGCGCTTGCTGCTCAACGCCAATTACCACCACACCGACGTGCTGGGCCAGGACTTCTACCTGCAGGCCTCGTACCGCAAGGAAGACGACAACTTCTACCCGTTCCCGTACTACAACCGTGCCACGCCCACCGGCTCGCGCGGGGTGTACTTTGCCGCCTCGCAGCAGAACTTCGAAGTCACCAGCCTCAAGGGCCTGTTTGCCAAACAGTGGGATACGCTGAAGCTGACCTACGGCGTTGACCTGGACCGCGAGCGCTTCAATGCCGAGCAAACCACCTTCAACGCCCAGACCTCGTCCGAGTCGGGTGGCCTGGAGCTGGAAAAAGACAGCAAGGCCGCACGCTACCCCAGCTACCGGGTGGATGGTGTGTCGGTGTATGCCCAGCTGGACTGGCATGCCACCGACAACCTGACATTGTCCGGTGGTGCCCGGCGGCAGCAGATGGACGTGGATGTCAGCGACTTCAAGGGCGTGCCAGGTGGCAGTAACGACTATCAGGTCAACCTGTTCAACATCGGTGCCATCTACGACTTCAAGAACGGCCACCAGGTGTGGAGCAACTATGGCGAAGGCTTCGACCTGCCTGACCCGGCCAAGTACTACGGCAAGCCGGGTCTGAGCGTGGCCGATAACCCGTTGGCCGGTATCAAGAGCCGCCAGGTGGAAGTGGGCTGGCGCTATGCCGACCTGGATTGGGATGCACAGGCAGCGCTGTACTACATCTGGTCGGACAAGATCATCAACGTCGATTCGCAAACGCTGACCATCGACGTGGAAGAGCAGAAAAGCCGCGACTTCGGCTTTGAAGGTGCACTGACCCGGCACTTCCAGACCGGCTGGGAAGCTGGCGGCACATTGCACATGACACGCTCCGAGGAAGAGGCCGAGGACGGCGGCTGGATCAAGCGCGATGCCCGTTATGCCTCGTTGTCCAAGGCCACCGCGTTTGTCGGCTGGAAGGGCGATGGCCGCAGTGCACGCTTGCAGGCCAACCATGCCTTCAGCCTGAAGGACGATGCCGATCACGAGATTGACGGCTACACCACCTTCGACCTGCTGGGCAGCCAGGACACCGGTTTCGGCACCGTCAGTGCCGGTATCCAGAACCTGCTGGACAAGCAGTACAGCACGGTATGGGGACAGCGTGCGACGTTGTTCTATTCGCCGACCTACGGGCCGGCGTATCTGTATGACTACCAGGGGCGCGGGCGGACCTACACCCTGACCTGGAGCATGGCTTACTGATTGTGGTGGCCTGAACGGGCCTGTTCGCGGAGGCAACGGTGAACGGCGGGTGGAGATTGGCCAGCAGGGCCGGCCTCTTCGCGGGTAAACCCGCTCCTACACGACGGTGCCTGTGCCCAGCCACCGATGCTTGTCCACCCTCGATCCGGCGTAGGAGCGGGTTTACCCGCGAATACGGTAGCGGCGTCAACGGTGAACGCCTGGTGGAGATTGGCCAGCAGGGCCGGCCCCTTCGCGGGTGAACCCGCTCCTACACGACGGCCTGTGCCCAGCCACCGACCTGTGTCCACCCCCGATCCGGCGTAGGAGCGGGTTTACCCGCGAATACGGTAGCGGCGGCAACGGTGAACGTCTGGTGGAGATTGGCCAGCAGGGCCGGCCCTTTCGCGGGTAAACCCGCTCCTACACGACGGTGCCTGTGCCCAGCCACCGACAGGTGTCCACCACCGATCCGGTGTAGGCGCGGGTTTACCCGCGAAGGGGCCGTTCAGGCAAACGCCGCCAGCAAATCCTGCGCAAATACATGGGCTGCCTCTCCAACCCCCTGTGCCCGGTGCCGGGCCAAGGTGAACGGCACCCCAAAATCAAGCTCAGGGTCCAGCGCCCATAACAGCCCCTCGGCCTCCCAGGCCTGTGCACAATGGCATGGCAAGTAGCCAATATGCCGCCCAGACAGAATGAACGTCAGCACGCTTTCGATCTGCTCCGCCACTGCCGTGCTGCGTCTGCTCTGGAACGGTTCGCCCCCTTTGAGAAAACGGTACGGATGGCGCACCTGGTCCATGTCCAGCAACCGCTCAAGCCCAACATCCGTCTCGCCATACAGCACATGCCCCTTGCCGCAATACAGCCGCTGGCGCTCCGCGAACAAGGGCTGGTAATCAAAGGCCGCCTGGTTGCCGGAAAAGTAGCTGATGGCATAGTCCAGTCGCTGCTCCAGCAACAGCCGTTCCAGCTCCGCCGGCGGTGCACTGACAAGCTCCAGTTGCACCGATTCTTCTCGCCTGCGAAATGCCGCAATGGCCGCCGCCAGTTTCAGGCTCACCGCCTTGTCCTGATTTTCCGCCATGCCTATGCGCACAGTTCCCAGCAGCCGCCCGGCAACGCCGTTGGCCTGCTGGCGAAACTGCTCGATGTTCAGCAGCAGCCCACGCGCCGCCTCCAATAGCAATTCACCTTTTTCCGTCAGGCGAAAACCACCCTTGCCGCGGCTGCACAGGCGGTAACCCAAGCGTGCCTCCAGTTGCGCCATGCGCTGGCTGATGGTGGGCTGGCTCAGGCCCAGCACGCCTTGAGCGGCGCTGAAGCCACCTGCCTCGACTACAGTGACGAACAGCCGCAGCAGGTGCAGGTCGGGGTCGTGCACTTGTCCGAGCATTACATTGCTCCTGATGAATGTCAGCTTTGCAAACTTGCCATTGGTGCAATGTAACCCGGCTGGCATGCTCGCGGCATCCACCCATTTACCGAGGTGTCCGCCATGCGTCGATCGTTGTGCCTTTTGTCTCTGGTTCTGGTCCTGCCGCTGCAGGCCGAAGAAAAGGTCGTCAATCTCTACAGCTGGGCCGATTACGTCGCCCCGCAAACCTTGCAGCGCTTCGAACAGGAAACGGGCTACAAGGTGCGTTACGACACCTTTGACACCCCCGAGGTGCTGGAAACCAAGCTGTTGACCGGTGGTAGCGGCTACGACGTGGTGGTGCCGTCGTCCACCGTGCTGGCCCGAGCGCTCAAGGCCAATGCCCTGCAACCGCTGAACGCTCAGGCCATGCCTGGCTATGGCAACCTCGACAAGGACCTGCTGGGCAAACTGGCCGAGGTTGACCCCGGCAACCGCCATGCTGTGCCGTACACCTGGGGCACGCTGGGCCTGGGGGTAAATGTGGAGGCAGTACGCCAGCGCCTTGGCGATGTACCGCTGGACAGCCTCGACCTGTTGTTCAAGCCCGAGTACGCCACCCGCCTGAAGGGTTGCGGCATCGCTTTGCCTGACTCGCCCCAGGAGGTGATCGGCGTAGCCCTCAATTACCTGGGCAAGGACCCTTACAGCCAGAACAAGGATGACCTGGCTGCCGCGCAGAACCTGCTCAGCCAGTTGCAGCCGTCGGTCAGCTACGTTGCCAACGGCCGGCAGATCAACGACCTGGCCAATGGCAGCGTGTGCCTGGCGCTGACCTACAACGGTGATGCCGCGATGGCCGCCGACCAGGCCCGTCGTGCAGGCAAGCCGTTCGAGGTGATCTACCGCATCCCCCGCGAAGGCACGCTGGTATGGCAGGACAATCTGGTCATCCCCAAGGACGCCCCGCACCCCGAGGCCGCACGGGCGTTCATCGCCTTCATGCTCAAGCCAGAGTCGGTGGCAGCGCTGACCAACACGCTGTTCTTCGCCAATGCCAACCAGGCTGCCACGCCGCTGGTGGACGAAGCGGTGCGCAACGACCCGGATATCTATCCGTCGGCCGAGGTGCGTCAGCGCCTGTATGCCGACCGCAGCATGGCCTTGGCCGACCTGCGCCAACGCAACCGTCTGTGGACCGCCTTCCGCAGCCGGCAGTAGCCCATGACAATCAAGGAGCCCGACCGTGGACCAAGCCGCAAGCAATGACCAGGCCATGACCCGCGATAGCCTGTATGGTACCGCCGCAGAAAGCACCTACGCCGGTGTTGTCAGTTTTTCCCGCCGCCGCTACAGCCGCGACTTGCGCGGTGTGGATGTGGTGGTCAGCGGTGTGCCGTTCGACACGGCCACCAGTAACCGCCCCGGCGCGCGCTTCGGCCCGCGGGCGATCCGTGCTGCCTCGGTCCAGCAGGCCTGGGCCCGCCACTGGCCGTGGGCGTTCGACCCGTTCGACCACCTGGCGGTCATCGACTATGGCGACTGCCCCTTCGACAGCGGCACGCCGCAGTCGGTACCGGACAGCATCGAGGCCCATGCCGAGCACATTCTGCAGGCGGGTTGCGCCATGCTGACCCTTGGTGGCGACCACTTCATCAGCTACCCGCTGCTCAAGGCTCACGCCCGCCGCCATGGCCCGCTGGCGCTGATCCATTTCGATGCGCACAGTGACACCTGGCCGGACGAGGCGGGTAAGCGCATAGACCACGGCACCATGTTCTGGCATGCCGCCCGCGAAGGCCTGGTTGACCCGGCCCACTCGGTGCAGATTGGCCTGCGCACGACCAATGACGACAGCCAGGGCTTTGCCATTCTCGACGCCAGGCAGGTGCACCGCCAGGGCACAGAGGCGGTGATTGCAGCGATTCGCCAGCGGGTGGGCGAGCGGCCGGTGTACCTGACCTTCGACATCGACTGCCTCGACCCGGCCTACGCGCCCGGTACCGGAACGCCGGTGTGTGGCGGGCTGAGCACGGTGCAGGCGCTGGAGATTCTGGGTGGGCTGCGTGGCATCAACCTGGTAGGCATGGACTTGGTGGAAGTGGCGCCAGCCTATGACCATGCCGATATCACTGCATTGGCCGGGGCAACCCTGGCCATGGAGATGCTGTGCCTGTATGCGGCGCGGCACAAGGTGGATAACGGCCAGTAGAAGGTTGCGGCCATTGGAGGGCGAAGCAGCCCTCCGCGGCCCATACTGAAACATCAGGAATCAACTCCACCCGCATTCACACTTTTGCCGCGAACCCCTCGCGCCTTAGGCTATCAAACCCACCAGGCGCGGCATTTTCGTACAGGAGGTGAAGCATGACCCCGACATTGCCCATCCTGGCCCTCAGCCTGGCGCTGTGCCTGCCCGCGCACGCAGCTGCGCAGCAGCCCGTGCAACATGCTGCCGGCAACAGCAACCCTTACAACAGCCCGATCCAGCGGGCCAACCCCAACAGTCGTCAAGGCAGCATGCCAGCTACGCCTCCGGTACGTGGCCCGTCCACCGACCCGTACCAGCGCCCACCCACCCTGGACAACCGCGGCATCGGCAATGGCGACAACCTGCGCCGTCAGCAGCAAACCCCGAACCTGGAACCCACCCGGCCACCGCGCGACAACCCTCGTGCGCCTTAAGCCCACTTGAAAGGAATCCGGCATGCTTCGAGCACCCTGGCTAGTCACCCTGACCGCCGCCGCGCTGCTGCCACTGTGGGCGCATGCGGCGGCCGAACAGCGGTTCCCCAGCGAAGAAGGCACCTTGATCGTCGACACGCTTGCCGATGGCCTGCGCAACCCCTGGGCCCTGGCCTTCCTGCCCGGTGGCAAGGACATGCTGGTGACCGAGCGCGCCGGCAACCTGCGGCTGGTCAATGCCGAAGGCAAGGTCGGCCCGCCGATCAGCGGTGTACCCAAGGTCTGGGCCGAAGGCCAGGGCGGCTTGCTGGATGTGGCACTGTCACCGGAGTTCGGCAAGGACCGCACCGTTTACCTGTCCTACGCCGAGGAGGGCAGTGACGGCAAGGCCGGTACTGCGGTCGGCCGCGGGCAGCTGTCCGAGGACCGCGCCCGGCTGGAGCATTTCACCGTGATCTTCCGCCAGCTGCCCAAGCTGTCGGTGGGTAACCACTTCGGCTCGCGGCTGGTGTTCGACCGCAATGGCTACCTGTTCATCGCCCTGGGCGAGAACAACCAACGTCCCACTGCCCAGGACCTGGATAAGTTGCAAGGCAAGGTCGTGCGTATTCTGCCGGACGGCGAAGTGCCCAAAGACAACCCCTTCGTCGGCAAGGACAACGTGCGCCCGGAGATCTGGTCGTACGGCCACCGTAATCAGCAAGGCGCCGCGCTCAACCCCTGGACCGGCCAGCTGTGGACCCACGAACACGGCCCGCGCGGAGGGGATGAAATCAACATTCCAAAGCCTGGCAAGAACTATGGTTGGCCGATTGCGACCCACGGCATCAACTACTCGCTGCTGCCCATCCCCGAGGCCAAGGGCGAGCATGTAGACGGCATGGTCGACCCGCACCATGTATGGGAAAAGTCACCGGGTATCAGCGGTATGGCGTTCTACGACAGCCCAACGTTCAAGGCCTGGGACCACAATCTGTTCATAGGGGCGCTGGCCACGCAGGAATTGATCCGCTTGCAACTGGAGGGTGACAAGGTGGTGCACGAAGAGCGGTTGCTCGGTGACCTGAAGGCACGTATCCGTGATGTGCGGATGGGGCCAGATGGTTACCTGTATGTACTGACCGATGACAAGGACGGCGCGCTACTCAAGGTCGGCCTGGCCGACTGACGCGCGCCTGCACCGAGGGTGACAGTCGGGTAGAATGCGGCCATGGCCATCGACCCCCAAACCCTCTACCAGCAAGCCCTGAGCACTCGGGGCTACGTCGCTGACCCCGCCCAGGCCCGCGTCGTCGAGGCTTTGCAAGCCTGCTTCCAGTCCCTCGAGCAGGGCCGCCCCACCCAGGGCCTCTACCTCTGGGGCCCGGTCGGGCGCGGCAAGACCTGGTTGATGGACCAGTTCCACCAGTGTCTGCGCATACCGAGCCGGCGCCAGCACTTTCATCACTTCATGGCCTGGGTGCATCAACGCCTGTTTCAGCTCAACGGCACCGCCGACCCGCTATTGGCCCTGGCGGCGGAGCTGGCGCGGCAAATCCGTGTGCTGTGCTTTGATGAACTGTTCGTCAACGACATCGGTGATGCGATCATCCTCGGCCGCCTGTTCCAGGTATTGTTCGATCAGGGCGTGGTGATTGTTGCCACTTCCAACCAGCCACCGGAGCAGCTCTACCGCGATGGTTTCAACCGCGAGCGGTTCCTGCCGGCCATCGCCGCCATTGGTCGTCACATGCAGGTCCTGCCGGTAGCGGGCGAGCAGGATCACCGCCTGCACCCCGGTGAAGCGCGGCAGCGCTATTGGGTAGCCGAGGCAGGGCAGACCAGCCCGTTGGCCGAGGTGTTTCGCCAGCTCAGCCCCGAAGACGCCGGCACGGATCAGCCCTTGATTATTGGCTCAAGGCACATTCACGTCGTGCGGCGCAGTGAGCAGGCTATCTGGTGTCGTTTCACGGATCTGTGCGATCAACCCTTGGCGGCCATGGAGTTCATGGCCTTGTGCGACCGTTTTCCCTCGATTCTGGTCTCCGGCATTCCGGCGCTGGGCGCGGAACAGCGGGCGGGGCGTATTGCCCGAGGCACCGAAGATGGCGCGGCGAGGGTCGTGGCGGGTGACCGTGAACTGCCGGCGCTGTCGCCCAAGGACGATGCGGTTCGCCGCTTCATTGCCCTGGTCGACGAATGCTATGACCGTCGGGTGGCGTTGTACCTGGAGGCACAGGTGCCGCTCGATGCCCTCTACACTCAAGGGTATCTGGCGTTCCCGTACCAGCGCACCCTCAGCCGGCTACGGGAGATGCAACTGCAACGCTTCGCCTGAAAAGGAGCCGACCATGCAGCCGCTATCGCATCATCTGCTGACCCAGGCCTATAACAATGGCTGGGCCAACCACCGCCTGTACAAGGCCTGCCTGCAACTGACCCAGGACGAGTTCGTCGCCCCGCGTTGCAGCTTCTTCCCGTCGATCAAGGCCACCCTCAACCACTTGCTGACGGTGGATTGGTTTTACCTGCATATGCTCGAGTGCGAGCAGCGCGGCGAGCAGCCCGATGCCGACGGCGAACGCTTTTTCGACCCGGAGCAGCCGTTTGCCACCTGCACCGATCTGCATGCCGAGCAGGCCCAGGCTGACCACCGTTTGATCGCCTACTGCCGGGGGCTGAGTGATGGCGACCTTGGCCGCTATGTGAGCGTCGTGCGGCCCGATCGGGTGCAGCGCGAGCAGCGGCTGCGGTTGCTGGCGCATCTGTTCGAACATCAGGTGCATCACCGTGGGCAGGTGCACGCAATGCTCAGTGATACAGCGGTCAGGCCACCACAGCTGGATGAGTTTTTCTGCGAGGAAGAGGCTGAGTTGCGGGCGGGCGACTTTGCCGAGCTGGGCTGGACGGAAGCGCAGGTCTGGAACGTGTAAAGGAACCCTGTGGCAGCAGCGGGCGTGCGCAAAATCCCAAAGCCTGCGTGCTCCCACAGGGGCCAATCATTGGCTCACTTGCCCAGCCATTCGACCAGGGTGCGATTGAACCGCACCGGTTCCTCGATTTGCGGCGCGTGCCCCATGCCTTCGAACGTGATCAGCTCACCTTTGGGTATCAGCTTGGCCACCTGCGGCCCCAGCTCTGCATAGTTGCCCAGCTTGGCCTTTACCTCCGGCGGCGCGATATCGCTGCCGATGGCCGTGGTGTCCTGGTCGCCGATCAGCAGCAGGGTCGGCATCTGCAGGTGCTTGAACTCGTGGTACACCGGTTGGGTAAAGATCATGTCGTAGATCAGTGCCGAGTTCCACGCCACCGCTTCATGCCCCGGCCCTTTGTTCAAGCCCACCAGCATCTGCACCCAGCGTTCATATTCAGGCTTCCAGCGCCCGGCGTAATAGGTTTTGCGTTCATATGCACGTACGCCTTCGGCATCCAGCTTGAGTTCGCGGGCATACCACTGGTCCACGGTGCGGTAGGGCACCCCCAGCGCTTTCCAGTCTTCCAGACCGATCGGGTTGACCATTGCCAGGCGTTCCACCTGCTGGGGGTACATCAGCGCATAGCGGGTGGCCAGCATGCCGCCGGTGGAGTGGCCGAGCACAATGGTTTGCTTCACACCCAGCTGTTCGAGCAGGGCATGGGTGTTGTCGGCCAGTTGCTGAAAGCTGTACTGGTAATGCGCCGGTTTGCTTGATGTACAGAAGCCGACCTGGTCGGGCGCGATGACCCGGTAGCCGGCCTTGCTCAAGGCGTCGATGGTGGTTTCCCAGGTGGCGGCGCAGAAGTTCTTGCCGTGCATCAGCACCACGTTGTGGCCGTTGGCCTGGCCCTGGGCGGGCACGTCCATGTAGCCCATCTGCAGGGCCTGGCCCTGGGACTTGAAGTCGAAATGCTTGAGGGGGTGCGGGTAGCTGAAGCCTTCAAGCTGGGGGCCGTAGGTAGGCGACTCGGCAGCGATGGCCGAACTGCTGGCAAGGCAGGCCAGGGCGAGGGCGGTTGCGCGCAGCATGGGGGCACTCCGTGTAGGGCCAGGTTGAATGGGGCGACTGTAACAGGCAGTGGACCACGCGAAACCTGAAAGGTGTTACCAGGCGTGAAACCAGCCCAGGGTGATCATGGCAAGCACTGCATAGCGGCCAGCCTTGGCCAGGGTCACCAGCAACAGGAAGCGCCAGAACGGCTCACGCATGATCCCGGCGATCAGCGTAAGCGGGTCACCGATCACCGGCATCCAGCTGAGCAGCAGCGACCATTGCCCCCAGCGTTGGTAGCGCTGCTGCGCACGCGCCAGCTGGGCAGCGCTGAAAGGGAACCAGCGTTTGTCGCGCAGGTGCTCGATGGCCCGGCCCAGCAGCCAGTTGACCACCGAGCCGAGCACGTTGCCCAGGGTGGCTACCAGCAGCAGGATCGCCCATGCCTCGGGCTGGCGCAGCAACAGACCGACCAGCACGGCCTCCGATTGCAGCGGCAGCAGGGTGGCGGCACCAAAGGCGCTGAGAAACAGCGCCCCCAGGCTGAGCATCAGTAGTTGGCGACCACGGTGTCCTGGCCATCCTGGGTCACCCCGATGACCTGGTAGGCATCCTTGTGGTCACCCATCTCCATGCCGGGCGAGCCCATGGGCATGCCCGGCACCGCCAGGCCCTTGAGGTCGTTGCGCTTGGCCAGCAGGCGCACCTGCTCGGCCGGCACGTGGCCTTCGACGAACTTGCCGTCGATCACCCCGGTATGGCACGACGCAAGGCGTGGCGCCACGCCGAGGCGTTGCTTGACGGCGCTCATGTTTGGCTCGACGTGGTCGTTGACGTTAAAACCGTTGTCACGCAGGTGGCTGATCCAGGCCTTGCAGCAGCCGCAGTTGGGGTCGCGGTAGACGTCGATGGTCTCGGCGGCCTGGGCCAGGCCAGTGACGGCCAGCAGGCTCAGGGTCAGCAGGTGTTTGCGCAGCATGGTGAAGCACTCCTTAAAAAACGCAGGCGGATACCGGCGACAAGGCGGGTCTGGCCCAGCTCTTCGCCGTCTTCCAGGGCCTGGTTGGCACGTGAGCCGCGCAGGCGGTTGAAACTGAGCCCGACGTAGGGGGCGAAGCCGTGCGTGATCTCGTCGCGCAGGCCCAGGCCCACCTCGCTGTCGGCCAACCCGCGCCTTGCTCGCGCCCGGCGTCGTTGCGCCCGTACAGGTTGGCCTCCAGGGTCGGCTCCAGTATCCAGCGGTTGGTCAGCAGCATAGCGTAAGCGGCTTCCAGGCGCAGCGCGGTTTGTTGCCGCCCGCCTGCGTGCTGGCGGCGCACAGGCCTTTGACAAACGTACGGCGCGAGGGGTTGCGCAACATGGCGTGGCCTCATGCAGAAGCGCCACGATGTTCGCTGCCGCCAGCTGTCAGGTAGCTGATGTGCACATTACAGTGTTGTCAGCTTGCTGCTTCGTCGATGCGGAGGTCGCGCATCAGCAGGCCGTAGTCGAGGGCAACCTGTTCCGGGATCGGCAGATACACCACGTGGCCATCGCCCGGTGCTACCTCGATGGCGTGCTGCTGGCGGTTGCACAGGCGGTGCAGGTCGAAGTGGTAGTTACCGCGCGGGGTCATCAGCTCCAGATGGTCGCCCACGGCGAAGCGGTTCTTCACCTTGACCTCGGCCAGGCCGTCGACGCGCACGCCGGTCAGCTCGCCAACGAATTGCTGGCGCTCGGACATCGAGTTGCCGCGCTGGTAGTTCTGGTACTCGTCGTGCACGTGGCGGCGCAGGAAACCTTCGGTGTAACCGCGTTGCGCCAGGGATTCGAGGTTGCCCATCAGGGCGCGGTCGAATGGTCGCCCGGCCACCGCGTCGTCGATCGCCTGGCGATACGACTGTACCGCGCGGGCACAGTAGAAGTGCGATTTGGTACGGCCTTCGATCTTCAGCGAATGCACGCCCATCAAGGCCAGGCGCTCGACGTGCTGAATGGCGCGCAGGTCCTTGGCGTTCATGATGTAGGTGCCGTGCTCATCCTCGAACGCCGGCATTTCAGTGCCGGGGCGGTTGCTTTCCTGCAGCAGGAACACTTGGTCGGTGGGCGCACCCAGGCCCAGGGTGGGCTGCACTTGGCGCACGATGTCACCGGTGGCGTTCTCGGTGGCCGGCGTGGCGTCGTACTTCCAGCGGCAGGCATTGGTGCAGCTACCCTGGTTGGCGTCACGCTTGTTGAGGTAGCCCGACAGCAGGCAACGGCCGGAATAGGCCATGCACAGGGCGCCGTGCACGAACACTTCCAGTTCCATGCCCGGCACCTGCTGGCGGATTTCCTCGATTTCGTCCAGCGACAGCTCCCGCGACAGGATCACCCGGCTCAGGCCAAGTTGCTGCCAGAACTGCACGCTGGCCCAGTTGACGGTGTTGGCCTGCACCGACAGGTGCACCGGCATCTGTGGGAAGTGCTGGCGCACCAGCATGATCAGCCCGGGGTCGGACATGATCAGCGCGTCCGGCGCCATCTCGATCACGGGTGCCAGGTCCTTGAGGAAGGTTTTGAGCTTGGCATTGTGCGGGGCGATGTTGACCACCACGTAGAAGCGCTTGCCCAAGGCGTGCGCCTCCTCGATCCCCAGCGCCAGGTTGGCGTGATCGAACGCGTTGTTGCGCACCCGCAAGCTGTAACGCGGCTGGCCGGCGTAGACCGCATCGGCGCCGTAGGCAAACGCGTAGCGCATGGTCTTGAGGGTGCCGGCGGGGGCCAGCAGTTCGGGCTTGGCAGTAGGGTTCATGTGCGCACCGGGGCAAAAAGGCCGGGATGCTAGGGGCGATGGACAAGGCGCGTATTGATTTGCGTCAAGTGAGCACGGCACTTTTGTCCAGGTGCGGTGCACTAATCACTCATAAGCCATTTGAGGAACTGCGATGAACGAAACCGCGCTACAGAACAAAGCCCTGGCAGTACTCTTGGCGTTGGTGACCATTGCCTTCTTCTGGATTCTTCTGCCGTATTACGGCGCAATCTTCTGGGCGGTGATTCTCGGCATCCTGTTCGCCCCGCTGCAGCGTCACTTGCTGATCCGCTGCGGTCGGCGGCGTAACCTTGCCGCGGCCACGTCCACGCTGGTGTGCCTGCTTGTGGCGATCCTGCCGGTGATCATCACCAGCGCCCTGCTGGTTCAAGAGGGCGCCACGCTGTACCAGCGCATCGAAAGCGGGCAACTGGACATCGCCGGTTACGTCGAGCGCGGCAAGGACATGCTCCCGGCATTCGCCCAGCGTGGCCTGGACAATATGGGCATGGGTAACCTCGACGGGCTGCGTGACAAGATCGCCAAGTGGGCAACCCAGGGTAGCCAGGTATTGGCCAGCCAGGCGTTCAGCTTTGGGCAGGGCACATTCGAGTTCCTGATCAGTTTTGGCATCATGATGTACTTGCTGTTCTTTTTCCTGCGTGATGGTCCGGAAGTCGCGCGCCGGGTGCGGATGGCCGTCCCGCTGCCCGAGCACCAGAAGCGTCGTTTGCAGTTGAAGTTCAATCGTGTGGTGAGGGCGACGGTGAAGGGCAACGTGCTGGTGGCCATTACCCAAGGTGCGTTGGGAGGCTTTATTTTCTGGGTGCTGGATATCCCGAGTGCGTTGGTGTGGGCGGTGCTGATGGCGTTTCTGTCGCTGCTGCCGGCGGTGGGCGCGGGCATTATCTGGGCGCCGGTGGCGGCGTATTTCCTGCTGACCGGGGCGATACTGCCAGGGGTGGTGCTTACCGCGTTCGGGGTGCTGGTGATCGGCCTGGTGGATAATGTGTTGCGGCCAATCCTGGTGGGCAAGGATACGCGCATGCCGGACTACCTGATCCTGGTGTCGACCCTTGGCGGGCTGGCGGTGTTCGGCCTAAACGGCTTCGTGATCGGTCCGTTGATCGCGGCGCTGTTCGTCTCCAGCTGGGCGATCTTTGCCGCGACCAAACCGCGGGTGCAATTGCCACAATAACGTTCTAGCTCAGGTTTGTCGGCCGTAGGAGCGGGTTTACCCGCGAAGAGGCCGGCCCTGCTGGCCAATTACCACCCGCCGTTCACCGTTGCCGCCGCTACCGTATTCGCGGGTAAACCCGCTCCTACGCCGGATCGGGGGTGGACACAGGTCGGTGGTTGGGCACAGGCCGCGTGTAGGAGCGGGTTCACCCACGAAAGGGCCGGGCCTGCTGGCCAATTTCCACCAGGCGTTCACCGTTGTTGCCGCCACCGTATTCGCGGGTAAACCCGCTCCTACACCTGATCGAGGGTGGACACAGGTCGGTGATTGGGCGCAGGCCGCCGTAGGCGCGGCCTTGTGTCGCGCAAGGGCCGCTACCACTGCGAAACCGCAAGGGTCAGAAGGCTTGCGGCATCTCGCCCTTGGCCAGGCGCCGGTTGATGTCGGCAATCACTTCGGGCAGGTCGTTGATGGTGTCGATCAGGTAGTGCGGGCGGGAGCCGGCAAACAGTGCGTGGATGCGCTGGCGCTCGCTTTCCAGTTTCTCGGCACTCAACGCCCGGAAGCCTTCCCAGGTCAGGCCCAAGGCATTGCCCGAGCAGACCAGCGCCACGGTCCACATGCCGGCACGGCGGCCTTCAAGAATGCCTGGCACGGTGTCGTCCACCTTGACGCAGGCCGCTACATCGTCAATCCCCAGCGCAATCACGTTGGCCAAGGCCTGGGCCGGCCATGGTCGGCCGTTCGGGGTTTCGTCGGTGGCCACGACATGGTCGGCTACGTAGCCGTTCTGCGCCGCCAGTTCCACCACCTTGTCCATCACCACTTTCGGGTAACCCGAGCACGAGCCGATCTTCAGGCCGTCCTGGCGTAGACCGGTGAGGGTGTCCAGCGCACCGGGGATCAGTGCCGAGTGCACGGCAATCTTCTCGATCTGCAGCGGCATGAAGCGGTTGTAGATGGCGGTGACGTCATCATCGGTCGGGGTACGGCCGAACACCTTGCGGTAGCGCTCGGCAATTTCCGGTACGTCGCACAGGGTGCGGATATGGTCCCATTTGCCCATGCCCATCGGGCCTCGGGCTTCTTCGATGGACACCTGCACGTCGAACTCGGCAAAGGCCTCGACAAAGATCTGGGTGGGGGCGAATGAGCCGAAATCGACCACGGTGCCAGCCCAGTCGAGGATGGCGGCTTGCAGTTGGGTGGGGTTGTTGTAGTTCATGTGCGCTAACTCCTGAATTCGGGTGGGCAAAGCGTCAGATGTCCAGCACTTCCATTTCCCGCAGCACCTCGGCCACGGCATTCACGGCGGCCTGCATGCCGTCCGCCCCGACCACGCCGATGCAGCCGACGCGGAAGGTTTCGACCTGGGTCAACTTGCCCGGGTAGAGAATGAAACCCTTGGCCTTGACCCGCTCGTAGAAGTCCTTGAACTGGTAGCGGGCATCGGTGGGGGCGTGGAAGGTGACGATGATTGGCGCCTGGATTTCGGCGGGCAGGAAACTGCGCAGGCCGATGGCTGCCATGCCGTCGAGCAGCGTCTTGCAGTTGTCTGCGTAGCGCTGGTGGCGGGCCGGAAGGCCACCTTCCTCGTTGTATTGCTGCAGTGCTTCGTGCAGGGCCGCGACCACGTGGGTAGGCGGGGTGAAGCGCCATTGCCCGGTCTTGGCCATGTAGGCGTGCTGGTCGTGCAGGTCCATGGCCAGCGAGTGGGCATTGCCTTCGGCGGCCACCAGGGCGTTTTTTTCGGCGAAGACGAAGCCCATGCCGGGTACGCCTTCCAGGCACTTGCCGGAGGCTGCGATCAGCGCTTCGAAGGGGATTTCGCGGGCATCGATCGGCAGCGCACCGAACGAGCTCATGGCATCGATGATCAGGCGCTTGCCATGGTGTTTGATCACCTGGGCGATTTCGGGCAGCGGGTTCAGGATGCCGGTGCTGGTTTCACAGTGGATCAGCGCCACATGGGTGATGGCCGAGTCTTCGGCCAGCAGCCGGTCGACGTCGGCGGCTGTGGTCGGCTGGTCTTCGGCCGTTTCGAAGGTGCTGTAGGTGCGGCCCAGCACTTTGCAGATCTTTGCCAGGCGCTGGCCGTACGCGCCGTTGATCAGTACCAGAACCTTGCCATCGCGTGGCACCAAGGTGCCGATGGCCGCTTCCACGGCGAAGGTGCCGCTGCCTTGCAGGGGCACGCAGTGGTGGCTGCTGGCGCCGTCGATGATGGCCAGCAGTTGTTCGCAGACGCTGGCAGTCAGTTGGTTGAAGTCACGGTCCCAGGAGCCCCAGTCCACCAGCATGGCTTGGCGGGTGCGGATTGATGTGGTCAGGGGACCTGGGGTCAGCAGAATCGGGGCGTTGCTCATTCCGTTATTCCTCACAAGCGGTGGGCTGAAACTACGAGGCCTAGGTTGCAATTCGCGCTGTCATCAATCAAATTGTTTGTTGTTATCTCAGCTATAAGTCAGGCCGATAAATATGAACCTGTTCCAGCTGCGCGCCTTCGACGCCGTGGCCCGTGAGGGCAGCTTTACCCGTGCTGCCGAGCGCCTCTTCATCAGCCAGCCGGCGGTGACCGGGCACGTCAAGGCTCTGGAGGAGCACTACCAGATCACCTTGCTGCGGCGTACTGCACGGCGCGTGGAACTGACCGAAGAGGGCACGCGCCTGGCGGCCATCACGCGCGCCATGTTCGGCCTGGCTGAAGAAGCGCAGGCCATGCTCGAGGCCAACCGCCAGTTGCTGACCGGGCGCCTGGAGGTAGCCGCCGACGGTCCGCACCGGGTCATGCCGATGCTGGCGCTGCTGCGTGAGCGGTACCCTGGCGTCACCGTCAACTTGCGTCTGGGCAATGCACAGGAGACGTTGGCTGCGCTGCTCGGCGAGCATGCCGACGTGGCAGTGCTGACCGAAATCGAGCCGCGCAAAGGGCTGCACCTGCAAAATCTCTGTGAGTCGCGCCTGTGTGCGTTGTTACCCGTGGGGCACGCCTGGGCCAGCGAGCGGGAGGACTTGCCGTTGGCCGAGCTGCACCAGCAGATCATGGTGCTGCGCGAACCCAGCTCCACCACCCGGCGCACCTTCGACAAGGCCTGCATCAAGGCGGGCGTGCAACCGCGTGTATTGCTGGAGCTGGACAGCCGGGAGGCGGTAACCGAGGCAGTGGCCTCGCAGCTGGGTATTGGCGTTGTTTCTTCCACTGAAGTGGCCAATGATCCCCGTGTGGTGGCACGACCCTTGGCCGGCGAGGGCCTTGTCAACCAACACGTGATCGGCTGCCTGGAGCGCCGTCGCGAACTGCGCCTGATTCAGGCATTCCTGAGCCTGGCAGCGGGGCTATGATGGCTGTTTGCTGCGGGGCACCCTAGGCTCTGTATGAAAAGCCTTGATACTCGGTGATGCTGCGTTGAAAACAGCCTCGGAATGCTCATTTACAACCCGTAAACTCCGCTTCCTCGGCTGTTTTCGCCTTGCCTGACCTTCGTCTCAAGGCTTTTCATACAGACCCTAATATGGCCGGCAATCAGCCGACAGGACCGTCGATGAGCGACAAAGACACCATTTCCATGCAGCTGGTGCGCGAAGCGCTGTTGCAGACCTGCCCTGCCGGTGAGCCTGACAGCGGCTTGCTGGCCAGGGCGGGCATCGCCGTTGAACAATTGCACCTGCCAGAGGCAAGGGTCAGTGCCGAGTCCTATGCCCGCCTGTGGCGCTTGCTGGCCCGGCGCTGCAACGACGAATTTTTCGCGATGGACCCGCGCGGTCTGCGCAGTGGCAGCCTGGCATTCATGTGCCGTGCCAGCATGGGCCAACCAACCCTGGGTGCAGGCCTGGACACCTCGCTGGCATTTCTGTCGCTGATGCTTCAAGACATGCAGCCCAGCCTGGTGCGCCAGCAAGGCCTGGCCGAAATTGTCATCAATGAGCCGCGTGACGAACCGCGCCGCGCGTTCACCTATTTCACGTTCTGGATGATCGTGCATGGCGTGACCTGCTGGCTGGCCGGGCGGCGTATCCCGATTCTGAGCATTGATCTGCGTTGTACCGAACCACCCTTTTGCGACGACTACCGGGTCATGTTTTCGGAAAACCTGCATTTTGAGCGTCCACGCACACGCATGATCATCGCTTCGCAATGCCTCGACTTGCCCCTGCGGCGCAGTGAAGAGGAACTGCAGCGTTTTCTGGCCGAAGCGCCGGGCAATATCCTGGTCAAATACCGTGACCCGGCCAGCCTCGGGCGGCGTATCCGCACCGACCTGCTGCGCCTTGCCCCTGCGCAATGGCCCGATGCTGACCGCCTGGCCCGGCAGCTGTGCCTGTCGCCATCGACCCTGCGGCGGCGCCTGGCAGAAGAGGGGCAGAACTACCAGGGCTTGAAGGACAGCGTACGACGGGAGCTGGCGATCGCCTGGCTCAGCCAGGAAGACGTGGCCATGGGCGAGCTTGCCGAGCGTTTGGGGTTCGCCGACAGCAGCTCGTTCTATAAGGCATTTCGCAAGTGGTTCGGCTGCAACCCAGGGCATTATCGGGCATTGATCCAGGCGCGAGGGGCAGGGCACTGAAGGGCGAACGCTTCCTGCCGTAGTGCATTACCGCGCGGGCCCAGAAGGCTTACCGAGCAGGCGCCGATCGAACCCGTTCCCTCTGCATCCTGGTCCGGCATTTGAACAACATGGTTGGCTTCGTCAAATAGCTGTGGAACCCACCATGATTATCAATGCGACTGACCATGACCCATTCATCGGTGCCCGATTACCTGAGTGGCTCAAACGCGCGTCACGGGGCCAGATCAACACCCTGCGCACCAGCCTGAACGCGCACCACGCCAGCCAGGCACGCTTGAGTGGCCTGACGCTTGAGTTACTGTCGCTCCAGCAGTTTGCCGAGAAGCACCTGGCGGCTTTGCTGGATGCACCGTTGCCGGACGGGCAGGTATTTGCCCAGCTCGAATGGCTGCGGGTAGCGCCGCGCTTCGGCACACTGCCAGGTACCTTGCAACAGACATACGGGTACAGCCAGGCGCGTGAAAACGGGTTACTGCGGCTGATGCGCAACTTTGCTGCGAATACCCGCTACTACGAGGGCACGGGGCTGGTTTTGCCAGGCAGCGATAAACCATTGAATGCATCGCTGGAAGCATTGATTACGGCCTGTCGCAATCTGGACGTTGGTCAGTGCTATCAGGACGCGTTGCAAAGGATCTTCCAGCCAGCTACCCAGGCGGTGCTGGCTGAAGACAAACGTTCGGGGCTGAAGCTGGCGACCGAGCTTGCGGCTTTGCAGGGAAACATAAGCGTCGATGTGCAGCTTGCACTGCGCGAGCTGGTGGACCACGGTCAGGAGCAGCGACAACAAGGGCTTGAAGGCAAACCCATGCTGCTGAGGGCACTAGGGAAACCTGTGGTCGATGGCTTGCTGATCCACCTGCAAGACAAGACGGGAAATGAACGGGGCATCGTACTTTACCTGCCTGGTGATCCCCGGCAGGCATTGCGGTTCTTCGATAATGCCGCCTCCATGAACAGTACCGTGGCGATGTTGTTGCCAGATCCCGGTTACTGGCAGTACTTCACACAGCTCATCAGCCTTGAGCACCGTGCAGGTTTTGTCAGTACCCTCGGCAAGCGCTTGAAAGACAAGCTGCCGGACCTGGAGCTTGAGGGTGAAACTCCTGAAGGAGGGATCTTCACGCAACTGGCGACTCGGCAAGTGCAACGGGCCAAGGAAGATGCCCGGTTGCTGCTGGTACCGACTGCCGACGCTGATAGCCTGGCGGTAAGCGCCAGACACGCTGAGTGGAAAGCGGCAGGTCTGGACCTGGTAAACCTCGCCGGCTTGTTCATCCCGGCTGTGGGCGGCGTGCTGCTGGGTCAGGTGGTTGCCCAGACGTGCGCTGAAGTGTTCGAAGGGACACGGGATTGGTCGAGAGGGCACCAACACGAAGCGCTGCAGCATCTGCTGGGGGTTGCCGAAACCTTGGCGGCTACCGCTGCGACGGTGGCGGGTGTCAGTTTTGTGCGCAGTGCGTTTGTCGCGGGCCTGGAGCCGGTAAGCCTTGGGAATGGGCGCGGTCGCCTGTGGCAGTTCAACGCCAGGAATTATCGATCACTGCCGGGCGCTATCGACCTGTTTGAAGAGGGACGCTATGGCGAGGTGGGCCGCCGCTGGGTCCGTATCGATGGGCGCAACTTCGAAGTGCATCAGCCTATCGCCGATGGCCCCTATCGCCTGCGCCATGTAGCGAGTGAGGGCGGCTACGGGCCGGTCGTGTTGCACAATGGTGAGCGTGGCTGGCAGCTGATGCGTGAGCAACCACTCAGCTGGCGGGCGCCTGCTCGCATGCTGGATGCATTATGGCCACAGCATTCCCCTGTCGACGCACATCAGGCCGAGCAGATCATGCGGGTGGCAGGTATCGATGCAGATTTGTTGCGCGGCGTTCTCGTGGAGAATCGCCCGGCGCCGGTGAGTCTTGGCCAAACCTTGCGCGCCTTCCAGGCGCATGCACGCATTCAAACGTTTTTCGAGCGTGTTCGACTGAAGGCGTTGGTGCCATCGGACAGTGAACTGCTGGCCTGGTGTGAAGCAAGGCCAGACGTGGGCGCCGGACTGGAACAGATCCGGGTGCATGAGGCCGGGTTGCGGCCGCAATTGTTTGCCCACCTGACAGAGCAGTCACTTGCAGCAGACCCGCTGAGCATGTTGGTAAAGCGGGACTTTCCGGGTTTGCCTTCGGCCTACATAAATGAAGTAACCGGCCAAGCGCATGAGCTTGAGCACCAAATGGCGCGGGTCGAGCGGCGGCTGCCATTGCCGTGCGCGAAGAACGCCCGTTCGCTCTTGCGTCTGGCTCGCCTGAGCCGGGGGCTGGCGGGATTGTATCTGAGCACAGCGTACAGTGATGTCACCGGCGAGTTGGCCCTTGCGTTGCTGGATAGCTTCGAACTCGAGCAACTTGACCTCGACTTGCGTGACAGCGGGCTGGATGGTCGGTCTATCAGGCGCCTCGGTAGCGGCGGGCGAACCGAGGCAAGAAGAATAGTGGTCCGGCATGAAGGCAGGTTTCTGATCTACAACGGGTCAGGTGTGCCACACGTGCTTATCGCTGACGAGCCTGGATGTATCTTCGAGGCGCTTTTTGCCGCACTGACATCAGAGCAGCGCGCAGCGATGCAACTGGTGGGCAGTGCTGCGGCGAGCCAATTGCGTGAGAAACTTCTGGCGCGGTTACCCGCTTCCCATTGGGATATCGCGCGCATGCTCGGCTGGCCAGAGGAGCAGGCCAGGCTCAATCCAGGGCGTCGCATGGACGATGGGCGCGTGGGATACCCGCTCAGTGGCCGCCCTGGCGCTGCACCCAGAGATGAGCGGGCGATCATTCGTGACCAGCTACGGTCGCTTTATCCTGGCCTGGACGAGGCCGCGCTCGATGTGGAGCTGGCGCGTGTGCAACAAGGCCCGCAGCCAGTCTTCGAGCGCCTGGTAGAACTGCAGGAAGCCCATGACCAACTGGTGCTGTACCTGAATCGCTGGGTCGGTGCCGAGTTGCAGGAGGGTCGACGCGCCGCCCGCAGGTTGACGGCCGATAGCATCCTGCGAGTCTGGCGACTGCAGGGCGAGCCTGTTTCGGCCGGCGAGGGGCAAACACAAGGGCAGCGCTTGTCGATGAGCGGTTTGAGTTTGCGCACACTGCCGGCACTGCCGCCGAACATCGATTTCCATCGCATTACCCTGCTGAGCGTGAACGACACCCGGATTACTGACATACCGGTCGACTTCCTTCGCCCCTTCACTGCCCTGACGCACCTGAACCTCAACAACAACGCGTTGATGCGTCTACCAACAGGCATTGCCCATTTACCGAATCTTCAATCGCTTCGGTTGGCGCATAACGAGATACGCCTCGATGCCCAGGCGATCGGCGTTTTGCATGGTTTGTCCAACCTTGCGCATCTTGATCTCAGCCATAACCGGCTGGAAGCGCTGGACATGAGCTTTCATCAACTTTCTCGGCTGACTAGCCTGAACCTGCGTCATTGTCGCCTGGGCAGTTGGCCGCGTCGCCTGGAGCTCTGTGGTCTACTCGAGTGTGCTGACCTGCGCAACAATCAACTCCGCGAAGTGCCCACCGAGATCCAGCTGATGCCTTATGCATTTCGACGCGCCATTCTGATAGAAAACAACCCCTTGTCGGTCATGCAGCAAAGAGGGTTGTATGCACTCGATGTGATCGAAGAGCACCGGCACTCCCCTGAGCAGTTGGGTTCAGTTGACCTGGTCAGGGCCCGTACGCGTTGGGTAGGCCATACGGATGCGACGGTTCAGGCCGAGCGGGAGGGCGTGTGGCTGCGGTTGCTGGAGCAAGCGGGTAGCAGCGGGTTGTTCAGGTTGTTGGCTCGCCTGGAGATGACAGCGGACTACAGCGAAGCGGGTGAAGGGCGTGATGCGCTGGTTGACGGCGTATGGACACTGCTGGCTACGCTGGACGGCGACCCGGTGCTGTGCCGGCGGATCTTCGAGCAGGCCGGCCTGCCACTGTCATGTTCGGACGCCGTTGCCAGTCACTTCAGTGCACTGCAAGTATCGGTGAGGCAGGCGCAGGCAGAAGCCGCCGCAGCCAACCCTGAAAGCAGGGGAGAGCTGCTCGAACTGGGTAGGCAACTGTTCCGGCTGGATCAACTGGAAGGGATTGCCTACCAGGATGGCCGGCAGCGTCTGGCTGCCAGTGAACATATTGACCAGTTGGCATTGGGGCTGGCTTACAGGGTGCAACTTCGTAGCCGGTTGCAGCTGCCCAACCAGCCATATGCCATGCGCTATCCCGAAGCTGTCGCGCTGACACAGGCCCAGATAGAGGATGCGTTCCTGCGGGTTACGCGCGCGCAGACCATCGAGGGCCTGACCGATAGCCTGAGCCAGCGCGCGTTCTGGCGACGTTACCTGCGCCAGCAACATGACCAAATGTTCGATGCCCTCAGTGCGGACTACACGCGGCGCACGCTTGAGCTGCAGGCTCAACGTCCTGTCTTGGCGCCGGCGGCCTTCGAGCAGCAACTACACCGGCTGCAGGCACAGCAGGATCTCGACATCGAGCGCCTGGTCGCAGGGCTCACCCAGTCCTACCTGCGTGCAGCCGAGCGCGCAGAGGGGTGATGGGCGGCGGCCAAACCAGTCATCCAGATTGACAGCTTTGGCCATTGCCGCCGCGCATGAGCGGCGCGAACATCGTCGGACCGATGCTTCAACTCCAAAAACAAGAAACCAGGAGTCCGATGATGCGCGATTACGCCGAGGCCGCTCGCACGTTTGACCATGACCAGGCCGTTGTGGCGGCATTGCACGGCAACCTTGAAGCCCTTAATGCCTGTGTCGAATGCTGTGACCGCCATGCCGGTGACGGCAAGCTGGCACTGATTCATGAAGACCGCGATGGTAACAGCGCGCGCTATAGCTTCGATCAGCTTCAGGTGCAGGCTGCCCGGTTCGCCAATGTGCTAAAGGCGCAGGGGGTAGGCGCAGGCGACCGGGTTGCCGGCTTGATGCCGCGCACCCCCGAACTGTTGGTGACCATCCTCGCTACCTGGCGCCTCGGGGCGGTTTACCAGCCCTTGTTCACCGCGTTCGGCCCCAAGGCCATCGAGCACCGGCTTGAGCAATCCCATGCCCGAGTGATAGTCACCGATAGCCACAACCGCGCCAAGCTGGACGAAGTGCACGTCTGCCCGACCATCATCACTGTCAAGGCCCGCAGTGGTGAGCTGGACTTCCAGCAATGCCTGGAGCGCGCAGCGGACGTATGTGAGCCGGTGATGCGCTCAGGCAACGATCCATTCCTGCTGATGTTCACTTCTGGAACCACTGGCCCGGCAAAACCCCTGGAAGTGCCACTGCGTGCGATCGTCGCGTTTCAGGGCTACATGCGTGATGCCATCGAGCTGCTGCCCGAGGACAACTTCTGGAACCTAGCCGACCCGGGTTGGGCGTACGGCTTGTATTACGCCGTTACCGGCCCATTGTCGCTGGGGCATGCCACCACGTTCTACGATGGCCCGTTCAGTGTCGAGAGCTGCGCCCGGGTGATCGACAAGCTGGGCATCACCAACCTGGCCGGCTCGCCCACCGCGTATCGCTTGCTGATCGCGGCGGGCAAAGATTTCTCGGCACCGATCAAGGGTCGTCTGCGGGTGGTCAGCAGTGCCGGCGAACCGCTTAACCCCGAGGTGATCCGCTGGTTCGCCGACGAGCTGGGCGTGACCATTCACGATCACTACGGGCAGACCGAACTGGGCATGGTGCTGTGCAATCACCATGGTCTGCAGCACCCGGTGCACCTGGGCTCTGCCGGCTATGCCATCCCCGGTCACCGCATCGTGGTGCTGGACGAGCAGGGCAACGAGCGGCCAGCCGGCCAGCCAGGCATCCTCGCCGTTGACCGCGAGCAGTCGCCGCTGTGCTGGTTCGGCGGTTACCACGGCCTGCCGACCAAAGCCTTCGTCGGCAAGTACTACCTCAGCGGCGACACTGTCGAGCTGAACCCGGATGGCAGCATCAGCTTCGTTGGCCGTAGCGACGACGTGATCACCACCTCCGGTTACCGGGTGGGGCCGTTCGATGTGGAAAGCGCGTTGATCGAGCACCCGGCGGTGATCGAGGCCGCGGTGATCGGCAAGCCCGACCCGGAGCGCACCGAGCTGATCAAGGCGTTCGTGGTATTGGCCAGCGGCTACGCCGGCAGCGTCGAGCTGGAAGAAACCTTGCGCCAGCACGTGCGCCAGCGCCTCTACGCGCATGCCTACCCCAGGGAAATCGAATTCGTCAGCGAGCTGCCCAAGACCCCGAGCGGCAAGCTGCAACGCTTCATCCTGCGCAACCAGGAAGTCGCCAAACAACAAGCGCAACAGGCCACCCCTGTCAGCGTCTGAAAGGAAAGTACTCATGCACATCGCCAATAAACATTTCATCGTCAGCGGCGCCGCTTCCGGGCTGGGTGCCGCGACTGCACAGATGCTGGTCGAGGCTGGCGCCAAGGTCATGCTGGTCGACCTCAATGCCCAGGCTGTCGAAGCCAAGGCCCGCGAGCTGGGCGACAACGCCCGTTTCGCCGTGGCTGATATCAGTGACGAGCAGGCAGCCCAGTCGGCTGTCGATGCAGCTGTCAGTGCCTTTGGCAGCTTGCATGGGTTGGTCAATTGTGCCGGCATCGTCGGTGCCGAGAAGGTGCTGGGCAAGCAGGGCCCGCATGGCCTGGCCAGCTTCGCCAAGGTCATCAACGTCAACCTGATCGGCAGCTTCAACCTGTTGCGTCTGGCGGCGGCGGCCATGGCCGAAGGGGCTGCCGATGAGAGCGGCGAGCGAGGGGTCATCATCAACACGGCCTCCATTGCCGCCTATGACGGCCAGATTGGCCAGGCCGCCTACGCTGCCTCCAAGGGGGCCATTGCCAGCCTGACCTTGCCGGCTGCGCGCGAACTGGCACGCTTCGGCATCCGCGTGATGACCATCGCTCCGGGCATCTTTGAAACCCCTATGATGGCCGGCATGAGCGATGAGGTACGTGCTTCACTGGCTGCCGGCGTACCGTTCCCGCCCCGCTTGGGCCGCCCGCAGGAATACGCCGCGCTGGCCCGCCACATCATCGAGAACAGCATGCTCAACGGTGAGGTCATCCGCCTCGACGGTGCGCTGCGCATGGCTGCCAAGTAAGGAGAGCGAACATGACCCTCGCCAATGACCCCATCGTTATCGTCAGCGCCGTGCGCACGCCCATGGGCGGGTTGCAGGGCGACCTCAAGAGCCTGACTGCGCCGCAACTGGGCAGCGCCGCCATTCGTGGTGCCGTGGAACGTGCCGGCATCGATGCCGCCTGTGTCGAGCAGGTACTGTTCGGCTGCGTGCTGCCGGCCGGCCAGGGCCAGGCGCCGGCACGCCAGGCCGCGTTAGGCGCCGGGCTGGACAAGCACACCACCTGCACCACCCTGAACAAGATGTGCGGCTCGGGTATGCAAGCCGCGATCATGGCCCATGACCTGCTGCTGGCCGGCACCGCAGACGTGGTAGTGGCGGGTGGCATGGAAAGCATGACCAACGCGCCGTACCTGCTGGACAAAGCCCGTGGCGGCTACCGCATGGGCCACGGCAAGATCATCGACCACATGTTCATGGACGGCCTCGAAGACGCCTACGACAAAGGCCGCCTGATGGGCACCTTTGCCGAGGACTGTGCCCAGGCCAATTCTTTCAGCCGCGAGGCCCAGGACCAGTTCGCCATCGCCTCGCTGACCCGAGCGCAGGAAGCCATCAGCAGCGGCCGTTTTGCCGCCGAGATCGTGCCGGTGGAAGTCACCGAGGGCAAGGAAAAGCGCGTCATCAAGGATGACGAGCAGCCGCCCAAGGCACGCCTGGACAAGATTGCGCAGCTCAAACCGGCGTTTCGTGAAGGCGGCACCGTGACGGCGGCCAACGCCAGTTCGATTTCCGACGGTGCTGCGGCGCTGGTGCTGATGCGCCGCTCCGAGGCCGACAAACGTGGCCTCAAGGCATTGGCCGTCATCCACGGCCACGCCGCCTTTGCCGACACCCCGGCGCTGTTCCCGACCGCCCCGATCGGCGCGATCGACAAACTGATGAAACGCACCGGCTGGAACCTGGCCGAAGTCGACCTGTTCGAGATAAACGAGGCCTTCGCCGTGGTCACCCTGGCGGCCATGAAACACCTCGACCTGCCACACGACAAGGTCAATATCCACGGCGGCGCCTGCGCCCTCGGTCACCCGATCGGCGCTTCTGGCGCACGTATTCTGGTCACCCTGTTGTCGGCCTTGCGCCAGAACAATCTGCGTCGGGGTGTGGCGGCCATCTGCATCGGCGGTGGCGAGGCCACGGCCATGGCTGTTGAATGCCTGTACTGAGGTGAACCATGCTGGTAAATGACGAGCAACAACAGATCGCCGACGCGGTACGTGCTTTCGCCCAGGAGCGCCTGAAGCCGTTTGCCGAGCAATGGGACAAGGACCATCGCTTTCCGAAAGAGGCCATCGACGAAATGGCCGAACTGGGCCTGTTCGGCATGCTGGTGCCCGAGCAGTGGGGTGGCAGCGACACGGGTTATGTGGCCTATGCCATGGCGCTGGAGGAAATCGCTGCGGGTGATGGCGCCTGCTCGACCATCATGAGCGTGCACAACTCGGTGGGTTGCGTGCCGATTCTGCGCTTCGGCAACGAGCAGCAGAAACAGCAATTCCTCACCCCGCTGGCGACAGGTGCGATGCTCGGTGCTTTCGCCCTGACCGAGCCGCAGGCTGGCTCTGATGCCAGCAGCCTGAAGACCCGTGCACGCCTGGAGGGCGACCATTACGTGCTCAATGGCAGCAAGCAGTTCATTACCTCGGGGCAGAACGCCGGCGTCGTGATCGTGTTTGCAGTCACCGACCCGGAGGCCGGCAAGCGTGGCATCAGCGCCTTCATCGTGCCGACCGATTCGCCGGGCTACCAGGTAGCGCGGGTCGAGGACAAACTCGGCCAGCACGCCTCCGACACCTGCCAGATCGTTTTCGACAATGTGCACGTGCCAGTGGCCAACCGGCTGGGTGCGGAGGGTGAAGGCTACAAGATCGCCCTGGCCAATCTTGAAGGCGGCCGTATCGGCATCGCCTCGCAAGCGGTGGGTATGGCCCGCGCGGCGTTCGAAGTGGCGCGCGACTATGCCAACGAGCGCCAAAGCTTTGGCAAACCGCTGATCGAGCACCAGGCCGTGGCGTTTCGCCTGGCTGACATGGCAACGAAAGTTTCCGTTGCCCGGCAGATGGTATTGCACGCCGCTGCCCTTCGTGATGCGGGGCGTCCGGCGCTGGTGGAAGCGTCGATGGCCAAGCTGTTCGCCTCGGAAATGGCCGAAAAGGTCTGTTCGGATGCCTTGCAGACCCTGGGTGGTTATGGCTATCTGAGTGACTTCCCGCTGGAGCGGATCTACCGCGACGTTCGGGTTTGCCAGATCTACGAAGGCACCAGCGACATTCAGCGCATGGTCATTGCGCGCAATCTTTGAAGGAGCAGACTGCATGGCATTCGAAACCATCCTGTTGGACATCCACGGCAAGGTCGGCTTGATCACCCTCAACCGCCCGCAGGCGCTCAATGCGCTGAACGCGCAGATTGTCGGTGAGATCAACCAGGCCTTGGACCAGCTTGAGCGCGACCCGAACATCGGCTGCGTGGTGCTGACAGGCTCGGCCAAAGCCTTTGCCGCTGGCGCCGACATCAAGGAAATGGCTGAGCTGCAATACCCGCAGATCTACGTCGACGACCTGTTCAGCGACGCCGACCGTATTGCCAATCGCCGTAAGCCGATCATTGCTGCAGTGTCTGGATTTGCCCTGGGCGGCGGCTGTGAGTTGGCGATGATGTGCGACTTTATCCTCGCGGCGGACAATGCCAAATTTGGTCAACCGGAAATCAACCTGGGCGTGCTGCCGGGCATGGGCGGTACCCAGCGCCTGACGCGTGCGGTGGGCAAGGCGAAGGCCATGGAGCTTTGCCTGACCGGCCGCCTGATGGGCGCGGAAGAAGCCGAGCGTGCAGGTTTGGTGGCGCGGATCGTGCCGCAGGCAGAGCTGGTGGAAGAGGCGCTGAAGGTGGCGGCGACCATTGCCAGCAAGTCGATTCCGGTGAGCATGATGGTCAAGGAGAGCGTCAACCGAGCATTTGAAGTCACCCTCAGCGAGGGGGTTCGCTTTGAGCGTCGGGTCTTCCATGCGGCGTTCTCCACCGAAGACCAGAAAGAAGGCATGGCCGCATTCATCGCCAAGCGTGAGGCACAGTTCAAGGACCGTTGATCAGACTCGGTTCGTTGCCGTTGCCGTTGCCGTTGCCGTTGCCGTTGCCGTTGCTGTGGCTTTTGCTTCTAAGCGCGCGATAGTTCAGACGACGCAGATTGCGACTTCAGGAGGCCGAGCGTAGGGCTTGCGAAGGGAGGTGACGGGCATGGATGCCCGTCAAGCGCTGAGGCCCCATGGATGGGGCCTGCAGCGCGTACTCCCGGGAGCAAGACCGTAGCGAGGGAACCCCGGAGCGTAGCGTAGGGGCCGGATGATGGGAGCCGACGGTTTTGGTGGGCCTGCCCCGTGACAGCGGACGCCAAGAAGCTGGCTACAGAGCCAACTGCCTTAAGCCTTTTGCGTATTCGTTCGGTGAACGGTAACCCAGTGCTGAATGCAGTCGACAGCTGTTGTAGAACCCATGGATGTAGCTGGCAATTGCCAGGTGAGCCTGTTTCTTTGTGGGGTAGACCGCGCAGGCTTCCTCTCTCTTCAATGTAGCGAAGAAACTCTCAGCTACGGCGTTATCCCAGCAGTTTCCTCTCCGACTCATGCTTTGCGCGAAGCCCTTCTTGGCCAAAGCGAGACGAAACCTGCTGCTCGCGTACTGGCGCCCTTGGTCGGAATGGAAAATCACTCCGTAGACGCCCAAACATGCGTTCCAAGCGTTCATGAAAGCGCGCTCGACCAAGTCGTCAGGCATCCTGTCCGCCAGGCTGTAACCCAGCACTTGGCGGGTTTGGATGCTCAGTACCACTGCCAGATAAAGCCAGCCCTCTTTCGTAGCGATGTAAGTGATATCACTGACCCAGGCTGGGGTGGAGCTTTGAACGGAGAACTGACGACCCAATAAATTGCTCGCCACTGGCAGCGCATGGTGACTGTCGGTGGTGCACGGCCTGAAACCGCCCTTGGATCGGCCTTGTATGTGCTCTTCATGCATCAGCCGATCAACGCGCTTATGACCTACCGCATAGGCCTGCTGCCTTAGCGCCTCGACTAGCCGTGGTCGGCCATAGGTCTTGCGGCTAGCCGCGTAAACCTTGTGTAGATCGATGCGTATTTGTGCATCCGGATCTGGACGGCCTTGGCGATGCTGATAGTCGTAAAACCCTGAAACCGAGACACCCATTACCCGGCACAACAGACGCACCGGGAACTGAGCCCGTTCTTCAGCGACGAAGGCGTATCTCACCTGGACTCTTTGGCAAAGAATACCGCCGCCTTTTTTAGGATTTCACGCTCCAGTTTCAGCTCGGCGTTCTCGGCTCGCAATCGTGCTAACTCGCTGTCCTCTCTGGTGATTGCGCGACGGTCAGGAGAGCTCAACGGCTGGCCGTTGCGGGAAGCGTTGACCCAGTTGTCCAACGTCTTCACAGACATCTCCAGCTGGCGAGCAGCTTCCGTCCTGCCAAGCATTTCAGCCAGCGCAACGGCCTGAATCTTGAACTCATCGGTGTAATTGCGGCGAGTGGTTGGGTACATGACAACCTCCAAGATAGCGATGTAAGTATCGCTTCTTGGCGTCCGTTGTCACGGGGCAGGCCCATGGTTACTTTTTGTCGCGTTTGACAAAAAGTGACCCGCCGTAAGGGCGGAAAGGTGACTGTGCGCCACCTGCGTGAATGAATACCTACTCGATGTGAATGCCCACATCCAAGAAGCAAGAAGCAAGAAGCAAGAAGCAAGAAGCAAGAAGCAAACTCGTCTGTTTTGACTCAGCGAACAAGTCCATTTGCGATGGCGACGTTGACTCACCTTTTCGCCCTTACGGCGAGTCACTTTTTGTCAAACGCGACAAAAAGTAACCAAAAAACGCTGCGCTCCCATCATCCGGCCCCTGCGCTGCGCTCCGGGGTCCCCTCACTCCGGCCTTGCTCCCGGCAGGACCGCGCCGAAGGCCCCATCCTGGGGCCTCAGCGCTTGACGGGCATCCATGCCCGTCACCTGCCTCCGCAAGGCCTGCGTTCGGCCTCCTGAAGTCGCGAAGATCAAGATCAAGATCAACGGCAACAGCAACAGCAACGGCAACAGCAACAGCAGGTGGATGGGCACTGCCAGAATCTCAGTTTACTACTGGCCCTGCAGCTGAGCTGGGGTGCCGACCAGCGGATTGTGAGCAGTGGAAGCAAATTCGCACCCATTTGCAGTTGCTCCACGCGGCGTGGCGCCTTAGACTGCCGCCCCCTGTAAAAGAGTGCCGGTTGGCGCTTGAAGAATTCCGCTAGCGATGCATAGGCATCGACGGCACATGAATCGCCCAAATGCACATTTTTTCATAGAGAAATCGATGACCAAGGAACAGTTGCTGGCCATGTCGGCCGATGACTACATGAACGCCGACCAGCTTGCCTTCTTTACTGAGCTGCTGCAGGCGATGAAAGTCGAAACCCATGAACGCATCGAACTCAGCCGCACCACCATCGAAGGCCTGGACACCCCGTCAGACCCCGCCGACGTGGCTTCGGTCGAAGAAGAACGTAGCTGGCTGGTAAATGCCATCGACCGCGACCAGCGCCTGCTGCCACAGCTGGAAATGGCCCTGGACCGTATTGCCGACGAAAGCTTCGGCTGGTGCGATGACAGTGGTGAGCCTATCGGCCTGAAGCGCTTGCTGATCAGCCCGACCACCAAGTACTGCATCGAAGCCCAGGAGCGCCACGAGCAGCTCGACCGCCACCAGCGTCAGGTATAAACCCGCGCGTGGTGCAAGCCCCTCGAAGCAATTCCTGGGGCTTTTTGCGTTTCTCGTCGATACCGTTTTTGTTACGCCTTACGAAACACTGATGTACCGGGATGCGCTGTTTCCGCGTCACTGTCGGGCGTATCATGGCTTTATCGTTAGGGTGCTAATTAAATTCCGGAGGGAATGATGAATAGCCGAGTCGATGTGGCTGTGATGATAGGGTCGGGTGTGCCGGCCACCTTACAGGCGCTGGGCAAGCGCATTTGCTGGGTCGTGCTGGTCAACGGCGAGCGCCGCGGCACCGCCTTCGCCACGCGCGAAGAAGCGCTTGAGTGTCAGGCTGCCTGGCAACTGCAACTGAAGAAAGGCCTGGCTGCCTGAAAATGTTTATTGCCTCTCGACGGGTTTCGGTGTTTTCGGGCATATTTGTCCTACAGTAATGCGCACATGGATGCCAGGGCTTGTCTTCTTGCAGGCTCACGCCATTGGTTGCGATTTCTGGCAAGTGATTTCAGGCATCACGCTTCCCAAGCCGGGAATGAGCCAAACGCCTTCGGTTGAGGGCGAGTCTGGCAAACCAGAGTAAAGATTCCTGCACGCTGCATCGTCAGCGAGCACAGACATTTCGCATATCGCTTTATTACTCTTTTTGCCTATCGATAAGAAATGGCCGTGCCTCCCCGAGCTTGGGTGAGGGCGGGTTGTAACCGGTTGAGGATTACTTCATTGGCAGTCAGCACACTTGATACGCATGCGTTGTTCGCCCTGGGCGACTTGCGCGGTAAATTGGCCCAACTGTTTCAGGGCCGCTTCATCTATGTCACCGAACAGAGTCCTGAAGGCCTGTACATGGCCGAAATCGACACCGAGAGTGCACTGGTGGTCGATGACAAGCAGCGCCTTGAACTGAAAGTCGGCGACCACTTTCGTGCTGCCGTATTGCCCAGCCGCGAAGGTGGCAAGCTGGAAATGCGCTTTCGCGAAATCAAGTTGAATGTGTATGGCGTGGGCGACTACGCCTTCGTTTCTGTGCCGGAAGGCGAGGGTATCGTGTTTCGTGAAGGCCATGGCGTGATGCTGGTATTCGCCGCGCAGCAGCAAGTGCAGGAAGGCCTGGGCAAGTTGCTTAAAGCAGTGACTGGCAAGGTCGCCAAATGGCGCAAGGGTGAACTGACCACCTTCAAGGCCAGTGAATGACCGACAGTGACGACACACCAGCCTCGCGGGCCGAGTTTCATCGGCAGCACCAGGCAGATGCCGTGGCTGAGGCAGAACGTTTGCTGGCCGGACGTGAAAAGCTGCAAGGCGCCTGGTTGACTTGGGTGGCGGCTGAGCTCTATCGCCTCAGCCCGCCGCCATATGCCGCCATGGTCCGGCGCGAGTTGCAGCGCCTCAGCCAAGGTTGAGACGGCAAACCTTCAATTGCCACGGTCTCGGCCGCTGCTGACCTCTTCAGGCACCGGCTCTTTGGACATGCGTTTGCGAAACAGCGCCGCCCGCGCCAGCAACAGCGTGGTAATCGGCACGGTGATCGACAGCAGGATCGGAATCAGCCACGCGTGTAGCACAGGGGTGCCCTTGAGCCACGAAAAGTAGATGATCGAGGCCAGTGCAACGCACCAGGCACCAAGGGTCGAGGCCAGCGCTGGCGGGTGCATGCGCTGGAAGTAGTCTTTCAGGCGTACCAGGCCTATAGCACCGACCAAGGCGAACAGGCTGCCGGTAAGCAGTAGCGCGGCGGTGACCAGCTCCAGCCAGAATGGCAGTACCAGGGCTTCAGTCATTCGATCACCTCACCGCGCAGCAGAAACTTGGCCAAGGCAAACGAGCCGACAAAACCGAACAGTGCAATCAGCAGGGCCCCTTCGAAGTAGGTGTCACTGGCATAACGGATACCCAGCACCAACATGGTGAGCATGGCCAGGATGTACAGGTAGTCCAGGGCCAGCACGCGGTCTTGGGCGGACGGGCCACGGAACAGCCGGATCAACGCCAGGCCCATGGCCAGGGCGAAGATGAACAGGCTGGCGAGGACGGCATTGGCGAGCAGGCCTGTCATTGGAAAATCTCCATAAGCGGGCGTTCGTAAGTGTCCTTGAAGTGCTGTATGAAGGCCGCTTCATCGTCCAGCTCAAACACATGCAGCAACAGCACACTGCGGTCCAGTGCCAGTTCGGACCAGACGGTGCCAGGCACCACCGTGGTGATCATCGACAGCGCTGCCAGGCCGTGGGGGTCACGCAATGCCAGTGGTATGTGAACGAACGCAGAGCGTGGCGGCTGCTTGCCGGCCCGCAGCACACCACGGGCTACCAGCAGGTTGGAGCTGATCACATCGATGCCGACCCGGACGATCAGGCGGGCGATGACCAGGGGGCGCCGTACGTGTGCATGCTGCGGACGCAGGGGCGCCATCAACAGTGGCGCCAGTATGCCAAGTGCGGCGCCCAGCAGCAGGTTGCCAGGGCTGACCGAGAGGTTCAGCAGCAGCCACAGGCCGAACAGCGAGACCGATAGCAGTGGGGCGGGGAACAGTCGGTTCATGGCTGCACCTGTACGTCGCGCGAGGTGGGGCCAGGAATCGGCCGGGCGGCCATCACGGCGTCGATATAGGCATCGGGGGCCTGCAGGCTGGCGGCAGTGTCCTGGGTGTAGCGCAGCAACGGCTCGGCCTTGAAGCTGAGGATGAGGCACAGGCCGAGCAAGATGACAATGGGCAGGCATTCATAGCGCCGCAGCACCGGGGACGGGCGCTCTTCGGGCTTCCAGAAACGCTGGATGCCGACGCGGCCGAAGGCGATCAGCGAGGCCATGCCGGACAGGATCAGCAACGCCACCAGGCCCCAGCCGGCGGCACTCAGGGGCTGCTCGACCGGTACGCCGAGGCCCAGTGGATTGAACAGCGCACTGATCAGGTTGAGCTTGCCGACAAAGCCCGACAGCGGCGGCATGCCGATGATCAGTAGCGCACAGGCGATGAAGCTGAGGCCGAGGAAGGCCATGGTCCACGGGATGATCTGGCCGATTACCACCTGCTGTTCATCGTCGAGGTTGATGCCCTTGGGCGGGTGCAGCGATTCCAGTGGCGGCGGCATGGCGTCTTCTTCGTCGTCCAGTGGCGCTTCATTGGCCGAGCGCGAGCGTTCGACCAGTTCGGCGAGCAGGAACAGTGCGCACAGCGCAAGGGTCGAGTTGACCAGATAGAACAGCGCCGCGCCGGTCAGAGCCGCCTGGGCAAAACCCACCGCACCCAGCAGCGTGCCGGCCGAGACCAGGATACTGAGTGCCGCCATACGCTCCAGGCGCTGTGCCGCCAGGATTGATACCGCTGCCACCGCCAGGGTAACCAGGCCGCCGTAAACCAGCCATTCGCCGCCGAAATGCGCCGAGGCCCCGGCCTGCCCGGAGAACAGTAATGTCCACAGGCGCAGCACGGCGTACAGGCCGACTTTGGTCATGATGGCGAACAGTGCAGCCACCGGCGCGCTGGCAGACGCGTAAGCTGGCACCAGCCAGAAGTTCAGCGGCCAGATACCGGCCTTGACCAGGAAGGCCATGGCCAGGATTGCCGCGCCGGCATGCAGCAGGCCACGGTCGGCCTCCGGTACCAGTGGAATCTTCAGCGCCAGGTCCGCCATGTTCAGGGTACCGGTCACGCCATACAGCATCGCTGCGCCGATCAGGAACAGCGACGAGGCGAACAGGTTGATAGCGATGTAGTGCAGGCCGGCGCGCACCCGCGCACGCCCCGAACCATGCAGCAGCAGGCCATAGGAGGCGGCCAGCAGCACTTCGAAGAAGACGAACAGGTTGAACAGGTCGGCGGTGAGGAAGGCGCCGTACAGCCCCATCAGCTGGATCTGGAACAGCGCATGGAAGCTGGCCCCTGCACCGTCCCAGCGGGCACGGGCAAATAGCAGCGCGCTGAAACCGATGACCCCGGTCAGGGTCAGCAAGAGCGCGGACAGGTGGTCCACCACCAGCACGATGCCGAATGGCGCCGGCCAGTTGCCCGGCAGGTACACGCCGATCGACGCTGCCTGGCCCTGGGTGCGCACCCACAGCAGCAGACAGACCGCGATCACCAGGCCGGAGAAGGTGGACAGCAGGTTCAGCCTGGCTTTGATGTGCCTGTGCTTTTCACCCAGCAGCAACATCATCGCCGCCGTGATCAGCGGCAGCAGGATGGGGGCGACAATCAGTTGACTGATATCACTCATTCGTCACGCTCCCGGCCATCCACGTGGTCGGTACCGGTCAGCCCTCGCGAGGCCAGCAGCACTACCAGGAACAGCGCGGTCATGGCGAAACTGATGACGATGGCGGTGAGCACCAGTGCCTGTGGCAGCGGGTCGGTGTAATGCAACAGGTCCTGGGTAACGCCATCCTTGATGATTGGCTCCTTGCCGATGAACAGGCTGCCCATGCTGAAGATGAACAGGTTGACCCCGTAAGAAAGCAGGCACAGGCCCATGATCACCTGGTAGGTACGCGGGCGCAGGATCAGCCACACTCCGGAGGCAGCCAGCACGCCGATGGCGACTGCAATCACTTCTTCCATCAGGCGGCTCCTGCTTGGCTGGTTTTTGCCGGGTTGCCCGGGCGGTAGGCGCGCACCGACTGGTGCGCCAGGGCTGTGAGGATCAGCAGGGTCGAGCCGACCACGACGGTGAATACGCCAATATCGAAGAACAGCGCGCTGGCCACGTGCACATCACCCAGCAATGGCAGGTGCAAGTGGGCGGTATGGGTGGTGAGGAACGGGTAACCCAGCAGCATGGCGCCGACCCCGGTCAGGGTCGCGCACAGCAGCCCGGTACCCATCCAGCGCAGCGGCCGCAGGCTCATCTGCGCCTCGACCCACTGGGTGCCGGCCACCATGTACTGGAGGATGAACGCCACCGACATGACCAAGCCAGCGACAAAGCCGCCACCGGGCTGGTTGTGCCCGCGCATGAACAGGTACATCGACACCAGCAAGGCGATCGGCAGCAGCAGGCGCACCAGCGCTGCCGGCACCATCATGAAGCCCAGCGCGGTATCGGTGGCATGCCGCGGGTTGATCAGGTCGGTGACTACGTCCGGCGCCAATTGGCGTTGTTGCGCCGGCAGCTGCATGCTCTCTTTTGGAGGACGGAAGCGCCGTAGCAGGGCGAACACCGTCAGTGCCACAGCCACCAACACGGTGATTTCACCGAGGGTATCGAAGCCGCGGAAGTCGACCAGCATGACATTGACCACATTGGTGCCGCCGCCCTGAGGCAACGCACGGCTCAAATAGAACGAGGAAATGTCGTTGGGCGTGGGCCGGGTCAGCATGGCGTACGACAGCACGGCCATGCCGCCACCCACCAGCACGGCCAGCAGCAAGTCGCGCAGGCGGCGCATGCGCGCGCGCTCCAGGCTACCCGGCAGCGGTGACACGCCTTCGATACGCCGTGGCAGCCAGCGCAGGCCGAGCAGGATCAGCACGGTGGTGACCACTTCCACCACCAACTGGGTCAGTGCCAGGTCGGGCGCAGAGAACCAGACGAAGGTGATGCAGGTCATCAGGCCGCAGACGCTGACCATGATCAGTGCCGCCAGGCGGTGGTACTTGGCCTGATAGGCGGCGCCGATGGCGCAGGCAATGGCGATCAGCCACAGGGCGACGAATACCCCGGAACCCGGAATCTTCGGGCGATCACCCCAGCTCAGGCCGCTATGGAGCATCGGCGTGAGGCCCGCGAGGAACGCGGCGAATACCAGCATGAACAGCTGCGACTGCAGCCGCCGGGTGGTGAACAGGCGTTCGATGCGACGCGCCAGCAACATCAGATGAACCTGGCCGTGCTCGAACAACCGCTTGCCATTGAAGCGCTCGATCACGGGCGGGTACGGGAAGCGACCCAGGCGCAGTTGTTTGCGCAGCAGCAGGTACAGAACGATGCCGCCGCTCATGGCGACCAGGCTCATGATCATTGGCGCGTTCCAGCCATGCCAGATGGCCAGGCTGTATTCTGGCAGGGTGCCGCCAACCACCGGCAGGGCCGCAGCGGCCAACAGGGGGCCGACCGACTGGGTGGGGAAGATGCCCACGACCAGGCACGTGAGCACCAGCAGCTCCACCGGAGCACGCATCCAGCGTGGCGGCTCGTGCGGGGTATGGGGCAGGTCCTGGGCCGTCGGCCCGAAGAACACATCGACGGTAAAACGCAGGGCGTACGCCACGCTGAAGGTGCCGGCCAGGGTGGCGATCACCGGCAGCGTTGCCTCGACCCAGGCGGTGGAACTGATGAATACCGTTTCGGCAAAGAACATTTCCTTCGACAGGAAGCCGTTCATCAGCGGCACGCCGGCCATCGAGGCGCTGGCGACCATGGCCAGGGTCGCGGTGTAGGGCACCAGGCGGATCAGGCCGCTGAGGCGGCGAATGTCGCGGGTGCCGCTCTCGTGGTCGATGATGCCGGCGGCCATGAACAGCGAGGCCTTGAAGGTGGCATGGTTGAGAATGTGGAATACCGCGGCGACGGCAGCCAGCGGGCTGTTAAGGCCCAGCAGCAGGGTAATCAGGCCCAGGTGGCTGATGGTCGAATAGGCCAGCAGGCCCTTGAGGTCATTTTGGAACATGGCGGCGAAAGCGCCAAGCAGCAGGGTGAGGGCGCCGGCACCGCCGACGATCCAGAACCACTCCTCGCTACCGGAGAGTACCGGCCACAGGCGTGCCAGCAGAAACACCCCGGCCTTGACCATGGTGGCCGAGTGCAAATAGGCCGACACCGGTGTGGGCGCTGCCATGGCGTGGGGCAGCCAGAACTGGAAGGGAAACTGTGCGCTCTTGGTCAGGGCGCCGATGAGTATCAGGGGCAGCAGCACCGGGTAAAGCGCATGCTGGCGGATGGTATGCCCGGCAGCCAGGACCTTGTCCAGGTCATAGCTGCCGACCACATGGCCGAGCAGCAGGGCCCCTACCAACAGGCACAAGCCGCCTGCACCGGTTACCATCAGCGCCATGTAGGCGCCGCGACGGGCGTCGGCGCGGTGGTGCCAGTAGCCGATCAGCAGGAAGGAGAACAGGCTGGTCAGTTCCCAGAAGAACACCAGTTGGATCAGGTTGCCGGAGATGACCAGGCCGAGCATGGCGCCCATGAAGGCCAGGAAGAACGCGAAGAAGCGTGGGACCGGGTCTTGCGGTGACATGTAGTAGCGCGCATACAGCGATACCAGCGTGCCAATGCCCAGTACCAGCAACGAGAACAGCCAGGCAAAGCCGTCCATGCGCAACACCAGGTTCAGCCCCAGGCTGGGTAGCCACAGGAACTCTTCGCGAATGACGCCACCATGGGCAATCTGAGGGTACAGAAGTGCTACCTGGACGGTGCCGACCAGGGCTACGAGCCCGGCAAGAATGGACTCGGCGTTACGTGCGTTGTGCGGCAGCACAGCTGCCAGGCAACTGCCCACGAACGGCAGAAGCAATAGCACTATCAAGGACATAGCGGCCTATTCTGGAGAAGTTTGCAAAGAATCATACGTGCCGAGGTGTTTATCACCAACACGCAAGCTGTCGCAGAATCCTACAAACCGGCTGTGACAAGCGGTTTTTTTATAACAGTTTTTTACAAAGAATAGCCGCTGTTGACTGTTTTATAGCCCCGCCTGGCCTTCGCCAGGGTTCTGCACATCACGTGTTTCGACGGTTTCGCGAGGGCGCCGCATCTTGAGTTCACTGACCACCACGGCAACCACGATCAGCAGGCCGCCGAGTAGCGCCACGCCAGGCAGGCGCTCGCCAGCCAGACGCCCGACGATGCCGGCCCACACCGGTTCACCGGCATAGATGAGTGTGGCGCGGGTAGGCGAGACCGACTTCTGTGCCCAGTTCATTGCCACTTGGATCACCGCACTCATTGCGCCCAGGCCCACTGCGCTGGCAAGCAACAGCCAGGAGAAGTCGGGGAGGCGCTCCTGGGTCGGCACGATCATGAGAAACGCCAGCAGCGATGCGGTCGCAAGTTGTACCACCGTAACCCGGCGCACATCGACCTGACCGGCGTAGCGGCTGATCAGAATGATTTCACCGGCGATGGCCACGGCGCTGATCAGGGTGACCAGTTCGCCCTCGCTGAAACGCAGGCTGCCGCCTTCCGGCCCGGCCAGCAGCATCAGGCCGATGAATGCCAGGCAGATACCCATGCTGGGCATCAGGCCAGGCCGCCGCCCCAGCACCAGCCACTGCAGCAGCGGCACGAACGGGACGTACAGCGCAGTGATGAACGCTGACTGGCTGCTGCTGATTGTTTGCAGGCCCATGGTCTGCAGGCCATAGCCGAGCATGATCGACACGCCGATCAGCATGCCGGCCTTCAGTTCGGTGAAGGTCAGGCCGGGCAGCGCTCGCGCCGAGACCACACCAACGAACAGCGCGGCTGCCGCAAAACGCAGGCCGACGAAGAACATCGGGCCGCTGACGGTCATTACGTTATGCACCAACAGGAAAGTGCCGCCCCACAACATGGTGATGAATACCAGCACCAGTTCGGCCTTGCTCAGGCGGAAGGTGACGGCAGGGGTAGGCTTGCTGCTGGGCTGATTCATGGTCTTGCACACTCGGAAAGGGCGGCGCACAATCGCCGCAAAAGTGGGCAGTATACTGCGCAATCTTGACCAGTGAGCAATATAGTGCACAAGGATTCTTCGCACCGGGCATCGGTGCTGCAACATGTCAGCCTCAATGTGCGCAGTCTGCGCAACGCCGCCGGCTTGAGTCAGGCGGCGCTGGCCGAGCGTTCAGGGGTCAGCCGGCGCATGCTGGTCGCGATCGAGGCGGGCGAGAAGAATGTCAGCCTGACCACATTGGACCTGATTGCCGAAGCCTTGGGCGTGGCTTTCAGTACCCTGATCCAGGCGCCAGACCTGCGCGACCCCGGGCGCATTGAAGAGCTGGCGTGGGCTGGCGAACACCCGCAGAGCCGAGCGGTGTTGCTGGGCACCAGCCCGGCAAGGCGCGAGGTGGAACTTTGGGAATGGACCCTGGCACCGGGGGAGTGCTATCACAGTGAGGCCGATGCCGAAGGCTGGAGCGAGCAGATTTATGTGATCGATGGGCAGCTGACGCTGATCATCGAAGAGGTCGAGCATCGCTTGCAGGTGGGGCAGTTCCATGTGTTCCCCAGTAACTGCCGGTATGCCTACCGTAACGATGGCGTGGTGGCTGTTCGGTTTGTGCGCAATGTGGCGATTTGAGCCTGCAGGCTTTGGGGCTGCTGTGCAGCCCCAAAGGTCTCAAGCCGATCAGCTTTTCAGCAGCTCGTCGGTCTTCACCACATTGGCATAGGCAAACGCCAACGCCGCCATCGCCGAATCATGCACATGAGCCGCCGGCACCTGCTTGCCGTCGAACGCCAGTGGCAGGGTCGCGCAGGCATCGTGCGCCACAGTCACTTGATAGCCCAGATCGGCTGCAGCCCGGGTGGCGGCGTCAATGCACATGTGGCTCATGCTGCCGACGATGGTCAGCGCCTCGACGCCATGCCGGTCCAGCGTGTGCTCAAGATCGGTACCGAGGAAGGCGTTGACCTTGTGCTTGAGCACCACCGGCTCGCTCGGCAATGGCTCGACCTTGGCGTGGATGGCCGCACCCTGCGAGCCGGGGGCAAAGAAGGGCGCATCGGCAGTGTCGAACTCATGCCGCACATGGACCACCAGGTCGCCGCGCTGGCGTGCGGCCGCCAGCAGGCGGGCGGCGTTGTCGGCCGCCTGGTCGGCGCCATCGAGGGGCCACTTGCCGCCCGGGAAGTAGTCGTTCTGGATGTCGATGATGATCAGTGCCTGCTTGCTCATGCTGCCTCCTGTGGCAGTAGTCGTCGAGAGACGTTAGTTATAGGCTGTGTTCACTCACCTGAGGATTGGCGCGAACGACACTATGCGGGCAAAAACTGACACCGGCGCTAACCTGGATATCGGCTTGCTGCTATACCCCGGCGTGCAGCGCGCCGCTGTGCATGGCCTGGCCGACCTGTTCCTGGTGGCCAACCGGGTTGCGGCCGAACTGGGGGCCGTCGAGCTGCCGCACATTCGCGTCAGTTGCTGGCAGGCAGATGAGACGGGGCAGTTGTTGCCTGCGTCGGATAACTCAGCTGTCACCGTACCAGGCCTGCGGGTCCTGATCATTCCGCCAAGCCTGGAGTCAGCTCCGCAAGCCGAGTTGCTTGAACGTCATCGCGCGCCGCTGTGCCTGCTGCACGGGCGTGGTACGGTGCTGGCGTCGGTATGCATCGGTGTATTTTTCATTGCCGCCAGCGGTTTGCTCGACGGGCGCCCGGCCTGCACGCACTGGAATTATGTGCATGCGCTTGCCCAGCGCTTCCCCAGGGTGCGGGTAGAGGCTCAGCAGCCGTTGCTGGATGATGGCGACATCGTGACCTCGGCAGGGTTGATGGCCTGGACGGACCTCGGCTTGCGCCTGCTGGAGCGCTTTTTGGGGACGACGGTGGCTCAGGAGACCGCCCGCTATCTGGCCGTCGATCCGGTCGCGGCGCCGCTGCCCGGCGCTGTGTTCAACCCGCGCCTGGATCACGGCGACGAGGCCGTGTTGAAGGTGCAGCACTGGTTGCAGGGCAATGGCGGGCAGGATGCTGACCTGGCCACGATGGCGGCCTGCGCGGGGCTGGAGGCGCGCACTTTCTTGCGGCGCTTTCGTGCCGCTACCGGGCTGCGCCCGACCGAGTATTGCCAGCAGGTGAGGGTGGGGCGTGCATGCCGCTTGCTGGAGTTTACCCGGCGCAACGTCGAACAGATCGCGTGGGGTGTCGGCTATCAGGATCCGGGCGCGTTTCGCAAGGTATTCCAGCGTGTCACTGGCCTTACCCCGAGTGAATATCGGCGGCGGTTTGCGGTATCCGGCGAGGCTCTATAGAAACCACTTGACCTTGACTTTGCTTGAGGTTTTACCCTGCTCGGCATCGCGCTGCATGCGTACGTAGCCAGGAGACTGTCGATGTTGGCATCACCTCATGCCTTGTGGTTTACCCAGATGATCGAATACGAAGTGCCCAGTATGTGCCAGCAAGCGTTGGCTCAGGCCCTGGTGGCCCGTAGTGAAGCGTTGGCTGCGCGTTGCGAAGGGCTGCAGGGTGTGAGCATCCAGGCCAGCGACGATGGCAGCCGGGTGTTGCAGTACTTGCAATGGCAGTCACGCCAGGCCTGGGCGGCGGCGGCCGTGCACTTCATCGAGGAATCCTTTCTTGACCTGCTGGGCCAGCATCAGGCACGCGGCGTCAACTTCGCCGCCTACCAGGCCCTGCGTAGCCTGGTGCGCGGCGACGATGGCGTCCTGCATTGCCAGGTGGGCGGTCCTCAGGCATACCAAGGTGCGTAGTGCGGGTAGCGATCCAGGCGGGCACCTATGACCATTTCGCTGATCCATGCCGCCAGGAGCGAGCTGTACGCTTTCTGGCTCTCTTCGCTGGACAGTGCGTGGTCGGCGCCGTCGACGATGCGATGGGTGAGCGAGTGGGCGTTGACGAACGCCGAGCGGTAGTTCATCAAGGTACTGTGCGGCACGTAGTCATCCTGCTCTGACTCCACCAGCAGCACATCCCCGCCGAATTCGGCACACGCGGCCAGCGCGCGGTTGTCGGCCGGGCCCAGGTGGCGTTGGCGATAGGCATTCAGGCGTTGACGGTCAAGGGTTTGCTTCGGGGTGCCCCATTCGTCATCCCAGTACATGGCAGGTACCCGCAGGGCCAGCCATCTGACTGGCCGTTGGCGGGTCAGCAGAGTCGCCAGGTAACCGCCATAGCTGCTGCCGATAATGGCGATGGCGCTGCTGTCGACAGCCGGGTGGCTGACCAGTCGATCGTAAGCCACCAGCAAGTCCTGCAGGTTTTGTTCACGGGTGACCGTGAGGCGCTGGCTTTCGGTCTTTTCGTGACCGCGCAGGTCGAAGGTCATGCACACGCATCCCAGCCCGGTGATATGCCGGGCGCGGGCCAGGTCACGTTGCTGGCTGCCGCCCCAGCCGTGTACGAAGAGAATCCCCGGCATTTTGGTGCCCGGACTGACCAAGGTGCCGGCGATGCGGTCATTCTCGACCTGCAGTTCAACGGTTTCACTCTGAATGGCCATGTTCGCGAATCCGCGCAAATTTACTGAGTTGTCCGAGTTCACTGTCGTTTCCTTGGTAAAAGAGGGTGGCGTCAGTGGGCAGGTCGGGGTTGCCGAATACTTCGTGGGTGGAGGCACGTACCCGTTGCAATGCGGGGTCATCGGCAAACGCCTGCAGGGCCAACAGTTCGGCACTGCTGGCACCACCCAGGCGCCAGGATTGTTCGAGCACCCCGCTGCACAGGTGGCCCGAAGGGCTGATGCCGCGGGCGATGTCGTAGTTGCGACGTGAAGCGACAAAGCCCGGGAAGTGCTGCTCGGCGGCTTGTTCGTAAACCATGGCCTGGTTGATGGCAAGGCGCAGGTGGTCGTCCAGTGGGAGCTGTAGCAACGCCTGATAGTCGCCACGTACCACCACCAGGTCAGAACCGCCGTAGACCTCGGTACCCTGATGGTCACGTGTCAATTGCTGGGTGCCGTAGTAGCTGCAGGTCAAGCCGGCGACGCGCACCTGGCCGACGCTGAAGGTTTGCACCTGGCTCAGGTCTTCTTCGAGCACCAGGCCCCACAGCGCCAACGTTTGGTCATCCATACCGGCCAGCAGAGGCTCCAGGGCGCCTGCAGTGGTGATGACCTGTTGCCCACGTCCTGCGCAGGCCAGTACCGGTTTGACCCTCAGCGGGCCGTCGAGCAGCAGCAACTGTGCGGCAGTGCGAGCGTCGGCTTTGCTGAACACGGTGTAGCCGCGCAGCAGGGCATCGCTGGCCTGTCGGGCGAAGTCGTCGGTCCAGCCCGGCGGGAAGCTGGCCCCGGCTGGTAACGGGTGAGAGATCGCCTTGGTCGCCATGTAGGGGTACGGCACCATGCCGCCAAACAGGTCCTGCTCGCTGCAAATACCCAAGGCGGCATATCGTCTGGGGTCGATCAGGGTCTCGGTTGGCAGATAATAGTAGGCATCGGCAGCGCCTGGCGGCCGCATGGGCTGTATAAGTGGGCAGCCCAGCAAGCGTGCCAGGCCTTCGGCAAGCTTGAGATGAACGCCGTGCTCGTGTTCGGGCGTGTGGTCGCGGGTGTCAAGCAACACCACGCCGGCTTTCCGTTCGATGGCACTGGGCATGGTCATTTGCCTGTGTGCAATGAATGTACTGTGTGTGAAGCCGGTGTCCTGGGGAAGTTCAGGGGAACTTGATCGGTGGTCCTGGTCCTGTTGTAGGAAGTGTCCTATTGGCACAGGGCGTGGTGGGCAATGCATGCCGTATCTTGGTCGTCGCGATTGCAGCGCCTTGGTGGCTGTTCCATTATCGGCCTATTGGATCAACCGTTATGAAGTCGCAGGAGAGCGCATGAACGTCCAGACCACCCTTGAGCAAAGTGTGCCGCAGCGACTGGTGCACGTGCGCCAAGCCATGGCGGCAGGGGGCATCGATGCCTTGCTGGTACCCTCGGCCGACCCCCATCTTTCCGAATACCTGCCCGGTTACTGGCAGGGGCGCCAGTGGCTTTCGGGGTTCCAGGGCTCGGTCGGTACACTGGTGGTGACGCCTGGGTTTGCCGGGCTGTGGGTCGATAGCCGCTACTGGGAGCAGGCAGCTCAGGAGCTGGAGGGCAGCGGCATCGAACTGATGAAACTGTTGCCGGGCAAACCCGGAGCGTTGGAATGGTTGGGCGAAAACGTCGAGCCCAACGGTCGCGTGGCAGTGGATGGTGCGGTCATGGCCCTGGCTTCGGCGCGCCAGCTGGCCGAGCGGCTGAAGGCGCGTGGGGCGCAGCTGGTGACTGACATGGACCTGCTGGGTCAGGTCTGGGACGGGCGCCCGGCGCTGCCAGGCAACCCGGTGTACCAGCACCTGCCGCCACACGCCACGGTGAGCCGGGCGGAAAAGCTCGCGCAATTGCGCCAGGGCATCCTGGCCAAGGGGGCCGACTGGCACTTCATCGCAACCCTGGATGACATTGCCTGGCTGTTCAACCTGCGCGGCAGCGATGTTTCTTACAATCCGGTTTTCCTGGCCTTTGCCCTGATCAATCAGCAGCAGGCCATCCTGTTCGTGGGCCAGGACAAGGTGGACGCGCACCTGCGTCATGTGCTGGAGGTCGACGGCATCGAGGTGCGCGACTACAGCGAAGCAGGCAAGGCGCTTGGCACCGTTCCTGCGGGGGCGCGGCTGCTGGTGGACCCGGCCCGGGTGACCTGCGGCCTGCTGGACAACCTGGCGGCAGAGGTGGTTCTTGTCGAGGGGCTAAACCCCACCACGCTGAGCAAGTCCTGCAAGGGTGACGACGACCTGGTGCATATTCGCCAGGTCATGGAGCAGGACGGCGCAGCCTTGTGCGAGTTTTTCGCCTGGTTCGAGGCGAACCTCGGCCGGGAGGTCATTACGGAGCTGACGGTTGACGAGCAATTGAGTGCCGCGCGTGCTCGACGCCCTGATTTCGTGTCACTGAGCTTTTCTACCATTGCCGCCTTCAATGGCAATGGCGCGATGCCACACTACCGTGCCACCGAGCAGTCGCATGCGCTCATCGAGGGTAATGGCTTGCTGCTGATCGACTCGGGCGGTCAATACCTGGGCGGCACTACCGACATCACCCGCATGGTGCCGGTCGGTAACCCCAGCCAGGCACAGAAGCAGGACTGCACCCGTGTACTCAAGGGCATGATTGCGCTGTCGCGTGCCACGTTCCCGCGAGGGGTACTGTCGCCGTTGCTCGACGCCATTGCCCGGGCGCCGATCTGGGCTGACCAGGTCGACTATGGCCATGGTACCGGCCACGGGGTGGGCTACTTCATGAACGTGCACGAGGGGCCTCAAGTAATCGCCTACCAGGCGGCACCCGCACCGCAGACGGCCATGCAAGCGGGCATGATCAGCTCGATCGAGCCGGGTACGTACCGCCCGGGGCAGTGGGGCGTTCGCATCGAGAACCTGGTGGTCAACCGCGAAGCGGGGAGGAGTGCCTTCGGTGACTTCCTGCAATTCGAGACCTTGACGCTGTGCCCTATCGACACCCGCTGTCTGTTGCCCGAGCTGCTGACCAAGGAAGAGGTGGAGTGGCTGAACGGCTATCACGCCCGCGTACGTGAGCGCCTGGCGCCCTTGCTCCAAGGGGATGCGTTAGCTTGGTTGGAGGTGCGTACTGCACCGCTGTAACGCAGATGAAAAGGGCAGTTTGCGATCTGCCCTTTTCTCTATTTACAGATGACGATCATGCTACGGCTGGTGTAACCCGCCGGGTTGATGCCGAACAAGTAGTCACCAGCTTCTTCATCGCTATCGCCCGAACGCGCAACAACCCGGTAGCCGCGCGTGCTGCAAGAGCTTGCGGCCTTGCTGTAGCAATTGTCCCACGAGGAAGAAAGGCCGGAGCAATTGATATGCAGGCCCTTCTTGCCCCTTTTGACCTCGGTCTTGGCTGTGGCGGCACATCCAGCAATAGCCAAGATGGCCAGGATGAGAAAAATTCGTTTCATTCCTGTCCTTAAATGCAGGGCAAATCAGTTGTCACGACCCTGTCGTTGTCGCTTCGGTTCTTCCTGAACCTTCCCCAGCGTCCGTGTTCGGCCCAGTAGATAGCGTAAAGATGATGATTCTGTGACAGCTTAATCAGCGAGACGGGCTGCTACAATCACTAATCCTTTCTCAAATGAAAATATTTCTCATATCAGTCTGCTGCGATGGCCGGGCTGGGTGCCTTGCGCATGGACAGGGTGGTGCCGACCGAGGCGGTAATGATTGCCAGAATCGCCAGCCATTGAGTAAGCGTCAGCACCTCGCCGAGGAAAAGCAGGCCGGACAAGGCGCCAAATGCCGGTTCGATGCTCATCAGGGTGCCGAACGTGCGCGCCGGGATTCGCGTGAGGGCAACCATTTCCAGGCTGTATGGCAGGGCAGTGGACAGTATTGCAACGGCCAACGCCATGGGGATCACGGCAGGTGTGAGCAGAGTGCTACCGGCGTGGGCGATACCGATGGGGGCGACGAACAGGGCGGCGACTACCACCCCCAGGGCCGCGCTCTGGATGCCGTGCTCGGCCCCTGCACGTTGCCCGAACAGAATGTACAGCGCCCAGCACACACCCGCCCCCAGCGCATAGGTGGCGCCCACTGGGTCGAGTGCCTGGCCGCTGTGACCTGCTGGCAGCAACAGCAGCAGCCCAGCGATGGCGAGGGCAATCCACAGGAAATCGATCGGTCGGCGCGAGGAGAAGATCGCCACGGCCAGCGGGCCGGTGAATTCCAGGGCCACGGCGATACCGATGGGTACCGTTTGCAGGGCCATATAGAAGAGGAAGTTCATGCCGCCCAGTGCCATGCCGTAGATGACCACGTTGCGCAACGTGTTGGCGGTCATGCGTACCCGCCACGGGCGCAGTATAAGCAGCATGATGATGCTGGCGAAGATCAGGCGCAGGGTGGTGGTGCCTTGTGCGCCGATGATGGGGAACATGCTTTTGGCCAGAGAGGCGCCGGACTGAATCGATGCCATGGCGATAAGCAGTAGGCCGATCGGGAAGAGGGTGGCGGCCAGGCTGCGGGGCTGGGTGTTCATTTAAGTGCGGCAATCCTTTGGCGAGGGAGGTGTTGAGCAATATAGTGCGCAATTGGTGGGGTGGGTGGTAGCCCTTAAGCGGTTTTGCCAGAAATATTTCAAATCATTGAAATTAAAGGTTGACCTTCTCGATGGCCTCCCTATAATGCGCACCACTCCAACGCGGTAGCGAAGCAAAGCTAGCCACTGTGTTGAGTCAAGTGTTTGAAGCTAAACGAGTTTCTCGCAAAAACTTCAAAATAAACGCTTGACAGGCTCTGAGGAAAGCGTAGAATGCGCGCCTCGGTTGAGACGAAAAGCTCTTAACCAAACGCTCTTTAACAAATTGAATCAAGCAATTCGTGTGGGTGCTTGTGAGTACGGACTGGTAGTCAAAAAGATTATCAGCATCACAAGTGACCATGCGAGAAATCACATAGTCATTTGAGATTGCTGAGCCAAGTTTAGGGTTTCTTAAAAACCCAAGCAGTATTGAACTGAAGAGTTTGATCATGGCTCAGATTGAACGCTGGCGGCAGGCCTAACACATGCAAGTCGAGCGGATGACGGGAGCTTGCTCCTTGATTCAGCGGCGGACGGGTGAGTAATGCCTAGGAATCTGCCTGGTAGTGGGGGACAACGTTTCGAAAGGAACGCTAATACCGCATACGTCCTACGGGAGAAAGCAGGGGACCTTCGGGCCTTGCGCTATCAGATGAGCCTAGGTCGGATTAGCTAGTTGGTGGGGTAATGGCTCACCAAGGCGACGATCCGTAACTGGTCTGAGAGGATGATCAGTCACACTGGAACTGAGACACGGTCCAGACTCCTACGGGAGGCAGCAGTGGGGAATATTGGACAATGGGCGAAAGCCTGATCCAGCCATGCCGCGTGTGTGAAGAAGGTCTTCGGATTGTAAAGCACTTTAAGTTGGGAGGAAGGGCAGTAAGCTAATACCTTGCTGTTTTGACGTTACCGACAGAATAAGCACCGGCTAACTCTGTGCCAGCAGCCGCGGTAATACAGAGGGTGCAAGCGTTAATCGGAATTACTGGGCGTAAAGCGCGCGTAGGTGGTTTGTTAAGTTGGATGTGAAAGCCCCGGGCTCAACCTGGGAACTGCATCCAAAACTGGCAAGCTAGAGTACGGTAGAGGGTGGTGGAATTTCCTGTGTAGCGGTGAAATGCGTAGATATAGGAAGGAACACCAGTGGCGAAGGCGACCACCTGGACTGATACTGACACTGAGGTGCGAAAGCGTGGGGAGCAAACAGGATTAGATACCCTGGTAGTCCACGCCGTAAACGATGTCAACTAGCCGTTGGAATCCTTGAGATTTTAGTGGCGCAGCTAACGCATTAAGTTGACCGCCTGGGGAGTACGGCCGCAAGGTTAAAACTCAAATGAATTGACGGGGGCCCGCACAAGCGGTGGAGCATGTGGTTTAATTCGAAGCAACGCGAAGAACCTTACCAGGCCTTGACATGCAGAGAACTTTCCAGAGATGGATTGGTGCCTTCGGGAACTCTGACACAGGTGCTGCATGGCTGTCGTCAGCTCGTGTCGTGAGATGTTGGGTTAAGTCCCGTAACGAGCGCAACCCTTGTCCTTAGTTACCAGCACGTTATGGTGGGCACTCTAAGGAGACTGCCGGTGACAAACCGGAGGAAGGTGGGGATGACGTCAAGTCATCATGGCCCTTACGGCCTGGGCTACACACGTGCTACAATGGTCGGTACAGAGGGTTGCCAAGCCGCGAGGTGGAGCTAATCTCACAAAACCGATCGTAGTCCGGATCGCAGTCTGCAACTCGACTGCGTGAAGTCGGAATCGCTAGTAATCGCGAATCAGAATGTCGCGGTGAATACGTTCCCGGGCCTTGTACACACCGCCCGTCACACCATGGGAGTGGGTTGCACCAGAAGTAGCTAGTCTAACCTTCGGGGGGACGGTTACCACGGTGTGATTCATGACTGGGGTGAAGTCGTAACAAGGTAGCCGTAGGGGAACCTGCGGCTGGATCACCTCCTTAATCGACGACATCAGCCTACTGATGAGCTCCCACACGAATTGCTTGATTCATTGTCGAAGACGATCAAGACCCTATATAGGTCTGTAGCTCAGTTGGTTAGAGCGCACCCCTGATAAGGGTGAGGTCGGCAGTTCAAATCTGCCCAGACCTACCAATATGCGGGGCCATAGCTCAGCTGGGAGAGCGCCTGCCTTGCACGCAGGAGGTCAGCGGTTCGATCCCGCTTGGCTCCACCACTTGCTGTACCTTGATCAAACTCAGAAATGAGCATTCGTGTCGAATGTTGATTTCTGACTTTTGTCAGATCGTTCTTTAAAAATTCGGATATGTGATAGATATAGACTGAACACCAGTTTCACTGCTGGTGGATCAGGCTAAGGTAAAATTTGTGAGTTCTGCTCGAAAGAGCAACGTACGAATTTTCGGCGAATGTCGTCTTCACAGTATAACCAGATTGCTTGGGGTTATATGGTCAAGTGAAGAAGCGCATACGGTGGATGCCTTGGCAGTCAGAGGCGATGAAAGACGTGGTAGCCTGCGATAAGCTTTGGGGAGTCGGCAAACAGACTGTGATCCAGAGATCTCTGAATGGGGGAACCCAGCCAGCATAAGCTGGTTATCTTGTACTGAATACATAGGTGCAAGAGGCGAACCAGGGGAACTGAAACATCTAAGTACCCTGAGGAAAAGAAATCAACCGAGATTCCCTTAGTAGTGGCGAGCGAACGGGGACCAGCCCTTAAGTTGGTTTGAGATTAGTGGAACGCTCTGGAAAGTGCGGCCATAGTGGGTGATAGCCCCGTACACGAAAATCTCTTATCAATGAAATCGAGTAGGACGGAGCACGAGAAACTTTGTCTGAATATGGGGGGACCATCCTCCAAGGCTAAATACTACTGACTGACCGATAGTGAACCAGTACCGTGAGGGAAAGGCGAAAAGAACCCCGGAGAGGGGAGTGAAATAGAACCTGAAACCGTATGCGTACAAGCAGTGGGAGCCTACTTTGTTAGGTGACTGCGTACCTTTTGTATAATGGGTCAGCGACTTATATTCAGTGGCGAGCTTAACCGAATAGGGGAGGCGTAGCGAAAGCGAGTCTTAATAGGGCGTTTAGTCGCTGGGTATAGACCCGAAACCGGGCGATCTATCCATGGGCAGGTTGAAGGTTAGGTAACACTGACTGGAGGACCGAACCGACTACCGTTGAAAAGTTAGCGGATGACCTGTGGATCGGAGTGAAAGGCTAATCAAGCTCGGAGATAGCTGGTTCTCCTCGAAAGCTATTTAGGTAGCGCCTCATGTATCACTGTAGGGGGTAGAGCACTGTTTCGGCTAGGGGGTCATCCCGACTTACCAAACCGATGCAAACTCCGAATACCTACAAGTGCCGAGCATGGGAGACACACGGCGGGTGCTAACGTCCGTCGTGAAAAGGGAAACAACCCAGACCGTCAGCTAAGGTCCCAAAGTCATGGTTAAGTGGGAAACGATGTGGGAAGGCTTAGACAGCTAGGAGGTTGGCTTAGAAGCAGCCACCCTTTAAAGAAAGCGTAATAGCTCACTAGTCGAGTCGGCCTGCGCGGAAGATGTAACGGGGCTCAAACCATGCACCGAAGCTACGGGTATCATCGTATGATGATGCGGTAGAGGAGCGTTCTGTAAGCCTGTGAAGGTGAGTTGAGAAGCTTGCTGGAGGTATCAGAAGTGCGAATGCTGACATGAGTAACGACAATGCGAGTGAAAAACTCGCACGCCGAAAGACCAAGGTTTCCTGCGCAACGTTAATCGACGCAGGGTTAGTCGGTCCCTAAGGCGAGGCTGAAAAGCGTAGTCGATGGAAAACAGGTTAATATTCCTGTACTTCCAGTTATTGCGATGGAGGGACGGAGAAGGTTAGGCCAGCCTGGCGTTGGTTGTCCAGGTTTAAGGTGGTAGGCTGAAATCTTAGGCAAATCCGGGATTTCAAGGCCGAGAGCTGATGACGAGTTGCCTTTAGGCGACGAAGTGGTTGATACCATGCTTCCAAGAAAAGCTCCTAAGCTTCAGATAACTGGGAACCGTACCCCAAACCGACACAGGTGGTTAGGTAGAGAATACCAAGGCGCTTGAGAGAACTCGGGTGAAGGAACTAGGCAAAATGGCACCGTAACTTCGGGAGAAGGTGCGCCGGCGAGGGTTAAGGACTTGCTCCGTAAGCCCATGCCGGTCGAAGATACCAGGCCGCTGCGACTGTTTATTAAAAACACAGCACTCTGCAAACACGAAAGTGGACGTATAGGGTGTGACGCCTGCCCGGTGCCGGAAGGTTAATTGATGGGGTTAGCGCAAGCGAAGCTCTTGATCGAAGCCCCGGTAAACGGCGGCCGTAACTATAACGGTCCTAAGGTAGCGAAATTCCTTGTCGGGTAAGTTCCGACCTGCACGAATGGCGTAACGATGGCGGCGCTGTCTCCACCCGAGACTCAGTGAAATTGAAATCGCTGTGAAGATGCAGTGTATCCGCGGCTAGACGGAAAGACCCCGTGAACCTTTACTATAGCTTTGCACTGGACTTTGAATTTGCTTGTGTAGGATAGGTGGGAGGCTTTGAAGTGGGGACGCCAGTTCTCATGGAGCCATCCTTGAAATACCACCCTGGCAACTTTGAGGTTCTAACTCAGGTCCGTTATCCGGATCGAGGACAGTGTATGGTGGGTAGTTTGACTGGGGCGGTCTCCTCCCAAAGAGTAACGGAGGAGTACGAAGGTGCGCTCAGACCGGTCGGAAATCGGTCGTAGAGTATAAAGGCAAAAGCGCGCTTGACTGCGAGACAAACACGTCGAGCAGGTACGAAAGTAGGTCTTAGTGATCCGGTGGTTCTGTATGGAAGGGCCATCGCTCAACGGATAAAAGGTACTCCGGGGATAACAGGCTGATACCGCCCAAGAGTTCATATCGACGGCGGTGTTTGGCACCTCGATGTCGGCTCATCACATCCTGGGGCTGAAGCCGGTCCCAAGGGTATGGCTGTTCGCCATTTAAAGTGGTACGCGAGCTGGGTTTAGAACGTCGTGAGACAGTTCGGTCCCTATCTGCCGTGGACGTTTGAGATTTGAGAGGGGCTGCTCCTAGTACGAGAGGACCGGAGTGGACGAACCTCTGGTGTTCCGGTTGTCACGCCAGTGGCATTGCCGGGTAGCTATGTTCGGAAGAGATAACCGCTGAAAGCATCTAAGCGGGAAACTTGCCTCAAGATGAGATCTCACTGGGATCTTGAATCCCCTAAAGGGCCGTCGAAGACTACGACGTTGATAGGTTGGGTGTGTAAGCGCTGTGAGGCGTTGAGCTAACCAATACTAATTGCCCGTGAGGCTTGACCATATAACACCCAAGCAATTTGCTGACGCAGATTGCGGTGGTGAAGACGAAAGACCCGAAAATTTGTGCTTTACACAAGAGCTTCGCAAATATCGCATATCCGAATTCGCTGGGCTGTCCATCTGGACATTCTGGCAACAGAATTTCTTGACGACCATAGAGCATTGGAACCACCTGATCCCATCCCGAACTCAGTAGTGAAACGATGCATCGCCGATGGTAGTGTGGGGTTTCCCCATGTGAGAGTAGGTCATCGTCAAGATTCATTTCGCAAAACCCCTATCTGCGCATGCAGGTAGGGGTTTTGTCTTTGTGGGCAAAAAACTGGACCTGCTCGAATCACTGTGGGAACAGGCAGCTCGGTGGAGGGCACCGGCTTCGCCGGTGTTCGCGGGTAAACCCGCTCCTACGACGGCCTGTGTCCACCCCCCGATGTGTGTCCACCACCAATCTGTGTAGGAGCGGGTTTACCCGCGAATACGGTGGCGGCGGCAACGGTGAGCGGCGGGTGGAGATTGGCCAGCAAGGCCGGCCCTTTCGCGGGTAACCCCGCTCCTACAAATCATGAAATGTGCGTCATTTATACCTGACGAATGACAGCGTAATGCTACGCTCGCGGAAATACTCAGCACGGATACTTACCATGGAAATGAACTGGCATCAGGCCCTGCAAGAGAGCCTAAGCTGGCTGGCAATCGCCTCGTTCATCACCCTTGTCAGCTTCACTGCAGCCGCAACTCTGGCGGTGCGTTGTACACGCTGGGGCAGCCAGTTCTGGCAGCTTGCCGGGCCCTATTTCAGTTTCAGGCGCAGTTGGCGGCCGTTGCTGGTGTTTGCCCTGCTGCTGGTCCTGACGCTGTTTTCGGTTCGCCTAAACGTTCTTTTTTCGTTCTGGTACAACGGCTTCTACAGCGCCTTGCAGGGCCTTGACCAGGCGGCGTTCTGGTACCTGCTCGGCGTCTTCGCAGTGCTGGCTACCATCCATGTGTTGCGCTCGCTGTTCACCTTCTATGTCAGCCAGGCATTCAGTATCAAGTGGCGGGTCTGGCTGACCGAGCGCCTGACCCACGACTGGATGCAGGGCGATGCCTATTACCGTGGCCAGTTCCTTGCCGAGCCAGTGGACAACCCTGACCAACGTATCGAACTGGACGTTAACGCTTTTGTCACCAACTCGGTCACCCTTGCCCTGGGCGCAGTCAGTGCGCTGGTTTCGCTCGTGGCGTTCACCGGCATCCTATGGGGGCTGTCGGCACCGTTGACGGTGGCCGGCGTAGAGATCCCTCGGGCGATGGTATTTGCCGTTTACCTGTATGTCATCGTCGCCACCTGGGTCGCCTTCCGCCTTGGGCGCCCGCTGATCCGGCTTAACTTCCTCAACGAGAAACTCACCGCCAACTTCCGTTACGCGTTGATGCGTCTGCGTGAGAACGCCGAGAACATTGCCTTCTACCAAGGTTCGCAAGTCGAGCGGGGCACGTTGCTCGGCCGTTTTGCTGCCTTGATCGTGAATGCCTGGGCATTGGTGTACCGGAACTTGAAGTTCAGTGGCTTCAACTTGGGTGTCAGTCAGGTAGCCGTTGTGTTTCCGTTCATTCTTCAGGCGCCGCGCTTCTTCAGTGGGGCGATCAAGCTGGGCGACGTCATGCAAACTTCCCAGGCCTTTGGGCAGGTGCAGGATTCTTTGTCGTTCTTCCGTGAGTCGTACGATGCGTTCGCGCAGTACCGCGCGACCCTTGACCGTCTCACCGGCTTTCTCGATGCCAACCAGCAGGCAAGTGCGTTGCCGCGCGTCACCACCGAAGACCAGGCGCATGCGCTGCAGATCGCGGGATTGCAGGTGCTGCGCCCGGACGGACATGCCCTTATCGCCGACCTGGACCTGAGCCTGCATGCCGGCCAGGCGTTGTTGATCAAAGGGCCATCGGGCAGTGGTAAAACCACGCTGCTGCGTGCCCTGGCGGGTCTTTGGCCGTATGCCGAAGGCAAGGTCAGGCGGCCAACGGGGCATCAGGCACTGTTCCTGTCGCAACGCCCGTACCTGCCGCTGGGTGACTTGCGTACCGTCATTGCCTACCCGGCAGCCAGTAATTCCAAGGATGAGTTGCTCATGCAGCAGGCACTGCGCCAGGTCAACCTGGCCCACCTGGCCGAGCGTCTGGACGTCAGCTGTGACTGGTCACACATCCTCTCGGTGGGCGAGCAGCAGCGTCTGGCGTTCGCCCGGGTACTGTTCAACCGGCCTGAGGTGGTGTTTCTCGACGAGTCCACCTCGGCGATGGATGAGGGGCTCGAGCATGCCCTGTATGCGTTGTTGCGTTCGGAAATGCCGAGTGCATTGCTGGTCAGTGTCGGCCACCGCAGCACGCTGGCAGCGTTCCATACTCACCGGCTTGAGGTGGATGGGCATGGCGGTTGGTCGTTGCTGGAGCAGGAGGCTGTGCTGGCCTAGTTCGGCTTGAGGGGGAGATCGCCATCCAGCATCGCGATCAGCTTGGCCCCTTCACTGCGTGCATTGCCGACATCCTTGGTGACCCGAACCACTCGAACGCCTTCACCGGCAGGCCGTGCTCCCTGGCCAGGCGTTCGACCCCTGCGGCGGGAGCGTTCGGGTTACAGGATGGAACTGTTCAACCTGCGTGCGCTGCAGCCGTGAACCGCCAGGCTAGCCAGGTTCAGCGCAGCAGCGTCAGCCCTGCAAGGGTGGTGACGGCAAACCCTGCACCAACCAGGAAGGTTGCCTGGAACCCTGCACGCTCCCACAGCAATCCGGCTACCACGCTGGCTATCAGCAGCGCCGCACCGGTCAGCAGGTTGAACAGGCCGAAGGCGGTACCGCGCAAGTTGGCGGGGGCGCTGTCGGCGATCATGGCAGAGAAAATGCCCTGGCTGAAGCCCAGGTGCAGGCCCCAGGCCGTTACCCCAAAGGCAAGCCCGGCCCATCCTGGCAAAAGGGCCAGCAGCAGGTCGGCAGTGATCAGCAGGCCTAGCCCGGCCATCAGCACGCCACGGCGCCCCACTCGGTCCGACAACACGCCGGCAGGGTAGGCCGACAGTGAGTAGGCCATCGCCATCAATACCAGTACCGCCGGCGCCCATAGCGGTGTCAGGCCTATGTTCTGAGCCCGCAGCAGCAAGAAGGCCTCGCTGAAACGGGCGAGGGTGAACAACGTGGCCAGACCGATCAGGCGCCAATAGACCGGCCCGAGGCGCCGCAGCTCGTGTAGTGCCAACGGTGAGCGCACCGGACGCCCCATCGCTGGGGCCGCAGGTTCGTGAACGAAGGCAATCAGGATATACACCGCCACGAACGCCGGGATAATAGCTACCCAGAACACGGTCTGGAAATGGCTCGCTGTCAACCACATCAACACGATCGCCAGCAATGGCCCGAGGATAGCGCCTATGGTATCGAGCGCCTGACGCAGGCCGAACGCCGCGCCGCGCAGCTCGACCGGCGTAACATCGGCCACCAGCGCATCGCGTGGTGCCCCCCGAATACCTTTGCCGACGCGGTCGACGAAGCGTGCCGCAGTCAGCCACTCAAGTCCGGGAGCCATGGGAAATACCGGCTTCATCAGCGCACTGAGGCCGTAGCCGAGGACTGTCAGCAGCTTGCGTTTACCCAGTCGGTCGCTGAGGGCACCAGAGAACACCTTGGTGAACGATGCGGTCGACTCGGCGATTCCTTCGATAAGCCCCACCGCTATCACCGAAGCGCCGAGCACACTGACCATGTACAGGGGCAGTAGGGCGTGGATCATCTCCGAGGAAATGTCCATCAACATCGACACGAAGCCCAGCGCCCAGATACTGCGGGGCATCTTCGGCGGGCTTTTGGCAGTGTTCGCGCAGCTGTTGTCATCGCCACGCATCTGGTCTCTCCGCAGCGTTGTACGTCGAAACTGTAGATGCCTGCACACAGGATGCAAATCGGATAGGTGGATGGCAGCAACAGCCTGCGGACATGACTGAACTGTCCATGAATGCAGGGTGGTCATTCCGTCATAGGGTGCCTTCGCCGGTGTTCGCGGGTAAACCCGCTCTTACAGACCGCGAAGGCTTATCAGATGTTGAGCAAGACCGTTGCTCCCACAGCGAGCCTCGCGAGCCTCGCTGTGCCAAAGATCACGGTTCAGCAAAGTTCAGTTACAAACATGTAAACTTCGTAAATAAGATTTACTCGCATTTGCGACTCTCTATATTTACCACCCCTGTTGGCCGCCAAACTGAGTGCGGGGCCGGTGGGCGAGGGCTCCCGGTTTCCGACAGGGATGTGCCTTTTCGCTCATGAATCGCAGGAGATGTACCCATGCAGTGCAGAACTTCATCCAACAGCCTGGCCCTGGCGTTCGTCGCGCTGGCGTCGCCGTCCATGCTGGCGACTGCGGCAGAGTCCGAGGAGCTGCGTGCGGGTGAGGTAGTGGAAGCGCCCGTCGCCGACAACGCGCTGGTGATCCAGGACACCCTGATCACCGCCGAGCGCGAGGCGCGACAGGCCCTGGGCACGTCGATCATCACGGCCGAGGACATCAAGCGCCACCCACCGGCCAATGACCTGTCCGACATCATCCGCCGCGAGCCCGGGGTTAACCTGACCGGCAACAGTGCCAGTGGCGCACGCGGAAACAACCGGCAGATCGACCTGCGCGGCATGGGCCCGGAGAACACGTTGATCCTCATCGACGGCAAGCCATCCAGCGCGCGCAACGCTGTGCGCTATGGCTGGAACGGTGACCGTGATACTCGGGGTGAAACCAATTGGGTGCCGGCCGAAGCGGTCGAGCGCATCGAGATCCTGCGTGGCCCGGCCGCCGCACGCTACGGCTCCGGCGCCATGGGCGGGGTGGTCAATATCATCACCAAGCGTCCTTCCGACGAGCTGAAAGGCAGCGTCAGCCTGTACACGCAACTGCCCGAAGACAGCGCAGAAGGCGCCAGCCGGCGAGCCAACTTCAACCTCGGTGGCGGCCTGACCGATAACCTGGGTTTGCGCCTGTACGGTGGCCTGGCCAAGACTGACGCCGACGATCTGGACATCAACGCCGGGCATGCCACCAGCGCCCTGGTTGCGGGGCGAGAAGGCGTTCGCAACAAGGACATCAACGGCCTGCTCAGCTGGAAACTGAACGACGAGCACCGCCTGGAAGCCAGTGCCGGCTACAGCCGTCAGGGCAACATTTTTGCCGGCGACACCATGAACAGCAACGGCGGCGGAGACGTCGACTTCGTCTCCAGCCTCTACGGCCACGAAACCAACGTGATGCAGCGCAGTACTTATGACCTGACCCACCTCGGTGATTTCACCTGGGGTACCAGCAAGACCACACTGGCCTACGAATACGTACGCAACTGGCGCCTTAACGAGGGCTTGGCTGGCCGCACCGAAGGTGCCCCAAGCGACGAAGGTGGGGCCATGTCCCGTTTACGCAACACACGCCTGAGCAGTGAGGTGAACCTGCCGTTCGCCATGGGCAGCACAGAACATGTGCTTACCTTGGGTGGCGAGTACCTGTACGAAACCCTCAACGACCAAGGTTCGTTGCGCCCGCAAAGCTCCGACCCCACCCACAATGACGGCCTTGTCGGCTTCGATCGCAGCAGTTCGAAGATGACCGCACGCAGCTATGCGCTGTTTGTCGAAGACAACATCATCGTTGGCGACACCACCCTTACGCCGGGCCTGCGTTTCGACCACCACGAAAGCTTCGGTGACAACTTCAGCCCCAGCCTGAACCTGTCGCACAAGCTGACCGAAGCGCTGTCGGTAAAAGGCGGCATCGCCCGTGCCTACAAGGTTCCGAACCTGTACCAGTCCAACCCCAACTACCTGCTGTACAGCCGCGGTAATGGCTGCAGCGTGCAACAGGCCAACAATGGTGGCTGCTACCTGCAGGGCAACGCCGACCTCAAGCCCGAGATCAGCGTCAACAAGGAAATCGGCCTGCTGTACGACCGTGGTACCTGGCGCACCAGTGCCACCTACTTCCGCAACGACTACAAGAACAAGATCATCGGTGATACCGATGTGCTTTACACCATGGGTACCGGCAGCCGCGTGACGCAGTGGGACAACGCCGGCAAGGCGCGGGTGGAAGGTGTCGAAGGCAACTTCTTCATCGAGTTGGCCCCGACCCTGGACTGGAACACCAACCTGACCTGGATGCTCGACAACGATGATCGCGAAACGGGCGAGCCGCTGTCGGTGATCCCGGAATACACCGTCAACACCAGCCTCGACTGGCGCGCGACCGAGCAGCTGTCATTCCAGGTAGCGGGTACTTACTTCGGCAAGCAAAAATCGCCGACCTACAACTACCGCACCCAGCAGGACTACGACAAGGCCGCCCAGCAGGACGTCGAGGCCTATGGCCTGGTGGACGTGAGCGCCGGGTACAAGTTCAATGCCAACTACGACGTGCGGGTAGGCGTGAACAATGTCTTCGACAAGCAGATCCTGCGCGGCGGCAACGCCAGCAGCTCGGGGGCAAACACGTATAACCAGCCGGGCAGGGCGGTGTTTGCTGCGCTGAATATCAACTTCTGATCCAAAGGGCCGCCTTGCGGCCCAATCGCAAGTCAATCGGGTCGCGAATGGCCGGCGACATTGTTGCAGCCAAACGTCTCGCAGCGTGCTAAACCATGCACCCCAGCCCGCTGCGAGAAATGCCTGGTGAAAGCCATCCGCCTGACCCTAATCTGCCATGCCCTGACCCAGGCCCAGAAGAACGGGCGCCTGCACCATACGGATGATGGCATCCTGCCGCTAGCCCGACAGGCAGACGCCGACCGATCAGGCGTGCAACTGCTGAGTGCGCCAGAGCGGCGGGCCTGCGAGACGGCGGCGTGGTTAACGGGGGCGGTACAGGTCGAGCCGGGCTTGGCCGATTGCGACCTTGGGCGTTGGCAGGGTTTGTCGTTGAAGCAGCTACAAGCCGAGCAACCGCAGGCGTTGGCAGAATGGCTGCGGGATCCGGCCAGTGCCGTGCATGGTGGCGAGTCGTTCGCTGCGCTATGCCAGCGCCTGGCCGCTTGGCTGGCGGCCTTTGACAGGCCGGGTGACTGGCTGGCCGTGACCCACCCGATGGTCATACGCGCCATGCTGGTACAGGTGCTTGGGTGTCCGATGAGTGCCGGGCAGCGAATTGACGTGCTGCCGCTGTCACGTCTGGAACTGAGCTTTACCGGGCAGTGGCGGTTGCGCCTGGGCTAAGGCTCAGAACGCCAGCTTGTAACCGATCAGCAGCAGCATCGTTGCCAGGCAAGGGCGCAGCACGCGGTCGGAGATTCGCCCGGTGAGGTGGCTACCCAGATAGATGCCTGGCAGCGAGCCCAGCAGCAGGTAGCCCAGCAGCGACCAATCCATGTTGCCCATGCCCGCGTGGCCCAGGCCTGCTACCAAGGTCAGTGGCACGGCGTGGGCAATTTCGGTACCGACCAGGCGACGGGTGACCAGGAACGGGTACAGCAGGAACAGCGCCACTGTACCCAGGGCGCCAGCACCGATGGAGGTGAGGGTGACCATTATTCCAAGCACCACGCCGGTCAGCACCGTGAGGGTGTTCAGGCTACGGTCGCTGAGGTGGTAGTGATCACCGGCATGGCGGCTGGCGAAGGCCTGCAGGCGCGATTTGAACAGGATGGCCAGCGCGGTCAGGATCAGCACCACCGCCAGGCCTTGCTTGATGATGGCGTTGAGCGCCGAGGTGTCGGTGTGCAGGGTGCTGAGGAACCACAGGGTCAGCGCCGCTGCGGGCACGCTGCCCAGGCTGAGCAGGCCGGTGATCTTCCAGTCGATGTTCTTGTTGCGCGCATGCACCCAGACGCCACTGGCCTTGGTGATCGCTGCATACAGCAGGTCGGTACCGACAGCGGTCGCCGGGTGGATACCAAACCACAACAGGATCGGGGTCATCAGCGAGCCGCCACCGACGCCGGTCATACCGACGATGAAGCCCACGACCAGGCCAGCAATGGTGAAACCGAAAGAACCTACATCCATACGCTACTCGACTGCCCAACTTTGCCCGTTATCGGATGCCAGTCAGCATATAGATTTTTTTATAGCCAAATAGACTTGTTCGTTATTAGGTTATAACCGGGTTTGCCTTGGGCGGGCGTGACCGATCAACGATCAGTCATCACCACCATGACATGGGCATCACCACCGTCATCACTTTCCGACAGGTAGATGTGCCCCACCTGGCTGTCGAAATACGCCGTCTCCTGCGGCCCGATGCTGACCGCTTCACCGGTCTCGAACTCAATGCGCACGCGCCCGCTCAGCACCAGCGCGAACTCTTGCCCGGGGTGGCGGATAAAATCGTCGAACTGGCCGCGTTCCCGGGCAATGATGCGGGCATAAGCCGGTGTCATGCGTCGCGCGGGGAAATCCCCGGCAATCGGATAATAGTCGTAGGTGCCGGTCGAATAACCCGCCGCTGCGGGCAGTGAGTCAACCACCACGGTCACCGGCACCGGGGCGCTGACCGTGCCGCTGGCGCGGAACAGCTGGGCAATATCGACATTCAGCGCCCGCGCAGCAGCGGCCAGTTTTTCATAGCTGACCGACACCTGCGCCAGTTCCATCTTCGACAACGTGGACAGCGGCACACCACTGGCTTCGGACAATTGCTTGAGGGTCATCTGGCGCGCCTTGCGCACCTGGCGCAGGCGCTGGCCCACTACTGCACGGTCAAGCTGGGGTAGAGCTGAAGGCATTCAGGGATCTCGGCATGCGGCGTTGGTCGGGCATCTTACCTTGGACCCTTGCGCATTTCTAAATTCTCATATATTAGAATTCTCATAAATGATAACTGGCCTGGCAGGAGCGTGCATGACCCCGACCTACGACACCCTGATCATCGGTGCTGGCATCGCCGGCGCCTCGCTGGGCTACCGCCTGGCCGGTCAGCAGCGCGTGCTGCTGGTCGAGCGTGAATCGCAGCCTGGCTACCATTCCACCGGGCGTTCGGCGGCCATGTTCATGGAGGCTTACGGCACCCCACAGATCCAGGCACTGACCCGCGCCAGCCGAGCCTTCTACGAAGCGCCACCGCAGGGCTTCTGCGAGCACCCGCTGCTGGAGCCGCGAGGCTGTCTGTATGTGGCCAGCCTGGAGCAACGAGAACTGCTTGAGCAAACTTACGCGCAGAACCTGGCCAATGGCACAGAGGTCAGCCTGCTGGACCGGGACGCGGCCTTGGCACTGATACCCAGCCTGCGTGGCGAAACCCTGGCCGGCGCGGTGCTTGAGCCAGGTGCGATGGACCTTGATGTACATGCCTTGCACCAAGGCTTCTTGCGGGGTTATCGCACCGCCGGCGGGGAACTGCGCTGCAACGCCGAGCTGATCCAGGCCTGCTACCTGGACGGCGTGTGGCAGGTGGAGTTGGCCGATGGCAGCCGTTTGCAGGCCCGATGTCTGGTCAATGCTGCAGGTGCCTGGGCGGACCGTGTGGCCGAGCAGTGCGGGGTGGCGCGCATCGGCTTGCAACCGTGCCGCCGTAGCGCGTTCACCTTCCCCGGCCCGGCAGAACAAAACTTTGCCCGCTGGCCTGCAGTGATTGGCGTCGATGAAAGCTTCTACTTCAAGCCTGATGCCGGCCAACTGTTGGGGTCTCCAGCCAATGCCGACCCGGTTGAGCCACAGGATGCCGCGCCCGACGAGTTCGACGTGGCCTTGGGTATTTACAACATTGAAGCCATGACCACCTTGGCGATCCGCCGCCCTAGCCACACCTGGGCCGGGCTGCGTTCATTCGTTGCCGACGGCGACCTGGTGATCGGTTTCGATGCGCATGCACCCGCGTTTTTCTGGCTGGCGGCCCAGGGTGGCTATGGCATCCAGTCGGCAGCGGGGGCCTCGCGCCTGGCCGCCGACTTGCTGATGGGCCAGCCCTTGTGTCCCGACCTTGTCAGCCAGGGCGTGGCGCCCGAGCGCCTGTCCCCGGCCCGTTTCCAGCAACCCTGAAAGGAGCATCCCATGAGCAATGACATTCAGCGTTTCCCCAGCAGCTTGCCGTTCCCGTTTTCCCGCGCCGTAAAGGCCGGTGGCTTTCTGTTCCTCTCCGGGCAGGTGCCGATGAGCGCTGGCGGCGAAGTGGTGCGCGGTGATATCCAGACCCAGACCCGTGCTGCCTGCGAGCGTATCGCCGAAAGCCTGGAGGCCTGTGGCGCACGTCTCGACCAGGTGGTGAAGGCCACGGTCTGGCTGTCGGACATGCGCCATTTCGCCGGCTTCAACGAGGTGTACAAGGCGTTCTTCGGCGCGGCGCTACCGGTGCGTTCCACCGTGGCTTCGGCGTTGGCCCTGGGCGTGGATGTGGAGATCGAAGTGCAGGCGTTCGTCGGCGACGCCTGACAGGGCAAAGAGCCCGTGTAGAGGCGGCCTTGTGTCGCGATGGGCTGCAAGGCCGCCCCTACAACCGGTATGCGACGGCGATGACAAAACAACAATAAATCCAGAGGTTCACATGCAAGAGCAGCTGAAGATCGCCGGCGCATTTGTCGGCGTGATCGTGGGGGCGGGGTTCGCTTCAGGGCGGGAACTGTTGTTGTTCTTTGTCGATTTCGGCGTGTGGGGGTTGGCTGGCGCGTTGGTCAGCGCCGCCTTGTTCACCTTCCTCGGCATGGCATTGGCGGGGCTGGGCAATCGCCAGCAGGCCACCTCGCACAAGGATGTGATCCTGGCCATCTGCGGCCGTCACCTGGGCATGTTCGTCGACTGGTTGATCACCTTTTTCATGTTCGCCGTCACCGTGGTCATGCTGGCCGGTGGTGGTGCCTTGCTGGAGCAGCAGTTCGGCATCCCGGCCCTGACCGGCAGCGTGCTGGTGACGCTGGTGGTAGTCGGTATCGTGTGCCTGGACGTGCGCAAGATGATACTTGCAATTGGCGCCATCACACCCTTGCTGATCCTGGTGGCTTCGGCAATAGCGCTGTATGCCGTGATCACCCGCGAGCAGAGCTTTGCTGCGCTCGATCAGGTGGCCAGCCAGCAACAGGCCGGCACCCGCCATTGGCTGCTGGGGGCGTTCTTGTATGTGTCGTATAACATCGTCGCGGGTGCGCCGATCCTGGCCATTCTGGGTGGTTCGGCCAAGGGCGAGAAAGCCGCTGTGTGGGGAGGCCTGCTCGGTGGTGCAGCGCTAGGCGGCCTGATGCTGGTGATGAGTGCCGGGCTGCTGTCGCGCCTGGACAGTGTGGCCGACCAGCCGATGCCCATGCTGTCGATTGCCAACGAAGTGTCACCACTGCTGGGGCTGGTGATGTGCCTGATCATCTTCGGCATGATCGTCAACACCGCGGTGGGCACGCTGTTTTCCTTCCTCTCGCGGCTGTTACCGGCGGGCACGACAAAGTTCCGCTGGGGCTCGGTGGTGACCGGGGTGGTGGCGTTCGGCTGCAGCCTGGTGGGGTTCATCAGCCTGGTGGGTGAGGTGTACCCGTTCTTCGGTTACCTGGGCTTTGTGCTGATGGCGGCGGTGCTGCTGGCCTGGGTGCGGCGGGGCAAGGCTGTTGAAGCGGCGGTGGCGTAACGGGCTGCATGACAGCCCGATCGCGGCACAAGGTCGCTTCCACGGCAACCGCGTAACACCTGTGGAAGCGGCCTTGCGTTGCGCAAGGGGGCGAAGCGCCCCCAAGGCCATCAGATCCTGAAGCTGCCCACCAACTGCTTCAAACGCCCGGCCTGCTGGGCCAGCTGGTCGCAATGGCGCAGGGTCTCGTTGAGGTTCTCCACCCCTTGCTGGTTCAGGGCGTTGATCTGGGTGATGTCCAGGTTGAGGCTCTCGACCACGGCAGTCTGTTCTTCGGTCGCTGTCGCCACCGACTGGTTCATGCCATCGATTTCGCCAATGCGCTGGGTCACGCTGGCCAGGCGTTCGCCGGCCTGGTTGGCCACCTGCACGGTCTGTTCGCTGGAAACCTGGCTGGTGTTCATGGTGTGCACCGCTTCGCGCGAGCCCACCTGCAGGCTGGTGATCATGCGGTGGATTTCTTCCGCCGACTCCTGAGTACGGTGCGCCAGGTTGCGCACCTCGTCGGCCACCACGGCAAAGCCACGGCCGGCTTCACCGGCACGGGCCGCTTCGATGGCGGCGTTCAGTGCCAGCAGGTTGGTCTGCTGAGAAATGCCCTTGATCACGTCGAGGATCTTGCCGATTTCGTCGGTGCTGGCGTTGAGCGTTTCGATCTGCGCGCACGACTCGCTGATCCGTTGCGACAGAGCCGTCATGGCGCTGATGGCTTCTTCAACCACTTCACGGCCACCGTGTGCCTGTTCGCTGGCACCGCTGGCATGTTGCGAAGCATCTGCGGCGTTGCGGGCGATTTCCTGGGTGGCAGCGCCCAGTTCGTTGATGGCGGCAGCGACGCTGTTGGTGCGCATGCTTTGTTCTTCAGAACCGCTGATCGACGCATTGGACGCACTGACCACTTTTTCCGAAAGATCATGCACCAGGCGGGTGGCCGAGGACACTTCGCTGATCGAGGCATGGATACGCTCGACAAAGCGGTTGAACGAGGTAGCCAGTTCGCCGAACTCGTCCTTGTTCTGCACGGCCAGGCGGCGGGTAAGGTCACCTTCACCCTCGGCGATGTCGCGCATGGCGCGGCCCATGGTGGTCAGCGGGCTCATCAGCACCGGAATCAGCAGGCCGAGCAGGCCGGCGATGGCGGCCACGGCAATCAGCATGGCAATGATCGCCGAGGTGCGGAACTGGCTGAGCGCGGCATAGGCCTTGTCCCTGTCGATCGACAGCCCGATGTACCACTGCGCCGAAGGCAGGCCGGCCACCGGGGCGAACGAGATGATGCGGTCCTGGCCGTTGAGGGTGACATCCTGCATGCCGGCGGCAACCCGCAGGTTGCTGCCTGGGTAGATGTCCTTGAGGTTCTTCATCACCTGGTCTTTGTTCGGGCTGACGATCACCTGGCCATTGGCGTCGGCCAGGAAGGCGTGACCGATGCCGCCGAAGTCGACCGAGTTGATGATCTCGACGAGGGTGTCGAGGGTAACGTCACCGCCGACCACACCGATCAGTTCGCCATTGCGCTTGCTCTTCACCGGCGTGGCGATGGTCACCATCAGGCCACCGACTGCCCCCTGGTACGGGGCGGTCAGCACGGTCTGCCCGGCGTTGGCGGCGGCGCCATACCAAGGGCGCTGGCGCGGGTCGTAACCGGCGGGCATCTGGGCATCCGGGCGCTGGGTAAATTCGCCGTTGGCCTGGCCCAGGTAGGTGAACAGGAAATTACGCGTGTAGGACGGCTGCTCGATCAGCCCTGCCAAGGTGTCGCCGGCGCCTTGCTGGCCGATGTCCTGGGCCAGGTTCTCCAGCACCAGAATGCGCCCGCTCATCCAGTTCTGCACACTGCTGGCGGTCAGTGCACCGGACTGCTGCACCGAGGCTTCGATATTCTGGCGGATGGTATTGCGTTGCAGGTAGTCGTTGTAGAGCGTGAACAGGGCAAATGCCAGGACCACGACGCCGCAGGCGCTGAGCAGGATCTTGTGGCGAAATTTCAGGTTCATGTTTCGAGACCTTGAGCCAATGAGGGGAGGGCGCAACGCGCTCATGACGCGATGCGGGGCCTGTCGACCGAGATATCGGCTCGAGGGGTAAAAGATTGAAGTGCTTAGAGAAATTTCTTACAGGCGTTTCGACGGACGGCAGTCACGGGTCAGCCAACTGCTCGATCAGCAGGCGTGCGGCTTGCTGCAGCGGCTGTTGTTTGCGCCACAGGATATGCACGGGCAGTTGCAACGCGTTGTGTGTATTGCGGAACTCCAGGCGCACCAGACGCCCGCTGGCCAGCAGCGGCGCGACCCGCGACAACGGCAGATCACCCCAGCCCAAGCCAGCTTCAACCATCTGCAGCGCCAGGTCGAAGCTGTCGGTGGACCAGTGTGTGGCGCCGATCAGCGGGCGAGGGTCAGCCAGTGGCAGATCGCGGCTGCGCACCAGAATCTGACGCACCTGGGTCAGGTCCTCAAGGTAGTGGATACGTCCCTCACGCAAGGCCGGGTGGGCCGGCGACAGGGTGGCTACCAGCGACTCCATGCCGATGTACTGGAAGCCGCGGCGGGCATCGACCTGCAGGCCGGCAAAGGCTACGCAGAGGTCGGCACGACCGCTGTCCAGCAAGTGCAGGGCTTCTTCCTGCGGGGCGCTGAGCAGGGCAATGTCCAGCAAGGGGTGGCGCTCACCGAGGTTGGCGATGGCCGCCAGCAGCGGGCGGTGATCGATGTCGGGTACCACCGCCAGGGTCAGGCTGCTCTCCAGCCCTTGGGACAACTCCAGGGCATGAACCTGCAGCAGCCCAAGTTGTTCGGCAATCAGCCTGGCGTGTGGCTCAAGGGCCAAGGCCTGCGCGGTTGGGCGAACTTCACGCGGACCACGTTCGAACAGGCTATAGCCAAGTTCTGCTTCAAGGTTGCCAATGGCCATGCTCACGGCTGACGGCACGCGCTTGAGGGCGCGCGCAGCGGAAGAAAACGAACCGTTGTCGAGCACGGCCAGAAACAGCTGGATGTTGTCGCTGGAAAAGTTCATGGCAGCCTCCTGTCAGTTGATCTGACAGCTGCTGACTTTTTCTGTCAAGTACGTTGAAGCATGATTGCCCCCGTCGCTTTTTGTCTTTGGAGGTAACCTGGGTGCAGGGATTGAAACGCAAGCTGGTCTACGTGACTTTCTATGAACTGATCGGGCTGTGCATGTCGACCCTCGGGCTGGCCTACCTGTCAGATACGCAGGCGTCGCATACCGGGCCGCTGGCGGTGATGATCACCACCATCGCCATGCTCTGGAACCTGATCTACAACACCCTGTTCGAGTACTGGGAGAGCCGCCAGGCCAAGCGGGGACGCAGCGTGGCGCGGCGGGTGGTGCATGCCATCGGCTTCCAGTTGACCCTGGTGGTTTACTTGATTCCGCTGATTGCCTGGTGGCTGGACATGACATTGCTGGAGGCGCTGCTGGTGGATTTGGCGTTCATCATCCTGGTGCCGTGCTACACCTTTGCCTACAACTGGGCGTTTGATCGTGTGTTTGGCTTGCCAAGCGCTGCCCTGGCCACAGCTTGATACAGCCTTGCACTGCGAAGGAGCCGGCACAGGCCGCCTCTAAGGTGGCAGGCGAATGATCAAAGGCGCTTGCTGTTGCTCGACCTGCTGCTCCACCGGCCGCGGCGCACTGGCCAGCAAGCTGTCCTCAACCTGCCCCGACAGGTAATAGACCCCCGCCATGGCCCCGCTCTGGCGGTTCTCCATCAACTCCTGCCATTCCTGGTTCAACGCCACGTTCAGGATCACCCGCAGTTGTTCGACCATCTGCGGGTGATCACGGTCATGGGTCATCATCCCGTAACCGGCTGCAGCAATCGAAATCATCGCCCCTGCCACCTTGCCCACTGCCGATGCCACGGCACTGGCGATACCGCGTGGGGCCAGGGTGGCGCCAAGCTTTTCGCTGGCCTGGGTGGCCACCGAGTTGAGCCCGACATCGGTCCTGCCGGGGCCTTTGCTGGCCTGCTGATGCAAGTGCTGGCGCATGGCTTGCCAGGCCGGCTGCTGGTCCAGTGACTTGGCCCGCAGCAGCTGATACAGGCTGGCATTGCGCGCATCCGGTGGCCCCAGGGCGATGGCGGGGATACGGTTGAGGCGCTGGCTGAACTGCTCGGGCGGCGCGTTGTAACGGCTGATGATGGCCGGCAGTTGCTGGCCGAGCAGTTGCAGGTACAGTTCGCAGGCGCGGTCGCGGATGCCCTCGGGGTTGATCTGCTCGGCTACCGGCTCAATCACCCGCGCGTGATACTGCTCCTGCAGGTACAGGGCCAGGCGTTTTTCTGCCGGTTCCCGCCCCTCGCCACTGTCGAGCTTGTACCAGGCCACCTTGAGGGTCAGCCACTGCTGGGTCCAGTAACCCGTGAACCAGGGGATGAAGTCGCTTTCGGTGCGTTGCTGCACTTGCTCCTTCCACACCCGCATGGAGCGCCGGGCATAGTCGTTGGCCGAGCCGGCGGCACCGACCGAGGCATCGATCAGTTCCTGGTCGATGCGTTGCCAGGCCGCGGGGGTGAGTATTGTGGGCGGCGGCGGGGCAGGGGGGCGCTTGCTCGCACAACCGCCGAGGGCCAGCAGAAGGCAGAGCAACAGGAGGACTCGAGAACTCACGCGACCGCCTCCCTGGTAGAGGCTGGGGTGGTTCTCGAAGTATAGGGTGGGGTTATTGGGGCTGCTGTGCAGCCCATCGCCCGCATCCGCTCTGATGCAGATGGTTGCGTGAGCGCGGCCTGCGTGGGAGCGATCGCGTCCGTTTGGTCGGGTTATTCCAGGTCGAGCTTTTCTTCCAGACGGTCAAGGTGCCTGTGCATCAACCCCAGCGCCGCTTCGGCATCACCTTGCTCCACGGCATCGATGATTGCCGCATGCTCTTCCCACGCGCAGTGATCGCAGCACGGCGTTTCGTAGCGAGCGATGATCAGCGAGGTCATCGGCACCAGCCCATTGAGAAATCGCGCCAGTGGTGCATTGGCCGCCACCTGCGCCAGTTTCAGGTGGAACTCGCCGCCCAGGCGGATCGCTGCGCAGCGTTCGCCACGCTCATGGTGCTGGCGCTCGCGCTCCACCAGTTGCCGTAGCTGGCGTACCTGCGCCGGCCGGGCGCGTTGCGCGGCCAGGGTGATCAGCGTGGTTTCCGCCAGGCGACGGGCACTGAGCACCTGACGTGCCTGGTCTGGGTCGGGTGCAGCCAGATGTGCGGTGTGGCTGGGGCGCTGTACCACTACCTGCTGGTCGGACAGGCGCCCCAGCACGCGGCGGATCACCGTGCGGCTGACACCAAAGGCATGGCCCAGCGCCTGTTCGGGCAACAGACTGCCCGGCGGCAGGCGCTGTTCGAGAATGGCGTCGAACAGCCGCGGATAAATCTGCTCGGCCGACAGGCGGGTTTCGCCGGCCGCGAGCAGGGCAGGCAAGTGGGGGGCGGCGTTCATGGGCACTCTCCTGAGGTCATGGATGTGGATGTTCGTCCGGGATATTCAGCGCGATGCCCATGCGCAGCCCTTCGGCCACGATGTGCTGACGCATCTGGGCACTGGCCTGGGCGCTGCTGCGTTCGCGAATGGCGCGCACCACCGCTTCGTTTTCCTTCAGCCGCGCGGCCAGGTGCTCTGGCGAGTTGCGCAGCATGTCGGCGCTTTGCTTCAGGGCATTGCCGGTCTGCTGCACCACGCTCTGGAAAATCGGGTTGGTGGTCAGGGCGAACAGCGCCTCATGGAAGGCAATGTAGGCTTTGACCCCGGCCTCGCTGTCATCGGCCTCCAGCGCTTCGCGCATGTCCATCAGGGTCAGGCGCAACTGGCCGATGTCCTGGCTGTTGGCCGACTGCGCCACCAGGCCGACGATGAACGGTTCGAGTGTGTAGCGCAGTTCCAGCACGTCGGCCAGGCTGGCCGCTGCGCTGGTTTCCACGCCCGACGCCTGGGCATCGGCATCCAGCACCAATACGCCCTTGCCGGGTAACGAGCGCACCAGGCCCAGTGTTTCCAGCACGGTTACCGCTTCGCGCAGGCTGGGGCGGCTGATGCCCAGTTGTTCGGCCAGTTCGCGCTGGCCTGGCAGCATGTCGCCAGTGCGCCATTGGCCGCGGGCCAGGGCCTGGCGGAGTTTTTCCACCACTGAGTTGACGACGGTTGATGAGCTGATCACGTTTCGCTCCTGGAAGGGCCGGCATCAATGCCGGCCACGTTCGCTCAGAATTCCTGTTGATGGGCGTTGGGTTGCTTGCGTGGCGTGGGGGCAAAGCCAGGCTTGCCGTCGAGCACGTTCTGCGCACGCTCCAGGTCAATGTCCTTCTCCCAACGGGCAATGGCCACGGTGGCCACGCAGTTGCCGATCAGGTTGGTCAACGCCCGGCCGATACCCATGAACCAGTCCACCGCCAGCACCAGTACCAGGCCTACCACAGGGATCGCCGGTACCGCAGTCAGGGTGGCGGCAAGAATCACCAGTGCCGAGCCTGGGATGCCGTGAGCCCCCTTGGAAGTCACCAACGACACCAGCAGGATGGTCAGCAGGTCGGTCATTTCCAGTGGCGTGCCGGTGGCGTTGGCGATGAACACGATCGCCAGGGTGAGGTAGATGGAAAAACCATCGAGGTTGAACGAGTAGCCGGTAGGGATCACCAGGCCGACCGTCGAACTGCCGATGCCCAGGTGCTCAAGCTTGCGCATGATCTGTGGCAGCACGGCGTCGGAAGAGGCGGTGCCCAGGACGATGGTCAGCTCTTCACGCAGGTACTTGATCAACGGCAGCAGTTTCAGGCCCGACAGGCGCATGACGGTGCCCAGCACGATCAGCACGAAGCCGGCACAGGTCAGGTAGAACAGCGCCACCAGCCCGCCCAGGTGCTGCAGCGACGCCAGGCCGTACTTGCTGGTGGTGAAGGCAATGGCGCCGAACACGCCGATCGGCGCCAGGCGCACGATCATGCCCATGATGCGGAAGATCACATGGCTCAGTTCGTTGATCAGTCGCGAAATGCCGGCGGCCGAGTCACCCACCAGGTTCAGCGCGCTGCCGAACAGCACCGAGAACAGCAGCACCTGAAGAATGTTGTTGTCGGCGAAGGCACCGATCACCGAGGTGGGGATCAGGTCCATGAAGAACGCCGTGGCGCCATGGATGTGCTGGCCGCGCTCGGCCAAGCCGTTGGCATCGGCGGCGGACAGTTGATCCAGGTGAATATTGGCACCGCTGCCAATGCCACTGGTGAAGGCGAACACCAGGCCGATCACCAGCGCCAGGGTCGTCAGCACTTCGAAGTAGATCACCGACTTCAGGCCGATGCGGCCGACCTTTTTCAGGTCGCCCGCACCCGAAATGCCGCTGACCACCACGCAGAACACGATCAGGCCGATGAGCATCTTGATCAGCTTGATGAAGCCGTCGCCGAGGGGTTTGAGTTGCAGGGAGAGGTCGGGGAAGCTCAGACCGCAGGCGATGCCGAGGGCAAGGCCGAGTACGACTTGCAGGAAAATCGAACGCGAGCACCATTTGAGCATGGGAGGAGTCTCTGATCGGTGTCCTTGCTTCGGTAGCCGCACGGGGCGAAAGAGCGCAGGACTTAATTATTGTGGTCTTACCGGTTTGTTCAGCGCGAGGCCATAAAAGCGCGAAAAATACCTGATTGCAAGGTTTTTTGGCCTTACCGGTCTGACCAGTTGTGGGGCAATCCAGCCTGCCATGCTCTAGTTCGGTGCGTGCCGTAAAAGGGGGCGCTTGAAATAGCTCAGGGCTTGGCCAGTGCCTGATCCACCGCTGCAATCAGCTTGCCAAGATCTTTGGGTGGGGCGTTGTGGATGACACCGAACAGGTAGGCGCGCTGCTCCTCTTCGTCGTCCGGTTCAGCGAAGAAGTCCTTGGGCTTGACGCCCAGCACCTGGGCAAACGCCATGATTGCATCGATGCTGGGGGTGTAGGTGCTGGTTTCGAAACGGCTGATGGTCTTGGGGTCGAAGCCGGTTCGTTCAGCCAGTTGTGCCTGGGTCAGGCCCGCCAGCTTGCGGTAGCGGCGCAGGGCGATACCCAAAGCTGATCTCGTCATCGCTTAATTCCCATTTAGAATCAAGAACTTAACGATATCTATCAATGTGGCGCAACGCCATGATCGATCACCTTTGTTTTATTTATGTGATGAATTTCGTAGAATTCTTGGCTTGACCGGTCAGTCATCGTCACCTTCCTTGTACCGTTCGGCCTCGTGCCGTAACGGCAGGAAGCGCTTTTGCCCATTGGAACGGATCCTCATGAATCGGTTCCGATGGCCGTCGATGTACTGGGTACCGGCTTGTCATCGAATGGAGTCTCATCGTGCGCCTCAACCTGCCGGTAACCCCGGTCGAGCAACGTTTCCCCCCCGATCAGCGGCTGATTTCTGCTACCGATACCGCCAGCCTGATCACCTACTGCAACCCTGAGTTTGCCGCCATCAGTGGCTACAGCGAGGCCGAACTGATCGGCAGCCCGCACAACCTGGTGCGCCACCCGGACATGCCGCCGGCGGTGTACGAGTTGATGTGGCGCTACCTGAAAGCCGGCAAGAGCTGGATGGGTATCGTCAAGAACCGCTGCCGTAACGGCGACTACTACTGGGTCAATGCCTACGTCACGCCCATCCTCGAAGGTGGGCGGGTAGTGGGTTACGAGTCGGTGCGCGTATGCCCCACGCGCGAGCAAGTAGCCCGTGCCGAAGCCCTCTATGCGCGGCTGCGCAACGGTCAGGCGGCATTGTCGGCGCCGCGCCGTCTGAGCTTGCTGACGCAGGCCCTGGCCTTGCCACTGGCCGGTGGGCTGCTGGCGGTGGGTGCCAGTCAGTTGTGGCCTGGCCTGGTGGGGCAGGGGCTGACCGTGGGGCTGTTCGTGGCCTGCGGTCTATGGGCGCGCAATGCCCTCGGGCGGCAGCTGCAGCAGATTGTGCAGGGTGCCGAAGGTGCCTTCGCCGACCCGGTTGCAGCCTTGACCTACAGCGACCTGTCGGGTGCTGCCGGGCAGTTGCAACTGATGCTGATCAGCGAAGAGGCACGCCTGAAAACCGCATTGACGCGGCTAAGCGATCTGGCGGGGCAAATGGCCGTGGCCGCTCGCGATGCCGGGCAGTTGTCGCGCAGCACCGAGGCGGCATTGCTGGAGCAGCGTGCCGAAACCGACCTGAGCGCCACTGCAATGAACCAGATGGCCGCCTCCATTGGCGAAGTCGCCAACCACGTGCAGTTGACCGCCGCCGAGGCACACACGGCGCACCTGCTGGCCGAGCAAGGTAGCCAGGTGGCCGATGCCAGCGGCACGGCCATTCGTAACCTGGCCAGCACTGTGACGCAGATCAACCAGGCGGTCAGCCACCTGGCGGGTCAGACCGGCGCCATCGCCGAGGCAGCCGGGATGATCCGCGGCATTGCCGAGCAAACCAACCTGCTGGCCCTCAACGCCGCCATCGAGGCTGCCCGTGCGGGCGAGCAGGGCCGGGGCTTTGCCGTGGTCGCCGACGAGGTCCGGGCATTGGCCGACAAGACCCGCCAGTCCACCCTGCACATCCAGGCCATCATCGATGCCCTGCGCAGTGGCGCCGAGGAAGCCGTGGCGATCGCCAGCCGAGGCATCGACGGTGCCGAGCAAGGCGTTGCCCAGGTGCAGGAAGCCCGACAGGCGCTGCATGGCATTCGTGACGCGGTACAGCGCATCAGCGACATGAGCCAGCAGATGGCCACCGCCTCGCAGCAGCAGTCGGCGGTGGCAGAAGATGTTTCGCGGCAGATCAACGGCGTAGCCGGTATTGCCCAGCACAGCGCCCACAGCGCCAACGCCGCCGCCTCGCGCGGTACCGAACTGGAACATGTGTGCGCCGGATTGCGCGCCCTGGTGGAGCGCTTCAACCGCTAAGGCAGGATGCTTTATGGATGATAACTATCGCGCGGCCGTGGACGCGGCCGCAATCTTTTCGGAAACCGACCTGCGTGGGAACATCACCTACGTCAATCAGCAGTTCTGCAGCATCTCGGGCTACAGCCGTGAAGAACTGTTGGGGGCCAACCACCGCATCCTCAATTCCGGGCTGCATGAACCGTCGTTCTTTGTCGGCATGTGGCGGGCTTTGGTCGCCGGGCGGGTGTGGAAGGGCGAAATCTGCAACCGGTCCAAGGACGGTTCGTTGTACTGGGTCGACAGCACCATGGTGCCACTGGTCGATCCGCTGACAGGCCAGGTGCGCAAGTATGTGTCGATCCGCTTTGACGTCACGGAGAAGCGCCAGCTGCTGCATACCTTGCAGTGGCGGGTGGGCCACGATGTGCTCACCGGCCTGCCTAACCGCGCCTACCTGTCCGACCTGCTGAACCAGGCCCTGGCCTACTCGCGCCGCGAAGGCATCTCGCTGGCGGTGTGCATGCTCGACCTGGATGGTTTCAAGGCGGTCAACGACGGCTACGGGCATGCCGTGGGTGACCTGCTGCTGGTGGAAGTGGCGCAGCGCCTGAAGAGTATCCTGCGTGGTGGGGATGCCGTGGCCCGGCTGTCGGGCGACGAATTCGTGCTGATCCTGCGCGATGTCGATGATGAGCACCAGCTGCATGCAGCCCTGCAGCGGGTATTGCGTGCCTTGGCAGCGCCCTGTGTGGTGCGTGAGCATACACTGTCGCTCAGCGCCAGTATCGGCGTGACCCTGTACCCGCAGGATGACGAAGATGCCGACACGCTGGTGCGCCACGCCGACCAGGCCATGTATGTGGCCAAGCAGCGCGGGCGCAACCGTTACCATCTGTTCGACGTGTCGCAGGAACAGGAGCTCAAGGCCACCCACCAGACCGTGGCGCGCGTGCGCCGGGCGCTGCGCAACGGTGAGCTGTGTCTTTACTACCAGCCCAAGGTCAACCTGCGCAGTGGCAAGGTACTGGGCTTCGAGGGCTTATTGCGCTGGCAGCGGCCAGGCCGTGGTGTGGTGCCGCCTGGCGATTTCCTGCCATGGGTAGAGCAGACCGACCTGATCGTCGAAATCGGCGAGTGGGTGATCGGGCAGGCGTTGAGCCAGTTGCAGGCCTGGCAGCGCCAAGGGCAGCCCTGGTCGCTGAGCGTGAATATTGCCGCGCGGCATTTGCAGCGCAATGACTTTGCCGAGCGCCTGCAGCAGTTGCTGGCAGCGTACCCGGCGGTGGACCCGGCGCTGCTGGACCTGGAAATCGTCGAGTCGGTGGCCATCGACAACCTGCAGCATGTCAGCCGCTGCCTGGATGCCTGCCGTGCGCTGGGTGTGCGTTTCTCGCTGGACGATTTCGGCACCGGTTATTCGTCCTTGAGTTACCTGAAACGCTTGCCGACCCAGACGATCAAGATCGACCAGTCGTTCGTGCGTGACATCCTTCATGACCAGGACGACCTGGCGCTGACGGAGGCGGTGATCGGCCTGGCGCGGGCGTTTGGCCGCGAGGTGATTGCCGAGGGGCTGGAGAGTGTCGAGCACGGTCGGGTACTGATGGGCCTGGGCTGCGAGCTGGCGCAGGGTTACTGCATCGCCCGGCCGATGCCCGCCAGTGACGTGCAAGCCTGGGCACAGGCCTACCGGCAGCCAGTGCAGTGGCGTGACCCTTGAAGGCCATCAGCGGGCCTTGGTCTTGAGCTGCACGGGGGCGCCACCTGCTGTCGATCAGGGGTGGCTTCGAAAACCTGCTGTGCGGCGCGCTTCAGGGCCAATCGATTCATCGCTCACGCAACCGCTTGTACAGTGTGGTGCGGCTGATACCCAGTCGGCGGGCCACCGCCGACAGGTTGCCATTGGCTTGCTCGACCAGGCTCTGCAGGTCCGTCTCTTCAGTCGCTATCGGCACCGGTGTTTTCGACTCGGCCAGAAAACCCGCTGGAAGGTGCTCGACGCCGACCGGCCCGTTGGCCGCCAGGGCCAACGCGACCTGTAGCACACTCACCAGTTCGCGCAGGTTGCCCGGCCAGGGGTGTTGATCGAACAGGTCGATTATGGCCGGGGGCAGCCGCGCAGGTTGCCCGGGCTCGCGGTAGCGGGCATGCACCTGCTCAATCAGCTGGCGCCGGTCAGCGCGTTCGCGCAGGGGAGGCAGCACCAGTGTCAGGCCGGCGATGCGGTAGTACAGGTCCTGGCGAAAGCGCCCGGCGCGCACTTCTTCGGCCAGGTTGCGATTGCTCGCCGACACCACGCGGATATCCACCGGCACCGGTTCGCCACTGCCCAGCGGCTGGATGCTGCGCGACTGCAGTACGCGCAGCAGGCGGGCCTGGGTGGGCAGTGGCATGTCGCCAATCTCATCCAGAAACAGGATGCCGTGGTCGGCCTTGCGGATCAGCCCTGGGTTGCCCTTGTGGTGGGCGCCGGTGAACGCGCCTTTGTCATAGCCGAACAGTTCCGACTCCACCAGTTCGGCCGGGATCGCCGCACAGTTTACGGCGACCAGCGGCTGCCTGGCGCGGCTGCTGGCCCGGTGCAGGGTGTCGACGAACACTTCTTTGCCTACGCCTGTTTCGCCCTCCACCAACACCGGGATGTCCTTCTCCAATAGCAGGCCGGCTTGTTTCAAGGCTTTTTCCAGGCGCGGCTCGGCGTTGCCGGCTTCGGGGCGTCGAATGGTTTCGCGTGGGGGGTGCCACTGGCAGTGAAAGCGGTTGCGCCCGGTGGCCTGCAGAGCGAAGGGCTGTTGTCGGGGATGGCTGAGCAGCTGTTGCAGGGGTAACTGGAACAGTTGCTCGATGTTTTGCTGCAGCGGGTTTACGCCGAGCAGGCTATCGGCCCGGTGATTGGCAGCCAACACCTGTCCGCGCTCATCGAACACCAGCAGGCCGGCCCAAGGGCTGTCGAGGTTGTCGGAGGCGCTGTTGAAGATCAGTTGTGCATGCTGGTCAGCATGTTCGGCGAGGATCAGGCGGTTTTCCAGGCTCTGGCCCATCATGCGCACCAGCCCAAGCGTCTGGCTGGCCGGCAGGTAGCCGTCGCTGGCTACGTCGAGCACTCCGACCAGCTGCCGTGCGGCGTCGAACAGGGGGGCGGCGGCGCTGGACATGTAGCGGTTCTGGCGCAGGAAGTGTTCGTCCTGGCCGACGTGAATCGCTTCGGCGCAAATCAGTGTGGTGCCCAGGGCATTGGTGCCGACGCCACGTTCGTGCCAATGGGCGCCGGCGCTGAAACCATGGTGCTGGCGCGGTTCGATGAAACGCCGCGAGCCCCAGCTGTCGAGCAGGCAGCCGCTGGCATCGGCCAGCATCACCAGGTAGCTGGCGTTACCCAAGAGGTGCGCATAGTGCGGTAGCACTTCCTCGCGGGTCAGGCGTAGCAGGTTTTGGCGCCGCTCCAGCAGGGCGCTGAGCTCGGCGCGGGACAGGCAGTCAAAGTCCGGCGCATGCTGCGGCTGCAGGCCGTGGTCGCGGCAGCGGTCCCAGGAAGCCTGGATCAGGCGGGTGTGGGTCGAAGCGGATGCGGCCATGGGCCTGTCCTGTGTGATTGTTGTCATGGGTCGACCGCCGTTCAGTGTTGTCCACGGCTGTTCATTGTCAAACTGGCCAGTGTCCAGTTGTGCAGTGATTGTGTTCACCTGCGCGCCCGCGATTTGCCAGCGCTGCCACCCAGGCCCCGAACCAGAGCACCGGGCAAGGACTGGCACGGAACTGGCTGTAGCCGGCAGACAACAATCACAAAAAGGCCACGCCATGTCCCTGGTGCTGGAGCAGGTCAGCCGTAGCGTCGACAACCAGCCGTGGATCGTCGAGGCGTCACTGCGTTTCGAGCCCGGTTCGTTCAATGTGCTGCTGGGTCGCACCCTGGCCGGCAAGACCAGCCTGATGCGCCTGATGGCCGGGCTGGACCGTCCGGACCGGGGGCGGGTGCTGATGGATGGCCAGGACGTCACCGGTGTGCCGGTGCGTCAGCGCAATGTGTCGATGGTGTATCAGCAATTCATCAATTACCCGACCTTGAGCGTGTACGAAAACATCGCCTCGCCGCTGCGCCAGGCGCGCATGGCCGAGGACCAGATCCGACGGCGGGTGCAGGAAACTGCCGAGATGCTGCGCATCGAAACCTACCTGCAACGCCTGCCACTGGAGCTCTCCGGTGGCCAGCAGCAACGCACGGCGATGGCCAGGGCACTGGTCAAGGATGCCTCGTTGATCCTCTTCGACGAGCCATTGGTCAACCTCGACTACAAGTTGCGCGAAGGCCTGCGCCAGGAGCTGCGCGAGCTGTTCGCGGCGCGCCATTGCATTGCTGTGTACGCCACCACCGAGCCCAACGAGGCGCTGGCACTGGGCGGCACCACCACGCTTGTGCACGAAGGCCGTATCGTGCAGAGCGGGCCCACCGCCGAGGTCTATCAGCGCCCCAGCAGCGTGCTGGCTGCCGAGCTGTTTTCCGAGCCGCCGATCAACCTGGTGTCTGGCCGTATCACGGGTAACGAGGTGAGCCTGGCCCAGACCGTGCACTTTGCCCGCAATGCCGACCTGGAGCCGCTGGCCGAAGGTGACTACCGCTTCGGCGTGCGCCCCAGCCATATCGCGCTGGTGCCGGCCCATGACGATGACCTGGAGCTGGCGGTGCTGGTGGAGTTGGCCGAGATCAGTGGGTCAGAAACATTTCTGCATGTGCGCAACGAATACTGGCGCATGGTGCTGCACCTTCCCGGGGTGCACGAATACCAGGTGGACACGCCGATACGCGTGTTCATCCCCACGCACAAGCTGTTCGTTTTCGACAGCGCCGGGGTGTTGGTGCAGGCCCCGGGGCTGCGCCAGGCGAGGAGAGGGTGATGGCCGAAATCCGCCTGCGCCAGCTGGCGCACAGTTACAGCCGCCAGCCCGCCAGCGAGGCAGACTATGCCCTGCACGCACTCGAACATGTGTGGGAACAGGGCGGTGCCTATGCGTTGCTCGGGCCGTCGGGCTGCGGCAAGTCGACCTTGCTCAATATCATTTCCGGGCTGCTGACGCCGTCTCATGGCGAGGTGCTGTTCGACGGCAAGCCGGTCAACCAGCTGTCCCCGCAGGCGCGAAATATCGCCCAGGTGTTCCAGTTCCCGGTGGTGTACGACACCATGACGGTGTTCGACAACCTGGCCTTCCCCTTGCGCAACCAGGGGCTCGATGAAGCCCGGGTGCGTGCCCGGGTGGAAGAAATTGCCGAAGTGCTCGAGCTGACTGCCGTGTTGCGCAAGAAAGCACGCAACCTCACCGCCGATGAAAAGCAGAAAGTCTCCATGGGGCGTGGCCTGGTGCGCGATGACGTGTCGGCGATCCTGTTCGACGAGCCGCTGACGGTGATCGACCCGCATCTGAAGTGGAAGCTGCGGCGCAAGCTGAAGCAGATCCATGAGCAGTTCAACATCACCATGATCTACGTCACCCACGACCAGTTGGAGGCCTCCACCTTCGCCGACAAGATCGCGGTGATGCACGGCGGACGCATCGTCCAGTTCGGCACGCCGCGCGAGCTGTTCGAGCGACCGCGGCATACGTTCGTCGGTTATTTCATCGGTAGCCCGGGCATGAACTTGATTGACGTGCGTGCCGAGGCGGGCGCGGTGGTGTTCGGCGATGTCCAGTTGGTACTGCCCGATGGCTTGTGCGAGCGCCTGGCTGCATTGGCGGGCGGGCGGCTGCAGCTGGGCATTCGCCCGGAGTTCGTGCAGCTGTGGGACAGCCCGTTCGAGGGTGCCTACCCGGCACGGGTGCTGGACGTCGAAGACCTGGGTACCTATCGCATCGTCACCCTCGAACTGGGCGGTGTCGCGCTCAAGGCGAGGCTGGGCGAGGACCGCCCGTTGCCTGTGGACAAGGCCTGGGTCAGCCTGCCGGCGCAGTGGCTGATGCTGTATGTCGACGATGTGCTGCTGGAGGCCGGGCCATGAACAACAAGGTGCCGAACAACAAGGCCTGGTGGCTGGTGCTGCCGGTGTTCCTGCTGGTCGCGTTCAGCGCGGTGGTGCCGATGATGACGGTGGTCAACTACTCGGTGCAGGACATCTTCGACCAGTCCAGCCGCTACTTCGTCGGTGCCGACTGGTACCGCCAGGTACTGCGCGACCCGGCGCTGCACGATGCATTGCTGCGCCAGTTCATTTACTCGGCCTGCGTCCTGCTGATCGAAATTCCGTTGGGTATAGGCATCGCCCTGGCCATGCCAACCAAAGGCCGTATGGCCTCGGTGTGCCTGATCGTCATGGCTATCCCGTTGCTGATCCCGTGGAACGTGGTCGGCACTATCTGGCAGATTTTCGGCCGTGCCGACATCGGCCTGCTCGGCGCTTCCCTGGCCAAGCTCGGGGTCAGCTACAACTACGCCGGTGACCCGTTCGACGCCTGGCTCACCGTGCTGGTGATGGATGTGTGGCACTGGACTTCGTTGGTGGCTTTGCTGTGCTATTCGGGGCTGCGTGCGATCCCCGACGTGTACTACCAGGCCGCGCGCATCGATCGGGCCTCGGGCTGGGCGGTGTTTCGCCATATCCAGCTGCCCAAGCTCAAGAACGTGCTGGTGATCGCGTTGATGCTGCGCTTCATGGACAGTTTCATGATCTACACCGAGCCGTTCGTGCTGACCGGCGGCGGGCCAGGCAATGCGACCACGTTCCTCAGCCAGACCCTCACGCGTATGGCCGTAGGGCAGTTCGACCTGGGGCCGGCGGCAGCGTTTTCACTGGTGTACTTCCTGATCATCCTGCTGGTGTCGTGGCTGTTCTACACAGCCATGACCCATGCCGACAAGGACTAGGCCATGAGCACACGCAAATCAATGGCCCTGCTGCTGTACTTCTTCTTCCTGCTGGTGCCGATCTACTGGTTGCTGAACATGTCGTTCAAGAGCAACGCCGAGATCCTTGGCGGCCTGACCCTGTGGCCGCAGGCGTTCACGCTCGACAACTACCGAGTGATCTTCACCGACGCCAGCTGGTACAGCGGCTACATCAACTCGCTGTACTACGTGTGCCTGAACACGCTGATTTCACTGCTCGTGGCGTTGCCCGCGGCCTATGCGTTCTCGCGCTACCGCTTTCTCGGCGACCGCCACCTGTTCTTCTGGCTGCTGACCAACCGCATGGCGCCACCGGCGGTGTTCCTGCTGCCGTTCTTCCAGTTGTACTCGTCGATCGGGCTGTTCGATACCCACATTGCCGTGGCGCTGGCCCATTGCCTGTTCAACGTACCGCTGGCGGTGTGGATCCTGGAGGGTTTCATGTCGGGCGTGCCAAGGGAAATCGACGAAACCGCCTACATTGACGGCTACAGTTTTCCGCGCTTCTTCGTGAAGATCTTCATACCGCTGATTGGCTCCGGCATCGGCGTCACGGCGTTTTTCTGTTTCATGTTCTCCTGGGTCGAACTGCTGCTGGCGCGCACCCTGACCTCGGTGAATGCCAAGCCGATTGCCGCGGTGATGACCCGCACAGTGTCGGCATCGGGCATCGACTGGGGTGTGCTGGCGGCGGCGGGGGTGCTGACCATCTTGCCGGGCATGCTGGTGATCTGGTTCGTGCGCAATCATGTGGCCAAGGGCTTCGCCCTGGGCCGGGTATGAGGAGGGCAACGCATGGAGTGGATGGCCTGGACCCTGCCGACAGCGCTGTTCTTCGCCGCTGTGGGCCTGTTGCTGCTGGGCATGACCCTGCTTGAACTGCGTCGCCCCTGCGTAGAACGACGGGGCTTTTTGCCGCTGGTCACCAGCCGTGGTGACCGTTTGTTCATCGGCCTGCTGGCCAGCGCCTACCTGCACCTGCTGGTGGTCGGTGTCAGCGACTGGCCATTGTGGGTGGCCTCGCTGCTGTCGCTGGCGTGGCTGGCGGTGGTGTTGCGCTGGGGCTGAGCGAGCGGCCCTGTGGGATAACTGAAACGGGAGATCACAATGTTCGACAACAAACACAACAGGCGACATTTGACCCTGGCCGCGTTGCTGGTACTGGCCAGCGTGCAAGGCACAGCCTGGGCCGACCAGTACGAAGAGGCGGCAAAGAAATGGATCGGCAGCGAGTTCAAGCCTTCGACCCTTACCCCCGAACAGCAGTTGGCCGAATTGCAGTGGTTCATCAAGGCAGCCGAGCCGTTTCGCGGGATGAAGATCAACGTTGTGTCGGAAACCATCACCACCCATGAATACGAATCCAAGGTGCTGGCCAAGGCTTTCAGTGAGATCACCGGTATCCAGTTGACCCACGACCTGCTGCAGGAAGGCGATGTGGTGGAAAAACTGCAGACGCAGATGCAGTCGGACAAGAACATTTATGACGGCTGGGTCAACGACTCCGACCTGATCGGTACGCACTTTCGCTACGGCAAAGTGGAATCGATCACCGACCTGATGGCCAACGAGGGCAAAGCCTACACCTCGCCGACCCTCGACCTGAAGGACTTCATCGGAATTTCCTTCACCACCGCGCCCGATGGCAAGGTCTACCAACTGCCCGACCAGCAGTTCGCCAACCTGTACTGGTTCCGCGCCGACTGGTTCGAACGGCCTGAGTTGAAGGCCAGGTTCAAAGAGAAGTACGGCTATGAACTGGGGGTGCCAGTGAACTGGTCGGCGTACGAGGACATTGCCAAGTTCTTCACCGAAGACGTCAAGGAGATCGACGGCAAGCGTGTCTACGGGCACATGGACTACGGAAAGAAAGACCCGTCACTGGGCTGGCGCTTCACCGATGCCTGGTTCTCGATGGCCGGCGGCGGCGACAAAGGCCTGCCCAATGGTTTGCCGGTCGATGAATGGGGCATTCGCGTGGAGGACTGCCATCCGGTGGGTTCCAGCGTGACCCGCGGCGGCGATACCAATGGGCCGGCCGCCGTCTATGCCACGCAGAAGTACGTGGACTGGATGCGTGCCTACGCGCCCAAGGAAGCGCAGGGCATGACCTTCTCCGAAGCCGGCCCTGTGCCGGCGCAAGGCAACATTGCCCAGCAGATATTCTGGTACACCGCGTTCACCGCCGACATGACGAAGCCCGGCTTGCCGGTTGTGAATGCCGACGGCACGCCGAAGTGGCGCATGGCGCCTTCACCGAAGGGGCCATACTGGGAAGAGGGTATGAAACTCGGCTACCAGGACACCGGCTCGTGGACCTTCTTCAAGTCCACCCCCGAGAAGCAACGCCTGGCGGCGTGGCTGTACGCCCAGTTCGTCACCTCAAAGACCGTATCGCTGAAAAAGACCATCGTCGGCCTGACGCCGATTCGTGAGTCGGACATCAACTCCCAGGCCATGACCGAGTTGGCGCCCAAGCTCGGTGGGCTGGTGGAGTTCTATCGCAGCCCGGCGCGGGTGCAGTGGACGCCGACCGGCACCAACGTGCCGGACTACCCGCGGTTGGCGCAATTGTGGTGGAGCCATATCGCCGAAGTCGCCAGTGGCGAAAAGACCCCGCAGGAAGCCCTGGATGGGCTGGCGCGCGACCAGGACCGCATGATGGAGCGCCTGCAACGCTCCAATGCCCAGGCGACGTGTGCACCCAAGTTGAATCCGGAGAAGGACGCCCAGTACTGGTTCGACCAGCCGGGTGCGCCGAAAGCCAAGCTGGCCAACGAAAAGCCCATGGGCGAGACCGTCAGCTACAACGAACTGCTGAAGTCCTGGGAGGCGGCCAGGAAGTGATCGGCTGAACACCGTGGTGGCTTCCCCCGCCCCCTGGGGGGCCGGACAACCGCTTGCAAGAGCAGGCTCGTCCGCGAAGAGGTCATTTGTCACGGGCAAAAAAAACGGCACCTGCAAAAGGTGCCGTTTTCGCATTACGCGGTATTACTTGTGCAGCTCTTCTGCCGCGTACAGCGTGTTCTCCAGCAGGCACGCCCGGGTCATCGGCCCGACGCCGCCCGGCACCGGTGTGATCCAGCCGGCGCGGGGCAGGGCAGTCTCGTAGACCACGTCGCCGACCAGTTTCCCGTCTTCTTGGCGGTTGATGCCCACGTCGATGACGATGGCACCTTCCTTGACCCACTCACCCTTGACCAGGCCTGGCTTGCCGGCAGCCACGACCACCAGGTCGGCACGCCCGACATGGCCGGCCAGGTCCTTGGTGAAGCGATGGCAGACGGTCACGGTACAGCCGGCCAGCAGCAGTTCCATGGCCATCGGGCGGCCAACGATGTTGGACGCGCCGACGATCACCGCGTTCATGCCGTACAGGTCCTGGCCGGTGCTTTCCAGCAGGGTCATGATGCCTTTCGGTGTGCACGGGCGCAGCAGTGGAATACGCTGGGCCAGGCGGCCGATGTTGTACGGATGGAAACCGTCCACATCCTTGTCCGGGCGAATGCGCTCGAGCAGCAACGAGGCGTCCAGGTGTGCCGGCAGCGGCAGTTGCAACAGGATGCCGTCGACGGCCGGGTCGTCATTGAGACGGTCGATCAGCTCGGTCAGGGCTTGTTGCGTGGTCTCGCTGGGCAGGTCGAACGCCTGCGAAATGAAGCCGACCTCTTCGCAGTCCTTGCGCTTGTGCGAGACATAGACTTGGGAGGCGGGGTCGGTGCCGACCAGGATCACTGCCAGGCCCGGCGTACGCAGGCCTTGCTGGCGACGCTCCACGACACGTTGAGCGATCTGCTGGCGCAGGCTGGCGGCGATAGCCTTGCCATCGATTAGGTGTGCAGTCATAGACGCGTGATTAACCATCGAGAGGGAACAATAATGAACGTGCATTCTCGCACGACATGGGCCAAGGGCAAAGGCGGGTGGTCGGGCAAATCCCCTAACCCCTTAAATAATTTAAATTTTTTCGAAAAAGGTGTTGACGACTTTCGGGGTCGACTATAAGATTCGCCGCACTTGTCGGGCACAGCCTAGCACTGGTTGGCTAAGTCGGGCAGAATGAGTGGTTTAACAGTTCCTTGTTAGCGTCTCGTTCGGTTAGGCTTCAAGCTTAAGCGCCCGTAGCTCAGCTGGATAGAGCATCCGCCTTCTAAGCGGATGGTCGCAGGTTCGAGTCCTGCCGGGTGCGCCATTAGGCAGCTTTGGCAAGCAAGTAGGTTGTAATGCAATATGGTGGGCGTAGCTCAGTTGGTAGAGCGCTGGATTGTGATTCCAGTTGTCGTGGGTTCGATTCCCATCGTCCACCCCATATTTTTCAAGGGCGCCTCGATAGCATCTGGCGCCTTTGTTTTAAGCGTTACGCGGACGTGGTGAAATTGGTAGACACACTGGATTTAGGTTCCAGCGGCGCAAGCTGTAAGAGTTCGAGTCTCTTCGTCCGCACCATGCTTCTGTAAGGTTGTACCGCAAGACCGCAATATGGTGGGCGTAGCTCAGTTGGTAGAGCGCTGGATTGTGATTCCAGTTGTCGTGGGTTCGATTCCCATCGTCCACCCCATATTCCTGAAAGGCGCCTTGATCGTGAGATCGGGCGCCTTTTTGTTTTGGGTCTGCGTAGCGGTGATGAGCCGCGCCTCAGCCAAAACACCTCCTGCCCCTTGTAATCCTCTGGTGGCACCCCAATAAAAGCTGTTAGATTTCAGCCGGTTGAAACACCGGCCTGTTCGGCCGGCAAAGGACATCACGATGATTGCAAAAGAAGCCCGTCAGGCCCTGGCGCTGCAGCGCTTTGCCGACGCCAATCCGCAGTTGCTCGAGGAGATCCGCGAGCTGGATGCGCGCGAACAGGCCCAGCAGATCGAGTGGGCGTTCGAGGATGCCGCCGAGGAGCAGGGCATTGAGCCCTGGGAGCTGGCGCTGCAATTGATTGCTGAGTCCCCGGAGCAGTTGCAGGCCATGCGCCTGGAAACGCACCGTGAAGTGGCTGAGGCGCTGGGGCTGGAATGGGAGGAATACTGCCAGTTCAACGACATTGATCCTCAATAAAGGAGGCGAGTGCGTTGCGGGTAGTTGTTTGACAAAGTATTTCGGCTGCAGGCCGCCCTCCGGCGCCGTGCAGCCCCTGTTGGAAGCAGGCCTGGCGCTGTGCCGTGCGGGCCTTGAAAGTTAATCGACCGGCGTTGTTTTCAGTCGTCCCGTGTGGGGTGACTTCTGCTGCGTGACTCACTAGAATGTTTGCCCTTGATTCTGGAGTCGGGCTAACGCCGGCTAACGTCTGTGCAACGAGGAATATCCATGCAAGTTTCTGTTGAAAACACTTCCGCTCTCGAGCGCCGCATGACCATCGCCGTTCCGGCCGAGCGCGTCGAGAACGAAGTCAACAAGCGTCTGCAGCAGACTGCCAAGCGCGCCAAGATTGCGGGCTTCCGTCCTGGTAAAGTACCGATGACCGTGATCCGTCAGCGTTTCGAGGCGGACGCTCGTCAAGAGGCTTTCGGTGACCTGGTCCAGGCCTCCTTCTACGAAGCCATCGTCGAGCAGAAGCTGAACCCGGCTGGCGCCCCGGCTGTAGAGCCCAAGTCCTTCGAAAAGGGCAAGGATTTGGAGTTCGTCGCCATCTTCGAAGTGTTCCCTGAGTTCACTGTTGCGGGCCTCGAGTCGATCAAGGTCGAGCGCCTGAGCGCCGAAGTGGCTGACAGTGACCTGGACAACATGCTGGAAGTGCTGCGCAAGCAGAACACCCGCTTCGAGGCCGTCGAGCGCGCTGCGCAGAATGACGACCAGGTCAACATCGACTTCGTCGGCAAGGTCGACGGTGAAGCGTTTGCCGGTGGTTCGGCCAAGGGCACCCTGCTGGTGCTGGGCTCCGGCCGCATGATCCCAGGCTTCGAAGAGGGCCTGGTAGGCGCCAAGGCTGGCGAAGAGCGCGTTGTCAACGTGACCTTCCCAGAGGACTACCAGAACCTGGACCTGGCTGGCAAAGCCGCCGAGTTCACCATCACCGTCAACAGCGTTTCGGCACCTGTACTGCCAGAACTGAACGAAGCGTTCTTCGCCCAGTTCGGCATCAAGGAATCGACGCTGGAAGGCTTCCGCGCCGAAGTTCGCAAGAACATGGAGCGTGAGCTGCGTCAGGCGATCAAGACCAAGGTCAAGAACCAGGTCATGGACGGTCTGCTGGCCGCCAACCCGATCGAAGTGCCAAAGGCCCTGCTGGAAAACGAAGTCAACCGTCTGCGCGTGCAGGCAGTTCAGCAGTTTGGTGGCAACATCAAGCCTGAGCAGCTGCCAGTCGAACTGTTCGAAGAGCAAGCCAAGCGCCGCGTCGTGCTGGGCCTGATCGTGGCCGAAGTGGTCAAGCAGTTCGAGCTGAAGCCGGACGACGCCAAGGTTCGCGAGATGATCGAAGAAATGGCTTCGGCTTACCAAGAGCCTGAGCAGGTCATCGCTTGGTACTACAAGAACGACCAGCAACTGAACGAAGTGCGTTCGGTTGTGCTGGAAGAACAAGTTGTAGATACTGTTCTGCAGAAAGCGACTGTGACCGACAAGTCGGTCTCGTACGAAGAAGCCGTTAAACCAGCCGAGGCTCCTGCCGCTGCTGAGTAACGGTCTTCTCTCGTAGGAAACCTCCACAAGCCAGCCTTCGAGCTGGCTTGTGCGTATTCAAGCCATGACTATTTGGGAGTGAGCGCAGGACATGTCCCGCAATTCTTATATTCAGCAGAGCTCTGACATCCAGGCCGCAGGCGGCCTGGTCCCGATGGTTATCGAGCAGTCCGCCCGTGGCGAACGCGCTTACGACATCTACTCGCGCCTGTTGAAGGAGCGAGTGATCTTCCTGGTTGGCCCGGTAGAGGACTACATGGCCAACCTCGTCGTTGCGCAACTGCTGTTCCTTGAGGCGGAAAACCCGGACAAGGATATCCATCTGTACATCAACTCGCCGGGCGGTTCCGTCACCGCCGGCATGTCGATCTACGACACCATGCAGTTCATCAAGCCGGACGTTTCGACCATCTGCATCGGCCAGGCCTGCAGCATGGGCGCCTTCCTGCTGGCGGCAGGTGCCAAGGGCAAGCGTCATTGCCTGCCTAACTCGCGCGTGATGATCCACCAGCCGCTGGGCGGCTTCCAGGGTCAGGCCACCGATATCGAGATCCACGCCCAGGAAATCCTCAATATCAAGGCCCGTCTGAACGAGCTGCTGGCCTATCACACCGGCCAGGAACTCGAGACCATCAAGCGTGACACCGAGCGTGACAACTTCATGAGCGCCTCGCGCGCAGCCGAGTACGGCCTGATCGACTCGGTCTACGACAAGCGGCAACTGGCCTCCTGAACCGGGGGGTCAGAGCAGGTGGGCGTCGAAAGCGCCTACCTGCGGACTTGAAAAAGCCCGCAATTGCCTTCATCTTGTGTTGCAAGCCTACCGGATTGGATCGATCGAATGACTGACACCCGTAACGGCGAGGACAGCGGCAAATTGCTTTATTGCTCCTTCTGCGGCAAAAGCCAGCACGAAGTGCGCAAACTGATTGCCGGGCCCTCGGTATTTATCTGCGACGAGTGCGTCGACCTGTGCAACGACATCATCCGTGAGGAGGTGCAGGAAGCCCAGGCCGAGAGCAGCGCGCACAAATTGCCTTCGCCGAAAGAAATCAGCGGCATCCTGGACCAGTACGTGATTGGTCAGGAGCGCGCGAAGAAGGTGCTGGCCGTAGCGGTGTACAACCACTACAAGCGCCTGAACCAGCGTGACAAGAAGGGTGACGAAGTCGAACTGGGCAAGAGCAACATCCTGCTCATCGGGCCAACTGGCTCGGGCAAGACCCTGCTCGCCGAAACCCTGGCACGCCTGTTGAACGTACCGTTTACCATTGCTGACGCCACCACCCTGACCGAGGCCGGTTATGTGGGTGAGGACGTCGAGAACATCATCCAGAAGCTGTTGCAGAAGTGCGACTACGACGTGGAAAAGGCCCAGATGGGCATTGTCTACATCGACGAAATCGACAAGATTTCGCGCAAGTCGGACAACCCGTCCATTACCCGTGATGTCTCGGGCGAGGGCGTGCAGCAGGCACTGCTGAAACTGATCGAGGGCACCGTGGCCTCGGTTCCGCCGCAGGGCGGCCGCAAGCACCCGCAACAGGAATTCCTGCAGGTTGATACCCGCAACATCCTGTTCATCTGTGGTGGTGCGTTCTCGGGCCTGGAAAAGGTCATCCAGAACCGCTCCACCAAAGGTGGCATCGGGTTTGGTGCCGAAGTGCGCAGCAAGGAAGAGGGCAAGAAGGTTGGTGAGTCCCTGCGTGAGGTCGAGCCGGACGATCTGGTCAAGTTTGGCCTGATTCCGGAATTCGTCGGCCGCCTGCCGGTACTGGCTACCCTCGACGAGCTGGATGAGGCTGCGTTGATGCAGATCCTCACCGAGCCGAAGAATGCCCTGACCAAGCAGTATGCCAAGCTGTTCGAGATGGAAAGCGTCGACCTCGAGTTCCGCAGCGATGCGCTCAAGGCCGTTGCGCGCAAGGCCCTGGAGCGCAAGACTGGCGCTCGTGGCCTGCGTTCGATCCTCGAAGGCGTGCTGCTCGATACCATGTATGAGATTCCTTCGAAAAAGGATGTCAGCAAGGTGGTTATCGACGAGAGCGTCATTGAGGGTACCTCGCAGCCGCTGATGATTTACGAAAACAGCGAACCGCAAGCCAAAGCCGCTCCAGACGCCTGATTCAGGCAATGGCCGGTTCTCGGTTGCAAGCAAGAAGGGGGCCTACGGGCCCCTTTCTGCTTTTCCTGTGCAAGCGCTTGTAATTTCCCAAGCCTGCCCCCACATTAGGTCCAAGCATCATTTCCACCGGTTTCCGGCCATAAGGCCGCTGTAGAGGCGAAATCATGAAGACCACCCTCGACTTGCCTCTTTTGCCATTGCGCGATGTCGTTGTTTACCCGCACATGGTTATCCCGCTGTTCGTGGGGCGCGAAAAGTCCATCGAAGCCCTCGAGGCGGCGATGACGGGCGAAAAGCAGATCCTTCTGCTGGCCCAGAAGAACCCTGCCGACGACGATCCGGGTGAGGACGCCCTGTACCGCGTCGGTACCGTTGCCACCGTGCTGCAACTGCTGAAGCTGCCTGATGGCACCGTCAAGGTGCTGGTCGAAGGCGAACAGCGGGGTGCGGTCGAGCGCTTCTCCGAAGTTGAAGGGCACATCCGTGCCGAAGTCTCCCTGATCGACGAAACCGACACTGCCGAGCGCGAGTCGGAAGTGTTCGTGCGCACGCTGCTGTCGCAGTTCGAACAATACGTTCAGCTGGGCAAGAAGGTGCCTGCCGAAGTGCTGTCTTCGCTGAACAGCATCGACGAGCCAGGGCGCCTGGTCGACACCATGGCCGCGCACATGGCCCTGAAGATCGAGCAGAAGCAGGAAATTCTTGAAATCGTCGACTTGACTACCCGTGTCGAGCACGTGCTGGCACTGCTGGATGCCGAAATCGACCTCCTGCAGGTCGAAAAGCGCATTCGCGGCCGGGTCAAGAAGCAGATGGAGCGCAGCCAGCGCGAGTACTACCTGAATGAGCAGATGAAGGCCATTCAGAAAGAACTTGGCGATGGTGACGAAGGCCACAATGAAGTCGAAGAGCTGAAAAAGCGCATCGAAGCCGCAGGTCTGCCTAAAGATGCCTTGACCAAGGCTCAGGCGGAGCTGAACAAGCTCAAGCAAATGTCTCCGATGTCGGCCGAAGCTACCGTGGTGCGCTCGTACCTCGACTGGTTGGTGCAGGTGCCGTGGAAGGCTCAGAGCAAGGTGCGTCTGGACCTGACCAAGGCCGAGGAAATCCTCGATGCCGACCACTATGGCCTGGAAGAGGTCAAGGAACGCATCCTCGAATACCTTGCCGTGCAGAAGCGCGTCAAGAAGATCCGCGGTCCGGTGCTGTGCCTGGTCGGGCCACCCGGTGTCGGCAAGACCTCGCTGGCCGAGTCGATCGCTGCCGCCACCAACCGCAAGTTCGTGCGCATGGCCCTGGGTGGCGTGCGTGACGAGGCCGAGATCCGTGGCCACCGCCGTACCTACATCGGCTCCATGCCGGGTCGCCTGATCCAGAAGATGACCAAGGTGGGCGTGCGCAACCCGTTGTTCCTGCTCGACGAGATCGACAAGATGGGCAGCGACATGCGCGGTGACCCCGCTTCGGCACTGCTGGAAGTGCTCGACCCTGAACAGAACCACAACTTCAACGACCACTACCTGGAGGTCGACTACGACCTCTCGGACGTGATGTTCCTGTGCACCTCGAACTCGATGAACATCCCGCCGGCGCTGCTGGACCGGATGGAAGTCATCCGTCTGCCTGGCTACACCGAGGACGAAAAGATCAACATCGCGGTCAAGTACCTGGTGCCCAAGCAGGTCAAGGCCAACGGCTTGAAGAAGGAAGAGCTGGAAGTCGACATCTCGGCGATTCGCGACATCATCCGCTACTACACCCGTGAAGCCGGTGTGCGGGGCCTGGAGCGGCAAATTGCCAAGGTCTGCCGCAAGGTGGTCAAGGAACATACCGGGCAGAAGCAGGTCAAGGTCAAGGTGGCCAGCGAGCAGCTGGAGCACCTGCTGGGCGTGCGCAAGTTCCGCTATGGCCTGGCCGAGCAGCAGGATCAGATCGGCCAGGTAACCGGCCTGGCCTGGACCCAGGTGGGCGGCGAGTTGCTGACCATCGAGGCCGTGGTCATCCCCGGCAAGGGCCAGTTGATCAAGACCGGCTCGCTGGGCGATGTCATGGTCGAGTCGATTACCGCCGCGCAGACCGTGGTACGCAGCCGCGCCCGCAGCCTGGGGATTGCCGCCGACTTCCACGAGAAGCATGACGTGCACATTCACATGCCTGAGGGCGCCACGCCGAAAGACGGCCCAAGTGCCGGTATCGGAATGTGCACCGCACTGGTGTCGGCGCTGACGCAGATTCCGGTACGTGCCGACGTGGCCATGACCGGCGAAATCACCTTGCGTGGCCAGGTATTGGCCATTGGCGGGCTGAAGGAAAAACTGCTGGCGGCACACCGTGGCGGGATCAAGACGGTGATCATTCCCGAGGAGAATGTTCGCGATCTCAAGGAGATTCCTGAAAATATCAAACAGGATCTTCAGATCAAACCGGTCAAATGGATTGACGAAGTCCTGCAAATTGCGCTGCAATACGCCCCGGAGCCCTTGCCAGATGTGGCTCCGGAGATTGTCGCGAAAGACGAGAAGCGCGACGGCGATGCTAAGGAAAGAATCAGCACGCATTAGTAGTTTTTGGCTGGGGGGCTTTCCTTGACAGTATTTTCGGCGCCTTGCTATAAAGCGGCACGTTATTGTCGCCATGCCTCCCAGCACACGTTTCATAAGCTTTTCATTACATACTTAGAAACAAACTCAATAGAGAAATAAGGGGACTTAGAGTGAACAAGTCGGAACTGATTGACGCTATCGCCGCATCTGCAGACATCCCGAAAGCTGTAGCCGGCCGTGCGCTGGACGCAGTCATCGAATCCGTCACCGGCGCCCTGAAGCAAGGTGACGATGTGGTACTGGTTGGCTTTGGTACCTTCTCGGTCAAGGAGCGCGCCGAGCGTACCGGCCGCAACCCGCAAACCGGCAAGGCAATCAAGATCGAAGCCGCCAAGGTTCCAGGTTTCAAGGCAGGCAAAGGCCTGAAAGACGCCGTCAACTAAGTCGTCTTTCAGCCGGACCCGGCCTGGCCTGGTCCGAGCACGGTGATGGCGGGGCGCAAACGTTCCCGCCTGACACGTTTGCTAAGAAAAGGCGCATCCTCGGATGCGCCTTTCTTTTATCAGGATTCTACCCACGCTCCGCGGTTGTCGACGCAGTGGTACAGCCGTTTCTGGGGGACGCATGCTGCAAAATATCAGGGACAATTCACAAGGTTGGATTGCCAAGACCATCATCGGCCTTATCGTCGTGTTGATGGCATTGACCGGTTTCGAAGCCATTTTCCAGGCCGCCACTCATAGCCAGGACGCCGCCAAGGTGAACGGCCAGACCATCAGCCAGAACGAGCTGAGCCAGGCGGCCGACATGCAGCGCCGTCAACTGATGCAACAGTTGGGCAAGGATTTCGACCCGGCGCTGTTGGATGACAAGTTGCTGCGAGAGGAGGCACTCAAGGGGCTGATCAGCCGCAAGCTGCTGCTGCAAGGTGCTGAGGATGCCAAGTTCGCATTCTCCGAGGCCGCGCTGGATCAGGTGATCTTGCAGACCCCTGAGTTCCAGGTGGACGGCAAGTTCAGCGCTGACCGTTTCGACCAGGTGATCCGCCAGATGGGCTACGGTCGCATGCAGTTCCGCGAGATGCTCGGCGAGGAAATGCTCATCGGCCAACTGCGCACCGGCCTGGCCGGCAGCAGCTTCGTCACCGATCAACAGGTCGATGCCTTTGCTCGCCTGGAGAAGCAGACCCGCGACTTCGCCTCCCTGACGTTCAAGGCCGACCCGGCCGCAGTCAAGGTCAGCGACGAAGAGGTCAAGGCGCACTACGACCAGCACGCCAAGGAGTTCATGTCGCCTGACCAGGTCGTGATCGACTACATCGAGCTGAAGAAGTCGGCGTTCTTCGATCAGGTCAAAGTGACCGACGAAGAGCTCAAGGCCCAGTACGAGAAGGAAATCGCCAACCTGGCCGAGCAGCGTCATGCCGCGCACATCCTCATCGAGGTCAACGACAAGGTCACCGACGCCCAGGCCAAGGCCCGCGCCGAAGAGATCGAGCAGCGTCTGGCCAAGGGTGAGGACTTTGCCGCTTTGGCCAAAGAGTTCTCTCAGGACCCAGGCTCCGCCACCAGCGGTGGTGACCTCGGCTTTGCCGGCCCGGGCGTATACGACCCGGCCTTCGAAGAGGCGCTGTACCAGCTGCAGAATGGCCAGGTATCTGCTCCGGTGCGCACCGAGTTTGGCTACCATCTGATCAAGCTGCTGGGCGTCCAGGCGCCAGAAGTACCGAGCTTCGCCAGCCTGAAGGACAAACTGACCCGCGATCTGAAGATGCCGCTGGTCGAGCAGCGTTATGTCGACGCCAGCAAGCAACTGCAGGATGCTGCCTACGAGGCTTCCGACCTGGCCCAGCCGGCCCAGGACCTGAACCTCAAGGTGCACACCTCCGCGGCCTTCGGCCGTGAGGGCGGTGAAGGCATTACCGCCAACCGTGCGGTGGTGCAGGCGGCGTTCTCTGAAGAAGTGCTGGATGAGGGTGCCAATAGCACCGCCATCGAGCTCGACCCTGAGACCACCGTGGTGCTGCGCGTCAAGGAACACCGCAAACCAGAGCAACTGCCGCTGGACGCTGTGGCCAAGAACATCAGGGAGCACCTGGCCAAAGAGAAGGCGACTGCCGAACTCAAGGCCAAGGCGGACAAGCTGATTGCCGGCCTGCGTGACGGTTCCATCGCAGCAGGCAGCGTTCACGAAGGCCAAGGCTGGAAAGCCTATGAGGCAGTCACCCGTGGTGAGGACGGTATTGACCCGGCCGAACTGCAGGCACTGTTCCGTCTGGGCAAGCCGCAAGCCAAGGACAAGCCTGTTTATGGCAGTGTGGTGCTGCGTGACGGAAGCCTGGTGGTGTTGCAGCTCAAGGGTGTGAACGACGGCGCTACCGCCACCGACGAAGAGAAGCAGCAGATTCGCCGCTACCTCGCGTCCCGTGCTGGCCAGCAGGACTTTGCGGCTTACCGCAAGCAGCTGGAAGCCAATGCAGACATCACCCGTTACTAAGGTGTTCGTTGCATGAAGAAACAGGCCGCCTCGTGCGGCCTGTTTCGTTTTCGCCAGCCGCGAGCACGGTCATTGTCGAGCACCACACCGCCTTCAGGTGCGGCGCCAACCAGGTGCTACCGATTCACCCCTTCATAACTGTCCAGCGTATCGCGTGCAATCTCTCGCCCCAGGGCGATGAGCTCCGGCGCTTTGTAGAACTCGAAAAACCGGCACACCCGCTTGGGCACGTTGATCAGCACATCCGGTGGATAGCCGGCAATCTTGTACTGTGCCAACGAAGTCTGCATGACCTCGAAGCTCTGGTTGATCAAATCCAGCAGCGAGGCTGGCCCCACGTTGTCGATGATGAAAGAGCCGGTGGCCGACTTCGGCGCGCCCTCGCGCTCCGGGGCCGCTGCCGGTTGCTGGTTTTCCGGGTCGGCGCTGTCGGTAAGCCACGGGCTTGGCGGTGCCAACCCCTCGGCGACGATTTCCTTTTCGATGCGGATCAGCTCTTCCGCCGGTTTGCGCCGGAATGGCAAGCGTGAACCCAGCGAGCTCAACAAGGCGTCAAAGCGCATCTTGAATGCCGCCGGGCGCTCGATCACCGGCAACTGGTACTGCTTCTGGTTGGTGGCGTTGAGGTTGACCGCGATGATCAGGTCGCAATGGCTGGACACCACCGGCACGATTGGCAGCGGGTTGAGGATGCCACCGTCGACAAGCATGCGGTTGCCTTGCATCACTGGCGTGAACAGGCTGGGAATGGCCGCAGAGGCGCGCATGGCCTGATGCAGGCAACCCTCCTGGAACCAGATTTCCTGCTGGTTGGTAAGGTCGGCGGCCACTGCGGTGTAGGGTATGCGCAGTTGCTCGATGTTTATCTCGCCGACGATCTTGCGGATCTGCCCGAACACCTTGTCGCCGCGAATCGCACCGAGGCGAAAGCTGACGTCGACCAGGCGCAGCACATCCAGGTAGTCGAGGCTTTCGATCCAGTTGCGATACTCATCCAGCTTGCCGGCGGCATAGATACCGCCAATCACCGCGCCCATGGAGCACCCTGCGACGCAGGCTATGTCGTAGCCGCGGCGCTCGATTTCTTCGATCACGCCGATGTGTGCATACCCTCGGGCGCCGCCCGATCCCAGTACCAGTGCCACACGTTTACTCATGAACATTCCCCGGCCAGTGCCATCATGGTCCTACAATGCACCCATCGCTGCCTGTGCTTCAATGTAGATCGTGCTGAGCTACTGTAATAAAACTGGCCAGGCAAAGCCGGCTGGGCATGGCACTTTCCAGCTGTCGGAGCGTCGAACAGCCACCGTTTTTCCATAGAGGTATTACTGATGAAAGCCTGGATCTGCCTTCCACTGATTGCCTTGGCCCTAGCTGGCTGCGCGGGCAAGACGGCCTACCGTGACAGCTGCGCGACCCAGCTGGATGCCGCCTGGAAGGAGCTGGACCTGGCCAAGGCCGAAGGCTTTGCCGGTGCTGTAAGTTATTCCAAGGCCTTGTCACTGCTGACCGGGGCCAAGACCCAGCAGCAGTTCGAAGGCTACGAAAGCTGTACCCGCAAAGCCGAAAAGGCGCGGTTCTACATTCGTGAATCTCGCGCCGGGCGCTGAACAGGGAGCATCGTATGTCTGCCATGCTCGACCATGTCGTTGCCCAGATACTGACCTTGCAGGTGCGCTTGCTGGCCTGTCGTGAACGCCTGGCTGCCAATACCGACAGCGAGGCCTTGCACGACTTGCGTATCACCTCGCGGCGCCTGCGCAGTCTGCTGAGGCCGCTGCGTGGGCTGCCGGGTGTGGAGCAACTGGAGGATGCGGCACGTTCGCTGGGTACCCTTACCACGCCGCTGCGTGATCGCGAGGTGCTGGCGGCTGAGCTGATCGGGCGCGGTCATGCGGCAGCCGGGCAGCGGCGTCTGGAGGGGCGTGACAGGACCTTCGCCAGTGTTGCTACCAGCCCACAGCTGGCCAGGGTATTGGCGATTCTCGACGCCTTTCCATTGTTCCTGCGGGCGGCGGACCGGGAGGGGCTGGTCAAGTCGCTGGGCAAGCGTATCGACAAGCGCCTGGTCAAGCAGTGGCGCAAGTTGCACAAAGCGTTGCAGGACCCGGCTCACGATCGCCACCGCCTGCGTTTGCTGATCAAGCGTGCGCGCTATGGCGATGAGGCCTACCCACAACTCGATCACGCAGGGAAGAAACTGCAACGTCTGTTGAAAAAGGCACAGGGCAACCTGGGGGATTGGCACGACCGCCTGCAATGGCTGCTGCAAGCCCGCGATCATGCCGACCTGCTCCCCTGCAAGGCTGGTTGGGAGCAGGAGTTGCATGAGGCGGAGCGCCAGTCAGATGTGACGCTGGATGCCCTGCAAGAGGCGCTGGCGCGGCGTTATCACGGAAAATGACCGATATGCGGGCTGATTGCCCGGCGTTTGCTGGCTAGGATTAGCGGACCTTTTTCTTTGCAGGCAGGAGCCGGCCAATGAATTTCAACCAACTCCTCGACGCCGTACGGGCCAACCCGGATTCCGTCAGCATTCCGCCCAGCTGGGCCCAGGGGCGCGCTGCCTTTGGTGGCCTGATGGCGGCCATGGTGTATGAAACCATGCGCCTTAGGCTCTGCGACAGCCGCCCGGTACGCTCATTGGCCATCAGCTTCGTGGCGCCGGCGGCTGCGGATGTGCCCATCCGCTTCGAGGTGGAGGTTTTGCGCGAAGGCAAGGCGGTTAGCACGCTGTTGGGCCGCGCGGTTCAGGATGGCCAGGTGGTGACTTTGGTGCAGGGCAATTTCGGTGCGGGCCGCCCTTCGGTGGTCGAAGTGCCGGCGTTACCGGCCATCGAAATGCCTGCGCTCGATGAGGCGGCCCCGGAGTTGCCCTATATCAAAGGCGTTACCCCTGAGTTCATGCGGCATGTGGCCCTGCGCTGGGCAGTAGGGGGGCTGCCGTTCAGTGGCAATCAGTCGCGCAAGATGGGCGGCTGGGTGCGCTTGCGGGATGTGGTGGAAGAACAGGTGAACGAGGCGCACCTGTTGGCGTTGGTCGATGCCTGGCCGCCCAGCCTCATGCCGTTTCTCAAGCAGCCCGCTGCGGGCAGTACGTTGACCTGGACCATCGAGTTCATCCAGCCAACGGCGAAGCTGTCGACCCTGGATTGGTGCCGGTACTGTGTGGAGACCGAGCATGCGCGGGATGGCTATGGGCATGCTGCTGCGGCATTGTGGACGGCGCAGGGCGAGTTGTTGGCGTTGAGCCGGCAGACCGTCACCGTTTTCGCCTGACCCTTGCAAGACTGCTCACAAGCAGCGCTCCGGCAGCTGGCTCAGTGCCGGTGCTTGTGCCGCTCCCGCCAGGCCCTCCACCAGGCCCCGCTCACCACAAAGCGCGGAAAGGTGATGAACTGCTCGGTCAGTAAGCGCTGCACGGCATCCTGGCGGTTGGCGAACGGTTCGGGCTGCTGGGCTTCAAGGCGGTGGCCTTGGCGCTGCAGGCCCAACGCTGCGATCAAGGCAATCACACCCACCGCGATCTGGCCGAGGTCGAAACCGAACAGACCGGACAGCACCAGCAGTGTCCCCAGAATGAACAACGGCACAGCGATCAGGTGCAACACCAGGTTGGCCGGGTGGCGGTGATTATGGTGATAGCCGCGCCATTGCCAGGCGGGAAGATTGGGCAGGCGTTTGCTCATGGGGATTTCCTCTCGGTCATGCCCAAAGCTTAGTGCGGCCCCCACGCGGGGGCCAATCGAAGCTGGCTATGGTGACTATAGCTTGAGCTGGCCAATGGCCTTGTTCAGTTCGCCGGCCAGGGTCGCCAGTTCGCTGCTGGTGGTCGCTGAACCGACCGTCTGCTGCACGGTCCGCTCGGTGACATCGCGGATGCTGACCACCGCGCGGTTCATTTCCTCGGCTACCTGGCTTTGCTGCTCGGCCGCTACAGCGATCTGGGTATTGCTTTCGCGCATCTGCGCCACGGCACCGGTGATTTCAGCCAGCGCCTCACCGGCTTCCTGCGCCTGACGCACACAGTCGTCGGCCTTGTACGAGCTCTCCTGCATGAACTCCACCGCATCGCGGGTGCCCGACTGCAGGGCCGAAACCATGGTGGTGATCTCATCCGTGGAGGTTTGTACGCGTTTGGCCAGGTTGCGCACTTCATCGGCCACCACGGCAAAGCCACGGCCCAGGTCACCGGCGCGCGCGGCTTCGATGGCAGCGTTAAGCGCCAGCAAGTTGGTCTGTTCGGCAATACTGTGGATCACACTGACTACACCGTTGATCTTCTGGCTGTCCTCGGCTAGTTGTCGAATCATCTCGGCAGTTTGTTGCACGCCGCTGGAAAGCCCGGAAATCGAATCCTGCACTCGGCTGACCACCGCTTGACCGCTGCCGGCCAAGGTGTCGGCGGTTTGTGACAAATCGCGGGTGGCACCGGCGTGCTGGGCAATGTGGTGCACGGTCGCCGACATTTCGTTGATGGCAGTGGCGGCCTGGTCGGTTTCACTCTGCTGGCCGAGCATGCCATGGCGTACGTCGCTCATGCTGGCGGCTAGGCGTGCAGCGCCCGAGTCCAACTGTGCTGCGCTGTGGGCGACGGTGCTGACCACGCGGTGATAGGTGGACTGCATGGCGTTGAAGGCCCCAGCCATCTGGCCGACCTCGTCGCCACTGGCTAGCGGTACGCGGGCCGACAGGTCGCCGGTCTTTTCCACGTGCAGCATCACGTCCTTGAGGGTGTTGAGTTGGCTGAGCAGGAAGCGGATCAGCAGTTGGGAGGCGCCGAGCATGGCCAGCATCAGGATCAGCACACACACCGCGTAATTGCTGAAACGATCGAAGAAGACCTGGCGCAAACTGGGTGACTGGGCCAGCACAGCTAACTGCTGGTCGCCACTGCGCAGCACCTGTGCGCCACGCAGTGGGTTTTCGCCGAGGACCCAGGCGCTCGGCAATGCGACCCAGCCTTGGGCGTTGCGCAGGGCATCGAGCGCCTCCCCGGCGTAGGTTGGCGTTTGCCCGGTTGACCAACTGATGACGTTGGCCGGGCGTGGCAGTGCTTGCCCGGCTGGCCAGGCGGCCAGCAACTGGGCTTGTGCGACCGCCTGGCTCTGAGCCGCCTCGGCACGTGCGCGTTGCTCCAGGTGCACGGCGTACAGCACCAGCAGCAAGGTGGTGACAAAGGCCACTGCGTTGACGGCCCAGAACTTGTACTTCAGGGAAACATTGCTAAGCCAGGCACCCATGGGCAGGTCTTCTCTGAGTTGAGCGGAAACAATATTGGCAAGGTGCCATCATTGTGCCCTCATCCTCCTAGACATGTGTTGATGCATATCAACTGTGTTCACCCGCCCCGCAGAAACACGCGAGACTCAGGGGAGCTGGAAGAAAGCCCGCGCCGTTGCCGTGGTATGCGCCGCCGTGTGCTCGGCTGATTCACCGCGATGCGAGGCCACCTCGCGCAGTACCTCCGGCAAGAACGCCGGCTCGTTGCGCCCGCTCTTGGGCTTGGGCCGCAAGCTGCGCGGCAGCAGGTAGGGCGCGTCGCTTTCCAGCATCAGCCGGCCTTGAGGAATGTTGCCCACCAGCGGGTGCAGGTGAGTGCCGCGGCGTTCGTCGCAGATCCAGCCGGTAATGCCGATGTGCAGGTCCAGGTCCAGGTAGGCGAACAGCGCCTCACGCTCACCGGTGAAGCAGTGCACCACTGCGCCGGTCAGGTGGTCGCGGTAGTCCTTGAGAATCGCCAGCAAGCGCTCGCTGGCATCGCGCTCGTGCAGGAACACCGGCAGACGCAGCTCCGCAGCCAGTCTCAGCTGGGCTTCCAAGGCTTTTTCCTGCAGCGGGCGAGGGGAAAAGTCGCGGTTGAAATCCAGGCCGCATTCGCCCACCGCGCGTACGCGCGGTTCACTCAGCAACCGTCGCAGCTGGCGCTCGCTGTCGGCATCCCAGGCCTTGGCATCGTGAGGGTGCACGCCGGCCGTGGCGAACAGGTGGGCGCCGCTTGCATCCAGTTGATGGCACAGTTCCAGGGCTTGTTCGCTGACCGCCAGGCTGGTGCCTGTCAGCAGCATTTGCGTAACGCCGGCCTCCAGCGCGCGCTCGACGATTGCGGCCTGTTGGTCGTGGAAACTGCTGTTGGTCAGGTTGACGCCGATATCGATCAGTTGCATGGTGCTATCTCGTGCCGCGGGGCGGCCAGCATAGCAAAAAGCGCGTTTTTCTGAAAAAACCAAGAACTTCATGCTGTTGCCGTGGTCATTTACCGTCGTTTATCACTTGGCGGTGCAACCCATGGATGCCGCTCACCGACCACGGACACGTTTTCGCATGCAGCGATGCTGGCTCATTTTTCTGCTGACGCTGGGGTTGATCTTGACCTGCCCCGTCCAGGCGCGCTCGCCGGGCCCACAGCAGCACATACCGCCTGCCAAGGTGCGTGACCTGCCGCAGATTCGCACCAGCAAAGTACTGCGAGTGCTGGTCAACCAGAGCCGCAACAGTTCCGGTGAGGTCAAGGGCGAGCCAGTCGGCATCGAGTATTATCGGCTGCGTGCCCTGGAGCATTTCCTCAATGCTCGTACTGCCGACGACCAGCAGATCCAGCTAAAGCTCATCCCGCGGGCCAAGGAACAGTTGCTGGGCGCCCTGGCCCGCGGCGAGGGTGACCTGGCCGCGCCAGGCGAGCTGCTTGACCCCACTACGGTGAGCGGTGTCCGCAGCAGTGCGCCGATACTCGACCAAGTGCCGCTGATGCTGGTCGGGCGCAAAGGCGAGCGAAGTTTCAGCAAGGTCGAACAGCTGTCAGGGCGTACCGTGGCGTTGACCAGCGCCAGTGCCGCCGGACCGCTGATCCAGCAGGTCAACCAGCAACTGGCACTGCGCAAGCGGCCGCCGATCAAAGTGGAGTGGGTCGATTCGACGCTGGCGGTGGAGGATGTGCTGGAGATGGTACAGGCAGGCATCTACCACCTGACCATGGTCGAGCAGCCCATTGCCCGGCGTTGGGCCCGGGTTATGCCGCGCCTGCGCCTGGACAGCCGGGTGCGCCTGGGTGCGCCGCAAGCCATGCGCTGGTATGTAGGGCGTGATGCGCCGCAATTGTTGGCCGCAGTCGATCACTTTCTGCAAGGTTACCGCGCGCCAGATAACCAGGATGCGGCGTTCGAGCGCATCTACCGCCGCCAGTACCGGGTACACAACCCGTTGGCCAGCAAGGACCGCCAGCGTCTGGCATCGGTGCGGGCGGTGTTGCAGAAGCATGGCCAGGCGCAACAGATCGACTGGCTCAACCTGGCTGCATTGGCCTTCAAGGAGTCGACGCTCAACCCGGCTGCACGCGGTACTGGCGGTGCCCATGGCCTGATGCAGATTACCCCTTCGGCAGCCCAGCGGGTGGGGGTGAGCAACACTGCAACGGTAGATGGCAATGTCCTGGCCAGTGCCCGTTACCTGGCGCTTATCCGGCGCAAGTTTTTTGCCAGTGCCAAGATCAACGAGCGTGAGCGCATGGCCTTTGTGCTGGCAGCCTACAACCTCGGCCCCGAGCGGGTTCAGGCCATGCGCGCAGAGGCTCGACGGCGAGGTCTAAACGGTAACCAGTGGTTCTTCCAGACTGAACGCATCGCCATGGAGCAAGTGGGGATGGGACCGGTCAATTTCGTCAATAGCATCAACAAGTACTACCTGGCCTTCAACCGCGAACGCGCGGCACTGGAGCGCGTGGCGAAGCGTTAAAATCGATTTTATCGATTGTTATGTTGGGTTTTTTGCGATTTTCATATCAATAGAATTGATTATGATGGCGCCCATACCCACACAACTGCTTCACTTCAAGGACGCTTCGACATGAAAAACACTACCCTCAACGCGCTGTTCTCTACACGTGCTGGCGCTGGCTTGAGCGTTATCCGCATCCTGGTCGGCATCATCTTCATGGCTCATGGTGCGCAAAAACTCTTCGGCCTGTTCGGTGGCTACGGCCTGGAAGGCACCGGCCAATGGATGGAAAGCATCGGCCTGGCGCCGGGTTATCTGATGGCCCTGCTGTCCGGCAGTGCCGAATTCTTCGGCGGCCTGGCCTTGGTGGTCGGCCTGCTGGCTCGCCCGGCGGCCCTGGCGCTGACGGTGACCTTGGTAGTGGCGATCGTTTCGGTGCACATCGGCAACGGCCTGTTCATGTCCAACAACGGCTATGAGTTCGCCCTGGCGCTGTTGGCCGGCACTGTTGCAGTCATGATCGAAGGCGCTGGCCGCTTCTCGCTCGACCGCCTGATCGCCCGGTAATCAGCTGCAAGCTGTGAGCTACGAGCCGCAGGCAAGCGCGGGCCAATTCTCGGCGTGTTCTTGCTTGCGGCTTGTCGCTTGCAACTTGGGGCTCATCGCTCTAGCATACCGCCTGCGCCGATTTAAACAGCTACTTGCGGGGCGCAGGAAAGCCCCACCTCCGGGCCGTCCGAAATACCGCTAAAGCGCTGGTTCGGTGACGCCTCCCACCGCTGCCCAGCGGGATTCGCGAGGCGGAGAGAAGCTCCATGAGTTGCCCACGTACCAGTGTCTGTTTAAGCCCTTTGCCTGCTAGCCAGGCGTCCCGCACACCGCGCATCCTGCTCGGCGGCCGGCATCAACCCACCCTTTTGCGTCATCTTGAAGGCCTGTCACGGCGCAAGGGGCAGGCGCGTGCCTTTCTGATCCAGTTCGCCGACAGTGGCTGCCACCTCGCGCAGTATGGCAATGACCGTTTCGACCTGGCTGTGATCCAGGCGCCGGCACCGGACGAGGCCGCCGAAGTCATAGGCCATCTCACCCGCATCGCGCGTCAAGGCCTGATTACCCGCCGCTGAGGAATGCGCTATTGAGCACCAATATCATCACCACAGAAGGCCATGAGGCGCTGAAGAAAGAGCTGGATCACCTGTGGCGGGTGTATCGTCCGGAAATCACCCAAAAGGTTGCCTGGGCCGCTTCGTTGGGTGACCGCAGCGAGAACGCGGACTACCAGTACAACAAGAAGCTGCTGCGCGAAATCGACCGCAGGGTGCGATACCTGCGCAAGCGGCTTGAAGATGTGAAAGTGGTGGCGTACTCGCCCGAGCAGGAAGGCAAAGTGTTTTTCGGTGCCTGGGTTGAGATCGAGAACGACGAGGGCGAGACCATGAAGTTTCGCATTGTCGGCTACGACGAGATCTACGGGCGCAACGATTACATCTCGATCGATTCACCCATGGCCCGTGCCTTGCTGAAGAAGGAGGAGGGTGATGAGGTGGTGGTGCATACACCTACCGGTGAAGCGACCTGGTATGTGAGCAGCATCCGTTACGGCCAGGGCGTCTCGACGGACTGACCGGGCCCGTCTTGCGCCAGCGTGAGGCATGTGCTGTCCCGGCAGGCGATCGCTCAGCCCTCAGGGTTGCGCCTGCAGAAACGCTGCCAGCCAGGCCTCAAGCCTCGCGCAACACCGCCAGCGGGCTGGCATTCAACGCCCGCCGCGTTCCCAGCACCCCCGCACCCCCCACCAGCAGTGCCCCTGTCAGCGGCAACACCAGCAGCCACGGGTGCGGGCTCCACTGCAAGTCGAACGCATAGCGGTACAGCACCCAGGTAATCAGTTCGCAGCCCACGGCCGCCAGTAGCCCGCTGGTCGCGCCCAGCAGGCCGAACTCGATACGCCGGGCCTTGACCAGCAAGGGCCGCGCCGCGCCCAGTGCGCGCAACAGTGCCCCTTGGCGAATGCGCTCGTCCAGCGTGGCCTGCAAGCCAGCGAACAACACTGCCAGCCCGGCGGCCAGCACGAACAGCAGCACATACTCCACCGCCAGGGTTACCTGGGCGAGAATGCTGCGCAGCTGGTCGAGCAAGGCATCCACCTGCAGGATGGTCACCGCCGGAAACGCCCGTGACAGCGCGACGACATCCAGGTCATGCCCCGGTGCCACGTAGAAGCTGGTCAGGTAAGTGGTCGGCAGCCCCTGCAGCGTGCCAGGCTGGAAGATCATGTAGAAGTTCGGCTGGAAGCTGTCCCAATGCACGTTGCGCAGGCTGCTCACGCGGGCCTGGCGCTGCTGACCGCCAATATCGAACGTCAGCAGGTCGCCCATCTGCAGTTTCAGGCTGCTGGCCAGTTCCGCCTCCACCGAAACCCCGGGGATATCGTTGTCGGCTGGCAAGGCTTGCCACCAGCTGCCTGCGGTCAGCACGTTGCCTTCGGGCAACTCGGCGGCCCAGGTCAGGCTGAGGTCGCGCTGCACGGCGCGCTCGCCTGCCGAGTCCTTGCTGACCACCTGCTGTACCGGTTTTTCATTGATTTGCACCAGGCGCCCGGGCGTTACCGGGTACAGCGGCGCTGAAGCGGCATTGACCTGGTGCAGGTGTTGAATGAACAGCTCACGGTCATCTGGCAGGATGTTCAGGGCGAAGTGGTTAGGCGCATCCTTGGGTAGCTGTGCTTGCCAGGTATCGAGCAGCTCTGCGCGCAGCAGGGCGACCAAGGCCATGGCCAGCAATATCAGGCCGAAGGCCAGGGCCTGGCCTGCTGCAGCCATGGGGTGGCGTAATAGTTGGCCCAGCCCCAGACGCCAGGTGAGTGGCGCCCCGGCCAGCAGCTGGCGCAGGCTGCGTAAACCGAGCAACAGCAGGCCACCGAGCAGGAGCGCAGCGACCAGGCCGCCACCGAGTAGGGCGAAGGTGAGCAGCAGATCGAGGCTCAGGCGCCACATGATCAGGCCCAGGGCGAGCAGGGCGGCGCCGTACACCAGCCAACTGCTCGCAGGTATCGGCAGCAGGTCACGGCGCAGCACGCGCAGTGGCGGCACCTGGCCCAGCGCCGCAATGGGCGGCAGGGCAAAGCCAGCCAGTGCCACCAGCCCGGTACCGATACCTGCCAGCGCAGGAACGATGCCGCCAGCGGGCACCACGCTCGGCAGCAAGCCGTGCAGCAGGCGGAACAGGCCCAGCTGAGCCAGCCAGCCGAGCAAGGCACCGGCCAGGGCAGCGACCAGGCCGAGCATGGCCAGTTGCAGGCAATACAGGCCCAATGCCTGGTGGCGCGACAGGCCCAGGCAGCGCAGCAGGGCACTGGCGTCCAGTCGGCGTGCAGCATAGCGACTGGCCGACAATGCCACGGCTACGCCTGCCAGCAATACAGCCACCAGGCTGGCCATGTTCAGGTAGCGTTCGGCTTTGCCCAGCGCGCCGCCGATCTGTTGGTTGCCATCGCGGGTGTCACGCAGGCGCTGGTTGGCGGCCAGGTCTTTTTCCACGGCCTGACGGTACTGCGCCAGCGCCTCGGTATCGCCGCGCCACAGGTCACGGTAGGTGACCCGGCTGCCCGGCTGGATCACGCCGGTGGCCTCCAGGTCGGCCAGGTTCATCATCACGCGCGGGGTAAGGCTGTAGAAGTTGTTGGCGCGGTCCGGTTCGTAGGTAAGCACACGGCTCATGCGCAGGGTTTTCATGCCCACGTCGATGCTGTCGCCGATTGCCAGCCCCAGTGCTGCCAACAGGCGCGGTTCCACCCACACTTCGCCAGGGGCAGGGCCGCCGCCGGGTGTTTCTTCGGCATAAGGTGCCGGAGCGCTGCGTACTTGCCCGCGCAATGGGTAGGCGCCGTCGGCGGCCTTTACGCTGGACAGCTGGATGCCATTGTCGCCGCCGACCACGCTGGTGAACTCGACCACGCGTGCATGGCGCAAGCCCAGTGCCTTGCCGGCATCGAGCTGTTGCTCGCGGGCCGGTGCGCTGCCCTGCAGTACCAGATCGGCGCCCAGAAACTCGCTGGCGCGCAGCTGCATGGCGCCGTTGAGGCGGGCGCCGAAATAGCCGATGGCGGTGCTGGCAGCTACCGCCACCAACAGGGCAAAGAACAGCACGCGCACTTCACTGGCGCGAACATCGCGCAGCAACTGGCGCAGTGCCAGGCCACACAGGCGGGACAGCGGCATACGGCTCACCGGGCCTCCATCGGCGCCACAAGGCGGCCCGCGTCCAGGCGGATCTGGCGCCGGCAGCGGCGGGCCAGGCGTTCGTCATGGGTGACCAGCACCAAGGTAGTGCCGCGCTCCTTGTTCAGGTCGAACAACAAGTCGCTGATGCGTTCGCCGGTGTGGCTGTCGAGGTTGCCGGTGGGCTCATCGGCGAACAGCACCGCAGGCTGCGCGGCGAAGGCGCGAGCGATTGCCACGCGCTGCTGCTCGCCGCCCGACAGCTGCCGAGGTGTGTGGCTCAGGCGTTTGCCCAGGCCGACCCGCTCCAGCAAAGTGCGAGCCTGTTCGCGGGCATCGCGGCGGCCGTCCAGCTCCAGTGGCAGCATGACGTTTTCCAGTGCATTGAGGCTGTCGAGCAACTGGAACGACTGGAACACGAAACCCACATGTTCGGCGCGCACACGGGCGCGTTGGTCTTCATCCAGTGGCCCCAGGTCGTGGCCGGCGAGCACGACATTGCCAGCGCTGGGGCGGTCGAGGCCGGCGAGCAAGCCGAGCAGGGTCGACTTGCCAGAGCCCGAGGCGCCGACGATGGCCAGGCTATCGCCTTGGGCCAGGTCGAGAGACAGTGCGTGGAGGATGGTAAGGTCACCTTCCGCGCTGGGGACCACTTTGCTAAGGTTCTGCGCAACGAGAATGCTGGGGCTCATGGAGAATCCGATGCGAGTGTGGTGGTTGAGTGCCGGTCTGGCCCTGTATTGCCTGGCCCAGAGCGCAGCGGCAGGAACACTGCTGGTTGTTGGCGATAGTATCAGCGCCGGTTTTGGCCTGGATAGCCGTCAGGGCTGGGTGTCTCTCTTGCAGGCCCGTCTCAGGGACGAAGGTTTTGACGACAAAGTGGTCAATGCTTCGATCAGTGGCGATACCAGCGCAGGTGGCCAGGCGCGGCTCCCGGCGCTGCTTGCAGCACATAAACCAAGCCTGGTGGTGCTGGAGCTGGGCGGCAACGATGGCCTGCGCGGGCAGCCGCCTGCACAATTGCAACAAAATCTTGCCTCGATGATCGAGCGTTCGCGTCAGGCAGGGGCCAAGGTGCTGCTATTGGGCATGCGCCTGCCGCCCAATTATGGTGTGCGTTACACCACCGCCTTTGCCAAGGTGTATGAACAGCTGGCAGCGGACAAACAGGTTCCTTTGGTGCCGTTTTTCCTCGAAGGGGTAGGGGGCGTACCTGAACTGATGCAGGCTGATGGCATCCATCCGGCCCAGGGGGCTCAGCAGCGCCTGCTGGAAAATGCCTGGCCAGCGATAAAACCCTTGCTGTGAAGCTTTAAACGGGGGCGCCTTTCGGCTAATGTTGCGCCCCCCGTTTCGAGTGCTCCAAATGCCGCGCCCTGCCTGGTCCCTGTATGCCTATCAACTGATCGAGCCCGACGAGCAGCTCGACCTGTTCGCCTGCCAGGAAATCCGCGTCCACCTCGTGGCCCGCCAGCTTGAGCTGGGCGTGCCGGTCGACCGTACCTTGTGTGGCGGCCTGCTGCCAGCCCAGCCGCGTTGGTCGGGGGTGCCGCGATCGATTTACCGCGATGGCCGCCTGTGTGAGCTGTGCCGTGCCATCCTCGATGCCCAGCGACGCGGCATGCGCCCGGTGTGGCCTGAGCTGCATGGCAGCTGAACGACAAGCGCCTTTCATCATCTGAAACGCTTGCAGCGTGCCAATGCCTCCCGCTTGCATCGGCGCGGGTGTACAATCGATTCTCTTGACCCATCTTTCGAAGGATTTACCGGATGTTGCCGCGCTTTCCTGCCGTCACCCGTAGCCTGTCCCTGGCCGCCCTGTTGGTAGCGGGCCCCGCTGCTGCGCTGGAGCTGCCACTGCCACCGCCCGGTGAAGACATCGTCGGCCAAGTGCATGTGATCAAGGCAAAGTACGAGGACACGTTCGCCGATATCGGCACCGCAAACGACCTCGGCTACCTGGAAATGATTGCCGCCAACCCCGGCGTGGACCCTTGGCTGCCGGGCGCCGGCACCGAGATCATCCTGCCGACCCGTTTCGTTCTGCCGCCGGGGCCGCGCGAAGGCATCGTCATCAACCTGGCCGAGTACCGCATGTACTACTTCCCCAAGGGGGAGAGCGTGGTGTACACCTTCCCGCTGGGCATTGGTCGCGAGGGGTGGGGGTCGCCGATCGCCAACACCAAGATCACCGCCAAGACGCCCAACCCGACCTGGACGCCGCCCGCTTCGATTCGCAAAGAGCACGCTGAGGACGGTGACATCCTGCCGACGGTAGTGCCGGCTGGCCCGGACAACCCGCTGGGGCCGTTCAAGTTCACCTTGGGCGTACCGGGCTATCTGATCCATGGTTCGAACAAGAAGTTCGGCATTGGCATGCGCACCAGTCACGGTTGCTTCCGCATGCTTAACAACAACGTGCTTGAACTGTCGAAGATGGTGCCGGTGGGGACGCCAGTGCGCATCATCAACGAGCCTTACAAGTTCGGTATCAGCGCCGGCAAGGTCTATCTTGAGGCACACACGCCGCTGGATGACCAGGGTAACCCGTCAGTGGTCGACAAACACACCGCAGTTATCAATGCCTTGCTCAAGCGTGAAGACCTGGCCAATAACCTACGCATGAACTGGGACATGGTACGTGACGTGGTGGCTGCAGAAGATGGCATGCCGGTAGAAATTGCCGTGCCGGTGGAAAACCAAGGGGCCGCACCGATGGTGTCGAGCATTCCGCCCGAACTGCAGTAAGGTGATTTCGACACACCCAGGCCTGCCTTAGTGCAGGCCTTTTTGTACCTGTTGGCCGCGTTTGTCGGATTCAAAGGCAATAAAAAAGCCGACCCACAAGTGGGTCGGCTTCTTAACAATCCGTGAGGATTATTACTTGCGGCTGGCTTTGTCCAGCATACGCAGAGCGCGCTCGTTGGCTTCGTCAGCGGTCTGCTGAGCCTTCTGAGCGGCTGCCATTGCGTCGTCAGCCTTACGGTAGGCTTCGTCAGCACGAGCTTGAGCGCGAGCTGCTGCGTCTTCAGTCGCAGTCAGACGAGCTTCGGTTTCTTTGGATACGCTGCTGCAACCGGTAGCCAGAACTGCGGCCAGAGCCAGAGCAGAGAATTTCAGAACGTTGTTCATCGTGTTCCCCTTCAAGGACTTTCTATTAAATAGCCATCTCTCAGGAAAGAGAAACTGGCCGGCGTACATAGTACCCATTACTTGTAGTAAGTAAACTGACAGAGCGCAAGAACTGCAAAAAAAATGTTGCTTGACTCCGCGCCGACAAGATTTGCGACGTGTCTGTGAAAAAAATGTGCAGGGTTCGCAAGCGGTTGTGGTACAGGAACTTTTTTGTTGAACTAAGGGTGACTTTAACTGTCGATCAGCGTCTTAAGCCCTAGAACATCCGGTGGCTGTTGCGCGGGCTTGGGAAAGTCACCCGGGCGGCGTTTTGACCTTTTTTAAGCGCCACCACCTTGAGCAATCCCGCTCGCGGTGCCTACTATCTTGTGAGTGCCAGACGATCCGAACGATTACAATCGTCCAATGGTCGAAGCGGCAACGGGTGGCGTAGAGGATTCTGTGCCGGATAAACCACCATCGGTTAAGGTAAGGGTCTGCCGAGAAGACCTGCGAGGAGTAGTGATGAGCGAAGCGCTGACCATCCACCATGACCAGGCCGGTCATCAGTTCGAGACCAACGTGGACGGTCATCGTGCCTACCTGACGTACATGGATCTGGGCAAGCAGACGCTGGACATCTATCGCACCTTCGTGCCCAACGCCCTGCGCGGCCGTGGGATCGCTGCCGCCCTGACCGAGCGGGCACTGGAGTACGCCGAGCAGATGGGCTACACGGTGATCCCGTCTTGCTCGTATGTGGAGCGTTACATGGAGCGCCAGCAGCGGCATTCGAGCAAGGCCTGAGCTGACCATAGGCACCCGACACAACAAAAAAACGCCGGGCAGTGCCCGGCGTTTTTTATTCCCGCAATGTTCAGCCGCGCTTACGCTGCGGCAGCACATCCTTGAGCTTGGCATGCATGCTGCGCAGGGTTTTCTCGGTCGCCGACCAGTCGATGCAGGCGTCCGTGATCGACACGCCATACTGCAACTCGTCCAGGTTTTTCGGAATGGACTGACAGCCCCAGTTCAGGTGGCTTTCGACCATCAGGCCGATGATCGACTGGTTGCCTTCGAGAATCTGGTTGGCGACGTTCTCCATCACCAGCGGTTGCAGGGCCGGGTCCTTGTTGGAGTTGGCATGGCTGCAGTCGACCATGATGTTGGCCTTGATCTTGGCCTTGGCCAAGTCCTGTTCGCACAGGGCGACACTGACCGAGTCGTAGTTCGGCTTGCCATTGCCGCCGCGCAGTACCACGTGGCCGTATGGGTTGCCCTTGGTGGTGACGATCGACACGCCGCCTTCCTGGTTGATCCCCAGGAAGCGGTGCGGCTTGGACACCGACTGCAGGGCATTGATGGCAACGGTCAGGCCTCCGTCGGTGCCGTTCTTGAAACCCACCGCCGAGGACAGGCCCGAGGCCATCTCGCGGTGTGTTTGCGATTCGGTGGTGCGGGCACCAATGGCCGACCAGCTGATCAGGTCTTGCAGGTACTGCGGGGAAATCGGGTCGAGCGCTTCGGTGGCAGTCGGCAAGCCCATTTCGGCCAGGTCCAGCAGCAGCTTGCGGCCGATGTGCAGGCCGTCCTGGATCTTGAACGAGTCATCCAGGTACGGATCGTTGATCAGGCCTTTCCAGCCGACGGTGGTGCGCGGCTTTTCGAAGTACACGCGCATGACCAGGTACAGCGTATCGGACACTTCTTCGGCCAGCACTTTCAGGCGCTCGGCGTATTCGTGGGCTGCCTTGATGTCGTGGATGGAGCAAGGGCCGACCACGACGAACAGGCGATGGTCCTTGCCGTCGAGAATATTGCGCACCACTTCACGGCCGGCAGTCACGGTCTGCAGGGCCTTGGCGCTGAGGGGGATTTCCTTCTTGAGCTGATCAGGGGTGATCAGGGTCTCGTTGGAGGCAACGTTCAAGTCATCGATCGGTAAATCAGCCATCGTGTTACTCGTCAGGTCACGGGTGCCGGCCGCCAACTATCCCCGTGCGGCCCAGCAGCAAGAATAATCGCAGCGGGGAGCCGAACCTTAGCGCGTTACAGATGGCACGACAATGGGCTGAACCCAGTCATTGTGGGGTTTTTACCTGAGCGAGGGGGTTGCGCGCGAATGGACTGCCCAGCGCTACGTAACCTGTGTAAAAAGAGTGCTGACCCTTTACCTGGAGATTGGCATGCATTCGCACCCCCCTCGCATCGGCATCATCGGCAGTGGCGCCATCGGCGGCTTTTATGGGTTAATGCTGGCCCGGGCCGGTTTCGATGTGCATTTTCTGTTGCGCAGCGAGTACCAGGCCGTTTGTGAACGCGGGCTGAGCCTGGACAGTGCCGTGCATGGCGCACTGCACATGCGGGTGCAGGCTTACGTCAGTGCCGCCGACATGCCGCCCTGTGACTGGCTTCTGATCGGGGCCAAGGCCACCAGCAACGAGCAGTTGGCACCGTTGATCGTCCAGGCTGCTGCGCCCGGCGCCAAGGTGGTGCTGTTGCAGAACGGCCTGGGTGTCGAGGAGCAGTTGCGTCCGGCCTTGCGCAGCGACATGCACCTGCTCGGCGGCCTGTGCTTCATCTGCGTCAACCGCCAGGCGCCAGGTGTAATCCGCCACCAGGCGCTGGGGGCGGTCAACCTGGGGTATCACAGCGGGCCGGCCACCGATTGCGGTGTCGCGCTGGTGAATGAAGGCGCCGGGTTGTTCCAGGCGGCGGGGATCGACTCGCAGGCCATGCCGAACCTGGCCTTGGCGCGTTGGCAGAAGCTGGTGTGGAACGTGCCTTACAACGGGCTGTCGGTGCTGCTGGGGGCCAGCACTGCGCCACTGATGGCCGACAGCAATAGCCGCGAGCTGATACAGGCCTTGATGGCCGAGGTGGTGCAGGGGGCGGCAGCCTGTGGCCATGTACTGCCCGAGGGCTATGCCGAGCACTTGTTCCAGGTGACCGAGCGCATGCCCGACTACTGGCCGAGCATGTATCACGACCATGTCCACAAACGCCCGTTGGAGCTGGGGGCCATTTACGCCGAGCCGCTGGCACGCGCACGGGCGGCAGGCTGCAGCATGCCGCGCATTGAAATGCTGTACCAAGCGCTGAGTTTCATCGACAACCGCGACCGGCCGGCCTGAGGGTGGCCGAGGCTTCGGCGGGGCCCTCCAGCCCACGGCGGCAGCGCGCCGGACGGCAAAGCGAGCGTCCGGCGCGCTGCTAAGCTGAAGCTTGCTCTGCCGCTGCGGCAGTCGAGGAGGTCGAATGATCCGCTCCATGCTGTACGCCACCGACCTCGGTGTCTACGCCCCTTTCGTGATGCAACACGCGCTGGCCCTGGCGCGCACGTTCGGTGCCGAGTTGTATGTGATCCACGCGGTCGAGCCGATGGGCCAGTTCGCCGAATCCCTCCTGCAAAGCTACCTCGATGAGCAGACGCTCGATCAATTGCACAGCCAGGGGGTGAACACAGTGATGGCGAACATAGAGCAGCGTGTGCTGGAAAACTTTCGCGACGAGTTGGGCGAAGAGGCTGACCTGGCAGTGATCAAGGCCGTGCGTGTGCGTCAGGGCGACCCGGCGCAGGTGATTCTCGACCAGGCCCAGCGGCTAAGCGTCGACCTGTTGATATTCGGTAGCCACAGTGCCGGTGCCGGGGTGGATGTACCGCTTGGGCGCACGGCGGTGCGGCTGCTGCAGCTGTCGCCGGTGCCGGTGTACATGGTGCCCTTGGCGCAGCATCTGGGGCGTAGGAAAACGTGAAGATAGGTGCAGTCCATTTCCGTGGGCATGTAACAAAATAGTTCTAGATTTATTTCCAGAACCACTAATATAGTTATATATCGTCGCTGCCTGCTGCCGCGGACTCATCGCTGAACCGAGGGAAACCTATGAAGCTTCAACAACTGCGCTACATCTGGGAAGTGGCGCACCATGACCTCAACGTCTCCGCGACGGCGCAGAGCCTGTATACCTCCCAGCCAGGTATCAGCAAGCAGATCCGCCTGCTCGAAGACGAATTGGGTGTTGAAGTCTTTGCCCGCAGCGGCAAGCATCTGACCCGCGTGACCCCGGCCGGTGAGCGCATCATCAATACCGCAGGCGAAATCCTGCGCAAGGTCGAGAGCATCAAGCAGATTGCCCAAGAGTTCTCCAACGAGAAGAAGGGCACGCTGTCCATCGCCACCACCCACACCCAGGCGCGCTACGCGTTGCCGCCGGTTATCAGCAGCTTTATCAAGCAGTATCCGGAGGTGTCCCTGCACATGCATCAGGGTTCGCCCATGCAGATTGCCGAGATGGCTGCGGACGGTACGGTCGATTTCGCCATCGCCACCGAGGCGCTGGAGCTGTTCGGCGATCTGATCATGATGCCGTGCTACAAGTGGAACCGTTGCGTTGTGGTGCCGCAGGGGCACCCGCTGGCCAAGCTGCCGAAACTGACCCTGGAAGCCGTCGCCGAGTACCCGATCGTCACCTACGTGTTCGGTTTCACCGGGCGCTCAAAGCTGGATGAGGCTTTCAATCACCGTGGCCTCACGCCAAAGGTGGTCTTCACCGCGGCTGACGCCGACGTGATCAAGACGTATGTGCGCCTGGGGCTGGGCGTGGGTATCGTTGCCGGCATGGCTGTGGACGCCAAGCTCGACAGTGACTTGGTGGCGCTGGATGCCAGTGAGCTGTTCGAAGCCAGCATCACCAAGATCGGCTTCCGTCGGGGTACCTTCCTGCGCGGCTTCATGTGCGACTTCATTGAGAAGTTTGCCCCGCACCTGACCCGTGAAGTGATGGCCAAGGCCATTCAGTGCCATAACAAGCAAGAGCTGGAAGCTTTGTTCGAAGGTGTCGAGCTGCCGGTTCACTGATTCGGGAGTGATGGGGTCGCTGTGGGAGTAACGGCCCTTGCTCAATGTCTAAAAGCTGGCGCGATCCCTGTGGGAGCGGGCTTGCCCGCGAACACGGGCGAAGCCCGTGCCATCCACCGCGGTGTCTTCTTCGCGGGTAAACCCGCTCCTACAGGCCGTCCTAGCTATCTCAAGCCTTGCTGATCAGGTTGCCCGCATGCAACCCGCATTCCTTCTGCGTCGACTCTTCCCACCACCAGCGCCCTTCACGCTCATGCTGGTTTGGCAGCACCGGGCGGGTGCATGGCTCGCAGCCAATGCTGATGAAGCCACGCTCGTGCAGGCTGTTGTACGGCAGCTCGAGCATGCGGATATAACCCCATACTTCTTCACTGCTCATCTGCGCCAGCGGGTTGAACTTGTACAGCGTGCGCTCAGGCGTGGAAAAGGCGCTGTCGATTTCCAGTGCTGCCACCTGGCTGCGGGTGCCCGGGCTTTGGTCGCGGCGCTGGCCGGTGGCCCAGGCGCTGACGGTGGCCAGCTTGCGTCGCAGCGGCTCGATCTTGCGAATGCCGCAGCACTCGCCATGGCCGTCCTTGTAGAAGCTGAACAGGCCCTTTTCCTTGACGAACGGGTCGAGCTTGGCGCGGTCCGGGCTGAGGATTTCGATCGGCAGGTTGTACTGTTCGCGTACCTGGTCGATGAACCGGTAGGTCTCCGGGTGCAGGCGCCCAGTGTCGAGGCTGAATACCTTTACCTGCTTGTTCAGCTTCCAGGCCATGTCGACCAGCACCACATCCTCGGCGCCGCTGAAGGAGATCCACAGGTCATCACCGAAGTGCTCGAAGGCAAGCTTGAGGATGTCCTGCGGGGACTTGTTGGCATAGGTCGCGGCCAGGGCGGCGACGTCGAAGGGTTGGCTCATCAGGCGGTTTCCATCTTGGCTGTGGCGCTGTGCGCTCGTAGTAGGGGGATGGTAACAAAAAAAACGTGGTCTAGATGGGCTCACAAGCTCTGCAGGGTCTGCATCAGCACCCGCACTTTGGCGATCGACTCTTCATACTCGGCCTGCCACTGCGAGTCGGCTACCACCGCGCCGCCGCCCCAGCAACTGACCTGTCCATCTTTGATCAGCAAGCTGCGAATGGCGATCGAACTGTCCATTTCGCCGCGTACATCCACATACAGCAGCGAGCCGCAGTACAGCGCGCGGCGCGCGGGTTCCAGTTCGTCGATGATCTGCATGGCGCGGATTTTCGGGGCGCCGGTAATCGAGCCGCCAGGGAAGCTGTCGCCGATCAGGTCCAGCGCATCTTTGTCGCTGGCCAGCTGGCCGGTGATGCTGCTGACAAGATGGTGCACGTTGGGGTAGCTCTCCAGGCTGAACAGTTCCGGTACCTTCACTGAGCCGATCTCACACGTGCGCCCCAGGTCGTTGCGCAGCAGGTCGACGATCATCAGGTTTTCCGAGCGGTCCTTCGGGCTGTGCAGCAGCTCTTGGGCATTACGCTGGTCTTCAGCCGGGTCGCTGGCGCGTGGGCGGGTGCCCTTGATCGGCCGGGTTTCGACCTGGCCCTGGCTGACGCGGATGAAGCGCTCGGGCGAAAAGCTCAGCAGGGTACTGCCGTCGGCCAGTTGCTGGTAGCCGGAGAAGGGTGTCGGGCAGGCCTGGCGCAGGGCCTGGTAGGCTCGCCATGGATCGCCTTGGCAGGGCGCGCGAAAGCGTTGGGTGAGGTTGATCTGGTAGCAGTCACCTGCCTGGATGTAGCGTTGTACCTGGTCGAACGCTGTTTTGTACTGCTCGGGCTCCAGGTCACCGACCATCGGTGCGAGCAGCCGGAAGTCGCCGGTGGTGGTGGTGGTGGTGTCCTGGAACAGCCTGATCAGGCGTTGGCGTTCGTCGTCTGCCAGGCTCGGGTGGAACACCAGCTGGCTGGTGCCGAGCAGATGATCGCTGACCAGTGCCCAGGCATACAGGCCCAGTTGTGCGTCTGGCAGGCCGAGGTCGTCCACGGCCAGGCTTGGCAGGTGTTCCAGGCGGCGGCCGAAGTCGTAGCTCAGGTAGCCAATCAGGCCCCCGGCAAAGGGCAGTTCTACACCGTTGGGCAAGTCGGCGTGGCCCAGTTGTGCCAGGCCAGCGCGCAGGCGCTGGAGGAAGACGCGGCCATCTTCATCGGGCTGCGCCTGCAGCTGTTGCAGCGGCCAGGCGCTGAGCAGGTCGAAACGCCCGCGTTCGGCGCCGGGGCGGGCGCTGTCGAGCAGGATCGCACCGGGGGCCTGGCGCAGGTGGGCGAAATAGGCGGCAGGGTCGGGTTGGTAGGGCAGGGGGTGTAGCGTGCAGGTCGGCATCAGTATGGACGGCGATGTAAAAGCGAGGAGGGCGATTGTAGACCTGTGCAGGAAAAGCGCCTAGCGCTGGGTACGACATTCAACATTGTGTTTGGCCCATACGCAGCACAAGGCAGTTCCTGCAGGTTGAGCGAAGCGCATGATTCAACTGCAGTGCTTGCAAGAGCAACCTTGTGCTGCGAATGGGCTGCAAAGCAGCCCCTGTATTTCAGCGGTTGGGCACATGCCCGAACAGACCCTGTGCTACCCGTACCCGCTGCTCGGCGTCTTCGGTCACACCCTCCTTGGCCAGTGCTTCGATGTGCGCCTCGATGGCATGGGTGCGCTGAGTCAGGCCGCAGTCGTTGGCAATCTGGATGTTCAGCCCCGGGCGGGCGTTGAGCTCCAGAATCAGCGGGCCCTTGTCCTGGTCAAGCACCATGTCCACGCCGATATAGCCCAGGCCGCACAGTTCATAGCAGCCAGCGGCCAGCTTCATGAAGCCGTCCCAGTTCGGCAGTTGCACGCCGTCCACCGCGTTGGTGGTGTCCGGGTGCTTGCTGATGATGTTGTTCAGCCAGGTGCCGCGCAGGGTCACGCCGGTGGCCAGGTCGACACCCACACCGATGGCGCCCTGGTGCAGGTTGGCCTTGCCGCCGGACTGGCGAGTCGGCAGGCGCAGCATGGCCATCACCGGGTAGCCCATGAGCACGATGATGCGGATGTCCGGTACGCCTTCGTAACTGATGCTCTTGAAAATCTGGTCCGGGGTCACGCGGTACTCGATCAGCGCGCGGTCGCGGTGCCCGCCGAGGGAGTACAGCCCGGTGAGGATGCTGGAAATCTGGTGCTCGATTTCCTCGTGGCTGATGATCTTGCCCGACACTGTGCGGTAGCGGTCCTCGAAGCGGTCGGCGATTACCAGGATGCCGTCACCGCCGGCGCCTTGCGCCGGCTTGATGACGAAATCGCTGCGACCGCCGATGATCTGGTCGAGCTTATCGATCTCTTTTTCGGTCTCGATGATGCCGTACATTTCCGGCACATGGATGCCGGCCGCCAGTGCGCGCTCCTTGGTGATGATCTTGTCGTCGACGATCGGGTACAGGCTGCGCTTGTTGTACTTCAGCACATAGTCCGCGTTACGTCGGTTGATCCCCATGATGCCCCGGGCCTCCAGGGCTTTCCACGTCTTGATCAGGCCAAACATCAGGAGTCAGCCTTTTTCAGGAAGGCTTTGAAGCGCACGAGTTCGGTCAGGCGGTAGCCGCGATAACGGCCCATCGCCAGCATGAAGCCCACCAGGATCAGCAGCACCGCCGGGAAGGTGAACACGAAGTACACCAGCTCCGGCACCATCATCAGCAGGTGTGCCAGGGAGGCGGCGAACAGGGTGCCGATGGCCACTTTCATGGCATGGCCGCCACCACGCTCTTCCCAGGTGATCGACAGGCGTTCGATGGTCATGGTCAGGATCACCATCGGGAACAGTGCTACCGACAGCCCGCGTTCAAGGCCCAGCTTGTGGCTGAACAGGCTGATGGCGGCAATCAGCACCACGACGAAGGTCAATACCACCGACAGGCGTGGCAGCATCTGCAGCTTGAGGTGTTCCAGATACGAGCGCAGCGACAGGCCCAGGGCCGTGATCACCGTGAATAGCACAATACCGAAGCCCAGCTGGGTTTCGCGGAACGCCAGGGCGATCAGCACCGGGGTGAATGTGCCCAGGGTCTGGATGCCGATCAGGTTGCGCAGCACCAGGATCACCAACACGCCGATCGGGATCATGACCATGATCATGAAGGTTTGCTGGGTTTGCAGCGGCAGACCGTACAGCGAGTATTCGAGGAAGTCGGCGTCGGTGTTCTCGTCGGTCAGCTTGGCCAGGCGGATGGCGTTCATCTCGCTGTTGTTCATGCTGAAGGTGACAGTAGCCTTCTTGCCGCCATCGACGGTGATCAGGTTATCGTCACCGGTCCACCACAGCAGGCGGTCGCTCGGCAGGCCTTGCTCACCGGTGTCCGGGTTGAAGTACAGCCAGTCGTCGCCGTTGAAGCTGCGCAGCCACAGCTCCGGGGTTTGCGGGGTGTCGGCCAGCAGGCGGATGGTGTGCACCTTTTCCATCGGCACGTGGGCGATCGACAGCAGCAGGTCGATGACCTGGGCCTTCTTCATCGCCGAAGTGTCGCCAGCCAGCAGCAGCTTGACGTTGTCGTCGTTGAGGTTGTTGACCCGCTTGATGGTTTCGCTGACAAAGGTCTCGACGTCGGCCGAGTGCTGACGTATCGGGGCCATCAGGGCTTCAGCGGCGATCTTCTCGGGGCCCTCGACGGCCAGGCTGTCACGGAAGGTCGGGCCTTTGATCTTGGTCTTCTCGTTGCTGTAGCGCTTGGTCAGTACCAGGCGGTAGTAGAGGGTCTGGTTGCCACTGGCGCGACGTGCCGACCAGGTAACCTTGCGGTTGCCGTCGGCGCGGTTGATGCTGACCCCGTAGTTGTTGGAGATGAAGCTCTCGTTGAGGCTGACGTAGTCGCGGTTCAGCGGTGGCACGAACATCTGCACCTTGACCGGGTCCTTGCTGCTGGCCACGAACTCGACCTTGGCGTCGATGTTCCACAGGTCGTCGGTTTCATCCTCGGTCACCGGGATGCCGAGCACGAAGATCTGATAAGCCGTGACCGCCACGCCCAATAGCACCAGCACGGTGATCAGGACTTTCAGATGGAGGGTGAGAGAGCGCATCGGGATTACTCTGCTTTGGGAGCGTCGGTGGCACAGGCAGGTTTGCCGGCCGCATATTTAAGGCTTGGGTCAACCAGTGCGTCGAAGTGCTTGAGCGCCTCGGAACCGATCAGCAGCGGGAACTGGAAGGCGCTGCGGTCGGTGAGGTTGACTTCGATGGTGCGCCTGGTCTGGCCCATGCAGATTTCGAGTTCGATGACCGGGCGGGCCGTGTAGGCCTTGCCTGATTCGGCATCATAGTCGCCGGCCCGGCGCTTGATCTTGCTGACGCGTGCCAGTGGGCGTTCGATCGGGTGCGAATGGGCCGCATCGATGGCGAGGTAGAAGCGTACCCAGCTTTCGCCATTGCGCTTGAACCGCTTGATGTCGCGGGCGCTGAGCGAGGCGGTCTTGGCACCGGTGTCGAGCTTGGCGGCCACTTCCAGGTCCAGGTCGCCCAGATGTGCGTATTCGTTGAGACCATACACGGTCTTGCCCGCAGCCTGGCCAAGGGCCGGCAGCAGGGTGAGGCATAGCAGCAATAAAACGGGTGTAAGTCTCATATTCCTGGCGCGGTGCATTGCAAGGTTCTAGGCAAGGTTCAGGTCAAGGTGACTGGCAATTACTGCGCAAGCTTCCTCGTTGATCTGTCAACAGGCACGAATGCATGACAGACAGGCTATCCATACCCCATCGGAGGCGCGGCATTCTATCACGCCGACGTCTTGACGCCAGCGGTGCGCGATCTGACAGCGTTGTAGTGGTGATAGTTCGCGATTAGACGATTGTCGACAATGTTCATTTTGTCTTTGACTTGGAGGGCTCGTTTCGTTAGTTTCTGGCGAAGAGATTTAAAAGGTGTCGACAATATGCAGGACCTTTCCACCCCCGGCCCGGTGCTGACAGACGAAACGGAAACCCTCTCCGAAAACGTCTTCCGGCGCATCCAGGCGGCCATTGTCAAGGGTGATATCGCCCCCGGCAGCAAGATTTCCGAGCCGGAGTTGGCGCGCACCTATGGCATCAGCCGCGGGCCGCTACGCGAAGCTATCCACCGCCTTGAAGGCCAGCGCCTGCTGGTGCGCGTGCCGCATGTGGGCGCGCGGGTGGTATCGCTCAACCACGCCGAACTGATCGAGCTGTACGAAATTCGCGAGTCGCTGGAAGGCATGGCCTGCCGCCTGGCCGCCGAACGCATGAGCCAGGCCGACATCGACGAACTGCGCCGGGTGCTCGACACCCATGAGCGCGATGCCGCGTTCCAGGCCGGCCTGGGGTACTACCAGCAGGAAGGCGACTATGACTTCCATTACCGGATTATTCAGGGTAGCGGCAACCAGACCCTGGTCAAGATGCTCTGCGGCGAGCTGTACCAACTGGTGCGCATGTACCGTATCCAGTTCTCTGCCACCCCCAACCGGCCACGCCAGGCCTTTGCCGAGCACCATCGCATTCTTGATGCCATCGCCGACCGTGACGGCGAACTGGCCGAACTCCTGATGCGCCGCCACATCGGCGCGTCCAAGCGCAATATCGAGCGTCACTACCTGGACGCCCACAACAACAGCACACGAGGTGAGAAATGACAGTCAAGAGCACCCCCGGTCAGCGTTTCCGTGACGCCGTTGCCGCTGAGCATCCGCTGCAGGTGGTTGGCGCCATCAACGCCAACCATGCCCTGCTGGCCAAGCGCGCCGGCTTCAAGGCCATCTACCTGTCAGGTGGCGGCGTGGCCGCTGGCTCCCTGGGTCTGCCAGACCTGGGCATCACTGGCCTGGACGACGTGCTCACCGACGTGCGTCGTATCACCGACGTGTGCGACCTGCCGCTGCTGGTGGATGTCGACACCGGCTTCGGCGCTTCGGCCTTCAACGTTGCCCGTACCGTGCGCTCGATGAGCAAGTTCGGCGCTGCCGCCATTCATATCGAGGACCAGGTTGGCGCCAAGCGTTGTGGCCACCGCCCCAACAAGGAAATTGTCAGCCAGCAGGAAATGGTCGACCGTATCAAAGCTGCCGTCGACGCCCGCAGCGATGACAGCTTCGTGATCATGGCGCGTACCGATGCGCTGGCCGTCGAAGGCCTGAACGCCGCCCTGGACCGTGCCGAGGCGTGTGTCGAAGCGGGCGCCGACATGATCTTCCCGGAAGCCATCACCGAACTGCAGATGTACAAGACTTTCGCTGATCGGGTGAAGGCACCGATCCTGGCCAACATCACCGAGTTCGGTGCCACGCCGCTGTACACAACCGAAGAGCTGGCCTCGGTCGACGTGTCGTTGGTGCTGTACCCGCTGTCGGCGTTCCGCGCCATGAACAAGGCGGCCGAGAACGTGTATGCCGCACTGCGTCGTGACGGCACGCAAAAGAACGTGATCGACACCATGCAGACTCGCATGGAGCTTTACGATGCCATTGGTTATCACGCCTTCGAGCAGAGCCTCGATGCACTGTTTGCCCAGAAGAAGGGCTAAGCGCTAGCGCCCGAATTAGCCAGAAAGCATCCATAACAAATTCAAGAAAGGAGAAACACCATGGCCGAAGCAAAAGTACTCAGTGGCGCAGGCCTGCGTGGCCAGGTGGCCGGCCAGACTGCACTGTCGACCGTGGGCCAGGCCGGTGCCGGGCTGACCTACCGTGGTTATGATGTGCGTGACCTGGCGGCCGGTGCCGAGTTCGAAGAAGTCGCCTACCTGCTGCTGTACGGCGAGCTGCCAACCCAGGCCGAACTGGCCGACTACAAGCGCAAGCTCAAGGGCCTGCGTGACCTGCCGCAAGCCTTGAAGGAAGTGCTTGAGCGCATCCCGCGCGATGCCCACCCGATGGACGTCATGCGCACCGGTTGCTCGGTACTGGGCACCCTCGAACCAGAACTGACCTTCGAAGCCCAGCGCGACAAGACCGACCGCCTGCTGGCGCTGTTCCCGGCCGTGATGTGCTACTGGTACCGCTTCACCCACTATGGTGTACGCATCGACTGCACCACTGATGAAGACACCTTGGGTGGCCACTTCCTGCACCTGCTGCACGGCAAGAAGCCGAGCGAGCTGCACGTCAAGGTCATGAACGTGTCGCTGATTCTCTACGCTGAACACGAATTCAACGCCTCGACATTCACTGCCCGTGTCTGCGCCTCGACCCTGTCTGACCTGTACTCCTGCGTCACCGCAGCCATCGGCTCGCTGCGTGGCCCGCTGCACGGCGGTGCCAACGAGGCTGCGATGGAACTGATCGAGCGCTTCCAGAGCCCGCAGGAAGCCACCGCCGAGCTGCTGCGCATGCTCGAGCGCAAAGACAAGATCATGGGCTTTGGCCATGCCATCTACAAAGAGTCCGACCCGCGCAACGAGGTGATCAAGGGCTGGTCGAAGCAGCTGGCTGACGAAGTGGGTGACAAGGTGCTGTACCCGGTGTCCGAAGCCATCGACAAGACCATGTGGGAGCAGAAGCGCCTGTTCCCCAACGCCGACTTCTACCATGCCTCGGCGTATCACTTCATGGGCATTCCGACCAAGCTGTTCACCCCGATCTTCGTCTGCTCGCGGCTGACCGGCTGGGCGGCGCACGTCTTCGAGCAGCGCGCCAACAACCGCATCATCCGCCCGAGCGCCGAGTATGTCGGCGTCGAACAGCGCCAGTTCGTGCCGATCGAGCAGCGCTGAATAGCTATAGAGAGGCAACCCGTTCCCCTTGTGGGAGCGGGCGTGCCCCCGAATGCGCCGGCCTTGCAACCACTGTGCACCTGCTGACGCATTCGCGGGCACGCCCGCTCCCACAGGTACGGTGAAACCTTCCGAATCCTGTGACCGAGCCTGATTCCATGATGAACACTGCATACCGCAAGCACCTGCCAGGCACCGACCTGGACTACTTTGATGCCCGCGCGGCGGTCGAGGCGATCAAGCCCGGCGCCTACGACGGCTTGCCATACACGTCCCGCGTGCTCGCCGAGAACCTGGTGCGCCGCTGCGATCCTGCTACGCTCGATGCCTCGCTGAGCCAACTGATCGAGCGCAAGCGCGACCTCGACTTCCCGTGGTTCCCGGCCCGCGTGGTGTGCCATGACATCCTTGGCCAGACTGCGCTGGTCGACCTTGCCGGCCTGCGTGACGCCATTGCCGACAAAGGCGGCGACCCGGCCCAGGTCAACCCGGTGGTGCCGGTGCAACTGATCGTCGACCACTCGCTGGCCGTCGAGTGCGGTGGTTTCGACCCGCAGGCCTTCGAAAAGAACCGCGCCATCGAAGACCGCCGCAACGAAGACCGCTTCCACTTCATCAACTGGACCAAGAAGGCGTTCAAGAACGTCGACGTGATCCAGCCGGGCAACGGCATCATGCACCAGATCAACCTGGAGAAGATGTCGCCGGTGGTCCACAGCGACCGCGGTGTCGCCTACCCGGACACCTGCGTCGGCACCGACAGCCACACGCCGCATGTCGATGCACTGGGTGTGATCGCCATCGGCGTAGGCGGCCTGGAAGCCGAAAACGTGATGCTCGGCCGCGCCTCCTGGATGCGCCTGCCGGAAATCGTCGGCGTCGAGCTGACTGGCAAACTGGCCCCGAACATCACCGCCACCGACCTGGTGCTGGCCTTGACCGAATTCCTGCGCAAGCAGAAAGTGGTCGGCGCTTACCTGGAGTTCCATGGCGAGGGTGCCCGTGCCCTGACCTTGGGCGACCGCGCCACCATTTCCAACATGGCCCCGGAATACGGCGCCACGGCGGCGATGTTCGCCATCGACCAGCAGACCATCGACTACCTGCGCCTGACCGGCCGTGAAGAGCAGCAGGTCAAACTGGTGGAGACCTACGCCAAGGCCACCGGCCTGTGGGCTGACAGCCTGGGCGGCGCCGTCTACGAGCGCACCCTGAGCTTCGACCTGTCGAGCGTGGTACGCAACATGGCCGGCCCGTCCAACCCGCATGCCCGCGTCGCCACCAGCGACCTGGCGGCCAAAGGCATCGCCGGCAGCTGGGAAGAAGTGCCGGGGCAGATGCCGGACGGCGCGGTGATCATCGCTGCCATCACCAGTTGCACCAACACCAGCAACCCGCGCAACGTGATTGCCGCAGGCCTGATTGCGCGCAATGCCAACAAGCTGGGCCTGACCCGCAAGCCGTGGGTCAAGTCGTCGTTGGCACCCGGCTCCAAGGCCGTGCAGCTGTACCTGGAGGAAGCAGGGCTGGAGAAGGAGCTCGAGCAACTGGGCTTTGGCATCGTCGCCTTTGCCTGCACCACCTGCAACGGTATGTCCGGCGCCCTGGACCCGGTGATTCAGCAAGAAATCATCGACCGCGACCTGTACGCCACTGCCGTGTTGTCGGGTAACCGCAACTTCGACGGGCGTATCCACCCGTACGCCAAGCAGGCCTTCCTGGCTTCGCCACCGCTGGTGGTCGCCTACGCCATAGCCGGTACCATCCGCTTCGACATCGAGAAGGATGTACTGGGGGTGGTCGACGGCAAGGAAATCCGCCTCAAGGACATCTGGCCCAGCGACGAAGAAATCGATGCGGTGGTGCGTGCCGCGGTCAAGCCGGAGCAGTTCCGCAAGGTCTACATCCCGATGTTCGCCATCGAGGAAGACCGCGGGCCGAAAGTTGCGCCGCTGTATGATTGGCGCCCGATGAGCACCTACATCCGCCGCCCTCCCTACTGGGAAGGTGCCCTGGCCGGCGAGCGCACGTTGCGCGGCATGCGCCCGCTGGCGGTACTGCCGGACAACATCACCACCGACCACCTGTCGCCGTCCAACGCCATCATGCTCGACAGCGCCGCCGGTGAATACCTGGCGAAAATGGGCCTGCCGGAAGAAGACTTCAACTCCTACGCCACTCACCGTGGCGACCACCTGACCGCCCAGCGCGCCACCTTCGCCAACCCCAAACTGTTCAACGAAATGGTGCGCAACGACGATGGCAGCGTGAAGCAGGGCTCGCTGGCGCGTATCGAGCCGGAAGGCAAGGTTACCCGCATGTGGGAGGCGATCGAGACCTACATGCAGCGCAAGCAGCCGCTGATCATTGTCGCCGGTGCCGACTACGGCCAGGGTTCGTCCCGTGACTGGGCGGCCAAGGGCGTGCGCCTGGCGGGTGTCGAGGCGATCGTGGCCGAAGGCTTCGAGCGTATTCACCGCACCAACCTGGTAGGCATGGGCGTGCTGCCGCTGGAGTTCAAGCCGGGCACCGACCGCAACACCCTGGGCCTGGATGGCAGCGAAACCTATGACGTGCTGGGTGCGCGTACGCCACGGGCGACCCTGACCCTGGTGGTTACCCGTGCCAATGGCGAGCGCCTGGAGGTACCGGTGACCTGCCGCCTGGACACCGCCGAGGAAGTGTCGATCTACGAAGCGGGCGGGGTGCTGCAGCGCTTTGCCCAGGACTTCCTCGAAGCGACCGCCTGAGCATGAATCGGGGGCCGCTTTGCGGCCCTTTCGCGACACAAGGCCGCTCCCACAAAGGGCGGCGCAGTACCTGTGGGAGCGGCCTTGTGTCGCGAAAGGGCTGCAAGGCAGCCCCAGGGTATTTCACCGGACTATCAGGATGCCCAAGAAAATGGCACATGTACCCCAGATCAAAATCCCCGCCACGTACATCCGCGGCGGCACCAGCAAAGGCGTGTTCTTCCGCCTGCAAGACCTGCCCGAGCAGGCGCAAATTCCAGGCCCCGCTCGCGACGCACTGCTGCTGCGGGTAATCGGCAGCCCCGACCCTTACGGCAAGCAGATCGACGGCATGGGCGGCGCCACGTCCAGTACCAGCAAGACCGTCATCCTGTCGCAAAGCATCAAGCCCGAACACGATGTCGACTACCTGTTTGGCCAGGTCAGCATCGACAAGGCCTTCGTCGACTGGAGTGGCAACTGCGGCAACCTGTCCGCTGCGGTCGGTTCGTTTGCCATCAGCAGTGGCCTGGTCGACCCGGCGCGTATTCCGCGCAACGGTATCGCCACCGTGCGTATCTGGCAGGCAAATATCGGCAAGACCATCATCGCCCACGTCCCGATCACTGAAGGTGAAGTGCAGGAAACCGGCGACTTCGAGCTGGACGGGGTCACCTTCCCGGCGGCCGAGGTGCAGCTGGAGTTTCTTGACCCTGCAGCCGATGAAGACGGCGGTGGCGGTGCCATGTTCCCCACTGGCAAGCTGGTCGATGACCTGGAAGTGCCGGGGATCGGTACGTTCAAGGCGACCATGATCAATGCCGGTATCCCGACCATTTTTGTCAATGCTGCCGATATCGGCTACACCGGTACCGAACTGCAGGACGCCATCAACGGCGATCCGCAGGCGCTGCTGCGCTTCGAGACCATTCGCGCCTACGGCGCTGTGCGCATGGGGCTTATCGACAACGTCGATCAGGCTGCCGGGCGTCAGCACACGCCGAAAGTGGCGTTCGTCGCGCCGCCGAGCACCTACACTGCGTCCAGTGGCAAGGCGGTGCAGGCCGATGAGATCGACCTGTTGGTGCGGGCCTTGTCGATGGGCAAGCTGCACCATGCCATGATGGGTACGGCTGCGGTGGCAATTGGCACTGCGGCGGCCATTCCGGGCACGCTGGTCAACCTCGCCGCTGGCGGTGGCGAGCGCAGCGCTGTGCGTTTCGGTCATCCTTCGGGCACCCTGCGGGTCGGAGCCGAGGCACGCCAGGTGAAGGGTGAGTGGACGGTAACCAAGGCAATCATGAGCCGTAGTGCTCGCGTGCTGATGGAGGGCTGGGTTCGCGTGCCTGGCGACAGCTTCTAACGCACCACTGGCGCTCGGCTTTAGTTCGTTGGGGCCGCTTGGCGGCCCTTCGCGGGCCTGCCTGCTGCCACAGGGCAACCACAGCTTCTGGATGCTGTGGTCAACCCGTGGCAGCGGGTGAGCCGGCGAAGGGCTGCACAGCAACCCCGGCAATTCTGAAGGGAGCTGGATATGAGCGCCAACGTAGACCTCAATGACCGCCCGGACTACGACCGGGTGCTACAAACCCTGGCCGATTACGCCATCGGCTACCGGGTCGAATCCCTCGAGGCCCTGGACACCGCGCGCAACTGCCTGATGGACACCCTCGGTTGCGGCCTTCTCGCCTTGCGCTTCCCTGAGTGCACCAAGCTCCTTGGTCCTCAGGTGGAAGGCACGCTGGTCCCGAATGGTGCTCGCGTCCCCGGCACCTCCTATCGCCTTGACCCGGTCAAGGCTGCCTGGGACATTGGCTGCACGGTGCGCTGGCTGGACTACAACGACACCTGGCTGGCCGCCGAATGGGCTCATCCCTCGGACAACCTTGGCGGCATCCTGGCAGTGGCTGACCACCTGTCACAGAAACGGGTTGCCGCGGGTGAACAGCCACTGCTGATGCGTGATGTGCTGGAGGCCATGGTCATGGCGCATGAGATCCAGGGCGTGCTGGCGCTGGAAAACGCCTTCAACCGCGTCGGCCTCGATCACGTGATTCTGGTGAAGGTCGCCTCGACCGCCGTGTGTGCCAGGCTGATGGGGGCCAATCGTGAGCAGATGCTCTCGGCCTTGTCCCACGCCTTCGTCGACGGCCAGGCCCTTCGAACCTATCGCCACGCGCCCAACGCCGGTTCGCGCAAGTCCTGGGCTGCGGGTGACGCCTCCAGCCGAGGTGTGCGCCTGGCCGACATCGCCTTGCGCGGGGAGATGGGCGTGCCGGGCGTGCTCACGGCGACGCAGTGGGGGTTCTACGATGTTTCGTTCAGCCACACCAACAAAGACCTGGCGCTCAAGCCCGCCGGGCAGTACGAGCTGCGCCTGCCCCAGGCGTTGGGCAGCTATGTGATGGAAAACGTGCTGTTCAAGGTCAGTTTCCCTGCCGAGTTCCACGCCCAGACCGCCTGTGAGGCAGCAGTGATTCTGCATCCACTTGTGCGTAACCGCCTGCATGAAGTCGACCGCATCGTCATCACCACCCAGGAGTCGGCGATCCGCATCATCTCCAAGAGCGGCCCGCTGGCCAATGCCGCCGACCGTGACCACTGTCTGCAGTACATGGTGGCCGTGCCGCTGATCTTTGGCCATTTGGTGGCCGAGCATTATGAGGACGCCTTCCATGCCAACCACCCCAGTATCGACCGCCTGCGCGAGAAGATGGAGGTGGTGGAAGACCCGCGCTTCAGTCGCGAGTACCTGGAGCCGGACAAGCGTTCGATCGCCAACGCGCTGCAGGTGTTCTTCAAGGATGGCAGCAGCACCGAGCAAGTGGTGGTGGAATACCCGATCGGGCATCGTCGGCGGCGGGGGGAGGGGATACCGTTGCTGGAGGCCAAGTTCAGGGCCAACCTGGCGACCCGCTTTGCCCGGCAGCGGTGCCAGCAGGTTTTCGAACTGTGCAAGGACCAGCAGAAGCTGGAAGGCACGGCTGTGCACAGGTTCGTGGACTTGTTTGTGATATGAGGTGGCCTGTGCCGGCCGCTTCGCGGCTAAAGCCGCTCCTACAAGGGCATGCGCAGGTCTCGAACACCGTGGGGGCCCTGTAAGAGCGGCTTTAGCCGCGAAGCGGCCGGCACAGGCCAAAACAACAAAGCCCCGGCATCGCTGCCGGGGCTTTGTTTACAACGTGTAACTCAGCTTACGCCTGAACCACCGGGATCTTGGCGTTGGCTGCCGCTTCGCGGAACTCGGCAATCTGGTCGAAGCTCAGGTAGCGGTAAACGTCGGCAGCCATGCTGTCGATGTCTTTCGCGTACTGCATGTACTCTTCGACGGTCGGCAGTTTGCCGATGATCGAAGCGACAGCGGCCAGCTCGGCCGATGCCAGGTACACGTTGGTTGCGTCGCCCAGACGGTTCGGGAAGTTACGGGTCGAGGTGGAGACCACGGTCGAACCGGTCTGCACACGTGCCTGGTTGCCCATGCACAGCGAGCAGCCTGGCATTTCCATGCGTGCACCAGCCTTGCCGTAGATGCCGTAGTAGCCTTCTTCGGTCAGCTGGTGGGCGTCCATCTTGGTTGGCGGAGCCAGCCACAGACGGGTCGGAATGCCACCCTTGACCTTCTCCAGCAGCTTGCCGGCAGCGCGGAAGTGACCGATGTTGGTCATGCACGAACCGATGAACACTTCGTCGATCTTCTCGCCTTGTACCGAGGACAGCAGGCGGGCATCGTCCGGGTCGTTCGGCGCGCAGAGCACAGGCTCTTTGACGTCGGCCAGGTCGATTTCGATGATTTCGGCGTATTCGGCATCGGCGTCGGCCGACAGCAGTTCAGGCTTGGCCAGCCAGGCTTCCATGGCCTGGGCGCGGCGCTCCAGGGTGCGGGCATCGCCGTAGCCTTCGCCGATCATCCAGCGCAGCAGGGTGATGTTGGACTGCAGGTACTCGGCGATGGCCTTTTCCGGCAGCTTGATGGTGCAACCGGCAGCGGAACGCTCGGCCGAGGCGTCGGACAGCTCGAAGGCTTGCTCGACGGTCAGTTCGTCCAGGCCTTCGATTTCCAGGATGCGGCCGGAGAAGGCGTTTTTCTTGCCTTTCTTCTCGACGGTCAGCAGGCCCTTCTGGATGGCGTAGTAAGGGATGGCATGAACCAGGTCACGCAGGGTGATGCCTGGCTGCAGTTTGCCCTTGAAGCGCACCAGGATCGATTCTGGCATGTCCAGTGGCATGACGCCGGTGGCGGCAGCGAAGGCCACCAGGCCGGAACCGGCCGGGAACGAGATGCCGATCGGGAAGCGGGTGTGCGAGTCGCCACCGGTACCTACGGTGTCAGGCATCAGCATGCGGTTCAGCCAGCTGTGGATGATGCCGTCGCCCGGGCGCAGCGACACGCCGCCACGGGTGCGGATGAAGTCTGGCAGGGTGTGGTGGGTGGTGACGTCGATCGGCTTCGGATAGGCCGCGGTGTGGCAGAACGACTGCATGACCAGGTCAGCAGAGAAGCCCAGGCATGCCAGGTCTTTCAGCTCGTCGCGCGTCATCGGGCCCGTGGTGTCCTGGGAGCCGACGGTGGTCATTTTTGGCTCGCAGTAGGCGCCTGGGCGCACGCCCTGGCCTTCTGGCAGGCCACAGGCACGGCCGACCATTTTCTGCGCCAGGGTGAAGCCCTTGCCGGAATCGGCAGGCTGCTCTGGTTTCTTGAACAGGTCGGAAGCACCCAGGCCCAGCTCGGCGCGGGCTTTTTCGGTCAGGCCGCGGCCGACGATCAGCGGGATACGGCCGCCAGCGCGGACTTCATCCAGCAGCACTTCGGTTTTCAGCTCGAAGGTGGTGACCAGCTCGTCGCTGTCGTGACGGCGTACTTCACCTTTGTATGGGTAAACGTCGATGACGTCGCCCATGCCCAGGTTGGTGCAGTCGAATTCGATCGGCAGGGCGCCGGCGTCTTCCATGGTGTTGTAGAAGATCGGGGCGATCTTGGTACCGAAGCAGAAGCCACCGGCACGCTTGTTCGGCACGTACGGGATGTCGTCGCCGAAGAACCACAGTACCGAGTTGGTAGCGGATTTACGCGAGGAACCGGTACCGACCACGTCGCCGACATAGGCAACCGGGAAGCCCTTGGCCTTGACGGCTTCGATCTGGGCCAGCGGGCCGACCGAACCAGGCTGCTGCGGCTCGATGCCGTCGCGGGCCATTTTCAGCATGGCCAGGGCGTGCAGCGGAATGTCAGGGCGCGACCAGGCGTCCGGGGCAGGCGACAGGTCGTCGGTGTTGGTTTCGCCAGGCACCTTGAACACGGTCAGGGTGTACTTCTCGGCGATGGCCGGGCGCGAGGTGAACCACTCGCCGGCAGCCCAGGATTCCAGGACGGCCTTGGCGTGCGTGTTGCCGGCCTTGGCTTTTTCGGCCACGTCGTGGAAGGCATCGAACATCAGCAGGGTGTGCTTGAGCTGTTCGGCCGCGACGGCGCCCAGTTCGGCGTCATCCAGCAGTGCGACCAGCGTTTCGATGTTGTAGCCGCCCTGCATGGTGCCCAGCAGTTCGGTGGCGTGCTTGCGGTCGATCAGTGGCGACTTGGTTTCGCCCTTGGCAACGGCGGAGAGGAAAGCGGCCTTGACGTAGGCAGCTTCGTCGACCCCTGGCGGTACGCGGTTGGTGATCAGGTCTACGAGGAAGGCTTCTTCGCCGGCCGGCGGGTTTTTCAGCAGCTCGACCAGGCCTGCAGTTTGTTCGGCGTTCAGCGGCTGGGGAACGATACCCAGGGCGGCGCGCTCTTCGATGTGTTTGCGGTAGGCTTCAAGCACAGTTATTTCCCTCATCAGTGGTCCCTAAAGGGGGTCCGGGACGCTTATCCAGCATTCAATGCACCCATGCGCTGCCGCGGCTTTGTGGGCCGCCCAACCAGGGTCGCAAGGAATCCTTACAGAAGCTGCTTTCAAAGTTTTACGCCTGCAGAACGGGGACTGATGAGGGCTGGCGCGGGCATGCGAGGGATGCATGGCCCGGGCCAACGCCGTTCTACCGGATCAACTGTGCTCGTGACGCTTTGAAAACAGCTTCCAACGGACATTGTTGCCTTTGAAAAGGCCGGGTGATTCTACGGTAAAAAAAGCCTGAAGGTAAGGCGGTGTTCGTGACTTTAACGAGTGACCCTGGTTAGACAAAGGGCTAACATGGGCCTGTGTTCCATCGCCAAGCTGTTGTTTTTCATGTCCAACAAGTCCATCAAAACCCCTTGCGTCGGCCTGTGCTCCACGGTGTATGGAGACACGGTGTGCCGTGGCTGCAAGCGTTTTCACCACGAAGTGATCAACTGGAACGGCTACGACGACACGCAGAAGCGCGCCGTGTGGTTGCGCCTTGAGCAGCTGCTGGTGCAGGTGATGATGGCCAAGCTTGAGGTGTTCGACAAAGGCCTGCTGCGCCAGCAACTGGAGCAGCGCTCCATCCGCTTTGTCGAGCAGCAGTCGGTGTATTGCTGGGCTTACCAGCTGATTGCCCGCGGGGCGCGGATGATCCGTGACCTGGAGGCCTATGGCATGGTGTTGCTGCCGGAGTTCCGTGACTGGGAACTGCCCCAATTGCGCGATGCGATCGATCGCGAGTTCTTCCTGCTTTCAGAGGCGCACTACCAGCGCTACATCGCCCCCAGCTTCCTGCGCGATGCCATGGGCAGCGCGCAGGGCCAGTGAGCCGGGCGAATCAGTCGCCGGTGTATTCGCAACCGCTGGTGCAGGTTTCGTGGATGCGAACCTTGGACAGCTCCGGCATCAGCGGCTTGACCTGGTCCCAGATCCACTTGGCGATCACTTCGCTGGTGGGGTTCTCCAGGCCGGGGATGTCGTTCAGGTAGTTATGGTCCAGCTGATCATAGATCGGCTTGAAGATCGCCTTGACCTCGGCGAAGTCGCGGATCCAGCCCGTGTGCGGGTCGAGCGGGCCGGTCAGGTGCAGGCCGACCTTGAACGAGTGGCCATGCAAACGGCCGCATTTGTGCCCTTCAGGGACGTGGGGCAGGCGGTGGGCCGATTCGAATGTGAATTCCTTAAAAATTTCCACGCTGTCATAACTCTGTGTGAATCAATAATGCGCGCAGTCTACCAGCATGGCCGCTACAAGGCTTGCAGGCGTTCATGCAGCCGCCCGGTGGCGGTCAGTTCCAGCAGTTCATCACCCAGGCGCTGGCTTTCGGCAATGGCCTTGTACCAATAGCGCTTGCGCCCTGGCGCATCGCCCATGAAGCGCTTGAAGTCGTTGCGGTCGGGCAGTTTGCCGTAGGGCAGGGCGGCCAGGTATTGCGGCGAAGGCGTCATCAGCAGCACGTTTTGCAGGCGGGTGGCATCGCCCTTGCGCCAGGGCAGGGCCTTGTCGAACCAGCCGGGTACGACCTTGTCGGTGAAGTGCGGGTACAGCACCAGGTCGTCGCCGCGGTAGGGCAGGTCGAGGTGATAGTCGAGCAGGCCGCCGTCGCGGTAGGTGCCGGCGCCGGCACCGGGGATGTCTTTCACGCCCTGCATGACCATCGGTATCGACCCGGAAGCAAGCAGGGCGTGGCGCAGGTTGGTCAAGTCCAGCGGCAGGTAGCGTGAGGGGAAGTCGGTCAGCGTGTCGAGCGGCGGCGCGGCGCGCCCATCGTGCAGAATGATGCGCTCGAAGTGGCGGGCCAGGCGCGAACGGCCCAGGAGGTTACTGGCAACCACCGAGCCCAGCCCCAGGCCCAGGCGGCCGCGATGGTCGTGCGCGAGCTGGCCATGGCTTTTCACCACCAGAATGTTCAGGCGGTAGTGTGGGCCAGCCAGCAGCTGGCCGTCGCGGCCTTCCAGCAGGTCATCGAGCATGCGTTGGCAGCTGCGGCTGATTTCGGCCGGGGTGACGCCCTTGGCGAAATCCTGCTCGGTGTATAGCTCGCCCAGGCGACGGATGCCGGCGATCGGGTCGTCGAGGCAGGCGCTGGCAAAGCGCCAGGCACCGATCGAAGCACCGATCAGGGCACGTTGACGGGGTGCCGAGGGTAGCCACTCGCCGAACAGCGCCAGGTCAAGGCCCTGGATGCCCAGCGGCTTCGGCCCACCCGCCGCGCCCGGCAATACCCCGACATCGGCCGCCTGCAGGCCGCGCTCGCGGATGTGTCGCAAGGCACGCTGGCCGGCCTTGAAGGTGAGGGCGGGGTATTTGATGTGGATGGCGCTCATGGCGGGTCTCTTGGGCGAAAAGCAGCCGTTACAGATAACACACCTGTAGGTGCCTGTATTGGCCCTTTCGCAGCACAAGGCCGCACCTTGCACGGGGCCGAGTCGGGTTGGCGGCGTAACTGCGCTATCATGCCGCCAGCTGTTTTCAGGTTGAATTAAGGACCGCTGGTTAATCTTAACCCCGTAGACAACTTGCACAGTTCTCAGGAGAGAAGAACGATGAAAACCATGACTGCCCTGATCACCGCCGCTGCCCTCGCCCTGGGCGCCAATGCCGCCTTCGCCAAGGACGTTCAGCCTGACGAAGTGGTCAAACTGGTCAACGCCAAGACCATCAAGTCGCTGGACGAGCTCAAGGCCGCTGCCGTGGCCAAGCACCCAGGCGCCACCGTCACTGACTCGGAGCTTGAAGACGAGTACGGCCGCTACATCTACAAGGTCGAACTGCGTGATCCGCAGAACGTCGAATGGGACGTCGACATGGATGCCAAGACCGGTGAGGTACTCAAGGACGCACGAGACAACTGATGATCCATGTATCCCGGACGGCACGTTACCTGGCGCTCTCGCTGCTTGCCGTCTGCTCCTTGGCTGTTGCCCGCGACCTGGACCAGGATGAAGCCCTGAAGCTCCGTCAGAAGGGCATCATCCTGCCGCTCGAACAACTGCTCGAGACCGCCCTGGGGCGTCACCCCGGGGCGCGTCTGCTGGAAGCCGAGCTGGAAGAAGACGATGATCGCTACGAATATGAAGTCGAGTTGCTGACGACTGAAGGTGTGGTGCGCGAGATCAAGCTCGATGCCAGCACCGGCGCCCTGCTCAAAGACGAGGAAGATGACTGAATGCGCCTGTTGCTTGTCGAGGACAACGTACCGTTGGCCGATGAACTGACCGCCGGCCTGCAGCGCCAGGGCTATGCCGTGGACTGGCTGGCTGATGGCCGTGACGCGGTTTACCAGGGGCAAAGCGAGCCTTACGACCTGATCATCCTGGACCTCGGCCTGCCTGGCTTGCCTGGCCTGGACGTGCTGGCCCAGTGGCGCGCCGCTGGCCTGGCCACACCGGTATTGATCCTCACCGCCCGCGGCTCCTGGGCCGAGCGCATCGAAGGGCTGAAGGCCGGGGCTGACGATTACCTGAGCAAGCCCTTCCACCCCGAAGAGCTGCAACTGCGCATCCAGGCGTTGCTGCGCCGTGCCCGTGGCCTGGCCAATCAGCCGAAGCTGGAAGCGGCCGGTCTGCACCTTGACGAAAGCCGTCAGTGCGTGAGCCGCGACGGGGTGGATGTGCAACTGACCGCCGCCGAGTTCCGCCTGCTGCGCTACTTCATGCTGCACCCGCAGCAGATCCTGTCCAAAAGCCACCTGGCCGAGCACCTCTACGACGGTGAAACCGAGCGCGACTCGAACGTGCTGGAGGTCCACGTCAACCATTTACGCCGCAAGCTGGGCCGCAGTGTGATCGAAACCCGTCGCGGGCAAGGCTACATCTATGCCGGGAGCGGCGAGTGAAGTCGATCCAGGCGCGCCTGAGCCTGGGCCTGGTGGCGGTATTGGTGGTGGTCGGCGTGGTGCTGGCGCAACTGACCTTGTGGCTGTTCGAGGCCGGCCTGCAACGTTATCTGGAAAACGGCCTGCGCAACGAAAGCGAGAACCTTCTGGTGGCATTGGTGCGCGGGCCTTCCGGCCTGCAGCTGGATGAGCGGCGCATCTCAGCTGCCTATCAGCGGCCGTTTTCCGGTTACTACTTCCGCATCGATTTCGACCAGGGTACCTGGAGGTCTCGTTCGCTGTGGGACCTGGACATGCCCAAGCCCGCAGCGCCCGGGCTTTCCGATAGCCATGAGCTCGGCCCGGAAGGCCAGCAACTGCTGGCCCTGCGTGCCGACTACCGGCGCCTGGGCCAGGACATTTCGATCAGTGTGGCTCAGGACTATTCGCCGGTGCGCGAAGGTTTTCGGCGCTTGCAGCAGATCGGCCTGGGCATGGGCCTGGTGGCGCTGATCCTGATTCTGGTGCTGCAGCGCATCACGGTTACCCGCTCGCTGCGGCCGCTGGAGCGGGCACGCCAGCAGATCGCCCAGCTGCAGCAGGGGCAGCGCTCGCAGCTGGATGCCGAGGTGCCCAGCGAGTTGGTACCGCTGGTGGGGCAGATCAACCATTTGCTTAGCCATACCGAAGACAGCCTGCGCCGTTCACGCAATGCCCTCGGTAACCTCGGCCATGCGCTGAAGACGCCGCTGGCGGTGCTGCTGAGCCTGGCCTCCAGTGAACGCTTGCAGGGTCTGCCGGAGGTACGGGCGCAAATGCGTGAGCAGTTGCAGCAGATTCAGGAGCGCCTGGCGCGCGAGCTGAACCGTGCGCGCCTGGCAGGGGATGCGCTGCCGGGCGCGCAGTTCGATTGTGATGCCGAACTGCCGGGATTGCTCGGGACCTTGGGCATGATTCATGGCGAGGGCCTGCTGCTGGCAAGTGATGTGTCGCCCGGGCTGTTGTTGCCCTGGGACCGCGAGGACGTTCTGGAACTGTTGGGTAATCTGCTGGACAACGCCTGCAAGTGGGCAGACAGCGAAGTGCGCGTGGGTATCGCGCCGAACGCCGAGGGCTACCAGCTGTGGGTTGATGACGATGGCCCGGGTATTGCGCAAGACCAGCGGCAGCAGGTGCTGGAGCGTGGTTCGCGGCTGGACGAACAGGTGGCTGGGCATGGGCTGGGGTTGGGCATCGTGCGCGATATCGTTGATGCCTGGGGCGGCCGCCTGGCCTTGCTGGAGAGCCCGCTGGGCGGCCTGCGGGTGAGCATCGACCTGCCGCGCAAGGCTCGTTAATGCCGGGGCCGCTGTGCGGCCCATCGCGACACAAGGCCGCTCCCACAGGTGTACGCAATCCCCTGGGGGCCTTGTGTCGCGAAAGGGCGCGCAGCGCCCCTTTGGCCCTATCAGTACTGCAAAAAAATTGCAGTACAGCCGCAGTTTTTTGAATTAGCCCAAATTCCCCCCACCCGGCAAAATCGCCCCACGAAACCCTGCGGTTTCCATCTCTCCACGGACGGAGCCCCTTGTGGTATTGCATGCGCAATACGAGGCCCAGGCCAGCTCGGCTGGGCTTTCTTTTTAAACAGAAAAACCAAAGATCCCGATTGCCCAAATGTCTGCCTCGCGTTCCGAAAGTCGTCTGCAGCGGCTGTTGCCGGCCCCTCTCAACATCCCCCCAAAAGAATGGTTGCGTGCCGGAATCGGTGCGCTGCTTGGCCTTTTCCTCGCGGGCTGGCTGACCAGCATGGTCTATGGCCCCAGCATCGCCCTGCACTTGCTCGGCCCGCTGGCAGCCTCGGCGGTACTGGTGTTTGCGGTGCATTCCGGCCCCTTGGCCCAACCTTGGCCGGTGTTGGGCAGCTACGCCCTGGCGGGTGCAGTGGGGCTGGCCATGCGTGAAGGCTTCGGCGCCGAGCTGTGGGTGGCCGCTGCGGCGCTCGGCATCTCGATCCTGGTCATGTGCCTGTTGCGCTGCCTGCACCCGCCGGGTGGCGGTGTGGCAGTGAGCGCGGTGCTGGCCGACCCGGGGTTGACCGCCATGGGCGATCACCTGCTGGAGCCGGTGCTGCTCAATGCGCTGATCCTGGTGACAGTGGCAATCGCCTACAACCGTTTGACGGGGGTGCGCTACCCGAAAGGCACGGTGCCACGCAAAGACCTGCACCACACCCATGACCCGCTGCCCGGCGAGCGGGTCGGCATCCGCAGTGAAGACCTGGACCAGGCCCTGGAAGAGCTGGGCGAGTTCGTCGATGTCACCCGTGACGAGCTGGAGCGCATCATCCTCGCCACCGAGCAGCACGCCCTGCAGCGCAGCCTTGGCGGTATCACCGCGGCCTCGGTGATGTCCCGCGATGTGCAGTTCGTCACGCCTGATACCACGCTGGAGCAGGCCTGGAAAATGCTCGCCAGCCATCACCTGAAAACCCTGCCAGTCCTGCAGCACGGCAAGCTTGTAGGCATCGTCAGCCTCAGCGACCTGGTTGGCCCGGCGATGCAGCGTGGGCGTTTCAGCTGGCGCGGTCTGTTCGGCCGCCAGGCGGTGCGCATGGCGCAAGTGATGAGCAGGCGGGTTGTCAGTGTCAGCAGCCAGCACCCGTTGGAACGCCTGCTGCCCTTGTTGTGCGAACAAGGCCTGCACTGCTTGCCGGTGCTTGATGCCGACACGCTGGTGGGGGTGATCACCCAGACCGACCTGATCGCCGGCCTCAAGCGTCAGTTGCTCAGCAAGACCGAGGCTTCAGATAACCGGGTCCCAGCGTTGTGACCAGTCGCTGGCGCCGGCAGCTACCAGCCGACGCAGGATCGCGAAGGCCTGTTGCAGGGCTTCGCTGTCACGTTTACGCGGGTACACCAGAAAGGTCGGGTAGGTGAACTCCGGTGCCTGCGGTACCCGCTCGAACACGCCGCTGTCCAGATAGGCCTGCACCACCCGCGTGCGGAAGTAGCCACTGCCACCTTGGTCGAGTATGAACTGCAGGGCCAGCGGGCCAAGGTTGAAACTTAGCGCCGGGCGTGCGCAGTCGGGCAGGGCCGCATCATGCTGGCGGCGGAAGGCCTCGCCCCAGTCGATGTAGATGTACGGCTCGGGCCGCTCGACCCGGCGCACGCGAATCAGCTTCTCTTCCATCAACTGCTCCACCTGCAGGCCTGGACCGTAGGTCGGCTGGTAGACCAGCGCGGCGTCCAGCAAGCCCATCTCGACCTTGCGCAGCAGCGACTCTCCATCGCTCACCTCGCTGCGGATGGCATGGCTGGGCAATTCACGGTGCAGGGCACTTACCCAGTCGAGCATCATCGGGTTGCCCAGGCTCACCTCACCGCCCACATGCAGCACCTGCTGGCAACCTTCAGGCAACGGCAGGTCGCGGCGCGCGGCTTCCCAGGTTTGCACCAACTGGTTGGCATAACTGACGAACGCTTCGCCATCGCTGGTCAGGCTGGCGCCGCTGCGGCTACGCACGAACAACTGGCAACCCAGTTGCTGTTCCAGGCGCTGCACGCGCGCGGTGATCGCGGTTTGAGACACGAACAGGCGTTCGGCCGCGGCGACCAGGCTGCCGCAACGCACTATTTCCAGGAAGGTACGGGCCTGATCGATGTCCATGGGCTGCTCGGTGTTTGAAGGGGTTGCCTATTCTAGAGGCTTTGCACCGTTATGGGGCGCTATTGCGTTGTCTGCAAATTTGCAGGTCGGTTGTGACTTTAGTCCCATGGCGGCGTGGGTATAGCGGTCCATACTCAAGTTTCGCCCTTCAATAACAACAAGTACCGGGTTTCTAACGACATGAGCTACCAGCACAGCTACGCCCATTCCATTTCCGACCCTGCCGCGTTCTGGGCGGAACAGGCCGCACACCTGGCCTGGCACCGCAAGCCTGCCTTGACCCTGCAAGACAACGCCGACGGTACCCACCGCTGGTTCGCTGACGGCCGCCTCAACAGCTGTTACCTGGCCCTCGATCACCAGATCGAGCAGGGCCGGGGCGAGCAGTTGGCGCTGATCTACGATTCGCCAGTGACCGGCGCGCAGCAGACCTACACCTACAACCAGTTGCGCGACGAGGTAGCACGCCTGGCCGGTTTGCTGCGCCAGCTGGGGGTGAACAAGGGCGATGGCGTGATCATCTACATGCCCATGGTGCCGCAAGCGGCCATGGCGATGCTGGCCTGCGCGCGGATCGGCGCGGTGCATTCGGTCGTGTTCGGTGGCTTTGCCGCCAACGAGTTGGCCCTGCGCATCGATGACGCCCGGCCCACCTTGTTGCTGACGGCATCGTGCGGGCTGGAGTTCGACCGGGTCATTGCCTACAAACCGCTGGTTGACCGTGCCCTGCAACTGGCCCGGCACCAGCCGCGCAATGTGCTGGTGCTGCAGCGGCCACAGGCGCACGCTGAACTGCTGCCAGGCCGCGACCTGGACTGGCAGGCGGCCTTGGCCGGCGCCGTGCCGGTGGCGCCCGTCGAGCTGGATGCCGGCGACCCGCTGTACATCATGTACACATCGGGCACCACCGGGAAACCCAAAGGTATCGTCCGGGAAAACGGCGGCAATGCCGTGGCGCTGTGTTACGCCATGCGCCATATCTATGGCATGCAGGCCGGCGATGTGTGGTGGGGTATTTCCGACGTCGGTTGGGTGGTCGGCCATTCACTGATCGTCTACGGGCCGTTGATGAGCGGCTGTACCACGGTGTTCTACGAAGGCAAGCCGATCCGCACCCCGGATGCTTCGGCCTATTGGCGGGTGGTGGAGCAGTACCAGGTCAACGCGCTGTTCTGTGCACCTACGGCCATGCGCGCCATTCGCAAGGAAGACCCGGAGGGCGAACTGATTCGCAACCATGACCTCAGCTCGCTGCGTCAACTGTTCCTGGCGGGGGAAAAGCTGGATTCCAGCACCCATGAATGGTTGGAGCGGGTGAGTGGCAAGCCGGTGCACGACCATTGGTGGCAGACCGAGACCGGCTGGCCGGTCACCGCGCCTTGCGTCGGGCTGGAGGGCAGCGCGGCGAAGCCAGGGTCGAGCAACCGCGCGGTGCCGGGTTACCACGTTCGCGTACTGGATGACGAAGGCCACTTGCTCGGGGCCAACCATCAGGGTTCGATCGTGATTGCACTGCCACTGCCCCCCGGCTGCAGCCAGACGCTGTGGGGGGATCACGAGCGCTACCTGCAGGCCTACCTGCGCACGTATCCGGGGTATTACCACACGGGCGATGGCGGCTATCTGGACGATGATGGCTTCGTCTACATCATGGGGCGCACCGATGATGTGATCAACGTTTCTGGTCATCGTTTGTCCACCGGTGAAATGGAGGACCTGGTCGCCCGGCACCCGGCGGTAGCGGAGTGTGCTGTGATCGGCGTGCATGACGAGATCAAGGGCCAGGTACCGTTGGCGCTGGTAGTACTCAAGGATGGCGAGGGCATTGCCGAGGCGCAGTTGCTGGTGGAACTGGTGGGTAGCGTGCGCGAGGAAATTGGCCCGCTGGCCTGTTTCAATCGGGTACGGCTGGTGAAGCGCCTGCCCAAGACCCGTTCCGGCAAGATTCTGCGGGCGGTGCTGCGCAAGATTGCCGATGGGCAGGATTATGTGCCGCCTTCGACCCTGGATGACCCGGCAGTGCTGGGAGAGATCGAAGCGGTGCTGGCGGATTTGCCCAGGGCGGGTTGATGGTTTGACCTCGATGGCCCCTTCGCGGGCGGGACGCGCATCGGTGGTTCGGCAGAGGCCGTCGTAGGCGCGGGTTCACCCGCGAAAGGGCCGGGCCTGCTGGCCGATCTCCACCCGCCGTTCACCGTTGCGGCCGCTACCGTATTCGCGGGTAAACCCGCTCCTACACCAGGTCGTTGTAGGAGCGGGTTCACCCGCGAAAGGGCCGGCTCAGGCACTGCAGGCTCAGGGGGCAATCTGGTGCAGTTGCCCCAACCGGCTGCGGGTACGCATCAGGTCGGCCAGCGGGCCGCCCAGGCTCTCTTCCAGCGGACGTTTACCTATGACAATCACCCGCCGATCCTGGTCATACAGCACATCCACCAGGTTGACGAAGCGCTGCTGAGCCGCCAGCGAACACGCCGAGAGGTCATCCAGCCCATCGATCACCCACTCGTCATACTCCCTGGCCAGTACCAGGTAGTCGATGACCGCAGTGGCCTTCTCGCACAGATCGTCAAAGCCAAGCACCACCCGCCGGCCATCGATGGCCAGCGCTCGCAGCGGGCGCTTGTTCACGTCCAGTATCACCGGTTGTTCGTTCGGCACGTTCAGTGCCTGGCGCTGCGCCGCATTACCCGGCCAGACATAATGACCCTGGGTAAAACGCTGATGCTCGCGGTTGGCCGGCAAGCTGCGAAAATCAGTGTCGCCACCGACTTCGAGCACGTGCATCGAGCTGTTGATCAGGCGAATGACCGGCAGAAAACGTTCGTGATACAGCGGGTTGGGCAACAGCCCTTCGGGCGCGTAGTTAGAGGTCACCAGCAGGTACACGCCACGGGCGAACAAGGCGTTGAACAGCCGGGTGAGCAGCATGGCATCGCCTATGTCATGCACGTGGAATTCGTCGAAGCACAGCACCCGGCAACCACCCACCAGCTCGTCCAGCGTTGCGCCCAGCGCGTCGTCCAGCGCCCGGTGGCGGTGCATGCCCTGGTGCAGGCGTGCAAAGAAATCATGAAAATGCAGGCGCAGCTTGGCGGCTATCGGCACGGCCTGGAAAAAGCCATCGAGCAGCCAGCTTTTACCCCGGCCGACCGAGCCGTACAGGTACAGACTGCGCGGTTGACCTTGTTCAAGCTGCGTCAGTTGTTCGGCCATGCAGTGGATTACCCGCCGCTGACCGTCACTCAGCTGATAACCGCGGCTGTGCGCCTTGTCCTCGAACCAGCCGAGCAGCTCGCTCTGTTGATTGGCGGTGCCGCGCAAGCGTTGGCCAAGCTGGCGCAGCGGGGTGGGGATCCAGGCAGACAAAAGCAACGCTCCTTGGGCGATGGCGGGGCAGCCTGCAGCTTGCCCGAGAGCGGCCATTTTGACTAATAGAGAAAGTGCCGGGCAATCATCACTTCTTGCGATAGGTCTGGCCGCCTCTTGTGCCTGTGCGGGCTATGACTTTCGCTCCAGCTGGCGCTCGATCATGTACTTCACCGCCAGGCGACGCTCCTTGAGGTGGCGCAGGTCTTCGTCGACGAAGTTACCGGCCGATATCGATTCGGCAGCCAGCACCTGGTTGTCGATGTCCACGTACTCGTCCAGCAGGCGATCCAGCGCCTTGTCCTGCTGGCGGCGCTGCTGGACGATTTCGCGCGGGTAGTGCAGGTCCTGGTAGAGGTCGTGAGAGACAGGCATGGGGTCCTCCTTGGTCAATGCGATGGGCTTACCTGATTGGAAGTGCGGAATGCGATTGTGTTGAAGCGAGGCGGGCGGAAACCGACGGACGGTCGCTGCGTCAGCGCCGAAATGACTAACTCGCTGTTTTTTGGCAATTTTTTTATCAGGGGGGTTCACAGACCGAAAGTTTGTTGTTAAAGTGCCGCGCATTCCAAGACAACAACCCAGTTGTCACTCAGTTGGAATTGTCAGAGCAGCAAATGCTGCATCCGATACAGGGGCGTCGCCAAGCGGTAAGGCAGCAGGTTTTGATCCTGCCATGCGTTGGTTCGAATCCAGCCGCCCCTGCCATTTTTCAAGATTCAAACGTATTTAACCCGGTGCCAGGAAAGATGAGCACTGGGTTTTCGCGTTTTCGCGTTTTTGTGATTTTGCGCGCCTCCGCGCCTCCTGAGCGCGGGTCGTGCCGTACCGGGTTACCCGGAAATCCCCAGCATTTCGTTCAGCGCCCTGGCCAGTTCATCAGCCTGCACCGGCTTCTGGATCACCAGGCTGCCCGGCAGTTCCAGCCCCTGCAACTCCGCATAACCGGTAAGAAACACCACCGGCACGCGGGGGTACCGTTCGCGGGCAGCCAGCGCCAGTTGTGCACCATTGAACTCCGGCATGGCGAAATCAGTCAGCAGCAGGTCAATATCGTCATCCAGCAATGCCAATGCCTGCTCGCCGCTGTGCGCCTGGCGCACCTGGTAGCCGTATTGGCGTAACACATCGCCAAGCATGTCGCGCACCAGGTGGTCGTCATCCACCAGCAGCACCGTGCGGTTATGGCCGCTTTCGCTGATTGACTGACTGAGCACTGCTGCTACGGGTTCGTTCACCATCTCCTCTTTTACCGCCGGCAGGTATACCGCCACCTCGGTACCGCGACCGAGTGTGGTGTCGATGCGCACGCCGCCACCGGACTGCTTGGCAAAGCCGAACACCTGGGCCAGGCCCAGGCCCGAACCTTTGCCAATGTCCTTGGTGGTAAAGAAAGGCTCGAATACCTTGGCCAGCACGTCTTCGCTCATGCCGCAACCGGTATCGCGGATGCTCAGCATCACGTACTCGCCCGGGTCTGGGTCTTCCGGACGTTGCGGGCGCTGGTCGATGTGGGTGTTGCGCGTTGTCAGGGTCAGCTGACCGCCGTCGGGCATGGCATCGCGGGCATTGATCGCCAGGTTGAGGATGATCATCTCGGTCTGGGTGGGGTCGGTCAGTGCCTGCCACAGGGCCAGGTCCAGGTCCAGACGCACCGAAACGTTGCCACCCAGCGTGCGGCGCAGCAGCTCTTCCAGGCCGGCCAGGGTACGGTTGAGGTTCAGCGGCACCGGCTCCAGACGCTGGCGGCGGGAGAAGGCCAGCAACTGCGAGGTCAGCTTGGCACCACGCTCGCCCGCTTCGCGGATATGGGTGAGGCGAGTGCGGGCCTTTTCCAGGTCGGCCTTGGCCAGGTCGCGCTCCAGAAAGCTGGCACCGGTGAGTATCACCGTCAGCAGGTTATTGAAGTCATGCGCCACGCCAGCCGTCAGTTGCCCAACCGCCTCCAGCCGCTGCATCTGCTGCAGAGCGGCCTCGATGCGCTCGCGCTCGTTGATCTGTTCGCGCAGCCGGGCGTTGGCATCTGCCAGGCCCAGGGCGGCTTCGCGCTCGCTGGTGATGTCGCGTGCCACCACGTACAGCAGGGTGTCCTCCGGCACCACCACCCACGACAGCCAGCGCTGTTGGCCGCCGGCATGCAGGATGCGGCCGACAAAGCGTGCGCTGGTGCGGCCGTGGGAGAGGGCGGCCAGTTCGGTGAGTAACTGTTCCTGGTCGTGCTCAGGCAGCAGGTGCAGCAAGGAGGACTGGCTCAGGCGTTCGCGTGAGAAGCCCAGGCTGGCTTCCCAGGCGGGGTTCAGTGCGACCGGGGTCAGGTCTTTGTTCAGCACGGCCAGCAAGTCTTGCGACAGCTCCCAGGCACGATCGCGTTCGCGGGTACGGCGCTCAACCCGCTCGCCGAGCATCTCGTTCAGCTGACGCAGCGCCTGGGTGGCCTGGCGTTGCGTGTGGATGTCCTGCAGTACGCCTGAAAAGCGAACGCACTGATCATCGACGAACTGGCTCTGGCCGCTGCTCAGCAACCAGCGAGGCTCCAGGCCATTGGGTTGCGCGATCCGAAACTCCACGCGGTAATGACCGCCGCTTTCCGGGCGCATGGCATGTTCCACTGCCTCGCGCACCAGTGGCAGGTCATCGGGGTAGATGCCGGCGTAGAACACTTCAAGGCTCATTTCGGTGCTGGTGGGCACGCCGAACAAGGTCTTGCAGCGGTCATCCCACAGCAACAGGCCCTCTTGCGGGCGCAGGTCCCAGGTGCCCATGCCGGCGGCGTCGATGGCAATGCGAGCACGTGCTTCGACGTCCGCCAGGGCCTCTTCGGCGCGGCGACGGCGTTGGCGTTCCTGCACTTCGCTCAGGGCTCGGCGCACGGCTTTGGGCAGCAGTGGCAGGTTCTTCTTCAGCACATAGTCGGTCGCGCCCAGGCGGATCATTTCCACCGCGTGCTCTTCGCCATAAATGCCGGACAGGAATATGAACGGGATGTCGGGTGCCAGGCGTTGAGCGATGGCCAGCACTTCGGTGCCGGATGAGCCTGGTAGCACGCAGTCACACAAGATCAGGTCGTAGCGGGCCTGGCGCAGGGCATGTTCGACACCTGCATGGTCGAACACCAGCTGTGACTGAACATGCAGCCCGCTGCGCTCCAGGCGCATCAGGGTCAGCTCGGCGTCCATCGAGCTGTCTTCGACCATCAGTATTTTCAGCGGCGTTTGCTGCATCGTCGCGGCGGCCTCAGTTGCTACCGCGACGGTTCAGTCGCAGTGAGCCGGGTGGCGGTTCGTTTAGCACTGCCCAGAATACCCCGAGGTCGGAGATGGCGGTGACGAATTCCTTGAACTCCACGGGTTTGACCACATAAGCGTTTACCCCCAGCTCGTAGGCGCGCAGCAGGTCGGGCTCTTCGCGCGAAGAGGTCAGCATCACGGTGGGGATGCTGCGCAGTTCGGCAGTGGCGCGCACTTCCTTGAGCACTTCCAGGCCGTCGACCTTAGGCAGTTTCAGGTCGAGTAACAGCACGGCAGGGTTGCCGTCATCGCGCTCGGCATAGGCGTTGCGGCGCAGCAAGTAGTCGAGCGCATCGGCGCCGTCACGCAGCACGATGACTTCGTTGGCCAACTGGCTGCGCTCCAGGGCCAGCAGGGTCAGCTCCAGGTCTCGGGGATTGTCTTCGACCAGCAGAATGGGCTTGAGCATGATGGTAGCGGTGCCTCAGGTAGCAGTGTTTCGGGGTAGGGTGAAGTGAAAGCTGGCGCCCTGGTCGATCTGGCCAGTGGCCCAGACTCGACCGTCATGGCGCTCGATGATGCGGCGTACGCTCGCCAGGCCAATGCCGGTGCCTTCGAAATCTTCCATGCGGTGCAGGCGCTGGAAGACGCCGAACAGCTTGTTGGCGTAGGCCATGTCGAAGCCCACGCCATTGTCGCGGATGCAGACCTCGGTTTCGTCAGGGTGCTGTACGGCACTGATCTCGATGCGAGCAGGCGTACGGCCGCGAGTGTACTTGATGGCATTGGCTATCAGGTTGTGCAAGGCCATGTTGATGAATGCCGGGTCGCCGATCACCTTGGGCAGTGGGGCGATGTCCCAAACGATTGCGCGGCCTTCGTAATCGGGGGCCAGCTCGCTGCGAATGGCCTCGACCAGGGCGTTGAGGTCGACGTCGGACAGGCGCAAGGCCGAGCGGCCCATCTGCGAGAAGTTGAGCAGGTTGTCGACCAGGCTGCCGGCAAAGTGCGCCGCTTCACCGATATGCTGCAGGAAGCGCTTGCCGCGTTCGCTCAGGCCCTGGCCTTCGATTTCGCCAAGCAGTTCGGTATAGCCGGCGATGTGCCGCAGCGGGGCGCGCAGGTCGTGGGAAACACTGTAGGAAAACGCTTCGAGCTCCTTGTTGGAGCGGCGCAATTCGCCAGCCAATTGTGCCAGCTCTTCGGCCTTGCGCAGGACAATGCCCAGTACCGCGGTGCGCAGCTCCATCACGCCCTCGATCACCAGTGGGTCCCACGCCTGACAATAGCCGCGCAGTTCTTCCTGCCAGCGTTCAAAACTGTGCCGCGGGTCGAGGTTGCCCTGTGGCCCGACCTGCTTGGTCGGCTGGCCGGCCCAGTTGACCGTGCGTATCTGCTCGGGGCGGAACCACAGCAGGTAGTGCGAGTGGATCTGCGAGATGGCCACTGCCAGCACCCCGCCAGCATGGTTTGCCAGCTCGGGTAGCTCAGTGATGTCGCGGCGCAGGTTGTCGCTATGAAACACGCTGTCTTCGTCACGTTGGCCTAGCCAGTGCACCAGCGCCGTCACCTGGGCCTCAGGCGGGGTCTGGCCGATCAGGTCACAGCGCTCGGCCGAGATCACTGCCGCGCCCTGGGCGTCGGCGAAGGCCAGCAGCACGTGAGGCAGGTCGCGCAAGCCGTCACTGACGCTGTCGTGGTCGGCCATGGACGAGATCATGCGTACGATGTGTTGGCGCAGCGCCAGCAGCTTGCGCGTGCTGGCATGGGACTCGCGGGACTCTATCTGCAACGACAGTACGCTGGCCAACAGCTCGCAGGCCGTGCGGGTGCGCAGGTCCACCGGGCGTGGCTGCTGATGGTGGCAGGAAATCAGCCCCCACAGCTCGCCGTCGACCACGATCGACAGCGACATCGAGGCCAGCGTGCCCATGTTGCGCATGTACTGCAGGTGCACGGGTGACACGCTGCGCAGTACAGCGAAACTCATGTCCAGCGCCTTGCCAGTGCGCGGGTTGGTTGCGGGCAGCAGTGGCGAGGGCTGATAGTTGGCATCCTCGATCACGCGGATACGGTTGACCCGGTACAGCGCGCGCGCCTGGCGCGGGATGTCTGCAGCCGGGAAACACAGGCCTGCGTAGCTGGGGTAGCCCGGGTCGGCTACCTCGGCCAGCACCTGGCCATTGCCTTCGGCATCGAAACGGTAGGCCTTGACCCGCCCAAAGCCGGTGATGCGCTTGAGCTGCAGCACCGTTTGCTGCAGAAGGTCTTCGATACTGCCGGCCAGTTGCAGACTGGCGACAAAGCTGCGCACCAACGGGTAGTAGTCGCCTTGCCCGACCAGGTCTGCTGGCAGGCGGGGCGGTTCGAACTCGGCAATCAGTACCTGATCGTGGCAATGGACCAGCATGTGCAGCTGGGCACTGATGGGTGCGCCCTGGCGCAAGCGCACGTCGCCAATGTGGAAGGGGAAGACTTCGTCTTCGGGAAGCCGTGTGAGGTGCGCGTGCAGGTCAAAGCCCTCGTGAACCAGGTCGGCGAAGTGGCAACCGATCAGTTCGCGGGCTGGCAAGCCCAACCAGTGCTCGACATTTTCACTGGCCTGCAGCACGCACAGGTCGGTGGCATCCAGCACCAGCAGAAAGCCGTGTGGCTGGATGCTGCCCGGAACCTGGATCGGTTCTTGGGCACAGCGCTCCATGGCGTCTGCCAGTGAGTTGTCTGCAGTCATGATTGAAAAAGCTCCTGTCATGTCCGTCCGTGTACGGCACAGGTGTCTGGCGCGGGACGAATACGATTCACCCTAACAGAATCCCGGCGAATTTACCGGCTCCTGGCCATTGGAGGCACGGGGTGGCCACGGGTTCTGTGAGGTACAGGCTTTTTTTGATGCCACGGTATCGCTTTGTCGCTAATACAAAAAAAATGGCTTTATGCCACATCGGTTGCGCCGCCTCACTGCTACGCTCAGTTCAGGACGTTTCGATAAGGATAACAAGGTGACGGAGCGCATGCTGGCCGCGCTGTTCGGCCTGTTGTTCAGCGGCAGTACCGTGGCGGCGGATTTTCTCGTGGAAGTGCGGGTACTGGTGCAGCGTGGCTGCATGCTGGTGAACCAGACCCGCGATGCGGGAGCTCAGGCCCTGGGACGTATCGACCTGGGGGTGACGGCGCGCCTGGATGGCCCTGGCGCGCCCTTGAGCGGTGTGCTGCTAAGCCAGCGCCCGCCGCGCCTGGAGTGCAACCCGGATACGCCCTATCAGGTGCGCGTCGATGGTGGCCAGCATGGTGGCGTCGGCGAACTGCGCTACCTGGCCAGCGACGATCGCCAGGCGCGGCCCATTCCTTACCGCTTGTACCGTGACGCTGCCTGGCGTGAGCCTCTGGCGGTGGGGGTAGCCCAGTCGGCGCGTGTGCCGGGCAGCGGTTCGGTTGAATTGCCGTTGTACGCACGTATCGACAAATTGGCCTGGGTGCCGGATGCAGGGGTTTATGCCGACCTGCTGAAAGTCACCGTCACCTGGTAGGGACGCCGCCATGCACAAGGACGCCATGCCATGAACCGCACTTCGATCCTGTTGCTCACCCTCGGCCCGCTGCTGGTCCCCGGCGGTGCGGTGCATGGCAGCACCACCGGTTTCATCCAGGCGCGGCTGGTGATCAGCGCGTCTTGCCAGATCAGCAGCAACGAGACGCAACCGGCCGTGCTGGGTGACCCAGGCGTACTGGACTTTGGCGAGCGCGGTCCGAACTGGGACCAGCCGTTGCGCAGCCAGGTGGACGAAGTGGGCGGCCAGGGTAGCCTGCAAATCAGTTGCACGCCTGAAGTTCGGGCCTTCAACGTGCGTATCAATGGCGGCCTCAATGGCGACGATGGCATTCGCCGCCTGAGCAACGGCCGTGAACTGATTCCTTATCAGCTGGCGGTCGACCCAGGCGGTAACAGCCGCTACGGCGTCGGCCAGGCGCGGGCCTTCACCATTCGCAGCAGCCAGCAAGTACCGATCCCCATCTACGGTGTGGTAGTGGCGCAACCGCGTGCGCTGCCGGCCGGGCTTTACCGCGACACCCTCAGAGTGACCCTGGACTGGTAACCACGCAAGGAGACTCCGATGCGAACGAACCTTTCATATTGCGTCCTCGCAGGCCTGGGCCTGGCGTTGGCTTCCCAGGCCCAGGCGGCCACGGTGACGGGCAGTATCAGCTCGACCCTGACGCTGACTGCGGCGTGCCAGGTCAATGGCACGTCGGGCACGTCGGGGCTTAACTTCGGTGCCTTGAACTTCGGTACCCAGGATGCCTTGTTCGTCACCGCCAATGCCCAGGTGCTGGGAGGCGGGGGGGGCGCCATGAGCATCCTGTGCTCGGCAGGTACGGTGCCCGTGATCAAAGTGCGTGCCGGCCTGCATGACGGCCAGTCGAGCGGCGGCACCCGTGCGCTCGCTGATGGTTCTGGCAACTTTGTACCGTACGACCTCTATACCGACGCGGGGCGTACGGCGTTGCTGGCGGTCGACGACACCATCACCCTGCCGACCAGTACCGGCGCCGCTCAGACGGTCAACCTTTACGGCAAGGCCGTCGGCAAGCCGGGCCTGCCCGCAGGGGTCTACAGCGACACGATCTCGGTCGAGCTGTCGTTCTGACCCATGCGCGGCTGGCTGGCAGGTAGCCTGACTGGCGTCAGCATGTTGTTGGCCGCCCCATTGGGGGCAGTGACCACCAGTACCTTCACGGTGACGGCGCAAGTTGTCGCCGGGTGCCTGGTGGTGGGGGGTGTCACCAGCTACGGCACGCTCGATTATGGCTCGCAGTCGGCGCTGTCCACGGGGCTGCTCAGCACATCGCTGGGTGGTTCTACCGTGACGTTCCAGTGCACGCCGGGCGTGGCCATGAGCATGAGCCTGGACGGCGGGCAAAACAGTGCCAGTGGCACACGCAACCTGAAGCGCACCAGTGGCACGCAAGTGCTGGCCTACCAGTTGTACCGGGACGCCGCCTATAGCCAGGCCTTGGGGATCGGCCAGAGCGTGGCGGTGAGCTATTCCGACCCGACGGCGATCAAGCTACCGGTGTACGGGCGGGTTCAGCTGACCGGCACGCAGCCGGCAGGGACCTACACCGATGTGGTGCAAGTGACGGTGACCTGGTAACGGCCAGCGCCACCCATGACAAGTGTCTAAGGAGAGCTGCATGCGGGCAGGCGCGAAGTGGACGCGTGGATTGACTGGATTATTGTCGCTGGCAAGCCTGCCGGCCTGGGCGGCCACTTCGGTGCTGATCTGGCCGATCGACCCGGTGCTGGAGGCCGACCAGAAGGCAGGTGCGTTGTGGCTGGAAAACCGTGGCACTGCGCCGGCAAACCTGCAGGTGCGGGTATTCGCCTGGCGCCAGGGTGATTACCAGGAGCAGTTCCAGGCGCAGCGCGAGATTATCGGCAGCCCGCCGGTCGCCAACATTGCACCCGGGCAGAAGCAGCTGATCCGCCTGACCCGTACCGGCCCTTCACCCGCCGGCCAGGAGCAGGCCTACCGCATCATCATCGACGAGATTCCGCCCGCCATCCCGGTCGACAAGGCCGAGCCCGGCGCGACGGCGGCCATTCGATTGCAGATGCGCTATTCGGTGCCGCTGTTCGTCTATGGCGAAGGGCTGTGGGGCAAGGCCGACCCTGAAGGCAAACGCAATGCCGAGGGCGTGGGCAAGCCGCAGCTCAGTTGGCGCCCGGTGACGGTGCAGGGCAAGCCCTACATTGAACTGCGTAACACGGGCCCGGTACATGCGCGGCTGACCGATGTGGTCGTGCAGCAAGGCCCCCAGAGCAAGCCACTGGCTGAAGGCCTGCTGGGTTATGTACTGCCAGGGGCAAGCATGCGCTGGCCGGCTCCCGTGGCATCCGGCAACGTTAGCGTGCTGAAGGGCAGGGTCAATGGTCAACACTCGGCGGACGCCATCCGCCAAGGCCAATGAGCCAACGGCTGAATGAAGTGCAGGGGCCAAGGAGGACCCGGCAATGGTTGGAAACCGTGTGTGAAATGGCTCCCGGCGACGACGTGCCGCTGGTGCCTAGGGCTGGCCATGGTCAGCCCCGCGCTGGTGCTGGCCGACGACTTGCCCCCACCGCCCACGGAGATGTCCGCCATCGCCGAGGCCACCCTTTACCTCGACCTGGTGGTGAACCAGATGCCCAGGGTTGACCTGATACCGGTGCAGCAGCGGGCCGGGCGGTTGTACCTGGACAGCGACCTATTGCGTGCAGCCGGCGTTTCGCTGCCGGGCAACCCCCAGGGGGAGGTGGCCCTGGACAGCATCGCGGGGCTGCATACCGATTACGACAGTCAGAACCAGCGCCTGTTGCTGCAGGTACCGCCGGCCTGGTTGCCTGACCAGCAAGTGGGTGATCGCAACCTTTACCCGGCCAGCGATGCGCGCAGCAGTTTTGGCGCCTTGTTCAACTACGACCTGTATCTCAACGACACCGATCAAGGCGGCACCTACCTGGCCACCTGGAACGAGCTGCGCCTGTTCGACAGCTGGGGTACCTTTTCCAGCACCGGGCAGTGGCGTCAGTCTTTCAATGGCGCACAGGCGGACGATACCCGCCGTGGCTTCATGCGTTACGACACCACCTGGCGCTTTACCGACGAGCAGCGCCTGCTGACCTACGAAGCTGGTGACTTCGTGACGGGTGCGTTGCCCTGGAGCAGTTCGGTGCGCGTGGGCGGGGTGCAGCTGTCACGCGACTTCGCGGTGCGTCCGGATCTTGTCACTTACCCGTTGCCTGCGTTCGCCGGTGAAGCGGCGGTCCCCACGTCGCTCGACCTGTTCATCAACGGTTTCAAGTCCAGCACCACCGAACTGCAGCCAGGCCCGTACACCCTGACCAACGTGCCGTTCATCAACGGGGCCGGGGAGGCGGTGGTGGTCACCACGGATGCCCTTGGCCGGCAGGTGTCGACCACCTTGCCGTTCTATGTCACCAGCAGCCTGCTGCAGAAGGGCCTGTCGGACTACTCGGTGGCCGCCGGCAGCCTGCGCCGGGATTACGGCGTACGCGATTTCAGCTATGGGCCGGGTATTGCCTCGGGCAGCCTGCGCTATGGGCTCAGTGACATGTTCACCCTGGAAACCCACGCCGAAACGGCGGAGTCGCTGATGCTGGGAGGGCTGGGTGGCAACATGCGCGTGGGCAATTTCGGCGTGCTCAACGCTGCCTTGGCGCAAAGCCGGTTCGAGGGCGACAAAGGCCACCAGGTCGCCCTTGGCTACCAGTACAACAGCCAGCGCATCGGCTTCGGTTACCAGCGCCTGCAACGCCATGGCGATTATGCCGACCTGAGCCGGGTGGGCTCCCCGGACATGCAACTGAGCAAAAGCAGCGAACAGGTTACCCTCAGTGTCAACCTGAACGCGTACGGCAGCATTGGCGCTGGCTACTTCGACGTGCGCGCCGGTGACGGAACGCGTACCCGGTTGATCAACCTGAGCTACAGCAAGCCGCTGTGGGGCAGCAGCAGTGTGTACCTGTCGGCCAACCGTGAAGTGGGTGACAGCCAGTGGGCGGTGCAGGCGCAGCTGGTGATCCCGTTCGACCTGCACGGCACCCTGGCGCTGAGCATGGAACGCAGCAATGAAGGCGAGACCCTGCAACGGGTCAACTACAGCCGCGCGGTGCCAGCGGGTGTCGGCGTCGGTTACAACCTGGGCTATGCCGCAGGCAGCGACCGTGATGCCTATCGCCAGGCCGACGTCACCTGGCGCCTGCAATCGGTGCAATTGCAGGCCGGTGTGTATGGCAGCAGCGGCGAGATGACCCGCTGGGCCGACGCCAGTGGTTCTCTGGTGTGGATGGATGCCGGCGTGTTCGCCGCCAACCGTATCGATGATGCCTTCGTGGTGGTCAGCACCGCAGGTTACGCCGATGTGCCGGTGCGTTATGAAAACCAGGAAATCGGCCGTACCGATGCCAAGGGGCACTTGCTGGTGCCTTACAGCAGTGGTTACTACCGGGGCAAGTACGAGATCGACCCCATGAACCTGCCACCGGATGTCCTCGCACCGGACGTTGAGCAGCGTGTGGCGGTACGACGGGGCAGCGGTTACTTGCTGGAGTTCCCCCTCAAGCGCGTCATGGCGGCCAGTGTCGAATTGGTGGATGGCAATCAGCAGGTGCTCAAACTGGGTAGCCGTGTCACCCACGCAGAGAGTGGCACCCAGGCGGTGGTGGGGTGGGACGGGTTGGTGTACCTGGAGAACCTGTCGTCGCATAACCGCCTTCAGGTGGCGCTTGAAGGGGGTGGGCATTGCGAAGTGGCGTTCGACCTGCCTGACGCGCAAGGCTCGGTCCCTTTGATTGGTCCGTTGGTGTGCCGATGAATGCCTGGCGGTGGGGCCTGGTGGCGAGCGTGCTGCTGTTGCCGAGCAGTACGGCCTGGGCGCTTTGCTCGTCGGTGGCCACCTTGCCGGCAGCGTTTGGCAGCCTTAATTCGACGCAGGTTCGCAACACGGTACAGACGGCTTCCAGCCTCAACTCCGGGTTGCAGTGCACCGGTTCGCTGCTGACCTTGCTCAGCAGCGGTGATCATTTCTACGCCACGATCACGCCCGCTTCGGGCGGTCTGGTCGGCCCGACAGGCGATGTCATTCCCTATACGCTCTATGCCGACAACACCACCCGCTACCCGATTACCCGGGGTGTGGCCTACGACTTCGCCCGCAACGGCATCCTCGACTTGCTGGGGCTGCTCGGCGGTACCACGCCCAAGGCGGTGCCGATCTACATGCGCACCCAGATTGGCAGCAATGTCGCGGCCGGGTTGTATCAAGAGGCCCTGACCGTGGCCTGGAGCTGGGATTATTGTTCGGGGATTGGCGCGTTGGGGATATGCCTTGGGCGCGACATCGGCTCGGGTAGCCAGCTCTTGAACGTGAGCCTGACGGTGACCAACGATTGCCAGATCACCACGCCTGACATCAGCTTCGCCAGTGCGCCGGTGGTGGCGGGGTTCGGCACGGTGAGCCAGAGCATAAACGTGTCATGCACCAAGGGCAGCAGCTACACGGTAGGGCTGGGTGACGGGCAGAACGTGTCCGGTGGGCGGCGGCGGATGAAGTCTTCGGCCAACAACTACCTGGCCTATGACATTTTCAAAAGTGCCGGTACCGTGCGCTGGGGGGCGTCAGGGGCTGCCAGGCGTTCCAGTACGGATGCCGACATCAACCCCGGCGTAGGTACCGGCACGGGTAGCCAGGTGTTCAACTACAACGCCAAGGTCTATACCGATCAGGCGACACCGCCGGCTGCGACCTATACCGACAGTGTGATACTGGATGTGCAGTTCTGAACGGCGATCAATACCCCCGAAGCAGCCGCCGCGTGTCGCGACGGGCTGCTCCTGCAGGGCTGCGCAAGACGAGGTTCAGCGCAAATCGCCTACCATGCTTGCCAGGGTCTCCAGCACCGCGCCGGCCAGTGCCTTCGAGCGCGCTCCCGACCACCCGGCAACTGCATCGGGGGCGTCGTCATGGTCCTTGAACGGCATCTCCAGCGTCAGTGACAGGCAGTCATGGGCCATGCCCACCGCGTTGCAGGCCAGCGTCGTGTTCGCCTGTCCGGGCTCGTCACGGGTATAGCCATGCACCGTCTGGAAGTCGCGAGTCAGGCTGCACAAGGTGGTACGGAACTGCTCTTCGAGCTTGGCCAGCCGAGGGGTGTAACCGGGGTTGCCCTCGCATGCGGCCGTGAACACGTGCGGGATCTCTTCGTCACCGTGCACGTCGATGAAGGCATCCACACCGTACTGCTTCATCTGCGCCTGTGCAAAGAACACTTCCGGGCTGAATTCGACGCTGGCGTCCTGCCAGGCGCGGTTGAGGTCCTTGCCTTTGAAGTTGGTGCGCAGGTGGCCGAGGAAGGCGCCGTCGGGGTTCATGTTGGGGATCAGGTAAAGGTCGGCCTTGGCGAGCAATTGCTGGACCACTGCGTCGTTGGCCTGCAGGCGGTCGATCACGCCTTCCATGAACCATTCGGCCATGTGCTCGCCCGGGTGCTGCTGGGCAATCAGCCACAGCTTGCGCTTGCCTTCGGCACCGTCGCCTGCCCGCAGCAGCGGGATATCGCGGCCCTGGATACTGCGGCCGCTGGCCAGCAACTCGACACCCGGGAGTTGGCGGGCCCGTTCGATCAGCTGGTTGTGGCGGGCACGCGGGTAGGGCTCGAAATAGGCGAACCAGATCTGGTCCTGTTCAGCCTTGACCTCGAACGATAGCGCCGTACCGTCGAACTGGCTGGGCACGCGGAACCAGCGCTGCTGGTCGTAGCTGGCCACAGCGTTGTAGCCGCTCCACGCGTTCTTGTACGAGGAGCCAGAAGCGTTGTCCAGGCTGAAGCGATGAACCTGCCCCGGTGTGAGCCCGCTGACCTTGAAGTGGAACCACTGGTAGTGGCCGCTGTGGGTGTCCGGGCGAATGGCCAGGTGTACCTGGGCCGGGTTGCTGGCATCCAGTACCTGTATGTTGCCGGAGTCGAAATCGCAGTCGATCTGCAGGGGGGACAGCGTCACGGTCATGTGCCGGGCTCCTTTGCGGGCATTGTTGTAGGGGTACTGTATACGGCTTGGCGGGGATGCTGTGCAAGAACAGGCAGGGCGAGCCGTCAGCGGACAGCCCGTATGCGGCGGGCCAGTGCCGGCAAATGCGTGGACTTCAGGTTATCTGAAGAACTGGCTGGGCGTGGTACCGAACTGGCGTTTGAACATGCTGGCGAAGGCACTTGGGCTGTCATAGCCCAAGGCCCCCGCCACATCGATGATTCGCTCGCCCAGGGCAATTCGCTCCAGTGCCTGCATCAGCCGCGCCTGCTGACGCCACTGGCCGAAGGTCATGCCGGTTTCCTTGCGGAACAACCGCTGGATGGTCTTTTCGTCCACCCCCAGTTGCACGCCCCAGTCGGCAACGGTGGCGTTATCGTCGGGCCGTTCATGCAATGCCGTGCAGATCACCCGCAGGCGCTGGTCGCTGGGTTGCGACAGCTTCAGCGGCAAGGTCGGCAGTACGCAGATTTCGTCGAGGATCAGGCGCATGACCCGGGCTTCGCGCGAGTCCTCGGCAAACGGTGCGGTGAACCCCACCGAGGCCTTGATCAGTTCGCTGAGCAAGGGCGAGATGCTGATGGCCTTGCTCTGCAGGGGCAGGCCTGTTGCCGCGTCGATGCGCACGAACACACTGCGCATCTTCACGTCGCCGACACAGCGAATGGCGTGCACCTGGCCGCAAGGCATCCACACACCGCGGCTGGGTGGCACTGTCCAGCATTCGTTTCCGGACTCGACGATCATCAGGCCTTTGATGGCATAGATCAGTTGATGCTTGGTATGGCTATGGGGCTCGATGAACCAGTCGCTTGGGTAGTCTGTCGCACGGCTACCCACTTCCCAGGTCCACTCATCGACCTCCACCAGCAATTCACGCTGCGGCTTTACCATCGTGACCTCGTATCGAAGCAGCCTGGCAGCGCCACTTTAGCAGCAACGGCCAGGGCGGGCCCGCGAGCGGGTGGCCGGTAGCAAGGCGGTGGCCAACCCGAGCAGCGGCAGGAACGCGATGGCTTGGTACACCCATTCGATGCCATGCCGGTCGGCCAGTGCGCCCAGGCCGGCTGCACCCACGCCGCTGATGCCGAACATCAGCCCGAACATCACCCCCGAAACCATGCCGACCCGGCCTGGTACCGCCTCCTGGGCATACACCACCAGGGCAGCGAATGCCGAGGACATCACCAGGCCGATGGCCACCGCCAGTACGGCTGTCCAGGCGAGGTTGGCATGGGGCAGGGCCAGGGCGAAGGGCGCCACGCCGAGGAACGAGACCCAGATCACGGCCTTGCGCCCGATGCGATCACCCACCGGGCCACCGGCAAAGGTGCCCAGCGCAACGGCTGCGAGGAACACGAACAGGTACAGCTGGCTGTGCTGCACACTCAGGCCGAAATGCTCGATCAGGTAGAAGGTGAAGAAGTTGGTGAACGAAGCGATGTAGACGAACTTGGCGAACATCAGCACGGCGATCACCACCACAGCGCGCCACATGGCACCCCGCGACAGGCCGGGGGCCTGTTGGCCCGCGAAGCTCTTGAGCCGGGCCTGGCCGTGGCGCACGCTCCAGCCCGTCACCCGCAGCAGCACCAGAACGGCCAGCGCAGCGGCCAGCATGAACCAGGCAATGGCCGGTTGGCCGTGCGGAATGATGATGGCGGCGGTGAGCAGTGGGCCGAGGGCCGAGCCGGTATTACCGCCGACCTGGAAGGTTGATTGCGCGGTCCCGAAGCGCCCGCCGGAAGCCATCCTGGCGACCCGCGAGGCCTCTGGGTGAAAGGTGGCCGAACCCACGCCGACCACGGCGGCGGCCACCAGCAGCATTTCATAGCTGCCGGCAAAGGCGAGCAGGGCGATGCCCACCAGCGTCACCACCATGCCGGCAGGCAGCAGGTAGGGTTGTGGGTGCTTGTCGGTGAACATGCCGACCCAAGGTTGCAGCAGGGAAGCGGTCACCTGATACACCAAGGCGATCCAGCCGATCTGGGCGAAGCTCAGCGCGAAATCGCTTTTCAGCATGGGGTAGATCGACGGCAGTACGGCTTGAATCAGGTCGTTGAGCAGGTGGGCGAATGCAGCAGCACCGACGATGCGCACGACAAAGCCCTGAGGCTGGTCGGCAGGCGTGGCGGCTGCTACGGAGGCGGCGGAAGTTGTCATGGGCAAGGTTCTTCTATGGCAAGGGAGCAAGGCATTGCCGCAGCAGGTTATCCAGTGCCGAGGTTGCCTGTCTCACGCCGAACGGGCAGCCAATGTCGCGTTTCGGGCATCCGTGCCCACAGCCTGACAAGCGCACGCAATCGCCCGGCATTTCATCATTGCAGTGAGGAACGGTGCGTCGCAGGCGTCAGGTGCGGCCCGTGTGCAGAAGCGGCCTTGTATCGCGGTGGGCCGCTCCTGCAGGTGGTTGCCTTCAGGCCATATCGGCTGCGGTCTTGCCGGCGACCTTGTTGCGCCCGCCCAGCCATACCAGCAACAGCCCCGCAGCCGCCAGCACACCTCCGGCCATTGGCACGGCGGCGTAGCCCAGGTTCAGGCTGATAACCGCACCACCCAGCGCCGCGCCCACGGCGTTACCCAGGTTGAACGCACCCACGTTGATCGACGATGCCAGGCCTGGCGCCTCGATGGCGGCAGTCATGACGCGCATTTGCAGCGGCGGTACCACGGCGAAGGTGAACATGCCCCAGACCAGCAGGGCGATGGCGGTGCCGAGGTGGCTGCTCAGTACCAGGGGCATCAGCAGCATGATCAGCGCCAGCACGGCAAGGAAGATTTTCGCCGCGCCATCCAGCGACCAGTCGGCCAGGCGGCCACCCAGGCTGTTGCCAAGGGTGAAGCCAACGCCGATCAGTACCAGCGCCAAGGTTACGAAGCTGTCCGAGGCACCGGTCAGTTCGGCCAGCACCGGCGCCACGTAGGTGTACAAGGTGAACATGGCGCCGGCACCGAGCACGGTGGTGGCCATTGCCAGCAGCACGCTGGGGCGGGCAATGACCGCCAGTTCCTTGCGCACATGCGGCACGCTGCCGCGTTCACCCTTGGGCAGGGCGTACCACAGCGCGGCCATGGCCAGCAGGCCAAGTACGGCGGTACCGGCAAATGCCATGCGCCAGCCGATCTGCTGGCCGATCCAGGTGGCGGCCGGTACGCCGCCGATGTTGGCGATGGTCAGGCCCATGAACATGGTGGCCACGGCGCTGGCCTGTTTTTCCTTGGGCACCACGCTGGCTGCCACCACGGCTCCCAGGCCGAAGAACGCACCATGGTTGAGGCTGGTGACCAGTCGCGAAGCGAGCAGGGTGTAGTAGTCCGGCGACAGTGACGACAGCAGGTTGCCAAGGGTGAAGATGGCCATCAGCGCCATCAGCGCAGCGCGCTTCCCAAAGCGGCTGAACAGCAAGGTCATGATCGGCGCGCCGACCATCACGCCAATGGCATAGGCGGTGATCAGCATGCCGGCGCTGGGGATGCTCACCTCCACGCCCTGGGCGATGACTGGCAGTAGCCCCATCGGGGTGAACTCGGTAGTGCCGATGCCAAAGGCGCCAATGGCCAACGCGAAGAGCACGCGGCCGGGTCTCATTGTTTGAGCAGTCATCAGTGTCAGTCCCAGGTTGGCGCCAGGCCGTCAGGGCTGACCTCGCGGCCGTTGCGCTCCAGCTTGGCGATGCGTGCCATATCGTCGGTGTCCAGCGTCAGGCCACGGGCAAGCAGGTTGCTGGCCAGGTTTTCACGCTTGGTCGACGACGGGATCACGGCATAGCCCAGTTGCAAGGCCCAGGCCAGGGCAACCTGGGCGACGGTAGCCTTGTGCTTGGCGGCGATCTGGGCCAGCACCGGGTCTTTCAGCACTTTGCCGTAGGCCAGGGTCATGTACGAGGTCACGGTGATCCCTTGTTCCTTGAGGAACGCGGTCAGCGTGCTGTTCTGCAGGTAGGGGCTGAGCTCGATCTGGTTGGTGGCGATTTCCCCTTTGCCGACCACGGCAATGGCTTGCCTGGTCAGCTCGATGTTGAAGTTGGAAACGCCGATCTGGCGAGCCAGGCCTTGCTGCTTGGCGTCGGCCAGGGCCTTCATGTACTCGGGCAGTTCTACGCCATTGCCCGGCGCTGGCCAGTGGATCAGCAGCAGGTCGACGTAGTCGGTGCGCAGCTTCTGCAAGCTGTCACGCAGGCTGGGGATCAGCTTGTCGGCGGCGTAGTTGTCGACCCAGATCTTGGTGGTGATGAACAGCTCGCTGCGCGGCACGCCGCTTTCGGCGATGGCCTGGCCCACTTCGGCTTCGTTCTTGTAGATCTGGGCGGTATCGATGACGCGGTAGCCGACTGCCAGGGCAGACTTGACCGAGTCGATGACGGTTTGGCCGGAGAGGCGGAAGGTGCCGAGGCCGAAGGAAGGAACGCTCATGGGGTTGCTCCTGAATAGGGGGAGGATCATGTGATGGCCAGTGTGCAGGTTTGAACGGCAGCGAATAAGCCGCCATGGCGCCAAAGTCCTTTGACCTGTAGTCACAAATACATTTTCAAGCTGTGCATTCACTACATAAATAGGGCCCGAGGGGACTGGAACCTTGTTCAGCTAGCGCTTTTTTATCAAGCGTTGAGGCTGCCCATGACCCCTTCAGTAATACCCGCCGACTCCATCGATGCGCTGATTGCCCGTCAGCTGCCAGGCTGGCTCAAGCGCGCATCTGCCCAAGAGCTGACAGGGCTGCGCGCCGCTGCTTTGCGCCAACAGCGGGCGCAGGACCACGTCGACGCCTGGTTAGGGGCTGTAACCCCCTTGGATGAGTTCGCCGAGTCGTTGCTCAAACGTGCACCCGAGGCCCATTCGATCAAGCAGGTAGATTTGCGCCAGGCTCAGCTCAGGCTGGTGACCCTGCAGCCAAAACCGTCGATATCACCTGCTTTACCAAGCACGTCAACACGCATCGTCAGCACCCAGACGCTTCTCTCGGCGGCACTGCATAACTTCCACGAAAAGGAAATGCAGCCTGGCTGGTTCGCGGCCGGGTCGCAGTTGGTCACTGCCAGCGGGCACCTGCTGCCGCTAAGTGCGCAAGCTTTTGTCCGCCTTTGCAGAGACATCGATATTGGCAGGCGTTATCAAAGCCATTTGCAATCGAAGCTTGAAGGCGAGGGGGTGGCCGTCGAGAGTGCCCTGGAGGAGGCGATGAGCGCCAACCTGGCGCTTGCTGCAATCGCCGCAAGAATCAAGGGTGAAATCGATGAGCAGACCTGTCAGTGGATCAACCAGGTGGTGGGCACAGGGTCTTTCCTGCCAGCCGACAACACCGTATTGAAGTGTCACACCCTGCGGCTGTTGGGCAAGGAGGTCATTGGCGCACTGGTGATCGAAGTGCGTCAGAACGCCCGCCTGCTTGGTGTTATCGCGTGGTTCCCTGAGGACCCGTATGCCCCGGTGAGTTGGCACACCAGCTGGGAGCTGCTGTACATGACCCTTGGCATACGTTTGCGTAATGAAGCGTATCGGCGCTACTTCCAGCGCTTCGTCGCAGAGCGTGATCGCGTCGCCTTCTGCGCGGCGCTGAACGCGCTGCTCAGCCACGGTAATACCGTTCTCCCGCTTGAGCTGGATGGCCGCTGTTTTGCGATCGAGGGCGACGTGTTTGTCGCGCTGCGCCAAGCCCGGATCGACAAAATGCTGGATGACGCACGGGTATTGGCGGTATCGACAGAGGATGAGGATGTCGCCGACCGTCGCGCACGTTTGCAGGGCTATCTGGATTTGGGGTTGAGCGTAGCAGGCCTGGCAGCGCTGTTTGTGCCTGTGTTGGGGCAGGCCCTGCTGGGGCTTACGGTGGTGCAGCTGGCAGGTGAGGTGTACGAAAGCTACCAGGATTGGCAGTTGGGTGATCGCGACGCCGCATTGGGCCACTTGTTCAACGTGGCCGACACGGTTGTGATGACGGCGGTGACGACGGCCGGGGCGACGGCACTTGGCAAGCTGGCCCAGCGAGTGGCGCAGGTGGATGCCTTGGTGCCGGTAAGCCTGGGCGATGGCCAGTTGCGGCTGTGTGACCCGTCCTTGTCGGGCTATCAGCGTGAGGGCGTCGATCTGATGGTAGGACAGGCCGTGAATGAAACTGGCCGTTCGCTGAGGCGCCTGCACGATACTGTCTATGAGGTGAGTGAAGGGGACGATGGCGCATGGCGTATTCATCATCCATCAAGGCCACAGGCCTACGTACCGGCACTTGAGCACAATGGTGCCGGGGGATGGGTGCATGAGTTCGAACAACCGCAGCGCTGGCATGACGCCGCCTACATGGTGCGCCGCCTTGCCAGTCGCACGGCGCAGGTGCCCGATGAGGCGGTGTCTGTGGCGTTGCAGGCCACGGGTTTCGAGGCTGACAGCCTGCGCCGTTTGTTACTGGAAAATGCGCCCCCGCCGGCACGCTTGCTCGATGCCATCGAGCGCCAGCAATTGCACCGTGATTTCCCGGCGTTGCGAGGTGAGGCTTTCGAGGAGGTCTTCAACGAGCGACAGATCAGCCCGCAAGCAGCAGACCGGGTCTTGATGCGGGACTTCCCAGGCCTTTCCCACCGCTGCGCACGGGAAATCGTCGAGGGGGCCAGCAGTGTCGAGATGGAGAGCCTGACGGGCGCAGGCCGGGTGCCCTTGGCCTTGGCGGAACGTGCACGCTGGGCAATACGCGACAGTCGGATAGACCGTGCCTGCGCAGGGTTGCGCCAGGCCGCGGCAGAAAATGACGATACCGGCAAGCTCGCGCTGGGCCTGCTCGATGCCATCGCCCCCTGGTCGGCTGGGGTCAACGTTGAGCTGCCTGCCGCGGGCAGGGGTGGGTTGCTGCAGACGTTGAGACGGCAACTGGACAGCCGCCAGCGACAGTTGCTTGGTATTAGCCAGATGACGGATGACGCACTGGGTGAGCGGCTTGGGCGTGAGGCGCTCGCTGACCGTGAAGCGGCGGCCCGAATGATTGGGCTGGCCCGTGTGGGGCAGGGGATTCGCCCTCCTGTGCGGTTGTTCGATGGGCGTTTGGGCTACCCGCTCAGTGGCCACCTGACAGGCACCCGCCAGGCACTGCGGCGCACGTTGAACCACGTGTTCCCGGTGATGAGCAGTGAGCAGCTGGAGGTCTACCTGCAAGACCTGGCGCAGCGGGGGGTGGACCCGTGGGACCATGTCAGCCAACTGTTACAGGCCAAGGTCAGCCTCAAGCAGGCATTGCAAGCCTGGCGAAATGACGCAGGGCTGAACATTGTTCGCCGCCTGCGTCGTATCAAGGTTGCCAGGCGCATTACGGCAAGCTGGCAGCGCTTTACCCCTGGGGAGGTGGCGGGTGACTACCACCTGACCCTCGTGGGTGAGCGGGTGGGTGACCTGCCGGCTTTGCCTGAAAATGTGAGTTTTGACCACATCACGCACCTGACCCTGCGCGATATGCAGCTGACGAGCCTTGATGCGGGCTTTCTTGGTCGCTTCAGCAATGTGCGCAACCTGGACTTGCGGAACAACCGGCTGACACGCCTACCTGCAGGTATCGAGCAACTGACCGAATTGAAAAACCTGCGCCTTGGCGGCAACCAGATCGTGCTTTCCAGCGAGGATAACCTGCGTTTGAGCCAGCTTGTGGAACTGCGCCGCCTGGAGCTCAACGGCAACCCGGTCGGTTTGCTGCCACCCTTGGCGTCTTTCCCCCTGCTGCGCCGGCTGTCCTTGCGCAACACCGGGCTGGGCGAACTGCCCGCTGATCTGGCCAGGCACGGTAATCTGGAGTTGCTGGACATGCGTGACAACCAGATCCAGACGCTGCCTGAAGCGTTGTCCCTAGTGCCGCTTCGCTTGTGGCGGGGCCTGGAGCTGCACGACAATCCACTCTCGGACGAAACCCTGCAGCGCTTGCAGTTGGCCAGGGCGTCGGCCGGGGCTGCTGAGCGTCGACGTGCAGCTCATGCCACTTCGATCCCGAACGCTGCAGCCCCTTGGTTTTTAGGGTTCACGCCAGCCCAGCGCGAGGTGCGATTGGCGAGCTGGAACCGCTTGAGCCAGGAAGCCGGGGCGCAGGATCTGTTTCGCTTTTTCTCTGATTTACGCGCCCTGCGTGAATACGACGCACAACCGCGCGACCTTCAGGCGCGGGTGTGGCATATCCTCGAAGCCTGCGAGCAGCACGCTGAAGTACGGGCGAGCCTGTTCGAGCAAGTTGCCCGACCGCGCAGTTGCAGCGACGAGTTGCTGCTGACGCTTAGCGAGCTGGAGGTTGGCGCGCTGGTCGCCAAGGCCGGTACAGCCGGTACCGGGTTACAGAAGGAGCGGGCGCTGGTCAGGCTGGGGCGTTCATTGTTCCGCCTGGACAAAGTCAACGCAATTGCCGCGCGGCATATTGCGGATTACTTTTCGAACGATCCCGTTGAGGTTTACCTGACCTATCGCGTCAGGCTGGCGGATAGCCTCGACCTTCCCGTGCAGCCCAGCCATCTTTCGTATGAGAGTTTCAGCGGGGTTGGCCGCGAAGACCTGGACGCCGCGCGCAGCGAGGTGCTGCGGCAGGAAACGCCACAAGCCTTGGCGCAGGCGCTGGCAGATCGATCCTTCTGGCAGGACTACCTGCACGAGCAGCAGGCGGCGCGCTTCAGCCGCTTGGACGAGCCTTTTCAGCAGCGCCTGGATGCGTTGCTCGAACAGTCGAAAACGCTGAGCGATGGCGACTATTTTGCCCAGGTCGAGCATATCTGCGCAGCGCGTGAGGTCGCGAAACGGCAGCTTTTGCTTGAATTGAGCCGAGAGGCAATTCAACGCCACGGCCTATGAACGAAACAGCCCGCCGAGAGGCGGGCTGTTCGCTGGGGCGGGACGATCAGCGGCGGCGGAACAGCGGCAGCGGTTCGTCGGTGGCGGCCTGGTAGGTCACCGAGAAGTCCTTCAGGCTTTGCAGCGCGTCTTCCGGGTCCTTGTCGGCACGGATGGCGAAGGCGTCGAAGCCGCAGCGGGCCATGAAGAACAGCTGGTCGCGCAGCACATCGCCGATGGCGCGCAGTTCGCCTTTGAACTTGTAGCGGTCACGCAGCAGGCGCGCATTGGAGTAGCTGCGGCCGTCGGTGAATGCCGGGAAGTTCAGGGCGATGACCTGGAAGTGGTGCACGTCTTCACCGATTTCCTCCGCTTCCTGGTCGCTGTCCAGCCATACACCCAGGCCGCCATCGCGAGCCTTGAGCACATGGGCATGGTCGCGCCACATTTGCAGCGGCACGATGTAGTCGTCGCAGTTGGTCAGCTCGTCAAACGAGGTTTCCTTGGGCAGCAGGTGCCAGGTTTCGTCGACGATCTGGTTGTTCTTAATGATTCGCTGCATAGACGCGTTCCTTGAAGGGGTCGATGCCGATACGCTGGTAGGTGTCGATGAAACGCTCTTCCTCGGTACGTTGCTCGACGTACACGGCGATCAGCTTCTCGATCACATCGGCCATGTCATCCTGCGCGAAGGACGGGCCAAGGATCTTGCCCAGGCTTGCGCCGCGTGCGGCGTTGCCGCCCAGCGACACCTGGTAGAACTCCTCACCCTTCTTGTCCACGCCGAGGATGCCGATGTGGCCCACGTGGTGGTGGCCGCAGGCGTTCATGCAGCCGGAGATGTTCAGGTCGATTTCGCCGATGTCGAACAGGTAGTCCAGGTCGTCGAAGCGGCGCTGGATGGACTCGGCAATCGGGATCGACTTGGCGTTTGCCAGCGAGCAGTAGTCGCCACCTGGGCAGCAGATGATGTCGGTCAGCAGGCCGATGTTCGGGGTAGCGAAGCCGCCTTCGCGCAGTTCAAGCCACAGCGCGTGCAGCTGGCGTTGCTCGACGTCGGCGAGGATGATGTTCTGCTCGTGCGAGGTGCGCAGGAAGCCGAAGCTGTAGCGTTCGGCCAGGTCGGCCACGGCGTCCAGCTGCTTGTCGGTCACGTCGCCCGGGGCAACACCGGTAGGCTTGAGTGACAGGGTAACAGCCACGTAGCCCGGGCGCTTGTGGGCGCGGGTGTTGCGCGAGCGCCAGCGGGCGAACCCTGGGTGCTCCGCATCCAGGGCGGTGTAGTCGACGTTGTCGAGTGCGAGGTACTCGGGGTCGACGAAGTGGCGCGATACGCGTTGCACTTCGGCTTCGGTCAGGGTGGTGGTGCCGCCACGCAGGTGGACCATTTCGGCCTCGACCTTTTCGGCGAACACTTCCGGGGTAAGGGCCTTGACCAGAATCTTGATCCGCGCCTTGTACTTGTTGTCACGGCGACCGTAACGGTTGTACACGCGCAGGATGGCGTCGAGGTAGCTGATCAGGTCCTGCCATGGCAGGAACTCGTTGATGAACGAGCCCACCACCGGGGTACGGCCTAGGCCGCCACCGACCAGCACACGGAAGCCCAGTTCGCCGGCCGCGTTGCGCACGGGCTCCAGGCCAATGTCGTGCACTTCGATGGCGGCGCGGTCTTCCTGCGAACCGTTGATGGCGATCTTGAACTTGCGTGGCAGGTAGGCGAATTCCGGGTGGAAGGTGGTCCACTGACGGACGATTTCACACCATGGGCGCGGGTCGACGATCTCGTCTGCGGCCACACCGGCGAACTGGTCGGTGGTGGTGTTGCGCAGGCAGTTGCCGCTGGTCTGGATCGCGTGCATCTGCACGGTGGCCAGCTCGGCGAGGATGTCGGGGATGTCTTCCAGCGCCGGCCAGTTGAACTGCACGTTCTGGCGGGTGGAAATGTGGGCATAGCCCTTGTCATAGTCGCGAGCGATCTTGGCCAGGGTGCGGACCTGGTTGGCGTTCAGCTGGCCGTACGGCACCGCGACACGCAGCATCGGCGCGAAACGTTGGATGTATAGGCCGTTCTGCAGGCGCAGAGGGCGGAATTCTTCTTCGCTCAGCTCACCGGCCAGGTAGCGGCGGGTCTGATCACGGAACTGCTTGACGCGGTCCTCGATGATCCGCTGATCGTACTCGTCGTATACGTACATAAAAGTCCTGTCTCAGGCATGCAGCTATTCGCGCGCACGGCCGCGCACTCCGGTACGGAGCCGGGGAACGATAGCAGGTTGCGGTTATGCGCTAAAGTGATGTTTTTGCATATGAAAAGAACCAAATGGACTATGTGAGATTGACTGCCATTTGTGCGCGGAGCATCGCCAGGCGTTTATAATCCGGCGTTTGCTTCGCAGAGATGTGACCCCATGCTCAAGGCCCTGTGCCAAAGCTTGTGCCTTGTGTTGCCATTGGTGGCAAATGCGCAACCGGCTTCGGTGGTGTTCCTCAACCCGGGGCTGTCCACCGAGACATTCTGGACCAGCTATACCCGCTTCATGCAGGCTGCCGCGGACGAGCTGGGCATGACCCTGCAGGTGCAATACAGCGAGCGCCGAGCCGACCTGGCACTGGCCCAGGCCCGGGCGATCCTGAGTGCGCCGCAGCGTCCGGATTACTTGGTGCTGGTCAATGAGCAGTACGTGGCACCGGAAATCCTGCGGTTGTCGCGTGGCACCGGGGTGAAACTGCTGCTGGTCAATAATGGCCTGACCGCCAGCCAGCGCCTCAGCATCGAGGCCCAGCCCGGCAAGTATGCCGAGCCACTGGGTACCTTGATGAGCAACGACGAGAAGGCAGGCTTCCAGATGTTGCACCTGATGCTCGCGCAGCTGCCTCGCGACGCAGGGCCGGTGGATCTGGTGGCTTTTGCCGGGGTCAAGACCACCCCGGCCTCGCAGTTGCGCGTTGAGGGCATGCGCCGCGCCTTGGCCGATTTCCCTCAGGTGCGCTTGCGGCAAGTGGTATACGGCGGCTGGAACCGCCAGCGCGCCTACGAGCAAGCGAAGCAGTTGCTTGAGCGTTACCCGGCCACCCGGCTGGTGTGGTCGGCCAATGACCAGATGGCCTTTGGTGCCATGCAGGCGTTCGAGGAGGCCGGGTACACGGCGGGTCGTGACGTGCTGTTCGCTGCCGTCAACAGCTCGCCCGAAGCGTTGCGCGCACGTATCGATGGGCGCTTGAGCGTGCTGATGGGGGGGCATTTCACCCTTGGCGGTTGGGCCATGGTGATGCTGCACGATGACGCCCACGGGCTGGCGTTGAACCGCGACGGCCTGCGCGAGCGCCGTGTTCCGGTATTGCAGGAAATCGATCAGGCCAAGGCCAGGCGTTGGCTGAAGCTGTTGGAAAGGGACGACTACGGCGTCGATTTTCGGCGTTACAGTGCTGAAGGGCGCCCGCCCGGTTACCGTTACCCGTTTCTGGCGTCACCGGTCGAATATTGAATGACCCTGCTTGAGGGAAGGGCATTGCTCGTCTTAACTGCTGGTGGTGAAGTGCATTCCCATAACCACTACAAGAGGCAATGCAATGGGAAACTCAACCAAGGTCCGCAAAGCTGACAGCAGCGTCGATGCCTGGGCGATCCTCTGCCTGATCGTTCTGGTGGTGGTCACTGCCGTGTATTGGGTCAGCCACCAGTGACTTGAAACTCAAGACCGTGATGTAGCAGGGCGCCTGTGGGAGGGAATCTCGCAGGCGCTTTAGTATTGCCTGTGCCCGTCTCTTTGCGGTGAAAACATCTGCCTTGATAATGGCGCAGCACCGCTGTAGGAGCGGGTTTACCCGCGAAAGGGCCGGCCCTGCTGGCCAATTTCCACCTGCCGTTCACCGTTGCGGCCGCGACCGTATTCGCGGGTAAACCCGCTCCTACACACGCATCGCTGGTTGGGGAAAGGCCGTCGTAGGAGCGGGTTTACCCGCGAAAGGGCCGGACCTGCTGGCCAATCTCCCCCCGCCGTTCACCATTGCCGCCGCGACCGTATTCGCGGGTAAACCCGCTCCTACACACGCATCGCTGGTTGGGGAAAGGCCGTCGTAGGAGCGGGTTCACCCGCGAAAGGGCCGGGGCTGCTGGCCAATTACCACCTGCCGTTCACCGTTGCCGCCGCGACCGTATTCGCGGGTAAACCCGCTCCTACACACGCATCGCTGGTTGGACACAGGCCGCTGTAGGCGCGGGTTTACCCGCGAAGAGGCCGGCATAGGCTAGCGGGTCAGGTGCAGCGCCAATTGCACCAGGCCGATCAATACCGCAATGAACACCAGGGTGAACAGCGCCCCCAGCGTAATGAAATGGCTGGCTTTGCCGTGGGTGAAGTCGCGTGCGCGGTTTTTGCCGCTTTGCACGCCGAAGGCGGCAGCGAGGATGCTGTGCAGCATCTGCCAGAAGGTCGGGGGTTTGCCCTGGCTGGAATCGTCCATGGTGGCTCCTGGGGAAATCAGAGGCAATCAAAGACAGTGTAGGCAATGGTTGTGAGGTTGCCTGTGCCGGCCTCTTCGCGGGTAAACCCGCTCCTACAGGTCAATCACGGCCCTTGAGGCCTGTTTCATACCTGTGTGGGCGAGCCCGCGAAGAAGCCAGCGCAGTCGTTTAGCTGTCATACCCCAGGTTAGGCGCCAGCCAGCGCTCGCTTACGCTGATATCCTGGCCTTTGCGTGCGCTGTAACGTTCGATCTGGTCCTTGTCGACCTTGCCTACGGCAAAATACTTCGCCTGCGGGTGGGCGAAGTACCAGCCGCTGACCGCCGCCGCCGGGAACATCGCGAAGTGCTCGGTGAGGTACACCCCGCTTGGCCCGGTCTCACCGATGGCGGTGCCATCGAGCAGGCGGAACAGGGTTTCCTTTTCGGTGTGGTCGGGGCAGGCTGGGTAGCCCGGTGCAGGGCGGATGCCGCTGTACTGCTCCTTGATCAGCGCCTCGTTGTCCAGGTGTTCGTCGCGGGCATAGCCCCAGTGCTCTTTACGCACCTGCTCGTGCAGCCATTCGGCACAGGCTTCGGCCAGGCGGTCGGCCAGGGCCTTGACCATGATCGAGCTGTAGTCGTCGCCCTTGTCCTGGTAAGCCTTGGCCACTTCCTCGGCACCGATGCCGGCGGTGGTGATAAAACCACCTACGTAGTCGGTCACGCCGCTGTCTTTCGGTGCGACGAAGTCGGCCAGCGACCAGTTGGGCTTGCCGTCCGGCTTGATGGTCTGCTGGCGCAGATGGTGCAGGGTGGCCAGTGCCTGGCCATCTTCGCCGTAGACTTCGATGTCGTCATCGGCCACCTGGTTGGCCGGCCAGAAACCGAATACCGCGCGGGCGCTGATCAGCTTCTCGTCGATCAGCTTGTCGAGCATCTCGCGGGCATCCTTGTACAGCGCCGTAGCAGCCTCGCCAACCACCTCGTCGGTGAGGATGCGCGGGAACTTGCCGGCCAAGTCCCAGGAGATGAAGAACGGGGTCCAGTCGATGTACTCGGCCAGGGTGCGCAAATCGATGTCTTCCAGCACCTTGACGCCGGTGAAGGAGGGCACCGCTGGCTGGTAGCTGGCCCAGTCGTACTGCGGCTTGGCAGCGATCGCCTGGGCGTAGCTGAGGCGCTCGGTGCGGGCGCTGCGGTTGGCGGTGCGCTCGCGCACGTCCACGTATTCCAGGCGGGTCTTCTCGACGAAGCCCGGCTTGAGTTCTTTGGACAGCAACTGGGTGGCCACGCCGACCGCGCGCGAAGCGTCGGTGACGTAGATGACTGCGTCGTTGCTGTACTTGGGCTCGATCTTGACCGCCGTGTGCGCCTTGGAGGTGGTGGCGCCACCGATCATCAGCGGCAGTTCGAAGCCCTGGCGCTGCATTTCGCGGGCAACGTGGACCATTTCGTCCAGCGACGGGGTAATCAGGCCGGACAGGCCGATGATGTCGCACTTCTGCTCGCGGGCTGTCTGCAGGATCTTCTCCGCCGGCACCATCACGCCAAGGTCGACGATGTCGTATCCGTTACAGCCCAGCACCACGCCGACAATGTTCTTCCCGATGTCGTGCACGTCGCCTTTCACCGTGGCCATCAGGATCTTGCCCTTGGCTTCCGGCTTGTCGCCTTTTTCGGCTTCGATGAAGGGGATCAGGTGAGCAACGGCCTGTTTCATGACGCGGGCCGACTTGACCACCTGCGGCAGGAACATCTTGCCCGCGCCGAACAGGTCGCCGACCACGTTCATGCCGTTCATCAGCGGGCCTTCGATCACTTCGATGGGGCGCGCGCACTGCTGGCGGCATTCTTCGGTGTCTTCGACGATGAACGCGGTGATGCCCTTGACCAGCGCGTGCTCCAGGCGTTTTTCCACCGGCAGCGAGCGCCACTCTTCGTTTTCCACTTCCTTGGTTGCGCCGCCACCCTTGTAGTCGTCGGCGATGGCCAGCAGTGCATCGGTGCCATGCGGGGTGCGGTTGAGCACCACGTCCTCGACCTTTTCACGCAGCTGGGCCGGGATCTCGTCGTAGATCTCCAGCTGGCCGGCGTTGACGATACCCATAGTCAGGCCGTTCTGGATGGCGTGATACAGGAACACCGAGTGGATCGCCTCACGCACCGGGTTGTTGCCTCGGAACGAGAACGACACGTTGGACACGCCACCCGAGCTCAGGGCGTGGGGCAGGTGGTCGCGGATATAGGCACAGGCCTCGATGAAGTCGACGGCGTAGTTGTTGTGCTCTTCGATACCGGTGGCGACGGCGAAGATGTTCGGGTCGAAGATGATGTCTTCTGGCGGGAAGCCCACTTCGTTGACCAGGATGTCATAGCTGCGCTGGCAGATTTCCTTCTTGCGCGCGGCAGTGTCGGCCTGGCCGACTTCGTCGAAAGCCATGACCACCACGGCAGCGCCATAGCGCTTGCACAGGCGGGCGTGGTGCTTGAACTGCTCGACGCCTTCCTTCATGGAAATGGAGTTGACGATGCCCTTGCCCTGGATGCACTTGAGGCCGGCTTCGATCACTTCCCACTTGGACGAGTCGATCATGATCGGTACACGCGAGATGTCCGGCTCACCCGCGATCAGGTTGAGGAACCGGACCATGGCCGCCTGGGAGTCGAGCATCCCTTCGTCCATGTTGATGTCGATTACCTGAGCGCCGGCCTCGACCTGCTGCAGGGCGACTTCCAGGGCTTCGGTATAGTTCTCTTCGCGGATCAGCCGGGCGAATTTGGCGGAACCGGTGATGTTGGTGCGCTCACCGACGTTGACGAACAGCGACTGGCGGTCGATGGTGAACGGCTCCAGGCCCGACAGGCGGCAGGCCTTGGCGATTTCCGGGAGCTCGCGCGGCTTGTACTTGGCCACGGCTTCGGCAATGGCCTGGATGTGCCCCGGCGTGGTACCGCAGCAGCCGCCAATGATGTTGAGGAAGCCGCTGGCCGCGAATTCTTCGACTACCGCGGCCATCTCGGCCGGGGTTTCGTCGTACTCGCCGAAGGCGTTCGGCAGGCCGGCATTGGGGTGGGCGGACACGTGGGTGTCGGCCTTGGTGGCCAGCTCTTCCAGATACGGGCGCAGGTCCTTGGCGCCGAGGGCGCAGTTCAGGCCCACGGAAATCGGCTTGGCGTGGCGCACCGAGTTCCAGAACGCTTCGGTGGTCTGACCCGACAGGGTACGGCCGGAGGCGTCGGTGATGGTGCCGGAGATCATGATCGGCAGTTCGACGTTGTCGTCCTCGAACACTTGCTGCACGGCGAAGATCGCCGCCTTGGCGTTGAGGGTGTCGAAGATGGTTTCGATCAGGATCAGGTCGGCGCCGCCTTCGATCAAGCCGCGGGTGGCCTCGATGTAGTTTTCTACCAACTCGTCGAAGGTGACGTTGCGAAACCCTGGGTCGTTGACGTCCGGGGAAATCGAACAGGTTCGGCTGGTAGGGCCGAGCACGCCGGCAACGAAGCGCGGCTTGTCGGGCGTTTCCAGGGTCTTGGCATCGGCAACCTGGCGAGCGATGCGCGCGCCTTCGACGTTCAGCTCGTAAACCAGCGACTCCATGCCGTAGTCGGCCTGGGAAATCTGCGTGGCGTTGAAGGTGTTGGTTTCGAGAATATCGGCACCAGCATCCAGATAGGCCTTCTCGATGGCTGCGATCACGTCCGGGCGGCTGAGCAGCAACAAGTCGTTGTTACCCTTCACATCGCTTGGCCAATCGGCAAAACGCGTGCCACGATAGTCGTGTTCCTCCAGACGGTAGCTTTGGATCATAGTACCCATGCCGCCGTCGAGGATCAGGATGCGCTCTTTGAGTGCGTTCTGGAGTGCTTGGAGACGAGCGCTGCGGTCGGACATAGGAACTACCTGGTCGGGCGAATATCAGAAGGTGCCGAATCATAACAAAGCTGCGCGGTTTTTAGGCATGTCGCCCATTTGCATGAAAACTGCTCATGTTGGGCGGGTGGAGGCAGCGCAAGGCACCCAGGACGACCAGGCAACAAATCGTGATGGCTTTCAAGAACCAGGACTTTCCGCACATGGTGCATCGTATCCTTGCCGGCGCCTTCGCCTTGCTCATCAGCGGCGCGGTATTCGGGCAGGCCCCCCAGTCGAGCCCGGCTATTTCCTACACCCGGGACATTCAACCGATCTTCACCGAGAAGTGCGTGGCCTGCCACGCCTGCAACGACGCCGCCTGCCAGCTCAAGCTGGAAAGCCCTGAAGGCGCGGTACGCGGGGCCAGCAAGGTCCCGGTGTACCAGGGCGAGCGGAGCAAGGCGGTGCCCACCACGCGGCTGTTCTACGACGCACACAGCGAAGAGCAATGGCGCAAGAAGGGCTTCTACTCGGTGCTCGACAACCAGGGCGGTCAGGCTGCGTTGATGGCGCGCATGCTGGAGTTGGGCCACACGACCCCGCTTACGCCCAACGCCAAGCTACCCGAAGAGATCGTCCTGGGCCTGAGCCGCAACAACATGTGCCCGTTGCCCCATGAATTTGACGCCTATGCCGGCGCACACCCCAAGGAGGGCATGCCGCTGGCGGTGACCGGGCTGACCGACGACGAATACGCCACCCTGCGCCGCTGGCTGGCGGCCGGTGCGCCGGTGGAGTACCAGCCGATCCAGCCTAGCGCGGCCGAAGCCAGGCAGATCGCAGAGTGGGAAGAACTGCTCAACCGCCCGGGTTCCACCGAGGCGCTGGTGGGCCGCTGGCTGTACGAGCACCTGTTTTTGGCGCACATCTATTTCGCTGGCGGCGAGCAGGGCCACTTCTTCCAGTGGGTGCGCTCGCGCACGCCAAGTGGCAAGCCGGTCGATATCATTGCCACCCGCCGCCCCAACGACCCACCGGGCACGGACTTCTACTACCGGTTGATCCCGGTGCAGGGCGTGATTGTGCACAAGACGCACATCACCTACCCGATGGGGCCGCAGAAGCTCAAGCGCGTGAAGCAGCTGTTCTATGCCGGTGACTGGCATGCTGCCGCGCTTCCGGGCTACGGCCCGCGCCACCGGGCCAATCCGTTTGAAACCTTCGAGGCGATCCCGGCGGTGGCGCGCTACCAGTTCATGCTGGATAACGCCGAGTACTTCGTGCGCACCTTCATCCGTGGCCCGGTGTGCCGCGGGCAGATTGCCACTGACGTGATCCGCGACAACTTCTGGGCGCTGTTCCAGGAGCCGGCCTTCGATCGCTACATCACCGATGCCAAGTACCGCGGCGAGGCTACCCCGCTGCTGGCCATGCCTGGTCAGATCGATGACGTGGGCAGTGTGCTGAGCCTGTGGCACGCCTATCGTGACAAGCGCAACGACTACGAGAAACTGCGCCGTGAAGCCTATGCCGAAATGCCGGCACCGAAATGGTCGACGCTGTGGGCCGGTAACGACAATGCGCTGCTGAGCATCTTCCGCCACTTCGACAGCGCATCGGTGACCAAGGGCCTGGTGGGGGATGTGCCGCTGACCGTGTGGCTGTTCGACTACCCGTTGTTCGAGCGCACGTATTACCAGCTGGCGGTCAACTTCGATGTGTATGGCAACGTTTCGCACCAGTTGCAGACGCGCCTGTACTTCGACCTGATCCGCAACGGCGCCGAGGTCAACTTCCTGCGCCTGATGCCGGCCGACCAGCGCAAGGCGATCCTTGGCGACTGGTACCAGAACAGTGGCAAGGTGAAGATGTGGATGGATTATGAAGACATCGACACCGACACCCCGAGTGGCATCAAGCTCGACCCGCGCAACCCCAAACGCGACTTTGGCCTGAAGCTGCTGCAGCGCACCGGCAGCCTGAATGCCGCACCGGACCCGATCAACCGCTGCCAGGGCGCGTTCTGCTCACGGCCGCAGATGAGCGAAGAATTCCGCAATGCCGAGCAGTCGCTCAGCCGTCTGGTGTCGCGCCCGGCGGCCGGGCTGAAGGTGATCAACCAGTTGCCCGAGGCGACCATGCTGCGTATCGAAGGGCAGGACGGCCAACGTCAGGTGTACAGCCTGCTGCGCAACCGCGCGCACAGCAACGTGGCGTTCCTGCTGGGTGAGGCGTACCGCTACCAGCCGGGGCTGGATACCCTGACCCTGTACCCGGGTGTGCTCTCCAGCTACCCGAACTTCATCTTCAACATCCCGACCAAGGATGTGCCGGAGTTCGTCGAGGACATGGAGTACGCCAAAGATGACGCGGCGAAGTTCGAGCGCATTGTCATGCGCTGGGGTGTGCGCCGCAGTCACCCGGCGTTCTGGCGCTATTTCCATGACCTGAACAGCTATATCAAGGAAACCGAACCGGTCGAGGCGGGCGTGCTGGACATGAACCGGTACGAGAACCTCTGATCGGGTTGGCTGACCTTTCCGAGTACCTTGCGGTCGGAACGGGTGGGTGGTCTTGATCGATTGCAAAAGGGGGCTGCTTTGCAGCCCTTCGCGGGTGAACCCGCTCCTACAACAGGTACGGCGCGGTTCTCAAGACTGGCGCTGGCCTCTGCACTCGATACGGGCCTCAATGCACCGCCAAGCGCAGGGTATTCCATGCTGTATTCGCTTCAGGCACTGCGGGCGTTCGCCGCCTGGGTGGTGGTCTGCCACCATTTCATGCAGATCTTCTTCGACTTCCACGCCACCGGCCCCATCGGCCAACTGCTCACCGACCGTGGCGCCGTAGGCGTCGACATCTTCTTCGTCATCAGTGGGCTGGTCATCTACCTGTCGACCCGCGACAAAACCATCGAACCGCGCCAGTTCCTGCTCAATCGGGCGCTGCGCATCGTCCCTGCCTACTGGTTCTACACAGCCCTGATGGCCATGTTGCTGCTGGCATTCAGCCAATGGATGCCACATCAGGCGTTTGACTGGCGGCACCTGTTCCTGTCGCTGCTGTTCATCCCGGCGGAAAACCCAGGTGGCTATGGCCTGTACCCGACCCTGAACGTGGGCTGGACGCTGAACTTCGAGATGTTCTTCTACCTGCTGTTCGGCCTGGCCTTCCTGGTACGCCAACGGCATCACCTGCTGCTGGTGACTGCCGCTCTGTTGCTGGTCAGTGAGGTACTGGGGCGCATGGGCGTGGTCAGCCGCTTCTACAACAACGGCATCATCTACGAGTTTCTGCTGGGCATTGGTGTCGGCGTACTGTACCGCCGCGGGCTGATCCGCCAGGGCCGGTGGTTGCCGCTGGCGTTGCTGGGTGTGGCGGGCATGGCGATCTACTATCTGGACGCTTCCCAGCGCTTGCTGCACTGGGGGTTACCGAGTGCGATGGTCGTCCTGGCCTTCGTGGCCATGGAGCCGCTGTTCCAGGGCAATCGGCTGCTCAAGGCCCTTGGCGACTGTTCGTACTCGGTGTACCTGATACATGTGCTGGTGCTGTATGCCGGTTGGTTCGCCAGTGAGCGCCTGCATCTGAACCCGTTCCTGACATTTGCCCTGTGCGTGCCGTCCATTGGACTAATGTCGTGGTTCAGCTACCAGTGGCTGGAGCGCGGCCTGTACCGGCGAATGCAGGCCTGGCTGGCGGCGCAACGGGGGCCGGCCCCTGAATATGCGCTTTCCCGAGTCAATTGCTAGGACTTTGTTCGAAGGCTGGGTTGGCGTACACTTGGCCGCAAGTCTGTGAGGAACCTACATGAGCGCTATAACCATTACCGACGCCGCCCATGACTACCTGGCCGATCTGCTCTCCAAGCAGAATACGCCCGGCATCGGCATTCGCATTTTCATCACCCAGCCGGGCACCCAGTACGCCGAGACGTGCATCGCCTACTGCAAGCCGGGCGAAGAGAAGCCTGACGACACCGCCGTGGGTCTGAAAAGCTTCACTGCTTACCTGGACGCCGTCAGCGTACCGTTCCTGGAAGACGCACTGGTCGACTACGCCACCGACCGCATGGGCGGCCAGCTGACCATCAAGGCGCCAAACGCCAAGGTGCCGATGGTCAACGAAGACAGCCCGATCAACGAGCGTATCAACTACTACCTGCAGACCGAGATCAACCCCGGCCTGGCCAGCCATGGCGGCCAGGTGAGCCTGGTGGACGTGGTCGATGACGGCATTGCCGTGCTGCAGTTCGGTGGTGGCTGCCAGGGTTGCGGCCAGGCCGATGTCACCCTGAAGGAAGGCATCGAGCGCACCCTGCTCGAGCGTATTCCGGAGCTGAAGGGCGTGCGCGACGTGACTGACCACAGCCAGAAAGAAAACGCCTACTACTGAGTTGAAGGCGGCTCCCTTAGCAACAAAGTGTTACGGTTTCAACCCCTGCGACAACAGGCCGCAGCCCGTATTCAAAGGGCTGCAGGCCATACCCGCCATGGTCGGGTAGAACCCCTCTGGGTGTCATGCCAGAATGCCCCGGTTTTTCGACCGGCCCGTCCCGAGGGCCGGCACCTTCCCTGTAAAGGATGGTTTCATGAATGATCTTTTGACCCGGCGTGCGGTTGTCGCCGGCATGGGCGTTCTCGGGCTTGGCCTGCTGGCAGGCTGCAGCCCGGCCCGGGGGCTCGAGTTCAAGTACGGCAAGAACATGAGCAACGAAATCCTCGGGCGCAAGTTCAGCCTCAAAGACCCGCAAGGTAACGTGCGCACCCTGTCGAGCTTCTACGGCAGCATGCCGATGGTCTTCTTCGGCTTCACCCAGTGCCCGGCCGTCTGCCCGACCACGCTGGCGCGCGCGGCGCAGATTCGCAAGCTGCTGAGGGGCCGCGACCGCGACCTGTTCCAGGTGGTATTCATCACCCTGGACCCGGAGCGCGACACGCCCGAGGTGCTCGATGCCTACGTCAAGGCCTTCGACCCGACGTTCACCGCGCTGACCGGCACCCCCGAGGAAATTGCCGCAGTGGCCAAGGAATTCAAGGTGTTCTACGAGAAGGTTCCGGCCGGAGACACCTACACCATTTCTCATTCGTCCACCAGCTACGTCTACGATACACGTGGCACCCTGCGCCTGAGCCTGGGTCATTCCCTGAACGCCAAGGAATGCGCCGAAGATCTGGTCACCCTGATGGAGATCTGCTGAATGTCGATGCAACCGATCAAACGCGGTTTGGCTGCCCTGGTACTGATGGGGCTGGCCCTGCCGGCCCTGGCCCAGACCACCGTGAGTGATGCCTGGGTGCGTGCCAGCGTGCCGCATCAGCAGTCCACCGGTGCGTTCATGGTCCTGACTGCCAGCAGCGACAGCAAGCTGGTGGGTGTGGCTTCGCCCGTGGCCAAGACCGTGCAGGTGCACGAGATGACCATGAACGGTGACGTGATGGGCATGCGTGAGGTCAAGGCTGTCGAATTGCCAGCCGGCAAGGCAGTGACCCTGGACCCGAATGGCCTGCATGTCATGCTGATGGGCCTGAACAATCAGGTGAAGGAGGGTGACAAAGTGCCACTGACCCTGATCATCGAGGATGCCAAGGGCGCCAAGGAAACCCTGGACGTTCAGGCGCAAGTGCGTGCACTCAACGCCGACGCGGGTGGTGGGCATGATCACATGCACATGAACCACTGACAGATCAAAGGGCCGCGTTCAGCGGCCCTTTTTTTCAACTGCGCCTTTCAGCTACGAAAGCGCGGCAGCGGTCTGTCGAGGGTCAGCGACGTCAGGGTCTTTCGAACCTGGGCCTCATCGGCCTCCAGTGCCTTCAGGCTAGCGCGGATCTTGCCGGCGGCGGGCACATCGCCCTGCCGGTCGATCCAGTCGGCAATCTCCTTGCAGGCACTGCTCAGACAGGCCTGGCGCTGGTTCATCAACGACAGAAGGGTGGTGAGCTCTCTTTCGGACATGGCAGGATCCTCCATTCAGCCTTGTCAGTGTAGCAGAGGGTTGGCCAGGCTCTTGCGGCCTTTGCAAGGCGCGCTGCGGCAGCTGCCAGTGGCTGCTCTTGCGGCGCAGTAACAACTCGTTACTTATAAACGGCATGTTTAAAGTTGATGCTCGTGCCGTGCAAGGGATTCAGGGCTCGGTATCTGAAAGTGACCTGTTGAAGTGCTCAACTGCACAGTCGGGAAAATGCCGTCGGGTCTGCATTCAAAGCATGGTTGTTGTAGGAAAATTCCGCGTTTCTGATTTTCGCTTACGCGCAGAGCATAGCTTGGGCCTGGCGTATAGATGCAAGTTCGAGAGGGCGCTGCCGCCCTTTCATGCGCGTAGAGCAGAGTGAACGCAGGCTTGCCGATACGCCCCCGGGGTCACTCCATAGGCCTGCTTGAACTGCCGGCTCAAATGGCTCTGGTCGGCAAAGCCGAGGTCGAACGCCACTTGCGAAGCGGCCAGGCCGTGCTTCAGCATTTCGCGGGCGCGGGCCAGGCGGCGTTGCTTCAGCCAGGCATGGGGTGGCAGTCCAGTGGCCTGGCGGAACACCCGGGCGAAGTGGAACGGCGACAGGTTGACTGCTGCCGCCAGCGCTTCCAGTGAGGGCGGGTCGGCCAGTTGGCTTTCCAGCAGTTCGCGGGCGCGGGCTACGGCCAGGGGTTCGTGGCCAGGGGCCGAAGGCTCGGCGCACTGCCCGTGCCGCTGCACCAGGGCCAGCACCGCCTGGCGCCAGGCCGTCTGCTGCTGCAAGGCGCTGGCGCTGGCTTCGGACAACTGATGCAGCTGGCTGAACGCGAAGGCCAGGGCCGGGTCATGGATCACGCTGTCCTTGAAGCTGGGCATGCCGTGGCGGCCCAGTTCCAGTTCGTCGAGCACACCGGTGACCCGCTCGTGCTCGGGATAGAAGCCGCGATAACGCCAGCCGGCTTCATGGGCCGTAGCGCCGGTATGCAGTTCGTCGGGGTTGATCAGCACCATGCTGCCAACCGGTGCCAGGTGCTCGCTGCCGCGGTGCCAGAAGCGCTGGGCGCCCGACTCGATCACGGTGAATACATAGCCCTCGTGCACATGCGGGGCGAAGCGCTGCTGGTAGTAGCGAGCGTGCAGCATCTCGACGTCGCCAAGGGCTGGCGCCTGCCAGAGGTGTGTCTGCTCGCGCAAGGGCGGGCTCATGCCAGCCAGCTGCGCAGAAGGAAGAAGATCAACATGCTCACCAGCATGCTCAGCAATACGCTGCGGGTCAACAGCACCAGGGCGATGGCCACAAGGGAGCCCAGCAGGTAGGGGTTGAGCAGGCTCAGGTTGAGCTGGTGGTCAGCCATGAAGATGATCGGGCCGCAGATGGCAGTGAGCATGCCCGGCACGGCAAAGCCGAGAAACTGCCGGGCATTCGAGCTCAGGCGCAGGGGCAGGCGCGGCTCCAGGAATGCGTAGCGGTTGAGAAATACGATGGCGCCCATGGCGAAAATCAGGATCCAGGTCATGCGCGGGCTCCGGCGAATTTCTGGCAGATGAACCCGGCGCTCATGCCCAGCAGGCCTGCGACCACCAGGGCGGTTTCCCAGTGCCAGTAGCTGAACAGCACCGAACAGAACAGCGACACGGCTACGCACACCACGGTGGCCAGGTTGCGCACCAGCGGCGCGATCAGGGCGACAAAAGTGGCGACAATGGAGAAATCCAGGCCGAACTGGTCCAGGTGTGGAATGTTCTGGCCCAGCAGTATGCCGGCCAGGGTGAACAGGTTCCAGGCGATGTAAAAGGTCAGGCCCACCCCCAAGGCATACCAGCGGTTGAATTGCTGCTGGTCGTACTGGCTGGTCAGGGCGAAGAATTCGTCGGTCAGCAGAAAGCCCAGGCCGAGCCGCCAGCGCAGCGGCTGGCTGGACAGTACCGGGCGCATCGACAGGCCATACAGCAGGTGCTGCGAGGTCAGCAGCAGGGTGGTGAGCAGGATCGATGCCAGGTTGGCACCCCCCTTGAGCATGCCAATGGCCACCAGCTGCGCGGCGCCGGCGAAGACGATGGCCGACAGCCCCTGCCCCTGCCAGGCGCTGAGGTTGGCCTCGATGGCCATGGAACCGGCCAGCAGGCCCCAAGGGGCAACGGCCAGGGACAACGGGAGAATGGCAATGGCGCCGTGAAGAAAGGCTTGGCGGGCGATGTGGGGCATGATGGCTGCATGACGGCTACGAGGCAGGCCAGCATGACAGACGGGGCAGGGGATGGCTTGAACGATCTTGCTGGTCGAGGCGTGTTCGTCTCAACCTCAGTGGCCAACTGACAACAGGGCCGCAAGGCGGCCCCGAATGACCCTGGGTTATGGGCGGCTGGTCAGCAGCTGTTGCGCCGTTGCGCAGCCATTGATGTCTACGGCTTTCTGCAGCAGGCTCGTGCGCTGCTGTGGGTCGAGGTCGCCAAGCAGGCGGTACACCTCGGCCTGGTAGTCGCGCTGACGCCCCCACAGCATTTCCAGGCCTTGTGGCCGGCTGCGGTTGCAGGCCAGGCGCGTGGCCGGTTGCGGGTAGTAGGGGGCGTACACGGTGGCCATGCTGGGGATGGCCTCCAGCGCTGTACGGTACTCGCTGCTGACGTTGTAGGGCCGGCACCAGGTGGCGATGGCGGGCGCCGGTGCGGCAAACCCCTGCTGGAGGCTGGCTTCGAGCAACGGGCAGGCGGCCTCCGGGATTTGCGCGGCGGGCAGGTACGTCATGTAATACAGCGCCAGACGGTACTGTGCGACCGGGTGGCCAAGCGCTACCGATTTTTTCAGCAGGGCTACCGCCGTTGGCAATGTGTGGGCCATGGCCTGGCCCTGGCGGCTAAGCTCTGGGTCGCCGCCCGCTGCTGTGCGCAGCGTGCTGGCAGCGTCGTCCTGGTTATCGGCCTGCTCCAGTAGTGGCAAGGCCTGACGGTAGAGCAAGTCGGCATGAGGGTCGATGCGTACCTCCAGCGCTTGCGCGGCCAGTGGCAGCAGCGCAGCCAACAGCGGGGGCAAGCGTCGCACAAGGCTCACAGGCAAACCCCATGGGTGGCCAGGTACGGATGGACGGCTTCGGTGTTCATGGCGGTCAAACGTGCGCCTCGGGCAAATCGTAACGACGACGTATTCTAGCCACCCAAGGGGGGTGGCCGAAAGACCACCCGACAACTGTCAGACGAGCTTGATCGGCGTGACCTTGCGCTGGGCATGTTTTTCCTGGGCCAGCCCAAGCTTGGCGGTGATCACCTTGGCCAAGGCATTGTTGCCCAGATCGTTCAGGTGCAGGCGGTCGATGAACAGGTCTGCGCCGAACACGGGCGAGCTGTCGAGCATGCAGTTCATGTCGTAGCAGGGCACCGGGTCGGCCTGGCTTTTGATGCGGCGGAAAAATGCCGAATGCAACTGTCTGTCGAATGCCCCCTCCAGCAACCGGTCGAAGTTGGCCGGTTGTTGCTGCAGCGCGGTCAACATGGCTTGCTCGCCGGCGGGCAGGGTATCCCGGCACCAGGGCAGCAGCGGTTGCAGGATGAAGGTGAGCGTGGCGTGGCTGTCTGCCAGCAGACGGTCCCATTGGCGCAAGGTGCGGCCAATGTTGTCGGCGGCACGGGCCAGTCGTTTTTCCGGGGACGACAGTGGCCAGCTGACCGGGGCTGTGACCACGGGAGGGGCCAGCGCCTGGCCGATGCGCCGCCACAGCGACTGCCGACGGGGCGGTGCGCAGGGCTGCATGCCTTCGCTGAAACTGTTGAGAAAGGCCTGGTAGGCCTTGGCGTGCTGCGGGTCGTTGGTGCCTGCGAGGACTTCACACAGGGCTTCGTGGGCCAGGCTGTTGAGGCCACTGAGCACCACCACATGGCCGAGCTGGCCAAGGCGGTGCTGGTGGGTCAGGAACATCATTAATTCCTGGGTGGCGTTCAGCCCGCAGCCGGCCAGGCTCAGCCAGACTTCGCCCGTGAGCATCGACAGGTGCGAGGCCACCGTGTGTTCGTCGGAGCTGGCGCCGATGCCCAGGGCTGTGGAGCCGCCGACCAGCAGGTTGATGCGCGACGCACCACCGTGCTCGGCCGCCGAAAAGCGCTTGCCGGCGCAATGGCTGTAGCGCAAGCCAAGGGCATCGGTGTTGATGGTGCCGGAGCGGTAGCCGGTTTCGTGCACATGCAGGGTATAGGGGGCACGGCGACTGCCCAGCAGGAGAAAGCGCTGGTAGTCCTGCTGCAGCGGCGAAGGAGACGGGCGCGTGTCAGTCGTGGTCATGGTCTCTCCTTCGCTTGGGCGGGTACTTTGCAGCAGATTCAGGCCGCCAGTTCCTTGAGGTTGTACAGCAGGCCGCCGGCGGCGATCAGCAGCAGGGCGACGCCCGACGCCAGGCTGATGATGCGGTTGCTGCGCTGCGAGGCGATCTTGCCGATGGCGAAGATGTACAGGCTGAGCACGGCGAAATCGATGGCCACCCACAGCAGCGACAGCACCACCATGCTCTTGCCGAACGATTCGGTGATCTGAATGAACTGCGGGAAGAAGGCGATGAAGAAAATGATGTCTTTCGGGTTGGAAATGCCCACCATGAAGCCTTGCATCAGCCCGCCGCGCCCAGCCTTGGGGGCCTCGCTCGCCGCGTCTGACGCGGGTGCCTGCAGGGCGTCCCTCAACGTGCCCATGGCAATGTAGCCGATGAACAGGCAGCCCAGCAGGCTCATGGTGCTGAGCCATGTTTTGTCGATGGCGGCACTGGTGAGGATGATCCACGCTGCCGCGCCGATCAGCACCAGTGATGCCCAGTTGGTGCCGACGGCGGTGAACATGGCCTTGCGCGAGCCGGAGGCGGCCGCAGTGTTGACGATCAGTGCCACCACCGGGCCGGGAGTGGCGATCAGTAGCAGCACGGTGAGGGCGTAGGTGGCGGTGAGTGCGGTATTCACGGTCAGTTCTCGATCAGTATGTCGGGTGTCGCCTGGTGTGCGGCATGGGCATGGAAGGGGCAGCGTGACGGGTTGAGCGAGCCTGCCTCCTGCAGTTGATACTGCTTCCACTCGTAGTTGTCGGTATCGCCGAAAAAGCCAAGGGTGTCGGGCACAACGCCGTCGTTGTAGTGGTGCACGCGCTCGCGAATCCGTTCGCGGATGCGCTTGCCACTCTCGGTGCTGGCGTTGGCCACTTCGTCGAAGTTCTCCCGCGGGTTGATGACGAAGGTGATGTGCTGGCCCAGATTGCGGCTTTTCATCTGCTGATGGCCGGGGAAGTTCATGTTGATGAACAGCGGCATGCCGGCATAGCAGAATGACCAGCCGGTATCGTCGGGATCGGTCGGGATGCCCTGCGGCCAAGGGTGCGGGTCGCGCGCATGCACGCCGCGCAGTACCTTCCAGGCCAAGGCCTGTTGCTCGGCCAGGCTGCTGCCGGCGGCGGTTTCGAGAAACACCACCAATGGGCTGCCGATGCGCTGCTTGGGTGCGATCGGTGCGACGGTGCGCACATAATTGGCCAGGCCCTGTGCGATATCATCGGCCAGTTGCTCGGCGCGGGCGAAGAGAATGTGGCAGGTTTCGCCGTTTACCGCCTTGCGGCCGAACAGGCAGGGGAATTCGGGGTTGGCGAGAATACTGCGAAAGTGTTCTATGGTTTTGAACGTCCAGTGTTGCATGGTGTGTCCATGTTCAGCGGCGAGCTCCAGCGCATCCAGGCGATAGCAATTTCCATATCCCGTAAACATGATTTCCCCAGGCGTTGATTTAAGTGAACGTTCCAGTCACATGCAGGCAGGATCTTGGTTATGTTTGTTATTTACCGGCATTTTCCGAGACGCTCCTGTCGTTGTAAAACGCGTGGAGTTATGACCTACTATTAGTCTTACTCATGCTCGGGACGCCGCCATGTCGGAACGGATTCAGGCCTTGCACGCGCTGCGTGCCTTCGAGGTGGCCTCTCGCTATGGCTCTTTCACCCGCGCTGCTGAGGAACTGGCCCTGACCCAGGGCGCCGTCAGCCACCACATCAAGACCCTCGAAGCCCTGTTCGGCTGCGACCTGTTCGAACGTCGGGGCCCGAAATTGAGCCTGACCGAGCACGGCCGCCTGCTGGCGCAAGAGCTGAAGGTAGGCTTCAAGATCATCGAAAATGCCTGCGCACTGCTGCGTCAGGATCGCTACGGCCTGCGCCTGAAGGCGCCGTCCACGCTCACGGTGCGCTGGCTGCTGCGGGCGCTTGATGCATTCAAGAAGGTCGAGGACAACTGCAGCGTGCAACTGTCCAGTGTGTGGATGGATATCGACAGCGTGGACTTCTATTCCGAGCCCTACGACTGCGCCATTCTCCTGGCCAGCGGGCGTTTTCCTGCCGATATCGAGAGTTTCAAGCTGTTCGATGAATGGCTGATCCCGGTATGTCATCCGGATTACATGACGCAGGCACAACCGCAACTGTCCGACCTGCCCCGATGCGAGTTCCTGCACCCGTCACCCGACCGGCGTGACTGGCGGCGTTGGCTGGCGCGAATGGACGCGCTGGACATCAGCATCGACCAGGGGCAGGTGTTCGATACCCTCGACCAGGGCATATCGGCCGCCCAGCAAGGCTTAGGCATTTCAGTGGTCGATCTGGTACTGGCCAGCACCGACCTGGCCGCCGGGCGCCTGGTCACGCCTTTCAAGCATGCCGTGGCCACCGGCGACGGTTACTACATGACCTGGCTCAAGGCCAGCCCAAAAGCGCGGCAAATGCACAAGCTGCGTGACTTCCTGCTCGGCCAGGTACCGCCGCTGGCCTACAAGGACATCAACTACCTGTACGGTTGAATACCCGATCGAGCATGAAGTCGATGAATACCCGTAACTTTGGCGGCATCTGCCGCCCGGACGGCCACAGCAGATAGAAGCTGCCGCGCCGTTCCATGAAGTCGTCGAGGACACTGACCAGTGAGCCATTGCCCAATTCACGACCCACGTTGAAGTCCGGCAGACAGGTAATGCCGCGGTGGTTCAAGGCAAAGCAGACGCGTGTTTCGACGTGGTTGCAGACCATCGAGATGGGGATGTCATAGGCGTGCTCGGGATGCTCCTGGCGCAGCGGCCAGGTTTCCAGCTTGCCGTTGCTGGGGAAACGATAATGCAGGCAGGTATGCGCTGCCAGGTCGCGTGGGTGCAAGGGTGTGCCGCGTTCGCGCAGGTACTCGGGCGAGGCTACCAGGCGGTGCTGAAAGTGCCCGAGGAATTTGGCGCTGAGCCGGGAATCCACCGGCTGCCCGCCGCGCATCACCACATCGAAGCCTTCACCAACGATATCCACCATGCGGTCGGAGAAGTCCAGGTCCAGTTCAACCTGTGGGTACAGTGCCATGAACTCGGCCAGGGCCGGCATTACCAGCCTGGTCACCTGCGGCATGCTCACCCGCAGGCGCCCGCGCGGCGTTTCGCTGGCCTGCGACAGCTCCTGCTCGGTGGCTTCGATTTCGGCAAGGATGCGCCGGCTGCGTTCGAGGAACATCGTGCCCTCGGCGGTGAGGGTGATGCTGCGTGTGCTGCGGTGGAACAGGCGCACGCCCAGGCGGCTTTCCAGGCGCGCCACGCGCTTGCCCACTGCCGAGGCACTGATCCCCAGTGACTGGCTGGCGGCCACGAAGCTGCGGGTTTCGGCCACCCGATTGAAGACCACGAAGCCGCTGAGGCTGTCCATGTCGCACTCCTGATTGCGGACGCTGGTGTCCTGGGTGAGCGGCATTGTAACCGTCTTTTTCCGCAATGGCCTGGTCTTGCAGACTGTTCGCCTCGTCTCTCACTCAAGGCATTTGCAATGTCCCAGACATCTTCCGCACCGTTGCTGGCTGCCAGCAACGAACGTTTGCCCGTTGGCGGGCTGCTGGCGCTGGCCATGACCGGTTTCATCGCCATCCTCAGCGAAACCTTGCCGGCGGGTTTGCTCGACCAGATCGCTGATGGCATGCACATCAGCCAGGCCATGGCTGGGCAATGGGTCACGGCGTATGCCTTGGGCTCGTTACTGACCGCCATCCCGTTGGTGACATTGACCCAAGGCTGGTATCGGCGCCGGGCGCTGTTGCTGGCGATCATCGGCTTCGTGCTGTTCAACGGGCTGACGGCCCTATCGGACTCCAACAGCCTGACCCTGGTGCTGCGCTTTTTCACGGGGGCTGCGGCCGGCCTGGCATGGGGCCTGATCGCTGGCCATGCCCGGCGCATGGTGCCGGTACCGTTGCAGGGCCGGGCCATGGCGCTGGCCATGCTCGGGCAGCCGATTGCCTTGTCGCTCGGCTTGCCGATTGCGACCTGGCTGGGAGCGGGGCTGGGCTGGCGCGCGACGTTCGTGGTCGTCACGCTGGTGGCGTCGCTGCTGGTGGTGTGGGTGTTGCGATCCGTGCCGGACTACCCGGGGCAGGCTGCCGACAAGCGCCCGGCGGCCATGCAGGTATTGCGCACGCCAGGGGTGTTGATCGTACTGCTGGTGATCCTCACCTGGATCCTTGGCCATAACATTCTCTACACCTATATCGTGCCGTTGCTGGCGGCGGCTGGCATGGCTGCGGACATTGGCCCTGTGCTGATGGTGTTTGGTCTGTCGGCGCTGGCCGGGATCGGCCTGGTAGGGCTGCTGGTCGACCGGCACCTGCGCAAGCTGGTGTTGCTGAGCCTGGCCGGTTTTGCCTTGGCCACGCTGGCATTGGGGCAGGCATCGTCGTGGCTTGTGTACCTGAGCATCGCCTTGTGGGGAATGACCTATGGCGGCGCCCCGACCCTGCTGCAGACAGCGTGCGCCGACGCCGCAGGCCCGGGTGGTGATGTGGCGCAGTCGATGCTGGTGACGGTGTGGAACTGCGCCATTGCCCTGGGCGGGATCATTGGCGGATTGCTGCTGGCTGGGGCCGGCGTGGCGTGGTTTGGCGGGGTGGTGCTGGTGTTGATCGCCTTGGCCTGGCTGCTGGCCGTGGCCGGGCGGGGGAGCGGTTTTGTGGCGGGTAGGCGCTAAAACACTCATGCCAGGCACGACACAGGTAGAATAGCGCCATCTCCAGACAATCCAGAGGTCGACGCAGTGGAGTTGCAGCAGGGTTTTGTCCTGACCCGGCACTGGCACGATACGCCGGAAGGCACCTGCGTGGAGTTCTGGCTGGCCACCGATGCCGGGCCGCGGCTGTTGCGGCTGGCGGCGCAGGAGTCGGTGGCTTTCATTCCTCAGGCGCAGGCCGAGCACGCCCGTGTGCTGCTGGCCAACGAAACCGGGACGAAGCTCAAGCCACTGCGCCTGAAGGACTTCGAGCATCGCCCGATGCTCGGCCTCTATACCCGCCAGCATCGCCAATTGATGCAACTGGAGCAGCGTCTGCGCACGGCCGGTATCGACGTGTTCGAGGCCGATATCCGCCCGCCGGAGCGTTACCTCATGGAGCGCTTCATCACGGCGCCGGTGCAGTTCACTGGTCAGCCGGATACGCAGGGCGTTTACCGGGACGCCCAGCTCAAGCCGCAGCCAGGCTATCGCCCGGCGCTGCGCCTGGTGTCGCTGGACATCGAGACCAGCGAGCGTGGCGAGCTGTACAGCATCGCGCTGGAGGGCTGTGGTCAGCGCCAGGTGTACATGCTCGGCCCGGCCAACGGCGATGCCAGCGGGCTTGACTTCGACCTGGAGTATTGCGCCGATCGCGCCGCCTTGATCACCCGGCTCAACCAGTGGATGGCCAGGCATGACCCGGACGCGATCATTGGCTGGAACCTGGTGCAGTTCGACCTGCGCCTGCTGCATGAGCACGCCAAGTCGTTGCAGGTGCCACTGGCCCTGGGGCGCAACGGTGCGGTCATGACCCTGCGCAGCCATGCCGGTGGCGGCCATGTTTTCGCCGATGCGCCGGGGCGGCTGCTGATCGATGGCATCGAGGCGTTGCGTTCGGCCACCTGGAGCTTTGCCTCGTTCAGCCTTGAGAACGTTGCCCAGACCCTGCTGGGTGAAGGCAAGGCCATCGACACACCGTACCAACGCATGGACGAAATCAATCGCCGCTTCGCCGAAGACAAACCGGCCCTGGCGCGCTACAACCTGAAGGACTGTGAACTGGTCACGCGCATTTTCGCCCATACCCGGCTGCTCGACTTCCTGCTCGAACGTGCCTCGGTGACGGGATTGGCCGTGGACCGCAGCGGTGGGTCGGTAGCTGCGTTCTGTCACTTGTACATTCCACAGATGCACCGCCTTGGCTTTGTCGCGCCCAGCCTTGGCAGCCGCCCTGACGAAGCCAGCCCCGGCGGGTTTGTCATGGATTCGCGGCCAGGGCTTTACGACTCGGTGCTGGTGCTGGACTACAAGAGCCTGTACCCATCGATCATCCGTACCTTTCTCATCGACCCGGTCGGGCTGATTGAAGGCCTGCGTCTGCCTGACGACGCACATTCGGTCGAGGGTTTTCGCGGTGGGCGTTTTTCACGCACACAGCACTGCCTGCCAGCCATCGTCGAACGGGTCTGGCAGGGCAGGGAAGCGGCCAAGCGCGAGGGCAATGCGCCGCTGTCACAGGCCTTGAAAATCATCATGAATGCCTTTTATGGCGTGCTTGGCTCCAGCGGTTGCCGTTTCTTCGACCCGCGCCTGGCGTCGTCGATCACCATGCGCGGCCACCAGATCATGCGCCAGACCAGGTCCCTGATCGAGGCGTGTGGCTACGATGTGATCTACGGTGACACCGACTCCACCTTTGTCTGGCTCAAGGGTGCCCACGCCGAGGCAGACGCGGCGCGCATCGGCCGCGAGCTGGTGGCAAAGGTCAACCAATGGTGGCAAGCCCACCTGCACGAGACCATGAACCTGCAGAGCGCCCTGGAACTGCAGTTCGAGGTGCATTACCGACGCTTCCTGATGCCCACCATCCGCGGTACCGATGAAGGCAGCAAAAAGCGCTATGCCGGCCTGGTGCAGCGGGCCGACGGTGCTGAAGAAATGGTTTACAAGGGCCTGGAATCGGTGCGCACCGACTGGTCACCGCTGGCCCGGCAGTTCCAGCAGGAACTCTACGGCCGAGTGTTCCGCAGCGAGCCCTACCGTGATTATGTCCGCGAGTACGTGCGGCGAACGTTGGCGGGCGAGCAGGACGAACTGCTGGTTTATCGCAAGCGCCTGCGTCGCCCGCTGGCCGATTACCAGCGCAACGTGCCGCCGCATGTGCGTGCCGCACGCCTTGCCGACGACTACAACAAGCGTCTGCAGCGCCCTCTTCAGTACCAGCGTGGGGGCTGGATCAGTTATGTGATCACCACCGCCGGCCCTGAGCCGCTGGAAAACCTGCAGGCACCGATCGATTACGATCACTACATCAGCCGTCAGCTACTGCCGGTGGCCGACGCCATCCTGCCCTTTGTCGGCGATGATTTCGCGCGCCTTACCGACCATCAGTTACTGCTGTTCTGAACAGGTGGTAGATAGCTAGGCGTCAGCCTGACGCTACAGTCTTCAGACTCGGCCCTCCATGTCGTCGCGGAGGCAGAGATGCAGAACAATAGCCGTCAACCATCGGCTGCGGTCGATACCCTTGCCATGGCCCAAGCATGCCAGGACCACTACATTGCACAGCGGCTGCCGGCCTGGATGAAGCGGCTGAGCATGGCCGAATTCACCTTGCTGAGCGAGGCGCTGCCTGAACTGCTGGCCTGCCGCGCAGGCTTGGTGTCATCGCTGGCGCGGCTACGCAACCTGAATGCATTTACCCAGCCCTTGCTGCAGCAAGCGCTCGGTGCCCACGGCGACCTTGACGTCGATCGCCTGTCCTTTCGCCAGTGGTACACCTTTACCTCGCCCACGATCCATTATGTAACCAGTCGGCTTCCGGTTGTCGGCAGCGATTACTACGACATCCCTCTGCTCGAGGCCGCTTTGAGCAATTTCACCGCAGAACAGCAGCGCGACCAGCCACAGGGTAATTGCCTGGTCGATGTGCGCGGCGCAAGGCGTAGTGAGCTGTCTGCACCGAGCTTCGCCAGGCTGTGTCGAGCGCTGGATCTTGGGCAGAAATACCAGGCGCATCTGGATTCGGTACTTCAGCCCGAAGTCAGGGGATTGCTGACGCGACGGCAACGCTACAGCATGCTGGTGGATGCCCTGCAGGCCAGGGCGCAGGGCGTATTGAGCGCAGACGAACTGCAGTGGGTGGTGGCGCTCTGCACCAAGGACACGCTCGGCAAGCTCGAAGGCGCCTCGGTTCGCGTGCGGCAGTTGGCGGTGTTCGGTTGCCGCTTGCAGCAGATCGTCGTGCTGGACGTGATCGACGCGGGCTTGTTGTTCAACACCAGCAAGCGCGTGTTGGTCTATGTACCGGTTGACCCGCACGGCCCCTGGAGCGTGCGCAGCGACCTGGAAGATTATGCCCGCCGGGTGCTTGGCAAACGCCTGCGCGAAGATGACTACCGGCGCTTCTTCAACCGCTTCGTGCGCCGACGCGATAGCCAGCGATTCTTCTCGGCCGTCAGTGAGCGCCTCGATGACGTGCCCGGCTGGGCAACCCGCGACCTCGATGAGCACACCTTTGCCTATCGCCTGCCATTGTTCGAACACCTTGCTGACGACTGGATTGCGCAGATCAAGGACGATGCTGCGGTCATCGCCCCGCCCGTGGCCTTGCTTGATCGCGAGGTCCAGGCCGAACACGCCCGCCGTTTGCGTGCTGAAGGCTGGACCCTGTTGGGTGTTGCAGGGTTTTTCGTTCCGGGCATCGGCGCGGTGTTGTTGGGGGTGATGGCCTGGGAACTGCTTGAGCAGGCGTTCCAGGCTGTAGGGGACTGGCAGGAAAACGAGCGCAATGCGGCACTGGCGCACCTGCTGAAGGTTGGCAAAGGACTGCTGGCTGTCGGGGCAACCGTTGCCGTAGTCGCCATGGCCCGACGCGCCTGGAGTGTGGTGGACAACCTGGTACCGGCGCAGCTGGAAAACGGTGAGGAAAAGCTGTGGAACGCAGACCTCAGCCCCTATCGCTGCGAAAGCCCTTCAGACACGGCGGTGCTGGACATGGAGGGTGTGCACCGTGTTGGCGAGCGCCGCTGGATCAGCATGGACGGCCACTGGTATGAGGTGACCTGGCACAATGATGATGAACAGTGGCAATTGCTCCCTTACCAGGGCTATGCGCCGCCGCTCCGTCACAATGGGGCCGGCGCGTGGCGGCTGTGGTGCGAACAGCCCGCCGAGTGGGGCGACACACGCCAGTTGTTCCGCCGCCTGGGCGGGCCATTCAGCGACCTTGACGATGCGCAGATCGACCAGTCGCTGGCGATCCATGGCCTCGATGATCAGCACCTTCGGGCATGGCATGTGTATGGCCTTGCGCCGGAAGCAGCGCTGGTCGACACCGTCGCACGCGTGCGGCTCGCCGGCAGGATTGGGACGTTGATCAACCACTTGCGCGAGGGAGGGGTAACGGCAGACCCGCTACTGCTGGAGCAGGTCATGCGCCTTCCACAGGCCGCCGGCAAGGACGGAGCAGCGTTGGCCGATGTGGCTTGGGCCGGGCGACGAGCACTGCTGCAGGCGGTGTACGAAGAGCAGAATCCCGACACGGAAACGGGCCGTCTCTTACGGCAGAATTTTGCCAGCCTGCACCGCCTGGCTGCGGATGAGGTGCTACGCGATGCCAGCGAGGATGACCTGCAGCTTTTGCGTGAGACGGGGCGCGTGCCGTTGCCGATGGCCGAGGCAGCAAGGTTGCAGGTTGCGCGAATTCGAATGGCGCGGGTGTATGAGGCGCTGAGCATCGATACGCCGCAAAACCTCGACCTGGCGCGTGTGGTACTTAATCTGCTGGTGCATGTGCCGGGGGCTGGCGGGCCCGGGTGGCGATTGTACGACGGTGATGCCAGCGAGCCGTTATTGACGGTCGAGGGATCGGGGCAGACGTTTGACTTGCTTCATCATCATGGGCTGTTCCGCCTGCGTACCCGAACGCACACGGTTGCCGGTGAGAGGGGGGAGTTGTTCGAGACCTTGGCCGCAGCCTATGACGACGCATCGCAAGTGGCCATCGGCCAAGGCCGGTCGTTTGTGCCTGCGCTGCGCCAGGCGCTGACCGACGTTGCTATCGAGCAACGCCAGACCGTGGTGAGTCTGCTCAGGTTGGAACAGCCGACCGGCTCGTTTCTCCCGCCGCAACGTCTGGCGGATGGCAGGGTTGGCTACCCTTTGGCGGGCGGCAGGTTCTGGGGGGCGCTGGGGCGGAACAGGCCCAGGGCGCTTCAGGCTCGGCTGCGTGATCTGTACCCAGCTTTCAGTGACGAGCAGATCGGGCACTGGCTCGCATCAGGCGACGCGCAGGCCAGGTTACATAGGCTGGAACAGCAATACGGGGTGCTCAAGAGGCACTTGACCCAGTGGGCACGCAGTGCCTTGCTGTCACCAGAACTGGCCGCCCGGCGTGAATTCAGAAAGGGGTTGATCAACTGCTGGCGCTGTCTTGTGCCGGAACTGCAAGGGCAAGCGGCACTGGACGATGGGCGCTTCATGCTGACCCAGACCATCAGCCGCTTGGGCCACCTGCCGGCCCTGCCCGCGCAAGTGGGCTTTCCCCACGTTTCGATCCTGGCCTTGCGCGCCATGCGCGTGGAGCACGTTCCGGATGAGTTTCTGCGGGCGTTTCCCAACTTGCGCAACCTGGAAATCACCCATTGCCGACTCCGGCGTTTGCCATTGCCTCTGATGCTTGTCCAGAAGCTGGAGGTGCTCGACTTGTCTGGTAACCAGATCGCCCTCGACCAAGGCCAGGCGTTGGTCCTGGCAGATTGCCGATCCCTGGTGTACCTGAACCTTTCGGACAACCCGTTGCGCAGGGCATTTTCCGTCCAGGCAATGACCGAGCTGAATGCCCTCTACCTGTCGAACACCCAGTTGCCCGAGTGCCCCTACGGGCTGATGGACGCGCCAGAACTGCACACCCTGAACCTCAGCGACAACCGTATTTCTGAACTGCCCGAGGGTTTTCATCAGTCGCAGCTGTGGCGCTTGGGCAGGGTCGAGCTTTCCGGCAATCGGTTGGGGGGCGCGCAGGATGGGTTATCAAACTGGCATTTGCTTGAGGCCAGTCGCGTGCCTTACCGGTTGCGCATTCTGGATGCGCTGCCTGTCGAACGTCGAGATGAAATGGCTGCACTGTGGGCCTATCTGGAGGCCGAGGAGCAATCGGAAGCGTTCTTCAATACCCTGTCGATGCTGACAGAATCGGGCGCCTTCAGTTTCTCATCGACTGCATCCGCGCTCGCGGCCCGCATGTTCGACATGTTCCAGGCGATGTCTGAGCATGATGCCCTCAGGCAGGAGCTGTTCGAGCACGCTGCGGCGACCGGTTGCCAGGATAACGCCACCGCGCGTTTCGCCAACCTGGAACTGCGAGTGATGATATGGCGCACGAGGCACAGCGGATCTGCCCGGCCTGAACGGGCCTTGCTGAAGCTCGGTGCCCGGATGTGGCGGTTGGCGGTGCTTGAGCAAATTGCCGCTGAACATGCTCATCGGGTGGGGGCGAGCGCTGAATCGATCGAATTCGCCTTGGCCTATCGAATCGGCTTGCGCAAGTCTCTGGACTTGCCTGGCCAACCCGATGAAATGCTCTATGCAGGTATCCCTGCCTTGAGTAGCCAGGACCTTCTTCTGGCCCGTGAAAGGGTTCTGGCGCGACAGACCCGGGAGGGCATTGCTGATTACCTGTCACGCCAGTGGTTCTGGCAGGATTACTTGCGCAAGGCCTGCGCGGTTCGCTTGCAAGTGCCCCAATCCATGCACGCTGAGCTGGAACGGCTGATGGCGCTGGGGAATCGGGACGAGGAAATCGCGCGGCTGCAGATCCGCAATCAGCAACGCGAGCATGCGGTGTTGCTGCAGTTGACGCTGGAGGCGCTGGACCGGAACACGGTGCAGCGTCCGCTCAGCTAGCGGGTTGGCGGTTGTCTGAACGCAGGCATTAGCTATATAGCGCCTGGCGGGGAGCAGGCAACTTAGTCTGGCCTCTTTTCATGAAGAGGCCCCCGCTATGGACACCACTTTGCCGTCAGATGCGCAGGCCGCCATCGACGCGTTCCAGGACGGCATCATCGGCAGGCGCCTGCCACCCTGGTTGCGTCATGCACCCGCTGAGCAACTGCCTGAGATCGGCAGGGCATTGTCAAACAGCCTTCGCTGCTGTGAGCAAGTGAACACGGTGCTGCGAGGCATCGAAGGCCTCGACAGTTTCGTCGCATCAGCCCTGGGAAAGGCCCTCGACGAGCGTTACGGGCTTGGCCGTAACCCGCACGTGCTCAGGTTCCTGGAGGGCCGCCGGGAAGCTGTGATCAACAGTCAGCCGGTGGGCGCGCACCTGACTACCGTGGTCTATGAAGAAAAGCCGCTGCTCGAAGTGGCATTGCGCAACTTCACGGACGCGCAGGCGCAGGAAGGTGGCCAGCCGCGCGGTAACCGCCTGCTGCTTCCACGCCACGGCACGGTCAAACCCCCTACGAGCATCGAGTTTGCCGGACTGTGTCGTGAGCTGGACCTGGGTGAGCGCTATCAACGTCATCTGGATGCCATCCTCACGCCCACTGGCAGTGCCGAGCGCCTGGTATCGCAGCTTGTAGATGCCACGCGCTACACCATGCTTGTGGACGCCTACAAAGCCAGGCAAGAGGGAACGCTGGATGCCAGCGAACTCAATGTGATGGTGGCTGTGTGCGAGAAGGGTGAGCTGCCGCGCTTGGCGGGCGACCTTGTGCAGGCCAGGCAACTGAAATTGCTGGGTTGCCAGATTGAGCAGGTGACCGTGTTCGTAGTGGTTGAGCAGGGCGTTTTGTTCAACACGACGCGTCGGGTGTTGCTTTACGTGCCTGGAGACCCTTTTTCGCCCTGGCGCGCGTTCGAGAGCCTCGACAAACTGAACCGCGAACTGGGCCGTCGCTTGCGAGACAAGGCTTACCAGCGTTTTTTCAGCCGCTTCGTGCTGCGGCGCGACAGCCAGGCTTTTTTCGCCCAGGTCGCGGAGCGCTTCGATGGCCTGCCGGGCTGGGCTTTTCGCGATCTCGAACCGCGCTTGCAGGCTTACCCGCAGCCGTTGTTCATCAGCCTGGCACAGGCACGTATCCACCAGATCAAGGACGATGCGGCGATGATCGCAGTGCCTGTGGCCAGGCTGGATCGTGAGGTTCAGCGCCAGCATGACCTGCGCCTTGCAGCCGAAGGATGGGCGCTGCTCAACCTGGCCAGTTTCTTTCTGCCTGGGCTTGGCCTGGCGCTGCTGGCCGTGACGGCCTACGAACTACTGGGTGAGGTCTACCATGGCGCCGAGGCCTGGCAGCAAGGCGATCGTCAGGAGGCGCTCGACCATTTGACCCACGTGGCGACAGACCTTGCCGTGCTGGCGACCACGGTAGCCGGGGTGGGTGTCGCTCGACGGGTTTGGGCACGCTCTGCGAAGGTCGATGCCATGGTGCCGGCCCGGCTGGAGGACGGCACTGAGAAACTTTGGCAACACGACTTGACCCTGTTTCAAAGCCAGGCCCCCGTTGCGGCCTCGAGCCGGGATGCCTTGGGTATTCGGCGTCAGGACGGGCGGGCCTGGATCGAAATGGACGGGCATCACTATCGCGTGGCAGAGGCGGGTGATGATCAATGGCAGTTGTATCCGGTCGACGGCCACGGGCCGTTGCTGCGCCACAATGGCGCAGGTGCCTGGCGTTTGTGGAGCGAGCAACCGGCTCGGTGGACCGATAAATACCGCATGTTCCGGCGTTTGGGCGAACCCTTCAATAGGCTGAATGACGAACAGATCGATGAGGTTCTGCTGTTCCATGGCCTTGATGGCGACGACCTGCGTGGCCTGCATGTACACGCCCAGGCACCGAGCCCCGGGATGATCGACAGTGTGGAGCGGGTCAGGCTTGATCAACGCATCCGCAGCATGATTGGCCGTCTGCGCAGCGGCGAGCCGGTAGCAGATACAACAGTGCTCGATCACGCTCGGCGCCTGCCAGGCGCGAGTGGCCTGACAGATCAGGCACTGGCCGCGTTGGCATGGACACAGCGCCGAACACTGCTGCAGCACCTTTTCGAAGCCTTGCAGCCCAGCGACACCGCTGGCAGCGCGGCGTTGCGCCGGGTGTTCCCGGGGCTGAGCGCGCGCACTGCGCAAGCACTGGTACAGGCCGCCAGCAGCATTGATCGCACGCGGCTGCTGTCCAGCGGCAGGGTTGCACTGGGGCTCGCCGAAGCGGCAAGGGGCAGTGTGCTGGCTACCCGCCAGGCTCGGGTATTTGAAGCGTTGTACCTTGATACCCCGCAGCATGCAGACCTGGCACGGGTGGCCTTGGGCTTGTTGCGGTATCTACCCGGAGGTGAAGGTGTGTGCTGGCGCCTGTACGAAGGTTGCCTGGGCGGGCCGATGCTGGCGAAGACCGAGCAAGGGCAGCGGGCGTTCGATCTGGTGCACGTGAACGGTACGTTTCAACTGCATGGCAGCCAGGGCACGGCGCTGGGTGAGGCAGGTGAGTTGTTTGACGTCATGGCGCCAGCCTATACCGAAGCGCAGAGGGCGGCGATGGGGATCGGCGATCCATTTACGCACAACCTCAGGGTGATACTGGCGCGCGAAGCGGCACGCCATCGTGATGAGATCAGTCGTTTGCTTGGCGCGGTACGCCCAGGTGCTGTCCGAGGGCCCATGCGCTTGGCCGATGGACGTATTGGCTACCCACTGGGTGGTGGCGGAGTAGGTGGGTTCGCATCAAGGGGGAGTGCCCTGAGGGCAACGCTGCGCGATCTCTTTCCGTGGTTGAGTGATGAGCAGGTCGAGACCTTCGCCGATGACGCCAGGCGTTCAGGGCAGCAGATTGAACACGTACTGACTGACCTTCGCAATGAGTTCGCCATCCTGCGCATCACACTGAATACCTGGGTGGCACGAGGGCAGGGCGATGTCAGGGAAGATCGAGAGGCTTTACGCCAGACGTTGTTCAATTGTTGGCGGCGGTCGGTGGGCGTGGGGGAACTGCAGATCAATGCACAGGAAAACCTCCACGTCATGTTCTGCAATTTCAGATCGAGCGGCTTGCCCAACATACCCCCACAGGTCAGCTTCAGAGGTGTGACCAGCCTGTCGCTGCTGCACCTTGACCTTCTGGAGGTGCCCAGCAGCCTATTGCTGGCTTTCCCTAACCTGCAAACCCTCGATCTGGGAGGGAACCTGTTGACGCGCCTTCCGCAGCCGTTGCTGCAGATACCGCAGTTGCGGCATCTGAGCCTGACCAACAACCGGATCGTTCTGAACACTGCACAAACCGCCACATTGGCCAGTTGCACGAGCCTGCAGTCTCTCGACCTGTCCCACAACCCCCTGGGGAGCCGGTTCACGTTGGCGGGTTTGGCTGAGTTGCGTTGGCTGAACTTGCGCGACACACAGATCTCGCAGTTTCCACTGGGCGTGTTCGACAACGCTCAGTTGGTATCCGTTGACTTGCGGGATAACCGGATCAGGCACATTCCAGAGGGTTTCTACCAGTTGCCCGTGTGGCATCGGCGGCGGTTTCGCTTGAATGCGAACCCCTTGGGCGAGGCCCAGACGTTACGCTTGCAGGCTTCGTTGAGCAGCGTCGATCCGGCCCTCGACGAGGAGCAAGTGCTTCTGCGCCTGCAGCACGCGCGTGAAGTCTGGGGGGATGCCGTGGCCCCGGAGCATCGCGGCTTGATGCTTGCTGCCTGGGACTCGCTGGATGCAGGGCAGGACGCCGAGCGTTTTTTCCGTGTGCTTCGCCAGTTGTTGCTGTCCGAAGACTTTCGTGTCAACGCGCGTGCACTGGGCAATCGGGTAATGGCGGTATTGCAAGCGATGGCCATTACGCCAGAGCTGCGGCAGAACTTGCTGTCAGTGGCCAATGATGAGTGGGGGTGCCAGGACGGTGCAACCTGGTGCTTGAGCAACCTTGAACTGAATTTGCTGGTTTGGCAGGTTGAGCACGCGGCTCAGGGAGAAAGCGAACGCGCTTTGCTAGACCTGGGCAGACGTTTATGGCGCCAGGATGCAGTCGACATGTTCGCTACCCGATGGGCGCTACAGCATGGCAGGACGCTGGAAGGAAGCGAGGTGGGGTTGGCTTTCAGGATCGGGCTGAGGGAGCGTCTCGACCTGCCATTGCAGGTGGGAGAAATGAGCTTTCTTGCGATCTCTGGCGTCCTGGAGGCGGACCTTGCAGAGGCAGAGGCTGCGGTGCGGGATGCAGAGACACCGGAAGAGATTGCCCGCTCCATGGTTGACCGTGAATTTTGGCAGGCGCACCTGGAGCGTTCCCATCCTGAGCGATTCGCTGCGGTCGACCTGCCGTTCAGAAGGCAGCTTGAAACCGTGCTTGACGACGAAGCGCTGAGCGAAGGGGCCAGGATCGACCAGGCGGATGCCATTCGTGATGCTCAGCGCGCTGCACGCAGAGGACTGATGCTGGATATGACGATTCAAGCGATGGAAATGGGACCCAAGGGGCCCTCGATCGATGTACGTTGACATGCGCTCAGGGTAAGGGCTTGCCCGGCCCTGCCAAAGCGGCTTTGGGCTATGCTCAGTCAAGCTGAATGTGGTTTGTACCAGCGCCGTAGTCTTGGCTTCAGGTGGCTCGGAAATCGACAGTTACTTTTGCGCACCCCGTTCTGGAATGAAGTGGTTTAGGCTCCCTGTCGGATTTTTCTCCGTGATCTGTAGTCATTGGTTTATCGAGACAATAAGGAGATACGCATGCTTGTCCGGTCACTGACCCTCGCAACCTTGCTTGCTGTTGCCGGCCCCCTGTTTGCCGCAGACAGTGATGCGCCTCTAGCCAAGGAACTGGGCAAGGCCAGACCATTGGTGGTTATCGCTCCCAGCAGTGCCGACCCAACGTTGCGAGGGCTGAACAAAGCGCTCGAGGACCCGGCCACCCAGGCAGCGTTCAAGGAGCGCAACCTTGTCCTGTACAGCGTCGCCAACATGATGGGCAAGCGAGAGGACAAGAACCTCGAGCAGCAGACCACAATGGCCCTGATTCGGGAACTGAAGCTGGGTGCGAGCAAGGGTACCAAGGTGATCCTGGTGGGCAAGGATGGTGAGCGGCACATGCTCAAGGACGACGACACCGGCGAGGCCATCGACCCACAGGTGATCCTCAAAGCGGTCGATGAACTGCCTGCCAGCGAAAAGGCGGTGGCGGCGCCCGAGCCCGTAGCGGCGGCCCCGCAAGCCAAGGACAAGGACAGCAAGCCAGCCAAGCCAGCCAAGCCCGCCAAGCCAGCGGCCCCGCCCAAGCCGCTGGAAGACTGATCACGCCTGATGGCCCCGAGGCAACTTGGGGCCCGTTGCTTAGTGGTGTGTATCGCACTGTATCTGCCTGTGCTGCAGACCTACTGCCATACAAAAGTGCGCCTGGCACGATACATCCACGACAAACCGCAACGGCCTAATGGCTCCACTTTCCAACCCCAGTGGAGCTGCATCATGACTCAAGCAAAAAACACCCTCGGCCTGCTCGGCGCCGCACTGATCGGCAGCATGGCATTGAGCAACAGTGCGTTCGCCGTCGAGCCGCTGGCTCAAGGTTACCAACTGGCCTCGGCCAAAGTGGCCGGCGAGGGCAAGTGTGGTGAGGGCAAGTGCGGGGGGAGCGGCAAGGCTTCCCAAAGCGAAGGCAAGTGCGGTGAGGGTAAGTGCGGCGCCGGCGCCAAGGCTGGGGCTGAGGGCAAGTGTGGTGAAGGCAAGTGCGGTGACGCCTCGTTCGCCAAAACCGACAGCAATCACGATGGCAAGGTCTCGCGCGATGAGTTTCTGGCGGTGGCCAAGGACCGTGCCCGTGATTTCGACACGATCGACCGCAACCATGACGGTTTCATCTCCGAGCAGGAAGCGGCCGATCACCTCAAGGCGATTTACCAGGCCAATGGCAAAGCCATGCCTGATGGCTTGTTCAGCCACCTGACCGGCAAGCCCTGACGTTCTACCCCATGAAACGCCACAACGCTCCTCCTGCTGGCCAGGTGGGGCGTTGTGCTTGTTGGAGAACTTTTATGTTTCCTGCGATGTTGAACATCGGGCTAGGCTTGCGTCGCGGCCTGTTGCCGGAACTGCTGGCCATGGAGGCGGATGCAGTGGACTTTCTCGAGTGTGCGCCGGAAAACTGGATTGCCGTGGGCGGCGCCTATGGCAAGGGCTTGGCCCAGTTGGCGGAGCGCTTTGCTGTCACCTGTCATGGGTTGTCTTTATCGCTGGGTGGCAGTGCCCCGCTGGACCGCCATTTCCTTGAGCAGACCCGGCAGTTTCTCGAGCGATACCAGGTGCGACTGTACAGCGAGCACCTGAGCTACTGCAGTGATGACGGGCACCTGTACGACCTGATGCCCATCCCGTTCACCGATGAAGCCGTACGCCATGTGGCCGCGCGCATACGCCAGGCTCAGGAGCAGCTGGAGCGGCGCATTGCCGTGGAGAACATCAGCTACTACGCCGCGCCGTATCAGGCGATGAGCGAACTCGACTTCATCCAGGCGGTGCTCGAAGAAGCGGATTGTGACCTGCTGCTGGACGTCAACAATGTCTATGTCAACGCCTGCAACCATGGCTACGACGCCCAGCAATTCCTTGCAGGCTTGCCCCCGGCGCGCGTGACCGGGATGCACGTTGCCGGGCATTACGATGAAGCGCCTGACCTCAAAGTGGATACCCACGGGGCGGCCGTGAAGGAGGATGTCTGGACGCTGTACGCCAGCGCTTGCGTGCGCTTTGGCGTAAAGCCGACGGTGCTTGAACGTGATTTCAACTACCCGCCCTTGGCCGAACTGTTGGCCGAGACGGCGCGTATGCGTGCTGTGCAATGCGCTGCCGGAGGGCAAGCAGATGAATGAGACCCTGCGTGCGCAGCAGTATGCCTTGGCCCGTCACCTACGCGACCCACAGCGCCATGCCCCGCCGCCCGGCGTCGAGGCCCGCCGCCTGAAGGTTTACCGTGAGTTGTTCTATGGCGCCATCGAAGGGTTGCTGGCTGGCAGCTTCCCGGTCATGCGCCAGGCGTTGGGCGAGCAGCGCTGGCATGCCCGAGTACGTGATTTCTACGCCAGTTACCGTTGCCAGACGCCGTTGTTTACCGAAATTGCCGAGACGTTCGTCGACTACTTGCAACGTGTGGCGCTGGACACCCCTTGGCAGCTGGAGCTGGCGCACTATGAGTGGGTCGAGGCGCAACTGTACCTGAGCGATGCCGAGGACCCGGCGCATGACCCGGGTGGTGACCTGCTGGCTGGAGCGCCTTTGTTGTCTTGTGTGGCGCGGGTGCTGGCCTATCGTTGGCCGGTAGAAAGCATTGGCGTGGACTACCAGCCAACGGCTGCCCCAGCATCGCCGAGCTTGCTGCTGGTTTATCGCGATGCCCGGTTGCAGGTGCGTTTTGCCCGGTTGGCACCTATGGCGTATCGGTTGCTGGTGGAGCAGGGGACTGGAAGAGAGCGGCTGCAGGTATTGGGCGGGGATGTGCAGCAAGGGTTGGCATTGTTGGAGGCATTGCGCGAGCAGGGCGTCATTGTCGGAACAGTTTGAAGGCACTGGGGGCTGCGCAGCAGCCCCCGATCCTCATCTGCCGAACCGCATGCCAAGCCAATGATCCAGGCTAAGGCGCCCGGCGCCCTTGAGCAGCAGGGGTAGCAACGCCACCAGGTAGATCAATGGCAATTTGTAATTGCCGAAGCCCTGGTCGGTAATGGTATAGCCTTGGGCCAGCTCCGCCAGGCCCGACCAGTGCGCCGGCCAGTGCACTGCCGCTATCGCTACAACGGTGACCACCATCAAACCCAACGATGCCAGCCGGGTACCCAGGCCCAACAGCAGCAGCAACGGCAGCACCAACTCGGCCCACATCGACAGCTGCCAGTTCAGCTCCGCGGGCAGCAGGTTGAAGGGGAACGGGAAGTTGGACTGCAGGTCGGCGAACCAGTTGCTGCCGTTGAATTTCTCCAGGCCGGATTCGAAAAACTCCCAGGCCAAAAATACCCGTAATGGCACGTCGGCACTCCAGCTGCCGAGGCGATCAACGGTGGTCAGGGTACGGGTCAAGGTCGTCATTTGCGGTGCTCTCTTCAGGCAAGGGCGCGGGTGCTGCGGCGTTGTTTACGGGCCACTTTGGCGGTGAGCTTGACGGCGATGGCGCTGAACATCAGGGCGAACGCCAGCGGGTACCACCCGCCCATGGGGATGCGTTTGTAGAACGACAGGCAGAACACGGCAGCCAGTACCCACATGCCGCTGCTGTGCAGCGCTTGCCAGGCACGGCCGCCCAACAGCCGCATGGGGGGCTTGAACGAGGTGGCGGTGAGCAGCAGCATGAACAGGTAGCCGACTGTGCCGGGCAGGCTGGAAGTGAGTGTGCGGCCGGCCCAGAACAGCTCGGGAAATTGCTGGGCGTAGCGATAAATCAGCACGCCGTGCACGGTGTGGGAGAACGCGAATGCCAACCCCAGGTAGCGTCGCTCCTGAAGGATGCGGCGGCTTGATGTGCCAGGCAGCAAGGTCACCAGCGACGAGGCCAGGAACGCCAGCAGGAACAGTGCGAACGAGCTGCGTGCGGTGGCACGAATGGCACTGCGCAAGCCGTCCGGGTCAGGTTGGCTGGCCAGGACTACGGCAGTCATCGCCAAGGTCAGGCCGGCGAGGGCGGCGAACAGCTTCCAGCCGGAGGGCAAGGTGAGGGCTTTCATCAGGGACTCCCGGGGTGTGGTTGTGTGACCGGGAGTGTCTCGAGGCGGGGTATCTGCAGTGTGTCAGGGGGATGCAGTTGTGTATCTGTATGTAGAGGCGACCGCGCGGTTTACAGGAACGGCCCGATCGAGATCCAAGGCCGTTCCTGCCAACGATCGCAGATGCACTTCAGGAGAGTTCGATCTGCGCGCACAATCCGCCCTGTTCGCGGTTGCTCAGGGTCAGCCGGCCCCCCATGGCCTGGATCAGCTGGTGGGCAATGGCCAATCCCAAGCCGGTGCCACCCGTGCTGCGATTGCGTGAACCTTCCACCCGGTAGAACGGCTTGAGCACTTCATCCAGCTCGTCACCGGGTATCCCTGGCCCGTTGTCGAGCACGCGGATGATGGTGGTACTGCCCTCGCGTGACACTTGCAGCTCGGCAGCACCTGCAAACTTCAGGGCGTTGTCGACCAGGTTCACCAGTACCCGGCGCAGCGCATGCGGGCGGGTTTCCAGCAGAGTCCCGCTGCTGCCGTGGCGTTCAACCTGGGCGCCGCTGTCCTGGTAGTCGAATACCAGGCTGTCGAGAAAGGCATCAAGGTTGACCCGGCAGGTCGCTTCGGTGCTGCTGTCCATGCTGCGGGCGTAAGCCACGCCTTCGCGCACCAGGTGTTCCATTTCATCCAGGTCGCTCCCGAACTTGTCCTTTTCGACCCCCTCATCCATCACTTCGACCCGCAACTTCATGCGAGTGATCGGTGTTTGCAGGTCGTGGGAAATGGCTGCCAGCAACTGCATGCGTTCCTTGAGGTGGGCAGCAATGCGCGCCTGCAGGGCGTTGAAGGCCACGGCAGCGTAACGCACCTCGCGTGGGCCGCTTTCATCCAGTTGCACGCCGGGCTGGTCCGGGTCGAGGTTGTCCACTGCCTGGGCCAGACGGGTTAGCGGGCCGATGGCCAGGCGTACCGCCAGCCAGGTACACAGCAACAGCACAGCCAGCTGAATCAGCAGCACCACGGGCAACCAACGGGCTACCGGGACTGTTGCTGGCGTCACGTCGATGGTCAGTGGCGCGCCGTCGGCCAGGTTCAGGTGCGCCTGGAAGTGCGCATTGGGCCCCGGGATTTCCAGGAAGGTCAGGCGGTAGTCGCTGCCAATGGCCTTGACGATCGACGCGGCGGCCATCGGTGGGTCACTGCTGGCCATCGCTTCGCCTGCCAGGCCCTGGTCGAGGCGATAGCGGTAGGTGCGCCGTTCCAGGCGCGGCAGCCAGGCGGCACGCTCGGCTGCAGGCAGGCGATCGAGGATGGCAACCGAAGTCGCCACGTCCTGTTCGAGGTTGCTGAGCATCATCGAACGGCTGCTGATGTAGCGCTCGTAGGCCTGCAGGCCGAACGACAGACCATAAGCCAACACCAGGCCGGTGAAGAAGATCATCGCCAGGCGCGAGGCCAGGGTGCGCGGCCATTTCATGAGGGGGACTCGAGCAATTGCACCGGCAGCGAAAACACGTAGCCCTCGCTGCGCACGGTCTTGATGCAGCTGGGCTCGCGGGCATCGTCACCCAGGCGCTGGCGCAGGCGGCTGACCAGCAAGTCGATGGAGCGGTCGAAGATGTCGGCTTCGCGGCCCTGGGTCAGGTTAAGCAGCTGTTCGCGGCTGAGCACCCGCTGCGGGTGGTCGAGGAACACCCGCAGCAGGCGGTACTCGGCGCCACTCAGGGCCACCAGGGTGCCTTCGCTGTCGAGCAGGTGGCGCGCGGTGGTGTCCAGACGCCACTGACCGAACCCCAGCAGGCGGCTGCTTTCACTGATGGTCAGGTTGGGCGGCAGCATGCGTGTGCGGCGCAGCACGGCGTTGATGCGGGCGAGCAGTTCGCGGGCCGAGAACGGTTTGGTCAGGTAATCGTCGGCGCCCATTTCCAGGCCGATGATGCGGTCGGTTTCGTCATTGCGGGCGGTCAGCATCAGCACCGGCGTATTGCGGTGCTTGCCGGCGCGCAGCTCGCGGCACAACAGCAGGCCGTCGTCGCCAGGCATCATGATGTCGAGCACGATCAGGTCGACGCTGTTGGCTTCGAGAAAGGCGCGCATCTGCCGGCCGTCGGCAACGATGCTGGTGCGCAGGCCGTTCTTCTTCAGGTAATTGCCGACCAGTTCGCGGATCTCGCGGTCGTCGTCGACGATCAGGATGTGATCGACGTGTTCCATGCGCTGGGTTCCTGTGCAAAGGGGGTTGGGCGCAGTGTACCGAGCGCGTTCGCCCTTGACTGCGGGAGTTTGTATTGCAGTGTATCTGGCACGGGTAGGGATACAGCAGGACGCATATCACAACGCTGGGAGACACATGCGGGATACCTGGCTGACGTGAAATGGCTCTCGACCGGGGAGCAACACTCCCCACCCCCACGTGTTACCCAGGAGAGATGCCATGAACGTCAAGACTATCGCCAGCGCCAGCCTGTTCGCCGTGCTCAGCTTCGGCGCCATCGCTGCCCAGGCCGCCACGGCCCCGATGCAGGATGGCGGGGTCATGCAGTACCGCTACGGTGAGCCTCTGGATGTGAAGAAAGTGCTGTCGGTGCAGGACGATCAGAGCAACGCCTGCGGCCTGGTGAACACCCGAATGGACTACCTTGACTCCCATGGCCAGCGGCAAAGCGTGCAGTACCGCACCTACGCCACGGGCGGTTGCCATGACAATTGATCGGCGCCGGATGCTCAAGGCAGGTGGTTTTGCGCTGGCGCTGATGGGGCTTGGGTTGGCTGGGCACCTGAAGGCACGCGACAGCTACGGCGCCATGCCGTCGCTGTCAGGCGCCAGCCAGTGGTTGAATTCGCCGCCCGTGGATGCCCCGGGGCTCAAGGGCAAGGTGGTGCTGGTGGACTTCTGGACCTGGGACTGCATCAACTGTCGGCGCAGCCTGCCGCATGTGAATGATTGGGCGCGGCGCTATGCCGATCAAGGACTGGTGGTGGTGGGGGTACACACGCCCGAGTTCGACTACGAGCATGATGTGGCGACTTTGCGGGACAAGGTAGCCCGGTTGGGTATCGGGTATCCGGTGGCGGTAGATAATGACTACAAGGTGTGGAATGCCTGGGGCAACCAGTTCTGGCCGGCGCATTACTTTGTCGACCGCAAGGGGCAGGTGCGCCATGTGCACGTTGGCGAGGGGGATTATGGCGAGCAGGAACAGGTGATACAGGCGTTGCTGGATGAAAAAGGGTGATTGGCCTTTGTTGGCTGCTTCGCGGGTGAACCCGCGAAGAAGCCAACGGCGACCTACTCAGGTAAAACTGGCAAAGTGCGCCTGCATCCGCGCCGCATCCGCCTGCCGCCCGCTGAACAGCTCGAATGCCTTCACCGCCTGGAACACCGCCATGTAGCTGCCATCCAGTGTGCGGCAGCCCAGTGCCCGGGCCGCGCGCAGCAGTTCGGTCTCCAGCGGGAAGTAGATGATCTCTGCCACCCACAGGCGGGGATGCAGCAACGCCACCGGCAGTGGCGTGCCCGGTAGCTTGGCCATGCCCACCGGCGTGGTGTTGACCAGCCCGTCCGCTTCGGCCAGTGCTGTGGCCAGGTCGGTGCCAAGCACGGCGCGCTCCGCGCCGAAATGGGCGTTCAGGTTGTCCACCAGCGCCTGCGCACGGGTCGCATCCACTTCGAACAGCACCAGCCGCTCTACCCCTTCACCCAGCAGGGCATGGGCCACGGCCGAGCCAGCGCCACCGGCCCCCATCTGCACCACCTGGCGCCGTGCAACGTCGGGCAGGCCGCGGCGCAAGCCTTCGGCAAAGCCCAGGCAATCGGTGTTGTGGCCGACGCGCTTGCCGTCCTTGAGCACCACGGTATTTACCGCGCCGATACCGCGGGCCTCGTCGGACAGTTCGTCGAGCAACGGCAGGATCGCCTGCTTGAACGGGTACGTAATGTTCAGCCCGGTGAAACCGGTATGTTGCGCGGCTTCGAGCAGGCCGGGCAGGGCACTGTCCTCCAGTTGCAGCTGGTCGGCGTCGATCAGCCGGTACAAGTAGCGCAGGGCCTGGGCGTCGCCTTCGTGTTCGTGCAGGGCCGGCGTACGTGACAGTTGGATGCCGCGGCCGATCAGGCCGGCGAGGATGGCTTGCTGGCTCATGCCGCACGCTCCTGCAACAGCTCGGCGAAGTGGCTCAGCGCCATGCGGTAGCCGTGGCTGCCCAGGCCGCAGATGACACCGACGGCGATGGACGATACGAACGACAAGTGACGGAACGGCTCGCGTTTGTGCACATTGGACAGGTGCACCTCGATCACCGGCAGTTCGCTGGCCACCAGGGCATCGCGGATGGCGACCGAGGTGTGCGTCCAGGCGCCGGGGTTGATCACGATGCCGGCGCAGCGGCCACGGGCGGCGTGGATCCAGTCGATCAGTTCACCTTCGTGGTTGGTCTGGCGGAATTCGATTTCCAGGCCGTGGGCGTGGGCAGTGTCGGCACATCCCTGAGCCAGGTCAGCGAGGGTTTCGTGGCCGTACTGGGCAGGCTCGCGGGTGCCCAGCATGTTCAGGTTGGGGCCGTTGAGCACGAGAATAAGGGGCTTCATGACGGGCATCGCTTTGTTGTTGTTGAATGCACGTAGTTTTGTACTGACTGGTTAGTTTCGTCAATTGGCCAAGATCGTCGCACCGGGAAAGTGGGCGATTATCGAACTTATTGGGCGTTGAATGCCCTGTACCCAGCCGTGCAAAGCTGCCCCTGCAACGAACCGCAGGGCGTCATTACAAAATTGTAATCTTGCCGCCACCGCCCCGATAACCAGCCCTTTCTACAGTCCCTCGCCAATGCTTCGCCCAGAGGACTGTTTCGTGCCCATCCCCCGCAAGATCGCCTTGCTCTGTCTGCTGCTGGCCAGTGCCACCGGCGCCCAGGCCAGCCAGGTGCTGAGCCTGCCCCAGGCGCTTACCGCCGCTTTCGCCCAGAACCCGGAGCTGGCTGCAGCCGGCCGTGAAATTGGCATTGCCGATGGCGAACGGCGCCAGGCCGGGCTGCTCCCCAACCCGGAGCTGGCCTGGGAGGTCGAGGACACCCGCCGCGACACCAGCACCACCACCGTCACCCTCAGCCAGCCGCTGGAGCTGGGCGGGAAGCGCGGCGCACGTCTCGCCGTGGCGGGTGCCGGCCAGGCCATTGCCCAGCTTGACCTGGAGCGCCAGCGCAACGCCCTGCGGGCCGATGTGGTGCAGGCTTTCCACGCTGCCTTGCGTGCACAGACCGCGCTGGAGTTGGCTCAGCAGTCGCAGGCGTTGACTGAACGAGGTCTGCGGGTGGTGCAAGGGCGGGTTACGGCAGGCCAGTCATCACCGGTGGAGGCCACCCGTGCCCAGGTGCAACTGGCCCAGGCCCAGGCCGAAGTGCGCCGCGCGAAAACCCAGCGCAGCGTGGCCTACCAGGCCTTGGCCCGGTTGACGGGCAGCCCGCTGGCAAGCTTCGACCGGTTGCAGGCAGCCAACCTTTCGCCAGGCATTGCGCCGGGTGCCGACACCTTGCTTGACCAGGTCGAAAAGACTGCCGAATGGCGCCTGGCCGCTGCCCAGGTCGAGCGCGGCGACGCCTCCCTGGGGGCGGAAAAAGCCCAGCGTATCCCCAACCTCACCGTCAGCCTTGGCAGCCAGTACAGCCGCGAAGACCGGGAGCGAGTGAACGTGGTTGGCCTGTCCATGCCGTTGCCGCTGTTCGACCGCAACCAAGGCAATGTTCTGGCAGCTGCGCGCCGCGCCGACCAGGCGCGTGACCTGCGCAATGCCGTGGCGCTGCGTCTGCGCAGTGAAACCCGTAGTGCCATCAGCCAGTGGGAGACGGCGATGCAGGACGTTGAAGCCTATGACCGCACCATCCTGCCTGCTGCGCAGCAGGCCGTGGACACCGCCACCCGCGGTTTTGAAATGGGCAAGTTCGCTTTCCTCGATGTACTCGACGCCCAGCGCACGCTGATCGAGGCTCGCGGGCTGTACCTCGAGGCGCTGGCCTCGGCGACCGACGCGCGTGCACAAGTGGAGCGCATCTACGGCGATCTCGATGGCGTGAGCAACAAACCCAATAGCAGGAGCAACAATGACTAACCCACGCAAGCTAGCCCTTCTGGCTGCCGCCATTGCTGCGCTTGGCCTCACGGGCCTGGCCTGGACCGGCAACCTCGGCCAGGCGTCCAAGGCTCAAGCCCCCCATGACGACCATGGTGAAGACAGCCACGGCCATGCTGCAGCGCAGGCCGTCGAAGGCCATGCAGAGAAGGAGCACGGCGAAGAAGAAGGCCAGCTGCACCTGTCTATCGCGCAGATCGAATCGGCTGGCATACAACTGGCTGCCGCAGGCCCCCGTGAGCTGGGCACCGCCATCAGCTTCCCGGGTGAGATCCGCTTTGACGAGGACCGTACCGCACATGTGGTTCCCCGCGTGCCGGGTGTGGTCGAAGCGGTGCACGCCGAGCTGGGCCAGGCGGTCAAGCGCGGCCAGGTACTGGCGGTGATTGCCAGCCAGCAGATCTCCGACCTGCGCAGTGAGCAGCAGGCCGCTCAACGTCGCCTGGAACTGGCGCGGTTGACCTTTCAACGGGAACAACAGCTGTGGCAGGAGCGAATCAGCGCCGAGCAGGATTACCTGCAGGCACGTCAGGCGCTGCAGGAGGCCGAGATCGCCCTGGCCAATGCTCGGCAGAAGGTCGCAGCGGTGGGGCCGGCCGGTGCCGGCAACCGCTATGAACTGCGCGCCCCCTTCGATGCGGTCGTCGTGGAGAAGCACCTGACTGTGGGCGAGGTGGTCGACGAGACCAGCAACGCGTTCACCCTGTCCGACCTGAGCCGGGTGTGGGCCACCTTCGCCGTGGCCCCTCGTGACCTGGGCAAGGTGGTGACCGGCCGTGAAGTCACGGTCAGTGCGCCGGACCTGGGCGCCCAGGTTCTGGGCAAGGTCAACTACGTCGGCAGCCTGCTCGGCGAGCAGAACCGTGCCGCCACTGTGCGTGCCACACTGGCCAACCCCAATGGCGCCTGGCGCCCCGGGCTGTTCGTCAATGTGGCTGTCAGCGTCGACCGCTTCGATGCCGCCGTGGCGGTGCCGGAAAGCGCCCTGCAAACCTGGGAGGCGCAGACCGTGGTGTTCGCCCGCACGGAGGAAGGCTTCGAGGCGCGCCCGGTGAAGACTGGCCGTCGCGATGCTGGCCAGGTGGAAATTACCAGCGGCCTGGCCGCCGGTACTCAGGTTGCGGCCGCCGGCAGCTTTGTCCTCAAGTCGGAACTGGGCAAGGGCTCGGCCGAGCACAGCCACTGATCACGGGGACACCTGCATGTTCGAACGCTTGATTCAATTTGCCATCGAGCAGCGCCTGGTGGTGATGCTGGCCGTGGTCCTGATGGCCGCGGTGGGTATCCACAGCTACCAGAAACTGCCAATCGATGCTGTGCCGGACATCACTAACGTCCAGGTGCAGATCAACACCGCCGCCCCCGGCTATTCGCCGCTGGAGACCGAGCAGCGCATCACCTTTGCCATCGAGACCGCGATGGCTGGCCTGCCAGGGCTCAAGCAGACCCGCTCGCTGTCACGCTCGGGCCTGTCGCAAGTCACGGTCATTTTCGATGATGGCACCGATATCTTCTTCGCCCGCCAACTGGTCAACGAGCGCCTGCAGGTGGCCCGCGAGCAATTGCCTGAGGGCATCGAGGCGGGCATGGGGCCGATCTCCACCGGGCTGGGGGAAATTTTCCTGTGGACGGTGGAAGCCCAGGAGGGGGCGCTCAAGGAAGACGGTACACCTTACACCCCAACTGACCTGCGGGTGATTCAGGACTGGATCATCAAGCCGCAGCTGCGCAATGTACCGGGTGTGGCCGAGGTCAACAGTATCGGCGGCCATGCCAAGCAATACCTGATTGCACCAGAGCCCAAGCGCCTGGCGGCCTACAAGCTCACCCTCAACGACCTGATTGCAGCGCTGGAGCGCAATAACGCCAACATTGGCGCTGGCTATATCGAGCGCAATGGCGAGCAGTTGCTGATTCGCGCGCCGGGCCAGGTGGCCTCGGCCGAAGACATTGCCAACATCGTTATCTCCAGCGTCGACGGCACGCCGATCCGCGTCAGCCATGTCGCCCAGGTTGGCCTTGGCGAAGAGCTGCGCTCGGGGGCAGCCACCGAAAACGGTCGGGAAGTGGTGCTGGGCACGGTGTTCATGCTGATTGGCGAGAACAGCCGCACGGTGTCGCAGGCGGTCGCTGCAAAATTGGTCGAGATCAATCGCAACCTGCCCAAGGGCGTAGTCGCCGTGACGGTGTACGACCGCACCAACCTGGTGGAGAAAGCCATCGCCACGGTGAAGAAGAACCTGATCGAAGGCGCGATCCTGGTGATTGCCGTGCTGTTCCTGTTCCTCGGCAACATTCGTGCTGCGCTGATCACGGCCATGGTTATCCCGCTTTCGATGCTGTTCACCTTTACCGGCATGTTCAGCAACAAGGTCAGTGCCAACCTGATGAGCCTGGGCGCGCTGGACTTCGGCATCATCGTCGACGGCGCGGTGGTGATCGTGGAAAACGCCATCCGTCGCCTGGCCCATGCCCAGCAGCGCCACGGTCGCATGCTGACCCGCGGCGAACGGTTCCATGAGGTGTTTGCCGCTGCCCGCGAAGCACGCCGGCCGCTGATCTATGGGCAGTTGATCATCATGGTGGTGTACCTGCCGATCTTTGCCCTGACCGGGGTCGAGGGCAAGATGTTCCACCCTATGGCCTTTACCGTGGTCATGGCCCTGTTGGGCGCGATGATCCTTTCGGTCACGTTCGTTCCGGCAGCCATTGCCCTGTTCGTCACCGGCAAGGTCAAGGAAGAGGAAGGCCTGGTGATGCGTACGGCACGGCAGCGTTATGCCCCGGTGCTGGCCTGGGTGCTGGGCCGGCGCAAACTGGCATGTGCCGCCGCCGCCGCCCTGGTGCTGTTGTCGGGCGTGATGGCCAGCCGCATGGGCAGCGAGTTCATCCCCAGCCTCAGCGAGGGTGACTTTGCCCTGCAGGCCCTGCGCGTGCCGGGCACCAGCCTGTCGCAGTCGGTGGACATGCAACAGCGCCTGGAGCAGGCGATCATCGCCCAGGTGCCGGAGGTGGAGCGGGTGTTTGCCCGCACCGGCACTGCCGAGATTGCCTCCGACCCGATGCCGCCGAACATTTCCGATGCCTACGTGATGCTGCGCCCGCGCGAACAATGGGTTGACCCGGGCAAACCGCGAGATGAACTGATCGCCCAGGTGCAACGCGCCGCTGCCAGTGTGCCGGGCAGCAACTACGAGCTGTCGCAGCCGATTCAGCTGCGGTTCAACGAGCTGATTTCCGGGGTGCGCAGTGATGTGGCGGTGAAGCTGTTCGGTGACGACATGGAGGTGCTCAACCGCACTGCCGCACAGATCGCTGCCAGCCTGCAAGGGGTGTCGGGCGCGTCCGAGGTGAAGGTGGAGCAGACGACGGGCCTGCCGGTACTGACCATCGACATCGACCGTGACAAGGCCGCACGTCATGGCCTGAATGTGGGCGATGTGCAGGATGCCATCGCCATTGCCGTGGGCGGCCGCACCGCCGGTACGCTGTATGAAGGCGACCGCCGCTTCGACATGGTCGTGCGCCTGTCGGAGACCTTGCGTACCGATGTCGACGGGCTGGCCAGCCTGCTGATTCCGGTTCCGGCCAGTGCCGCTGAGGGGGCCGGGCAAATCGGTTTCATCCCGCTGTCGCAGGTCGCCACGCTGAACCTGCAACTGGGCCCGAATCAGGTGAGCCGCGAGGATGGCAAGCGCGTGGTGGTGGTCAGTGCCAACGTGCGTGGACGCGACCTGGGCTCGTTTGTGCAAGAGGCTGAGCAGGCCCTGATCGACCAGGTGCAGGTACCACCGGGTTACTGGACGCGTTGGGGAGGGCAGTTCGAACAGTTGCAGTCGGCAGCCGAGCGCTTGCAGGTGGTGGTGCCGGTGGCCTTGCTGCTGGTCATGGCGCTGTTGCTGATGATGTTCAACAACCTCAGGGATGGCCTGCTGGTGTTCACCGGCATCCCCTTTGCCCTGACCGGCGGGGTGCTGGCGCTGTGGGTGCGTGATATTCCGCTGTCTATTTCTGCCGGCGTCGGGTTCATTGCATTGTCGGGAGTGGCAGTGTTGAACGGGCTGGTGATGATTGCCTTTATCCGCGGGCTGCGCGAGGAAGGGCGCACGCTGCGGGCGGCGGTCGAGGAGGGGGCGCTGACCCGCTTGCGGCCAGTACTGATGACGGCGCTGGTGGCCTCGCTGGGGTTCATACCGATGGCCTTGGCCACCGGGACCGGGGCAGAGGTGCAGCGGCCACTGGCGACGGTGGTGATTGGTGGGATCTTGTCTTCTACCGCGCTGACGTTGCTGGTGTTGCCGGCGTTGTATCAGTGGGCGTATCGGCGGGATGAGCAGCAGGAAGGCTGAGTACGTGGGGCTGCAAGGCAGCCCCAACAACCTCAAACGGCCCTTCGGGCACCAGCCCGTACACCGTCCACACCCAGGTCGTCATGCAAAGAAATCCGCGACGTTTCCGGCAACGCCAACCCGCCCACCAACGCCACCAGCGCAATCACCACCAGGTAGAACGCCGGTGCCAGGCTGCTGCCGGTCTGCCCGATGAGCCAGGTTGCCACCAGCGGCGCTGTGCCGCCAAATAGCGTGTAGGCCACGTTGTAGGTAATTGCCGAAGCGGTGTAGCGGGTACGGGTAGGGAAGCTTTCCGAGAGCAAGGCTGCGGTAACCACGCCGCTGCACAATGCCCCCACCGCGAGCAGGATCACCCCCAGCAGCGCACCCGACATCGAGCCAGAGCTGGCCAGCCAGTACGCCGGGAACACGCACAGCATCACCCACAGGCAGGTAAAGCCGATGGTCTTGCGCCGCCCCACCCGGTCCGAAAATGCCCCGGCCAGCGGGCAGCCGACCGCAGCGAACAGCAGGGCCACGGTGGTTACCAGCAGTGACTGCGCGCGGGTCAGGTTGCCGACCAGTTGCAGGTAGGTGGCGAAGTAGGTGGTGAACATGTAGAACGACAATGCGGTCAGCGAAATGAACGCCCCCAGGTTGCGAATGACCCGGCCATGGTGGCGCAGGGTTTCCTTCAGCGGTGAATGCTCGTGCTCCTTGCCCTGGGCGACGGCTTCGCGGAACGCCGGGGTTTCTTCCATGCGCCAGCGCAGGTACAGGCCGACCAGGCCCAGCGGTGCTGCAATCAGGAACGGAATGCGCCAACCCCAGGCATTCATCGCCTCGGTCGACAGGCTGGCTTCCAGGCCATACGCGATCACCGCCGCACAGGCAAAGGCGGAAAAGGTCGACACAGGCACGAAGCTGCCATAAAAGGCGCGCTTGTTGTCAGGCGCGTGCTCCATCAGGTAGGCGCAGGCCCCGGCATATTCGCCACCGGCAGAAAAACCCTGCAGGCAGCGGGCCAGGGTCAGCAGCGCCGGGGCTGCCAGGCCGATACTGGCGTAGGTCGGCAGCAGGCCGATCAACGTGGTGGAGCCGGCCATCAGCAAGATGGTCAGCGACAGGATGCGCTTGCGTCCCAGGCGGTCGCCCAAGGCGCCGAAGACGATGCCGCCCAAGGGACGCAGGGCGAAGGCCACGGCGAACACCGCGAAGGTTTTGAGCAAGGCTACGCTGGCGTCTTCGCTGGCGAAGAACTGGCTTGCGATCAGCGTGGCGAGAAAGCCGTACACGGCGAAGTCGAACCATTCGACGAAATTGCCGATGGCCGAAGCGGCAATCACCCTGCGCAGGGTGGCGGGGGATACCTCATGATGTGCGGACATGCGGGTGCTCTCCGGTTTCCTTTGGCAGCCATGTTGAAAGTGGCGCAGTCGGGCCGCGCCATCGTTATTGTGCTTGCCAGTAGATAGCCGAGCGCTGCAACGCGCTTTGTCGAGGGCGACCTCGGTATACCTGATTCGACCGGTCCAGCAGGTTACAGCTGGAGTACCCCCAACGGCCTGTCAGGCCGCACGCTCAAGCACATCCAGTAAATCGATGAATTCCAGGGCCAGTTTATGCCGCGGCGCCAAATGCACCAATGGCACCGAGGCGTGGTGCGATTCGCGCATCTTGATCGAACTGCTCAGGTACACCGGCAGCACCGGCATGCCTTCGTTGCGCAGTTGATCGACCAAGGTCTGGTGCAGCGCCGTGCGCCCGGCGAACTGATTGACCACCACACCTTCCACCACCAGCGCGGGGTTGTGGTCCTGGCGCAGTTCTTCGACCTCGGCCATGACACTGTGCAGGGCCTGGCGCGAGAAACTGTCGCAGTCGAACGGAATCAACAGACGCTCGGCCGCCACCAGCGCGCTGAAGGTGTAGAAGTTCAGCGCGGGTGGGGTGTCGATGTAGATTCGCTCATAGTCCTCGCTCAGCGTTATCAGCAACTTGCGCAGTTTGTTGATCTTGAACTTGCTCTCCAGCTTGCTTTGCAGGTCGCTGAGGTCAGGGCTGGCGGTGACCAGGTGCAGGTTGCGGTAGCGGGTTTCGGTGATGGCCACGCGGTGCTTCTTGCCGGCGGCGGTAACCGGCGACAAGGTCTGGCGGAAGAAGTCGGCGATGCCGGCAGGAATGGCGTCGTTGACCAGCCCGGTGAGGTAGAAGGTGGCATTGGCCTGCGGGTCGAGGTCGACCAGCAAGGTCCGGTAGCCCTCGGCGGCACTGGCTGCGGCGAGGTTGCAGGCAATGCTGGATTTGCCGACGCCACCTTTCTGATTGAAAACCACACGACGCATGAGACGCTCATCCATGAAGTGAAAATGTCAGGTCGGGGTCAATCCTATGACTGAAACACTGCAGTTTTATGACAGGAATTGTTACAAGCCACCGATTCATCGTTGCCTGTAACGGCATTTCACGGGCAAGCCCGCCCCCTGCAGACAACTCTAGACGTTCAGGCAAAAGCGACCCGGTTGCGCCCCTCCTGCTTGGCCCGGTAAAGCGCCCGGTCAGCCTCGCCCAATGCGTTCATGGGCTCGCCGTGAGTCTCGCCATCCCAGTGCGTCACCCCCAGCGAAATCGTCACGGCGCCCACCGGTTCCACCGGCATATCCTGTACGGTCACACGCAACCGTTCGGCCACCGCGGCCGCCACGTTCAGGGTGGCCCCAGGCAGCAATATCAGGAACTCCTCGCCACCGGTGCGACACAGCAGGTCGCCCTCGCGGCAACAACGGCGCATGAGCTCCGCCAGCTGGCGCAGCACCTGGTCGCCCACTTCGTGTCCATGGCTGTCATTTATCCGCTTGAAGTGGTCGATATCCAGCGCAATGGCTGCAAACTCCCGGTTTTCAGCCTCCAGTAACGACAGGCTGATTTCCAGGCTGCGGCGGTTGCCCAGGCCGGTCAGCGGATCGGTCTGGGCGTCCCGATTGAGCCGGCCGATACGCTCTTGCAGCAAGTTCAGGCTGAACAGCAACGCGCGCTTGAGCTCTGCCGCCTCGAAGTACCAGGCCCGCACCTGATGCAAGTGCTCGGCGGTAGCGGCGCGGTCCATCGTGCGGGCACCGGCGGCAAGCTTCCAGAGCGGTCGGGCGATGGTACGGGCCAGCCACCACAGCAGCAGGCTGCCAACCAGCGCCAAGGGCGCCGAACTGGCGATCACGTTCAGCACCAGATGGTGCAACGGCGCCACCGTCTGCACCAAGGGCTGCTGCGCTACCACGCCCCAGCCGGCGCTGGGGACGGTGGCGAAGCCTGCGAGCATTTCCACGCCCAGGCTATTGGTCAGCTGCCGGGTACCGCTGTCCAGTGTCGCCAACTGGTCGACCAGCGCATTGCCCTCCACCACCGTGCCTACCCGCTCGCTATTGGGGTGGTACAGCAGGCGTCGGTTGCGGTCGACCACATACAGGTACGAACCGTCCTTGTAGAAATGCTCGCCCAGCAGGCTGTTGAGGATGTTGCGTTCACGCAGGTACAGGCTGCCACCCACATACCCCAGGTAGTTGCCGTTGCTGTCGAAAATGGGTTGCGATAAGGCTACCACCAGGTTGTCGGCCGCCGACAGGTAGGGCGTGGAAACCAGTGGGCGGCGTTCGCGCAGGGCTTCCAGAGCGCCGGGTGACTGCACGTGGGTGCCGACCAGGTGGCGTAGCGGGGCGGGGGATACTGCCAGCAGTACACCGTTGGCATCGATCACGAAGGTGGAGTTGAAGGCCATGCTCTGGCCCAGTACGCGGTCGGTTTCCAACTGTAGCGCTGTGGTGTCGCTCAACTGCCGGCTTTGCACGCCGGCGCTGAACATCAGTTGCTGCAAGGCGTTGCCAATGAAGGTTTCGGTGATGCTGGCCAGCTTGGTCGCATACACCCGGTTGGCTTCCAGGGCATTGTCGATCAATAGCTGGCGCTGCACCCGGTAGCTGGCGAAATAGCTGGCGCACAGCATGACCACTGCGGTAAGGGCGCAGAGCACCAGAATGAGTGTACGTAGATCCAGGCGCAATCCATGCTTGGTGTGTGTCAATCCTGACCTCGGGTGATCGTAAAGGGCGGCTGAACGGAAGTTACCTTGCCGGGCAGCGGTCAAGAGCCTGCTTTGTCCAGCGCATCAAGCTCATCTTCCACCTCTTGCATACGCTGCTCCACCAAGGCTTGCACGTTCACATCGCGGGCGGTTTCGCGCATCAGGGCGGTGAGTTTTTCGCTCAAGCGTTTGCCGGCTTCGGTGTCTTCCAGGGCGCGAGCTTTGGCGGGGTCCTGGGTGGCGGCGACGATGGTGGCGAATTCGGCGTCGCTGAAGTTCTTTTCGCTGTACAGGCGGAACAGGTCCCGGCGCTGGTCCTCGACGGTGAGGTGCTTGCGCAGTACGTCCTGAATGGTCGCTTGCGACAGCTGCGGGTGAGTGCGGCCCAGCAGCGCGGACATGCGCTCGATGTTGTGCGTGTAGGCGTCCTGCAGCGGCAGCTGGCTGAGGATCTGATCTTCACGGGAGGGTTTCTGGTCGCAGGCGGTGAATGCAGCAGCCAGCAACAGGGGTAACAGCAACTTCGGGAGGCGAGGCATGGTGTGGCCTGGTCGGGCAGTGAAGACTGCTGATTATACCGATGTCCGCCTTGCCACGACGAGCCCTGTGATTTGCCTTGTGCGGTACGCTGCGGTAGAACCGTGCGCTCCCAACCACACTGGCAATAGCCCGATGCCGAACTGGACCCTGCAACCTGTGGCGCGTGACGCCATTGCCGAAGTGCTGGTGTTTGTCGACAGCGCCCGGCGCGCGCTTTTCCCGATGCTCGCCAACGCACCCTTGCCGCGTGACCTGGCGCATTTCGCCGACACTTACCTGGACGGTGCGGGCTGCTTTCTGGAAGCCCGTGAGGGTGAGCGGCTGGTCGCGGTGATCGGTTACTTGCCCTATGACCATCGCTTTGCCCAGCTTGATTACCGCGCAGAGCGGGTAGTCGAGGTGGTGCGGCTGTTCGTGTTGCCGGCCTACCGCAGGCATGGCCTGGCGGCTGCCTTGTTTGGTGCCTTGCGCGAACGGGCGATGCAAGCGGGCTTGGACTGCCTTTACTTGCATACTCATCCGTTTCTGCCGGGTGCCATTGCGTTCTGGGAGCGGCAAGGCTTCACGGTGGTGGATGTGGAGCAGGACCCGGTGTGGCAGACCACGCACATGCAGTTGCGATTACGCTGACCTGTGGGAACGTGCCTATTGACGATGAAGATCGCGCCCTGGGTCACTGGGTCGAACGCACGGCGGTTGATGAGGTTCCAGTTGCCATCCTCGGTAAAGCCATTGCTGTGCAACGGGGCGGAGCCGGCCAGGGTGTGAGCGGCCCGAATAGCCGCCTCACTGCCCGGCCTCGAGTTTTTGCAACTGTGCGGCAAAGCGGGCTTTGGCCCGCGCCGGCAAGCTGGCCGGCAATTCGGCGGTAGGCGTATCACCGACCTGGATCACCATGACCATGCCCATGGCCACGTGCGGAATGCACTGAATACCGTATACGCCCGGCACGCGGAAGGTGTGCTCGAACGGCTGGTTCAGCTTGCTCTTGAACGGTTTGGCACCGGTGGGTAGCAGGCCCGCCACGCTGGCGGCATTATGCCCGCTGTGGCTCGGCAGGAAGCGCACGCTGTCGCCGGGGGCAATGCGCAAGTGGTCAGGCTCGTAGACCATGGCGCCGTCGCTGCCACGGTTGAGCATTTTCACTTCATGCACTTCGGCCAGTGCGGTCGGGGCAAGCAGGGTGCTGGTGAGCAGCAGGGCGACAGGGCGCAACAGCATGGGCAAGGCTACCAGGTTCAGGGGGCGCGAAAGCGCAGGATGCGCGCGCCGTCGAAAGGGTCGGTGAGGTAGTGGGCGTGGACGCCGAAGGTGCTCAACAGGCGCTCGGGGGTAAGCACTTCGAAGGGGTTGCCGAGGGCGACCAGACGGCCCTTGTCGAGAACCGCAACACGGTCGCAGGTCAGCGCCTGGTTGAGGTCATGCAGCGCTACCAGGGTGGTGACCGGCAGCGCCTGCACTTGTTGCAGCAGGCTTAGCTGATGCTGAATGTCCAGGTGGTTGGTCGGTTCGTCCAGCAGCAGCACCTGCGGCCGTTGGGCCAGCGCACGGGCGATGTGCACACGCTGGCGCTCGCCACCGGACAGCGACCCCCACAGGCGCGTGCGCAGGTGCAGGGCGTCGAGGTCGGCCAGGGCTTGCTCGACGATGGCGCAGTCCTGCCGGGAGAACGGTGCCAGTGCCGAGAGCCACGGCGTGCGGCCCAAGGCAACCGCGTCGAACACGCTGATCGCATCGAGTGTGTCGGCCTGTTGCTCGACCAGTGCCAGCGCTTGGGCAACACGGCGGCGGGGCATCTGTGCCAGTGGCTCACCCAGGAGCTGCACGCTGCCGCAGGCGGGTTTGCGCAGCCCTGCCAGCAACTTCAACAGCGAGGACTTACCCGAGCCGTTGGGGCCGACGATGCCCAGGGTTTCACCGGCGACAACGCTGAGATCGATAGCGCTGAGCACGGTAGTGCCGGCCAGTTGCAACCCCAGCCCATGGCAGGCCAGCGGGGGGATGCGAACAGCGGTCATGGCTGTCATGGGCGCCCCCGTCGGCTGACCAGAATCAGCGCGAATACCGGGGCACCGATCAGCGCCGTAACCACGCCCACCGGGATCACCTGGCCGGTGATCAGCGTGCGCGAAAGAATGTCCGCCACAATCAGAAACAGCGCACCGCCCAGTGCGCTGGCGGGCAACAGACGGCTGTGCCCGGGGCCGAGCAGAAGGCGCAGGGCATGGGGTATAACCAGCCCGACAAAACCGATGGCGCCGACAATGGACACCATCACAGCCGTCACCAGCGCTGCACAACTGATCAGCAGCAACTGGGTGCGCCGCACCGGGATGCCCAGCGAGGCGGCCGAATCGGCACCGAAGGTAAAGGCATCCAGCGCACGGCGATGCCACAGGCACACCAGCAAGCCGAAAATCGCCACCGGTACGGCCAGCCACACCGAAGGCCAGCGCACGCCGCTCAGGTTGCCCAGCAGCCAGAACAGGATGCCGCGCGCCTGCTCGGCGGTGGCTGACTTGGTGATCAGGAAGGCGGTCAGTGCATTGAACAGCTGCGAGCCGGCGATACCGGCAAGGATGACCTGTGCATTGTTGCTGCTGGGGCCGGCCGCGCGGGCCAGCACCAGCACCAGGGCGAATGCGGCCCCGGCGCCGATGAAGGCCCCAGCAGACATGCTTAATGCCAGGCTACCCAGCCCCAGCAGGCCGACCAGTACCGCGCCGGTCGAGGCGCCGGCAGACAGCCCCAGCAGGTAGGGCTCGGCCAGTGGGTTGCGCAACATCGCCTGCAGGATGACACCGCAGGTGGCCAGCCCGGCGCCGCAAGCGGCGGCGACCAGGGTGCGGGTCAGGCGGTAGTTCCAGATGATGCCGGCGTCGATCGGGTCCACCGGGTAATCGGCTTGCCACAGGTGGTTGGCCAGCACCTGGCCAACCACGCTGGGCGACAGGTTGGTTTCGCCAATGGCGGTACCGGCCAGCAGGGCGGCCAACAGAGCGGCCAGGGCAACCGCGATGCAGGGTAACAGGCGGTTCATCACGGGGCTGCTTTACCGCTGGCGAAGGCCGTGGACAGCGTCTGCACGCCGCGGAACAGGCGAATGCCGGCCTGCATGGCGTCAGCGTCGAGGACAATGATGCGGTCGTGCTTCACCGCGTCCATGTTGCGGGTTACCGGGTCACTGCGCAGGAATTCGAGTTTTTTCTGGTAGTCGTCGGCGGGGAAACGGCGGCGGTCCATGCGCGCGATGATCAGCCAGGTCGGATTGGCCTTGGCCAGGGTTTCCCAGCCTACGCTTGGCCATTCTTCGCTGGACTCGACCACGTTGCGCACACCGAGGGTGCGCAGCATGAAATCGGCAACACCTTGGCGGCCGGCCACATAGGGGTCGATGTCCAGGTCGGCGCTGGAGAACCAGAACAGCGCCGAAGTTGCCGACAGGTCCTTGCCGGCCAGTTGTGCCCTGGCACTGTCCAGACGCCCTTGCAACTCGGCGTTCAGGGCCGCGCCGCGGTCCTGAACGTCGAAGATCTCGGCCAGTTGGCTGACGCTCTTGTAGATGCTGTCTACCTGGAACGCTTGCAGGCGGGTGCCGTCTGCACCGACCAGGTTGTTTTTGCCCTCGCAGTCCGATGGCAGCACGTAGGTGGGGATCTTCAGCTCATCGAACTGCTCGCGGGTGGCGACCACGCCCTGGGCACCGACCATCCATTCGAACTGCGCCGCGACCAGTTGCGGGCGCTTGCCGACCACCGCCTCGAAGCTGGGGTCGTTGTCGGCCAGGCGCGGCACCTTGGCGTTCACCGCCTGGTATTCGGGCAATACATTGTTGAACCACAGCGAGGTGCCCGCCAGCTTGTCACCCAGCCCCAGGGCATAGAGCAGCTCGGTACCGGCCTGGCCGATGGTGACGGCGCGCTGCGGCGCCTGGGCAAAAATCTGCGGCTTGCCACAGTTGTCGACCGTCAGCGGATAGTGGGTGGCAGCGGCCTGGGCCAGGCCAGTGAAGCCTAGGCCAGCGAGCAGGGTGGCGAAACGGGGCAGCATGCTGGGCGATCTCCTATCGGACAGTTCTGGTGAGGAACGCACGGACAGGCATCGCCGAGGCCCAGCGGGTGGCCGGGGCAACACGGATGGCCAATCCCTGACACCCCGCCGGTTGGTGAATGTAGGCCGGCAGGTCTCCTGACTGGTGCGTCACGGCCCGGCTCCGGCCTTCCCGGGCGGCAGGCCCAGTGGCATTGATGGAGCAGGCTCGGCACCTACAGTTGCGGGGGCAGTTCCGTTTGGCCCGTATTGGCAGGCCTGGGATTCCCTGTTAGTTCCGTGGTGGAAACCGGCGGCCCGCATGGTAGACCATCGCGCCGCCAGGTGAAAACGCTTTTCAGAAGTACTTCAGCCAACGGATGTCACGGCGGCGCTGCTTCAGTCGGGCGAACCCGCGCACCGGCAGGTACAGCGAAACCGCCAGCAGTACTGCGCCCAGCCATATCGCTGCAACACCGTTGAAACCGAAGTAGTCGCCATGGTTGAGCCCGAATAGCGCCACGCAGGCCAGGTACAGCAGCTTCAGCACATACAGGTGCAGCAGGTAGAAGAACATCGGTGCCGCACCGAACACCGCCAGGGCAGTGATCCAGCGCGCCAGGCCGGCCCGTTCGAACGCGCGTAACAACAACAGGCCGCAGCCCAGGGTCAGGGTCAGGAACAGCAGCGACGGTGGGTATTTGGTGATGTTGAAGAAGCTCATCAGGGTTTGCGTGAAGGTTGGGTAACCGCTCCACGGCGCCTCACCGTAACCGTTGAACATGCGCAGCAGCACAAAGCCAAGCAGCGCGAGCAAACCAGCCGCCAGCAGGTGTTGCTGGCGTTGCCCGGCATCGCTGCCGCGGGCGAACCAGGGCCCCAGGCCGTAACCCAAGGCGATGACGCCGATCCACGGCAGCACCGGGTAAGACGTGCGCAGGTGCAGGTTTTCGGAAAACGCCAGCCAGCCGCGATCATGCAGGATTGCCCACGGCACATGCAGGGCTGAATCCACGCCAAAGTGCAGGCCGTCGAGCAGGTTGTGGCCGGCGACGATGCTGGCGCCCAGGGCGAGCAGTGCGGCGCGTGGCAGCCACACCAGCAGCGACAGGGCGATCATGCTGACGCCGATGGCCCAGATCACTTGCAGGTAGATCACACTCGGGGGCAACTGGAAGGTCCAGGCGAAGTTGACCAGGGTGAACTCCAGCACCACCAGGAACAGCCCGCGTTTGAACAGGAACGCCGAGACGTCGCCACGGCCCTGATGCTTCTCGCCATACAGCCAGGCCGACAGGCCGGTCAGCAGGACGAACACAGGCGCACACAGGTGAGCGAGGGTGCGGCTGAAGAAAAGCGCCGGTTCCGTGGTGTCGATGGCCATGGGGTCGCTGACCTGGCGGTGCAGGAGGAAAGTCTCGCGGACGTGGTCCAGGAGCATGAACAGGATCACCAGGCCGCGCAGGGCATCGATGCTCTGCAGGCGCTGGGTGATCAGCGTGGGCGTGGCGCTGGCACTTGTCATGGGTTGTCTAATAGGAATGAATTTCATGTGAAACGTTATCGTATAACAAGACGCTAAAAGGGAATAGAGGTTTTTGTGTGGCCTGTGCCGGGCTCTTCGCGGCACAAGCCACCCAGATCAGAAGCTGTAATCCACCGTCGCGAAGTACGACCGCGGTATCCCCATCAACCACTGCTGCCCGCTGAACGCCGACTGCACATACTCGCGATCGAACAGGTTGTTCAACTGCAACCCCACCTTCACATCCGGCATCACCTGCCAGGCGATGTTGGCATCGACCACGGTGTACCCGGGGGCGCTCTGGGTATTGGCGGTATCGGCATAACGCTCATCCACATAGCGCGCCCCAATGCCAGCCTCCACCTGCTGGCCGAAGCCTTTGCTCAACCAAAGGTTGGCGGTACGCCGTGGCACGTTGGCCGGCCGGTTGCCTGCCCGATTCTGCGGCAGGCCGCCGACCATTTCGTCGAAGTCGTCGTACTTGGCGCGTACCAGCGATGCGTTGGCCGACACCTGCCACTGATGGGCCAGGGCCAGCTCCAGCGTCGCTTCCAGGCCATCGGAGGTCTGCTGCCCGGCTTGTTGCTTTTCGTGCGTGATCGGGTCGTCCACCAGCAGCTTTTTCTTGACGATGTGGTAGGCGGCAAGCGTCCATTCGCCGCGCCCCTCCCAAAAGCGCTGCTTGAGGCCGACCTCGGTCTGCTTCGCCTCGGTCAGGTCATAGTTCATCTGCGCGGGGCTGAGGCTGATGAGGTTGTTGACCCCATCCTCGCTGGTTGAGTACTGGCCGTACAACGACAGGTCGTCGCTGATTGCGTACACCAGCCCGACGCGCCAGTTGCCCCCTTGCAGGCTGCGATCGCTACGGCTGTCGTTGATCAAGTTGTTGCGGTCGATGTGGTTCTGGTCGCGACGCACGCCGGTAACCAAAGACAGGCGATCGCTCAATTGCAGGCGGTTCTCGGCAAACAGGGCAAAGGTATGGGTGGTCGAGAGCGTTTGCGGCCGCAACGGCGAGGCGCTATGGAACCCGCCGGGCTGCGGCTGCCATGGGTCGAGGTAGTCGCCGCCGACATCGTTGTAGGGTGAATTGCTGTCGACGTTGAAGCGCACCTTGTTGTATTCGGCACCGAGCACGGTCTTGCTGTCCAGGCCGAACAGGGTGTGGTCGAAGGTGAAGGTTTGACGGTCGCCGAACTGTTCCTGGTTGTGCTTGATTTCCAGGTAGCTGCCGCGCAGCAACTGCTGACGCCCGGCGTCCCAGCTGTAGTCCTCGGCGTTGCGCCAGTGGCGGCGGCTTTTGATGTAGTACAGCTGGTTGCTGGCGCCGAGCTGGTCGTTCAGCGCCCAGTCGGTCGTGAGCCGGGTCCATTCATCAACGTACTGCTGTACGTCGTTCTGCACGTTGTAGTTCTTTTTGCGCAGGCTGCTGCGGTAGTGGCCGTCGATCAGCGGGGTACCGTAGTAGTTGGCAGGTTGTGCATCGCCGCGGTCATGGGCCAGCGTGAAGCTGAGGTCATCACTGGCGTCAAAACGCAGCGCGGCGCTCAGGGCCAGGCTACGTGAAGCGGTGCGGTCGACCCAGCCATTGCCGGCCTGTTGGTTCAGCGTCAGGCGGTAGCTCAGGCGCTCGCTGAGGCTGCCGCCGCTGTCCAGGCCGAGCTGCTGGCGGTCCCACGAGCCGTAACCCAGTCGCAGGTGGTTGCGCACCTCGCCGGCAAAAGGTTTTTTCGGGATCACGTTGATCACTGCGCCGGTGGCGCCTTCGCCATGCAGTACCGAGGCCGGGCCGCGAATCACCTCGATGCGTTCGACCATCCACGGGTCGACCGGGAAGGTCTGTGTGCCGGCACCGGTGTACAGGCGCGCGCCGTCGAACAGGGTCATCACTGAGCTGTGGCCGGCAAAGCCGCGGGCAGACAGGCCTGTACCGCCGTCCCCCGGGGAGCCGACGAAAGTAATGCCCGGCGAGCGGGTCACTGCATCCTGCACCGTGATGTTGTTGCGCTGCTGAATCTGCCGTTCGCTGATACTGCTGGTGCTGGCCGGTGTTTCCAGGGCGCTGAGGCCAAGGCGCGAGCCGGCCTGGGTCGGCGTGGCCAGGTCGATGGTGCGGTTGTCCTGAGTGTCGGTGATGGCCGTGGAAGGCAGGGCCAGAGGCTGCGGGTCGCGGTCATCAGCCAGCGCCGGCAGGGCAACGGCCAGGCAGGCCGCCAGGGGGTGAAGTTTGAACATACGGGACATGTCGTTCCACTGCTGCAGGAATGAATGGATCCCGGTGGAAAACACGCAAAGGCGAACCATGCAGGCAGGCGCGCGCACGGATTCCGGCCTGCGCCCGCCCACCGCGGGTTGCCAAGTGAAGCTCCAGGCCGGTCTCCGGGCTTGCGAGGGGCATGAAACCTTCACCTTCCCATGCTTGAGCACAGTGGTATCTCGAAGGGTTCGCTCGCTTACCGTTGCGGGGGCAGCACCGGACTTGTCGTGGGCAACACGACGCACCGGTTTCCCGTTTCACCCTGCGCGCGGCGGCGCAGGGCACCTGAAACTGGCGCGCATCTGACCATTGAAAGGCTGGGGCGTCAAATGTTGGTGTGCTGTGAATGCTGAGAAAAAACAACAGGTTGTGCGTTTTTGCGGCGCCGGAGCCCCATTTGGCAAGAACATCAGGCCCCAGCGTGATGAGTTGGCTGGGGAGGCAGGCTTGCCTGAAAAGCTAGCGCCCGCGGCGCCGCGATACCCGTGCCTCGATGTTCTTGCGCCCGATCAGCAGCGGCGGCTTCTCCACCACCGGCTCATCCGCCAGCCATTTGTACATCACCAGGCAGTCCACCAGCCCCAGGCGGGCATGACGGTAGGCCTTGGGCAAACGGCCGACTGTTTCAAAGCCCAGCTTGTGCCATAGCGCCACGGCCACTGCGTTGGTGGCTACCACCGAGTTGAACTGCAATGCCAGAAAGCCTTCCTGGCGCGCCAGCTTTTGCGAGTGCTCGCACATCAAGCGCGCCACGCCCCGGCCGCGCGCCTGTTCGCAGACCATGTAGCCGCAATTGCCTACATGCGCACCAGGCCCGGCAGCATTGGGCTTGAGGTAATACGACCCCAGTAGCTCGCCATCTTCTTCGGCCAACAGCGTGTGCAAGGGCAGCTCCAGCCACAGCTGGCGCGCCTGTTCGAAGCTCAGGGCCGGGTCGAAAGCGTAGGTTTCACGGGCTTGGACAATGGCCTGGAAGGTGGGCCAGAAACGATCAAAATCTTCCGGCGTCATGGGGCGAATGTGGATCATGCGGGTTCCTGCGCGGGGTGAGCCGCCCAGTCTGGGTGGCGCGGCGCCGTCGCGCAAGGGCGACGACGCCGTTTGTGCTCAACCGTTGGCCTTGCCCACCGCGTCCATTGCGCGGGCCGAGTACACCAGCGCGGCACCGGCGTTCATGGCCACGGCCACGCCGAGGGCCTCGGCAATTTCCTCGCGGCTGGCACCCGCTTTGACGGCCTGCTGCGAATGCACGGCGATACAGCCGTCGCAGCGGGTGGTCACAGCCACGGCCAAGGAGATCAGCTCGCGGGTCTTGGCATCCAGGTGGTTGGTTTTGGCGCCTGCACCGCTGGCGGTCATGTAGCCGGCTACGGTGTCGGGGGAGAGTTGCTTGAGATCGCTGATGCCGGCCATCAACTGCTTACGGTAGGCGTCCCAGTCCATCATGCTCATCGTCTTCACCTTGGGGGGTTGCGAGTGGAGCTTTCAGGCTAGTCGAAGCGTGGCACGTGCGAGGCGGTACTTTGGTGGGTAAACGCAGGTCACTCGTACAGTGGCCTGCGTTGAGCCTTCAGATGTAGATGAACACCAGCACCAACGCCGCGACCACTGCCCATTTTTCCAGGTAGTAGCGCAGGCGGTTGCGCTTCTTCAGCGCCTTGCCACGCTCGCGGATCTTGTAGATGCGGGTGAACAGGCGGTTGATGCCACCGGTCTTGTCGCTGGCATCGTTGGGCGCAGCGGCAGCGGCCATCACGTTGCGGCTGAACCAGCGGTTGAACGCGGTTGCCCAGCGGTACTTGAGCGGGCGTTCGACGTCGCAGAACAGGATGATGCGGTTGTGCTCGGTGGTGTTGGCTGCATAGTGGATGTAGGTTTCGTCAAAGATCACCCCCTCACCATCGCGCCATGCGTATTTCTCGCCGTCCACGTCGATGTAGCAGCCGTCGTCATTCGGGGTATCCAGGCCCAGATGGTAGCGGTACGAGCCGGCATACGGGTCACGGTGGCGCACCAGCTTGGCTCCCGGAGGCAGGGTAGCGAACATGGCGGCCTTGACCGTGCCGATGCCTTGCAGCAGCTCGGTCGTGCGTGGGCAAAGGGCCATTGCCGACGGGTGGCTTTCGCCATACCACTTCAGGTAAAAACGTTTCCAGCCGGTCTTGAAGAACGAGTTGAAACCGACGTCATCGTAATTGTCGGATTTCTTGATTTCGCCTACGTGCAGCAACTGGCGGCCTTCCTCACGGATCTCCTGCCAGTGGTCCTGCAGCGGTTTCAGTTCTGGAAAGGCCTCGACCGGCAGGTAGGGCTTGGCCGGGTGTTTGGAGAACAGGTACAGGAAGCTGTTGATCGGGGCCAGGAAGCTGGAGTGGTCGCCCAGCTGGCGAGTCAGCTTGTGGCGAACCCGACCGCGCAGGTGAACATAGGCGATCGAGAAGACGAAGATAAGTACGAGTGCAATTTTCATGGACGTTTACTTGTCGAAAAATGGCCATGCGCCGAGGCATGAGCCCGCCAGCATAAACAATCATGGGGGCAGTTTGTACTTATTGTTACCAAACTGCGGGGCGACATTGGTGTAATACCCTACAGTCTTGCGCAAACGTTTCATGTCAGGGAGTTTGTATGGTTCAGGATATACGCCCCAGCGGTAGCCCGTTCAAGCGGCTGTTCTTCGCCTTGCCGGTCAGCGACGCGCAGCGCCGTGACCTGGCCCAGTGGCGACGCGGGCTGAACCTGCGCAGCGGCAAACCGGTGCCGGCGGCCAACTTCCATGTCACGCTGCTGTTCCTCGGCGATGTAGATACCGCCCAGGTGCCTGCGATCTGTGCGGCAGTCGATCAACTGGCATTGCCGGCCATGGCACCGCGGCTTCTGCTTGACCGCTTGCAGGTGTGGCAGCGGGCCGGCGCGCTGGTGCTGGAGCCACAGCAGACACCGCCAGCCCTGTTGCAACTGGTGTACGGCTTGCAGCAGGCACTGCTGCCGTTGGGGGTGGAGGCGGCCAACCGTGAGTATCGGCCACACTTGACCCTGTCCAGGGATTACCGCGGGCAACCCCCCGAGGCCAGCAGCGCGCCGGAGTTCTACCTCAGCGCGCGCCACTTCACGCTTTACGAGTCACGCAAGGGCGCTTACCGGCCCTTGGCGCAGTGGCCGCTGGCAGGCTGACCCGCCGGGCGAAAAACGCCTTGTCCCGGATGCGTACCTGCAGGGGCTGTTCAGATCGGGTGATTACACCGGCATGCTTTGGTAAGGCAATTCATCCCCTGGGCTGCGTTCGAACTGGCGCTTGTATTCGCGGCTGAACTGCGAGGTGCTCTGATAGCCCACCCTGTGCGCAGCCTGTGCCACGCCCAGGCCTTCGCCAATCAGCATCTGCTGCGCCTTGAGCAGCCGCAAGCGCTTGAGGTACTGCATCGGTGCCATGTCGGTGCAGCGCTTGAAGTGTTCATGGAAGGTCGAAACGCTCATGTTGGCCCGCGCGGCCAGTGCCTCCACGCTCAGCGGCTCGGCGTAGTGCTCGCGCAGGTGGGCGAGGGCGGCGCCGATGCGGGCGAAGTGCCCCTGTTGCTCCACCAGTGCCCGCAACACACCGGCCTGCGGGCCGCGCAGCGCGGTATACAGCACCTCGCGTACGCGCGCCGGGCCCAGTACCTTGGCGTCAAGCGGGTCCTGCAGGCAGTGCAGCAGCCGTTCCACACTTTCGCGCATTGGCGCATCCAGTGCTGCGGAGGTCATCGATTGCGGGGTTTGCGCCTGCACTTCAGCGTCCGGTGCCAAGCCCATGCTCTGCACCAACTCGCCCAGCACGCCACGGTCGATGCCCACCGCCACGCCCAGCAATGGCGCGTCAGGGGTGGCGAAGGTTTCGCACATGAACGGCACCGACAACGCCTGCACCAGGTAATGCCCGGCGCCGTACTCGAGGGTGCGCGGCCCCAGGCGCGCCAGTTTGCTGCCCTGGGCCAGGATCATGAGGCTGGGTTCGTAGATCTGTGGGCTGCTGGCCACATAGTGGTCCCAGCTCAGCACCTGCACCTGGGGCAGGAGGGTGGGCACGAAGCCCGGGCGCGTGGTGAGGCTGCGGATCAGTGAGCAGAGCGGCGCATTGGCATCGACGTGACGGGTCAGTTGCATGGTGGACCAAGGGCAGAGAATCAGACAGCTTGATCATCGCAGATTGAAGGCGTGGCGCCAGCTATAGCTTGGCATCTTCGTAGAATCAGGCATGCATGCCGGAGAATCAGCCGTGGGCGAGGCGGCGAACGACGCGCAAAATGCGTCGCCTGAATCGTTTCACTTCACTGCGAGGCCCTGCATGTATACCGCCATCGGTTATGCCGCTCAAACCCCCACCAGCCCCCTGGCCCCCATGACGTTCCAACGCCGCAGCCCGCGCCCGGATGACGTCGCCATCGACATCCTGTACTGCGGCGTGTGCCACTCCGACATCCACCAGGCGCGCAACGAATGGGGCATTGCCGTGTACCCGCTGATGCCGGGCCACGAGATCATCGGCCGGGTCACGGCGGTGGGCGACAACGTCACCACGCACAAGGTCGGTGACCTGGTGGGCGTCGGCTGCATGGTCGACTCGTGCCGTACCTGTGAAGCCTGCGCCAAGGACCTGGAACAGTATTGCCTCGAAGGCCCGACCATGACCTACGCCACCCCGGACCGGGTCGATGGCAGCAACACCATGGGGGGGTATTCCAGCAGCATCGTGGTCAGCGAGCACTTCGTGGTGCGCATACCGGCCGGCATGGACCTGCCCAGCGCTGCACCTATCCTGTGTGCCGGCATCACCACCTATTCGCCGCTCAAGCACCACGGCGTTGGCCCGGGCCACAAGATCGGCATCCTCGGCATGGGCGGCCTGGGCCACATGGGCATCAAACTGGCCAAGGCCCTGGGTGCGGAAGTGACCCTGTTCACGCGCTCTCAGGCCAAGGCCGAGGAAGCGCGCCGCCAAGGGGCCGACCATGTGATCGTCTCCACCGATGCCGAGCAGATGCGCGCCGCTGCTGGCCGTTTCGATTTCCTGCTCGACACCATTCCGGTGCAGCACGACCTCAACCCGTACCTGGAAACGCTGAAGTTCGACGGTGTGCACATCCTGGTTGGCCTGATCGAACCGATCGACCCGGCATTGCATGCGGCCAACCTGGTGATGAAGCGCCGGGTGCTGGCGGGGTCGTTGATCGGGGGGATTGCCGAGACTCAGGAAGTACTGAACTTCTGCGCCGAGCACGGCATCCGTTGCGATATCGAGATGCTGGATATCCGCAACATCAACCAGGCCTATGAGCGGATGATTGCCGGGGATGTGAAGTACCGGTTCGTGATCGACATGGCCACGTTACAGGGCTGATGGGTCGGTTGCCTGTACGGGCCTCTTCGCGGGCAAGCCCGCTCCTACACAGGAGCGGGCTTGCCCGAGGTCGGGCCGGTACAGGCAGCAACGATGCAGCCGTTTTACCAGGCCATTGGCTTGTCCCAGCCCTTCCAGAACAACCATCGCCGCACCTCGCCGTGCGCCCCGGTACCGATCTGCCACTCGGGCCGCCCGCTATCCAGCGCAATCACCGAAATAACCCCCGCATGGCTCGCCGCCACCAGCGTTTGTCCGTCGGCGCTGATATCCATCGCACTGATGGTCGATCCCAGGTAATGCTGCCAATGCTCCTTACCCTCTTCGCCAAACGCCCGCAGGTAGCCATAGGCATCACCCACAATGTACTCGCCATCGCGCGCAACCCCCGCATACACCCTTGCGCCATCCTGCACCAGCGGGGTACGCGGGTCCTGGCTGTAGTAATCGGTATCCAGCCCGTGCAGGTTTGCCACCCTCACGGCCAGCGTGGCACCGCTGTAGAAATGGCAGGCATTGACGATCAACTGGTCACCCGCGCGGTTGAACAAGGCAAAGTGCGGGTATTCGCTGCCCGGGCCGATGTGCGCCAGCGGCTTGAGTCGTTCGTCCAGAACAAGGTGTCGGCTGCCTTGCTCACCCACGACGATCAGCCGGCCATCCGCCGACACCGCACCATGCTCCATGCTCAGCCCCAGGCTGATGTCGTCCGGGTCGGTGCCCTCGGCCAGCTCATCGAGCACCCGTGTCTGCTGTGGCAGCAGGCGAGTCGCACCTTGAGTGGCCAGCACGAAGATACCTTCGGCACTCACCAGCAGCACTCGCTGGCCATCGGGGAAGGGGATCAGCGCGGTCGGTGTGGGCGGCAGGTCGAACGGCTCGAACGGGTAGCCTGGCGGCAACCCCTCCAGCCCGGTAGGCCAGGCCAGGCGCTGCACTTGCGGGCCGCCCCAGCCATCGGTCACACGCACGCCCTCGGCATTGGCCAGGGCGAAATAGCGCCGCGCCGGGCAACGGCCAAAGTGTTCGATGCCGATGACCGGGGTTACCCCATGGTGATCGATACGCACCACCTGACCCTTGTCGTAAGGCATACCGATGCGGGCCAGCAGGCTGCCATCTTCCAGCAGCAGGACATGGCTGATGCCTTGGCCGTGGTCTTCGAGCAACGGTATCAAGGGGTGGTGTGCGGGTGGCCAGGCCTCGCGAAATGCCTGACGCTGCGGTTCGTCCATGCCAGGGCGGTTGGCTGCCTGCAGGGCTGCCAGCCAGGCGTCGAGCAGGTGTTCGGTGGCGGGTGCCTGCGGCTCTTCGAGGTTGTCCCAGCCGTGCGCACGGCCCTGCGCGACGTAGTCGTTGACGGCCTGGGCATAGGCGATGACTGCCTGCTGCCACTGCTGCTGGGGGTGCTGCTTGTCCATGAGCGGATCGGGCTCCTTGTTGCACGCGCGTTTCACACAAAGCGCGCATGGTACTCCTTCTGCCTGCCCTGCGGTTGTGAGGCCCCAGCTTGACGCGTACCATGCCGGGCATTCCTATCCATAACAAAACGTACGTTGGCACCCCTGCAAGCGGGTGGCTGGCGTGCGACCTGTTGCTTTGTCTGCGGAGAAGCGGTTTCCACCCATGAACGGACCCATACCCACACACCTGCCACCCACAACGGGCAGCGGCAGCTGGCTGAGCGTCATCGCCCTGGCCTTGGCGGCCTTCATTTTCAACACCACCGAGTTCGTCCCGGTGGCGCTGCTCAGTGACATTGGCCGCAGCTTCGACATGAGCACTGCCCAGGTCGGCCTGATGCTGACCATCTATGCCTGGATCGTGGCGCTGGCCTCGTTGCCCATGATGTTGCTGACCCGCAACATCGAACGGCGGCGTCTGCTGCTGTTCGTGTTCCTGGTGTTCATTGTCAGCCACTTGCTGTCGTGGCTTTCGCAGAGCTTCGCCATGCTGCTGGTCAGCCGTATCGGCATTGCCCTGGCGCATGCGGTGTTCTGGTCCATCACCGCCTCGCTGGCGGTGCGTGTGGCGCCGCCGGGCCAGCAGGCCAAGGCGCTGGGCCTGCTGGCCACCGGCACTACCCTGGCCATGGTCCTGGGCATCCCGCTGGGCCGTGTGGTGGGCGAGGCACTGGGCTGGCGCATCACGTTCCTGAGCATTGGCGGGGTAGCGCTAGCCACCATGCTGTGCCTGATGAAATCGCTGCCGCTGCTGCCCAGCCAGAACTCCGGTTCGTTGCGCAGCCTGCCGGTCCTGTTCAAGCGCCCGGCACTGGTCATTACCTACTTGTTGGTGACGCTGGTCATTACCGCGCAGTTCACGGCCTACAGCTATATCGAGCCGTTCGCCCTGCACGTAGCGCAGATCGGCGGCGACCGCACCACACTGTTGCTGCTGTTGTTCGGCGGTGCCGGGGTTTTTGGTTCGTTGTTGTTCAGCCGTTACAGCGACCGCTTCCCGCATGGCTTCCTGGTGGGTTCGATCGGGGTACTCGCCGCGTGCCTGTTGCTGATGTTGCCGCTGTCGGGCAACTTCTATGTGTTCGCAGTGCTGAGCATGTTCTGGGGCGTGGCAATTCTCAGCTTCAGCCTGGCGCTGCAGTCCAAGACCCTGAAGCTGGCGTCCGACGCCACCGATGTGGCCATGGCGCTGTTCTCGGGTATCTACAACATCGGTATTGGCGGTGGTGCGCTGCTGGGCAGTATCGTCAGCAGCCAGATGAATGTGGCGGATATCGGCCTGGTGGGCGGCAGCGTGGCAGTGGTCGGGCTGGTACTGGCCGTTGCCAGTACCCGGCGTTTTCGCGAGGCGTTGGCACGCTGAGCCGGGGCCGCTCAGGCCCCTTGCCGGTCAAGTAGAGACTCAGGCCAATACGGCAGCCCATGCCGATATCAACAGAACCCCCGCCAATACCTGGTTGAACACCCGCAACCGCCCCGGTGCCTGCAGCCACCGGGCGCTCCCCACCCCCAACACCGCCCAGGCGGCCATGCTCGGCAGAGCGATCAGCAAGAACACCAGCGCCAGCTGCCACACGGGCAACGACGGAGCGGCAAATACCCCGACCACCGCCACGGCCATCAACCAGACCTTGGGGTTCACCACCTGCAACGAGGCCGCACTGAGCGCACTGAAGCCTTGTGCCGTGGCCGCGTGGAGCGGGGCGGCGGCACTGCGCAGCATCTTCCACGCCAGGCTGCTCAGCCACAGCACCCCGGCCCAGCTCATCAGCTGTTGCGCCAAGGGGTAGCGCAGCAGCAGTTCGCCCAGCCCCAGCCCGACGAGCAGCACAATGGCTGCAGCCGCGCCACACGCCGCCACGATCGGCGCCAGGCTTGCGCGCAGGCCCCGACGGGCGCCATGGGCCAGGATCAACAGGTTGGTCGGCCCCGGGCTGATACTGGACACCAGGGCAAACAGAATGAAGGGCAACAGCGACTCAGACATGGTTCATGGGCTCCGTAACATCGAAGCACCATGCTCGCTGCCCGCCGGCACTCAGTCTGGAAGGTTTGAGCAGCGCCTGCGGTAGTCGGCCGGGGTCAACTGGTAGGCGCGGCGGAACCAGCGCCCCAGGTGGCTCTGGTCGGCAAAGCCCAACGCCACGGCCACTTCGGCCGGTGTCTGGCCTTGGGCAAGCAGGCGCCGCGCGCGGGCCAGGCGCAGCTGGATCAGGTAGGCATGGGGTGCAATGCCGAACGCCGCCTTGAACGCACGCGTCAGGCGAAAGCGGTCAATGCCGCAGGCCTGGGCCAGGTCCTCCAGGCCGATGTCGCGCTCCAGATTGGCATGCAGGAAGTCCCGGGCGCGCTGTGCGGTCAGCGGCAGGCGCGGGTCGGGGTTGATGCGGCGGCGCCAGTGCAGGTGGCGGGTCAGGCAGGCCAGCAGATCGTCCATGGCCGTTTGCCTGACGATGCGCAAGTCCTGGTCATGCACGGCCCTGAAGGCCAGGGCGGTGGCCCGTGCCAGGCGTTCGTCGTGGCACAGGGTGTCGGCGAAGCTGGGCAGGCTGTCGCCCGGCGCGTGCTCGTACAGCGCGCGCAGCTGTTGGTCGAGCCAGGCGGGCTCCAGGTACAGCGTCGAATAGGTGAAGCCTTCTTCGGTGGGCGCCAGGCCATCGTGGATGTCGCCAGGCTCAAGTAAAAATACCTGCCCCGGCGTGCTGCGGTGGCGCACCCGGCGGCAGTTGAACTGCTGCACGCCCTGTTCGGTCACGCCGACCAGGAAGCTGTCGTGCCAGTGGGGATCATAGGCATGGCCGACAAAATGCGCGCGGACCGACTCGATGCCGGTGTCGGCGTCTTGTTTGAAGTCGATCCAGTTGCTCATGGACGTGTACCGTGGGGTAAATGGCTACCTTAGCGCAACGCCCCCGGCTCAGTCTGGAACGATTGTGCAGCCGTTGGTCAGTGCCCGGGCGCGCAGGGCCTCGAAGCGTTCGCGTAGCCACAGGTGCAATTGCTTCACGGCCGGTGTGAGTTGTTTGCGATGAGGGCAGACCAAGGTCAGCGGGGTAGGCTCGCCGAGCAATTCGGGCAGGACCATTTCCAGTTCACCGGCCGCGATGTTGGCGCTGACATCCAGCCACGACTTGTAGACGATACCTTCCCCCTGGATGGCCAGGCGGCGGATGACGTCGGCATCGTCACTGACCAGCGGCCCACGCACCTGCACGGTGCGATTACCCAGCTGCCACTTGTCGTACACCCGGCTGTGCTGCATGTACAGCAGGCAGGCATGCTGCTGCAGTGCGTCGGGGGTAAGCGGGCGGCCGTGACGGGCCAGGTAGTCGGGCGAGGCCACCAGCACGCGGCGGTTCCATTCGGCCAGTGGCAGGGCGATGTAGTTGGCATCCTGGTTGAGGCCATAGCGGATGGCCACATCCACAGGGTCGCGGTTGAGGTCGGCCATCTGGTCGGACAGGAAGAAGCGCAGTTGCAATGCCGGGTGGTCGTGGCGGAAGGCGCTGAGCCAGGGCAACAACATGTTGCGGCCCATGTCGGAAGGCGCCGACACCTGCAGGGTGCCGCGCAGGCTATTGGGGTTGCCATGCAGATCTTCATGGCCCTGGCGCAGGCTTTCCAGCACATTCAGCGCGGTTGGCAGGTAGCGCTCGCCCTCGGCGGTCAGGCGCAGGCTGCGGGTGGTGCGGGCGAACAGGCGTACATCCAGGTCGCGTTCCAGACGTTTGATCGCGGCAGCCACCTGGCCCGGCAGCAGGCCGGCTTCATGGGCGGCGGCAGTGAAGCTACCCAGCACGCTGCTGCGGGCAAACAGTTCGAGGTCGGTGATGCGCAGCATTTTCATTCCAGGGATGAAAGTGTTGTTACATTGTGCCGCTTTTTCTTTTTTGCTGGAAAGATAAGATGCCCGGCAAATCCACTGTTCATCCCGGAGTTGTCGCATGGATACCGTATCGCTGGCCAAGCGCCGTTACACCACCAAAGCTTACGATGCCTCACGCCGCATTCCCCAGGCCACCGTCGACGCCCTGCTCGAACAACTGCGTCACAGCCCGTCGTCGGTCAATTCCCAGCCCTGGCATTTCATCGTCGCCGACACGGCCGAAGGCAAGGCCCGCCTGGCCAAGAGCACTGCTGAGGGTTATGCCTACAACACGCAGAAGCTTCTCGATGCCTCGCATGTGATCGTGTTCTGCACCCGTACCGAAATGACTGAAGAACACCTGAACGCCGTGCTCGATCAAGAGGCTGCCGATGGCCGTTTCCGTGATGAGCAAGCGCGCGCCGGGCAAAACCAGAGCCGCCGGCACTACGTCAACCTGCACCGCTTCGACCAGAAGGATGTGCAGCACTGGATGGAAAAGCAGACCTACCTGGCGTTGGGAACTGCCTTGCTGGGTGCAGCGGCGCATGGGCTGGATGCCACGCCGATCGAGGGCTTCGACAGCAAGGTCCTCGATGCCGAACTGGGTTTGCGTGAGCGTGGCTTTACCAGTGTGGTGATCCTGAGCCTGGGTTACCGCAGTGAGGCGGACTTCAATGCCGGGCTGAGCAAGTCGCGGTTGCCGGCATCGCAAGTGTTCACCTTCCTGTGAGGTTTCCGGGGCCGCTGTGCGGCCCTGGCAACGCTGGCAGTTAATCTGGCAAAGCCCTGACGTCGACCGCCCGATCAGGCAAACTGGCAATGACCCGGCATATACCGCATACTTATCGGCAAATGCCGAAAAGGAGCCTGCCATGCTTGCCGAAGTGCTTCGCGACAACGGTTACCACGAGTACCGGGCGCGCTTGCAGGCGCTGCTGGACATTCCCGAGCTTGCCAGTGACTTCGAGATTCACACCCGCATCACCGATGGTTTTGCCGCCACCTGGTTGGTAAAGCTGACCGAACGCGGTGTGCTCACGCCGGTGGAGCGCGACCAGATCATCCCGCTGCGCACCCTCAAATCCCGTATCGAGCGCGACCAACCGCTGACCGTGGATGAGAGCGATCGGCTGTTCCGCTCGGCCCACATCACCGCCATGGCCGAGGCCGTGTTTGGTGAAGCGGGCAAGGCCAAACGCTGGCTTTCCAAGCCCAAGGAGCGTTTCTCGGGGCTGACGCCGATGCAGATGCTCACCACCCAGCAAGGCACCACGCAGGTCGAAGAAATGCTGCTGCAGATTGCCGAGGGCTATGGCCTGTGATTTTGTGGCGAATCAGCGCCTATGCAGACTTGAGTGGTACGGGGGGCTTGCGTGTAAGTGGCCGCTGGCACCAGGCGGGGCGGCCGGTGGTGTATGCCGCCACCAGCCCTCCCGGGGCGATGCTGGAAGTGTTGGTGCACCTGGAGATCGACCCCGAGGATTTCCCGACCACCATGCGCTTGCTTCGCATCGAACTGCCCGACACGGTTTCCCAGGCGCAGTTGCCCGCTTTGCAGCCTGGCTGGTCTGCTCAGCCTGAGTTGACCCGTACGCTGGGCAATCGCTTTCTGGATGACGGTTCGGCATTGCTGCTGCCGGTGCCAAGCGCGATCATGCCCAGCACCACCAATTACCTGTTCAACCCACGGCACCCGCAGGCGCAGAGCGCGAAAATCCAGGTTGAGGATTTCACCCCGGACAGCCGCCTGTTCTAGCCTCTGTACGAAAAGTCTTGAGACGCAGGTCAGGCAAGGCGAAAACAGCCGAGGTGGTCACCACAGTGCGGCCGATGCTGTCGTCAGCACTCGGCCAAACACTTCGAGCGCCTTGTCCACGTCAGCCTCGGTGCTGAAACGGCCGATGCTCAAACGCACACTGTTGCGAGCCTGACGCTCATCCAGCCCCAGTGCCAGCAGCACATGCGAGGCAGCGTTGCTCGCCGAGTTGCAGGCCGAGGTGGTCGACAAGGCCAGTTCGCCGGCCAGTGCCGCACTGTTGAAGCCTTTGCTGTCGATGCACAGGTTCAAGGTATGGGGAATGCGTTGCTTGGCGCAGCCGTTCAGGGTAACGCCGGGCATGGCCAGCAGGCCTGTGCGCAGGCGTCTTGCCAGTTGCTCGAGGCGCTGGTGCTCGCTGTCGCCAGGTTGGCCGGCCAAGGCAAAGGCGCTGCCCATGCCCGCTATCTGATGGGTCGCCAGGGTGCCGGAACGCAGGCCCTGCTCATGGCCGCCGCCGTGCATCTGCGCACGCATCAGCACGCGGGCGCGCGGCCCGACATACAGCGCACCGATGCCTTTTGGCCCGTAGACCTTGTGCGCCGAAAAAGACATCAGGTCCACGGCCATCGTATGCAGGTCGATCGCCAGCTTGCCCACGGCCTGCGCGGCATCCACGTGCAGAAGGGCACCGTGGGCACGCACCTGCTCGCCGATCGCGGCAAAATCGGTGACCGTGCCCAGTTCGTTGTTGACCGCCATCAGCGACACCAGGCGGGTGTCAGCGCGCAACGCAGCCTGCACGCTTGCGGGCTGGATCAGGCCGTCGGCATCCGCTGCCAGGCGTGTAACGGCCCAGCCCTGGCGCTCCAGTTCGGCCACGGTGTCGAGCACGGCCTTGTGTTCCAGCAGGCTGGTGATCAGGTGCCCGGGCTGGCCGATGCCTTGGGCAATACCCTTGAGCGCCAGGTTGTTGGACTCGGTCGCACCCGACGTCCATACCAGATGCTCGGCGTGCGCGCCGACGCACTCGGCGACTTGCTGGCGCGCTTGGTCCACGGCGTGACGTGCAGCCTGGCCGAAGGCGTGGCCGCTGGACGCCGGGTTGCCGAAGTTGGCCTGGTTACCCAGGCAGGCGAGCATGGTTTCGATAACCCGGTCGTCGACTGGGGTAGTGGCGGCGTAATCGAAGTAGAGTGGGGCGCTAGGCATTGAGGGCGGGTCCGTGTCAGTGGCCGTGAAATCGGCAATCATTGACGTAAGCGTACCTGCCAGCAGCGGTATTTTTTTCGTTTCCCTCAGGTCGATTCGCGATTATTTTAGAAAAAAATTCTCTATCGAAGATCTTTCATGGGATTTTCTACTTTGCCTGATGAGGGCCATGAGGGGTCCCTCGCCGGCACCGTCAGGGCTCCAGAGCCTTCTCTTCCTCTGCAACCACGCGCTCGCACAATTCCGTGATCTGCTCGCGCATCCAGCGGTTGGCCGGGTCCTGGTCGGTGCTTTCATGCCAGTACAGGTGCGTTTCCAGCGCAGGGACCTCCACCGGCAGCGCCTGATAACGCAACTGATGGCGACGGGCGAAGCGCTCGGGGACCGTCATCGCCATGTCGGTCTGCTGCAACACCTGCGACGCCATCAGGTAGTGTTGCGAACGCAGGGCGACCTTGCGTTGAACACCCATCTTGCCCAGCGCCAGGTCGACGTAACCCAGGCCGTTGCGGCGGCTGGAGATATGGATGTGGGTCATGCCCAGGTAGCTGTCGAGGGTCAGCTTGCTGTCGGCCAGCGGGTGACCTTGGCGCAGGGCGCAGACATAGCGGTCTTGCATCAGTTTGATATGGCGCACCTGCGGGTCGGTGTTCAGTGGCGCGTCGATGGCAAAGTCCAGGCGGCCGGCCGCGAGTTCCTTGGTGGTCTCGCGGCGCTTGCACAGGAAGCTTTCGATCACGACTGCCGGCGCCAGACGGCGCAGGCGCTGGAACAGCGGCGGCAAGATGACCGCCTCGGTCAGGTCGGTCATGCTGATGCGGAAGGTCTTGTTGGCCTGCTGCGGGTTGAAAATGCGGCTTTCCTGCACCGAGGTCCGCAGCAGCGCCAGCGCGTTGCGCACAGGGCCGATGATGTTCTGCGCCATGGGGGTGGGCACCATGCCTTGCGCGGTACGCACGAACAGCGGGTCATTGAAGGTTTCGCGCAGGCGCGACAGGGCATTGGACACTGCCGGCTGGGTAATGCCGACAATCTGCCCGGCGCGGGTCAGGTTGGCTTCGGTGTAGATCGCATCGAACACGATGAACAGGTTGAGGTCGACCTTGCTAAGGTTCATGGGCGCCGCTCTTTGTTGGAATTATCGGCCGATCATATATCGGTTATGAATGTTTATACACGCGGAAAATAGACTAGGTGGATGGAGCAATGCTGCTCTAGGCTCTGGCCCAAGTACTCCGAACTGTGAAGGTAGCCCAGATGGATTTCGCCTATTCGCCCAAGGTCCAGGCACTGCGCGAGCGTGTCACTGCGTTCATGGACGCTTATGTCTACCCCGCCGAAGCCGTGTTCGAGCGCCAGGTCGCCGAGGGTGACCGCTGGCAGCCCACTGCAATCATGGAGGCGCTCAAGGCCAAGGCCCGCGCCGAAGGGTTGTGGAACCTGTTCCTGCCAGAGTCGGAATACGGCGCCGGCCTGAGCAACCTGGAGTACGCACCGCTGGCAGAGATCATGGGCCGCTCGTTGCTCGGGCCGGAGCCGTTCAACTGCTCGGCGCCGGACACTGGCAACATGGAAGTGCTGGTGCGCTACGGCAGCGAGGCGCAAAAACGCCAGTGGCTGGAGCCGCTGCTGCGTGGCGAGATCCGGTCGGCGTTTGCCATGACCGAACCGGACGTGGCCTCCTCGGACGCCACCAACATGGCTGCTACCGCCATACGGGACGGTGACGAGTGGGTGATCAACGGCCGCAAGTGGTGGACTTCCGGCGCCTGCGACCCGCGCTGCAAGGTCATGATCTTCATGGGCCTGTCCGACCCTGAAGGGCCACGCCACCAGCAGCATTCCATGGTGCTGGTGCCGACCGACACGCCAGGCGTGAAGATCGTCCGCCCGCTGCCGGTGTTCGGTTATGACGATGCGCCCCATGGTCATGCCGAAGTCCTTTTCGATCATGTGCGGGTGCCGTACGAAAACGTGATCCTTGGCGAAGGCCGCGGCTTCGAAATTGCCCAGGGCCGCCTGGGTCCAGGGCGTATCCACCACTGCATGCGCTCGATCGGCATGGCCGAGCGCGCACTGGAGCTGATGTGCAAGCGCTCGGTGGAGCGTACTGCTTTTGGTCGGCCACTGGCACGCCTGGGCGGCAACGTCGACAAGATCGCCGACTCGCGCATGGAAATCGACATGGCCCGGCTGCTGACGCTCAAAGCGGCCTACATGATGGACACCGTCGGCAACAAGGTGGCCCGTAGCGAGATCGCCCAGATCAAGGTGGTGGCGCCGAACGTGGCCTTGAACGTGATTGACCGGGCTATCCAGATACATGGCGGGGCAGGGGTAAGCGGCGATTTCCCGCTGGCCTACATGTATGCCATGCAGCGCACCCTGCGCCTGGCTGACGGGCCGGATGAAGTGCACAGGGCGGCGATTGGCAAATACGAGATTGGCAAGTATGTGCCGGTGGAGATGTTGCGTAGCGGGCGGTGAACGCGTCAGCCTGCGCCGGCCCATTCGCGATTAAACCCGCGCCTGCAGTGATTGCGCAAAGTCCTGCAACTTGTAGGACGTATCTGAATTTTGGCTGAGGCCACTTGAATCTCCCTTGCTGGTGATAGGTTTCCAACCTGAATCAAGTACAGGGAGTTCATATCTGCGCGTCAATCTAGAGGGGAAAGGTCAGGCGGTAGACGGCGATGTCACCACAACGGGTGCTGTCTGTATTGCGACGGGGGCCGGCTATCTAGACGAAGGCCGAATGGTGCTCCGTGAAGGCGACCACACCACGCCATGCCCTCTTTGTGGGCAGGCGGGAACTGTCGCCGAAGGTGTGGATCACTTTATTTCAGATGGCCAGCGGGTGGCTATGGATGGTGCGTTGGTTGTCTGTGGCTGTTCGCCGGGCACCAACCGGGTAGTCGCGCCCTTGTATGAGGCTCCGCCGTCCATGCACTCCATTGCAGGGCGTGCCAATACCCACGCTGCCGAGCTGTCACCCACCTTCAACCCCGAGCGCTTCTCCCAACCGGTAATAGGTGCACTGCCTGGTTCGCTGGAGCCTGGCTTCTACGTGGTTCCACGACGCATGTCGTTTCCCCAGATACTGCTTCAACTGGCCGGTCACGATTCCACGTTGCCGATCTCACGGTTACAGCGGCTCAACCCCACGTATGCGCAAGGGTTCAAAGCTGGGGAAATCTTCGTTATCGGTGATCCTGACAATGGAAATGCCTGCACGCGCGAAGAGGGAGAGCTTATGGCGGCTGCGCAGCATGCGCGGCGTGCGCTGGAGGCACTCGACTACGTCGAAGCGGATTTCATGATGCAGCACCAGGCCGAAATCGCCGGCTTGCTCAGCAACGCCAGTCTGTCCATGGGCGTGGGCAAGGACATGCTGGATCAAGGCTTGAAACAAGTAAGCAATACCTTGACCAGCATCGAGCAATTGCACCAGCGTGAGTTCATGCACCATGGCCATTTGAATAGTCCGGGTTTCTTCGCCGAGCGCAGGCGGTTGTTGCAGCAACTGGATGGCCAGTTGAAAGCGGCGTTGCTTAATAAGCAACTGAATCTGGGGAGCTATGAGCGGCTGAAGAAGAGCTTGAATATCTCTACCAAGAGCCTGGTGCACCATTGGTCGAAAGCGGGCGGACCGGGGCAGATTCCGGGGTATGCGACACATCTTGAGAAGGTGGCGCGGTTAAGTAAGTACCTTCAATACGGAGGGTATGCAGCGATTGGGCTGGGCGGGACCTCGTCTTATCTGAAAGTAAAAGAAGTCTGTCGGGCCGGGGAGACTCGTGCTTGTCGAAAGGTTCGGTTTACTGAAGCGGGAAATTTTGTAGGGGGTCTAACGGGAGGGTTGGTAGGCGCCTCTGGTGGAGGTGCTGCAGCAGCTGCGTTATGCGGTATTTTTGCGGTGGGTACCGGTGGGTTTGGTGCAGTGTGCGGGATTGCGATCGTTGGCGCCGCCTCTTCTGCAGGCGCTATTGGTATTGGCGCCCTCGGAGAGCGGACCGGTGAACTCCTTCATGAGGTGACTGATGATTGACTTTGACAATTGGTCCCCATTGTTGCAAATAGGATTCCTGATTGCGCCTTTCGTCCTGGGCCTTGCGGGGATCGCTATCAATGTGAAAATTGCTTTGTCGAGTGATTTTGATGTCGCCCTTTCAGCGATCACGAGCAACCCCTATCTTGAGCAGATGAAACCCGTATGGGTCGGACGAAACCTAAGGCATCGATGCCTACTGATGAGTACAGTAAGCGCTTTGGTCACATTCCCAAGGTTACATTTACGCCTCGGATGGTTGAACGAAGCGGAGCTTGACAATTTTCCCCCAAAGTTGAGGCGAGATATGGGAGCAGCCCTTTGGTTGATCTTGATTGCCTCACTTTGGGGAGCGGTTGGTTACTTCATCATCAAGCAATGATTGCAACTCAGACCCGTAACTGTGGGTCATTCCTTTTTTCTCCCGTTGTTTTCTTATCGTTAGCTGCTTTTTCTATCGTCTTGTCGTCTTTATTCAACGTCTGCCCCCGCGTCTTGATCAACGAAATCACCACCCCACCCAGCAACAACCCGAATGTCACGCCCAACGACAGGAGCGCCGGCACCTTGCCCACCATGCCGTGGTAGAAAATCTTGCAGCCAATGAAGATCAACACCAGCGCCAGTGCGTACTTGAGGTAGACGAACCGATGCATTAGCGCCGCCAGCGCGAAATACAGCGAGCGTAAGCCGAGGATGGCGAAGATGTTGGAGGTGTAGACGATGAACGGGTCCTGGGTGATGGCGAAGATCGCCGGCACGCTGTCGACGGCAAACACCAGGTCGGCCAGTTCGATCAGTACCAGTGCCAGAAACAGCGGGGTGGCATAACGCAGCGCCTTGCTGTGCCCGGCCGGGGTGTGGCGTACAAAGAAGTGCGAGCCATGGATCTGGTCGGTAACCCGCATGTGCCGCCGCACGAACTTGAGGATCGGGTTGTTGGCCAGGTCTGGGCGGCTGTCTTCCTTCGACAGCGCCATTTTCACCCCGGTAAACAGCAGGAAGGCACCGAAGATGTACAGCACCCAGGCAAAGTTCTGTACCAGCGCCGCGCCCACGCCGATCATGATGGCCCGCAGGAACACCACGCCCAGGATGCCCCAGAACAGCACGCGGTGCTGGTAGCGGCGGGGGATGGCGAAGTAGCTGAAGATCATCGCCATGACGAACACGTTGTCCATCGACAGCGACTGTTCGACCAGGAAACCGGTGTAGAACTCCAGTGCCGACTGCGCACCCAACTGGTACCAGACCCCCGCGCCGAATAGCACACCGACACTGAAATAGCCTGAATACAGCAGCAGGCTCTCGCGCATTTCAATTTCCCGGTCGTGGCGGTGCAGCACGCCCAGGTCGAGTACCAACAAACCGATGACGATGGCCATGAACACCAGCCACAACCAGGCGCTGGTACCGAGGACAGGTGTTGTGAGGAATGCTTGCAGAGCTGTCATGAGCCCCTCCTTGAATGTCGACGTTGCAAGGCAACAGTGATCCGACATGGCGGCTTGGCAGCCGTCAGAGGGGCCCGGTATCACATGGGCTTGAGCCTAGACCCGTTTGCCCGTGATGCCGAATGGGGAGCTGTTACATTTCTTTGCCAGTGCAGCGCTCAGGACCGCAATCCTTTGCTCAGCCCGTTCCCTTCTATTAAGTAACCTCGGTTATAGCCAAAACCAATCGAAAGCATGAGCTTTGCCAATGAGCCTTCAGCGGGATGATTAGTTAGGATTCTATCCATCAACTGATTCCAACCCCATGAAGGAGTGTCTCTCATGCCAATCATCAACAGCCAGGTCAAACCTTTCAACGCCACCGCCTACCACAAAGGCGAGTTCGTTCAGGTCAGCGAAGCCGATCTGAAAGGCAAGTGGTCTGTCGTGTTCTTCTACCCGGCCGACTTCACCTTCGTTTGCCCGACCGAGCTGGGTGACCTTGCTGACAACTACGCCGAGTTCCAGAAACTGGGCGTGGAAATCTACGGTGTTTCCACCGACACCCACTTCACTCACAAAGCCTGGCACGACACTTCGGACACCATCGGCAAGATCGAATACCCGCTGATCGGTGACCCGACTCACGTCATTTCGCGCAACTTCGACGTGCTGATCGAAGAAGCCGGCCTGGCCGACCGCGGTACCTTCGTGATCAACCCGGAAGGCCAGATCAAGATTGTCGAGCTGAACGACGGTGGTGTAGGCCGTGATGCTGCTGAACTGCTGCGTAAGGTCAAGGCTGCTCAGTACGTTGCCGCTCACCCAGGCGAAGTGTGCCCGGCCAAGTGGAAAGAAGGCGAAGCCACTCTGGCGCCGTCGCTGGACCTCGTAGGCAAGATCTAAGGTCATGCCCATAACGCGGGCGGTAAGCAGCCGCCAAAGCTGAAGTACCTACCGCCCCGTCAAGCGCCCGGGCGACCTCGCCTGGGCGTTTTTGTATCCGAGTTTTGAAAAAGGAATCGCCCGTATGTTGGACGCCACGCTTAAATCGCAACTGAAAACCTACCTGGAGCGGGTCACCCAGCCGATCGAGATCGTTGCTTCCCTCGACGACGGCGCGAAGTCCCGCGAATTGCACGACCTGCTGGTAGAGATTGCCAGCCTGTCGAACCTCATTACCTTCAGCGCGGACGGTACCGATGCCCGTCGCCCTTCGTTCTCGCTGAACCGCCCGGGTGCCGATATCAGCCTGCGCTTCGCCGGCATCCCCATGGGCCACGAGTTCACATCGCTGGTGCTGGCACTGCTGCAAGTGGGTGGCCACCCGTCAAAGGCCAGTGCCGAAGTGATCGAGCAGATCCAGGCTCTGGAAGGTGAATTCAACTTCGAAACCTACTTCTCGCTGTCGTGCCAGAACTGCCCGGACGTCGTCCAGGCACTGAACCTGATGGCGGTACTCAACCCCAATGTGCGCCATGTTGCCATCGACGGTGCGCTGTTCCAGGACGAAGTGGAATCGCGCAAGATCATGGCGGTTCCGAGTATCTACCTCAACGGTGAAGTGTTTGGTCAGGGCCGTATGGGCCTGGAAGAAATCATTGGCAAGATCGACACCAACGCTGGCGCCCGCCAGGCCGAGAAGATCAACGCCAAGGAAGCCTTTGACGTGCTGGTTGTCGGCGGTGGCCCCGCTGGCGCCGCGGCTGCCATCTACGCTGCCCGCAAGGGCATCCGCACCGGTGTTGCAGCCGAGCGCTTCGGCGGCCAGGTGCTGGACACTCTGGCCATCGAGAACTTCATCTCGGTGCAGGAAACCGAAGGGCCGAAGCTGGCCACGGCGCTAGAAGAGCACGTCAAGCAGTACGACGTCGACATCATGAACCTGCAGCGCGGTGAAGCGCTGATTCCGGCCGCCGAGGGCGGTCTGCACGAAGTGCGCCTGGCGGGGGGCGCTTCGCTGAAGGCCAAGACCGTGATCCTGGCCACCGGCGCCCGCTGGCGCGAAATGAACGTGCCGGGTGAGCAAGAGTACCGTGGCCGCGGCGTGGCCTACTGCCCGCACTGTGACGGCCCGCTGTTCAAGGGCAAACGCGTGGCGGTGATTGGCGGCGGCAACTCGGGTGTGGAAGCGGCCATCGACCTGGCCGGTATCGTCGCCCAGGTGACGCTGATCGAGTTCGACAGCCAGTTGCGTGCCGATGCGGTGTTGCAACGCAAGCTGCGCAGCCTGCCGAACGTCAACGTGATCACCAGCGCGCTGACCACCGAGGTGCTGGGCAATGGCGAGAAGGTCACCGGCCTGCGCTACAAGGACCGCACCACGGATGAACAGCACGAGGTGGCACTGGAAGGCATCTTCGTGCAGATTGGCCTGTTGCCCAACACTGACTGGCTGAAGGGCACCGTCGAGCTGTCGCCGCGTGGCGAAATCATTGTCGACGCCAAGGGCCAGACCAGCATCCCGGGTGTGTTTGCAGCAGGTGACGTGACTACCGTGCCGTACAAGCAGATCGTCATTGCGGTGGGTGAGGGGGCCAAGGCGTCGCTCGCGGCCTTTGACCACCTGATTCGGACTTCGGCACCGGCGTAAGCCTGTACGGCCCTTTCGCGGTTGAAGCCGCTCTCACAGGACTGCGCAGTTGTTGAAACTGTGCAGATCCCCGTAGGAGCGGGTTCACCCGCGAAGAGGCCGGGCCTGCTGGCCAATCACCACCCGCCGTTCACCGTTGCTGCCGCTACCGTATTCGCGGGTAAACCCGCTCCTACATCGGATCGGTGGTGGACACCTGTCGGTGGCCGGGCCTGCTGGTCAATCACCACCCGCCGTTCACCGTTGCTGCCGCTACCGTATTCGCGGGTAAACCCGCTCCTACATCGGATCGGTGGTGGACACATGTCGGTGGCCGGGCCTGCTGGCCAATCTCCACCCGCCGTTCACCGTTGCTGCCGCTACCGTATTCGCGGGTAAACCCGCTCCTACATCGGATCGGTGGTGGACACCTGTCGGTGGCCGGGCCTGCTGGCCAATCACCACCCGCCTTTCACCGTTGCTGCCGCTACCGTATTCGCGGGTAAACCCGCTCCTACACAGATCGGTGGTAGACACACATCGAGGGCTGGACACAGGCCGTCGTAGGAGCGGGTTTACCCGCGAAGAGGCCGGGCCTGCTGGCCAATCTCCACCTGCCGTTCACCGTCGCCGCCGCCACCGTATTCGCGGGTAAACCCGCTCCTACGCAGATTGGTGGCGGATACACATCGAGGGTTGGACACAGGCCGCTGTAGGAGCGGGTTCACCCGCGAAAGGGCCGGTGCAAGCAAAGCAGGACCTGAAGGTGTCTATGCTTACTGCAGACCCCTCAGGAATCAAACCGATGACCCTGATCAGCCGCGAACCCTGGTGGCTAGTCCCCCCAAAGCCCGGGCAGCAAGAGCAGGACCTGCACTGGGGCTACCTGGAAATCTACGCCGACGGTCGCGCTGTGTTCGTCGACCAGCGCCCCACTGACCGGGAGCTGGCCGAGCGCAAGAGCTGCCGCAATTTCCCCGACCCCGAGCCGTGACGGCTCAGCCTTCCAGCTCGGCCAGGCGTGCTTCCAGCGCCGCAATGCGGGCTTCGAGGGCCTCGATGCGTTCTTCGGACACACTGCCGCCACTGGTGCGCGCGCCGCCTTCCTGCTGCCGTGCAGCGAGAATAGCCTCGATTTCCGCCGGGTCGCCCAAGGCATGGGTGTAGCGGTCTTCACGCTGGCCGGCCTGGCGTGGCAGGTGCAAGGCCAGGCCCCGCGAGATCAGGCGCTCCAGCTGATGCTGGATCTGCTCGGTGTCGTCGAAGTCGTGCAGGCGGTTGCTACGGGTCAGCAGTTCGTTGAGGGTTTGCGGGCCCCGCAGGAACATCAGGCCCATCAGCACCAACTGCGCTGGCACCAGCTCCAGTGCCTTGTCTACCCGATGTTCCCAGCGGTCGGCACGGCTGCCCATCTGCAGGCGGGTCATGCCCTGACCTTCGAGGACGCGCAGGGCCTGGCCGACCTGGCCTTGGGTGAGGTTCATCACCGGCTCGCGGCTGGTCTTCTGGTTGCAGGCCAGGACCAGGGCATTGAGGGTCAGCGGGTAGCTTTCCGGGCTGGTGGCCTGCTTTTCGATCAGCGAGCCGAGAACGCGGACCTCGATGCTGTTGAAGCGGCCTTCACCTGCGGTTTCGTGTTCTGACATGGCCCTGTCTCGTGGCTGGGGAAAGGCCACTAGGGTAGGTAATGCGATCGCGTAAGGCAATTGGGGCCGCAAAGCGGCCCCGGCCCGCTTAGCCGTTACGCTGCTCTTCGGCCTGACACGCCGCCGCGGTGAACAGCACATCGGTTGAAGAATTCAGCGCCGTTTCGGCAGAATCCTGCAACACGCCGATGATGAAGCCCACCGCCACTACCTGCATGGCAATTTCGCTAGGGATGCCAAACAGGCTGCACGCCAGCGGAATCAGCAGCAGCGAACCCCCAGCCACGCCCGAGGCGCCGCAGGCGCACACTGCCGCCACCACGCTGAGCAGCACGGCAGTCGGCAGGTCCACCTGGATACCCAGGGTATGCACGGCGGCCAGGGTCAGCACGGTAATGGTGATCGCCGCACCGGCCATGTTGATGGTCGCGCCCAGCGGGATCGACACCGAGTAGGTGTCTTCATGCAGGCCAAGGCGTTCCGACAACGCCAGGTTCACCGGGATGTTGGCGGCCGAGCTGCGGGTGAAGAACGCGGTAATACCGCTTTCACGCAGGCACAGCAGCGTCAGCGGGTAGGGGTTGCGGCGAATCTTCCAGAACACGATCAGCGGGTTCATCACCAGCGCCACGAACAGCATGCAGCCGATCAGTACCGCCAGCAGGTGCAGGTAGCCAAGCAGGGCGTCCAGGCCCGACTGGGCCAGGGTGGAACTGACCAGGCCAAAGATGCCCAGCGGGGCGAAGCGGATGACCACGCGCACGATCAGGGTTACACCCGTGGACAGGTCTTCGACCACGGTACGGGTGGTTTCGCCGGCGTGGCGCAGGGCCACGCCCAAGCCGATGGCCCATGTCAGCACGCCGATGAAGTTGGCATTGAGCAGGGCATTGACCGGGTTGTCTACCGCACTCAGCAGCAGGTTCTGCAGCACCTCGGTGATGCCGCCTGGCGCGCTCAGCGTGGCTTCGCTGGTGCTTAGTACCAGGTACGACGGGAACAGCATGCTGGCAACCACGGCCACCACTGCTGCGGCAAAGGTGCCCAGCAGGTACAGCCAGAGGATCGGGCGAATGTGGGTTTCCTGGCCGTGACGATGGTTGGCGACCGAAGCCATGACCAGGATGAACACCAGCACGGGCGCAACCGCCTTCAGGGCGCTGACAAACACCTTGCCAAGAAAGGCCAGGTCGCGGGCGATGGCAGGTGCCAGCAGGGCGAGGGCGATGCCGGCGAGCAGGCCGATGACGATCTGAGTCACCAGGCTGGTGCGGTTGAGGAAGCGGAGGAGAGGGGTCATGTGCAGCGGTATCTCGGAATCTGGAAAGGGCGGACTTTACCATAGAGCACCTGGTGGGCACGGCGCGCCTTGTTGGTAGTCAATCAGGCTTGGATGGCTACCAGTGAAACAACTCTCGCCGCGCCCCCTCGGTAATCGCCACGATCCCTGGGTGCTTGACCTTGCGCTCCACCGAAATGGCATAGAACGACTCGTGCACGGCCTCGGTCTGCCCGATCAGTTGCACGCCATACTGACGGCACACCTCCTCGGCGATTACGCTGGGCGCAACGAAAATGCCGCTGCCCGACTGCCCGAACGCTTGCATCAAGGCACTGTCATCGAACTCCCCCACGATCCGTGGCTGCACCTGCTGCTCGCCCAGCCACCGCAGCAAGCGGCTGCTTACCACGGTCTCCTGGCCGGGAACCAGCAGCGGAGCATCCTGCAGGCAAGCTGGAAAAGGCCCTTCAAGCCGTTGTGCCAGCGCCGGGGTGGCGAAGAAGCTCAGCCCGCACTCGCCCAGCTTTTGGCTGTAGCACTTGATGTCCAGGTGGTTAGGCATGGGGCTGTCGGAAATCACCAGGTCCAGGCGCTGAATAGCCAGGTCTGCCAGTAACCGCTCAAGTTTGTCTTCGCGGCAGTTGATGCGCAGCACCTCCTCCAGGTCCATGGTCGGTGCCAGCAGGCGGTAGACAATGGATTTGGGCACCACGTCAGCCACCCCCACACGAAACAGGATCTGCTCCTGAGGGCCGGCGCGCAGCATGGCTTCAAGCTCGCTGCCGATCTGAAACATCTGTTCTGCATACACCAGGGCCTGGCGGCCGGTTTCTGTCAGTTCCAGCTGCCGGCCGGCGCGCTGGAACAGCTCCAGGCCGTAGGTTTGCTCGAACAGGGTGATCTGCCCGCTAATGGTTTGTGGGGTGAGGTTCAGCTGTTGGCTGGCGCGGGTGATGCTGCCCGTCTTGGCCACGGCCCAGAAGTAATGCAGCTGGCGATAGTTAAGCACCGTCGGTCGTCCCGATTCGTAAAAACCGAAGTATATGCCATGAAAATACGAATTTTCCTGAACTATTGCCGTCTCTAGAATGCACGGCTATCAGGCGCCATGCGCCGCCGGGTTATTTCAAGCGAGGACACCATGCTGCAACTCAAATCCATTGGCACCCCATTGGTGCTGGCTTTGGCCCTGTTCACCCTGGCAGGCTGCGACCAGGCCGAGAAATCCGCCCAGCAGATGCTCGACCAGGCCGCGCAGTCGGCCAAGCAGGCCATCGACGACACCAACAAGGCTGCCCAGCAGGCGCTGAGCGAAGCCATCGGCGGCGAAGGGCAGAAGCCCAAGGATGCCGAGAAGAAAGAAGAAACCCAGGAAATCTGACCCCAACCGCTGCTGCAGGATTTGAACAATGGAATATTTGCTGGAACTCGCCGCTAGCCCTACCGCCTGGGTTGCCCTGGCTACGCTGGTGGCCATGGAAGTTGTACTGGGCATCGACAACCTGATCTTCATCTCGATCCTGACCAACAAACTGCCGGTGGAGTACCGCTCCAAGGCGCGGCGTATCGGTATCAGCATGGCCTTGGTCATGCGGCTGGCCTTGCTCAGCACCGTGGCCTGGATCGTCCAGTTGACCGACCCGGTGTTCGAAGTGTTCGGCAACGCCTTCTCGTGGAAGGATGTGATTCTGATTGCCGGTGGTTTGTTCCTGCTGTGGAAGGCGACCAAGGAAATTCACGAAAACGTCGACCCGCATGGCGCCAAGGAGGAAGCCAAAGTCTCCTCCACGGTGACCCTGGGCTTTGCTGCGGCGATCTTCCAGATCCTGCTGCTGGACATCGTCTTCTCGGTCGACAGCATCATCACCGCCGTGGGCATGACCGAGCACCTGCCCATCATGATTATCGCCGTTATCACGGCTGTGATCGTGATGATGGTGGCCGCCGACCCGCTGGCCAACTTCATCAACGACAACCCGACCGTGGTCATGCTGGCGCTGGGCTTCCTCATCATGATCGGCATGACGCTGATCGCCGAAGGCTTTGGCGCCCATGTACCCAAGGGCTATGTGTATGCGGCCATGGCGTTCTCGACGGCTATCGAGGTCCTCAACATCCTGGCCCGCCGAGCGCGTCTGAAGCGTGAGGCGGCTGAAGGTTGATGTAAAAAGGGGCGCCTCGCGCCCCTCTTGCGGACAAGCCCGCTGCATAGGTATTCGCGTGGCACTGGCAACGCGAATACCTGTGCAGCGGGCTTGTCAGTCAGTGGGCTTCGGGAAATCCTGAGGTTAGCTCACCCCGGCATGCCGCCGCGGCCGTCTTACTGGCTGTGGCTTGGCGGGTGCCTGCGGTGGCAGGTGGTGTGCATGACGCCGCACGATACGCAGTACACCCCACAGCATGGCGGCTGCGACGCTCAGCCACATGCCTACCAGCATGAGAATTGCCATGGTCAGGCTCATCTGTGCCTCCATCTTTGCGGCAAGCGCTTGATTGGGCCGCGTTTACCTTCCAGACACTGCTTTAGTCTAGCCCTTCGTCTGTGACGTTCCATCGTACAATGGTCTATCTCTAGGGCCGATTCGCTCCAAGGCGCTGTCGGACTATACCCGCGCCGCTGTCGGACCTATGATCGGTGGCCAGAGCCGGGCGCTGCCTGCCTGGCGTTGGAACAAGCGAGTGTCCATGGAGCAACATTCCTTCAAGGCTGCCCCCCGGCGGCTACTGGCTGCCTGCCTGCTGGCTGCCACCCTGGCCGGCTGCGCCAGCGCACCGCCCGGCAACCTCAAGGGCCTGCCGCAGCGAGTCGAGATCAGCAGCGTGCCGTTCTACCGTGGCAACGCCAACCACAGCGGGGCCATGGCGCTGGCGGCAGTGCTGTCGCAGCAGGGGGCGCCTATTACGCCGGGCTTGCTGGACAAGCCGCTCAACCTGCCTCAGGGCGCCGAAACGCTGGATACCGCTATTCCCCGTGTGGCGCGGGACTACGGTAGGGTGGTGTACCCGCTGGACAAGCAACTGGACGCGCTGCTGACCCAGGTGGCAGCGGGCAACCCGGTGCTGCTGCGTTACGAGGACGGTTCGGCCTGGTGGAGCGAGCCGCGCTATGCGGTGTTGATGGGCTATGACCGTTACAAGCAGCGGGTGCTGCTGCGCTCGGGCATGCACCGGCGGCAGGTGATGGCATTCGATGAATTTGCATCGGCATGGGAGAAGCAGGGGAGTTGGGCGGTGCTGGTGCAGCCACCTCGGCAACTGCCGGCCCAGGTTGATCGCCAGCGGTGGTTGCATGCTGCGGATGAATTGGCCAAGGCCGGGCAAGAGATTGCGGCGAAGCAGGCGGTCAATAGCCTGAACGAATAGCATTGCCTGTGCCGGCTTCTTCGCCGGCAAGCCCGCGCCCACAGGATTTGTGCTTATTGCACAGTCCGTGTGGGCGCAGGTTTGCCGGCGAAGAGGCCAGGCCTGCCTGAATCAGAAGCCCAGGCGATCGCGCAGGCTGTAGTACCAGGCACCGATGGCGCTGAAGGGTACGCGCAGCATCTGGCCACCCGGGAACGGGTAGTGCGGCAGGCCGGCAAAGGCGTCGAAACGCTCTGCCTGGCCGCGCAGGGCCTCGGCCAGCACCTTGCCCGCCAGGTGGGTATAGGTCACGCCGTGGCCCGAGCAACCCTGCGAGTAGTAGATGTTGTCGCCAATCCGGCCAACCTGTGGCAGGCGCGACAAGGTCAGCAGGAAGTTACCGGTCCAGGCGTAGTCGATCTTCACGTTCTTCAGCTGCGGGAAGGCCTTGAGCATTTTCGGGCGGATGATCGCCTCGATGTTGGCCGGGTCACGCGCGCCGTACACCACGCCGCCACCGAAAATCAGGCGCTTGTCGCTGGTCAGGCGGTAGTAGTCGAGCAGGTAGTTGCAGTCCTCGACGCAGTAGTCCTGCGGCAGCAGGGTGCGTGCCAGTTCTTCGCCCAGTGGCTCGGTGGTGATCACCTGCGTGCCGCATGGCATGGACTTGGCGGCCAGCTCGGGTACCAGGTTGCCCAGGTAGGCGTTGCCGGCAACGATGATGAACTTGGCGCGGACCTTGCCCTGCGGGGTATGCACGACCGGGTTGGCACCACGTTCGATGCGCACGGCCGGGGTTTGCTCATAGATGATGCCACCCAGCGACTCGACCGCGGCAGCTTCACCCAGGGCCAGGTTCAGCGGGTGGATGTGGCCGCCGCTCATGTCGAGCATGCCGCCGATGTAGCTGTCGCAGGCAACCACTTCGCGGATGCGCTTCTGGTCCATCAGCTCCAGCTGATTATGGCCAAAGCGTTCCCACAGGCGCTTTTGCGATTCCAGGTGGCCCATCTGCTTGCTGGTAAGGGCAGCGAATACGCCACCATCTTTCAGGTCGCACTGAATGTTGTACTTGGCCACGCGTTCACGAATGATGCGCCCGCCCTCGAAGGCCATGTGGCCCAGCAGTTGTGCCTGCTTGGGGCCGACGGTGCGTTCGATGACATCAATGTCGCGGCTGTAGCTGTTGACGATCTGGCCGCCGTTGCGGCCCGATGCGCCGAAGCCGACCTTGGCCGCTTCGACGATGCTCACCTTGAAGCCGTTCTCCAGAAGGAACAGGGCGCTGGACAGGCCGGTGTAGCCGGCACCGATGATGCACACATCGGTTTCCACCTCACCCTGCAGCGCCGGACGTGGCGGCACCGGGTTGGCCGAGGCGGCGTAGTAGGACTGGGGGTAGGGGGTGTTAGCCATGCTGCAGGAACCTCGTGTTTTATATTTTTAACGAATGTACCGATGCTATCAATAATAATAAACACCCGCTAGTCGTCTGGTGAAAATCCTTTACGGGGCCCCCCTCAGCCAGCCTCTCTATAAAGAGTTTAAGATTCAGTAGGTTAGCGCGAAAAAAAGTGTTGACAGGGTTTTTGTAATGCGTAGAATGCGCACCACACGACAGGCACATAGCTCAGTTGGTTAGAGCACCACCTTGACATGGTGGGGGTCGTTGGTTCGAGTCCAATTGTGCCTACCAAATCGAAAAAGGGGTGATCCGAAAGGGTCACCCCTTTTTTCATTGTCCATTGCCGCGCGATCGGGAATACCGCGGCATTGACGCAAAGCGCTTTCATTCGAAAGTTTTTGATTTTTCTCAAAAAAAAGCTTTACAGGTACGCATCGGGCCACTAATATGCGCACCACACGACAGGCACATAGCTCAGTTGGTTAGAGCACCACCTTGACATGGTGGGGGTCGTTGGTTCGAGTCCAATTGTGCCTACCAAATCGAAAAAGGGCGATCAGAAATGATCGCCCTTTTTGCATTTGCGCCCGAAGCAGCGTGTAACGTTTGGTCGCGGTTCGGGGCATACCCGGCGTGCTAGAATCCGCCCCTTCGAATCTGGAGGTACACGCGTGCGCAAACTGGCTGTGGTAATGGCAGTGCTCGCCCTGGCGGGCTGTGAGAACGAGGTCGAAGGCGTGCACAAGCAGGTGGCCGAACACCTGCATAACCCCAAGACCGCCAAGTTCGGCAACGTGCGGATCGACACCCAGGGCACCATCTGCGGTCAGGTCCGCGGCAAGGACGATGCCGGGCAGTACGAAGCCTACCGCAGCTACGTGGCGATCAAGCGCGATGGCCAGTACGACATCATCGTTGACGATACCGGCAACAACCTGCGTATCCGTGAACTCTGCGGCGGAGCCGACCTGCAGCGCCGTGCCGAGGCGCTGGCAGACCAGCCGGCGCCCCAGGGGTGGGATGTGGAAGTGGTACAGGGCGCCAACATGGGCGCACTCAGCGATATGACGGCGCGCCTGATCGAAAAGGGCATCCCCTCTTCGGTGGAGTACCGTGACGGCAAGCCGGTGGTGCTGATGGGGCCGTTCCCCACCCGCGAAGAAGCGCAAGCGCGCAGGGATGAAGTGATGGCCAAGCTTGGTACCGATTCGGTGGTCATCCAGCACGGCGCAGCACGTTAGTGTGGTGTTTTGCAAATACGGCCAATAACTCGCGAGCGATTTTTGCGCTCAGGCAAGGCGTCGCGACGAGTCGTAGCCCAGCTACGGTGAGGAGCGACAACGCCGCATGAGCGCAAAAAGCGCCGCGAGTTATGGTCGTTATTTGTGAAACACCACACTAGAGGCTGTACACAAAGTCTTGAGGCGCAGGTCAGGCTGTTTTCAACGCAGCATGAACAAGTATCAAGGCTTATCGTGCAGAGCCTAAGCCGGTACAGTGGCGCCGCGGCCAAGGCTTGTGTCAGGCGCTGTTCACACAAGTTTGGCTATGCTTGGGTTGGGAGATGCCAAACGGGGAGGGCCTCATGTCTACACTGGAGCGGGCCATTGCCGTGGCCGCCAGGGCGCATGAAGGGCAATACGATAAGGGTGGGGCGGCTTACATCCTCCACCCGTTACGCGTGATGATGCGGGTTTCCACACCTGAGCAGCGGATTGTGGCGGTGCTTCACGATGTGATCGAAGACACCCCGTTGACCCTGTCCGACCTGGCGCGTGAGGGCTTCGCGCTGAAAATCCTGGCTGCGTTGCTGGCGCTTAGCCGCCGCGAAGGCGAGCCTTACCAGGATTTCGTGGTGCGCCTGGGCGAAGACCCGTTGGCGCGCACCGTCAAGCTGGCTGATCTGGCCGACAACAGCGACCTCTCGCGCATCCCTTGCCCGGGCCCCGCCGACCTGGCGCGGCTGGCCCGTTATCGCCAAGCCAGTGCCTATTTACAGGCGCTGGTCTGAGGATCAACCGCACGCCTTGAGGTTGACCGGCCCCACGAACGCGTTTCCTCGCCCCATCACGCAGGCGACCTGTTGGTTGCGTTGCTGCTCCCAGGCTTGCGGCGGGTAGGTCTTGTTCCAGGCTTCGAACAGCTGGCGGTCCTGTTTGGACAGGCGCAGGTTGTACTGCTTGCTCATGTAGAAGTAGGTGCGGGCGATCATGCCGCGGATCGACGGGCGCGGCATCACCTTCTTGGCCTTGAAGTCGACCTGGGTCAGGCAGCGGCCATACTGGCCGCGTTGTTCTGGTAGCCAGCCGAAGCTGAAGTTGCTGCAGTCGCCGTTGACCTCGCCGATGCTTGGCACCAGGTTGTGCAGGTCGGCTTCGGCGCGTTGGTACACTTCGTCATGCTGCGAGCACTGCTTGCGCCCGCCGCTCTGCCAGCACTGGCGCTGATGGCCGATCTGCCAGGCGGGTACGATGTGCTCCCACTCGATGCGCGACGCGCGCTGGGCGTTCTTGCGTGGGGTATAGCCGCAAGATGCCAGGTCGACCTTGTTGCCTTTGTATTTACAGCCGCAATAGAACTCGGTCGATTGCGGCGCATAGAGCTTCCAGGCGACCTTCTTGGCCTCCTGGAAGGTGCGCGGGGCGTCGGCTTGAACAAGCGGAGTGGTCAGTAACAGGCAAGCTGCTGCGAAAAGCGAAACTCTCATGCGCAGTCAATCTTCCTTCGGTACGGTCCAGAAAATCTGCACACCGCCATCGTCGCGATGGGCGAGGGTGACGTTGTCGTTTTCTGCGATCTCCTGAAGCAGGGTCTCCCAGTCATCCGGGCTTTCCTGTTCCAGGCGGAAGATCAGCGCCGCACGGCTGCGCTGGGCGGTGGGGCTGTTGATGATCTTCTGGATGCGTACACCCAGCTGTTCATAGCTGCTCGGGGTGGCGGGGGCGGTGCTGGACACAGGAATTTCCTTGTTTTGCTGTATGTGCATACAGTATTTCACTGTAAGTAAATTCGCAACAGCTTGTCAGGGGAAATCCAGCGTTGGTCTGTAAGCCATGACTCCGTTCTGAAATGTAAACGATGTTCGGGTTAGAGGCAGTGCAAAGCAAAACCTCTTTTTTGTCCTGGGTATGAAGTGAGACAGGCGGCGACTGAGGCTGCCTGCCTTCTTTATCGCTTCAGCAGGTTGTTGCGCTGGTGGCTTTCTTCGCGGCCGTACGGATGTGGGTGCCGTACAGCGTCAGGCCTGTGAAGGCCAGGCCGCCCACCAGGTTGCCCAGTACGGTGGGGATTTCGTTCCACACCAGGTAGTCCATGAGCGAGAAGTCGCCGCCCATGATCATTGCGGAAGGGAACAGGAACATGTTCACGACCGAGTGCTCGAAGCCCATGAAGAAAAACAGCATGATCGGCATCCACATGGCGATCACCTTGCCGCTCACAGAGGTGGAGATCATTGCGCCGACCACGCCCATCGACACCATCCAGTTACACAGCACGCCACGCAGGAAGATCGTCAACCAGCCTGCCAGCCCGTATTGCTCGTAACCCAGGGTGCGGGCCTCACCGATGCTGGCAATTTTCTCTCCCACGGCACCGGGGGAGGCATGGAAACCATAGGTAAAGACGAAGGCCATCATGCAGGCGACCGTAAGGGCGCCGGCGAAGTTGCCGACGAACACCAGGCCCCAGTTGCGCAGAATTCCCCTAACGGTGACCCCGGGACGTTTGTCCAGTAATGCCAGCGGGGTGAGCATGAAGACCCCAGTGAGCAGGTCGAAGCCCATAAGGTAGAGCATTGAAAAACCAACCGGAAACAGTACTGCGCCTAGCAGGGCTGAGCCTGTCTGCACTGCGATGGTTATTGCGAATACGGCCGCCAAGGCCAGAATTGCCCCGGCCATGTAGCTGCGGATCAGCGTGTCGCGAGTGGACATGTGGACCTTTGATGCGCCGGCATCGAGCATCTTGGTGACAAAATCGGTGGGTAGCAGATAAGACATGGCGGCTCCCTCAACTGCGGGTAATGGGCGGCACCCCCGGAGGGATGCCGAGGGTTGGATGGGTTTACCAGGAACGGTACGGCAAGAACTTGCCATTGAGGGTCAACAGAACCCGGTCGCCTTTGGGGTCTTCGATTCGCTCGACATGCATGGAAAAGTCGATGGCACTCATGATGCCGTCGCCAAATTTTTCCTGGATCACGTCTTTCAGGGTTGGGCCATAGACGCCCACGACTTCGTACAGTCGATAGATCAGCGGGTCTTGAGGGATGGACTTGTCCCAGCCCTTGACTGGGAAAGCGGTTAAGGTGGCGGCGACTTGATCATCCAGCTCCAATACCTCGCAAAGATGCGTTGCCACTTCCAGCGGCGCGCTGTTCATGCCGTAGCAGACCGATGCAAGCCATACCGGGGCCTTGCCCACTGCGTTGGCAAGATCATCCCAGCTCAGGCCCTTGCGTGCTTTCGCGGCCATGATCAGGTGATGCATTTCAAGTTTGTCCATTATTTCTGCTCCCGCAGTTTGGTTTAAGGTGAACACACCCATAGCGAGAGATGTGCCAATCTCCATTATTTTTTAACTATCTGATTTTATTAGTTTATTTTTTATTAATAGCGAATTGGATTGACGAAATTTCGTGAATTACGAACTCTCGTAATATTGTTTACGAAATTTCGTGAAAATCGGCTGAAGGATATGCATCTGTGACAGACGCCGTCGCCCTCGGAGTCGCTGCCGACTCCACCGTTGCCATGCTGTTAATCCACCCGGTAGATGATCGGGTACTGCAAGCCAACACCGCCGCGCTTGATTTACTGGGCTGCGCTGCAAATGAGCTGCCCGGTCATGCCTTTAGCCATTTTCTGCGAGGGGGAATCGCACTGTGGGTGAGCTTTACGGATGAGGTGCTGACTCAAGGCGAAGCGTGGTCGGACGACCTGCTGCTGGTGGATCTGCAACTGCGGCAAATAGCGGTGGAGGTTTCGGCTAGCGCGGTTGAGGGCGGGAAAATTGTACTGGCGGTGCAGCGCCGGGACCTTCTGGAGCAGCGCCGTAACCGGGCTGAGGCGCGCCGCCAACACCGTTTGGGCCACGTGGGGTGGGAGCGGATCAGCCAGGTGTTCGAGCGCATCCAGCAGCAGAACCGGCTGATTCTTGGTGCAGTTGGCGAGGGCATCTATGGGCTCGATACCCGGGGCCAGACCACGTTCATCAACCCCGCCGCCGAGCGTATTCTGGGGTGGAGTGCCGTCGACATGATTGGCCAGGATGCCCACCATTTGTTCCACCACAGCCATAGCGACGGACGTGCGTTCGAGGTCAATCAGTGCCCCATCCATGCTTCGTTCAGCGATGGACAAGTTCATCGCGTGGACCACGAGGTGTTCTGGCACAAGAGCGGCGAACCAATCGCCGTCGAGTACACCAGCACTCCAATCTTCGAGATGGGAAGGCTGGTGGGGGCGGTGGTGTTGTTTCGGGACATCCGCGAACGACAGCGCACTGAAGCGCGCCTGCGCGATGCGCTAAGTGAAGTAGAGCAGTTGAAGACTCGGCTGGAGATGGAAAACCAATACCTGCAGGAGGAAATCAACGCCCACGGCAATCACCACGAGATCGTCGGCGAAAGCCCAGCGGTCAAGCATCTGTTACAGCAGATCGACCTGGTCGCAGCTACCGACGCCAACGTGTTGGTCACCGGCGAGTCAGGCACGGGTAAAGAGCTTGTGGCTCGCGCGATTCATGCCAGCAGCCCCCGGCGCGACCGCCCTCTGATTCGGGTCAATTGCGCCGCGGTACCCCGTGAGTTGTTCGAGAGCGAGTTCTTCGGCCACCTCAAAGGGGCCTTCACCGGAGCGGTCAGCAACCGAGTGGGTCGCTTTGAGTTGGCAGACGGCGGAACCTTGTTTCTCGATGAGGTGGGAGAGATTCCGCTGGAGTTACAAAGCAAGTTGCTCCGTGTTCTACAGGACCGCCAGTTTGAGCCTGTAGGCGACAATCGCACCAGGGCCGTTGATGTGCGAGTTATCGCCGCAACGAACCGTGACCTGCGCGATATGGTCGCCCGAGGGGCGTTCCGGGAAGATTTATACTTCCGCTTGAATGTGTTCCCTATACGCTCGGTGCCCCTGCGGGAGCGACTTGAGGACATTCCGTTGCTCGCCAGCCATTTTCTTGAAAGGGCTAGCCTGGCGTTTAACAAACCGGGCATTCGCATGTCGCTGACCCAAGTCGCGGTGCTTCAGCAGTACGCCTGGCCAGGCAACATTCGCGAGCTTCAAAATGTGATTGAGCGACAGACCATCGTCTCCCGAGACGGTCGCGTGAGCTTTCATGAGGTTCTGGCGCCAAACGGCCCGTCCAGTGGCCCAGTATCTTCAATTGCACAATGCCAGCCTGAGCCGACTGCCGACAAAGACTGGGAGCGGCAGATGAAGCTGAATGCGATCTCTGTGCTCAAACGAACAGCAGGGAAAGTCTCCGGCGAGGGTGGTGCTGCGCAATTGCTGGGGTTGAAGCCCACAACCTTGGCGTCTCGACTCAAGAAGTGGGGCGTTGATCCGAGAGATTACAAATAGAGCCGCTTGCGCAAGCCAGAGAAGAAACCCACTGATGCGAGCCCCAGTTGAATGGCGGCCGGGCGGGATTGATCTGGAAGGGAAGAATGGCCGGTGATGTGGGGCACCGGCCATGGGTGGTTGATCAGTACTCCCAGAAGATGCGTTGCAGCTCTTTGCTGTCCTGGGTCTTGGTCATTGCCACCATCGCCAGGATCCGCGCTTTTTGCGGGTTCAGGTCGTGAGCCACGACCCAGTCGTTCTTGTCATCCGGCTGTTCGGCGTTACGCAGTACGAAACCACCCTGGTTGACATGCGACGAGCGGATGATCTGCACGCCGTTCTTGCGCAGTTCTTGCAGCGCCGGGACTACCCGCGACGATACCGAACCGTTGCCGGTACCGGCATGGATCAGCGCCTTGGCGCCGTTCTGTGCCAGCGCCTTGTAGGCGGTGTCGGTGACGTTGCCATAGCCATAGGCAATGTCCACCTGCGGCAGGCTGCTGATCTGCTTGATATCGAACTCGGAATTGACCGTATGGCGCTTGGCCGGCAGGCGGAACCAGTACGATTTGCCTTCCACCACCATGCCCATCGGGCCCCAGGCGCTCTTGAAGGCTTCGGTCTTGATGTTGACCGCCTTGCTTACATCGCGGCCGGACTGGATCTCGTCGTTCATGGTCACCAGCACGCCCTTGCCACGCGACTGCTTGTCGCTGGCTACGGCCACGGCGTTGTACAGGTTGAGCATGCCGTCGGCGGACATGGCGGTACCCGGACGCATCGAGCCGACCACCACGATTGGCTTGTCGGTCTTCTCTACCAGGTTGAGGAAGTAGGCGGTTTCTTCGAGGGTGTCGGTGCCATGGGTGATGACGATGCCGTCCACGTCCTTGCTTTCGGCCAGCTCGGCGACGCGCTTGCCCAGCTTCAGCAGGTCGTCATTGCTGATGCTCTCGGAGGCGATCTGCATCACTTGCTCGCCACGTACATTGGCGATGTCGGCCAGTTCTGGCACGCCGGCGATGAGCTTGTCGACGCCCAGCTTGGCAGCCTGGTAAGTGGCGCTGTTGGCAGCGCTGGCGCCGGCGCCGGCAATGGTGCCGCCGGTGGCGAGGATGACCACGTTGGCCAGCTTCTGTTGGGTTTCGGCTTCTTTGGCCGAGGCGCTGGATGGCAGGATCAGCAGCAGGGCGAGTGCGCTGGGGGCGAAGGTTTTGAGTGCGGCATTCATCGTTATTGTTCTCGCTTCCTAGTGAGATAGTTATTGAGTCGCGCAGGGCTATAGGCATTTTTCGTACCAAGGCACCACGCGTTGCCTGGGTTGGAGCGGCCTTGCGTTGCAAGAGGCCGCGTAGCAGCCCCGGCAATGTGTGGTGTTGCACCGAGCCGCGCCTGCAAACGGTGGCATTGCATTCGTAATTCCGAACAAAAAAAGGAAAAGGTGTTCGGGTTTTCGGAAAAGCCTGCATAATCGGCCCCGGCAGCACATTGGCCTCCGACAGCCAAACGGATTTGACAAACAACGGTCCTGTTACCATAGTTGGTCAACGCAAACGTTTGCGATCCGATAAAAAACACAAGATTCGGAGTCATCGTTCATGAAGCTGCCGTTCCCCGGTCGTCTGCTGGCCATCGCTGTCATTTCCTCGCTTAGCCTCGCCTTGCCATTGTCTGCTGCCCACGCTGAAGACAAGCCCAAGGTCGCCCTTGTCATGAAGTCGCTGGCCAACGAGTTCTTCCGCACCATGGAAGACGGCGCCAAGGACTACCAGAAAACCCACGCCGACGAGTTCGACCTGATCGCCAACGGCATCAAGAACGAGACCGACACTGGCGAGCAGATCCGCATCGTCGAGCAGATGGTCAATGCCGGCGCCAAGGCGCTGGTGATTGCCCCGGCTGACTCGAAAGCACTTGTGTCGGCGGTGAAGAAGGCCATGGACCAGGGCGTGGTGGTGATCAACATCGACAACCGTCTGGACCCTGACTTGCTCAAGAGCAACGGCATCAGCGTTCCCTTCGTCGGCCCCGACAACCGCAAGGGCGCCCGCCTGGTTGGCGATTACCTGGCCAGCCAGAAGCTCAAGGCCGGCGACCAGGTGGGCATTATCGAAGGCGTGCCGACCACCACCAATGCCCAGCAGCGCACCGCCGGCTTCAAGGACGCCATGGGCGCCGCGCAGATGAACATCGTCTCGGTACAAAGCGGCAATTGGGAGATCGACAAAGGCAACGCCGTCGCCGCCTCCATGCTCAACGAATACCCCGACCTGAAGGCCTTGCTGGCCGGCAACGACAGCATGGCCCTGGGCGCTGTGTCCGCCGTGCGTGCCGCTGGCAAGACCGGCCAGGTGCAAGTGGTGGGCTATGACAACATCAATGCCATCAAGCCAATGCTTGAAGACGGTCGCGTGCTTGCCACCCTCGACCAGGCGGCCAGCCAGCAGGCGGTGTATGGCATCCAGGCGGCGCTGAAAATGGTCAAGGGCGAAAAGCCTGATGTGGATGCCGACAACGTCATCCAGACCCCGGTCGAACTCATCACCAAGAAGCCCTGATGCTGCCAGGAGAATCGGCCATGCCTGCATCGGCCAATGAAGTGGTGCTTGCCGCCAGCGGCCTGGGCAAGACCTACGCCCAGCCCGTGCTCGGCGAGGTCAGCCTGAGCCTGCGCGCCGGTGAAGTGCTGGCCCTGACCGGCGAGAACGGCGCAGGCAAGAGTACGTTGTCCAAGCTCATCAGCGGCCTGGAGGTGCCCACCACCGGGCACATGACCTACCGTGGCCAGGCCTACGCGCCCGGCAGCCGCAGCGAGGCCGAACGCCTTGGTGTGCGCATGGTCATGCAGGAACTGAACCTGCTGCCGACGCTGACCGTGGCCGAAAACCTGTTTCTCGACAACCTGCCCAGCCGTTTCGGCTGGATCAGCCACAAGCGCCTGCGCCAGCTGGCAACGGCCGCCATGGCTCGGGTCGGGCTCGACGCCATCGACCCGGACACCCCTGTCGGTGAACTGGGCATCGGCCATCAGCAAATGGTCGAAATTGCCCGCAACCTGATCGGTGACTGCCATGTGCTGATCCTGGACGAACCCACTGCCATGCTCACTGCGCGCGAGGTGGCGTTGCTGTTCATCCAGATCGAGCGCCTGCGCGCGCGCGGCGTGGCCATCGTCTATATCTCGCATCGCCTGGAAGAGTTGCAGCGGGTGGCCCAACGCATCGTTGTGCTGCGCGATGGCAAGCTGGTGTGCGACGAGCCGATCCAGCGCTACAGCAGCGCCGAGCTGGTCAACCTGATGGTCGGCCGCGAGCTGGGCGAGCATATCGACCTGGGCCGACGGCAGATGGGTGCACCGCTGCTCAAGGTCGACAAGTTGTGCCGCGGCGACAAGGTGCGCGAGGTGTCGTTCGAAGTCAGGGCAGGGGAGATTTTTGGCATTTCCGGGCTGATCGGCGCCGGCCGTACCGAGCTGTTGCGCCTGATCTACGGTGCCGATCGCGCCGACAGCGGCGGTATCGCGCTCGGCCAACCGCCGCAGGCGGTAAACATCGACTCGCCCAAGGCTGCAGTGCGGGCCGGTATCGCGCTGATAACCGAAGACCGCAAAGGCGAGGGCCTGCTGTTGACGCAGTCGATCAGCGCCAACATTGCGTTGGGCAACCTGGGCGCGGTATCGCGCGCCGGTGTGCTCGATAGCGAAGCGGAAAAGGCCTTGGCCGAACGCCAGATCCAGGCCATGCGCATTCGCAGTGCCGGCGCGCAGCAGGTGGTGGGTGAGCTGTCTGGCGGTAACCAGCAAAAAGTGGTGATCGGCCGCTGGCTGGAGCGCGATTGCCAGGTGCTGCTGTTCGACGAGCCCACGCGTGGCATCGATGTGGGCGCCAAGTTCGACATTTATGGCCTGCTAGCCGAGCTGGCGCGCCAAGGCAAGGCCTTGGTGGTGGTGTCCAGTGACCTGCGCGAACTGATGCTGATTTGCGACCGCATCGCCGTGCTGTCCGCCGGCCGCCTGATCGACACCTTCGCGCGTGATCATTGGAGCCAGGACCAGTTGCTTGCCGCCGCCTTCGCCGGTTATCAGAAACGTGACGCGCTGCTGCATGATGCAGCCCCCAGGATGGATGCATGAAAACCACCCCGCTCAACAACCAGGAAGCCGCCCCCGTGCGCCGCAGCGGTACCTACTTTGGCCTGGGCACCTACCTGGGCCTGGCTGGCGCCTTGCTGGCGATGATCGTGCTGTTCTCGTTCCTCAGCAGCCACTTCTGGTCGTATGGCACCTTCAGCACGCTGGCCAACCAGATCCCGGACCTGATGGTGCTGGCGGTGGGCATGACCTTCGTGTTGATCATCGGCGGCATCGACCTGTCGGTGGGCTCGGTGCTGGCGCTGGCCGCCTCGACGGTGAGCGTGGCGATACTCGGCTGGGGCTGGGGCGTGCTGCCCTCGGCGCTGCTGGGCATGGCTGTGGCCGCATTGGCCGGCAGCATTACCGGTGGCGTCACCGTAGCCTGGCGCATCCCGTCGTTCATCGTCTCGCTTGGTGTGCTGGAGATGGCCCGTGGCCTGGCCTACCAGTTCACCGACTCGCGCACCGCCTATATCGGCGACGCCTATGCCTGGTTCTCCAACCCGGTCGCCTTTGGTGTTTCGCCAGCGTTTATCATCGCCTTGCTGGTGATCGTGCTCGCCCAGTTGGTACTGACGCGCACGGTGTTCGGCCGTTACCTGATCGGTATCGGCACCAACGAAGAGGCCGTGCGCCTGGCCGGTATCGATCCGCGCCCTTACAAAGTGCTGGTTTCGCCCTGATGGGCCTGCTCGCCGGCCTGGCCGCACTGTTCCAGATCTCGCGGCTGGAAGCCGCCGACCCCAACGCCGGGTCTGGCCTGGAGTTGCAGGTCATTGCCGCCGTCGTGATCGGCGGTACCAGCCTGATGGGCGGGCGTGGCTCGGTCATCAGCACCTTCTTTGGCGTACTGATCATTTCCGTATTGGCCGCCGGGCTGGCGCAGATCGGCGCCAGCGAGCCGACCAAACGCATCATCACCGGGGCGGTGATCGTCATCGCCGTTGTGCTCGACACTTACCGTAGCCGGCGCGCAGGCCGGCGGAACTGACACCATGGCAACTATCAAAGACGTCGCGGCACTGGCGGGTATTTCCTACACCACCGTGTCCCATGTACTCAACAAGACCCGTCCGGTCAGCGAACAGGTGCGGCTGAAGGTGGAAGCCGCCATTGTCGAACTGGATTACGTGCCCAGTGCGGTGGCGCGCTCGCTGAAGGCGCGCAGTACGGCCACCATCGGCCTGTTGGTGCCCAACAGCGTCAACCCTTACTTCGCCGAGCTGGCGCGGGGTATCGAAGACGCCTGCGAGCGCAACGGCTATTGCGTGATCCTGTGCAACTCCGACGACAACCCACAGAAGCAGCGCAGCTACCTGCGCGTGCTGCTGGAAAAACGCATCGACGGCCTGGTAGTGGCCTCGGTGGGCCAGGACGACGACCTGCTGCAAAGCCTGGCCGGTGTGCGCACGCCAATGGTCATCGTCGACCGTGAGCTGGAAGGCGTCGATGCCGACCTGGTGCGCATTGACCACGAGCAGGGGGCGTACCTGGCCACCCGGCACCTGCTGGAGCTGGGCCATCGCGACGTCGCCTATATCGGCGGCCCCGCCGAAACCGGTGTTACCCAGCTGCGCCTGAGCGGCTTCCGCCGTGCCATGGCCGAAGCCGGTGCGCCTGTGCTGGGCAGCCGTGTACTGCACTGCGACTTCACCAGCCCGGGTGGCCATGCAGCGGCGGCGCAGGTGCTGGAAGGCAAGCGGCCCTCGGCGATTTTTGCCGGCAACGACATGATCGGCTTTGGTGTGCTGCGCGCTGCCGCCGAACGCAATATCAGCGTACCCGGCGAGCTGTCGGTGATCGGCTTCGACGACATCGAACTGAGCCGCTACGTGTACCCACCACTGACCACCGTGGGCCAGTCGATCCTCGAGCTGGGCGAGAGCGCTGCCTCGTTGCTGCTGACGCGTATCGCTACGCCCCGGCAAGGCGCGGCGGAGCAGCGTATCGTCGCCCCGCGTATCGTCTTGCGTGAATCCACCGGGCCGCGCCCGGACCTGTTCAATGAATACCGCTAACGCTAAGGAAACGTCATGAATGCCAAGGTTGTGGTGGTCGGCAGCCTCAACATGGACCTGGTGGTCCGCGCCCAGCGCCTGCCCCGGGCCGGCGAAACACTCCCCGGCGATAGCTTTTTCACGGTGCCGGGCGGCAAGGGTGCCAACCAGGCGGTGGCGGTAGCGCGGCTGGGGGGCAGCGTGGCGATGATCGGCAATGTGGGGGATGATGATTACGGTCGGCAACTGCACCGGGCCTTGTATGTCGAGGGTATCGACTGTCAGGGTGTCAGCACCTGCCCGGGCACGTCCAGCGGTGTGGCGCTGATCACGGTGGATGCTGCCAGCCAGAACTGTATTGTCATCATTCCCGGCGCCAACGGCCTGCTGACGCCACAGTCGGTGCTGCGTTTCGATGCACTGCTGCAGGCCGCCGAGGTGGTCATCTGCCAGCTGGAAGTGCCCACTGACACTGTGGCGTGCACACTGGCCAGGGCGCGTGAGCTGGGCAAGCAGGTCATCCTGAATCCAGCACCCGCTACCGGTCCCTTGCCAGCGGACTGGTTTGCGCATATCGATTACCTTACCCCTAACGAAAGCGAGGCCGAAGCCTTGACCGGTGTGGCGGTGACCGACCAGGACAGTGCCCGGCGCGCAGGTGAGCGCTTGCTGCAGCTGGGGGCAGGCAAAGTGATCATCACCTTGGGTGCGCAAGGTGCCTTGCTGGTTACTGCCCAAGGCCATCAGCACTATCCGGCGCCGCGCGTGCAACCGCTGGACACCACCGCTGCCGGCGATACCTTCATTGGTGGCTTTGCTGCCGCCCTGGTGCGTGGGCTGAAGGAGGGCGAGGCGATCGCCTTTGGCCAGCGTGCCGCGGCATTGTCGGTTACCCGTGCCGGTGCCCAGCCGTCGATTCCCTACCTGGCGGAGCTGACGCCATGAAGAAAACCCCGCTGCTGAACGTTGCCCTGTCGCGAGTCATTGCCGGCATGGGGCATGGCGATATCCTGGTGATCGGCGATGCCGGGCTGCCGGTGCCGCCGGGTGTCGAGCTGATCGACCTGGCCATTACGCCTGGCCTGCCGGACTTCGCCAGCGTGCTGCGGGTGGTGCTGAGCGAATTGCAGGTTGAGCGGCACGTGCTGGCTGAGGAAATGCAGAAAGTGGTGCCACCTGCGCTGGTCGAAATCGAGCGACTGAAGGGCAAGCTGGGCAAGCGCGAATGGCTGACCCATGAGGATTTCAAAGTGCTGTCGCGCAGTGCCCGTGCGGTGGTGCGTACAGGCGAGTGCCAGCCCTACAGCAACATCGCCCTCATCTCCGGCGTCACCTTCTAGCCGCTTCCACAAAGGACGCCGGGCTGTGTAAACGCATGATTCATAGGCAACAGGAGTGCCATCCATGCTCAAGTCCCTGCTACAAGGAGTCGTCTTCATGGCCACAGCCTCCACCCTCCAGGCCGCACCCATCGACCTGATCATCGACACCGATCCCGGCGCGGACGACGTGGTCGCGCTGTTTCTGGCCATGGCTTCGCCCAACGAACTCAATATCCGCGCCATCACCACCGTGGCCGGCAACGTGCGCCTGGACAAGACCTCGCGCAATGCCCGCCTGGCCCGCGAATGGGCGGGGCGCGAAGACATCCCGGTGTACGCCGGTGCCGGCCGCCCATTGGTGCGCACGCCGATCTACGCCGCCGACGTTCATGGCGAAGAAGGCCTCACCGGTGTACCGGTGCACGAGCCGAAAGCGCCCCTGGCCCAGGGCAATGCCGTGCAATACCTGGTCGATACACTCAGCGCAGCCAAACCGCACAGCATCACCGTCGCCATGCTCGGCCCGCAGACCAACCTGGCCCTGGCGCTGATCCAGCGCCCGAGCATCGTCAACGGCATCAAAGAGGTGGTGGTCATGGGGGGAGCCCATTTCAACGGCGGCAACATCACCCCGGTGGCGGAGTTCAACCTCTATGCCGACCCGCACGCCGCCGAAGTGGTGCTGGCCAGCGGCGTACAGCTGACCTACCTGCCGCTGGACGTCACGCACAAGCTGCTGACTAGTAACGCCCGCCTGAAGCAACTGGCAGCCGTAAACAACCAGGCCAGCAAGCGCGTGGTGGATATCCTCAATGCCTACATCACCCACGATATGGACGTGTATGGCATACCTGGCGGCCCTGTGCACGACGCCAGCGTCATCGCCTACCTGTTAAAGCCCGAGCTGTTCAGTGGCCGACGTATCCACATGAGCATCGACAGCCGCGAAGGGGCCACTTTCGGCCAGACAGTTGCAGACTGGTACGGTGTGCTCAAGCGGCCGGCGAATGTGCTGTGGGTGGAGCAGGGTGATGCCCAGGGGCTGTTCAACCTGCTCAGTGACCGTCTGGCGCGATTGGAATAGCCGCGTGCGGCGCGTAGCGCTCGAATACCTGGTCGATGAAGCTGCGTGCCGCCTCGGCACCGTTGTCGCGCACCAACAGGTCGATGGCGATCAACAGTAACTCTTCCGGTGTGCCAGGGCTGTACGCGCTCTGGCCCTCGGCCCATTTGACCTTGATATCGGCATCGATGCTGTGGGTGCTCATGAAAAGCTCTCGCTGGGGGCCCGGAACGAAGGGGGAACACCTGACCCTGGTGTTCGATGGAGGCGGGATGCGCTCCACTTCTTGCAGCAAATCATGGCTTTGCGCCGGTGACCGTGCGGGCTAAGCATATGGCAAATACAGCACGTTGTGCAAAATCCGGTCACGATTGCTTTTCGCCTCGCCGCTGCAGTTCAGGCAGACTTGACCGGTTTTGCAACAAATGATGAGCGGAGCTGTCGGATCAGGCAGTTCCCGGACCGATTTAGGAGGCTTCATGTTCCGTACCCGTGCTTACCTGGCAACTCTGGCTGTGGCTGCTGTCCTGGCGGGTTGCAGCACTGGTGGCAATGCTGATGGTGGTGCCGCGCCAGCGGGCAACGATGGCCGCTGCGAAGCCAGTGGTGCCGACTTTGCCCTGGGCAAGCAGGCCAGCGCCGAATTGCTGGAGCAGGCACGCAAGGCCAGCGGCTCGCAGATGGCGCGCATTCTCAAGCCGCACGACGTGGTCACCCTGGAGTACCGCTCCGAGCGCTTGAACCTGAACGTGGACGAGCAGGGTAGGGTAACCCGCGTCAACTGCGGTTGATGCACGCGGGGGCAACTGCCTTGCGCAAAATGTGAAAAGCCTGTGCGGTCGCCTGTAGGAGCGGGTTCACCCGCGAACACGAGCAAAGCCCGTGCCATTCACCCTACTGTCGGTTTCGCAGGCAATCCCGCCCCACTCAGATGATGCATCACCCATAAAAAAACCCGCCACAAGGGCGGGTTTTTTTACAGCTATCCGAATTACTCCGGACGAACCTGTGCAGCCTGCATGCCCTTCTGGCCGCGCTCGGCGACGAAGGAAACAGTCTGGCCTTCTTTCAGGCTCTTGAAGCCGTCAGATTCGATGGCTTTGAAGTGTACGAACAGGTCGTCGCCGCCGCCTGCTGGGGTGATGAAGCCGTAGCCTTTCTCATCATTGAACCATTTGACGGTGCCTTGTTGGCGATTGGACATGGGTGAATCTCCAGAACATTTAGTTTTTTCAGTGGTGCAATGCGGCCGAGGCTACGGAGCACGGGATACATCATAGTCTAATTCTGCGCATCTAGCGCCTTTTACCTTCGCAGGATATTGATCCAGCTCAAAGAATGGCTGGTCATCACCGGCTTTAAGGTTTCAGCTCTTCGGTGCGCAGGCCTGTCTCACCACCGACTGCGCCTTCTGCATCAGCTTGGCGTCAACGCCGTCCTTGCTGTCGAGGTCGGCAATCTCGGCGTCGGTGAAGTTCTTTTTGATGGCTTGCGCGCCGCAGTCGCAGTGTTTTTTCGCGGTGGCAGCGTCAACGCCCTGGCCGCTGGCCACTTGCGTGCACTGGGTCATGTAGGCGGCCTCCTTCCCGGCTGGGAAGTTGCCGGCGTTCGCAGCCACGGGCAGCAGCAGGGCGCCAGCGGCCGCCAGGGCCAGAAGAGACGGAACTCGCATCACCAGTTACTCCTTGGGTTAAGGTCTCATCAAGAGTAGGTTGCTTCCCAAAGTCTGAGCGGTATTTTTCCGCGTTAGTTCACCGTTGTGGTGCAATTTCCAAATATTTCTGCCTAGGGTGCAACCCGCGTGCTAGCATGCTCGGCTTGCAGTCGCGCTGTTGCCGGTTGCAGCTATCTTTTTTCTTTCCAGTCACTCTGGTTCGTCCCTGACAAGCCGAAAGGCTTCTGCCACTGTGGGGCAGGCTTCCTTTTACCGGAAGGCAGGTCGGATCTTGTACTGGCTCATCCCAACCCACGTGACCTTTGGTAGGGGTCACCACTAGGAGAGGAGGCGCCATGCCCGTTATTACTCTTCCCGATGGCAGTCAACGTTCGTTCGATCACGCCGTATCCGTAGCCGAAGTAGCCGCTTCCATCGGCGCTGGCCTGGCCAAGGCCACTGTGGCCGGCAAGGTCGACGGCAAGCTGGTCGATGCGTGTGACCTGATCAGCAACGACGCCACCCTGCAGATCATCACCCCTAAAGATGAAGAGGGACTGGAGATCATCCGTCACTCGTGCGCCCACCTGGTTGGCCACGCCGTGAAGCAGCTGTACCCGACCGCCAAGATGGTGATCGGCCCGGTCATTGACGAAGGCTTCTATTACGACATCGCCTACGAGCGCCCCTTCACCCCAGAAGACATGGCCGCCATCGAAAAGCGCATGATGGAGCTGATCGAAAAAGACTACGACGTGGTCAAGAAAATGACCCCGCGCGCCGAAGTCATCGATGTGTTCAAGGCCCGTGGCGAAGACTACAAGCTGCGTCTGGTCGAAGACATGCCGGATGAACAGGCCATGGGCCTGTACTACCACGAAGAATACGTCGACATGTGCCGCGGCCCGCACGTGCCGAACACCCGCTTCCTCAAGGCGTTCAAGCTGACCAAGCTGTCCGGCGCCTACTGGCGTGGCGATGCCAAGAACGAGCAGCTGCAGCGCGTGTACGGCACGGCCTGGGCTGACAAGAAGCAGCTGGCTGCGTACATCCAGCGCATCGAAGAAGCCGAAAAACGCGACCACCGCAAGATCGGCAAGCAGCTCGACCTGTTCCACCTGCAGGAAGAAGCCCCGGGCATGGTGTTCTGGCACGCCAACGGCTGGACCGTCTACCAGGTACTCGAGCAGTACATGCGTGGCGTGCAGCGCGAAAACGGCTACCAGGAAATCAAGACCCCGCAGGTTGTCGACCGCATCCTGTGGGAACGTTCCGGCCACTGGTCAAACTATGCCGAAAACATGTTCACCACTTCGTCGGAAAGCCGTGACTACGCGGTAAAACCGATGAACTGCCCGTGCCACGTGCAGGTGTTCAACCAGGGCCTGAAAAGCTACCGCGACCTGCCGCTGCGTCTGGCCGAGTTCGGTGCCTGCCACCGTAACGAGCCGTCCGGCGCACTGCACGGCATCATGCGCGTGCGTGGCTTCGTACAGGACGATGCGCACATTTTCTGCACCGAAGATCAGGTGAAGAAAGAGGCCGCCGACTTCATCAAGCTGACCCTGGACGTGTACAAGGACTTCGGTTTCAGCGACATCGCCATGAAACTGTCCACTCGTCCGGCCAAGCGTGTCGGTTCTGAAGAGTTGTGGGACCGTGCTGAAACAGCGCTGGCCGACGCCCTGAACGAATCCGGCCTTGAGTGGGAATACCAGCCGGGCGAGGGTGCCTTCTACGGCCCGAAAATCGAGTTTACCCTGCGCGACTGCCTCGGCCGTAACTGGCAGTGCGGTACCCTGCAGTACGACCCGAACCTGCCAGAGCGTCTGGATGCCAGCTATATCGCCGAAGATAACAGCCGAGTTCGCCCGGTCATGCTGCACCGCGCCATCCTCGGTTCGTTCGAGCGCTTCATCGGCATGCTGATCGAGCACTACGCTGGCGTGTTCCCGGCGTGGCTGGCCCCAACCCAGGCGGTGATCATGAATATCACCGACAAGCAGGCCGATTTCGCCCTCGAGGTTGAGAAATCTCTGAACGGAAGCGGTTTCCGTGCCAAGTCGGACTTGAGAAATGAGAAGATCGGCTTTAAAATCCGCGAGCATACTTTGCTCAAGGTCCCGTACCTTTTGGTTATAGGGGACCGCGAAGTCGAAACGCAAACCGTCGCTGTGCGTACTCGCGAAGGCGCAGACCTGGGCTCCATGCCCGTCGCCCAATTCGTTGAGCTGCTGACACAAGCGGTTTCCCGGCGTGGTCGCCAAGAATCGGAGTAATGACTATTAAGCGTGAAATGAGAAACGATAAGCGTGCTGTACCGAAGGCCCCGATCAACGAGAATATCTCGGCCCGCGAGGTTCGGTTAATTGGCGCAGACGGCGAGCAGGTTGGCATCGTCTCGATTGATGAAGCGCTGCGTATCGCTGATGAAGCGAAGCTGGACCTGGTAGAAATCTCTGCAGACGCGGTACCACCCGTCTGCAAGGTCATGGACTACGGCAAGCACCTCTTCGAGAAGAAGAAGCAGGCTAACGAAGCCAAGAAAAACCAGAAGCAGATCCAGATCAAAGAAATCAAGTTTCGTCCAGGGACGGAGGATGGGGATTACCAGGTAAAACTACGCAACCTGGTACGTTTCCTTACCGATGGGGACAAGGCCAAGATCTCTCTGAGATTCCGTGGTCGTGAGATGGCCCACCAGGAGCTGGGCATGGAGCTGTTGAAGCGGGTCGAAGCCGACCTCGCCGAATACGGCACCGTTGAGCAGCATCCGAAGATGGAAGGACGCCAGCTTATGATGGTCATCGCCCCCAAGAAAAAGAAGTAATCTCCCGGGCACGGCAGGCCTGATGATTATGTGTAATTTTATCGAATGCGGAGTTCCAACATGCCAAAAATGAAAACCAAGAGCGGTGCTGCGAAGCGCTTCCTGAAGACAGCTTCGGGCTTCAAGCACAAGCACGCTTTCAAGAGCCACATCCTGACCAAAATGTCGACCAAGCGTAAGCGTCAACTGCGCGGTGCCAGCTTGCTGCACCCGTCCGACGTCGCAAAAGTCGAGCGCATGCTGCGCGTTCGTTAATTCTGGTTAAGATAGAGGAAGTTACTCATGGCTCGTGTTAAGCGCGGCGTTATCGCTCGTAAGCGTCACAAAAAAATTCTGAAACTGGCTAAAGGTTACTACGGTGCACGTTCGCGCGTATTCCGTGTAGCCAAGCAAGCGGTCATCAAGGCAGGCCAATACGCCTACCGCGACCGTCGCCAGAAGAAGCGTCAGTTCCGCGCACTGTGGATCGCTCGTATCAACGCCGGTGCCCGCACCAACGGTCTGTCCTACAGCCGTCTGATTGCTGGCCTGAAAAAGGCTTCGATCGAAATCGACCGTAAGGTTCTGGCTGATCTGGCAGTGAACGAAAAAGCGGCGTTTGCTGCGATTGTCGAGAAAGCTAAAGCCGTTCTGGCTTAAGTACCCGCGACAATCACCCGGCGGTGCTAGCGCTGCCGGGCATTGAACGTCATCGATAGGGGAAGAGCCTTCAAAGCTCTTCCCCTATTTTCGTATCTGGAGTCTGTACATGGAAAACCTGGATGCGCTGGTCTCCCAAGCCCTAGAGGCCGTGGAACGCGCTGAAGACATCAACGCCCTGGAACAGATCCGGGTTAATTATCTCGGCAAGAAGGGCGAACTGACCCAGGTGATGAAGACCCTGGGCAACCTGCCAGCCGAAGAGCGGCCGAAAGTCGGCGCGCTGATCAACGACGCCAAAGAGCGCGTCACCGTTGTGCTCAATGCCCGCAAGGCTGCCTTTGAAGAAGCCGAGCTCAGCGCTCGCCTGGCTGCCGAATGCATTGACGTCACCCTGCCAGGCCGCGGCCAGGCCACCGGTGGCCTGCACCCGATCACCCGTACACTCGAGCGCATCGAGCAGTTCTTCACCCACATTGGCTACGGCATTGCCGAAGGCCCAGAGGTGGAAGACGACTACCACAACTTCGAAGCGCTCAACATCCCTGGCCACCACCCGGCGCGGGCGATGCATGACACCTTCTACTTCAATGCCAACATGCTGCTGCGCACCCACACCTCGCCGGTGCAGGTGCGGACCATGGAGTCCACCCAGCCGCCCATCCGCATTGTGTGCCCGGGCCGCGTATACCGCTGCGACTCGGATATCACCCACTCGCCGATGTTCCACCAGGTCGAAGGCCTGCTGATCGATCGCGATATCAACTTCGCCGACCTCAAGGGCACCATCGAAGAATTCCTGCGCGTATTCTTCGAGAAAGAACTGGCGGTCCGTTTCCGCCCATCGTTCTTCCCCTTCACCGAGCCGTCTGCAGAAGTCGACATCCAGTGCGTGATGTGTTCCGGCAACGGCTGCCGCGTGTGCAAGCAAACCGGCTGGCTGGAAGTGATGGGCTGCGGCATGGTGCACCCGAATGTGTTGCGCATGTCCGGCATCGACCCAGAAGAGTTCCAGGGCTTTGCCTTCGGCATGGGTGCCGAGCGCCTGGCCATGCTGCGCTATGGCGTCAACGATTTGCGTCTGTTCTTCGACAACGACCTGCGGTTCCTAGCCCAATTCCGCTAGGCCCAATCGACGCAACTTTCAGGAGAACAGCATGAAATTCAGTGAACAGTGGCTGCGCGGTTGGGTCAACCCGCAAGTCTCCCGTGACGAACTGGTCGCCCGCCTGTCCATGGCCGGCCTCGAAGTTGACAGCGTTACCCCCGCTGCCGGCCAGTTCAGCGGCATCGTCGTGGGCGAAATTCTCGCCACCGAACAACACCCGGACGCCGACAAGCTGCGCGTGTGCCAGGTAAGCAGCGGCCAGGAAACCTTCCAGGTTGTGTGCGGCGCCCCTAACGCCCGCCCAGGCATCAAGATCCCGTTCGCCATGATCGGTGCCGAACTGCCAGGCGACTTCAAGATCAAGAAGGCCAAGCTGCGCGGTGTCGAGTCCTTCGGCATGCTGTGCTCGGCTGCCGAACTGCAGATCAGCGAAGAAAACGACGGCCTGCTGGAACTGGCTGCCGACGCTCCGGTTGGCGAAGACATTCGCACGTACCTGAGCCTGGATGATGCCAGCATCGAAATCGGCCTGACCCCGAACCGCGGCGACTGCCTGTCCATCGCCGGCCTGGCACGCGACGTCAGCGCCCTGTACGACACCCCGGTCACCCGCCCGGTGGTGCCAGCCGTAGCGGCCGCCCATGACGAAGTGCGCCCGGTCGAAGTCAGCGCCCCGGCTGCCTGCCCGCGCTACCTGGGCCGCGTTATCCGTAACGTCGACCTGAGCAAGCCAACCCCACTGTGGATGGTCGAGCGCCTGCGCCGCAGCGACGTTCGCAGCATCGACGCCGCCGTCGACATCACCAACTACGTGATGCTCGAACTCGGCCAGCCGATGCACGCCTTCGACCTGGCGGAAATCAACGGCGGCATCCGCGTGCGCATGGCCGAAGAGGGCGAAAAGCTCGTCCTGCTCGACGGCCAGGAAGTGGCCCTGCGTGCTGACACCCTGGTCATCGCCGACCACACCCGCGCCTTGGCCATCGCCGGCGTCATGGGGGGCGAGCACAGCGGTGTGAACACCGAAAAAACCCGCGACCTGTTCCTGGAAAGCGCCTTCTTCGAGCCGATTTCCGTCGCCGGTAAAGCCCGTTCCTACGGCCTGCACACCGATGCATCGCACCGCTACGAGCGCGGCGTCGACTCGCAACTGGCCCGCGAAGCCATGGAGCGCGCCACGCAGTTGCTGCTGGACATCGTTGGCGGCGAAGCCGGCCCTGTGGTCGAAGCGGTCAGCGAACAGCACCTGCCACAAGTAGCCCCGGTCACCCTGCGCGCCGAACGCATCACCCAGATGCTTGGCATGGAAATGGACCCAGCCCAGGTCGAGCAGTTGCTCAACGCCCTCGAGCTGACCACGACCAAGAGCGGGGAAGGGCAGTGGACCGTCAGCGTACCAAGCCACCGCTTCGACATCAGCCTGGAAGTGGACCTGATCGAAGAGCTGGCCCGCCTGTACGGCTACAACAACCTGCCGGTTCGTTACCCGCAAGCCCGCCTGGCCCCACAGGGCAAGCCGGAAACCCGCGGTGACCTGCCGACCCTGCGCCGCCTGCTGGTTGCCCGCGGCTACCAGGAAGCCATCACCTACAGCTTCATCGACCCGAAACTGTTCGAACTGTTCAGCCCGGGCGTAGAGCCGCTGCTGCTGGCCAACCCCATCTCCAGCGACATGGCCGCCATGCGCGCCTCGCTGTGGCCGGGCCTGGTCAAGGCACTGCAGCACAACCTGAACCGCCAGCAAGACCGCGTGCGCCTGTTCGAAAGCGGCCTGCGCTTTGTCGGCCAACTGGGTGACCTGCAGCAGCAGCCAATGATTGCCGGCGTCATCACCGGCAGCCGCCTGCCAGAAGGCTGGGCCAACGGCCGCGACGGCGTCGACTTCTTCGACGTCAAAGCCGACGTGGAAGCCCTGCTGGGCTACTCCGGCGCCCTGAGCGACTTCACCTTCAGCGCCGGCAAACACCCAGCCCTGCACCCAGGCCAGACCGCTGCCATCGAGCGTGACGGTAAACTGGTCGGCTACCTCGGCGCCATTCACCCAGAGCTGGCCAAGGCCCTGGGCCTGGACCGCCCGGTGTTCCTGTTCGAGCTGGTGCTGGGCGACGTGGTCGAAGGCCGCCTGCCGAAATTCAGCGAACTGTCCAAGTTCCCGGAAACCCGTCGTGACCTGGCTTTGATCGCAGGACGTGATGTGGCTTCTAGCGCGGTGCTTGAATTAATTCGTGACAATGCAGGCGAATGGCTCACAGACCTCAGGCTGTTTGATGTGTACCAAGGTAAAGGCATTGATCCTGATAGAAAAAGCCTTGCCGTCGGCTTGACCTGGCAGCATCCATCGCGCACTCTTAACGACGATGAGGTGAACACTACCCTGCAAAACATCCTCACCTCGCTCGAACAAAGGTTGAACACCACGTTAAGGAAATAACGGCATGGGTGCTCTGACGAAAGCTGAGATGGCCGAAAGGCTGTACGAGGAGCTGGGGCTTAACAAGCGTGAGGCCAAGGAGCTGGTCGAGCTGTTTTTCGAAGAAATTCGGCACGCACTTGAAGAGAACGAGCAGGTCAAGCTGTCCGGTTTCGGCAACTTCGACCTTCGCGACAAACGCCAGCGGCCGGGCCGTAACCCCAAGACAGGGGAAGAAATCCCGATCACCGCACGGCGCGTCGTCACCTTTCGTCCAGGGCAGAAGTTGAAGGCCCGGGTTGAGGCCTATGCTGGAACCAAGCCATAACGACGAACTGCCCCCCATACCGGGCAAACGCTACTTCACCATTGGTGAAGTGAGCGAGTTGTGTGCCGTAAAGCCACACGTGCTGCGGTATTGGGAGCAGGAGTTCGACCAGCTGAACCCTGTGAAGCGGCGGGGGAACCGGCGGTATTACCAGCGCCAGGATGTGCTGATGATCCGCCAGATTCGTGCGCTGCTGTATGATCAGGGGTTCACCATTGGCGGGGCGCGGTTGAGGCTCTCCAGTGATGAGGCTAAAGATGAATCCAGCCAGTACAAGCAGCTGATTCGGCAGATGATTGTTGAGTTGGAGGATGTGTTGGTGGTTTTGAAGAAGTAAACCGGGTTTCTGATGAATGGAAATTTTTTTGAGAAAAAGCTTTCATTTATCAGAGGGTTAGGGTACATTCTTCAACGTTCTCGGCAAGATTGAGAACATGCTTCAAAGCCCAGTCGGGGCGTAGCGCAGCCCGGTAGCGCACTTGCATGGGGTGCAAGGGGTCGAGTGTTCGAATCACTCCGTCCCGACCAAAAAACTCCAAGAAATCCAAGCACTTACGAGTGCTTGGATTTTTTTATGCCTGCTGTTTTTCATGGCTTATCAAAAATGATCGTTCTGGTTGCCAATTGGTTGCCAATTGAGATTGGCTTGCAAGCGGTGGGGGATTAGTATCGGTTAGGAAGGCGCAGTGCTATCAGCGTCATGCGCGTTGCGTGGATGACGGCGCTGGTCAATAGGGCGGGGAGTGCCTATGTAGCTGATCGACAACGTCAATTCGCTGCTTGGCGAGAGCCTCAAGGGTTCGCTCAAGTCTGGCGCCAGGTTGAGGTTTACTGTCCAGAAAACTGTGAGGCAAAGCACGGTGCTGGTAAGTCGCGCATGCGGAAGCGAATAAAAAATAGAGGGTTAGGTGCGTGGCTAAAAAGCAGAATGTGCTGCTCTGCTGGGTGGGTGGCAACGACCTCAAGGCACTATCAGGAAGTGATGCTGGGCCTGTGCTTTCGACGCTGAGAGCAGAGTCTTTCGATCAGGTTGAATTGCTTTCTTCTTACCCAGCTGAGCAGGTTGAGCCCTACCTGGCTTGGCTGCGTGAGCAGGTAGGTGCGCAGATCAATGTCAGCTATGAATCGCTCAGGTCTCCTGTGCATTTCGGAGATATCTATCAGGCTGCCAATACCCACCTAGCGCGGCTTCAAGCCTCCGGCATACAGCTATCCATCTTGCTCAGTCCCGGCACCCCAGCCATGCAGGCTGTTTGGATTTTGCTCGGCAAGACCCGTTACCCAGTCACCTTCTACCAGGCCTCGTTAGAACAGGGTGTGCAGAAGGTCGATGTGCCATTCGAGATCGCAGCGGAATATGTCCCGGCTGCAAACACGATTACAGACGACAAGCTGCTTCAGCTTGCTGACGGCCACGCTCCAGCCAATGCGGCCTTTGACAGCATCATTACGCAGAGCGAGCGCATGCTCATGCTCAAGGTTCAGGCGCAGGTTCTTGCTCAAAAGCAGGTGCCTGTTCTGATCTATGGTGAAACGGGCACTGGCAAGGAACTATTCGCCAGAGCTATTCACAATGCTAGTCCCCGTTCATCTGGGGCATTCGTTGCGATCAACTGCGGCGCTATCCCGCCGGAGCTGATTGACTCCACATTGTTTGGTCACCGCAAAGGGGCTTTCACCGGCGCTGTTGAGAGTCGCGCCGGTGTTTTTCAGCAGGCTGATGGTGGAACCCTGTTCCTGGATGAATTTGGTGAGCTGACTTGTGATGCTCAGGTGCGTTTGCTACGAGTGCTGCAGGAAGGGGTGGTAACTCCAGTCGGAGGCAGCCAGGACGTCAGAGTGGATGTGCGACTAATCACTGCGACTCACCGCAATCTGATGCACGCCGTGGCAGAAGGTGGTTTCCGGGAGGACCTTTTCTATCGCGTTGCCATCGGTGTCCTGCATCTACCGCCACTGCGTGAGCGCGAGGGTGATTTGCTGCTGTTGGCTGATTCCCTCTTGAGCGGAATTGCAGAGCGGGACGAATCGCTAAAGGGTAAGAAAATTTCCGTAGATGCAAAAAAACTTATCCTCTGCGGCGCTTGGCGAGGCAATGTGCGTGAGTTGCAATCGACGTTGCTGCGCGCTGCCCTCTGGTGTCCGGGTGACGTGATTGGCGCTGCGGATATTGAGCAGGCACTGTTCCAATTACCCCGGGGGCAGCACAATCCAACTTCCTTGGATGTTTCTCAAGGTATTGATTTGCAAGAGATAATTTCAGAGGTTGCTGGGCATTATTTGCGTCAGGCTTTGAAGCTTACCGGCAACAACAAGACTCGGGCGGCCGGCCTGCTAGGCCTTAAAAGCCAGCAAACGCTGAGCAACTGGATGGACAAATACGGCATTGAATAAAACTGGCACGGTCCTCGCTATAGGGTCGTCATGGACAGAATCGCCTTTATGAAATCAGTCAACTTTGAGTTCCTCCGCCCCGGCAATGAGCTGCTGGCAAACCTCGCCGGTCTTGCCGAAGCCGTACTGCACATCGATCCTGGCAGTGCGCTCACTCGTCTGCGTAGCTTTGCCGAAGAACTGACCAAGGCCATCTACAAGGAAGAGCTTCTGCCGCGTATGCCGCAGTCGAGCTTCTACGATCTGGTTAAAAATCCGGTGTTTGTTGATTGCGTCAACAAACCCCTGGTTCATCAGATCAACTTCTTGCGTATCCAGGGTAACGACACTGCCCATGGTGCCGAAGGCGAGCTGCGCAACGCACAGCTGGCACTGAAGACTGCCTACCAACTGGCCATGTACATGGCCATCAAGTACTACGGCACCGTGCAGGCAGCGATCCCCGAGTTTGCTGACGTGCAGGACCCAACGGCTGCGCTGGCCAGCCTGCAGAAAACCGTCTCCAGCTACGAGAAGGACCTCAACCAGTACCAGGAAGAGCTGCAGCGCGTCATGGACAAGCTGGAGCAGGAGCGTACCCGCCACCTCGACAAGATTGAAGCGCCCGCCAAGCCCGACCAGCAAAAGCGTCAGCAGCAGAGCCAGAAGGTTGCCGACAGCCTGCATTGGAGTGAAGCCAAGACCCGCTCACTGCTGATCGACGCCATGCTCTTGCAAGCTGGCTGGGATGTCAGCAACCCCGCGCAGGTTGGCCAGGAGGTGGAGGTCGATTTCCCCGAGAACGTCTCCGGCAAAGGTAAGGCGGACTACGTGCTGTGGGGCGACAACGGTCAGCCCCTGGCCGTGATCGAGGCCAAGAAGTCCGGCAATATCAGCCTGCAAACCGGGCGCGAACAGGCCCGCATGTACGCTGATGGTTTCGAACGCATGGGCATGCAGCGTCCGGTGATTTTCTACAGCAACGGCTACGAAACCTTTATCTGGGACGACAAGCAATACAACACCTATCGCCCGGTGTACGGCCTCTACAGCAAAGACAGCCTGGAATACCTGGCCTACCAGCGCCAGTACCGCATCCCCGCGCTGGAAAAACACAACCCTGAGCTCAGCATTGCTGATCGCCCCTACCAAATCGAAGCAATCAAAACCGTCGCTGCGCACTTCCAGCAGCAGCGCCGCAAGGCCCTCATCATCCAGGCCACCGGCACCGGCAAAACCCGTGTGGCCATCGCGTTGGCCGAATTGCTGCTGCGCACCGGCTGGGCCAAGCGCGTGCTGTTCCTCTGTGACCGCAAAGAGCTGCGTGTACAGGCCGATGAGGCCTTCAAGCAGAACCTGCCCAGCGAACCGCGTTGCGTGATTGGTGAAACCAACAAGGTCGACCAGACCGCCCGCGTCTACATCGCCACCTATCCGGGTATGATGAACCGCTTCGCTCAGCTCGATGTCGGCTTCTTCGACCTGATCATCGCCGACGAAAGCCATCGTAGCATCTACAACAAGTACCGCGACCTGTTCGACTACTTCGATGCCCTGCAGGTCGGCCTCACCGCCACCCCGGTGAGGTTCATCAGCCGAAACACCTTCGATATTTTCGACTGCGAAACCACCGACCCCACCTTCGAGTTCGGGCTGGATGCCGCCATCAACAACGAGCCGCCGTATCTGGTACCGTTCCGCGTGCGCGATCTCACCACCGATTTTCTGCGTGACGGCATTCACTACAACGACCTGAGTGACGAGCAGAGGCGCCAGCTCGAAGAGGACCTCGGCGAGGAAGAAGCCAAGCGCACCACCATTGCCGGCAAAGACATCGGTCGCAAAATCTTCAGCGAAGACACTGACCGCATCATCCTGGAAAACCTGATCAACAACGGTATCAAGGATGCAACAGGCTCACTGGTTGGCAAGACCATCATCTTTGCTCAGCGCCAGGACCACGCCGAGCATCTGGAAAAACTCTTCTGCAAGCTTTACCCGCAGTATGGGGCCAAGGTCTGCAAGGTCATCCACAACGCAATTCCGCATGTGGACACCCTGATCAAAGAGTTCAAGAAACCGGGCAACGACTTCCGCATCGCCATTTCGGTAGACATGCTCGACACCGGTATCGACGTGCCGGAAGTGGTCAACCTGGTATTCGCCAAACCGGTCAAATCATGGGTCAAGTTCTGGCAGATGATCGGCCGTGGCACGCGCCTGAGTCCCAACCTGTTTGGTCAAGGCAAGCACAAGGCCGAGTTCCTCATCTTCGATCACTACGGCAATTTCGACTTCTTCGAGCAGGAGTACGAGGAACCCGAGGACAAGGGCGGCAAGTCGCTCCTGCAGACCACCTTCGAAGCACGTCTGGAGCTGGCGCAGGCCGCGCTCAAGCACAACCATGCTGCTGCCTTCGATGCAGCCATCGAACTGCTGCGTGCTGACATCAATGACCTGCCGGACAGCAGCGTTGCTGTCAAACGTGAGCTGCGGGCCGTGCACCAGTTGCAGCAGGGCGACCAACTGCAAAGGTTCGATGCCAAGGTTCAGCACCTGCTGGTGACCACCATTGCGCCGCTGATGTCGGCCCGTGTACTGCGGGACAAACATGCTACCGCGCTCGACAAGCTCATCGCCGGCATCGAAATCTGCATGGTGGAAAAGGCCAGCTGTTTCGAGGATGGCAAGATCACGCTGCTGGAGGAGCTCGACAAGCTCGCCATAAATATCCAGGCCGTTCGGCAAAAGGACGCGCTGATCGCCGAGGTACGCAGCGCGGACTTCTGGCTCAACGCCTGCGTCGATAAGCTGGAACGTGCCCGCCAGGAACTGCGCGGGATCATGAAGTATCGCAAGTCGGGGGATGGTCCGCTCTACAACACCCCGGGTACCCGCACCGCCGATAGTGGAGTGCAGGAGGCTGAGCGTGAAATCAAGATCGCCGGTGCCAACGAGGCGATGAGCTACCGCCGCCGTCTCAAGGACATCCTCGACGGCATGTTGGCCGCCAATCCGACTCTGCAGAAGATCCACAAGGGCGAACCGATTGCCGAGCAGGAGCTTAATTCGCTCACCTCGACCATCCTCACCACCCACCCCGGCGTCAACCTGCAGGTGCTCAACGAGTTCTATGGCCGCACCGCCAGCGAGCTTCAGTTGACCGTGCGCGAGCTGATTGGCCTGGACGTGCAGGCCATCGAGCAGCATTTCGCCCAGTTCCTGCATGCCCACCCCAGCCTCACGGCCCAGCAGGTGCGCTTCATGAACCTGCTCAAAAGCTACATCGCCCAGCACGGCAGCATCGTCATCGAAAAGCTCTACGACGCTCCGTTCTCCAGCATTTCCCACGAAGGCATCGACGGTGTGTTTACGCCAGCCGACGTGGGTGAGCTGGTGGCCGTGCTCAAGCCCTTCTTGCGCGGGGAAACCCCGCCTACCAGTCACTAGGAGTGCACATGCAAGCCAGTCAATGGACTACCGACATCATCGTTATCACAGCCGTACTCGCACTGGCTTGCGCGTTACTGGGTTATTTCGCTGCGGCATTGCGTCAGGGCCGGCAACTCAGTCTGCTGGCGGCTCAGCTTGAGCTGGCCCAGCAGGCTCAAACGACGGCAGTGGCCGGCAGCGCAGCGCTGAGCGAGCAGCTCAAGGCGGCAGAGGCGCGCGGCCATGAACTGCAGGTCGCAGAATCTAAGCTGAAGGCGCAGCTGCAGGCCGCCTTCGACAATGTGACTCGGCTGAATCAGGAACAGCAGGAAGGCAAAGACGCACAGGCTGCGTTGCAGCTGAAGCTGGACGATTCCAGCCGACAGTATAACGAAGCCGCCAAACGCCTGGAAACCGCTCAAGCCGAAGGGCGAGCGCTGCAGGAGCAAGTCTCTGAACTGCGTGATCGTCTGACAGCCGCGCAAACTGCAATCACCTCATTGCAAGGTGAGCGCGACACTCTCAAGGACGAACTGGCAAATCTGGATGCCAGCGCCAAGGTGGCCGCAACGGGGGAGCGGGAGGCCCGTGAGCAGCTTGCTGAAATTCGCCAGAAGATGGCTGCACAGGCTCTGGAGTACAACGAGCTGCTGGGGCGTTATCAGCCGCTTAGTAATCAGCACGCTGAGCTGAAGACGGCCCTGGATAACAGTGGGAAGCAGGTGACAGAGCTGCGGGATCGTCTGGCACAGGCTCAGACCACCAACGAGCAACTGCATGCAGATCGTGACCGCCTGAAGGATGAGCTGGCTGCCGAAGGCAAGCGCGCCAAGTCGCTGGAAACCTCCGAGCGCGATGCCCGCGAGCAGTTGGCTGAAACCAAGCAGCATCTGAATGAGCAGGTAAAGGCGTTCGGCGAACTCCAGGAGCGCTTCAACACGCTGTCATCCGAGCACACCAAGCTCAAAACCACCCTGAGCCAGCGCGAGGAGCACTTCCAGGAGCAGATGACGCAACTGGCAGATGCGCGCAAGTCGCTGACTCAGGAATTCGAGAACCTGGCCAACAAGATTTTCGAGGAGAAGGGCAAGACCTTCACCCAGACCAGCCAAACCAGTATCGACGGCATGCTTAAACCGTTCCGTGAGCAGATCGAAGGCTTCCAGAAGCGCATCAACGAAGTTCACGATGCGTCCCTGCAGGGCAACACCAGTCTCAACTCTGAAATCAAAAAGGTGCTGGAAATCGGCCTGCAGATGAGCAAAGAGGCCAACAATCTCACCTCGGCGCTCAAGGGCGACTCCCAGCAGCGCGGAGCCTGGGGCGAGGCGCAACTGCGTCGCACGCTGGAAATGAGTGGCCTTATCGAAGAGGCTCACTACGAAGTGCAGACAGCCTTCAAAGATGCCGAGGGCCGCTCCAAGCAGACCGATTATCTGATCAAGTTGCCTGATGGCAAACACATCATCATCGACAGCAAGGTCTCGCTGGTCGCCTATGACCGTGCGGTAGCAGCTGAGTCCACCGAAGAGTGCCAGCTGGCCATGGCCGAGCACGTCAAAGCGGTACGCCGGCACATCGATGACCTGGCTTCCAAGGACTACACCAACCTCGTTGGTATGCGCAGCCCCAGTTTTGTACTGATGTTTATGCCCATCGAGCCGGCCTACATCGAGGCCATGAAGCACAACAAGGATCTGTTCGAGTACGGCTACAAGAAGGGCATCGTGCTGGTTTCCCACACCACCCTGATCCCGATCCTGCGTACCGTTTCCAACCTTTGGATGATCGAGCGCAGCAATGCCGAAGCACGGGAGATCAGCGAGAAGGCCGGCGAGATCTACAACCAGGTCTGCACCGTGGCCGAGCGCCTCGGCAAGCTGGGAGGAACGCTCAATACCGTGAGCAACCACTACAACGACACCGTCAAGGCACTGGCTGGCAAGCAGGGCCTGTACGGCAAGGTGGAACGCTTCAACAAGCTGTCGGCCAAGGTCAGCAAGACGCTGCCGGCGCTGGAGCCAACCCACATGGATTTCGAAAGCGAGCGACTCTCGCTGATCGTCGAGGCGCTCGACGAGGCGGATGAGTCCACCGAAGAGTTGCCACTGCAAATAAATCACAACAGTCACGACAGCGAAGCGCTGCCGCAGGCCTGACCCCCTTTTTAGCGAGAGAAGTACCTCGAATGCTCACCGGCAAAATCCGCAACGATATCGACAAGCTCTGGGAAAAATTCTGGACCGGCGGCATTACCAACCCGCTGACCGTGATCGAGCAGATCAGCTACCTGATGTTCGCCCGCATGCTCGACATGCAGGAAGACGTCGCCGAGCGCAAAGCCAACCGCACCGGTAAAGACTTTGCCCGCTTGTTTCCCAATAACCCGGAAGGCCAGCTGCTGCGCTGGAAGAACTTCCGCAACATGAGCGGCAAGGAGCTGCACAGCCACCTCAGGCAGAAGGTCTACCCGTTCTTCGCCCAACTCGGCAGCGCCGAAGGCGAGGGCGGTGAGCGTGAAGGCCTTGGCCATATCAGCGAGTACATGCAGGACGCCGATCTGGAGATTAAGAACGAGTCCGTGCTCACCTCCGCCGTGGAGATGGTCAACGACCTGCCGCTGACCCAGAGCGACGTAAAGGGCGATATCTACGAGTATCTGCTCAGCAAGCTCACCACCGCCGGCATCAACGGCCAGTTCCGCACGCCGCGCCACATCATCGACGCGATGATCGAACTGATCGCCCCGCAACCGACTGAGCTGATCTGCGACCCGGCCTGCGGCACTGCGGGCTTCCTGGCCCGCACCATGGAATACCTCAACCGCATGCATTCCAGCCCGGAAGGCACCTTCAGCGACGAAGACGGCAACCTGCATTACTCCGGCGACCTGCTCGAACCCTACCGCCAGCACATCAACAGCCAGATGTTCTGGGGCTTCGACTTCGACACCACCATGCTGCGCGTCTCCAGCATGAACATGATGCTGCACGGGGTGAACGACGCAAACATCCGTTACCAGGACTCCCTGAGCAAATCCATCAAGGAGCACTATCCGCGTCAGGAGCAGGATTTCTTCGACGTGGTGCTGGCCAACCCGCCGTTCAAAGGCAGCCTGGACGAAACCAACACCAACCCCGACGTTCTCGGCCTGGTGAAAACAAAAAAGACCGAGCTGCTGTTCGTCGCCCATATCCTCCGCTCGCTCACGCTCGGTGGCCGCGCCGCTGTGATCGTGCCGGACGGCGTTCTGTTCGGCTCCAGCAAGGCACACCAGCAACTACGCCAGGAGCTGCTCGACAACAACCAGCTGGAAGGTATCGTCAGCCTGCCCAGCGGTGTGTTCAAACCCTACGCGGGCGTCAGCACCGCCATCCTCATTTTCACCAAAGGCGGCGCTACCGAGCGTGTGTGGTTTTATGACCTGCAAGCCGACGGTTACTCGCTGGACGATAAACGCACCGAGCTGAAAGGCGAGGGCAGCAACGACCTTCCCGACGCCATCGCCCAGTGGCACAAATACCGGAAGATGGTCGAAGGCAATATCAGCACCAGCACCATCAACACCCTGTTCGGCGACAAGCGCAAAAAGGCCTTTGTCGTGCAAGCCGAGGACATCGCCGCCAACAAGTACGACCTCTCCATCAACCGTTACAAGGAAGTGGAGTACCAGCAGGAGCAGTACGAAGACCCGAAGGTGATTCTGCAACGGCTAAAAGGGTTGGAGCAGGAAATTCTGGCGGACCTGGATGAGCTGGAGGGGATGCTGTGAGTTGGCCTCTTGTTGCCATAAGAGAAGTGGCAAAGGTTGTTACCGGAAAAACGCCATCAACGGTGGATGATCAAAACTTTGGCGGGGATATTCCGTTTGTCACTCCTGCTGAGCTTGGTCTGGATAATTATGTAACGAGTGCGCCAAGAACCTTGTCTGCTAAAGGCGCCTCGGCAATTAAGCTTGTGCCAAAGAATGCTGTGATGGTTTGCTGTATAGGTTCGCTTGGAAAGATGGCGATTGCGGGCAAGCCTGTTGCCACAAATCAACAGATCAACTCAGTGATCTTTGACGAGAATAGAGTTGATGCCAAGTATGGCTTCTACGCTTTACAGCTTTTAAAGCCGAAAATGGAGGCCATGGCTCCATCAACTACCGTAGCGATTGTTAATAAGGGCAATTTCGAGGCGATGCAAATCCCCCTCCCACCCCTGCCCGAACAAAAGCGCATCGCCGCCATCCTCGACAAGGCCGACTCCATCCGCCGTAAACGCCAGCAAGCCATCCAGCTCGCCAACGACTTCCTCCGCGCCGTGTTTCTGGACATGTTCGGCGAGCTTGTCACATCTTCTGGGTATGCAAACTCGCAAAAGTACAAGCTGCAGGAGTTGGTTGATTACATTGACTACAGAGGTAAGACTCCCGAAAAGTCCGAGTATGGAATTCCTCTGATAACGGCAAAGAACGTCAAGAGTGGGTATGTCGATGATGAGCCGAGAGAGTACATTCCCGAAGAAAATTATGACGCATGGATGACGAGAGGCTTTCCCAGGGCGAACGATGTTCTTTTTACTACTGAAGCACCGCTCGGAAATGTTGCTTTGCTAGGTGAGTATGAGAAGGTTGCAATTGGTCAGCGTTTGGTAGCTCTGCGATCCAAAGGGAAGGTGACACAGGAGTACCTCCTGTTCTTGTTGCTGGATCCTTTTGTTAAGGATTTGATTTATGCCCGCTCTTCCGGTAGTACGGTAAAAGGAATTCGCACAAAAGAGCTTTATGCTATTGAGCTTCCGGTACCGGATATGCAAAAGCAAAGAGAATTTTCAGCTGTTTACTGGAAAAGCAAATCGCTCACGAGCAATCAAGAGTCTGCACATCAATTGGATGTGTTGAACTTCAGTGCGCTGTCTCAAAAAGCCTTTGCTGACCAGCTGTAGATAAGGAAATCCCCATGCGCCTCAAGTCAGTCAAACTCACCCATTTTCGCGGCTACCGTGCCGCCACAGTCATTCCCATCGACGAAGCCATGACCGGCATCGTTGGTCGGAATGACTGTGGCAAATCGACCATCCTCGAAGCCTTGGCGATCTTCTTTGAGATCGGCGACGTCAAGGCCGATAAAAGCGATATGAACTGCTTCAGCCTGACGGAGGGTGCCGAGCAGTTCGAGATCGCCTGTGAGTTTGATGATCTGCCTGAGGCGCTGGTATTGGATGAAAATGCCCAGACCTCCCTGGCGCAGGAATACTTGCTCAACGCCGAGAGTGCGTTGGAGATCGTCAAAACTTTCAAGGCCAGTACAGGCAAGCTGGAGCGTACCGCCATCCGCTGCCAGCATCCAGCGGATGAGGCGCTGGCTGGGCTGCTAAGCCTCAAGATGGATGTTTTGAAAAAGCTCGGTGTACAACGAGGCATTGCAGAGCAGGTGGCGGATCAGCGGGTTGCTTCGCAGTGGCGACAGGCTATTCGTGCTTCAGTGCAACCCATTGTTTGCCAGGAAACCCTGCTCGAAGTCGGCAAAGGAATCTCGGCGGACAACAAACCCATCTGGGAAAAGATCGAGGCCCAGTTGCCCACCTTCGCCCTGTTCAAGGCGGATCGTGAAAGCAGCGATGGCGACGCCGAGGCCAAGAATCCGCTGCAGCAGGCTGTCAAGGAGGCTCAGGCCGCGCTGCAGGCTCAGATCAGCGCGCTGGAGCAGCAGATCGAAGCCAGTGTGCTGAATGTTGCTGAGCGTACCCTCGACAAGCTGCGGGAAATGGCCCCCGAGCTGGCCAACGAGTTGACCCCGCGCTTTAAGGAGAAGCCCAAGTGGAGCTTCAGCTTCACTCTAGATGGTGAGAACGGTATTCCGATTAACAAGCGCGGCAGCGGCGTGCGCCGCCTGATCCTGCTCAACTTCTTCCGCGCCGAGGCGGAGAAGGCAGTAGTGGGCTCCCAGTGCAATGTGATTTACGCCATCGAAGAGCCAGAGACCTCCCAGCACCCGAACTACCAGATGATGCTGATGAAGGCGTTGCTGGAGCTTTCCAACCAACCCAACCGGCAGATCATCGTCACCACCCACGTCCCTGCTCTGGCCGGCCTGATGCCCATCGATGGCATCCGCTATGTGACCAAGGATGAGAACTGTATCCCCATCGTCAAGATGCCCAATAACGATGTGCTCAAGGAGGCCGCAGAGAGTCTGGGTGTGCTCCCCGAAACGGGGATGGAGCGGGCGAAAGGCGTCGTGCTTGTTGAAGGTAAATCAGACGTCACCTTCCTCCGTCATGCCGCCAATACCCTGAAGGCTGGCGGACATCTCCCGTCCAGTCTTGAGGATGCCGGCATCGTTCCGATTCTGATTGGCGGCTGTGGCAGCGTGAAGCACTGGGTCACCCTCAATCTCGCCGATGACCTCGGGTTGCCATGGTGCGTGTTCCTAGACTCTGACATTGGCGGCAGCCCGGAGCAGGTCGCGTCAATTGCCAAGCGCAAGCAGGAAGTAGAAGGAAGAGGTAGGCCCTTCTATTCCACCCGTAAGCGGGAAATCGAGAACTATCTGTGCCCTGACATGATTGATACTCAAACCGGGGTAAGGGTGGCCTTCACCGATACCTGCGACGCTAAGAAAATCATAGGCCAGGCGGTGCGTGTCAAAGCGGATGATGTGATCGACAAGTTCTGGCCTCACATGGCTGCTGAGCAGATCCTCCAGCGCTCGATGTACCAAGAGGGTGCTGAGCAGCGCTCGGAGCTCAAGGAGCTAGTCGAGAACTTGCTGGCGTTGGTTCCGTGAACTCAGCTCGATATGAGAGCCAGCCGAATGCGGTTTGGTTTGCCTGTGAGCCATGCAGAGACGGCGTGAGCGCATGCAACGGCAGAGCTATTGCCATCTAAAAATTACAAATAAGACATTTGCCGGCCATAGGCCGAGCTAGGGCATAAAAAATGCGAATTACAGAAATCGCCCTCACCAACTTTCGTTCCTTTCAGGCTACCCAAACCATCCCGCTGGCGCCGGTAACCTTGATGTTTGGGCCTAATAGCGTCGGCAAAAGCTCGGTGCTGCAGGCGCTGTTTTATCTGCAGCAAATCCTCGCCAAAGGCCACTGCGACCCGCAGCGCATTGATGTGTTGGGCGAAAAACACATCGGCGGCTTTGCCAGCCTGGTGAATGGCGGTGACCTGAATAAACGCATTGTCATCAAGCTTCATGTCGCAAAAAACGACAGCATCGGTGCCACTTACAACCAGCTGTATGAGCTGATCAACGAGGATTTTGGCCTCACCGTCGACAGCCCAACTGCCGATGCCGCACGCTTTGCTTTGGAGTTGCATATCGCCTGGTCTAAATCAGCCGAAACCGCCTATGTGGCCTGCTACAAGCTGTGGCTGGACGATACGCTGATCGCTGAACTGACCAGCGATGCGGGGATGAAGCAGCCGGTGCTGGCCTGGCTCAATTACCAACATCCCGCTTTGCTAGCCGAACTTGATTTGGATGAAGCTCCGGAGCGCGAAGCCGAAGGCTTTGTAAGTGCCTTGCATGAGCTATTAAACGCTCAGCGCCCCATTCAGCAAGTCAGTCACCGCGACTCCTGGCATATGCCCGAAATGACCTTTGCACATGCCGAGTTGGGTTTTAAAGGCTTTGCTGGCGCCTTACCGCTGCTGGGCAAGCGATTGGAAACCACCGTCGAACACGACGACCCGCGTATCACCACACGACTGCATGAAATTCTCTCGGATGTGTTAGTAGCTCCGTTAGATAACATGCTGACAGTGCTTAATCAGAGTCTGTGCATCGGCCCGCTGCGCATAGTGGCCGATGCCTTGCGCCAGCCTAATCCTTACCCTGAGCAGAAAGACTGGTACAGCGGCGCGGCTGCCTGGGACGTAGTTAGTGCGCTCAGCCGCCAGCACAAAGCGCCCGCCTTGCTGGCCGAGATTAACCAGTGGATGGGGCATCTCGGCCTGGGCTATTCACTGCGTGCAAAGTCGGTGGTGAGCAAGGTGGTGTATTCCGGTGGTGACGACAGTCTGGGCGAGTTGCGCGCCATGCTCGATGCGCATGGCGATAAGCTTGAAATCAGCTTCAGCGGTGCTGATGAGGAAGGCAATCCGTCAGAGCAGAAAGCGCCTATAGATATGGAGAAGCTGAAAGCGCTTCTGCAGGAGCTAGCGCCTGAGAGCGCTGCCCCTAAGGGTGCCGTTATTGAGCAGGTGCGCAATCAATGGGCGCTGTGGGATGACGCGCGGCGGTGCGAGGTAGCCTTCTCCGAGGTTGGTGTGGGGATTTCACAGCTGTTTCCGCTGATTGTGGCGGCAGTGGTCGCGCGCCAGGGGCTTGTGACTTGCGAGCAGCCAGAGCTGCATGTGCATCCGCGAATTCAGGTTGGCATAGGTGATTTGCTAACCCAGGCCAATCGCCAATGTAGCTACCTGATCGAGACCCACAGCGAACATTTGATCTTGCGGATTTTGCGGCGTATTCGCGAAAGCACTGAGGGTGATTTACCCAATGGCCTGCAGCAGCTGAAACCTGAGGATGTGTCGATTATCTACCTCGACACGGCAGTAGGCGGGGTAAAGGCAACGCGTATCGAGATTGATCGCTATGGCGAGTTCACTACTCGCTGGCCTAATGGTTTCTTCGCCGAGCGTGGCGAGGAGCTGTTCTGATGCACGCCATATTCGCCATTGAGCCGGACGCTATCAATAACTGGCAAGACTTGAAGTACGCACTAGAGAAGTTCGGCTACAGCAAGGGCTTGTTGATTGCACGCTTTCCTAAGCCCTGGCCCCGCTTGGTGATTGAGGCCTGTGAGCGTCGCGGCGTGGGGGATGTGGAGCGGGCGCGTATCGTCGAGAAGCTGCGCCAAGCCCAGAACGACCGGCTGGTGCGCTTGGGGCTGCCGTTTGATGGTGACGATTGGATCGCCAATGCCAAACAAGATGGTGTACGCGAGCGTCTGTCAGCAATCTTGGTGCGGGATAAGAACGATGCAGAGCGATTTCATTGTCTAGCCGAGGTTGAAGAGGCGCTGTTTGAAAATCGTCGTGATGTGCAGGTTAAGCGTAATGCTCAAGCTTTGGCCGAGGCTGCGCGGTATGTGTTGCTAAGTTCTGATCGCATTGTTCTAGTCGACCCGTATTTTCAGGCCATGCCCAAGTGCTGCAAGGTTCTGGAGGCAATGGTTGATCTTTGTCGCCAGCAGGAGCATCGCCTGGTTGAGGTGAGCATCTTTACCGCAAAAAGCACTGATGACCGTCGCGTTGACCTTATTGCTGCCGATTATGGAAGGATGCTTGACGCTATACTGAGGCAAGGGGTTTGTATACGTATTCATCTATTGTCTGATGCTGCTTTGGATCAAGACTTTCATGCCCGTTATGTAATCAGCCCGCGTGCTGGATTGCGTTTTGATCGTGGTTTTGTTGAACCCCCGGATCATGGGCGGCGCCAGCACTTAACTGATGTTGTTTGCTTGGATGAGCGTCGTGTGGCTGAGCTGAATAGTCGCTATCTGGAAACTGATGATGGCCTGGCTAACGCTGAGTCTATTGTTTTGCCGCGAAGTTATTGAGGTGAAAACTTGGCCAAGATTATTCCAGGTATTGAAGAGGCAAAGCTTTCCAGGCAGTCGCCAACAGAGGGTGAGCTGTTTTTGCTTTTTTATTTAAGAGAGAATTTTGATCCAGAAGCTGAGGTTTACTTTCAGCCTTGCTTCAATGGCGAGCGCCCTGACGTTGTAATCATAAAAAAGGGTGTTGGCGCTATTGTTGTGGAGGTCAAGGACTGGAACCTTAGTAGTTACAGCGTGGATGTGAAGAATCAATGGCGGCTGCTCAAAAATCAGGCTCTGCTGAGGTCTCCTTTTTCTCAGGCGTTCGCCTATAAACAGAACCTTTTTGAAGTGCACGCAAATGGTCTGCTTGACAAAAGCATGGCTAGCGAAACATTTTACGGCCTGATAAAGGTTTATGTGTACTTCCACAATGCTACCAAAAATGAGATTGCAGCCTTTTATGAGCCTGCAATGCGTGAGTTGCGAAGTGAATTGGATGAGGTTCAACAGGCGTTTCGTGAGAAAAAAATCGGGTATGAGCAGTATGAGAAGAAGCGACTCTATCTCTCCAATAAGAAAAAACAGCTAGAGCGCGACTTGGGCTCATTGGCCATTACGCGAGACTCGCTGAAAAGAATTGCATTCTCAGGCGGCAAGCAGAATCCTCAGTTTGAGGAGGGCGTATATGCAGAGCTTATGCGCTTACTTCAGCCCCCATTCCATTACGCCAATGAAGGAAAGCCCATTCTCTACACAAAGCCACAGGTGCGGCTATCTGAGAGCATTGAAGGCGCCCGGGCCAAGGTATGCGGAGTGGCTGGGTCGGGTAAAACCTCCGTCTTGGCGAAGCGCGCGGTGAATGCGCACAGGCGACACGGCGAGCCCGTGTTGATACTCACCTTCAACCTGACGCTTCGCATGTTCATCAGAGACAAAATTAGTGAGGTTCGCGAAGACTTCAGTTGGGGTGCTTTCCATATAGTCAATTACCACAAATTTATGAGTGCGGCTCTAAGCAGTGCAGGAATCGATGTGAAGGTTCCAGAGGGATTGGTGGATTCCAATGCATATCTTGAAGAGCATTATTATTCGAATGAGTCTGTTTTAGCTAATTATGTTGCTGATAAGTACAAAACCATCCTCATTGACGAGGCTCAGGACTACAAGCCTGAATGGCAGCGAATCATAAGAATGAATTTCCTGGCCGAAGGCGGTGAGATGGTTCTGTTTGCGGATGAGAAACAGAATATCTATGAGCGTGCTGTCGATGAGGAGAAGAGGGCAAACATTATTTCCGGCTTTGGCCGCTGGCAGAAATTGAATAAGAGCTTTAGGTATAAGCAGGACTCTCCGGTGTTGCAGTTGTCTGTTGCCTTTCAGAAGCAATTCCTTTCAGAGAAATATGTTTTTGATGGGGATGAGTCTTATCAGCAAACCGCTTTTCTGCCAGGGATTAGCTTGAGTGCCGTAGGGACATGGTCAGCTGATAGGTTGATTGATGTTGCTGAGCTCATTGTCGCTATTGCGAAGCGCGAAGGCATTCATCCGAATGACATCACCATTGTGTCGTCAAGGGAAGATGTTCTGAGGGAGGTCGATTTTGCTATCCGAAAAGGGCCTCGGCATCAGGAGCGGACGATTACAAGCTTTGCCTCGAAGGAAGATGTTGAGAGAGTTTGCGGAAAAAGGCTTGGGCGTGCGGAAGAGAAAAAGGAGTTGCGCCAGTTGAGCGCCAGCCGTAAGCAAGGCTTCAATCTGAATAGCGGCGTAATGAAGTTATCGACTCTTCATAGTTTTAAAGGTTTTGAATCCCCCACGATTTTCGTGATCGTTAACGACTTGGATGGGCCAGAGTTGGTGTATGCGGGCTTGACTAGGGCAAAAGAAAACATCGTGGTGCTGTTGCCAGATGGTAGTCGATATTTTGATTTCTTTGTGCGAAATCTTGATGTCGTTGATTTGTATGTGCAGCGATCGAGTGCTCTCCATGCGTCTGAGTGAGGTATGGTCTTTTGGAGGCGTATCGATTCTTGGGGCGTCCGGAGGGTATGTACGAAGAATCAAGAGGCTCGCTTTTCCACTGCGGCGATTATTGCTGTCGCCAAGTCTAGATTATTGTTTTTTTGCGGTAATTTACTCATCCTCCTACGTGCTTTTTGCTCTGCTTTTTATGCCGGCGGTCAAGCGATTTAAAGATTTATTGCCTTCAATTATGTTGGGGGCTCTATTGGGTGGAGTGGTTTGCTGCTGGGTACGGCAATGAGAATGGAGGGCTATGAAAGAGTGAGCGCCACCAGTGATTCATGCCGTGGAGGCCTACATTGAGAAAAGATGCAGTTGAGGTACGGCGTGGTGGATGGGTATGGGAAGCTGATGGGGCTGGTCAAGTAGCCAGCTCCGCAGTCAGGATAAACTCTTCGAGTCGTTTTTAATATGGATGCCAGTGCCTCAGATTTGGCATAAAGAAAAGGAAAATAGACTTGAAATCGACTCCGATTCAACGGATCTTGGCTCAGGGGCACTTTGATGGGCTGTGCCTAATTTATTCTTTGTTCAATGGGTACAAAGCACTGAGAAGCCCTAGCGAAAAAGCTTCAGACTTTTCTTACAGGAATTCAAATTTTTGGAGGCGGGTGATTGGTAGCACGCCATCCCTTCACAATTTCGTACTGGGCGATGGTAGTGACTTCGGGAAGCTCAGGAACGCGACAGACGCTAAGGTCAAGCAAGCGTTTATTGCTACCTGCCTCGAGGTGATGACTGATGGCTCTGCTGTGTCCTCGGTGGTCACTCCCTCCGATATTGAGTCTCTGGCAACGATGGATTTCACTGAGTCGGTGGCGATTCTCTGTGTGAAGGAAAAGGCTGAGTTCGAAGAAGGTGGGATGGGGGATCATTGGGTAGCAATTGTTGGGCGTGACGATGACGCCGCGGTTTACCTTGTGGCTTGCTCGTACACGAACCATGCCTATGGGCTGAATGAGCGAAAGGACGCCAAGACGGGTCGATACTATAATACGACCATCAAAGTGGACCGTATCACCACATCCACCTCTTACCCCGATAACATCAACGTTATCCAGATCGTTTCAAACTCATGAAAATCTCTCGGTGATACTGGTCCTGCTTTTAACGATATGCCATTGGCGTGCCCGGTAGAAGGTGGTTAGGGATTAAGCTGTACGATGGTGCGAGTATTCGGCGGTCACCCAGCCGAATACTTGATTATGTACGTGCCCTACAGCCGACGGAAGGCTGTTCTCTTATGTTGATCTGATTTGATGGGTACTTGAATATCGTCAGTGCGGCAAGTGTCCCATACCGAAGGTTCGTGCTCTGGTTGGCTTTATGCGCAGATGTTGCTCCTCCTTGGCTAGATAGCGCATGGTGTTGATGACGTTTTCGCAAGCCTGCGTATCGGCTCGCTTAATGGTGCCGATGCCGAGTTTTGTATATTTTTGTTTGTCTGCGTTGCAGTTGAAGAAGTAACCTCGTCCACCCGTTATTTTCTCCCAGAGAGCGCCTATCTCCTGCGCCTTGTGCCAGTCACTATAAACGTGCGCGCTGTTAAAGAAGAAGGCAGTATGGATGTGGAAACCTTTGTTCTTGCCTTGCTCTACAGACCAAATGTAGCCCGTTTCATATTCGAAGATCGGATTGCGTTCGCGAGATCTAATCAGGGTTGCTAAGTCTCTGAATAGATCTTCGATACGTAGTAAAGGGTCAACTATTTCCAAATAATGAAGGTCTACTCGAATGACGACAGTGCGTGAGTAGCGGTTAAGTACTGCACGGGCGTAGGTTTCCACGTCCGCTTCGCGCTGTCGGGCTTGGTAACTGCGGTCACTCGCTTTGCGCCTGTATCCAGGCTCGCGCGTTAGCTGCCTGACTCTGTTTACTAACTCGTTCATAGAACTGTGAAAGCTGAGGTAGTAAAGGCCCGTAGGGTCTAGGCATACGGGGCCAACTGGGCTGCGCTCAAGACCGACTTCACTACAAGCTCTCCAAAATAATTGGAGGTGCTCACTATATTCGTAGTGGTCCGTGTGGATGCTGAGCAGATGCTGAATGTTGAAGAAAAGTGCAGACAGGCTGCTGAGCTCTATGTGCTCATAACCAGTTGTGTTTTCGGTAATATGAAAGGCTGGTTCGCTAGTGTTCTCAATCATCTTGACGATATTTTCGATCTGAATCGAAGCTCGTGATTGCGAAGTGTTGAATGGTGCTTTTGGGGTTTTGTTGTTCATGAAAGTTACTGATAAGTTGTGAAGGCATATCAGTAACTTGTTGTGTAGGATTTTACTGGCTCCAGTGCTTTGCATGTGAGTGCGTGCTATTTTTTAAGTTATTGTTTATTCTGGTAAGATGTATTGTTAGATTGATGTAGGTCAAAAGCTGATCCAATATAAATAAACCAAGTTACATTTTATTTTTTTATCGTGATGTTGGGGCGTCGGCCTGTGAGTTTGTCGTGTTTCTTTGGGGGATTACAAGTTTATTTGTGTGGGAGTTATCTGAGATCGCGATCGACAATCAGAGGTGACAAAAAATCGTGGAGGAGCCAGTATCGACAGCCGTTGACCTGTCCAAGCAGGAATATACTAATCGGCACCAACCAGAGCCAAAGGGCGTGCCTTCAACCGGTCGGTCAAGAACGTCGGCCAGGTGTCGGGGTCTGGAGCCTGTTCATAATTTTCGATAGCAGCTGCCGATCCGGCTTTCTCGGCTGATGTGTAGTCACTTCAGAACAAAAAATAAATGATTTCCCGTCCTGAAGATTGCTCTTGGGATCCCCAGGAGCAACCTTTTACGCGGAGTTGGCTAGAGATAACCTCGTTCGGCCAACGACACACAACCTTCATGGCCAACCACCACATGATCCAATAGGCAGGTGCCGACCATGTTCAGAGCGTTCTTGAGGGTGGTGGTCAGGGTGCGATCGGCTTGGCTGGGCTCTGGGTCACCGGAGGGATGATTGTGAACCATAATGACGGCCGCAGCATTGTGCTCCAATGCCATCTTCACCACTTCTTGCGGTTATGCCGAACAGCGGTCGCCCGATTAAGGCGGGATAGTGCTCCACCGGTGCATTGAGGGCGGTGGCCTGGATGCCCAGCAGAACGACACGGCCCTCGACATCTACCACCTCCAGCCCAAAGGAGCCCCCATCGCTCATGGCCCAGCCGTCGATACACTAGGTAGGCCAGGCGGGGCACCTGGCTGAGGTACAGGTAGCCGGCGCCTGTGGCACTGGCAATGAGTGCCAGGATGAGTGAGGTGATTTATAACGCGCGTTTCCTTCAAGGCCTCCCTGCGGGTGGGCGAAAGCTACAGGGCGAGGGGCCTGGCTGGCCAAAGCGACCTGCCGAGGCGCTGAAAGCGGAACTGGCCGGTCATCCCCCAGGCGGGAAAAGTTGTACAAGTATCTTGCGAAAACTTATACGCGTCAGTAGAAAATCTATACAAACTTACTGAATGTACAGCTTTATGGGGCTCGACTATGCCGGCTTACCGCGCGCCGCTCCGCGACATGCGCTTTGTGTTCGATGAACTACTCGACGCCTATACGCACCTGCAGGCGCTGCCATCCCAGGGGGAATTCGGCGCAGACTTGGGCGGAGCGATCCTCGAAGAGGCGGCGCGCGTGGCTGAGGGGTGGCTGGCACCGCTGAACAGTTCGGGCGACAAGGAAGGCTGCCATTACGACCCGGCGACCCGCTCTGTTAAGACGCCGGCCGGGTTCCGCGAGGGCTACCGCCAGTTCGCCGAAGGCGGCTGGACGGCGCTGGCGTGCCCCTCCGAGTTCGGCGGCCAGGGTCTAAGCAGGTTGATCATCACTCCAGTGTTCCGTTACTTGAAGGTTGTCAGCTTTGTTGGTCTTAGCTCTATGATAGTGAAGGGCCATGGCAGTTTGATGGTCTGCCACGGCTATTTGTTAAAAAGCTAAACTCACTTCGCGTCGATAATCAGCGCTAGCTTGTAGCTTGTCTGGTTTTCAAGGGTTTTAATGTAGTTTTCAATATGTGGAAATTCGCTCTTGGATTTGAGTAGGTTGAGCGCGCTCTTTACTACAAATCCCAGCATGAAGTCTGCTCCTGTGAGCCTCTCCTCGACCAAAAACTTTTTATTGTTCAAGTGTTCGTTTAGATGGGAAAAAACTTTATTGAATTCTACTTCGGCGTAGTTGTTAAGGAATTTTAGTTTGGTTCCAGATTGTGTTTCAAACTCATTAAATATTTTCAGTAAGAGCGGGAGCATTGCTGAGCTTTCTGAAAAGTGTATCCACTGTAAGTAGTCAAGATATTCTGGAGAGCTTTCTTTGGGTGCTAAGCGAGGTGCAAATTTATTTATCAGGAGTTCTGTGATGGCGCCTGACTCCGCAATTATTTTTCCATCAAGCTCGATAACTGGAGATTTTCCTAGGGGGTGAATGTTCCTCAGCGTTTCGGGAGCTAGATGTGTTTTTTTATCACGCTGATACCGAATGATTTCATATGGTTGGCCTATTTCTTCCAGTAGCCACAGAATACGAAACGACCTAGAGTCATTGAGGTGGTGAAGTTTTATCATCGTTATTATGCCTTTTAAGTTATAGTGGAAAAGGAAGTGTGCTTTGTATGAGGGCTGTCGACAGGGTGTTTGAGCAGCAACCCGGCATCAATGTTACCTCTGACTAAGCGACCGGTCTACTAGTCCGGCAAGCTGAGTGCAGCGATGCCCTCTAGGTTCGCTCCGAATCCACTGAGGCCTGTATCCAGGAGCTTGCCTTCTGGGGCGCGAGCGAAGGGCGGTTTGAAGGTTCCCCTTGAGCTTCAGGTAGGTGCTTCGCCGTACTGCGCCGCCATGAGCCTGCTGAGTGTGGGTTGGTCTGTATACTGTCTGGTGGTCATCAAGAATGGCTAACAATTCTCTCAGAAATCCACTATAGACGACTGGTCTATTTATTGATACATTAATTCCATGAAACTACGTTACGATGATACGCGTCAGCATTTACTCGATACCGGCCACCGCATGATGGTGGTTAAGGGCTTCACTGGTGTGGGCCTTAACGAGATTTTGCAGGCCGCTAACGTGCCGAAAGGCTCGTTTTACCATTATTTTAAGTCCAAAGAGCAGTACGGCCAGTCGTTGCTTGAGGATTACTTTCGCAATTATTTGGCGAGCATGGATGAGCGTTTTGCCGTCACGGGCAACACGGCCCGCGAGCGCCTGATGGGGTATTGGCAGAAGTGGCTAGACAGCTACTGCGAGCCCTGCGACGACCAGAAGTGCCTGGTGGTGAAGCTGAGCGCAGAGGTAGCTGATCTTTCGGAGCCCATGCGCCTCACGCTGCGCGATGGTGCAGATCAAATCATTGCGCGGATTTCTGAATGTATTGAGCAGGGGCAGCGAGACGGTTCTCTGGCACTGGACGATGCTTTCCACACTGCGACGGCCCTTTACCAGTTGTGGCTCGGTGCGAGTCTGCTGAGCAAGCTACACCGTAATAGTCGGCCGCTGGAAAACGCCATGGCCACAACTCAGACCATTCTGACCTCTGACAACATCTGATGGCGAGGTTGCCCACCTGTTGGTGGGCATTTTTTTCACTGACCAACTAGCCGACTGGTCTAATTCGGGTGATCGAGACAACCCCAACTTCAGCAACCCCAGGAGTTTGCACATGCCCCAATCAAAGCTAATCAATCGGCGCGTCGTTCTGGCCTCACGTCCCCACGGTGCGCCTCTCGAAGCGAATTTTCGCATTGAGCAAAGCCCCATTCCTGAGCCAGCAGAAGGGCAGGTTCTGCTGCGTACCGTTTACCTCTCACTTGACCCTTACATGCGTGGTCGCATGAGTGATGCACCGTCCTATGCTGCGCCGGTGGAAGTCGGTGGAGTGATTGTGGGTGGCACTGTATGCCGTGTGGAGGCTTCGAAAAACCCGGCCTACAAGGCCGGTGACTGGGTGCTGTCCTTTGCTGGCTGGCAGGACTACACGCTGTCCGATGGAAGCGATCTGACCGCGTTGGGTGAGTCGCCGGCGCATCCTTCTTATGCCTTGGGCATCTTTGGCATGCCGGGCTTCACCGCTTATATGGGCTTGCTCGATATTGGCCGGCCGCAGGCGGGTGAAACCCTGGTGGTGGCGGCGGCCACCGGGCCGGTCGGCGCGACTGTGGGGCAGATCGGCAAGATCAAGGGCTGCCATGTGGTCGGTGTCGCCGGCGGCGCGGAAAAATGCCGACATGCGGTCGAGGTGCTGGGTTTTGATGCCTGTCTCGATCACCGTGCGCCGGACTTCGCCGAGCAACTGACCAAGGCCTGCCCGGCAGGTATCGACATCTACTTCGAGAATGTCGGCGGCAAGGTCTTCGATGCGGTGCTGCCGCTGCTCAATACCAAGGCCCGAGTGCCCGTCTGCGGCATTATTGCGCACTACAACGATACCGCTTCACCCAACGGGCCAGATCGTTTGCCTGCTTTGATGGGCAGCATTCTGCGCAAGCGTATTCATGTGCAGGGTTTCATTATTTTTGATGATTACGGCCACCGCTACAACGAGTTCTTTAACGATATGTCGAGCTGGTTTGCGCAGGGCCGGATTAAATACCGTGAAGAATTAGTGAGTGGTCTGGAGGAGGCGCCTAAGGCCTTTATCGGCCTGCTCGAGGGGCGAAATTTTGGCAAGTTAGTGGTTCGCGTCAGTGAGGACTGATTGCCGCTTGTTGGAATAACACAGGTTATTGCTCTGCCAGCTCAAGCTCCTTGCTGGTAGGGCTTTTTTATTTAAAAAAATCCAGATTGCTAAGTTACAGGCAATGCCTGCAGGGGGAGTTATGCATACACCCAGTAAGCGCTCGCATAAAATAAACGCCATGTTCTGGCGTGTAGTGGTTGGTTGTCTGGGGCTTTACCCAACACTCTTGTTGGTGCTGAGTGTATTAGCCCCGCTGACCCGTGATCTGAGTTTCCCGGTAATGGTGCTGGTGGAAGTGCTGGTATTGGTGCCTGTCACCCAGCTTATTTCCTTTCCATTGGCCGGGTGGCTGGTTGCCCGTTTAAGGCGAATAGATTCGTGAGGGCATGACGCTGTTTAAGTCTGCCTCACGTCGCGCACCCACATGATCAAAGCGATAACCAAGGTTGTCGGCATCAACACTTTAAGCAGAGGAAATACCATGCAAACGCTAATCATCAACGGACAGTCGCAGCAGGTTGACGTTGCCCCCGATATGCCTCTGCTATGGGTCCTGCGCGATGTGCTGGGCCTAACCGGAACCAAGTATGGCTGCGGCATTGCCCAGTGCGGCGTGTGCACCGTGCACCTCGATGGCCAGCCGATTCGTTCGTGCGTGACGCCGATTTCCGCCGTGGCGGGCCGCGCGATCACCACCATTGAGGCCATCGGTGAGACGGTCGTGGGCCAAGCCGTGCAGCAGGCATGGCTGGCGCATGAGGTGGTGCAATGCGGTTACTGCCAATCAGGGCAGATCATGGCCGCCACGGCGCTGCTGCAGAGCCAGCCGAAGCCCGATGATCAGGCAATTGATGCCGCCATGGCGGGCAATCTGTGCCGCTGCGCCACCTACACCCGGATTCGCACGGCCATTCACAGTGTTGGCCAGGTTGAGGAGGCGTGAGATGAAAAAGCCTAACGAAGTGACTGTTGATATCTCCCGTCGCCGCCTCTTGCAGGGCAGCGGTATCGCCCTCGGTGGCTTGGTGTTGAGTACCTGGCTACCGCCGCTGGTGGCCAAAAGCGCAGCCGCCGAGGCGGCTGCGGCAGGTCGGCTTGGTGATCACTCCGCGGAGGGTTACGGTGCCTTTGTCCGCGTTGGCCCCGATGGCGTGGTCACGGTGATCTCGCCGAAAATTGAAATGGGCCAGGGTGCGCAAACCGGTATTGCCATGATGGTCGCCGAGGAGCTGGAAGTGCCCCTGGATCAGGTAGTGATCCAGGAAGCGCCACCGAACTCGGCGCTGTATACCGACAGCCTGATGCAGTTTCAGGCCACCGGTGGCTCGACTTCTACTCGTGTTACCTGGGAGCCGCTGCGTCGGGCGGGCGCTACGGCGCGCATCCTGTTGATCCAGGCGGCTGCTCTGCAATGGCGCGTCGCGCCGAGCCTGTGCCATGCGCAGAACGGCCAGGTGTTTGGCCCCAATGGCCTGCAGGCGGCCTATGGCGACTTGGTCGAGGCGGCTGCGACGCTGCCATTGCCCGACGCAGTGCCGCTGAAAACCCCCGAGCAGTTCAAGTTGCTGGGCACCCCCGCGCAGCGTCTGGATACGCCTGCGAAGGTCAACGGCAAGGCGCACTTTACCATCGACCTGCAAATCCCCGGCATGCTGGTGGCCTCCAGTATCACCTGTCCGGTGTATGGCGGGCGGCTGCTCAACGTTGATGAAAGTCAGGCGCGACGAGTGCCTGGGGTGCGCGACATCGTGCGCCTGGACAATGCCGTGGCCGTCACTGCGAGCAACTTCTGGGCCTGTCAGCAGGCCATCAGGGCGCTGAGGATCGAGTGGGAACTCGGCCCACATGCCGCGATTGGTTCAGCGCAGCTGGACCAGGAGCTGCTCGCCGCCAGTAGCCGTGATGGCGTGGTCGCCAAGCGCAGCGGCGACATTGAGCAAGCCAAGCAGCAATCGGCCAGCCAGTTCGAAGCGGTTTACGAGCAGGCGCTGTTGTCCCATTCGCCGCTTGAACCCATGAGTTGTGTGGCCCATGTGCGCAAAGATGCCTGCGAGCTGTGGGTCGGCACCCAAGTACCGGTGTTTGCCCAGCAGACGGCCGCCCAAGTCACCGGGTTGCCCGTGGAAAAAATCCAGGTGCACAACCAATTGATCGGTGGCGCATTCGGCCGGCGTCTGGAGTTTGATTTCATCACCCAAGCGGTGGCCATCGCATGCCAGGTCGATTACCCGATCAAGCTGATCTGGAGCCGTGAGGAAGACATGACCCACGACCTCTACCGGCCGCTGTATGCCGACCGTATGCAGGCCGCCCTCAACGAGCAGGGACGGCCGCTGGGTTGGGAGCACCGCATCGCCGGCGCCTCGATTCTCGCCCGTTATGTCGGCAGCTTGCCGCCCAATGGCGTGGATAGTGATGCCGTGGAAGTGGCGGTAGACCCCATCTACAGCCTGGCGCATTTGCAGGTTCGTTATATCCGCCAGGAGCCGAGCGTTGTGCCCGTGTCCTGGTGGCGCGGCGTGGGCCCGCTGCGCGGCACCTATGCCCTGGAGTGTTTTATTGATGAGCTGGCGCACAACGCCAAGGCCGACCCGGTTGCCTACCGCCTGGAACTGATGGCGGAGCAGCCGCGTGCCCAGGCGGTGCTGCGTTTGCTGGCTGAAAAGACTGACTGGAATAAGCCGTTGCCCGCAGGGCAAGGCCGTGGTGTGGCGGTCAGTGCGGTGTTCGGCAGCTATGTGGCGACCCTGGTTGAACTGGAGATGCAGGGCGACTTGGGCATACGCATCAAGCGGCTGGTCAGTGTGGTGGATTGCGGCTTTGCTACTAACCCGACCTCGGTTAAGGCGCAGATCGAGGGCGGCACGCTGTTCGGCCTGTCCGCCTCGCTATTCAACGAAATCCTCATCGAAAACGGCCAGGTGCAGCAGACCAACTTCCACAACTACCGGCAGCTGCGCATCAGCGAAGCGCCGGCGGTGGAGGTGCACCTGCTGCCTAGCTTGGAGGCGCCGGGTGGCGTCGGCGAGGCCGGTACTGCGTTGATCGGTCCGGCCCTGGTCAACGCCCTGTTCGCCGCCTCGGGTCAGCGCATCCGTCGCCTGCCGCTGAGCCGCTTCGGCTACTACCCGGTTTAAGGAGCACTTGATGAAATTAATAAGCAACCTACTGACGCTCGCCAGCGCGGCTCTGCTGGCGCAAGCGGCCTATGCGCAAGAGGACTTGCTGGCTAAGGGCGAATACCTGACGCGCGCTGCCAACTGTGTGGCTTGCCATACCGTGCCTGGCGGTCAACCCTTCGCCGGTGGTGTTGAGTTCAAGCTGCCGTTCGGCTCGCTGTTTTCGCCCAACATTACCCCGGACACGCAAACCGGCATCGGTGCATGGACCGATGACGAGTTCGTCAGTGCGCTGCAGACCGGCATTGGCCGTGACGGCAAGCACTACTACCCGGCGTTTCCCTATACCTCCTACAGCAAGATGTCGCGCGATGACATCCTCGCGATCAAGGGTTATCTCGATAGCCTGGAACCGGTCGAGCAAGCACCGCGCGAAAACCACATCGGCTTCCCGTTCAATCAGCGCTGGGGCATGGTTTTCTGGAATTTGCTGTTCCTTAACGATGAGCCATTTCAGGCGGACAGCCAGCGCTCTGCTGAGTGGAATCGCGGCAAATACCTCGTCGAAGGGCCGGGTCACTGCGGCGAATGCCATTCACCGCGCAACCTGTTTCAGGCTGTCAGCAGCGAGCGCTCGCTGGCCGGTAATCTGATCCAGGGTTGGAACGCCTACAACATCAGTGCCGACCCCGTGCACGGCATTGGTGCCTGGCCCACGGACGTGCTAGCTGGCTATTTGAAGGATGGCGCAGCGCCAGGCCTGGGTTTGTCTTCAGGGCCCATGGCGGAGGTGGTGGAAAACAGCTTGCGCCACCTGACTGACGCTGACCGTCAGGCGATTGCAGTGTTCCTCAAGGACTCGCCACCGCGCAGTGAAGGCGTGCCTCGCCCGCAGCAGGTCACGCTTGCAGAACCGGGCAGCGGCAGTGCACTCGGCAACAAGCTGTTCGCCGAAGCCTGCGCCAGTTGCCACCGCTGGGACGGCACGGGCAACCAGAGCCAGACGGCCATGCTGCTGGGCTTGAAGACGGTCAACGATCCGGCCGCCAGCAACTTGCTCGGCATTCTGTTGAGTGGCCACGGCGCCGCCGACGCCCCAGTGAATCGGCGAATGCCATCGTTCGGCAACATTTATACCGATCAAGAGTTGGCCGCGTTGAGCAGCTTTATGTTGCAGCGTTTCGGCGAGAGTGGTGCGCAGGTTTCGGTGCCGGCTGTGGCTAAGCGCCGGACCGAGTCCCTGCATTGAGCGGAGGTTCTGCATGTCGGGCCTGAACACATTGCTGGATGCGCTCCTGGCCGAGCGCGAGGCTGGCCGCGAAGCGGTGCTTGCGACTGTAGTCAAGGTCGAAGGTTCGGCGTATCGGCGGCCCGGTGCGCGCATGCTGGTGTCGCGCTTCGGCCGGCCCGAGGGCACCATCAGTGGCGGCTGCCTGGAGGCGGAAGTGGCGAAAAAGGCTTGGTGGCTGACCGAAGCCGGGCCGGCGCTGCGCAGCTACAGCACCGCAGAGGCGGATGACGCCAGCGAGGAAGCGCTGAGCTTCGGCCTGGGCTGTAACGGCAAGGTTCACGTGCTGTTCGAGCGCCTGCCGGCCGGCCCTTGCGCCTTGGTCGATGCTTTGCTCAGCGTGCGCGACCGCCAGCAGCCTGCGGCCATCGCCACGGTAATCGCCAGCTCGGGCGCGGCTGCGCCACGCTTAGGCGAGCGTTTGTGCTTGATGCCTGGGCAGGAGGCCGCGGGCGAGTTGCTGCGCTCGGTGCTGGTTGAGCAAATCAGCGCCGACCTGCAGCAGACCTTGCTGCGCGGCAAGTCATCCCGTGGTCTCTACCCGAATGGTCTCGGCGAAGTGGAAGTGCTTCTGGAGTACCTGCCGCCGGTCCGGCGTCTGGTGATCTTCGGCGCGGGCCATGATGCCCAGCCGCTGGTGCGCATGGCCAAGCTGTTGGGTTGGCATGTGACGGTGATCGACGGCCGGGCGCACTTTGCCCGGGCCGAGCGTTTTGCCGAGGCTGACCAGGTGCTGGTCGGCGATGTTGAGCAGCCTTTCGATTACCACGAGCTGGTGCGCGGGGCTGCGGTGGCGGTGATGACCCACAGCCTGGTGCAAGACGCGCATTGGCTACAGGGTGTGTTGCACAGTGAACCCTGCTATGTCGGTCAGTTGGGGCCGCGTGAGCGCACCGAGCGCTTGTTGGCCGGCATCCACGAACAATTGGCTAAACCGCAGGACGAGCTGCCGGGGCTGGAATGTTTGCATTATCCGATCGGCCTGGACCTTGGTGGCGACACCCCGGAAAGCGTGGCCATGGCGGTGCTGGCGGAAATTCAGGCAGTGCTCAACGGCCGCAATGGCGGCAGCCTGCGCTTCAGATCTGCGAGCATCCATGACAGCGACCCTGTGCTGATGGCTGGCCGGGATCAAACGGATGTTGCGGCAGAAGGTTGTCGGCTGGTGGCCGTGCAGCGTTAACAATTTATCAACCGAGGAACCCATCAGTATGAGTCAAGCCATACGCGTTGTAGCGATACTGACAGCCAAGGCAGGCAAAGAGTCGCAGGTCGAGCAGATTCTGCGCGCCTGTGTGCAGCCATCGCGCGCCGAAGACGGCTGCCTGTCTTACGTCCTGAATCGCTGTATTGAACAGGCCGGGCGTTTTGTCTTCGTCGAGCGCTGGGCCAGCCATGAGGCGATAGCGCGCCATCGGCAGATGCCACATTACACGGCCATGGCCAATGCCTTGGGCGAGCTGCTAAGCGATCGTCAGGTTTATGTGCTTGAAGCGCTGGCGGAGGACATCGAACCCGCCATTGATCCACGTACGGGCGTTGTCGGGTGATAGTTGATCGACATGGTCGGCGTTTTCGCAAACTTCGTCTGAGCCTGACTGCCGCATGCAATTACGCCTGCACCTACTGTGTGGCCGATGGCCGTCGCTTGGTGGCCGCACGCGATGAGCTGACGGCCGCGTCGCTGCTGCGTGCCGTCGAGTTGCTCAGGGATGTTGCAGGGGTTGAGGAACTGCGCATTACCGGCGGCGAGCCGCTGCTGAGTGACCGGCTGGAGCCCTTTCTGCAGGGCATAGGTAAGCTGGCGTTGCAGGACATTAGCCTGACCACCAATGGCCAGTTGCTGGCCGGCAAACTGCCGTTATTGCGCAGCGCCGGCATCCAGCGGCTCAATGTGTCCCTCGATACGCTCGACCCGAGTGCCTTCCGCACGATCGCCAAGGGCGGCGACCTGCAGACGGTGCTCAACGGCATTGAGCAGGCGCGCCGAGCCGGCATGAGCATCAAGATCAACATGGTGCCGATGCGTGGTAGCAACCTCGATCAAGTTTTGCCCATGTTGGCGTTCTGCCTTCAGCAGGGCTACGAATTGCGTTTTATCGAACTTATGCGCATGGGCCATCTGGCCCAGCATGCAGAGGCTTTTCGTACCCAGTTCGTCGGCCAGCGCGAGCTGCTGGAGCTTATCGGCGAGCGTTATGCCTTCACCCAGGCTGAGGCGCCGGTAGACTCCACCGCGCTGCGTTATAGCGTTGGCGAGCGCGGGGCGTTCGGCATCATTGCCAACGAAAGCGCGCCCTTTTGCCGGAGCTGCAGCCGTCTGCGCCTGTCGTCTACCGGCAGGTTATACGGATGCCTGTCATCCAATCGCGGGCACTTTATGGGCACGCTGTTGGATCTGCCGACTGAGCAGGCACAGCCGCAGCTGACCGCGTTGCTCGGCCGTGCGCTGGCGGACAAGCAGGACGCTACGTTTACCGGCAGCGCGCTGATTATGAAATCGGTGGGTGGCTGAGGTCGTCCGGCCTGTCGACGTCCCGCAGAATGCCGTGGTCATCGAGCGTCACGGCAATCACCTGTTGCGCATGGCTGGCGATCAAGCCCTTGGCCCCATTCTCGCCTTGCAGTTGCATCAGCTCCGGCCAGAAGCGCCGGCCGAACAACACCGGGTGGCCGCGCTGGCCCTCGCAGTAAGCCACGACGATATGTTCAGCGTCTGCCTGCGCTCGCAGTTGCCGCAGGGTGGCGGCAGAAATCCACGGCATATCTCCAAGCAGCACCGCCACCGCAGTGGCCTGCGAGTGTGCCAGGCTCTGGATGCCGGCAGCCAGGCTTGAGCCAATGCCCTGTTTGGCGTGGGCCGCACGTACCAGCTGAACGCCAGGCGGAATAGCCAGGGCCTGGGCATCGTCCTCGGCTTTTAGCACGACTCGAACATCGCTGAAGGCTTCTTGCGTGCGCAGCACTGTTGCGCGTAGCAGGCTGTTGCCGTCGGCCAGCTTGGCGCAGCGTTTGTCGCTGCCGAAGCGCTGCCCGGTGCCGGCGGCGAGTACCAGGCCGATACACTCAGGGTTGTGGCGCGGTTCTGTCATGTTGAAATTCTATGCTGCCCCCTAAGGATGGTCTGAAGTAGCCCTGCATTTCCGGTCGACTTCAGCCTCCGCCGATTTTGAAGCGCGGCAAACTGATCAAAAACGATCAGATCACCCGCTTATTCCTGTGTTTTTAGCCGCCGCGGGCACCGCGTTGCGGCCATTTCCCACATTACAGGTGCACCTCTCCTGCATTCGTCAGCAAATGCCGGCGCGCCATCCACAGGTTCGACAGCGCAAACAATGTCACCAGCTGCGCCGTGTTCTTCGCCAGGCCACGGAAGCGTGTCTTCACATAACCGAACTGGCGCTTGATCACCCGGAACGGGTGCTCAACCTTGGCGCGCACCTGGGCCTTGGCCTTCTCGATCTTGCGCTTGGCTTTGTACAGCGCGCTGCGCTTACTCAGCTTCTTGTACGTACTGCGGCGGGCCGCGATCTGCCAGATCACCTCCCGGCCTTCATGTTCCGGGCGCTTCTCGACGCCGGTGTAACCCGCGTCGGCACCCACCATGTTTTCCTCTCCGTGCAGCAGTTTGTCGACCAGGGTAACGTCTGCAACGTTGGCTGCCGTCCCCACCACGCTGTGCACCAGGCCGGACTCGGCATCGGCGCCGATGTGCGCCTTCATGCCGAAGTAATACTGGTTTCCCTTCTTCGTCTGGTGCATTTCCGGGTCGCGCTTGCCGTCCTGATTCTTGGTCGAACTCGGCGCATGGATCAGCGTGGCATCGACGATGGTGCCCTGGCGCAGCGACAGCCCCCGGTCGCCCAGGTAACCATTGATCACCGCCAAAATCCCAGCCGCCAACTCTTGCTTCTCCAGCAGGCGACGGAAATTGAGGATGGTGGTTTCATCGGGAATGCGCTCCAGGCTCAGCTCGGCAAACTGGCGCAGGATGGTGGTCTCGTAGAGCGCTTCTTCCATCGCCGGATCGCTGTAGCCGAACCAGTTCTGCATCAGATGTACGCGCAGCATCGCCATCAGCGGATACGCCGGACGGCCACCTTCACCCTTGGGGTAGTGCGGCTCGATCAGGGCAATCAAACCCTTCCACGGCACCACCTGATCCATCTCGATCAGGAACAACTCCTTGCGGGTCTGCTTGCGCTTGCCGGCGTACTCGGCGTCGGCGAAGGTCATTTGCTTCATCGGGAAACTCGGGCAACGGGATCGGCGTATTTCACCAGATTCAGGAAGTCTTTTTCAGACCATCCCTAAAGAAGGTTGGCCGTAGAAGAGCACTTGAAGGGCTTCGCGTCCCTCTCTGGAGTGTGCTCTCTTTTGCGTATACAGCCCCTGGTTTCAGCGTTGTCAAGTGGCAGTTTTGCTATAGGAGCGTTTTTTCCGCGCACCGCATCACTGGTAATGCTGTTCGATCACTCGAAGCTTCGGATGATCTGATCGTTATTTGGTCAGATTGCTGTTTTTGACATCGGCAAAGACTGAAATCAGTCAGAAATACAAGGGTTGCAGCCCTAGATTCTTTCTTGCAGCGCCTTGAAGAAGGCATCGATATTCCCATCGTGGCGTTTGTAGTAGGTCCAGGGGCCGATCCGCTGCGATGTCACCAATTGCGCGCGCTGTAGAGCTGCGAGATAAAGCGATGTCGTTGACTGCGAGAGGCCCGTGCGCTCTTGGATGATACTGACGCACACACCTACCGTTTCTGGGTCGACCTCCTGCTCAGGAAAGACTGTCCTGGGATCCTTGAGCCAATTGAGGATGGCAAGGCGCATCGGGTTCGCCAATGCTTTCAGGGCTTCGTTGACGTCAATAGTCATGAATTTTTTAATACCTGTTTTTTACGATATCTAGATATCTTCCTGGTTCGCGCATCAAATTGGAAGGCTTCGCCGTGATCTCTGCGCGCCTGCCCGTGGCAATGACTGGCTGGTCTGGACTGGAATCCTATTGTCCTGTCAGGTAGAACTATCGGGCACCTGTGCGCCGAATTGCGGGACGATATGCTTGCCAATTTCCTCGATAACCTCGGCTGCGGGGCGTTTACCATACTTGAGGTTCAGGATGACGTGATCTACACCGATTTCCTGAAGTGTATCCAGCAAGGTCCGAAGGTGGTTACGTCCTAGTCGGAATCCTAGATGGATATGCGAGGGCGGCGTGGATGGGTGTTCGTCCAGGTTGATATAAAGCGATTGCAAGAACGGCTTGTAGATAGTGCCACACTGTTTAACTATTTCCTGTCTCCAATCCTCCACGATCAGTCGCTGTATTTTTGGCGGACGTGGATAGTTGATCCATCCATGGCTTTCACGTGCGATCCAATCGAGCGGCTGGCGGCTGTGTCCGGTTACGAATAGCGGTATTTCCCGAGTCGTAGGTTTGGGAACGAGGTCGGCCCCCAGTAACTCGCCGTGACTCCAGCGAATGGGCTCGAAGTGTGTTCGATGGGCTTGGCGTATCACATTGAAGTTTTCTTGAAAGGTCTCGCCACGCTTTTCTGGATCAATGCTGAATGCGGGAAACTCCACGGGACGATCGCCAGAGGCTACTCCCAGGAGCAAGCGACCTCCGCTCAACTGATCAATGCTCGCTGCGGCCTTTGCCGTGTGCAAGGGATTACGCAAAGTAAGGGCGATGGAGGCGGTACCTAGTGCGATTTTTGTTGTATGGGCTGCCATGTAGCCCAGATACACCCAAGGGTCGAAAACCTGGCCGACATCGCCGAAGCTTGGGTCCCTGAGTGGGACGTCGCGAAACCAGAGCGCCGAAAAACCAAGTGCCTCTGCACGTTTGGCCAGCGCGACCTGATCTAGCATGCTCGGTGTATCACCTTCGAAAGCCTCTAGGGGAAAGAACAGCCCAAGGCTTAGATGACCCTGCCTGAAGGTTCGTTTGAATCCCCTATGCTCTTGGTAGGGGATCGTGCTCGGTTGGTACATGTTTAACTTCCTCGGTCAGCAAACGCTGAGCCACGCCCCTGAGTTATGGGGCGTGGCATTGAGCGTTTAGGATTTGTAAATCGGGTAGTCGGTGTAGCCCTTATCGGTACCGCCGTACATGCTGCTTGGATCAAGTGGGTTAAGCGGCCAGTTGTTGGCGATACGAGCGGGCAGGTCGGGGTTCGCAATGAAGGGGCGACCAAAAGCGATCAGGTCGCCCCAGCCAGCTTTTATCACGCGATTTCCTCGTTCAGCGGTGTACTTGCCGGCATAGAGAATCTTGCCGCTGAAGGTCTTACGAACATCTTCCCGGAACGTCTCAGGCAGCTCGGGTGCGTTTTCCCAATCGGCTTCGGCGAGCGACAGGTAGGCAATGCCCACTTCCTCGAGGATCTTCACTGCCTCGATGTAGGTTTGGTGAGGATCTTCTTCGACCAGGCCAAGGTATACGCGGTCTTCGTCTGTGGTCGCGAACAGCGGGGCGAAGCGAACGCCCATGCGCTCCTTGCCGACGACACCAGCAACGGCGAGGGTGATTTCGCGCAGGAAGCGAAGACGGTTCTGCAGCGAACCGCCATATTCATCATCACGCTGGTTGGCATGGGCCGAAATGAACTGGTTTACCAGGTACCCGTTCGCGCAGTGAAGCTCCACCCCGTCAAAACCTGCGTCTAAAGCATTTCGGGCTGCTTGGGCGTAGAGCTCAACCAGTTCCTTTACCTCCTTGGTGGACAGGGCTCGTGGGGTCGATGGGTCGGCCAGTGCACCCGTGCCGGGGCCAGTTTCGATGAACACCTTGACGTTGTCCGCGCGGATGGATGATGGCGCGACGGGCGCTTCACCACCGGGTTGCAGCGATGTGTGCGACACGCGGCCTACATGCCAAAGTTGAGCAAAGATCACCCCCCCTTCGGCGTGAACAGCGTCGGTGACCTTACGCCAGCCTTGTATCTGTTCTGGGCTATGAATGCCGGGTGTCCAGGCATAACCCTGTCCTCGGGGTTCGATCTGTGTGCCCTCGGTCACCATGAAGCCAGCACCGCTGCGCTGACGGTAATATGTGGCCATTAGGTCGTTCGCAATATTGCCGGGTTGGGAGCTGCGCGAACGCGTCAGTGGCGGCAGAACGATACGGTTCTTGAGGGTGTACGGGCCCAGCTGAGTGGTTTTGAAAAGTTCTGATTGTGTCATTTCGTTTACCTGCATATCTAAAATATTCGATGCTATAAGTCAAAAAAACATGGATTAACGAGGTCAGAAGAGCCCGAGCGGTGCTTCGTTGAGGCTGACGTAGATATTCTTCTTCTGGCTGTAGGCTTCCAGCATTGACTTGTGAGTTTCCCGTCCTAGGCCAGATTTCTTATAGCCACCAAAGGGGGCATGGGCAGGGATCTCATGGTAGGTATTTACCCACATACGTCCGGTTTCCACCGCGCGTGCCACACGTAACGCCCGGTTGATGTCTTGGGTCCAGACTGCACCCGCTAGGCCGTACTCGGAGTCGTTGGCCATGGCGATGACCTCCGCTTCATCCTTGAAAGGAATGACGCACAGAACAGGGCCGAAAATTTCCTCGTAGGCGACGCGCATATCGTTGCGAACACCGACCAGAATCGTTGGCTGGATGAAGAAGCCGGCATCGTAATCGGCACCTGTAAGACGACCGCCGCCGATCAGTACCTCGGCACCTTCCTGTTTGGCGATATCAACGTAGCCGAGGATCCGTTCCATCTGGGTCTTGCTGACCTGTGCGCCCATCATGGTGTCTGGGTTCAATGGGTCGCCCACACGCACAGCTTCGAACTTATGCTTGAGCTCAGCCAGGAATCGCTCGTAGATGGACTCGTGAACGAACAGCCGTGCGCCGGATTCGCAGACTTGGCCTTGGTTCCACAGGATGGCGAGGGCTGCGCCTTCCACGGCCTTATCCCAGTTCGCATCGGGGAAAACGATGTTGGCCGACTTGCCGCCCAGTTCAAGGGTGGCAGGAATGATTTTCTTCGCTGCCGCATTGGCGACGAGTTCGCCGACACGCGTCGAGCCAGTGAAGGCAAGCTTGCGCAGGTCTGGATGATCCAGTAACGCCTGGCCAACTGAGGTGCCTAAGCCTGTGACGATGTTGACCACGCCGGCCGGAAGTACCTTGGCGAAGATCTTCGCCAGTTCAAGGATGGTTACCGGGGTCAGCTCAGAAGGTTTGATGACTACGGTGTTACCCGCCGCGATGGCTGGAGCGATCTTCCAGGCGGCCATAAGAAGCGGGAAGTTCCACGGAATCACTTGGCCCACGACGCCGAGGGGTTCACTGAGAGCGATGCTGAGTGTTTGCTCATCCAGCATGACCGCCTCATCCGACTGGCTGCGGATTGCGCCGGCGAAGTAGCGGAAGTGATCAATCGCCAGTGGGATGTCGACGGAGCGACTTTCACGAATGGGTTTGCCTACATCAAGGGTTTCCAGAACGGCGAACCGATCGGCATCGGCTTCCAGCAGGTCGGCGATCTTCAGCAACGCATTGGCGCGTTCCGCTGGCGAGGTGGTATGCCAGGTCACGAAGGCGCGTTTTGCGGCCTGCACCGCGCGGTCGACGTCGGCAGCTGTGGCGTTTGGGATGTTGGTGAGAATTTTTCCGTTGGCGGGGTTGATAATGTTGAGGGTTTCACCGTTTTCGGCGGCCACCCACTGGTTGTCGATAAACAGGCCGTAGCTGTGGTCGGGAAGGTAGCTCGGATGGGTATCACTGGAATTTTGCATGGGTTACCTCCTGAGGTGAGTGCGATGGGTTTGGTTGAGATTATTTTAGATATTGGCATATGTCAATATGTAGTTGTGTATTCGTGCAGACATTCCTATCGTCGTATCTTTTCAGCCTGCTTCTGGATCGGCGTGGAGCGCGCTGTGCTGCGCGCCAGGCTTGGCTACGTAGTCCAGCCCCCCCCGATCTCTTCATCAACGAGGGGGGGCTGCTGCATAAAAGCACTGAGGCCTGTTTGCGTTTAGGTGAAGATGTAAGTCAGAACGGCGCGTCGATATCCATGACGTTAATCAGCTTGTGGTTGACGAATTCCTTGATTCCCAAACCAATCAGCTCGCGACCGTAACCAGATCTTTTGATTCCGCCGAAAGGTAGGTCGGCTTTCGATGACGTTGGGTGATTGACGAACACCATGCCTGTCTCGATGCGCTTAGCAACCTCAACACCATGCTGGGCGTCTGCGGTGAATACCGAACCACCGAGCCCGAACGGAGAGTCGTTGGCGATAGCTATCGCGTCTTCTTCGTCTTTAGCTCGTAGGATCATCGAGACTGGACCGAAGAACTCCCAGTAGTAGGCAGGGTTATCAGGCGTCAGGTTGGTCAGAATGGTCGGTTGAACAAATGCACCCTTGCTTGGTACCTTGGGCCCAACCTCGGTGGCCGTAGCGCCGTAGTTGACTGCTTCACGAATCTTCGCGCGGATTTCGTCGGCGGCAGTTTGAGATGACAGGGGAGCTAGATTTGTTTCCGGATCGAACGGGTCGCCGGCCTTCAGTTGTGCTACACCTTCGGCATAAAGGCGCAGGAACTCGTCGTAGACTTCTTCCACTACAATCATGCGTTTGGATGATATGCACACCTGTCCAGCATTCCAGTGACGGCCTACAACAGCCCACTTCACGGTCTTTTTCAGTTCAGCGTCGCGCAGAACTATGAAGGCATCTGCCCCCCCCAGTTCCAATGTAGATTTCTTCAGTGCCTTGCCAGCCTGGGAGGCGATGATGGCACCTGCGCCTTCGGAACCGGTCAGTGCCACCCCGTGTACTCGAGAGTCGTTGAGGATTGTCTCGATTTGCTGGCGAGTTGCGTACATGTTGCTGAATGCGCCAGCAGGTAGACCAGCATCAAGCAGTAGTTGTTCGAAAGCTTCGGCACATTGCGGTACGTTTGAAGCATGTTTGAGCAGCACGGTATTACCCGCTGCCAATTGCGGTGCGAGAATTCGAGCAATTTGATAGTAAGGAAAGTTCCATGGTTCAATGGCCAGGATAGTGCCCAACGGCTCATGGACCAAGATTGCTTGACCCTCGGCTGGGTCGGCTACCGGCAGCTTCTGCGGAGTTAACAAAGCTTCTGCATGTTTAACGTAATACTCAAAGATACTTGCTGAAATTTCTACTTCACCTAATGCTTCGGCAGTGATCTTGCCCATTTCCAGTGTTAGCAACCGGGCATAGTCGTTTGCTCGCGCGCGCAGCAGGTCGGCAGCTCGCTGAAGGACGGCCCCACGCTCTGCGATTGAGCAATTCTTCCAGACAAGAAATGCGTTGTGAGACGCCTCAAGAGCCTGTTCAATCTGAATATCTGTTGCATCTGGAAAACTTTTTAGAACTTCACCTGTATAGGGATTAACGGATGCGTATGCCATGCTGTTTCTCCAGTAATTTTAAGTAAATTTGATTTGTTAATGAGGCTGGTAAGTAGACAGAGCCTAAACTGCGGGAATTTCTGGTGCATTTACTAATAATTGATGCCATCAGTCAGGAATACTCGGTAAACCGCACCTTTAAGACGATGTTGCAGTGCCACTTGGTAGGCGGGGCTGGAGTACCACTCTCGAGCTGCTGCTATGTCCGGAAATTGAAGAATGACTGCGCCTTCAATCGGTCCGCCTTCGAGCACCTCCAGTTGGCCGTAGAAGGCCAATGGTGTGAGGTTCCGACCCTGGCGTGCTGCCGGTGCTTTACGGGCATAGAGTTTCAACTCAGCCTCGTCTGTGGTGTGTTCACGTGTGAAGACTACGTAGGCGGACATTGACGTAGTCTTGGGCCAACAGTTTGAGCAGCGAGTGAGCCGTAGCTTCAGAGGAAGCTGGGTTCTGGCCAGTTACGAGCAACCCATCGACTTCGACATGAACGCTCCAGTCAGCACCCTTGGTATAGCGCCCACCATTTGCCTTGAGCATATCCTCTACCAGGAAAGGTACGATTTGAGTTAGACCCACCGCAGCCTCCTCGCTATTGCTGAAACCGGTTACTGTCTTGCCTGCAACCAGAGGTTTGCCATCTACACTCTTGACATGGCGCAAAACTGCTGGTGCGTGACAAACCGCTCCGACAGGTTTGCCGGATTGGATTGATTGCTCGATCAGAGAGATAGAAAAGGTGTTCTCCGCAAGATCCCACAGTGGACCATGGCCGCCAGGGTAGAACACAGCATCAAACTCGGAACTGATCACGTCGCTCAGTTTCTCGGTGTTGGCCAGCACGTGAGTGGCGACTGAATCGGTCTGAAAGCGACGGGTGGCGTCTGTCTGGAAGTCGGGCTCATTGCTCTTTGGGTCGATGGGGGGTTGACCGCCTTTCGGCGATGCTAGGGTCACTTGCACGCCAGCGTCGATGAAGGCGTAGTAAGGCGCGGCAAGCTCTTCGAGCCAGAAACCGGTCTTCTCGCCAGTGTCACCAAGCTGGTCGTGGGAAGTCAGAACGAGGAGAATCTTCATGTCGTATACCTTGCAGTTGTGCGTGCTTGTGTATGTTTTGTAATGCGCTGCCTGTGTGGATAAGCAGTGCTGGAAGTTGGCTTATAGGCTCGCTTCAAGCACACGGCGGCTGACGTCTAAGCTGACGTTGTTGTGTTCGCCGAGCGCGGTGAGGTGGTGTGTGTCGAGCTGGTTTATTAGCGCATCTATAGCGTCAGTGCCGAGCTTGTAGGCGGATAAGTGCGTCGGTAAGCCCAGGCTCTCGAAGAACATGCGGGTCTGTTGTATGGCCATGTCAATCCGTTGTTCTTCGTCCCCTTGGCTGATCTGCCAAACCCGCTCGGCGTACTGCAGCAGCTTCGCGCGCTTGGCTTCACGACGAATCTCTAGGTTCGCAGGAAGTACGATGGCCAGGGTCCGTGCGTGATCGATGCCGTACAGCGCGGTGAGCTCATGGCCGATCATGTGGGTGGACCAGTCCTGTGGTACGCCCGCTCCGATCAGGCCATTGAGCGCCAAAGTGGCCGTCCACATGAGGTTGGCACGCGTGCTGTAGTCCGCGGACTCTTTCAGTACAAGGGGGCCAATTTCGATCAGCGTTTGTAAAAGACCTTCGGCAAAACGATCTTGCACGCGGGCATCGATTGGGTAGGTAAGGTACTGCTCCATGACATGCACGAACGCATCTACCACGCCGTTTGCGAGTTGGCGGGCAGGGAGGGTCTGGGTCTTAGTAGGATCAAGAATCGAGAATTGCGGGAACACGTGAGGGCTGCGAAACGGCAACTTGTCTTGTGTCGCTCGGCGAGTTACCACTCCGCCGTTGTTCATTTCTGAGCCAGTTGCGGGCAGAGTTAGTACGGTACCGAATGGCAAGGCTTGCCGAATACTTGCGCCCCGCGTTTCAAGGATGTCCCAAGCATCACCGTCGTAGCCAACAGCGGCGGAAACGAACTTAGTGCCATCGATGACCGAGCCTCCACCAACGGCTAGTAGAAAGTCCAAGCGATGGAGGCGAACCGTATCAACGGCCCTGATTAGCGTTTCGTAGCTGGGGTTCGGCTCTATACCCCCGAACTCCTGCACCTCCCGGAAACCTAATGCCTCTCGGACTTCGTGGAGCGTCCCGCTCGCACGAGCGCTTTGGCCACCATAGAGCAGCAGAATGCGGGCTTCAGTCGGAATCAGCTCATCCAGCCGGGCAATAGTTTGGTTACCGAAGATAATTCGCGTGGGGTTGTAGAGGTCAAAATTGAGCATAGATTTCTCTACTCCTTAAAAGTAGACCAGTCGTATAGTTTTCGGTGGAATTTTTATGGCAGAAGCTCGTCGGCGTGCATTACGAACCAAATAGCTGGAGATTGGTTAGAGCTTGCTTCTAAAGGCAACCAAGTTGGTGTGGCATTCGCCTGTAGTCCTGGCCCCGAGCCAAAGGCGTTGCCGCCAAGCAGCGTAAGCTCCGCGCGATGTCGAGGGTTGTTGCTAGGCACTGATGATAGGGCATCGGGAGTCATAGGTTTACCGTATCAAAAAAATAGACCGGTCGTCTACTTTCGGTTGTGGATAATCTATACAAGGCTGTTTCGATGGTTGCTAATGAAGCAGCAACAGAAGCTTCATTGGCAGCGCATCGACTGATGCAGCCAAGCGTTACCACGCGGACTTCGCTTTGTAGCAGAAGGATCTGCCTGAGACACAGAGCCTCAAGGTTGCTCTTATCTGCAGCTTTGCCCGAGGGTAACAAAGACGGACTGTTTGGCGAGGATGAGTTCGAGGCGGAAGGTCTGGCTCAAAGTGCGCGGAATTTTCTGGACGCCGCGATCATGGATTACAATTCACTTTTATCGAAGAACAACGGGCTTGCGGTCACGACGCAATGAGCACTGGGCAAGCTGGCGGTGTGTTTTTCAAGCGTTATCTCAGGCCGGCTTGATGTTGGAGAAGCCTAGGAAAGAAAAAAGCAGCCCACCAGCCTGAGACAGCACTCGGCTGTTTCAGGCTGATTTTCTCGGTTTGCGGAAATTGTTTGCTCTGCGAAATGCCCCCCAAGGCACCGATGGCCGGTCTCAGTGTGCGGAGAACGCGGTTGAAGCTGCGCAGCATGTCGTCCTGGGTAGTCAGGCTGAAGTCCTCCACGCTGTGTCGTTCGCGGAGCACCTCGCGAATCTGCCGGCTCAATGCCCGTGAAGTAGTGCCTGCGCCGAATACCACATGGGCCTTGACCACCCCGGTGCGGTTGAACAGGCTTTGCGCCCAGTCCACCGGGATGTAGGCGATATCGTCGAGGTTGAAACCGAGCAGCTGGCCTTTCTCCGCCATCACGCCGATCACCCGGAAACGCACGCCGCCGACACGGATCAGCTCACCCAGCGGGTTGCGCGTCCCGAACAGTTCGGTACGCAACTGATGGCCGAGCACCACATAGAGCGGCGAACGGCCGTCACGCGCCGGCGGCAGGAACTCGCCCAGGCTCAGTTTCATGCGCCAGGCCTGCGCCATCTGATGGCCGCCACCGAGAATGTCGCTGCGCCGGCTCAGTTGACCGAACTGGATATTCCTGCTGCCCTGAATGATCGGCACCGCCGCCTCGACATGCGACAAGCGCCGCAGAGCGTCGGTGTCACGGATGGTCAGTGGCCGCACGCTGCCGAGCAGGCCGCCGAGGCCGCTGGTCTGGGGCTTGCCCGGGCGCACGGTGATGATCCGCGTACCAAACTGCGAGAAGTTCTCCAGCGCATAGCCGCGTACGCCTTCGCCTATGGCTGTGAGCAGCGCCACGGCGGCTATGCCGATCGCTACCCCGAGCAGGGTCAGCAGGCTGCGCAGCGGGGGGCAGGTCAGCGCCGAGCTGGTCAGCCGGAATCCATCTTGCCAGCGCATCAGTGCGCCCCCGGCGGGCGTAGCGCCGCCACCGGCTCCAGCGCCGAAGCTCGAGCGGCCGGCAGCCAGGCGAACAGCAGCGCCGTGCCGAGTGCCAGCAGCACTGCGCCAGCACGCGCCCACCAGGGGGCATAGAGCGGTAGATCGAACGCCAGGCGCCCCAGCCAGAGCAAGGTTTCGGCCAGCAGCAGCCCTGCCAGCGCCCCTGTCAGGGCCAACAGCGCCGCCTCGCCGAGGAACAGCAGTCGCAGCTGCGCCGCCGTCACGCCTATGGCTTTGAGCAGGCCGATCTCGGCGCTGCGCTGGCTGACTGCAATCCAGGTCACGTTCATGATCAGGATGCCAAGGCTGATCGCGGCTATGCCGGCTACCGCCAGGGTCAGCACCGCGAGTATCTGGTCGAAGGCGCTGAGCAGGCTGTCCTGGCTGACCAGGGTGACGTCCCCCTCACCTTCGTGGCGCTCCTTGAGCGCGGCGAGTATCAGCTGCTGGCTACGGTTGAGAAAGCTGGGACTATGTACCTCGACAAACACCCGCGACAACACCTCGCTATTGAACAAGGCCTGGGCACTGGCCACCGGGATGATCAACATCTCGGCGAAATCCACTCCCAGCGACTCGCCCCGCTCATCGAGGATACCGACCACCCGGAAGCGCCGGTCGCCGGCGCGCAACCATTCACCCAGGGCCGGGCGAGCCCCGAACAGCTCGCGCCGGAGTTTGCCGCCTATCACGCAGACGGCTTCGGCCTTCCCAGGGTCCAGCGTCGGCAGGGGCTGGCCCTGGACGATCGTCAGTTGGCGAATGGTGAAGAAGTCCCGAGTTGTGCCAAGGGGCAGCACCTCACGATTGCGGTTGCCGACTATCACCTCCATCTGCCCGGCCTGCTGCGGCGCGACCCGGCGGATGCCCAGTAACTGGGTGATGGCCTGAACATCCTGCAAGGTCAACTCGTGCGGCGTCAGCCCGGTGAGCGGTGGCATTCGCCCGGTGGTTTCCTTGCGCCCCGGGAAAACGATCAGGATGTCACGCCCAAGCAGCGAGAACTCGTTCAGGACGAAGGCCCGCGCCCCTGCGCCAAGACCGGTGAACAGATTGACCGCGACAACCCCGATAGCGATGGCCAGCAGTAGCATCAGGCTGCGCGAGCGATGCCCGCGCAAGGCACCTAGCCAGAAGCCCAGGGCATCGGCAGCGTGCATCAGGTCGGCGCCCACTGCGGCGCAATACTGTGGATCCGCCCATCACGCATGTGTCGCTGGCGCTGTGCGCGGGCGCCCAGGTTGGAATCGTGGGGCACCACTATCAGGGTCAGGCCCTCGCCGTTGAGCTCCTCCAGCAGGCTGAGGACTTCTGCACCGGCCTGGCTATCGAGATTGCCGGTGGGCTCATCGGCCAATAGCAGCGCCGGTTGCATGACCATCGCTCGGGCTATCGCGACGCGTTGGCGCTGGCCACCGGACAGCTCGGCCGGGCGGTGGGCAATGCGCTCGCCCAGCCCCAGGCGTGCCACCAACTGGCTGCTGCGCTTGCGCCGTTGTGCGGCACCGATGCCAGCGAGGACCATCGGCAGCTCGATGTTTTCCAGCACCGTCAGCCGCGCGATCAGGTGGTAGGGCTGGAACACGAAACCTATCAGTCGGCTGCGCAACTGGGCGCGGCGCGCCTCGCTCAGCGCCGCCGAGGCCTCGCCCTGCAGCCAGTATTCGCCGGCGCTCGGCGCATCGAGCAAGCCGAGGATGTTGAGCAGGGTCGACTTGCCCGAGCCCGACGGTCCCATTACTGCCATGTAGTCGCCGGCGGCGATGTCCAGATCCAGACCATCCAGCCCCATCACCTGCTGTTCGCCCAGCTGGAAGCTGCGGCTACTGCCGCGCAGGCGGATCATTTCTCGGCCTCCTCGGCATCCACCGGAATCACCGCCACGGTATCTTTGAGACCTTCTTGCTCGTGGCTGGCGACAATACGTGCGTCCTCGTCCAGCCCCGCCAGCACCTCGGTCCAGCCCCAGTTGCTCAGCCCGGTTTGCACCTGCACCTCGCGCAATACCCGGGCGCTCGGGTCATATCGCAGCACGCGCTGCCCCTCCAGCAGGGTATCGGTGGGGATGCGCAAGGCTGCCGCGTGCTGCTCCAGTAGGATATCGACATCGGCGCTATAGCCGGTGAGCAGGGCCAGGTCTGCTGGCGGTTGGTCGAAGCGCACCTCGACATCGACGGTGCGCGCCTGCTTCTCCAGTTCGCGAACATAGGGCGCGATGCGGCTGACGCGCCCGGTGAAATGCTGATCACGGAAGGCATCCAGGCTGATCCGTACGGTGGTGTCGGGGTGAACCCGGGCACCGTCCACCTCATCGATTGGTGCCTCTACATACGGGCAGCTGTCGTCTATCAGGTCGACTGCCGGCGGCGTGGGAATACCTGGCGGCGAAGGGGTGACGAACTCGCCGAGTTCGCCGTTGATTTCTGCGACGATGCCCGCGAATGGCGCACGCAGTGGCGTCTGTTCCAGCAGTGAACGCTACAACTGCAGGCTGGCGTCGGCCTCGCGGATCAGCACGGCACTGGCACTGCACATCAACTTCGCCAGTTTGGCCTTGGTCGCGGCCTGATCGAGGCGATCGGCGGCAATCAACTTGCGGTCGGCCAACTGGCCCAGGCGATCAAGGTCACGCCGGTAGAGGAGAGCTTGCTGGCAGCGCTGTTCGCGGGTGTTGCGCTGGGCTTCCAGCCGCGCCTCTGCCTCCTGCAGCCTGGCCTGTTGCTTGGTTTGCCGCAGGCGCATGAGCACCTCACCCGGCTGGACCCGCTGGCCCTCGCTGACAAGCAACTCGGCAACCTGGCCGCCGACACTGAAGGACAGGTGCGAGCGTCGACAGGACTTCAGCGTACCGCGCGCGTATTGGCCACCACCGTCTCCACCGGTCCCCGCTCGACCTCCAGCCGCCCAACACCACGAGACAAGCCAGGATCGACGAGCCAACCAATAATTTGCGCATGGACTACACCTCCTCCCATATGGCTTGAGCCTAGATCAGGAGGGTGAAAGGTCCATGCGAACGTCATTTATCCGTCGATTCTCGGATTAGCGTCAGATAAATGGTGTTCAAGGTTTTTGCGAGAATGGCTTTGGTTCGGGCATTAAAAAGCCGGCTTTTGGTTAGCTTTTTATTCACATAACTTTATGAAAATAAACATTTTTCAGATTCTGTTAGGTGCTGAAATCCCCCAGTTGATCCCCCATTTTTTCATCTTTTTTGCCCGGCATTTGCGCGGCTTTTTCGGTCGGCGGGCATTAGAAAATTTCGCCTGGGGCTGCCTGCGCGGATTTTTGCGCTCAGTGCAGTGACGTCATCTATTGGTGTGCTCACTCCCGTAGGGTCAGCCACCGAGATTTTTTGTTCCGCAGTAAACCCGCCGAGGGTTATCCCTTGGTCACGGGCGCTCAAGCATGAGAAAATCGTTGAAATCCTGGTGTTGCAGGATTGCCAAGGGGCTAGAGACGCTTGGGGTCATCTTCCTCTTTTGATTGCTGCGATTTCGCCAAAGTTGAATTTCATACCTCCGGAACGCCAAATGCCTTCCCAGCCAAAACCTAGATTGAACTTGCGCATCGTTTTGCTTGTGTTTGCGATGTTCAGTGCCGTTGCCACGCTCGCCAACACATTTTGGGTAATGTTCAACATTCAAAAGCAAGAGCTTGTTGAACGCGCGCTGGATGGCAACCGTGCTTACGCTACGCGTATCGCCGACGCTCTAGAGGGGGTGTTGAGTTCTGACCTTGACCGCCTGAAATATAGTTCGACGGTTGTTTCGACGACGTTCTCCAATCGACAACTACTGGCTGTCGAGGCCCGGCGGCTGCTGGAACAAGACAACAGTTTCAATTCCGTGCTAGTCACCGACGCTGCAGGAATCATCGTGGCATCCGCACCAGAAGGGTTGCAGTTGAACGGCAAGTCTTTGCAAGGCCGTGAGCCCCTCGAACGACGAAGTGCAATGATCAGTAACGCATTTCAATCGATCACTGGCAATTTGGTGGTTTTTGTATCGCATCCGGTCTTCGATGCCAATGGGCAGTATCTTGGCCTGGTAGGGGGAACCATCAGACTGGAACAGCAGAATAGGCTTCGAGCACTGATGGATCTCAACCGTCGACAAAACGGAGCCTATGTCTTTCTCGTGGACAATCAGCGGCGCGTGCTTTATCACCCTGATGCTCAGCAAATAGGTCGGGTGCTAGGTCCTGATCGGATTGTTGATGCTGCACTGGGCCAGGCGACTGGCTCTCTCAAGGCGCTCGACGGGGATGGAAAAGAGATGCTTGCAGGTTACGCAGGTATACCGAGTAGTCATTGGGGCATTATTTCGCAGCAGCCAATGGCCGTTGTCCAGGATGCATTGAGTGTTAGCGCGTTGAAGGTGGCTAAAGGGATCGTGCCACTGGGCATGCTGGGTTTGTTACTGATCTGGTGGTCTGGGACGAGAATCTCCAGGCCGCTGTCCCGGCTGGCGGACAGTGCCAAGCACCTGGACGTACCTGAAAGCTACGAACGCATCAGTACAATCCCTGTCGACTATGTGGAAAGCTGGCAGTTACGTCGGGCACTTTTATTGAGCACCACGCTATTGCAGGAAAAGATCGGAAAACTCAATCGCCAGGCTCAGTGTGACCCACTCACGGGATTGGCCAATCGTCGGGCCATGCAGGAAACGCTCACGGTTTGGTTGTCCACAAAGATGACCATCGCTGTGATTTCCTTGGACATTGATCATTTCAAGCGTGTTAACGACACCTTTGGTCATGGCGTCGGTGACGAGACGCTGCGTGCTGTGGCTGGGCTGATGAAGCAGAACTCCCGGCCAACCGACCTGCTTTGCCGGGTTGGTGGGGAAGAATTCGTATTGCTGCTACCCGAAAGCTCCGTTGCTACTGCGGCAGAGATCGCAGAGCGTTTGCGCTTGTTGATCGCATCGACCGCTCTGGAGACTGTCGGGCACATTACTGTTTCGCTGGGGGTAGCGCTTTGGCGATCCGGCGGTTCGATGGACGAAGTGTTCGAGAGGGCGGATCAACTGCTTTATCGTGCAAAGCAACTAGGGCGTAACCAGGTGGTGGCAGAGCGACCAGGCACGGTTATCAAAGCCGTGAGCTGAGACATCCTTCACCAAGGCGTGCTATACCCTATGCATCCGCAGCCTGGGTGCCGTCGCGTATCAACGTTAGCGGATTATGATCGGGGGCATCAGTGCAACCGGCTCAGCCTTCGTCAATGGAGTGATCAGTATTGTCGATACGCATCATGGTGGTGGACGATGATCCGTGGATGTCTGAGCTTATTCGCCAGATGATCCAGTCATCTCGACCTGCGGCCGAGGTCGAGTGTTTTTCCTGCGTTGAAACTGCGCTGGCTGCTTGGCGCAGTGGGCTTTATCAGCTGGTGCTGTCGGACTGGAATCTTCCCGACGGCGCAGGCGTAGATTTGCTTCGTACTATTCGCATGTCTGATTCAGAAATACCTTTGGTGGTCATAACTGGGCGCTCTGACCGGCAGAGCGTTTTGGAAGTAAGGCAGTTGGGTATCAGTGCCTACATCACCAAACCTTTTGATATTCCAGCCGTCATGGCAAAGATCAATGGACTATTGCCAGAGGACGAGCCGGCTCCTGCGGCGCCTGCCCTCAGTGATAGCCTGGAGACTTATCTGGGGCAGTTGTCTGCCTCTGATCTGGACCTGCCACTGTTTTCCAGTGTGAAGGAAAGCCTTCAGCAGGCGTTCAGTGGCGTTGCGACGGATTTTCGCGAGCTTGCTATTCACTGGCAAAACGAACCGGCGCTGTGCGCTTACCTCATTTCGGCCGCGAACAGCGCCACTTATGGGGGAGGGTTGCACCCCTGTGAGGGCTTGGCGCAAGCATTGACGCGCCTTGGCGGGCGAACCGCACTTAACTTGGCGATAGCAATGGCATTGCGTCAGTCATCGGTGATTGAAGATCCGCTTGTTGGATTATGGTTACACGAGCAGTTTGTGGCCTCGGAGCGTTTGGCTGAGCGAGTTGTATCACTCGCCAGGCAATGCGCCTTGGATCCGGGGCCACTGCACGCCGCTGCTTTGTTGCACCGGATCGGCGAATTGTGTGTCTTGTATCAGGTGGATCTTTGGGCTGGGCGCGGACATGCGGTTGATGACGGGATGTTATCGGTGGCACTTGCCAGGTACGGGCGGGCCTTTGCGCTTGCGCTGAAGGCGCGTTGGGCGCTGCCGATGTCGATGCGTGAATTGATTGGCGCTGTTTACGCGTTGCCGAAGTCTCACGTGCACCGTGATCAGGTCATCATGCGCTTGGGGGCGGCGATCGAACACGATGAGTCCGTGGAAACGGTCGCACGTCTGAAAGCTTTGGCGGGGCTTGCCTGACTGCGCATTTCGCAGTTGATCGTCTAGGGTGACGCTGAGAAATGGACTTCCAGGAGTCAGAAATGTTTGATCTGGCAGAGCAGATGAACCCCGTAATCCTGATCGTTGATGATCAATCAAGCGATCTTGAAATTCTTCAAGATTCTATCAGCAGCCTCGGTGAGGTCCATGTTGCCCATGACGGCCGTGAAGCGCTGCAGGTGGCGGGGCAATGTCGCCCAGATCTAATTCTGATCGACATCGAGTTACCCGACATGAATGGCTTTGAACTGTGCCGGGCGATCAAGACCGACCCGAAGCTCTGTGATGCTGCCATTTTGTTCGTCAGCTCCCATACCCATTGTGACAACCAAGTGCGCGCCTTGGAGTTCGGAGGCGTAGGTTTTATTCAAAAGCCCATCAATGTCCCTGTGGTAAAGGCCCATGTGCGTGCACACCTGAATCTGCGCAGCGAAGCCAAGCGATTGGCCTATTACGATGCGCTTACGGGTTTGCCTAACCGTCAACTGTTCACCAACCGCTCGTACCAAGCGATCCAGCAGGCCAAGAGCAACGGCGGTAAGGTCGCGTTGTTACTGTTGGATCTGGATCATTTCAAGAGCATCAATGACTCACAGGGGCATTCAGTTGGAGATGCCATTCTCAAGTGCGTCGCCGAGCGCTTGAGCAGCAGCTTCCGTCCCATGGACACGGTGAGCCGGCAGGGAGGCGACGAGTTCGTGATTTTGCTGCCGCAGGTCACTCGGCTAGAAGCTATCGGTGATTTGAGCGAACAGTTCTTGAAGACGCTTGCGTCCCCCATGCAAATTGGCGAAAGGCGTTACAGCATCACGGCAAGCATTGGCGTCAGCATTTACCCCGAGGACAGTACCGATCTGGAGGCGCTATACAGCCATGCAGATGCGGCTATGTACCAGGCAAAGCGTGAGGGTAGGAACCGTTCCCGTTTTTTTTCCAGGACATTGGAAACCATCGCACGTGCTAGGCATATCCTCGAACAACATATGCGCAGCGCTTTGGAAGAGGGGTTCTTCGAGGTTTTCTACCAGCCCAAGATGGATGCACAGACCGGATGCATGCGCGGCATGGAGGCGTTGATTCGCTGTCGGCAGTCCGACGGTACATTGGTCTCACCTGCTGAGTTCATTCCAGTCGCAGAGGAAACTGGGTTAATTGTTCCGTTGGGGCGTCAAGTGTTGGCGCAGTCGTGTGCAGACGCATGCACACTGTTGCATTCAGGTTTTCAAGTTCCTGTCAGCGTTAATATTTCCGCTGTTCAATTCCGTGAAGATAATTTCTTCGACATGGTACGTGGGGAGCTCGAGGATTCAGATCTTCCTGCACACATGCTTGAGTTGGAAATCACCGAGGGAGTATTGGCAGACAATGTTTCCAAAGCACGGGAGGTGCTTGAGGCACTGAAAAACTTGGGTGTGCGGGTCGCGATCGATGATTTTGGCACTGGGTACTCCAGTCTTAGTTATCTCAAGCAACTGCCTATCGATGTGCTGAAAATCGACAAGAGTTTCGTGCAACACATGCTCGACGACCACAGTGATGCCGCCATCATTGAGGCCATCGTGCGCATGGGCCAGGCATTGGAGTTGGAGTTGATTGCCGAAGGAGTGGAAAACCAAGAGCAGGCAAACAAACTCATGGCATTAGGTTGCAGGTTCATGCAAGGGTATCACTACGCCCGACCAGTGCCCTTTGTGCAGCTGCGACAGATGTTGAAGTGCGGCAAGCTGAAACTCGTTTAGGGCAATCGATTTTTCTCGTTCGGCCAGCCGCGATGTGGGGTGAAATTGAAAGATCGCATTCTGAAATTCGGATCTGTTACAGCGCTGAGCGCTGTTCTTGCGTCAGGATTGGTAATTACGGTTCTGGCCACCTACGGTATGATGGAGCACAACAGTGCGCAGGCCAAGGCCGCATTAACCCGTGCAGTCCAACGCACGAGCGAGGCGGTTGCTGCACGCATTTATCTCTATCAATTTGGCTTGCGGGGCGCGCGTGGCGCTATTCAGGTCATGGGCGAGCAGCAGGCCAGTCGTGATGGCTTTTTAACCTACAGCAAGACTCGAGACTTTGATGCCGAGTTTCCTGGGGCTCGCGGGTTTGGTTTCATCCGTCGTATCCCAGCCAGTGTAGAAACCACCTTTCTTCAAAAGGCCCGGCTCGACGGGAAACCTGACTTCACGCTACACCAGCTCTCCCCGCATGATGGCGAGCGCTTCATCATTCAGTATGTCGAGCCGCAGGCGAGGAACCAGGCAGCGATTGGCCTGGATATCGCGTCCGAGAAAAACAGGCGAGAGGCCGCTGAGGCAGCGCTACAGAGCGGCGAAGCGCGGCTTACAGGCCCGATTACGCTCGTCCAGGCGACGGGCAGGCCACTGCAGTCGTTTCTTTTCCTGTTGCCGATTTACCGAACGGTCACCACGCCGGACACCGTTTCCGAACGCGTGGCACAAGGATTTGGTTGGAGCTATGCGCCGCTGCTGACCGAGGATGTCCTGACGGGGCTTCCATTGCCCTCCGATGGTGTGCGGTTGCAGTTGCGTGATGCGACTGATCCGGCTGCTCCGGTGCAGTTCTATGAGCGTAAACAAAGCAGCGAGGACGAGCAGGAGGTCATGCGTACCCAATTGACCCAGGTGGTTTTTGGTCGTCGCTGGGAGATCGAGTTGGTTGCATATCCCTCTTTCGTAAAGGAGTTGCGTCAGTTTTCTCCGCGTAGCACCTTCGCCATTGGGCTGGGCAGCACCTTTTTGGTCATGGCATTGTTGGGCATCTTCAGGGTCAGCCGTAGGCGTCGACGCGACATTCTCGCTGAACAGGCCAAGCTCGCGGCCATTGTGGAAAATTCCAACGACGGAATCATTGGCCTGACCTTGGATGGCATCGTTACGGCGTGGAACCACGGGGCCGAGAAGATTTTTGGCTATAGCAGCGACGAGGCGCTGGGTCGTACCTTGGTAGGCTTGGTATTGCCCGTCGAGTTGGCGGATGAGGAATTTCATTTGCTGGGCAAGATCGCGCGGAGCGAGCGCATCGAGCATTTCGAGACGCGTCGCGTGCGCAAAGACGGCCAGTCTTTGGACGTTTCGGTAACAGTATCTCCTATTTGTGATGCTGCCGGGCGGGTCGTCGGAGCCTCCACGACAGTTCGCGACATCACCCCGCAGAAGCGGGCAGAGGCACGCATTCTCGAGCTGAATGTCGGCCTGGAGCATCAGGTGGCCGAGCGCACTACAGAGCTCCGCGAGCTGAATGCCCTGCTGACCAACGTTCTGCACTCGGCATCACAGGTCTCGATCATCGCCACCGACCTCACGGGCATAATCACGGTTTTCAACACCGGGGCTGAGCAATTGCTTGGCTATACAGCCGAGGAAGTTGTTGGCATTCACACCCCTGGTATTTTCCACCTGGCTGAGGAGATGGCGACGCGTGGCGAGGCGTTGAGTCGGGCGTATGGCGAAACGATAAAAGGTTTCCGCGTCTTTGTGCAGAAGGCTTCATTGGGCGAGGCGGAGGTTCGGGAATGGACATACGTGCGCAAGGACGGCACGCGGTTCAGTGTGACCTTGCTGGTCACCGGTATGCACAATGCTGATGGCATGTTGAGTGGTTACCTGGGCATCGCCATCGATATCAGCCAGCGCAAGCAGGTAGAACAGCGTTTGGCCGACAGCCTGACGCTGACAGAGACCATTCTCGATACTGCAGTCAACCCTGTCATCAGGATCGACCAAGCGGGGGTGATTCAATCCTGTAACCGTGCCACCCAGACCGTTTTCGGCTACCTGCCTGACGAGCTTGTTGGCAGCAATGTGCGAGCTTTGTTGCCCGCATTCTCCGAGGATTTCTTATCGCCCTCGAAGGATGCGCATGGTGATCCAGCCAGCAGCGATACGGCAGGGGTTTCCCGAGAAGTGCAGGCTCGACGAAAAGATGGACACATCTTCCCCTCACAAATCACACTGGGCGGCATGCAGATTGGCGGTAAGCCCATGCTTGTTGCCGTACTCTTCGATCTATCTGAGCAACGCCGTCAGCATGATGCCATCACTTCGGCCCGCGACCAGCTGGCCTTGGCTTCAGACGTGGCGAAGCTGGGAGTATGGACGTGGTCGCCTGAAGAAAATGATCTGCAGTGGAATGATCGGATGTTCGAAATTTACCAACAGCCGCTCGCCTTGAAAGTATCAGGCCTTGGTTATGAGCACTGGCGGGAGCGGTTGCACCCCGACGATGCGGAAACCGCCAGCAGGTGGCTCCAGGGCTTGCTGGAAGGGAACGGCGTGTTCGAGACATTGTTCCGTCTTCAATTACCCAGTGGCGATATCCGTTATGTTCAGGCCGCTGCCAGGATAGAGCATGTTGCTGAAACCGGCTGCCAGAAAGTCACGGGGATCAATCGGGATGTCACAGCAGAGCACGAATTGCAGGCAAGTTTGTATTTCGCCAAGGAGCAGGCGGACGCAGCCAGTGCCGCCAAGAGTGCTTTCCTGGCGAACATGAGCCATGAGATCCGCACTCCCATGAATGCTGTACTGGGCATGCTGCATTTGGTTCAGGCCACCCAGCTTGATTCGAGGCAACTTGACTATATCCGCAAAGCGCACGGTGCGGCCAAGTCTCTCTTGGGGCTGCTCAATGACATTCTTGATTACTCCAAGATCGAGGCCGGTAAGTTGCAGCTCGATCCACATCCTTTCGAGCTCAATCGGTTAATGATGGACCTCGCAGTGGTGCTGTCGGGCAATCAGGCGGATAAAGACGTCGAAGTGCTGTTCGATCTCGATACCTCCTTACCTGAGTGCCTGGTTGGCGACAGCCTGCGCCTTCAACAGATTCTCATCAACTTGGCTGGTAATGCGCTGAAGTTCACCGAGTGTGGTGAAATTACCGTGAGCCTGCGTGAGTGTGTTCGTCATGCCGATGCTGTCCGGTTGCGAATTGCTGTGACCGACACTGGAATCGGTATCAGCGAGGAGCAGATCGAGCGAATTTTCGACGGGTTCAGTCAAGCCGAGGCATCCATCAGTCGTCGCTATGGTGGAACAGGCCTTGGGCTGGTGATCTGCAAGCGGTTGATTGAACTGATGGGCGGCACGCTGCAGGTGGAGAGTCAGCAGGGTAAGGGCAGCTGCTTCTGGTTTGAGCTGCAGTTTGCCTTGGCGAATACCACGGAGACTGAGGAGCCGGCAGCAACAGCTAGCGCTGACCTGAGGGTGTTGGTAGTCGACGATAACGACACCGCCCGTGAAGTACTCGCAAGAACGGCTGTCGCGTTAGGCTGGCGGGTAGATCAGGCCAGTAGAGGGCGTGAGGCTGTGGAGCGCGTGGTAAGGGCTGCGGATGTGGCCCCTTACGATGTCGTGCTGATGGACTGGCGTATGCCGGACATCGATGGCTCGACTGCAGCACGCCTGATGCAGGATGCGATGGTTGGTACTGCGCCGGTGGTGGTAATGGTTACTGCGCACAGTCACGAAGTGTTCGCGGATTTACCGCAGGGAACTCATGCGCCTTATGCCGCTGTCCTGAGTAAGCCCATCACCCCGAAGCAACTTGTGACTGCTGTGGAACTTGCCGTCTCGGGACCGCAACCTTCTGATACTACTGCGCACGTGAGCCCGGTAGCCAGGCTTGAGGGCATCAAGTTGTTGGTGGTTGAGGATAACCCGCTCAATCGCCAAGTGGCTCAGGAACTGCTAGAGCTCGAGGGGGCCAAAGTGACGCTGGCCGAGGGGGGGCGGCTGGGCGTTGAGGCTGTGATGCAAGGCACACAAACCTTCGACGCCGTACTGATGGATGTCCAGATGCCTGATATGGACGGGCTGGAGGCGACTCGCCGGATTCGTCAAAACAAGTTGCATGCCGGCTTGCCCATTGTCGCCATGACGGCCAACGCCTCACTCTCCGAGCGACAGGCGTGCTTGGCTGCGGGAATGAATGAACATGTGGGCAAACCTGTCGACCTGGAGAGACTGGTCGTTGTGCTCACGCAGCTTCTGGGCCGTGAAGAGCCTGTCCGGTCCTCTCCTCAGGCAGATGATCCGCCGGATGATGAACCCACCGAGAGTGTATTGCGGCGATTTGGTGGCAACTTGACGCTGTTGCGTAACGTGCTGCAGCGTTTCCCGGATGAGATGCGACAGAATCTTGATCAGTTGGAGCGACACTGCAGGAGTGCTGACAAATCCGGTGCGCTGATGCAATTGCACACCATCAAGGGCAGTGCAGGTACCATGGGGGCCAGTGGTCTGGCCGCGCTGGCTGCTGAGCTGGAGCAGCGCCTGCTGTGGGCGTCGGCAGAGGACGGGCAATCGTTCATGGCCAGCCCTCGCTGGCTATCGCACCTGCACATGCAACTGGCGTCCGACCGCGCTCGGCTCAATCTTGCCTTTGCCGCGCCTATGGCGTCCGTTATTGAACGCCAATCTGCAATGACGGAACGGGACTGGGAGAGTGACTTGGGTTACTTACGTGAGCTGTTGGTCAACAGCAATCTCCTCGCCCTCCAGCGGGCTGAAGCCTTGCAGGAGGGGGTTCCGCTGCAGAGTAAAGCGCTTTACGAGGCGCTCAAGCAGGCCGTTGACGACCTCGATTTCCATTCAGCGACCGTCTGGTGCGATAAGTTGGCTCATTCAATCAAAAGGAATGTTGATGGACGATGAATCTAGCCGCGTGCGGGGTAAGCCACGTTTACTGATCGTGGATGATCAGCCGCTCAACATCCATGCACTGAATGAGCTGTTCCGTGCAGACCATGAGATTTACATGGCCATGGATGGTAATAAGGCCGTGGATATCGCCCTGACGCAGTTCCCGGATCTGATCTTGCTCGATGTGATGTTGCCTGGCATCGATGGCTACGAAGTGTGTCGTCGTTTGAAGGCCAGTCCGTTGACTGCGGACATACCTGTGATATTCGTGACAGCCAAAGGGCAAGAAGCAGACGAGGCAAAAGGACTTGAGCTTGGAGCCGTCGACTACATAAGCAAGCCATTTCATCCCGGTATTGCCCGTGCTCGGGTGAAAACCCACCTGACTTTGAAGTTACAAAGCGATTACCTCAAGAGCCTAGCGTCGCTCGATGGTTTGACAGGCATAGCCAACCGACGCGCCTTCGAGCAACACCTCAGTGATACGTGGGGTCACGTGTGCCGTGATGGAGGGTGGCTGGCACTGATCCTTATCGACATCGATTACTTCAAACGCTTCAATGACCACTATGGGCATTTACAAGGCGACCAGTGCCTTTGCCGTGTGGCGCAGGCACTAGTCGATGTGATCAAGCGCCCATTCGATATGGTCGCGCGCTTTGGCGGAGAAGAGTTCGTCTGCATTCTGCCTGGCACCCACCTCAATGGCGCCGCCACCGTTGCCGAGCAGCTATCCACTGCTGTACAGCGTCTGCAGATCCCTCACGTGAAGTCACTCGTTGCTGACAAGGTGACGATCTCACAGGGGGTCGGCTGCCTCCAGCCTAAACCCGGGCAGGACGCCCATCAGCTGGTGGCGCTGGCAGACCAAGCCTTGTATCAGGCCAAGGAGAATGGTCGAGCAAGGTTCAACCTGTCGGAGATTTGCAGGGGCTTGCGGTAATCAACGTGCAGTGGGGCATCGATACACGTCCCAATCATCAGCCAGCAGCACGGACTTGATGGGGGCGCATCGCTTAGCCAGAGCCACGGCAAAATTTGCAGGCGTCACCCCAGCGAAGGCGCAACCATCTCGCGGGCTTTGATCTCAACTTCGGCAAGGTCCTTGAGGCGCTGGCTGGCATCTGCATTTACGCGCCCATCCCAACCGTACAGATACAAGTCATCCCGCCAGGCCAGCAACGCAGCGGCCACACCCAGTTCATCTGCGGAAAAACTGGCGTGATAGAAGCGCAGGGCGTTATTGCAGTGTGCCAGGCAATCTCGATACGTAGCTGTGCGTTGCGCCGCGCAAGGCTGGCATGCCACCAGACCCAGTTGAGTTTCCAGAATATCCAGCAAGCCCTGTGGCCCGACTGTCAAAACCCCCAGCCGATTGCTCGCCAGGGTTGCACGCTGGCCGTCTAATTGCATTCCGAACGTGATGCGCATTTCAGACACGTTGACGCTCCTTGTGAATGATCTTGAGGTTGATTGGGTGGCGGCGAAATGTGATGAAAGCTTAAGGAGTTTCTCACGACGGCCGCCAGTTGGGTCGGTGGTACTGCCGTGGCAGCGACGCCACTTGGCTGGGCTTTAGGTACTGCGGCAGCCGGTGGCGTTCTGGCCTACGGGGTCTCCCGCTGGATTCGTGGCGGCGCAATGTCAGAGGGGCGCAAGCGGGAGTTGTTGCTGGTGTATCAGGAACGATTGGCCGAGGTGGAGGCCAAGGAGCGCATGGGGACGGTCACGTTGTTGAACAAGTCCGGATTTATTTCGTCACTGCGAGAGGTGATCGAAAAAGATGTCCTCAGTGCCGATAAGGCGCTGCGACTGATCGAGGCGGTGGAAGGCGGGAAAATGGCGTTGCCTGAGGCTTATCGATTGGTCAATGGGCTCTTGCTGGAGTAGTGCGAAAAGGGTGCAGTCGTAAGCAAAACGTCGATGGATCATCCGATCACGACACGTCTTGTCGCGCTACTCCCTCATGCTCGCCTCATTAGCAGAACGTATGTTTTACATCGATCCGAACCGCTTGAGTCAGGCCACCATACCGGGAGCACGTTGTACGTGGACTTCCATACCACCAAGCCCGTGCGTGCTGTGACCAAGTGCCATCTGAACTTGATGGTTGCCGATACGGCAAAATGGGAGCAAAGCGTAGGGTTCTTGCTGGATATCCATCCCGGCGTAACCAAGTGGGTCAAGAACGATCGACTGGGCTTTACCGTCGGCTATCGCAAGCAAAACATCAAGCACAGCTACATCCCTGACTTCATCGCCGAGTTGGACATCGGCATGAAGCTGATCATCGAGGTGAAGGGGCAGTACAACGACGATGCAGATCTTAAAGCCAAGGCTGCCCAGCGTTGGGTGGACGCAGTGAACCGCGGGGGCGAGTTCGGGCTTTGGCACTACTTGGTTGTGCAGGATCCTACGAAGCTCGGAGCAGAGATCGATCAGCTGAGTTTGGAGAAGCTACAGGGTTAGCTCGCGAAGTGGGGGGGCGCTCGTTGGAGCGTCCCTGTTATGTCGGATTACAACCAATGCTCCGGTACTTCGATCTCGTAGTTCTTCGCCACGGTCTTGAGAGTGGCGAGAATCTCGGCATGGCGTGCCTGGTCAGTCGCTTGCCAAGTAGATCTGCGCTCCAGAAGACCTTTGAGTTCGCCCAGGTTGTACATGCGCAGGCGGTGGAAATTGCTCCAACTGGGGATGCCGAACAAGTTGTAGATGACCACGGTGGCGTCGCGTTCGCTGGCCAGGCGCTTGTTCCCGCTGAGCTTTTCGGCAGCGGCTTCGGCTTCGTCCCGGTCGTCATAGGTGTTGAGCAGTTTCATCAGTGTTTGGCTGTAGTTCAATTGGGCAGTGGATTCTGCCTGAGTGGGGAAAAAAGAGCATTCAAGGATCTGTTTAAGGGAGGGGGAAGGTGAGTGAAGTTGTACATCCTATCCCCACTCTGACGTATTTCAGAACCTGTCGGGCCGCGTTCGCCAGCCGCCTCCTGCCGGGCGCCACTACAGAGAGCCTTCAAATGCAGTCACCACCACCGAATTACTGCAATGTCGGCAAACCTGCCAGCAGCGTCTGAGGCAAGCGCTGGGGCTGACTGCGTTGGGACTGCTGATGTGCGTCGCCATGCAGGGGCTGTTGCGCTACCCCTCCTGTCAGTTGGCCAGCAGATTGAGCCGCGCTGGCTGCTTGCGTCGCTACCGGCTTGTTGCTGCTGCTCGGGCTACTCGCATGGGGCGTCTGCTTATTCCATTGGATGCATCTGCAGCGTTATGCCAAGGTGGTCGATTGACTCCACTGAGTCCTCGCCATTCGTGAGTTGTTGGCGGCTCGCCAGGCACTGGCCGTCGCCCGGGAGCAGGCCGGGCAGAGCCCCCTGAACACAAGCGCGCTGCATGCACTTCAACCACAGTTGGAACAGCACCTGGACGGGCTCACCCGGCAGTACCTGCAGCTGCGTCTGGCGGCCGATGTGACAACCGTTCGCAACCATTGCCGGCAGCGCCTGCAGGCTATCCGTAGCCGGACACCTCTGATCCAGGCGGAAACTATTGTGCGCGAAACACTGCAGCGCCTGCAGCAGCGGTGCGATCAGCTCAGCGACCAGTGGGAAGAGACCTACGAGAAGTTCTCCTGGTTGAACAAGATAAAGTACTCCGACGGCCCAGATTTCAGAAAAATAGATCAAGTCATCAGGCAACTCAAGAAGATGCATGACAGGTTGCTGGCTCAGCACGCTGAAGACTTCACCTGCCTCGATAAGCACTTTTCCGAACTCAAATATCGTGCTGAAGCACGCATCACCACCAGCCAAAAGCAGATTGAGCAGTTCATCGCCGATGAAGTGACTCGTGGGCAGGAAAATGAGTTGCCGCTCAGGGCCGGGTTCATGCTGTCAGCCCTGTCGGTGCCACTTTCCCTGTGGGATGACTTCACCACGGCAGGCAACATTTACGACGCCCTGCGGAGCGTCAACGGCAACTATGCTGGTATGAGTGATGGTGAAATCTGGCTGGAAACCCTGTTCATGTCCTCAGATAGCCTGGTTGGGCTGACCTCCCTGGCCAAAGGCGCCTATTTTGAGAAACTGGTGGCGAGCGATACCGGGGGGGGCCTTTTCGAATACTTCAACAACCCCGGCACCGATATCGTCATCGACGGTGTGGCCTACCAGATCAAGGCCACTTCCAGTACCACCTACATCAACAGCGTAGATGCTGACATCCCGGTTATTGCAACCTCGGAAGTGGCCGAGCGGACTCGCGCCATCGACTCAGGCTTCAGCAATATCGAGTTGGAGCATTCGGTAGACCTTGCACTTGGCGGCTCGGTGGTCGACTCCGAGGACACTGTCCTCGATGCATTGCTCTCCGGGGTTGGCGGGCTCGGGTTGTTTGCCACCATTCAGGGCATCAACCATGCCGCAGAGTACTACGAAAACGGCGGCGATGGCGTAGAGGCTCTGTTTGCAGGAGCAGGCGTGGCCATTGAAGGCACCGCACGGGCGCTGGTGGGTACTGCAGAGCTGGGTTACAAGGTGCTCGCTTCCGCCCCTAGCCGCTATATCGGCCGGACACTGCTGGCTGGGCTGAAAAAGTTCGATGACAAAATGACGGACGCGGGCTCTAGGCCCAAATGAGTAGCTCCAGCTGGGGCACCGACGCAAAAAAATAAGACCTCGAATCAGCTGCCTCCATGGTGATCTTTAGGGCTCAGCCCTAAAGATCACCATGGAGGCATTATGATGTCGTTTTACAAAAGACCTCGTTCAGCCAACGAGACGCAACCTTCATGGCCAACCACCACATGATCTAAGATGCGGGTGCCGACCATGTTCAAAGCGTTCTTGAGGGTGGTGGTTAAGGTACGATCAGCTTGACTGGGCTCTGGGTCACCGGAGGGATGATTGTGAACCATAATGACGGCCGCAGCATTGTGCTCCAAGGCGATCTTGACCACCTCTCTCGGGTACACGCTCGCGCCATCCAGAGTGCCTCTGAACAGTTCTCTAAAGCCTATGACCCGATGTTTGGAGTCGAGCAGCAGAAGGGCAAAGACTTCATACTCGTGGTACTGCAGCAGTGTTTGCAGGTGACTGAACACCTGCTTCGGCTCAGTCAGTGCCCGGCCTTTAGACAGACGACTCATGGCCAGTTGTTGCGCCATCTGCAGGATGTCGGCCTCGGTGACGGGGGACTCCATGACGTAGGTGCCACTCGCTTCACCGGCTTTGAGCTTGTGATATTTCATGACGGTATTCCTGTAAGAATGGGGAAAGCTGGGGAGGTTGAGCAGAGCTTTACTGAACGGAAGGCCTAGTGCTGTGCTCGATAGCCTGAGCCTCCAGCTTCTGAGCCAGTGAGGGCTTTGACGGTGCTGTCGGTTTGGCCTCTGCGTTGCTGGGTGGGGTTTCAGCAGCGGGAAAAAACTCCTCGACAATGGCGCCACTGTCCTCCTCGTTGTCTTCAAAAGCGCCATTGTTAAAACCTTGTCGGGCTGCGTGATCCAAGGCGCTCTGGTCAAAGCCCGAGGCTTGCCGGGTTTCCTCCAGTTGCTTGGCGGCGAGCAAGGCATCTTCTAGGGGAAGTCCACTGCGCACCGTGATATCGACGTAGAATATCGGCGTGCCGTGGCTCTGACGGGTGGATTTGCCACGCAGACGCAGCTCCAATGGCAACCAGGCCAGGCGATTGCCAGAGATGGCTTGCAGGTAATGCAGGCGCGCTGCCAAGGTGCGGATGCTGTTGAATCCAGTGGTCCGGAAGACAAAACTGCCCAGTGGGTCGTCATCGCCAATCACCACGTTCAGCCGACCGTAAGGCTTGCAGGCATTGCCTTGGGCCAGTGGGCAGCCATCGGGTGAAGGGCAGGGCAGCGATTGGATGCCATCCTTGGTCAAACGCTTGCACGTTTCACCGTTGCCGACGCATAACGGTCTGCCGGTGGTACGGTCGAACAGGCTGTAGTCCGCGCGAAAGTTGAGGTCCGGTTCGTTGAACAGCAATCGGATCGGAATGCTGCGCAGCTTGCCATCCAGGCCATTGCGCAGTTCCTCATTGAGTGGATGCAGTAACCAGCCGTCACGGCTCTGGACTTGCGAGGTGATGGTGAACTGATCATCTTTCTCGGGCAGGCGCTTGCCGTTTTTCTCGACGATCTTACCGATGGAAATGCGCCCGAGTACCGGCGGAGTGATGGCTAAACCTTTGAGCATGGTGGTGCTCCTTGATCTGAAAATAAAAAAGCCACCGGGACGTGAACGGTCCGGGTGGCTAGGGTGAGCAGGTTGTTTCAGGCGAGCAGGAAGCGACGAGTGCCTGCTTTGGCCTTGGGGTAGCGAGCCTGCAGGTAGGGCTTGTCTTTGAGTATCTGTTCGACATCCAGACCAATGCTGTCCTTGGATTTCTTCCAGCTGATGTAGCCCTCAGCAAACTCTGCACGGGTGGCTTCCCCCATGGCCTGCTGCAGAATTTGCTTGAGCTGCGCCTCACGCGTTTCCTGCTGAGCAATGTTCTGACGAACTGACTTGAGCTCCAGGAAGGTGCTGGTCAGCGCCGTGTGCTGGCTGAAGTCCAGCGTCTGTCCGTTATCCTCGGGGTAGAGGCAGCGCAATGCCGCTTCCGCAGACGCTGTGCCATCGGCCGGTGGAGGGGTGTCGCTGACGACGTAATCCCAGAACAGCCGTTCTAGGTCAATCAGTCGAGCAATCAGCGCCTCGTCGCGTGTGATGCGATGGATTTCCAGATGCTGGCCACCGAGCAGCACGGCCACATCAGCGGCCTGCTTGCCAGTGACTGCGAGCTGGTGCATGACTTGTAATTGCACATATTCGGGCACGCCCTCTTTCCAGAGGCGTGCCCCGTTTATGCCGGCAGTCTTGCATTCAAGGATCTGAACATCGTCGGCACCGATCACCTCGCGGTCGATATTGGCGAGCATCCAGGGGAGCGCCGGATCGGGATGCTGTAGTACAGCGTTGATCCGTCGAACCTTGTGTTGGCTGCGCTTGCTGTAGTGCCAAGCCACGATGGGCTCCAGCACATTGCCCCAGTACAGCGGGCTTTGCTCATCGTGAGGATCGACCTTGGGCATGCTGGCATCGCGACCGGTCTTCTCCAGCCACAGCTCCAGCTGCGACTTGTAGGGATTCAGACCCACCGCAGCGGCAGCATCCGAACTGCCGATGCCTTGCTTGCGGATCTGCAACCAGTCCTCGCGGGGCAGCTCCTTGGTGCTGACCAGGCGCAGGGCGGGGCGTTTCTGGCGGGTGCTGCTATTCAATGACGTTGCTTTCATCGTCTTTACCTGCTGGTATAAAAAACGCCCGACCAGCACATGGCTGACCGGGCGCAAGGGGTGAGGTAAGTAAGGGTTAGGCGGCGAGTTGCAGAGCGGCATCCAGGGCGCGTTGCTTGATCTGCGCCCCCTGACCGAACCATGCCGAGTCCAGGCGGTACTCGTTACTGCGGGCACGGCGTTCGTGGTCGACGTACTCGGTCACGGCATTGAGCAGGCCCCAAGCAGTGCCGCGTGCTGAGTCCAGTTGGCTGCCACGACCACGGCCCTCGTACAGTTCCTGGACCTTGCGTAGGGCGCGCTCGTTGGGCAGTTGCTCCGGCAGAGCGCCGGTCGGGCTGGTCTCACACACCACGTTCATGAAATAGCCTAGCGCTTCATGCCACTGCACCTTACGCTCGGCCAAAGCTCTCATGCGATACATAAACTCGTCCCATTGCGAGACGGCGATACCGAGTTGCTTCTTCACCGCCTTGGGATCGAAGCGGGTGTTGTGTGGCACCTTGATTGCCCGGCTGCTGCCGTCGAGGGCGATGGTCAGGGTGTTATTGCAGACTACGCGCACGGTGGTCGGCGTGGCGGTGGTGGCCAGGGTGCCGTCGCAGGAGGTTGCCAGCAGCAGATAGCCATTCACTTGGTCGTTACCTTTGAGCTCTGTGCCTTGGCCGGTACGTGCCAGCGCCCAGAACTTGCGCCCACCCTTGAGCACGCCAGCCGTTTCCAACTCGTAACCGGAGGCGTCGGTGAGGTCGCGATAAAACTCCAACACTTCACGCGGCTGCACCGTGTGGTAGCGCTGCGAGACCACCGACAGCGGAGCTTTGGTGTCTGAACGGTAGAGCACTTTCTGTTCGGGGAAGGAGTGGATAGTGCCAAGGTGACCGACAGTATCCGACTTGAAGTGCACTGGGCTTTCCTGGATCTGCCAGTCCATGCCGGCTTCACGTTGCCAGACCTCGATAGGCTGGTTACGGGGAAGTTGATTGCCCAGGCCATGCCAGGGAGTAGCGCCAGCGTAGGCCATGGTTTCAACGAGATGAGCCATGAGAATGATTCCTTACGAATGAAGGGGAAAGAGCGTCGTTTCATCAACGAGCGACGCCTGTTCACAACGGCTTAACGGTTGACGCTAAAGCTGTAACCGCACTTCAGACATTGGTAATTGGCCAGCACCTTGTCGTCGATCTGCTCGCCCAGCGTGGCCCCGGCAATGCCACCCGCGACCCCGCCAAACAGACCACCCAAAATCGCCCCGGCGATGCTGCCGATCGCAATGCCCACCGGCCCACCGACTACACCCAGTACCGCGCCAGCTTCCGCACCTGACAGGGCACCGGCGGCACCACTGGCTGCACCGCCTGCAGCGCCAATTAATCCGCCCGTTTGTTTCCCGAGATTTTTCGTGATGACACGTCCTGAATTACAGCTTGGGCAAGGTGTATACATACGCAGATCCTCTCCAGTGATGAGCGTGCTGAGCCAAAGCCTGGCACGCAAAATCCCCAGCGGCAGTTGATACTGTGGGGCGTTCACAGAGGTGATATAGGTCTGAGTTTTTTTTGATTCAGCTCGTACCGGATCACCTATGTACGGCACAGCCGTTAATAACTGGCCATTTGAAGTCCTCGTGGTGACATGAATACGGTAGTGCCGTAAGTTTTTACAAGTTTTCGGTATGAAGTGTCTACATGACTCAAGTTTGCAAGCGGCGCACGCCTGTCGGCTCATACGGCTTTGGCTTTCAATGAAAATGGAATCTTTTTTGATTTTATTGATTGAGATTTCTTGCTTTTTTCCTGGGGTATATTTCTGCTGGGGGTATTTCTTGGGGGAGGGCTGCATGTGCGGCATAGCTACTGTTACGGTTAAAGTAGTATGCGTCTAATAAGCATCGATGCAGTAATTAATAATTGATGTGGTTGCTATGTATTCTGCCGTGATAGATAGCGCTCACCAATAGGGCGCTATCATGTTATTGGTTTGCAATGCAGAGTCGCCATAAATCGCAGAAGCAATGTGCAGCGTTGACTGCAGGTCAAAGCGTTGATAGATCAAGCGTATAAGTCGAAGCAAGGTGCTTGAATACACCTAGTCCCGTGTACCTGCCGGTGAGTCTTCCATACACGACTGACAGGAAATTAACTATGTTTCATCATCAACCGAAGCGTCACCCAATCAATACTAAACTCAAGCTACACTACGGCAACGAGTATCGTGGTTTCGCTGTGCAGCAGCAGTTGAAACTTGGCCCTTTGATTGAAAGCTACTTGGAACGTGGGCTCGAAACCTTGCAGCACTGTCTCTCGGTACAGGCCCGTACCTTGGTCTGTAGGGTAGACTTGCGTTACCCCGTCGGCCTGATGCCGTCGGATGCGCTCGTCAGCAATGAGGTGATGAGTCGCTTCTTCTACCATCTAAGTAAAGAGCTGATCTGGGCGAGTACAAAGTACACGACTGATATCCGCTACATCTGGTGTCGAGAGCGTAACAGCAGTCAAGCACCGCATTACCACGTCATGTTGCTGCTCAACTACGACGCCATCGGGGGCCTAGGTAACTACGGGCCTAGCGACGACGGTACTTACAGTAGGAACAACTTATTTCATCGCGTCGTGCGTGCTTGGGCCTGGGCAATTGGTTGTTCTGAATACGAGATGTCAGGGCTAGTACATGCCTGCCAAGACAAACTCAGTGGGCAGGTTTACCAGTGCTTGGATCGACGCTTTCCTGACTCGCTCAGGCCGGTTGTCTACGCTATGAGCTACTTGTGCAAGACGTACAGCAAGGCGCAAGAGTTAGGGCAAGGCTTTGCTGTGTTCACTACCAGCCGAATCTGAGTGCTGCGGCATACATGTTCAATTTACCTATTGTATGGTCCGGCATTGCCGCACTATAACTCACCAGATAGGAGTCTTTCGCATGAGCTACAGTGATTATTGGCGTCGTAAATTTCTTACCGAACATCCTGAGTATGAACAACAGTGCCAGGAGCTTCGGTATGAACCGGAGAAGTCATCTCCATCTGTCCGGGCTGCTCCGCTCCCATGGCATGCGAGGGTAAATACAGCGCCGGAGTCAAATTACAGATTACCTTTACCTGGAGCTGCTTCGTCTAATTTCGAGGTCTCGGAGATCTTCCCGCAGAAACGGCCAAAGATGTGTTACGGAGTCACGCCAGACTCAAGCATCATCAGGCTTGCATGTTCCTTGCGCCAACGCTTGAAGCTAACCCAGCAAGAGCTCGCTGCGCATTTGGGGGTCAGCGCTCGCACGCTGCAGGACTGGGAGCAGGGGCGACGTCATCCCACTGGGCCTGGAAAAGCCTTACTGCAGTTGTGGATCGACCGGCAATCAGTGGCCCCCTGAGTCGTTCTGACTGAGAGTCAACGTTTTTCCTGGCTATGGGGCGACTGGGTTCCGAAGGACGGAAGGGATCTGAACGGCAAGCAAGACTGCTATTCCTGCTATTAGTAGCAGGAATAGCAGCTGCAGTGGTCCCGGCTAAATCCGGTGGGGCGGGGACAAGCTGCTAGGATGACAATTTCTAGATCGCAGTGTTTCTAAAATGTCAATACATCTGCTTAGCGTTGGAAAACCCATTTAGCACCCCTGACGACTCTGAGTGGCACGGGCTGTAGAGTCCTTCCCTATTGAGTTCGCAATTGAAGAGGGCGTGGTGATGGGCAATGAAAGTAGTGGTAAATCAACATTAAGAATTTTACGCATTCGGCAGTTGCGAGAGTGCATTGGGCTGAGTAGATCGACAATTTATGATCGGCTAAATCCAATGTCGCCTAGATACGACAGTACATTCCCAAGGCCAATTAAACTAGGAAAGTTTGCCGTGGGTTGGGTTGAGGAAGATATACATCGGTGGATTGGATCTAGGATCGAAGAGGCCGGGAAGATTTTGTCGTGATCTCTGAAGGTGTATGATTTATGAGTTTCTCTAGCTTTGGGTCTTGGGGGGTCTCTGCTTTGGAAGGGGGCTTTCCAAGGTATATGTCTTTACCGGTGATAGTGAGTGCGGTGGATGAGGCGGAAGGGCATATAAAGGCCCCGAGGGCACTCGTTTTTTCATCTGCTCTGACGGCGATCGCTATAGCTTCTCAAGGTTTGATTGATGTTTGTAAGCCGAATGGACAAATAGTTCCAGCATCACTTATGCTGCTGACGATTGCGAACTCTGGAGAGAGGAAGTCTACGGCGGAAAATATATTTCTTAGAGGAGTTCGCCATTTTCAGGATGAAAAGGACTTGATTTATCTTAAGGAGCTTTCTGATTGGAATGCGAAGTGGTCAGTCTGGGAGGCTCGCCGGAAGGCCATGTTGAAGGAAATACTTCGTTCAGGTGATGAAGGAGAGAGTGAGGAATATCGGATATTTATGGCGCATATGGGTAATGAACCGGTCAAGCCTAGACGTTTTAAGTTGATTTACGAAGATGCTACTTCAGAGGCTTTGTTTTTGGGATTATACCAGAACATTCCTGCAGCAGGGCTCATTTCTAGTGAGGGTGGGGGAGTTTTGACTGGCAAGGCATTTAATGATTTGTCGAAGCAGAATGCCTTGTGGAGTGGGGATGCAATAACTGTTGATCGAGTATCGTCTGAAAGCTACGAGCTAAGAGCTCGTCTGACGGTATCGATAATGGTTCAAGAAAAAACTTTCTTGAGTTATATGGCAAAGAATGGAGAGATATCACGGGGATCTGGTTTGTGGGCTAGGTTTTTGGTTTGCAATCCAAGATCGACCCAGGGAACTAGATTGATTGGTGGAGGGGTGGCCACTTGGAATTGTTGCGAGAAATTCTCTGAGCGCATTGGGGAGATACTTAAAGAAAGTGTTGGATTCCTGATGGGTCCGGCTAGGTCAAGATTAGTGATTAAGTTTTCTCAGGCGGCGGCTCAAAAGTGGATAGAAATTTTCAATACGGTTGAGTCGGCTATTGGGCCGGGAGGAAGGTTTTTTGGCATGGGTGATCATGCGTCAAAGTTGGCAGACAATATTGCAAGGGTGGCGGCCTTGTTTCATTTCTTTGAGAGAAGAAGTGGTGATATAGCTCTGGAGACTTTGGATGCTGCTATTGATGTGTGTTTTTGGTACTCTGGCGAGTTTCTCCGTTTGTTTTCATCGCCGCCTCAGGAAGAGATCGACGCACAAGAATTGGATGACTGGCTACAAGTAAGACGTGAGGCGGGTGAGAGATTTGTACCAAAGAATATCATACTGCAAAAGGGGCCCGGGAAGTTACGAAAAGTAAAGCGTTTAGATTCTGCTATTGAAGTGCTCTCTGCGCAGGGTAAGGTTTCTCGGTCAAAATTTGAAAATGTCACATATCTCGATATTCTTCCTGAGTATTCGATGAGTAACTTTTCTTCTAGGACTATTATCTCTCCTTACAAGTCTTCAATTTAGGGGGCATTTGTCCTGCGTGATGTTGTGTCGAGATCAAGATAGGTATCAATGTATAAATTTGTTTTGATGGTCTCGATTGTGATAAATAGCCAGAAGGTCTCAGTTTCTTGCTGGTGTGTTGTAAGTTTTGCCGTTTCTTGTAAGTCGAGAGCGCCACCCGTTAGGATGGCGTTTCATTATAGGTGAATATCGTTCACTGGAGGTTCTGGATGACGTCATTCAGCGATCTGACCTCTGCAAGCTGCTCTGCGTAAGTTTGCAGTTGATCCATGTCGTTTGTAGCCTCCAGCTTTTCAATTGCTGATTTCGGCAAATCCCCAAAGCGCTGCTTAAGTTGCAGAATTAATGTTGCTCGTACGCCTTCAATACGTCCCAGGGTGCGTGCGGCGTCTAGGTCCATCTGGCGTGACTCCTCTGTATCCTGCTTGGGAAACGAATGGCGCAGGGAGTATCCTAATTGTTCTCGATCCGCTTTTCGCTGACTGCCTCGTGTGACAGTGCGAGCAATATCAAACAGGACATTGCGAACCTGGAATTTTAAGTCTTCGAGGTTGGTGATGTCTAACATTTGGTATTCTTTGTTGGCTTTGAAAATGCGTGTTGCCATTTCGTCGGCTGCTACGGTTTTATCCAAATTTTTACATTTAGGGTCGTTATATATCATGCCTCGGATCATGGATTCAAGAAGCAGTGATTTCATGCTCTTAGAGGGCTGCTGATTCTTGCCCCGTCCCCCGGCGCTTGCGCGATTGCTGTAGTGCTTGTTTTCCAAGTTTTTTAGTACTTCGAGCATCGCCAAGTGGCGATTGGATAGCATCAGGGCATTGATCATATTCTGCAGGATATGATCAGTTGCAGCGGCTCCTAGGGAACTCATTGGGATGAAATGATTTTTATAGATATGTTTCACATAGACTGCTTGGCGTAGAGCTATCTCGGCATGCTTGGATAGTTGCTCATCAATCGCATGTTTACCTTGTCGGATAGTCAGCTCGATTTGTTGATCTTGCGAAGGTTGGATCTCTAGACTTTCCATCCTTTCATACAACCACTGCACGCGTTGTTGGTGTGCAGGCAAAGCGATCTTTTGCAAATCACGTACCTGCTTTTCGACGTTTTCAGCTTGTGCGAGTAATATCGTCGCTGTACGCATATCTGGCCTTGATCCACGCTCACTCCGGAAAGACAAGTTTATACTCCTCATTGTTCGAATGGCGCCTCAGTGTAGTGGGGCCAGCATGAGAGGTGAGATCGAGCGTCTGTTGCTAGAGTCGTCTCTCGTGGTTTCTGTGGGCTATACAGGTGCAACAGTATCTTATGAAGATGGGGTGGCGAGAGTCTCTGAGGTCATTTGGTCCAAATGTAATCCAAGCTTGTGCCAAGCGTCAGCCATCTCTTTTGTATAGCTATGACGCTGATAGGTGCGTTTAACCTTGTTTTCTTCAGTGTGATTCAGACACCGTTCTGCTACTTCAGGAAGTACTCCCAAGGCGGTCATGATAGTGGCACCGGTGCGCCTAAGATCATGCGGGGTCCATTTCCCTCCGCTCAACAATAGGGCTTGTGCTTTGGCGCTACGATTACTCATCACTCCCTGATCAGGCTGGCGCTGCCTGTCGCCAAGTTGCTTGGTTACGGTTTTGGAACAGACCGGGCCGCTGTCTTCCGTGTTGGGGTAGCACCAAGCGGAGTGACTGTTAAGCACTCTGATTTTTTCGAACTGTCGGATGGCAAATGAAGAGAGCGTGATACTGTGGGCTTTTCCGTTTTTGCTGTTCTCTGCCGGTATGAGCCAAAGGCCTTTGGCGAGGTCAAGGTGCTCCCAGCGTGCGTTGAGCAGTTCACCAATGCGGCAGCAGGTGGAGAGGGCAATCCAGATTGCAGCTTCGGTGGATGGGAGTAGGCCGGCTTCAGGAGTGAGCAGGGCGAGGGCGCGGATCTCATCATCGCTCAGCACTCGGTCGCGTTCGACATCCTTGCCGCCAATCTTGGCCTTGCGGATGCTGGCGGTCGGATCGTGCTCAATCAGATCTCGATCCACTGCGAACCGAAACATTTGTCGCATCAGGCTAAGGATGAGCTTGGCCATACGGTTGACGCCGCGAGCGAGAAGGGCATCGGTCACTTCGGTGACGTGTCCTTTTTTTACGTCTGCCACGGCTATTTTGCCTAACAATGGCAAAACGTCCTTTTCAAACATGCGGCGAACCTCTGCTCCACCATCCTTGCGGTTGATCAGGTCGACTGTGGCCCAGTGTTCGAATAGCTCGGAGACGCTTTTTCTTGCGGCCTGTCGGGCTTGCTCCGCTTCTGCGGCTGCTTTTTCTGCTGCTAGGCGAGCGAGCTCGGCGTCCCGGGTGGCCACGCGCGCCGCCTCTTCAGCTTCAAAATGCTCCCGGATATCCCTAATTCCTGCCTTGTGCAGGCCAGCAAGTTCCTTCGCACGTTGGCCAGCTTCGGCCAGGGTCATGGTTCCCTCAAGCCCATCACGGCTGTAGGTGCCGATGGGATAGGTGATACGTTCACCGATGCTGTTCGCGTAACGGAAATAAAAGAGGCGTTCTCCGCTGGTGGTGATGCGAGCGACCAGGCTGCCATGCCCCCAGATGGCAACTTCACTGAGCCACTTGTCACTGACCCCGGGTTTGGCGGTCATTTGTCGGTCTGTAATCTTGGCCATCTGGTTAGTTTTCCCGTTGCCAATTGGTTGCCAATTGAGATTCTCTGGTTGCCAATTCGTTGCCAATTGAGATCGGCTTTCCTCGAACCGCTGTGGGCTATTTTGGACGGTAGAATGGATAAAATCCAGTAAAACCAGGGGTTTGAGCATTGTGTTTCGGATGAGGTTGAATCAGATAAGATGGGTATTTACCTTTATGGGGTGCAAGGGGTAGAGTGTTCGAATCACTCCGTCCCGACCATATATTTCAATGACTTAGGCCATTTCCGAAAGGGATGGCCTTTTTCATGTGCGTGACTTTTGCGTGACGTCTCAGGATTTTACGCCTGCCTCCTCTTCAAAATTGTCAGCAACGGCCCACGCGAGTCCGTCGCTGAAACGTTGTTTGCCGCCTTTATCAACACTCCCTCACCGAAGCGGCATCAGTGAATCTCGTGGCTCGCCGGGACCCGCTGAGTTTCAGCGCCCCCTCAATGCCGAAGCTCAAGGCGCTAACTCAATTCGTTTCATGAAGCGCACGATTGCGGCTTTCGAACATCGAACGTTCGCTTAGCGAGCGCCTGTCCAGATGAGGCGCTCTCGTATAGGGGAGTATCGCTCCATGTTACCGAGTCTTAACGTCCTCAGGATAACGCTGGCACATAGACAACTTGGTCACGCCCCCCATGTTTGGCCGCATAGAGACCGCCGTCAGCGCGCTTTATTGCATCATCAATCTGCTCACCCTGGGTGAGCAGGGTGCATCCAATGCTCATGGTCATCTTCCGAGGGCCGCCGGGCATCAAAAACGGCGTGCTGCCGATTGACTGACGCAAGCGCTCCGCAATCTGCGTTAATTCTTGGCTATCTTTAACCCGTAGCAGGGCCACGAACTCCTCTCCTCCCTGGCGTACCAGCAGGTCATCTGGCCGAAGCGTAGCCCGCAGTCGGCGGGCACACTCGCAGAGCACTTTATCGCCGGCATCGTGGCCATGCTCGTCATTGACGGATTTGAAACGGTCGAGGTCTGCGTATACGGCACCTAGCTGTAAACCTCGCTCCTCAGCCAAATGAAGCTCTCGGTTCTGAAATGCTGCCAACGCCCCGCGGTTCCATAGTTGTGTCAAAGGATCAAGCAAAGCCCTGCGCTGCCCGCGATCCATTTCAACACGCAGAGCGCGATTGACCTGAGCTAGGCTCCGCAGTTGCAAATAACCCTCGGTGAGCGTGGCTAAGTCCCGAAAATGAGCCTGTTGTGCCTCGCTGAGCTTCCGCGGCCGAGGATCGAACATGCACAGGGTGCCAATGGCTTTGCCATTTGAGGCACGTAACGGGTGGCCCGCATAGAACCGGATATAGGGTGGGTTCAGCACGAGGGGATTGTCCTCGAAGCGTGAATCGCACCTGGCGTCGGAAACCATCAAGGTATCTTCACCGAGAATCGCGTAGCCGCAAAAGGACACATTGCGCTTCGTCTCGCTTACCTCGATGCCGATTCGAGCCTTGAACCACTGCCGATCCTGATCGATTAGGCTGATCAGAACGGTCTCCACCTGGGCTAGTTCTTGGGTGAGTCGTACCAAGGTATCAAGATAATGCTCGGCCGGCGTATCGACCAAGTCCATGTCATCAAGTGTGCGCTGACGAAGTGCTTCATCAGCGGGTAGGGGACAAGCTGGCATGTCTGTTACTCCACTCCTTGGTTCGTTTTTTCACAAACGCGGATAGAAAAATCTCAAGCATCTTGGCCAATGCCGCACACGCTCGGCGCCTTCAGGCCAGCCGAAGTAGAGAGCATAGCAAACCGGTTGGCTCTATCCCGGATCCTCCAGTGGGTCATACCTGTGGCGTTGATCGGCGCGGCTCGGTCGGTCGCCCAAGACCTCGACAAACTTCTAAGGCTTACCGGCGGCTTGAACAAACGGTTGAGGTTGTCGCCCCTGGCTGCCTTATTGGTAAACCGGTATTGACCTCGAGTTAAGTCAAGGTTTTAGAGTGGCGTCCGGACGCTCTCGCTGCTTTCGGAAACGAACTCACAAAGGACCCGGAATGGACACTCCGACTTCACTGCTGATTTTCCAGATCACCTGCTGCATTGGCTTGAGCCTGTGGCTGAGTATCAGCCTGATCAACAACCTGCAGGCCTTTGCCAGCTCAGCCGGGGCGATCGGGGAGACCATGTCGATGGCGCCGCTGACCCAACCTCCCGGAATCAGCCTCCCTCTGCTGGTGCGAGCGATGACCTCTCACGCCATCCATCGCTTGGCCTTGTCGATCATCGTGCTGACACAGGCAGCCGCCGTTCTCGCGGCTTGGGTTGGCTGCTATGAACTGCTGCTTGGCGCCGGCCTGGAGGTGGCGCGGCCCTGGTTGAACCTGGCCTTGAGCGCAACGGTCGGGTTCCTGTTCGCGATGCTGCTGGGCGGGATATGGTTCGGCTACTGGATCCGCCAGGAAGGGTTGCAACTGACCCATCTGCTGTTGATGGTCTGGATCCTGCTGCACTTCGTCGTACTGAATGTCCGCTGGAGTTGAGCGGCCTAGGGAAGCTTGGAGCATTTCAGTTAAAAGGAGCAACAGATGAAGATGATGATCGTAGGCGCCGGAAGAGGGTTGGGCCGGGCTTTGCTCGAAGGGCTCGGCAAGCCAGGGGACACGCTGATCGGCGTATCACGCAAACAGCCGTCAGACTTGGCCCTTGCCCCGGGCATCGATCTGCAGTGGGTCGATGCCGACCTTGCCAAGCCAACGGCGGCTGTGGCACAGATCGCGGATCGGGCACCTGCCGATCTGGATGTCCTGATCTACAACGTTGGCATCTGGGAAGAACACGCCTTCAGCGAGCACTATGCCTTCCTTGACGACAGCGACGAATCGATCACCAGGCTGGTCGAGGTGAACATCACGGCCACGCTGCTTTTGCTCAAGCGCCTGGTGCCCAAGTTGCTTGGTGCGCCCCGGCCGCAGTTGATCCTCACCGGTTCGACCTCAGCTCTTCGCCAGAGTGGGCGCCCGGAGGTAGCGTTCGGCGCCTCAAAGTTTGCCCTCAACGGCATGGCTGATGCGCTGCGCGAAGGTTTCAGGGATGACAACCTGGCGGTGACCGTGCTTCAACTGGGTTATCTGAATACCGACGACTCCCTGAACACGCCATTGGCGCAAGCCGCAGCACGTGGCGAGCGGCGCCAGGTACCGGTGCATGATGTGGTCACTATGGTCGACGCGCTGTTGCGCTTGTCCGGGGCTTCGTTTGTACGGGAGCTGATCTTGCCGGCTATCGGTGATGAGCGCTTCTGAGGCCAAAGCTGCCATCAGCCCTCAAGTTTAGTGGCTGTGCTGCCGTCGACACTCGCCCGGTGTCATCCCTCTTCAGGCTTGAAGGCGCGCAAGAAAGAATTGGCATTCATAAAGCCAACCAGAAACGCAATTTCCCCTGGGGACAGGTTTGAGCGAAACGGCCTGTAGCCGTGCCGTATCGTCTTTTTTTAAACGATTACGTCACTGAGGCTGCATGGATTGGACGCTTGTACCACTGTTTTGAAAACCGTTGAGCTACGCAAAACCACCCCTGCAGAGAATTCGCTTGAGCGGTTAGGGCGACTGTGATTACGCCGGAATGTTGTCCTTTTTCCGCTGCGCTGTAGGAAAATTCCTCTTTTTTGATAGGCTTCTGCCGTCAGTCGAGAGGAAAATGGAATGCCCGTCGTCATCGTTGAAAACGATACATCACAGTGGGAAGACCAGACAGGCGCTGTCTATCACTTCCCCAAGCGTTACCAAGCCTTGCTCGCTCAGGGAACCGAGGTTGTTTACTACAAAGGGCGTATCAAAGATAAAGCCTTTGCCTCGGTCCGTCTTTGTGCCAATCCGCACTATTTTGGCAAGGCACGTATAGGCAAGGTCTACGCAGATAGCAGTAGTAATAAGGGTGATCTTTTTGCTTTGATTGAAAATTTCATTCCATTTGAAAGCGCTGTTCCCGCCAAAATCGACGGCGCGTACAGGGAGACTATCCCCGGCAGCCGCGCGAGTAACTACTGGCGTGACGGGGTTCGGCTCATTTCTCAGTCTGATTACGACGCTATCTTAAGCCACGCGAAGCTTTTAGATCCGCGGTTGGATACTGCTCTACCGCAGTCAGAAGACGATCCGATTACATTTGAATCGGCTAATGAAGGCAGCAAGACAAGCTACTTTGGAACCCGATACGAACGCCGGAAAGATCTTAGGATGAAGGCCATCGCTATTCACGGGCTTGACTGCAAAGCATGCGGTTTTGATTTCGAGCAGGCTTACGGCGAACATGCAAAGGGCTTCATTCACGTTCATCACGTAGTACCTATTTCGAAATTTGGTGGAGAACAGGCTGTGAATCCTGAGACAGACCTCGTAACGTTATGTGCCAACTGTCATGCGGTAGTCCACCGCAAGCGCGACATGACCCTCAGTGTCGATGAGCTGAAAGGCATGTTACGCGGACGATGGGTCGTCGAACCTCAGTAGCCTAGCTACAGCGTTCAATCCAATAATATGAGTATCTTCTAACACGCCAATAGCTCTCGCTGAAGCAATGCACAATGGAGGTGGTATGCTCTTTGTTCGCCCTGTAGCAGCATCTGATTGGCGATCTTATCGGGATCTACGTCTGCGGGCCCTACGTGACTCTCATGAGGCGTTCGCGAGTACTCACGAGCGTGAATCAGTCCGGGACGACGATGATTGGCTAGCCCGCGTATCAGCGGTCGCTAGCTCCAGCACTGCTCAAGCTTTCTTCGCTCATTGGAATAATGAGGCGTGTGGCTTGGTGTGGTGCAAGGCATCCGACGTTGAGTCAAGCGTTGTCGAGATTTTCCAGATGTGGGTTGCGCCTGATGCACGTGGGCTCGGAGCCGGGAGTGCCTTGCTTGAGAGGGCTATCACATGGGCTGAAGATCGCGGTGCGGCATGTGTCCGTCTTGGTGTGACGATTGCAGATAGCCCGGCGATGCACTTGTACAAAGCGAGCGGATTTCATGCAGTCGGCGCACCGGAGCCTTTGCGTGAGGGTTCGGCTTTGATGTCGCAATCGATGGAACTGAATCTTGGATCACGTCTAGCAAGAAAGGGGCAGGGGTTAGGTCGCTGAGTCGCCTTCAAAACCGGGAGTCGCATAGGTCTTGAAGGCACCCAGTCAATGATGAGTCATTCAGCGCATCATGCCCAGTTCAGCATCATCCATCAGTGCCTTGGCCAACGCGCAAAGGTAGTGCGAAGCCCAGATCAACTGAGGTTTATCTTCCATCAATCCATCCAGAGTCATGTCCCGTGCATAGCCCATCAGCTCGGACGCCTGTTCACGGGCCCTTTGGCAAGGGATGCCGGCTTCGATGCGGAAGAGGGGATGGGTCTGGTTTTCACCTTGGTAGAAGGTGGTTTTGCCGACGGTGAATTTGGTTTCTTCTGTGGACATTCTTCAGTTTCCCCAAGATTGCTTCAGCCTGTACGGGCCTATTCGCGGGTGAACCCGCTCCTACAGGAGCACGGCAGTCTTCAAGGCTGAGGGAGTGCCTGGGAGGGGGTATCCGCGAAGAGGCCGGCCCAGGCAGTACATCAGCGACACGTCAATGCATAGTCCGAGGCTCACTGGGCATCTGCACTTGGGCTATTGCGGACTCGAGCAAAGCTCTCAAGGTCTCCAGTTCATGCATCGAGGTCATCATCAAAATCGACGCGGGGGACTTGGGCTGCAGCAGCATTGCCTGATGCACGACGGTCGCCGCGCATAACGCGTAGTCCGTAGCCTGAATCAGGGTGTCTTCCAAGGAAAGAACGTTGTGGGGTGGATCAGGTACTATTTTCAGCATAAACCCTCTCAGTGCCTTACAGGGCTGCCGCAGTACCGCTGTCAAACGGAAGGGTGGCAGCTGTTTGTGGGTTGACAGACCGGGGGCACTGAGAATCCCGGCGCACACGAAGGTGCCCCACGCACAGCTGCCATAACTGGCATTGCACATGCTCTCAGTGAACCACGGTCTGTCAAAACCGTGCCGCCAATGGGTGGCGACAGGCCGAGACTAGGGCTGACTATTTCCATGTGCAACGAAAATCAGGCGCGAGGAGTATCTTTGGGAAATGGCCTACAAGGAAGGGGTAATTTCTGATTTTTCGACCCACTCCCGTTCCCCAGAACGTCGACAGGAAACATGCGGGCAAAAGAAAGCCCGCCGAGGCGGGCTAAGTACTATCACGTAGGGATAGCTTCATCCTGCCCAAGCCACTGTGAAAATGGGGTGAAAGAAAGGTCCCCATAACGTCATCATCCAGTGACGTTAGCGGGGCCCCGCGCCCTTTAAAGCTCGGCTTTCTGCCGCTGTTTGCGCTGAAAGCGGGTAACCGCGATCTGGACGGCAGCTGCAACGAGGCACAGTAGGCCGACTTTCCAGCTGCCCTCCAGGCCGTAATGCTCGGCGATCTTCCCTGTGATGATGACGCTAACGAAGATGGCGAAAGGCAGGATCAGTTTGTTCATCGGGTCTTCCAGCAGGCTGCAGATGGCTCGGGTGAACATGCAGTTCACCCAGCGGAAAGGCCGCGATCTTAGCAAATCCGGTTGCGGCGTTGTGGTCACTTCCAGAGCGGTTGCAAGGTGTGTTGTCTGTATCGCGATAATGGCAAAGGGTCAGTATGGACTTGCGCGACCCAGCCCTCGAAACTGATCCATTCGCATCTGGACCAGGGCCGGTCATGAATAACCTGCAACGCACACTCTCTCTCATGCTGCTGCTGGCAGCCGCTTCATTGACCGCCTGCCTCCCCTGGAAACGCGAACGCGCCGCCTACGCGGACCTTTGCGAATCCGAGTTCCAGTTCAAAGTGCCAGGCCCGCAGGGGGAGACCACCCTCTACCTGGAAACCTACCTCTACGACCACGCCGCCCTATGGGGCGAAAAGCGCTATGAGCAAAGCCTGTACGTGCAGTACCCGGGCGAGAAGTACTCGCGGCAGGAATTCTTTGTGCAAATGATCGCCTACAACAAAGACCGCCAACGCCCGTCGACCGATGCCAAGCGTGGCGAGCCGCCGATACCGGTGCTGTACGACAGCCGTCGGGCTTACATCACCTTTGAAGACGGCTCGCGCCTGAATGCGCGGCCCGAGGTGTACTTGGGCATCAACGAGACCTACGACTTTCCGTTGGTGAATGTGAAGACCGCCCGGCCATCGCCATACGACATCAACAGCGATGAAGTGCACCGGATGATTCCCAGGATGACCAACAACAAGCGCTATGGCTCGGCTTATGTGATCTTTCAGACGGACAAGTTCGAGGCAGATTCCAAGTGGACGATTCATCTGGGGGTACTGAATGTGCAGGGCCGCAAGGTGCAGATTCCGCCGCTGAAGCTCTGCTATCACCCCGTTAAGAAATGGATCGGGATCGAGCCGCTCATGCGGCCTTGAGTGGAAGGTGTCCGCCATGGGAGGTTTGGCGGCGCTCGATCTCACCGGCAATACAAACCCTCCGGCGAACATCTCCCAGCCCCCATTGCGAATTTCCTGGTTTCAGCTAACTTATACAAAAACCTGTACAAGCATGAGAGGTTGTACATGTATTGCGAGTGGCCCTTCACCCTGTACTTTGACGGCGCCTGCCCGTTGTGCGCTCGGGAGATCGCCTTTCTGCGCAGGCAATCGACCGGGGGAAAGCTCATCCTGGTTGACATCAGTGCGGATGATTTCGATGCAGGGGCATTGGGCTTCACGGTTGAACAACTGAGGTCGTGCCTGCATGGAAGGTTCGCGAGCGGGCACTGGGTTACAGGCTTGGACGCCACCTTGTGGAGTTGGCGTGCTGCCGATGTGGGCCTGTGGGTCGCGCCACTGGCTTGGCGTCCGCTACGTCCCCTGTTTTCGGTTCTTTACAGGCTGTTCTGTCGATTGAGGCCACACTTGGCCTGGCTACCACATCCCGCTGGCGGTCACCGCTGTAGCGGTGAGGAGTCCAAATGTCACATTCGTTAGCCGAGCACTACCATGAAATCCTGGTCGGTATTGGTGAAAACCCGCAGCGCGAAGGGCTTCTGGACACACCCCAGCGTGCGGCAAAAGCGATGCAGTACTTGTGCAACGGGTATGCTCAGGATCTTCACGAGGTCGTGAACGGTGCTCTGTTCGAGAGTGAAAACGATGAAATGATTGTGGTGCGTGACATTGAACTCTACTCATTGTGCGAACACCACATGTTGCCGTTTATTGGCAAGGCGCATGTCGCGTACCTGCCAACAGGACGCGTGTTAGGGCTTTCCAAGGTTGCACGCGTGGTGGATATGTTCGCCCGTCGTTTACAGATACAGGAAAACCTCACGCGGCAAATTGCGTATGCCGTGCAGGAAGTCACGGATGCCGCAGGGGTAGCGGTCGTGATCGAAGCCAAGCATATGTGCATGATGATGCGCGGTGTAGAGAAGCAGAACTCGGTGATGATGACATCCGTGATGTTAGGTGAATTTCGCGACGACCCCTCTACGCGGCACGAATTCCTTAACCTCATTGGACGACACAGTTGACGTCCGGTCCTGAACCGTCGCGAAGGGGCGCCCAGATGAATACCGATGCTACTGCGTTATCTCCAAGCCGCTTCGCTGTCCTGGGTTACGGCGGTCTGCTGCCGTTTATTGGTTTGACGCTGCTCATCCTTTTTTGGGCTGAGTATCGAGCGTTTTTCTCGATGATGATGGTTGGCTATGGCGCGGTGATATTGAGCTTCGTCGGTGCCCTGCACTGGGGGTTTGCCATGACGTTGCAGGGTTTGCCCGCAAAGCAGCGTCAAGAGCGACTGGTGTGGAGCGTTGTACCGGCCCTGATCGCTTGGGTTGGCACGTTGCTGCCTGTGCCATTGGGGTGTCTGGTGTTGACCTTTGGTTTTGTCGGCAATCTTTGGCAGGATCGCAAACTGGCGCAAGCGATGCCGGGGTGGTATCTGCCGATGCGCGTGCATCTGACTGCTGTAGCGAGCCTCTGTTTGCTGGTCAGTGCACTTGCGGTGTCCATTCATTTTTGAAACCCCAAGCGACCATTGATGAGTCACTTCTGCGGCCCACCCCAAATATCTCGCCCGATGCACACAACCCCGTCAAACAGCAAACGCGCCGTCCTCACCAACCCGCACCCCTTGATCACGCCATGTTCCAGGCTGATTTCCACCGTAAATTCCCCACTCGGATGCTCCACCGCCAAACGCTGACGATCACCGCCGGACGCGCTGGCAAGGCCCTGTGCAACCGACCCCTCAATCAAGCAGGCCGTGGCAACACTCACCGCACCAAACACCCCGATGGACGCATGGCAGCGGTGAGGGATGAATGAGCGCGTATTGACCGTGCCGCCGTTGCGCGGTGCTGACAGCAGGCACATTTTTGGCACATTGCGCTGGCTGACATCACCCAGGTTCATGCGTGGGCCCAGTTGCAGGCGGATGGCTTCCAGGCGTGTTTTCAGGGCGCTGTCGGCCTCCAGCGTGTCGCACGGCTCGTAGCCGGTCACGCCAAGGTCCTCGGCACGCAGCAGTACCACCGGCATGCCGTTGTCGATGCAGGTGACTTCCACACCCTCGACACAGTCGCGGCTGTTGCCGGTGGGCAACAGGGCTCCGCAGCTGGCGCCGGCCACGTCGGCAAACGTGACCACCAGCGCCGCCCCACGGCCCGGCACCCCATCAATACGGGTATCGCCGGCATACTCCACCTGGCCATCGGCGGTCGGCACCTGGGCGACGGCGATCTGCCCGGTGTTTTCCATGAAGATGCGCACCGGTGTGCTCGCGCCGCTGGCGGCCACCAGGCCGCGCTCGAGGGCGAACGGCCCTACGCCGGCCAGAATGTTGCCGCAGTTTTGCCCATAGTCCACCCGCGCCTCGTCCACGACCACCTGAGCGAACAGGTAGTCCACGTCGGCGTCATCGCGCTGCGAAGCGCGGATGATGGCGACTTTGCTGGTGAGCGAGTCGGCGCCGCCGATGCCGTCAATCTGCCGGGCATCGGGCGAGCCCATCACTGCCAGCAGCACCCGGTCACGTAGCGGGCCAGGGGCGGGCAGGTTGTCATGCAGAAAATAGGCGCCCTTGGAGGTGCCGCCGCGCATCAGCAGGCAGGGTATGCGGGTCTGGCCCATGTTCAGCCTTCCAGGTCGGTGAGGTGGTCGACATAACGCAGGCCCTTCGCCGCCAGGCGCGGGCGCATCTCGTAGATGTCCAGGCCAAGCTCGCCGGCCGCCAGGCGCAGGCGTTTGCGTTCTTCCAGGTCGGCGCGCTGGGTGGCGGCTTCGAGTACCGCCTTGGCTTCGCCATGGCGCACCACCACTACGCCGTCGTCATCGGCCACCACGATGTCACCGGCATTGACGAGCTGCCCGGCACACAGCAGCGGCAGGTTCACCGAACCCAGCACTTCCTTCACTGTGCCTTGGGCATTGATCGCGCGGGACCACACGGCAAAGCCCATGTCGCGCAGTGTCTGGCTGTCGCGCACGCCCGCATCGATCACCAGGCCGCGCACGCCGCGGGCCTGGAGCGAGGTCGCCAGCAGGTCGCCGAAATAGCCATCGCTGCACGGCGAACTGGGCGCCACCACCAGTACGTCGCCTGGGCGGCACTGCTCCACGGCAACATGGAACATCCAGTTGTCGCCTGGGGCCACCAGCACGGTTACCGCGCTGCCGGCCACCGCCACACCTTGCTGGAGGGGGCGCACGGCAGTATTGAGCAGCCCCTTGCGACCTTGGGCCTCATGCACCGTGGCGACACCCAGCCGGCCCAGGGCATCGATGATGTGTGGCTCAACGCGTGGGATATTACGCACGACGATGCCGGTCTTGCCGATCAGCCCGCTCATGCCAGGTTCTCCGTCACGCGTGGGAACACGCTCTGCAGGCCTTCGGCGTAGACGATGTTGCGTGCACTGGTGATGCCCACGTTACGTTTGGCTTGCACGCCGCGCTGCAGGGCTACACGGGTGTAGTACTCCCACAGGTGTTCCTGGCCGGCCATGCACTGGATGGCGGCATACTTTTTGTCCCACACCGAGGTAATGTCCAGGAACGTGTCCGGGCGCCATTCGCACTGCTCGGGCTGGTGCGGCTCAAAGGCGTACACCGGCGGTGCGCCAACGATCTTCTCGCCCGGCTTGTAGCCTTCAGCCTGCGCGATGATGCGGGCTTCCTGGGCCAGGTGCATGGCCAGCGGGTGGTCGTAGTTGTAAGGGTCTTTGAGGGAGTGGCTGAGTACGAACTCCGGTTGTACCCGGCGATACACATCGGCCAGGCGGAACAGGGTGTCCTTGTCGGCGCGCATCGGGTAGTCGCCGATGTCGAAGAACTCCACGCTGGCACCGAGGATTTCGGCCGCCGCCATGGCCTCTTCACGGCGTGCGTCCTTGACCTTGGCTTCGGTCATTTCACCCTTGCGCCACAGCTTGGCAGACTCACCACGCTCACCGAAAGACAGGCAGACCACGTGCATGGCATAGCCTTGCTCAGCGTGCAGCGCAATGGCGCCACCGGCACGCCAGACAAAGTCGGCCGAATGTGCGCTGACCACCAGGGCGGATTTTTGTGGGGTATTCATGGTTCGTTGGCTCCTGCAGTGGGGGTGGGCGCAGGATGTCATTGGCCTGTGCAGGGCACTAATGCGTTCATTTGCAGCGGCTATGCGTTTTATTTATTGCCGGGCAAGCGGGGTAGAGGCATAGTCGCCGCAGTCACGAGCCGAGCGCCGGGAGCCCTTATGATCGATGTCGAACTGCCCAACCTGATGCAAGTCCGCGCGTTCATCCGGGTAGCCGAGCTGGGCAGCGTTTCGCGGGCGACGGAAGTGTTGTTCCGTGCTCAGTCCGTGGTCACCCGCGCCATCGCCGAGCTGGAGGCGCGCTTTGCCGTGCCCCTGTTCGAGCGCCATGCCAATGGCATGCGCCTGACCGACTATGGCGAGTGCCTGCTGCCGCGCGCACAGCGCGTGCTGGCGGAACTGGACGGCGTGCCGAGTTTGCTGGGCACCGCGCAGGGCGAGCCCCTCTACCTGTTTCAGGCGCGGCGCCTGCAGGTGTTCGTGAAGCTCTGTGAAATACGGCACATGCAAACCGTGGCGCGGCACTTCGGCCTTAGCCAGCCGGCGGTCAGTGCGGCCTTGAAAGTGCTCGAAGGCGGGTGCGGACAGCCCTTGTTCGTGCGCACGTCGCGCGGCCTGCAGCCCACTGTGGCCAGCCGGGACATTCTGTTCCCCATCCGCCGGGCGCTGAACGAGTTGCGCCTGCTGGACAGTGACCTGAGCGCGATGCAAGGCACCCTGCGCGGGGTGGTGCATGTCGGCGCGTTGCCGTTGGGCCGCTCGCGCATTCTGCCGGATGCCATTTTACGCTTCACGGCCCAGCACCCACAGGTTCGGGTGGTGACCAACGAAAGCCCGTTCGACCTGCTGGCAACCGAGCTGCGGGTAGGGGATGTGGATTTCGTCTTGGGCGCCTTGCGGCCTCACGACTATGCCAGCGATCTGGTGGGCGAGCCGCTCATCAACGAGGAAATGGTGGTGCTGGCCCGTCGAGGGCACCCGCTGTTGCACACACACCTGACGCTCAAGGACGTGCACCACGCGCGCTGGGTGTTGCCGCGGGCCGGTTCGCCGGCCCGCCAGCTGCTCGACAACTGCTTCGCCGCCGCGGGCCTGACAGCGCCGTGGCCGGTGGTGGAAAGCGCTGATCTGGCGGTTATCCGTGGCCTGCTGGTGCGTTCGGACATGCTGGCGGCGGTGTCTGCGCACCAGTTGGCTTACGAGATTGCCAGCGGCGAACTGCAACGCCTGCCGCTGGCACTGCCCGGCACTGCCCGCGCCATCGGCCTCATGCAGCGCAGTGGCTGCCTGCAGTCACCGGCGGCAGTCGCGCTGATGGCCTGTATCCGCCAGGTTATCACCGAGCAGGCATAAGCTCGGGAGGGGCCTCAAAGCAGGCTCAGCGGGTAGCTGACGATCAGCCTGTTCTCATCGAAACTGTTGGTGCTGCCCCAGTCCCGGCGCTGGCTGGAGTTGCGCCACTTGAGGTTCAGGGCCTTCAACGGCCCAGACTGGATCACATAGGCCAGCTCGCTTTCGCGGCCCCACTCAGTGCCGTCCTGGGTGCTGGCGTTGTGCACGTTGTCGCCGTGGATATAGCGGTTCATCAGGGTCAGGCCGGGTATGCCAAGCACCACGAAGTTGAAGTCGTGGCGCACCTGCCAGGAGCGCTCGCGGGCGCTTTCGTAGCTGGAGCCGAAGGCGTCGTTGGCCAGCGTGCCGCCGCTGGTGCCGTTGACCCGGAACCATTCATCATCGCCCATGACCTTCTGCAAGCCGACGTAGAACGTGTTGCCACCCAGCTTCGCCGAGAACAGGCCCGAAGCGGTGCGGTTGTCCAGTTCGCCTGCCTTGGCGCCACCGTCATCCTTGCCCCAGAAATAGCCCAGGTTGGCGCCCAGTACCCAGTTGCCCAGCGGCTGTTGATGCTGCACCTGGAAGTAGCGCTGCTGGTAGATGTCTTCCAGCTGGGCATACCAGGCGCCGACCAGGGTGCGCTCCTGGTTGAAGCGGTATTCACCGCCGGCGAAGTTGAAGCGGTCCGAGGTGAAGGCTGTGCGCGTGAACAGGCTCATGTCCTGCATGCTGGCGTCGTTGCGCGGGCTGTTCTGGCGGAACTGGCCGCCATACAGGCTCAGGCCGGCCAGCTCGTTGGAGGTGACCTGCGCGCCCTGCAAGGTTTGTGGCAGCGAGCGGCCGTCATCGGCGCGCAGGATGGGCAGGGTAGGTGACCACTCGCCGACTTTGAGTTCCGTCTTGGACACCCGCATCTTGCCCGCCAGCGCCGTGCGGCCAAAGTCGTCCGCCGGGCGCCCGTCGTCATGAACAGGCAGCAACTGCGTGCCGGCGGTGCCCTTGCCGCCATCAAGTTTGATGCTGTAAAGGCCCAGCACGTCAACGCCGAAACCGACCACGCCGGGGGTGAAGCCGGACTTGAAGTCGAGGATGAAACTTTGCGTCCATTCCTCGGCTTTGCCTTGGCTTGCCGTGCCCGTGTAGTCGCGGTTCATGTAGAAGTTACGCAACGTCAGGCTTGCCTTGGCATCGTCGACGAAGCCTTCGGCCAGGGCTTGCAGTGGCAGGCTGGCTGCCAGTGCGAATGTGGGGACGAGCGGGTACAGGGTGCGGCATTTCATTATTTTTATTCTCCAGGGATGGGCAAAGCGCTGCCTGCCAGCGGCGCATCGGCGCTGGGCAGGTTGAATCAGGGAGCGGTGGGGGTGGCGGCGCGGGACGCGCCGTCACACGATCAAGCGGGTTGCATCGGTCAGTTGGGTGCTTTGCCGGCCACCGAGTAGCGAACCTGCTGGTTACGGGTCTTCATGAAGTCTTCGATGCTCTGCCCGCGCATGGCGGCGTAAATGTCCAGGTTGGACACACCCAGTACGGCGCCCAGCTTCTCCAGTACGAAGAAGATCACCCCGTAGTGGATCAGCCCACGCCAGTCGCGGCGGCGCAGCAGGTCGCTTTCCTCTTCGCTCAGGCCTGCCTCGCGGTACAGCGCTTCGGGTTCGCTCAGGAAGCGCTGGCGCCACTGCGGCTCGATCATGCGATGCAAGAACTTGTTCAGGCGGTAGCCCTTGGCACTGCGCTCCAGGGTGTAGGGATAGGTGCCCTCAAGCTGCTCAGCCCCTGCCAGCTGATGCTGCATGTGCTGGCGGTGGCGTTCGTTGACCGGTGCCGGCAGTGCCTGGTCGCGGTTTTCCAGCAGCAGGGTGGCAATGCCGGTCATCGACGGCAGGTAGTAGCTTTGGTGCTTGCGCTCAACGTTGGCAGACAATGCGCCACGCATGATCAGCCAGGTGATCACCTCGGCGCCTTCCATGCCGCCGAGCGTGGCGTACTCGGCCAGTGTCATCTCGGTAAGGCGCTGCGGGTCGTTCACCAGCAGGTCAAGGAACTGCGCGTCCCATTCCGGGTTGTTGAAGCCGCAACGCTCGCCATGCACCTGGTGTGACACCCCGCCGGTGGCGACGATCGCCACCTTGAGGTCTTCGGGGTAGCTCTCGATGGCGCGGCGCAATGCCTGGCCCAGTTTGTAGCAGCGCCGGGCCGTGGGGATCGGCAGCTGCAGTACGCCGACCTGCAGCGGCACGATCTGTACGGGCCAGCTTTCATCGCAGGGCAGCAGCGCCGACATGGGCGAGAAGAAGCCGTGGTCCAGCGGCTTGTCGCGGAAAAAGCTCATGTCGAACTCATCGGCCATCAGGCTCTGGCCGATGTGCCGCGACAGCGCTGCGTGGCCGCCCACTGGCGGCAGGTCCCGCGGATTGCCCCCTTCATCGGCCACGCCATACTGCTCGTCTACGCCCAGGGTGAAGGCGCTGTAATGGTCAAAGAAGAACGAGGTGATGTGGTCGTTGAAGATATAGAAGAGTACGTCCGGCTGGCGCTGCTGCAGCCACGTGCGGATCGGCTCGAAGCTTTCGAAGATCGGCGCCCAGGCGGCTTCTTCCTGTTTGTCGTGGTCGACTGCGAAGCCGATGGTTGGGGTGTGGGAGACGGCCAGGCCACCAATGATACGAGCCATGCGAAAGTCCTCTGTTACAGGTTACGGCGCGGTTACTGCGGGGGTCGCGCGCAGCCGGGCGTGGCCGTTGGCCAGGATCGCCAGGGCGGCGGCGAATGCCGGCAGGCCGAGGAGGGTGAACAGCAGCGGCAGGCCCAGCCCCAGGCTGAGCACGGCACCACCGATGAGGGAGCCGAAAATGGCCCCGAAGCGCCCGATACCGAGCATCCAGCTTACACCTGTGGCGCGGAACTCGGTCGGGTAGTAGCCAGGGGCGAAGGCGTTCAGGCCGGTCTGCGCGCCGCTCATGCAGAACCCGGCAGCCGCCACGCCCACCACCAGCAGGCTCGACTCCAGGCTCAGGGCGCCCAGTGAGACGATGCACAGGCCGCCGAGGGCGTAGGCGATGGCGATGACTCGGTTGGGGTTGCGTCGGTCCATGATCCAGCCGACCACGATTGCGCCCACTGCGCCGCCGATCTGGAACAGGCCCGTGATGGTGGCGGCGCGCTCGATGGACAGCCCGCCATCACGCAGCAGCGTCGGCAACCAGCCCATGGTCAGGTAGATCACCAGCAGGCCCATGAAATAGGTCAGCCACAGGGCCAGGGTGCCCAACCGGTAGCGCTCGCTGAACAGCTGCCGGGCCGGTGCCTTGTGCTGCGTGGTTGGCTCACTGACGATGAAGCGGGTGCTGGCAGCGAAGCGGCCGCCGAGCTTGGCCAAGGCTGCCGCAATCTGGCTGGCCGGTGCCTGGCGTGCAGCCAGGAAGCGGGCGGACTCTGGCAGCAGCCACCACAGCAGGGGCAGCAAAGCCAATGGCAGCAGGCCGCCGGCCAGCAGTACCGACTTCCAGCCGTGATGAGGGATCAGCCAGGCGGACAGAAAGCCGCCCAGGCCCGAGCCCATGTTGAAGCCGGTGAACATGATGGTGATCATCAACGAGCGGTTGCGGGTAGGCAGGTATTCGGCGAGCAGGGTGGTGCAGTTGGGCATGGCCGCACCCAGGGCAATGCCGGTCAGCAGCCGTAACACAGCCAGTTCATAGGGGTTGCGGGCGAAGGCGCAGGCCAGGCTCAGCAGGCTGAAACCGCTGACCGCGATCAGCAGCACTTTCTTGCGGCCCAACCGGTCGGCATACGGGCCGGCGGTCAGTGCGCCGATGGCAAGGCCGACCATGCCGGCACTCATCACCGGGCCAAAGGCGGCGCGCGACAGGCCCCAGTCCTGCATCAGCGAAGGCGCGATGAAACCCATGACGGCGACATCGAAGCCATCGAACAGCACGATCAGGAAGCACAGCGACAGAATCAGCCACTGGTAGGCAGCAATGGGGCGGTTATCGATCCAGTCTTTGACATCGATAGGGGCATCGACAGGAGGCTTAAGCATGCGTGGTCACCTTTGTTCTTGTATTGGTGTGAATTGCGCCGGGTTCCGGTAAGGCTTCGAACGCGTAATGGCCCAGCAGCAACCACCCCGCCGGACGACGGCGTGGGGCGGACTGTAATCCCATGGTCCAGGGCAGCGCCTGCGGGATTTCTTTAATGAGATATCCAATTTTTTTATCGCAGACTTCGTGGCGCTAATGTCGCGTCAAGCTGTGCCGCTCGGCAGCAAGCTGTTGCCCTGTAAAAGACCTGATGCGCTGCTGGCGTCGTCAGGCTTCCTGGTGATGAAGACGCTGACGGTGATTTGTTTCTGAATGTGTGATCTCTCCCGCTCAGTCTTCGTCAAGAAGACTGCCCCTCGCCGTCGTCTGGGGATTGATACAGGGCCTTCCATGCAAACGCTGTTGAACGAGATTCTCGAAGAAGTACGTCCCTTGATCGGCAAGGGCAAAGTCGCTGACTACATTCCTGCGCTGGCGGACGTGCCGGCGAACCAGCTGGGCATCGCTGTCTATGGCAACGATGGCAGTTATCACTGCGCAGGCGACGCGCGGGTGCCATTCTCGGTGCAGAGCATTTCCAAGGTGTTCAGCCTGGTTCAGGCCATTGGCCATTCGGGGGAAGCCATTTGGGAGCGGTTGGGGCATGAGCCTTCGGGTCAGCCGTTCAACTCGCTGGTGCAGCTGGAGTTCGAGCGCGGGCGGCCGCGTAACCCGTTCATCAATGCAGGGGCATTGGTGATCTGCGATATCAATCAGTCGCGCTTCGCTGCCCCCACGTTGTCGATGCGCGATTTTGTCCGACGGCTTTCAGGCAACCCCCACATCTCGATCAATACCCGGGTCGCTGATTCGGAATATCAGTTTCGCGCGCGCAACGCTGCCATGGCGTACCTGATGCAGTCATTTGGCAACTTCCATAACGAGGTCGAGACGGTGCTGCGCAGTTACTTCAGTTACTGCGCACTGCAAATGGACTGCCTGGACCTGGCGCGGGCATTCTGCTTCCTGGCCAATGATGGGTTCTGCAAGCACAGCGGTGAGCAGATCCTGACGCGGCGCCAGACCCAACAAGTGAACTCGATCATGGCCACCAGCGGGCTGTATGACGAGGCGGGGAATTTCGCCTTCAGGGTGGGTTTGCCTGGCAAGAGTGGTGTGGGTGGCGGGATCGTGGCGATCGTGCCGGGTCAATTTACCGTATGCGTGTGGTCGCCAGAGTTGAACGCTGCGGGCAACTCCCTGGCCGGGATGGCGGCGCTTGAGCTGCTCAGTTCGCGGATCGGATGGTCGGTGTTCTGATCTGCGAACTCAGGGGCCATCAGGCGTCGCCTTGGCGGGTCAGAACGCGTACACCAACGTGGCCGTGGCGCTGCGTGGGCTGCCATACCAGCCGCGCGCGCCAATCGCTGTGTAGTAGGTTTTGTCCAACACGTTGTTGAGGTTCAGTGAAACGCTGGTCTGCGGCGTGAAGGCATATTGAGCCATCAGGTCGACCACGCTGTAGGGGTCCTGGGTGAACGTTTCGTTGTTGGGCCCGGCGCTCTTGTAATATTCGGTACCCTGCCAGCGCACACCACCCCCGACCTTCAACTGTGGCAGGGTCGGCAGGCGGTAGCTGGTGAACAGTTTCAAGGTGTCTCGCGGTATTTCAGTGTTCAGGCGGTCGCCATCCGAATCCTTGCTCACCGCATAGGTGTAGCTGGCCGAGACCTGCCAATCAGGCAAAATCTCGCCCGCCATTTCCATCTCGAAACCACGTGTCTTGGTACCCGATTCGGCACGGTAGGCCTGGTTGCCGTCTGGCGCCAGGTTGCTTCCGTCGGCTACCGCCAGGTTGTCCTGGTGCACCTCGAAAACGCTGAAAGCCGCGGTCAGGCGCTGGTCCCAGAACTCACTCTTCAGACCGAGCTCGTAGTTAACACCTTCCAGCGGGTCCAGGTAGGTCCCGTTGATATCCTTGTTGCTCTGCGGTTTGAAAATGGTGGTGTAACTGGCATAGGCCGACCAGTGCTCGTTGAGGTCATACACCAGGCCAAGGTAGGGCGTGACGACCCCGGTTTCGCTACGCGAGGTGCGGCTTGTCGCGCCGGACGACAGGGTGGTAGAGGTTTCGTCGCGTTTCCAGTCGATCAGCCGCGCCCCGGTAATCAGCGACAGGTCATCGGCCAGGCTCCAGCGTACCGAAGCCACCAGGCCGTCCTGGGTTTCATCCAGCGCGTCTTCCGAGGACTTGGCATGGATGGCGTCTGGTATCGCCAGCGAACCGTCCCAGGTGTAAATGTTGTCGATGGTCTGGATCGTCCACAGTGGGTAACCGTCGTTGCGGTAGTAGGCGCGGTAGTGACTGGCCCCGACGTAGGCCTGGTGCTCGCGGGACAACAGCGCGAACGGGCCCGACGCCGACAGGTCGAACGAGGTCTGCCGGGGCTCGCCGGCCCAACGCCCCGTCCAGGTGCTGATGCCACTGCCATCGGGCTTGACGGTGCCGCTGGCCGCGGTGGCAAAGGCGTCGTCATAGCTGCGACGGCTGTGTTCGGCATTCAGTTTCAATTGCCAGCCGTTGTCCAGTTGATGCTCCAGCGTAGTGAATACCGTCTTGGTGCGACGCTTGTGATAGCTCCAGTCCGAAGCCGAATTGAACGCGCGGGAGGGGCTGAAGTGACTGCCATCTGAATTGAACATCGGGAAGCCGTGGTTGCCTGCCCCGTCGTTGTCCATCTCCTGATATTCCGCACCTGCTGTCAGCATCGTGCTGTCGGTGATGTCCCACTCCAGCACCCCATAGGCCACCTGCCGCTCCAGCGATTGGCGGTCGACGTAGCTCTGGCTGTCGGTATTGGAGGCGACAAAGCGCCCGCGGACATTGCCGCTTTGCGTCAATTTGCCAGAAACGTCCAGCTCGGTGCGGTAGTTGTCCCACGAGCCCGCTTTCAAGGTCAGCTTGCGTTGTGTTTCCAGGGTCGGCTTCTTGCGGATCAGGTTGACGGTGGCGCCCGGGTCGCCAGTGCCGGACATCAGGCCCGTGGCACCGCGCACTACCTCTACCCGGTCATACGACACCATGTCGGAGAGGTCGTCCCTGAAGCCAAAGGTATCGGGGCGGTTGATGCCGTCCACCTGGATGCTGCCGACCTCGAAGCCGCGCACGTAGATATGGTTGGCGTCGCTTCCGGCGGGCCCCATGCTGTCAACGACCACGCCTGGTGTCTGTTCAAGCACTTGGGCAACATCGTTCAGGTTCTGGTCTTCAATCTGCTGGCGGGTGACCACGCTGACCGATTGGGGTGTCTCGCGTGCAGACAGCCGCAGCCCGGTTGCGGTATTGACCGAGCCGGTGGTGTAGCTGCCGGTGCCTTCGGTGGTGGCACCCAGGGCCATGCTGGAGACGGTGGTTGCCGCAAGCTCCATGGCGCCATCCTGTTCAGCACTGACCAGCATGAAGTGCTTGTCGCCCGCTGCCTGCACCTGCAAGCCACTGCCTTGCAGCAGTTCTGCCAACGCCTGATGCAGCGCGTAATTGCCGTTCAGCCCTTTGCTGTGCAAGCCTGCGACTGCTTCATGGCTGAAACTGATGACTGCCCCGCTGGCGTCGGCAAACTGGTCGAGTGCGTGAGCCAATGACCCTGCCGGGATGCTGTAACCCACAGGCTCGGCCCAGGCATGTGCAGTGCCCAGCAGCGAGCCCGCGAAGCTGACCGCTAGCGCGGTTTGGCGAATACGGGTGGCGGGGGAGGAAAAGCGAGCGGACATCCATTGACTCCTTGCTGATCGAATACAAGTGCTCCCAGTAACAAACGTGTTGTTGACGGAAATACTTAGTAGCAAGGTGCAGATAGGGCTGAGGATCTACTTTGGCAGTAACATCCTCATCGCAGCACAAGGCTGCTCCTGCCAGTGCTGTACAGGCTTTGAAACCGACATGCCGGCTCTCGGTACTTGCCCAGGCAGTGTCGGGCGGCGCCCGTGAACCCGCGCATTCACCGGAAATGGAACCTACCGAAGATGACCCGCCAAGCGTTTGCCCCTTATCAGTGCCTTGCCACTGACTTGCTGAAGTATCTGCCGTCCGACCAGCGTGATGGCTCCCACGACTTGGCCCATATTCAGCGCGTGTGGGTCAATGCGCACCGGATTCAGTGGGTAGAGGGTGGCGACCTTGAAATCTTGCTTGCGGCGACGGTGCTGCACGACTGTGTGGCGGTGGAAAAGCATTCGCCGTTACGTGGGCAGGCCTCGACGTTGTCGGCGAACAAGGCTGCATCAGTCCTTGCTGAGATGGGCTGGCCGAGTGGGCGTGTTGAGCAGGTAGTGCATGCGATCAAAACACACAGTTACTCGGCGGGGTTCGAACCGCTGACACGTGAGGCCTGCATCCTTCAGGACAGTGACCGGCTTGACGCCATAGGCGCGGTGGGTATTGCCCGGTGTTTTTACGTCGCCGGGCGAATGGGGTCGGCGCTCTATGACGTCGAGGATCCTTTCGCGCAGCAGAGGGCGTACCAGGACGGGGCGTATGCCATCGAGCACTTCCAGACCAAACTGCTCAAGCTCGCCTCGGGCTTTAAGACCCAAGAAGGGGCTCGCCTTGCTGCCGAGCGTCATACCCGGCTTGAAACCTTTCTTACCCAGTTCATGGACGAGATTACCGGGGCCGGTTAGTCATGCCGGGCTTGTGCCGTCCTTGAATTCAGTCAGCCCAGCGCCACAGCGGCTCATCCAGCAACCCAACCCCCCGCAGCTGGGTTTGCCCTTGTATTTTTTCCAGCTCTAGCACATTGCACCCGTCACAGGCTGCCAGCGCGTAGATTAATGGCGCACTGTGCGATACCACCCAAACCTGGCTACGGCGTGATGCACGAATGATCAGCCGCGCCAAGGCCGGGAGCAGGTCCGCGTGCAGACTGGTTTCCGGTTCGTTCAACACCATCAGCGATGGCGGCCGTGGTGTGAGCAGGGCGGCCATCAGCAGAAGATAACGCAGGGTGCCGTCCGACAATTCAGCACCCTCGAGCGGGCGCAAAAGACCGTGCTGGTGCAGCCGTACACTGAACAGCCCGCCAGGTGGCGCATTGACCTCCAGACGGCTGCCGGGAAACGCGTCATTCAGCGCTTCCACCAGATCCTCCACATCGCCAATTTCGATAATGGTCTGCAACGCTGAGGCAAGGTTGCGCCCGTCGTGATGCAGTACCGGCGAGCGAGTGCCCAGTTGGGGTTGACGGCAAGGCGCATCACGGTCAATCCGGAAGTGATCGTAAAACCGCCAGCTGTTGATGAACGCGCGCAGGTCACCGATTTCCGGTGCCTGGCGTGGCCGGCCGACGATGTTGAAAAAGCTCTCGCCGCTGTCAGCATGCTGATCGAGCACTGCCCAGCGGTTGCCCTCGCGGGCCCGCACCAGGGCATTCTTGCGCTCGACCAGCAAGGAAGAGGGGCGATAGGCGCCAGCGCCCCAGATGGCCTCGCACTTTATTTCAGGGTCGAGCATGAACGCGCTCGGATACGGCAGGGGAATTGGCAGGCCGAGGGTGATGGCAAAACCGAGGTCTTCGGTGGCAAAGCCCAGGCGCAGGCGCCTGGCTTCGCTCGGATGCTGGCCTTGGATGGGCACTTCGCCGCGCCGCATTCGTGCGCTGGTTTCTGGGCAGGCCCACCAGGTCGAATCCAGCCCGCCTTCACGGGCGAGGGCTTCGACCACACCGCCCTGTGCGGTTTCGGCCAGCAGGCGCAGCGCCTTGTACAGGTTGGATTTGCCGCTGCCGTTGGCACCGGTCACCAGGTTGAGTTGGCTCAGCGGCAGCACCAGGTGGTTGATCGAGCGGTAGTTGCCGATGGCGAGGGTAGTGAGCATGCAGTGCTTCCCAGCGTGGACCAGGCGACCGATTGTGGCCGAAGCGTGCCTGCCTTGTCAGCCACCCCTGCTGAGGCTGTTGCAAGTGAAGCAGGCGTGCGCACCGTCTATAGTGTGGGGCAACCTCTCGCGCAAAGGATGCTCACATGGCCAGATCAACAATCATGACAGCCATTGTCACCTCATTGGCGGTGGCCTTGGCCTCTGGCCCGGTGCTCGCCGACCCGGGTAATGGCAAAGGCCAGGGCCAAGGTCAGGGGCACGGCAAGGGTCAGGCGCCGCACGCCCAGGGTCAGGGCCAGGGCAATTCGGGCGGCCACAAGCAGAGCGCCGGCGGCAATGACTGGCACGGCGGCCCGTCCATCGACCGTGGCGATGTACTGGGCATCCTCGGTGGCCACCGCAACTACTGGAGCCCGGGTCCGGCGTTGCCTCCAGGTATTCAGAAGAACCTGGCCCGCGGCAAGCCCCTGCCACCTGGTATCGCCAAGAAACTGGATGGCCGCCTGTTGGGGCAGCTGCCTCGCTACGACGGGTATGAGTGGATGCAAGCGGGCGCAGACCTGATTCTGGTCGCCGTGGCGACCGGGATCATCTATGAGGTGTTGAACGGGGCGTTCGACTAAGGCCGCAGGTGCGAGCAGTCCGCTCGGTCCCTGCAGGCGCTGGCGTGCCTGCGATGGGCTGCGCAGCAGCCCAACGGCCCAACGGCCTATCAACGCCGCCGTAACACCGCGGCCAGCCCAAGGGTCAGCACCACAGCGCACAGCATGGCCAGCCCGATGGTCACGCCAACGCCCCACGTTTCCAGCAGCCCCGCCAATACCAGATAGAACGCAATCACCCCCACCGCGCCGATCGCATTCCCCCGCACCATCGCCGCCATCCCGGCTCGCCCGCCCTGCACATGGGCGAACACCACCAGTGGCCAGGCAATCACCGGAATCGGCGCCAGCATCCCGCTGGTCGCCGGGCCCAGCCAACTGGCCAGGCTGGTGGTGATCATCAGCAGGGAAGTGGCAGATACCATGCGCAACGGGATTTCCCAGTGCCGGTGCCGGGGGCGGGCCAAGGTATCAGGTTTGGGCTCGCGGCCGCTGGCGCGGATCAGCACGCCGATCAGCACCAACGCCACTGCAATCGACAGGTACAGGCTGCCCCAGTGGGTAAAGGCATAGGCGGCCAGGCCATAGAACAGCAACGCCAGCAGTACGGCCACGGCGATGCCGAGTGTGCGCGTGGCCAGCAGGTAGACGGTGTAGGTGGCCTGCACCGCTGCCAGGCCGCCCAGTGCGCCGGGCAATGCGCCCAGGGCGAAGGCCGTGCCCTGTTCCAGGCACAGGAAGGTCATCACCAGCGCCGAGGTGATCGGCAGGCCGGACAGCAATCCGCCTAGCAGGCCGCCCCAGCGCCGGGAGGCGAGGGAGATGGCCCACATCAGCAGGGGGGTGATGGTGAGTTTCAGGTAAAACAGGGTCATTGCGGGTGCATCCACGCTTGATGAAGGTGCGCCCGCCTTCGACATTGGGTAGGGCGCGGAGGAATCAGCCGCGGCTGGCCTCCAAGGCCTGGGCCAGGTCGGCGATGATGTCGTCACTGTGTTCGATGCCGATCGACAGGCGCACCATGTCCCGTGGCACGCCGGCCTTCTCCAGTTCCTCGTCGTTGAGCTGACGGTGAGTAGTGGACGCGGGGTGGCAGGCCAGTGACTTGGCGTCGCCGATGTTCACCAGGCGTACCACCAACTGCAATGCGTCGATGAAGCGCGCGCCAGCCGCCTGGCCGCCCTTGATACCGAACGACAGGATCGACGCCGGCTTGCCGCCGGTGTAGCGCTGGGCCAGTTCATGTTCGGGGTGGTCGGGCAGCCCGGCGAACTTCACCCAGGCCACTTGCTCGTGGGCTTGCAGGTAATGGGCGACCTTTAGCGCGTTCTCGGTATGGCGCTCCATGCGCAGGGCCAGGGTTTCCAGGCCTTGCAGGATCAGGAAGGCGTTGAATGGCGACAGCGCGGCGCCGGTGTTGCGCAAGGGCACCACACGGCAGCGGCCGATGAAGGCGGCAGGCCCGAAAGCTTCGGTGTAGGTGACGCCGTGGTAGGACGGGTCAGGGGTGTTGAGCAGGGCGAAGCGTTCCTTGTTTTCGGCCCAGGGGAATTTGCCGGAGTCGATGACGATGCCGCCGATGCTGGTGCCGTGACCGCCGATGTACTTGGTCAGCGAGTGCACGACGATATCGGCGCCGTGCTCGAACGGCCGGCACAGCACCGGGGTGGCCACGGTATTGTCGACGATCAGCGGCACCCCGTGGCGGTGGGCGGCCTCGGCCAGCGCAGCGATATCAACGATATTGCCGGCGGGATTGCCGATGGACTCGCAGAATACCGCTTTGGTACGCGCATCGATCAGCGCTTCGAGGGCGGCGATATCGTCATGGGCCGCGAAGCGGGTGTGGATTCCCATGCGTGGCAGGGTGTGCGCCAGCAGGTTGTAGGTGCCGCCGTACAGCTTGGCCACCGAGACGATATTGTCGCCGGCTTCGGCGACGGTCTGGATGGCGTAGGTGATAGCCGCCATGCCCGAGGCGACGGCCAGCGCGCCAACCCCGCCTTCCAGGGCGGCCATGCGCTGCTCGAGCACGTCGTTGGTGGGGTTCATGATGCGCGAATAGATGTTGCCGGCAACCTTCAGGTCAAATAGGTCGGCGCCGTGCTGGGTGTCGTCGAAGGCGAAGGAGGTGGTCTGGTAGATCGGTACGGCCACCGCCTTGGTGGTCGGGTCGGGGCTGAAGCCCGCATGGATGGCAAGCGTTTCCAGCTTCATGCAATCGTTCCTTGAGCGTGGGTGGAAGCGTTCGAGCATGCGGCGGCGAGTGGGCATGGGTCAAGGAGGATCATGCTGGTGGTCCCTGCGCGGCGTTTGCGGCCACGGGGTCGACAGTAAAGATATGCAAAGTTTCCCCCGTGCCATCACACCGCAGCTCTAGAATCCTGTCGCTGCCCAATCAGCTAAGGCAGGCAGCAGATCTAGCCTTGTGGAGCGTTTCAATGAAGTCGAAAAACCTTTTGCGCGCAGCCTTGGTGGCGGCGCTGGTATCCGCCTTGTCGGGTTGCTGGATGTTCATGCCGCCGGGTGGTGGCGGTGGTCATGGTGGGGGTGGCCACGGCGGTGGTTTTGGTGGCCATCAGGGTGGCGGCCCGCGCTAAGTTGACCCCGCGACGGACCGCGCCCTCTCGGCCGGGTTGCAAGCGCGTACCCGGCACGGGCGCATGCACCTTGGTCGCCCGAACCGCGCGTGGCACAGCGCCGGTGTTTGCGCCTTAGGGCATGCAGGATGATGCGCTGATCGGCAGTTGATCCTGCTTCACGTCGGGTTCCTGAGGCGAGCGCACGCTGTTCGCCACCCCAAACGGTACATGCACCATCGGCAGGTTTCCCGCTGGCGATTGCAGGTGCGTGCGCTGGTCGTCGAAAAACACATGCGGCTTCAATATCGACAACACCCTGGGTTTATCCATACCGCCTAGAAAAAAGCACTCATCCGGGGATACGCCCCAATCCTTCAAGGTCGTCACTACTCGCTCATGCGAAGGCGCGTTGCGCGCCGTGACGATGGCAATGCGCAGAATCCGTTGGTACGTCGGGTCCTCGGCCAGCTTGCGGTCCTCCAGCATGCGTATCCGCGATAGTTTGCGGTAAAGGTCTGCCAGTGGCCCCGGCGAATGCGGGGTGCCCTTGTGCATGCGCTCGTGTTCCTGAAAGTCGTCCAGGTTGTCGTTGCGCTTGTAAACACTCTCTGCCTCGTCGTCGGCAATCACGCCATCGAAGTCGAAGGCCACCCGCAGCTCAGTATCGATTTCATCATCGTAGATGCGCGTAGGCAGTACACGCCCGGCAGGGTAGTTGGCGTCGATGGCCTTTTGCACATCTTCCTCGTTGGCGCTGAGGAACAACGAGGCATTGAACGCCGGGATGTATTCGTAGGGCGAGCGGCCCGACATGAATGCCGCGCGGGTGATGTCCAACTGATAGTGGCTGATGGAGCGGAACACCCGCAGGCCGGTTTCCGGCGAGTTGCGCGAGAGCAGCACCACTTCCACCGGCAACTGGTCGGGGAACGCCTTGTTGATGCTCAGGAAGCGGCGAATGAACGGGAGCGCCACCCCCCTGGGGAACGGCTCGTCCAGGTTTTGCTCCTGGTGCTGGCGGTAAGCCTCGACACCTTGGGTCTGGTAGATGTCATCGGAGACGGAGAGGTCGAACAGCGCACTCGAGGCAACGCCGATGACCAGTTTTTCTTCAATGGGGTAGGGCATGAAGCGGCTCCTGCGAGTGGCATGAAGGCAAGTGTACGCGCACGTTCTGACGAAAGCCGTCAATTGCGCGACTGATCAGTGGATCCGGTAATGTCATTTTGATAGCTTCTCGCCCCTTACCGCAGTATCCGGACAGTGATTGATGAACCAGCTACATGAACACGGCACCCTGACTCCGCTTGCCGAGGCGAATGGGAACACGATGCACGAGCCCCACCATGAGGCAGACGCGTCGGTCCAGCAGGCCCCCGGGCATGACGCACTGCAGGCCAGTATCGAGGCGCTGAACAAAAAGCTCGTGGCAACTACCCTGGCCCGTGTGCAGAAGGAAGGGGCGATTCGCAAGCACCTTGAGCAGTGCCAGCAGCAACTGGCCGCCAGCAATCAGGCTCGGGAGGGGCTGTCCATCACGGTGACCACGGCACTGAAGAAGCTCGCGCTGGCAGCGAGCACCCAGGCAGACCGTGTGGACAGTGTGGAGACGCGCTTGACCGGCCTGGCCGAGCGCCAATGTCAATGCGTGGCGCAGTCAGCAGCCGGTTGGCCCGCGTACCTGGAACGTCATGGGGTGTCGTTGGTCGCCTTGGCCGTGGCTGTGTTTACGCTGGGGCTGCACCTGCTTGGGTAGTGCAACCTCAAGGCTGCACTGGGTTCAGCGTTGAAGTGCCAAAGCTTGCGGGTTGGCGACGTTCTTCGGCACCCCTTCGAAAAACGCCAGCACATTGTCGAAGGCGTCACCGAAGTACAGCTCGTAGCCGTTCTTCTCCACATACCCCAGGTGGGGCGTACTGAGTACACGTGGGTGGCGCAGCAGTGGATGGGCCGGGTCGAGTAACGGCTCTTCCTCATAAACATCCACCGCCGCGTAGCCCGGCCGCCCGGCATCCAATGCCTGCAGTAATGCGCCTGGTGCAATCAGTTCCGCGCGGCTGACGTTCACCAGCAAGGCGTCGGGCTTCATGTGGGACAGGTCGTCGAAGGTCACTCCATGGCGTGTCTGATCCGAAAGGCGCAGGTTCAGGCTGACAATATCCGCCTCGGCAAAAAACGCCTCACGCGAGGCGGCAGCAGCGTGGCCATGGGCTTTGGCTGCGGCGCGGCTGCTGTCGCTGCCCCACACCAGCACGGGCATGTCGAAAGCCTGCGCATAACGCGCCAGGCGCTGGCCGATCTTGCCATAGCCCCAGATGCCCAGCGTCTGCCCGGCCAGCGCCTGGCCCAGGTTGACCTGCCATTGGCCTTGGTGGAAGGCATCAATGGCCGGCACCAGTTGCCGGCGGGCATTGAGGATCAGCGCCCAGGCCAGTTCGGCAGGCGCTACCGGCGATCCGCGTCCCTCGGTCACGGCAATGCCGCGCGCGGTGCAGGCAGCCAGGTCGAGGTGGCTGGACACCTTGCCGGTCTGGCTGATCAGCTTGAGGTTGGGCAGGCGGTCGAGCAAGGCAGCGTCGATGCGTGTGCGTTCGCGGGTGAGTACCAGGGCGTCGGCATCGGCAAAACGTGCGGCAAGTTGTTCCAGCGTGGCAGGCGGGAGCTCATGAAGGACGCTGACAGCATGCCCGCTCAGCTTGCCGAAGCAATCGAGGGTACGGATTACATTTTGGTAGTCGTCGGGAATGACAATGCGCATGGTGGTCTGGCCCGGGCGGTACAGTGAAGCGTCGAAGATAACCTAACGGGCGGTATCGGTGTCAGATCGGGCTGCAGTCGTCGCACACCATCACCGGCTCATGCGCTCTATCAAGCAGCTTCACGAATTGCCCGCCGATGAACCACGCCGGCCACGCTCTTCAGCACGCACCCCAACACCACCGCCGTCCCTGCACTGGCAAAGATCATTTCCCGCCCGGCACTCTGTTGCTGCAACGCCACTAACGCCGGCGCTGCCGCCGCGGCCCCCAGTTGCAGCGCACTGACCCAGGGTGTCAACGTGCCGCGTGGGTCATTGGTGGCAATTGCCCCCATGTAGTAGGTTAGCGCCAGCACCCAGCCGAAGTTCATCAGAAACAGTGCCATGCACAGCTGATCGGCATCATGTGTATAGCGCGCCAGCAGGGTGATTGACACAAGCACTACCAGCGAGCCCAGGCCGATCATCGGGCCACGGCTCACCCGTGCGCCCAGCAGGCTGGGCAGGGCGCCGCCAGGCAAGCCACCCAGTATTCCCAGCCCGAACGCCCAGCCCACATCCACCGCCTCGATGCCACGTTCGCGCGCCAACTGTTCGACAAACCCCCACAACGAATAGATCGCCAACTGCAGGCACAGCATCCCCAGCAGGGCGTAGCGCCCGATAATCGCGGAGCCGCCGCCTGGCTGCGCCAGGCGCACGGGGGTTACACGCTGCAGCCGTACCGGAATGAACAACGCAGCCATAGCGATCAGCACGAACCAGAAACCCAGTGATGCAATCGCCGTGCGGTGACCGAACTGCTCTGCCAGTTGTGGCAGGCAGGTCGCGTACAGGGCAAAGACAGCGGTTTGAATCAGCAGCGACAGGCCGTACGAGCGATCCTGGCCCGGCAGCCGGCCAAGCCCGCTGATCGACCCGGCATACAGCAGGCCCGCAGCGATACCACAGGCAAAACGGCACAGAATCAGGTTCGTCAAAGTGTCCAGCGCAGCGCTGAGGAGGTTCAACATCAGCGCTGCAAAGGCTGCCGCCAGGTACAGCCCACGGCCACTTGGATGACGCCTTGGTATCGATAGCAGCAGGCAGCCGAGCAGTGTTCCGCTCATTTCACTGGAAAGTACCCAGCCCTGTTGGCTAAGGTCCAGATGCAACCGCTCGGCCAGCAGGCCGATGAAGATGGGTTGTACGCCAATGATGATCAAGGCCGTGGCGGCGATGTAGATCAGCGCAGCACGCAGAAGCAGGGTGTTGTTATTGTTGTGCATGGTCGGGTCCGGGGTCAGGCGCGGGGCAGGGTACCTGCGTCGTGGGTGATGCGGCCGTTCATTACGGTCAGCGCTACTTCGGTATTGCCGATCTGGTAGCGGTCCAGTTCGAACAGGTCCTGCTCCAGCACGATGATGTCGGCACGCTTGCCAACGGTGATCGAACCGATTTCCCGTTCCAGGCCCAGTTGGTATGCACCGTTGAGGGTATAGGCGGCGATCAGTTGCGGGATACTCAGGCGCTCGTCGGCATCGGGCATCACAGGGGCATCGGGTTCGCCACTGAGCTGGCGGGTGTGGCCCGATTCGATGTGTTCCACCGGCTTGTGCTGGCATCGGCATTGGCACACCAGGCCGTCCATGCCGATGGACACGGTCACACCTTGGTCGATGAAGCTGCGGAATTTATACATCGACGCCCAGCGTGGGTAGCCATAGGTCTGCTGGATGGCCTCGGCGTAGGCGTCGACCACGCCCCACTGCAACTGGGTGTTGGCCATGACGCCGATACGGCGAAAGCGCGGTATGTCGTCGGGGTGGGTGAGAAAGGCGTGAGTGATGACGTGACGACGGTCGCGGGGCGGATTGCTGGAGAACGTGCGCTCGAACACGTCCAGCGCCATGCGCACGGCGGCATCGCCCACTGCATGCACCATCACGTCGATACCGAGGGCGTCGGCCTTGCGCACATGGCCCTCGAACACTTCCTCGGGCATGGTCGTCGACCCGCAGCTGTGTGGCTTGTCGCAATAGGGCTCGAGCAGGAACGCGGTGTGGTTCAGCTCGGTCCCGTCCAGCATCAGCTTGAGGGTCTGCGCCTTGACCAGCGGCGAGTCGTAGCGTTCGCGCAGGGCCTGCAGCCGCATGACCGGATCGTCCTCGGTGCCCATGTTGATGTAGCTGCCGACCACCCGCAGTTTCAGGCGCTCCTCACGCTCCAGTTGCTGCAGGGTTTCATACAGCAGCGACTGGTCGCCAGCGGGGTCGAGGAACCCGGCATCGAATACCGTGGTAATCCCGGCCGCCACCAGTTTCTCTTGCCAAAAGGGAATCGAGCGCAGGTACAGGTCGATGCCTGTCGGTAGGTAGCCGGCTTCGCTCAGACGTTGCATCAGCAGCGAATAGGCGGCGCAGTCAATGATCACACCCGTGGGCTCGCCGGTGATCGGGTCCTTTTCGAACCAGCTGGCGCCCTCTTCTACTGGCGGGGTGTTGCGGTCGATGCCGGCAGCGTTCAGGGCGAAGCTGTTGACCCACATGGTGTGATAGTCGGTGGACAGCAGGCACACGGGCTTGTCCGCACAGATGGCATCCAGTACTTCGCGGCGCAACATATGCCCAGGCATCAATGGCTGGATCCAGCCCATGCCGGTAATGGCTTTTTCACAGGGGTTGGCCTCGACGTAGGCCTGGAGCAGGGCCAGCACCTGTAGCGGGTCGGTATGATTGACCAGCGCCTGAAAGGCAAAGGCGGTAGAGGAAAAATGCCAGTGAGACTCGACGAAGCCCGGCAGCACCAGTTTGCCGCCGGCATCCAGCAGGCGTGTGGCAGGGCCGGCGTATGCCATGACGCTGCCGTGGTCGCCCACGCAAACGATGCGTTCGCCGCAGATGGCCACCGCCTCAGCCCAAGGCCTGTGCGGGTCGACCGTGTAGATGCGGGCATTGTGAATAATGAGGTCTGCGGCGGTGGACATGGCAACTCCCAGGTCAGAATGGAGCATTAGTTTTGAGTTCATTAAAACCTTTAGTCAATAAAATATTTTTACGGCGCAGCTTTGCGTTATGCTGTGCGCCGACGTGTACGATTCGAAAAAGGTGTGAATGTGAGCGGACTGCGCGAGCAGCAGAAGGCGATGCGTCGTGAAACCATCAGCCGAACGGCGCTAGGCCTGTTTGAAACGCAGGGTTACCAGACCACCACCATGGAGCAGATCGCGCGCTTGGCCGCAGTGTCGGTGCCCACGGTGTTTGCTTATTTCGGCAGCAAGCAGGAAATTTTGCTGGAGAAGCTCCGCGAGGCCGACCACCGGGCGGTGACCGAAGCCCGGCGGCGCCTGCCGGAATTCGACGATGCGCTGGAGGCCCTGTGCTGCTACGAAGCGCACTTGACCGATTACGCATTCGAGGTGCTGCCTGCACCGCTCTGGCGCGAGATATTGCCGCCGTTGCTGCCGTTGCTGGGGGCTGAGCAGCAGGGCGTGCCGGATGCCTACAGGCGCGTCAACGACGCGTTGGTCAACGAGTTGAAATGCCTGCTACAGGACTTGTGCGACAGCGGCAGGCTGGCGGCTGGGCTGGACGTGGGCTATGCGGCGTTCCTGATCAACGATTACGGGCACCTTCAGTTGCTGCGCCTTTGCAGCCGCGAGCCGCTGGACATGACGGCACACCGGGCGGATGTGCGGCGGTTCATGGGCTTTATCCTGGCCGGCATGCAAGCGCGAAGAGACTGATCAGCGCGCGCGTGGGCGGCCCTGTCGCGACATGAGGCCGGCCCTACAGGCCGTCAGATAGCTGTTCCACCAGAAAATCCACAAACACCCGCACCCGCGCCGGCATCGCCGGGCCGCCGACGAACACCGCATGAATCGGTTCCCGATCACCCGGGTTGTAAGCCTCCAGCAACGGCACCAGTTGCCCGTTGGCCAGGTCATCGGCCACGGTAAAGGTGCCGATACGCGCCACGCCGGCGCCCAGCCTGGCCAACTGCGCCAGCGCCTCGCCGCTGCTGCATTCGATATTCCCTTTAACCTTCAGTGAGAACGTATGCCCGTCGCGGTGAAACGGCCAGTCGGGCATCGCGCGGCGGAAGTTGAAGCGCAGGCAGTTGTGCTGGGCCAGGTCTTCAGGTGCAAGCGGGGTACCGTGGCGTTGCAGGTAATCGGGCGAGGCCACCACTACCTGGCCGGTCTCGCCAATGGCGCGAGCGCTCAACGAGCTGTCCGGCAGGTGACCGAAGCGCAGCGCCACGTCGGCCTGGCCGCCGAGAATGTCAGCCACCTCGTCGCTGAGGGTCAGGTCAACCAGCACTTGCGGGTAGCGTGCGCTGAAGGCCGCCAGCAGCGGCACTACGGTCAACCGGGCATGGCCCAGCGCAGCGCTGACCCGCAAGCGCCCGCGTGGCACGCCTTGGTCAGTGATGGCTTCTTCCACTTCCAGCATGTCCGCCAGCACTCGCCGTGCGCCGCGCAGGTAGGCCTCTCCCTCGGGGGTGAGGGTGAGCGCCCGGGTCGTGCGCAGCAGCAGGCGGGTACCCAGGCGCTGTTCCGTGCGGGCGAGAATACGGCTGACCGCCGAGGGTGTCAGGCCCAGCGCCCGGGCGGCGGCAGACAGGCTGCCCGCTTGCGCCACCTTGGCAAAAATCTCCATCTCTCCGGATCTGCCACTGAAGTCCATTTGTGCCTCTCAAGCAAAGGTGGTTCGCAAAAATGCAGTCTAGTGCGCGTTTGGAACGGATCGTAGCATTTGCGGCATAGATAAGGAGCTTGCCATGCGTATCAATCCACCGCTTATCGCACTCGCCATCGGTGCCTTCGGCATCGGCGTTACAGAGTTCGCCCCCATGGGCATGTTGCCCGGTATCGCTACCGACCTTGGCGTTTCCATCCCTACTGCCGGGCTGCTGGTCAGTGCCTATGCCATCGGCGTGCTGATCGGCGCGCCGCTGATGACCCTGGCCACGGTGAAGATCCCGCGCCGTTACCTGTTGATCGGGCTGATGGCCATTTTCACCTTGGGCAACCTGATGGCGGCCCTGGCCAGCGACTACGCCAGCCTGCTGGTGGCCCGCGTGGTCACTTCACTCAACCACGGCGCCTTCTTTGGCATCGGCTCGATCGTCGCGGCCAGTGTGGTGCCGCCGGCGAAGCGCGCCGGGGCCGTGGCTGCAATGTTCATGGGGTTGACCCTGGCCACCATCGGTGGCGTGCCGTTGGCGACCTGGTTGGGTGAAATGCTGGGTTGGCGCACGGCGTTCTGGGGGATTGCCGGGCTTGGCCTGGTGGCGATGACCACGCTCTGGTACGCACTGCCCAATGTTGCGTCGCCCAAGGGCGAGGGTGCCCTGGCCGAGATCCGTGTGCTGGGCCGCAGGCCGGTACTGGCGGCCTTGTTGCTGACCGTGGTGGGTTCCAGCGCCATGTTCACGGTGTTCACCTACATTGCGCCGATCCTGCAGCATGAAGCGGCGGCGTCCACCCCTTTCGTGACGGCCATGCTGGTGCTGTTCGGTGTCGGCCTGACCTTGGGCAACGTGTGGGGCGGCAAGGCGGCGGACCGCTCGATCGATCGTACCCTGATCCTGTCACTGGCTGGGCTGATTGCCGTGCTGCTGGTGTTTCCGCTGGTACTGGACTGGCCGCTGCCGACTGCCCTGGCGATCCTGGTTTGGGGGGCGGCCAGCTTTGCCCTGGTGCCGCCGCTGCAAATGCGGGTCATGGAAGCGGCCAAGGATGCGCCCAACCTGGCCTCGGCGGTTAACATTGGCGCGTTCAACCTGGGCAATGCGATCGGTGCGGCGCTGGGCGGCGCGGTGATCAACGCCGGGCTGGGCTACCCGGCGATTTCCCTGGCGGGGGCTGCGATGGCGGCGCTGGGGCTGGTGCTGGTGCTGCTGCTTGCCTGGCGTGGGCGAGGGGTGGTAGCCGGGCGGCAGGTTGCGCTGTAACAGGCCGGAACCTTGGGGCGCTTTGCGCCCCTCGATACACGTCCTTGCGGGTACTACGGGGTACCGTTTCGGCCATGCAGGTGATAGGCAGGGCGCTCGCTCAGGCGCTCGTAATAATCGCGCACCGCGGGCAGGTGCGGGTGCTCGAACGGCGTTTCGAACCAGCGGTTGACCGACAGGCCGATAGGGATGTCGGCCAGGGTGAACTGGCTGCCGGCCACATAGGCACCGGTGCTGGCCAGCTGGCGGTCGAGGATGCGCATGTACCGTGACCACTCGGCACAACCGGCAGCCAGTGCTTGCGGGTCCTGGTGAGCGGGCGAATGCCTGACCAGCGACATGAACGCGTAGCTCCAAGAGCGGTTGAGGTCCGAGGCCTGCCAGTCGATCCACTGGTCGATCCGCGCCCGCGCCTGGGCCTCGCCGGGATAGAACGCGGTGGCGCCGCAGCGGCTGGCCAGGTAGCGGATGATGCTATTGGATTCCCACAAGGTGAAGTCGCCGTCCTGGATCACCGGAACCATGGCGTTGGGGTTCAGCGCGAGAAACTCGGTGCTGTCCGTGGCCTTGAAGCCAGAACCCCAGTCTTCGCGCTCGAACGCGATCTCGAATTCGGCGCAGGCCCACAGGACTTTTCGCACATTGATGGAAGAGGCTCTTCCCAGTATCCGCAGCATGGTGTTCGTCCTTGTGTGGGGGAGGTTGATCGTCCGCCACTGCCGGGGGCGGGTCAAGGGGGCTGAGCGGGGGCTCGGCGCTCCCTGTGCAGGGTTCTTGTAGTCCATTTCCTAAAGTGACCCTTTCCACCCCTTTGTCATTGTAATGGGGTAGGCAGCGGCCTAGCCTCGGCAAGCGCCTAACCTTGAGGAATGGACATGGACAGCGAAACGCCGAAAAACAGCAGCAAGCCCTATGTCGTGCAAGCCGCGAGCCGCTTTGGCAACAGCGATGCCGAACTGGTGCAAATGAAACCGCAACTGCCAATACGCACCGCACTGATGGAAGCTTCGGGCATCATGGGCTGCATCACCGAGATCACCCGCAAGGCCATCGACAGGCCTGACGACCGCCAGGTGATGATGAAGGCCACGTACTACCTGGCCGGGATGGCCAAGTCACTGATCGACGGCCAGCTGCTGCAGATACGTCAGGCGCGCGAAGGCGGGGGCGAAGCCTAGCCAGGCTTGCCTGGGGGCCGCGAACTTGGCACCCTTGGGCGGTTTTAATCGTCTGCAACACGACAGAAGGAAGCATGCATTGAGCTGGGACAAGGTGGGGAAGCTTCTCGTCGCCGTGCTGATCGGCCTGGTGGTCCTGTTGGCCGCCTATGCGTTGCTCAGGGGCAATCCGCGCCTTGAGGCGTCACTGACCTATGCCTACCTCACTTACCCCAGCCAGTTCAGCGAGCGGATCAGCAAGGCCAGCGAACAGCTGAAGTACGAGCAGTTGCAGGGGCAAATCAACGGTATCGTTCAAGGCCAGCTGGGCCATGATCAGGTCGAGCGGCTCATCGAAATGGCGCAGGCCCCTTATGCCCAGCTGTTCGCCAAGCCTTTCGAGGCCGGGCTGGTCGACCACCGTGCCGGCCTGCTGATCGAACTGCACAACAGCGGTAATGCGCAGGTCCGGCAGGTAAAAATCCGCCTGCCAGCCAAAGGCCTGGTGCAGGTGCGCGATGCTGCCGGCAACGACACGCTGCTGGAAACCCCCGCCGCCCAGGTTGATATCCCGGCCATCGAGCCAGGTGGCACCTGCAAGGTGTGGGTGTATTTCGATGCCGACTACTCGCAGATTCGCCATGGCGGGGTCAGTATCAGTCATGCCGATGGTGAGGCCAATGTGCAAGTGTACCGCGAAGTCATCGGTTTTCCGGCCATGGTGGCCCGTTACAGCCGTGAGCTGATGATACTGCTTGGCATACTGGCGGCCAGCGTACTGGGCTTGGCCTATGCCTGCCTGGCGCGTCGTGTTCCGCGGTAAAACAGCCTGCAGAAAAAAGCGTGCATGCGTTCTGCGATCAAGGGTCATTTGCTGAAAACGCAACACGCCCCCGCAGACGACCCTCTATAGTGCTCGGCATGACGAAACCCCTGCCGAGCCTGCCTGATGATTCCTTCTCTGGACGCCATTTTTTCTCGCCTGCGCCTGCGCCAGTTGCGCTTGCTGATTGAGCTGGACCGCTGTGGCTCGCTGCACAAGGCAGCTGAAGCCATGGCCATTTCCCAGCCCGGCGCCACCAAGGCCCTGCGCGAGGTCGAGGAGGTGCTGGGCGTACCGTTGTTCCAGCGAATGCCCAGTGGCCTGGTTGCCAACGACGTGGGCCGCTGCGTGGTGCGCTACGCGCGGCTTATCCACAGTGACCTGGGGCATCTGCGCGAAGAGGTGTTGGGCATCGTCCAAGGCCAGGGCGGGCGGCTGGCGGTGGGCAGTATCATGGGGGCAATGCCCACACTGGTCAGCGCCCTCGGGCGCTTGCGCCGCAAACAGCCGCAACTGGCAGTGGAAATTGCTGAGAATACCAGCGCCAACCTGCTCGCCCAGCTGGACGAAGGGCGCCTGGACCTGGCCATCTGCCGGCCAGGGCTGGGCCGCAACGCGGCGGAATATGGCTTTGTCGAACTGGCCCAGGAGCCGCTGGCGGTGGTCGCGCATCCGCAGCATCCGCTGGCCGGGGCGGCGGCACTCAAGATCAGCGACCTTAGCCATTATCGCTGGGTGGTTTATCCGGCCAACATGCCCATGCGCCAAGCGCTGGAACGCGAGTTGAGCGAGGCGGGGGTGGAGGTGTCGCGTTATCCGCTGGAGACCTTCTCCACCTTCGCCACCTTCATGCTGCTTGAAGATGACCCGACGTTGGTGGCGGTCATTCCCCGTGCAGTGGCGGCCTTTGCCGAGCAGCGCGGGTTGCTGGTGTCGCTGGCGGTGCCGCTACGGGCGCTGAGCGAGCCGTTCGGCATCGTCCACCGGGTCGCGGCGCCGTTATCGCCTGCGGCACGATTGCTGGTGGAGGAACTGACGGCGGGTGAAGTGTGACGCTACCCCTCTATTTCCAGCCCGTTGCCGAAGCGCTGGCAGGGATAAGCGGCGGTTATCGGTGGATCAGTTCTTTTCATTACCGGTGGCCCTGTCCTGTGCTCTAGATTGCCCCGGCAGTGCCTGTCAGTCACCCTGTAACCCTGATTGCATCTAGGAGCAAACCAATGGATCTAGGCATCACCGGCCGCTGGGCCATCGTCTGCGCGGCCAGCCAAGGCCTTGGCAAAGGCTGCGCCGAAGCGCTGGGCAAAGAAGGCGTCAACCTGGTCATCAATGCCCGTACCCAGGCCACCCTGGAGCAGACCGCCAGCGAGTTGCGCAGGGCCTGCCCGGGCATCGAGGTCCATACCGTGGCAGGTGATGTGGCCGATCCCAAGGTGCGCCTGGCGCTGTTGGCGGCCTGCCCGCAGGTCGACATTCTGGTCAACAACGCCGGTGGCCCGCCACCGGGGGACTTCCGTGATTGGGGGCGTGATGACTGGCTGAAGGCGCTGGATGCCAACATGCTCACGCCCATCGAGCTGATCAAGGCGGTGGTCGATGGTATGGCCGAACGTGGTTTTGGCCGGGTGGTGAACATCACCTCCGGCGCGGTGAAGGCACCGATCGACATGCTGGGTTTATCCAACGGTGCCCGCAGTGGCCTGACCGGATTCATTGCCGGCCTGGCCCGGCAGCAGCGCCTGGCGGGCCGCAATGTGACACTCAACAACCTGTTGCCTGGGGCGTTCGACACGGCGCGCCTGCAAAAGACCTTGAAGGCTGCGGGTGGTGATGTGGAAGTCACTGCCCAGGCGCGGCGCAAGGCCATTCCGGCGTCGCGTTTTGGCGAAGCCGCGGAGTTTGGCGCGTATTGCGCATTTCTGTGCAGTGCGCATGCCGGGTACATCACCGGGCAGAACCTGCTGATTGATGGCGGGGCGTATCCGGGAACCTACTGACGCCGTTGGCGCTATTGCTTGCAGCCGCCTTCGCCCTCATGCAGCGCCAGGCTCTGGCGCAATTGTTCAATCATGGCCGCACGTAGCGCCTGCGGCGCCTGGATGCGGATCGAACCCGCCTGGGACAGCAGCCAGCCCATCAGCGCGCGGTTGTCGTCGACGGTGGCCACCAGCGCGGCGCCGCCGCCAGCCTGCGGCGTCAGTTGCATATCGACGGACAGGGGTGACTGTTCCAGGCGGCGGGCCAGCGCGTCATCGACCCAGGCATACAGTACAACGTGTGTCGGGGGGGTAAGTGCGTCGGGTTGCAGCTGCTGCGCTTCGCCCAGGCTCAAGCCCGGTTGCCAGTACCAGCCATAAGGCATGCCTTTACTGTTGCACTGTAGCGGGAACAGTGCGGCGAGCTCCACCAGGTCGCGCTCGACGGTGCGTTTGCTGGTGGAATGGCCCACGGTTGTCAGGGCAGCCTGCAACTGGGTGGAGCTCATGCCTGGGTGGCGGCTGGGCAGTAACTTGAGCAGTTGCCACTGGCGGGCGATGGTGTGGCGGGTCGGGTGGCTGGGCAAAGGGCTCATCCTTGAAGGCAGGCATCAAGCCTGCCTGGGTAGTGGCGTTTAGCTATTGCCTAGCATACCTCGTCACAAGATGGGATCCAAGTTGTGGCGTCAGGCCTCGGTCAAGTGGTGCGCCGCCTGAGCGACCTGGACATCCAAACCCGCAAGCCACTGGAAATTGCCGTATGGACCAACGAGGAGGGCGCGCGTTTCATCCCGGCCCTGTTCGGCTCGGCGGTGTTCACCGGCAGCCTCGCGCTGGCCGAGGCGCTGGCCATTCGCGGTGCCGATGGCATCAGTGTCGCCAACGAACTGCACCGCACCGGGTACGCCGGCCAACGCCCGCTGGTGTGCTGTCAACTTTGATTGAAAGTGTACTTATTTTCGAGCATGAATTTTGGTGCCGTCCATTTTGGACCTTTCACATATCCACCGGCTTTTTGCTCAATCAAGCCGTCGCTCGTCATTTTTCTGATCAGTTCGATGAGGCCAATGCAGTCACCTAAGTGAATCCAATTGTTCTGGGTGTAAAGCCTGTCTAGTTGCGGGTGGGAGATGCCAGTGCCTCTGGTGAAAAATAAAATTACATCCGTAGGAGATTCGTTTTTAATTACATCGTGAATGGTATCCATGGTTTTCCCGCTCAAGCTGGATTACCTCTGCTTCTAGCGCTTGCGCTGTATATAATAGCTCGGCGTCTGATTCAGGCTGATAGTCTTCCAACGTGGCTGCGTGAATATTGTTCCAAGTCTCGCCGCCATCAGTTGGTAGAATTTTATCAGCAATGCCAAGGGCGCGGAGGTGCTCAAGCCCCCTTATTTCATGTATGAAAAATCGCTTGTCGATGTCGGTTGCTTGTAGTGTGCGCTGTAGATTTTTTTCGAGTCTATCTATCATCATTTTGTTCGCGCCTGACGGCAGAAGTCGACTTGTTTGTAATTTGACTAACTCGACGCCGCCTGCTGTGATCCGGGCCTCTCTCCAATCCATTCGTTCGATTGGGCCCCCGGCTTTGTCCAGGTTGTAGGGGCGTCAGCTGTAAGCCCCTATAATTCTCACGCCGGGATAGGGAGAATTGAAAACCACCTACAGTGGCGGTAGGCCTGACTCTGGCGGGAAGCAGTAGATGCAGTCTTTATAATTCGGTGGCTCATGAGGCACAACACTTCTTCTTAACTTCTTTGATCACACAGTTCAAACCTGCTCCCTGCCCCAGTCACTTTCCTGCACCTGCTCCTTGTAGTCACAGGCTCTAACGCGCCAGGAATATTTGGGGCGAGAGGAGCAAGCGCGAAGGGGGTGATGGAGCCAATAAGTGCAGGCCACAAGATCTTCAATGCCTGTGAGATGTCGTGGCGCGCGGGCGGCGCTTGATCTCACAGGCGGTGCGGATGTCGTGGCGAACTACATCCCACCCCGGCGCACATGCTTGACGAAGACCTTCTCCAACAACTCCCACATCGCCGGGTCCGTACTGAACGCCACGTTGAAGCGCATCCACCCGGTCGCCTTGGCGTCGACCATGAACAACTGCCCTGGGCCGAGCATGATGCCTTTCTCCAGCGCATCATCCAGCAACGCGGCACTGTCGGGAATGGCCGGGTGGCGGGTCCAGATGTACATGCCTTCATCCGATTCGGTAAACAGTTCGAAGCCTAATCGATGCAGATGCCGGCCAACTTCCTGGTGCGCCTCGGCCAGCCGCTGGCGCAGGCGCTTGAGGTGCTTACGCCAGCGGCCGTCGATGATCGCGGCGTACACCACGCGCTCCATCACCTGCGAAGTGGTCAGGCCCGAACGCATTTTCAGGTGCAGCAGTTTCTGCATCAGCTCAGGATTGGCCAGCATGTAGCCGACCCGCACGTTGGGCGAGATGCTCTTCGAGTAGCTGCCCACGTACACCACCTGCTGCAGGTGATCGAGGCTGGCCAGGCACGGTTGCGGCTCGGCAACCATGTCGGCGTACAGGTTGTTCTCCACCAGGCGGAAGCCGTGCTGGCTGGCCAGTTGCAGCAAGCGGTGCAACTGCGGCAGCGGGGTGCGCGAGCAGGTCGGGCTGTGCAGGTGTGGCTGGGTGAAAAACGCGGTCGGACGGTGGTGTGTCAGCAACTGTTCCAGCTGATTCAGGTCGTAGCCGGCCGGGGTGCGCGGCACGCCGACCAAGGTCGCGCCCTGGGTACGCAGAATGCTCATGAGGTTCGGGTAGCCGGGGTCGTCCACCAGCACCACATCGCCCGGGCGCACCAGTGTGCGTGCGGCCAGGTCCAGGGCCTGGCTGGCGCCGTGGGTGAGCATCAGCTGTGCTGGGTTGGCGACGATCGACAGCTCTTGTTGCAGGTTCTGGGCGGTCAGCGCACGCAGCTCCATCAGGCCCATGGGGTCGCCGTACCCCGACAACTCCAGCGGGCTGCCGGCCACCTGGCGCAGGCCGCGGCGCAGGCCGTCTTCGTACATCCAGTCGTTGGGCAGCCAGCCGCACCCCGGTTTGTACGGCAACTGGCGGATTTCGAAAATCTGCTGCAGGTACCACTCGGAGTTGAACGTTGGTCGACTGGTGTCGGCCTCGGTGTTGTGCTGCTCCAGCAGTTCGCCCGCCGCACGGTTGACGAAGAACCCCGCATTGCCACGGCTCACCAGCAGCCCCTGGGCGACCAGGCGGTCGTAGGCCTCGACCACGGTGAAGGTACTCACCGAATAGCTGGCGGCAAAGGCGCGGATCGACGGGACCTTGGCGCCTGGCTTGAGGGTTTGGTTGTCGATCAGCTCGCGCAGCCCATCGATGATCTGGTTGACCAGCGGGGTAGAGGAGTCTGGATGTAATTCGAACATTCGGGGCCTTCAGGGTGCGTATCGCCTGGCGTCTGCAGGGTGTACTGCATGGGCGACCTATACAGTGCAGTGCGAGATTCATGCCACTGTGCATGGCTCTCTGCGTCGGACATTTTTACATTAGGTGTCGGATATCGCCACATAAAGCATGTTCAGTTCGCCTCAGGCAGTCGCCCTGGGGCGCGTCAGCAGGCCGCCATGGAAGGCCTGCGTGTGTAAGTTCACACCATCCTGCCCGCATTAGCACTGATGTACAGGTGAAATCGCCAGCCATCGGGGTTTCACAGTTTTCCTTGGATAAAAAGAAGCACGGGGTACACAACTGATGGACGCAACATCCACAACCACCACCGCGAAAAGCGGGCACGAGAGCAAGCTCAGTGCCTCGCTGAAGTCGCGCCACCTGACGATGATGTCGATCGCCGGGGTTATTGGCGGCGCCTTGTTCGTCGGTTCCGGCAGCGTGATCCACAGTGCCGGCCCAGCCGCTGTCCTGGCCTACCTGGCAGGCGGCATCCTGGTGGTGCTGATCATGCGCATGCTGGGTGAAATGGCGACTTCCTCGCCTGACACCGGCTCGTTCTCAACCTACGCCGACCGCGCCATTGGCCGTTGGGCCGGTTTCACCATCGGCTGGCTGTACTGGTGGTACTGGGTCATCCTCATGGCCTGGGAAGCTTATGTGGCGGGCAAGATCCTGCATGGTTTCTTCCCCGACGTCAGCGTCAACGTGTTCGTGCTGGCCACGACCCTGTTGCTGATCACCGTCAACTTCTTCAACGTCAAGCACTACGGTGAGTTCGAGTTCTGGTTCGCCTTGATCAAGGTGATTGCGATCGTCTGCTTCCTGATCGTGTGTACCGCTGCCGTGATGAACATCTGGCAGTTCGGTGAAGTGCGTGGCATCAGCCACCTCACCGCCGAAGGCTTCATGCCCAATGGCATCACCACTGTGATCGGTGCCTTGCTCGGGGTGATGTTCGCCTTCCTCGGCGCCGAAATCGTCACCATCGCCGCTTCCGAAGCCAAAGACCCGGCTGCGCAGATCGTCAAGGCGACCAACTCGGTGGTCTGGCGTGTGTGCCTGTTCTACGTCGGCTCGATCTTCCTGATCGTCTGCCTGGTACCGTGGAACGACCCGCACCTGGGTGTTTCTGGCTATGGCGCCTATCGCCGTACCCTGGAACTGCTGGGCGTGCCGTATGCCGAGCTGCTGATGAACTTCGTGGTGCTGACTTCGGTGAGCAGCTGCCTGATCTCGGGCCACTACACCGCTTCGCGCATGCTGTTCTCCCTGGCCCAGCGTGGCGATGCGCCGTCGTTCTTCAAGATCACCCGCGCCGGTACCGGTGTACCGGTGTACGCGATCATGGGCTCGTGCGCCGTGGCCGTGGTGTGTGCATTGATCAACTTCAGCGAGACCCTGCGCCCGAAAGACGTGCTGGACACCCTGATGAACACCACCGGTATGATCGCCCTGCTGGTGTACCTGGTCATCGCCTTCTCGCAGCTGCGCATGCGCCGCAAGCTGATTGCCGAGGGCAAGGAAGTACGCCTGAAGATGTGGCTGTTCCCGTGGCTGACCTACCTGGTGATCGCGTTCATCGTGGCTGCCCTGGTCACCATGGCCTTCATGCCTGACTACCAGATTCTGGTCATTTCCACCGGTATCGCTGCGGCGGTCGTGGTGGCGATGGGTGTGGTGCACCAGATCCGCTCTGGTAGCAAGCAGCACTAAGCGTCACTCGCGTCTGGAAACGGCCGGCTCCCTTGGGGACCCGGCCGTTTCGCGTTGTTGGGCCTGGGCTTTTTCTGCAGGCATGTGGAAACGCTGGTTCATCCACGGTGAACCGAGCAGGGCGGCCGCAGCGATCAGGGCCAGGATGGCGAGGGCGATGTAGGTCTTCAAGGGCGTGCGCATGCAAGGACTGACTTCAAGCAGAGGTGATCAGTTCCGGGGTAATCCGTTCGCAACCGTCCCGCCGGGCGACAGATGGCATATGCTAGGCACATTGCCCGCCCAAAGGAGCCGCACATGGCCTGGTCTGCCAACCAGTATTCCCTGTTCGAAGACGAACGCACACGCGCCGTACGCGACCTGATTGCCGCCATCCCGCCACGGCCGGTGCGCCACGCCACCGACCTGGGGTGCGGTCCCGGTAACTCGACCGAAGTGCTGCTGCAACGTTACCCCGATGCTCAGGTGACGGCGCTGGACAGCGACCCGGACATGATCGACAAGGCCCGTGAGCGCAAGCGGCTGTGCATCCCGCGTGTGCGCACGGTCATTGCCGACATTGCCGGCTGGGCTGCCCCCGAGCCGCAGGACCTGATCCTGGCCAATGCCTCGCTGCAATGGGTACCTGACCACGCCTTGCTGTATCCGCACCTGGTGCGCCAGCTCAGCGAAGGCGCCAGCCTGGCCGTGCAGACCCCGGACAACCTCGACGAGCCGGCCCACCGGCAGTTGCGCGAGATCGCAAGCCAAGGCCCCTGGGCGGCGAAATTCGCCGACTTGCAGCTGCCGCCACGGCACAACGCGGCGTTCTACTACGACTTGCTCAGCCCGCTGTGCGCACGGGTGGATGTGTGGCGCACCACCTATCATCACCCGTTGATGGGGGGCGCCGAAGCGGTAGTGGAATGGTTCAAGGGCTCGGCGTTGCGGCCTTATCTGGCCAGGCTTGATGAGCAGGAGCAGGCCGACTTCCTGCAGATGTACCTGCAGGCCATGCAGCGCGATTATCCGCCGGCCTCTGATGGCAAGGTCCTGTTGCCCTTCCCGCGGTTGTTCGTGATCGCTACCCGCTAGGGCGGCGCCAGCGCCAGGCCACGTAGCTGTAGATGCCGAGGTTCAGCGCCAGCACGAGGGTGCCCAGCAGCAGCTGGATCTGCGGGGTCAGGCCGGCGGGGTAGATCAGTGGCCAGACGTAGTGCTCGACGAAGCTGCCCTGGTAACCTGCGTCACCGGCGGCATTGCGCATGCGGTTTTCCCAGGTGGTCAGCGGGCAGCCCAGGTGCAGGCACTCCACCGCCAGGCCCCAGGCCAGGGCCGGCAAGTGCAGCAACAGGGCAGGGCGCCAGCGCAGCACCAGCAGCCCGCCGAACAGCACCAGCAGGATGAAGGCCAGGTGCAGCAGCACCAGGGTGTCGGCGGCAAGGCGGTAGAGCATGGGTGGGGTGCCCACGAATAGAGGTTATCCCAGCATAGTTGGGTGGCCTGATCTGGCCCCTTCGCGGTCTTGCCCGCTTCCGCAGCATCACCACAGGTTCCGGATGCTGCGCAGGATCTGTGGGAGCGGGCGAGCCCGCGAAGGGGCCAGCACAGGCCTACACCCCTTCCTCGACCATCTGCAGGAAAGTCGCCACCACCCGGCGCGTACGCTGCTCGCTCAGGCACACCAGAGTCTCGGTCAAATGCCGCTGGCAATCGACAATCGGCAACGCACACACCCGCGCATCGGCACCGAACTCCGCCGCCGACACCACGCCCACGCCAATGCCTACCACCACCGCTTCACGCGCCGCCTCCCGGCCCTCCACCTGGATCGCTGCGCGTATCCGCAGGCCGGCACGTTGCATCTCTTCTTCCAGCGTTTGCCGCGTTACCGAGCCGGGCTCGCGCAGCACCAGTGGCGTGTCGTCCAGGTCGGCCAGGCTGATCGAGCCACGGCTGGCCCATGGGTGGTGGTGGGAAACGAACGCCACCATCGGGTCACGACGCAGCGGCAGGCAATGCAGGCGCTCATCGTCGACATCCCGCCCCAGCAGGGCCAGGTCGGCCTGATAGCTGAACAGCCGCGCCAGCGATTCGTCGGTATTGCCCGTTTCGATCTTCACCTGGATACCCGGATAACGCTGGCAGAAGCGGGCGATCTGCGGCAGCACGTGCACCGGTGCATCCACTGCCAGCACCAGGCTGCCGGTGTGCAGCGCACGCGAGTCGTGCAGCAGCTCTTGTGCCTCGGCCTCGCAGGCGAACAGGCGCTGGCTGATGCCCAGTAGCCGCTCGCCAAGGTCGGTGAGCTGGACTGAGCGTTTGTTGCGGTGGAACAGCAATACGCCGAAGCGCTCCTCCAGTTTGCGCACCTGATCGGACACCGCAGGCTGGGTAAGAAACAGCCTTTCAGCGGCGCGGGTAAAGCTGCCGTGCACGGCCACCGCGTGGAAAGCCTTGAGTTGAGCGTGGGAAACCGACATGACGACCTCAGTAACAAGCTGGGCTTATGTGTGTAATACGATAAATCGATTTTATTTATCTTACAGCAACTGTTTCCATGGATTTCAGCCCGACGCTGGCACCACGAATGCCGCCAGGGCCATGGCGCTCACACGGCGCCACCTGACCCGATGACAGCCTCGTCATCGCTGTGCGTAACACAAGAACAAGACAGGCGTTTCTTCACATTCTGCCGGCACACTTGAGCAAGAGGTCAGACTTACATGAATCAATCCCTAGCCGCGTTCAAACGCTGGCGCATCCAGATTTTCGCCATCACCTGGCTGGCTTACGCCGCCTTCTACTTCACCCGCAAAGCCTTCTCGGTGGCCAAACTGGGCATCGCCGAAGACCCAGGCTTCATGCTCGACAAGGCCGCCATGGCCAACCTGGACGCCATCTACCTGGCCGCCTATGCCGTGGGCCAATTCACCTGGGGCATGCTTGCCGACCGCTTCGGCCCGCGCGTGGTCGTGCTGGGCGGGTTGCTGATTTCTGCGGCGGCAGCAGTCGTGATGGGCAGTTACGCAACCTTCCCGATCTTCGCCACCTGCATGCTGGTACAGGGCCTGGCGCAATCCACCGGCTGGGCCGGCTTGTGCAAGAACATCGGCAGCTTCTTCCCGGCTTCGCAGCGCGGGCGGGTGCTGGGCCTGTGGAGTTCCTGCTATGCCTTCGGCGGCCTGGTGGCCTCGCCGTTCGCGGGCTGGTGGGCCTACACCCTGGTGGGCACCTGGCATGCGGCGTTCTTCTCCAGCGCTGTCGTGGTGGCGCTGGTGGCAGTGCTGTTCTTCTTCCTGCAGCGCAACAAACCCGAGGACGTCGGCTTGCCGGCGGTTGAGCCCGAGCCGCAAAGCATGGCCCCGGCCGACAACCTGTGCAGCGTGTGGGCACCCCTGCGGGAAATCTTGCGCAACCGCACGGTGTTGACCCTGGGCCTGGCGTATTTCCTGCTGAAGCCGGCGCGCTACGCCATCTTGCTGTGGGGCCCTGTGATCGTCTTCGAGCAGATGCCCTCGGTGGGCAAAGTGGGCGCGGCAATCATCCCGACTGCTTTCGAACTGGCCGGGCTGCTTGGCCCGATCATGATCGGCCTGGCCTCCGACAAACTGTTTGGCGCCCGGCGCATGCCGGCCTGCGTGATCAGCCTGGTGCTGCTGACCGTGACACTGGCGGCGTTCATGGCGGCCATGCACACCGGCAGCGTGCTGCTGGTGGTGGCGCTGCTGTTCGTCATGGGCCTGACCCTGTACGGGCCGGACTCGATGATCAGCGGCGCTGCAGCCATCGACTTCGGCACCGCCAAGGCCGGCGCCACCGCAGCAGGTTTCGTCAACGGCTGTGGCTCGGTGGGCGCGGTGCTGGGTGGGCTGCTGCCGGGTTACTTCGACGGCGTCACGGTGTTCATCGTGTTCGCGGGCTGTGCGCTGTTCTCGGCGCTGGTGTTGCTGCCGCACTGGAACAGCCGCCCGGCCAGCAGCGCGCAATGCACCGACGTGGCACCGAACACCAGCATGGCAATCAAGCCACTGCGTACTTAAAGGAAAGCGAGCGAATGAGACCCTTCTGGCTGCAACAGGCCCTGGATTCGGCGCGGGAGGCGGTATGCCCGCCGCTGCAAGGCGATACCCGTTGCGATGTGTGCATTGTCGGTGGCGGCTACACCGGCCTGTGGACGGCACTGATGCTCAAGGAAGCGGTGCCGGCCCTGGATGTGGTGCTGATCGAGGCCGACATCTGTGGTGCCGGTGCCAGCGGCCGCAATGGGGGGTGTGCGTTGTCCTGGTCGGCCAAGTACTTCACCCTCGAACGCCTGTTCGGGGCGGCGGAGGCGGTGCGGCTGGTGCGCGAGTCGGAGCGCAGCATCGCAGACATTGGTGTGTTCTGCACGGCCAATGGCATCGACTGCGACTACCGCCTGGACGGCACGCTGTACACGGCCACCAACGCAGCGCAGGTCGGTGCCACCGACGCGGTGATCGCCGCGTTGGAGCACAAGGGCATCAACTCGTTCCGCCGCTTGCCGCTGGAGCAGGTGCAGCGCCTGGCCGGTTCGGCACGGCACCTGGAGGGCTGGTTCTCGCCGGCCGCCGCCACCGTGCAGCCGGGCAAACTGGTGCGCGGCCTGCGCCGCGTGGCCTTGCAGCGCGGCGTGCGCCTCTACGAAGGCACCGCCATGACCGGCCTGGAACACGGCGCCCCGGTGCAGGTACGCACGGCACACGGCTCGCTGCGCGCCGACCGTGTCGTGCTGGGCCTCAATGCCTGGATGGCGCGCGTCTTCCCGCAGTTCGAGCGCAGTGTGGCGATCGTTTCCAGCGACATGGTCATTACCGAACCGTGCCCCGAGCTGCTGCGCCAGATCGGCCTGGACAGCGGCATCAGCGTGCTCGACTCGCGTATTTTCGTGCACTACTACCACAACACCTCCGATGGCCGGCTGATGCTCGGCAAGGGCGGCAACACGTTTGCCTATGGCGGGCGCATGTTGCCGGTGTTCGACCAGCCGTCGCCGTATCGGCGGTTGCTGCGCGAAAGCCTTGGCGGCTTTTTCCCGGCCTTGGCCGAGGTGCCACTGGCGGCCAGTTGGAACGGGCCGTCGGATCGCTCGGTAACCGGCCTGCCGTTCTTTGGTCGGTTGGACGGGCAGGGCAACGTGTTCTACGGCTTTGGTTACTCCGGCAGCGGTGTTGGCCCGTGCCACATGGGCGGGCAGATTCTTTCGTCGCTGGCGCTGGGGCTGGACAACCCGTGGACCCGGTCGCCGCTGGTCAAAGGGCCGCTGGGGTTGTTCCCGCCCGAGCCGATCCGCTACCTGGGCTCGCTGATGGTGCGCAATGCCATCCGCCGCAAGGAGCAGGCCGAAGATCGTGGTGTGCGCCCGCGAAGGCTGGACGTGCGGTTGGCGCGGTTTGCCGCAGCGGCGGGCAAGGCCGATAAAGGCTGATGAGATTTCTTGTCGATCCCATGCTCGAGGGCGTATAAAATGCACCCACTTTTGGCCGGTCGCTTCCTGAACCGGCCGCTGAAACAAGAGAGTCGACATGGGCGCACAGTGGAAAGCCAAACATAGAGAAACAGCGGCCAATGCCAAAGGCAAGATCATGGGCAAGCTGTCCAAGGAAATCCAGATCGCGGCCAAGTCGGGTGCCGATCCCGACATGAACCCGCGCCTGCGCCTGGCCATCGTGCAAGCCAAGAAAGCTTCGATGACTCGCGAGACCCTGGATCGGGCAATCCGCAAGGGCGCTGGCCTGGACGGTGATGCCGTGCAATACCATGCGGTGAGCTATGAAGGTTTCGCACCGCACCAGGTACCGCTGATCGTCGAGTGCCTGACCGACAACATCAACCGCACCGTCGCGCAGATCCGCGTGCTGTTCCGCAAGGGCCAGCTGGGTGCCAGCGGTTCGGTAGCGTGGGACTTCAACCATGTAGGCCTGATCGAAGCCACGCCTGCGAGCGCTGACGCTGATCCGGAAATGGCCGCGATCGAAGCCGGTGCCCAGGACTTCGAGGAAGGTGAAGAAGAGGGCTCGACCCTGTTCATCACCGACACCACCGACCTGGACGCGGTGCAGAAGGCCCTGCCAGAGCATGGTTTCACCGTGACCGCAGCAAAAATCGGCTACACCCCTAAAAACCCGGTAAGCGCGGCCAGCCTGAGTGCTGAAGCGTTGGCCGAGGTCGAAGCGTTCCTCGAGGCGATCGACGAGCACGATGACGTGCAGAACGTCTATGTTGGCCTGACCGAGTAATCGTCGGGGCCGCGTTGCGGCCTGTTCGCGGGCAAGCCCGCTCCCGCAGGTTCTTCACGATGCTGAACGATGTGAGAACCCTGTGAGAGCGGGCTTGCCCGCGAGAGGGCCCTTGAATTCCACCGCAGGGAGCCTGCATGAACCCCACCTTCGCCTCCCTCAGCCTCGCCCACCTGCGTACCCTCGACCACCTGTTGCAGCTTAAAAACCTCAGCCACGCAGCCGAGCGCCTGGGTGTCAGCCAATCGGCCCTGAGCCGCCAGTTGGCCCACCTGCGCGAAGCCTTCGATGATCCATTGCTGGTGCGCCAAGGGCGTGGTTACGTGCTTAGCGAACACGCCGAAGCCCTGGTCGAGCCTTTGCGCCAGGTGCTCGAAGAACTGCACGCGCTGCGCCAGCCCGCCATCTTCGACCCGGCGCGTTGCGAGCGGCGGTTCTGCCTGGCCGCTTCGGACTATGTGGCCGAGCACATGCTGCCGCTGCTGGTGGCGGCGCTGGAGCGCGAAGCGCCAGGTGTGTCGCTGGAGTACCGCACCTGGCAGGCCGGCCAGTACGCCTTGCTGGCCAGCGGAGAAATCGACCTGGCGACCACCTTGTTCGACGAGTCGCCGCCCAACCTGCATGGACGGCTGCTGGGTGAGGACCGCGCGGTATGCCTGATGCGCCAGGATCACCCGCTGGCCGCGCAGGCCGCGCTCAGCCAGGCCGACTACCTGGCGTACAAGCATGTGCGCATTTCGGGCGGTGGCGACAAGGACAGCTTCATCGACCGGCACTTGCGTGCACAGGGCCTGCAGCGGCGGGTCAGCCTGGAAGTGCCGTTCTTCTGCGCCACGGTACAAGTGATTGCCAACAGTCAGGCAGTGGCCACGGTCCCCGAGCATATTGCCCGGCAGTTGTGCCGTTTACATCACCTGGCCTGGCGGCCACTGGGCTTCATTGACCACAGCCAGCGCTATTGGGTGGTGTGGCACCAGCGCCTGCAGGCTTCGGCCGAGCACCGCTGGTTGCGCAACCGGGTGTTCGAGCTGTGGCGTCAGTCGCAGTTCGGGGTGCAGGGTGGGCATGCGGGTTTGCCATAGCAGCTATGCGTGAAGCGGGGGTTATTCGGCTGGGGATAGGTGCCTAGACTGGGGCATTGTGTTGATTGTGCGGCTTCTTCGCGGCTGTAGGCGCGGGTTTACCCGCGAAAGGGCCAGCACAGGCAATGGATAACCCCAGGAGAGCTAGCGTGACCCCCGAACAATTCCGCCAGTACGGCCACCAACTGATCGACCTGATTGCCGACTACCGCCAGACCGTGGGCGAACGCCCGGTCATGGCCCAGGTCGAACCTGGCTATCTCAAGGCCGCCTTGCCCGCAACTGCCCCTCAACAAGGCGAACCTTTCGCGGCCATTCTCGACGACGTCAATAACCTGGTCATGCCCGGCCTGTCCCATTGGCAGCACCCGGATTTCTATGGCTATTTCCCTTCCAATGGCACCCTGTCCTCGGTGCTGGGGGACTTCCTCAGTACCGGTCTGGGCGTGCTGGGCCTGTCCTGGCAATCCAGCCCGGCCCTGAGCGAACTGGAAGAAACCACCCTCGACTGGCTGCGCCAGTTGCTTGGCCTGTCTGGCCAGTGGAGTGGGGTGATCCAGGACACTGCCTCGACCAGCACCCTGGTGGCGCTGATCAGTGCCCGTGAACGCGCCACTGACTACGCCTTGGTACGTGGTGGCCTGCAGGCCGAGCCCAAGCCTTTGATCGTGTATGTCAGCGCCCACGCCCACAGCTCGGTGGACAAGGCTGCACTGCTGGCAGGTTTTGGCCGCGACAATATCCGCCTGATCCCCACCGACGACCGCTACGCCCTTCGCCCAGAAGCACTGCAGGCGGCGATCGAACAGGACCTGGCTGCCGGCAACCAGCCCTGCGCCGTGGTTGCCACCACCGGCACCACGACGACCACTGCCCTCGACCCGCTGCGCGCGGTGGGCGAAATCGCCCAGGCCAATGGGCTGTGGTTGCACGTTGATTCGGCCATGGCCGGCTCGGCGATGATCCTGCCCGAGTGCCGCTGGATGTGGGACGGCATCGAGCTGGCCGATTCGGTGGTGGTCAACGCGCACAAATGGCTGGGTGTGGCCTTCGATTGCTCGATCTACTACGTGCGCGATCCGCAGCACCTGATTCGCGTGATGAGCACCAATCCCAGCTACCTGCAGTCGGCGGTGGATGGCGAGGTGAAGAACCTGCGCGACTGGGGCATTCCGCTGGGCCGTCGGTTCCGTGCGTTGAAGCTGTGGTTCATGTTGCGCAGCGAGGGTGTCGATGCATTGCAGGCGCGGCTGCGGCGTGACCTGGATAATGCCCAGTGGCTGGCGGGGCAGGTCGAGGCGGCGGCGGAGTGGGAAGTGTTGGCGCCAGTAAAGCTGCAGACCTTGTGCATTCGCCATCGACCGGCGGGGCTTGAAGGGGAGGCGCTGGATACGCATACCAAGGGTTGGGCCGAGCGGCTGAATGCATCCGGCGATGCTTATGTGACGCCGGCTACACTGGACGGGCGGTGGATGGTGCGGGTTTCGATTGGTGCGCTGCCGACCGAGCGGGGGGATGTGCAGCGGCTGTGGGCACGTCTGCAGGACGTGATCAAGGGCTGAAGCCTTCGCGGGCAAGCCCGCTCTCAAGGGATCGCATCAGGGCTGAAGCCTGTACGGTACCTGTGTGAGCGGGCTTGCCCGCGAAGGGGCTGCAAAGCAGCCCCTGCAATCTATCAGTGGCTCACCGCCTGAAAGCTACCTTTACGGCTGGCTTCATAGGCAGCCTTTTCCATCGGCTTGGCGTCTGGGTTGCCCAGGTCGTCCATCGCCAGGCGATGGGTTTCCGGGGCAATGTAGGCCGCCAGGGCGCACACGCCGGTGATGAAGAAGGCCAGCCCACCGACTACCAGCGGAATGTTGTCCGAGCCAGGTGGGGCAACCATTGCGAACAGCGCGGGCAGCATGGCGGTCAGCATGGTGCCGATGTTCTGCGCGATGGCCATGGCCGTAACGCGGTAGCGGGTGTGGAACAGCTCTGGGTAGAAGCTTGGGAACACTGCGTTGTAACCCTGGTAGACCATGCCCCACATGACGATCGAGGCGGCGAACGCCATTGGCACGTTCTGGATGCTGATCGCATACAGGTAGACGAAGGCCAGCAGGCCAGAGCCCAGGCAGCCAGCGATCATGGTCGGGCGACGGCCGATCTTGTCAGACAGGTTGCCCACGAACGGGATCACCAGCACCGCAACGATGTTGCCGACCACCGGAATCCACAGGTACACGCTCTTGTCGAAGCCGATGCCATACGCCGGCTGCACCGCGTAGGCCGCGCCGAAGATGGTGGCCACGACCGGGATCACGTTCATCAGGGCCATGAACATTACCAGCACCATGTGCTTCCAGCTGTGGCGGAAGGCTTCGCTGATGGGCGACTTGACAACCTTGTCCTGTTTCTCTTCTTTGACGAACGCTGGGGTTTCGTGCACTTCCTTACGGATGATGAAGCCGGCAATCAGCACGATGGCGCTCATCAGGAACGGAATGCGCCAGCCCCATTCGGTAAAGGCTTCGCTGGGCATGAAGTACGCCAGTGGCAGGAATACCGCCGCCGCCAGGACCTGGCCCGCTTGCACACCTTGCAGGGTGAAACTGGCGTAGTAGCCTCTTCGGCCAAACGGCGCGTGCTCCATGATCATCGAGCTGGCACCGGAAATTTCCCCGGCCACGGCAAAGCCCTGGATCAGGCGCAACACCACCAGCAAGGCCGGTGCGAGGTAGCCGATGTCGTGGTAGGTGGGTAGCAGGCCGACAGCCATGGTCGACAGGCCCATCAGGAACATGCACAGCAGCAGGACGTTCTTGCGACCGCGGGTGTCACCCCAGTGGCCCAGTACGAAGGCGCCGATCGGGCGTGCCAGGTAGCCCACGCCATAGGTGGCCAACGAGGCAATGATGGCCATTTTCGGGTCGGTGTTAGGGAAGAAAATCTGCGGGAAAATCAGCGCAGCGGCCTGGGCGTAGATGAAGAAGTCGTAGTACTCGAGTGCCGAGCCTATCCATCCACTGGCGGTCGCTTTCTTTGCTTGCGAGCTGGAGTGAGCCATCGTTGTCTCCGTTGTTATTGTTGTTTGCGCAGGTTCCGCCAGAGGTTATGCCAAGGCAGGAGGCAACGGTCGGTGTGCCTGCGTCTGTGGTCCATGTTGACCACGGGCCCGCGGTCTAGCAATTCGCTAAATCGGGTTTTGTGCGATAATCGAACGCAAAACTAACCATTCCGTACAAAGAGATTGAAGCGACGACTTTACCTGCGAATAATCGATCGTGCCATAAACTGTGACAGGGGTTGTTTGCCCGAATGGCACCGTATTCTTCCAACAACAAGGAACTCCCGCCATGCAGCGTTCGATCGCTACCGTGTCCTTGAGCGGCACTCTGCCGGAAAAGCTCGAAGCCATCGCCGCCGCCGGTTTTGACGGCGTCGAGATCTTCGAGAACGATCTGCTCTATTACGCTGGTAGCCCGCGCCAGGTACGCCAGATGTGCGCCGACCTGGGCATTGCCATCACCTTGTTCCAGCCTTTCCGCGACTTTGAAGGCTGCCGCCGTGACCGCCTGCAGAAAAACCTCGACCGCGCCGAACGCAAGTTCGACCTGATGCAGGAGCTGGGTACCGACCTGGTGCTGGTGTGCAGCAACGTCCAGGCCGATGCCCTGGGTGACGAGCAACTGTTGGTCGACGACCTGCGCCTGCTGGGCGAACATGCCGGCAAGCGTGGCCTGCGCATTGGTTACGAAGCGCTGGCCTGGGGCCGCCACGTCAACACTTACCAGCAAGTGTGGAACCTGGTGCGCCAGGCCGACCACCCGGCACTCGGGGTGATCCTCGACAGCTTCCACACCTTGTCGCTCAAAGGTGACCCCAGCGCGATCCGCGACATCCCCGGCGACAAGATTTTCTTCGTGCAAATGGCCGATGCGCCGATCCTGGCCATGGATGTGCTGGAGTGGAGCCGCCACTTTCGCTGCTTCCCGGGGCAGGGCGAAATGGACATGGCCGGTTTCCTCGCGCCGATCCTCGCCACGGGTTATCGTGGCCCGCTGTCGCTGGAAATCTTCAACGACGGCTTCCGCGCCGCACCGACCCGGCAGAATGCCGCCGACGGCTTGCGTTCGCTGCTGTACCTCGAAGAGCAGACCCGCTTGCGCCTGGAGCAGGAAAACACGCCGATCGAACCTGGCGTGCTGTTCTCCCCGCCGCCGGCCAGCGCTTATGACGGCGTGGAGTTCCTGGAGTTCGCGGTCGACGAAGCCGTCGGCGCGCGCCTGGGCAACTGGCTGAAGCGCCTGGGCTTTGCCGAAGCCGGCAAGCACCGCAGCAAAGAAGTGCAACTGCTGCGCCAGGGTGATATCAACATTGTGCTGAACGCCGAACCGTATTCCTTTGGCCACAACTTCTTCGAGGCCCATGGCCCGTCGCTGTGCGCCACTGCGTTGCGGGTCAAGGACCAGCAAGCGGCCCTGAAGCGGGCCACCGCCTTCCGTGGCCAGCCGTTCCGCGGCCTGGTCGGCCCCAACGAATGCGAAGTGCCGGCGGTGCGTGCGCCCGATGGCAGCCTGCTGTACCTGGTAGAGCAGGGCACTGCCGGCCACACCCTGTACGACACCGACTTCAGCCTGGACAACAACGCAACCGCTACCGGCGGCCTGCGCCGCATCGACCACATGGCCCTGGCCCTGCCGGCCGAGTCGCTGGACAGCTGGGTGCTGTTCTACAAGAGTTTGTTCGACTTCGCCGCCGACGACGAAGTGGTGCTGCCCGACCCGTATGGCCTGGTCAAGAGCCGCGCCCTGCGCAGCCAATGCGGCACCTTGCGCCTGCCGCTGAACATCTCGGAGAACCGCAACACCGCCATCGCCCATGCGCTGTCAAGCTACCGTGGTTCGGGCGTGCATCACATCGCCTTCGATTGTGACGACATCTTCCGCGAAGTGGCGCGGGCCAAGCTGGCAGGGGTACCGCTGCTGGAAATCCCGCTGAACTACTACGACGACCTGGCGGCGCGTTTCGATTTCGACGACGAGTTCCTCAGCGAACTGGCGTACTACAACGTGCTGTACGACCGTGACGCTCAAGGTGGCGAGCTGTTCCACGTCTATACCGAGCCGTTCGAGGAGCGTTTCTTCTTCGAGATCATCCAGCGCAAGGCGGGGTACGCCGGTTACGGCGCTGCCAACGTTGCGGTGCGCCTGGCAGCCATGGCCAAGGCCCGTAGCGGGGCGGCGCGCAAGCCGGTGCTGTAGTCGCCTGCACCGGCCTGTCTTGTGGGAGCGGGGTGAACCCTGCTTCCGCAGGATCGTTACGGCCCGATTCAGTGACGCTCAGCCACCATCAACAACGACTGCGGCACCGCGCTCTGCGGGTGCTGCGGTTCCTGCAGACTGACCAGTCTCAACCCCGCCATGTCCAGCGCATTCAGCCAGCTGGCCAGGGTGCGGAAATACCAAGGCATCGGTTGCCAATCCCCGGCAAACCCGGCAAAAGACTCCTCTCGCCAGCCATCCTGATAAGCCCCGCCGGCCACGCTCCACGGGTGCAGGGTCTGGATCACCAGTGCACCGCCTGGCACCAGCAAAGTACGCATGGCCGACAACAGTTCAATGATGTCCTGGTGCAACAGCGCGAAGTTGGCGCAGATCACGTCATAGTCCTTGCCAACATGCACCTTCGCCTCAGCCAGCTGCGCATAGCTGGCCAGGTGCACCTCACCCGCGCCCGCAGCCTGCGCTGCATCCACCAGGGTACTGTCGCCGTCGACGCCCACGGCCTCGATACCCCGGCTGGCCAGCGCGCGCAGCAGCCAGCCCTCACCGCAGCCCAGGTCGAGCACCCGTTCGGGCTGGCGGCCGAGGATGGCCAGCAGGATGGCCTGGTCGGTGACCTGGCGACGGCTTTCGATGGCGCCGCTGCGTACGGCGTCGATCCAGACTTGGGCGTTATGGTGCCAACTGTCGAGCAAGGCGTCTTCAGGGTTGCGCATGATCGGCTCCATCAGCGGAAAAGGTGAAGGGCAAGCCCGGCAACGGCGCAGCCGATCAACACGTGTATCACCCCGCGCTTGTAGCGGAACAGCGCCACAGCCGCCGCGAGCGCTATCACCGCCGAGGACCAGTGGAACGCGCCATCGAACCCGGCCGGCCACAGCACGTGGTAGCCGAAGAACAGCGCAAGGTTGAGGATTACCCCCACCACCGCCGCAGTGATCCCGGTCAGTGGGGCGGTGAACTTCAGTTCGTTGTGGGTCGACTCCACCAGCGGGCCTCCGGCGAGGATGAACAGGAACGAGGGCAGGAAGGTGAACCAGGTCACCAGGCTCGCTGCCACTGCGCCCGCGAGGAACGCCTGGTGGGCACCGAACATCGGCTGCAGGTAGCCGCCGACGAAACCGACAAAGGCCACGACCATGATCAGCGGCCCGGGCGTGGTCTCGCCCAGCGCCAGGCCATCGATCATCTGCGTGGGCGACAGCCAGCCATAGTGGCCGACAGCCCCTTGATAGACATAGGGCAGCACCGCATAGGCACCGCCGAAAGTCAGCAGCGCCGCCTTGGTGAAGAACCAGCCCATTTGCGTCAGTGTGCCGTGCCAGCCAAAGGCCGCCATCAGCAGGCCCATGGGCAGAAGCCAAAGCGCTGCAACTGCCAGCAGCAAGGTCACCAGGCGGCCCCAGCTGAAGCGGGCGTGCGCGGGTATCGGGGTATCGTCGTCGATCAACGCCGGGCGCTGGCGGGGGCTGGCTGCGCTGTGGCCACCACCGGGCGCGAACTGTGCCGGCAGCAGCCGGCCACCGACATAACCCAGCAGTGCGGCCGCCAGCACGATCAGCGGGAAGGGGACGTCAAGCGCGAAAATGGCCACGAACGAGGCCGCGGCAATGGCCCATAACCAGCCGTTCCTCAGCGCCCGCGTGCCAATGCGGTGGGCGGCATGCACGACGATGGCGGTCACGGCCGGCTTGATCCCTTCGAAAATCCCGGCGACCACCGGTACTTCGCTCCAGGTCAGGTACACCCACGACAGGCCGATCAGGATGAACAGCGACGGGAGCACGAACAGAGCGCCTGCCATCACCCCGCCCCAGGTGCGGTGCATCAGCCAGCCGATGTAGGTGGCCAGTTGCTGGGCCTCGGGCCCGGGCAGCAACATGCAGTAGTTGAGGGCATGCAGGAAACGCCGTTCACTGATCCAGCGGCGCCGCTCCACCAGCTCCTGGTGCATGATCGCAATCTGCCCGGCCGGGCCGCCGAAACTGACGAAACCCAGCTTCAGCCAGAACAGCAATGCCTGGCCCAGGCCGACAGAGGCGGGTGTTTGCCCGGCAGTTGCTTGCAGGTGTTCAGCCATGCGGTGTGCCCTTGCTTTCAGCCAGTCGCAGCGCGTTGGCGCTTGATTCGGTACATGTGCCCGTCAGCATGGCGCAGTAACATGTCGGCATCGTTGCCGTCTTCGGGAAAGCGGGCCACGCCAATACTGCAGGACGGTGCATCGATGCCAGCAAACTCGGCGTCGAGCGGTTCGGCCATGACCGCGAGAATGTGCTGTACGTGCGTGGCAATGGCCTCCGGCGACGGGCAATCGGGCAATAACACGGTGAATTCGTCACCGCCCATCCGCGCTACCGTGCCAGCCGCCCCTACGCAGCGTTCCAGGCGGCGGGCCAGTGTGCACAGGACCCGGTCACCCACGCTGTGGCCGTGGTTGTCGTTGATCTGCTTGAAGTCATTGATATCGAGGAACAGCAAGGCCAGCCTGCGGTTGTGACGCCGGGCCGCGGCCAGGGCAGTGTCCAGCCGTTCATTGAACATGGCGCGGTTGGCCAGCCGGGTCAGCGGGTCATGATGGGCGAGGAAGCGCAGTTCGTCTTCGGCCTTGCGCTGGGCGGTAACGTCCCGCGCCACGCCGATACGCGCCTGGGCCTCATCGGACCAGCAGGCCGCCCACAGAATGTGCACCACGCTGCCGTCCTTGCGAAGGTAACGGTTGCAAAAGTCGTAGTGCGGCTGGCCGTTCATCACCCGCATGATCGAGGCGCGCGTGGCCGCGAGGTCGTCAGGGTGCATGTAGCGGGTGATCGGCGCGCCGATCAGTTCGCAGGCCTCGTAGCCCAGCAGTGTCTTGCAGGCATCACTGACGAACACGATCTGGTTGTCCCTGTCGACCACGAATACCGTGTCCAGCATCAGGTGGATCAGCCTGGGATACAACGCTTGCAGGTCTACGGGCATGGCTCAGGGTGTCCGCGGCAGGGTGACCGATCATAGCCTGAAGGAATACGTCGCAGCTACGGCAGCCTGCAGGGCGGGTGCCCCTTCCTTGAAACTGGCAACGACCGCATCGAAAGGGGCGGGTCTCGTGGATCGTTGCCACCGGTCAGGCCTTGCTGGCCTGTTCGCAGTACAAGGCTGCTCGTGCAGGGACACTGCATAGCTTGAGGTCGCTATCAATTGCTGACTATCAGCTCCGGCCCCAGGTAATCATTGATCTGCTCGATATCATCATCCCCCAGGCTGCCCACCGACGAGGCCAGCCGCAGGCGCGACATCAGGTAGTTGAGCTTGGCCTCGAACAGGTCATGGCGGGCGTCATACAGCAGCTCCTCGGCATTGAGCACATCCGAGTTGGTGCTGGTGCCACCTTCCTTGAAGCCCTTGCGGGTCGAGGTCAGCGAACGCTCGTTGGAGGTCACGGCCTTTTCCAGTGCCTGAATGCGCAGGGCGCCACTCTGCACGCCACGGTATTCGCGGGTCGTGTTGGAAATCACCTCCTGGCGAGTGGCGTCCAGTTCATCCAGGGCCTTGGCGCTGTTGGCGCTGGCCTGGCGGGCCAGGGCACGGGTGCTGCCACCACTGTACAGCGGGATGTTCAGCTCCAGCCCGATCGAGCTGTAGTGGTTGCGCTGGTTCAGCTCGGAAATCGACTGGCTGCTGCCCGCGGTGTAACCCGCCACGAAATCCAGGGTCGGGTAGTGTCCGGCGCGGGCGCGGTTGACTTCTTCCTCGGCCAGCGCGTAGCTGTGCCGGCGCGCATGAATCAGCGGGCTGTCAGCCTGAGCTTTGACCAGCCACTCCTGCAGGTTGCCCGGCATCAGCGGCGGGGTGCTGAAGCCCGCCTGCAGGGTGGTCAACGCCTGCGGGGTTTCACCAATGTATTCCTCCAGCTTGCGCCGGGCGTTGACCAGGTTGTCCTGGGCGTCGATCAGGTCGGCCTCGGCCAGGTCGCGCCGGGCCACCGACTCGTCGACGTCGGTAATGGTGCCGGCGCCCAGTTCCTTGCGCCGCTTCGCCGATGCCAGCTGTTCCTCGAACGCGTTCAGCTTGGCCTTGGCCAGGGTGATGGTTTCGCTGGCCAGCAGCACGTCGAAGTAAGCGTCGGCCAGGCGCACCGCTGCGTCCTGGCTCTTGGCATCGAACACCGCCACGCTGTAGTCGGCGCGTTGCTGGCCCTGGCGGTACTCGGCCATCTTCTGCTTGTTGAACAGCGGCTGGCGCAGGCGCACGTTGGCGCCCTTGGAGTCATAGTCGAGGTCATTGTCCTGGCCATTCTGGCGCTGGCTGCCATTGACCTGGTTGAAGTAGGCCGAGGCGTTGATCTGCGGCAGCAGGCCGGCCTCGCCGATGGCGCGGTTTTCGCCACCGGCTTGTTTCTCATGCACGGCAGCGCGGTAGATCGGGCCCTGGTACTGCAACAGGTCCCAGGCTTGCTTCAGGTCCATGGCACTGGCCTGTACGGCAACTCCCAGCAGGCACACCATCAGGCATGGGCGTTTCATGTCATTGCTCCTTGAACGCGGCGTCCACACGTTCGAGCATTGGTTTGAGCAGGTAGCTGAGCAGGTTGCGCTCGCCGGTCTTGATGGTGACGGTGGCAGGCATGCCGGGGCGGATGTGGTTGCTGCCCAGCAAGCCCATGCCGGCCGGCGTCACTTCGACCTGGGCCAGGTAGAACGGCTGCTTGCTTTCTTCGTCGAGCAGCCGGTCGGCGGAAATGGTTTTTACCCGGCCGGGAATGTTCGGTGTCTGCGCATGGTTGAAGGCCGGGAAAGCGATGTCCACGGCAAGGCCTGGGACCATCTTGTCGATCGCCTGCACCGGGATCATCGCATCGACCTGCAGCGGCTGGTCGAGCGGTACCACTTCCATGATCTTGGCCCCGGGCTGGATGATGCCGCCGACCGTGGCGATGCTCAGGCCCTGCACCATGCCGTCGATCGGCGAGCGGATCACCGTGTGGGTCACTTCATAGTCCAGTGCGCGCAAGCGATCGGCCAGGGTGGTGTTTTCCTTGGCAGTATCGGTCAGTTGCGACTCCACCTCCTTCAGGTAATCGTGCTGGCGCTGCAGGATGCGCAGCTTGATCTCGGTGGCCTGGCTGCGCGCCCGGGCAATGTTATTGAGGTTTTCGGCCTGGCCGGCGGACAGGTCGGCATTGCTGCGCTCCAGCTCCAGCAGGCGATTGCGGGGTACATAGCCTTCGGCGGCCAGTACCCGGGTGCCTTGCAGTTCCTGGTTGAGGAAGCCGATCTGCGAGGCGCGGGCGCCGTACACCTGCTGCAGGCCCTTCAGTTGCACTGCCGAGGCAGTCAGGTTTTCTTCAAGGATGCTCAGTTCACCGGCAAGGCCCGCGCGGCGGGTATCGAGCAGGCGCTGTTGCAGGTCCATGGCGGCCAGGAGGCGTGGGTCATTGGCGTAGGTTTCCAGCAGGGCAGGGTCGAACGTCACGGTATCGCGGCCATCGCGCTCGGCTTCCAGGCGGTTTTCCACGGTCTTGCTGACGATGTACTGGGCGCTGAGTGCGCCTTGTTCGGCCACCGCACGCAGGGCATCGAGGCGCACCACTTCCTGGCCTTTCTTCACCACGTCGCCTTCGCGCACCATGATCGCTTCAACGGTGCCCCCGCTCAGGTGCTGGACCGCCTTTCGGTTGCTGGTGACCTTGACCGTACCGGTGGCGACCACGCCGGCGTCCAGTGGCGCCAGGCAGGACCACAGCAGGAAGCCGCCGAAGCCGGCGATGACCAGCCATACGCCCCAGCGTACCGGGCGGCCCGCGTCCAGGTCGATCAGGTGGCTGGTCTCGGCGGGGATCAGTTCGGCATGTTGAGTCATCTGCATGGTTGGTTACTCCCGTACTTTGACCGAAGCCAGCGGTGCCGCAGCCGTTGCCGGAATCACCGCGGCCTTGCGCAGCGCGGCGAACACTTCGTCGCGGCTGCCAAGCATGTGCACACCACCGTCGCGCAGCATCAGTATCTGGTCGACCGCGCACAGCACATTGGGCCGGTGGGAAATCAGCACCACCGTGGCGCCGCGTGCCTTGAGCTCGGACAGGGCATCGACCAGGGCTTTTTCACCCACGTCATCGAGGTTGGCGTTGGGCTCGTCCAGCACCACCAGGTTGGGCTCGCCATACAGGGCGCGGGCCAGCGCGATGCGTTGCTTCTGGCCGCCAGACAATGGGCTGCCATCGGCGGCCAGGCGGGTGTCGTAACCCTGCGGGAAGCGCAGGATCATGTCGTGTACACCGCTGCTGCGGGCAGCACGGATCACCGCGTCGCTGTCCACCTCGGCAAAGCGGGCGATGTTTTCGGCGATGGTGCCTTCGAACAGCTCCACGTCCTGCGGCAGGTAGCCCAGCCACGGGCCCAGTTCGGCCTTGTTCCAGGTGAAGATATCGGCGCCGTCCAGGCGCACCTTGCCGGCCTGGGCCGGCCACACACCTACCAGCAGGCGGGCGAGGGTGGACTTGCCCGAGGCCGAAGGGCCGATGACACCCAGGCTGTCACCCGGGGCCAGGCTGAAGCTCACCCCGCGTACGATGCTGGTGGTGCTGCCAGGGGCGCCGGCGATCACGTTCTCCACGGCCAGCATGCCCATCGGCCGCTGCAGCGACATGCTTGGTGGCCGTTGCGGGTAGTCCTGCAGCAGGTCATTGAGCCTGCCCCAGGCCAGGCGGCAGCCCAGCAGTTGCTTCCACGCGGCGATCACCTGTTCCACCGGGCCCAAGGCTCGGCCGGTCAGGATCGAGCAGGCGATCATCATGCCGGGGGTGATCGTGCCCTCGATCGCCAGCAGCGCGCCGGTGCCGAGGATCAGCGACTGCAGGGTGATGCGCACGAAGCGCCCGGTGCTGCTGATCAGCGCCGCGCGATCGGAGGCCAGGGTCTGCATCTGCAGGATGCGCAAGTGGCCCTGGTACCAGCGCTTGCCGATTGACGGCAGCATGCCCATGGCTTCGATCACTTCGGCGTTGCGCAGGTTGTTGTTGGCGTAGCTGGCAGACGACATGGCTGCCTGGTTGGCTTCGGCCAAGGGCTTTTGCGTAGCCTTTTCAGTGAGGTAGGCCAGCCCGACGAGGATCAGCGAGCCAATCGTGGTGACCAGCCCGAGCCAGGGGTGGATCAGGTAGCAAACCAGCAGATAGATCGGTGTCCAGGGGGCGTCGAAGAACGCGAACAGGCCGTTGCCGGTGAGAAACTGCCGAACCTGCGCCAAGTCCTGCAGGGCCTGGGCCGGGTTACCGCCGGCACGGCTCAGGTTGCGTTCGAAGGCAGCGCTGAAGAGGCGCCGGTTCAGGCTCATGTCCAGGCCGTTGCCCACCCTTATCAACACCCGGGTGCGGACCATCTCCAGGGCCGACATCAGCAGGAACAGCCCGACCACCAGCAAGGTGAGCATGCCCAAGGTCGTGACATTGCGGCTGACCAGGGCGCGGTCGTACACCTGCAACATATAAATGGCTGGCGTCAACATCATGACGTTTATCACGCCGCTGAAGGCGGCCAGGGCGTAGAAGCTGCGGCGCAAGCGAAACAGCACGTCGGCCAGCTCGGAGCGGGTGCGTGGTGGCTTAGGCATCGGGGGCCTCCCTTTATCACAAAGCGGGAAGCCCTTGCGGCGCCCCGTACAACGGCTGTTGTGGCTTCTTGGTCGGCTCGCAGGCGGGTCGCACTGATGGCGATATTGCCCAAACGCTGCGTTGCTCCCACAGACAGCAGCGTAGGTTGCAACGAAACATCCAGTAATATCATTTCGCTCTATAAATACTTTGAACTTTTTATAAGTCACGAAAAAACAGTGAGTTGCATCTGATTATCAACGGCTAAGATTTTTTTGACGAAATATTGACAAGCTTTTGGCCTACGACTTTAGTCTGAAGTATTCGGGCCCTGTGCGAGCTGGGATCGATACACGCGCGTTACACCTGTTGCGCACGGTTTACAGGGCCCCTCCTGCAACGGGGGCCAGCTTGCCAAGAAGAGGCCAGAGGTTTCAGCACACGAGTGCTGGGCTACTGAGCCCGGTACATCCACCAGATTCTGCGCACGTCAACACTGACTGGGCGCGGGAAGGACCCTGTTGCCCTGTGTCATCTCCGGACAGATCGAGGGCAACTGCAATGGCCAATTTCAGCAAGTCGGACCTTGAATTCATCCTCAAACAGATCTTCATCGCTGAGGCACACGCCGATGGCGCCAGCCTGATCGACCTGTTGCCCAACAGCCAGGTACCCTTTGGCCTGCGCACGGTGGATGGCAGCTACAACAACCTGGTCACCGGGCAGAGCGAGTTCGGCGCAGCCGACAACTCGTTCCTGCGCCTGCTCGAAGCGTCTTACCGCGCCAACTATGTCGGCACCGGCAATGTCGTCGATTCGCAACCGCGCACCATCAGCAACCTGATCGTCGACCAGACAGCCAACAACCCGGCCGCCGTCGAGGCCAACGGCGGTGCCGCGCCGGTGATGAGCCCTGGTATCGATGGCGTGTTTGGCACCGCTGACGACAAGCCTGTGTTCTTCATCCCCAACGTGTCGCCAGACGCCGGGCTGACCGCCGGCTTCAACGCCTGGATGACCTTCTTCGGCCAGTTCTTCGACCACGGCCTGGACCTGGTCAGCAAGAGCAGCACCGACATCGTGTTCATCCCGCTGCGCCCGGACGACCCACTGTTCGTGGCCGGCAGCCCGACCAACTTCATGGTGCTGTCCCGCGCCGTGCGCACCGCCGGCGCCGATGGCGTGGTGGGTACCGCCGACGATAGCCAGCCCAACACCACCTCGCCCTTCGTCGACCAGAGCCAGACCTACAGCTCGCATCCCTCGCACCAGGTGTTCCTGCGCGAATACACGGTCAACGCGGCAGGTGAGCCGGTGGCTACCGGGCGCCTGATCACCAACCGTGATCTGGGCGCCGACGGCAAGTTCGGTACCGCCGACGATGGCAACGGCGAAAGCGGTGGCATGGCCACCTGGGCAGTGGTCAAGGCCCAGGCCCGTGACCTGCTGGGTATCAACCTGACCGATGCCGACGTGCATAGCGTGCCGCTGCTGGCCACCGATGCCTACGGCAACTTCCTGCGCGGACCCAACGGCATGCCGCAGGTGGTCATGCGCGTGAACAACGGCGCCGATGGCATCGCTGGCACCGCCGATGACGTCACCCAGCTGGTCGAGGGCGACCGCAATGCGCCGATCAGCCTGGCCAATGCCGTGAGCACCGGGCATGGCTTCCTTGACGACATCGCCCACAATGCCGCGCCCGTGGTGGTTGGGGGTGTGCTGCAGGCTGACGCCGACACCCTGGTGGGCAACGCACAGCCGGTCGGGCAGGGTGGCAACAACCTGACCTACGACAACGAATTGCTCGACGCGCACTACATCGCCGGTGACGGCCGGGTGAACGAGAACATCGGCCTGACTGCCGTGCACCATGTGTTCCACTCCGAGCACAACCGCCTGGTGCAGCAGACCAAGGATACTCTGCTGGCCGCGGGCGACCTGGCGTTCCTCAATGAGTGGCTGATCGACGACGTAACCGCTATCCCCACCACGCCTGCCGACATCGCCGCGCTGGTGTGGGATGGCGAGCGGCTGTTCCAGGCCGCCAAGTTCGGCACCGAGATGCAGTACCAGCACCTGGTGTTCGAAGAGTTCGCCCGCACCATCCAGCCGCAGATCGACGAGTTCCTCGCCCCCAACGGCTACGACACCTCGATCAACCCGGCCATCCTCGCCGAGTTCGCCCATGTGGTGTACCGCTTCGGACACTCGATGCTGACCGAAACCGTCGACCGCTACGACCCGGCGTTCAACCCGGTTTCTGCCGACCCGGCCAACCCCGACCAGCAGTTGGGACTGATTGCCGCGTTCCTCAACCCGCTGGCGTTCGCCGGTAGCGGGGCCACGGCCGATGAAGCGGCGGGTGCAATCATCCGCGGCGTTACCCGCCAGGTGGGCAACGAGATCGACGAGTTCGTCACCGAAGCCCTGCGCAACAACCTGCTCGGCCTGCCACTGGACCTGCCTGCGCTGAACATCGCCCGCGGTCGTGATACCGGCATCCCCAGCCTGAACGAGGCCCGCCGCGAGTTCTATGCCGCCACCGGCGACAGCCAGCTCAAGCCCTACATCAGCTGGGTCGACTTTGCCGATCACCTCAAGCACCCGGCGTCGCTGATCAACTTCATTGCCGCCTACGGCACCCACAGCAGCATTACCGGGGCCACCACCGAGGCCGCCAAGCGCGCCGCCGCCGTGGCACTGGTACTTGGCGGAGACGGCGCCCCCCTTGACCGCCTCGACTTCCTCAACGGCACCGGTGCCTATGCCAACGTGACGCTGGCCGGCGCGGACGGCATCGCCGGCACGGCCGACGACATTGCCGGGGTGACCGTGACCGGGGTCGACGCCATCGACTTCTGGGTCGGCGGCCTGGCCGAGAAGAAAATGCCGTTTGGCGGCATGCTCGGTTCCAGCTTCAACTTTGTCTTCGAAACCCAGCTGGAAGCGCTGCAGAACGGTGACCGCTTCTACTACCTGTCGCGCACGGCGGGCATGAATTTTGGTACGGAGCTGGAAAACAACTCCTTCGCCAAGCTGATCATGGCCAACTCCGACGTCACCCACCTGTCCAACACCGTGTTCCTCACTCCCACGTTTACCCTGGAAGTGAACCAGGCCAACCAGTTCACCGGGCTGGGTGCCGACGGCAAGGCCGACCCCACTGGCGGCATCGAGATCAACGGGGTTGAAATCGTTCCGTTGGTGATCCGCGATAACCCCGATACTGTCGGGCCAGACGGCAACTTCCTGCATTACACCGGTGAAGACCATGTGGTGCTGGGTGGCACCGCTGGCAACGACATCATCATCTCCAGCGAAGGCGACGATACCCTCTATGGCGATGCCGGTGATGACCTGCTCGAAGGCGGTGCCGGCAACGACGCGGTGCTGGGTGGCGCGGGCGACGACATCATCACCGATTCGTTCGGCGACAACCGCCTTGAAGGCAATGCCGGCAACGACGTGATCGTCGCTGGCAGCATGGGGGTTGCCGGTAACCTGATCCTGGGTGGCGATGGCCAGGACTTCATCATCACCACCGAGGACATCAGCACCACCTTCGGCGGCCAGGGCGACGACTTCATCCTCGGCGCCAAGACCAACCTGCCACCTACCGGTAACGAAGGTGACGACTGGATCGAGAAGGGCACCCAGGACGGCGCACCTGGTGACAACTTCGCGCCCTTGCTGGGTGACGAAGTCATTGGCAACGACATCTTCGTCGGGGGCGGCGGCTTCGACGAAATGATCGGTGAGGGCGGCGACGATATCTTCGTCGGCAGCGATGCCCAAGACAAAATGGATGGCATGTCCGGTTTCGACTGGGTCACCAACAAGAATGACCGCGTGGGTGTCACCGTGGACCTCAGCCTGGCCGCCTTGGCTCAGCCCCATGGCAACGCGCCTAACCAGAACGCTGGCGTGTTCAACCCGGTGGGCGCTTCGCCTGCCTCGATTCTGGACAGGTTCGCCGAGGTCGAAGGGGTGTCCGGTTCGGCCTACGCCGATGTGCTCAAGGGCGACGACGTCGATGCCGTGACCATTCTCAACCATGGCGGCGCCACCGGCAGTGCGCTGACCAACGTGGCGCTGATACGTGGGCTGCAGCAGTTCCTGGCCGATGCCGGCCTGCCCACCACCGGCTTTGCCACTGGCAACATCATGCTCGGCGGCAATGGCAGTGACCTGATCGAAGGCCGGGGTGGCGATGACCTGATCGATGGCGACAAGTGGCTCAACGTGCGCATCGCCGTGTACGCCCCTGGCGACGTCGACCACACCGGCCCGGAAATCGCCAGCTTCGACAGCATGGCCGACATGATTCCGTTCATGCTTGACCGCACCTACAACCCCGGCCAGCTCAAGGCCGTGCGCGAAATCCTGCCCGGCACTTCGACCGGCGGGGCCGCCTTCGACACGGCAATATTCTCTGGGCTACAGAGCGAGTACGTGGTGACCCAGAACACCAAGGGCACCGCCGATGTTGCCGATGACGTCTGGACCGTCACCGACACCGTGGCCGGCCGCGATGGCGTCGATACCCTGTTGCACATCGAGCGCCTGCAGTTTGCCGATAGCCAGCGCGTACTGGTGGAGGGGGTGAACGCACAACCCACCGGCAGCCCGACCCTGCTCGACAGCAACGGCGGTGCGATTACCGTGGGTGATATGCTGACGGTGAGCGTGGCCGCCGTGCTCGACGCCGACAACATCAGTGCGGGCAACCCGACGGGCTCGCTCGCCGACCGTTCGGTGTCTTACTACTGGCAGTTCGAGGCCGACCCGGGCAGCGGTGTGTTCCAGGACATCATCCTGCTACCGGCCGGCGACCTGGCCTTCCAGAGCGCCGATGGCACTTCGTTCAAGGTGTCGCCAGACCTGGCCGGGCTGAGCCTGCGGGTCAAGGCGATCTATCAGGATGCCCATGGCACCACCGAAGTGCTTTACTCGCAGCCTACCACCGTGGTGCAACCTGGCGCGCCCGTGGTGCCGACAGTGGCCACCCCGGTGGTGGATGCCAGTGACGGCGGTGCCGGCCTGCACATGGTGCGCTCCGACCTGAACTTCATCCTCGCGCAAATCAAGATTGCCGAGGCCGATGCCGCCGGGCAGGACATCCTCTCGCTGATCCCCAACGTCCGCGCAGCCATGGGCCTGCGTGCGGTGGATGGCTCGAACAACAACCTGATGAACCTGAACGGCAACAACAACACCCAATACGGTGCCGCCGACAACGTCTTCCCGCGCGTGACCGACCCGGTATTCAACCCGGCCGAAGGTGCGCCAGCCGGTTTCTTCGGCCCAGGTTCCCCGGCGATCCCGGGGTCGTCGTACCAGCAGACCAGCGGGCCGGTGTTCGATTCGCAGCCACGTACCATCAGCAACCTGATTGTCGACCAGACCTCCAACAACCCGGCAGCCTATGCCACCGCGTATGACCCGGGTGCGGATGGCGTGCTCAACTTCGGCGCCGCAGGCAACGACGACGTGCTCAAGGATGGCGTGCGCATCGTCGCCAGCCCAGGCATGGACGGCCAGTTCGGCACCACCGACGACCATGACGTGTACCTGTTCGAGAACACCGCTGCCGATGCCGGGCTGTCTGCGCCGTTCAACGCGTGGATGACCTTCTTCGGGCAGTTCTTCGACCATGGCCTGGACCTGGTCACCAAGGGCGGCTCCGGTACCATCTACATCCCGCTGCAACCGGATGACCCGCTGTACGTGGAGGGTGGCTTCACCAACTTCATGGTGGTAACCCGTGCCACCAACCTGCCTGGGCCGGACGGCATCCTTGGCAACGCCGACGACATCCGCGAACACACCAACACCACCACGCCGTTCGTCGACCAGAACCAGACCTACAGCTCGCATCCCTCGCACCAGGTGTTCCTGCGCGCCTATGTCATGACTGACGACGGCCCGGTCGCCACGGGCCGATTGATCACCAATCGCGACCTGGGCGCTGATGGCAGGTTCGGCACGGCCGACGACACCGAAATTGGCGGCATGGCCACCTGGAAGGTGGTCAAGGCCCAGGCCCGCGACCTGCTCGGCATCAACCTGACCGATGCCGACGTCGACAACGTGCCGCTGCTGGCCACCGACGCCTACGGCAACTTCATCAAAGGCCCCAACGGCTACCCGATGGTGGTGATGAAAGGCCTGGACGGTATTGCCGGCACCGCTGATGACCAGGAGGTCGAAGGCAACCCGCTGGCGCCGCTCGACCTGACCAACGCCGTGCGTACCGGGCACCAGTTCCTTGCCGACATCGCCCACAATGCCGTGCCGGTGTTCAGTGGCGGCGTGCTGGCGCCGGATGCCGACAACGTGGCCGGCAATGCCGTGCCGGTCAACCCGCAGACCGGTGCCAACCTGGCCTACGACAACGAACTGCTGGACGCGCACTACATCGCCGGTGACGGCCGGGTCAACGAGAACATCGGCCTGACCGCCGTGCATGCGATCTTCCACTCCGAGCACAACCGGCTGGTGGCGCAGACCATGGACACCGTGCTCGACTCGGGTGACCTGGCCTTCCTCAACGAATGGCTGCTCAACCCGGTCAGCGCCTTGCCAGTCACCCCGGCCGAGATCGGTGCCCTGGTGTGGAATGGCGAGCGGCTGTTCCAGGCGGCCAAGTTCGGCACCGAAATGCAGTACCAGCACCTGGTGTTCGAGGAGTTCGCCCGCACCGTGCAACCTCGGGTCGACCTGTTCTTTGCCCCGACCCAGGTGTACGACGTCGACCTCGATGCCTCGATCGTGGCCGAGTTCGCCCACACCGTGTACCGCTTCGGCCACTCGATGCTGACCGAGACTGTCGACCGCTTCGACATCGACTTCAACGTCATCCAGGACCCGGCCAGCGCCAACCCCGATCAGCAACTGGGGCTGATAGCGGCCTTCCTCAACCCGCTGGCTTATGCCGCCAGTGGCGTAACCCCCGAGGACGCCACCAGCGCTATCGTGCGCGGGGTCACTCGCCAGGCCGGTAACGAAATCGACGAGTTCGTCACCGAGGCGCTGCGCAACAACCTGCTCGGCCTGCCACTGGACCTGCCAGCGATCAACATCGCCCGTGGCCGCGACGTCGGTATCCCTTCGCTGAACGCTGTGCGCCGCGAAATCTACGGGCAAACCGGCGATACCCAGCTCAAACCGTACAGCAGTTGGGTCGACCTGGTGCAACACCTGAAACATCCAGAGTCGCTGATCAACTTCATCGCGGCCTACGGCACCCACAGCACCATCACCGCTGCCACCACCCTGCTGGAAAAACGCGCCGCGGCCATGGCCTTGGTGTTCGGCGGCGATGGCGCACCCGCCGACCGCATGGACTTCCTCAACAGCAGCGGCGCCTGGGCCAATGTGACCCTGCCCGGCAAGGACGGTGTACTGGGTACTGCCGATGACCTCAAGGCAGTCACCGTGACCGGTGTCGATGCCATCGACCTGTGGATCGGCGGCCTGGCGGAAGCAAAAGCACCGTTTGGCGGCATGCTCGGCAGCACCTTCAACTTTGTGTTCGAGAACCAGATGGAGAAACTGCAGGACGGCGACCGTTTCTACTATTTGGAGCGCACCGCGGGCCTGTCGATGAACGCCGAGCTGGAAAGCAACTCGTTCGCCAAGCTGATCATGGCCAACAGCTCGGCCACCCACCTGCCAGGCCTGGTGTTTTCCGACCCTGGCTTCTACCTGGAACTGGACCAGACCAAGCAGTACAACGAGGGCCTTGGCAGCGCCGACCCGCTGGGCGAAAACGGCGAGCAGGTGGTGTTCCGCGACAGCCCGCTGACGGCTGGCCCGGACACCCACTACATCCGCTATGCCGGTGCCGAGCACATCGTGCTGGGCGGCACCAACGGGGACGATATTCTGGTCTCCAGCGAAGGCGACGACACGGTCTGGGGTGATGCCGGCAACGACCGCATCGAGGGTGGCGACGGCAACGACCAGCTGCGCGGTGGGGCCGGGGACGACATCATCAGCGACATGGGCGGTGACGACAACATCCAGGGCGGCGACGGCAACGATGTGTTGCATGGCGGTAATGGCATCAACCTGATCATCGGCGGTTTCGGCAATGACTTTATCGTCACTGGTGAGGACGCCTCCGAAGCCATCGGCGGTCAGGGCAATGACTTCATCCTCGGCAGCAAGGCCAACGAGCAGGACATGGGCAACGAAGGTGACGACTGGATCGAGAAGGGCACCTCGGACGGCGCGCCTGGCGACAACTTCGACCCGCTCGGTAACGACCCGATCATCGGTAACGACGTATTTGTCGGCGGCAACGAGAACGACAAGTTCAACGGTGAAGGCGGCGACGACATCATGGTCGGCAGCCTGGGGTTTGGTGACCGCTACATTGGTGGCTCAGGCTACGACTGGGCAACCTTCAAGGACTTGGCCCAAGGCGTGTCCATCGACATGAGCGACCGCTTCTTCGATGTGCCGCTGGTACCGGGTTCGGGCGCTTCGACGCTGGTGCGCTTCGACATCATGGAAGGCCTGTCGGGCTCGGCGCATGGCGACTTCCTGCGCGGCGACAGCGAAGACGCCACCTCGCTGCCTACTGCAGGTGCTACCGGCAGCGTGCTGACCAACATTAGCCTGATCGACGGCCTGGCCGGCCTGCTGGCGGCCGGGGCGACCTTCTATGACGGTGGCAATATCATCCTCGGTGGCAGCGGTAGCGACCTGCTCGAAGGCCGGGGTGGCGACGATATCCTCGACGGCGACAAGTGGCTGAACGTGCGCATCAGCGTACGCGCCAACCCTGATGGCACCGGCCCGGAAATCGCCAGCTTCAACAGCATGGAGCCGATGGTGCCGTTCATGCTCAATGGCACCTACAAGCCGGGCCAGCTGGTGATCGTGCGGGAGATACTCAGCGGCACCGACCACTACGACACGGCGGTGTACTCTGGGGTGTCCACCGACTACAGCGTGGTGGTCGATGGCAACTCGGTGACCGTCACCGACCTGGTGGCTGGTCGTGATGGCGTCGACCACCTGACCGGCATCGAGCGCCTGCAGTTCTCTGACAGTTCGCAGGCCTCTGGCGTCGGTACGGCAGTCAACGCCGGCCCCACCGGCCACCTGGCGATTCTCGATGCTACCACCGGCCTGCGCGACGATACGCCAGTCAGTGGCCAGCTTCTGAGGGTAAGCAACCTCGCCGTGCATGACGCGGACAATGTCAGCGCAACCAATGCGACCGGTGCGGTGAACGGCCCCGTGGCCTACTACTGGCAAGTCGAGGCGCTGCCGGGTTCCGGGGTTTATGAAGACATCACGGTTGTGGCCGCTGGTGAAGCGACACGGGTCACCGGTACGACCTACCGCGTCACGGACGACGTCGCCGGCCTGAACATCCGCGTGCGTGCGGTGTACCAGGATGCCAAGGGCACGCTGGAAATCGTCGATTCGACGCCGAACAGCGCGCCGAGCGCCGGGCCGACCGTGACCGGGCTGCTGGTGCAGAATCAAACGCTCACCGCCAACCCGGCCACCATCGTCGACGCCGACGGCCTGAGCAACCCTCAGTTCACCTTCCAGTGGCAGTCCAACCGGGGTGTTGGTTGGGTCAACATCGCCGGCGCCATCAGCAGCACGTTCGTCCTGACCCAGGCGCAAGTGGGGCAGAACATGCGTGTGGTGGTCAGCTACGTGGATGACTTTGGCGTGCAGGAAAGCGTCGCCTCCGACATTCTCGACCCGGTGGCCAACGTCAACGATGCGCCGACCGGTGCGTTGCTGATCAGCGACACCACGCCCGACCAAGGCCAGACGCTGACCGCGCTCACCGGCGCAATTGCCGACATCGACGGCCTGGGGGCCTTCAGCTTCCAGTGGCAGCAAGGCACCGGCGGCACCTTCGCCGATATTGCCGGGGCCACGGCGGCCACCTTCACCCCCGGCTTCGCCCAGGGTAACCAGCAGCTACGGGTGATCGTGCGCTACACCGACGGCTTCGGCACCCTGGAGTCGCTGACCTCGGCGGCGACCGCTGCAGTCACCGTGCCACCGGGTGTTGTACTGGTTGGTACCAATGGAGCCAACACCCTGACCGGTGGCGCAGGCAATGACGTGATCTCGGGCTTGGGCGGCAACGACACGCTCAACGGCCTGGGCGGCAGCGACCAGCTGTTCGGTGGCATTGGCAACGACATCCTCAATGGCGGTGACGACCCCGACTTCCTCAATGGCGAGGATGGCAACGACACCCTCAACGGCGGGCTTGGCGCAGATGCCATGAACGGCGGTGCCGGCAACGATACCTTCCTGGTCGACAACGCCGGGGATACGGTCACCGAGGCACTCAATGGTGGCACGGACCAGGTGCAGACCAGCCTGGCCAGCTACACCCTTGGCGCCAACGTCGAGAACCTGACCTATACCGGCAGCAGCGCCTTTACCGGTACCGGTAACGCGCTGGCCAACACCCTCACAGGGGGGGCCGGCAACGACCTGCTCAACGGCGGTGCGGGTGCCGACCGCTTGGTGGGTGGCGTGGGCAACGACACCTATGTGGTGGATGACGCCGGGGATGTAGTGGTCGAGGCAACGGGGGCCGGTACGGACCTTGTACGTACCACGCTGGCCAGCCACACCATGGCCGCCAACGTCGAGAACCTGGCCTATACCGGGGTGGGCAACTTCACCGGCACGGGTAACGGGCTGGCCAACATCATCGACGGTGGGGCAGGTAATGACACGCTCAGCGGCGACGGCGGTAACGATGTGCTCAACGGCAATGCCGGCAACGACATCCTCAACGGCGACGCCGGGAACGACCAGCTGTTCGGCGGCCTGGGTGACGACCAACTGCGCGGTGGAGGGGGGGACGACAGCCTCGATGCCGGTGGCGGCAACGACACGTTGCTGGGCGAGGCCGGTAACGACAACCTGAACGGGGGCGCTGGCGATGACAGCCTGGATGGCGGCAACGGCAATGATACCCTGCAGGGCGGCGATGGTAACGACACACTGTTCGGCGACGTGGGTACCGACACCCTGATCGGGGGGGCCGGCAACGACTTCCTCAACGGTGCGGCAGGTAACGATACGGTGGTGGGTGGGGCCGGTAACGACACCCTGATAGCCACCGATGGCAACGATGTGTTCCAGTTCGCTGCAGGCTTTGGCAACGACTTGATCATCAATTTCGATGCCATTGCGGCAGGTGGCCAGGACCGGCTGGATATCACCGCCCTCAACATCACCGCAGCCACCTTTGGTGCCAGTGTGACCATCGCCGATGTTGGTGCGGACACCTTGGTAAGCATCGGTGCTGCCGACTCCATACGTTTGGTGGGGGTGGCAGATGCAACCACGGTGACCGCCGCAGACTTCATCCTGGCCGGTTGAGGGGCGCTGGGGTTAGCTGTTACGGGTACAACAGGGGGGCTGCGCAGCAGCCCCTTTTTCTGCGCAAAGAGTCGCCGAATGGTTCCCCGGGCCTGTCCAGCGACCACGGCAGTTGCTTCGCGTTATACTTCGCGCCTTTTGCCCGTGCCGGAATCCGCCCATGCGCCAGGTTTTGCTCATCGTCGATGTTCAGTCCACCTTCAGCCCGCCCGAGTGGCTGGTCGATGGTTTGCGGCGGTTGTCAGCGAACATTCCCACCATAGCCTCGGTCGAGTTGCACGATGAACAGGTCACGCCGTTCGAGCGCCAGCTCGGTTGGCACCCGGCGGCCGAGGACGAGAGCCTGGTCGAGGCCGACCAGGTGTTCGTCAAGCATGGCTATGGGCAAAGTGCCGAAGCTATCGACTACATCCGGCAACTGGGTGTCGAGCGGGTGCTGGTGTGTGGGTTGCAGACCGAAACCTGCGTGCTGGCCGCCGGCTTTGCCCTGTTCGATGCAGGGCTGATGCCCACGCTGGTGACAGACATGACAATAGGGTCATCGCTGGACCGCTCGGGCAAGCTGGGGACCGACCTGTGGAAGCACCACTTCCGCCAGGTCACCACCTCGGCCGAGGTGCTGGCTGAACTGGCCGGACGCGCGTAGTGCATGCGCCGGCGGGGACATCTTCGTTCAGGCAGAGGTGGCGCGCTCAGCTGGATCGGCTCCACGCGCCTGGTGCTGCTTGCGCCTGCGGGTAAACAGCAGACGTAACAGGGTGTTCCAGCAATAGCTCACCAATACCCCTCCAGCGATTGCCAGGGCCACCTCGAACAGCGGGTGCCTGAAAACATGGTCCGCCACCGACTCGAACTGGAAATGCGTCAGGTAGATATACAAGGTTGACGAAGCGATCACCGCACCTGCCCGCGCAACCAGGGCGGGTACTGGCACCGAGCGGAACCAGACAAGCGCCAGTATCGCTGGGAGGGCGATGTCGACATAGCGTGTGAACGCTTGCCAGCCAACACCGGCAACCGCCATCAGGTCCAGCTCACCCACCACCAGCACGGCCACCGCACTGGCCACCCATTTGCGTGAGGTCGTGTCGGCATGGTGCACGGCCATGCCCAGCACCATCACCGCCAGGAAGTGCTGGGGTACCCGGTTGAGCAGGGCACTGGCGTCGAATACGAACTGGTTGAGGAACACATCCAGCGCTACCAGTGCACAGGCAGCGATGATCAGCCAGCGAAACGGATCGGCAACCAGCACCTGGCGCACGCGCTTGATCGACAGCACCAGGCCAATGATCACGATCATCTGCACCAACACTTCGATGTACCAATAGTTGAACAGGCTGACCTCGCTGGCGGGGAACCAGTTGGAAACCAGCAGCAGCGATTGCCAATGCAGCCGGTCGAATACCAGCTGGATCAATGCGGTATACAACAGTGTTGGCACCACGATGGCTGCCAGTGACCTGAGCAGCGTGCGTGCATCGCCACGCGCTTCGATGGCCTTGAGCTGAAAGCGCGCCAGGGCGATGCCGGAGACCAGAAACAGCACCGAGGTTTCGCCGACGATCAGCCAGTGGTCGAACTCGCCCAGGTGGCCGACCACAATCAGGATGATGGCGAGCATGCGGATGAACACCGGCATCTCCATTACCCGCCACGTGCCTTTGGGTGGCGCACTCAGCTCGGCCAGTTGGCACACCGGCAGGGTTTCCCAACGTTCAGGCAGGTGGCCGATGAGTGCTTCGAGCACGCGCGAAGCCTGTACGAACGACAGCGAGTCGCCGCCCAGCTCGACAAAGCTCAACCTGGCGTCCAGGCGCGGCACCTGGAGGATGCGTGCCCAGGCTGTACTCAGCTTTTCGGCCAAGGGTGACAACGGTGGGCTGATACTGTCGTCAAATGCAGCAGGCAGCGCGCGTTTGTCGACCTTGCCGTTTGGGGTGAGCGGCAGGGCATCAAGGAACACGAACAGCGCCGGTACCATGTAGTCAGGCAACTGGCCGGCGAGGGCCTGGCGCAGTTCGTCAGCTCGGGTGGCCTGCTGTGCGACGCAATAGGCCACCAGCCGGGTCGATGCACCCTCGTGGTTGGCCAGGACCACGCATTGCCCTATGTGTGGGTGCCGGCTGATGGTGTTCTCGATTTCCGCCAGCTCGATGCGATGCCCACGGATTTTCACCTGGCTGTCAGCACGCCCCAGAAAACTGGCGCTGCCATCGGCCAGGTAGGTGCCCAGGTCGCCCGTGCGGTAACAGCGGTCAGCCGCGTCAGCGGTGAACGGGTTGGCGATGAATTTGGCTTCGGTCAGCCCCGGGTCGCCCCAGTATCCCCGCGACAGGTAGGGGCTGCGGATCAGGATTTCGCCTGTCTCGCCCTCGCTGACCAGCTGGTTGGCCGGGTTTATCACCAGCAATTGTGCATCGGCAATGCCTTTGCCCAAGGGCACCCGGGCATTGTCCATTTCCGGGTCGAGGGTATGGAAAGCCATGGCCTGTGGGGTTTCGGTGGTGCCGTAGAAGTTCACATTGACGGCATTCGGTGCGATGGCGCGGACCTGCTGGTACTGCGTCGGGCTGAGTGCATCGCCACCCCAGAACAGGTAGCGCAGGTGGTCGAGAACCTGGCCGTTCAGGTGTGCGCCAGTTTCGATCAGCTTGCCCAGCGGCGGGGTGAGGTGGATCACGCTCACACCGTGCTGCTGAAGCCAGCTGGCCAGCCGTGAGGGGTCGGTCAGGGTCGACTGCGCCGGGCAGGCAATGGTCGCGCCAAGCGACAGTGGCGTGAACACGTCGCGGTATACCGGGTCGTGGCCCAGGCCAGAAAGCAGCGAGAAGGTGTCGGCCTGGGTAAAGCCGTGCTGGCGCACATGCCAGTCGATGAAGTGCACCAGCGGTGCGTGGTGGGTAACGATGCCCTTGGGTTCACCGGTGCTGCCCGAGGTGAAGGTGATGTAGGCCGGCTGCTCAGGGCTGACAGCGGGCAGCGCGACAGGTTGGCGAGGGAAGGCCTGCAGCGCCTCCGCGGGGGCTTCAGGCACCGTGACGACCATGGGCTGGCCGACGTCGACGGTTGCCTCGGCACAGCGCAGTATCACCGCAGGCTTCAGGGTGTTGACGATTTGCTCGATACGCGCGGCAGGGTAAGCGGCGTCAGCCACGGTGAAGGCCAGGCCGGCACGCAGGCAGCCGAGCATGGCGTATACCAGGGCGGCGCTGCGGCGGGTGACGATGACCACACGATCGGTGCCGCTGGTGGCGTTTTTAACCAGAAACGCGGCAATGCCCGCGCTGATCTGCTCCAGTTGGGAGTAGTTGCAGGTTGTGTGCTGGCCAATGATGGCAATGGCCGCCGGGCAGCGGCTGGCCTGCTGGATGAAAGCGTGGTGAATGGGCTGTTCGGCACGGTACTCCAGGCACAGCGTCGGGTTCGGGCGCAGGTCCGGCATGATGATCGAGTACTCCGCAGGAACGTTGGGCTGGCTGGTAGCACAACGCTAGTGCAGGCTGGCTGATGGCGCCAATATTTGAAGGCTGCCTTGCGATAGCCGGGCAGGTCCAGGGCTGCAAGCGTGCCCCCATAAAACCCTGCTAACCGGACGGGTTAGCGGTTGTTCCATGGGAGCCGCCTTGCGCTGCGACATGGATTGTCACAGGCCTGGTTTTCAGGCCACATCCACAAGCACGATCTCGCTGTCCTCGATGGCGGTCACCCGCAGCACCGCTTCCTGCTCGATCGCCACGCCATCGCGCGCCTTGGCCCGCAACCCGTTGACTTCCACCAGCCCCTTGGCCGGCACCAGGTAACCCCGGCGTGCGGCATCGAAGCGGTACTCGGCGGTTTCACCCGCCCGCAGGGTGGCAGCCACCAGACGGGCATCGGTACGGATCTGCAGGCTGTCCTCGTCACCCGCGCGGCCGCTGGCCAAGGTCACGAAGCCTTCGCCGCGCTCGCCTTTGGGGAACGGCCGGCTACCCCACTGCGGTGCTTCACCGGTGCGCTCCGGCACGATCCAGATCTGGAAAATTCGTGTATCGATGTCTTCCAGGTTGTACTCGCTGTGCACAATGCCGGTACCGGCGCTCATTACCTGAACATCACCGGCTTCGGTACGGCCCTTGTTGCCCAGGCTGTCCTGATGGCTGATCGCGCCTTCACGCACATAAGTGATGATTTCCATGTCGCGGTGCGGGTGCGGTGGGAAGCCGCTGCCGGCCGCGATCAGGTCGTCGTTCCAAACCCGCAGGTTACCCCAGTGCATGCGTGCCGGGTCGTAGTACTCGGCAAACGAGAAATGGTGGTGGGCATCGAGCCAGCCATGGTTGGCGTGGCCGAGGCTTTCGAAGGGTCGCAGTTGCAGCATGGTCGTGCTCCTTGAATCAGTGGAATGACGCCATGATGCGCTAAAGAAACATCGAAAATAAGCGTAAATATCGGCTTAAAACAATCTGTTTTATAGATGTTTTTTCTGCGATGTTTTATTCGCTTCATCGCCTAATCCACTGATCTGCAAGCATTCGCTGGCGATTTTTCGTCGATGCGGCGAACATGCCTGCTGTTTTGTTTTTCAACGGAGTGACCGTGGCCCACGAGCAACCCTTGGCCCCCGCCGACCTTACCCCTCCTGCCCAGTTGCCCTGGTTTCGCCGCCTGGCCGCCCGCTTGCTGGGGCGTGGCCTGACCCGCCTGCAAGCCCAGCACCGCGACTCGTGGTTCCTCGGCCACGCCACAGGCCAGCGCACTGGCCATGCCGATGGCGTGCGTGAAGGGTTCGAGCGTGGTCGGGTGGAGGGCTATGAAGCGGGGCGCCAGGTGCTGGTGATCCGCGATACGCGCCCCGACAGCGCCGCCGTGCCAGGCCAGGATGACAACTTGTTCGACGACTGGCGCCTGCCGTTGACGGCCGAGTTGAAGAAGCGCTTCAAGGCCGATGTCGCCCAGCGCCTGCCCGCCGAAGCCCAGCCCAGCGCCGCGCAATGGAAGCTGATCTTCAGTGACACCCCGTCTACCTGCGTGGTGGCAGGCGCCGGGGCAGGCAAGTCCACGTCGCTGGTGCTGCGTATCCTGCTGCTGCGTCATTACCTGGGTTACGAGCTGGATGCGATGACCGTGGTCACCTTCACCCGCGAGTCGCGCAAGGACTTCATCAAGCGCCTGCTGCAGGTGTTCGCCCTGTGGCAGATCAACCTGCAGCCTGCGCAGGCCCGCGAGCTGGTGCGCACGTTCCATTCGCGCATCCTGCCGCTGGTGCGCAGCCTGCCGGGCTTCGGCCAGGTGCGTGCATTTGAAACACTGGGCCACGAGATGCCTGCCGGGCGTGAGGCCGAGGCCGACAGCAACCCGTTCGACCTGCGCCTGAACGATGCCCAGCGCCAGCAGCTGAACCAGTGCTACAGCAGCTTGCTGGGCGAGAGCCCGCGTTTTGCCGAGCTGGTCGGCCAGTTGCGCAGCGAAGCCTTGCAACTGAAACCGCTGGACCCGAACAACCCCGATGTGCAGAAGCGCGCACAGGTGACCCAATTGGCCGCCCAGCGCGACGAAGAACTGTGCGACGTGATCGAGGACCTGTGGTTCGCCGCTGGCGTCTGGCCGATCAAGGGCATCGAGCCCTGCCGCGAAACGGTCGACATCCGTGGCAGCCGCTTCCATGTGCATGGCCGCCTGGAAGGCCAGGGGCCTTTGGTGGTGCTGGGCTTCGACCCCGCACAAAGCGCGCAGTACCAGCGCCCCGGCGCCAAGCTGACCGTGCGTGCCGAGTGGGCGGTCAAGCGCACACTGTTGCAGGCGTTCTGCGACAGGCCGCTGATCTGGCTCGACAACTACGCCATGGCCAGGCGCCTGGCGGCATCGTTGGCGGGCGATGCCGTGGCCGGCCCTGGATTCGAGTACAAGGTCAAGGGCGAACTGGCCCCGGCGCCGCTGCTGGATGCGTTCGTCAGTGCGGCCAATTTCATCGAAAACCTTGGGTTGGAGGTGAACAAAGCGGTGGCGGCGATGAGCTTTCCGTCCGGCGATAGCGATGCACTGTTCTTCGAGGCCTTGGCGCTGTACTGGAAAGCCCTGGAAGCGCACCTGCTGGACCAGTCGCCGCCGGTGATGAGCTACAACCGCATGTTCGCCTTGTTTGGCGAGAACAACCCAGAAAACCTGCACTTGCTGCCCGATCCGTTGCTGCGGCCGCTGGCGCACCTGATGATCGACGAGTTCCAGGACGTGTCGCCACAGATCGTCAGTTGGTTGCGTGCCAGCCTCGCCGAAATACGGCGCCGCGGCCCGGCCATGCACACCGGGCGCCATGCCCAGCATTCGTCGTTGCTGTGCGTGGGGGACGACTGGCAATCGATCTACGGCTGGCGTGGTAGCTCGCCCAAGTATTTCATGGAGTTCACCAAGGCGTTCCCGTCGCCGGCCAACACGCGGGTGATGCTGGTCGACAACTACCGATGCCAGCAACAGGTGATCGATGCGGCCGAGCACCTGGTCAAGGGCACCCCGGCGATTGCCGGCAAGAAAGCCCGCGCCAGTGGCCCGGCGGCTGAGTTGCCCGGCTCGCCGGTCAAGGTGTTCGACCGTGACGAGGCTGCGTTGGGCGAAACGCTTGTCGAGCATTACCAGCGGGGTGAGACGGTCATGATGCTGTACCGCAAGGGCAGTGACCGAGCGTTGATGAACGAGCACCTGCAAAGCGTGCTGCACGCCGACGCGGCGCTTCCGGCCGAGCAGCGCCGGCTGCGCCAGCTGACCTACCACAGTGCCAAGGGTTTACAGGCCGATGCGGTGTTCATGCTGGGTGACTGCCAGTACCTGACCAGCTCACCCTACAAGAACCAGGTATACCGTCAGGCCGGGCTGGGCAGGGCAGGTGATGCTCAACCGTTCGACTCGGCACAGAAGGAAGAAGTGCAGCGCTTGGCCTACGTGGCGGTGACCCGTGCAGTGCAGCACTGCTATTGGCACGTGGAGGCCGTCAGTGGTGACGCCGCAGCGGCCCCACGGGCGTCCAGCCAGGTGGACGGCAAGCAGGCCTTCTTCGAAGACCTGCGCGGGCAGTGAGTGGGGGTCAGCGGCCGATTGTTTGCGTCTGGCGGGTGAGGCTGATCAGCAGACCGGTTTCAACCTGCTGCTGCTCGGCAGTCAGCGCGTCCACGCCCTGGCGATACTGCTGCTCGTTGAGCACGACGCGCCGCAGCCTGCCCTCAGCATCCACCGGGCTTTCAGGCATGACCCTGGCCAAGGCTCGTCGCACAGAGCTGTCCAGGGATGTCACCGGGTCGGCGGTTTCATCCAGGCAGTAATAGAGGTAGTCAAGGCCTGGCCGCCAGAAGTCGGTGATCAGGCTGAACTGTGCCGCATGCTCTCGTTTCAAGTACTCGACCCAGCCCGGCTGCTGGGTCAACCATTGCTCCCGAGCGATGGCATCCCTGTCCAGGGAACGGACCGCAGCTTTCACCATTTCGATGATTGTGTCGTTGATTCTGGCCGTATTGCGGTACAGCATGCCTCGGCTCGGCTCAGGGTAGTCCAGCGCGCTGGCCAACGACTGGCGCAAGGCCAAACGTACCTCGACATCGTCCACCAGCCCCGTTTGAAGTTCGCTGTCTGGAAAGGCTGAGGGGTCGTCCAGCTCATCGTAGGGGGGGAGGTTTTCATCGAAGGCCCCGTCGAGCAGCGCCTGTTTGCGCAAGGACCTTCTCCAGCTGATGCGATCGGCCAGTTGATTGACCTGACTGCGTCGGTACAACTTGCCATACAGGCTCAGTAGATCAGCGGGTCGACTACCGGCGACGGCTGCCGCTTCGTGGGCCAGCACTTCTATCTCTAAGGCACTGAACGCGTCGGCACCTGCGTCGCCACAGGTTGGCGGGAAGTCGCCGGCCACGGTGGCGAGGCGTTCACGCAGCGCGGTGTCGCGGGCCGCGTCATCCAACAGCTTCCAGACGCGTGCCCTCAGGGCCTCGCCATCACGCTGCGCTTCTGCCGATTGGGCAAGACGTTCGAGTACGCCCAGCAGCGCTGCGTTTTCACCTTGGTCAAACAGGTCGCTCCACAGTTGCTCCTCGGCACTGCTCGCCTCGCCACGGAAAATGCCTTGCCACAGTGGCACGTCTTCTGCGTGCTCGAATACGTTGACGCCGCTGCTGCCCAGGCGTGCTCGTGTCTGGGCTTCCAGGGTGTTGTAGTTGAACAGCCAGCGGCGCTCCGGCAAGTGCGCGGCGACATCGCGGGCAAACGGGGTACGCAGCACACCAGGCAAGTCTGGCAGGGTACGAATGCGGTTGGACGAAAGGTTCAGGTAGCGCAGTTGGTACTGGGGCTGGCTCATCAGGACGGTCAGGCTGTCGGGCCACTGCTGCAGTTCGCAACGCTCAAGCTCCAGGTGGACAAGACGGGCCATGAAGCGCAGGTCGGGCGGCAGTTGCAGTGGGTTGCCTGACAGGTGCAGTACAGTGGGGTGGATCATGTCCTGGAACTGGGCGGCAAGGCTTTCGTCAAGTGTGATTTGATTGTGGCCCAGGCCGAGGGCATCCAGGGGCAAGCGCGTCAGGAAGCCTAAACTGTTGGTGTCGAGTTGCAGCCGGTTGCGGCTGAGCCACAGTAGCCGCAGGCCGGGCATTGCCCCGATGACCTGTTGGGCGGTGGGTGAAAGGGTGGTCAAGCCATTGTCTGTCAGGCCCAGCTCGCGTAGCCGTGGTGCCGACCTGAGCGCCTCGAACAATGTTTCGGCATCGATGTCCGGGTTGCCGATGATTTCCAGGGTTTCCAGGTTAGGGAAGTTCGCCAGGAAGCTGACCTCCAGGCGCCGCATCTGTAACCCCTCGAGCCTGAGATTGCGGATATGCGGCATACGTGCAGTGAAAGCGGGTAGCGCTTCGAGCTGCATACGGTCCAGTACCAGTGTTTTGGCGTGCGCGCCGCCTTCACGGCGCGAAGCACTCATCAATCGCTCGGTGCATTGCTGGCGATCAAAGCGCTCTTCAAGGGTGCGGGCGGTGCTTACCCAGCGGTTGAGATCCCGGTTGAGGGTACGCTGCTCGACCTCCAGCCGGTTGATGGCGCTACCCAGGTCGCCTCCTCGAGCCAGTTCGGCTTGTAGCCCACTGATTTGCTCGCTGTTGAGTTCGGGGTAGAGCGCCCGGAGTCGACGTGCAGCCGGCAAGGCTCGTCCTTGCAGGCCACGGCCGCTCAGGGGATAGCCCAGCTGGCCGTTGGCCAACCGCAAAGGGGAGCGGAACCTGGGGTTGATGGGTTGCTGGCCGATCAGTGAGGCGCAGTGCTGGCGATCGTCAAGGGCAAGTTGCAGCAACCGGGCCGGGTCAGCCTGCGGGTGCGCGGCTTGCAGCGCCTGTTTGATGCGTAGACTGTCGTCGTTGGCCAGGCTAGGCCTGAACAGGCCGAGGAGGGCGCGGTCAAGCCGCGCTCGAGCTTGCAGAAGGCGTGCTTCCTCGGCAATGCGAAGCGGCACCCGGCCGTTGGTCAGGCGTTCCCGTTCGGCGTTGCTGATATTGCCAAGTAATGCTTCAAGCGCGCTGTCCGGCAGCCCAGGAAACTGCCGGGCGAGGGTTTGTGCGGTTGCTGGGCGTGTGGGACGGTGTCTTTGTTGCAGGCTCTCGAACAGCGCCTCGCGATGCTGTTCCAGGTGTTGCGCGAGCTTATTGTTCAGTACGGACGATCGGTGCTCGGCTGGTGTGTCACCGAGCAAATGCCCAATGGCTTCTTCATCCATCTGATCCAGCACGGTCTGGCTCAATTGGCCATTATCCAGATCGGTACGGGTAATTTCGATTTCTGTCTGGCCCAGCGTGTGAGGGGGGCCGTAGCGCACAGATTCGCCCCAGGGTTCTGGCCCTTGGTAAACCTTGAGCGCGTTCCCCTCGGGCCACCCCGGCAGGCGCAGCAACTCGGGCAAGGCAAAGTTCTTGTACGCAGCCAGCGGCAGCCCATGGCGTACGCAGCTGATGATCTGTTGTGTCTGATTGTCCAGTTGCAACCGCTGCAGCGTGTCGATCAACAAAGCGGGTGGACGCAGGCCCGCTGCCTGGGTGCGGCGCAGCACGTCTGGATCGGTACCGGTACTGCGCATGGCATGGTCCAGTTCGCTGTCGTCCAGGCCTGCACTATGGCTGCCGAGGCGGCGCGCGAGCTGTTCGCGGTCCCATTCCAGAGGCTGCTCATGGGCCAGTTGCCAGCGGGCGTTACCCTGATGCAGCAAGCGTGGGGCATAGGCCTGCGCGTCATCGGGGTGGCGCACGCGCCATTGCTGATCAGTGCCCTGAAACACCTCGTACAGGGTCCCATCCAGCTTCAGGTAGGTCTTCCCATCGACGTGTACATGGCCGAGCAAATCGGGTTGAGCCCCCTCAGGAATAGCCGCCGTGCTCGCATAGGGTTTCATGTCGGGGTGCCAGAGCACCTCCTTGTCTTCATGCCATACACGTTTCAGTGCATCGACAAAGCCAGACGCCTGGACGATCCTGGTGCCCACTGCAAAGCCGGCAATCACGCCCGCGTTGATGGCCAGCGATTCCAACTGCGCCAGTGCCTGCCGGGTATCACCTTCTTCCCAGGCCTCGAACCCGGTGAAAACAGAGCTCATCAGGTCGTAAGCAAAAACGCCTAGCATGACCGTGTTCAAACCCGGCACGAAGAACGCGGCGACATTCAGCACGTTCATCCCCAGGTCGAACCAGTACTTCAGACGCTCATTGCGGGCGTTGGCGTCGACTTCGGCGGTAGGCACAGCAATGGTTTTTGCGTCGGCCTTCATGCGCGCAAGGTGTGCGTTGTACAAGGACGTCCAAGGGTCGGTCCTGATGGGCGAGAGCGTGAAAGGGATCACTGGCATGATGCGGGGTTTGCGTATGCCCGCTTCATCCTCTTCGAACAGCGCGATGTCCAGCTTTACGGCGAGTTCTTTTTGCCTGTCCTTGTAGGCGAAATGCACCAAAGCGCGGCGAAACTCGCTTTGCAATAGCCGGCTGCGCAGGTGCTTGCCCGCTTCCTGACGAGAAGCGAACTCCCTGACCGGGTGCTCGCTGTCGCCAGGGACATACACAATGCAGGGGTTCTTGCGGTAAGGGTTGTCTGGCCCGATGAACAGTATTTCGTGGACGGGGGTATCGAACAGGTTGAAGTGCCAGCAATGCAACGCCTCGTTTTCATAGGTGGGGTGAGGCTTGCCGTCGCACAGTTGCCCAAGCGCATCGAGCCCGGCCTGGCTCAGCAGGCCTTTGAGCTTGGCGATCAATGCCTGGACCCTCAAGGCCTCACGGTTCGCTGCAATCGACAGGCGCTGGATTTCAGCGCGATTGGCGCCTTCATGGGTTGCAAGCAAATGGTCTTGATAGCGTTTGCCAAGGTCCAGTGCCCGACAATGTCTCACGAAGTCCGCCATCGTCAGGCCTGCCAGGGGCGTGTCGCTGCCAGCGGCGTCGGTGAGCCTGCTGTAGGGACCGACTTCGTCCAGCCCCTCGAAGTTGTGCAGGGCAGCCTCCAGCAAACTGCGTGTTTGCGGCTGGCCTACGGGGCGGGTGGCCAGCACGTCCGCTTCCACGTCCGGGACCAAAGGCGTTTCCACATCGGGAACGCCAACCCAGATGTTGGCCTCTGACTCAAAGGGCTGGAACACATACTGCGCCCTGTCTACGGGTACATTCAGCTTCAACCGCTCGGTCAACAGAGGGCCACAGAACGCGATGATGTCCTTGAACTCGCCCAGCGCCTGCTTGACCTGCGCCAGCCGTTTGTTACGGGTTTGCAACGCGTTGTGCAACTGCTCGCGCATTGGCTCATCGGCAGTGGCATACCACGAGTAAGGGGTGCCATCTTCATCGAGGTACTCCTTGTACAGGCTCTGCACCACTTTGCGCGTATGCGTGGGTTGGAGCGCCTTGCTCCATTTCGGTAACGATCGGGTTATCTGGCTTTGATGTAACGGTGTCGGGGTTGTCATGGTCACCATCTCTTTTGTGGGGGGAGACAGTCCACGCTGATCAAGGCGCCGGGGTGCGGTAGATAGTTGTTGGCAGCAGTCGGTCCTGCGTATGCGCGGGTCGGTGGGGGGCTGGCAGCGAGGGAGCATCTGCGAGAGGGTGAGGCAGGCCATGGTGCAGGCTTCAGCCAAGGAGAATCGCAATGCGTTCGCTGTGCAGTCCGAAAGACCACCTGCTAGACCTCGATGGCGTTGAAATAGCGGTTCGCACCTGGGGGGCAGAAGACGGTATTCCCATATTGGCCTTGCATGGCTGGCTGGATAACGCTGCCTCGTTCGAGCGCCTGGCACCGATGCTGGACGGCTGCTTCGTGGTGGCCCCCGACCTGATCGGCCATGGCCGTTCCGGGCATCGTCGCCACGACAGCGGCTATTACCTGTGGGAGCATGCCGAAGACATGCTGGCGGTGACCGATAGCCTGGGCCTGGCGCAATTTCATGTGCTGGCCCATGGGATGGGCACCGGTATAGCGTCGCTGCTGGCGGCCATGACCAGTGGCATTGCCAGCATGACCTTCCTCGACGGCATGGGGGCACCGTTCACGGTGGCCGAGGATGACCGCGTGCAGCACCTGGCGCGGGCTTACCGGCTCAAGCGCATGGTACAGCGTAGCCAGTTGCCGGGTTTTGCCGAGCCGGATGTTGGTCGCTTCGACGACCTGGACACCGCCCTGGCGCAACGCCGCGAGCGGCTGGACACCGAACTGTCGGAAGGTGCCGCTCGGCTGCTGGCGCTGCGCGACCTGCTACAGCTGGACGATGGCTATTGCTGGCGCCACGACCCGCGGCTGGTATTGCCCGAACCCATGCCACTGACCGAGCGCGAAGCCTGCGACCTGCTCAGTCAGATCCGCTGCCCGTTGTACCTGCTGTTCGGCCGCCAGGGGGCCTTCACCGGCGAGGCCTTTACCCGGCGTCAGGCCGCCTTGCCCAGCCAGGCGAAAGTCTCCTGGCACCCAGGCGGGCACCACTTCCACCTGGATGCGCCGGACCGGGCGCTGGTCGACCAGTTGCTGCGTATCCTGACGCGCCATGAAGGGGGCGTTCTGCAACGCTTGGTGAACGAGTAGCTGATTCTGGTCACGCCGCGTGAACCTGGGCTATGGTGGCGAACGTATTCGCAAACACGCCACAGGGAGCCCGGCATGCGGCCTTTCACCATCAAGCACATCGACCACCTTGTGTTGCGGGTCAGCGACCTGCCGCGCAGTGTTGCCTTTTACACCGAACTGCTCGGCTGCACCGTCAGCCGCGTGCGCGAAGACTTGGGCATGGTGCACCTGGCCACGGGCACGGCGATGATCGACCTGGTAACCCTGGATGGCCCGCTGGGGCAGCCAGGCGGAGCGGCACCGGGCGTGGAAGGGCGCAACCTGCACCATTTCTGCCTGCGCATCGAGCCGTTTGACGAGGCCGCGTTGACGGCCTATCTGGAAGCCGCCGGGGTAAAGGTGGAGCCTGCAGAGAAGCGTTATGGTGCCGAAGGCGAGGGGCTTTCGCTTTACTGCTACGACCCGGATGGTAATCAGGTCGAGTTGAAGGGGCCGGTAGTGCCTGGCGGGTGAAACCGCCCCCGCCAAAATCGTCAGCCAACCCGATATCGCCCATCACCCGGTGCTGCCGTGTAGTCCAGGCCGCCTTCTTGTGCAGGGCCTGGCGGGTGGATATCCAGGCAATCCCGATTATGCTTCATTTACCTTGCTGCGATCCGAGGCGGCCCGCCTCGTCGTGCTTCGCGCAAACAAAGCAAGCTCAAGGGCCTGGGTGCGACGGTGAAGTAGTTGTGAGGTGCTCCGGCCTGCATGACAACATGACGGAGGCAACCCATGGCGGTTCTCGACAGCGCATCCACGGGCAGCAGCGCGCCCCAACGCGGCATCACCAGGGAGGAGCGCAAGGTCATCTTCGCCTCGTCCCTGGGCACGGTATTCGAGTGGTACGACTTCTACCTGTACGGCTCACTCGCCGCGATTATCGCCAGGCACTTCTTCGCTGGCGTCAATGAAACCACCTCGTTCATCTTTGCCTTGCTGGCCTTTGCCGCCGGCTTTGCCGTCCGACCGTTCGGCGCCATCGTGTTCGGTCGCCTGGGCGACATGATCGGGCGCAAGTACACCTTCCTCATCACCATTGTCATCATGGGCCTGTCCACCGCAGTGGTGGGCCTGCTACCGGGCTACGCCACGATCGGCGTGGCCGCGCCGATCATCCTGATCACCCTGCGCTTGCTGCAGGGGCTGGCGCTGGGCGGTGAGTACGGCGGCGCGGCCACCTACGTGGCCGAGCATGCGCCCAAGGGCCGCCGCGGATTTTTCACTGCCTGGATCCAGACGACTGCCACCCTGGGGCTGTTCCTGTCGCTGCTGGTGATCATGGCCTGTCGCACGGCCATGGGGACGGAAGCGTTCGAGGCCTGGGGCTGGCGGATACCGTTCCTGCTGTCGATTCTGCTGCTGGCGATTTCGGTGTACATCCGCCTGCAGCTGAACGAGTCGCCAGTGTTCATGAAGATGAAGGCCGAGGGCAAGGCATCCAAGGCGCCCCTGACCGAATCGTTCGCCCGCTGGGACAACCTCAAGGTGGTGATCATGTCGCTGCTCGGCGGCACCGCCGGCCAGGCCGTGGTGTGGTACACCGGGCAGTTCTACGCGTTGTTCTTCCTGTTGCAGACGCTCAAGATCGAGCCGCAGACCGCCAACCTGCTGATTGCCGGTTCGCTGTTGATCGGCACACCGTTCTTCATTTTCTTCGGCAGCCTGTCCGACCGGATTGGCCGCAAGAAAATCATCATGGCCGGCTGCATCATCGCCGCGCTGACCTACTTCCCGATCTTCAAGGCACTGACCGAGTACGGCAACCCGGATGTATTCGTTGCCCAGGAGCAGAACCCGGTGGTGGTGGTGGCCGACCCGGGCCAATGTGCATTCCAGTTCGACCCGGTGGGCAAGGCCAAATTCACCAGCTCCTGCGACATTGCCAAGAGCCTGCTGGCCAAGCGCGCCATCCCGTATACCAACGAAGCGGCGGAGCCCGGCAGCGTGGCACAGATCCGCATTGGCGAACGGGTATTGCCGAGCTTTGATGGCAGCAGCCTGGCGGCGGCCGACTTCAAGGTGCAAAGCGAAGCGTTTACCGCAACCCTGAGTGGTGCATTGAAAGAGGCGGGCTACCCGGAAAAGGCCGACCCGGCGAAAATTCACTACCCGATGGTGCTGTTGCTGCTGACCATTCTGGTGATCTACGTGACCATGGTCTACGGGCCGATTGCCGCCTGGCTGGTGGAGCTGTTCCCGGCGCGCATCCGCTACACCTCGATGTCGCTGCCTTACCACATCGGTAATGGCTGGTTCGGCGGCTTCCTGCCGACCGTGGCGTTTGCCATGGTGGCAGCGACCGGGGATATCTATTACGGCTTGTGGTACCCGATCGTGATTGCCGTGATGACGGCGGTGCTGGGGATCTTCTTCCTGCCGGAGACCAAGGATCGGGATATCACTCACACCTGAAGGTCGAGTTTGCCTGTGCTGGCCCCTTAGCTGCAGGAGCGGGTTCACCCGCGAAATGATCAGCACAGGCCTCGAACGCTGTGTAGGAGCGGGTTCACCCGCGAAGAGGCCGACACAGGCCTCGAACGCTGTGTAGGAGCGGGTTCACCCGCGAAGAGGCCGACACAGGCCTCGAATGCTGTGTAGGAGCGGGTTCACCCGCGAAGAGGCCGGCACAGGCCTCGAATGCTGTGTAGGAGCGGGCTTGCCCGCGAAGAGGCCGGCACAGGCGATCAATCAGTCGAAGTAGCCACGAAGCCCGAATGCATACCCGGTATCCACAGCTGTCGCCTCACCCTGGCTCCAGCGCTTCTTCAGCACGAACTCGAATGCCGGCTCGTACAACCCGTCGCGCACCAGTGCACCCGCCAGCACCTCCACGTCGTACCAGCCATTGTCCAGTTCGATGATCGGCCGCCCTGGCACCTGGTAACGCGCCATCAGGTCACCCAGGGTCTTGGGCGTGAAGTGCTGCAGGATGCGCCAGGTGTACAGCATCAGCGCACCGTGCTCGACCCGCAGTACATAGCCATTGCGCCGGTGCTTCAGGCGGCTGCCGGCCTCGCGCAGGGCCGGGGTGTGGTTATCGAGGGTGAACAGGATGCGGTAGGGCAGGTTGTCGACACCGGCCAGCGGCAGCACGATGCCTTCGCGCACCGCCTGGTCGCCGCTGTCACCGTGGGTGAACGCACCGGCCAGGTCGTCGGGCAGTTGATGGTCTTGCTTGAAGCGTTCGAGCAACTGGATATCGCCAAGCAGAAAATAGTCGACCAGGTCGTTGAGCACTTCGCTGAATTCGTGGCGCATCTTTTTTCCTTGTGGGTGCGCATTGGGGTAAGGGCAACCGGCTAGTGCTTCTGGGCAATCTGGATCAAGTTGCCGCACGTGTCATCGAACACCGCCACGGTAACCGGCCCCATTGGGGTTGGTGGCCGGATGAACTGCACACCGGCTGCACAGAGCCGGGTGTATTCGGCCTGGATATCGCGCACGCCGAACGAGGTGGCGGGGATGCCATCCTGCTTGAGCGCGGCCTTGTATACCTTGGCCGCCGGGTGCGCGTCGGGTTCCAGCAGCAGTTCGACGCCATTGGGGTCGTTGGGCGAAGTCAGGGTCAACCAGCGGTGCCGGCCCATGGGGATGTCGTGTCTTGGCTCGAAACCGAGTACGTAGTGGTAGAAAGCCAGGGCCTTGGCCTGGTCGTCGACGAGGATGCTGGTGACCACGATCTTCATAAGCACACACCGTTTACCTGGGGCCGATGACTATCAGTAAAGACGTTCGGGCGTTTTTGACCAGTGGTTGCAGTGCCACGGGGGCCCGTTACAGGTGCAAGCGTGGTGCGGCGCCGGTTTGCGCAGGCCTGTGAGACGAGGTACTGGCAGACCCTACAAAAAACCTGTTCAAGGCATAGGTAAATCCTTCAGCGCTCAGCGCCCGCAGAGCGGTAGCCAAGGGTAAAGTGTGAGGCATGATCCCAGCCTGCCAAGACCCGCGTCAGAGAGGTACCCTGTGGCTGCCTATACCTTGCGACAACTGAAGTACTTCGTCACCACCGTGGAAGCGGGCAGTGTGGCCGAAGCGTCACGCCAGCTGTACATCGCCCAGCCGTCCATCTCCACGGCCATCAAGAGCCTGGAGGAAAGTTTCGGTGTGCAGCTGTTCATCCGCCACCACGCCCAGGGCGTGTCATTGACACCCAGCGGCAAACGCTTCTACGCCAAGACCAAGTCGCTGCTGCAGATGGCCCATGAGTTCGAACAGAATGCCCTGGCCGACAACGATACCGTCGCCGGGCAAATCGACATTGGCTGTTTCGAAACCGTGGCGCCACTCTACCTGCCGCGCCTGATCGCCGGTTTTCGTCAGCGCTACCCGGGTGTGGACATTCGCCTGCGCGACGGTGAACAGCAGGACCTGATCCAGGGCCTGACCGCCGGAACATTCGACCTGGCATTTCTCTATGACCACGACCTGGATGGCACCATCGAGTCCGAGCCGCTGATGCCGCCGCAGAAGCCCTATGTGCTGCTACCCGAGAACCACCGCTTTGCCGGCCAGGCCCAGGTCTCGCTGCGCGACCTGTGCCCGGAGCCGATGATCCTGCTGGACGTGGCCCCTAGCCGCACCTACTTCGTCAGCTTGTTCAACGAGATGGGCCTGGCACCGAACATTGTCTTCAGTTCGCCGTCGATCGAGATGGTGCGCGGCATGGTCGGTCAGGGTTTCGGTTTTTCGTTGCTGGTAACCCGTCCGCACTCGGAATACACCTATGACGGCCAGCGCCTGGCAATGCTCGACATTGCCGAGCCGGTGGCGCTGTCGGGGCTGGCTGCGGCGTGGTTGAAGCGAGTCCAGCTGACCAAGCCGGCGCAGTTGTTCGTGGAGTTTTGCCGGGAAGAGCTGGCGAAGTTCCTGAACTGAGCACGCCATGCTACCCCGGCAGGAGGCGCATGGCGTGGCATTGCTCAGGGGCTGACCTGATAGCCGCGCCCCTGCAGGCAACCGCTGTAGGCACTGGCATGGGCCTGGGTTTTTGCCTCGTCCTGGCCGCGCCGGTCCTGGCGCCGGTCCTGACGCTGGCGCATGCCACCGACCGCGGCCCCGGCGGCGGCCACTTCGCCGGCACGGTTCTGCCGGTATTGCTGCTTGGCATCGTCACCCACCCGGTCGTACAACGCGTCATGCTGGTTGCCGCGCACCTGCGCGCCTACAGCACCGGCGGCGGCACCCGCAGCTGCACCGCGAACCCGGCCACCGACATGGGGGTCGCTGGACGTCGCCGTGCCGTTTGCGGCATTGGTGGCGACGGTATTGCAATCGTTGATATCCAGTTGCATCTGCTGGCTGCTCTGGCCCTTGAGCGGCACCACCGACTGCGCCTGGGCGGCCGATGCTGCGCACAGCAGCATCAACAGGTAACTCCACGTGAACGTACGCATGGCACACCTCCACCGGGCAGAAAGCCCGCCTCACAGGATAGTTCGCCTTTGAGGTCGTGATGGAAGTTTTGCCCAGATGGTCTACACCGGATATCAGACGCCGTTCCGATTAGCCTCTTGGCCTGATCCAAGGCTACCTGCGGGCAAACCATGAGCCAGACGCAAGATCTGATCATCTGTGAGTATTGCGACACGGTGTACCACCGCGCACCGCTGCTCAAACATCAACGAGCCCTTTGCCCGCGCTGTGGCGGCGTGCTGTACCGGCACAGGTCACTGACCATCGAGCAGCGGCTGGCATTGAGTGTGACTGGCGGTGTCCTGCTGGTGTTCGCCAACTATTACCCGGTGATGACCATCGGCATGCAGGGGCTGACCCACTCGGCCACATTGTGGGACGCCGTGCAGATCCTCAGTCACGGCAGTATCACCTTCATCGCCCTGATCATGGCGCTGTCGATCATTTTTGCGCCGCTGCTGCAAATTGCCCTGTTGTGCTGGGTGTTGAGTTTTGCCCTTGCCGGCCAGCGTGCCCCCGGCTTTGCCCTGTGCATGCGTGGCCTGGAAAGCCTGCGGCCCTGGAGCATGCTGGAGGTGTGTCTGCTGGGGGCGATGGTGGCGGTGATCAAGCTGGCGGGGCTGCTCGATGTGATCCCCGGTATCGGCCTGCTGGCCCTGGCCGCACTGAGCATGTTGATCATCCACATTGCCGGCAAGGACATCCGCGATTTGTGGGAACAGGTATGACTGTCCCAGCCATGGCGCACGACCTTGGCTTGTGTCTGTGCCATGGCTGTGGCCAGGCATGCGACACGCGCAGTGGCGCGCACACCTGCAACCGTTGCGGCGCCGTCATTCACCGGCGCAAGGCCAATGCCATCAGCCGTGGCTGGGCGTTTCTGCTGGCCGCACTGATTTTCTACATCCCCGCCAACCTGCTGCCGGTGATGCACACGGAAATGCTCGGCAGTGGTACAGAAAGCACCATTGGCGGTGGCGTGCTGGAGTTCTGGGAAGCCGGGGCCTGGGACATCGCGCTGATCATTTTCATTGCCAGCGTGGGTGTGCCCGCCATCAAGTTCTTTTCCCTTGGCCTGCTGCTGTTCACTGCCCAGCGTGGTTCTTCCTGGGCCTGCCGGCAGCGTTCGCAGTTGTACCGCTTCGTCGAGCTGATCGGCTATTGGTCCATGCTCGATGTGATGGTAGTGGCGTTGGTGGCTGCGCTGGTGCAACTGCGCGGGCTGGGCACCATCGAGCCGCGTGTGGGCATTCTGTTTTTTGGCATGGTGGTAGTGCTGACCATGTTCTCTGCGATGAGCTTTGATCCACGCTTGATCTGGGATAGCCATGCCAACGAGGGGAGGCCGCATTGATGGGGCAACAGACTGACAAGCGCGAGGGCCCTGGGCAGGTTGAAGTGCGCACCCGACGTTGGAGTGTGTCGCTGGTATGGATCGTGCCGATCCTGGCGATCCTGATCGGCGCTTCGCTGGTGGTGCGCAACTGGATGCAGCAAGGGCCGGTGATCACCATTTCTTTCCACAGCGGCGAGGGATTGGTGGCGCACAAGACCCAGGTAAAATACCGCAGCGTGGTGATCGGCGAAGTGACCACGGTGGACTTGGCCGACGACAATAAGAGCGTGGTGGCCAAGGTTCAGCTCTCCAACGATGCCCGTTCGTTTGCTACCCAGGGGGCGCGCTTCTGGGTGGTGCGACCGCGCATCGGCGTGGGCGGGGTTTCCGGGGTGGACACGCTGCTTTCGGGCAGTTTCATCGGGGCCGATTCCGGCGAGTCGAAGGTGCCGGAAAAGTCCTTTGTCGGCCTGGAGCTGCCACCGCCGATCACCTATGACGAAAAGGGCAAGCGTTTCGTTCTTGTCGCCAGCGACCTGGGCTCGCTGGATATCGGTTCTTCGATCTACTACCGCAAGATCCCGGTGGGCGAAGTGGTGTCCTTTGCGCTCCAGAGTGATGGCAAGGGGGTAGAGATTGGCGTGTTCGTGCAGGCGCCCTACGACACATTCGTCACTGATGACACGCGCTTCTGGAATGCCAGTGGCATCGACATGCAGATCGGTGCCAATGGCCTGAAGGTCGATACCGAATCGCTGTCGTCGATTCTGGTGGGCGGGCTGGCCTTCGGCTCGCCCGATTTCGCCGCGCAAGCCGAGCCTGCTGCCGACCAGTCCCGCTTCCAGCTATTCGCCGACCGCGACATGGCGCTGTCGCCTCCGCATGGCCAGGCACAGTACCTGCAGTTGCGCTTCGACCAGGCCATGCGGGGCCTGTCGGTGGGGGCGCCAGTGGAGTTCAAGGGTGTGGAATTTGGCCGGGTCACCTCGATCCAGCTCGATTACGATGCTACGCGGCAAACCTTCCCGGTAGTGGTCGATGCGGTGATCTACCCCCAGCGGCTAGGGCCGGTGCACCGCAAGATGCTGGCGGTGTTCAAGCACACCGAGGGCGATTTTGAAGGGGCGCGGAAACTGATTGGCACGTTTGTCGAACATGGGCTGCGGGCCCAGGCGCGTAGTGGCAACCTGATCACCGGGCAGATGTTCATTTCGCTGGACTTCTACCCGGATGCCCCCAAGGTGACCTTCGACATGGCTGCCAACCCCATCATGATCCCGACGCTGCCCGGCAGCCTTGAGCAGTTGCAGGAACAGCTGCAGCGGGTGATGGAGCGCATTGCCAAGCTGCCGCTGGAAAGCATCGCCGGTAACCTGGACGGTAGCTTGCGTGAGCTGCGCGCCAGCCTCAGGCAGTTCAATGGCCAGACGCTGCCGGAGGTGAAGGTGGCGCTGGACGAGGTGCACAAGACCCTGCGCACGGCCAACTCGGCCATTTCCGAAGATTCGCCGCAGCGCGAGCGAATGGGCGAAACACTGGACGAGCTGGAGCGTATGTCGCGTTCGCTACGTGACCTTGCCGACTACCTGGGCCGCCACCCCGAGTCGCTCATTCGTGGCCGGCCGAAAGCGGCCGGGCCCGCAGACCTTGAACCCTGAGGAGACAGCCGATGCAACGACTGCGCAATGCATGTGTGGCCAGCCTGCTGGTGTGGCTCGGGGGCTGCAGCAGTACGCCGAACAACTACCACACGTTGGTACCGAGCGAACCGGTACGTGACAGCGGCCAGCGCATCCAGGTGGTTAGGGTGGCTGTGCCGCCCCAGGTCGACCGCCCACAGTTGGTGGTGCGGCAAGGGCAGAGCGGCCTGGCCATCCTGGAGAGGGAGTGGTGGGGCGCCAACCTGGTGGATGAATTCCGCAGCGCCCTGCAGGACCTGTTGGGCGGCCCGGCGGGCGGTGGCAAGGCGTCGCTGCGGGTGGATGTGCAGCGCTTCGACACGGTACCAGGGCGCTATGCCTCGCTGGAGGCGGTGTGGCGCCTGAAGCAGCAAGGGCAGGCCGAGCTGACCTGCCGTACGTCTGTGCAGACTGCCGCGGACAACAGCATCACCAGCCTGGTGAATGCACACCAGGCCAACCTGCGCAAGTTGGCCGAGGCGGTGCGGGGGAGTGCCCTGCAGGGTAGCTGCCGGGCATGAACCGGCCTTATTACTGCCGGGTGCTGGCTGTTTCCTGTGCCCCTTCGGCCTTGTCCTGCGGCAGCTGATCGAACTCGCGCAAGCCATCCTTGCGGTACGGGTCGCCGATCCAGCGTGGTGCTGCCATGAACTGTGGGCTCACCAGGCTCTTGGCCGGTTCATAGCGGTCGTAGCTCAATCCGGCCAGGTCTGACAGGGTATGGATCAGATGCGAACTGCTGTAGGGGCGGGTGGCCATTGCCTGCAAGTCACGCGGGTGTTCGGCCTGCCAGCTAGGCGAGGTCCACAGCAGGAACGGGATGGTGTACATCGGCCGGGTCGGTGCGCCTTCATTGCGCCCCAGGCGGTCGTGGTCACCGGAGCTGTACACGTCTTCACCATGATCGGACAGGTACATCAGGAACCCGTTGGGGTTGCCTGCCGCATAACGCTTGATCAGGGTCGACACCACATAGTCGTTGTAGCGCACCGCGTTGTCATAGAAGTTGTAGGTTTCTACCTGGTCCGCCGTCAGCTTGGCTGGCACACCTTGCTTGTCGTTGAAGTGCGCATAGTCGTCCGGGTAGCGGTAGCGGTAGTCCATGTGCGTGCCCAGCAGGTGCACGATGATGAACTTGTTGGGCGCAGGGTCTTGCAGGGCTTTCTCGAACGGTGCCAGCACCACGTCATCGTACTGGCTGGCATTCTGGTTGCGCTGGTTGTTCAGGTACACCGGCGCGTCTGTTTGCTGCGAGAAGGTGGTGAGCATGGTGTTGCGCTTGGTCAAGGTCTGCTGGTTGGTGATCCAGAAGGTCTTGTAGCCTGCCTGTTTCAGCAGGTTGATCAGCGACGGGTCGCTGAGGAAGCGGTCCGGGTTCTGCTCGTCGCCGAACGTGAGAATCTGCTGCATCACTTCGATGGTGTACGGGCGCGGCGATACCACGTCGCGGAACACGGTCAGGCCCTTGTCGCTGGCGGCCAGCGCGTCGAGGTTGGGCGTGGTATCGCGGTTATAGCCATACAGGTGCATGTGCTCGCGGGTGGTCGACTCGCCGAGCACCAATACCAGAGTGCGAGGCGCTGTACCACTGCTGTCTCGCAGGTTTTGCAGCGGTGGCAGTGCGGCATTCTGGGCCAGCAGTTTCTGCATGTTGTCCAGTTGCTGGCGGTACTGTCGGTAGCCGACCAGCAACTGCCAAGGGACGGCCGGCTCCATTCGCTGCTGCACTTTTTCGAGCGCATCGGCGAAGTTTCGCTCCTGGGTGACCATCTGCTTGTAGAACGGCATGACCAGGTTGGCCACCAGCAATAGCACGACCACCGGCAGGCGGCTGCGCAGCGGCAGGCTGACCGGGCGCACGCGCCGCCACAGCATTACCGCGACCAGCGTGTACAGCACCAGTGCCAGGCCCAGCCCCACGCTGAAGTATTGGCTGAAGTACTCACCAGCCTCGGCGGTGTTGGACTCGAACATCACAAAGATGACGCTTTGCGAAAATTCCTGGCGATAGATGCCGAAGTAGCTCAGGCCCACCAGCGATGCAGCCCACAGCACCAGACCAATGATTGCCGCGGTGGCGCGGGTGAAGCGCGGCAGCAACAGGACGGGCGCCAGCCATAGGCTGCTGAGGAATAACGCATCGCGAAAACCGGCGAAGCCGGTCGTCCCGCTGAACAGCAGCAGCGCCTGGGTTACACCGGAAAAATACCAGAAGAACAGCAAGAGCCAGCCGAGGCCGGCCCAGTCTACGCGCTTGTGCGCGGCGGGGGATGTAGTGTTTGACACGTATGCCTCGTCGTACCTTGGCGGCCAGCGGTTGTGCGCGTGACCGGAAAGGGCGTGACGCTAATCTGCGGACTGTGAAAAATACGTCAACGCGTTGAATCCTGTGACCTGCGTGGCCGTAGCAGGCATAAGCTGGGCTGTTCACTGCGTTTTCCCAGGCTGCCGGGGTATGATGGCGGCAGCGAAACGTCCTGAAAGGCCCCGTAGACTATGAACCGTCGTAAGAAGATCAAGCAGCTATTGCAGGCGCATGCCAAAAAGGCCAGTGCCAAACTGGCGCCACGCAAGCCCAAGTACATCTGCAAGGCGGACCGCTTGAAGATGGAGGCAGAGGCGGCGGGGGAGGCTCCGCAGCTGGCCGACTGACACTGCCCCTAAAACCGATTGCTTGGGCTTCAACGGCGGTAGTAATGATGCGCGTCATGATGACGCTGGCGCATGGCGCGCTCATGGCGGCGCTCCCAATCACGGCGCCGTTCCCAGTCGCGCCGCCGCTCCCAGTCCCGGCGGGCTTGTTCACGCCGCCACTGTTCGCGGCGCCAGTCGCTTCGGTGGTCGTGCCAGCGATCGTCATCATGCGCCAGGAGGGTGGCTGGCTGTTCAACGGCCACGCTGGCCACGCTCGACCAAGGGTTGCCGGATGGCTTTAACGGTGACTGGACAGCCGGTGAAACCGGTTCGGCGGCTTTCATTTGCGTTGCCGATGCCGTGCCCACCGCCGCGAGCGAGAACAGGCCGAGCAGCACCAACCTTGCGACATGTATTTTCATGAGCGTAGCCAACCTCTGATAACGAATGAGCCATCTGGCCAGCAGGTGTGGGGCGAACCTTGTCTCGCGTTCCGCTACCTTTCTGTGCCTCACACATAGACAGGGAATCAGGAAAAAGTTCGCTACAGCAACAACTTGAAGAACTTTGCCGGGGTGGTTGGCGCTGTGCAGTATCCGCCGTGAGTGCCCCACTGGTCAGTCATAGGCCTGCAAACACCTCACGCAAATGCCGCCGGTAACTGTCGAACGCAGCAATCGCCCCTTTCACCACCTCTGCTTCTTCCTGATCCCCAAGCACCAGGCTGTCCAGCCTGGCAACAAATGCGCGCCAATGCAGCGCTCGGCCATCCGGGTGAGGGGCCAGGTGGCGGGCGCCCTTGTCACCCTCCAGCCCAAGACGTTGCGTGTGCTTGTAGAGAAACGCCGCCCCCAGGTTCGAGCCTTCACTGCAATACAGCCATCCCAAGGCCTGGGCCGAGCTGACACAGACCGGTTGGGTGGACGTTGGCAGCGACAGGCCCAGGTCGCGCAGGTCGGCCTCGACTGCCGCGAAACGTGACAGCGCCGCCAGCCCCGGCAGTTGCTGGTTGAGCTGTTCATCCTGATACAACGCCAGCAGGCTGCCATGAAAGCGGTGCTGCACCTGCAGGAAGCGACCATAACGCTCGCGGTTCTCGAAGGGCCGCGCTGCCATTACCAGTTGATCGACGCTGTCATGATCCCTGCTGCTGGCCGCTTTCAGGCGTTTGCAGCGGCTGGGTTCGGTGAAGGGGGAAGTTACAGCGGTCATCGGCGTATCCGTGGCAATAGAGCAAGGTCCCCATGATGCTTGCCATCCTTGGCAAGCATCAAGCGTCACACGCCCGACCTGACCGAGTTCGCAATGATGGAGCGCAAGGTCGAGGCTCATTTATCATGGCGGCTGCCTTTACCATTGCCAAGGATACTTGCCATGAGCGCCCTTCAGTTCCGCACCCCCGTTCCCGCCGATGCCGAGCGTTGCTACGCCATCGAAATTGGCGCCTATGAAGGGGATGAGGCGGCCACGCTGGAGAAAATCCGCACGCGTATCACGCAGTACCCACAAGGCTTCCTGGTGCTGGAAAACGACGGCGAGATCGTGGGTTTCATCAACAGTGGCTGCGCCCACGAGGTCGTGATGTCCGACGAGGCCTTCAAGGAGCTGGTCGGCCATGACCCGGCGGCCGCGAACGTGGTGATCATGTCGGTGGTTGTAGACCCGGCCCACCAGGGCAAAGGCTACGCCAAACTGTTGATGAACGAATTCATCGGGCGCATGCACGCGGCGGGCAAGCAGACCATTCACCTGATGTGCAAGGAGCAGCATGTGGCCCTGTACCAGAAGCTGGGCTACCGATACGTGAAACCGTCGCCGTCGGACCACGGCGGTATGGCCTGGCATGAGATGGTCATGGACCTTTGAGTGGACATGACATCGTAGTGTGCGCTACCCGCAGCTTGCCTAGGTGACAGCGCAGCCCAAAGGGCTGCGCATGCCCTTCATTCAACCCGGCGATGCCGAGCTGATACCTGCCCTCAAGTGCCACTGACCAGCTGATGGGCCAGCTGGTTGTGGCGTTCCAGTACGCGCGGCAGGTCGACGGTGACCAGCTGGCCGTCTTTCACCACGACGCGGCCGTTGATCACGCTGGTATGCACCTGGGTCGGGGTGCAGAACACCAGTGCCGCCAATGGGTCATGGTGGCCGCCGGCATACGCCACATGGCCCAGGTCGAAGGCGACGAAATCGGCGACCATGCCCGGGGCCAGGGCGCCGATATCATTGCGGTTGAGCACTTTCGCGCCACCCAGGGTGGCAATCTCCAGCGCTTCGCGTGCGGTCATCGCGTCAGGGCCAAAGCCCACCCGTTGCAGCAGCAGGGCCTGGCGCACTTCACCGATCATGCTGGCGCCGTCGTTGGAGGCAGAGCCATCGACGCCCAGGCCCACTGGTACGCCGTGGTCGCGCATCTTGCGTACCGGGGCGATGCCCGAGGCCAGCCGCATGTTCGAGCATGGGCAGTGGGCGACGCCGGTGCCGGTGCGGGCGAACAGCTCAATGCCGTGCTGGTCGAGCTGCACGCAGTGGGCATGCCATACATCATGGCCGACCCAGCCAAGGTCTTCGGCGTACTCGGCAGGGGTCATGCCGAACTTCTCGCGGCTGTAGGCGATGTCGTTGACGTTCTCGGCCAGGTGGGTGTGCAGCGACACCCCATACTGGCGCGCCAGCACGGCAGCTTCGCGCATCAGGTCGCGGCTGACCGAGAACGGCGAGCATGGCGCGACCACGATACGGCGCATCGAGCCGTGGCTGGCATCGTGGTAGTCCTCGATCAGGCGTTGCGATTCCTTGAGGATGTCGGCTTCCTTTTCCACCACCGCGTCAGGTGGCAGGCCGCCTTGGCTCTGCCCCACGCTCATGCTGCCGCGCGCGGCGTGGAAGCGCATGCCGATCTCGGCCGCCGCGTGGATGCTGTCGTCGAGCTTGCAGCCGTTGGGGTAGATATACAGATGGTCGCTGGAGGTGGTGCAGCCGGACAGGATCAGCTCGGCCATGGCGGTCTGGGTCGACACCGCGATCATCTCGGGGGTCAGGCGCGCCCAGATCGGGTACAGGTTGGTCAACCAGTTGAACAGCTCGCCGTCCTGAGCTGCCGGTACCACGCGGGTGAGGCTCTGGTACATGTGGTGGTGGGTGTTGACCAGGCCTGGGATGACCACCTTGCCGGCCATGTCCAGAACCACGTCGGCGTGTTGCGGCAGGGTATCGCTGGGGCCGACTTGCTTGATCAGGTTGCCCTCGATGAACAGGCCGCCGTTCTTGATTTCGCGGCGTTCGCCGTCCATGGTGACCAGCAGTGCGGCGTTTTTGACGAGGAGCGTTTTTGCAGGGTTTGTAGATGACATGGTGCAAGCCTGCGCAATACGCATCGGCGATTACCGATGTCATAGGCGCTCGGTATTGTAAGCAAGCTTTTTACTGATTGTATACAGCTCGAAGCGCCAGTGGCGGCCTCTTGGCGGCTAGAGCCGCGAAGAGGCCGGCACGGGTTGCAGCCATGAAAGATCACACCGCCTCGCGGCTGCTCACACCCTCCAGCAACCGGGCAATCCCCAGCGGGTTAGCGTTTTTCAACGCATCCGGCAGCAGTGCGTCCGGGTAGTTCTGGAAGCACACCGGGCGCAGGAAGCGGTCGATGGCCAAGGTGCCGACCGAAGTGCCGCGGGCGTCGGAGGTGGCCGGGTAGGGGCCGCCATGCACCATGGCATCGGAAACCTCCACGCCGGTCGGGTAGCCATTGAGCAGCAAGCGCCCGGCCTTGCGTTCCAGCAGCGGCACCAGTGAGGCAAAGGCGTGCAGGTCGTCAGGTTCGGCAATCAGGGTGGCGGTCAGCTGACCTTGCAGGTGACGCAATGCTTCGGCCAGTTGCTGGGCATCGGCCACTTCAACCACCACGGTGCAAGGGCCGAACACTTCTTCCTGCAACAGCGGGTCGCCATTGAGCAGCAGGCTCACGTCGGCCTTGAACAACTGCGGCTGAGCCTGGTTACCCGTTTGCGGTTGACCGGCCAGATGCTGGATACCCGGGTGCGCCAGCAAGTGCTGCACAGCGTTCTGGTAGCTGCGCAGGGTGCCCGCGTTGAGCATGGTCTGCGGGCCTTGGTCGGCCATGCGTGCCACCAGCGTTTGCAGGAAATGCTCGAAGTGTGGCGACCGGATACCCACCACCAGGCCCGGGTTGGTGCAGAACTGCCCGCAGCCCAGCACCACCGAGGCGGCCAGCTCGGTCGCCACTTGCTCACCGCGAGCCTGCAGAGCCTGCGGCAGCACGATCACCGGGTTGATACTGCTCATTTCGGCGAACACAGGGATCGGCTGCGGGCGCGCTGCGGCCATGTCGCACAGGGCGCGGCCACCGCGCAGCGAGCCGGTAAAGCCGACTGCCTGGATGGCTGGGTGCTTGACCAGCGCTTCGCCCACACCGGCACCGTAGATCATGTTGAAAACGCCTGCCGGCATACCGCTGCCGGTCACTGCTCGGTCGATGGCCGCGGCCACATGGGCCGCAGTGAGCATGTGCCCGCTGTGTGCCTTGAACACCACCGGGCAGCCGGCGGCCAGCGCCGAAGCGGTGTCACCGCCAGCGGTGGAGAAGGCCAGAGGGAAGTTGCTGGCGCCGAACACGGCCACCGGGCCCACGCCGATGCGGTACTGGCGCAGGTCCGGGCGCGGCAGCGGGGTGCGCTGGGGCAGGGCGCGGTCGATGCGTGCAGCGTAGAAGTCGCCACGCCGTACCACCTCGGCAAACAGGCGCAGCTGGTTGCTGGTGCGGCTGCGTTCGCCGCGGATGCGTGCTTCAGGCAGTGCGGTTTCGCGCATCACGTCCTGGATGAAGTCATCACCCAACGCGTCCAGTTCGCTGGCGATCGCGTCGAGAAAAGCGGCGCGCTGGTCCGGGCGGGTGCTGCGGTAGCTCGGGTAGGCCACCTCGGCGGCCTGCGCGGCGGCCTCCACCTCGTCGCCGGTCGCCTGGTGGAAGGCGTAGGGCAGTGCTTCACCGGTGTGGGCGTCGAGGCTGTGCAGCAGCACGTCACCGTGGCCACTGAGCTGGCCGGCGATGTGGTTCAGGCGGTGTTCGATGGACATTTCGTTTCCCGTTGGCAATGACAATCGTTGGTCAGGACTGTAGGGGGCGAACGGGGGGCTGAATAATGATTAATCCGGATCGGGTGATAACGAGCAGTTATCACCCGGGTTCTCGCGATGCCCTGCAGGAGCGGTCATGCAAGGCGTCAGGGCTCACTCGGCCATCTGCAACTCTGGCAGCTTCACGCGCAACGCCCGGGTCAGCCCCAGTAGCACCAACAGGCCCAGGCCCATCCAGCACAGGCCGATGGTGAACGACAGGCTGGTCAGGCTGCTCCATAGCCACAGCGTGCTGAGAAAGCCCAGGCCGGGAATGGCGCCGTACAGCAGGCAGTTGCGGCAACCGCGCAGTTTCTGGTCAACCAGGTAGTGCTTGACCACTGCCAGGTTCACCGCTGAAAAGGCGAACAGTGCGCCAAAGCTGATCATGTTCGCCACGGTATCCAGGGTAATCACCAGGGCGATCAGCGACAGCAGGCTGACCACCAGGATGGCAGTGGCCGGCACGCGCTTTTTCGTCACCAGCTGGCCGAATGCCCGCGGCAATGCGCCGTCGCGGCCCATGGCGAACAGTACGCGCGACACGCTGGCCTGGGACACCATGGCCGAGGCGAAGCAGCCGGCCACGTAGGTCGCGGTGAAGGCGGTTACCAGCAGCTCGCCGCCCACCCGGCGCATCACGTCGACCGACGCCGAATCCGGATCGGCGAAGCTGCCCCAATCGGGGAACACCATCTGTGCGCAATAAGACACCACCAGAAACAGCAGGCCGCCGATCAACGACACCGCCAGAATCGCCACGGGAATGCGGTAGGTCGGGTTACTGGTTTCCTCAGCCATGGTCGATACCGCATCGAAGCCGAGGAACGACAGGCACAGCACGGCGGCGCCGGTCATGATCAACGGCACGCTGAAGCCTTCGTGGTGCAAGGGGGCCAGCAGCGACACCGGCTCCGCCTGTCCGCTGAGCTTGAGAATGGACAGGGCGACGAAGACGATGATGAACACCAATTGCACCACCACCAGGATCCAGTTGACTCGGGTGATCGACTCGATGCCGATCAGGTTGAGGAAGGTGACCAGGGCAATGGAGCCCGCCACCCACACCCAGGCATGGATGGTCGGGAAGTATTCCGACATGTAGATGCCAATCAGCAGGTAGCTGAGCAGCGGCAGAAAGATGTAATCGAGCAGCAGTGTCCAACCGGTGATGAAGCCGATATGGCTGCCGAAGGCCTTGCGCGTGTAGGTGTAGACCGAGCCGGAGTAGGGGTGGGCCTGGACCATGCGGCCGTAACTGTAGGCGGTCAGCAGCATGGCGGCGAGCGTGAGCAGGTAGGCGGTGGGCAGGTGCCCTTTGGTCATCTGGGTGACCAGCCCGTAGGTGGTGAATACGGCCAGGGGCACCATGTAGGCCAGGCCAAACAGCACCAGGGCGGTCATGCTCATGGACTTGCGGAAGCGGCCGGTGCTGGTGCCGGGTTGCGAGGGTGCATGCGGGGCGGGGCTATGGGCTGTACTTGTTGTTGTATGCATTGCTAACTCCTGAAAAGGGATGCAGGACACCGCGGCAGGCGAGCAGGCTCGCAACCGTTAGGTGCTGTGCAAGGAGGTCGAGCGGAAAGCTCGCAGCGCTGGGGCGGGTTGATGCTCCCACACCCTGCAGGCACCCGGAATCACCCTTTGGGGTGAGCGGCCACTGCCCTTGCCCGGCTCACCCCAAAGGGTGATTCCGGTGCCTGCAGCCCCGTGGGAGTATCTGCTCAACGACGCACCGCACCGGCGGCGGTGCCACTGAGAAGAAACGGCAGGCTTACAGTGACTAATCAATTGCTTTCAGCACAATGGTTCGAGCACCAGGCCAAGGTCACCGAGGCGATCGGCCGGCCGGGCTTTGCCGCCAGCCTGTTTGCTGCATTGAGTGTGATACGGCCGATCCAGGCGACCACGGTGTACCTGTACCCGCACGACGGCATGCCCTGTGCGCTGTTCGAGCAGGATGACAAGGCACCTTGGCAGCCCGAGGGCAATGTCAGCCGCTACCTGTCGGGCTTCTACCTGCTTGACCCGTTCTACGGTGCTTGTGTGGAACAGGTCGAATCCGGCTGCTACGGCCTGTTCGAAGTGGCGCCCGATCACTTCGAGGTCAGCGAATACTACCAATCGTTCTACCGCCACTCGCACCTGGAGGACGAACTCAACTACATCCTGCAGGTGGCGCCCGGGCAAAGCCTGGCGGTGTCGCTGGCCTTCACCGACAAGCTGGATGGGCAAAGCCGCACGCGGTTCGGGCTCATCACGCCTTGGGTACTGGCGGTACTCGGCAAGCATTTTGCCGGGCTGGACAGCCGCGCAGGGCGCTTCGAGAACATCCTCGAGCAACGTATTCATGCCGCGCTGAACAATTTCGGCAGCTCGCTGCTGACCGAGCGTGAATGCCGTATCGCCCAGCTGATCCTGCGTGGTCACTCGACCAGGTCGCTGGCCGAGCGGCTGGGGGTGTCGGAAGACACCATCAAGTCGCACCGCAAGAACGTCTACGTCAAGCTCGACATCGGCACCCAGTCCGAACTGTTCTCCCTGTTCATCGACGCACTGGCCAATGCCCAGGGCGTGCTGGGCAAGGACCCGCTGGAAAGCTACATGGGCAAGCTGCGCTGAGCGCCAGCTGCCCTGCAACCCCACCGCAAAGGAAAACCAACAATGAACGCGCCTTTCGCCCCGCAACGCCAGACCCGTGACTATCAGGCAGCCGATGCCGCCCACCACATTCATGCCTTCCTCGACCAGAAGGCGCTGAACGCCGAAGGGCCGCGGGTGATCGTCGGTGGCGAACGCCTGCACCTGTGGGACAGCGAGGGCAAGCGTTACTTGGATGGCATGTCCGGCCTGTGGTGCACCCAGCTCGGTTATGGCCGTCGTGACCTGACGGCCGCCGCAGCCACGCAGATGGATCAGCTGGCCTACTACAACATGTTTTTCCACACCACCCACCCGGCGGTGATCGAACTGTCCGAGTTGCTGTTCAGCCTGCTGCCGGGGCACTACAGCCACGCGATCTACACCAACTCCGGCTCCGAGGCCAACGAGGTACTGATCCGCACCGTGCGTCGCTACTGGCAGGTGGTTGGCCAGCCAGGCAAGAAAATCATGATCGGCCGCTGGAACGGCTACCACGGCTCGACCCTGGCGGCCACGGCGCTGGGCGGGATGAAGTTCATGCACGACATGGGCGGGCTGATTCCGGATGTGGCACACATCGACGAACCTTACTGGTACGCCGAGGGCGGTGAACTGACCCCGGCCGAGTTCGGCCGCCGCTGCGCCCTGCAGCTGGAGGAAAAGATCCTCGAACTGGGTGCCGAGAACGTTGCCGGCTTCATTGCCGAACCCTTCCAGGGGGCCGGCGGCATGATCTTCCCGCCGGAAAGCTACTGGCCGGAAATCCAGCGTATCTGCCGCCAGTACGACGTGCTGCTGTGCGCCGATGAGGTGATCGGTGGCTTTGGCCGCACCGGCGAATGGTTCGCCCATGAATACTTCGGCTTCGAGCCCGACACCCTGTCGATTGCCAAGGGCCTGACCAGCGGCTATGTGCCCATGGGCGGCCTGGTGCTGAGCAAGCGCATTGCCGAGGCGTTGGTGGAGCGCGGCGGGGTATTTGCCCACGGCCTGACCTATTCCGGCCACCCGGTGGCGGCGGCAGTGGCCATCGCCAACCTGAAGGCGCTGCGTGACGAAGGCATCGTGCGCCAGGTGAAGGACGACACGGGGCCGTACCTGCAGCGCATTCTGCGCGAAGTGTTTGCCGATCACCCATTGATCGGCCAGGTGCAAGGGGCCGGGCTGGTGGCGGCGCTGCAGTTTGCCGAGCACAAGCCGACGCGCAAGCGCTTTGCCAACGAGAACGACCTGGCCTGGCAGTGCCGCACCTTTGGTTTCGAGGAAGGGGTGATCATTCGCTCGACCCTGGGCCGGATGATCATGGCCCCGGCCTTGATCGCCAACCACAGCGAGCTGGATGAGCTGGTGGAGAAGACCCGGATAGCCGTAGACCGCACGGCGCGGCTGGTCGGCAAGCTCTAAGCCTTCTGGGGGCGCTTCGCGCCCCGATCGCGACGCAAGGCCGCTCCCACAGCAATCGCGTCGCTTGCAGGGGCAACGCTGTTCTTGTGGGAGCGGCCTTGTGTCGCGATTGGGCTGCAAAGCAGCCCCGGCGATTCATCCGTGGGACGACGCCCCCATCCAAAAGATTGCTCCAATGCTTACCAGGAGTACACATGTATACCCTCGAATTCTGGCAACAGCGCGCTTCGGATCTGTACCTGCCATCCCAGGCGCTTATCAGCGGCAAACCCGTCAACGCACAGGATGGCGCCACCTTCGCAGCCATCAACCCCGCCACCCACAACGTAATGGCACAGGTTACCGCCTGCGGCCAGGCCGAGGTCGACCTGGCCGTCGCCAGCGCCCGTCGAGCCTTTGAGCACGGCCCCTGGCCGCGCATGGCGCCGGGCGAGCGCAAGAAGGTGCTGTTGCGCCTGGCCGAGCTGATCATGGCCCATCGTGAAGAACTGGCCTTGCTGGACTCGCTGAACATGGGCAAGCCGGTGATGGACGCCTACACCATCGACGTGCCGGGCTCGGCACATGTGTTCGGCTGGTACGGCGAAGCGCTGGACAAGCTGTACGACCAGGTGGCGCCCACGGCGCCCACGGCGCTGGCCACCATCACCCGCGAAGCCCTCGGCGTGGTCGCGGCCGTGGTGCCGTGGAACTTCCCCCTCGACATGGCCGCCTGGAAGCTGGCCCCGGCGCTGGCTGCCGGTAACAGCGTGGTACTCAAGCCCGCCGAGCAATCACCGTTTTCGGCCCTGCGCCTGGCCCAACTGGCGCTGGAAGCGGGGTTGCCGGAAGGTGTACTGAACGTAGTGCCGGGCCTGGGCGAGCAGGCCGGGCAGGCGCTGGGCCTGCACCCGGATGTGGACTGCCTGGTATTCACCGGCTCCACCCAGGTGGGCAAGTACTTCATGCAGTACTCGGCGCAGTCCAACCTCAAGCAGGTGTGGCTGGAGTGCGGCGGCAAGAGCCCAAACCTGGTGTTCGACAACTGCCAGGACCTGGACCTGGCGGCGGAAAAGGCCGCCTTCGGCATTTTCTTCAACCAGGGGGAGGTGTGTTCGGCCAACTCGCGGCTGTACGTGCAGCGTGCCATCCACGATGAGTTCATCGAGCGCCTGCAGGCCAAGGCTCGCCAGTGGCTGCCCGGTAACCCGCTGGATCCGGCGAGCCGCGCCGGGGCCATTGTCGATGCCGAGCAGACCGGCCGCATCGAGGCCGCCATCGTGCGTGCCGGGCAAGAGGGCGCGCGATTGGTGTGTGGCGGCCGACGCCTGACCGTCGAAGGTTCGGACAACTACATCGAGCCGACCATTTTTGCCGGTGTCGACGGCCGCATGAGCCTGGCGCGGGAGGAGGTGTTCGGCCCGGTGCTGGCGGTCAGCGCCTTCGACACCGAAGAAGAAGCGGTGCGCCTGGCCAACGACAGCATCTATGGCCTGGCAGCCTCGGTGTGGAGCGACGACTTCAACCAGGTGCACCGGGTAGCGCGGGCGTTGAAAGCCGGTACCGTATCGGTGAACACGGTCGATGCGCTGGATGTGACGGTGCCGTTCGGTGGGGGCAAGCAGTCGGGGTTTGGCCGTGATCTGTCACTGCATTCGTTCGACAAGTATTCGCAGCTCAAGACCACCTGGTACCAGTTGCGCGACTGATTTCCTGATCATGGCCCACGTCGCCTGCGTCGCGGTACAAAGCCTTGCACGATCGTCTGTAAACGTGTTGCCGACCCGGCAGAACGCTCACATGCACTCTACACTGCTGCAGACATCAGCCAAGGCAATGTGCCGCACATGGAGTACCTGGGATGGGCTGCGTGTCGACGGGGCGTGTCGTTGGCAATAGAGGACGTGGTATTTCACTGCAGTGGCTGGTGGCGCTGGCCATCGTGCTGGGCATGCTGCTGCTCGGCGCTGCCCTGGCCTGGCAGGGGTACCGCGGTATTCGCCAAACCCTTGTGGCTGCTGCTGGCGATGCCGCCCAGCAGGTTGCCAAGACGATCGACGAGCGCGCCAGGCGCCTGATCGAGCCTGCGCAAAGCAGCATTCGCCTGCTTGCCCACAACCCGACTGTGCACACCCAGGCACAGCGCCTGGATCGGCTGCCACAACTGGTGGAAATGCTGGACGCCAACCGCATGCTCAGCGCCGCCTATCTGGGTTACCCCAGCGGCGAGTTCCTGCTGGTGCGTCGCCTGCATGACCCGCAGCTGATGCAGCGTTTCGCCGCTCCACCGGGCACGGCATTTCTGGTGCAGAGCGTCAGCCATGGCGAGGGCGCCAAGGTGCAGGGCGAGTGGCGTTTTTATGATCGGGCGCTGAACCTGTTGCAGGCCCAGGCCAAACCTGACTATCGCTACGATCCACGCCTGCGCCCCTGGTTCGCTGACGCCACGGTACAACCCGCTACTGTACTGACCCGCCCTTATGTGTTCTTCACCACCCGCGAGGTCGGCTTGACCATGGCCCAACGTAGCGTCGACGGTGGCGCCGTGATCGGCCTGGATGTCTCGGTCAACGACTTGGCCAGCGAGGCTCAGGACCTGCGCATGACCCCGGGTACCGAGATCGTGGTGGTCGATGACCAGGGCAACGTTGTGGCCTATCCGGACCCGCAGCGGGCAATCGTGCACGAAGGGCAAGGCGTGCGCCTGTCGCGTGTCGCCGAGCTGGGCGCTCCCAGCCTGGCGCGGCTATACGCTGACCTGCCCAAGGGCAACCAGCCTCAGCCTTATCAGGTGGATGGCCAGACCTGGTATGGCATTCGTGTGCATCTGACCACCCTGGCCGGGCACGACTTGTACGTGCTGATTGCCGTACCCGGCCACGAGTTACTGGTGGGGGCGCGCAAAGTCTTGTACGAGCAGTTGCTCTGGACCGTGGCGCTGATGGCCGTGCTGCTGGTGCTCGGCGGTGTGCTTGGCCAGCGCATTGGCCGCCCGCTGCGGCTGTTGCGCGAGCAGGTTCAAGGCTTGGCCAGTTTTGATTTCAGCCGTGAGGTGGGCGTGCACTCGCGGGTTTCCGAGGTGCGTGAACTGAGCCGCGTGCTGAGCCGCATGTCCGGTACCATTCGCCACTTTCAGGCGATTACCCTTACGCTCAGCCGTGAGCGAAACCTGGAGCGCATGCTCGACGGCGTGCTGAACCATCTGGTAGAAGCTGCCGGGGGCGACGCCGGCGGGGTTTACCTGTATGACGCTGAACAGGCTTTGCTGCGCCTGGCCGCCTCGTGCCGCGGTGAACACTACCCAAGCGAGCTGGCAGTGGATGAGGGCGCCCGGCAGCACTTGGCTGTAACAGTGACCCAGGCCCTCGGCCTGCATGAGCGCAGTCTGGCCGTGGTGCTGAATGACCGTAGCCAGGCACTGTTGGGTATCCTGGTCCTGCAAATGGACGAAGAGCAGGCGCAGGAGCGGGTGGGCGAGGCATTCCGGCGCTTTGTCGAGGAATTGTCCGGAGTGGCTGCGGTGGCTATCGAAACCCGCCAGTTGGTCGAAGCCCAGCAACGCCTGCTGGACGCCATGATCAAGCTGCTGGCAGACGCCATCGATGCCAAGAGCCCCTATACCGGTGGCCACTGCGAGCGGGTGCCTCAGCTGGCGCAGATGCTGCTGGATCAGGCAGTGGCAGCCGACAGCGGCCCGTTCGCCAGCTTCAGCATGACCGAGGCAGAACGGTACGAGTTCCGTGTGGCAGCGTGGCTGCACGATTGTGGCAAGGTCACCAGCCCCGAGTACGTGGTGGACAAGGCGACCAAGCTGGAGACCCTGTACAACCGCATCCACGAAGTCCGCATGCGTTTCGAAGTGCTGTGGCGCGATGCGGAGCTGGCCTACTGGCAAGGCCTGGCCAGTGGCGCCGACCAGCAGGTGCTGAAAGCCGCACTGCAGCGAAGCCAGGCCGAGCTGCAGGACGACTTCGCTTTCGTCGCCCAGGCCAACATCGGCGGCGAGTTCATGCAGGACACCGATATCCAGCGTTTGCAGGTGATCGGCAAGCGCCGCTGGCTGCGCCATTTCGATAACCGCCTGGGCATCTCCCGTGACGAGGCGGAACGCCTTGTCGGCGTGCCGCAGCCTGCACTGCCGACAGAGGAGCCATTGCTGGCTGATCGCCCCGAGCACTGCGTGCACTGGGGCACCCGCACGCCGCCGGTGGTCAAGGACGACCCGCGTAATATCTGGGGGTTCGACATGCACCTGCCAGGCCACGCCAGCAACTACGGCGAGTTGTACAACCTGTCGATCCGCCGTGGCACGCTGACTGACGAAGAACGCTTCAAGATCAACGAACACATCGTGCAGACCATCATCATGCTCAGCGCACTGCCGCTCCCGCGCCAGCTCAAGCGGGTACCCGACATCGCCGGCAACCACCACGAAAAGATGAACGGCAGCGGCTATCCGCGCCGCCTGGGCGGGCAGGACCTGGGCATCGCCGAGCGGGTGATGGCGATTGCCGACATCTTCGAAGCACTGACGGCAGCAGACCGGCCTTACAAACCCCCGAAGACGCTGTCCGAATCGGTGAAGATCCTGGTGGCCATGGCCCGCGAGGGGCACGTCGACGGGCAACTGCTACAACTGTTCCTCAGCAGCGGGGTATACCGCCAATATGCCGAGCGCTTCCTGCGCACCGAGCAGATTGACGAGGTGGATGTGGTCTACTGGCTGGCGCAGATTCAGGAGCGCAGCGCAGCGAGACCTGTGAGCTGAGGGACGACAGCGCTGAAAAATCAGACCGCGTGGCGCTCGATTCAAGCGCCACGGCCTTTCCCTGCGTCCTCCTGCAGAGCGCCGACCACCCGGGTATTGTGGGTCAGCTCACTCATACCCCTGCACCCCGGCAATGTGCCGCCCGGCGACATAGCCAAAGGTCAGCGCCGGCCCCAGGTTGATGCCACCCGACGGGTACCAGCCACCAAACACGCTGGCCATGTCGGTACCTGCTGCGTACAGGCCTGCAATCGGTTGCCCGGCCTCATCCAGTACACGGGCATTGCCGTCGGTGCGCAACCCGGCGAAGGTGCCAAAACAGCCGGGCTTTACTTTCACCGCATAGAACGGCCCGTGCTCGATGGGCGCCACGCACGGGTTAGGGCCCTTGTGCTGTGGGTCACCCTGCTTGCGGTTGAACGGCGTGGAACCGCGGCCAAACGCCGGGTCCTGGCCGTTACGGGCATGGTTATTGAAGTCAGTGACCGTGGCGCGCAGCCCAGACGGGTCAATGCCGCAGGCCTGGGCGAGCTGCTCGAGCGTGGCGCCGCGTTTCAGGTAGCCGTTGCGCACATGCGGCCCTACCGGCAGCGGTGCCGGGCGGGCATGCCCCAGGCCATAGCGGCGCAAGAAGCGATGATCGCAAACCAGCCACGAGCACACCTCCTGGCCCTGCGGCACTGCAGCGACCATGGCCGACACATAGTCGTAATAGCCATGCGCTTCGTTGACGAAACGCTTGCCGTTGGCCAGCACACCGATAACGCCCGGTTTGCCGCGCTCGATAATGTGCGGGAAGTGGCCGACGCTGCCGTCGCGATACGGCACCTGTGAAACCGGTGCCCAGGCCACCGGCGACTTCAGGTCGGTGGCAACCACACCGCCGGCGGATTCGCCCAGGCACAGGCCATCGCCAGAACACCCCTTGGGCGGCAGCGCCAGGTTGTCGTGGCCGCTGGCATCGCGCGGGAACAGTTGCTGGCGCCGGGCGTTGTCATTGGGGAAACCACCTGCCGCCAGCACCACGGCCTTGGCGCGGATCAGCTGCTCGCCCTGTGGCGTCGCGACCCACGCCCCGCGTACCTGGCCATTCTCGATCAGCAGGCGTTTGGCCGGCGCCGACGCTTGCAGGCGCACACCCAGGTCCTGTGCCGATTTAGCCAGGCGCGCCACCAGTGCCACACCGTTGACCAGGTGCATGGCCCGACCATGGCGGGCCAGGTGGTACAGGTGGCGGCCAAAGCGCTTGCACACGTGCAGCAGGGCTTTGGGTGAGCGGGTCATGTTGAGGAAGGCGGCAAGGTCGGCACCGGCCATGATCGGCATGCCCATGAACGAGGTTTCGCGCATGGTCTTGCGCAAGCGTGGCAGCAGGGCGCCAACCTCGCGGGCATCGTAGGGCGCGGCGATCACCTGGTGGCCGCCAATGGCTGCCCCCGGCGTATCGCCATGCATGTCCGGGATGCCGTTGCCGTCGGCAAACTGCAACGCCGTGTACTTCTCGAAAAACGCCACCATGTGCGGGCACGCCTCAAGGAAGGCATCGACGCGCTCGGCATTGTAGTTTGCCCCCAGCTCATGGCGCAGATAAGTCCGCGGCTGCTCGATGTCTTCCTCGATGCCGGCCCTGCGCGCCAGCGGGTTGCGTGGCACCCAGGCCCAGCCGCCGGACCAGGCGGTGGCACCGCCAAACACCGGTTCTTTCTCCGCCACGATCACCTTCTGCCCATGCCAGGCAGCCGTGACGGCCGCCGCCAGCCCGGCGGCGCCAGAACCTATGACCAGTACATCGCATTCGGTTTCGAGAGGAGCGGAAGGCATTGCGGGTTTCCTGTGCTTTTATTAGAACAATGTTCCACATTCTTATCGGCAGCGGGTGGTCCTGCAAGGTCAGGTTGGTCATGTCAGGCAAGAACTGGGCGATCATCGGACATTCGAGGTGGCCCGAGCTGCGCTGGCTAGCGACGATGTGGAATCATCTTCTAGAATCCGCAAAAAAATCAGGGACCTGTGACATGGCTGGTAGTCAGATCGAACGCGCCTTCAGTCTTGTAGAAAGCCTTACCGGTGAACCCCAAGGGCTGCCGTTACAAACCCTGGCCGAGCGCCTGGACATTCCCAAAAGCGCTGCCCACCGCATGCTCACGGAGCTGGTGCGGCTGGGCTACGTGCGCCAGAACCGGGAAAACAGCCGCTATCAGCTGTCGGCCAAGCTGGTAGCGCTGGGCTTTCGTTACCTCGCCAGCAACGGTGCCGACATCATCCAGCCGATTCTTGACCGCCTGGCCCAGGACAGCGGTGAGCTGGTGCGCCTTGGGGTGATCGACGGTGCCCGGCAAACCTGGATCGCCAAGTCTCAGGGGGCCCGCTCCGGGCTGCGCTACGACCCGGATATGGGGCGCGACGCGCCGCTGTTCTATACCGCCTCCGGGCATGCCTGGCTGGCCAGCCTGGACGATGAGCAGGCGCTGCAGATGGTGTTGCGCCAAGGTATTGCCGACCCCGACCAGTTCGGCCCGAACGCGCCACGCTCCACCGACGAGCTGCTCGCCTACCTGCACCGCGCCCGCGAGCGTGGGTATGCCTGGGTCGAGGAGACCTCCGCCATCGGCACCTCAGCCCTGGCCGCAGTGGTACGCCGCCCGCAAAGTGACGAGGTGATCGGCGTGCTGAGCATCGCGGGGCCCAGCGCGCGGCTGGCACAAAGCCGCCTTACCGCGCTGGCACCGCTATTGCTGTCGGCGGCAGAAGAGCTGTCGGCGGCCAGTCCCGCCAGCGAGCTGTTTGCCTGAGAGGATATTCCGGTCGATTACCGCACAGTCTGTTGCGCCCGTTCTTCTGAAAAGCTGAACTTGGTTCTAAATTGTCGAGTATGAATTTTGGAACCCGGTTTCAAAATTTCATAACAACAATGACAAGAGGACAGGCTGTTGAACGCACCCCTTCGTATTGCCTTGATTGGCGCCGGCATTATGGGCCGGCAGCATTACCAGCACTTGCGCAATGTGCCGCAAGCCCAACTGTGTGCGGTAGCCGACCCCGGCCCGCAGGCCGAGGCCTTCGCTGCCGAGTGTGGTGTGCCCTGCTTTGCCGACCACCGGCACATGTTGGCGCATGCGCGCCCCGAGGCAGTGATCGTCGCTAACCCCAACAACCTGCATGTCGCCACCGCCCTGGATTGTGTCGAGGCCGGAGTGCCTGTGCTGGTGGAGAAACCGGTGGGCGTGAACCTGGATGAAGTGCGTGCACTGGTGGAAGCCTCACGCCGCCGAGGTGTGCCGGTGCTTGTAGGGCACCATCGCCGACACAATCCGCTGATCGCCAAGGCGCACCAGGTGATCAACGAAGGCAAGCTGGGCCGTTTGATCAACGTCACCGCGCTGTGGCAACTGCAAAAGCCCGACAGCTATTTCGAAACGCCCTGGCGTCGCGAGCCAGGGGCCGGTTTCTTGCTGACCAACCTGATCCACGACCTTGACCTGTTGCGTTACCTGTGCGGCGAGGTGGTGCAGGTGCAGGCCTTCACCCGCAACGATGTCCGCGGTTTTGCCAACGAAGACAGCGCCGCGGTGCTGCTGCAGTTTGCCAACGGTGCCTTGGGCAGCCTGACCGGGTCCGACGCGGTGGCTGCACCGTGGAGCTGGGAGCTGGATGCTGGCGAAAGCCCTGTGTACCCGCGCCAGGATGGCCAGCCGTGCTATCTGCTGGCCGGTACCCAAGGAGCACTGAGCATTCCCCAGCTCAAGCGCTGGCATTACGCCGAGGCAGGCTCGGGCTGGCATACGCCCCTGTTGCAAAGCTCGGAGAGCATCCCCGCCGGCGAGGCATTGACCCTGCAATTGCAGCATTTTGTGCGGGTTGCCCGGGGTGAACAGGCGCCGCTGATCGACGCTGCCGACGGGGGGCGCACACTGGCGCTGATCGAAGCGATAAGGCAGGCAGCCCAAAGCGGTCGGGCTTGCGCGCCCGAGCACATTGGCTGATACAACCTTACTATGGCGGGTGATGATAAATGACTGATCGAATTTTTTCCCTCGCGGCCCTGACGGTGCTCGAGCTGTCTCCACCGGACATGGTCGAGGCCGCCGCCCGAGCGGGTTACAGCCATGTCGGTCTACGGCTGGTGCCAGCCACCGAACAGGAGCGGCATTTCCCGTTGGTCGCCGATGCCGAACTGCGCCGGCAAACCCAGGCGCGCTTGCGCGACACGGGTATCAAGGTGCTTGACCTGGAGATCCTGCGTCTTGAACCGGCCACCTGTGTGGCCGATTTCGAAGCGATCCTGGCGGTGGGCGCCGGGTTGGGTGGCACTGAATTGCTGGTAGCGGGCAACGACCCTGACGAAGCGCGCCTGACCGAACGCTTTGCCGCATTGTGCGAGCTGGCGGCGCAATACGGCATTCACCCTCACCTGGAGTTCATGCCCTGGACCGACGTACGTGACCTGCGCCAGGCCATGCGGGTGGTGGCCAACGCCGACCGCGTCAATGGCTGCGTACTGGTGGATGCCTTCCACTTCAACCGCTCCGGCTCTTCGCTGGACGACCTGGCGCAGCTGAAGCCGCAGCGCATGCGCTATGCCCAACTGTGTGACGTTGCTGGCCCGGTACCGGCTGACATGGACGAGATCCTGCGCCAGGCGCGTAAGGAGCGACGCTTCCCGGGTGATGGCGACGCCGACCTGGTTGGCCTGTTGCGCGCCTTGCCGCCGAGCGTGCCGCTGAGCCTGGAAATCCCCACGCGGCAATTGCTGGAGCAGGGCATCAGCGGCGAACAGCGCGCGCGCATGGCGCTGGAGAAAGCCAAGGCGGTGTTGGCCACCGTCTGATCGAGCGAACGTGGCGCCTGTCACCGGCTGCGTCACGTTCGTGAGTGAACCCGCTCCCACGCCGAACATTGCCTTGTCGTTGTTTGCTTCTCAAGAAACACCAGGCCAAAAAAAGGGCCCGCAAGGGCCCCGTAGAGGTAAGTAGCTAGCGCTCTCAGGCGCTCTCGACCTTGCGCGGTGCCATGAAATACATCCACACCAGCGCCAGGAAGTACATGGCGGGGATCATGGTAAACAGCACGGCATAGTTGTTGTTGGTAGCGGTCAGCACGCTGCCGACAATCTGCGTCATGAACATCCCGCCAATTGCCGCACACATGCTGCCGAAGCCGAATACGGTGCTCACCAGATGCTTGGGTGTGTAGTCCATCACCAGGCTCCAGATATTCGCCGTCCACGCCTGGTGCGCGCCCACCGCGATCGAGATGGCCGCCACCGCGACCCACAATCCACTGGCGTTGGCGGCAAAGATGACGCTGAGCATGGTGCAGGCAAAGATCAGCATGGACACCAGCCGCGCTGTCGTGGCACGCACGCCACGGCCGATCAGCCACGACGACAGAATGCCACCCCCGATGCTACCGAAGTCTGCCGTCAGCCAGATGATGATCAACGGGATCCCCATCTGGGTCACGTTGATGCCCAGGCTGTATTGCTGGTTCAGGAACGGCGGCAGCCAGTACAGGTAGAACCAGAACACCGGTGCGGTAATCGCATAGGCCACTGCAAAAGCCCAGGTGCCACGCAGGCGCAGGATCCGGCTGAATGGCACGCGGGTTGGCTCGGGCTCGTCATCCTGCTGGATGTACTGCACCTCGCTCTGGCGTACGCGGGGGTGGTCTTCAGGGTTGTAGTACTTCAATACCCACAGCACGACCCACACCAGGCCCAGGCTGCCCATGGCGATGAACGCAGCCTGCCAGCCCCACACAGCCAGGATCAGCGGCAACAGCGCGGGGGTGACCATGGCGCCAACATTGGTACCGGCGTTGAACAGCCCCGTTGCAATGGCCCGCTCACCCGCCGGGAACCACAGGCGCACGGTCTTGACGCAGGCCGGGTAGTTGGCGGCCTCGGTCAGGCCGAGGATGAAGCGGCAAACCATGAAACCTGCCGCCGAGGTGGCCAGGCCGTGGGCCCCCGTGGCCAGGCTCCACAGCAGTACAGCGAAGAAGAAGGCCCGTTTGACCCCGACCTTGTCGATCAGTCGGCCTTGCAGCAGAAAGCCGATGGCATAGCCGACCTGGAACCAGAAATTGATGTTGGCGTAGTCCATCGCCGTCCAGCTCATTTCCTTGGCCAGCACGGGCTGCATGATGCCGAGGGCGGCGCGGTCGATGTAGTTCAGGGTGGTGGCGAAGAACACCAGGGCGAGCATGCCCCAACGGGTCTTGCCGACGCCGAAGGCGCCGCGGAGCTTGTCGCCGATCGAGCCCTGGGACATCCGGGGCGCGGCGGGGGGGATCTTGGAGTGGTTCATAGACTGCTCGTTTCTTGAAATTGTATTCAGCTGCGGTGCTACGGGTACGTGACCGTTTCCCAGGCAGGGGGGCACGCAAGGCCGGTGCATGGTGAGCAGTGAAGACGGCAGCGTCAATTCAAGAGACGGGCTACTGTTCGGTTATCGAACGGTTGCGTTGGCCTGCGGGCGCGGCAGGTATTCACGTCACTGAAGGGTAGAAGGCTTTGGCCCTGGTTGCCTGATGGGCGCAACACCGACATCAATGATGTGCACGGCCCCCGCTCAACGCTCTACCGGCCAGATACCCGAAGGTCATCCCAGGGCCAAGGGTAATGCCGCCGCTCGGGTAGTACCCACCCATCACGCTGTGCATGTCGTTACCCACTGCAAACAACCCGGGTATCGGCTGCCCTGCGTGGTCCAGTACGCGGGCTGAGGCGTCTGTGTCCAGGCCGGCGAAGGTGCCAAGGCTGCCTGGCAGCAGTTTCACCGCATGGAACGGCCCCTTCAGCAACGGCCGAAGCGACGGGTTGGGTGCCTGCTGCGGGTCGCCTTGGGCCCGGTTGTAGGCCGACGCGCCACGTAGAAAGGTAGGGTCTTCACCTTGTGCCGCATGATGGTTGAAGTCCGCCACCGTGCGCTGCAACTGCTCGGCGTCGATCCCGCAGCGCTGCGCCAGTTGCGCCAGGGTAGCGCCGCTGTGCAAATAGCCACTGCGCTGATAGAAGCGGGTAGGGAAGGGAAAGGGCTTGGCCCAACCGATGCCATAGCGTCGTTGCGCAGCATGGTCGCAGATCAGCCAGGCCTCCGGCTGCTCAGCCTGCGGCGTGGCGGCGAACAGCGCGTTCATGAAGTCGTGGTAGCAATCGGCTTCGTTGACGAAGCGCCGACCATCGCGGCGCACGGCGATGAAACCGGGCTTGGCACGGTCGATCAGGTGTGGGAAATGGCCGAAATGGCCATTGCGGCGCGGTACCTGCGATACCGGCGCCCAGGCGCCCCCGTGGGCGCCTGCCGCAGACACCCGCCCACCCGCCTGTTCGCCCAGGCGCAAACCATCACCGCTATTCTCCCTGGGCGCAGCGGAGTAATGCTGGTCACCGTCCGGCGCGTGCGGTATCAGTTGCGAGATACGCTGGCGATCATGCGGGAAGCCACCGCAGGCCAGCACCACACCACGCCGTGCGTAGATCGTTTGGCCATCGGCAAACAGCGCGCCGTTGGCCCGTTCCTCGCACAACAACAGACGGCTGGCCGCTTTCTCGGTCAGCAATGTCACGCCACGATCAAGGGCGCTGCGCAGCAGGCGCGCCACCAGCGCGTTGCCATTGACCAGATGCAGGCCGCGACGGTGCAGCAGCAGGTCTCGGCCATGGCGCAACAGGCGCTTGCCAACATGCAGCGCTGCCTTCGGCGAGCGTGTGGCGTTGAAGAAGGCAGCCATGTCGGCACCTCCGGCAATGCCCATGCCGGCCAGGCTGACGATGTCCAGCGGTGGGCGTAACGTGTGCAGCCAAGGCCCTAGCCGTCGCCCGTCGTAAGGTAATGCACACAGCGAGCGACCACCGCGTGCACTGCCATCGCCTTCACGCATGTCGGGCATACGGCTGCCGCACTGGAACTGCACGGCAGTGTGTTGCTGGAAGAACGCCACCATTTCCGGACCATGGCGCAGGAAGGCGCGTTGACGCGGGTCCAGCTCGCGGGTGTGGGTTTGCGCACGCAGATAGCGCTCCGGGGCATCGTCGGCTTCGACGATGCCTTCGGCGATGGCCAGAGGGTTGCGCGGTATCCACAACCAGCCCCCCGACCAGGCACTGGTGCCGCCCAGCTGGCTGGCTTTTTCCGCGACGACCACTGTCAGGCCGTGATGCGCGGCGGTTACGGCGGCAGCCAGGCCAGAGGCGCCGGAGCCGATGATGAGTACGTCACATTCAAGGGGGGGCATGGAAGGGGTCCGCTCGGCTGTTGGAAGAGGTGGCGTGTGGCTTACTGCAGCGGTGAGAAACCGGTCGGGCGCAGCAGCCGCGATTGCAGGCGCAGTACCGCGCCCAGCTCGCGGTTGCGTCGCGAGAATTCCGCCCAGCGTGAGTCTGCCGCCATGGCTGCGCGGCGCGCCATGCGGTCGTCGAGGCTGGCATAGCCCCAGATGTGTACCACTTGGTTGACGTCGCCGAACTCGCTGGTGAAAAAGCCCACCAGGTTGCCCAGGTGTTCGCTCTGCACCTCGAGTGCGTGGCTTTGGTACAGGGCCAGCCAGTCGGCCATTTTCAATGGGTCGAGGGTGTAGGTTCTGAGTTCGTAGTACATGCCGGTTTCTCCGTAGGGGTAGCCGGCGCCTGCAGGCGCGCGGTGATGTGGTTGGCAGCAAGCCAGCCGAAGGTGAGGGCAGGGCCCAGGGTGATGCCGGGGCCGGGGTAGGTGCCCTTCATCAGTGAGTTCATGTCGTTGCCGACCGCATACAGCCCGGGAATGGGCAAACCGCTGCGGTTCAGCACGTTGGCATCGGCGTTGGTCACCAGGCCACGGGCTGAACCGAGGTCGCCGGTGTGAATGCGGATGGCATAGAACGGCCCCTTGGTCAGGGGTGCCAAGCATGGGTTGGGCGTATGTTGCGGGTCGCCCATGTAGCGGTTGTAACTGTTGCCGCCTTTGCCAAATGCGCGGTCGATGCCATTGCTGGCATCGCTGTTGAACTGTGCAAGTGTTTGCGCAAACACCTGTGGATCGACGCCGATGGCCAGGGCCAGTGCCTGCGATGTGGTGGCCCGATACAGGTAGCCTGCGTCGATCAACGCCTGGTTGTTGACGGGCTTGGGCCGCGCCAGGCCAAGCCCGTACCGGTTCATTGCTTCGGCATCGCAGACCAGCCAGCAGCTGGCAATGCCGTTGGCGAACATGGTGTGCACGAAGTGGTGGTAGGAGTCGGACTCGTTGACGAAGCGCCGCCCGGCTTGGTCTACCGCAATCACGCCCGGCTTGGCGCGGTCGGTGACCAGGTGCGGGAAGCGCTCACGTTCACCATCGGCATGACGCAGTTCGGAAACCGGTGCCCAGAAAAAGTTGGCCGCCAGGCTCTCGCCCTCGGCTGCTGCCACGGCCTGGGCAAGGCGCAGGGCGGCTCCATCGTTGGCCGGTGGTGACATGGTCAGGTGCGGCGCCTTTTGAGCAGGGCGGTAGCCGGCGGCCATTGCGCCTGCTGCGAATCCGCCCATGGCACACACCACGCCACCACGGGCCATTACCCGCTCACGGCGGCCCTCGCGCTGTACGACCACGCCCGTGATCACGCCGTGCTCGGCGATCAGCTCCACGGCTTCGCTGCGCAACCACAACTGCGTGCCGTGGGCGAAGGCGCTGGTGGCCAGGCGGGCGATCAATGCGTTGCCGGTGGTAAGCCGGGTGCCGCGTGGGTGCTGCAGGCGGTCGCGCGCGTAACGCGCCATCAGCTTCAGGCAATGCCACAGCGACCTGGGTGAGCGGCGAATGCTGAGGAAATGCTGGATATCCACCCGGTTGACCATCATGCCGCCGAACAGCAGCATGCCGGGCGGTGGCATCTGCAGGTCCTTGAAGCGTGTGCCCAGGTGCTTGCCGTCGTATTCGACCATTTCCAGCGCCCGGCCGAACTGAGTGGCGCCGGGTGCATCCGGGTAATAGTCGGGCGAGAGTGGGCGCAGGGCATAACGCAGTTCGGTGTTCTGCTCCAGCCAGCGCAGCGCTTGGTGGCCATGCTCGATGAAGGCATCGCCCAAGGCGGGATCGTAGCCGTCGCCGATGACCTGCTTGAGGTAGGTGCGCATTGCCTCGGGGGAGTCCTTGGCGCCGGCGTCACGGGCTTGGTCGGTGCCGTACAGCCACACCGCGCCGCCAGAAATCGCCGAGGTGCCGCCAAAGCGTTCGGCCTTTTCCACCACCAGCACCTTCAGCCCGCGGCGGGCCGCGGTGGCGGCAGCGGCAAAACCACCGGCACCGCTGCCCAGCACAACCAGGTCGAAGCTGTTGTGTGTGTGCTCCAGAGTCGTCATGGCTTCAGATCTCCAACGGTGTGACGCCCATGAAGGCGCCAAGGTGGCCCAGTTGGGCGAAGGCCATTTCCGGGCCAGTCTGGATCCTGCAACCTACTTGCCGCGCGCGGTTCAGCAGCGGGGTTATCTCGGGTGAGGTGACCACGTCGGCGACCAGGGTGTCTGGCTGCAGGGTAGCCAGCAGGGCGGCGGACAGCGGCAGCTCTGCGCGGGTGCCCATGCCGACTGGGGACGCGTTGGCCACCAGGTCGAAGTCTTCCAGCCCATTGAACTGTGTGCTGACCGTGAGCCCGGGGAAGCCGTTGCCGAGCAGTTCGCATACAGCACCCATGCGTGCTGTGCTGGGGTCGCTGAGGGTAATGCTGGCGATCCCTGCCTCAGCCAGTGCATAGGCAATGGCACTGCCAACACCGCCGCAACCGATCACCAGCGCCCGTTTGCCCGCCGGCTCGAAGCCATGCTTGTGCGCAGCGCCGAGGAAGCCGGCGCCGTCCACGTTGTCGCCCAGCAGGCGTCCGTCGCGCTCGCGACGTATCACATTGACCGAACCCAGGGCAGCTGCGCGCTCGCTCAGGCCGTCCACGCGGTTGGCCAGCGCCTGCTTGTAAGGCACGGTGACCACGCAACCGCGCAGGTTCTGCCAGCCACGCAGGGTATCCGCAAAGCTGTCCAGCGCCGCCTCGTGCAGGTCGAAGGGCAGCATGGCGAGGTTGCAGTTGTTGTGGTTGAACCAGGTGTTGAAGTTTTCCGGAGACTTCACCTGGGCGATGGGCGAACCGACGATGGCGACCAGTTCAGTGGAACCTCGAATCATGCTGACCTCCTTATTGGCGTTGTTATGGAGGCAAGGGTGAGGCAGAGGGACGCGTGCAACAATGCGTCAAGCGGCCACTTAATGCGATAATCGCAGTCATGATCCGGTTATCGCAGTAATCGGCTGTTTTTGTTCCTCTGGTAGCGAGTCGAATGCATGAACACACCCGCCATCCATCCCCGTGACTTGATCGCGGGCTTGCAGAAAGGCCTGGCGCTGATGCAACTGTTCAGCGCCGAGCAGCCGCGCCTGAGTGTGCCGCAGGCGGCCAGGTTATCTGGCCTTACGCCCAGCGCGGTGCGGCGGTTTCTGCTGACCTTGGTGCACGAGGGCTTTGCCGAAACTGACAGCCGGGAGTACTGGCTGACCCCCAAGGCCTTGCGCATCGGCCAGGCCTATGTGGACTCGGCGCAACTGCCGCGCATGCTGCGGCCGATTGTTGAACAGGTGGCGCGGCAGACCCAGGAGCACGTATCGGTGGGTACCCGCGATGGCGATGAGATCATTCATCTGGTGCGTAGCCGGTATAGCCATGTGGCGTCTTTGTCGATCAGGCCGGGCTCGCGGGTACCCATGTATTGCACGGCCGGCGGGCGTGTCTGGCTGGCCTGGCTGGATGAGGGGGAACGGGACGAATACTTTGCCCGTCAGCCGCTGCGGGCGTTGACGCCTTACACACTGACCGACCGGGCGCAGCTGGACGCTGAGCTGTTGCGCGTGAAGGGGCAGGGGTTCTGTATCGTTGATCAGGAATATGAAATCGGTATGCGGGTGCTGGGGGTGCCATTGCTGGGACGGGCCGGCCAGTTGAAAGCGACGCTGACCATCACGACTCATGCTTCGCGGTTGAGTATTGATGAGATACGGTTGCGGTATTTGCCGACCCTGTATGAGGCACAGGCGTTGCTTCGGCCAGTGCTGGATTGACGCAGACATGGCGCAGTCTACGGGCATGGCGCCATGCGTGTGAGAACGGGTCACCCAGAAAGGTGGCTTTGCTCGCCATTTGGGCCGCTGGACGGCCCAAACCTGTTGACTGGCAGGCTTCAGCATCCGGCTCGGTGGCCGGTAGTGGCTTTCAATCAATGAGCCAACCCTGGTCCCCCTCGATCAACGTCCCTCCATGACTGGTAGTGTCACCCTCCCTTGCTGCGGGGTGGCCCTCGATGATTGTGCAGGCAGCGCCGGTTTCGATAACGGCGCCACAACTGATGCGATCGCCGACACGAGCGACGGCCTTGCCATCCACAAATGTTGCATTTGCGCCGGTTTCCACAGTGCCTTCGCCATGGAGCGGGCAGCTATGACGATGGCCTACCAATACGATGGGTTTCATTTGCGCTTCTTTTTGCCGGGTTGAACGGGGGCTTCTTCGAAGGCTGCTGGTGGCGGTGGCGCTGCTCGGACGTTGAACAGGCGGCAGATGCCATACCAGCAGAGTGCGACGGAGAGGTTGTAGGGAAAAAGCACGGCCCAGAACGGCAATTGCCAGTTCTTTTTACCCTGCATTTCACCGGGCTCGCCGGTTCGCCAGGGGGCGTAGTGGCGCCAGGCTTCTGCCGGGGTCAGGCAGATGGCGTGCAGTGGCTTGTGCCACCAGTTGGGTTCACCGGGCGGGGGGAGTTTGTCCGGGCCGTGGTCCATGAAGTGGCGCAGGTATTCCCACACTTCGGCGACATGTTTGACGCCGGGTTCGGTGGGTTCGTTACTGTCGACCCAGAGGCAGTCTTTTTGATGCAGGCTGCCGTCTTCCCGGCGGGGGGCGAAGGCGAGGGCATAGCTGGTGCTGAATGATGAGCCGCCGTATTCCGTACGCTTAAAAATACCACCGCCGGTATTGCTCCACTCAAAGACCAGTACCTTGCTTAAACGTTGATAGTAGATTTTTTGGGTCGCCCGATTGAAGAAGAAGCTTGATAAGCGTTTTATGAAATATATTCGATAAATGAGGAAGGGTAGGAAAGTGAAAGGCATAAGCAAGAATCCAGTCGCTAATAATGGAGCGGTTTCGTACATGCGCCATATATCCCTGGATAGTAAATATGGGTAAAAGCCGGCAATTGACAGAACAGTTATCGCGCAATACAGCTTTCCCATGAAGACAGAGTCTGTGACCCATGGATTCCTTAAACATAAAATGGTGTCGGATAAGCTTAATAGTTGCCCTGTGATAGAGGGCTTGTGTCCAGAGTCTGACATTGAGTTGAATATCCAGATGGTTGCCATGATCAGCGTTCCAGACGAAAAATTGACAGGGTCTCAGCCATGGCCGGGAAGTCGCGGGTGCATGGCACGTTGGTGTAGTGCACCGTCAGGATGGGGACGCGTGAACTGCAGACAGGGCCTGGAGGTAGCGCTGCTGACGGAGGTGTCGCTCATGTACGCTTCCCTTTTTGGGTTGAATGCGCTGGGGCCTCCTCAAATGCTTCGGGAGGCGGTGGCGCTGCTCGGACGTTGAACAGGCGGCAGATCCCATACCAGCAGAGGGCGACGGAGAGGTTGTAGGGGAACAGCACGGCCCAGAACGGCAATTGCCAGTTCTTTTTGCCCTGCATTTCACCGGGCTCGCCGGTTCGCCAGGGGGCATAGTGGCGCCAGGCTTCTGCCGGGGTCAGGCAGATGGCGTGGAGTGGCTTGTGCCACCAGTTGGGTTCACCGGGCGGGGGGAGTTTGTCCGGGCCGTGGTCCATGAAGTGGCGCAGGTATTCCCACACTTCGGCGACATGTTTGACGCCGGGTTCGGTGGGTTCGTTACTGTCGACCCAGAGGCAGTCTTTTTGATGCAGGCTGCCGTCTTCCCGGCGGGGGGCGAAGGCGAGGGCATAGCTGGTGGTGAAGGAGGAGCCGCCGAATTCTGTGCGTTTGAAAATACCGCCTCTTGTGTTATTCCAATCAATAACCATGAGTGTGTTTATGCGTTTGTAATAGATTTTTTTGGTGGCTCTATTGAGGTATATTTCAGAAAGTTTTTTTATTAAGAAAACACGGTAAGCTAAGAATGGAGTAAAAATAAATGGTCCGAGGAGCTGTATTGCAATAAATACATATGCCCCTTCCTGTTGGTAATTGATTGAGTGGGTGAAAAATCCTGTGTAGGATACAATCGCGATGGCTAAAATCGTGGCGGTATACATCTTGGCCATGAAGACTGAGTCGGAAACCCATGGATTTCTGAGCTGCGCTAATGTAGTGGTTATTTTGCTGATCTGTCCGTGGATTTTTGGTTGGATATAAGTGTTTTGGTGTGGACTAAATAACCATGTTGTGGCCACAGTGCTACCTCTCGACATGAAGGGTTGAGGTTGAATGAGTATTGGCGGATAAACCTTGGTTTGGTAGAAAATTTATTAATAGAGTGCCGCTTTTTGCTCTGGCTCTATCGATTCTGTAATGTAAAACAAGGCCTGCGCAAGTTAAGTGGCAGGTCGGCTCAGTCTTTGAGGGGGTTGCCTTGCTGTCGAAGTCCAAGGTGCTTAAGGTGCCATGCCATAAGCTCTGCCCTATAATGAAGTCTTTTAGGAGTACGGTTAGTTCAATGGTGGCCATGCCCTCGTCTACATGGCTATGGATGATTGTTGCCCAATCTGGTGTTGGCCACTGATTGTTGATAATCAATCGTGTAGTAAGCCCTTCAAGATTTAGGCGTGCTGTTTGTTCAGCAGTCAGAGCAATGGGAGCGTAGATCTGAGTATGCCAGGCTTCAAGCTCTTCGTTGATATTGGTGAAGCTGGGGAGAAGTTTCTGGTGGTCTAACTTAATCCCAGAACGGATTTCGCCATCGTTCTCTCTTGTGCCAAAAATACTTCTGCTTGCCCAAAGCTCTATCGGAGTATGGAGGCGCTCATGTGCTTTAGCGTGTAGGTAAAGCCCACCGACAAGCACGATAGCACCGACAAGCACGAGACCCGCAGCAGCCCAGCCTGCGAAGGGGATTAAAGATGTTGGGCCAGAAATCGCGAGGCTAGCTTCCAGTATAAGAGCGGATCCAGCGGCAGATGTGAATCCACCAGCAGCAGTATACGCACCTGATAGAGCCCCCCCATTTCGGGACTGTCGATACCCTTTTAATATGTCTGAGGTTAGTCCAAGGATAATCGCCGGGTAGCCAGAGGCGCGGGCGAATAAATTGCTACTTAAGTGCTTTACTATGCCATTTCCAAACGCCATTCCTGGCGCCGTAGAACTGAACTTGATGACTACGGCTTTATGCGTGGCCCGCACGCTAACCAGCGTCACTACCGCCGCGCCGATCACCCCGAAGACTGATGAAGCAAACCCCATCGTGTATTCCGGTGCGTCACTCTGCTGCAGGTTGCTGTACGCCGTCTTCAGCGAGATCACGTTGAACCACAGCATCCCCGCGTTTAAACCACCTCCACCGCCCGAGGTGAGCAACCCAAGGAAGTTGGGTTTCACCCGTGCAGTGGTGGTCAGCTCGATGGACACCGTGCGGCTTCCTGATATGCGCAACGCTTTCATCTCTTCAACCTGCGCCATGCCGCTCTTCAAATACCGCTGCACCTCCTGGCTAAAGGGATTTTCCGTAACGGCCTGCTCGGTGATGCGATAGCGCGCCGCCAACAACCCCAGCGCTTTCTCGGCATTGGCCTCGCGCGCTGCCAGCAACACTTGCTGGCGCAGGCCATGGCTGGCATCCCAACGGGTCTGGCCACGCAGGCGCTTGAGCACCACGGCATTGACCGACTGTGCGGTGAGGTCGGTGATGTCCGCCATGGCCGGGAAGCGACCGGCGAGCCCTTCGATCACGTTGTCGCTGGCGCCGAACATGGCGCCGATCGAATCGGCTTTATCCTTGAACGGGTTGAACGGCGCCAAGGCGGTGTAAAGCGGGCTGTCGTGCTGGTCCAGCCATTGCTCCAGGCGTTTGAAGCGTCGGTCATGATCTTCGGTGCCGGGTGTCGGCTGGCCCATCGGGTGAATCAGCAAGGCCAGTGAGATTTCCAGACCGCGGGCGGAGGTGCGTTCGTCGCGGTCGTAACAGGCCAGTGCCGCAGCCAGGCTGTAGGGATTATCAATGTGTTGGGGTTCGGCCGTCGCCAGCCAGGCGTCATGATCGTTGCTGGCTTGCAAGGCCAGGTTGCGCAGGGCGGCAATCCGCCGTTCCAGCGCGTCGCGTTCGGCGAGGAAGCGCCGGTATTTGTCGACATCGAGGCGCTGTGCCAGGCGTGCGCCATTGGGGGAGTAATCTTCATGGGTGAGGGCCTGGAAATGGGACTCGGCCGGCGACAGGGCAGGCCCCCGGCGTGACGTGCCCAGCCTGAACGCGGCCAGTTCCGGTGAAGGTGCATCTGCCGGGTACAGGCTTTCCAGCGTCTTGTTCAGCAGCATGGCGACCAGGTTGCGATGGTGAAAGTCGCGGCTCTGCGGGCTGAGCTGTTCGGCATCCAGCCGGTAGCATGCCGGCACGCGCTCCTGCTCGGGAGGTTGGGCGGGTCTTGTGTGCTCCAGTTGCTCGGCCGGCATCAGGTCACGCAGTTGATGCTGGTAGGCCGAGACCGACAGGCTCAGGTCCAGGGCCATGCCTTCGGCGTCGGCGAGCGCCACCACCACTGGTACTTTCGGCTGGGTCCAGGGGTAGTGGCGGGCGATGGCATTGAGGTTGCCGATGGGCAAGGTTTCGGTGACCGGGTCGCTGCTCCAGGTCAGCGGCATGCGCCGCTCGGTTGGCTTGAAGTCTTCGACCCAGGTTTGCAGGGCACTGACTGGCAACACATGGGGCTGGGTGGACGGCGCCGGGTTGCCGCTGACCAGCTCGGCCATGTCCAGCTGGCGCATGTGCCGTTTGCGCAGGGCTGCCGAACCGGTGATACGGGCGGTGATGGCGTTGGTCCACAGGTGCGGGCTGTAGCCGATCCACACTTCCTTGGCCGTGTCCTGGCAGGTGTCGGCCCATACCCAGCCGATGCTCTGGCCAGACAGGTAGCGCTCACGGCGGTGGTAGTCCTCCAGCCCTTGGTAGCGCATCTCCTTGTAGAGGCCCGCGCCGACGTGCTCATGAATGACCAGCTTTTCGCCCAGAGGGCCTTTCATGAACACGTAGACATAGCCTGGGCGCACAGCGCGGAGGGTGTAGGCCGAGTGCTGCAGCGGGGCAAAGCCTTGTTCCAGGTTGAAGCCTGCATCGGCATAGCGGCAGGCGGGGGCGTCGCCGGTGCGGGGTACGATGGCGTAGCGCACTGGCAGGATGGGCACGCGTGCGCTGCAGGCAGGGCCGGAGGTGGCGCTGCTGACGGAGGCATTGGTCATGCGAGCTCCTTGCTCAGAGAGACAGTCTTTTCGAACCAGAGACGCACTGCGGCAACTTTCAGTACTGACAATACTGAAATGCCGTTATTCATACTGTGCTGGATTTCAGGCCCGACTCTATGCTGTAAGAAGTTTCCTACTTACTTGCTAAGATGCGCGGGCGATCAAGTATCTGGAATTCAAGTGAAAGACAATGCCTCGATCGCTGCTTTTGGGTCGAGGCTGAAAGTGTAAGATTTTATTTGAATGTATATATTGTGTTTGCGCAATATCGTGTGAAAAGTTGCAGTGTTTTTGTAGGAAGTTTCGTACTTTGAGATTGTTATATGTTCAGTTTTTGCACTTGGCCATCACTACCTGGCAAGTCCTGGGCGTGCCTCCCGAGCGGCTGGCATAACGCACGCAGTTATTCAGGGATTTCTGTCGCGCAATGCTCAATGTATTGCCCCAGGCCAGGCCGCCTTCCCCGGTAGTGGGGACGGCCTTGGCAAAGCAGTTGGAGCCCACTGCAGGCGTGGCGTAGCGTGCCTTGCTGGCGTTGCTGGAGCAGCCGGCGAGAGCCAGGCTGAGGCCGAGCAGGGTGGCCAGGGCCCAGTACGCGTTTGGTCTGCTCATGTATTCCCCTTCTGCGCTTGGCAGCAAATGCCTTGCAGGATATTTCATTACAGCGAAGCGGTGAACTATCAGGGCGTCAAGGGGCTCCTTTGCTAAGCGCACCCCGCGCTTACCTGATGGCGCAAGACCATCAGCCCTGGGTCACTGAATGAAAAGGAGGCACCGTGACCGCACCTGATCAAACCCTTTACCGCTGTACGCCCAGCCCGCTGCATGCCCTGCTGCTGGCGGGCAGCGTACCGTTGTTCCTTGGTGCGCTGCTGAGCGATATCGCCTACTACAACAGCTACCAGATTCAGTGGAGCAACTTCGCCGCCTGGCTGATCGCCGGTGCCCTGGTGTTCTGTGGGCTGGCTCTGTTGTTCGCGCTGGCCAACCTGATCCGCGCCGAGCGCAAGGGCGGGCGCGCTACGCTGTACTTCGTGCTGCTGCTGGTGACTTGGGGGCTTGGGCTGATCAATGCCTTTGAGCATGCCAAGGACGCCTGGGCGGTGATGCCCTCTGGGTTGGTGTTGTCGGTCATCGTGACAGTGCTCGCGGTGGTGGCCGCCTGGGCCGGTTTGAGCAACCTGCGTTCAGGAGGTGTGGCATGAAGCCTTTGCATGCATTTAGCCTGTTGGGCGTGGCGCTATTGCTGAGTGCCTGTGGTGGCGACGGCGAGCCGACCCAGGCCCATGGCCCGGACCCGAAGCTGCCGGAGCCTCAGCGCGGCTTGCTGCCGAGCATGAAGATTGCGCAACCGGCTGCCTGGGGCGAACTGAAACCGACCGTGCCGGAGGGCTTCAGTGTCACCGCCATCGCCACCAACTTGAAAATCCCGCGCCAGAGCCTGGTGCTGCCCAATGGCGACATTCTGGTGGCTGAGGGCCGGGGAGGCAGCGCGGCCAAGCTCAAGCCCAAGGATGTGATCGCCAGCCAGATCAAGGCCAAGGGCAATACCCAGGTCAAGGGTGGCAACCGCCTGACCTTGCTGCGCGATGCTGATGGCGATGGCAACTACGAGGTACAGGCCGTGTTTGCGGATAACCTCAACGCACCGTACGGCCTGGCCTATGCCAACGGCAAGCTGTATGTAGCCAACCAGGATGCGCTGGTGCGCTTTGACTACAAGGAAGGCCAGACCCAGGCCGACGGCCCGCCAACCAAGGTCACCGACCTGCCGGCCGAAATCAACCACCATTGGACCAAGGCGCTGACCATCAGCCCGGATGGCCGCTTCTTGTATGTGGGTATCGGCTCGAACAGCAATATCACCGAGCGCGGCCTGGAGGTGGAGATCGATCGGGCCATGGTCTGGCAGGTCGATGCCGAGACCGGCGCACACCGGCCCTATGCCACCGGCTTGCGTAACCCGACGGCATTGACCATCCAGCCGCAGACCGGGCAGTTGTGGACGGTGGTCAACGAGCGGGATGAGCTGGGCCCCGACCTGGTGCCGGACTACCTCACTTCGGTACGTGAAGGGGGCTTCTATGGTTGGCCTTACAGCTACTGGGGCCAGCATGTGGATGAGCGGGTGCGGCCGCAGAACCCGGACAAGGTGGCGGCGGCGATCAAGCCGGACTACAGCCTGGGTTCGCATGTGGCCGCACTGGGTGTGGACTTCTCGACCTCGGCAATGGGCGAGCGCTTTGCCGACGGTGTGTTCGTGGGCGAGCACGGCAGCTGGAACCGGCCCAACCCGGTAGGTTACAAGGTGATTTTCGTGCCGTTCAGCAATGGCAAGCCTGCTGGGGAGCCGATCGACTTCGCCACGGGCTTTCGCGGTGAGGATGGCAAGACCCGGGGGCGACCGGTTGGGGTGACGGTGGACCCGCGGGGAGCGTTGATCATTGCCGATGACCTGGCGAATACGGTGTGGCGGGTGACGCGTAATCGCTGAATGCTATCTGATCAAATCGTCAAAGCTTGCTGGCGATGGGCCGCAGAGCGGCCCAATTGCTGACTGACAGGCATTGCGCGTGGGTCAGAAGCGGTAGTTGAAGCTGGCTTCCAGTGTGCGCGGTGCCCCTGGGGTGATCAGGTCGACCGAGCCATGTGCCGAGGCATAGTAGTCACGGTCGAACACGTTCTTCAGGCGCAGCGCGGCATCCCACTGCGGCACGCTGTACAGCAGCGCGGCGTCGAAGGTGGTATAGCCTGGCATCACCACCACATTGTCGAGCGCTGTGTAGCGTTCGTCGACGTAGTTGGCTCCGGCGGCCACACGCCACTCTGGTGTCAGGGTACGTACCAACCAGACGTTGGCGCTGTTGCGCGGCGTCAGGGTAGGGGTCTGGCCTTCGTTCGCCACGCCATTGGTCTTGCTGTTGGACTTGGTGATTTCGGCGTCCAGGTAAGCGTAACCGGCATAGATCTGCCACTTGTCGGTGAGATGCCCGCTGACGGTGGCTTCAAAGCCATCGGTACGCTGTTCGCCAGCCAATACGGTCAGGTTGGGGTTGGCCGGGTCGGCAGTCTTCATGTTGGTGCGCTCAAGGCGGAACACTGCGGCGGTCAGTGACAGGCGGCTGTCGAGCAGGTCCCATTTGGCGCCGATTTCATAGTTGGTGGTTTCTTCCGGCTCCAGGTGCTGGTTGCTCGGGCTCACCGCGAACACTTCGCCCGAAGGCTGATAGCTGCGGCTAACCGACACGTAGTAGGACTGGATGGCGTCTGGCTGGTAGACCAGACCCGCACGCGGGCTCCAGGTCTTGTCGGTACGATCCAGGTCGATGTTTTGCACGCGGTCGTCGTCGTACTCCTGGCCAAAGATGTCATAACGCACACCGACCAATGCCTTCCAGTGCGCGTTCAGCTCGATCATGTCCTGCACGTACAGACCGGTGGTCTGCTGGAAGTTGGTGCCCTTGGACGACAGGTTGGCGGCATGTTCCGGTACCGGCACCAAGGCATCACGGTACACCGGTACCTGGGCCACGTTGGTCTGGCTCAGCACGCGCTGGTACTTGTCCTGAAAGCCTGCTTCCACGCCGTACAACAGGTTGTGCTGCATGCCGGCCAGTTGCGCTTGTTGCTTGAGCTCCGTCTGGTTGATCACACCGTACTCATCGCGGGCGACGTTGCCGCGGTTGAGCTTGATCAGCAGTTCACCGTCGGGCGCGGTGACGAAGCGCGTCGGGCTGCTGTCGGCCAAGGTGTTGTTGCGGTCCAGGTCGTAGCGGTAGTAACGGCTGGTGTTGGTCAGGGTGAAGTTGTCGTTGATGCGGTAGTCCAGGCTGGCTGTAAGCGAGAACACCTCGCTGCGGGCGTAATCCTGGTCCGCATCGCCAGAGCCAAAGCGCTTGTCGCGGTCCACGTCCACCGGGCGGTTGCCCAGGGCCGGGATGCCGAAGTCGATCAGGCGCTTGTCATACAGGTAGGTGGCGCCCAGGTTCAGTTCCAGGTCGTCCGAGAGACGGAAGTAGGCCGACGGTGCGATGGCCTTGCGGTCGATGTAGCCATCATCGCGGAAGGTGTCACTGTCTTCGAAGGCACCGGTCACGCGGTAGGCCTGGTTGCTTTGCGGGTCGGCCCAGCCGGTGTCGAACTGGGTTCGGCGTTTGCCTTCGCTGTCGACGTTCATGCCGACTTCGCGCTTGGGCGTGAAGCTTGGTTTTTTGCTGATGCTGTTGATCAGCCCGCCCGAGGAGCCACGGCCATACAGCACCGCGGCCGGGCCCTTGATCACCTCGACACGCTCGATGTTGGACAGGTCGCGAAAGTACAGGGCGTCGTCACGCACGCCGTCTATGTACATGTCGCCAATGGCGCTGAAGCCACGGATGGTCACCTGATCGCGTTGGCCGTCGCCGTTGGACAGGCCGATGCCGGGCACGTTCTTCAGCACGTCTTCCATGGACTGTGCGCCTTGGTCCTTGATCACGCTTTCGGGAACGACGTTGACGGTTTGCGGGATATCGCGCAGCGGCGCGTCGATCTTCATGGCGCTGCGGCTTTCACTGGCCTTGTAGCTTTGCTGCTCATAGACGCTGGTGACGGCGGTGGCGGGCAGGGCGAGGCTACTTTGCGTATCGGTTTGGGCGGCAGCGTGGACAGCAGGCACAACGAGCAGGCCCAGCATGGAAATGGATGCTGGGGCAACAGACCTTTTTGCCATTACAGGCGACTCTTTGTTGTTATCGGGGTCACGAATAGTAATGATTTGCAAATGTAAAGCAAGTGTAAAGAATTCGTATTAGCTATAACAGTGATCTTTGCGACGAAACGTGTCGCCACCCGGGAGGGCCGGCAAGGCGGCAGGTAATGGCTATGCTTGTTAGCGCGTGAGCCTTTCACGCGCCTATTCGGACTTGATCACAGGGAAGCACGCCTATGAACCCCATTCGTACTCTCGCTCGTGCTGTAGCCCTTGCCACGCTGGCCTCTGCTGCCAGCTTCACGGTACAGGCTGCCGGTATCCCCATCGGGAGCGAGGCGCTGGAAAGCCATGTCACCACACAGGTAACGGCTATCGACCTGGCCACCCGACAAGTCACGGTGAAAGGCCCTGACGAGAAGAAGGATGTGACGTTCCAGCTGACCGAAAAGGCCAAAGCGCTGCCCAACCTGAAAGTCGGTGACCAAGTCGACATCTACGTGACACGCGCCGTGGCCTATGTGCTCAATCCGGAAGTGGGTGGGGCGCCGAAAGCGACTGAAGAGTCCGGTACCATTCGTGCAACCGAGCAAAACCCCAACCCGGGCGGCGAGGCGTTCCGCCAGGTCAAGGTTACCTCTCAGATCAAGAAGATCGACCTCAAGACGCATGAGGTGAGCTTGTTGCCACCGGAGGGCAAGCTGCAGGTGGTCAAGGTCGAGAACCCAGACCTGCAGAAACGCATGAAGAACCTCAAGGTTGGCCAGACGGTTGACGCGATCTACACCGAAGTGCTGCGCGTCGAAACCTCGCGCTGACCTCGGCCGTTGCTGACCTCGGTTGCCCCCGGGGTCGCATGCGGGGCGCGGGTGCGTGCGGTCAACAAGCGAATCAGCGGCGATGCGATGAAGGTACTGATGATGGCCATGATTACCAGCAGCGTGAAGTACTCCTTGGGCAGCACGCCCAGGTCATAGCCAACGTTCAGTACCACCAACTCCATCAGCGCCCTGGTGTTCATGCATACACCGATCAATGCCGAATCGCGGTGATTTTCGCCCAGAAGGCGGCTAGCCCCATAAGCACCGAAGAATTTGCTGGCGAAGGCCACCAGGCAGATCAACAGGCAGTTCCACAGAGCGGTGTTGCCCTCAAGGGCGCCAATATCGGTGCGCAGGCCCGTATAGGCAAAGAAGATCGGCAGGAAGAACGCATTGACCACGCCGCTGACCTTGGCATTCCACTGTTCGACGAAGGTGCGCTGGGTATGCAGCGCTACGCCAAGTATGAAACCGCCGATGATCGAAAATACCCCGATCAGGTTGGTCACTGTCGCACTGGTCAACAGAATGATCAGCATCAGCGATATCCCTTGGGTCGACAACGGCCGGCGCTGCAGGTCGCCGATTATCCAGCGCAGGACCAGTGGCCGTATCAGGGCGATCACGACGACGAAGAACAACGCTAGCGCCAGCAACCTCGCCAGAGAGGTCCAGGGGTTGAACTGCGAGGCGATCAACGAAGTGACGCCGCCCAGGATCAGCCAGCCGCATACATCGTCGATTGCTGCCGCGCCAATGGTGAGCGTGGCGACCCGAGAGCGGGATAGGCCAAGCTCCATGAATATCCGTCCCAGGATGGGCAGTGCGGTGATCGACAGTGCCGTGGCAAAGAACAACTGGAAGGCTAGCAGTGAGGGTTTGTCCCCGCTGATCTGCTGCCAGAAGTACTCGGCAGTGAGCATGCCGCTGGCAAATGGCACCAGCAGCCCTCCCATGCTGATGACGATGACCGAACGCTTGCGGCCCTTGAGGTGTGTGCCGAACTCGAACTCAAGGCCGACCTGGAACATCAGCAGGATCAGGCCGATCTGCGCGGTGACCACGAAGGCGGTGGCCGTTTGCGGTACGAACAGCGCGGCCAGTTGCTCGGGGAAGAAATACCCCAGCAGGCTCGGACCGAGCACCAGCCCGGCAAGGATTTCGCCGGCGACCGGCGTCTGGCCCAGGCTGCGGGTGCTGAACCAGGCGATCAGCCGCGAGACGCTGAAGATCACGATGAGTTGCAGCAGAAACATCAGGGTCAGGTGCTCCGCCTGGGAACCTACGGCTGACTGGGCCTGGGGTGCCGGCGTGAGTTGCACGGTACTGGCATGAATGGCGTTGGACATGATGAAGTCCCGAAAATAAAGAGTCAGATAGGCGGTGCGAGCCAGCCACCGAATGCATGTTCCAGGGCCAGGGCTGCGTTCAGCAGCCGGTGCTCTTGCCCTGGGCCGGCGACCAGTTGCACGGAAACCGGGCAACCTTGGTCAAGGCGTCCCATGGGGACCGTCAGCGCTGGCAGCCCGAGTACGTTGAACAATGCGGTGTAGCCGATATCGCCCGGATAGCGCAGGGCATGGCCATGTTTGGGGGAGATGCCGGGGAGCACCGGTAGTGCCAGCAAGCTGTTGCCCGCCAGGCGTTCGGCCAATGCCTGTTGCAGGGCATCTCGTTTCGACAGCTGACGCGTAAGCCCGGGGCTGCCCAGGAATTCGCCCAGGCTGTCGAGTACGGTAGCCAGCCAGGGCCCGGTGGCATGCAAGGGTTTACCGGCCAGGGCCAGGCAGGCCTGGGTCAGGTGCGCCACAGGTTGGCCATCGCCGAGGATATCGGCCAGGCGAGCGCCGGCTTCCTTCTTCAGCACGGCCAGCCAGATGGCGAATGCGTCGTCCAGTGCCTGAGGGTACCAGCGTTCGACCTGGGTGCCTTGTAATTGAAAGTGGTGCGCCAGGTCCTCCAGTGCCTGGGTCACTGCCGGGGATACCCGGCTGCCCCAGCTCAGGCGGTCTGGCTGGCACAGGTATAGGTGCTGCAATGCACCGGGCGCCTGGCAATGCTGGTAGTGGTCGACAATGTTGCGATCGCGCTGGTCGGGGCCAGCGATGATTTCCAGCAGAACGGGCAGGTCTTCGGCATGTCGGCATAACGGGCCCACGGTGAAATGCCGGGCGATACCCAGTGCATGCGGCTGCCCCAGACCGCGCTCGTCAAGGGGCAGATGCCCGGTCAATGGCACCAGCCCCCGTGATGGCTTGAGGCCGAAGATGCCATTGCAGGCCGCCGGGATACGCACCGAGCCGCCACCATCGGTGCCCAGCGCGAAAGGTACGCAAGCACTGGACACCAGCACGGCATCACCACCACTGCTGCCACCGGCGCTGCGCCCCTGCCGGTAAGGGCTGCCGGTGCAACCATAGACCGGGTTATCAGTTTCAGGCCAGAGCGCCATCTCGGCCTGGTTGCCCAGTGCCACCGGAATGGCGCCAGCCTCGATCAGGCGCTGCGCGGCAGTGGCGGTAAAACGCGCAACCTGTTGCTGGCGAAGGCGCGAGCCGCAGGTTTTCGGTGCACCGGCCAGCCCCAGGCCTTCCTTGAAACTGAAGGGCACGCCATGCAGGCGGCCCAGCGTAACCCCTTGGTCACGTTGGCGCTCGGCAACCTCGGCGGCCCGCCGTGCCTGGTCGTACAACGCCACTGCCACGGCGTTGCAGCGTTGTTGTATGGCCTGGCAGCGGCCGATGCTGTCCTCGACCAGGGCGACCGGTGACAGCGTGCCATCGCGCACCCCCGCAGCCAGGCGCACACCGCTCTGGGCGAGCAGTTCGTGGTCGGCCGTCATCTTGGGCAAGGCCATCAGTGTTTGGCCAGGTCGAGGAAACCACCGTCGCTGCCGAATGGCGATTTGAGCAGTTCGGGGGCTTCGCCGTACTTGTAGAACAACGAGGGCATCAGCCTTAGGCTGGTTGCCCGGCCGAGGTCCTGCAGGGTGCCCAGGCTGTGCCGCGCCAGCAACTTCAGGTGGCGTGGTGCCAAGCTCCAGCGCACCATGCGCATCAGGCGCAGGCGCAGCATTGCCGAGCGCAGGAAGTAGCTGGCGGCGTAACGCGGGCGAGCCTGGTTGTCGGCCTTGTACAGGGCGAAGTTGATGGTGCGCGAGTACAGGTTGGGGATCATCTGTGGGCTAATGCCCGGGTTGGAGCGGCGCACTTCGCGCAGCAGGCAGGCGAATGGCAGCGGCGATGGCTGTAAGTCACGTGTGTAGCGTGGCAGCAGGTCGGCGAACTGCTGCGCCTGGTGGCCGTCGAGGAAGTCGCCACTGACGTACATCGGCAGCACCACATGGAAGTACGCCATGTTGGCGAACAACAGCGTCCAGCCCATCAGGAACGGGTCGTCCATCACCTCGTACCATTTGCTCCAGGTGTCCTGCAGTGCGAGCTGCGCCTGGATGTGCGACTCCAGGCAACTGACGTAGCCCGGGGTGAGGGTACCCTGGATATCCTTTTCGATCATCGCAGCCACCTGCGGGATCTGCTGGGCCACGTAGGCCAGCCCTGCGCTGTTGGCTGGGTCGAAGGTGAATGCCGCGTCACCGATCAGGAACCAGCCATCGGTGGAGTAGTACTGGTTGGCTTCGTACATGTAGTTGTACATGGCGTGCTGGTCGACCACTTCGCCCGAGGCCATCAACTCGGTGATCACCGGATGATCGGCCATGACCCGCTCCTTGAACGCCTCCAAAGTGCCGATCCGCTCGTTGACCATGTCGGGCCGGTAGGTGATGCCGATGCTGATCATGTCGGCACCGTCGTCACTGCGCATGGGGATGAGCCAGATCCAGTAGCCTTTGCCGTAGAAATGGTGGGTGACGTAGTAGGGGTCGTAGCAGTGATGCTTGTCCTTGTGGGTGTTGATGTTGTGCAGAATGCTGCGGTCGAACTGGCGCAGGCGGAACCAGAAGGTACTGCGCTGGTAGGTTGGCTCCTTGTGCAGCTTGAGCTTCTTTGCCATGAAGCGATTGCGGCCTGTGGCATCCACCACCCAGTCGGCATCCAGCTGCCAGCTCTGCGCCTCGTTGCGCAGGGTCAGGCGATGGCGGGTGTGCTCACCTTCATGCAGGTCCACCGCAGCCACGTCAGCCTCTATCAGTTGCACCTGCTGCCCGGCGACGATGGCACGCAGGTCTTTGTCGAAACTGAACCGGTTAAGGTTGTAGGCTGGCATGCGGATAACCCCGGGGGCCTCGTGGACCACGTAGTTGCGGCATTCCGGGTTGTTGCGTAGCTTCAGGTAATAGGTCAGGCCGTACTTGTGGTAGTGCTTCTCTTCGAGCAGGCTGCCCAGGCCTATGCCTTTGAAAAAGTGCGTAGTGAGTTCGACCGTCGACTCGCCGACGATCGGCCGCTTGCGGTCCGGACGGCCGATTAGCGTCACTTCCACGCCCGGCAGGCGTTTGCGCAGGTACAGGGCAGCCAGGTGGCCGGCCACGCCGGCACCCATGATAGCAATACGTTTCATGTCATCTGTCCGTGATGAGGTGAGGCACCGGGCAGGCCGGTGCCGGGGAGTGAGTCCTAGTGGCTGGCGGCTTCGATCAAGGCCTGCGGTTCGGCACGTTCGGAGTAGTCGACATTGACGAATGCATGGCGAATGCGGCCATCCTGGCCGATGATGAAAGCGCTGGCCATCGGCAGGCTGAGATCGTCGCAGTCGTTCAGTGCCTTGAGGTCGGCGCCGAGTGCCCGATACACCGCTTCCAGCTCTGGCTCCAGCTCGAAGACGATGCCGTACTGGCGCGCCAGCTGGTTGCCCGGGTCGCTCAGCAGTTGGTAGCGCACGCCCAGGGATTCGCGGGTTTTCAGGGTGGCAGCGCGGCTCTGGGCAGAGACGGCGACCAGCGTGGCACCGCTGGCGGCCAGATCGCTTGCCATCTGCTGGTATTCGCTGAGCGTTACATTGCAGAACGGGCACCACAGGCCGCGGTAAAACACCAGTACCAATGGACCGCGTGCCAGCAGGGCCCGCAGGTCCACGGCCTTGCCATCGGCATCCTCCAGCACGGCCAGCGGGGCGTTGTCGCCGGCTTTGAGCACGTGCTCCTCAGGGTGTCTTGCGATAAGGGCTTGCAACGAGGCGCCAAATTTTTCCAGCACCTCGGTGGGCAGTTGGGCCATCTGCTGTTTGACAGCGTTGAGTTTTTCCTTGAGTGACATGCTTGTTTCCTTGTGGTGGTTCACTGGGGCAGGCTTCGGGTAGCCCGGGTCTGGATGCGCTGCGAGGCCTTGCAGGCCGGGGGATGGCGCTGAAACAGCTGAAGTACCCAGTCGGCGCGGGTCTTGCTGGCATCGTTGAGCCAATTGGCGACCGAGTCCTGGGCGTATTTCTCGGCTTCGGCCAGTAGCGGTACCAGTAACGGCTCGGCCACTTCTGGTTGTTGCTTGAGCGCGGCAATGTGCTCGCACCAAACGCCGCGCGGGCGCAGGATCTCGATGCAGAACCGACGGACCAGTGGGTCTGCATCGCCCGTATGGCGGCCGAGTAGCGCCAGGGCCGCTTCAAGGTGCTGGGCCAGGCGCGGTCGCAGGGCGATCCAGGCCCATTCACGCACACCGAAGTGCTCATCGCGGGCAAAGCGAAACTGCGCCAGCAGGGCATCTTCCGCTGGCAGCGAGCGTGACAGGAACGCCTGGGCAAACGCCGCCCAGCTGCGCACGGTATCGGATGGGTGCGTGCAGCATTGCTCGAACACCTGCTGGCGCAAAGACTCGGGGGCCTGCTCCAGCCACTTGCCCAACGCCAGGCCAATGGCCGCCACTTTTTTTGACAGGCCCAGTGCCTGGGCCTGGTCCGCACTGGCAGCGAGGTGCTCTACCAACGTTGAGGGCAGTTGGCCTGTCAAGGCGTTGACCAGGGCGGCTTGATCCACCGCCAGGCATTCGGCCAGGTTGCGGGTTGGCAGTTGGCCAAGGTCGATCAGGGATTTTCGGTCGCTCATTGCAGAGGTTCCATGGCGGAGGAATGGCATCCGGTGGCCGGGGCTGGTGGGCAGTAACGCCCTGGTGCGAGCAGGTGCTGCGGGTCCAGGGCGTGCTTGAGGCGCTGCCCAAGCTGCCAGGCAGGCGCCTGCGTATCGGTCAGCAGGTGCATGAAGGCCAGAGGCAGGCGATAGGGCAGTACACCTTGCTGTTTGCCGCTGTTGAACAAGTCCCGGTAACAGTCCTCTGCGCGGGCCGTGGCCTTTTCATCGTTGCGATCGAAGAGCAGTGGCAAGGTGCAGTCGATTGCCCGGCCAGACAACGTGGTGAGGGTGACCGGGCAGGGGAGGCGGTGGGTCTGGCACACATGCTCCATGTGCCTGACGAATGTTGCCACCTGCTGGCTACGCAAAGGCAGGATCGGTGCGTACCAGATCAGGCCGCAGTTGTCCCGTGCCGGGTCGAGCAGGGCGCCTGCCTGCGGCCGTGCTCCGGCGACATAGGCCAGCGGCAGCGCCACCTGATTGGGTCGGCCTTCCATCAGTTCCATACCCAAGTGCAGTTTGTCCAGCATGACCCGCCAGCGCCTGGACCAGGCACCTGGCAGCAGACGCAGGGCTTGGCTTGCCCATGCCAGCTGGCGCTGGCTGCGGAACAGATAGCGGCTGCTGAAACGACGCAGTTCGGTACGGATAATGCCCTTCAGCGAGGCCAGTTGCGCCTGTTCGCAGTAAATCGAGCCCACCCCCATCCAGGCAGGCAGGGCCAGCGACCTAGCAGCGGTGTCGCGCTCAGCCTGGTTTAGCTGGGTCAGGGGGCGCGCGTCATAGGCCATGCCCAGCAGGCGTGTGCTGTTCATCAGGTTGATGCCGCCCACCTGGCTGCCGCAACGGTCAAGAATGCGTTTCACCCCGTCCAGTGCTGCAGGTAACTGTGCCGCGGAGTCGACCCAGAAATAGAACGGTTGCACGACTTGCGGGCGTCGGACCAAGGCAATCGACATTTGCGTCACCACGCCTAGGCCGCTCTGGCCGAACAGGCCATCAAGGTAAGGCCCGACTCCCCACTTGAAACACGGGGTGGTGCCAGGCGCCCACATGGGCGAGCGGTAGCGCTGACCATCGGGCAGGATGGCCTCAAGGCCCATCACGGCCTGCCAGTGGTCTGTTACCGGCGTGATGCCGAACCCTCGCTCCAGCGCATTGGCCAGCACACTGCACGTGGGCCCGGCGCCGGTGACCGGGGTGAGGAAGGGCAGGTCGCGGCTGGCCAGGTAGTCGGCCAGTGCCGCCTGGGTCACGCCAGGCTCGAGGGTGACCACAGCCAGCGCTTCGTCAAAGGCGAGAATCTTGTCCATGCGCGACAGGTCGAGTTGGACGCAGTGGCTATTCGTAGTCGCCATGCCACCGTAGCCCCAGTTGTTGCCGGTGCTGGCAGGTTGCAGCGCAACGTTGTGCTGGCGGGCAATGGCCAGGCAGGCCGCCACCTCTTCGCTGTTGGCGGGCCTGAGACGGGCGCAGGCATGGGCGGGCGAGCGCATTGTGTCCTGGCGCAACCTGGCGAGCGTCGTGGCATCCGTCTGCACGTGGAAGTCGCCCAGCAATGTGCGCCACGCCGTCAGGGCGGCTTGCAGGCGCTGCGGCTCAGAACGCACTCGCCATCCCCCCCATGCCGAGGAACAGGCGCAACTGATCGACATCAGCCTGGCGGCTACGCGGCAAGCAGCGGTAGCGGCGGCGGAACTCGTCCTTCATTGCCGCCACGCAGCGCCGCTTGGGAGTGCGGACAACCATCATCAATGGGCTGACGGCGGTGCTGTAGACCTTGGCACATGGGCCCAGATAGCTGGCGGCAAGGGTCTGGAACTCTTCCCGTGAGAACGCCGCCAGCAGCGAGTTGCGGTAGTCGAGCAGGGTAGCCTGGTCGGCACCGTCGCTGGCGCGGCTGACGAAGTAGTCCACCGATTCCACCGACTTGAGCCTGCCGAAATCATTCAGGTAGATGGCCCGATCATTGCGCAACACGCGCGCGATGTTGCGGAACGTCGCTTCCAGCTGAGAGAGGTCTGCCAGGTGATGCAGGGCCATGGACGAAATCACTACATCGACGCTACGGTCGGCGATACCGGCCAGGCGCGTCATGTCTTCTTCGCGCAGTTCGACGTTGTCGATGCCCTGCTGGCGGATCGATTCACGGCCCACCTCGAGCATGCTGGCGGACAGGTCGGCACCGATGAACTCGGCCCGCGGGTTCAGCCGGGCCAACTGCAGCAATAGGCTGGCAGGGCCACAACCGATATCCAGTACGACATCACCGGGTTTGATCAGGGCGCACATCTGTGCGCAGTGGTACAAGTAGGTGCCGGACAGCGCCTGGCCCTGGCCGGCACTGTCGGCGTAGGCACTGACGCAAGTTTCGTCGACCATCACCAGGTCGGGCTCAGGTGTACGTACAAACGGTTGCCTGAGGGTGATTTCCCTGTAGATCGCGCGCAGCAATCCTGTGTCCATGAACTTGTCCTCCATGAAAGTCGTGTGGGTTTGGAACGCGGGGCGGGCTGCTCAGTCCAGTTGCAGAGCCCGTCGCACCCGCGGCGAAAGGTGGTGCGGCGAGGTGCCACAACGTGCCATGTGGGTGAGGACGTCGTCGGCACTCCAGCGAGCCTGTGCGGCGGGCAGCTGGATATGTGGGTAATGGCGCGAGCAAAAAAAGTCGAACAGGTCGGTACACGTCTGGTCGACCGTAAATTTCAGGCCTGGCGCACTGTAGGCCTTGGCGAACACATCCCGCGCCCGGGCTAGATTCACGGCCAGCGGCAGCGACAGGGCATTGTTGAGTTTGGTATAGGCCTGTACCGGGCCGATGGGCGAGAAGAACAGTACATTGCGGTAGAAGCTGGCGGCGCGCGGGTGCACGGCGATCACCAAGGTGCTCACCTTACGGTGGTCAATGGCCCATCGAAACATGGCGTTGTACAGCATCAGTGGCACGCCCTTGCCCTTGTAGCGGCTACATACCGCCAAGGTCCCGACTTCGGCCACGCGCACACCGCCCAGGCGCTGTAGCACAGCCTCGTTGATGTGCACATCCTCCAGTGGAAGGCCCAGTGCCGAGTCTTCGATCAGCGACACGGTGCCAACCACTCGCCCGTCTTTCAGTGCCACGAAGGTGGTAGTGCCCGGTAGCAGGTGAAACGGCGAAAACCGCATGCCCGCACGGCACACGGTGGCGATGCCGCGGCGTGCATAGCTCTCGTTGACCAGACGCAGGGCCTGCTCGAGTTCGAACAGGTTCTGCACCGGGCGAAAGCTGAAACCCTCGATGGCCAGTGGCTGTCTGGCAAGGCGGCGGATGAACAGGCGCCGGTAAAGGGCCGCTGGCAGGCAGGCCTCGAGCCAAGGTTGGCGACGACTTAACTGGTCGTGTTCGCTATGTACCCGGGGCTTCCTGCCAAGCCGGGCCAATACGCTCTGATTCTGCAACATCATCCACCTCCATGTGGTCTTGCGGGTGTGCCTTGGGTTCAGTGCTTGTCCGGTGGCAGTGCCAGGGCAGGACTGGCCGAGAGTGCCTGTAGCGTGGCGGACAGGGCATCACGTTGCGCGTTGTCCAGTGACTGCATGATCGTGCCGATCCAGTCGGTGTGTTCGGCGAAAACGGCGTCGAGTACCGCTATGCCTGCCGAGGTAAGGCTGATGCTCAGCTTGCGCCGGTCATGGGCGTCCTTGCGGCGCTTGATAAAGCCATCACCCTGCAGGCCGTCGAGCAGGCCGGTCACGGTGCCTGAGGTGATTGCCAGGCGCGTCGCCAGCTCCAGCGGTGCCAGGCGGCCGCCTGCACCTTGCAAGGTCAGGAGGATTGCGAACCGCCCTTCCGACAGGTTATGGCGGGCCAACCGTGCGGCGCATACCCGGTTGATGGCCGCTGCAGCGGACAGCAGTTCGAAACACAGGCGCACGTTCTGCCTGGCGTCAGCGGGGGCCTCGGCCAGTGCATCGAGCATGATGTGATGCTTGTTCTCAAGAGTATTCATAAGGCGCAGTTTATCTTGGTGCCTTAGTAAGTCAACAGCACAGATGTTTCAGGGTGAAGACAGCAGCGCACGTCGGATGGAAGGGATGTATCACTATGCAGGGTACGAATAGTTCAAGTGCAGGATTTTGATTTCTATCAGTACTAGCGATTGCACCATCATGGTGACGATCGTGACTTTGGATGAGGACTGCCATGTTCAGTAAATCGATGCTCCTGCTGGTGCTTCCTGGGGCAATGGCGTTGCTTGCCGGTGCTGTGTTGCCATTTCAGGCCGCCGGCAATGCTGCGGTAGGCCGGGCCCTTGGGCACTGGCTGTGGGGGGCCTTCACATCGTTGACGGTGAGCATGCTGGTGGTGATCGCTGCGCTGCTGATTATCCGGGTACCGGCACCAGACATGGGCAAGGCCTTGCAAGGGCCCTGGTGGTTATGGATTGGTGGCGTGCTGGGGGCACTGTATGTAGCCGGCGCCGCAGCACTCACCCCGAAACTTGGCGCAGCAGGGTTCCTGGTACTGGTGGTGGCAGGGCAGATCATCACGGCAGTGCTTGCCGACCACTACGGGGCGATGGGGCTGGGTGGCAAGCCGCTTAGTCTGGCCAGGGTGGCTGGCGTGGTGCTGATCCTGTGCGGAGTGTTGCTGGTACAAGGCCCTTGGGCAACGGCGTCACCGGCCCATTCCACGGCAGCTGTGAAGGGGCAAGAAAACTGATCAGCGCCCTGCTTGGCTGCAGGCCCGTACGGTTTCGCGCAGCCAGCGGTGCCCGGGGTCACTGTCCTTGCGGTTGTGCCAGGCTTGCTGATAGTCGAACGAGGGGATGGCCAGTGGCGGCGTGAACTGGCGCAGTGTCCTGTGCTGGCGCAACGACCCCACGGCGCGGCTGGCCACCGTCAGGATCAGGTCGGTGCCGGCCAGCACTTCGACCGCAGCACTCCAGTGTGGCAAGGCCAGGGCAATACGGCGTTGCAAGCCCCGGGCGGCCAGTGCGCGCTCGATTTCATCGAAAGCATCCGGGCGCATGGCCATCAATACATGTGGGCGTGCCAACCAGTCTTCCAGGGCCATACCGCCACTGGCAGGCAGGACCTGGCGATCGGCAACGCTGATGAAGCGATCGGCAAACAGGGGCTGGACGGTGATGTCCTGAGGCAGTTCGGGGAACAGGCCCAGGGCCAGATCCAGCTCGCCATCGAGCAACTGCGCCAACATGGTTTCACGGCTGGCCTGGCTGATGGCCAGGTCCACCCCGGGCGCGACTTGGCGCAGGTGGCGTAGCAGATGCGGCAGGATGATGCGCGAAGCGTAGTCGGATAGCGACAGCCGGAATCGGCGCTGGGCCCGGGCTGGCTCGAACAGCGGGGTGGCCAGCAGGCTGTCGAGATTGCTCAGTGCATCCTGTAACGGTTGTGCCAGGGATTGGGCGCGGGCGGTAAGGGCCATGCCGCCACCTTGGCGTACCAGCAAAGGGTCGTCGAAGTGTTTGCGCAACTGCGCCAAGGCGTGGCTGACCGCCGGTTGGCTGCGGTGCAGGCGCAGGGCTGCGCGGGTCACGTGCCGTTCACTGAGCAGGGCATGCAGGGCGAGCAGCAGGTTGAGGTCGATCTTGCGCAGTTCATCCATCAGGTGAATGGCCTTGGTCAATTCTGGCGACTCGGATCAGCTTAACAAATGCTTGAGTCTTGCACGCGCTTACAAGCTGCTGGCGATAGAGGCCTTTTCGCAGTACATGGACTCTACTAAATGGCTTTATGTTTGAGCTGTAATTTACTGATAAAAAAGAGTTATCTTCTTGCAGTCGCATGCTGAACACACTGTTCAAAGTAAGTCCGCTTTATCGCTTCAGGCTTGAGCCGCGAGCGGCTGTTGTACGTCTGCTCGGTAATGCCGAAGGCAGTCATGCGCATCCAGGGTTTGGGGAATTTGCGTACCTGCAGCTTCTTGCGCGTGGCATACAAGGTCACCCCGGAAAGCTTGGCCTGTTGGGCCTCGGCGGCTATCTGCGCGCCCCAGCTGCAGGTGTGGCGATCGTTCTGGCTCAGTGCCCTGGCTTGGGCGCCGAAAGCGAAGGTGGCCAGCAGGCAGCCGGCCATCGTTGCTAGAAGTACTCGCATGTTGCTGTCCTAAGCATCTGAAAGAGAACGGAGTTTGCCTTCGCTTTCCGCAGCCGTGGGCCAGCAATTTGCCGTCAGGTCACAGCCATGCGCAGCGGGCTGGCCACGGGCCTGCGCAGGCTTGTCCAGGCCAGGCTGGCAACCCAGAGCAACGAAACACCGTAGTTAAGGCGTTGATAGAGGCCGAACAGCTGGCCACTCTGCGCCGCCTGGCCCATCAACGCGACGGTGATGATGGCCAACACCACGCAAGCCAGGGAAAGCAGCGCCAAGGCGGGGGAGCCGGCAATGCGGTTGCCCAGCCATGCCCATACGGCGCTGGCCAAGGTCAGCGAGAGGAACATCAGCAGACCAAACAGGTTATGCAGTTGCTGCGAGGTAGATGGCTGTGCCGGTGCACAGCCCTGGTCGCAAGGGAACCAGCCGGTGCCCAAACTGCCCATGCCATGCAGCAACACCAGGCCCGCACTCAGCAGCGCCAGCTTCGAGCTGCGCCAGCGCCGCACCAGGCCCCAGGCAAACAGGGCAAACAGCAGGGCCAGAGGGAAATTGTTGACCCGTGGCGACCAGCTGTGGGTTGGCGAACCGGCCGCGCCAAGCTGGCTCATGGCCTGTTGCAGGTGATCATAGCCAGGGTAGGCCTGAGCGGTGAGCCATACCCCCACCAGCAGCCAGAGGGGGATCAGCAGGCCACTGCCGAGCAAAAGGCGGTCGAGGGTTTTCATACTGCAGATTCCTTCCATGGAACAGTGAGCGTGAAGGCGTACAGTACAGGCTTGCGCAGGTCATGGGCCAGGAATTCTGCGCGTTTTTTCAGGGGCCAGGGACTGCAAAGATGGCAATAAATACCGCACGGGGTGTATGTGATCGTACAACCGCTTGCGCTATGATGAGCGCTGTCTTTCAAGGTGAAATACAGGGCAATGACAGAGCAGCAGGTACAGGCAAGGACCCGGCGCAAGCCGCGCAGTCTGGCCCAGGAACTGGTCACGGTGCTGACCGAACGCATTCGCAGCGGCCAGCTCAAGCGCGGCGACAAGCTGCCGACCGAATCGCAGATCATGGCCGAGGAGGGCGTCAGCCGCACGGTGGTGCGTGAGGCGATCTCGCGGTTGCAGGCCGCCGGGCAGGTTGAGACCCGCCACGGCATCGGCACCTTCGTGCTGGATGCGCCGGCTACGGGCGGTTTCCGTATCGACCCGGCCACCGTGGTCACCCTGCGCGAAGTGCTGGCGGTGCTGGAGTTGCGCATTGCCCTGGAGATCGAGTCGGCCGGGCTGGCTGCCCAGCGGCGAAGCGACGAAGCCCTGGCCGGTATGCGGGCGGCGCTGGACGAACTCAACGAGGGGGCGGCCCACGCCACCGATGCGGTGTCGGCGGACTTCCAGTTCCACCTGCGCATTGCCCAGGCCAGCGGCAACCACTACTTCGCCGACATCATCAACCACCTGGGTACCAGCATCATTCCGCGCACCCGGCTGAATTCGGCGCGCCTGGCCCATGATGATCAGGCGCATTACATGAGTCGCCTGATGCATGAGCACGAGGCGATCTATGAGGCGATTGCCCGGCGTGACAGCGAAGGGGCGAAGATGGCCATGCGCATGCACCTGAGCAACAGCCGCGAGCGCTTGCGCCAGGCGCATGAGGCGGCGGAAGCGCAAGGGACCTGAAGCCTTTGCTGCCTGTACTGGCCTCTTCGCGGGCAAGATAGCCCTGTAGGAGCGGGCTTGCCCGCGAAGAGGCCGGTACAGTCAAAAAGAAAAGCCCCGCCGTGCGCAGGGCTTTCTTGTTGCTTGCACCGGTCAGATCGCCCCGTCACTCCACTGCCCGTTCACCAACCGCCGCAGCCCCAGCGGGTTGCCGTCGCGCAGTGCCTCAGGCAGCAGTGTCTGCGGGTAGTTCTGATAGCACACCGGGCGCAGGAAGCGGTCGATGGCCAACGTGCCGACCGAGGTGCCACGCGCATCGGAGGTCGCCGGGTACGGGCCTCCGTGCACCATCGCATCACAGACTTCGACACCGGTCGGGTAGCCATTGACCAGGATTCGACCGACTTTCTCCTCCAGCAGCGGCACCAGCCAGGCGAAGGCATCGAAGTCCTCCGCCTCGCCGATCAGCGTCGCGGTCAGCTGGCCGCGCAGGCCGAGCAGCGCGTCGCGCAGTTGGTCGTGGTCCTGCACCTCTACAGCCACGGTGGTGGGCCCAAACACTTCTTCCTGCAACAGCGGGTCGGACTCGACCAGCAGGCGTGCATCGGCCTTGAACAGCTGAGCGCGTGCCTGGTTGCCTTCCTGCGCCTGGCCGGCCACATGCTCGATACCGGCATGGGCATGCAGGTGTTCAAGGCCGCCAACGTAGCTGCGCAGGCCGCCAGCGTTGAGCATGGTTTGCCCGGCTTGCTGGTCCAGGTACTGGCCAAGGTCGGCGAGCAGCTGGCTGTACTGTGGTGACTGCAGGCCAATCACCAACCCAGGGTTGGTGCAGAACTGCCCGGCGCCCATGCACACGGACCCCGCCAACTCGCGGGCAATGGCTTCGCCACGCTTGGCCAGGGCGCCCGGCAGGATGATGACCGGGTTGATGCTCGACATCTCGGCAAATACCGGGATTGGCTGCGGGCGCTCAGCGGCCATGCGGCAAAGGGCATCGCCGCCTTTGAGCGAGCCGGTGAAGCCAACCGCCTGGATGGCGGGGTGCTTGACCAGCCACTCGCCCACGCCGCCACCAAATACCATGTTGAACACGCCCTTGGGCATGCCGGTACGCTCAGCGGCGCGCACGATGGCGCAGCCGACCAGGTCGGCCGTGGCCATGTGCCCGCTGTGCGCCTTGAATACCACCGGGCAGCCCGCGGCGAGGGCGGCCGCGGTATCACCACCGGCGGTGGAGAAGGCCAGCGGGAAGTTGCTGGCCCCGAACACGGCGACCGGGCCCACGCCGATGCGCATCTGGCGCAGGTCTACGCGTGGCAGCGGTTGGCGCTCGGGCAATGCCAGGTCGATGCGCGCGCCGAGGAAGTCGCCGCGGCGCAGCACTTGGGCGAACAGGCGCATCTGCCCGCTGGTGCGGCCGCGCTCGCCCTGAATACGGGCGGCGGGCAGTGCAGTTTCGCGGCAGACGATGGCGACGAAGGCGTCATCCAGTTCGTCGAGTTCAGCGGCGATGGCGTCGAGGAACTCGGCCCGACGTGCCGGAGCCAGTTGGCGGAACTCGGCGAAGGCAGCGGCAGCGGCCTTGGCGGCCTGGTCCACTTCGGCTTCGGTGGCCTGGGCAAAGCTGTAGGGCAGGGCTTCGCCAGTGCTGGCGTCCAGGCTCTGCAGGCGCTGAGGGCCAGCGGCACTGCGCTGACCGGCGATGAAGTTATGGCCGAGGATTTCAGGCATGGGGTGCTCCTGTGGGATTGAGAGTGGCGTGTGTGAATGCGTGGTCAGGGCTGCGGCATCAGGTAATGGGCGCCGGGTTGAACAGGGTGATGTCGTTGTGCAACCGGTGTTGTTCGGCCCAGGTCTGCTTGCGGCCGCTGGCCACGTCCAGGTAGTAATGGAACAGCTCCCAGCCCAGCTCCTCGATGGTCGAGCGACCACTGGCGATGCGACCGGCGTCGATGTCGATCAGGTCGGGCCAGCGCTGGGCCAGTTCGCTGCGGGTACACACCTTGACCACCGGCGCCATGGCCAGGCCATACGGGGTGCCGCGGCCGGTAGTGAAGACGTGCAGGTTCATGCCGGCCGCCAGTTGCAAGGTGCCACAGACAAAGTCGCTGGCCGGGGTGGCGCAGAAAATCAGGCCTTTGCGGTTGACCCGCTCGCCTGGGCCGAGCACACCCTGGATAGCGCCGCTGCCCGACTTGACGATCGAACCCAGCGATTTCTCGACGATGTTCGACAGCCCGCCTTTCTTGTTGCCCGGTGTGGTGTTGGCGCTGCGGTCGGCGGCGCCTTGCTGCAGGTAGCGGTCGTACCAGTCCATTTCGCGCACCAGCGCGTCGGCAACGTCCTGGTTTTCCGCACGCGAGGTCAGCATGTAGATCGCGTCGCGCACCTCGGTCACTTCAGAGAACAGCACGGTGGCGCCAGCGCGGACCAGCAGGTCGGCGGCATAGCCCAGTGCCGGGTTGGCGGTGATGCCCGAGAAGGCGTCGCTGCCACCGCATTGCATACCGAGGATCAGTTCGCTGGCCGGGACCGTTTCGCGGCGGCGCTGGTCGAGCTTCTTCAGGCGGGTTTCGGCCAGGTCCATGATCTGCTCGATCATTTCAACAAAGCCAAGGCTGGCATCTTGCAGGCGGTACAGCCATGGGTCGCTGAGGTCCACCGAGGGGTCGTTGTCGTGCATCACCTGGCTGGCTTGCAGTTTTTCACAGCCCAGGCTGATCACCAGTGCCTCGCCGCCAAGGTTAGGGTTGCGCGCCAGGTTGCGCACGGTGCGGATCGGGATGTAAGCGTCGCGGGCGTTGATTGCCACACCGCAGCCGTAGCTGTGGGTAATGGCTACCACGTCATCGACGTTGGGGTATTTGGGCAGTAGTTCGTTGCGAATGCGCTTGACTGCATGTTCCAGCACGCCGGTCACGCACTGCACGGTGGTGGTGATGCCGAGGATATTGCGGGTGCCGACAGTGCCGTCGGCGTTGCGATAGCCCTCGAAGGTGAAGCCCTCCAGCGGCGGCAGCGGTTGTGGCACTGCATCGCAGCGCGGCAGGCTGTCCAGGTCCGGGGCGGCCGGCATGGCCAGCTGGCTTTCCTGAACCCAGCTGCCTTGGCGCAGGTCTTCCAGCGCGTAGCCGATGATTTGCCCGTAGCGGCGCACGGGCTCGCCCTTGGCGATGGCCACGGTGGCCACCTTGTGGCTTTGCGGCACGCCTTCGATCAGGGTCAGGCCGTCGGCGAAGCGGGCGCCTTCGCCCAAGCCGCCGTCGTTGACAACGACCACGACGTTGTCGTCGTCGTGCAGGCGGACGTAGCGGGGCGAGTCGGAATGTTCGATCAACTGCATGTTTGGGCCCTACTTGTCAGGTTCTCAGGCTTTTGTACATCCGCCCATGCCGGGTGACCCGGCGCGGGCGTGTTTTTTCAGTGACGGGAGCTGGCCAGTTCGCCGTCGGTGGCAGGCTCAGCGTGTGGCTTCGGGGCAGCATCACGCAATTCGATACGCTTGATGGGGCCGACGATAACCAGATAGCTGAATACCGCGACCAGCGCGTTGGCACCCACGTACACAAGCGCCCACTTGAACGAGCCGGTGGCGCTGATGATGTAGCCGATCACGATAGGGGTGGTGATCGACGCGATGTTGCCGAAGGTGTTGAACAGGCCACCGGACAGCCCGGCGATCTGCTTGGGTGAAGTGTCCGCGACCACCGCCCAGCCCAGTGCGCCGATGCCCTTGCCGAAAAACGCCAGCGTCATGAAGCCAACCACCATCCACTCGGCATCGACGTAGTTGCAGAACACCATGGTGGTGGACAGCAGCAGGCCACAGACGATCGGCAGTTTGCGCGAGAAGGTCAGCGAGTTGCCGCGGCGCAGCAGCCAGTCGGAGATCACGCCACCCAGGACGCCGCCGATAAAACCACACACCGCCGGCAGCGAGGCGATGAAGCCGGCCTTGAGAATGGTCATGCCACGTTCCTGCACCAGGTACACCGGGAACCAGGTGAGGAAGAAGTAGGTGATGGCGTTGATGCAGTACTGGCCCAGGTATACGCCCAGCAGCATGCGGCTGGTCAGCAACTGCTTGATGTAACCCCATTTCGGGCCGTCGCTGCCGCGCTTCTGGTCCATGTCGACCAGGCCGCCGTTCTGCTCGATGTGCTCGAGTTCGCTTTGGCTGATGCGCGGGTGTTGGCGCGGGTTGTAGATGGTCTTCAGCCACACCATCGAGAAGATGATGCCCAGCACACCCATGACCACGAAGACGTGCTCCCAGCCGAAGCTGAACACGATCCAGCCCATGATCGGGGCGAACAGTGCAGTGGCGAAATACTGCGCCGAGTTGAAGATGGCCGACGCCGTGCCGCGTTCCTGGGTCGGGAACCATGCGGCGACGATGCGCGCGTTACCCGGGAATGACGGGGCTTCGGCGAAACCGACCAGGAAGCGCAGGGTGAAGAGGGTGACCACGGCCCAGGCAACCGGCAGGCCACCGACAAAACCCTGCAGCAGGGTGAACAGCGACCAGGTGAAGATGCTGAAGGCGTAGACGTTTTTGGAACCGAAGCGATCGAGCAGCCAGCCACCAGGAATCTGGCCAGCCACGTAAGCCCATCCGAAGGCGGAAAAGATATAACCGAGGGTTACGGCGTCAATGCCGAGGTCTTTCTGCAGGCTGGAGCCTGCGATAGCAATGGTAGCGCGGTCGGCATAGTTGATCGTGGTCACCAGAAACAGCATGAACAGGATCAGGTAGCGCACATGCGTTTTCTTAGTCGCTTGCATGCTGGCAAAACTCCCACTAGTTATTTTTGTGCGGGCTCACGAATTGTAACCGGAGTGGGGGTAGGCCCACTCCGGGTGCGGCATCTGGCAGGCCGCGGGCAGCGCTTACTGCGGGCCCATCTTGTCCATCAGCGCGGCGAGCATTTCGTACTCTTCGGCGGTGAGGTCGGTCAGCGGAGTGCGCACCGGGCCAGCGTCGTAACCGGCAATTCTGGCGCCGGCCTTGACGATGCTCACGGCGTAGCCGGCCTTGCGGTTGCGGATGTCCAGGTAGGGCAGGAAGAAATCGTCGATCAGCTTGGCCACGGCGGCGTGGTCGTCACGGGCGATGGCGTTGTAGAAGTCCATGGCGGTTTTCGGCACGAAGTTGAACACCGCGGAGGAGTAAACCGGTACGCCCAGGGCTTTGTAGGCGGCAGCATACACTTCGGCGGTCGGCAGGCCACCCAGGTAGCTGAAGCGCTCGCCCAGGCGACGACGGATCGACACCATCAGTTCGATATCACCCAGGCCGTCCTTGTAGCCGATCAGGTTCGGGCAGCGCTCGGCCAGTTTTTCCAGCAGGTCGGCGTTCAGGCGGCAGACGTTGCGGTTGTACACCACCACACCGATGTTTACCGATTTGCACACCGCTTCGACGTGGGCGGCGACGCCGTCCTGGCTGGCTTCGGTCAGGTAGTGCGGCAGCAACAGCAGGCCCTTGGCACCCAGGCGCTCGGCTTCTTGCGCGTATTCGATAGCCTGGCGGGTGGAGCCACCGACACCGGCGAGGATCGGCACCGAAGTGGCGCAGGTGTCGACCGCGGTCTTGATCACCTGGCTGTATTCGCTGGCGGCCAGGGAGAAGAATTCACCGGTACCGCCAGCGGCGAACAGCGCGCTGGCGCCGTAGGGGGCCAGCCACTCAAGGCGCTTGATGTAGCCAGCCGGGTTGAAGTCGCCCTGGGCATTGAAGTCGGTGACCGGGAAAGACAGCAGGCCGTGGGAGAGGATGGATTTAAGTTCTTGTGGATTCATTGTTGTTGGCATCCTGTGGCGCTTGGGTGAGGGGTGTTGTTTTGCGTTGGAGGTAAGTTATCGTACAACTTGCGCGATGACTAGTCCTTTTTCAGAGTTTTGTGTTCTCGCCAGGGTGGCCGTCTGGATAGGTGTGTTGTGGCGCAGATCGAGCGCCGCCCGCGCGGCGCTTCGCGGGTAAACCCGCTCCTACGTTTGTTTCGGGCCAGTTATGCCTGTGGCATTTGCGCGCGAACGCCTTGGCGCATGCCTCGATATCGCGTCGTACAAACAAGGCGGTCGCGCGCGTCTGGCACAGGCGATACTGGCCCGAAACAAACGTAGGAGCGGGTTTACCCGCGAAGCGCCGCGCGGGCGGCGCTCGATTTCACAGGCGCAGCAGGTACGACGACAAACACATGGCAGTCATCGTATCTCTTAAGGGGAAGGAAAAAACGATCGCGGAGACAGGCACAAGCCCGCCGCCCGATTCCACGGGAAGTGTTCTGGGACCAGCAGAGGGTGACCGGGGAAACGGGGGCGGCCTTGCGCCGCCCCGCGATCAAAGCAGAGGAAACTGAAGGTCAGGCCGCGTGCTGGCGCTTGATTTGCGCCTTGCGTACCTGGGCCCGGCAAGCATCGCCGAAAGCCTGGAAGATCTTTATCGAGTCAGGGTTCTTCGCCGCCTGCCATTCAGGGTGCCACTGCACCGCGAACAAGAACGGCGAAATGCTTGGCGCATGAATCGCTTCGACCAGGCCATCTTCGGCACGGGCGATCGCTTCAATACCGGCGCCGAGCTTGTGCAGGCCTTGGCCATGCAGCGAGTTGACGCGAATCTCGTCGGTACCCAGGGTGTCGTGCAGCCAGCTGCCCGGCTGGATCTTCACCCCATGCACCTGGGCGTACTGCACTTCGACCGGGTCTTCCGGGTTTTCCCGGTGGTCATTGAACCCAGGTTCGGCATACACCTTCTGGTAAATGTCGCCACCCAGGGCCACGTTGATTTCCTGCATGCCGCGGCAGATGCCGAAAATGGGCAGGCCACGCTTGATCGCCGCCTTGACCAGCGGAATGTCGAACAGGTCGCGGTTCTGGTCCTGGCCTTTGCCTGGGGTCTGGTTTTCCTGGCCATACAGGGCCGGGTCGATGTTGCTGCCAGCGCCAGTCAGGTAAACGCCGTCGGCCATGTCCAGGTAGGTCTCGAGGTCGTCAGTGCCGCAGCAGGTAGGCACCAACACCGGGACGCAATCGGAGAACTCGACCAGCGGGGTAATGTATTTGTGGGTCATGACCTGGTAGTCATGGCCTTTGCGCTCTTGGCTGCCCATGGTCATCAGGACGACGGGTTTGCGCAGGGAAGGTTGCTTGTTGCCAATGTTGCTGTTGGACATATGTCACCTTGGGACAGGTTCGACCTGTCGTTGTTGTGCAGGCGCACGGCGCGGGGCCTTGGGTGCTGCCTGTAGCCCCGAGCACTGCCGGCTCGTCAGAGGCGACGATTCCGGTCGGGGCTTGTAGATAGCTTGCCAGAGCCGTTCGATATGTCAAACGACGGAAGCGGGCTTTAACGCGGGGGATACGCCGTTTTCTGGGGGCTGAAACCGATGCGGGCCTGTGGCGGCGTGGGTTTGGCAGGGGCTGCGGTCAATAATATTTAACGATGCAGTTGGGTCATTGCAGCGGCGCAATGAATAGGTCGCTTGAAGTCACCTTGGTCCATGTGTGCGGCCTTGTGTTGCGAAAGGGCCGCAAAGCGGCCCCTCGGATTTCAGCACTGTGCATAGATTGCCGGGGCTGCTGCGCAGCCCTCTCGCGACGCAAGGCCGCTCCCACAAAGTCCAGTGACAGGTCTTCAATCAGTGCAGTATCTGCGCCAGGAACGCCTTGGCCCGCTCGGTGCGCGGCTGGTTGAAGAACACCTGTGGCGGGCTGTCCTCGATGATCTGCCCACCCTCAAGGAACAGCACCCGCTCGGCGACCTGCCGGGCAAAGCCCATTTCATGGGTGACGCACAGCATGGTCATGCCCGTGCCAGCCAACTGCACCAGCACGTCCAGCACCTCGGCGACCATTTCCGGGTCCAGCGCCGAAGTGGGCTCGTCGAACAGCATGATCCGCGGCTTCATGCACAGCGCCCGGGCGATTGCCACGCGCTGCTGCTGGCCGCCGGACAGCTGGCTGGGGTACTTGTGCGCCTGGCTTTCGATGCCGACCTTGCTCAGGTACATGCGTGCCCGCTCCTCGGCGTCCTTGCGTGACAGCCCGCGCACGCTGGTGGGGGCCAGCAGGCAGTTGTCGAGCACGCTCATGTGCGGGAACAGGTTGAAGTGCTGGAACACCATGCCGATGTCGCTGCGTACCTGTGCGGCCTCGCGCGTGGTGGCCGCCAGGTCGATGCCGTCCACCTGGATGCTGCCCTGCTGGGCGACTTCCAGGCGGTTGATGCAACGGATCAGGGTCGACTTGCCCGAGCCGGACGGCCCGCACAGCACGATGCGTTCGCCTTCGCGCACCTGCAGGTCGATGTCACGCAGCACGTGGAACGCGCCATAGTGCTTGTTCAGGCCTTCGATGCGTATCAGCACCGAACGCGGGTCGGGTTCGGGGGCAAGGGTGGCAAGGCTCAGTGGTGCGGTCATCTTGTTGTTCTCCCGCGTGGGTTCAGTCGAAACGGGTCGCGCTGTAAGGCGCGGGGTCGGTGAAGGGGGGCTCGCCAGTGAGCAGCTCGGCCAGCAGCCGGCCGCAGACTGGGCCCAGCGTGAGGCCGTGATGGGCGTGACCGAAGTTGAACCACAGCCCTGGGTGGCGCGGCGCCGGCCCGATCACCGGGCGCATGTCGGGCAGGCAGGGGCGGCGGCCCAGCCATGGTGTGTCGTCCAGCCGTTCGCCGAGGGCCGGGAACAGCTTGCGCGCCAAGGCCTCGCAGCGGCCCAGCTGAATCTGATTGCCAGGCGCACTGGCTGCGTCGAACTCGATGCCGGTGGTCAGGCGCACGCCGCGCGCCATCGGCGCCAGTACATAGCCGCCTTGGGTGTCGCAGATCGAGTGCTCCAGCTGAGCGCCGTCACGGGTGCTGTAGTGCATGTGGTAGCCCCGCTTGATGGCCAGCGGGATCTGGTAGCCCAGGCCGCTGAACAAGTCGGCTGACTGAGGCCCAAGGCAGGCCACCACCTCGTCGGCAGTGATCGGGCCACGCTGGCTCTCTACCCGCCATTGGCCATTGGCCTGGCGCAGGCTGCGCGCATCGCCATGCACGAACTGCCCGCCGCGCTGCAGGAACAGCGCCGCATAGCCACGGGTGAGCGCGCCGGGGTTGTTCACGGTTTTCGGGTCGAGCCAGTGGATGCCACCGACCACGGTGGCGTCCAGCTGATGTTCACGTGCCTGCAGCTGCCCGCATTCAAGGATTTCGAACCGCAAGCCGTAGCGGCTCAGGCCCTTGGCATCGGTTTTTGCCTGCTCGAACAGCGCGGGGTCGCGGAACACTTCGATCCAGCCTTTGGCTTGCACCAGGCCCTCCAGGCCGGCGGCAGCGATCAGCGCGTCATGCTCGTCGACACAGCGCTGCACCAGCGGCAACATATCGGCGGCGGCGCCGGCCAGGCGCCCGGGTGCCGACTGGCGCCAGTAACGCCACAGCCACGGTGCGGCCTTGGGCAGGTGCGCCAGGCTGTAGCGCACATCGGGCTGGCGGTTCAGGCCGTAGCGCAGCAGTGCGCCGAGTTGCCGCGGGAAGGCATAGGGGATGACACTGGAGCGCTCGATCAGCCCGGCGTTACCGTGGCTGGTGCCGCTGCCCGGTTCGTCGCGGTCGATCAGAATTACCTGGCGCCCGCGTGCCTGCAGGTGCAGCGCGGTGCTGACGCCGACGATGCCGGCGCCGAGGACAAGGGTCTGGCAATGCATGAAACGTATCCTTCGGTCAGTTCAGGTGGCGGCCCAGGCGGGCTTCCAGGTGTTTCAACAGGCGCCGCACCAGTTCGACGATCACCAGGTAGAGCACGGCGGCCCACAGGTAGATCTGGAAGTCGAAACTGCGCGAGAAGGCCAGTTTGGTCACGCCCATCAGGTCGTAGATCGTCACCAGCGAGGCGATCGCGCTGGCCTTGATCATCAGGATCAGTTCGTTGCCCAACGGGCCAATGGCTACCAGCAGCGACTGCGGCAATATCACCTTGAAGAACGTGGTCGAGCGCTTCAGGTTCAGCGCCCGCGCCGCTTCATGCTGGCCAGGCGCAACCGCCATCAGGCTGCCGCGGAAGATTTCGGCCTGGTAGGCGGCAGTGTTCAGGGTGAACGCCAGCAAGGTGCAAAACCACGCATCCCGGAAGAACCACCACAGGCCGACGTCCTGCCAGAAACTCTTGAGCGAACCCAGGCCGTAATACAGCAGGAACAATTGCGCCAGCAGCGGTGAGCCGCGGAAGAAGTACACGTAGCCGGCGGCCATGCGCTGCAGCACCAGGCTGCGAGACAGGCGTGCAAGGGCCAGCAGAAGGCCGAGCACAGCACCCAGGCTGAAGGAAATCGCCACCAGCTTGGCGGTTACCAGCAGGCCGTCGATGAAGCGCGGGCCGTAGCGTTCCAGCAGGTCGGGGTCAAGCACCATTGCCAGCAGTTGATCGAAGCTCATGCGCGTGCTCCTTGCAGGTGGCGGTTGCTGCGCCGTTCGATGTAGGCGAACACGCGCCCGGACAGTGCCGCGAACAGCAGGTAGCCCAGGCAGGCGACGCCGTAGAAGAACATCGGCTCCTTGGTTACGCTGACCGCCAGGTTGGTCTGGCGCATCAGGTCGACCAGCGAGATGGTCGACACCAGCGAGGTGTCCTTGAGCAGCGACAGCCAGTTGTTGGACAAGCCGGGCAGGGCGATGCGGGTCAGTTGCGGCAGCAGCACCTTGAAGAAACCGGTGCGCTTGCTAAGCCCAAGCGCCGAGCAGGCTTCCAGCTGGCCCTTGGGCAGGGTCTTGAAGGCTGCCAGCCAGATCTCGCTGGAAAACGCGGCGAACACCAGGCTGAAGGCGATCATCGCGGCGAGGAAGGTGTTGATGAGGAACTCACCTTGGTAGCCCATGGCGGCGAGGATCTTCTGCGCGGCGATCTGGCAGCCGTAATAGATGATCAGCAAGGTCAGCAGCTCGGGCAGGCCGCGGAAGACGGTGGAAAAAGTGGTGGCCCAGGCCCGTGGCAGGCGTTTGCGTGAGCGCGCCGCCAGGGCGACCACCAGGCCCAGTGGCAGGCCGATGGGCAGGCAGGCCAAGGCCAGGGAAACGGTAACCAGCGCGCCGGCCAGCAACGCCTGGCCCCAGCCTCCGCTGGCGAAAGACAGCAAGGACAATTGATCGAGCATGACGAACCTCTTGGGCAGGTTATGCGGCCTTGTGGGAGCGGCCTTGCGTCGCGAACGGGCTGCGTAGCGGCCCCAGGGTTTATGCAACTGCAGAGATTGCCGGGGCCGCTACGCGGCCCTGTCGCGACGCAAGGCCGCTCCCACAGGGGGGGCGCACAACTTCCTGAAGATCAGTTGTAGATATCGAAAGCAAAGTACTTGCTGGCGATCTTCTGGTAGGTGCCGTTGGCCACGATCTGTTGCAGCGCGGTATTCAGGCGCTGGCGCAGGGCTTCGTCGTCCTTGCGCACAGCGATCGCGGCATCGGCCTTGGTGTCGGCCACGTCGCCAAGGATCTTGCAGCAATCCCCGCCGTTCTTGTTCATCCACTCGTGCAGCGGGAATTTGTCGGCAATCACGCCGTCCAGGCGGCCGGCCGCCAGGTCTGCGTTGGCTTCGTCCATGGTCGGGTACAGTTTCACGTCGGCACCGGCCTTGCCGTACACGTCTTCGGCGTAGATGGCCTGGGTAGAGGAAGACTGCGCACCGACGGTGTAGCCGACAAAGTCGGTCTGGGCGCTGTCGATCTTGCTGTCCTTGGCAACCGCCACGGTCAGGGGCGTGCGGTAGTAGTGCTCGGTGAAGGCGATCTTCTTGCGTCGCTCTTCGGTGTCGATCATCGATGCCACCACTGCGTCATACTTGCGCGCCATCAGGGCGGGGATGATGCCTTCCCAGTCCTGGGCCACCAGCGTGCATTCGACTTTCATCTGCTCGCACAGGGCGTGGGTGATGTCGACATCGAAGCCGTGCAGCTTGTTATCGGCGTCTACATAGTTGAAGGGCGGGTAGGCACCCTCGGTGGCGAACCGCAGGGTTTCAGCGCTGGCGGTACCCGCCAGCAGCAGGGCGCACGCACCCAGCAAGGCCATGGACTTGTTCATCTCGCACCTCATTGCACTCTTGCTATTGTTGTTTGCCCGTCGACCACGAGGTGTAGCCGACGAATTCGTTATGTAGAGCGGCAGTTGCTTCCAAGCGTTTTTCAACATCCGGTCCGAGCTTCTTGCAGACCTCGTTGACCATCAGATGCACCCACGACAGCATCGTCGAGGTGGATTCCCAGAACAGGTTGAACTCGGTGGGGATGCGGAACACCTCGTCGGCATTGGCATCCGCCCAGTCACAGAAGGTGTCGGTCACCAGGGTGACCGCAATGCCAGCCTCGCGCGCCTTCTGGCACAGCATCAGGGCATGGCGGGAATAACGGCGCGCCTCGAACACCACCAGGGCGCTGTCTTCGGCGCGGCCCAGCAGCACTTCGCCGAAGTGCCCGGCGCTGATGTCCACCCGTTGCACACCATCGCGCAGGTATTGCAGCAGGTGGCTCATGCACATGGCGATGCCGCGCTCGGTCTGGAAGCCGGCGATGAACACCCGCGGTTTGCTCGCCAGGCGTTGCGCCACGGTGTGCCAGGCGGGGCTCTGGCGGTATTCGTGTACGCGCACCAGGGCGGCGATTTCCAGCTCCAGGCTGCCGGCGTTGTCGCTGGCGTCCTGGTTCTGGCGGTAATCTTGCAGACGATCGCCTACCAGCCACGGGCCATCGCCCAGATCGTTCTGCAGGTCTTGCTTAAGCGCCTTGAGGTGGGCATAACCCAGTGAGCGACAGTAGCGCCCGACGCTGGATTCGCTGACGCCCAGCTTGGCGGCAATGCTGGCCGAGGTCTGGAACGGCAGTTCGTGCAGGTTGGCAAGCATGTAGGTGGCGATCTTGCGACCCGAGGCAGCGGCCCCTTCGAGGCTGTTTTCCAGGCGTTGCTTGATCAGTTGGCTCATGCTGCGGCTCCAGGGGTGAGGCTTGGGAAGAAAATGAATGTTTTCTGTCATCAAGTCAACATTTGACAGATTGCTGTCACATGAAGGAAAGTTTTTGTCGTTGCAACGCTGTAGCCATTCCAAAATCAACAAGGAGCTTCAGATGTCCGCACCTTCCACCAGCACCGTTGTGCGCGTGCCTTTTACCGAGCTGCAAAGCCTGTTGCAGGCCATTTTCCAGCGCCATGGGTGCAGCGAGGCCGTGGCCCGGGTGCTGGCCCACAACTGCGCCAGCGCCCAGCGTGATGGCGCCCATAGCCATGGGGTGTTCCGCATGCCCGGTTATGTCTCGACCTTGGCCAGCGGCTGGGTCGATGGCCAGGCCACGCCACAGGTCAGCGACGTGGCCGCCGGCTATGTGCGTGTCGATGCTGCGGGCGGTTTTGCCCAGCCAGCACTGGCGGCGGCCCGTGAGCTGTTGGTGGCGAAGGCGCGCAACGCAGGCATTGCCGTGCTGGCGATCCACAACTCGCACCACTTCGCCGCGCTATGGCCGGATGTCGAGCCGTTCGCCGAAGAGGGCCTGGTAGCCCTTAGCGTGGTCAACAGCATGACCTGCGTGGTGCCGCATGGTGCGCGCAAGCCGCTGTTCGGTACCAACCCCATCGCTTTTGCTGCGCCTTGCGCCGAGCATGACCCGATCGTTTTCGACATGGCCACCAGTGCCATGGCCCATGGCGATGTGCAGATTGCCGCGCGCGCCGGCCAGCAATTGCCGGAGGGCATGGGGGTGGATGCCGATGGCCAGCCGACCACCGACCCGAAGGCGATCCTGGAAGGCGGCGCCCTGCTGCCATTTGGCGGGCACAAGGGCTCGGCGTTGTCGATGATGGTCGAGCTGCTGGCGGCGGCGCTGACCGGCGGTCATTTCTCCTGGGAGTTCGATTGGTCCGGGCATCCGGGGGCGAAAACGCCATGGACCGGGCAGTTGATCATCGTCATCGACCCAGGCAAGGCCGAGGGCGAGCGCTTTGCCCAGCGCAGCCGCGAGCTGGTGGAGCACATGCAGGCGGTGGGGCTGACGCGCATGCCGGGCGAGCGGCGCTACCGTGAGCGCGAGGTGGCCGAGGAGGAGGGGGTGGCGGTGACCGAGCAGGAGTTGCAAGGCCTGAAAGAGCTGCTTGGCTGATCTGGCCCCTTCGCGGGTAAACCCACAGGTGCCTGAGCTGTTCCCAGGCTGTGCGCTGAACCCGTAGGAGCGGGTTTACCCGCGAAGAATCCAGCACGAATTTCCAGCCATGCAATGTTGCATAGACAACCTTGCACAATAGTGGATGTTCCTGAGCCCGCTCTGCGGGTATGCTCAGGGCTGACTTTCCGTACCGTCCTGATCCAAGGAGCTGCACGCTGTGTTCAAACATGTCGATGCCTATGCCGGCGACCCGATCCTCTCGTTGATGGAAACCTTCAAGGCCGACCCGCGCGCCGACAAGGTCAACCTGAGTATTGGCCTGTACTACGATGAGGCCGGCGTGGTGCCGCAACTGGCGGCGGTGGATGCGGTGGAAAAACGCATTGCCGGTCAGGACCACGAAGCCTCCCTGTACCTGCCGATGGAAGGCCTGGCCAGCTACCGCCAAGCCATCCAGGCGCTGCTGTTCGGTGCTGATCACCCGGCCGTGACCGGCGGCCGGGTGGCCACCGTACAGACCGTGGGTGGCTCCGGCGCCCTGAAGGTTGGTGCCGACTTCCTCAAGCGCTACTTCCCGCAGTCCGAAGTCTGGGTCAGCAACCCGACCTGGGACAACCACCGCGCCATCTTCGAAGGTGCAGGCTTCAAGGTGCACACCTACCCGTACTTCGACCAGGCCACCCGTGGCGTGGACTTCGACGGCATGCTGGCCACCTTGCAGAGCCTGCCGGCCAACAGCGTGGTGCTGCTGCACCCGTGCTGCCACAACCCTACCGGTGCCGATCTGCAGCAGCACCAGTGGCAACAAGTGGTCGAAGTGGTCAAGGCGCGCCAGCTGATCCCGTTCCTCGACATCGCTTATCAAGGCTTCGCCGAAGGCTTGGTAGAAGACGCCTACGCTATCCGCGAAATGGCCCGTGCCGGCGTGCCGTGCCTGGTCAGCAACTCCTTCTCGAAAATCTTCTCGCTGTATGGCGAGCGGGTGGGCGGCCTGTCGGTGGTGTGCGATGACGAGGCCACTGCCCAGAGCGTGCTTGGCCAGCTGAAGGCCACCGTGCGCCGCAACTACTCCAGCCCGCCCAACTTCGGCGCCCAGCTGGTTGCTGGCGTACTGAGCGATGCTGGCCTGAATGCCCAGTGGGCCGAAGAAGTCGAAGTGATGCGCAAGCGTATCCTCGACATGCGCCAGGCGTTGGTCGATGCCCTGGCCGTGCTGCTGCCGGGCCAGGACTTCCAGTTCTTCCTGCGCCAGCGCGGCATGTTCAGCTACACCGGCTTTAGCGTCGAGCAGGTACGTCGCCTGCGTGACGAGTTCGGCGTGTACCTGATCGACAGCGGCCGTGTGTGCATGTCCGGCCTGCGCCCGGCCAACCTGCAACGGGTTGCCGAAGCGTTCGCTGCCGTTCAGAAGTAACTCGCCAAGGGGCCAGCTGCGGCCCCTCCTGTGGGGCGCGGTTGGACTTTGTGGGAGGGGCCTTGCGTCGCGAAAGGGGGGCGGAGCGCCCCCACGATTGCAGCTTTGCCGCTGACATTGCTTGGGCCGCTTTGCGGCCCTTTCGCGACGCAAGGCCGCTCCCACAGGCGGCCCCACACGCTCCCAAGCCGCTACATTCCATCGAACGACACCAGCGTTGCCTTCCGCTTGTAAAGACAAGTGCAACCGCTCCTCGGAAAAGGGCTTCGCAAGTGCAACCTTTCCGTGCACAATCGCGCCCCTCTTTTCCGGTTGAGTTGGGCGAAACGTCTATTTCGCCATTCTCAGCCTGTTGCAGTCTTGCGAGTGGAGCTTCACCCGGAATGAATGAGCAGGCCCCAAGCGTTGAACAACGCTTTGCAGAATCGACCCCCGCCGCCCTCGGCACTTGGGCGCGTCACGACACCACCTGGATGCTGGGCCTGTTCGGCACAGCCATCGGCGCCGGGACACTGTTCCTGCCGATCAACGCCGGCCTTGGCGGCTTCTGGCCGCTGTTGATCCTGGCCGTGCTGGCCTTCCCGATGACCTATTTCGCCCATCGCGGGCTGACCCGTTTCGTCCTTTCCGGGCGCGATGGCAGCGACATCACCGAAGTGGTCAAGGAGCATTTCGGCATCACCGCCGGTGCCTCGATCACCGTGCTGTACTTCTTCGCCATCTTCCCGATTCTGCTTATCTACAGCGTGGCGCTGACCAACACCGTGTCCAGCTTCATGGAACACCAGCTGCACATGCAGCCGCCGCCACGGGCAATCCTGTCATTCGTGCTGATCCTCGGCCTGCTGGCCATCGTGCGCTGCGGGGAGCAGGCCACGGTCAAGGTCATGAGCCTGCTGGTCTACCCGTTCATCGTTGCGCTGGCGTTGCTGGGCCTGTACCTGGTGCCGCACTGGACCGGTGGCATTCTCGACAGCGCCACAGAGGTGCCGCCGGCCTCGGCCTTCCTGCACACCCTGTGGCTGGCCATTCCGGTGATGGTGTTCTCGTTCAACCATTCGCCGATCATCTCGGCCTTTGCCGTCGACCAGAAGCGCCGTTACGGCGAGCACGCCGATGAGCGCAGCGGCCAGATCCTGCGTCGTGCCCACCTGCTGATGGTGGTGATGGTGCTGTTCTTCGTGTTCAGCTGCGTGCTCACCCTGAGCAGCGCCCAGCTGGCCGAAGCCAAGGCGCAGAACCTGTCGATCCTGTCGTACCTGGCCAACCACTTCAGCAACCCGACCATCGCGTTCGCTGCGCCGTTGATCGCCTTCGTGGCCATCGCCAAGTCGTTCCTCGGCCACTATATCGGTGCCAGCGAAGGCCTGAAGGGCATCATCGCCAAGACCGGTGCGCGCCCAGGCGCCAAGGCCCTGGACCGCGTGGTTGCCGCACTGATGCTGGTGGTGTGCTGGATCGTTGCCACCCTCAACCCAAGCATTCTCGGCATGATCGAGTCGCTCGGCGGCCCGATTCTCGCGGTGCTGTTGTTCCTGATGCCGATGTACGCCATTCGCCGTGTGCCATCGATGCGCAAGTACAGCGGTGCGGCCTCCAACGTGTTCGTCGTTGTGGTCGGCCTGGTTGCGCTGACTTCGGTGGTGTACGGCCTTGTAAGCTGATTCACCCGTTTCATTCAAGAATGCCCGGGTCGCTTGTCGCCACCCGGGCATTTTTTTGCCTGATCAAGGTTTCAGCAGCGTTGCATTCCATCGTCCTTGGTGCATGCAAGCAGCCACCCTCCGCACAGGCTGGCCACCACGAACAGCACGCCCAAGCCTGCCGGTAGCTCGCTTTCCAAACCTGCGACCACACTGCTCGTCAAACCGGCACCGGCGAACAGCAATGTCGTATTGAGCGACGCTGCCGCACCTGCCTGACGCGGATAGCGCGCCAAAGCCTGTGTCGTTGCGGCGGGGCGTACCAGGGTTGTCCCGGTGGTACAGACAATCATCGGCAGTAGAACCCCCAGCACAGATAAACCTGCCACCCATTCCCACATCAAAAGGGTGATGCCCGCAGTACTTATGAGCAGCAAACCTGCTTTTATTTGAGCTTGCGGGCTTACGCGACTGTTCAAGTAGGTCGCAGCCATGCCGCCGACGATGTATGCCAACCCATAGCCGATAAAGACCAGAGAAAATTGATAGGCCGTCAGCTCCAGCCTGCCCATCAGCAGCAAGGGCGCTATGACGATAAAGGAAAAATGGCAGGCAAAGGCGAGGCTGGAGAGCATGGCATGCGCGAGATAGTCCGTGTCTCGCAGCATCACCCGATAACTGGACATGCTTGGCGCCCGGTCATGCGACGCAGGTGCGTCATGGAGCAGCACACACGATAGAAGTGAAACGATTGCAGCGATGATCACGAATACCGTAAAGCTTGCCTTCCAGCCAAACGACTGTTGAAGAAAGGCACCTGCCAGCGGTGACAGGGAGATGAACAACCCGCTCGCGCTTGTTAACAGGATGCGCATGGCATTGCGTTGTGTACCGCTGTAGAGGTCCTGCACAAGCGCCTGGCCTAGCACGAGGCTGCCGCAACCCAGGGCCTGCACCAAGCGAAAGGCCATGAACGTTTCATATTGGGTTGAAAATACGCAACCGAGCGCCCCCATAATGGATACGCTCAACCCAGCGAGCAACAAACGCTTGCGCCCGATGCCATCCGACAGTGGGCCGATCACGATTTGCGCCATGGCCACACCGACAGCAAAAAAGCTCACGGAGTACGCAATCTGTTTTGTGTCGACCCGAAACTCATCTGAGAGCGCAGGGAATGATGGGAGGATCACGTCCAGAGGAAACACACCCAGCAGACATAACAAAATCAGCAATGTCGAGCACAGGTGGCGCCGGAGCGAACCAGCGGGGCGGTTCATGCCATTAACTCCTCGATTGGAACTGCAAGAAATAGCTTTCGTCATCCAGTAAATCAGTACGCTAAAGATGTACAAGGTGAGCTTGGTAGCGAAACTTCCGATAGAGGTGTAGGAATTGTAGGGAGAGGCCGGGATGGGCGTTCGGCAACGGTGAGGCCACTGGCCGTAACCGCGGCTATCGGCATTTTTTGTCCACAAAAATCGTCCGGCAATGGAACAATTTCACCTGCCCCCATAGGCACCCGGCTGCCTTCATGCTTAACTCAGTGTCCTTTTCAAACCCCGCATAAGGATTTCGTCATGGCTCAAGTGACTCTCAAAGGCAACCCGGTCCAGGTCAACGGCAACCTGCCACAGGCCGGCGCCCAGGCTCCGGCTTTCTCCCTGGTAGGTGAAGGCCTGGCTGACAAGTCGCTGAAAGACTACGCCGGCAAGCGCAAGGTGCTGAATATCTTCCCAAGCGTCGATACCCCAACCTGCGCCACCTCGGTGCGCAAGTTCAACGCCCAGGCCAACGACGTTGCCAACACCGTGGTGCTGTGCATCTCGGCTGACCTGCCGTTCGCCCAGGCACGTTTCTGCGGCGCCGAAGGGCTGGACAATGTGAAGAACCTGTCGACCCTGCGTGGCCGCGAGTTCCTCGAAAACTACGGCGTAGCCATCGCCGACGGCCCGCTGGCCGGCCTGGCCGCCCGCGCCGTGGTGGTGCTGGACGAGAACGACAAGGTGCTGCACAGCGAACTGGTTGGCGAAATTGCTGACGAGCCGAACTACGACGCGGCGCTGGCTGTACTGAAGTAAGGATTGCGTGGGGCAGGGCGGGCGTCTGTAGCCTGTGATGGCCTCTTCGCGGGTAAACCCGCTCCTACAACGTGCGGCACAGGTTTCAACGGCTGTGACATCCCCGTAGGAGCGGGTTCACCCGCGAAGGGGCCAGACCAGGCAACCGAACCTTCAGGCCCGCCACCGCTCCAAGCAACACCCTGTAACGGCCCGGAACACGTTCCGGGCCGTTTTCATTTAAAATTCCGCCGCTTGGCAACGTCAGGCAAAGGTAAACCTCTGGTAAAGGCCCTTTGCTAAAACGATGGCAGTGCTTATCGTTCATCCTCCCCAAGTCGTCATTCCGAACAAGGTTCGTTCAACCCATGCAAGCGTCCAATTCCCGTTCCCTTCGTCGCTGGCTCGTCGGCCTGCTGATCCTGCTGCTGGTGGCTGCACTGGCCTGGTGGCTGTGGCCCGCAGCGACGCCTGCGCATAAAGAAGCCAGTGGCATGCGCGGTGGCAAGGGCATGGGCATGATCGGCGGCCGCCCAGGTTTTGGCGGCTCCAGTGACCCGGTACCCGTACGTGTCGTGCCGGTGCGGACAGGCGACTTCCCCCTCTACTACAAAGCCTTGGGCACGGTCACCGCGACCAATACGGTCAATGTGCGCAGCCGCGTGGCTGGCGAACTGGTGAACATCCACTTCAAGGAAGGCCAGCGCGTCAAGGCTGGCGACCTGCTGGCCGAAATCGACCCGCGCCCTTATCGCATCGCCCTGCAGCAGGCCGAAGGCACCTTGGCGCAGAACCAGGCGCAGTTGAAGAATGCTCAGGTCGACCTGGCCCGCTATAAAGGCCTGTACGCCGAAGACAGCATCGCCAAGCAAACCCTGGACACTGCCCAAGCCCAGGTTGCGCAGTTCCAGGGGCTGGTCAAGACCAATCAGGCACAGGTCAACGACGCCCGCCTGAACCTCGATTTCACCCAGATCCGTGCGCCGATCAGTGGCCGTGTGGGCCTGCGCCAGCTCGATCTGGGCAACCTGGTGGCCGCCAACGACACCACCGCGCTGGTGGTGATCACCCAGACCGAGCCGATCAACGTCGCCTTCACCCTGCCGGAAACCGAACTGAGCACTGTGCTGGAGCGCTACCGCAGTGGCGCCAGCCTGCCGGTCGAGGCCTGGGACCGCGGTGACAGCAAGCTGCAGTCCACCGGTGTGCTGGGCAGCATCGACAACCAGATCGACACCACCACCGGCACGCTGAAGTTCAAAGGCCGCTTCGAGAACAAGGACCTGGCCCTGTTCCCCAACCAGTTCGTCAACGTGCGCTTGCTGGCCGACACCCTCAAGCAGGTGGTCATGGCCCCGGCCGCGGCCATCCAGTTTGGCAACGATGGCACCTTTGCCTATGTGGTCAACGAGAAGAGCACCGTCAATGTCCGCAAGCTCAAGGTGGGCGCCAGCGATGGCGAGAACAGCGTCATTCTCGACGGCTTGAAGGCCGGCGACCGCCTGGTGCTGGAAGGCACCGACCGCCTGCGCGAAGGCACCCCGGTGGAAGTGGTCGAAGACAGCTCGCAAGTGCCGACCACCCCGGGCCAGCACCTGCAAGGGCAGGAAACCAAGGGCGCGGCGCAAACAGATGAAGCACAACCTGGCAACACAGCAGGCAAGGCGGGCGCATGAACCTCTCGCGCCTGTTCATCCTGCGCCCGGTCGCCACCACGCTGAGCATGCTGGCCATCGTGCTGGCTGGCCTGATCGCCTACAAGTTGCTGCCGGTTTCCGCCTTGCCGCAGGTGGATTACCCGACCATTCGCGTCATGACCCTGTACCCCGGCGCCAGCCCGCAGGTGATGACCAGCGCTGTCACCGCGCCACTGGAGCGCCAGTTCGGCCAGATGCCGGGCCTGGAACAGATGGCCTCGACCAGTTCTGGCGGCGCGTCGGTGCTGACCTTGCGTTTCAACCTCGACATGAACATGGACGTTGCCGAGCAACAGGTGCAGGCCGCGATCAACGCCGCCAGCAACCTGCTGCCCAGTGACCTGCCGGCACCGCCGGTGTACAACAAGGTCAACCCGGCCGACACCCCGGTGCTGACCCTGGCCATCTCCAGCAAGACCATGCCGCTGCCCAAGCTCAACGACCTGGTCGATACCCGCGTGGCGCAAAAGCTGGCGCAAATCAGCGGCGTGGGCATGGTCAGCATTGCCGGTGGCCAGCGCCAGGCGGTACGCATCAAGGTCAACGTCGACGCCCTGGCGGCCAATGGCTTGAATCTGGATGACGTGCGCACGCTGATCGGTGCCTCCAACGTCAACCAGCCCAAAGGCAACTTCGACGGCCCGACCCGGGTGTCGATGCTCGATGCCAACGACCAGCTGCGTTCTCCCGAGGAATACGCCAACCTGATCCTGGCCTACAACAACGGTGCGCCGCTGCGCCTGAAAGATGTGGCCGAAATCGTCGACGGCGCCGAGAACGAGCGGCTGGCCGCCTGGGCGAACGAGAACCATGCTGTGCTGCTGAACATCCAGCGTCAGCCGGGCGCCAACGTGATCGAAGTGGTCGACCGCATCAAGGGCCTGCTGCCGTCGATCACCGACAACCTGCCGGCCGGCCTCGATGTCTCGGTGCTGACCGACCGCACCCAGACCATTCGTGCCGCGGTCAAGGACGTGCAGCACGAACTGCTGATCGCCATCGTTCTGGTGGTGATGGTCACCTTCGTCTTCTTGCGCCGCTTCAGCGCCACCCTCATTCCGTCGATTGCCGTGCCACTGTCGCTGATCGGGACGTTCGGTGTCATGTACCTGGCCGGGTTCTCGGTCAACAACCTGACACTCATGGCCCTGACCATCGCCACCGGCTTTGTGGTCGATGATGCCATCGTCATGCTGGAGAACATCTCCCGGCATATCGAAGAGGGCGAGACGCCCATGCAGGCGGCGCTCAAGGGCGCCCGACAGATTGGCTTCACCCTGATTTCGCTGACCTTCTCGCTGATTGCGGTCCTGATCCCGTTGCTGTTCATGGCGGACGTGGTCGGTCGCCTGTTCCGCGAGTTCGCCATCACGCTGGCAGTCGCCATTCTGATTTCCCTGGTGGTGTCCCTGACCCTGACACCGATGATGTGCGCGCGTCTGCTCAAGCGCGAGCCCAAGGAAGAAGAACAAGGCCGCTTCTACCGTGCCAGTGGCGCCTGGATCGACTGGCTGATCAAGCACTACGGCAGTGCCCTGCAGTGGGTGCTCAAGCATCAGCCGCTGACCTTGCTGGTGGCGGTGGCCAGCCTGGTGCTCACGGTGTTTCTGTATATGGTCGTGCCCAAGGGCTTCTTCCCGGTGCAGGACACGGGGGTGATCCAGGGTATTTCCGAAGCGCCGCAGTCCACCTCGTTCGCCGCCATGAGCGAACGTCAGCAGGCCCTGAGCAAGGTCATCCTGCAAGACCCGGCCGTGCAAAGCCTGTCGTCCTACATTGGCGTAGACGGCGACAACGCCACGCTCAACAGTGGTCGCCTGCTGATCAACCTCAAGCCCCACGGCGAGCGCGATGTCAGCGCCAGCGAAGTGATCAGCCGCCTGCAGCCGCAGGTCGACCGGCTGGTGGGCATCCGCCTGTTCATGCAGCCGGTGCAAGACCTGAGCATCGAGGACCGGGTCAGCCGGACCCAGTATCAGTTCAGCCTGTCGTCGCCGGACGCCGACCTGCTGGCGCAGTGGAGTGGCAAGCTGGTGCAGGCGCTGCAGCAGCGCCCGGAACTGGCCGATGTGGCCAGCGACCTGCAGGACAAGGGCTTGCAGGTGTACCTGGTCATCGACCGTGACATGGCCAGCCGCCTGGGGATCAGCGTGTCGCAGATCACCAATGCCCTGTACGACGCCTTCGGCCAGCGGCAGATCTCGACCATCTACACGCAGGCCAGCCAGTACCGCGTGGTGTTGCAGTCCAAGGACGCCGCAACGATCGGCCCGCAGGCGCTGGAGTCGATCCACGTCAAGGCCACCGATGGCGGCCAGGTGCGCCTTTCGGCGCTGGCGCGGATCGAGCAGCGTCAAGCCCAGCTGGCTATTTCTCACATCGGCCAGTTCCCGGCAGTGACCTTGTCGTTCAACCTGGCTCACGGCGCGTCGCTGGGCGAAGCCGTGCAGGTGATCGAGCAGGTGCAGCAGGACATCGGCATGCCGCTGGGTGTGCAAACCCGCTTCCAGGGTGCGGCCGAGGCCTTCCAGGCATCGTTGTCGAGCACCTTGCTGCTGATTCTGGCGGCGGTGGTGACCATGTACATCGTGCTGGGGGTGCTGTACGAAAGCTACATCCACCCGATCACCATCCTCTCGACCCTGCCGTCGGCGGCGGTCGGCGCCTTGCTGGCCTTGCTCATCAGCGGTAACGACCTGGGCATGATCGCCATCATCGGCATCATCCTGCTGATCGGTATCGTCAAGAAGAACGCGATCATGATGATCGACTTCGCCCTGGAGGCCGAGCGCCATCAGGGCATGAGCCCGCGCGATGCCATCTACCAGGCGGCGCTGCTGCGCTTCCGGCCGATCCTGATGACCACCCTGGCCGCGCTGTTTGGTGCGGTGCCGCTGATGCTTGCCACCGGTTCCGGTGCCGAGCTGCGCCAGCCACTGGGCCTGGTGATGGTCGGCGGGTTGCTGGTCAGCCAGGTGCTGACGCTGTTCACCACCCCGGTCATCTACCTGTACTTCGATCGCCTGGCCCGCCGCCTGCGCCCGGCCACTGACGTGAAGCAGGCCCAGGCATGAACCTGTCCGGGCCTTTCATCCGTCGCCCGGTGGCGACCATGCTGTTGAGCCTGGCGATCATGCTGCTGGGTGGGGTCAGCTTTGGCTTGCTACCGGTGGCGCCACTGCCGCAAATGGACTTCCCGGTGATCGTGGTGTCGGCGAACCTCTCTGGTGCCAGCCCCGAGGTCATGGCGTCCACCGTGGCCACACCGCTGGAACGCAAGCTGGGCAGCATTGCCGGCGTCACCACGCTCACCAGCAGCTCCAACCAGGGGTCGACACGGGTAATCATCGGCTTCGAGATGGGCCGTGACATCGATGGCGCAGCCCGTGAGGTGCAAGCGGCGATCAACGCTACCCGCAACCTGCTGCCCAGTGGCATGCGCAGCATGCCCACCTACAAGAAGATCAACCCGTCGCAGGCGCCGATCATGGTGCTGTCACTGACTTCGGATGTGTTGCAGAAAGGCCAGCTGTATGACCTGGCCGACACCATCCTTTCACAGAGCCTGGCTCAGGTATCGGGGGTAGGGGAGGTGCAGATCGGCGGCAGTTCGCTGCCGGCCGTGCGCATTGCCGTCGAGCCGCAACTGCTCAACCAGTACAACCTGTCGCTGGACGAAGTGCGCACCGCCGTGTCCAACGCCAACCAGCGCCGGCCCATGGGCTTTGTCGAGGACACCGAGCGCAACTGGCAGGTGCGGGCCAACGACCAGCTGGAAAGTGCCAAGGATTACGAGCCGGTGGTGATTCGCCAGCAGAACGGCACCATTCTGCGCCTGTCTGACGTGGCGACGGTCACCGACGGCGTTGAAAACCGTTACAACAGCGGCTTCTTCAACGACCAGGCAGCGGTGTTGCTGGTGGTCAACCGCCAGAGCGGCGCCAACATCATCGAAACGGTCGACCAGATCAAGGCGCAGCTACCGGCATTGCAGTCGTTGCTGCCCGCCAGCGTGCAACTGAACGTGGCCATGGACCGCTCGCCCGTGATCAAGGCCACCCTCAAAGAGGCCGAGCACACCCTGCTGATCGCCGTGGTGCTGGTGATCCTGGTGGTCTACCTGTTCCTCGGCAGCCTGCGCGCCTCGCTGATCCCCAGCCTGGCGGTGCCGGTATCGCTGGTGGGTACGTTCGCAGTCATGTACGTGTGCGGTTTCTCGCTCAACAACCTGTCGCTGATGGCGCTGATCCTTGCCACCGGGCTGGTGGTGGACGATGCCATCGTGGTGCTGGAAAACATCTCCAGGCACATCGAGAACGGCCAGACACCGATGAAGGCGGCCTTCCTGGGCGCCAAGGAGGTGGGCTTCACCTTGCTGTCGATGAACGTGTCGCTGGTGGCGGTGTTCGTCTCCATCCTGTTCATGGGCGGCATCGTGCGCAACCTGTTCCAGGAGTTTTCCATCACCCTGGCGGCGGCGATCATCGTCTCGCTGGTGGTGTCGCTCACCCTTACACCGATGCTCTGCGCCCGCTGGCTCAAGCCGCACCAGGCCCAGCAGACACGCCTGCAGCGCTGGAGCGACAAGCTGCATCAGCGCATGGTTGCTGCCTATGACCGCAGCCTGGGCTGGGCCCTGCGCCACAAGCGCCTGACCCTGCTCAGCCTGCTGGCCACCATCGGCATCAACATCGCCCTGTACGTGGTGGTGCCCAAGACGCTGATACCCCAGCAGGATACCGGCCAGTTGATGGGCTTCATCCGGGGTGACGACGGCCTTTCGTTCACGGTGATGCAGCCGAAGATGGAAATCTACCGCCGCGCCTTGCTGGCCGACCCGGCAGTACAGAGCGTTGCCGGTTTCATCGGTGGCAACAGCGGTACCAACAACGCCATGGTGCTGGTGCGCCTGAAACCGATCAGCGAGCGCAAGATCGATGCGCAGAAGGTGATCGAACGCCTGCGCAAGGAGCTGCCCAAAGTGCCCGGCGGGCGCCTGTTCCTGATGGCCGACCAGGACCTGCAACTGGGTGGCGGTGGGCGTGACCAAACCTCCTCTCAGTACCTGTATACCCTGCAAAGTGGCGACCTGGCGGCGTTGCGCGAATGGTTCCCCAAGGTGGTCGCGGCGCTGCGTGCACTGCCTGAGCTGACCGCCATTGACGCCCGCGATGGTGCCGGTACCCAACAGGTGACGCTGGTGGTCGACCGTGACCAGGCCAAGCGCCTGGGCATCGACATGGACATGGTCACCGCAGTACTGAACAACGCCTACAGCCAGCGGCAGATCTCCACCATTTACGACAGCCTCAACCAGTACCAGGTGGTGCTCGAGATCAACCCGAAATACGCCTGGGACCCGAGCACGCTGGAGCAAGTGCAGGTGATCACCGCCGACGGCGCCCGGGTACCGCTGTCGACCATCGCCCACTACGAGAACAGCCTGGCCAACGACCGGGTCAGCCACGAAGGCCAGTTCGCTTCGGAAGACATCGCCTTCGACGTCGCCGAGGGCTACAGCCCCGATCAGGCCATGGCGGCACTGGAGCGCGCGGTGGCCAAACTGGGCCTGCCCGAGGAGGTGATTGCCAAGCTCGGCGGCACTGCCGATGCCTTTGCCCAGACCCAGCAGGGCCAGCCATTCATGATCCTTGGCGCACTGCTGCTGGTGTACCTGGTGCTGGGCATTCTGTATGAAAGCTACATTCACCCGCTGACCATTCTCTCGACACTGCCTTCGGCGGGCGTCGGGGCCTTGCTGGCGCTGTACGTCACCGGTGGCGAGTTCAGCCTGATCTCGTTGCTGGGGCTGTTCCTGTTGATCGGGGTGGTGAAAAAGAATGCCATCCTGATGATCGACCTGGCCTTGCAGCTGGAGCGCCATCAGGGCTTTTCGCCGGAAGAGTCGATTCGCCGGGCCTGTCTGCTGCGCCTGCGGCCGATCCTGATGACCACCCTGGCAGCGATCCTTGGCGCGTTGCCGTTGCTGCTGAGCCAGGCTGAAGGCGCAGAAATGCGTCAGCCGCTGGGCCTGACCATCATCGGTGGCCTGGTGTTCAGCCAGATCCTCACCCTTTATACGACGCCGGTGGTTTACCTGTACCTGGACCGCCTGCGCCACCGTTTCAACCGTTGGCGCGGCGTGCGCACCGACGCCGCCCTGGAAACCCCGCTATGACTTTTGCCCAGACCCCACTTCACCGTGCCCTGCAGGCACTGACCCGTGGCCGTGGCTCGCGCCTGCTTGGTGCCGGGTTGTGCGTGGCCTTGCTCAGTGCCTGTACCCTGAGCCCGGACTACCACCGCCCCGAGCTGAACAGCACGGCGGCGCAGTTCAAGCATGCCGAAGGTTGGACCCAGGCCTCGCCGTCCGACGCCATCGCCCGTGGCGCCTGGTGGGAAATCTACGGTGATGCCGGGCTCAACGCGCTGGTCGAAGAGCTTAACCGCAGCAACCAGACCGTGGCGCAATCAGAAGCCCAGTACCGCCAGGCCCAGGCGCTGGTGCGCAGCAGCCGTGCGGCGCTGCTCCCCAGCCTGGACCTGAGCGCCAGCAAGAACCGTTCGGCACAGGGCACCGGCAGCTCCAGTTCCAGCCTGTCCAATAACAGCAGCGGCATTCGCAACACCTACAACGCGCAGTTGGGCGTGAGCTGGGAGATCGACCTGTGGGGCAAGCTGCGCGAAACCCTGAATGCCAACGAGGCCAGTGCCGAAGCGAGTTTCGCCGACCTTGCTTCGATCCGCTTGAGCCAACAGTCGGAGCTGGTGCAGAACTACCTGCAGTTGCGGGTGATCGATGAGCAGAAGCGCTTGCTGGAAGCCACCGTGGCGGCTTATGAGCGCTCGCTGCGAATGAACGAAAACCAGTACCGCGCCGGTGTCGCCGGCCCGGATGCCGTGGCCCAGGCCCGCACGCAGCTCAAAAGCACCCAGGCTGACCTGATTGACCTGATCTGGCAGCGTGCGCAGTTCGAAAACGCCATCGCCGTGCTGCTGGGCAAGACACCTGCCGACTTCGCCCTGGCCGACAGCAAGGCGATTCCCGCGTTGCCGCAAATACCGGTTTCGCTGCCTTCGCAGCTGCTGGAGCGGCGCCCGGACATCGCTGCAGCCGAACGCAACGTGATGGCGGCCAACGCCAACATCGGGGTGTCGCGGGCAGCCTACTTCCCGGACCTCAGCCTGAGCATGAGTGGTGGTTATTCCAGCAGCAGCTTCAGCAACTGGATCGAGTTGCCCAACCGCTACTGGTCGGTAGGCCCGCAGTTGGCGTTGACCCTGTTCGATGCCGGCAAACGCAGCGCCGAGGTCGACCGCACGGTGGCCGTGTATGACCAGACGGTGGCGCAGTACCGCCAGACCGTGCTGGACGGCTTCAAGGAAGTGGAAAACCTGCTGGTTCAACTGAAGGTGTATGGCGATGAAGCCGTGGTGCGCCAAGAGGCGCTTGACGCCGCCCGTGAGTCGTTGCGCCTGACCGAAAACCAGTACCGTGCCGGGCTGATCGGCTATCTGGATGTGGTCAACGTGCAAACCACGGCGCTGAGCAACGAGCGCAGCGTGCTGAACCTGCTGCAAGGGCGCCTGGTGGCCAGTGTGCAACTGGTGGCTGCGTTGGGCGGCGGCTGGGATGCAGAGCAGGCGTTTGCCGAGCAGAATTGACCTAACGCAGAGGGGTAGACTGCGGTTATTGGATCCATTCCCATTCGCAAAAACCCCGTGCGTTTCGCTTAAGCTTGAGTACAATCGTCAGCTTTTGCCGGGCCCCCTTTCCCGGCGCTGGAACTCTCAATGCTGACCGGTAGCTACTCCTCTTCGCTGGTGTTGATTTCGCTGTGCGTGGCGATACTGGCATCCTATACCGCCCTTGACCTGACCGGCCGCATCGCCACGGCCAAGGGCCGCGCTGCCTGCCTGTGGATGGGCGGCGGTGCGTTGGCCATGGGCATCGGCGTGTGGTCGATGCACTTCATTGGCATGCTTGCCTTCAGCTTGCCCATCGACTTGGGGTACGACCTGGCCCTGACCGCGTTCTCGCTGCTGATCGCTGTGCTGTCCTCGGGCTTTGCCTTGTGGCTGGTCAGTCAGCCGAGCCTGCCAGCGCTGCAGTTGGGGTTCGGTGCGCTGATCATGGGCGCCGGTATCGCCTGCATGCACTACACCGGCATGGCCGCGCTGCGCATGCTGCCAGGCATCGATTACGACCCGACGTTGTTCGGCGCTTCGCTGCTGATTGCCGTAGGCGCCTCGGCGGCGGCATTGTGGATTGCCTTCCGCCTGCGCACACACACACCCTATATACGGCAGATCCGCGGCCTGGCGGCGGTGGTCATGGGCGTTGCCATCGTGGGCATGCATTACACCGGCATGGCAGCGGCAAACTTCCCCGAGGGCAGCTTCTGCGGCGCGCTGGGGGGCGGGTTGCAGGGGGACAGCCTGGTTTACCTGGTGCTGATCACCACGCTGGCAGTACTGGCAGTGGCTTTGCTGACTTCGGTGCTGGACGCGCGTCTCGAGGCGCGTACTGCCGAGTTGGCCCGTTCGCTGACCTTGGCCAACCAGGAACTGACCCAACTGGCCTTGCACGACACCCTCACCGATCTGCCCAACCGTACCCTGCTGGCGGACCGCATCGAACAGGCCATTGCCAAAGTGGCGGAGCAGGGCGGTTGTTTTGCCCTGATGTTCATTGATCTGGACGGCTTCAAACCCGTCAACGATGCCTTTGGCCATCATATCGGTGACCTTCTGCTCAAAGCGGTGGCGGCCCGCCTGCGCGGCCACCTGCACAGCCAGGACACGCTGGCACGGATTGGCGGCGACGAATTCGTGCTGCTGGTGGAACTGCAGGAGCCGAACGATGCCATGGACGTGGCGGTCAAGCAGGTTAACCTGGTGTCCCGGCCTTTCCGCGTGGCCGAGCACGACCTGCAACTGTCGGCGAGCCTGGGCATCGTTCTGTACCCGGGCAATGGCCAGGACCAGCATGAGTTGCTGCGTAACGCCGACGCTGCCATGTACCATGCCAAGAGCGCCGGCAAGAACGGTTACAGCTTCTTCGATGTGTCGATGAACAGCAACGCGCGCCAGCAGTTGCAGCTGCTGCAGGACTTGCGCCTGGCGCTTGAGCAGCGCCAGTTCCGCTTGCATTATCAGCCCAAGTTCGACGCCCAGGCCTGCCAGCCGATCGGTGCCGAAGCATTGCTGCGCTGGGAGCACCCGCAGCAGGGCCTGCTGCTGCCTGACCGCTTCATCGGCCTGGCAGAAAAGACCGGCCTGATCATCCCCATTGGTGAGTGGGTACTCACTGAGGCCTGCCGTCAGATGCGTCAGTGGCTGGACCAGGGGCACCATGGCTGGCGCATGGCGGTGAACCTGTCGGCCATCCAGTTCTGCCATGCCGGTCTGGTCGACAGCGTGGCCCGCGCCCTGCAGCAGAACGGCTTGCCAGCCAACTGCCTGACACTGGAAATTACCGAAACCACCGCCATGCACGATGCCGATGCCAGCCTGACCGTGCTGCAGCGCCTGTCCGACATGGGCGTGGACTTGTCCATTGATGACTTTGGTACGGGCTATTCCAGCCTGATGTACCTCAAGCGCCTGCCAGCCAACGAGCTGAAAATCGACCGCGGTTTCGTACGCGACCTGGAGCAGGACAGTGACGATGCAGCGATTGTTTCGGCAATTGTCGCGCTGGGCCAGGCGTTAGGCCTGCGTATCGTTGCCGAGGGGGTTGAAACCGACAAGCAGCAGGACTTCCTGACCCGTCTGGGGTGTGATTCGTTGCAGGGCTACCTGCTGGGCCAGCCCGTGCCGGCCGAGCAGTTCATGAGCAAGTTGCAGGCCATGGGCCCGGAACTCACTGCTGCGGGCTAGGCGCTGTATGAAGAGCCTTGATACTCGGTGAGGCTGCGTTGAAAACAGAGCCTAGACTGCATCGCGCAAGGTAAAGGCGGGAATGAAGGCATCCATTTCCGCCTCGACGGCCTCGATGATGCGCTCTACATCGGCGGCGGCCATGATCGCTGCACAGGGGATGCCCGCAATCGCCAGCAGGGTTTCACCGCTGGCGCGGTCGAACAGCCGCGCAACCATGCTGCGTGGCGCATCCATGCTGGCCTCGAAACCCAACGGATGGAAATGCCAGCGCATCACCTGGCAGGCGTTGGGGAACGTCATCTTGTTCATGCCAGCCTCCTTGTCCGTACCTGGACGTGATGAGCTGGTGGCCACATCGATGCGGCCGCCGGGAAACTAAAGATAGCACCTGCTACGCGCGATTATAGGTTGCAAGTACGACAAATGTGCGAATGCATGACAGCGGTCACACCCTTGTCATGGGTGCAGTGTGTGGGCTGGCTGCATGGGCAAACGTTTTCCCGACCGCAAGGTGTCAGGTAACCATCGGGTTTCGTGGCGTTCGCTGACGTTCGACGCGCAGGTTTTTCAGACGAGCGGCTTGCTTAACCCAGCAACCCGGCAGCGATGTTGATAGTGAACCCCAGAATCGCCGTATTGAACACGAAGCCCACCAACGAATGCGCCAGCACCACCCGCCGCAACCCACGCCCGGCGACGCCCACGTCCGAGGTTTGCACCGCCACGCTGATGGTGAACGAGAAGTAGTGGAAGTCCCAGTAATCCGGGTTGCGCTCGCCATCAGCGAAGCGCAGTGGGGGTTCGTGGTTTTGCCCGGTGTAGAACAGGCGGGCGTAGTGCAGGGTGAATATGCAGCCGATCAGCAGCCAGGAACCGGCGACGGTCAGGCCAGTGTAGAGATAGTGCACGGCCAGGGCCGTGCCTTGCAGGCCGCGGCTGGAGACCAGTTGCAGGGTGACCGCGGCAAGGCTGGCGATGGCGGCGATGCACACGGTCAGCAGGACCAGGCCTGCGTTCTCGTCTTCGACGCCGGCGACTTTGCGGACCTTTTCCGGGCTGGCTGTCCAGCTCAGGTAGAGCACCAGCAGCAGGTACAGCCACACCCCCAGGTTCCAGCCAGCGAGGATGTGCTGCACGGTATCACCGGCGGGGATCAGCCAGGCGCCAGCGAGGCCGACTGCAGCGGCGAGGCTCAGGCGGGGGTGTGTGCGGGTCAGGCGATGGAAAGCCATGGGGCCTCATTCACAAGGGGTATGGCTTGTACTCTAGACCGTCATAGGGTTGGGTGGGAGGCGCAATACCCTGCAGGGCCTGGGGTTTCTTTGAGTCCCCCATCGCACGGCATTGCAACTCTCAGTACACTGCACGTTCCAACACCAACATCCGTTGAACTCGAGGTTTTTGCATGACGCTCAGTCCTTTGGCAGGCAAGCCGGCTCCGGCCAGCGTGCTGGTCGATATTCCCCGGCTGCTTACCGCCTATTACACGGGCCGCCCAGACGCTGCCGTGGCGGCCCAGCGCGTGGCCTTCGGCACCTCGGGGCACCGGGGCAGTTCGCTTGAATTGAGTTTCAACGAGTATCACGTCCTGGCCATTAGCCAGGCGATTTGCCTGTACCGCCAGGAAAAAGGCATCGATGGCCCGCTGTTCATCGGCGCCGATACCCACGCCCTGTCAGCGCCGGCGACCGCCAGCGCCCTGGAAGTGCTGGCCGCCAACGGCGTGCAGGTGATGCTGTCCAAGGATGACGAATACACGCCGACGCCGGCGGTTTCCCACGCCATCCTCTGCCACAACCGTGGCCGTACGCAGGGCCTGGCTGACGGTATTGTCATCACCCCGTCGCACAACCCGCCGCAAAGCGGTGGCTTCAAGTACAACCCGCCCAACGGCGGCCCGGCCGACAGCGACGTGACCAAGTGGATCGAGGGCAAGGCCAACGAGCTGCTGGCGGCTAACCTGGCGGGCGTCAAGCGCATGGACCATGCCCAGGCGCTGCAGGCGCCGACCACCCACCGCCACGATTACGTCAGCAACTATGTGGCCGACCTGGAAAACGTCATCGATTTCGATGTCATCCGTGGCGCCGGGTTGCGCCTGGGCGTCGACCCGCTGGGCGGGGCAGGGGTACGCTACTGGTCGGCCATTGCCAAGCACTACCAGCTGGACCTGGAAGTGGTGAACACCGAGGTCGACCCGACCTTCCGCTTCATGACCGTCGACTGGGACGGCCAGATCCGCATGGACCCTTCCTCGCCGTATGCCATGCAGGGCCTGATAGGCCTGCGTGAGCGCTTTGACGTGGCCTTCGCCTGCGACCCGGACCACGACCGCCACGGCATCGTCACCCCTGACGGCCTGCTGCAACCCAACAACTACCTCGCCGTGGCCATCGACTACCTGTTCCGCCACCGCCCGCAGTGGCGCAGTGACGCCGCCGTGGGCAAGACCGTGGTCTCCAGCGGCCTGATCGACCGCGTTACCCAACGCCTGGGCCGCGATCTGTATGAGGTGCCGGTGGGCTTCAAATTCTTCGCCCAGGGCCTGTTCGACGGTTCGCTCGGTTTTGGTGGCGAAGAAAGTGCAGGGGCTTCGTTCCTGCGCCGCGATGGCTCGGTGTGGGCCACCGACAAGGACGGGTTGATCCCGGCCTTGCTGGCCGCCGAAATGACCGCCCGTACCGGGCGTAACCCGAGCCAGGCTTATGCCGACCTGACCGAGGCGCTGGGCAAGCCGTTCGCCACCCGTGTCGAGGCCAAGGCCGATGCGCGGCAGAAGGCGTTGCTGAGCAAGCTGGCGCCGGAGCAGGTAAAGTCGACAGAGCTGGCCGGTGAGCCGATCGTGCAGATCCTCAGCCACGCCCCAGGCAATGGCCAGGCGATTGGCGGGCTTAAGGTGATGACGGCCAATGGCTGGTTCGCCGCGCGCCCGTCGGGTACTGAAGACATCTACAAGATCTACGCCGAAAGCTTCATCGACGAGGCGCATTTGCAGCGTCTGGTGCAGGAAGCACAAGTGCTGGTCGATGAAGCAATTGCCTGACCGGTAACAAACCGCTTGGTTCTGTGGCGTGATGTAAATTAGAATTAATCTTATTTACTCCGCCGCAGGACCCTCCTCATGATCGACGCCGCGCCGCCACCGCAGCCTGGCCTGCCTGCCCTGTACCGGGAGCATCGCGGCTGGCTTGAAGCCTGGTTGCGCCGGCGTATGGGCAATGCCTGGGATGCCGCCGACCTCAGTCAGGATACTTTTCTGCGCATTCTGGCCAGCGCCCAGCCGCTGGCAGACATACGCGAACCGCGTGCCTACCTGCTGACTGTGGGCAAGCGTTTGCTCAGCAACTTCCACCAGCGACGTAGCCTGGAGCAGGCCTACCTTGATGCCTTGGCGCAGTTGCCCGAGCAACACGTGCCGTCGCCAGAACAGCGCTGGTTACTGCTCGAAACCCTGCAAGCACTGGATGAATTGCTCGACGGCCTCAAGCCGGCGATACGCAAGGCCTTTCTCTGGAGCCAGCTGGAAGGCTTGGGCTACGCCGAAATTGGCCAGCGCCTGGGCGTTTGCCAGCGCTCGGTGAAACGCTACATGGCGCAGGCTTACGAACATTGCCTGTTGGCCGAGTTGCAATGAGCCCCCACACCCCAGAAACCTGCGAGGCGCTGCGTGCTGCAGCCCGTTGGCTGGCATTGCTGGATTCTGGCGACGCAAGCGAATCTGACCTGCAGCGTCTGGCGCAATGGCGCGCCAGCAGTCACCTGCACGAAGACGCCTGGCAAAAGGCATCGCTGCTGCGAGCGCGGTTTGCCGGGTTGCCCGGCGCATTGGCGATGGCCGCCCTGGATCGTCCGGATGCCGGTCGTCGGGCACTGCTCAAACAAGCCCTGGGTGTGTCGGCGTTGTTGCCGGTGGCCTGGCTGGTGAGCCGTGAGCTGCCGCTGGATGCCTGGACCGCCGACATGCGCACCGCAGTCGGGGAGCGCAGGCAGGCACTGCTGAGCGACGGCACCTTGTTGCAGTTGAACACCGACAGTGCGGTCGATATCGAGCTGGGTGCAGGCCGCGTGGCACTGCTGCGCGGTGAAGTGGCCGTCAGCGTGCCCGCTAACCTGAGCCTCACCTTGCAGGTGCCTTACGGCCGGGTGGTGCTCAGTGAGGGCGAGGCGTGCCTGCGCCTGCTTGATGAGGCCTGCCGGGTGTCGGCGATCAAGGGTTTAGTCAGCCTGCAGCCGTTGAGTGGTTCTGCCGTGATGCTACAGGCCGGCCAACAGGCCAGTTTGCAGGCGGCTGGCGTTGGCCCTGTCAAAGCCCTCGACGCATGGCAACTGGGCTGGCGCGAAGGCGCGCTAAGGCTGGACGACCGCCCGCTGGGCGAGTTGCTGCACGAACTGCGCAGGTATCGCCCCGGCGTACTGCGCTGGGCACCAGAACTGGAGCGCTTGCGTGTTACCGGCACGTTCCGCCTTGACGACACCGACCGGGTGTTGGCCCTGCTCGCCGCCAGCCTGCCGTTGCAAGTGCAGACCCGCACGCGTTATTGGGTGAGCCTGACCGCACGAGAAAATCGAGCATGAGGCTGTCCCCTTTTTTTCACTCGCCGGTCATTACCGGTAGGAGAAAATAAAAGGGGAGCCTTGTTCAATGCCTGCAGTAAAATCCTGCCGCCTGCGCCCACTGGCGCGCGCAGCACATCCATTGTTCGCGATGAGCCTGCTGTTGTGTGCACCTGCCTGGGCCGATGAGCCGGCCCGGCGTACGTTCCAGGTGGCGCCAGCCAGCCTGGGTGCCGCTTTGACCCATTTCGCCGACCAGGCCGGTGTCAGCCTTTCGCTGGACCCGGCATTGGTAGAGGGCCGGCAAAGTAACGGCTTGTCCGGTCGTTACAGTGTCGATGAAGGCTTCAACCAGTTGCTGCGCAGTAGCGGCCTGCAGGCGCTACCGGTGGGTGAGGGGGCCTTCACCCTGATGCCGGCCCCCCAGGCCAGTGGCGCGCTGGAAATCGCCCCCACCCGCATCGTCGGCGGCCTGGCCGCAGGCAACGAAACGCAGCCGTATGCCGGTGGCCAAGTGGCACGCCAAGGGGCACAAGGTTTGCTCGGTTCGCGCGACTTCATGGAAACCCCGTTCAGCATCACCAGCTACACCAGCGACCTGGTCAAGAACCAACAGGCGCGCACCTTGGGCGAGCTGATTGCCAGTGACCCTTCAGTGCGTGCTACCAACCCGGCGGGCGGGCGTTTCGAGCAGTTCACCATTCGCGGCTTCAGCCTGTTCAACAGTGATGTGGCCTACAACGGTCTTTATGGCATCTTGCCGACGTATTCGATCGACATGGAAATGGCCGACCGGGTCGACATCATCAAAGGCCCCAGCCAGTTGATCAATGGCATATCGCCGCGTGGCAGCGTGGGCGGCGGTATCAATGTGCAGCCCAAGCGAGCCGCTGACAAGCCGATCACCGAGTTCACCGGCAGCTACGCCTCGGCCGGCCAGGCTGGCGGCGCCGTGGACATCGGCCGTCGCTTTGGTGAAGGCCAGCAGTTCGGCGTGCGCTTCAATGGGGTGAAGCAGGCCGGTGATACCGAATGGGACCACCAGCGCGTCGACCGCGAAATGGCGGTGCTGGGCCTGGATTTTCGAGGCGAGCGCCTGCGTCTCTCGGCAGACCTTGGCCACACCGAGCGCGATACCGACGCCCCGCAGGAGCGTGTGCTGGTCGGTGCCAATGCCAAGGTGCCCAATGCCAATGACGTACGCCATAACTACGCCCAGGCCTGGAGCAAGGCGCGTACCAACGACACCTTCGGTGCGCTGAACGCCGAGTACGATATCAGCGAATCGCTGCTGGCCTATGGTGCGGTCGGTGCGCGCAAGAGCAACCACGACTTCCTGCGCCATAATGTGTCGATCACCAACGATGCCGGCGACTTCACCGTGCAGCCGCGTGACTTTACCCGGGACGAGTCGGTGCGCACCGCCATGGCCGGTTTACGTCACTGGTTCCATACCGGGCCGGTGAGCCACGCGCTGAACCTGGCCGCCACCTATTACTACATGGACTTCACCAACGGCGGGGCGCGCTATGCCTCGGCGCCGAGCAACCTCTACAACCCGGTGGCCGCACCGACACCCGGTACGCCAACCCGCCTCGACCCCGAGGTCTACACGGAAAACCGCTTCTCCGGCGTGGCCCTGGCCGACACCCTTGGCTTTTTTGACGACCGCCTGCTGTTGACCCTGGGTGCGCGCTGGCAACGGGTGCAGGTGGATGACTGGAGCGACGGCGTCAAAGGCGATACGGGCTATGACGAAGAAAAAGTCTCGCCTTCTGGGGGCGTATTGCTCAAGGTCACCGACCAGCTCTCGTTGTATGCCAACTACATGGAGGGCCTGAGCCAAGGCAAGATCGCCCCCTCGACCTCGATCAACGAAGACCAGATCTTCCCGCCGTTCACCAGCCGCCAGATCGAGGTGGGGGCCAAGTACGACCTCGGCCAGGTGGCCTTTACTGCCAGCGCCTTCCGCATTCGCCAGCCGGCCTACGAGACCAACCCCGCCTCGCGGGTGTTCGGCCCCAATGGCAAGCGTGATAACCGCGGCATCGAGCTGAGTGTGTTCGGTGAGCCGGTGCAGGGCGTGCGGGTGTTGGGTGGGGTGATGTATATCGACAGCGAGCTGACCGACACCGTCGGCGGTGCCTACGATGGCAACCGTGCGCCGGCCACGCCCGAATACAACGTCAATCTGGGGGCTGAATGGGACGTGCCAGGGGTGAACGGCCTGACCTTCACAGCGCGCGGCACTCACTCCAGCTCGCAGTACCTGGACCAGAACAACAGCAAGCGCATCGATGGCTGGGAGCGTTATGACCTGGGCGCACGTTACGCCTTCAAGGTGGACACCACCGAGGTTACCTTGCGGGCCAGTGTCGAGAATGTGCTCGATGATCGCTACTGGAGCTCGGCAGGGGCGTCGGATGACAGTGAGCCGGGGTTGACCCTGTCCACCCCGCGGACCTATCTGCTCTCGGCCACGGTCGGCTTTTAAACCGAACCCATGTATACCTACCCAGCGGGAGCGGGTGCGACCGGGAATCAGGCGACTCGGTGGGGCAGTTGCGTAGCTGATCAGCCCGGCGCAAGCGCCCGGCCCAGCTTCTGCGCCTGCCCCTGCAACACCCGCATCAACTGCAGCGCTGCATGCGAGGGCGGCTCGAAGCGCGAATAGACGAAGCTGATATCGAAGTGAATCTCATCGGCCAGCGGCACCACCGCCAGCCCGCTGTCCTGTGCAACGAACTCGTCGATCACGCTGATGCCCATGCCTTGCTTGACCAACGCCACAGCCTCGTTGGCATTGGTGAACGACAACAGTGATTTCAGCTGTAGCCCGCGGCGCCCGATGTGGTCGGCCAACAGCTTGCCAAACGGCATGTCGGGCCGGAACAGCAGCAACGCATGGCCCTCCAGCTGCTGCAAGGTCAGCGCGGGCTGACCGGCCAAAGGGTGACCCGGCGGCATCACCACTACCATGCGTCCACGCATGAACGCTTGCGAATGCAGGTGGTCGTGCACCACCGGCAGGGCGGCGATCGACAGGTCGACCTTCTTCGACAAGATCTGGTTGGGCATTTCGCCCATCAACGAGGTTTGCCACTCGATATTCAGTGACGGTGATTCACGCTTGAGCTGGGCCAGGGCCATCGGGATCACCACCGTGGACAACGATGCACTGCACGAGATACGCAACTTGCGCTGGCCGCCAGCGCCCAGCGCCAGGGCACATTCGTTGACCTGCAACGCTGCCTGGTACACCCGCTCGACCTCGCGAAACAGCACCTGCGCTTCGGCCGTCGGCACCAGGCGGTTGTTGACGCGCTCGAACAGCGGGTAGGCCAGGCGCGCTTCGATGTACTGGATCAGCTTGCTCACCGCCGGCTGCGACACATACAGCAATTTGGCCGCCGCGCTGATCGAGCCCGTCAGCATCACCGCCCTGAACACTTCCATGTGCCGCAGCTTGAACACCATGGGGCTTGCGTCTGCGCCTTCGTTGCCAAGCAGCATGTGTATTACCTTCGGTTATGGTTTTCGCCATCTGGGTATGAGCGTCAAAGCCGGCCACACAGTATCGTGAACCCCAGCCTAACTGCCCTTGCGGCGCACAATAACAAGATCTGCAGACAAGCGCAGTGGCGCTTGACGGGAGTGCTGCGTGAACATATTTGACGAAGCGAAGATCGATTGCCATAACCATTTGTTTGACCCCGCCCGTTTCCCCTATCACCCCGATGCACCCTATGCGCCCTCCGGCCAGGAGGTCGCCACCCAGGCGCAGTTCACCCGGGTGATGGAGGCTTACGGCGTGCAACATGCCTTGCTGGTGGGCCCCAACAGCGGCTACCACACCGACAACCGCTGCCTGCTGCATGCCTTGGCCAGCGGGCAGGGGCGGTTCAAGGGGGTGGCGGTGGTCAAGGCGGACATCAACCTCGACGCGCTGGCGGCGTTACAGGCGCAAGGCGTGGTGGGTATCGCCTTTAACCCCGCGCTTTACGGGGTAGCCAGCCTCAAGGGCGTTGACGGGCTGTTCGGCAAGCTCGCCGAGCTTGGCATGTTCGCCCAGCTGCAGGTGTGTGACGACCAGTTGCTGGACCTGCACGGCCTGCTGCAAGGCTCGCAGGCTCGTCTGTTGATTGACCATTGCGGCCGCCCGGATGTCGCTGCCGGTGTGCAGCAAGCCGGCTTCCAGGCGTTGCTGCGGCTGGCCGACAGCGGCCGCGCCTGCGTGAAGCTGTCAGGCATGCAGAAGTTTGCCGCAGCGGATGCCTTGTTCGAACAGAGCAGTGCATACGTGCAGGCCCTGCTCGAAGCCTTTGGCGCCCAAGCCTGTGTGTGGGGTTCGGACTGGCCGTTCATTCGCCAGCCCGCGCGGGTGGACTACGGCCCGCTGCTGAAGTTGGCCGAGCGCCTGATGCCGGATGCCCGGCTGCGCCGCACAGTGATGTGGGACACCCCTCGGCGATTGTTCGGGTTTGCCTAGCCCCTCCGTTGTGTGCCCTTCCAACAACCAGCGCGCAACCCTGATGAACACTGAACAGAACACCCGTCCCGGGCGGCATCCTCCATGGCCTGGAGGATCGTCTCGGCTAGCGCCCCAAAAGGCATGTGACCTGCGTCGCTTGCCGGATATTCCTTCTGTCGAAAATGGAGCTGAACAATGAGCCAGTACCTGCAAGGCCAAACCGCTATCGTCACCGGTGGCATGCGTGGCATCGGCCTGGCGATTGCCCGCCGCTTGCATGTCGCCGGCGCCCAGGTGGTGATCTGGGACCTTGCCGTCGATGGCTGGAACAGTACGGAAAACGGCTTCGAGCCGGTGCTGCGCCAGGCAGTGGATGTGTCGTCGCTGGCCTCGGTGGAGGCGGCTTTTGCCCAGACGCTGGCGCGTTTGGGGCAGGTGCAGATCTTGGTCAACAATGCCGGCATCAACGGCCCGGTGGTGGCGTCTTGGGAGTACCCGCCAGACGCCTGGGACAAGGTCATCGCCATTGACCTGAACGGTGTGTTCTATTGCTGCCGCACCGCCATCGCGCACATGCGTGAGCGCGGCTACGGGCGCATCGTCAATATCGCCTCCATGGCCGGCAAGGAGGGTGTGCAGTACATCTCGGGCTATTCGGCAGCCAAGGCCGGGGTCATCGCTTTCACCAAGGCGGCAGCCAAGGAGCTGGCGCAGGATGGCGTGTTGCTCAACTGCGTGGCACCGGCGATGGTCGAGACGCCGCTGATGGCCGAGATGACGGCCGAGCATATTGCCGCGAGCAAGGCCAAGATCCCCATGGGGCGCTTCCTCAAGGCCGAGGAGATTGCCAACATGGTCAGCTGGATCGCCGGGCCTGAGTGCAGCTTTACCACTGGCTTTGTGTTTGACCTCAGCGGCGGGAGGGCGACCTACTGAGTGGGCTGGGTGTGGTACGCCCGATGGCGTTGGAGCTGCGCCGGGTAGCCAGCCACGCGCGAACTGCGGGCGACGTCTCGGTGTGCAAGTGCCGTCGTCCGTTGGCGTGCCCGCACCTCAACGCTTGCAAGCAGCGGCACGGGCAACCCAGGCGTGGCTGGACGGGCAGGTGGCAGTCACCCGCCGTCATTCAGGCCTGTGGTTATTCCTGATCGGGTACCACGGCGATCACGTCGATCTCCATCAGCCACTCGGCCTGGGCCAACCCGGCCACCACCAACCCGGTGGAAATCGGGAACACGCCCTTGAGCCACTTGCCCACCTCTTTGTACACCGGCTCGCGGAAGCGCGGGTCGGTGATGTAGGTGGTGGTCTTGACGATGTGCGACAGGTCCGAGCCGGCTTCTTCAAGCAGTTGCTTGACGTTCTTCATCGCCTGTTCGGTTTGTGCGCGCGGGTCACCCAGGCCTACCAGCTTGCCTTCGAAGTCGGTACCGACCTGGCCACGCACGTAGATGGTATTGCCCGCCCGCACGGCCTGGCACAAGTCGTTGTCCAGGGTCTGGTTGGGGTAGGTTTCCTTGGTGTTGAACATGCGGATGCGAGTATGGGTAGGCATCAGTGGGCTCCGAGGGTGCTGACATTGCTGATCTTGGCGGTTTGCTGCTCATCCGCTGCGCGTTGCTCGCGGTCGCGGTAGGCGGTGTAGGTACGTTGCGTGGCGATGTGGCCGGCGACGTGCTTGGCGTCGTGCCACACCCCCCAGATGAACGATGAACCACGGCGCGACAACCACGGCAGGCCGAGGAAGTACACGCCCGGTTCACGGGCCACACCACGCTGGTGCTGGGGCTTGCCGTTGGCATCGAAGGTGTCTACCTGCAGCCAGCTGAAGTCCACGCCGTAACCGGTGGCCCAGATGATGCTGCTGACGCCGGCCTTGGCCAGGTCCAGCTGCTGCAGCGGGTTGCGCATGCACTCCGGGTCGGCCAGGCGCTGGCGGGCTTCGGGCTCTTCCGGCAGGTCCAGGCCGTTGCGCTCGATGTAGGCATCGGCCGCATCCAGCAGGGCCAGGTAGTTGTCGTCGCCGCGGTTGATGTTCTCGACCAGGTTGTCCTGGAAGCGCGCCACGCCGTTCTCGAACGACTGGGTCAGGCCGACCAGGGTCATGCCCTGGTGGGCGAGGGCGCGGAAGTCTACGGTGTGGCCACCACGGGCGCCGCTGACCGCGATGGTCACATGCTCGCGACCGGGTTTGGCAATTTCCGCGTCCCACTCGCCCAGCACGCCCAGCCACCAGCAGAAGTCACGGTTGCGGTAGGCACGCGGCGGGCGGTCGTGGGCGCCGACCGACAGGTACACCTGGCGCCCGGCGCGCATCAATTCCTCGGCAATCTGCACACCGGAAGAACCGGCACCGACCACCAGTACCGCGCCTTCAGGCAACTGCTCTGGGTTGAAATAAGCGGCGGAATGAATCTGGTGCAGGTTGCTGTCTTTCGGCGCGATGGCTGGGATCACCGGCTTCTGGAACGGGCCGGTGGCAGCGACTATGCGGTTGGCGCGAATCACGCCTTCATTGGTGTCGATGGTAAAGCCTGGGCGGTCGCTGTTACGCACCACGCGCTTCACTTCAATGCCGGTGCGCACGGGCAGGTTGTACTTGCGTACGTACTGCTCGAAGTAGTCTGCCACCTGGTCCTTGCCGGCGAATGCATCGGCGTCGAGGTTGAATTCCAGCCCCGGGAAGCGGTCGTGCCAGGCCGGGCCGTTGGCGACCAGCGAGTCCCAGCGGCCGGTACGCCAGGCCTGCGCGATGCGGTTGCGCTCCAGTACCAGGTGCGGCACGCCAAGCTTGCTCAGGTGTTCGCTCATGGCCACGCCGGCCTGGCCGGCGCCGACGACGAGGGTGTCGATTTCGAGGTTGTTCAGTGTCATGTCCGAGCCCTTGTTCAGGCGGTTTTTGTCAGGTCGGTTTGGAGGACCGCCGTTGCCTGGAGCCAGACTAGGGATGCCGTGGAAATGGCGAAAATAGTATTTAGCTGGTGCTTGCCGATAAAACGGCGAAGGCCTTGATTTCTCTGGCCTGTGGGGCAGGTTGGCCGGGTGGGTGACGTGGTTTTTCGAGCGGGTGCAGAGAGCGGGCCCGTGAGCCTAGTTTTTTCCTGCCTACCCCCTCGGAAAAAGGTCGTTTCGCCCGCCCGAAGGTTCCACTCAGAATGCCGTGTATCGCACAGCACAACAGGAACCATGACATGACGTTCTCCATCATCGGTCGTTGCCAGGAAACCGGCCAGGTCGGTATCGCCATCAGCTCGTCGAGCATCGCCGTGGGGGCTCGTTGCCCCTGGGTGCGTGCCGGTGTGGGCGCGGTCTCGACCCAGAACATCACACTGCCGGCGCTGGGCCCGCAGATTCTCGATGCCCTGGAGCATGGCCAGTTGCCGCCCGCCGCTGCGCTGGACAGGGTGCTCAGTGCCAATGGCTGGAGTGAGTACCGCCAGGTCACGGTGATCGACAGCCAAGGCCAGGTGGCCCTGTTCACCGGGCGGGAAGCCTTGGGCACACACCATGCAATGGCCGGCGAACAATGCGCGGCGGCTGGCAACCTGCTGTCCTCGACCCAGGTAATCGAAGCCATGGTGCTGGCCTTCGAGCAGGCCGGCGGCCACCTGGCCGACCGCCTGCTGGCAGCCATGCACGCGGCGATGGCAGCGGGTGGCGAAGCCGGGCCCGTGCACTCGGCGGCGCTGAAGATTGCTGGCGAGCTGACCTGGCCGCTGGTGGACCTGCGCGTCGACTGGGCCGACAGCGACCCGATCGGCGTGCTCGATGGCTTGTGGCAAGCCTATCGCCCGCAGATGCAGGATTACGTCACCCGCGCCCTCAACCCGACCGCCGCGCCAAGCTATGGGGTGCCGGGCGATGAGTGAATTTGCCAGTCGCGCGCTGCTGGCCCGGCTGATCGGCTTTGCCACGGTGAGCCGCGACTCCAACCTGGCGCTGATCGGTTTTATCCGTGATTACCTGGCCGAGCTGGGGGTGGCGTGCGAGCTGTTCCATAACCCGGAGGGCACCAAGGCCAACCTGTTCGCCACTGTCGGCCCCAGGGATGTGGGTGGTGTGGTGCTGTCTGGGCATACCGATGTGGTGCCGGTGGATGGCCAGGCCTGGACGGTCGAGCCGTTTGCCCTGAGTGAGCGTGATGGCCGCCTGTATGGCCGCGGCACGGCCGACATGAAAGGCTTTATCGCCTCGGTGCTGGCTGCTGTGCCCGCGTTTCTCGCGCAGCCGCTGCGCATGCCGGTACACCTGGCATTTTCCTATGACGAAGAAGTCGGTTGCCTGGGCGTGCGCTCGATGCTGGCTGCCCTCGAACAGCGCCCGTGTAAACCACGGCTGTGTCTGATCGGTGAACCCACCGAACTCAAACCGGTGCTGGGGCACAAGGGCAAGCTGGCAATGCGTTGCCAGGTACAGGGCGCAGCGTGCCATTCGGCGTACGCGCCGTATGGGGTGAACGCCATCGAGTATGCGGCGAAACTGATTGGCAAGTTGGGTGAAATCGGCGAGGCCCTGGCACAGCCGGCTCATCACGACGAACGCTTCGATCCGCCGTTCTCCACGGTGCAGACCGGGGTGATCAAAGGGGGCAGGGCGCTGAACATCGTGCCGGCCGAGTGCGAGTTCGATTTCGAAGTACGCGCGCTCCCTGGGTTCGAGGCGCAGGCGGTGGCCGACCAGTTACAAACCTATGCTGAAGCCGAGTTGCTGCCGCGTATGCGCAAGGTCAATACCGCCAGCGCCATTCGCCTGGCGCCGCTGAGTGCCTATCCGGGGCTGGCGACACCGGAAGACAGCGAGGCTGCGCGGTTGGTGGCGCTACTCAGCGGCTCGGATACGTTCGGCACGGTAGCGTTTGGTACCGAAGGTGGCTTGTTCGACCAGGCGGGCATCCCCACCGTGGTGTGCGGGCCTGGCAGCATGGACCAGGGCCACAAGCCGGATGAGTTTGTCAGTGTCGAGCAGTTGCGCGGCTGTGATGCCATGCTGCTGAGGCTGGTGGACTACCTCAAGCTGGCTTGAGGGTTGCGACGGTGGATGGGCCGCAGTGCGGCCCCGGTGACTCAGAAGGTCGCCTTGACCTGCAGGCCAACCACCAGTGCATTGTCGATGTCTTTGCCCGAGAACGCCCCTGGCTCGATGATGTATTGCACATCCGGACGCAGGTTCAGCCATGGCGTGGCCTGGTAGCCGTAGCTCAGTTCGATCAACTGCTCGGCGCTGTCGATATCCGGGAACTGCTGGCCCGCGTTGAACGCGGCATCCTCCAGCACATCGCGGCTACGCGGGTTGGGCACGGCGCGGCCGTAACCCAGTGCCACGGTATCTTTCGGGCGGCCTTCGAACGGCTTGTACAGCACCACGCCGGCGCCATACCACTTGGTGAACGGCGAAGCGGCCTTGCTCGACGCCGAGTACTGGCCGAAGGCGTGCAGGCTTCGGCCTGGGGAGGCCTGGTCGTTCCACACCGCCTGGTCGACCAGCAGGTAATGGCCACCTCGGCCGGACACTTCATCGTCGCTGCCGATGCGTTTCACATCAGAGCTGTCGTAGTAGTAGCCCAGTTTGTACTCGCCTGGCAGTTCACCCTGCAGCTTGTATACCAGTTCTACCGGTACCACGGTGCCGGTGGTGTGCTTGGGCCCCAGGTGCCAGGCGCGGCTGGAGTTGCCGTTGCTCTCGGGGTCGACGTTGAACGCCGCCACGCGCAGCTGCCAGGCTGGCGACAGGTCGTACTTCACCCGCACGCCGAGGTGGGCGTTGGGGTAGTTGGTCCAGCCACTGCCGCCGGACATGTTCAGCGGGTGGCCGCAGAAGCCGGCGTTCATGAAGTTGCACAGGATGCCGCTGTCCAGGCCGCCGAGGTCGTTGCCCATGGCCATGTAGCCGAGTTTTACGTTGAGCGCCGGGGTGAACAGCGTGCGCTCGTAGCTCAGCTCGGTCAGGCGGGTGTACAGGCCACCGTAGTTTTCCTGGATTGGCAGGCGGTTGCCGACCAGGTCTTCCGAGGCGCTGTTACCGCGGCGGTCGTTGATGGTCAGCTGGACCTTGCCGCCGTTGTCCAGACCGTACAGTTTCGACAGGTCGAACTGCACACCCAGCTTGACGTTCTGCGAATAGCGCGCCGAACGGTGCAGGCCACCGTGGGCGTTGTAGGCGGTTTCACCGCTGTAGTCGCCGGTGATCTTGACGCCGTCTTCTTCGAGTTGATGGCGCAGGCCGCCCCAGTCACCGGTCAGGGTGCTGCGGGTCATGAGGTCGTCGCTGGCAAGGGCAGTGGTGCTGGCCAGGGCCAGCAGCAGGGTGGGGGTGATGCGAGTTGCGGATGGCATTACAGAATCTCGGGTTGTCTTTGAGGGGCATTCGCGGGCAAGCCCGCTCCTACAGGGGCCTTGTAGGAGCGGGCTTGCCCGCGAAGCAGGCGACGCGGTCTTACGGCAGAGCGTAAGAAATCACATAGTCGCCGCGGTCAGTCGACTGGCGGGCGCCGCCAGCGGTGATCACCACGTACTGCTTGCCGGTCTTCGGCGAGACGTAGGTCATCGGGCCGCCCTGGCTGCCTACTGGCAGGCGAGCCTTCCAGATTTCGTTACCGTTGCTGCTGTCGTAGGCACGCAGGTAGAAGTCCTGGGTACCGGCGATGAACACCAGGCCGCCTTGGGTCGACAGGGTGCCGCCAAGGGTTGGCAGGCCGATCTTGATCGGCAGGTGCATGCGGATGCCGAGCGGGCCGGTGTCTTCAACGGTGCCGACCGGCACCTGCCAGGCCACCTGGCGGGTCTTCATGTCGATGGCGGTCAGGGTGCCGAACGGCGGTGCCTGGCATGGAATGCCGGCGACCGACAGGAAGCGGTTCTTGTTCACGGCATACGGGGTGCCCTTGAGCGGTACCGCGCCCATGCCAGTGTTCAGTGCTTCGCCACCGGAAGCCGCGCCACCTTTGTTCTGCGACGGGATCATCTGGATCCACAGGCCCAGACGCATGTCGTTGACGAAGATGAAGCCATGTACCGGGTCGGTAGAAATGCTGCCCCAGTTCATGCCACCCAGCGAACCCGGGAAGCTCAGCGACAGGTCGGTACCCGGCGCGGTGTACAGGCCGTCGTAGCGCATCTTCTTGAAGTCGATGCGGCACAGCAGCTGGTCATACGGGGTGGCACCCCACATGTCCGATTCGGTCAGGGTCTGCGCGCCGATCTGCGGCATGCCCACCGACTTGGGCTGGGTAGGGGAGTACGGCTCGTTCGGGATGTTGCTTGGCTTGACCGGTACTTCGTCGACCTGGGTCAGCGGCTTGCCGGTGGCGCGGTCGAGCACGTAGATCTGCCCAGCCTTGGTGCCGATCACCACCGCAGGTACCGACTGGCCGTCGTCCTTGGTGAAGTCGATCAGGCTTGGCTGCATGGGCAGGTCGAAGTCCCAGAGGTCATTGTGCACGGTCTGGAACACCCATTTCTGGTTGCCGGTGGTGGCGTCCAGGGCCAGCACCGAAGCGCCGTAAGTGTGGTCCAGTTTGCTGCGCTCTACGCCGTAGATGTCGGTGGACGACGAACCCATGGGCAGGAACACGGTGTTCATCGCCGGGTCGTAGGACATCGGCGCCCAGCTGTTCGGGGTGCTGCGCACGTAGGTGCTGTCGGCCTGTGGTGCCTGGCGATCTTCCGGGTTGCCCGGGTCGAAGGCCCAGCGCATTTCACCGGTGATCACGTCAAAACCACGGATCACACCGCCTGGCATGTCGGTCTGGACGTTGTCGGCAACACGGCCGCCGACCACCACGGTAGTGCCGGCCATCAGCGGTGCCGAGGACAGCTGGTAGTAGGAGTCCGGTACATCACCCAGGCCGGCCTTGAGGTCAACCTGGCCATTGTTGCCGAAGCCCTGGCAGAACTCGCCGTTGTCGGCGTCCACGGCAATCAGGCGGCCGTCGATGGTGTTGGTCAGCAGGCGACGCTGGCAGTTGGCACCGGCCGCTACGCTAACGCCGGTGATCGGCGAGCTGTTCGGCTGGGTTGGCTGGGCGATGGCGGAAGTGGCGTCAAAGTAGGCCATGCCACGGCAACGCTGCCAGACCTTGGACTGGGCGTTGATTTCGTTCTTCCACAGCTCTTTGCCGGTGTCGGCATCGAGTGCGATCAGGTTGTTGTGCGGGGTGCAGATGAACACCTTGCTGCCGATCTGCAGCGGGGTGAGCTGGTCTTCGGCACCGTTGCCATCACTGATCGCGACGTCGCCGGTGTGGTAGGTCCAGGCCACTTTCAGCTTGTTGACGTTGTCACGGTTGATCTGGTCCAGCGCGGCGAAGCGGCTGCCACCTTCGGTGTTGCCGTAGTGGGCCCAGTCTTTCTGCTCCTTGCCGGCTTCGACCGGGGTCATGCCCGGGCCCTTGCCGGTGGGGGCGACGCTTGGGTGGGCAACGAACATGTTGCCGACCGCGATCACCAGTACCACGGCCATTACCCCGGCTACGCCGTACGCACCGCGCCCGGCGCTGGCGCCGTTGGCACGCGCCAGCAGCGGGTAGACCAGCGCCACGACCATGCCGATTGCGCCGAACATGAACAGGCGCGAGAACAGCGGCCAGAACACCAGGCCCGCATCGATCAGTGCCCAGATGGCAGTACCGACCAGGAACACGGCATACAGCCAGGCGCCCGCCTTCTTGCGGCGAGCAATGAGGACACCGGCGATGGCCATGGCCAAGCCGCCGATCAGGAAGTACCAGGAACCGCCCAGACCGGCGAGCTTGACGCCGCCAGCAGCTAGGAGGAGGCCGAGCAGGGCGATGATCACGCCCAGGCCGACCAGGATGAAGTGTGTGGCGCCAGAGGCGCGCGGTGTTTCTTTCATGCCAGGGATCTCAGCAGGTGGAATGCGCGCAGTTTAAGCCCTTAGCTTGCTAATTAACAAGTTGGTACATAATTGAGCGAGGCTGATTGTCGCAGGGCTGAACTTACGAAGATGTGGCTAAAAGTATAGATAAGGTGCTGAAAAACGCATTCAACGGGGCGTTTATGACGCCTCTTCGATTGGTATTCATGCTTTGGTCGTAAGCCCAACCTTGCACGGCGACGGGACAACTGCGCCTTGTGCACGGGCAGGCATGGCCCCTTCAGGCAGGCCATGGGGTGCTGCTGCTATAGAACACCGCGAGCCAGATGGTGGCCGTGCCGGGCGCGGTCCATTCCACGCGGTGGCGGTCGTGCGGGGGGATGTCCAGACAATCGCCCGGCGCCAGCAGGCGGGTGTGGTGCTCGTGCTCGAAACGCAGGGCGGCAGCACCACTGAGCAACATGATCCACTCGCCTTCGGCCTGGTCGTACCAGAAGCCGGGCGGGCTGGCCTGCCCGCTGGAGACGATACGCTCCACGCGGATGCCCGGGCGGCTGAGCAATTCGTCGACACGTTCGGCGCTGGCGGGATCGCAGGGCGGCAGGGCGGTCAGCAGGTTGTTCAGGGTCATGGTAAGCCTCCTTGGAAATGGGGTGATTCCACTATGGACGCAATCGCCTTGACGCGCGCGGCTTGACCCGCCCGGCTGTTTGTAAGAACTTTCCGAGTTTTGGAAGACGGGCTGAACATGGACAAGCTGCTGGCGATGAAAATGTTCGTGGCCACTGTCGATGCCCAAGGCTTTTCTGCTGCCGCGCGCAGGCTAGGGCTGGCGACATCGTCGGTGACACGTCTGGTCGATGCCCTGGAAGCGTCGCTGGGTGCCACCTTGCTCAACCGCTCGACACGCCAGGTCAGCCTGACCGAGGCTGGCGCCCGTTACTACCAGCGCGCACGGGGCATTTTTGAAGCACTGGACGAGGCTGATGCCAGCATCGCCGATCGCGGCGAGGAGCCTGTCGGTGTGCTGCGCCTGTGCCTGCCAGTGGAGTTCGGCAGGCGGGTCATTGCCCCGCACCTGGGGCCATTCCTGGCGCAGCACCCGGCGCTGGAACTGGACATCGACCTCAGTGACCGGCTGGACGATTTGCTTGACGGGCGCTATGACCTGTCGATTCGCCTGGGCGACCCCTCGCCCAATGACGAGTTGGTGTGCCGCCGGCTCGGCCGTTTTCAGCGTTGGCTGGTGGCCAGCCCGGCTTACCTGGCCGGGCGTGAGCCACTGCAGCATCCCCGAGAGTTGCTTGACCATGCCTGCCTGCGCTTTCGCTATGGGCAGAAGGCGCGCCCCTGGCGCCTGACCTGTGGCCAGGACAGCCTGGAACTGGACGTAAGTGGGCCACTGCGCAGCGCCAATGCCGACATGTTGCGTGAAACGGCACTGGCAGGCAGTGGTATCGCACTGCTGGCCGATTGGCTGGTACGCGAGGATGTGTTGGCAGGGCGCCTGCAGCGGGTCTTCCCCGACTGGCAGGCCAGCCCTGGCGCAGCCAATAGCAGCATCAACGCCCTGTATATGCCCAACCACCGGGGCTCACGGCGGGTAAACGCATTCATCGACTTTTGCGAAAATTTGCTCATACACGGTAACTAGTGTTGCGCAGCGCGCAAAGCCGCATTGCGCCGCCGCCGGATTCTCGGCGCTGACGTCCATGAGTAAGGTGGCCGGCATATACCCAACCCTTGTCGAGGAACTTCGCATGAACCCCTCCCTTGCGACAGCGCAACCGGCCGCCGCCAGCCTGAGCCGGGCTCTGGTAGTGCTGCTGGCGTTCTGCTGCGGCGCGATTGTCGCCAACATCTACTACGCCCAGCCCATCGTCGGGCTGATCGCCCCGGACCTGGGGCTGTCCACCGAGCATGCCAGCCTGATCGTTTCCCTCACTCAGCTGGGCTATGCCCTGGGCCTTTTATTGCTGGTACCGCTGGCCGACCTGCTGGAAAACCGCCGCCTGATGGTGGCCACCGCGGTCCTGGCCTGCGTCAGCCTGCTGCTGGCGGGCACCAGCAGCAGTGGCCAGGGTCAGCTGTTCCTGGGTTATGCATTGCTGATCGGCTTCAGTTCGGTGTCGGTGCAGATGCTCATCCCGCTGGCGGCGCATCTGGCGCCGGAGCAGCAGCGTGGTCGTGTGGTCGGTAACATCATGGGCGGCTTGCTGCTGGGCATCCTGCTGGCGCGACCGCTGTCGAGCGTGGTGGCCGACCACTTCGGCTGGCGTGCGGTGTTCATTGGCGCCGCCGGGGTAATGCTGGCGATCATCCTGTTGCTGTCATTGACCTTGCCGCAGCGGCGGCCCGAGCACAAAGCCAGCTATGCCGGGCTGATGCTGTCGCTGCTCACACTGCTGCGTCGTTATCCGCTGTTGCGCCAGCGTTCGTTGTACCAGGCATTGATGTTTGCAGCGTTCAGCCTTTACTGGACGGCAGTGCCGATGGCGCTTGCCGGGGAGCATGGCCTGTCACAAAGCCAGATCGCTGTGTTCGCCCTTGTCGGCGCGGTGGGTGCCGTTGCTGCGCCCATGGCCGGCCGCCTGGCCGATGCCGGGCATGCCCGGGCCGGCTCGCTGCTGGCGCTGTTGCTGGCGCCGGCGGCCTTGTTGCTGGGGCTGACAGTGCCGGGTTACAGCGTGATCGGCCTGGGCCTTACCGGCGTGTTGCTGGACTTTGCGGTGCAGATGAACATGGTCATCGGCCAGCGTGAAGTGTACGCACTGGACCCGGCCAGCCGCGGGCGGCTGAATGCGGTGTACATGACCAGCATCTTCCTCGGCGGGGCGCTGGGGTCGGCGGTGGCCAGTGCGCTGTTCAGCCAGTTTGGCTGGCATGGCGTGGCACTGGTGGGGGCGGGGTTGCCGGGTGTGGCGCTGGTTGTGTTTCTACTCAAAGCACGCCGGGGTTGAACCGTTACGCGGTGCAGGGCACGGGCTTCGCCCGTGTTCGCGGGCCCGCTATCGGCCAAGCGGCAGCGCCAGGCCAATCAAGGCAAACAGGCTCCCGCAGCAGCGATTGAAACCTTTGCCACCCTTGGCCAGCCATGGCCGAATGCGAAACGCCAGGCGCGCCAGCAGGTATTCGACCAGAAACTCGACGCTGGCAAAGGTCGCGGCCATCACCGCAAATTGCAGCACCAGCCCTCGCTGTGGGTCGATGAACTGCGGCAGGAAGGCACCATAGAACAGCAGCACCTTGGGGTTCGCCATGGCCGAAAGCAGGCCCTGGCGAAACAGCCCGGCATTGCCCAGCCGCGCGCTGTGCGCGGTCAGTTCCAGCTGCAGGCCTGGACTGCGCCACAGTTGAATGCCCAGCCAGATCAAATAAGCCCCGCCCACCCACTTCAGGACGCCCAGCACCGCCGCCGAGGTTTGGAGCAGTGCGCTGAGGCCGAACATGGTCAAGGCGATGAGGGCGCTGAAACCCAATACCCCGCCCACGATGGTGAACAGCGTTCGCCGTGCGCCATAGAGCGCGCCATGGGTCAACGCCAACAGGCTGTTGGGCCCTGGGGTCAGCGACAGGCCGATGCTGGCCAGCAGGTAGATGAGCCAGGTGTCCAGTGCCATGTTGAAAACTGCCGTGTTCGAGAGAGGGCGACAGTCTATGGCGCAACGCTCAAGCTGGAAGAGTATTATCTGGTCATACAAGAGTCTTTTCTGGACGTGGTTTCATGCCGCCCGACATTCGCTTGCTGATCATGCCGTTACCGGATTTTGCCTTGCTGCCGTTTGGCGCCTTTCTCGACAAATTGCGCTTCAGCGCCGACGACGAGGACTACAGCCAGCAACGCTATTGCAGCTGGACGGTGGCGGGGCTCAGCCTCGAGCCGGTACCGTCAAGCAGTGGCGCGGTGCTGCAGGTCGAGGCCATTGCCGATCAGCTCGACCTCGCCCTTTTCGACTACCTGGTGGTGTTCGGCGGTCGCAGTGCCATGGCCACCGCGGCGTTGGCGCCACGTTACCAGGCGTTGCTCAGGCAGGCCGCCAAGGCGGGAGTCAAGCTGGTGGGGGTCGACAATGGCGCCTTCCTGCTGGCTGCCTGCGGCCTGCTGCAGGGGCACAAGGTGGTGGTGCACTGGCGTCACGAAGCCGAGTTTCGTGCTGCTTTTCCGCAGTTGCAGCTGCTGCGCGAGCAGTTGTACTGCATCGATGGCAACCGCATCACGTGCGCCGGTGGCACTGCCGCCATAGACCTGGCCGTTGCACTACTGTCACGTGCTTGCGGGCGAACCCGTGCGCTCAAAGGGCTGGCTGACATGCTGGTGGACGAGACCCGCGACAGCCGTCACGCCTTGCGCTCGCTGGAGCTGGGTGCTGGTCAGGGGCGCCAGGTGCAACGGGCGCAAGCACTGATGCGTCATCACCTGGGCACACCGTTGGCCGTGGAGCAACTGGCCGCAGAGCTGGGCATCAGCAGGCGTCAACTGGACCGGCAGTTCCAGGCCAGCCACGGTATGAGCACCAAGGCCTGGTGGCTGGAGATGCGCTTGCAGCAGGCGCGCTGGCGTTTGCTCAACTCCAGCCACAGCCTGGCGCAGATTGCCGATGAGGTGGGCCTGGGTGATGCCAGCTACCTTGGCAAGTGCGTGCGGCGTCGGTTTGGGTGTACGGCCCTGCAGTTGCGTGCAGGTCATTACCCGCTCACGTGATCTACTGCGGCGTCCCGAACAACCCTGTCCAGTAGATCCCTGCATCGCTCTTGGGGTCTATCGCATAGGCAGCGCCCAATTCACGGAAGTCCGGATTCATCAGCGTGGCGCAGTGCCCCGGGCTGTCCAGCCAGCCGTTGACGACCTTTTGCGCGGTGTCACGCCCGGCGGTGATATTTTCGCCGATCTGCTGGTACAGGTACCCGGCCAGTTCCGCCCGGTCACCGGGTGTGCGGCCATCTTTGTCGATGTGGTCGAAGAAGTTCTGGTTGGCCATGGCCCGTGTGTGGTTGGCGGCGACCTCCGCCAGCACTGTGCTCCAGCTCAGTGGCGGGGCGGCGGCAAACGGCTGGCCACCGCATTGCCGTGGCACCTTGCGCGCGGCGTTGACCTCCTGAAGCACCTTCTGTCCCTCGGCCTGCCAGTCGCCCAGGCGGCCGCTGAGCAGCGGCCGTGCCAGCACGATGCGCCAGTCGCGGCCCTCCTGGCTGACGCCGATATCGACGAATTGCGGGTCGAGCACCACCTGGCAGAAGCTTTCCTCGATGGCATGCATGGCGGCGCGTGCGTCGCGTGGCCCCGACAGGCTGATGGCCTGGACGCTGACCATGGGGTAGGCGGCGCGGGTCATGGCCTGTTGCAGGTCGCGGGTGCCCTCTGGCGACAGCGCAAGGCGTGTGTCGCTGTTGAGCGGCGGCAGTTCCAACGACGCCTCGCCACCGCAGGGCTGGGCCTTGCTGCGGTAGACATTGATCGAATCGATCAACCGCGCCTCTTCGCCGGTGGCTGCCAGCGCCCCGGTCGAAACGACCAGGCCCAGTGACAAGGCGACAACGGATGTCAGGACGCGCATGTGGATCTCCCTATGACTGGCAGCGTCGTGGTGTGCGCTGCTCATCCTACACAAGCCCGGGGCTTTTGGCCCGAGGTCGTGCAAGGCAATGAAAACACCGGCAATCGTTACTGGCGGCAAAAGAGGGAGTAGACCCCAGGCCCGTGGAAAAGTGCGGTCAGGTGCCAGTCATTCGCATCGGGCCGGCGTTGTCAGCCGTTTACGCGTCAATGGGCCAACGCCTGGTTCGGCTTGTAGAACAGGAAGTGGGTGGTCTGCGCGGTCTTGCGATAAGCCTTCGCCCAGTCGGGGCGCACCGTGCGATCGTGAAAGTACAATGCACCGCCGGTGGGGTCTTTCAACTGCTGGTTCAGCGCCTTGCGTGCGATCTCTTTGGCAACGTTGTAGCGTTGCGGTTCCTCGACCTGGTCCGGGCGCCCGTCACACCACCATGAGAACTGACAGGCCTTGGTCTCCACCCCCTGTTTGACTACCGCGCAGATGGTGTCGGGAAAGCCATCGTGGCCCAGGCGGTTGAGCACCACACTGGCCACCGCGGTCATGTCTTTGGCGTCGGCGCCCTTGGCTTCCCAGTAGATGGTACGTGCCAGGCAGGTGATGCTGTCATCCAGCGGCGCCTGGCCAGCCGGGTCCACTGCCTGCGTTTCGCCTGGGGTCAGTTTCTCTGCCTTCCTGGGGGGCGGCGCATCTTCGACGACCTTTTCTTCAAGCACTGCGGCCTTGTCCTCGGCAACGGCGGCTTTGGCTGGATCAGCGGCATACAGGGGGTCTGCGAGCAGGGCCGAGGTCAAGCCGATCAGCATCAAGTGAAGGCGCATGGGCACATTACCAGGCAGTGGGCAGAATTTCAGTCTAGCCAAGCGTAAGCATTAATACCAAAGGCAGGGTGGCGGCCGCAGCCACGGTCTGCAGGGCGATGAGGGTGGCCATCAGTGGCGCATTGCCGCCCATTTGCCGGGCCATGACATAAGATGACGAAGCGGTTGGCAGCGCCTGGAACAACACCGCCACCACTGCTGCCTGGCCACTCAGGCCGAGCAGCCGGCAAACGCCCCAGGTGGTCAGTGGCATGACCAGGAACTTGAACGTCGATGCTGCCATCAGCGGCCGTACCTGCTGGCCGAGGCTGGCGCCGCCCAGGGCAGCGCCGACACACAGCAGGCCCAAAGGCAGTGCGGCCTGGCCCAAGGCCTTGACCGTGGCGTCGATACCGGCCGGCAAGCCCAGCCCCGTGGCCCGTAGCACCAGCCCCCCTGCGCAGCCGACGATCAACGGGTTGGCGAAGATCGCCCGAAGCACTGTGGCTGGCGAACTGTGACGGGCGCTGAAGCGGGCAAACACCAGCACGCAGAGCAGGTTGACCAAGGGCACGATGGCAGCGTTGGCCACCGCCGCCAGGGCAATCCCGGCGCTGCCGTAGATGCCCGCAGCCAGGGTGGCACCGATGTAGTTGTTGAAGCGGATACCGCCCTGAAACACCGAGGTGAAGTCGGCACCCTCATGGTTCGCCGCGCCCTGATACAGCATCAGCAATACGGCACCGGCCAGGGTCGAGAGCATCAGTGCGCCGGCCATGCCCAGCACCGGTATGCCATCGAGGTTGGCGGTGGCCAGGCCATGGAGGAACAGCGACGGCAGCAGGACGTAGTAGCTCAGGCGCTCGGCGCCAGGCCAGAAGCTCTCGGCAAGAAAACCGCGAAGGCGCAGGAAGGTACCCAGCGCTATCAGCAGGATGATGGGGAGCAGGGTGGTCAGCAGCAAGTGCAGCATGGTCAGCATTCCGTGGTCGGGTACGTGCACAGACTACGGGGGCGGATCAATCTGTAAAAACGTTGTTTTCTTCAGTGACCGTTGAGGAAAAATGCATGTTGGTGGGTGCAGATCGCGCTTTGGAGCAGCCTGGTGTCAGGCTTCCAGGGCGGTCTTCAACACCGCACTCAAATGCCGCCGCTGGCTTTTTTCATGCTCCAGCAACACCACCCGCCGGGTCAGCTGCGGCTCGCCAAACGGCAGGCAGGTGGCGGGTGGCAAGCGTTGCAGGTCGTCATCCGCCATGGGGATGACCGCCACGCCCAGGCCCATCACCGCCATGCGCGCCAGGGCTTCCTGGCTGTCCAGTTCCATCAGTTCGCTCACCTGCACCTGCTGGCGGCGTAGTTCCTGCTCGATCTGCCGGCCGGCCCAGGCTCGCTTGTCGAAGCGCAGGAATGGCTGGCTGGCCAGCAACTGCGGCACGCTATACCCGGCCAGCTCAGGGCTGGCAATGGCCCAGAAACGGTCCTCGAACAGCGGTGTAAAGTCCAGGTTCTGCGGGTAAGGGCTGACCGGTTCGGTGGTGATCGCCGCATCGAGCTCACCGTCTTCCACGCGCCGCGCCAGCTCCGCCGACATGCCCGAGGCCACGCTGATGTGTAGCTGCGGGTGATGGGCCTTGATCCACACCAGCGCCTTGGGCAAGCGCCGCGCCAGCACCGTGTGGATCGCCCCGAGGCGCAAGCGGCCGCGCAGGCTTGGGCCGCTGGCCAGGGCATCGGCCAGTTCGTCATAGGCAGCCAGAAGGCTTTCGGCGCGGGCCACCGCCAACTGGCCGGCTTCGGTCAGCACCACCTGCCTGCGGCTACGGTCGAACAAGGCCACCTTCAGTTCGTCTTCGAGGGTTTTGATGTGCAGGCTGACCGCCGAGGGGGTGAGGCTGAGCAGGTCGGCGGCGCGGGCAAAGGTGCCGTGGCGGGCGATGGTCACCAAGGTGCGCAGGGCTTTCAGGGACATGCGGTTGAGGTCCGGTTCTCAGCTGACAGAGGCATATTGTCGGGCCCGGCCCTCTCGCAGCACAAGGCTGCTCCCAGGCCTTGCCGATACGGCTCAGCGACTGCTACGCCCATAGGCCTGGCTGATCCGGTCGATCACCATGGCCAGGGCGACAATTGCCAGCCCGGCCTCCATCCCTTGGCCAACATTCAAGGTCTGGATCCCCGCCAGCACATCCTCACCCAACCCACGGGCGCCGATCATCGACGCCACGACCACCATCGACAAGGCCATCATGACCGACTGGTTGAGCCCGGCCATGATACTCGGCAGCGCCAGGGGCAGGGCGATGCGCCGCAACCGCTGCCAGCGGCTGGCGCCAAGGCCGTGTGCGGCCTGCAGCAACGAGGGGTCGATCTGGCTCAGGCCCAGTTCGGTCAACCGCACCAGCGGCGGCAGGGCGTAGATCAGCGTGGCGAACACGGCAGGCACCTTGCCCAGGCCAAACAGCATCAGCACCGGGATCAGGTAAACGAACGCAGGTAGCGTCTGCATCACATCGAGTACCGGCAACAGCAGCCGCCTGGCCAGTGGCCGGGCGGCCAGCAGGATGCCCAGCGGCACACCCACCAGTACGCACAGGCCGGTACTGACCAGCACCAGGGCCAGGGTCTGCAGCAGCTTGTCCCAGAGCCCGAGCATACCGATCAAGGCCAGCAGCGCGACCAGCACGGCGCTGCGCAGCAGGCTGCGGCTGGCGTGCCAGGCCAGCAGACCCACCAGCAACAACAACAGCCACCAAGGCAACAGACGCAACAGGTTCTCCAGGCCGACCAGCAGTTGCAGCAACTGGTCAGAAAAACTGCGCAGGTGGTCGCCGTAGTTCAATACCAACCCGTCGACCAGGCGGTTGATGCTGTCGGCAAAGGAAAACTGCAGGGTCTGCGGGAAACCGCTGCTCACAGGCTGGCCTCGACCTTGGCGGCGATGTCCGCCGGCAGCCAGGCTTTCCACACCTCGCGGTGATCGCGCAGGAAGGTGAGGGCGGCTTCGCGCGCGGGCGTGCGTTTTTCGCTCATGACGGCCAGGGCCTTGTTCAGGCGATCGATGGGCAGGTTGACCTGTTCGAACACACTGACCAAGTCTGGGTAGTTTTCGCGAAAGGCTTTGGACACGCCGATCGACAACTTTGCCGGCAGCGAGCGGCTGCCTTTCGGGTTGGGGTTGGCGGGGTCGGTGAGGGTGGCCCAGGCCTGGGCATCGAACGGGGGTTCTTCCAGCCGGATGAGCTTGTAGCGCCCCATCAGCGGGGTCGGGTTCCAGTAGTAGAACAGCACAGGTTTGCCGCGCCGGATAGCCGAACCGATCTCGGCGTCCATCGCGGCGCCGGAGCCACTGCGGAAGTTGTTGTAGAGGCCATCCAGGCCATAGGCCTTGAGCTTTTGGCTGTTGACGGTTTCAGACGTCCAGCCGCTTGGGCTGTTGAGAAAACGCCCTTTACCGGGCGATTCGGGGTCAGAAAATACCTGCGGGTAACGCTTGAGGTCCTCGACACTGTGCAGCTCAGGCGCCACGGGCTTCAGGTTGCGTGCGGCATCGCCCTCGATCACATAGGCCGGTACCCACCAACCTTCTTCTGCATTTTTGACCGTATCGCCCAGTGCGAACACCTGGCCGGCCTGTTCGGCCTTTATCCAGGCAGGGCTGCGCCCGGCCCATTCCTCGGCGATCACTTGCAGGTCATTGCGCGCCAGGGCCACCTCCATGCTGACCGTGCTGCCAGGCAGGGTATCGGTGCGGTAGCCGTAGCCGCGCTCCACGATCAGGCGCAGAATCTCGGTGGTGAGGGCGCCGCTTTCCCAGCCGATGGCACCAAAATGGATAGGCGCAGGTTGCTCTGTCGATGCGGCGCTGTCGGTGCTGGCCAAACCCACCGTCAACAGCAGCCCGGCCAGCAGCGTTGAAATGCTCTTCATGTAAACCTCGTCGTTCGCCACGCCTTGGCAGTGGGGCAAGTGTAGACGACGAGGTTTTGTCAGTTTCAGGGCCACTGGCGTGGCCCCGTTCGCTTCAGACGCGGAACTGGTCCATCAGCGCTTGCTGCTGGTTGGCCAGGCTGTTCAGCGACTGGCTGACCCGCGCCGACTCGTTGGCCTGGCCAGACAGGGATTCAGTGACATCACGAATGGTCGCCACGTTGCTGTTGATTTCCTCGGCTACCGCGCTTTGCTCCTCGGCGGCAGAGGCGATCTGCAGGTTCATGTCGGTGATCACCGTCACCGCCTGGCCAATGCGCTGCAATGCCGTGACGGCTTGGCCGACCTGCTCCACGCCACCTTGGGCCTGGCGGTGGCTGTGGTCCATGGCGCCGACCACTTCGCGGGTGCCGTTCTGCAGGGCTTCGATGACCTGACGGGTTTCTTCCACCGACTCCTGAGTGCGCTGGGCCAGGTTGCGCACCTCATCGGCGACCACGGCAAAGCCACGGCCGGCCTCTCCGGCGCGGGCAGCTTCGATGGCAGCGTTGAGTGCCAGCAGGTTGGTCTGTTCGGCGATCGAGCGGATCACTTCCAGTACCGAGCCGATCTTCTCGCTGTTCTGCGCCAGGCCTTCTATTTCGGCCATGGTGTCGCTCATGTTGGCGGCCAGGGCACCGATGCTGCTGGTGGTGCGGTCGATTACCGCCAAGCCCTCGCGGGTGGCCTGGTCGGCATCGCGCGCCGCCTGCGCAGCCTGGGCGGCGCTGCGGGCAACGTCCTGGGCGGTGGCGCTCATTTCATGGGAGGCGGTGGCTACCTGGTCGACCTGGCGGTACTGCTGCTCCATGCCGGCGCTGGTTTCAGTGGCAATCGCCGAGGACTGGTCGGCCGTGCCTCGGGCGGCCTGCACCGAGCGTTTGACCTCGGCGATGGTTGGCTGCAACTTGTCGAGGAAGCGGTTGAACCAGCCGGCCAGTTCGCCCAGTTCGTCCTGTTTCTGGTAGGTCAGGCGACGGGTCAGGTCGCCTTCGCCGCTGGCAATGTCCTTGAGCATGGCGGCCACGCCGAGGATCGGCCGGGTAACGCCGCGGGCCATCAGCCATACCAGCAGCAGGCCAACAATGGCGGCGGCCAGGCCCAGGCTCAGTTCCAGCAAGGTGCCGCTGGTATTGAGCGCGTCAAGTTCCTGCTTCAGGGTTTCGGCCGGCCCGGTCAGGGCGTTTTCCGGCACATCCAGCAACACGCCCCAGGGCTGGGCGTCCGGGATTGGCCGGAATGCCGCCAGCACCTTCAAGCGCTGCCGGTCGTGGAGGATGGTCAGCTTGCCATCGGCCAGCTTGCGCACCAGCTCGGCGCCTTTGACCGGGTCTATCTGGTCGAAGCGCTGTGCCAGCTTGCTGGCATCGGCGCTGTAGCCGGCCAGCAGGCCGACCGGGGTCAGAATGCCGACCGTGGTGCGGCCTTCGTAGAGGCTGCGGCTGGCCTCCTGGCTCAGCGCCTGCAGGCTATTGAGGTTGATGTCGATGGACAGGGTGGCAATGATCTTGCCGTTGACCGCCAGCGGGAACACGATGCTGGTCATCAGCACCTGCTGGCCATCGATGTCGTAGAAGTACGGCTCTACCACGCACACCTTGCCGGAGGTGCGTGGGCATACCCACCAGGTGTTGGCCGGCTGGCCGCTGGGGCCGATCTCGGTGTTGGCCATGTCATGTTCGGGCAGGGCCATCGAGGTCAACTGGCCGGCGCGTGGCTGCGACCAGTACAGGGCAAAGCGCCCGGTTTCGTTGCTGCCCAATGCTGCCTTGCCGGCAAACAGGCTGTCCTTGTTGTCCAGGGCATTGGGCTCGAACACCAGTGACAGACCGAGCAGGTCGGGGTTGGCTTGCAGTGCGGCGCGTACCTGGCGGGTCATGTCCTCGCGCAGGTCGAAGGCATCGAGAAAGCGCTTTTCGGCCTGCTCGCGCAGGAACAGCACCTGACGGGCGAAGCCGGCGCCGTACTGGTAGGCATCCATGAACTGGCGGCGAATGTTCAGCGCTTGCACTTCACCTTGTGACTCGATACGCGACTGCGCCGCCTCGGTCAGCATCTGCATGCTGCTGGCCTTGACCAGGTCCGAACTGTGATCCATGCGGTACAGCGACAGGCCGACGAGCAAGGTGACGATAGCGGCCAGACAGAGACCGGCGAGCAGGGTGATCTTCCACTGGATGGAAAGTTGTCGCAAAGGCATGGGGGCGGATCCCTTTTTTGGCATTAAGGGTTATGGCTTTATCTGCGGTGGGGCCGGGAGGTGCCAAAGCGCTGCGGCCAGGCACCTCGCTGCCTCCCTCAATATCGGCCCCTGCCGTTTTTTCTTTATTCAAACATTCAATTTAAATTTGACCGCCACTAACGCGCCGTATCAAGGCGCTTTTGACATCTGCCGCCTACTGCTTCAGAGTTCGCGCTTTTTTCTGTCGTAATGAGGTAAGCCAACCATGAATGCAGTGATCGCCGCGGTCGGCATCATGCTGATACTCAGCCTGTCCCGCGTGCACGTGGTCATCGCCCTGATCATCGGCGCCCTGGCCGGTGGGCTGGTGGGCGGCCTGGGCATCGAAGGCACGCTCAAGGCCTTCAACGGTGGCCTCGGCGGTGGTGCCACGGTGGCTTTGTCCTATGCACTGCTGGGTGCCTTTGCCGTGGCAATCGCCAAGTCTGGCCTGGCCCATGCGCTGGCCGACCGCGCCCTGGCCATGATCGACCGACAGGGCGACGCCAAGGGCGGCAAGGTCAAATGGCTGATGATCGGCCTGATGCTGGTGGTGGCCGTGTCGTCCCAGAACATCCTGCCCATCCACATTGCCTTCATTCCGCTGCTGGTACCCCCTCTGTTGTTCGTGCTGACGCGCCTGCGTATCGACCGCCGGCTGATCGCCTGTGTGATCACCTTTGGCCTGATCACCCCGTACATGTTCCTGCCGGTGGGCTTCGGCAACATCTTCCTCAACGAGATCCTGTTGGCCAATGTGGCCCGCGCGGGTGTCGATGTGAGCGGCGTCAACGTCACCCACGCCATGGCCGTCCCGGCTGCCGGCATGCTCGTCGGCCTGCTGGTGGCGGTGTTCATCAGCTACCGCAAGAAGCGTGACTACGACCTGGCGCGGATCCAGCAGGTGGAGCAGGTGAGCGTGCAGTACAACCCGCTGACCTTGCTGGTGGCCGGGCTGGCGATCGCGGCAGCCTTCATTGTCCAGCTGTTGCTGGACTCGATGATCATCGGTGCCATGGTCGGTTTCCTGATCTTCTCGCTGTCGGGCATCGTCAAGTGGAAAGAGACCGACGACCTGTTCACCGAAGGCATGAAGATGATGGCCATGATCGGCTTCATCATGATTACCGCGTCCGGTTTTGCCGAGGTGATGAAGGCCACCGGTGAGGTGAAGAGCCTGGTGGAAACCTCGGCGCAGTGGATCGACCACAGCAAGGGCGTCGGTGCCCTGCTGATGCTGTTGGTAGGCCTTTTGGTGACGATGGGGATCGGCTCGTCGTTCTCCACTGTGCCGATCCTGGCGGCGATTTTCGTGCCACTGTGCGTACAACTGGGCTTCGACCCGTTGGCCACGGTGTGCATCATTGGTACTGCCGGTGCGCTGGGTGATGCAGGTTCGCCGGCCTCGGACTCGACCCTGGGCCCGACCTCGGGCCTGAACGTGGATGGCCAGCACCACCACATCTGGGACACCGTGGTGCCGACCTTCATCCATTACAACCTGCCGCTGCTGGCGTTCGGTTGGTTGGCGGCGATGACCTTGTAAGGCGGGGGAGGGCGTCAGCCCTTGTCGGGCGGCGGCGAGATGCGATTGAGCACGGTGCTGCCGTCCTTGCTGCGGGTCAGGTAGACCGGCAGGACTTTGGGCAGGTTGTTGACCAGGCGCCCCACCTCACGGGTGTTGTAGATGCCGCTGATGCGAATGCGGCCGGTGCTGGCATCGGCCAGTCGCAGCGGGGCGTCGAGGTAGCGGTTTATCACCGGCAGCGCCTGTTCCAGGCTCAGGTTGTCGAGCACCAGCTTGCCGCTGCGCCATGCCAGGCTGTTGCCATAGTCGTCGCTTTGCTCCAGCTGCGGCTCGAAGTCGCCCTTGTGGTAGCTGGCCTGCATGCCAGGGCCAAGGCGGTAGCCACCGGCATTGCCCTCACTGGACACCAGCACTGAACCTTCCACCAGGGTGACCTTCACCTGGTCCTGGTACTTCCACACGTTGAACTGGGTGCCGGTGACCCGGGTCTGGCCACTGCCTGCACGCACGATGAACGGGTGGCTGCTGTCGTGTCGCACCTTGAAGAACGCCTCGCCGCGCTTGAGCGTGACCTGGCGCTGGTCCTTGTAGTTGAGGAAGGTGAGCTCGGTGTGCAGGTTGAGCTGTACCGTGCTGCCGTCGCTGAGCTCCACGGTCTGCATGCGGTCACCGGCTTCGACGTGCTGGTAGTGGTTGGGCAACCAGCCCTGTTCCCACCCCATCCAGCCGGCCAGCGGCAGCACTGCCAGGGCGATGGCCGCAGCAGACGCCAGCGGCCGCCAGTTGCGGGGGCGGGCGGCGTGTTTGGCAGGTGGGTTGAAGTCGATGACGGTGGCGCTACGCGGCAGCAGGTCGGCTGTTTGCCAGATTTCCAGCATCGCCTGATATTCTTCGGCATGCCGCGGGTCGGCCGCCAACCAGCCAGTGAATGCTTCACGCTCGGCCTGCGTGCAATCGTCGGCGTGCAGGCGCATGCACCAATGCGCTGCGGCGTCGGTGATGGCATCGTCTGGGCTGGGATTGAGGCGGTCGTGGTTCATTGCGGCTCCGGGTTTTGCGCATTCTACCCTTGCGAGAGTGCTCCCGAGAACCAATGTAATGGTGAATGACTATCAGTTGTGCCGGTTTTTCGTCGGATTGACCACGGTTTTTCAGCGTTTGAGAACCCTTCGCGGGCAAAAGACGATGTCTGCAATCGCTTCCGGGGCGGCCTGGTGCGGCGAAGAGGTCAGTGTTTGCAGTACCGATTCGGTAACCTGTACCGGCCCTCTTCGCAGCACACGGCTGCCCTTGCAACAAGCGCGTCAGTGACACACCGGTCAGAACTGTGCGGCCTCTAGCCCATAAAGGCTGCCACTACCGGCCCGAATGCTCGCCTCCAGCCCCAACCCCCGCGGCAAGACCCGCTGGAAATAGAACGTCGCACAGGCAAGCTTCGCACCATGAAACGCCTCGTCCTCATCACGTTTGGCCAGCGCCGCCGCCGCCATCCGCGCCCACATGTACGCATAGGCCGTCAGCCCGAACAGCTGCAGGTACTCAACGGCTACCGCGCTGACCAGGTTGGCATCCTCGCCAGCCTGCGCCCGCAGCCAGCTGCTGGTGGCCTCGAGCCGCGCCAGGCTCGCCTGCAGGGCCTCGCGGTGCAAGGGCGCATCCACACTGAAGGCCCGCACTTCGCTGGCAAAGCTGGCCAACGCCTGACCACCGTCGGCCAGCACCTTGCGCCCCAGCAGATCAAGGGCCTGAATGCCGTTGGTGCCTTCATAGATTTGCGCAATGCGCACGTCTCGCACCCGTTGCTCCTGGCCCCATTCGCGGATGTAGCCATGACCGCCATACACCTGCTGGCCAAGCACGCAGCTTTCCAGACCGTTGTCGGTGAAGAATGCCTTGGCCACCGGTGTCAGCAGTGCCACCAGGCGCTGGGCATGCTCGCGTTCGCCAGCGTCCTCGGCATAGCGCGCCACGTCCAGTTGCTGGCCAACGTAGACGGCGAACGCCCGACCTGCTTCGGTGAGGGTGCGCATGGTCAGCAGCATGCGCCGAACATCACCATGGTGGATGATCGGGTCGGCCACCTTGTCGTGTGCCTGCGGGCCAGTCGCTGCGCGGCTCTGCAGGCGCTCGTTGGCATAGCGGGCGGCGCTCTGGTAGGAGGCTTCGGCACAACCGATGCCCTGTATGCCGATGGACAGGCGCTCGTAGTTCATCATGGTGAACATCGCTGCCAGGCCCTTGTTCGGTTCGCCCACCAGGTAACCGATGGCACCGTCAAAGTTCATGACGCAGGTCGCCGAGGCCTTGATGCCCATCTTGTGTTCGATCGAGCCACAATGGACAGCATTGCGCGCGCCCAGGCGGCCATCGGCCTCGACCAGGAATTTGGGGACCAGAAACAGCGATATGCCTTTGGCACCGGCGGGCGCATCCGGCAGCTTGGCCAGCACCAGGTGGACGATGTTCTCGGTCAGGTCCTGCTCGCCGCCGGTAATGAAGATCTTGCTGCCACTGATGCGCACGCTGCCATCGGCCTGAGGCTCGGCGCGGGTGCGGATCAGCCCCAGGTCAGTGCCGGCATGGGGTTCGGTCAGGCACATGGTGCCGGCCCAGCGGCCTTCGTACAGCGGTGGCAGGTAAGTGGCCTTGAGCGCTTCGCTGGCGTGGGCATCGATCGCCAGGCAACTGCCTGCGCTCAATGCCGAATACAGGCTGAAGCTGCAGTCAGCCGCGTAGAGCATCTCTTCGAACAGCACGCCGAGCATCTTTGGCATGCCCATGCCGCCGTGTTCCGGGTTGCCGCCCAAGCCGACCCAGCCACCTTCGCGGTAGGTGTTCCAGGCCTCGCGAAAGCCTTCGGGGGTGGTGACTTGGCCTGCGTCGAAGCACACACCTTGCTCGTCACCGTTGCGGCTGAGCGGGGCGATCAGCTGGCCGGTGACTTTTGATGCTTCCTCGAGAATGGCGTCGGCAGTGTCGGCATCGATGCGTTCGGCCAGGGCGGGCAGTCGGGCCCACAGGCCTGAAGCGTTGAACACGTCATGCAGGACGAAGCGCATGTCGCGCAGGGGGGCGGAATAGGTGGTCATCGGCAGCTCTTGCAATAGTGAGGGAGGGTTGGGCGTGCGCTGAACCTTCAGGCGCAGCCGTGTGCTGCGCCTGAAGGGGGGCGGCTACGGCATCAGAGGGCCTTGGCCCGGTCGCGCAGCACGTACTTCTGGATCTTGCCGGTCGAGGTCTTGGGCAGCTCGCCGAACACCACGGTCTTCGGCACCTTGAACCCGGCCAGGTGCTCGCGGCACCAACTGGTGATGTCGGCTTCACGGGTGTCCTCTCGGCCCGGCTTCAGGGCAACGAAGGCGCACGGGGTTTCCCCCCATTTTTCATCCGGGCGTGCCACCACGGCGGCTTCCAGCACTGCCGGGTGCTTGTACAGGGCGTCTTCGACCTCGATGGTGGAGATGTTTTCGCCACCGGAAATGATGATGTCCTTGAGCCGGTCCTTGATCTCGATATAGCCGTCGGCATGCCACACGGCCAGGTCGCCGGTGTGGAACCAGCCGCCACGGAAGGCTTCGGCGGTGGCTTCAGGGTTTTTCAGGTAACCCTTCATCACCGTGTTGCCGCGCATGAAGATTTCGCCCAGGGTATTGCCGTCGCGGGGTACTGGCTGAAGGGTTTGCGGGTCGGCGACCATCAGGCCATCGAGGGTCGGGTAGCGCACGCCTTGGCGAGACTTGATGCGTGCACGCTCCTCCAGCGAAAGCGCGTCCCATTCGTCATGCCAGGCACACACAGTCACCGGGCCATAAACCTCGGTCAGGCCGTAGGTGTGGGTGACCTTGATGCCCATTTCTTCCACGGCGCCGATGACCTTGGCCGGTGGAGCGGCGCCGGCGACCATGGCCTGCACCGGGTGCTCGATGGCTGCCTTGGCCGCCTCGGGCATGTTGACCAGCGCGTTGAGCACGATTGGCGCACCGCACAGGTGGCTGACTTTGTGCTCGCGGATCAGGGTCAGGATCTTCTGCGGGTCGACCCGGCGCAGGAACACATGGGTGCCGGCCAGGGCGGTGATGGTCCAGGGGTAGCACCAGCCGTTGCAGTGGAACATCGGCAACGTCCACAGGTACACCGGGCGGTGGCCCATGGCCCAGGTCATCTGGTTGCCCAAGGCGTTCAGGTAGGCACCACGGTGGTGGTAGACCACGCCCTTGGGGTTGCCGGTGGTGCCGGAGGTGTAGTTCAGCGAAATGGCCTGCCACTCGTCATCGGGCCATTCCCAGGCAAATTCCGGGTCGCCTTCGTTGAGCAGGGCCTCATAGTCCAGCTGGCTGACCGCGCGGCCTTCGCCGTACTCCGGGTCATCCACATCAACCACCAGCGGCGGGTGTTCAAGCAGTGCCAGAGCGCCTTCGATGACCGCATGGAACTCGCGGTCGGTGATCAGCACCTTGGCCTCGCCATGCTGCAGCATGAAGGCGATGGCCTCGGCATCCAGGCGCACGTTCAGGGTATTGAGCACGGCACCGGTCATGGGGACGCCGAAATGCGCCTCGAGCATGGTCGGGGTGTTGGGCAGCATCACTGCCACGGTGTCGCCACGGCCAATGCCACGACCGGCCAGGGCGCTGGCCAGGCGCCGACAGCGTTGGTAGGTTTCTTGCCAGTTGCGGCGGATGGCGCCGTGGATGACGGCCGGGTAGTTGCCGTACACGGCAGCGGTGCGTTCGATGAAGCTCAGCGGGGTGAGGGCGACATGGTTGACGGCAGCGGGCATCAGGCCCTGGGCATAGATCGACATGCGGTAATCCTGTAAGGGAGGCAGACGCAGCCTGTGCACCTGGCCCCCGATGGCTGATTGTTAGCTCTGTTCAGGGTGCAGGGGGCGGACGGTGGGCCGCCCCCTCTGTCGCAGTTTTACGCGAGTCGCTATGGTATTAGGAATATCGACTATAGCAATATAGTAAAACTACTATAAAAATAGGCCGCCTACTGTGGATGACACTGCTTACCCCTTGCTCGCCAAAGACCCGCAACCCAGTCTGTTACTGGCCAGTGATGCAAGCCCGCTGGCACTCAACCCGGCACTGCAGGCCTGGGTCGCCGAAGGGCCTGAGCTGGCTTGCTGGCTGCCGGCCAATTGCGCTGCCCTGGTGCGTGCCTGTCTGCGCCAGCATCGGGCGATCAGCGATGTGGAAGTGCAGGTCGGCGAACGCATCGTGCTGTGGACGTTCATGCCGGACAACCAGGGCCAGCAGGTGCTGGGCCGCTGCCGCGATGCCAGCGAAGAGCGCCATGGCGCACGCGAAGCCAGCCGCGCCCGGCGCCTGTATCGGCTGATCATCGAAAACACCACCGACCTGATTTCCCGGCACAGCCCCGATGGCCGCTTTCTCGATGCCTCACCGGCAGCCTACCGCCTGCTCGGCCTGTGGCCCGAGCAACTGCGTGGCATGCCTGTACATACCCTGCTGCATCCGCGCGAACGGCGTCAGGTACTGCGTCAGGCCGCTGCCGCGCTGGACCAGGACGGCTACCACACGATGACCTGCCGGGTACGCCAGGCGACAGGTGACTACCGTTGGTTCGAAATCGCCAGCCGGGCGATCCGCGAGACCTACACCGGCGCGGTGGTGGAGGTGGTCAGCGTGTCCCGCGACATCACCTTGCGCATCGAAGCGCAGGAAAGCCTGGCGCACAGTGCCCGCCTCGCGACCTTGGGCGAGCTGGCCTCGGGCATCGCCCACGAGATCAATCAGCCACTGGCCGCGGTGGTCAACTATGCCAACGCCAGTCAGCGTTACCTGCAGGGCCTGGAACGTGATCCCCAGGCGCGCGAGCGGGTTGGCCAGGGCCTGCAGCGTATCAGCGAACAGGCCACCCATGCCGCCGAAGTGATCCGCCGTCTGCGTGCCTTTCTGCGCAAGGAACCGCGCCGCCTGCAGGCACTGGACGTGGCCGAGCTGGCCGGCGAAGCCATGCGCCTGTGCGCCTGGGAAGCCGCGCGGGACCAGGTGCAGGTGGAACTTCGCATGAGCGCTCAACTGCCCTTGGTGTATGCCGACCGGGTGCTGCTGGAGCAGGTGCTGCTCAACCTGCTGCGCAATGCCATCGATGCCAATCGCGAGCAGCAGGGTGAGCGGCCGTCACGTATCCTGCTCTGCGCGGCGCGCGATGGCGATGGGGTGCTGGTCGAGGTCGCCGACCAGGGCCCGGGCGTGGCACCCGAGCGGCTGGATGAAATCTTTACGCCGTTTACCACCAGCAAGGCCGACGGCCTGGGCTTGGGCTTGAGCATGAGCCGCAGCCTGATCGAAGGCTTCGGTGGCAGCCTGTGGGCGCGGGCGGGTGACAACGGCGGTCTGGTACTGTGCTGCCGGCTGGCGGTCAGCAGGGAATAAGGGGAGGCAGTGTTGCAAGCAAAAGTGTATGTGGTCGATGACGACCAGGGTATGCGCGACTCTACGGTCTGGCTGCTGCAGTCGGTGGGCCTGCAAGCCTTGCCATTCGCCAGCGGGCAGGCGTTTCTCGACGCCTGCGTCGATGATGGGCCCGCGTGTGTGCTGTTGGATGTGCGCATGCCGGGGCTGGGCGGGTTGGCTGTGCAGCAGGCGATGCGCGAGCGTGGCCTGATGGTGCCGGTGATCTTCGTCAGCGGTCATGCCGATGTACCGATCGTGGTGCGGGCGTTCAAGGCCGGCGCCTGCGACTTCATCGAAAAACCCTACAACGACCAGTTGCTGCTCGACAGCGTTCAGGCTGCGCTGGAGCACGCCGGGCTGGCGCGACAGGGCGATCAGGCGCTGGCCTTGGTGCAGGCGCGCATCGACGGCCTGACGCCGCGTGAGCGAGACGTCTTCGTACCGTTGGCCCAAGGGTTGAACAACCGCGAGATTGCCGAGCAGTTGGGCATCAGCGTCAAGACCGTGGACCTGTACCGAGGCCGGGTGATGAAGCGGTTGCAGGCAGGCAGCCTCGCAGAGCTGGTGGGGATGGCGATTGCTTGCGGGGCGGTGGAGGCGCTGGGCCTGCGAGCGCGGTAGCCGCCTTTACGTAGCCCCTGGCAGGGGCGGCGTTGTGTGTCGCAATGGGCCGCAATGCGCGCCTGCTGGGGGCGGTGTGACAGCCAGAAAACACCCACTATTTCATAGCTAGCTAATGAAAGCTTTGACATTCACTGCCTAGGCAGTAATATTTCTACACACTTAACTGAGCAGCCAACGATGGCCCATTTTTCTCCCGAGAACTTCCAAACCTGCGCCATCGGCATGTTGCTTGGCCGTGCTGCGATTCTCAAAGACCGCATTCTTGACTGGCACCTGGAGTCAGAGGGCGTCACCGCCGCGCAGTTCAAAGTGCTGATCATCGTCACCCAGTACCAGGTGGATACCCCGGCCGAACTGTGCCGTTACCTGGGCCTGGACAGCGGATCGATGACCCGCATGCTCGACCGCCTCGAGCAGAAGGAGCTGATCGTGCGCAACCGCTGCGCCGACGACCGTCGCCAGGTGCGCCTGGCACTCACCGCTGACGGCCAGCGCCTGGCCAACCGCCTGCCGGAAATTGGCGCCGCCGCCATGAACGAGTTGTGCGGCGTGCTGGCACCAGAGGAGCTCAAGACCCTGGAAGGCCTGCTGGCCAAGGTGCTGCTCGGTGCTGGCGACCCGTTGACGATCCGCCGCTTCGGCGACCGTTGAACCCTGTAACGAATTATCCAAGGTATTGTCATGGCCACTCCCGCAGACACCCCGACTCCCTCCGTCTCGCCCGAGCCGTCGCGCAAGCGCAAGGCTTGGCTGCTTGGCCTGCTGTTGCTGCTGATCCTGGCAGGGGTCGGCACCTGGGCCTGGTACAGCATTGTCGGGCGTTGGCACGAAAGCACCGACGATGCGTATGTCAACGGCAACGTGGTGGAGATCACCCCGCTGGTCGCTGGCACCGTTACCAGCATCGGGGCCGATGACGGCGACCTGGTCCACGCCGGCCAGGTGTTGCTGCAATTCGACCCGGCCGACAGCGAAGTGGCCTTGCAGTCCGCCGAAGCCAAGCTGGCACGCAGCGTGCGGCAGGTGCGCGGGCTGTATAGCAACGTCGACTCGCTGAAGGCTCAACTGGAAACGCGCCAAGCCGAACTGCGCAAGGCGCAGCAGGACTTCAACCGGCGCAAGGTGCTGGCTGACAGCGGTGCGATTGCCGCCGAAGAACTGTCCCATGCCCGCGACGACCTGAGCGTTGCCCAGGCCGCCGTCAACAGCGCGCGGCAACAGCTCAGCACCAGCAGCGCGCTGGTCGACGACACCGTGGTGTCCTCGCACCCCGATGTCATGGCTGCAGCTGCCGACCTGCGCCAGGCCTACCTCGACCACGCCCGCACCACATTGGTCGCGCCGGTCACCGGCTACGTCGCCAAGCGTACCGTCCAGTTGGGCCAGCGCCTGCAGCCGGGCACCGCGACCATGGCGGTCATCCCGCTGGATCAGGTGTGGATCGATGCCAACTTCAAGGAAACCCAGCTGCGAGAGATGCGCATCGGCCAGCCGGTGGAAATCACCGCTGATGTGTACGGCAGCGAGGTCAAGTACAGCGGCACGGTCGACAGCCTCGGGGCGGGCACCGGCAGCGCCTTTGCCTTGCTGCCGGCGCAGAACGCCACCGGTAACTGGATCAAGATTGTCCAGCGAGTGCCCGTGCGCATCCACCTCAGCCCCGACCAGCTCAAGGACCACCCGCTACGTATTGGCCTGTCCACCGTGGTTGAAGTCGACCTGCATGACCAGAGCGGCCCGACCCTGGCCCAGCAGCCACCACAGAAGGCCAGCTACACCACCCAGGTGTATGACCACCAGATGATCGAAGCCGACAACCTGATCGCCCGGCTGATTCACGAGAACAGTGCAACCGGCAAGACGGCGCAACGATGAGCAACAACGCCGCTGCCCAGTTCACGCCGCCAAGTCTGCTGCTGACCACCATCGGCCTGTCGCTCGCGACGTTCATGCAGGTGCTGGACACCACCATCGCCAACGTGGCCCTGCCGACCATTTCCGGCAACCTGGGGGTGAGCTACGAGCAAGGCACCTGGGTCATCACCTCGTTCGCGGTGAGCAACGCTATCGCCTTGCCGCTGACCGGCTGGCTGAGCCGGCGCTTTGGTGAAGTGAAACTGTTCATCTGGGCCACGCTGCTGTTCGTGCTGGCTTCGTTCCTGTGCGGTATCGCCCAGTCGATGCCCGAGCTGGTCGGGTTTCGCGTCTTGCAGGGTGTGGTCGCCGGGCCGCTTTACCCGATGACCCAGACCCTGCTGATTGCTGTCTATCCCCCGGCAAAACGGGGGATGGCACTGGCGCTGCTGGCGATGGTCACGGTGGTGGCGCCGATTGCCGGGCCGATTCTTGGGGGCTGGATTACCGATAGCTACAGCTGGCCATGGATCTTCTTCATAAACGTGCCCATCGGCCTGTTTGCTGCTGCCGTGGTGCGCCAGCAGATGCGCACGCGCCCGGTGGTCACCAGCCGCCAGCCGATGGATTACATTGGCCTGCTGACCCTGATTATCGGCGTTGGGGCCTTGCAGGTAGTGCTGGACAAGGGCAACGATCTGGACTGGTTCGAGTCGTCGTTCATCATTGTCGGCAGCCTGATTTCGGTGGTGTTCCTGGCGGTATTCGTGATCTGGGAGCTGACCGACCGGCACCCGGTGGTCAACTTGCGCCTGTTTGTGCACCGCAACTTCCGCATTGGCACCATTGTGCTGGTCGGGGGGTATGCCGGGTTCTTCGGTATCAACCTGATCCTGCCGCAGTGGTTGCAGACGCAGATGGGCTATACCGCGACTTGGGCGGGCCTGGCGGTGGCGCCGATCGGTTTGCTGCCGGTGATCATGTCGCCGTTCGTGGGCAAATATGCGCACCGTTTCGACCTGCGGGTGCTGGCTGGGTTGGCGTTCCTGGCGATTGGCACCAGTTGCTACATGCGGGCCGGTTTCACCAGTGAGGTGGACTTCCAGCACGTGGCCTTGGTGCAGTTGTTCATGGGGATTGGCGTGGCGTTGTTCTTCATGCCGACCTTGAGCATTCTGCTGTCTGACCTGCCGCCGCACCAGATTGCCGACGGTTCGGGGCTGGCGACTTTTCTGCGAACCTTGGGCGGGAGTTTTGCGGCTTCGTTGACTACCTGGATCTGGATTCGTCGGGCGGATCAGCACCATGCCTACCTGAGCGAGCACATCAGCCAGTTCGACCCGACGACGCGGCATACCCTTGAGCAGTTGGGCGGGGCCAGCCCGCAGAGTTATGCGCAGTTGGAGCAGATACTCAACGGGCAGGCTTACATGATGTCGACGGTGGATTACTTCACCTTGATGAGCTGGGTGTTTGCCGGGTTGATTCTGCTGGTGTGGTTCGCCAAGCCACCCTTTACCGCCAAGGCGGGGCCGGCATCGGCGGGGCATTGAGCTAAACAAGGCAAGGTCCCGATGCTCTCGCTCTCGCTCTCGCTCTCGCTCTCGCTTCGGCTTTTGATTTTGCTTCTAAGCGCGCGATAGCCCAGGCGCCGCGGATTGCGACTTCAGGAGGCCGAGCGCAGGGCTTGCGAAGGGAGGTGACGGGCATGGATGCCCGTCAAGCGCTGGGCCCCAGGATGGGGCCTGCAGCGCGGTCCTCCCGGGAGCAAGCCCGGAGCGAGGGAACCCCGGAGCGTAGCGCAGGGGCCGGATGACAGGAGCCAGCGTTTTTTGGTTACTTTTTGTCGCGTTTGACAAAAAGTGACCCGCCGTAAGGGCGGAAAGGTGACTGTGCGCCACCTGCGTGAATGAATACCTACTCGATGTGAATGCCCACATCCAAGAAGCAAGAAGCAAGAAGCAAGAAGCAAGAAGCAAGAAGCAAATTCGTCTGTTTTGACTCAGCGAACAGTCCATTCGCGATGGCGACGCTGACTCACCTTTTCGCCCTTACGGCGAGTCACTTTTTGTCAAACGCGACAAAAAGTAACCAAAAAACGCTGCGCTCCCATCATCCGGCCCCTGCGCTGCGCTCCGGGGTTCCCTCACTCCGGCCTTGCTCCCGGCAGGACCGCGCCGAAGGCCCCATCCTGGGGCCTCAGCGCTTGACGGGCATCCATGCCCGTCACCTGCCTCCGCAAGGCCTGCGTTCGGCCTCCTGAAGTCGCGAAGATCAAGATCAAGATCAAAAGCCAGATCAAAAGCCAGATCAACAGCCAGATCAACAGCCAGATCAACAGCCAGATCAACAGCCAGATCAACAGCCAGATCAACAGCCACATCAACAGCAGAGGGTTGGCTGTGCTGATCTTCGTCATTCCAACGCAGCGCCATTTCGCCTATTGTCGATGCTCCCTTCCCCAAACCATTGGCAAACCCATGGAGAACGTCATTGTCATCACCGGCGGCAGCCGCGGTATCGGCGCCGCCACTGCGCTGCTGGCCGCCCGCCAGGGCTACCGCATCTGCATCAACTATCACGCCGATGACCAGGCCGCCGAAGCCATCCTCAGCCAGGTCCGCGCCCTGGGCGCCGAAGCCATCGCGGTGCGCGCCGACGTCAGCGTCGAAGATGAAATCATCCAGCTGTTCCTGCGCGTTGACGACGAGCTCGGCCCGGTCACCGCACTGGTCAACAACGCCGGCACCATCGGCCAGCAGAGCAGGGTCGAGGACATGTCCGAGTTCCGTCTGCTGAACGTCATGAAGACCAACGTCGTCGGCCCCATGCTCTGCGCCAAGCACGCCCTGCTGCGCATGGCGCGCCGGCATGGCGGGCAAGGCGGGGCCATCGTCAACGTATCATCGGTCGCCGCACGCCTGGGTTCGCCCAACGAATATGTCGACTATGCCGCCTCCAAGGGCGCGCTCGACACCTTCACCATCGGCCTGGCCAAAGAAGTGGCAGGCGAGGGCGTGCGCGTCAATGGCGTACGACCGGGCTATATCCATACCGGTTTCCATGCGCTTTCTGGCGACCCGGATCGCGTCAGCAAGCTTGAACCTGGCTTGCCCATGGGCCGAGGAGGGTATCCCGAGGAAGTGGCCGAGGCCATCCTCTGGTTGCTCTCGGACAAAGCCTCCTATGCCACCGGCAGTTTCATCGACCTGGGCGGCGGGCGCTGAGCGCGCCCCTCAAGGTTCCAGCAGCTCGCGAACCCGCTCTGCCAGTGCTTCCAGTTCGAACGGCTTGGTCAACACCAACGTACCTTGCAGCGGTTGGCCGTCGCTGAGCGCCGCGCTCTCATCGTAACCGGTGATCAACAGCACCTTGAGGTCCGGGTAGCGCTCACGGCAGCGTTCGGCTACCTGGCGGCCATTCAGGCCGCCAGGCAGGCCGACATCGCTCAGCAGCAAGTCTGGCCGTTCGCCGCTTTGCAGGTGGGTGAGGGCAGACGGACCGTTCTCGAAGGCGTCCACCCGATAGCCCAGCTCTTCCAACACTTCGCCAATCACCAGGCGCAAGGCCGTCTGATCTTCAACCAACAGAATGCGTTTTGCAGTCTCGCTGCTTCTTTGCAAGAGCGCGCGCGGAGGTTTGCTGATTGGCGCCTGGGCTTGCTCGTGGTGGCGGGGTAACAGCAGCTCGATGCGGGTACCCTCGCCAGGCACCGACAGCACCCGTAATTGCCCACCCGACTGGCGCACGAAGCCATAGGTCATGGACAAACCCAGGCCGGTGCCCTGGCCCATCGGCTTGGTGGTGAAGAACGGCTCGACTGCGCGCTCGACAACTTCAGCCGACATGCCGCTACCGTTGTCGACGATGCTCAGCCGCACGAACTCGCTGGCCGGCAGTTCCAGTGCCACGGCCTGCTGGTCGTCAAGCTGCAGGTTGTCGCCAATGATCTCGATCACACCACCGGCAGGCATGGCATCGCGCGCGTTGATGCATAAGTTGAGCAAGGCGCTTTCCAGTTGGGGAGGGTCGATGAAGGTCGGCCACAGCTGGCTGGCAAAGCGGCTGCTCAGGGTAATCGCCGGGCCGATGGTGCGGCGCAGCAGGTCTTCCATGCCGGCCACCAAGGTGGCCACTTGCGTGGAGCAGGGTTGCAGGGTCTGCTGGCGGGAGAACGCCAGCAGCCGGTGCACCAGCGAAGAGGCCCGCTGCGCCGCGCTGCTGGACAGCTCCAGCAAGGGCGCCAGGGCGTCGAAGCGTGACTGCTCAAGGCGTTGCCGCATCAGCTCCTGGGCGCCCAGGATGCCGCCCAGCAAGTTGTTGAAGTCGTGGGCTATGCCGCCACTGAGCTGGCCTACGGCTTCCATCTTCTGTGCCTGGCGCAGCGCCGCTTCGGCCTTGGCCAAGCGTTCCTGCTCCTGTACTCGCTCACTGATGTCATAGGCGAACAGAAACGCGCCATGTACCTCGCCTTCTGGGTCGCGCAAGGCGTTGAAGCGCAACTCATAATGGCGCAGCGCGGGGGGCTTGCCGAAGGTGCCGATCTCGATGAACTGCTCGCCTGCCAGGGCGCGCTGCCACATCGGCAGAACAGGCGTCTGGCCGGCGGTGCCATCCTCGAACAACCCGGGCAGGTATTCGCCGATTTCGGGTGTCCTCCCGTACAGCAGGTGGAAGTCATGCCTGGCCTGGCGATTGACAGCCAGCCAGCGCAGGTCCTTGTCGATCACATGCACATTGACCACACTGTGATCGACCAGCTCGGCAAACAAGCGTCGCTCCGCCAGTGCGGCATTCACCCGTTGTTCGAGCTCTTCGTTCAGGCGCTGCAGGGCCTGCTCTGCACGCCGGCGTTCGGTGACATCCTTGAACAGTACCGCTACCTGGCGTTTCTCGGCAGGTTCTATGCGAAAAGTGGTCACCGACAGCACGTGGCCCGTGGCAATCAGTTCCTGCTCGAAGTGCAGCGGTTCGCCGGTGCGAAGCACCGCGCCATAGCGGGCCACCCAGTCATCCGCCTCATCGGGCACCATCTCGCGCAGTTTTTGCCCGACCACGTTGGGGATGCCGGCGTGTTTGGCATAGGCTGCGTTGGCCAGCACGTGCACGTAGTCACTCAGGGGGCCATGGGGGCCATCGAAGAACTCGATGATGCAGAAGCCTTCGTCCATGGTGTCGAACAGTGAGCGATAGAAGTCCTGGTCGTGCGCCTGGTGGCTTGCAAGCCGTTGCTCCAGCAGTGTGTTCTGTCGCTGGAGGTCTTCGACTTGTTGGCGCAGTGAGTTCAGATCACGAGAAGGCATGCCTGCGTCCGGCCAATGAAAAGTCCTGACTTTAACGTGTTCACCTGCAGGCGAATAGCCACTCAGGGTGACTGGGCGGTGCTCCCCAGCAGCCGTTCAAGCGCCTGGGCAAGTGCTTGAAGATCGAATGGCTTGGCCAGCAGTTCGGTGCGCCGGTCGGGCCGCACTTTTGCCGTACTGTGCGCAAGGTCATAGCCTGTGATCAGCAGCACCGCTGCATGGGGGGCAATACTTCGACAGGCGTCCGCGAGTTGGTAGCCATCGATACCCCCAGGCAGGCCGACATCGGTGATCAGCAAGTCCGGTGCAGGGGCTTCCCGCAAGGCCTTGTATGCCTGCCGGCCATCTTCGAATGCCTGAACTTCATGGCCCTGATCTATCAATACCTCCAGCATGACCAGGCGCAGGGCCGGCTCGTCTTCCACCAGCATCACCCTGCACGCGCGCTGCTGAAGCGAGGCCGCAGGCGCAGGCCCCTCGACGTGGGGGTTGGGTGAAGCGGCGGCGATGCTTTCATCGCAGGGGAGATACAGGTTGATGGCCGTACCCTGGCCAGGCGTGCTATCGATGACCAGCTGGCCACCGGATTGCCGCACAAAGCCGTAGACCATCGACAGCCCAAGGCCAGTGCCCTGGCCGAGCGGCTTGGTGGTGAAGAAGGGCTCTAGGGCGCGCTGCATCACTGCTTTGGACATGCCCATGCCGGTGTCTTCAACGCGGATACGCAGAAACTGGCCAGTGGCCAGGCCCCGCTGTCTGGCTTCGGCGCCTTGCACTTCGACATTGGCGCAACCGATGCTCAAGGTGCCGCCAAGCGGCATGGCGTCACGGGCGTTGATGCACAGGTTGAGCAGCGCGTTTTCCAGTTGCTGTGCGTCTATTCGGATAGGCCATAGTCCGGCATGTGTCTGGTCGTGGTAGTCGACATAGGGGCCGGTGGAGCTGCTGATCAGGTCGTGCATACCGGCCACCAGTTGCTGCACATCGACCCGTTGCGGGACCAGCGTCTGCTGCCGTGAGAATGCCAGCAAGCGCTGCACCAAGGCTGCGGCGCGTTGGGCGTTGTGCCGGCTGAGTTCAAGCAGCTGCGCGGTGTCCGCCAGGCGTTGCTGCACCAGACGTTGCCCGGCCAGTTCCAGGGCGCCAAGGATGCTGGCCAGCAGGTTGTTGAAGTCATGGGCAATCCCGCCGGTCAACTGGCCGACCGCCTCCATCTTCTGCGCCTGGCGCAGTGCTTCTTCGGCCTGCTGCAGGCGTTCCTGTTCGGTCACGCGCTGCGTGATGTCATAGGCGAACAGGTAGCCGCCCTGAATTCGCTGCTGAGCATCGAGCCACGGGTGGTAGCGAATTTCGTAGTGGCGTGGTGCGTCGTCCAGCCCGAAGGTGACGGTGTCGATGAACGCTTCCCCTGCCAGTATACGCGGCCATATCGGGGCCAGGCGGCCCATGATGTCGGGTTGATCGGTCAGGAACTGGGGTACGTAGTCGCCAATCTGCGGCACGAAGCCTCGGTAACGTTCGAAGGTTTCGCGCGCCGTGCGATTGATGGCCAACAGGCGCATCCTGCGGTCGGCAGCAAACACGTTGGCTGGGCTGTTGTCGAGCAGTTCTCCAAGCAGCCTGTCATGCGCCTGGACGCTGTCTTCGCGCTCTGCCAGCCGTGCTTCCAGTTCTGCGACACGCGCTTGCAATTGGGCAAAGGACGCAAGCGTATCTGGCTGCATGACGAAGGCCTGATGATCGGATCGAGCAACTATAGTCGCCCCTCGGGCCCCTCGCTATCAGAACGAGCGAATGATCCGCCCGAGGGTTTCCATGGCCTGTTCGGCGCCGTCATGCCAGGGGCTGCCGTAGTTCAGGCGGATGCAATTGCCAAAGCGTCGGGTGGGCGAAAAGATCGGCCCAGGGGCGATGCTGATGCCTTGGGCCAGGGCCATGTGGAACAGCTTGAGGGCGTCCATCTGCTCGGGCAGTTCCAGCCACAGGAAGTAGCCGCCGGAGGGCTGGCTGACCCGTGTCTGCGCCGGGAAGTGGCGGGCGATGGCTGCCAGCATGTTGGCCTGCTGGCCCTCCAGCGCGTAGCGCAGCTTGCGCAGGTGGCGGTCGTAGCCGCCGTGTTGCAGGTAGTCGGCGATGGCCGCCTGAGCCGGCATGGAGGCACACAGGGAGGTCATCAGTTTCAACCGCTCGATCTTCTGCGCAAAGCGCCCGGCGGCCACCCAGCCAATGCGATAGCCCGGTGCCAGGCTTTTGGCGAACGAGCCGCAGTGCATGACCAGGCCCTGAGTGTCGAAGGCCTTGGCGGGTTTGGGCGCCTGTTGCGAGTAGTACAGCTCGGCGTATACATCGTCTTCGATCAACGGCACCTGATGGCGCGCCAGCAACTCCACCAGGGCCTGTTTCTTGGCCTCCGGCATGCTTGCACCCACCGGGTTCTGGAAATTGGTCATGCACCACACGGCCTTTACCGGGTGCTTTTCCAGGGTCTGCGCCAGCACCCCCAGGTCCATGCCCTCGCGCGGGTGCACGGGGATTTCCACGGCCTTGAGCTTGAGCCGCTCCAGCACCTGCAGGCAGGCATAGAAGGCCGGGGCCTCGATGGCGACCAGGTCGCCCGGCTGGGTCACGGCCTGCAGGCACAGGTTCAGGGCCTCCAGTGCGCCGTTGGTGATCAGCAGCTCTTCCATTGGCAGCATCAGCCCACCGACCATGTAGCGCAGGGCGATCTGCCGGCGCAGCTGCGGGTTGCCGGGGGACAGATCGGTCACCACCATGCGCGGGTCCATGCTGCGGCTGGCACTGGCCAGTGAGCGCGACAGGCGTTGCAGCGGGAACAGCTCAGGGCTGGGAAAGGCTGAGCCGAAGGCAATGGTGTTGGGGTCCTTGATCGAGTCGAGGATCGAAAATACCAAGGCGCTGACGTCGACATCGGTAGACTCGCTCACCGGCTGCAGCGCCTGCGGCTCGCTGAACTGACGCGGAACGTGGGCGTTGACGAAATACCCGGAGCGCGGCCGGGCGCGGATCAGCCCGCGGCGTTCCAGCAGGTAATAGGCCTGGAACACGGTAGACGGGCTGACCCCGTGGGTCTGGCTGGCGTAGCGCACGGACGGCACGCGCTGGCCGGGGCCCAGCACCCCGGAGCGGATCAGTTCGGCAATGTCATCGGCGAAGCGTTCGTAGCGTTTCATTCTGGCCTTCTGTCCAGCCTGGCAGGCAAGGTGGCGTGAGTGTAAGGGATCAGCGGTTCATGGGGGCGACGAAGCGACTGTGCGCCACGCTGCGGATAGCGGGGTCGTCACGCTCGCTGATTTCAAAGCTCAGCGTCTGCGAGCTGCTGGTCGGGCGCTCGGCGAGCATCGCCACCGACACCGGCAGTTCGCTCATTTCGCCAGCAGGGATGACCAGTGCGCTACTGCCCTGCAGGGTGAAACCGTCAGCGTCCAGCAGGCGCAATTGATAGTGCTGGGTACGTTCGGTCTTGTTGATGACCTTGAGCAGGTAAATGTTCTCGATCTGGCCTTGGGCGTTTTCACGGAACAGGCCGCGGTCCTTGATCACATCCAGCGATACCATCGGGCGCATCTGCAGGGCCACCACCAGTGCCCCGATCATGACCAGCAGTGCGGCAGCGTAGCCCAACAGGCGCGGGCGCAGCCAGTGCGTGGTACCGCCTTGCAGGCTGTGCTCGGACGTGTAGCCAATCAGGCCGCGGGCGTAACCCATCTTGTCCATTACCCCGTCACAGGCGTCGATGCACGCGGCACAGCCGATGCAAGCCATCTGCAAGCCATCACGGATGTCGATGCCGGTGGGGCACACCTGCACGCACAGGGTGCAATCGATGCAGTCGCCCAGTCCCTGGGCACCGACATCACTGCCTTTCTTGCGCGGACCACGGGCCTCGCCACGACGCGGGTCGTAAGCGACCGCCAGGGTGTCCTTGTCGAACATCACGCTCTGGAAGCGCGCATACGGGCACATGTGCAGGCACACCGCTTCACGCAGCAGGCCGGCATTGATGTAGGTAGCGGCCGTGAAGAACAGCACCCAGAACAGTGCCACACCGCCCAGTTGCAAGGTGAGCAATTCTGCGGCCAGTGGCCGGATCGGGGTGAAGTAGCCGACGAAGGTCAGCCCCGTGAGCACGCCAATGGCCAACCACAGGCTGTGCTTGAGCGTGCGACGGGCCAGTTTGTTCAGGCTCCAGGGCGCCGCGGCCAGCTTGATGCGCTGGTTGCGGTCCCCCTCGGTAACCTTTTCGCACCACATGAATAGCCAGGTCCAGGTGCTTTGTGGGCAACTGTAACCGCACCAGACGCGCCCGGCGTAGACGGTGATGGCGAACAGGCCAAAGGCACAGATGATCAGCAACGCCGACAGCAGGATGAAGTCCTGTGGCCAGAAGGTGGCGCCGAAGATGTGGAACTTGCTGTTTCCCAGGTCCCACAGTACGGCCTGGCGGCCGTTCCAGTTCAGCCAGGCCGTGCCGAAGAACAGCACGAACAGGGCGCCGGCAAAGCCGATGCGCAGGTTACGGTAAAGCCCGGTAAAGCTGCGGGTCTGGATGCCGCTGTCGGTGCGTCGCGCTTGGATGCTGGCTGGGGCGGTGGCGATCTCTGTAAAAGGGATTCTATCGTTCATGGTTCGGTGCTCATCAGGCCTCGATCAGGCATGAGCACTATGGCGCTGAAGCTGTTATCAGCACAGGTTCAGATTTTACGATAAAAACCATATCAGATTTGCCGCATGGCCCCGCCAGGCCTCATATCACCGAGCCTGGCGCGCTGGCCTTCAGATGCCTGCGGCTATCCACCGCACCCGCCACGGTCAGTGCATCGGCCTCGGTTTCGGTAATGGGCACGCGTTGGCCGGCCAGTATGGCCACCGACATACGCAACTGTTCGTCGGTGATGATCTCGATATCCGGGCCTTCGCCCTCGATGCGCAGGCCTTCGCCGATCAGTGTGCAGCGGCGGGTGGTTTCGTCGATTTCAATGGGCATGGTGGGGTCCTCCCGGGGTGATTACAGGGTGGACCGCGGTCAGGGGCCAGTTGCTGCATCAGCAAGCTGAGCGGCACTTTGCAGTACGTGTGACGGTCAACCATGCAGAGGGCAGGCTTGCTGACGTGGCGGGCGGATTCATGAAGCTCAAGCAGGGGACACAACTGCGATGGATGTCATCTGGCAAGCAATCCAGGCGGAATTCGCCGATGTCACCGATGAGCGCGAGGTCACGCAAATCCTTGTGCGCTTGCTGATGGCTGCTGTGCTCGGCGCAGTACTGGGCTTCGAGCGCGAACACAAGGGCAAGTCTGCCGGGGTGCGTACCCACATGCTGGTGTCGCTGGGGGCCGCCCTGTTCGTGCTGGCGCCCAGTATGGCGGGGGCCGATGAACAGGCACTCAGTCGGGTGATCCAGGGCATCGTTGCCGGTATCGGTTTTCTCGGTGCGGGTACCATTCTGAAGGGTAACGGCCAGGACACCAGCCATGTGAAGGGCCTGACGACCGCTGCCGGGCTATGGATGACGGCTGCCATTGGCACGGCGGCTGGCATGGGGCGCGAAGCCACGGCGCTGATCAGCACGGTACTGGCCCTGCTGGTACTGGGCACGATGCCGTTGCTGGTGGAGAAGGTCGAAGGACAGAATGAGGAGAAGCAGAAGGAGGAAGAGGGCAGGAAGCACTGAGGGGAGCCGAAGCTCCCCTCAAAGCGTTGTTGCCTGCTCTTTTTTTATTATTGGGACCGGCCTTTTGTTGTTTTTGTCGGCTTGTCCTGGTGTTGCGGGCGACCCCCATGCGGGGTCAAGAGCAAACGTATTTTTTTGAGCGCTGACCTGCTTTCATCATTGCTGATCCGAACCTGGCTGCCGCTACCTTGAGGTAGTTTTATTGTTCTGTGCCAGACCGCGGGGCGAACCCCTGAAAAGCGTGTCGACTCCAAAAAAATCTGCTTGCTACGCCTCTGCCGTGTTGTTCTTGTTATGTCAGAGCCGTTACCTGTTGTTTTTATTGGGTATCGCGTTTTTTTTGTTCTTGTACCAGAGATATAGCAGGGTGCGTGCCAACTTTTAAAAACCCTTTAAAATCAATGATTTAAGAATTTTGGTCGACACCGCCCAGCCTGAAATTCTGCCGATTTGTTTCCCTGTTACCCGATTTTTTGCTGTGAAATGTGCGGGAGGTAACACTTCACCCACACCAATGTGACACCGGTGTGACCTATTGTGCGCTGCACGCCCGTGCTACCCGCGACCCGTTGTCGCGGCCTAGCACGCCGCTGATGCGCTGGCCGGCGGCTATCAGCCGGCCCAGGTCGATGCCGGTTTCAATGCCAAGCCCCTGCAGCAGGTACACAACGTCTTCACTGGCGATATTGCCGGTAGCACCCTTGGCGTAAGGGCAGCCGCCCAGCCCGGCTACCGAGCTGTCGAATACGCTGATGCCCTCGAGCAGGCTGGCATAGACGTTGGCCAAGGCCTGGCCGTAAGTGTCATGGAAGTGTCCGGCCAACTGCTCGCGCGGTACCTGGGCCGACACCACCTCGAACAGGCGTCGGGTGTCGCCTGCGGTGCCGGTGCCAATGGTGTCACCCAGCGAGACCTCGTAGCAGCCCATGTCGTGCAGGGCGCGGGCCACCGGGGCCACCTGCTCGGCGCTGACCTTGCCCTCGTAAGGGCAGCCAAGCACACATGACACATACCCGCGCACGCGCACGCCGTGGCTGCGCGCAGCGTCCATGATGGGTTCGAAGCGCTTGAGGCTTTCGCTGATCGAGCAATTGATGTTGCGTTGCGAGAACGCTTCGGAGGCGGCAGCGAACACCGCTACTTCCTTGACCCCGGCAGCCAGGGCGTCCTCGAAACCGCGCAGGTTCGGCGCCAGTGCGGCATACGTCACGCCGGGGCGCTGCTGGATGCCGGCGAACACCTCGGCAGAGCCGGCCATCTGTGGCACCCACTTGGGGGACACGAAACTGCCCACTTCTATATAGGCCAGGCCCGCTTCGGTGAGGTCGTTGACCAGGCGTACCTTGTCGGCGACGCTGATGGGCTGGGCTTCGTTCTGCAGGCCGTCGCGGGGGCCGACTTCGACCAGGCGGACGTGTTTGGGCAAGGACATGGCGGGTTTCCTGTGGCGTTCAGCGGTTGTCTTTGTTGTTCAGGGTGGCGGCCAGGGCTTGTTCGCAGCGTTCCTGGGCGGTGTCCAGTTCCAGTTGCATCTGGTGAATGTCCAGCATCTGCTGCTCCAGTTGCGCGCGGCGCTCGGCGATCTTCGCCAGCATGCTGTTGAGCTGTTTGAGGTTGCCGCTGGTGGGGTCGTACAGTTCGATCAGTTCGCGGCACTCGGCCAGGGAAAAGCCGATGCGTTTGCCACGCAGGATGAGCTTCAGGCTGACCTTGTCGCGCGGTGAGTAGATGCGTTCCAGGCCACGTCGCTCAGGGCTGAGCAGGCCCTGTTCTTCGTAGAAGCGGATAGCGCGGGTGGTGATGTCCAGCTCGCGGGACAGGTCGGAGATGCTGTAGGTCTGAGTGCTCATGCTCGGGCTCGGCGTGGGGTATGCAGATATCCTGAGGGTAGGTTGACGTATACGTCAAGAAGAGGCCGGCAAGGATTATTCCGACAACCCTGATCTGCGATACGCATTGGGCGTTTGCCCACTCAAGCGCTTGAACCACCGGGCGAAGTAGGTCGGGTCGGTAAACCCCAGGCTGTCCGACAACTGCCCGATGCTCATCCGCGTGTAGATCAGGTTGCGTCGCGCCTCCAGCAACAACCGCTGGTGCACCACCTGCAACGCAGTCTGGCCACTCAGCGCCCGGCACAGCTGGTTCAGTTGCAAGCTCGGAACATTCAGCCGCGCGGCAAACGCTTCAACCGACAGATGTTCGCGGTAATGCGCTTCGACCAGGCGCAAGTATTGCCCCAGCAACAGCCGGTCACGTTCATCACGGTTACGCGGTGCCTGCCCTTGCTGCTGACGGCGGCTGATCCACACCATCAGCGCGGTCACCAATGCTTCGAGCATCGCTGCGCGTGCCGGGGCATTGCCTTGGTACTCCCGCTGCAAGGTGTCGACCAGGCTGCGCAGGTGCACGCGGTCATGGCCCAACGGATAGCACGCAGGTTGTGCCAGCACCGTCAGTGGCGCGCCCAGGCGCTGTTCCAGGTTCGCTACAAGGGAAGTACCAAAGGTCAGGACATAGCCCTGGATATCGGCGCTGAAGCGAAAGCCATGCACGGTCATCGGTGGCACGACCTGGATCGCCGCTTCGCCGATGGCACTGCGCACCCCCTCGATCTCCACCTGGGCCTGGCCACGCTGTACATACAGCAGCTGGAACAGCTCGGCATGCTGGTGCGGCTTGATCTCCCAGTGATGCAGGCGGCTGCGTGCCGGGATCGACTCGCAGTGCAGCAGGTCGGTGCCGGGCCAGGCCTGATTCTCGCCATACAGCTTGAACAACGGGACGCCGGGGAGGGTGGATTTCATCTGGGCTGACCTGTCCGTTAATCGAACGCTTTTCGTAAAAGTGCAGGTTTTTTATGGAATAGCACACTTAAGCGGCGTTTTCTGCCAGTAAAAATGCAATGGCAAACCCTAACAGTAGATGCCGCCCCGCTGCCAGTCCCGGGCCGGTATCGTCCGAACAGAGACAACAACAATGAAAACTCAGGTTGCAATTATTGGTGCAGGTCCGTCTGGCCTGCTGCTGGGCCAGCTGCTGCACAAGGCCGGTATCGATAACATCATCGTCGAACGCCAGACCGCCGAGTACGTACTAGGCCGCATCCGCGCCGGCGTGCTGGAGCAAGGCACGGTCGACCTGCTGCGCGAGGCCGGCGTGGCCGAGCGCATGGACCGTGAAGGCCTGGTGCACGAGGGGGTCGAACTGCTGGTTGGCGGGCGTCGCCAACGCCTGGATCTCAAAGCCCTGACCGGCGGCAAGACGGTGATGGTCTACGGCCAGACCGAAGTCACCCGTGACCTGATGCAGGCCCGCGAAGCCAGTGGTGCGCCGATCATTTATTCAGCCGCCAACGTTCAGCCGCATGAATTGAAAGGCGAGAAGCCCTACCTGACGTTCGAAAAGGATGGCCGGGTGCAGCGGATTGACTGCGACTATATCGCCGGCTGCGACGGCTTCCACGGCATCTCGCGGCAGAGCATCCCGGAGGGCGTGCTGAAACAGTATGAGCGGGTTTACCCGTTTGGCTGGCTGGGCCTGCTGTCGGACACACCGCCGGTCAATCACGAGCTGATCTACGCCCACCATGAGCGCGGTTTCGCGTTGTGTAGCCAACGCTCGCAAACACGCAGCCGCTACTACCTGCAGGTACCTTTGCAGGATCGGGTCGAGGAGTGGTCTGACGAGCGTTTCTGGGACGAACTGAAAGCCCGTTTGCCCGCCGAGGTGGCGGCGGACCTGGTTACAGGCCCCGCGTTGGAAAAAAGTATTGCGCCGCTGCGTAGCCTGGTGGTCGAACCCATGCAGTATGGTCACCTGTTCCTGGTGGGTGACGCGGCGCACATCGTCCCCCCTACCGGTGCCAAAGGCCTTAACCTGGCGGCCTCCGACGTCAACTACCTGTACCGCATTCTGGTCAAGGTGTACCACGAAGGGCGCGTCGACCTGCTTGCGCAATACTCGCCGCTGGCACTGCGCCGCGTGTGGAAGGGCGAGCGCTTCAGCTGGTTCATGACCCAACTGCTGCATGACTTCGGTAGCCACAAGGACGCCTGGGACCAGAAGATGCAGGAAGCTGACCGCGAGTACTTCCTGACCTCGCCGGCGGGCCTGGTGAACATTGCCGAGAACTATGTGGGGCTGCCGTTCGAAGAAGTGACCTGATCTGTCATTGCGCAAACCTGGCACTCACGCAAAGAGCAAAGGCTGCATTGGTCAGCGAATGGCTTGCCGGTAATTACACCAAGGCTTGAAGTCGAGACTGCGTATGACCGACAGTGCTTCGCTGAATAGGTGATGGCAGGATGCATGACGATGAAATATCCCACCCCGCTGATCGGCGCTCTGTGCCTGCTGGTTACCAGTAACTGGGCCGGTGCCGACCAGGTATTGCCCGCGCCACCGGAACTGGCCTCCGGCTACCGCAGCGGTTTGCAGCCTGTGCACGCCAGCCGGCACATGGTCGCCGCAGCCAACCCGCTGGCCAGTGAAGCGGGGCGGGCGATGTTGCGTGCCGGCGGCAGTGCGATTGACGCCGCCATCGCCATGCAGATGGTGCTGACACTGGTCGAGCCGCAGTCCAGTGGGATCGGCGGCGGGGCGTTCATCCTGTATTGGGATGGCAAGCGCGTGCAGGCATTCGACGGGCGTGAGGCAGCACCTGCGGCGGTGACGGAAAAGCTGTTCCTGCAAGCCGATGGCACACCCATGCCGTTTCGGGTGGCGCAGATCGGTGGGCGTTCGGTGGGCGTGCCCGGGGTGCTGCGTGCCCTGAAACTGGCCCACGAGCAGCACGGCAAGTTGCCCTGGCACGCCCTGTTCGCCCCCGCCATCGCCCTGGCACGCAACGGCTTCGCGGTTTCCGAGCGCCTGCACACGCTACTGGCCGGGGACCCCTACATTGCCCGCTCACCCGCAATGGCTCGTTACTTCCTGGATGAACAGGGCAGGCCGCTGGCCGTGGGTACAATTCTGCGCAACCCTGAGTTGGCACAGACCTTCGAGCAGATCGCCGCACAGGGGCCCGAGGTGTTCTACAGCGGTGAAATTGCCGAAGCCATCGTCGCCAAGGTGCGTGGCCATGCCAATGCCGGGTATCTGTCGTTGCAGGACTTGCAGCGGTACCAGGCCAAGGAGCGCGAGCCGTTGTGCGGTCCCTACAAGGCCTGGCAGATCTGCGGCATGCCGCCGCCCTCATCGGGTGGGGTGACCGTCCTGCAAACCTTGGGCCTGCTCGAAGCCGTGCAGCGCACCGCGCCGCAACGCGACCTGGCAGCGCTGCGACCGCTGGCCACCTCGTCCCCGGCCCGCCTGGAAGCCCCGCCGTTGGACGTGCACCTGATTGCCGAGGCCGAACGCCTGGCCTACGCCGACCGCGCTCAGTACCTGGCCGACAGCGACTACGTGCCCGTCCCGGTCAAGGCCCTGACCGATTCTGCTTACCTGGCCAGCCGCGCGGCGCTGATCGGCGAGCACAGCATGAAGCGCGCCCGCCCGGGCCAGCCGCAAGGAGCGGACCTGGCACTTGCGCCCGACCGCTCGCCACTGCGCATCTCCACCTCTCACCTCAGTGCGGTGGATGACAGCGGCCAGGCCCTGGCCATGACTACCTCGGTGGAGGCCGCATTTGGCTCGCACCTGATGGTCAAGGGCTTCCTGCTCAACAATCAGCTGACCGACTTCTCGTTCATCCCCCACGAGCACGGCAAGCCTGTGGCCAATCGGGTGCAGCCGGGCAAACGGCCGCTGTCGGCCATGGCGCCGACATTGGTGTTCTCGCGTGCCACGGGCGAGTTTGTCGCGAGCCTCGGTTCGCCGGGTGGTTCGCAGATCATCGGTTACGTGAACAAGGCACTGGTCGGCCTGCTGGATTGGCAGCTCGACCCGCAGCAGGCCGCCGGCCTGCCCAACTTCGGCAGCCGCAATGCCGGCACCGAAGTGGAAGCAGGGCTGAGCAGCCCGGCGCTGATCCGCCAGTTGGCAGCCTGGGGCCATGAGGTGACACCGATGACCATGACCAGCGGCATGCAGATCATCCAGCGCAGCGGCGAGGGTTGGTCAGGCGGTGCCGATCCCCGGCGGGAAGGAGTGGCCCTCGGTGACTAGCCGTGATAGAACGCAGACTTGCCATTCAGTCGTTGAATATCTAGATGTCTATCAGCGTGAAATCGAATAGGGCTCTGTTCGACCTAGACCTGCTGCGCGCCATTGTCGTGGTGGCCGACTGCGGCAGCTTCACCACCGCTGCCGCGCGGCTGCATTCGACCCAGTCGACGATCAGCCAGAAAGTGCGCCGCCTGGAAGACATGGTCGGCCACCGCCTGCTGGTGCGGGGCAACCGTGACGTGCTGCCGACCGACGCCGGGCAGACCTTGCTCGGCTATGCCCGGCACATGCTGGCCCTGAACGATCAGATGCTTGAAGCCCTGGCCGGGGCGATGGTGGGCACCACGGTACGGCTTGGTGTGCCCGAGGACTTCGTGGGCGGGCGTACCACCAATGCGCTGTCGGCATTCAGCCGGCTGCACCCACAGGTGAAGCTCGAAGTGACCAGCGGCTTGTGCCGTGACCTGAGCCAGGCCTATGACAATGGCGAACTTGACCTGGTGCTGCTCAAGCAGCGGCGCAACAGCCGTGAGGGTGTGGCCTGTTGGCCAGAGCGTCTGCAGTGGATCGACAGCGCACACACGCCTGCCTTCGAGCTGGACCCGATCCCGTTGGTCACCTTTCCGCCACGCGGCCTGTACCGCGAGGACATGATCAACGCCATCGAAGGCATGGGGCGGCGCTGGCGCATCAGCTTTACCAGTTCCAGCCTCAGTGGCATCCAGGCTGCGGTCGCCGATGGCATGGGTATCAGCCTGCTGCCACCCAGGGCGGCCACCGGCGAGCACAGGGTGCTGGGGGCCGGGCAAGGGCTGCCGGAGGTCGACAGCTATGAGATCGTCATCGTGCACCGGCCGACGGCGGATGTGATGGTCAAGGCGTTGGCTGAGGTGATGACGCAGTTGCTGGCGGGCGGTGGGATCTGACGGTCAGTGGGAAATACGCTTGCACACGACCCAACGCCAGTGCGATCACTGTGGGCTTTTCCGGCGAGCACGGGCTAAGCCCGTGCCATGCACCGTGCAGCCTGCTTAGCGGGCATGCCTGCTCCCACACGTTCGACTAAACCGATTCAATGTCAGGCAACCCGTCGGATGCGGCTTTTGCCAGCGCGGCCTCGGGTGTGGCTGAACAGGTCTTTCGGGTCGTCCTCAACCCACGGCACCAGGTCGATCTTGGCACCCATCCCGCGCTTTTCGGCTTGCTGTAGTACGTACCGTAGTACGGTGTAGTCTTCGAGGGCGAAGCCCACCGAATCGAACACAGTGACCTGGCTGTCGCTTTGGCGGCCCTCGGTTTCACCGCGCAGCACGCGCCACAGGTCGACCACCGGAAAGTCCGCCGGCAGCTGCTGGATCTCACCTTCGATACGGGTTTGTGGCTCGTACTCGACGAACACCCGTGCGTTGCGCAGCACATCGGCGTGCAGCTCGGTTTTGCCTGGGCAGTCACCGCCCACGGCGTTCAGGTGCATACCGGGCTCCAGCATGTCGGGGGTAATGATGGTGGCGTAGGCCTTGTCGGCCGTCACCGTGGTGATGATGTCCACGCCTTTCACTGCCTCGGCTACCGAGCTGGCTCGGCGGATGGTCAAGCCGCTGTATTCCTTGAGGTTGGCGATAAGCTTGGCGGTGGCCAGCGGGTCGGTGTCGTAGGCGACGATTTCTTCGATGCCCAGGTGCTTGTGGAAGGCCAGGGCCTGGAATTCGCTTTGCGCGCCGTTGCCGATCAGCGCCATCTTGCGCGCGTTCGGGCGGGCCAGTGCCTGGGCTGCCATCAGCGAAGTCGCTGCGGTGCGCAGGGCGGTGGCGATGGTCAGTTCGGACAGCAGCACCGGGTAACCGGAGTCGACATCGGCCAGTACACCGAAGGCCATCACCGTATGCAGGTTGCGTGCAGTGTTGGCCGGGTGGCCGTTGACGTATTTGAAGGCATAGCGGCTTTTGTCGGCGACCGGCATCAGTTCGATCACGCCCACTTCCGAGTGGTTGGCAACGCGCGCGGACTTGTCAAACGCCTGCCAGCGTTTGAAATCGTCCCGCAGGGCAGCGGCAAGCTCGCCAATAAACGGCGCTACGCCAATGTCATGCACCAAGTCCGACATGGTTGGAACATCAATGAAATACGTCATGCTCTTGCACCTTGTTATTGTGCGCTTGCCCAGCAGTGCGGGGTAAGCGCTTGAGATTATCGAAGTGAAGCCGCATGAACATTTTGATGACAGGTTGCGCCAATCGGAAGCATACAGGTTGTCAGTTTTGTCAGGCTTCTGGACAATCTGCCAACCCAACGTAGCAATCTGATTATTTGGCAGGCTTATGGACACGATCGATCGGGAACTGATTGCACTGTTGCGGGACAACGCACGTACCCCTGTGCTGACCCTGGCAAAAAAGCTGAAGGTGGCCAGGGCAACGGTGCATAACCGCATCACCCGGCTTGAAGAGCAGGGTGTGATCATCGGTTACACGGTACGTCTGCGCTCCGATGCGCTGGATCAGGGGGTGCGGGCAATCACCAGCATCGGCATCAGCGGCCACCATGCCGCAGAGGTCAAGCACGCGTTGCGCGGGCATCCCAATGTGGTGGCCATCCACACCACCAATGGCCGCTGGGACTTGATGGCAGAGCTGCGCGCCGACACCCTCGAAGCGTTCGACCGGGCGCTGAACACCATCCGCTCGATCCCGCATATCGAGAACACCGAGACCAGCATCCTGCTGTCGACCTACAAGATGTGACCGCTGAGCCAGAGAGGGGTATTGCATAAAAAGCTGCTGGCCCTGCTGCAGTCGGTCTGCGGCCTGGCGGCACTTCAAGGTTGGCGCTCAGCCACCGCTCGCAACGTACGCAACGTCACCACCGGTGTATCCACCACAAACCGGTTGGCCAGCCACCCCGGCACATCCCCGGCAGGGGCGGCCTGCAACTGGTAGGTCACCTCGGTCACCCGGTCACCCAGCGGTCTCATCTGCCACACGCCACTCAGGTGCTCTACCCGGATCAGGCCGTCAACCCTGGGGATCCTGTCGGGATCGGCGCTCAGGTGGCGCACCAGGGTACCGTCGACCAGGCGTTCGCTGGTCACTTTCAGCACAATGTCCCGTGGCCTCGCCGGCCAAGGCAGCTGAGTGGTCAGGTACACCCAGGTGTTGTCACCCTCCACATCCAGCAGGCGCATCTGGTCACAGGCGTACAGCCACTTGCAGGCTACGCGCAGGTTATCCTGCAGGCCAGTGAGCGTGCGCACGCTGGCTTTCATGGTGCTGACACCACGAAATTGCTGGTAGGGCGAGTCGCCTGCATCTTTCAGGTACACGCGAATGCCTTCGCGGTCGTAGGCCAGGTGCCAGTCATCGGCGGCCAGGGCAGAGGCGCACAGCAGCAAGGCCGCGAGCAGCAGGCAGCGGTTCATGGCCGGTACCCTGCAGGGGTGGGTATTTCAGTATGCGCGGCAAACAGAAAGCCCGCCAGGTTGGCGGGCTTGCGGGCATCAGCCTGAGCTTAGCGCTTAGGGTTCAGTGTCAGGTGTACGTGACGGTTCACGTCCTTGTACAGCAGGTAGCTGAAGTTGCCTGGGCCGCCGGCGTAGCAGGCTTGCGGGCAGAAGGCGCGCAGCCACATGAAGTCGCCGGCTTCCACTTCGACCCAGTCCTGGTTCAGACGGTACACTGCCTTGCCTTCCAGCACGTACAGGCCGTGTTCCATCACGTGGGTTTCTGCGAACGGAATCACACCGCCCGGCTGGAAGGTGACGATGTTCACGTGCATGTCGTGGCGCATGTCGGCCATGTCGACAAAGCGGGTGGTTTTCCAGCGGCCTTCGGTGCCCGGCATCTCGATGACGGTGGCGTTGTCGCGGTGGGTGACGAAGGATTCCGGCACGTCCAGGCCTTCAACCTTCTGGTAGTGCTTGCGCAGCCAGTGGAAGGTGACGTTGGACTTGCTGTTGTTACGCAGGCTCCACTCGGCGCCCGGGGCCAGGAAGGCGTAGCCGCCAGGTACCAGGGTGTGGTGTTTGCCTTCGACGGTGATGTCCAGTTCGCCTTCGACGATGAACACCACGGCTTCCGCATCGGCGTCCAGCTCAGGGCGCTCGCTGCCGCCTTCCGGGGCCAGTTCGACGATGTACTGGGAGAACGTTTCGGCAAAACCGGTCAGCGGGCGGGCGATGACCCACATGCGCATCTTGTCCCAAAAGGGCAGGTGGCTGGTGACGATGTCACGCATCACGCCTTTAGGGATGACGGCATAGGCTTCGGTGAACATGGCACGGTCAGTCAGCAGCTCGGTTTGAGCCGGGTGCCCACCGTGGGGGGCGAAGTACGAATGGTTCGACATGGACAATCTCGACTTGTTGTTCTCTCCCCATGCCTTGAACCGCACCGGCCGGTGCGGCGCAGGGGATGTGGCCACAGAATAGGGTCGAGTGCGTGGCATCCACAAATTAAATGTTGGAATACCCGGTATTTGATCACTGAATGCTGACCTGGCGCCCAACGTGCCGTTCGGGCAGCTGGCCGCCGCGGCCGAACAGCTTGTGGCGCAGGGGGCCCTCGGTGTAGCTCAGCGGGTAGCGGCCGCGCCGTTGCAGCTCGGGCACCAGCAGGTCGACTACATTGGCCAGGTCGTCCGGTTGCACGGCGTAGGTCAGGTTGAAACCGTCGATGCCGGTATGGTCCAGCCAGGTTTCCAGCTGGTCGGCCACCTCGCTGGCAGCGCCGATCAGCACGGGGCCGCGACCGCCCAGGCCAACGAACTCGGCGGCTTCGCGTACGGTCCAGCGGCGAGTGGGGTCGGCAGCGGTAAAGGCTGCCAGGGCAGCACGGCCAGCATCGTTCTCGACGTACTCGATCGGTGCATCGGGGTCGAGGCCGGCGAAGTCGATACCGGTCCAGCCTGACAGCAGCGCCAGGGCAGCGTCCAGGTCGACATAGCGGCGATAGTCGTTAAAACGGGCCTCGGCTTCTTCCCGCGTGGGGGCGACAATCAACAGCGCCTGGGCGTAGATCAGCACTTCGTCACGGCCACGCCCGGCCGCTTCGCAGGCCTGGCGGATGCCGTCGGCGTAGCGGCGCAGCACCGTCGGCGTCGGCCCGCTGATGAACACGCATTCGGCATGCCGTGCGGCAAACTGCTGGCCGCGTGCCGACGCACCGGCCTGGAACAACACCGGGGTGCGTTGCGGCGACGGCTGGCACAGGTGCATGCCGGGCACCTGGAAGTGCTCGCCCACATGGTTGATCGGGTGTACCCGCGAGGGTTCGATATAGCGCCCGCTTTCACGCTCCAGCAGCACAGCGTCGTCGTCCCAGCTTTTCTCCCACAGCTTGTACAGCACCTGCAGGTATTCCTCGGCCAGGTCGTAGCGTTGGTCGTGGCCCAGTTGACGCGCCAGGCCGAGGTTGCGCGCAGCGCTGTCCAGATACCCGGTGACGATGTTCCAGCCGACCCGGCCATTGCTCAGGTGGTCGAGCGTGGACATGCGCCGGGCGAAGGGGTAGGGGTGTTCGTAGGTCAGCGAAAAGGTGACACCAAAACCCAGGTGCTCGGTCACCCCGGCCATCGCCGGCACCAGCAGCAGCGGATCATTGACCGGCACCTGCACGCCACCGCGCAGGGCGGCTTGCGGGCTGCCTTGATAGACGTCGTAGATACCCAGCACATCGGCGATGAACAGGGCGTCGAACAGGCCGCGTTCGAGCAGGCGGGCCAGGTCGGTCCAGTAACTCAGGCGGTTGAACGCCACACTGGTGTTGCGCGGATGGCGCCACAGCCCAGGGGACTGGTGGCTGGCAGCGTTCATGCTGAAGGCGTTGAAGCGGATCGGGCGAGGCATGGTCAGCGCGCTCCGTTCAAGGCAACACGGAAGCCGGGTAGACCGCTTCGGCCACCTGTAGCTTGCGTGGAATCAGGCCCAGGCCCTGGAAGGTGTCCGCCAGCTTCTGTTGTTCGGCAACGATCTGCGGGGTGATAGCGACGGCGTTGTAGTTGCGCCGTTCGCTGGCCACTTCCAGCACCTGGGTGCTGATCCCCAGCTGCGGTGCCAGCAGCGCGGCCACTTCGGCGGGCTTGGCGTTGGCCCACTGGCTGACCTTGCCCAGCTCGGCAAAGAAGGTTTTCAGCAGTGCACGGTGCTGGTCGGCATAGCTGGCGGTGGACAGGTAGAAGGTGCGGTTGTTGGACAGGCCGCTGCCGTCGCGCAGGTTTTTCAACCCTGGCTGGCTTTCTGCGGCGGCGAGGAACGGGTCCCACAGGGTCACGGCCTGCACACTGCCCGATTGCAGGGCGGCCACGGCATCGGCGGCATTGTTGACGTAGGCGGGGGTAATGTCCTTGTAACTGAGGCCAGCCTGCTGCAGGGCTACGGCCAACAGGTATTGGGCATTCCAGCCGCGGCCGGTGGCCACGCGCTTGCCTTTCAGGTCCTGCACACTGGCCAGGTGGTCCTGCTCGCGCACGACCAGGCCAATGCCGCGTGGGTAGGGTTGTTCGGCGGCCAGGTAGACCACAGGCTTGCCGGCGGCCTGGGCGAACACCGAGGGGGCATCGGCTGCGTGGCCGAGGTCGATGGCGCCGGTGCTCAGTGCCTCCAGTAGCTGGGGGCCTGCGGCGAACTCATGCCAGCTGACCTTCACACCTTGCGGTGCCAGGGCCTTCTCCAGGGCGCCGCTGCCTTTGAGGATGTTGATGCTGTTGAATTTCTGGTAGCCGATGCGCAGTGTCCTGGCGTCGTTGGCAATGGCTTCGGACCAGGGCAGCAGGGCGCTGGCGACGCTGGCCAGTAAACCGCCGATCAGCAGACGGCGTAATGGGGAGAAGGCATGTTTGGGCATGGGCATTGCTCCTTGAATCGGGTGAGAGGCGATCTGCCCAGACTAAGGAGGTGGCGTTTGGCTTTCAATTTATATATTCCAGTTTGTTAGATTGTTTAGTTATTTTTATATCCTTTTGTTTTTAGTAGCGGGGTGCCTATCGTTGTTGGAGGCGCCATGGGCTGAGATCGGCGGGTCCTGCAGCACCCGTTTGTGCAGCTTTCGACATTTTTTTCACATTCGCTTGCTAGGATCCGCAACGATTCCGAGGAGCCCCCTTCATGCCGCACATCCTGCGCAAGCGCAGCGCCCGCATCGCCTTGACTGCCACCTCCGGGCTGCTCGCGGCCACCTTGGGCTTCTTCGCGTGGCAAAGTTTCTACCCGGTTCAGGCCGCTACCGGCTGGGATGTTGAGGTGTTGCATCGCGACGTAACCAAAGCCGCCTCGCTGTTACCGCAAACGGATGGCAGCCTGCTGGTCAGCCGTGAACTGGATGACGGCCGGGGCAGCATCCTCAAGATCACGGCTACGGGCGAGCGCGTCGTGCTGATCGATAACCTGTCCAAGCCCGACGGTATGGTCGCGGCGCAGGGCGGCTGGGTGTTCAGCCAGGAAGGTGGCCTGGCACCTGTCAGCCTGTCCCGCGATGGCCAGGTCACCCGGCTGTTCGACGGCGAGAGCGTGCAGGGCCTCTGGAACGAAGGCAACTATCTTTATGCCATCGAAGACCGCAAGGGCAATGGTCGCCTGATGCGCTATGACTGGAGCAGCGGGCAGCTGGAGGTACTGCGGTCCGGCCTGACCGAAACCGAAGGCCTGACCCGCTGCAGCGATGGCCGCCTGCTGTACACCGAAAAGGCCAATGGCAGGGTCCGCTCCCTGTCCGACGATGGCAGCGACCCGGTGGTGGTCGACGGTTTGCGTAACCCTACATTCTTGTATTGTGATCAACGTGGCCTATGGATCAGCGAGGACAACACACACCGTGCGCGCCTGCTGCGCATCGATGCCGATGGCAGCCAGCAAACGGTGCTGACTTTCCTCAAGGCTCCGCAGGCGATCATCGCCGATGGTATCGGGGGTTATCTGCTCGCTGAAGGTGGGCGTAACCGCGTGCTGCGCCTGACGCCCGCGCCGGCGCCCGCGACTGCCCAGCGTAACTGACTGTGCGCCTGGCTGATGATCAGTGCCCGCAGGCTGACCGCGCTGCTTGAGCCCAAGGCATCATGGCTACCCGACCAACAGCGTGCTTCCCTGCATGGCCGCGCTAACGGATAATCCCGGCATTCCAATAAACAGCCTGTGAGTGGGTATGAGTGATTCCGTAGTCGGCCTCGGCCAGCCTGAAACCGAAGGGGTGCGCAAAACGCGCAAGAACAACCCTGAGAAAACACGCGAGGACATCCTCCAGGCCGCCATCAACGAGTTCGTTCAGCAAGGGCTGGCCGGCGCCCGCGTCGACGCCATCGCCGAACGCACCGCCACTTCCAAGCGCATGATCTACTACTACTTCGGCAGCAAGGAGCAGCTGTATTGCGAGTGCCTGGTGAAGTTGTACGGGGATATCCGCAAGACCGAACAGAGCCTGGACCTGGAGTCGTTACCGGCTGAGCAGGCGATCCGCCGGCTGGTGGAGTTCACCTTCGATCACCATGACCGCAACGTCGATTTCGTGCGCATCATCTGCACCGAAAACATCCACTATGGCGAGTACGTCAAGCAGTCGCCGGCCATTCGCGAAATGAGCAGCCTGGTGCTGGAGGCCCTGGGCAACACCCTGCGCCGTGGCGTTCAGGAAGGCGTGTTCCGCGCCGGCATCGAGGTCATCGACCTGCACATGCTGATGAGCTCGTTCTGCTTCTACCGGGTGTCGAACCGCCATACCTTTGGCGAGATCTTCCAGATCGACCTGTCTGATGAGCAAATAAAGCTGCGCCACAAAGCCATGATCTGTGATGCGGTGTTGCGGTATATCCAGCTCGAGCCTCGTACCTGAGATTGCTCGAGCGCCTGGGCTGGCTCAAAGGGCCTCGGTCACTCGCCCAGCCGTTGCTCGCGCGACGGCGGGTAGCCGAAATACGCCGCATAGCACTTGCTGAAGTGCGACACCGAGACAAACCCGCAGGCCACTGCCACTTCCATCACCGACAGGTCGGAATACTGCAGCAGCCGGCGGCTCTTGGTGATGCGCAGCTCCATGTAATAGCGCCGGGGCGACGTGCCCAGCTGGGCCTGGAACAGGCGGTCGATCTGCCGCCGCGAGCGCCCGCTGTAGGCGGCCAACTGGTCGAGGCTGAGGGTTTCCTCGAGGTTGTTCTCCATCAGCTCGACAATGGTGCGCAGGTGCAGGCTCATGGACTTCTTCGCCCCAGGACCCACCTGGCGGTAGCGCGCACCGGAGAATGACAGGATTTCCTCGACGCCTTCGGCCAGGCCATCACCATACAGCCGGCGTACCAGGCCCAGCATCAGCTCCATGGCGCCATTGGGGCTGGCGGCGCTGAGGCGGTCACGGTCGAGGGTAAAGCTGGCCGGGGTGATGCGGGTTTGCGGGCTGCGCTCCGACAGGCTGGCACGTTGCTCGGGGTGGATGCTGCAACCGTAGTCGTCCAGCACCCCGGCACGGCCAAGGAACCAGGCGCCGTTCCACAAGCCGCCCAAGGCCATGCCGTGGGCCGCGCAATCGTCCAGCAGGCGATCGAGTTCCGGGTACTTGAGTGGTGTGCGCAAGCCGCCACAGACCACCAACAGGTCCAGCTCCTTCAGCGCCGCGGCGGACAGCTCGGTGGCCACCAGTTCCAGCCCCAGGTCGCTGAGCACCCGGTCGCCGTCCAGCGACAGCGGGGTGAACCGGAAGCTGTCGGCACGTAGCAGGTTGGCCGTGACCAGTACGTCCATGGCCACCGTGAAACTGGCCATCGAGAAGTGTTCGAGCAGGATGAAGTCGACCCGATAGGGCGCCTGGGCATTGGCGCTGCTTGTTTTGAGCCGTAGCATGTTGCTGGTGCTGGTCTTTTGGCTGAACTGGCGTGGCGTGGGCACTCTGAACTCCGCTTCCTGGCTGGCCCGCAGAGTGTGGACGGTGCCCGGAGGAAAGACAATCTCCCCGGTGGCTGTGTCGTATTACAGGTCGTGTTCAGGCAAACCAGCCTGTCCTGGTGCTTTACCGCTATGCTGACCTCCCGTCATTGAGGATGCCGCTGATGAGATATGCCGCTGTAGTGTTGCTTAGCCTGTTGCCGTTGCTGGCCAACGCCCTGGAGCAGGGCGACAGGCTCGCCCCGTTCACGCTGCTCGACCAGTACGACCAGGCCTACAGCCTTGCTGCCGACACGCAGATTCTGCTGGTGGCGCGTGATATGGACGGGGCCAAGCTGGTCAAGGCGGCACTGGCCGAGCAGCCCAAGGGCTACCTGGAAGCACGGGCCGCTGTATTCGTGGCCGACATTCAGCGCATGCCTGCGCTGATCAGCAAACTGTTCGCTGTCCCGGCCATGCGCGATTACAGCTACCGGGTGCTGCTCGACCGTGATGGGCGAGTGGCCAGCCGTTACCCCGGGCAGGAGGGCCAGGTGCAGTGGTTGCAACTGCAGCAGGGCGTGCTGGTCAGCCAACGGGCGTTTACCGATGCAGCGGCGTTGAAGGCTGCACTGGAGAATGCACCACGGCAATGAGGCCCTATCGCCGCGCCTGCAAAGAGGCGCGGTGAGTCAAATCAATCTGAACCCTCAGCGCTTGCAGCAACCCAACCCAATACATGCCATTGGGAGAGCGCTCATGGAAATCGGTACGATCTGGATCATCATCGCGGCCTTGGTCATCCTGCTGGAGATCTGGGCCATCTGGCACATCATCGGCAGTGAACGGCGCGCCGAGCGCAAGATGCTGTGGATCGTTTTCGTGGTCTACGCCCCATTCCCCGGTTTGCTGTTCTGGGCCTGGCGCGGGCCGCGGGCGGTGAAGGGCAGGGCGGTGCTGCAGGAGAAATGACGGTTTGCGGCCTCGGGCGCGGGGGCGCCTGAGGCCGTCGAGGTTCATTTGGGCAGGATGTCGAAGCGTATGGCCGGCCCCAGCCCGTCCACCATCAGGCAGCCGTAGAACTTCACGGTGGACAGTACACGCAGTTCCTTGAGCGCGTCATGGATGTAGTCGCGGACCAGCTTTTCAGCTTCCCGCTTGCGGTCAGCGAGGGTGGTGCCATTGAGCGTGATCATGCCAAGCAGCGTGGTTTCAATGTGCTCGACGGTGTCCAGGCCGAGCTTTTCCCGCAGGTGCAGACGTGCCTGTGCCGCATCGGTTTCATCGCGTGGAGCGTTGTGCGGCTTGATGGTATAGGCCAGCTGAAAATCAAATTTGCTCATCTGTTTTTCCTTGTTGGTTAAAGGCCTCCATGCCGGGCTTTGCAATCTTGGCTCTGTACGAAAAGCCCTGATACTTGTTCATGCTGCGTTGAAAACAGCCTCGGAATGCTCATGTACTCCAGTACAGTCGGGCGCGACCCCGGCCGTTCCTCGGCTGTTTTCGCCTTGCCTGACCTGCGTCTCAAGACTTTTCGTACAGAGCCTACGGCCTTACAGCCACTGCGCAAACACACGCGTGGTTTTGACATGACGATGCCTTGTACGAAATTTCCTACTTTATGCTTGACCTCGAGTTAGCTTGAGGTCCGATACTCCGGCGCTCTTTCAACCGAGCGAGGGCTTGTCGTGACCCCATCAAGCGCATTCCAGCTGAGCAACCCCGAAGGCCTCTACGACCCCAGTGGCAACGCCTACTCCCATGTCGCCGAAGTGCGCGCTGACAGCCGTCTGCTGTTCATCGCCGGTCAGGGTGGGGAGGATAGCCAGGGCCAGTTGTCACCCGTGTTCGCCGAACAGGCCCGGCAGGCGCTGGCCAACCTGGAGCGGGCCCTGGCGTCGAAAGGTGCCAGCCTGGCCCAGGTGTTCAAGCTGACCCTGCTGATTGTCGAGCACTCCGAAGCGCGCCTGCACCAATGGGTGGCTGAGGCCGACAGGGCCTGGGGAGCGCACATGAAACCGACCTGCACGCTGATACCGGTGCCCCGGCTGGCACTGGACGGCATGCTGGTGGAGATCGAAGCAGTAGCCGCCGTCTTGCTCAAAACCTGAAAAGCCGACGCGGTCGCCCGTAGGAGCGGGTTTACCCGCGAACACCGGCGTAGCCGGTGCCATCCTCACGGTGGTTCTTCCTTGTATATCGGTGCCGGTCCTGACTAAATGCCGCTATAACAACAATCCCACTCAGAGGTGACCACACCATGAGTACAGGCACGACCACGCTTACTGACCGCAAGACCAGCGCCTGGCTTTGGCCTGCTCTTTTCAGCCTGGTGGCGTTTGCCGCCAACTCGGTGTTCTGCCGGCTGGCGCTGAAGGACGGGGCGATCGACCCGGTATCCTTTACCGTGGTACGTCTGGCCAGTGGTGCGCTGTTTCTGCTGTTGCTGATTCGCCTGCGCAAGCCGGTGCAGGCCATGGGCGGCAGTTGGTGGGGCGGCCTGGCCCTGTTCCTGTACGCGTTCCTGTTTTCTGCGGCGTACCTGCAACTGGGCGCAGGTGCAGGGGCGTTGTTGCTGTTCGGTGCCGTGCAGATCACCATGTTCAGCTTTGCGTGGTACAGGGGCGAACACATCACTGTACGCATGCTGCTGGGCATGCTGATTGCCTTTGCCGGCCTGCTGGTGCTGCTGTTGCCCGGCGTTTCCGCGCCGCCGTTGGCCAGTGCCTTGCTGATGGCCCTGTCCGGTGTGGCCTGGGGGGTATATACGCTACTGGGCAAAGGCTCGCCCAGGCCGCTGGCCGACACTGTCGGCAATTTTGCCCGCAGTTTGCCTTGCCTGATCCTGCTGCTACCGATGCTGTTGCTGGGTGCCGGCCCGCACCTCACACCGCTTGGCTTGTTGTATGCCCTGGGTTCCGGCGTGCTGGCTTCTGGCGCAGGCTATGCCGTTTGGTATGGCGTGGTCAGGCAGATCAGTGCGCAACAGGCGGCGACCCTGCAACTGAGTGTGCCGGTGATTGCCGCACTGGGCGGGGTTGCGCTGATTGGCGAACCGGTGTCGTTGCGCTTGTTGATCGCCTGTGTGGTGGTGTTGGGCGGTATTGCCCTGGCGCTGGCGCCGCGCCGTTAAAAAAAGCTGCGCTGGGCCTTGAGCGTGACCACGCTGTCGCAATAGGTATTGATGCCCGAATAGGCATCGCAGCTCGCGCCACTCAGGCTGGAGTTGCTGTAGATCAGGTTCAGGTCGATGCCCAGCCAGGGCCGCGACAGCTCCAGTGACCAATCGGAAAAGGTATTCACCTGGCTGCCATCGCCAATGGTGAACGGCGTGCCCAGGCGGTGGTGGGCGAGCTTGACGGTGAAGTCGACGTCGAACATCGGCAGATGGCCGAAGTCGGCGAACAGCGTGCCCGTGCGGTTGTCGGGGTTGTCGCGCAGCGCCCCGCCGAAGCGGCTGCCCAGCACCGAAATCCCCCCATACAGGGCGTAGCTGTCGGGGCCTGCGATATTGGGCTGACTGTAATGGATCAACCCTACCTCGTAGCCCAGGCTGCTGTCGAAATGGTGCTTGTAGCCCAGGTAGCTGTCCAGGCGCAGGGTCGAGTCAGGGGTGACGCCCATGCTTGGGGCGTACTGGCCCAGGTACCAGCCATTGGGGTGGCTGAGGTCGAGCCCGCCATGGAATGCGCCAACGGCACTGGGTGAGATAAGCCCTTGCGCCATGCTGCGTGAGGGGGTGGTGCCGAGTGTGAAGTCGAAATCGCCCAGTTGGCGTTTCATCTGCTGGGCTTGCGACGCGGGGCTTAAAAGCAGTGCAGCACTCAGCAACAGAAGGGGCCTGATCATGGTCTCCGTCCTGGAAGGCTTGCGGTTGAGCGGTAGAGGATACCTGCGCAAGTGGAGGGAGGGAACCGCCGGCTAGCCCGTTCAGCCTTTGGTCGAAGGTTCAGCGTCGGCAGCCTCGGTCACGACAGGCAGGTTACCGGCACGCAGGATCACCCGCCGTTGCTGCTCGTAATTGTCCAGCGACAGGCCGCGGCGCTGTAAGGCTTCCAGTTGCAACTGGCGGGTTTCCTCGGCGGTGTACGGGCGCAGTTCAGGGTGGCTGGCACAGCCGCTGATCACGGCGATGGCAAAAACGGCAAGGGTGGCGCACAGGTGGCGGGCCAAGGTATTCATCGGTTAGCTCCAGGGCAGTCTAGGAGGCATCGTGGGGATGACGCTAGGTTATGCGGCCACAGCGTTCGGTAGAAATTGCCCTGCTCGATAGTGACTATCGACGGTTCCGGCGAAGTCCACCTATAGGCTCGAACGCATCAACCATCCCGCCTTTGAAGCGCGAAAAGTTTGCGTCCCCTCGTCTGGTCAAAAGCACCGCCATTGCTACCCTTAACCCACGCGGTCTGACCTTGTGGGGATAAGCGATGCGCATGCCATTGTTTGCTGTCCTGTCGGCACTGCTTTGCCTGAGCGCTGCCCCTGGCCTGGTGCAGGCTGCAGACGTGCCCGCGCCGGATCCGGCGCCTTCCGCTGCCACGCCCGTGGCCAAGGACCCGGTGTTCTCCCAGGAGCAACTGGACCAGATGCTGGCCCCCATTGCCTTGTACCCTGATCAGTTGCTGGCTCAGGTGCTGATGGCGTCAACCTACCCGGGGCAGGTCAATGAAGCCGTGACCTGGTCCAAGGCCAACCCCAAGGCCACCGGCGACGATGCGGTCAGGCAAGTGGCCAAGCAGCCCTGGGACCCTAGCGTACAGGCACTGGTGGCCTTCCCGCAGGTGCTGGCAACGCTTGGCCAGGACCCGGTCTGGGTGCAGCGCCTGGGCGATGCTTTCCTCGCCCAGCCCGATGATGTCATGGGCAGCGTGCAGCGTTTGCGCCACCAGGCGCAGGCCGCCGGCAATCTGCAGAGCAGCCAGTACCAGCACGTCACCGTGCAGACCGCACCTGCGCCAGCCGCCAGCGGCAGTAGCACCCAAGGGGCAGCGGCCAGCAGCCCGCCCACCACCATCGTCATCGAGCCGGCCGACCCGCAAGTGGTGTATGTGCCCAGCTATAACCCGACCACCACCTATGGCACTTGGGCCTACCCGGCCTCGCCGCCGGTGTATTACCCGCCGCCGCCCATGTACTACCCCGGTTCCGCGCTGGTGGCCGGCCTGGCCTTCGGTACCGGCGTGGCAATTGTCGCCTCGCTGTGGGGCGATTGCGACTGGGACAACAATGACATCGACATTGACGTCAACCGCTACAACAACCTCAACGTCAACAACCGCATCACCAACAACCAGAACAAATGGCAGCACAATGCCGCCAACCGCGACGGTGTGCCATACCGCGACTCTCGCAGCCGTCAGCAGTACGGCCGCCAGCTGGACGGTGCCACTCAGCGCACCGCGTTCCGCGGCGACGACGCCCAACGGGCCCAGGCCCGAGACAAAGCCAGGGCATCGATGGACCGCGCAGGTATCGAACGGCCGGCTACCAGTAACCGTCAGGCCCGCGAGCAAATGCGCGAGGCCAAGGCAGGCAATCCTGACGGCAACCGCATGCCGTCCCGCGATGATGGCGCGCGGGCGACTGACCGTCGGCAGGAAACCCGCAATGACCAAGGCCGCCAGCAGAACGGCAACCTGGCCAATCAACGCCGGCAGGGCGACGGCCAGGTGCGGCAGCCGGCGCAGAGCCGTCCTGCCAATACGGCAGGCCGTGCCCGCAACAATGCCTTCGACGGTGTGCGCTCGCCGTCGCGCACCAGCGTGCAGGCCAACCGCGGCCATACCAGCCAGTCGTTCGCTCAGCGGCCCGGTGCGTCTCGTGCCGCCGGGCACCCGATCTCCCGGCCCAGTGCGCCCGCGCGTCGCGGCGCAGGAGGCCGTCGATGAAGCGCCCAACACTGGCTGCATTGCTGCTGACGGCAGGTTTGGCCTGGTCGTTCATGGCCGCCGCCCAGCAAGCCTTCCCAACGCCGGAGAAGGCCGTGGAAGCCTTTGTCGCGGCGCTGGGCCAGGAAAAACCTGATGAAGCCCGCCTGGCCCAGTTGCTGGGCGATGACTGGCGCACCTATATACCGCGCGGTGGTGTGCAACGCAGCGATGTGGATACCTTTCTCGAGCAGTATCGCGCACAGCACAGCATCGACATGTCAGGCGAGGGCAAGGCCATCCTGGCGGTGGGCACCGGTCACTGGACCTTGCCCATACCGCTGACCAGAAGCAGCCAGGGCTGGCGCTTCGACCTCAAGGCGGGCAGTGCCGAAATCCGCGTCCGTCGCATCGGGCGCAACGAGCTGGGTGTTCTGCAGTCGCTGCTGGCCTATCACGATGCGCAAATGGACTACGCCACCCAGGACCACAACGGAGATGGTGCGCTGGAGTACGCACAGAAGATTTTCAGCGAGCCGGGCAAGCATGACGGGTTGTATTGGGATGACGATGGCGACGGTGACGTCAGCCCGTTGGGCCCGCTGTTCGGCCAGGATGTGGTCGGTGACGCCTGGTATGGCTACCACTTCCGCATCCTGGACGCACAGGGCTCATCCGCCCCGGGCGGTGCCTACAGCTACCTGATCGGCAACCAGATGAGCCGTGGCTTCGCCATGGTCGCCTGGCCGGCCAAGTACGACGACACCGGGGTGATGAGCTTCATGATCAGCCATGACGGCCAAGTGTTCGAGAAAGACCTCGGGCCGCATGGCGACAGGCTGGCGAAGGAGATGAAACGCTTTGACCCGGACGACAGCTGGAAAGTGGTGGATGTGGTGGCGGGGGATTGAGCCCGCCAAGCCAACGCGACGGTGCCCCTGTGGAAGCGGGCAATTTTCCGTTGTTGTGATCAGTGCGTACGCGTAGCCCGCACCTCGCTCGCCGTGCACCCATACTGCTGGCGGAACGCCCGGGTGAACTGCGCCTGATCGGCAAAGCCCCAGCGAAATGCCAGTTCGCCGATGGCCAGGTGGCAATGCGGGTCAAGCAGTTGCCGGTGCACGGCCTCCAGGCGTTGACGGCGTACCCACTCGCCAAGGGTGTAGGGCGTGATCGCGAACAACTTGTGCAGATAACGCAGCGACAGCCCACAGGCGCTGGCGATGGTTTGTGGCGACAGCTCGGGGTCACCCAGGTTTTGCTGCACGTACTGCTCGACCCGCGTCAGGTGCAGGGTGCTGAGGTTGCTGCCTTCGCTGCCCAGCACGCGCTCATCCTGTTGCAAGGCCAGCAGCAGGGTGGCGGAGGCCTGTTCCAGCAGTAGATGCCGGGCTGCCGGGGGGCTGGTGTCGAAATGGCGGGCACACAGGTCGAGTTGCTCGACGAAGATGCGCCCCAGGCCCTGACGGGCATCGAAGCAATGCCGGGTATAGCGCTTGTGCCCCAGCAGGTTGGCTTTGAGCGCACGCTCGGGCAGCTTGAGCACCCACAAGTCGTTCTGCGTGCCGTAGTGGAAGCGGTAGGGTGCATCGCCGCGCTCGACGATGAAACCGCCCGGGCTGCAACTGATCTGGTGGCCGTCCTGTTCAAAGTGCACCTCGCTGCCATGCGGCACGGTCACCAGGTAGAACGCTTCATGGTCCTGGCCGATGTGCGCGTTACTGCGCGAGTAACCCAGCTGGCTGGACCGCAGGCGCGACAGGCTCAGTGGCGTGCTCGGCGTACTCCAGCGCTGCAGGTGGCCATCGAACGGCTGTCCGGCAGCAAATTCAAGGCTCAATGGGAAATAGGTGTCACTGATGGCTTCGGCCCAGCGTGCCTGGCGTTCAGGCTGTGGCCAGCCGTGGGTCGAGAGTTCTGTGGGCATGGTGGGTCCTTTTTCAAAGAGGGCAGCATTGAAAAAAGGAACTGCAGGCAAGCTACTCAAGCAGCTCTTGTTATTGTAAAAACCGCCCGGGAGCGCAAAACTGCCGGGCGGTTGTCAGGCCCATGATCGGCGCGCGCCGACCGCAAGATCAACCCCCGCGTGTCACTCGGTAGGTGGCCGAAGGCTCCAGGCGAGCTTGCCAGCCGGGTGGCAGGACAATGTTGGTGGTGTCTTCCTCGATCACACAGGGGCCATGCACGGTCTGCCCTGGCAACAGGTGGTTACCGTTGAACACCGGTGTGGGCTGCCATTCACCGTCGGCACTGAACAGCATCGGGCGGACGGATTGCGCGGTGGGGGCGGGGGGCTCGGCCGGCCCCTGCAGCTCGGGTTGCGGCGGGCGTGGCAGGTGGCCGATCACCGAGCACTCCAGGTTCACCAGCTCCACCGGGCTGTCGGGTTCGCTGTACGAGTACAGGGTCTGGTGGCGGCTGTGGAAGCGGCTGACCAGCGCGGCCAGCCCTGCCTCGTCCAGGCTGTGCTGCTGCAGGTCCACACTGCACTCATGAATTTGCCCCAGGTAGCGCATCTCCAGGGTGTAGTGGCAGCTGCTGGCCTGGTCGCCAAAACCGTCTTCGCGCAGGTTGGCCAGGCCTTGCTCACGCAGTTCGGTGAGGGTCTGGTTGAGTTGCGCCAGGTCGACGTGCCCGGCGTCCAGTCGCATCGACAGGCTGGTGAGCTGGTCGTAGCGCACGTCGGACAGGATCTGGCCGAACGCACACAAGCCCGAGGCCACCTTGGGGATCAGCACGGTGTGCATGCCGATTTCTTCGGCCAGGCGCACCACGTGCATGCCCGCCGCACCGCCTGCGCCGATCAGGGCGAAGTCACGCGGGTCGTGACCGCGCTCGATCGATACGCGGCGGATGCCGTTGACCATGTTCAGGTTGACCAGGGTGGTGATGCCGAATGCCGCGCGTTCCACACTGATGCCCAACGGTTCGGCGATCGTGCTCCGGATGGCGTCCAGCGCGGCCTGGCGGTTCAGGCGGATACTGCCGCCCAGCAGTGCGCCGTCGGGCAGGTAGCCAAGTGCCAGGTTGGCGTCGGTGACCGTGGGTTCGCGGCCACCCTTGCCGTAGCACACCGGCCCAGGCATGGCGCCGGCGCTGCGCGGTCCGACCTGGAGCATGCCAAACTCGTCCAGGTGGGCGATGGAGCCACCGCCGGCACCCAGGGTCTCCACCTGGATCATCGGCACGCCGATGCGCTGGCGCAGGAAGTCCACGTCCTTGCTGAAGTTGGTGCGTCCGCCATTGGTCAGGGTGATGTCGAACGAGGTGCCGCCCATGTCCACGGTGATGACGTTGTCGATCCCGAACGGCCTCGCTACCGCCAGCCCGGCTTGTGGCGCTGAGGCCGGACCGGAGTTGATCGCGTTGACGGCGCGCTCACGCATCAGGTGCCCGGGCGCCAACCCGCCATTGGACTGGAAGTAGCGTACTGGCTGCTGTGCGCCAAGTGCCTGAAACAGGCTGTCGATGCGCGCCACGTAACGTGCCATTACCGGGCTGAGGTAGGCGTTGACCACGGTGGTGGAGGTGCGGGTGTATTCGCGAATCTGCGGGAACACCTCGCAGCCGGTGCAGACGAACACCTCGGGCAGGGCAGCCCGTACCAGTTCGGCGGCCCGTTGTTCGTGGCTAGGGTTGCGCACCGACCACAGGAAGGAAATGGCCACGGCCTGCACGCCTTCGGCACGGAAGTAGTCGATGGCGGCATGGATGGCGGCTTCGTCCAGCGGGCTGTGCTCACGGCCATCGCCAAGGATTCGGCCACCGATCGGGCGGCGCAGGTGGCGTGGGGCAAGCATGTGTGCCGGCGGGTAGTGGGCGTCGTAGCGGTGGCCCTCTTCCTTGTGGCCCAGGCGGATTTCCAGGCTGTCCTCGTGCCCCTCGGTGCACAGCAGGCCCACCTTGACCCCGGTGCGCTCGATCAGCGCGTTGAGGGCCACGGTGGTGCCGTTGATGCACAGGTCACAGTTGGCGATCAGTTCGGCCGGGCTGCGCCCGGTGGCGTCAGCAATCTGTGCCAGGCCAGCGCGAATGGCCAAGGTGCCGTCCTGCGGCGTGGAGGGGGCCTTGAACAGCTGCACGCCGCCGTCGCGATCGGCCAGGATGAAATCGGTGAAAGTGCCGCCGGCGTCTACGCCCAGGCGATATTGGTTACGCATGCGTGTTCTCCGGTTAGCGCGGGGCGCGGGCAAGGTGGGTGGCTGTTTCGTCCAATTGGCCATCGGCATCGAGGACCACGCCATATTCCAGGGCTGCGCCTTGTGGCGAGACCAGGCCGTTGCGCACGTCCTCCAGTACTGCTGCGACCCGACGGCGCAGTGGGTCGCCGTAGCCACCACCCCCTGGGTTGATGTTGATGATGCGTTCGCCGGGCTGCAGGGTGAGCATGGGGTTCTGCGTGTAGTGGTCTTCGCGGCCATCGGCATGGCGATGGATCAGCCGGCCCAGTTTGGGCTCGAGCAGGGCATTGCGAGCCCCGGCGGCACCAGCGGTGGGCAACTGGCGGCCCTCGCCGAAGCCGACCACGGTCATGGCGTGGTCCAGTGGCTCGATCTCCAGGCGGGTGCCCGAACCCCCGCGTAACTCACCGGCGCCACCACTGTCGGCCATCAGGCTGTAGCGGTGGATCAGCACCGGATACGCGTGTTCGAGCAGCTCGATGTCACCGCTCATCAGCGCCCCGAAGCAGCACAGCGGGCCGCAGGCGTGCCAGCCATCCATCACCTTGTTGGCACCGGCACCGGAAATGATCGAGGCCAGCACCATCGTCACGTACTCGCTATTGCCGTTGCGCGGGTCGCGGCCGGCAATGTTGATGCCGCTGGTATGCCCCCAGGAGGCCGTTACCCGCTGTGGCGAGGCCTGTTCCAGTGCCGTGCGCACGGCATCGGCGAGGGTTTCCATCGGCGTGGTGGTGCAATTGACGTGGGGCGCGGGTTCCTCGGCATTGCACAGCGTACCCCTGGGGCCGACATCGACCGTTACGCAGCGATACAGGCCTTCGTTGTAAGGCGGCGCCACCTGGGCGAACATCATCAGCCCCAGGTAAACCCCGGATACCGAGTTGCCCTCATAGGAATTGATGAAATACGGCACCTGCGGCGGGCTTTCGATGCGCACATGGGCCTGGTCGCCACGGATCTGCACATGGGCGGTGATGGCCAGTTCACCCAGGCCGTGGCCGGCATCTTCGAGCACGGCGGTGCCGCTGTAGTCACCATCCGGCACATCGCGCAACAGCGCCCGCATGTGTCGGTCGGCCATGTTCTTCAGTTCGGCGATGCAGGCACGCACCTGTGCCACGCCGTACTTGTCCAGCAGCTCCAGCAAGTGCCGCTCGCCGACCTTGCAGGCGCCATACTGGGCATTGAGGTCGCCTTCCTGATAGGGGCGGGCGCGCATGTTGGTGAGCATGAAGTTGATCACGTCCTCACGACGCTTGCCCTTTTCCCACAGCTTGACCGGTGGAATGCGCAGGCCCTCGGCATAGATCTCCTTGGCATCGGGGTTGTAGCCCGCCGGCACCGGGCCGCCGATGTCGGTCAGGTGGCCCTTGCAGACGGTCCAGAACACCAGCTCGCCCTGGTAATACACCGGTTTGTACATGCAGCAGTCGAGAATATGGCTGCCCTTGTAGGCGGGGTCGTTGTGGTAGATCACGTCGCCTTCGGCGATGTCGTCGCCGAAGAACTCGGCCACGCATTTCATGGCCGGTATCAGCGAGCCCAAGTGGATGGGAATGTCCTGGCCCTGCAGGATCATTTCCGGCAAGTGGTCGAACAGCGAGTTGGAATAGTCGTGTGCCAGGTTGAACACACTGGAGCGCCCGGTCTTTTCCAGGGTCAGGGTCATTTCGCGTTGCGCTGTCTCCAGCGCACCCCGGACAACCGCAAGGGTGATCGGATCTACTGTCTGCATAGGTCACCAACGTTTGTTCTTGTGCTTTTTGGGTGCGTGCCGCAGCGGGGCGGCGCGTGGTGACAGGCTAAGGGGCGGGGTGGGGGGAAGGCTTGTCGCTGGGTGTACCGGTTGTTGTGTCTGGGCGCACTTCAAGTTCGGGCAGGCGACACAACTATTGCCCCAACATCTGTCGCACCAGCCATTGCCCGGCCGGCCCCAAGGCACGCCGGCTCGACCAGGCCACATCCATATCCACCCGCCGGGGGTAACCCGCTATCTGCAACTCCACCAGCTCGTTGCCAAACCGTTTTACCAGCGCCCTGGGCAGCTCGGCCCAGCCAAACCCGCGCACGGCGAACTCCAGCAGGGTAAGGTAATCCGGTGCCGACCACGCTTGGCCACGGCCATGGTGCAGGCTGGGGGCATAGGTCTTGATATACAGCTGTCGTGCGTTCTCCAGATGCTGCGCCTTTACCTGCGCCAGGCTTGCCAGCGGATGCTCGCTGGCGACATACACGCCGAACTCTGCCTGCTCCGGCAAGCGCGCCACGGCCACGTCGGCGGGGTAGCCGGGCTGTGTGGCAAGGATGCCGACATGGGCCAGGCCCTGCTGGATCATCTCGATCACATCAGCGTCCTCCGCCGGGCCGCAGCGTAGCTCGGTATGGGGGTAGTGCTGGGCGAAACGAGTCATCACCGCCCCCTGGAACGTTACGCTGTAGCTGTCCGACATCACCACAGATACCAGCGCCTCGACATTTTGCGCCAGTCGCACTGCCAGCGCATCGAGCTGGGCGCTGGCATCGAGAATTGCTTCGACATGGCTCAGCACCTGCCTGCCCGCTTCATTGAGCGTGGGGTGGCGGCCATTGCGGTCAAACAGCGGGCAGCCGATATCGGCCTCGAAATTGGCGATAGCGATGCTGACAGTGGACTGGCTTTTGCGCAGCTTGCGCGCCGCCGCAGAAAATGAACCGAGTGAGGCGGCTTCGGTAAAGGCGACCAGAGCTTCGGGAGAGTAACGCATGGTATTGATAAAACCGATGGTAGCTATGTCGCGAGTATCAGTTCTATCAAAGAAAATGGGAAGCACGACTCCCGCAATGGATGGAATGTGCAATGAAAAACGTCTCTTTCACCGAACGCCTGGTCCACGCCGTTGGCTATGAAGTTTTTGCGGTACTGCTGTGTGCGCCGCTGCTGTCCTGGATCATGGGCAAGTCGTTGGCAACGGCGGGCGCGCTGGCGGTGACCCTGTCGGTGATCGCCATGCTGTGGAACATGGTCTACAACGCACTGGTCGATCGCTGGGTGCAAACCGAACGCATCAACTGGAAGGCCAGTACGCGTTTCGTGCACGGTCTTGGCTTCGAAGCCGGCCTGGTGGTGTGGTGCCTGCCGGTGGCGGCTTGGATGCTGGAGATTTCGCTGCTGCAGGCGTTCATGGTGGAGCTGGGCTTCTTCGTGATCATCCTGCCCTACACCGTGGTATACAACTGGGCGTTCGACAAAGCCCGGCACCTGCTGGTGCAGCGGCACCTGGCATGATTCTGCCACCTGGCGCGGTTCACTGATCGGAGGTGGACACAGGTCGGTGGTTGGGCACAGGCCGTCGTAGGAGCGGGTTCACCCGCGAAAGGGCCGGGCCTGCTGGCCAATCTCCACCCGCCGTTCACCGTCGCTGCCGCCACCGTATTCGCGGGTAAACCCGCTCCTACACCTGATCGGGGATTGGGGACAGGCCGCCGTAGGAGCGGGTTCACCCGCGAAAGGGCCGGGCCTGCTGGCCAATCTCCACCCGCCGTTCACCGTCGCAGCCACCACCGTATTCGCGGGTAAACCCGCTCCTACCACGGTGGTGGACACATGTGGGGGGGTGGGCGCAGCCGGTGCCATGCCCCGCGTCGCCTGCTTTGCGGGTACAACCGCTCAAGGTGACCGTATAAACCCATGAAAAACGGGGCATGCCATCGCTGGCATGCCCCGTTTTCATACAGCTGATGCGCCTCAGGCGACCTTGACGATCCAGCCTGCCGGTGCCTCTACATCGCCGCTCTGGATACCGGTCAGCTCGTTGTAGAGCTTCTGGGTAACCGGGCCGACCTTTTCCAGGTCGTGGAACACGTGCAGCTTGCCGTTGTACTCAATGCCGCCGATCGGGGTGATCACGGCTGCGGTACCGCAGGCACCGGCTTCGACGAAGCGGTCCAGCTTGCTGATCTCGACATCGCCTTCGATCACGGTCAGGCCCAGACGCGATTGCGCCAGTTCCATCAGCGAGAGGCGGGTGATGCCTGGCAGTACCGAGGCCGATTTCGGGGTGACGAACTCGTTGTTGGCGGTGATGCCGAAGAAGTTGGCCGAACCGACTTCCTCGATCTTGGTGTGGGTCAGCGGGTCGAGGTAGATGGCGTCGGCGAAGTTGGCCTTCTTCGCTTCAGCACCCGGCTGCAGGCTGGCAGCGTAGTTGCCACCGACCTTGGCCGCGCCGGTGCCCTGTGGGGCAGCACGGTCGAAGCTGGAAATCTGGAAGTTGTGCGGCTTCATGCCGCCCTTGAAGTACGAACCAACCGGGATGGCGAACACCGAGAAGATGAACTCGGGGGCGGTGCGCACGCCAATGTTGTCGCCGGTGCCGATCACGAACGGGCGCAGGTACAGGGCGCCTTTGCCGTGCGGTGGCACGAACTTTTCATTCGCCTTGACCACTTGCTTGCACGCTTCGATGAACACATCGGTCGGCACGTGCGGCATCAGCAGGCGTGCGCAGCTGCGCTGCATGCGGGCCGCGTTCTGGTCCGGGCGGAACAGGTTGATCGAGCCGTCCTTGCAACGGTAGGCCTTCAGGCCTTCGAAGCACTGCTGGCCGTAGTGCAGGGCCGTGGAGCCTTCACTGATGTGCAGTACGTTGTCTTCGGTCAGGGTGCCCTTGTCCCACTCGCCATTGCGCCATACGGACAGGTAGCGTTTGTCGGTCTTGATGTAGTCGAAACCCAGCTTGTCCCAATTAATGCTTTCGTTGCTCATGACACCCTCATTGTCTTGCAAGTGCCCGATCGCTCGGGCTGCTGTTATATGCGCACCATGCCACCTTAAACCATCCTTGGCGGATCGGGAACGGCCAGTCACGAATTGATAGGCTGCGATGCTTTTTTTTCGGTGTCTACAACAGCAAGTACTCATCCAGCGCCAGGTTTTCCAGCAATACCGCATCATGGGACGCCACTATCAGCGCCCCGCGAAACTGCCCAAGCATACCTTCCAGGGCTGTCAGCGATGGCAGGTCCAGGTGGTTGCCGGGTTCGTCCAGCAGCAACAGATCGAGCGGCCGTTCGCGGTACAGCACGGCGGCCAGCGCCGCCTTCATACGCTCGCCGCCGCTCAGCAGGCTACTGGGCAGTTCGATACGGGCTGCATCCAGGCCCAGTTGCGCCAGGCGGCTGCGCAATTTTCCCTGGTCCAGCGTCGGGTTGGCTTGGCGCAGGTGTTCGAGCACGCTGCGGTTGCCTGCCAGTGTGCTGCAGTGCTGGTCGAGTAGGGCGGTCTCGCCACTGAGGCGCACATTGTCGGGCGATGCTGGCAATTCCCCATTCAGCAGCCTGAGTAGGGTGGACTTGCCACTGCCATTGGCGCCGATCAGCCCTACGCGCTGGCCCAGGCACAAGCGCAGGTCAAGCGCTTTGCGGGTGCCATGGGGCAAGCAAAGTGTCTGCAAGGCCAAGACCTCTCGGCCCGGATGACGCTGAGGAGTGGGCGCGTGCAAGGTAATAGCGCTGTCTTGCTCCACCTCGCGGGCGGCGTCACGCACTTTGCCCAGTAGCGTTTGCCGAGCATCGCGATGGTCGCGGCGCTGCTTGCCAGCAGTGGCCTGGCTGCGCTCCTGCTTGCGGTCGACCAGGATTTTGGCCTGGTTGGCGTGCTTGGCTTGGCGCCCGGCCCGGGCTTGATGGCGCTCCAGGTCTTCGCGTTGGCGCTGCAGTTCACGGGCCTGGCGTTGCTGCTCCTGCTTCAGCCGGGCAAGTTGCTGCTGCGCCTGCGCCGTCTGGTTGGCTTTTTGCGCACTATAGAGGCTGTAGTTGCCACCGTAGGCCTGCAAGCCCAGGCTGGATAATTCGACAATGCGTGCCATGTGCGCCAGCAGGCTGCGGTCGTGGCTAATCACCAGCAAGCCACGGTCCCAGGCTTCGATCATGCTCAGCAGCTGGGCACGGGCGTTGTTGTCCAGGTGATTGCTTGGCTCATCGAGGATCAGGTAATCGGCATCGCTGAGCCACGCGCCAATCAGTGCCACGCGCATGGCTTGGCCACCGCTCAGGGTCCGTGCGGGCTGGCGCCAGTCGAGTTGACCCAGCCCGTGGCCCTCAAGCTGCAGCTGCAATTGCTCGCGGATATCCCAGCGCTCGCCAACGGTGTCGAAATCCTGGGGCTTGATGCTGCCTTGCTCTATGCGCTCCAGCGCCGCAATCACCGGCCCCACTTGGGCCAGGTCGGCCAGCGTGGCGCTGCGCGCGATGACTTGCTGGTCCAGCAAATGGACAGGCCCGAGGCGCCGACAATGGCCGCTGCTCGGTTCACGCCTGCCGGCAAGAATCTGCCCTAGCAGGCTTTTGCCCACGCCATTGCGCCCGACCAGGCCGGTGCGGCGTTGGTCGAAGGTTTCGTTGAGGTTGCTAAACAGCGGCCTGCCATCAGGCAAGGCCAAGGAGACGCTGTCCAGCGTCAGAATCGACGTGTTCGTCATGCACAACTCCACAAATGCCGCGACATCTCCGGAACGAACCGGAGGCTGAAGACTGGCCGTCGAACGGACGGCGGCATCAATGGCGCATTGGACGAACACCTCGTCATTTAGAGAATGCATAGCCTAACGGACCGTCTGGGGCCGGGTAAAGCACCGGCTGCCGGTTGGGGCTCAGCGCTGCGTCTGCAAGCGCTTGGCCCAGTCTCCGCCGTGGCCGTGCGCGCAGGCTTCTTCACTGTCGAATCGCACATGCCAGGCCGGATGGTCCAGCTCAATGCCGGCTTGCTCCAGCGCCAGAGCGGTAAGTGCCAGCATGCGCGCCTTCGCATCACCGACCACGGCCGCTGCCTTGTCGGCCTCTTGCTCGAATACCCAGGTAATACGCAGGCTGCTCGGAAAGTCCTCCGGGTTGAGGCGATGGGTTAGCCAACTGAAGCCGACAATCTCCGCCTTGGCGGTTTCGCAGGCATCGGTCAGGCATGCCACCAACTCCCGCTCCAGGCGGCCTATTTCGCGTTTGCCCAGTGCCTTCATGGGTTGGCCTCGTCATCGATCTGCTGGCAAAAGCGCAGGTGGTTGTCTAACGGGGCCTGCCCCTGCACCTGCAGACAATCCAGGTAGAAAGCCTTGGCCTTGTCGGCCGAGAACATGCGCAGTACCGGTAGGGCGGGGGCGAGGGGCATGGGGCGTCCTTGTCCGTTGAAAAGGTGCCACTGTAGCGCAGTTGCTCCTCTTATGGTCGACCAGCCGGCAGCAATGGTTGACCACCCGCCAGCCACTGCGTAGCCTTGCCCACTTCGAGGTTCTTCGGCCTGGCCGAAGCTAAGACGGGAACGCGGTACAAGCCGCGGCTGCCCCCGCAACTGTAAGCACCGACAACGGATCGACACAGCCACTGCGCCAGCGCGCGGGAAGGCGTCATCCCGCCAGCCCGGCGTTCGACTGAACGGGGACATGGAACGGTGCAAGCCAGGAGACCTGCCTCGTCACGTTTTCGACTTTCAACCGGGCGGGGTGATCCGGTGGCGAACAAGCCCGGCCGGCCTGGCCCGCGGCTGTCGTCCTGCATGCCCGCGCCACACTGCCAAGGGCAATGCGACATGAAAACACTGGCCAAGCTCCCCGTCACCATCGTTACCGGCTTCCTCGGATCGGGCAAGACCACCTTGCTGCGCCACATGCTCGACAATGCCCAGGGGCGCCGCATTGCGGTCATCGTCAACGAGTTCGGCGAACTGGGCATCGATGGCGAGATCCTCAAGCAGTGCAGCATCGGGTGCACCGAAGAAGAAGCCAGCGGCCGCGTCTACGAGCTGGCCAATGGCTGCCTGTGCTGCACCGTGCAGGAAGAATTCTTCCCGGTGATGCGCGAGCTGGTGGCCCGCCGTGGCGACCTCGACCACATCCTCATCGAAACCAGCGGCCTGGCCCTGCCCAAGCCATTGGTACAAGCGTTCCAGTGGCCGGAAATCCGCAACGCCTGCACCGTCGATGCGGTCATCACCGTGGTCGACAGCCCGGCCGTGGCCGCTGGCACCTTTGCTGCCTACCCGGACCAGGTCGATGCCCAGCGCAAGCTCGACCCTAACCTGGACCATGAATCGCCCCTGCATGAGCTGTTCGCTGACCAGTTGGCCAGCGCCGACCTGGTGGTGTTGAACAAGGCCGACCTGATCGACGCCGAAGGCCTGGCCAAGGTGCGTGCCGAGGTGGCCGAAGAACTGCCGCCGGCGGTGAAAGTGATCGAGGCCAGCAGCGGCAAGCTGCCACTGGAGGTGCTGCTGGGCGTGGGTGCCGAGTCCGAGGTGCATATCGATGGCCGCCGAACCCACCACGATTCGCACCACGACGGCGACGATCATGACGATCATGACCACGACGCTTTCGACTCCATCTCCATCGACCTGCCAGAAGCCGACGAAAGCCTGCTGCTCGATGCATTGACCCAGTTGGTGGTGGAGTTCGGTATCCTGCGCGCCAAAGGCTTCGCCGCCATCCCGGGCAAGCCGATGCGCCTGCTGGTACAAGGCGTGGGCACCCGTTTCGACAAGCACTTCGACCGCGCCTGGCGCGCCGATGAGCCGCGCATCACCCGCCTGGTGCTGATCGGCCAGGACCTCGATGCTGCCCAGCTGGAAGCGCGCCTGCGCCAGGCACTGGGCGCCTGACCCATGCACCTGCTGCGGACCCAACCCGGTGGTTTTGTACCGGATGACAGCATTGCCGACCTCGGCCAGACACCCGCCGAGCTGGTGATTCTCTGCAGCGGCGATTCACACCTGGCCTTGCTCGCCGACACCGCCGAGCAATTGCCCGAAGACTTTCCCAGCCTGCGCCTGGCCAACCCGATGCAGGTGCAGAACCATGCCTCGGTCGACCTGTATGTCGACCAGGTGCTGCGCCACGCCAAGGTCATCCTGGTGTCGCTGCACGGTGGCGTTGGTTACTGGCGCTATGGTGTCGAACAACTGGTCGAGCTCGCCGCCCGTGGCGTGCAGCTGATTCTGGTGCCGGGCGATGACCGCCCGGACCCGGAGCTGACCAGCCTGGGCAACGTCCGCGGTGAGCAGGCCGAGCGGCTTTGGCATTACCTGCGCCAGGGCGGCAAGGCCAACGCCATCAACCTGTTCAACTGCCTGGCCAGCCAATGGCTGGGCCGCGACTATGCCTGGGACGAGCCGCAGCCTTTGCCGCGCACGGCGGTCTATCACCCCGCCAAGGGCAGCGCGACACTCGAGGACTGGTACCCGCACTGGCACCCCGAGCAGCCAGTGGCGCCGCTGCTGTTCTACCGTTCGCACCTGCAAGCGGCCAATACCGCGTTCATCGACGTGTTCTGCCAGCGCCTGCAGGCTGCCGGCCTGAACCCGTTGCCGATCGCCGTGGCCAGCCTCAAGGAAAGCGCCTGTCTGGAACAGGTCGAAGCCTGGCTGGACGAGGTCGGCGCCGAAGTGCTGGTCAATACCACCGGTTTCGCCTTGTCCAGTCCCGAGCGCCCCAACCTGCGCCCGTTTCGCCGCGACATCCCGGTGCTTCAGGCAATCTGCGCGCAGGACAACCAGCCAGGCTGGGAAGCCAGCGAGCAGGGCCTGGGCGCGCGCGACCTGGCCATGCACATTGCATTGCCGGAGCTGGACGGGCGCATCATCACGCGCCCGGTCAGCTTCAAGGACATGGCCTGGCGCAGCGAGCGCAGCCAGTCCGACGTTGTCTGCTACCGCGCCCACCCCGAGCGCATGGACTTTGTCGCCGAGCTGGCCCGCCGCTGGGTCGAGCTGGCCCGCCTGCCCAATGCCCAGAAGCGCGTGGCATTGGTGCTGGCCAACTACCCGACCCGGGATGGCCGCATTGGTAATGGCGTCGGCCTGGACACGCCCGCTGCCGCACTCAACATCCTCAAGGCGCTGCAGGCCGAAGGCTATCCGCTGGCCGAGTTGCCGGGCAGCGGTACGCAACTGATCCACCAGCTGCTCGGTGGCGTGACCAACGACCTCGACCATCTCGACCAGCGTCCCTGTGCCCAGAGCCTGAGCCTGGCCGATTACCAGGTGGCCTTCGAGCGCCTGCCGCAGGACAACCGCCAGGCAGTACTGGAACGCTGGGGGCCACCCGAACAGGACCCGATGTTCCGCAGCGGCCGGCTGATGGTTGCCGGCCTGCGCTTTGGCTTGACCTTCGTCGGTATCCAGCCGGCGCGGGGCTACCAGGTCGACCCTAGCGCGGTGTATCACGACCCTGACCTGGTGCCACCGCATGGCTACCTGGCATTTCATTTCTGGCTGCGTCACGCATTTGCCGCCGATGCGGTGATCCACGTTGGCAAGCATGGCAACCTCGAATGGCTGCCGGGCAAAGGCGTCGGGCTGTCGGCGCAGTGCTGGCCGGACGCGCTGCTGGGTCCGCTGCCGAACATCTACCCGTTTATCGTCAATGACCCGGGCGAGGGTGCCCAGGCCAAGCGCCGCACCCAGGCGGTGATCATTGACCACCTGATGCCGCCGCTGACCCGTGCCGAAACCTATGGCCCGCTGCGCCACCTGGAACAACTGGCCGACGAGTTCTATGAAGCGCAGTTGCTCGACCCACGGCGTGCCCGCGAGTTGCAGCGTGACATCCTCGAGCTGGTCAAGGCCAACCACATCGACCGTGAGTTGCAACTGGAAGGGCAACTGGACGATGCGGCGCTCTGGCTGCCGCGCCTGGATACCTACCTGTGCGACCTGAAGGAGTCGCAGATTCGCGATGGCCTGCACGTGTTTGGTCAGTCACCTGAAGGGCGGCTACGCCTGGATACGCTGCTGGCGTTGTTGCGGGTCGAACGTGGCGACGGCCGTGGCGGTAATGCCAGCCTGCTGCGGGCTTTGGCCAAAGCACTGATACCGGGCTGGGACCCGCTCGATTGCGACCTTGGGCAGCCGTGGCAGGGCATACGCCCTGAACAGCTGCAGGCCATGAGCAATGAACCTTGGCGCACCTGTGGCGACACCCGCGAGCGCCTTGAGCTGCTGGCACTTCAGGTGATCGGGCAGGCACTGGAGGGCACGGCACAGTTACCCGACCTGAGTGAGTGGCAACCGGTGCACGCTGTAGTGCAAGCCCTGCGTGAAGCGGTCGCACCCAGCCTGGACGCCTGCGGCACGGCTGAAATGCATGGCCTGCTGGCGGCACTGGCCGGGCGCTTCGTGCCCGCCGGCCCCAGTGGTGCGCCTAGCCGAGGGCGCCTCGATGTGCTGCCCACTGGCCGCAACTTCTATACCGTGGATGTGCGCAACCTGCCCACCACCACAGCCTGGCGCCTGGGCTTCGCCTCGGCCAGCCTGATCCTCGAGCGCCATCTGCAGGACCACGGCGATCACTTGCGTCAGCTCGGCCTGTCGGTGTGGGGCACGGCGACCATGCGCACCGGCGGCGACGACATTGCGCAGGCCATGGCGCTGATGGGCGTGCGGCCTGTCTGGGCCACCGGCAGCCAGCGCGTCGACGACTTCGAAATCTTGCCGTTGAGCCTGCTCGACCGCCCCCGGGTGGATGTGACCTTGCGCGTTTCCGGCTTCTTCCGCGATGCCTTCGGTAACCTGATCCGCCTGTTCGACGCCGCCGTGCAGGCCGTGGCCGCGCTGGACGAGCCGGACGACCTCAACCCCCTGGCTGCCCGTGTGCGCAGCGAGCGGGCCGCGCTGCAGGCTCAAGGCGTGGATGCCGAGCAGGCTGCACGTCAGGCTGGCTGGCGGGTGTTCGGTGCCAAACCCGGCGCTTACGGTGCCGGGGTGCAGAACGCCATCGACGGGCGCTTGTGGCACAGCCGCGACGACCTGGCAGAGGTCTACCTCAACCACGGTGGCTATGCGTACGGCGGCAGCGACGACGGCACCCCGGCCCGCGCCCAGTTCGCCCAGCGCCTGGCCAAGGTGCAGGCGGTGCTGCAGAACCAGGACAACCACGAGCACGACCTGCTCGATTCCAACGATTACTACCAGTTCCAGGGCGGCATGCTGGCGGCCTCGGAAACCCTGTCCGGGGCGGTGGTGGCCAGCTACCATGGCGACCACAGCCAGGCCGACCGACCGCGCATCCGTACCCTCAAGGAAGAGCTGAACCGGGTGATCCGCGCGCGTGCGCTCAATCCCAAGTGGATCGACGGGGTCAAGCGTCACGGCTACAAGGGTGCCTTCGAGCTGGCCGCGACAGTCGACAACCTGTTCGCCTTCGACGCCACCACGCACCTGATCGACGACCATCATTACCAGGGACTGGCCGATGCCTATGTGCTCGACCCGGCGACCCGCGATTTCATGCGCGAGCACAACCCCGAGGCCCTGCGCGACCTCACCGAGCGCCTGCTGGAGGCCCAGCAGCGCGGCTTGTGGCAGGCGCCGGGCGACTACCGCGAAGCCCTTGAGGACCAACTGCTCGATGGCGAGGAACAGGCTTGAAATGAGTGAACCCGTACAATTTCCGCTGGCGGCCGTGGTCGGTGCAGACGACCTCAAGCTGGCGCTGTGCCTGACCGCTATCGACCCCAGGATCGGTGGTGTGTTGATCGAAGGGCCGCGTGGCATGGCCAAGAGCACCCTGGCCCGTGGCCTGGCTGACCTGCTTGGCGAAGGCCCGTTCGTCACCTTGCCATTGGGCGCCAGTGAAGAGCGGCTGGTCGGCACCCTCGACCTGGATGCCGCGCTGGGGCAGGGCAAGGCGCAGTTTTCCCCGGGCGTGCTGGCCCAGGCCGACGGCGGTGTGCTGTATGTCGATGAGGTCAACCTGCTGCCCGACACCTTGGTCGATCTGTTGCTTGACGTGGCTGCCAGCGGCACAAACCGCATCGAGCGTGACGGTATCTCGCATCGGCACAGCGCCCGCTTCGTACTGATCGGCACCATGAACCCGGAAGAGGGCGAACTGCGCCCGCAGTTGCTCGACCGTTTCGGCTTGAACGTGGCGCTGGAGGGCTTGCCGGAGCCCGAGGCCCGGCAGCAGATCATTCGCCGCCGTCTGGCCTTCGACAGTGACCCTCAGGCGTTCTGCGCACACTGGGCCCAGGCCCAGGCGCAACTGCGCGAGCGCTGCCACGCGGCGCGCCAGGCCTTGGCCGACATTGCCCTGGATGACCAGGCGCTTGCCTGGATTACCGAGCGCTGCTACGCCGCCGGCGTGGACGGCCTGCGCGCCGACCTGGTGTGGCTGCGCGCTGCGCGCGCCCACTGTGCCTGGCGTGGGGCTGCAGCTATCGAAGAAGTGGATGTCGAGGCGGTGGCCGAATTCGCCCTGCGCCATCGCCGCCGTATGACGCCCCAGGCCAGCCCGCCGTCGGCGCCACAGCCGCCTGACCAGCAGCCCGGCGCCGGCAACCCGGGCGAACAGGGTGGGCAGGGCGACTGGGGGGCATTACCGGCACAGCCGGTAGCCAGCGGCGCCCGCCGCGAGGTGCCGAACTGGGCAAAAAAGCCCTGAGCATCCCCCAGCCACCAGCCAACGGGGCGGATGCCAGAACGGGCATAGGCAAGCAGAACGGTACCCGCCGTGGCCTCGTGCGAAATGCGGCGGCCGGCCGGGTAGCCTGGCTGCCGACCTTGCTCAAAGGGCGGCCACGCCAGCGACAGGACCTGTGCTGGCAGCAGCGCCAAGGCAGGCCGGCAGAATTGTGGCTGGTGATCGTCGATGCCTCGGCTTCAACCCGGCGCCATCAGGCGCTGGCACAGACCAAAGGGCTGCTGGCGGCATTGTTCGACCAGGCCTACCGCCAGCGCGCCCGCCTGGCCCTGCTGACTGCCAGCGGGCGCACACCACAGTGGCAGCGCCACGGGCTGAAGGCATCCGCTGCCTTGCAACCCTGGCTGCAGGCCTTGGGAGCAGGTGGGGGCACGCCGCTGATCGCCGCCCTGGAACAGGCGCGGCACTGGCTGCAGGCGCGGCAGCGAGCCCACCCGCAAGAGGCCTTGCGTTGCCTGGTGTTCACCGACGGTCGCCTGCAGCACAGCAATACCGTGCAGCCGATGCCTTGCGCCACGTTGTTGGTCGATATGGAACTGGCGCCCGTGCGCCTGGGACGCGCGCAGCGTCTGGCAGAACAATTGCAGGCTGATTACCAGCACTTGCAACAATTCAAGGTGATGGATTGAACTGGCAGGTTGCGACACGTTGTCGCAATTGGGAAAGTTGCCACAACAGCAACAGAGAAGTTGTACAAGTGCGTGACCATGCACGCACTTGTTGTGCTGGCCAATATTACTTCGGCATCGACCACGGTTGCAGGTCGTAGCCCTTTTCACACAATTCGGCGCGCACTTCTTCGATCAGGCTGGCCCACTGGGCCGGGTCGGAGTAGATGCGCGACGACACTTGCTTGGCGCCGATGCGGGTGCTGGTCCGGTCGATCACTGCCAGGCTCAGTTCACCAGTACCGTTGGGTGCATCCCAGGCTACGCACTGGAAAGGTTCGAAGGCGTGGTCGGCAATCAGCAGTGCTTCGTTGACACGGAGCGGGGCATTCATGGTTCGGTCTCTCTATGGTCCCAAACATCGAAGTGAAGTCCGCGTTGCTTCAAAGTCGCCTCATTGATCGCGAAGTGCAGCGCGGGGTTATGTCTACTGATGCTCGTTGTTCATGGGTAAGTCACACATTGGCTGTAAATTTTTTTTCAGGGTCGACGCTGTTCTTGCCTGCGCCGCCATGTGATGTCGATAAAGTGCGAAAATTCCCGTGGCGGTTTGTAAAAAAATGATTCGGCAGACAGACGGTACTGGGAACCGTCAACTTCGTTGCTACTGTTAAACGGGCGCCACAACTTGCTGTTTTACTTCAAAAAACCAAAAACTGGCGCCAAGGATCGGTCATGCAGCAGCCTGCCGCTCAACGCCGTTTACTTATCGTCGACCCCTGCGACGATTGCCACCGCTTGTTACCTGGCCTGCGCAACGCAGGCTGGGATGTGGACAGCTGTATGCTCGGGGCTGCGCTGGACCACACGTGCGATGTCGGGCTATTGCGCTTGCAGGCTTCGCACCTGAGGCACCCGGACGCGGTCAAGGACATGATCAAGCGCAGCAACACCGAATGGATTGCCGTGCTCAGCGCCGATCAGTTGCGCATGCCGGCGTTCGGTGATTTTGTGTGTGAGTGGTTTTTCGACTTCCATACCCTGCCGTTCGACGTCTCCCGCGTGCAGGTAACCCTGGGCCGGGCCTTCGGCATGGCGCGCTTGCGCGGCAAGGGGGCCATCAAGGTCGATGAGGCAACCCATGAGTTGCTCGGCGAAAGCCGGCCTATCCGCGAGTTGCGTAAGTTGCTGGGTAAACTGGCACCCACCGAATCGCCTGTGCTGATCCGCGGAGAAAGCGGCACTGGCAAAGAGTTGGTGGCGCGCACCTTGCACCGCCAGTCGCAACGCAGCGAGCAGCCGTTCATCGCGATCAACTGCGGGGCGATCCCCGAGCACTTGATCCAGTCCGAACTGTTCGGCCATGAGAAGGGCGCCTTTACCGGTGCCCACCAGCGCAAGACCGGGCGTATCGAAGCGGCCGATGGCGGCACATTGTTTCTTGATGAAATCGGCGACCTGCCGTTGGAACTGCAGGCCAACTTGCTGCGTTTTTTGCAAGAGAAGCACATCGAGCGCGTGGGTGGCAGCCAGCCCATACCGGTGGATGTACGGGTGCTGGCGGCCACCCACGTGGACCTTGAGCGGGCCATCGAGCAAGGGCGTTTCCGCGAAGACCTGTATTACCGCCTGAACGTCTTGCAGGTGGTGACCGCGCCGTTGCGCGACCGGCATGGTGACCTGTCGATGCTGGCCAACCATTTTGCCCATTTCTACAGTGTGGAGACCGGGCGTCGGCCACGGTCGTTCAGCGACCATGCCCTGGCGGCGATGGGGCGGCATGACTGGCCGGGCAATGTGCGCGAACTGGCCAACCGCGTGCGCCGCGGGTTGGTGCTGGCCGAAGGGCGGCAGATCGAGGCGCAGGACTTGGGGTTGCAACTGCTCGACCCGGAACAACAGCCGCTGGGCACGCTGGAAGAATACAAGCAGCGCGCCGAGCGCCAGGCGCTGTGCGATGTGCTCAACCGGCACAGCGACAACCTGAGCGTGGCGGCCAAGGTGCTGGGCATTTCACGGCCGACGTTCTATCGGTTGTTGCACAAGCACCAGATACGCTGAGCGCTGCTGAGGTACGCTTGCGCTGTTCTTTGAAGCCGCTCTTACACAAGCCCGTGTAGGAGCGGGTTCACCCGCGAAAGGGCCGGGCCTGCTGGCCAATTTCCACCCGCCGTTCACCGTTGTCGCGGCTACCGTATTCGCGGCTAAAGCCGCTCCTACCGGGGAACCACAATCCTGCGTAGGAGCGGGTTTACCCGCGAAAGGGCCGGGCCTGCTGGCCAATTTCCACCCGCCGTTCACCATTGTCGCGGCTACCGTATTCGCGGGTAAACCCGCTCCTACCGGGGAACCACAAGCCTGCGTAGGAGCGGGTTCACCCGCGAAAGGGCCGGGCCTGCTGGCCAATGTCCACCTGCCGTTCACCGTTGTCGCGGCTACCGTATTCGCGGGTAAACCCGCTCCTACAGGGGAAGCACAAGCCTGCGTAGGAGCGGGTTCACCCGCGAAAGGGCCGGGCCTGCTGGCCAATTTCCACCTGCCGTTCACCGTTGTCGCGGCTACCGTATTCCCGGGTAAACCCGCTCCTACAGGGGAAGCACAAGCCTGTGTAGGAGCGGGTTTACCCGCGAAAGGGCCGGGCCTGCTGGCCAATTTCCACCTGCCGTTCACCGTTGTCGCGGCTACCGTATTCGCGGCTAAAGCCGCTCCTACCGGGGAACCACAAGCCCATGTAGGAGCGGGTTTACCCGCGAAAGGGCCGGGCCTGCTGGCCAATGTCCACCGGCCGTTCACCGTTGTCGCGGCTACCGTATTCGCGGGTAAACCCGCTCCTACACCGGGGGTGGACACGCATCGGTTTAGCCGCGAAGAGGCCCTGCCCCGCGAACTCAGTGCGGTCCGCGCGGGATGGTCTTGAGCAAGTCTTCGGGGCTGATATGCCCCACCACCTGGGCCACCGCGCTGCCCGGGGTCGGCAGGTCGATGATGTGGCTCTTCATCTTGCCGATCACATGCATCTCGCACGGCTTGCAGTCGAACTTCAGGGTCAGCACTTCGTCACCCTGAATCAGCTGCATCGGTGCCACCTTGGTACGCACGCCGGTCACGCCCTTGGCCTGCTTGGGGCACAGGTTGAAGGAGAAGCGCAGGCAGTGCTTGGTGATCATCACCGGCACTTCGCCGTGTTCTTCATGCGCTTCATAGGCCGCATCGATCAGTTGCACACCGTGGCGGTGGTAGAAGTCGCGGGCCTTCTGGTTGTATACGTTGGCCAGGAACGACAGATGCGACTCGGGGTACACCGGCGGTGGCGTAGTCTCGGCCTTGCGCCCGCCACGCGGATGCGCCTGCACGCGTGCTGCAGTCAGTGCCTCGATGGCCTCGCGGCGCAGGGCCTTGAGCTGCGAGTTGGGAATGAAGTACGCCTGCGGGGCATCCAGTTCGATGCGGTCGGCGTGGTACAGGGTGGTGCCCAACTGGCCGAGCAGGTCGTGCAACTGCTCCAGTGCCTGCTGCGGCTTGTTGGCTACGCCGAATGGGCCGTCCAGGGCCACCTGCACGCTCACGCCTTCTTCACTGCTGAGGGTAAGCATCAGGCGCTGCTCGCGCAGGACGGCGTGCCACTCCACGCCGACCCGGCGTTCGGAGGAAGTGCGTTGCAGGGCCTGTTGCCAGTTGTGGTCGAGGTTGCGCGACAGCGGGTGGTTGGGCCGCAGCTTGTGCAGGCCTTCGGGCATTTCGTTGGGCTCGACGCGATAGCGGTAGCGCTTCTGGCCGTCTTCTTCGAATTCGCCACGCGGTTCGGCGATGTTGGCGCGGAAGCCCACCACTTCGCGCTTGACCAGCACATTGAGGCCGTCGCCGTTGGTCAACGGTACGTCGGTGACCACTTGCATGTCACGCTTGCCGACCTTTTCCACTACGCCCACCGGCAGGCCGGTGAAGGTTGGCGAGTCGAAGGCGCCGATATCGACCTTGCGGTCGGTCACGAAGTAGTCGGTGCTGCCGCGGTGGAAGGTTTTATCCGGGTCGGGCAGGAAGAAGTGTTCGGTACGGCCGCTGGACGCGCGGGCGTACTGAGGGCGGTCTTCAAGGATGGCATCGAGCTCTTTGCGGTAATGGGCGGTGATGTTCTTCACATAGCCCATGTCCTTGTAGCGGCCCTCGATCTTGAACGAGCGCACGCCGGCATCGACCAGGTCAGCCAGGTTGGCGGTCTGGTTGTTGTCCTTCATCGACAGCAGGTGTTTCTCGAACGCAACCACGCGGCCCTGGTCATCTTTCAGCGTGTAGGGCAGGCGGCAGGCTTGCGAGCAATCACCACGGTTGGCGCTGCGGCCGGTCTGCGCATGGGAAATGTTGCATTGGCCAGAGAACGCCACGCACAGCGCGCCGTGGATGAAGAACTCGATGGCGGCATCGGTTTCGGCGGCGATGGCGCGGATTTGCTGCAGGTTCAGCTCCCGCGCCAGTACCAGTTGCGAGAAGCCAGCCTGGTCGAGGAACTTGGCCCGTTCCAGGGTGCGGATGTCGGTCTGGGTGCTGGCATGCAGCTCGATCGGCGGGATGTCCAGCTCCATCACCCCAAGGTCCTGCACGATCAGCGCGTCAACGCCGGCATCGTACAGCTGGTGAATCAGCTTGCGCGCCGGTTCCAGCTCGTTGTCGTGCAGGATGGTGTTGATGGTGGTGAACACGCGTGCATGGTAGCGATGGGCGAACTCGACCAGCTCGGCGATATCGCTGACTTCGTTGCAGGCGTTATGGCGCGCGCCGAAGCTCGGGCCGCCGATATAGATGGCGTCAGCGCCGTGCAGGATCGCTTCACGGGCGATGGCCACGTCACGGGCAGGGCTGAGCAGTTCCAGGTGATTCTTTGGAAGGGACATGTCGTTATATTTTCGGGCTGTCACGGTTTAGGCGGGCATTGTAGCGGTGAAACGGGCTGGCGGCATCATTGGGGTGCCGAGAGGTGCGGGATTGGCTGCGGGTACGCGCAACTGTGGGAGCGGCCTTGCGTCGCGAAAGGGCCGCAGAGCGGCCCCGGCGATCTTGCAGTCAGTCAACGATGTTGGGGGCGCTGCGCACCCCAACAAGCGCAGCTCAGCGCTTGGCAGCCATCGCCGTCACTTCCACACGCATGCCTTCAAAGGCCAGTGAAGCCACACCCACCGCCGCACGCACCGGCCAGGGCTTGCTGAAGAAGCGCTGGTACACCTCGTTGAACGCTGCGCGGTCGGCCATGTCGGTCAGGTAGATGGTCAGGTGCAGCACGCGGTCCATACCGCTACCGGCCTTTTCCAGGGCCACTTTCAGCGCCTGCAGGGTGCATTCGCTCTGCTCGACGATGCCGCCCAGTTCCAGGCTGCCGTCGGCGTGGGTCGGGATTTGCGTGGTGACCAGCACGCCGTTGTACTCGGCAACGTCCGAGGAAATCGACTCGGCGTCCGGGTCCGGGGTGTAGATGATGTCTGCATGTGCCATGGTGTGTCTGCCTTGCAACGGAAGGAAAACGGCAAGCCTACGCGAGCACACCAGCCCGGTCGAGGGTGCCTCGGCGTTTGAAATGCGCGGCGTTCGCCGTCAGAATCGCGGGCGATTGCAAAACCAGAGGTTTACGTTGAACGAACAGACTTTGTCCAGGCGCCTGGAGCGCGTGGCCGCCCATGTACCGCAGGGGGCGCGCCTGGCCGACATTGGCTCGGACCACGGCTATCTGCCGGTGGCCTTGATGCTGCGTGGCGTGCTCGAGGCCGCGGTAGCGGGTGAAGTGGCGCAGACGCCGTTCGCCTCGGCCCAGCGCAATGTGCGCAGAAACGGCCTGCAAGCGCAGGTAACCGTGCGCCTGGCCGATGGGCTGGCAGCGGTCGAGCCGCAAGACCGTATCTCGGTGGTGAGCATCTGCGGGATGGGCGGCGACACCATGTGCGAGATACTCGAAGCCGGCAAGCAGCGCCTTGGCGGCGTCACGCGCCTGGTACTGCAGCCCAATGGCGGTGAGCGCGAACTGCGCCAGTGGCTGGCGGGCAATGGTTACCAGATCGTCAGCGAAGAGCTGCTACGGGAAAACCGCTTCGATTACGAGATCATCGTCGCCGAGCCGGGCAGGGGGGTGTATAGCGCTGAACAGCTGTACTTCGGCCCCGTGTTGATGCAGGAAAAAAGCGAGGCGTTTGTGGTCAAGTGGCGGCGCATGCTGCGGCAGAAGCAGCAGACCCTGGCCAATTTCCAGCGGGCCCGCGATGCGGTGCCTCAGGCGAAGATCGACGATTTCAATCAGCAGGTGGGCTGGATCACCCAGGTGCTGGCCTGACTCACTGCTGCGAGCAGTTGCCCATTTCCCGGTAGTCGATTTCGCGCTTCTGGCCCTGATGGTCGACGTACACCATGTGTGCGGTGCCTACCTGGCAGTCGGCGGCGTTGCTGGCCGGTGTGATGGAGATGACCTTGGCCACGTCCAGCGGCATGCCGTATTCATATTGGCTGCTGACTGGCTGGTTGTTGCCGGCATCGGCAAAAGCACCGAACGAGGCGAAGGCAGCGGCAATGGCAAGGACAGCGATCGAGCGTTTCATGACAGGCTCCTTTTTTAATGGATGGCTAATGATCTATTCATTGGTCATCCACAATAAATGGGCTAAACCGTGATAGATTCCTGCCTGTAACGCAAGAATAAGACAAAGAAAGGAGCACACCTTCATGGACATGCTGCATGCCATGCGTACCTTCACCCGTGTGGTGGAATGTGGCAGCTTCGCTGCAGCTGCCAATGCTCTGGATATTTCTGCAGCGCAGGTTTCGCGCATCGTTGCCGAGCTGGAGAACCAGCTGCAGACCCGCCTGCTGCACCGCACCACCCGGCGCTTGCGCATGAGCGAGGCGGGTGAGCGGTTTCTGGAGCGTGCACGGCAGATCATGCTGCTGACCGAAGAAGCCGTGGGCGAAGCGCGAGGGGCGCACCTCACGCCTCGCGGCCATCTGCGTTTGCACTGCCCGCACGGCATGGGGCTGTTGCTGATGCCGCTGGTGGCCGGCTACAACACGCTATACCCGGAAGTGGTGATCGAGCTGACGCTGTCGCAGCGCAACCCCGACCCGCTGGCAGAAGGGCATGATGTGGTGATCACCGTGGACGGTGCGCTGCCGGATTCGCAGCTGATCGCTGTGCCGCTGGGCAACATTTTCAGCATCCCCTGCGCGGCCCCCGGTTACCTGGATACCCACGGTGTACCGGAGCGCCCGGAAGACTTGCACGGCCATCGCTGCCTGCGCATGGCTTACCCGATGTACGAAGGCGACTGGGTGTTCCCGCAAGGGGTTGACCAGTGCGTGATTGCGCCGAATGACAGTTTTTCCACCAACGTTGCCGACGCCATGCTGGTGGCCAGCGAGCTGGGCATGGGCATTGGCCTGCTGCCGTTCTACACCGCCAGCGAGGCGATCGAGCAGGGGCGCTTGCGCCGGTTGTTGGCACCGTATCGGTTGAGGGAGAGTGCGCTGTATGCGATGTATCCGTCACGCCACTACCTGGACGCCAAGGTGCGCACCTGGATCGACTACCTCAAGGAGCAGTTGCCGGCGCTGTTCGAGGGGCATGCCAGGGTGGTGGATGACGCGCGGTATTGGCGCTGAGGCGAGAGGGTCCTGTGGGAGCGGGCGCGCCCGCGAACACCGGCAAAGCCGGTGCCAGCCACAGCGTCGCCCGCACCCCCAAGAACCGCGTTGCCTTTGCGTTACAGCGGATAGTTTTTCAATTCCCGTGCAATCAGCATGCGCTGGATCTCGCTCGACCCTTCATAGATCTGGGTAATCCGCGCATCCCGGTAGTAGCGCTCCACCGGGTAATCTTCCAGATAGCCGTACCCACCATGCACCTGGATGGCCATCGAGCACACCCGCTCGGCCATCTCCGAAGCGAACAGCTTGGCCTGTGACGCTTCCGACAGGCACGGCTTGCCGGCGCTGCGCAGGCGGGCGGCGTGCAGGATCAGCAAACGTGCGGCGTTCACCTGCACCTGCATGTCGGCCAGCAGGTTGGCAATGCTCTGGTGTTCGTTGATCGGCTTGCCAAACTGTATGCGGTCACGCGAGTAGACCAGCGCCGCTTCGAATGCGGCGCGGGCGATGCCCAAGGCCTGGGCGGCAATGCCGATACGGCCGCCTTCGAGGTTGGACAGGGCAATGGCCAGGCCCTTGCCACGCTCACCGAGGATATTGGCGGCAGGAATGCGGCAGTTGTCGAAAGTCACTGCGCAGGTGTCGGAGGCGCGAATGCCCATCTTGTGCTCACTGCGATCAACCTTGAACCCATGGTTGTCGGTGGGCACCAGGAACGCCGACAGGCCTTTCTTGCCCAGCTCCGGGTCGGTCACTGCGAAGACGATCGCCAGGCCGGCACGGCGGGCATTGCTGACGAACTGCTTGGCACCGTTGATGACCCACTGGCCATCCACCAGCTCGGCGCGGGTGCGCAGGTTGTGCGCCTCGGAGCCGGCCTGTGGCTCGGTCAGGCAGAAGCAGCCAATCACCTCGCCGCTGGCCAGGCGAGGCAGCCACTGCTGTTGCTGTTCGGCGGTGCCGTAGGCCAGCAGCGGGCCGCAACCTACCGAGTTGTGGATGCTCATCATCGCCCCGGTGGCGCCGCAACCGGCGGCGATCTCTTCCACGGCCAAGGCATAGGCGACATAGTCGGTGTAGCTGCCGCCGAAGTCCTCGGGCACCACCATGCCCAACAGGCCCAGTTCGCCCATCTTGCGCACCACGCCATCATCGATCCAGCCGGCCTTTTCCCAGGCCTGGGCATGGGGTGCGATTTCGCCACGGGCAAAGTCCCGGGCCATGTCGCGGATCATGATCTGTTCTTCGCTCAGTTCGAGGTCTTGCATCTGTGTACTCCCGGGCTCACAGGCCTTCGAAGAATTGTTCGACCCGCTGGCTTTGCAGCGCGGCCAGGGTCGGCGGGTTCCAGCGGGGCTGCTTGTCCTTGTCGATGATCAGGGCACGCACGCCTTCGATGATGTCGCCGTGCTGGAACCACTGGCGGTCCAGGTGCAGTTCCATGGCAAAGCAGTCGTCAATGCCCAGCTCGCGCCCCCGGCGCAGCATCTCCAGCGTAACCGCCATGGCCAGAGGCGAGCGTGTTTCCAGCTGATCGGCGGTGGCCACCGCCCAGGCGTGGCTGTCGCCAAGGCTCACCGCACGCAGTTGCTCGACGATGGCTGGCAGGTCGGGCAGGGCGAAGAAGTGGTCGATGGCCGGGCGCAGCTTTTCCAGTGGCGCATCATCCAGTACCTGGGTACCGAGCCTGGCCAGCAGGTTTTGCAGGTCCTTCAGCGGGTGGTCGCTGAAGTCGAGCTGGTCGAGGCCCTGGTCGAGGGCGGCGAGCTGGTCGCTGGCCAGGTACCAGTCGGCCAGGCCGCAATACAAGGCGTCGGCCGCCTGGATCTGGGCACCGCTGACACCCAGGTAGATGCCCAGCTCGCCGGGGATGCGCGAGAGGAAGTAGCTGCCGCCCACGTCCGGGAAGTAGCCGATGCCAACTTCGGGCATGCCCAGCCGGCTGCGCTCGGTGACCACGCGCAGGTCGCAGCCCTGCGCCAGGCCCATGCCGCCCCCGAGGGTGAAGCCGTCCATCACCACCAGTATCGGTTTGCGGTAGCGGTGGATGACCAGGTCGAGGGCGTACTCTTCGACGAAAAAGGTTTCATGCAGCGTGTCGCCGGCCTTGAAGCTGTCGTACAGCGAGCGGATATCGCCACCGGCACAGAACCCCTTGGGGCCTTCGCCGCGCAGGACCACGGCGCGTACCTGCGGGTTGTCGGCCCACTGGTCCAGGTGCTGACGCAGGCTGCGCACCATGTCCAGGGTCAGGGCATTGAGACCGGCTGGGCGGTTCAGGGTCAGGTGGCCGATCTGGTTACGGACCTCGGCCAGTACATGGTCGGTTGCTGCCGGGGTATGGGCGTGTGCAGTCATTGCGTTCTCCCTGCTTTGTTATTGATTTTCCAAGTGAAGTCTGGAGTTCGCTGGAGGATCGCAGGATCCTGGCATGCGAATTTGCCTTGCACAATCGACAATTGTGCAAGGGTACCGTGCGTTTTTACCTTGTCTGAGGCCAGCGCGCGCTTGTGGAGCAGCCATTGCCCCCACGGGATTCCGTCCCCCGATTCGGGGGAACCTGCTGGGGGATCCTCCCCAATCCGTTGCGGTTGATCGTACAAATTATTGATTAATATTGGATTTTTCTTCTGGCACACACCTTGCTCCAGCTCTCCGCAGAGATCCTGTGTCCCGGAGGTGCAGCATGTCGACGCCGCTCAAAGGCCCCATCCTGTCATCACTTGTACTGGCCTTGCTTGGCTGGGAGGCAACCAGCGAGGCGGCTGTGCAGTGCCAGCGCACCCTGGTCGCCAACGTGGTGGCACTGGACCAGCCACTGATGTTCAACCGCCTTGGCGCGCAAAACGCCAACGGCATGATGTTTGCCCTTCGTGAGGACGTGGTGGACGACAAGCAGGTCCCCCTCAGCAAGGGCGGGGCCGCGGTACCGGGCAAGGTCACCCTGCGCCCGGACAAGCGCCCGCGGCCTATCGTGCTGCGCGTGGCGGCCGGTGACTGCCTGACGGTCAACCTGACCAACCTGCTGGATTACAAGGCGAACCCCAACAAGCACGGTATCGAGGCTGAAGAGCCCGAGGGTGAGGCAGAGGGGCCGGAGGTTGAAAACGAAGGCGGCGAAGGCTTTGTCGCCGACGAACAGGTGGCCGAGCGCATGGTCGGCTTCCAGGTCAACGGGATGCAGGCGGTGAACAGCATTGCCGATATTTCCGCCTATACCGGGCGTAACGGCAACTTCTTCGTCAGCCCCGGCAGCACCCGCAGCTACACCCTGTATGCCGAGCGCGAAGGGGCCTTCGCCGCCACCAGCAAAGCCGCAACGTTCGGCGGCGAGGGCACGGCGGGCAACGTCTCCAACGGCCTGTTCGGCCAGGTGGTGGTCGTGCCCAAACTGGGCCGTACCTACCGCAACACCCTCACTGAAGAAGAAATGCGCCTGGCCACCACGGGGCGAACCGCCACCGGCCAGCCCGTGATCGACTACGAAGCCCGTTATCCGCAGCTCGAACCGTGGATCGCCGAAGGCAAGGCCGGCAAACCGATCATTGCCATGGTCAACGGCAACGAGATCATCAGCAGCGAAACCGATGCCATCGTCATGGGGCCCAACCCTGACGGTAGCTTCCCCAGTTCCACTTACCCGCTGGAAAGCGTGGGCAAACGCAACCCGGCGCTGCCCAACCGACTGGAAGCATTCCGTGATTTCGCCTCGCAGTTCGCCGACGAGGTTGCCGGTACCCAGGCCTTCCCTGGCTACTGGGCCGACCCGGTGATGGGCCACGTGCTGGAGCCGGCGCGCGATTCGTTCATGATCAATTACGGCTCTGGTGGGATGGGTGCCGAAGTGGTGGCCAACCGCTTGGGGGTGGGGCCGATGCACGACTGCCTGTCGTGTGCCTATGAGGAGTTCTTCCTCAGCGCCCACACGGTCGGCGATATAGGCACCCTGGTGGATGTACCGGCCAACGTCGGCCTGGAACACATCCGCCCGGGCGAGGTGCCGCCGGCCAGCGCCGTCGGGGTCAAGGCCAGCATGGCCCTCTACCCCTCAGAGCCTGCCAACGTGCACCACAGCTATATCGGTGACTTCACCAAGTTCCGCAACACCCACAACGGGCACGAGCAGCACATCTTCCACTTGCACGGCCATCAGTGGCTGTTCAACCCCAATGACGACAACTCCGACTACATCGATGCCCAAGGCATCGGCGCCGGCGTCGGCTACACCTACGAAATCGCCAACGGTGGTTCGGGCAACCGCAACCGCGTTGCCGGCGATGCCATTTACCACTGTCACTTCTACCCGCACTTCGCCCAGGGCATGTGGGCCATGTGGCGGGTACATGACGTGTTCGAGGAAGGCACGCGGCTGGAGGTGAGCGGGCAGGGCGAGAATGGCTTCCACAGTACCCCGTTCGCCCTGCGTAGCGGTAAGCCGGCCGCTGGCGCCCGGGCCCTGCCCGATGGCGAGATCGTTGCCGGTACGCCGATTCCGGCCATCGTGCCGTTACCTGGCAAGGCCATGGCGCCCATGCCCGGCAAAGTCGTGGTCGTGCCCAAGCTTTCCGAAGCGTTGGTTGCTGCCAACGATGATGACCACGAAGACGAGGATGATGACGACCACGCCAGCGAGGCGCCCGTGCGCAAGGCCGTGGGCTCGCTGGCGCTGGTCGACCGCACCGAGGCCAACCGCAACGCCGACGGCACGCTGAAAAACCCAGGCTACCCGTTCTGGATCGGCGGCATGGAAAGCAGCGTTGGCAACCGCCCGCCAACCCCGCCCCTGGACATGCTCGACCCGGCCCTGGCCCGGCAACTGAAAGACAGTGGTAAGGCCCTGTGGGCCAACCTGGATGCGAACCAGGTCGATGGCTGGGACGGCGGCCTTGGCCGCCATGCACTGGACGGTGTGTCCGCCGGTGGCGTGGCGGAGACCACCACCACCAAACTGGACTTCACCAAGGTCGTGCACAAGGCCAAGCCCATTTACCTGCCGGAAGAGGGCACCGATGTCGAGCAGGCCGCCATGCAGTTCCACGCCATGGCTGAACACCCCAGCTATGCCTTGATCCCCGGCAGCCAGCCGGTGGCCAAGGCGTTCCGCACCAACGGCGCGTTGCCGACTGCAGGTGCGCCGTACTACGAGCCGTGCATGGATGACCGTGGAAAACGCCTGACCCAGTCTTCCGGGGTTGGGGAGTTCAACAGTGGAGAGAGCCTGACGGGCGTGAACTTCCGTGGCGCCTCGGCCTTCACTGCCGACCGCCCACGCATCTACAAAGGGGCCAACATCCAGTTCGACGCGGTGTACAACAAAGTGGGCTACCACTTCCCGCAGGCACGCATCATTGCCCTTTGGGAAGACGCCTGGCCGGTCATTACCAAGCAGCGCCCGCCAGAGCCGCTGGTGATGCGCATGAACACCTTCGACTGCGCGATGTACCAGCACACCAACCTGATCCCGAACATCTATGAGATGGACGATTACCAGGTGCGCACCCCGACCGACGTGATCGGCCAGCACATCCACCTGCCCAAGTGGGACCTGACCGCTGCCGACGGCTCGGCCAACGGCTGGAACTACGAAGACGGCATACTTTCGCCCGGTAGCGTGGTCGAGCGCGTAGAGGCCATTCGTAATTACAATGGCTGCACTGAAGGGGATAGCCGCGAAGGCACCGCAGCCTGCCCGAAAGCCAGGCAGCACCCGTACTTCGGCCGCTTTGGTCGCGCCGACTGGCTGGGCGCACGTACCGCGATGCAGCGCTGGTTCGCAGACCCGCTGGTGAACGTGCATAACGTCGACCGCGGCCTGGGTACCATCTTCACCCATGACCACCTTGGCCCATCGACTCACCAGCAACTGGGCCTGTATGCCACCGTGCTGGCCGAACCGGCCGGCTCCACCTGGTACCACGCCGAAACCGGCGAGCAGCTGTACAACCCGGCCACGCGCCAGGACGGCGGCCCGACCTCGTGGCAGGCGGTGATCCAGACCGGCGACCACGATGGCGACGGCAAGAACGACAGCTACCGCGAGTTCTTCCTGGAGTACAGTGACTTCCAGCATGCCTATGAAGCTGGGGTGTACGTAGGCGCAGGGCCGGACGGCATTCCCAATGCCCAGTCGTACCCGGCCACAGCCGACAGCTTCCGTTACGCCATCAACCCGCCCGTGCGCGGCAAGGCGTCGAACCTGCTCGAAGCCATCGTCGAGAAACGCGGCGGTCTCAACCCGGGCTGCCCAAGCCGGCCATGCCCGCAGGCGATCTCGGTTGATGACCCGGGGATGTTCGTCGTCAACTACCGCAACGAGCCGCTGGCCCTGCGCGTGTATGACCCGAACAAGGTCGGCCCGGACGGCAAGCGTGGCATGCAGGCCGACGGCCTGGCCGGCGACCTCAGCTATGCCCTGCAAACCCGTACCGACCGCGCCATCCCGGCGATGAACCTGTCGCCATCGGCGATTACCTCGGCAGTCGGCCCTACCGGCGGCACTACGCTGTTCCCGCCGCATATCAACACGGCTGGCGCCGAGCCGGGCGACCCGTTCACCCCGTTGCTGCGCACCTATTCCGGCGACAACGTGCGCCTGCGCATGCACGCCGGTGGCCATGAAGAGGAGCACAACGTCACCCTGCACGGCGTGAAATGGCTGCAGAACGGTTCTGGCTTCGGCAACAGCTCCAACTCGGGCTGGAAGTCGTCGCAAATGATCGGCATCTCCGAGCAGTTGGGCTTCATGGCTCCGGTGTCGATGATCTCCAGTTCGGCAGCCACCAACGGCGACTACCTGTACTCGCTGGACGCGGCCCTGGAGGGCTACTGGAACGGTATCTGGGGCATCATGCGCAACTACACCGCGCAGCGTGCCGACCTGTTCCCGCTGCCCAACAACCCGCAGCCGGTGGCCATGCGCAACACCGTGAACTTCAACGGCATCTGCCCGAAAACCACGGCCAACCCGAACGGCATCGGTACCCGCACCACGGTCAAGCGCAGCTACGAGATCGTCGCAGCGCTGGCCAACGACATCCTCGAAAACCGTAACGGCGTCAGCATCAACGACCCGGCGGGCGTCGGCCAGCATGTCGGTGGCGCGCTCAAGGCCAACGGCGGCACCCTGGTGTTCAACAGCCGTAGAACCGCCATCCCGCTGGTGAGCGGGGTAGACCCCGAAGATGGGGAGCCTTTCACCATCGGTGGCCACAGTGCGCCGCTGCATGACCCGACCGCGATCCTGTACGTGCGCAAGGCTGACCTCGATGCCACCACCGGCAAGCTCAAGGCGGGTGTCCCGGTAGAGCCGCTGGTACTGCGCGCCAATGCCGGCGACTGCATCAGCATCACCCTGGAGAACCGCTTGCCACTGGTGATGCCAGACCTGCCGAGCACTGCAGTGATGCACAACGTGGTCAAGCGTGACCGCTTCGACAGCGAAGGCTCCACCGCCTTTGCCAACAACCTGATGCGGCCGTCCAGCCACGTGGGCCTGCATGCGCAACTGCTGGCCTACGACATCACCAAGTCAGACGGTGCCAACGTTGGCCTGAACCCGGTGCAGACCGTGCCACCACGTGCCGGCACCAGCGGCGCTTACCCGACCAAGGAGTACCAGTACTACGCCGGCCACCTGGAGCGTGAAGGCAAACCGGTGTCGCAGCTGGGCCGCACAGTGGACAACATAAACACCACGCCTATTGAGTTCGGCGGCCTCAACCTGACCCCGTCAGACTTCATCAAGCAGCCGCAAAAAGGTCTGGTGGGCGCCATGAGCATCCTGCCGCAAACCGCCGCCTGGACCGAGGATACTGCTACCCGTACCCAGGCCACGGTGAAGGTCAGCGGCCAGCCGGACTACCGCGACTTCGTCACGGTGTGGCAGCGCGCGCTGAACATGCGCTGGGCCGATGGCCGTCCGGTAGAAGGCATCAATACCGAAGGCAACGGTGCTGCCGGTGACCCGCAAGACAACGGCAACATGGCGGTCAACTACAAGACCGAACCGTTGTGGCTGCGCTTCGGCATGGCGCCCGACTCGCCATTCGGCCGCGCCAATGGCCTGGGCTTTGGTGATGTACCCAACGCCCACATGGCCTACGCCAACGCCCTGGTCGGTGGCGACCCGCAAACCCCGGTGCTGTACGCCAAGCCTGGCCAACCGGTGCGCAACCATATCGTGATGCCCAGTGGTGGCAGCCGCGGCATGGTCTACCAGCTGGACGGGCACGTATGGCCACTGCACAACTACCAGGCCGAGAAGAGCGATGTGGACGGTTACCCGATTGGCCTGCCTGGTATCGGTTCGGTGCGCTTTGGCTACAACCCGATGGCCATGTACATCGGCGCGCAGGAAAGCGTACTGCCAGCGGCGCACTTCAGCTTCATGTTGCCGAGTGCTGGCGGTGCCAACGCGGTGGCGGGTGACTACCTGTTCCGCGACTACGCCGCCTACGGCAACCTCTCGGGGCTGTGGGGGATCTTGCGGGTGACCAACGAAGCGCCGCCGGCAACGGCCCCGGCGCAGTGACGGAAGGGGAACGCGAGCATGAACAAAAAGACTCGCCCTGCTTACTTGGGGGTAGTGCTGGGGGTAGCGCTGATCGGCCTGGGCGTGGCGTACGAAAAGCTATGGTGCGACCCGCGCGAGCTGTTGCAGGAACGGGGCGGCTCGCAGGCCTTGCACCGGCTCAGCCGGGACGGCGTGAACGTGGAGTTCGAGGCCCGGCCATTGGCCGGCGGCGAACTGAAGGAGGGCGGCTTCGCCAACATCCGCTTCAAGCTCAGCGACCAGACCAGTGGCCAACCGCTGTCGGGCATGGCCCCGGGGGCGTGGATCGACCCGGCGCAGTCGGCCCCGGCCGGGGACCGCGAGCAGAGCTGCAAGGCGCGGGTCGCGCTGTTTCTCAAGAGCAGCATCGGGGCCCGGCCGCTGCTCGACCTGAACAGCTACTTCTTGCTGATGTTGAACAATGACGCCAGCCTGACAGTGATCGACCCGACGGTGTCGGTGGGGGGCGTGACCAGCACCATGGCCCGCATCGAGCTGCCAGGGCGGCCCATGGACTGGGCGGCCACCAGCGACGACAAGCAGGTTTTCGTGTCGATACCCGAGCGGGGCAAGGTCTCGGTGATCGATACCGAAACCTTCACCCGCGTGGCCGACCTGGACGCCGGCGACCAGCCGCTGCGCGTGGCCCTGCAGCCGGACCAGCATCGGCTGTGGGTTGGCAACAACAGCAGCGACCCGGGCAAAGGCGGGGTAACAGTAATTGACGTGCCGGGGCGCAGCGCCATGAAACACTTCAACACCGGTACCGGGCACCACGAAATCGCCTTCAGCGCCGACTCGCGCTATGCCTATGTCAGCAATCGCGACAGCGGCACCCTGAGCGTCATCGACATCCCGGAAATGCGCCTGGCCAAGACCATCAAGGTAGGCCCGCACCCGCTGTCGGTCAGCTATTCGGCGCTGTCCCAGGCCGTGTACGTGGTCGATGGCGAGGAGGGCAGCGTACGGGTGTTCGATGCCCGCAGCCATCAGTTGCGCCACACGGTCCAGGCCGAACAGGGCCTGGGGCCGATGCGCTTCAGCCATGATGGCCGCTACGGCATCGTGCTCAATACCCTGGAGAACCAGGCCTTGGTCATCGACGCCAGTACCGACAAGCTGATCCACCGCATCCCGGTGGCGGCCGAACCGTACCAGCTGACGTTCACCAAAGGCTATGCCTATGTGCGTGGCCTGGCCTCGCCGAAAGTGAGCATGATCAATCTGGCCAGCCTGGGCGAGGGGCGTGCGCCCATCGTGCAAGGCTTCGAGGCTGGCCCCGCCGCGCCGCGCCAGGCCGGCGACCTGCCACTGGCCCAGGGGCTGTCGGTATCGCGTGATGACAATTCGGTGTTCGTGGTCAACCCGGTGGACAACACCACCTACTTCTATGCCGAAGGCATGAATGCACCGATGTCCGGCTACAACAACCGCGGCCACCAGGCCCGCGCCGCCATCGTCGTTGACCGCAGCCTGCGCGAAGTGGCCCCCGGGGTGTATGGCTCGACGGTGAAGCTGCCCGCCGCCGGCAAGTTCGACGTTGCCTTCCTGCTCAACCAGCCGCAAATCATTCATTGCTTCAGTACCGAAGTGGCCGCAGGGAGCGATGCCAGCAAACGTAAAGGTGCGCGTGCCGAGTTCATTGGCCTCGACCAGCCGCTGCCGCAGCACAGCGACTTCACCGCGCGGGTACGGATTGTCGGTGACGACGGGCAGCCGCGCCTGGGCCTGAACGACTTGAGCCTGCGCTACTTCCTGGCGCCATCGTCGATGCCGCGCAACCTGCAGCTGCAAGAGGTGGGCGAGGGGGTCTACCAGGCGGCGCTGAACTTGCCTGAGGCCGGCGCCTGGTACCTGCATGTGCAGTCGCCCTCGTTGGGGCGCAAGTTTGCCGAAGAAAACTACACCAGCCTGCGCGTTCTGCCGGCTGCTGCAACCAATGCTTCCCAGACTGACGTGAGGAATGTGCGATGAACGCCAAGCCTGCTTGCACACTGTTGGCCCTGAGCCTGGCATTTGCCAGCCACCTGGCCATGGCCCACGCCGGTCACGAGCATGACGGCCATGCCGGGCAGCCCCCGGCGGCGCATCAGGAAAAGGCCAGTGTGCGTTTTGCCGATGTGTCGCTGTTGAACCAGGAAGGCATGCCGGTACGCCTTGAGAAAGACCTGGTGGGTGACCATCTGGTGGTCATGGGCTTCATTTACACCAGCTGCACCACGGTATGCCCGGTGGTGTCGTCGATTATGGGCAAGGTCCAGCAGCAGCTGGGCGGCCGGGTAGGCGAGGAGGTTCGCCTGGTGTCGATCAGTGTCGACCCTCAGCGTGACGACGCCAAGCGCCTGCAAAACTATGCCAAGGCATTCCAGAAAGGGCCGGGCTGGAGCTGGCTGACCGGTACCCCGTACGCCATCACCGAAACCCTGAAGGGGCTGGGCAGCTTCAACGCCGACCTCAGCCAGCACCCGCCGCTGATACTGGTGGGTGACGGGCGTAGCGGGCACTGGACGCGTTACTACGGCTTCACCGACCCGGGCGTATTGATCGATGAAATCAACCGCCTCAGTGCTCGCCGGGTACATGCCAAGAGCACCGCCATTGCCGACCATCACGAGGTGCAACCATGAGCACTGCAACCTCCCACCGCGCTGGCATGCGCGCATTCGACTGGCTGGTACTGGGTGGCTGCCTGTGGATCCTCACGTCGGTGGCGTTCGCCCACGAAGGCCATGCGCCGCAACCCCCCGAGCCGCAGCCAGCACCGCAGGCGATGGCCAGTGGTGGCGGTACACGCGACGCCAAGACCTGGTTCACCGACACCGTGCTGAAGGACCAGAATGGCCGCGAGCTGCGCTTTTACAGTGACGTGCTCAAGGACAAGGTGGTGATGCTCAACGTGATCTTCACCCATTGCACCGATGCCTGCCCGTTGATCACCCGCAAGCTGCGCGAGGTGCGCGAGGCCATGGGGCCAGCCCTGGCCGCCCAGGTGACCTTCGTGTCGATCAGCAGTGACCCGCTGAACGACACCCCCGAGGCGCTGAAGGCGTTCGCCGCCAAGCAAGGGGTGGATGGGCCGAACTGGTTGTTCCTGACCGGTGACAAGGCCAATGTCGACCTGGTGCTTGGCCGTATAGGGCAGTTCCTGCCGAGTCCCGAGCAGCATTCGACGCAGCTGATTGCCGGTGATGTTGCAGGTAAACGCTGGAGCAAGATTCGCCCGGATGCACCGCCAGCGGCGATTGCCCAGCGCATGCAGCTGTTGACCCAGCCGCTGGCCGGTCGGTGAGTATCATGGGCCGCCTGGGGAATTGGCCTCTGTGGCATCCGCTTTTGTGGGAGCGGCCTTGCGTCGCGGAAGGGCTGCGCAGCAGCCCCGGCAGTGGCAGCTCACGCGCAGAAAGAGGGGCGCGCTGCGCGCGCCTTTCGCGACACAAGGCCGCGCCCACAGGGCTTGCGATATGGCTCACATGCGTGCTTGGCATGGCATCTTCGACCTCAGCCTTGGCCCTGGGCCTGACCGACCACGAACAAGCCGGCAAACGCCTCTACCGCGAGGGCGTTTCCAGTAGCGACGCTCAATTGCAAGCCCGGGTCGGCGCCAGTGACATCACAGTCCCCGCCAGCGTGCTGCCCTGCGCCAGTTGCCATGGCAGCGACGGCCGTGGCCGTGCCGAAGGCGGTGTTCGCCCCCCCGGCCTCGACTGGCAACGCCTGGCACTCGGCCAGGGCCCACGCGAGGCCAACGGCCGCCGCTACCCGGCCTACACCGACAGCAGCCTGGCGCGGGCCATCCAGCAGGGTATCGACCCGGCTGGCAATCGCCTCGACCCGGCCATGCCACGCTTCGAGTTGACCTTGGCCGACCAGCGCAACCTCACCGCCTATCTCAAACGCTTGGCCGAAGAACGTGACCCTGGTGTGGAAGAGGGCGTGCTGCGCCTTGGGACCCTGCTGCCCGCGAGCGGTCCGCTGGCTGAAGCCGGGCAGGTGGTACGCGCCGTGCTGGAAGACGGCGTGGGTCAACTCAACCAGCAAGGCGGCATTCACGGGCGGCGCCTGGAACTGGTCGTACTAGACCCAGGTTCCGACCCGGTCAGTGCCGAACGCGCCTTGCAACAGTTGCTCGAGCAAAAGCGGGTGTTCGCCCTGATCGCGCCATTGGCGCCCATGCTCGACCAGCGCCTGACGACCTTGCTGGCGCCACAGAACGTGCCGATGGTCGGCAGTACCCCGCGCAGCGGCGGCAGCGCACAGATCTTCGACCCGCTGCCCGGCTTGCCCGAGCAATTGCTGAGCCTGGCAGGCCATGCCCGTGTGGCGCTGGGCTTGGCGCCGGATGAGTTACGCGTGGTGTATGCCGGTAACGAACACGCCGCGTTGGCCGAGCAGGTGCGCGAGCGTTTACGACAGCAGGGCTGGGCGCCACCCGCTATCCAGGCGTTCGACGGCCAGGCGGTGGACGGGCAGGGCATCGTCTTCCTTGGCCGCGCCCAGGCCTTTGCCGAGTTGGCGGCGGCGTTGCAGGTGGCGGGCCGCGAGCCCTACCTGTTCGCCGCTTCCAGTCAGGTAGCCGGCGCTGTGGCGCGCTTGCCGGCGCAGTGGTCGCAGCGGCTGTTTCTGGCCTACCCCTACGTGCCAGAGGACTGGACCGAGCAAGGCCAGGCAACGCTCGCCGGGCTGCAGCAGCGCCAGGGCCTGGACCCGCGCCAGGTGTCGTTGCAGGTCAATACGCTGTGCGCGTTGCGCCTGCTGAGCGAAGCGCTGAAGCAGATTGGACGGGATGCCAGCCGCGAGCAACTGATCGCTGCGCTCGAAGGCTTGCACGATGTGCCCACCGGCCTGACCCCGGCACTGGGCTTTGGCCCTGGTCGCCGCCAGGGCATGGCAGGTGCCCATGTGGTGGCGGTGGCCCTGCCCGGGCCACGCTTTACTGCGGTCACCCCCTACCGGCCAGTGCCGGTCAGCCCTTGAGCGGAGGTTGTCATGCGGATCGTGTGGTTGTGCCTGTTGCTGGTGCTGACCAGGGTGAGCTGGGCCGATGTGCCAGCGGCGCGGGTCAATGGTGTCGAGATCGGGTTGATGCGCCTGGAACGCTACTTCAGCGAGTACCTGGACGCCCAGGGTCGGGCGGTGACCAGCATCCGCAATCCAGGCCTGTATAAACGCCTGCGTGACCAGGCGCTGGATGAGCTGATCGACAAGGAGCTGTTGTGGCAGGAAGCGCAACGCCAAGGCATAGCCATCAGCGATGAACACGTGTCGGCACAGATTGGCGAGGTGGAAGCGGCATTTGGCAGCCCGGCGTTATTCGAAAGGCGGCTGGCAGAGGCAGGCTTCGATAGGGCACAGTACACTGAATACACCCGGCATGAGATGGCGGCCCAGCAAGTGTACGCCCAGCTCAGCGCAGTCGACGCGCCGAGCCAGGGCGAAGTGGAGGCATTTTATGATGCCAACCAGGAGAGACTGCAAGGAGCGCAGAACCAAAGTGATAATCCATCGGTCATACGCGAACACGGCCTCGCCTTGGCCAGGGCAACGCTCATCGGTCAGCGGGAGGCGCAGGCGCGCCAATCCGTGCGCCAACGTTTGCGCGAGTCCGCTAAAGTGGAGATCGCCAACTGAGACCGCTGAGGGCGCTTGCCCCAATCCTGGGGAATTAAGGTTTGGCAATGTGCCATCATTTTCCCCGCTTGTGGGGAACAGGTGGGGTGCGCCTGCTCAGCGTATGTCGGTTACTGGCCGGCACCCTAGTAAAATCAGTGGCTTACAGTGGTGCAACATGACTATTCACGCCTGGCACGAAGCCTGCTCAAGTCTCTACAAGGGCGTACTTCGCAGACCGGGGAACCGGGCAGTATTGGGGAGTCGACCTTGGTGAACAGAGTATTGGTAGTCGATGACGAACAGACTCTTGCGCAGAACCTGCAAGCGTACCTGCAGGCGCAAGGCCTGGAAGTTCATGTTGCCCACGACGGTGCCAGTGGTATCGAACAGGCTGAAAGCCTGGCACCGCAAGTAGTTGTGCTGGATTACCGCCTGCCCGACATGGAAGGTTTTCAGGTTCTGGAGGCTGTACGCAAGAACAGGCAATGCCACTTCGTGCTGATCACCGCCCACCCCACCGTCGAGGTGCGTGAGCGGGCCGCCGAACTCGGTGTGAGTCACGTCCTGTTCAAGCCGTTCCCACTGATGGAGCTGGCGCGTGCGATCTTCGACCTGCTGGGCATCGAGCGCCGGCGCAGGGCCACGGACAACCCGGCCGAAGGGTTCGTCGAACGACGCCAGAACAGGAACGAATCGTTCCCCCTGCAGTTGTACGATGGAAGCTGGGTGTTGGCCGACCGCCGCCGTAACGGCGCCAAGCCACCAGGGCCCGACGACGATCAACTGCTCACAGGGGAATAGCGGCGCCCGCACCCCTGGCCGAGCCAGCCTGCGACGCGCCCCTGAGCGGAGTCGCAGGCCATGCCAGAAGCATTCGATGCAACCCCGGAATCTGCAAAGCCTGCACCGGCCCTTTCGCGGGTGAACCCGCTCCCACAGGATTGCACTGAACCTGTAGGAGCGGGTTCACCCGCGAAAGGGCCGGCACCGGTAAACCCGTGCCAGACCTACCCCCGCGAACTGCTGGCCCAGGCCCGTCTGCAAGCCACCGACGAGCGCCTGCTCGACTGCCTGGAACGCCTGGCCTGCGACACCCCCGACACCTTCACCCAGCGCCTGGGCCTGACCCTGCATTACCCGGTACTCGACAGCCACAGCCTGCTGGCCAGCACCCCACGCTTCGACAAGCTGGCCTTGGCCCAGTGCCTCAAGCGCGAATGTGTGCTGATCGAGCAAGGCGGCCAACTGCTGGGCGTGTTCGCCGACCCCTTCGACCACGCCCGCCTGGCCTGGATCGACGACGTACTGCAAGGCGCGCCGCTTTACCTGGCCCACGCCGCCGACCTGGCCACCTTCCTGGCCCGTCATGAAGAAAGCTTCCACGCAGTCGATGCCCTTGACCACGACGCCGACGCCAGCAGCGAAAGCGACCCGCTGCAACGCCTGTCGCTGGCCAGTATCAGCGAAGACCAGAGCCGCGTGGTCAAGCTGGTCAACTCCACCCTGTACGACGCCCTCAAGCTGCACGCCAGCGACATCCACCTGGGCATGACCGGCCAGGGCCTGACCATCAAGTACCGCATCGACGGCGTGCTCAACGGTGCCGGCAAGGCCAGTGGCAGCGCCTTCGCCGACCAGGTGATCTCGCGCATCAAGGTCATGGCCGAGCTGGACATCGGCGAAAAACGCGTGCCCCAGGACGGCCGCTTCAAGGTGGCCGTGGGCGACCGGCAAATCGACTTCCGGGTGTCGATCATGCCTAGCATCTTCGGTGAAGATGCCGTGCTGCGGGTGCTCGACAAGCAGGACTTGTCCGACCGGGTCAGCGGCGTGCAGCTGCAAGCCTTGGGCTTTGCCGACGAAACCTTGCGCGCCCTGCGCCGGTTGGCGGCAGAACCCTACGGCATGATCCTGGTCACCGGCCCTACAGGCAGCGGCAAGACCACCACCCTGTACGCCATGATCAGCGAGATCAACCATGGCGTGGACAAGATCATCACCATCGAGGACCCGGTCGAGTATCAACTGCCCGGCGTGCTGCAGATCCCGGTCAACGAGAAGAAGGGCCTGACCTTCGCCCGCGGCCTGCGCTCGATCCTGCGTCACGACCCGGACAAGATCCTGGTCGGCGAAATCCGTGACCCCGACACGGCCCAGATTGCCGTGCAATCGGCGCTCACCGGCCACCTGGTGTTCACCACCATCCACGCCAACAACGTGTTCGACGTGATTGGCCGCTTCAGCCAGATGCAGGTCGACCCCTACAGCTTCGTTTCCGCGCTCAATGCGGTGCTGGCCCAGCGCCTGATTCGCCTGGCCTGCCCGCACTGCGCCACGCCCTGCGAACACGATGACGACACCCTGTATGGCTCAGGCCTGACCCGCGAGGGGGTGGCCGGCTGGACATTCGTCCGTGTCAAGGGTTGCGGCCACTGCCGTGGCAGTGGTTACCGCGGCCGCAGTGCCATTGCCGAACTGCTGCACCTGGATGACGACCTGCGGCAAATGATCGTGGAGCGCCGCCCGCTGGCGCAGATCAAGACGCTTGCCTGCCAGCGCGGCCTGCGCCTGCTGCGAGCCTCGGCCTTGGACCTGGTCCGCGATGGCCGTACCACCCTTGAGGAGATCAACCGTGTCACATTCATCTGACCGTTACTGCGCCGTATTGGGCGCCGAGGGTGTCGGCCTGGGTCGCTGGCACAACAATCACCACCAATGGCTGGGCAGCCGCGCGTTCAGCAGCGACGCCACCCAACCGACCTGGGATGCTGCTGTCGACGGGCTGGCCGCACTGCTGGCCGAGCATGCGGTACGTGGCGCCCAGTTGCGGGTGTTGCTGTCGGCCCGCTACAGCCGCTTCTGCCTGGTGCCCTGGAGTGACGCCATCGGCCACCCTCGCGAGCTGGACGCCTATGCCCGCGCTTGCTTCGAAAACCTCTACGGGCAGCCGTTGGACGACTGGCGCATCGTGCTGTCACCGGAGCCTGCCGGTGCCGCCCGCATCGCCACGGCGCTGCCCGAAGCCTTGCTGCAGCGGCTGCAGGCACTGGGCCGGGAAAGCCGCCTGAGCCTGCGCTCGGTGCAGCCATACCTGATGGCTGCCTACAACCGTTGCTGGTCACAGCTGGAGCAGGGGGACTTCCTGTTCGTGCTGGCCGAGCCGCGCCGCAGTGTATTGCTGCTGGCCGCCGGCGGTGCCTGGCAACAAGTGCTGGCGCAAGGCTGCGCTGACAGCGACCAGGCCCTGCAAGCACTGATCGAGCGTACCTGTGAGCTGTACGGCGAGCACCTGCCGCGGGTGTACCTGCATGCCCCGGGCCGCTGCGACGTGCCGCAACTGGCGGCCGTGCAATTGTGCCAGCCGGCCAGCGAAGCCGACCCGCTGTGCGCCATGTGGCGGGCGGTGGCCTGACATGCGCCGCCTCGACCTGGAATTCCAGCCACGGCGCAGCGGACCGCTGGTTTGGTCGCTGCTCGTCCTTGCCAGCGCCGTGGTCGCCGGCCTGGTGCTGCTGCAGCAACGCTTGCAGACCGAGCAAGTGGCACTGGAAGCCAGCGTCCATAGCCTGGAACTGCAACTGGGCCGCCGCCCGGCCATCGCAGAACCCAAGAACAGCGCTGCCAGCCGGGAGCAGGCTGAGCGCCTGGCACAAATGCGCAGTGTGTCGCAGCAACTGCAACGTCCTTGGCAGCAACTGTTCGCCATGCTTGAAGCCATGCCGCAGGACGACGTCGCGCTGCTCGGCCTGACGCCGGATGCGCGCAAGGGCCAGGTGCGCATTGCCGCCGAGGCGCGCAACCTCGAAGCGATGCTGCAGTACCACCAGCGGCTGGAAGCCAGCGACGAGCTCAGCGACGTGTCGCTGCTCAACCACGAAGTGCTCGCTGCGCGGCCCGAGCACCCGGTGCGCTTCACCCTCACCGCCACCTGGGAGATCGGCCATGCGCGCCCTTGAATCGTTCAGCCGCCTGATCCTCCAGGAGCGCCTGCGCGTTGTCGGCCCGGTAGGCCTGGCTGCCGTAGCCGTGGGCCTGCTCGCCATTGGCGTGGGGTGTGCCGGTGTGCTGCCGCAATGGCAAAGCGTACGCGAACTGCGCGCCAGCGAAGCGCAGGCCAGCGAACAGGTAGGGCGTGTCAAGCGGGGTGAGCTGAAGATTGCGGTCCAGCCCGAGCAGCAGGCCCTCGACAGCCTGCGCCAGCAACTGCCCGGTCAGCCCCAGGCCAGCGAGCTGATCGAGCGTCTGTACCGCCTGGCCAGCGCCGAGCGCATCAGCTTGGCCCGCGGTGAATACGCGCTGGGCATCGACCCCAAGACCCAGCTGGCCCGCTACCAGATCGTGCTGCCAGTGCGCGGCAGCTACCCGCAGATTCGCGGCTTTATCAAGGGCCTGCTCAAGCAACTGCCAACGCTGGTGCTGGAAGACCTTGAGCTGCAACGCAAACGCATCGGCGACAGCGAGCTCAATGCCCGCCTGCGCATGACCCTTTACCTGTCGAGGTCATGATGAACACACAACGTGCAGTCATCTGGGCCGGCTTCCTTGGCGTGAGCGCGGCGCTGGCCTGGGCACCGGACCATTGGTTTGGCCAGGACGATGGCGTCGCGGCCTTCGCGGGTAAACCCGCGCCTGCAACAGAAAGCGCTGCGTCCATGGTCGGCGCGGGCTTACCCGCGAAAGGGCCGGAACAGGCCGCCCGCGACCTGTTCCCAACCCAGCAATGGACGCCACCCAAAACCCTGGCCACGGTCACCGAACAACCGGTTATGACCGCACCTGTCGTCGCCGCGGCCCCGACGGCCCCGGAGCTGCCTTTCCAGTTCATCGGCCGCATGGGGGACCGCGACGACCTGCAGGTCTTCCTGCAGAGCGGCGAAAAACTCTACGTCGTGCGCCAAGGCGACGTGATCGAAGACACCTATCGCCTCGATCGGGTATCGGCCAGCGAGCTGAACCTGGTCTACCTGCCTTTGCACCAGTCGCAGACCTTGTCTGTCGGGAGCGCACCATGAAGTCGTCAAAGCTGTGCAAGCCTGCTCCGTTTCTGCTCGTGGCGCTGTGCGTGGCCATTGCCGGTTGCGGCTCCAGTGCGGTTCGCCAGGACAGCGACCAGTTGATGAAAGAGGGCCAGTACGAGGCCGGCATCGCCCGCCTGGAAGAGGCCCTGCGCGACGACCCGCGTGACACAGAGCTGAATATCGCCCTGGCCCACAGCCGCCAGGCGGCAGTCGAGGCCCTGATTAGCCAGGCCGACAGCGACCGCGTCCGCCACGACTTCGCCAATGCCCGCATGGGCTATGGCCGGGTGCTCACCCTGGAACCGAACAACCGCCGCGCCCAGGATGGCATTCGCCAGCTGGAGCTGATCCGCACCCTGGACGAACGCGTAGCGCTTGGCCAGGCGGCGCTGCGCCAGGGCGACCTGTTCGGTGCCGAACGTTACATGCGCGAAGTCTTGCGTCTGGACCCGCAGAACCAGAAGGGCATAACCCTGCGCAGCGACATCGAAAACGTGCAGGCACGCACCGCGCAGCCGTACCCGCAATTACGCAGCAAGCTCGAGCGGCCGGTCACCCTGGAGTTTCGCGATGCCAACCTGAAGACCATCTTCGAAGTGCTGTCGCAGGTGGCCGGCATCAACTTCATCTTCGACAAGGACCTGCGCCCGGACATGAAAGCCACCATCTTCGTGCGCGAGGTGCGTATCGAGGACGCGATAGCGCTGCTGCTGGAACAAAACCAGCTGCGCCAGAAGATCGTCAACGACAACACCGTCATGGTCTACCCCGATTCGCCGCAGAAGACCAAGGACTACCAGGAACTGGTCATGCGTACGTTCTACCTGACCAGCATCGACGCCAATACCGCGTTGAACATGGTCAAGACCATGCTCAAGACCCGCGACGTGTTCGTTGACGAGCGCCTCAACACCCTGACCATGCGCGATACGTCGGACGCGGTGCGCATGGCCGAGAAGCTGCTGCAGTCGCAGGACCAGTCCAACCCCGAGGTGGTGCTGGAAGTGGAGGTGATGGAGGTGGCCACCTCGCGCATCCTCGACCTTGGCCTGCAATGGCCGAACACCTTCGGCGTGCTGAGCGACGATGGCAACCCGGTCAGCGTGCTCGACCAGCTCAAGGGCATCAATTCCAGCCGCATCAGCATTGCGCCGGCGCCGCAGGCCAAGATCAACGCCCAGGACAAAGACATCAACACCCTGGCCAGCCCGGTGATCCGCGTCAGCAACCGCGAACAGGCGCGCATCCACATCGGCCAGCGGGTACCGATCATCAGCGCCACCTCGGTGCCGTCGACCCAAGGGCCGGTCATTACCGAGAGCGTCACCTACCTGGACGTCGGCCTGAAGCTTGAAGTGCAGCCCACCGTGCACCTGAACAACGAAGTGGCGATCAAGGTGGCGCTCGAGGTCAGCAACGCCACCCCGCTGGAGGCCACCCGCCAGGGCACCATCCCCGTCCAGGTCGACACCCGCAACGCGCAGACCAGCCTGCGCCTGCATGACGGCGAAACCCAGGTGCTGGCCGGCCTGGTCCGCAACGACCACAACGCCAGTGGCAACAAGATTCCCGGCCTTGGCGATATCCCAGGCCTGGGCCGGCTGTTCGGCAGCAACAAGGACGACATGAGCAAGAGTGAGCTGGTGCTGGCGATCACCCCGCGCATCGTGCGTAACCTGCCGTACCAGAGCCCGTCGGACATGGAGTTTTCCACGGGCACCGAGTCGGCCATGCAGGTGCGCCAGATGGCGCCACTGCCGCCGATGGACGTACCCGGTAATGCGCCGACCACCGATGAACCGGTCGTGGACAGCCACATGGCGGTCGCCCCGGTCAACGGGAGCCCACGGCCATGAACGCGCGGCGTCGCATGCACGGCTTCAGCCTGATCGAGGTGGTGCTGACCCTGGCACTGCTCGGCTTGCTCGCCAGCATGGCCGCGCCGCTGACCGAAACGGTGGTACGCCGCGGCAAGGAGCAGCAACTGCGCGAGGCGCTGTACCAGATTCGCGACGCCATCGATGCCTACAAGCGGGCCTTCGACGCCGGCTACATCGAGAAGCGCGTGGACAGCAGTGGCTACCCGCCGAACCTGCAGGTGCTGGTAGAGGGCGTGCGCGATGTGCGCAGTGCCAAGGGCGCCAAGTTCTACTTCCTGCGGCGCATCCCGCACGACCCGCTGGTGGCGGCAAAGGATGAAGACGAAGGCGGCTGGGGCTTGCGCGCCTACGACAGCAGCCCCGACAACCCGCGCGACGGCGAAGACGTGTTCGACGTGTATTCCAGGGCCCGCGGCAAAGGCCTGAACAATATCCCTTACGGGCAATGGTGACAGCCATGAAACGCAGCAAAGGCTTCACCCTGATCGAACTGCTGGTGGTGATGGCGATCATCGCCACGCTGATGACCATCGCCATGCCGCGCTACTTCAACAGCCTGGAAAGCTCGCGCGAGGCCACCCTGCGTCAGAGCCTGGCAGTGCTGCGCGAGGCGCTGGACCACTACTACGGTGATACCGGCCACTACCCCGATTCGCTGGAACAACTGGTGGAGCAACGTTACCTGCGCAACACACCGGTCGACCCGATCACCGAGCGCAGTGATGCCTGGCAGCTGGTACCGCCCCCCGAGGGCGTGGCGGGCGGCGTGGCCGATATCAAGAGCGGTGCCACAGGGAGGGCGCGTGATGGCAGCCTCTTCGCTGAATGGTAAGGCCAACGGTGGCTTCACCTACCTGGGTGTGCTGCTGCTGATTGCGGTCAGCAGCGTGGCCCTGGCGGCCACCGGCACGATCTGGGCGAGCGCCGCCCAGCGCGACCGCGAACGCCAGTTGCTGTGGGTCGGCAGCCAGTATGCCCAGGCCTTGCGCAGCTACTACCGCGCATCCCCCGGGCTGGCCCAGTACCCGCAAGACCTGGCCGACCTGCTGCAGGACAACCGTTTCCCGCAGGCCAAACGGCACATTCGCAGGCTTTACCCTGACCCGATTAGCAACAGCGACGAATGGGGCCTGCTGCGCTCGATCGACGGTCGTATCACTGGCGTCTACAGCCGTTCGGACGCCACCCCTTTCAAGCGCAGTGGCTTCAGCGCCGAATGGAGCGGGTTCGAGGGGATGGAGCACTACAGCGACTGGCAGTTCGTCGCCGAGCAGGCCTTTACCGAAAGTGCACGCGGTGTGCAGACGAATGCGGGCCCGGGAGACACGCCATGAAGTGCCTGACTGCGCTGTGCCTGAGCCTGCTGCTGATGGCTGGGGGGGCCACCTGCGCCAAGGCGGGTGCTGAAGACGAGATGCAGGGTTTTATCGTCGACAACACCATCTCGCACATTGGCCACGACTTTTACTACTACTTCGCCGACCGCCTGCGTGCCACCAGCCGTCTGGACTTCAACCTGGTGGTACGCGAACGCCCCGATGCCCGCTGGGGCAGCCTGGTGACGGTGGAGTTCGAGCGTGAAGTGGTGTACCGCCGCTTCCTGCCACCCAATACCACCGAGCTCAAAGACGAGGCCGTCGCCGCTGCCGACCTGGTCAAGCAGCAGATCATTCAACGCAAGCTGCAACGCCTGCTACAGGACACCACCGACTTGGAGAGGGACGAGCTATGAACCACCGCATACCCCGTTGCATTGCCGCCTGCCTGCTGGCCAGCGCCTGTGCTGCCCAGGCCACCGAGCTGGTGTACACCCCGGTCAACCCGGCCTTTGGCGGCAACCCGTTGAACGGCACCTGGCTGCTGAACAACGCCCAGGCGCAGAACGACTACGACGACCCGGACCTCAAGGACCGCGCCTCGGCCTTTACCGGCACCACGGCCCTTGAGCGCTTCAGCAACCAGCTGGAGTCGCGGATGTTGTCGCAGTTGCTGGACAACATCAGTAACGGCAACACCGGCAGCATGGCGACCGATGCGTTTCTCATCGACGTCATCGACGATTCCGGGGCCTTGAGCATCAAGGTCACTGATCGTGCCACAGGAGAAATTTCGATCATTGAGGTCAGCGGCCTGAACCCCTGAGAGGGAAGGGCTTTTATGTTGGGGAGAGAACACCATGAAACGTCTGCTGAGCGCGCTGCTGATCCTCACCGCCCTGGGCCTGCAAAGTGGTTGCAGCCTGCGCGAACCCATGTCGGCCGAACAGGACTCGGAAACCCCGACCCTGACCCCTCGGGCCTCGACCTACTACGACCTGATCAACATGCCACGGCCCAAAGGCCGGCTGATGGCCGTGGTGTACGGCTTCCGCGACCAGACCGGGCAGTACAAGCCGACCCCGGCCAGCTCGTTTTCCACCAGCGTCACCCAAGGCGCGGCCAGCATGTTGATGGACGCCTTGAGTGCCAGCGGCTGGTTCGTGGTGCTGGAGCGTGAAGGGCTGCAGAACCTGCTGACCGAGCGCAAGATCATCCGCGCATCGCAGAAAAAGCCTGATGTGGCGGAAAACATCATGGGCGAGCTGCCACCGTTGCAGGCCGCCAACCTGATGTTGGAGGGCGGCATCATTGCCTACGACACCAACGTGCGCAGCGGCGGCGAAGGCGCCCGCTACCTAGGCATCGACATCTCCCGCGAGTACCGGGTGGACCAGGTCACCGTCAACCTGCGCGCTGTGGACGTGCGCACCGGGCAGGTGCTGGCCAACGTGATGACCAGCAAGACCATCTACTCGGTAGGGCGCAGTGCCGGCGTGTTCAAGTTCATCGAGTTCAAGAAGCTGCTGGAAGCCGAGGTGGGGTATACCACCAATGAACCGGCGCAGTTGTGCGTGCTGTCGGCGATTGAAGCGGCAGTCGGGCATTTGCTGGCGCAGGGGATCGAGCGGCGGTTGTGGCAGGTGGCGGGGGATCCAGCTGATGGCAAGGCCACGGTGGACAAGTTCTTGAGCCAGAATCAGCAGCCTTGATTGACTGTTCGGGAGGCTCTGATCAATTCAGCACAGGCCGCCTGACCTGTGCTGAACTTGCTTCAAAACATTGCGAATTTCAGGTCTCGGGCAACTTGATTGGAGTTTCCCTAAAGCATCTCGAGACGTTAGCTTTTTCGATGCAGGCAACAGCATAAGCTACCGGCTAGGCTATCGTTCTGTTTCTTAGTATTTTTACCTGCTCCTGATAGTTGCGCCCGTGAAGCGCACTTGGCCTGCTGAGTAGAGTAGGGTAACCCACTGTAGGGGGCTCATATAAGTTACGGATCTCAAGTAATCCACGGTACAGTGGTAGGATTTCAGGTTTTATCGGGGGTATGCCAAGGTTTATCGCCTTTCTGGCTTGGGATTGTTGCTGTAGTGTAACTTCGTCGATGCCTGCTAATATTAAGCGGTCTCGGTGCTCCTTTATTACCAGGTGGCTAAAATTTTTGCTGCTACGCGAAGCGTAAGCATCACGTGCCGAATGTCGGATCATGACATCTGTGTGTGGTCCCTTGAGTCTCTCGAGACTCTCCATGGTATAGAAGCTTGGTTTTTTGTTGTTTAATAGTTTTAGGTAATCATCAAACATTAATTGGGGTGACCGCTGTTTCAATGCTATTGGAATGTTTAGTTGTGGCGGAGGCGGTAATTCTCGCGCGGCCAGAATTTGGTGTGGTGGCTTAACGCCCGTATGGCCGCTTGGGTCAACAAAGTTGATCGGATCTCCTTGGCAGTAGGCGTAGCTGTTGATGCCGCCTGATTGAAATGGACTTAAGTTGTCCGGCGAACAAAAGCGCATCAAACGCGGCTTGTATCCGCGCCGACCATTCCCGAGTAAATACCCATCGGATGCTTTATCGAACGGTTGATCGTTGAATGCGAGGGTTGAGTGGTCAGCCGCCATGTGCCAACCATAGGGGGTATAGCGTAGCATCGATCATTGCTCCTGGTTTGTTTAATATTGTAGGTATATATAGATTAGTGAATAGGGGGCGCAATCGTTATTTTTAACAGTTGACATATACTGTTGGGGTGTGTGACGGCGGGTTAATCCATGCCAGTGGCTCTCACAGTTTTACCTAATATCGCCTCCGGCGCTCAAAGAGGATCTGGTAAGTATGGCCCGCGAGGGGGACGGTCCCCGAATGAGAGGGGGCGGATTGATAGGGAATCGCTCCGGCGTTTTCGTCCAGGCCTCACCGATCACCTTGAAAGAGTGCGCCATCGCAAGATCTTGAGGTGTCTGGCCATTGTGATGACCAGCAAGACCCTCTACTCGGTCGGCCGCAGTGCAGGGGTGATTAAGTTCATCGAGTTCAAGAAGCTGCTGGAGGCCGAGGTCGGGTAGACCACCAATGAACCGGCGCAGTTGTGCGTGCTGTCGGCGATTGAATCGGCGGTGGGGCACTTGCTGGCGCAGGGGATCGAGCGGCGGTTGTGGCAGGTGGCGGGGGATCCAGCTGAGGGCAAGGCCACGGTGGACAAGTTCTTGAGCCAGAATCTGCAGCCTTGATGAATGATAAGGGCCTTTAAGCGGGCATGATATTAGCCTTAGGCTGCGTAAGTCACTTGGTCACTGAAGTTTAAGGTAAATTATAGAGTTGGTCGTTCGCCAGGAGGATCTGCTGCTGGCTCAGTAGCAGGTCCTGGATGCGGTGGTCGGGGCGATATATGACGTTTCATTCGGCTGGGCTAGAATAGGGTCAGTGAAGGGCTAGGTTGTTCTTCGAAGCAAGCCTAATTGGGCGTTTAGGCTCAGGGTTACTTTGTTTGCGTCATCGTAGGATAGGCCGGCATGCCTCTGAGAGGCTTTAGGTCTTAGATTGAGTATTCGAGCAGCCACCCAAGCGTCAAGTCCTGTGATTGAAATCTGTTCTGGTACAGTTTTTTGATAGGATACGAGGAAGTCTACCTCAGTGGGTGTAATAGGAGTTAGTACTGAGGTGTTTATGTCGGAGTGTGCATTTTTTTGCGGAATTTCTGGTCTGAATGTGGATTCGATTTGGTCGGTTGTTAAATTTTTAACTGTGTCGACCCCAGTGCCTGCTCGGTCTACTTTGCTGGTATTGTGAGAGGGCTTTCTAGACATAAGTTCTTCGACAAAATCAAACTCCAGGTCGTGCCTGGAAATTGTTTTTGTTATGGTTTTGCTTGCCGGCTGTATCTTATTTACGAGTGTGGAACTTTTGGTGGCGATTTGGTTCGCTACCGGGACACGCCCCGATTGATCTGAGTAATTTGTGGGGTCGTTGTTGCAGTAAGCGTAAGCATTGACTCCGCCTTTCGAAAATGGACTTAGATCGTCAGGGGAGCAGAAGCGCATGAGGGCAGTATTATAGGCACGGCGTCCACTGCCCATCAGGTATAAATGTGCAGACACTGATCGGGGTTGGCCGGTAAAACCCGTTAATTTGAGCGTGGGTTCTGGCGGTTGCTCGTAGCCGTATGAGGTGTAAACCTGCGGTAAGGAGGTGTTTTCCGTACTGCGGGTTATGGGTGATCTGGCCATGTCAGAGCCTACAAGCGTGGTCGCTGTCTGATTGGCTTCACACAATAATTCGGCCAGTACTACGGAGCTGTCACGGAAGAACGTAGCGCTGGCAGCGCTTGTCAGCACCGAGTGTAAGTGCGTATGCATGTAGAAGTGCAGGAGGTGACGTTGACTGCTCATCGAGATTTACCATGGTTTTTTTGGAGTATGTTCGAGAAATTCATTTTCAGCGACTGATAAATTTGACAGTTGACATCCGATGAATTGGCGGTAGTGCAGCGGCCTGAAGTGCCAGGCTTCGGCCATCGTCTATTGAGTTCGCGAAGAAGCAAATACTCGCCGAGTTTTCGATGAACGAGATCCCCTTCTTGAGCCAGAATCAGCAGCAAGTGATCAGGTTCTAAGGTGTCTTCGCGGGCAAGCCAGTTCCTATGAACTGACGCTGCCTCGGACTTGGCGTGGGTTTGTTAGCGAAGATGCCGTGCAGGCGATTTATCTTCGACCTGATATTTTTGATAGTTGCGCCTGTGTTGGAGTAGGCCCATTGTTCAGTAAAGGTTGGTTGGGAATGGGATAGGCAATGTTTAATTTTTTTTACAAGGGGCAGCGATTAGCTGCCAAGGTGAGTGCGGATAAGGCTTGCAGTGTGTTTGCTGGTGTTAATCTGGTATTGGGAGAGATCTGCGAAGAAACGCATTTGCTTCTGGCTGCAGATCGACAAAATTCCATACTTCGGGCCCGAAGCACGCGATGCTATAGCCCTTATGGTTTTGATCAGGCTGCCTCCAGAGAATCACTCCTTGGTTATAATGGTGAGCATCGAGATGTGGCATCTGAATGCGATCTACTTGGTAGTGGGGTGCGTGCCTACAGTTCGATGTTGATGCGTTTTTTTTCACCTGACGTGATAAGTCCATTTGGCGCGGGTGGGATCAATGCGTACGCATATTGTGAGGGAGATCCGATTAATTATCTCGACACTGACGGGCGAATGAAAGTGCCAGTCATACCTTCCCCTTGGACATCTCGGCAACCTTACGGTGTAAGCTGGCGGTCGCATGCTATTCAACGTGCGCCAAAGCCCACGCCCACGACGCTGTCCGCTATGTCGGCGCTTGTTGACACGATACCGGTTAATGGCAGCCATCCACTTTACTTGAAAATGGCTGGTAGGGAGACGTCAGGGGGGACGGTGCCCGAGATGTTTTGGATAAGCAAAAAACGCGAAATGCCGCGCGCGGGTGAGTTTGCGAAAAACATGGTTGCACAGGCGCGGAGACAAGGTGTGAAAAGTGAAACTCAAATTTCTGATGACCTGCTGATAAGTGCGATTGAGTACAAGGTCTTAAATGGTGGAGGTGGCTTGAGTGAGTGGGGCGGGCGCGTTGCGCTGAGTCGGCTGAAATATGTTGATGATAACAGCGCGCAGACTACCCTCAGGCGACTCATTAGTGAAGTGGTACGCTCCACTCATCCAGAATTTTATGATACCGTTTTAGCTAAGCGACCGAATACGAGCTCAGTGTTTTCGTCGTAGGCTAAGTTTGGTTGATGGAATGACGATCTCTTCCAACGGTGGGAGCGCCTGGTTTGATCGGGATTGCACGGGTATCAAGTTTGGCGCAAGCTCTGTAGGAGCGGGGTTACCCGCGAAGCGGCCGGTGCAGGCAACACAATCATTTGATTGACGCCGATACCCGGGGGCCTCCACTCAAACCGCGCGCCATGCCCCAGCCACGACGCATTCACCAACCAGATGACGCCCAGCCATTTCTCCCGCACACTGCGGAAAATTCCCAAGCCCGTACCCCGTCACATCGCGGGGCACAGCCGGAGTAGAAAATGGCGCGACAACTTATAACAAACGCCCACGACCCGCTGCACGAATCCCGCGAGGCCCGCCTGAAGCTGGCCAGCGAAGGCGAACTACCGCTGGGCATGCTGCGCGACGAGATCGACGCCTCCTGGCGCCGCAGCCTGGGCCACGGCCTGGACTGCCTGCAGGGCGAGCAGGTCGGCCTGGGCCTGGAACAGGGCCATGACCTGCGCCTGCTGCTGGAGCGCAACCGCCTGCTGATCGATGCCGTTACCCCCGAACTCGACTACCTGGTCGCGCGCCAGGGCAAGGCTGGCATCGTCATCCTCGGCGATGCCCAGGCCAACGTGCTGGCCATCGAAGGCCAGAAGCACGTGCTGCAACGCGAAGGCCTGCGTGATCTGCACCCGGGCAGTTGCTGGAGCGAATCGCTGCGTGGCACCAATGCCATCGGCACGGCCGTGGTCGAAGGCCGGCCGACGCTGATCAACTGCGGCGAACATTACCTTGACCGCCTGAGCCCGTTCTCCTGTACTTCCGTGCCGCTGCGCGACCCGCGCGGCGAGGTGATCGGCGTGCTCGACATCACCCGCGAAGGGGTGATGGCGCAACCGCAGGACAGCCTGTCGACCCTGATGCTGGCAGCCGGCAACATTGAAAGCCGCCTGTTTGGCCTGTGCCACCCGGACCAGTTGGTGCTGGCCTTCCACAGCCGCCCGCAGTACCTCAACAGTGCCTGGCACGGCCTGTTGGCCCTGAGCCTGGACGGCGAAGTGCTGGCTGCCAACGACAGTGCCTGCCAGCTGTTGCAGGTGCCGCGTCACGAACTGATTGGGCGGCGTAGCACCGACCTGCTGGGCGAACGTTCCCCGGCCTTTATCGCTCGCCTGTGGCAGGGCGGGGTGAGCAGCGTGCAGACCGCCAAGGGCGAGTTCTATTTCCGTGCCCTACAGCTGCCGCGCCATGGCCGGGTAACCCCCAGCACACCATCCAGCAAGCCGGCCTTGAACAAACAGTCGCCTGCACTCGATGCTCTGGCCGGTGGTGATCAACGCCTGGCGCGCAACCTGCGCATGGCTCGCCAGGGGCTGGGCAATGGTTTGCCAGTGCTGCTGCTGGGCGAAACCGGTACCGGCAAGGAAGTGGTCGCTCGGGCCTTGCACCAGGCCAGCCCGCGTGCCGACAAACCGTTTGTGGCAGTCAACTGCGCGGCCATTCCCGAAGGGCTGATCGAGTCCGAGCTGTTCGGCTATCGCGAGGGCGCCTTCACCGGTTCGCGCCGGGGTGGCATGGTCGGGCGGCTGATGCAGGCCCATGGCGGCACGCTGTTCCTCGACGAAATCGGCGACATGCCGCTGGCCCTGCAAGCACGCCTGCTGCGGGTGCTGCAGGAGCGCCGCGTAGCACCCTTGGGGGCGGGCGACGAGCAGGACATCGACGTGGCGCTGATCTGCGCCACCCACCGCGACCTCAAGCGCCTGGTGCAGGAACAACACTTCCGTGAAGACCTGTTCTACCGGGTCAACGGTGTGTCGCTGCGCCTGCCTGCCCTGCGCGAACGTGATGACCTGGCGGCGATCATCCAGGGCCTGCTGGACAAGGCTGATGCGCGTGGCGTAACCCTCGACCCGGCGTTGACCGCGTTGCTCGAAGGCTTCGACTGGCCAGGCAACATCCGCCAGCTGGAAATGGTGGTGCGCACCGCCCTGGCCATGCGCGAGGATGGCGAGCAGGTGCTGACACTCGATCACCTTACCGACTGCCTGCTGGACGAACTCGCCAGCAGCGCAGCGCCCTCCGGCAGCCTCAAGGACAGTGAACTGGAACAGATCCGCGGTGCTCTGGCGCGCCACCAGGGCAACGTCTCAGCCGCCGCCGAGGCACTGGGTATCAGCCGGGCGACGCTGTACCGCAAGCTCAAGCAGTTGCGCGGCTGACGTGGGCGGCCTGTTCGCAAGGCTGGTGGATTCCAGCGACCCTGTACTCATGCGCCAGGCGTTGGCCTGGCTGTATGGTTTCGTGCGCCCACACCGGCGTGCCATCGGCCTGTTGCTCGGCTTGTCGCTGGGTGCATCGCTGCTGGCGCTGGCGCAACCCTGGCTGGTCAAAACCCTGATCGACGAAGGGCTGTTGGCCAAGGACTACCAGACCCTCTGGCACATGGCGGCAATCATGATCGGCGCGGGCCTGCTGGGCACGGTGCTGGCTGGGGTCAACCGCTACCTGCACACGCGCCTGTCGGGGCGCATCCTGTTCGCCTTGCGCGACGACCTTTACCGCCATCTGCAACAGTTGTCGCCGACCTTTTACGGGCGGCGGCGTATCGGCGACATTCTTTCGCGGCTGGATGGCGATGTGGCAGAGATCCAGCGCTTTGCCGTGGACTCGCTGTTCTCGGCGGTGTCGGCGGTGATCGGCCTGGTGGGCGCGGTGGCGTTGATGCTGATGCTGTCGTGGCAGTTGTCCCTGTTGTTGGCGCTGCTGGTGCCGATCGAGGTGCTATGGCTGCGCTGGATGCGGCGCAAGGTGGAACGCGAAGTGCGCAACCTGCGTGAGCGCTCGGCGGATGTGTCGTCTTTTCTGGTCGAGACCCTGCCGGCGATGAAGTTCATCCAGGCGGCCGGCCAGCAAGGCCGGGAAGCAGGGCGCCTGGACCAGCTTGGGCAAGGTTACATGCGCCAGCTGCTGAAGGTGCAGGTGACCGAATTCTTCACCCAGGCCATCCCCGGCACGCTCACCTCGTGGTGCCGCGCCTGTGCGTTTCTGGTCGGTGGCTGGTGGGTGATCCAGGGTACCTGGCAGTTGGGCGCGTTGATCGCCTTTTCTACCTACATGGGCATGGCCGTGGGGCCGGTGCAGAGCCTGCTGGGCCTGTATGTGGCGGTGCAGCGCATGGCCGTGAGCCTGGGGCGGGTCATGGAGCTCAAGCGCGAAGCGGTGACCGTGCATCAGGCAGTCAATCCGCAGCCCATCCCCGATGGCCCAGGCGAGTTGCGCCTGGAGGCGCTGAGCTTTGCCCATGAGGGGCGCCAGGGTGCGGTACTGAACAACGTGCAGGTGAGCATCCCGGGTGGCCTGAAAGTCGCCATCAGCGGTGCCTCCGGCGTGGGCAAGTCAACCCTGATCGACCTGCTGCAGCGCTTCTACGACCCGGACGCCGGGCGCATCCTGCTGGACGGCGTCGACCTGCGCGACCTGGACCTGGCTGCGCTGCGCAGGCGAATCGCCGTGGTCAGCCAGGACGTCGTGCTGTTCCGTGGCACCCTGGCGCAGAACCTGGCTTATGGCGTGCCCGAGGCCAGCCGTGATGAACTGGAGCGGGTGGTGCGCCTGGCGCGGCTGGACAGCCTGGTCGACAGCCTGCCGCTGGGCCTGGACGGCCTGCTGGGCGAGCGTGGCCAGCAGTTGTCCGGGGGGCAGAAGCAGCGTATTGCCATTGCTCGTGCAGTGTTGCAGGCCCCGGCGATTCTGGTGCTGGACGAGGCCACTTCGGCGGTGGATGAGGCCACCGAACGTGAAGTAATCGCGGCCATCGACCAACTGTTCGCCGGCCGCACGCGCATCTTGATCAGCCACCGGGCTTCGACCCTGGCCGATGCCGACCTGCATCTGCAACTGCATGACGGTCAGTTGCAGGTACTGGCGCAGGAGGTGGTCAAGCATGGGCACTGACGTGCGCGTTGGCATCATCGACAGCGGCTGCTCGCCGGAGCAGGCCAACGGCTTGCGGGACGCCCGCCGTTTCTGGCTGGAAGACGGCCAGTTGCGCGAAGGTGAAATGCTCCCAGACCAACTTGGGCACGGCAGTGCAGTGCTCGCCAGCTTGCAACACCAGGCTGGTCCTGTGTCGGTGCTAGTGGCTCAGGTGTTCAGTGCCCAGGCCAGCACCAGTGCGTTGCAGGTGGCTGCCGCATTGCTGTGGCTGGTGGAGTCGGGGGCCACGCTGGTCAACCTGAGCCTGGGCTTGCAGCAGGACCGGCCCGTGCTGCACCAGGCCTGTGCCGAGGCTTTGGCCGCAGGTGTGCTGTTGTGTGCATCCAGCCCGGCGCAGGGTGGGCCGGTGTTCCCGGCCAGCTACCCGGGTGTCATTCGGGTCACTGGCGACGCCCGCTGTGCACCGGGCCAGTGGTCGTGGCTGGGTACTCGACAGGCGGATTTTGGCGCGTACGTGGGTGCGAGTGAGCGGGCGGGTGCGAGCCTGGGTTGCGCGGCGTTGAGCGGGAAGATTGCCGCCTTGCTGCGTGATGCCCAGGGGATGGACCGCCAGCAGGTGCATGACTGGTTGCGTGAACATGCGGCCTTCAAGGGGCCCGAGCGACGAGGAGCCCGCCATGGCTGAGCTGCGCATTGTGGTGCTGGGCGCCGGCCCTGCGGGTGCCGCCACGGCCATTGGCTTGCGGCGGCTGGGTTACACCGTGACGGTGGTGTCGGAGTGGCGCCGTTTCGCGGCAGTTGAAGGTGTTTCGCAGCGGGTGCTGGAGGGCTTGCGTCATGCAGGCCTGGGTGGGGCCTTGAGCCAGGCGGCCATGCCGGCCACCCGCCAGGTGCTCTGGAACGGCCAGCACCTGCACATGAACCAGGAGTTTTTGCTCGACCGGCAGCGCTTTGACCAGGCGCTGCGCGAAGACCTTCAGCGCGCAGGCGTGAGTGTGGTCGAGGGGCGGGTGCGTGAGGTCGTGCAGGGGGTCGGTCATCATGTGCGCCTGGACGATGGGCAGGTGCTGACTGCTGATTTCCTGGTCGAGGCTCGAGGCCGTCAGGCACCCCTGGCCGCAGACCGCCTGCGTGGGCCGGAAACGGTCAGCTTGCTCAATGTCTGGCAGGGTAGCCCCGGTGCGCCTGCGTCGGCGGTGGAGAGCCTGGAGGATGGCTGGGCGTGGATGGCACGGCTGGAAGATGGCCGCTGTTACTGGCAAGTCACCCAGGACGCTGCCGGGCTGCCGGGAAAGGCTGGGCTGGCAGCGTACTGCGTGGCGTTGCGGGGCCGCAGCGCGTTGGTCGCTGAACTGTTCAACGATCAGGCATTGATACCGGCACAGGTGCATGCACGCAGCAGTAGCGCCATTCTGGCGGGTGAATGTGTCGGGCAGGACTGGATCCGGGTGGGGGATGCCGCCATGGCTGTTGACCCGCTGTCGGGCAACGGGATTTTTCAGTCGCTCTCTTCGGCATTGCAGGCGCCGGTGGTGATCAACACGTTGCTGCGCAGGCCTGAGCGGGCCGAGCTGGCGCGGCAGTTTCACCAGCAGCGGGTCGAGCAGCTGTTCTTGCGTTTTGCCCGCATTGGCCGGGATTTCTATGCCCAGGAACAAAGCCGGGTGGGGCAACCGTTCTGGGCCCGGCGCCAGGGTTGGCCGGATGCGCAACCCCTGCATCAGGCGGCTGATTGGCAAGCGGTGCGGGTTGAGCGGCGGCCGGTGCTGCGTGACGGGCTGGTGGATGAAGCCGAGGTCGTGGTGACGGCGGACCAGCCGCTGGGGGTTTGGCATTTGCAAGGTGTAGAACTGGCACCGATAGTTCGCGGGCTTCAGGCTGGCCTGGCGCTCAGTGCTGTGCTTGAGGGACAGCAGGTTGAGCATCAGAAAATGGTGCGACGTTGGCTCACAGAACAGGGCTATACCTGAACCCCGGGGCTGCATGGCGTCCCCAGGATCCCGGTTCGGAGCCTCTGGACCGCTACTCGCTTACCGCCGTCAGGTTGCTGCGCCCGACTGCGCGCAGGGGGGCAGTTTCAATCAGCCCCAACCCCAGCACTCCAACAACGATTGCGCACCCTGCTTGTAGCAGCAACGGTGCGCCAAGACCATGAATGTCCGCCAGCCAGCCGCCCAGCACCGGGCTGAGCACGCCGCCGACCACTTCACCCATGCCCATCACCAGCCCGACGCAGGCGGCAATGCGATGAACCGGTACGGTTTCTGATGGAATGGTGGCCATGAAGATCGGCGCCACTCCGCTGGCCGACCAGGTGATGAACAACACCGTGCAAAGCATCCAGAACGGCCCTTGAAAATACAGCGCTGCCAGCGGCGTGAGCGCCCCGATCAGGGAGAACACCACCACTACCATGCGCCGGCCCAGGCGGTCGGAAAGCGCAGGCACGATGAAGCTGCAGAGCGTGGCACTGGCACCCAGCACGCTCATCAAGATACCCATTTCGGTAGAGCCGAACTGCCGCTCGTTCATGTAGTACACCGGCATGAACGCCCACCCCAGCACCATCCACGCCACGTAGAAACAGGCGATGAGCATGCTCAACCAGACGTTGCGATAACGCAGCAGTTCTAACAGCGAACCTGCTGCGACGGGCTGCGAGGCGGACGGTGTCGTCGGCTGGGCAATGACTACCTCCCTGGGCTCGCGTACGTACTTCCAGATCATGCACGCGGCAATCAACCCGGGGATGCCCGCGACGATGAATGCAAGGCGCCAGTGGTAGTGGCTGGCCAGGGCCACCAGGAGCAGGGGCGCTATGCATGAGCCCAGCAGGTTGCTGCCAAAGTTCTGCATGATGCCCATGTTGTGGCCGCGGCGGCTTGCCGTGGAGTTCATCGCCATCAGGGTTTGCGAGATAGGCAGTATCGGGCCTTCGGCCACCCCCATCAGCAGGCGGGCAGCCAGCAGCATGAAGAAGGTGCTGGCCAGCCCGGAGAAGAACGAGCACACCGAAAACACGATCACGGCCACCAACAGGTAAGGCTTGCGGCGCCCGCTGCGGTCGGAACGGGCGCCAAGCAGGTACCCGGACAGTGCCCAGGTCAATGACAAGGCCGATACCAGCAAGCCGATCTGGGTGTTGCTCAAGGACAGGTCGTCGGCCACGAAGGGCGCCAGGAAACTCATTGCATTACGGTCGAAGAAAACAAAACCGAAACTGAGGCTGAGCACGAACAGCAAGCGGTTTTCGTAGGAAGAGAACCAGCGGCGCATGGTGTATCTCCTGCATGATTATTGTTATTGGAATACGCGACGTTCAAAGGCGTCCGCCAGCAGGTGATAGCAAACGCTAGGCCAATTGCGCAGGCCAGCCCCAGGCCCTTGCATACAAGGCCTTGAGCCGGGGCTGGAGCGGCGCAAGCCTTGATCTTTGTTGATCAAGCTGGCAAAAGTTGATGATCAAATATCGGCCTGGCCATCGCGTGACACCGCCCGTGCGCAGAACAAGAACAATAGGAGAAGGTATGAGTCGTTCATCCATCGCGGCACCCCGCGAAGCTGTGTCGCGTTCCCCTCAGGCCTATGAAACCAGCAGCCCGACCCCGGCCGACCTGCGTCGCTACCTGCGGTTTTCAGATGAGGATGCGCGTATCTGGCTGGACGACCAGAGCATGGTCATGCTGCATTCCAGCGCGCTGGGTGCATTGCGCCGCGAGTTGATCGAAAGCGTCGGGCGCGAAGGCGCGCGGCGCATCCTGATGCGCATCGGTTATTCGGCGGGTAGCCAGGATGCCGCGCTGGTACGCAAGCGCTGGCCGGCATCGGACGAGCGCAGCTCGTTCATTGCCGGCGGCCGGCTGCATGCGTTGCAGGGTGTGGTGCGGGTGGAAACGGTCGACCTTGACCTGGACATCGAACGCGGCCACTTCCACGGGGAATACCTGTGGCACGACTCGCGTGAAGCCCATGAGCACATAGCCCACTACGGGGTTGGCGACGAGGCTGCGTGCTGGATGACCCTCGGCTACGCCGCCGGTTATGCCAGCGCCTTTATCGGCAAGCTGGTGGTGTACCGTGAGGTCGAATGCGTGGCCGCAGGCGGCCGCTGCTGCCGGATTGTCGGCGATACGGCAGATCGCTTGCCCAATCATGAACTCGGCGCCGAGCAGCGCTACTGGGACCCTTCGCACTTCATTCAGATGAACTCGATCTGGTCGCCACCCGAGGGCGAAGCGGTACAGCCTGCCTGCACGGCCAGCAGCTTGCCGCTGCAGGACGATATGGTCGGTATTTCTGCTGCGTTCAGCGTTGCCCGTCATCAGATTGCGCAAGTGGCACCCACCCGTGCCACGGTGCTGTTCAGCGGTGAATCGGGGGTGGGCAAAGAAGTGTTCGCCAAGGCGCTGCATCGGCTCAGCCCGCGCGCGCAACAGCCGTTGGTGGCCGTCAACTGTGCGGCTTTGCCGGAAAGCCTGCTGGAAGCCGAGCTGTTCGGTGCCGAAAAAGGGGCCTATACCGGTGCAACGCAGGCGCGTGCCGGTCGCTTCGAGCGGGCCTCTGGCGGCACGCTGTTCCTGGATGAAATCCAGGCGTTGAGCATGAGCGCCCAAACCAAGCTGCTGCGCGCCTTGCAAGAGGGGGAAATCGAGCGGGTGGGGGGCAACAAGCCGATCAAGGTCGACCTGCGGGTGATTGCTGCCACCAACGCCAACCTGCGCGAGGCGATTGCCCGTGGCACCTTCCGCGAAGACCTGTTCTTCAGGCTGAACGTGTTCCCCATCCACCTGCCACCGCTGCGCGAGCGCCGGGATGACATCCCGCTGCTGATGGAGCACTTCTTCAAACACTTCACCCAACTGCACGGTAAGCAGGTTACCGGGTTCAGTGCCCGGGCCGTGGAAGCGCTGCTCAACTACAGCTACCCCGGCAACGTGCGAGAGCTGCAAAACCTGGTGGAGCGGGGGGTGATCGCGGCACCCGGCCAAGCGGCCATCCGCACCCAGCACCTGTTCCCGTCCGGTGAGCAGGCGCCCCGCACCGGGCTGGGTGTGGGCGGTGACGGCAGCCTGTGCAAAGCGGCCAGTGAGCCTGACCCGCAGGGCTCGCCCATGGCCGAGCTCAAGCACGCTATCCACAACCAGCAGCTGGATCAATACCGGCTGGTGTTGCAGGCCTGCAATGGCAACTTGTCCGCCGCCGCACGGCAACTGGGCATCAGCCGCCCGCAACTGGCCTACCGCCTGAAGGCGCACGGGCAGGGCTGAGTTGATCATCGAGCTTGATCAAAGCGGATCAATTTGATCAAGCCAGGTAACGGGTACCGTTGCACAAACCCCATGGCACAGGGAGTTTCGCCGCGTCCAGGGGGCTGGCACAGCCCTTGCGATGCACCAGGCGCGACTTCCTGAAGCGGTAGTTTCAGGTCGCACTTCATAACAACAAAAACAGAGAGTGCATCATGAATGCTCAACCGAGCGGCACCTGGGTGCCTGGCGTTCGCGTTACCGCCTTGTCCATTGCATTGACCGCCTTTGCGTGTGCTGCCCACGCACAGGAGGCGATCAAGCTGGACCTGCAAGTGTGGAACCTGTCGGTGAAAAACCTGTATACCGGCCCTGACCCTTACCACTATGCCAACAGCGGCAACGTGTTTGCCGGAGTCGAGGGCGACCTTGATGCATTGGCCAACATCGCCGGGGCATCGTTCAACCTGCAGTACGTGTTCTTCCCGTTCATGCGTGGCGAGGGGCAGCCCGCCCAGGACAGTTGGCAGGGCAAGGCCGGGAGTTTCTTTGCCGGGGCACCGATGCACAACGACATCGATACCGGCTACCTGGCTCGCTTTACCTGGAACCAGCGCCTGTTGCAGGACCGCCTGGAACTGGCAGTGGGCCGCAGCAATGCCCGTCAGCACTTCTACATGGCCAACTGTGAAAACGTGATCACCTGCAACGACCCGGTCATCGATAACTCCACCGGTATCCTGCCGTACCCCTACGGCAGTTGGGGTGGCTACACCCGATACCGTTTCGATTCAGGTTACTACCTGCACAGCGGGGTGTTCGAATCCAACCCCCAGCACTACTTCAAACGTACCAAGGGGTTTGACTGGGACCCGGGTGACGCCAGCGGTGTCACCTGGCTGGCCGGGGTAGGGGCGAAAGCGGATTTTACCCAGGACCCTTATGCGTACCATTACGAACTGAACGGTTTTCATAACACCGGCGAACAGATCGACCCCATGGACGGCCGCTTGCGCAGGGGGAGCGATGGGCTGCTGTTCAAGTTCCGCCAGACATTGGCCAGAGAAGGCGAGGCCGCCGTGCCCGAGCGGGGTTGGCAGGTGTTTGGCGCCTGGTCCTGGAGCGCCGATGACATGCAGCCTTTTTCCCATTTCGCCGAAGTTGGTGTGACCCGCCTTGGCCCGTTCGGTCGGCCGCAGGATACGCTCAACCTCAAGGCCAGCTACCTGCGCCTGGGTGCGCGCCAGGCAGCCTGGCAAGAGCACGCGCGGCTGCTTGCCACCGGCCGCGATGAGCGTACGCGTCGAGGTGTATCTCGCATCGAGCTGAACACGCACTGGCAAGTCACCCGCAACCTCGCACTGGAGCCCAGCGTGCAGTACATCTTCAACCCGGACAACTTCTACAACCCCAGCGCGCCAGTGAGTGGCGACGGTGCGGTAATAGCCCTGGAGGTCATGTACAACCTCGGTTCCGCGTTCGGTTTGTAGGCCCTGAACGCAAACCTCCCGCCGAAGCGGGAGGTTTTTACCGGTGATGGCTGAAGGGATCAGGCCTGCTGGGGGGCAACCATGACCTTGCATTGATGCTGGCGTTGGCGCAGGGCTTCGAATGCCAGGGGCATTTCGGCCAGCGACACCGTTTCGCTGACCATCGTCAGTGGGGTGGCATCCGGGCCGTCCAGCACATCTACAGCGGCGCAGAACTCGTCCATGTTGAAAAACGCCGACATGACCAGGTTCACCTCCTTGGACACTGCCTGGAACGGCATGAACCTGTCCGCGACCGTGCACAGCCCAAGCACCACAACCGTGCCCCGTGGGCGCACATGGTCGATAGCCTGTGCAATCAGGCCTGGGCGGCCGACGCACTCGAAAACGATGTCGGCCGCGCTGCCCAGGTTTTGCGCAATACACGCTGGCAGTGCGCCGTCGCCTACCAGAAAGTGCGTCGCCCCAAGATGCAACGCGCGCTCGCGCTGCCAATCGCCCAAGTCGGTGATGGCGACGGTGGCTGCACCCAGGCGCCTGGCCCAGTAGGCCACTGCCAGGCCGATAGCCCCTGCGCCCAGAATCAGTACCTTCGCGCCAGGCTTGAGCCCTGCCCGCATCACCCCGTGCAAAGCCACGGCAAGGGGCTCGGCGAGGGCGCAGTCCTTGAGCCCGACACTGCTCGGAATTACCCGGCACTGGTGGCCCTTGGCAGTCGCCCACTGCGCAAAACCACCACCCTGCAAGCTGAACGCGGGGCACCAGGCAGGCTCACCGCGCAGGCAACTGGCGCACTGCCCACAACCGCGCAAAGGTGCCACGGCCACGGCATCGCCGACTTTCAGGTTGTTTACCTGCTTGCCACATTCAACTACGCGCCCGCTGTATTCATGGCCCAGCACGCTACCTGGGGCAATATCGAAAGCAGGGTCCTGGGTCATGTGCAGGTCACTGCCGCAGATGCCGCAGCGGCACACCTCTATCAGCACTTCGTCGGCAGCGGGCACCGGCATCGCAACTGTGCCTAATTGCAAGGGCTGGTTCAGGCCCTTGAACAGAATCGCTTGCATCATCGCCTCCTCAGTCCACCCGGCCGAGCATCTGCCCGCCATCGATGACGATCTGCGCGCCCGTGACGTAATCCGAGGCCGGTGAGGCCAGGAACAAGGCCAGGCCTTTGATTTCTTCGGTGGAGGCGATCCGGTGTTGCGGCACCCGTTGGGCGAACGCCGCGCGGTCGGCCAGGTTGCGCAAGCGGCCCCCGGCGATGTTGGTCACGAACGGGCCAGGCGCGATCGCGTTGACGTTGATGCCATAGCGGGCCAGTTCCATCGCGGCCTGCCGCACCAGTGATGCAGCGCCCGCCTTGGCTGGCATGTAGGGGGTGCCTACGATGGCTTCATTTATGATCGCGGCATTGGAGGTGGTGACGATGATGCGGCCCTGACCACGCGGTTTCATCAAGCACACTGCCGCACGCAGGGTGGTGAACACCGAGGTGAGGTTGGTTGCAAGCACCTTGTCCCAGTGCGCTTCGTCCAACGTCTCCAGTGCGCCTTCAGCGCAGCGCTGGCCCTCGCTGTCCAGAAAGCCGGGGCCAGCGTCGATGCCGGCGTTGGCGAACACAACATCCAGTCGGCCATAGCGCTCGCCGATGCGTTCGAAACAGGCATACATCGCCTGGCGATCGGTGGCGTCCACCACTTCACCGTGCACGGCGAAACCCAGCGCGGTCAAGCGCGCTACCTGTTCCTGCAGGCGTTCGGCGTCCAGGTCCAGTAGGGTGACCTGTGCCCCGGCTTCGGCCATTACTTCGGCATAGGCCAGGCCAATGCCGCTGGCGGCGCCGGTGACCACACAGGTCAAGCCTTCGACGGCAAATCGTTCCCAGTATTTCATCAGCACCTCCCTGTCCGTTGACCGCTACACCCGCTCACAGGAACAACGCCTGATTGATCGGCAGCCCGTGTTTTTCGCAATGGCTCACGTAATGGTTGATGAACCAGAACACGTCGGTGGTTTCGGTGTGCTGGCCGTGCTCGTCGAAAAACTCGATGGGCCCGTGAATCCAGAAGAGTGCCTTCATGCCTTGCGGGTCATCGGAATACAGGGTGTGGGCGGTGCCTGGGGTTTCGTAGACAAAGCTGCCGGGCCGCGATACCCAGTCGTACTCGTAATATCCCCAGGTGCCCTCCAGCGTTACTGCTGACACCGCTGCGCGGTGCCGGTGGGTGCCGATGCGGCCGCCGCCCTTGACCCAGAGAATGTTGCATACGCTGCCGGTTCGCACATCGAAGCTGAGGTGGCGTATGGCGGCGCAATCGCCGAACGGGACCCAGGGCGATTCATCTTCGCCGGTGCCGATGTGCCCGCCATGCAGGCCGTAGCGGTCGACGATGGCGGCATGGGGCTCAGGCGGCAGTTGGATAATGCTTGGCTTCAGGGTGGTGTTCATGAACAGGCCTCGATGTGTTGTTTTTATGGTCGAGCGTTGGCTCGCGAGGATCTTTTTGCACAGCCTGTGCCAAGCCCTGAAAGGCCTGATTTACGCGGGTTAGAGCGGGTTAAGGTGGTGAGAATTCATGCAGCTTGGCAGGCTTGATGATTAAATTTGATCAAGCGCGGTGGTGCAGAAGGGGCGCGCCGCGCCCCGCTATTGCAGGTCAGAAGAAGGTCCCGACAATCAATTGCAAGTAAGTCCCGGTATCCCGCCCACCCAGCTGCGTACCGCCATTGGCCGCACTGCGCTCCGGTTTGTAGAACCCCACCACCGGGCTGATCAGCAGGTGGTCGTTGACCATCCATTCCACATACAGGTCCAGCTCGCGCCCGCCAAGGTTGCCCTGGTCGGTGTCCAGCGTGTCGAAGTCGAAGTACAGTGCGCCGACGGTCAGGTTGTCCCGTGGCTTGCCCTTCAGCGCGACATGGTGCACCTGGCTGTTCTTGTTGAACGGCCCGGCATAGTTGGCTGCCACTTCACCCTGGAACCAGGTGCCGTAACCCCGGCTCAGGCCATAGAACAGCGGGTCGAAGCCTTCGGAGAAGCGGCTGTAGCGGTAGGTGGCGGTGGGTGACCAGGGCAGTTGGGAGAAGGTCCAGTTGCCCTCCAGGTACCAGGCATTCTCGCGCCCGCCGGTCTTGTCCTGAGTCACGTACTCGGCGGCCAGCTCCAGGTCTTTCACGCCCAGGTTGCCGCGCCCGCGCAAGCTGGCGGTGTCCATGCCGTCGCGGTGTTCCAGGCCCATGATCTGTGCGTAGCGCTGGTCCACGTCGAGGCCGCGGATCCAGCTCAGGCCGACGGTACCGGTATCGGCGACGTGCTCCAGGTTGGCGACCGCCAGGGAAGTGTCGGCCTGGTAATGGTTGTCGGACTTCAACCACATCAGGTCACCGCGCCAGCCCTGGTTGCCACCCAGGCGCAGCACGGCGGTGCGGTCGAAGGCCTTGCGTGCGGCCAGGTAGTAGGCACCGCCGCGATCGAAGTTGGCCCCCAGGTCGACCTTGCCCAGGTTGACCGGGTCACCCTGGATCAGAAAACCATCACCCAGGGTGACGACCTGGCGGCCACCGGAAATGTCCACGCCATCTTCGCCCAGCGCCGGGAACAGGTTGGCCGAGCGCCAGCCCAGGTACAAGTCTTCGATGGCGGTGCGGCGTTCGTCGCCCAAGGTCAGGCCGGCGGCGTCGCCATCGCCCCAGGTGGCGGAACTGAGCAGGCTGAAGGCCCCGTAGAGGGTGCCGCTATCGGCCAGGGTCTGGCTGCCGCTGAGGCCGTATTTGACGTAGCCTTCCTGCCAGGCGGTGCTGCCGGGTTGGCGGTTGCCGGCCTGGTTGAAGCTTTCGTCGCTGTGGAAGACGCCGAACAGGGCTTCGAGGTCGGCGTTGAGGGTGGTGCCATTTTGGTTGTACAGCTCGTAGGCTTGGCTGGCGGGGGCGGTTAACAGCAGGGCCAATGTGCAGGCGAGTGTGTGCCTCATGGGTTTGCTCCATGGTTTTTATTGTTGTTTTTTTTTGTTGCCTGTGCCGGCCTCTTCGCGGGTGAACCCGCTCCTACAGGGCATGTGATACCGGGTGTAGGAGCGGGTTTACCCGCGAAGAGGCCGGTACAGGAAAAAGGATCAGAGCTTGATCAACACCGATTTCAGCTCGGTGTAGTGCTCGATGGCCGCTGACCCCATCTCACGACCAACGCCAGACATCTTGTAGCCACCAAACGGCAGCGCCGGGTCCAGCGCGCTGTGGCAGTTGACCCACACCGAGCCGGACTTGATGCGCGGGATCATGCGGTGCACAGCGGCCAGGTCGTTGGACCAGATACTTGCACCTAGGCCATAGGGATTGTCGTTGGCCATGCCGATCACTTCGTCGATGTCATCGAATGGCATCGCCACCAGTACCGGCCCGAAGATTTCTTCCTGTACCAGGCGGTGACGCTGGTCCACATCGACAATCACCGTCGGCTTGACGAAGTAACCAGGCCCGAAACCTTCACCCCCGCAGGCGATGGTGGCGCCCAGTTCGCGGCCAAGCTCGATGTAGCCGGTGACGCGGTCCTGCTGCTTGGCTGAAATCAGCGGGCCCATCTGCACCGCCGGGTCCAGCCCGTTGCCCAGCTTCATGGCATTGGCAATTGCGGCGATGTCGGCCACCACATTGTCGAAGTGCTTGCGGTGCACATACAGCCGCGAGCCTGCGCAGCACACCTGGCCCTGGTTGAAGAAGATCGCCGTGGCCGCACCGGCTGCGGCTTCCTGCAGGTTGGCGTCGGGCATGACGATGGTCGGCGATTTGCCGCCCAGTTCCAGGGTGACGCGGGTCATGTTATCCATGGCCGCCTTGCCGATCAGCTTGCCGACCTCGGTGGAGCCGGTGAAGGTCAGTTTGTCTACGCCGGGGTGGCGGCTGAGCGCGGCGCCGGCGTTCAGGCCAGTACCGGTAACCACGTTGAACACGCCGGCCGGGTAGCCGGCCTCGTCGACCAGCTCGGCCAGCTTGAGCACGCTCAGTGGGGTTTCATCGGCAGGCTTGAGCACCACGGTGCAGCCGGTGGCCAGGGCCGGGCCTAGCTTCCAGCAGGCCAGCAGCAGTGGGAAGTTCCAGGCAACGATGGCGCCCACCACGCCCACTGCCTCGCGGCGCACGAAGCCGTGGAACTGGTCGTTGGGCATCAACGGCATGGACGCTTCGACGGTGCTACCCTCGATCTTGGTGGCCCAGCCCGCCATATAGCGCAGGAAGTCGATGGCCAGTTGCACGTCCATCACCTGGGCCACGGCGGCGCTCTTGCCATTGTTCAGGCATTCCAGTTCGGCCAGCTGACGCGCATCGCGCTCCATCAGGTCGGCCAGGCGCCACAGCAGGTTCTGCCGCTCGCGCGGGCGCATGCGGCTCCAGGGCGAGTCGTCGAAGGCCTGGCGCGCAGCGCGCACGGCGCGGTCGACATCTTCGGCCTCGGCGGCCGGCACTTCACCCAGCACCTCGCCGGTGGCCGGGTTGCGGAACGACAGGGTGCGACCGCTGGCGGCGTCCTGCCAGTCGGCACCGATGCGCATCTTCAGCTTGCGTTCGAGAAAGGCGCGGGTGGCGGGCAGGATGGGCAGTTCGGAAAGCATGGGGCTGTGCCTCTTGTCATTGGATGTGACGGGCACTGGCGCAATGGCCGTGCCAACCTGGGCAGATGGCCGCAAAGCGTTGTGGGCGTTGGGTTTTGCCTGAGCGCAAGGCTGCGTTTGCCAGGTTGCGCTGTTGCACATTGAGACGGTGTGAGACGGTGATGAAACAGTGGCTGTTCGGCCTCTTCGCGGGCCCTGTCTCAACATGAAACACCCTGTCGCGAAATGGCACGCTGCAAATGGCCATCCCGGCTCCTGGCCAAGCCCCGAAAACCGCTTAAAGGGTTGAAAGGAAACGCTTTTACCCTAACTGGCACAGTTCCTGTATCACAACCGTCACATGCACACCTGCTGTACCAAAGCGTGCGAAAACGATAAGAACAACAACCGTGGAGGTCTGACCTTGAAGACGACTCGACTCCGGCGGCATGCGGGCAAACTGGCGCTGGTCGCCGCCGCGCTGCTGAGCACCCAGGCCATGGCGGCCGAGCAGGGCCCGAGCCTGTTGCAGAACAAGTGCATGGGGTGCCATATCCCCGAAGGCAACGACACCTATAGCCGCATCAGCCACCAGCGCAAGACGCCGGAAGGCTGGCTGATGAGCATCGCCCGCATGCAGGTGATGCATGGCCTTCAGATCAGCGACGACGACCGTCGCACGCTGGTCAAATACCTGGCCGACAAACAGGGCCTGGCGCCCAGCGAAACCGATGGCGTGCGTTACGCCATGGAGCGTCGGCTCAATACCGTCGAGCACTTCGACACCCAGCTCAGCGAGACCTGTGGCCGTTGCCACTCGGGTGCCCGTGTCGCCTTGCAACGGCGCCCGGCCAAGGAGTGGGAACACCTGGTCCACTTCCACCTTGGCCAATGGCCGTCCCTTGAATACCAGGCTCTGGCGCGTGACCGCGACTGGCTGCCGATCGCCCTGCAGCAAGTGGTGCCGGACCTTGCCAAGCGCTTCCCGATGGACAGCGCGGCCTGGGACGAATGGCAGAAGGCCAAACCCAAGGCGGACGTACTGCCGGGGCAGTGGGCATTCAGCGGCCATATGCTGGCCAAGGGCGATGTACGTGGGGTAATGAGCGTCACGGCCGGAGAGGGCGATACCTTCAAGGTCGAGGTCAAGGGCGCTTACGCCGACGGTACACCGTTCAACGGCAGCGGCTCGGCCATCCTGTACAACGGTTATGAATGGCGGGGCAATGTGAAGGTTGGCGATGCCAACCTGCGACAGGTGTTCGCCGCGCTGGATGGCGAAATGAAAGGCCGTATGTTCGAAGCCGATCACGATGAGCGCGGCCTGGACTTCAGCGCTGTAAAAGAAGGCAAGGCGCAGTTGCTGGCGGTACAACCGGCGTTCATCAAAGCCGGAGGCGAAAGCGAAATCACCCTGGTTGGCAGCGGCCTGACTGGCAAGCCGGACCTGGGCGCCGGGGTGGAAGTGACCGAAGTGCTGGAGCAGACCCCGACCCTGGTAAGGGTCAAGGCCCGTGCCGCGGCCGATGCCAGGCCAGGGCTGCGCGAGGTGGCGGTAGGTGCGCTCAAGGGCGTGAACCTGGCGGTTTACGACAAAGTCGATGAAGTGAAGGTCGTGCCGGCGTTCTCCATCGCGCGCATTGGCGAGAACGGTGCCTCCGTGCCGAAAGTGCAGGGGCGTTTCGAGGCCGAAGCCTGGGGCAAGGATGCCAATGGCCAGCCGCTGCGTATCGGCTACCTGCCGGCCAGCTGGAAGGTCGAGCCGTTCAACGAGCGTGCTGTCGAGGATGAAGACGTCAAGTTCGCCGGGCAGATGCAGGCCGACGGTGTGTTCGTGCCAGGCGGTGCCGGACCCAACCCTGAGCGCAAGATGATGACCAACAACGCCGGTAACCTGAAGGTCATCGCCACGCTGGCCGACGGTGGCCAGACCGGCGAAGGGCACATGATCGTCACCGTACAGCGCTGGAATAACCCGCCGCTGCCGTAACGGCAGGCTGCAACGGTTTTCCAACGGATCGATTATCGGGAGGTCGCCATGGGCGTACTACTGAACCTGGTCGAACGCAACCTGCACGAAGTACAGGTTGATGCCGACCGCATGCTGTTCCATATCCCCAGCAGTTCGCTGTTCACCGCTGACGCGGTGACCGGCGGCATCATCGACACCTTGCGCCAGCAAGGCTGCTCGGCCGAGGAGCTGATGCAGCGCCTTGGCCAGCAGTTTGCCGGCGACGATATCCAAGACACCCTGCGCGAGCTGATCGCGCTGGAGCTGGTCAGCGACGGCTCGCCGCTGACCCCGGAAATCGCCCTCAGGCAAGTCGAGCGCACCGCACTTAACACCGTGGTGCTCAACGTCAACACCGGTTGCAACCTCAGCTGCACCTATTGCTACAAGGAAGACCTGGACAAGCCTTCCGCCGGCAAGAAGATGAGTACCGCCACCGCCGAAGCCTCGGTGGAGATGCTGCTCAAGGAATCACCCAACGAGCAGCGCTACAGCGTGGTGTTCTTCGGTGGCGAACCGCTGTCCAACCGGCCGTTGATCGAACACATGGTGGCTTACTGCGAGCGGCGGTTCGCCGAAGCGGGCAAGCAGGTGGAGTTCATCATGACCACCAACGCTACTTTGCTGACCGAAGAAATCATCGATTGGCTCAACGCCCACCGCTTTGGCCTGTCGATCAGCATCGATGGCCCCAAGACCGTGCATGACCGCAACCGTATCACCGTGGGCGGGCAGGGCACCTATGACGTGGTGCGGCGCAAGGCCGACCTGCTGCTGTCGCGCTACACCAGCCGGCCGGTGGGCGCGCGGGTCACGCTGACCCGTGGCATTACTGACGTTGAAACCATTTGGAACCACCTGTTCAACGAAATGGGTTTCGCCGACGTCGGCTTTGCCCCGGTTACCTCTGGCGACATGGCCGACTTCAACCTCACTGGCGACGAGCTGGTGCAAGTCTTCGCCAACATGAAGGCGCTCGGCCGGCGCTACCTGGAGGCGGCACTGGAGCACCGCAACATCGGGTTCTCCAACCTGCATCAGCTGATCACCGACATCCACGAAGGCCACAAGAAGGCCCTGCCGTGTGGCGCCGGGTTGAAGATGCTGGCAGTGGACCACGAAGGTGAGTTGAACCTGTGCCACCGCTTCACCGGCTCCAGCCTGCCCACCTTCGGTAACGTGCACCAGGGCGTGAAGCAGGTGCAGCTCAACGACTTCCTGTCGCAGCGCCTGGACCGCAGCAACACCGGCTGTGAAAGCTGTCGTATCCGCAACCTGTGCTCCGGCGGCTGCTACCACGAAAGCTATGCGCGCTACGGCGACCCGCAGCACCCGACGTATCACTACTGCGAACTGATGCGCGACTGGGTGGACTTCGGCATTGAAGTCTACAGCCGCATCATGGCCGCCAACCCGGCCTTCATCGATCGCTACATCACCCCGCGGAAGGCGCATTGACATGAAGCACTTGAAGCCCCTGAACAACAAGGCGCGCATCCTGGAGCAGGCCGCCGCCGAAGACCGTGTCGAAGACGTGATGGCAATGAGCGCGGTGGCCGGCTGCACGGCCACTACCGACCCCGGCTGGGAGGTGGACGCCTTTGGCGGCGTGAGCTCGCTGTGCCAGCCGATGGAGGCCGACCTTTATGGTTGTTCCGACCCTTGCTGGTGGCCGGCCCAGGTGCCGGACATGATGAGCACCTACCAGGACTGGAACGCCCAGGCGACCAACTCGGCAGAGGACTGGCGCAACCTCGGCACCGTGTTCCCGAAAGACAAGTGACGGCCCAACAAGAATGACAAGGGGAAACCGCATGAAAGCTGGACGCTGCGCGCCATTGGCGCTCACCATCGCCGCCATGGGCGCCGGGCTGGCACAGGCCGACGACACTGGCCCGGCACTGAAGGCTGGCCACGAATACATGATCGTGACCAACTACCCGAACAACCTGCATGTAGTCGATGTGGCCAGTGACACGGTCTACAAGAGCTGCCGGATGCCGGACAAGTTCGGCCCTGGCACCGCAATGATGGCGCCGGACAATCGCACCGCCTACGTGCTCAACAACCATTACGGCGACATCTACGGCATCGACCTGGACACTTGCAAGAACACCTTCCACGCCAACCTGTCCAGCGTAGCCGGTGAAGTCGGCCGGTCGATCTATTCGTTCGCCATCAGCCCAGACGGCAAAGAGGTGTATGCCACGGTCAACCCGACCCAGAGGCTGAACGACCATTACGTGGTCAAGCCACCCCGGCTGGAGGTGTTCAGCACCGCCGATGGTCTTCAGGCCAAGCCCGTACGCAGCTTCCCGATGCCGCGCCAGGTGTACCTGATGCGCGCCTCCGACGATGGCAGCCTGTACGTTGCCGGGCCGGACATTTACAAGATGGACGTGAAGACCGGCAAATACTCGGTAGCCCTGCCGCTGCGCAACTGGAACCGCAAAGGCTACAGCGCCCCGGATGTGCTGTACTTCTGGCCGCACCAGAGCCCGCGCCATGAGTTCACCATGCTGTACACCATTGCCAAGTTCAAGGATGGCAAGCAGGACCCGGCCACCGCCGAACCGCTGTATGGCTACCTGAGCATCGACCTGAAGACCGGCAAGACCCACACCCAGGAGTTCGCCGACCTGACCGAGCTGTACTTCACCGGCCTGCGCTCGCCCAAGGACCCGAACCAGATCTACGGCGTGCTCAACCGCCTGGCCAAGTACGACATCAAACAGCGCAAGCTGATCAAGGCGGCTAATCTGGAGCACACCTACTACTGCGTGACGTTCGACAAGAAGGGCGACAAGCTTTACTTGGGCGGCACCTTCAATGACCTGGCGGTGTTCAACCCGGATACGCTGGAAAAGGTGAAGAACATCAAGTTGCCGGGTGGTGACATGTCTACCACGACGCCGCAGGTGTTCGTTCGCTAAACCGGTGTGTGCCTCTTCGCGGGTAAACCTACAAAGGACGGCGCCACATTTGAGGCCGGTGGAGGTTTTTGTAGGAGCGGGTTCACCCGCGAAGAAGCCAGCACAGAAAACACAAGAACAACAAGAGAACGCCTATGCCCCAGCCAAGCTACACCCAGGGCAACCAGGACAAGCCCCTGCTGACCCAATGCATTGGCGACGCCTTCGACGCCACCGTGGCCCGCTTCCCCGAGCGTGAGGCGCTGGTGGTTCACCATCAGGCCCTGCGCTACACGTGGCGGCAACTGGCCGACGCCGTCGACCAGCACGCCCGCGCGCTGATGGCCCTGGGCGTGCAGCCCGGTGACCGTCTTGGCATCTGGGCACCCAACTGCGCCGAGTGGTGCATTACCCAGTTTGCCAGCGCCAAGGTTGGCGCGATCCTGGTCAACATCAACCCGGCCTACCGTTCCAGCGAACTGGACTACGCCCTTGGCCAGTCCGGCTGCCGCTGGGTGATCTGTGCCGATGCGTTCAAGACCTCCGATTACCACGCCACGCTGCAGGGCCTGCTCCCGGGCCTGGCCAACGGCCAACCGGGCGCGCTGATCTGCGAGCGCTTCCCCGAGCTGCGTGGCGTGGTCAGCCTGGCGCTGTCGCCACCGCCGGGCTTCCTGGCTTGGCACGCATTGCAGGCCCGTGCCGAGGCCGTCAGCGGCGAGGCCCTGGCCGCGCGCCAGGCACAACTGCGTTGCGACGACCCGATCAATATCCAGTACACCTCAGGCACCACCGGTTTCCCCAAGGGGGCCACCCTTAGCCACAGCAATATCCTCAACAACGGGTACATGGTCGGTGAAAGCCTGGGCCTTACCGAGCACGATCGGCTGGTGGTGCCGGTGCCGCTGTACCACTGCTTCGGCATGGTCATGGCCAACCTTGGCTGCATGACCCACGGCAGCGCACTGATTTACCCCAGCGATGCCTTCGACCCGCTGGCCACGCTGCGGGCAGTGGCGCAGGAAAAAGCCACTGCGCTGTATGGTGTGCCGACCATGTTCATTGCCGAACTGGACCATCCGCAGCGTGGTGAGTTCGACCTGTCGAGCCTGCGCACCGGGATCATGGCCGGCGCGACCTGCCCGATCGAGGTGATGCGCCGGGTGATTGGCGAGATGCACATGGCCGAAGTGCAGATTGCCTATGGCATGACCGAGACCAGCCCGGTGTCCTTGCAGACCGGTGCCGCTGACGACCTGGAGCGTCGCGTGACCAGCGTCGGTCGCACCCAGCCCCGGCTGGAGAGCAAGGTGGTGGACGCCGAAGGCAACACTGTCCCGCGTGGCGAGATCGGCGAACTGTGCACCCGCGGCTACAGCGTGATGCTGGGTTACTGGAACAACCCCAAAGCCACCGCCGAGAGCATCGACGCAGAGGGCTGGATGCACACTGGCGACCTGGCGGTGATGGACGAGCAGGGCTATGTGCGTATTGTCGGACGCAGCAAGGACATGATCATTCGCGGCGGCGAGAACATTTATCCGCGCGAGCTGGAGGAGTTCTTCTTCACCCATCCGGCGGTGGCCGATGTGCAGGTGATTGGCGTGCCGTGCAGCAAGTACGGTGAAGAGATCGTGGCCTGGGTGCGCCTGCACCCGGGGCATGCTGTCAGTGAGGAAGCGTTGCGTGAGTGGGCGAGGGCAAGGATTGCGCACTTCAAGGTGCCCAGGTACTTCCGTTTTGTCGACGCGTTTCCGATGACGGTTACGGGCAAGGTGCAGAAGTTCCGGATGCGCGAGATCAGTGTCGAAGAGCTGTCTGCCAGATGACCTTTTACGTGCCCAAGGTGAACGCCTTGCTCAAGATTCGAACATCCTGCGCGGTCGCCCGTAGGAGCGGGTTCACCCGCGAAAGGGCCGGCCCTGCTGGCCAATCTCTACCCGCTGTTCACCGTCGCAGCCGCCACCGTATTCGCGGGTAAACCCGCTCCTACGCGGTCGCGGACACACAGCGGGAGTTGAACACATGCCGTTGTAGGAGCGGGTTCACCCGCGAAGGGGCCGGCCCTGCTGGCCAACATCCCTGGCCAATCAGCGGGCCAGGCCTGAACGACGCTCGCGCAGCGCCTTGTCGACTTCGGCCTCGATCTTGTAGGCCGGCCCCTCCAGGTCGTCGTAGTTACGCGTATAGCGTCGGGCAAACGCCTCCACGCCCAGCTCCTGATACTGCTGCACATGCTTGAGCTCGTGCGCCCACAAGGCCACGTTGTCCTCGGCATCGGCGGCCCGGCGGAAGATGATCGTGTCGATCAGTGTAACGGCGTTCACATCGGGGTTCTGCAATAGCGCATTGGCTGCGCTCATCTGTTGCTCATCCCCCACCCGGAAGCGCGCCGCGTCGAGCACGGCAAAGTCATACCAAGGTTCAAGCTGCGCCCGAATATGCAACGGAATCGGCTGCACTCCGCTGGCCGTTGCTTCGTCGCGGGCCTGGCGCAAGGCGTAGGTCAGGCTGGACGAGGCCATGACCTCCACCTCCTTGAGGATCTGCCCGGCCTGGCCTGGGTCGATCGGGGCGCAGAAGCAGCCCATCAGGCACACTTGATACTGCCCAGGCGGGCAGGCCTGTTCGGCAAGCGCTGGCAGGGCCAATAGCAAACTCAGCAGGGCACTAATCCGTTTCATGCAGGGCCTGTTCGACAAACTGGCGGCTGGCGCCCAGTACCTGCGCTTGCACGCTTTCACTGGCCAGCATGCGCCCGACCAGCAATGCCCCTACGCACTGGCTTATCAGCACCCAGGCCAGCTGCTCATCCTCCAAGGTTGTGCTCCAGGCCTGGTGCAGCTCTACCAGCCAGTGCTCAGCCACTTCACGCACCGGCGTGTCGGCCCGGGCGATTTCCACACCCAGCGGCGGCAGCGGGCATCCACCTTCGGCATTGCGCAGGTGGGCCAGGCTCAGGTACTGCTGCAGACAGCGGCCCAGGCGTTCGCGGTTGGCGCCTTGGCAAGCCAGGCGTGCCAGGGGGCTGTTGCTCAGCTCCTGGCGTACCACCTCGGTAAACAGGTCGTCCTTGGACGGGAAGTGGTTGTAGAAGGCACCGCCGGTCAGGCCGATCGCTTTCATCAACCCGGCCACGCCGGTGCTGGCAAAACCCCCGCGTTTGGCCAGCGCGCCGCTGCTGGCCAGCAACCGTTCGCGGGTTTGCTGTTTGTGTTCGTTGGAATAGCGCATTCACATGCCTCGGCAGACAGGCTTGACGATGACCGCGATCATAGCATAGCGTTCGTTTACTAAACGATCATTTACCCATGGAGGCAGGCATGTCAGAACAACAAAAAGTCGTGCTGGTGATCGGGGCGGGCGACGCCACTGGGGGTGAGATCGCCAAGCGCTTTGCGCGTGAGGGCTATATTGCCTGCGTAACCCGGCGCCAGGCCGACAAACTGCAGCCGCTACTGGAGGAAATACACGCCGCTGGCGGCCAGGCCTACGGTTTTGGCTCTGATGCGCGCAAGGAAGAGGAGGTGACCGCGCTGGTGGAGACTATCGAGCGTGATATAGGTCCGATTGAGGCATTTGTCTTCAATATCGGCGCGAATGTGCCGTGCAGCATTCTCGAGGAAACCCCACGCAAGTACTTCAAGATCTGGGAAATGGCCTGCTTTGCCGGTTTCCTCACCGCGCAGGCGGTGGCCCGGCGTATGGTTCAGCGTGAGCGCGGCACCCTCCTGTTCACCGGCGCTACAGCCGGTACCCGCGGCGCAGCCGGTTTTGCCGCCTTCGCCGGCGCCAAGCATGGCTTGCGTGCCCTGGCACAGAGCATGGCGCGCGAGTTGGGGCCACGCAACATCCATGTCGCCCATGTGGTGGTGGACGGTGCCATCGACACGGCCTTCATCCGTGACAGCTTCCCCGAGCGTTATGCCCTCAAGGACCAGGATGGCATCCTTGACCCGGCGCACATTGCCGACAGTTACTGGTTCCTGCACGCCCAGCCCCGCGACGCCTGGACGTTCGAGCTGGACCTGCGCCCCTGGATGGAACGCTGGTAAACCCCCGTTAACACGCAAGGACCGTCACCATGCACACGTCTGTCGATTTCTTTTTTGACCTGGGCAGCCCGGCCAGTTACCTGGCCTGGACCCAACTGCCGAACCTGTGTGCCCGCCACGGCGCTACGCTGCGCTACCGGCCAATGCTGCTTGGCGGGGTTTTCCAGGCTACCGGCAATGCTTCGCCGGCCATGATCCCGGCCAAAGGGCGCTACATGTTCACCGACCTGGCACGCTTTGCCCAACGCTACGGTGTGCCGTTCGAGATGCCGCCGGGCTTTCCGGTCAATACCCTGACTTTGATGCGCGGCGTGACAGGTACCCAGTTGCATTCACCGGATCGGTTCGAGGCATTGCTATCGGTGCTGTTCACTGGGCTGTGGGTACAGCGCCGCAACCTGAGCGACAGCGCTGTGCTGAATGAAACACTCGTGCAGGCAGGCTTCGACCCGCAGGTTTTTCATGCCCTGGCCGCTGACAGCGAAGTAAAAGAAGCGCTAAAGCAGGCCACCGAGGCCGCTGTGGCGCGCGGGGTGTTTGGCGCGCCCACCTGTTTTGTCGGTGATGGCATGTTCTTCGGCCAGGACCGCCTGGACTTTGTCGAGGAGGCGCTGCGTCAGGGGGCCAGCAGCCTCTCCAGCTGAGTGCGCTCCCACAGGCTGAGCAAGTCGGTGGGGTTGGTGCCATAGCGCTGCCAGTGCTCGAGCCCGGCCTGTTCGCCGCCGGGGGCTTGGCAATGAACGCAATGCGCCAAGCCTTCAGTATCCAAGGCCAACGTCAGTTGCCAGCCCTGGATACCGACATCGACCAAGCCACCCTCGCGGCGTGCAGCCACCTCAAGGTGGTGCACGCCAAGGGCCACATTACGCAGGCACTGATAGACATCCCGGGCGCTCAGTGAAGGTCTGTGCGTCAAGATCAGAAATTCGCCGGCGTGTTGGCGCTGATGATCTCGGCCTCATCCGGGCCGATGTTCTTGAAACTGTGCGGCAGGGTCGTGGGGATGTAGTAGCCGTCGCCCGAATTGAGGACGCTGACCTGGCCGTCGACCCACAGCTCGACGGTGCCACGGGTGACCAACCCGCATTCTTCGCCTTCAGCGTGCACGATCGGCTCGCCAGAGTCGGCGCCGGGTGCGTACAGCTCACGCAGCATGCGCATTTGGCGGCCTTCGACGCTGGCGCCGACCAGCAGCATGCGCAGGCCATTGCGGCCCAGGTCGGGTTGTTCGCCACCACGGAATACGTAGCGTTCCTCACGCACCGGCTCGTCGAAGCTGAAAAACTCCGCCAGGCTCATGGGGATGCCCTCGAGCAGTTTTTTCAGGGAGCTGACCGAAGGGCTGACGCGATTCTGCTCGATCTGCGAGATCGTCGAATTGGTCAGCCCGCTGCGACGGGCCAGTTCCCGTTGGGAGAGGTTGTTGCGTTCACGCACCAGTTTGAGTCGCGTCCCCGTGTCCATAGCCGCCTTGTAATCAGAGGTGTCAATAATAATGAGCGATGCGCATTAAAACACACTCTGCGCCCTTGCGCGCTGTGCTTCTCAAACCCGCTGCTCACGCGGCATTGGCCATAGCCCGACCAGCAGCAACAGCACGGCCACGGCCAGGAATGGCAAGCGCGGATCAAGGGCATACACCAAGGTACCGGCGAGCGGCCCGATCACCGCGCCCATGCCTTGGGCGGCGCCAATGGAGCCGGCCGTGGCGCCTTGTTCGGAGGCCTGCATGGCATTGGCCGCCAGTGCCGAAAACGCCGGGAAGACGAAGCCCATACCGGCCGCCGCAACAAAATAGCAAGCCCACAGCCAGGGGGCCGTGGTGGCCAGCGAGCCACAGGCAAAGCCCAGTGCCGATACCGTGGCACCCACCCGGATCATCTTCAGCGGTGGCCACTCCAGTTGGCGCAGTATCACCTGGGCCAGCATCAGTGCCACACCCACGGTGGTCAGGGCGATGCCAGCCGCCTGGGCCGCTTCGGCAGGGCCCAGATGCAAACGGTCAAGGGCAAAGAAACCGACGATGATCTGCGACACGGTCACGCTGAGCATGGCGCTGAATGCCACCAGCAGCGGCCGGCGCAGGCGCGGGTCGTTCAGCCGCACCGGGCTGGGGGCGTGGCTGTGCGGCAGCGCCTGTGGTTTGAGGGTGAAAAACAGCACGAGGAAGGCAGTGGCCGGCAGCAGCGACATGATATGGAACGGCAGGCTCAGGCTGTGCCGCGCCAGCAGTGCGGCCAGCGCCGGCCCGACCACCAGACCGACGGCGTTGGCCGCCCCCAGTGAGGCCATGGCCCGCGCCCGGCGTTGCGGCTCGACATGGTCGGCGATCAGCGCATTGCAGCCCACCGGGATGGCGGCATAAAAGGCGCCGATGCAACCACGCGCGATCATCAGGCCGATGAACGCCAAGGTCGCCCCCGGCATCCAGCGCAGTGCGCCTTCGACGAACAGGCACAGCAGCCAGTAGGCCAGGGTGAAGCCGGCGCTGCCCAGCAGCAGGATGCGCCGGCGGCCCAGGCGGTCTGCCGCGCGGCCCCAGGGCCGGGCCAGCAGCACCCAGACCACGCCGGCCACGGTCACGGCGGCGCCGGCTTGCCAGGTGGCCATGCCAAGCTGGCGGGCTATCGGGCCGATCAGGGCGACGAACGCCATCATCGACATGGTGCAGGCCATGTTGGCCAGCAACAGCGGGCGCAGGTTCAGGGTGCTGGCAGGCAGAAGGGTTGCAGGATCCTTTGCGACGTTCATGGGCAGTCCAGGGCAGAGTGGCAAACAAAACCGATATTATTAGGAATCATTATCGATTGTCGAACCCCGTGCTGCTACCGTTCACTCGCTGCGGTGCAAGGGGCCAGGCCACATGCTACGCAACACACCGTCACGGCGCACCCACGCATGCATCAAAGCGGCCCCCACATGCACCAGCACCGTGGCGAACAGCAGGTAGCCGGCCCAGCCATGGGCCTGGCGCAGCACGGCATATAGCTGCAGGTTGTGGGGGGCGATGGCGGGCAAGCCGAGCGGGCGCGGGTAATCGCCTGCCGACAGCATGGCCCAGCCCAGCAGCGGCATGGCCAGCATCAGGCCATAGAGCAGCAGATGCGAGGCTCCGGCGGCCCAGCGCTGCAGTTTTGGCAGGTCGTTCGGCAGGGGCGGGTGAGGTAGGGTCAGGCGCACAGCAATGCGCAGTACCACCAGCACCAGCAGGGCCAGCCCGGTGGCCTTGTGCAGGCTGATCAGCACCGGGTGGCGTAGCGACAGGTCGGCGACCATGCTTACGCCGATGAACAGCATGGCCAGAATCAGCACGGCCATCAGCCAGTGCAACACGCGGGCGAAAGGGTGGAAGGCTTGAGGTTTCATGGCTTGGCTCCGGTGCTGAGCGATTCGCGGCTACGGCGGTTGAACGATTCGGAATAGGCGGCCGAGCGGGCGGCGAGGATCGGGTCGGCTGACGCCTCTATGCCGCGGGGCAGGATCAGCGGGTCGAAGTTGAGATCGCGGCAGGCCCCTTGCTCGGGGGCGTCTACCTGTTCCAGTACCAGAGTGCCAGCGTCCACGCTGCGCCGCTCGGCGGGCCACGGCCGGGCAGGGTCGTCCACGGCATCGCCAGGTTCGGCCAGTACCAGGCGCAGCGTCCAGCGCAACGGGCCTTGGGCAAGGCGCTGCTGCAAGTCGTGTTGCAGGAATTGCTTGTCATCAACCTGCGCGGGTAATGCCGCAAATGCAGTTTGTGGCTCGAGCTGCCAACGCACCGGGTGGGCCGCACCCGCTGCGTCGATCAGGCGGAAGGCATTGATACTGTGGTACTGCGTGTTGGCGAAGCTGTCGCTGGGTTTGTAACCCGCCGCCCATTGGCGAAACGCCGTGCTTTCCGGGTGAGCGGCGAAGAACGCCTGCAGCTTGCCAGGGTCCGGTTTGCCGGTTGCCGGGTCTGGTGCGCTCGCCAGTACTTGCTGGTAGAACCCTTGCGGCGTGCTGACTGCCAGCACCGGAGGGTTGTTCATGCCGGTCCGCCAGACCTGGCCATCGTCGGTGCTTAGCTCAATCGCCAGGCTGCGTACGGGTATACCCGTATCCGGGGCGAACGGGTTGGCGCCGCCGATGGCAAAACGGCCCACCACCGGCACCCGTTGCTGGCTGAAGGCGCGCGCCGTGGACAGGTTGGCGGCCTGCCCGCTGGCCTGGAAGTAGCCGCTCACGCACAAGCCCTTGGCGTGGTTCTTGCGGTAGCCGGGGTAATGCCCGGCTTGGGCTTCGAAGGTGTCGATGATGCGCTGTGGCGTCAGTCGGGGTTCGCCGAGCCAGCCAGCGGCATAGGCAAAGCCGGCACCTGCGGCCAACAGCACGCCGCCAATGGCGGCCAGGCGCAAGGCTTTGGCCGAGCCGTGCAAGGGTGTGTTCATGATCATCGTCCGGTTCAGTGAAGGTGCCAGTACGACGTGTCAGAGAAAAAGTTATTCCCTCATTGGGAATAGAATGTGTTCACAGGCGTCTGCCCTTTACACTGACAACCCCAGAGGCCGGGACCTAGCCATGCATGATTTGGACGACCACCAGTGGCGCGAGCTGCTGGCCCGCCTGCGCCGCTTTGCCGTGTGGCTGACCCGCGAGCCGGGCAGCGCCGACGACCTGGTGCAGGCCACGGTCGAGCGGGCCCTGAGCCGTCGCGACCAGCAGCGGGACGCTGATGCCCTGCGTGCCTGGCTGTTCACCATCCTTTATCGACAGTTCCTCGACGGTAAGCGCCGCGAGCGATTGCATGCGCGCTGGTTGTCCTGGTTCGGCCGTAACGAGCACGACGATGAGCCGGTCGGTGACAACCTCGAAACCATCGTCCTGGCACAGGCCGACCTGCAGGCGTTTGCCCGGCTGACGGCGGAGCAGCGTGCCTTGTTGTTGCTGGTCAGCATCGAAGGCTTGAGTTACAAGGAGGCCGCCCAGGCCTTGGGCATCCCCATCGGCACTGTGATGTCGCGCCTGTCGCGCGCGCGCAATGCCTTGCGCGAACTGACCGAGGGCAACCCCCAGCCCCCGGCCTTGCGGAGACTGAAATGAAGCGCCTGATCCCCAGCGATGACGAATTGCACGCTTACGTCGATGAGCGCCTGGAACCTGTGCGCCGGGCCGAAGTGCAGGCCTGGCTGGCGGCCAACCCGCAAGCTGCGGCACGGGTGGAAGGCTGGCGCGCCGATGCCCGGCGGCTGCGCACAGCGCTGGCCGGATTGGGCGAGCTGCCCGGTGCGGCGCAGCTGGACCTTGGCCAGTTGCGTCGGCAATTGCGCCAGCGTCGGCAGCGGCGTTGGGCGGCGGCGGCGGTGGTGATGCTGGCGTTGGGTGTGGGGGGTTTGGGCGGCTGGCAAGTGCGCGATGCAACCTTGGCGCGGGTCGACCTGCCCATGGCTGATGCTGTTCAGGCGCACCGTTTGTTCGCCAGCAGTGAAGCACTGGATATCCAGGCCAGTGATCCTGGGCGGTTGCGCGACTGGCTAGGCCGCCATTTCAGCCGGGTGGGCCAGTTACCGGACCTGGCGGGGTATGGCTTCAAACCGGTGGGCGCCCGCTTGCTCAGCAACGAGCAGGGGCCGGCTGCATTACTGGTATTCGAAGATGGCAAGGGCCAGCGCATCAGCCTGTTCCTGCGCTCGCCGGGCGACCTTTATCGGCGCATGCCGGACGGGCAGCGGGTCGATGGCCAGCTGGAGGCGCGGTACTGGTCGCATGGGGCTTATAACTTTGCCTTGGTCAGCGCGGCGGACGATGTGCGTGGGGCGGGGGTGGGGGAGGCGTTGAGGTTGGGGTTGTGAGTGTGGGCCCAAGGTGTGCACCTTGGGCCCGTCACCCGAATCAGCTCAACTCCAGCCAGATCGGCGCATGGTCCGACGGCTTTTCCATCCCGCGCAGCTCATAGTCCACGCCCGCTGCCTTGATGCGCGGCACCAGCGGCTGCGAGGCCATGATCAGGTCGATGCGCAGGCCGCGCTTGGGCTCGTCCTCGAAGCCGCGGCTTCGGTAGTCGAACCAGCTGAAACGGTCGGTCACCTCCGGGTACAGGTGGCGGAAGCTGTCTACCAACCCCCAGCCTTTCAAACGTTCCATCCACTCACGCTCCTCCGGCAGGAAGCTGCACTTGCCGGTCTTCAGCCAGCGTTTGGCGTTGTCCGGGCCAATGCCGATATCACAGTCTTGCGGCGAGATGTTCATGTCGCCCATCACCAGCACTGGCTGGTCGTTGCGGAACTGGCTTTCCAGCAGTGCCTGCAGGTCGCTGTAGAAGCGCTGCTTGGCCGGGAACTTGGTGGGGTGGTCGCGGCTTTCGCCTTGGGGGAAATAGCCGTTCATGATGGTGATCGGGCTGCCGTTGGCATCGGCAAAGGTACCCCAGATGAAGCGGCGCTGGGCATCCTCTTCGTCGGTGGCAAAGCCCTTGTGCAGGCTCAGCGGCGGCTGGCGCGACAGCAGGGCCACGCCGTAGTGGCCTTTCTGGCCATGGTAGTGCACGTGGTAACCCAGTGCCTGCACGTCGGCCAGCGGGAACTGATCGTCGCTGACCTTGGTTTCCTGCAGGCCGATCACGTCCGGCTGGTGCTTTTCGATCAGCGCCGCCAGCTGATGCGGGCGGGCCCGCAGGCCGTTGATGTTGAAACAGACGATCTTCATGGAAAGACAATCCCGGTAAAAGGCGCGATGCTAGCCGACATCGACCTGCATCACCAGCATGGCGGCCAGGCGAGCCTGCTGCTAACGTGCTGTTGGGGGTGAACGAAGCACGCTGGGGCACCTCCAAGGCACTGAACGCCCATTCCAGGAGGTCTGCCCGCAATGCCCGAAACCACAGCCGCCCCGGCCCGTGTCTGCCTGCTCGACGATGGTTACAGCCGCGAGGCACGTTCGCTGCTGTACAACGCCTACCGCCACGAGCCCACCTTCGCCTACATCTTCGAAGCCCAGCGCCCGGGGTATGAGCGGCGCCTGCGGGTGATGGTGCGCGAATGGGTGCGCCAGCACTTCTACCTGCAACTGCCCGCCATCGGCCTGCTGGTCGAGGACCGCCTGATTGCCCTGGCCCTGATCGTGCCGCCGCAGCGCCGGCTGGGCGTGGCCGACAGCTGGGCCTGGCGCCTGCGCATGATGCTGGGTACCGGCCTGCGCTGTACGCGGCGCTACATGGACTACCAGGCTGCATTGGCCAGCTGTCTGCCCACTGACCAGGTGCATGTGTTGCCTTTGCTGGGGGTGCACCCGCAGTTTCAGGGCAAGCACTACGGCGAGCAATTGTTACAAGCTGTGCACGACTGGTGCGCGGAAGACCCAGGCACCCAAGGGGTGGTGCTGGACACCGGTAACGAGCACTACCTGGCTTTTTACCAGCGTCAGGGTTATGAGGAAATTGGTGAAGTAGCTGTAGGACCAATCCGAGAGAGGGTGTTCTTTCATCCTAATCCAGTCTCTTCAAAACCCGCTTTTGCCTGAACAGGCCGCCGGGCGGCTCCCTTGAGCGCCTGGCTCTGGTAGCATGCGCCGCATGACGTATTCAGGAAGATTGACCTGGGGCCTGGTATTCTGGGTCGCCAGTTTCGCAGCATGGGGCCAGAGCGAGTTGTTGGTGAAGGTGAAACCGGCCAACAAGGCGCTCAAGGCCAATGTCGAAGGCTATATAGGCACATTGGGTGACCGCGACGAAGAAGCACTTTTACGCTTCAGTCGCGGGGCAGAGGAGCAGGCGCGCAAAGCGGCGCAGGCACTTGGCTACTATCAAACGCAGATCGATACCGAGGTCAAGCCTGCCAGCGACGCCGACCATCCCCCGCAACTGCTCATCAGCATCAACCCGGGCGAACCGATTCGCCTGCGCAACGTGACCGTGCGCATCGAGGGCCCTGCCAGCGAGATGAAGGCCTTCCGCGTGCCTAACAGCAAGGCCCTGCGTGCGGGTGAACAACTCAATCACGGCCATTACGAGGATGCCAAGCGGTTGATCCAGAACCAGGCGTCGCGCTATGGCTTCTTCAGTGGACGCTTCAGTAGCCAGCGCCTGGCCGTTGACCCACAAGCGGGTGTGGCGGATATCGAACTGGTCTACCAGAGTGGCCCGCGTTATCGCCTGGGCGCCGTCACCTTCGGTGGCGACGCGCCGCTGGACGAGGACCTGCTGCAGCGCATGGTTTCGTTCAAACCGGGCACCCCTTACGACTCGGAACTGATCGCGGAACTGAACAACGACCTGCAATCGAGCGGCTATTTCGAAGGCGTGCGTGTGGATGCGGCACCCACTGCTGCTGTGGGCGAAGAAGTCCCGGTGGATGTTCACCTGGAAACCCGTAAACCACGCACCATGGGTCTTGGCCTGGGCTTCTCGACCGACGTCGGGCCACGCGGCAAGGCCAACTGGACCCGCCACTGGGTCAACCCGCAAGGTCACAGCTATGGCTGGGAAACCGAACTGTCGGCACCGCGCCAGAACGTCGGCCTGTGGTACGACATTCCGCTCGATCCGCCGCTGACCGACAAGCTGCGCTTTGCCGGTGGCTACCAGAACGAGGAGCTTGCCGGCACCGACACGCTCAGCAAGCTGTTGACGGTCGGCCCCGAGTGGCACAGCAAGCTGCCCAGTGGCTGGCAGCGGGTGATTTCGCTCAAGTACCAACGCGAAGAATATCGCCTGGGTGATGACTCCGGATTGAGTAACCTGTTGATGCCTGGCATCAGCTATTCCTTCCTGCGCAGTGACAACCGCATCGATCCGCACAATGGCTATCGCCTGCAGTTCGATGTTCAAGGTGCCAAGGAAGGGCTGGTTTCCGACACCAACCTGCTGCATGGCAACGTATTGCTCAAAGGCCTGACCACGCTCGGCCACAACCATCGCTTTCTCGGGCGTGTACAGTTTGGTGGTAGTGCGACCAATGGCTTCAAGAACAACATTCCGCCGTCGCTGCGTTTCTTCGCAGGTGGCGACCAGAGTGTGCGCGGTTACGACTACCAGACCCTGTCGCCGAAGAACAGCGACGGTGACCGTATTGGCGGGCGCTACCTGGTGGCAGGCAGTGTCGAGTACCAGTATTCGCTGACCGAAAAATGGCGGGTCGCGACGTTCGTCGACCAAGGCAACTCGTTCAATGACCTGGAGCTGCCCAGCCTCAAGACCGGTGTCGGCTTTGGTGTGCGCTGGGTATCGCCGGTCGGGCCGCTGCGCCTGGACCTGGCCAAGGCGCTGGATGACGAAGGGGGCATTCGCCTGCACTTTTCCATGGGGCCCGAGCTGTGAAACGCGTAATCAAATTTACTTCACTGGGCCTGCTGGGGGGCGTCGCGAGCATGGGCCTGGTGCTCGGCTTGCTGCTGGGTACCCAGGCCGGCAGCCGCTGGGCACTGGGCAAGGTGCCGGGGCTTGAAGTGGCCGACTTCCAGGGTCGCCTGGCGGGCAGTTGGCAGGCCAGCCGGCTGACCTGGGCCGACGGCGGCAGCACGGTAGAGATGCAGGCGCCGTCGCTGGCCTGGTCGCCTGCTTGCTTGCTGCGCGCTACCTTGTGCATTGACCGGTTGCAGGCAGACCGCATTGACATGGCCTTTGCGCCAAGCACCGAACCGACCGAGAGCGCCCCGCTGCAATTGCCGACCCTGCGCTTGCCGCTGGCCATCGAACTGGGTGAGGTCAAGGTCGGGCAGCTGCGCCTGGATGGCAGCGACCTGCTTGGCGATTTGCAATTGGCTGCGCACTGGACCAACAGCGGGATACGCATCGACAGCCTGCGGCTGCTGCGCGACGACCTGCAACTGAGCCTGCAGGGTGACCTGCAACCCGAAGGCGACTGGCCGGTAACACTACAGGCGCAATTACAGTTGCCTGCGGTAGACGAAAAACCCTGGCAACTGGCATTGACGGCCAAAGGCCAATTGCAGAAGACGCTGGAGCTCGCCGGCACCAGCAGTGGTTACCTCGATGCCACATTGAGCGGGCAGTTGCAGGCATTGGCCGAGCACCTGCCGGCGACCTTGCACATCCGCTCCGAGGCGTTTAAGCCGGCTGGTGCGTTGCCTGACACCCTGCAATTGAACGCGCTCGAGCTCGATGCCAAGGGCGATCTGCTCGATGGCTATCAACTGTCTGGCAGGGCCAGCCTGCCGGCCGAGCAGTCACCGATCGCCTTGCTTCTGTCCGGCCTGGTTGACAGTAAAGGCGCCAGGCTCGATGCCCTGGACCTGACCGCCAGCGACAGCCAACGGGTCAAGCTGCAAGCCACGGCTGACTGGCAGCAAGGCCTGAGCGCCGATGCGCAGCTGGACTGGCAGGACTTCCCGTGGTTGCGTCTGTACCCTCTGGAGACACCGCCCGAGGTCACCCTCAAGCGCTTCAATACCCAGGTGCATTATCGTGATGGCAATTACCAGGGGACTTTCACGGGGGACCTGGACGGCCCGGCAGGAGCGTTCAGCCTGGCCAGCCCGTTCGAAGGTGACCTCACCCAGGTGAAACTGCCGCAGTTGGCGCTGACCGCCGGCCAGGGCAAGGCAGCCGGCAGTGTCGCCGTCCGTTTTGCCGACACCCTGGCCTGGGATGTCGACCTGCAGCTCTCCGCGCTCGACCCGGCCTATTGGCTGGCCGAGCTGCCCGGTACCCTGGCGGGGCCACTGCGCAGCAAAGGCGAACTGAAAGGCGATGCACTTACCCTCGATGCCCAGCTTGACCTCAAAGGCCGCCTGCGTGGCCAGCCAGCCATGCTCAAGGCCGAGGCCCAAGGGGCAGGGCAAAGCTGGACCCTGGGCGCACTGGCTATCCAGCTGGGTGACAACCGCATCAACGGCAGTGGCAGCGTGCAACAGCGCCTGGCGGGGCAAGTCGACCTTGACTTGCCCCGCCTGGGCCAGTTGTGGCCAAGGCTGCAAGGCGGGGTCAAGGGCCGGCTGGATGTCGCCGGCACCTTGCAGGCCCCGCAAGGTACGCTCACCCTGCAGGGCCAGCGCTTGGCCCAGGGCGAAAACCGCCTGCAGCAGTTGGACCTGGATGCCCGCCTGGACAACGCCCAACGCGGTGTAGTCGGGCTCAAGGCAACCGGTATCCACCTGGGTGATACCGCCTTGGGCACGTTGCAGGCCAACGGCAAATGCGACATACGCCAACAGGCCTTGACCCTCGCGCTGGATGGCCCGCAGCTCAAGCTCGACCTTGGCCTGGATGGCCAGTTGAACAAAGGTGACTGGCGCGGACGCCTGGCCACTGGCCGCATCCAGGCCGGTGGCCAGGACTGGCAGTTGCAGGCGCCCGCACGCCTGCAGCGGCTGGCCAGCGGCCAGCTTGACTTCGGGGCCCACTGCTGGCGCTCCGGCCAGGCAAGCCTGTGTGGCGACGACCAGCGGCTGGCCCCCGAACCGCGCCTGCGCTACCACCTCAAGCAGTTCCCGCTGGGCAGCCTGGCCCAGTGGCTGCCGAAGGACTTTGCCTGGCAAGGCCTGCTCAATGCCGATATCAACCTGGACATCCCGGCCAGCGGCCCCAAGGGCACTGTCGTTGTCGATGCCAGTGGTGGCACCTTGCGCGTGCGCGACAAAGGCCGTTGGGTCGATTTCCCTTACCAGGCCCTGCGCCTGGACAGCACGCTGGCACCGCGGCGCATCGATACGCGCCTGGCGTTTCGCGGTGAGCGCCTGGGTGAGCTGAACGTCAACGCCCGGCTCGATCCGCTGGGCAAGAACAAACCGTTGTCGGGTGATTTCCGACTGGCCGGGCTGGACCTGTCGGTGGCCCGCCCATTCGTGCCCATGGTCGAACGCCTGGCCGGGCAGCTCAATGGCAGTGGTCGGCTTTCAGGCACCTTGCTGGCACCTCAGGTCAACGGCAACCTGATGCTCAGCGGTGGCGAAGTCAGTGGCGCCGAGCTGCCGGCCAGCCTTCAGGACCTGTCATTGCAGGCGCTGATTGCCGGCGAGCAAGTGCAGCTCAACGGTAACTGGCGCAGTGGCGAGGCGGGACGTGGCCAGTTGAGCGGCAACCTCACCTGGGGGCAGGCGCTGGGCATGGACGTGCGTCTGCAAGGCCAGCAACTGCCGGTCGCGGTCGAGCCCTACGCCACACTGGAAGTTGCCCCGGACCTGACCTTGCGTCTGATCGATGACAAGCTGGCGGTGACCGGCAAGGTGCAGGTGCCCAAGGGTAAGATCACAGTACGAGAGCTGCCGCCGTCCACGGTCAAGGTGTCGGATGACACGGTAATCGTCGGTCACCAGACCGAGGAAGGCAAACCACCCATGGCAATGGCCATGGACATCGATGTCGAAGTCGGCCGCGACAAGCTGTCGTTCAGCGGCTTCGGGCTGACTGCCAACCTGCTGGGTCATGTGCACATCGGCGATAACCTCGATACCCGTGGCGAACTGAGCCTGGCAGACGGCCGCTACCGTGCCTACGGCCAGCGCCTCACCATACGCCGGGCGCGTCTGCTGTTCGCCGGCCCGATTGACCAGCCATACCTGGACATCGAAGCGATCCGCAAGGTTGACGATGTGATAGCCGGCATCCGCCTGAGCGGCAGCGCCGAGCAGCCGACGACCAAAGTGTTCTCGGAGCCGGCCATGAGCCAGGAGCAGGCGCTTTCGTACCTGGTATTGGGGCGGCCATTGGGCAATACCGGCGAAGATAACAACATGCTCGCCGAGGCGGCCCTGGGCCTGGGCCTTGCCGGGAGCGCCGGCATAACCGGCAGCCTGGCGTCGAGCCTGGGGATCGACGACTTTCAGCTGGATACCGAAGGTTCTGGCAACAGCACCAGCGTGGTCGCCAGCGGTAACCTTACCGAGAAACTCAGCCTTCGTTACGGGGTGGGCGTGTTCGAACCGGCCAACACGATCGCGTTGCGTTACAAGCTGAGCAAGAAGGTTTACCTCGAGGCCGCCAGTGGGCTGGCAAGCTCTCTGGACATCTTCTACAAGCGCGACTTCTAGGCCCGCAGCGTGGCGGCCATCAACGGACGGTGGCCGCCTCGATGAACTCGTTGGTGTCGGGTGAGGGCGGTGGAGTGGTGGCGCGTACCGGGACGATCAGGTTGGTGTATTCCTCGATCAACCGGTTCAGGGCCTCTGGCGGTTCGCTCGCCTGAAACTGCATGCGGATCTGCACTTCGTCGGGGTCGCGGTTTTCGCCCTGGCGGCCTTGGCCACCAATGGTGACCTTGAAGCTCGCGGCCTTGCTCTCGCTCGCGGTCAGCAGTGCCTGCTGCGCCTCGGTGCCTTTGACCCTTACCGACAGGTCGACCTGCATGCGCTCAAGGGCCAGGCCTTTCGGTGACACCAGCGCAAACAGGGGGACGCGCATGATGTGCTGCCCATCCATGGCCACCTCGACCATCTTGGCTTTCATGGGGGCGCCCAGCGCTTGGGTGTCGCACTCGAAAAACTGGTCGAACAGGTTGATGTACTGCTGGGCAATCAGGCTGTTGGTGGCACTGGCGGCTTCTTGCAGGCCGCGGGTAATTTCACGCAGGTCAATGGAGGTCATGGGGGCGGGGGGCTTTTGCAACGATTCGACTCCTCAGGCCAGGGTGTGCCCCTCCCGCTACCGGCAGGAGGGGCTATGGGTCAAGCGCTAGCGTTTTACGGGGTCGGTAGGTTTGCAGGCGCGGCCCGTTTCAAGGTGTCCGCCTGGGATATTTCGTCCGGGCTTTCCAGTGCGGCGGTTCGGACAATGGTTGGCTTGGTTGCGGCGTCAGTGAGGAACTCGATTACCCTCATCATCGCTTCGGGCGGTTCCTGACGCTTCAGGGTCGTGTTGAAGGCATAGCGGGCACGGGTGTCTGTTTTACGGGTTTGCGTGGATTTGTGGCTCACGCTGCCTTTCACGTTAAGCCTGAACGGCCCCCATCCCAGTGAGCCGGTAGCTTCTGCACTCATGTCCTTGTTGGAAACATCTTCCGACATCTGGTTGATAACCAGCTCGAACTCTACATTACCCTCTTCGATGGAAATGTTCGGGTGGGTAATGGCCGCCATCAGCGGCACTTTCATGGTCTTGCTGACCACCCCTTTGTATTCGCCCTGTTCGTCGACGATGGTTTCGTCGTAGTCGAACTGGATGGCTACTGCCTTGCCATCCTGGACACATACCTGCATCAGGAAGTCGGCGTAGGATTTGCTGGCGGTGACCTGCGCCTGGACCATGGCCTGCAAGGGACCGGCGATCATGCGGTCCATCGGCAGGGCATTGATCACGGAGCCTATAAGGCTGTTATCTAACGACATATCGGGAAGCTCGCTCTATCTAGTGGGGTAAGGCCGCCGCGAATAGCAGCCAAGGTGTCCGGGCGTCAGCGCGTGCAAAGCTCCTGGCGCCGGATGTTGCCGATCTGTCGCAGGCTCAGGCCGTACTTGTTGGCCAGCAGGCTGCGGGACAAACCGTTGGCGCTTTCTTTCTGGATCTGCTGGTTGCGCAGCTGACGCAGAAAGTGGTCAGCCTTGGGGATCTCCAGGGCGACCCCGGCAAAGCGCTTGATCAGTGCGTCGAGCGCTTCGGCCGGCAGCACGTCAGCGAGCTTGGTGCGCTCGCGGTGCTTGGGGATGTACTTGGGCCTGCCGCCGTAGGCGCAGGTCAGTTGGTAGGCGTTTTCGATGCCGATACAGTCGATCAGTGCCTGCAGCGAGTGGGGCAGTTGGCTGATATCGATCTGGCTCAAATCTGGCATTTGCATATGGCGCTCCTTCGGGGTAGATGGGATGTGCGACCCGATCACCCGCGGCGTTATGTCGAAGGTGTGAGCAAATTCTGTGCGACAGCCGAGGCGCGTCGCTAGGCGGCATATGGGTTGGGGGTTGTAGCTTCGGTGAACAGGATTTGCAGGCAGCGATATCTGGCGCTGTAGGAAATGGCGTCGACATCTGGCTGTGCTTCCTGGTTTCCTGTCGGGTCGCTCGCGATGATGCGGAGCGGGTGCGGCACCCCTCAATCGCACGGGTAGCTGCTCAGCAAGCTGGCGCTACCCAGATAGGCTTGAGGGGTGGCGCGCATGCCCGGCGGCAACGTGCGCCAATCGACCAGCAGGCACAGCGCGTGCAACGGCTGGCCGTTGCGCTGGCCGATGACCTGGTCGGCAAAGTGGCGGCGGTACAGTGCCTGGGTCTGATTCAGAGGCTGTGCCTGGTCGGCCTGCGCCAGCGTTTGTCGGGCCAGGTCGGGCAAGCGGGCTGTGGGCACGCTGAAATGTACCGGTGCAGTTTCGGTCTGCAGGTAACCGGCCTGGCGTACGCGTTGCCACAGTTGTTGCCATTGGCTGGCACCGGCATGGGTGGCCAACTCGCGGCCCAGTTCGAGCAGGTGTTCGGCCGGCGTCTGCTGGGTGTCCAGTGCATGAAGCGAGAGCGGGGTCAGTAACAGCGATGCGAACAACAGGGGTTTGTACATGGTGCCTCCGGCGTGGGTGCTAGGAAGCCCCATGCTTTCAGGCTGACGTCACCCCACCCAGCAGGAAATCCAGCGCCGGGGGCGGTGACCGTTGTATCATTGCCGCGGCTCGTTGCGAGCCATTTGCCCCTGATGTTGCAAGGAACATTCGATGACACACGTGCAGCGCCTCAAATATTCACTTCTGATCATCCTGGTGGTACTGGGCCTGATGCTGGGCCTGTCCCACCTGCAGAAGCAGGGCACGATCAGTGAGCAGACCTTCCAGATGCTGGCCATCGCCATTGCCGTGGTGGTCGTGGTGATCAACGGCATTCTGCGGCGCAAGGTCAAGCCCTGATCTGCGCGGGCCGGCCAGGTATGGCCGGCCATGCGCTCAGCGCGAGGGTGTTTGCTCCAGTACGGCGCGCGCCTGGGGGTTGAGCCTGTAGCACTTGTCGCTACCCAGTTGTATGACGCCTTCGGTACACAGGCGCTTGAGCACTTCACGCACACTGAGGAACGACAGCGGAATATCCAGCTGTTCCAGTTGTGCGTGCACCCCGCGTACGCCAATACTGCGGCCATTGCGGTCGGCGGCGTGCAAGGCATCGATAACCTTGAGGCGGATCAGGCTGGTGCGCAGGCCGAAGGTGCGCAACAGCTCGCGGATCTGTTCGTTGCCGATTCGTTCTTCAGCAAATACGTCCTGTTCCTTGGACGCTTTGCCTGGCGCGCGCCCGGCCTGGATCGAGGTTTGCGGGTTGTACATGCGAATGCTCCTTTTCGTGGACGAACCCGAAATGTGGGTGGCTCACTTACTAGGACGAATGAGAACGCAAAAACTGCAACCCATTCGTGAAAAAAATGCCTGTTTCTCATCAAGACGTTCCATCGCCTTGTAATACGTAAAATATTCATCTGGCCATTCGTCTGATCGGGATGACCCCCGAATCCGAGGAGTGCCCGTGTTTCCACTTTGCCGTCCCATGACTTGCGCCGGCCTGGCCGCTGCCCTGGTGGCCTTCAGCGTCGGTGTGCAGGCGCAGCCCGCGCCAGCCGACGCCAGTGCCCAGATCCGCTATACCCGATACGGCGTACCGCATATCGTGGCCAAGGATGAGCGTGGCCTGGGCTATGGCGTCGGCTATGCCTACGCCCAGGACAACCTATGCCTGCTCGCCAATGAAGTGCTGACCGTGAGCGGTGAGCGCTCACGCTATTTCGGCGCCAAGGGCAAGACCCTGGAGCAGCGTGACAACCTGACCAGCGACCTGTTCTTCACCTGGCTCAATAGCCCAGCGGCGGTCGATGCCTTCCTGCAGGCGCAACCCGCGTCGGTGCAGGCTTTGCTGGCGGGTTATGCCAGCGGCTACAACCGGGCGTTGGTCGAACGCCGTCGTCAAGGGCTGCCCGCCGAGTGTGGCGATGGTGAGTGGGTGCGGCCCATCAGCAGCCAGGATCTGGTCAAACTGACCCGCCGTTTACTGGCCGAGGGCGGTGTCGGGCAGTTCGTTGAGGCGTTGGCAGGGGCGCAACCGCCAACGCTGGCCCGTCAGCAATCATCCGCGGGCTTTGCCAGCGCGTTGGCCCGGCAGGAGCGGTTCGCCGCGGAGCGCGGCAGCAATGCGGTGGCAGTAGGCGCGCAGCGCTCAGCCAATGGCCGCGGCCTGTTGCTGGCCAACCCGCACTTCCCGTGGATGGGCGGCATGCGCTTCTACCAGATGCAACTGACCATTCCCGGTCAGCTCGATGTGATGGGCGCGGCGCTACCGGGCCTTCCGGTGGTCAACATCGGTTTCAACCAGCACCTGGCGTGGACGCACACCGTCGACACCTCCAAGCACTTCACGCTCTACCGCCTGCAACTCGACCCCAAAGACCCGACCCGCTATGTGCTCGATGGCAAGTCGCTGCCGATGGCCCGGCAAACCATCCGTGTGGCGGTCAAGGGCACGGATGGCAGCCTGAGCCAGGTTGAGCGGCCGGTCTACAGTTCGCAGTTCGGCCCGGTGGTGCAATGGCCAGGCCGCCTGGACTGGGATGCGCAGGCGGCCTACAGCGTGCGAGACGCCAACCTTGAGAACTCGCGGGTGTTGCAGCAGTGGTACCAGATCAACCGAGCCGACAGCCTGGCGGCATTGAAGGGATCGGTCGAGCAGTTGCAAGGTATCCCTTGGGTCAACACGCTGGCCGTGGACGAGGGAGGGCGGGCCTTGTACCTGAACCAGTCGGTAGTGCCCTATGTTGACCAGCAACTGCTGGATACCTGCAGCAACCCGCAGGCACAAGGGCGCCTGGTGGTGCTGGATGGCTCGCGTAGCGCCTGCCAGTGGAAGATTGACGCGCAGGCGGCGCAACCGGGCATCTTCCCGGCGCGGCTGCTGCCAAGCCTGGAGCGTGAAGACTTCGTTCAGAACTCCAACGACCCGGCCTGGATGGCCAACCCGGCGCAGCCGCTGACCGGCTACTCTCCACTGGTCAGCCGTAATGATCAGCCGCTGGGCATGCGTGGCCGCTTTGCCTTGCAGCGCCTGCAGGGCAAAGCCCGTTTAGGTGTAGATGAACTGCAGCGCATGGTCACCGATGACGAGGTGTACCTGGCCAGCCTGGTGTTGCCAGACCTGCTGCAATGGTGCAAGGGTGCCAGCGCAGATGTGCAGGCCGTGTGCAGCAGCCTGACCGCCTGGAACGGCAAGGCCGACCTCGACAGTGGTATGGGCCTGGTGCACTTCCAGAACCTGTTCAATGCACTGGCCGAGCACCCGGAAAGTTGGCGAGTGGCATTCAACCCGGCCGACCCGCAGCACACCCCGCGCGGCCTGGCTGTCGAGCAGGCGGCGGTGAGCAGGTTGGTACATCAGGCAGCACTGGCGTCGCTCAAGCAGGTCAGTGAAAGTGGCGTGGCCGGGGAAGCGCGCTGGGGGCAGGTGCAACAGGCCCTTGATGGTACGCCGGTACCAGGCGGCCCGCAGGCGCTAGGGGTGTACAACGCGATCTACAGCGTGCCGCACGGGCAGGGCAAGCGGCTGGTGGTGAGTGGCACCAGCTACCTGCAACTGGTCAGCTTTACCGACAAGGGGCCAGAAGCCCGTGGCCTGCTTGCGTTTTCCCAGTCGAGTGAAAAGTCTTCGGCGCATGCCAGTGACCAGACCAAGGCATTTGCGGCCAAGCAACTGGCGGTGATTCCGTTTACCGAGGCGCAGATCAAGGCAGACCCTGAGTACCGGGAAGTGGTGATCAGTGAGCGGGACAAGGGGGCGGTAGTCAGCCAGCCCTGAGGCGTCAGCCTGCGCCGGCCCATTCGCGGGTAAACCCGCTCCTACAGGGGCCTGCGGGCTTGCCCGCGAGACCCTGTAATGTCAGGAAAACTCGAACGGCGCCAACTGAAAGCCCTGCTCGTCAACCTGCAAGGCCCAACCGCGGCGGTCCCAGTCGCCCAGTACGATACGCCGTGCCGGTTGGCCATCGACCACCAGCTTGTGAATCGCTGGCCGATGGGTATGGCCATGCACCAAGGTGCGCACGCCATGCGCCGCCATTACCTTGGGGACTTCCTCTGGCGTGACGTCGACGATTTCGGTGGACTTCATCCGCACTTGCGTGCGGCTTTCGCTGCGCAGCTTGCGTGCCAGCTTGTAGCGGGCCGACAGCGGCAGGTGGCGCAGGATCCACAAGCTCAGCGGATTGCGCAGCAGGCGGCGCATCTTCATGTAGCCCAGGTCGCGGGTGCACAGGGTGTCGCCATGCATCAGCAGCACCTGTTCACCGCCCAGCTCGATCACGCTGGGGTCGCGCAACAAGGTGCAACCAGCGGCATCGCAGAAGGCCTGGCCAATCAGGAAGTCACGGTTGCCATGCATCAGGTAGATGGCCGTGCCACTGTCGCTGAGCCGGCGCATGGCCTGGCAGATCGACTGCTGGAAGGGCGTCATGGCATCGTCGCCAATCCACGCTTCGAAGAAGTCACCAAGGATGTACAGGGCCTTGGCGTGGCGGGCGCGGCCGTCTAGCAGATCAAGAAACGCCCGGGAAATATCCGGGCGTTCTTCTTGCAGGTGCAGATCAGAGATCAGCAGAATCACTCAATGATCTCGGCTTTCTCGATGATCACGTCGTCCTTCGGTACGTCCTGGTGGCCAGCTTTGGAACCGGTGGCCACTTTTTCGATGGCGTCGACCACTTCACGGCCTTCGATCACTTCACCGAATACGGCATAACCCCAGCCTTGCACGTTCTTGCCGCTGTGGTTGAGGAAGTCGTTGTCGGAGGCGTTGATGAAGAACTGCGCCGAGGCGGAGTGCGGCTCCATGGTACGGGCCATGGCAATGCTGTACTTCTTGTTCTTCAGGCCGTTGTCGGCTTCGTTCTGGATGCTGGCGCGGGTTTTCTTCTGGCTCATGCCGGCCTCGAAGCCGCCGCCCTGGATCATGAAGCCTTTGATCACACGGTGGAACACGGTGCCATTGTAGTGGCCGTCCTTGACATACTGAACGAAGTTTTCGGTAGTCAGTGGCGCTTTCTCGGCGTCCAGTTGCAGGACGATGTCGCCGTGGTTGGTGGTCAGTTTGACTTTGGACATGCTGAAACTCGCTCTTTCAAGGCAATCAGAAATTAGGGTGCGCAGGGCGCCGGTTATCACCTGACGTATGTTCAGGCGATGACGACACATGGCGCGCACTGGCCATTTTGCCAGGCTGCGGCAAAAAGCCGTGATAAATCACATCAGTTTGTCCGGGCGCGGCTGTCAGCAGCTTGACTGCTTCGGCTATGATAGGCCCTTTGATTCAATCGGCCTACCCAGGCTGGACACACGCATTCAAGGATCCTATGAGCAAGCCCACTGCCGACAACGCGCCCAACGCCGCTGCCAAAGGCGCCCCCGCTGTCCCTGCGAACTTCCTGCGGCCGATCATCCAGGCCGACCTGGACTCGGGCAAGCACAGCAGTATCGTCACCCGTTTCCCGCCGGAGCCCAATGGTTATCTGCACATCGGCCACGCCAAGTCGATCTGCGTCAACTTCGGCCTGGCCAAGGAATTCGGCGGCGTCTGCCACCTGCGCTTCGACGATACCAACCCGGCCAAGGAAGACCAGGAGTACATCGACGCCATCCAGAGCGATGTGAAGTGGCTGGGCTTCGACTGGGCCGGCGACGTGCGCTATGCCTCCGACTATTTCGACCAGTTGCACGACTGGGCGGTCGAGCTGATCAAGCGCGGCAAGGCCTACGTCTGCGACCTCACCCCTGAGCAAGCCAAGGAATACCGCGGCAACCTCAAGGAGCCGGGCAAGAACAGCCCGTTCCGCGAGCGCAGCGTGGAAGAAAACCTCGACCTGTTCGCCCGCATGAAGGCTGGCGAATTCCAGGACGGCGAGCGTGTGCTGCGGGCCAAGATCGACATGGCCTCGCCAAACATGAACCTGCGCGACCCTATCCTGTACCGCATTCGCCATGCCCACCACCACCAGACCGGCGACAAGTGGTGCATCTACCCCAACTACGACTTCACTCACGGCCAGTCGGACGCCATCGAGGGCATTACCCACTCGATCTGCACCCTGGAGTTCGAAGGGCATCGTCCGCTGTACGACTGGTTCCTCGACAACCTGCCGGTGCCGGCACACCCGCGCCAGTACGAGTTCAGCCGCCTGAACCTGAACTACACCATTACCTCCAAGCGCAAGCTCAAGCAGCTTGTGGACGAGAAGCACGTCGACGCCTGGGACGACCCACGCATGTCGACCTTGTCCGGCTTCCGTCGCCGTGGCTACACGCCGGCTTCGATCCGCAACTTCTGCGAAATGATCGGCACCAACCGTTCCGACGGTGTGGTCGACATGTCGATGCTCGAGTTCAGCATCCGTGACGACCTGGACCGCACCGCGCCACGCGCGATGTGTGTGCTGCGCCCGCTGAAAGTGGTCATCACCAACTACCCGGAAGGCCAGGTCGAGCAGCTTGAGCTGCCACGTCACCCGAAGGAAGACATGGGCGTGCGTGTGCTGCCGTTCTCCCGCGAGCTGTACATCGACCGCGACGACTTCATGGAAGAGCCGCCGAAGGGCTACAAGCGCCTGGAACCGGCCGGTGAAGTGCGCCTGCGCGGCAGCTACGTGATTCGTGCTGACGAAGCCATCAAGGACGCCGACGGCAATATCGTTGAACTGCGTTGCTCGTACGACCCGGACACCCTGGGCAAGAACCCGGAAGGCCGCAAGGTCAAGGGCGTGATCCACTGGGTGCCGGCCGAGGGCAGCGTCGAGTGCGAAGTGCGTCTGTACGACCGCCTGTTCCGCTCGCCGAACCCGGAAAAGACCGAGGAGGGCGGCAGCTTCCTGGACAACATCAACCCGGCTTCGCTGCAAGTACTCAGCGGGTGCCGTGCCGAGCCGTCGCTGGCCCAGGCGCAGCCCGAGGACCGCTTCCAGTTCGAGCGTGAAGGCTACTTCTGCGCCGACCTGAAAGACAGCCAGCCGGGCCGCCCGGTGTTCAACCGCACTGTCACCCTGCGTGACTCCTGGGGCAGCTGAGGAACCGCCGTGCTTACCATCTACAACACCCTGAGCAAAACCAAGGAAGTCTTCAAGCCGCTGGATGGCAACAAGGTGCGCATGTACGTGTGCGGCATGACCGTGTACGACTACTGCCACCTGGGCCATGGCCGCAGCATGGTGGCGTTCGACCTGGTCACCCGCTGGCTGCGCAAGAGCGGCTACGAGTTGACCTATGTGCGCAACATCACCGACATCGATGACAAGATCATCAACCGGGCGAACGAGAACGGCGAAAGTTTTGACGCCCTGACCGCCCGCATGATCGACGCGATGCACGAAGACGAGCGCCGCCTGAACATTCTGCCGCCGGACCAGGAGCCGCGTGCCACCGACCATATCGCTGGCATGCACGCGATGATCCAGACCCTGATCGACAAAGGGTACGCCTACGCGCCAGGCAATGGCGATGTGTACTACCGGGTCGGCAAGTTCGTCGGCTACGGCAAGCTGTCGCGCAAGAAGATCGAAGACCTGCGTATCGGTGCACGTATCGAGGTCGACGAAGCCAAGCAGGACCCGCTCGACTTCGTCCTGTGGAAGGGCGTCAAGCCGGGCGAGCCAAGCTGGGAATCGCCATGGGGCCCGGGTCGCCCGGGCTGGCACATCGAGTGCTCGGTCATGTCCACCTGCTGCCTGGGCGAGAGCTTCGACATTCACGGCGGCGGCAGCGACCTGGAGTTCCCGCACCACGAGAACGAGATTGCCCAGAGCGAGGCGGCCACCGGCAAGCAGTACGCCAACGCCTGGATGCATTGCGGCATGATCCGTATCAACGGCGAGAAGATGTCCAAGTCGTTGAACAACTTCTTCACCATCCGCGACGTGCTCGAGAAGTACCACCCGGAGGTGGTGCGCTACCTGCTGGTAGCCAGCCACTACCGCAGCGCGATCAACTACTCGGAAGACAGCCTGCGTGACGCCAAGGGCGCGCTGGAGCGCTTCTACCACGCCCTGCGCGGCCTGCCACGGGTGGCGGCCAAGGGTGGCGAAGCGTTTGTCGAGCGCTTCAGCGTGGCGATGAACGACGACTTCGGCACCCCCGAAGCCTGTGCCGTTCTGTTCGACCTGGTGCGCGAGATCAACCGCCTGCGCGACAGCGACGTGGAGGCTGCTGCTGGCCTGGCCGGTCGACTGCGCGAGCTGGGTGATGTGCTGGGTGTGCTGCAGCTGGAGGCCGATGACTTCCTGCGTGCCGGTGCCGAAGGCAAGGTCGATGCGGCTGAAGTCGAGGGCTTGATCCAGGCGCGCCTGCAGGCGCGTGCGGACAAGAACTGGGCCGAGTCGGACCGCATTCGCGATGAGCTGACCGCCATGGGTGTAGTGCTGGAAGACAGCAAGGGCACGACGACCTGGCGCCTGGCTGACTAAAGCAACTGGGGCTGCGTTGCAGCCCTTCGCGGGCACGCACGCTCCCACAGGGATAGCGCACACTTGAGATGTCGCGCCAACCAGTGGGAGAGGGCGTGCCCGCGAAGGGCCGCAAAGCAGCCCCCGCTTTTACTTCACTAGGCCCGCAAGCGGGCAGTGCAATACCAGCCTGGCCCCACCCAATTCGCTTTCGCCAATCTCCAGCCCGAACCCATGCAGGTCGACGATTGCCGCCACGATCGACAACCCCAGCCCGAAGCCGGCATGGCGGTGGCCTTCATCGCTGCGATAGAACCGTTTCAGTACGGCCGTCCGCTCTTCTTCGGGAATACCTGGCCCGCTATCCTCGATCGCCATGTGCACGCCGTTGTCATCCAGCATGGCGCTTATGCGCACCCGACCACCCTCAGGCGTAAACTTGATCGCGTTGCCCACCAGATTCGCCAACGCCTCGAACAGCAGCTCGCGATCGCCGTGCAGTGCCGGTAGCTGCGCAGGTTGGTGCAATTGCAGATGAATGCCGCCATCTTCGGCCAATGGCAGGTAAAAATCGTGCAGTTCTACCAGCAGTTCATGCGGGTCAAGCTGGACGAAGCCGGCGCGGCGCTGGCGGTCTTCCAGCTCGCTGATGCGTAACAACCCGCGAAAGCGCGCCATCAAGGTGTCGGTTTCGCCGATGGCCTGGTCCAGCGCTTCGGCTTGCGCAGAATCCACGTCGCTTTGCTGGCGAATACGGTACAGCTGGGCGCGCAGACGGGTCAGCGGTGTGCGCAGGTCATGGGCAATGTTGTCGCATACACCCTTGACCTCATGCATCAGCCGTTCGATACGGTCGAGCATGGCATTGACGATCGCCGCAAGCATGTCCAGTTCGTCGCGACGGGCCGACAGTGGCAGGCGGTGGGTCAGGTCGCCGGCGACGATCAGTTCGGCCTGGGCCTGGATCGCCCGTATACGCTTGAGCGGCCTGCGCCGTAGCAGGTACCAACCGGCAAAACCCGGGATCAGGGTCAGCGAGATGCCCCAGAGCAGGGCGTGCAGGATGATCCGGGTAACCACGAACAACGAGCCATTGTCACGCACCAGCACCAGCCACCGGCCATCCTGTACCTTGATTGCCACCGCGTCGCAGCTGTCGCGGGGCATGCGTGGGTCGTCGGCATCCAGGCAGCGTTCCAATTCATGGATCTTGCCGTCCAGTCTGAGCTCTGGGGGCAAGGCTCGCACGGTGCCGCCAATCGGGTTGAGCTGGCTATCGAACAGGCCGTAGGCGTCAAAGCTGCGCTCCTCGAAGGCCTGGCTGGCAATCAGGGCGTCGTCCAGTTGCTTGCCGCTCATGTGGGCGAACAGGTGCTGGCGTTGCAGCATGGAGTGACGGGTGAGTTTGTTCAGGTAGCTGGATACCTCGAAGTACAGCACCCCCATGAGGATGCTGCTCCAGGCCACGAACAGAAAGCTGTACAGCGCCAGCAGGCGGCTGGTCGAAGAGCTCCAGCCTTTAGACGGGTTCAGCAATGGCATAGCCGGAGCCCCGTACCGTACGGATCAGCGGCGACTGGCCGGGTGAGTCGATCTTTTTGCGCAGGCGGCCAATGTGCACGTCGATCAGGTTGGTGCCCGGGTCGAAGTGATAGCCCCAGACCTCCTCGAAAATCATCATCCGCGTGATCACCTGGCCGCTGTGGCGCATCAGGTACTCCAGCAGCTTGTATTCGGTGGGCAACAGGTTGAGGGTGTTGTCACCGCGGCGCGCTTCGTGGCTGATCAGGTCCAGCTGCAGATCGGCAACCTGCAAGCGGGTCTGGGTCATGGGGACGCTGTTACGGCGCAGCAGTACCTCGACTCGCGCAGCCATTTCGTCGGAGGCGAACGGCTTGGTCAGGTAGTCGTCCCCGCCGGCACGCAGGCCGCGCACCCGCTCATCGACGTCGGAGAGGGCGCTGATCATCAGGATCGGCGTAGCGATCTTGAGGTTGCGCAGGGTGGTGACGATGGTCAGGCCGTCCACCTCGGGCAGCATGCGGTCCAGGGTGATCAGGTCGTAGCCGCCCGCAATGGCTTTGGCCAGGCCTTCGCGGCCATTGTCGGCCCAATCCACTTCCAGACCGTGGCTGGTCAGTTCGGCGACGATTTCCTGGCCGGTGACGGCGTCGTCTTCGATGGTCAGTACGCGAGGCATGCTGGTTCCTGGGCATCTAATGGAGATCTGATTGTGCCAAAGAATAGACAACCGGCGATTTAAGAAAAATTCATCTAGCGGGCACCGATGCCTTCGGCATGCATGATCTGCGCAATGATCGGTACCGGTGTCATCAGGTGCGAGCGCATCATGGCGCTGGCAGTTTTGGCATCCCGGGCGAGGATCACCTCGACCAGTGCCGCATGCTCCTGGCGCTTGAGCGCCAGCGCCTGTTCGGAAAACACCGTCTGCGTCAGCCACAGGTGGCGGTAGCGCTCGGCCTGGTCGAACAGGTAGGTGCGTGCCTGCAGCAGGTGCTTGGAGCCGCAGCCCGAGGCAATGGCAGTATGGAACGCCTTGTGCCGCTCGTCCCACACATCCAGCCGCTGCTCGCGGGTTTTCACTTCCACCACCTTGGCCAAGGTATGCGAGTGGGCCAGCACCGACGCCTCCCAGGCGTCGTCGCCGCGCTCGATGGCCAAGGCAATGATCATCGCTTCCAGGTTGGCGCGGGCGTCGTAGATGTCGTTCATCTCATCCAGCGACATGGGCGCTACCCGGTAGCCTTTCTGGCTGATCGCGTTGACCAGGTGCTCGGCCACCAGTTGCGACAGTGCTTCGCGCAGCGGGCCCACACCCAGGTCGTAGCGTTCCTTGAGGGCGCTCATCAATAGCTTTTCACCGGGCTTGAACACCCCGCGGATGATGTCCTTCTTGAGCCTCTCATACCCGCTGAATGCTGAGTTTTGTCGGGGGGCGAGCGCTTCCAAGATCCTGTTCCTCAAAACGTTTTGCCGATCATACCGAAACCCTCTGCCGACGAAAAACAATGGACAAACGCGGTTAGTGTCGCTGAAACATAAAAATGTAGACATTTTTAGTTAGTGGCGATATTTTTACCTCGCCCGCACTGATCCAGGTCATGACCGGACGGCGCAACCTACTTTTTTAGCCAGGACACTGCCATGAACGCCTTTACGCAGATCGACGAACTTGTCATGCCACTGCCGCTCGAACCGCAGGGCTACACCATCGCCCCCTCGAAACAGTCGCCGCGCCTGCTGGAACTGACCTTTGCCCGGGAAACTGTCGAAGCGTTCGTGCAGGCCGTTGCCCAATGGCCGGTGCAGGCATTGGAGTACAAGTCGTTCCTGCGTTTTCGCGTAGGCGAAATCCTTGACGAGCTGTGCCAGGGCACGCTGCGCCCGGTGCTGCTCAACACCATCCTCGACCGCGCCACAGGTGGCATGCTGATTACCCCGATCGGCCTGGACGACGTGAGCCAGGCCGAAGACATGGTCAAGTTCACCACCGCCTGTGCACACCTGATCGGCCGTTCCAACTATGACGCCATGAGTGGCCAGTTCTATGCGCGCTTCGTGGTGGTCAACAGCGACAACTCCGACAGCTACCTGCGCCAGCCGCACCGTGTGATGGAGCTGCACAACGACGGTACGTTCGTGAACCAGATCACCGACTATGTGCTGATGCTGAAGATCGACGAAAAGAACATGGAAGGCGGCAACTCGCTGCTGCTGCACCTGGACGACTGGGAGCAGTGCGAGGCGTTCTTCCGTCACCCGATGGCCCGTCGCGAAATGCGCTGGACCGCACCGCCGAGCAAAAAGGTTGCCGAAGATGTGTTCCATTCGGTATTCGACACCGATACCGAAGGCCGGCCGACCATGCGCTACATTGACCAGTTCGTGCAGCCGGAAAACTACGAGGAAGGTATCTGGCTGAACGCCTTGTCCGAGTCGCTGGAAGGCAGCGGCAAGAAGGTCTCGGTACCGGTAGGCGTAGGCAGTTTCTTGCTGATCAACAACCTGTTCTGGCTGCATGGCCGCGATCGCTTCACCCCGCACGAGGGCCTGCGCCGCGAACTGATGCGCCAGCGTGGTTACGTCGCCTTCCCCAAGCCGCTGTACCAGCGCGGGCAATAATGACAGGGCGCGGGGCGGGCGCTCGCCCACGCGTTTTTGCACAAAACAATGCCACCAGGCCCCGTGCGGGCCTTGGTGAGCCTGCCAGGCAATGCCTGCGTGTGAGGTAAGGCTGTGTACGATTTCATCATTATTGGCGGCGGGATTGTGGGCATGTCCACGGCCATGCACCTGATCAAGGTCTACCCGGACGCGAAGATTCTCCTGCTGGAGAAAGAGTCCGGCCCGGCCCGCCATCAGACCGGCCATAACAGTGGCGTGATCCACGCCGGCGTGTATTACACCCCCGGCAGCCTCAAGGCGCGCTTCTGCCTGGAAGGCAACAAGGCGACCAAAGCCTTCTGCACCCGGCACGGCATTCATTTCGATGAGTGCGGCAAGCTGCTGGTCGCCACCAACGATCTGGAAATGCAGCGCATGAAGGCGCTGTGGGAGCGCACGGCGGCCAATGGCCTGGAACGCTACTGGCTGTCGGCTGCCGAGTTGCGCGAGCGTGAGCCCAACATCGTCGGTATGGGGGGCATCTTCGTGCCGTCCAGCGGCATCGTCAACTACGCCCAGGTCACCGCTGCGATGGGCGCAGAGTTCCAGCGTGCCGGCGGCGAAATCCGCTATGGCGCAGAAGTGGTTGGCCTGCAGGAACAGGCAAATGAAGTGATCGTGCGCACCCAGCGTGATGAATTGCGCAGCCGTTTCCTGGTGACCTGTTCGGGGCTGATGGCCGACCGCGTGGTGAGCATGCTCGGTCTGCGTACCGAATTCGTGATCTGCCCGTTCCGTGGCGAATACTACCTGCTGCCCAAGCAGCACAATCAGATCGTCAACCACCTGATCTACCCGATTCCCGACCCGTCGATGCCCTTCCTGGGGGTGCACCTGACCCGCATGATCGACGGCACCGTCACCGTAGGCCCCAACGCCGTGCTGGCGATGAAGCGCGAGGGCTACCGCAAGACCGATGTCAGCCCCAGCGACCTGTTCCAGACCCTGACCACGCCCGGCATCCTCAAGGTGCTGGCGAAGAACTTCCGCCCGGGCCTGATCGAGATGAAGAACTCGCTGTTCAAGGGCGGGTACCTCAAGCAGGTGCAGAAGTACTGCCCGAGCATTACCAAAGCCGACCTCACACCTTACCCGGCCGGCGTGCGTGCCCAGGCGGTGTCGCGCGACGGCAAGCTGATCGACGATTTCCTGTTCGTCAACACCGCACGCAGTGTCAACGTGTGCAACGCACCGTCGCCAGCTGCTACCTCGGCCATCCCGATCGGCGCCTACATCGTCGAGAAGGTGTGCGAGCAGGTCGGCCTGCAGGGCGGCAGCTTCCCCAAGGCCGACCTGTCGGCCAACCAGAGGGCTGCCAGCTGACACCCCGGTAACACCTCCTGCGGTTTCGTTTTACTCAACCCGTACTGCCCTGCTCACCATTCAGGGCAGGGCGGGCTTTTTCGCGCCTGCGTCGGTGACGTGCAGCCGGCGGCCCCCGCGTGGGCATGACAAAAACAACAAGGTAGCACCATGCAAACCCACAAGAACAATTTGAGTCATGGATTGAAATCACGGCATGTCACCATGCTGTCCATTGCCGGCGTGATCGGCGCCGGGCTGTTTGTCGGCTCTGGCCGCGCCATCGCCGAAGCGGGGCCTGCCACCATCCTGGCCTATATCCTGGCGGGCGGCCTGGTGGTGCTGGTGATGCGCATGCTGGCCGAAATGGCGGTTGCCTCCCCGGACACCGGCTCGTTCTCAACCTACGCTGACCTCGCCATCGGCAAATGGGCCGGTTACACCATCGGTTGGCTGTACTGGTGGTTCTGGGTGCTGATCATTCCGATCGAGGCCAATATCGCCGCTACCATCATCAACTCCTGGGTCCCGCAGATGGAGATCTGGGTGTTGTCGTTGGTGATCACGTTGCTGCTGACGGCCACCAACCTGTTCAGCGTGAAGAATTACGGTGAGTTCGAGTTCTGGTTGGCACTGGTCAAGGTGGTGGCCATCGTCAGCTTCATCGCCCTGGGTGTTTGCGCCATTTTCGGCCTGTTGCCGGGGTCCGGCGTCAGCGGCGTCTCGCGCCTGTGGGATACGGGGGGCTTCATGCCCAACGGCTTTGGTGCGGTGCTGAGCGCAATGCTGATCACCATGTTCTCGTTCCTCGGGGCCGAGGTGGTGACCATCGCTGCGGCTGAATCCGACGAGGCGGGCAAGCATATTTCCAAGGCCACCAATTCGGTGATCTGGCGGATAACGCTGTTCTACATCCTGTCGATCTTCATCGTCATCGCATTGGTACCGTGGACCGACCCACGCCTGGCGACCGAAGGCTCTTATGTCACGGTGCTGGACACCCTCGGCGTGCCAAATGCCAAGGCCATCATCGACTTCGTGGTGCTGACGTCGGTGACCAGTTGCCTCAATTCGTCGCTGTACACCGCCTCGCGCATGGTCTATTCGCTTAGCCGCCGGGGTGATGCCCCGGCCTGTGCCCAGATAACCAGCCGCAGTGGTACACCCGTGGTGGCAGTCTTGTTGTCGACGGGGGCTGCCTTCCTGGCGGTGATCGCCAACTACCTGGTGCCGGCTCAGGTGTTTGGCTTCCTCATGGCCAGCTCCGGTGCCATTGCCTTGCTGGTGTATCTGGTCATCGCCATTTCCCAGCTGCGCCTGCGCCAGCGCCTCACGGCACAGGGCAAGACACTGGGTTACCGCATGTGGCTGTTCCCGTGGCTGACCTGGGGCGTGATCCTGTTCATCAGCGGCGTACTGGTATTGATGCTGTTCCGCCCGGATCATCGCCTGGAAGTGGTCTCGACGATGGTGCTGGCGGTGTTGGTGGTGTGCTCGGGGGTGCTGGTGACCCGGCGCCGGGCACGCGGCGGGGCGGTGGCTGGCGTAGGGCAGGGCGCCTGATTCGTCCGGTCTGAAGACAGACGAGCAAGTCGCATCAGGCTGTGAGAGGATGTCCGCCAACAAAGCCAGGACCCTGAACGCAGCCTGATGAAGACACCTAAAAGAATCGAACCGTTGATCGAAGACGGCCTTGTCGACGAAGTACTACGGCCGTTGATGAGTGGCAAGGAAGCCGCTGTGTACGTGGTGCGCTGTGGCAGCGAGGTACGTTGCGCCAAGGTCTATAAAGAAGCCAACAAGCGCAGTTTCCGCCAGGCCGCCGAATACCAGGAGGGCCGCAAGGTACGCAACAGCCGTCAGGCCCGGGCCATGGCCAAGGGCAGCAAGTACGGCCGCAAAGAAGCCGAAGATGCCTGGCAGAACGCCGAAGTGGCAGCGCTGTTCCGTTTGGCCGCCGCAGGTGTGAGGGTGCCCAAGCCTTACGACTTCCAGGACGGCGTGCTCCTGATGGAGCTGGTCACCGATGCCGATGGTGATGCGGCCCCGCGCCTGAACGACGTTCACCTCGAAGCGGAGGATGCCCGCGCGTTCCACGCCTTCGTCATTCGCCAGATCGTGCTGATGCTGTGCGCCGGAATGGTGCATGGCGACCTGTCCGAGTTCAACGTGCTGCTCGGCCCGGACGGGCCGGTGATCATCGACCTGCCGCAGGCAGTGGATGCAGCCGCCAACAACCACGCCTTCAGCATGCTGCAGCGCGATGTGGACAACATGGCCCATTATTTCGGGCGCTTTGCCCCGGAGCTGAAAAGCACCCGCTATGCGCAGGAGATGTGGGCGTTGTACGAGGCCGGCGAGTTGCTGCCCGACAGCCCGTTGACCGGGGTGTTCGAGGATGACGAACATGAAGCTGACGTAACCGGGGTGATGCGCGAGATCGACGCCGCCCGGATGGACGACGCTCGCCGCCGTGCAGCACGCGCCGAGGCTGAGCATGGGCCGGCCAAGGCAGAGGAAGTGACGCCGCCCTGGCTGCAGTAATTTATTCCTGTACCGGCCTCTTCTCGGGTAAACCCGCACCTACGGGATTTGTGGGCGCGGTTTTGCCCGCGAAGAGGCCAACACAGGCAAACCCCGGCCGTTGCCATTGACGCAAGACACAATCTCGTCATTTAGCCTTTTCACTGGCGCGCGACAGGCATAAGGTATACGCCGTTCAAATTCCCTGGAGCTGTCATGTCCAACCAATTCCCGTCCGTTCGTCCCCGCCGCCTGCGCCAGAACGAGTCCCTGCGCACGATCTTCCAGGAAACCGAGTTCCGCCTTGAAGACCTGATCCTGCCGATCTTCGTCGAAGAGGGCATCGATGATTTCGTGCCGATCACCAGCATGCCCGGTGTCAATCGTATCCCCGAGAAACTGTTGGCCCAGGAAATCGAGCGCTATGCCCGCGCCGGTATCAAGTCGGTGATGACCTTTGGCGTATCGCACCACCTGGATGCCGATGGCAGCGACACCTGGAACGAAAACGGCCTGGTTGCGCGCATGTCGCGTATCTGCAAGGACACCGTGCCGGAAATGGTGGTGATGTCCGACACCTGCTTCTGCGAATACACCAGCCACGGTCACTGCGGCGTGCTGCATGACCATGGCGTGGACAACGACGCCACCCTGGCCAACCTGGGCAAGCAGGCCGTCATCGCCGCTGCTGCCGGTGCCGACTTCATTGCCCCCTCGGCGGCGATGGACGGCCAGGTGCAGGCTATCCGCAGCGCGCTGGACGGTGCCGGCTTCCACGACACCGCGATCATGGCCTACTCGACCAAGTTCGCCTCGTCGTTGTATGGCCCGTTCCGTGAGGCCGGTGGCACTGCACTGAAGGGTGACCGCAAAAGCTACCAGATGAACCCGATGAACCGCCGCGAAGCGGTGCGCGAATCGCTGCTCGACGAGCAGGAAGGCGCGGACGTGCTGATGGTCAAGCCGGCCGGTGCCTACCTTGATGTGATCGCCGACATCCGCGCCGCTTCGCGCCTGCCACTGGCGGCGTACCAGGTGAGTGGCGAGTATGCGATGATCAAGTTCGGTGGCCTGGCCGGTGCCATCGACGAAGGCCGGGTGGTGCGCGAAAGCATTGGCGCAATCAAGCGTGCCGGTGCCGACCTGATCCTGACCTACTTCGCCATGGACCTGGCGCGCGACGGTATCTGAAGCCAGGCCTTGGTCATGAAAGCCGCTGCCATTGCAGCGGCTTTTCTTTGGGCGCCGTTGGGGGGTGCCGCAAACGCACAAAAAAACAGTAAGCGCTGAATTATTTAGTGTCCTGTTGTATCTGATCCCTTAGAGCATTCATCGACAGGGATACGGGTATGAAACCTCGCAAGAAAAGCGTCCAGCCAATCGGCCTGAAGGACATCACCATCGTCGACGACGCCAAGATGAAGAAGGCGATCACGGCCGCCGCGCTGGGCAACGCCATGGAGTGGTTCGACTTTGGGGTATATGGCTTCGTCGCTTATGCCTTGGGCAAGGTGTTTTTCCCCAACGCCGACCCCAGCGTGCAAATGATCGCGGCCTTGGCCACCTTCTCGGTGCCGTTCCTGATCCGGCCCCTTGGCGGGTTGTTCTTCGGCGCCTTGGGCGACAGGTTCGGGCGGCAGAAAATCCTCGCCGCGACCATCGTGATCATGTCCCTGAGCACCTTCGCCATCGGCCTGATACCGTCCTATGCAAGCATTGGTATCTGGGCGCCCATCCTGTTGCTGCTGGCCAAGATGGCCCAGGGCTTTTCGGTGGGTGGCGAATACACCGGTGCCTCGATCTTCGTTGCCGAGTACGCGCCTGACCGCAAGCGCGGCTTTCTCGGCAGCTGGCTGGATTTCGGTTCGATTGCCGGCTTTGTGCTGGGCGCAGGGGTGGTGGTGCTCATTTCCACGGTGCTGGGTGAAGAACAATTCCTCGAATGGGGCTGGCGCCTGCCGTTCTTCCTGGCCCTGCCGCTGGGCATCATCGGCCTCTACCTGCGCCATGCGCTGGAAGAAACCCCTGCGTTCCAGCAGCACGTCGACAAGCTGGAACAGGGCGATCGTGAAGGCCTGGCCTCCGGGCCCAAGGTGTCGTTCAAGGAGGTGGCCACCCAGCACTGGCGCAGCCTGGTGACCTGCATCGGCGTGGTAATCGCCACCAACGTCACCTACTACATGCTGCTTACCTACATGCCCAGCTACCTGTCGCACAACCTGCACTACAGCGAAGACCATGGCGTGCTGATCATCATCGCGATCATGGTCGGCATGCTGTTCGTGCAGCCGATCATCGGTCTGCTCAGCGACAAGTTTGGCCGACGGCCGTTCATCATCGTCGGCAGTGTCGGGCTGTTGGCCTTGGCCATTCCGGCATTCATGCTGATCAACAGTGGGGTGCTTGGGCTTATTTTCGCCGGCCTGCTGATCATTGCCGTGCTGCTGAACTTCTTCATCGGCGTCATGGCCTCGACGCTGCCGGCCATGTTCCCCACGCACATCCGTTACAGCGCCCTGGCCAGCGCCTTCAATATCTCGGTGCTGATCGCCGGCCTTACCCCAACCCTCGCTGCGTGGCTGGTGGAGACCACAAACGACCTGTACATGCCGGCCTATTACCTGATGGTGATCGCTGCTGTCGGCCTGGTCACCGGCCTGACCATGAAGGAAACCGCCAACAAGCCCCTGCGCGGCGCCGCCCCTGCGGCGTCAGACATCGCAGAGGCGCGTGAACTGCTGCAGGAGCACCACGACAACATCGAGCAGAAGATCGAGGACATCGATGCGCAGATCGCCGAGTTGGAAGCCAAGCGCGAAAAACTGGCACAGCAGCACCCGCGTATCGAATGATCAGCGCGGCATGTAGCCACGCTGCCAGGAACGCGGTATGAACCGCGATACCAATGCCAGCACGCAGGCCAGCGCACAACTGCCGGCCAGCGCCTGCAGGCCCAGGTGTTGTTGCAACCAGGCGCCGAGCGCGGCGCCCAGCAACATCCCGGCCCAAGGTATCAACTGGACCCGCCAGCCATTGCGCCGCTCGCCCAGCAGCCAACGCCCCAGGCCGCGGCCGAAACGCGACAGGGCGCCCGTTACGTAAGTCAGGCCAATGGGCAGGCCATTCACCTGTTCCACGACCGCATTGATCATGCCCATGGCCAGCGTGGCCGCCAACAGCGCAGGGAAGGTGGCCGGCAACGGCCACGCTGCGGCGAAAGCCAGCAGTGCGGCAACCACCAACAGCACCGGCCAGGCTCGACGGCGCAATCCGCGAGCCAGGAGCACACCCAGCGCATTGCCCGCAACGAAGCCCAGTACGGCGCCACTGAGGCGTAGCACAAGGGCCAGGTCAGCTTCACTGATGGCCACCGCCAGGCGTGTGGTGTTACCACTCATGAACGACACGAAATCGCCCAGTGCCAGCAAGCCGATGGCATCGGTCATGCCGGCCAGCACCGACAGGGCGGCGACCAGGCCAAGGCCGACGCGACCGCGCATTACCTGCAGGCGCAAACGCCTGGCTGTGCGCGCGGGGAGGGCGTTAGGGAGCATGTGCAGGCCTCAGGGCAACAGGTTTTCGCGGGCCAGGGTACCTTTGATGGTGCGCTCTACCACATCGACCAGCACCATGGTCTGGTGGTCGACCTCGATGTTGAGCAGTTCACCTGTGTGGTAGCTGGCGAAGGTAGTCTGACGCAGGGTTTCCGGGATCAGGTTGATGGTGATCACGTTATCCTCCACGTCAGCGACCGTCAGGCTGCAGCCATTGACCCCGATGAAACCGCGCGGGAACACGTACTTGCCCCATCGCGGCGGCATGCGGAACTTGATGAAGGCGCCGGTTTCCTTGATCGACAGCTCGACGATCTCGGCGGTGGTGGCGATGTGGCCGGCCATCAGGTGGCCGCCGACTTCGGCGTTCATCTTCGCTGAGCGTTCGATGTTCACGCTCCGGCCAGGCTTGAAGCTGCTCAGATTGGTGCGTTCGAGGGTAGCGGTCATGGCGTCGAACCTGACCTGGCTGCCGTCGATTTCGGTCACGGACAGGCAGGTACCTTCGACACTGACGCTGGCACCGATTTTCAGTTCGTCGAGCAGTTCCGGGGTGAGGTCGATGGTGAATTGGTTGTGGCCCGGGTAGGTGGTCACATCAAGCAGAGGGCGGACGGCCTGGACGATGCCGGTGTACATGGAGTTGCTCCTGGGCACGGAAAAGAAAACTTCCGAACGCTATGCCCGTAGCGCCGTAAATGCAAGACCGGCTTCTTGGCTGGCAAGCCGGCTTGCGAGTCTGGCGCCTGCGCGGGGCAGGCGGCGTGCTTGCGGGCGAAACCGGTTTGCCGACGGCAGGGCCACGCCAGATTCAAACATGCCCGCTGCTGTTGACGATCCTCAGGCACAGCGCCTCATAGGGGTCCAGGTTCACCATCAGGCGCCCGTCCTCGGTCAAATCGCCTTCGACCGTCTCGTTGATCATGTCGACCACCGGCCCAGGTGTGAAGCCGGTCAACAGCAGTTCCTCGGCAATTGCCTCCTGGCCGAAGTTCAGCGCAGTGATCTGGATACCACGCCCGGCTGGCAACTCATGCACCATCACCAGCAGCCCTGGGCTGCGTACCTCAGGTACCAGCACCTGACGGCTGGTGGCGATGCCGTAGGCCTGGCGCACAGCCAGCAGTTTCTTCACCTGGCAGGCAAATGAATCACCCTCGTCCAACTGGCTGTCGAGGCTGCCGTAAAGCGACCGGGCACGCGGCATGCCACGCACCGAAGCCGCCGCCTGTGGGTCAAGCCCGGCCAGGTCATAGCCGCCTCGGTGAATCCAGCGGGTATCGCCGTCGAGCATGCGTTCGGCAACCGCTTCGGCGGGCAAGGGCAGGGCACCGACCAGGTCCCAGCCGGACAAGGCGACTACCCCCGGCTGCATGGCGTTGTACATGACCAGCAGCAGGTGCACCTTCTTGATCAATTCGATATCCGTTGCGCCGATCTGTTCGAGGTCGCGAATACCCAGTGCAGCGGCGATCAGGCTGGCGGTGGTGCAGGCAATGCCGTTGGTCACGAAGCGCAGGTTGTACGGCGCATGCTCCCCCGACAGCCGTTCGTAGATCTCTTCGCGGATATGTTCGCGCAGGATGCTGCCAGGCAGGGTCTGGCCCTTGTACAGGTAGATGTCGTGTGCGTGCAGTGTCCAGAAGTGCACCAGCTCCACGGTCAGCTCGTCATGGTTTTGCAGGGCATGGATCAGCGAGGCCGGGTCGATGCCGAAGGCGTGCATCTCCTTGAGCATCAGGCGCAGGAACTCGGTGTCGCCGGTCAGCAGCGCATGCTGGTAGGCCGGCCGGGTAATGAAATCGTAGGACAGGTCGGCACCGCCCCTGGACATCTGCGCAATGTCATCGAGGGTCAGGTTCAGCTCCTGGAAGCTGAAACCGCCGGCCTTGCGGATCATGCCACCGATCAGCTGGTTGCCGACGAGCGACAGCGGGTGGCTTTCCGACCAGGCGGTGCCGCTGGCGCGGGTTTCCACGCCGAGAAAGCCGTTGGCGTCCAGGCGCAGGCCGCGTGCACCCAGGCAGTCCAGCGCGTGCAGCGCGTCACCAATGATCATTTGTTGGGCGGCGAAGGTAGGGTCCAGCCAGTTCAGCGAGGGCTGGCCTTCCTTGAAGTAATGCAGGTACACCCAGCGGCGGGTCTTGCCGTCGACGCCTGTGATCGGCGGCGTGGCACTCCAGTCGGTTTCCTTCACGCCCGGCTCGAAGAAGATTACCCGCTGCAGTTGGCCAACGATGTAATGGCGCGCCTTCAGCTCGTCACACTGAGCTGGCAGTAAATTGACCGCATCGCGCCCGGCGGGCACCTCGGGCAGCAGCGTCCAGTCTTCTTCGCGGATCTCGACCATGTGGTACAGCCCCGGGTAGGGGCCATGGGCGATCTCGGCCAGGCGGAAGTCGGCGCCCTTGCCGGTGTGCGAGGGGATCAGGTCGTCGATGGTCACGGCATTGTGCGCAGCGGCCATGCGGCTCATCTGGATCAGTTCCTGCTCGCTGCCGTACAGCGGGTCGATGTCGAAGCTGATGCGGTCGAAGTTGCCGTCCACACTGGGGGTGAGTTCGCGGCCGCGGATGCCACCGGACAGTTTGATCGGGCCCGTGTGCAGGCCCTGTACGCCGATCTCCGACAGGCGCTTCCACAACGCTTCGTGGGCCAGGGCACCGAGTACCGAGCAGCCCTCGGGCGCGATGATGGCGTCGGGGTAGACGGTCAGCCACACCGAGGCGATTTCGGTGGCGCGGCGTGGCTGCGCCTCGGCGTACGGTTGTTGCCACAGGCGCGACTGGCCTGAGTACAGGCTGGCGCGCGCCTGGGAGGCCTTGAGCATGGCGCGGTCTTCAAGCCATTTGACGTACGACGGGTCGGGCTGGGTCATTTCGCGTCCTCTTTGCGTGTCGGCACCGGCTCAGGTTATGACGGCGTCGCGGCGCGAACGTTCGGCTCGAGATGGGGGTTGGTTTCTTCGCGGGCTTGCCCGCGAAGAGGCCGGGCCTGCAAAGGCAGGATCAACGCCTTGCCGACAACTGCTGCGGCGTCAGAAACGCATCATGGAAGTAATTGCGCACCGCCTGCATCGCCGGGCTGAATGCCCGTTCCCGGTGCCAGGCCAACCCCACGCTCATCGGTGTGACCGGGTCGCTGATGGTCACCGTCTCGATGCGCTTGCCCTCCAGCGACCACGGCCGGTGCACCAGGTCCGACAGGATCGCCACACCGCTGCCATTGGCGACCATGCTGCGCACGGCCTCCACCGAGCTGGTCCGCACCCTTACGCTTGGCCGTTGCCCGGCCTGCTCCCAGTAGCGCATGGCACTGTGCTCGGCCTCATCCACGGTCAACAGAATGAACGGCTCACAGGCCACATCGGCCAGGCTCACGGCCGAGCGCTCGCACAGTGGGTGATGCCCGGGCAGCCACAGCCGGCGCTCGGAGTTGAACAGGGTTTCCGAGACGATGTCGGGGTGGGTGAGGTTGGCGGTGAGCACCACCGCCATGTCGAAACGCCCCTCCAGCAGGCCTTGCTCGATGGCGCTGCGCTCCTGCTCGTACAGCTCCAGGGTCACGTCCGGATGCCAGTGCTCCAGGCGCTGCAAGTGGTGCGGCAGGAAGTAGCCGATCACCGTGTAACTCGCCGCCAGGCGCAACAGGCCACTGGCACGCACGTCCGGAAGCGGGCTGTTCAACGCATCGTCGACACTGCGCAGGATGACGTAGGCACGGTTCAAGAAGTGCCGGCCGGCTTCGGTCAGGCTCATGCCTTGGGCCGAGCGCTGGAACAACAGCACGCCGAGCATCGCTTCCAGCTCCTTGATGGCTGTGGTCACTGCCGACTGGGAGATGTTCAGGTGGATCGCCGCTTGGGAGATCTGGCCGATTTCAGCGGTGGCAACGAAGTAGCGGACCTGGCGCAGGGTGAGTGACACGGTAGGCTCCCGGGGTATCTGTTTTTCAGAAGGTACCCCATCTGTTTATAGATCTTCCCAAGGGGGTGTAGAGAATCTAACGTGGCTTGCATGCAGTCACAAGTGCCAGGAGACGCGGTCATGCAAGCAGTGGATTTCAACTCGGACATGGGTGAGGGCTTTGGCCCGTGGACGATTGGCGACGGCGTCGATCACGAACTGATGGGCTACATCAGCAGCGCCAACATCGCCACCGGTTTCCACGCCGGCGACCCCGGCACCATGCGCCGCACCGTCGAGCGCGCCAAGGCCCTTGGGGTTGCGGTGGGAGCACACCCGGGTTTCCGCGACCTGGTCGGCTTTGGCCGCCGGCACATCAATGCCTCGGCGCAGGAACTGGTGGACGACATGCTCTATCAATTGGGCGCGCTGCGTGAAATCGCTCGTGCCCAGGGCGTGCGCCTGCAGCACATCAAGCCGCATGGGGCGCTGTACATGCACTTGGCGCGTGACGAAGAAGCGGCGCGCTTGCTGGTGCAGAACCTGCGGGTGATCGAGCCCGAGTTGCTGCTGTACTGCATGCCGGGTTCGGTGATCTGCCGCATTGCCCGGGAAATGGGGCAGCCGGTGATTCGCGAGTTCTATGCCGACCGCGAGTACGACCTGAGCGGGTCGATCGTGTTTACCCGCAATGTGCGTGGCTATGAGCCCCAAGCCGTCGCCGAGCGGGTGCTGCGTGCTTGCCGCCAAGGCGTGGTGCGCACGGTCGAAGGCCAGGACCTGGCGATCGAATTCGATTCCATTTGCCTGCACAGTGACACCCCGGGCGCGCTGGACCTGGTCGAGGCCACACGCAAGGCACTGGATGCGGCCGGCATCGTGGTGCGTGCACCGCGCTGAACCCGTCAGGCATCCGGCAAACAGACACGCCGGAGCCCGTGCATTTTGTTTTCGCCTGCCTTTCTATAAAGATTCCAAGAAAAGGAACTGTCATGGCCGAACCGCTTGCTACAACCCCGATCCGTTACAGCTTCGGCGCCGACGAGCACCTGTTTGCCGAAGTCAGTGAAAGCATGTCGCTGGAGGCCTTTTTCAAGGGTATGGCCGTCACCCGTGCGGTGGAGCGCATGGCCCTGGATGGCGTGCTTGATGTGTGCCTGGCCAACGCGTCCTTCCAGGTCCGCTTCGACCCGGACCGTATCGCCCCCGAGGCACTGCTCGAAGCCGTGCGCGGCGCCGAAGCGCAGGCGGTGGCCGAGCGTTCGTTGCAGACGCGGATCATCGAGATCCCGGTGCTGTACAACGACCCCTGGACCCATGAAACCCTGATGCGCTTTCGGGATCGCCACCAGGACCCCACCAGCACTGACCTGGAGTACGCCGCGCGCATCAACGGCCTGGCCGATGTCGAGGCATTCATCGCCGCCCACAGTGGCGCGCCATGGTTCGTGTCGATGGTCGGCTTTGTTGCCGGCCTGCCGTTCATGTTCCAGATGGTCGAGCGCCAGCGGCAGCTGCAGGTGCCCAAGTACCTGCGCCCCCGTACCGACACGCCCAAGCTCACCCTGGGCCATGGCGGCTGCTTTGGTTGCATCTACTCGGTGCGCGGGGCCGGGGGCTACCAGATGTTTGGCGTCACCCCGGCACCGATCTACGACCCGCAGCAGACCTTGAATTACCTGAAAGAGCACATGGTGTTCTTCCGCCCGGGTGACATCGTGCAGTTCAAGCCTATCGACCGCCGCACCTACGACCAGGCGGTGGCGGAGGTGGAGGATGGCTGCTTCGACCTGCGCATTCGCCCGGTGGCGTTTTCCCTGGACGCCTTCCTCGCCGACCCGGTCGGCTACCCCAAATCGTTGCAGGAGGTGCTGGCATGATCAAGGTACTCAAACCGGGCTTGGCCACTTCTGTACAGGACCTGGGCCGCGAAGGTTACTACCACCTGGGCATTCCACCGTCCGGCGCACTCGACCAGTACGCCTTGAGCGCAGCCAACCACCTGGTGGGCAACCCGGCCGGCGCTGCGGGCCTGGAGTGCGCGCTGGTGGGGCCGGAGCTGGAGTTCCGGCAGGACGCACTGGTCGCTGTGTGCGGCGCGCAGATGCCAGCGTTGCTCGATGGCCGCGAGCAGCGCCCGGACACGGCGTTCGCCGTGCGGGCCGGGCAAGTGTTGCGTTTCGGCTTTCCAACAGCGGGCGCCCGGGCCTACCTGGCAGTGGCCGGAGGCATCGATGTGCCCGAGGTACTGGGTAGCCGGTCCACCTACGCGCTGGGCGCGTTGGGTGGCTTTCATGGGCGCAAACTGATGGCGGGCGACCTGCTGCCGGTCGGCGTGCCCAGCGGCAAGACCCGTGCCGGTGCAAGCTTGCCCATGGCCCTGCGTCAGGCCTTGGGGGGCGAGGTGGTGTTGCGGGTGGTGCCTGGGCTGTACTTTCACCGCCTGACCGAAGCTGCAGCGCAACGTTTCTTCACCGACGCCTGGACCGTTGGCTCCGAAGCGGACCGCATCGGTTATCGCTACAAAGGCGGCAGCGCCTTGAGTTTCCAACCGCGCGAGCAGCCGTTCGGTGCGGGGTCGGACCCGTCCAATATCGTCGACAGCTGCTACCCGATCGGATCGATCCAGGTGCCGGCAGGGTTGGAACCGATCATCCTGCATCGCGATGCAGTGTCGGGGGGCGGCTACGCCATGATCGGCACGGTGATCAGTGCCGACCTCGACCTGATCGGGCAGATGCAGCCCAACCAGCAGGCGCGGTTCCTGCCGGTGAGCCTGGAGCAGGCACTGGAGGCGCGGCGTTCGTACAAGAAGAAGCTGGCCTGCCTGGCCAGGCTCTTCAGTTGAGCATGATGTTTTCGCTGTAGCAGCGGCCTTGTGCCCGACGGGGCCGCAACGGGCTCCGCGGCTACGCCGAGCGCGCAGGTTTGCTGATGGTCTTGCCGGTTTGCGAGGCCACCTCAAGGGCTTGGCCGTCCCGCTGTTTGCCTTGGCGCGCCAGGCCTTCAAGCTGCGGTATCAGCATGCCTTCCGGCAAATGCCGCCAGAACCGCCCAGGCATGTGCAGGCGCAAGGCGTCCGGGTTGAGGCGGGCCGGGTTGAAGGTGTGGCGGTAGTAGGTGCGCCAGAGTTCGGCGCCGGGGTCTTCGGCGTTGCGGGCCCACTGGCGCCAGGGCTCGGGGCACTGTCGCTGGTAGTCGAAGGACTGGCCGTCGAAGCGAATGCCATCCTGTGGCGTGGCAATCAACCAGCGCAAACGCCCCAGGCGGTCGGCAAAATGCGCGCTGGCACTGTGCAGAATGTCGTGTGCCGGTTCGTGATAGGCCACCAGCTCCAGTTGCAAGTGCTCAGCCAGTTCATCAGGCAGCGGCACGAAGCGTACAAACGCGTGCAAGTGATGTGCCTCGCGGGTTACCTGCTTGATGCGCCGTTGCAGCTCACTGCCCAGCCGGTCACCGGCCAGCATTGCCGTGCGGTCGCCATGGGCGACGCGCCACAGCACTTCATACAGCAGGTTCCAGCGCTGTTCGCCACGGTAGCGAGAGGCCTGCTCCAACTGGCTCAGCAGTGCGGCCGGGACTTTGGCCCGGAAAGGGCCAGGCCCTTCAGGCGGCGCTGCCGGCACGGCCAGCAGGTCCGCCATCGGGCCTTGCGACCAGGTGACTTCCGACGGGTCGATGCCATGGCTCAACAACACCCGGGCCTGGTCGCGCCAGGTGGCGAACAGGTCGTCGCAGTCGAGTGCGATCACCCCCATAACCCCATCTGCACGGGCGCTGGCGGCTCACTCAAGCGCGCGCGCAGCAAGCCGCTGCGCAGCTCGGCCTGGGCGGGGCGGTAGTCGCTGGTGACGATGAACGGCCGTGCCTTGTCCAGCACGCAGCGCAGCTGGATCAAGTCGTCATAACGGATGCGCCGCTCCCGCCGCAGGGCGACCAGGCGCTGTACGCTGCGCAGGCCGATGCCGGGGATACGCGCCAGTAGCGCAGGTTCCGCGCGGTTCACGTCCAGCGGGAAGACTTCGCGGTTGGCCAGCGCCCAGGCCAGCTTGGGGTCGATGTCCAGTGCCAGGTTACCGCTGTGGCCCAGCAACTCGCCAGCCTTGTAGCCATAGCCACGCAGCAGAAAGTCGGCCTGATACAGGCGGTGTTCGCGCAGCAGCGGTGGTGCGGCGAGGGGCACGCTGCCGGGGCTGTCGGGGATCGGGCTGAAGGCGGAGTAGTACACGCGCTTGAGGCCGTAGCCCTGGTACAGCGACTCGGCATTGCGCAGCAAGGTACTGTCGTCGGTGCTGTCGGCGCCGACGATGACTTGGGTGCTCTGCCCGGCCGGGGTAAAGCGCGGCGCCCTGGGCTCGTTGGCCACGGCCTGCTGGCCCTGATGAATCACGCCCATGGCCTGGCGAATGGTGCGCCCTTGCTTTTCCGGCGCCAGGCGCTTGAGGCTGGCGTCGGTGGGCAGTTCGATGTTGACGCTGAGGCGGTCGGCCAGGCGCCCGGCCTCTTCGATCAGCAGCGGGTCGGCATCGGGGATGGCCTTGAGGTGGATGTAGCCGCGGAAGCTGTGCTCTTCGCGCAACAGCCGGGCCACACGGATCAGCTGCTCCATGGTGTAGTCCGCCGAGCGGATGATGCCGGAGCTGAGGAACAGGCCGCTGATGCAGTTGCGCCGGTAGAAGTCCAGGGTCAGGCGTACCACTTCCTCGGGGCTGAAGCGCGCGCGTGGCACGTTGCTGGAGCGGCGGTTGACGCAGTACTGGCAGTCATACAGGCAGAAGTTGGTCAGCAGTACCTTGAGCAGTGATACGCAGCGGCCGTCGGGGGTGTAGCTGTGACAGATACCCATGCCATTGGTAGCACCCAGGCCGTCAGCGCCGCGCGAGTTACGCTTGGGCGCGCCGCTGCTGGCGCAAGATGCGTCGTACTTGGCGGCATCGGCCAGGATGCCGAGTTTGGCGATGAGTTGCATGGCGCGGTCTCGCTATACTGAATATTCATACAGTATTTTGAGATTTGATGGATTGCAAGCGATATGGATAGGGGAGCGCGAGTTTGACCTGGAGCAGTACCTGATCGGGCAGGCGCTGTAGTTCGGCGGGCATTCGCCTAAGCGCCCACCGGACCGGCAGGGTCTGGTGGGTCATTTCCCTGCGTGTTCCTCAACGACCAGCGGGTTGCGCCAGGTATCGGCCCAGGCGAAGTGGTAGACGTCGTTGGGGGCACTGGCCTGGCACTGACCGTTGTCGGCATCTGCACCGACGACATACCATTTGGCCCGCGAGGTTTCACCCAGCTTGCGTGCCTTGTCGACGTTGAAGCACTGGCCCAGTTCGGTGGCTGGAACCAGGGCGAAGGCGGTGGGGTGCTGGCGCAGCCAGTAGACCGCTGCATCCACTTTGGATTGGCCGGTGAAGCCGAAGTGCACGATGGGTTGCCGGGCAAATAGCCAATGCCCCTCGCGCCAGTTGACCAGCACCAGTTCGGCACCGGCAGTGGCCTGTGCGGCGTCGCTCATCAGCGTCTCATGCGGGTTGCGGCCCTCCTTCACGGGTTCGACGAAACCACGCGCGAACCACAGGGCGAACCATACCAGGGCTGCTGTGGTGAATGCCTTGTGCCAGCCCGGCCGACGCTGCCACCAGCGCTTGAGCAGCCACGGCACAAGCGGCGCCATGGCCAGAATCAGGCCTGGCAGCGCCGGGAAAATATACAGCTTGCGCTTGCCGGTGCTCAGGCTGAAGAACAGCAGCACCAATGCCACCCAGCCTAGCAGCAGCAGGAAGCGGCCATCGTGCTTTTGCAGTTGCCGGCGCCAGGCCGGTACCAGCCAGGGCAGGGCCAGGATCAGAGGCAGCCAGTACTTGGGGATGACCTTGACGAAGAAGTACCAGAACGGCTCGCGATGGTCCCAGGCATTGGCATAGCGGCTGGCGGTCTGGCGCAGCAGGATTTCCTTCAGGTAGGCCAGCTCTGCGGCGCCGCCGCCATGGGCGATCGACACCAGCAGCGGCAGCAGCCACACGGCGCAACCGGCGAGTAACCACAGTAGCCCCAGGCTCCAGCGCCATCCCTGGCCGGGCATGGCGACTACGCCGCGCCAGCGATGGCGCACCGCCCAGGCATAAGGCAGCAATATCAGCGCCGGAACAAAACCCACCCCCTTGCTGATAATGCCCAGGCCCATGGATGCGCAAGCCAGGTAGAACCAGCCCCAGGCGGGCCCCAGTAGCAGGTGGCGCAGCATGCCGTAGAGGCCCAGCGCAACCCAAAGGCACAGGAAACTGTCGATCTGCCCGGTGCGCAGGATGCTGTAGGTCTGGTAGGTGGCCAGGAACAACAAGGCCGCGATCACGCCGGTGCGCCGGTTCCACAGGCGCCGCCCGAGGTCATGCAGCACCCAGGTGATGGTCGCCGCCGACAGCAGCCCGGGCAGGTACAGGGCAACGGCGGGCGCGCCGGTCAGGTAGCTGAACAGCGCCACGGTCCACATGAACAACGGTGGCTTGTCGCCATAGATCTCTGCTGCACGGTGTGGGATGAACCAGTTGCCGCTCTGCAGCATTTCCAGGGCCACGCCGAGAAAGCGTTCTTCATCGACATTCATCGGCTGACGCCAGCCGATTCCCGCGCCCACCAGCAACACGGCGAGGGCGATCAGGGCCAGGCGTTCGGCCCCGATTGTCTTGAACTTAGGCAAAGGGCTATTCCTTCAGTTGCTGGTGGCGGGCAATCAGTTGCAGGTTGCGCAGGTAGACCAGAAAGCCGAAGCTTTGGCCGATAATGAAGACCGGGTCCTGGCGGTAGATGGCGTAAGTCAGCAGTAGCGCGCTGCCGAGCATGCTCAGGTACCAGAAGCCTACCGGGATCACGCTGCGGCGCTTGAGTTCGCTGTACAGCCACTGCAGCACGAAGCGCCCGGTGAAAACGGCCTGACCCGCGAAGCCGATGATCAACCAGAGGGTTTCGCGGGTCATCCTTCAAGCTCCTGCGGGCGGCTGTGCAGGCGGGTGCGGCGGATTAGCCACCACACCCCGAACAAGTCGAGGATGCCGACCAGGGCGCGGTCCAGGTTGCCATACTTGGAGACACCGGCGTGGCGTGGCCGGTGGTTGACCGGGTGCACCAGCATGCGGCCGTTGTGGCGCAGGATCAGTGCCGGAATGTAGCGGTGCATGTGGTCGAAGTAGGGCAGGTGCAGGAACGCTGCCCGCTCGATCAGCTTCAGCCCGCAGCCGGTGTCGGGCGTGGCATCCTTGAGCAGGCGGCTGCGCAGGCCGTTGGCTACGCGCGAGGCCCAGCGCTTGCTGGCGCTGTCACGCCGGTTGACCCGGTGCCCGGCCACCAGCTTGACGCCGCCGGCCAGGTTCTGGTTGGCGCGCACCAGGGCTAGCATGCCGGGGATGTCTGCCGGGTCGTTCTGGCCATCGCCATCCAAGGTCGCCAGCCAGTGGCCGCGGGCCGCCTGGGCGGCATGCCACAGCGAGGTGCTCTGTCCCAGCGAACGGTCGTGACGCAGGATGCGCAATTGCCTGTAGCCCTGGCTTTTCAGGTGTTGCAGTACGCTCAGGGTGCCGTCGCTGCTGCCGTCGTCGACCACCAGCACTTCGTAGTGTTCGGCCGTGAGTGCAGTGCGTATCTCCATCAGCAGTGATGGCAGGTTGTCGACCTCGTTCTTGGCGGGGATCAGTACCGAGAGGTCAAGTGGATCGCTCATGAGGCTACCTGTGATCGTGTTGTGATTGCGTGGATCAAACCCGGTAGAAATCCCGGTACCAGCCAATAAAGGCGTTGACGCCATGTTCCAGCGATGTGCCTGGGGAGAAGTCGATCCAGCGTGCCAGTGAGCTGACGTCGGCCCAGGTTTCCAGCACGTCCCCCGCTTGCAGCGGCAGGTAGTCGCGTTGGGCCTTGATACCCAAGGCGTCCTCCAGGCATTCGACAAAATGCAGCAGCCTTACCGGCTGACCGCGGCCAATATTGAACAGTTGGCAGGGTGGTTTCCCCTCGGCTGGCCGGGGCGGTTTCAGGCGCAGGCGCACGATGCTTTCGACGATGTCGTCGATGTAGGTGAAGTCGCGGCCCATCAGGCCGTTGTTGTAAAGCGCTATCGGCCGGCCCTCGAGCATGGCGCGGGTGAATTTGAACAGCGCCATGTCGGGGCGGCCCCAGGGGCCGTAGACCGTGAAAAAGCGCAGGCCGGTGGTCGGCAGGCGGTACAGGTGGGCGTAGCTGTGCGCCATCAGTTCATTGGCGCGCTTGCTGGCGGCATAGAGCGACACGGGCTGGTCGACCGGGTCGTCGATGCTGAACGGCAGCTTGGCATTGGCCCCGTACACGGAGCTGCTGGAGGCGTAGATCAAGTGGCGTGGTGGCTGCGCTCTGCAGGCCTCGAGAACATTGAGGAAACCAACCAGGTTGGCCTGGCCGTAGGCACCCGGGTTGTCCAGTGAATAGCGCACGCCGGCCTGGGCCGCCAGGTGGATCACCTCGCTGAACGCCTGCCTGGCGAACAGCGGTTGCAAATCGGCAGGGTTGGCGATGTCGAGGGTATGGAAGTGGAAGCTGGAAAAACCGAACAACGCCTGCAGGCGCGCCCGCTTGAGCTCGACGCTGTAGTAGGCATTAAGGTTGTCGATACCGACCACTTCGATGCCGGCCTCGCACAGGCGCCGCGCCACGTGGTAGCCAATGAAACCTGCCACACCGGTAATCAGTACCGGCATACTGGCTGCACCTGGCCACGGCCGATCCCGTAATAAGTCAGGCCGGCGGCGGCCATGTGCTCGGGCTCGAACAGGTTGCGCCCGTCGAACACCACCCGGTCGGTCAACTGCTGCGGCACCTTGTCCAGATTGAGTACGCGGTAGTCCTGCCACTCGGTGACGATCACCAAGGCATCTGCGCCCTTTAATGCATCGTCCTTGCAGGGCACCAGTTGCAAGTCGGCACGCGGGCCGTAGTGGCGCCGGATTTCTTCCATGGCCTGAGGGTCGTGAGCCTGCACCCGCGCGCCCGCGGCCCACAGTGCTTCCAGCAGGACCCGGCTGGAAGCTTCGCGGATATCATTGGTATTGGGCTTGAACGACAACCCCCACAGGGCAAACACCTTGCCCCGCAGGCCGCCGGGGTAGTGGCGCTGGATCTTGCTGAACAGCCGACCCTTCTGCTGCTCGTTGACCGACGCTACTGCGCGCAGCAACTGTGTCTCGAAGCCTTCCGCCTCGGCACTGTGGCGCAGGGCTTGCAGGTCTTTGGGGAAGCACGAGCCGCCAAAACCGCAGCCGGCGTAGATGAAGTCATAACCGATGCGCGGGTCCGAGCCGATGCCACGGCGCACCATTTCGATGTCGGCCCCCAGGTGCTCGGCCAGGTTGGCGATTTCGTTGATGAAGGAAATCTTGGTTGCCAGCATGCAGTTGGCCGCGTACTTGGTCAGCTCGGCGCTGCGCGCATCCATGACCATAAGCTTCTCGCGGTTGCGGCTGAAGGGCAGGTAAAGCTCGCGTAGCAACTCCACTTCGGCCGCATCTGCGCCGCCGATGATGATGCGCTCGGGGCGCATGCAGTCATCCACCGCTGAGCCTTCCTTGAGAAACTCCGGGTTGCTGATCACCTGGAAGCGGCTGGTATCGGCCACGGCCTGGGCGATACGTGCCTTGATGCGGTGTACCGTACCCACCGGCACGGTGGACTTGTTGACGATTACTTTGGGCCCGTCAGCGTGTTCGAGGATGCTGTCGACCACGGCGAAAACGTGTTTCAGGTCGGCGCTACCATCGGCTTGCGGCGGAGTACCGACGGCAATGAACTGCAACCTGGCATAGTTGGCAGCGACTGCGGCATCCGTGGTGAAGCGCAGCCGACCGCAGGCGAGGTTCTTCTCCAGCAGCGGCGCAAGGCCGGGCTCGAAGATCGGGCAATGGCCCTCACTCAGGCTGGCCACCCGATCGGCATCGACATCCATGCACAACACCGAATGGCCCACCTGGGCCAGGCACACCGCCTGGGTCAGGCCGACATAGCCGGTTCCGAAAACCGTGACCTTCATTTGACAGCTCCTTGATAGGAAAGCTGAAAAAAAATGTCACATCCTTGTTTAGGAATTGTTACCTGACGGATGTTTTCGTGGGCCATGAGGCCTTTATTCCACTTCGCCCAGGCAGAGCATCTAAACTTAATGACAGCTCGCGTTAGCGCGTTGTACCGCGAACGAAAACCCTTGAACCGACCACCGCCTTCCCGGAGCGGATGTCCCTCGTTGGCGATGGCCTTCTTGCAGAGGAGGGCAGGTCATGGACGAGGCAAGGCTTCACGATTTCATGGGCAAGCTGGTGGGCGACATGGGCGCGGCGGCGACGCTGGCCAATGTCATTCTCGGCGATGAACTGGGGCTGTACCGGGCCATGGCCGACAGCCAGGCGGTCACCCCTGAGCAACTGGCGGAAAAGACCGGCTGCCACCCGCGGCTGGTGCGAGAATGGTTGAATGCCCAGGCGGCATCGGGCTACATGGTCCATGACAAGGGCCGTTTTGTGCTGCCTGAAGAACAGGCCATGGCCCTGGCGCTGGAGGATTCTCCGGCCTACATGGCCGGCGGCGCGTCAGTGGTGGCGGCGCTGTTCCATGACAAGGACAAGCTGGTAGCCGCCATGCGTGGCGATGGCGGGTTGGCCTGGGGCGATCACCACCCGTGCATGTTCAGCGGTACCGAGCGGTTTTTCCGGCCGGGGTATCGCACCTTCCTGGTAGCGGATTGGCTGCCGGCACTGGAGGGTGTGGTGGCCAAGCTGCAGGCGGGCGCCAAGGTGGCGGATGTGGGGTGCGGTCATGGTGCCTCGACGCTGGTGATGGCGCAGGCGTTTCCAGCGTCGACCTTCGTGGGGTACGACTATCATCAGCCTTCGATCGTCACCGCCAACGCGCGTGCGCGTGAAGCGGGGTTGGAGTCGCGGGTGAGCTTCCAGCAGGCCAGCGCCAAGGAGTACCCGGGGCATGACCATGACCTGGTGTGCTTCTTCGATTGCCTGCACGACATGGGTGACCCGGTCGGGGCAGCCAGGCATGCCTACCATGCTTTGAAAGCGGATGGCACGGTCATGCTGGTGGAGCCTTATGCCGAGGACTCGCTGGAGGGTAACCTGACACCGGTCGGGCGCTTGTTCTATGCGGCGTCGACGTTTATCTGCACGCCCAATTCGTTGTCGCAGGAAGTGGGGCTGGGGTTGGGTGCGCAGGCCGGGGAGGCGCGATTGCGGGCGGTCTTCGAGGAGGCAGGGTTCAGCAGGTTCCGGCGGGCGACGCAGACGCCGTTCAACCTGATTCTGGAGGCCCGCAAGTAGAGCGTGATCCTGCACCGGCCTCTTCGCGGGCTCGCCCACACAGGTTACGTGCTTGTTTCAGGCCTGTGGAGCGCCTGGGCTGCCCGCGAAGTGGCTGGGCCTGGAAAGCAGAAGGGGCGCCATGTGGCGCCCCTTCTGTTTGTTGCTTAGGCTTCAGCGTCCCAAGGACGATCGCCTTTTTCATCTTTGACGCGGGTCGGCAGGCCCATCACGTCCAGCGCCTTGAGGAACGGCTCGGCTGGCAGCTCCTCGACGTTGACCATGCGCTTGGCATCCCACTCGCCACGGGCAACCAGCAGGGCGGCAGCCACTGGCGGTACGCCGGCGGTGTAGGAAATGCCCTGGCTGTCGGTCTCGGCGTAGGCTTCTTCGTGGTCGGCCACGTTGTAGATGAACACTTCGCGCGGCTGGCCATCCTTGGTGCCTTTGACCAGGTCGCCGATGCAGGTCTTGCCGGTGTAGCCAGGGGCCAGCGAGGCCGGGTCTGGCAGTACAGCCTTGACTACTTTCAGCGGTACCACTTCCAGGCCTTCGGCGGTTTTCACCGGTTGCTCGCTGAGCAGGCCCAGGTTTTTCAGTACCGTGAACACGTTGATGTAGTGCTCGCCGAAGCTCATCCAGAAGCGCACGTTCGGGACGTTGAGGTTCTTCGAAATCGAGTGAACTTCATCGTGGCCGGTCAGGTACAGGTTTTGCGAGCCTACCACTGGCAGGTCGTCGGTACGCTTGACCTCGAACATGGTGTTGCTGGTCCACTGGCTGTTCTGCCAGCTCCACACTTGTCCGGTGAACTCGCGGAAGTTGATTTCCGGGTCGAAGTTGGTGGCAAAGTACTTGCCATGTGAACCGGCATTGACGTCGAGAATATCGATCGAATCAATGCTGTCGAAATACTGTTGCTGCGCCAGCTTGGCGTAGCTGTTCACCACACCCGGGTCGAAACCGACGCCGAGAATGGCGGTAATGTTCTTTGCCTGGCACTCTTCGAGGTGTTTCCACTCGTAGTTGCCGTACCACGGTGGGGTCTCGCAGATCTTGCCCGGCTCTTCGTGGATGGCGGTGTCCAGATAGGCGACACCCGTATCGATGCAAGCACGCAGCACCGACATGTTGAGGAAGGCGGAACCCACATTGATCACGATCTGCGATTCGGTTTCGCGGATCAGCGCCTTGGTTGCCTCGACATCGAGGGCATTGAGCGAGAAGGCCTGGATGTCGGCGGGTACCTTGAGGCTACCCTTGGCCTTGACGCTGTCGATGATGGCCTGGCATTTGGAGATGTTCCGTGACGCGATGGCGATACGACCCAGTTCGTCGTTATGCTGCGCGCACTTGTGGGCCACCACCTTGGCGACACCTCCTGCACCAATGATAAGAACGTTCTTCTTCAATTTACCCTTTGCTCCTTACTTGAAAGCCGGTCTTACGACAGGCTGGAAACGTAGTCTTCGAAACCGAACTCGCGGACGACTTCGACGCTGCCGTCGAGCTGCTTGACCACGATGGAAGGCATCTTCAGCCCGTTGAACCAGTTTTTCTTGACCATGGTGTAACCCGCCGTGTCGATGAACGACAGGCGATCGCCAATGGCCAGCGGACGGTCGAATTGGTACTCGCCGAAGATGTCACCGGCCAGGCATGACTTGCCGCAGACCATGTAGGTATGCTCGCCGTCATTGGGGGCCATCTTGGCGTTGAGGCGGTAGATCAGCAGGTCGAGCAGGTGCGCTTCGATCGAGCTGTCGACCACGGCCAGGTGCTTGCCGTTGTACAGGGTATCGAGCACGGTCACTTCCAGCGAGGCGCTGTTGGTGATGGCGGCTTCGCCCGGCTCCAGGTAAACCTGCACGCCGTATTTTTCCGAGAACGCCTTCAGGCGCGCGCAGAAGGCGTCTACTGCATAGTCTTCACCGGTGAAGTGAATGCCACCACCCAGGCTGACCCACTCGACCTTGTGCAGCAGGTGGCCGAATCGCTCTTCGATGTGCGTGAGCATCTTGTCGAACAGGCCGAAGTCACCGTTCTCGCAGTTGTTGTGGAACATGAAGCCGGAGATGTGTTCGATCACCTGCTCGATCTTGGCCGGGTCCCATTCGCCCAGGCGGCTGAACGGGCGGGCCGGGTCGGCCAGCAGGTAGTCGGAGCTGCTGACCTGCGGGTTGACGCGCAGACCACGCACCTTGCCTTCGGACTGTTCGGCAAAGCGTTGCAGCTGGCCGATCGAGTTGAAGATGATCTTGTCGCAGTTCTCAAGCATCTCCTCGACCTCGTCGTCGGCCCAGGCCACGCTATAGGCATGGGTTTCACCGGCGAACTTCTGGCGGCCGAGCTTGAGCTCGAACAGGGAGGACGAGGTGGTACCGTCCATGTACTGCTGCATCAGGTCGAACACCGACCAGGTGGCGAAGCATTTGAGGGCGAGCAGCGCCTTGGCACCGGAGTGTTCGCGCACGTAGGCGATCTTCTCCATGTTGCTGAGCAGCTTGGTTTTATCGATGAGGTAATACGGCGTCTTGATCATTTAAAGGCCCCCGGCCAGGCCGGCCAAAAAAAGGACACGCATTGTGCCTTCACTTGCCGCAGACCGAAAGGGCGGGATACGCATTTCGTCAGGGTTGACGCTATTGCGAGGGCTTTTTCGGTTGCGGCGAGCCTAGTAGATCAGGTGCATGTGACTGTCGTAATCACCCCCGACAGATGGCAGCTTCAGTCTGCCTGCTGCAGCCAGGCCTGGATCTGCTCCAGTGTTGCGGTAGCGCCGCCACAGACCACCACCAGTACATTGCGCAAGGCGCCCAGTGCCTTGGCATCATAGGCCACTGCCAGCGCCGCCCCGCACGCGGGCTCGACCAGCACACGGTGGTCCAGCAAGAACCGCTCACAGGCCTCCAGCGCTGCGCGATCGCTGACCAGATGGCTGTGCACCGGATGCTGCTGCACGCACCTCAGCGCCTGATCAGCCACACGCTTGGCCCCCAGCGACGTGGCCACCGAGGCGATGCGCTCCAGCTCCACCGAATGCCCAGCCTGCATGGCCGCATGCAGCGACGCCGCGCCCTCGGTTTCTACTGCCAGCACCGGCACATCGCCCCAGCCATTGCGCTTGAGCCCCTCTACCACGCCACTGAGCAAGCCGCCCCCGCCGACTGACAACACCACCGCGTCCGGCTTCAGGCCGGCTTCGGCCACTTCATCCACCAGGCTGGCATGCCCGGCCCACAGCAGTGGGTCGTCGAATGGGTGGATGAAGGCATCGTTCGGGCCTACCAGTGTCTGTGCCAGGGCGTTGGCCTCTTGCCAGGAACTGCCGTGCACCACCACCTTGGCGTCTTCCAGGTGCAGCAGCTGCTTGGCCCGTTCGGTGGTGGTTTCGGGTACTACCACGGTCACCGGCACCCCCAGCTTGCGTCCGGCGTAGGCGACTGCCAAACCGGCATTGCCACCTGACGAGGACACAAAGTGCCGGGCGCCACGCGCGTGGTGTACCTCGCAGGCGTAGCCTACACCGCGCAGTTTGAACGAACCGCAGGGTTGCAGGGCGTCGAGCTTGAGCCAGATATTACGACCGGCCGCCAACGACAGCGGGCGCGACTCGATCAGGGGGGTATGAATGTGCAAGGTCATTGGCTGGCTCCGCGTAGTTGCTCGAGGTAGTTGTAAATGGTGTAGCGCGTCACGCCGAGAGCGCTGGCAGCCTTCTCGACGCCGCCCTTGACGATGAACAGGCCGCGCTCCTGCATGACGCGCACGGCCTCGACCTTGGCCTGTTTGTTCATCCGCCCCTGGCCGCTGCGCTGCAGGGCAGCCTGGATGATCTCGCTCATCAGCAGCTCCATGTCGGCCGGTTCGTTGACCGCCGGTATGGCCCCCAGCGGCTGCAACTGCTGGAGAAAGCTCATGGCAGCATCCAGGCCGGTGACGTCGGTGTTGACGCACAGGCTGGCGAAGGGGTGGCCGCTGCTGTCACGGAAGATTGCCGTGGCACTCCGTAGCGTGCGGCCTTTGAGCGTAGTGGGGTAATCGGGCAGCACCACCGGCTCACAGCCGTGCTGGTCGGCCGAGGCCTGCATCAGTGCCTTGAAACCCTGGTCCTGCTCCGGTGCGGCGAGGATCGGGCTGCCCACGCTGCGGCCGGAAAGATGACCGTTGACGATCGCCACCACCGAGTGTTCGGGGTGGTCAAGGTCGTGCAGGAGTATTTCCATGTTGCGCGCGGCAACGCTGCCCAGGGCCTGGATCGCGGCCTTGAGCACGGTGAGGGTGAGTTGGCGTTCTTCGCTGGGGGTGATAGACATGGCAGACCGCAAAATCAACTGTTTGTGCATTTTTACACATATGGTTGAAATTCGCGATCTGCTTTTGCGGCCCCTGTAAGACTCAGCCGAGCGCCGGCGTGCGCGGCGGAATCATCCGGCGCGAGCCGGTGGCCTCGAACGCGGCAGCAAAACTCAGCAGCGCGTTGTCGCTATAGGCCTTCCCGGCAAAGGTCAGCCCCACCGGCATACCGATATCGGCCATCACGCCCATCGGCACGGTCACGGTCGGCACGCCCAGGTGACGGATTGCCAGGTTGCCGTTGGCTACCCAGACACCGTTGCTCCAGGCGATGTCCGCCGATACCGGGTTGATATCGGCATCGGCCGGGCCAACGTCGGCTACGGTGGGGAACAGCACCGCGTCCAGGCCCAGCTTGTCCATCCAGTCTTCCAGGTCCAGCTTGCGGGTCTGCTCCAGCCCGCGCAGGCCGTCGGGCAGGGTCTCGATCTGGTCCCAGGTCTTCAGGCCACGTTTGGCCATGTTGACGTACTCGTCCATGCCGGCAGCCAGGTCATCTTCACGGTTGGGCAGGGTGCCCGGGTCGTGGGGGAAGATCTTCAGCCCGTCGACATCGGCCAGGCGGTTAAGCTTGGGGTCATCGTTGGCGCGCAGGAAGTCGTCAAAGGCCCAGCCCGACAGTTCCCACAGTTCGTCATGCAGGAATGCCTTGCTGACGATGCCACGGTTGTACACGGTCGGCGCGCCTGGGCGGTCGCCTTCGCAGTTGGACACCAACGGGAAGTCCACTTCCAGCACTTCGGCACCCGCCGCTTCCAGGGCCTGGCGTGCTTGTTGCCACAGGTCGATCACCGTGGCGCGGGTGTTGATGCGTTGGCCGGTCGGCCCGCCGATGCCTGGTTTCTCGGCGGTGCCCGCTTCGGGATCGGCATTTATATACATGCGTGGTACGCCAAAGCGCTTGCCCTTGAGCGCGCTGGCATCTACCGCCAGTTCAAGGTACGAAGCCGGACGTACCGTCGAGGCAGCGGGGATTGGCACCCACGGCTGCAGGCGCCACAGGTCGCCGCGCTTGTCGGCGTCATCGGCGACCACCACGTCGAGGATTTCCAGCAGGTCGGCCATGGTGCGGGCGTAGGGCACCACCACGTCCATGGTCGGCGTCAGCGGCCAGTTGCCACGCACCGAAATCACCCCGCGCGACGGGGTATAGGCGCACAGGCCGTTGTTGGACGCCGGGCCACGGCCGCTGGACCAGGTTTCTTCGGCCAGGCCAAAGGCGCTGAAGCTGGCGGCGGTGGCGGTACCGGCACCGTTGGACGAGCCCGAGGCGAAGGGCGCGGTCAGGTAGTTGGCGTTGTACGGGCTTTCGGCGCGGCCATAGACGCCGCGCTGCATGCCACCGTTAGCCATGGGCGGCATGTTGGTCTTGCCCAGGCACACGGCACCGGCGGCGCGCAGGCGCTCGATGGTGAAGGCGTCGCGCTGGGCGACCAGGTCCTTGAAGGCAGGGCTGCCGGAGGCAGCAGTCAAGCCTTTGACCAGGTAGCTGTCCTTGGCGGTGTAGGGGATGCCGTCCAGCGGGCTAAGCACCTGGCCCTTGGCACGACGGGCATCGGAGGCCTCGGCCTCTTTGAGCGCCTCCGGGTTGCGTACCACTACGGCGTTAAGGGCTGTGGCCGTGTCGGCGCCATCGTAGGCGTCGATGCGCGCCAGGTAGGCCTTGACCAGCTCGACCGCTGTCGTGCGGCCCGACTCGAGCGCGTCGCGCAGCTCGGCAATGGAAACCTCGGTTACCTCGATCATGCGTTCACCAAAAAAAAATGTGCAGGTGGGGGCTAATGCGAGGAGTGTACAAGAAGGGCTTGGCGGACGCAGGTTTGCGCAGGGGCAAATGGTTTTATGCAGGGGGGCATTGTCGGGGGCATTCGCAGGTATTACCCGGCCCAGTGTGGGGGCGGCCTTTCAGTCACCAAAGGGCCGCCCACAGGCTGGTGCTCAGCCTCAGCCCTGCGCGATATCGAGAAACATCATCACCGCAAACCCACCCACAACCCCAGGGTCGCCGTTGTTTCCCACAGGTATGAACTGCAGATGGTCATGGTAGGGCAGCAGGAACTGGCACGGGTAATGGACCTGGGGGCAGTGCTGGGCATCAAGGTCGAACCGGCGCTGGAAGTCCTGAAAGTCGTCGTCCACATCTAAAGCCTGGCGCAGTCCCTGTGGGAGCAACTGTCTTGCTCAATTTCTAAAAGCTGGCGCCTTCCCTGGACTGCCCCCCAAAAGTTGGACAGTTTTAAGCTGCAGCCTGAGCCCTGTACTCCACAGGGCTCAGGCCATTGAGCCTCAGCTTGATGCGATCATGGTTGTAGTAGTGAATGTACTCATCCAGACCCGCTCTCAGCTCATCAATGCTCTCGAAACGCTTCAGGTAGAAAAACTCAGATTTGAGCGTGCCGAAGAAGCTTTCCATGGCCGCGTTGTCCAGGCAATTGCCTTTTCGAGACATGCTCTGCTTTACCCCACATTCGCTTAGCTTACGGCGGTATTGCGCCTGCTGGTAATGCCATCCCTGATCCGAATGCAGCACGAGCTTCGGTTTCTCTCCCAGGCAATCGAGCGCTTTGCCAAGCATGTTCCCAACCAGGCTATAGCACGGGCGGCTGGCCATTTCGTAGGCCACGATTTCGCCGTTGTACAAATCCATCACGGGCGACAGATAGAGCTTCTGCTGAGCTACTTTGAACTCGGTTACGTCAGTCACCCACTTCTGGTTTGGGCGTTGAGCGATAAAATTTCGCTCCAGTACATTCGCTGCCACTTTGCCGACGGTACCTCGATAGGAGCGATATTTCTTGGGGCGCACTACTGATTTCAATCCCTGCTCAGCCATCAGCCGTTCAATGACCTTCTTGTTCACCCGCTTTTCCTTCCTGATTACGAGTGCGATACGGCGATAACCATAAAGCCGTTTCTGCTCGTGATAGACGCGATGCACCAATGCCTTGAGCTCAGCATGCCGGTCTGGCTTCTGCTGAGCTTTGAGCTGGTAGTAGAAGGTGCTGCGCGCCAGCTCGACCAACTGAAGGAGGTCAGGCAAAGGAAACCTGCGCTTGAGTTTGGAAACGATCAGGGCTTTTTCCCGCGTGTTCGTTCCTTTTCCTCGCGCAGAGCCTTGAGCTCCTTTAGGACAGCATTCTCCATGCGCAGGTACTCAAGTTCAGCCATCAGCTGATCTCGAGACTTCTGATCATCATTGGTATCGGTGGGTTTGGCAGGCTTGATCTTCTTCGACACGTCGATTGGCTTTCTTGGCTTGATGGCAGTAGAGGGTGCAGGACTGCCACTGTAGTACTGCCGCTGCCAAATGCCTATCTGAGAGGACTGCCCAAGACCAAAGTGGGCAGCGGTCTGGCGCAGCGAAAGCCGATGCTCGTGCATATAGCTAAGCACCTGCTGTTTGAAATCACTGGTATAGCGCCGCCCATGCGAGCCTGTAACAATGCCATTATTGGCCTGATAACTGGCCACCCAGCGTCGAAGCAGGCTGAAATCGATACCTAAGTGTTGAGCCACCTTTCGGAAACCGTTGCTGCCATCCAGGTAGGCTGTGATCGCTGTGAGCTTGAATTGCTCGGTGTACTTACCCATAGATCCCCCAAGGGTTGGATTGGTGTCCAACTTCTTGGGGGCAGTCCATCCCTGTGGGAGCGGGCTTGCCCGCGAACACGGGCGAAGCCCGTGCAATCCACCACGGTGTTGGCTTCGCGGGCAAGCCCGCTTCCACGCGGCTCACGCTGCGTTCTGGATTTACGTTGTACTTTCAGGCTGCGGTAGCACTAGATCGAGCCATGATGTACCCGTTCTGAGCATGGCATTTAACCGCACGATGAACGTTCTCATGCAGGCCACGATAGCGACTTTGGGAAGTTTTCCGCGCTCCCGCAGTGACTGATAACGAGCCTTGAGTGCTGGGTTGTATCTCATCGCCACAAGGCATGCCATGTACAGCGATCGCCTGACCGCAAATCGTCCGCCAGAGATAGAGCGCTTGCCCATGAATTTCCCGCTGTCGTGGTTGAAGGGCGCCACTCCGACCAGGGAGGCAATTTCTCTGGATTCAACCCGACCCAGCTCCGGCAGCAGCGCTACTAGCTTGCCCGCTGTCACCATCCCAATGCCTTTCACTTTAATCAGTTGGGTAACCCGTTCGTCGTTCAGCATCGCGGTTTGCTGTTCGATCTCACGCTCAACCAGTTTGATCTGCGCTTTGAAGTGTTTCAGGTTGGCATTCAGGTAGTTAGCAACTGCAGTCGATTGCACCTGCTTCAGGCGCCGCAGGTCGTCATCTCGCTGTTGAACCAACCGATCACGTTGCTGAAGCAACTCTCGCAGAAGCGCTCGTTCGGGGCTGATTCGCAGGGAGGGTTGATCTGGAATGACTTCGGCATAGTGCGCCAGAACCTCGGCGTCGATGGCGTCAGTCTTGGCCTTGATGCCTAGAGAGTCAGCGAATGACCTGGCTCGCCTGGGATTAACGCGTATGACCTTGTAGCCAGCGTCCTGTAGAAAACGCATGACATCTCGCTCGTAGCCACCCGTCGCCTCTAACAGGACGCGCTTGATACTGAGCTTGCGAAGGCTCTCCAGTAGCGCCTCAAAGCCTGTGGGATCATTGCTTAAATGCATTTTGATGCCCTGTGGCCGCACCGCAGCATCAAGGGAGAGACTGGAAACATCGATACCCAAGAAGGAAGCCATCACCAAAACCTCCTAAACTCAACACAGTGAGAGGACTTTGGCTTGGCCCACGCTTGTGATTCGAGATCAGAGCCGCATCCAACTGTTCGGGCTCTCGCCAAAGTGGAACGGTGAATGGCAGCTTGTGCTCCCACACGTGCTCAAGGCACCTACGGCATTCAGCTTGCCATTCACCGCTCTCACTCCAGATTCTAATCCCCCATCAAGACACAAGCGGCCTTGTGTCGCGAAAGGGCTGCACAGCAGCCCCGGGATTTCAGCGTCGATGCAAATAATGCTGGGGCCGCTTCGCGGCCCTTTCGCGACACAAGGCCGCTCCCACACGGATCGCGCCAGCTTATGGAAATTGAGCAAGACAGTTGCTCCACACGGTTTGCGTCAACCTGCCAGGTCGGCGGCGCTATGGCGCTCCGGCACCTGGCTGTGTTCATCTCCCCAGGTACGGTTCACGCGTGTACCGCGCTGCACAGCAGGGCGCTGGGCGATGTCCTCGGCCCAGCGCTGTACGTTCGGGTACTCGTCAACCGCCAGGAACTGCGCCGCGTCATACAGGTTGCCGCGTACCAGCTGGCCATACCACGGCCACACGGCAATATCAGCAATACTGTATGCCTCGCCGCCCAGATAACGGCTTTCGGCCAAGCGACGATCAAGTACGTCCAGTTGACGCTTGGCCTCCATGGTGAAGCGGTTGATGGCGTACTCGAACTTTTCCGGTGCATACACGTAGAAGTGGCCAAAACCACCGCCCAGGTAAGGCGCCGCACCCATCTGCCAGAACAACCAGTTCAGGCATTCGGTGCGCGCAGCCGGCGATTTAGGCAGCAACGCTCCAAATTTTTCTGCCAGGTACAGCAGGATCGAACCTGATTCGAACACCCGCACCGGCGGCTCCACGCTGCGGTCGAGCAGGGCGGGAATCTTCGAGTTGGGGTTGACCTGGACGAAGCCACTGGAAAACTGATCACCCTCGCCGATGCGGATCAGCCAGGCATCGTATTCGGCACCGGCGTGGCCCAGGGCAAGCAGCTCTTCAAGGGCAATGGTGACCTTGATGCCGTTGGGCGTAGCCAGGGAATACAGCTGCAGCGGGTGTTTGCCCAGCGGCAGGTCCTTGTCGTGAGTCGGGCCGGCGACCGGGCGGTTGATGCTGGCGAACTGGCCGCCGGAGGCTGCGTCGTTGCGCCAGACTTTGGGTGGCACGTAGGCAGGCTTGCTCATGCATGAATCTCCTTCAAAGGCGCGAAAACGGTCACGTGAAAACGTTGACCTGCATCTATGCCATGGGTTCGACGCAATGCGCAAATGCACAGGGTGCAGGCGCAGCTTGCATGACGGCGGTTTCATCCAGTTTTCATCCGGCACAACGCCGGCCGGTTTTATGCTGGGTTATCCCTTCGTCCTGCAAGGAACCGCTGGCCGATGACCCTTGCACGCTGCGTGTTGGCGCTGGTCCTGCTCGGCGGCCTGTTGGCCCGCGCCGAGGCCGCGCCGTGGGTTGCCGGCCTGCACTTTATGACCTTGACCGACCCGGTCGATAGCCGCCCGATGCAAGCGCTGGCGTTCTACCCGGCCGTTGGCAAAACCCGTATCAGCCGTATAGACGGGTATCCCGTCGACGTGGCCGAAGAGGCGCCCGTCGCCATGGGGCGATTCCCGTTGCTGGTGCTGTCTCACGGCAATACGGGCAGCCCATTGGCTTTGCATTACCTGGCCACGTCGCTGGCGCGGCAAGGGTTCGTGGTGGTGGCGGTGGTGCACCCGGGGGACAACGTGCGCGACCACAGTCGCCTTGGCACCCTGAGCAATCTTTATGGGCGGCCGCTGCAAGTCAGCGCGGCGATCACCGCAGCGCGTGATGATGCAGTGGTCGGGCCTTATCTGAATGAAGGCAAGGTGGGCGTGATTGGCTACTCGGCCGGCGGAGAAACCGCGTTGATCCTGTCTGGCGCACGCCCCGACCTGGACCGTCTGCGTCAGTACTGCCTGGAGCGCCCGCATGACACAGACGCCTGCAAGACCCACGGCATCCTGATTGCCGACCGTAGCGAACTGGCGCCCGAGACCGACCCGCGAGTGGGGGCGGTCATGTTGATGGCGCCGCTGAGCCTGTTGTTCGGGCGCCATGCGCTGGCCGGGGTGCAGGTTCCCGCACTGATCTACAGTGGCGACAGCGATCAGCTTGTGGCCGTAGACCGTAATGCCGAGGCCCTGGCCCGCAAACTGCCGGTCACACCGGACTACCGCCTGTTGGCCGGTGCCGGGCATTTCGTGTTCATGGCCCACTGCGATGCCGAGCAGTACGCGCGAATGCCGGCGCTGTGCAAGGACGCCGACGGCGTCGACCGCCGGCATATCCATCATTCGCTGCAGCGAGAAACGGCAGCGTTCTTCAGCCAGGCGCTGGGCGCGCCAGCGCCGGCTGAGCGTTCAGCTACGGCGGGCGCGCCGCGCCAGCCACAACGTTAGGCCAACCCCGGCCAAGGCGAGCAGGGCCGCCACGCAGAAGATCGAGGCATACCCCAGGTGTACCGCCACGGCGCCCATCACCGGGCCGGCAATGGCCAAGGCCATGTCGAAGAACACAGCATAGGCACCCAGCCCTGCGCCGCGGCTGCTGCTGGGGACGTGTTTGATCGCCTCCACGCCCAATGCCGGGTACACCAGCGACAGCCCGAAACCGGTGAGCCCGGCGCCAACCAGCGCCCAGGGCGGCGAGGGCGCCAGCCACAGAAGGCCCAGGCCCAGCACTTCGGTGGCCATGCAGGCGACCGCCACGTTGTAGCCACCAAAGCGGTTGACCGCGTTGACGAACAGCAGCCGCGAAATGATGAAGCACACACCAAACGCACTCAGGCACCAGGCCGCACCGGCCCAGCCGCGCTCGAGGTAATACAGGGTGACGAAGGTGGTCAAGGTGCCGTAGCCGATTGAGGCCAGGGTCAAACCCAGGCCACACGGGGCAACCCGGCCGAACGCCGACCAGAAGGGCAGGCGCTCGCCGCGCACCACGACCACGTCGGGGCGCTTGCGAAGCACCAGCAGGGCAAGGGTTGCCAGCACCAGCAAAGCCGGCCCCAGTACGCTGAAGTCCAGCCCGTCCACGGCCAGCACGCCGATCGGCGCACCGATGGCGATCGCGCCATAGGAGGCGATGCCGTTCCACGAGATCACCCTGGCAGTGTGTTCGGGGCCGACCTGGCTGATGCCCCAGCTCAAAGTGGCCACACCGATCAGCCCTTGGGCGATGCCCAGCAGCAAACGTCCACCGAGCAGCAGCGCCAGGCTCAGCAGCGGTAAGGTGAGGGTCCAGGCTGACAGCAACGTCAACACCCCGCAACCGGCAATCCCCAGCAAGCCAAAGCGGATGGCCTGTTTCCCTCCCAAGGTGTCCGCCACCTTGCCTGCAAACGGGCGGCTCAGCAGCGTGGCCAGGTACTGCAGGCCAATGGTTACACCGGCGATCACTGCGCCAAAGCCGAGCTGGTCGTGCACATAGCTGGGCAGCACCGCAATCGGCAGGCCGATGCAGAGGAAGGCAATGAAGGTATAGAAAACGATCGACAAGATCTGCAGGGTGATGTGCAGCGTGTGACTGGCGGGGGCAGGTTGTTGCGCGGTCATGGGCTCTTTCGCGGGCGGGCGGTTGGGCGTGGTCCCATCATGGCCGTTGCGCAAAGGAAAAGAAAGCAGGCTAACGAATTATTCGTCGGGCAGTGTCAGTCGGTGGGAGGGGGGCTTCGCGGGCAAGCCCGCGAAGAGGCCCAGCCACACAAGGTGGCCAGGCCTTGGCCTTCAATCAGACCAGCACACCCTGGCTGCGCAGGTAGTCATCGTAAGTACCGCTGAAGTCCACCACACCATCGGCCGACAGCTCGATGATGCGCGTGGCCAGTGACGACACGAACTCGCGGTCGTGGCTGACGAACAGCAGGGTGCCCGGGTAGTTTTCCAGCGCCAGGTTCAGCGCTTCGATCGATTCCATGTCCAGGTGGTTGGTCGGCTCGTCCATCACCAGCACGTTCGGTTTCTGCAGGATCAGCTTGCCGAACAGCATGCGACCTTGTTCACCACCGGAAATCACCTTCACCGACTTGAGGATTTCGTCGTTGGAGAACAGCATGCGCCCCAGGGTGCCGCGGATAACCTGCTCACCAGAGGTCCACTGGCCCATCCAGTCGAACAGGCTCATGTCGTCTTCGAAGTCGTGGGCGTGGTCCTGGGCGTAGTAGCCCACTTCGGCGCTGTCGGTCCACTTCACCGAGCCCGCATCCGGGGTCATCTCGCCGACCAGGGTGCGCAGCAGGGTGGTCTTGCCAATACCGTTGGGGCCGATGATCGCAACGCGCTCGCCCGCTTCGACGGTGATGTCGAAGTTCTTGAACAGCACCTTGTCGTCGAAGGCTTTGGCCATTTTTTCGACGACCACGGCCTGGCGGTGCAGTTTTTTCGTCTGTTCGAAGCGAATGAACGGGCTGACGCGGCTGGACGGCTTGACCTCGGCCAGCTGGATCTTGTCGATCTGCTTGGCACGAGAAGTGGCCTGCTTGGCTTTGGAGGCGTTGGCCGAGAAGCGGCTGACGAAGGTCTGCAGCTCGGCGATCTGGGCTTTCTTCTTGGCGTTGTCCGACAGCAGCTGCTCACGCGACTGGGTGGCTGCGGTCATGTACTCGTCATAGTTGCCCGGGAACAGGCGCAGCTCACCGTAATCCAGGTCAGCCATGTGGGTGCAGACGCTGTTGAGGAAGTGCCGGTCGTGGGAAATGATGATCATGGTGCTGTTACGCGCCGTGAGGATCGTTTCCAGCCAGCGGATGGTGTTGATGTCCAGGTGGTTGGTCGGTTCGTCGAGCAGCAGCACGTCCGGGTCCGAGAACAGCGCCTGGGCCAGGAGGACACGCAGCTTCCAGCCCGGTGCCACTTCGCTCATCGGGCCGAAGTGCTGGTCCAGTGGAATACCCAGGCCCAGCAGCAGTTCACCGGCGCGGGACTCGGCGGTGTAGCCGTCCATTTCGGCGAATTCGGTTTCCAGCTCGGCGACGGCCATGCCGTCTTCTTCGGTCATTTCCGGCAGCGAGTAGATACGGTCACGCTCGGCTTTGACTTTCCACAGCTGGCCGTGGCCCATGATCACCGTGTCGATCACGGTGAATTCCTCGTAGGCGAACTGGTCCTGGCGCAGCTTGCCCAGGCGGGTGTTCGGCTCAAGCATGACCTGGCCTGCGGACGGCTCCAGGTCACCGCCGAGGATTTTCATGAAGGTCGACTTGCCGCAACCGTTGGCGCCGATCAGGCCGTAGCGGTTGCCGTTGTTGAATTTGACGGAAACGTTTTCGAACAGCGGCTTGGAGCCGAACTGCATGGTGATGTTAGCGGTAGAAATCAAGTGCTTGTCCTGCGGGGGTTCCAGAGGTGTATTTAGGCCCTGTGGTCAGTCTTGGGCCAATGTTGGACCAATTCGACTCGGGGCGTCAGCTTCTCCAGCTCCCTCCAGTCCGAGGAGGAGCTGATCCATTTCGCGTAGGTAGAGAGCAACATCTCGACGCTGTGGCCAAGCTGGCTCGCGATGAACGCGGGGTTCATCCCAGGCATCAGGCATAGGGTGGCGTAGGTGTGGCGGGTGTCGTACTGACGGCGTTCACGGATGTTCAGCGCCTTCAGCGCCGATTTGAAGGGGCGGATTGTAACACTTGGCTCGTTGATCCACAGCCCACCTTTGCTAGGTTGGAACACGAAGGGGCTAGTCGGGTGGGCCGACTTGGACGCCATGCGGTGAAGGGTAGCGATTGGCTGGGCATGGTTGAAGGCGTTCAATGCGCGCTCGTTTAACAGGACCACCCGATGATGCTTGGTTTTCGTCTGGTCAGGTTTTCGCTTTGGATTGATCGCGGTCGGTCGTGATTATCAGCTTTCGCCCTTTATCGGCCTCTAGTGAAAGAGTGTCCCCCCCTTCTATTGATAGCGTCGATTAGAAGCCATTGTTAAACAACGGATGCAGTTGTATTCAGAACATCTAGTCCTGATGCTTGATAACAGCACTGCATCTGATAGGGAAGTTGACTGAGTTGGCAATAAAACATTCGTGGTGAGCATCGTCATGCAGGCGTCTTGCAAGATCCAGATCAGACTGGCTGCTGATAATGACCTGAGGCCTTAACTCAGCGTCTTTGAAATGGCCCTTGCGCTGGCCATCCCCTTCAAGCATCCGGCCCACCGGGTAGTCGACATATTCCAGGACGTTCACGCTGTTGACTGCGCACAGATGAAGATACCAAAGCTTGTGGCAGGCCGAGATCGAGGCCAGCAACATGTCTTCAGGGTTCCAGCGTTCAGGGTTCCCGCGAAAGGCGGGGTCGGCAGAGCCAAGGATAGGTGCCTTGCCTGGAGCCTCCACGTTGAAGTCTCTCTGGTACGCCGTATAACTGGCAGTACCTTCACCCGTGTTACCTATCCAATTTACGGTGACAGCGTAATGGTGTTCTTTCATGGTCACTCCTGTGTCGAAAGACGGCCAGAAAACCTTGCCCATCGCTTGGGCACGGTTATCTTGCTCTCGATTGAGGGCTCTCCACCAGCATCTCGTGTTTGCAGCGACGCATGAGCCATCCGAGCACATGCAATGATCCGATGGAACTCCAAGGCCGATACCGACGCCAAGGCTGCGGAACGTGATGCGTCATGCGCCAGGTTGCCTGTCCGCTAGGCCAGGTGGTCCATCCGCCGGTAATTCATGGCGCTCGCCTGGCGGAACACCGTAGCCACTTTCCTTGAGCGACCGTGCGCTGATCGCGCGGCGCTTGAAGGAGGGGGCGATCACGGCTGTTAAATGAAAAGCAGCTGTAAAAAAATGTAACACACACCTTCAGCAGTGGATTCATTGGAACAGCTGTGTATTCTGTCTTTCCAGTCAAGAATATGAGTTCAAGGTCCGTTCCATGCGTAATCGCGGCAAAATCTATTGGGAATGGGCCAATTCTGCGTTGCATTCCCGCAACTACGATGAGCGCCTTCCCTGCGGCACTTTAATCAACATCCAAGCCCGACTCTCACTTGAAAACGTCACTCAACTTTTCTTGGGTATCTACGGGAAAAAAGGCGTGCTCTTGCTCGAAGAGGTACACCCTGACTGCCGTGGACAGAAACTGTCTGCGGCGATGACCTGGGCGCTCGAGCGTGCTCACGACTGGGTCGCCAAGGCGTTTCCTGCGCCCAAAGCACCAGGGCCAGAACCACTCCCGCGCAGAGGCTCGCGTCTTCACGGATAACGATGCAGGGAAAACGGAACGCTCGTCAGATCGCTTGAGTCGTATCTCCATCAAAAGCGCATTGAGGCGCCCAGTTGGAGAAAGTGATGAGCCTTCAGTCCACCAGTCATGACCTTTACGTGCATGCCTACCTTGGTTACCAGGCATCGATTTACGTGCTGTGGGAGTCGAGCGTCGAATTTCCCACGGGGATGTTGGTCGAGGTAGGGAAGCCGGGCGCAACGGCGCGAACCCTGCGTGTGAGTCGACCCTTCTCCTCTTCGACAGAAGCCATTCTCGAAGGGAAGGTTATGGCTGAACAGTACGTGGAAAGTCAGAAAAGCGGAACTTGTTCTGCCAGGTGAGTTCGCCGAGGCCTGCGATCGGACCCACCGCAACCACGGGCAGGTCGACTGCCTTGGAATCTGTACAGCCTTCGATAATGGTATTCCCTGTTCGTCGAGTCGTGCCATTTCAACAGTAACGGCTTGGGCAAGTGCCATTGTGGACGGTGGTGTTACCAGTCGTCGTGCTGCGCGGGTTCCAAGTCGACGCGGTCCCCGAGTCGAAACCCTGCACATCTGTGGTCGATGATGTTGCGCTGCCAGTACTAGGGCCAGCATGGTCTACTACCGCTTCACTGAAGCGGCTGTATCAGCTCGGCGCCTTGGTTGCGCACATTGCCAATAGCTTTGCTCACTCGATACCACTCGAAGGCCTCGGCTGGCTCACCCAGGTTCAGCACCATCTGCTCGGCCTGTTCCCCGGGCATCGCGGTTTGCATCCACTCCCGCGCAAGGTCTGGGGCCAAAACCACTGGCCTGCGGTCGTGCACATCCACCATTCCGCCCTGGGCATCGGCCGTAATGATGACGAACCCATCATGCTCGCTGCCAGCGAACTGGCCGATGCTGGCGCAAAGGGAAGGGCGCCCGTCCCGGCGTCGGATGTAGTACGGCTGTTTCTTCGGTCCGCCTTCATCGACCCATTCATACCAGCCGTCGATCGGCGTTATGCCTCGGTGCGGCCAGATCGCCCGGAAGAAGGGGCCGTGTGCCACCTTTTCGACCCTAGCGTTGATCGGCGCGGCACGGTCGGTCGCCCAATGCGGCCGCCAGCCCCATCTCACCAGGTCCGCCCGCGGGCCTGCTTCATCCACTCGCAGCACTGCCACCGGCGTGGTCGGCGCGACGTTGTACCGGCCAAGTGGCTGGTCGCCGACGTTGTTCCGCCAGGCCTCTGGCAGGCTCAGGGTTTCGACAAAGTCGTGTATGCCTCGGTACTGACTCAACCTTCCACACATGCGCAACCCTCCTGCCAGAGCAAGCATAGCGCTTGGGTGTATTTCCGGTGTGGATGACGCCGACGTGGTGCTGTACGCGCAGTTCTGATGGTGCCGGGCTGAATGAGCGCCCCACCTCCTTCAACACGGCGCCAAGTCTGATCTTCCAGGCGTTATAGGGTCGTTCGAAGGGACCCTTACAAAAATGCAGTACTTACCGCCTTCCATCGATTCAAAGGCCACCAGCTTTTCCACCAGTGCGGCGCTCAAAACCTTGCCAGCGTTAAGCAGCAACATGCCGTTGTCGGCGTTCAGGTTGCGCGCAAGCACCATTCCCGGCGCCAGGTCACGGGTGGTACACACCTGGACTTCAGGGTCTACCAGGGTGAGATCGCTGTGGAACGAGGCGCAAACCTGGACGAAGTCCTCAAGGAGTGCCGGGTCATACAACCGGCCGGCGTACTTGCGCAGGTAGAGCAAGGCCTCATCGCTGTTCATCTGCCGTTCAAGAATCAAACCCCGTTGCAGCTCAACGAAGTCCACGGCCAGCTTGAGCAAGCGAGCGCCGAACGGGATAGCTTCACCCTTGAGCCGGTCGGGGAAACCGCTGCCGTCCCAGTGCTCCTGATGATGCAGGATCAGGCGCGCGGCATCTTTCATGGGCTCAAGGGTCATCAGCAGCGCTTCACTTTGGCGTGGGTAGTCGCGATAGCGGTCGCGGTCGCCGTGCATCAGCTGGTCCGATGGGGCTACGATCATGCTATCCGGCCAACTCAATTTGCCTATGTTGTACAGCGCCGCAGCCATGGCCAGATCGCGGCTTATCGCCTCGTCCAAGGCGTGGACCCGACAGTAGCAACGCACCAGTTCGATGATCTGTCGATTGGTCTGCTTGGCTGGAGGCAGCCGCAGATTAGCCAACATCGAGAACACCTCGGTCCCGGTCACATAGCTGTGTTTCAGTTCTTCGTAGGCCAGATCGAGCATGTCAGCGGTCTGCTGCAGCTCCGCGGTACGGGCTGCAACGCGTTTCTCCAAGTCGTTATTGAGCAGTCTCAACTGGGCGTTCTGCCGACGTGCCAGCAGCTCCAGGCGTTGGCGCTCGCGTTCGGAATGCTGGTGGTCCAGGGCCTGGCGCAAGGTCATCAGCAATTCGTCGTCGTTCCAGGGCTTGCTGATGTAACGGTGGATTTGACCGTCATTGACGGCCTTGATGATTGCGCTTGGGTCGGCATAGCCGGTCAGCAAGATCCTGACGGTCGATGGGTGATGCTGATTGATCTGTGCCAACAAGGTGGCGCCGTCCATCCCGGGCATGCGCGCATCGCTCATCACCAGATCAACCGGGCCCTCGGCCATCTGCGCCAGTGCCTGCTCTCCGCTGGTCGCCAGCTTCACGTCATAGGGTTGGCCACGCAATAGCCGACGCAGACTGTTAAGGATCGACTCCTCGTCGTCTACCAGCAACACGGTCGGCCGATAGGGTGAAATCAGGGGCGGTTGCACGTCCATGGCAGGCCTCACGTGATCGATCGATGGAGGCACTCGAGCTCAACGAGCGCTTAGGTCAAAGGCTAGTTCATTTTTTCGTGACAGGTGCCGGGCAAGGTGTGGCGGGTGGCAGGCAAATTGTCTGGAAGGCATCTAACCTGACGGCATGGCACCACCCTTCTGTAAGTCCGTCAGCCCAGGGAAAAGGATTCTCCCGGATGTCAGCGCGCACAACCTGTCGTTATCGTTCCGCTCTTCACCTGCAGCGCTTGCGCCGTTGTCTGGGCCTGTGGGTGCTGCTCGTTCTGAGCGGAGGCAGCGGGGCGGAGCCGCTGGACGAGCCGCTCAAGCCGCTGCCTCCGATACCCACTCTGGCACCTGGGCGTGTCGAGTTGGGCCGCCAGTTGTTCAACGATCCGCGGTTGTCGCGCAACGGCACACGGTCCTGCGCCAGCTGTCACCGTCTGGACAAGTACGGGGCCGATGACCGGGCGTTTTCCATAGGGGCAGATGGCCTGCCGCTTACGCTCAATACGCCAACGGTACTCAATGCCAGCCTTAATTTCCGACAATTCTGGAATGGCCGGGTCGAGTCACTCGAGGAGCAGGGGGAGGCCGTGATCACCAGCGCTCACGAGATGGGCGGAGACTGGCGCGTGATCGAGCAGCGCATCGCCGCAGACGTGCATTACCGCCAGGCGTTCAAGGATGCCTACCCGGACGCGGTGACAAAGGACAACATCCTCAGCGCGTTGGCCGATTACCAAAGGACGCTTCTTACCCCTGGCGCGCGCTTCGATCGTTACCTGCAGGGCGATACCGAGGCGCTTACCCTGGAGGAAAAATACGGCTACCAGCGCTTCAAGGACTATGGCTGCATCGCCTGCCACCAAGGGGTGAATATTGGGGGCAACATGTTCCAGAAATTTGGCGTGTTCGGCGACTACATCGCGGACCGCGGCAACCCCACCGAGGCGGATCAGGGCCGCTTCAACGTGACCGGAGAGGAGGCCGACCGGGGCGTGTTCAAAGTGCCGAGCCTGCGCAATGTGGCGATGACCGCGCCCTATTTTCACGATGGCTCGGCGCCTACGCTGGAGCGTGCGATCGATGTGATGTTTCAGTATCAGCTTGGACGAATCCCAAGCGATGAGGACCGCAGGCTCATCATGCTGTTCCTCAAAACCCTTACTGCTGAAAAGGCGGGTCAGCCATGAGGGTGATTTCCCGGCGCACAAGCCTGATTCTATTCAGTGGGTTGGTCCTTGTACTGGCGTCGATGCTGCTGTACTTGTACCTGAATTCCGGGTCAGAGCAGACCCAGACCTACAATGAATCCCGAGATCTCATTCGTCAGCTCAAGCAACAGGATGCTGTATGGGAAAACGAGGTGCTCAAGGCCCGAGTAGCCGTCTCCCATAACTATGATCCACTCGTGACCCCCCTCAAGGAGATGAAGCGGCTGTGGGCACGATTCGACAGCCGGGAAGCCGAGCAAGGGCGCGTTGACTCAGACCAGTGGCGCGATGCCTATGACGGTTTTCTCTCTGCGTTTGGGGAAAAGGCTCGGCTCGTGGAGCAATTCAAATCGCACAATGCCTTGTTGCGAAATTCGTTGGCATTTCTACCCACAGCCGAAGACGGCATTCAGGCCCAGATCAACACCATGCTGGCCCCGAATCAGCCGGAGGTACACGTATTCGTCACTGACACTTATGACCTGTTGCTAAGTGCCCTGGAGTTCGCACAGGTTACCTCTGTGGAAAGGGCTGCCGAGATAGAGGTGGGGTTAGGTAACCTGGCTGTTAACGCGCAGAACCTGCCCAAAGAATTCCAGACGCCCCTCAATTTGTTGAGCAATCACGTGGCGTTGATCCTGCGCGAGCAACCTGTCGTCAACCGCCTGCTCGAACGGATCGAGGCGATCCCGGTTGCCGAGCGCCTGGATACGATCACCAGCCTCCTGGACAGGGATCAACAGCAGGTTGAAAGGATCAACCGTAAAAACCATCTCTACACGTTATGGCTATCCGGCTTGCTGATGTTCTCGGTCATTTGCCTGGCTGCGTTGTTGGTGCGCAGCTTCGCCGAGGTGAGACGGGTCAACAACGCATTGCAAAGCGCCAATGACGTCCTGGAACAGCGGGTCGAGGAACGCACCCTGGCGCTCCGGAACGCTCAGAGCGAGCTGTTCAACGCCGCGCGCCAAGCAGGCATGGCGGAGATCGCTACCAATGTGTTGCACAACGTGGGCAACGTGCTCAACAGCGTGAACACATCCTCTGATCTGATCGCTCGAACGTTGCGCAGCAGCAAAACCCAGGGTTTGGGCAAGGCCATGCAACTGTTCCGCGAGCATGCCACTGACATCGGTCGGTTTCTCGACGAGGATCCCAGAGGCCGGTTGCTTCCCGGCTACCTCCACCAGCTGACCGAGGCGATTGCCGATGAACAGAAGGAGATGGCGATCGAGCTGGAACGGATGAACAAGAGCATCGACCACATCAAGGAAGTGGTGGCCACCCAGCAATCCTACGCCGGGGCTAAAAATGTGCCAGTGCCGCTGTCGGTCAACGACCTGGTCGAGGACGCGCTGCGCATGAACGCAGGCGCGTTGACCCGGCATCAGGTGAGGGTAGTGCGCGACTTCGCAGATCTGCCTCTGGTGATGGGCGACCGGCATCGGCTGTTGCTGATACTGATCAACCTGATCAGCAACGCCAAGTACGCCATGTCCGGCCCCGGCAGCGACCCACGGACGATGATCCTCAGGACGCGCATCATTGAGGGGGGCTTGCTGGAAATGAGCGTGCTGGACGAAGGCGAAGGCATTGCGCCCGAAAACCTGCAGAAGATCTTTGCCCATGGCTTCACCACGCGCAAAGACGGGCATGGCTTCGGCTTGCACAGTTGCGCCTTGGCCGCCATCGAGATGAATGGTCACCTGACCGCATACAGCGACGGCCCTGGCCTGGGTGCTGTCTTTACCCTGAGGATCCCGCTGATCGCGGTGACGGAGCCTGCATGAGTGACCTGACCAATCGCCGGATCCTGCTGATCGATGACATGCCGACTATCCACGAGGATTTTCGCAAGATCCTTGCCCCGGCCAAAGCGCAGAACACAGAACTGGACGAGATGGAAGGGTTGTTGTTTGGCGAGCAGATCAAGAACGACCGACCGGTATTCGAACTCGATTCAGCCTATGGCGGTGAGGAAGGGCTCGACCTGCTGAAGCGTGCGCTGCAGGCCAGCAAGCCTTACGCGTTAGCCTTCGTCGACATGCGTATGCCAGGTGGATGGGATGGCGCTCAAACCATTGAGCACCTGTGGGAAGAGGACCCGCTGTTGCAGGTAGTCGTCTGCACCGCCTACTCGGACTATTCCTGGGATGAGTTGCTCGACCGGCTGCAGGCCCACGATCGCCTGCTGATCCTGAAAAAACCGTTCGACAACATCGAGGTCCAGCAAATGGCCAGCACCTTGCTGACCAAGTGGGAAATGACCCAACGAGCCTCGCTGAAAATGCACCAGCTCGAACAGCGGGTAGAGCGGCGTACCCAGCAACTGACCCAAGCCAGCGAGGCGCTGCAGCAGGAGATCGAGGAGCGCAAGCAGCTGGAAAGCCAGCTGGTGCAATCGGAGAAGCTCGCCTCGTTGGGGCAGATGGCCGCCGGCGTGGCGCACGAGATCAACAATCCGATCGGTTTCGTGTCCTCCAACCTGGGCACTCTGGGAGGGTACTTTCAACAACTGTTAGCGATGCTCGACGCCTATCGCGAGGCCGAACTGATGCTCGGCGCAAACGAAACCACTGGGCGCTTGCAAAGGCTTCGTGAGCAGACTGAGCTGGAATTTCTCATGGAAGACATCCCGATCCTCATCAAGGAGTCCAAGGACGGAATCGGTCGAGTGGCGCATATCGTCAAGGACCTCAAAGACTTCTCGCGCGTTGACAACGCTCAGCAGTGGCAATTAGCCGATTTGCAGCAGGGCATTGACTCCACGCTCAACATCGTCGCGAGCGAGCTGAAACATAAAGCCGACGTGGTAAAACGGTACCAGCCGTTACCCCCTGTCGAATGCCTGCCGTCGCAGATCAACCAAGTGATAATGAACCTTGTGCTCAATGCCGTCCAAGCCATGGGCCCCGAGCGGGGCACCATCACATTGGGCACTGCTCATCAAGGCGGCTGGGTGTGCATCGACGTTGCGGATACAGGCGCTGGGATAGCACCGGAGAACATCAAGAAAATCTTCGATCCTTTTTTCACCACCAAGCCCGTCGGCCAAGGAACCGGGCTAGGCCTGTCCCTTTCCTACGGCATTGTAAAGAAACATGGAGGAGAGATATCTGTATCAAGCCAGGTCGGAGTGGGAACAACGTTTCGTGTGCAACTGCCGGTAAAGCAGAGCGCAACGCTGTGATAGCGCACGCGGGGTGGGTATGCCACATCCCCAAAAGGGCAGGGGGTGCGTGCCCCGACGATCCCGCCAACAAGTCAATGTTTTGCGGTGGCGAGTAGCCGATAGCGTGAGAAGGGCGTGCCGTCGATATCCACCTCTGCGTCAAGGCAAAACCCCAGGCGAAGAATACCTTTGATTCGAGTTCTGGTTGATGGAAGCAATAGGGTAATGGACGCTAGCCCCATCTCCTGGAAAGCGCGCCGTACGATCTCATCGAAAATCACTCTGCCAAGCCCCCAGTAGTCTGGATGAAGCACCAAGGCAAGATCAGCGTCGCCGTCTTCCTGCTGCAGGCCACCCCAGCCGGCGAATTGACCGTCAACGAAAAAAGCCCAGGGGCCATAGCCATTCAGTGCCCATTGGGCCTCTTTTTGGGCAACCCACACCTTGCATTTGCGTTCGTCAAAGTCGGGACGACCCAAGGGCATTTGGCGCAAGACATCGGGGTTGTTGTTGAGTGCGATGATGTCAGCGATTGGGGCGTCGCTGAGACGCCGGAAATGCAGCTGCATGATGTGCCTTGTCGAACGGCTTTAAACCTGATTTATAGCGCCTGCCATTGCCCCTTTTCAATCGTCTGATTCGTACGAGCTGAGACAATTCATGACATCGAAGAAACTGGGCCGAATATTCCGACGCTGAGTTCTGCGCCCTGGCCGAACGGTATTAGGCAGGATCGATGCATAGGCCGCCAATGGCGCGGCCTGAGGCCCGATTCTCGCGCTAGACCACCGCGCCAAACAAGTGCCCCACCAGTGCCGTGACGCCCATGGCCAACGCCCCCCAGAAGGTCACCCGCCAGGCGCCTGTCATGATGCTGGCACCGCCAGCCTTGGCGGCAATAGCCCCCAATGACCCGAGAAATACCAATGACATGCCCGATATCCAGGGGGCCACGCTGTGCTCCGGTGCGACAAACGTCACCGCCAGCGGCAAGGCGGCGCCCACCACGAAGCTCGCGGCGGACGCCAGGGCGGCCTGCAACGGTTTGGCGGTGAGCGTGGCGCTGATGCCCAGTTCGTCGCGGGCGTGGGAGCCCAATGCGTCATGGGCCATCAATTGATCGGCCACTTGATGTGCCAGCTCGGGTGCTACCCCACGCTGCATGTAGATGTTGGCGAGTTCGGCGTGCTCAGCTTTCGGGTCGCTGGCCAGTTCTGCCCGTTCGCGGGACAGGTCCGCCCGCTCGGTATCGGCCTGGGAGTGCACCGAAATGTACTCGCCAGCGGCCATGGACATGGCCCCGGCCATCAGCCCCGCCATTCCGGTGACCAGCAACGTGGCGTGGCTGGCGTTGGCCGCCGCGACCCCAATCAGCAGGCTGGCGGTAGAGACAATGCCGTCGTTGGCACCCAGGACAGCGGCGCGTAGCCAGCCGATACGATCACTTCTGTGTGCCTCGGTGTGCCTGTGCATGAATTTCATTGTTTGACGCGGCTCCCTGTCATCAGGCGGTTCACGTTGCACGGGTGCCGAGCGGGCCGGCAGCCGGCGTCAGCGGGCTTCAATTTGCACCTGCAGCTGTCCGCCGACAATGGATATTTCCCTGAACTGCTCACCTTCGCGCAGCACGAACAGTGCGTCCATCCCGCGTTCCTGAGCCAGACGAGGGCCCTCGGTTTCGCCCAGGACCATCAGCGCCGTGGCCCAGGCATCGGCGAGCATGCACGAGGTCGCCACCACGGTAACGGCGGCGAGCGCGTTGCACAGTGGTGCGCCGGTGGCCGGGTTCATGGTGTGAGCATAGGACTGACCGGCTATGTCGACCCACTGCCGGTAGTCCCCGGAGGTCGCGATTGACATATCGCTAAGCGCCATGACGCCCATGACTTCCCGCACGCCCCTTTTGGGCTTTTCCAGCGCCACGACCCAGCATTGTCCGTCAGGTTTGACGCCCCGGGCGCGCATCTCGCCATCGATACCGACCAAGTACCGCGTGATACCTGAACCTTCCAGGCAACGGGCCAGTTCATCCACGCCAAACCCTTTGGCAATCCCACTCAAGTCAAGGCTCAGCGGCACGCGCTTGCGCACCTGGTTGCGTTGTGGCTCAACCTCCAATGCGCCGCTGGCTAACAGCCGGGTGCGCGGCGCAGGGGAGTCGATCACCTGCGTTGTGACCTGCCGCGCCGCTGGGCCGAAGCCCCACGCGCTCACCAGGTCACCGACAGCGATGTCGAAGGCGCCGCCGGATTGCCGGCTGACGCGCAATGCAGCAGACAGCACCGTGACCAGTTCCTTGGGCACCGATACCCATTCCTGCTCGGGGGCGGCATTGAGGCGGTTAAGGTCCGACTCGGGTTTCCAGGTGGACATTTGCTGGTCCACCCGGGCAACGGCGCGGGCCAACTGCTGGCCAAGTTCGTCGGTATCCATCCCGGCCCCGGCATAAAACAGGGCGGTGTAGCGGGTGCCCATGGTTTCGCCGTTCAGGCTATAACGCTGCAACTCAGTAGACATCTTCACGGTAGCGTCCTTGTGCCTTGAGGATCAGCACGCTGAGGTGGAGGGGCGCCAAGACTTCATCCAGGGCCTGCATCACGCCTTTGGCCATTTCGCGACTGCCACACACCAGCACTTGGGCACCTTTTTCAATCAGCCGGCGCAAGGCGAGGGCATCACTGATCAGCCGGTCTTGTACGTAGCTGCGCTCCTGGACTTGAGAAAAGGCGGCGTGCAATTGCGTCAGGCGGCGGTCCGACAAGTATTGGTTGAGCTCCGGTTCGTAGAGAAAGTCCGAGGCCGGGTTGCGCCCGCCCCAATACAGGTGCATCGGGTGTCGGGCCTTGTTGTTGCGGATAAAACCGGCCAAAGGACCAATACCGGTACCGGCGCCGATCAGAATTACCGGGTGCGTGCCCGATGCCGGACGAAATTGCGGGTTGGGCTGAATGAAGGCGTCAATCTGCGCGCCAATGTCCAGGCCGTGAAGAAACTCCGAGCACATGCCCCCGTTGTGTTTACGCACACAGATCTCCAGCACGCCGTCCTGGGCGCCACTGGCCAGCGAGTAGAAGCGCGGGATTGGGCTGCCCGGGGGCAGAATACCGACCAGGTCGCCGGCCAGAAAATTCGGCAGTCCGCCGCGAGCGTTGAAGCGCAGGACATGGGTCGGTGCATTGACCTGTTCGCCATAGGCAATCCGCTCTGTCAGCTCCAATGAATGGGTGCGCGGCTGCTGCGGGGTGTGAACCAGCGCCAGCGCCTGCCCCAACACGTCGCCCAGCGCGTGGCCCCAACGCGCAAACGCCTGAGGGCACTGGCGGTTGACGGTCTCCAGCCCCAGCAATGGCGAGCCACCGGCCTGCAACATCGCATGCTGCACTTGATGGGCGTACCGACAGAATCGCGCAAATTGGCGGTCGCCCAGGCCCAGTACCGCAAAGGGTAGGCCGGGCTTGACGCCGGTTTTGGCCAGCCGCGTCAGGAACTGCGAAGCCGAGGCCGGCGCATCGCCGTCACCGTGGGTCGCGGTGAGGATGAACACTCGTTTGGCATTAGGGTAATCGCCCAACCAGTCATTCATCGCCGCGCTGTGCACCTGATGGCCGCTCTGGTGCAAGGCGTCATGCAAGGTTTTGGCAAAACCCCAGGTGCTGTTGTTTTCACTGCCCACCAGAATCACGCTGTCGGCGGCATGAGCAGGGCTGTTGTGGCGGAGGCGCGGGCCAGCTTTGCGGCGGCGCCACCATAACAGAATGCCGGTCACGCTCATCAACGGCACGCAGAGGGCGCAGAGCCCGAGCAGCAGGCCCAGCCACCAGAGGCCTTCGCCAGTGTGCAACTGGTAGATCAATTCATAGAGGTTGAGCATTGGGTCGTGGGCTTGATAGGACAGCAAGGCGCCGCTGGCCTGGTCCACGTAGCCATCGCCCTGTGCTGTGCGCAGGGAAAACACATCGCGAGGGTTGCCGGGGCTCGGGTAGACCAGCTCGCGCAGGTCGTTCAGGTCGGTGGCTTGCAAGGCCTGCAGTTTTGTCACCGGCAAGGCCGGGCCGGCGCTGACGTGGGCAGGGAAGGCGGGTTCAGCTTGACTGCCGTCGGCGATAAAACCAAACGTGGTGGCGGACAGGTAGGCCCCGCTCAGTGCCGACAACAACAGCCCGAGCAAGGCCAGTCGCCCGACTTCAGCATGCCAGCGCTGGCTGAAAGTGCCCCGCAGCGGCCGTAGCAGGTTGCGCCAGCCACCCAGGCGTCGGGCCAGCAATAGCGCGCCGGACACTGACAGCGCCAGCATGAGCAGGGCACCAACACCCGACACCCCATGGCCCGGCGTGCCAAGGAACAGCGAGCGGTGCAGGTCTTTCACCCAGCGGGTGAACGCGGATGGCTCGTAAGGGGCGAGCCCTTGGCCGGTCAGTGGGTCGACCTTCTCCGCCCCGGCCTTGCCGTTCTGGTTGTAGTAGACGATCACCGTGCCGGACGCTGAGCGCTGGATCTGCTCCACCCCCGTAAAGTGGTTGGCCACGCGCCCGGCAAGTTGGCCGACGTTGAGTTGCCCGGCAGAAGTGGACGTGCTGTGCAGACGCTCCAGCGCCGGCTCGACAGACAGAATCGCGCCGCTGATGGCCAATACCATGACCAGCAGGGCGGCGATCAGGCCAGGAAGGGAATGGAACTGACGAAGCATGTTCAGCCTCCGGAGGTGGCGGGTGCTACAGGTCGTAAGTAAAGGCGTCGACGTAGGCATTGCCGGTCGCGGGCTTGCCTGCGCCCTTGGAGGTCAGCGGCACGCTGACATCGCCGCGGGCGTCGCGTTTGTCCTCGACGGCGCTGTCGATGCGGATCTGATACCCGGCATCAATCAGCGTGTCCGCCAGTTCCACGCTGACTTTCAGCGTGCCCCCACTGCCGACGCTGGCGCCGCTGACCCCGTCGAACTCGCTCGGGTTCATCCCGCTGCCCCGGGCCCAGTCGGCCAGGTGCTTGTAATATTTGGCCTTCTTGCCGGCCACCCAGAGGGTTTTCTGGTACTGGCCATTGGCGTCGGTGACGTAGATCGCCAGGTAGGCATCATTGCCGCTGTAGTCCTTGAGCTGCGTGGTCAGGGTCACTTCACGGGCCTGGGCCAGCGCCGGTAAGGTAATGGCGCCGATGAGGCAGGTTGCTGCGATGATCTTCTTCATGAGCGTGTCCTCTTGATCGTCAGGTCGAGAGCCTGGACCTGCCGGCTGACAGCAACCTGAACGGCAGGAAAATTCATAGACAGGTGAGTTGTCATTCGGCGAGCGGGCTGCCGAGATAGTCATTGGCATCGCCGTCATTGCGCAAATGGACCTCGAGTGTCTTCAGGCGCAGCGATGCCGGGGAGTAGCTGGCTTCGATGTCATTGCCCTTGCGGTCCAGGCCCTTGAGTTCGTAACAGCCGTCGTCGACCTTGATGCGCTGCACGCGCCAGCCGTATTGCCGCTCTGCCTGCTGACGCAAGGTTTCGCGAGGCTGCCAGTCGCTCACCGGGTCGCTGCAGTCGTCACCGGCCAGGGCGTAACCGCTGACCAGCAAGCCCAACAGCGTGGCATTGGCAATAAAACCGGATTTCATGACTTGTCTCCTGTCGAGGGCGGCGTCTGTGGCATAACCTAAAGTGCCTACCTGACAGCCAGCTGAATCTTCAGATTCACATCAGGCAAGGCGATTAAGGTGCTGCAAGGCAACCATCTCAGGAGATGTCAGATGCGGGTTCTATTGGTTGAGGACGCTCCAGGCCTGGGTGAAGCGGTGCGCGAACAAATTGCCGATGACGGCCACGCCGTCGATTGGGTACAGCGCCTGGACCACGCGCGCAACAGCGTCCGCAGCACGCCTTACGACCTGATCTTGCTGGACCTGATGCTTCCGGACGGGCGCGGGTTGGACTTTCTGCGTCAACAACGCGCGGCAGGAGACGTGACCCCCGTGATTATCCTGACCGCCCAGGATCAGATTTCCGATCGTATCGCCGGCCTGAACGCTGGCGCCGATGACTACCTGGTCAAACCGTTCGACCTGTTTGAACTCTCGGCCCGCGTGGCAGCGGTGGGCCGCCGTTATAGCGGCAACCCCAATCCACAGATCAAACTCGGTGATTTGCAGGTCGACATGAGTGCCCGCACGGTGCAGCGGGGCAGTGCGACGGTGGACCTCACGGCGCGGGAATGGGCGCTGTTCGAGGCGTTTGTGCAGCGCCCCAGCGCACTGCTGTCAAAGTCGCAGCTCGAAGAGCGGCTGTATGCGTTCGGCGCTGAAATCGAGAGCAATACCATCGAGGTATACATCAGCCGTCTACGTAAAAAACTCGGACGCGAACTGATCGAAACCGTGCGAGGCATGGGCTACCGGTTAATGTCCGCATGAAGCCGTCTTCGAGCCTGCAGATACGTCTCGGCCTGGGGCTGACGCTTGGTATGACCTTACTCTGGCTGGTAGCGACAGTGGGGGCCTGGCTCGTGGTGCGGCATGAGTTGAACGAAGCGTTCGATAGCGCCTTGGAAGAGACAGCACAACGCATCCTGCCCTTGGCTGTGCTGGAAATCAGCAATCGGGAAGAATCCCGGACTGCACAACACGTCGCGACGCTGAAGATGCACAAGGAGTACCTGACTTACCTGGTGCGCGACGCCAAGGGCAAGATCCTGATGCAATCTCACGACGCCAACCCGGAGATTTTCAACCGACAACCGTCTGAAGGTTTTTCCACTTCTGAAAAATACCGATTGTATGGCGCTAGCGCATTGCGCCAGACACTGTTCATCGAGATGGCCGAACCGCTTGGTCATCGTCGTGAAGCCGCGCGGGAGGCCTTGTTTGCGTTGTTGATGCCTCTAATGGTGTTGATTCCTGTCAGCCTGGCGGGCACTTGGTTGTTTGTACGTTTCAGCCTGCGCAGCGTGCGGGCTTATCGTCGTGCCATTGAAACACGCGGTGTGGGTGACTTGTCGCCGATCAAGGTGGCGCACCTGCCAGCAGAAATCGATCCGTTGGCGGAGGCGGTCAATCACCTGCTGGAGCGCTTACGCAATGCCCTTGAGGCCGAGCGCAGCTTTACCGCCAACAGCGCTCACGAGCTGCGCACGCCATTGGCCTCGACCCTGGCGCAGATCCAGCGGTTACACCACGAAGCGCCGGAAGGTCCGCTGCGACTGCGTGCGCAGAAGATCGAGCAGGCGTTGCGCGAGCTTTCAAGGCTTTCAGAAAAGCTCATGCAGTTGGCCAAAGCGGAGGGCGGCGGGCTGTTGTCCGAAACGCCACAAGACCTGATTCCGTTGCTTGCCCACGGCGTCGACGAGTGGAACCAGCGCAGCGGGCAGCGCATCGAGTTGCAGTTGCCAAGTCAGGCCGGCGTGTACTCGATCATTGACCCGGACGCGTTTGGCATCCTGCTGCGCAACCTGATTGAGAATGCGCTGAAGTATGGTGCAACGGACCAACCGGTCGAAGTCAGTCTCACCGATCAGGCACAGCTGCGGGTAGTCAACAGCGGCCCGGCAGTGCCGCAGTCTGTATTAGAGCACCTGACCGAGCGTTTTGTGCGCGGTCACAGTGAGATCAGTGGTTCAGGGCTGGGCTTGGCGATTGCCAAAACCATCGTGCAGGGGGTAAACGCGCGCATGGCATTGTTCTCCCCGGCAACAGGCCGACGCGATGGGTTTGAAGTCTGCATCTGGTTACCGCTTGCCCCATCCTGAAAGACCCTGGAACTCACCACGTTCAACAGTGCTTTCCTGATACCCGAGCCTTGGTCAGGTTGAATGTAAGGAGATGAAGGCCTGCATCTAACGATCCTTGCTCAGGCAGAACGGGGATGGTCACGCGACTAAGCACTCAGCGCCCGTTTCAACACTTCGTAAATTTTGGCATCACCTGATTGGGCAACGTTGAAACGGAGGAAGTCACCCGCAGCCATCGACTGGCTGAACGCATTACCAGGCGCCAGCACTACACCTTCATTCAAGCAAGCCCGAGCCAGCGTTGCTGCATCCTTGCCTTGAGGGAGTTGGCACCAGACGTACATGCCTGACTGGGGCGTTATCCAGGGCTTGATGCCAATGGCCCGAAGCCTCGCTACCGTTCTGTCCATAGCCTCGGCCAGCCTGAGGCGAACACTCTCCATGTGTTTCCGGTACCCGCTATCGGTAATCGCCAGATGGATGATGTCCGCGGCCAGGCGGCCACCCCCGAATGTGGTCGCAATCTTGAGATCGACCAGGCTCTCGATCCAGTCACTGCGAGCCGCGATGTAGCCGCATCGAATCGAAGCGGAGATGGTCTTGGAAAAGCTACCGATCTGGATGACACGAGAGAGGCCATCGAAGGCTGACAGCCGTGGCGCTGGCGCACTCTCGAAATCCCCGAAGATGTCGTCCTCTACAATCACCAGGCTGGAGTTGTCGGCCAGCTTCAGCAACCTGTGTGCCGTGACCGGAGACAGGGTAGCGCCGGTCGGGTTGTGGATGCCTGAATTGGTTATGTACAACCGGGGAGAATGCGCAAGCAGGGCAGCGCCGAATGCATCGATGTCCGGGCCCGTCGCGGTGTAGGGAACGCTTACGATGTTCACCCTGTGCGCTTTCAGCAGTGCGTGAAAATTGAAATAGCAGGGGTCGTCGACCAGCACAGTGTCCCCCGGCTCAAGCAGAAAACGGCAGATCAGGTCGATGGCGTGGGTGCCGGACTCAGTGAGCATGAGCTGTTCAAGAGGGGCTTCGACCCCGATCCCTGTCAGCTTGCGTGACAGGAACTGCCTGAGCGGCAGATGCCCAAGTGGCGAGGCGTACTCCGTCAGTTTCGACGTGTCTGAACGGGCAACGGTGCGAAGCGCCTTGCGCAAGCCGGCTTCGAACATCCAGGAGGCCGGTAGCCACCCGCACCCCGGTTTCAACGCATCGCTAGCGGTGTCTAGAGACTGGCGCGAGATCCACAGCGGGTCCACTTCACGATCAAGCCTTGGGCCGAGTTCGGTGAGCACCAGGGGTGCCACTGGCCCGGCTACGTAAAAGCCGGAGCCAGGGCGAGAGTTGAGTACACCCTCTGCCATCAACCTTTCATAGGCCTCAAGCACCGTAGAAACCGACACTTGCATGGCCTGAGCCATCGCGCGGACCGAGGGGATTCTCGCGCCCGGGGTGTAGGTTCGAGAGGCTATCCGCGACTGGATCTCACCCATGACAGTTCGAATTCGCGTTGCGCTCCGTTTCATCACACCCTCAACTGTGCTGGATAAATATGCCTAACAGTTCGGTTTAAGTGTATTGGATTGTACATGGCCTGGGCGAGCCTGTCGGTGATGTACTGAACCTTGGCTTATCGAGGACTTACCGATGGAAAAATCAGCAAGCGGATGGCTCAATGGTTTCATAGGCGTCGCCATCTTTGCAGGCTCGTTGCCGGCCACCCGAGTGGCAGTCACGGCTTTCGAACCTACGTTCCTGACCTGTGCCAGGGCAACAATTGCCGCCATGCTGGGTGCGCTTTTCCTGATCGTGCTACGGCAGCCTCGCCCCAAACGGGGGGATTTGTCGCCATTGGCCGTAACAGCGCTCGGCGTCGTTATCGGTTTCCCGCTACTGACAGCATTCGCCCTCCAGCACATCACCTCTGCTCATTCCATTGTTTTTGTCGGGCTCCTGCCATTGTGTACCGCAGTATTTGCGGTTCTGCGGGGCGGTGAGCGACCTCGGCCACTGTTCTGGTTGTGCTCGTTGACAGGTGCCGGGCTGGTCGTTGGCTATGCCTTGATGAACGGAGGCGAGGCATCGGCGGTGGGCGATCTGCTGATGTTGGCTGCGGTTGTGGTCTGTGGTTTGGGCTATGCCGAAGGGGCGCGCCTCTCGCGGACATTGGGTGGTTGGCAGGTAATCAGTTGGGCATTGCTTGTAGCGTTACCGGTCATGCTGCTGCTGACGGTGGTCAATCTTCCAGCCCCTGATGACTTTGCCAGGGTAAGTGCTCCTGCATGGCTCAGCTTTGGCTACGTTTCACTGTTCAGCATGCTGATCGGGTTTGTCTTCTGGTACCGAGGGCTCGTCCAGGGGGGGATTGCGGCTGTGGGTCAACTGCAACTCTTTCAGCCGTTCATGGGGCTTGGGCTGGCAGCGTTGCTTTTGCACGAGCATGTCAGCTGGACGATGCTGCTCGTGACGCTGGGGGCTGTCATCTGTGTTTACGGGGCCAGGAAATATGCCTAAGCACAGCGTCATGCCCAGTCAAACAGTTGGGTATAGCCCCCGCCGTCTGACCCCGGGCTGAGTTGCACAAAACACCTGATCCTTTATGTAAAAGGATCAGGTTAAACCTGAATTACAGGCCCAGTTCACTCAGACCTGGGTGATCATCCGGACGGCGACCCAGTGGCCAGTGGAACTTTCGCTCGCTTTCCTTGATGGGCATGTCGTTGATGCAGGCAAAGCGGCGATGCATCAAGCCGTCGGCTTCAAATTCCCAGTTTTCGTTGCCGTAGGAGCGGAACCAGTTGCCCGAATCGTCGTGCCACTCGTAGGCGTAACGGACGGCGATGCGGTTGTCGGTGAAGGCCCAGAGCTCTTTGATCAAGCGGTAGTCCAGTTCTTTCTTCCACTTGCGAGTGAGGAAGTCCCGAGCTTCTTCACGGTTGTTTGCAAACTCGGCACGGTTACGCCATTGGGTGTTCACCGTATAGGCCAGCGCAATCTTTTCCGGCTCACGGGTATTCCAACCATCTTCGGCAAGTCGGACCTTTTCGATGGCCGATTCGCGAGTGAAAGGAGGAAGTGGCGGACGAGCGTGTTCGTTGGACATGGTGGTGCCTCCAATCGTTTGGATGGTTCAGTTGAGTGGGTATTTCTTTAACTTAAAGCGCTTGCGCGCTGCACATCTTTGAGCAAGACCCTTGCGATTTCTCGTGCACTGTCGAGCGCGCTGTGATCACCCATGACGTGGGCCACGGTTATCGTGCCCTCTATAATCAAAAGAAGTTGCTTGGCCAAGCCAGTCGGATCGTTAACACCTAATGCGCTGGTCAGTTCTAGCGTGTAGTCCAGCAGCTTTTGTTTATGCAGTTTTGCGATCTGTCGAACAGGGTCGTCTGCGTCACCCACCTCTCCGGCGGTGTTGATAAAAGCACATCCGCGAAAACCCTCAGACGCGAACCAACTTTTGAGTGCATCAAAAATGCCAAGGATGCGCGCTTCTGGCGTTTGCGCTTTTTCGCATTCACTTCTGAACCACGTCATCCAACGTATATCGCGTGCATTGAGTGCCGCTGCTGCGACCTCGTCTTTATTCGCAAAATAGCGATAAATACTTTTACGTGCGACGCCCGAGGTCTTTACCAACAGGTCCATGCCCGTGGCGTGAATCCCGTTTTCGTAAATCAGCTTCTCGGCAGTTGCCAGGATTTTTTCGCGTGTGTCAGTCATTGGCTTATCCATGTAGCCAGAGTAGAACGATCGTTCTCCCTGGTCAAGCAGCGCTTGAAATTATTCGATTGCGTGCAAGCGGGGGGCCGGCGTGCTTTCGATCAGGGTGGCTGGCTTCCCGCTGATCAGTCGCGCTCCAGTTCGGCGAAGCGGCTGGACAACCAGGCGTGCAGGTGCCTTACCGCAGGCGACAACTGCTTGCGGTGCGGGCACACCAGGCTCAAAGGCATGGTCGGCCCGGGGTAATCCTGCAATAGCACGACAAGTCTTCCCGCCAGCACATCGTCGCTCACATCCAGCCACGACTTGTAGGTTATCCCTTCGCCGCCCACGGCCCAGCGCCGGGCAATATCGGCGTCGTCGCAGAGCAGGGCGCCACGCACCTGGACGGTCTGCGTTCCCAGTTGCCACTTGTCGTAGACCCGGCCCTGTTGCATGTACAGCAGGCACTGGTGTTCGAGCAGATCTTCGGGGGCTTGCACGGTGCCTTCCCGCGCCAGGTACTCGGGCGAGGCCACCAGTACCTTGCGGTTCCAAGGTGCCAGTGGCAGGGCTACATAGTTGGCGTCGGCGTTCAGGCCATAGCGGATGGCGATATCCACCGGATCGCGGAACAGATCGGCGATCTGGTCGGAGAGGAAGAAGCGCAGGTTCAACTGGGGATGCTCTCGGCGAAACGCCGTGAGCCAGGGCAGCAGCACGTTGCGCCCCAGATCGGAGGGCGCGGCCACCTGCAACGTTCCGCTGAGCTGGGCGCTTTCCTGACGCAGGTTGTCGCGCCCGTGCCTGAGGGCTTCCAGGGCAATCAGGGCCGAGGGCAGGTACTGCTCGCCTTCGGCTGTGAGGCGCAAGCTGCGCGTGGTGCGGGCAAACAATCGCACATCCAGCTCACGCTCCAGGCGCTTGACTGCTTCGGCCGCCTGGCCGGGTAGCAGATCGGCCTCGCGGGCCGCCGCGGTAAAGCTGCCCAGCGCGGCGCTGCGAACGAAGATGCCCAGGTCGTCGAGACGGATCATTATCACTCCTGCAATGAAAGTGTTGACGGGCAGGGCCCGTTTTTCCCGGACGCCAGGCACGCCAGACTCAATGCCAAATCAAACCACATTCAGCAGCGAGTGCCCATGAAAGCGATCAGTTTCATCCACAAAGGTTTACCTATCGAAGACCCTGCGTCTCTTCAAGACATCTTCATGCCCAAGCCCAGCCCTGGGCCCAGGGACCTTCTGGTCGAGGTCAACGCCGTGTCGGTCAACCCCGTCGACACCAAGGTGCGCGCTGGCACTTTCACGCGTGAGCCGAAAATACTCGGCTGGGACGCGGCCGGTATCGTCCGCGAAGTCGGGGCCCAGGTGACCCTGTTCAAGCCCGGAGACCAGGTGTACTACGCCGGCTCCATCGCCCGGCCCGGCAGCTACAGCGAATATCACCTGGTTGACGAACGTATCGTCGGGCATCAACCGCGTAGCCTGGGTGCAGCACAGGCAGCCGCGCTGCCGCTGACGGCCATCACCGCCTGGGAACTGCTGTTCGATCGCCTGGGTATCGTGGAGGGCGGCGGGGAGGGCGATGCCCTGCTGATCGTTGGCGCTGCCGGTGGCGTCGGTTCGATGCTGGTGCAGTTGGCCCGGCAACTGACCCGCCTGACGGTTATCGGCACGGCCTCCCGCGCCGAGACCAGCAACTGGGTACGCGAACTGGGCGCCCATCACGTCATCGATCACAGTGCGCCGCTGCAAGGGCAGCTGCAGGCCTTGGGGATCGAGTCGGTCAGCCATGTCGCCAGCCTTACCCATACTGATCAACACTTTGCGCAACTGGTTGAAGTGCTGCGACCACAAGGTCGCCTGGGCGTGATCGACGACCCGCAGACCCTGGACGTCATGCCGCTCAAGCGCAAGTCGCTGTCGCTGCACTGGGAGCTGATGTTCACCCGCTCGCTTTACGAAACCGACGACATGGTGCGCCAGCACGAGCTGCTCGAGCGCGTGGCCGGGCTGATCGATCAAGGCATCCTGCGGACCACCTTGGGCGAGCATTTCGGCGCCATCAATGCCGCCAACATGCGCCGTGCCCATGCGCTGGTCGAGAGTGGCAAGGCGCGCGGCAAGATCGTCCTGGAAGGCTTCTGAAACCTGTTTGACCGACAACGGCGGACTGGTCGATCCGGTCTGCCAGGAGCATGCATGCTTGAACGAACCGTGTTTCTCTGCGCTGCGCATATTCCCGGCGCTACGCCCGGTGAAACGCATGCACACATTGAAGCAGGCACTACCGTGCCTGCTCTTTGCAACTGACCAGGAGCTTGATGTGAACCGACAAGATTACCCCCTCGTTTCCCTCGCCATCCTCAAGGCCAAACCAGGCCAGGCACCAACGCTCAAAGCGGCCTTGCTGGCGTTGATCGAACCGACTCGGGCGGAGCCCGGTAACCGCGACTACATGCTGTTCGAACGTCGTGACGAGCCAGGGACGTTCTACATGCGCGAGGCGTTCGATAACCAGCAGGCCCTGGATGCGCACCTGACCACTGCTCATTTCCAGCGGTTTGCCGAGCAGGCTGAACAGCTGCTGGCAGAGCCCTTGCAACTGATCTTCCTTGACCCGGTGTCATCTGCCGTTGCGCCCTGTCCCTGAGGTCATTCATCCAGGCCCTGGCCACTGTGGCATTACTGCCAGCAGCATTGGCACGTAGGCTCACCCAAGCGTGGCGGGCAAACAGAGCCAGGCCATGCTGCGTTGAAAACAGCCTCGCCTGACCTGCGTCTCAAGACTTTTCGTACAGAGCCTAGTGTGGTGTTTCACAAATAACGACCATAACTCGCGGCGCTTTTTGCGCTCATGCGGCGTTGTCGCTCCTCGCCGTAGCTGGCTACGACTCGTCGCGACGCCTTGCCTGAGCGCAAAAATCGCTCGCGAGTTATTGGCCGTATTTGCAAAACACCACACTAGAGCTGCATCACGGCGAGCGCTCTACGCAGGGGCTCGTCGGATATCTGGATAGGACCGTGAAATGGTATGTCCATGTCCAATACGAGGTACACGGAAGCCGCAATAAGCAATGAAGAGAGGATGAACATGCCTTTTACCATCGAGTTACGAGGCGCTCGGTATCCAAAACTGGCGAAAATGAGCGTCAACCAAGCAGCAAGCATCCCAATAAGCGGGCCAGGAATTGCCCCCTCTGACTGCTCGACGATTCTCCAGCGTTGCTCAATGAGCGAGTGATATTGCTGACGAATATCCTGAAGCATCGTTTCATGGTAGCGGTCCACAGGCCTTATAACGGCCAGCGCTTTGCCTATGTCATCCAAGTATTTAGCCGCCTCGCTGTTACGGTGTTGCAGCGCCTCGTCCCCCCGATAGGGCGTCTCGATAGCGTGCTCTAGATAGGTGATCAGACGATTGCGCGTGTCTTGGGCCGCATCGCCATAGCCCCGCAGTGTCCGATCAAAAATGATCATGCTGGTTGCGTACCCATGGAAGTTTGCGTCGATGGACTCGAAGGTATTTTTGGCGGAATTGATCATCAAGCCAAAGACCAGCGATGTCATGACCACAAAAATGTTAGCTACCAGGCGAATTACCGTGTTCGTGTCCTCATCCCTGTGGTGGGATGCCAGCTTTGGGTACCACTGCATCATGAGCAGCGAGGCGGCGACCAAGCAGCCAAAAATGGCCAGTGCGATCCAGAGGGCGTTCATGCATCAAGGCTCCGATCAATCTGAGTCAAGTCTTAGAAGATAGACCGTGTTCAAACAGACTTATCAGGGTGCCTGTAATTGCAATCAGCGCCAGCATGAATAACCCGATGTATGACTGTTCCATGATCTCGTCCTGCGGGGTGATGGGTAGACGTCGACGAAAGTTCCTGGGCGGCGGGTCATGTCATACGCCGTAACGCCACGGCCATGGCCCCCCCGAGTACCGCCATGGCCAGCAGCAGCGCGGGGAACGTCAACCACCAGGGCAGGCCGGCGGTCATCATGCTGAACTCCGACATGCCGCCGATGCTGGCGAGCAGGTTCAAGGGCAGGAACACCACATTGATCATGGTCAGGTTGCGCAGCGCGTGGTTCATGCCGTTGTTGGCCAGGTTGCCGCGGGCCTCGATCAGGTTGGTAAAGACCTGGGCATGGATCTTCGCCTGCTGGTAGCTTTGCTCGTTTTCGATGATCAGGTCATTCAGCATTTCCAGTTGTTCGGGCCCGAAACCGTGTTTCTGACCATGGCTGCGCAGCAGGGCTAGCACGGCGCCATTGCTTTGAATGGCGTTGACGTAATACACCAGGCTTTCGCTCAGGCTGTACATCTGCACCAGGTGCTGGTTGTCCATGGTCCGATCGAACTGCAGCTGGATTTCGCGGGCCACCTGCTTTACCACCCGCAGGTGGCCCAGGTAGTGATGCACGCTCTCCGCCAGCATCGCCATCAGCACATCCAGTGGGGTGCTCATGCCGGTCTGCCGGTCTACTCCGGCGAGTAGCGAGTTGGCGGCGCAGATCACCACCAGGCGCTTTTCGCTGAGTACGACGCCAAATGACGAGACATTGAATACCCGGCCATCAAAGTTTTCCGGGCGCTTCCAGATCAGGAACAGGTGATCGGGCTTGATCTCGATACGCGCCACTTCATCCGGGTCCAGGGAGGACTCCAGCGACTGGGCGCTGACCCCCAGGCACTTGCACAACCGGGTTTGCTCCGCGGCGTCTGGCGCGACACACAACCAGACGCTGGCTCGTTCCTCGGGGGCTTGAAGAAGCGCACCGTCTACGGCGAGGTAGTATTCGATCATCGTTTACCAGGCCTGGCCGAGGTGTTTACGTTCAAGCCGCTGCACGAAAGCCTGCAGCACTCGCTGGTAAAGCGCGTTACCCAGCACGGCGTCTTCGGTGCCTGCATCGAGGTTGGGGTTGTCGTTGACTTCGATCACCAGTACGCGGTCGCCGGTCTGCTTCAGGTCCACACCGTACAGCCCTTGCCCGATCAGCCTGGCGGTGTCGACGGCCAGCTTTACGACTTCGGGCGGTGCCTGTTCCACCGGGACCGCGCGGCACAGGCCGTTGACTTCGCCGGCCTGGGCCTTGTGGTTGTAGATCTGCCAGTGGCCCTTGGACATGAAGTACTGGCAGGCGTACAGCGCCTCACCGTTGAGTACGCCGATACGCCAGTCGTATTCGGTGTAGCAGTACTCCTGGGCCAGCAACAGTACCGAGTGTTCGAACAACTCCTGTGCCGCCGAGGCCAGTGCCTGGGCGTCGGCGACCTTGATCACGCCTTTCGAAAAGCAGCCGTCGGGAATCTTCAACACCAGCGGAAAGCCGAGGCGCCGGCCCACAAGCTCAAGTTCCTGCGGGCGGTCCTTGTACAGGATCTCCGTGGCCGGTGCGCCGAGGTTGTGGCGTTTGAGCAGATCGGCGAGATACACCTTGTTGGTGCAGCGCAGGATGGAGGAAGGGTCGTCGATCACCACCAAGCCTTCGCTTTCGGCCTTTTTGGCAAAACGGTAGGTATGGTCGTCCACCCGCGTGGTCTCCCGAATGAACAAGGCGTCAAATTCGGCCAGGCGTGCATAGTCCTTCTTTTCGATCAGCTCTACATCGATGCCCAGCTGTTTGCCGTTTTCGATGAACTGCTCCAGCGCCTCAGGATTGGAAGGTGGCAGCGCCTCGGCCGGGTCATGCAGAATCGCCAGGTCGAACCGGGCCAGGCGTTTCGAGGCCGGCTGGCGCCACGTCCGGCGGTTGAAGGCATCCAGCGCGTCGGCAAACAAGTGCTGCTGCTCATCCCGCAGTTTGTGCAGCGCGCCGGCCTTGATCCCGTCGATCTGCCAGGTGTCACGCCTGCGAAACTCCACCAGCAAGACAGGGCAGGGGAACGACTCGAACAGCTGTCGGCCGATATCCTGAAGGGGTTCAATGGCGGTCCGCCCGAAATACAAGGTGAGGGTGAAGGCTTCGGTGCTGCCATAAGGGTGATCGGCCAGGGCTCGCTCCAGCGTGCGTTCCAGGTCATCCAGCCCCACGCCATAGAGCGCCTTGCGGGTAAGCTCGCTGATGGTTCGCACCGACGGGAACACCTTGTGGCCCCGTGCCTCGGCGAGCAGCGAGCAGTAGTAGCCTTGCCCCAGATACTTGTAGCTGCGGCACAGGTTGATTACCTGCGTACGCCTCGCAACGTCGTCGCTGTGTTCAAAGTAATCCTGGGCCAGCATCAGGCTCTCGCTGGGAAAGTAGCTGGCCCAGTCTTCCTTGCGCTCCACCACGATCAACAAGCGGTTACCAGCGCTCCGCTTACTGGGTGGCTCCTCGGAGAGGGTTATTGTGGAAACGTCGGTTTTGGCCAATACTTCGGCCACGTTGGCTTGCACCGCTGACATGAGTATTCGATCCCTGTTGAAGAAGACGCCCCTTCAATAAATCACGGGTTTCCCGACCTGTCCCGGTTCGTTACTCAAACATTACGGTGTTGCCATGGCTTTTGATTTTCGCTTTGCATCGGTGGCCGATATCGATGCGCTGGTTGCCCTGGAGCAGGACTGTTTCACCCTCGACCGCCTGAGCCCGCGTAATTTCAACTGGATGGTGCGACGCGCCAATGCCTGTCTTATTGTCGCTGAACAACAGGGCCATCTGGCAGGCTATGCGCTGCTGCTGTTCCATCGCGGTACATCACTTGCCCGTTTGTATTCAATTGCCGTAAGCCCGACCTGGCGCGGCCATGGGTTGGGCCAGCAGTTGCTGGACCAGGCCCAGGCCAGTGCGCTGGAGCGTAATTGCGCCTGGCTGCGCCTGGAAGTACGCGCGGACAATCCTGCGGCCATCAGCTTGTACGAAAGCAATGGCTATCAACGCTTCGCTGTGGTTGAGAACTACTACGAAGACCACAGCCAGGCGCTGCGTTTCGAGAAGCGTATCCTGCGCAGTGCTCCGCCCCCTGCACGGCAAGTGCCGTACTACGCGCAAACGACCGAGTTCACCTGCGGAGCGGCCTGCCTGCTGATGGCCATGGCTGCGGTCGAACGGGAGCGGGCCATGCACCGCAGCGAGGAGATTCAACTGTGGCGAGAGGCGACCACCATCTTCATGACGGCAGGCCACGGCGGTTGCAGCCCGCAGGGGCTTGCACTGGCGGCTTGGCGGCGCGGGTTTGAGGTGTGCATGGTGGTCAGCCAGCCTGGATCGCTGTTCCTCGATGGGGTGCGCAGCGCGCAGAAAAAAGACGTAATGCAATTGGTCGAGGATGGCTTTGCCGGGGCGTTGGCCGAAACCGACGTGCATCAGATGCTGGCGCCCGGCCTTGATGTGCGTTCAGCGTTGCAAGCCGGGTTCAGGCCGGTGGTGCTGATTAGCAGCTACCGTTTCACCCGTCTGAAGGCCCCGCACTGGATTCTGGTCACGGGTTGCGATGACGAATTCGTGTACCTGCATGATCCTGATGTGGATCACAGCCGCCAGAAACGCATCCTGGATTGCCAGCATCTGCCCGTAAGCCATGCCGAATTTCAGCGCATGAGCAGTTTCGGCAGGCAGCGGGTAAGGGCCGCTGTGCTGTTGCGCGGGCGATAGAACGGCTGCACAGGTGAGTACGTATGGCATGGGCATTGAGTGAACGCAAGCAGTGCTCCGGATGGGGTCACATGCCGGAGCACTCTACACTTCAAGCGTAAAGCAATGCCTCGAGCTGGCCCTTGCTGTCGAGACGTGCCAAGTCATCGAAGCCCCCGACATGCACCTTGCCAACAAATATCTGTGGGACGGTTCGGCGTTGGGATCGCTGCATCATTTCCGCCAGGTGCAGGGGTGACGCTTCAACGTTGATTTCGTCAGGGGTGATGCCCTTGCTCGACAGCAGTCGCTTGGCGCTCAGGCAGTATGGGCAGTGCGGGGTGGTATAGATAGTCACAGGGCTCATGGCGGTTACCCTCCTAGTTTGCCGATGGCGGAAAGTCGATATCGGTAGCGGCGATGTTGTTCAGGTAGTTGGTCAGGGTTAACAGCGTGACCTGTGCCACTACCTCCACGATCTTGCTATCAGTAAGCCCTGCCTCACGCGCGGCAGCGATCTGCTCGTCACTCAACTGGCCGCGCCTTGCCGTGATCTGCTGCGCCAGTGCGGCAACCGCGCTGAGTGTGCCGGCTCGGGCTTGGCTTACGGCCTCATCGCTCAAACCCGCCTTGCCGCCGAAGAAGGTGTGTGCAGCCAGGCAGTAGTCGCACCCGTTGATTTCCGAAGTGGCCAGGGCAACGACTTCACGCTCGGCGGCGCTCAGTGAGCTTTTACCCAACGCTTGGGCGAGGCCCAGGTAACCATTGAGCGCGACCGGAGCGTGCGCCAGGGTCCTGAATGCGTTGGGAATGAAGCCGAGACCTTTTTGAATGCCTTCGAGGGCTGCGCGCGAGCCAGTAGGCGCCTGGTCTAGCGAGAGAGCGGTAATACGAGTCATGGTCGTTCTCCAATAGGTTGAGTAACCGGCTTGTCTATCAAGCTTGGGGTCCATACTAGAGAGGCAGACTTTTCTTTCGGCTTCAGATCGTCGAAGTTATGCAACAGATCGTCTAAACCTGAGTGCGCTATGGACCGACTGTCGACACTGCTTAAGCACTTCAACCTGCACGCTAGTGCGTTTCACCAGGGTGGGTTCTGTGGAACGACCCAACTTGGGCAACACAGTGTCGGGCACGCCCATCTGTTGCGCTCGGGGCGTCTGTCCTTCAAGGACAAGCGTGGGCAGCGTATCGAGTTGACCGAACCCACCCTGATTCTGGCGGTGCGCCCGCAGGAGCATCACTTGCTGGCCACCGACGCCGATGAAGCGGAGTTAGTGTGCGCCACCCTGCAATTCGATGGCGGCGCCAACAATCCGCTGACCCTGGCTTTGCCGGACTTCATCATCAAGCCCCTCGGCGAATTGCACGGCCTTGATGGCACCCTTGACTGGCTGTTCGAAGAAGCCTTTGGAGATGAGTGTGGTCGTGATGTCATTCTCAATCGCTTGTTCGAGCTGATGATCATTCAGCTGCTTCGCCACCTGATCGCCAGCCGCAGCATCGCCTCGGGAATGATGGCGGGTCTGGCCAATGCTCAGCTGTCTCGCGCGCTTGTGGGGATCCACGATGAGCCGCAGCGCAATTGGTCGGTGGCGAAACTGGCGAATCTTTCGGGCATGTCGCGGGCAAGCTTCGCTTCGCACTTTCGCGAGATCGTGGGTATTACGCCTGCGGGCTACCTGGCGAACTGGCGCATCAGTTTGACGCAAAAACGCCTTCGCGAAGGGCGCCCCATTGCCCTGATCGCCGATGAGGTCGGCTACGAAAGTCCTTCTGCGCTAGCCCGAACCTTTCGCCGCAAGGTGGGCGCGAGCCCGAAACAATGGCTGCAGCAGGGAACGGTGTGACGCCTGGTCGACCGACTTGCACGCCAGGCAATGAGCAAGGTCCTGCGCCTCATCGGGGTGGCTTACACGTTCTCCCGAAGAAAATCGATGAACGCCATCGTCCTTGCCGAGCGGCGCCGCTCACGGCTGAACACGGCGCTGACCGGCAGCGCGGTCGTCTGGTATTCGTCGAGCAGGCTACACACGCTACCCTGCTCGAAGTCTGCAGCAAACAGCCATTGGGGAGACAGGGAGATGCCCAGGCCACCGAGGACCATTTCACGAATGGCCTCGCTGTTGTTGCTGGTGACGTTGCCTTTGATTGCAACCTCAAGTGCTTCGTCACGACGGGTGAAGTGCCAGCGGTCGTAATGCTCAAGCAAGGTGAAGGCGATGCAGTTGTGGCCTGCCAGTTCGGCGGGCTCACGTGGCCGGCCATGGCGTTCGAGATAGGCCGGTGCGGCATAGACTCGCCGTGTGCTGGTGCCCAGGGGCACGGCCACCAGCCCCTCGCTCTTCACCACGCCAATGCGGATAGCCAGGTCGATGTTTTCCATGAGCAGGTCTTCGTTGTAATCGTTCAGGCGCAGGTCGATCTGCACATCGGGGTGGCGCTGTAGAAAAGTCCCGATCAGGGGCGCTATGCACAGCCTCCCATAGCTGACCGGTGCGGCTATTCGCAGGGGGCCGGCGATCTGCTCCTGGCCGCTGGCGAAGCTGCGTGTTGCATGCTCCAGCTGGCTGAGAATCTCCTGGCAGTGGCTGTAGAAGCGTTGCCCTTGATCGGTGAGGGCGAGGTGCCGGGTGCTGCGGGCGAACACGGCTCCGCCCAGGTACTGCTCCAAGGCACGGACCTGCTTGCTGACTGCCGGCTGCCCCATGTTCAGCTCCCGAGCCACTGCGGAAAACGAGCCACGCTCCACGACGCGCACGAAGATGCGCATGCTGTCGAACAGATCCATCGCTATTGGGCCTCTTTGGGGAATAAGTAATATCCAAATTTAGTTTCTTATCGGAATGAGGAAGGCGGTGCAACCTGTAAGCGTCCATTCATTCAGAGGTTTCCGTCATGAATCAGACCATGCTTGCCGCTATCGCCGAATCCGCCCAGACCCCGCTGGTCGTGCGCCACATCGCCCGCCCTGTGCCCGGTAAGGGGCAGGTTTTGGTGCGGATTCACGCCGCCGGGGTCAACCCGCTCGACACCAAGATTGCAATCGGTGCGGGTGCTCACGCCCGCCAGGAGTTACCGGCCGTGCTCGGCCTGGATCTCGCCGGTACGGTCGTCGAACTGGGCGAGGCAGTTGATGGCTTCACGCCTGGCCAGCAGGTCTTCGGCATGGCCGGCGGAATCGGCGGCGCCCAAGGCACCCTGGCCGAATACATCGCCGTGGATGCCAGGCTGATTGCATCAAAGCCGCATGCACTCGGCATGCGTGAGGCTGCCGCGCTGCCGTTGGTATTCATCACCGCCTGGGAAGGTTTGGTAGATCACGCCAATGTTCGTAGTGGTCAGCGTGTGTTGATCCATGGCGGCGCAGGTGGCGTCGGCCAAGTTGCGGTGCAATTGGCCAAGGCTCGCGGTGCCGAGGTCTACGCCACCGGTTCGGCGGGCAATCTCGACTTCATTCGCGCGCTGGGGGCCACGGCGATTGACTATCAAACGCAGCGTGTAGAGGCCTATGTCGAACAATTTACGGCTGGGGAGGGTTTCGACATCGTTTATGACACCGTCGGCGGCAGCACGTTGGACGCGTCATTCAAGGCAGTAAAGCCTTATACCGGGCACGTACTCAGCTGCCTCGGTTGGGGTCAGCACAGCCTCGCGCCTTTATCCTTCAAAAGTGCCACCTACTCGGGCGTATTTACCCTGGCACCGCTGCTAACCGGCAAGGGACGCGAACACCATGGAAGTATCCTGCGCGAGGCTGCCGTTCTGGCCAATGCCGGGCAACTGGCGATCCGGGTGGACCCGCAACAGTTTGCATTGGATGAGGTCAACGACGCATTCCGACAGGTTGCGGAAGGTCGCGGCAGGGGCAAGACGGTTATCCAGTTGGTAAGTGAATAGTCTCCCGAGCTTTATTAATCAGCAATTACCTGCCAGAAATGCCCGTTTCCAGCCTTGGCTGGCCTTCACAAACAACCCCTGAATTCATAGAATAAGCGCAACGCTTGAAACGAGAGGCAGAGAGCCAGCCACCGGTAGAATCCAGGCTCTCACACCGAAGGATTCAAGCGCAGATGACTACGCATTACCGGCAGCTGACTCAGGGACAACGTTACCAGATTGAGGCTGGCTTGAGCGCCGCAGAGAGCCAGGCGAGCATTGCAAAGCGGGTCGGCGTGCATCCCTCGACGATCAGTCGCGAGGTTCGCCGCAACAGCACCCAGAATATCTACAAGGCTGTTTCTGCGGCCCATGAAAGTGATGCTCGTCGAGCGGGTGCGCGCAAGTTTTGCAAGCCGGCGACATGGCTCAGCCATCATCTCCCGGTGTGGCTCAAGCATGGCATGAGTCCGGAGCAGATCGCCCAGCGGTTGAAGCAGGAGCAGCCAAGCCGGGCGGTCAGCCATGAGTGGATTTATCGGTTCATTGCCGCCGAACAGCGCGCCGGTGGTGAGCTTTATACCTATCTGCGACATCGCCGAAAGCGCTACCGGAAACGCTATGGAAGCCACGATCGGCGCGGGCAGCTGCGTAATCGCGTGTCAATCAGTGAACGCCCAGCCGAGGTCGAAAGCCGCGAGCGCCTGGGGGACTGGGAGGGCGATACGGTACATGGACTGGGCGGTAACCTGGTGACCCTGGTTGATCGCAAAAGCGGCTATCTGAGCGCCTATCCGGTCAAGCGCAGAACGCGCCGGCAGGTAACGCGGGCGATCAATCTGATGCTTCAGGGCCATGCCGCTCACACGCTGACGCTGGATAACGGAAGGGAGTTTGCCGGGCATGAACGCATCGCGCTACGGAGCCAGTGCCAGGTCTTTTTTGCAGACCCCTATTCATCCTGGCAACGTGGCACCAATGAAAACACCAACGGTCTGCTCCGCCAGTATTTCCCCAAGGGCAGCGACTTCAGCAAGCTGACCGTCGAAGCCGTCAATCGGACAGTAGCGAGGATCAATCTACGCCCGCGCAAGCGCTTGGGCTGGAAGACGCCGTACGAAGTGCATACAGGGGTGAGCGTTGCACTTATGTGTTGAATTCAGGACTGCCAAAGGGGGACATGGCAAGTGATCATGAAAGTTGTTCCTTGATATGAGGGGCTTTGTTCCAGGCGTTGCCGGCGGCCGGTCAAGCTGGCCGCAATCGAAGTGGTGACTTCGTCGCTACTGTCGGGAGGAAGGGGAGTGCCAGAAGAATCGATCATTCACGCGTGGTTATACCGGCATGAAGCAGCGCCGCGATAATGAAAGGCGCCTTCTTCTCTAGATACTCAGCCATCCCACCCGTATTGCTCGACTCCAACTGAAGCTTCAGCGTTTCATACTGTTGGCGGATCGAGGCATCGCGCCTAAGCAAATCTCTGAACCCCAGCATCTGAGTGATCGTCAGGTGGTCGCGGGTACAAACATGGAGCTTGTGCGTGCGAATCCCATCCACATTGCGCCGGTAGAAATGATGGCCCTCTGACAGATCACTTCCCCGTACATACCCCAAAGCCATCAACACCTCGTCCCGCGTCGAGGTATTGCGATGCGCGTGAACCTCAATGAGCACATCGAGTTCGGGCTTCGCCGCCAGCCCTGGGACAGACGTGCTTCCAACGTGGTGGACAGCAATCAGTTCAGCGTCAAATGCAGAGGCAATGAGTGGCTTGTCTGTCAGGAAGCGGGCAGGCCATGTGGGATCGTAGGGGGCAATCTTGCTGGTCAGTGCCATGTCCGTTCCTTGGCGATAAATCCTCGAGGCGCCGGATTGTCCATCAAGGCGTGTGCTTTTGCCACCGACTTACAGGTCAATCACCGTCGCCGAGATGTGTCTTCGGAATCCGGGCGATTCACGCTTCAACACCCGCATATCGATAGACCGTCGCACTCCAATACTGGCTGCCGTTACGCGTTTGGCGTTTCCATCCGTCTGCCATCAGTTGATTGGAGATCATCCGGTTCATGAAACCGTGACCGAGCAGTAGAACGGGTCCTTCGCTGGCAAGCGATTGCAGCCGTTGCGCTGCCACGCTGGCGCGGATCCTCGCAGTGCTTGCAGATTCGACGCGGCGTGAGTAACCGCACAGCCATAAGACGCGAAGGATAAATGCCCAGGTAAACGGCGATAGCCGTGGCAGCCTCCAGTGAGCATAAGGCAGTTGCGCTTCACAGAAGAGCGCGTCGACGAGGGTGGGCTTGAGGCCGAGCGCCTGCAGGGAAGTCAGCGCACGTGGCGCACTACTTGAGACAATTACCGTGGCGGTTGCGGCGAGCTGCATGCTGGCTTCCGGAACGGGCTGGTGGGTAATTTCGGACTGATTATATTGTTCGATCCAGTCTTTCATTTGGAGCGCTGACATTTTGTCCGCTGCGATCAGTTTTGGCTGACCGTGGCGCATCAGGATTATTTCTCCGCTCACAGTAGGCTGCCTTTTTCAAACCAGCCGTGATCACGGTACCACGCCACGGTATCGGCGATTGTCAGCTCGAGTGCCCGGAAACTCAGCCCAAGCTCCTGTTCACTCTTGCGGTGGTCGAAACGGGTGCGGTCCTGCTCTCGAACCAGTAGACGCAACGTGGCCATGCTCAGCAGAATGGGTCTGCCGGTCAGGCGCGCATAGATCTCCTGAACAGCCGCCAAGGTGTATAGAAAGGGCAGCGGTATTTGTCGGGCGGGTGTCTTGACGCCCGCCATGCGTCCTAAAACAGGCATCAGTTCGCGCATTGTCATATGTCGACCCGCCGCGAGATAGCGCTCACCTGGGCGCCCATGTCTGGCTGCGGCAATGTGTGCCAATGCCACATCACGGGCATCGACAATGGAAAAACTGCCAGGGATCAACCCGGGCAACTTGCCCTGTACCACATCGTTGACCAATTGCCCCGACGAGGTTGGGCCAATGTCGCCAGGCCCCCACATCCAGCCAGGCAAGACCATACAGGCATGCATCTGGGGGTGGCTCTCCAGGAACGACAATACGACACGGTCAGCGAGGATCTTGCTGCGGTAGTAGTCATCGGCGTCGGCGTCGGCCCTCAGGCAGTTCTCCTCGATGGACGTGCCAGGTGCGCCGTTGAGCACAGCAATGGAAGACGTATGGATGAACCGTCGTATGCCGGCCCGGTAGGCCTGCTCAAGCAGGCGCCGCGTACCCGACACGTTTATCTGTTCGAGTTCGTTCCCGTGGCTGCCGCCCTTGTAGTTATCGCGAAAGAACGCCGCTGTGTGAAATACCGTATCGCAGCCTTGCAGTGACGCTGCGAATGCGTCGACCTTGGCCATGTCACCAACGACCAGTTCCACACCCGGCAGATTGTTGAACTGCTGTTCACCTTTGGCTTTTGAGCGGACCAGGCCTTTGACCGTGTAGCCGCGAGCGACCAATTCACGCACCAGGTTGTTGCCCAGCAAGCCGGTTGCTCCGGTCACAAATACGCTGCGCATGGCTCAACACCCTCGCTGTTCGGTTAACGGCAGCAACACGGCGCTGTCGAAAAAGGCCTCGTCACTGACGACAAGACCCATGGTGTCGAGGTGGATGCAATCGTCGCCAACCACTGCAAGCAACGCCTCTGGATCTGGTCGATTGAACGCGCCAGAGGCGTGCTGCGCATAGGCGTTGGGGGTGATAGTCATAAAGTTCGGTCCATTCGTATCGAAGGGCTATAGATATACCTTTGAGGATGCTTTCGAAAAACAGCGATCACTGCATAATGGCTTTGCATATTCGCAAAGCCAGGAATGACCGACAGTATGACGTTGCACGCAAATTGGGATGATCTTCGCCTTCTGCTGGCCGTCTCGCGACGTGGTAGCTTTCTTCAGGCTGGACAATTGCTCGGTATCGCAGCTTCTACATTGTCACGCCGCCTGACCCAACTTGAGGTTGCAGTGGGCGAGCCACTTGTCGAGCGCGGCGTTGAAGGGTGCCGGCTGACGTCCCGGGGGCAATCCCTGGTGGAAGTTGCTATCGCTGCAGAATCAGGCTTGAGGCGGCAAACCCTTTCTGCCACATCGCAGCAGCCTACCGAGCTGTCCGGCAGTGTGTTGGTCAGTGCAGGGGAGGGGTTCTCGGATTACGTTTTGGAGGCGATAAAGCGCTTTACATCCCTGCACCCGCGTTGCTCCGTGGAGCTAACGGTGGCAGCCGACTTTCACAAGATCGCCCGCGGCGTGGCAGATGTTGCTGTGCGCACCGCCCATCTGGGGGAACCGTCACTGATTTATCGACCCATTGGCCGGCTCGCCTACGGCATCTTTGCTGCCCCGGGTTATCTGAAGCAATTTCCAGGCGTGACGCTTACCACGGCGGTCAGTGTTTCCTTGCTTCCCCCGCTGGATATCTTGCCGCAAATGCGAGCGGCAAAGGCCGCAGGTCTGGACCGCGCGCAGATCAGCGTGAACTCGTTCGCCGTGCAGCTCCAGTCGGTGAGGCGAGGGATGGGGGTGGCTGTGCTGCCTCGTTTAGCGGCTACCGATTTGGTCGAGCTGTTCCCGCATCTCCAACTTCCAGATATGGAGATCTATTTGGTGACCCGGCCTCAGGCCTTGAAGCAAGCTCACATCAAATGCTTTTTTGACACCTTGGAGCGGGTTCTGCTCGAAGCCCTGTCCTCGGCACATGTCGACGGTTGATCCACCAGCACCCTGATCACTGCGCAGCACCTCACCGGCCGCCGACCCGTCCCCCAAACCCGCAGGCATTCTTCGGCCGAAGACGGCATGGTGCTGCACGCCTACGGGTTCCAAGGCTGCAGAGGTCGTGTCAACTTTCCTCAGGTGTGACAATGCGCAGGGGGCGAGTGCCGATCTTTGCCCCCGTAATCTCGTCCACGGCGACAGCTTTGATTTCTGTGCCTGTTTGCGCATCGAAGAAGCGCGTCAGTTTACCACCGCCTCGGTATTGCCGGCCCCATGCACCAATCATGAACAGCACAGGCAGAAAATCGCGACCCGCAGCGGTCAGCAGGTACTCCTCCCTAGGCGGGTGCTCCGAGTAGCGCCGCTTCTCCAGTAATCCTTCCTCCGTCAGTGTCGCCAGCCGGCGGGTCAGCATTGTCGGTGCAATACCCAGGCTTTTCCTGAATTGGTCAAAGCGAGAAAGGCCGGCATGGGCATCACGCAGGATCAATATGCTCCAGGCATCACCGGCAACTGCCAGGCTGCGGGCGATCGGGCACGGGTTATCGCAACTATTTTTCATGTCCATACTATTTTGATAGTGACCTGCCTTCGAAAGGGTAGTATTGTCTGTATCAAATCGATAGTAACACCTCGATTACGAGCCATCCACTCGCAAAAACCAATGATGAATAGCCGAACCATGCAAGCACTGACCTTCAAGCGCTACGGCAAGTCACCCGACATCGGGTTGGCCGACGTTCCCCGCCCCACGCCAAAGGCTGACGAATTACTGGTGCACGTCCACGCTGCCGGCCTGAATCCGATCGACAACATGATTCCAACGGGGATGTTCAAGCCAGTTTTGCATTTCCAGCTGCCAGCCACCCTGGGCAGCGATCTGGCCGGCATCGTGACCGAGGTGGGTAGCAATGTGACCCGCTTCAAGCCAGGCGATGCTGTCTTCGCCAGCCTCTTCGATCTTGGCACAGGGGCGATTGCTGAATTCGCGGTTGTGCCGGAAAGCGCCGCCGCGCTGAAACCGGCCAATCTGAGCTTCGAGCAGGCGGCGTCCATCCCGATGGTCGGCCTCACCTCATGGCAAGCGCTCAAAGAGCGCCTCACGCTTCAGGCCGGGCAGAAGGTGTTCATTCCTGCCGGGTCGGGTGGTATCGGTACGTTCGCAATCCAGTTGGCCAAACACCTCGGTGCAAAGGTGGGCACCACCACCAGTACAGGCAACGTTGACCTGGTGCGCGCTCTGGGGGCGGACGAGGTTGTGGACTACAAGACGCAGGATTTCGAGACCGTGCTGCGCGACTACGACGCGGTGCTCGGAACCGTAAGGGGGGATGCGATTGAAAAATCCATGTCCATCCTCAGACCCGGAAGCCAGATTGTCTCGCTCATTGGCCCACTGGATGCTGCGTTCGCCCGGGCCAAACGCCTGAACGTCCTCCTGACCTTCGTGTTCGGCCTGATGAGCCGCAAGATCATGCGCCTGGCAAAGAGGCGCAATGTCAAATACTCGTTTCTTTTCGTGCAGCCCGACGGTGCCCAACTCGCCGAAATCGGCAAACTTCTGGACGCCCAGCAAATTAAGCCGGTGATCGACCGGGTATTTCCGTTCGAGGACGCAAAGGGTGCGCTTGAGTACCTTGCTCAAGGGCGCTCCAAGGGCAAGGTCGTAATCAAGATGTGACTGCCGCCGTGTTTCTCACACAACTATCGACATAAAGGTAACTTCCATGACCACACGTCCGACCGTACTCATTACCGGCGCCTCCAGCGGCATTGGCGCCACCTACGCCGAGCGTTTCGCCCGTCGTGGCCACGATCTCATCCTTGTGGCGCGCGACACATCGCGCATGGAGTCGCTTGCATTACGCTTGCGCAAGGAAAGCCATGTGGCCGTTGAGGTGCTGCCCGCCGACCTTACAAGCTCGGCAGACCTGTCCGTACTTGAAAGTCGACTGCGCGACGACGCCAATATCGGCGTGTTGATCAACAACGCGGGTATGGCCCAATCGGGTGGTTTCCTGGACCAGTCCGCTGAAGCTATTGAGCGCCTTGTCACGCTCAACACCACCGCGCTGACACGGCTTGCGGCTGCGATCGCGCCGCGCCTCGCGCAGTCGGGCACTGGTGCAATCGTCAACGTGGGTTCAGTGGTGGGTTTTGCGCCCGAGTTCGGCATGTCCATCTACGGCGCTACCAAAGCCTTCGTGCTGTTTCTGTCACAGGGGCTGAGTCAGGAGCTGTCACCCAAGGGCGTGTACGTGCAAGCGGTGCTGCCAGCCGCGACCCGTACCGAGATCTGGGCGCGTGCCGGCATTGACGTCAACACACTCCCGGAGGTGATGGAGGTCGGTGAGCTGGTCGATGCTGCACTTGTCGGTTTCGACCGTCGCGAGTTGGTAACCATCCCGCCACTTCATGTTGCCGAGCGCTGGGATGCACTGGAAGGTGCACGTCAAGGGCTGATGTCTGACATTCGACAAACCCACGCGGCTGAACGATATCAGCGCTCACTGAACGCGTGATTGTGTACGAATGATCGAATCCGCGGCCTCCGCTTCCCTATGAAACCAAGGCGACCAAGTCATACGTTGTGCTTGGCCGCCCGATGACTTTAGATTTAAAGTCAACTTTAAGGTCAATAGGTTTTTCAGGGTGAGGTATGAGAATAGGTGAACTGGCAAAAATCAGTGGACTGGCAGCGTCACGCATTCGATTCTATGAGGCCAGTGGCCTGATCAGCTCAGTCGAGCGCAAGGCCAATGGATACCGGGACTATGCGCCTGATACCGAATGGGTGCTGCAACTCATAACCAGCGCACAGGCAGCAGGTTTTTCTTTGGAGGAGATCCGGCAATTGATGCCGATGGACGCCAGTGGCTGGCGGCACGACGAGTTGCTCACTGGGCTCAAGCAAAAGGTTGAGGAAATCAGTGCGCTGGAGGAACGGCTGGCACAAAACAAAGCGCAACTTCTGCGCGTCATCGAAGGCATCGAGGGTAAGCCCGAAGGTATGGCGTGTGCGGACAATGCGCAAATGCTGATAAATCGTTTGCGTGAAGAAGGGGTTGGCCAAGCGTCCGGCAAGCGTGCGGTAACGTCTTCAACGAGAAAAAACACCCGCCAGGCTTCCGGGGCCTGACAGGCGCAAAAGGTCTCAGCGCTCGCCAATCAGGCCGGCGAGCGGTTTGGGTGCATAGAGCGCACTCTGAAACGCTGGCACGTATTCGTACTTCATCATTTTCCCCAACTTCAGGGTGCGGAGGTAATTCGATAGAGCGCCGTCGCCTAGTGTGAGGGTGGCTGAATCTGCGTCGCGGCTCGAGCCGTGACGCAGTTGGCGGGAAACCGCATAACCGTATGCCAACTGGCCCTGATGATCGAGATTGGTGAAGCTGCTGGTGACGATATCGACTTCGCGAGAGAGCTTGTCGAGTTTCTTCGCTTTGAAGGACACGTCGACTTTTCCGGTCTGGCTGTCGGTGATGTCATAGACCACAGACTGGGCATCTTCTTTGCGGTTGATACCGGTCAGCCATTTAGGCAGGTTGTAACCGACGACACCACGCACCCGTGCAAGCTCGGTATTGACCGGCAGCTTGAGTACATAGCCCCAGAAGTCGCCGGACATCGACTGGCCAATCAGTGTGAACGGACCCAGATTGGCTTTGCCTGGCGTGTTGGTAATGATCGACACGGCCACTTCGTTATAGGCGTCGTTATCACAATGCTCATAGGTGTATGCAGTAAACGCGACCAGGCCACGGCCTGGCCAGACTTGCAGGGGAGATGCGGTTGCTAGTACTTCCGGCGGCATCAATGCCCGAAGTGCGTCCAAGTCGGCCGTGTAGACAGCCGTTACCCGACTGTTCTGGTAGTAGAAGTTCGGGGAGTATGACTCGAAGCCGATGTCGACCTTGTGCTTTTGCAGTCCTTTGAACCAGCTCAAATCAACACCCGGCAGCTCTGCTGCAATCACCGACAAGGGCGGGTTCGAGCGATAACGGTCGTACAGGCCGCCTTTGACGACCGGCACCGGGTGGCCTGCGATTTCGATTGTGCTGGTTTCAGTCGGCGTGAGCATTTCAGGCGTCCCCGCCAACCCTTGGTTGGCAATTGAGCTGAACAGCAATCCTGTTAATACGGTGCGTGCGAGTTTCAATCGGTCTTACTCCGCGGGTGGGAACTGCTTGAGGGGTCAGCGAGCTACGTTGTTGCCAGAGAGCACCGCCACCACGGCTTCAGCTACGGCTTTGGGCGATTGAGGGTTTTGGCCGGTGACAAGCCTTCCATCCGTGATGGCAAATGACGTGAAGGGCAGCCAGCCTTTGCGGTACCGAGCCCCCTGACTCACCAACTTGTCCTCAAGGACGAAGGGCACCTGGCTTTTCATGCCGGAGAACAGCTCTTCGCGATCAGAGAAGCCGGTGATGTTCTTGCCCTTGATGATCAACTGGCCCTTTTCATCCTTCAGATCCAGCAGGCCCGCTACGCCATGGCAGACGGCCGAGACGATGCCACCCTGGTTGTAGATGGTTTCGGCGACACGTCGCAGGTCGGGATTATTGGGGAAGTCCCACATCACGCCATGGCCCCCGGTGAAGTAGATGACGCCGAACTGGGACGGATCGATATCGGCGATCGACAGCGTGTTTTGCAAGCGAGTGCGAAAGGCCGGGGACTGCAAATGCTCACGCGCGGCTTTGTCCATGTACAGCCAACCGAGACTGCGCTCGTCCAGTGGCACCGCACCGCCTTTGGGACTGGCAAAAACTGTGCTGTAGCCAGCCGCCTCCACCACATCGGTGAAATGCGTCAGCTCAGTAAGCCACAACCCCGTGGAATCGGTGCGTGAGGGATATCTGGCGTGATTGATCATGATCACCAGAATCTGGCGATTCTTGGCAGTCGTTGTGGAAGCGGCGGTGCCAGCATTTGCAAATGTCATGAAAGCGCTACCTATCAGTACCAACGCATAAGAAACAAAGGTCTTGAGCATCATCCGAGCTCCATCACTCAAGCAGGCCAGTGCATGCTCACCTTAAACCTCGCTTTAAGGTCAATCCCCTTGCTGCAAATAATGTCCGATGCATTTGGCGCTGGGTTTGATTCGCGCTCGAGCTTTTCACCCGGTACGGCCAAGACTTCGATTGAACACTCCCCACTCGGTTGTTGGACGCCCATCGGGTGACGCACTTGCCAGGTGCCGGCGTATTGGAAATCGACTGATCTTGAAAAAGGTATTGACCTTAAAGTTGACTTCAAACTTAAGGTGGCCTCATATCCAGTTGAGGACTGCTCCATGAATGTGTTCGACACCCTGATGCTTCCCAACGGTTCGACCGTCAAGAACCGTATCGCCAAAGCCGCCATGGAAGAGAGCATGGCGGATGCCGACCAGGCGCCTTCCGAAGCACTCATGCGTCTCTATCAAGCGTGGGCCGACGGTGGTGCCGGCCTGATTATCACCGGCAATGTGATGGTCGACGGCCGCGCCATGACCGGACCGGGTGGTGTGGTGTTACAGGACGATCAGCAACTGGACAAGTTCAAGCGCTGGGCGCGTATTGGTCGATCCGGCGGCGCGCAGTTCTGGTTGCAGATAAACCACCCAGGGCGGCAGATGCAGTCCAATCTTGGGCAAAAAACCTGGGCACCGTCAGCCGTGCCGCTGGAACTGGGCACAATGTCCAAGCGTTTCGCCACGCCTCACGCGATGCCCCCCGGCGTGATCGAAGAAGTTATTCAGCGCTTTGCGAACACCGCACGCCTGGGCGAACAAGCCGGATTCACAGGTGTGGAGATCCACGCGGCCCACGGCTATTTGTTGAGCCAGTTCCTTTCGCCGTTGACCAACCAAAGGAAGGACGAGTGGGGTGGCTCTCTGGAAAATCGGGCGCGCCTGTTGCTCGAAATCGTCAAGGCGGTCAGGGCCGTGGTTTCTGTGGATTTTGCAGTGGCGGTCAAACTCAACTCCGCCGATTTCCAGCGTGGAGGGTTCACCACCGAAGACGCGAAAAAGGTCGTTAAGTGGCTCAACGACCTGGGCGTAGACATGGTGGAATTATCGGGAGGCAGCTACGAAGTCCCCGCCATGCAGGGTGACGCGCGCGATGGTCGCACCCTGGCTCGCGAAGCTTATTTCGTCGAGTTCGCCCGTGATCTCCAAACCGTCGCCAAAATGCCGGTGATGGTCACTGGCGGTATACGTCGCCGCGCGGTGGCCGAAAGCGTCGTGCAGAGCGGTGTGGACATGGTGGGTATCGGAACGGCGTTAGCCATCGATCCGCACTTGCCTCGTGACTGGTTGCAGGGCAAAGACAACGCCCCTCAATTGCCGCCGATCACCTGGAAAAACAAAGCCATCGCATCCTTGGCAAACATGGCAGTAGTGAAGTTTCAACTGCGCAAACTCAGCCGGGCTAAAAAGCCTGATCCGAGCGTTTCGCCGTTGCGCGCGCTGATCGTGCAACAGCTCTTCATGGCTTATCGCACGCGCCAGTATCGAAAATGGATTGAAATGTCTGCGCATGACAAGGGCCTGGGAGACGCAAGATGACGATCGCTGTAGAGGGCTCGTTGGCTGTTTGGCAATGCGCCTGAAGCAGAAGTTTGGGACCGGCATTTTGTGACTTGTGGCCAGAATCGAGAGGAGGGCGGGATTTTTGATAATTGGCTCGTCCCGGCTAGCCTGGCTTCAGATGTCTTCGCAGATGTCCAGACGTTGGTAGATGGCCAAGCAGATTCCCGGTAGCGAACACGTTCGCGTGTTTCCCGATATCAGCTTCTGCGCGGCTGAAGGGGCATGACCCATGCGCGTATCTATCGATGTGCCGACGCGGCTGCCGACGCAGTGGATCGTGTCCCGAGAAGTGGTGTAACTGAACCAGCCGAAGGCGCCCTGCGGGCGAAAGAGGATGGTCATCGTGGTTCTTGGCTAACGTTGAGTTTGCGGACTTAACCTTCACCAGAGAAACCACGATGACCAAGCCCACTATCGCACTGACCGAGTTGGTTGAGAAAGGGGCAGACGCTGATCTGCTCAAGCAAATGATCCAGTTCGTTGCCCAGCGCATGATGGAGTTCGATGTCGAAAGCCTGTGCGGCGCCGGCTTCGACGTTAAAAGCGCTGACCGGATAAACAGCCGCAACGGCTACCGTGACCGCCTCTGGCAAACCCGCGCCGGCGATGTCGATCTCAAGATCCCGAAACTGCGTCAGGGCAGCTATTTCCCCGGCTTTCTTGAGCCTCGCCGTACTGCCGAGAAGGCCATGGCGGCGGTGATCCAGGAAGCCTATATCCAAGGCGTTTCAACGCGTTCGGTGGACGAGCTGGTCAAGGCCATGGGCATGACCGGCATTTCCAAGAGCCAGGTGTCACGGCTGGCCGGCGAGATCGATGAACGCGTCCACGCCTTCCTTGATCGGCCTCTGGAAGGCGACTGGCCTTACCTGTGGATCGACGCCACTTACGTCAAGGTGCGGGAGGCCGGACGCATCGTCTCGGTCGCCGTAATAATCGCCGTGGCCGTGAACACTGATGGAGGCCGCGAAGTCCTGGGTATGCGGGTTGGACCGTCGGAGGCCGAGCCGTTCTGGACGGACTTCCTGCGAAGCCTGATGCGGCGCGGCCTGCGTGGCGTGAAGTTGGTCATCTCTGATGCCCACGAAGGTCTGAAGGCTGCGGTTTCCAAGGTCTTCAATGCGACCTGGCAGCGCTGCCGCGTGCATTTCATGCGCAACGCCATGGCCCATGTCGGCAAGGGCCAGCGCACCATGGTAGCGGCGCTTCTGCGCACGGTTTTCGCCCAGGATAGCCGCGCTGAATGTCATCAGCAGTGGCGCCTGGTGGCTGACCAACTGCGCGAAAAGTACCCCAAGATCGCGACACTCATGGACGGCTGCGAGGACGAAGTGCTGGCGCACATGGCGTTTCCCAAAGCGCATCGACAGCAACTGCACAGCACCAACCCACTGGAGCGGCTCAACGCAGAGATCAAGCGCCGCACCGACGTCGTGGGCATCTTCCCCAACGATCCTGCGATCACAAGGCTGGTAGGGGCGATGCTGCTGGAGCAGAACGACGAATGGTGCCTGCAACGGCGATATATGCAGTTGGAGGCCTTTGAAGCAGTCAGCGATAATCCACAGGCCAAGCTGTCGGCCGTGATCAACTAAACGGCAAACTCAGTGGCCAGAGCCATGATGAGTTACACCACTTCCTGGGACACGATCACGCAGTGAGCCAGTGAGACCGAGCAACTGCTTCCGCATCTGCTGATGGCTGACTGATCTGTGCAAGGTGTGTACGCTGGCCGCTTACTCTTTAGCACTCCATTCGAGATATCCATATGACACCCAATCCGACAACCGATAACGCATTACGCGTTGCGTTGGTGACAGGATCAACGTCCGGTATCGGTGCAGCCATTGCACGTGTCCTTAGCCGGGCAGGCTATGCGGTGGTGCTCCATTCGCGAAATTCTGCGGATACGGGACGCGCGATGGTTGCCGAAATGAAGCAGGCTATTTACTTGCAAGCTGATCTTGCTGTCGAAGCTGACAGGGTCAGGCTTGTTAACGAGGCTATCGCCGCGTGGGGGCAGCTCGACGTACTGGTCAATAACGCCGGTATTAGCAGAGTCATTGCGCACGGCGACCTTGCCGCTGCCAGTTCGACGGTGTGGCACGAGCTTAACGAGGTTAATGTCGTGGCACCGTTCCATCTGGTTGCTTTGGCCGAGTCGGCACTGCGCGATGCCGCCCGTTACCGTCGAGCAGGTTGCGTCGTAAACATCAGTTCGCATGCCGGTACCCGTCCTAAGGGCGCATCGATTCCCTATGCGGTAAGCAAAGCTGCGCTAAATCACATGACCCGCTTGCTCGCGTTATCGCTGGGGCCAGACATTCGCGTAAACGCTGTGGCGCCTGGCTTGGTCGACACGCCTCTGACCGCAGAGTGGACAGAGGCCCAAGAATTGTGGCGAACTCGCGCACCTATGCGCAGGGCCGCCAGCCCCGACGACATCGCAAAAGCGGTTGTCATGCTGGTCGAGTCGGACTACCTGACCGGCGAGATACTCCTTTCAGACGGTGGGTTGAATCTGACTTAGGTTTAGCGTGTTCCGGTGGAGCAGAAGAGCCACGCTGTTTCACCGACTCGCTCATACGCCGGACGGATAGCATAGGCATCTGTAGCCAGCTTCTTGGCGTCCGCTGTCACGGGGCAGGCCCAGAGTCGATCCCCTCTATCCGCGTCTGAAGCCTTTGCATAAGTACTTTGCGAGGGTGATAGGATACTCGCCGGTGTCACCTCAGGATTCTGGACAGGTCTACCTCGAAGTAATCGTAGGTCACCGGTTCAAGCGCCTTGACGATGTCGCGGTAGATAACCTGACGTTCGACCAATGCAGTGGTGTAACGTTGGAGCTGTGGGGGGCTCATCAAATACGCTTCTAGCAGGGTTTGCGCTTCGATGATGTCACTGTAGAGAGGGTACGCGTCCGCAGATTCCACCCCGTTTGCTTTGGTGACTACAATGTTATGCCGTAGTACGCCTCTTAGGAAAGTCGCCAGGATCATGATGTCGACAATGGGCGTGCCGGCGTAGGGAATGCCGCAGTGGGTCTGCCCGTTGAGCAAAATGAGTGGTTGGATTTTGAAGTCTTCGGGCAGACGGAAATCACGTCTCGCGCACTCTTCACGGAACTGTTTTTTGTATTTTTGGATGTAGTCTGTCTTGCGTTTAAGTTGGGTCTGGGCCTCAATGATCTTTTCCCGATGCTTGAATACTTCATCGGGGTCGACCGGTTGCAGAAAGCATTTTGCTTCGCCAATGACAACGACATTACCGATGCGCAACACGATGTCGATGTCTTCGAAGAGAGGTTCTTCCTCAACGTCTCCCGGTAAATTGAATTTCAACGCGTGGGGCATCAGAGCAACGTCCCGCTTTATCGGGGAGGCGCTGATGGTGTAATTCAACACGTCGCGCAGATAGTTTTCAAATGACAGCCCACGGGTATCAAACTTCGCACCGAGTTGGCGGATCCAGATGTCTACGTTGCGCTGGGTTGTGCCCAGTGAGGGGGTAAAGAGCACCAGCAGCTCGCTGTCGTTCAAGGCGATAAGGGGCTGTGTCCATAGTTCATTTTCTTCATGGCGCTGTGCTGCTGAGGGTGAATAGGTGAAGAACTCGAGCAGCTTGTGGCTGATGTCGGCGGTGACGCACAGTGAGTCACGGATGGCTTCTATTAACGCACCTCGTGGGATTCTGGGCGTGGTGAGTTCGGCCAATGCTTGGGTGGGGGTTTGCGGGTTGTTGGATACGTGAGACCCCTTCTTCAAAAGTGCCACCAAGCTTTGCAGCACGGTCCAGCACTTGATCACGTCGATTATCGTGCCTCCTGCGAGCCGAGGGCTTTGAAATCGGGCAAGTTCTGCGTAGTACGGCTGCAAGGCTTCTTGCATGAGAACGTAGCTTTCGCGGGACCGCTCACCGATTGTTTCATCCGCTGCCAGCACGAAGGTGTAGATTCCGTCGACGGCAGTCACTGCAACGATGGGTCTAGGTATGCTGAGCGCGGCATGGCTGTTTGAGCGGCGGGCTTGCTCAAACATCGAGTGATGGTGAAGGCTACTGGCGTGATGAACGGCACTGCGACGACTTAAGGTTATCCACTTCCAATTTGCGTCAGCGGGCCGTGCTGGCGACAACTTGACGCCTTCAGCGGACTCGGTGAAAACGTAGTTATTCCACAGACACTCTTCCCATAAGTCTTCGATAATTTTGTAGAAAGTTCCGGTGGCGTAATCCACTGCGATATCGCTTTGTGATGCTGTTCTCGATTGCGTTTCTTTGGCGTGCGACGGCTTCTGGCTAAGGATCATTCGAAGCGGGAGTTGTAGCCCGTCGATATCCGATTGCGCGATCTGATCCAGCGAATGGGCTACACCATCACGGTCATGCACGCTGGGCAGGATATGGCTTGCACTTCGCTGCGCAGGATTCTGCGCCCTGGACTTACGAACAATGTCGGCAATTGATAACTGGTAGCCGATGGCGTTCAAGTTAGCATGGCTGACGAACGCTAACAGCTTGTCATTCCGGCTGATTTTCTTGTCAGCCGCGAAGCTCAACTCGCTCCTGATGGTTGAGAAGGCCCGGAAAAACCAGACACCGGCTTCGTATAAATTTTTGGACGCTTGATCCATTCCGTCGAGTTCAAAAGCCGCTTTCCATTCAGCCAGATTGAAATTTCTCTGATTTGGGCGGGCGACTTGGTTATCCCTGACACGCTTTGCAAAAGTCATCGAAACTCCTTGATTCATGATCACGCTGTAGAGCAACGGCCTTAGCGATATGCAAATAGCCGTGATCAAGAATTCCCCACCTTGGGTAATGGCATTGATTTTAACCCCTGCCTAAGTCGAAACGGGAGCCTGCTTGGCGGGCTTACTGAAACAATCCGCGAACGACTTCCCTCAACCATCGATTTCCATTGTCCTGATGATAGCGGGCATGCCAATGCTGTTTGACCGTGAATCCCTCCACTTCGAACGGGCAGTCATGGACCTGTAGCCCATGCATATCGGCCAGTGTCTGCCCGATATGCCGCGGCAAGGTGCCCAGGAGATCGGTAGTCCCGATTATCATCCCCAACCCGAGAAACGCTGGCAGCTCTAGCATGATCCGCCGTTCGATCCCGGCCCGCGCCAATCCCGCTTCCAGCAGTTTCTGCCCGGTGCCGAAGCTGATCTGCACATGCCCCTCGGCCCGATACCGCTCCAGGCTCATGCCATCGCCCAGGCGCGGATGCTGCGGGTTGCTCAGGCACACCCAGTCCTGCTCGAATAGCACCTGCTGATACATCCCCCCTCCCAGCCAGGGCACGAAGCCGATGGCCAGGTCCGCTTCGCCCGACTCCAGCGCGCTCTCGGTATTGCCGTCGATCCGCGCCGCCTCCAGGCGGATGCCCGGCGCATGGCTGCGCAGATGGTTGAGGATGCTTGGCAGCAAGGTGATGTGGCTGGCATCGCTGACACACAGGCGAAAACGCCGCTGCGCTGTGGCGGCGATGAACTGCGGCTCCCAGGCGGTCAGCCGGCGCAGCGATTCCAGCACCTCGCGGCACGGCCCTATCAGCTGATCGGCGCGGGGGGTAGGGGCCATGCCGCCCGGCGTACGCACGAACAGCGGGTCGTTCAATTGCTCGCGCAGGCGCGCCAGCCAGATGCTGATGGTCGGCTGGCTCTGCCCTAACTGTTCGGCGGCGCGGGTCACGCTGCGGCATTGGTACAGCACGTCGAACAGCTGCAGCAGCTTGGGTTCGGGCAGGGCCTCCAGGGTAGTCATTATTGAGATTCTCAATAGCTGTATTGAGGTCATTGTATAGCGCAAATAAACCCCGCTGCATAAGGTGATCGCAAATCACAGGAGGTCTGCGACGTGAAAATCTGCATTCTGGGCGCCGGTGCACTGGGGTGCGCCATTGGCGCAGCCCTGAGCGAGGCAGGGCATGAAACCTGGCTGCTGAACCGCGGCCGCGCGCACGTCGAGGCGATGAACCAGCATGGGCTGCGGGTACAGGACGAACGGGGCGAGCGCTATGTACCGGTCAACGCGGCCATCGAAGCCGAAGACGTTGGCGTGACCGACTTGGTGGTGGTGCTGGTGAAGTCGTTTCACACTGCCGAGGCCATCGCCGGTGCCCTCGCGCTGATAGGCCCACAGACGCTGGTGCTGTCGCTGCAGAACGGGCTCGGCCACGAGGACATCCTGGCCGAAGTGGTGGGTCGCGAGCGGGTGCTGGCTGGCAAGACCTATGTCGGCGGCGTGCTCCTCGCACCGGGCTCTATCCGCGCCGGTGTGGCCGGCAAACAGACTTTCATCGGTGAGCTCGACGGCCAGCTGACGCCCCGCGTGCAGGCCATCGCCGAAGCGTTCAACAATGCCGGGCTGGCCACCACGGTCAGCGACAACATCCTCGGCACCATGTGGGACAAGCTGCTGGTCAACGTCGCCACCGGTGCATTGAGCGGCATCACCATGCTCAGCTACGGCCAGCTGTACAGCGAGCCGCTGCTGGAAAGCACCGCCAAGGCCGCCGTGGCCGAGGCCATTGCCGTGGCCGAGCGCGCCGGCATCCGCTTGAGCCTGACCAGCCCCGAGGCTGCCTGGTCACTGGCCGCCGAGGGCCTGCCGGCGAGCTTCCGCACCTCGATGCTGCAGAGCCTGGAAAAAAACTCGATCACCGAAATCGACTTCATCAACGGCTCCGTCGTGCGCTGGGGCCAGCGCCATGGCGTGGCCACGCCGGTCAACGCGACCCTGGTGGCCTGCATCAAGGGTATCGAGCGCGCCATGGCCGATCACCAGAAGAGGGAAACCCCATGAGCCAGTCAAAAGCCTACCTCGAACACGTGGCGTTCTGGGTGCAGGACATTCAGTGGCATATCCGCTTTTTCAGCGAGGTGTGCGGCATGACCATGCGTGAAGTGCAGGGTGATGTCGAGCAGCCGGCACAGTACTGGACCCTCGGCGGCCTGCAGTTCATTCACCAGCCGGACTTCGCTGGCCCGGAAGGGCGCCTGGCGCACCTGGGCATCATGTGCGAAGACCTGGAAGCGGCGCTGGCCGCCGCCCAACGCTTTGGCGTCAGTGAGATGCCCCAGGGCCGCAACTGGCTGCGCCTGCCTGATGGCCTGGCGGTGGAGTTCATCCAGGCGCTGCCGGCCAAATGCGTAGCCCAGGCACTGGCCATCGACCCGCGCGCGGAGGTGCAGGCATGAGCGTGATTGAAAAGTACTGGGACGATGCCCGCGAAGGCGATGAGTGCATCAGCCCGACCTACACCGTGACCCGCGAACGCATCCTGGCCTACGCCGACCTCACCGGCGACCACACCCCGGTGCATGTCGACGAGGCCTACGCCAACGCCAGCCACTTTGGCTGCCTGGTCGCCCACGGCCTGTTCGGGCTGTCGATCGCCGACGGCCTGAAGACCCAGTGCGAGTACCGCTTCGTGCCGGGCATGTCGCTGGGGTGGACCTGGGACTTCGTGCTGCCGATCAAGGTCAACGACGTGCTTCACGTGCGCATGCGGGTGGGGGCGATGCGCCCGAGCAACAGCCGACCTGGCTGGGGCATCGTGGTGCTGCCTTCGGAACTGATCAACCAGCACGGCGAAGTCGTGCAACGTGGCGAGCACCGGTTGATGGTGCCGCGGAGGGCAGCAGCATGAGCCAGGCATTGCCATTGGCGGGTATCCGCGTCATTGACTACAGCCACTTCCTCGCCGGCCCCTATGTCGGCCGTTGCCTGGCGGCGCTCGGCGCAGAGGTGATCAAGGTCGAGCGGCCGGGTAGCGGCGACGCTGGCCGCCAGCATGCGTTCACCCTGGACGACCAGCAGAGCGGCTATTTCCTGCAGCTGAACATGGGCAAGCAGGGCGTCAGCGTCAACATGAAAGACCCGCGCGGCAAGGCGTTCATGCAGCGCCTGACCGATTCGGCCGACGTGTTCATCGAGAACTACCGCCCCGGCGCCCTGGACAAGCTGGGCCTGGGCTACGCCGAGCTGTCGGCGCGCAACCCGCGCCTGGTGTACTGCTCGATTTCCGCCTACGGCCATACCGGGCCGGACGCCCACCGCGCCGGCTTCGGCCTGATCGCCGAGGCCAAGAGCGGGATCATGCAGATGGTGGGCGTGCCGGGCGAAGCACCGCCGCTGCTGCGTATTTCCCTGGGCGACATGTACACCGGCATCCACGCGGTGGCGGCGATCAATGCCGCGCTGCTCGGCCGGGTGAGCAGTGGCCGTGGCCAGCACATCGACATGGCGCTGTACGACACCCTGGTGTCGATGCACGAATACGCGGTGCAGTGTTACACGCTGTCCGGTGGCACTGTGTTGCCCCAGCAAACCGGCCACGACATGCCCACTTCGACCCTGTACGGCGTGTTCCGCGCCACCGACGGCGACCTGGTGATCGCCGCCCAGGTCGACGATGCCTGGCAGCGCTTCGCGGCCATGCTCGAAGCCAACGGCGGCCCGCCCGGGTTCGGCAGCGACCGCCGCTACCACAGCCTCAACGGCCGCAATGCCCACCGCGAGGCGATCCTGGCGGTGGTCCGCAACTGGGTTGGCGCGCGTCGGGTGGCCGAGATCCTCGCGTTGCTCGATGGCATCGACATCCCCAGTGCCAAGGTTCAACGCATCGACGAAGTGCTGGCCGACCCGCAGATCCAGGCACGCAACATGGTCATCGAGCAGCAGCACCCACGCTACGGCACGCTGCGCCTGGCCAACCTGCCGTTCCGCTTTTCCGACTGCGACACCACGATTCACCAAGTAGCCCCGGACCTTGGCCAGCACAACGCCGAAGTGGCCGCCGGGCTTGGCTTCAGTATTGAAGAAATCACTGCCTTGCAGGCGGATGGCGTGTTGTTTACCCACGGAGATGCACGATGAGCGACCGCTACGCAGTGATCGGCCGACCGATCAACCACACCAAGTCCCCGCTGATTCATGGCCTGTTCGCCCAGGCCAGCAACCAGCAGCTGGAATACGGGGCTATCGAGGGCTCGCTGGACGACTTCGAAGCCCAGGTACTGCAGTTTCGTAGCGAAGGCGGGAAGGGCATGAACATCACTGCCCCGTTCAAGCTGCGTGCTTTCGAGCTGGCCGACCGGCGCAGCGAGCGGGCGCAATTGGCACGGGCGGCCAATGCGCTGAAGTTCGAGGATGGCTGCATCGTCGCCGAGAACTTCGATGGCATCGGTTTGCTGCGGGACATCGAGGAGAACCTTGGCGAGCCGCTGCGCAACCGCCGTGTGCTGCTGCTGGGCGCTGGCGGCGCGGTGCGCGGGGCGTTGCTGCCGTTCCTGCAGGCGGGGCCACGCGAGCTGGTGATCGCCAACCGGGACATGGCCAAGGCGCTGGCGCTGCGTAACGAGCTCGATCACCCGCGTCTGCGCATCAGCCGCTACGAAGCACTGGAAGGGCAATCGTTCGACATCGTGGTCAACGCCACCTCGGCGAGCCTGACCGCTGACTTGCCGCCACTGCCGGCTGATGTGCTGGGTGAGGCGGCCTTGGCCTACGAGCTGGCCTATGGCAAAGGCCTCACGCCTTTCCTGCGCCTGGCCCGCGAGCAGGGCCAGGCGCGCCTGGCCGATGGTGTCGGCATGCTGGTGGAGCAGGCCGCCGAGGCGTTCGCCTGGTGGCGCGGGGTGCGGCCCGACACACGTGCCGTGATTAATCAGCTGACGATTCCCCTGGAGTAGGTCGATGGTCGCCAATGTACTGATGCTGCATGGCATCAACCACAACATGTTCGGCAAGCGCGACCCGCGCCAGTACGGCACAGCGACCCTGGCCGACATCGACCAGGCGTTGCAAGCCCTGGGCGAAGAGCTGGGGGCGCAGGTCGTGAGCTTCCAGAGCAACTTCGAGGGCGCCCTGTGCGAACGCATCCATCAGGCCTATGAGGACCGGGTGGATGCGGTGCTGATCAATGCCGGTGCCTGGACGCATTACAGCTACGGCATTCGTGATGCATTGGCCATTATCGAAGTGCCGGTGGTAGAAGTGCACATGTCCAACATCCATGCCAGGGAGCCGTTCCGCCATCACTCGGTATTTGCCGAGGTGGTGCGCGGGCAGATCTGCGGGTTTGGTGTCGAAACCTACCTGCTGGCGCTGCGTGCGGCGATGAGCATGGTCTGAGCAGGGCCGCATGGCTCGGCGCTCTGAGCGGGTTTACCCGCGAAGCAGGTGACGCGGGGCATGGCACCGGCTGCGCCGGTGTTCGCGGGTAAACCCGCTCCTACAATCGAGACTCTCCTTTTGCAGAAGGAACTGAACCCTTGGCCACCCCCGCAGTCCCCAACACCGGCATCGCCTTGCTGGTCGCCGTCACCTTCTTCATGGAAAACCTCGACGCCACCGTCATCGCCACCGCGCTGCCGCAGATGGCCCGTGACTTCGCCGAGAACCCGGTAAGCCTGAACATCGGCATCAGCGCCTACCTGCTGGCGGTGGCGGTGTTCATCCCGCTCAGCGGCTGGGTCGCCGACCGCTTCGGCGCGCGCCAGGTGTTCGCCGGGGCCATTGGCCTGTTCACCCTGGCCTCTTGGCTGTGCGGATTGGCACAAACCTTGGAAACCTTCGTCGCCGCACGGGTGCTGCAAGGCATCGGTGGCGCGCTGATGGTACCGGTCGGGCGTCTGGTGGTGCTGCGCACCACCGAGAAGCAGGACCTGGTGAAGGTGCTTGCGGTGATCACCTGGCCCGGGTTGGTGGCGCCGGTGCTCGGCCCACCGATTGGCGGGTTGATCGTCACCCACCTGTCGTGGCCGTGGATCTTCTACCTGAACATCCCGCTCGGTCTGCTGGCCATCGCAGCGGCGTGGTGGCTGGTCCCCAACACGCGTGCCAGTGAAGCGCGCCGTTTCGACTGGCTCGGCTTCGTCTTCCTCGCTTCGGCCTGCGCGACCTGGTTGCTGGGCCTGGAGATGCTCGGCTCGCTGTCGGGCGACGGCCTCGGCACAGGCGCTGCACTGGTGGCCGTGGGGGCTCTGCTGACCTGGCTGTCGATCCGCCATTGCCAGCGTCACCCGGCGCCGCTGCTACCGCTGGCTACCCTAGCCATCGCCACGTTCCGCGCCAGCATCATCGGCGGCACGTTGTTCCGCCTGTCGATCAGCGCCTTGCCGTTCCTGATTCCGCTGTTGCTGCAGATCGGTTTCGGCTATTCGCCGGTGGATGCCGGGTTGCTGGTGTTGGCGATCTTCGTCGGCAACCTCGCGATGAAACCGTTCACCACCGGGCTGCTGCGCCGCCACGGCTTTCGTCGAGTGCTGCTGGTCAATGGCTTGATCGGCGTCGGTTGCATTCTCGCGTGCTTGCTCCTGCAGCAGGACATGCCGTGGTACTGGATGGCGCTGGTGCTGTTCATTGGCGGGCTGTCTCGTTCCATGCAGTTCACCACCTACAACGCCATCGGGTTTGCCGAGGTGCCAAAAGCACAGATGGGCCAGGCGTCGACGCTGTTCAGCATGTTCTTCCAACTGGCGATGGCGCTCGGGGTTGCGATTGCGGCCCTGCTGCTGAGGGTCTCGACGATGCTGCGGGGGAGTGAAAGCGAGATGACAGTGGGCGACTTCCGCTGGGCGCTTGTCGGTATCGGCCTGATTGCTTGCGCCGCGTTGGTTGATGCAGTACGCCTGCCGGCCAATGCTGGTGAACAGGTATTGCGTACTTAGCTGTGTTGGGTTCACGGCCACGTCATCAGGGGGACAGGTGTTGGAATCGGGTTCCTTTGGGCCATTAACGACCTACAGCGAACGGACAACCGATGACGGGTCGATAGCGGTCATTCACGATCGGCAGCTTTTCGCCCCAAAGCGCACGGGCGTAAAAGGTAGCGGGCACTGAACAGGACGACGCAGATCAAGGCCGTAAGCGTTCCGCCACCAGCGACGGCTCTTGAAGTGACCGTAGGTGTGGCGGGTGTCGTGCTGCCTACCCATCCAGCATGGATGGAAAGCCAGTAGCGACTTCCGTGACTGCATAGTACGGTCCGCCTTCAACAAGCCACCCGGTTCGTTGCCTCCAACCCCACGGACCGGGGCTCTCATGACCTGGGAGGTCGAATGGAAGTCGCTACAACGATCAGTCAACAAGAACTGGATAACGCCTTGGTCGCGTTTGCACGCTACAAAATCGGAGAGATCAAGATCTTCGACCTGGAGCAGGCAATGCGCTTCGAAGCAGGCCAAGCCTTGTCCCAAAGCGGGCTGGTCCGTTTCTCAATTACCAAAATGGTGTCAGGACGTTATCGCATCAGCGATGAAGGGGAGAACGCCATCACAGAGGCTGGGCGGGATCGCCTTGAGGTGATCCGCGGCTGACCCTGGCTTCCAGCCTTGCGAAGGCCGCAGTCATGTTCTGCGGCCCTTTCGTGTCATATCACTTTCACCGCACGACCAATGAACTTCACCGGCCCTGTCGGCAGACCGGTCGGCGAGCCACCGGCTTTCTCCAGCGTCAGCTCGAACAATTGATTGGCCTCCAAGGGTGGCAAACTTTCCAGCGGAACTCGATAGGGTTCGCCCGGTTTGACCAGGCCAAGCGAAACCGGAGCACGCCATTGCTCGCCCTTGGTCCAGAACTGCAGGGCCATGCCGTCGGGGACCGTATCCCGGCCCAGCGGCAGCAGTTCGATCATGTGGCTGTCGCTGGCCTGCACCACCCAGCCGGGGGCCTGGCTGTTCGGCGCCACCAGCACCACCAGGTATTGCGTGGTAGAGGGGGGCGTGGTCAGCAAGGTAAACGCCAGCAGCAGGCTTGCAGCCAGCCCTGCGGCGCTGAGCCCTTGCCACAGGCCGAGGCGTTGCCACCAGCGAGCCTGCGTGCGCGCTGCAGGCAGCTCGTCGAGGCTGCGCTGGATACGGCGCCACAGGCGGGGGCTTGGGGGCTGCGGGGTAGACAGCGCGGTCAGCTCCAGCAGCCGGGCCTCCCAGGCATCCACGGCGGCGCGAAGCGCGGGGTCGGTACGCAGGCGTTCGGCCGTCGCGGCATATTGCTCCGGCGACAAGGTCCCCAGCACATATTCCCCGGCGAGGCTGTCCAGTTCTTCGGCAGAATCGGGCTTCATTCCAGGCACTCCCGTAGCGCTTTGAGGCTGCGTTTGATCCAGGCCTTGACAGTGCCCAGTGGCGCGCCCAATAAACCGGCTATCTCGGCGTGGCTGCAGCCGTCCACGTAGGCGTGCAGGATGCAGCGTTGCGGTGCGGGCTGCAGTTGTTCAAGACAGCGGTAAATCTTTGCTGAGCCGGACCAGAGGTCAAGGTCATCAATCCTCCCGTGCAATGTTGACGCAGTTTCGGTGTCGGCATCGGTCAGTACAGTTTCACGGCGGGTATCACGTATCGAATTCAGCGCCAGGTGGCGGGTAATGCTGTAGATCCAGCCTCGAGCCGAGCCGCGCGCCGGGTCGTAGCTGGCAGCGCGGGTCCAGATGCGGATGATCGCATCGTGGACGATGTCTTCTGCGGTGGCGTCGTCACGTGCGATACGCCGGGCAACACCCAGCAGGCGCGCGCCTTCGTGATCGTAGAGCGCCTGCAGGGCCCGCCGGTCACCCTGTGCACAGGCTAACAGGCAGCGGTGGAAGTCGAAGGGAGTGGCCGGCGAGTTCAACGTGTGTGGCTTCCTTGTGTAAGGCAAGTACCCCGGCCATCCAGCCGGGGGGCTTGCCATCGAGCGTAGATCATCACTCGCAGGGCGTTGGGTCAGGTGCGTGTCACTTGGCTGTCCAGAACACATAGTCAGCCTGGTACTGGACGACCTGCCTGGCACCTTTGTTCTGCGCCGTGCAGTCGACTGACGGCGCCACACCGCCGCGGGTGGCCAGGCGCTGGATGTAGCTGACCCCCTGCATGGCGCCTTTGCCTTCGGCGGGGTTGGCCTTGACCAGTTGATAGGGGATGGCGCCTTTGTCCGCCGGTGCCACTGCCAACTGGGTGCCGGTGACTTTCGAGCCATCCTTGGTCTGCCAGGTAGCGGGTGGGCCAAAGTAGTCGCCCACCTGTTTACCGCCACGGTCATTGAGCACTGCCTTGGGGCCGACGAAAGTCCATTCGGTCTGACCGGGGGTGTTGGCCTTGTCGCGGCACTCGTAGGTGATCTCGCCGACGCCGACGGTTTCGAGCAGGACGCGATGGCCATCAGGGACTTTGACCGCTTCTGGCAGCGTGGTCTGGGCGTGGGCGGGCGGCAGCGCAAGGGCGAGGCTGCAGGCAAACAGGCAGGCGGAGTATTTGAAGTTCATGGGCAGTGCTCCTGAAAGTCATTGGGCTGGGCAGTCAAAGGCCGCCCACTGTCAATACCCGCCAACGGGCGGACTGGATGCACTGAATGAAAAAAAATGCGTAGCGAGATGAGCCTGCATGTGCTTGCCTACCATCTCGAACGCGCGATGAGTCTCTTTGCTATCGCAGGACTGCTTTAACGCGCGCACCCCCGACAACCCCATGAGGACACTGCAAATGAAGCGTTTGTTACTGAGCCTGTTGCTTGCCGCATCGGGCGCTGCCCATGCCGGTATTCCGCTGTTGAACGCAACATGCCCCGGCAATATCGAGGTCCATGCCGATAAAGGTGGGCCTGTCTATATCAATGGCAAGGAAGCCACGCTGAAAAAATTCAATGACAACTATTTCGAGGCCAAAGGTGGCGGGGTAACGGTATCGTTGTCGATCAACCCGGACGGCTCGCCTGACGTCTCGTATACCGGTAAGAACAAAGCCAATGGCGTATGCCAGATCAAGGACTGACTGCGCGATTGCGCTGTTTGGCTGGCGCGGTGCCAGCGGGCTGAACCTGGGCGCTGGAACGAGAATTGCTGTGACCCCTGAGACATTGATCATGCGGAGTACGCAGAGATGACTCAGGATGACCGCTATTACATGATTTTCAGCGTGGTTGCTGTGCTGGTACTGGATCTGGCGGCGACTTATGTGTTTCTCAATGCCATTCCCTGACCCCGGTTATGGGTCAGGCCTTACGCGTAATCGGGGCCAACGCAGGGTGTGAGGAAAACGCCCCGAACCCTATATAGCAAACAAACCTGATGCCCTGTTGTCGTTGCGCAGTAACATGGGCATGAGAAAACCAAAAAAAGGGCAGGCTGCTTGGCAACATTTCCCAGTTTTCGAGGGGGCTGCAGGAGCGTGTCGCGTGAAAAACTCAAGTTCGCGAGCAGGTGTAATACTGTTATTCGGGGCAGCCTCGTTGTTCGTCGCAGGCTGTGCGCAAAACCCTGATGTGCGTGACAGCCACGATTATACCGCTGGCACTACCGTGAAAAGCCCACCCGCCTACCTGGGCTGCGTTAAAGGCGAGCTGCAAGGGAATGTGAAAACCTATGAAGTCGAGGGTGATAACGCGATCAGGCTTTTCGTCGACAGCACTGACCCCGACAAGGCAGAGGGCCTTGTAGAGTTGCGGGGCACGGGAACCGAGCGCCACTTCACGGCCTATCAACGTGATGCCTGGTACGACCATGGCAGGTTGCTGGATGCTGCACTGATGTGTTCAAAAGCGTAATCATCCAACCCCACACCAATAGCCCGCCGTCGAGAGCGGGCTTTTTGTCTGCCGATCGCCTGCCCGGCAACGTTCAAAAAGGGCGGGTGGAGCCGGTATGGCCTGAGCAGCGTTGCTTTGCATTTGCCGGCCCCGCCCGTAATAATCGTTGTATTTGGATGGAGAGTCGCAGGTGGAAGCAAGAAGCGTAGTCGCCGAAATGTTCATTGGGATGCCGACGCATTTCTGGGTTTTGCCTGTTGCCGGCCTGGTTGCCTACTACGGGCTGAAGTGGTCCGCCAGATCCAGTAATCGTGCCACCCTGCTACAAGCCTCGACTTACCTGTTACTGCTGGCACTGGCAGTGCTGCCCAACGGCTTTTATGCACTGTTTCCTCCTGCGCCCGAGCCAGATGTGCTGTTGAATCAAACGCCGTTGCCCAACTACGCAGGGCGCTTCTACCTGGATGCGTTCTATGTCTTCAGTGGCTGGGCGCTGAGCAAAGTGGTCAAGTTAAAGTTCAGCTGAGTCGCAGTTCGCTAGCGGATGCGCTGACGGGATCAGTAATTGCATACCCCTTTGAAACCGGCGCATCTGGGGGACACGGCAATGCTCTCTGAAGATCTGTACATCATGTTCCTGTTTGTCGGCAGTGTGTTGGTCCTGGATATAGCAGCCATCGTATTGTACAGGGGAGCCAAGCCCTGACCCCGGGTTTGGCTCGCAATGGCGCCGGAGTATCCTCAGGGCTTCAGCTTTTCTCCTGTACCTGCAGCACCGACCCTTTGTCGTCAGTTGCCAGCAATCCGATGGCGTCGGTGTCGTCTGATTGTCGCTCGGCAAGGGGGACGTCCGGCGAGCGAAAGATACTATGGCCCTGTTCACCGGTTTTAAGGGTGACGAGCTTGCCGTTCTGATAGAAGAACTGAGTGTGGTTGGCGTTCGTTTGCATGGTATGAAGCCCTGCCGAGTCGTGGTGTGATGTCCCTCGGGAGTTTCACTGTTGCGGCGTGCCCCGGCTACTGGCAGAAATATCAGGTGCGCTACACTGATCCCGCTTGGGCGTCGTCCTGCAGCAAGACTTTGGTTGATTAGTAACGCGGCGTCACGCCCGTTAGAATGCAGCGTATCCATAACGGTCGATTGCAAATGCCAGACTTTCGTATTTTTATCGCCACTGTGTTGGTTGCCAGCCTCGCCGGTTGCGCAAGCCCCGGCAAACCCACTGCCAGCAAACTGACCAAAAAATCGCCGCAGCAGTACGCCGCCTGTGTCCTGCCAAAATGGCAGGCGCTGGCCCCACAGGCCACGCAGAAGTCAATAGCCCACGGCTACCGGCTCACGGCGCCAAGCGCCGTGGCAAGCGACGATGTGCTTGATGTGGTTGACGCTCACGAGGGCAGCCGCGCGACCTTCTACAAGGGCAGCTTTCTGTCTGGCGACAAATTACGCCAGGCTGCCAAGCAATGCCTGGATTGAACCCGTGCCCCGAGCGGGTTGAGCCGCCCCGATCTCCTGCAGTTACCCCAACTCATCCCGCTTGTTCAAATGCTCGCATTTCACCTGCGCCTCCGTGCGGCTCGGATAGCTCGGCTTGAGCCGCTCCTTTGCCTGATTGTCATAAATGTCGAACCCTCCACACACGGTAGCGGCGTAGTAGCGGCTGCCAACGCGGAACGATTCCTTTTCGATCGGCACAGCGGGAACGATAACGAATCTTGGTTGCATTTTTCGTGCCTCCCCAGGCAGAGATTTAAGTATTAGTCTCACCGATCACAAGCATCAAGCAGGCTCATGACGAAAGGCACTTGGCAACCATCGGTCGCCTCGGTAATGGTCATCGCTATTCCTGAATCGCACCAGGGGAACACTTTTTCACCGGGGTGGTCTGTTATAGCAGTTAGACCAGCCGGTATTAGCCAGGCTGAAACCCCGCCAAACAAGGGAATGGCGGTTGACTTAAGTTCACCCAGGTAAAGTTAGGTAAAAGCGGCCACGGCATATACACGGATCAGTATTGTGGTTTGTACTGTCCGGTTAAAGATGCCATTGATGAACATACTTCCGTCGCAGCCAAGCGCTGAACGCGGGGCGTTCTCCGGTTTCGAGGCGTGTCGCAATTCCCAGCAGGGCCCCGTGGTGATCCTCGCCTCCGGCGCTTCTGCCAAACATTTTCCGCTGGGCGAGTTTGCGCACTTGCCCATCATCGCCATGAATGGATCGGTCGCCATGACCGCCGAACACGGCATCAAACCCTTCTTCTACGTGTGCACCGACAAAAGCTTTTGCCAGCAACAGCCGGCCTTGTTCGCCACTGCCATGCGCGACAGCGAACGCCTGGCCTTGTGGCCAGAGCAGTATGCGCGTACCGATGTGCCAGCTCACACCCAGTGTTATGCCTTGCACAAAGCCGATATGCCGAGCCTGCTGGACGGTTTGCGCGGCCAGGGTGACAGTTGCGTGTGCAACCGGGCACTGTGGAGCAAACGCAGCCGCTCGATCGCCTTCAGTAAAGACATGGGCCATGGCTTTTTCGATGCCCGCACGGTGGCTTATGTGGCCTTGCAGTTGGCCTATCACCTGGGCTTCGAGGAAGTGTTGCTGGTGGGGGTTGACCTCGACCAGAGCGTCGGGCGCTTTTACGAGGACGGCCAAGGCCCGTCTTCGCCGTGCGGGCTCGATCAGCATTGGGACAGCCGCATCCTGCCGTCGTTGAAGCTGATGGCCAGGGAAGTGGTCAGCGAGCATTTCCACGTCTACAACCTGTCGGCAACATCACGCATTCCCGCTGAGCTGATACCCAAGGTCACGCTCAGCCAGGCGCGGCACATTGCCGGCTGCGCAATGAACTGAGCAAGAAAGCGGGTGCATCAAGGACTGTGGATGCGTACAGTGGGCCGATCGCAACTTGCAGGAGCCTGCTATGTCCAGCGCATTCACGATCATGCCATCGCCCGTCGGCATGCTGACCCTTGTGGCCCGTGGCAATTGCCTGGCAGCCGTATTGTGGGAAGAGGAGCGGGAAAACCGCGTACGCCTGGGCGCACTGCACCGGGACGACCAGTGCCCGGTACTGCGGGAAACCGCGCGCCAGCTGGGCGAGTACTTTGACGGCAAGCGCCAGCGTTTCGAGCTGGCGCTGGACTTTGCCGGTACTGAGTTCCAGCGCCAGGTGTGGGCCGCATTGCTGGCGATACCGTTCGGCGAAACCCGCAGCTACAGCGATATTGCCCGGCAGCTCGGCAACCCCAGGGCGGTACGCGCGGTTGGCGCTGCCAATGGCCGCAACCCGATTTCGATCATCGCCCCCTGTCACCGGGTAATCGGCGCGTCGGGCAGCCTGACCGGCTTTGCTGGTGGCCTGCCGGCCAAGCAGTATCTGTTGGCGCTGGAAGGGCGGCAAAGCCTGGCGCTGGACCTGTAAGGCGTCAACCGAACCCGCTGGCGATCAGGCAGGCCAGCACGGCCAGCACCGAGCCGGCGATCAGGGTGTATTGCCGCCGGGCCTGACGTGCGCGGGGCTCGACCTCACGCAGGTACTCGCCGGGCGTAGGCGCATCGGGCCGATGGCGCAAGCCCTCGGCCACATCGGCAAGTTGACCCTGAATCAGCAAGCCGACCAGGCAGTAGGTGCAGGCGTAACTCAGCAACGCTAGAAACAGATAGATCATGCAAGGTACGGGGCCAAGGGCAGGGTGATCGCGCTGGCACTGCGGGTGTCGAGTACGATCAGCCCTTCACTGTGGTCATCCAGGCTGGCCAGCAAGTGCCCCTGGCTGTCCCATGCTGCAGAACCGCCAGCACCGATGAAGGTGTCGGCCGGCCCCACACAGTTGGCCATCAACACCGGCATGCCCAGCTCACGTGCCACCTCTGGGTAGTGCGCATATCCCTCGCGGATACCCTTGGCGGTTTTCGCAACGCTGACCAGGTACAGGTCGGCACCGCGCTCGCGGGCCACGGCGGCATGCGCCATGAACATCGATTCGTAGCAGATCGCCGGTGCCACCCGGTGTTCACCCACCTCCAGCAGCAATGCCTGATCACCTGGGGTGAAGTAAGGCAGCTCATCATCATGCAAGCGCTGCTTGGCATAGGCCTGGCGCGGCGCCTCAGGGCAGAAGATGGGCATGCCGATGCGTATGCCATCGGGCGTCGGCAATGGCAGGCCCACGGCAACCGTAATGCCCAGCCGGTCGCAGGCTGCCTGCAGCGGGTCCAGGCGCGCGGAGGTGACGGGCAGGGCGGCCTGGCGCGCCACACTCGGCTCATAGCCGGTCAGCGACAGCTCGGGGAACACCACCAGTTCGGCACCCAGGGCCGCAGCCTGCTCGATGCAAACCAGATGGCGCTGGAGGTTGCCTGGCAAATCGCCCTTGAGCGACGCCAGTTGTACGGCGCACAGTTTCATCAGAACCATTCCCTGGTGAAGATTGACGTGCCGAGCATACTATCGGCACCAACGCCTGTTCCAGTGAAGGGTTTTTCAGGAAGCCTGGGGTGCGTAGCAAAACGCCCCCCGACCTGCGCAGCCACGGTACCTTGTGCCATGCTGTCCAGTGACAGCGCCATGCGCACGGCCCGCGCGAAGCCGGGCAGGGTGCTACCAGCGGAGGAACACTGTAATGGCACGGTTTCGGCGGATGATCGCCAATATCCGGGGACGGGATCTGGCCGTGGGCGATATCCATGGCCACTTCCAGCGCCTGCAGCAATGCCTGGATGCGGTAGGGTTCGATCCGGCGGTGGACCGCCTGTTCAGCGTAGGTGACCTGGTCGACCGTGGGCCGCACAGCGAGGCAGCGCTGGAATGGCTGGCACAGCCTTGGTTCCATGCCGTCCAGGGCAATCATGAGGCCTTGGCAATCACCCGCGTGCGCGGTGGGCGGCTCGACCTGGGCATGTACCGCGCCGCCGGGGGGGGGTGGTTCCTCGACTTGCCGCGGCGCGAGCAACTGCGTTTCGTGGAGCGTTTCGAGCAGTTGCCGATTGCCATGGAAGTGGAGAGTGCGGACGGTCTGGTAGGCCTGCTGCATGCCGACAGCCCGTTTGCCGACTGGGCAGTCTTACGCTCCTGGCTGGAGCTGGATGACGACCCTGAGGTGCGCCAAGTGTGCCAGTGGTCGCGTCGGCGCCTTAAAGAGGGAGACACCCAACCGGTGCAGGGCCTGCGAGCCCTGCTGGTCGGCCACACCCCGGTGCTGGAGGCCAAGCTGCTAGGCAATGTGTGGCACCTGGACACGGGGGGCTGGGCCAGCGGTCATTTCACCTTGGTCGACATGCGCACCTTGCAACGGGTCAGCCCAGAGCCAGATGCAGCAACAACGCCCCCGCCAACATCACCAGCATGACCCCCGAGGCCCGCTCCAGCCACGGCAGGCTGCGAGCGAATCGCCGCAGTACCCGCTGGTTGCCGATGGCCACGGCGACCAGCAAGTCCCAGAGCAGGACGATGCTGAACATCCATAGGGCGTAGGCCGTTTTCCAGCCGGGGCTGACGCTGGCGACCATGCTGGCCAGGCTGGCATAGAACAGCGCGTTCTTGGGGTTGAGGATGCCGGATAGGAAGCCCATGCCCAAACTGCGCCACCAGCCATGCACCCGCTGGCTGCCGGCGACTGAGCCTAGGCTGGTTTGTCCGGCATGGCGCAGGAACAGCACGCCGATGTACAGCAGGTAGCTGGCGCCGGCCAGTTGCAGGGTGGTGAACAGCAGGCTGCCCTGCTGCAGTACCGAAAGCCCGGTGAAGGCGATGACAATGAACGCGCCATTGGCCAGCGCTATGCCCAGGCAGGCGCCGCTGGCGATGCGCCAGCCGCTGTTGATCGCGTTGCGTGCGACCAGGAAAAAGTCCGGGCCAGGTGAGAGCAGGGCAAGAAAGTGGGCCAGGGCGATGATCATGAATTGTTGCATTGGGGGCGGCTCTGCGGAAAAACCGCAGTCTGCTGCCGGGCCCATTCTGGCGTATTGAACAATATTGCACCTGCAGCAGCCTTCAGTTTCCGCGGTACTGCCCCGGCGTAACCCCCACATGGGCCTTGAACACTCGCTGGAAATGGCTTTGGTCAGCAAAGCCAAGCTGGTAGGCCACTTCCGCCAGGGCCAGCCCTTCACTCAACAGTTGCCGCCCGCGATTGACCCGGGCATTGAGCAGGTAGGCATGCGGGGTAAACCCGGTAGCCGCTCGAAACGCGCGGATCAGTTGATAGCGCCCAAGCCCGGCCTCCCGCGCCAATACCTCCAGGCTCAATTGCGCAGGGTCCTGGTGTTCGATGCGTGCAAGCAACCCGTTCAAGGTGGCGGCTTTCAGGACGGGGGCCGCTGCCAGCGGTGGGTGCGCGGCAACGTCCAGGTCCCCCAGAAAGGCAATCAGCGCCGCATCTTTCTCGCCGTTGCAGGCACTGGAAAACAGTAACCTGTTCAGTGCGCAGAACTGCCGATATACCTCAGCCTCCCTGCAGATACGCACCGGTTCGCCGGCTTCGATACCGCCAAAGCCCGACTCCAGGCGTAACTGCGTCAGCCAGTCGGCATCCACATGCAGCATCTGATAGCTCCACGCCAGGCCGGGGGCCGGGTTGCAGGCATGCACGCGGTGGGCCGGGACCAGTACCAGCGTGCCGGGCGCCAAGTGATGCTGCCCGTCGGCAGCCCCGGTGAAATGGCTGCGGCCAGCATCCACCGCACCGATGGAAAACGTCGGGTGGCTGTGGGCCTTGTAGCAGGCCCGGCTGTGGCAGGCGCGCCGGCTTTCGACATGTGCCAGGGCCGGGTCGCGCCACAGGGCGGCGTGGGAACGGGGCATTACAGGCTCCTCGGTATTGTCGGCAGGGTAACAGGTGCCGCGCACCCGTACAGTTTTTATCGCTGGCTGTTACTTGACCGCAGGGCCCGGAACGCGCCGAAATAGAGGGCTGTTGTCAGAGGAAAACGAGAATGGACCTTTCAAGCCTGCTGCTCTTCATCCCCGCCTGCTTTGCCTTGAACATGGCGCCAGGGCCCAACAACCTGTTGTCACTGCACAACGCCAGCCGTTACGGCCTGCGCACCGCCTGTGTGGCCGGCGCCGGCCGTATCCTTGCCTTCTGCGGCATGATCGCCCTGGCAGCGATGGGCCTGGCAGTGGTGTTGCATACCAGCGAATACCTGTTCCTGGCCATCAAGGTGGTGGGCGCGGCCTACCTGTTCTACATCGCCTGGCAACTGTGGCGCGCACCTGTGAGCGAGGCCGTGGTGGCAAGCGATCACCCAGGCGGCACTTGGCGCCTGGCGCGCCAGGAGTTCTGGGTGGCGGCCGGCAACCCCAAGGCCATCCTGATCTTCACCGCCTTCCTGCCGCAGTTCGTCTCGGTCGGTAGCAGCACCCCGGTGAGTGAGCAGTTCCTTTGGCTGGGTGTGTTGTTCCTGCTGCTGGAATGGGCGGCCATTGCCATCTACTCAGGCCTGGGCGCCTACATGCAGCGCTGGTTCAGCCAGCCCGGCCCACGCCGGATGTTCAACCGGGTCAGCGCTTCCTTGCTGGGTTGCGCGGGCCTCGGTCTGCTGGCTGCGCGCCGCTAGAACTGCCAGCGCACGCCCAGGTTAACGCCGCTGGCTTCCTGCTGGCGGCTGTCCAGGTTGGCGGTGTACTGCACGCCGCCATGCAGGCTCAGCGCTTCGTTGACCTGCGCGACCACACCGCTTTCCAGTTGCACTGAGGTATAGCGGTAATCGGTCTTGATCTTGTCTGCGTCATCGAAGCTCAAGGTGTCGCGCCCACCGTCGCCGTGCCACAGGTTGACCTGCGCATAGGGCTGCAACAGGCGCCCGCTGCTCCCCGTGAACGCACCCTCCAGGCGCAGGCCCAAGCGGCCGGTCAGCTCGACCTGGGCGTCATGACGGATGCGCGAGACGCTGTCGCTGGCGCTGTCCAGCGTGACCTTTTGCGCAATCAGTTGAGCTTGCGGTTCCACGCGCCAGCGCTCGGACAGGGTGATGGGGTAGCCCGATTCCAGTGAAGCTGTCCAGGCGTGGCCGTCGAGGTTCAGCGTGTCGCCACGCTCGGAGCGGGCGCGGCCATCCAGGCGGGTGTATTGCAACACCGCGTCCAGGTACGCGCCCTGTGGCCCGACCAGCGTCCAGTAGGTGCCCACGCTGTCGCCATCGAGTTTCAGGTCGCCCACGCTGCGGTCGTGAACGGCCAGGGCAAACCCTTTGACGTCGGCGTCCAGGCGGCTATGGCTTACGTAGATACCGACATGCTGGCGGTAACCGTTCTCGCCAACCTTGGCATACAGGTCCTGGCCCACCTTGAAACCGTACAGGTCGCCATCCAGGCTCGGGCTGACCGTGCCGCTCCATTGCTGGCGCAGCGTGCCGCCGTAGGCTTGCCCCCAGCTGGCGGGCAGGGCGCTTTCACCCTGCAGTAACAGCTGGTCGCCCTGGCGTTGGTGGAAGGTGCCCAATGCCTGACGGGCGATGATCGCGGCACCCCGTGGCGCGGCGGCATACACCGGGACCTCGGGGCGGTACAGCGGCAGGCTTTGGCCCTGCACCGGCGCCGGCAGCTCGGCCTGGCCGGGCGCTGGCGCAGCGACGGGCGGGGTGACGGCCGGGGCGATCACGGGCGGCTCGCCCGGTGCCGGCACAGGGGCTGGGGCGGGTGGCGCAACCAGCGTCGAGCGCAGGTACCAGCTGTTTTCACTGCCGGCAGTGACGCCCCCTTTGAACAGCCGATAGTCGTAGGCTCCGGCCGATAGCCTTTGGGTCTGTACAAAGGCGGTGGCCGTGCTGGTGGCGCCGTCACGGGCTTCGACCACCTGGATGCCGTTCTGCGCCGTCGCCGCACCTGCGCCGTTGAGGTTGTTGATGAGCACCTGGGTAGAGCCGGCGATGGCGCCGCGGCTGACCACCAGGCGATCGGAAGCAGCGCCATCGCCGTCCAGCACGCTGTTCAGGCGCAGGGTGCCGTTGATGCCGGTGTAATCGCCCTCGATGCGCAAGCGGCCCATGGCATCATTGCCGGCGGTGAGGTCAAGTGTGCCTGCGTTGCTGATTGCGGCGCGCTGGCCTGGGGCAAACGCAGTGATCACCCCTTGGCGTGACGTGATGCGGCTGCTGGCGTCGAGGGCGAGGCTGCCCGTGCTGCTGTTGCTGTCGCCCAGTACCAGCGTGTCATCCAGTACCAGCCGGCTGCCGTTGTTCAGTGCCACGCGCTCCCAATTCACATAGTGGGCACCGCCTGCCGGCTGGCTGGCATCGAACGTCAGGCTGTCGTTACCTTCGCCGCCGTCCAACGTGATACTGAGCACCTCGGGCGTAAGGCCTTTGAGCAGCGCCGTGTCATCACCTGGCCCGGCATCCACGCGCCCGCCAATACGGCCTCCGTCCCAGGTGAAGCGGTCGTTGCCAGTGCTCAGCAACACATCGCCGCCAACCTGGCCACCGTGCACCAGCACCTGGTCGTCGCCACCGCTGACGCTGATGTTGCCACCGATGTTGCCCTCGAAGACTTCGATGTAGTCCTTGTCGAAGGCCGTGATGACATTCCGGTCGACGCTGCCGCCACGCATGATGAAGGTGTTCTCGTCCAGCCGCATGTTGACGTTGCCGATACGTCCGTCGTCCATTTCGGCATAGTCGCCGCTGTCGAACGTGCCCTTGATCCAGCCGCCGCTCATGTGAAAGGTGTCCAGGCCATCACCCTGGTTGAGGTTGCCTTCGATGACGCCGCCGCTCATGACGAAGTCATCGATGCCGGCGCCTTGGTTGACGTTGCCGCCGATGCTGCCAGAGCCCATGTCGATGCTGTCTTTGCCGGCGCCGAAGGTTACGTCGCCGGTAATGGCGCCGCTACCGGATGCCGGGAATACCAGGCGGTTATCGCCGCTGCTGTCCACCAACGCGGGTGCGGTGCCGCTGTCACAGGTGTAGGTGTCGTTACCCGGGCCGGGTGCGAAGGTGCAATTTGCTTGGGCGGGCGTGACCATGCCCAGCAGCGGGAGCGAACCCAGGGTCAGCATCAGGCGTAGACGCATCAGGAAAACCTCCATTCACCAGGGAAACCTGCGCACCACGCGTGGTGCACAGGGTTACCGGGGTTGTATAGAGGAGTGCGTCACGACCACAACTGGCAAAAATGTCAGGTGGCAAAGGGCTAGCGCGTTAGTCGCGGTAGAACGTTTGCACCAGGTGGTAGCCGAATTTGCTCTTGATCGGCCCGTGTACCACACGCAAAGGCTTCTTGAAGATCACCTGGTCGATGGCGCCGACCATCTGCCCGGGGCGAATTTCGCCCAGGTCACCACCGCGCTTGCCCGATGGGCAAAGAGAGCACTTTTTGGCGAGCACGTCGAAAGCCTCACCGTTGGCGATGCGCTGCTTGAGCTTTTCGGCTTCGTCAGCGGTCTTGACCAGTATGTGGCGGGCTTGGGCTTTCATGGGCTACCTGTGCATCGGGGAAAAAGGCGGCATTATGCCTGATTGAGTCCTGTTGTAGCGATCGCGCCTAAATGGCCGCGCGATGAATGTCAGCTCTTCAGCTCTGCGCGATCACGAAACTGATCAAGCGCCTCCGGGTTGGCCAGGGCATCGGTGTTTTTCACCGGCAACCCATGCACCACATCGCGAATCGCCAGTTCCACCAGCTTGCCACTGATGGTGCGCGGTATGTCGCTGACCTGGGCGATCACCGCCGGGACATGGCGGGGTGTGGTGTACTGGCGTATCACCTGGCGGATGTGCTGGCGCAGGGCGTCATCCAGCTGCAGGCCGTCGTGCAGACGCACGAACAGCACCACCCGCACATCCCCGTTCCAGTCCTGGCCGATGGCCACGCTTTCAACAACCTGTTCGACTTTTTCCACCTGGCGGTAGATCTCCGCCGTGCCAATGCGCACGCCGCCCGGGTTGAGCACGGCGTCGGAGCGACCGTGGATCACCATGCCCCCGCTGGCACGCTGCTCGGCGTAGTCGCCTTGGGCCCACACCCCCGGAAACTGACTGAAGTAGGCATCGTGGTAACGGTGACCGTCCGGGTCGTTCCAGAAACCGAGTGGCATCGAGGGGAAGTTGCGCGTGCACACCAGCTCGCCTTTTTCGTCCACCACGGGCTGACCCTGCTCGTTCCACACCTCCACCGCCATACCCAGGCCCTTGCACTGGATTTCGCCGCGACGCACAGGCAGGGTCGGGTTGCCCAGCACGAAGCAGGAGACAATGTCCGTGCCGCCCGACATGGACACGAGCCACAGGTCGGCCTTGATCTTGTCGTACACATAGTCATAGCTGTGCGGTGACAGCGGCGAGCCGGTGGACAGCAGCAGCCGCAGGCTGGTCAGGCAGTGGCTGGTGGCAGGTTCCAGGCCTGCCTGCTCAAGCGCCGCCAGGTACTTGGCGCTGGTACCGAAAGCGTGGATACCCTCGGCCTCTATCAGGTCCAGAAGGCGCCCGGGGCCTGGGTGGAACGGCGAGCCGTCGTACAGCACCAGCGTGGCACCCACCGCCAGGCCGCTGGCCAGCCAGTTCCACATCATCCAGCCGCAGGTGGTGTAGTAGAACAGCACGTCATCGGCCTTCAGATCGTTGTGCAGGCCGTGTTCCTTGAGGTGCTGCAACAGCACGCCTCCGGCGCGATGGACAATGCACTTGGGGACGCCAGTGGTGCCACTGGAATAGAGGATGTACAGCGGGTGGTCGAACGGCAGCGGGGTGAAACGGGGCTCGCCGCCGGGCTGGAAGAAGTCATCCCACAGGCTGACGTTGGCTGCCTGGAATTCGTCGGCACGCGTGCCTTTGCGGGTATGGGGCACCACGATCAGTTGCTCCAGGCCAGGCAACTGCGCACACACCTGGTTGACCTTGGTCACCTGGTCGATGGCCTTGCCAGCATACTCGTAACCGGCGCAGACGATCAGCAGCTTGGGTTCGATCTGGCCGAAGCGGTCGATGATGCCGTGCACGCCGAACTCGGGCGAGGAGGTAGACCAGACCGCGCCAAGGCTGGTGCAGGCGAGCATGGCCACCAGTGTTTGCCAGGTGTTGGGCATGATGGCGGCTACCCGGTCGCCCGGGACGATACCTGCAGCCTTGAATGCCGTTTGCAGCCCGGCCACCTGTGCGGCCAGTTCGGCATGGGTAAACACTTCGCGTTGGCCGTCTTCGCGCACGGCGACCACGGCCGGGCGGTCGTCGCGGCGGCGCAGCAGGTGTTCGGCAAAGTTCAGGGTGGCATTGGCGAACCACTGTGCATCGGGCATTTGCGGCCCTTCGCTGAGCACCTGGCTGGGCGGCGTATGCCAATGAACGTTGAAATACTCGGCCAGGGTTTGCCAGAAGGCGGGGCGCTGTTCGATGCTCCAGCCGTGCAGGGCCTGGTAGTCGTTGAGTTGCAGGTTGTAGCGCAGGTTGACCCGGCGGCGGAAGGCATCCATCCGGCTGGCCTCGATCTGCGTTGTGGACGGGCGCCAGAGCACATCGTTCATGCCGAATCTCCTTTACCGGAACAAAAACAGGCTCAGGGCAGGATCAGCCTTGTGGTGCGAAGAGGCTGACCCTGCAGAGAAAGCGGTCCTGCCTACTCTACTTTAGCCTTCAGCACATCCTGCGATGCCGACCAAACGCGGTAACGCACTTCGACATCCTTGGGCACATACACCACCACCGGCAGCTTGCTGTTGTAGCGCAGCAGGAAGCCATCGCCGACCACCGGCACGAAGGCCTCGGTCTTCTTGCTGTCCGGGCAGGCCATCAGCGTGCTGGCCGGGCCGCTGACGTTGTCCAGGCGGTAGTAATCGTAGCCCCAGCCTTCCAGGGTGCGTGCTTCAAGGTTGCCGCCCAGTCGCTGACGATTGCAGTCGACCTGCAGCGTCTTGCCAGCCAGGATTTCCAGTTTATAGGCCGACTCGTCGGCCTGGGCCGGCAGGTGGATAACCTGCCGGGTGAAGCCTTTTTCCGCCTCGGGGTAGGGCGCGATGTCCTTCAGGCTGGCGGCCATCGCAGGTGCGGCGGCGGCCAGGCTCAGGGCCAGAATCGCGGTCATTGGGGTAGGGCGCATAAGGCCTCCTTGCTGATAAACGAATGCGGGACCGTTGCCAGGCCCAGGCCGCCCGTCACTGGGCCAACCAGCCACCGTCGACGTTCCAGGCGGCGCCGCGAACCTGGCTACCGGCCTCGCTGCACAGGAAGAGTACCAGCTCACCGAGGTGTTCGGGGGTGACGAAGGCCAGCGATGGTTGTTTTTCTGCCAGCAGATCGTGCTGCGCTTGCAGCCGATCGCCACCCTGGGCCGCACGATCGTCGATCTGCTTTTGCACCAGCGGTGTCAGCACCCAGCCCGGGCAAATGGCATTGCAGGTGACATGACTGGTGGCGGTTTCCAGGCCTACCACCTTGGTCAGGCCGACCACACCATGCTTGGCTGCCACGTAGGCTGCCTTGCCCATCGAGCCGACCAGGCCATGCACCGAAGCGATATTGATGATGCGCCCCCAGTTGCGCGTGCGCATGCCCGGCAGCGCCAGGCGTGTGCCATGGAATACGGCCGACAGGTTCAGGGCGATGATCTTGTCCCAGCTTTCTGGCGGGAACTGCTCAACCGGTGCCACATGCTGGATACCGGCGTTGTTGACCAGGATGTCGACGCCGCCGAACTCACGTTCGGCTACGTTGAACAAGGCCTCGATCTGGATCACATCCGACAGGTCGGCCGGGTGATGCACAACCTTCACCCCGTGCCGGGCAATTTCCGCCATGGCGGGGCCCGGGTCGCCAAAGCCGTTGAGCACGATGTTGGCGCCAGCCCGGGCCAATACCTGGGCGATGCCCAGGCCAATGCCGCTGGTGGAACCGGTGACGAGTGCAGTTTTGCCTTCAAGGGTCATGCCATGCTCCTTAGACGATGCCAGTGGCGTAGAACGTGGCGATGACCACGAACACCGCCAGGGTCTTGATCAGGGTAATACCAAAAATGTCCTTGTAGGCCTCGCGGTGGGTGAGGCCGGTCACCGCCAGCAAGGTGATCACCGCGCCGTTGTGCGGCAGGGTGTCCATGCCACCGCTGGCCATGGCGGCTACCCGGTGTAGCACTTCCAGCGGGATATCGGCCGCGTGGGCGGCGGCGATGAACGTGTCGCCCATGGCTGCCAAGGCGATGCTCATGCCGCCCGAAGCGGAGCCGGTGATGCCGGCCAGCAAGGTCACGGTGATGGCTTCGTTCACCAAGGGGTTGGGGATGCCGCGCAAGGCATCGGCCAGCACCAGAAAACCCGGCAGCGAGGCGATTACCGCGCCAAAGCCGTATTCCGAAGCGGTGTTCATGGCTGCCAGCAAGGCACCACCCACCGCGCTTTTGGTGCCTTCGGCCAGGCGTGTACGAATGGCGCCAAAGGCGCACACCAGGACCATCAGGATGCCCACCAGCAACGCGGCCTGCACAGCCCAGATGGCCGTCAGCTTGGCCACGTCGCTTTGTACCGGTGCACTCATGCCTGGCAATTGCAGGCTGTGACTGGGGCCGTACCATTGTGGTATCCAGTGGGTGAACACCAGGTTCATCACCCCCACCAGTATCAGCGGCGACAGCGCCAGCCAGGGGTTGGGCAGGCTCAGGTCGGCAGCGGTTTCCGGTTCGTTGCGCAAGTCGGTGCCATAACCTTCACCGGCGCGCAGGGCCTTGTTGCGCTGGCGCTGCAGGTAGGCCATGCCGGTAAGGAACACGAACAGCGTGCCGATCAGGCCCAGCCACGGTGCGGCCCAGGCGGTGGTGTTGAAGAAGGTGCTGGGGATGATGTTCTGGATCTGTGGGGTGCCGGGCAGGGCGTCCATGGTGAACGAGAATGCGCCTAGGGCGATGGTGGCCGGGATCAGGCGTTTGGGGATGTTGCTCTGACGGAACATTTCGGCGGCGAACGGGTACACCGCGAACACCACCACGAACAGCGAAACACCGCCGTAAGTGAGCAGGGCACAGACCAGTACGATGACCAGCATCGCCTGGCGGGTGCCGAGCAGGCGGATGGCCGCGGCGACGATCGAGCGGGAGAAGCCGGACAGCTCGATCAGCTTGCCGAACACCGCGCCCAGCAGGAATACCGGGAAGTACAGTTTGATGAAACCGACCATTTTCTCCATGAACACCCCCGTGAACGCAGGGGCGACGGCAGCAGGGTCGGTGAGCAGGACAGCGCCGAGGGCGGCAATGGGGGCGAAGAGGATTACGCTGTAACCGCGGTAGGCGGCCAGCATCAGCAAGGCCAGAGCGGCGAGTGCGATGAGCACGGTCATCGGGGTGGGTCTCCTGGGTGAGTCTTGTTTTTATCGTTGAACAGGAGATAGCGGGAATCGTGCCAACTATGTAACTGGCTGATTTGTAAGGGTTAAAGGGTTTTGTTAGAAGTCTATGTCTACCTTCAGAGACGCCAGGGGCTGCGTTACAGCCCATCGCTGGCTTGCCTGTGATAAAGGGCGCACCTCTGGCGGCAATCTCAAATCAGAAACAAAAGTCTCCAATCAGAGACCAAGTGCCGCCATCTTCTTGTACAGCGTCGACCGCCCCAGCCCTAAGGCTGCCGCGGCCTCTGGCACTTTTCCTCCCTGTTCGGCCAGCGCCCCGGCAATCAGGCCGCGTTCAAAGGCCTCGCACGCGTCACGGTAGCGCTGCCGCACGGGCGCTTCAGCCAGCGGGCTCAATGGCCCCAATGCCGCACGCAGGTCCGCAACCCCCAACCGGGGCTGATCCGCCAGCAGGGTCGCGCGCTCCAGCACATTGCGCAGCTCGCGAATGTTCCCCGGCCACGCATGCCTGGCCAGCAGTTGCTGCGCTTCAGCTTCCAGCTCGTACTGGCTGCCCAGCTCAGCCAATATGGCCTCGCACAGCGCGGGCAGGTCCTCAAGCCGTTGTCGCAACGGCGGGACTTCGATCGGCAGCACATTCAGCCGGTAATACAGGTCGGCGCGGAAGGCCCCGCGGGCCATGGCTGCCTGCAGGTCGATGGAGGTGGCGGCAATGATGCGCACATCGCTGCGCAGCATTTGGTTCGACCCGACCGGTTCGTATTCCTTTTCCTGCAGCACCCGCAGCAGCTTGCTCTGCAGGGCCAGCGGCATGTCGCCGATCTCGTCGAGGAACAGCGTGCCGCCTTCGGCCAGTTGCAGCTTGCCGCTGCGGCCTTTGCGGTCTGCGCCGGTAAAGGCACCCGGCGCGGTGCCGAAGAATTCGGCTTCCAGCAGCGTCTCGGGGATGGCGGCGCTGTTGATGCTGACAAAAGCTTTGTGTGCCCGTGCTGACGCTGCGTGAATGGCGTGGGCCAGCAGCTCCTTGCCGGTGCCGGTTTCGCCCAGCAGCAACACGGGCGAATCACTGCCGGCGCCACGCCGGGCGCGTCGCTTGGCTTCCAGGCTGGGCGCGCTGCTGCCTACGAACTGGGCGAAGCTGTATTTGGCCTGGCGGGCGCGCAGTTGCGAGCGGGTCGAGGCCAGTTCCTGCTGCATGCTGGCGTAGCGCTTGAGCAGCGGCGACAGGCTGCGCAGTTCGTCGAACAGGGCAAAGCCAATGGCGCCGATCAGCGCGCCCTGGTCATCGTGGATGGGCAGGCGCATGACCACCAACGGCTCGTTCGGCGTGTCGAGCATGTCCAGCAGGATGGGGCGGCCATTGCTCACCACGTCGCGCATCAGGCTGCCGGGGATCACTGTTTCGCACGGCTGGCCGATGGCACTGGCAGCGTCGGCCAGGCCAAAGCGCCGAGCGTAGCGTTCGTTCATCCAGACGATGCGTGCCTGGCGGTCGACGATCACCGTGCCTTCGCTGGACTGTTCGATGATCTCGAACAGCGAGCGGATCGCCAGTTGCCGTACCTGGGGGTAGTCCTTGAGGCTGTTGCTGTCGTGCATGGGTGAACATCCTGAATCATGTATTGGCACAAGCCCGCGAAAAGGCCTGGCCTGAAAACTCATCGTCGGGGGTCAAACGCCTCACGCAAGGCATCCCCGATAAACACCAGCAGTGACAGGATCACCGCCAGCGCAAAGAACGCGGTAAAGCCCAGCCACGGCGCCTCCAGGTGCTGCTTGCCCTGGGTCACCAGCTCGCCCAGCGAGGCGCTGCCCGCTGGCATGCCAAAGCCCAGAAAGTCCAGCGCGGTGAGTGTGGTAATCGCCCCGGTCAGCATGAACGGCACATAGGTCAGCGTGGCATTCATGGCATTGGGCAAGATATGCCGCAACATTACCTGACTGTCCGGTAATCCCAACGCCCGCGCTGCCTTTACATACTCCAGGTTGCGCCCACGCAGGAACTCGGCGCGCACGACGTCGACCAGGGTCAGCCAGGAGAACAGCGCCATGATCCCCAGCAGCCACCAGAAATCCGGTTCGACAAAACCGCTGAGGATGATCAACAGATACAACACGGGCAACCCCGACCATACCTCCAGCAAGCGCTGGCCGAACAGGTCGACCCAGCCCCCGTGGTAGCCTTGCAGGGCGCCCGCCGCCACGCCTATGAGCACACTGACCACGGTCAGGGCAAAGGCGAACAGCAGCGATACCCGCGTGCCATAAAGCACCCGCGCCAGCACGTCACGGCCTTGGTCGTCGGTGCCTAGCCAGTTGCTGGCACTGGGCGGGCTGGGGGTGGGCACCTGCAGGTCGTAATTAGGTGTGTCGGCACTGAACGGGATAGGTGCGAACAGCATCCAGCCACCCTGTTCCGCGATCAGTTGGCGCACATAGGCGCTGCGGTAGTCGGGCTGAAACGGCAGTTGCCCGCCGAACTGCTGCTCGGTATAGCGTTTGAGCGCCGGCACGTACACATTGCCCTTGTAGCCCAGCAGCAGTGGCTTGTCGTTGGCCACCAGTTCGGCGCAAAGGCTCAGCAGCAGAAGGCCGGCAAACAACCACAGCGACACCCAGCCCAGGCGGTGGCGGCGAAAACGTTGCAGGCGACGGCGCGACAGGGGCGATAGCATCAGTGCGCCCTCGTATCGAAGTCGATGCGCGGGTCGAGCAGGGTGTAAGAGAGGTCACCGAGCAGGCGAATCAGCAGGCCCGCCAGGGTGAAGATGAACAGCGTACCGAACACCACCGGGTAGTCCCGCGACACCGCGGCCTCATAGCTCATGCGGCCCAGGCCATCGAGCGAGAAGATCACCTCGATCAGCAACGAGCCGGCAAAAAACACCGTGATCAGCGCCTGTGGCAGCCCGGCCACTACCAGCAGCATGGCGTTGCGCAACACGTGGCCATACAGCACGCGGCGTTCGCTGAGGCCCTTGGCCCGGGCAGTGACCACGTATTGGCGGGAAACCTCGTCGAGGAAGGCATTCTTGGTCAACAGCGTGAGGGTGGCGAACCCACCGATCACCAGGGCCGCGACCGGCAGCACCAGGTGCCAGAAGTAGTCGGCGACCTTGCCCAGCAGGCTGAGCTCGTCGAAATTGTCCGAGACCAGGCCGCGCACCGGGAACCAGTTGAGCGAAGTGCCGCCGGCAAACAGGACGATCAGCAGCAGCGCGAACAGGAACGAAGGCAGGGCGTAACCGATCACGATCAACGCGCTGCTCCAGGCATCGAAGCGGCTGCCGTGGCGCATCGCCTTGCGGATGCCCAGCGGAATCGACACCAGGTAGGTGATCAGCGTGGCCCAGAAGCCCAGCGACAGGGTGACCGGCAACTTGTCGAGAATCAGGTCGGTGACTTTGGCGCCGCGGAAGAAGCTGTTGCCAAAGTCCAGCCGGGCATATTGGCCGAGCATCAACCAAAGCCGCTCGGGGGCGGACTTGTCGAAGCCATACTGGCGCTTGATCTCTTCGATCAGTTTCGGGTCCAGGCCGCGTGTGGCCCGGGATTCGCCATGGACCACTTCAGTTCGCGCGCCGGGGGCGCCGCCACCGATGCCCTGCAGGCGCGCCACGGCTTGCTCCACCGGCCCACCCGGCGCGGCCTGGACGATGGCGAAATTGACCAGCAGGATTGCCAGCAGCGTCGGGATGATCAGCAACAGACGGCGCAGGATATAAGCGGTCATGGCGAGGCCTTCCGGCGTTCGGCCATCTGCGCGTTGGTCAGCGGGGTAGGGCTGACCTCCCACCAGGTGTCCAGGCCCTCGTCATAGGTGGCCTGGACCTTGGGCAGGCCGAAGCGGTTCCACCAGGCGGTGGAGCTGCCTGGCGGGTAGTAGTTGGGGATCCAGTAATAATTCCATTGCAGCACGCGGTCCAGGGCATGGGCGTGGCGCAGCATGTCGGCCTGGGTGTCGGCGCGGACCAGGCCGTCGATCAGGTGGTCTACGGCCGGGTCCTGCAAAACCATCAGGTTGTTCGAGCCGGGGTCGTGAGCGGCCGCCGAGCCAAAGTAGTTGTACAACTCGGCGCCCGGCGACAGGGTGACCGGGTAGCCGGTGACGATCATGTCGTAATCGCGCGCCATCAGCCGGTTGACGTACTGGGCTGAGTCGACATTGCGGATGTTCAGGCTCACGCCGATCTGGGCCAGGTTGCGCTTCCACGGCAGCAGCAGGCGTTCAAGGCCCGCCTGGCCATTGAGGAACGTGAACGCCAGCGGCGTGCCCTGGCTATTGACCAGGCGGTCGCCTTCGGGGTGCCAGCCAGCTTGTTCGAGCAGGGCCAGGGCCTGCAACTGCTGTTTACGGACGATCCCCGAGCCGTCGGTGACCGGGGCAGTGAACACCGTGGTGAACACTTCATCTGGCACCTGGCCGCGCAAGGGGGCGAGCAGCTTCAACTCACCCGCATCCGGCAACTGGCGAGCGGCCAACGGCGTATTGGAGAACACGCTTTGCTGGCGGATGTACAGGTTGCGCATCATCTGCCGGTTGCTCCACTCGAAGTCCCATAACATACCCAGCGCCTGCCGCACACGGCGGTCCTTGAACTGCGGCTGGTCGAGGTTGAACACAAAACCCTGAGCCACTTGCGGTTTGGCCGGGCCCAGGTGGGCGCGCTGCAGGCGGCCGTCGTCCAGTTGCGCACCGTTGTAGCCCAAGGTGTAGGCCGTGGCGGAGAACTCACGGTTGTAGTCGTAGCCACCGCCTTTGAGTACCTGGCGCGCCACTTCGGTGTCGCCGAAGTACTCGATGCGCAGCTTGTCGAAATTGTAGCGGCCACGGCTGGCCGGCAGGTCACGCGCCCACCATGTCGGGTCGCGTTCGAAGGTGATGCTGCGGCCGTTGTCGATGCGCCCGATGCGGTATGGCCCGCTGCCAACCGGCTTGTCGAAGCCGGCACCGTTGGCAAAATCGCGGTGCTGCCAGTCGTGCTCGGGCATTACCGGCAGGCTGGCGAGGTCCAGCGCCAAGGTGCGGCCGTGCTCGGGCTTCAAGTCGAATCGCACGCTGTGCAGGCTTTCTACGGTCACGCGGGACACGTCGGCGAACTGGGTCCGGTACTTCAGGCTGCCCTTGCTCATCAGCAGTTCGAAGGTGAAACGCACGTCTTCGGCGCGCACCGGCCTGCCATCGGCGAAGGTGGCGCGTGGGTCGATGTCGAAACGCAGCCACTCATCATTGGGGCCGCGCTCCATGCGCCGGGCGATCAGGCCGTAAACGGTATAGGGTTCATCGTAAGAGCGTACCGCCAGTGGCGTGTACAACAGACCATCGACTTCGCTGACACCGATGCCTTTGTCGATGTAGGGGAGGATATGGTCGAACTGGCCGATCTCGATGGCCGAACGGCGCAAGATGCCGCCTTTGGGGGCGTCGGGGTTTACATAGTCGAAATGCCGGAAGCTGGCGGCGTAGCGGGGGGCTTCGCCGTAGACCGTGAGGGCGTGGGTGGGAGCGGCCTGGACCGTAAAGCCCATGCACGAAAATACAAGCCCCCACAATACTTGTGGGAGCGGCTTTACCCGCGAATGCGTCGGAGCAGGCAACGAGGTTGTCTGGTCTGGCCTCTTCGCGGGTAAACCCGCTCCCACAGGGGGGCTGATCACCGGGAGGGGTGAATCAGTCCTGGCGGCTGGTCACTTCCAGCAGGTGGTAGCCGAACTGGGTCTTCACCGGGCCTTGCACAGTGTTGACTGGGGCGCTGAAGACCACGGTGTCGAATTCCTTGACCATCTGGCCTGGGCCGAACGAGCCCAGGTCACCGCCCTGACGGCTGGACGGGCAGGTGGAGTTGGCTTTGGCGATTTCAGCGAAGTCGGCGCCTGCTTCGATCTGGGCTTTGAGTTCGTTGCACTTGTCTTCGCTGCTGACCAGAATGTGGCGGGCGGTTGCACGGGCCATGGGTACTGCTCCTTGGGGGTAAAAAGGCAAGCCTAGCGCACTTGTCCGGGGTATGTCTCGCCAGGCTTACAACCTTCGGCCTACAGTTTTTGTGCCGCCTCACGCAACAGGGTTTCGGTCGAAGCCCAGCCCAGGCAGCCGTCGGTAATCGACACACCGTATTTCAGCGTGCCCTTGCCCAGCGCCTGGCAGCCATCGAACAAGTGCCCTTCGATCATGACGCCGACCAACGAACGGTCGCCGGCCAGGCGCTGCTCCAGCACATCATTGAAGACCGCTGGCTGGCGCGCCGGGTCCTTGCCGCTGTTGGCGTGGCTGCAATCGACCATGATCCGTGCCTGCAGACCGGCCTTGGCCAACGCCTGGCGGGCCATGGCGATGCTGTTGGCATCGTGGTTCGGGCCTTTGTGGCCGCCACGCAGTACAAGGTGTGTGTCCGGGTTGCCCAAGGTCTCGATGATCGCCGGGTGGCCCTGTGCATCCATACCGAAGTGGCGGTGTGGGTGGGCCGCGCTGCGCATGGCGTCGCTGGCGATGGCGATGCCGCCGTCCGTACCGTTCTTGAAGCCGACCGGGAGCTCCAGGCCACTGACCATTTCGCGGTGGATTTGCGATTCGGTGGTGCGTGCGCCGATCGCGGCCCAGGCCAACAGGTCGTCGAAGTAGCCGGCGGCCATCGGTTGCAGCAACTCGGTAGCAATTGGCAGGCCGCGTTCGATCATGTTCAGCATCAGCCCGCGGGACAAGGCGATACCCGAGTGCATGTCGTCACTGCCATCGAGGTGCGGGTCGTAGGCCAGGCCTTTCCAGCCTACTGTAGTACGCGGTTTTTCGACGTAGGCGCGCATCACCAGCAGCAGCTTGTCGTTGACTTCGCGGCCAAGGGCGGCCAGGCGGTCGGCGTATTCCAGGGCCGAGCGCGGGTCATGAATCGAGCAGGGGCCGACGATGACCAGCAGGCGCGGGTCGCGGCCTTCGAGGATGTTGCGGATGGCCTGGCGATGGGCTTGGACTTGCTGGGCCAGTTCGCTGGGCAGTGGCATCTGTTGCTTGAGCAGGTGCGGGCTGGGCAGGCGTTTGCTGACAGTGGTGTTGGCCGCTTGCGGCTGGGTCAGGGGCAGGGCGAGGCTGGAAGCGTGCATGGCGTTTTTCCCTGGGCGGACAGCGGGTTCAAGCCCGCATGGTCGGCCCTATCGAGGTGTTCGACAGATCGTTGAATTCGTATTGGCTGCTGCATTGCCACCTGTAGAAGACCGATCGGAGGCGGCAGGCTGGCCCGAACGGGATTGGCTAAATCGCCAGGCGGAGGTGTTTGCGTAGTAATAAGTGGCGTAGTTCATGAATCTGTCCTCAAGGTGAATCGGTGTTGGTCAAAGGCCTGAAAAGCAAAACCCCCGGTCGGGAAGCCGACCGGGGGTTGAGTATTCTCATGTTCGGCGGCCCCTCGAAGGTGGGCGCCGGGTGGGTATCGGCGCCTAGTGGCTAAACCAATACCCAAAGTAATAGCTGGCAGGTGCCACGCAGCCGGCAACGGCCAGCACAGGGCGCAGGCTGCGACCGGTGTGGTTGGCGGGGTTGCGGGTGTGTTTCGGCATGTTGCTCTCCAGTGAATGAGCCCGAGCTTACTTCAGTTCGTGCGGGCCATTCAATGGATAAATGCTATGGGGCCCATCATTTGTTTTTGTACTGACTGGTTCAATGGCCGTAGCGCCCGACCAGGCTCTGCGCCCCCAGGGCGTGGCCTTGCAGCAGTTGCAGCAGGCCGCTGCGGTCCAGCCCCTCGGGCAAAGTACCCAAGGGCAGGTCGGTGGCAATCAGGGTCAGTGCGTAATGATGGGGGTTGTCGCCGGCGGGTGGACAGGGGCCGCGGTAGCTCTGGGTGCCACGGGAGTTGCGGCCCACTGTCACGTAGGGCCCGCTCAACCCCGCCATGCCTTCCTTGAGCCCATCCTGTTCGGGATCGATGTTGTAGGCCACCCAGTGCACCACACCCACGCCCTTGCCACCGTCCGGGTCGAACATGATCAGGGCCAGTGATCGCGTACCTGCGGGCAGGTTGTCCCAGCTCAGTTGCGGGGTCCGCTCTTCACCGGCCCCACATGCCGGGTCCTGGCCGACCTGTTGCAGGGCAATGACGCCGCCATCGGTGAAAGACGAGGAACTGACCGACATCGCGCCTTGGCCGCCCGCGGCGGCTAACGCTGTGCAGGGCAGCAACGCAGCGAACAGCCAGTGTCTGAGGTGCATGGTCAATCCTTGGCAGGGCGTCAAGGGCTTAGTCTAGTCCAGGTCTGCCTCAGCGGCTGTCCTGGTCCTCGGCAGTGCCTCCGCTGGCCCCGGCACCAGAGCCAGTGGCTTCGCCGGTGCTGTTGGAGCCGCCAGAGGCACCGTCGGCGGCATCGGCGTTGCTGCCGGTGTCACTGCTGTCGTTACCTTTGCTGCTACCGGGGCTGTTGACGCTGCTGCCTTCACCGGCAGTCTTGCCGCCGGACTGGTCAGTTTGCGGATGGCTGTCGGTATGGGTGTCGGTGGCGGCGAAGGCAGCGCCGGTGAGGCTGGTCAGGGCCAGCGCCAGGCACAGGAACAGCGGGCGAATGCGGATCATGGGACTTCTCCTTTGTGCAAGATCTGTCATTCGTTTGGCTGGCAGCGGCTGGCGGGGTGCCTTCTGGGCGACGAGTGGCAATCAACAAGATTCCGAGCGCTGTGCGGGTGCCGGGGTTTCGACCGGCTCCAGCGGCGGATGCTCCTGCGCCGCATGCATCAGGTCTTCGGTCACCCGCAACTCGGCACCGGTTGGCGAGAAGGTGGTCGAAGCGGTGAACGGCGCCGGGTGCTCTGCCGCCGGGCGCTTGCCGCGGCGCCACATGAAGAAGCACACCATGGCCAGGTTGACCACGGCAAACGCCCAGAACAGCCCAGCCTCGCCAAACTCGGTCATCATCGGCGAAATGGCCACCGGTGCCATGGCCGAGCCCAGCGAGTTGATCAGCAGCAGGCCCTGGATCATCGGCACCAGCGCATCGGACGGCGCGCGGTCGGCCGCATGGCTGACCGCCACCGGGTACAGGGTGAACACGCCACCACCCAGCAGGAACAGCATGGCCGGCAGCAGGAACGAGTCCGATGGCAGGAACACCGTTACAAGCGACAGGACAACGCACAACGCGGCCAGCGCGAGCAGCACATCAAGGCGGTCCTTGCGGTCGGACCAGCGCCCGACCGGGTACTGCAGCAGCATCGCGCCAAGGATCACCCAGGCCATCATGTTGCCAACTTCACCCACCTCCAGGCCGATGCGCTGCAAGTACAGTGGCAGCAGGGCATAGATGCCGGCAATCGCTACGCCCGAACCGAAGCAGCCGACCAGGCCCGACGGTGCCACGCCCAGCAACTGGCGGGGTTTGAGGGGTTCGACCTGGTCCAGCAGCGGCGACACCCGCGGCAGGATCACGATCGGCAACACCGACAGGGCGGCCAGCACGCCGGCCAGCATGAACGGGGCGGTATCGCCTAGCTGGGTGATTTCGCCAAGGCCGGCCTGGGCGATTACCCCGGCGCCGTAGAAGGCGATCATGTATAGCGCCAGCAGGCGGCCGCGGATTTTCGCGTCGCCGGCCAGCAGCAGCCAGCTTTCGATCACCAGGAACACGCCCACTGCGGCCCAGCCGTTGATCAGGCGTAGCACCGACCACCAGGTGACCTCGTAGAACAACCCTTGCAGCAGGATGGTCACGGCGATCAGCGAGGCGAAGCTGGTGTAGGCGCGGATGTGGCCGATGCGCAGGATCAGCCGGTCGTTGAAGATGGCGCCGAGGGTCAGGCCGATGAAGTAAGTCGACGAGACGATACCAATGGTGGTTGCAGACTCACCGGCGGCGCCCAGGCGCAGGGTGGTCAGGGAAGACATGAAGCCGTTGCCCAGGGCAATGATGAACAGCCCGAGCAGGGGCGCCAGCGCCATGGCCAGCAAACGCGGAGACATACGTACCTCTAGTTGGATGAGCGGAATGAGCACCTTCTCGGCGCGCACACCGGCTCGACCCGGCAAGGGGCGAGTGGCGACACGGATGCGACCTGGGCAAGACTCAACCGCTGGGCGTTATGGGAGATGGGCCGGGCGGGGAGGGTTGAGCCTACTTCACATGTGCGTTCATGTGTTCAGGCGCTGACTCTGTCATTGCTACTGGTTGCCACCGTTCAAGGCGACGGGCGAAAAGGAAGCGGGATTCTACGGGCTTGGACGCTTTTGCCCAAGGGGCCTGGGTGTGCGACGAGACGCCGCAGTCTCAGCGCGACATGAACATGTCTTCCACAGACATTTTCGATGGCGGCGCCTGCGTGCGGTGAGATCGGCCCGGTACTCTCACTGAGTGCGGCATAATGCTGAACCCCACCAAGGAAGGCCCCCCATGTTCGCGTCGCTGTTCGCAGTCCTGGCCCCGGTTTTCATCGTCGCCGGCATTGGTTTTGCCTGGGCCCGCAAGGGCCTGGATTACCCCACTGATTTCATCGCCCGGGTGGTGATGACCGTCGGCACACCTTCGCTGGTACTGTCCACCCTCAGTCGTACCGACCTGGACCCGAATGCCTTTACCAGCATGGCCGTGGCCTGCTTGCTGTGCACCTTGGGGATGGCCTTGGCCGCTTTGCTAGTGTGTCGCGCGTCGGGCATGCACTGGCGGGTACTGCTGCCGGCATTCATGTTCCCCAACACCGGCAACATGGGCCTGCCGATCAGTCTGTATGCCTTCGGTGAGCATGGCCTGGCCCTGGCCGTGGCATTTTTCCTGACCCTGTCGATCGTGCAGTTCACCATCGGCATGGCCATCTCCGGCACGGCGGCTTCGCTCAAGGCGTTGCTGCGCAACCCTATCGTCATCAGCCTGGCCGGCGGCATGCCCATCATTTTTCTCGATTTCGAACTGCCGCGTTGGCTGGCCAATACCGCAGACCTGCTGGGCGGCATGACCATTCCGCTCATGCTGCTGACCCTGGGGGTGTCACTGGCCAGCATTCGCCTGCGTCACGTGGGCAGCGGCATGCTGCTGGGCGGTTTGCGCATTGGCCTGGGGGCTGCGGTGGGCTGGGCAGTGGGCGCGGTACTGGGTATGGACAGCCTGGAGCGTGCGGTGCTGATGGTGCAGTCGGCGATGCCGGTAGCCGTGTTCAACTACCTGATGGCGGTGCGGGCCAACCGTGAGCCAGAGCAGGTGGCGAACCTGGTGATGTGTTCTACGGTGCTGTCGTTTGCCTGGTTGCCGGTGGTGCTGGCTTGGTGGATGTAAGCCTGTTCTGGCCTTTTCGCGGGCTTGTCCGTGAAAAGGCCAGTGGCAATCACATCATGTTCTGCCGTGGACGCACCCGGGGCACCCTGCAGGAACTGCAGACGCTGCATCGTTCAAGCCTTGCTCATCAAGGCGTCTTAGAAATCTACACTGGCCGACAAGCGCAAAACCCGCGGCGTACCTTGCGTCAGGTAGTTGTTCGAGGTCGACGCCGAAGCCCAGTACGCCTTGTTCGCCACGTTCTCCACATTGGCGCGCAATGTCACCTGCTTGTCGTCGAGCTTGAAGCGGTAGCGCCCGCCCAGGTCCACCCGGGTCCAGGCGGGGATGCTCAGGCTGTTGGCCGCATTCACATACTGGCCACCCGTGCGCAGCAACCGGGCACTGAGCGCGGCGCCTTCGATACCGGGCACGTCCCAGTCGGCGCCCAGGTTGTACTGAAAGCGCGGCACGCCAGCAGCACGGTTGCCGTCGTTGCTGCCATAGGCCGTGTTTTTCTGTTCGGTGTGCATGAACACCGCGCCTGTCAGCAGACGCAAGCCGTCTAGCGGTTCACCGAACAGGTTCAGCTCCACCCCCTTGTTGACCTGCTCGCCGTCCATGCTGAACGTGTCCAGCGCTGCCCCGGGAACGCGATAGGTCACGCTGTTGGGCTGCTCGATACGGTACACGCCCAGGCTCGCACCAAAGCTGTTCCAGTCCAGCTTCACCCCGGCCTCTACCTGTTTGCTGCGCTTGGGCGGGAATACTTCGTTGGCATTGCTGACACTCGAGGGTGCCGTTGGCCCCTGGGCCAGGCCCTCGATGCGGTTGGCATAGAACGACACATGCTCCCAAGGTTTGATCACCAGGCCATACACCGGGGTTGTGATCGACTCATCGTAAGGGGTGTTGCGCACACCTGTGGCTGTCGCCCAGCTGTCGACGCTGATCGACTGCCGGCGCACGCCCACGGTCAACAGCACGCGGTCATCCAGCAGCCCCAGGGTGTCGGACAGCGCGACGCTCTTGTTGCGGTTTTTGCCGACGATGCGCGGGTCGTGCAAATCGCTGCCGAAATAGGTATCGGTCGGGCGCGGCACCTTGACCGGGTTGTAAAGGTTGCTGTCATAACGCTTGCTGGCCGCCAGCGCCTCGTAGGCCGAGCGCTGCTCACCCCACAGGCCGGACAGGCCAAAATTGACCCGGTGGCTGACCGGGCCGGTGGCAAAGCGGCCATTGACGCCGGCGACGGCGCTCTTGTTGTCTTCGTCGTGGGGCGCATAGAGGAACCCGCCGCGTGCGGTGCCATTCCCGTCACTGACATAGAGCGAGGAATACTCGCCGTTCTCACGGGTATGCTTGGCCCCGGCGCCGGCATACAGCATCCAGGCGTCGTTCAGGTCGTACTCGGCGTTGAGCATGCCGTAGGTGTCTTCCAGCTGCGACCAGCTCCAGGCCTGCGAGTAGTTGTCTCGCGCCGATGGCGCCCGGGGAACCTTGTTGCCGGTGGGGTAGATCACCGCACGGCCCTGGTTGATACGCTCTTTCTGGTAACCCAGGTCGGTGGACAGGCGCAGCCGTTCACCACGGTAGTCAAGGGCTACGGCAAGCAGGGTGGAATGCTGGGCCTCGTCATCGACGCCGCTGCCACCGTCATGCTGAGCCAGGTTGATGCGGGCGCCAAAACGGTTGTCTTCACCAAAACGCTGGCCCAGGTCGAGGTGACCACCCACGTTGTCGCCCGTGGCGTAGTCGAGGGTGACATGCCGCGTGGCGCTATCTTCGGCACGCTTGGGCACCAGGTTGATCGCCCCTCCGATGCCGCTACCCTGTGGCGCGACCCCATTGAGAAAAGCACTGGAACCCTTGAATACTTCGACCCGCTCGAGTGCCTCGGTCGTCACGATCTGCCTCGGTAGCACCCCGTACAGGCCGTTATAGCTGATGTCGTCGGTGTTCAGCGGCAAACCGCGAATGGTGAATACCTGCGAAAAGTTGCCAAAGCCCGCCGACTGGCGCACTGACGCGTCATTGAGCAGCACGTCACCCAGGGTACGGGCCTGCTGGTCGGCGATGGTCTTGGCGGTATAGCTGGTAACGCTGAACGGCACGTCGCTGATTGCCTGGTCGCCCAGCACGCCCAGGCGGGCACTACGGGCTACCTGGCCACCTTGCCAGGTATCGGTGCTGGCGGCCAGGTCGCTGTTGATGGTGGTCGCGCCCAGTTCCACGGCATTGCCCAGGTCGACCGTCGGCGCCAAGGTATAACCGCCACTGTCGGTAGTGATCAGGCTGTAGCCACTGCCGGCCAACAGACGGGCAAAGCCTTGCGCGATACTGTAGCTGCCCTCCAGGCCTTGGCTTTGTACGCCCCTGAGCAGGGCCGGGTCGAATGACAACGCCACCCCGGCGTTGGCGGCAAAGCGCGCCAGTACATCGGCCAACGGGCCGGCGGCCAGGTGATAAGTGCGCGCGGAGGTGTCGGCTGCCATCGCGGTGGGGGCCAGGGCGGCCATGGCGATGGCAAGGCTCAGGGCCTTCAAAGGCAAGCGGTACGGCTGGCGAGGCGTCATGCGTGGGTCCTGTGGGTGCAGAAATGAAGGTTCTGCACTCATCACCGGACGACGCAGGAAAAGGTATCAATCGTGCTGCCCATCGTCCCTGTGGGAGCAACTGTCCTGCTCACACGTTGAAGGTTGGCGATCACCGGGAGCGTAGCCAGGCTTTCACACGTGTGGCTCCACAGTTACCCAGTAGCGGGTCATGCCCTGAATGTTCACCGGCAGGGTGTCGCTCAGCAGCCGCAGGCTGGCATCGGTGTCGGCCAGCGGGAATGCGCCAGACACCTTCAGCTCGCGCACTGCCGGGTGGCAGCGCAGCACGCCGGGGCGATAGCGGGCCAACTCTTGCAGCAGGTCGGCCAAGCGCATATCGCGAGCCAGCAGCATGCCGTGCTCCCAGGCCAGGTCACCGGTTTCCAGCGGTGAGGCCGGTAGCACCCGGTCCCCATCGAAAGCGCTGCGCTCGCCTGCCTTGAGCAACAGGCCGTCGGTATGCAGCGGGCGAGTGTCGACTGCGCCTTCCAGGACGGCGACCTGGGTCAGCGGGCCATGGATGCGCACGCTGAAGCGAGTGCCCCTGGCAGTTGCCTGCCCATGCAGGGTGCGCACTGACAGTGGCCGGGCCGGGGTCGCAGGGTCTTTGGCGCTGGTCAGTAGAATTTCGCCCGCCAGCAGGTCAATGCGGCGCTGTCGCGCGTCAAAGGTGATATCGATGGCGGTGTCAGTGTTAAGCAGCACCTGGCTGCCGTCGGCAAGCGTCAACGTGCGTTGTTCGCCGACCGCTGTATGCGCATCGGCGGTCCATTGCTGCCACGGCGTTTCGCGCCAGGCCAGCCAGGCTGCCGGTGCTGCCAGCAGCCACAGCCCCAGGCGATGCAGCGCTTGGCGACGACTTACCGCGCCGTTACGGCTCAGACGGCGCAGGGTTTCACCGGTAACCGGTGTGGGCAGGCGGCGGAAATCACCGAGGATGGCCTCTGCACGCTGCCACGCCTGGGCGTGCTGGGCACTGCGCTTGCACCAGGCCTGCACGGCGCGGTGGTCGGCCTCAGTGGCGGTACCCGATTGCAGCTGCACCAGCCAGTCAGCCGCTTCGCCCAGGATCAGCGGGTCAATGCGCTGCACCATCACTCGATGCTCAGGCAGGCAAGGAATGCCGTGCGCATGTCGCGCTTGATCGTGATCAGCGAAACCTGCAGCTGTTCGGCGATTTGGGCGTAGGTCAGGCCGTCCAGCTGTGACAGCAGGAACACCTGACGTACCCGCGCCGGCATGTCGCGCAGCATGGCGTCGATGCGGTACAGGGTTTCAAGGATCAGCCAGCGCGTTTCCGGCGAAGGCACCTCGGGTTGCGGCAAATGGGCGATGGCCTCCAGGTAGGCCCGCTCGACATCCTGGCGGCGCCAGCGGTCGACCACCAGGCCCTTGGCTATATGAGTAAGCAAGGCCCGGGGTTCGTTGCCAAAGTAGGGGTTGCCTTGGCGGCTGAGCAGGCGCACGAACGTGTCGTGAGCCAGGTCGGCGGCATCGCAGGCATTGCCCAGTTTACGGCCCAGCCAACCCTGCAGCCAGCCATGGTGCTCGGTGTACAGCGTCTGGACCTGCAGGTTGAGGCTAGGTTCGGCGGGTGGCATGGCGGGCGCGAGGCTCCGGAAGCATGAGTGCAATCAAGAATTGATCGCATTCTAATCGGCGGCCCAGGAAACTGGCAATGCGCAAGGGTCACAAGGCCTTGGCCAAAAACGCCGCCGTGCGGCTGTCGGTACATGCCGCCACCACCTGCGGCGTGCCACTGACCACCACCTTGCCCCCGGCATCGCCAGCCCCCGGCCCGATATCGATCACCCAGTCGCTCTGCGCCACCACTCGCATGTCGTGTTCGACCACCACCACGCTATGCCCGCTTTCTACCAGGCGGTTCAGCTGTACCAGCAGCCGGTCGATGTCCTGCGGGTGCAAGCCGTTGGTGGGCTCATCCAGCACATACAGGGTCGCCCCGCGGGCCATGCGCTGCAGTTCGGTCGCTAGCTTGATCCGCTGCGCTTCACCACCGGACAGCTCGGTGGCCGGTTGGCCCAGACGCAAGTAGCCCAGGCCGATATCCTGCAGCACTTGCAGACAACGGCGGGCAGGCGGTTGCTCGGCAAAAACCTGCAGGGCCTGGTCGACGGTCAACTGCAGCACTTGCGCGATGTTCATGCCTTGCCAGCTCACCGCCAGGGTTTCGGGGTTGTAGCGGGCACCCTGGCAGGTCGGGCAGGGCGCGTACACGCTGGGCATGAACAGCAGCTCGACGCTGACGAAACCCTCTCCCTCGCAGTTGGCGCACCGGCCCTTGGCAACGTTGAACGAAAAGCGCCCGGCGTCGAAGCCCTGTGCCTTGGCCTGCTCGGTAGCCGCGAAGCATTTGCGCACGTGGTCGAACAGGCCTGTGTAGGTGGCCAGGTTGGAGCGCGGCGTGCGGCCGATCGGCTTCTGGTCAACTTGCACCAGCCGCTTGATGCTGCCAAGCCCGGCGCTTACGTGGCCGCTGCTGGTCTGTTCAGGTTCGTCTTCCAGGCTTTGCGCTTCGGGCTCGCTAGGTTGCTCGGCATGGCCCAGGTGTGCCCCCACCAGTTCCAGCAGGGCCTGGCTGACCAGGCTGGATTTGCCCGAGCCGGAAATACCGGTAACGGCGGTAAAGCAGCCCAACGGAAATGCGGCGCTCAGGTTATCGAGGTTATTGCGCGTGATGCCTTCAAGCTTCAGCCAGTCGCGTGCTTGGCGGGGGGCGCGTGTGGCCTGTACCGGGGCATCGAACAGGTAGGTGCGGGTGCATGACTGTTGCACCTCGGCCAGGCCGGCGGGCGGCCCGCTGTAGAGGATGGTGCCGCCGTGTTCGCCGGCAGCTGGCCCTACATCCACCAGCCAGTCGGCGCGGCGCATGGTGTCCAGGTCGTGCTCCACCACATACACCGAGTTGCCAGCCTGTTTCAGGCGCTGCAGGGCTTCGAACAGCGCTTCACTGTCGGCCGGGTGCAAGCCGGCCGACGGCTCGTCGAGTACGTAAACCACCCCAAACAGCTGCGAATTCAGCTGGGTGGCCAGGCGCAGGCGTTGCAGTTCACCAGAGGACAAGGTCGGGGTGCTACGCTCCAGGGCCAGGTAACCGAGGCCGAGGTCAAGCAGCGTATCAATGCGTTCGAGCAGTTCTTTGGCGATACGTTGGGCCGCCAGGCGTTTTTCCAGTGTCAGCTCGTCCTGCTGCCGGGTCAGGTAGTCGGCTGCCGCCACCTTGCGGAACACCTCAGCCAGCGCCTGCAACGACAGGTGCGACAGTTCGGCGATGTCCAGCCCGGCGAAGGTCACGGCCAGCGCTTCGCGCTTCAGGCGTTTGCCCTGGCACAGCGGGCAGGGGCTGGGGTGCATGTACTGGGCCACACGCTTGCGCATCTGCGCGCTCTGCGAGTGCATGAAGGTATGCAGCACGTAACGCCGGGCACCCATGAACGTGCCTTGATAGCTGGGCTCCAGCTTGCGCTTGAGCGCTTCGCGGGTCTGCGCCGGGGTCAGGCCGGCATACACGGGGGCGGTGGGCGTCTCTTCAGTGAACAGGATCCAGTCGCGCTGCGCCTGAGGCAGGTCGCGCCAAGGGATATCGACGTCATAGCCCAGCGTGACCAGGATGTCGCGCAGGTTTTGCCCTTGCCACGCCATTGGCCACGCCGCCACCGCACGCTCACGAATGGTCAGCGACGGGTCGGGGACCATGGTCGCTTCGGTCACCTCGTAGACACGGCCCAGGCCATGGCACTGCGGGCAAGCGCCCTGGGGCGTGTTCGGAGAAAAGTCTTCGGCGTACAGCATCGCTTGCCCGGCCGGGTAATGGCCTGCGCGGGAGTAAAGCATGCGGATCGAACTGGACAAGGTGGTCACGCTACCCACCGAGGAACGTGCACTCGGTGTGCCGCGTTGCTGCTGAAGGGCCACCGCCGGCGGTAGCCCGTCGATGGCATCGACATCCGGCACGCCAACCTGGTCGATCAGGCGCCGGGCATAGGGCGCCACCGATTCGAAATAACGCCGCTGGGCTTCGGCATACAGCGTGGAGAACGCCAGCGAAGACTTGCCCGAGCCGGACACGCCAGTGAACACCACCAAGGCATCGCGGGGGATATCGACATCGATGTTCTTAAGGTTGTGCTCGCGGGCGCCACGGACGCGGATGAAACCGCTTGGGGTGGTCGGGCTTGGAGGCATGAAGCAGTCCTTGTCTGAAGCTGAGCAGTGCGCTCAAGTTAACAGCAATTGCAGCGTCCTTGCGTGGGCAGCAGTCAAGGAATCTACCCGATGGAGCCGGTGGGGTGGCAGGGCGCCGGCTGTTTTCGCCTTACCTGACGTTCGTCTCAAGGCTTTTATTGCAGACCCTAGCGGGTACCCAGCACATCGCGGATGTTGTCCACCACATTGTTGTCCTTGATCACGTCACTCAACCAGCCTTCCAACGGCATGTTGCCCCACTTGATCGCACGTTCGATCAGGTAGGGTACCGGGCTTTGCGGCTCGCTCTGTTTGAAGTACTGGGCGATGCCCGCAAGCATGGTGAATGCCTCGTCGCGGGTCAGCGGGGTGGTGCGCAGGGCTGCAGGCGCGGTCGTCGGGGGCGTGGCATTCATCGCTTCACCTGCTTCGTGGAGGTTGGCGTCCGTGGCCTGAGGCTGTGCTTCCTCCGGGATGGCGGGGTGTAGCTCGACGCCGCGGTCCTTGAGCAGTTTTTCCGCCAGTTGGCTGGCACGCGAAAGCATGTCGGCAAGGCTGGCAAAACTGGGCGCCTCGTGGCCGAACAGGCGGTCGGCGCTGGCCTGCAGGCGTTTGCATGCATTCAGGCTGGTAGCGATCTGCTGGGCCTTGGCGCGCAGGTAGTCGGTGTCGGTAAGCGCTACCGAACGCTGGAAGATCTCGGCGTTGATCTTGCCTTCGTTCAGTGCTGTCTGCATCGCCTTGGGGTTTTGCAAGGCGAGGTTTTCTACATGGCGTGATTCGTCATAGCGCAACACGCCAAAATGCTGCCCCTGGATAATGGGCAAGCCACCGGCAATGTCGGTGAGCGTGGTCTTCAACCAGGACAGTCGCGCCGCGCGCTCGTCCAGGCCGTCTTCGAGGGTGGGGTACAGCGTTTCCCAGAACGCAACCAGGAGCTGTTCGGTCAGCTCGAGGCCAAAGGTGATGCCTTCGAAGTGTTCACGTTGGGCCAGCCCCTCGCAGAGCCAGGCCACCAGCATCAGGTCTTTGCTTTGCTGCGCAAGCCCTTGAGCCGACAGGTTGATCACCTGCTCCCAGTCGGCAGTCTTCAAGTCGGTTTGCCAGTCGCCCTGGGTCAGGTAGTCAGGGTCCGCCCGGCGTGCCTCCTTGATCTGGTCGAACAAGGCAGAGAAGCTCAAGTCTTCACCACTGCCACCCTCGATAGGGGCGACCAGTGTGGCCAGCGAGAGGTCATTGAGAATTTCAGGCATAGAACACTCTGGACATGGCTAATGAACAGCGCGCCAGAAAACCCGGCGCGCTGCGGAACACAGGCCGCCGAAGCGGCCCATGGTTCGGTACGTGCTTAGGCAAACACTTTGTTCGCGGTGCGGTCCCAGCCACCTACGATGTTGCCGCCGGCCTGGCCGTCGGTGCGGTTCTGCTGGGTGTAGGTGGTTTTGATGCGGGCAAAGTTGAAGCTGATTTCTTCAACTGGCAGGTCGCTGACCGCCTTGTCTTCACCACTCTGGTTGCCACCGGCGACAAACCTGACCGAAGAGACCACCACTTCTTCCATGTCGATGGTCAGGTAGGTGACCTTGTCGCCACCGGCGCGGTTCACGTTCAGCTTCAGCTTGGCGATGTGCTTGCCGGTGCAGCAGTGTTCGAACAGTTTGGCCGATGCCTTGTCGACTGCCTTGCGGATCTTGAAGTCGCTCAGGGCAACGCGCTCGGAGGACGCACCGCCCGAAGAGCTGGCGGTTGCCGACGTAGCCTGGGTGGCGCCGTACTCGTAGCCCAGCACTTCGATCCAGTCCTTGTGTTTTTCATCCAGTACTTCGCCTGGGATGCCGTCGATTTGGATATACGCGTCAAATGCCATTGTGAAACTCTCCATTAACAACATGTAAAGGGTTGCTCATGCGCCCCTTGGTTTTGACCTCGCCGGGCGTGCCGGCAGAGGTAGCTTGCCGCCGCCCGGGCCTCATCCTGTGAGGCCCCAGCGACCGGTTATTGCGGCGTGGCTCAGTTAAGCCCACGCACTTCGATTTCCACCCGGCGGTTGGGCTCCAGGCACTTGATCAACTGCGTTCGCGGTTGTTGCATGTCGCAGTTGACCAATGGCTTGCGGCTGCCTTCGCCCTGCGCGACCACCAGCTCGGCAGGTACGCCCTTGCCAACCAGATAGGTGCGGATGGTTTGCGCCCGTTGTTTCGAAACCTGCAGGTTGCCCTGGCTGTCACCCAGTTGGTCGGCGTGCCCCGAGATGATGATCTTGCCGATATTCGGGGTGTTCAGCAGCTTGCTGGCAATTGCGCTCAGCTGATGCTGGCCTTCGTTTTTCAGGCTCTGGAAATCGGCGCGGCCGAAGGCGAACAGGGTGTCGGATTCCAGCGTGATGGTCTCGATCGCACGCAGTGACTGGGCCCGCAGGCTGTCGATGTAGTTGCGCGAACTGGACATCAGGAAGGCGTTGTCGAGGATGCGCGGTACATCTGGCTCACGGATCTGGTCGCTATAGAACGTGATCTGGCGGCTGGCATACAGGTAGTCCTGGTTGCCACCGGCCTCGCTGCCAGCGGCGGCCATGCTCTTGCCGGTATGGCGGGCGATGGCCGGGTACCAGTAGTCCGGCAGGTGCGCCTTGAGAAACGCCGGGTCGGCATGCTCGCGCTGGCCCGGAGAAAGCATCACGTAAGTGTCCAGGGCCGCCTTTCCGAAATTGGCGATCGACTGGGCGCGGTTGTCATGGGGCAGCGCCTCGGCCTCTACGCTGTCAATGCCGCTCACTGGCTGCAGCTCACGGGTGTTGCGCTGGTAGACCTTGAGCGTGGTCAGCAGGTACAGGGTGCGGGTCAGATTATCGGCCGTGGGCTTTAGCATCACGTTCTGCAACATGGCGAAGTAGCGGTTGCGCAGCAGCGGCTCGACCTCATGGCCCTGGTACAGGCCCAGGCGCATGCTGAGGGGCACGCCCTTTGTGTGGTGTTGCTCATGGTAGTGAGCAGCCCAGAAGCGCAAGCGGTCGAGGCTTCGCCAGGCGGTGTACTGGCCGCTGGCCGCCTGGTCGTCGGCCTTGGCCTGGGCCAGTTCGTCGGCAATGCTGGCCAGGGTGGCGCGGTTGTTCAGGTACGACCAGCCCCACAGGCTGCACAGCACCAGTGCCGCCAGGCCGGCAGCGCCCACCCACCCGGCCTTGCGCCGGCGTTCACGGTGGTTGCTGGTGTACAGCGCCACCAAATGCTGGTCGGGAATGATCACTTTGCGGAACAGGCTGTTGATGAACAGCGGCGCCGGCTGGCTGCCGGAAGTGCCCGTTCCTTCTGCGTGTTCGAGCGCGAAGCGTTCGGCCACATGCTGGCCGTGGCAGCCCCACTGAGCCTCGTCGGCCTGCAGCGCCGCGGTGAAATAGAAACCGCGCAGCATTTCGGCATTCTGGTAAGGGTTGGCACGCAGCAGGCTGTCGACGAACTGATGCAGGCGCGGCTTGAGCGCGGCCAGTTCCAGCGGGAAGCGGTAGGCAGCGTTGTTCTGCCGAGTGACTTGTATGTCCTGCTGCACCAGCTGCTGGCTCGCCATCTGCCCCCAGTAACGGGTCAGCTCGTCCATCGCATTGCTGAAGCGCTGGCCCCAGTCGGCTTGCTCGTACCCCTTGTGAGAGAAGGTTTTACCCATCACTTCACCACGCGCGGCGTCGTCCAGCTGGCGATAGAACGCGGTGAAACCAGGGATCAGGTCGCACTTGGTGAAAACCAGGTAGATTGGCAGGCGCACTTCAAGCAGCGCGCAGCTTTCCTGAATGCGTTCGCGCAGGCGCTTGGCCACGCGCTCCTGGTCTTCGACCGAGCCATGCAGGATATCGGCGATGCTGACGCTGACGATCAAGCCGTTAAGGGGACGGCGCTGGCGGTGCTGGCGCAGTAGTTGCAAAAAGCCGCGCCACTTGCCGGCTTCCTCGGGGCTGTTCATGTAGCGCCCGGCAGTGTCCAGCAGTACCGCTTCAGAGCTGAAGAACCAGTCGCAGTTGCGCGTGCCGCCCAGGCCCGCGACCCGCACGCCTTCGCGCTCGGCATAGGGGAAGTTAAGGCCAGATTGCAGGATCATCGTGCTCTTGCCGGCGGCAGGCTGGCCAATGACCAGGTACCAGGGCAGGGCATACAGGGCATCCTTGTTCGAGGTACCGCGCGGCTTGTTGCTGTGCAGGCGCTCGATGCCCTGCAGCAGGCGCTCGCGCAACAGGCTGACTTCTTCCCGGTCGGCCGGGGCTGCACTGAGTACGGCCTGGTCGGCGTCGTCGCGCAGCAGGCCTTCAAGGTTGTGGTGCTGACCCACGCCGCGGTACAGCAGCAGTACATAGCCCGCCGACAGCAGCAGAAACACGCCGATCCCGGCCAGCAGGCTGTGCAGCGAGGCGAAGCCGAAGGCTCGGCCGATGGCCCAGACCAGGAAGATCGCCAGGAAGAACGCCACGCCCAGCAGGTAGGGTTGGTAGCGCAGGCAGTAGTACTTGAGCTTGTTCATACAGGCGTCGCATCCAGTGCATCGACGAACTGGTCGATGACATGTTCAAGGGGGCGGTCGTAATCGTGCAGCCGTGGCACCGTTGTCAGCGGGCTGAGCAACTCCAGGTGCTGGCGCGGGTCGGCACAGCCACTGAGCAGGCGGTAGGCACAGCTGGCGTGGCGCGCCGGGAAGCAGTACAGCTGCGGGTGCATGAAGTCGTCGGCCAACAGGCTCACTGCCGGTAGCGCTCGGTGTTCGCTCATGCGGGCCAGCCAGGTCAGCCACAGGTCGGCAGTGGGGTTTTTAAGGCCACGTTCGGCCGGCAACGGCAATTCGATGCCGCCTGCAAAGTCGCCCAGCAGCGAGGCACGGCCGAGCTGCAGGTGGGCGAGGGCAGTGGCACTGTCGAAACCTGGCCAGGACCCATGAAGGGCACGGGCCACATCCGTGAAGCTGAAATCATGCAGGAACTTGGCGTGCACCCGGCGGAACAGGTCCAGGTCCTGGCCCTGCAGCGGGCGCAAGGCCTTGATCCGTTCGAACAGGCGGGCGCAGTCGGCGCCTTGCACGGCCTGGTGCAGCATCGGCTTGATCTGCGCGCTGAACAGCTCGCCAAGCGTGAACGGGTTGACCAGCCCAGTACTGTCATCGCCCTTGAGCAGCTGGAAGATGAAGAACGGGTAGCGCCGCTGGCTGGCATCGCGCGAGCTGAGCAGGCCACCCAGTAGCCAGTTGCCGTTGCGTGCGCGGTAGGTGAAAAAACACATCGGCAGCGCGTCGAACAACGCCTGCCAGTCATCGCGGTAGCGCATGGCTGCCAGCGATGACTGCAACCAGGCGTCGAACTCGCAGACTTCTTCCGCCGCCCCATGCAGGCTGACGAAATCTGCGCTCGACGGCAGCTTGCCGAAGCAACCGATCATTGCGCGCCCCTGCTGTTGAGGGCGCTCAGGGCCTTGACGTCACCCAGATCGGTCAGCTTGACCCCACCGAAGTTGCGCACGACAAGGCTTACGCGGCCGCTGGCGGTGTTCCAGCTGAAGCGTTGCTGAATGCCGTCCAGGTCGTCGACCCGAGCGCTCTCGTTCATGCGCAGCAGGCCCCACCGCCCTGGGAAATCGAACACGGTGACCCGTGTGCCGCTCAGGGTGACGACGTCCAGGCGCGCGCCCGGCGCGGTGCTGGTGCCCGGCCAGGCGAAGCGGTTCCAGCTGCTGCGGCCGTTGCGGTAGTGCTGCTCCTGGCCATCGAGCGTGAAGACGATGTCGGTGAAGTTGGCTGAAGGTTCCAGCATGATTTCGAAGCCGTTGTCACGGTCCGACAGGCTGGCGATCACCTGGCCCACGGAGCTGGCCTTGTCGATGCTGTTGAGCATGCCAGGGTTGACCAGCGCCGGCCCCTTGCCATCGCCCACACCCAGACCTTCACCACCGGCCAGGTTGCCGATTTCGTTGCGCTTGAAGGCCGGCAGCAGGCCGCTGTCGGGATCCACGAACCGTTGCAGGTCTTTCACCGAAGCCTCGTTGCGGCTGCTGCCGGCAATCGGGTAACGGTGTGCCATGACCTGCTCCCAGGGCTTGGCGATCTGCTGCGCCCAGGCCTTGGCGATCTGCTCGCCGGCCGGGTCGCGCAGGGTCGTCCAGGCATACTGGATGGGCAGGCTGAACAGCCCCTGCAGCGAGCGCGACAGGCCATCCTGGCTGGTGTCGACGCTGCTTTCCACGTAATTGCGCACGGTGGTGATTTCGCTCGGCTGGCCTTCCAGGGTCTCGCTGATCAACTGTTTGCTGCTCTTGCCCACATCCTGCGAGCGCTGGATGTTGTTCATGCGCACCTTGAGTTTGCGCAAGGCGGCCAGGTAGCGGTCCATGATGGTGCTGTCGGCGCCTTCGGCGTTGTTTTCGGCGAACACCCGCGCCACCGGCTCGAAGCGCTTGGCCAGGCTACCGTCGTCCACCGCCGGCAGGGCCGGGGCGACGTTGGCAGGCAGGGTGTCGTTGGCGTCGAACAGACCGGTGACCTTGCTCCAGAAACCGTCATTGCGGGTGGTGCCGGGGGCCGGGATGGCCTGCTTGACCGGCAGGTCCCACTGGGTATTGTCGTTGACCGCCTGCAGCAGGTTCTTCACTGGCGAGTTCTGCACGTCGCTCAACAGCCCCAATTCCCGGGTCGCCGAGGCCAGGTCGGCGAAGTGGCGCACGCCAACGCTGCTGACCATCTTGTACCAGGCCTGGGTGTAGTCGCGCTTGTAGCGGGTCATGAACTCGCGCACGAAGTTGGCCTTCTGCACGATGGCATCGCCGCCTTCGCCGTCCAGCACCCAGTCCGACTCGTTGCGCAGATTGCCCGACACCAGCTTGATCAGCTCGGGCTTGACGAAGGTGTCCCAGCCCTGGCGGGTGTAGATCGCCGGCACACCAGCGGTTCCGTACAGCAGCGCGCGGCCTGGTTGCGGGACCAGGTCGTTGAGGCTCAGCGCCGGGAACTGCCGGCTCGACTCGAGCTGCAGGCGCAGGTACTCGCGATCGACCAGCGAGCTGGAGATCATGAACGACTTGAGGTTCTGCCGGGTTTCGTTGATCAGCTGTTCGTTGCGCGGCAACGACGGCGCTTGGCCCTGCTCCAGCAACTGCACGTACAGCGGGGCATTTTCCGCGATCACGCCAGCGTCGGCCGGGGTGCCTTCGCCTGCGGCGCTGGCCCAGGCCTGGGGCAGGCTGGCAGCGACGAAGGCCGGGTCTGGATGGGCCTGGGGCTCGGTCAGCAACAGGTACAGCTTGAGGGTGTTGTAGGCCTCGATGATCGAGGCCACCTGCTGCTCGTCCAGGCGCCCGAGCATTTCTTCGGACAGTGACAGCCCACCGGTGGCGGCGGACAGCTCGGCGCCATCGCTGGCAGTGGCCAGGTTGACCTTGGCGGCATAGGCGCCAGCGCGGGTGTTGCCCAGCGCGGCCTTGGCCCTGGCTGCAACGGCAGGGACCAGCGACTTGCCATTGCGCTTCTTCGGCTGCGGGGCCGGGGTGAATTCCAGCTCCTGGTTGATACCGTTGGCGAAGGTATTGAACGCCCGCATCTGCACTTGCAGGCTGCGTGCGATCGGTTCCAGCGCCTGGCTGCGCAGCTGCGCCAGGTAGGCGCTGCGGGTCACCTGGTGAATCGCCTCGCCCTGGTACAGGCCGCCACCCAACTGCAAGGGCACTCCCTGCAGGCGATGGGCTTCGACGTTGGCCATCTGTTCACGCAGCACTTCCAGGCCCTTGCCTGCGGCCAGCTGCTGCTCGCGGTCTGCTGCCTGCTCGATGTGCGCCAGCTGCCCGCGCAGGCTGTCCAGCCACTGGCGGTTATTGGCGAACGACACCGCTTGCCAACCGATGAACAGCACCCCGGTGGCGGCGGCCAGGCCCAGTAGCAGTGGGCTGAACGCAGCCTGGCGGCCCAGGCGCGACTGGTAAAGGATCAGGTCGCGGTCGGGGAAGATCACCTGGCGGAAAGTGTCGGTGATGAAGTAGCTGCGGTTGCCCAGGGCCTTGCCGACGTGCCCGGCCTGCTCATCGTAGGCGGCCTGCAGGGCGAATTCGTCGGCGATGACGTCTTCATAGACCTGCCCCAGTTGCTGCCCGTTCTGCAGTGCACTGGTGAAATACAGGCCACGCAGCAGCAGCGGGGCACCGCCGCGATGGCCGCGGGTGAAATGGTCGAGGAATTGCTCGAGCACACCGCTGAGGGCGGCGAAGTACTGCGGGAAATTCAGCAGGGTGCTGTCGGCTTCGGCACCGAGGGCGATCATCTGCGCGTCGACGTGCTGGCGAATATGAGCTTGCAGCTTCTTCAGGCGCGTCTGCAGCACGGCGTGCAGGCCGTTGGTGCGTATTTCCGAAAGGCCAAAGGTCATGCCCAGCGGCTGCTGGCGTTCGTGCAGGTCGAGGCCGTCGAAAGCCTGGCTGAAGCCCGGCAACTGGTCGGTCTTGCTCAGCATCAGGTAAACCGGCGGGTTGGCATCGAGGCATTCGGCGTATTCTTCCACCCGGGCCACCAGCTGGGCCGCCAGGGCATTGCGCTCATCGCTGTTGGCCGCCAGCAGTTCGGGCAGGCTGACCACCAGGACCAGGCCATTGATCGCCGCTTTGCCGCGCTGCTTACGCAGCATGCGCAGAAAGGCCGAGAACTCGCTGGCCGACTGGTCGTCGCGCAGGTAGCGCCCGGCGGTGTCGATCATCACGGCGTCGGGGCTGAAGTACCAGTCGCAGTGCTGGGTACCGCTTTCGCTGTCGTTGGCCGTAGCGATGCTGGCCGACAGGCCGGAATGGGTCAGCAGCGAGGTCTTGCCGGCCGCCGACATGCCGACCACCAGGTACCAGGGCAGGTCGGACAGCGCCGCCTTGCCGCCGCCACCCGCGGAGCGGTCGGTGCGCAGCATGGCGATGGCGTGCTTCAGGCGCTCACGCAGCACCTGCTGGTCACGGAACTCGCCAGTGGCATTCCACGAGCGGTCGACCTCGATCTGCAGCAGGTTCTCCAGGTTGTGTTCGGCGCGAATGCGCTGGTATTGGCGCAGCACGATTACCAGCAGGAAGCAGGCACTGATGATTGCCAGCGCTTCAGGCACATGATGACGCAGCCACGGCACCAGCGGCGCGGCCAGCCAGCAAATCAACAGGCTAGCCAGCCACAGCAATGGCAGCAGCACCCAGAAACTTTTCAACAGACGCAGTAATGTTTTCATGTCTTCCTGACTCGGCTACCTGGTATGTGCTCAGGCACTGAACAGCTGGCGGATTTGTTCGGACAGGGCGGCGACGTCCTTGTCCAGCAACCAGTCCAGCGTCAGGTACACGGCGACGCAGACCAACGCGATCAGCGCCAGATACACCCACAGCGGTACTTCGTGGCGCAGCATCTGCGACACCTGGTCGGGCAGTGCCCAGTCCGGTGAAAGGGCTTTGGGCGCCTTGCGGTAGCGGGCAATATCCTGGCCCAGGGTATTGGCCAGGTAACGCAGCTGGTCTTTCTGCCCGAGGCTGAACTTGCCCTCGAAGCCCAGTGCCAGGCACAGGTGGTAAACCTCGAGCACGTCGATGTTCTGCTTGACGTCGGCGCGCAGCCCATCGACCTTCTCGAAGAAGCCTTCGCCGGCCAGGTGCACGCCGAAATAGCGGAACTGCAACGGCTGCAGTTCAAAGTGCCGACGCAGCGCGTTGTCGTCCGAGCGCAGTACGCTTTCGTCGAGGAAGGCGCACAACGCGTATTGGGTGTCCTTGACCTGCTCGACGCTGTAGTTGGCGGCACGGGCATCACGTTCCAGGTTGGCGAAGAAGCGTTCGACGCTACCTTCGAAGGCCTGCACCGAGGTGACCTGGCGGCCGCGACGTACGATCAACGCCATGCTGATGAAGTCCTGGACCAGGTCCTTGAGCGTCGGTTTGTCGCTGGCGGCCGGGACGGCGCCCTGTTGCAGTACGGCTTCGGTCATTTGAGCACCGCCATCAGTTCAAGCTTGAGGTTGGTAAAGGCGCTGGGCGCATAGAAGCAGATGGCCTGGGCGCTGATCATTCGCTCATACACAGTGCCGTGTGGTTCGATGGCGAAGTACTGGTTGTCCAGGCGCACCGGAATCGCGTTCGGCAGCCGCGCGGCATGATTGAGGGTGACACCCGGCATGGCGCTGTTGACCACCACTTCAATGTCTTCCGGCGAACCGACCTTGAAGGCACGGGGCACCAGCTCCAGCAGGCTGGCGCCGGGCATGTCGGCATGCACGGCGATATAGAAGTCGGCTTCGGCCAGGCGCGGGTCGTGCAGTTGGCCTTGCCAGTGCGATGGCTTGGTCTGGGTCAGGTTGATGACAATGCACTGGTTGGGCACGACGTTGTCGAGCATCACCCGGATCATCTCGTCGAGCTTGACCAGCGACGCGGCCGGGTCGTGGTGGTCGTACTCGGGGATGTCGCTGAGCTGGGTGTCCAGGGTGAAGGTCAGCAGGCCGCCGGCCAGGTCGGCCAGGAACAGGTACAGGCGCTCCGGGTGCATGCGCGGGTGGGCCAGTAGATGCGCCAGCTGCGGGTGGGCACGGTTGACCGTGTTCAGCAGCCAGAACAGGGTCACATCGCTGGAGCCGAACTCGGCGATCTGGTCGGCGCGCTCGCGGCGTCGGCCGGAAAGCGCCTTGCTCTTGGCCTGCAGGGCGCCGAGCAGGCGCTTGCCGATGCCGGCAATGGTCTCGTGGCTGCCCAGGTGCAAGGTGGGGTGGACGAAATGTGGGTCAACGTTGAAACCGCCCATGCTGTTGCGTGTCAGCTTGGCCAGTGGGCAGTGGCTGTACCCGTCGAGGCTGTCACCGTCGACCAGCAGTACGACGTTCAGGCGCAAGCTGGTGATTTCGTTTTCCAGCTCGCCTTCATTAAGGTCGGGCAGGGTGTCGAACTGCTTGCGGAAGCGCCGTGCGGCCTTGTGTTCGTGGCCATCCTCGACGTAGTTGAGGCCGAATGGCTCGGGCAGCTTGAGCGCGGCATACACCTTCAGGTCGTTGGCCTTGAGCAGGTCCTTGAGGTCGCGCGCGGCCGGCAGCGGATCGTGCTGCGGCGCGTCGTAGAGGCTGCCATCGGGGAACACCAGCTTCAGACGCTTGAGCTGCAGTGAACCATTGGCCAGGGCGTCCTCGTCCACCTGCAGCGCCTGAACCCCCCAATGGAAAGGGGTGCTGCGCAGGGTCGCCTCAGCCAACTGGTGCTGATGGAATTCGTCCTGATATTGGAAGTGCTGGGGCAGCAGGAACATGCCTTCCGACCACATCACCCGGCTCTGCTTGCTCATTTGACGCTATCCACTAAAGAATTGAAGGTTGAATCCATGGCGTTGCTGGCCGACTGGCTGGCGGCGTCGGTGGCTTTGTCGATGGCCGCGTCCTGCACCTTGTCGGTGAGGGTCGCGTCGGCATCCTTGGCCTTCTGCGCAGCGGCAAGCTGGTCGGCGGTCGGCGGTTTGTTCAGTACGTCCACGCCCCGCATGGCGCTGATTTCGGTGTTGTCCACCAGCACCCGCAGGCCGTCGGAGGAGAACCAGATACCGTCCTTACGCAGCGAGTTGGCGTCGAAGGCGACTTTCCAGCGCGCGTCCTGCTCATCGCGGAAGAACGCCGCCACGCCGACGTAGCGCGCGTTCTTGGCCAGCGGCCACTGGTCGATCTGGCCAATGCCGGGCAGCAGGGTGATCTCGCGGGTTTCCACCAGGGTGTTGCCCAAGGCTTTTTCCGGGGCGTCCCACAGGGTCTCGGCATCGGTAGCCGCGAAGCGCTCGAGGTCGGTCAGCTGATACACGCGCATCACCACCGACAGCGGCTTGCCCTCGGCGTCGGGGTTGAGCTGGTTGCCGCCGTCGGAGGTCAGGATGACCTTTTCGCTGTCGGCCAGCATGTCGGCCGCCCAGCTGTCTTCCATGCGCTTGCCGATACGGTCGGTGACCCCGCAGCCGGCCAGCGCCACCAGCAAGGCGGCTGCGGTCAGGCGTTTGAGGACGATGTGCTTGTGTTGCATGACGGCAAAACCTCCGGGTACTGGTCAGGCCAGGCGATAGGCGAAATCGCCATCGCTGCCCAGCTCGATCGCAAGGTGCTGGATCGGCGCGTCCTGGGCCATGCGCTCGAGCACGCGCTGGGCGAGTTCGGGCATCAGGGTCTGGGACAGGATGTTGTCGATGTTGCGTGCGCCGCTGTCGACCTCGGTGCAGCGGGCGGCGATGGCCTTGACCAGCGCCTGGTCATAGCTGAGCTCGGCCTGGTGGTTGCGGGCGAAGCGCTTGGCGATGCGTTCGAGCTTGAGGGCGACGATGCGCTCGAGGATCTGGTCCTGCACCGGGTAGAACGGCACGATGCTCAGGCGACCGAGGAAGGCCGGCTTGAACACATGGTTGAGCTGGTCGCGCAGGTCTTCGACGATCGCCTCGGGCGTCGGCAGCTCGGTGGCGTTCAGGCAGGTCTGCATGATGCGCTCGGTGCCGGTGTTGGAGGTGAGGATGATCACCGTGTTGCGGAAATTGATCTCGCGGCCCTCGCCATCGTCCAGTACGCCCTTGTCGAACACCTGGAAGAACAGTTCCAGCACGTCGGGGTGGGCTTTTTCCACCTCGTCGAGCAACACCACGCTGTACGGCTTGCGGCGCACCGCTTCGGTCAGCACGCCGCCTTCGCCGTAGCCGACATAGCCGGGTGGCGAGCCCTTGAGGCTCGACACGGTGTGGGCCTCCTGGTACTCGGACATGTTGATGGTGATCAGGTTGCGCTCGCCGCCGTACAAGGTGTCGGCCAGGGCCAGGGCGGTTTCGGTCTTGCCGACGCCGCTGGGGCCGAGCAGCAGGAACACGCCAATCGGTTTGTTCGGGTCTTCCATGCGCGCTCGGGAAATCTTGATGCGCTTGCCGATCTCGTGCAGGGCGTGGTCCTGGCCCAGCACGCGTTCACCAAGCAGGGCCGGCAGGCGCTGCACGGTATCGATTTCGTCACGCAGCATCTTGCCCAGCGGGATGCCGGTCCAGCCGCTGATGACCTGGGCGATGGCGCCGCTGTCGACCAGCGCATGGACCAGTGGCTGGTCGCCTTGCACGCGCGCCAGCTCAGCACGCAGGGTATTGAGCTGCTGAGCGTCGGCATCGTTGGCGGCGTCCAGCGCCTTGAGCTGTTCGACCAGCTCCAGCTCCTGCTGCCACTGGGCATTGAGTTGCTGTTCTTGTTGCTGCTCGGCCTGCAGGGCAGCCTGCAGCGCTTCCAGGCGGCGGGCATGGTCGTGCCCCTTGCCGGCTTCGTGGCCGAGCACGCCGATTTCTGCTTGCAGGTTGTCGATCTGCCGGCGGCAGTCTTCCAGTGCGCCGGGCAGCGAAGATTGCGCCAGGGCAATGCGCGCGCAGGCTGTGTCGAGCACGCTGACCGCCTTGTCGGGCAGCTGGCGGCCGGTGATGTAGCGGTTGGACAGGCGTACCGCCTGCACCAGCGCTTCGTCCATCACCGCCACCTTGTGGTGCTCGCGCATCTTGCCGAGCAGGCCGCGCAGCATGTGAATGGCCTTGTCTTCGTCGGGCTCTTCCACTTTGACCACCTGGAAGCGGCGGGCGAGGGCGGCGTCCTTCTCGAAGTACTTCTTGTATTCGGCCCAGGTAGTGGCAGCGATGGTGCGCAACTCGCCACGGGCCAGGGCCGGCTTGAGCAGGTTGGCGGCATCGTTCTGCCCGGCCTGGCCGCCGGAGCCGATCAGGGTGTGGGCTTCGTCGATGAACAGGATGATCGGGTGCAGGCTGCGCTTGACCTCTTCGATCACAGCCTTGAGGCGGTTCTCGAACTCGCCCTTGACCCCGGCGCCGGCCTGCAACAGGCCCAGGTCGAGGGTGTGCAGGGCAACGTCCTTGAGCACCGCCGGCACGTCACCCTGGGCGATGCGCAGCGCCAGGCCTTCGACCACGGCGGTTTTGCCGACCCCGGCTTCGCCCGTGAGGATCGGGTTGTTCTGTCGGCGGCGGGTGAGGATGTCGACCATCTGCCGTACTTCGAACTCACGGCCCAGCACCGGGTCGATGCGGCCTTCGCGGGCGCTTTGGGTAAGGTTGACCGTGTACTGGTCCAGCGCTGGGGTCTTGCCGCTGGCCTTGCTCGACGTGCTCACTGGCGCCGCTGGGCTGGCCAGCGGGCTGGCCTGCCTGGACTCGGCGCTACCCTCCACCAGCGCGGCAAGGTTCACGCGCAGGTCATCGGCGTTGATTTTTTCCAGCTCCGGCGCAGAGGCGATCACCACGCGACGCAGTTCAGCATCGTCAAGCAGAGCCTGCAGCAGGTGAGCGCTGCGCACCTGGCCTACGCCGTATTCGATCGAGGCCAGCAACCAGGCTTGCTCGATCATGCGGGTAATGTGCGGCGACAGCGCCGGGGTGCGGGTATTACCTTTCTTGAAGGTGCCCAGGGCGGTGACCAGCTGCGCTTGCAGGCGTTCGGCGACGACCTCGTAGTGGCGCAGGATCGGCGCCAGGTCGCTGTCGTTGTTGTCGAGCAATTGCAGCAGCAGGTGCTCCACTTCCACGTCGTAATGGTGCTCGGACAGGCACAGGGCCGCCGCGCTTTCGGTGGCCGTGCGGCTGGTTTCGTTGAGCTTGGCGAACAGAGACTTCAGGTTCACAAGGCGACCCCATCGTAAGGAATGTGGAAGACGGCGCAACGCGAAGGCTCCGCGTCACGACCCGGGCGTTTGAGCCAACCCAGCCAGCCCAGGGCGACATTGCCGCTGCGGCCCAGTTGGGCGCGTGGCACCGCCTCGCGCTTGAGGCGCGGGGCAATTTCGAAATCCAGCTCGGCACCTATATAGAAGCGCACGAGCTCGACCAGCTTGCGGTAGCAGGCGGTGCCCGGCTGGAAGCGCTGGTAGTCGGCCAGGCTCAGCGGGCCCAGCTCGATGCGGATGCACGACTGGTAGTCCCAGACCCGGTTGCCGGCGACGGCGCTGTGGCCGAGCTGGGCATTGCGGCGGCCAAGCTGGGTGCATTGTTCGGGCTGCAGGTGCAGCCAGCGCCCGGCGAACGGCTGGACCTTGATCGGCAGCGAGAAATAGAAACCGAGCATGCGTTCAAGGTTCAGCGCATTGCGCGGTTTCTGGCTGAGCAGGCCGGCAAAATAGCTGAACAGCTCACGACGCAATGCTGACGGTTGCTCTTCGAACTTCAGCTTCTGGGCGCGCGGCCCGAGGCCAACCAGGTTGAGCAGGTAGCCATCGAAGCCCGAAGTGCCATTGCGCTCGTGCTCGATGTGGAATTTGTATTTTTGCCAGGCCTCGTAGAACAGCGTGGTCATGCGGTGCGAGAAGATGTCGAGAAACGCATGGGCGGCATCGTCGCGATACTGCACGTGGCGCTCGAGCAGCAGCTCGGTGTACGGGCGTGGCAGCACGCCCGACGGCCCGACCAGGCCCATGAAGGTGACCTGCACTTCCGACAGCGGCAAGCCGGCCGGCGACACCTTGCCTTCGCGCTCGAAGTGCAGGTCGCTGACCTCGCTGGCCGGGAACGCCAGCGACAACTGGGTACGAAAACGCAGCGGGTCTTCGTGCGGCCGGGTTGCCAGGTCCATGCGCCCGGTGCGGCTGTAGTGCAGGCGGAGCAGGCGCACCAATTGAAAGAATTCGAATCGGTGCGGCTCGGCTCGGGCCTGATCGATCAGACCAGGGGCTGATCGCCGGTGCGTGCTGGCCATTGGACGACTCTCTTTTCTCGTTGTTGGGTGCGCAGGGTCAGTTGGGTGAAGCTGTTCATCGAGCAGTACTGGCCGAAGAAGTGGTCCAGCACTTTGCCGAACAGAAACACGCCGCTGCCGATGAACTGGCTTTCGTCCAGGGTCAGGGTGATGCCGACGCCGCGCACGAAATTTGGCCGCGGGTGGCCGATGCGCGCGACCACCGGTTCGCTGCTGATCGCCTTGATGCCGTTGATCTGTTTGCGAATGGCGGAAACATTGCGGTAGTTGTACAGCGACAACAGCTCCAGCAGCACTTCCCGGCCCTGGCTGACCAGCGACAGATGGTTCAGCGACAGGTGGGCGATCAACCGCCAGATCAGGCCCTTGCCCAAGGGCACACGCACCGTGGCGGTGGGCTTGCGCAGGCAGCGGATATCCTTGATCACCGAGTTGGCGGGAATGGTGAAATCGCCCCGTTCCCCACCGAACGGCAGCATCAGCGGCACGTCGCGGTTGCTGCAGGTAAGGCCGATACTGAGGGTGTCGCTGCTGGCGTCGATCAGTTCCAGATCGCGGTCGACCACGCGGATGCTCATGGCAGTGGCGTCACCCTGGTTTCGCCGGCGCGCAACCCAGAAGCTGCTGTGTGGGTCTTGCTCGCCCCGGGGTTCGAAAAACGGCTGGCAGGTGGCGACCTGGTCGATACCGCCGAGTTTGCGCACCCGCCGTACCCGGTCGATCGAGACCACTTCTGCAGCGTTGTGCAGCCGTGTATCAGGGGTAACCGGGTATTCGTGCTGGGTGTGGGTCAGCTTGATCGGCTCGGCCTGCTGGCGGAACAGGTTGATGATCGGCGTGCAGTTGAGCTTGAAGTTGTTGCGCCCGATGTTCTGGGTCAGCCGCGCCAGGCGCTCGCTGAGGTCGTAGTCGGAGAAATAGAAGTTGACCTCTACCTGCTCGATGGCCTTGCCCTGTAGGATGCGGGCAAATCCACTGAGGTCGAAGAACATGAACTTGTCGGGGAAGGTGAAATACTCGTGCAGCAGGCGGTAGCCCAGGAATGAGCGTTCGGAGTAGTCCACCAGGCCTTCGTCACGGGCGTAGCCCACGGTGTTCAGGGCATCGGCCGGCAGCGCCACTTCGCGGCGGCGGCCCTGGTCGTCGAAGCTTAGCGTGGCCTTGGCCAGGTTGTTGAACAGCAGCTCGTACAGCTGCAGCATCAGGGTTGCTTCGCCGTCGAGGAAGAACCGCAGGCGGTTCATGTCCATCTGCCCGAACAGGGCATCGCCAGTGGCTGCCAGGCGGATGCGCAGACGAGCGACCAGGTCGGCGCTGTGCCCGTTGAAGGCCGAGCGTTCCATTTCCGTGAACGAGGCCTGCTGCACGGCAATCGGCCACAACTCTACTGGGTAGCAGGTGCGGAACTTGCACACCACGCCTTCCACGGGATTGGCATGCATCTCGGTATGGCGCGCCACGCGGTAGGCTTCGGTGACTTTCTCGTGCCTGCCCAGGCTCAGTTCGACAATCGACATCGACGGAGTAGGGCGCAGGTAGTGGGGGTACAGCACCTCGAGGAAGGATTCGACGATTTCCGGAAACTCGTCATCGAGCTTCTTGTGCACCCGCGCAGACAGGAACGAGAACGCCTCGATCAGGCGCTCGGTGTGCGGGTCTTCGCAGTTGTCGCCTTCGATCAGCAGCCGCGAAGCGATCTTCGGGTACTGCGCGGCAAACTCCTGGCCGAGAAAGCGCAGGTGCGACAGTTCCTTTTCGTAGTAGGGCAGCAGTTCGTCGAGCATCAGTTGAGGTTCTGCACTTTGTATTCCTGGGTGTTGACCTGCAGCACGGCGTCGAATGACACCTGGCGGCTGATGTCCTGCAGACGCAATACGGCGTCCACGCGGAAGGTCAACATGCGATGGCCGTTCTGCTGGGCCAACAGCTGAACACGGACCCGGCGAAAGCGCCGGTCTCCGGTGCTGATCGCCCGCTCCAGCTGTTGCTGGATCAGGCGACGATCGTGCGGGTCGAGCACGCTGCGGCTGATGAAGTCCGGCATGCCGTATTCAAGGATGGAACCACCGAGCTGGCTGAAGCCGTCGAGCTCTTCGGCGACCAGGGACTGGCGGGTGTTCACCAGGACTTCGAGGTCGCGGACGATGCTGGCCTTGTACTCGGCCAGCGAGCAGGTGCGCTGCGCTGCGGGCTCGGCCGACTGGTAGGGACGGTCGTCCAGCAGTCGGTCGAGCAGCGAGGGCAGCAGGCGGGCCTGGTTACTCATGTGTCATCCCTGTACACAACGGCCTGTCAGCCGCGCGCGCCCTGTGGCAGCTCGGCAACCAGCCGCAGCGAGGCGGTCAGTTCATCCAGCTGGTAGTGCGGGCGCAAGTAGGTCACGGCCTTGTACACGCCTGGCTTGCCGGGCACTTCGAACACCTCGGCGCGGGCTTCACGCAGCGGGAACTTGGCCTTGGCCTCCTGGCTGGCGGTGTCGTCGAGCAGCACATAGCTGGCCAGCCACTGGTTGAGGAAGCGCTCGACATCCATGCGCGAGGCAAAGCTGCCGATCTTGTCGCGCATGATCGCCTTCATGTAGTGGGCGATGCGCGAAGTGGCGAAGATGTATTGCAGCTGGGCCGACAGGCGTGCGTTGGCGTTGGCGATGTCGGTGTTGTACTGCTTCTGTTTCTGCGCCGACTGGGTGCCGAAGAACGCGGCATAGTCGGTGCCCTTGCAGTGCACCAGGGGGATGAAGCCCAGGTCCGACAGCTCTTTTTCGCGGCGGTCGGTGATGGCGATTTCGGTCGGGCACTTGAGGGCGATTTCGCCGTCGTCGGTCTTGAAGGTATGGGTCGGCAGGCCTTCGACCAGGCCGCCGCCTTCCACGCCGCGGATGGCCACGCACCAGCCGTAGCGGGCGAAGGCGTCGGTGACGCGGGTGCCGAGGGCGTAGGCGGCGTTCATCCACAGGTATTTGTTGTGGTCGCGGCCATCGACGCTTTCGACGAAGTTGAATTCTTCCACTGGCGTGGTATCCGGGCCATACGGCAGACGACCGAGCACGTGGGGCAGGGTGAGGCCGACGTAGCGCGAGTCTTCCGAGGCGCGGAACGACTTCCACTTGGCGTATTCCACGGTGTCGAAGATCTTCGCCAGGTCACGCGGGCCGGACATCTCGGTGAACGAGTCCCAGCCGAACAGCTCGGACGAAGCGGCCGAGATGAACGGCGCGTGCGCCGCCGCCGCGACGTGCGAGATCTCTTCGAGCAGGTACATGTCTTCGGGGTTGCGGTTGAACTCGTAGTCACCGATCAACATGCCGAAAGGTGCGCCACCGAAGGTGCCGTACTCTTCTTCGTAGACCTTCTTGAACAGTGCGCTCTGGTCGAATTCGCTGGCGGCCTTCAGGTCGCGCACCAGGTCTTTCTTCGAGGCATTGAGCAGGTGGATCTTCAGCGTGGTGCTGGTCTCGGTCTGGTCTACCTGGTATTTCAGGCCGCGCCAGGAGGCTTCCAACTGCTGGAACTCGCGGGCGTGCATGATCTCGTTCATCTGCTCGGAGAGCATCGCGTCGATTTCGGCGATGCGCGAATCGAGCACGGCGATCAGGTCCTTGCTCGGGGTCATCTCACCCTCGAGCACCTGGTTCACCAGTTCGCCAATCAGGTCGCGGGTGCGGTTGCGCTCGGTGTCGGAGCGGGCCACGCGGCTTTGCGAAATGATGCTGTCGAGCAGCGAGGGCTGTGGTGCGAAGTTTTCCACTTCGACCAGGTCGCCGGCCTGTTGCGGTGCGGTTTGCTTGTCGGTCATGTTCGGGCTCCTGCTCAGGCGCGATCGTCGCTGGACGGGTCTTTCACTTCGGCTTCACGGCCGAATTCCTTGCCCAAGGTCTTGAGCTTTTCAGTGTTCTGCAGCACGTCCATCAGCAGCTCTTCGAGCTTGTCGTTGCCGCCCATCTTGTTGCGCAGGTCGGCCAGCTTGTTGCGCACTTCCAGCAGCTTGCGCAGCGGCTCGACCTGCTTGACCACGTTCTGTGGCTCGAAGTCTTCGAGGCTGTTGAAGTTCAGTTCCACGCCCAGCTGGGTGCCGTTCTTGGCCAGGGTGTTGTCGACGCGGTAGGTCAAGCGTGGCTTGATACCCTTGAGCACACCGTTGAAGTTGTCGCGGTCGATGTACACGAACTTGCGGTCCTTGAGCTTGGGCAGCGGCTCCAGCGGGTTGCCGGAGAAATCACCCAGTACGCCGACGACGAAGGGCAGCTCCTTTTTCTCGATGGCATCGCCGATGTCCACGTCGTAGGTGATATGGACCCGAGGCGCGCGAACGCGGTCGAGTTTGTGCTGAGTGCTTTCCTTCTTCGCCATCGTGTTCTCCAGTGCGAGCAATTCGCTGCGAATCATTGCGCGGCCCGGTGCCGGGCGCTGCGCGTTACAGTCCTTCGATCGTCAGCAGCAGGCGCTGACGGATTTCGTCGTTCATTTCCAGGATGTTGTCGCGGCCTACCAGTTCTTCGAAGCTGGTGTTGCCGGCAATCTGCGTGCTGCTGCGGATGACCGAGTCGTCGGGAAGTTCCGAGCGCACCGGCGAGCTGATGACGCAGAACGGCAGGTCGCCAAAGCCCTTCAGGCGCTCGAAGCTCAGGCCGTAGCGCAAGCCCTCGAACAGCCGCCCAAGGCCAGGCGACTTGCTCAGGCAGTAGAACAGCACCAGGTAGTGCACCACGAAGCGGTACAGCTCGGCGCTGCTGCGGTTGGGGTCTTTGATGACATTGCGAAACCGCGCCAGGTCGAAGGCGTGGAAGCCCACTACCCAGCGGGTCGGGCTGGTGATGCGGATGACCTGGCCGCTGTGTTCCAGGGTCTTGTCGTATTCCAGCGGGAACAGTTCGGGGGTGGTGCTGATCAGGTTCAGCGGTACTTCCAGCTCGGTGACCAGCTGGAACGGCGCGGCCGAGCCGATACGTTCGTAGAGTTCGACCAGGGCCTGGAAGTGGCCCTGGGTTTCGCGCCCGCTGCTGCGCTGTGCGCCTTGCAGGTATTCGCCAAACAGGGTTTGCGGACGGATCAGCGGTGCCACGGTGGCAAGGTAATCCGCCGCCTGCGCCTTCAGCGCATCGGAGATCGCCCGCGTCTGGCTACGCAGCTTGATCAGTGCTTCGACATCGAATGTCTGTGTCATTGGTGCATCGTCCATGTGCCTGCTTGATCGTCCTGAAACGCCGTTGGCGTGGACTTGAAAAATCGCCTTTCGGCTGCAGCGAATTTGAGTGCTGGCATATGAATATTGTGTTGCCAGCAATGCCGAGTAGGGCACCTCGCTGCGGAAGAAGTTCCGGCGAGGGGGGCGATTTTTTCCCCGTTTTGTGACGCTGCGCAATAATGGCGCTGTGATATTGACAGCGTGTCTTGGGCGCAGGAGATGGGGGCTCAAGCCCTAAAGACTGGGTACGAAAGGGGCTGGAAAGCGATGAAAATCGGCGACAAAAGTTTTTTTCAAAAAGTGAATCAGTTCTCATTTTGCACGCCGGCCGCGTGCGTGCAGCGTGGTGGGGAAGCGCGTCAGGATGATGGCAATGCGACCGGTTTCGTCGCGTCCGGCGGGGAAACTGTATTGTTCAAAATCTAATAGCTAGCGCGATGCCCGTAGGAGCGGGTTTACCCGCGAATAGGCCGGACCTGCCGGCCACTATCCCTGGTCGTTCACCGTCACAGCCGCCACCGCATTCGCGGGCAGCCTGCCCGCGAACACCGGCGCAGCCGGTTTCATCCAACTCAACGACCATCGACCTGTACGCAAACGTCTCTGCCATCGATTGCCTTGCATGGCCAATTGTCGTTGATGTAATGATCCGGCTTGAAGCACACCCGTTCATCGTTGACCCAGAACATCTGCCAACCGGAGCCCGAGATCCTGAGCTTCGGGCACGACCAGTAGTCCTTTGCCGAAAGCGTGGCTGTGGTCAGCGCAATCATTGTCGGAGCAACGATAACCATCAGCACAACTGTCAGTTGCAGCGAGCGTAGCTGGAACCCATGCAGCCAAGAGGTTTTTGGTGGGTCAAACTTTCGACCGGTCCATGCGGCGATCAGGCTGGCAACGATCAGGCAAGGCCCCAGGGGAATGAATGCAATCATGAAGAAAGCTTTGAGTGGTGTTTCCACGACCGGCGCATTACGGTAGATCCGGCCGTAGAGGGGCACGATATCTGTCCATAAGGCGTACACCGCCAGTGCTCCCATGGCGAGCATGGACAGCATCAGACCGATGGCCGTAAGCCGGAAAAGAATAGGGGACCTTACGTAGAGTTCGGGATGGTCTTTCATGTGTGCCTGAGCATTCCCTGGCTGCCGCGGATCAAACCGGCATGGCTGAACAACAGGTTCAGCACGTTATCACAGGACCAGGCACTGGACCTTTGCCGATGCCATGGTGCGCTGGTACCGGCAGGGTGAAAACCGCGTCAACGGCCGTTGCTTCGACATCGGCAATGTCACCCGCGCAGCCTTGGAAGGCTGAGAGGCCCAGGGGGCCTGACTGGATGGGCATCATCAAGGCCTCGACCGCAGGCAATGGTATCGTTGATACGCCAATGGCTCCGTTACCCAATTCATTCTCAAAGAAATCCCATGATCGATCTAAGAAGCTCAAACGCATTGCTGGCCGACTACGTGCGACGTTATGCGCATCTGTCGCCGGAGCCCTCCCGGCAGTTGCAGCAGCGGATGGACTCCACCTTGCAGTCTGATGCACTGGCGGCGCCGGCGGTCAAGCCAAGCTGGCTGCACTCCAGGGCCTGCACATTGACCGCGGAGCAGGCACTGGACCGCGCCAAGGGCGCGCTGCTTGGCCTGGCCATCGGCGATGCGGTCGGCACCACGCTCGAGTTCCAGGCCCGCGACAGGGGGCAGGTGAGCGACATGGTCGGGGGTGGCCCGTTCAACCTCGTTGCGGGTGAGTGGACTGATGACACCAGCATGGCGCTGTGCCTGGCAGACACGTATGTGAGCAAGGGCAAGTTCGATTACGCCAACTACGCAGATGCCTTGGTCCGCTGGTACCGGCGCGGGGAAAACAGTGCCAACGGTCGTTGTTTCGATATCGGCAATGCCACGCGCAATGCCCTTGAAGGCTGGCTGCGCGAGGGTATTACCTGGCAAGGCAACTATGACCCCTCGACGGCTGGCAATGGCTCCATCATCCGCCTTGCGCCTACGGCAATCTTCCGCCGGCACTCGCTGTCGGCAAGCTGGTGGGAAAGCGTCACGCAAAGCAGCGTGACCCACAACGCCGACGAGGCAGTGAACTGCTGTCAGCTGTTTGCGGCACAGCTGCATCTGGCGCTCAACGGTGCAGACAAGGAGGAGGCCCTGGCCCCAGCGGTGCGTTCGTTGCGGCCTCGCCCGATGATCATCAATGCGGGCGAGTACAAGCAAAAGAGCCGCGAACAGATCCGCTCCTCCGGCTACGTCATCGATACCTTGGAAGCGGCACTGTGGGCCGTATGGAACACCGACAACTTCAAGGACGCGATCCTCCTGGCCGCCAACCTTGCCGATGATGCCGACAGTGTCGCGGCCAACGCCGGCCAGTTGGCGGGTGCGCTGTACGGCGTGTCCGGCATGCCGCCGGAGTGGGTGGAGAAGGTTGCGTGGTCGCAACATATCCAGGAACTGGCAGCCAAGCTCTTCGATCTCTCGCCGCAGCATGATGAACTGGACGCATTGCTTTATGGCCAGCCTTGACGGTTCGGGTAGAAACTGTGAAGTACGCCACGAATCGAAACCAGAGGAGCGCTTCGCGTCACGTACCTGAGGCAGGAGCCGTATGCGGTAGTTCCGCACGTACGGATCTGTGCAGGGGGTGGCAGCGAATCTTCTGCTTGAGTGTTTCGGTGTTCATGGTCAGGCCTGATTGGGGCAAGGGACTGCACCACTTCACCGCAGCGTGAGATGGCACCACTCATTTGTGGGTAGGGTCAAACGGTCATGCAGTGTCGGATTTCGTCAGTATTTATCTATGTGGCACTAGATGGCCGTGCCCCGATTTTTTCCCGGCTTGATGATTAATAATTCATCAAGTTGTCTTTTGCGGCATTTTATCACGAAAGCCAGCGCCGCATCAGGGGCATCCATGAAGGCATCAAATGTAGCTGGAGCGATGGCGTAATATTCTTCGTAGTCGACCATGCCGTTGCTGACGGGGAATGAAACGTAATACTGACTAGCGTCTTCTTCGATGCCGATTGAGTACATGTGCTGACGACTGATGAAAAGATCTTTGAATTTCATAGGGGGCCTTCAAAAAAGGGGAGCGGTATTGAACCTCTTGGCGGCAATACTCGCCGCGTCTATGACGACTTCACTGTTGCCGTGAGGTAGCTTGCCACCAGGGATCCAGAATTCGTTAGCACCGGCTTCATTTCCCGATGGAATCCGTAGATTCAACTGCTTCGGATCAGGGATGTCTACCGGGACCAGTGCATTGGTATCAAGGAAATTCTCAGGCTAGCCAAGGGCTTACTCCAACGCGCGCTTCTCACCTGCTGTCTTGGCAAGTAGTTCGGTTGCTTCGTGGCCTAGCATGATGAACGACGTACTATCTTTCTGTGCGATGCCGTATTTCTCAAGGTTGGTCTGGGTCATGAAGCGTGAGGCGCCATTTTGGAATTGGGCCAAATGTTGCGCGACATAATCTGGATCTGGATAGGTGGTGGGGGTCGGGCATTTCGCCTTTGGCGATCGCAAGAATATCCTCTTCGGTGAATCCACGTTATGAAACATTTTTCTCCGCCAGTGGAGCTGATGCGTCAGGTAGCGAGACAGTTCGAGTGGGAGCTGTCGGGCATGGGCTCTGATCGATACCTCAAGAACCTTCTGTGACGGGCCATTCGGCGATTGCCGGGTCGCCTCCGGGCGCCAGTGAGGAAGATGAAGGATGGCGATATGACATTGCCTTGCAGGGCGGTATTGCCCCGTTTTCCTAGGCCTGTAGTGAGTTGACAGGGCAGCTTTTGCCGGTGTTTCCTTTGGGCCTTTCTGCCTGCCTGGCATTCGGGAATGTGAATCCTGTCGCACTTATTTCAATGCATGATGGCACTTTCCTTTCTGCAGGCAGTCGCATGATTCCGCAAGCACGTTATGCGCGCATGCAGAATACGCCCGCAAGATCAGGGTTGCAGCTGAGCATCGCAAGCGCGTGCTGGCCGTGTTTTCAAGGAGATTTCGCATGATCATGGACTTGGCCTCCGCGCTGCTGTCGCCACAGAACCGCCGCCTGTTCAAGTTTCACAACCTGGCCAACCCCGAGCAGGAGCTGCTGCTGGAAACCTTCAAGGGCACCGAAGCCCTGTCGTGGGCGTTCAACTACGAACTGCTGCTGGTCTGCGAAGACTCCGGCGTGCCGCTCATGATGGGCTAGCAAGTCAGCATCGAAATCGAAGTGGCCAAAGGCGGCTCGCGCTACATCGCATATGTTGGACAGCATAGCGCCTAGCCCAGAGTATCCTTGAGTGATGACGCAACCGGTTGGGGGACTGACTTGGGCGATTATCTGATTGGGAAAGATTGAATTAAATGTTTACGACCGAACGGTTTTTTGCGCGAATTTGGGCCTTCTGGTTTTTAACGCTTATGATTTCAGTGTTGACACTTGGGGTGGCGCCGAAGATTGTTTTTGTGCCCATGGCTGTATCGTCTTTTGTTACATTTTGCTGGTGCGTGAAATGCGCCTATCGTTCGGAAAGATTTGCTGATTTTGCGTCCTTACGTCTCTGTTTCAGCTTGACTGCCGTGCCGCTTTTTGCCTTTGTCCTGTCAATGGCGATAACGTACAAACAATCAAAAATGGGAGGCGTAGCGGCGCTTGCGATCAGCGCCGTGCCGCTCATTCTTACTGCGTTGGCTTTCGCATTGGCCTATGGGCATCGAAGCAAGGCGAGTTCATTCCTGTTACGCGGTGAGCGGGTAGAAGTATTCGAACCCGAGCAGGCCAATTCGTGGGTTGTGGGCGGGCTTGGTGCAGGGTTGAGTAGTCTGCTGTATCCGACGATAAAGAACTATAATAGTTCTATGGCCGTGGTGCTGTGTGTGATGGTTTTCATTTCGCTGTATTTGGTCTTCTATAATCGCACCAATATCGCTTCGTTAAGGGCGTTAAAAGTACGCGAGCGTCGTGAGGCGCGTCAATACACATTTCTTGAGATCGAATATGTGCGTGCGTTACGTGACGCTTCATGGTTGGCTCGGGTTTTTGCACTCAAGAGCCGAAAATAAGCGATATTAGACGCCAGTTATCCAGGAAGTGTGATGTTGACTTGCCGTCTCGACTCGCGAATCTTCCAGGGTAAGACGGTACAAGACCTAGTTGGCGAGGTATTTGCAGGTTTTGGCAGCTTGGCAAAGTGCGATTTCCGCCTGAACAAATCGTTGAAACCTTATAGCTACTGCAACCCGGAAAGATCGCCGTTCGTACCTTTGACTATAGTCAGTCGCGCAATTTCTTTCCGGTGATCATGCAGAGGCTCAATGAACAGGGGGATGTAATCGGCAGACTTATAGCCCTGTGACTTGAAGAAGTTGGCAGCAGTATCCTGGTTGCCTCGTATATTGGTGTCCTGCCAAGTTGCCCGTTCGAGCAAGCTTCTTGTATGTTCTCCATCTTTTTCTAATCGTGATTTTTATTTTTGGCTTGGAATTTCTTAAAGGAACTCCACTCCTCTCCATCAATCAATGCCATGTAAAATTCTGCAAATAACTGACTGAGATTACGATCGTCCTGTAAGTTGGTCTCCGGTAAGTAGCGGTAACCAGGTATGTCTCTAGCCTCCATGGGGGCATGAATTTTTCCATTTTCAGCTTTTAATAAGAGGCCGCGTAGGGTGTTGAGCATCAGCTTCGCATCGGAATTTTGATCTTCGAGAGCCTCAAGTTTTTCACGAAGCGCTGTAGCGGTAGCCTTCAGTGTGTGCGTGTTCATTGTCTATCCTAGTTATCAATAGTGCCTATGAGCTTGGTGGTCGACCACTCATTACGGTTAGGGGTAAGATATTGAAGTGCGCCACCCGCCCTGTCAATGTTACCTCCAGATTCGGTGGTAGTCGCAGTTTGCGGCACGTAGCTTTTGCAGATATAGCCCACCATCAGGGCTGTCGAGATACTCATTAATCTGTTTGTTGCTAAGACCTCGGGTGCAAAAGTCTCTGCATGTTTTAGTTGTTGATCGTGCGCTACAAAGTCAGGGTCCTGTTTCGCATGAAGCTCTCGCAAGCGCTTCGGCTCGACCTGGCTGATGGGAGATGGTCCTTTAAGGAAACTCCGAACAAGTTGCTCATCAGTCGGAAATGGGCGGCTTTGGGATGCCGAAAAGCCCGATTTTCAGTCGCTGATTATTGGATAATCAAGGCAAAGCCTTGGTATCTGGACTCACGGGCGCACCTCTCCCCGCACTCGCGCACTGCCCGCCGCATCCGCTTCAACGCTTGCGCACTGACTCCCGGAAGGAAGCTGGTAAAAAGCTTGTTCTGCTGGCCGATTGCCTTCCTGGGTCTAAAAGTGAAACCAAGGAAGGTAAAGCTCACATGCGGATACCCTGCGCGTCGATTGCTGTCCTTGCAGTACACGATTTTCGATTTCTCGGGATGCATCGTGAGGCCACAAACCGCTAGACGTGAAGCGATTGAACGCATCACGTGTTCTGCTTGCCTCTGGCTACGACAATGCACTACCGCATCATCGGCATACCGGGCAAAAGGACAGTTTGGGCTATTTCGTTGCATCCATGCGTCAAAGGCGTAATGAACTCATGAAAAGATGGCAAGGCTGCCCGCCCATCATCCCTGGGAGGGTTTCTCCCCCATGCGCGCCTTGAGCTTGTGCAGGGTAGGGGCTCGCCCCCGGAGAGCTCGATACGAAACTCGGCGAAGGCGTGCTCGAGATCGGCATACTGCTGCAGCCCTTCTTCGGTGAACAGATAGCTTCCGGGGATGTCACGCCATTCCATCGGGGTGCGGATCCGCTGCTGCTTTGCCGCGTTCAACAAGAGCGTCAGCTCTACACTCAACTTCATGGCGGCCGGGTCGTGTGACTTCAGCCGGTCAATGATGACACGCAGCGCTATCGATTTTTGCCGGAGTGCGTAAATGTCCATCGTGGCTCAGTCTGCTGGGTGTAGGGTTTATAGCTTTCGTCAGTGACTGCGCCCGATGTTCAGTGGCTGGCCTGATCGAACGTCGGCAATCAATCGGGCAGTTGAATTTTGAGGCCACGAGCCGACTGGATGGCTACGTAATAGGCGTCTTTCAGTGCTCTGGCCAACTCGGGGTCATTTTCTTCGAATTCTTTCGAGGCAATGGCACCGATACTGAGTTGGTGGAGTTTCGATTTATCTTGCTCACGCCCTTCGAACACGGCTTTCACATAGTCAAGTTGGTTTAGTAGCATCCCATAAATGGGGTAAGCGGGACAGGCCTTGTTCCGCTGCGCGGTAATGTCGATAGCCTTCTGTACATAGCCGAGGGGGGTTGTGGGTTTCATAATGCACCTGGTGTTATCAGTTTGAAGAGCTCGCGTTGGCCAGAGGTCATCTGCCGAGCACCGCCAATGGCGTTATAGGATTGGGAAGGAACGGACCAGGTATCCAGTACCGGTGCCGAGGTACTCCTCAGCAGCGTGACCTTCTCAGTGCTCTGATAGACGTTCACGATCTTGGGCACGATGGTTTCCGTTTTGTAGATCTGGCCAAGCGGGTTGATCCCCAGTTGCCCTGGCACCACGTCAGGGGTAGGAGAGTACCACATGCCTTGCCGGCCGCCGGGCACCTGGAATTGCCAAAGTGTCTTGCCCCGGTTGATTGTTTCCGTGAAGACTGGTTGAGTGAAGTCCAAGCCGTTCATGTAGCCTTCGTAGTCGGCAGGCTTATAGCCCTGTGACTTGAAGAAGTTTACAGCAGTTTCCTGGTTGCCTCGTATGTTGATGTCCTGTGCCAAGTTACCCGTTCGAGCGAACTTCTTGTTCAGGTACTCCCTACGGGAAACTTCCGTTAAGCCTGGCTTATCCGGTGCCTGAGCAATGGGTGGTCGATCGGGTAGTGGTCGCAATGGCTCCGGTTGCGCTTGTGCACGAGAGATCGGTGTGGCCTCTTTGGGCTGCAACTCCGGCTGCGCCAACAGTTTCTGCTCATTCTTCGCCAACCAGGCTGCCAGCTGCTTGTTGGAGATCTCGGCCTGCAGCCGAGCGCTCCGGGCGGCAATGCTTTCCATGCTGCTCATGACGCCGGCCTTCATCTGGCCCCGAGTAAGGTAGGTGACGATGGCTGTCAGTAACAGCAACACCCACTGCTCCTGCCCGCGAGCAAGCTGGCGTGCAGCACGCTCGACACGCTCCTGGGCCTGCGCCGCGGAACCGCCGCTCGGGTCCAGGCCAGCGGGCTTGAGGCCATCCTCGGCGAACCAGGCCGTGGTCATGCCTTGCTGAAGGGTCGACAGGCAGGCCCTGATAAAAATACTCGGCGATGGCGGACAGCCCCAGGCCCATGAGGATCAGGTTGCCGACCTGCAGGCCAATGCCGGCGCCGGCCACCGCGCCCGGCGCCGCGCCGACGCCAAAGGCGAACGCCCCGGCCACCACACTGATCGCCCTGTGGAACCTGAGGATGGCTCGAAAACAGCTGATGGGTATGGGTGAACTGCGCGCTTAAAAGAGAAATCTGGGCGAAAAGCCTCTGAAAACATGACGCATTGAGCGCTTTTTCGATAGATAGCCTGCGTGACGGGGAAATATCAACTCACCGTCTCCGCGCGGCAAGTTGACGGAGCATCCCAAGGTGACACGAGATGGAAGAGCTGACTTACGACAGCTATTGATGGCCTGATTCGAGGAATGTTTCAAGGCTCGCGGATTTATTAACTCAGTTGTTTTCTGTGTAGCTGTCAGGGGTGAGGCTGAAGCCCGGATGGCTTACGCAAGTCAGCGGGGTGGGGGCGGCGAGCAGCCTGAATTTGATGGAGATTGGAGTGAAATGGCTCATTTGAGCGCTTCCAATTGTTTGATGATTTCTGTATTTGTCATGACTTCCTACAAGTAGCGACGTGGGTGTGGGTATTAGAATTACTGGCGCCCGTCAACCTGGATGCAGGCATTTTTATCACTCATGCGCTTGCAAGGCCAGCCGTCACGGGTATAGGAATCAGACTTGAAACAATACCGCTCATCATTGATCCAGCACACCTGCCAGGCAGATCCTGAAGTCAACAGCTTCTGGCAGGGTGTGTACCCCTTCGCCCACAAGCCCAGCGTCACAAGTATCCCAAGCGTAGGCGCTATGTAGAACATTGACCACAGTGTCCTGTGAACGTTCTTGGTAATGCTGGTGTATGGGCAAAAGATGGCGCAATGCCATCTCATTCATAACGGCTAATGCGAAGGATGAGCGATATTCATAGTTGACAGAGTTGCGCATTCCAGTGTTTCCTGCGCCCTCTACACTCGGCCGGCAAATCCATTTGTGATCTGGTTGGCATATTCAGGTGTTGTTGGGAACTTTGCTTGCCTGCATAGGTCGCAGCGCCTGAGACGTGGGCCGATACTGCGCAGGTCGCGCAAGCAGGATTTTTGACAAGGCGTGAACAGAATCGTGAACAGAATCTATCCCTGTACCGCAGCCGACCCCATGGGCCTCGGCGGGCAAGACGGCCTTCTCGGGCAGGGTGACCTGCCATGGCCAAGTGTTGTAGCAGCCAGAACCTACGCCAAGATGGATGTAGGCGGCCTTTATTCGGCTGATGACATGAGTGCCGCCGAGTTTCTTGTTGCTGAACTACAGTCGTCCGAAACGCAGTTGAGTGCTGACGAAGCCGAAGAATACGCGCAGTTACTTTATAGCCTGATTGCAAAAATGGAAAAATCGGGGCGTTTTGCCGCGGATGAACTGCTGGCCATCAAGGAGAAGGCCGAGAAGATTCCAGTCGTAGGGGCACTATTATTTTCAACTGCAAATTTACCCGGCACGCTTGCCAACGTTGCTGCGCTAGGCCATGCCGCATCCAAAGCCACCAAAGTTGAAAACCTGCTGAACATGACGGATGCCACGCGCGGCAAGCTGAAGAAGTGGGCAGCGTCACGTGGCAAACCCGGCAGTGTATCTGCCGCCAGGGCCATGAAAGGGCGCCTGAAACTGGTGCGCATGGGCGGAAACCTCTACTTCGAAATACCCGCCAATAGCCAGGCAAGTTTGTACAGGCTGCCCGGTCGGGGCAGTAACCTGCATGTGGCTGCTTTCAATACCGCCAAGGCGATGCGTGCAACTGCCCATATTGACTCGGCCGGGTACAGCAGCCGTGGCGTAGGCAAAGTACTGACGGGTGCCAAATTAGGCGGCGCATTGGCGTTCGGCCCCCAGGCTTACCTAGATGCGACGGAGGCAAAAAGCGTCTCGGAGTTCTTCCAGAAGTCAGCTTACACCCAGCCGACCAATGCATTGGCCTTTGGTGTCGGTGTATTGGTCGGCGGGCTAACAGGGCCGGCTATAGTCGTGATTGCCTTGTCTTTGGGTGCGGGTTTGGCAGTTCAGTTTGTCATGAGTGATGATTTTTCGGGGCTGGGCACTACCCTGGGTAATTTCTTGACGGGGAAGGATTAAATGTTTACCACAGAACGTTTTTTTAAAAAAATCTGGTCGGTGTGGCTGCTGGTCGTGATATTGGCCCTGATGATGACCGGAGTGGCGCCGCCATTCATGGCGGTGCCGGCGATCCTGATCATTATCGTTATGACGCTGTGGTGCATCAATTGTGCTTACCGCAGTGAGCACTTTGTAAGTTTCGCGAATTTGCGCATGTTCTTCAATATGTCAGTTGCACCAATGTTCGCATCGCTGCTGACACTGGGTGTTACCTACAAAAAAATGAAGTTGGGAGCGGCGACTTCTTTGATGTTAGGGCTCGCACCCGTCGTGCTGGTGTTGTTGACCTATGCAATGGCTTATTACTGGCGCAGTAAAAGTGATATTCTCCACTTTAAAGGGCAGCGCGTGGAATCCATCGAGCCGCCCCAGAAAGTTCAGTGGTGGCAGGCGGGTTTGGCGGCGGGCTTGAGCAGCGTGATCTATCCGCTGATGAAAAGCCATGACGTGCCGGCCACCGGGTTGATCTACTTCTTTGCGCTAATGTCCGTGTTCATGGTGTTTTACAATCGTGACAAGATCAGTGCACTCAGAGAGCTGAAAGTGCGCGAAGCGAAGGAAAACCGTCAATACACATTCATGGATATTGAAACTATTCAGAGCATGCGTGCTGCCTCGTGGTTGGGCAGGCTTTTCGCCGTACGGGCGCGCTGATGTTCACCGTTACAGGGAGTAAATTATGCTAACTGACGTTCTTTCCATGCTCGCGCCGCAAAACAGGCGATTGTTCAAGCTGAATATCCTGACACAAACAGCCAACGATGAGTTTTTGCTGGAGCACTTTTCCGGCACTGAAGAGCTTTCCAAACTCTATGAATTCGATCTGGCCTTGCTCAGCCAACAGAGCGATGTAAAGCTCAAGTCACTGATTGGCAGCCAGGCCACGATAGAAATCGAGTTATCCAACGGCTCTTTCCGCTACATTAACGGCTATGTTCAGCGGTTTAGCACCCAAGGCAGCGACGGCGGCTATGTGCGTTATGCAGCCGTGCTAGGGCCGTGGCTGTGGATGCTGACTTGCCGCTTCGATACACGCATTTTTCAAGAAAAATCGGTCCAGGCTGTTGTCAGTGAAGTGTTCGCCGGATTTGGCACGCTGGCCAAGTACGAATTTCGTGTAAGCAAGTCGCTCAAATCGCACAGCTACATTACCCAGTACCGCGAGAGCGATTTCAACTTTGTGCAGCGCTTGCTTGAGAGCGAAGGGCTTTTCTACTACTTCGAGCACACGGCCGACTCCCACCTGATGGTCATCACCGATGACTCCAGCACCTTGTTGCCGCTGCCCGAACAGCCGCAGATTCGCTACCACTCCGCGTCGGTTACCGAAACCGCTGATTCCATTACTCAGTGGCAGTCAACGCGGCAGCTGCAATCCGGTCAAATTGCCGTTCGCACGTTCGACTATCGCCAACCGCGCAACTTCCTACCTGTGACCATGCAAAGCTTGAATCAACAGGGCGATGTGGACAGGTTCGAGATTTATGATTTCCCGGGCCAGTACACCCATGGCAGCTACGAAGATGGCGAAGCCATCGTACGCAACCGTATCGAAGCGCTCGAGTTGATGGGCAAGACCTTCTACGGCGAGAGCAATTGCCGGGCCATGAAGCCGGGTTACACTTTTGAGTTGATCCAGCATTATCTGCACGACACCGGTGACGCCGAGAACCGTAAGTTTTTGTTGCTGAGCGTGGAGCATCGCGGCAGCAACAACTACATGACTGGCGACCAGGCCGGTTACGTCAACCGATTCGTGTGCGTGCGTAAAAAAATCGCATACCGCCCGCAGTTAAACACCCGCAAGCCTTTGATCAACGGCCCGCAGACCGCCATCGTTGTCGGCCCCCCAGGCGAGGAAATCTTCACCGACGAACTGGGCCGGGTAAAGCTTCAGTTTCACTGGGATCGCCAGGGGCAGTTCAACGATCACAGCTCCTGCTGGGTACGTGTCGCCCAATCCGGCGCCAGCGGCGGCTTCGGCAGCATTCAGATCCCACGCGTAGGCGACGAAGTGGTGGTGGTGTTCCTTGATGGCAACCCGGACCGGCCGCTGATCATGGGCAGCCTGTACAACAGCACCAACACCCCGCCATGGTCGCTGCCGGCGAACAAGACCCAAAGTGGTTTCCTGACGCGGTCGATGAAGGGCGACGGCGGTACCGCCAACTTCTTCCGCTTCGAGGACAAGGCCGGCGCCGAGCAGATCATCATGCATGCCGAGCGCAACATGGATACCGAGATCGAGCTGGATGAGACCCATGATGTGGGGAATAACCGCTCGATTACTGTTGGTGGTACGCACACCGAAACGGTCAAGAAAGACACCGTGGTGCAGGTGACCGAAGGTTCCTACACCCTGCAGGTCGACAACCAGTTCATCCAGGTGGCCGCAAAGCAGCACATCATCCTGCAGGTGGGCGACAGCAGCATCACGCTGACCCCGGAAGGCATCGAGATCAAAGGCAAGGTCATCGTGACCACCAGTACCGACACCACCCAGATCACTGGCGCCGCAGTGCGGATCAACGACTGAGGCAAGGTTCATGTACAAGCCCTCGATCTACGACCGCATCTCTGCCAGGCGCGAAGCGCAAGAGGAGTCTGCGCGGCTGGCCAGTCTGGCGGAAGCTGCTCATGTGCCCGAGCCTGTGCCCGAGCCGGAACCGCTGCCAGCCGTGTTGCAGGATGTCGCCAGCGCTTTCACCTTCGCAGGGTTCTCCTTGCAGTTTCCGCTCGGCTTTCGTTTTCGCGACATCCAGACCACCCTCGAGCATGAAGGCGAGCCGGTCAGCCTCAGCATCCGCCGCCGTGATGTACCCGCCAGGCAGCCGCTGGAGCAACTGTTCCAGCGCGCAGTCGAGGCTTTGCGCGAATTGAACCCGCAACTGCGCGTGATTCGCCAACGTGATTGCCTCCTGGCTGGGAACCCGGCCAAGGTCGTGGACTTTCACTTCAATGCCGGCCACGAGCCTCGGCACGGTCGCCTGGTCGGCGCACTGGTGCCCATCGCCGGCAGCGATTCGCTGCAATGGCTGGATATCTCCAGCGTGATCGACCCCAGCAAGCCCGGCCTGAGCCAGTGGCTGGCCGAGTTCGACCGCATGCTCGATGGCTTCGCGCAGGGCTGACCCCGATTTTTTCGCTATCAGGAATTTTCATCGCATGGATTACGAATTACAGGAAGGCGGCATTGCGCTGCCGGCAGGTTTCGAGGACCGCACGGTCAACATGTTCGTCTTGGGTGCCAGTGTTCCAGCACCCTTGAGCATCACCATCTCGCGTGACACCTTGCTGCCGGACGAAGCGCTGCAGGCCTATGTCGATCGCCAGGTCAAGCTGCTCACCTCCAAGCTGCGCGGCTACACCCGCATGGGCAACAAGGCCGTCACGCTCTCGGTTACCGCACCCATTGCCGGTATCCAGATCGACGCCTATTACATGAACCAGGGCCGCCCGCTGTACCAGCGCCAGGCGGCCTTCATCATCAGCCCCGGGCGTGCCCTGATCTTCTCCACCACTGCACAGGCCGACTTCAGTGCCCAGCAGAATCAGGACTGGGACAACCTGTTGGCCAGCTTCACCCCGCGTGCCCCGTCCGAAACCAGCGCCGAGTCCGGCGAACAGGAGTAACCCCTCATGTTCGAAGCGGCCAGGTTCGGCGACGAGATATCGCACACCAGCGCGCTGGGAGGCTTCCTGATCGGGGCCGCCCTGGGGATTGCGCTGGTGGCCACGGTGGCCATCGCCACGTTCACCTGCGGGTTCGGCGTGGCCTTGCTGGCCGGCCTCGCAGCCGGCATCGGGGGCAGCTTGCTGACCGCCGCCGGAGAGGCGATAGGCAGTATGTTCTCGTCCCCCTCAGGGACGATAACCACTGCCTCACCCAACGTGTTCATCAACAGCCGCAAGGCCGCCCGCGTCGAAAAAAGCATCGGTGCCTGCGACAAGCACCCAGGGCCGGTGCAGATTGCCGAAGGCTCGACCAACGTCTTCATCAACAGCGTCGCCGCCGCGCGCAAGGGCGACAAGCTGACCTGCGGCGCCACCATTTCCGGTGGTTCGGACAACGTCATCATCGGCGGCGGCACCTACCGTTACCTGCCCGTGGACGATGAAGTCCCGGAGTGGCTGCGCACCACCGTGGATGTGCTGATGGCCATCGCCGGTGCCGCAGGCGGTATCGCCCAGCTGATCAAGGCGGGTACCCAGGCCGGCATGAAAGCCGTCATGCCTTGCGCGCTGAAGTTCACGGCCGGCTTCGTCGCCGGTGAGGTGGCCAGCCGTTACGTGGTCGAACCCGTGGCCCGCAAGGCTATCGGCGGCCTGGTCGGCAACCCCGTCGACCTCACGACGGGCCGCAAGCTGATCCCCGATGAAATCGACTTCAGCCTGCCGGGCCTGATGCCGATCGAGTGGTCGCGCTTCTACGCCAGCGACCTGACGGTCGACAGCGTACTCGGCCGCGGCTGGGTGCTGCCCTGGGAGCAGAGCCTGCGCCGCCAGGGGGCATTCATCTACCTCACCGACAACCAGGGCCGCGAAGTCCCGTTCGTGACCCTGCAACCGGGGCAGCGCATCTACAACCCGCACGAGCAGGTGTACCTGGTGTGCACCGAGGGCGGCCACTACATCCTGCAGACCCTCGATAACCTGTTCTTCTACTTCGGCGAAGTGCCAGACACCAACACCGAAGTGCCGCTGCAGCGTATCGAGAACGTCCTCGGCCACTTCCTGCACTTCACCCGCACGCCCGACGGCACACTGACCGACATCAGCGCCACCGGCGGCACCCGCGTGCACCTGCACTACGACAACCCGCTGGGTCGCCTGACCGACATCAAGCGCGTGGTGAACAACGAAGCGGTGGAAACGCTTACCCAGTACCGCTACGACGAACACGGCCAGCTGAGCGCGGTGATCAACCGCAACGGCGACACCGTGCGCAGCTTCAGCTACGCCGACGGCCTGATGGTGACCCACAGCAACGCGCTGGGGCTGGGCTGCCACTACCGTTGGCAAACCCTGGGCGACAAGCCACGTGTGGTCGAGCACTGGACCAGCGACGGCGAGCACTACCACTTCCGCTACGACCTCGATAGCCGCACCAGCTGGGCCACCGACGTACTTGGCCGCGAGCTGGAAGTGCAGTACAACGCCGACCACCGCGTGGTCGCCAGCCGCGATTATGGCGGGGAGCGTTACGCCATCGAGCTGGACGAACACGGCAATATGGTTGGCCTGACCTTGCCGGACGGTAACCGCCTGCAATTCAAGTACGACGAATTCTCCCGCTTGCTCGAAGAGACCGACCCGCTGGGCCGCAAGACCACCTACGAATATCACCACCTGACCACGCTGGTGACCCAGGTCAGCTACCCGGATGGGAGCACCTGGCGAGCGCGTTACGACGACAAGGGCAACCTGCTCGCCGAATTCGATGCCCTCGGCCAGATGACCGAGTACCTGAACAGCGATGACGGCCTGCCGCACACCATCATCGATGCGACCTACAAGTCCAAGTACCTGTGGTGGAACACCCTGGCTCAGGTCGAGCGCTACCAGGACTGCTCGGGCAAGAGCACGTACTACCGCTATGACGAACGCCAGCACCTGGTCGCGGTAACAGACGCGCTGAACCAGACCACCACGCTGGCGCGCAAGCCCGACGGCGAAGTGCTGCGTATCAGCCACCCGGACGGCACCACGGAAAGCTTCACCTACAACGTCTACGGTCAGGTGCTCAGCCACACCGACGGCAAGGGCCAGACCACCCGCCTGATGCGCACGGCCCGCGGCCTACCGAGCAGCCGCCAGGATGCCAAGGGCCAGCGGGTTCGCTACGAGTACGACAAGGCCATTCGCCTGACCGCGCTGGTCAACGAGAACAACGCCACGTACAGCTTTGCCTACGACACTTCGGACCGGCTGAGCGAAGAAGTGCGGGTGGATAACCTGACCCGGCGTTTCAGCTACGACGTCGGTGGCCATCTCACACGACTGGATGAGATTGGCTATGGCGAGAATGCCGAACGGCCGGAGCGCCATACGCTGTTCGAGCGTGATGCCATTGGCCGTTTGATTGCCAAGCTCAATAGCGATGCGCGGCAAGACTTCGTCTACGACGACGGCGACCGGCTGCTGAGCATCGAGCGGCAACCGACCGGGATCGGCAAGCAGCTTGGGATCACGGAAGAAAAGCTGGAATACACCTACGATCTGCTCGGCCGTCTGACCAAAGAAATCACCCCTGACGGCACGCTTGGCTACGAGTACGACCCGCTCAGCAACCTGACCACGCTGACCCTGCCGGATGGGCGTAAGGTCAATCACCTGTATTACGGCAGTGGCCACCTGCACCAGCTGAACCTGGATGGTCAGGTGATCAGCGACATGGAGCGCGATGACCTGCACCGCGAGGTGTACCGGACCCAGGGCAAGCTCACCAGTTGCTTCGGTTATGACGCCATGGGGCGCAAGGCCTGGCAGTTTGCCTCGACCTTGCCGGCCGACAAGCTTTCGCAGGTGCACAACACCGGCATCAATACCTCGTTGCTGGTCGAGCACGCCTACAACCCGATCCACCGCCGTTACCAGTACGACCCGGCCGGTGAACTGGTGCGTACCCTCGACAAGTTACGCGGCGAGATCAAGTACGAATACGAAGCCAACGGCCAGTTGCGCAGTCGCGATACCGGCTCGTTGATCGGCAGCGAGGAGTTCCGCTACGACCCGGCAGCCAACCGCCTGGACTTCAATGCGCGGCAGTTCGACAAGGTCAAGGACAACCGCATCAAACAGTGGCGGGATCAGGAGTACCGCTACGACCCGTGGGGCAACCTGATCGAGAAGCGCTCGGGGCACAGCAAGCTGCAGCATTTTAGCTATGACTGCGAGAACCGGCTGGTGCGGGCGGAGACGTTGGTCAATGGCAAACTGGAAAGCCGAGGCGAGTATCGTTACGACAGCTTGGGGAGGCGAATAGCCAAGCAGGCTGAAATCAATGGCAAGGTCGAGCAGAAGCGCTTCCTCTGGCAGGGGCTGAGGATGCTGCGGGAGGAATCGCCTGCGAAGAGCATCTTGTACCTGTACGAGCCGGGTAGCTATGCGCCGTTGGCGCGGGTTGATCAGGTTGAAGGGGAAGGGCAGAAGGTCTATTACTTCCATACTGACCAGATTGGCACGCCGTTGGAGCTGACGGACAGTGACGGCAAGATCGTTTGGCAGGCGACGTATCGTTCTTGGGGGGAGATAGAGCAGCTAACGGTCAATGGGGTAGAGCAAAATCTAAGATTCCAGGGACAATACTTCGACCGCGAGACTGCGCTGCATTACAACACTTTTCGTTATTATGATCCGGCATTGGGGAGATTTGTAACACAAGATCCTGTTGGTTTGTTTGGTGGTGATAATCTTTATCAGTATGCGAAAAACACTCAGTCCTGGATAGACTCATTAGGGCTAGCGTGTGATAAGTGGGATGTTAGTACCCATCAGGCAAACAAAAATGCAGTTAAAGGGAAGAATCTAGGCCTGGACTCACATCATGTTGGGCAGAAAAATTTGATGAAAGACCTTGTCGAGGGCTACGATCCTGCTACAGGGCCTGCTATGCTGGTACCCCGAGTAGGACATACAGTTTCTAAAGAAGGTGTGGGAATTGTGTCTAGAAGTAGTATAAATCCCAGGACAGGACTCCCTTTTACTAGTGCTCGTGATGTGGTTGCGCGCGACATTAGAGAACTTAGGCGTGTTTATCCAGAAGTGCCAAATGAAAAGCTACAGCAGCTAATCGCTCTGAATAAATCTATGTATCCAGAAATGCGGAAGTAAAGGGAGAAATTTATGGGTGATAATAAATTTGTTGATGCTATTTATTCCGAATTGTTTGAGAAAAATTTCCCTCAATATAAAAATTCTCTTACTAAACCCGTCAACGGAGATAAGGACTCATATGCTCGTGCGCGTAATGCTCTAGCATCGCTAGATGATACTCAAAGGTATGATATCATTAACTTTTTTAAGGTTGTTATCGCAGACAGCGCTTCTGTAGTGCTTGGGACGTTGGATGGTGTCCATTTTCCGGATGACCTCGAGGGCGATTTTGTTGTAAAATTAGATGGTGAAGATATTCAGGGTGACTTGCAGGATATATTTATCGAAAAATCTCAGCAAGATGGTATTTACGATTGATTTTTCGAGGCATTTTTAGTCTGGCTTCGGTTTTTGTTTTTATGTGGCATTGTTGAAAAAAAGATATTGAAAAAGCTATTGAAAATAGTTGGGGTGCCAGCTTCAACTATTTTTCCGTTAGCCGATACTGTCGAGCGGCTGGAATGAAGCTGCCTTAGCTAATATAATTATTTGTGTCATTGTCAAAAGTCACGTTCGCTAAGCGTGTAAGGTGATTGTGCGGGCCTGTATCCAAGGTGGCTCATTACCTCCTGCAAACCCTCGACAATCTAGAGAAGTGCCAGACACCAACACCGAAGTGCCGCTGCAGCGTATCGAGAACGTCCTTGCCCACTTCCTGCACTTCACCCGCACGCCCGACGGCACACTGACCGACATCAGCGCCACCGGCGGCACCCGCGTGCACCTGCACTACGACAACCCGCTGGGTCGCCTGACCGACATCAAGCGCGTGGTGAACAACGAAGCGGTGGAAACGCTTACCCAGTACCGCTACGACGAACACGGCCAGCTGAGCGCGGTGATCAACCGCAACGGCGACACCGTGCGCAGCTTCAGCTACGCAGACGGCCTGATGGTGACCCACAGCAACGCGCTGGGGCTGGGCTGCCACTACCGTTGGCAAACCCTGGGCGACAAGCCACGTGTGGTCGAACACTGGACCAGCGACGGCGAGCACTACCACTTCCGCTACGACCTCGATAGCCGCACCAGCTGGGCCACCGACGTGCTCGGCCGCGAGCTGGAAGTGCAGTACAACGCCGACCACCGCGTGGTCGCCAGCCGCGATTATGGCGGGGAGCGTTACGCCATCGAGCTGGACGAACACGGCAATATGGTTGGCCTGACCTTGCCGGACGGTAACCGCCTGCAATTCAAGTACGACGAATTCTCCCGCTTGCTCGAAGAGACCGACCCGCTGGGCCGCAAGACCACCTACGAATATCATCACCTGACCACGCTGGTGAACCAGGTCAGCTACCCGGATGGCAGCACCTGGCGAGCGCGCTACGACGACAAGGGCAACCTGCTCGCCGAATTCGATGCCCTCGGCCAGATGACCGAGTACCTGAACAGCGATGACGGCCTGCCGCACACCATCATCGATGCGACCTACAAGTCCAAGTACCTGTGGTGGAACACCCTGGCCCAGGTCGAGCGCTACCAGGACTGCTCGGGCAAGAGTACGTACTACCGCTATGACGAACGCCAGCACCTGGTGGCGGTGACCGATGCGCTAAACCAGACCACCACGCTGGAGCGCAAGCCCGACGGCGAAGTGCTGCGTATCAGCCACCCGGACGGCACCACGGAAAGCTTCACCTACAACGTCTACGGTCAGGTGCTCAGCCACACCGACGGCAAGGGCCAGACCACCCGCCTGATGCGCACGGCCCGCGGCCTACCGAGCAGCCGCCAGGATGCCAAGGGCCAGCGGGTTCGCTACGAGTACGACAAGGCCATTCGCCTGACCGCGCTGGTCAACGAGAACAACGCCACGTACAGCTTTGCCTACGACACTTCGGACCGGCTGAGCGAAGAAGTGCGGGTGGATAACCTGACCCGGCGTTTCAGCTACAACGTCGGTGGTCATCTCACACGACTGGATGAGATTGGCTATGGCGAAAATGCCGAGCGGCCCGAGCGCCATACGCTGTTCGAGCGTGATGCCATTGGCCGTTTGGTCGCCAAGATCAACCGTGATGCGAGCCAGACATTCGCATACGACGACGGTGACCGGTTGCTGAGCATCGAGCGGCAACCGAGCGGGATCGGCAAGCAGCTTGGGATCACGGAAGAAAAGCTTGAGTACGCCTACGATCTGCTCGGTCGGCTGACCAAAGAAATCACCCCTGACGGCACGCTCGGCTACGAGTACAACCCACTCAGCAACCTGACCACGCTGACCCTCCCGGATGGGCGCAAGGTCAATCACCTGTACTACGGCAGCGGCCACCTGCACCAGCTGAACCTGGACGGGTTGGTGATCAGCGACATGGAGCGTGACGACCTGCACCGCGAGGTGTACCGGACCCAGGGCAAGCTCACCAGCTGCTTCGGTTATGACGCCATGGGGCGCAAGGCCTGGCAGTTTGCCTCGACCTTGCCGGCCGACAAGCTTTCGCAGGTGCACAACACCGGCATCAATACCTCGTTGCTGGTCGAGCACGCCTACAACCCGATCCACCGCCGTTACCAGTACGACCCGGCCGGTGAACTGGTGCGTACCCTCGACAAGTTACGCGGCGAGATCAAGTACGAATACGAAGCCAACGGCCAGTTGCGCAGTCGCGATACCGGCTCGTTGATCGGCAGCGAGGAGTTCCGCTACGACCCGGCAGCCAACCGCCTGGACTTCAATGCGCGGCAGTTCGACAAGGTCAAGGACAACCGGATCAAACAGTGGCGGGATCAGGAGTACCGCTACGACCCGTGGGGCAACCTGATCGAGAAGCGCTCGGGGCACAGCAAGCTGCAGCACTTCAGCTATGACTGCGAGAACCGGCTGGTGCGGGCGGAGACGTTGGTCAATGGCAAGCTGGAAAGCCAAGGCGAGTATCGTTACGACAGCTTGGGGAGGCGAATAGCCAAGCAGGCTGAAATCAATGGCAAGGTCGAGCAGAAGCGCTTCCTCTGGCAGGGGCTGAGGATGCTGCGGGAGGAATCGCCTGCGAAGAGCATCTTGTACCTGTACGAGCCGGGTAGCTATGCGCCGTTGGCGCGGGTTGATCAGGTTGAAGGAGAAGGGCAGAAGGTCTATTACTTCCATACCGATCAGATTGGGACGCCGCTTGAGCTGACGGATAGCGAGGGTGAGATTGTTTGGCAGGCAACGTATCGCTCGTGGGGGGCGGTAGAGCAACTGCCCGTTAGTAAGGTTGAGCAGAATCTGCGCTTCCAAGGCCAATACTTTGATCAAGAAACAGGGCTGCATTACAATACGTTTCGCTACTACGATTGTGAGCTTGGGCGCTTTGTTACACAAGATCCGATAGGTTTGGATGGAGGATTCAATCTCTATCGTTATGTTTCCAGCCCCTTCACAGGAGTTGATCCTTGGGGTTGGTGCGAGAAGAAAGGTATGGGGGTGAGCAAATCTGGACATCATGTGCCATCGGTGCGAAAGTCGAAAGGTAGACCTTTCGCCGTTTCTAGATCTGATAAAACGCGGCCAACACTATTCCCTAAAGGTGAAAACCCAGAGCATGAACATTGGCTTCTACATGAGGCAGAAAGAGGACCGGTCGGGCCTCGGCAAGGCGATTTCCCAGGTACAGATGATCAACTTTTTGCGGCATATCGTGAGGCTTATAAAGATTTGGATCATATCAAAGTTGATGTCGTTTCGCCGAATGGAGCCCATGTTCTTGGTGAAAATGTGACGCCGCGCGCAGCGGTCGATTTAATAGAAAATTGGCTTAAAGAGGGTGGGCTAAGATGAAAATAGAATCTTTGGATGATTTGAAGTGTATAATTCAGCGGGATGGTTTTTTTGAGGCTGTTGTGTCTAGTGTGAATGATTGGGATGAAGCATTAGACAGGCGTGATGACGATGTCTTCGACTCCGCATGGATCGCTGCATTTGAGGAATTAAAAAAAATCGAGTACTCATCTGAAAGCGATGAAGAGGGTGTAAGTGATATGCGAGAGTATGTGTTTAAGAAAGTATACGGGTTGGTTAATAGCTCGGATGTTGCAGGATATATTTCGGATGATATAGGGCTGGTGGCTGAGTCGATATCTAAGGTGTGTGATGTTGAGTGGGTGAAAAAGTTATTTGATATTTATTGCGCTGGAGAATTCCCTAATTAACTGATTCTTGAGGCTTTGCGCGTTTTTTCGTTAAAAATCGGAGCGTGGAGGAACGGGTTGGCCAGCACCTGGTCGCGGTGACCGATGCGCTGAACCAGACCACCACGCTGGAACGCAAGCCCGACGGCGAAGTGCAGCGCATCAGCCACCCGGACGGCACCACCGAAACCTTCACCTACAACGTCTACGGCCAGGTACTCAGCCACACCGACGGCAAGGGCCAGACCACCCGCCTGATGCGCACCGCCCGCGGCCTGCCGAGCAGCCGCCAGGATGCCAAGGGCCAGCGGGTTCGCTATGAGTACGACAAGGCCATTCGCCTGACCGCGCTGGTCAACGAGAACAACGCCACGTACAGCTTTGCCTACGACGCTTCGGACCGGCTGAGCGAAGAAGTGCGGGTGGATAACCTGACCCGGCGTTTCAGCTACGACGTCGGTGGCCATCTCACACGACTGGATGAGATTGGCTATGGCGAAAATGCCGAGCGGCCCGAGCGCCATACGCTGTTCGAGCGTGATGCCATTGGCCGTTTGGTCGCCAAGATCAACCGTGATGCGAGCCAGACATTCGCATACGACGACGGTGACCGGTTGCTGAGCATCGAGCGGCAACCGAGCGGGATCGGCAAGCAGCTTGGGATCACGGAAGAAAAGCTTGAGTACGCCTACGATCTGCTCGGTCGGCTGACCAAAGAAATCACCCCTGACGGCACGCTCGGCTACGAGTACAACCCACTCAGCAACCTGACCACGCTGATCCTCCCGGATGGGCGCAAGGTCAATCACCTGTACTACGGCAGCGGCCACCTGCACCAGCTGAACCTGGACGGGTTGGTGATCAGCGACATGGAGCGTGACGACCTGCACCGCGAGGTGTACCGCACGCAGGGCAAGCTCACCAGCTGCTTCGGTTATGACGCCATGGGGCGCAAGGCCTGGCAGTTTGCCTCGACCTTGCCGGCCGACAAGCTCTCGCAAGTGCATAACACCGGCATCAATACCTCGTTGCTGGTCGAGCACGCCTACAACCCGATCCACCGCCGTTACCAGTACGACCCAGCCGGTGAACTGGTGCGTACCCTCGACAAGCTACGCGGCGAGATCAAGTACGAATACGAAGCCAACGGCCAGTTGCGCAGTCGTGATACCGGCTCGTTGATCGGCAGCGAGGAATTCCGCTACGACCCGGCAGCCAACCGCCTGGACTTCAATGCGCGGCAGTTCGACAAGGTCAAGGACAACCGGATCAAACAGTGGCGGGATCAGGAGTACCGCTACGACCCGTGGGGCAACCTGATCGAGAAGCGCTCGGGGCACAGCAAGCTGCAGCACTTCAGCTATGACTGCGAGAACCGGCTGGTGCGGGCGGAGACGTTGGTCAATGGCAAGCTGGAAAGCCAAGGCGAGTATCGTTACGACAGCTTGGGGAGGCGAATAGCCAAGCAGGCTGAAATCAATGGCGAGGTCGAGCAGAAGCGCTTCCTCTGGCAGGGGCTGAGGATGCTGCGGGAGGAAACGCCTGGGCAGAACATCCTGTACCTGTACGAGCCGGGTAGCTATGCGCCGTTGGCGCGGGTTGATCAGGTTGAAGGGGAAGGACAGAAGGTCTATTACTTCCATACTGACCAGATTGGTACGCCGCTGGAACTGACGGACAGTGACGGGCAGATCGTTTGGCAGGCGACGTATCGCTCATGGGCCGAAATCGATGAACTTGTGGTGGATATCACTGAGCAAAATTTGCGGCTGCAAGGGCAATATTTCGATAAAGAGATTAATCTCCATTACAATACTTTTCGTTATTATGATCCGGGAGTAGGGAGATTTATCTCGCAAGATCCAATTGGGTTGGATGGTAGTGATAATCTTTATAGGTACACACCTAATCCGGTCACTTGGATCGACCCTCTTGGCTGGGTCCACGAACAAGCGCCGGGGTATAATGTTTATGGCTTGTTTGATAAGGGGAGTGATAAACCCTATTATGTGGGAATCACTGATGATCTATCACGACGTAGAGCAGAGCATGCTGGCAGTAACAAACTAAGCCCTGGGGCGAGGATGGAGCCTCTTGACAAAAATATTACCTATGGGGAAGCACGAGGTTTTGAACAGGCCTATATTGAACACTATGAGACAAAAACTGGCATAGTAGGCGAAGAGATCTCACATAAAAATCGCGGAAACAAGATCAACTCATATGATCATGCAAATACTACGAGAGCTCCAGCTCGCCAAGCTAATTTCGAAAGTAATTTCGCCAAGAAAACTGCTGCATTGAAAGGAGGTTGCGGATGACGTCACTTGAGGTTTATGAGTGGGACAAAAAGATCAAAACAAGTTATAAAAAAATAAAAAGCGGGGATATATTTTGCTTTGCTTTAGACTCCAAAAAATATGGGGTTGGTCGCATTATAACCCAAAATAGCCTTGGCCATGTAGTGGAGATTTTTGACAAGGTTCTTAATGTCCCAGCGGTTGATTCACTTTCTTTCAAGCGCTTAGGTGACCCTGTCATATTAGATTCTTATTCGCTTTTTGATCGTAAAGCTGAGGGTGACTGGAGAATTGTTGCTCACGATTTAGATTATAGGCCGTCAAAACAAGAGTCGGTGAGGTATGTGTACGGTGTAGCCGATAATGTCAAGCTTGTTGATATTTTTGATAATGAGAGCTCTTTGGCAGGAAGTAAGTGTGATTATCCATCCTATTCCCCTATGGGCGACAAAGACGTGAAAGAGCATTTCAATATTTAGACCGAAATCCAAGTTTAATCTTTAACAGCAAGTGTGTTCTTCTGGTCCTGCTGCCTTTAAGTGGGGCCAGCAAAACATTTAATGAAGTCTATTGAGAGCGCCCGTTCTACGCTCTGTGCCAAAAGAGATTATTCAGGATTTTCCTAATGGTATTTCGAATGAATTATACTAAGCAACCGGAGTCATCCCGGTTGTTCGCTTGAATTGAACAGCGATAAGATCTCCAACCGCCTCGGCGTTAACGTCGCTGCTGGTAGACTACGCTTACAATTCGATCCATCGCCGTCACCAGTACGCCCCGACGGATGATCGAAAGTCCAACTACTTGTAATACGGCAGCGGACACCTGCACCAGCGAACCTGGACGGCCAGGTGATCAGCGACATGGAGCGCAATGACCTGCATCGTGAGGTGTACCGGACCCAGGGCAAGCTCACCAGTTGCTTCGGTTATGACGCCATGGGGCGCAAGGCCTGGCAGTTTGCCTCGACCTTGCCGGCCGACAAGCTCTCGCAGGTGCACAACACCGGCATCAATACCTCGTTGCTGGTCGAGCACGCCTACAACCCGATCCACCGCCGTTACCAGTACGACCCGGCCGGTGAACTGGTGCGTACCCTCGACAAGCTACGCGGTGAGATCAAGTACGAATACGAAGCCAACGGCCAGTTGCGCAGTCGTGATACTGGCTCCTTGATCGGCAGCGAGGAATTCCGCTACGACCCGGCAGCCAACCGCCTGGACTTCAATGCGCGGCAGTTCGACAAGGTCAAGGACAACCGCATCAAACAGTGGCGGGATCAGGAGTATCGCTACGACCCGTGGGGCAACCTGATCGAGAAGCGCTCGGGGCACAGCAAGCTGCAGTACTTCAGCTATGACTGCGAGAACCGGCTGGTGCGGGCGGAGACGTTGGTCAATGGCAAGCTGGAAAGCCAAGGCGAGTATCGTTACGACAGCTTGGGGAGGCGAATAGCCAAGCAGGCTGAAATCAATGGCGAGGTCGAGCAGAAGCGCTTCCTCTGGCAGGGGCTGAGGATGCTGCGGGAGGAATCGCCTGCGAAGAGCATCTTGTACCTGTACGAGCCGGGTAGCTATGCGCCGTTGGCGCGGGTTGATCAGGTTGAAGGAGAAGGGCAGAAGGTCTATTACTTCCATACCGATCAGATTGGTACGCCGCTGGAGCTGACGGACAGTGACGGGCAGATCATTTGGCAGGCGACGTACCGTTGTTGGGGGGCTGTAGAGCAACTGCCTGTTAATAAGGTTGAGCAGAATCTACGCTTCCAAGGCCAATACTTTGATGTCGAAACCGGACTGCATTACAACACTTTCAGATTCTATGATCCTAAGGTTGGCCGATTTTTGACTCAGGACCCCATAGGCTTGGCAGGGGGCTTGAATATATATTCGTACGCTGAAAACCCTATCCAAGAAATCGATCCGCTGGGGTGGTGCTCTACGAAACTGGGTAATAACATGGGGGCCAGAAAGGGGGATGGAATGGCTAATCATCATTTAATCCTCGAAGAAATAATGAAAAAGCCTCGTTACGAAAAAATGTTTAACAGGCTTCGGTCAATGGGCTTTAATGATGATGGTGCATCCAATGGTATATTTTTGCCGGGTAGTAAGAAGCTAACGCAAAACATTGATCTGCCAGGGCATTGGTCAAGTCATGCTAAATATACTAAGGTCATTGAGTCTAAGATTTCTGCTTTGAATGACGCCTTTAGGGCTGGTAAGGTTTCTGATACGCAACTGGTGTTAGGTATAGGTAAAATCCAGAGTTTCGCGAGAGAAAGTCTGGAGAATAATACGTTTGTTGTGGATGCGATCACTGGGAGGCTTTTGTGAGTGGTTCCAATTATTACGTTTTACGCTATGACCCGCAGGGCAGTGGCTGCCCAATCGTGTTGTCAGGTTTTTTTAATTGTAGTGAGTTTGAATGGGATCCGTTTGAGCCAAGTCCGCTGGGGCTAAATATAACAAAAAATATGTTTTAAAGCTGTCCGGGCTTGAAATGGAGTTGTCGGATCTGGAGTTTGATTACTACAGTATCGGTGATACTTATGTTTCGAAAAAATTTTTAGAGGTTTGCGATGAGGTTGGGGGGAAGTATAAGGCTATTCCTTTGGAGATAACCTATAAGGAGCAGTCTAGGAAAGGGGAGTTTTTCATTTTTCTTCCTGGTGAAAGTTTAGCGGCTCTGGATAAGATTGAGTCGGTATTCGAAACATCCAAGGACCTGGAGACCGGTCTCGAAATTGAAAGTCATATTTATACGGGGGCGGTGAATATTGATGCTATAAGTAGGTTTGTGGTTTCCCCAGAGCTGCAGTCGGATATTTTTAGATGTCAAGAAACCTTAGAGCTGTTTTGTAGTGAGAGGTTCAAGTCGGCGGCAACTGGCTTGAAGGGTGTTTCGTTTGAAAAAGTTGATGATAATTATTCGTATGATGCATGGGCTGAATTGAACGATATTTGAAGGCTCTAAGAGCTTTGCGAGGGGCTAGATGTCTTTGATTGTTGCGTGTCACGCCAGACCTTTGAAAATATGCAGCGCGTTGGTGCTGCCTAACAGGCGGCAGTGCCAGCGTTGCTTTTTTAGCACAGCGAGTGTAAGCGAAGTCTTCGCTCGTCAATCTTTAGACGGCGTTTTCTCAGGGGGCTATAATACGATGCTTGGGATATATGGCTTTCAAAAAAATCATGTTATTCCCGCGGCAGCTATCTAAGAATGCTGCAAGCAAGTGGGCGAGGTAACTGTTCATAATTTATACAATATTGATTTCCTGCCGAAATGTGAGGAGAGTCACCGGGTGTGAACGGTATATCGAAGCTCTTCCGCGTAATAATACTTCGACCATAGAGAAAAACTGGATGTTATTCACGATTACGTAAAAAGGTTGAACCAAAGCGGACTATCAAAAGGCTAACTCACGGAGTCATGGTTGATGAGAGAAAGGGATTGCGCGCAGATGAGTCGGCGCTGAATAAAAACTCTGCTAGAGAACCAGCTTGTGGTTAGGAATCATATACTTTCTATTTCAGATGATTACCCTGAGAGTTACTGGCTGAAGGTAAAGATGTTGTCAGGTGAAGAATCTGGGGTTTTTAAAGAGGGTGTGGCTGTAAGCAAGGATATAAAAGTCTGCTTCGAGGGATCAAAAAGGGTCAGTGCCTCCAAGCTCTTGAGCTATGATTTTTTTTACAGTGACGGGCCCAATTTGATTTCGCCACGGCTCTACGAATTAATGAGGGCAGAAAACATTTCTGGTGTTCAGTTTGTGGATGCGGATCTACTGATAGGTGGGGTTTCCTATGCTGGTTACAAAGTGTTCAGCGTGATTGATAAATCACCAGCTTTTAACTTGAAGGAGTCCGTTAGCGAACCGTTGCTTAGCTATATGCCAGATGGCCCTAGATGGTTCAGCAAGATAGTTTTGGATGATGAGGCAATACTTTCTAGTGACGTCGTTAGGGCTGAAGAGGAAAGCTCCGTCATTGTGGTGGCTGCTCGCGTCAAGTCTATTTTTGAAAATGGCTCGGTTCGCGGAGTGCAGTTTAAGGATTAGATATCTTGTCTTCGGGTCTTTCGAGATTTACTTTCTGCATAAGTTTTGTTGTGAGAGTTTGGTGGTGTGATCTTTAACAGTTAAGTATTGGACTGGCTCTGCCAAAGTGTTAGCGGAGCCAGTATTTTTACGGCATATATCGGCTAGCGCATCTACAACCCGTACAAGCAGGTGTACTTGGTGTGCACCGAGGGCGACCACTTCCTGCACTTCACTCGCACACCCGACGGAACATTGATCGACATCAGCGCCACCGGCGGCCCCCGCGTGCACCTGCAGTACGACAACCCGCTGGGTCGCCTAACCGACATCAAGCGCGTGGTGAACAACGAAGCGGTGGAAACGCTTATCACCACCTGACCACGCTGGTGACCCAGGCCAGCTACCCGGATGGCAGCACCTGGCGAGCGCGCTACGACGACAAGGGCAACCTGCTCGCCGAATTCGATGCCCTCGGCCAGATGACCGAGTACCTGAACAGCGATGACGGCCTGCCGCACACCATCATCGATGCGACCTACAAGTCCAAGTACCTGTGGTGGAACACCCTGGCCTAGGTCGAGCGCTACCAGGACTGCTCGGGCAAGAGCACGTACTACCGCTATGACGAGCGCCAGCACCTGGTCGCGGTAACAGACGCGCTGAACCAGACCACCACGCTGGAGCGCAAGCCCGACGGCGAAGTGCTGCGCATCAGCCACCCGGAGGGCACCACGGAAAGCTTTACCTACAACGTCTACGGTCAGGTGCTCAGCCACACCGACGGCAAGGGCCAGACCACCCGCCTGATGCGCACCGCCCGTGGCCTGCCGAGCAGCCGCCAAGATGCCATGGGCCAGCGGGTTCGCTACGAGTACGACAAGGCCATTCGCCTGACCGCGCTGGTCAACGAGAACAACGCCACGTACAGCTTTGCCTACGACTAATCAAAAGGGTGGATTTAAGGCATTACAAAACACATCGTGCTGAGGTGGTTATGAGAGTTTATAGCATACGGGAAGTTCTAGAAAATCTGGATAAAATGCCGGACTCTTGGTTCTATTTACCAAATAGCAATTGGACCCTGGATACAAAGGGTGCGTTCTCATTAGATAGTCGTGACTTTCCTCCAGATTCGACTGATTATCTCCCGCCGCAGGTGGCTAATGAAGGATGGATCGAAACACTAGATACTCCAATGATACAGGATGTAATTAATTATACGGACCAGCAGCTTCCCTCGGCCACTGTTGAGGATTACTTTGAGGCTTTTAAATACTATTTTGAAAATGACGCTTTTTTAGAATTCTAGATTGCAAGGTTTACTAAGGATTCTCCGATCAAGTCAGCACAGGCCATCTGACCTGTGCTGAAATAGCCCTCCGTCCAACTGCCCTCTACAAGCCCACCATCCCATGAGCCAGATGAGCTTTTCCGATTTCGAGTACGCCGGTAAGCGCAAGCAAACCCGTCGCGAGCGTTTCCTGGCCGAGATGGAACAGGTGGTGCCGTGGAGCGGGTTGGTGGCGTTGATCGAGCCGCATTACCCTAATGCTGGCGGTGGCCGCGAGCCGTATCCACTGGAAACCATGCTGCGCATTCACCTGTTGCAGAACTGGTTCTCGTTGAGTGATCCAGCCATGGAAGAGGCGCTGTACGAGATTACTTCGATGTGCCAGTTTGCTCGTCTGACGCTCAGCGCTCCGATCCCCGAAGACACGACGATCATGAACTTCCGGCAACTGCTGGAGAAGCATCAGTTGGCAGCGGGCATTTTGGAAACCATAAACAATTATCTGCGAGACAAGGGCCTGTCGTTGCGCCAGGGCACCATTGTCGACGCCACTATCATCCACGCACCCAGTTCGACCAAGAATAAGGAAGGCAAACGCGATCCTGAAATGCACCAGACGAAGAAAGGCAACCAGTACTTCTTCGGCATGAAAGCGCATATCGGAGCCGACGCAGAATCGGGCCTGGTACATCATGTCCATGGCACAGCCGCCAACGTGGCTGACGTGACGGAAGTTGCCCATCTGTTGCACGGTGGCGAGAACGTTGTCTGTGCTGACGCCGGTTACACCGGCGTAGAGAAACGGCCTGAGCACGACGGTCGGCAAGTGATCTGGCAGATCGCTGCGCGACGCAGCACCTACAAGCATTTGAGCAAACGCAGTGCGCTGTACAAGGCCAGGCGCAAGATCGAGAAGGCCAAAGCCCAGGTACGTGCGAAGGTCGAACATCCGTTTCGGGTGATCAAGCGTCAGTTCGGTTATGTGAAGACCCGCTTCCGTGGCCTGGCCAAGAATACGGCGCAATTGACCACACTGTTCGCGCTGTCGAATCTGTGGATGGTGCGCCGGCAATTATTGCCTGCTGCGGGAGAGGTGCGCCCGTGAGGGCAGAAAACCAAGGCTATGCCTTGGTTTTCCAATAACTAGCGGCTGAAAATCGGGGTTTTCGGCATCTCCAAGCCGTCCATTTGCGGCTGGTGGGTAACTTGTTCGGAGAATCCCTATAGGGTGGATCGATGAACTAGGTCTGTCGTGCAACTCAGATGCCAAGCTTCTTCGAAAAGAACTAGGGATAAGTCCACAGGGGGAAGGTAAGTATGATGCGCATCATATTGTGATGTCCAACTCGAAAGATGCGAGGATGATTGCACTCCGGAAAAAGATGGATGAATTGGACATAAATGATAAGCGCAATGGGATTTGGCTGCCCAATACCGAGTCTGCAAGGGTTCTAGGTACAACTGCCACCCCTCACAAAGGTGCGGGTGTGCACGGCAAAGCCTATAAGCAATATGTCTTTGATAAGCTTTCCGTAGCCAATGGTCGAGAGGAATCTCTCAGCGCACTTTCCGAGGTTAAGCAGTCGCTGTTTGATGGTATTTCATTTAAAACGATAAGGTAGAACTATGCTGGTAGAAGATTTGAAGCGCTATAAAGATGAGGTTGTCAAGAAGGCTGAGGATTCTTCCTTTGCTTTGGATTTTGATCCTGATTGTGCCGAAGCCTCGAATATTAAGTGGTCGAAAGGGGTCGGAATGACCCAGTACGAGTATCACCACCTGACCACACTGGTGACCCAGGTCAGCTACCCGGATGGCAGCACCTGGCGAGCGCGCTACGACGACAAGGGCAACCTGCTCGCCGAATTCGATGCCCTCGGCCAGATGACCGAGTACCTGAACAGCGATGACGGCCTGCCGCACACCATCATCGATGCGACCTACAAGTCCAAGTACCTGTGGTGGAACACCCTGGCCCAAGTCGAGCGCTACCAGGACTGCTCAGGCAAGAGTACGTACTACCGCTATGACGAACGCCAGCACCTGGTCGCGGTAACAGACGCGCTGAACCAGACCACCACGCTGGAGCGCAAGCCCGACGGCGAAGTGCTGCGTATCAGCCACCCGGACGGCACCACGGAAAGCTTCACCTACAACGTCTACGGTCAGGTGCTCAGCCACACCGACGGCAAGGGCCAGACCACCCGCCTGATGCGCACGGCCCGCGGCCTGCCGAGCAGCCGCCAGGATGCCAAGGGCCAGCGGGTTCGCTACGAGTACGACAAGGTCATTCGCCTGACCGCGCTGGTCAACGAAAACAACACCACGTACAGCTTTACCTACGACTCCAACTCCACGCCCATTCCGCTTTTCCCCCCGACTGGTTCCGCTGGGCGGAACCACATTCGTTTGTGATCCCGCGTCACTCGCGCTTATCTGTGAGCCAAGCACGACCTGTCTCACCTGTCGTGACCTGAAGGCGAACAACAAGAACGGGAAACCACCCGCGCGAGGAGACTCCACATGTCCCGACATCAGCATATCCAGGCCTGGCTCGCCGACGTGGCCAGCGACCTGCACGCGATCCGTCACGATATCCACGCTCACCCGGAACTGGGCTTTGAAGAAAGCCGCACCTCGGCATTGGTCGCCCGACTGCTGGAGGCATGGGGCTATGAAGTGCACACCGGTATCGGCAAGACCGGCGTGGTCGGCGTGCTGCGCAATGGCAGCAGCCCCCGCCGGCTGGGCCTGCGCGCCGACATGGACGTGCTGCCCATCCACGAAGCAACGGGTGCGGCATACAGCAGCCAGCACCCAGGCTGCATGCACGCCTGTGGTCATGACGGGCACACTACCATGCTGCTTGGCGCCGCGCGCTACCTGGCGGCAACCCGGCAGTTCGACGGCACGCTGACACTGATCTTCCAGCCGGCCGAGGAGGGCCAGGGCGGTGCCGAGGCGATGCTGGCCGACGGCCTGTTGGAGCGATTCCCATGTGATGCGCTATTCGGCATGCACAACATGCCAGGGCTGCCGGCCGGGCACCTGGGGTTTCGTGAAGGGCCGATGATGGCTTCGCAAGACCTGCTGACGGTGACCCTGGACGGGGTGGGTGGCCATGGCTCGATGCCGCACCTGACCGTCGACCCGCTGGTGGCGGCCGCCAGTGTGGTGATGGCGCTGCAAACCGTGGTGGCGCGCAATATCGATGCGCAGGAGGCGGCAGTGGTCACCGTCGGCGCGTTGCAGGCCGGCGAAGCGGCCAACGTGATTCCGCAACAGGCGCTGTTGCGCCTTAGCCTGCGCGCACTGAACGCCGAGGTGCGGGCGCAGGCCCTTGAGCGGGTGCGGGCAATCATCGTCAGTCAGGCCGAGAGCTTTGGCTGCCGCGCCAGCATCGAGCACCGCCCGGCCTACCCGGTGCTGGTCAACCATGCCGCTGAAAACGCCTTTGCCACCCAAGTAGGGGTCGAGTTGCTGGGCGCCCAGGCTGTGGATGGCAACACCCGCAAGCTGATGGGCAGCGAAGACTTCGCCTGGATGCTGCAGCGCTGCCCGGGGGCCTACCTGTTCATCGGCAATGGTGTATCGCGGCCGATGGTGCACAACCCGGCCTACGACTTCAACGACGACATCCTGCTGACCGGCGCCGCCTATTGGGGCGCGCTGGCAGAGCGCTGGTTGGCACCTGCCTGATTGTCCCTTTTTGACCACTGCCGCTGGAACCCGGGCGCGACTGCGCCTGGGCGATCACCCAATCATTGTGTGGAGTGTTCCCTATGCAGACTTCGAGCACCGGCGTGTCGCGTACCCGGCAAGTGGTGGCCGCCGTTATTGGCAACGCTCTGGAATGGTATGACTTTATCGTGTATGGCTTTCTGGCCAGCATCATCGCCCGGCAGTTCTTCCCGTCCGACGACGCGTACGCCTCGCTGCTGATGGCCCTTGCCACCTTCGGCGTCGGGTTTTTCATGCGCCCGGTGGGCGGCGTGCTGCTGGGCATGTATTCCGACCGCAAGGGCCGCAAGGCGGCCATGCAGATGATCATCCGCCTGATGACCGTGTCCATCGCCATGATCGCCTTCGCGCCCGACTACCTGGCCATCGGCATGGCTGCGCCGCTGCTGATCGTGGTGGCGCGCATGCTGCAGGGCTTTGCCACCGGTGGTGAATATGCCAGCGCCACGGCATTTCTGGTGGAAAGCGCGCCTGCCCACCGCAAGGGCCTGTATGGTTCGTGGCAATTGGTAGGGCAGTGCCTGGCGGTGTTTTCCGGGGCGGCAATGGTGGCGTTGGTTACCCACCTGTGCTCGCCTGAGGCGCTGGACAGCTGGGGCTGGCGCATCCCGTTCGTGCTGGGCCTGCTGATCGGGCCGGTCGGGCTGTGGATTCGCAAGCATATGGAGGAGCCTGAGGCGTTTGTCGAGGCGCGTCGCCATGCCAAGGGCCAGTCGCCCGGCCTGTGGCAGGTGCTGCGTGAACACCGGCGCAGCCTGCTGGTGTCGATGGGGTTGGCCTGCGGCGCGACGGTATCGTTCTACGTGGTGCTGGTGAACATGCCGACCTTCGCCCACAAAAGCCTAGGCCTGCCGCTGGACCAGGTGCTGCTGGTGCAGATGCTCGCCGTGGGGCTGATGACCCTCGTGATTCCGTTATCCGGGGCGCTGTCTGACCGGCTGGGGCGGCGCCCGGTGCTGATGGCCTTCACCCTGGCGTTCTTCGTGATGGTTTACCCACTGTATGTGTGGGTGGCCGCTGCGCCTTCCCTGGAGCGCCTGTTGGTCATGCAACTGCTGTTGTGCACGGCCATCGGTGGCTTCTTCGGCCCGGCACCTACTGCCCTGGCCGAACAATTCCCGGTCCAGGTGCGTTCCACCGGCGTGTCGGTGGCCTACAACGTGGCGGTGATGGTGTTCGGTGGCTTTGCCCCGTTGATCGTGACCTGGCTCACCCAGGTGCTCGGCACCCCAGTGGCGCCGGCGTTCTACGTGCTGTTTGCCTGCCTGCTGACATTGCTGGGCACCTATTGCCTGAAAGAAGCACCGCGGGCAGTCAAGCCTGCCGCCTTCAACCTTGGAGTAAAACCGTGAAGCCGCTAGCCATCGACCCCATTGTTGCCCTCGATGCCGAGGCACTGTCCCAGGCCATCCATGCCCGCCAGTTGTCATGCCGGGAGGTGATGCAGGCTTACCTGGGGCATGTCGAGCGCTTCAATCGGCAGGTCAATGCACTGGTCTCGCTGCGCCCGGCCGAAGTGCTGCTGGCCGAGGCCGAGACGCGTGACCGCGAACTGGCCCGTGGCCACTCGCGCGGCTGGATGCATGGCATGCCGCAGGCAATCAAGGACCTCGCCGCCACGGCCGGGCTGCGTACCACGCTCGGCTCGCCGCTGTTTGCCGAGCAGGTACCCGAGCAGGATGCGATCAGCGTGGCGCGGGTGCGGGCGAGTGGGGCATTGATCATGGGCAAGAGCAATGTGCCCGAGTTTGGCCTGGGCTCGCAAAGCTACAACCCCTTGTTTGGCACCACCACCAACGCCTACGACCCGTCGCGGGTGGCGGGTGGCAGCAGCGGTGGGGCTGCAGCGGCGCTGGCCATGCGCTTGCTGCCGGTGGCCGACGGCAGCGACATGATGGGCTCGCTGCGCAACCCGGCGGCGTTCAATAACCTGTTCGGCCTGCGCCCATCGCAGGGCCGCGTGCCGCATGGGCCGGCGCCCGAGCTGTTCGTGCAGCAGTTGGCCACAGAAGGGCCGATGGGCCGCAGTGTAGTCGACGTGGCGCGGCTGCTGTCGATACAGGCGGGTGTTGATGCCCGGGCGCCGCTGTCGCTGAGCGAAGGCTGGCGCGATTTTGCCGTTGGCTTGCCGCGCGATTTTCGCGGAGTACGGGTGGGCTGGCTGGGCGACTACAACGGCTATCTGCCGATGGATGACGGGGTAATGAGCCTGTGCGAGTCGGCGCTGCCCGACTTTGCCGAGCTGGGCTGCCAGGTCGAGGCCTGCCAGCCGGCATTCGACCTGGCGCGCTTGTGGCAATGCTGGCTGACCCACCGCCACTTCCTGGTGCATGGCAACCTCGGCGCAGCCTATGCCGACCCCGGCAAGCGCGCATTGCTCAAGCCCGAAGCACAGTGGGAGGTGGAAGGTGGCTTGCAGCTGAGTGCGGCGGCGCTGTACCAGGCTTCGTTGGACCGCAGTGACTGGTACCGCGCCATGGGCAAGCTGTTCGAGCGTTACGACTTCCTGCTGTTGCCCTCGGCCCAGGTGTTCCCTTTCGATGCACGCCAGCCATGGCCGGCGGTGGTCGGGAGGCGGGCAATGGACACCTACCACCGCTGGATGGAAGTGGTGATCGGGCCGACCTTGGCCGGCTTGCCGAGCATCAGCGTGCCGGTGGGGTTCAATGCCGCCGGGTTGCCCATGGGCCTGCAAATCATAGGCCCGGCGCAGGCCGACCATGCCGTGCTGCAGCTGGCGTATGCCCATGAACAGCTCACCCGCTGGGTGGTGCGCTGCCCGCCACAACGCCTGCTTGCGCCATGAAAGCACGGGCAGGCGCGGATCTTGCTGGCTATCCTGACCATCCCGCTACAAGGAGGTCATACCCATGGGCATCACGGCAGACAGCGGCGGCGTGCGTTCGGTGGAGCGGGCGCTGGCCATTGTCGACCTGCTGGGCGAACACCAGGCGTTGGGCCTGGAAGAACTGCACTACCTGACGGCGCTGCCCAAGGCCACGGTGTCGCGCATGATCGCCACCTTGCAGGCGCAAGGCTGGGTGTACCGCGGCCTTGCCGACCGGCGCTACCGGCTGTGCGCGCGACGCCTGTTCGGTGACCGCCAGTTGCGTTTCAAGCGGCGCCTGGTGGAAAGCGCAGCGCCCATGCTGCTGGAGCTGAGTGAGCGCACCGGGCTGGTCGCTGACCTGTCGTGTTTCGACGGCCAGCGGCTGGAGGTGATGGAAAGCGCCATTCCCCAGGTGCTGCGCAAGCGCTATCCGCTCACCAGTCAGATCGTTGGGCAGCATGCCAGCCTGTTTCATTCGGCGATGGGGCGGGCGTGCCTCGGGGAGCTGGCGGTGGACGAAGTGCAGCGCCTGGCGGCCCATGAGCGGCTGGGTGACGACGGGTTGTTGCGCGATATCGAAGAACAAGCGCACAAGGGCTTTGGTCAGCGCACCGAAGGCTACTGGGAATACCCGGTGCGCCTGCCGTTCCTGATCCGCGCCATTGCCTTGCCGGTACATGCCGAAGGGCGCCTGGTCGGCAGCATTGCCTTGCAATGGCCGCTGGATCAGGCGCCGGTGGAGCGGGTGTCGAGCCTGCACCTGAGCAGTTTGGCGACCACGGTGGGGGAAGTGCAGCGGGCCTTGGCTGTTTGATGTTTCCTGCACGGGTTTCTTCGCGGGTAAGCCACAGACGCGTGCATTGCCAGTACCGCCCACAGAACCTGCGGGCGTTACTGGCCCTCCCGAAATCCGCTAGGGCTCACCCCCGCCTGCTTGCGAAAGAACCGGCTGAAATACCCCACATCGGCAAACCCCAGCTCATGGGCGATCTCTTTCACGCTCAGGCTCGAATGCCCGAGCATGCGCTTGGCCTCCAGCACCAGTCGGGCATTGATCACATTCATCGGCGTCATGCCCAGGTGTTCCTGGCACAACCGCCCCAACGTCACCAGGGTCATGCCCAATTCGGCGGCGTATTCCGCCAGTGGCCAGTGCGCGCGGTAGTGCATGTCTACCAGCTCGCGAAAAGCCGTCAGTTGCTGGCTGCGTCTTGATACTGGGCGCTGCTCACCTGCGGGCATGTACGGCTCATGGCGCAGGACATGGATCATCAGTGCCAGCAATAGCGCCATGCTGCTGGCCACATGCTCGCGGGCGCGGTTGTGGTATTCCTCGCGCAGGGCCCGAAACAGGGGCAACAACGGGTCTTCATCGGCGGCCCAGTGGGGCAGGGCAATCACCTGTGGTTTGCGCAGTTGCACCCGCACGTTGGGTGCCAGCACCTGGGCGATGCTATCCAGCGGGTGCTGCGCAGCCGTGATTACCTGGCCTTCTACCTGGCTGGCCCAATGAAATCCATGCACCACCTGCGCCGGGACGTACACCACGCAGGGTGCATGAACCTGAAACCGGTCACTGTCGAACAGCACCTCGCCGCCACCGCTTTGCAGGTACAACAGCTGCAGCAAGCCTTCGTGACGGTGTGCGGCAATCTCCCAGTTGTGCGCGCCAGAGCGCTGGGATATCTGCTCCACATGCAAGGCTTCGTGCCACACCGGCTGCGCGGTTTCACCGTACAGGGCGTAATTGGGGATCTTGTTCATGGTGTTGTAATTGTTCTGTTCAGTACCCGCTACTGTGCCATAGCTGCCCGCAGGCTTCAGGGCGCAGTGGGCAAATTGACGGGAATGTGGGGCTGGTTGCAGGTTTTGTCCATTCTGCCGGTGGGCCTGCCGGCCATAGCCTGTTGCCCAGAACAAGCAACGCTCTGGAGAGCAGCATGCACAACAACAAGATCCTTTCTCAGTGGCTAGGCCTGGAGTCGGCCGTATGCGTGGTGACCGGCGCGGCCGGCGGCATTGGCGCAGCATTGGCCGCAGCCTTGGTGGAGCAGCAGGCCCACGTGGTGCTGCTTGACCGCGACCTGGACAAATGCCGCGAACTGGCGGCCACCCTGGGGGAACACAGTGCAGGCGAAGTCAGTGCCCTGGCCTGCGACATTGCCGATCCGGCCAGCGTGGAGCAGGCTGCGGCCCAGGTACAGGCGCTGCATGGGCGCTGCGATGTACTGGTCAACAATGCCAGCGTGCTGCGCCCCGGTGCGCTGGACACGCTAAGCCTGGAACAATGGAACCAGGTGCTGGCGGTCAACCTCAGTGGCTACCTTTTGTGTGCCCAGGCCTTTGGCCGTTCCATGCTGGACTGCGGCCAGGGCCGTATCGTGCATGTGGCCTCGATTGCAGCCCATTACCCGCAACCCAACAGTGGCGCTTACAGCGCGGCGAAGGCAGGCGTCAGCATGTTGTCGCGGCAGATCGCCGTGGAATGGGGGCCGCGCGGTGTGCGCAGCAACGCCGTATGCCCGGGTTTGATCCGCACGCCATTGTCGGCGGCGTTCTATGCCGACCCACAGGTGGAGCGCCGGCGTAGCGCCATGACCGCCAACCAGCGCATCGGTGAGCCGCAAGACATCGCCGAAGCCGTGCTGTTTCTGGCCAGCCGCCGCGCCGACTATATCAACGGCGCCGAGCTGACCGTGGATGGCGGACTGGAAAGCATGCCCATGGCATTGATCCCGCGCCCTGGCTTCGAGGGGGCAGGCCAATGAGTACGCGTAGCTGCGATGTACTGGTCATCGGTGCGGGTGCTGGCGGCCTGGCGACAGCCATCACGGCGAAAAAGCTTGGCCTGGATGTGATCGTCATCGAAAAGGAGGCGTGCTTCGGCGGCACCACGGCGTTTTCCGGCGGTGTGCTGTGGGTGCCGGGCACCCGGCACGGGGGCAATGACAGCCAAGCAGCGGCCATGACCTACCTGCGCAACGAAACCGGTGCCTGCTTCGATGCGGCCGGGGTGGAGGCATTCTTGCGCTACGCGCCGCAGATGGTTGAGTTTTTCGAGCGCGAGACGGCAGTCAAATTCGTGCCCACGCTGTACCCCGATTATCACCCGCAGGTGGAAGGCGGCGTCGATGTGGGCCGCTCGATACTGGCCGCACCTTACGACATCCGTGGTCTGGGGCCCGACATGGCGCGGCTGCGCCCGCCGCTGAAGACCATCACCTTCATCGGCATGATGTTCAACTCGTCGAATGCCGACCTCAAGCACTTCTTCAATGTCACCCGTTCATTGACCTCGTTCGCCTACGTGGCCAAACGCCTGCTGACCCATTTGAAGGAGCTGGCCTTGTACCGACGCGGCACCCAGGTCACCAGTGGCAATGCCCTGGCGGCACGGCTGGTACGCTCGGCACTGGACCTGGGCATTCCGATTCTCACAGGCACCCCGGCGCGGCAGTTGCTGCGCGAAGGGGCGCGGGTAGTGGGGGCGGTGACCGAGCAGGCCGGCAGCGAGCAGCGCATCGAGGCCCGGCGTGGGGTGGTGCTGGCCTGTGGCGGTTTCTCCCATGACCTGCAACGGCTGCGCCAGGCCTACCCGCATGTACGGCGTGGCGGCGAGCATTTTTCACCGGTGCCAGCGGGCAACACCGGCGATGGCGCGCGCATGGCCGAGGCGCTGGGAGCAAAGGTCGATATCTGCCTGCAGGCACCTGCAGCCTGGATGCCGGTGTCGAAGGTGCCGGTGGGTGGTGGGCGGCATATTGCCTTTCCGCACTTGCTCGACCGCTACAAGCCGGGTGTGATCGGCGTGCTGCGTTCGGGGCAGCGATTCACCAATGAGTCGAATGCCTACCACGACGTAGGCGCAGCGCTGATCGAGGCGTGTTCCGAGCAGGCAGAAACCGCCATGTGGCTGGTATGCGACCGCCGCACCCTGGCCAAATACGGGCTGGGCTTTGCCAAGCCTGCGCCGATGCCGCTGGGGCCATTGCTGCGCAACGGCTACCTGCTCAAGGGCCAGACCCTGGCGGAGTTGGCCGGCAAGGCCGGTATCGATGCGCAAGGGCTGGAGCAGACTGTGCGCGAGTACAACCTTGGCGCTGTCCACGGCGAAGACCGTCAGTTCGGCCGCGGCAGCACCAGCTTCAATCGCTACCTGGCCGACCCGCAGCAACAACCCAACCCGTGCGTAGCGCCGGTTGGCGAGGGACCGTACTTTGCCGTGAAAGTGATCATGGGCGATCTGGGCACTTTCGACGGGCTGCGCACCCGTGTGACCGGTGAAGTGTTGGCGGCCGACGGGCAAGTCATCGACGGCCTGTATGCGGTGGGTAACGACCGCGCCAGCATCATGGGCGGCAACTACCCCGGGGCGGGCATCACCCTGGGGCCGATCATGACCTTTGCCTACATCACCGGGCGCCATCTGGCGGGTGTCGAGCAGGGGCTGGCGGCGGGCAACGCACGGGAGGTGGCGTGATGGACAAGCCTGTGGTCGACCACCGCATCTACACCATTCGCCCACGCGGCATGGCGGCCTTTCTCGAGGCGTTCGACCAGCTGGCGATGCCGATCCTGCTGCGCCACCTCGGTGCACCCCTGGCGTTTTACACCAGCAGCATCGGGCCGTTGAACCAGGTGGTGCACTTGTGGGGCTATGACAGCCTCGATGACTTCGAGAAGCGCAGCGCAGCGCGGGATGCCGACCCGGACTTTGCCGCGTACCTGCATGCCACCCGCGACCTGGTGGTGGCTCAGGAAACACGCATCATAAGGCCTGTGCGCTTACCCAGCCTTTTCCACTAGGGCTGCGACAAACACCGTCATAAAAACAACAACAGGTGATACCTATGAACAACACGCTCGACGTGCGCCAACTGATCGACCAGCAACCCATCGGCCGCTACCAGAAATGGGTGGTGTTCCTTGGCTTTCTCATCATCGCCCTGGACGGCCTGGACGTCGCCATCATCGGCTTCATTGCCCCGCAATTGAAAAGCGACTGGGGCCTGGATGCGCAAAGTCTGGGCCCGGTATTGAGCGCCGCGTTGATCGGCCTGGCACTCGGCGCCTTGATTGCCGGCCCCTTGGCGGACCGTTACGGGCGCAAGGCGGTGTTGCTGTGCAGCGTGCTGCTGTTTGGCCTCTGGACACTGGCCTCGGCCTTTTCACCCAACCTGGAAGCCCTGGTCGCGTTGCGCTTTCTGACCGGCCTGGGCCTGGGCGCAGCCATGCCCAATGCCAGCACCCTGGTCAGCGAGTATGCCCCGGCACGCAGCCGCTCGCTGCTCATTACCCTGGCATTCTGCGGCTTCTCCCTGGGCGCTGCGGCAGGTGGTTTCGTCAGCGCCTGGATGATTCCGAACCTGGGCTGGCGCAGTGTCTTGGCATTGGGTGGGGTGTTGCCGCTGATGGTCCTGCCGTTGCTGTATTGGCGCCTGCCGGAATCGGTGACGTTCCTGGTCAGCAAAGGGGCGGACCGCAAGCGCATTCTGGCCATTGTCCGTCGCCTGGCACCTGAGCATGTCAACGCCGACACGACCTTTGTCTTGCCCGGTAAAGCCCAGGCTGCAGGCGGTGCAATCGGCACCATCCTCTCTGCGCGGTATCGCTTTGGTACCTGCATGCTCTGGGGCGGGTACGTGCTGGCGCTGTTCCTGGTCTATCTGTTCAGCGGCTGGTTGCCGACGCTGGTAAAGGAGGGGGGCGGGTTTTCGGTGGCCGAAGCGGCCATCGTCACCGCCTGTTTCCAGATTGGCGGCCCGTTGGGCGCGATTTCGGTGGGTTGGGCCATGGATCGCTACCCGGCGCAGCGCGTGCTGGTACTGACCTTCCTGTTCAGTGGTGCGGTGATTTTTGCAATTGGTCAGGTCGCTGCGGACTTCGCCTGGTTGTGTGCGGTTGCGAGCGCTGTGGGCTTTGGCCTTAATGGGGCAAGTGTTGGCATGAATGCACTGGCGGCGGCTTTTTACCCGACTGAAGCACGGGCGACCGGCGCCAGCTGGATGAGCGGCATCGGGCGCCTGGGTGCGATTCTCAGTGCCTTTGCCGGGGCACAGATGCTGGCACTGGGCTGGAGCTTTGCCCAGGTATTCGCTTCGTTGTTGCTACCCGCAGGGTTGGCGGCTTTGGCGGTATGGCTGCAAGGGCGAAATGCGGCGTCACGGCTTAGCGTTCCAGGTTGTACATCCGGCACCCCGGCTGCAGCGCCAGCAGGTTCGGCTCCCACTCCCTAGCCTTCGGGAACACAGCCCCTGTCTGAAGCCATACGCTCGATCAACGCCCACAACGCCGCATCATTGAAATCGTCGACAACCAGCCTGGCGCCCGCCGCCAGCAACCGCTCCGGGGTCTGCGTCGTGGCCACGCCCACGGTAAAGATCCCCGCGCCACTGGCTGCGGCCGTCCCCGGCAATGAGTCCTCGAAGGCCAGCGCTTGCCCGGCCTCGGCACCCAGCCGCTGCAGGCCGGTGAGGTAGGGCAGCGGGTCCGGTTTGGGCCGTGCCAGTTCTTCGGCCACCAGCACATGTTCAAAGTGCTGGCCCAGGCCCATGGCGTTCAGCATGTGCTCGGCGTTCAGCCGCGGTGCGTTGGTCACCACGCACATGCCGATGTCATGGGCCTGGGCATGCTCCAGCAGGCGCAACAGGCCTGGCATTGGCTCAAGCGACGGCGACATCGCGCGAAACAGCGCTTCCTTGCGGTCGGCCAACGCCTGGCACTGTTCGACGCTGGCGCCGCTGAACAGCTCGGCGAACAGCTCGCCGTTGGCGCGGCCGCTGACCTGGGCGTCGAACTGCGCCTGGCTCAGCTCGCGGCCGTCGTGTTCGCGCAGAAGTTGGCGAAAGGCCTGCAGGTGCAGGGTGTCAGTGTCGGTGAGGGTACCGTCAAGGTCGAACAGCAGGGCGGTCAGCATGGGATATCCAGATGAAAAAACACAAGCCAGGGGATCATAACCAAAGCTGACGACGAAGGGGGCTGTTCAGCGTGCTCCGAAAAGAGTACAAATGTGCTCCATGGACACTCTTACCCCCAAACGCCGCGCCATTTTCGAATTCATCCGTGAGCGCATTGCCGAGCATGGTCAGCCGCCGAGCCTGGCCGATATCGCCACGCGCTTCGGTTTTGCCTCGCGCAGCGTTGCGCGCAAGCACATCACCGCCCTGTGCCAGGCCGGTTACATCGATGTCACGCCAAACCAGGCCCGGGGCATACGCCTGGCCGAACCGCTGCGCCGGCCGGAAATCCTCGAAATACCCGTGCTGGGCCAGGTGGCGGCGGGTGCCCCCATCGGCCCGGACCTGGACATCCACGAGCAGTTGCTGCTCGACCCCAGCCTGTTCCGCCGTACCCCCGACTACCTGCTGAAGGTGCGGGGCGACTCGATGATCGACGACGGCATCTTTGACGGTGACCTGGTCGGCATCCTGCAACAGGCCGACGCCCGCGACGGGCAAATCGTGGTTGCGCGCCTGGACGGCGAAGTGACCATCAAACGCCTGCAACGCCAAGGTGGCACTTACCGGCTGTTGCCACGCAACCCTGCGTATGCGCCGATCGATGTGCAGCCCGAACAGGACTTTTTCATCGAAGGCGTGTTCTGCGGCTTGCTGAGGCGTGACTGATGGGCGCCGTGGTCGACCTCGACAGGCTGCTGGAGCAGCGCCGGGTATGGCGCGGCCGGCAGGCCCAGGCGCGGCCACTCGGGCTGCAGCCCACCGGCCATCCTGCCCTCGACGAACGTTTGCCGGAAGGTGGCTGGCCGGCGGCAGCACTGAGCGAGCTGTTGCTGGCCAACCCCGGCTGTGGCGAATTGCAGTTGCTGTGGCCAACCCTGGCCCGGCTGAGTGCAGAAGCCAGCAGAGTGGTGCTGGTGGCTCCACCCTTCATCCCTTTTGCACCGGCCTGGCAGGCAGCGGGGGTGGACCTGCGCTGGCTGGTACAGGTGGATGCCGAGCCTGCCGATGCCCTGTGGGCTGCCGAACAGTGCCTGCGCTCGGGCAGTTGCGCGGCGGTGCTGTGCTGGCCGGAACGTGCCGATGACCGCGCCCTGCGGCGCTTGCAGGTAGCGGCCGAAACCGGGCAGGCACTGGCGTTCGCCTGCAGGCCGCAGCAGGCGTCGCACAACCCTTCACCCGCAGCGCTGCGCATTGCAGTCGACACACGCCCGGCGCAATGGCGCGTGCTGAAAAGCCGGGGTGGCATGCCACCAGCGCTGCCAATACCCTGCCCGGGGCGGGGCTGATGCACCATGCTCTGGGCCTGCATCCTGCTCCCGCAGCTTGCGCTGGACACCGTCCTGCGTGAGCGTGACGACCCTGACACACCCTTGGTGCTGATTGGCGGGCCGACCCAGCGTCGCGTGTTGCAGGCAGTCAACCCGGCGGCCGCTGCACTGGGCCTGCGCGCCGGGCAAACCCTGACCGCAGCGCGTGCCCTGGCCGATGGCTTCACCTGCGTCGAAGCTGACCCCAAACGCATCGATCAGGTGCAACAGTTGCTGGCGGCCTGGGCCTACCGCTTCAGTGCCCAGGTCAGCCTGCATTACCCTCGGGCGCTGCTGCTGGAAGTGGGCTCCAGCCTGCAACTGTTCGGGCCCTGGCCTTTGTTCGAGGCACGTCTGCGTCAGGAACTGGCAGAACTGGGCCTGCGTCAACGCATTGTCCTGGCCAGCAACCCGGTGGCTGCTCGCATGCTCGCCAATGGCCACGATGGCCTGGCCGTGGGCGATGTCGACGCCACCCGAGCGGCGCTGCTTAGCATGCCCATCACGCGCGTCGGCCTGCCGGCAGAGGCGGCCGAAGCGTTTGCCCGCATGGGCTTGCACCAGCTGGGCCAGGTATTGGCCTTGCCGCGCGATACCTTGGCCAGGCGCTTTGCGGCCCAGGTGCAGCTGCACCTCGACCAGTTGCTCGGCCTGCGCAACCTGGGGCTGGACTTCTACCAGCCACCCGACCGTTTCGAAACCCGGCTGGAACTCAACTTCGACGTCGAATCGCACCAGGCGCTGTTGTTCCCGCTGCGGCGCATGCTCAACGACCTTGCTGCTTTTCTGGCCGGGCGAGACTGTGGCGTGCAGCGCTTCTGCCTGCATCTGGAGCACGCCGAGGGGCCGGATACCCTGCTCAAGGTGGGCCTGCTGGCGGCCGAACGCGATGCTGCGATGCTGTTCGAGCTGGCCCGTGGGCGCCTTGAGCCGCTGCGCATACCCGCACCGGTGCGCAACCTGCGGCTGGTTGCCGAAGACTTGCCACCCTTCGTGCCACAGCATCAGGCGTTGTTCGACCCGCGGGCGCAACAGGCGCAACCCTGGGCGCAATTGCGTGAGCGGTTGCGCGCCCGCCTGGGGGATGAGGCCGTCAAGGGGCTTGGCGCAGCCGCCGATCACCGCCCCGAATGCGCCTGGCAGTTGGTGGAGCAGGGTGCCCAAGGCAACATGCCGGTTGCAGCGGGCAGCCGCCCGGGGTGGCTGTTGTCGGCACCGATCGCGCTGGATGACGCCGCCTACCAGGTGCAGGGCTACGCCGAACGCATCGAATCAGGTTGGTGGGATGGCGGCGATGTGCGTCGCGACTACTACCGCATCGAAACCCGTGACGGCTTGCGCGGCTGGGCCTACCGCGACCTGAGCCAGGCCGGCCCGCTTTGGCTGCAGGGTTGGTTCGCATGAACACCCCGGGTTATGCCGAGCTGCATTGCCTTTCCAACTTCAGCTTCCAGCGCGGTGCATCGAGCGCCGACGAGCTGTTCCGGCGTGCGCGCGAGCAGGGCTACCAGGCCTTGGCAATCACTGACGAATGCACGCTGGCCGGTATCGTGCGCGCCTGGCAGGCAGCCAAGGTGCACCAGCTGCGGCTGATCGTTGGCAGCGAGGTGCAATTGTGCGACGGGCCCAAGCTGGTGCTGCTGGTCGAGAACCTGACCGGCTACCAGAACCTGTGCGCGCTGATCACCCGTGCCCGGCGGCGGGCAGAGAAGGGGGCGTACCAGCTGTTTCGTGATGACTTGCTGCTGCACCACCAAGGCCTGCTGGCCTTGTGGGTGGCCGCTGACAGTGGCGATACCGCTACCGGTGCGTGGCTGCGCAGTGTGTTCGCTGAGCGCCTGTGGCTGGCCGTGCACCTGCACCGGGGCAGTGACGATGCCATGCGCCTGCAACGGTTGCGGGCACTGGCGGCTGATGTGGGTATCCGCGCCGTGGCCTGTGGCGACGTGCACATGCACGTGCGTGGTCGCCGTGCCTTGCAGGACTGCATGACTGCCATCCGCCAGCATTGCCAGGTGAGCGAGGCCGGGCGCTTTCTGTTTGCCAATGGCGAACGGCACCTGCGCAGCCAAGCGCAACTGGCCGAGTTGTATCCGCTCGACCTGCTGGCCGAGACCCTGGTCATTGCCCGGCGCTGCCAGTTTGACCTGAGCGAACTGAACTACCAGTACCCACGCGAACTGGTGCCCGAGGGGCATACCCCGGCAAGCTGGCTGCGTGAATTGTGCGAGCAAGGCCTGCCGCTGCGCTGGCCAGGCGGGCCGAGTGGCAAGGTGCGGGCTGTGCTTGCCAAGGAACTGGGGCTGATCGAAGAGCTGGGCTACGAAAGCTACTTCCTGACGGTGCACGACATTGTCGCCTTCGCCCGCAGCCAGCGCATCCTATGCCAGGGCCGGGGGTCGGCAGCCAACTCGGTGGTGTGCTTCGTACTGGGCATCACCGAGCTTGACCCCATGAAACACCACCTGCTGTTCGAGCGCTTCCTGTCGCGCGAGCGCAACGAGCCGCCGGACATCGACGTGGACTTCGAACACGACCGGCGCGAGGAGGTGATCCAGTATGTGTTCCGTCGCTATGGCCGGCACCGGGCGGCGCTCACTGCGGTAGTCAACACCTACCATGCCGCCGGTGCGGTGCGGGATGTGGCGCGGGTGCTGGGGCTACCTGCCGACCAGGTGGATGCCCTGGCCAAATGCTGTGGCCGCTGGAGCGATCGCATACCCGATGACCAGCGCCTGGCCGAAGCCGGTTTCGAAGCGGGCAGCCCTTCGCTGCGGCGGGTGCTGGTGCTGGCCGGCGAACTGATCGGCTTCCCCCGGCACCTGTCACAGCACCCGGGCGGTTTTGTCATCTCCCAGCAACCGCTCGACCAGCTGGTGCCGGTGGAGAATGCCGCGATGCCGGAGCGCACGGTGATCCAGTGGGATAAGGATGACCTGGACATGGTTGGCCTGCTCAAGGTCGACGTACTGGCGTTGGGCATGCTCAGCGCCTTGCGCCGCTGCTTCGACCTGCTGCAGCACCACCGTGGCCGGCACCTGACCCTGGCGACCATCCCCAGCGAAGACCCGGCCACCTACGCCATGATCAGCCGTGCCGAGACCATGGGCGTGTTCCAGATCGAGTCACGCGCGCAAATGGCCATGTTGCCGCGGCTGCGGCCCCAAAAGTTCTACGACCTGGTCATCGAGGTTGCCATCGTCCGCCCCGGGCCGATTCAGGGTGACATGGTGCACCCGTACCTGCGCCGGCGCCTAAAGCAGGAACCGGTGACGTATCCGTCGCCGCAACTGAAGGAAGTGTTCGAACGTACCTTGGGCGTGCCGCTGTTCCAGGAGCAGGTGATGGAGCTGGCGATGGTCGCGGCCGACTATACCCCGGGCGAGGCCGACCAGTTGCGTCGCAGCATGGCAGCCTGGAAGCGCCACGGCGGCCTGGAACCGCACCGCGAACGGCTGGTGCAGGGCATGTTGCGCAATGGTTACACGCTGGCGTTTGCCGAGCGCATCTTCGAGCAGATCAAGGGGTTTGGCAGCTATGGCTTCCCTGAGTCGCATGCGGCCAGCTTCGCCTTGCTGTGCTATGCCAGCAGTTGGCTGAAGTGCCATGAGCCGGCGATCTTCACCTGTGCGTTGGTCAACAGTTGGCCGATGGGCTTCTACAGCCCTGATCAGCTGCTGCAAGAGGCTCGCCGTCAAGGTATCGAGGTACGGCCGGTTGATGTCTGCCACAGCGACTGGGACTGCACCCTGGAGCCTGATGCTGAAGGCACCCTGGCCATTCGCATGGGCCTGCGACTGGTGCGTGGCCTGGCCGAAGCCGATGCCAGGCGCGTGCAGCAGGCGAGGGCGCAGCGGCCGTGGCGCAACGTCGAAGACCTGTGCCTGCGCGCCGGCCTGGACGCACGGGCCCGTGCCCGCCTGGCTGATGGCGGGGCGCTGCGCGCCTTGGCCAGCGATCGGCATCAGGCGCGCTGGCAGGTGGCGGCGGTGCAGCCGCAGCTGCCGTTGTTCGCCGATGTGCAGGCCTTGCCTGAAGAACCGGTGCAATTGCCCGTGCCAACCGTGGGCGAGGACCTGATGGCCGATTATCAAACCCTCGGCACTACGCTTGGCCCACATCCGCTGGCCCTGTTGCGCGCTCGCCTGAGGGCACTGGGGTGTCGCAGCTCCAGTGAATTGCAGGGTGTGGAGCATGGCGACAACATTGCCGTGGCCGGGCTGGTGGTGGGCCGGCAACGGCCTCAAACCGCCAGCGGTGTGACCTTCGTTACTTTGGAAGACGAACATGGCATGGTCAACGTGGTGGTGTGGCGTGCGCTGGCCGAACGGCAGCGGCGGGCGCTGGTGGGTTCGCAGTTGCTCAAGGTCAGTGGGCGGTTGGAGCAGGAGAATGGGGTGCGGCACCTGATAGCGCGGCGGTTGGAGGATGTGAGTCTGCTGCTGCAAGGGCTGGATGTGCGCAGCCGGGATTTTCACTGACCCCCAACGCTCGGTACTTGCGCGGTTCCCTGTGGGTGCGGGCGAGCCCGCGAAGCAGCCACCGCGTTGCAGGGCACCGGCCTTGCCGGTGTTCGCGGGCATGCCCCACATTGACCGCCTGCAACCTTGAGCCTGCCCCAATCATTCATCGGCCACGGTGCGTTATTCCTTGGTCGACGGCCACGTTTGCCACTAGGCCTGAGCCCCCATGTGGGAGCGGCCTTGTGTCGCGATAGGGCCGCAAAGCGGCCCCAGCAATCTATGCATGATGCCGAGATCCTGGGGCCGCTGCGCGGCCCTATCGCGACACAAGGCCGCTCCCACAGGGATCGCGCCAGCTTTTAGAAATTGAGCAAGACAGTTGCTCCCAAAGGTCGCGTCCTGGTCCCGCTTGTGCTCGCCTACACCATCGCCAACCGCTGCTTGCGCGTCGGTGCAGGGAACGCCCGGTCGATCGCCCGCAGGTCTTCACCGGTCAAGGTCAGCGCTCCCGCCGCCGCATTGAGCCGCACGTGCTCGGGCGCCACCGCCTTGGGGATGGCGATCACGCCGTCATCGCGGGTCACCCAGGCCAGGCAGACCTGGGCCGGTGTGGCGCCATGGCGCTCGGCGATTTCCGCCAGTACCGGGTGCTGCAACAAGCGCCCGGCCTGAGCCAGCGGGCAGTAGGCCATGGTTGGCAAGCCACGTTTTTCGCACCACGGTAGCAAGTCGAATTCGATGCCGCGTTGGGCCGGGTTATACAACACCTGGTTGGTGGCACAATCAGGGTTGTGCAGTTCGCGCAGGTCGTCGACGTCGAAGTTGGACACGCCCCAACGCTTGATCTTGCCCTGCTCGCGCAAGCGCTCGAAGCCTTCGACGGTTTCCTCCAGCGGGTGCTGACCCCGCCAGTGCAGCAGGTACAGGTCGATGCAATCAGTGCCCAGGCGCGTGAGGCTGCGTTCGCAGGCAGCCGCCATGCCGCGCAGGCCGGCATTGTGCGGGTAGACCTTGCTGACCAGAAATACCCGGTCGCGGCGCCCGGCAATGGCTTGGCCAACGACCTCTTCTGCCCCCCCTTCGGCATACATCTCGGCGGTGTCGATCAGGTTCAGGCCCAGCTCGATGCCCTGTTGCAGCGCCGCGACTTCGGCAGCCTTGCGACCTGGGTCTTCGCCCATGTACCAGGTGCCTTGGCCGATGGCTGGAACACTCGTGCCTGCCAGCTTTACGTAACGCATGTCACCTCCGGGATCCGGGTATTGGAAAGAAGCACCTCAAGCAGTGCCTGCGCTGCGGTGGAAAGCTTGTGCTCGCTGAGGGCAATCACGCCGATGCGCCGCTCGACAGTGGGCTCGACCAAGGTTACGCAGCGGGCACCCAGCTCCTGCATCTGGTTGATGCACAGCGCCGGCACAGCACTGACCCCCAGGCCGCTGGCCACCATGCGGCCGATGGTCGTCAGCTGGTGGCTTTCGAACGCGACTGCCAGCTTGCCGTGGCGGGCCGCCACATTCTGCTCCATCAGCAGGCGCACCGCCGAAGGGCGCTGCAGGGCCACGAAATCTTCGGCCATCAGCTGTGCCCAGCTGACCTGGGGCAGCAGCGCCAAGGGCGATTCGGCGGCCACTACCGCAACGAAGCGGTCCATGTACAACGGGTGGAAGTCCAGCCCATCGATGTTATCCGGCTCGAAGCCGATGCCCAGTTCGACGCGGCGATGGCGTACCAGTTCCTGTACCTGTTCGTTGATCACGTCGTGCACCGTGACGTTGACCTTGGGGTAGCGCTGGCGAAACACCTTGAGCGCGTGGGGCAACAGGTTGCCGGCAAAAGCCGGCATGGCCGCCACTGACACACGGCCCAATTGCAGGGTAAAGCGCTGGCGCAGCATCTCTTCGGTATCGTCCCAGTCGGCCAGCAGGCGGCGTGCCAGTGGCAGCAGCACTTCGCCTTCGGCAGTCAGGCTGACGCTGCGCGTGGTGCGGCTGAGCAGGGCGCCGCCGAGGTTTTCTTCCAGCGCCTTGATGGTCAGGCTCAGTGCCGGTTGCGAAACGTGCAGGTGTTCACCGGCCTGGGCGAAGCTCTGGTACTTGGCCACGGCGACAAAGGCGCGCAATTGTTTGACGTTCATGTCGGGCCTATCGTTTGTTTTGTAAAAATTATCAATCGATGACGAAAACAAAATTAACAAATCAGTCGCTTGCGGTGAAGATGTCTGCACACGCTCACCGACAGCCTCGTCGGTTAAACAACTACAAAAGGCGGATCAGCATGGCCGGACTGGACAAGCGCGTTGCAACCTATGAACAGGCCCTCGAAGGCCTGACCGACAACATGACGGTACTGGCCGGTGGTTTCGGCCTGTGCGGCATCCCGGAAAACCTTATCAGCGAAATCAAGCGGCGTGGCGTCAAGGGCCTGACCGTGGTTTCCAACAACTGCGGCGTTGACGGTTTTGGTCTGGGCGTGCTGCTGGAAGACCGGCAGATTCGCAAGATGATCGCCTCCTACGTGGGCGAAAACGCCGAGTTCGAACGCCAGTTGCTCAGTGGCGAGCTGGAAGTGGAACTGACCCCACAGGGCACCCTCGCCGAAAAAATGCGCGCAGGTGGTGCCGGCATTCCGGCGTTCTACACCGCCACCGGCTATGGCACCCCGGTTGCCGACGGCAAGGAAGTCCGCGAGTTCAAGGGCCGCAAGTACATCCTGGAAGAGTCCATCACCGGTGACTTCGCCATCGTCAAGGGCTGGAAGGCCGACCACTACGGCAACGTGGTGTACCGCAACACTGCGCAAAACTTCAACCCGCTGGCGGCCACCGCCGGCAAGATCACCGTGGTCGAAGTGGAAGAAATCGTCGAACCCGGCGTGTTGCTGCCAAGCGAAATCCACACCCCGGGCATCTACGTGGACCGTGTCATCGTCGGCACCTTCGAAAAACGTATCGAAAAGCGCACCGTCAAGGCCTGAGCGCCATCCACCCGAACAATAAAGAGATCCTGACCATGGCACTGACCCGCGAACAGATGGCGCAACGCGTTGCCCGTGAACTGAAGGACGGTTACTACGTCAATCTGGGCATCGGCATCCCCACCTTGGTGGCCAACTATGTACCCGCCGACATGGATGTGATGCTGCAATCGGAAAACGGCCTGCTCGGCATGGGCGAATTCCCCACCGAAAGCACCCTCGATGCCGACATGATCAACGCCGGCAAGCAAACGGTCACCGCCCGCCGCGGCGCCTCGATTTTCGATTCGGCACAATCGTTCGCCATGATCCGTGGCGGCCACGTCGACCTGACCGTACTGGGGGCTTTCGAGGTGGACGTGCAGGGCAACATCGCCTCGTGGATGATTCCGGGCAAGCTGGTCAAGGGCATGGGCGGGGCCATGGACCTGGTGGCCGGCGCCGACAACATCATCGTTACCATGACCCACGCCTCCAAGGACGGCGAGTCCAAGTTGCTGCCACAGTGCAGCCTGCCGTTGACCGGTGCAGGCTGCATCCGCAAGGTGCTGACCGACCTGGCCTACCTGGAAATCGAAGACGGCGCCTTCATCCTGCGCGAGACCGCGCCAGGGGTCAGCGTCGAGGAAATCATCGAGAAAACCGCCGGCAAACTGATCGTGCCGGATGATGTGAAGGAAATGACCTTCTAAGGCATGACGTGATCTCACCCTGTAGGCGCGGGTTGACCCGTGAATGCGTCGGTACATTGACCGCCGCATTCGCGGGTCAACCCGTTCCCACAGGTTTTTTGCGTTGCCTGGCAATACCGCTTCATCCCATAAAACCAATAAAAGGAATTCAACCGTGGCCGCTGAAATTCAAGACAGCCGCTCCGCGCGCTTTGCCTTGCGCTGCTCCAACTGGGCTGAACGCTGGTTCCCCGACTCCTGGGTGTTCGCCGCGCTGGCGGTGCTGCTGGTGTGTATCGGCGCACTGGCCATGGGCGCCAAACCGACCGACACCGCCAAGGCGTTTGGCGACGGCTTCTGGAGCCTGATACCGTTCACCATGCAGATGGCCTTCGTGGTCATCGGCGGTTATGTGGTGGCCAGCTCGCCGCCCGCCGCGAGGCTGATCGATCGCCTGGCGCGCATCCCCGGCAATGGGCGCTCGGCAGTGTGCTGGGTAGCACTGATCTCGATGCTGGCCTCCTTGCTCAACTGGGGGCTGTCGCTCGTGTTTGGAGGTTTGTTGGTGCGCGCCCTGGCAAGGCGCACCGACCTGAAGATGGACTACCGCGCTGCGGGTGCGGCGGCTTACCTGGGCCTGGGTGCGGTGTGGGCGTTGGGCCTGTCATCCTCGGCGGCGCAGCTGCAGGCCAACCCGGCCAGCCTGCCACCTTCAATCCTGTCGATAACCGGGGTGATCCCGTTTACCGAAACCATCTTTCTCTGGCAGTCCGGCGTGATGTTGGCGGCACTGGTGGTGGTCTCGCTGGTGATCGCCTATGCCACCGCTCCGGGCCCGAACAGCGCACGTAGCGCAGAAGACTGCGGTGTCGACCCCAGCTTCACAGCGCCACCCGCGCCGCAACGCACGCGCCCGGGGGAGTGGCTGGAACACAGCCCGATCCTGATCCTGCTGTTGGTGGCCTTGGCTGCTGGCTGGCTGTATCAGGAGTTTGCGACAAAACCTGCGATTACCGCCATCTCGGGGCTCAACACCTACAACCTGTTGTTCATCATGCTCGGTGCTTTGCTGCACTGGCGCCCACGCAGCTTCCTTGACGCGGTGGCACGCGCGGTACCGACCACCACCGGTGTGCTCATCCAGTTCCCGCTGTATGGTTCGATCGCCGCTATCCTCACGCAGGTGAAGGGCGTCGATGAACAGACGCTGGCCCACCATATTTCACTGTTCTTCACCCAGATTGCCACCCATGACACGTATGCCGTGCTGATGGGCGTGTATTCGGCGGTGCTGGGCTTCTTCATCCCTTCAGGTGGCGGCAAGTGGATCATCGAGGCCCCTTACGTGATGCTGGTGGCCAACGACCTGCAGTACCACCTGGGGTGGGCCGTGCAGATCTACAACGCGGCCGAAGCTTTGCCGAACCTGATCAACCCGTTCTACATGCTGCCGCTGCTGGGCGTGCTGGGGCTCAAGGCGCGCGACCTGATCGGTTTCTCGTTCGTGCAATTGCTGGTGCATGTGCCGTTGGTGCTGGTGTTGCTTTGGGCGCTGGGTACAACGCTGCAGTACGTGCCGCCCGTGATGCCTTGATTCGAGGCCCCTGGAGACTTGGCGCCAGCTTTCAGACGCGTATCATGGCTGCCTCAGCCTGGGAAACCCGCGTCACATGTCTATCCGATTGAAACTGCTGCGTAAGAAACTGGGGATGACCCTGGAAATGCTGGCCGAAAAGACTGGCATGACCAAAAGCTACCTGTCCAAGGTCGAGCGCGGCCTCAACACGCCCTCGATCGCTGCGGCGCTGAAACTGGCGAGGGCACTGAACGTCAATGTCGAAGAGCTGTTCGCCGAAGAACAGCCCGGTCAGAGCCGCTACAGCCTGGTGCGCCGTACCGAGCGCCAGGCCTTGGTGGGCGATGGGCAAGGGCCGGGGTACGCGGCCCTCACCAGTCAGGTTGGCCAGCGCAGCCTGCTGCCGTTTCTGATTCAGCCGCCGTCCGAGTTCAGCGACCCCACGTTCAAGGAACACCAGGGCGAAGAGTTCCTGTTTGTTCACGCAGGCCAGGTGGAAGTGGATTTCATGAGTGAGCGGGTGTTGCTGGAGCAGGGCGACGCCCTGCATTTCAATGCCCAGACGCCGCACCGCCTGCGCTCGGTAGGTGCGACACCGGCGCAGTTACTGGTTGTGGTTCACCACGCAGACGAATGAAACCGCAGGGGGTAATCATGCCCCCACGTGTTCTCAGCTGTGAAACGCCATGTTCATCGCATCATCCCTCCCTTGCATAATCTGCATGCCGTTTTTTTGACGAATGCGCCCATCGCTCATTGAATTTTATTATGGTGTCGGATCATTGACGTAGTGTCATTGTGCCCATAAGCTCAAGTCAACAACGAAACAACTCCCGCAGCACAGCGCCAATAACTAATTGATTTTCCTGTTTTTAGGAGGGGAGTATGCGCACGACTCTGATAATCAAATCGATGTTCTTGCTGGTGATGCTAAGTGGTGCTGCCCGCGCAGCGGATTCGTATATAAATCAGAACAGTATCATTCCTGTTTCAACTGCAGGCTGGTTCTTTGCCTTTGCTGTGGTCGGTTTTGTTGCCGTTGCCAACCGCAGAAAGATCTGAGCCGTATACCGGGTCCTAAAGTGACCCCTTGCTGCGAGGCCACAAGCATGGCTTGTGAATTCTCCAACCGTTGCTATATTCCCAGTAGCCCGTAGGACCAACGTTTACAAGGCGTTGCAGCCACGTCTGCAGCGTCAAGGCAAGGGCCTCCAGGAAGGTCGAGGCCATCACGGCAGCTGTGCGCCGTGAAGCGGAGCGAGAGTTGGTGTGTTGTTCTCATTCAGTGCTCTTTGTCGGGCCATTTGGCCGGAGGGACCCTCATGGTGCGTTCAATGTTTGCCGCTTTCTGCATGCTGACGGTGTGGTCTGGCGCCGGTAACGCCGACCAGAGCAGTGCTGCCTACCTGCTCAGCCCCGGCGATGTGGTGATGGTATCGGTGTGGCAGGAAGACAGCCTGCGTCAAGAAGCCACCGTACTTCCCGATGGCAGTATCACCTTCCCCTTGGCCGGGCGCATCAATGTTGCCGGGCTGGATGTGACGGCAGTGGAAAAGCAGGTCGCTGCCAAACTCGAAAAATTCCTCCCCGACCCTAACGTCAGCGTTGTCGTCAAAAGCATTGCCGGCAACATGGTCTATGTACAGGGCAAAGTGATCAAGCCCGGGCCTGTGCAAATGGCAGGCCCCACGGCCGTATTGCAGGCGCTGAGCATGTCGGGCGGCCTGGACAAGTTTGCGGATGAAAGCGAAATCAAGGTGGTCCGCGGCACCGGTGCTTCCCAAAAGATCCTGCCCGTGCGATATAAGGACCTGGTGTCTGGGCGGGACATGTCCACCAACATCCAACTTCAGGCTGGCGATACGCTGGTCGTTCCTTGATCTTGCCTTTAATAAGAACATTTAATGCCTCTTCTTAGAACAACTCGCATTGCAACGGCAATCCTGGTCTTGCCGTTCACGGACGCGGTACTGGCGGCAAATTGGCAGTCTACGGTGGTGGTACCGACATCCGTCGAATACGACAGCAACCCATTGCTGTTGACCTCGGGGGAAAAGGGCATAACGCGCACGATCATCGCGCCGGATTACACCCTGATTGGTACTTTCGACCGTGACGAATTGAGGTTGGGGCTTGGCATGCATGTGCTGCGCTCGTCCGATACGGATATCGTCGATGACCGTGAAGACCCTGACATCAGCCTGGGTTGGCAGCGTACCACCGAGCGGGGGCGGTTCGGCCTGGTGGGGCGCTACAACGAAAGCTCGACATTGTCGGGGACAGTACTGGATACCGGGGTGATTACCACCGACGGTACGCAGAAGCTTTACACCTTGACTGGCAACTGGAGCCAGGCGGTGACCGAGCGCAGTACCTTGAGCAACGAAACCACCTACAGCCGTGCCCGTTATGACATCAGCACGCTGACGGGCTACGACGAACTGGCGAACGTCTTTACCTGGACTTACGCCTGGAGTGAGCGAGCTGACCTGTATACCCGTTTTGGTGCCCGGCGCTATGAGCCAGACCAGGACCTTACCGCGACCGCTTCCAACAGCTACACCCCGGCAGTCGGCATCAAATACCAGCTTGCCGAAGGCTTGAGCGCCGATGCCCATGTTGGCGTCAACCAAGTGTCAGGTGATGACGGCGGCCGGCGCGGGGAGGGTGGTGTTGCGCTGCTTTACACCGGCCCGCGTGCCGACGCCAGCTTTACCGCCGAGCGCAGCACGGTAGCAAGCGCCGAAGGCGGCTTCGCCGAGCTGGACCAGGTGCGTGGTGTGTGGAGCTATGCGCTGACCGAGTTGTCCCGGGTCGGTGCCGACGCCGCGTGGCAAGACAGCAAAGGGCAGTCGCCCAACACGCTGCAGACTTACAGCGTATGGGCCAGCCGCCAGTTTTCGCCTTACTGGGACCTGCGCCTGTCGCTGATGTACAAGGAACGGCAGCAGGACCATGTACCGGATGCGACCGCTACGATCGTTGGTTTGACGTTGACGTACAGGTACCCCGACATCTGAACTGCAGGCAGGTGGCCCTATGAAGTCTGACTACGAGCTCTCCCTCAGAGATTACATCGCCATTATCAAGGACAGGGCCCTGGTGTTAGGGGTGAGTGCCGCAGTCATTCTCGCCGCGACCGTGGCCGTCGCGCTGATGGTGCCGCCGATCTATCAGTCGACCGGCACCATTCTGGTGGAGTCGCAGCAGATTTCGCCTGAGCTGGTGTCGACCAACAACACAAGCTTTGCCGATGAGCGCATCGAGGTGATCCGCCAACGGGTGATGACCCGCGACAACCTGCTGCGCATCATCGGCAAGTACGAGCTCTTCGCCGACAAGCGCTTCAGCGAAAGCGACAAGATCGACCAGATGCGCAACGCGATCGTGGTCGAAACCCTTACCACCTTCGTGCGCGGTCGTGGTGAGGCGACCGTGGCGTTCAATGTGTCGTTCGAGCACAAACAGGCACAAGTAGCCAAGGAAGTCGCCGATGAACTGGTGACGCTGTTCCTCAACGAAAACCTCAAGCAGCGCACCGAGCGGGCCAACGAAACCACCGAATTCCTCACCCAGGAAGCCAACAAGCTGGGTGCCGAGCTGGCCACCCTGGAAAATCAGCTGGCCGATTTCAAGCAGGCCCATGCCAATGCCTTGCCCGAGCACCAGACCCTGCGGATGAACATGCTGTCGCGGGCGGAGCTGGAATTCCGTGAGGTCGACCGTGACTACAAGGCTGCCCAGGAGGAGCTGCGCTACCTTGAGCTGGAGCTGTCTGCGGCCAATGCCGGCCTTGCCACCAAGGCTGCCGAGGGCACCCGGCCAACCCGTGCCGACCAGCCCGACGACCTGCCAAGCCTGAAAGCCGAATACGCGCAGCTGCTGACCCGTTACAAGGATGCCCACCCGGATGTAGTGTCGGTCAAACGCAAGATACAGGCTCTCGAAGCCAGTGGGGGGAGCACTGCGGCCGTGTCCACGGTCAGCCTCGACGCGGCCCGTGTTCGCGCCAAGATGAGCGCCGCCCAGGTGCGTATTGCCTCGCTGGCAGAACAAAAGCGTGAGCTGACCCGGAAAATGGAAGGCTACGAAGCCGAGATCCTCGAGGCGCCGCAAGTCGAGCGTGGTCTGGTGACCTTGATGCGTGACCACGACAACGCGCGCAAGAAATACGAAGAGATTCGTGCCAAGGAAATGGGCGCAAAGATTACCGAAAGCCTCGAGCAGGAAAACAAGGCTGAACGCTTTGTGCTGCTGGAGCCTCCTCTGTTGCCTGAGAAGCCGATCAAGCCTAACCGCAAGAAAATCGCTGCGCTGGGTCTGGTGCTGGCACCGGCCGGTGGCGGGGCGTTGGTGATGCTGCTGGAAATGCTCAATCAGCGCGTGCGTGGCGTTGGTGCCCTGGAAAGTCTGCTGGGCAAACGGGTACTGGTGGCACTGCCTTATATCGATACCCGGGCCGACGTGGCTCGACGCAAGCGCTGGCGCAATCGCCTGATCCTGGCGGCACTGGCGTTGGCAGCTATCATGATAGGGCTGGTGCACGTGTTCTACATGCCACTGGATGTGCTGTTGTACAAAGTCATGTCTCGGTTTGTATAGGGAAAGCAGTGATGGACAGGATCAAGCCGGCTGTTGGCAACAATATTCATCAGGTTACCCCGGGTACTCCCCAGGCACTGTCTCCCGCCCCCGGTACGGCGCTGGCCGAAGTGCCGGGTCAGTTCGATTACGTGAACACCAAGGTGGTGCCGCTGCGTGCAGACCACCTGGAGCGTAACCGCATCGTGGCGTACAACAAGAACTCCAACATGAACGGGCCGATCGACCTGTTGCGTACGCAGGTGCTCAGGGCCATGGATGAGAACGGCTGGCGCACCTTGGCCATCACCTCGCCAACGCCGGAAGCGGGCAAGACAATGCTGGCGATCAACCTGGCCATGAGTATTGCCCACCATACCACCAAGACTGCGTTGCTGGTGGACTTCGACCTGCGCCGGCCCAAGGTCGGCAGTTACCTGGGCCTGCCCATGGAGCAGGCACTGAACGAGTTTCTGACGGACAAGGCCGAGTTGCAGGACTGTCTGGTCAACCCCACCTTGCCGCGCTTCGTGGTGCTGCCAACGCGGGTACCCGTGCCCCTGTCGACCGAGATGCTGTCCTCGCCCAAGGTGAACAACCTGATTGGCGATTTGCGCAACCGCTACGAATCGCGCATCTGCATTTTCGATTTGCCACCGCTGCTCAGCTCGGACGATGCGATCACCGTGATGCCCAAGTTCGACTGCGTGTTGCTGGTGGTGGCCAACGGAATGAACAACAAGAAGGAAATCGAGGATTGCCTGCATCACCTGGGCACGGTGAACCTGATCGGGACAGTGTTGAACAAGGCTGACGAACAGCCGCGCACCTATTACTGAGCCTTCTGGCAATGCGCCTGTAGACGCCGCCTTGTGCTGCGCCTACAGGAAGCCGAGGGCAACTCAGCGCTCCCAGGGATACTGCAACTCCCACTGCCACGCATGCCGAACAATCTGCTCAAGCGAGGCGAATGCCGGGCGCCAGCCCAGCACCTGCATGGCTTTGCTCGCATCCGCCACCAGCCGTGGCGGGTCGCCGGCGCGACGCGGTGCGTCAAGGGCATTGATCTGTCGCCCGGTCACTGCCCGGGCCGTATCGATCACCTGCTGCACCGAAAAGCCCAGGCCATTGCCCAGGTTGAACGCGGCACGCTCGCCACCGTCCAGTAAATAATCCACTGCCAGTGAATGGGCCGCCGCCAGGTCTGCCACATGCACGTAGTCGCGTATGCAGGTGCCATCCGGTGTGTCGTAGTCGCGACCAAACACTGTCACCGCCTCACGCCGGCCAGATGCAGCCTGCAGGATCAAGGGGATCAGATGGGTTTCCGGTTCATGACGCTCGCCTAGCTGGCCTTCCGGGTCAGCGCCCGCTGCATTGAAATAGCGCAGGCATACCGACTTCAAACCATAGGCCCGGTCGAAGTCCTCAAGAATCTGCTCGACCATCCATTTGCTCAACCCGTACGGGTTGATCGGCACCTTGGTGTGCGCTTCATCGATCGGCACGTACTGCGGATTGCCGTAAACGGCGGCACTCGAAGAAAACACCAGGTGCCTGATGCCGGCATTGACCATGGCCTGCAGCAGGGAAAGGGTGGCTGCGACGTTGTTCTGGTAGTACTTGCCGGGTGCACTGACCGACTCGCCCACTTGAATGAACGAGGCGAAGTGAAACACCGCATCGAAGTGGCACACGCCAAACAGCACATCCAGTGCGGCTTCGTCGGCGATGTCGAGCTTGGCCCACTGGATACCGGGGCCAGGTGAGACCAGGTCCGCCACCAGCACTTCATGGCCGGCGGCGAGCAGGTGCTTGACCATGTGCGAGCCAATGTAGCCCGCACCACCCACAACCAGATATTTCATCCCCACCTCCTGGAATCTGCTGTTTACAGACGCAGTGAACACTCCCTGACACGTGCAGGTGGGATGATCAGCTACAGGTGACCTGAGCGTAGATGGCCATATGCTCTATTTCAAGAATAGCCAATTGGACATGTAGGTACCGTCGAAGGTAATGGTGTATTGCCCATCCTTGTAGGCCACTGGCAGCGGCTTCAGCTGTTCCCGTGCATCGCGGGCGAACAGTTTCAGGCCGGCGGGTGCCTTGATGTCCAGGCGGCCTTCAAGGGGCTCGACATTGAACGGCGTCTTGTCATCGGCCTTGGGCATGGCACGGGTGCCCAGAGACAGCAGAAGCTCGCGCGACTGGCCCAGTGGCTTGCCGTCCAGGCTCTGGACCACGACGCTGGCGTAAGGCGTTTTCGCTTGTACCTGAATGGCACCCAGGTTGACCGGGCGGCCGCCCAGCCAGCCGCTGGCGGCCTGGGTCAGTGGCGTGTCGATGGTGTAGATGCCTTGTTGCCAGTTGCGCCTGAGCTCGCCCGTATCGGTCACCGACTCGGTGGCATCGGCGGCCAGCAGCGATTGCCCCGGGTCATGCAGCACCTGCGCGCCTGCCGGGATGGGCGCGGGTTTTAGCCAGGGCAATTGCGGCGTGTGTGGCAGGGCGATCTGCAACTGGCCCTTTTCCATGGCCGTGCGCAACAGCGGTGAGTTACGCGGGGTGATTTCCTGGTTGTACAGGGTGTCAGGTGTCGGTGCGAACACGTAGCGAGTGGTGGCGGGTTTCACGTCCGCACGGCGATAGAGCAGGGCAGCGGCGGGCAGGGTGGCGATCATCGCCGGGTCGTTGTACGCGTGCCAGTTGTCCGCCGTGCGCCAACCTGGGTTGAATGCTTGTTGGCTGTAGGCGTATTGCAGCATGGCGTCCCAGCCTTGGTGGCTGGCAGTGCCGGCGATGTAAATGGGTAGCGAGTGACGGTCCGGCAGCGGGAAGGGCTCGGCGTTCCACTCGGTGACGGTCAGCGGTTTGCCGACGACCTGGGCGGCCGCAATCCAGTCGATCATGCCGTCGCTGGTCAGCGGGTTCTTCTCCAGTTGGCCTGCGTCGCCGTAGCTGTGGGCGTCGATGACATCACCAACGCTCAGTGCCGGCAGTGCGCTAAGCCCATTGCCGCCCCAGGTGCTGGTGGTCGCAATGGGGACTTTCACGCCCACGCTGCGCAAGTGGGCGATCATGTCGGCATTGAAGCGTTGTTCCAGCTCGTTGAGCAACAGCTTCGACGGCCCATGCTCCCAGGCACGCCAGGTCAGGTCGGCGGGCAGGTCAAACTGTTTGGCAAAGGCCTTGGCTGCGGTCATGTAGCGCTCGCTGTGGCGCGGTACATCCTTGTTCGGCATCAGGGCGTTGCCGTAATGCTGGGTCAGGTCATTCTCGTTGGTGATCAGCACGGCGGCGATGGCCGGGTCGTCCTTGTAGGCCAGGCCCGTGTATTCGTTCACATGGGTCAGGTACTGCTCGGCGAAGCGTTTCATCGCTTGCTGGATACTGTCGTTCACGTAGGCGTAACCCTTCAGGTCGACGCGACCATCCTTCTCGGGCAGCTCCTTGAAGTCTTCGATATTGTCGTTGGCGGTAAACGCACGCTGCACATGCATGTCCAGCCAGATGTAGATGCCTTCGTCCTTGAGTGACTTGATCCACAGGTCGAGCTTGCGCAGCGATTCAGTGCTGAGCTGCTGGGTATCGCGCACCAAGGTGCCGTCGCCAAATACGTTGGGGCTGACCCAGGGCGAGTCGTGGTGATGCAAGCGCACCAGGTTGAAACCCAGTGCCGAGAGGCGTTTGGCCTGTTGGCGTATTTCGTCGTCGGGGCTTTTGAACAGCGAGTAGGCCGACAGGTTGGTGCCCCAGAAGCGTATTGGAGTATTGTCGGCGAACATCAACTGGTCGCCGACCGCCTTGACGAAGCCACGCTTGCCGGCGGGTTTTTCCGCTGCGTTGAGGAACGACAGGTCCACCGGCGAGGTGCGCCAGTCCAGTTGGTCATCAGGCCACTTGGCGGGGTCTGCCAGGCCGAAGCGCTCGGTGGGCGTCGGGCCGAGTTCGATGTCGCCGGTCACGTTGAGCACAGCCTTGAGCTGCTGGCGGCCGGCGCTGATCGGGTCCTTGTAGAGGAATGCGCGCAGCTCGGACGGGTTGCCGCGCTCGAAATAGACCTTGGCCAGTGGCGGGTCGAAGCGCATTTCGATGCGGCGACCCTGGTCGGCCTTGCCCCACGTCCAGCCGCGGTTGTCGGGCAGCAACTGCGGGGCCCCCATGTCGCCGGCGATTTGTGCCGGATCGAACTGGAACACCATGCCGCCACCCATGACACCGTTCTGGCGGCTGTGGGCGTCGAGGTCGAAGGCCCAGCTCAGGGTTTGTGCCTGTTCCTTACGGATGTCAGCCTGCAGGTCGAAGTCCAGTTCCTTGTTCTTGCCCCGCAGCGTGTAGTGGTAAGGGCCATTGACCTTGAAGTCGGTATAGAAACCGGTCCAGCTCCAGTTGGCAGCCCAGAAATCGAATTTGGCCTTCATGACCGGGCCACCGCCGTGTGTCACGGCAGGCAAGCCATTTTGCTCATCGACACTGACCTGCCAGTCTGAAGCCCAGCTGGCCAGCGGCAGCAGGGCCAGGCCGGCAATGGCCGAAAGGCGCACGTAATGACGCAGGGACAGCCTATTCATGAGCATTACCTGGGTTGTAGGTCGGGTTCTGCCAGCTCAACGGCCGGGCTGTTGTGCAGGCGGCGAACCATCTGGATGTAGGCCACGCCCAGCCCTGCGATAGACCAGTACACCACCGGGATGAAGGTGATGCTGCTGACGGTGAAGATGATGACCAGAATGCCGATCAGCGTTGCCAGCAACACCCGGCCGAGCTGTCGTCGTTCGTCATCCTTGTCGGCAAAACTGAGCATGGCCCTGCGGATACCCAGCAGCAGCACGGCAAAGAACGCCACGAACAGGCCTAGCCCGACCAGGCCGGCCCGCAGCGCCAGGTTGATGTAGGTGTTGACGATATCGATGATGCCTTCGCCCTGGATCATCGCCTGCATTTCGGGTGTGTTACGGAAATCGAAGGAGCCGAACAATGGGTTGCGCTGGATGACGATCCAGGCGTTGTCCATCAGCCGCTCGCGGTAGGTGATGTTCTCTTTCTCGATGCTGCCGATGTACGGCAACAGGTCCAGCACCTTGTCGCCGCCAGGCACGACAGTCAGCAAGGGCAACGCCAGCATGCCAGCCGCACCCAGCAGCGCCAGGCGCTTGACGGCGCCTTTGCCCAGGGCAATGAACACCACCACGATGACCACGGCGCCGATCCACGGGCCACGCGACAATGGCGCGAACAGCCCGGCGGCCAGCAGCAGGGCGCCCATGGCCCTGTGCAACGGGCGTTGCACATAGCCTTGCACGAACAGGAACAGGCCGATGGCCACGCTCATTACGTAACCCAGTACAATCGCCTGGCCGGTGGTGACGCTTGCCCGCAGCGCACCGCCGCGGCTCAGGTAGCCGGACATGCTCCATGGCACGCCCATGGCGTCGACCAGGGCGCTGTACAGTAACCAGTGGCGCACATACTCGGCCACAGCGATCAGCGCCATGACGAAAGAGGCGAGTACGAAGGCCAGCAGGGTGTCCTTGAAGTCGCTGATCTGACGTAGGCCACGGCTGGCCACGTAATACGGCAGGAGTACGTCGACATACAGGTACAGCGCCTGGCGCAGCGTGTCGGTAGGCGTGGTTTCGCGTAAATAGAGCACGCTCAGCAACAGCAGGCCGGCCGCCAGCAATTTATCAGCCCAGGTGCGGCCAAAGCGCAGGGTGTCACCCTGGCGGCGCAGGTGCAGCGCGGCCGGCAGCAGCACGCACAGGCTCAGCAGGCGAATATGGTTCAGGTCGACCAGGTAATTGACCACGCCAAACCCGGGCACCTGCACCGACGCTGGCGGGATCAGGAACAGCAGCATGTAGAACAGCGCCATGGGGTTGTGCTCGCGGCGCCCGGCCAGCAACAGGACGACCGCGCCCACGCCCAGGTACAGCCAGAAGCTGTGCGAGAAAAAAGCCAGCAGGGTCAGCAGGAACCACAGATTGCGCCGGCGCTTGTAGTCGCTGAGCGGAATCAGGTCGGTGGCAGGCCGGCGCGCCATCAGGAAGACCACGCTCGCCAAAAACAGGATGACGATCAACGCACGAAAATGTTCAGGCATCGGCTATGTACACCTTTCCTTCGGTGGGCAACGGCTAGCATCGTGGCTAATTGAAACTATAGTGACTTTTAGCCAATCAGTCAGAGATTGAAGTCATGCCGTCGATTGATGTGTCAGCTGCCGCGAGCCTGCGCAAGCGTGCCCTGAGGGCCGGGTCGTGGAACCTGGTCTCGCAGGTGGCTTCACAGGTGATGCGCCTGGGCGGCAATCTGATCATGGCCCGATTGCTGCTGCCGGAAATGTTCGGCGTGATGGTCATTGCTACCACTGTTTCGATACTGCTGCATTTGCTTTCCGATGTCGGCCTGCGCCAGAACATCATCCAGAGCCACCGTGGTGACGATCCAGATTTTCTCAATACCGCCTGGACCGTGCAGATCATCCGCGGTTTCCTGCTGTTTGCCCTTACCCTGCTGCTGGCCCTGGGGGCCTGGTTGGCACAACTGGCTGAGCTGTGGCCGGCAGACTCTACTTATGCCGCGCCGGTACTGCCGATGGTACTGGCGGTCACCGGCCTGTCGGCGGTCATCTGGGGTTTCCAGTCCACCAAGATAGATGTGGCGGTACGAACTTTCCAACAAAAGCGCGTGGTGCTGGTCGACCTTGCCTCGCAGGTGGCTGGCCTGGTGGTGATGCTGGTGCTGGGCTTGCTGACCCATTCGATCTGGGCGCTGGTGTTATCAGGCCTGGTTTCGGCGGTCGTCTGGACCGTGCTGGGGCACACCGCCCTGGAGGGGCCCAACAACCACCTGCGCTGGGACCGTTCGGCGCTCACCGAGTTGATCGTGTTTGGCCGTTGGATCCTGTTGTCGTCGATGGTCGGCGTGCTGGCGATGTACGGCGACCGCATATGGTTTGGCGCCAGCATGTCGGCGGCGCAACTGGGTGTGTATTCGATCGCCGTGCTGATCCTGGGTGCGGTGCAGACCGCGCTCATGAAAATTGTCGGCGCGGTGGCGCTGCCTGCTTTCAGCGAGGCGGCCAGGGCCGACGACAAGCCGCGCCTGAAAGCGCTGTATTTCCGTTTTCGGCTGCTGGTCGACCTGCTGGTGCTGTTCATTTGTGGCGGTTTCCTGACCGCCAGCCCGCTGCTGATCGGCTGGATGTATGACGATCGCTACCGCGAAGCCGGGCCGATGCTGGCGATTCTCTCGCTATCGTTCATCGTATTGCGCTATACCTTGGCTCATCAGGTGTGGATTGCCTTGGGCCTGACCAAGTACCAGGCCATGGACAACATTATCCGCCTGGTCTCGTTATGGGGGCTGTTGCCGCTACTACTGGCAATTGGCGGGGTGGAGTGGGCGATCTGGGGGGTTGCCCTGCATGCTGTGCCAACGCTTGTGCTGGTTGTGTATGTGAACTGCAAACTGGATATCTTCAGCCTCAAACGTGAGCTGATGGTACTGCCGATGTTGCTGGTCGGGGCGCTGTGCGGGGCACTGTTGACGGCCTTTTTCAACTGGCTGTAGCGCAGTTTGCTGGGTGTAACTTTCATGGCTACAGGTCACGGGATCATGGAGAAGCTCACTTTTTGTAATGCGCAGTTGGGTCGTAGAGGTTTTCTCCAGAGTTGTGTCTTGCTCAGTGTGGGGGGGGCGGTGTTCGGCGCCTCGGCGGCCGTTGCCGGCAAGCCGGTCGAAAAGCCCGGATTCGTGGTAATCAACGGTTGGGTATTACCGTCCCGTTACTTCCGGAACGCGTCAGTATGATCAAGGACTTTCAGCAGCAGAAGGCGCTGCGCGACCACTATGACTTCTGCATCATCGGGGCCGGCCCGGCGGGTATAACCTTGGGCTTGCGCCTGGCAGCCGCCGGCTGGAGCGTCATGATCGCCGAAGGCGGGGGGCGTGAATATGCGCCGCACTCGCAAGGCTTGTACGCGTGCTCATCCACCGGCCTGGAACTGTATGCCGAGGAAACCCGCCTGCGTTACCTGGGTGGTACCTCCAATCACTGGGCTGGCCGTTGTCGTCCATTTACTCCCTCGGATTTTGCCGTCGCCCCGCCAGGCGACTTGCCGGGCTGGCCAATTCCCTACTCGGAGATCGAAGGCTTCCTGCCGGCAGCGATGGAGATCGTCGATCTGGCGCCTGGCTCGGATTTTCGCGCAATGAATGCCGGCCTCAATGGTGGTGACTTCGAGGCAGACCGTTTTCTGCTCAGCACGCCGACACGCTTTGCGCAAAAGTACGCTTCAGCACTGGAGCAGACCCCAGGCCTGGACGTATTCATCAACTGTAATTGCGTCGACCTGGAGTTCGACAAGGCTTCCGGCCACCTGGCTGCGGTGGTGTTGTCCGACTATGAGCGCAATCGTCAACGCCTGGTGGCTGGCAATTTCATTCTGGCCACAGGTGCCATCGAGAATGCCCGGCAGTTGCTCAACAGCGAGACCTTGGTGGCCGCAGGCGTGGTGGGCAAGGAAGGGCTGGTAGGCGGGTGTTTCATGGAACACCTGAACATCGAAATGGGCACTTTTATCCTTAAGTCCGGGCAGGACCCAGAGCCGCGCCAGTACTACACCACCGATGCTTTCGTCGACGAGTACAAGGCCGGTAAAGGCAATGTCACCGCCGCCCTGCTGGCCGATGTGAAAACCTATGGCCGCACTGCCGAGGTCAAGTATTTTCTCGAGAGCCTGGCCTGCGACATGGGGTTTGCCAACAAGGTCGCCTTCGTCGCCAAGTTCAGTTGCCCGGGTGACGGCGTGATCAGCACCATGATCGAGCAGTTCCCCAACCTGCACAGCCGTATTTCGCTGCTGGACGAGAAGGATGCGCTGGGCGTGGCCAAGGTCAATGTCAATTGGGTGCTGAGCGCCGAAGACCGGCACACCATCAAGTGCATTGGCAGCGAATTGGCCAAGCAGTTCGCCGACATGGATCTGGGGTTCGTCAAACTCAACGATTTCGTCTATGACACCTCGATTCCGCTGAAAATGGCACCCCATGCCCATCACATGGGCACCACGCGTATGGCCGCCTCGCCGCAGTTCGGTGTAGTCGATGCCAATTGCAAGGTGTTCGGTACCGAAAACCTGTATGTCGCCGGCAGCAGCATTTTTGCCAAGGGCGGCGCCTCCAACCCGACCATGCCGCTGTTGCAATTTGCCGTGCGGCTGGCCGACCACCTCGATAACAAGATGAAAGCGGCCGGCAGCGCCGCTGCGTGATGCGGGTTGTACACGGGTGAGTGCGATGCGGTCAGCACCTAGAAGAACGAGACCGGAACGCCTCAGGACACTCCAGATTGTTCAGATCGCGAGGCCAGGCAGTATGAAGGGATGGATACGCAAGGCAGTGGCGCACTACGCCCATGCAACCGGGCGAGGGGGCAAATTCTACAGGAGGTTCTGCAACCCCTCTGGTCTTGAATGGGGGGCCTATCTGGCCCGATGGGGCAACTTTCACTCGGTTGGCAGCAATTTCTTCGTCAATACAGGCTGCAAGTTTCTCGACCCGTCGCTGGTCCGCATCGGCAACAGCGTGGGCCTGTCCGACTGCACCTTGATCGGTCATGACGGGGTGGTATTGCTGATCGAGCATCGCTTTGGCAAGCACCTGGATTCGGTCGGTTTCATCGACATCAAGGACAATTGCTTCATCGGCCATGGTGCGATCGTGATGCCTCGCGTGACCATCGGGCCCGAATCCATCGTGGCGGCGGGGGCGGTGGTGACCAAGGACGTGCCACCAGGCACCGTCTATGGTGGCAACCCGGCCGTGTTCATCTGTACCACCGAGCAGTTGATCCAACGGGTCGAGGCACGTTGCGAAGCCTACCCATGGATAGACCTGGTGAAGCAGCGCAACGGGGCCTATGACCCGGAAGTTGAACCGCTATTGATGGCGCAAAGACGTCAGTATTTCTTCGGGGACGGCAAAAATGGCTAGCAAACCTGTGGATGTCATGGTGGTGAACTTCAATACCGCTGGACTGCTGCAGCCGATGTTCGATGCACTGCGCCGGGCCGACAGCGAGCGGCTGGCCAGCTACCTGGTGGTCGACAATGCCTCGCGCGATGACTCGGTGCAGCGCATGGCCCAGGTGTGCCCCGAGGCTCTGCTGCTGAGCAACAAGCAGAACGTGGGGTTCGGCCGGGCCAACAACCAGTTGTTGGCGCACCTCAAGGGCAAGTACGCCTTGCTGCTCAATACCGATGCCTTCGTTGCCGCCGACTCGCTGCAAAAAACGCTCGACTACATGGACGCCCACCCGGAGTGCGGCGTACTGGGGGTGCGCCTGGAGGGTCGCGATGGCGACCTGCAACCAAGCTGTCGCTACTTCCCCACGCCGCTCAATGTGTTCGTTGGGCGTACCGGGTTGGGGCGGTTCTTCCCAGGGCTGAAGATGGTCGACGAAATGAACTGGGACCACGCCTCTGTGCGCGAGTGTGACTGGTTGCCCGGCTGCTTCTACCTGGTACGCCGCGAAGTACTCGACAAGGTGGGTTTGTTCGACCCGCGCTATTTCCTTTATTACGAGGAGGTGGACCACTGCAAGCGGGTGAAGGAAGCGGGCTGGAAAGTGGTGTTTTACCCGCATACCACGGTGGTGCATATCGGTGGCGAAAGCTCCAAGTCGGTGGCGGAGCTGGAGGCCGCCAGCCGGCAGATCTCGTCCTATCAGATCGAAAGCGAGTTGCTGTACTTTCGCAAGCATCACGGGGTGGCGGGGCTTGCCCTGCACATGCTGCTGGTGACGCTGGGCGACTTGGTGCTGGCACTCAAGGTGCTGTTGAAACGACGCGGCTGGGGCGCCATACAGGCCTGCTGGCGTCATTGCCGGGCAACCTGGTCTTTGCTGTTCAAGACCCGGTACGCCAGCCAACCGACAAGGTAGGTGGAGCCATGTTCGAGAATATTCGCGCCGACCTGCGTGCCCATGGCGGGGACTGGGGCGCCCAGGGCTTCTGGGTATTGCTGGTGTACCGCTTTGGCCGCTGGCGCTATACGCTGCGCCCGGCACTGCTGCGCAAACTGTGCTCGCTCATCTACAAGGTGCTGTTCAAATTCGTCCAGATCATCACCGGTATCGAACTGCCGTGCGAAGTGGTGATCGGGCGCAACTTCGTCATCGATCATTTTGGCGGCATCGTTGTCAGCGGCTATGCCCGCTTCGGCGATGACTGCCGTATCCGCAACGGCGTGGTGGTGGGCCTGAAGAATGTCGACGAGCCGATTGCCCCGGTGTTCGGCAACAACGTCGACATCGGCACCGGGGCCAAGGTGCTGGGCAGTATTCGCATCGGCAACAACGTGATCATCGGCGCCAATGCCGTCGTGCTGGTAGATGTGCCTGACAATTCACTGGCAGTGGGGGTGCCGGCCATCATCAAGGCCCGGCAACCGGCCGCCGTGGCATCGGTCGAGTGAGGCCTATGGCAACGGTGATCGGGGTGGTGGTAATCGGCCGCAATGAAGGCCAGCGCCTCGAGCGCTGCCTTGTTTCGCTGGCGCACGGGGCCGACAAAGTCATGTACGTCGACTCGGGTTCCACCGATGGTTCGCTGCAGTTGGCCGCCAACCTTGGCGTGGCAGTACTGGCGCTGGACATGAGTATCCCGTTCACCGCCGCACGCGCCCGCAATGAAGGTTTTGCCGCCTTGCAGCGCCTGTTGCCATCGATGCAACTGGTACAGTTCGTCGATGGCGACTGCGAGGTGAATGCCAGCTGGCTGGCCACGGCGCAGGCTTTTCTTGAGCAGCACCCCGCCGTGGCAGTGGTGTGTGGTCGCCGGCGTGAGCGCTTTCCGCAGCGGTCGGTGTACAACTTGCTGTGCGACCTGGAGTGGGATACCCCGGTCGGTGAGGCCAAGGCCTGTGGCGGCGATGCACTGATGCGGGCAGACGCTTTTGCAGCTGTGGGTGGCTTCCGGCCTGACCTGATTGCCGGAGAAGAGCCTGAACTGTGTGTGCGTTTGCGGGCCAACGGCTGGAAAATCTGGCGACTGGCTGCCGAGATGACCCTGCACGATGCCGGCATGACCCGTTTCAGCCAGTGGTGGCGGCGTAGCCTGCGTGCTGGGCACGCCTATGCCGAGGGCGCCTACCTGCATGGCCAGCCACCCGAGCGGCATTGGCTGCGTGAGTCACGTCGGGCCTGGTTGTGGGGCCTGGGCATACCCTTGGTGATCGCGCTGGCCTGCCTGCTGCTGGGCGGCTGGGGCCTGCTCTTGCTGTTGATCTACCCACTGCAGGCCGTGCGCCTGGCCCGCCGCGGCGGCAAGTCGACGCGCGAGAACTGGCTGCAGGCTGTGTTTCTGGTGTTGGGCAAATTTCCGGAAATGCTCGGCCAGCTGAAGTTCCTGCGCCACCGCCTTGCGGCTGGCAAATCGGCTTTGATCGAGTACAAGTGAGAGAACCCCATGATGCTCGGCACCCTCGTGAAAAGCGTGTTTACCTTGCAACCGGGTTACTCGTTGCGGGCGATGCACAACAAGTACAAGTTGGCACGGCAGATCGCCAGGCAGTGGCCTGAGCTGAACGGGTTCCTGCAGCGCATGACGGCGGCGCTGGGCCCGCACGGTTTGCAGCGCCTGGGTGTGGATTGTATCGGTGTCGTGCAATGGCCTTACATCAGCCGATGCTGGGAGGCGCCACAGCGTCTGGAGGTGGTGGCTTCGCACTTTGAACAGGTGGCTGGGCAGTTCCCGGCGTTGCTGTTGCTGGGGCGCGACGAAAACCTGAAGTTGTGTGACCTGTCCAGCCACTCGCCGGGCTGTTGCCTGGTACTGGACCGACCAATCTGGTTCAAGCGCGAAGGCGAGCTGGTGCTGAACCTGTTCCAGGCCGACCTGCGTGTGGCATCCCTGGCCTTCACCCTGGGCCGCAGCCAAGGTGAGACCAGCCTGTTCATCGGTGCGGTGCAGGGTATTCACAAAGGTATCGACAGCGAAACCTCACTGGCTATCTACCGTGACCTGACCAAGGACTTCGAAGGGTTGCGGCCACGCAGCCTGTTGCTCGAAGCGTTGAAATGCCTGGGCAGGACCCTGGGTGTGACACAGCTGTATGCCGTCAGTGACGCCTGCCGGCACCATCGCCATCCCTATTTTGGCAGCGACAAGGGCCAGGACCTGGCGGCCAACTACGACGTGATATGGCAGGAACATGGCGCCACAGCGTCTGACCGTGAGGACTTTTTTAGCCTGCCTCTAGCACCGGCGCAACGGGCGGAAGCTGACATTCCGGCCAAGAAACGGGCGATGTACCGCCGCCGCCAGGCATTGCTTGACGATGTTTTCACCCGCTTGCAGGCAGCATTGCCAAGCAGCAACCACAACCTTGGACTACAAGGAAAACAGGGGGATGCATTTGCTGTGAGTGCATCGGCAGTAGACAGGCCGCCCGTAGTCGACAGCCTGAAGTGAAGGTTGCCAGGGAAGGTTGGTCATCAAGCGGGTTTGGATCTGGATTCGTATGCATATTGCTTACTTCATCAATCAGTACCCGAAAGTCAGCCACAGTTTCATCCGTCGCGAAATTCTGGCGCTGGAGCGCCAGGGGGTTGAGGTGCAACGTATAGCCCTGCGTGGGTGGGACGCCGAGGTGCAGGATGCCGAGGACGCAACCGAACGGGGCAAGACCCGCTACGTATTGCAAGGTGGGCTCAAGGGGTTGTTGGCACCGACGTGGCAAGTACTGCGTACGCAGCCGCGGCGGTTTTTCCAGGCGCTGGGGCTGGCCATGCGCCTTGGCCTGCGGGCCGACCGTGCCTGGCCCTACCACCTGGTCTACCTGGCCGAGGCCTGCCTGGTGCTGCAATGGTTGCAGGCTGGGGAGGCAACACATGTGCACGCGCATTTCGGCACCAACTCTACTGAAGTGGTGATGCTGGCCAACGTCCTGGGCGGGCCGGCATACAGCTTTACCGTGCACGGGCCGGAAGAATTCGACAAACCACAGTTCTTGCACATGGGTGAGAAGGTGCAGCGCGCCGCCTTTGTCGCGGCGGTGAGCTCGTACGGACGAAGCCAGCTGTACCGTTGGGTGGCGCACGAGCACTGGGGCAAGGTGAAGGTGGTGCATTGCGGACTGGAGCGTGGTTTCCATGAGGTGGCGTCAGTCGATGTGCCATCGGCGCCACGGCTGGTGTGTGTTGGGCGCCTGTGCGAACAGAAGGGCCAGCTGCTGTTGCTCGAAGCGGCGCGCTGTCTCGCTGCCCAGTCGATCACCTTCGAGCTGGTGCTGGCGGGTGACGGTGAAATGCGCGAGCAGATCGAGGCCTTGATTGCCCGTCACGGCTTGCAGCAGCAAGTGCGTATCACTGGCTGGATCAGCAGTGCGCAGGTACGTGAGGAAATCCTGGCCGCCCGTGCGCTGGTGCTACCCAGTTTCGCCGAGGGCTTGCCCGTGGTCATCATGGAGGCCATGGCCTTGCGTCGGCCCGTGCTCACCACCTATGTAGCGGGTATCCCCGAGCTGGTGCGGCCTGGCGAGAACGGCTGGCTGTTCCCTGCCGGCGCCGTGGACGAGCTGGCAACAGCCATGGCCGACTGCCTGGCGCAACCGGCCGAGGTACTGCAGCGCATGGGCGAGGTGGCCTACCAGCGTGTGGTGCAACGGCATGACATCGACACCGAGGCGGCCAGGCTGGCCGGCTATTTCAAGGCATACGCATGATAAGTGTATTGGGTTGGTTACTGGGCCTGTTGGCGATCATCGTCCTGGTACCGGTGTTGGTGCTGGTGCTGCAAGTGTTGCTGGCTTGCCTGCCGGCGCGGTCGAGGCCCAAGGGCATTGGCGAGCGCCCGCGAGTGGCGGTGTTGGTGCCCGCCCACGATGAGGCATTGATCATTCGCGCGATGCTGGCGAGCGTTACGCCGCAACTGCTGGACGGCGACCGCTTGCTGGTCGTGGCGGACAACTGTTCGGATGACACGGCCCAGTTGGCACGTGAGGCCGGCGCCGAAGTGGTAGAGCGCCACGATACGCGGTTGCGCGGCAAAGGTTACGCATTGGATTTCGGCGTGCGCCATCTGGCTCAGCGGCCGCCCGAGGTGGTCATCGTGGTGGATGCCGACTGCCAGGTGGGCGAGGGGGCGATCGATTGCCTGGCGCGCCGCTGCCACGCACTTGCCCGCCCGGTACAGTCGCTGTACCTGATGCGTGCACCGGCAGGTGCCGGGTTGCGGGTGCAAGTTGCCGAGTTTGCCTGGCGGGTCAAGAACCTGGTGCGGCCACGCGGCTGGGCGCGCTTGGGCCTGCCATGCCAGCTGATGGGCGCGGGCATGGCGTTCGGCTGGCACGATCTGAGCCTGATCAACCTGGCCAATGGTCATCTGGTCGAGGATGTGAAGCTGGGCCTGGACCTTTGCCAGCAGGGTAAACCGCCTGCTTTCTGCCCCGAGGCACTGGTCACTAGTCAGTTCCCGCTCAGCCAGCAAGGCCTCAACAGCCAACGCACCCGCTGGGAGCATGGCCATCTGGGCTTGATGCTTGCCGACGCACCCAAACGGGCGATGGCTGCAATCACCCAGCGCAACGCTAGCCTGGCGGCCTTGACCCTGGACCTGCTGGTGCCGCCCCTGGCGTTGCTGGTACTGACCTTGCTCGGGCTTAACCTGGTGACCTGGCTGGCGTACCTGCTGTTCGGCCTGGCGGCGCCCGCGTGGCTCGCCTTTGCCGGTTTGGCATTGCTGGCCTTCGCCGTGATGTTGGCCTGGGCGCGCTTCTGCCGTGAAGTGATACCGTTCTCGGTGTTGTTGTACGCGCCGTTTTACGCGGCCAGGAAAATTCCCTTGTACCTGAGTTTCCTGATCAAGCGCCAGGTTGAATGGGTGCGTTCAAAACGGGATGACGACTGATGGATCAGTGGCAGAATCGCTGGAAGCGTGTGATCGACCAGCTGGAAGTGATCGCTGATGACGCCGCTGTGCAGCGTCTTCTCGACCGCCTGACTACGCCGGATACGGGCACCGTGCTGGGCTTCGTCAACGCCCATGCGATGAACCTGGTGGTGCGCGATGGTGGCTACAGCCAGGCACTGTCGGCCGCAGATGTGCTGCTGCGCGATGGCGCCGGTATGGCGATTCTGTATCGCCGCCTGGGCCTGGAACCTGGGCTGAACATGAACGGCACTGACTTCATTCCCAGGCTCATGGCTGCTTACCGAGGGCGCAAGGTCGCCTTCTGGGGCACCCGGCAACCCTACCTGGACCAGGCCGTGCGGCGCTGTGAAGCCGAGTTTGGCATCGTGCCGGTGTCGGTTCACGATGGTTTCGCCAGCCTTGAAACCTATTTGCAGTTGGCCCGCGAGCAGCAACCCGAGCTGATCGTGCTGGGCATGGGCATGCCCAAGCAAGAAGCGGTGGCAGCGGAGTTGGCAGTCACTGGTGGGCCATGCCTGATCGTGTGCGGTGGGGCGATCCTGGACTTCCTCGGCGGCAAGGTCAGCCGTGCCCCCGAATGGCTGCGGCGTTTGGGGGGCGAGTGGCTGTACCGCCTGCTGCGCGAACCCAAGCGCCTGTTCATGCGTTACGTAGTGGGCAATCCGCTATTCCTGTTGCGCACCCTGCTGTACCGGCGGGCGGCGGTTTCGGCCAGGCGGGCCCTATGAATCGGTCAAAGTTCGCACAAGCGGTGATTCCGGGTACGCCAGCAGCGGGTGGCTGCTACAGTGATATCAATCGCTTGAGGGCGCCACGCGCCTGCTGCACGGGTTTTGCGTAACCTGTTTTCAAGACTTGCTGTTTGATGGAAGGCACTTGCTACGCTCATTTTGATGAGGTCTGAAATGGTTTTCGAACCCAGAAGCAGTCGTTCCTTACTCCAGAGAAGAAGCAGTGTCAGTAACGCCATTCAGGCCGGCCTCGATGGTATTGCCGTCACCGGTATTGCCTGGTACCTGATCTACGACCAGTTCGGCTATATCACATCCGATTACGTGATCATGCTGCTGTTGCTGATTGGCGCACTGGCAGTCATTTATGATCATTACGCCATCTACCGCACCAACGTCGGGCTTTCGATCAAGGCGTTCCGCCTGTTCAAGGCCTGGTCGGCAACGTTTTGCTTCCTGGTCGTCATGGCGTTCCTGACCAAACAGAGCGAAACCTATTCACGGCTATTGGTGGTGCAACTGTTCGTCATTGGTTATGTCGCCCAGCTATTTTTGCATTTTGCCGTGCGCGAACTGCAAAAGCGCTTTAGTGCGCATGCACGCCTGGACAATGCCCTGATCATCGGCAACGGTGACCTGGCCAACTTCCTGTATCAGAAAATCAGCAACAACCCGTGGTTTGGCGAACGAGTGCTGGGCTGCGTGCTGCTCGACAAAGGCGATGGGCAGGGGTTGGAGAGTGCCGAGGGCAAGCAGCGCCTGCCAGTGCTGGGGCATATTGGCGACCTCGACGAGCTGGTGGCCCAACACGGTATTCGTACGGTGTACCTGGTGACGCCACTGGGTGGCTCCGAGGTCATCAACGACGTTTACTTCAAGTTGCTCGACAAGTGCATTGCGGTGAACTGGGTGCCGGATATCTTTTCGTTGCGCCTGATCAACCACAGCGTGCGGGAAATTGCCGGCATTCCGGTGCTGACCTTGTCGGAGACACCCTTGACGGGCATGAGCCTGTTCTTGAAAAACCTTGAGGACCGGGTGCTGGCCGCGTTGATTTTGCTGTTTGCATCACCCGTATTGCTGGCTATTGCGCTGGCCATCAAGATCGACAGCCGCGGGCCGGTGTTCTTCCGCCAGGAACGTACCGGCTGGACAGGAGAATCGTTCCGTATCTGGAAGTTTCGCAGCATGCATGTTCACCAACCGGAAGCAGGTGTGGTCAAGCAGGCGCAGAAGAATGACCCACGGTTGACCCGGGTCGGCGCCTTTATCCGGCGTACAAGCCTTGATGAACTGCCACAATTGTTCAATGTGCTGACCGGGGAAATGTCCCTGGTAGGGCCGCGGCCGCATGCCTTGCAACATGACACCTTGTATTCGCAGGATATCGTTGACTACTTTGCCCGCCACAATATCAAGCCCGGCATGACAGGTTTGGCGCAGGTGCGCGGGTTCAGGGGGGAGACCAAGGATATCGAGCAAATGATCCAGCGAGTCGACTCGGACATCGAGTACATCAACAACTGGTCGTTGTGGCTGGACTTCGTGATCCTGGTGCGCACGCTCAATGCCTTCACCGGTAAGCAGGCTTATTGAGCGAAGCGCTCCTGCTCAAGCGCGCCCAAGTGGCTATTCCTTGTTCAACGGATGCAACGCCCTGAACCCCCGCGCTTCTTCCACCAGCCAGTCGTGCACCGCCCGCGCACCTGGCTGGTTCAAGCCGCCTGGCGGGTAATGCACCACATAACGCTTGTGGTTGGCGATCGGTACACCAAAGGGCACGATCAGTGCGCCGCGCTCCAGTTCGTCATTGAGCAGCGTGCGTCGTGCAATCGCCACGCCGATACCGGCAATCGCCGCCTCGATGGTCAGGTGGTTGCGGTTGAAAGTGTGCCCGCGCCGCACATCCAGGCCGGCGGCGCCGATGCCTTCCAGGTAGAACTCCCACTCGGCATATTCCGAACTGCCACGCCAGGCGGTGATGTCATGCAGCAGCGGGTAGTGCGCCAGGTCAGCGGGGCCGTGCAGCGGTGGGCGCCCGCGTAGCAGTGCAGGTGAGCACACCGGGAAGATCTGCTCGTCCAGCAGCGGCGTCGAGAGCATGCCTGGGTAGCTACCATCGTTCAGGTCGATGGCCAGGTCGAAGTCACCCGGGGTCAGCGCCTGGGCGCTGTCTTCGGCGACCAGGCGCAGTTCGATGTCCGGGTAGCGCTGTTGAAAACGCGGTAAGCGCGGCGTGAGCCATTTGGCCAGGAACGAGGGGATCGAACGCACACGCAATGTGCCGCGGATTTCCCCCGCGTCCAGCCGCAGCAGCTCGGCTTCGATACTGCCGTAGGCCTCGGCCACCGTCTGGGCCAGGCGTTGCCCCTCGGCGCTCAGCTCCACGCCGCGCGCCCGGCGCAGGAACAGCCGGTAGCCCAGGCGCTCTTCCAGTTGGCGCATCTGCTGGCTGACCGCGCCCGGGGTGATGTGCAGCTCTTCGGCACAGCGGGTGAAGGACAAGTGCCGGGCTGCGCAGGCAAATACATGCAGCCAGACGAACATCTGACCATTGAGTTGTCGTCGCATCGTTTAGTACCACTAAAGGCTTGCTTAGGAGGTTTCGTTGGTCATCCGTGAGCCAGCGCGGCAGTATCGCGCAAGTTCGCAATAACGCTCAATTTCTTCAGACAACCGTACCCTGGATGCATATCAGGGTAGGGTCAGGCATTAGCATGGCTATCAGTGTTTTCGACCTTTTCAAAATTGGCATCGGGCCGTCCAGTTCCCATACCGTGGGCCCGATGCGGGCGGCGGCTACCTTTGCCCAGGCCTTGCGTGAGCAGGGGGTGCTGGCGCGGGTAACGCGCGTGCAAGTGCGGCTGTATGGCTCGCTGTCGGCTACCGGGGTTGGCCATGCCACCGACCGCGCGTGCCTGCTAGGCTTGATGGGCCAGTGGCCGGACCGTATCGACCCGTCCACCATCGAGTCGCGCATCGGACAGGTCCTGCAAGAGCACTGCCTGATGCTCGACGGTAGCCATCCGCTGGCCTTCGACTATGGCCGTGACATGCTGCTGCTCGACGAGAGCCTGCCTTATCACCCCAATGCCATGAGCCTGGAAGCCATGGACGGGCAGCACAGCCTGTTGAGCCAGACCTATTTTTCGGTGGGCGGCGGCTTCATCGTCGAGCAAGCCGAGATCGATGCGCCGGCAAGCGACACGAATGCCGTGATGCTGCCTTATGAATTCGACAGTGGTGCCCAACTGCTGGCTTTGTGCAAGGCCCACAACCTGAGCGTGGCGCAACTGATGATGGCCAACGAGTGCGCCTGGCGCCCGGAGGCCGAGGTGCGCGAAGGCTTGCTGCGCATCTGGGCGGCCATGCGTGAGTGCGTGGCGAACGGCCTGCGCAACGAGGGCGTCCTGCCGGGCGGCTTGCACGTCAAGCGCCGCGCCGCGCGGTTGCATCGCAGCCTGCAGGAGTTGGGCAAGCCCAACGTGATCGGCTCGACCCTTGGCGCCATGGAGTGGGTCAACCTGTTCGCCTTGGCGGTCAATGAAGAGAATGCCGCCGGTGGGCGTATGGTTACCGCGCCCACCAACGGGGCAGCCGGCATTATCCCGGCGGTGCTGCACTATTACATGAAGTTCAACCCCGGTGCCTGCGATGCTGATGTGGTGGACTTCCTGCTTGGCGCAGCGGCGGTTGGCATCCTGTGCAAAAAGAACGCCTCGATTTCCGGTGCCGAGGTGGGTTGTCAGGGGGAGGTGGGCTCAGCCTGTTCGATGGCTGCTGCCGGCTTGGCGCAGGTACTGGGTGCTACGCCGCCCCAGCTTGAAAACGCCGCCGAAATTGCCCTGGAGCACAACCTGGGGCTGACCTGCGACCCGGTGGGTGGCCTGGTGCAGGTGCCGTGCATCGAGCGCAATGCGATTGCTGCGGTCAAGGCGATCAATGCTGTGCAGATGGCGCTGCGGGGGGATGGCGAGCACTTCATCTCGCTCGACCGGGTGATCCGCACCATGCGTGATACCGGGGCGGACATGCATGCCAATTACAAGGAAACCTCGCGCGGCGGTTTGGCGGTCGCTTTTGTCGAGTGCTGAGTTTTAACGCGGTCAACTGGAGCGGCCTTGTGTCACGATGGGCCGCTCCTGAACCCGGTTGCGACGGACTCAGCGGCCTTTCTGCTTGGCTGCCAGGAAGCTCGCACGCATGTCTTTGGCCCAGCCATCGAGCACCGGCTTGACGTCATTCAAGGTCAGCTTCTGGGTGTCGTTCTCCAGTTCCTGGCCCGCGCCCTTGCGGACCACCTGGGCCAGTACCTTCTGGCTGGCGCCGTCCAGGAACGCTGCCTCCACACCGACATCCACGTCCTGGTCACGGCCACCCATGGCGGTATTCACTCCTGCCGCGATAAGCGCGATAGGGATCACCTCGTAAGGCTTGAGGCCCTCGTTACTGGTGGACACTGCCGTGATCGCCGGGCGTACCACGATCACGCCCGGGCCAGGCCCCTTGGCCAACGGCATCACGCTGCCCATTTCGCGGCGCAGGGCCTCGTTGAAGTAGCGGGTGATTTCCTGCAGCGTCTGCTGCGAGATAACCGTTGTGGGCTGCGGCTTGGGGTAGAACTGGCTTGGCTCGACGAATACCTGGCTGTATTGATTGATATTGACCTTGGGGTCGATCCAGCGCATGACCGGGTCACCCGACGGGCTCTTGGCCTCTTGCAGCCGGCTGTAGTCTTTGAGGAAGCCGGAGTAATCCTTGGGGTCCACGCGGTTGCTGGAGCAGGCGGCCACGGCAAGCAGCGCGGCGCACAACAGGGTAATGCGAGGCAATGATTTCATGATGAAAAGGCATCCGTGAGAGGTCGGCCTCAACAACGCTAGCAGGTGCGAGGCAGTTGGCCAGTGGACGGGGCAATCCTCTTTGAAAAGAACACAGTGCGTGGCTCGCCCTGAGGGGCGCTGCAAACGTTGTGGCCCACTCAACCCAGGGCCTCACGCAAGCGGTACCACAACATGCCCAGTGCCAGCAGGGGTGAGCGCAGGGCCTTGCCGCCGGGGAAGGTCAGGTGCGGCACGGCGCTGAACACATCCAGGCCGTGGCTGTGGCCGAGGGCGATGCTTTCGGCCAGCAGTTTCGCCGTCCAGTGCGTCACGTTCAGCCCGTGGCCTGAATAGCCCTGGGCGTAATACACGTTGGGGTGCTGGTTCAGGCGCCCGACCTGGGGGAAACGGTTGGCGGTGATACCGATCATGCCACCCCACTGGTAGTCGATACGCACGTTGGCCAGTTGCGGGAACACCTTCAATACCTTCGGCCGCATGTACGCGCCGATGTCTTTAGGGTCGCGCCCCGAATAGTGGCAGGCGCCACCGAACAGCAAGCGGCGGTCTGCGGTAAGGCGGTAGTAGTCCAGGCCGACCTTCTGGTCGCACAGCGCCATGTTCTGCGGGATCAGGCTGCTGGCCAGCGCTTCGGGCAAGGGTTCGGTGGCCACCACATAGCTGCCGGCCGGCAGTACCTTGCCGCTCAGGCGCGGTTCCAGTTCATCGAGGTGCGCATTGCAGCCCAGCACCAGGCTGCTTGCGCGCACCTTGCCGCGCGCCGTGTGCAGCGTCAACCTGGGCCCGTGCTCAATACGCAGCACCGGGCTTTGCTCGAAAATGCGCACGCCCAGGCTGTGGGCCGCACGGGCTTCGCCCTGGACCAGGTCAAGTGGATGCAGGTGGCCCGAGCCCATGTCGACCAGGCCGCCAGCGTACTGGTCGCTGGCGACGATCTCGTTCAACTGCCCGGCGCTGACCAGGCGTGTTTCATGGCGATAGCCCAGGGCGGCCAGGTCGTCCTGTTCCTCCTTGAAGGCCGCGAACTGCGCCGTGGTGTTGGCCAGTTCGCAGAAGCCCCAGCGCAGGTCGCAGGCAATGCCGTAGCGGGCGATGCGCTCGGCCACCAGTTCCACTGAGTCGATGCCGGCCTGCTTCAGGTAGCGCACACCGTCCTGGCCGACATGCCGGGCAAAGCCGCTGACATCATGGCCGATACCGCGAATCAGCTGGCCGCCATTGCGCCCACTGGCGCCCCAGCCGATGCGTCGGGCTTCCAGCAGTACCACCGAGAGGCCGCGCTCGGCCAGCTCCAGGGCTGTATTGACCCCAGTCAGTCCGCCGCCGATCACGCATACGTCGGCCGTCAGTTCGCTGTCCAGGCTGGGGTAGGGTGCCGCGTCGCGCGCGGTGGCGGCGTAGTACGAGGCGGTGTGTTGAGTATTGAAAGACATGAGCGTTCTCGACTCAGCGGTTGGACTTGATCTTGCTCCAGGAGCGGGTCATGACGCGCATGATTTTTGGGCTTGGGGTGCTGGAGATGTACAGCTTGTCCAGCACCTCCTGGGGTGGGTAGATCTCGGGGTTGTTCACCAGCGATGCATCCATGTAGGCCTTGGCGTCCGGGTTGGCGTTGGCATAGCCGACCGTTGCGCTGACCTTGGCGATCACTTTGGGGTCGAGCAGGTAGTTGATGAACGCCAGGGCCTGCTCGGGGTTGTTGGCGTCCTTGGGGATGGCCAGCAGGTCGAACCACAGGTTGCTGCCTTCCTTGGGAATGCTGTAGGCGACCTTCACGCCGTTTTTCGCCTCTACGGCGCGGTTGGCGGCCTGGAACACGTCGCCGGAGTAGCCGAACGCTACGCAGACATCACCGTTCGCAAGGTCAGAGACGTACTTGGAGGAGTGGAAGTAGGTGATGTAGGGGCGCAGCTCGAGCAGGCGTGCCTCGGCCTTGGCGTAGTCGCCCGGTTTTTCGCTGCGCGGGTCCATGCCCAGGTAGTTGAGCACGGCCGGGAACAGTTCGTCGGGCGAGTCCATGAATGCCACGCCGCACTGCTTGAGCTTTTTCAGGTTCTCGGGCTCGAACAGCACCGCCCATGAGTCGATATGGTCCACACCCAGTGCCGCCTTGACCTTGTCGACGTTGTAGCCGATGCCATTGGTGCCCCACAGGTAAGGCACGGCGTACTGGTTGCCGGGGTCGTTCTGTTCAAGTTGCTTGAGCAGTTTGGGGTCCAGGTGCTGCCAGTTCGGCAGCTTGCTGCGGTCCAACGGCAGGAAGGCGCCGGCCTGGGCCTGGCGGGCGAGGAAGTGGTTGGACGGTACCACCACGTCATAACCCGTGCGCCCGGCCAACAGCTTGCCTTCAAGGGTTTCGTTGGAGTCGAACACGTCATAGACCACCTTGATTCCGCTGCTGGCCTGGAAGTCGGCCAGGGTGGTGTCACCGATGTAGTCGGTCCAGTTGTACACACTGACCGTGGGCGCGGCCTGGGTGGTGGTGGCGAACAGCAGGGTGAATGCAGCGGGGATCAGGGCTTGCAGATGACGCATGGGAACACCTCGTTGGTCTTGTTCTTGGAGTTCAGAGCAGGCTTGCCTGTGCATGGGGTGCAAAGCACCCCTCGCGGTGGATCAGACACTCAGCATCAGGAATTCACGCTCCCATGAGCTGATGACGCGCTTGTAGTTCTCGTGCTCGGCGCGCTTGACCGCCACGTAGCCCTGGACGAACTGCTTGCCCAGGTACTGCTGCACGGTTTCGCAGTCTTCCATGTGCTGCAGCGCATCCTCGATGGTGATCGGCAGGCGCAGGTTGCGTCGCTCATAGGCGCGGCCCTGCACCGGTGCGCTAGGGTCGATCTGCTCGACCATGCCCAGGTAGCCGCACAGCAGGCTGGCAGCGATGGCCAGGTAAGGGTTGGCATCGGCGCCCGGCAGGCGGTTTTCCACCCGCATCGCCTCAGGGCTGGACGTGGGCACACGCAGGCCGGCCGTGCGGTTTTCTTCGCCCCACTCGACGTTGACCGGTGCTGAGGTATCCGGCAGGAAGCGGCGGAACGAGTTGACGTTGGGCGCGAACATCGGCAGCAGCTTGGGGATGTACTTCTGCAAGCCGCCGATGTGATGCAGAAACAGCGGGCTCATGCTGCCGTCTTCGTTGGCGAAGATCGGTTTGCCAGTGGCGATGTCGACCACGCTCTGGTGCAGGTGCATGGCACTGCCTGGTTCATCGGTGATCGGCTTGGCCATGAACGTGGCGGCCACGTTGTGCTTGAGCGCGGCCTCGCGCATGGTGCGCTTGAACACGGTGATCTGGTCGGCCAGGTCCAGCGCGTCGCCGTGACGGAAGTTGATTTCCATCTGCGCCGGGCCGTCTTCGTGGATCAGCGTATCCAGGTCCAGGCCCTGGATCTCGCACCAGTCGTAGACGTCCTCGAACAGGGGGTCGAATTCGTTGGCGGCGTCGATCGAGAACGACTGACGGCCACTTTCAGCACGGCCGGAACGCCCCAGTGGTACCTGCAGTGGCAAATCCGGGTCTTCGCAGCGCTTGGTCAGGTAGAACTCCATCTCGGGCGCGACGATTGGCTGCCAGCCCTTGTCGGCGTACAGCTTGAGCACCTTCTTCAGCACGTTGCGTGGCGAAAGCTCGATAGGGTTGCCTTGCTTGTCGAAGGTGTCATGGATCACGATCGCGGTTGGCTCGATCGCCCACGGGATCTGGTAAACGGCGGTGGGATCGGGGCGGCAGACCATGTCGATGTCGGCGGCGTCGAGCAGGTTGTAATAGATGTCATCGTCGACGTAGTCGCCGGTGACCGTCTGCAGCAGCACGCTTTCTGGCAGGCGCATGCCTCGCTCATGGAGGAACTTGGCGGTGGGCGCAATCTTGCCGCGGGCGATGCCGGTCAAGTCGCTGATCACGCATTCGACTTCGGTGATCCGGTGTTCTTTCAGCCAGGTGGACAGCTGATCGAAGGGGGCGTTCATACAGACCTCTTGGTTGGGTTTTAGTGGGGGAGCGTGGGCGCTTGCGAAAACCGTTGAACAGTTGCGAAGGCGTTACGCTTCCCAGGTGACGCGCTGCAGACTATCTTGGTCGCAGCCCCCCGGGGCAATTTATCCACTTTCTTCAGTATCGAATGCACCAAAAGAGTGCATACAGGACGATGTGTGACAACCGCCAATGCGTTGAAGGTCCAGGCTTTCCACACCACTGACGTCACCGAGCAAGTGCGCGCCACCCCTGGCTGGCAGCAGCAGTACCGGCAGATGTCGCCCGGGTACTTCAGCGGTGAGCTGCGCTGTCTGGGGCTGGAGGGTGTGGAGGTGTACGAAGAGCGCCTGAACACCCGGGTGGAGCAGTTTTTCCGCGCGCCAAGCGGCTCGCTGGCGTTTTGCTTCGACCGCAGCGAGAACAGCCTGTACCTGCTGAACGAACAAAGCCGCAATATCTGGATTACGCCGGAGAACTACCACGAAGTGGCGGTCGTGTTCGACCAGGCGTTCCTGGCCCGCCATGGGCTAGACCCGCAGCGTCTGGAAGGGTTGTTCATGGTGCCATTGGGCAGCGGCCAGAATGCGCTATTCGGCAGCTGGCTCAGCGCCACCTTGACCCGGCTGGGCGAGGAGGGTTGCCCGTTGCAGGGGCAGGCCCTGGCTGAGCAGTTGCTGGAGGACTGCCTGTTCATTCTTGACAACGCCAGCCAGCGTTTACAGGGCGTGGCCCTGGGGCGGCGGGACGAGGAAAGGGCGATCATGCACCGGGTCAGCGAATGGGCGGCCGACTGCCCGGAAGAAACGCTGAACCTGGTGGAGCTGGCGGAGGTTGCCGGGGTTTCATTGCGTCAGTTGCAGCAGGCGTTCAAAGCATTCACCGGCATGCCGCCTGCGCACTGGTTGCGGCTGCGCCGGTTAAACGGCGCGCGGCGCGATCTTTTGCGGGGAGGAGGGGTGACTGTCGCCGAGGTGGCGATGCGTTGGTCGTTCTGGCATTTGGGAAGATTTTCAGAGAGTTACCGGCAGTTGTTCAAGGAGTTTCCGAGCGAGACGTTGAGGCGGGGCAGGGGTTGAGGGGGCACGCCAAAACTGAACCCAGCATCTCGTGCCGAAAGTTGCTATCGTGCCGCCCTGATTTCACCCGAGGTGCCGATGTTCTACCTGCCTTTGCCCAGCGACCAGGCTGACCGCCTCGCCAGCGCCGCCGTAACCGAGTTCTTCACCACCGCCAGTGTGCTCGATGCCGCTGCCGTGCTGTTCGTGCAAAACCTGCCACGCCAGCCTGCCACCGCGTCGGCCGACGCGCAGGAGCGTCGTTTCGCCGAAATTGTGCGCATCGCAAACGAAGTCGAAGGTGTCGCCCCCGGGCGCTTCCAGGCCCAGGTAGCGCAGCAATTCGATCGCGAAGCGTTCGCCATGGGCCTGGGCATGCTGGGCGAAAATGGCATTGCACTGCTGTCGGCCGAAGTGGAGTACCAGGCGGACGAATGGCTGGACGACGAAGGCCAGTGGAACTTCCAGTTCGCCGACCGCTACCGCCAACGGGCCACGCCGCTGCACCCAGTGTACCTGCCGTCGCTGGCCAGTGATTTGATGCTCAGCGACCAGCAGAACCGCCTGCTGCGTGAATTTCTCAGTGGCGTCGACGAGTCGGTGGCTGTGCAAGGTTTCGCCGGCACCGGCAAGACCTTCCTGATTCACCAGTTCGCCCGGCTGCTGGAGCCACAGCGCACCTTGCTGCTGGCCTTGACCGAAGGGCAGTTGCGCGCGCTGCAGGCGCGGGTCAAGGACGCTGCCGCCTATACCGCGCTGACCTTCGGCCAATTGGCTGACGAGCTGCTCAACCGTGACCTCACCAGCAACGGCTGGCGATTGCGCGATCCATACCGCACCAAGCTGTCCTGGCGCCCCCAGGAAGCGCAAGTGGTGCGCTGGCTGGCCATCCCTGATATCGGCCCGCTCGCAGCGCGTGACGTGGTTGCCTTGTGCATCCGCGCCGTGCGCACGTTCTGCCACAGTGCCGATACCCAGCTTCAGCTGCATCACTTGCCCTGGGCCGGGCCTGGCACCTCGCCGCTGGATCAGGAGGTGCTGCTGGAAAAGGCGCGTCTGTACTGGCAAGAGCTGATTCGCCCGTCGGCGCGGGACATTCAGCTACCGGTGCGTGACTACCACCGGGTCAAGCTGCTGTCGCTGACCGAGCATGTGATCGACAGCCGTTACACCCATGTCATCGTCGACGAGGCCCACGAGCTGTCGGCACCGATGCTGGCGGTACTCGATCGCAGTCCGCAGTCGATCATTACCCTGGGTGACGAACTGCAGAACCTCAACGGCCTCAGCCCGCACCATGGCAGCTTCATCCGGCAACGCTGCATCGACCATTCACTGCGCGCCGGGCCGGCAATGGACAATGTGCTCAACCCGCTGATCCAGGCGCACCCGGCCACGATCCAGGCGGCCTTCAGTGGCAACGCCGAGCACTACACCCGGGTCAGTTTCTTCGATACGGTGATGGTGCCGGAACAGCCCACGGCGCTTATCGTCGATGATGAATGGGGCCTGTTTGGCTGGTTCCAGCGCCTGACGCATCAGGGGGTGCCGTTCTTGTTGCTGAAAAGCGCTCGCAAGGACTTTGAACTGTTCGTCGAGGACTGCATCGAGCTGTACCGCTACGGCACCCGGCCGCGCCACCCGATGCTGTTCCGCTATGCCAGCTGGCAGGCGCTGGAACAGGACAAGGGCGATGACAAAGCGTTCGTCGCCGTGGCCAATATGCTGCGCAAGGGCTACACGCCGGAGCACTTTGCCAAGGCCAAGAGCCGTTACCGCTGGGACAAGGCGCCGAAGCTGTTCCTGGGGCGAGTACGGGATGTGAAGAACATGGAGTTTGCCCGGGTGATGGTGTCGCCGGAGCTGATGGTGGCGCCACAGGTGGCGGGTAACCGCAATGAGCGGGCGCGTATGCTGGCGGGGTTGTATACCGCCTGTTCGCGGGCGCGGCATGAACTGATCGTGCCGGGGGGGATGCTGGACTGGGTCAAGGACCAGGTTCGGGATTGACACAGCTGGGGCTGCAAAGCAGCCCCAGGGTCATGAATCAGTTACGGTCCAGCCACACGGTCTGGGCATTGGTGAACTCGCGCACACCAAAGTGCGACAGCTCACGGCCGAAACCGCTCTTCTTCACACCACCAAACGCCACGCGGGGGTCGGAAGCGCAGTAGCCGTTGATGAACACGCCGCCGGTATCCAGTGCGGCGGTCATGCGTTCGGCCAGCGCATAGTCGGCTGTGTAGATGGTCGAGGCCAGGCCAAACTCGCTGTCGTTGGCCAGTTCCACGGCATGGTCGGCATCGCGTGCAGTGATGATCGCCGCTACCGGGCCGAACAGCTCCTGCTTGAACGCGGTCATGTCCGGGGTGACATTGGCGAACACCGTCGGCGCGTAGAAGTTGGCCACGCCTTCGACCTTGTTGCCGCCCAGCAGCAACGTGGCGCCTTCGGCCAACGTCGCCTGAACCTGGCCGTCCAACTCGTCGCGCAGGTCATAGCGGGCCATCGGGCCGATATAGGTGTCGTCCTCCAGCGGGTTGCCGACTTTCAACTGGCGAGTGGCTTCAACGAACTTGTGGGTGAACGCATCGACGATGCTGGCTTCCACGATCAGGCGCTTGGCGGCGGCACACACCTGGCCGGTGTTCTGGTAGCGGCCTATCACCGCGGCCTGGACGGCAGCATCAAGGTCGGCATCGGCCAGCACGATGAAGGGATCGGAGCCACCCAGCTCCAACACGCACTTCTTCAGCGCGGCACCGGCCTGTGCACCAATCGCCATGCCGGCACGCACGCTGCCGGTCAGGGTCACGGCGGCGATGCGCGGATCGTTGATGGCGCGGGTGACGCCATCCGGGGTCACGTTCAACACTTCGAACACGCCTTCCGGCAGGCCGGCATCCTTGAACAGCTCACCCATCAGGTAGGCGCTGCCCATTACGTTCGGTGCGTGCTTGAGCACGTAGGTGTTACCCGCCAGAATCGCCGGCACGGCGCCGCGCAGCACCTGCCAGACCGGGAAGTTCCACGGCATCACGGCCAGGATCGGGCCCAGCGGGCGGTATTCGATACGGGCTTTTTCGACCTGGGTCGGCTCGGCGGCGAGCATGGCCGGGCCGTGCTCGGCGTACCAGCGGCACAGGCCAACGCATTTGGCGACTTCACCACGGGCCTGGGCGATCGGCTTGCCAATTTCACGGCTGATCATGTGCGCGAAAGCTTCAGCCTTGGCTTCGAGGGTACCGGCCAGGGCCAGCAGGTACTCGCTGCGCTGACCCAGCGACACCTGGCGCCACTGGCGATAGCCAACCTTGGCACGTTGCAGCGCCGCTTCCAGTGCGGCGTCGGTGTCGAACGGGTAGGCGCCAATCTGCTCGCCGCTGTACGGGTCGAGGGAGATGGCGTGGGTCAGGCTGCTGATCGCGCTCATGGCGGGACACTCTCGTTGTTGTTAATCAGTGAGGCCAGACTAGTGGGCTATGGCTTTAATGAAAACTGAATAATAATGAGCGAAACATTCACGTTTGGAGAATGGCTGTGGACCTGGTGCAACTGGAGATCTTCAAGGCTGTGGCAGAGCAGGGCAGCATCAGCGCCGCCGCGCAGCACATCCATCGGGTGCCGTCGAACCTGACCACGCGCATTAAGCAACTGGAGGAGGACCTGGGTGTAGAGCTGTTCATTCGGGAGAAGAGCCGCCTGCGCCTGTCGCCTGCGGGTTGGAACTTCCTCGAATACACCCGGCGCATCCTCGACCTGGTCCATGAGGCGCGGCTGACCGTGGCGGGTGAAGACCCGCAGGGCACCTTTGCCCTCGGATCGCTGGAAAGCACGGCGGCGGTGCGCATCCCGGCGCTGCTGGCCGCCTACAACCAACGCTACCCCAAGGTTGACCTTGACCTGTCCACCGGGCCCTCCGGGACCATGCTCGAAGGCGTGCTGTCTGGCCGCCTGGTGGCCGCGTTCGTCGACGGCCCGGTGCTGCACCCGACGCTGGAGGGCATACCGGTGTTCGAGGAAGAGATGATGGTCATTGCGCCGCTCAACCATACACCGGTGACCCGCGCCCAGGACGTGAACGGTGAAAGCATCTACGCCTTCCGTGCCAACTGTTCATACCGCCATCACTTCGAGAACTGGTTCGTGCAGGACCAGGCGGTACCGGGCAAGATCCACGAAATGGAGTCGTACCACGGCATGTTGGCCTGCGTCAGTGCGGGTGCCGGCCTGGCCATGCTGCCGCGCAGCATGCTCGACAATATGCCCGGGTGCAGCACCGTCAGCGCCTGGCCAATGTCGGAGGACTTCCGCTATCTGAAAACCTGGCTGGTATGGCGACGGGGGACGGTCTCGCGCAGTTTGAGCATGTTCGTGAAGTTGCTTGAAGAAGGCCGCGCAAGCTGATGTTTTCACTCGATAACCTGATTATCTGAAGTGAATTTCATCTCCATGACCAGGCATCAGCACGAACACCCCTTCGCTGGGAGGATCAAATGCTAGGTAAGCCATCCTCGAAAGGAGGGTCGTACCATGCGTAACCATCACTATGCGCTCGGCGCAGCCTTACTGATCACCCTGGCCCTGCCATGGACCCTGGCCGCCGCCGCCGACCTCAATGCCCCCATCGACATGCAGGCCGTGCAGTTGCAACCGCAGGAGCAGAATGGCGTGCGCTACCTGCAGGGCGGTATCGGCCAGGATGAGGCCAATGCCCTGCGCAAGACCACGGGTTATGACCTGCACGTAGAGCTTTCGACCGGCCCGGAAGGCAAGTTCCAGAGCGGGGCCACCGTCGATATCCAGAATGCCCAGGGCCAGCCCGTGATCAGCGTCGCCGATGCCGGGCCACTGCTGTATGTGCAGCTGCCTCCCGGCAAATACAAGGTCATTGGCAATGCCCAAGGTCAGGCGGTGCAGCAGTGGGCGGCCGTCACGGGCAAGGCTCCCACGACCGTTAGCCTTAATTGGCGTTGATGAAGAGGCAGGCAGGAGTACGGATGTACTCCTGCCTGGGGTAAGGTTACGCCTCGCGAATGCCTGTGCCCGGCAAGCACATCTTTACCGAGTGTTTTAGCCAATAGTGGCAATATACTTCCAACTTTCTGATTATCTGGACAATAATCAGAAAAGTATTACTTCGTATGACCGGTCTGGATGCACCGGTCAGCGCGAAACATCGAGGGGCCCAAGCCCCCGCTTGCCGTGTAGACCATCAGGAGAGTCGTTGATGAAAACCCGTCTAGCCGCTTCGCTGGCCGTTGCAGTGCTGGCCTTTGCCGGGGCCGATCTGGTTCAGGCTGCGCAGATATCAGGTGCCGTGGGCGCCACTGGCCAAGGTGACATGACGTACCGTATCGGCCTGTCGTTCGACTGGGACAAGACATGGCTGGAAAGCAGCGCCGGCCATGTGAGCGGTTACTGGGATGCGGCCTACACCTATTGGGAAGGTGGCGATGCCAGTGGTGCGCACTCGCTGTCGTTCAGCCCGGTGTTCACGTATGAGTTCAGCGGCTTTACCTACACGCCTTACATCGAGGCAGGTATTGGCCTGGCAGCGTTTTCAAAGACCGACGTGGGCGACCAGCGACTGGGGTCGGCGGTCAACTTTGAAGACCGTATCGGCTTTGGCCTGAAGTTGCCGGGAGAACAGAAGGTAGGCATCCGTGCCATGCACTACTCCAACGCCGGTATAAAGCAGCCAAACGACGGCATAGAGTCGTACTCGCTGTTCTACAGCACAGCGTTCTGACATGACGGGGCCGCGGCGCGGCCCCGGCAATTCAGAAGGTATACGAAACGCCGGCCTGCACCGTGCGCGGTGCGCCGGGGTATACGTAGCTGTTGAACGCCCCCTCGTCATACCCCTTGTTGAACACGTTTTTCACGTCCAGGTTCAACCGCACGTGTTCGTTGACCTTGTAGAAGCTCAACAGGTCGACCACGCTGTAGCGTTCCATCGTGTAGGTGGCTGCCGATGTCTGCCCGGCACGGTCGTCTACATACTTAACGCCTACGCCCAGGCCAAGGCCTTTGACCAGGCCATCCTGGAACTCGTAAGTGTTCAGCAGGCTAAAGGTGCTGCGCGGGATATTGGCCAGGCGCGTTCCCTTGGGCAGGGTGGTGTCCTTGGTGACTTCGGCGTCCACGTAGGCATAGCCACCGATCATGCGCCATTCGGGTGTGAGGTTGCCGGCGACGTTGATGTCCAGGCCACGGCTGCGCACTTCGCCGGCCGCGATCTTGTAAGTACCAGTAAGGTCGCTTGGGTCGTTGGTCAATACGTTTTCCTTGACGATGTGGTAGATCGCCGCGTCGACACTCAACTGGCGGTCGAGTGACTCCCATTTCACACCCAGCTCATAGGATTTGCCCTTCTCCGGGTCGAAACCACCGCCACTGGCCGGCGTGCCCGTATTGGGTTTGAACGAGCGTGCGGTGTTGGCGTAGACCGCCAGGGTATCGGTCAGGTCGTAGATCAAGCCAAGGCGGGGTGTGACGCCGTTTTCGCCCTTGCTGAAATCGCCGGCATTGTTCAGCTTGTTGTCATAGTCATGCTCGAAACGCTCGAAGCGCACGCCTGCCAATGCCTTCAAACGCTCGGTCAGGGCCACTTGGTCCTGAATGAAGAACGCCCACGTCTGCAGGTTTTCCTTGTCCCAGGTGGTGGTGCGGTTCAGGGCCGGACGCGGCTGGCCCAGTACCGGGTTGTAGATGTCGATCGGGTAGGCTGCCGAGGAACGCTGGATGATCGAGTTGTAGTCGTAGTTCTCGTATTCGACCCCGGTCAACAAGGTATGGCTGAAATTGCCGGTGTCAAAATGCCCGGTCAGGTTCAGCTGCCAGTCGCGGTCGGTCCACTCCAGCTTGCGGTAGTTGAAGTTGCGCTGCAGCGTGCGTCCATCTGCCGGTGCGCCGTCGGCTTCGACAGCGTTGCCCTTGAGCGAGCCATCGAGGAACTGGAACCCGCCAGCCAGCGACCAGTTGTCATTGAGCAGGTGCTCGAAACGCACCTGGGCCATGTTGTTGTCATTGTGCAGCAGGTTGTCGCTGCCTTTTTCCCAGATATAGGTATCGCGCGAGGCGCTGCCGGTCTGGGTGGGGTAGCGGGTCAGGCCGCGATCGAGGGGGTGGTTGTTGCGCATGAAATCGCCTTCGAAGGTGATCTTCGTGGCGTCGTTGACCTGCCAGCTGATAACAGGGGCGACATCGTAGCGTTCGCTTTCGACATGGTCGCGGAAGCTGTCGCCGCCTTCACCCAGTACGTTCAGGCGGTAGGCCAGCGAGCCGTCCTGGTTCAGCGGCCCGGTGGCATCAAGGGTGGCACGGTGCATGCCCTGGTCGTCGAACTGGCTGCCAAGGGTGACCTTGGACTCGGGCAACGGCTGCTTGCTGACCACGTTGAACGTACCGCCGGGGTCGCCACGGCCGTACAGGCTGCTGGCCGGGCCACGGATGACCTCCAGGCGCTCGACGGTGTTGGCATCCGGAGCATTGGGGTAGCCGCGGTTGATCGGAAAGCCGTTGCGATAGAACTCTCCGGTCGTGAAGCCACGCACGGTGAACGTTGTCAGCCCCTGGCCGCCGAAGTTGTTGGCGCGGCCGACACCCCCGGCGTAGTCCAGGCCGTCCTGCAGGCGCGTGGCGCCCGTGTCTACCAGCACATCCTTGGGCACCACGCTGACCGATTGCGGGGTTTCGTGCAGCGCCGTGTCGGTGCGGGTGGCACTGGCCGAGCGGGTGGCCTTGTAGCCTTCGACCGGGCCGTCGGCGCGTTCACCGTCGGCAGTACTGGTGATGCTCAGGGCCTGGAGTTCGATCGGGTTAGGGTCGCTGAGCGGTTCAGGCTCGGCAAAGGCCAGCGGGGAGACAGCATGAAGCACACAAAGCGAAACGAACGTGCGGCGCATCGACAGTACGGTCCTTGAATAGGGCGCTGAGGGGCTGGGTCGGGAAACGCCGCGAACATACTACGAATCATTATCAAATGCATTAATTTTGAGTGGCACTGGTGTACCAGATACCAGCGAAGATATAGCGTCAGTGACAACAGTGCCTGCAGGGCACTGCGAAGGGGCCGACAGGTTAGAAGCTGCTCTGTGGGTGCAAGTGCCTCTTCGCAGTACAAGGTTATTCCTGCCTGGCCCCTGGGCAGGCTGCTGAAGCTCAGCGAACAGCCTTGATCGCCAGCACATTGCACAGCGGGTGTTCCAGCACATGCGCCGTTGTCCCGCCCAGGAATGTCTGCATGGCGTCATGCCGGTGGCTGCCCATGACGATCACGTCCACCCGGTTGTGGCCGACGAACTGGGCAATGGCCCTGATCGCGGCCCCTTCGAGGAAGTGCCGGCGCTCCAGCGGGATCTGGTGATGGTCGCCCAGGCGGTTGAACGCCGCCCGCTGCGCGGTTCGCACACTGCTGTCGAAGCCGGGCATGGTGACCGTACCGGCGCCGAAGTCGGCGATGTGGGTCTTGGCCGCGTCGCACACATGCAGCAGGTGCAGTTCGGCGTTGCACTGCAGGGCCAGGTCGTGGGCGCAGTGGATGACCTGCTCGTCCAGGTGCTCGCCAGCGCCATGGCTGTTCAGGTCCACCGCAGCAGCGATCTGCCGTGGCAGGGGCAGGCGAATGTCGCTGACCAGATGCACGGCGACCGGGCTGTCCTTGAGCAACTGCCAGTCCAGCGGCGTGACCAGCAGGCGTTTGAGTACGGGCTCGTGCTGTACGTCCTTGACCAGCAGATCGCAGCCCAGCCGTTCGACCCGTTCCAGTACGCTGCCCAGCGGGTCGCGGGTCAACAACAGCTCGGTGGACACGTCCACGCCGGCATCGCTCAGCTGTTCGGCCTCATCCGCCAGCCATTGGCGGTTGTCGCTGAGCAGCCGCTCACGCTCACGACCATCGCTCATCAAGCCAAAGGTGTCGACGTCGTCGACGAACACATTGATATCCAGCAGGGCACCGCTGGACTCTGCCAACGCCGCCGCGCGTTGCAGCGCAGGCGTATGACGCATTTGCGGGCCGAGCATGACGAACAGACGTTTGAACTGGCTCATCGCACACCTCCACGTGTGGCAGCCCCCCGGTGACCTGATCAGTTTCAGTCTAGACTGCCGCAGCGTACACCGGGGCGATGTGTCGGGTATGATGCGTGCCCCATCATTGTCACGAGGCCCGTCCCATGTCCCTGAGTGCTGAACAGATCGTTGAGTATCGCGCCTTTGCCGAGCAATTGGCCGATGCTGCCGCTGCAGCGATCGCGCCGTACTTCCGCGCCAGCCTGGATGTCGAGGACAAGGGCGGGCGTCTGTACGACCCGGTGACCGTGGCCGACAAGGCCGCTGAAGACGCCATGCGTGAGTTGATCCAGGCACGTTACCCCGAACATGGCATTCTTGGCGAAGAGGCCGGCGTTGCAGTGGGCAGCAGCCCGTTGACCTGGGTGCTCGACCCGATCGACGGCACCCGGGCGTTCATTACCGGCTTGCCACTGTGGGGCACCTTGATTGCCCTGAATGACGGCACCCGCCCCGTGCTGGGGGTGATGAACCAGCCGTTCACCGGCGAACGTTTCGTGGGTACCCCGGCAGGCGCCTGGCGCAGTGGCACGCCCCTGAAGACACGTGCCTGCGCCGACCTGCCTGCCGCCACGCTGATGTGCACCACGCCGGACATGTTCGACACCGCCGAGCGCAAGGCGGCATTCGAAGCGGTCGCCGGCAAGGTGCGGTTGATGCGTTATGGCGGTGACTGCTATGCCTACTGCATGCTGGCCTCGGGCTTTGTCGACGTGATTGTCGAAGCGAGCCTTCAGCCGTATGACGTTCAGGCGCTGATGCCGATCATCGAAGGGGCGGGTGGCGTGATCACGGCATGGGATGGCAGTTCGGCGCAGGATGGCGGGTGCGTGGTGGCCTGTGGGGACCCTGCGCTGCATGCGCAGGTGCTGGAGATGCTGCGCCAGGCACAATGAAATTGCTGGCATGACCGCTGCATGTGACAAGCCACTGCGAGTCATGCAATGGCTTGTTCCTTGCTTCAATGGCGATCAGATCAACAGTTTCATGGCGCAGTAACCGGCATTTTCATCCAGTAGTGCAACGAACTGGAGGCCGTCGGGCCGTAACTGCGCCTCTTCTAATTTAGTCACTTTATCGGGAAATACGTAGCGGCCTCCCGACCCGAAGCTGACGTCCAGTTTTCCGTCGCGGGTGACTCTGTGAACGATGCCACGATCCGACATTGCAGGGCCATCATAGTAAAACAGGTTTCCGGCGATGTAGATGTCACCGGTTTGCCCAATGATCACATTTTGTGTACCAATCCCTTTTATCATCATGCCGAGATCAATTTTTATACTTAGCGTCCCGGTTTCGTTGAAGGTCGTATCCAGCGCCCCTGTGTGCTTATCATAGACTTGGAGCAACAGCTTCACGGGTTCGGTTATTAAAGGTGTGCTCACCGCGATAACGATTCTGTCTTCATCCGCGCCAAGCTGTATGGTGTGGGCACTCAGCCTTATGAACCCGACTTTGTTGAAATCGAGATCCAGTTGCCCATTGCTTTTGTATCTGGCGACAATGCTTTCGCCCGCTTCAGTGCCTACCAGGGCGAATCCGCCGTCCTCGAAGAAATGGCATCCTTGAGGTACGAATAGGCTATCACTGTCAAAAAAATTTTTAATCTGCCATTGGCTCCGACTTCCATCCGGCCCGAGCCCGGCGACTGGCACGCCTGTCTGTGCATCATGCAAAGCAAGCCAGACTGTCTGGTTCGGTTGCGAATCAAGCGAAGAAGCGTACAAGGTTTTGATCGTATTGCCGAACAGTACGCTACGGGTGGCTGGCGCCATTGCGCGACCTCTGTCTTCTCGTTGCAGCTGCTCTGGAGTACTGGCATCGCTGAGACAGTTTGCTTCCGAACGGCGATGTGCAATGGCAGTGCTGGGCGGAGTTGTCGAAGTGGGATGGCCGTCAGGTCGAACCACTATCATGCCTTTTGTGCCGAAGCCGTCAAGGGGGGTGAAGTTGTTTTGAAAGTGCCCGATAGCGGCGTAATAGAGCCGGTCGTCATTTTCCAATATATTACATTGGGAGCAGGTGATGAAGGTCGAATTCCCTTCGGCTGTCGCGGGCGTGAGGAAATAAATTTTTTGTTCATTGGAAAGCGCGGGATCTATAGGGGAGTCTTCGATTTCGACGAATCCGGGCTTGGGTTGCCAAACGCCCTTTGCATCCAGCGTTGTCCAATAGTAGAAGAGCTTGTTATCGATGGCGGTACCGGCGGTCCAGATCATTCGGCCCGCTGAGTCAATTGTCCAGGCATAGGACGAGGGCGTATGTAGGGCGTTGGGTGGTTCCGGTAGCTTGGCGTAACCCTCATCGCCGAACTCGAGATCCAGTTCACCCGCTTTATAAATACGTGTGCTCATGGGATTTCCTCCGTTTGAGCGCAGAGTATCGACTCATTCGGGCAGGCTGGAGTACTGTCAGATTTACCAGGTAACGGGAGTGACCTGCCGGGGCTGCTGAAGCCGGTCTATCGCCAAATGGGCCGGTTAAGGTCAGAGCAACAGTCATTTACGCGTCGTTGGTGCTGGATCGCGCCGCAGGGAGGAAAAGCCGTCGTGGCGTACCCCTGGCTGCATCAACACTGAAACCGAGACTTGCTATCAACGTCAGGTTCATTGTTCCCACCGCAGTGCACTTTTTCCATTTTCCGGGCTCTATGCTTGGCCGGGCCCTATTTATCTCCAATGTGGCCGCCGAATTTCGAACCTGTGCCGATGGCTTTAACCGACTCCAATTTCTTTCCCCGCCTGCTACTGACAGGTGCCCTCGCATGCCTGTGCGCCTGTACGCAGCAGCAGGGCCGTGACATGGTCAACCAGCTCGGCAACGGCAAACCCAGCGAGCTGTTCCAGACCAGCGTCGACCGCCTGGCCACGCTGTCGATGCGCGACAACCTGCAAAGCCTGTACCTGCTGATGAACAAGCTGTACCTGCGCAACCCCAGCCAGTGGAAGATGTCTGGTTACCTTGACGCCGCCACTGCCGAGCGACAGATCCGCATTGCCATCGAACAGCGCCGGCCGCTGCCGCAACTGGGCAACCGCCGTGACCTGGCGGCATTGAGCTACGCCCTGAGCCCAGAGTTTCGTGGGGACCGGGTCGGCGCCTTCATCTACGCCATTGGCAGTATGCTGATCACCGCGCATGGCGGGCGTACCGAGTTCTACATGACCGATACCATCGACCCCCTGTTCGTCAACAACGCCGCGCGCAATATCGAGAAGGCAACATGGATGCTCAGCCAGCGGCAAGATGCCAATGGGGTGTTGCTGCTGTTCTCGAACGAGATCTCGGAGGAGGGCAGCAACCTGAGTTTTGCCGTTGAGTTCGGCAAGATCGTCGCGCGGCTGGACTTGCTGGCCGAGTTGCTGGATGAGCGCTATCGGCGCATAGGCTTGAACTACGCGCAGAGCCTGTTGCTGATGAACTTCCTGCCGGTGCAGTGAATGAAGCGCTTGGTCCGCCGTCACGTGCAGGCCACGCGAGTACCGGAAGATACTGTTCGATAAACGAACACGTATGACGCCGGACCTGTCCGCTATCCGCCCAGCCAATCCCATCGTTGCATTGCCCAACCCCCGCCTTTTTGCTGTAGTGTCCCTGTCCGCCGGCTGTCGCCTGCCCCTGCGACGCGCTGCCAGCCCGATAGAATGACCGTGATGACCGCAACCACAGCCCACAAGGCGGTAGGGCGCGGCGACCAGAACAATAACGATACCGAGTGCCTTGCCTATGGAAAGCCGCCTGCTGAGCGAGCGCAGTAGCGTGTTTCACCACGCCGACCCTTACGCTGTGTCCGATTATGTGAACCAGCATGTAGGCCAGCATTGCATCGGTCTGTCCCGCACCACCCACCCCCAGGCCAGCCTCAGCCATCGCAAGTTCGCAGAGCTCGACCTGTGCCGTATCAGCTATGGCGGCAGTGTTCGCGTGACGTCGCCCGCGCTGGAAACCATCTACCACCTGCAAGTCTTGCTCAATGGCAACTGCCTGTGGCGCGGGCACAAGCGCGAGCAGCACCTGGTGCCGGGCGAATTGCTGCTGATCAACCCGGACGACCCGGTTGACCTGACTTACTCGGAAGACTGCGAGAAGTTCATCCTCAAGGTGCCAACCCGGCTGCTGGACTCGATTTGCGATGAACAGCGCTGGCAGCGGCCTGATGGGGGCGTGCGGTTCTTGCGCAATCATTACCGGCTGGATGAGCTGGATGGCTTCGTGAACCTGCTGGCCATGGTTTGTCATGAGGCGGAAGTGAGCGATTCGCTGCCCAGGGTGCAGGGCCATTACAGTCAGATTGTCGCCAGCAAGCTGCTGACCCTGATGAGCACCAATATCCGCCGCGAGAGCCTCAGCTCACCGGGTGCAAGCCTGGAGCGGATCATCGACTACATCGATCGCAACCTTAAGTTCGAGCTGACAGCGGAGGCACTGGCGGAGCAGGCGTGCATGAGCCTGCGCTCGTTGTATGCGCTGTTCGACCGGCACCTGCAGACCACACCCAAGCAGTACGTACGACAACGCAAGCTGGAACAGGTGCGTGCCTGCCTGGGCGATGCCAGTTGCTCGGTACGTAGCGTGACCGAACTGGCCATGGATTATGGTTTTCTGCACCTCGGGCGTTTTTCCGAGGTGTATCGACAGCAGTTTGGCGAATTGCCGTCCGAAACCTTGCGCAACCGGCGTTAAACCGTACCGGTCTCTCGCGGGTACGCCCGCGAAGAGACGCTTGAACCTGTCACCTCAACCTGCACAAAACGGATAGCACCCCGCACAAACCGGATATTGCGACCCAATCCCAGCCTCTAACCTGACCAGGTCTAAACAATAACAAGGGAGACCCTGGCCATGTCCCTGGGATTCGACTACCTCAATGCCATGCTCGAGGACGACCGTGAAAAGGGCATCTACCGCTGCAAGCGGGAGATGTTCACCGACCCACGGTTGTTCGACCTGGAGATGAAACACATCTTCGAGGGCAACTGGATCTACCTGGCCCACGAAAGCCAGATCCCCGAGAAGAATGACTTCCTCACCCTGACCATGGGGCGCCAGCCGATTTTCATCGCGCGCAACAAGGACGGTGAGCTCAATGCCTTCCTCAACGCCTGCAGCCACCGCGGTGCCATGCTGTGCCGGCACAAGCGCGGCAACCGTTCCAGCTATACCTGCCCGTTCCACGGCTGGACGTTCAACAACAGCGGCAAACTGCTGAAGGTGAAAGACCCCAGCAACGCCGGCTACCCCGACAGCTTCAACTGCGACGGCTCCCACGACCTGACCAAGGTGGCACGCTTCGAGTCGTACCGGGGCTTTTTGTTCGGCAGCCTGAACGCCGATGTGAAACCGTTGGTCGAGCACCTGGGCGAGTCGGCGAAGATCATCGACATGATCGTCGATCAGTCGCCTGAAGGCCTGGAAGTGCTGCGCGGTGCCAGTTCGTACATCTACGAAGGCAACTGGAAGTTCACCGCCGAAAACGGCGCTGACGGCTACCACGTAAGCTCTGTGCACTGGAACTACGCCGCCACCCAGAACCAGCGCAAGCAGCGCGAGGCGGGTGACGAGATCAAGACCATGAGTGCTGGCGCCTGGGCCAAGCAGGGCGGCGGTTTCTATTCCTTCGACCACGGCCACCTGCTGCTGTGGACCCGTTGGGCCAACCCGGAAGACCGCCCGGCCTATGAACGCCGCGACCAACTGGCCGCCGATTTCGGCCAGGCGCGCGCCGACTGGATGATCGAAAACTCGCGCAACCTGTGCCTGTACCCCAACGTGTACCTGATGGACCAGTTCAGCTCGCAGATCCGCGTTGCCCGGCCGATTTCGGTGAACAAGACCGAAATCACCATCTACTGCATCGCGCCGAAAGGCGAGAGCGCCGATGCCCGCGCCAAGCGTATCCGCCAGTACGAAGACTTCTTCAACGTCAGCGGCATGGCCACCCCGGACGACCTGGAAGAATTCCGCTCGTGCCAGACCGGCTATGGCGGCGGCACCGGCTGGAACGACATGTCTCGCGGCGCGAAACACTGGGTCGAAGGCGCCGATGAGGCAGCCAAGGAAATTGAACTCGAACCCCTGCTGTCGGGCGTGCGCACCGAGGACGAAGGCCTGTTCGTGCTGCAGCACAAATACTGGCAGGACACCATGATCCAGGCCCTCAAGGACGAACAGCAGCTGATCCCCGTGGAGGCCGTGCAATGAGCCTGTATGAAACCGTACGCGACTTCCTGTACCGCGAAGCGCGCTACCTGGACGATGCCCAGTGGGACCAGTGGCTGGAACTGTACGCCAGCGATGCCAGCTTCTGGATGCCGAGCTGGGACGATGACGATACCCTCACCGAAGACCCACAAAGCGAAATCTCGCTGATCTGGTACGGCAACCGTGGCGGCCTGGAAGACCGCGTGTTCCGCATCAAGACCGAGCGCTCCAGTGCGACCGTGCCCGACACCCGCACCTCGCACAACATCAGCAACATCGAGATCGTCGAGCAGGGCGAGGGCAGCTGCCAGGTGCGTTTCAACTGGCACACCCTGAGCTTCCGCTACAAGACCACCGACAGTTACTTCGGCACCAGCTTCTACACCCTCGACCTGCGCGGCGAGCAGCCGCTGATCAAGGCCAAGAAGGTGGTGCTGAAGAACGACTACGTCCGCCAGGTCATCGACATCTACCACATCTGATACAGGGTTTTTCGAGCATTGCCCGGTGCGTCTTGTGACGCGCCGTGGCCCGGCTCGCCCGCGAGGTGCAACATGAGCTACCAGATCGCACTGAATTTCGAAGACGGGGTTACCCGTTTCATTGAGGCCACCGGTCAGGAAACCGTGGCCGACGCCGCTTACCGCCAAGGCATAAACATTCCGCTGGACTGCCGTGACGGCGCTTGCGGGACCTGCAAGTGCAAGGCTGAGTCCGGTCGTTATGACCTTGGCGACAACTTCATCGAAGACGCCTTGAGCGAAGACGAAATCGCCGAAGGCTACGTGCTGACGTGCCAGATGCGCGCCGAAAGCGACTGCGTCATCCGCATCCCGGCTTCGTCGCAACTGTGCAAGACCGAGCAGGCCAGTTTCGAGGCCGCCATCAGCGATGTTCGCCAGCTGTCGGTCAGCACCATTGCCCTGTCGATCAAGGGTGAGGCCCTGAGCCGTCTGGCCTTCCTGCCGGGGCAGTATGTCAACCTCAAGGTGCCGGGCAGCGAGCAGAGCCGGGCCTACTCGTTCAGCTCGCTGCAGAAGGACGGCGAAGTCAGCTTCCTGATCCGCAACGTACCGGGTGGGCTGATGAGCAGCTTCCTGACCAACCTTGCCAAAGCCGGCGACAGCCTGAGCCTGGCCGGACCGTTGGGCAGCTTCTACCTGCGGCCAATCCAGCGCCCGCTGTTGCTGTTGGCCGGTGGTACCGGGCTGGCACCGTTCACCGCAATGCTGGAAAAGATCGCCGAGCAGGGCAGTGAGCACCCGCTGCACCTGATCTACGGCGTGACCAACGACTTCGACCTGGTCGAGCTCGACCGCCTGCAAGCGCTGGCGGCACGCATCCCCAACTTCACCTACAGCGCCTGCGTCGCCAACCCGGACAGCCAGTACCCGCAGAAGGGCTATGTCACCCAGCACATCGAGCCACGCCACCTCAATGACGGCGATGTGGATGTGTACCTGTGCGGCCCGCCACCCATGGTGGAAGCGGTCAGCCAGTACGTGCGCGAGCAGGGCATTACCCCAGCCAACTTCTACTACGAGAAGTTTGCGGCTGCGGCCTGATTCCTTTCATTTCGAACATGACACCGCCCCTGTAGGAGCGGGTTCACCCGCGAAGAGGCCTGCAGGTACAGCAGCGTTGTCTTGTCGGACGCATTCGTGGGTAAACCCGCGCCTGCAGGGCGCGCGGGAAGGCGGAGATTTGCATATGAACAACAGATTCCAAGGCAAGGTCGCCCTGGTCACCGGTGCCGCCCAAGGCATCGGCCGGGGCGTGTGCTGGCGGCTCAAGGCCGAAGGCGCACACGTGGTCGCGGTAGACCGTTCCGAGCTGGTCCACGAACTGGCTGGCGAGGGCATGCTCACCCTCACCGCCGACCTGGAACAACACGCCGATTGCGCCCGGGTCATGGCCAGCGCGGTGGAAACCCATGGCCGCCTGGACATCCTGGTCAACAACGTGGGCGGCACCATCTGGGCCAAGCCCTTCGAACACTACGAAGTCGAGCAGATCGAGGCCGAGGTGCGCCGCTCGCTGTTCCCCACCCTGTGGTGCTGCCACGCCGCGCTGCCGTACATGCTCGAACGTGGCAGTGGCGCCATCGTCAATGTCTCGTCCATCGCTACCCGCGGCGTCAACCGTGTGCCTTACGGCGCAGCCAAGGGTGGCGTCAACGCGCTCACTGCCTGCCTGGCCTTCGAAACCGCCGGCCGGGGCATCCGCGTCAACGCCACTGCGCCCGGCGGCACCGAAGCACCGCCCCGGCGCGTACCCCGCAACAGTGCAGCGCAAACCGAGCAGGAAAAGCACTGGTACCAGCAGATCGTCGACCAGACCCTCGACAGCAGCCTGATGCACCGCTACGGCAGCATCGACGAGCAGGTGGGGGCCATTCTGTTCCTCGCGTCCGACGAAGCCTCGTACATCACCGGCGTGACCCTGCCGGTTGGGGGCGGCGACCTCGGCTGAACTGCAACCTCAAGGCAAAAGCTTTCTTCCACAACAAAAACAAGAGCGACAGATGCCATGCGAACCCTTGATGTACACCCGATCATCGACAATGCGCGCTTTTCCCCGTTTCACTGGATGGTCATGGCCTGGTGCGGCCTGCTGCTGATTTTCGACGGCTATGACCTGTTCATCTACGGTGTGGTACTGCCGGTCATCATGAAAGAGTGGGGCCTGACCCCGTTGCAGGCTGGTGCACTGGGCAGCTATGCGCTGTTCGGCATGATGTTCGGCGCCCTGGCCTTCGGCAGCCTGGCCGACCGCATCGGGCGCAAGAAGGGCATTGCCATCTGTTTCGCCTTGTTCTCGGGGGCGACCATCCTCAACGGCTTTGCCAGCAGCCCGAGCGAGTTTGGCATCTACCGCTTCATCGCCGGCCTGGGCTGTGGTGGCCTGATGCCCAACGCCGTGGCACTGATGAACGAATACGCGCCCAAGCGCCTGCGCAGCACGCTGGTGGCGATCATGTTCAGTGGCTATTCGCTGGGCGGCATGCTGTCGGCAGGTGTCGGCATTTTCATGCTGCCGCGTTTTGGCTGGGAGTCGATGTTCTTCGCCGCAGCGGTGCCTCTGCTGCTGTTACCAGTGATTCTTTACTACCTGCCTGAATCCATCGGTTTCCTGGTGCGCCAAGGCCGTATCGAGGAAGCACGCTCACTGCTCAAACGGCTGGACCCGGACTGCGATGTCCAGGCCGATGATGTGCTTCAGGCGGCCGACCGCAAAGGCAGCGGCGCTTCGGTGCTGGAACTGTTCCGCAATGGCCTGGCGATTCGCACCCTGGCGCTGTGGGTTGCGTTCTTCTGCTGCCTGCTGATGGTCTACGCCCTGAGTTCCTGGCTGCCAAAGCTGATGGCCAACGCCGGCTACAGCCTGGGCTCAAGCCTGTCATTCCTGCTGGCCCTGAACTTTGGCGGCATGGCCGGGGCAATCCTCGGCGGCTGGCTGGGCGACCGCTACAACCTGGTCAAGGTGAAGGTGGCGTTCTTCATTGCCGCCGCACTGTCGATCAGCCTGCTGGGGGTGAACAGCCCGATGCCGGTGCTGTACCTGCTGATCTTCATTGCCGGCGCCACCACCATTGGTACGCAGATTCTGCTGTATGCCGGCGCGGCGCAGATGTACGGCCTGTCGGTGCGCTCTACCGGCCTGGGCTGGGCCTCGGGCATCGGCCGTAATGGCGCCATCGTCGGCCCGCTGCTGGGCGGTGCGCTGATGGGCATCAACCTGCCACTTCAACTCAATTTCATCGCCTTCGCCATTCCTGGCGCCATCGCCGCGCTGGCCATGGCCGTGCACCTGGCCAGTGGTCGGCGCCACGCCCAGGCCCTGGCGGCGCAGGCCTGAACCGAACAGAACAAGACGAGGTAACCCCCATGACCGTGAACATTTCCCATACTGCCGAGGTACAGCAGTTCTTCGAGGAGGCCGCAGGCTTTGGTAATGCGGCCGGCAACCCACGCCTCAAACGCATCGTGCAGCGCCTGCTGCAGGATACCGCGCGGCTGATCGAAGAGCTGGACATCAGCGAAGACGAGTTCTGGCACGCCGTCGACTACCTCAACCGCCTGGGCGGTCGTGGCGAGGCCGGGCTGCTGGTGGCGGGGCTGGGCATCGAACACTTCCTCGACCTGCTGCAGGATGCCAAGGACCAGGAGGCAGGGCGCGTTGGCGGTACCCCACGCACCATCGAAGGCCCGTTGTACGTGGCTGGCGCACCGATTGCCCAAGGTGAAGTGCGCATGGACGACGGCAGCGAGGAGGGCGTGGCCACGGTGATGTTCCTGGAAGGCCAGGTGCTGGACCCGCACGGACACCCGCTGCCGGGTGCCACGGTCGACCTGTGGCATGCCAATACCCGTGGTACCTATTCGTTCTTCGACCCAAGCCAGTCGGCGTACAACCTGCGTCGGCGCATCGTCACCGATGCCCAAGGGCGCTACCGCGCGCGCTCCATCGTGCCATCGGGCTATGGCTGCGACCCGCAGGGGCCAACCCAGGAATGCCTGGACCTGCTGGGCCGTCATGGCCAGCGCCCGGCGCATGTGCACTTCTTTATCTCGGCGCCCGGGTACCGGCACCTGACCACGCAGATAAACCTGTCGGGGGACAAGTACCTGTGGGATGACTTTGCCTATGCCACACGGGACGGGCTGGTCGGGGAGGTGGTGTTCGTCGAAGGGCCGGAGGGTCGGCATGCCGAGCTGAAGTTCGACTTCCAGTTGCAGCAGGCCCAGGGCGGTGCCGATGAGCAACGCAGCGGGCGGCCGCGGGCTTTGCAGGAGGCCTGATCCACCGAGTGGGCTGTTTCGCGGGCATGCCCGCTCCCACAGGTGAAGCCTGTGCAGCCGTTGTGGGAGCGGGCAAGCCCGCGAAGCAGCCAACACCCAAACAAGAGCCCGCCACAAAGGCCGGCCGCTGGCTTGCGAGAAGCTTCATGAAAACGCTGATCAAGGACTGCTCTGTGTCGGCCATCGTCGCCGGCAGCATTGCCACGACGATCTCTTACGCCGGCCCGTTGGTGATCATTTTCCACGCCGCCGAAGCGGCCGGCCTGTCGCACCAGCAGTTGTCATCCTGGGTCTGGGCCGTGTCCATGGGCAGTGCGGTGCTCGGTGCGCTGCTCAGCCTGCGCTACCGCGTGCCGGTAGTGATCGCCTGGTCGATCCCGGGGTCGGCGCTGTTGGTCACCGCCTTGCCGCAACTGGGCCTGGCGCAGGCCGTGGGCGCCTACCTGGTGGCCAACCTGGTCCTGCTGCTGATCGGCATCAGCGGGGCCTTCGACCGCATCATCGCGCGCCTGCCGGGCTCTATCGCTGCCGGTATGCAGGCCGGGATCCTGTTCAGCTTTGGCATCGAGGTGTTCCGCGCCTTGCCGGTGCAACCGCTGCTGGTACTGGCGATGTTCGTCACCTACGTGCTGATGCGTCGGGTGCAGCCGCGCTATGCCGTGGCTGCGGTGCTGGTCGTGGGCATGCTGGTGACCGTGGCCAGCGGTACGTTGCGCAGCGAGGCACTGGTGCTGGAACTGGCCTCACCCCAGTGGATCACCCCCCAGTTCAGCCTGGCGGCGGTATTCAGCCTGGCGCTGCCGATGGTGCTGGTGGCGCTGACCGGGCAATTCATGCCGGGTATGGCGGTACTGCGCAACGCTGGCTACGCCACGCCGGCCAGCCCGCTGATCAGCGCCAGTGCCCTGGCTGGGGCGCTTCTGGCGCCGTTCGGTTGCCACGGGCTGAACCTGGCGGCGGTTACCGCCAGCCTGTGCACCGGCCATGAAGCCCATGAAAACCCGCAACGGCGTTATGTGGCGGCGGTGGCTGGCAGTGCGTTGTACCTGCTACTGGGCATTGCCGGGGCCACCTTGATGTCGCTGTTCGCCGCCTTTCCCGCCGTCCTGATCGCGGCCCTGGCCGGTTTGGCCCTGTATGGCGCCATCAGCGAAGCCCTGGTCCGCAGCCTGGCAGAACCGGCCGAGCGCGACGCCGGGCTGTTCACCTTCCTGGTCACCGCTTCGGGGGTGGCTTTTCTGGGCCTGTCGGCAGCGTTCTGGGGGCTGCTGTTCGGCCTGCTGGCGCACGCGCTGCTGAGGCTGCGCCAGCCACGTGCCCGGGAGGTGCTGCGCCGTACTCCATGAACTGCCGTTTTTCCAACGCTTTACCCATAAAAACAAGATCAAGAGAGCTTCGGAATGAACCACACCCCTTGCGTTGCCCTGGGCCTGACACTGCTCAGCCAGCCACTGCTGGCTGCCGAAGGCGGCTTCTTCGAGGACTCGAAGGCCACCCTGAGTGCCCGTAACTACTACTTCAGCCGCGATTTTTCCGACATTGTCGGGGCCAACAAACAGTCCAAGGCCGAGGAGTGGGCCCAGGGTTTCATCCTCGACTTCAAAAGTGGCTACACCCCGGGCCCGGTCGGCTTTGGCGTGGACGCCCTGGGCTTGCTGGGGATCAAGCTGGACAGCAGTCCAGACCGCACCAACACCGGCCTGTTGCCGGTGCATGGCGACGGCCGTGCTGCCGATGAGTACAGCCGCCTGGCGCCGACCTTCAAGGCGCGGATATCAAAAACCGAACTGCGTGCAGGTGAACTGCAACCGAACCTGCCGGTGCTGACTTTCAGTGATATTCGCCTGTTGCCACCCACCTATCAGGGCCTGAGTTTGAGTTCGTCCGAAATCGACGGGCTGACTATGCAGGCCGGGCACTTGAAAAGCACCCACCTGCGCAACGAAGGTGGCGACGGCAAGATGAACGCGATGCTTGGCCATGTGCCGATGCGACAGGCCGAAAGCGACGCGTTCAACTATGTGGGTGGGGATTATGCGTTCAATGCCAACCAGAGCAGCGTCAGCCTTTGGTACGGTCAGCTGGAGGACATCTACCAACAAGGCTTTGTTGGCCTGAAGCACAGCAAACCCGTCGGGGACTGGGTACTCAGCGCCAACCTGGGTTATTTCACCGCGCGTGAGCAAGGCGATGCGCTGCTGGGCAACATCGACAACCAGGCGTTCTTCTCGCTGTTCACTGCCCGGCACGGCGGGCACAGCTTCCATGCCGGCTACCAGGGCATTTATGGCGATAGCCCGTTCCCACGGGTATTCGCCAACATCTCGCCGCTGGGCAACGAGGTGCCGACCTATGAGTTTGCCTACACTGACGAACGTTCGTACCAGGTGCGTTACGACTACAACTTCGCCGCCATGGGCGTGCCGGGCCTGACAGCGACTGTGCGCTACATAACCGGTAACAATGTCGACACCGGGCTGGGTTACGAAGGGCGTGATCGCGAGCGTGACCTGGATATCGGCTATGCGGTGCAGAGCGGGGCACTGAAAGGGTTGGGGATACGGGTGAGGAACGCCATGGCGCGCTCCAACTACCGCAGTGATATCGACGAGAACCGCCTGACGCTGGTGTACACCTGGCAGTTGTTCTGAGCCTTCCAGGAGAATTGCGCATCAGGGGTGTATGAGGGTAGCGTGCGGTAACGACTCTTTCAGGAATCCCCACCTTGGACTCCATCACCCAAGCCGTACTCGGCGCGGCGCTGCAAGGGACCGTGCTCGGGCGCATCCAGGGCCGACGCTCGCTGCTGTATGGTGCAGCACTGGGCACGCTGCCGGACCTGGATGTGATCATTCGCTATGCCGACCCGGTGTCGCAGATGACTTATCATCGCGGCTTCTCCCACTCGTTGTTCGTGCTCACCGGCCTGGCCTTGCTGTTGGCCTGGCTGGTCAACAAGCGCTGGCCCGGAAAGGGGTATACCTTGCCCAGGCTTTTTGTGGCGTTCTGGCTGGTATTGGTAACCCATCCGGTGCTCGACGCCTTCACGGTTTACGGCACGCAGTTGTTCTGGCCTTTGCACACCACCCCGGAAAGCTGGGCGGCGGTGTTCATTATCGACCCGGTCTACACCGTGCCGCTGCTGGCTGCGGTGGTCTTCACCCTCATGAAGGGCGTGACCCGCAGGGCTACCCGCCTGCTGACCATGGCCCTGGTGTTCAGTACATGCTACCTGGGTTTCGGCCTGGCGGGGCGCATGGCTGCCGAGAAGCGCTTCCAGTCGGCACTGGACCAGCAAGGTATCGTCGTGAGCGAGGTGCGTGCCGTGCCGATGGCCTTCAACAGCCTGGTCTGGCGGGTGTTGGCCAAGACCCCGGATGGCGATTACTACGAAGGCATCAGCAGCGTGCTCGACCAGCAACCACCCGAAATGCAACGCTTGTCGCGCAACCTGGAACTGGCGCAAGCACTGAACAATGACCCTTTGCACCAGCGCTTGCGCTGGTTCACCGATGACTGGCTGCGTTATGACCAGATTGGCGACGCACTGGTGGTCACCGACCTGCGCATGGGTATCCCGGGGAATTACACCTTCCGTTTCAACATGGCTCAGCGCGATCATCAAGGGCAGTGGATGGTCGGTGTCCCTTCGCCGTGGCGAGGCAGCGGGCCTGGCTCGCTGTTCAACGCTCAAGAGCTGATGCTTATCTGGCGACGCATTGTCGACCAGCAGCCGCCACTGCCGCTGGCTAACTGGACCGATCGCTACCTCGGGCAAACGGAAGCTGCAAGGCAGCCCCACTAGATCAGGAACCTTGCATTGCCTGAAATCGCACCCATCTATGGCGGTTCGATCAGCGTCAGGAAAACACCATGGAACCCAACCGCTTCGGCGACATCGCCGCTTTCGTCAGCGCCGCGAAGGCCGGTAGCTTCACCGCTGCGGCTGCCAGCCTGGGCCTGACGCGTTCAGCGGTGGGCAAGAGCATCGCCCGCCTGGAAGCCCGCATGGCGGTGCGCCTGCTCAACCGCACTACGCGCAAGCTGAGCCTGACCGATGAAGGCCTGGTGGCGTTCGAGCGCTGGCGGCAGATTCTGGATGACCTGGACGAGGTCGAAAGCACCATGGCCCTGCGCCGCGGCAAGCCCACCGGCACCCTGCGCCTGACCGCACCGCTGTCGCTCGGGCAGCGCCATGTATTGCCTATCCTCGACCAGTACCTCAAGCAATGGCCCGAACTGCGGGCGGATATCCGCTTCACCGACCGTTTCGTTGATCTGGTCGAAGAGGGCGTGGACGTCGCCGTGCGCATCGGTGCACCTAAGGAAGACTCGCAATTGCTGACGCGCACCGTCGCCTGGCAGCAGTTCGTGACCTGTGCATCGCCTGCGTATCTGGAGAAGCGCGGTGTGCCGCAGATGCCCGGCGACCTCTATGGCCATGACAAGATCGCCTTCCTGGCGGGCGAGAAGGCCATGCCCTGGCGCTTTCACACAGAAGCGGGGCTGCACCTGTGCGAAGATCCCGGGCGGCTGAACATCGACAGTTCCGAGGCCATGCTTGACGGCGCCCGGGCCGGTTTCGGCCTGATTCACCTGCCTACCTATATCACCGGTGACGACCTGCGCGCTGGCAATCTGGTGGAGGTACTGCACGCCTACCGCCCCCCGGCAGACCCCATTCGCATCGTCTACCCAAGCAAGCGCCACCTGTCCCCTCGGGTACGCGGCTTCATCGACTTGTTGGTGGCCAGCTGGGAGCCGGGCGTGCCTTGGGAATACTGATTGGGGAATGCCAGGCCCCTATGCCGGGCCTGAAACCGGGTTTATCGCTGGCGGCGCAGCATGGAAACTGGCAGCCATTGATAATCCCTCTGGAGACCCCATGACTGCACTGTCCGTACTGGATCTGGTCATGATCGGCGAAGGCAAGACCTTCGCCGATGCGATCGAAGAATCCCGCCAGCTGGCGCGGCATGTCGAGCAACAGCACTACAGCCGCTACTGGATCGCCGAGCACCATGACATGCCGGGCATTGGCTCGGCTGCCACTTCGCTGGTGATCAACGAAATCGCCAACGCCACCCGACACATTCGTGTTGGGGCTGGCGGCATCATGCTGCCCAACCATGCGCCGTTGGTGGTGGCCGAACAGTTTGGCACCCTCGATACATTGCACCCGGGCCGTATCGACCTGGGCCTGGGCCGTGCGCCAGGCACGTCCGGGCCGACCGTGCGTGCATTGCGCGGCGCCGCGCCAGAGCGTGATTTCAGCCAGGACATCGCCGAGCTGCGTGATTACCTGGCGGACAACGGCAAACGCCGGGTGCGCGGCGTACCGGGTGCGCACGATGTGCCGGTGTGGATCCTCGGTTCCAGCCTGTTCGGTGCTGACCTGGCGGCGAAGCTGGGCCTGCCTTATGCCTTCGCCTCGCACTTTGCCCCGCGTTACCTGCTGCAGGCCATTGCCCATTACCGCGCCAACTTCCAGCCGTCCGCGCAACTGGCCAAACCCTATGTGATGGTTGGCATGAACCTGTTCGCCGCTGCCAGCGATGCTGAGGCGGACTACCTGGCCAGCTCCCACCGCAAGTGGATGCTGGACCTGCATGTCGGGCGCTTTGGCTTGCTGCCCAAGCCGCAAGAGGGTTACATCGAACGCTTGCCGGACCACGAGCGCGCCGTGCTCGAGCAGGTGATGGCCTGCACCGTAGCCGGAGGGCCTGAACGGGTGAGGGAAGGGCTGCGCTCGCTGATCGAGCAGACCGGGGCGGACGAGCTGATGATCGACTGCCGCATCCATGACCCGCTGGCGCGGCAGCGGTCACATGCCTATGCCGCGCAGGCGCTGGCTGAACTGGGCTGACACGACAAAAAACGGGCGCCCGCAAGAGCGCCCGTTTTTGCATCAAGCCTGCTTCAGGAACGGATAATCCGTATACCCTTCAGGCCCATTGGCGTAATCGAACTTCGCCCGGTGCTCATTCAGCGGCGCTTGCAGCCGCAGACGCTCCACCAGGTCGGGGTTGGCAATGTAGGCGCGCCCGAACGCCACGGCATCGATCAAACCCCGCCCGATGAGGTCTTCGCCTTTCTCGGCGGTGTAGGCACCGGCCGCGATGATCACCCCGGGGTAGGCGGCGCGAATGGCCTGGCGGAACTCGTCACGCAGTGGCTTGCCGCCGGCCCAGTCCGGCTCGGACAGGTGCAGGTAGGCGAGGTTGCGCTTGGCCAGTTCGCGGATCAGGTACAGGCCGGCGGCTTCCTGGTCTTCGCCATTGTCCACACCATTGAAACCACCCAGCGGGAACACGCGAATACCGACCCGGTCGGCGCTCCAGTTGGCAATGGCCGCATCCACCGCCTCCAGCACAATGCGCGCACGGTTTTCAACGCTGCCGCCGTAGCGGTCTTCGCGCTGGTTGGCACTGGGGGTGAGGAACTGGTGCAGCAGGTAACCGTGGGCGGCGTGCAACTCGATGAAGTCGAAACCGGCTTCACAGGCATTGATCGCGGCCTGGCCAAAGTCAGCGACGATGTCAGCGATCTCCGCTTCGCTGAGCGCCCGGGGTGCGGAGGTTTCCACGCGCGTCAGGTTGCCTTGCGCGTCACGCAGGGTGGTGCGTGCGTCCGCCGGCAGCGCCGAAGGGGCCACGGGTGCCTCGCCGCCAGGTTGCAGCGAGGTATGCGACACCCGCCCGGTGTGCCACACCTGCACGGCGCTGTGGCCGCCATCGGCATGGATGCCTTGGTTGATGTGCTTCCAGGCAGCGATCTGTTCGGCGCTGTGAATGCCGGGCGAGCCAGAATAGCCCTTGGCCTGGAAGGAGATTTGCGTGGCTTCAGTGATGATCAGGCCAGCACTGGCGCGCTGACGGTAGTACTCGGCCATCAGCGCGGTGGGTACATCACCCGGCTCCAAGCTGCGCAGGCGGGTGAGGGGGGCCATGAATACGCGGTTGGGCAGGGTGAGTGGGCCGATTTGCAGCGGTTGCAAGAGTTTCATTGCAGCTCCAGAGGTGGAAAACCAATGGTGCGCACGATACCGAGGTGATTGGGGAAAGGGGGGACCGGGAGCCCGGCTCAGGGCTCCCCAATGCGTCAGCTGCGCGCCAGCCGCCCACTCACATAATGCGCCACGTCATTGAAGCCCGGCGTGGACGCATGCCCTGGCGTTACCAACGAATCGATGAACGCCTCATCCTCCGCGGTAATCTTCACCGCCAATGCGCCGCCATAGGTATCCCACTGCTCCTCGGTCCGCGGCCCGACAATCGCCGAACTGACCCATTGGTTATTCAACACCCAGGCAATGGCGAATTCGACAATACCCACCCCCTTGGCCTCTGCATACGTCTGAATCTGCCGGGCAATGGTCAGCGACTCCTGGCGCCACTCCACTTCCATGATGCGTTTGTCCTGCCGCCCTGCGCGGCTACCGGCGTCCGGCACGGCGCCCGGCGCATACTTGCCACTGAGCACGCCCCGGGCCAGCGGGCTGAAGGGTACGACGCCCAGACCATGGGCGGCGGCGGCAGTAAGCTGTTCGGGCTCGGCCTGGCGGTTGACGATGTTGTACAGCGGCTGGCTGACTACCGGCCTGGGCACGCCAAGGCGCTCGGCAACATGGCAGACCTCGGCAATGCGCCAGCCACGGAAATTGGACACCCCCCAGTAGCGGATCTTGCCCTGGCGCAACAAGTCGCCAATGGCCTGCACGGTCTCCTCCAGCGGTACCTTGTGGTCTTCGCGGTGCAGGTAGTAGATGTCCAGATAGTCCATGCCCATGCGGGTCAGTGTGGCATCCACGGCATTGAAGATGTGCTTGCGCGACAACCCGCTGCGGTTAGGCAGGCCGTCGGCCGGGCCGAAGCCGACCTTGCTGGCGACGACCCAGTCATGGCGATGGCGCGCCACGGCTTCACCGACGATTTCTTCCGAGCGCCCGGCGTTGTACACGTCGGCGGTGTCGATGAAGTTGATGCCTTGGTCCCAGGCCTTGTCGATGATGCGCAGGGCATCCTCGGTACGGGTCTGCTCGCCGAACATCATGCTGCCCAGGGTAAGGGCGGAAACCTGCAGGCCACTGTGGCCGAGGGGGCGGTAGATCATGCGCGTGGGTCCTTATGCAGTCAGCTGACCTGCCTGTTTTACACACAACCGGGATGCATTGAAAGGCACCCCTTAGCCAATGAGCGCCAAAGCTTCCTGCAGGCTCAAGGGGCGCTTCAGGCGTTGCGACAGCGTCGCCATGGCATCGGAGTAACCCTTGGCGATAACGGCCTCGACGCGTTCATCCACACACTGCAGGGCAACAAAATCGCCGTTTTCCGGCTCACCGACGAATTCGATCCGGTTCCAGTCTCTGGCATGGCCTAGCACTTCATAGGTACGGCCATGCTGGTAGGTCCAAAAGAACGGTACATCGGCATAACGGCGTTGTTGGCCAAGCATGTTGGCGGCGGCGATCACCCCGTGTTGCTGGGCCAGGCGCCAGTGCTCGATGCGCACCGGGCGCCCCGAGAGCGGGAAGGTGGCAATGTCACCTGCGGCCCACAAACCGTCAGCTGCGCGCATTTCGGCGTCGACCCTCACCGATTTGTCTTCGCCAAGCGGCACCCCTTGAAGGAACGCGGTGGCGGGTTTTACCCCGGTGCCGAACAGCACCAAGGGGGTCTGCAGCCGTTCACCATTGGCCAGTTGCACCGCTTCGACCTTGTCCTGGCCTTCGATCCGCTCGACCTCGGTGGGGCCGTGGAAGGTGATGCCTTTTCGTTCATGCAGCGCGCGAATGCAGCGCCCGATACGCTCGCCCAATTGTCGGGCCAGAGGGACTTCGTGGCGCGAGACTACGTGCACCTGCACGCCATACTTGCGCAATGCCGAGGCTGCCTCCAGGCCGATGAAGCCGTCACCGACGATGACCACCGGTTGGCCAGGCTCGGCTGCGTCGAGCAACTGTGCAGCATCTTCCAGTGAGCGGAGGGTGAACACCCCGGGCAGGTCGGCGCCGGGAATGTCGGGGCGCAGTGCTTTACCGCCGGTTGCCAGCAGGCAGGCGTCGTAATCGATCTGCTGACCATCGGCGAGGGTGACCTGGCGCTTCTGGCTGTTCAGGGTGCGCACCTTGCCGTGCTTACGCTGCAGTTGGCCCTTGCGCAGGGCGTCGGGTTCGAGCAGCGCGGGGACCTCATCGGGCGCCATCTGCCCGGCAATCACGAATTTGCTCAGTGCTGTGCGATCGTAGGCCGGCTGGCGCTCCTGATCGATCCATACCAGCCTGCCCGCGAAGCCATGAGCCAGCAGGGTGGCGACGGCGGCGCTGCCGGCGGCACCAGCGCCAACCACCACAAAACAGCGGGCATCGCTGTGCCTGGGCGGTTCGCTTGCCGGCAGGGGCTGGTCATCGACCCAGACTTCATCGCCCTTGATCCACGCCTTGTAGCGGCGCAGGTCGGCCAGCGCAGGCGGTTCACAGACCACGCCATCGTCAACGGCGAACGCAGCTTTGTGCCAAGGGCAAACCAGCAAACCGCCGCAAACCACGCCTTCATCAAGGGGGGCGCCTGCGTGGGGGCAATTGCCCTGGTAGGCGTGTACCTGATCGCCTTGGCGGATGAGGATGAGTTCTTCGTTGCCGGCCTGGACGCGCAGGGGGCGGTGCTCGTCGAGCTGGGCCAAGCGGGCCACGGCGTACTGGGTCATGGGGGCTTCTCCAAAGGGCCTTTGGAACCATTTGACGCCTGGGGCGGGAAGGGGATGCGTTGAGCTGACGATCGGTGGCGGGTGTGGATTTGGTGTGGCTTGGGTGGGCATCATTGCAGGCTTGCCCGCGCCCACAGGCTTGAAACTTGTGGGCGTGGGCAAGCCTGCGAATGCCTCAACTCACCCGTGCAGTACTCAGCGAAACCGCTCGCGTTACACGCAAGGCCACCAGGCTACCCAATACGATCAACGCGGCGAGCGAATACAGTGCGGCATCGGTTGAGCCGGTCTGGTCCTTGATGAACCCGACCAGGTACGGGCTGAGAAACCCCGCCATCTGGCCTACCGAGTTGATGATCGCCAGACCTGCCACGGCGGCACTGGCACTGAGCAGCGCAGTCGGCATTGGCCAGAACATCGGCAAACCGGTGAGCGCGCCCATGGTGGCGATCGACAAGCCAAGAATGGCAATGCTCGGGTTGCCGGCGAAGTTCACCGCAATCAGCAGGCCGACGGCGCCCATCAGCATTGGCACCACCAGGTGCCAGCGGCGCTCGTTGCGCAGGTCGGCCGAGCGCCCGCAAAGGATCATGAACACACCCGCCAGCAGGTACGGGATGGCGCTGAGCCAGCCGATCAGCAGCGGGTTGTCGAAGCCCATGCTCTTGATGATCGAGGGTAGCCAGAAGTTGATCGCGTATACGCCGCTCTGGATGCAGAAATAGACGAAGCCGAAGGTCCAGATCAGCGGGTTGGTCAACACGGCCAGCACGCTGTCGCTGGTGGTGCTCGGTTTGCTTGCAGCATCGGCCTGCAGGTCGGCAGCAATCAGTTGACGTTCAGCCGGGCTCAGCCAGGCGGCTTTCTGGTAGCCGTCACTGAGCAGGAACACCGCCAGTACGCCCAACGCCACGGTCGGCAGGCCCTGGATCAGGAACATCCACTGCCAGCCGGCCAGGCCGTGCTGGCCGGCGGCAAAATGTTCGAGGATCCAGCCGGAGTACGGCCCGCCAAGCAGGCCCGATACCGGGATCGCCGACATGAAAAGGGCCATGATGCGGCCGCGCCGGGCCGCCGGGAACCAGCGCGAGAGGTACAGCACCACACCCGGGAAGAAGCCGGCTTCGGCAGCGCCGGTGAGCAGGCGCAGGGTGTAGAACTCGGTAGGGGTGGTGACGAACAGCAGGCAGGTGGACAGGCTGCCCCAGGCGATCATCATCAGCGCGATCCAGCGCCGTGGGCCGAAGCGATTGAGGGCCAGGTTGCTTGGCAGGCCACACAGTACATAGCCGATGAAGAAGATGCCGGCGCCAAGGCCGTACACCGTTTCGCTGAATTTCAGGGCGTCGAGCATCTGCAGCTTGGCAAAGCCGACGTTGACGCGGTCCAGGTAGTTGAACAGGTAGCAGATGAAAATGAACGGAATCAGCCGCAAGGTGATGCGCCGGTACAGCGCGTTGCGGGTGGTGTCCGTGCCTTGGTCAGGGGCGGGGCTGTGTGCCATGATCGGGTTCTCTGTTGTTATGGTTTTCGCCGCGTCGCCTGTTCCGGCGCTCGCCCTGACGAGTCTCGGGGACTGCGGCTAGCCTGTCTTTGTGCTTTTGCACAGCGCTTGGCCCAGGCTGCTGTGCCCGAGCCCAAAAGCCAAACACCTAAAGGACCCCGCAATGTTCGAACTCGACCATGACCTGGCGCAGGATATCGTTGACCGGGCAATGGCCATCTTGCCTTGCAACGTCAATGTCATGGACAGCCAAGGTTTGATCCTGGGCAGTGGTGAGCCGGAGCGCATCAACACCCGTCACGAGGGGGCGCAGCTGGTCTTGGCCAATGGCCGGATCGTCGAGCTGGATACCGACGCGGCCAAGTGCCTGAAGGGCGTGCAGCCCGGTGTGAACCTGCCATTGATGCTCGATGGGCGGCTGATGGGCGTGTTAGGCCTGACCGGCGACCCGCAGCAGGTGCGCACGTATGGCGAGCTGGTGCGCATGACCGCCGAAATGCTGCTGGCCCAACGCAATTTACAGGCTGACCAGCAATGGCGAAGGCAGCGCTGTGACGACCTGCTGGCGCTGTTGCTCGGCGGCAGCGGTAACGCCCCGCGCTTGCTGGACGAAGCCCGTCAGTTGGGCTTGAAACCTCAGCTGGCGCGGATACCGTGCCTGTTCGAGATTACGTCGGGGCCACCTGCCGAGGCGCTGGCCGCATGGTTGATGAGCCGTTATCCGGATAGCTGGTGCGTCAGCCCGGCCCGCCAGTCGTTGCTGTGGTGCCGCCCGGCAGGCGTGGCACTGGATGAACTGCGCCTGCTGGAACGCCTGCAACGCCACGGCTGGGACATTGAGCGACTGGCCCTGGGCAGTGCAGCGCAGAGCCTGGAGCAGTTACGCCGTGGTTACCGCCGGGTGCGTGACTTGCTGGCCTATGGCCGCGAAGTGTTGCCCAGCGAACGATTGCTCAGCCTGCAGCGCTACCGGCTGCCGGCGCTGCTGTGGCGCCACCGTAACGACGACGCGCTGGACGAGCTGCTGGAGCCGTTGCAGCGCATCCGCGCCAAGGACAGCAGTGGCCAGTTACTCACCACCCTGCGCGCCTGGTGTGCACATGACGGCCAGAGCCAGTCCTGTGCCGATGCCCTGGGCATCCACCGCAACAGCCTGCGCTATCGACTGGAGCGCATAGCCGAGCTGGGTGAGGTCGACCCGCTGCGCCTGGAAGGGATGCTTAGCTTGTATCTGGGGTTGCAGCTGTTGCCCGCTGACTGAAGTATTCACTTGCCGGCGATTGGGCCAGAACAGGCAAAAAGGCATCTGCCCAAACAACCCGGCCGGCGTTTTGTGCATTTGACCGAGGCCACCTGGGCAGCCACCTGTCAGCATGCCGCTCATCAGGACAGGAGAAACCCCATGAAAATCGTCATTGCCCCCGACTCGTTCAAGGACAGCCTCGACGCTGCCGGTGTCGCCCGCGCCATCGCTGCGGGCCTGAGCGAAGCGTGGCCCGAGGCTGAACTGGTCGAGTGCCCAATGGCCGACGGTGGCGAAGGCACCATGGAGGCGATCCTGGCCGCCAGCCAGGGTGAACTGCGCCGCCAGTCCGTGCGCGGGCCATTGGGGGAGCACGTCGAGGCCGGCTGGGGCTGGTTGCCGCAAAGTCGCACCGCAATCATCGAAATGGCCCAGGCCAGTGGCTTGCAACGGGTGCCAACCGGCCAGCGCGATGCTTGCCGCAGCAGCACCTGGGGGACCGGTGAGCTGATTGCCGCAGCCCTCGACGCTGGCGCTCAGCGTGTGGTGCTGGCCATCGGTGGCAGCGCCACCAACGATGCCGGCAGTGGCATGTTGCGAGCGCTTGGCCTGCGCCTGCTGGATGCTGACGGGCAAGCGCTGGAAGAGGGCGGCCTGGCCTTGGCCAAGCTGGCCCGTATCGACGCCAGCAGTCTCGACCCGCGCCTGGCCGGGGTGCAGTTTGAAGTCGCGGCGGATGTCGACAACCCCTTGTGTGGCGCCAACGGCGCATCGGCGATCTTCGGCCCGCAGAAAGGTGCCAACCCGCAGCAAGTAGAGGCGCTGGACCACGCGCTGAATCATTTTGCCGACCATTGTGCGCTGCTGTTGGGCGCGGATGTGCGCGATTACCCTGGTTGTGGTGCGGCCGGTGGCATGGGCTTCGCTGCCCGGGCATTCATGGCCGCGCAGTTCCGCCCTGGGGTGGAAGTCGTGGCTGAGCTGGCTGGCCTTGACGCCCTGGCACAAGGGGCAGATCTGGTGGTGACGGGCGAGGGGCGTTTCGATGCCCAGACACTGCGCGGCAAGACGCCGATGGGGGTGGCGCGGGTTGCCAAGCGCCATGGCGTGCCGGTGGTGGTACTGGCCGGGACCTTGGGGGAGGGGTATCAGCAGTTGTATGCCCATGGGGTCGACGCTGCATTTGCACTGGCCAGTGGACCGATGAACCTGGAGCAGGCGTGTGCAAATGCTGCCGAGCTGTTGCAGGCCAGGGCCTGTGATATCGGTCGGCTGTGGCGCTGCGCGAAGCGAGGCTGAACACCCTGTAGAAATGGCCTTATTGCTGTGTCTCGAACATGGCAATGAAGTTGGCCAGCGCTGGCGAAGCATTCTGGGCGTTCCATTTCATGTACAGCCCAAGCCCGGGGGGTGGCTGGTCATCGATAGGGCGGATGGGGCAAAACTGCACGCGTTCGCGCGGGGTTGAGCGGACGAAGGACGCCGGCACCAGGGCCACGCCAAAGCCGCAGGCCACCAGACCCAGCAGGGTGTGGATCTGCGCCGCCTCCTGCACGACCTTGGGGTAGAACCCGGCCGATTCGCACAACGCAACCAACTGTGCGTGGTAGCCGCCGCCCAGCGCTTGTGGGGTGAATACGAAGTCCTCATCGGCAAACTCGCGCAAGTCGATGGCCTCGTGCTGCGCCTTGGGGTGGCTGGCAGGCAGCGCCATGACGATCTGCTCGTCAAGCAGCAAGCGTGCCTCCAGGGTGCCGGCCGGCAGTGGTAGCCTGCGCATGAAGCCGATATCCGCCTCACCGGCCAGCAAGGCCTTGGCCTGGGAGGCGGATGGCATCTCGCGGATGGTCAGCTGCACGTTCGGATAAGTCTCCCGAAAGCGGCGCAAGCGGTTGAGCAGCGAGTCGTAATAGGCGATGGAAATGGCCGTGATGGTCAATTTGCCGCTGACCCCCGCCGAAACGCTGCGCGCGTACTCGATCCCTTGTTCCAGTTCAGCAAGCGTGCGGTAGGCGGTGTCGAGAAACGCTGCACCCGCTGCGGTCAGGCGCACCCCGCGCTTGTTGCGCAGAAGCAGGCCAAAGCCGAGCTTTTCTTCGAGCCGGTTGATCGCCTGGCTCAGCGGCGGTTGCGCCATGTGCAGGCGCTGGGCGGCCTTGTGAAAGTGCAGCTCTTCGGCCACGGCGATGAACTGCCTGAGCAAACGTGTTTCGATCATCCAGCAATCCTGCAGCGTGGCGACTCGGCGGTGATATCCGTGGGATATCAAAGTTGCATGCTTTTAATATTAAGTCATTGATTTTTTTGTTGATATCGTAAGAAAGGAGAATTGAAGGTAGCCAGAAATGCCCGTTACTCACCTGGCCGGTGCGTTGTGCCATCACACTGATTGCACCTTGCGCGCCAACAATAGCCAGCACATCGCCATGCGCTTCAACGAATACAGCAGTGTCAGCTACCCTCGGGACCTCGGCCGTGTGCAGGTGGCCGAGCGCTGGCGCCGCATCAAGGAATGCAATTACGTGCCGGTCAAAGTGGCCAACACGCGCGCGGACCTTGGTGAAAGCCTGGTCTGGGATGAACGCAGCGGCGTGCTGTACTTTGTCGATATCTCTGGCGGGCGCATCAACGGCCTGACACCCGATGGCGAAGTGGATTGCCTTTACGAGTCTGCCGCGCGTATTGGCGCCCTGGCGCTGACCGACCGGGGTAACCTGATTTTCACCGAGGATGCCAGCGTGGCCATCTTCGATGTGCCAACACGCAAGGTGAGCCAGCATTCGGCATCGGTCCATCCGCGCTCGACTTACCGCTTCAACGACGGCGCCTGCGACCCTCAGGGACGCTTCGTCACCGGCCTGATGGACGAGGCCCTCAGCGGCAATACCGGAGCGCTTTTTCGCTTTGACTGGCAATTGAGCGACCAGGTGATTCACGATGACATGGCTTTGCCCACCGGCCTTGCCTGGTCTCAGGACGGCCACACGGTGTACTTCGTCGACTCGGCGGCGCGTGCGATCTACCGCGCCGAGTACCTCATCGAAGGCCGGCTGGGCGCTGTTACGCTGTTTGCCGAAACCCCCGCCGAACTGGGCCGGCCGGATGGCCTGGCGCTGGACCGCGACGGCGGGCTGTGGGTGTGCCAGTACCATGGCAGCTGCCTGCTGCGCTACGACCGCCACGGGTACCTGACCGACCAGGTGTTGATGCCAGTACCGTGCCCCACCAGCTGCTGCTTTGGCGGGCCCGGGATGAACACCTTGTACATCAGCACCGCGCGTTACGACATGACGCCAGAAGACCTGCACCATTATCCGGACGCTGGCGACCTGTATGCCATCCGCCCGGAAACGGGCGGCGTCGCCAGGCACAGCTTCAAGGAATAAGCGGTTGCACCTGACTGGCCGGTAGCACGGCCAGATCGCCAAAACGCTGCGCCGAGTCGATGTAGCGCAGCGCCGACTTGGCGTCTTTCCAGCCCACATAGCTCATCAGCGACTTCAGTTCCCAACCATTGGCCGTGGCCCAGGTGGCGAAGCCACGCCGTAGCGAGTGGCCGGTATACAGCGCCGCCGGCACCCCGGCGCGTTCCAGCATGCGCCGCAGCAGGCCCACCAGGCTGTTGCTGTTGAGCGCGTTGTCGCCAAGGTTGCCCCAGCGGTCGAGTTTGCGGAACACCGGCCCATGGGCAATACCGGCGACTTCAAGCCATTGCAGGTAGGCAGTGACAGGGCACAAGGCCTTGAGCGCAGGGGTGCGGTGCTGGACGCCCAAGGCTTCGCGGTCGCCCTTGCTGCGTGGCAGGAAAAGCGTAATGCCGACACCGGCTTGTGCCTGGATGTGTTCGATGCGCAGGCGTGCCAGCTCATCGCCGCGAAAACCACGCCAGAAACCCAGCAACAGCAAGGCGCTGTCACGGCGAGCCCGGCGCAGGGCTGCCAAATCATGGTGCTCGCGGGCTTGTCGGGCTTCTTCTTCGAAACACGTCACAGCGGTTTGCAGGTGTTGCAGCAACAGCGGGGCGGCCTGTTTGGGCGGCGTCGGGTGCAGGGTGCGGATGCCGCGTAGCACCTGACGCACCAATGGCGCCTTGGTCGGATCGGGGAAGCCTTGGGCGACGTGCCATTGGCTGAGCGCGGCCAGGCGTTGGCGCAGGGTGCTGACTGCATGCTGGTCGGCATGATCGGCCAGGTAGCGGGCGATACTCTCGGCGGTGGCCGGGAGAAAGCCGCCCCAATGGCTTTCGAAGTGCTCGATGGCGGCCTGGTAGCTGCGCCGGGTGTTGTCACGGGTGGCGGCGCGAAGGTAGCGCTCGATATCGGTCATGGTGCGGGTGTCGGTGTGTGATCGGTACACGATAAACCGAAATGCGTTGCCTGTCCTTGCTCAACGCCATCGGCAAGCCTGCCGTTGCGCTCAGTACACGCATGCCTTGTCCTCGATACCGTTGAAGGGCGGGTAAACCCACAGCTGCGGCAGCGACAATGGCCGGCTGAAGTGGTAGCCCTGGGCGATATCGCAGCCGGCAAGCTTCAGGTACACCACCTGTTCACGGGTTTCCACCCCCTCGGCCACCACTTCCAGGCCCAGGCGCTTGGCCAGGATGATGGTGGAGGACACGATCGGGCTGTCGTCATGGCTGTTGGACAGCGCCGCGATCAGCGAACGATCGATCTTCAGCTTGCTCAGGGGCAGTGAATGCAGGTGGGCAAAGCCGGCGTAGCCACGGCCAAAATCGTCCAGACTGATACCCAAACCTGCGCCGCGCAACGTATGCAGGTGCGCCACCGCCGTGCCTTCGGGGTCAAGGATGGTGGTTTCGGTAATTTCCAGCTCCAGCTGCTGGGGCGCGATGCCATGATGCTGCAATTTGCTCAGCAGCCGGTCAGCAAAATCGGCTTGACGCAGCTGCAGGGCGGAGACATTGACTGCCAGCCGTGTCTTGCGGCCTTGGGCATTCCAGCTCGACAAGGCTTCACAGGCCAGCCGAATGACCTCCCAACCCAGTTCGACAATGAAACCACTGCGCTCGGCCAGGCCGATGAAGCGGTCCGGGTACAGCAGGCCGAAATCAGGGTGGTCCCAGCGCACCAGCGCCTCGTAGGCCAGCACCTGGTGGGTGTCCAGGCGCATCTGTGGCTGGTAGTGCAGCACGAACTGGCGTTCGGCCAAGGCACTGCCGAACGCTTGCTCAAGGGTGAAAGCCTGGATATCGGCCAGGTTCAGCGAGGGGTCGAAAAAGCGATACTGCGCGCGTCCAGCCTGCTTGGCCGAGTACATTGCAGCATCGGCACTGCGTATCAGGCTGTCGATGTCCTGGCCATCACGCGGGCAGATGCTCACCCCTACGCTGGGGCTGGTGTTGACCTCTTGGCCATCCAGGGCGTACGCGGCCGACAGTTTCTGCACCAGTTCGTGGACCCAGGCGTTGATCTGCGCCTCGCTGCGCTCGCCGGCCAGCAGCACCACGAATTCGTCGCCGCCAAACCGCGAAGCCTCGTCGCCGGGCTCCAGCAGGCGCTGGATACGCCCGGCCACAGCCTGTAGCAGCAGGTCACCAATCTTGTGTCCGAGCGAGTCGTTGATCGACTTGAAACGGTCCATGTCGATGAACAGAATCGCCATCAGTCGGCGCTTGCCACGTTGCCGAGTCAGCGCCTGGCTGGCCACTTCGACGAACTGGCGGCGGTTGTGCAGGCCGCTGAGGTGGTCCGTGGCGGCGGCGTGGCTGCTGCGCCGGTGTTCGTCCTCCAGGCGCACGATCAGTTGCTGATTGACCTGCTGGGCATGTTCCAGCGCGTCGAAGGCCTCCTGGCGCTTGCGCAGCAGGCGCAAGGTCCATAGCAGGCTGGCCAGGATCATCAGGGTCATGCTCAGGTTCAACCAGAACTGCCGGGAATAGGCCAGCGTCGAGGGTGCGAGGATTTCTGCCTGGCGCTGGCTGACCACCACGCTGAAGCCGTGCACGGGTACATGGCGGTACAAGCTTTGGTAGGCATCACCCGCTATGTATTGGGTCAGCATGCCCGCTTCGGTGTTTAGCGCCGGCAGCGGTGGCTGCAATAGGTCGCCCGCAGTCACCACGCCGCTGTTGTCGATGCGCAGCCGCTCCAGGCCGTCATCCTGCAGCAGACGCACCAGGCCACTGTTGCCCAGGTCGATAGGCTGGAACAGCACCGCCAGGTAGCCGACGTCCAATTGCACCACCAAAAGGTTGTCGATTTCCCGGCCGGTCGAATTGGTCAACGGCAGCAGGAAGGGCAGGCGCCCAGTGGGCGGGGCAGCGCTTTGGCTGACAGGCTGAATGCTCGGCAGGAAAGGTTTGAAACCGTAGCGGTCAATGTGCCGCTGCAGTTGGTGCAACCAGTCTGCCGGCAACTCGGCGGCCTCATCGGTGTGGCTGGCCGCTAGCAGCCGGCCTTGTCGGTCGTACAGGCTCAAGCGCTTGAACACTGGGTCTGCGGCCAGGCTGGGTACCAGGCTGAAGTTGCCTTGGCGCAGCGCTTTCATGTCGTCCTGGGTAACACGACCCACCGCCTGGGCGCGGTCGACAAGCTGTCGCAGGTTTTCGCCCACGATGCTAGCCAGGTTCAGGTGCTCGATGGCCTTGGCCGACAGTGCACCCTGTCGGGCGGTGGCTTTCTGCGTGACGTGCAGCCCCCAGAGAAAGGCCAGGGTCGCTGCACAGAGCATCAGGATCAGCAGTCGCAGAAGGCTGGAGGAGGAAAGCGAACGGCGAATCACTGCTGATAGTTCCCGACCCTGGGTAATGCTCGGAAAATACGACAATAAGATGACAGCCTGATGACTGGTGGCCAATAGCCTTTAGGGGATTTCCCTATTAGCCATGGGTGTTTGCAAGCGAGCCGTTTCCTCTTCGAGGTAGCTCATCAATGCACTGACTTCAGCATCGCCCAAGCGCATGTTGGGCATGGCCAGGCGGTTGTATTGTTCGAACAGCAGCATGGCCAAGGGGTCTTTTTCGGCCAGCATCTGGTCGGGCACCTTGAGCCAGCGGGCCAGCCAGTTGGCGTCACGCTGACGGGTCACGCCCAGCAGGTCGGGGCCGATGCCTGGCTGGCCTGGCTCGGTGTTGCCCACGGTATGGCAGGACGAGCAGCGGGTACGGAATATCTGCTCGCCGCTGCTGGGTGAGCGGATTTGCGGAGCCTGAGCGTAGTCATTGCTCATGGCGCTGGCCTGCTTCCAGTTGTGCAGGCTGTTGCCCAGGCGGTCGGCAAGGATGTACGGGCTTTCGAAAGGTGAGGCTTTCATCCAGCGGCCGGTGGCCTGGTTGCCGATGATGAGGCTCAGGTTGTGGTCTTTGGAGCGGCCGTTTTCCAGGCCATCGATCCACAACCCCAGGCTGCGGCGTAGTTGCTCGATGTCGTCGGGTTCGCCGGTCAGCAAGGTCCAGCCTGGGCCGATGCCGAACTTTTCGGCATAGCGCTTGAGGGTGGCGGGGGTGTCGTTATAGGGGTCGATGCTGATGGAGTAGAGGAAGATGTCTTTGCCGACCCGGTCACCGAGGATTTTCTGTACCTGGCGCAGGCGAGCGGTTTCTACTGGGCAGGAGTCGGAGCAGCCGGTAAAGATGAAGTTGATGGCGACCACCTTGTCCTTGATCAGGTCGTCGAAGAAATGCACTTTTTCGCCGTCCTGAGTGAGCAAGGGGATGTTGGGGAAATAGCTGGCCCCCCAGGGAGAGGCCGCTGCTTCGGCCACCGTTCGTTGGGGTTGCAGCGGCCAGAACGGAATGCTGGCGGCGAACAACGCGAGTACCAGCAGGAAACGCCATGAGCTGGGCATGATGCGGTCCTCGTGGGTTGGCTGATGGGGGCCGCATGGCGGCCCCGCTTTGCACTCACTTGTAGGTGACTGTCGCTGCCACCGTCTGGCCCAGCGTCGATTTCACCGTGACCGTCGCTGGCGTGGCCGGGCCAAAGCCGGTGGTGGTCACCGCTACCCGCCAACGGGCCCCCGTAGTCGTGGCAGTCAGCGTCGCGTTCCCCAGGCTTACCGGACCACCGGTGGTTGCTGCAGTCACGCTGATGCTGTTGCCCGTGGCAACCGTGGTAGTCCCCTGCACATCCCAGGTGAAACGGTTGCCGCTGCGTACCTGCACCGTGGCACTGGTGACCTTGAGCTCGTCGGCCGCCGCTGCTGCGGTTACGGCGATGCTGACCGTGGCCGGGGTCACCGACTCGGCCCCCTTGGTATCACGCGCCGTGTAATTGAAGCTGGCCGTGAACGGCGTGGCGACCGTAGCGGGTGGGTTGTACGTCACGGTGGTGCCGTCTGTGCTGACGGCTCCCTGGCCGGAGTCTGGCTGGCTGAGGCCGGTGACCGTGAGCGGTACGTTGCCGTCCGGGTCGCTGTCGTTGGCCAGCACGTTCAGGGTGATCGCCTTGCCTGCAGTCGTTGCGGCACTGTCATTGGCCACGACAGGTGGTTTGTTGGCCGGGTCGTCATTGTCGTTATCGGTTTTGGTGCGGAACGTTGGCAGGCCTACCGAGGCCATGTAGCGCACGCCGTCCCATCCTGGCAGCGGGGTGGGCATCACCTGGAACTGCCCCGGATGTTCAATGTCCCAGCGCAGCAGCATCGAAGAGTCCTCGTGCTGGGTGTTGTGGCAGTGCTCCATGTAGGTGCCGGCGAACTCGCGGAAGCGGATGGCCATTTCCACCTCTTCGGACGAATCAGGTTCCGACCCGATACGGTACACATCCTTGCGCGCCCATTTTTCCCATTCTGGCGGGGCCTTGCCGTCGCGGCTAAGAATCACGCCTTCCTCGAAGTGCACGTGTACCGGGTGGCTCCAGCCATTGCCTCCGTTGACGATCTTCCACACTTCCAGGGTGCCGTCGCCGCTGAAACCACCGTCGGTGGACTGGTTGGCCAATTGCGGCGCGGCACTGATGCGGCGTGGGTCCATGCTGTAGCCAAAGCCGCCGTCGGTCTTGATGGTCCACGGGGTGGTGTCCGTACCGTCTGAGCGGCCAAAGATGAACTCGCGGTGGCGGGCATCCTTGAGTTTGGCCTGGTCGGCTGCGGCGTCGCGGTCAATGGGCAGGGGCAGCATTTTCAGGCCAGCAGCCTTACCTGGCTTGGCCGGCTCATAGGCTACCGGGTCCATGCTCAGGTCCTGGCCGGTGTACGGTTGCACCCACAGTTGCAGAAACTTGCCGACAGCCGGGTCGCCGTTGTCCCACTGCGGGCCTTTGCTGGTCTGCTTGATCACCGCCTTGTATTTTTCCGACAGCACGTCGGCCAACGGGATAGCTTGCTTCGGACCTTTGCCGGAGTCGTGCTCCATCAGGTTGACGAAGTACAGCTTGTCGCCCGCCTTGATACCGTTCTTGGCGAAGTTGATGATGATGTCGTAGCGCTCGGCAATGCCCTGCAGTGGCAGGATGCCGTTGTTGTCTTGCAGGTTGCCGTCACCATTGAGGTCCATCGTGCCGTCGAATGGCACCGCGTGTTCCATGATGTTGCCGTCGTTGGCGATCATGTGGAACGGCACCCGCGCATACGACAGGTTGGAGCCGGACGGGCCTTTGAACTCACCACTGGTACCGGCAATCTCCCGCACCACGGCGAACTTGAAGTAGCGTGACACCGAGCCGTTGAGGAGACGGAAGCGGTAACTGCGCGCACGCACCTTGAGCCTGGGCTTGTACTGCCAGTTGACCAGAATCTGGTCAGCGAGGAAGCCGTCCGTGTTGAACGGGTTGAACCACAGCTGGCCATTGGCATCCCAGGCTTTGTCGGCAATCACCAGGTTGACGTCATAGTCACGGTTACCCCAAGGCATGGCTGACCCGCTTGGGAAGCGCAGGTTGACACCGTCCTGCAGGGCCTCGTTGCCGCGGTCCAGGGCGCTGTAGTAGTTCATCATCACGGCGTTGCCCTTGTAGACGTTCTGCGCCGTGAAATCCATCATGTGGTCGTGGAACCAGTGGGTACTCATGGTTTCGCGCCAGTCGCCACGAATCTTGATGCTGCCGTTCTCGCAGGTTTTCAGGCCCGGTGAACCATCGTTGACGAACAAGGTTTCACCCGGCGAGCAGGGGAACGCTGCACGCGGGTCCTGGGCACGGGTGTTGATGGTGTCGTAGCCGGCCAGCTGCACCGGCCAGCGGTAGTCGTAGTACTGGCCGGGGAAGAAGTACGCGTTGGCAAAGCCGTCGCTTTCGGCCGGCGAGTGGCCGTTGTGCTCGTGGGTCGAGATGGTATGCAGGCCAAAGCCACCGTTGGCCGAGGGGTCAATCGGCAGGGCGTTGTAATGGCGCATCAGGATCGGCTGGCCGTAGCGCACCATCAGCAGTTTGGGCGGGAAGGTGCCGTCGAAGGTCCAGAGCGATTTGTGGTTTTGCAGCGGCATGTTCGGATGGAAGCGTGTGTCGATGCCCTTGGTGGTGCCCAGCGTGGTCGGAATGTCGGAGGTCTGGTAGTACAGGCCGCCCGGGGCAAATTCGCCGACGGCATAGTTGTGCAGTTGCTTGCGGTCGCGCAGGCCGAGGTTGATGCGCGCACCGGCCTGGGCGGTCTTGAACGCTGCCTGCGGGTAAAACTCGTTCCAGCGCTGGTGCGACCAGCCTTTTCCTGGTGGCCGGCCTTCAGCGGGCGAGCCGACCGGCTGGCGGTTGAGGAACATCTCGATCTGCGCCTTCCATGGGTTGCGGTCCAGCACGTTGGCGTACTGGGTCGGAAACGGGTACAGGCCGGGTTGCTTGAGGAACGCTTCCAGTGCGTTGCCACTGGGGCCGCTGCGTGCCACCACGTTGGGGTCTTGGGCGGGGGCCGCGCCGAGGGTCGGTACCGGGAAGGTCAGATCGGGCACCGGCGTGGTCGGGTCGAGCTTCTCTGGTCCGAATTCTTCGAACAGCAGCAGTTGCTGGGTGAAAGGTTGCGCACCGAACAACGGGCTGGGTTTGCCGTTGGTAGGGTACTTGTCCGACGTTTGCAGGGCAGGCGGCAGTACGTTGTCGGTGCGTACCGTGTTGCGGTCGCCATACGCGCCATCGGTCAGCTCCAGCGAGCCTTCGTTGGCCTCTGGCATGGTGTTCAGCTCAAGCAAGGCAGCGGTCGGGTCGTCCGGCTGGTCGGTGTAGGCCGACGGGTCGGTCGGCGGTGGCATGCTGTTGTCGTCGAGGGGGGCTGCCATGGCCGTGATCAACCCGAGGCTGATCATCAGCGCAGTGACGGAGGAGAGATGGAACGCGCGTCTGGACGCGTGACTCACAGCAGATGTTTTCATTGGCTTAAGCCTCTTTTGCGGCCTTAGGGCCTTAAGCCATCAATGGCGTTTTGCCCGTTAAATGGCCATCAGCAACAGCTATGCCAACAGATTTTTCAGTAATGCCTTGACATACAAAACCTTGCAGCGTCTGGCGTGCACTAAAAGATGGCGCGTCAAGAATGGGGACAGATACCCATTAGCGGGTCACCATTGCCCACAGTTTGGGGAGTGACAGGCGCGGCGCCCTCGGGTATACCTGAGCGTCACCAAGGGGAGCCCGGCAATGGGCTGAGAAACCGCTGAACGCTACAGCGCGGTGACCCTTCGAACCTGATCCGGATCATGCCGGCGAAGGGATGGGGCTTGTAACCTGCCTTTTTGCCGGCCTCACTGCGAGGCCAGTCCATGTCAATTGCCAAGGTCTCGCTGTCACCCTCATCAAGGACAGCAACATGACCGAACGTTTCAGCCAGTCCCTGCGCCGCCAGAGCGAGCCGACCTGGTCGGCGGCCGTTGGCCACCGTTTCGTGACCCGATTGTGCGACGGCAGCCTGCCGGACCCGATCATGGTCGACTACCTGGTCCAGGACCACCGTTTCCTCGACAGCTTCGTGACCCTGCTAGGCGCGGCCATCGCCACCGCTGACACGTTTGAAGCCCGCCTGCGCTTCGGCCGCTTTGCCGGGATGATCTGCAGTGACGAGAACACCTACTTCCTGCGTGCCTTCGAGGCCTTGGGTGTCAGCCCGGCGCAACGCAGTGAACCGGCCGATACCGCGCCTACCGCAGGTTTCAAGGCGATCATGCGCGAAGCGGCAGCCACCCGTTCCTACGCAGCGGCACTGGCGGTGCTGAACGTCGCCGAAGGCCTGTACCTGGACTGGGCACTCAAGGCGCCGAAACCGATGCCGGACAACTTCGTCCATGCCGAGTGGATTACCCTGCATGACAACCCGGCATTCCAGGCATTCGTCGCTTTCCTGCAGGCCGAACTGGACCGCGTCGGCCCGCAGGAGGCCGCATTGGCAAGTGACTTCTACCAGCGCACCGTGGCGCTGGAGCTGGCTTTCTTCGATGCAGTGTACCCGGAGGGCAAATGAGCATGGATATCTTCGAGCGCCTCAAGGCCGCTGCCTCGCCACAATGGAACTGCTACGTAGACCATGACTTCGTGCGTCAGATGGGCGAGGGCACGCTGAGCGAGGAAGCGTTCCGGACCTACCTTGTGCAGGATTACCTGTTCCTGATCCAGTTCGCCCGCGCCTGGGCGTTGGCTGCCTACAAGAGCCGCCGCCCGGCCGACATTCGTGCAGCGCAGGCCGGGCTGTCGGCGATCCTGGATGAAACCGAGCTGCACGTGCGCCTGTGCGCGCGCTGGGGCTTGACCCAGGCAGACATCGAGGCCGCGCCAGAGCATCAGGCCACGGTGGCATACACCCGTTATGTGCTGGACTGCGGCGCAGCCGGCGACCTGCTGGAGCTGCACGTGGCACTGGCACCTTGCGTGATCGGCTATGCCGAAATCGGCCGGACCCTGGCCGAGCGCATTGGCGACTTGAGCAATCACCCCTACCGCGAGTGGATTGGCGAGTATGCCGGGGAGGGCTACCAAGGGGTGGCCGCAGCAGCGCGCAAGCACCTGGATGAACTGGCGGCGCGCAGCATGACCGAGCAGCGGTTCGCCGAACTGGCAGGGATTTTTGGCCAGGCCTCCAGCCTGGAGGCTGATTTCTGGCAAATGGGGTTGGACGGGACCGTGTAAACCGCCGTGGGCTGGGTGATTACTACCCAGCCCAGGCCCGCTTTGGTGCATGAGCGCCTCAAAATAAGTCGTCCCGCACACTCCAGATCGTCAGATCGCAGCTTTAATGTGCACAGTGCATATGGATTTCTGGGCGAGCAGCCCGATTTCTTCCGGGTGGCGGCGCAGGAAAAAGCGGCCCGCATATTGCTCTTTCCGCTCCCAACTACACACCCGGAGCCCCGTGCAATGAGCTCACCCAGCGAATTTCCACTCAGCGAAGCCCCCCAGTCCGCCCGCAAGGGCCTGCTGCCGATCGCGATGGTCTTGTTCAGCTTCACCTTCTTTACCGGCACGATGTTCGCCGGCGGCAAGCTGGGCATGGCATTCAGTTTTGTCGACATGCTGTGGGTAGCTACCCTCGGCAACAGTTTGCTTGCCTTGTATGCCGCAGTGCTGGCCTTCATCGCCTCACGCAGCGGGCTGAATACCGTGTTGATGGGGCGCTTCTGTTTTGGTGAAGCGGGGAGCCGGCTCTCGGACTTTCTGCTGGGTTTTGCCGAACTGGGCTGGTATGCCTGGGGTACGGCCACGGTGGCCATCGTGCTGGTCAAGCTGCTGGGGCTGGCGGATGGTTTCGGCATGCCGTTGATGGTGCTGTTCGGGCTGGGTTTCAGCATTACGGCCATCATCGGGTTCAAGGGGCTGGACCTGTTGTCGCGGGTGTCGGTGCCATTGATGTTCGTGCTGCTGTTGGTGTCCATGTACATCGCCACCCGTGATGCCGGTGGCTTTGCCGGCCTGGCTGCAGTCGTCCCGCATGAAACCATGACCTTTTCGGCGGCAGTGACCATGGTCTTCGGCACCTTCGCCAGTGGCGCCACCCAAGCCACCAACTGGACACGGCTGGCACGCAGTGGCCGGGTAGCGGTGATCGCCAGCGTGGTGGCATTCCTCCTTGGCAACGGCCTGATGGTGGTGGCCGGGGCGTGGTGCGCGATGGTTTATCAGCAGGCCGATATCGTCGACGTGATGATGCTGCAGGGCCTGTCGTTCGCGGCCGTGGTGATGCTGTGCCTGAACCTGTGGACCATTCAGGGTCCGACCATCTACAACGTGTCGGCCGCCGCCTGCCACTTGTTGCGCAGCGAGCGCCGGCGCACGGCAACGCTGGTGGCGGCCGGGGTTGGCATTGTGCTGGCGATGGGTGGCATGTACGAAATGCTGATCCCGTTCCTGGTGCTGCTGGGGTCGATCATTCCGCCGGTGGGTGGGGTGATCATGGCTGATTTCTGGTACCGCCACCGCGGCAAATACCCGGCACTGGGTACGGCACACCTGCCACGCTACAACCTCACCGGGCTGTTTGCCTATGCCGTGGGCGCAGTACTGGCCTATACCTCACCGTGGGTCGCGCCGCTGGTGGGCATCGCCGCCTCGGCAGTGTGCTACATCGTCATTCTAGAGCTGGGCGCACGCCGCCGGGCGCCCGGCCAGGCGGGCGTCGAGCCGTGAGCCTGGCGCTGGACGAGCTCCTGCATTTGCCCGGTCTGCACGAAATGCAGGTGCGGGCCGGCGCGCGCAACCTGCAGCGGCGGGTACGCTGGCCTTACGTGGCGGAGAACGAGGGTATCGCCGAATGGGTGATGGGCGGTGAACTGGTATTCGTCACCGGCATCAATCACCCGCGCGGCGAAGCCAACCTGCTGAGCCTGGTGGAGGATGGCGAGGCCGTGGGCATTGCCGGCATGGTGATTCTCACCGGCGGCAGTTTCATCCAGAGCATCCCGGCGCCCGTTGTCGCGCGCGCCGAGCAGCTGGGCTTGCCGCTGATCGAACAGCCCTACGCACTGAAGATGGTGGTGGTCACCCACCTGATCGGCACTGCACTGGTACAGATGAGCCAGGCGCGCCGCTCGCGTAACGACATCCTTGGGCAACTGCTCACAGGCGACTACCCAAGCCTGGCGATTGCCCGGCAGCGGGCAGCACACCTGCAACTGGCCCTGGATAAACCGCGGCGCCTGCTGGCGTTGCGCCTGACGGGCGTGGACGCCTTGTTCGAGCGCCAAGGGCTGGCCCACGGCGAGCGTACCTGGCAGGCCACCCGGCAGGCCCTGGAAGACCAGCTCGAAGCCTGGTGCCGCCAGCGGCCCGGCAGTGTGACGGCGCAGTTGCCGGGCGACCTGTTCGTGGTGCTGCTGGCCGATACACACGACTTACCCGAGACGTTGGGCGCGCTGTACCGGCAGTTGCAAGCCGCGACTGATGAACTGGGCCTTTACATGGGCTTGTCGAGCCTCGCTGACGATTGCGCGCACTACCGCCAGGCCCTCAACGAGGCACGCCAGGCGCTGGATGTGGCGCAGCATCTGCGCCCGGCCAACGGTTATTGCAACTTCAGCGAGCTCGGCGTGTTGCGCCTGCTGCAAGGTATTGTCGACCGCTCGCTGGTTGACGATTTCGTCAGCCGCACCCTCGGCCCGCTGATCGCCCCTGGGCGCAAACACGCCCATGCTTTGGTGCATACCCTCGACGCCTTGCTCATGGAAAATGGCAACGGGCTCAAGGCCGCACAGCGTCTGGGGCTGCACCGCAACACGATCAATCAGCGCATCCAGCGCATCGAACAACTGAGCGGGCAGTCGCTCGACGACCCGCTTTTTCGCATGAATGCTTCGGTCGCCATGCTGGTATGGCGCATGAGCGAAGCCCACGGCAAGGAGTAACAGCATGAACATCATCAACGCACGCCTGCGCGGCAAGCCTGGCCTGTTCCGCGTCGAACTGAACGGCGAGCGCATTGCCGCCATCGTGCCCCAGACCGACGTCGTGGCGCCCGCTACGGGCAATGACCTGGACGCCGGGCAAAACCTGGTGGTCGCGCCCTTTGTCGAGCCGCACATTCACCTAGATGCCACGCTGACCGCAGGTGAGCCGAAGTGGAACATGAGCGGCACGTTGTTCGAAGGCATCGAGCGCTGGTCGGAGCGCAAGGAAATCACCACCCACGACGACATCAAGACCCGTGCGAAAAAAACCATCGGCATGCTGGTGGACCACGGTATCCAGCATGTGCGCACCCATGTCGATGTGACCGACCCGAAACTCACCGCGCTCAAGGCCATGGTCGAGGTGCGTGACGAAGTGCGTGAGCTGATCGACCTGCAGATTGTCGCCTTCCCGCAGGAGGGCATCGAGTCGTACGCCAACGGCCGGGCGCTGATGACTGAAGCCGTGGCGATTGGCGCCGACGTCGTCGGCGGCATCCCGCATTTCGAAAATACCCGCGACCAGGGGGTATCGTCGGTGAAGTTCCTGATGGACCTGGCCGAGCGCACCGGCTGCCTGGTGGACGTGCACTGCGACGAGACCGACGACCCGCAATCACGCTTCCTCGAAGTGTTGGCCGAAGAAGCGCGGGTACGCGGCATGGGGGCCCGGGTCACGGCCAGCCACACCGTGGCCATGGGCTCGTATGACAATGCGTATTGCTACAAGCTGTTCCGCCTGCTCAAGCTGTCGGGCATCAACTTCGTGTCGTGCCCGACCGAGAGCATTCACCTGCAAGGGCGCTTTGACAACTACCCGAAACGTCGTGGCGTGACCCGCGTGGCCGAGATCGACCGCGCCGGCATGAACGTGTGCTTCGGCCAGGACTCCATCGTCGACCCGTGGTACCCACTGGGCAATGGCAATATCCTGCGCATTCTCGAAGCCGGCCTGCACATCTGTCACATGCTCGGCTATGAAGACCTGCAGCGCTGCCTGGACCTGATTACCGACAACAGCGCCCGCACCCTGAACCTGGGCGAGCGCTATGGCATAGAGGTAGGGCGGCCGGCGAACCTGTTGCTGCTGTCGGCGCCGGATGATTACGAGATGGTGCGCAGCCAGGGGCACGCGTTGGTGTCGGTACGCAATGGCAAGGTGCTGATGCAGCGCACGCCAGCGCAGGTGCAACGTTTGCGCTGACGCTGTTGTCGCCTCAGGTGCACAGGGCTGCCAGGGCGTAGCTTGCGACTTGTGCATCCTGCACTGCCACACCGGTCAGGTCCGCCAAGGTAATCTGGCTGTCGTGCTCACGCCCCTTGGCACGGCCAGCCAGCAGCGTACCCAGCTCGATCAGCTGGTGAGCGTCGATCTGGCCACTGCCGAGGGCATGGGCCACTTCGCCGTACTGGCTGCACTGCGCGATGGCGTCGACGATGATACGGTCTGCTCTTGCCACCAGTGCCGGGTCCAGTTCCTGCTTGCCGGGCGCATCGGCACCGACGGCGGTGATATGCGTGCCCGGCTGGACCCAATCGCTGTGCAACAGCGCCTGGCGAGAAGGCGTGGTGCAGACGATCAGGTTTGCCGCGCCCGCAACCTCGGCAGCATCCTGCGTGCTGTGCACTGCGAAGCCCAGCTCGCGGGCAAATGCCGTATAGGCCGCAAGCCCGCGTTCATGCCGGCCCCAGACAATCACCTGGCGACAATCGGTCACCGCGCGAAGCTGCTCAAGCTGCATCTGCGCCTGCATGCCGGTGCCGAGGATGCCAATGGCCCTGACATGGGCCGGCGCCAGCAGCCGGGCAGCGATACGCCCGGCCAATGCAGTGCGCATGGCAGTCAGCCAGCCTTGGTCCTGCAGCAGTGCCAGCGGCTGACCGGTGTGTGCAGACAACACAAGCATCAAGCCATCATTGCTCGGCAGGCCCTTGGACGGGTTGTCGTAGAAGCCTGTCGAAAGCTTGACGGTGAAGGTCGGGCTGCCTTCGATGTAGGCCGACTTCACGCAACAGTCACCGTTCGCGCCCTTGAATGCGAAGCGCTGCACGGGCGGCACCTGCACCTTGCCTTCGGAGTAGGCGATGAAGCCTTCCTCCAGTTGGCTGACCGCGAGCTCGGGGTTGAAGCGGGCGATGATCTGCGCCTTGCTGAAGACCTTCATTGAACGGCCTCGAGGAACTTCTCCAGCAGGATGTTACGGCCACACAGGATCACCGCGACACGCTTGCCCTGATAGCGTTCGGCGAGCTTCTGCATGCCGGCGACCGCAACCGCTGCAGCGCCTTCGATGATCCAGCGCTCACTGCTGGCGATGTCGCGCATGGCGCAGCGGATTTCGTCCTCGCTGACCAGCACGGTATCGGTGAGCAGCGCCTGGCAAAGCGGGAAGGTGATGGAGCCTGGCTCGACGCCGCCAGCCGTGCCGTCCGACAGCGTTTCGCAGGCATCCAATTCGATGATCTCACCGGCCTTGAGAGATTGCTGCAGCGTTGGGTCATTTGCCGGCCAGCAGCCGATGATCTCAGTGCCCGGCTTGAGGACGCGCAGGGCGGCGCCGATACCGGAAATCATCCCGCCACCGCCCACGGCGACGAACACCGCGTCCAGGTCTGGCGCCTGCTCGAACAACTCCACGCCTATGGTGCCCTGGCCGGCAATGACTTGCAGGTCGTTGTAGGGGGATACGAAGGGTACGCCGTGGGCCTTGGCTTGCCTGGCGGCTTCCAGCTCTGCACTCAGCGGGTCGGTGGGCAGGCAGACCACTTCGGCGCCCAGCATGCGCATTGCCTCTGTTTTGTATGCCGATGCGCCCGTGGTGGTGTAGACCTTCACTGGCACGCCCGCCATCTTGCCGGCCAGGGCCAGGGCCTGCCCGTGGTTACCGGATGAGGCGGCTATCACCCCCTGCTTGCGCGCCTCGGCCGGCAGCAGGCGCATCTTGTTGCTGGCACCGCGAAACTTGAATGAACCGGTGTGCTGCAGGTGTTCGCATTTGAGCAGCACTTCACAGCCGGTCAGTGCCGACAAACGAGGGCTGTGCAAGAGCGGGGTAATGCTGACGGCCGGGCGGAGCGCCGCATGGGCGTCCTGAATGTTTTGGTGCAATGTATCAAGGAACTGGGCATCAACGGACGGGGTGGCTGGCATGACGGGTCCTTGCAGGTGTATGGATAGTTTGTCCACAATAGAATAATATTCCACCGGCAGCAAGGGCGTGTGCCTACAGCCAGGCAATACCGCCTAGGCCCTGACTTCCTTCAGGTATTTGTACACGGTGGCCCGCCCCATGCTGAGGACGTTGGCAACGTAATCGGCGCCGCTGCGCCCCTCGAATGCACCCTCGGCATGCAAGGCCAGGACAAGGTTGCGTTTGTCTTTCATCTTCAAGGTCTGCAGCGACAGGTTATGCGCTTGCAGCCACGCTTGCAGGAAGGTGTTGATGCGCTCCTGCCAATCGTTGCGGAACAACGCATCCGGTTGCGGCTCCAGCCGACTCATCTGGAAGAACGCATCCAATGCCACACGCGCCTGTTCCAGCACCGACACGTTCAGATTGATGCACATCAGATACTCGGCTTCGCCTTGCGAATTGTGCAGCACAGCACTGATCGAGCGGACCTTCTGACCGTTCCAGTTGAGCTTCTCGTAGGGACCAAGGTTGGTACCCTTCAAAAGGTCACCCAGTTCTGAACCGAGTGCTGAATCATCGCCGAGCTTGCGATGTGAGAAATTATTGGCGATATGAACGATTGTCTGGCCGCGTATCTCATGAATGACGACTTCCGCGTGGGGGTACAGCAGCAGGGCAATGCTTTCAGCGATTGCCTGGTAATTTTCCAGTGTCATGCATTAGCCAATGATCTATTGAAGATCGCCTATGTTGGCCCTAGAGAATCCTGGGCACAAGACGGAGCTTTACCGGGTCAGGATCAAGTCCTGGCTGCGAGCCGTTCGCCTCGGCCATTGCTGCGTCAGCAGCATCCCAAGTCCTCCAGTGGGATCCGCAGCCGGCGAGCGACCTCGCCTTGGCCTGGCTCCGCCAATTGCTGGTGGAGCAGGCCAAGGCGTTGGCTCAGGGCTGAAGATCGCCGCTGTCGCCGATCAGCCCTAGCGCTTCGATGGCCAGCAGCGCGCACCGCTCATCGTTGTCCGAGGTATCGCCACTGACGCCGATGGCGCCCAGCAGGCGGCCTTCTGCATCGCGCAGAAGAACGCCGCCGGCGACCGGAATCACCTCGCCACCGGTGAGGCTGTTGATGGCATCGAAGAAGGCCGGCATGGTCTGGGCGCGGCGCGCCAGTTCGCGGCCGCCGAAGCCCAGGCCCAGGCAGCCGCGGGCCTTGCCGGTGGCGATCTGCGGGCGCAGGAAGCTGGCCTGCTCATCGCGCAGCACCGCCAACGGGTGGCCGGCGCTGTCGAGCACCGCTGCGGCCATAGGCTTGAGGTTCAAAGCGCGTGCCTGGTGCAGGGTCGCGACGGCCAGTTGCACTGCCAGTTCGAAGTTGAGCGTTGTCATGTTCACAGGCTCCATTTGCCGAGTTCGGACACGCGGTCGCGGGTGTAGAGGTCGGTCCATTTCAGCGAATTGAAGTCCGACACCTGCTTGGGGTTGTAGGCGGTGCGTTGCAGCCGTACCGGCTCGCCGGCCTTGTACACCGCCTGCAGCCGAGCGCGGTCTTGAAGGATGCGGATGTCGTCCAGGGGCGAACCGTCGAGCACCAGCAGGTCGGCCTGTTTGCCCGGTTCCAGGGTGCCGAGCGTCTCGCCGCGCGGCATCAAGCGTGCGCCGACATGGGTTGCGGCGAATAACGCTTCGGCCGGGGTGAAGTCCAGGTGCCGTACCAGCAGCTCCAGTTCGCGAGCGTGCCATTCGCCATAGGGCGTCACTGCAAAGCCGCTGTCGCTGCCGCAGGCGAAGGGTACGCCGGCGGCCTTGGCGCGCTTGAGTACCGGCGCGCCGAGCTCGAGGGTCCGGGCGCAGTAGGCGGCGTAGCCGGTGCTGATCGCGGGGTCATGGGGCTGGCAGAAGTCCACGGTGTTCTGCGGGAAGGTCATGGTCGGAGCGAGCACGCTGCCAGCCTCAAGCAGCGCCTCGATGCAGGCGTCATCCATGTAGAAGGCGTGGAACACCAGGTCGACGCCGGCCTTGGCCGCGTACATCACCGCTTCTCGGCCATAGGCGTGGGTAGCCACCCGGCAGCCGAGGCGATGAGCTTCGTAGACCATCTCACGGGTCTCGTCGGCGGTGAAAGCGGCGATGATTTCGCCGTTGGGGCGGCGGTGGGTGCCGTCCATGGCGATCTTGATCAGGTCCACGCCGTCCTTGGCCTGCTTGCGGATCTGGGCAATGGCATCGTCACGGCTGGTGACCAGCGCGGCGGTGAAGTACTCAGGGGCGCCGACGCGGCTGGGGAACCAGTCGTTCAGGCTCTGTCGATTGGTGATCACTCGGCTGCTTGCCGCGATACGGGGGCCTTCGAACAGTCCGGCGTTGACCGTATTGCGCACGGCAATGCTGAGTTGGCCACTGTCGCCAGGGCAGACCATGGACGTCACGCCGGCAGCCAGAACGTGCTGAGCGAAGAACAGCCCCCGCAGGGCGCGAAACTCGTCGCTGGTCCAGATGTCGATGTCTTCCTCGCTCTGGGCATTGCCAAACGCCAGGTGGGTGTGCACGTCCACCAGCCCGGGCATGACGAACTGGCCGTGGGCTTCACGGTCGCCGGGTTGCGGACGGGGTGCCTCGGCGGATGGCCCGACATGGCGGATCACGCCGCCTTCGATGATCAATGTCTGTCGTTGGCGGGTGTGCAGGCCAGTACCGTCGAACAGGGTAGAGCAGTGCAGGTGCAGGGCACTCATTGGTGAGCTCTCTCATCGTGAGGTTGGTGCAAGGCTAGGCCGTGGTGACTGCCCAGCACCAACAGATGCTATTGATGGCCAGGTATCGATGGCATCGATACTTGGCGCTCTCTGGCGCAGAAACGAGAACGGCGCCAATCGGCGCCGTCGGAGCCAGGGCCGGCAGCGCCGATCAGGCCGTGTGGCCGCCAAGGGTTTCGGCGATCCAGTCGGCGATGTAGTGCCCGGCATTGATGCTGTTGTCGAAGCTCGAATGCTGCACGCCACCTTCACGGTCAGTGAAAATCTTCAGTTCGCGTTTCGGGCTGTTGACCAGTTGCTCGTAGGTGCGGTGTGCCCATTTGAGCGGGATCTGCGAGTCTTTCTCGCCGTGGGTGACCAGAAACGGTACGTGGATACGGTCGAGGACACCGTCGAGGTGTACGTTTTCGGCGATGCGCATGAAGTCGTCCAGGTCCTTCGCCCCCCAGACCCATTGCACGTGCGCCCAGTAGTGTGGCACCGGGAAGTTGCCTTCCTTCTCCAGGCGACGCTTCTGCACGTCGCGCCAGTCGTGGTTGGCGCCCCACACCACGCCGCAAGCAAAGCGCGGTTCGAACGCCACTGCGCGCGGACAGTAGTAGCCGCCCAGGGAAACGCCTTCCAGGCCGATGCGCTTGGCATCGACATCAGCACGGGTTTCCAGCCAGTCCACTATGCGGCTGGCCCAGTGTTCGCTGTCATGGCGTGCCGTCATGCCGTGGAGGCGAAGCGCTTCGCCGGTGCCGGGCTGGTCGACAATCAGCGACGACACGCCTCGCCTGGCCAGCCAAGCAGGCAGGCCAACGCGGTATTTCATTTCCTTGGTCGAATCCAGCCCGTTGACTTGCACCAGCAGCGGTGCCGGGCCACTCACGCCTTCTGCGCGCACCAGCAGCCCCGAGAGGTGCTTGCCTTCATACGGGATCTCTACGCGCTCACAGTTCTCCTTGGCCAAATCGATGCCGCGGGCGAAGGTGTCGAGGAAGCGCTGATACAAGGCTGCACGACCCGGCGCGCCGTGGGCCTGCAAGCGTTCGCAGGTGAGGTAGTAGGTGGCCGCGCGGTTGTATTTTTCGCCGGCGGACAAGCGTCGGCCGGCGGTTTCGTCTTCTTCGGCCAAGCCGCACAGCTTGTCGGCCATGGTCGACCATATTTCCCGGAAGGCCTGGGTGCCGGCGGCGTCGGGCTGTTTGGCGGCCTCCTGCAGCGGTGCGCACATTTCCTCGATTTCACCCATGCGGGCACCCATTTCGATGGCCAGATCCACCGAGAGGTTCCAGACGTAATTGGTGGGGAAGTAACGGAACATTCTTGTTGTCCTTCTGCGGTCGTGGAGTCCGGCGCCCACTTGAGCGACAGGCAGGGCGCGGTTTGAAGGCAAGGTACGCAGGCAGGGCAGGGTGGGGCCAATCGTGATCAGGGATGCGAGGTATCGTGAAACGCGATGCCCCAGCACCGTTGCGGTGTCTGGGGCGATGGCCGCCGCTCAGGCGGTGGCGCGCAGAGCATCTGGCTGCGTGCTGGCGCACTGAATGACATCGCTGATGCGCTCGCGCAGCCATCTGTGCATGGGGTCGCCGTCCATGCTGCGGTGCCACAGCATGAATTCGCGCATAACCGGGATCTTCACTGGCGGTGGCAACAGGCGCAGCGGCAGGTAGCCGGCATAGAGTTCGGCCAGTCGGCGGTGCATGGTAGCGATCCGCACGGTGCCCACCAACAACTGGGGCAGGGTGTTGAAGTCGTTGGTGATGACTTCCAGCCGCCGATTGAAGCCGTACTGGTTCATGAACCAGTCCTCGATGCTCAAGTGGCGGTTGCGGCCAAAGCCCACCGAAATGTGGCCCATCTGCATGTACTGCTCAAGTGTCAGATGCTCGCCCACCAAGGGGTTTTCGCGCCACACCACGCAGACATGATCTTCCTCGAACAGCAGCTGCGCCGGATGGCCTTCGATGAGGTAGCGCTCGGGCACGATCATCATGTCGACCTCGCCTCGCATCAGCAATTCGGCGCTACTGTCGCCTGGGCCGATCATCTCGAAGGTAATGTGCGGCGCCTCCTGATGGATTTTCTGGATGACCTGAGCGAATACCACACTGATCAGGTAGTCCGAGGTCACCAGGCGGAAGTGTCGCTTGCTGGCGGCCGGATCGAACACCGGCTTGGCCGTTATCGAGGCGCGAATGGTCAGTAGCACCTCGCGTACCGGTTTGGCCAGTTCCAGAGCATAGGGGGTGGGCTGCATCTTGCGGCCGACCTGCACCAGCAACTCATCCTCGAAAAACGTTCGCAAACGCCCCAGCACTCCACTGGTGGCCGATTGAGTCATGTGCAGGCGCTCGGCGGCGCGTGTGATGTTTTGCTCCTCGAGCAGGATGTCCAGGGCAACCAGCAGGTTCAAGTCCAGGTGGTGAAAGCGCATGGTGATAGCTCTCGGTTCTTGTAGTTATTTTCGCGATACCTTCCCGCTGCATTGCCGCTACGTCAAGACCTGCAAGCCACGATACCGAGCCAACGCCACAGCACATGGGCTGTGGCCCAGGTATCGCGATTGCCGATGCCTCGCATTCTGACTCGCGATTGGTCACGCCACCCCGCCACCGAGCAACCTGCACGCCAGTCGTACGGCCGACGTGCCGCCGCGACCCATTACCGGTGACCTGCCTCGCCGAATAACAATTTCAATGGAGTGGTAGCCATGAATATTCTTGGTCTCGACGCGCTGGTGTTTGGCGTCGACGATATCCAGGCCTGTGCCGATTGCCTGCGTGACTATGGCCTCGATGCCGTTCAACTGGACGGCGACGGTGGCCGTTTCGAGGCGCTGGACGGCACCTCGATCATTATCCGCCGCGGCGACGACCCTGGCTTGCCGCCGGCGCTCGGGCCGACCCCATCGCTGCGCGAGACCGTTTACGGCGTCGCTTCGAGCACCGATCTGGCGGCCATCGCCGACGAACTGGGCCGTGATCGCGAAGTACGGCGCGACGCCAGCGGCGCGTTGCACACCTTCGACGACCTGGGCTTTGCCATTGCCTTCCAGGTGACCTGCCGTCGCCCCTTCGACGCGCCGGCCGACCTTACCAACGCCCCCGGTAGCGCACCGCAGCGCCCGATCAACCAGCTCGGCATTGCCCCGGACATGCCGGCGTTGCCGCGCACCTTGTCCCACGTGGTGTACTTCGTACCCGATGCGGCCAAGGGTGAAGCGTTCTACCGCGATCGCCTGGGCTTCGTCACCACTGACAGCTTCATCGGCGTCGGCCCGTTCATGCGCACCGCCGCCATGGATGATCACCACTGCCTGTTCATGATCCAGACCCCACCCCACATGCAGGGTTGCGAGCACTTCACCTTCCATATGGGCAGCGGCACCGAGGTCCTGCTGGCCGGTACGCGTTTCCAGCAGCAGGGCTGGACCAGCTTCTGGGGCCCGGGCCGACACCTGCTGGGTTCCAACTGGTTCTGGTACTTCAACAGCCCGCTGGGCTGCCACATCGAGTACGACGCCGACATGGACAAGCACGATGACGCATGGGCGGCGCGTCAGGCGCCGATGTCGGCCGACAACTCGCAGCTGTTCCTGTTCGCCTCGCGGGAGAAATGGGCACCCAGCGGCCCGCCTGCGAAGCAGGGTTGAAACATGGCGTGGGTGGAGCTGTGCCGGCTCGATGAGCTGGGCGAGGGTCACGCGCGCGGTTTCGACCCACAGGGCAGGGGCGCGGACAGCCTGTTCGCCCTGCGGTACCTGGGCCAGGTACGCGTCTACCGCAACCTGTGCCCGCATTTGATGGTGCCCCTGGAGTACCGCAAGAACCGCTTTTTGAGCGCCGATGGCCAGTGGATCGTCTGCTACGCCCACGGTGCGCGCTTCATGCCCGAAGACGGCACTTGCGTTCACGGCCCCTGCCGAGGCGAAGCCTTGGAGGCACTCGATCACAAGGAAGCGGACGGCTGGCTGCTATTGCCGCTGGAGCAGCTCGATCGCTGACCTATCGCGCCGCGCGATAGGTCGCATCCCGCGACGCGATTGGTCATGGACCGGCGCAGGCGGGAAGCTGTGCATAGGCACAGGAAACGGCCGCCCCGCATGACGGGGCGCACAACAAGAACAAAACGTGAGACATGCCATGGATACTGTGAACAACGTGTTGATCGTGGGCGGCGGAATTGGCGGGCTGTGTGCCGCCATCGCCTTGCGCCGCAAGGGCGTCGCCGTCGATCTGGTCGAGCTGAAAACCGAGTGGACCGTCTACGGCGTCGGCATCATTCAACAGAGCAATGTGGTGCGCGAGATGCACCGGCTGGGCCTTCTCGAAGCCTACCTTGATGCCGCCTACTCCTTCGAGGACGTGGCCATCTATACCACCGAAGGGCAGCAACTGGCGCGCATCCCTGGCCAGCGCCTGGCCGGTCCGCAGTATCCGGCCAATGTGGGTATCTCGCGCCGCGCCCTGCACAAGGTGTTGAGCGAAACTGCCATCGAACTGGGCACCCAGGTGCGCCTGGGCACCTCGGTGGAAAGTTTCGAGCAAGACGACAGCGCAGTGGACGTGCTGTTCACCGATGGCAGCCAGGGGCGCTACGGTCTGATGGTCGGCGCCGACGGGTTGTTCTCGAAAGTCCGCAGCGTGCTGTTCGGTGATCGTTATCAGCCGCGTTTCACCGGGCAGTCGGTGTGGCGCTACAACTTCCCGCGTGCGGCAGGTATCGACCACCTTGCCAACTACCAAGGGCCCTCTGGCAACGCGGGGCTGGTTCCGCTGGCCGATGACCTGATGTACCTCTTCACCACCTCCCACGAGCCGGGCAACCCCTGGATGGAACCGGCCGCTTTGGCTGATGGCCTTCGCCAGCGCCTGGCCGGTTTCGGCGGGCTGATCGGCGAATTGCGCGAGCAGATCGTCGACAACGCCGGGGTCGTTTACAAGCCGCTTGAAGCGGTGTTTGTCGACGAACCCTGGTACTGCGGTCGAGTGCTGCTGATCGGGGATGCCGCCCATGCCACCACGCCACACCTGGGGCAGGGGGCTGGCATGGCCATTGAGGACGCCGTGGTGCTCGCCGAGGAGCTCACCGCGGGTGGCAGCCTCGACGTGCAATTGCAGCGTTTCATGGGCCGGCGTTTCGAGCGCTGCAAGTTCATCAGCGAAATGTCCCTGCTGGCAGGTGTGAAGGAGATCCAGCGCGATCCTTCCTTCGACCGCATCGGCCTGGTCAAGCGCATGCTGGAGGTCACTGCGCAGCCGATCTGACTCCCCGTACCCGGCACGCCCTGCCTTGTCGGCGCGCCGGCCCTATGCCAACACCGACGCACAATAAAAAGAAAGAGGAAACCCCGATGTTGACTCGCAAAGGTGCATTCACACGGCCGTTACCGGCGCTCAAGCCCCTCAGCCTGGCGCTTGTCGCGCTGGCCGCAAGCCAGGCGCAGGCCTTCGAATTCGATACCGGCAACCCCGACCTGCGGGTGCGCTGGGACAATACCCTGAAATACAGCGCCGCCTGGCGTACACAGGACGCGAGCAGCAAGCTCACCCAAGGGCAGACCGCGCTGAACCTGGACGACGGTGACCGCAACTTCGACAAGGGCCTGATCTCCAACCGCCTCGACCTGCTGTCGGAACTGGACATTACTTACAACAACGTCGGCGCACGGGTCAGCGGCGCGGCCTGGTACGACGATGTCTACAACCAAGGGACTGACAACAACGACCCTGGCCGTGCCAACAGTTATTCGGTCGACTACGACGCGTTCACCGACGACACGCGCAAGCTGCATGGACGCAAGGGCGAGCTGCTCGACGCCTTTATCTTCGGCAAGACCGAGATCGGCGACATGCCGCTGTCCGGCCGTTTGGGTCAATACGCCATGCAGTGGGGCGAGAGCCTGTTCTTTGGCATGAACGGCATTGCTGGCGGCATGGCTCCGGTGGACGTGGTCAAGGGGCTGTCGGTACCCAACACGCAGTTCAAGGAACTGATCCGTCCGGTACAGCAGATTTCCGGACAACTCCAACTGACGCCGGATGTGTCGGTGGGGGCCTATTACCAGTTCGAGTGGGAGGCCAACCGCCTGCCGGCAGCGGGCAGCTATTTCTCCACAGACGACTTCTTCGGTGATGGCGCCGAGCGCATGTTCGTCGGCGCGCCGGTGTTCCCCGGTGGCCAACCTCTGGCGTTCTTCCACGGCAACGACAAGCAAGCCAAGGACTCAGGGCAGGGCGGCATGCAGGTGCGCTGGCGCACCGAGACGGTCGACTGGGGCCTGTACGCCATCCGCTTCCACGACAAGTCGCCGCAGCTCAATGTACGCCCGAACTTCGCCAACCTCGACCCGGTCAGCGGCAAGGCCGGCGAGTTCTACTGGGTGTATCCCGAGGGTATCGAGGCGTTCGGTGCGAGCTTCTCCACCACCGTTGGCAACTTCAACCTCGCCGGTGAGTTGTCAACGCGCTGGAACCAGCCGTTGGCCTCGACCAGCCAGCATGCGTTGGCCGTGGGCGAGGCGATCGACAATGACGATAACCCGGTTTACGCCACCGGCCGCACGTTGCACGCCAACGTCTCCTGGCTTGCCAGCCTGGAGCCGAACTTCATCGCTGCCGAGTCGAGCTTCCTCGGCGAAATCGCCTGGAACCGGGTGATGAGCGTGAGCAAGAACGCCGATGCCGTTGACCCTAACGCCGACCGTGACGCCACCAGCCTGCGCCTGGTGTTCGAACCGATGTACCGGCAGATCTTACCGGGTCTCGACCTGTCGGTGCCGATCGGCGCGAGCTACACCAACGGCGCGTCGATGGCGCTGGGCACCGGTTTTGGTACCGATCATGGCGGTGACTTGAACATCGGCCTGAAAGGTAACTACCTCAACACCTGGAGTTTGGGCCTGACCTACACGCACTACTACGGCCCGGAGAACACCTTCCTCGACGCCGATAACCACTACACCTTCGAACAGTCGCTCAAAGACCGCGACTTCATCGCCTTCACTGTCAGCCGCACCTTCTGACCGAGGACCACCCGATGAAACACAATAATAAAGTCGTTTCCCTGCTCACTGCCCTGAGTGCCTCGCTGCTATTGGCCCACGGCGCCGTTGCCGCAGTGCCCGCCGAGCAGGCGGCCATGCTCAAGACCAGCCTGACCCCGCTCGGTGGCGAGCGGGCCGGCAATGCGGATGGCAGCATTCCTGCCTGGACCGGTGGCTACATCCAGGCCGACCCGGCCTACAAGGAAGGCGGCAAGCGTGGCGATCCGTTCGCCAGCGACAAGCGGCTGTTGAGCATCACCGCGCAGAACATGGCGCAGTATGCCGACAAGCTGACGCCGGGCATCCAGGCGATGCTGAAGAAGTACCCGCACAGCTATCGTCTCGACGTCTACCCGACGCGCCGCAGCGCTGCCGCTCCGCAGTCGGTGTACGACGCTACCCTCGCCAACGCCACCAGCGGCAAGCTGGTGGACGGCCCCGCCGGCCCCATGCCCGAAGGCGCATCCGGCGGCATCCCGTTCCCGATCCCGGCCAATGGCGTGGAAGCCATGTGGAACCACCTGCTGCGTTGGCGTGGTGCGTCCTGGCATGCCAGCTTCAACCAGTACCTGACCACTGCCGACGGCAAGCACGTGCTCACCAATGACTCGCGGGCCGATTTGCAGATGCCCTGGTACCTGCCCGGTGGCAGTGGCGACAAGGGTGTGTTCTGGTCCATCCGCATGACCAACGACGGCCCGCCCCTGCGTGCCGGGGAGGCCATTACCGGCCTTGAGAACCTCAACGCCGACAAAGCTGCGGTCTGGACCTACTTGCCTGGTCAGCGCCGTGTGCGTCGCCTGCCCAACGCCTGCTGCGACACGCCGACACCGGCCACCGCCGGCGTCATGAGCTTCGATGAGCTGTACGTGTTCAACGGTCGTCTCGACCGCTTCGACTGGAAGCTGGTGGGCAAGAAGGAGATGTACATCCCCTACAACGCCAACAAGGTGTTCACCGCCAGCAACGCCGAGGCGCTGCTGGCCCCCCATCACCTGAACCCCGACTCCATCCGCTGGGAGCTGCACCGTGTGTGGGTGGTGGAGGCGACGCTGAAGAATGGCCAGCGCCATGTGATGCCGCGTAGCACCTACTACCTCGACGAAGACACCTGGGCTGCCGTGCTGGGCGAGCGCTATGACGCCCGCAACCAGTTGGCCAAGGTGGTCTGGACCTCGCCGGTGGTGCTGCCTGACCTGCCGGGCGTGGTGACCTTGACCAACGGCTTCTACGACCTGCTCTCCGGTGCCTGGTTCGCCGGTGACCTGTTCGCAGGCAAGAACGAACAGTACCGCATCGTGCCGCCCTACAAGGACTCGGTGTTCACCGCCGACGCCATGGCCGGCGAGGGTGTGCGCTGAGCAGGCGCGCTGCGCAGGTGCTGTACCGACTCTAAGAACAAAAGGTTGCGTGCGATGAACAAGATGCTCTACGGCTGGCTGCTGGCAGCCTGTTGCGGGCTGCCGCCGGCGTTCGCCGGTGACAGCGTGGATGTGCTCGCGCAGCCCGCGCTGCACGGCCCCCAGGCCCTGCGTGCGGTGTTGCAGGATGTGGCCCGGGCCGATGCACGCCTGGTCGCGGTGGGTGAACGTGGCGTGGTACTGCTGTCCGATGACAATGGTGCCACCTGGCGCCAGGCCACTGCCGTGCCGGTGGGTGTCAGCCTGACCGCCGTGCAGTTCATCGACGCCCGCAACGGCTGGGCGGTCGGCCATGCCGGCGTGGTTTTGCACAGCCAGGACGGTGGTGAGCACTGGAGCGTGCAGCTCGACGGCAAGCGCGCCGCCGCCCTGGAGGTGCAGGCAGCCGAGGCTGCCGCAGACGAGCGTCGCCTGGCGGCGGCGCAACGGCTGCTGGCCGACGGCGCGGACAAGCCGTTGTTGGCCCTGAATTTCACCGATGCCCGCAACGGCCTGGTCGTGGGTGCCTACGGGGTGGCCATGCGCACCGCCGACGGCGGGCGCAGCTGGCAGTCGGAGATCGGCCGACTGCCGAACGGGCGTGGACTGCACCTGTATGCCCTGGCGCGCCAAGGCAACCAGGTGTACATCGCCGGCGAGCAGGGCCTGCTGCTTCGCTCGCGTGATGGCGGTGAGCATTACGAGGCGCTGCACGGGCCCTACGATGGCAGCTACTTCGCCGCCACCGTGTTGCCTGATGGCCGTCTGCTGCTCGGCGGCCTGCGCGGTTCGCTGTTCGCCTCTGACGACGGTGGCGACAGTTTCCAGGCGCTAGCCAACCCGATCCCGGCATCGATCAACGGCCTGCGCGTCGCCGGTGGCCAGTTGTTGCTCGCCAACCAGGCAGGGATGCTCCTGCGCAGCGGCCTCGGCGCCTTTGTCGCCCAGCCCGTGGCGGTCTCCGATGGCCTGCCACTGACCGCCGCTACCACCGCCGCCGATGGCTCCATCGTCGCCGTCGGCATGGCCGGTGCGCGCCGCCTGGAACCTTCCTCTCTTTCCACCACGACGGACTGAACCATGCACGTCATGAATTCATCTGCGCCTTCCAGCGGCCATCTCGACGACTTCGACAGCGCGTCCGGCTCGCTGCTGGAACGTGCGCTCTTCAACCACCGTGTGCTGGTGTTGCTGCTGTGCCTGGCGGCGACCTTGCTGCTCGGCTGGCAGGCCTCGCGCCTGACCCTCAATGCCAGCTTCGAGAAGATGATCCCGCGCGATCATCCGTTCATCCACAACTATCTGGAGCACCGCCAGGAACTCGCCGGCCTGGGCAACGCGGTGCGCATCGCCGTGGCCAATCCGCGCGGTAGCATCTACGACAAGGACTACCTGCACAGCCTGCAGCAGCTCAACGACGCGGTATACCTGCTGCCTGGCGTCGACCGTGCGGCGATGAAGTCGCTGTGGACGCCGTCCACCCGCTGGACCGGAGTCACCGAGGAGGGCCTGGAAGGTGGCCCGGTGGTGCCCGACGGCTACGATGGCGCTGCCGCTAGCCTGGAAGCGCTCAAGCGCAACGTGGAACGCTCCAACGAGATTGGTCAACTTGTGGCCTTCGACCAGCGTTCGAGCATTGTCTACGTGCCGCTGCTGGAGAAGACCCCGGACGGCCAGGCCCTCGACTACACGGCCTTCGCCCATGAGCTGGAAACCCTGCGCGAGCGCTTCCAGGCGCAGGGGGTGGAGATCCACATCACCGGTTTCGCCAAGGTCGTCGGCGACCTCATGGACGGCCTGCGGCAGATCCTGCTGTTCTTTGCCGCCGCCATTGCCATCACCGCCGCCGTGCTGTACTGGTACACCCGCTGTGTGCGCAGCACCGCGCTGGTGGTGGTGTGTTCGCTGGTGGCAGTGATCTGGCAGCTCGGCCTGCTGCCACTGCTGGGTTACGCGCTCGACCCCTATTCGGTGCTGGTACCGTTCCTGGTGTTCGCCATTGGCATGAGCCATGGCGCCCAGAAGATGAACGGCATCATGCAGGACATCGGCCGCGGTATGCATCGCCTTGTGGCAGCGCGGTTCACCTTCCGCCGGTTATTTCTGGCCGGGCTCACCGCGCTGCTATGCGATGCGGTTGGTTTTGCCGTGCTCATGATCATTCAGATACAGGTGATCCAGGACCTGGCCGTCATCGCCAGCCTGGGCGTGGCGGTGCTGATCTTCACCAACCTGATTCTGCTGCCGGTGCTGCTCTCCTACGTGGGCGTCAGTGCCCGTGCGGCGCGGCGCAGCCTGCGCGCTGAAGAGGGCGAGGCCAGCGGAGCGGGCAAGCATGCGGTGTGGCGCTTCCTCGACCTGTTCACCCGCCGGCGCTGGGCGGCGGCGTGCATCGCCGTCGCTGCGCTGATGGCTGCCGGGGGCTACGCCGTGAGCCTGCACCTGAAGGTCGGCGACCTCGACGCCGGCGCTCCCGAGCTGCGCGCCGATTCGCGCTACAACCGCGACAATGCCTTCGTCACCCGGCACTACGGCGCCAGCAGCGATGTGTTCGCGGTGATGGTGCGCACCGCCCCCGGTGGCTGTTCGGCCTACGGCACCTTGAAACACGTGGATGACCTCGACTGGCAACTGCGTGGCCTGCAGGGCGTGGACTCGACAAACTCGTTGGCGTTGCTCAACCGCCGGGTGCTGGTCGGCCTCTCCGAAGGCAGCCCGAAGTGGTATGACCTGGTCAACAACCAGGCGACCCTGAACATGGTCACCGCCGGTGCCCCGCGCGGGCTGTACAACGACGACTGCAGCCTGCTGACGCTCTATGCCTACCTGAACGATCACAAGGCCGACACCCTGGCGCGGGTGGTCGACAGCGTCCAGGCGTTTGCCCAGGCCAACGACAGCGAGCAGGCCAGCTTCCTCATGGCTGCCGGCAGTGCAGGCATCGAGGCTGCCACCAACCAGGTGGTCAAGCAGGCCAACCGCGACATGCTCTGGTGGGTCTACGGCGCGGTGATCGTGCTCTGCCTGGTGACCTTCCGCTCCTGGCGCGCGGTGCTCTGCGCGGTGCTGCCACTGGTACTCACCTCGATCCTCTGCGAAGCGCTGATGGTGGCGCTGGGTATTGGCGTGAAGGTGGCGACCCTGCCGGTGATCGCCCTTGGGGTCGGCATCGGCGTGGACTACGCGCTGTATGTGATGAGCATCGTGCTGGCCCAGCTGCGCCAAGGCGCGAGCCTGTCCCAGGCGTATTACCGCGCGCTGCTGTTCACCGGCAAGGTGGTCATGCTCACCGGTATCACCCTGGCCATCGGCGTTGGTACCTGGATCTTCTCGCCGATCAAGTTCCAGGCCGACATGGGCGTGCTGCTGGCATTCATGTTCGTCTGGAACATGGTCGGCGCATTGATCCTGCTGCCGGCGTTGGCCTACTTCCTGTTGCCGCACCGCAAGGCCTGTACCGAGCAGCTGACATTGCCGGCGCATGAGCACACAAGGCGCGAGCACAGCAGCGGGATGCTGGAGCAGGGCGCCAGTTTTCGCCCACTGGAGGAGGTGAGCCATGGCCGCTGAACGCACCGCCGGAAGCGCCCAGGCTGCCTTGCTGCTGTTCGGCAGTTGCCTGCCCGTCCTGGGGGCGGTGCTCATCGCACCGGTGCTACCCCGCATGCACGCGCATTTTGCCGAGACGCCGGGCGTGGCCGTGCTGGTGCCGGTGGCCCTGACGTTGCCGGCACTGGTGATAGCCTTGTTGGCGCCGCTGGCCGGGGTGTTGGCAGACCGTGTGGGGCGGCGAGCACTGCTGCTGGCGAGCATGTTGCTCTACAGCCTGTGCGGTTTGTTGCCGTTGTGGCTGGACTCGCTGGTGCTGATTGTCGCCAGCCGCGCCGGCATCGGCTTGGCCGAAGCCGGCATCATGACCTGTTGCACCACGCTGATGGGTGACTACTTCGACGGCCAGCGCCGGGCGCGGTTGTTCGCTTTGCAGATGGTGGTCACCTCGTTGGCGGCGGCGTTGTTCATGGGCGTGGGCGGTGCGCTGGGGGAAAGCGACTGGCGGACACCGTTCACCCTCTATGCGGTGGGTGCGCTGTGCCTGCCCTTGATGGCCCTGCTGTTGTGGGAGCCGCGTGCCTGCCAGACCGCCAGCGAAGCCACCGTCGATTCGCGTTTTCCATGGGCGGCCCTGACGCCGTTATACCTGCTCACCGTGCTGGCTGGCGTCAGCCTGTTCATCGTCCCGGTACAGGCCGGTTACGTGCTGCAGTTACTGCACATAGATGCGCCCCGTCAGGTCGGCCTGGCCATGGGCGCCAACCAGCTCGGCGTGTTGGCCGGCGCACTGGCTTTTCGCTTACTGGCGCGCTTGCCGGCTGGGCGGTTGCTGGCCTTGGGCTTTGCCACGGCGGGGCTCGGTGGCGGCCTGATGGCGCTGGCGAGCAGCCACGCGCCAGTGGTGCTGGCGGTGCTGATCAACGGCCTGGGTGTTGGGCTGTTGCTGCCGACGCTGATCACCCTGGTGATGCAGCAGGTTGGCTTCGATCAGCGCGGCCGTGCCACGGGTGGGTTCACTTCGGCGATTTTCGCGGGTGAGTTCGTCAGTCCATTGATCGTCCTGGCATTGACCGCTGGTGTGGCTACGCAACTGCCGCATGCACTGCTGCTGGTCGCCATCGGACAACTGCTACTGGCGCCTGTGTGCCTGTCCTTGATGCGCCACCGGCGTGCGGTGACGGTGGCAGGTGCACGATGAACGAAATTTTCCTTGGCGGGCGAGCCGGTGCCAGTCGCTCTCTGCGCAGCGCCATGTGGCTGACCAGCACGCGCCTACCGGCCATGGCTGAAGGCGCAGCGTTCATCAGCGGACAGAATCTTATTGTCGACGGTGGCTCGACCATCGGCGACGGCAATTGAAAGGAGACAGCATGCAATCGCTTCCTGCATTCAAACGTGTAGTCACCGGCCACGATGCCGAGGGCCAGGCGGTCGTCGCCAGTTGCGGCCCGACACCGAACAACTTCCCACTCAAGGCGGTGCCTGGCACCCTGTTCTACGAAGTCTGGAACAGTGTCGGCAGCCCGGCGACACTGGACAACGGCAATGATCCGACAGCGCAGCCGCTGCAATTGAGCCCTGGCCCGCTGGGCAGCGTGATTCGCGTGGTGGACATACCGCCTGACAGCGTGCAGAACCAGGTCAGTGCCGAAGATGCAGCCGCTGCCTTCGCCGAGATCGGCGAGGCGAGTGCCGGCACGGGCAAAGCCGACTCGAAGCACAAGCTGATGCACCGCACCGAAACCCTGGACTACGGCATCGTTACCGAGGGCGAGGTCTGGCTGGTGCTGGACGATGGCGAAGTCCACCTCAAACGGGGCGATATCGTGGTCCAGCGCGGTACCAACCACGCTTGGAGCAACCGCAGCGAACAGATGGCCCGGATGGTCTTCATCCTGCTCGATGGGCGTTATGCCGAGACGCTCAAGGAGCTGCTGCCATGAAGCTCGCCACGTTCGACGACGGCAGCCGCGATGGTCGCCTGCTGGTGGTGGCCCGTGACCTCGGGCATGCGGTCGATGCCAGCGACATCGCCACCAGCTTGCAGGTCGCGCTGGAAAACTGGCCCCAGGTCGAAGCCCGCTTGCAGGCTCTGTATCAGCAGCTCAACGACGATGCGGTTGCGGGTGCCTTCGCGCTCGACCTCGCTCGACTGGCTGCGCCCCTGCCGCGTGCCAGCCAATGGCTGGATGGCTCGTGCTTCCTCAGCCATGGCGCGTTGATGCAGAAGGCCTTCAACCTGGACCCGATCGAAGGCGTCGAGCACACACCACTGATTTACCAGGGTGCCAGCGACGACTTTCTCGGGCCACTCGCGGACATTCCCTTGCCCAGCGAGGCCCACGGCATCGACTTCGAGGGCGAGTTCGCGGTGTTGCTCGATGACGTACCCATGGGATGCCCGGCGGAGCAGGCCTTGCAGCATGTTCGCCTGATCCTGCAACTCAACGATGTCAGCCTGCGGGCCCTGGCACCGCGGGAAATGAAGACCGGCTTCGGCTTTCTCCAGGCCAAGCCCGCCAGCAGTTTCGCGCCCGTCGCGGTCACCCCGGACGAACTCGGCGAGGCCTGGCGCGACGGCCGGGTGCACTTGCCGCTGCACGTGCACTGGAACGGCGAGTGGTTCGGCCATCCGCATGGCGGCGCCATGCACTTCGGTTTCCACCAGTTGATTGCCCATGCGGCGCTGACGCGACGCTTGAGTGCGGGCACGCTACTGGGCTCCGGCACCGTGTCCAACGCCGAGCGCAGCGTGGGCTCGGCGTGCATCGCCGAGCGCCGCGCCATCGAAACCATCGCCTGCGGTGCGCCGCGCACGGCCTTCATGCGCTTTGGCGACCGGGTGCGCATGGAGGCTCGCGGGCCCGAGGGCGAGGTGCTGTTCGGGGCGATTGACCAGCGCGTGGTGCGGGGAGGCTGGCCATGCGAGTGATGGTCACCGGGGCCAATGGCTTCGTCGGGCGCCAGTTGGTGCAGCGCCTGCTGGACCTGGGCGAGCTGCGCGGGCGGCGAATCGAGGCACTGCTGGCGCTGGATCAGGCACTGGATGGCCTGCCCGAAGACGCGCGCCTGCGTCGCCATCACGGTAGCGTCACTGACGCGGCCTTGCTGCGTCGAGTGCTGGCTGACGGTGTCGACGTGGTCTTCCATCTCGTCAGCGTGCCTGGCGGCGCTGCCGAGGCGCAGTACGAACGGGGTTACCAGGTAAACCTGCAAGCAAGCCTGGAGCTGCTCGACCAACTGCGTAATCCCCTCTGTCCACCGGTGCTGGTGTACGCCAGCAGCGTCGCGGTGTACGGCGGCAAGTTGCCGACGCGCATGGACGAAGGCCAGCCAGCGTCGCCCCAGCTGTCCTATGCGGCGCACAAACGCATGGTGGAGATCGCGTTGCAGGACCTTGCCCGCCGTGGCGAGGTTGACGGCCGCGCCTTGCGCTTGCCCGGTATCGTTGCTCGCCCGCGCGAGCCGAATGGTCTGCGCTCGGCGTTCATGAGCGACCTGTTGCACGCCTATGTGGCCGGGGAGGCCTACACCTGCCCGGTGTCACCCGAAGCGAGCGCCTGGTGGATGTCGGCCCGTTGTTGCGTGGACAACCTGCTGCACGCCGCCGAGCTGGAAGACCCGGGCAGCCAGCGGGTTTGGCAACTGCCCGTGCTGCATTTGACCATCGCCCAGGTGCTGAACGGGCTGGCGGCTGTTGTTGGCGAGGCCAACCGTGAGCGCATCACCTTCGCCCCCGATCCCCAGCTCGAAAGCCTGTTTGGCCGCTACCCACCGTTGCGTACCTCGTTTGCCCGCGAACTGGGCTTCTGCCACGACGGTTCAGTGGCCGGGCTGCTGCGTAATGCCCTCGACTTGCCGCCGCGCCACACCCGTCGCGCGGCCATCCGCAAAGGAATCCTCGTATGAGCTTGAACACACGTCGCTTGCTGGACCTGTCTGTCACCCTGGACAACAACCCTTACACTGATCCGCCACCTTTGCTGCCGAAGATCGATTATATGGATCATCAGCAGGGTTGGCCGGAGATGGCCGCGATGTTTCCCGGGCTGCGCAAGGAGGACCTGCCGGGCGACGAGTCCTGGGCGGCGGAGCGCCTGCAGATCACCACTCACAGCGGTACTCACATGGACGCGCCCTGGCACTACGCATCCACCACCGACGGTGGCAAGCCGGCCTTCGGCATCGACGAACTGCCGCTGGAGTGGTGCCTGCAGCCGGGGGTGAAGCTGGATTTTCGTCATATGGCGGATGGCCACGTGGTCACTGCGGCGCAGGTCGAGGCGGAGCTTGCGCGTATTGGTCATGAGCTGCAGCCGCTGGAGATCGTGCTTGTCAACACCCGCGCGGGCAGCTTGTTCGGCCAGCCAGGCTATCTCGAAGCCGGAGTGGGGATGGGCCGCGAGGCGACCTTGTACCTGCTGGAGCGCGGGGTGAGGGTGGTCGGTACCGATGCCTGGAGTTGGGATGCGCCATTCAAGTTCACCCGCGAACGCTTCAGTGAAACGGGCGACGCCTCGATCATTTGGGAGGGCCATAAGGCCGGGCGTGATATCGGCTATGGGCAGATGGAGAAGCTGGCCAATCTGGAGCAGCTACCGGCGGATGGGTTTCTGGTAAGTTGCTTCCCTTACAAGATCCGGCATGCCTCAGCCGGCTTCGTCCGGGCGGTAGCGATCTTCGATTAGGGACAAAGCCATGGGCGAAAGGAGCGGGCGTGCGCAGCTGCCGTCAGCCGTTGGCCGTCGGGCAGCTGCGGGCGATGGTCAAACGTCCAGCACCAACCGGGCGCTGTGGCAGCCCGATACGCAGGGCGTTATCCATTCTCCGCTGTTGCGCTGGGCATCGCTGAGGTACTCGTCGCGGTGATCAAGCTGCCCCTCGATGACCCGGCTGACACAGGCGCCGCAGATACCTATCCCACATGACACGGGTAGCTCCACGCCAGCCCGCGATGCTGCTTGTACCAAACTTTCGCCCGGTTGCACCTCGACCTGGAGACGACTGCGCTGTAGCACCAGCGTGCAGTGACGCTCGACGTGCAAGGTGGGCTCTGCGGCCTGGAAATGTTCGCGATGAAGCGCCGTGGTTGGCCAGCCGCTTGCCAGCGCGACGTGCTCAACACAATCCATGAAACCTGCAGGGCCACAGCAATAGAGGCTTGCGCTGCCGTCCCAGGCCGGCAGGTGTTCCTCCAGGTACCCGGCGATCATCGGGGCGCGCAAGCCTGCATGAACCTCGGTATTCGCATCGAGGTACTGGACAAAAGGCACCTGTTTGGCATCGCGGGTGAAAAACAGCAAGCGCACCGACCGACCTTGCGCTTGGCATTGCCGGTACACGGCGAGCAGTGGCGTGACTCCTATGCCTGCGGCCACCAAGACGACCTGTCCAGTGCCAGGTTGCAGGTTAAAGAAGTTGCGCGGCAGGCCCACCTCCACCCGGGCACCCAGCCGCAGGTGCTCGTGCAGCCATTGCGAGCCGCCGCGGGAGGCTTTTTCGCGCTTGATGCCCAGGTAGACATGACCGTCCTCGGGCAGGCTGACCACTGAGTATTGGCGTACCACGCCATTGCCCAGGCGCAGGTCCACATGAGCGCCGGGTGCCCAGTCGAAGGGTAGGGGAGCTGGAGCTGGCGGCGCGAGTTCCACACCTAGTACGTCGTCGGCTTCAAGGCGCAGGGCCCGCACCTGCAGAGGCGTCCAGCTCATGCGCGTACTCCCGCGGCCTGTTGCAGGCGAAGTACAGCCTGCCGTGCCTGGCTGCCCAGTTCGGCGAGGTCCAAGCCAGGAAGCGCATCGTTTTCCACGCTCAGGCGGCCGCCCACCAGCAATGCCCGCAGTGTCGGACGGCCACCGCCTACCACTGGCGCGATGCCCAGATCATGCAGACCGAAGTAGCGGGGCTGATCGAGGCGGTAGATCGCCAAGTCCGCCGCCATGCCGACCTGCAGCGTGCCGATGGCGTCCAGGCCCAGCACCTGGGCGCCACCTGCTGTGCCCCAGCGCACAACGTCCTCCACGCTGGCGACATGGGCACCGCCCTCCAGATCGCCGCCAGCATGGCGGGCCATGGCGCGTTCGCCGGCCTTGGCCCTTTGCATCAGCCAGGCGGCGTGGGTTTCGCTGATCATGTCGCAGGCTTCGTTGGAGGCAGCACCATCCACGCCGATCGAAACCGACATGCCTGCAGCCTCCATGGCAACGATATCTGCGATACCACTGCCAAGCCGACCATTGCTTTGTGGGCAGTGGGCGATGCCGGTGCCGGTGGCGCCCAGCAGCTGGATTTCTTCGGCGCTCAGCTTGACCAGGTGCGCGAACCACACGTCCGGCCCGAGCCATTCCTGCTCCGCGCAGAACACCACGGGCGAGAGGCCGTGGCGATCATGGACTTCGTTCTGGTACTCCACGGTTTCGCTCAGATGGCTGTGCAGGCGGATGCCCAGGCGGCGTGCGGTGCGGGCGGTCTCCCGCAGGTGCTCGGGCGGCATTGAGTAGGGCGGGCTGGTCGGCGCCATTACCACACGGCGCCAGGCATCATCGGCGGGATCATGGTAGACCTGCACCAAGCGCTGAACATCGTCCAGGTACTGCGTGAGGGTCTCAGGTCCGGCCGTCGCGGGGCCTTCAGCCTGACGTACCTGGGTTGCGCCGCCCCGGCAAAGGACGAAGCGCAGCCCCAGGCGCTCGGCCTCTTCGAAGAGGATCTGTGCGCTGTCGAAGGCCATGCCTGGCAAGTACAGGTAATGATGGTCGGCCACCGTGCTGCAGCCGGAGCGGGCCAGCTCCACCAGCCCGACCCGTGCGGCCAAGCGGAAACTGTGCTCATCGAACAGCCCGCGATAGCGATAGGGCACGGCCCCCAACCAGGCACCGAGGCTCTGGTCGATGCCAGCGGGAATGCCCTTGAGCAAGGACTGGAACAGATGGTGATGGGTGTTCACCCAGCCTGGATACACCACGCAATCGGTGGCATCGAGCACTTGCTCACCTGGTAACGGTTGCAGCGAGCCCAGGGCGGCGATACGCCCCTGGGTGATGCGGATGTCCGGCCCGACATGGCGCGCGGCGCCGCCGCGCAGGCCAGTGAGGATGGCGCTGGCGTTACGGATCAGCCAGCTGTTGCTGTGTTTCATGTTCGTCTCCATAGGCAGTACGGCGTTTTGCATGGAAGTCAGCCCAGTTCGCTTTCGTGCCAGTGGCGCAGGCTCAAGCGCGCCAGCAACGCCATCAGGCTGAACAGCGCCACGCCGGTCAGGGCGATCAACACCAGGGCGGCGAATAGGCGGGGGATGTTGAGCTGGAATCCCGCCTGCAGGATCTGATAGGCCAGGCCCGCACCCGTGCCGCCCGTACCGGCGACGAACTCGGCCACCACCGCGCCGATCAATGCCAAGCCGCTGGCGATGCGCAGGCCAGCGAAAAAGCACGGTAAGGCGCTGGGAATGCGCAGGCGCAACAGCACTTGCCAGCGGCTGGCACGGTTCAGGTGGAACAGGTTGAGCAGGCCAGGGTTGACGCTGCGCAGGCCCAGGACGGTGTTGGCGATGATCGGGAAGATCGCCACCAGTGTGGCGCAGATCACCAACGCCAAGGTCGTGTCGCTGCACCAGATGATGATCAGCGGCGCGATGGCCACCACCGGCGTGACCTGCAGCAGAATCGCGTAGGGAAACAGACTGGCCTCCACGACGCGGCTCTGCACGAACACGAACGCCGCCAGCGTGCCGATGATCACGGCGAGGGCGAATGACAGAAAGGTGATCTTCAGGGTCATCCACAGTGCCCCCAGCAGCATCGGGCCATCAGCGACCAGGGTGCGGCCGATATCGGCCGGTGACGGTACCAGGTACACCGGGACTTTCCAGGCGATGCATGCCAGTTGCCAGACGCCGAGCAGCAAGGCGCCAACCAGTAGTGGTGAAGCGATGCGTAGTACAGAAGGGTGGCGTAGCCAGGGAGTAGAGGGTCGGCTCATGATGATGCTCTCAGGAAGGGTCGCCATTGGCCTGGGCCAGGAGTCGGGACAGGTGCGCGCATTGCTCGATGAAAGCCGGCGAAGTACGGTATGCCTCGTCGCGTTCCCGTGGGCCGTCGATGATTACATCGGCGATCACTCGACCGGGACGCGCGCCCATCACGACCACCCGCGAAGACAGGTACACCGCCTCGAAGATGCTGTGGGTCACGAATACCACCGTCAGGTCGCGCTGGAGCCAGAGCTGGCGCAGGTCGCTATCGAGCTTGTTGCGGGTGAACTCGTCCAGGGCGCCGAAGGGTTCGTCCATCAGCAGCAGATTGGGTTCGGTGGCCAATGCCCGAGCAATAGAGGCGCGCATCTGCATACCGCCGGAGAGCTCCCGCGGGTAAACGTCGCCGAACTTGCCCAGCCCCACCAGTTCCAGGGCGGCTTGCACCTTGGGCTGGCTCTGGGCCTTGGGGGCGCCAGCCAAGTCCAGGGGCAAGCGCACGTTGTCGTGCACTTTGGCCCATGGCATCAGGGTGGCTTCCTGGAACACCATGGCCAAACTGCGCCCCGGTGTGCCTGTGTGGTGGTCCGTACCCGGGGCATCCTTGCCCCACCAGCGCACATGGCCGGCGGAGGGCTGTTCGAGCCCGGCGAACATTTTCAGCAGGGTGCTTTTGCCACACCCCGACGGGCCCAAGAGCGAGACGAACTCGCCGCGTTCAATCGCCAGTTTCACGCGGCTCAAGGCATGGGTGCCATTGCTGTAGGTTTTTTCCACCTGATTGGCGAACAAAGGGGTGTCCACACCGAGGGTGTTCGGCAGGGCCTGCGGCTGGACGCCGGCCTTGGATAGGGTCTGCATCAACATAGCGCTCTCCCCGTGGGTCATGAGCGGTGGTGAATGCCCCGGCGCACCGGGGCGTTGGGCAAGTGTCAGTGGCTGAGGAACACTTCGCTCTCGCCATGGGCTTCAAGCAGACCCAGTAGTTGCCGGCGAATAACCAACCCAGGCTTGTCCGATGGCATGTGCAGTTCCACCCTGCGGCGGGTGTCGACACAGGCGTCAGGATCGGTGGCTTCCAGGATGTCGCGGTCTTCGGCTGTGATCGCCGCGTCCCAGTCGATCAGTTCCTGGGTCGAGCATTGCTCTTCGCTGTCGTTGCGATACAACCACTGCACGAGCATCAGTCGGTTGTCGTCGATGGGCGTGGCGCAGTTGTAGATGATGTGATGGATGCCACTGTCCGGATACATGCAGCCAAAGCGCCGAGAGAAGGGCAGGTAATAGCGGTTGAGCAGGTGCCGCTGGGTGATTGGCTCGGTGGTACCGGTGATACGGAAGCTTGCCTCGGGGTTGCGGATCGGCACGCGGGTCTCGGCTTCGAAGCCATAATCGGTTTCGCGAAATTCGTAACTGGCCGGTTGCGGCTGGTCGAACAAGCCGAAATTGGCCTTGTGCACGAAGGAAAAGTGCGAGTTGTCGAAGGAATTCTCCATGACCCGCAGCGGGCTGGTCTTCCACTCTTCGTAAAACTGGAAGATGCGTCTGTAACCAGGGGCGCCGTCTTCCGGGAACTCAGGGATCGGTTGTAGCGGGGCGTCCAGGCTGACCCAGGCATAGCCGTACTTCTCCTGGCAGTGATAAGCCTTCACCGCGGCACCCGGAGGAATAGCGCCGGTGGGATTCTGCGGGATCTTCACGCAGGTGCCGGTGCAGTCGTATTCCCAGCCGTGATACCCGCAGGCGATATTGCCCTCAGCACTGACGAAGCCTTTGGACAGTTTGGCGGTGCGGTGGCAGCAGCGGTCCCGCATTGCCACCGGGGTACCATCGGGACGCTTCCACAACACCAGCGCTTCACCCAGCAGGGTGAATGGCTTGGGGCCGTCTTCGAGGGCTGTCATAGGGAGCAGGGCATACCAGAAACGGCGCAATACAGGTTGTTTGGTAACCAACATAATCAGGATTCCTCACAGCGTTGAGCTTGTTAGGGTGTTCAGCGGCTGCCGACCTGTTCGGCCTCAGGGAGTACCTTCAGGTCTTGCACAAAGCGCGTGGTGTAAGCGTTGCGCCAAGGTGCGTCGGGACCGAGCAGACCCGCCTCGACCATGAAGTCGCGGGTTGCTTGCCAGCGGCTGTCCGTCATGGTGCCGATCCCCTGGGTTGCAGCCTCTCCACCGGTGACCAGGCGGTACTGCTTGAGGGTCGAGACGCCCCAGGCCAGCAGTTCATCGGTCATGTTGGGGTTGTCGCGCTTGATCAGTGCATTGCCGGCGCTGGGGTCATCCAGATAGCGCTTCCAACCCTCCATGGACGCGCGCACGAAACCTGCTACCCGCTCCGGGTGCTGAGCGATGATGTCTTGACGGGTGACCACGGTGGATCCGTAGGGTGGATAACCGGCATCTGCGAAGAGGAAAAAGTTAGGGGTCACGCCTGCCTTTATCGCCTGGAACAGTTCCGAGCTGGCATACGCCTGTTGTGTGGTTTGCGGGTCGGCTAGAAAGGGTTGCAGGTTGAAGGTGTAAGGCCGCGCCTGGTTGTCAGCCAATTGATATTTACCCTTCAGCCAAGGCCACCAGGTTTGCTGGCCCGAGGTGGACACCAGCACAGGCTTGCCGCCAAGCCCATCAAGTCCGCTGACGTCCGCGTGGGTCATCAACCCTTGCGGGTCTCCCTGGAAGGGCGCAGCCACTGCGACCACTGGCAGGCCTTGCTCGACACTTTTTAGAATCTGCAGGTCATAGTTGACGATGAAATCAGCTTGCTTGCTGACCAGCAGTTGCATGCCATTGACCTGTGGTCCCCCCATGCGGATGGACACATCCAGGCCTTCCTTTTCGTACAACCCATCGGCCAGTGCCTGGTAGAAGCCGCCCTGTTCGGCCTGAGCATACCAAGAGGTCAGCAACACGACTTTGTCGCCAGCGATCGCCAGCGGAGCGATCGTCAGCGTGGTGGGGAGCAACGCTGCTGCCAACAGCGAGCGTAGCGGGCGAGCCAAGGCCAAACGCGTTTTCATCATGTGTTCTTCACCCCGATTCAAAAACCACCGTGCGCCGGATAGCGCGACAGCGAAGGAGCCGGGCGGAGAGAACGTGGGAAGAGAATGAAGTCGCGAAGCAAAAGGGCGTGACCTGGCGACTGACATTGCTCTCTTGCCCGGGGCTGCCATAGCCTCGTTCAAACATCCGCTCGGATGTGCGCCCCGAAGGACGCAAGAGCAATGCCCCATGCCATGCCTGGCACTGACCGCTTCTACTCGCTGATACAAGAAGCCAGAAGCATGCCAATTTCATGAAGCCGCTGACTTTGCGGTGTAGCGACCCGCATCCGAGGGGGCCTGGACTGACGCGTGAGTTGAGAAGGTGCAGAACGTACCGATTGAGCACTAATAAAGTGCGCAATGTTCTGATGGGATGGTGTTCATTGATCCTGAGGATTGCTCACAATAAGCAAATTACGTGTATCCGATTAGTTGGCACGCGCCCTGCTTTGCGCTAACTCGAGTAGAAGCGGTCAGTGCCAAAAGTTGGCATGGGACATTGCTCTGGCGGCCTCGCGCCGCTCCCCCGGCAAGGGTGGCGCCTCGGCATGAGCCGGGGCCAGAGGAGAGGTCGTCCGCTGCTGCATACCCTTGCTGGCGAAAACCAACAATCACGACCCAAGGGATGCAAATGAAACCGAACGCTCTTTCCTGGCTGCTTCACAGCGTCGTCCCACTCTGCGCGCTGGCCACTGGCAGTGCCCAGGCGAATCCGCTGATGTGGAGCAACAACAGCCTCAGCTACCTCTACGGGCACGGTTATAAAGTCGATGGCACCGGCAACGATATCCAGCAAACCATCACCTTTGAGCACGCCAGTGGCTGGACCTGGGGCGACATGTTCTTGTTCGTCGATAACAAGTGGTCCAACGGCTTGTCCGGCAACGATGGCTATACCTATTACGGCGAGTTTTCACCGCGACTGTCGCTGGGCAAAATCAGTGGCCACCGTCTTAGCTATGGCATCGTCAAGGATGTGTTGATCGCTGCCACCTATGAGCGCGGAGAAGGGCGCAATCGAAAGTACCTGCTTGGGCCCGCTGTTGACCTGAACCTGCCTGGTTTTGATCGTTTTTCACTGAACACTTACTACCGCAAGCCCGATGGGATAACCGGCAAAGCGTCTGGACAGTGGCAGATCAACCCGACCTGGGCGATGACGATACCGCTCGGGCGCTCAGACATTTTGTTCGACGGTTATCTGGAGTGGTACGTCAATGATGTGGGCACGAAGGGTACCTCGAACTATGTAGCCAAGAGTTTCCACTTCAACCCCCAGATCAAGTACGACGTTGGTAAGGCGATGGGGCAAGCGCCGGCGCGTTTCTATGCGGGGATCGAGTGGGACTATTGGTCCGACAAATATGGCATCGAAGACAGCCACGGTTTTCCGACCGATCAGAACGCGTTGAGTGCATTGATCAAGGTGCATTTCTAGGCTCTGTACGAATGCAGATGTCGCAAACACCGCATGGACAAGCCAGCGAGATAACTGCGGCATAGCTTTTCGTAAGCCTGTCGAAGGGTGTCACGACCCGGTGGTTCCCTTCAGTCAGCCAGACATGCGCTCGATGATGTTGTGCTGTTGGTGCTTGGGCCGATCAAACAGTCTGGGTAAACCACGCTTTGGATTGCACTTCATTGAGCGCATGCGGGTGCCCATGTAGCGGCTCATTATCACCAACATGTCCGCTCGCCTGTATCAGAGCCTTCAGTTCGCGATTGTTCACAGATTCAGTCATGAGCGCTGCTGCGCCAGTTGAATCCAAGCGATTTTACCGCTCACATACGATAAGCCGTGATTATTCCACCTGAGGAAATGTTTGCAGGAGGGGTTTTCTATCGCCATAATCGGTACGTAATTACATGTTACATAACACAGTACAAAATCGTAGGAGCAAGCATGGCCCGTGGCGGCATCAACAAGGTGGTAGTGCAGCAGGCGCGTCAGGCACTGATCGCCCGGGGTGAGAACCCCAGCATCGATGCCATACGTATCGAATTGGGCAATACCGGCTCCAAAACCACGATTCACCGCTACCTGAAGGAACTGAACGGCCAGCAGCCGGTGGCTTCCGAAGGCGGGGTCGCGCTGAGTGATGTGCTGAGCCGCCTGGTTGGGCAACTGGCAACCCAGCTGCAGGACGAGGCCGACCTGAAGATCGAGCAGGCCGAGAGCACCTTCACGCAACAGCGCGAGACGCTGGAGGCGCAGCTGGAAATCGCCCAGCAGGCACTGGCTGCAGCGCACCAGCAACACAAGATCGATGCAGCGGCTTTGGCTGCAGAGACAGAAAAACTGTTGTCCACGCAGAGCACGCTGCAAGCCGAACAGCTGCGCAGTGCCAGCCTCAACCAGTCGCTGGGTGAGTTGCAGGTGCGCCTGGCTGACAAGGACGAGCAGGTCAAATCGTTGGAGGACAAGCACCGCCATGCCCGCGACGCCCTGGAGCACTACCGCAATGCCAGCCGTGAACAGCGTGAGCAGGAACAGCGCCGCCACGAAGCGCAGTTGCAGCAGATGCAGGTGGAATTACGCCAGATGCAGCAGGGCATGATCGTCAAGCAGGACGAACTTACCCGCTTGCACCGTGACAATGAGCGTTTGCTGGGAGAGCATCGTCAGGCGGCCAGTGAATGCCGGGCGCAGGATGAGTTGCTGGAACAACGCGATGCGCAGATCCAAGGCCTGCGCACGATCCTGGCCCAGGCACAAGGCGCCAGCGAAGAGATGCGCCGGCAGCTGGATGTGCAAGCCCAGAACCTTGAAACCAGGCGCGACGTGTGCGCCGAGCAGGCGCGGCAGTTGCAGTGGCTTGAGGAACAATTGAAGGCACGCGACGAGGCGCTGGCGCAGTGTCGAGCGCAGTTGGCCCCGCTCGCAGATTAATCAGACGTTTCCTGGCGGGTGGTTTCTTCCCTGTCTTTCCTGATTGCTGGCCTTTATCGCCGGCAAGCCATGTGCTATCCCTTGGGAACGGGCTTGCCGGCGACGGCCACAACAGGCAACGGTCAGCCTTCGGCGCGCCTGGCGGCCTCTACGCCCGCCGCCGACAGCTTGATCGGGTAGTGCACGCTGATCTGGTGATCACTGCTTACCGCCACGCTACCGTCGTGAATCAAACCGGCTTCCTGCAATGTCTTGAGCATGCCGGCCACCGCCTTTTCGCCGCGGTAGTTGTCCAGCACTTCCTTGCCTAGCCCTTCGGGGTGCGCATGCAGCAGACGGGTAAGTACTTCGGTCTTCAATGCATCGTTACTCATGTGGGGCCTCACTTGCCGTGCTTGGACTGAAGTGCCTTGGCATGCTTCAGATGCTGTTCGAGTTTGGGCAATGTTTCGCTGGCAAAGGCCTTCAGTTCAGCCTTGTCGGACGATGCAGCCTCCTTCTTGAACAGCTCCACCGCTTTTTCGTGAGCGTCTACCTGGTTGTTGAGGTACGACTTGTCGAAGGACTCATCGCGCCATTCCAGGATCATTTTCTTGACCTTGTCGGTCATGGCGGCCTCATCCGGCACGGAAATGTCCAGCTTGCGGGCAATGTCGCCGAGTTTCTGGTTGGCCTGAGTGTGGTCGGTGACCATTTGCTGGGCGAATGCCTTGATCTCGGCGTTCTGGCTTTTCTCCTGAGCCAGGTTGCCAGTCACCACTTCGGCAATGCCGGCTTCGGTGGCCGCATCAACGAAATCATCGGAAGTCGCGGCCATTGCGTGCACCGCTGCCAGGCCTAACACCATGGAAAAACCAACGCGTCTGATGAAGAGACTCTTCATGCTTCACTCCTTTAAACCGTGGCGCGACCTCAATGTCGCGTACGGTTGAGGGTTGAGGCGTGGCAAAGGTTTAATCTTTTTTGCCGCCGGTTCCGGCCGATCGACGCTGAACTATAGTGAAAGGCGGCGAACGCGGTATGGCCAGGGAATCCAATGTGCGCAGCCCGGAAACAGGATAACGATGGGGTTTTCGCCATCAGTGGCGAGGGGCGCGCGGTGCCGCTGTTCCGCCTGGTACTGGCGTTCATGCTGGTGGTGATGCTGGCATTCGTGCTGGTGGAAGGCTGGCGCATCTGGCGTGACTACCGTGTTGCCTATAACAACGCCGAGAACATGGTCAGCAACCTGGCTCGGGCCACGGCGCAGCACGCTGAAGACGCTATCCGCCAGGTCGACGCCATTACCGCGGCCTTGGCCGAGCGCCTGGAAGGCGATGGTTTCGATCACATCGACCGGCCGCGGTTGCATGCCTTGCTGGCGCAGCAAAAAAGCATCATGCCGCAGCTGCACGGGCTTTTCGTTTACGGCCCGGACGGCAGCTGGATCGTCACTGATCAGGCGGCCATCCCACCCAACGCCAATAACGCCGACCGGGACTACTTCGTCTATCACCGCAGCCATACCGACCCCGGTGTACGTATCGGTTCGGTGGTGCGCAGCCGCTCCACCGGCGACCTGATCATTCCTATTTCCAGGCGCCTGGAGTATGCCGACGGCCGCTTCGCCGGTGTACTGCTTGGCACCATCAAAGTGGCGTGGTTCGTGCGTTACTACGGCGACTTCAAGATCGACGAGCGCGGCGCGCTGGTGCTGGCCAAGCGCGACGGCACCCTGCTGGTACGGCGCCCGTTCGTGGAACAGGTGATAGGCCGAAGTCTTGCCAACAGTGAGATCTTCCGCAACCACTTGCCGTATGCCACAGAAGGGGTAGTGGAGGCGGTAGCGGTCGTCGATGGTACACCTCGGCTGTACGGCTACCGCGCGTTGTCCAGCTACCCGTTGGTCGTGGAGGCGGGGCTGTCGCGTGAATCCATTGTCGCGCCCTGGCGGTACGATGCGATCAAGTCGGTGGCGGTATTGCTGCTGTTGTTGGTAGGGCTGGCAGCGTTTGGCGGGGTGGTGCTGCGCCAACTGCGCGAGCGGATCGCCATCGAGCGGGCGCTGCTCCAGGCGCATCAGACGCTGAAAGCGTTGGCCTTGACCGACAGCCTTACCGGGCTGGGCAACCGTCGGCGGCTGGATGGGGTGTTCGAACCTGAGCTGCGCCGTGCACGGCGCCAAGGCTACCCCCTGGCGCTGGTGATGCTAGACCTGGATTACTTCAAGGCCTACAACGACCGCTACGGTCACCCGGCTGGCGACCAGTGCTTGCGACGCTTTGCCGAAGTGCTGCAGCAGGCCTTGAAACGGCCGGCCGATCTGGCGGTGCGCTATGGTGGGGAGGAGTTTACGCTGTTGCTGCCCGATACCGATGGCCGCGGGGCGGAACTGCTGGTGCAGGAGTTACAGCAGCTGGTGCGCCGACAGGCACTGGAACATGCCGCTAGCCCATTGGGGAGGGTATCGTTCAGTGCCGGGGTCGCGGTGGTCGACCTGGCGCGGGAGGGCGTCACTGCCGAGGCGCTGGTCGCGGCGGCGGACAGGGCGTTGTACCAGGCCAAACAGCAGGGGCGGGACGGGTATTGCGTGGCGGGTAGTGTGGCGGCGGGGCAGGGTTGCTGACCTGGATGGAGATTGCGCAGGCGCCATGCGTCGCGATGAAACGCTAAAGCCCCAGGCGCATTGCACAACGCCCACTGAGACCGTGAGCATGCTCGCTCGCGAGGATGCTTTGGAGTCGTTCGCAAAGCCGGCTTTCCTGAAGCATCTCGAACCCGAAACGTGCATAGAACGGCGCATTCCAAGGCACATCCACAAAGGTGGTCAGCGTCAGCTCGCGTACACCGGCGCTGCGGCCTGCATCGACCACTTGCTGCAGCAACCGGCGCCCGACACCTTGCCCTTGGGCCTCCTGGCGCACCGATATCTCATGAAGGTGCAATGCCTGATCCGCCAGCCGGGCGCAGGCAAAACCCACAATGCGCCCAGCCGGGTCCTGCGCCACCCAACTACCACCTGCCTCGACGAAAGCCCTGTGCGCCGCGCAATCCATGACTTCGCCTTGCGCTAGCCAGGCCAGTGCCGGCCAACTGACAAAAGCCTGGGCTGCCGAGCGCTCGACGTCCGGCAGCGACGTGATGTCCCGGTCAAGGGTAGGGCGGATAAGCATGAGTCACTCCTGTCGTTCTAATCCGTCGCCAGCACCTGCGGCTGTAATTGCCAGCGCACCGAGCTTACACCTTTCTCCAGGCTGACCCTGCTGACCAGGCGCTCCAATTGCGCCGATGCCTGCGCGGTGCCCAATAGCTCGGCGCGCACTTCCAGGCGCGCAGGGTTGTCCAGGTCCTGGCTCTGCAACGACTGCAGGCGCAGTTGTGGGTCGCCCAGGCTATGCAACATCAGGCTACGCACCTGGATCTCATCCTCGCCGCGGCAGACGATGCGGACTTCGAAATGCTGTTCCACCTCGCTGGCCGGCACTACATCCTGACGGTCGAGGCGCTGGGCGATATCACGCAACAAGATGTTGGCGCAGAGCACCACCAGGCTACCCAGTGCCGCCTCCATCATCAGCCCGAGGCTGCACAGCACGCCGACCGCAGCCGTGCACCACAAGGTGGCCGCGGTGTTCAGGCCACGTACATTGAAACCATCGCGCATGATGACACCACCGCCGAGAAAGCCGATGCCCGACACCACATAGGCTGCGACGCGCGACGCATCGGCAGGCGCCATGCCTGGCACCGCCTGGGTCATCAATACGAACAGGCAGGCACCGGTACTGACCAGCGCATTGGTGCGCAGCCCAGTCAGGCGTTGGCGCAATTGCCGCTCGGCACCGATCAGCGCCCCCAGCACCAGGGCAATGCTGACGCGCAGCAGAAATACTTTCCAATCCATAGCAAACCTCTTCCGCAGGCACACGCCCGCATGAACGCCATCAGTTGGCGCGGTTGAAATAACCAGAAAATTGCGCAGGACCACGAGGAGGGAAGGAGAAGCGGGGGTTACAGGAAACCACCGTCTTGCCAGCACGGCCAGACAGTGCAGAACACTGCCGGGCTAGCGCGCCACGCGGGCCTGTCGCAAGCGACTGGGGCTACTGTCCAAGGCAGGTCTCCTGTTGAGGAAGGCAAAATTGCGTCGCGGACCATACGCCGCAGGGCAGAGCAGGTCAAGGGCAAACACATGACAATGGCTTCATCCGTGAACGGCCTGCTGCCGGTCACGCCCACATGGAAAAAACCCTGGGCAGCCGGTAACCTTGCGCCTTCCTTTGCCATCACCCGGACCGTTCCATGCTGTTCAATCTCGCCATATTGTTCGGCACCCTGGTGGCCATGGAGGGCGTTGGTACGCTGGCTCACAAGTACATCATGCATGGCTGGGGCTGGTGGCTGCACCGATCGCACCATGAGCCACACCTGGGCATGCTCGAAACCAACGACCTGTACCTGGTGGCCCTGGGGCTGATCGCCACGGCGCTGGTGGCGCTGGGCAAAAGTGGTTATGCGCCTTTGCAGTGGGTAGGCGGTGGTGTGGCAGGGTATGGCGCACTGTATGTACTGGCCCACGACGGTTTCTTTCACCGGCATTGGCCGCGCAAGCCGCGGCCGGTCAACCGCTACCTGAAACGCCTGCACCGCGCACACCGCCTGCACCATGCGGTGAAGGGGCGCACGGGGAGCGTGTCGTTCGGGTTCTTCTATGCGCCGCCGCTGAAGGTGTTGAAGCAGCAACTGCGCAGCAGGCGCAGCCAATCGTGACGCATCCCTGGCACGCCCGGCACCTGCCGGGCATTGGGTGACGTCAGTTCACGGTTTCACCCTTGGGCTCTGCCGCCACATGCCCGCGGCTCACCCACCAGCCAAACCCGGCCGCGGTAAAGAACATGATCAAGCTGTACAACGCAGCCGGCACCGCCATGGTCGCGTTGTTCAGCAGCGAAGGGCTCAACGCCAGGGCAATCGCCAAGGTCCCGTTATGGATGCCAATTTCCATACCAATGGCAATCGCCTGGCGCTTGGGAATGCTCAACAGCCGCGGCACCCAATAGCCCACCGTCAGGCTCAGCAAGTTGAACAGCAGCGCCGCCAGGCCCACCACCGGTGCGTACTCGACCACTGTCTGCCAGTCCTTGGCCAGTGCCAGGACGATGGTGAAGGCCAGGAACAGCGCAGCCACCAGCTTCATCGGCTTTTCCATGCGCGCAGCGAACGCCGGGGCAAAATGGCGAATCAGCATGCCCAGCGCCACCGGCAGCAAGACGATGGCGAACACCTGCATGACCTTGGCGAACTGCAGTGGAATAGCCTGGTCCGAGGCCATGAACCAACTCAGCGACAGGTTCACCAGCAACGGCATGGTCAGGATCGCGATCAGTGAGTTGACCGCCGTCAGGGTGATGTTCAACGCCACGTCACCGTGGGCCAGATGGCTGAACAGGTTGGCCGTGGTACCGCCCGGCGAAGCAGCCAGCAGCATCAACCCCACTGCCAGGGCAGATTCCAGGCCAAAGCCGTTGGCGATCAGGAAGCACACCAGCGGCAACAGCAGGATCTGGCACACCAGGCCCACCACCACGGGCTTTGGGTACTTCACCACGCGAGCGAAGTCAGCCAGGGTCAGCGACAACCCAAGGCCAAGCATGATGATGCCCAGTGCAAGCGGCAGAAACGCAGTGAGCAGGGGCGAGGCGGTCATGAGGGAGATCTCGGGCGAAGGATCTGAAGCAGTGTAGGTCGGCCTTGATTGATAGCTAATTGCAAAGGGCCAGCTCTTGGTAACCGTTTGTTACTACGCGCAGCGGCTGGCGAGGCTGCATGCCGCATTGCAGCAGGCATGCAGGCGAAGTAGCATTCCGTTTTTACCTTAGGATTAGCCTGATATGCCGTTCCAGCAAGGTCTGCTTGCCACCCCGGTGCCGGCCCACGCCCGTCACCTGTTCTTCACCCTGCAGTCGCCCGAGGCGTTGCCTGCCGCGCTGGATGCCTTGCTGCCGCAGGTCGATGGCAAACAGTTGCTGCTGGGCGTAGGCGCCCCCCTGGCCAAGGCCCTGGGCCGGGAAATACCAGGCCTGCGCCCGTTCCCGCTGCTGGATGCTGCGGTGGAGAACCCCAGCACCCAACACGCCCTGTGGCTGTGGCTGCGTGGCGACGAACGTGGCGACCTGCTGCTGCGCGCCCAGGCCCTGGAGCAGGCGCTGGCTCCCGCGCTGGGCCTGGCCGACAGCGTTGATGGCTTCCTGCACCGGGGCGGCCATGACCTTACCGGTTATGAAGACGGCACCGAAAACCCGGTAGACGAAGAGGCGGTGCAAGCGGCCATTGCCGCAGATGGCGCCAGCTTTGCCGCGTTCCAGCTGTGGAAGCACGACCTGCAATACTTCAAGTCGCTGCCCCAGGCTGACCAGGACAACATCATCGGCCGTCGCTTGAGCGATAACGAGGAACTCGACGACGCTCCCGAGTCCGCGCACGTCAAGCGCACCGCCCAGGAAAGCTTTGAACCCGAGGCGTTCATGGTCCGTCGCTCGGTAGCCTGGGCCGACCAACGCGGCGCCGGCCTGGCCTTTGTCGCGCTGGGCAAGAGTTTCGAGGCATTCGAAGTGCAGCTGCGGCGCATGAGTGGCCTGGAAGACGGCATCATCGACGGGCTGTACCGCTTTAGCCGCCCGCTGACGGGGGGCTACTACTGGTGCCCGCCAATGAGCGAGACGGGTGTCGATCTGAGCTCCTTGCTGCGGGCCTGATCTCTAAACATCCAGATACAGAAACACCCGCAGGCAAGGGACAGAGCGGCTAGGCTTGAAAATTTCCGATTCATGACGGGGGATTTTCCATGTACGCACGTCGTGAAGTCCTACGCGCAGGTGCAACATTGGGGTTGCTGGCCGCCGCCAGCCCTTGGCTGCACGCTGCCGTGCCGGCGGGTTTGCTGGCCCGTAAAGTCCCGTCCACCGGTGAAGCGTTGCCGGTGATCGGTGCCGGTACTTCGGGCAGTTTCGAGGTAGAAAGCGGTTCGCCCCAATACCTTCAGCTCAAAACGGTGCTGAAGGCATTTTTCGAAGGCGGCGGCCGGGTGATCGACACCTCGCCCAACTACGGGGGCGCCGACAGCATTCTCGGCCAGTTGCTGGAAGAGGGCGGCTGGCACCGCCAGTGCTTCCTTGCCACCAAGATCGCCGCCAATAGCCGGGCTGAAGCACAAGCGCAGTGGGCCGGCAGCCTCAAGAGCCTGCGCACCGACAAGGTCGACTTGCTGCAGATTCACAACCTGCGCGACTGGCAGACCCAGCTGCCTTATGCCCGCGAGCTGAAGCAGCAGGGTGGGACGCGTTATGTCGGCATCACCCATTACCTGAACAGTGGCCACGACGACGTCGCCCGTATCGTGCGCAGCGAGCCGCTGGACTTCATCCAGATCAACTACTCGGTCAACGCGCCGGACGCTGCCCGGGAACTGCTGCCGCTGTGCCAGGACAAGGGCGTTGCGGTGTTGATCAATCGGGCCTTCGACGATGGCCGGCTGTTCGCCCGGGTCAAAGGCCAGGCCTTGCCGGGCTGGGCTGCCGAAGCAGGCATCGGCAGCTGGGCACAGCTGTTTCTCAAGTTCGCCATCAGCCACCCGGCAGTGACCACGGTCATACCCGCTACCAGTCGACCTGACCGCCAGCTCGATCAGCTCAAGGCCGGGCATGAGCCAATGCTCACCCAAGCGCAGCAACAGGCGCTGATCACACAGTTTGCCTGACACCATGCAAGCCTGGCGGCGGCGCCTGGACCAAGGGCTGAACATTCAGCCTGGTGAGGGGCCGGCGGTCATCGCCGGCTTGCTGCTGTTCTACCTCCTGTTCACCGGTTACTTCATGCTGCGCCCGGTGCGCGAAACCCTGGGCGTTGCCGGTGGCGTGGAAAACCTGCAGTGGCTGTTCACCGGCACCTTCATTGCCACGTTGGCGTGCCTGCCGCTGTTTGGCTGGCTGGCATCCAGGGTGCAGCGCAGGCATATCCTGCCTTGGACTTATGGTTTTTTCGCCAGCAACCTGTTGCTGTTCGCGGCACTGTTGGCCGGTAACCCTGACGATCTCTGGACCGCTCGGGCGTTCTATATCTGGCTGTCGGTGTTCAATTTGCTGACGATCTCGCTGGCCTGGAGCGTGCTCGCCGATCTGTTTTCCACCGCCCAAGGCAAGCGGCTGTTCGGTCTGCTGGCAGCCGGGGCCAGCCTGGGCGGGCTCAGTGGCCCCGTGCTTGGCACGTTGCTGGTGGCGCCGCTCGGCCATGCCGGGTTGCTGGTGCTGGCGGCGGTATTTCTGCTGGGCAGTATCGGCGCAACACTGTTCCTGCAACGCTGGCGAGCACGCCAACCTATTGCGATGCAAACCAAACACCAGGACGCGCGGCCACTGGGTGGCAACCCGTTTACCGGCGCCACCGCCGTCCTGCGCTCGCCCTATCTGCTAGGCATCGCTTTGTTCGTGGTATTGCTGGCCAGCGTCAGCACATTCCTGTACTTCGAGCAGGCGCGTATTATCAGCGAAACCTTCACTGACCGCACCCGGCAGACACAGGTGTTCGGCCTGATCGACACGGTTGTGCAGGCCCTGGCCATCCTCACCCAGGTCTTTCTTACCGGGCGTCTGGCCCGTCGGCTGGGTGTCGGTGTGTTGCTGGTTACAGTGCCGCTGATAATGGCTGCCGGCTTCTTGTGGCTGGCACTGGCCCCGGTGTTTGCCCTGTTCGTGGTGGTGATGGTGGTGCGCCGGGCAGGTGAATACGCACTGGTGCGGCCAGGGCGGGAGATGCTGTTCACCGTGCTGCCCGCCGAGGACAAGTACAAAGCCAAGAACTTCATAGACACGGTGGTCTACCGTGGCGGCGATGCGCTGAGCGGCTGGGTCAAGCGTGGGTTGGACGTCATGGGCGAGCACCCGCAATTGGCGATGCTGATCGGCGCGCTGCTTGCCGTGGGTTGGGCCGCGACGGGTGGCTGGCTGGGCCGGCGCCAGGCGCGCATGGATCGCCCGCCGCACCACTGACACGCGCACCAAATACGGCGATGCCGCTTATTTAACGCCACCGGTCCGAACCTCTCGTAATAAAGCGAATCTGCCGATATCGCCGAACTCCGAATCTGTGTACGGCATCTTGCCGTGCATTCCGAAGTCATATGAGGTTTGAACACCATGGCCACTAAAGACAACAGCCGCACCGGCAATCAACAAGGCAGCCAAGGCGGTAACAAGAACCCGGGCAATTTCGCCAATGACCGTGAAAAAGCTTCCGAAGCCGGTCGCAAGGGCGGCCAGTCCTCGGGCGGCAACATGCCCCACGACCGCGAGTCGGGCCACAAGGGCGGCCGTTCGTAACTGACCGACGCGCAGTGCCGGGGCGACCTGGCACTGCAATTATCCAAGGGGGTACTCCATGCGACTGACTCCACTGATCATCCTGATGGCGGCGCTGAGCTTGGTCGGCGGCTGTTTCGACCGCGACAATGACCACCCTGGTAAAGATTCTGACCCCAGTAAACCTTCGCTGCAGATGCAGCAACCTGATTCCCAGCCGGCACCGCAGCCTGCGCCCGACCCCGAGCCGATGCCGGGGCAGAAGCCGAGCCAGTAAGTAGACAAGGAGCACGGCATGACGGTGATGAACCGCAATGCTGCAAGCGCTGCGTAGCCCGCATTCGTTGCCGCATTGCAGGCTCAGGGCCGGATCCGCAGTGGGCCGCCGCCGGCAAATAGCCGTTGGTGAACGACGATCGAGGGCAGCACCCGCTTACCAAAGGTGACGGTGTAGGCAGGACTTGCATTTAGGCTGTGTTGACCGACAATGGCCGCGCCCTTTGCAGCCACTCGGAAACACCTGCTCCATGATGCTGATCAAGCAATTCCCCGACATTTCCCTGAATGACACGCTGTTCGTCTTTGCGCTTGAGGCCGAGGCTGGCGATGCCTTTACCGAGGTGAACACCGTGTTTACCGGCATTGGCAAGGTCAATGCCGCAATCGCCCTGACCAAGGCGATCGCCACGCGCAGGCCCAAGCTTATCGTCAACCTGGGCTCGGCTGGCAGCCAGCGTCATGGCAAGGGCGAAGTCGTGTGCTGTAACCGCTTCGTACAACGCGACATGGATGTGACCGCGCTGGGCTTTGCCCGCTATGAAACGCCCTTGTCCGATACCCCGGTGATACTCGAACACGGGGCGGCAATACCCGGCCTGGCTGTGGAAACCTGTGGCAGCGGTGACAGCTTCGAGATCAACCATGGCGACGCGCCTTACGACGTGGTCGACATGGAAGCCTACGTGCTGGCACTGATCGCGCGTGACGAAGGTATTCCGTTCGTGTGCCTGAAATACATCTCCGATGATGCCGGCAGCGAAGCCGCGGGGGATTGGGCGGTGCAAGTGCATTTGGCGGCCGAAGCGTTCAAGCGGGTGTTGTTCAGCCAAGCGTGACGGTTGCCGCAGGGCAGGGCAGCTAAACCTTTGTCGCCCGGCGCAGTCACTTCTGGTATCAGCAGGCAACCCTGGGAGCACCCTCATGGCTCGGGCAATCTGGAAAGGCGCCATCAGTTTTGGCCTTGTGCACATCCCTGTGGCACTCAATACCGCCGTGCGCACCGAGCGCGTGGACTTCGACTGGCTGGACAAGCGCAGTATGGAGCCGGTCGGCTACAAGCGGGTGAACAAGGTGACCGGCAAGGAAATCGACAAGGGCAATATCGTCAAGGGCGTAGAGTTCGAGAAGGGCCGCTATGTGGTGATCAGTGAGGAGGAAATCCGCAAGGCCCGGCCCGAAGCGACCCAGACGATCGATATCTTTTCCTTTGTGGAAGCGGGCGATATTCCGCTGCAGCATTTCGATACGCCGTACTACCTGACCCCGGACCGCCGTGGCGGCAAGGTGTACGCCTTGCTGCGCGAGACGCTGGAAAAGACCGGCAAGGTGGCACTGGCCACCGTGGTATTGCATACCCGGCAGCACTTGGCGCTGCTGCGGCCGCTGGACCAGGCGCTGGTGATGATCACCTTGCGCTGGCCCGAAGAGGTGCGCGGGCTGGAAACGCTGGAGCTGGATGCCAGTGTGACCGACAGCAAGGTGGAGAAGCGCGAGCTGGAGATGGCCAAGCGCCTGGTAGAGGACATGAGCGGGCCCTGGAAGCCTGAGGATTATCATGACGCCTTCCGCCAGACGATCATGGACCTGGTGGAAGAGAAGGCCAGCAAGGGCAAGATCGAGGCGGTGGAGAAGGGCGACGCAGGAGGGGCCGAGAAAGGTGCGGACATCCTCGACCTGACCGAACTGCTCAAGCGCAGCCTGGGTGGCAAGAAACCGGTGAAGAAGACGCGAAAGGCTTCATGAACACGGCCATGCCATTGAGTTCAAGACTGCGCCTGCAACCCAGCCAGGTAATCACCAAACCCCTCGCGGGCGCGGCTGTCACGTCGACTGCTGGTGGCCACACTATGCCTGGCGGTCCAGACGATCTGGGCGCCGCTGGCCTGCAGGTCACTGACCAGTTGCACATCTTCATGCGCCGCCAGGGGCTGAAAGCCACCCACACGCTCATAGGCATCGGCACATACCCCCAGGTTTGCGCCGTGCACATGCCGATGCCCTTCACACGCCTGGTAGCGGCTCTGGTAGAGCTTGCGCAGCGCGGCTGTCTGCCAGGGTTGCCAGTACTCGACATGCACGGTGCCGCAAACCACCTCGGCGCTACAGGCCAACTGCGACAGCAGCCAGTGCGCCGGGACCTGGCTGTCCGCATCGGTGCATGCCAACCACGTGGCGCCTCGCGCGACCATGTGCGCCGCGCCCACGCGACGTGCCATGCCGACATTACCGGCATCCACCTCCAGTAGGTGTACACCGAAACGCCGCGCCACGGCGGCGCTGCCGTCACTGCAGCGGTCCAGTACCACCAGCACTTCCACGTGCATTCCCGCATGCTGCGCCTGCTGGGCAGCGATCAGAACTGCCCGCAGGCATCGCCCAAGGCGGCGGGCTTCATTATGTGCAGGGATGACAACGGCAATCATGGGCACGTCTCGTCGAGGTCGACAACGCTTGGCTGGCATGACCAGTACTCCAGCAAGAAGTCCGCCTCCTCATGGCGGAACTGCTGATGCAACGGCAAATGCCGGGTCAACAGGCGGTGCACGTCGCGACCGTCCTGCGGGCAACCCGCGATAGGGTGCTTCCAGTGGCAGGCCAGTAACGCGCCGTCGTAGGTAAGGCTGGCCACCGATTGTTCGATCACCTGCAGCCAGTCGGTAGGATCAAGGTAGTAACCCACCTCGCTGAGCACGATCAGGTCAAAGCGGCCGCCCGGCCAGTCCCCCGGTAACCGGGCCCGTTCGACCAAGGCATTGTGCACGTGAGCCAGGCGTTCGCGGGCCAGGCCTACGGCCGTCGGGTCCAGGTCCTGGCACAGCAGTTCGGCGCAACGCTCGGCCAGCAACGCACTGAGCTCGCCATTTGCGCAGGCTGGCTCGAACACGCGCTGGTAGCACTGGCGTGGCAGGCTGGCCATCACCAGCTCGCGTTTGCGCTTCTCGTACCAGCGGGTGCGAAAGGCCCAAGGGTCTTCATGGGTGGCGTATAGCTCGGCAAAATACTGTGGATCGAGGCTCATGACAGCTCCATTCAAAGAAACACCAGTTCGAAAGGTTGCAGAAGGCAATCCAGCAGGTGCGGCGGTAGCACCGGCGGCTGCTCGCCGTCCGGCTGCAGCTGGCTGACGTGGGCGGCCAAGGCCTTGCGCTTGCGTGCCAGACGGCTTTCATCGAGCTGCACGCGGTGCGCACGGGGCCATGGCAGGCGCGGGTCGTCAGGCTCAGCCCAGTGCCAGGCCCAGACCGGTACCTCAGCCAATTGCACCCCACGGGCTGCAGCCGCCTGCGCAGCGGCGCGGCCGACGACCTCGTGATCGCAATGGCCATCACTGCGCCAGGTGGCCATCAGCAGGTCATTGGGGCGAAGTAACTGCGTGAGGTGACTGGCCAGAAACGCTTCTTCGCGCGGCAGCTGGCCGTCCTTCAGATGGAGCCTGCGCCAGTCCAGGCGCTCAAGGTCAAGGTCGAGCTGTTGCAGGGCCTGTCGGCTTTCCTGGGGGCGCTGGCGGCGCAAGCGATGTTCGGTCCAGTGGCTGGAGCCGGGGTGGCTGCCTTCGCCGTCGGTGGCGGAGATCAGCACCAGCTCGTCCTCGCGCCCTTTGAAGCCTGCCAGCAGGCCGCCAGCCATGAGAATTTCGTCATCCGGGTGCGGCGCAATCAATACCAGCCGGCGCCCCGGCGGGCACAGTTGGCGTGAATCGAGCCAGGTTGCACGCGCCAGGTGCGCGCTATGCTGCCAGGCTGTCCAGGGCGTGCCACCGGCGGACTGGATCAGGTTCTGGTTCATAGCTGCCATACCCCCGCTGGCAAGTGGGCCAACTGCTGGCCCAGCATCGCCAGATCGCGCTCGGCATGGCTCTGACGCAGGAACACCGGCAGGTCGGCGCTCAGCCGGGCAAAATGACTGCTGCGACAGAACGGCGTGGCCCCCAAGGCACGCCCGACGTGGCTGATGACCTGCTCTACGGCCTGTTCTACCTGGGCGCGGGTGCGGCGAACTTCGAAACTGGCATCCACACCGGGCTGCTGATCGATCCAGGCAGCACATTCACGCAGTGATGCACGGGCGCCATGCAACGCAGCGTCCACAGCCCCCAGATGCGCATCGGCATGCGGGTCTGGGCGGGGTTTGCGGCAATGTTCACGCAGGTAATCCGCCAGCGCCTCGGCCGCGCCGTACCAGCAGGCAGCGATACCTGCACCGCCTTGCCAGAAGCCAGGGCGCGAGAGGTATTGGCCCGGCGCGCCGATGAGCGTGCCTGGGGTATCGTTGAACGCCACCTCGACACTGGCGGTAGTGGCCATGCCAACGGCCTGCCAGTGCTCGATGTTCAGGCCCTGGCTCGGCTGTGACAGCTCGATTGCCACCAATTGCGGCTGCTCGGCCTCATCCCAGGCAGTAATCAGCGCTCGATCGATCTGCAAGGCACCGGAACACCAGGCCTTGGTGCCACTCAGGTGCACCTGGTCGCCTTCACGCGGAGTGATGTGGACTCGCGCATCGGGCGGCTCTGCCGCCCATACGCCCCAGATGCCGTCGTTGGCGTGGTGCGCTGCGCCGCATTCCGCCAGGATCGCCAAGGCATCGGTATGGCCCTCGTAGAGCTTGGCCAGTGCCAGGTCACAGCCGGCCACCCGTGCCAAGGTCTGCCAGCGACGCAAGGTGTTGCCTTGCCCCGGCAACGGTAGCAGGTCGAGGTGATCAGCTTGCAGCGCCTGGATCAGTTGCGGCAATTGGGTATCGAGGTTGAGCGGTAGCTGGCGTTCGCCAAAGGCGCGTAAAAGGCGGTCAAGGGTGGTCAGGTTGAAGTCCTGAACGATGCTCATGGGCGTGGCTCCCGGGTCGTGTCCAATCGCAGGGGCGTCATCATTCGAGCCCTAGCTGCTTGCGCATGCGCGCGGTGATCGACTGGCGTACCTTGCCCATGTCGGCCCAAGGGTCGTCGACCTCCGCCAGACGCTCGTGCAGGTTTGTGATGTTCCATTGGTTGGCGGCTTTGATGTGCGCCAGTTCCTCACGCCAGACAGGTACCGATACTGGCAGCCCGTCACGGGCTCGCAGTGAATAGGCGCACGCCGTGGTAGCGCCCTTGCCATTGCGCAGGTAGTCGATGAAGATGCGCCCCACGCGGTTTTTCGGCCCCGACACCGCGCTCAGGCGCTCCGGAAACAGCTTGGCCAAGTAACTGACGATGGCGTGGCTGAAGTCCTTGACTTCGTCCCAGCCGGCACGCCGGGTCAAGGGCACAACCACGTGAATACCCTTGCCACCACTGGTTTTCAGGAACACCTTCAGGCCCAGTTCGTCCAGCAGGGTGAGGGCCAGTTGGGTCGCCTCCACCATCGCCTTCCAGGGCAGCGCAGGGTCAGGGTCCAGGTCGAGCACGAAACGGTCCGGTTTGTCGAAATTCTTGTCCGTGGCGTTCCAGGTGTGCAGTTCCAGCATGTTCATCTGCACCGCGCCCAGCAGCGTGTCCGGGCGATTGATGACCATCGCCGCCTGGCCTGCCTCGGCCTTTTCGTAGCTGAGTACGTTGGGTATATGCAGCTGGCCCGCGTTTTTCTGGAAGAACAACTCGCCACCCAGGCCGTCCGGGGCGCGCACCAATGCCACCGGGCGGTGCTTGAGCTGGGGCAGGATCCACTGGCTGATGCCGGCGTAATACTCGGCGACCTCGCGCTTGGTCACACCCGTGGTGGGATCGATGACCCGGTCGGGGTGGGTCAGCCGCAGTTCACCCAGGTTCTCAGACGCCTTGGCCTGCTTGTTGCGGTTGGATACAGTTTTTGCGGGCATGGCGCGCTCCAGGTCAATGGCGGTTGCCGCCTTGTCATCGCGCAGGCCGTGGAACACCGAATGGCGCACGATGCCGTCACGGGTCATCTGGGCAAAGGCGACTTCAGCCAACAACTGCGGCCGCAGCCAGTGCACACCACGCGCTTCGGCTCCGGCGGGCGGCGAGGGCAGGGCAGGGCTGGCGATTTCCAGGGGCTTGAGCCGGGCATGGATGCTGGCCAGTGTCGTGGTGTTGAAGCCGGTACCAACCTTCCCGGCATAGCGCAGCTCGCCACTGTCATTGTCGTGCAGGGCCAGCAGCAGGGCACCGAAGCCGCTGCGGCTGCCTTTGGGGTCGGTGTAGCCCACGATCACGAATTCCTGGCGTTGCTTGCACTTGAGCTTGATCCAGTCTGGGCTACGGCGGCCGCTGTAAACACTGTCAGCACGCTTGCCGATCAGGCCTTCCAGCTTCAGCCGGCAGGCACTGTCGAGTAGCGATTCGACAGGTTCGTCGAAGTCCGCGGAATATTTGATGAAGTCGGAATGGTTGTGCTCAAGCAGTTGGCGCAATGTCTCGCGGCGGTGCTGCAGCGGTAGCTGTCGCAGGTCCTGACCGCCCAGAAATGGCAGGTCGAACAGGTAATAGGTGATGTATTCGTCGTGCTCGGTATCGAAGGCGTTCTGCAACGCCTGGAAGTCAGCCATGCCATTCTCATCAGCCACCACCATTTCGCCATCGAGCCAGGCCGAGTCGATACCGAGCGCGCGCAGGGCAGCCACCTGCCGGGGCATCTTGCTGCTCCAGTCATGGCCGTTGCGGGTGAACAGGCGGATGTCCTGGCCCTCGATGCGGGCCAGGATACGGTAGCCATCGAACTTGACTTCGTAGCGCCAGTCGCCGCTGGGTGGAGAATCCACCAACGTTGCCAGCTGTGGCTGTAGCTGTGCTGGCAAGGGGGCCGCCTGAACTTTGTCGGCGCGTTTACGGCTGCTGCGCGGGGCAGTGGCTTTTTTTGCAGCGGATTTGCGTGGCACCAGCGTGCGCTCGCTGAGCACGCTGCCGGGCAGGGCCTCGACAATGCTGTACTCGGTTTCGCTGCGCGCCTGGGCGTCGTGCGACTTGACCAGCATCCATTGTTCTTTCTTGCCGGCCAGGTGGGTGCGAAACAGGTTCCACACGCCGGCTAGCTTCTCGCCTTGCAGGCGGAAACGCAGCTTGCCTTTGACGTAGGCTTCATGGGCATCGCCTTCAGGCTCCCAGATACCGCGGTCCCAGACGATCACATCGCCTGCACCATAGTGGCCTTCAGGGATATGGCCCTCGAAATCGGCGTAGTCCAACGGATGGTCCTCCACATGCACTGCCAGGCGGCGCACTTTGGGGTCCAGCGATGGGCCTTTGGGGATCGCCCAGCTTTTCAGGGTGCCGTCGAGCTCGAGGCGGAAGTCGTAGTGCAGGTGACTGGCGTCGTGTTTCTGGATGCAGAACTGCAGCGCATGAGCCCGCTTGCCACGTTTGCGTTTGCCGCTGGGCTCGGGCGTGGCGTTGAAGTCGCGCTTGCGCGCATATTCCTGCAGGGGCTTGGCCATGGCGGGCTCCGGGCAGATCACAGTCTCTAAGGTGGGAGGTGCCGGCCGAGGCGGTAGTTCAAAAAACTCTGAATCTTCCGTGAGCTGGCGCAGTCGACCGAATGAAGCCACCTGATGGAGAACGCACATGACCCGACCCGATGCACCTAAGCCATACACCCCCACCGAAATCGATGACACCGAAGACCGCATGGGCAGCGTGCATGAGCTGGATTTCGATGAACGCCTGGATGAGCGCGAAGGGCGTGTGGGCGACGAACGACCCGCCGCCGAGATCGCCCGTGAGTTCCCACCCCAGCGCGTGGCACACAGTGGCATGACCGGCGGCGAGGCGCTGAGTGACAGCCCGCATGAGGACAATGTCACCTACGACGATTTGAGCCCGGACACCCTGCTGGACGAAACCGGTGCCCGCGACCCCCACGAACCGGGCGGCAGTGACGGCCCGGCAGACCAGCGTCTGCGCGAGGTGGATGCCGATGAGATCGGTGGCGGCATTGGCCTGGACGAGGCCGAACTGGCCCGATCCGCGCCGCTGGACGGGGTGCCCTGGACCGATGATGTGATAGACGACGAGGAGAGCAAGCCATGAACGAACAACGCTGCGCCTGCACGCACTGTTCTTGCACGGTGGATGCCAATGCCTTGCAACGGGACAGCAAGGCCTATTGCTGCGAGGCCTGCGCCAGCGGCCACCGCAAGGGTGAGCCATGCCGGATGCAGGACTGCCATTGTGGTGAAAAGCCGGGCGAGAGCGCGGTGGACAATGCGCTGGATGAAACCTTTCCAGCGAGTGATCCGATTTCACCCTGAAGCCAGTAGGCGGGCAGCCCTTTCACCCGATCGCCCAGTCCTTTGAGCCTCGGGTGTTGCGCGGGGTTGGTTTCTTGGCGCGCCCCCCCCCCGTAGGAGCGGGTTCACCCGCGAACACCGGCAAAGCCGGTGCCATGCAACGTGCTGCCTGCTTCGCGGGTAAACCCGCTCCTACATTTACGGCGCATGGCTTGCGACGGGTTGGTTTCTTGGCGCGCGCCCCCGTAGGAGCGGGTTCACCCGCGAAGACCGGCAAAGCCGGTGCCACGCAGCCAGCTCCAGCGCACACGGCCACTTTCAGGTCTGAGCAGGCTTGTCGCGCCGGCGCATGGCTTTGGCGCGCTTTTCCAGGATCAGGTAGGTCACCACCGCCAACAGCAGCGGAATCAGGTAGTACAACGTGCGGTAGCCGAGCAGGGCAGCCACCAGCGTGCCCTGGGCCATCTGCCCGTGCAGCAGGGCCAGAAACACCGCTTCCAGCACGCCCAGCCCCGCAGGAATATGCGCCACCACGCCGGCCACACAACTGATCAGCAGGATGCCGAGAATCGACGGGTAGAACGCTTCGCCCGGCAGCAACCAGAAGATCAGCAGCGCCATCAGTGCCCAGTTGCTGGCACCCAGCGCCACCTGGCACAGCGCCAGACGCAGCGAGGGCAGCGTCACTTCGTGGTCGCGCCAGCGCCAGGTGCGCTTCTTGGCAAAACCACAGGCCAGCAGGTAGCCGCCCGCAATCGCCAGCAACAGCAGGCCGATCAGGCGCAGGCCTGTAGTGCCCACCGCCCAGTTACCGGGCATCTCGACCAGGCCCAGGGCGAATACGGTGCCGGCCAGCAGCATATAGCCCATCCAGTTGGTCAACAGCCCCAAGGTGAGGATTCGTGTAATGGTCGCGGTATCCAGGCCCAGCCGTCCATAAAGGCGGTAGCGCAAGGCAACCCCGCCTACCCAGGTCGTGAAATTGAGGTTGAAGGCGTAGCACACGAACGCGACGGGCAATACCTGCCGGGCAGGTAGCGTGTGGCCGGTGTAAGCCCGGGCCAACAGGTCGTAACTGGCGAACGCGAGGTAGCTGCTCAACGCGATCGCCAAGCCGATAGCAAGGGTGCCAGGCTTGTAGGCCAGCAAAGACTGGCGCACTTCGTTCCAGTCCAGGTTGCGCGCCAGCAGGTACAGCAGCACAGGGATCAGGATCAGAAACGCGAGCGTGAACACGCGTTTGCCCCAGGTCTGCCAGCTTTTGCGCGCCATCAGGAGTTGCCCTCGTGCAAGTTGCCCTGGGGTTCGGCTTCCGGCTGCACCGAGCGTAAACGCTGCCGGTGCGCAGGGAACCAACCCGCAATGCGGGGGAAGTGGCGGATCACGTGGAAGCACACGAAGATCAACGGTGCTCGCCACCAGTAGCCGCGAATCATGCGCTCCAAGGTCACCGGTTTGCATTGCTCGCTGGCCAGTGCGTGCAAATGCTGGTGCAGTTGCTGGTTGAAGGCCCGATCACGAATGAACAGGTTGGCCTCCAGGTTGAACGACAGGCTCAAGGGGTCGAGGTTGCTGGAGCCAACGGTGGCCCATTGGTCGTCCACCAGTGCCACCTTGCCGTGCAACGGCCGCTGGCAATACTCATGAATCTTCACGCCGTCGCGCAGCAGGTAGTTGTACAGCAGGCGCGACAATGCACGGACCCAGCGCATGTCGGGCTGGCCCTGCAAGATCAACCGAACCTCCACGCCACGCCGGGCCGCGTTGCGCAGCTCACGCATCAGCCGGTAGCCTGGAAAGAAATACGCATTGGCGACCACAATGCGTTGCCGGGCTTTACGAAACGCCTGAAGGTAGTGTGCCTCGATATCGGTGCTGCGCATGCCGTTGTCACGCTCGATCAACACCGCACTGCTGCTTCCGGCGGGCTCGGTAACCGGGCGTACTGCACTGGGGGGCTGCAGCACGGGAGACATCAGGCGCTTACTGGCTGCATGTACCTGCGCCACGACCGGCCCAGTGACCTCCACGGCATAGTCCTGCTTGGCCATGGCACCAAAGTCGCCTAAATGGTCGGCGCTGTAGTTGATACCGCCGATGAAGGCCCGCTCACCATCGACCACCACGATCTTGCGGTGCAAACGGCGAAACAGGTTGGTGCGCATGCCCAACAACAGGGGCTGTGGATCGAACGCGTGAAAGCTTACACCCGCGTCGGTCATCGCTGAAATGAATGCAGCCGGCAGCTCGGCTGTGCCGTAGCCATCCGCGGCCACTTCCACGCGCACACCGCGCCGGGCCGCCTCGATCAACACCTGCTGCAATTGCTTGCCCACTTTGTCGTCGAAGATGATGAAGGTTTCCAGCAATATTTCTTCCCGCGCCTGGGCCATGGCCTCGAACACGCGGGGGTAGTACTGCTCGCCATTGATCAGCAACTGCACACTGTTGCCATCTACCCAAGGTCGGTTCACAGGTTGATCTCCGCAGCCAGTGGTACGTGGTCGGACAAATGCGACCACGGGTATTTGGACAGCACCTGGGCAGCCCCCGGCATCGCGTTTCGCAAGTAGATGCGGTCCAGGCGCAACAACGGCAGGCGCGCGGGAAAACTGCGCGCCGGGGTGCCGAAGGCTTCTGTCAGGTGTTCGCTGAGCACCGCGTCCGCCTTCAGCCGCCAGTCGTTGAAGTCGCCGGCGATGATGACCGGCGCGTTGGGCGGCAGGCTGGCCAGCAGGTCCAGCATCAGCTTCACCTGGCGCTGCCGGTGTGCTTCGCGCAGGCCCAGGTGTACGCATACCGCATGCACCTCGTCATGGCCCGGCACCTCCAGCTGGCAATGCAGCAGGCCACGCTGTTCATTGCCCTGCACCGACACATCCAGGTTGTTGAAGCGGCTGATGGGGAATTTCGACAACAGCGCGTTGCCGTGGTCGCCATGGGGATACACCGCATTGCGGCCATAGGCGAACTGCGGCCACATGCTGTCGGCCAGAAACTCGTACTGCGGCGTTTCGGGCCAGGCAGGGTGGCGCAGGGCATGCTGCTGATGACTGCCGTGCACCTCCTGCAAAAACACCAGGTCGGCGCCGGTGGCCCGTACGGCCTCGCGCAACTCGGGCAAAATGAAGCGCCGGTTGAAGAAGGTGAAGCCTTTGTGCACGTTCAGCGTCAACACATTGAGCCGGCGTACAGCGGTCACCTTGTCGATGATGCAGCGTGGGGCGGGCAGGGGCTTGTTCACAAGGCCACCTCCGGCACCACGCCTGGCTCGCTCATCAGCTCATGGTCCAAGGACAGCTTTTCCAGCAAGCGCCTGGCGTCGTATGGCGCGTGCACCTTCTGGTCATTGTCGAAGTAGCAGTACACATCCCGTGCCGCACACCGAGGCGGCGGCCCCGGCACGATCAGGCGGGCATCGTCCGCCTGCTTACCTTCACTCCATTGTTGGATACGCTGCTTCCAGCGCCGCAGCGCGCGTGCGGTATATCCGCTGCTGTACAGCTCCACGTCCCCGTGCAGGCGCATGTAGACGAAGTCGGCGGTCACATCTTCGACACAGGGCCATTTGCCGGCGCTGTCGGCCACTACCAGCGCCACGCGATGCTTGCGTAACAGCTTGATGAAGGCTTCGCAGAGGAAACTCTCGTGGCGGATTTCCACGGCGTGACGCAAGCGTGCATTGCCCTTGATGGCAAGGCTGCCATTACCCTTCAGGCGCTCGGCGCAGCCTTGGGCGCGTTCAAGGGCCGCTTTGCGGGTGTGTGGCAGCAGCGCCAGAAACCGGGCAAAACGGTCTTCATCGAACTTCATGTTGGGAGGGAACTGCCACAGGAACGGCCCGAGCTTTTCGCCCAACAGCAGCGGCCCAGAGGCGAAAAAATTGGCCACTGGCTCTTCGATGTCCTTCAGCCGCCGGACATGGGTGATATAGCGCGGCCCCTTGACCGCGAACACGAAGCCGTCCGGCGTTTCTTCACGCCAGCCCAGATAGCGCTCAGGCGTTTGCAGGCTGTAGAACGAGCCATTGATCTCGATGCTGTTCACCGCCCGTGAAGCGAATGCCAGTTCATCGTCCTGTCTCAGGCCTTTGGGGTAGAAGTCCTTGCGCCAGGGGCCATAGCGCCACCCGGAGATACCGATGCGAATATCGCTCACGCTGCCGTCCTCACTGCCGGTTCCTTGTTCGGTCGCTCTGAAAGTGCGACCGGCAAAGGCCGGCGAGGGTTCACAACGCTTGACCAACGGAAATGCTGACGCCGAGTTGAACTTTGCGGCAGCTGGCGTCTCCACCGCATACCCGTTTCCTGGCAGGGTGCCCGGATGACATTCGAGCCTTTCTCCCACTGCCAGATGGCCGGGCTGGGCAACGATGTGCAAAAGCACAAGCAATGACCTGCCACCCGCGGAGGCAAGCATGGCCAGACATATCATCCACTTCACCGGGCCGATCAATTCGTCTACCTGCGGCAACCTGATCACGACCTGCTCACGGGCATTGCAACAGGGTGCCGAGCTTCTGCAACTGAACATCGCCACCATGGGCGGCGAATGCAGCTATGGGTTTACCCTGTACAACTTTCTGCGGGCGTTACCCGTGGAGGTGCACACCCACAATCTGGGTACAGTGGAATCCATGGGCAATATCCTCTTCCTTGCCGGGGAGCGACGCACGGCTTGCAGTTTCAGCAAGTTTCTTTTCCACCCGTTTCATTGGACCTTGCATGGGTCGGTGGACCATTCGCGGATGTCCGAGTATGCGATGAGCCTGGATTACGACCTGCGCCTGTATGCGCAGATCGTGGCCGAGCGCACGAAAGGCGCGGCCGAGGTCTTGGATGTACCGCGCTATCTAATGGCCTATCCAAGGATACTGGCGCCGCGGGAGGCGCTGGAAAGCGGAATGATCCATGCAATCGACGAGATGCCGATCGCGTCAGACACCGTTCAGTGGAGTGTGCACGCCTAGCTTACCGAACGGACGCCGCCGTGCCCGCGTCACAAGCCAGCAAGGAGCGGATCAGGGCCTTGATCTCGCCCTTCACGAAAGCCACCTGATCCAGGTGGGCAAAGCGGCAGTCGGAAATTTCGTGCCGGGCCTTGGGCTGCGGAGCTTCGGCAAACTCCGCTGCGAACACGTAATGCACACGCTCTGGCGTTTCATGGCGCATCAACAAAACCAGCGATTCAGCCTGTAGCCCAGTCTCTTCCAGCAACTCCCGCTGCGCGGCCTGCATCGGCGTCTCGCCGGGCTCGATCTTGCCGCCTGGAAGGGTCCAAGGCGCCTTGGGCTTTCTCACCCACAACCACTTATGGCGCTGCTTGCCATGCCGGCAAATGATGGTGGCGCGATGCTTGACTGGCTTCATTCCGGCTCCTGGGCGATTCCTTCATTGCATGAAGTTTCGGCCCTGGCTGGCAATAAACGTTGCGTTGAAGCTGACGAACGGTCATTACCGTCACGCAAATATAATGTGTGCTGCTTTTCGTACCGACGGTCAGCTGACAGCAAAGCGATCAAGCACAGCGATAAAACAGGCTCTCGGCAGGGGCACACATTCGGCCACTGGTAACAAAGGTCGACAAAAATTTTGAATCTTCTGGCCATGGCCCGATCAATCAAAAGGTCATCCATGGAGAAGAGGAGGCCCCCTGCGATGCCTAGCCCACAGCTGTACATAATCGATTACAAACTGCATGACCAGCCGCGCAGTTTCATCATTCGCCTGGAACGCCTGGACAATGCCGAGGCCTGGCATTGGGCAAGTTGTGATGCGGGCATCGGCATCATTCCCAAGTTCGGTCGCGAGAAAATCAGGAAGGTCAGTCGGCCGATGGCCGAGCGTTACGGCATTACCGCCGTGAGCTGGCGGATTTCGGGGAGCAAGCCTAACCAGTCGGTGGGCGATCCGGCGGCGATGGTCTAATAGCTCGCGTGCAACCGGTAAAGAAACTGCAGGAGCGGAGATGCCCGCTCCTATAGGGTACGTAGATACCGTGAACTGTCCTTAAACGGCTTGAGCAGCTACCGGCCTCTTCGCGGGTGAACCCGCTCCTACAAGGGAGCTGTGCAGTGCCGGTCAGAGGCGGCTTGCCCGAGAGGAGGCCAGTAGCTTCAACCCATCATTCTGGCTTTTTCAGCACCAAGGTCAGGATGTCATAGCTGGCCACCAACTCACCCAGCTGATTGGTCACCTCCACATCCCACGCCACCACCCCCTGCGGCTGCCCCAGCGGGCTGGTCTTGCCTTGGTCGATCTTGCGCTTGCAGGTCAGGCGCGCCTGGATGGTATCGCCAATGCCCACCGGGTTGATGAAGCGCAGGGTGTCCAGCCCATAGTTGGCCAATACCGGTCCGGCGCCGGGCGACACGAACAGCCCGGCCGCTGCCGACAGTACGAAGTAACCGTGGGCAATGCGTTTACCGAACTGCGACGCCTTGGCGGCGATTTCGTCGAAGTGCATATAGAAATGGTCGCCTGACAGGCAGCCGAAATTGACCAGGTCAGCTTCTGTCACGGTGCGGCGATGGGTGAGCAGCGACTCGCCGATACGCAGCTGCTCGAAGTAGCGACGGAACGGGTGCACGTCGGTTTCGATGACTTCGCCGCCGCGCACGTACTCGCCGGTGACCGCCGTGAGCATGCTCGGCGAGCCTTGTACGGCGGCGCGCTGCAGGTAATACTTGACCGCACGCAGGCCACCCAGCTCTTCACCACCACCGGCGCGGCCCGGGCCACCGTGCTTGAGCTGCGGCAGCGGCGAGCCGTGCCCAGTGGACTCCTTGGCAGCCTGGCTATCGAGCACCAGCAGACGGCCATGCCAGGCAGCAGCCACCGGGATAGCCTTGGCGGCCACGCTGCGGTCGGCGGTGACCAGGGTCGCCACCAGGCTGCCTTTGCCACGGGCAGCCAGTGCCAAGGCTTCGTCGAGGTCGTCATAGGCCATCAGCGTACTGACCGGGCCGAACGCTTCGATATCGTGGGCGCCGCCCTCGGCATGTGGGTCGCGGGCCTGCAACAAGGTTGGCGCAAAGAACGCGCCTTCAGCCACGCCTTCGCCACGCGGGGCAAAGCCATCGCTGGCGCCGAACAGCTGATCACAACTCTGCAGCAGGCTGCGCACCCGCTCGCCGACATCGCGCTGCTGGTCATGGGAGGCCAGGGCCCCCATGCGCACACCTTCCAGGGACGGGTCGCCAACCACGACCTTGCTCAAGCGCTCGCGCAGGCGGGTGGCGACGGCATCCAGGTGCCTGGCCGGGACGATCGCACGGCGGATGGCGGTGCACTTCTGCCCGGCTTTAGTGGTCATTTCACGCACCACTTCCTTGATGTACAGGTCAAACTCTTCGCTGTCCGGTGTCACGTCCGGGCCGAGGATGGCGCAGTTGAGCGAGTCGGCCTCGGCAGTGAACGGCACCGAGTTGCGAATCAGGTTGGGCGTCACGCGCAATTTGGCAGCGGTATCGGCGGACCCGGTGAAGGTCACCACGTCCTGCCCCTGCAGGCGGTCGAGCAGGTCGCCGGTGCTGCCGATAACAAGCTGCAGGCTGCCTTCGGGCAGCAGGCCGGAGGCATTCATCAGGCGCACCACGGCCTCGGTCAAATAGCTGGTCGAGGTCGCCGGCTTGACGATGCAGGGCATACCGGCCAGGAACGTCGGGGCAAACTTTTCCAGCATGCCCCAGATAGGGAAGTTGAACGCGTTGATGTGCACCGCAACGCCTGCCCGTGGCACCAGGATGTGACTACCGGCGAAATGGCCTTGTTTGCCCAACGGTATGGCAGGCCCTTCGTGCACCAGGTTACCCGACGGCAGCTCGCGGCTGCCGATGCCGGCATAGGAGAACAGCGTGGCGTTGCCGCCTTCGATGTCGATCCAGCTGTCGGCCCGGGTGGCGCCGCTGTGGTGCGACAGGGCGTAGAGCTGCTCCTTGTGCTCGGCCAGGTACAGGGCCAGGGCTTTGAGGCGTTGGGCACGTTGTTGGAAATCCATGCCCATCAGCGAGGCAAGACCGCGTGCACGCGCGTAGTCCACAGCTTCGGCGAAGTCCGGGCGCTCTTCATGGCTGTAGGCCAGGACGTGGCCGTCGAGGGCGCTGCGCAGGGCCTGGGCGCCGTGCTGGCCGAGCCAACGGCCGGCGATGAAACTTTGCAGAGTAGGGGCGGCAGACATGCTGTTCTCCATGCTGTTCAAAATGTGAGGGGTGCTGTTACCACAGCGCCAGGGTGTAGCCGATGATCAGGCGGTTTTCGTCCACGGCGTTGGTCAGGCCGTTGCCGGAGCGGAAGGTGACATTGCGCCAGCGCAGGCTGACGTCCTTGAACGGGCCACTCTGGATGACATACGTGATGTCGGTGTCGCGCTCGCGCTCACGGCCATTGGTTACGGTGGCAGTTTCCGCGTGGCGACCGTCGGTGTAGCGGGTCATGAAACTCAGGCCGGGGATGCCCATGGCAACGAAGTCGTAGTCGTAACGCACTTGCCAAGCGTCCAGCCCGGCCCGGGTGAAGGTGTTATAGGTGACCAGGTTGACGGTGAACGGGTCGCCGCCGTTGACGAACGGGAAGGCGCTGTCACCGGACATCTGCTGCCAGGTGGCGGTGAACTTGTGCGCCCGCACGCCCAGGGTGAACATGGCGTTGAAGTTACGGTTGTCGATGTTGCCGGCACGCTCGGCACCGTCGTTGCGGCTGTCGAAGTAGCGCAGGTCACTGCGCAGGCTCACGCCTTCTGCCAGTGGGCGGGTGTCGATCAGCCCGACGAACTGCTGACGGTAGATGTCCTGGAGCTTGGCGTAGTAATAGCTGACCGTGGTTTGCGGGGTGATGGCGTAGCTGCCACCGCCAAAGTCCAGGTGGTCACTGCTGGCAGCGCCATAGCCGATGTCGTCGCGGCCAGAGGAATCACGCAGGTTGGCCTTGGTCAGGCGTCCGGCATTGAAGGTGAGGCCATCGAGGTCCTGACTGGTGAGCAGGCCACCCTGGAAGGTGGAGGCCAGCAGGCGGGTGTCGTTGTACACCACCACCGGCAGGATCGGCTGCAAGGTGCCCAGCCGCAAGGTGCTCTTGGACACGCGAACCTTGCCGGTCAGGCCTAGCTCGCTGTAGTCATCGACCGGTTCGTGGCTGTTCGGGCCAAAAGGCAGCAGGCCGGTGTTGCGACGGTCGCGGCTGGAATCGAGCTTGATGCCCAACTGGCCCAGCGCGTCCACGCCAAAGCCGACCGGGCCCTCGGTAAAGCCCGATTCCAGCTTGGCGGTAAAGCCTTGGCCCCATTCCTCGGCCTTGGCCTGCGGGGCGTTGCTCTGGCGAAAATCACGGTTGATGTAGTGGTTGCGCAGCTCCAGGCGTGCATGGCTGTCGCCGATGAAGTCGGCCAGCGCGGGCATCGGCAGGGCGAAGGTGGCCAGCCAGGCGGCTGACAGGAAGTGTGTGCGGTTCATTGTTGTTGTTTTACCCGACATGTCTGTTCGTCCTTGAAGTCAGTGTTTGCTGGCGCCAGCCGCACCGATACCGGTCATGGAGCGGATGAACTGGCCCAGGTAGCGACCACGCTCTTCGACGGCACGTTCGGAGGTGTCGGTAACCGAGAACACCCAGGCACTGAGGAAGGCCAGGCTCATGGAGAACAGCGCAGGGTTGCTGTAGGGGAACAGTGCCGTTTCGTTGTGCAGCACGTTGACCCACACCGCCGGGCCCAGCACTACCAACAGCACCGCCGAGACCAGCCCGGCCATGCTGCCGCACACCGCGCCACGGGTGGTCAGGCCTTTCCAGAACATGGAAAGGAGCAGCACCGGGAAGTTGACCGAAGCGGCCACCGCCAGCACCAGGCCGGAAAGAAAGGCAATGTTCTGCGACTCGAACATCAGGCCCAGGATCACCGCCAGCAGGCCGATGACCAGCGTGGCAATGCGTGACACGCGCATTTCCTCTTGCTCGGTCGCCTTGCCTTTGCGCATCACGCAGGCATACAGGTCGTGGGACACCGCCGATGCCCCGGACAGCGCCAGGCCAGCGACCACAGCCAGAATGGTGGCGAAGGCGACGGCAGAGATGAAGCCCAGGAACAGGTTGCCACCCACGGCCTGGGCCAGGTGCACGGCGACCATGTTGCCGCCACCGATGATGGCGCCAGTGGCGTCGCGGTAGGACGGTTCAGTGCCGACCATGACGATGGCGCCAAAGCCGACAACGATCAGCAGCAGGTAGAAGTAACCAATGAAACCGGTGGCGTAGAACACGCTCTTGCGTGCTTCCTTGGCATCACTGACAGTGAAAAAGCGCATCAGGATATGCGGCAGGCCAGCGGTGCCGAACATCATGCCCAAACCGAGGGAAATGGCGTCCACCGGGTTGGACAACAAGCCGCCTGGGGCCATGATCGCCTGGCCCTTGGCATGCACGGCCACGGCACTGGCAAACATGGCCTCGGTGCTGAAGCCGAAGTGCTTGAGCACCATGAAGGCCATGAAACTGGTGCCAGAGAGCAGCATTACCGCCTTGATGATCTGCACCCAGGTGGTGGCGAGCATGCCACCGAAGGTGACATAGGCAACCATCAGCACACCGACCAGCATCACGGCGTACAGGTAGCTGATGCCGAACAGCAGCTCGATCAGCTTGCCGGCGCCGACCATTTGCGCCACCAGGTACATCAGCGCCACCACCAGGGTGCCGAAAGCCGAGGTCAAGCGCACCGGGGTTTGCGCCAGCCGGTAGCTGACCACGTCGGCAAAGGTGTACTTGCCCAGGTTGCGCAGGCGCTCGGCAATCAGGAACAGGATGATCGGCCAGCCCGCCAGGACACCAAGGGCATACAACAGACCGTCGTAGCCGTTCATGAACATCATCGCGGAAATGCCCAGGAACGAAGCGGCACTGATCATGTCGCCAGCAATCGCCAGGCCGTTCTGCATACCGGTCAAGCCGCCCCCGGCGGTGTAGAAGTCACTGGCCGAGCGGGTGCGCAGGGCAGCCCAGCGGGTGACCAGCAGGGTGAAGCAGACAAACACCATGAACATCGAAATGGCGGTCCAGTTCATTGTGCGCACTCCTGCTTGACCTTGTCGTTGAGCGGGTCGAGCACGTTGTTGGCGCGGTGCACATAGATGCCGGTCAGGGCAAAGGACAGCAGCACCATCAACACGCCCACCAGCATTCCGACCGTGGTCACGCCGCCACTGAGGGACTGGCCGAGGGTGCTGGGCGAAAACGCAACCAGCAGGACGAAGCCGTAGTAGACCACCAGCATGGCCAGGGTCAGGCTGCCGTTGAGGCGGCGCTTGCGCCGCACCAGGTGCTGGAAGTCGGGGTGGTTGGCGATGCTTTCTATGCGTTCGGGTGTCATGGCAAGCGATCTCTTGGTTTTGTAATTGTTGTGTTGAGGTCACGCGGGGTATTGCGTTGTTGCTTAGGCCCTCTTCGCAGGTAAGGATGCTGCCCCAAGGCCCTGTAGGAGCGGGTTTACCCGCGAAGCAGTCGACTCGGTCTACAACTGGTCGAAGTCAAGCACCACCCTGTCGCTCACCGGGTAGGTCTGGCACGACAGCACATACCCGGCCGCCACTTCGTAATCTTCGAGGGCATGGTTGCTGTCCATCTCCACTTCGCCCTCGATCACCCGGCACTTGCAGGTGGAGCACACACCGGCCTTGCACGAGTAGGGCAGCTCGGCACCAATGGCGTTACCGGCGTCCAGCACGTTCTGGGTGTTGCGCGGCAGGTCGAAAGCAAGGGCACGGCCGTCGCTGATCACGGTGATGTGGCTAAGCGCCGAATCCACCTGGCGTGCCGCCTCACGGGCTTCGCGGCGGGCCTCGCTGCCGGCGGCGGCGAACAGCTCGAAGTGGATGCGTTCCTTGGCCATGCCGTTGGCCTGCAGGCTGTCACGCACGGTCTCGGTCATCGCCTGCGGGCCGCAGATGAATGCTGCGTCCAGGCCGGCAACGTCCAGCCAGCGCGAAAACAGCTGGCCGCATTTGTCGGCGTCGATGCGGCCGTTGTACAGGTCAACATCCTGCTGTTCGCGGCTGAACACGAAAATCAGGTTCAAGCGGTCGAGGTAACGGTTTTTCAGGTCTTCGAGCTTGTCGCGGAACAGCGCCCCCGAACTGGAGCGGTTGCCGTACAGCAAGGTGAAACGGCTGTGCGGCTCGCTGGCCAGCGTAGTGGCGATGATCGACAGTATCGGGGTGATGCCGCTGCCGGCGGCCACACCCAGATAGTTGCCCTGGCGAGCCGGGTCCAGCGGCACGAAGAAGCTGCCCGATGGCGGCATCACTTCCAGCTGCTGGCCTTCCTTGAGCACCTCATTGGCAAACGCCGAGAAGCGCCCGCCCGGTACGCGCTTGACGGCCACGCGCAGTTCGCCGTCCTGTACGGCGCTGCAGATGGAGTAGGAGCGGCGGACTTCTTCGTTATCCAGCTGGGTGCGCATGACCAGGTACTGGCCCTGAGTGAAGCGGAACTGGTCCTGCAGGTGCTCGGGCACATCGAAGGCAATCGATACCGCATCACGGGTCTCATTGCGCACTTGCTTGATGGTCAGGCTGTGAAACTGGCTCATGGTGGTCTCCACGGCTCAAATGCATTTGAAATAGTCGAATGGCTCCAGGCACTCGCGGCAGCGGTACAGCGCCTTGCAGGCCGTGGAGCCGAACTGGCTGAGCAATTCGGTATGGGCGCTGCCGCATTGCGGGCAGCACACCTGGGGGGCTTCGCCGAGCAGGCTGCGCTTGCTGGCGCTGCCTTGCGGCGGCGCAATGCCATAAGCGCGCAGGCGCTCGCGGCCCAGTTCGCTGATCCAGTCGGTGCTCCAGGCCGGGGTCAGCCGGCGCTCCAGGTCTGGCGCGGTGAAACCGGCCTGTTCCAGCGCCTGGCGGATATCCCCTTCGATGACTTCGGTGGCCGGGCAGCCAGAGTAGGTCGGGGTGACCACCAGGTGCAGGTGGCCGGCGCGCCAATCGACATCGCGCACGATCCCCAGGTCGACCACGCTGACCACCGGCACTTCAGGGTCCATGACCTGGCCCAATACCGCCCAGGCACGAGCCAGGTCGTCGCCTTGCTGTGCCCGCGCGCCGCGGTCGCCGGCAATCAGTTCACCAGGTTGCATCGGGGTAGGCCCTTGGCAGGAACTGCATTTCGGCCAGCAGCAGGCCCAGATGCTCGGTGTGCAGGCCTTTGCGGCCATCCAGGTAGAAGTGGCTGGCGGCCTTGGGCAGCGGCAGTTCGACCGAAGCAAACGTCGCGGTGACCTGCTTCAGCCAGGTGGCGCCGACGGTAGCGGGATCGGCGCCGATACCGCATTCGGCCAGACGGACTTCGTTGTCGCTGCCAGCGGTGAGTTCAACGGTGAAGCGCCACAGCACCGGGATAGCGGCAAGCATGCGCTGGCGGCTGGCATCGGTACCACCGCCCAGGCGTTGTACCCATTCGCTGGACCGGCGCAGGTGGTAGGTGACTTCCTTCAGGGCCTTGGCGGCAATACCGGCGATTCGCGAGTCGCTGGACTCGACCAGCTCCTGCAGCACGGCGAAGTGCCACGCGTCGTAAAGGAACTGCTTGGTCATGGTCACGGCAAAATCACCGTTGGGTTGCTCGACCAGCAGCAGGTTGCGGTAGGCGCGCTCGTCACGGCGGAACGCCAGGGCATCGGCATCTCGGCCATCGTCGAGCAGCTCGGCGGCATACTCCAGCCAGTTGCGGGCCTGACCGACCAGATCGAGACCGACGTTCATCAGGGCCAGCTCTTCCTCGATGGCCGGGGCGCGGCCACACCATTCACAGAGGCGCTGGCCCTGGACCAGGGCGCTGTCGCCGAGCAACAGCAGATAGGGGATAAGGGCTTCTTTATGCATGGCCCACCTCACATGTGTCCGACTTCGTCGGGCAGCTCGTAGAAGCTGGCATGGCGATAGACCTTGTCGTCCGAGGGGGCGAACAGCGGGTCTTTCTCGTCGGGGGAGGAGGCGGTGATCAGCGCCGAAGGCACCACCCACAGGCTCACACCTTCGCTACGGCGGGTGTAGAGCTCGCGGGCGTTCTCGATGGCCATGGCGGCATCGGCGGCGTGCACGCTGCCGACATGCTTGTGGTTAAGGCCGTGCTTGCTGCGCACGAACACTTCGTAGAGGGTCCAGACAGACATTTTCGATCTCCGCATCAATCGCCGCTCAGGCGGCGTTCTTGTTCTGTTGCTTGCGCGCATAGGCCACGGCGGCCTCGCGTACCCAGGCGCCATCCTCGATGGCCTTGCGCCGGGTGGCGACACGTTCCAGGTTGCACGGGCCATTGCCCTTGATCACTTCGTAGAACTCGTCCCACTGGATTTCGCCAAAGTCGTAGTGGCCGCGCTCGGCGTTCCACTTCAGCTCAGGGTCAGGCGCAGTGCAGCCAAGCAGCTCCAACTGCGGAACGGTCTGGTCGATGAAGCGCTGGCGCAGTTCGTCGTTGGTCTGGCGCTTGATCTTCCAGGCCATCGACTGGGCGCTGTTGGGCGAGTGTTCATCGCTCGGGCCGAACATCATCAGCGCCGGCCACCACAGGCGGTTGATGGCATCCTGAACCATGTCGCGCTGGGCTTGGGTGCCCTGGCGCATCATGGTCAGGAGCATTTCGTAGCCCTGGCGCTGGTGGAAGCTCTCTTCCTTGCAGATACGGATCATCGCGCGGGAGTAGGGGCCGTAAGAGGTGCGCTGCAGCACCACCTGATTGACGATGGCGGCGCCATCCACCAGCCAGCCCACAGCGCCCATGTCGGCCCAGCTGAGGGTGGGGTAGTTGAAGATGCTCGAGTACTTGGCCTTGCCGCTGTGCAGTTTGTCGATCTCTTCGTCGCGGTCAGCCCCCAGGGTTTCCATGGCGCTGTACAGGTACAGGCCGTGACCGGCTTCGTCCTGAATCTTGGCCATCAGCTGCAGTTTGCGCTTGAGGCTTGGGGCACGGGTAACCCAGTTGCCTTCGGGCAGCATGCCGACGATTTCAGAGTGGGCGTGCTGGGAGATCTGCCGGATGAGGGTCTGGCGGTAGGCCTCGGGCATCCAGTTCTTGGCTTCGATCTTGATTTCGGCGTCGATCTTTTCCTGGAAGTTGCGTTCCTCGGGGGACATTTCTTCCAGCGTCTTGACGCGCTTGACTCCGGTTTCCACTAGCTGTGCGTACATGTGCTGCGACTCCTGCTAAGGCATGAGTCATTTGTAAGCGATACAAAACATAACGTCAAACACATTTATGTGTATCAAGTGATATTTGTGTATCACATTGCCGGCCAAGGGGCTGTTGCAGCCCACTCTCGGCACAAGGCTGCGCCTGCATCGCGTGCCCGAGGGAACGCAGGCAAAAAAAAGGCCCCGGGCAATGCCGGGGCCGAAATGGCAGCCGATTGGGTCAGCTGGCCAACCGTTTGTCGAACACATGGCACGCCTTGCCCTCGGAGCGCTTGAGCGTGCCGCAGGGTTGTAGGTGCACCTGGGTGCTGATGCCGATGTAAGTCTTGATCTGTTTGGTCAACTCCCCGACGACCAGCTTGCGCTGGCCTTCGTCAAGGTGCTGGCACTCTGCGCGCAGTTCCACATGCACTTGGACACTGTCCAGGTTTCCATTGCGATACAGATGGATCTCATACACCTCTGAAAGCTGTTTTATTTTTAGGACCTGTTCCTCGATCTGGGTCGGGAACACATTGACCCCGCGAATGATCAGCATGTCGTCACTGCGGCCGGTGATCTTGCCGATCCGCCGCATTGGCCGAGCGGTGCCGGGCAGCAGCCGGGTGAGGTCACGGGTGCGGTAGCGCACCATCGGCAATGCCTCTTTGCTCAGCGAGGTGAATACCAGCTCGCCCAGTTGGCCATCCGGCAGTACCTCGCCGGTAGCAGGGTCGATGATTTCGGGATAGAAGTGGTCTTCCCAGATGGTCGGGCCGTCTTTGGTCTCGATGCACTCCATCGCCACGCCGGGGCCCATGATCTCCGACAGGCCATAGATATCGAGGGCATTGATGCCCAGACGCTGCTCAATTGAACGGCGCAGCTCGTCGGTCCACGGCTCGGCACCAAAAATGCCCAGGCGCAGCTTGAGGTCGTGCGGGTCGATGCCCTGGCGCTCGATTTCATCAGCCAGGTTGAGCATGTAGGACGGGGTGACCATGATGATATCGGGCTGGAAGTCGCGAATCAGCTGCACCTGCTTTTCGGTCTGGCCACCGGACATGGGGATCACGGTGCAGCCCAGGCGCTCGGCGCCGTAATGCGCGCCGAGCCCGCCAGTGAAAAGCCCGTAGCCGTAGGACACATGCACCTTGTCACCTTTGCGCCCGCCGGCCGCACGAATCGAACGGGCAACCACATTGGCCCAGGTGTCGATATCGTTCTGGGTGTAGCCGACCACCGTCGGCTTGCCGGTGGTGCCACTGGAGGCATGCAGGCGCACCACTTCTTCCTGGGGCACGGCGAACATGCCGTAGGGGTAGTTGTCGCGCAGGTCGTTCTTGCCGGTGAAGGGGAACTTCGCCAGGTCTTCCAGGCACTTGAGGTCATCGGGGTGGGCGCCGCACTCGGCAAAGCGCTGGCGGTACAGCGGCACATTGTCGTAGGCGTGCTTCAGGCTCCAACGCAGACGCTCCAGCTGGTGCTGGCGCAGGGCGTCGACGCTGGCGGTTTCCATCGGGTCCAGCAGGGCACGATCGGCATCATGGTACATGTTCATGGCTTCACTCGAATTGTTCTTGTACGCCGCGCGCCAGCGGTTGCAGGCCACGCGGTGAGTGTCATGGAGGCAGCATATACGGCTGCGTTCAGTTCGGTAACAAGCGCAGGGCCCGAACCGCTCAGAGGCGCTCGATGATCATGGCGATGCCTTGACCTACACCGATGCACATGGTGCACAGGGCGTAGCGGCCGGCCGTTTCTTCAAGCTCGTGCAAGGCAGTGGTCACCAATCGAGCACCGCTCATGCCCAGTGGATGGCCCAGGGCGATGGCGCCGCCGTTGCGGTTGACGCGTGGGTCGTCGTCGGCCAGGCCCAGCTCGCGCAACACGGCCAGCCCTTGGGCGGCAAAGGCCTCATTGAGTTCGATGACATCCAGGTCAGCCAGTGCCAGGCCGGTGAGCGCCAGCACCTTGCGGGTCGCAGGCACCGGACCGATGCCCATCAGCCTGGGCTCAACCCCGGCCACCGCCATGCCGACGATGCGGCCGCGGGCCTTCAGCCCATGGCGGCGGGCCGCGGCGCTGCTGGCCAGCAGCAGGGCGCAAGCGCCGTCATTCACGCCGGAGGCATTACCCGCCGTTACGCTGCCGCCTTCACGAAACGGCGTCCCGAGCCGAGCCAGCTGCTCCAGGGTCGTGTCGCCACGCGGGTGCTCGTCATGCTCGACCACTTTGGCTGGGCCTTTGCGTTGCGGGATTTCGACCGGCACGATTTCCCGCGCCAGGCGGCCGCGGGCCTGAGCTGCTGCGGCTTTGTGCTGGCTGCGCAGGGCAAAGGCATCCTGGTCGGCGCGCGAGATGCCGAACTGTTCGGCCACGTTTTCAGCTGTTTCCGGCATCGAATCGATGCCGTAGGCGGCCTTCATCAGCGGGTTGACGAAACGCCAGCCGATGGTGGTGTCGAACAGCTCGGCCGCACGCCCGAATGCCTGCTCCGACTTACCCATTACAAACGGCGCACGCGACATGGACTCCACGCCACCGGCCAGCATGAGCCCCGCTTCACCGCAGCGCAGGGCACGTGCCGCATTGCCGATGGCATCCAGACCGGAACCGCACAGGCGGTTGATCGTGGTCCCTGGTACTTCGACTGGCAGCCCGGCCAGCAGGCTCGCCATGTGGGCCACGTTGCGGTTGTCTTCGCCGGCCTGGTTGGCACAGCCGAAGATAACGTCATCAATGGCTTTCCAGTCCAGTTCAGGGTGGCGCTGGATCAAGGCTTTGAGCGGGATGGCCGCCAGGTCGTCGGCGCGCACGCTGCTCAGGGCCCCGGCATAGCGGCCAATGGGGGTGCGCACGGCGTCGATGATCAAGGCATCGGCGTGGGTCGGTTCATTCATCTTGCGTCTCCTGCGCCAGCACGGTGCCGCGCACTTTGTAGGATTTGCCATGGAATATCGCCACCAGCTCACCGCGCTGGTTGTCGATGCGCACGTCGTACAGGCCGGTGCGGCCTTTGCGGCTGACTTCGCTGGCGTGGGCGGTGAGCACGTCATCGCGCAGCGCCGGGGCCAGGTAGTCGATGGTGCAGCCCAGCGCCACCGTGGCCTGGTCGTAGCTATTGCAGGCGAAGGCGAACGCCGAATCGGCCAACGCGAACAGGAAACCGCCATGGCAGGTGCCATGCCCCTGGATCATGTCGGCACGTACCGCCATGCGCAGGCTGGCCCGGCCTGGGCCGGCATCCAGCAGGCTGATGCCCAGGCCCTGAGTGGCCGGGTCGCGGGCGTACATGGCGTCGGCACAGGCTTGTGCCAGTTCCACTTCAGTCATGCAGGGTGCCTCCTTTGGCTTCACAGCGGCGCAACAACAGGGAAGGGCGGTAGCGGCTCTCGCCGTAGCTGCGCTGCAGGTTGTCGAGCACGCGCAGGGTATGGGCAATACCGATGTTCGCCGCCCAGGCCAGCGGGCCGCAGGGGTAATTGACGCCGGCGCGCATGGCCAGGTCGATGTCGGCGGCGCTGCCGACGCCCTGAAGCACCGCATCGGCGGCCTCGTTGGCGAGCATTGCCACGGTGCGCAGTACCACCAGGCCGGGCAGGTCGGCGACACCGGTCACTTTCAGGCCGGCACGCTGCAGCAAGGCTACGGCGTGGTCGCGGGCGCTGTCAGTGGTATCGGCGGACCAACTGATGGCAAGGCGGGTGGCGCTGCTGTAGTCCAGCGCCAGGTCGAGCAGCACAAGGTTGCGCAGGCCGTCTTCGCGGGCGCGCTGGCTGGCCAGGCGGCCATCGGACAGGGCCAGGGTGGCATCGCCCACCTGAATCAAGCCACTACCGGTGCGCTGGGTCACGGCAATGCCGCTTTGGCGAAGGCGCTCGACCAGCGGCTGCATCACCCCCAGGTTGCCCTCGACAACGCAGGCCTCTGCGCAGGCGGGGCTGTGCAGTTCGGCCGGCTGCGGACGCTCGACGCCTTCGGCATAGCGATAGAAGCCTTGGCCGGTCTTGCGCCCCAGGCGACCGGCGTCCACCAGTTCCTTCTGCACCAGCGAAGGCTGGAAGCGGAAATCGCCATAGAAAGCATCGAATACTGAACACGTGACAGCGTAATTGACGTCATGGCCAATCAGGTCGGTCAGTTCGAACGCCCCCATGCGAAAGCCGCCAGCGTCACGCATCAGCGCATCCAGGCTGGCGCAATCGGCGGCACCTTCCTGCATCAGGCGCAGGCTTTCGGCATAGAACGGCCGCGCTACACGGTTGACGATGAAACCCGGTGTAGAGCGCGCATGGACCGGCTGCTTGCCCCAGGCCTGGGCAGTGGCGTAGATGCGTGCGGCCACTGCCGGGTCGGTTGCCAGGCCCGACACCACCTCGACAAGCGCCATCAGCGGTGCCGGGTTGAAAAAGTGCATACCGACCAGGTGCTGCGGGCGTTCAAGGCCAGCGGCGAGGCTGGTGATGGACAGTGACGAAGTGTTGCTGGCAAGGATACAGTCGGCTGCGCACAGGGTTTCGAGCTGGCCGAACAACGCCTGCTTCACCTGCAGGTTTTCGACGATGGCTTCAATGACCAGGCCGGCATCTGCCAAGGCTTCGAGTGTATCGACCGGGCACAGGCGGGCATTGATCGCTTCGCGTTCAGCGGCCGGCAACGTTCCTTTGTCCACCAGCCGGGCCAGTTGGCGATCGATACCCGTCACCGCCTGGGCGGCAGCACCCGGGCGGTTGTCGTAGAGCTTGACGGGGTGGCCGGCCTGGGCCGCGACCTGGGCGATACCGGCGCCCATGGCGCCGGCACCGATCACCGCCACCTGCACATTGCTTGCGAGTGCGCCCATGTTCAGCGCCCCTTGAAGGCTGGCGTGCGTTTGTTCATGAAGGCGCTCACGCCTTCGCGGTAGTCCTCGCTGCGCCCGGCCAGGCGCTGCAGGTCTCGCTCCAGCTCCAGCTGCGCCTCAAAACCGTTGTCGAAACTGGCATTGAGGCTGCGCTTGATCAGTGCCAGGCCGTAGGTGGGCTGGGCGGCGAGCTGGCGGGCGAGGGTGAGGGCTTCGTCACGCAGCGCGGCATCATCCACCACGCGGTGGATCAACCCCCATTGCTCGGCCTGTTCGGCGCCAAGGCGCTCGCCCAGCATGGCCAGCGCCTTGGCCCGGGCCATACCGACCAAGCGCGGCAGCAGCCAGGTACCGCCGGAGTCCGGCACCAGGCCGATCTTGCAGAAGGCCTGGATGAAACTGGCCGAGCGGGCGGCCAGCACCAGGTCGCAGGCCAAGGGAATGTTGGCACCGGCACCGGCCGCCACGCCGTTGACCGCACAGATCACCGGCAAAGGCAGGTCGCGCAGGGTGCGTACCAGCGGGTTGTAGAACTTGTCGATCGATTGGCCCAGGTCCGGCATTTCGGCGCCTGGGGCAACGTTGCGGTCGGACAGGTCCTGCCCGGCGCAGAAGCCGCGGCCTTCAGCCGTCAGCAGCAGCACCCGCGCGTCACTGCTTTGGCGCACTTGCTTGAGCGCTTCGCGCACCTCCAGATGCATGGCCGTATTGAAGCTGTTCAGCTGCTCGGGGCGGTTCAATGAAAGGAAGGCAACGCCGTCCTCGATGGAAAACAGGATGTGCTGGAAAGTCATGACAGGCTCGCTCCGTCAGTCGAGAGAATGATGATCAGCGCCCCTGGAAATGGGCTTGGCGCTTTTCCTGGAAGGCGCGGATGCCTTCATCGCGGTCGGCGGTGCCCGCCAGCAGGGTGAAGGCATGGCGCTCGAAGCGCAGGCCGCTGGCCAGGTCGGTATCACCGGCCTTCAGTAACGCCTCCTTGGCCAGGCGCACGGCCAGCGGCGCTTTGGCGGCGATGCTGCGGGCAACCTGCATGGCGCGTTCTACGGTGAGTTCGGGCTGGGTGATTTCGCTGACCAGGCCGGCCTGCTGGGCGCGGTGGGCAGTGATGGCTTCCCCCGTCAGTACCATCTGCATGGCCAACGGCTTACCGACGGCACGCAACAGGCGCTGGGTGCCGCCAGCACCGGGGATGATGCCAAGGTTGATTTCCGGCTGGCCGAAACGGGCGTCGGTACCGGCGATGACGATGTCGGCGCACATTGCCAGTTCACAGCCGCCACCCAGGGCATAGCCGTTGACTGCGGCAATCAGCGGTTTGGCGAATGCGGTGATGCTTTGCCAATGCGCTACGCGCGGGTCATTGAGGATGCCGACCAGGTCGCGATCAGCCATCTCGCGGATGTCGGCGCCTGCGGCGAATGCTTTGGCACTGCCGGTAATCACTGTGGCCCGGACATGCTCGTCGTCCCCGGCAGCCTGCAGCGCAGCAGCCAGTTCTGCCAGTAGCTCGGTGCACAGGGCATTCAAGGCCTCGGGCCGTTGCAGGGTAATGAGCTGAACGCCGTGTTCGGGCGCCTGCACATCGATATATCGCGGCATGTCGGGTTCCTCTGGCTGCACGCACGGCACATCGCGTGGCCGGCATTTTTTTGGAATTGTTTGCAGGGGCGTAATGCGGGATCACGACCAGGTGAGGTCAGTATATGCTCTATGTGATACATCAAAGCAAGTTTAAAAATGTATTCGCGTATCTCTTTTTTATTTTCCAGCGGCCAAAGCCGCAGAGCAATGCCTGCAGAAGAATCGGTTCATCTGGTTATTTTCTGGTATTTAACGCTGGTTTTTGCCTGGCAGAATCAAATCAACACAAGTGATACACGATTGACGACCAAACAGCTTCTGATACAAGATCGAAAGAAATTTCAAATCATTTCAGGAGTGATGCCATGCCTTGCTATCGACTGGACGGCCTGACGCCCGTGGTTCACCCGACAGCCTACGTGCACCCCAGTGCAGTCCTGATCGGCGACGTCATCGTTGGACCCCGCTGCTACATCGGCCCACTGGCATCGCTCAGGGGCGATTTCGGCCGCATCGTGCTGGAGGAGGGCGCCAACTTGCAGGACACCTGCGTGATGCACGGTTTCCCGGGGGGCGACACCGTAGTAGAGCGTAACGGGCACATCGGCCATGGCGCCGTGCTGCACGGCTGCCGAGTGGGCGAAGACGCGTTGGTCGGCGTGAACGCCGTGGTGATGGATGGCGCCCATGTAGCACCACGTTGCATTGTCGCGGCCACTGCCTTCGTCAAGGCAGGCTTCGAATGCGCGGCGCAGAGCCTGGTGATGGGGTCGCCAGCCCAGGTCAAACGCCCACTGACCGATCAGGAGCTGGCCTGGAAACAGCGCGGGACGGCGGAGTACCAGCACCTGGCGCAGCGCTGCATGAACAGCATGGTCGAATGCCCGCCGCTGGCCGAGGCAGAGCCGGGACGCCCGCGCATGGAAGACACCGGGGTCAGGCCCAAGGGCCAGGCGAGCGCATGAGCCTGGCAGCGACACGCAATGGCCAGGCGGCCCACCGCACAGGTATAGTCGGTGCTTTATCCGCGCACAGTTCGCCCATGAGCACTCTTGCCCCACTGAACCACTTGATCACCCGCTTTCAGGAACAGACGCCGATCCGCGCCAGTTCCCTGATCATCACGTTGTACGGCGATGCCATCGAGCCGCACGGCGGTACAGTCTGGCTCGGTAGCCTGATCAACCTGCTGGAACCGATCGGCATCAATGAACGGCTGATTCGCACGTCGATCTTTCGCCTGACCAAAGAAGGTTGGCTCACTGCAGAAAAGGTGGGTCGACGCAGTTATTACAGCCTGACAGGCACTGGCCGTCGGCGTTTCGAAAAAGCTTTCAAGCGCGTCTATAGCCCAAGCCAGCCAGCCTGGGACGGGGCCTGGACGCTGGTGTTGCTGTCGCAACTCGAGGCGGGTAAACGCAAGGCCGTGCGTGAAGAGCTGGAGTGGCAGGGGTTTGGTGTCATGGCGCCGAACCTGCTAGGTTGCCCACGGGCAGACCGTGCCGACCTGGTGGCCACGTTGCGTGACCTTGAGGCCGGCGACGACAGTATCGTCTTCGACACCCACACCCAGGAGGTGCTCGCGTCCAAGGCGATGCGCGCCCAGGTGCGGGAAAGCTGGCGTATCGACGAACTGGGGCAGCAATACAGTGAGTTTATCCAGCTGTTCAGGCCGCTGTGGCAAGGTTTGAAAGAGCAGCCGTTGCTGGATGCTCAAGATTGCTTCCTGGCACGCACGCTGCTGATTCACGAGTACCGCCGCCTGCTGCTGCGCGACCCGCAACTGCCTGACGAACTGCTGCCAGGGGACTGGGAGGGAAGGGCTGCGCGGCAGTTGTGCCGTAACCTCTACCGACTGGTGTTTGCCAAAGCCGAAGAATGGTTGAATGCAGCACTGGAAACAGCAGATGGCCCATTGCCGGATGTGAGCGAGAGTTTCTACAAACGTTTTGGCGGGTTGGCTTGAGGGTAAGTCACCTACTACCAGCAGGCAGTTCTTGTGTCCCTATAGGAGCAACCCCAACCACATTGCCCCCAGGATGAGCAGTTGCCCTGGAATGAGGTATCGCGAAAAGCTGAAACCTCCGTTGCTCAAGGCCAGAACACATTTGCTTAATGTGTTCCCCGTCAATGCGAGCAAGCCCGGTATGACGATTTCATTCGCACTGATTCGTCCGGCAGCGACCAACGAGGCGATCGAGGCCGTGGCCGCATGAGCATCGGCCAGGCCGCCGACGAAAGCCGCGAGTTTGACGCCATTGGAGCCCAGAAGCTGAAGCAGAAATGCCGAGAACAAGGCGATGCCGGTTATCGCAGCGGTGATCGCCAGTGCTGTCCAGAGACTGAACGCGCCATCGCCCGGATGTGTGGCGGATCCTCCATGAGCAGCACGCCAAGGGGCTAGCAGAAGCACGCCATACACGAGTGTGACCAGTGCCCCCAGCGCGATTGATGACCAGAAAGGGTCGAGCAAGCGACGGTCGACGATGCTCAGCACCAGTGCAAATTGGGTGATGCTGGCGAGATTGGACAATACGGCAGCGCCGGCAAATGGCCTGGCGGCAGCGCCTTGCTGTCTGACGCGGTGTGCAAGCAGGGCAATGGTGGCAGAACTTGAGGCAAAGCCCGATGCGATCGCGCTCAAGGGCAGGCCATAGCGAGGTCCCATCAGGCGCATGACGATGTGTCCTAAAGCACCCACGGCCATCAGCAAGACCACCAGGTTACAAATCGTGCGCGGGTTGAGTATGTTGTAGGGACCTAGAAACTGGTCCGGTGTCAGCGGCAGTACCACCAAGGCCACCGTGGACAACATCAGGCCATCGCGCAGCTCTTCCTCGCTCAATTGTTGCAGCACGAAATGATGCAGTTCGCGTCGCAGCGCCAACAGCACGGTGAGCACCACGCCCACCGCTGCGGCGAGCTCAGGCTCATGAAGGCTAAGCGCTCCGAGTGTCAGCACCAGCAGCAGGGCAATTTCACTGGTCACTTCAGGGTCTTTATCGGCATGTCTGCGGTAGTGCATGCAGAGCATCAGCACTAGGCCCAGACTCGCCACCGCGACCAGCACCGCACCTGCCAGCAACATGCTGACGTAGCCCAGCAATGCAGTGATGGCGAAGGTCCTGAGCCCGGCGGCCGCGTGGTCTTCGTTACGCCCCTTCTTACGCTCGCGCTCCAGCCCCACCAGCATGCCGATACCCAGCGCCACAGCGCCGTGGCCAACATTCAAGGCGTCGAGCATGGTGCCTTTAGCGGGACCTTGACCTCACATTCCCCGCCACCTTGTTCCAGTGCCATGAGCGCAGGCATATCGAGAATTTCTACCAACCTGCCATGCAGGTCGACGATACCCAGCGCACGCAGACGGGCGACGGATCGGCACACGGTTTCCAGGCGTAACCCCAGGTACGAAGCCATGTCTTCACGAGACATGCGCAACATGAAGCCATGGGCAGAGTAACCGCGGCTGACGAAACGCCTGGAGAGCCCCACCAGGAAGCTGGCCAGCCGCTGTTCTGCTGTCAGGTTGCACAGCATCAGCACGCGCCCGTGCTCACGCACGATCTCCCGGCTCATCAAGCGATTAAGGCTCTGCTGCAGCTCCGGAAACTCACGCGCCAGGGTTTGCAAGCGACGATAGGGGACGGGGCAGACTTCGCTGTCTTCCAGGGCAATGGCGTCACAGACATGGTGCTCTGTGGCAATGGCATCGAGGCCGAGTACATCGCCCGGCATCCAGAAGTTGATCACCACGCCTTGCCCCTCGGCGGTGTTCAGGCTGGTCTTGAAACTGCCGCAACGTACGGCATAGAGCATGGTCAGCGGATCGTTGGCATTGAACAGCGCGGCACCCTTGCGAATGCGCATGCGTGGGCCTATCAACGCGCCCAGGCAGCTGTTGTCGTCAACCGGCAGACCCGTGGGGAGGCACAGGCCGCTGACCCGGCAATCCATGCAGTGGTTCACCAGCGGTTTCAGGTGAATAGGGTTTGCCTTGGACAATGCGTTGGGTGAGTCAAGCAGGGTGACCTTCAGCTGGCCAGGCATTTTCAGGCCTCCTTCGCATTTTGGAGGCCGCTTTGGGCCCCTGCGCCATGACGCGCACCGAGCCCCACGGTCACCCCGGCATGGGGCGACCAATCAGCAAGCATGTCACGCGAGTGGGGGGCATTGAGGCGGCTTGTAAGCCGTTCGACAAACCGCTCGGCTTCGGCAGCCGTACTGAAAGCCACCCGCCAGTCATCCATGTGTACCCAACAGCGTCCCTGCTCTGTGTTCTTCTCCACGTAAACGTTCATCAGGGCCTCCAAAGCATGTATCGGTAGACAATGCAGAATGAAGGCGTCCCTGCCGGCAGTGCAGGTGAAACTCAGGGCGGTGTCGCCATGGCACGCCTGCGGGGCCTGAAGTGGCTGTGATCTGGGTACAGGGTGCGCCGGCGAAGTCCCGAGGTATTGATCCGCGTCAAGTTCTTGCGCCATGGGCAATGCCACTGGTCGGTAGGTGTCTCCAGTTGATAAACATCAAGTTCGCAACACGTAGGTGGCAGATGCTTTACCTACGTATTGCAACCTCAGAGGTGTGCCATGGAAACTCCGCAAAGACTGCTGCTGATCGCCTCTCCCCTGATGCGCCGAACCCCGGCCTATGACCGGGCCGCTGCGCTGGCCAAGGCCAAAGGGATGGCGCTGCACATCGTCGCTTTCGACTACGTGGAAGGGCTTGCCACGGCGGGCTTGGTGAATGATCAAGCGCTCGCAGTCATGCGCGAGGGTTACGTGCAGCAGCACCGGGCATGGCTGGAAACCCAGGCGTTGCCGATGCGGCGCAATGGTGTCACCGTCACAACCGAGGTGGTGTGGGTGCAGCAGCCCTTGAATGAGATCCTGATTCACTTGCGTGAGCAACCGTTTGCCATGCTGATCAAAGAGCTCGAGCATGAGCCTTGGTGGATGCGCGCAATGTTCACCTCGCTGGATATCCAGCTGCTGCGCGAAACGCGAATACCCTTGCACTTGGTACACAAGGCGAGCCATGCGTTGCCACGCAGGATTCTGGCGGCGGTGGACCTGTCCAGGCCTGAGGATCAGTTTGAAGGTTTCAACGACCAGATCATCAGCGAAGCGCTGAAGCTGACCTTGCAGTGCAATGCCCAGATCGAATTGCTGTACACCTACGACCTGGGTTCCATGTACCTGGACGCCGGCGGCAGCCGGGAACATTCGTTCCTGTTCGATTCGAACCGTGCCCAGACCTTGCATGACGTTCAGAGCGCTGCCTTCCAAGAGCTTGCCGAACGCAACGGGATCGCCGTCGAACACCGCCATATGCGTATCGGCGACCCGGCAAAGGCGCTGGCCATGTTCATGGATAACAATGATATCGACGTGCTGGTCATGGGCAGCTATCACCACCATGGCATCGGCTGGTTCATCGGCAGTACTGCCGAGCGCGTTTTGCATCGGTTGTCCAGCAGTGTGCTGGTGATTTCTCCAGAGCGCTCCAAAGGCTGAAGCACAAGGCCCGCAAGGGCCTTGTTTTTTCAAGGCCGCAGGTCAAGTTCGTGCAGGATCTCGCTCACATCGCCGCCAGGGTAGCGTGAGGTGAAGCCCAGTGCCTTGACCAGCCGGTGCATGGCATAGTTGCTGGCCAGATCCCTGGAGACCATGCACTGAAAGCCATTGCGTCGTGCGGCTTCAATCAGGTGTTGCATCAGGCGCTTGCCCAACCCCTTGCGCTGCCAGTCTTCGCTGACCGCCACTGCACATTCGCACCGCTGACTGCCAGGTATGCCTGCATAGCGGCTGACGCCGATTTGTTGCAATTGACCGTCCACATGAACCAAGGCGACATAGGCCATGCGTTGGTGATAGTCCACGGGCATGTCTTGCGTGTCCAAGCTAGGCAAGCCGCCGCTGAGCCCGGCAATGAAACGAAAACGCCGTGATTCATAAGCGATGGTGCTCAGAAAACGCTTGTCCCGTTCGCGGTCTTCTTCGCGCAGTGGGCGGATCAGCACCGCCGAACCGTCCTCGAGGTTTTCGACCCAGTGTTCGCAGGTCTGTGGCTGTGCTGTTTGCTGCCCGTTCATGACGCCTCCCGTTGCTTGATCAGTACCTGGTGCAGCCGTTTTAACGTGGCGGGCCGTTTCGGTTCTGACAATCATCAAGTTCAGCCTGGGTAGCGGTTTTCTGATCTGCATCAAGCAGCAGCGGTCCTGTGCGCGGAATATCGTCAGCATCACACCCACTCACGAAAGCGCGGAGGTTCACCATGGGGCAATATCGACAATTGCTGGTGCTGCTGACCGAGGTAGAACCGCATTCCGCCGCTTTGCGCAGAGCCCTTGCCTTGGCGCATGTCAGCGGCGCCAGCGTGCATGTACTGGGCTTGTTCGAGCCAAGCGAGGAGCACCTTCTGCGCGAAGAGCGGCTGAACGAGGCCGATATCAAGCGCCAGTACGAACACTATCGCGCTCAGTTGACGGGATTGGTCGAGCGGCATCGCGGCAGCGGTATAACGCTGACGGTCGACAGCCTGAATGCGGAGGATATCCGCAGCCAGGCGATCGATTACATCAGTGAACTGCAGCCCGATATGGTCATCAAGGACAGCGAAGCCGCGTCGGCCCTGGTGCGCGTGTTCGGCACCCCACTGGATTGTGCGCTGATGCGAGGTTTCAAAGGCGTCAGCCATTTCGTGCCGGCGGGGGCCATCTCATTGCCGCGGCGTGTGCTGGTCGCAGTGGATACGGCGTTCAGTGAGACGCCTGCCGTTCAGGCGTGCTTCAATCGTGGTCTGGTTCGTGCTGCCCAGGCGCTGGCGTTGCAGTGCGACGCGCACCTGCATCTGCTATCGGCCTACAACCTGGCAGGGGTATTTGCCTCGGACATGAATGTCACGCAGGCGTGGATCGACGAGATGCGCGAGGCACTGCAGGAACCTTTCGAAGCGCTGGCCGATGCCGAAGGCGTCGCGCCTGACCGCCGACATTTCATGGAAGGCGGCCCGGTACAGGTGATCCGTGAACAGGTCGCAGCCCTGGACATCGACGCGGTGGTGATGGGCGTGGTGCAGCCCAAAGGCCTGGACAAACTGTTGGGAGACACCACCGAGCGTATCGTCAGCCGCCCACCGTGCAGCGTGCTCGCCGTTCATCCCCAAATAGCCGAAAGTTGGGAGCCTTGGCCATGCAACTGACATTTCTTGGTGGCACCGGCACCGTGACCGGCAGCAAATTCCTGTTGACCCGTGACAGCACGCGGGTATTGGTCGACTGCGGACTCTTCCAGGGTTTCAAGCAACTGCGCCTGCGCAACTGGCAGCCACTGCCCCCGGCGCTGCGGGCGCTTGATGCGGTGGTGCTGACCCACGCCCACCTTGACCACAGTGGTTATCTACCGGTGCTGGTTCGGGAAGGCTACCGCGGGCCGATCTACGCCACGCCGGCGACGTGCGCCTTGGCGGAAATCCTCCTGCTCGACAGTGCACGGCTGCAGGAAGAGCAGGCCGAACATGCCAATCGCCACGGTTACTCCAAGCATGCGCCGGCGCAACCGCTCTATACCGAGCAGGATGCCAAACGTGCCCTGGCACTGTTTCGGCCCGTGGCGTTACATCAGGTGACCATGATCGCCGAGGGCATGGAGTTACTGTTGCGTACCGCCGGACATATTCTGGGGGCAGCCACGGTCCAGATCAGCGCCGAAGGGCAGACCGTGCTGTTTTCGGGTGACCTCGGCCGCCCTCAGGATCCGATCATGCGTGCGCCTGAGCTGGTCAGGACGGCGGACGTGCTGTTGATCGAGTCTACCTATGGGGACCGCCAGCATCCCGCCGAATCGACCGAGCAGTACCTGGCCAAGGTCATCAACGAAACGCTCCTGCGCCATGGCATTACCCTGGTACCCTCGTTCGCCGTCGGCCGCGCCCAACTGCTCATGTATTACCTGTACACGCTCAAGCGCGACCGGTTGATCCCTGATGTCCCGGTCTACCTGAACAGCCCGATGGCCACCGACGCCACCGCCTTGTACCAGCAGTACCGCAGTGAACATCGGCTGACCGCAGCCGAGTGCGCCGCCATGTGCAGAGGCACGCACATCGTCCGGACGGTCGATGAGTCCAGGCACCTGGACCAGTTGCGCGAGCCCGCAGTGATCATCGCCGCCAGTGGCATGGCGACCGGCGGGCGGGTGCTTCACCACCTGAAGGCGCTGGCACCCAACCCGCGCAACAGCATTCTGTTCTCGGGCTTTCAAGCAGGGGGTACGCGGGGTGCCGATATCGTCGCGGGCGCCCACAGTGTGCGGTTGCACGGCGAGGATGTGCCCATCCGTGCACAGGTGCATGCGATGGAGAATCTTTCTGCGCACGCCGATGCCGATGAAATCATGGAATGGTTGCGCGGGTTCACCCGGCCACCCCGCCAGACCTATGTCATTCATGGTGAGCCACACGCTGCCGACACCTTACGGCGGCGAATCAGCCTCGAACTCGGCTGGCAGGTGTGCGTGCCTGAGTATCAGGAAACGGTTGCCATCGACCCTGTGCGCTAGCCGGGCGCGGGAGGTGAATCATGAGTACACAAGCAAGGGCGAAACTGCGGGCCTGGTTGCACAGGCCCAGGGGCAGCCTGGGTTGGATCGTGACCATCGTCGCTTTACTCGTCGCCGCGTCCGTCTATCGCGCCTTAAGCGCTAGCTGGCGCATGCCCATGCGTGATCCGGCGGTACTCCTTGGCCTGCTGGCGTTGAGTGTCGCGCTGGGGTGGGCGGTGCAGCGGGGCGTCAAGCGCACGGTCGGCAAGGCCATTTTCAATGGCCAGCAGACGGGTTGGCAGGCCAGGCTGGCGTTGCTGCGTTCAATCACCCGGGAATCGAACACGTTGATAAGCGTGTTGCTGCTCCTGGTCCTACTCGGTGCTGGCACCGTGTGGCTGGCGGGGCGCTCTGTGGCGCAGATCGTGGAGAATTGCACGGCCAACCTGCAGGCCCAGGTGGAGGTGCCTGAGGATGACAAGCTTGCTGCGCTGGTCGGCAAACCCGTGTGCACGTGCCTGGCACAGACCTTTCTGGAGCGCAATGGGGTGCTGCGCCTGGCCCTGTTCGAAACGCCCATGCAGGAAGTGAGCGGCCTGAAGGCGCTGACTCCCGCTGATGAGCAGCGTTGCCTCGCGCAGTTCGACCTGTTGCCCGAGGTGGGGCGTGCAGCCACGCCTTGAAGCCATCAACGGCTCCCATCGGCAGCTGAAACGACCGGCGCCCATCGCGGCGCGGGAGGTGTTCATGTCCCATGATCTTGCCTTGCCAACTGTGTTTGTCGACCGTACCCAGGCTGGACGTTGCCTGGTAGAGCCACTGGCCCGGTATGCCGGCAGGCCCGACGTGATCGTGCTCGCACTGCCGCGTGGTGGTGTTCCGGTGGCCTATGAAGTCGCGACTGCCCTTAACGTTCGCCTGGACCTGCTGATGGTGCGCAAGCTCGGTATGCCGTTTCAACCCGAGTTCGCCATGGGGGCGATAGCCAGCGGCGGAGTAACCTTCCTCAATGACGACATGTTGCGGGCCTATCCGGTAGATCGCGCGGTGTTCGACGCCGTGGTTGCCAGGGAAACCGAGGAACTGGCGCGGCGCGAGCGGGCTTACCGGGGAGGGCGGCCAGCCCAGCAACTCAAGGATCAGGTGGTGATTCTCGTTGATGACGGCCTGGCGACCGGTGCCACGATGAGGGCGGCGATACAGGCTGCACGAGCCCAGTCACCGGCGCGAATCGTCGTCGCCGTCCCGGTCGCACCGCCAGAAACGCTCGAAGCGCTGTACGGTGAAGTGGATGAGCTGGTGTGCCCGCGTGTGCCTGAGCGGATGGTCTCGGTTGGCTATTGGTACCAGGATTTCCCGCAGACGTCGGACGAGGAAGTCATGACGCTCATGGGGCAAGCTGATCAGCAAGCACTTTGCCGGAGTGCCCCCCATGACTGAGCGCAGGGTTGAAATCCGCACGCAGACTGATAGAGCTTCGCCGAGGCTCATACACCAAATGGATAGGTTTCGTCCTCAGGCTCAAGGTGCTGTTGTTTCGGCAAGGGCAGGGCAGTCACTGGCTGGGTCTGTTCGAACCAGAGCAGCGCATCGAACTGCTCGGCCAGCACCGCCTCGAAGTAGTGGCTCAGCCGTTCGCTCTCGGGGCGATAGATGACGCCGATGGCGCGTTCGAGTAGCGCCGTGGACAACACATGGCGCAACGCCTTGCGCTGTGGGTCGCGCCAGTCGCTCAGGCTGGCTGGCACGCCTGCGAGGCGGAACTGGTGCTCCCAGCTGTCGCTGCGCGAAGGACGGATTTCCTTGATCTGCATGTCGCCGTCCCAGTCATTGGCGGCGGCCACCTGGCCGCGGTCGGTGGCCATGCCGATCAGCACCGCGTCGTGCCCGAAAGCGCTGCGGCAAAGCTGGCCGATGGTGAACTGGCCTTTCCAGCCCATTTCCGTGGCTCCGGCATTGCCGATGTGTGAATTGTGTGCCCAGACCACGGCCTTGGCGTGGGGACCACGGTGTTCCAGCAGTGCGCGCAAGGTATCGAACATGTGCCGGTCGCGCAGATTCCAGGAAGCCGTCGAACCTCGGTAAATGGCGCGGTAGTACTGTTCCGCAGCGATGATTACACGGGCGTTCTGCGTTGCGTTGAAGAAGGCTTCATCATTGCGGACAAGCCCTGACAGTTGCTCGGCGAGCATGACATTCAACTGCTGGATCACCGGTTGCTCACAAGGCATGACGCCACCGCGCTCGACAAAGTGCCCGTACAGCGCGGGGTCGTCCTGCCACGGCGTCAGGCAACCGTAACGGCGGCGGGCTTCATGGGCCAGATGCGGATCGACCCGGTCCAGATAGGCCAGGACTTCATGGATGGAATTGCGCAGGCTGTAGACATCCAGGCCGCGGAATTCCACGCGGTGGTCGGTGGGCAGCAGGCGGTTGTGCCCGTGAAGCCATTGGGCGAAGGCTTTGACTTCGCTATTACGCCACATCCAGGTAGGAAAACGGCTGAAAATATGGCGTTTCCACGCCGAGTGCGCCAAGCCTCGGACGTACTGATCGACATGCCCGGCATCCGGCCAGTCAGCCTCGACGGCAACGATGTTGAAACCATGCTGTTCGATCAGGCGCCGGGTGATCGCCGCGCGGGCGCGATAGAACTCACTGCTGCCGTGGCTTGCCTCGCCCAGCAGGATGACGCGCGCGTCAGCATAGCGGTCGAACAGCGCTGCGAATGCCGGCGTATCCAGGTCCGGCAAAGGTTCGGCGTACTGATGAAGCACCGGGGCAATATCGGCAGTGTCGACCTGATACTGCTTGCCGTAGAGTTTTTCCATCAATGTCTTCGAAGGGCCGCTCATGGAGAGCCTCCCGTAATCGGGCCGCCGCGCATTGACCCGTCAGTGCGACGGCCCAGGGTTCAGATCAGGGAGAGCCGGTGGATGACCTGGCTGGGATCATCCGGGTCAGCGACGGTGGTGAACCCCGCCGCTTTGGCCAGCTCGCGCATCGCTTGGTTGGCTGCTGCATCAACCGAATACATCTGCCGCAAGCCCTTGGCCCGGGCATGGTCGACCAGGTGCTTGAGCAGCAGGCGACCCAAGCCATGGTGCTGCCAGCTGTCCATGACGGTAACGGCACACTCGCACTCGTCCTTGCCGCTAGCAGTGGCGTAGCGGGAAATGCCCACTTCCTGCAGTTCGCCATCCACGTGGGCAAGGGCGACGTAAGCCGCCTGGCGATCCTGGTCGACCTTCATCAGCTGGTCGAGCATGGCTTCACCGGGCTCCCTGAGCTGGCACAGGAAGCGGAAATGCCGCGATTCGGGCGACAGCCGTTCGATGAAGGCTTTTTCGCGTTCTCGGTCCTGGGCTTGCAAGGGCCTGATCAATACGTGAACGCCGTTTTCAAGGGCTTCGATCCAGTATTCACCCGAAGGTTTTGGGAACGAAGGCGTTTTATGCTCACGGGAAGTCTCGGCGGGCGCCATGGCAATGTCCTCTGTGTCGAATGAACAAGGAAGTTCAGTTTCGGCAGCGGGCCCATCGCTGACTTGACAGTTGTCAATTGCTTCCCACATGACTTGTCAAACCGATAGAAAAAAGCGGGTATAGCCGGGGATAGCGTCCGACCCTTGGTCGGACAGACCGCTAACGTTTAGTGGAACCGCTAACTTCAATAGATACACGCCTGCAAAAAAGCAGAGGCATCATCATGTCAGGCCTTGCGGAAATGGGAGCAAAGCTCCAGGTCAAGTGCCTTGCGTGCTCGTTGAGCCGGCTTTGCCTGGCAGCCAGCCTCAGTGCCGACGAAGTGGCCAAGCTGGAGCGAATTGTCCGCCGTAACCGGCCGTTGAAGCGGGGTGAGTACCTGTTCAAGGCCAATGATCCCATGGAGCACGTGTATGCCTTGCGCTCCGGGGCGATCAAGAATTTTCTGCTCGATGCCGAGGGCACCGAGCGGGTGACCGGCTTTCTCCTGCCGGGGGAAATGCTCGGGCTGGACGCTATTGGTGCCAGTTGTTACCGAAGCTTTGCTGTTGCCCTGGAAGTCTCGCTGGTCTGCGCCATCAGGCTGGACCAACTGGTGGACCTGTCCGGCCAGATTTCAGGGCTGCGCTATCAGTTGCTGCACATGCTCAGCCTGGGGATCCAGGGCAAGGACGAGCACCTGCGCTGCTGCCATGGGCGTGCCGAACAGCGGTTGGCGATCTTCCTGCTGGGCATGTCCGCGCGTTACCAGGCGCGAGGCTTGCAGGCTGATGTGTTCAACCTGCCCATGTCCCGTGGTGATATCGCCAACTACCTGGACCTCACGCAGGAAACGGTCAGCCGACTGTTCAGCCGTTTCGTCCATGCAGGTTTCATGCTGTGCGCCGGGCGTGAGGTCAGGCTCATCGACATGCAAGGCCTGGTCAACCTGACCCGCCTGGAGGAGCCCACTTGAGCGCGGCAAGCACCCGGTCATAGCGTTGCACAGGCCAGCTTTCGAGGGAGTGCCCCACCCAGATCGGGCGTGACACATGGTCTGTGCGTATCCAGATACGCTGCGCGGCTACGCCAGTTTGCCAGCACAACCGTGCCACTTGGCGCGCCACCTGTGGCGGCGCGCAACAGTACACCGTGTCCGGGCGGAAAGTGGTCAGCAAATGCCTGGTCTGCCACCAGCCACTGCTGTAGTCACGCGGCAATGGCGACAGTGCCGACAGCCAGGTTCGACAATCGTCTGGCAACAGTTCGGCCGCAATGCCGTCATGTGACAGCTGCAATTGTAACCAGGGCAGCCAGCAGCGAATCTCATCCAGCGCACCCAACAACGGCAGCAGGCCGTCGGCGCGACTGATGGCCAGCAACCTTGTGCTTTGCAGGGGCAACGGCCAAGCGCTGCCAAGCGGCCCGGAATAGTCGAGCAGCTCCCCCGCACGGCCCACGGGCTGCGCGCTCTGGGTGCTGACGATAAATTGCCCGGCCACGCCAGGTAGGGTCACGTAACTGCACGGCCAGCACTCGGTACGACCACTGAGCACGCAGTACTGGCCAGCCATTGCCTCGCCGCATGGCTGGCTGCAAAGGGCCAGGCGCACGAATTGCTGGATGCCCAGGCCGGGCAATGTCTGGAGCAAGCGAACGCTGGCACCCTCGCGGTCCATGACTGCCTCGCACTGTAAGGATGACTTGCTGTAATCAGCCTAGACCGTGGGCAATCCGGCACTTTGATCAGGATCAAACCAGCGGGCGGCAGGGACTTCACGTTGTTGATAAAGGTCAAATGGGCTGCTGCTCCACGGCGCATGATCGAAGCGTCTCCCTGGGAGGCATTACTCATTCGAGGAGGACGCCATGTCAGAAGTTGCCAAGAAAGTGCCTGCTACCCCCGTCGCAACCCAGCCAACCAAAGCTTCGCCGCCCAGCGTCGAACCTTCGGAGTTGTGGCGGCCCTTCCAGCAATTACGCCGTCAGATCGACAGCCTGTTCGAGGATTTTGGACGGCGGCCGATGCGCATGCCGTTCAGCCAAACACCGTTCGATGTCGAACCTTTTTGGCGGCGTGACCTGTTCACCCACGGCATGCCGGCCATGGACATCAGCGAGCTTGCCGAGGAGTACCGCATCAGCGCCGAGTTGCCTGGCGTGGACGACAAGGATATCGAGATCAAGCTCGTCAATGGCAACCTGTTGATCCGCGGCGAGAAACAGGAAGAAGTGGACGAAAAACGCAAGGCATATCACCTGTCCGAGCGCCATTACGGCAGCTTCGAACGGGTTTTCCAACTGCCCCGTGAAGTCGACGCCGAGAAGATCAACGCCCAGTTCAACAAGGGCGTGCTGCTGGTGCACCTGCCCAAACGCGCCGAAGCCATCCATCCGGAAAAGGTGATTCCGATCAAGAGCGGTAAATGATCACCCATCCTCACTGCATCAAGGAGCAAGGAGGCTCCGCCTGTGGAGGTAGCACATGATGTCCATTGGCAAATACTGCAAACGGGACGTGGTCACCGCACCACCCGGTATCTCCATCTATGCCGCGGCGCGCCACTATCCGACGCATTCCGGTCGTCGATGATCTCGGTCTGCTGGTCGGAATCGCAACGGCGGACGACCTGATGGGCCTGCTGTCGGACCACCTGTAAGAACTGTCACTGCTGATCCGTCAACAGAGCCGGCGGGAGGAAGATCTTCGCGGCGAAGACCTTTGAGCGCCCCGTGCGCGATGACGAAAGGAGGCTGGCATGAGTGATTTCCCCGGTACTGAAGAGCTCGAAAGCCTTGACGCCTATTGGCGGGCGGCGAACTACCTCACCGTTGGCCAGATCTATCTGCAGGGCAATGCCTTGTTGACCAGGCCCTTGACCTTGGCCGATGTCAAACCTCGGCTGCTGGGCCACTGGGGGACTTCCCCGGGGCTCAACCTCGTCTATACCCATCTGAACCGGTTGATTCGCCAGTACAGCCTCAATGTGCTGTTTGTCACGGGGCCTGGCCACGGCGGTCCTGCCCTGGTCGCTCAGGCATACCTCGACGGTACCTACACCGAGCTCAACCCATCGGTCGAGCGCAACGCACTTGGAATGGCCCGGCTCTTTCGGCAGTTTTCCTGGCCTTATGGCATTGGCAGCCATGTCGGCCCCCATGTGCCTGGCTCCATTCACGAAGGGGGCGAACTGGGCTATTCGCTGGCCCATGCCTATGGTGCCGCCCTGGACAATCCGCAACTGATCGTGGCGTGCGTCATTGGTGATGGTGAGGCCGAAACCGGGCCACTGGCTGCCAGCTGGCACTGCAACAAGTTCCTCAACCCCGCCCGCGACGGCGCGGTGCTGCCCATCTTGCATCTGAACGGTTACAAGATCGCCAACCCCAGCGTGCTGTCGATGATCAGCGAGGAGGAGCTGACCAGCCTCATGTATGGCTATGGCTATGATCCGTATTTCGTCGAGGGTGACGAGCCGATGGAGGTCCATCGCGCGTTGGCCAGGACGCTGGATGTGATCTACGAGAAGATCAGCCAGATCCAGCGCCTCGCGCGGCATGCCGAAGACCCGCAGGTGGTCGACAGGCCCTTGTGGCCGGTGCTGATTCTTCGTACCCCCAAAGGGTGGACGGGGCCCAGGTACGTGGATGGGCAACGCGTAGAGGGCACCTGGCGGTCCCATCAGTTGCCGTTGGCGGACCTCGACAAACCGCCGCACCTGATGCAGCTGCAACAATGGCTGGAAAGTTACCGTCCCCATGAGCTTTTTGACGCACAGGGTACGTTGTTGCCTGAACTGGCCGCGTTGACCCCAACTGGCCGGCGACGCATGAGCGCGAACCCCCATGCCAACGGCGGTCTCTTATTGCGGGCCCTGGATTTGCCGCACTACGCCGATTACTGCGTGCCGATGCCGGGCCCTGGTCAGGTGCGGGCCGAGGCAACCAGAGTGCTGGGTGGTTATGTACGCGATGTCATGAAGAACAGCCTTGCGTCGCAGAATTTCCGCCTGTTCGGCCCTGACGAAACGGCGTCCAACCGTCTGGATGCGGTATTTGAGGTGACCGACAAGGTGTGGCTGGATGCACGGGCCAGCGATGATAGACACCTTTCGGCACAGGGGCGGGTCATGGAGATCCTCAGTGAGCACATCTGCGAGGGCTGGCTGGAGGGGTACCTGCTGACGGGCCGCCATGGCCTGTTTTCCTGTTACGAAGCTTTCATCCATATCGTCGATTCGATGATCAACCAACATGCCAAATGGCTCAAGACAGCTGCCGAGGTGCCGTGGCGCAAGCCGATCGCCTCATTGAATATCCTCCTGACTTCGCATGTCTGGCGGCAGGACCATAATGGTTTCTCGCACCAGGACCCGGGCTTGCTCGACCTGCTGGCAAACAAGAAGGCCAACCTTGCGCGGATCTATCTGCCACCTGACGCCAACTGCCTGTTGTCGGTGGCTGAGCATTGCCTGCGAAGCCGTGGGTACATCAATGTGATCGTTGCCGGTAAGCAGATGGAGTGGCAATGGCTCGATTGCGAAGCGGCCGCCGTGCATTGCCAATCAGGTATCGGGCGCTGGGGCTGGGCCTGCCATGACGACGAGATGCCCGAGGTGGTGCTTGCCTGCGCGGGCGATGTGCCGACACTGGAGGTACTGGCGGCGGTTACACTGCTGCAAGAGCAGGCTCCAGACGTGCGTGTGAGGGTGGTGAATGTCGTTGACCTCATGGCGCTGCAACTGTCGCAACAGCACCCTCACGGGCTGTCCGACAGCGATTTCAACGGGCTGTTTACCGAAGATCGACCGGTCATCTTTGCCTTCCACGGCTATCCGGCGCTCATCCACCGCCTGATCTACAAACGCGCCAATCCGCAACGGTTTCATGTCCGGGGCTTTCGCGAAGAGGGCGCAACCACCACGCCATTCGACATGGCAGTCATCAACAATCTGGACCGCTACCAGCTGCTGCTCGATGTGTTCGAGCGCGTGCCACGTTTGCAGCCCCAGCTCGAACAGGCCCGCGCCCGCTATTGGGCCACGATGGAGAAGCACAAGCTCTACCTCATCGAACATGGCGAAGACATGCCTGAAGTTGCGCAATGGCGCTGGACATCAGCGTCGCGTGCCTGAGCCCGCCTTACTTGGTCTTCCAGTACTTCTGCATTTCCAGGAACAGGAACGAGGCGGTCCAGGTGATCAGCACCAGGCCCGTCAGCGCCTGCAGGCCGGTGAGGTACTTGAGGTGGCCAGTGGGGGCGATATCGCCGAAGCCTATGGTGGTGTAGGTGGTGAAGGAAAAATACACGCAGTCCAGGAAACTGCCGTCGAAATTGCCGCTGAGCGTGCCCCAGCCTGGGGCATGGGCCATCAGGTAATAGGCCAAGGCAAAACACCACACCTCCAGGGCATGGGCCAGCAGCGCGCCGAACACGCCTGCGACGATGCGAAAGCGGCTCCAGAGCTTGAGCCGAGGTAGCCAGTCATTCAGGCGCAGCAGGCATTCGTAATGAATGATCACCACCAGGATCACCACCAGCATATTGATCAGCGTGACAAAGAGCATCGCAGTACCCTGGCCAGGATCGGCGGTTCATTTCGTGGCATCGACCAGCACATAGGTGGCGGGCTCATTGGCTTGCGGTTGCAACGCCGGGAATTCTTCGGGGGTGATGGTCTCCTTGGCCAGCAACAGACGCGCGCCTGCATCCAGGTCGTCGCGGCGCTGCTCCAGCAAAGCCCGGGCGCGGCCATAGGCTTCTTCGAGCAAGCCGCGGACAGCGAGGTCGATCTCGCGCGCAGTTTGCTCCGAGTAGTCCTTGCGCTCCTGACGCAACAGCGAGTCACCCAGATAGCCGGCTTGCTGGCGCTCAAGCACCGCCTGGCCCAGCACCGGGCTCATGCCGAAGCGGGTGACCAGCTGGCGGGCGATATCGGTGGCGCGCCCGAGGTCGTCGGCGGCCCCCGTGGAGACCTGGCCGAACACAAGGTGCTCGGCGGCGCGCCCGGCCATCAGCACGACAAGGCGGTCACGCAGCATCTGCGTGCTGATCAGGTAGCGGTCATCGGTCGGCCGTTGCAGGGTGTAGCCCAGTGAACCCGCGGCGCGGGGAATGATCGACACCTTGTGCACCGGGTCCATCGCCGGCAGGCTACTGGCGGCCAGGGCATGGCCCATTTCGTGGTACGCCACCACCTGGCGCTCGTCGCTGCGCAATACGCTGCCTTTGCGCTCGATGCCCGCCACCAGTCGCTCGACCGCAGCGGTGAAGTCCTGCAACTCGACCCACTGGCTGGACCGCCGGGTGGCAACGATGGCAGCCTCGTTGACCAGGTTGGCCAGGTCGGCGCCCGTCAGGCCCGGGGTGATCTCGGCAATCCGCTCGCAGTCCAGGTCGTTCTTGTAGATGATCTTGTGCAGGTGGACTTTCAGGATCGCCAGGCGGCCCTTGCGGTCGGGCCGGTCGATGAGAATCTGCCGGTCGAAGCGCCCGGCACGCAGCAGCGCCGGGTCCAGCACTTCCGGGCGATTGGTCGCTGCCAACAGCACCACGCCTTCCCGTGGGTCGAAGCCGTCGAGCTCGGCGAGCAACTGATTGAGGGTTTGCTCTTTCTCGTCATTGCCGCCAAAGCTGCCGACGCCGCGCATCTTGCCCAGGGCATCCAGCTCATCGATGAAGATGATGCAAGGCGCCGCTTGGCGGGCCTGGTCGAACAGGTCACGCACCCGGGCGGCACCCACGCCCACGAACATCTCCACGAACTCCGAGCCGGAGATCGAGAAAAATGGCACCGCCGCTTCCCCGGCGATGGCCTTGGCGACCAGGGTCTTGCCGGTGCCGGGTGGGCCTACCAGCAGCGTGCCCTTGGGCACATGGGCGCCAAGGCGCGCATACCACGCCTTGTTTTTCAGGAAGGACACGATCTCGGTCAGCTCGCCCTTGACGTCGTCGATACCGGCCACGTCGGCGAAAGTCACCTGGGTGTCGTGTTCGACATAGACCCGCGCACGCGACTTGCTCACCCCCATCAACCCGCCCAACCCCTGTTTCTGCCCCAGGCCATGAAACAGGAAGTACCACAGCGCCAGCATCATCAACAGCGGCATCAACGCGCCCATCACGGTCGCTACCGTGTTGTCCTCGACGACGCCAGAGAACGCGACTCCAGAGCGTCCCAGCTGCTCGCTCAGAGCCGGGTCGACGCGAACGGTGGAGAATACCGAGTGGCCATCGATCGGCTCCTGCAGCTTGCCGAGGATCCGCTCGTGCTCGATATGCAGGTCGCTGACCTTCTGCTGATCGAGTAGTTGCAGGAACTGGCTGTAAGGAATGGCTTGCACGGCCGGCTGGCTGAACAGGCCGAACTGCACGGCAGCGAGCACTGCCAGGCCAACTGCCAGGAGGTAGAGCGTCCAGGGCTTATCCTTGTTCATGGCCATCTGTCCTCGGCGTGGCGGCGCTAGGCGATCAACAGATAATCTTCGACTTTGCTGACGCCGGGCACCGACCAGGCCGCACGCTCGACCACTTCTCGCTCGCGCAGCAAGTGCACCTTGCCTTCCAGCTTGACCACACCACCGTCGACCGTGACGCGGATGCCTCCGGCCTCGATTTCGGCGCTGCGCTTGAGTGCGTCCTCGATGTGGCGCTTGATATCGACCACGTCGGCCCGGGCTTTGAGGGTGATGCGGTTGTGTACGCCAACCACACCCGACAGGCGCAAGACCGCCTGTTCGATCACTTCCTTCTGGTATTGCCAATCGAGCTGGCCTTCCAGGGTCACCGCCCCTTTTTGCACGGTGACCTGGATGCCCTCCACGTTGGCGTCCGAGCTCCAGGCGATGATGTTCAGGGCACGGCTGGCAATCGTGTCGTCAGCGGTACCTTCGAGCTTGTTCAGGCGTACCTCTATCTCCTCGGCCAGGCCGCGCACGCCTTTCATGGCCTTGACCGTGCGCTCGGCACTGACTTTCTGGGCGTAGCTGTTGACGTGCCCGGAGAGGGTCACCACGCCGTTCTGCACCGTCACACCGATGCTGGCTGCATTGATATCGGGTTTGAATTCCAGCTCTTCGAGCACAAGGTCTCGCAGGTCAAGGTCGTTCATGATCGGCTCCGGTAGCAGATAGGGTAGGGGCGGTGCCCTGAGTCTTTGTTTCTACCCTTGTGCCCCCCAGCGCGATTGATAAAGGTCAAACCGGGTGAACAGGCCGGTCGCGGTTGACAAATGTCAGGCGTGCGGCGCACGCCGCCAACGATACTTAGCGTGTCCTGGCCATGCACGAGGGTACCGACATGCGACGTTATGTGCTTTGCGGGTGGGCAAGCCTGTTGCTGGTTACCGCGTCCGGCTGCACGACGTGGAGCGCCCAGGAATACGATGCGCGCCTGGAATCAGCGGAGAACAACGCCGCCACCGCAAGGTTGCGCGCCGATCAAGTGTGTTACCGCATCGATCTGGTCGAGCAGACCGCCAACGAGGCCCTAAGGCGGGCAACCCAGGCTCAGGACGAGGTGCGGCAACTGCGCCAGCAGGCCAGACGCAAGTAGCCCGCCATGCCACGTCGATGGCTCGACCCCGCACTGCTGGTGGTCTGCACCCTGGCCCTGCTGACTGGCGGCGTGGCCTATGCGGCGCAGCGGCCTGCCTGGGCCGGGCTGGTCTGGGCAACTGGCGGCCTGGTCATGGCCGGGGTCCTGGCGGTGGAAATGTTCAGGCGCCTGGCCCGGGGTGAGGCGGGTATCGACCTGATTGCCTTGCTGTCGATCACCGCCGCCCTGGCCCTGGAGAACATGCTGGTGGCTGCGGTGGTCGCGCTGATGCTGGCCACCGGCCGAGCACTTGAAGCGTTCAGCGTGCGTCATGCCGACCGCGAATTGCGGGCGCTGATCGATCGAGCGCCGCAACGTGCCTGGATCCAGGAGCAAGACGGGCTGCGCGAAGTTGCGGTGGATCAGGTCAGGCCAGGGCAGGCCGTGCTGGTGCGCCTGGGTGAAATCGTGCCCGTGGACGGGCGCCTGCAGAGTCCCCAGGCCACCCTGGACGAGGCGGCGCTGACCGGGGAATCGTTACCCATCACTCGTCATTGCGGCGAGCCGGTGGCCAGCGGGGTGTGCAACGCCGGCGCGCCGATGGTGCTGGTGGCCACGCAGACTGCGGCACAAAGCACCTATGCCGGCATCGTGCGGCTGGCCGAGGCGGCACGCCAGTCACGGGCGCCCTTCGTGCGCCTGGCTGACCGCTACGCGCTGGCGTTCATCCCGCTGACGTTGCTGATCGCCGTGCTCGCCTGGTGGGCCAGTGGCGACCCGCAACGCGTGCTGGCGGTGCTGGTGGTCGCCACACCTTGCCCCCTGATATTGGCGGTGCCGATTGCCGTGCTGTCGGGCATCTCGCGAGCGGCGCGGCGTAGCATTCTGGTGCGCGATGGTGCGGTACTGGAGGCGCTCGCCGGGATCCGCCAGGTTTTTCTCGACAAGACCGGTACCTTGACCAGCGGCCATGCTCGGCTGCAATCGATCGAGCTTAACGGGGAGGGCGCGCCGCTGCAGATCTTGCAGTGGGCCGCGTCATTGGCCCAGGCATCCACCCACCCGATCGCTCGGGCTATTGTCGATGCGGCCCTCGCGCGGGGCCTGAGCCTGGCGGCGCCGCAACAGGTGCAGGAGGCGCCAGGCCAAGGGTTGGCCGGCCAGGTACAAGGCAAAGCCGTGCGCTTGGGGCTGCTGGCTTACGTGCAGCAGGGCAGGGATGCGGGCCCTTGGGCACAGGTGTGCTTGCAGCAGCTGGACTATCTGGCCAGCAGTGGCAGTTTCGTAGCCGTGGACGGTGAATTGAAAGCGATGCTGCGGCTCGCCGACGATGTGCGTCGGGAAACCCCTCAGACCCTGCGCCGGCTTCGAGCCCGCGGCATCGGCCAGATTGTCATGCTGACTGGCGACCGCCCCCAGACGGCGCAAATGATCGCACTGACAGCGGGTATCGATGCGCTTCACTCTGGCCTCTCACCGCAGGACAAGGTCCGCTTGGTGCAGGAAGGTTGCCGAAGAGGTCCCACGCTGATGGTCGGGGATGGCATCAATGATGCGCCAGCACTGGCTGCCGCCGATGTCGGGGTTGCCATGGGCGCGTCCGGCGTGACTGCTTCGGCACAGTCAGCCGGCGTGGTCTTGCTGGTCGACAGGCTGGATCGTCTGATCGAAGCGCTCGACATCGCCCGGCACACCGTGCACATCGCCCGGCAAGGCGTGTGGGTGGGCATGAGCCTCTCGCTGCTGGCCATGCTGTTCGCTGCGGCCGGCTACCTGCCTGCGGTGATGGGGGCGGTACTGCAGGAAGGCATCGACCTGTTGATCATCCTCAACGCCCTTCGCGCCCTCGGCCCGGTTGCGGGCGATGGCCACAACGGGTTGCCGACCGAGAGCCTGCAGCGCATGCAGGACGAGCATCGACAACTGGACGGGGTGTTGACCGACCTGAGCCAGATGGCGCGGGACTTTGCCAGCCGCCCTGCGGAGCAGGCGCGGGCCGACCTCGGGCGCCTGGTCGCCGCCCTGCATGGCTCGCTGGAGCGCCATGAGCGGGACGACGAGCAGCAGCTGTACCCCCTGTTGAGCCGCTACATGGGAGGCGAGGACCCGCTCTCGCCGCTCAGCCATACCCACCGGGAAATGTTCAGGCTGATCCATTTGCTGACGCGCATGAGCGAGGATTTCACCCAGGCCACCGCCAACCCGAGCGCCGACGAAATCCAGCACCAGCTCATACGCCTGGACACCTTGGCAAAACTGCATTTCGACCAGGAGGAGGCGTTGTACCGTTACCTTGACCAACATTGAACACCGCTGCAGGCATTTGCACGCTTGATAAAAATCAAGCGCCAAGGGCGGCGTTGACCGGATGCTGGCAGCAGCGGTCAATCACTGCCGGCCGAAAAGCCCCGTCTCGATGCAACCCGAGCGACCTGAGTGATCAGGCCGGCCCACCGTTGGAGGCCATCATGAGTCACTATCAACGGCTGTTGCTGATCATGCGTCCAATGCTGCACCAGGCGGTCGCCCTGGAGCAGGCTGTTGCACTGGCCAGATCGGCATCGGCCAGCCTGCACATCGTCGCCTTGCTCGAGTCATTGGACAAACTCTGGCTGCTGGAGTCCGGTAAGCATCAAGCGGAGCGGGAGGCTTATCGGCTTGCTCAGCATGAACAGCTGGAAGCCCAGGCAAACGCACTGCGTGCCTCCGGCGTGCAGGTGACGACCGAGGTGGCCTGGAGTAACGACCTGCAGGATGACATTCTGCAGCACGTGCTGGAGATGCAACCGGACCTGCTGCTCAAGCAGGTCGAGCATGAGCCTGCGCTCAAGCGCGCCTTCTTCACGCCGCTTGACTGGCAACTGTTGCGCCACTGCCCGGTCCCGGTCTACTTGCTCGGTGCCAGCCAGCCGGCGTTGCCGCGCCAGATCGTGGCGGCGGTGGACGTGGCCGACACCTCGCCAGAGGGGCAAGCCCGAAATGACAGCATCGTCCAGCAGGCCGGTGCTTTGGCCTTGCAGACAGGCGCGCAACTGGACCTGCTGCACGCCTGCGATCTGTCGATGGCCTACATGGGCGATATGGGGTATGCCGCCTGGGCCATTGGTGACATTGCCGAGCCCTTACGCCAAGCGCTGGAGGATGATTTCAGGAAACTGGCCGAACGCTTCGGCGCACCACCGCAACGTTGCCATTTCGTGCTCGGGCGCCCGGTCGCGGTGCTCAGCGCATACGTCGAATCACAGCCGGTGGAGGTACTGGTCCTGGGGCGGCCCATCGCACGGGGACTGGACCGTCTGTTCGGCAGTACCACCGAACATGTGTTGTACCAGGTACCGTGCAACATCCTGGTGGTGTAGGAACGCGCGGATGACTACGCCATGGGCGTGAGGCGCTCGGCGACCAGGATGCGTTCGAACATCCCGTTTTGGAACAGCGCCCCGCGCTGCTGAAGCTGCGGCGGCGTAGGCTATCCTGCAGCCGCACCGGGAGGTGCCCGATGAGCCCGTATCGCCGGATTTTGCTGATCATGACCAAGGCTCAAGCCAATGCCGCGCTGGACCGGGCCATGGCCCTGGCTGCGGCGTCTGGTGCTTCCCTGCACGTGCTGGGTATTCATGAACCCGGCGAACTGCGCCTGCGCCACGAGTTGCCGACAACCCCGCGGCCTTGCGTTTCATTCGTGCATTTCAGCACAGCGCTCAAGGCGCTGCTCGATGAACAGCCGGCAAGGGGGGCACGCCCAGGTTTCGAGGCCGTGGAAACCTCCGATCCCCGAGACCTGGTGCCGGCCTGCATTGCCCGCTATGCGCCTGACCTGGTGATCAAGGACTGCTCGGGCTGTTCCCTGATGGATCAGCGGGCCCGGACTTCACTTGACCAAGTACTGTTGCATGGGAGCGAGGTGCCGTTGATGTTCGTACCGGCGAATGCCCCAGCCATGCCAGCTAGCGTGCTGGTCGCGGTGGATGTATCCCACGCCTCGCCGCTCAATGACGCACTGGTGATGGCCGGTAAGCAACTGGCAACGCAATGCCAGGGCCAGCTGAACCTGCTTTCGGCTTACGACCTGCCAATCGCCATGCTGGCAAATCCTGACCTCGCCGGCCCTTGGGCGGATGAGCTGCGGGAATCGCTGCAGTTGCCGTTCGATGCGTTGGCCGATGCCCACGGCATCGCCCACAACCATCGATTCTTCAGCGAAGGTGCGCCGTTGCGTGTCATCAAGTCTCATATCGCAGCGCTGGGAGCCGATGTGGTGGTGGTCGGCGCCGTGCAGGCCAGGCGTTGGGCCAAGCTGATCGGCGATACCACCGAGCGGCTTGTCAGCCATGCGCCGTGCAGCATCCTGACGATCAGGCCTACACCTGGCAGTTGAATCAGGCGGTATCGCCTGTTCGGCCATGGCGCACCACCTCCACGCAGAATTGACCTTCGTAGGGGGGCACATGGCATTCGACGATATCCTGCGCCGCGACCTGCAGATGAATGCCGACGATATCGGCATGCACCGGTTGGCGGCAGACGTGGCGGTCGACGAGCACCGCGCTGATGATGTGGCGCGCACCCAGTTCGGCGAGGTAGGCGCAGGTGCGTAGCAGAGAGTGCCCTTCGTAGAGCACGTCATCGACCACCAGCAAGGTGGTTGCGGCAAGGTCGAGCTTGGCGAGTTCAGGGTTTTCGGTGAGTTGAGTATGGGCATGCAGGAGGCTCAGGTCGTCTGCATAACGCTTGACCTTGATCGGGTAGAGCGGCAAGGGCGCAGCACCGGTGAGTGCCTGCAGGTGCAGTTGCAAGCGCTGCGCCAGCGGCTCACCACGCCGCTGAATGCCTACCAGTGCCACTTCGGACGCAGGCAGGCAGGCCATGGCCTGGCGGGCCATCGAGCGCAGCACGCTGTCCAGATCGTCTTCGTCATACAGGCGGACCCTCGATGGAGCGGGGCGATTCATGGTGTTTCTCCTTTATTGGATATCCCTGGGCGGGAGCGTACCCGGGCACCTTGAGGTGGGCTTGATAAAAGCCAAGTGATAGCCAGCCGAGTCCGGGCCAGGATCCTGAGTTTCAGTGCATCGCGGATTACTGCATCTACCAGACGGGCGCAGGCACCAATAGCCTGCTGATGACACTGATGGGCCATGGCCGTTACCGGCACGCGAGATCTTTATTACCTGCATAGTTGACCTAAGATAACTTCTGCCGCCTTTCAGATCGTCGCGTTGCGCGGGCAGTGATAGCGTTGCTACATACGCTTTTGATCCCGAGGCGTGGCCATGTATCAGAACCTGGCTGTTCTGGCCGCCTTGCTGGTGCTGTACGCCAGCCTGGCCGGCGCGCTTGAGTCCAAACCTGTCAATGGGCCGCTGTTGTTTCTGCTGGCAGGCCTGGTGGCAGGCCCCTCCGGGCTCGGGTTGTTGAACCTTTCGCTGGACCGCAACGATCTTCGCTTGCTGGCCGAGCTCACCCTCTCAATCGTCCTGTTCAATGATGCCGCCAAGGCCAACCTGGCCCAATTGCGGCAATCCCGTAGCCTGCCCTTGCGCTTGCTGACCCTGGGCCTGCCGCTGACACTGATTGCGGGCTGGCTTGCCGCCTGGCTGATGTTCCCACGGATGCCCTGGCTGGAGATGGCGCTGTTGTCGACGATACTGGCCCCGACCGACGCCGCCCTCGGCAAGGCCGTCGTGAGCAACCCCGACGTTCCGGCCGATGTGCGCGAGAGCCTGAATGTCGAAAGCGGCTTGAATGACGGCATTTGCGTGCCGGTACTACTCTTGCTGTTGGCATTGTTGACGGAGGCTCACTCGACGATGCCTTTTGCCTTGGCGGGCTACTTCTTCCTAGAGGAGTTGGGTATCGGTGTTCTCACGGGGGCGGCGCTTGCGCTGTTGGTAGGCGGGTTGTTACGTCTGTCGCAACGCCATTGCCTGCAGATCGAGGCCTGGCAGCAACTGGTGATGCCCGCGCTGGCATTACTGAGCTTCGCCAGCGCTCAGGCACTGGGGGGCAGCGGTTTTATCGCCGCGTTCTGCGCAGGGCTGCTGACAGGTTACCTGTTCAAACGGGAAACCCAGCCGTTGATCGTCACCGGCGAGTCGTGCGGTGAAGCGCTGTCACTGCTGACCTGGGTGGTGTTTGGCGCCTATGTGGCGCCCAAGGCTTCGCAGATCATGGCACCCTCCGTCTGGTTCTACGCACTTTCGAGCCTGTCGCTGGTGCGAATGCTGCCTGTCTGGTTCAGCCTGGCGGGGAGCACACTCAGCGCCGAGAGCCGCTTGTTCATCGGCTGGTTCGGCCCCCGTGGGCTCGCGTCCATCGTGTTCGCGATACTGATACTGGATGCGCCGTTGCAAGAGGCTGGCACGATCATCGCGTGCACCATCGCTTGCGTTCTGCTCAGTGTGGTATTGCATGGCGTGAGTGCATTGCCGGGGGCGCGTCGGCTGGGGCGCAGCGCACGAGAATGAGGGTGTGACAGGAGACCGACCGGTATCATCAAGGCATGTACGCGCAGAAGCGCACCAGGAGTCATCCAGCAAAGAAAATGGGCTTGTTGGCTGGCAGGGGCGGTCATACTGATCTGGTTTACCACATTGGCCAATGTTGGCGGCGCCTACATCACTGGCCGGCTGGGCGCCATCAGTGTATGGGGCGTACCGGTACCCGGTCTGAGCCTGATCGGTTGGTACTGGTTCAGCCCCACGCGCTTTCAAGAGGCCTGGAACCCAGGGCATATACCCGTCGCACAGGCGGTTACCAGCAGCATCCCTCTGACGCTACCCGTGGCTGTCGATGGGCCCGAAGGACTGTCGCGATGGGGTGGATTCCAGGGGGGGCAGGCACAGCGTTAAGATGGAACCGGTTCATTTCTGCAGTTGGATAGGGAGCACTGAAATGTTGGTTGATATGGCTGCCTTCACACCGTGGTCGGCTCTGGCAGGCGGAGCACTAATAGGCCTGGCCGCCGGGCTGTTCGTGGTGGCGAACGGGCGCATTGCCGGTATCAGCGGTTTGCTCGGCTCGCTATTGCAGCGCACGGGAGAAGGGCGTGGCGAGAAACTGTCGTTTCTGCTGGGCATCATCGCGGCGCCACTTGTGTGGCGAGCGTTCTCGGCGATGCCCACGGTACATTTCAGTACGGCCCCCTGGTTGCTCATGGTCGCAGGGCTTCTGGTGGGCGTGGGTACCCGCTATGGCAGTGGCTGCACCAGTGGCCATGGTGTGTGCGGCCTTTCTCGCCTGTCCCCTCGCTCGGCGGTGGCCACGTTGTGCTTCATGGCGGCCGGCTTTGCCACCGTCTTCGTGGTTCGCCACCTTTACCCAGGAGCATGAAATGACCCGGATCAGCGCATTCATCGCGGGGTTGCTGTTCGGCATGGGGTTGTTGCTGTCGGGCATGGCAAACCCCACCAAGGTACTGGGGTTTCTCGACCTCGCGGGGCAGTGGGACCCGTCACTGGCACTCGTCATGGTGGGCGCCATCGGTGTTGCACTGCTGCCGATGGCTTGGGCGCGTCAGCACGCTGTGTCCTTGCTCGGCGGCGCGATGCAGTTGCCTGCCCGGCGCGACATTGACCGACGGCTAGTGGGTGGCAGCCTGATCTTCGGCATTGGCTGGGGGCTAGCCGGGGTGTGCCCAGGGCCGGCCCTGGTGCTGCTGGCCGGCGGGTTTTGGCAAGGCTGGCTGTTTGTGGCAGCGATGCTGGCCGGCATGGCGCTGTTCAATGGGCTGGAAGTGCTTAGTAAAAGCCGCCAGGCGTAAAGCAAGCTGCGGCCGTGCCGCGTAGACAACAGCGGGTGGGTTTCATTGGGTGAGGGCAGAGGAGACAACCCCGTTGCCCTTACCGACGACATGGAACCACCCGTTATCATTGCCATCCCGACGAAAGTCGCCCATTGAAGGCGGGTGAGGGCGCGGCCAGTTGCATAGTCGTCTGTAGCCCTCGGCCACGTTTAGGGGGCGGGGAAGGAGGCCAGGTAGGCTCGCACCGTCGGCTGTTCTTCGGTCAGCTGCTGGAAATTCAGCATCAGAAAGCACCGGTAACTTTCGAAGACAGGGTGATAACGATGACATGGGACAACCTGAATAAAGAATGGCGCTGAGGAATACACAATATCCCGGCTTGAGAGTTATCGGATATTGAGGGAAGCGTGAAGGGCACTTTCCAGACAGGCTATGCGTATAACTCAACTAAATATTCATTTAGTCGAGTTGGGTCGCGCGCTTACATAAAAGAAGGGTAGTTTGGTATTTATTGCTCGACAATGCAACCGACTGGCTTTATCTCAGGTTTTCTGGGTTATCGGGCTGCGGGCGCACGCTGATATCGGACAGCTTCGTGGCAAACTGAAGCGCTCAGGTAGCCTGGAATTGGGCTTTGAGGATACAGAATGGCTGGCGTGCACCCGCGCGCCAGGCAGATTTAACGGGTGTACTGACTGAGACAGAGCTGTACAGGGCGATGATTTTGACCGATTTTATCGTTTATTGAGTGAGTAAACCGCTCTAGGTTGAGGGGTTGCCAAGGTTAGGCGAAAGCGTCTATTGGGATTGATCTGGGCATTTAGGCTATTGAAAGGTCGTGGCGTCTGTGCCAATCAGAGCCAAATACGATTGGAAAAACCCGGCTCTACAAATATCTCATGCTTTATTTTCACCTGGATAATGATGAGCTACCTGAAACAGATCTCACCGATATTGCGTGTTCGGAACCGTACAGGATTGACAGCGCAACCGCAGTCACTCGAGGCCATCGCGCTTAAAGTTTCTTCTGATTTCACAGGTTCGACCTCTGGTCAGAAAAAGGAGTTCGCGCCGATGCTTGTGTTTTCATCGATGAGTAAGCATACGCGGCCTTCGCAAGTCTTCAGAAATAGCAAAGGCGCTGGCACGGTTGCTTAACGCAGTTTACGTGGCTGCAGTAATACATAGACGTAAATCGACACCTTAATGACGAGGCTCGTCGCGCCAGGAAGCGCCTTGTATCCATGGCATCGGTGGACAGAAGCGTTGAATGGGTCTGCGGCTGTGAGAGCGATCCGAGCAGCAAGATGGATTGGAATGAGGCAAAAAAATCGGCCTAGGTCGATTTACTTTCGAGATTAGGGTAAGAGGCTTCCGTGTACTGTCACAGCTGGAAAGGCGCCTGAGCTGTCATGTACCTGGCTTTAAATCTGCCCACCCAGCGGTACCGGTGACTAATACGCAGTTATGCATAATGCGTATTATGTTAAATGATGTTCTCTGTAAGGGCCAGGGGTCAGTTGTCCAATCCCACATACCTACGGTCAAACCCCCACTGTGGACGTTGAATCCAAAACGGAACTCTGTCGCTTCACCGGAAACAACACCTTCCCAATGCATTGCCCGCCTAAGCTCAGGTAAAACAAGAACTGCAGCTGGCCACTGTCGAACCCAAAACGGAATGCCCCAGCGGCGTGAGCTCGTTCTTTTGCCTACTGGCCTGCCGGAGCCAAAACGGAAAAATGTTTCGACCTCCATCTCCGGCGCACTTAAGCAACTGAAATCTATCAGTTTCTCGGAGCCGCATTGCGCTAACCTGGTCATCGCTGTTGGAACCAAAACGGAAAAATGGTGCGTTGCGCCATTCGTTTGTCTTGCAGAATTGCTAAAGCTAGAGACTTGGCTACATTGTGCCGAAGCATCGACCTAACCGGCCCCATGAAGGACGTCAAGGTGACCCCGAGATCAATTCTCACACACCGCGGTGAAACAGCATGCCGTACTAAAGACTCTGTCAACGACAGTATCGAAGCCGATGGGCGCACCGCATACCAATCGGCCCTGATTTATGGCTACCTGGCGTCGTTCCCGGCAAACATCGCCGCAGTCGAAACCTATGATCATTTTTGCCGCTACGCCCAGAGCCTTCCGTCCGGCCTAAGAAGCAAATCTCGCATCGTGGGGTTCCTCGAAAAGTTTGTGCTTTGGGCGATTTGTATTGCGAGGAAGCCATTGGATGAGTTTATGGCATCAGATATCAGGGACTTCAGCGCCTTCTGCGCAACGCCGCCAGAGCCTTGGATTGGTGCTCGTAAAGCTCGATTTGTTACCAACGGGGGCGCCGAGTGCCATGCCGGGGACTGGAAACCATTTGGACAGTCGATTACAGAGCCTGAACTGGGGTACGTGATTAACCGGTTTTTCAAATTCTTGAGCCCGGAATTGGGTATGCAACCCAGGCTGTCGACCTCAGATCTGTACAAACCACCAAGAGCGCCTTTCAGTGATCTTGACGATTCTCAGGCCGTGGAGTATCTCCAATATCTCGCCAACCTGACACCATGCACTAAGGTTTCTGAGCGTAGTCTGTTTGTGTTTTCGGTCTGCTATCACCTTCGCCTGAGTTTCAAAGAATGGCGCGCAGAGCGCAGCCACTTTTCGATGGCCTGTTTTTCATCAATCGCCACCAGAAATCCGCGCTTTATCATGCGAGGTCATCTACGGGACTATAACATCCCCGTACCTCAAGCCCTCGTAGATGCGATTATTAGATACAGGCGGAGCCTGGGCATAACTGCCATCCCATCTCCGGGCGAAATCGACCCAATACTTACCCAAGCCTTGCTAGACAAGCTAATGTATAGGCTTCCCAAAATGCCTGGCTTGAAGTGTTCTCCAAGCAGGTTGCTTGATCGAGCTGTAGGTTTTCATCGAAGCCAGCTCGATCCGCCAGCCTCCATTCCTAACTCGAAGAGCGAAAACTCGCGCCAGTACCGATTGGGCTGGAAGCGTAAGCAGCTTTCGATGGCCCGTGAGGACGTTCAGCACCAAGCCCCTGCGGTTCTAGACGCCGGCTATCACATTCAGGAGTGCCCTCCTCCATTATTCGGGATGAGACGTAGGGAAGTACTCGTTTTTTCCAAGTCTCAAGGACAGGCCTATGTTAAGAGATGCTTTCCAAGACGTTTTTTCAATATTGCGATGGAGTCGCTTGAGATCCTTCGAATTTATCGTTCATGCAGTGCCGATCGGTTAAAGCTGGTGGCGTTTGAGAAGCTACTACTGTGGTCGATTTACATAAAATGCAAGAGCTTTTATTCGCTAACCCCGCTTGATGCGCATGAGTTTTAGGGGTCATGCCGAGATAAGGCAAAAATTAGGACATTCGTTCTCTAAGCTATTGTATTTAAACGAGTAGATTAGAAGCCCTGCTCAGCAAAGACTGCTTCGCGCCCAATCGCTTCAGCCATCCATTGAGGAAGGTTTGATCTATGCGATATCAAAATCTGCCAATCGTTACTCGACAGGCACGTGCGCAGCTTGGCGACTGCCTCTTGGGCGTGAGGTTTCCCCAGCCAGGCAAGCGCACGTACAGCGTCGCCAGCAATGGTCGCTCCGAGAGCGATTTGCCACTGCGGCGCATGCTCGATTATTACCTGAGCCTTGCCTAACTGCAGGGTTCTCGGCCGTCCGCCGGTAACAAATACTTCCCTAATCGACACCTATTGCGTTAGCCCTAGAAGGTTCGCTGCGCGGGCACCGCTTAAAGCGATTACCTGATGGCTTTTCGAAGCTATCGCACTAATGACCTTCTCCGTCGCCGGCGCACGTTTGCCGAAGCGCCCAGTGACCGGCGCCACATAGAGGCCACGTGAGATTCGCATCAACTCCCCTCCTTTGGCTAATCGAGAGAATGCTTGGTCCACCGCTGCGCGGCTAGCCAAATGAAGGAATTCGTTTGGTGCAAGAATGCCTCCTTCAGGGAGAAGCCTGCAGTGTTCGACGATGGTCTCGGGAAGGGATTTCATGGTCATGGCTAATTTTATTGAAATATGTCAGAAACCTAGCAACGATTCTGACACTGAACAAACGAAGAGCGGCCTCGTACAGGTATAGGGGGCATGCCGAGATAAGATGAATATTCACTCACTTCGTTTCTATCTTATTTAAATATTTATGCGGTTGCTCCACGCGCACAGGGCAAGCCTAGATAAGGCAAAAATGAGGATGAGTTCAGCCTGGTGCGAATTAAGTAGGCCGATCTGGAGTAGGTAAAGACACTGAGGTATCGGTATCAAGGCTCTGGGCCCAAATCTCGACCAATTCGTGATCAATCACCAAACCCGCGCTCACGTCAGCTAATGCCTCGCGCGTTAGATCAGCGAATCGTCGGTCGTCATTTGTTGAGTTGGTCATTCCGAGTCCATTTTGCCGTGCCCTGCTGCTAACCGACGGGCGCTGTCTCTGAATAGCCCGTCTTCACGCCCTGAGAGGCAGCGTAATGGCGAGTTTGGAAAGCCAGAACATCCTGCATCTGCTTGCTGACGTCTTCCTCCAGCCCCCACTCATAGGCCAGCTTGTCGAGCTTGTAGCGAGAGACCAACTGGGTCGCCCGCGGCGAGCGTTCAGCCGGTTTCAGGTTCGACCAACTGCTGACAAAGCCTTTTAGGCGCGCGGCTTTTTCCGTTGATACACAGGGAAAGCGACGCAGCAGGTCGACCAGATAGAGGGCTCGCAGCTTCTGTTCAGGCTTGCGCAGCTTGCCCGCCACTTCACGCTGCAGGACCGGCACGAGGTCGCGCTCTTCGTACCACAACTGCTTGGCGAGCTCCACAAGAGCATCGGACGCAACTTGGCTAAGGCGCTGCTGGGTGACAGTCTCCAGGAGCGCGCCAAAGCTTTGTTTACGATCCAGGCGTGGCATCTCGCCTATCCTCCAGGTACTTCGCTGTGACCAATTTTAGGCAGCCTTGCATTGCACTTCGGTTGCCCACGGCATAATCGATTGCCTCTGTTGCCAGTGTAACAAACTGGCCGACATCGACACGGCCGCACTCGATGAGCTGTTCGATATCAGATTGATCGTTTTCCGTAAAGCGGCCGAGTTTGGATATTGCTAGATCCACGCCGGCGGCAACGAAGATGTGCAGCGGCTGCTCACCCTCGAAACCCTCCATGGGGATGGCGCGCTCGCGGTAGTCCTCGTGCAGTGGCCCGAGGGCATTGGTGTAGTTCTGATCCAGGTAAACCTGCAAGTCGCGGCCGTCGCTGTCCTCATAACCCTCTGGCGGTGTGTAGACGGCCATGATCTCGTCCTTACGCAGCACGCGGGCCGCCTCGATCTCCGCATCGATGTCCGCACTACCACGCGCATGGGTGAGCAGGTGCACCGCGCAGCCGCCGAAGACGAAGACCTTGAGCGAGCCTGGAGGGTTGCCATCCAGTAGCGGCAAGGCCCGGGCGAACAGATTACCAATGGCCTGGCCTAGCGGTGTAGTCAAACGGACAGGTTCCGCGGCCCCCTCATTGGCAGTCTCAATTAGTGTCATCTTCACCTCCACTCAGCACATGGACTCATGTGTGCCGGTTCATGTGCTCGGTGCGCCATCGCTGTTCGCAAGTGGTGCCCTGAGTAGCTTCAACTGTGTATTGGCTTCGACCAAGCGCTCCTGCAGGCCCTGCGCTTGTTGCGCCAGAGTCGCGGAGGCTTCGCCCAGCCGGGACACCTCCTCCTGCAGCGTGCGACAACGCTGTTCAAGGGCTTCATTCGAGCGTTCGGAACCGGCCAGTACGCTCTGCAAGGCCTCCATGGCCTGATTTTTCTGCGCCAGTAGCTGTTGCTGCGCATGTTGCTCTTTTTGTAACTGCCGCGCCTCGGTGAGCAAGCGTGCATTGTCGCGGTTCAGCTGCGTCAGTTCGTCCTGCTTGATTATCAAGGTCTGCTGCAGTTGCCGCAGTTCCAGTTGCAGTTGTTGCACCTGCGACTCGTGTCGACGCTGTTCCTGCTCGCGCTGCTCCTTGCTGGCCTGACGATAGTGCTCCAAAGCATCACGGGCATGTTGATGCTTTTCCTCCAGCGAGCGAATTTGGCTGTCGCGATCCTGCAGGCGCACCTCCTGATCGCCGTTAGCCTGCGCCAAGCGGGCATTCTCAACCTCGGTCTGTTGGCGTTGCTGCTGTTCCTGCTGTAGCGCTTGCTGAACAGCCTGAAGCTGTTCCGTGAGCCCGCTGCTCTGACTTTCCAACTGCTGGATTCGGCTTTCGGCCAGCCGAGCTTGGTTCTGGTAATCGAGCCGTTCGCGTTGTAGTTGTTCGCGCTCCTGGGCCACGGTGGCCTGCGCATCCTCCTCTAGCTGATCTGCCAGTTGGCCGACCAGGTTGGCCAACTGTTCGCTGAGCGGTATCGCGGCGGTATTTCGGCCGCGCTCGGCGTCTTCGAGTTCTTTCAGGTAGCGGTGAATGGTGGTTTTCGAGCCGGTATTGCCAAGTTCGACCCGTACCGCGTCGATGCTTGGGTTCTCGCCCCGCGCCAGGATCGCCTGTCGCGCCTTCTGAACCAGTGCCTTGTTGATGCCGCCGCGGGCCATGGTCTGCTCCTACGATTTCGTAGTAGATTACATAGTATGTATTTACATACTAAATTTGATTGATGTAAAGCCAGTTAAAAGCAAATAAATCAGATAAAATAATGGAGTGTTATATATTCTTATGGACTGAAATGGCTCAGAATCGTGCCTAGGTGGGGTACGAATGGCAGGTTTGGAAGATGGACAAGGCGCAGCGGTACCTGACGGCGGGTACGCGGGATAACACCCGCAAAAGCTATAGAGCAGCCGTAGAGCACTACGAAACGACGTGGGGCGGCTTTCTGCCGGCGACATCCGAAGGGATCGTTCGTTATCTGGCGGAGTATGCGGAGACGCTTGCCCTCAGCACACTAAGGCAGCGGCTTGCGGCTCTGGCGCAATGGCACATCACCCAGGGTTTCCCCGATCCAACCAAGGCGCCTCAGGTTCGGCAGATGCTCAAAGGCATCCGCGTTGTTCATCCTACGCAGCAGAAGCAAGCCGCCCCTCTACAGCTGCGCCATCTGCAGAAAGCGGTCGGCTGGCTTGATAAGCAGGCCGGCCTGGCGATTGAGGCGGGTGATTACCGCGGCCTGATGCGGCACCGGCGCGATACCGCATTACTGCTGATTGGGTTTTGGCGGGGGTTTCGTAGCGATGAGCTGGCACGGCTGCGGGTCGAGACGACCCAGGCAGAAGCCGGCGTGGGGATTACGTTCTACCTGCCCTATTCCAAGACTGATCGCGATCACCACGGCAGCACCTTCCATACACCGGCGCTGAAGCAGCTCTGTCCAGTCGAGGCCTATATCAACTGGATCACTGTTGCAGGCATTGCGGATGGGCCCGTGTTCCGCAAGCTCGATCGCTGGGGAAACCTTTCTGATACGGGTTTCAGGGCCAGTAGCATGATCCCTCTGCTGCGAAGAATTCTGGAGGCTGCGGGCATCCCCGCCGCGACCTACAGCAGCCACTCGATGCGTAGGGGCTTTGCGACCTGGGCATCGGCGAACGGGTGGGACATCAAAGGCTTGATGAGCTATGTGGGGTGGCGAGATATGAAGTCGGCATTGAAGTACGTGGATGCCAGTAATTCCTTCGGGAGCCTGGCGATGCAATCGCAAGAGCTCGGTACGTTAGAAAGGCGCTAGGGCGTCACGACACCGCCTGGTCAGAAAACACCTGAGTGGCTTGGCTCGCTCAGCCCCAGTCTGGTCGATGACATTAAATCCGTGAGGGCGCAGCCATGAGCCTATTTGACGTACTGCTGCTCGCCCTCCTCGATGGCATCTCGTATGCGGGCCTGCTCTTCCTTGTCGCACTGGGGCTGACGTTCATTTTCGGTGTAGTCCGCATCATGAACGTCGCTCACGGCAGCCTATACGCGTTTGGCGGTTATGGCGCCGCGTCACTTGGATTGTGGCTTGGACAGGATGCAGGTTCGACCAGTTTGTCGATTGCCCAGCTGCTGTTGGGCGCGATCGTCGTGGGGAGTGTTCTGGGAACCGTGTTGATGGTCTTGCTCAAGCAGTTCCAAAACAGAGACCCCATCTTGCAACTGTTGGTGACCTTCGGTGCCTTCATGATCTTTGAAGACCTGCAGCGCCTGCTCTGGGGTACAGCAATTCCCTGCGACGGCTCCAACAACTGCTGCCCGAGCTTTGCATCGTGGTGACCGAATCCAATGGTTCCCTACTCAAGGATGTTCCGGATCGAGTGCTGCAGATTGAACGAGGAGCCTTAACCGTATCTGGGGGGCGATATTTGGCCAGCCCGCAACGGCGCTAAACAATCTGCACCTGGCTGCAACCGGCTCCCCGTAAATGATGCGGGCCATATGCGATCTCTTCGGATATGGCCCGTTTGATGCGATGGTTCAACGTACCATTACAGGTTAAATGCCCAAATGCGACTGCTCTCCTCTGCCCAAATGGCGGGGCCTGTCCGATGAACAGACTCACCTTTGGAATCGACGGCAACCGTCGTGGGCATGTCTTTGACCTCAAACTCGTAGATCGCTTCCATGCCTAAGTCATCAAAAGCAACCACCCTGGAATGTGTTATCGCCTGCGATACGAGATAGGCCGCACCGCCCACCGCCATGAGGTAGACAGCTTTGTGCTGCTTGATCGCGTCAATGGCAATGTCGCCTCGTTCTGACTTGCCGATCATTCCCAGGATACGTTTGGTCATTCAGAGTAATGCTGAGTTCATCATTCTCGAATTTCATCGTCCATGGCGCAGCTTGTCTGAAAAGCCGCGACAAGAATGAGGGCTGCCATTCCGTTGCCATCCGTAACCACACCGCAAAAAAGCGATGAGTTTACCAGACGACAGGCCAGCCAAGCTGCCTCTACGCGGGCCAAAGAAGCCTCGCAGCAGGAAAGACTACGTTGCCCCAGCCAACATCAGTTAGCCAAGGCAAGGATGAGCATGCGAGCCTTTCTAAGGCCATCAGTTCCAGAGTTTAGGGGCAGTGCTACTCAGTGGCATCCATGGCCATCAAGTGCCAACCGAGATTGATCCGATCCCCTAACCCACACCTGGAAACACCCGCTTTTCTTTTCAGCATATCCACGTACGGCGCGTCCAAGCTGAAGCCGGGCTTACCGTTGGGGGCTGCAGTGAAGAGAAATGACATGGGGCCGCAGCTGGTTCTAAGCTTGATTTTCCCACCCTCTTCCCCGAACCGAGCGACCTCGTACGGGGCCTCTAAGCTCGTTTGCCGGTTACCGTTACGCACCACTACACGGGCATGTCCTTTGGTACCGTCTAGCAAGCTCTTGCTGCTCAACTGCAGCCAGGAACCGGTGCCCGACATGTCTGCTACATCTTGCGCATATGCGCTTGTAACCAGGGCGCAGACAGAAATCACCACTGCTGCCAACTGCTTGCTTCTCACACCAAAATTTCCTTACTGTTTGTCCAATCACTCGGAAAAATTACCGAGCTCGACAAAACGCTACCACCTTGGCAGTCACGTTTCATTCCAACTCCGTCCAGATACTGAACCCTGACGTAATTGCGAGTGTGAGAGCTTATTAAGACGGGCAGTGGAAGGCCGGCACCGTGAAAGCCCGGCCGCCATTTCACAGGATTGCGCAAAACATCAGTCCTGCATTCAACAAGAAAACGTCCAGGCAGCACCCGCCCAATCGAGGTTTTCAGGTATCAGGAACTGATTGCTTAGCTCGGCCAGTCGTTTGTTGGCCGCGTCATTTGCTGAATCAAAAAGAGCTTTCGATAAGGGTGCTGATGTCGTTTTTGCACTGAAATGAGCGGGCGTCATCAGCCAATCACTGGCCTTTGGAGAGTTAACCTTGACTCCCCCCTGCCCGGCCAAAATAGTCACAAACTCCTGACGCACACGATTCCCCTGCGGGCCTTGCCAGCGAAGCATCGCCCCTAACAGCGCGCCATCCTCCTTCCCGAAGCTCGGTGCACATACGGATCCTGCCAGGCCATCAAAGTCATACAAACATGCCTTCGCAAGCAGGTACTGCATCAACTGCGAGGTCAAATCCAACATCTGGATTTCTGGGCGGCGAGCAGCGAGCTCCCTGTCAACGGTGACATCCATACGCGACGAAGTTTTTCTGCTGCGCCCCAGCTCCTGCATGACCAGGTCAGGCAAGCGAATTCGCAAGAGCCGCGGCTCGTTGCTAGGAACAGAAATTTCGACACCAAGCTGGCCGAACATGCCTGTGACGAAGCTTTGGAGATGATCGATGGTAATTGCCACTTGATCCCCCAATTCGTTGACGTCATTTGTCGCGGCGTGGGCGAAGATTTCCCTCTGTTTCTCAGCAGCCCGCTTGGCCTCCTCCAGGGCAGCGTCAATGCGTTCGCTGGTACGCACGATACCTAGCTTCGTTGCTTGCTGAAGGATGTCATCCACATCGATGAGATCCACCAATTCGCCGAGGATTTCGTCCTTCAGACCTTCGTTGAATTCATGATGCTGAACTTCGGCCAAGTCATCAACAACGCTATCGATCCGCTGGTACATCAGGTCAACGATCTCCTGATCAAGGCTATCGGACTGCTGGATGTTGAACACAACGACCTTCATCTTCTGCCCGTAGCGATACAACCTACCAATCCGCTGGACAAGGCGCATGGGGTTCCAGGGCAGGTCATAGTTCACCATCATGTGGCACTGTCTCTGTAGGTTGATACCCTCACCACCCGCCTCGGTGGAAATAAGGAACCGACCCTGCGTCTCAAATTGAGCGATCGCCTCTCGACGCTCCACGTGCTGCATGGAACCATTTATGAGCGCGACTTTGTCCTCACCAAACCGGGCCGCCAGCGCATCCTTGAGATAGCGCTGTGTGGTTCGGTACTCAGTGAAGATCAACACCTTCTCTTCAGGGTTCTTCGCATTGATTGCCCCGATGACCTTGTCGAGAAACTCCGTGAGTTTCAAATCATTCGCCATGAGCAGCGCAGCGTCATCGATGAGCTGCTTGAGGAGCTGAATCTCCCCTGCAAAGAACTCTTCTGCCTCACCGCTGACCTGCTCTTCCCACTCACCCACATAACGCTGATCATTCGGTGCACTGGGCATCGTGTCGCCACCAAAGGCGTCTAGCAGTCGCTGAAGCCGATTGCGAAGAGCCTGGTGGATCGCGGCGGCACTAGACACTGCGAGCTTGCGGTACACCGTCATCACAAAGCCAATAGCGTTACCTGTCTGACCTAAAGCCTCGCCGGCGGCGTACCCTTTGCGCAGGTAGTGCTGCAGGGTCTGATCGAAGTCAATCGATTCCTGGCTGCTGGATACCCGCAGCGCAGAGGTGATTTTCCCTTCAAAAATGAAGCGTCCATCAGCATCGGTGACGTCTGCCTTGTGATTGCGGTAAACCATGTCACGCAGGATTTCGGGCTTGAGGCTGAGCATTTCAAGCTCTTCCCGCCGCTCCGGACGCAGCAACTCAAGCAACGCTACGAACTTGTCCTGCATACCCTGGTGAGGAGTCGCACTGAGAAGCAGCATGTGCTCTGTGCGGCTCCGAAGTGCTTTGGCGAGATCGTAGCGCTCAGAGCTCTCATACTTCAGACCGTACTGGCGACGACTGAGTCGGTGACCTTCATCGAAGATGACTAAATCCCAAGGCTCTGCCTGGAGCAAACTTTCGAGGTGATCAGGCTGCTTGAGGCGATCCAACGACCCAATCACGCAGTCATGCATCTTCCACTGGCGTGGCTCGTTGACGAAGAAATCCTCATGATAGATTTCAAAATCTTCGAGCTTGAATTTGTAGTACAGCTCATCTTGCCACTGCTTGGTTAACCCCGCGGGCGTGATTAGCAGGATGCGCTTCACACGCTTTCGCTGGATCAGCGCGTGGAGCAGCATGCCCGTTTCAATCGTTTTGCCCAAACCAACATCATCGGCGATCAACCAGCTCAGATTGTTCGACGCGAGGATGTGATGCACCAAGTTGATTTGATGCGGCAGTGGGTCAATTTCCAGGTGAGACAGGGATCCCGTGTTCTCATTCCATACTTTGATGGCGTGAGCGAGCAACCGCAGTCGCACACGCTCAGCGTCCGCCTCGCCACCCATCTGAGCGGTCACAAACCGATGCCTGACGCCCTTAACCTGACGTAGGTATTGGTACGGCAGCCAGTGTCGCTCTCCCTTCTCCGGGAAGTCCACGAGCGCCTGCTCGCTGCCAGCTAGGTCTCTGAGCTGCATGATCGCGCCCTGGCCTAGCGAGCGAACACCTGTCCCAGGCGTCGCGTCGAGGACGTCTTGGCCATTCACAAAGCCCGATTTCAGGGCATCAGAATCAACGAAGCTCGCACTACCCGCTCGAATCCAGTGAACCTGGGTCTTCCCAGTCTCGGGGATTGCCATCTTGACGACGCCAATCTCCTCTTCGCCACCGGGACGTAAGCGCTTAACCCAGCAACCCTGTACGTGAGTAAGTTCAAGCGGCTTCATGCAGTACTCCCTGTGAGTCCAATTTACGAGTGGTTGCGCAGGACAAGCCTGTATCGTCTGTTTGCTTAGCGCAGTTGACCATTGCAGTCCTGGTCATCCGCGAATGCCTTGCCCGGCCAGCTCCGAGGTAGGAGTGTCTACTAGGCATCGGAGCGAACCTCGCTTCCATTCAGTTCAGCTGGCTGATCGTTTTGCTGTTTCGTCGACGCGACGTCTTCACCTTCCTCCGCCTCAACGGGGAGGTCGCTGAAATAGCAGCTCGGTGCTTGCGGGTCTTTGATCTGCGGTACGCCATAGGCCTGAAGCTTCCGGAGACTTGCTGTCTCAAGATCATTCGGAATACCAAGGTCGCTGTACTCTTCTCCTGGGCGCTGATAGGGCGAGTCAAAATCGCCCATCTGACGTGCGGGAAGGGCACCATCAATATCACCAAAGCGGTACCACAGGTACCTCGCGAAGGCTTTGAATACCCGCCTAAGCGTGGCGTTTTCGTACCAGTACTCAAAAAGCTGTTCCAGGAGGACATCGATCTCCTCGACCTGTGGTATCGACTCAAATGAACGGACAATCAACAGCGCCGTACGCCAAGACAGCGCGTGGTAGGACAGCCGGGTGCTGCCAGTACTGTCGAATGCGATCCAGTACAAGTCGTTGTCAGCCCAGATGACCTTGATGTGTGCAGCAAGCACGAGCTCCTCGGGAGTCAGCCCTTCATCGATCGCTCGTTCCAATGCCGCCCGGGTCGCGCCCCATCCGCTCATGATGTAAATCTGTTGAATCAGGGGAAGCGTTCCATGCGGCCAATCGTACCTGTACACAAGTTCTACGGCCTTTTGCTTCGCACGCTCCTCACGCGTTATCCGATTCTCTGAATCGCCCCCAGCGGGCTCGACCTGATACTTGTCATTGTCGAACACAGTGTCTGGATCGAATTCATAGAAAGCGAACTCGTCATCAGCGTCCTTCAGGTACTCACTGTCCCTGTGGGATTTGTCTTCACGCGCTTTCGTGGTGCCGTACAGTTCTAGCTCGGCCAACTCCGCTGCGAGGTTTGGGTCGAAGTCGGCATCCTCGGAGTACGGTATGTCCCCCGCGCCTATAGACCCATCATCTTCAATCTGGTCGAGGTAGAACGCATCAACGTCGCGGGAATCAAACAACGCACCAGACACCGGTTCGTCAGCCAGGAAACGGCTCAATGGTTCTGTTGAGGCATCTGCCTCGACCTCGGGCGCTAGCTCCGCAGGGGATTCCAACGGTGCTTTTTTGGTACTGTTGACTGACGAAGTCGACCATAGGCTAGGATCTGGCCTGTCGATAATGTGGGCCTGTGTACTGCCATCGCTATCGGGCGTGCTAACCCTCGCTGGGTTCAAGCTCAATCTACGTTTGGGTTCCTTCGTGCCAGTCGCTTGATGTAACTGTTCCCCAATGCCGACTCCACTCACATCAGTGCTATTCGGTCTACTGGCAGGATCCACCCGGACGCTGGTGTTGTGAGCTTGTGTACTGCCATCGCTATCGGGCGTATAAATCCTCGTTGGGTTCAAGCTGAGCCGGCGCTTGGGTTCCTTCGTGCAAGTTGTTCGATGCGGCTGCTCCCCGCTACTGGCGCCCCACACATCACGACCATTCGGTCTAATGGTCGGATCCACCCGGACACTCGCTTTGTCAGCCTGAAAATGCCGGAACTCAACGGTCTCGTCTTCCAGAGGGGCGAATTGGCGCGCATTCTCCTGAATGAAATCTAAATCGGCTGCGCTTGGATGGTGGTGGTCTGGGCTCATGGTGCGATCAAGGACGAACGCACCCTGCTGACGCCGAATAGCGTCAGCGGATTGCATGGCATTAGCCCCTTCTACGGGACGGTGCTGAAGTGTGTAGACCCGCCCTAACAGCGTCAGATAGTCAGGATCTTGGCCTTCACCCAGCGCATCCAGGAGCAAGCGCTCAGCCGCTTTGAGGTCGGAGGTGGCTACTAGGGCGTTGAGCTCTCTCAAGAGCGAGCCCTTGTTCCTGGCCCCTCTCGCCGCTAATCCCCTGCTGCCACGTCGTTCTATACGCAGCCTTCGGAGCCGCTCCTGAAGTCGAGGGAATACTCCCTGTCGTGCAGAGATTTCGCTGATCACAGACTTCAAGGCCGCATACTCTGACAACTGCAGGTGTGAGCTAAGCGCCACCAGCTCATTATCTCTGGCTAGCCCTTCGAACAGCGCCTGGATTGCAGCCTCCGCAGATCCTGGCTCCGAAGCCATGTAATCCCGCAGGTCGTCCAACAGTTGATCGCAATCCATTGCTCAATTCCCACGCTATCACAACACAAAATTGTGAGCCATTACTCACTTTAGCCGATCTTCTAGGCTCAAGTTAAGCGAATATTGCACACGAGTATCAAACGTTGCCTGGGCGCTCTAACGCCTTACACCAGGGCTAAGCTAGTACTGCAGAATCGGCTGCCCTCTCGGAAAAGCTTCCTCAAGATCGTATTGGTAATAGAGTGAATCAAGATAAAAACCTTCCCGATGAGGCGTCCGCTTAAAATGCGCTCTTAACTCAGCACCTGTGATCGTTGGGAGATGCTTGGTGGCGACGTCGAATCCAAATACTGCCGAACTAGCAATAGAAAACGCCTCCTCCATGTAGACCACTTCACTGACGGGTTTGGGAGGCTTCGACAACCGCTTCCTAGAGGGTAACCTGGCACGCACTTGAGCGCTGAAAGATAGCTCAGAGTGAATCCACGGAGACAACGTAAGCATCCTGCCACTTTCCAGCTGGCGCTGCCCAATCGGAACAGATTGCTTTGTATTCAAAAAAACGAAACATTCGGTTTCATCGATCATTCTGTGAAGCTCGGTCATTAGCAGCATATGCACAGCCGCAGAGGCCTCATTGCACTTTCTGTGCGAGAAATACTTCTGATCACCAACAATTTCGGACTCAGAGTACTTCTCGTTAACAATATCCAGCAGCTCATCCATGTAGCCCCAGACGCAGGAGTCGATGAAGACCTTCACTCCTCGCTTTTCCATTGCAATAGCGAATTTTATCGCGTTCTCTTCATCACGGTGCGAGTGTGAGAGAAAAATGTGTGCTTGCTTCGCCGGAAACAGAATGCGAGCAAGCTTTTTGGCATCGAGAACGTCATGGCCCTGCAGTCGAGTGACTACGAATTCTGCAAGATCTTGGATGTTTATATTCCGTACGCGCGCCTTGTATTCTTCTACTGCCTGCTGCGACACCTGCTCTAGTGGCTTGTAGTCTTCGAGCTCAAATCCGAGATACATGATATTCCTTGATCATAACGGCATCCAAACATAACCATTTCCGGCGGTACTTGCTCAGCTGCATGGCAAGACACCACCTGCCATAGGCTAATTAATCACTCGTCAAACTGTGCAGTCGGCCCAAGCGTAGTTCCTCTGAGGTGACTTACCGCCACATGCCACCTCTACTAAGTAGGCAAATTACGATTGAATAGCGTGGCAAAATCTATGTCCTCAAGTTCCGCCCCGTGAAAGTAACCTTTTTCACGAGCGAGATTGAGCGCTGCGCCGCCTGGTGCGGCAACTGGAAGAACGAAAGCCTCAGGATTAAAACGTCTGAAAATATCGTATTCGACCTCCACACCATCCATGCCGCCAATGAATACAGCCCCAATCAGATCCTCACGGGAGAGCATCTGTTCCCGCATCAGTTGCAAACTAGCTTGAATATCGCCAGGCACGGGATCGGTATAAACTACGTTATCAAACCGTTGGTTCTCTTCCGGATAGCGGCCTTCGAAAAAGCGGCTTTGATACAAAACAACAGAGTCCGTGTAATTAACCCCGAGATCTTCGCAGATGCTCCAAATCATCGGGGTAATGGCAGGATGGCCACCCCACACAATCTTGTGCCGGCGAACGGTAGCGATGGCCATCTCGCGAACGGCGCACTGGATCAGAAACGGGTCGGCAGTCTCGTAGTACCGCCCTCTTCCAACGACCGGAATACTCGCCGAGAGAAAAATCGCCCCCATTGCTACACCCTCCAGTCCGATAATTCCCAACCCGCCTCGCAGGCTTTAACCCAACGTGTCTTTTGTATCGACTGCCCTAGCCAATCCAGGTGGCTCAACCACTGCTGGTGCAGCCCGATATGGTCATAAAGTATGGCCACAGTTTCATCAGGAGAGTTCATTGAGGCTTCGTGCATTGTCATCGAAGTAGGTACACCGACCGCAGGATAGACTACGATCAACACACCATCCGGCAGGCGAACGCGAATCCCGCGACCTGCCCCAATGCCAAGCATTTCACCACCTATATCCTCTACGCCCATGCGTAGCTTGCTAACCAAGTTCACTGTTCTGACTGCATGGCTCTTGCTTCGCACCTCTTCGAGCTGCAGGCAGATTCGATCAACTGCGCATTCAGTGATTCGCCCCGTAATGTCATCTAGCTCACTCTCAGCCAGCTCAGCGAGACTTGCGGTTTTCGTGCGTTCAGACCCTTTGGCTCCAGGCCAAGCTACCCGAAGAACACCGATCCCCTTAGCAAGCGCCCTTCCAAACTCAGCTGCTGTCCATCGGCTATTGAAATAGTCAGGTGTGTCTAGCATCAACAGCACGTCAGAATCACAAAGGCGGTGCCACAGCATGGTCTGGAAATCTTCCGCTGGCGCGATGCTGTGGGTATCGAGGAAAACATCAAAATGCCTGGCGGAGAGCGCATCGAACATTTGCAACGCAGCCTGCCTTGCTTCATCCCGTCGATAGCTAACAAACACCCGTCTCTGTTTTGGAAGTAAGCCGACACATTCTAAAAGCGCAGTAGCGATACGTCTGGCCCCACCATTGGCATAGGACAAACAATTCAATGGTCGCAAGACGTCTGGAATTTCGGTCGAGACTCGGGTTAAATCGGAAACGACAGGAATCACAGGAATGCCGCGACGAAGCAAATTTAACAAACCGGAATGATCGGCTCCTACCCCTCCAAAGAATACCGCTGCACTCGATCGTTTCTGATCAGGCTCGAAGATTTCTGGAACAACCTCCCAGCCAATCTCGTGACCAAGCTTCAGGCCAAACATCGCTACAGAACTTCCCACAGACTCCGCTAAATCTGCTATCTGGGATTCGGATGGAGATCCGAGCAAGGCAAGTTGATAGGTGGGCTTCATAGATCTCTCGAATTATTGCGACCTTGCATTATATGCTACACTTTCAATCTACGCGGAGCGGGGAACATCAAGCAGTTTTGAGTCGACCCCCAGTTCCCTATATAGCAAGTCCAGATGCTCAAGCCCTTTGATATATTTGTGACTAGGGCGCATGCCGGAGGAGTCAGCTTTATTTAGCCAGTGTGAAAACTCCGAAAAATCCATCGAAAGGGATGATTCAGGCAAAGGAAACCTAAACTCAACACCCTCCTTATGATCGAACGCTCTGCCGTGCTCAAGACTCATAACTATCTGTTTCCGAGGCGTGCGTTTAACATTCTTAACGAACGTCAACTCGGAAAAAATCCATGGCGAGGAGAGTTGCTTATGCTTACTAACGTGCTCATCAAACCTGACCGAATTTTCCGTCCCCAAAAACACGAACAGCTCTGATTCATTAATCATCTGTTGAAGTGCAGCATTCAGAATCAAATGGACGTTCGTTGTAGTTCTATTTCTAAGCTCATAGCTATACGACGTCCAACCTTCGGGCTTAGAAAATTTCTCGTCAATCTTGCGAAGCAATTCATCTGCGTACCCCCATGTGCAGGAATCTACAAATGGCTTTAGCCCAATCGACTCAAGACTCAACGCCAAACCAATGGCTTGATTTTCGTCTGCATGCGAGTGCGAGATGAAAACATCGATATCACTTTTCGGAAAAATTTTTTCCTGAATCTTGGCAGCATCTAACACATTGCCCCCGTCAAGAAGGTATTCTTCCAGGCGCATCGAAATTTTATTATTCCGTTCTTTGTACGAGATAATATCAGAGGGGCTCCACTCAAGCGTGGCACCAGCAACATTATTAATTCTTAAATCGATGAACATTAGCACCTCGAAATTATTAAAATGCGGTGAGTCGAGCGCCAGAGAACCGAAGCGCCCGCGTCGACTCAGATCAGAAGCGCTCCCACGCGTCGACATGCTGGCCGTCAAAGAATCTGGAGCGCACCTCGGCGAAGTGCTCCATGGCCGCTTCATTTCCGCGTTGCGCCATCTCCTGGATAGCCTCGGCGTCATCCATCTTGATTTCGTCAGGAGTCTGCTGGTTGACACGCACATGACGTGTCGGCCCCAGGAAGCTCTGCGCGAGTACCAGGGCGCCATGTTCTTGGGCGGCAAAAAAGAGATCTACGCTGTGAGGTGCCCAACCCGCCTTCCCTTTTCCGAGCTGGTCGGTGAAGTCGCTTTCGCTGCTGAGTGTGCCAATGCTCAGCACATCAATCCTATCCAGAGGGATCTTCAGGTATCGAACCGCTTCTGCCAGCGCCGGAAGGATGGGGTTATTGGCCCAGACGCCACCATCGAGGAACGTCTCCAACGCGACAGGCCCATCGAAGGTAACTTCATCAAAATAGGTAGGTGCAGCGGAGGACGCCAGTGCAGCGTCAACGGCTGAGATATCCCGGTAAGCGGTGCGATCTGGGCTATGCGGGGTGACGATTGCCTCTGCCTGACCTTGCTTGGCCCTGACAGTTGGAATCACCAGGCGACAGCGGGAATCTGCAGCCAGCGTTTTGTCCCCATACACCTCAGCCAACAGACTGCGAAGCGTTGCTGAGTCATGTTTTGACTTGAGCCAATGCCGAAGCTTCCGATCCTTCGGGAAAATCTGAGGGCCCTTTTTCTCGTAAAAGTCTAGGATTTCACGTGGCTTCAAACCCATGGCGAGCCCAATGGCCAAAATCGCGCCCGTGGACGTACCGGCCACCAGGTCGAAGTGCGAAACGAGGTCGTTGCCACCGCCCGCCTTCAGCATGTCATCCCACTTGGCCAAGACTGCCGCGGTGAAGGTGCCTCTGAGCCCTCCGCCGTCGAGCGCCAAAATGCGAAAATTCCGGCCGCGAGAAACGTTACGCCGAGTAAGCGGTAGATTGATCAACTGGTCGAGAATCAGCTTTACGATCTGGTCAGCTGACGTGCTCTCGGCAATAGTCCGGTTCACATCTTCAGACAGGCCATTTCGCAGGCGGGAAAACAGCGAAGGATTGTCTTCAAGATAACCGGCGATTGCCCCGCCAAAGCCCGCGACTACAAACCCTGGCTTACCAAGCTCAAGCATCGTAGCTAGTTCATTGGGAACGCCCGCCTTTGCTTTGCGGACGTCCCACCAGGCGCCACCCACGCAGACGACAACGTCGGAACGATCAGCCATCCAGTCACGCATCGGAGTCAGGCCGTCTCCGCCGAAGCCATCGCTGTTATCAGCTGGTACGATCTCTACAGAGGCAAATGCCCTCTGCTCTTCGATTTCAGCCGTGTACTCCTCGGTGGAGTAGCTTTTAGCCCTCACCAGGGTCAGCGCCCCTTTGCTACCACCTGCCTGAATGAAGTTTTCAGCAGCTTTGCGCAGCGGCTCGGTAAATGACGGGTGACTCCCATGGACAATAGAGCCCCCCTCACTGAAGACCTTCGCTGCGAACTTCTGTACAAACTCGGCGATGTCGGATTGCAGTTCTTTGTTCGAACCGGATAGGTGAATTCTGACGCCGGCCAGGCGCTGGGGGGCTGTCATGTGTAAATCCTGAATGACCTGAGATATCGACTGTTGAGGCCCGTAAGCTTAAAGCTGTGCTGTTAACGACCGGCCTGCACAGCTGCAATTTCGATCCAGTCTGCGATATTGTCTCGGCCATTTTTAGCCACGAAGTCGTATCTCTTGCAGTGCTGGGACAGTTCTACAACCGTGTTTTCCCTGGTAGGAGCGTCAAACCACAGTTCAGAGGCGGGTATAGAGGAGACGTAGTCCGAGTACTGTACCCATTTACCGGCCTTGAGCTCCGCGAAATAAAGCTTCCCTTTGGAGAGGTAAACACCCACCTCAGCCAGTGGGTCTGGGCCTTTCACGCCAAGCACCTGTTTGTCATTCCTGATGCCGTGGATATCAACAGTGAGTAGCCCATTCCCCTTCAAAACACTACGTACGATCTCATACCTTACCCACCGCCTGGCAGCGGTGTACTGGCCGGCCAGTACACACGTCACAGAGGTGTTCTTCAGACCCTCGCGAAGAAAAGCCTTCAGCGCGTCATCTCCTTCCTTCTTGGAAGCTTCGAACACACTGCCGTCAAAGAATCCATCCGCCTCTCGATCTTTACCGATATCCCAGCATTTCCTGACGTTAAAGACTCGCCACACGTCTTCCTGGTAGTGGAAGGAGAAAAACGTTCTACGCGCCATCCTTTGCTCCGATTCGTTGAGATCCCTCCATGCCCACCTCTGGAGCGATTGCGCTCGCTCTGGCGGAAAATGCCGATGATTGACCTGTAAGGCACGTCACTAGGCATTGAGAGGGTTAGAAGCAGGCAAGGTTACACCAAGCAGTAGCGCATGACATCACTATGATGGCAAAAGCGAAGTTGCAAAGGTCGGAGGCAACTCAGACTGGACAGGGAAGCGTCTGGGCTTGCTCAGTCACACCCCGCCGGGGACGGTACCATCGCAACTCTCAATTCAACCTGGCAAAGCGGCCTTTGAGCCTACAGCGCGTTTAGGCTGTGGATTCAGCGGGCCGCTCTGGTTTCCAGACGTCGGGGCCTTGTAACGGGGACAAGATGACGAGTTACACCTCGGGCTCAGTTGCGTTTGCTCCAAACCACAATCCGCTTGGCTTCAGGTTTAACGGCCCCCACAAAACCTCTTGCAGCGAGGGCATCGATCAGTCGGCGATCTACATCACGAGCCGGGAAGGTCACGCGCCGCTTTTTGAGTAAGGCCGGATAATCCTCGCCGGCGATCGGCAACACGACAACAGTTTCCAGCCAACTGCAGCCCATCGAGAGCGCATGGATCAACATGTGGATCCTTTGTTCTCTAGAGAGCGCTCCGTCCGGGAGCAGCTTCAGCATCGTCGGGAGGTATGCCGTCGGGAACCTCAATCCGTCTCTGGTCGCGCGATCACACGCTCTAGCCAATGCTTCAACGGCACCTTCGCATGTGTCATAGGCATCTCCGGGAATGCCCGACCACATCTCAATTTCTTCAACTGTTGAGCACACATCTGCGTTGCTCAGCTCAAGGGCCAACGACACCGGTAATGCCGACATGTCCATCTGTTCACGGGCAAGGCTCCATCGGCGGATGAGGTAGGCGCCTAGATACGTGAAAGCATGTTCGGCAATGAACGTCCTGATGTCTGCCCGGTACTCGACCATGTCACTATTGACGAACATGCTCCACCGGTTGCGAGGCGTCGCGGTGTCCATGACAACCCCTGGGCTCAACACGACCTTCGAGAAAAGCGTGCGAAGGGTTGCATTGTCGACTTGCGGCGCGCGGATGAGGAATGTCTGCAAGCCATCGTTGCGTTTCGCGTCCTTCCATAATTCTTCAGCCAGGTCTTGAGCATTGTGCTTCAGAAAATCAACGAATGTAGCCAGTGCCGACTCACCCAAATCGACGAAGCCTTCGGATTCTTTATCAGCTACAAGCGCACGATTGAAGCACGTCCAAGCCGCTTCACCAACAGGGTGAACACGTCCCGCCATCAGGATCTTCGCCCATAACGAAGTCGGTACCGCGTCAAGGTCAGCCACGCTGCAAGTTGTCTGTTCGAGCAATACCTCCAGTGTGTAGGGTTCGCTCTGGCAAAGTCCGAACAAGGCCACGAGCGATTCTGGTGTCTCTTCGAGCGCCCCCTCTTGGCTTACGAGTTGCGCCACGAAACCGTCCGGATCCTCCTCGATCATGCTGTCCAGGCCAGTGAGTTCCAGTTTGCTGAGCCGATGGTACGTGACCCTATCGCTGTGATTCCCTGGATCCAGCGTCTGGCAGAGCAACTGGAGCATTTTAAGGTTCAATGCCAAGCAACCCCATTCCACCATTTGCCGCAGATCTGCGGCCGTGGCACTCGCATCAAGGCTGGAGAATTGTGCCGGCAGCTCCCTGACCCACCTCCATCCGCTCTGATTACTCGCAAGCTTCGCGGCAATAACCGACGCCTCACGAAGCTCACTGATGGCCTTCCTCAGTACGCGAGGCTTATCGTCGAGCGTTTGCATCTCCTTCGGTGCCAGAACATCCAGAAGCGCAACGAGGTACTGCTGACGCAAGACGGGGGCTTTAAATCGATCATGGTTCAGCAGCAAAGGGATGAGGTCGCGATCTGCGCCATACATGGCTCTCATAAGTGCCGTGGCTTGCCACCGAGGAGTAATCGATGCAACGGCCTCGGCGAATCGCTCCGTGTAATCATGACCACTTCGGAGGATCATGCGAAGCTTGTCCTTCCTGGCAACCGCGTCATCCTTGTGCATATGCAAAAGCTCTTGGATGAGATCAACCATGATGCCGCGCCCATCAGCTACCGAATCCAGATCCAGCTTTCTGACCACAAGCTCCGGATTATGTATTGGGGTGGTTACATCGTACTCCTCACCCCGAACCAGTCCCATGATGAGGTTCTTGTCAGATTGGGTGAGTGAGCCCTCATAGAAATAGCCGAGGTAATCGACATAATCAGTGTCGAAAAAACCGCGGTGAACCAAAAAGACTATGAGCTCCAACCCCTTCAGACGCTTCGCCACTTCACTGCCGTACCCCATGGATACGATCTGTCGGAAACCCGCTGTTTTGAGACGCTGCACCTTGCTACGGTTCGTTTCAAGTTGCTCATCCAGCTCATCAAGCGAGGTCTGGAAGCGTTTCAGGCGCTCATCGTATCGAGCCTGCTGTAACGCCTTTCTAGTCTGGAGCCCCTGCCCGCCTTCGCTCCAGGGGGATGGTGTCATCATTACCGCCGTCTTAGACGCCTCAACCTGGGAAAAAGCGGAGTCAGAAACAAAGTCGATTAGCGAAAAAGTGGCACCTGTATCGAGTCGAACCTGGCTTGCAGTGGGTTTATTCCCAAGTTTGATAAGCTCGTACCAGACACAGGTACGCAGTTGTTGCAGGTTGTCAGCCACCTCGTCCTCGCGCCTCACGCGCTGATCTTTGAGGGTTTTAGCTGCCGTTTCGAGCAGCTTGACTTCGGCTGTTACCCACGCCGCATAGCCCTCGATGACCCCATAGATCGCGCCCCTTCGCTTGACCAAGTCAGCGTAGGCATTAGGGTGTAGGTTTCGAATCGCAACCATGGCAAAAAGCTTGTTGGGATCTAGCTCCAGTCCGTCCTTGGCCAGTACATTTGCGTAGACGTCATACTCGTTGACGATGTTCTTGATCAGCCGCATTTCGTCAATGTAGTAGCAAACCGTCTCAATGAGCTTGAGGTTCAAGCCATCATCCAGTGGTTTGCCGGCCACCTGCCGCGCCTTCATGAGCTCGACCAGCTTTTCCCTGGAGTTCTCGGAGTTAATCACAGGGATGATGGGGATGATGAGGTCGAAGAACTTCGTCTTGTCCGTGACTGTGAACAGCTCGTCACGGATGGCGTAGACGAAATGGACAGAACGCCTGACCTGAGGTGATCGCTGGATGATGAAGTTGATCTCTCGCAGCCTGAAGAAGATATCCTGAATGTCAAAGCGATCCAGGTCTTCAATGACCACTACGTTGATATCACTGCGCTCGAAGCAATAGATGATCTCGTCGACGTTCTTATGAAGCACCGAACCATGGTGAGTCGCCTCAAGCTTGCCTCCCTTGAGAGTCAGACCATCGATAGTGAACAGGGACATGAACCTCAACCCCGAGTACAAGAGATAGACAGCACCAATGGCCACGCCAGCCAATGCTGCAGACTCGGGAACAACCATCAAGCCCTTGATCAACCATTCCAGTGACACGGTTTTTATCATCGCAAGCTTGGGCACATAGAGCCTCAAAGCGCAGACGGCAAGCAGACTAAACCCGAAGGTGCGCATGCTGATACTGAAGGTTGAGGCCTGGGCAATCCGCTTCAGGCGAGTCTTGGGCACTTTCGCTGCGGGCACCGCGTAGAGCAGTTGCTGGACGATGGTCTCTTCAATGCGATTGACCAGGTCGACATCGCCTGGTGTGTGCTCGCCCCCAGTAGCAGCCTGACCCTCAGGTTCCGAGTCAGGCTCGGAAGGTTGACCACTCGGCTGAGGTGTCAAACCCGAGGAGGGTTTGCTGAAGGTCGCTAGAGACACATAGGTGTGGTTGAACTGTGGATGATTGCTGAAGAATGTCTTCAGCACGCTGCTCTTACCGGCGCCATAGCTACCTGTGAGCGCGATGTTCAGAACATCGGGGTTTTCCAGGGCACGTAGCAGCTCGCGTTCATACCGAGCCGATCGGCCATCCGTGACAATAATGGGGGTCAACGGCTCAAAGAAAGGATCAACGTTGCCCCCCTGACGCTGGATGGACAGCACTCTCCACGCAGCTTTCCCTCCAACCACAACCGCTTCCCACGCCAGCCCTAAGCGATTTTTGATTGCTCCCAACATCTACCCGATCCCATGCAATGGCCTTCCGTGTCCCGCTGAGCAGGCGAATGACCGCTAATAATCCAATCGATGCAGCGGTGACGCTGCGCCAAAATCCAATAGCGGCTATATGCCATATTCGGTGGGTAAACACCACGAAAGCACCGATGGCGGAGATACGAAGCACCGACACCCAAAGCCCACAGCTCCAGATCTCCACCAAGCACTTAAGGATTTGAAGGGCAGATCTGTGAGTGCATGCTTCTGCGAGCACATCAGACCTTTTGGGCATCGTAGGGCTGCAGTAAAAACCTTACCGTAAGCGTCCGCCCAACTCACCTTGCCTCATTCAGGCCGGCATCCACTGTTGCCGCAGCAGCTACACAACCTCATTCGCCTGCTGAAGCAACTGCCGCTGCCTGGCGCCAAAAACCCAAAAATTGATGAGAACAGCGGCTTGGACGGCGATTTCTACATGATCTCAACTCTGCAGAGTATCAATGCCCTCGTTTCCCGCCGCCGCTTCGACGCTGAGCGCTCGCCTGTGCTCGGCGCTCAGCGCGATTAGCAGGCCCATTAGACCGTTCGTAATCCTTCATCAGCCCATGCCCTGGAAATTCCTGCGCCGGATATGCGATTTCACTCATCGCGGAATCTTGCATTATGCCTATGCGATCACAATCCTCACGAGCAGAGGCCAGTTGTTCAGGGGTCGGTGGCCCAAGAAACTCCATGTAAAGAACATCCTGCGATGAGGCGTCAGACGTCATGGGTTCAATGGCGATGCCGATTACTTCCTTCGCATCAGGGTGCTTTAACCTTACGCCATGGCAATAGGCTTTAAGGACGAGTGCTCTGTCTTTCCGGTACTCCTCATAGTCGCTAGTTACGTCACGCCCCATGACGGTGAAAACGTAATGCCGATCAGGCACCGAGAGACTTCGAGCTCTGCGGGTAAACTGCGCACTCGCAACGACAGGACGATGTAGGACGCCGGTTAACGCCGCTGCCAGCATGCGTCGACCAAAGCGGGTTTCACTTGCCATGGCTCTGACAAGCTCTTCTTGCTGATCCACGGTGTAACCACCACCAAGCACCGCCACCGACTTAGCAGACCTGATGAAAGTCGACTGATACTCAATGATTTGATCCCACATGTAGCTTTGTTGGTTGGCAGCATTTCGTGAGGCACGCTGGGAGCTAGCATTGAAAGCCTCCCACTCCCCCTCCGGCAACATGATCATGCTCCGTCCAGACGGAACGTTCGAGACGTGCGGCAGCGCGTGCTTATCATTCCGCACAGTGGTCTGATAGAGCGCAATAAGCTCTTCTTCACCCGGCGCGCTGATGTACTTGGCGCTGTTGAAGAAACGCTCCTTTTCCGAAAAATAGGCGACTAGGTCAGCAATGGTGTCGAGCTCACCCAACAGCACGTCCAGGGTCAACTCATCCAGCACATGAACGAAACGATCTCTTCCGGCAGGCCAGCCAATGGTGAACGGCATCTTAAGGTGGTCGGCTTTGCCCTCAAGCACGGTGTTGATCACCAGACTACCGCTGCTCTTACCCTTCCAATTGGCGACACCCGCATCGTATGAGCCACGGGTCACCGCGATGCGGTGAATGGTCGCCTGTTTCATGTCCGGCAAACGGAACGGGAAAGGCACGTTGCACTGCTTGTCCAGGTAGAGTCGATCGGGGTGCTCACGAATGAATTTCTCGGCGCCCAGCAGCTGGCTCACCGATTTGTCTACCGCTCGCTTGTACCATCGGCCCCAAGCCACCAAAGGGTCAGCGTGGTCGGTGTACACGCACTCCTTGTCCGAGAAAATCAGGATGTGGTTTCCAAAAACCACGAGTAAATCACAGAGCTCCTTGCCATCGCCGGTTGGCGAGGTTTTTCCCTCGTCAGTATGAACATTGCTGTAGCACCAGAGGCTCAAGAACGCACGACGCGCAAGCTGGCTCAGGTAACGCTCAGAGTCGGTTTTCGGCTCAACCTCAATCGCAGCTTCCCACGGTGTTTTCCCGGGCATATCGGCACTCCTAGCACCTGAAGGACAAATGAACCTGATGCTACGCCTCCCAAGCGGGTTTGGAGGGTAGGCGAAGCGGATCCAACAAGCGTAACCAGAAACTCCGAACAAGGTAAGCGTCCGGGAAGGCGCATCTCGATAGAGCGGCATCCATTTAGGGATGACGTAGGCATTGATGCCGGGGTTGATGGCGGCACTGGAAATGGATGCGCCAGGTTGCAGGCATACCTGAACGATCTGCGCTTCGAACGGTTTCGGATAATAGCTCCATTGGCGTATGGAAATCCTGACGATAAGGGTGATCGCGTCCGAGACGCCCTACTTCGCCACTGCAAGACATTGCGTCCAGCCACGGGCGATGCACGAGAGGATGCCCCCTTAGCGGTGGACGCACTCGATGCACTTGAGGAGGCGCTCCCTGTGGTCGAACAGGGGGGGGGGCGAGGAAAGGCGAAGTGATTGGCCCAGCGGCCACCACGGCTCAGTGTTGTCCGAAACAGGAATGCGCTGGACGGACAACACCGTATTCAAAGTAACAGCGTTACCTTGTTATTTTTGATTCCAGTAGGAAAAGCAATTCGGCCTGTCGGCCTTAAGGAGCGATTTCCCCTAGCCGCTGCCGGGCCGGTTCCATGTGAGCTTCAGCACCGTGGCAAACGCCAGAATAGAAACAGCGAAAGCGTTCAAGGCAAATGGCAACACCTTTCAGAACCAGCGCCCGGCTTCAGTAAAACAGCGTCGGTGGAGTCGCTGCTTTTGCTTTGTTCTCAAATATAAGAGCTCCGTCTCGCTTGAAGTTTTTCAAGAGGGGGGTACTTTTTTCGGACTTGGTCATATCGTGTGATGCGCACCACAAATTTCTGACAATCCACACCGGTTTTATCGCTTCCGTCGCTGAGAGAAAGCGCCATTTCTCCCTGCTTAACTGCATCGAAATGCCCTAAGCTTGGCATCAGCCTAATTCCAAAGGACATTGCCGATGGTCGTCAAACCCAACCTTGGCCCTCATGCCGGAGCAGCGCACAACAACCTGTCGTTCACCCGGGCGTTCAACCGGATCATGCTTGCACCTGGGCGCCAGTACATCACCCTCGGGGGCGTCCCCTTCACAGCCAGAGCGCGGCTGACACAGCGTGGCGTCCATGAGGGAGAGCCCGTGATCGTCTTCTACAGTGGTGGCCGTGAGAAAGCGCGCAGCTACGCATGCTGCTGGGGCCTCCAGACCAACTGCAACAGCACCCATATCAACACGTACACAGCAGCACTCTGACCCCGTAGTTAGGGAGCAGCCTGCTTCCCCCTCTGATCAACCTCCTACGGGTGCAGGGTGACACCGACCACGCCAGAGGTTGAAATGCTTGTATCCGGAGCGAGCAGCGCTGCCTGACTCAGTGCTTGGGGGCCGCTGCAGAACGACGGTACTCCTCGGCAATAGCCTCGATTCGCTCGGGGCGAATAACGCCATCCCCTTCTCCAGCAGCCACCATGTCGAAGATTGCGTGGATAAGCTCGTCACTGTCTGGGATATCGATCTCGATGTTCCGGCAGAACAGTGAGCGAATGCGCTGACCTTTAACAATCTGACGCACAAGGATCTCGAAGCGATGCCCTTCGGGCATGTGGAACTGCTTGAGGTTGGGCGGAAGCTGCTCACGCTCCCCAGGATGCATGGGCCGCATACGATGAGTACGATCTTTGTTTCGCTCGAACCAGGCAGCGTCGTCAGATTTCCAGGGGGTGTCAGTGAGTGTGATGACCGTAGGCTCGGTGACTACACCACCTTTGCGCATCACGTCTTTCGTCATGGCATCGATGGCATCAACACCTGAGCGCATGCGATCAACAGCGGCGAAAACATCTGGGGCAGGCATCTGCCCGCCCGGCGCTTGCTGCAACACGCTCACGATGGCGTCCGTGTTCTGGTTGATATAAACCCCAGACCCCATGACCGTTTCGAGTTTGCGGACACAGCAGTTCGACGTCAGCACAACCTCACCATTAGGGAAATCCTGAAAAAGACTTCCTGATTTTGGCAAAATACCCGGACTCCACCCGCCGAGTTTTCCGATGAAGCAAATGACCTTCGCCGACGCCGAGTACGCCGGCAAGCGCAAGCAGACCCGCAAAGAGCTGTTCCTGATCGAGATGGATCAGGTGGTGCCGTGGAAGGGGTTGATTGCCCTGATCGAGCCGCACTACCCGAAGGGTGAAGGCGGTCGTCCGGCGTATCCGTTGATGGCGATGCTGCGCATACATCTGATGCAGAATTGGTTTGGCTACAGCGATCCGGCGATGGAGGAAGCGCTGTACGAGACCACCATCCTGCGCCAGTTCGCCGGGTTGAGCCTGGAACGCATTCCTGATGAAACCACCATCCTCAACTTCCGTCGCCTGCTGGAAAAACATGAACTGGCGGCCGGCATCCTCGGTGTGATCAACGGTTACCTGGGTGATCGTGGTCTGTCGCTGCGCCAGGGCACCATCGTCGATGCCACACTGATCCATGCGCCGAGTTCGACCAAGAACAAGGACGGCAAGCGCGACCCGGAAATGCACCAGACCAAGAAAGGCCAGCAGTTCTACTTCGGCATGAAGGCGCACATCGGCGTGGATGACGAGTCGGGCCTGGTGCACAGCGTGGTGGGTACGGCGGCCAACGTTGCGGACGTTACTCAGGTCGACAAGTTGCTGCATGGCGACGAGAACGTGGTTTGTACGGACGCGGGCTACACCGGCGTTGAGAAACGTCCAGAGCATGTCGATCGTAAGGTTATCTGGCAGGTGGCGGCACGCCGCAGCACCTACAAGAAACTCGATAAGCGCAGCGCGTTGTACAAGGCCAAGCGCAAGATCGAGAAGGCCAAGGCCCAGGTGCGCGCCAAGGTCGAGCATCCATTTCGCGTGATCAAGCGGCAGTTTGGCTACACCAAGGTGCGTTTCCGGGGGCTGGTGAAGAACACCGCGCAACTGGTGACGCTGTTCGCCCTGTCGAACCTATGGATGGCACGCCGACATTTACTGACGAATGCAGGAGAGGTGCGCTTGTAATGCAGAAAATGGCGCGGCGAGGTGCTCGCTGGGGCCAGAAACACCGAAATAAGCGGGCGATTTGATCGTTTTTTGATCGGTTTACCGCTTTCAAAATCAGCGTAGGCTGAAGTCAGTCAGAAATACAGGGCTATTTCAGACCATCCTTAGGCAGCAAGCCGCCGAAGGTCTGCGCGTTGTGGGTCAGCGGTGCGCGACACACGCCACAATTGTCGCCGTCCTTACGCAAGATCTTTGGAAACTCTTTTTCGTAGCGACGCCGGGCGGTGCGATTCATATCAGGGTCTCGTGGCCGAAATTGTTGAAAATCCAACTCACTGTAGACCACCTTCATACACCAGCGCAGAACGGTCATTGCTGGCCTGAGATACCCACCACAACTGGAATGCCGGATCGGCTGAAGCGGCAACAAGCCGTCCAGTCCGGCAAGGCAGCTGGGCTCACGCAACGCCAGACAGCTGCCCAGCTCCAACTCGCCAAATCGACCGTTGCTGATCTGGAACGACTAACACTCCACCTGCGCGCGATTGCTGGACATATCGGCCCCGGAAGCGCCCTCCCTTCCAGTGCGAATAATGGCACTGTAGAATCGCCCCCGGAAGAGGCAGGTTCATCCTCTCGCTCGCGCGAGGGTGGTTCTGATAATGAACGGTTTCGACCGTTGAGCGCACGCTCACTGATCCCCTAAGGGATGTTCAAATGTACTCAAATCCTCCTGCCTTCTTCCCATCTTAGGAGAAATCACTCCGGCGCTAAATCAGTTGGCTAGTTGGAAGTCACTTACGGCGCTCCGCAAAAACTAACAAGCACCTCACCCCTAGAGACTTTCAATTAAATAAGCTAAGATCCGTGATATCTTAATGGAATCACGGGGATAAAAATGCTAACCAGCGGCTATCTAATTGGACAGATTATCGACGAGTTCTCAAGTCTAGGCGAGCAGGCAAAGCTTAGAAATCGCCTCGGTCTATCAGATCTGTCTGTGTTTAGCGAAAATTTTTTCCGCGACGTCATAAATATCATCGAGGGATATAACTTAGTTAACACCAATGAAGATCGGGCGAATGAGCCAGGAGTGGATCTAGGCGACGAAGTTAAGAAGATTGCATTTCAGGTCACCACAACCAAAACCAGTGAAAAAATAAAAAACACCCTCAAAAAGATCACAGACGATCAGCGAAAAAAGTACAGTAGATTTGTAGTCCTCGTCGTGGGCGAAAAGCAAAAAAAGTATGAATCTGTCGTAGCAGCATTGGATAACCGTGACGAACACGAAATCAGTCCGGATATTTGCTTCAATCCAGACGCCGACATAATTGACCTGACTGATCTAGCAAGAAAGGTGGTAGGTCTTAAATTCGATTCGATTAAAGACCTGCATCGACTTGTTCAAGATCAAATGTCAAAAGTCAAAATTGAATTTCAAGTCCCAGACCCTGACGGAAACTATGAAACCTCCGGATACAAGCTATGGGAAATACTGCCAACTCCAGAGCTTGGGGATGGTTCTAAATTTGCGAGTTGGGAATCAAGGCTCCATGACAATCGGGAACCGGATGAAGACGAGATTGATGCAGTTAAAGACGCGATAGTAGAACTCTCTAGACGGCTACATAGGTTGCCACGAGTCACACGTGAATTCTTGGCCGTGCTTTTTGAGCGTTCCAGCTATCAGAATCAGCGCTACACGGAGCGTCGAACTTTATACCACCCTACAGTGCTTAAAACCTATCGAGACGCGCAGGCCGAATTGGATTTACTAGGCACCGAAAACCTGATTTACATAGATACCGACCAAGCTCCGCATGACTATGAGGGAAGAGTTCCTCCTGAAATCGATCTATGCATGCGACTTGGACATGAAGGTTTTCAGCTTGGGTTCTATGATTTTATAACGGAGAACAAGCTATCCTTTAAGCGAGTAATTGTAGAATTAGATTTCTCAGGCTTTTAAATATTTCTTGGGGGCGCTACGAGTCGCACAACCCTGTGGCTCACCAAGCAATATGGATCATATTTGAATCCCGCTGTTGCGCTCAAAGACCCAGCTTACTCAAATCAAAAGTGCGACTAAAATCCGGTTAGCACAGTGGATAGAATAGAGCCAGCCGAGGCTCTCCCTACCATCTTACCTAAACGCTCTCCGGTCGAGGAAAATGCGCTGTCTTTAACTTGCCTTGCAGGGGATTAAAGTGCCTAAAACTGATCATGCAGATCAAAAACAGAAGAGAATATGCTACCTCTCAGGACAGCACCTAAAGTCCCCCATGGAAGCTTATAAGGATTACCTCAAAAGCTTGGAGACTTCTGAAGAGGGAGAGGATTCCACTAAAGAACCACTCCCCTTAGGTAAAGAACCCTTGGATCCGGCCAGAGAATCTTTGGAGCATATTATTCCGAATGCGATAGGCGGGAAACTCAAGTCAAAAAACATTCTAAGCCATGCCGGAAATCAAAAGCTCAATGACGAGATCGACAAAGAATTTGTTAAGATATTCGCGTCATTCACGTCACGCCTTTCTGTCAACAAAGACAGAAAGACCACACCAAGCATGAGCGCCTTCCATATCAGCCATGGAGTTAAAGTAAACTTCAAAGATGGCAAGTACTTCCCCACCTCTCCTTACTACGACGATAAATCCAAGACGATATACGCCTACCCGCTGAAAAATGCAGAAAACTTCAAGAAGCGTCTGATTAAAGATGGCGTGATTTCTGATCAGGACGAAATCGAACTGGCTGATGACATGGCCGGACAAATTGAAATCCCATTCGATCTTGGGAACCTTAATTTCAAACAAGGTATGGCGAAGATAGCCATCGGCTACGCTTCTCTCAACGGCATAGCGCGCGAACAATTAGACGAAGCTCTTGACGTAGAAAATAACTCTATTTCCCAGCGAATCTCGCTGATACCCTCATTCCCCACTTCCAAAAGCGAAGACTTTTTTGAGGGAAACATTGTAGCAAGCCCTCACTACCCATGCCATACGCTAACGCTCTGCGGGCATGAAGGAATGCTGTACTGCCACATAGAACTATTCAACGCATTTCAATGGTACGTAGTACTGAACTTCGAATATAAAGGTGAGGACATATTTCAAACCTACACCTACGATCTGCTTAATGATCAAGAAATCTCTCGCGAAGACTACATTGCGTCAGTTAAGCTACCTCCCGGACTTCCTCCGATCAAAAAATTTAGAAAGCTGCCACCGCCCCATCTTGCCAAGATGGCACACGCGGCATCGACAAATAAAGAAATGCTAAAGGCTTATAATCATCACAAATTTAATCAGCTATCAAACTTCACCAAGCGTCATTTCGTGTACAACAAAGCAATTGCACTGGGAATAATAGCTGAAGATACCCAGCAGTAGAACGTTGACCGTAGTGGGCAGCGTCGGCTTAAGCACCATGGAGCGTTCACCAGCTGTCACATGTAATGGCGCTGGTGAACACTATCAAACTCCGGATACTCCCTGCTCCCTTGCGATCCAGGTGATGGCCCACAATTCCAAACGCGCGAGGGCCTAGCTCATCACATCGTTTGGAATCCCCAATCATCAGCACTTGGGTGGTTTCAGATCCCAAGACCTGGCTGGGGAAGGTATCAAGCATGGCGCAAACGCTTCGGTACATTTCCAGGTCTGGCTTGAGCACACCAATTTCAGCGCTAAGCGCGTAAGCATCCAACCCAGGGAGTAAGTTCCTGGCTCGTAAGCAGTAGGGCCCGGCCAAGTTTGAGCACACCCCTACTTTGATCCCATGCACTTGGAGACGCTCGATGGCAGGCAGAGCATCATCAAAGCACTTGATCGACTCAAGCTCACGATCGAGCGCACTCTGCAGCTCGATCAGTTGGGTTGGCTTGAGTTTGATTCCAAATGCAGCCGCTGTATCCTCAATTCCGTAGCCGTGGGTCATGATCCAGCGAATATCATCCGGCAAAGCAACGCGCCCCTGCTGTGAGCCTAGGCGGAGAAGCTATCGATAGGGACTCTGCCGGTTTCGAATCTCCAAAAGCGTACCGAAGAGATCAAAAATTACTGCTGCTGTCATTCCTTGCTCCTCATCGGTGCGCAGCCTCAACCCAGCCTCGCAGCTGTCCAGAGTGGCAGCTACTGCACAGTCACTCCATGAGCCGCAAGCTCGTTTACCAGCGTGCTCCTGCGCAACATACGGGGGATTTTGAAGAGGCTTCTGTATGCATAGAAGAAGCAAACTGGTGCGAACAGGAGGCCGACGCCAAAAGTGGCCGTCGCGATGATCAACGCTGCAGGAATTGCCGCTACCGCGAACACGACCCCTTTCAGAATACTGGATTTAGCAACCAGTCGCAGGTGGTCTAGGTCATACTCGACCTTCCCATCTGCCTTCTGGAAGGCTACCAGAACGATGCTTTTCTTGCTCAGATGCTTGTAGTACCACGTTCTGGGCTTGTCCGTAACAATTGCTCCATGCCTTTTCAGGTAGTCCAGCATGCACACTTCTTTGAAATAGAAGGTTTTCCCCTCGCCGTCTTCGCACCGAACTTGACTGTAGAGCGTATCAATGTCAGCAGTATTTTTAACATTGTAGTTCTTGATAGTAAGTTCAATTTTCTTCAGATCAGACATGCATTTTCCTTAGTGCATTTAATCTTAAGGCTGCTGATAGCTAAGGCCATGTGAATACCTGTGCACACGCAGCCCTCCAGCGGCTTGTGTAAGCTGGATAAAAAACTGTAAATCCGAGGTGTTCGTCGCGCCTGGCCGACTAATACAGTTTGAAAGCCCCCTCAGACTGACTGGTGAATCAACCCAAGCCAAATGATCAGCGCGGTTCGCCGAGCTCGCTGGCGATTACATAATGGTCATTCCCACTAAGACTGCGCATCAGCTTGAACCCCGCCCTTGTCTCAACCAGCACGAGCGGAGGAGTAGCAACGGTCATTCCATTCGAGCTCACGTTTGACTGATCGCTGTAAACGAGCGCGGCGTAGCTCTGCCCTACTCTCGCAGCGTTGATGAGGTAAGCGTCAACCATCACCCCCCAATCTACTCCCTGCGCTTGGATGACCTCTGAGGGAAGATCCCGCTTGAGTTCTAGCGGGTCGACGGCGTGGTCGAAAAAGTGCTTCATCGCCGGATTGGCCATTAGATTTGGATCTCGAAGTAAGGGTCAAAACCGGTATTCTCGCCAGGGTAGCCACGGGGGTTTGAGATCACCCGGCAGCCGGCAAGCTCAACATCTGTAGCCTCGTGCGTGTGACCGAACACCCACACATTGGCCTCCTCAATTAGGTGCGGCCAGTCGTTGGCGTACGCTGCAGTAAGATGCCCTTCATGCTGCTCACCAATCACAGCTGAGGATGGTGAGTGATGTGTCACCACTACCGTTTTGCCGTCAAACGGTCGAGCAAGCTCTTGAGTCAGCCAGTCCTTGGCGATGTGGTTCCGGGTAATCAGGTCTTCCGTGCGAAGTCGCCTGTAGTGGGAGTCACACCGAATGTACTTAAAGTCGTTCATGCACTGCCTAGCGGCATTGCTAGCCGCGACCCAGTTCCCTGTTGACGTGAAGTCAGTCCATGCTGTGCTGCCGAGGATTCTGACATCCCCCAGAATCAGCGATTCGTTTTCCAGAACATGCACGTGGCCGGCCGCAGCATCCTGCATTTTCTGCAAGGTGCGATCGATGTGGCCGTCGTAATATTCGTGGTTGCCTAAGATGTACGCGACCTGGCACGCGAAAGTCTCATTGGCCCATTTGACGCCCCTGGCCTTTTTGTTGATGTCGCCAGCGAGGATTACCAGGTCAACCCCAGCGTCGAGGGGCGGCGGGTCGAAATGGCGGAACTCGGCGTGGAGGTCTGAGTAGATTCTGATTCTCAAAACGCTGACCTTGAGGGTTTAGCTATAAATTGACGCAGGCTGGGTTACAGAGCGCACGCGTGCCGGGACTGCCGGCGCAATGGAGCGGAAGCATCCCAGCCTTCACTTCCTCGACCAGAGCAGCGCACCAAGCGTGCCTGACGGTTCATTTCGCAGCACTATATTGCATGGAGTCGAACCGCGCAATATGGCTTTATCCTCGGCTTTGGGTATTCCAAATGTCGTTGAGAGAACCGCTGGCCGCCGTCTTGAGGCTGACACGTACCGCCCGGAATCTGTCCCAGGAAGACTTTCATGGCAGGGTCGAGGCGCGTCAGATGAACAATATCGAGCGCGCGAAGAGCAACCCAACTCTGTCCTCGCTCGAAGACATCGCCATCGCATTGGACGTCGATCTTGTAGCGCTCGTGGCCGTGGCCAGCGCTCATGACCGCAGCCAGACCCCTAAGGAATTTTTGAAAGACCTGGCCGGCGAGATCACCAAGCTTGAGAAGCTCGGTGTCCTGGATAAGCTCGACGGGGAGTTCACCGACGGCAAGCTGCAATCAGTGCATGGTCGTGTTCGGTCAGGCGCTGCCAATCGAGCTGCGGTGCTTCAGTGCAAGGCTGAGGGGAAGACGCAGAAGGAGACTGCGGAGCTGCTGGGGCTTGCGAAGTCGACGGTGAGCGTGCTGTGGAAGGAGCCGAAGATCTAATTTTCGCAGTGGTAGCCTCATTGAAGTAACCATTTTTCTATGTTTGATGCAGGATAGTATTGCCGAAGCCCGAAGCCAAACTTCGTCAACGCTGAAGCCCTTCTGTGTGGCGCATTGAACAGTACGCCAGATGCACAAACACCGGAGTTTTGGGGACTGCGGGTTCCCTCTGGAGCTGACTTACGGACTTGGTAAGACTTATGATCCTTGTCGGCACAGTTGGTGGTGTGAATGACCTTCTTAATTGAAAACTATTTTGGGCTATCTGACGATTTACTACGAGGCAGTACAGGTGGGCACAACAAGACACCTTGCAGTGATGCAACGGTGGTTCCTACCTGCTCCGATATTGAAGCGAAAGTGCTTGTGAAAACGTTAGATCGGTTGCTGCATATCTTCGCCGGCCACTGAAAGAACCTAGATAAAAACAAGTCGCAAAAATCACGTGCGTTATCGTACTCCTGACCCACGGGCCACGGTGAGTACAATGTTGTATATGTAAAGCTGATCCGACGGTGCTTTGCGATTATCCTAGGTTTTTCCGACCTTACTGCGCTCACAGCTAGCCCCATGCCGGTTCGTACCGAGCTGTGATGGATCGAATACTGAAAGACGTATACGCGTGGCAGCGCCACTAGGAAATCAATCCATACTCCGGTACCGCCATATGGGCCGTCTAGGCAGACTAACCCTAAAGGTAGCGTGATTTCGCTGATTAAAGAGAATCTAGTATCCATTCAATAGCCACTCTCTCTTCTAGATGTTATGACTGTTGACCGCACTTCACTTTCCAGTTGAGGCAACGAACCCCTCGATGAACATATGAATTCTGCGGGAGGCTGTATGTGCATGCCATTGCATAAGTCGGCGTGCGATGACAGCAGCCTGTTCTGGCGTAAAGCCATTGCATGCGTGGCCCACACCATAGGCATCCGAAAACCCAAGCACGCTACCTACTGAACTCAGCAGATCCTCAAGCAAGCTCGATGTTTCTTTTGGCCAGACCTCGAAGAGCCAACCAAGCATGAGCAGAGCAGCCCTTCGGTGAGCGACACTGGCTATCAGCGGGCCGTAAGTGAAAGTCTGTTGGAATAGCGGTAATTGAAGGTAAGCAGCGCCGTTACGGATGTGGCGATTGATGAGGCCGAACTTAGGATAAAGCAATAAGCAGATTAGAAATTTCGAAAACATCCACTCGCTCTTTGGGTGACCACCATTGTTCAGTTGACCCGCGACGTCTTTAATCTCGAAGCTTCTGAGCATATTCTGTACAAACACCAAAGACTTGATAGCCCTCACCCCCTCTTCAAAGCGCGATGCTGAAAGAAACCTGTCCCTATGTAAGTTATGCATTACAAAAAACCTCATGGCCATATTCAACTTAGGGCCGAATGTCTCTGGAGCATCGATTAACGGCAACCCATGCAACTCGCAAACTACTGAAGCCACGGCGTACCACTTCTTGAGGGCGGTTGGGAATGCTTGGGTGCGAATATTTTCTGCCAAGCACTGATAGCAAAAAGTGCGTCTGTAGAAACGTGGTATCAGCCAGCTGCTAGGCGGCTTAACGAATTCTGCCCTGAGTTCACGACTCATGCTTACGGCATCACACGCTGCGTTGGCAAAGCTGGAGTTCAGCGAGAAATCCGGATCGAAATCTGAACCTGAGGCGTATGCCAACCAAAGTTGACTAAGCTCCTCACACCCAAGTGGCGTGTACTTAGAAACCATGCTTTGCCTATACAGCCAGGACGACAGGAGCTCCCCCCCCATCGGTAAGCAATCGACACAAACCATCAATTAATCCCTGCCATTGTAGCGATACGCGGGGTGGAAAAGCCGCAGGAATGTATTGCCAAGATTTCCTTTGGTATCATTGTAAAGCGCCTCCAGCGAAACGTCCGTGAAAGACGTGCGTGGATGTCTTGCAAGGATCGATTCAAAAAAAACCTCGTATTCATTAAAATCTCGAAAGCCCTTTAAGCTGAAAATCTGAGCGCAGTGCAGCGTACAACCGTCGAGACCCTGCAAGACCGATACATCTGAATCCAAACCAGAAACTACAATATTGACTGATGGGAATGCAGTCAGTACGGACTTAATTTGTTGAACAGTACGACGCTTTGCGCCTTCACTGCCGAGAAACATATCAATGTGATCGATAAAAATTGTCGAGACTTCTCTCAGGGCAACAATTTCGACCACAAAGGCAGGTATTTCTTTTTTATTTTGAAATTCAATATCAATATATAGTTCTTGGTACAACTGACCAAGAACATCCAAGCCTGCAAGTTCAGGATGGTCTGCTATGATCAATGCGGGCTTACCCAGGCGCGATCTGACATACTCCATACAAGTAGTCAAACCGAACCCAGGTTCACTTGAGACAATGCAAAATGAACTCCCACGTTTCAACGCAGTCAAGAGATCGTTAGCCGTGGCGTACTGTGAGTGCGAGAGCATGATCATTTCTTTTGACGTTTGCCGGGATGGTGGATTTTGAAGCCGTACTTCACCGCTAAGGCATCGATATTATGAAATTGATCTTGATGAATGCGTTCAGTGCCCTGCTCAATAGCATCCATCGCTGTGCACTTAAGAATCTTTACGATATTATCCAGAATGCCATGGGAATTAGAATAAATAAGCGTCCTGAGCTTAGGGGATGACACGTTCGATGCAAGTTTAAGGGGAAGATGCGTTTCGTAAGTGGCTATAAAGTTTACAAAGTCTTGATCCATGCGCCACTTTTGGAGTTCCCATTGAACAAACCTTCGATCCAGAACTCGATCAAGCGCGATGGCTTCGAGAGCTACGGAGTTTCCAAAAGCGATGACACACAATTTGAGCTTTCCTTCCGCAAGGCTGCGCAGCAGTGATAAAATCACTTTTTTATTGACGTTCCCCTCAAGCATCGCATCTGACAGTTCGTCGATTACTATCGCTCCAATTTCACCTGATTCGATTTTTTTAAGTATTATGTCAATTCTGTTTGCAGCGGTTGTTCTCTTGCCGACCTGCACATTGAATTGCTCGCAGATCGCATCATGTAACTTGTACCTATTTATATTTTCGGTCAGGGTAATGAATACCATTTTTTTCCCTGACAGGTGGCCCAGAGCCTGAAGTCGGTGAAACAAAGCCGACTTCCCATCTCCGCCATCGCCATAGATGAATATGCTTGATGCCTGTAGTTGGTTTTCTGTATAGACCATGTGGTTCAGGCAGTTCATCAAAGGCTTCAAACGGGGAGTATCGATCCAAATGTCATGGCGGCAGATCTGAATCCGTTTTTCTGCAGGCAACTCGATTAGGTGCCTTAAGTCCGTCTTGACATGACTGAGGTCGCTCATAACTCACGTCTCCTTAGGATCGATGATCAGCACTGGAATCAGCAAATCTATCTCTTCGGGGTCTGGGATTATCTGTGGTTGAAAAATATCGTCTTCCTCCCAGACATTCTCATCGGTGTGGACATAGATTTTGCTGTCATCGATAAGGTCTTCCTCCACGTCGTGTATATCTACTTTCTCGGTGGAAGGGGGGGTTGGAGGTGGTGCAGGTAGGACTAACTGCTTTGGCGCATCCATGAAAGCTGTTTTCATCACCTCAGCTTCTTGAATAATCTCTTCCTGACGATCCATGGCGGCGCGTGCGAAATCATCATCGACAGTGCCGCTAGCCTTGTTGATCAGAGCTGGCATACGCTTAGATAACTGCTTGTGATTCGAATAAGACTCCCAATGCATCGATAACCCGGCACGGGTGTACACACAACGAATTTTTAGAAACGCACTAGGCGCCTTGACCCAAATGTAACTGAGGTCGTGCTGTAAGTATTTCACATCCAGCCTTTGGCCAACATATTCCTCTAGAGCATCGCCTGCATATCTGCGGCCGGCGAAATTAATGCCGTAAGAGTGAACCCTATGATTAAAGGAGGTTGGGCAAAAATCGATAAGAAACCTCTGCTCCTCCTCTTTACCAATAACCCTGGAGAAATCATACTTCCCTTCGCTTTTATAATGCGCGAAAGCTTCCCTCGGTGTACAGCCAAGTGTTCTATGGATTTTCCCATGGTAGAGCGTCACTTCTTTCATCATCCACTCCGCACATTGTTTGAAATCCATTTTGGCATTTAGCTCACTTTCAAAGCTCTGTCGCTCTACCACGTTGCTCCCGGTCGACCCAGGAAGAAAGTGCACTCCAGTTGTCATGAATGAGCCAATTACACGCTCTATGATCCCGCCGTACCATTTTTTTCCGATGGGGCGATGCTCCCACTCCATGCCCCATTCTTTGCACTGTTGAATAAAAGCCTCGCTCGTAAACTCTGCGGCATTATCGGTAAAAATAACAAAGGGGATACCATGGAATGGATATTCGCCAGGGTGCATCACAAAACAAAACAAACTACTTTCTTTATTCATAACCGCAAAAGCTAATGCCGCAGCAACCGTATTTATATTAGGGGCCTCCATGCTTAGATAGAAACCTAAAATCACCCTCGACCTGTCACAGATGATCATGGTTATCCAAGGCCTACCAATTATCACATTTCTATTAAATTCATCGACCAGCAAGATATCCACGCGTGTATGATCCATTGACACGCGACGCAGCAAACCATCAATAATTAATTTTTTAGGCCTATAACCGTATTTTTGATTGAACTGATCAGTAGTCAGTATTTTTCGATCACGGTCTTTTTCAGGTATTTCATAGAGAAATCTTCTTGCAGTATGACGACTCACTGGCTTCACACCAGTTTCTTCACAATAACGCCGCGCCCACTTCAACAGTTCACTGATAGAGGCCTTCGGGCCTTCGTAGTGCGATTCAAACGCTTTATTTAACGCAGCCACCTGCCCTGACGTTGATCGATTCCCCCCTTTTGGCGTTCCTTTATGACTCCGAACGATGTCTTTTCCATTACGATGATCATCAAGCAACTTGTAGAAGTGGGATTTCTTTAATCCAAGGAGTTCCATGCCCCTCTTGGCAGGCAGTCCTTGATCGACTTGATCGAATACAGATATGCGTTCGTTTGCGAGTTGCTCCTCGTATTGGTCAATTGTTTTAACCTGATACGGAATGACTTCACTACTTTCTGGAACTCCAGACTCTTTCCAGTCTCTAGGGATACCAGCCTGGGCATTTTTTACTGGAACCAATGTAGCATTTTTTTCACTTTCCTGAGCTTCATCACCTGGCTCATCGTTATCCATACCGAACCCTACCTGATGTGTGAACAGCTGAGCCACATGGCGCCTGGTTGATCATAGCCGCCGAACTAAGACATGCAACCCCCGACCAGGTTCCGCTGTATGTTCGACTTTAAGACATGAAAACGATTTATTTAAATATTGAGCTTTCAAATTCAAAAAGTAAGTACACTTAGTGTCCAATTCAAAACCTGATAATTTCAATCAGTTAGACCGATTCCTCCCAACGATTGCGACTGGGTATTTGCAATATATATTTAAACGGAAAAGGAATTCTTATAATCAAAAAAATAATGCCAAGGCAAAAAATGTTATAAAAATTTTTGCACAGACTCCAATCACCCGAGTTTTTCGACACGCATCACAAAGAGCGTGGTTGTCAGAACGCGGCATGAGCATCGGCGATGCAGGCCATCACCGCTTCGAGGGGAGCCAGCTGCCAATCAGGCGTGGACATGCCCATTCGACCAAGGCAGGAGGTGAAGAGAGGAAAGCCGTAAGGTCGTACCGCCGTAGCAGAATCTAACCGGATGGGCTGTGCGTTTCATTGCAGGAAAAATGATAATGTTGTTTTCATTGCCGGAAGAAAGATTTCTGTTTTCCGGTGATGGGGCGACATTTTTGCTAAACATCTGTATTTCTTGAAAAATCTAGTTATCCGTTTTGTTTTCAACGTTCACACCCACAAACCCCCGTTTCCCAGAAATTCAAAAGCTTGGGTTCCATTCATAATCCTATCTCTGCGCACGGTATGCCCTACATTGAGAGCATCTGCAGAGACCGCTTTGCCATGCTCATCAGCCGAGAGCTGGAGCAGTTCGGTATCCGGGAGCTCACAGAGGACGACATGCCCAAGTCTAAACGAGTGGGTCACGCGTTCGCCTGCGCTGACCTTCAGCTTCCATGCGCGCGATCCAGACTTTCTACGCCTATGCCGAAATTCGAGCTCTGGATGTAGACGAGACCATTGGCTTGCCAGCTTGAGTCGATTCTCTCGCCACTGGATGGTTACGCCCTCTGGCTGCAAGGCTGCCGCCGAGCGGACAATACAGTCGCCCGAAAGTGTACTTCGCTCAGTTTTCATCTCCTTCCGCTCTAGCTCAAATACGGCTCGTTCATGTGCCAAAGCTTCGTTCCCCTCCTCCAGCTATCGATCGAGCATTTTGAGGACGCTGCAGCACCGGGCACTACGATCATGAAGATATCTGGGCAACGCATGATGCTCGAAGCCATCAATGGTTTTCTTTCGAGAAAGCTGCTCATCGTCCTGGTCGTCGGACTAGGCACTTATTTCACCCTCAAAACACGCTTTGTGGACGATGCCCGAATGAGATGCTGCTGACCATCATCAAAAGCGCCTGAAGACCTATCAACCGTATTCGCGTTTGCCGACATCACCATGACCCTTTCCGCCTTGGTAAACCTGGTCGCCCTGACGCTACACCGCTAAATCCGGCTGTGGCGACGGGGCCCGTTACATGGCCCCGTTGCCTGCTTCGCAGGTATGCTTCGCCCGGGGGAATATCTGCACTCCGACGTAACCACTAAAAATTTCAGAAACAATCAGGGGTATTGAGGAGATCAATCTGGGCCTGGGCCGCATGACAGGTCTCTACGAACCCCTTGTGATTTGTCCGATCAGCGTGGCCAACTATCTGCGGACACATTGGCTTGCCACTTGATTGTCGAAGTCGGTGTCCATTCCCAAGCGTGTCTGCGGGATACCTGCTACCCCATGCGCAGTCAACAACAGCAAAAAATGTTTCCTTAGATCTGTGCCTGGCCACCGTCTACGAACAATTCAGCCCCGTTCACGAAGCTTGAGTCTTCACTGGCAAGGAACACGGCTGCATTGGCAATCTCGATGGGCTCACCCACCCGCCCCATTGGCACCTGCGAAGCCAGGTAGTCGAGCAAGCCTTGCTGTTGTGTTGTATCTGGGCCAGCCAGGTCGACCAGGCCGGGCGTACGCGTTGCGCCCGGGCTGAGGGTGTTGACCCTGACAGCGCGATCTTTCAAATCCAGAATCCAGCTCCGTGCAAAGGCCCGAACAGCCGCCTTAGACGCGGAGTACACACTGAATGCCGCAGTGCCCGAGCTACCGGCCGTGGAGCCGGTCAGAATGATCGACGCTTTCGGCGCCAGTAGCGGCAGCGCCTTCTGAACCGTGAACAACACGCCTTTCACGTTGCGATCGAATGTATCGTCGTAATGAGCTTCGGTGATCTCACCCAAAGACAGCATGGAGCCGCCGCCGGCGTTGACAAACAGCACGTCGAGCCGACAATGGTTTTGGTTAATGCGGGCATACAGCGTATCGAGCTGCTCGAGCTTCGTGGAGTCGACGGCAATACCGGTGGCGTTGCCAACCAGTTCCACCGCCTTGTCCAATTCAGCTTGACGGCGACCGGTGATGTAGACGTGAGCGCCCTCTTCAGCGAAGCGTTTGGCGGTGGCCAAACCGATGCCAGTGCTTCCGCCAGTGACCAGTGCGACTTTACCTTCCAGTTTCTTGCTCATGGTGTTTCTCCCGTCGAGATTGCGATTTGGTGTGGGAGAAGCGTATCGACCTCTAGAGAATTTCAAAATAGAATCATTTGAAAGTCATCATTGCAGAATTGAAATGTCAAGAATTCCGGATTTTGAAGGGCTTGCCATGTTCGCCAAGGTGGCGGAGGAAGGCTCTTACGCGGCCGCCGCCAGGGCAATGGGTGTGTCGGTTCCCACGGTATCGCGGGCGGTTGCGCGCTTGGAGGAGCGCCTGGGCGGTCGCTTGTTCAACCGAACGTCACGTCAACTCTCTGTGACCGAGTTTGGTCAACGTATGGTTGACCAGGCCAGTGCGTTGTATCGCCAGGCTGAAGAAATGGAAAGCGAAGCCCAAGAGCTGTCGGTACAACCACGCGGGTTGGTGCGGCTGGCTGTGCCCATGTCGTTCGGCTTGCGCTGGGTCGCGCCGTTACTCCCAGCGTTGCTGACGCTCTATCCAGAGCTAGAGCTTGATCTACACCTATCTGATTCGACAGTTGACCTGGTGGCCGATGGTTTCGATGCGGCATTGCGGATCGCGGCCCTCCCCGATTCCTCCCTGGTGGCTCGCCGAATTTGCTCGGTGACCCAATTCCTCGTAGCAGCCCCGTCATATCTGGCCCGGCGTGGCCATCCATCTCATCCCCGCGACTTGGCCGCTCATGCGTGTATGAGCTACGCCTATCGAGCACGGAGCCAGGTGTGGCGTTTCACTCACGATAATGGCAGCGAGCAAGATGTGGCCCCGCGCGGCCCCCTGCGCGTCACCAACTCGGATGCATTAGTCGCACCTTTGCTGGCGGGGGTTGCAATCGCTGAGCTTCCGGAGTTCATCGCCGCCGAATATCTCGCCGATGGACGTCTACAGCACATCTTGCCTGAGTGGCGCATGACGCAGGGCGGTCTGTATTTCGTGACGCCATCAGCCCGTGCACGGCCGAGAAAAGTTCAGGCCCTTTCCGACTTCTTCGCGGAGCACCTTTCAAGCCCAGCCTGGAGGTAATCAGCGCCAAGCTGGCGCAGGGAGTATGTTAGTCGCGTGAGGACATGGCGTCTTACCTCCTGGCCCTCCTGAAGTTTTCACCCACAGCGGCGGAATGACGTGGATTTCAATCCCGTATTCCTACCGACAAATATCAATGCCCCGCATCAGGACAGTTTGTACGTAAACCCCGCCCGCGCAAGCTCGACGGAGGTGCTTGATATTTATCAAGTCCGTCTACCTACATTCGTCGAGACTCTTTACCAAAGGACATCGGAGCGTACGCAGAAGCTCGACCTCGAGAAACACAGTTTGGCCCCCACTAAACAGCCGAAGAACCTCCCTTGGGAGCGCGCGAGGAAAGAAGGGGCAATGATGGCAACCGTCACGCGGAAACCCGGAAGGAGCACTGATGTATTCAAGCATCTTTTTCGCGTGGGGGCTGGCAGCCATTACCGTGGTTGTGCATGCCGTCGGTCTGGCCTTGATGCTAAAGTTTCTGTCCCGCAGAAACAATGTTCCCCTACGGCAACTAGGCGCCATCAGCGCGCGGTTGGTTTGGGTTGTCTGCTACATGATCATGCTGCATTTGATCGCTGTCTCGATTTGGGCGACATTCTATGTGTGGCAGGGATCTCTGCCTGATTTCGAAACGGCGCTTTACTTCTCTGGAGTGACCTACGCCACCATCGGCTACGGTGACGTAGTGCTGGTGAAACCCTGGCGCCTATTCGGGCTGATTGAAGGGTTGACGGGTATCATCATGTGCGGCTTATCCACGGGTGTGTTCTTCGCCGAGGTCAATCATATCTACCAAATGACCCATGCCGACAAGGACCGCGGCGAAAAAACCTGAAGTATTGCGCTACCAGGACTTCATGACTACGACGCCGTCAACGGCGTGGCGTCCTGATCCTGATAGTGCAGGATCGCAGCATGAGCGTTGAACAGCATACGCTCGCTCCCGAGTTTTTCGTCGAACCCAGCACGCCGTACCATTTCAAGTACACCAGGGTTCAACCCCGCCAGCCAGAGACTGGCACCGAGTTCGCCCAAGTGTTTTTCGCCTTCAATCAGAGCTTGCAGTGCCGAGTATTCGATGTCGGGAACGGCACTCATGTCCCAGACCACCACATGTGGATGGTACTGCGCTTCCAGCGCGATGACCTGCTCCTTGACATAGTCCGCGTTAAGGAAGAACAGACGTCCCTCCGGCCGCACGATCAACAGCCCCGGGAAAGTCTCATCATCTGGGTGGTCCTCCGATAAAGGCCGAAGCACGTCGGTACCGCGCTTGCGACCCAGGACGTACACATGCGGACGAGCCGTCTGATAGGCCAGACTGACCAACGATACGACGATTGCCACCGTGATGCCCTGCAGCGTGCCAAACAACAGCACACCAAACGTCGCTACGAGCGCCCAGTGGAACTCCATCGGGCGCACCTTGCGAATAGCCAGGAATTCCCGGGGTTGAATCAGCCCGACCGAGTAGTAGATGACGATGGCCGCCAATGTAGCGTGAGGCAGATACCCGAGAAGCCCCGAAAGCAGCAGCATCGTGGCGAAAGCCATGCCGGCAGTGACAATCGAGACCGCTTGAGAGTGGCCTCCGGTGGCACGGACAACCGCCGTCTGCGAAGTACCTCCACCGGCGGGCATCGCCCCCAGCAGTGCGCCCCCGAGGTTACCCAGGCCGGTAGCAACCAACTCGCGGTTTGCATTGATCGGGGGATCGCCTGGCCGGACAAAGGCACGACCTGCTGCAATCGTTTCGGTAAAGCTCATCAGCGCGATCCCGAGCGCACCCGGTATCATTTGTTCAACCAATGTGAGTTCGGGCAGTGTGATTGGGGGTAACCCTGCTGGAATCAAGCCGACAGTCGAAACGCCGAGCGCCTGCAGGCCGAAGTACCACGAGGCGGCGATACTCCCTGCCACCACAACAAGTGGTGCTGGCGAATGTGGCCACACGCGTTCCATTGCGATGAGGATCAGGAACGCCGCTGCAGCGACCGCGATCGTGATCAGAGAGCTCCCGGGTACGTGATGCACAATGTTGAGGAGATCGAGAAAAAAGCCCTGTTTGGCGATGTGGATGCCGAGAAGTTTTGGTACCTGATCCAACACGATCACAAGGCCGACACCTGCTTTGAAGCCGCTCAACACCGGGGAGGAAATGAAGTTCGCGAGAAAACCCAGGCGTATCAGCCGCGCCAACAGCAGCATGGTGCCCACCATTGCGGTCAGTGTTGCCGTGGCCGTGATCAGCTTCCCGGGGTCACCATCGGGTACTGCCAGACCGATCTGCGCACCGGCCAGAATCGCCAGCGTGGCGGAGGAGCTGACGCTAAGCACTCGCGACGTGCCCAGGAATGCGTAAATCAACATTGGGACGAAGGCCGTATACAAACCGACGGCAACAGGCAAGCCGGCGACAGTCGCGTAGGCCATTGCCTTGGGTAGTACGACTGCAGAGGCCGTGAGCCCTGAAACGACATTGAGGCGAAGTGACGCCGTGTCAGAGTGGGCTGTGCTTGAGGCTTTCAGATGCAGTTTCACACGGCCGCTCCTGATGGGTTCTATTGCCTGTTACGCGCAAAGACTCTCGGCATTCGCGCTGACACGGAGCTGACCCGCAAGCTCATTTTAAAGTCACCCTTGATCAGCTCAATCTCGCGGCCAACCTTCACGTTTTCTCTCTTCGGATATGCCGATTACGAATAAAAACCTTCACGCCGAAGGGCGCTTTGATTCTGTTGACTATTAACGACAGCCTTGTAACGCCGCCGAAGAATTTTCGTAATATTACGGGTTGCCCACCAAGGCGGAGTATTTATTGACCGCAGATGCATCGAAGTTTCTGCCGGATAAGTGCTAGAGACTTGAGAAATATCAAATATTCCCAATAAACGCATAGCCATCGCATGCGTCATTCTGGTCTGTACTCATCCAGGGCGCTCACGGTTACCTCGTGCTGCAACTTGATTTTTGTCAGAAGTGCCACCCTCTGCGGGTGCTAGCGTTGTGACAAGAGACGGGCTATGCATCTGTTCAAGTGAGCTTCACGGAGAAGGGTATGCGCTGGAACATTAATGTTGTCAGACAGCCTGTCGGTTTGCCCATCGCCATTGTCCTAGGCGCCTTAAGTCTGGTTGCCGGCTGCGGCAAAGAACCCGTCTCCCCTGCGCATAACCCGCCTGAAGTCACTGTGATGACGGTCACCGCCCGCGACACGCAAGTGACTTTCGAATTCGTTGCCCAGACCCAAAGTTCCCGCGAGGTGGAAATCCGTGCGCGCGTGGCCGGTTTCCTTGATAAGCGGCTGTACACCGAAGGCGATTTGGTCAAAGCCGGACAAACGCTGTTCCAGATGGACCGCAAACCGTTTGAGGCCGCGCTGTTGTCGGCCCAAGGCCAACTGGCCCAGCAACAAGCTCGCTGGGAGGTAGCCAAGTCCACGTTGGCGCGGGTACGGCCGCTGGCGGCGCAGAATGCGGTCAGCAAGATGGACCTTGACAATGCGGTGGGCAACGAACGTGAGACCCATGCCGCCGTATTGGCCGCAGAGGGTACTGTGCGTACCGCGCAGTTGAACCTCAGCTACACCACCATCAGCTCACCCCTTGCCGGACTTTCGAGCTATGCCAAAAAACAGGATGGCAGTTATGTGACGCCAGGTGAGTCGGGGTTATTGACTTCGGTGTCACAGATGGACCCGATGTACGTGAACTTCAGCCTCTCGGAAAACGAGACGCTGAAATACCGCGACGAGATAGCCGCCGGCCATCTCATTTTTCCACCGCGTAGTGATTTTATCGTTGAAGTGGTATTGGCTGACGGCACCGTGGCACCCAACACTGGCAAGGTGAATTTTCTGGCACCTTCCTACAGCCAGGATACTGGCACCTTCCTGGTTCGGGCAGTGCTCGCCAACCCCGATGGCTTGCTGCGTCCGGGTCAGTTTGTGAGAGCCCTGGCCAAAGGCGCTACGCGACCCAATGCCATTCTTGTGCCGCAAAAAGCCGTGCTGGAAGGTTCCAAGAGTCACTTCGTGTGGGTCCTCAATGCCGAGGGAAAACCTGAGCAACGCGTGGTTGAAGTGGGTGACTGGCAAGGTGACAACTGGTTCATCAACAAGGGGCTACGGGTCGGCGAGCGCATCGTGGTCGATGGCGCGATCAGGGTCACGCCAGACGGGCCATTGAAGATCGTCGGTATACCTGGTGCCTCGTCAACAGGCTCAGCCGATGGGCAAACCGCAAAAGCCGATGAGGGGAAAAGCCAATGAGCATTTCCCACTATTGCATTGACCGGCCGATCTTCGCTTCGGTGATCTCCATCATCATCACCCTGGCCGGTGCAGTGGCCATGCTCAAGCTCCCTGTTGCGCAGTACCCGGATATAACGCCGCCGCAGATTACGGTGGCCGCGACGTACCCCGGTGCCGATGCGCAAGTCGTGGCCAATAACGTGGCCGCGCCCATCGAACAGCAGGTCAATGGCGCCGACAACATGATCTACATGAACTCGTCGAGCTCCGCGACGGGCAACATGACCCTCAATGTTTTTTTCGAAATAGGCACTGACCCTTCGTTGGCGCAAGTCGACGTGCAGAACCGAGTCAACCTGGCCCTGCCGCAACTGCCCTCCGCCGTGCAGAGCCAGGGCATCCAGGTACAGAAAAAATCCTCGGCCTTCATGATGGTGCTTGCGGTGTATTCCGCCGGCGACCGCTACGACAGCACCTATGTCGCCAACTACGCCAACCTTTACATCCTCGATGCGATCAAGCGGATTCCAGGGGCGAACCAGGCCAGTATCTTCGGCACGCCAGACTACGCCATGCGGATCTGGCTAAAGCCTGACCGTATGGCCCAGCTGGGCATCACCGCCGCCGATGTACAGAAAGCCGTCGCCAATCAGAACCAGCAGTTCGCCGTAGGCAGGGTCGGCCAGTCGCCTACGGGGCAACCGGTGGAGCAGTCGTTTGCCGTGACCACCAAGGGACGCCTGACCGAGCCTTCGGAATTCGAGAACATCATCTTGCGTGCCAGCAACAACGGCGCGGCGGTTGTTCGACTCAAAGACGTTGGACGCGCCGAGCTGGGGCAAAAAGACTATTCATTGCGCAGCACCTATCAGGGCCGGCCGGCGACGCTGATTTCCGTGTACCAGCAACCCGGCGCCAATGCCCTGGATGTTTCCGCAGCAGTGACCAAGACCCTCTCGGACATGAAGGCCACGTTTCCCGAGGGCATCGAGTACAAGATCGTGATGGACACCACGGCCTTTACCCGAGCTTCGATTTCCGAGGTAATCCACACCTTCTTCGAAGCCCTGGTACTGGTGGTTATCGTGGTCTACATCTTCCTGCAGAGCCTGCGGGCCACGCTCATTCCGGTGCTCGCGGTGCCGGTGTCGATCGTCGGCACGTTCATCGGCATGTCCGCACTCGGGTTTTCGGTGAACATGCTGACGCTGTTTGGCATGGTGTTGGCCATCGGTATTGTGGTGGATGACGCGATCGTGGTGATCGAAAACGTCGAACGCAACATGCAGGTGCACAAGATGACGCCCAAGGACGCGGCAAAACGGGCGATGGATGAAGTGGCAGGCCCGGTGGTGGCCATCGTCCTGGTACTGTGCGCGGTGTTCATTCCGGTGGCCTTCATGGGCGGCATCACCGGTCAACTCTACAAACAGTTCGCGATCACCATCGCCATATCTGTAGTAATTTCCGGCCTGGTCGCCCTGACCTTGTCCCCCGCCCTGGCCTCCCTGCTACTCAAACCGCAGCACGGTGACAAGAACGCCTTTTTCCGCTGGTTCGAACGCAGTTTCGAGCGCTTGACCGAGGGCTATTCACGCTCGGTGGCGTTCATGATCAAGCGCTTTGTGCTGGCATTGCTACTCTTTGCCGGCATGATCGTGCTGATCCTGTTGATGGCCGAGCGCATCCCCAGCGCGTTCCTGCCACCGGAAGACCAGGGCTACTTGCTTGGCGCGGTGATCATGCCCGACGCTGCCAGCCTGGATCGCACCGCCGAGGTCGGCAAACTGGCCAGTGACTTCTTCATGAAGGATGAGGCCGTCGAAGGTGTCGCGATTGTCAACGGCTACAGCCTGCTCGACGGCCAGAACAAGAACAATGCCGGTGCGTTTTTTGTCGGTTTCAAGGATTTCGAGGGGCGTTACAAGGACGCCGAAACCATCAAGGCACAAAGCGCACCCGCTGTGATCCAGAAGGCCACGCGGGCGTTTTCTACCGTTCAGGGAGGGATCATCTTGCCGGTCAACCCACCGTCCATTCCCGGCCTGGGTACCACCGGAGGCATGGAAGTCTGGGTTCAAAGCAAGGGCGACGGCAATGTCGACCAACTGGCGGAACTGGTCGCCAATCTGGTGGCGAAAGCCAAGACACGTCCGGAGCTGGGCGTCATCACCTCCACCTTCAACGTGTTTTCCCGTCAATTGATGGTCGACGTCGATCGCGAGAAAGCGGAATCCCTGGGCGTACCGGTCGAAGATGTCTACAGCGCCATGCAGACCATGTTCGGCTCGCTCTACGTCTCGCAATTCAACAAGTTCAGTCGCCTGTGGCAGGTGATTCTGCAGGCCGAACCGGCCTATCGCTTGAAGGCCGAGGACCTGCAGCAGATCTTCGTGCGCAGCAAAAACCTCGACATGGTGCCGCTCAAGGCCTTGCTGACCACCCGCTACGTCACCGGTCCCGACCTGCTAACACGTTTTAACAACTTCCCGGCGGTCAAACTCACAGCGAACCCGGCGCCAGGCTACAGTTCAGGCCAGGCACTCAAGGCTCTGGAGGAAATCGGCGCGGAGATCATGACCAATGACTATGCGCTGGCATTGAGTGGCGAGGCATTCGAGGAAAAAAAGAGCGGAGGTGCCTCCTCCCAGGTATTCATCTTCGGTCTGGCCATGGTGTTCCTGATCCTCGCGGCTCAGTACGAAAAGTGGTCACTGCCCGTGGGTGTGCTACTGGCCGTACCCTTTGCCTTGTTCGGCGCCCTGCTCGCCGTCCTGCTTCGGGGCTTGAGCAACGACGTCTATTTCCAGATCGGCTTGACCATGCTGGTGGCGCTGGCCGCCAAAAACGCCATTCTGATTTTCGAATTTGCGGTATTGAACCGGGAAACCGGCATGTCGACCTACGATGCCGCGATGACCGCAGCAAAAGAACGTCTGCGCCCTATCGTAATGACGTCCCTGGCGTTCATCCTCGGCTGCGTGCCTCTGGCCATTGCCGTCGGCGCCTCGGAGAATAGCCGTCACTCCATTGGTACCGGGGTAATTGGTGGCATGCTGGCGGCGACGGTGATCGCGATCTTCTTCATCCCTCTGTTCTATTACCTGGTGGAGCGAATGTTCGGGGAAAAGGACAACGCCCAAACAGCCGCCAAGCCAACTGCTTCGACGCAGGCTCCGACGATTCCCGACGGCGCGGCACAAAACCGACATGAGGGGGATTGAGATGCGTAAGCCTCCTATCCCGCTGATGTTGTGCCTGAGCCTGGCGGGTTGCATGGTGGGGCCAGACTACCAGCCCCCGAAAATCGACACCCCCGCTGCCTACCGTTATGCGGACAAGGAAGCAAAAGACCTGTCGAATACGCTGTGGTGGGAGCAGTTCCACGACCCGGTCCTGAATGAACTGATCCGCACGGCGCTGCTCGAAAACAAGGACATCAAGATTGCCGCCGCGCGGGTCGAAGAATTCCAGGGCCGTTACGGCCAGACCCGTTCCCTCTTGTTTCCACAAGTCGGTCTGGGCGCCCAAGGGCAGCGCTCCCGTTCGCCGCGGGACAACGGTCCGGTCTCGCTGGACCCATCGGTGGACCCGGTGTTCAATAACTACCAGGCCATTCTCAGCGTGAACTGGGAGCTGGATATCTGGGGCCGGTTGCGCCGCCTGGATGAATCCGCCCGAGCCGATTTGCTGGCCTCGGAAGAAGGCCGTCGAAGCGTGATCTTGAGTCTGGTCGCTTCGGTTGCGTCGAGCTACGTGACCCTGCGTGACCTCGACCGGGAACTGGAAATCGCCCGCACGACCGCCAAGGCTCGCAGTGAGTCCTACGAAATATTCAAACTGCGCTACGGTGCCGGCACCATTTCCGAAATGGAACTGGCACAGAATCAATCCGAACTCGAGCGCACCCAGGCGTCAGTTGCGCAACTCCAACCCCTGGTCGCGCAACAGGAAAACGCCTTGGCCGTGCTGCTTGGGCGTAACCCTGGGCCAATCATCCGCGGCCGTGACCTGGCCCAACTGAATCTGCCAACGGTGCCGGCCGGCTTACCATCAGACTTGCTTGAACGGCGACCGGACTTGCGTCAGGCAGAACTGAATCTGATATCGGCCAATGCACAGATCGGCGCTGCCAAGGCTCAATACTTCCCGACTATTTCCCTGACCGGCCTGTTAGGTTCCGCCAGTAACCAACTGTCGAACCTGTTCACTGGACCCGCTTCCACCTGGTCCTATGGTGTGGCGGTAAGCATGCCAATCTTCACAGCCGGCGGTATTGCCGGGCAGGTGCAGCAAGCTGAAGCCATCCAGAAACAGGCGCTGCAAATTTACCAACAGTCGATTCAATCGGCGTTCAGGGACGTGGAAAATGCCTTGGTCGCATCGAGCAAATCCAGAGAACGGATGGCCTACCAAGCCAGGCAAGTCGAGGCACTGAGCACTTATGCCCATTACGCACGGTTGCGCTACGACAACGGCTATACCAGCTACATCGAGGTGCTGGACGCCGAGCGCAGCCTGTTCGACGCCGAATTGGATTACACCCGCACCCGCGGTTCGGTGTTCACCAACATGATTGATCTGTACAAGGCGACTGGTGGTGGCTGGGTGACCGAGGCGGACAAACTGACAGCAACTGCCAATCAAAAGCGACCATGAGCATGATGGAGACACCGTGCCGGCAGACCGGTTTAGCCGTGCCAACGCCAGCGGTAGCTGTACCTTGGCCCTCTCGAGGTTAAACACTTGCGCTGGAAGGACAGTGTCGCGGGATGACGGATCCGGCTCACAGGCAAACCACAAAACGCTCCCGCCAAGGCTATGAAATGTGCGGTTTTCCAAGCGGAGCATCCACGCAGCTCAGGGGCAGGCTGCTACGCTTTTGTGATGGGACCGAACCATAACGCGATCTTGCTCCTGAACAACTTCGACTTCGTTGAGTAAAGGAGTGGAAATGTCTCCCAGTAAGAAGAAATCCGTCCAGGGTGCGGCTCGAGAACCAAAGTTCGGAATTTACGAGCCGACTTTTCGCTCGCGAAAAGAACGCCTGAACGCAGGAGAGCGGATACGCGAGAGCCTGCCACACTCATCTCACGCAGTGTGGAAACCACCGCGCAAGCATCGTAACCCTATCGATCTCCTTGAAGCGTCCAATCGATATAGACTCCCCAGTCTAGTGCCCGTGCGCTATGGACGCATGTTGCGCAGCCCCTTCACCTTCTTGCGCGGTTCTGCGGGATTGATGGTTCATGACTTGGCCAGCCTCCCCAACACCGGCATTCGGGTACAGGCGTGCGGTGATTGTCACCTGTTGAACTTCGGACTGTTCGCGACACCCGAGCGCAATCTGATTTTTGACATCAATGATTTCGACGAAACCCTTCCCGCCCCCTGGGAGTGGGATGTCAAACGCCTGGCGATCAGCTTCGCCGTCGCAGCTGCAGATAACAGGCTCAGCGAAAAAGATGCCCACGCGATCGCCGTCAAATCCGTTAAAGCTTACCGGGAACGTCTACGCGAGCTTTCGAAATTGAGCCCGCTGGAGGTCTGGTATGACCACCTGGATGCACAAACGATCATCGATATGGCCCCCAATGCCAAAATCAAAAAAAACCGTGAGCAATTGATAGAAAAAGCCAAGGTTCGAGTCGGCGATTACCTTTATCCCATGATCAGCAGTGAAGTGGCGGGCCGTCGACGCCTGATCGATCAACCCCCTGTTCTGTTTCATATCTATGAAAAGGACTTTGAAAAACGGGTGCATGCGGCACTGCAAGACTATCGATTATCGCTACCCCATGAACGCCGCATACTGTTTGATCGGTACCGTCTCGAAGACTTTGCCGTCAAAGCCGTCGGAATAGGGAGCGTCGGCACCTATTGTTTTGTCGGCCTGTTCTTTTCCGCGGAGAACCACCCCCTGCTTCTGCAATTCAAGGAAGCGTGTCCTTCCGTGTTGGCGCCTTACGCGGGAAAAAGCGAGTACGAGAACCAGGGGCAACGCATTGTCACAGGGCAGCGGCTGATGCAGTCTTCCAGCGACATTTTTCTGGGCTGGACGCAAGGCCAAAAAGGCCGCCATTTCTTTGTGCGGCAGTTGCGAGACATGAAAATGTCTGCGCCGATCGAAGGCGCAACGACCACACAAATGAAGCTGTACGCCGAGCTATGCGGTCGTACCCTCGCGCGTGCCCATGCAAAATCCGGGGATGCGGCACTGATTAGCGGCTATTTGGGTAAGTCGGACTCCTTCGATCAGGCCATCGGCAAATTTGTCATGACCTATGCAAAGCAAAATGCAAAAGACTATGCCGCGTTGGTAGCCGCAGAAAAATCCGGACGGATCAAAGCATTGAGAGAAGAAGACTGACACCGCCGCCCCGTGCTGTTGCCTTAACCGAACGCGCTGAATGCCATTACCTGAGGCCCACCAAAAATGCGTCATGAGGCAACACTATGGATCACCAGACCTCAGTGCCGAAGATCACGCACCTACCGTACCGTATCCGCCTGTTGTTACTGATCGCCACGGCGTGCTACGTCGGAGGCTGCGGTACGCTGGGGCCGACCTCGATACAGCGCGATCGCACAGACTACGGCACAGTGATTGCCACGACCTGGAAAGAACAGACACTGCTCAATATCGTCAAGTTGCGCTACGCCGATGCACCGGTGTATCTGGAAGTCTCTTCGGTGATCAGCTCCAGCGCCATACAAAGTCAGGTCAACCTCGCAGCAGGCTGGTTTTCGGGATGGCCCAACGACGGTAGCAGTCAGGCCATAGGCGCATCCGGCGTTTACACAGATCGTCCAACAATCAGCTATACACCGCTTTCCGGGGAACGGTTCTCACGCTACTTGTTGCAACCCTTATCTCCTGAGGCCGTTTTTTCGCTTATTCAGGCAGGCTACCCGGTCGACCGCGTGCTGCAATTGACCGTCCGAGCAGCGAATGGTGTGTACAATCGATCGGTATCGCCTACACGCTTGCGTGCCGCAGATCCACGTTTCTATGAGCTATTGGATGCGTTAAGGCGGATACAGCGTTCGGAATCGCTAGGTGTAAGAGTCAGTACCCGCGCCAACGAAAGAAGCGAAGTGCTCATGATCGAACGTGACATCCCCGATGATGTGGAGAAGGATCGCCTTACCGTACGAAAGATTCTTCACTTGCAGCCCGACAAGGATGAACTGACACTGACTTTCGGTATGGTATCCAGGAGCGATACCGAGATTGCGCTCCTGACACGCTCCATGTCAGAAATCTTTCTGGAACTCGCCGCGACGATCGAGGCCCCTGCCGCGCATTTGCAAGATGGGCGAGCAAACCCCATGCCTCCCGTGCCCGATCATCCCAGTCCGTGGGACGATCCTCTGGTTCGCATCCATTCGAGCGAAGAGCGACCCGCTGATGCCTATGCTGCTGTGCACTATCGCGACTATTGGTTTTGGATCGACGACCACGACATGAAATCCAAATCGGAGTTCTTGTTCATACTGGTACTGTTCTCTCTTGCCGAAACAGGCGTGGCGCCGCAAGCCCCTGTGATCACCGTACCCGCTAACTGATGTGACAGTCATTATCCATAACCCGCCAAGGTCATATCAAAGGCGCTGCCGGTTGGACGAAGTGAAATAGGCAAGGATCATTGATCTTTATCAATTGTTAACGGTTAATCGAGTTCACGCTGATAACGACGTAACGCCGCACCGCCACGGAGTACCCGCCGTAAGCAATCCATCGTCGATTACCTGTTGGCGATAGCACTGTTCGATGGCCCTTTCCCGGGCTTTGAACCTGCCAACCTGCTGTCAAGATCAAGCGAGACTGCCAGGTGCGCCCACCCTGCAGAGTTTACGTAGTCAAGCATTGAACATTAGCCCCCTATTCGGCCACGCGTTGCACGTTGCCGGACCAAGGTTCAAAACATTGAACGCGGCAAGGAGTTTGCGATGGCTGATTCAAGCAAAAAAATGAGCCTGGTCGGGCTCACGACGCTGGTGACAGTCAACATGATGGGTTCGGGGATCATCATGTTGCCTACCAACATGGCTCAACTGGGTGCCGTCTCGCTGTTGTCGTGGCTTTTCACGGCAATCGGCTCGATGGCCATCGCTTATTGTTTTGCCCAGTGCGGCGTCTTCTGCTCACGCTCTGGCGGGTTGTCCGCCTACACCGAAGAGGCTCACGCGAAGTCGGGTTTTTTCCTCTGCTCGTACCTGTACTTCCTGTCTCTGGCCATCGCCAACGTAGCCGTGGCCATCTCTGCGGTGGGCTACATGACCGCTTTCTTGCCCTGGCTGGGTAGTGGTGCCATCCCGTTGTGCATAGGCACCATCGGGCTAATCTGGCTGACCACCTTCGCCAACTTCGGCGGTCCCGGCATCACCGGCAAGATCGGTGCTTTCACGGTCTGGGGCGTGATCATTCCGGTAGCAGGCCTTTGCATCATCGGCTGGTTCTGGTTCAAGCCCGATGTACTGGTCGCCGCCTGGAACCCTAACGATCTGCCGATTTCCGAGTCCATCGCCAAAGCCATTCCTCTGACCCTGTGGGCGTTCCTGGGCATGGAGTCGGCGGCCCAAGCCACCGATGCCGTGGAAAACCCCAAGCGCAACGTGCCACTGGCCTGCCTGTTCGGCACCTTGGGGGCTGCCGGTGTCTATATACTGTCGACCACCGTCATCCAGGGCATCATTCCCAATGCCGATCTGGCCAAGTCCACGGCGCCCTTCGCGCTGGTCTACGCCACGATGTTCAATCCATTGGTAGGCCATATCGTCATGGCCCTGGCGGTCATGGCGTGTGTCGGCTCGCTGCTGGGGTGGCAATTTACCTTGGCGCAAACTGCCAAGATGACCGCCGACCAGAACCTGTTCCTCAAGTTCTTCAGCAAGGTCAACGCCATGAACGCCCCTGTCGTCGGCATGATCGTCTGTGGCGTGCTGCAAACCTTGATGGCCCTGTCGACCATTTCACCGGATGCCGCCGCCCAGTTCAGCAAGCTGGTCAACCTGGCGGCGGTGACTAACCTCATCCCATATTTAACCGCGCTGACCGGTCTGCTGGTCATCATGTACAAGGCCGGTGTCTCAACGACGATCTACGCGCGCAACCTGGTAGTGCTGCTGGTGGCGGTGACGTACTCCTTGTATGCCCTGTATGCCTGCGGCAAGGATGCGGTGATGGGCGGCACCCTGGTACTGGCCTTCGGTTACCTGCTCTACGGTTTCCTCGCCAAGCGTTTCACCGACACGCTGCCAGCCGAACAGGCCGGGGCCGGCAATCCTTAGGCGCGGCAGCCAGGACTGCACAGACATCTGCATACGGGGAAACCGGACATGAACGTACCCTTGATCAAAACCACCCGTTTTTTGCTCGCTCTGGCGTTTTTGACGCTGCCTTTGATGGCCAGTGCCTCCACACTTGAACGCGTGCGCAGCAGCCACAGCTTCACCATGGGCTACCTGCCAGACCTGGCCCCCTTCAGCACGCAGGAAGGCGACAAAGCCAGCGGCTATGCCATCGAGCAGTGCCTTAAAGTTGCAGACAAGCTCAAGCGCGAACTTGGCCTGCCGGACCTGCAAGTGCGCTACCAGCCGGTTACGGTTTACGAGCAGGTCAGTGCGGTGAGCCAGGGGAAAGTCGATATTCTCTGCACGCCGACTCCGCCCACTCTGGAACGGCGCAAGACGATCAGTTACGCCATACCGATCTACACCGCCGGTCTCTCTGTCGTGGTGCGCAAGGATGCCCCCGAATCGCTGCTTAATGTACTCAATGGCAAAGTCGCCAATAGCGGACCGACCTGGCGAGCAAGCATCAACAGCGGTCTGGCCAACCACACATACGCCACCATTGAGGGCGGTGTAACCGAAGACTGGATTCGCGAAAGGATGCGCCTGCTTGGTGTAATCGCTTCACTGGTTACCGTGGCCAACAACGATGAGGGCATCAGGCTGGTCGCCGACGGCAAGGCGGACGCGTTCTTTGCCGAGCGCATGTTGCTGAAAAACGAAATAGCCAAGGAAGGGGCTCCCAAAAACCTGATGCTCCTGGACCGCATATTCGAGTACTCGCCGGTGGCGATGATGGTGGAGCGCAATGACGACGACTTCCGCCTGCTGGTCGATACGGCCTTGAGCGAAGCCTATCGTTCGGGCTCCATTGAAAAGGACTACGACAAATACTTGGGAGGGACCAACGATATCGTGAAGAAATTGTTCAGGGTGTATGCGTTGCCCGAGTGACATCAATCACTACAGGCCGTCTGCAAGCAGCCTTCCAGGCGCTGTATGAAAAGCCGTCTCAAGGCTTTTCATACAGACGCTAACCTTGGCCGCAGGTCACTAGGAGAAACGCCATTTCCTGAGCGTGGCAAGTGTCGAGGAAACCATGGGATACAGCCTGCCAATCCACGGGCAAAAGAAACGGCCTCTGAGGTCGTTTCTTTTTTTGCGTCTTTGATCGAACTTAGGAAACCCAAGACTCGACCACATCAGATCCATATTGAGCCTTCCACTCCTTCAGCAGTTTGTGGTTGCCACCTTTGGTCTCGATGATCTCGCCGTTGTGCGGGTTCTTGTACTGCTTAACCTGACGAGCGCGACGAGGTGCTTTCTCTGCGGCAGCAGGTGCGGCACGGCGACCGGCCTGTGGATCCAGGAGGTTGATGATGTCACGAAGGCTATAGCCATATTTGCCCAGCAGATCGCGCAATTTGGTCTCAAACTCGATTTCTTTCTGAAGCTCACGGCTGCCTTTCATGGCCTCCAGTTCGGCCAACTGGGCGGCCAATTTTTGCTCAAGTTGTCTAAATTCTGCCAGACGCGACATGGGGATACTCCGAAGTTGGCTAGGTGACCTTTAGAGCATCCTAACGCAGTTTAAATTCAAACCGAAATGAAAATCAGGGCCACCTGCCCCACTTTCCTGTTGCAGCGCAAGCGCCACACCGCCAATGTCTCATTTAGAGATGCCTGAATTTGAAACCCTCCAGCCTGACCTTGGCGAGTAGAAAGTTATCTACGCTGACACGCGCCAGCGCTGCATGGCCCACTCAGCCGACATTACGACTACCGCAACCGACAGAGCCTAGAACTCCACCCTCCCCCGACCCGCCTTGACAGCGCTGCGCCTGGCTTTTCCTTCGAGGCGGCGGGTCTTGGAGCCCAGGGTCGGCTTGGTGGGGCGACGTTTCTTATCGGTCTTGCCAGCGTTGATGATCAACTCGGCAAGACGCGCCAAAGCGTCCGCACGGTTCTGCTCCTGTGTGCGGTACTGCTGGCCCTTGATGATCAATACGCCGTCGCCGGTGATACGACTGTCACGCAGCGCCAGCAGCCGCGCCTTGTAAAACTCGGGCAACGATGAAGACGGGATGTCGAAGCGCAGGTGCACGGCGCTGGATACCTTGTTGACATTTTGCCCGCCCGCGCCTTGCGCGCGGATGTAGGTGAGTTCGATTTCGGCATCCGGCAGATGCACGTTATTGGAGATGGTCAACATGATAGGGCCCTTTTCATTCCCCATTATCACAGACTGCGCCGCTGTCCCATAGGACAACACATAATGCTCTGTCCGTTCAGGGTCATCGTGAGCGCCGCCACGCAGAAAGCTGCACCTGAGCGCTAGGCCAGCGCGTACAAACTGAACCTGCGGGGACAACTGACCGAGTGTGAAGGCCCAAGAGGCGGTCGTTACTGGATTGCCTCAACCACTGTCATCACCCTTTCGGACGAGTCCCCATGGCGTTCGTAATCGGACGCGCAGGCCACGATGCCATGCTTGCGGAGCGTGTCCCTGTCCTGCCGTTCAGCGACCGTAATCATTCAATGAGCGTTAGCGGACGCTCGGGTTTTCCAAAGCGAAAGCAACACGCCGCCAATCAGAAGGCCGATGGTAACGCTCAACGATATTTCGGCGGGTACTTTACCCACAATGTCATGAAGGAAGATTTTAGCGCCGATAAAGACAAGCACCAGAGCCAGCGCGTACTTAAGGTAAACAAAGCGACTGATCATCGCAGCCAATGCAAAATAGAGCGCTCGCAAGCCGAGAATAGCAAAGATGTTCGACGTATAAACGATGAATGGGTCCTGTGTGATTGCAAATATTGCAGGCACGCTGTCAACAGCAAACACTAAATCTGCACATTCAATCAGGACAAGTGCAAGGAATAGTGGCGTCACCCATAGAGTTCTTTTTCCTGACATGTCAGGCAAGCGGACCACAAAGCGTTGACCGTGCAATTCTTTGGTGATGCGTAGGTGTGTGCGCAGGTATCTGACGAAACGGTTGTTTTCCAAGTCAGGCGCATGATCGACGCGAGCGAATAGCATCTTTACCCCGGTGAAGACCAGGAACGCGCCGAAGCAGTAAAGTATCCAACTAAACTGGGCGATGAGCGCAGCCCCGAGGCCGATCATGATAGCCCTCAAGACGATGACCCCCATAATCCCCCAAAACAATACTCGGTGCTGGAACTCCCGAGGAATGGCCAGGAAACTGAAGATCAGCGCAATAACGAAAACGTTATCCATTGACAGGGATTTTTCAATCAAGAAACCTGTCACATAGTTCATGCTGGCGTCGCTGCCTTTCTGGAAATACACCCAGACCGCGAACAGAAGGCCCATACTGATGTAGCCCGCAGACAGCAACAAGCTCTCTTTGACTCCAATTTCCCGATTGCCGCGATGGAGCACACCTAAGTCAAGCGCCAACAGTGTTAGCACAACAGCGAAAAAGGAAAGCCAAAGCCAGAGGTCAGTACCAAGAACGTCTTGATTGAGATACGCATTAAGGGCAGACATGAGCCCCTCCTGTATAGTCGTAGTTCAACAACTATGACTCCGACATGGCGGTATAACCGTCAGAGGGGCCCGGCGTCACGAAGAAAGAATTTATCGGGCGCGAGTAGGCTGCAAGTAGAAAACATTTACAAATCATGTCCATGACAAGCTAAAACGCATGTAGTGGAAAACTCATTTCGGACACCTGATAGCACCCGGCTCAATGATGCCCCGCACGTTATCAACGCCTTCATTAGAGCAAAGCGCCGTTTGCTCGCGATCAAGCGCCACTTCACGGTTAACCTGATGCAGCGCCTTCCGTCGCTTAGCGGGCACCCGCTTACGCACGCCAGTGCCGAACATAGGGTGAACAATCCAAAAAGGCATTTCACCATGACACCAGCAAAACCTTTTACGTTACTGCTTGCACTTTGCCTGGGCTGCGCTTCACCACTTGCTTCGGCCGCCACAGACCTGAACCATCAGCGCGCCCCTGGCATGCAATCGAACGACAGTGGACAAATGAACGACCAAGGCGGAGCGACTGGCTCGGGAGCACCCGGCGATGGAATGGGTACGGGTGATGGCGGCACTGACGACAATGGGACGGACAATACCGGAGGTGACGGTACCGACAGCGACTCGGGAACCGGCAGTCATGACTCTGGTAGTAGCGGCACAGACGCGGGGGGTAGTGGCAGTGGCTCAACCGGAAGTGGATCACGCGCAGGTTCCGGCAGTTAGCTGATAGGGCCGATCGCCACGGATCACCCGTCCATCACCCGGAGCGTCAGTTCTACCCTGGTTTTCAACCGTTCATGTAACCCATGCAGGAGTAAATACCATGCCACGCGGGGACAAAGACAAGTACACGGACAAGCAGAAACGCAAGGCCGAGCACATCGAGCAATCTTACGAGGACAAGGGCGTGGGCAAGGATGTAGCCGAAGCACGCGCCTGGGCCACCGTCAACAAGCAATCCGGAGGCGGTGAAAAACACGCAGGCTCGGGAAGCAGGACACCGTCGCACGCGAAGAAGACCGCACGCTCGGATTCGGCCAAGCGCGCCGCTGAATCTCGCCAGGGGCATTCGCGGACGTCGCGCGCGTCGCTGGAATCACAAAGCAAGGAAAGCCTTATGAAAGAGGCACGCAGCAAAGACATCAAGGGGCGTTCGACCATGACCAAGGCACAGCTGATTGAAGCCCTGCAAAAACACGGGTGACGGCCAGATGTGATCGGCAACTTGGCAAGCCGGCTGAACGTTTGCTCAACCGGCCCGGTCGCACAACAGAGACGCAGCCGGCTGCGCGAACCCTGACCGTGAGGACCTACCATGAGCGCGATCTCTCCCAATGGGGCTGAAGAACACCCCATCGGCCTGACCCTGAATGGTCAGCGCCTGACACTGCAGGTGAATCCCTGGACCACCCTCCTCGACCTTTTGCGCGAGCAGTTGGACCTGGTCGGCACCAAGAAGGGTTGCGACCATGGCCAGTGCGGGGCCTGCACAGTGCTGCGCGATGGCAAGCGCGTCAATGCCTGCCTGACCTTGGCCATCATGTGCGACGGGGCCGAACTGGTGACCATCGAAGGGCTGGCCAGCGGAGACGTTCTGCACCCCATGCAGCGTGCTTTCATCACCCACGATGCTTTCCAGTGCGGTTACTGCACCCCAGGGCAGATCTGCTCCGCAGTCGGGCTTGCCCGCGAAGGGCGCGCCTACACCCGCGAGGCCATTCGCGAACAGATGAGCGGCAACCTTTGCAGGTGTGGTGCATATAGCAACATCGTCGCTGCGGTGGAAGAAGCCCTACCGTTGATGACGCCCCCGCCACAACGAGGGCCGAATCCATGACGCCTTTCAGCTACCACAAGCCCGCATCAATCAGCGAAGCCGTGAGCCTGGCTGACGCCAGCTCACACTTCATTGCCGGCGGCACCAACCTCCTCGACCTGATGAAAGAAAACGTGGTTCGCCCCAAGCGCCTGATCGACATTTCCGGCCTTGGGCTGAACGGCATCCACCCCACGTTGAACGGTGGCTTGTTGATCGGCGCATTGGTGAGCAACGCCGACCTGGCCTGGCACCCGATGATCGAGCAGCACTATCCATTGCTGTCGGACGCGATCCTGGCAGGGGCATCACCGCAATTGAGGAACATGGCCAGCACCGGTGGCAACTTGCTGCAACGTACTCGTTGCTACTACTTCTACGACACCGGCACCCCCTGCAACAAACGTGAACCCGGCAGCGGATGCCCGGCGCGTACAGGCTCGAACCGTATCCACGCGATTCTCGGCGCCAGTGATGCCTGTGTCGCGACCCATCCCTCGGATATGTGCGTGGCATTGGCTGCGCTCGAAGCCGTGGTGCATGTGCAGGGGCCGCGCGGAGAGCGCCAAATACCTTTTGCGGCATTCCATCGCCTCCCTGAGGACACCCCGGAGCGAGACAATCAGCTGGCAATCGATGAACTGGTGGTCGCCATCGAGCTGCCGCCCCCGGTGTTCGAAAAACATTACCGTTATCTGAAAATTCGCGACCGCGCCTCCTACGCGTTCGCGCTGGTGTCGGTCGCCGCAGCCTTGAGCTTCGATGGCCAGGTAATCCGGCACGCTCGCCTGGCGCTGGGCGGCGTTGCCCACAAGCCGTGGCGAGACCCGGTTGTAGAACGCATGCTGGCCGGCCAGGCGCCTTGCGAAGCGCTGTTCACCCGGGCCGCAAAAACGTTGCTGCAAGGTGCAAAACCTCTGAGCCACAACGGCTTCAAGGTCACGCTCGCCCAACGTGCAATTGTGCGGGCATTGGATGACGCGGTGCGCGGCGCCGCTGACGGGGGGCCACGACCATGATCAAACCAACACCGGTAGCCGGCACGTCCCTGGACCGCGTAGACGGCGTGGCGAAGGTCACCGGGCAGGCGCGCTACGCGGGCGAATACCCCGAAGTGGGCCTGCTCCATGGCAGTGTCGTGTCCAGTACCATCGCCCGAGGTCGGGTACTCAACATCGACAGTGCGCAGGCGATGCGCGTGCCCGGGGTGGTCGCCGTGCTCGACCATGACCAACGTCCGCATATTTCCAGTTATGACGACGACTACAGCGACGCCGATTCCGCGAATGGGGCGCCGTTTCGGCCCTTGTTCAATGATCGAGTGCTCTACAACGGGCAACCGCTGGCGCTGGTGGTCGCCCAGACCCTCGAGCTGGCGCGGTATGCAGGTTCGCTGATCAGGATCGAGTACGCCGAGGAGCCCCACCAGACAGACCTGGGCGCATGCCAGCAGTCGCATGCGGCACCCGCCGAAACACCAGCGCCGCGTGGCGACTTTACCGCGCAGTTTGCCAGGGCCCCGGTGCAGGTGGATGCCACCTACCTGACTGCCAACGAGTACCACAACCCCATGGAGCCGCATGCATCGACCGTGCTCTACAAGGCCGACGGCACACTGGAAATCCACGACAAGACCCAAGGCACGCAGAACTGCCAGGACTACCTGCACAAGGTGTTCGGCCTGCCCAAGGCAAACATCCGCGTGCGCGCGGCGTTCGTCGGCGGTGCCTTCGGCTCGGGCTTGCGTCCGCAGTACCAGTTGCCGCTGGCAGTGATGGCGGCATTGCACCTGCAGCGCTCGGTGCGCGTCACGCTGACCCGCCAGCAAATGTTCACCTTTGGCTACCGGCCGCGCACCGAGCAGCGCCTGCGCTTGGGCGCGGACGTGAACGGGCAGTTGCTGGCGATCGCCCACGATGCACTTGGCCAAACCTCCCGCTTCGAGGACTTCACCGAGCACGTGGTGGAATGGAGTGGCATGCTCTACCAGTGCGACAACGTTGCCCTCAGCTATCGCCTGGCCTCGCTCGACGTGTACACCCCGCTGGACATGCGTGCGCCTGGTGCCGCGTCGGGGATGATTGCCCTGGAGTGCGCCATGGATGAACTAGCCTGTGCAGCGCAGATAGACCCGCTTGAACTGCGCCGGCGCAATTTCACCGCCAACAATGCCAACGAGGGCAAACCCTACTCCAGCAAGGAACTGCTGGCGTGCTACCGGCAAGGTGCCGAACGTTTTGGCTGGCAAAACCGTAATCCGCAACCGCGCAGCATGCGCCATGGCAATCAACTGATCGGCTGGGGGATGGCCGGCGGCGTCTGGGAAGCCATGCAGATGAAGGCCAGCGCCAAAGCACGCTTCGATGCCCAAGGCCAACTCACCGTCTGCAGTGCCACCACCGATATCGGGACCGGCACCTATACCGTCATGACGCAGATCGCAGCCGACGCGGCTGGCGCCAGGGTGCAGGATGTCACCTTCGTGCTGGGAGACTCTTCACTGCCCACCGCACCCCTTCAGGGCGGATCGTTTACGGTGTCGTCGGTCGGTTCGGCCGTGCGCCAGGCCTGCCAGGTACTGCGCACCAAAGTGCTGGAACATGCGCGCAGGATGTACCCACAAGTGGCCAGCACGGCCCGGGAGCAGATCATTTTCGCCGATGGCTACCTGCACGCGGGCAGCCATCGCTTGGCCTTGGCGGACATCATCGCCAGCGCCCCCGAAGGTGAGTTCGAAGTGCAGATCGACGCCGAGCCCGGCGCCAGACGCCAACCGTTCTCCACCGCCACGCATTCGGCGGTATTCGTGGAAGTCCACGTCGACGAGGACCTTGGCACAATCAAGGTTGCACGGGTAGTCAGTGCCGTGGCGGCCGGACGGGTAATCAACCCGAAAACCGCACGCAGCCAGATCTTGGGAGGCGTGGTATGGGGGGTGGGTATGGCCCTGCACGAAGCCGCGTTGACCGATCATCGGTTGGGCCGCATCGTCAACCACAACCTGGCGGAGTACCACATCCCGGTCAATGCAGACAGCGGGGATATCGAGGTGATCTTCGTTGAAGAGCACGACGATATCGTCAACGAGCTGGGGTCCAAGGGTGTGGGCGAAATCGGCGTCGTCGGGGTGGCAGCCGCGGTGGCCAACGCGGTCTACCATGCCACGGGCAAGCGTGTGAGGGAGTTTCCGATCACGCTCGACAAACTGCTGAAAGACAACAGTCAGGTATGAGTAATATCTGTGCATGAGGTTTGCGCCTGCATCGCCGTCGGATTCCCGCTCACTGGGCATCGGTGGCTTCAGGCGCAGGCGGATCAATGCGCTCGATATTTCCCAGAACCAACGCTCGCCCGGCAAATAGACCGCCGGATGTTTCCAGGGCAAAACGTGCGGCATCGCGTGTGCGCACCTCGTCGGTCACCGCGTCAGCTTCAACGCTCGAGGCTCCCAAGGTCAGCACGGCCTGGCGGCCAAGCAGCAAGGAGGATTCAAAGGTTTCCCGCACGATGTAGTCGGCGTCGTGCTTGACCAGCTCCAGCGCATGCTCGCGGTCAAAGGCGCGTACCAGCACCTTCACCTGCGGGCAATACTGCCGCGTGCTTTCGACGATGCGTGTCGCGGCCTTCTTGTCATTCACGCACACAATGATGGTGCGGGCGTGACGCGCCCCGGCAGCATGCAACAGGTCATGCCGGGCACCATCACCGTAATAGACCTTGAAACCATAAGGCTCGACGGCGCGGATCACCTCGGGGTCCATATCGATGATTGAAAGCTTGGCGCCATGAGCGAGCGGTGCCTGACAAGCGATCTGGCCGACACGGCCAAACCCTATGATGAGTACATGGCCTTGGAGATTCTGTGCCGGCTCCACACCGTCCATGGAAACCGCCCGGGGCCGCGCGAAACGCTTGAGCAACAGAAGGTTCACCGGCGTGAGGGCCATGGACAGCACCACGATAGCCGTCATGTTGGCGTTGATTTCGGCACTGACGACCTTGAGTTTCAGCGCTTCGGTAAACAGCACAAACGCAAATTCGCCCCCCTGCGCCATCAGCACGGCGCGGTCCAGCGCATCGCCATGCTGGCTTTTCGCTAGGCGCGCGACCCCATAGATGCACAGCGCCTTGACCACCATCAGCGCCAGCACGCCAGAGCTGATGAGCAGCCAGTTCCTGGCCACCACCTGCAGGTCCAGCGCCATGCCGACGCCGAGGAAAAACAGCCCCAGCAACAGTCCGCGAAACGGTTCTATGTCAACCTCCAGCTGGTGGCGGAAGGTGGACTCCGACAGCAGCACACCGGCAACGAACGCTCCCATCGCCATCGACAGGCCGCCGATTTCCATCAGCAGCGCTGCTCCTAGCACCACCAGCAGCGCGGCAGCAGTCATCACCTCGCGCGCCCTGGCTTGGGCCAGTACCCGAAACAGGGGGTTGAGCAACCACAACCCGATGATCACCAGTGCGCTGAGGGACACGGCTGCGATAGCCATGCGCTGCCACAGGGGTGAGGTGGGTTCGGGCACCGCTGCAGTCGGCGCCAGAAATGCCACCACCGCCAGCAAGGGCACTATCAGCAGATCTTCAAACAGCAGAATGGACACGATGCGTTGGCCCCTCGGCTCGGTCAAGTCACCCCGCTCCGAGAGAACTTGCATGACGATGGCAGTGGATGTGAGTACAAAACCGGCCGCGCAGACGAATGACACCTGCCAAGGGAAAGCAAAGGCCTTGCCGACGACGGTGAGCAGAACGGCACAGATCAACACCTGCAGGCTGCCCAGCCCAAAGATCTGCGCCCGCAGCGCCCACAGATGCGAGGGATTGAGCTCCAGGCCAATCACGAAGAGAAACATAACCACGCCCAATTCGCCCACATCGATGATGGTGTGAGGGTCATTGACCAGTTGCAGCCCGAAGGGCCCGATCATCATCCCCGCCAGCAGGTAACCCAGCACCGAGCCGAAACCGATGCGCTTGAGCAGTGGCACGGCCACCACGGCAGCGCTGAGCAACGTGATGACACCCAACAACAGTCCTGCGTTGCCTTCAGCGGCCATGGCTTCGACCCTCAGCCCCTGTCAGGACCGGTTATGGAGAAAGTACCGGACGAATTATCGCTGGGCGTCTCAGTTCGCCTGGGATGTGCAATATCCACTGCATGGGAAGCGACAGCTTCCTGTGGAGCAACTGAAGAAACACCCGCCCGCAGGTAGGTCGCGGGCGGGTAAGACTGGTGACGAGGGCTGTCCCCTAGCCTTCGCGAACCTCGATGCGCCTGCCACTCGCACGCGCTTGCTTGGGCAATTCGATACGCAGCACACCGTTGTTGCATCTGGCGCTGGCCTGCTCGGCAATGACCTCGGCAGGAAGCCGGAAGGTGCGCCGGAAACTGCCAAAGGTGCATTGCCGGACGCGATAATGCCCATTGCCCTGCTCCTGCTCGACGCGCTTTTCACCGCGAATGATCAGCGTATCGCCCCGCACCTCCAGGTTCAGGTCCTCCTTGACCATTCCAGGTATCTCAAGGCGAACGACGATCCGCTCACCATCCTCGTAAAGATCGCCGGCCAGCAGCCCCCAGTTCGAGGCAAGCGCCGGTGATGAGGTCGCATCCTGCGACTCGCCCCTGCTCCGCTTCACTGGCGTGAAGCGCGTCAGGGCCTCGCTGGTGCGACCGCGAAGCTGACGCCAGCCCTCGCCCAGCGAATGCCAGGTTTCCTCCAGGCCATGTCTGAGTTCAGCTAGTTTGTCCATGGGTCGTCCTCCACACGCTCAAGGCCCTACGCGCTTTTCACGACGATCTTGCGCGGCTGGGCATGTGCATGTTTGGGAACACGCACGTTCAGCACGCCGTCCCGTAGCTCAGCATCGATTCGGGTCGCATCCAGCTCGGAGCTCAAGGTGAAGGCTCGTCTGAATCGCGACAGCTGGACTTCAGCGTAGACGGCCTCCAGCTGTTCGGACAACTGCGGCATGATCTCCCCTTCCAGCACCAGCGTGTCACCCTCCACATTGACCACGAGATGATCCTTGGGCACCCCGGGAAAGTCGGCAAACAGCTGGATTCCGTTTTCGTCTTCGAAGACATCGACGCGCGGCAGCAGTGTTTGGGTTTCAGTTTCGCCGCGCACGACTGCTTGCTTGTCGTTCATGGTGATTCCTCCTTCAAACCTTTGCTGTTACTGGATGACTATACGCTTGGGCTGCAGCGCTTCTCGCCGCGGCAGGGAAATGCGCAGGACGCCGTCGCGGTAGTGGGCCTCGACCTTGTCGGTATCGACCTGATCATTGAGGCTCACGGTACGCTTGAAGGGACCGGCATAGCGCTCGTTGGCGTACACGGAGCAATTGCCCTCCTGCGTGCTGCGCGCGGGCCGGCGCTCGCCGGAAATCGATAGCAGGCCTCGGTGAATCTGCAGATCGATGTCGCTCGGGTCAACGCCGGGAACGAAGGCGTAGACCTCCATGCTCGATGGCGTGCTCGCGACATTGATGGCAGGAAAAGCACCACTGGCCAAGGCACGAATGCTGCCTGGGCGCCCGAGCCCCGTTCCCAGCACATGTTGCAGTTCGCGCTGGAGCTTCTCGAACTCGGCAATCGGATCGCTCGACAGATTAAGAAGGGACTCGTACATGACAATCCTCCTTCCAGCTGACTGAAATGATCTCGAACAGGAGGCGCGAAGCGCCGGGTTTCGGCCCCTGATGACGGAATTATGTGAGCAATCTGGAGGTTTTCAAGCCCCGGTTTGAACGGATATGGAATTACACATCCGCGCTCTTTTTCCCGTTCAATCTTTGCCTTGGCGCCATTCACTCAGGGCCTAGGCAACTCGATCATCACGCTCACGCAACAGCCAGTAGGTCAGCCCCAGGGCCAGGGTGGCGCCAGCGAGCGCCGCGACTTTGGCCGGGCTGACATCGGGATCAAGGATCACGATCTTGCGCGACAGCGCGATCAACCCGATCAAGAGGACCGTCTTGACCTGAATGATGCTGCCATGGCGCAAGACAACGCGCACGATGGAATGCTTGAATTCCATCGCGATCAGCAGCGTCATGACCATACCGAACACATTCTGGAAGATCCGGTGGTCCAGCGGATTGAACGCATCGATGATCAGCAGGCTGAAGACTATCTGGATCAGCTGTACCAGCGACACCACGATAACCACCGCGATCACCAGCGAAAGAATGTGAGCGACGATCTGCTCGAAACGCTCGTAAAACGTCAACACCGCCCACTCGCGACGCAGTCGCATGCGCGTGGTCTCGGGCTCATCGCTGTCCTTCATGCCTCACCTCTTCAGCAGCAAGATCATTGCAACGAGAAACCGCAGCCTTCGGCCTGGGCTTCACGCATTTTCACTGTCGAGCTCTTTGGCCGGCGCGGCTTGCCGGCGGTCGAACCCGACCCGCTCCGCCTTGTCGTCCCAGCGCACATGGGCGTGATCACCCTTGCCAATGCCGCCGCCGAGCATTTCACGTGCCAGTGCCGTCTCCAGCTCGCTGCGGACCAGTCGCTTGAGCTCGCGGGCACCGAATTCGGGCTTGTAGCCGACTTGCGCCAAGTGATCGACCAGTGTCTCGTCGAACGTCAGCGTCACGCCCTGGCTCGCGGCATTGCGGGCTACGCGCTCGAGTTGCAGGCCAACAATGTGGCGGATCTCCTGCTTGCCCAGCGCATGGAAGACGATGATCTCATCGATTCGGTTGAGGAACTCGGGGCGAAAGTGCCCGCGCAGCACTTCCATCACCTCGACCTTGGTCTTCTCGTACTCCTCACCAGCCGCTCCAGGCGCCTTCAGCCGCCGCTGAATAATGTCGGAGCCCAGGTTGGACGTGGCGATGATAATGGTGTTGGTGAAGTCCACCACGCGCCCCTTGCCATCGGTCAGTCGCCCGTCGTCGAACACCTGCAGCAGGATGTTGTAGACGTCGGGGTGGGCCTTCTCGATTTCGTCGAGCAGCAGCACGCTATAGGGCTTGCGCCGGACCTTTTCGGTAAGCTGGCCGCCTTCGTCATAACCAACGTAACCCGGAGGCGCGCCCACCAGCCGAGCCACGGAATGGCGCTCGCCATACTCCGACATGTCGATACGCAACAGGGCGCTCTCGTCGCCGTAGATGGTTTCGGCCAGCGCCTTGGCCAGCTCGGTCTTGCCGACACCGGTGGAGCCCAGGAACAGGAACGTGGCAACGGGCTTGCTGCCTTCGCGCAGCCCAGCGCGCGACAGCCGAACCGCGTCCGCCACCGCACGCACCGCCTCGTCCTGCCCCACCAGGCGCTCATGCAGCCGCTGCTCCAGGTGCAACAGCTTCTCGCGCTCCTCCACCGTCAGTTCATTGACCGGAATGCCGGTCAGCCGCGAGACGATTTGCGCCACATGTTCCGCCTTGACCTCGGTGCTGCCCGAGCCGCGCTCGAGCTCCCACTCCTCGACCCGCTGCTTGAGTTCGGCCTCCGTGGCTTCGACGCGCTTGCTGATCTGCGCCGCATTGTCATATTGCTTGCGCGAAGCCGCGTAGTCCTGCTCGCGGCGCAATTGGTGCAACTCCGACTCCATTTCCTGCACCGCAACCGGGCGCGCCGTCGCCGATAACTTGACGCGGGCGGCAGCCTGATCGAGCAGATCGATGGCCTTGTCCGGCAGAAAGCGCGCGCTGACGTAGCGGTCGGACAGTTCGGCGGCAGCGATGATCGCCTCCTCGGTGATGCTGACCTTGTGGTGCGCTTCGAAGGTGTCGCGCAGGCCGCGCAGGATCATGATGGTCTGCGCCACCGTTGGCTCGGGCACCACGACCGGTTGGAAACGCCGCTCCAGCGCAGCGTCCTGCTCGATGTACTTCTGGTACTCGTTGAGCGTCGTCGCGCCAATCAGGTTCAGCTCACCACGCGCCATCATCGGCTTGAAGACGTTGGCCACGTCCAGGCCGCCTTCTCCACCGCCCTGGCCTGCCCCGACGATGGTGTGCACTTCGTCGATGAAGAGAATCAGCTCGCCCTGATGCTCGGCGATTTCCTTCAGCACCTTCTGCACGCGCTCCTCGAACTCGCCTCGGTACTTCGCGCCAGCCACCAACGAATTGATGTTCAGTTCGACCAGGCGCTTGTCGCGCAGCGTCTCGGGCACCTCGCCGGCCACCATGCGCTGCGCCAGCCCCTCGACGATGGCCGTCTTGCCCACGCCAGGCTCGCCGATCAACACCGGGTTGTTCTTCTTGCGCCGCGCCAGTACCTCAATGGTGGTTTCGATTTCCTGTGCCCGCCCGATGACCGGGTCCAGCTTGCCATCGCGCGCCATCCTGGTGAGATCGCGCGAGTACTTGTCGAGCTCCGGCGTTTCGGTCGGCGCCTCGGCGCGGCCATCCTCTGCACCCTTGCCAACCACCTTGCTGACGCACTGGCGCAGGGCCTGCGGCATAAGGCCATAGCGGCGCAGCAAGTTGGCGGCCAGCCCTTCGCCCTCTTCGGCCAGCCCGATCAGGAAGTGCTCGGGGCCTACGTATGCGTGCCCCAACTCATTGGAGGCGACGAAGGCGCGACTGAGCGCATCCTTGACCCGAGGCGACACGCCGACTTCGCCTTCAAATGGCTTGTCGCCGCGCTTGGCTTCGGCTTCGATCTGGCGCTTGAGGTCATCAACCTTGATCTTGAACTGGCTCAGGATGGTCTTCACCACATCGCTGTCGGCCAGCGCCAATAGCAGGTGTTCGGTATCGACTTCGGACCGACCGAACTCCGTGGCACGCTTGGCGGCTTCCTGCAACAGGGCCTCCGAGTGTTCGCTGATGCGGCTGGCCAGCCCGCTGCTGCGGCGGCGTGGCGTGCCGGACGCTGCGCGGCCAGGTTCCCCAGACGACGCTTCAGCCACTTCATCGGCACCCGTGGCAACGGATGCCGAGTCTTCTCCGATGCGCAGCAAATCGCTGCCCATGAACTCTTCGAACAAACCGCTGCGCGAGCCGAAAAGGGCTTCCAGTGGGGAAAGGGTGCGTTTTTGCTGGCGCACCAATTGGCGGTAGTGATCATCACACAACAGCATGATGTTGTGGCGGCCATTGACCTTGGCCTCCACCCGTGTCGTGGCGGGTTGGCCACAGACCTGGCATTGTTTGCTGGCCATGCGGGCGCTCCTTGAGTCATTGAGATGACGAGATGGAGCCTGCCGCAGCACCTCGTCTGCTGGTGGGCCTTCGTGACGACTTCAACGAAATCTCCGAGTCAGCTTCAATTCGGAATCGAACGGCTGTGCTTCGATGCACCCGCTTCGCGCTCCTCGAGGATGATCGTCAACAGCCCATTGTCGAATGGGCGCTTGATCAAAACCTGATCGGCATCGTCAGGCAGGTTCAAGGGTGGCGGGCAACAGCCGTAGAGCGTTCGGCACGAGGGAAGGCGCCCGACTGCTGCTCTCGCAGCAGTCGGGCGTGATCGGGATGTTCTTTCCTTGAGATGGGCCATTCAAAGGAAAGCCAGTACTGTATCCGTAATGTCCAGCGCCAGCTTCAGCACGCCTGCTAGGCAAGCGCGGGTTGGCGAGCGCGGGTTGGCGAGCGACGAAAACAGATGCGCCCAGGCCCAAGGAACTTTTGCAATGCTGGCTAAAGTCTGCGCCTGGTAGTTCGCAAGTCAAGCAGTATCTGCGATCGGTTCAGAAATAGTCAGCGGGCAGGCCGAGGCGAGCCGAGTTAAGGCGCACGCGCTCCATCTGATACGTTCTTTTATCATCCACCTGAGTCTTTTTCGTGGAAGGCCCACTGCTTTATAAGATTTCGCGATCGGGGTGCGATCGGACTGTACCCGGGCACTCAATTCTCCAGCCGTTCAGGGAACCGGAAGGCCTCGCAAGTACTCAGGAATCCCCATGAACACCTCCTGCACGGGCTATCACAGCATGGCGCTTTCCGAGTCTCAGCGCGACATACTCGGTATGATTGCGACCAATCATCAACTGCACGACATCCTCACCGCCATCTGCTTGATGATCGACGCCCAGGATCCCGGCACGCTGTGTTCGATACTGCTCACCGATGCGCAAGGCAAGCATTTGCTGAAGGGCGCCGCGCCTGGCCTGCCGCCTGCCTACAGCGATGCAATCCATGGCTTGCCCATTGGGCCTCAGGAAGGCACGTGTGGCACAGCTGCATTCCGCCGCGAGCTGGTGGTGACAGCGGATATAGCCCGGGATCCGAGCTGGGAGCGTTTTCGCAGTCTGGCGCTAGGGTACAATCTACGCTCCTGCTGGTCGTTGCCATTACTCTCGCATCAGGGATCCGTACTTGGGACATTTGCGCTATACCAGGATCAAGCGATTGCGCCAAGCGAGGTGCAGATCCATCGGCTGACCTGCGCGGCGCAACTGGCTGCCATTGCGATCCGGCATGAGCGTGACGGCCAACGTCTGGAGGAAAGCGAACAACGGTTTCGCTCATTGTTTACCTACAACCCCAATCCGGTTTTCGCCCTCGACAGGGCGGGCAACATCCAGAGTGTGAACCCAGCTGGCCTGAAGCTTAAAGGTGGCGCGGCAACTGATCTTGTCGGTCATCATTTCTCCCACCTCGTATTCGAAGAAGACCTGCCGAAAGTGAATCAGCATTTTTTCGCGGCCCGCGCCGGTGAGCCGCAGCGATTCGAGGCAAGGGTGCGCGACGAGAGCGACGACAAGCAGTTGATCATGGATATCGCTAACCTGCCAATCATGGTCAATGGCGAGATCGTCGGGGTATTCGGCATCGCGCGGGATATCAGCAAACAGAAGCATTACGAGCGCCAGTTGAGTATCAATGCCAGCCATGACGGGCTGACGGGTTTGCTTAACCGCCTGTCTCTGGAAGACCGGCTTGTCCTGGCGTGTCGCAGCAGCCGTCAACGTAAAGTTCAACTGGCGGTCATGTACATCGACCTGGATGGATTCAAATCCATCAACGACTCCATCGGGCACTACTTCGGCGATCAAGTGCTGATCGAGGTGGCACAGCGCTTGACCCAGCAGGTCCGTCCGGCTGATACCGTCGTGCGTATGGGCGGCGATGAGTTTGTCGTACTGCTGACGGACCTGCTTCGTGATGAAGACGCTGTCCCGGTGGCCGAGCGACTGCTGGCCAGCATTGGCAAACCCTACTGTATCCAGGGTATTGACCTGCACGTGAGTACCAGTATCGGCATTACGGTAAGCGATGGCCACATCGAGCAGCCGATGAAGTTGATCCAGCAGGCTGACATGGCCATGTACAAAGCCAAGCAACAAGGTCGGAACAACTTTCAATGGTACACCAGTGATCTTAACCACCGCGTTTGCGAGCACAGAAGCCTACGTAATGACCTGCAAAAGGCTATCAAAACTCAATCGTTCAGCCTGCATTATCAACCGCAAATAGAAGCGCGCACGCGTCGGGTGGTCGGGATCGAAGCGTTGTTGCGCTGGGAGCATCCGGTTAGAGGGTTCATCTCTCCAGCGGTTTTCATACCGGTGGCAGAGGACAGTGGTCAAATTATCCCTCTGAGCCTTTGGGTACTCGATACGGCGTGCGCGCAGTTGCGCAACCTATGTGATCAGGGCTTCAACGGTATCTCGATGGCCGTAAATATTTCGCCGATGCATTTCCAGTGCGGTCAGTTCGTTGAATGTATCCAGGCAGTGTTGAGCAAGCATGGGCTCAGCGCTGGACAATTGGAACTGGAGATAACCGAGTCACTCTTGCTGCATAACGTTGAACAAGCAATCGCAACCTTGCACCGCCTCAAAGACTTGGGTGTACGCATTGCGCTGGATGATTTCGGTACGGGGTTCTCCAGCCTGAGTTATCTCAAGTGCTTGCCAATAGACAAAATCAAGATTGACCGCTCCTTTATCCAGGACATCTCGACGAACCCACACGATGCAGCAATCACTCAAGGCATCATTTCGATGGCCCATCATCTCAGCCTGTCAGTGGTCGCTGAAGGTGTGGAAACTGGGCCTCAGGTGAATTTCCTGGAAAGGGGGCGCTGCGATATTCTCCAAGGCTATTACTTTGCGAGACCCATGTCGCATGAGGCGCTCAGGACTTTCTTGGCCGACTAGTCCACCGCCATGGTGATGTCCTCGGCTCGCCGGGTTGATATTTTCGTGCTGCTTTGTAAGCGATGCCCATCGTTGCCGGCGCTGTGACAGGCGTGGGGAGCCCCCACCTGCATGCCCGCGTTATAGGCGTCAGCGTTGGATGCCAGCACGATATGCTGACATTTCCCTCTTCTCCACATCCCGTTCGTCATAACGTAACAAGCGCCCGGAGTTGCTGAGCACCAGCAATGTACTGAAATTGTGCAACAGCGCTGCGACCATCGCCCCCGCCGCTCCCAATAAACCGAAAGCTGCTGCCCCCACGATAGCCAAGGTCCAGCCCAAGCCGATCAGCACGTTCACCTGGAGCGTGCGACGGCAAAGACGGCTGAGACGGATGCAGGTGCCCAAGCGCCGCAGATCACCGTTGATCAGCACGATATCCGCTGCGGCCAGCGCGATATCAGCACCGCCCGCCCCCATCGCCACCCCCACGACACCCGCCTTGAGCGCCAGCGCGTCATTGATGCCATCACCCACCACCAAGGGGCGGAAGCCAACCTGAAGCTCATGGTTGACCTGGCGCAACTTCTCTTCTGGCAATGCTTCGGACACCACGCGAGTGATACCGACCTGTGCAGCGATGGATTCAGCCACACGGGTGCGATCACCGCTCAGCAGCAACTGACGCTCCAGGCCTAGTTCACACAATTGCTGCATGGCCTCGGCAGACTCTGCGCGCACGTTGTCGGCCAGCAACAGCCAACCCAGAAATTGCCCATTCTGCGCCAAGCCCGCGATTGGGCCATCATGTTCAGGAACTGGAGGCACCGTCATGCCCAACTCATCGAAAAGCTCCGGTCGCCCCAACGCAGCTTTTCCCTCGGCTGTGTGCGCCACAACGCCAAAGCCTTGGCGTTCATGGACATCCAGTAGCGGCAAATGGTGGTCATGCGGTACCAATGCCGCCAGAGCACGGCTGACCGGATGGCTACTGGCCGCACCGAGACTTGCGGCGAGGTTGATGATATCGGCCTGCGACAATGTACTCGACAGGCCAACCACGCTGCGCAGACGCAGGTTGCCGTAGGTCAGTGTGCCGGTCTTGTCGATCACCAGCGAAGACAAGTCGGCGAGTTCCTCGAGGAAGGCAGACCCTCGAATCAGGATACCGTGCCGGGCGGCGACGGCAATGCCTGCCACCGCTGTCGCCGGTGCCGACAGAACCAATGCACACGGACAGGCGGCGACCAGAACGGCCAACATGGCCTGGGCATCCTTGGTAACGAACCAGGTCGCGGCGGCAATCAGTAGCACCAGTACCAGATAACGCCCGGCGTGTCGTTCGAGCAAGCGTGTGATGGGCGGCTTGGCTTGTTCGGCGCGCTGCATCAGGGCGATGACCTTGCCCAAGGTAGAATCATCGCCAACACGCGTAATTTCCACCCGCAGCAAGCCATCCAGATTGATCGACCCTCCATGGATATCCATCCCGGTCGTCACTTCCTGGGGAATGGACTCCCCCGTGATGGGCGCGGTGTCGAGGCTGGCCTGGCCTTCGAGAATGCGTCCATCGGCTGGTACCCGGTCACCGGCACGGACTTCGACTTGGTCGCCAGGGTTGAGGCTTGCGTTATCGACCTCATGAACCTGCCCATCGGCATTGATAAGACGTGCACGACTACGGGTCAGCTGCCCAAGTGCCGCAATCGCTTCTTGCGAGCCGAGCACGCTACGCTCCTCCAGGACATGACCGAAAATCATGATGATCGGTAACAGTGCCGCTGTCGCGAGGTCACCCGTTGCCCAGGCGCCCAACATGGCTAAGCCGATGAGCTGATCGGTGATGCCGTGAAGACTAGGTTGCAACAGGCTGTACCACGCCGAACGTAACACTGGGATAGCCACGAGCAAGGAGGCGACGCCCAGCAGCAACTGACTGACCCCCTCTTGGGTCGGCGCCAGCCAGCGCCAGACGAGCCCCAGCACCAACAACCCCAATGCCAGCATCGCCAGGACCAGCTGTCGTGCGGCAGCACGCCGTTCGGCCTGGGATAACAAGCCAGACGTAAGGTGCGAATGGGCGTGGTGATGGTGGCCATGGCAGTGATGAGTACTCATCGCGAGCAGCTCCAGGAATGAAAATAGGTCGAAGCAGGCCGGCCGACATCGAGCAAAGGCACTGCTTTCATGGCTTGGGCCCCTGCAGAATCATGTGACCGGCGTCATCGTTGTCGACGGTGGTGACCGACCCTGCGCGGGCGAGGATCGCCGGTATCCGCTCACGGTAAAGGCGCTGCAATAGCTGTGGATCCTGCTGATGCGTCAGACCAACGATGGTGGCGGTCTCGGCCTGGGCCTGGGACAGCCGCTCGCGCGCTTCGGCTTGTGCCACCTGTACTGTGCGGTCTGCAGCTTGGGTGGCCTGTTGCAGTTGGCGAGCAGCATCGTTACGGGCTTTTGCCACAGCCTGCTCGGCCTGCTGACTCGCGGTGAGCACTGCGTTGAATGCGCTGACTGCTGACCAAGGCAGAGAAGACTGAATGTCGACTCGTACTACCTCGATCCCAAGGTCCGCTCCAGCCGCTCGAAGATGTGCAAGGCTATTGTTGATGCCTTGTTGAAGGTCGCCGCGCAATTGCGCACGGAGCTCAGCCAACCGTGCGTCGCCGCCGACCAGCTCAGGACGCGCGACCAGGATGGCGTCCATGTCACGCGAGGCACAGGTCTGCACCGCGTTTCGCTCTACCAGGCGGTCCAGGGCGGGTTCGACGTGTTGCCCCTGACGAGCGAAGGCGTACGGGCCGGTGACGGTATAAAACACCCGGACATCCAGTTGTACGGCTCCAGCGTCGCCCGTCAACAAATAGCCAGAGCCAGCGGTGGCATCGCTTGCCAGCGTGCCGTCCTTGTCCGATTTTCGCGCAAGCTCTGAGCGCAGCAGCACTTCAACCCGACGTTCAGTAATGCGTCCTGCCGAGGGCAGTATCACGACTTGCTCGAAAGGTTGCGGCCAAGCGAGCAGCAAGCCAGCATTCTGAATGCGGTCTTCGGCCCCCAGGCGCAGCACCACCGCGCGGCTCTCAGGTCCCACCTGGCGGACATTCTCGAACAGCCAGCCCACTGCCGCCATCAGCGTCACGACGTACAACGCCAGAAAGCCGATGCGTCCTGTCTGCAGCCAAGGGCCATCCGGCAACCGGGACGTCAAATGCTCACTGATGGTCATGGTTGGCTCCAGCAGGTAGCGTAGGCACTTCCACCAGGGCGCGGAACGGCGCGGCATCGGTTCGCAATACCAATCGAGTACTCGGGTTGATGACCGATCCAAGGGTATCCAGCGAGCGCAGCAAGGTGTAGAGCTCCGGTGCCCCGGCGTACGCCTTGCCATAGATTTCCGCCGCCTGCACCTGGGACTGGGCCTGGATCTGGGCAGCCTTGACGGTGGCGTCCGCTTCCAGGATTCGGGCATCGCGCTCGGCGGCCGACTGGATCTCGGCAGCCTTGCGCTTCCCTTCGGCAGTGCGCTCGGTGGCAATGGTCTCGCGTTCGGCACGCATTCGGTCAACGGTGGCGTCGAGGGTGACCTTGGGCAAGGTCAGGCGCTCCATGCCCACTTGCACCACCTGCACCCCATAGGTGTTGATCAGTTGTTGCTCCATCTGCTCACGCAAGCGCTGTTCGAATGCATCGATGCGCACCCTGCTGGCATCGACGTTGACCAAGTCCGCCAGCTCGAAACCACTGGCGGTGGTTTCGAGCGCCGAGCCCACCAGGGTGCGGATCTGCCGCGCAGCCTCGTCTGGTTGATTCTGCACCGCCCGCATGAACAACTGGATGCTCTGTGGGTCTGGCGCCACCTGCCATGCAATATAGGCCTGCACGATGATGCGCAAACCATCGCGCGTACCCACATCCTGCAGACCACTGGAGGTTGTGCGCAGGCGCAGGTCGACCGGGACTGCTGCCTCGAAGGGCACCGGCCAACGCCACGCCAACCCAGGCTCGGTCAGCACTCGCGACGGGTTGCCGAAGCGCGTGATCACGGTTGCCTCACCGACTCGAACCTGCACGAAACACGCCGTCGCGCCCATCACCAGGACCAGCAGCAGCGCCATGCCAATGCGTAGCCAGGCCGGACGGGCATGCGCGTGACTGTCATCATGATGATGGTCATGGCCATCATCATGATCGTGGCTGTGGTGATGGTCGTGTGTAGTATGGGCGCTCAATTTTTACGCTCCTGGGGGCGTGCGGATGCGGGTTTTGGCTGCATGGGATCGACGGGCACTGCATAGCTGCGCAGGTCCAGCGTCGGTGCCTGGTGTGCCGCCAGGCGATGATCGATGATCGATGATCAGGCTGCTCGCCCCATTCATGCCTTGGGACAAGCGCTCCAGATACTGTTCGAGGATGAAAGCCTGGCCAGCATGCTGCCAGGCAGTGCGTTCGGCTTCGAAACGCAGCGCGGCGGTACTCGCCTTGGTCTGCACTTCATGGGCGTCAGCAGTGGCCTTATGGGCCAGCGATGTGGCGTTGAGACGCGCCTGGTTGAGCTTCTGTGCGGCCTGCCCGCGGTCGCGCGCAACGAGCGCCTGTGCGGTGATTTGCGCCGCCTGCACGGCATGGTAGGCATTGGCCGCGCCCGCCGGCGGATGAATCGCCTCCACCGACGTTGCCAACAGCTCTACGCCACTGTTCATGCGGTCCAGGTCTGCCTGCACCGCACGCCCGATGTCGCGCCCCAGTGCTTCACGCTCGGTGCCTAACAAGCCGTCCAGCGATCGTCCAGCGAAATCGTGGACCAGCACGCGGTTGGCAACGCTGCGCAGCAGCTGTGCAATATCAGTGCTCTGGTAGGTGGCCGCTAGCGCTGCCGCGTCACTCATGCCGATACGGTAGATGAATCGCACGTCCATGTTTACGATCTGGAAGCCCTGTCGCCCACCGTCGGCACCGGCTATCACCTGCGAGTTCTCGCTGAGGTGAGTCGCATCCCAAAGCCGATTCGCCGTTGCCGGGGCCGCGCTTTCGGCAGCGGTCAGTGGATCTGCCGCGTCATCTGCACCAGAGGTAGCCAACTCATGGACGATGCTGTTGTCTACACTCAGCACCTTGCCAAAAGGCCAAGGCAGCCCGATGTGCAAGCCCGGTTGATATACAGCGACGGGCTTGCCAAAGCGCTCGTATACGCCGCGATTGTTCATGGGCACTTCCACGATGCCAGTCAGCAACCAACCGACCAGCGCCACCGATGCCGCCACCGGGAGGAACGCCCGACGCATGAAGGCGAAGGCCCATACCTGGCGCAAGTCGATGCCTAGACGCTGGTGCAATTCGTTCTGCAGCATGTCATCGGCCGGGGTGGCCATTGCAGCAGGTCGCCGATCAGGCTACGAGCCACGAGCGCAGGCTCCTCGCGAGGTCGTGGGGGGCGGAATATCGCCAAAACTGCTCGCACGAGCAACTCGAGCGCTGCCAACCCAGGTAGCACACCGATCAATACTGCCAATCGTGCCGGCCACAGTCGTGCGCCGTCTACGCACACCAGGCAGCCAATGGACAACACGTGCACTGCGATGACAAGGCGCAACACAGCCGCAAGCGCCCTGGCCTCAGGCCATGTCGCTTCGCTTTCCGCCATCAAGTGGCGCTCCACCACGACCAGGCAGAACGCGAACACAGCCAGTATTCCGATGGCAACCCAGGTCACCTGGCCGGCAGGCAGCGGTACAGGCAAGTCAAAGCGCCAAGCGCCTTTGACCAACAGCAGCGCCAGCACTGCCAAGCCAACAAGCCAGGGCGTCTCAGCGCCCAGCTTGTGAAGTTGCCGCCGGCAGGTTTCGCCGACTTGCCAGCACCAGCGTTCAAAACGGCTGAGCGATGCGGACTCGACTGATTCCTTTGCGTCACCCCGCCAGAACACCAGCGGAGTGGGGACCTGACCCAGCGCGGTCGTACGCCAACTGGCCACCCGCCAAGCCGACTGCGCTGTCGCCGCCAGCAGGAACAGCGCCGAGCCATTGACCGCCAAGAGGACGAACCAGTAGGAGTCAGGGCTGAACACCTCGACCAATCCTTGCAGTGTTAATAGCAGCGTGGCGATTGCTAGCGCCACGTACGTCAATAGCACAAGCCTGCGCGTGTGAACTTTTGAGCGCTGAAAACGGGGAAGCCCATCGAGGTCGGTGGCCTCGGTTTCTAGATCGACCATCATAAGACTCCAGCAATACCAAGCGTCGCGAATCGGCTCCCGAAGGCGCTATCGTCCATTTGCGACATATTTGGTAACGTTATAACAACAGATGTAAAAAATCTGTTCGTCCAGCACCAGGACCGGCGTGGCTGATAACGGCTGAGCTATTGAGTCGCTCCTGGGACAGGGCGTCTCCTCCCATTAGGCATTGGGATAAAAACTTGTGTTAAGCGTGATACGTAGGCCCCTGGGCGAATGGGCAAGACAACGGTTATCTCGAACGCGAGCATACCCGGGGGCATCTATTGTGGCTACATGCTGATGAACCCTATGGTGGCGATTGGCACCCTCAATCGTCGCGCATGTGCCGCTCATTGCGTTCCTGGCGTTCTTTGGCCTCCACGCACAGGGTGGCGGTTGGCCTGAGCAGCAACCGCTTGAGACCAATCGGTTCGCCAGTTTCCTTACACCAGCCATACTCGCCACGGGCAACGCGTTCCAAGGCCTCGTCGATCTTGTCCAGCAGTTTTTTCTCCCGCTCCAGCAGCCTCAATTGCCATTGACGATGCTCCTCTGCCGTGCCGATATCGGAGGGATCACTGGTAGGCTCGAAGTCGCGGATCGCTTCGAATTCTTCAGCGATGCGTTGCTGAAGCTCATTGCGCTGGGCAAGCAGCAGCTCACGGAAGAACCTTTGCTGGGCAGCGTCCATGTAGGCGTCTTCGGGTTGGGATAGTAGCTCTTGTTCGGTCATTGCAGGTGCGCTCAGGTCAATGAAAAGAAATGGCGGTCAACCGCGTCGTGCGTTGAACGCCAGCGGCAAGCCTTGGCAGCCGTCGACCAGCCGGCCTTCATGCCAGGCCAGTTGCCCGGAGACCAGTGTCGTGGCCACTCGGTGATGAAAACGATGGTGCACGAACGGCGTCCACTGACAGTGCGCCAGAACCGGGTCGAGGCTGACAGCGCGAGGCGCGGGCAGACGCTCGATCAGCGTCATGTCCGCCCAGTAGCCCTCACGCAGGTAACCGCGTTCCGAAATGGCGAACAGATCCGCGACGGCGTGGCTGGTCTTGCGCACCAGTTGGGCAACTGTCAGCACGCCCTCCTCCACCAGCTCGAAGAGTGCCGGAAGTGCATGCTGTACCAACGGCAAACCTGATGGCGCCGAGGCATAAGGGCGTTGTTTTTCCGCCAAGGTGTGGGGTGCGTGATCGGTACCGATGACATCGATGCGGTCGCACAGCAGAGCCTGACGCAGCGCGTCCCGGTCTTCCCGGGTTTTGATGGCAGGGTTGCATTTGATCAGGTGGCCCAAGCTGGCATAGTCACGATCATCGAACAGCAGATGGTGCGCGCACACTTCAGCGGTGATCTGCTTGCCCTGCAAAGGCCTAGGCTGGAACAGCATCAGCTCCTGGGCGGTGGTCAGGTGCAGCACATGCAACCGTGTGCCGAACTGCTTGGCAAGCTGCACCGCCAGGCTCGAAGAGCGCAGGCAGGCATCGGCATCCCGAATGATCGGGTGCATGGCCGGCGGAATGAAATCGCCGTAGCGCTCACGTATGCGCGCTTCGTTGGCCAGGATCGACGGAGTGTGCTCGCAGTGCGCCAGGAGGATGGTCGGCACGCTGGCGAACAGCCGCTCCAGCACCCTGGGGTCGTCCACCAGCATGTCGCCGGTGGAGGCGCCCATGAATACCTTCACCCCCGCCACTTCACGTGGGTCGAGGGCCGCCACGGTATCGAGGTTGTCCTTGCTCACGCCAAAATGAAAACCGTAGTTGGCAACCGAGGTGGTGGCGGCGCGGGCTTTCTTGTCGTGCAGGGCGGCAAGATCCAGCGTGGCCGGGTTGGTGTTGGGCATGTCCATGAAGCTGGTGACACCGCCCGCCACTGCTGCGCGCGACTCACTGGCCATGGTGCCCTTGTGCGCAGCGCCAGGCTCACGAAAATGAACCTGGTCGTCGATCATGCCGGGGAGCAACCATTGGCCCCGGGCGTCGATTTCGAGCGGCGCATTGACGCCCGCGATGCTGCGGCCGATTTTCTCGATACGGCCATGGGCGACCAGTACATCGGCCTCCTGTATGGCACCTTCATTGACCAGGCGGGCATTGCGAATGATGACTTGACTCATGCGCCCACCTCGGCGGGGTTGCCCGTCACCACCACTTGATCACCCTGGATCGCATTGTAGAAACAGCTGCGACGCCCTGTGTGACAGGCGACAGCTGTCTGATCCACCAGCAACAGCAGCGCGTCGCCATCGCAGTCCAGACGCACGTCGTGCACATGCTGGACATGCCCCGAGCTTTCGCCTTTGCGCCACAGGCATCCACGGCTACGTGACCAGTAGCATGCCCGCCGGGTCTCGAGGGTTTCCAGCAGCGCCTTTTCGTTCATCCAGGCCAGCATCAGGACTTCGCCGCTGTCATGCTGCTGGATGATGGCGGGGATTAGCCCCTGGGGGTTCCAGGGTATGTGGCCAAGCACATCGGTCAAGGCGAAGCGGCTTCCCGCCTGTGCCTGCTCAAGGGTAAGGAACATGATTTACAACCTGTGGAAAATGTTATGTTATAACACCTACAACTTAGCAGATTACGCCGCTACTGTTCATCTTTTCCACTTGCGCAGGAGAGACGCCATGACGGAAACATGCCCGAACCCGACCATCGAAACCTACGCCGACACCGAACTGGCCTGCCTGGCAGGTGCCAAAGCGGCGCTCTACCGTTGGGCCGCGACCGTGGCCACACGTGATGTGGATCAGGTGCTGGCGTTGTACGCACCTGATGCGATCCTGGTTCCGACCCTGTCCAACCAAGTGCGTGACTGCGACGACAGCCGTCGCAACTATTTCGAGAATTTCCTCGCTAACGACGGGCTGGTCTGTGACATCCAGTTGTTCAAGAAGCGCGTCAGCCGCAAGCTGGGCACCGTGGTCGTCGGAGGCCAGTACACCTTCGCCTTTCGTGAGGACGGCGAGCAGCGGGTAGTGCCAGCGCGCTTCCTGTTCACCTTCGAGCGGATCGACCAGCAGTGGTTGATCACTGGCCACCATTCCTCCATCGAGGCATAAGAGGCATGGCCCACTTCGTGAGCTCAACGGGCGCGTTCCCGGCCACGCGTTTGCGCCGTAATCGCGCTGACGAATGGACGCGTCGTCTGGTCGCTGAAAACAGCCTGTCTCGCGATGACCTGATCTGGCCGGTTTTTCTCAAGGAAGGCTCAGGTCCACGCGAGGCGATCACCGCCATGCCGGGCCAGGTACGCGTCAGCCTGGCCGAACTGCCGGATCACGTAGGCCGGGCGGTCGAACTGGGCATTCCGGCCATTGCCCTGTTTCCCGCCACTCCAGTGCAGCGCAAAGACAGTGAGGGCACCCACGCCCTCGACGCGGACAACCTGATCTGCCGCGCCGCCAGGTTGCTCAAGGCCACGTTCCCCAACCTTGGCTTGATCGGCGACGTCGCACTGGCCCCCTACACCGACCATGGCCACGACGGCGTGCTGCGCCAAGGCCGCGTGGCCAATGACGAGACCTTGCAGGTACTGGCGGCCCAAGCCGTGGTCCAGGCCCAGGCTGGCATCGACACCTTGGCACCGTCGGACATGATGGACGGGCGCATCGGCGCGCTCAGGTCCGCGCTGGACCTGGCCGGGTTCAGCGATGTGCGTCTGATGTCCTACGCCGCCAAGTACGCGTCCGGCTTCTACGGCCCGTTCCGCGACGCGCTGGGTTCGGCGGCCGCGCTCAAAGGCGACAAGCGCACGTACCAGATGGACCCGGCCAACAGCGACGAAGCCCTGCGCGAAGTAGCGCTAGACCTGCAAGAAGGCGCCGACATGGTGATGGTCAAGCCCGGCATGCCCTATCTGGACATCATTCAAAGGGTCAAGGCAACCTTTGCCGTGCCGACATTCGCCTACCAGGTCAGCGGTGAATACTCGATGCTCAAGGCAGCGATCAATCAGGGCTGGCTGGATCCGGACACGGTCATCCTGGAGGCATTGATGGCGTTCAAACGTGCGGGGTGCAACGGCATCCTGACTTACTTCGCTCTGGAGGCCGCCACGCGGCTGAAACGGGGTTGAGTGGCCTGTTCGAGAGGACACCGCGCTCAAGCGCAAGGACATGCAGCGTTGCTCACGCCTCTCTCTTGACCGCGATCAGGCTGCCAGCCGGTGGTTTCTGGCGGAAGTAGCTGTCCAGCCCGGCGAATATCGCCTCCGCGACCTTGCGCTGATGACGGGCATCATGCAACCGCCGGCAATCTCCGGCATTGGAAATGAAACCGGTCTCGACCAGGATCGAGGGTACTGCCGCCGACTTGAGCACGGCGAAACCTGCCTGTTCCACCCGCGCTTGATGCAGGCCCGACACCTGCCCAAGCTGCGAGAGCACCTGATGCCCGAGATCCAGGCTGGTGGCGATCGTCGAGTTCATCGACATGTCCAGCAGCACGCTGGCGACCATCGGGTCGCGCTCACGCAGCTTGATTGGCAATCCCCCGCCGACCCTGTCTGCATCGTTTTCCCGCTGCGCCATCCAGCGCGCCATCGACGACGTCGCGCCCCCTTGCGACAAGGCGAACACCGATGCCCCAGACGCCGTGAGTCGCGGTGCAGCATCGGCATGTACCGACACGAACAAGTCCGCGTTCAACCGCTGACCGAGTTCGGCGCGCTTGCGCAGCGGAATGAAGACATCGTCACTGCGTACCAAGCGTGCCTTGTAGCCTTTCTGTGCATCGATGCGCTTGGCCAGCAACTTGGCGATCTGTAACGCAACGTGCTTTTCCTGCTCGCCCTTGGGCCCGACTGCACCGGGATCTTTGCCGCCATGCCCGGCATCGACCACGATCAACAGGTCGCGCTGTCGCGCCAAGGGCTTGGCAACTTCCGGCGCAACGCCCACCGGTGGCCCAGTGAGTACCCACTCCAGGCCATGCCGCCCGGTGTTGAGCGAGCGGACTTCGCCGCGCACTGCCGAGTCGGCCAGGTCCAGCACGATACGCAAGTCACCGGACGCGGTGATGCCACTGCGCACGGCTGTGACGGCAGTGCCGTCCAGGACGAGATCGTTCAGTGACGCCTGCAGACTGGCCTGAGGAAGATCAAGAACCAACCGCGGTGGCGCCGCGAGGCTGAAATGCTTCGCCGCCACCGGCCCGGTCAGCTCCAGCGACACCGTGGTGACGCTGCCCGACCGGCTCACCCAAACCCGTTTAACCGCTTGCCCGGCTTGCGCCGCAAGAGGCAACGGCAATGCCAGGCATGCAAGCAGTAATTTCAGCACTCGGCGACGATCCATATGGACTCCCATTGACCTGCGAACCAGCGAAGCCTCGGGCAATTTCGCTAGCCATTTTATTATTGTTACTTTATAACATCTCAAATCCAGAACAAAATGAAGACTGCCCGCCAACGGAAGGAGGCCTGCATGCAACTGACCAGCAATCAGCAACGTGTCCTGACGGCGCTTCAACAAGCCGACAAGCCGCTCAGTGCCTACGCCATTCTGGACAGCCTGCGCAATGAAGGTGTCAGGGCGCCGACGCAGATCTACCGCGCGCTGGGCCACCTGGCCGAGCAAGGGTTGATTCATCGGCTGGAGTCTTTGAACGCTTATGTCAGCTGCACCTGCCCAAGCCAGTGCGAAGCAGGTTTCAGAGCGTTCGCCATCTGCGACAGCTGCGGCCATGTCGATGAGTTCAACGTACCGCACCTGAACCAGGCCCTGGGGCACTGGATGAAACAGAACGTGTTTTCGCTGTGCAGCTCGGTCATCGAGCTGCACGGTAAATGCGCCGCCTGTACTCGCCGTGATGCAGGCGAGGACTGAGCAGAGCCGCACGCATGCGCACCACCCTTTATCATGAGGCCTCCCGATGAGCACCCCTGTCCCCCATACCAACGAAGCCGCGCGGCTGCCCGTCACTGTACTTTCCGGCTTCCTCGGAGCCGGCAAGACTACCCTGCTCAACCATATTCTGAACAACCGCGAAGGCCGGCGAGTCGCGGTGATCGTCAACGACATGAGCGATGTGAACATCGATGCCGCATTGATACGCGAGGGTGGCGCCGAGCTGTCACGCACCGACGAAAAGCTGGTGGAGATGAGCAATGGCTGCATTTGCTGCACCTTGCGCGAAGACCTCCTGCTCGAAGTGGACCGTCTAGCCAAAGAGGGTCGCTTCGACCAATTGGTCATCGAATCGACGGGCATCTCCGAGCCACTGCCGGTGGCGGAAACCTTCACCTTCGAAGGCGAGGATGGCCGCAGCCTCAGCGAAGTGGCACGCCTCGACACCATGGTCACCGTGGTCGATGCCTTCAATTTCCTGCGCGACTACAGCTCGCGCGACAGCCTGCAGGCACGCGGTGAATCGCTGGGCGAGGAAGACGTTCGCACCGTGGTCGACCTGCTGATCGAGCAAATCGAGTTCTGCGACGTCATCGTACTGAACAAGACCGACCTGATCAGTGGCGAAGAGCGCGATCGCCTGATGGCCATCCTCAATGCCCTCAATCCAAGGGCGAAAGTCGAAATCGCCGAGTTCGGCAAGGTCGCGCTCGATCGCGTGCTGGACACCGGCCTGTTCGACTTCGACGAGGCCTCACGAGCGCCTGGCTGGCTACAGGAAATGCGCGGCTCCCACACACCCGAAACGGAAGAATATGGCATCGCCAGCTTCGTCTACCGTGCCCGCCGACCATTCCACCCTGACCGCTTCCATGCGCTGGTGGAAAGCGAATGGCCTGGGGTGGTGCGCTCCAAGGGTTACTTCTGGCTCGCCTGCGAGCCGTCCATGGCCGGCAACTGGTCCCAGGCCGGGGCCGTCGCGCGTCATGGCCCGGCAGGCTATTGGTGGGCGGCCGTTCCCGAGGAACATTGGCCGACCGACAGCGAATCGGTCCTGCACATCAGGTCGAAATGGCACGAGGACGTTGGCGATGCCCGCCAGGAGCTGGTGCTGATCGGTATGGAAATGGACGAGGCAGCGCTGCGGGCGCGTTTCGATGCCTGCCTGCTGACCGATGAGGAAATGGCCCAGGGACCGGAAGGCTGGATGAAGCTGACCAACCCCTTCCCCGGCTGGAACTGATTCATACGCCTTACTGCCACGAGCAAGGCTCCCACCACTGGATATACATGATGAGCTCAGCATTACCCGACGTTTCCGTCACCGACCTGGCCCCCAGCCTCAGCCCACTGCAATGGGTCGGCATGCAGGGTATCGACCTGCCGGTAAGGATCCAAGAACCGACCTACCAGCGTGAGCTGCACGCCCGGGCGGATGTCCAGGTCGACCTGCCGGCACCGCATGTCAAAGGCATTCACATGTCCAGGCTGTATCGCCTGCTGGACGCCTGGGGGCAGGCCGCGGCGGTGTCGCCGGCAAGCCTCTTTGCGCTGTTGCAGGAGATGATCGACAGCCATCAGGATTGCGAAAGCCGCAATGCCAGGTTGCGCCTGGATTTCGACCTGCTGGTTCGCCGCCCTGCACTGGTGACCGAGGGCCTCTCTGGCTGGAAGTCGTACCCGGTTCACGTGCTCGCGACGAAGGTCGGCGGGGCGCTGAACCTGAGTATCGAGGTCAGGATCGGCTACTCCTCAACCTGCCCGTGCTCGGCCGCTCTCTCCCGGCAGTTGATTGAGGACGGCTTCCTGCGGACCTTCAAGGACCAGCCACTGCTCGAAGCCAGCACCGTTGCGCAGTGGCTGCGCAGCAACGCGTCGCTGGCGACACCACATAGCCAACGCAGCGAAGCTCGAGTACGCGTCACGGTACCTGCTGATGCCCCGGATCTCGGGTTGCTGGCCCTGATCGACCACGTCGAAGGCGCTTTGCGCACGCCGGTTCAGACCGCCGTAAAACGGGCTGACGAACAGGCTTTCGCAGCACTCAACGGGCAGAACCTGATGTTCGTCGAAGACGCTGCGCGGCGTATTCAGGCAAGCCTGCACGGTTACCGCGATAGCCAAGTGCACGTTCGCCACCTGGAAAGCCTGCACCCGCACGATGCTTCAGCCTGGTCCGCCCCGCAGGCCGCTACGCATGACTGAGCCGATCTACCTGCACAACACGCTGACCCGGCGCAAGGAAGTGCTGCGCACTTCACGGCCCGACCAGGTGACGATGTACGTCTGCGGCTCCACGGTCTACAACTATGCGCACATTGGCAATGCTCGCCCGGCCGTGGTGTTCGACCTGTTGGCCAGGCTGCTGCGCCACGACTACGCAGAACTGGTGTATGCCCGCAACTTTACCGACGTAGACGACAAGATCAATGCCGCGGCGGCGGCGACAGACGTTCCCATCGCCAGTATCACTGACCGCTTCATCGATGCTTACCACTCGGACATGACCGCACTTGGGGTGGCCTCCCCCGACCTTGAGCCTCGCGTCACCGCGCACATACCGCAGATCATCGCCCTGATCGAGGCCCTCATCGAACGTGGCCATGCCTATGTGGAGCAAGGCCATGTGCTATTCCACGTGCCGTCCTACCCAGCCTACGGCGAGCTCTCCGGCCGTAACACCAAGGACATGCTAGCGGGTGCCCGCGTGGAGGTCGCGCCTTACAAGCGCAATCCGCTGGACTTCGTGCTGTGGAAACCGTCCACGGCCGACCAGCCCGGCTGGAGCAGCCCCTGGGGCAGAGGCCGACCGGGCTGGCATGTGGAGTGCTCGGCGATGATCGGGCAGCACCTGGGCCATACCATCGACATCCATGGAGGCGGCCAGGACCTGATCTTCCCTCACCATGAAAACGAGATCGCCCAAGGCACCTGCGCCCACGGCACGTTGTACTGCCGCACTTGGGTGCACAACAGCTTCGTCACCGTGGATGGGCAGAAGATGTCCAAGTCGCTGGGCAACGTGCGCCTGGTGCGCGACCTGCTGGGCCAGGCGCCTGGAGAAGCAATTCGACTGGCGTTGCTGTCCACCCACTACCGGCGCCCGATGGACTGGAACGCCAAGCGCCTGAGCGCCGCAGTGCAGACCCTCATCCGCTTCTACGCCAGCCTGGCGCGCTGCGACGACGTGCCCGGCGCCGACGATGTGGCAGCGGACGGGCAACTGCTTGACGCCCTCAGGGACGACCTGGGCGTCGCCGAAGCCTTGGCCCGCCTGCATGTGCTGCGCCAGGCGCTCGAAAACGCCAGCGATGAGACATCCCTTGCCCAGACCAAGGCCCGGCTGGTCAAGTCTGCCGCACTACTCGGCCTGTTGCAGCAAACACCGCTGGCAGCACTGCGAGCACTGCAGCCACACACTGAAGAGCCGCCACGACAAGCCGCGCTACTCCGTTTGCTTGAGGCCCGCGACTTTGCCACTGCCGACAGACTGCGCAGCGAACTAGAAGAGGCTGGCTACACCGCCGAGGATACCGCGCAAGGGCCAAGACTACGCCCCCTCCGGCAGGCCACTAGCTGCCGCGACAACTCAGGTCACCCATGCTGACCCGTAAACTGTTCAAATTCGAGAACGCCCACATCGTGCGGGGCTGCAGCACCCGACGCTGTTCCCACTCCATCCATGGGCACTCCTACAAGGTCGAGCTGATCCTGCACGCCGACGCGCTGGACAACGGCCAGATGGTCTACGATTTCGGCCTGCTCAAGGGCGACATCAGGGACTTGATCGACGCCTTCGACCATTGCGTCGCACTGTGGTCCGGTGATGATCCCGACTACCTGGCGTCGGTCCGTCGGCATTCGGAACGCTGGGTACTGGTTCCGGTCTCGCCCAGCGCCGAGCAGTTCTCGCGCCTGTTCTTCCGCCTGGTCGATGCGGCGCTGTCGCAGGCCGAAATGCGCAATGGCGAGGCGGAAGTAGGCTTGCACTCGGTCATCGTGCATGAAACCGAGACCGGCTACGCCCAGTGTTTCCGGGCCGACGTGCAGAACCCGCGAATGGGCCTGATCGACCTGCACGCCATCGAATTCTCGCCCGCCATCACCCAGGCCTGGGCAAACCCTGGCTTGTTCGAGCACCTCAAAGCCCACTCCGCCATGCTGCAGACCGAGCTGCCTGGGCTGGGTTGACCGACCCGCGACCACACTATTGAACTCCGAGCCTGAAAAGATGCCAGAAAACGCCCCATCCCCCGCCCTTTCCGTGACCTTGCCCGATGGGTCGCAACGTCACTTCGACAGCCCTGTCACCGTCCTGGACGTCGCACGATCCATTGGCCCTGGCCTTGCTCGCAGCACCGTTGCCGGCAAGCTCGACGGGCGTCTGGTCGATGCTTGCGAGGTCATCGACCACGATGTCAGCCTGCAGATCATCACGCCCAAGGATGAGGAAGGCCTGGAGATCATCCGCCACTCCTGTGCCCACCTGCTTGGGCAGGCCTTGAAACAGCTGTTCCCCACCGCGCAGATGGTCATCGGGCCAGTGATTCGCGATGGTTTCTACTACGATGTCGCCTATGAAAGGCCGTTCACCCCGGCCGACCTGGGGGCGATCGAGGGCCGCATGCGCGAACTGATCGCCCAGGAGTACGACGTGATCAAGCGCATGCTCAGCCGCGCAGAAGCCATCGACGTGTTCAGTGCCCGCAACGAAAGCTACAAGCTGCGCTTGATCGACGACCTACCGGAGGCCACACACCTTGGCTTGTACTTCCATCAGGAATACGTCGACATGTGCCGCGGTCCGCATGTGCCGAACACGCGCCTGCTGAAGGCATTCAAGCTCACCAAGCTGGCCGGTGCCTACTGGCGCGGTGATGCGCGAAACGAACAACTGCAACGTATCTATGGCACCGCCTGGGCCGATGCCAGGCAGCTGGCGGAGCACCTGCGCGGCCTCGAAGAGGCGGAAAAACGCGATCATCGCAAGCTGGGCCGCGAGCTCGACCTGTTCCACTTCGAAGACGATGCGCCTGGCGCGGTGTTCTGGCATCCACGGGGCTGGGCTGTGTTCCAGGCGCTGATCGCCTACATGCGTCGTCGCCAGAACGACGCGGGCTACATCGAGGTCAACACGCCGGATGTGATGGACCGCAGCCTATGGGAAATCTCCGGCCACTGGCACAACTACCGCGACAACATGTTCACCACCGAAACCGAAGATGGCCGGGCACTGGCGCTCAAGCCCATGAACTGCCCCGGCGGGTCGCTGCTTTACAAGCACGGCCTGAAGAGCTACCGGGACCTGCCAATCCGCATGAGCGAGTTCGGCAAGGTGCACCGCTACGAACCCTCGGGGGCGCTGCACGGGCTGTTACGGGTGCGCCATTTCACCCAGGACGACGCGCACATCTTCTGCACCCCACAGCAGATGGAACAGGAATGCCAGTCGGTGGTGGCCATGGTGCTCGACATCTATCGCCAATTCGGCTTCGAGGATGTGCGTATCAAGCTGTCCACACGGCCGAACAACCGCATGGGCGACGATGCCACATGGGACCTGCTGGAAGGCTCGCTGATCAATGCACTGAACCACATGCAACTGGCCTGTCAGGTCAACCCCGGCGAAGGCGCGTTCTATGGGCCGAAGCTTGAGTTCGTGCTGCGCGATGCCATTGGCCGGGACTGGCAATGCGGCACCCTGCAGGTGGATATGAACCTGCCGGCGCGTTTTGGCCTGGAGTATGTCGACGAGGACGGCCAGCGTCAGCGCCCGGTGATGCTGCACAGCGCACTGTTCGGCTCGCTGGAGCGCTTCACCGGCATCCTGCTCGAACACCATGCCGGCAAGCTGCCGGGCTGGCTGTCGCCGGTGCAGGTCGTGGTGTCCTCGATCACCCAGCAATACGCGGGCTATGCACAAGACGTGGCGAAGCTGTTGCGCGGTGCCGGTTTGCGTGTCGAGGCCGATACGCGCAATGAGAAAATCGGCTACAAGGTGCGCGAGCAAACCCTGCAACGTATCCCGTTCCTGTTGATTGCCGGTGCCAAGGAGCAGGCAGAACGTACCATCGCCATTCGCAACCGCGACGGGCAGGACTTGGGCAGCTTCGAACTGAAATCGGCCATCGACCTGCTGTTGCAGCAGTGCGAGGCGCCGGATGCGGCTGAACGCCGGCAGGCGATCGAGCACCTGTGGGCGGTTTTCTCGCCTGCAAAATAACACCACAGATTCAACAGGAATCATTTGCAGCTGTGAATCAGCATTACCCGCTAGCGTTACGTTATTACATCTAATAACATGCGCAACCCAACATGTGATCCCCTTCCAGCTCGTGGGCAGTGCCCGAGTCAGTACATACCCAACAATGCAACGTTATAGCGTGAAAAACGGAGACTTTACGTGAACCCTCGTGCCCCCCTTCTGGCCGGCCTGACGCTGGGCTTGTTCGGCCAGCCGATTTCAGCGGCACAACCCTTGCTGCTGAACGAAACCTCCATCACCGATGCCTACCTCGAAGAGCGCGCCGACGGGCCGGTGCAAGGCTATCGTGCCAACCGCTCTGCCACGGCCACCCGCACCGATACCGACATCCGCGACACGCCGCAGAGTATCGACGTCGTGCCCGCGCAAGTGATCAAGGACCTCAACACCACCCGCATCGACCGCGCCCTGGACTTTGCTGGCGGCGTGTCGCGGCAGAACAACTTCGGCGGCCTGACTTTCCTCAACTACAGTGTGCGCGGCTTCACCACGGGCGAGCTGTACAAGAACGGTTTCGCCATCAACCGCGGCAGCTACAGCTCGCCGGACACGTCCAACATCGAGCGCATCGAAGTGCTCAAAGGCCCGGCTGCCAGCCTGTACGGCCGTGGCGACCCTGGCGGACTGGTCAACATCGTCACCAAGCGCCCCCAGGCCGAAGCCTTCAGTACCCTCACCCTCAGCGCAGGCAGCTGGGACCGCTACCGCACCGCCCTGGACGCCAACTCGCCGCTGGACAGCGAAGGGAATCTGCTGGGCCGGATCAACCTCGCCGTCGAAGACAACGACAGCTTCCGCGATCATGTCGGCAGCGAGCGCCGTATCGTCAGCCCCTCCCTGAGCTGGCAACTGTCACCCGACACCCGACTGATGATCGACACCGAGTTCTCCCGAACCGAGTCGGTGTTCGACCGCGGCATTCCGGCGGTCAACGGCGAAATGGGGTCGGTCAAGCGCTCGACCTTCCTTGGCGAGCCGAATGACGGCGAGATCCGCAACGACAACCAGACCCTCGACGTGGCGCTGGAACACGTGCTCAACGACAACTGGACGCTGCGCCTGGCCAACCACTACACCCAGGGTACGCTCAAGGGCAACAGCTCCGAACCCCAGGCCCTGGTGGGCACCACCATCACGCGCTTCTATCGCGAACGCGACTTCGAATGGAACGACAACATCACCCAGGCCGAGCTGCACGGGCAGTTCGAGCTGGGTGGCTGGCAGCATCAGACCCTGGTCGGGCTGGAGTACGAAAACTACCGCAACAGCCAGAAGTACCCGCAAAGCGCCACCTCCGCAGCGTATGGGCTGGATATCTACAACCCGGTATACGGCAAGCCGAAGCCAGCCATCACCCGTGCCAACGACTTCTTCGAGCACACTGAAAGCTACGCGATCAACCTGCAAGACCAGATCGCTTTCACCGAGCGCCTGCGCGGGTTGCTGGGCGTACGCCTGGAGCGCTTCGAACAGACCTCGCAGAACCGCACCACGGGTCTCAGCAACAGCCAGGAAAAGGACGTTGCCACACCGCGCATCGGGGTGTTGTACCAACTGACCCCGCAAGTCGGCGTGTTCGCCAACGCATCCACTTCGTTCAAACCCAACACCATCGGCACCCAGGGCCAGGTGTACAAGCCTGAAAAGGGCTCGGGTTACGAGACCGGGGTCAAGCTCGACCTTCTCGACAGCCGCCTGGGCGCGACCATCGCCCTGTTCCATATCGACAAGGAGAACGTCATCACCACCGACGCCCTTGGCGAGAGCGTGGCGGCGGGCGAAGCGCGCAGCCAAGGCCTGGACCTGCAGTTCAGCGGCCAGCTGACCGACGCGTTGCGAGTGATCGGCGCCTACGCCTACATCGACGCCGAGGTCACCAAAGGCGACGCAGCCCTGCCCAAAGGCAGCGACTTGCTCGGCATCGCCCGTAACAGCGGCAGCCTGATGGGCGTTTACGAATTCCAGGACGGTGCCCTGCGCGGCTCGGATGTGGGCGCGGCGGTGAACTACGTCGGCGAACGCTCCGGCCAGGCCGGCAGCGACTTCACCCTGGACGCCTACAGCACGGTCGACCTGTTGGCGCACTACAAAGCCAGCGAACAGGTCACCGTCGGCCTTAACCTCAACAACCTGTTCGACCGCAAGTACTACGAACGCTCGTACAACAGCGCTTGGGTGCTGCCCGGGGAGCCACGCAACTTCAGTGTAAGCCTGACCCTGAGCCTTTGAACCGAGGAACCATCATGCATCCATCGTTGAAAGTCGCTTCCCTGTTGACCCTGATGGTCAGCGTCAACGCAGGCGCCCACGGTCTGTGGACCGAGGAGCGACGTGGCAATATCGAGGCCGTGTACGGCCACGGCGCCGAGGATAACGCCTACAAGGCGGAAAAGATCAAGCGCGCCTGGGCGTTCGACGCGGCCGGGAACATGGTCCCGGTCACGGTCAGGCGCCTGGCGGATCATGCCGTGCTGCAACCACTTACCCCGCCTGCGGCACTTGCCGTGCTGCTGGACAACGGGCCTTGGTCGCAGCGCCCGGACAGGCAATGGGTCAATCAGGATCGCACCCACGTCAAGGATGCGATCGCCTCCACCCACAGCTTGAAGTACAGCCTGGCAATCTACCAGCGCGGTGCTCGCTTGCCGAAACTGGACATGCTGCGTTTGGCGATTATCCCCCTGAGCGACCCTGTGCAAGTCGGGCCAGGCAAGACGCTGGAAGTGCAGGTACTGCTCGATGGCAATCCGGCTGCGGATATCCCGCTGCAGGGCGATTACCGGGGCGCCCCTCATCAGGTCAGCGCCACCACCGACAAGCAAGGGCGGGCACGTATCACCGTACGCAATGAAGGACTCAACATCATCGCGGCCCAGGCTACCCTGCCAATGGCAGACGGCAGCCCCGTGGCCCAGCAGAGCCTGTTCAGTTCACTGACGTTCCTGGGTGAGCCGCACCACGAGTAACATAAGCGACCTACCTCGGCCGTGACGGCCGAGGTATGGCAGTTGGAGGCGTTCGGAATGAGTGCCTGCAACCAGCATCCGCACCATGACCATTGGCACAAGCCCAGCTGCGGCCACACGGCAATCGAACACGATGGGCATGTCGATTACCTGCATGATGGGCACTTACATCACATGCAGGGCGATCATGTTGATGAACACACTAGGTCGCGTTTGCCGAGCCCCCAGCGCTAATTGAAGAGGTCAACACTTGCGGGCGCTCCTCGGGCGCTACCACCGGGGCAGCAGGCATCCGGTATTGGTTCTCCCACTTCGCCACAACCAGAGGCGCCAGTGCGTTGCCCAAGACATTCAGCGCCGTGATCGGCATGTCCATCAAGCGATAGACTCCGGCGATGAATGCAATACCTTCCACCGGCAGACCGGCACTGGTCAGCGTAGCGGTCAAGATCACGAACATCGCACCCGGGACGCCGGCTGCGCCCTTGGAGGTCAGCACCATGATGATGATCAGCATCACCTGGTCAGCCAAGCTCAGGGGAATTTCATACAGCTGCGCGATGAACAGCGTGCCGATGCCCACGAACAGCGATGCGCCATCCAGATTGAAGGAATAACCCGTAGGAATAACCAACGTAGCAATCGAACGCGGCGCACCGTAGGCCTCGACCTTTTCAATCAGCTGGGGCATGACAGTCGCCGAGGCGGCAGTACTGAACGCCAGGATCAACTCATCCTTGATCGCCTTGATCAGGTCGAAGATGTTGATCCCTGCAACCTTCGCGATGCCGCCCAGCACGACCACGCCGAACAGAATGACCGCGACATAGGTGACGGCAATCAGTTTTGCCAGAGGCAGCAACGCGGAAAGCCCGAAGTTGGCTACCGTCACGCCGATCAGGCCAAAGATCCCGATGGGTGAGTAGTGCATCACGATATGCGTCACCTTGAACATCGTCGCGGAAATGGCATTGACTACCGCGATCAACGGCATTTTCTTCTCTTTGTCCAGAGCACTTAGCCCAAAGCCGAACATGACCGAGAAGAACAGGACAGGCAACAGCTTTCCTTGCGCCATTGCACCGACGATATTGTCCGGGATGATATTGAGGATGACTTGAGCAAACCCTGTGCTCTCCGAGGTAGAGGGAAGCGAGAGCGATTGGGTGTTTGTCAGCGTCGTCAAGTTGGCACCTACGCCTGGCTGCGCAAGATTGCCAACCAGCAGGCCACACACAATTGCGATGCTGGTCACGACAAAGAAGTAGAACAAGGCTTTCACCCCTACCCGCCCTATCGCCTTGCTATCACCATTGCCTGCAATCGCGCCGACCATGCACGCGAATACAAGGGGTATGACAATCATCTTCATCATCTTGATGAAAATATCGCCGACGGGTTGCAAAAAGCTGCTGATTATCCAGGCTTTGTGCTCGGGAAAGAAATTGAGAAGTGCCCCCACTACAACCCCGAGCACAAGACCTACAATAATTCTAGTCACCAGACTAGTCTTCGCCATACGTCCTCCAGTTATTATAATTTGGACTGTACATTGGCCGGCAAAAATGCCAAACACATCGTTGGAGCCTGTTATTTTTATTGAGTGGCCACTCATCGATACACGCCTCTTATCTCACGCAGACAAAGCGGGAGGCGCGTCCCGAAGGTTTATGCCAATCAGCTGGCAAATACACCTTCAAAGTCCTTGAACCCTTTGATCTCGATCGGGTTGCCACTGGGGTCCAGGAAAAACATCGTTCGCTGCTCCCCAGGTTGGCCCGGGAATCGTACAACCGGCGGTATGTCGAACTGCACGCCATGAAGCGCCAGGCGGTCTGCCATCGCGAACCAGTCATCCAGATGCAGCACCAAGCCGATATGCGGCATCAGCACTTCATGGTCGCCGACTTTACCGGTACGGGTAGTCGGAAAAGGAACACCTTTGTGAAGCGAAATCTGATGACCGAAGAAATCGTAATCCACATAAGTTTCACTCGTACGGCCTTCTTTGCAGCCGAGAATGTTACCGTAGAAGTTACGAGACGTTTCGAGATCTGTGACGTGGTACGAAACATGAAATAACGATTTCATAACTAACCTCTTTGCTTCGTGATAGAACTTTTGGGGAGGTTAGCGTAGCCTCGCGCACGTGCTAAAGCGCATTTTTCCATCTCTCAGCGAAAGGAAATGTTTTGGACACTCGATTTCTCGAAAGCCTGATGGCGGTGATAGAAACTGGCTCGATTGCAGCGGCTGCTCGACGGGAAAACCTGACCGCACCTGCAGTCAGCCAACGTATACAAGCACTCGAGAAATCGCTGGCGTGCGAACTCCTGAACCGAAGCGCACACGCTGTCGAACCTACCGAGAAATGCCTGTCGTTGCTGCCGAAAATTCAAGATCTGATCCAGGGGGTAGCAGAGCTGAAAGAGAATCTGGACACCAGTAGCCTGTCCGGGTACCTCAAGATCGGCGCGATTTCTACAGCGTTGACAGGCCTATTGCCGGAGGCCATGAATCAGCTATCAAGTATTGCCCCGCAACTGAGGCTACGCATCACGCCAGGGGACTCGCGCAGTCTTTACGAACAAGTAGCCGGCGGAGAGCTCGATGCGGGAATCATGGTATGTCCGCCCTTCACCGTCCCCAAAACCATTCGCGTACAGGTGCTTCGAGAAGAACCCCTGATGCTTTTGACCAAAGACCCGATTGACAAGCGCGACATCCGCTCGACGATTCTTGGTCGAAACCTGATTCGATATGACTCAAATGCCTGGGGTGGGCAGATTGCACAGCAATACTTGAATGACAATAACCTGCAACCCGATGTCCTCTGCAATCTGGATGCGCTAGATGCAATCTACATCATGGTCGCAAAAGGTATGGGGGCCTCCGTCGTCCCGCTATGGGCGGGATTGAAAACTGACGACGTACAGGCAACGCCCGTGTCGGACGCTGACCGCTACATGCGCCAGGTAGTCCTGCTTTACAAGTCCAACCCCAGAAGGCCTAAAGCGGTGGAGGTTTTGAAGGAACAGCTTATGAATAACTGCAGCTTCCCATCGATCACACACGCGCTGCGTTGACTGCCTCAGCCATCATGCTTGAACTGACTCGGGGCCGGATCTCACCACGCCCATACTGGCAACAACAGGAGTGGCGGCCTACCTCTCCGAGGGTGTCGCCCATCTCGTTACCCCTGCGCATTTTAACCCGGCTGCAGCCGGCATGCCGCGCGCTTGTTTGCACACGCGGGCAGTGGACTTGTGCTTTACGAACGCCGCGCTCTTGCTGCCGAACTCATCGGTGAGCACTGAGTCTCGGTGGGCCTGTACATGAAGCCGACATTGCTGCGATAGCCATCCCCCGACAGTACCCGATTGACTATTCGTGCTTGAAAAATCCCCCCTGTTCAGATGCACCAGAACATGTAGAATCCCTCGCCAACCTCTAAACCTGATCATTCAGTTGTCACGCCGAGTCCTGCAATGAAGCTGGCCCACCACACACGATCACAGGTCGCCTGGGTGCTGTATTTCAGCATCCTGTTCGGCTCGTTGCTGTGCGCCATGGGCCATGGGCAAATGGCCGGGTTGCGCCTGGCTGGCATGGATGATGCCGCCTGGTGCGCGGCCGACAGCAGCGGCATGGTCCAAGGTGAGCAAGACTTCAGCGATCCGAGCCTGCCTGCCGGCGGTGACTGCGTGATCGCCAGCCTGTTCAGCGCCACACTGCTGGCCGTCTTTTTCGGCCTGCTGACCCTGCTCGCCGGCGAGCCGGGCAGCCCTTTACCCAACCAACCTCCGCCACGCCTGCCCAAGCAGCGCTGGCCACTGGTCAATCCCCGCGCCTCTCCCGCTTCGCTTCTCGCGTTCTGACATCGCCACGTCCCCGTGCCGCCTGATCGGCAGCGGGCGTGTGCTCACCGATTTCAGCCAGGAAGCCTTGCATGTTCCGCATGACCACTTTGGCGCTGCTCGTTGGCAGCGCAACCTGTGCCTGGGCGCAGGATGACACCCTGACCCTGCCGGCCAGCAATGTCACGGCCACAGCCAATCAACCCACGGAGGCAACCCGCCTTGACCTTGATCGCCCCATCGAAAGCGGCTCGCGGCTGAACCTGAGCGCCAGGGAGAACCCCGCCTCCGTCAGCGTTGCCGACCGCAAGACCATGGAGCGCATTGGCGCACGTAACTTCCAGGACGCCGCCAATGCACTGCCCGGGGTTAACGCCTCGGCTCCGCCCGGCTGGGGGGGATATGTGGCGTACCGAGGGTTCAACGGTGCCCAGATCAGCCAGTTGTTCAATGGCATCAATTTGCAGTATGGCGGCGCGGCGCGCCCGGTGGGCGCCTGGATCTACGACCGCGTCGAATTGCTCGGCGGGCCGTCCTCCTTCCTCAACGGCAGCGGCGCTGTCGGTGGCAGCCTCAATTTCATCACCCGGCTGGCAAGCCGTGACGAAGACACCTTCGAAGGGCGCGTCAGTTATGCACGCTACGACACCATGGAAACGTCGGTTGCCTTCAACAAGGCGCTGAACACGGGCGACGGCCCACGCCACTATGCGCGCCTCGACTACAGCCGCACCAGCACCAACGGCTATATCGATCGCCAGGAGAATGGGGCCGGCAACCTGGCCTTCTCACTGCTTAGCGACATCAACGACCAGCTCTCGCACACGCTGGCCATCGAGTACCTGGAAGAGCAAGAGGACAGCCCCTACTGGGGCTCACCCGTATTGCAGCCACTGGTCGGTACCTTGCACATCGACAAGCACAACCGTTTCAACAACTACAACGTCGAAGACGGTCGCTACGAGCAGCGCACCCGGTGGCTGCGCTCGATCACCGACTATCGCTTCGACGACACCACCCAACTGCGTAATACCTTCTACCACTACAACGGCCAGCGCGATTACCGCAATCTCGAGGTGTATCGCTACAACGCCGACAACAGCGCCATCGCTCGCTCCGGCGGCTATCGCCAGCGGCACGACCAGGAGGTCAACGGCAACAAGCTCGAGCTGACCCACCAGGGCCAGTTGTTCGGCCTGGCCAGCGACTGGGCGTTCGGCATGGACTACAGCACCAACCAGCAAACCAACTACCCGCTGTCCAAAGGGGCGTTCGACACGGTTGACCCGAATAGCTTCGAACCCGGGCACTTCCTCGATATCCCCGGCATGGACGCGCCCATGACCAAGGGCAGAACCACCACCACCGACACCACCTCGGCCTTCGTCGAGAACCGTACCCGTCTGACCGATCAACTGTCATTGATCACCGCGCTGCGCTACGACCATATCGACTTCGACGTGGTCGACCATGTGGCGCGAGCCAGGCTCGACCGACGCTGGGACGCCATCACCGGGCGCCTGGACCTGGTCTATGACCTGACCTCCAACGTCAGCCTGTACACCCAATACAGCACCTCGGCCGAACCACCAGGCGGTACCCTGACCAGCGCCTCGATCAGCCAGGTCGGCGACTTCGACCTGAGCACCGGCCGTCAGGTCGAGGTAGGCAGCAAGTTCGACTTCCTCGACGGCCGCGGCTCGGCGACGGCAGCGGCGTATCGCATCGTGCGCAAGGATATCTCCGTGCCCTCCTCGACCGTGCCCAACACCACCGAGCAGGCGGGCCAGCAGACCTCCACCGGCATCGAGCTGGCAGCCTCGTTCAAGGTCACGTCCAAGCTGCTGGCGGCGGGCAACTTCAGTTGGGTGAATGCCGAATACGATGAGTTCAACGAGACCATCGGCGGCGTGGTGTACTCGCGCAAGGGCAAGCACCCGGTCAACATCCCCGACCGCGTGGCCAACCTCTGGTTGACCTACGACCTGGCGCCCGGCTGGCAGGTAGGGGCCGATGCCCGCTATGTCTCATCGGTGTACGCCAACACCGCCAACACCGCATGGGTACCGTCGTACACCGTCTACGGGCTGTCCATGACCCACGACCTGGACAAGCACGTGCAAGTCAGCGCGCGGCTGCGCAACCTCACCGACGAGGTGTATGCCCGCTTCATCCACCAGACCAACACCCAGTACTACCTGGGTGAACCGCGCAGCCTGGAAGTCGCTGTGCAGTGGCGCTACTGATGAGCGTGGAGCCAGCTGTACCTTTGGCACCGCTGGCTGGGCATCGTCGCCTGCCTGTTCATGGCGCGGTGGTTCGTCTCTGGGGTTGCCATGCTGTAGGACGGCTACCCCAAGCTGACACCGACCGAGCGCCTTGCCCACCTGCCGGCTTTGCCGGCGGGGTGCTGCGCCGAGTTGCCCAACCATTGGGCGCAACAGCCGCTAAAGGCGCTACGCCTGTTCGCCTGGCTGATGCGGGTGTTCAGGGTGGCCGCCAGCATGCGCAGTCATTGAGCCCTCAGCGTGGTGCACCTGCGACAAAATGGCATGCCACGCAACGTATACAGCCCGCAACGGATGCGGCTCAATTCGCGCCACGTTCGGTCGGGTGACTCATGCTTTCACGTGCACGTGCACAACTTTGTCTGTTCGCCTGCTTCGCCCTGCTGTTCAACCTGCTGGCGATGCCGCTTGACCGTGCCTTGCAGGCACCCCGCATCGACAGCCAGTCGTTGATATTTGGCAGCTTCTGCAGCCTGCACGGTGCCCAGAGCCTGCCCAAGTCACTGTTGACCCAGCTCAAGGCAGACCTGCCGCAACTCGACCATTCCCCTGAACCCAAGCATCAGCGTGGTGACTGCTGTTGTGGCCATGCCAGCCATGCCTTGGCAGGCGGTGATTACTACCGCCATCTGTTCCCCCGCTACTGGCCGGCCGACCTTCTACTGGGAGACCGTCATGTTTTGCCGCTGCCACGGGATCAGTGGCCTCGGCTGAACCCCCGCGCCTCGCCCCTGGCCTGAACCGTCGCTGCTGTCTAGTGGTCATGGCGTGCGCTGCACGACGCCTGACCTTGCCCGACCGTTTTTGCCAGGAAACCACACATGCCTGCGTCCCGTTGCACCGCACGCGCCGTATTGCCCGTGCTCGCCTTGTTCGGCCTCAACCCACTGTCACTTGCCATCGCTGAAACACTGCCTGCCGAAAACTCGGTACTCACCCTCGGCGCGGTCAATGTGACCGGCACCGACAGCGGCCCGCTGGCCACAACCAGCGTGCTCAGTTCGGTGGATATTCTGGGCGGCGACATCCTCGAGAAGATGCCTGTTGCCTACAGCTGGGAGCTGTTCCGCCGGGCACCGGGAGTGATGCTCACCGAGTTCAACCAAGGCACCACCTCCGGCAAGCTTTCGTTCCGCGGTTTCAATGGCGAAGGCGAAATCAACGCCGTGAAACTGTTGATCGACGGCATTCCCAGCAACACCAATGACGGCAACATGCCCTTCATCGACTCGGTGTTCCCCATGGACATCGACAGCATCGAGGTGGTGCGCGGCACCAGCGACCCGCGCTATGGCCTGAACAACATTGCGGGCAACGTCAACATCAATACCCGTACCGGCGGCAACTACAACAAAGCGCGCATGCGTTATGGCAGCTTCAACACCCGCGAGGTGCAACTGGCCAAGGGCATCGAGACCAGTAACTGGACGCAGAACTACTTCTTCGCCCGCCAGCAGGTCGACGGCTACCGCGACCATGCCGACACCGAACGCTACAGCTTCGGCGGCAAATGGTTCTATACCCCGGACGATGGCAACTACCGCGTGGGCCTGATCGCGCGCCACTACGAGTCCGAAGCCCAGGAGGCCGGCTACCTGACCGAGGATGACGCCCGCCATCATCCGCGCATGAGCAATGACTACAACGCCACGGACAAAGGCACGCGGCGAATGAACCAGGTCAGCGTGCACTTCGACACCGACCTGGCCGAGACCCTGTCCTGGTCGGCCAAGACCTACCTCAACACCTATGACGACCGTCGCTGGACGCAGTACTGGCGCACCAGTTCACAGCAGGAACGTGACACCTACGAGGATCAGTACGGTGCCATTACCTCGCTGACTTGGCGACCACAGGTGGACTGGCTGCATGCGTTTGCCCTTGAAGGCGGAAGCGATGTGCAGAAGCAACAGAACCGCAGCGAACGCTACCGCACCGTGGAGCGTGTACGCCAGGCGCAGACACGCGACCAGGACTTCGACTTCAACACGGTCGGTGCCTACGTGCAGGCGGAGATCGAGCCGTTCGAATCGCTGAAGATCGTGCCGGCCTACCGGGTGGACAAGATCAGTGGTGACTTCACCAACAAGATGACCGGGCAGGACTACGACATCAACGACTACGGGCTGATCAAGCAGCCCAAGCTCAGCATTGTCTATTCGCCGTGGAAGTTCGCCAGCGTTTACGCCAACTGGGGCCGCACCTTCCAGGTCGGGACGGGCGCCGCAGCCTACAAGGTGCCGCCGCGCAACGAGGACCTGGACCCTTCGATCAACGAAGGCTGGGAAACCGGCGTCAAGTTCACCCCGGCCAGCTGGGTCGATGGCCGCGTGGCCTATTGGCGTCAGGACGCCTCTGGCGAAGTGAGCCGTCGCCTGAACGACCCTAGCGGCGAGTCGGACAACGTCGGCGAAACACGCCGCTGGGGCTATGACCTGCAGGTCAACCTGCACCCGGACGAACGCACCGAGGTGTGGATGTCCTACTCCTGGCAGTACTCCAAGATCCTTGAGCCCAGCAGCGCGTTACCAAGCAGCAAAGGCCAGGAAATCGATCACGTGCCACACCATCTGTGGAACACCGGCATCAGCTACCAGGCCACTCCCGCGCTGCAACTGACTGCCTGGGCGAACGGGCAGACCAACTACTACCTGGAGCGGGAGAACACCCAAGGTACGTATGGCGGCTACGTACTGATGAACCTCGGTGCAACGTACAAGGTCAGCGAAACCATGAGCATGGACCTGCAGTTGAAGAACCTCACCAACCGCTACTATGAGTACGTGTGGTACGACCCGGATGGTGCGGAGGCTTCCCTGCACGCCCCGGGTGACGGTCGTGCGCTGTATGCCGGCGTGACGTTCGACTTCTGAAAGCCTGCACGTTGGTCGGCGCCAGTGGCTCGGGCAACGCCCTCAGTGGCCTTGGCTTGCTCGACCGCTTGTTGGCCGTCGCGATCAATTGGCTTTCGAAGTGCCGGAAAACACGCTATGTTCGTGATTGAACTTGCGAGGGGAAACTGTGTAGCCAAGGCAGCCTTCGATCAAGAAAAGGATCCGCGCAACGACGTGAAATACGGGAAACGTCGCAGGTGCCGTAACCGTGGCGATAAGCTGTGCTGCACTGCCACTACTTACCGCAACGCTTTCTGAATCCAGCAATCGAACAGGGCGAAGGGCATCACATGTGAACGCCAGGAGGCTTTTCCAGGACGCCGTCAAAGTGCCAGAATCCGCTACCGGTCACATGCGGCGGCGCCAGCCATGACAAACCTTGATCCCGGCGATGAAGTAGCCTACTCCGTACGGAGGGATCGGCTTGAACAGCTGTTTGTCCAGTCGGCGCCCGCTGTGCTTGGCAGCTTCCTGGCCGCCGTCATGCTGTGCTGGTTGGGCTGGGAGCGTTTCGACCCGCAAAGGGTCATCGTGTGGATGACGTTATTGGGCCTGTCGACCGGCGTGCGTACCGCCATGTTCTTCGCCTATCTGCGAGCACCGGCCAACCAGCGCACGGCCGAACGCTGGGAGTGGCGTTACTGGGTCACGCTGATGCTGTCGGCGGCTATCTGGGGCGGGGGCGCCTTTGCCGTAATGCCCACCGACGACGCGCTGGGGCAGACGCTGATCATGTTGTTTGCCGTCGGCATGTCTGTCAGCGCGGTGTCGTGTTACTCCTCCTACCGCAACATGACCCTGGTGTCGATGGGCCTGGTCTTGCTGCCTTCTACAGGCTGGCTACTGTTGCAACCTTCTACGCTGCAACAAGGGATAGCCTTGGCGGTGCTGGTGTTCGCCTGGTTCGTGGTCAGCGCGACGCAAAGCCTGTCCTCGGCATTGACGACGGCCTGGCGCCTGAAACACGAAATGCAACGCGCGCATCGGCTTGCAATGCTGGCCTCGTGCACGGACGAACTGACCGGCCTGAACAACCGACGTGCTTTTTTCGACAACGCTTCGGCGCAGCACATCCAGTGCAGGGATGCGGGCACATTCATGGCCGTGTTGATGCTGGACGTCGACCATTTCAAACAGATCAACGACACGTTCGGGCATGCCGCAGGCGACCAGGTGCTGCAACGCATCGGTGCAGCGATCAGTGCCAGCCTGCGTGACAACGACATTGCCGGCAGGCTGGGCGGCGAGGAGTTCGCCATCCTGCTGCCCAATACGCCGCCAGACACGGCGATTGAGGTTGCCGAGCGCCTGCGGGCCCTGATAGCCAAACTGCGTGTGAATGATGAACACCCGGTCACCGCAAGCATAGGTTTAGCGTTCGCGAAGGCCCCTGCCTCTGAGCTCGGCGCCTTGCTCAGCAGTGCAGACAGCGCCATGTACCTTTCCAAGGTATCGGGCCGTAACCGGGTCACCGTCGCCGAACCGGAGCAGGAGGCATTGCACAAGCAGCACTAGCCCCTCCAAGGAAGTGCTATGCAGGGTCCTGGGCCACGGCGTCACCCGGCGCTGGGCGCAGCGTGCGCACGGCATCGTCGAACAGGTGTAGGTTGGCATGGGCCTGCAGCCGTTGCGGCAAGCGTGCGTTGGCAATCGAACCCCGCAAGTCGTGCCAATGCTGAACAAACTGTTGCGGTTACTGAAGAAAATCTACCGAGACTGACTCCGTCTGCCCAGCGTGGTGAAATCCGATCGACCTGTAGCGCCTCTTTGACGTCCCAAGAAAGCACCTTGGCAAATCACCCCAGAGGCGAGGTACTCATGAACGACCGCATCATCGCGTTTTTCACCGAAACCACCCTATTCGGCATCTCCATTCTCAATCTGCTGGTGGCGCTGACAGTCGCCACCGTAGTCTTCCTAGTCGCCCGTGCCGCCATCAGTTTCCTGATCCGCCGGGTACGGCGCTGGTCCGAACACGAAGGCCCATTGAGCCAGATAATGGCCAAGGTGCTTTCCGGCACCAGCAACGTTCTGTTGTTGCTGGCCTCCTTGCTGGTGGGCCTGAGCATGCTCGACCTGCCCGAGCGCTGGCTGAGCAGGGTCAGCAGCCTGTGGTTCGTGGTCGCTGCCTTGCAGATTGGCCTGTGGGCCAACCGCGCCATCGGCCTGGGCCTGAGCCGCTACTTCGCCCGCCACCGTACCGACGGCCTGAACCAGGGCAGCGCGCTGGCAACCCTTTCGGCCTGGGGCGCGCGGGTCCTGCTGTGGTCAGTCGTCGTGCTGGCGATGCTGTCGAACCTGGGGGTGAACATCACCGCCTTCGTCGCCAGCCTTGGCGTGGGCGGCATCGCGGTGGCGCTGGCTGTGCAGAATATCCTTGGCGACCTGTTCGCTTCGTTGTCGATCGCCGTGGACAAGCCGTTCGAGATCGGTGACTTCATCGTCATCGGGCCCCTGGCGGGCACCGTTGAGCACGTCGGCCTCAAAACCACACGCATCCGCAGCCTCGGCGGCGAACAGATCGTCATGGCCAACGCCAGCATGATCAGCAGCACCATCCAGAATTACAAGCGCCTGCAAGAGCGTCGCATCGTGTTCGAGTTCGGGCTTTCCTACGACACGCCCACCGAGGCCGTGAAGAAAGCGCCAGCCATCGTAGAAGACGCCATCAAGGCCCAGGAGCAGGCGCGTTTCGATCGCGCTCACCTGCGCGGCTTCGGCAAAGAGGCGCTGGAGTTCGAGTGTGTCTACATTGTCCGGGACCCAGGCTACAACCTTTACATGGACATTCAGCAAGCGATCAACTTCAGGCTGCTGGAGCGGTTCTCGCAAATCGGCGCCAAGTTCGCCGTGCCGGTGCGCGCGATCAAGGTCACGGCATTGCCAGAGGCCGCCGGCCTGCATGGCCAGGCTCGCGAAGGCCTGAGCATCAGGGGCGCTTGATGCTGGCAACCTGCCCGGCTCGCCAGATAGGTGCGCCGCAGGGCGTGCACATGCGCACGCCCTGCCCGCGCTGAAACGCTATTTAAGCGCCGCGATGAAGCTGTCTTTCAGCACCTCGAGAAGGAAGTCCGCATTGGTCCGGCTGAAAATCATCGAAGGGCGCATTTTCAGCACGTTGTCATGCGGGCCTTCGGTGCCGATCAACACGCCGCGCTCCCGGGCACCATCAGCCACTTTTCTGGCCAGGGCCGTGGCTGGCGCCTTTGACTTGCGGTCAGTGACCAGCACGATGCCGAGGAACAGGCCCAACCCGCGCACATCACCAATCACGTCGAACTGCTGCTGAAGCTTGCGCAAACCCTCGAGCAGGTAATGGCCGACATTCAAGGCGTTTTCTTTCAACTGGTCGCGCTCGATTGCATCGAGCACCGCCAGGCCTACCGCGCATGACACTGGGTTACCGGCGAAGGTATTGAAATACTCCATGCCGTTGTTGAAAGCATCGGCAACCTCGCGCGTGGTCACTACCGCCGACATCGGGTGGCCGTTACCAATGGGTTTGCCCATGCTGACGGCATCCGGGACCACGCCCTGGGTCTCGAATGCCCACCAGTGGCTGCCGACCCGGCCAAACCCGACCTGAACCTCATCGGCCAGGCACAGCCCACCTTCAGCACGCACCATGGCGTACACCTCCTCAAGGTAGTGTTCGGGCAAAAACACCTGCCCCGCCACGCTGGGGATCGATTCGGCAATGAAAAACCCGGGACGCTTGCCTGCCTTGCGCATGGCATCCAGCTGCTCTGCCACCGACTCGGCAAAGCGCTTGCCGTGCGCTTCCACGGGCCAGTGCTCGGGGGCGTAGTAGCTGTCCGGGACCACGGCCTCGTAAACATGCGCCGCCCTGCCCTTGCCCGCCTTGCGCTTGTACTTGTAAGGGCTCAGATCGATCAGTTCCTGAGTGGTGCCGTGGTAGGCCCAGTCCAGCACGATCGCCTGATCACTGCCTGTGTAGTTGCGCGCCATACGCAGCATCAGGCTGTTGGCCTCACTCCCCGAGCAGCCAAAGGACGCTACGCAAAGGCCCTTGGGCAAAGTGCCGGTCAGGCGCTCGGCGTATTCGACGATGTTGTCGTGCAGGTAGCGGGTATTGGTGTTGAGCAGCGCAGCCTGGCGGGTCAGGGCTTCGACCACGTCGGGATGACTATGGCCCAGGTGGCACACGTTGTTGAAGCAGTCCAGGTAGGCCCGCCCGAAGTTGTCGATCAGCCATACGCCATCACCGCGCACGAACTTGATCGGGTCGGTGTACGAAATGGACAGGTTGGGTAGCAGCAGTTCCTTGCGCCTGGCAATGATCTGGGCCTTGGTCATCCCCTGCTGGCTGTAGGTCTCTGGCGGGATACCGGCCAGGGCCGAGGCATCGGGGAACAGGTCGGCCCACGCTTCGCGGTATGCGGGCTCACCCACGCCAATGACCTCGCACGCGCGCAACTGGGTATCGGTGACCAACTGCAGATGCAGGTGGGGAATCCAGCCGCCGTTCTCGTGATCGCTGCCCATGTAACCGACGAGGTCGCCCGCTTCGAGCTTGTCACCGGCCTTCAAACGGCTGAGCGCCTCGTGGGCCATGTGCCCCCACAGTGTCAGAAATGGCGGGCAACCGGGCGGGGTGTGCTCGAGCATCACCAGGCCGCCATAACCCAGCGGGTCTGGCTCAACCTCGACGCTTCTGACGGTGCCTGCAATCGGTGCGTACAACGGCGTACCCGCTGGCATCAGCAAATCTACCCCCACATGCAGGGTCCGGTGCTGCCCCTTGATGAAGCGAGACTCAAAGGCGCTGTCGGTATAGACGGCACGTACCTCGCCCCATGGCCCGATGCCCAGCGGGGCCTTGTGCGCGGCAGAGCATTCATTCCACCACCGCGTCGCATCTGCAGGGCGCTGCTGGGCCGAGGCAATGGTCATCTCGTGGCTGGCATCGCCAAACGGCGCGATGACCTTGTCGAGAATGGCGGCTGACGGGCGCACCAGGTCGGCAAACGACTTGTGGTTGTCGGCAATCCAGCGCCGGACTTCCCCCGCACCTTCGATGGCATCGAAACCACAGGCCTTGCGCAAAATGCCGGTGGCCAACCGTGGGTTCATCGAATCGAGCTGTTCCAGTAGACGCCAGGCAGGCGCTTCACTGATCGCCAGGTAGGGGTTGTCGTCTGTCTGATCCTGCCGGGAAGCGGAGAACGTCACGCTGATGACCAAGCGCATGGCAATCAGGTTGAACAACACATCAAGCTCTTGCGCTTGCAACGGGTACTTCTCATGGAAGCCGGCCACCAGCGCAGCCGCAGCGCCGATCGGGTCGTCCATGTCAAGAATGGCGTAGGCGCTGGCGATTGCGACCTCGGCAATCAGAACGGTGTGCACGGCATCGCCAAAATCGATGAAGCCAGTCACGTTACGGGGCGTTTCGGCATCGACCAGAATGTTCCAGTCGTTGGCATCGTTGTGGATCACCTGGGCCCGAAGGGAAGCCAGTTTAGGCTGTACAGTCTGTTCGAACCGGGCGATGAAGCGCTCGGCAACGGCCCGGCGATCAGGGTCCTTGATGCAGTGCAGCCGCGAACGGGAGCGCGCAGCATGGCGTAAGTCCCAGTCCAGGTCGCGGACTGCGCCCGGGTGCATGAAGCCCTGCAGCGCACGGTCAAGTTCACCGAGTGCCTGGCCGAAGTTTCTCATCAGCGCCAGGGAGCGTCTGGCCTTGGCAAGTGGCGTGCCGGCCAGCCAGCTGACCAGGCGCACAGCGTGCTGTTCACCGGTGCTGCTGGCCACAGACGGCAGGTAGTCGCCCGTCACGCTGGCCCGCAGGTGTGGTACGCCCAAATGCGCGCCATGCACGGCCAGGTGATCGAGTAGCGCGGTTTGAAACTCGCTTTCTACCCTGGGCTCGCTGGCATTGACGATTTTCAGTATCCAGCCTGCGTCTACGCCCGTATCCAGCCGGTAATTGCGATCACGTTCCCCATCCAAGGGCGTTGCAGTGCCGGTGACATTGAAGAAATCTTTTGCAAGGCCCTCTGCATCGCTTGCCGAAAACCGAGGTGCCGGGTGGGAAAGGTCTGTCATATCATCAGGTTCCGAGCGCGCTGATTGTTTTTCAATAGCTTGTCATGCGCCGCCGAAACGGACACCCTGCATACGGCCGGGCGCAACAGGCATTATGTCGGTTCCGACCGGCATAATGATGGCAAGCTTATCAAGGGGCTGCAATGCGTGACCTGGACGCTAAAGATCGTGAGATTCTTGAGGTACTTTCGAAGGACGCGCGTATTGCGCTCAAGGCGTTAGCCGGCCGCATAGGCCTTTCCCGAAGTGCCACCACCGAGCGTGTCGCCAACCTTGAACGCAGCGGAGTCATTCGCGGTTATCGCGCTGACATCGGCGAAATAGACGCCAACGTGATACGCGCGATCTTGCTGGTTACGTTGCAGCGTACGCCTGCCATGGGGCTGCTCGACCAGTTGGCAACGGACGCGCGCGTACGGCGGGTTTCGTCGGTGAGCGGTCAGCTTGACCTGGTGGTTGAAGTGGAGACCCGAACGATCGACGACCTCAACCAGGTACGTGACAACGTGGCACGTCACGAATCAGTGGATGACATTACCACGTCGGTAGTCCTGCGCCGTGATATCGACCGCCAGGGCGCCTGATACCTGCAGAGGCAGTAGACAGGCCGTACTTACCCAAGCCTCACAGGTGTCGAAGCACGCCCTGAATCTCGCCTACGACCTGCCGCGTTGCCTCGTCGACGGTCCCTTCATTACGGCACAGCACCCAGCCTTGCTCTGCAACCGCACGCTCGAACGCCTCGGTACAGGCAACCTGTTCTTCCAGGTTATGGATCACCGTACTGCCCAGCCCACGCGTGCGCGCCGCGGCCCTCGCCCATGAGGTTTCAGGCGTTGTGACAACCCCGACATGCAAATCGGGCACTTGCACGTTTCGTTCGAGGTTCAGGCGCAGGATCTTGTCAAACGGCACTGTGCGGCGAAACGCAGCGTCAGAGGGGTACCAGCGATCAATCAGGATGATGCTGTCAGCGGGCTGCCTGGGCAGTATATGCCGGGAAATCCAGGCTCGGCTTTCAGCGAAGCGTTCGCAAACCTTGAACTCAAGGTCCTGGCAAGGGCTTCTGGAAAGCTGGTTGACCAGGGCCATGGTCTCGCCCCGGTGAGGATCATTCTTTCTTTCGCAAAGGCGGATCACCTTGTTCCCGTCCAGCCGTAACGCTTGAGTGACGGCCTCCAGCAGCGTGGTCTTGCCGGTACCCTTGGGCCCATCGATGGAAATAAACAGCGGGCGGTTCATCTTGCAATACCAGTTGGCTCAAGCGCGGGATAAGACCATTGATCGTAGCTGCCTTCAAGCGATTCTCGAAGGGAGTACATCCGTACTCCACGCTGTGATCAAAGCATTGCCTTGGGAATGGACCGGCATTGCCCGACCCGCCATCCCCAAGGCGTGCAATGCCTGCTAGGCTGACGGACGATGGCGGACCTGCAGCCCGCCTCCCCTTACCCACAGGCACGGGCCAATGACCTACAACCCCCACGTTAACCTGACCAACTGCGACCGGGAGCCCATCCAGATTCCCGGGAGCATCCAGCCCCATGGCTGCCTGCTGGCCTGTGATGCCTCGGCGACCGTAGTGCTGCGCCATTCGGTCAACGCCCCACAGATGCTGGGTGTAGCAAACGATATCAATGGTCAGAAACTGCACGCGGTGCTGGGTGACGAGGTCACGCATACGCTTCGCAACGCACTTGCCCGTACCCGGGATGCCTCGCGGCCCGCGCTCAGTTTCGGCGTGACGTTGCCCAACGGCGCGGCCGTCGACATCGCCGCCCACTTGTACAAAGGCACGGCAATCCTCGAATTCGAGCCCGCCGGGGCGAGCATCGCCGAACCGATCGAGCTGGCCCGCACACTGATTGCCCAACTGCGCGAAATCGACCAGACCCACAAGCTGTTCCGCGACGCCGCCCGCTTTGTCAGGGCGGTGCTCGGTTACGACCGGGTGATGATCTACCAGCTGGGAGCCGACGGTGCCGGCAAGGTGGTTGCCGAGTCCAAGCGTAGCGACCTCGAAAGCTTCATGGGCCAATACTTCCCCGCCTCCGATATCCCCCAGCAGGCCCGCGCGCTCTACCTGCGCAACCCGATCCGGGTAATCTCCGACGTCCAGTTCAATACGGTCGCCATCAACCCGGTGCTCGACCCCTCGGGCGAACCGCTCGACCTGTCCTACGCGCACCTGCGCAGCGTCTCGCCGATCCATTGCGAATACCTGTGCAACATGGGCGTGGGCGCCTCGATGTCGATTTCCGTCATCGTCAATGGCGAGCTGTGGGGAATGATTGCCTGCCATCACTACGCACCGCGCACGCTGGCCATGGGGCAACGTGTGGCCGCCGAGATGTTCGGTGAGTTCTTCTCCCTGCATATCGAGACCCTGCGTAGCCGGCAAAAACTCGAAGCCGCCGTGCGCATCCACAAAGCCCTGGACAGCCTGCTGCGCGACGCCAACCAGGCGGCGGACATTGATGGGTTCTTCCACGCACGCCTGCCCCGGTTGATGTCGCTGATTCCCTGCGACGGCATCGGCATGTCGCTGCTAGGCCGCTGGTCGTGCGCAGGGCTGGCGCCGCCCCAAACGGCCGTGCCTGATCTGCTGCGTCTGGCAGACATGGTCAGCGAAGGCCGAATCTGGGCGTCCAATCGCCTGTCGACAGTGCTCCCGTCGGCCCAGGCGTATTTTAATGATGTGTCGGGTGTGCTGATCGTCCCGATGTCGCAACACCCAAGGGATTACTTGATCTTCTTCCGCAAGGAGGTGATCGAGACACTCGACTGGGCCGGGGACCCGAACAAGACCTATGACAGCGGCGCGTTGGGCGACCGCCTGACGCCCCGCAAGAGCTTCGCCATCTGGAAAGAAACCGTTCACCAGCAGTCGCTACCCTGGACCGAGCAGGACCGCCAGTTTGGCGATGCCATCCGTACCGCTATCGTCGAAGTGGTGCTGCACAACAGCGAACTGCTCGCCAGTGAACGCGCCAAAGCCGACGTGCGCCAGCGCATGCTCAACGAAGAGCTCAACCACAGGGTCAAGAACATCCTGTCGCTGATTGGTGCACTGGTTGCCCATCCGACCCCGGAGAGCCAGACCCTGCAGGACTATGTGGCAACGCTCAAAGGGCGTATCCAGGCCTTGTCGTTGGCCCATGACCAGGTGGTGCGCGGTGACGGTGGCGGGCGCCTGGCGAAGCTGCTGGAGGCCGAGCTTTCTCCCTATCGCACGGCTGCCGACGTGATCGAGTTGCAGGGCCCGAACGTCATCCTCGATGCGCGCGCGTACTCGGTCATGGCCCTGGTGCTGCACGAACTGGCCACCAACGCGGCCAAGTACGGTGCGCTATCGCGGGCTGGCGGCAAGCTTTCGGTGAGCTGGGCAATAGACGCCACCAACGCTTGTGCCATCAGTTGGCGGGAAAGTGGTGGGCCAGCGGTACGCCCGCCCAGCCGCAGCGGCTTCGGTACGGTGCTGATCGACCGCAGCATCCCGTTCGACCTGGGTGGCACCAGCGCGGTGGAATATCACCCCGAAGGCCTGCAAGGCTTTTTCAGAATCCCGGCCAAGCACCTTTCCGTAGCCGAAGCGGCAGTAACCGCTCTCCCGGCCACGCCTATGGCCCGTGCAAACGGTGCGTTTGCAGCGCGCTCGGGTTTGTGTGTGCTGATACTCGAGGATCAACTGGTAATTGCAGTAGGCCTGGAGCAAATTCTCAACGATGCGCAAATCGAGGACGTGATCACCGCCAGCTCCGAGGACCAAGCCATGCAACTGCTTGGTAGCCACAAACCGGACGCGGCAATACTGGATGTCAACCTGGGCACCGGAACCTCCATTTCCGTAGCAGATGAACTGGTTCGCCGGCAGGTCCCGTTCCTCTTTGCCACCGGCTATGGCGACGGCATCAGCATTCCCGAGCACTTGCAGCATGTGCCCATCACCCGCAAGCCTTATGACGCCAATGCCATTCTGGCCAGCCTGCAAGGTCTGCTTGAGCTGGGGTGAATGGGATACAGAAGCAGCCTTGTATTGCGAAAAGGCCCGTAAAGCCGACACATTACCGTCAGCTATACGGGCCTCTTTGCAGCACCAGGCCGCGCCGGCAAAAAGACGGCGCCGGCCTGTCAGGGCTTACACCGCCAGCGCGCGCTCACGCAGCTCGCTGTTGAGGATGCGGTCGTTCTCGCTGTAATCGACCGGGCAGTCGATCACGTGCACACCTGGGGTCTTGATGCAGTGCTCCAGCAGTGGCAGCAGGCCTTCGGCGCTTTCCACGCGGTGGCCGTTGGCGCCGTAGGCTTCGGCATACTTGACGAAGTCCGGGTTGCCGTAGTCCAGGCCGAAATCGGTGAAGCCCATGTTGGCCTGCTTCCAGCGGATCATGCCGTAGCCGTCGTCACGCAGGATCACCACGGTGATGTGCATGCCCAGACGTACTGCAGTCTCCAGTTCCTGGCTGTTCATCATGAAGCCGCCGTCGCCGCACACCGAGATTACCGGGCGGTCCGGGTGCACCAGGTGCGCAGCCATTGCCGATGGCAGGCCGGCGCCCATGGTCGCCAGGGCGTTGTCCAGCAGCACGGTGTTTGGCTTGTGCGCTTTGTAGTTGCGGGCGAACCAGATCTTGTAGATGCCGTTGTCCAGGGCGACGATGCCTTCGGACGGCAGTACACGACGGATGTCAGCCACCATGCGCTGTGGGTAGACCGGGAAGCGGTCGTCGTCGGCGCCTTCGGCGATCTGTGCTTCGTTGGCTTCACGGATGGCCATCAGGCGGGTGAAGTCCCAGTGCGACGTGTCGTTCAGTGCTTCACTGATCTGCCACACGGCGTTGGCGATGTCGCCGATCACTTCTACTTGCGGGAAGTACACGGCATCGACTTCGGCAGAGCGGAAGTTGATGTGGATGACTTCGGTGCCGCCACGGACCATGAAGAACGGTGGCTTCTCGATCACATCGTGGCCGATGTTGATGATCAGGTCGGCGGCTTCGACGGCGCGGTGAACGAAGTCGCCCGACGACAGCGCAGCGTTGCCAAGGAAGCGCGGGTGGCGCTCATCGACCACGCCTTTACCCATTTGGGTGGTGATGAACGGGATGCCGGTCTTGTCGATCAGTTGCTTGAGGACCTTGGCGGTCATCTTGCGGTTGGCACCGGCACCGATCACCAGGATCGGGTTACGCGCGTTCTGCAGTTTCTCGACGGCAGCTTCAATGGCCACGTGCTCGGCCAGCGGGCGGCGGTGCAGGCTGCGCGGGATCGGCAGCGCGTCGGTCTGCTCGGCGGCGATGTCTTCCGGCAGCTCCAGGTGCACCGCACCCGGCTTTTCTTCTTCGGCCAGGCGGAAGGCTTCGCGCATGCGGGCCGGGATGTTGTCGGCCGAGGCGAACTGGTGGGTGTACTTGGTGATGGGGTCCATCATGCCGCACACGTCAATGATCTGGAAGCGACCCTGCTTGGACTTCTTGATCGGCTTCTGCCCGGTGATCATCATCATCGGCATGCCGCCCAGGTAGGCGTAGGCGCTGGCGGTCACCAGGTTGGTGGCACCAGGGCCGAGGGTCGACAGGCTGACGCCGGTCTTGCCGGTCAGACGACCGTAGGTGGCAGCCATGAAACCTGCAGACTGCTCGTGACGGGTCAGTACCAGCTTGATCTTCGACTTGCGCAGGGATTCGAGCAGGTCGAGGTTTTCCTCACCGGGAATGCCGAATACATACTCGACACCTTCGTTTTCCAGGCATTGCACAACGACATCGGCGGCCTTGGCCATTTGGGGTACTACCTCAAAATCTTTGTGGGATTGCAGATTTATTAAGCTGCGTGACTGAGATGTTGCAGGATGTCTCAGTGGCGCGCATCGTAGGCCCTCTGGTTAATAATAATAAATATATTGTTATGATGCTTAGCATCACAGTTCGTTATGAATGCATCTCGCATGAAAGGTAGCACCCCTCAATGAACCTCAAGGCATTGCGCTGCTGTGTCGAAATCGTCCGGCAAGGCAGCTTCACCAAGGCCGCGCAGCACCTGCACATCGCCCAGCCAGCGCTGAGCATGGCCGTCACCCGGCTGGAAGAAGAACTGGGGGTAACCCTGTTCAACCGCACCACGCGCAAAGTGATCCTCACGGCAGAAGGCGAGCAGTTCTTGCCGCGCATTGCCTCTGCCCTGCGCGAAATGGACGTTGCCCGGCAAGAGCTGCGCGACATGGCCGACCTCAAGCGCGGTGAAGTGCGCCTGGGTATCCCGCCGATGTTCGGCCTGCACTACGTCCCCGGGTTGATGAACGCCTTCCGCAAGTCGTACCCGGGCATTGCCATGACCGTGTTCGAAGGCAGTGCCGAAGACATTGGCCATCGCCTGGAGCAACGGGAAATCGACCTGGCGCTGCTGGAGTCCCGGCGTGTACCGCCCGACAAGGAGTCGATCCTGCTGGGCAGCGACGAGATGCTGGCGTGCATGCACCCGGATCACCCCTACGCTGGCAAGGCCTACCTCACCGCCGAAGACCTGCGCAATACCGACATGGTGGTGTTCGATCGCACCTTCGTTCAACGCCATCTTCTGGATGCGTTCTTCGCCGAACATGGCATCACTTACCAGGTGGCGCTACAGAGCAACTTCGTCTCGCTGGTGGTGCAGGCCGCGCTGGACAACATGGGGGTGGCGACCCTGCTGCGCTCGGTGCAGCAACGCACGCCAGGCATCGTCGGCGTGCCGTTCCGGCCAGCACAGCAGATGAGTTTCCGCTTGTGCTGGCGCTCGGGGGAATACCTGTCGCTGGCCAGCAAGCGGTTTATCGATTTTGCTGCACAGACGCATTACCTGGAGCGGTGAGTACCAGTCTTCTGGGCGAGATGAGCAATCACCTGCTCCGCGGCACGCCCCAGGCAGCCTTTGAAAAAGTGATTGGCACCGGCGTATACCGACACTGCCCGTTGTTCAGGGCCAGCCCATTGCAGCAGGTTGGCCAGCGGTGCCATTTCATCCTGTTCACCATGGAGTAACAGGCAATCCCCAGGCAGCGGCAATGGCTCGTAATAGCGCCCTCCCGGTACATCCCCCACCGGCAGCCCCATCAATGCGACTGCCTGCAACTGCCCTTCCAGCGCACAGGCAACCCGGGCGAACACGTAGGCCCCAAAGGAAAACCCGACCAGCGCTACCGGCAGCTCGGGCTGTTGCTGATTGAAGTGACGGATGACCGCGATGCAATCCTCGGCTTCACCGATGCCCTGGTCGTGCGTGCCTTGCGTCTGCCCCACCCCACGAAAGCTCGGCCGTACCACTTGCCAGCCGGCTGCACGCAGCTGCCGTGCCAGGGTCAGTGGCACGATATGCCGTGGGCTACCGCCCAGCAGCGGTTGCGGATGGCTGACCAGCACCAGCCCTGTGGGTGGTCCGTCGGGGTAGTCGATCAACAGCTCGATCTGGCCGACGGCCCCATCGATAAGCAGCGGGTTGCGCGGGGTATCTGACATTGCAGTTGTCCTTGTGAACCGAGTGCGTGGCGCGTGTACACACCGTTTGCCGAGGGTTGGCGCGTCACCGCCCGCAGTCTAAAAGAGCAGGCGTACCCGCTGCCACAGGATCCCGTCACCTCAGCCAGGGGCGTAGCAAGCGCGCCCGCACTGAGCAGGAAACGGGCTGCAACGTCGCGGAAGCCGGGGCAGCATCCTCGACGTTGCAGCCATCGATTGACTATTATCCCGCCTTGAACGTTTCAGCATGTTTCAATAGGGATACAAATGTCAGTCCAGGAACGCCCCCCGCTCCCCAGTAAACACACCGTCGCCAAGATGGAAGCCGCCATGGCACTGGGCAGCTTTGCCATCGGCACCGGCGAATTCGCCATCATGGGCCTGATGCCCGACATTGCCAGCAATTTGCAGTTGAGCGAGCCGCAGGTGGGCCATGCCATCAGCGCGTATGCGCTGGGGGTGATGGTTGGCGCACCGACACTGGCCATTCTCGGTGCCAAACTGTTGCGCAAGCACATGCTGCTGCTGTTGATGCTGCTGTATGCCGTGGGCAACCTGGCCACGGCCTTTGCCCCCTCGTTCGGTGGCCTGGTCACATTTCGTTTCATCAGCGGCCTGCCCCACGGCGCCTACTTCGGCATTGCCGCAGTGGTCGCCTCGAGCATGGTCGCCAAGGATCAGCGCGCGGGGGCGGTTGCCCGGGTAATGATGGGCCTGACCTTGGCCATGTTGCTCGGCAACCCGGTTGCCACCTTCCTGGGCCAGTACTTCGGTTGGCGTTCGGCATTCGTGCTGGTCGGCGCGATCGCCCTGTGCACCATCGCCCTGGTCTGGCGTTTCGTGCCCCAGCGCCACGACGAAACACGCAGCGACCCGCGCAAGGAGCTACAGGCCTTTGCCCTCCCACAGGTATGGATGGCGCTGGCCATCGCTTCGATCGGTTTTGCCGGCATGTTCTGCGTGTTCAGCTACCTGGCACCGACCATGCTGCACGTGACCCAGGTGTCGCCACAGTGGATTCCGTTTGGTCTGGCGGCGTTCGGCGTGGGCGGTATCGTCGGCAACATCGCTGGCGGCAAGCTGTTCGACCGCCTGCAGTTCCGCGCCGTGGGCTTGGTACTGATGTGGTCGGTCGCCGTGCTGCTGTTCTTTACCTTCGCCGCCCAGGCGCTGTGGAGCCTGCTGCTGAGCATCGGCCTGGTGGGCACCATGATCGCCCTGGCGGCACCGCTACAGATCCGCCTCATGGACATTGCCCATGAGGCGCCTAGCCTGGCAGCGGCGTCGAACCATGCGGCGTTCAACCTGGCCAATGCCCTGGGGCCATGGCTGGGAGGCATGGCGATCACTGCCGGCATGGGCTGGACCAGCACCGGGTACATCGGCGCCGCGACTGCGCTGGTTGGCCTGGGCATCTACCTGGTGGCGCGGCGGATGAAAGGCGGGCATTGAAGCCGGCAGGGTCATAAAGGGTTACCCTACCCCTTTATGCACCCGCCACTGCCGAGTCATTCATGTTCGATTGGGAAGACCTGCGCCATTTCTCCGCCTTCAGCTCGGCCGGCTCGCTGTCGGCCGCTGCCAAGACCCTGGGTGTCGACCACGCCACCGTGGCCCGGCGCATCGCCTCGCTCGAAGCTTCGCTCAAGCTCAAGCTGGTCGACCGACGTCCCCGCGCCTATGCCCTCACCCACGAAGGCCAACGTGTTGCGGAACTCGCCGAGCAGATGGCCATGTCCTCGTTTGCCCTGGCGCATTTCGCCAGCGCCGGCCAACAGACAGTGGAAGGCGAAGTGGTGCTCTCGGCACCACCGGCGCTGCTGGGCAGCATCGTCGCCCGGCGCCTGGGCGAGCTGTACCAGCGCTACCCACAGCTGCGCCTGAAGCTGGTAGGCAGCAAATCCAAGGCATCCTTGGTCCGCCGCGAAGCTGACATCAGCATCGCCCTGGCCAGGCCGACAGAGCCAACTCTGGTGGTCAGCCTGCTGGGGCACCTGGATTACCGGCTGTATGCCTCGCCCGGTTACCTGGCCAGCGCAACGGTCAGGCGCTACATCGGCTACGACGAGTCTCAGGCCCGTTCCCCACAACAGCAATGGCTCAACCTCCAGGCCGGCCAGCAGCCGTTCGCATTGCACAGCAATGACCTGCGCATCCAGGCCCAAGCCTGTGCCGGCGGCATCGGCATCGCCTGCCTGCCCGCGTTCATGGCACAGGAACACGGTCTGAAAGAAGCAGGCAGCGCCCAACAGACAATGAGCATCGAAATCTGGCTGGCCGTGCATGAAGACGTGCGTGCCACGCCGCGGATCAAGGCGGTTACCGACTTCCTTCAGCAACAGGTGCGGCCGCTGCTACGCTTGTGAATTCTTGCAGATGGCGCCTGCATCAATACGGAATTTTCGCCCAACCCTGCCAGCGTTAGGCTAACTCCATCACTCACGCCCTTGAAGGAGACGACGATGCAGTACGTAAAGCTGGGTAGCACTGGGCTGGACATTTCAAGGCTGTGCCTGGGCTGCATGACCTTCGGTGAACCCGACGCCGGCACTCATCCCTGGACCTTGGGCGAAGACGCCAGCCGGCCGATCATTCGCCATGCCGTCGAGCAAGGCATCAACTTCTTCGACACTGCCAACAGCTATTCCGCCGGCACCTCGGAAATCATCCTCGGCAAACTCCTGAGGGAGTTTACCCGCCGCGAAGAAACCGTGATCGCCACCAAGGTGTTCTTCCCTGCCAACATGTGGGAAGGCGCCAGCCGGCCCAATGAGCAAGGCTTGTCACGCAAGGCGATCATGGCCAACATCGACGCCAGCCTCAGCCGCCTGGGCACAGACTACGTCGACCTTTACCAGATCCACCGCTGGGACTACCACACACCCATCGAGGAAACCATGGAAGCTCTGCATGATGTGGTCAAGGCCGGCAAGGCGCGCTACATCGGTGCATCGTCGATGTATGCCTGGCAGTTCGCCAAGGCGCAGCAGGTAGCCGCCAACCATGGCTGGAGCCGCTTCGTGTCGATGCAGAACTACCTCAACCTGATCTACCGCGAAGAAGAGCGAGAGATGATCCCGCTGTGCCTGGATCAAGGCGTCGGCCTGATGCCCTGGAGCCCGATGGCGCGCGGCCGCCTGACACGACCGCATGGGCAGCAAACCCAACGCACGCGCACCGATGTGTCCGGGCAGTCGTTCTATGAAAAGACCGAGGTGGAGGACGGCCGGGTAATCGATGTGGTCGAGCAGATCGCCAGCGAACGGGGGGTGCCGATGGCCCAGGTTGCGCTGGCCTGGGTGCTGGGTAGGGCCGGCGTTAGCGCCCCTATCGTCGGCGCCTCGAAGCCCGCCCACCTGGACGATGCCCTGGGCGCACTGTCACTGCAGCTGAGCGAGGACGAGGTGGCGCGCTTGCAGGCCCCTTACGTTCCCCACGCGGTCACCGGCTTCAAGTAGCAATGGCTTGCGGCAGTTCGATGCGTACCCGCAAGCCCCCTGTGGCGGCGGCCAGCGCGGTGATGCTGCCACCGTGCAAGGCGATGGCACGCTGGGCGATCGCCAGCCCCAGGCCGAAGCCGTCGCTGCTGTCGGTGCCACGGTCGAACGGTTCGAAGATGCGCTGCAGGCGCGCCGGGTCGACGCCCGGGCCATGGTCGCTGACGCACACCTGCAACCATTGCCCACCTGGTGCCGGTGCGGCCTCCACCAATACCGCCGTGCCGGGCTTGGTGTAGCGCACGGCATTGCGGATGACGTTCTCGAAAGCCCGGTACAGGAGCTCTTCATGGCCATGCATGAGAAACGCGCCCTGAGCCAGCAAGGACACCTGGCACTGCTTCATGCCTGCCTCGAAACGGGCATCCTCGACGATCTGCGCCAGCAGTTCGACCACATCCACGCTGGCGAAGTCACTGTTGCCTTGACGGGACTGGGCACGAGCCAGGGTCAGCAGTTGCTCGATCAGGTCGTCCATGCGCCGCGACTCGCGCTCGACCCGCTCCAGCATGTCGGGCCGGTCGGGTTGCTGGCGCATCAGGCCGATGGCGGCATGCATGCGGGTAAGCGGTGAGCGCAGCTCATGGGAAATATCATGCAGCAGGTTCTGCTGGGCCTGCACCAGGGCCTTGAGCTGGCCGGCCATGCGGTCACAGTCCTCGGCCAGGTCGACGATTTCGTCACGGCGCTTGCCCAGCCGCGGCCTGACCCGCACATCGAAACGGCCTTGGGCAACCTGGCCCATGGCCTCGCGCAGCCAGGTCAGCGGCCGGGTCAGGTAAAAGCTGCACAACAGCGCGAACAGCGCGCTCATCACCGCCCCTGTCACAAACGGGCCAAGGTTGCGTGGGCGCGGTGCCATACCGACACGGGTGGCCACCGAAGCGCGCAGCACCAGCGGGCGGCCGTCACGGTCGAGCAGTGCCTGCTCGAAACGCGCCACGTGCACCGTTTGGCCAGCCAGCAAGCGGCCTTGATCGTCGTAAAGGCCTACTTGCACATCCTGCGGCTGTGGCGACACGTCCAGCAACTGGCGGCCGGCCCGCTCGCCATGCCGTTCGAGCATTTGCAGCTCGGTGGCCAGCAGCGAACGCAGCCCGGGGGTATCGCCGCGCAGCTCATTGAGCATGAAGGCCCCCGCCCCCACCAGGAAGGTCAGGGTGTTGGCCAGCCAGAACGCCAGGAACAGCTTCCAGAACAGACGCCGGCGCATCATTCGACGATCAGCATGTAGCCCATGCCGCGCACGCTCTGTATCCAGCTGCTGCCATCGGCACGCGGGCCAAGTTTTTGCCGGATGCTGCTGACGTGCACATCGATGCGTCGGTCATAACGGGTCAGTGGCCGGCCCAGGGCATTGAGCGACAGGTCCTGCTTGCTGACCAGCTGACCGGCCTGGCGCGCCAGGGCTTCGAGCAGGCTGAACTCGGAGCCGGTCAATTCCAGCGTGGCTGCGCCCCAGCGGGCCTCGCGCCGCCCCGGCCACATTTTCAATGCACCGCTGCGTACCTGTTCAGGTACCTCGGGCGCGCTGGTTTCACCCATCAGGTGTGGCTTCACGCGGCGCAGTATCGCCCGCAGGCGCGCCACCAGCTCGCCAGGAGAGCTGGGCTTGGGTACATAGTCGTCGGCACCCAGCTCCAGGCCGGCGATGCGGTCGATGTTGTCGCCACGGGCCGTCAGCAGCAGTACCGGCACCTGGCTGCGCGCGCGCACGCGGCGTAACACTTCGATGCCCGAAATGCCGGGCAGCATGACGTCCAGCACCACCACCTGGAAGTCACCGGACAACGCCTGGGTCTCGCCTTCTTCGCCGGTGTCCACGGCCGTTGCCTGGAAGCCTTCGCGCGCCAGGTACAAAGAGAGCATTTCGGTCAGTTCGCGGTCGTCGTCGACCAGCAGCACAGGGATCATCAGGGCCAGATATCGCAATTGCAGGGGGGGTAATGATCGCCCTACGCGCCGGCACTGTCACCGCCGGCCGGTCGGACTTTACACATCTTTACCCTCGGCTAACCGCGCCGTACACAGCCCGCCCGTATCCTCATCGCCCGCTGCTTGCGGGTTGCCCGCGCTCGCCTCCCTCCAAATCCGCTTGTCTGGAACCCCCGATGAACTACCCGCGCCTGTTGCTCTCCATCCTGCTGCTGAAAGCCACGCTGGCCCAGGCCTCACCGTTCAGGATCGCCGACATTCGCGTCAACGGCCTGCAGCGGGTTTCCGCTGGCAGTGTGTTCGGTGCCTTGCCGCTGAACGTTGGCGACCAGGCCGACGACCGCCGCCTGGTGGACTCGACGCGTTCCTTGTTCAAGACCGGGTTCTTCCAGGACATCCAGTTGAGCCGCGATGGCAATGTGCTGATCATCAACGTGGTCGAGCGCCCGTCGGTGTCGAGCATCGAGATTGAAGGCAACAAGGCGATCAGCACCGAAGACCTGATGAAGGGCCTGAAACAATCGGGCCTGGCCGAAGGCGAGATCTTCCAGCGTGCCACCCTCGAAGGTGTGCGTAACGAGCTGCAGCGCCAGTACGTGGCCCAAGGCCGCTACTCGGCCGAAGTCGACGCCGAGGTGGTGCCGCAGCCGCGCAACCGTGTGGCGCTGAAGATCAAGATCAACGAAGGCACCGTCGCCGCCATCCAGCACATCAACATCGTGGGCAACAACGTATTCGATGATGAGACCCTGGGGCAGCTGTTCGAGCTGAAGACCACCAACTGGCTGTCGTTCTTCAAGAACGACGACAAGTACGCCCGTGAAAAACTCTCCGGTGACCTGGAGCGCCTGCGTTCCTACTACCTGGACCGCGGCTACATCAACATGGACATCGCCTCCACCCAGGTGTCCATCACGCCGGACAAGAAGCACGTCTACATCACCGTCAACATCAACGAAGGCGAGAAATACACCGTTCGCGACGTGAAGCTGTCCGGTGACCTCAAGGTGCCGGAAGACCAGGTCAAGTCGTTGCTGCTGGTGCAGCCGGGCCAGGTGTTCTCGCGCAAGGTGATGACCACCACGTCCGAGCTGATCACCCGCCGCCTGGGTAACGAAGGCTACACCTTCGCCAACGTCAACGGCGTGCCGCAACCAAACGACCAGGACCACACCGTCGACATCATGTTCGTGGTCGACCCGGGCAAGCGTGCCTACGTCAACCGCATCAACTACCGCGGCAACACCAAGACCGAAGACGAAGTGCTGCGTCGCGAAATGCGCCAGATGGAAGGTGGCTGGGCGTCGACCTACCTGATCGACCAGTCCAAGACCCGTCTTGAGCGCCTGGGCTTCTTCAAGGAAGTCAACGTCGAGACCCCGCAGGTGCCTGGCACCGACGACCAGGTCGACGTCAACTACAGCGTCGAAGAGCAGGCCTCCGGCTCGATCACCGCCAGCGTCGGTTTCGCCCAGAGCGCCGGCCTGATCCTGGGGGGGGCGATCAGCCAGAGCAACTTCCTCGGTACTGGTAACAAGGTATCCATCGGCCTGACCCGTTCGGAATACCAGACCAAGTACAACTTCGGCTTCGTCGACCCCTACTTCACCGCCGACGGCGTGAGCCTGGGCTACAACCTGTTCTACAACACCACCGACTACAGCGATTACTACGACGATGGGGTTTCGTACTATGCAATCAACAGCTACGGCGCCGGGGTCAGCTTCGGCTACCCGATCAACGAAACCTCGCGCCTGACCTACGGCCTGACCCTGCAGCACGACGACATTTCGCCCGGCACCTACAGCGCTGACGAGATCTACGATTTCATCTCCCGCGAAGGCAAAAGCTTCAACAACCTCAAGGCGTCGATCGGTTGGTCGGAATCTACCCTCAACAAAGGCGTGCTAGCCACCCGGGGCCACTCGCAGAGCCTGACGCTGATGGCTACCACCCCTGGCAGCGACCTGTCGTTCTACAAGCTCGACTACGACGGCCAGGCTTTCCTGCCGGTCACCAGCAACACCACGCTGCGCCTGCACACCAACCTGGGCTACGGCAACGGCTATGGCTCCACCGACGGCTTGCCATTCTATGAAAGCTACACCGCCGGTGGGCAGGGCTCGGTACGCGGGTTCAAGGACGGCACCCTCGGCCCGCGCAGCACACCGGCTACCGGGGCCTATTCCAGCGCTGGGCAGGCTTACTATTCCGACCGCGACACCGATGTGCTGGGGGGTAATATCCTGATTACCGGCGGTGCCGAGTACCTGTTCCCGCTGCCCTTCGTGAAGGACCAGAGCCAACTGCGCAGCTCGGTGTTTGTCGATGCCGGCAACGTATATGCCGACACCTGCTACCTGTCCACCACCCAAGGCTGCGGCAGCGTCGACCTGGCGCAGATGGCTGTGTCACTGGGGGTTGGCGTGACCTGGTACAGCCCGATGGGGCCGCTGAGTTTCAGCCTGGCGGCGCCATTGAAAAAGCCGGATAACGCCGAAACCCAGGTGTTCCAGTTCTCGTTGGGGCAGACCTTCTGAGGCTGCTCATGAAATGAACCGCGCAGCACGGGGGTTGAGCATTACCCGCTTTTACCCCCGCTTTACCCAAGTTGACAGTCACCTTGCCTAAGCTGGCCAGCACTCGAACCCCGCCCAGCAGGACACCCTCATGCCTCCGTTCACACCCTGTTTCCCTACATCACTGCGCGAAAATGAAATACCCGTCGCCCTGCTCGATCTGGTGCAGCAACGCCTGGCCACCCTGCTTGGCCCACGCTTCACGGTAGTACTGGGCGGTAGCGGCAACGGCGATGGTGTCAGTCATTACCACCTGGCAATCCAGCACAACCAGAGCGGGGTTTCCCTGGAGGATTACGGTGACGTCGGTGCCGGTTTCGTCGAGCACCTGCTGCGCATGGGCACCCAGGTGCGGGACATGCTCGACTCAGCCACCTTCAGCCGTATGGGCAGCGATGACCCTGGCCGACCATTGGTATGGCTCCGCGAGCTGGTCAGCCCCGGGGAAACCATTACAATGCGCGGCCCAACCTGAAATATGTTTTCCCCATGAAATCACTGCTTTACGCCGTAACCTTATTATTTTCCTTTACCCTCCCTGCCTTGGCCAACCCGCCGGCCACCTTCACCGAAGCCAAGGTGGTGGCCAAGCAGAAGGTCTACCTGGACCAGGCCAGCAGTGCCATGGGCGACCTGTACTGCGGTTGCAAATGGACCTGGGTGGGCAAGTCTGGCGGGCGCATCGATGCCGCCTCGTGTGGTTACCAGACGCGCAAGCAGCAGAACCGTGCCGAACGCACCGAGTGGGAACACATCGTGCCCGCCCACACCTTCGGCAACCAGCGCCAGTGCTGGAAGAACGGCGGCCGTGAGCACTGCGTGGACAACGACCCGGTGTTCCGCGCCATGGAGGCCGACCTGTTCAACCTTTACCCGGCCGTGGGTGAGGTCAACGGTGACCGCAGCAACTTCAACTACGGCATGGTCACTGGCAATGCCGGCGAATACGGCCAATGCACCACCAAGGTCGATTTCGTCCAGCGCACCGCCGAACCGCGTGACGAAGTCAAAGGCCTGGTGGCCCGCACCACGTTCTACATGTTCGACCGCTACAAGCTGAACATGTCGCGCCAACAGCAACAGCTGCTGATGGCCTGGGACAAGCAACACCCGGTGTCGGCCTGGGAGAAAGAACGCGACCGGCGCATTGCCGCGATTATGGGCCATGCCAACCCGTTCGTAAGCGGCGAACGCAAGTGGACCGCCGGCTACAAGCCGGTTGGCAGCGGCGTGGTAGAGGCGGTGCCGGTAAACGCGGCCAAGCCAGAGGCCAAACCAAGCCTGGCCAGCGCCGGTTCGGTCGGCGCCGTGCTTGGCAACCGCAACAGCCACGTCTATCACCTGTCAGTCGGCTGCCCGGGCTACAACCAGGTTGCAGCGAAGAACCAGGTTACCTTCGCAAACGAAGGTGAAGCGCAGGCAGCGGGGTATCGCAAGGCAGGCAACTGCCGCTGACCGTTTCAAAGGCTGCGCGGCCCCTGTGGGAACCGGGGCGCGTCAGCCGTTGACCAGGTTTACCGGCCGTTCACCGGCCAGCGCGCTGAGCAGGTTGTCCACCGCGCAACGCGCCATGGCCTGGCGGGTGTCCTCGGTCGCCGAGCCGATGTGCGGGGTCGCTACCACGTTATCGAGCTGCAACAGCGGCGAGTCGCTCGGCAGCGGCTCGTGCACGAACACGTCCAGCCCCGCACCGCGGATGCGCCTGGCCCGCAGCGCTTCGATCAGCGCCTGCTCATCCACCACACGCCCGCGTGAGATGTTCACCAGGATTGCCTCAGGCTTCATCAACGCAAGTTCCCGTGCGCCTATCAAGCCTTCGGTGCTAGCGCTCAACGGCACCGTCAGGCAAACGAAATCTGCCTGCTGCAACAGCTCATCCAGGCTGCACTGGCATGCGGCATAGCGTGCTTCCACCTCGGGCTTGGCACGCTGGCTGTGATACAGCACGCGCATGCCAAAGCCAGCGGCCGCGCGCCGGGCCAGGGCCTCGCCAATGCGGCCCATGCCGACGATGCCTAGCGTCTTGCCGTGCACATCACTGCCAAAATGCGCCGGCCCCAGGTTGGCCTGCCAACGGCCGTCACGCACCCAGTTCGCCAGCTCCACCACCCGCCTGGCGGTAGCCAGGATCAAGGCAAAGCCTGTGTCGGCCGTGGTTTCTGTCAACACGTCGGGCGTGTTGGTGAGCATCACACCACGCCTGCTGAGTTCAGCAATGTCGTAGTTGTCCACGCCCACCGAAACGCTCGACACCACTTCCAGTTGCGGGGCAAGGTCGAGCAGGCTGGCATCCAGGCGCAGGCTGGCCCCCAGCAACCCGTGCGCCCCCGGCAACGCATCGCGCAGTCGGGCCAGGCCATCGGGCTGGGTGGTGTCCACCCAGGTCACCTCGACGCGATCTTGCAGGCGTGCCATCAAGTCGTCTGACAGGCGTTTATACAGGACGATTCGCTTCTTCATTGCAGATTTCCTAATGGTTCATGGCCAGACGCGAGCTATCGCGCTTTGCTCGGCCAGAGGTCTGGGAAGTATTGAGCGCAGCGGTAAGCGCCACTGCAGTCAGCAGCGCACCGCACATGAACAGATAAGAGGCGCCGGGCCCGCCCGTAGCCCCATTGAGGTAGCCCACCAGCCAGGAACCGCCAAACGAGCCCAGCGCCCCCATGCTGTTGATCAGCGCCATGGCGCCGCCTGCGACGTTGGCCGGCAGGATCTCGGGCACGATCGCGAAGAACGGGCCATAAGGGGCGTACATGCAGGCGCCAGCAACCACCAGCAATGCATACGACAGCCAGAAATGCTCGCTGCCCAAGGCGTAAGAACCATAGAACGCCAACGCGGCAATCAGCAGCGGCGGCCAGACGAAGCGCTTGCGCTTTTGCAGGCGGTCCGACGCCCAAGACACGCCCACCATCGCCAGCACCGCCGCCAGGTAGGGCACCGAGGCCAGCCAGCCGGCCTGCACGATATCGACGTTCGCCGCCTGCTTGAGGATCGACGGCAGCCACAGCACGAAGCCATACACGCCGATGCTCCAGCAGAAGTACTGCAGCGCCAGGATGATCACTTGCGGCGAGCGGAACGCTTCGCGATAGTTCTTTACAGGCTTGATACCCTGCTGCTCGGCAGCCAGCGCCTGCGCCAGGGCGGCCTTTTCCTGCTCGCTCAACCAGGTCACCTGGGCCGGGCGGTCATCCACCAGGCGCCACCAGAAGAACGCCCAGATCACGGCGGGCAGGCCTTCGATGATGAACATCCAGCGCCAGTCGTAATGCTTGATCAGGTAACCGGACACCACCGACATCCACAGAATGGTCACCGGGTTGCCCAGCATCAGGAAGGTGTTGGCGCGCGAACGCTCGGCCCGGGTGAACCAATGGCACAGGTACACCAGCATGGCCGGCATGACCGCAGCCTCCACCACCCCGAGCAGGAAGCGGATACCGATCAGCATGTAGACGTTGCTGACCATGCCGGTAAGCGTGGCAAGGCCGCCCCAAAGGATCAGGCAGACGAAGATCAGCTTCTTCACACTACGCTTTTCGGCGTAAATTGCCCCAGGTACCTGGAAGAAGAAGTAGCCGAGGAAGAACAACGCCCCCAGCAATGACGAAAGCACGGGGGTGATGTGCAGGTCTTCGGCCATACCGGAGGCGGCGGCGAAGCCGTAATTGGCGCGGTCCAGGTAGGCCAAGCTGTAGGTAAAGAACACGATCGGGATGATGTACCACCAGCGGCGCGGTGCCAGGCTTTGGCTTTGCATGGTTTGTTGCTCCTGAGCTTGTTTTTTTTGTTGCAACAGGTGATTCGGGTTGGGGCCTTCACGCGCTTCTGCGCAAGTCGTAGGCCTCCAGTTCATGGCGCAGCGGCAGCCCTTCCATGTCGCCCCGCGACTGCACGGCACGGCTGCCGCACCAGTTGCCGCGCGCTACCGCCTCGGCTACCGGACGGCCCTCCAGTAGCGCGCTGAGCACACCGACGGCAAAGGCATCACCTGCACCGACGGTGTCCACCACGCGGCTGACTGGCACGGGGGCTACCTGCCCTTCGCCCTTGGCGCTGCGGAAGTAGGCGCCAGCGTCGCCCAGCTTGATCACCACCAGTTCCACCCCTTGGTCCAGGTAGAACGCGGCGATATCGGCCGGGGTGTGCTGACCGGTCAGCAACCGCCCCTCTTCCAGCCCCGGTAAAACCCAGTCGGCCTTGGCCGCCAGGGCATTGATTTCACGCACCATGCTGCTTTGATCGGGCCACAGCGAGGGGCGCAGGTTGGGGTCGAACGATATGCTGCGACCGGCTGCGCGCATTGCGTCCAGCAGCGCGTGGGACAGCGCCCGCGAGCTGTCCGACAGCGCCAGCGGAATACCGGTAGCGTGCACGTGGCGAGCCTGCAGCCAAACGGGGCTCACCATCGCAGGTGACAGCCTGCTGGCCGCCGAACCGCGGCGAAAGTACTCCACTGCCGGGTCACTGCCATCATCGCTGCGGGCCTTGAGCTGAAAACCCGTCGGGTAGTTGGCATCCACCTCGACACCGGAACAGTCCAGGCCTTCGCAGCGCAAGCTGTCGAGCACGAAACGGCCCAACGAATCGTCACCTACCCGGCTCAGCCAGCGCACCTTGAAACCCAGCCGCGCCAGGCCGATCGCCACGTTGCTGTCGGCGCCGGCGATGCGTTTGCCGAACTGGCCGACACCGGCCAGATCGCCGGCTTGCTCGGCGACGAACATGGCCATGGTTTCGCCGAAACACAGCACGTCATGTTCATGCATGGTCCAGCTCCTGCGCCGCGCCCAGTGCAGAAAGGTGACGCACCTGGGCCCGGGTCAGCGCCAGCAGGTCTTCGCCCACCAGGGGGTACTCGACGGCGCGCACCACGCCCGGCGCGAACTCGGCCATCAGCGCTGCCCACGCTTGCAGGTCCTCTGCTTGCGGCGGTATGGCAACCAGACGGCCATCGGCCCGGCGCTGCACAGCCTTGCAATGCACATAGCGCACCCAACGGCCTAGCTGTCTTGCAGCTTGCGGCGCAGGCTCGCCCTGCCACTGCCAGTTACCGATATCGAACGTCATGCCCACGCGCAGCCCAAGCAGGTCGACACGCTGGAAAAACTGCAGCATCGGTTCGATCCTGCCACCTTGTGCGGTCTGATCGTTTTCCACCAGTAACAGAGGCCCCTGCGCAGGCAGCAGCGACGCCAGGGCCGTCACATCGCAGTGCTCATCGAAGTGCCCCAAGGAAACCTTCAGCGCCACCGCGCCAAGCGCCCGGGCAATTTCCAGTTTCTGCACCAGCAGCGGATCGGGCACGCCTTGCGCGGTCCACAGTTCAAGGGGGGTGGAGTACAGGCATTCCAGGCGCAGCGCGGCAATGATCCTGCCCAGCGCAGCTGCGTCCGGTGCGCTGGCGAACAATTCTTCGCGCAATTCGACGCGGCTGACGCCAGCGGCTGCCAGCAGGTCCAGAAACTGCTCCTGGCCACGTTGGCGCACAAAGTCGGCACCGTAGCTGGAGAGACTGATGGAAACGGGGTTCGCTTGCATTGTTCTTGTCCTTATGAAACCGGTTTCATTTTTGATCAACAGCAGGCACAAGCCTGCCGTTTTCTTACTGGGGTTGGGTTGAACCGCGGATGATCAGGTTGGCCTTGAAGTCGATGCGCCGGGCTGCGCCGCTGTCGCCGCGCAAGCGACCGAGCAGGCTTTCGAAGGCCGCCACGCCGATACGCTCGGTGGGCTGGGCCAGTGCGGTGATGCCTTTGCCGACCAAGGGGTACCAGTCGAGGTCGTCGAGGGCGATCAGCCCGACATCGGCAACCAGGTCGCGCCCGGCCTCGAGCAGCGCCCGGGTCACCGCCAAGGTGGCAACGCCGTTGAAGGTGAAGATGGCTTGCGGACCATGACCACTGTGGGCAAGAAACGAAGCCAGTTGGCCCTGCAGCCCGGTGCCGATTTCCAGTACCTGCTGACGCATGCCTGGCCGACGGCTGATCGACGCGCCGAATGCCTGCACCCGCTCCAGGCGTGAACTGGTGCCATCGAGGGGTTCGCTGACCGCCAGGATGTCGCGGTAGCCCTGGGCCTGCAGGTGGTCCAGGGCCTGCTCGACTGCGTCAGCATTGTCCAGGCCGACAAGGTCCACATTCAGCTCGGGCAATTGGCGGTCGACCAGCACCATGGGGATGTCACGCTGCAGGTTGAGCAGTTCGCCGGGGTGGTGACCGAGCGTGTTCACGATCAACCCTTCGACGTTGTAGCTCTGCAGGGCCACCAGGTGGTGACGCTCCTGCTCGTCGTCGCGATTGGTGTTGCACACCACCAGGCTGTAACCATGCTGACGGCAGGCGGTTTCCACGCCGTGCATCACGGCCACTGAATAGGGGTTGAGGATATCGGCCACCAGCATGCCGATCAGTCGCGTCTGGCCGCGCTTGAGGCCGCGAGCCATCTGGTTGGGGCGATAGCCGAGGCGTTCGATGACCTCTTCCAGCCGCTTGGCCGTGGCTTCGGCCAGCAATTGGCGGTCGCCACCGATGTAACGGGAGACGGTGGCTTTGGAAACGCCAGCAACACGCGCCACTTCGCTGATGGTGACCCGTTCGCGGGTATGGGCAGGCGCGTCGGTCATGGGTTTTCCTTATGATTGTTTTAATAGTGATGAAACCGGTTTCAATACAGCAAAAATGCGCGGATTCGTCAACAGGCCGTTGGTCGGGCACGAAGACAGGGAATGTTAAATCGCATTAAAAATATTGCATAGATCATTGATATTAATAGATTTAGATCTACGGGATCGGGGTTAGGGATGGCACAGGCTTCGCCCGTGTTCGCGGGTAAATCCGCTCCTACGGGCGAGGGCGCAGAAAAACACGTCAGCGAAGCGACTTCACATCACCGGCGGTGACGGCACTGCCCTGGTTCCCCCAGCTGCTGCGAATGAAATTCACCACCTCGGCAACCTCCTGGTCACTCAGACGCCAGCCGAAAGCCGGCATGGTGAAGTTCGACGGCGCAGTGTGCGTTGCCGGTACCGTGCCACCGGCGAGCACCACATGGATCAGCGACGTGGCATCCGCAGTCTGCACCACCGGGTTGCCGGCCAAAGCCGGGAACACGCGGGTGTAGCCCTGCCCGTCGGTGCGGTGGCAGGCCGCGCAGTTGTCGATGTACACCGCCGCCCCAGGCTTGCTGTCGTCACCCTTCCATAGCGCATCCGCGACCTGCTTGTCGTACACATGCGGCTGGTCATTCGGATTACTCGGCGGCAGGGTTTTCAGGTAGCGGGCGATAGCGGTCAGGTCGGCATCACTCATGTGCTGCATGCTGTGCTCGACCACATCGCTCATGCCGCCGAACACGGCGCTGCGATCACTGCGCCCAGTCTTGAGAAACTGCACCAACTGCGCTTCGCTCCAGCTGCCCAGGCCGTCTTTGTGATCACCACGCAGGTTCTTGGCAATCCAGCCTTCCAGCGGTGCGCTGCCGGCCAGAAACTGCTCGCCATCGGCCGCGCTCAGGGCCTTCTCCTGCATGGTCAGCGCCCGCGGCGTATGACAAGCGCCACAATGCCCAAGGCCCTCGACCAGGTACGCACCGCGGTTCACCACAGGGTCAGCTGTCGCCGATGCCTGCCAGGGCTTGGCCTCTGGTGCGAACAGGCCGCGCCAGATTGCCAGTGGCCAGCGCATGCTCAGCGGCCAGGGAATGTCAGAGGCCTTGTTCGCCTGCTCGACAGGCGCCACGCCCTTCATGAAATAGGCGTACAGCGCCTGCATGTCCTGCTCGCTGACCCGCGCATACGACGGGTATGGCATGGCCGGATAGAGCGTACTGCCGTCTTTGCCGATACCCCTGCGCACGGCCTGGTCGAAGTCTTCGAAGCTGTACTGGCCAATGCCACTGGCCGCCGGGGTGATGTTGGTGGAGTACACCGTGCCAATCGGCGTTTCCATCGGCAACCCACCGGCAAAGGGCTTGCCGTCTTTGGCGGTATGGCAGGCCACGCAGTCACCGGCGCGGGCCAGGTACTCGCCCAGGCGTACCTGCGCATCGTCATTCGCTACGGCCTGTGCAGCCGCGCCGGCACCCAGCACCAGGGTGGCGATCAACAGTGTCTTCATGCTCATCGCTCCTCAAGCCTGGACCAACGGACCGGGGTTTTTCAGGTACTGCTCACGGATGGCGCGGGCCGACCAGTAGGTGAGCGCAGCCACCAGCCCGGTCGGGTTGTAACCCAGCCCCTGCGGGAACGCCGAAGCGCCCGGAACGAACACGTTGTGTACGTCCCAGCTTTGCAGGTAGCGGTTCAGTGCACTGGTCTTGGGGTCGGTGCCCATGATCGCCCCGCCGTTCAGGTGGGTGGTCTGGTAACTGGCGGTGTTGAAGTGGTCCTTGACCTGCTTGCCCAGCACGGCAATGGCCTTGGGGTTCATCGCTTGGGCGATCTTGCTCAGCTTGTCGACCATGAACTGGTTCATCTTGATGTCGTTTTCCTGCCAGTCGAACGTCATGCGCAGCAGCGGCTGACCGTAGGCATCGCGGTAGGTGGGGTCCAGGTCCAGGTAATTGCCACGGTAGGACTGATGGGCGCCGTGCGCGTCCATCGACACCTGGTGGGTGTAGTAGTCGGCCGTGGCTTTCTTCCAGGCACTGCCCCAGGCCGGCGTCCCCGGCGGGTTGGAGGTACCGGCAATCGGCCGGCTACCGGCCTGGTTCACCCACATTGGCGAACCGCCGACGAAGCCGTGCGGGCCATGGTCGAAGTTGTCGGCGTTGAAATCGTCGATGGCAATGCCATTGCCACCCGCGCCGATGAAGTTGTTGGTGTAGGTGTCCTTGTCGAAGAACGCCTTGACTGTCCCCATGTTCTGATAGGCGAAGTTACGCCCGACCACACCTTCGTTCTTTACCGGATCGTAAGGTTTGCCAATGCCGGAAAGCAGCATCAGACGCACGTTGTTGAACTGGAAAGCCGCCAGAATCACCAGCTCTGCCGGCTGCTCCACCTCGCGCCCCTGGGCATCGATGTAGGTCACGCCGGTGGCCTTGCGCTTGCTGTCGTCCAGGTTCACCCGCAGCACATGGGCATTGGGCCGCAACTCGAAGTTGGGCACCTGGCGCAGCGCCGGCAGGATATTCACGTTGGGCGAGGCCTTGGAGTACATGTAACACACGTAGCCGCTGCAGAAACCGCAGAAGTTGCACGGCCCCATCTGCGCCCCGTAGGGGTTGGTGTATGGCCCCGAGGTGTTGGCCGACGGCAGGTTGTAGGGTTTGTAGCCCAGACGGGTGGCAGCCTTTTCGAACAGCCTTGCCGATACAACGTTCTTCTGCGCGGGCAGCGGGAACGGGTTGGAACGGTCTGGCGCATAGGGGTTGCCGCCCTTCCCTTCACCGACCACCTGGCCTTTGACGGTCCAGGCCTGGCCCGAAGTGCCAAAGACCTTTTCGGCAAAGTCGAAATAGGGCTCCAGCTCTTCGTAACTGACGCCGAAGTCCTGGATGGTCATGCCTTCGGGAATGAACGTGCGCCCGTAGCGCTCTTCATAGTGGCTGCGCAGGCGCAACTCGACGGGGTCGACCCGGAAGTGCACACCCGACCAGTGCAGGCCCGCGCCCCCCACGCCCTTGCCCGGCAGGAATGCGCCCAGCTGGCGATTGGGCAATGCCACATCATTCACGCTATGGCGGACAGTGACGGTTTCTTTCGATACATCGACGAACAGCTTCTTGCGCACGCTGTAGGTCAGCTCATCGATCACCTGCGGGTAGCTGCCTTCGGGGTAGGTATCCTGCATCGGCCCCCGCTCCAGGGCTACCACGTGCAGCCCGGCCTCGGTCAGCTCTTTGGCCATGATCGCACCGGCCCAGCCGAAGCCGACGATCACCGCATCCACTTTGTTCAACACAGTCGCCATGCCTCAGGCCCTCTCACCACGGATCGACACAGCCGGGAACGGGTAAGGCTCATTGCGCTCGACCCAGTCCATGAAGTCGGCGCGGGCGCCGGGGAAGCCGATCTGGGTCCAGCCGACCATGCCTTTGTTGCCGCCATGAATCGGGTCGCAGAAGAACCCTTCGCGCGTGTTTTGCACCAGCAGGCTGAAGAACACCTTGGCCGGAACGGTTTCGAAAACCAGCTCTCCTGCCTCCAACTTGCTGAGAATGCGGTCCCGGGTAGCGCTATCTTGCGCAGCAAAAACCTGTCCGCCATTGGCCTTGCACCAGCCGTCCACGGCAGCGATGCCCAGGCGGTAGATTTGTTGCGGGCTGAGCTGCAGCTGGTAGCCCAGCTCGGGCGGGGCGTCGGCGTTGAAGGGCCCTTGCATGTACCACTGTGCGCCAGTCGCGTAGGGGGTGTTCATTTGCCGGTCGATAAATTCGGCGGCGCCAGCTTCCAGTGCCCCTGGGCCAAGCTCATCGGCCGGGATGATGCGCGACACGGCGGCTTGTACAAAAGCCCATTCTTCGGCGCTGAAGAATGTCGGTTGATAATTGCCCGCAGGCGGCGTGGCCGGCACTTTCGGTTGCTGATGCGGTTGCGGGGCCGCAAGCAGCTGGCTGGCGCCCACGCCAAGCCCTGTACTGGCCACTGTAACGACAGGGATCAGGGTCAAGGTCTTGCGCAGAAAATCCCTGCGCGGGTTGTCTGGGGCATGCTCAGGCATTGCGAATCCTCATCGGCTGTGGGGGTGGCCTTGATAAGCGCCATCTGATTTTCAATAAAGAGGTGATCTTGATAGGCCATCAAGAAGACAGCCGAATAATCTAGCGCGTTCAGACAGGTTTTGAAACCGGTTTCATTTTTACCCTCTCACCCGGCTTGACCTCCACCGCACGCCCATCAGCGCAAGGCTTTTTTCACACCCGCCTCACCCTCTGCCGACATTCCACTGCCTACAGTGCCGACGCTCTTGCATGGAGCAGACTGACTGGAGTGGCAAACATGCTGCACGACGTGATCGACGACTACCCCGCTTCACGGCTTGGGCCAATATACCGATGGCCTTGGGGCACAGTGCAATGGGTGGTGTTGTGCCTGCTGCTCTTGCTCGACGTAGCGACAGCCTGGGCTCAGCAGCGCGCGGCCATCCCCAACCTGGGCAATCCCCATCACCTGCAGCACAGTGGGCTGTATACCGATTGGGCGAAAGGCTCGGTGATTGTCGTATTGCGCCATGCCGAACGCTGTGACCGCTCCAGTGAGGCGTGCCTGAATGACCCCAGCGGCATCACCGTCGCGGGCAGGCAGGCGGCCACCGATGTAGGCCTCGGGTTGCAACACCTTGGCCTGGGCGCAGTTGATGTCTGGACCAGCCCAGAGGTGCGAACCCGGCAGACCGCACAAGCCATGTTCGGTAAAACCATTGCCACACAAGACTGGCTTAATCAGTGTGACGGCCACTTTGCCGAAAATGCCTTTGCCCTCAAGCGAAAAGGCCACAACCTCGTGCTGGTCAGCCACAGCGGCTGCATGGAACAACTGGAGCAGGTACTCAAAGCGCCTTCTAGCGCAACAGCGAACAGCTATGCCAGCGCCCTGTTCATCACGCGTGGCAACGATGGCAAGACGAAGGTGCTGGGCCAAATGGCGGCCAGTGAATGGCACACACTCATTGATGCCAAGGAACTCTGAACATGCCCTCCCGCGCCACCTTCTACCGCAACAACCTGCTGCTGCCGCTATTGCTGGCCGCCATTGTGTTCATGGCCTTCGACCTCACAGACTTCGATCGCTGGATCAGCAACCTGCTGCTTGACCCGGCCACTGGCCAGTTCCCGCTGCTGCACAACCCGTTATTCGAGAAAGTCACTCACAAATGGCCACGCATCCTGCCGGACTGGACCGGTGAACTGGCCGTCATAGGCAGCTTGCTGTCGTTCATCTGGCCGCGCTTGGCCAACCGCCCCCAACTGGGCCTTGCCCGGGCGCTGGAAAAGGTCCGTATTGCACCGGTGCTGCGCTTTACCACCCAACACCGACGCGACCTGTTGTTCGTGGTGGTAGCGTTCGCGCTGAGCACCACCGTGATTCACTACCTGAAAAGCCATACCAGCGTGTATTGCCCTGTGGAAACCACGCTGTATGGCGGTTCGCAGCCCCGGGTCGAATGGTTCGAAAACTTCTCTTTATGGAGCAAGCCCGGCGATGGCCGTTGCTGGCCGGGTGGCCATGCATCCAGCGGGTTTACGCTGTTGGCGCTGTATTTCGTGGCCCTGCGCCATCGGTGGGCACATGCTCGCAAGTTGTTGGTGGCCATTCTGCTGATCGGGTTCGTGTACGGCACTACCCGAGTATTACAGGGCTGGCACTACATGTCTCATACGTTCTGGGCCGGGATCTTTGTCTGGCTTACAACCTGGGCAACAGCATTGCTCTTCTATGGGCGCATCGCGCTGCAGGCGGCTGAACTTAGTCCAGCTCTATCTGATGCTGCGCCGCAGCACTTGCAGACGTGGTCACAACAGTCATGAGAAAAATCAGCCCTCTATAAAACATCACTCATTTTTTGACAGAAATAATTAGACAACAACTTCCAAAGAAACTTCCTACAATGCTTTAGGAAGTTTCAACCTCCCACAAAAATTGATTCCTAGTTACTCTTCAGGCTTTCGCAACTGCTAATGCCCGACCGCATGGACGCGGGGGGCCACCGCGAGTGTTTGAGCTGCCAAGAGACGAGGATCAAGGATGCCCAAAGAGTCCGACCGCACTGGCAAACCAGTGCCCACCCCCCAAAAGCCAATCCTGCTCGAAGACATAAACGAAACCCCACCGCCTCCTGACGGCGCGGGTCCTGAATACGCAACCGATCTACCCGGCTACCCGGCCGATCCAGACTTTCAGCTACGCGGCGGCTACGACAACCTCATGCTCGACGCGGCAAGCCAGCTGTTCGGCCTGGTCATTCGCCTGCGCACGCTGGATGACCTGCCCAACATCCAGTTCGTGCACAAGACCGTGCAAACACAGGTCAGTACTATTCGCGAAGAAATGCGACAGCACGGCTATTGCGCGATCCATCAGGAAGTCTATTCCTACGCCCTGTGCCTGCACCTGGACGAGGCCGTGATGACCCGCCCCTGGGGCCAGAACTCGTGCTGGAGCCACGAACCGCTGCTGAGCATCTTCCACGACGAAACCCAGGGCGGCGAAAAGATCTTCGTGCTGCTCGAGCGCATCATGCAATCGCCAAAGGAATTCCAGGATGTGCTGGAGTTCCTGTACTTCTGCTTTTGCCTGGGCCTGCAAGGCAAATACGCCCTTGACCCCAAGGGCGATGAAATCCTCAGCGCGCTGATCAGCCGGATGCACAAGGTCATTCGCCAACTGCGTGGCCCCACGCCGCAAACAGTGAGCGACCCCTATAGCAACGTCGTCCATTGCCCCCACCGTATGCGCCGCTGGCAGTGGCCCTGGTGGACCCCACTGGTCATTTCGGTCATCGCCATGGTCTGCGCCTACAGCTACTACAGCTACCGCCTCGACCTGCTAACCGCCGAAGTCCTCGAATCGCTCAACGCCATTCTGCAGCAGTAACGGGGGACGCCACATGCCCAGCCAATCCGATTTGCGCTTCACTTTCCAGCCGCTGGTTGGCCGAAGCGAGTTTGAGGTGGTGTCGTTCGAGCTGGACGAAGCCATCAGCTCACCGTTCCGGCTGCAGCTGGAGCTGATCAGCTTCGAAGACGATGTCGACTTCGGCCAGCTGCTCGACAAACCGGTGCTGTTTACCCTCTGGCAGGGTGAGCGCCCGTTGCGCTACGTGCACGGCCTGGTCAGCACCTTCAGCCAGGGTGAAACAGGCTTCCATCGCACCCGTTACCGCGCACTGGTCGAGCCCATGCTGGCCCGCGCCGGGCTGCGCTCGAACTGGCGCATCTTCCAGCAGAAAACCGTGCCGCAGATTCTCGAGATCATGCTCAAACGCCAAGGCGTGAATGCCTACGAGCTGAAGTGTCTCGACCCGCATCAGGTGCGCGAATTTTGCGTGCAGGCCGGTGAAACAGACCTCGACTTCATGGCCCGCCTGGCCGCCGAGGAAGGCATTGTCTACCGCTTCGAACACACGCCGAAACAGCACTTGCTGGTCATCACCGACCGGCTGCTGGCGCTGGGGCAGATCAGCCGGGGCGCCATCAAGACCCATGATGAGGATGAAGGGTTTCGCGATGACGACGTGGGCCCCGATCAGGTGCTGTACCGATCCGTTGGAGGCGGCGATCAGGCCAGGCCTTGCCTGCGGCGCTTGCGTTACAGCGAACAGGTGCGAACAGCGCAGCAGGTGCAACGGGACTACACCTTCACTCATCCGCAATACCGTCAGGAACACAGGGCGTACGACAATAGCAACACCCATCAATCGCTGAACTATGAGCGCTTCGACTACCCCGGCCGATACAAGCGTGATGCGGTCGGGGTTCCGTTCACTGCCACCCGCCTTACGGCCCTGCGCCATGATGCGCGCATTGCCGAAGTGGAAGGCGACGATGTGCGCCTGCAACCGGGGCTGAGCTTCACCCTCATCGAGCACCCGCGTGAAGACCTCAACGTGCACTGGCGCACGGTCAGCGTGCATCACGAAGGCACCCAGTTCACCAGCCTGCAGGAAGAGGCCGCCGGCTCGCAGCAAGGCACCCGCTACAAACAGGACGCATTGCTGGTTCCCGGCAGGGCCGAATGGCGCCCGGCCCCCCTGCCCAAGCCACGCATTGACGGCCCGCACATGGCGACGGTGGTCGGGCCCAAGGGCGAGGAAATCTATTGCGACCAATGGGGCCGGGTGAAAGTGAGCTTTCCTTGGGATCGGGAAAGCGAAAACAACGAGTTCAGCTCCTGCTGGGTGCGCGTGTCGCAAGGTTGGGCGGGGGGCAGCTGGGGTTCGATGGCCATCCCGCGCATCGGCCAGGATGTGATCATCCATTACGTCAACGCCGACCCGGACCAGCCGATGATCACCGGGCGCACCTATTGCGGTAACCAGTTGCCGCCCTATGACCTGCCCGAGCACAAGACGCGCATGACCATCAAGAGCCAGACCCATAAAGGCGAAGGCTTCAACGAGCTGCGCTTCGAGGATGAACTGGGTCGGCAGGAGGTGTTCATTCATGCCGAGCGGGACCAGAACAACATCGTCAAGCACGACGAAACCACACGCGTGGGTAACGATCGTACCGAACGCGTCGAACGAGACGAGACGATTTCGATCGGTCAGGACCGTCGCGAAGACATCGCCCGTGACGAATCTGTTGGCATCGGCCAGAACCGGGTACACGAAATCGGCAACGACGACAGCCTGAGCATCGGCCGCAACCACAGGATCACCACAGGCAAGGATCGAATCGAACAGGTAGGGAACCACCGGCAGGACATCACCAAGGCAAACCACACGGTAGAAATCGGCGGCCACCGCGAACAGGTCGTTGCCGGTCACAGCACGTTGCAAACGGGCGAAGCCATCCGGCACACCACCAAGGTTTATGACATCCAGGTCAGCGAAAGCCTGACGATCCGCAGCCCCGCGGGGCTTCTGAGAGTCGACGGCGCCGGTATCACGCTGGACGGCCTGGCGCTGGCCTTCAAAGGGCCTGTCAGCCAGCAGGCTACGGGTAGCAATCGCGTCACTTCAACGTCTGGCGTACCAGCGCCGGGCGAACCCATTTGCCTCAGCTGCCTGCTCAAAGCGATCGCCGACGGCCACACCATCATTCGCATGGAAGGAGCAAGCTGATGCCCAGCCCATTTGTCAGAGCAATGGTCGATGTGCTGCGGGCATCCGATCACTATCGCCTCAGCGCCATCGTGGAAATGGCCAACTTGACACCCGAGGTGCAGGAACAACTGACCGGGCACTACACCGGCCGCTGCTGGCCACTGCTGCAGCAAGCCCAGTTCAGCAACCTGCGGACAGCAGGCCCTTGGTTGTTCGGTTCGCGCCTCGGTTCCGATGTCTCGGCCCAGTACGACTTCCAATGGCAACTTGAACAAGGTGCTGCTGGCGCCGTGTGCGGCTGGATAGTCAGCGCGCTTCCCGCTGCCCGGCTCGCCGGACACTTGAGCCACGCCAACATCGTCACGGGCACGGACGGCCATTCGTACCTGTTGCGCTTCCACACCGCCGCGGCTCTGCTAGTGCTGGACAGGCACCGTGAGCTGCCTGGGGTTAGCGAATGGCTGGCTCCCATCCATTACTGGTGGGCCCCCGTGGCACACCCGAGCAAGCGGTTGTGGATGCAGATATCCGGCGGTAATCAGCCTCAATCCACGCACTGTCCGCCAATCACGTTGAACGAAGCGTGTTGGGCCGAACTGGCGGGTGACCCGCTGAGCTATCAACTTGCCGAGTTGCTCAAGAACGAGCGGTCCTGCCCGACCTTGCACGCTGCCTGCCACGGCACACGGGTTGGCTTGATTCAGCACTATCTGGATCAGGCGCGCGCGCAAGGCCTGGGGCGTGAAGAAGACCTTATCAGCTATGTGCTGATGCTGGCTCGCGGTGGCGAACAGCTCAGTAGCTCGCCAGCCTGGCAGGAGGCGATTGCCGCCACGCGCGAGCAGCAGACATCCCTGATGGACAACGTGCAGCGCTGCCTGCGCACCAAGGACTGAGAGGCACAACACAACCATGGACTCACTCAGCGAAACCCTCGAACTGTGCAGGCGCATCACCTCCGGCTACCGCCCGGCCCTGCGCAACAGCCCCGTCGCCGACTGCACCCGCCGCTTCGAACTGCTGCCCCTGCGCTACGCCGCCGTCGGCGGCAACCCGGCACAACGTGCTCGCCTGCCCAAATTGCCAGGCTATCTCAGCCCGTTCCAGGAGGTCGGCGAGCTGACCCATTCCAGCTACGCCATCCGCCCTTTGCGCGAGGGCTTTCTCTACCTGCTGATCAAGCGCCATAGCGCACCGGCCTACGAATGGCACAGCCAATACCGCGTGGCGCCCAATGGCTCGCTGCTGTACATCAGCAGCGACGCCCCCTGGGCGCCTGCCCCCAGCGCCGGCAATCTGGATGAGATCCTTCGCGGTTTCGGCTGGACCATCACCCTCTACGACCTGGATGACATCCAGGAGCTGCGCCCATTGTTCAGCCCTTCCCCGCTGACCCCGCGCATGCTCGACAACTACCGCCAGCTCGACGAGGAATACCGCAGCAGCCTGCCCACGATCGATATCGCCCGCTTCATCCAGCCTTCCGACGCCCCGCCACAGCCCCACGTCCTCAAGCATGACCAACTGAACTGGGTAGCCGACTTCAAGGCACAAAACGATGCAGACCTGCAGGCACTGCTGGACCTGCAGCCGTTCAACAACGACCAGATCGTCTCGCCGCACGCATCACGCCAAGCGCTGGCACCGCTGGTGAACCACAGCAAACCCCGTGGCGCCGCCATCGTCATCGAAGACGCCATCGGGATCACCCAGGAGCTCAACGCCTGGCGCAACGCCGCTGTCGAGGATGTGAAGACCCAGTGGCTGGCGCGCACCGTGGAACCCGGGGTGGACAACGAACGCAAGCTGCTGGTCGCGCAGTCGTTCCTGGAAATCGAAAAACTCTACCCGCAGATGGTGGCCGAGCAGATCGTCAAGCGCGAAGTCATGGCCGAAAAAGTCCGCAACCAGCCCCACCTGCATCCCGAGATCTACTTGTTCTCCGAACGGGCCAATCAACAGGCCGATGCCCATGATGAACGCATGAAGCCCCACCTGGCGCAGTTCGAGCGCGAGGTCCGCAGCAAAGTCCAGGCCCGCCAGGATGCCGGCGAGTTCCGCAAGCGGTTCGACCAGAAATACGGCCACCTGGTCGACCGCCAGGCCATGCACGATCAGCTCGACGGTTTCGAGCAGGCCATGCAACACGCCCAGCAAGCCGCCGAGGACCGCGCCAAGGACCATACCCGCTGGGTGGTCAGCGAACGCTTGTTGCAGGCGCTGGACCGCTACGACAACGCCGACCTCATCAACGGCCTGGCCTTTGCCGAACAGACCGGCCAGTGCGTGATCGGCATGGAGTTGAGTGAAGGGGGCACGAAGGTGCTGGACCACTGGTGGCGCAGCGACGTGGCAGACCGGGGCAACCTGGCAATACGCGGCATCACCTACAACCAGGAGGACCTGCGGGAAGCACTGGCGGCGCTGCTGGAAGCCGCCAAGGCCGAACCGTCGTCAGCGTCATACTTCGCCCTGCCGGAAGCACTTGCCCGGCAAGCCCATGCCGCTGCCAATGCCTTTGGGCGCATCAACACCCTGTACGAACAGATGCAGGCACAGAGCAGCACGGCCAGCATCGGCCTGTATGCCTGGTACGTCGCGCTGGGGCGGCAAGTGCTGCGCACCGCGACCCCCAACAGCATGGACCGCGCGTTGCACCAGGGTTTGCGGCTGACCTTGTTCGCTTCGGTGCATGAAACGGCTGTCGATATTCGCCTGAGTGAAGCTGCACGTAGCGGGCAGCCCATTAACCCACAACGCAGTGCAGGCCAGGTATCAAGGTACCTCGACCAGGCCTGGGCTGAAGGGTTGATGCAGGCCCGTAACAGTGACTTCTACAAAGTGCGTGTCTCCGGGCTGGTGTGCCTGCTGGAAGGGATGCTGATGGCCTTCAAAGCGCGCGAACTGCCTGACAGTGATGCGCGGGTGAAGACCGAACTCCTGGCGGCCGCGATGACCACGGCAGCGGCGGGCTTCGAAGTTGGAGCCAGCTATGTGGACCAGGTGGTCGCGCGGTACGGCGCGAACAGTGTGACCGGACGAGGAGCAGCGGCCGCTTTAGGGCGTTTGAAACTATGGGGCGCTAGTTTAGCTGTGACAGGTGGTTTCGTACTCGCCTGGTGGGACTTCGCCGATGCGGCTCAGCACTTAGTATACCGCCAGCAAAACCTTACCGAACAAAGTACAAAAAAACCTAGAACACTGGCACTCGCATACGCATCGCGGGCACTGGCAACTATTACAATTTCGCTGGCGGAAGCAGGAACAGCCATTGCAGTCGCAAAACCTCTTTTTGACCACCTATCTCAGAATGCCAAAACAAAACTTGTGAGAATGATGACAGCATCCATGGGCGCGCTCGCCAATAAACTGGGAACACAAGCTGCTCGCCTACTGCTTGCACGTTTAGTCTTAGGTGCATTTTGGATCGGACTCATCCTGACACTCATAATCTATATTTTGGAAGATGACGCGTTAGAGAAGTGGTGCAAACGCAGCTGCTTCCGAACTCATAAAAATATTAAGCCCTATGAAGAGCAGGAAGAACTGAGCGCCCTACATTCTGCTATCAGCGAGGTTTTATAATGTATCTTATCGAATGGGGATTCTGGCAGATGGCAACTCAGCCAGAAGCTGCACGTAGAACGTACGAAGCAGGGATGACACCAGCAGAGAAGCGCGCAAATAGAGATTTTTATGAAGGCGACCTGAATGAAGAAATTCACTTTTGCCAGGTAAGTGAAACACCCCTCCTACGCGGCCCTGTTTATGCATTCAATGAAACCTACATGGAAATGCGCTGTGGCGGCTCAGAAGAGAAGCGCGGCCTCATTACGCTAGTCACGATCGGCGGAGTACTGCCTGGGATAATTTTCGGAATCGGCATAGCTGTCGGTTCCATCTGGCTTGATATCACCCAACCTTATTCAATCTCCTTTATAGCAGTCTTACTTACAGCTCTCTTGGCTTCAGCTTCAGGAGCAGCATTGTATTTTTACCTGAAGTACGGCGTAAAAATCTCGCGACTGGAAATGCTGACCAGTCGGCATCTACTTATTCGCTTCAATCGAATAACTCAACAGGTCCACCTCCATCGACCCAGCTACTGTGGTGGCATCGTCACCTTCCCCTGGAAAACAACCGGCAGCACGGGCATTCGCCCAGAAGATGATTCGCTAAGCGTTGGAATACGACTCGGCCTAATCTGGCACCCCAGCCGCACCGGCCTGCCCCACATGGAGATGGCCCTGCTGGGCAAACAAGGCCAAGGCGGCAGCGAACTGCGTGATGAGTGGGAATTCATCCGCCGTTACATGGAAGAAGGCCCGCACGCCGTCCCCCGCCCCCGCCTGAGCACCCAGCTACCCTCACCCCTCCAGGCATTCAGCGCCCAGTTCGAAGGCCTTGGGCGTTTCTTCCGCAAAAGCAGCTGGCTGTTCAAAATTGCGCTGCTGTTTGTCTGGCCCGCTTTCGTCATCATCGGCACCGGCCACTGGCTCAGCCTGCTGCTGTGCTGGCGACCGCGCTGGCCGAAGGTCATCCGCGAGGCCGGCCTGCCCGGCAAGCCAGTCCCTCCCGTGACAACCCTGAGCGACTACCCACCCGCAATCCAGGCACGCCTGCTCGCCAACGCCGACCGCTGGCAGCTCAAGCCCGGCAAGCGGCCGGCGAAAAAGCCACGCAAACCGCGCAGATCCAAAGCGCAAGAGAAACCGGCTGCGCCCAACGAATGATTGTGTCTGAATTCAGAATTCGAACGTGTACCCCACGATCACCCGGTTCTCATCCGCTGCATCGGCAAAATTCGAGCGCATGCTCGCATTGCGCCAACGCAGCGACACATTCCTGAGCGCCCCCGACTGCACCACATAGGTGATATCCGTAGTCCGCTCCCATTCCCGCCCCTCTCCGCCGCCAGCGGCCAATGTCCTGCCCTTGACGCTGGCAATGCGTTGCGGGTCCACCTGATCGCCCTTTACATAACGCACGTTGAACGTCAGCCCGGGGATGCCTACAGCAGCAAAATTGAAGTCGTAGCGCAGCATCCACGCCCGTTCGTTGGCCAAGGCAAATGTGCTGACCTGCTGTTCGCTGAACAGGTAGGTATCGGTGCCCCCCACGTAGGCATATGCCGTATCCCCGCGCACTTTCTGATAGCCGCCACTGAACGTGTGGCCCTGAACGCTGTACCCGAAGTTGGTACTGAGGGTCTGATTGTCGACTCCGCCCAGCAACGCCCGGCCCTGCTTCCTTGCATTGAACCAGCGCCACTCGGTGAACACATCCCCCGGCCCGAGGCGGGTCTTGAACTTGAAACCGGCAAAATCACGCCGGAACAGGTCTTCGAGCACACTGGTGTGAAGGCTGAGGGTCAGGTTGTTCAACGGCTGGTAATCGACACCGGCGTAGCGCAGGCGATCACTGGTGGCCGTCGCCGAATAGGCCCCTTGCTGCGCCATGGCGGTCAGGTCCTCATAGTCGGTGGAGTCACGCAATTTGGTGGCATTCACCTGCAGCAGGGTGAACGTAAACCGGTCCAAGTCTTTGCTCACCAGTTGCACACCGTTGAACCACTGGGGGAACAAGCGACTGCTGTTGGACGCCAGCAATGGCAGTTGCGGGCTCAGGCCCCCCGCTTTCAATTCGCTCTGCGCCAGCCTGGCCTTGAAGGTAGCCACGGCCTTGGCGTAGTCATCCGCGGCGCGTTTGTCGCTGCCTCGCGGCAACAGGCCGGAACCGCTACGGTCAGGCGATGAGTCCAGCTTGAGCCCCAGCATGCCGGCTGCGTCCAGGCCAAAGCCAACCACGCCGTCGGTATAGCCAGACTGCAAGCGCAGCATGAAGCCTTGGGCCCATTCACTGCGCCGCGATTGCGTGGCGCTGTCACCGTGAAAGTCGCGGTCGAAATAGAAATTGCGTAGTTCCAGGTTGCCACTGCCGTCATGGATAAAGGCAGCCTGGGCGGTTTGACAGGCGCAGTAAAGCGCCGAGAGCACCAGCGATGCTCGCCGAAAGATCACGATCATTGGTATGCCTTGTGCTTATTCTTGTTGTTGTTCGAAGACTCAGCGCCAATCAGCTTTTGGGTTGCGCACGCAACGCATCACCACCAGGCATGCGACCAGGATCAGCGGCGCGATTGACAGCATGCCCATGTAGGTGCTGTCGGTAAGGTCATTGATCTTGCCCACCATCACTGGTGCAACGATGCCGCTCAGCTGTCCCACCGAGTTGATCGCGGCGGTGCCGGTGGCAATGGCCAGCCCCGAGAACGTCGACTGTGGAATGGTCCAGAAGATCGGGATAGCGATAAAGGTGCCCGCGGTGGCCAGCACCAGCGCGGTCATCATCGCGAAGGGAGAGTCGGAGAACAGGCACGCCAGCAGGTAACCGGCGGCGGCCGCCAGCAGGCAGTACACCAGATAGCGCTTGCGCTCGCCGGTGCGGTCGGAGTGACGAGTCAGCAACACCATGCCGATGCACGCTACCGCATAGGGCAATGCCGACAGCACGCCAACCCAGAGCATGTCTTCCACCCCCGAGGACTTGATCAGGTGCGGCATCCAGAAATTAAGCCCGTAGGACGCGGTTTTGACCACGTAGTAGATAAACGCCATGATCGCCACTTCACGGGTCAGCAACACCCGCCAGATCGAGCCGAGTATCGGTTTTGCAGTGCGTTTGTCCTGGGCAAGGTTCTCCGCCAGCAGGTCCTTCTCCTCGCGGCTCAACCATTTCGCCGCCTCGATATCGCGGTCCAGCTTCCACAGCACCAGCAGGCCCAGCAGCACACACGGCAGCCCGGACATCAGGAACAACCAGTGCCAGCCAGCGAGGCCCAACACGCCGTCCATTGTCCCCAGCAAAAAGCCGGCAGCCGGGCCACCCACCGCTCCGGCCAGCGGCACCGCCAGGAACCACAGGCCATTCATCTTCGCCAGGTGCTTGCGGGGGAACCAGCATGCCAGGTAAAACAGGATCGCCGGGCCGAAACCGGCCTCCATGACGCCGATCAGAAAGCGCAGGAAGTACAGCGTGTACTGGGTATAGGCAAATACCAGCGCAGCCGTCGCCAGGCCCCAGGACACCATGATCCGGCAGATCCAGGCCGGAGCCCCGTAGCGTTTCAGGCCGAGACTGCTGGGCACTTCGAACAGCACGTAGCCGACGAAGAACATGCTCGCGGCCAGGCCGTAGGCAGCATCGCTGAGGCCCAGTTCCTGCTGCATTTGTGTCTTCGCAAAACTGATGTTGATGCGGTCGAAGTAGGAGAACAGGAAGCAGATGATAGCCAGCGGCATGATGCGCCAGGCCACACGGCGGTATAGCAGCAGCTCATTGATGTGACTGTCGTTGCGCTCACGCGCCAGTTCGCCGGTCAAAGCAACCATGGTGAATCTCCATTCTTGTAATTATTGGAGAGCAGCGACGTCTCGAAGGGCGCCACCAGCAGGTTTTTTTAGCGAATACGGATCAGCTTTTCCTTGAAGCTCTGGCCTTTTGCGACGTACTCGGTCGCATTGCGCTGCATACTGGCGATGGCATCGACAGTGAGCTCGCGCACTACCTTGGCAGGTGCGCCCAGGATCAACGAGTTGTCGGGAAACACCTTGCCTTCGGTGACGATGGCGCCGGCACCCACCAGGCAGTTGTTGCCGATGACCGCGCCATTGAGCACCACCGCCTGAATGCCGATCAGCGCGCCATCGCCGATGGTGCAGCCGTGCAGCATGGCCTGGTGGCCGATGGTGACACCTTGCCCCACTGTCAACGCAAAGCCGGGGTCGGCATGCAAGACAGCACCCTCCTGCACGTTGCTGTGCTGGCCGATATGGATCGCTTCGTTGTCGCCCCGTAGCACGGCCTGCGGCCATACACTGACGCCTTGTTCCAGGGTAACGTCGCCGATGACGCTGGCATCCTCGGCGATGAACGTTTCCGGGTGCAGGTTGGGTGCAAGTTTGTCATATTGGTAGATCGCCATCTCAAGCCCTCCTCACGCCGCGTCGTCTGTTTTCAGCACGCCCGCCGCACACAGCTGGGCAATGTGCGCGTCGCTGTAACCCAGTTCACGCATCACTTGACGGGTGTGCTCACCAATCCGCGCGATCGCCCGCCGTGGCTGCAGGCGCTGGCCGTCCAGTGACAGCGGCAATAACGGCATCGGTGTGTGGCTGCCGTCTTCCAGTTGCAGCTCGGCCATGCCGCCGCTCTGTAGCAGGTGGGGGTCCTCGAACAACTCTTCAGGGCGGCGGATCGGCGCGAAAGGAATGCCGTTGGCTTCCAGCTGCACCGCCAACTGCCCGGCGTCCAGCGGCGCAAACACCTCGGCCAGGTGCGCCAGCAGCCGTGGCCGCTGCAACACGCGGTCGTTATTGCTACCAAGGGTTGGGTCATCAAGCAAAGCGGTCTGCCCCAGTACCCGGCATAACGCGTGCCACTGGCCTTCCCCTGTGGCGGCGACAAACATCTGCTCGCCACCGGCAAAAGTGAACACGTCATAGATGGCCCAGGCACTGATGCGGTTCGGCATCGGCGCTGCGGCTTCACCGGTGACCACGTACTGCTGCATATGCTGGGCAGCCAGCAGCACGCAATTCTCGTACAGGGCACTTTGCACCTCACGGCCCCTGCCGGTGCTGTGGCGCTCGTTGAGTGCAGCCAGCACGCCAATGGCGCCGAACATGCCACCCATGATGTCGTTCACCGAGCTGCCTGCGCGCAGCGGGCGCCCTACCGGCCCTGTCATGTAGGCCAGACCGGCCATCATCTGTACCACTTCATCCAGCGCCAGACGGTTATCGTATGGCCCGCTGAGGAACCCCTTGTGCGAGGCGTAGATCAGCCCTGGATTGCGCTGGCACAGTGCGTCGTAGCCCAGACCCAGCTTCTGCATACGCCCGGGCTTGAAGTTCTCGATGAAGACATCGGCGGTGTCGATCAGTTGCAGCACGGCCTCACGGCCCTCGGGCGTTTCAACATCGACAGCGATGCATTGTTTGTTGCGGTTGAAGGTGCGGAAAAAGCCCGCCCCTGCGCCCAGCAAACGGCGTGTGCCGTCGCCGCGTACCGGCTCGATCTTGATGACCTCGGCGCCAAGGTCGCCGAGGATCATGCCGCACGTCGGGCCCATGACCATATGCGAAATCTCAACGACACGGATGCCGTCCAAGGGAAGTCTGGACATTGTGATGCTCCTCTTACGGGCAGTTCAGGCGTGGCGGTGTGTGTTGGCGAAGTTGAGCGGCAATCCGGCCCGGGCGATGAAGCCGTAAAGTGGCTCGCCCGGTAGCGCTTCGCTTAGTACCTGCCGGGTTTCGATCAGTGCAGGCAAGTCGATGCCGGTGTCGTAACCCATGCTTTGCAGCATGAACACCAGGTCTTCGGTCACGGTATTTCCAGACGCGCCAGGGGCGAACGGGCATCCTCCCAGGCCCGCCAGGGAGGCATCCAGTTCCCCAATGCCCTGCTGCACCGCCACCAGGCTGTTGGCCAAGGCCAGGCCCCGGGTGTCATGGAAGTGCGCGGCCTTGAGACGGTCGCCTGCAATCTCCCGTACGGCCTGAAGCACCGTTGCCACCTGGCCCGGATTGGCATAGCCAGTGGTGTCCCCCAGGGAGACCAGGTCGCAACCGGCTTCGATCACCTGGCGGGTCAACGCACACAGGTCAGCCAGCGGCACCTCGCCCTGACGGGTGCAGCCAAAGGCCACCGACATGCCGGCCACGACTTGCACCCCATGCAGGCCCATTTCAGTACGCAGCTGGCACATGCGCCCCAGTTCCTCGACCATCTCCACTGGCGTGCGGCGCACGTTGGCCAGGCTGTGCGCCGTGCTCACCGATACCGGGGCGACGATGCGGTGTGCACCCGATTCAAGTGCGTCCCTTGCGCCACGAAGGTTTGGAGCCAGCACGGTTACTTGCAGGTCCGGGTACGTGAGGGCGTGGGCCACCACTTCGCGGGCATCGGCCATCTGCGGCAGCAAGCGTGCCGACACGAACGACGCGACTTCCATATGGCGCACGCCGGCGCCGTAAGCGGCGTCGATCCAGCGGCGTTTGGCTGCTGTCGGCATGATCACTTGCAGGCTCTGCAAGCCATCGCGCAGGCCGACTTCATTGATTGTTATTGTTGTCATCGCGGTCTCTCTGTCTGAAGCGTTGCGCCAGACTAAGAGCTGGATGACGGGCAGAAAAGACGTGTTTCGCGGGCTGATCCATCGTCAGCCACGATGGATCAGCCCGCGACCTGCCAGGCCGGTGCACGCAGCAACAGGTGGTCAAGCAGGCGCCGAGCCGACAGCGAGAGCGTGTGCCGGTCGCGCATGCAGATGACGAATTCGCCAAGCGCCCAGTCGTCAGTCAGCGCAATGACCCGCAGGTCGAACAACGCCGCATAGCGGGACACGGCCTCTTGCGGAAACACCGCCAGGCCAAGGCCGAACTGCACCAGACGGTATGCCGCGTCGAACGACGACACGTACGAACGAAAATGCAGCGCCTTGCCTGACTGTTCGGCGCTTTTACGCATGAAAGCGTTCAATGTGGCAAAGGCCGAGAGCCCCAGGTGGTCGTAACCCAGGGTTTCCTCGAAGGCAATCTGGCTGCGGCCGGCCAACGGGTGGTCAGCAGCAACGACCACGGCCAGGTGATCTTGCCGATACGGTACGAAATCCAGGTCACCCACCGCCATGGATTTGCGGCAGATGCCGAGGTCTGCAGTGCCCTCGGCCACACCACGAACGACATCGGCGCTGAAGCGCTCTTCGATATCGGCCTGGATGAGTGGGTATTCCAGCATGAACGCTGACAGTTCTTCAGGCAAAAACTCCATGATCGACGATACATTGGCCAACACCCGCACATGACCACGCGCGCCGAGGGCGTATTCGCTCAGCTCGCTGTCCAGGCGTTCCATGGCGCGGGTCATTTCCCTGGCATGGCGCAGCAGTGCAAGCCCCGCCGGGGTGGGCTCCACGCCGCGCTTGCTACGTTTGAGCAAGGCGGTGCCAAAGCGCGCCTCGATGTCTGAAATACGTTTGCTGACGGCGGACGGCGCCATGAACGCGCGCTCGCCAGCGCGGGCGATGGTGCCTTCTTCGCAGACGACGATGAACAGGTTCAGGGAAAGGTGGTCGAGGGGTTGCATCGCTTGGCTCGGCTCGGGGAAAGGGACCGCGGTAGCACTGTAGCAAAAACCGCATTGGCTTCTAAAACTGGGTTTGAATTACCGGCCCCCAATCCCCAACCTTGGGGGAACGCTGCCCACCGCCAGCGGCTGGCATAAAGCCCTACTGAAAATCTGAATCCCCTGCCCCACAAGGCCTGCAACGCATTTTTCAGGGTTTGGCACAGCTCTTGCCGATCTCCTCCCAGACGCCCCAAGTCCATGGGCCCGTTTGCAGGAGGAATTGACTCATGCACCGACCGATACCCCACCCGCTGGCAGTGGCGATTTTCGCCGGCATGCTCCAGCTTCCCGCGCAGGCCGCCTTGAACGCTGTCGATCCAGGCGCTTACGTCCCTGCCAATGGCGGCTTCCCCGCCTGGTACCAGGACAGCCACGGTCGTACCCTCGACCTGTGCCTGACCAAGGCCGTCAGCTCCCGGGTCGCCGGCGCACCTGGTGCACCCTCATACATGTGCACGCTGCTGCCCACGCCTGGTGTGTTCGACGATACCCAACCCATCGTCTTCCCCACCAACTTCCCTGACGAAGCGTTCTGGTTCACTGCCGACGCTGCAATCGTCGACACCGCCCGTGGCATCGACCTCAGCTATGGCACGGCGATCGAAGCGGCATTCGCTGCCGAAGAACCTGTCGAGGGTGACCAGGTCAGCTTCGCCCGGGTCCGTATCCGGGTCGACGTACCCACCGCGGGCACCTACGTGGTCACCCACCCCTATGGCGTTGAAGTGTTCGATGTGCCCGTTGCAGGGCGCCGGGCGATCAACATGACCCGTGACATCGGCATCGCCGGGGCAGGCGACTTCACCGGCGCACTCAAGGGTGATGTCGGGCCGTTTCTGCGCAGTGTCAACGGCCCCTACACCGAAGGCAACGAGCGCTTCATCGGCGACCCGAACCTGGAAGAGCGGGTCACCGGCAGCCCATTCAACACCAACTACGTACGCATTGAGGGCCCTGGTGGCATCGACCTGCGCACCGAGCTGTTCGCTGTCTCGGGCAAGCTTTCCGAAGTGGCCTTGCCAACCCCGCTGATGCCACAACGCAGCACTTACTCACGCCATACCGAGAACGGCGACCTCATCGCCCAGCAAGACATCTTCGTGTTGGCCCCGCCGCCACCGGCAAGCGTCACCCTGACCAGTCAGACCCCCAACCTGAGCCTCACCGAGGCCAACGGCACCGGCGCCTGGTACGCCCAGTCAGCCCTCAACCCGGCGGCCGGAACCCTCGTGACACTGTCCGCTGACAACAGCGTGGCAATCCCGACCAGCAGCCTGACCACCAGCAACGTTCCCCTGACCGACCTGGTCACCATCACGCAGGCCCAGTACCGCCTGTCCACCGGCGAGCTGACCCTGGTGGCCAGCACCAGTGACGAAACAACACCTCCAGTACTTACCGCACATACCGGCAACGGCACGCTGATCGGCAACCTGGGCGGTACCGGCGCCGTGAAGACGTTGAGCATGACCCTCTCGCCCATTCCGCCGGCCAAGGTGCAGGTCACCAGCGCCAACGGTGGTAGCGACACCGAAGACGTGGTGCTGGTGCCATGAACAGACAAAGGCTCAGCCTTCAAGGAGGCAGCATGAACACTTGGTCGCGCCGTGCGCTGTTGGCCGCCGGTTTCTCTCTTACCGTTACCAGCGCCGCGTTCGCCGCGCTTTCTGATGTCGACCCGGGGCCCTACACCTTCGCCACGGGTGGCTATCCGATGTGGTACAAGGACAGCCTCGACCAGTCCCTGGAGCTGTGCCAGTCGCGTGCCACCAGCACCCGTGCGCCAGGCGCACCAGGGGCGCCCGCCTACATGTGCACCTTGTTGCCCGAGCCCGGGATCTATGACGATGCCCTGCCGCTGGTATTTCCAGATAACTGGCCACCCGAGATGTTCTGGTTCCTGGCCGAAACCTCGATACCACAAGTAGGTAACAGCGGTTATGAACTGGAGGTCTACGTTGCCGGTATAGAGGCAGCCTTCGCGGCTGAAAACCCGGTAGACGGTGATCAGCAAAGCTTCGCCCGCATCCGTATCCGCGCTTCGGTCCCACGCACCGGTACCTACACCATCACGCACCCTTACGGGGTGGAGACGGTCAACGTCACCACGGCAGGTCGTCGCGCGATCAATATCACCCGGGACATAGGCATTGGCGCTCCCGGCAACTTCCGGGGGGCGCTGGGGGGGGCGATCGGCCCTTGGCTGAAGGGGGTTGGCGGGCCGTATACAGAGGTCAATCCTGACACTGGCACCACCGAAACCTACATCGGCGACCCCAATATCACCGAAGCGGTAACCGGTAGCCCCTTCAATACCAACTTCGTGCGCATCGAAGGGCCCGCGGGCGCCATTCAGACCAACACGTTCACAGTGTCTGGCAAGGTGCTGGACCCGCGAGCACAAACCCCGGTCACGCTGGAGCGCGCCACCTACTCGCGCAACGGCAGCGGTACCCGCGTGGAGGTGTTCGCCAAGGCCCCGAGTGAGGCCAGCCTGTGTATGCGCAATGGCCTGGCACTGATCGGCACGCCGCCTTCGCCTTGTCAGTTCACCCTGACTTCGGACAACAACGGTTTGTTCTTCAGCCAGCAGTTCAACCAGTCGGTGCCGCCAGAGGTGGTGGTTGTCACCGCCAGCAACGCAGTCGGCGGCACCCAGCCGACTGCGCTCTCGAGCAAGCTCAGCGACGTGGTCAAAGTCAGCACCGCACGCTACGACTGGGCCAACAAACGTCTGTTGATCGAGGCCAGTTCCAGCGACGAAGTAGCGGTCCCCGACCTGCTCGCCCAAGGCTACGGCCGCCTGTCGAAATCGGGCACACTGCAAAGCATCACGGTCAACGACTTGGCGCAACCGCCCGCCACCGTTACGGTCAAGTCTGCCCGCGGCGGTAGTGATGTAGAGCCAGTGATCGTGGTCGGCAACGCCCCGGTCGAGGCCGCCAACCAGCCACCGCTCGCCCAGGCCGATGTCGGCAGCACCAGTGTCGGTGTACCGATCACACTCAACCTGCTGCTGAACGACAGCGACCCGGATGGCAACGTGCCGCTGACCATCAGCGACCTGACCCAACCCGGGACCGGCCTTGGCGGCGTCGTGATGAATGGCACCACCTCGGTTACCTACACGCCGCCGACCGGGGCCACACAACCGCTGGTAGCCAACTTCAGCTACCGGGCGGTGGATGCCAAGGGGCTGAAATCGGAACCGGCCACGGTCACGATCAACGTCGCACCTAACCAGGCACCGACTGCCAACCCGGAAACCGTCGCCACCTTGGGCGTGCCATTGACCATCAACGTACTGGCCAACGACACCGATCCAGAAGGCAACGTACCGCTGAGCGTGACCAACATCACCCAGCCGGCCGCCGGCCGCGGCACGGTCAGCACCGACGGCACAACCGTCACCTATACCCCACCGGCCACTGTAACCACAGCCTTCACCACCACCTTCACCTACCAGGCACGTGACTCGCTGGGGGGGCTGTCCACCCCAGGTACGGTCACCGTCAACGTGTCGCCTCGGCCTGCCGCTGAAACCTTCGCCGTCACGGCAGCCACGGTCACGGCGCGCTCCAACAACCGTTACAACTGGGACATCAGTGGCACCTCGTCGGTGACCACCGGCAATACCGTAACCGTGCGGGTAACCACGACTACCGGCGTCCAGACCTTGGGTACGGCCACGGTAGCGCTGACCGGCCGCTGGCGCCTGGCGGTGAGCAATAGCACCACGATCATCCCGACTGCGGCACCGACGGCGACGATCACAACCAGCCAAGGCACCACGCGCACCGTCAACGTAGTCGTGCAGTAAAAGCCGGAGGCTTCGATGAAACGGCTGTACCCCCTGTTGCTCTGCCTGGCCCTGGCGGGCCAGGCCTGCTGGGCAGAGGACCTGATGGACAATGCCGACCTCGCACCCGGCAACGACCTCGGTGAACCCGTGATCATCCGCCTGCTGCCGGCCGGTGCCGGCCAGGCTGCGGTGATCGAGCAGCAAGGGTCAGGCAACCGCGCCGCCCTCGACCAGAACGGTCAGGCCCTGCTGGGCCGTATCGTCCAGTCCGGCGGTGCCCAGGAAGCGTACATCTTGCAGGAAGGCAGTGACCTGATGGCCATCATCCGCCAACAGGGAAATGGCAACAGCGCGTCGATTCGCCAGAGTGGCAGCAGCAACAACGCTGCCATCGAGCAGATCGGCAACGACAACAGCGCCAGCATCGTGCAGTCCGGCTCGGGGCTCAACAGCTCCGTGACCCAGGCTGGCAATGGCCAGCATGTTCAGATCACCCAATACCGATAGACCTGGAGGCACCACCATGTACAAGCTCGCTCCGTTAAGTGCCGCTATCGTCCTGGCCCTCGCAGGTCAGGCCATGGCTGCTGACAGCACCTCGTCCCAGACCCAGGACGGCAAGGAAAACATCGCCGAAGTCTCTCAGACCCAGGCATCCTTCGCCTCGGCCACCCAGAACCAGACTGGCAAGGGCCACAACCACCTCGCCGTGCAGACCGAAAGCACCAGCGATATTCAGCAGAGCGCCACCGGCCAGTACAACGCCGGCTACGCTGAGCAACTGTTCGAGAACGGCAGCCAGATCACCCAGCACGCCGGAGGCAGCTACAACGATGCCTTCGCCAGCCAGTCGATAGGGTCAAACAACGAATCGCTGCAAACCCAACAAGGCGTCGGCAATAAATCCACCGTGTGGCAGGACAGCCAGGAAGGCAGCAAAGCCACCAGCTGGCAATCCGGCCAGCGCAACGAAGCGTTCATCGAGCAGACCTTCGGTGGCAGCAACAACCGCAGCACCGTCAACCAGACCGGCCAGGACAACTACGCCGCCGCCGAGCACCTGAACCATATCGATGGCGATATCCAGGTCTATCAGGATGGCCACGACAACTGGGCCTATGGCGACCAGCGCGAAGGCACCGGTGGCACCATTGCCATTGGCCAGTACGGGGGCGGCAACTCCGTGGAAGTGTGGCAGGACACACAGATCGGTAGCCAGGCCTCCGTAGTCCAGACCGGCCAGTCGAACGAAGGCTATATCGACCAGAGCTTCGGCGTCAGCAACAAGGTCAGCCTGTCGCAGCAAGGCAATGCCAACGCCAGTTGGTCGGACCAGTTCGAGACCAACAACTCGACCACCACGATTACCCAAACCGGCAACAACAACCTGCATTTCACCTATCAGAATGGTGAGAACCTCAACCTGACCATCAACACCCAAGGCAATGGCAACAGCATCACCGCCAGTAACTGGAAAGGCGCCAAGATGGGTGGCCAGTTCGGCACCAACCAGAACGCCACCATCAACCAGACGGGCAATGGCAACGGTGTCAATCTGACCCAGAAGGGCGCTGACCAGCAGGCCACGCTGACCCAGACGGGTAAAGGCAACCAGATGTCGACCAAGCAGGATGACGTCAGCAACGAGCTGTACTTCGAACAGAACGGCACTGACAACATTCTGATCGCCGACCAGCGTGGGACCGACAACTATGCCTACGGCAGCAGCCAGGGCACCGGCAACACCATCACGCTCGACCAGTCCGGCTATAGCAACCAGAGCTACACCAACCAACTCTACGGAAGCGGAAACGAAGCCACCATCAAACAGACTGACAGCATCAACGTCGCCTACGTGACCCAGGGAGGCCAAAGCAACAAGGCGTTCGTCGACCAAAGTGGTGTCGCCCAATCCGCCACCATCACCCAGCTGGGCAGCGCGAACCTGGCCACTGTGACCCAGCAGTAAACCGCTCCCCCTTGAACCGCGGTGCTCCTCTCCCTGGTGCCGCGGTTCCTTTTTCTGTTATCCCGCCCTCTGCAATCGTTCGATCCGATCGGCGTGTGCGATCCCTTGACGTGTATCGGTCGGGTACAATGGCAAACCGCTCGAAAATGTGCAGCCGCATGATCCAGTCCGACCTCGACCTGTTCGGCGCCCAGCCGCAACGCCTGGCCAGCCACACTGTGCTGCTGCCCGGCTTCGCCCTGGCCGAAACCGAGGCGCTGCTCGATGCCCTGCGTCCGGTGCTGCGTGCTGCGCCGTTCCGGCACATGTACACCCCAGGAGGCCTGCGCATGGCAGTGGGCCTGACCAACTGCGGTACGCTGGGGTGGGTGAGTGATCAACATGGCTACCGGTACAGCCCCAGCGACCCACTCAGTGGCCAGCCCTGGCCCGCCCTGCCCCCGGTTCTGCTCGCCTTGGCCTCCCGCGCGGCAGCCATGGCCGGGTTTGACGGTTTTGTGCCGGATGCCTGCCTGGTCAACCATTACCTGCCAGGCACACGCCTGAGTCTGCACCAGGACCGCGACGAGCAGGATTTCGGCCAACCGATCGTGTCGGTGTCGTTGGGCTTACCGGCGGTGTTCCTGTTCGGCGGCCTGCAGCGTGCCGACAAGGCTCAGCGCATTGCGCTGAGCCACGGCGATGTGCTGGTTTGGGGCGGCGAAGACCGCTTGCGCTTCCACGGCGTGCTACCGATCAAACCCGGTGTGCATCCGCGCCTGGGCGAACGGCGGATCAACCTGACCTTGCGCAAGGCGGGTGCCTGAACAGGGGCCGTCATCTGCCACCCCGCGCAAAACAAGATGAACGCACATGAAACACATTGAACATCTTGGCCAGGCAAGCTTCGAATGATAAGCCGCCTTTCTTTTGTCTGGAGCCTGCCATGCCCAACCCGCCTGGTTCTTCGAGCCGTTGCAACGGAGCCATGTACCGATGAAGATGCCTGGCCGCGCACCCAATGCTTCGCTGCAGCTCGATTACGTACGCGACACCCTGTTCGGCCCGGTGGCGCAACGCGTGGAATGCCAATGCCAGCTCGCCGCCCTCAACCTGCAGGGTCGCCCAGGGCTGCGCCTGCACGTGTGCCCCCCACTGCCTGACAAGATCGACCGAGCTCACAGTGTGGCCTTCGTCTGGGATGGGCGGAGTTACCACGGCGTGGTTCGCGAGAAGGGAAAGTGCGGCGACGGTGGATTGAACCTGCTGCTGGAACTGCAATAAGCCGATCAACGGGGGTTGTGGCTGCCTGGGCGCATGCCAGCGCGTTGCTTTCAGCAGCCCGGCCAGCCTTGGCTGACCGGGGCACGACAGGCGCGCTCAGGCAATCGCCTTGAGTGGCGCCGGGTGGTTGTCACGCAGCGCATGCAGCTGCTCCACCAGGTTGACAAGGTCACGGCAACTGTTGAGGTTTTGCAGCGCGACCCCGCTGAGGGTCACGCCCTGATCGAGATCCTGGCCCTGGCCCAGGCGGATGGTCAGGTTGGCGCCGTCCGGGCAGCTGACTTCACAGCGGTCTGGCAAGCAGGCCTGCTCGATCAGTTGCCGCATCTCTAGTATCGAAACGCCTATCAACGACATGGTACGACCCTCTCTGTGGGATGGCCTGTTGTTTGGGAGTACGCCTTTGTCGGGCGGGGCGCCAATTGATATTGCGCATGCTCGGCCAGCTGTCCATGCGCCCGGGCAATGAGCTTGCGGGGGATCCTTTAGCACCTTAGTGGAAGATTCTCCGCGAGGGCCGAGTGTTCGACTGCATTAGCAGACTTGACGACGAGTGGTCTTGGTCAGCAACGCGCTGACCAATGTCCAGCCGGGTAGCCGTGGGAAGATGGCCTGCCAGCGACAGGGCCAGGACAGGCCACCCAATCAACAGGATCAGTGCGCGGCACCTCCCCTCTCATCCTGCATCTGCCCAAACCGCCCGGCATGGAAATCATCGAACGACTCGGCAATCTCCGCCTGGCTGTTCATCACGAACGGGCCGTAGCCGACGATCGGCTCATCGATTGGCTCACCGCTGAGCAGCAGCACACTTGCGCCGTCCAGCGCCTCGACAGCTACGTCTACACCCTCCCGGTCGAGCAGCACCAGGCTCGACGGGCCTGCTTCGCGCTCGCTATTGATTCGAACGTTACCACGCAACACCACCAGCGCCGCATTGCGACCGGCAGCAACCGGCAACTGCAAGGCCGCGCCGGCGTTGAGCCGCAAATCCCACACGTCCATCGCGGTGAAGGTTCTGGCCGGCCCGTGGTGGCCATGGTAGTCACCGGCAATCACTCGCACGCGCCCGGCATCACCGTCAAGCGCTACCACCGGAATGTCGCCGGCCAGCAGCGTCTGGTAGCCGGCCGCTGCACGCTTGTCCCGCGCCGGCAGGTTCACCCACAGTTGGACCATTTCCAGCGTGCCGCCACTGCGTGCAAAGTCCGGGGAATGAAACTCTTCATGAATGATGCCGTTGGCCGCCGTCATCCACTGCACGTCACCTGGACCGATCAAGCCTCCAGCACCGGTGGAATCACGGTGCTCCAGTTCACCTTGGTAGACGATGGTCACAGTCTCGAAGCCGCGATGCGGATGCTGGCCTACGCCGCGTCGTGCTTGGGTCGGGGTGAAATCATGCGGACCGGCGTAGTCCAGCAGCAGGAACGGGCTGATCCGGCTGGCCAGGTTGTCGTAGGTGAACAGGCTGCGCACCGGGAAACCATCACCCACCCAATGTGCGTGAGGGCTGCGGTGAATACCCAGAATCGTTTTCATGAGAAGGCTCCTCTCTTGGTTGAGGTAACCTTATCAATGATGCCAATCAAGCGGTAGACGGCTGAAATGGCATGCATCGTCCCATCTGCAGAACAGTCAACCCTGCAAAAAACCGAGCACTTGCTCGGCCGCCATGGCCGGGTCTTCCTGCATGAAACAATGCCCACCGGGAACTTGCCGTGCGGTCACATTGCGGTTTAGCAGCGCCAGGCGATTGACCGAACGTGGCACAAAGGGATAGGTGTCTTCGCCATACAACACCCGTGTCGGCGTCCTGATTGCGGCCAGACTGGCCCACATGCGTTTAGGGAATGAGCTGAAGATCTCCACTTCACGACTGGGCCGGCACTTGAGCACCACGGCCTCGCCACACTCACCGATGGCATGCTCGACATAGGCCTGCAGTGCCGCATGGGTCCAGCCTTTGAAGATACCGCGCCCTTCCAGCGAGGCCAACGCCGACTCGCGATCGGGCCAATGGCTGCGGCGGCTGGCGGCCTTACGGGCCAGGGCGTGACGCTGATGCAGGCCGACCAGGGCTGCCGCCCCCATCACACCGATCATGCGTCGGCTGAACAGTACCGGGTCAAGCAGCACGGCACGTGCGAACAGTTGCGGCTCACTGCCCAGGATCAGCCCCGTAAGCACGCCACCAAAGCTGTGCCCTACGGCAAACCGCTGGACGTCGCCATACTCGCCACGTCCGCCCTGAAAGGCCTCCACCGCCAAGGCAGCGGTGCGGTTCCAGCCGCGAAACACCCCACCATGGTCACTGTCCCCATGGCCCTGAACGTCGCAAAGCCACAGGTCGAAATGCTCGCCCAGGCGCATCAGCAACGGTTGGTAAGCCAGACAACAGAAGCCGTTGCCATGCAGGAAGTGCAGCAGCGGTTTGCCACTGGCCGGGGTTCGCCAGCCACGCAGGGTGAAACCTTCGGCGCATTCGTGGGACCAGGGAATCAACTGCATCGGCTTACTGTACTCTCGGGGTCAGGAAAACGCTGATTCTACAAACAGCAGCGGGTACAGTGAAATCACCAGCAACAGGGCCATCACGACATTGAACAGCATCAGCCAGCGCGAGTTTTGCAACAGGTTGCGCAGGGCGCTGCCGAACATCACCCATACCCCCACGCTGGGCAAGTTGACCAACGCGAACAAGGCCGCAATGACGATCACGTTGGTTACATAGCCTTGCGCTGGCGTGTAGGTGGTAATCGCCCCTACCGCCATCACCCAAGCCTTGGGGTTGACCCACTGGAACGCCGCCGCCCCCCAGAAGCCCAGCGGTTTGCGGGCACTGGACGCGGCCGTGCCGACCGGCCCGGAAGTGGCGATCTTCCAGGCCAGGTACAGCAGATAGGCGGCGCCAGCGTAGCGCAGCACCGTGTACAGGGGTGGCCAGGCCTTGAATACTTCACCCAGCCCCAGGCCGACGGCCAGCACCATCATCATGAAACCAAAACTGATACCCAAGGCATGAGGGACCGAGCGGCGCACGCCGAAGTTCACCCCCGAGGCCAGCAACATGGTGTTGTTGGGACCCGGGGTGATGGAAGACACGAAGGCAAACAGCACGAAGGCGGTCAGCAGGTCGGCAGAGGCAAGCATGGCGGGCATTCCACTTTCTTTATGGGTGCTGTCACACTAACGGAGCGCCACTCCCAGCAACCGGTACAGTTCGATTAAATTACGCAGATACACATCACTGTACCGACAATCCGGATCAAGGAAGCCGTCACCATGAGCCTTACCATTCGCCCTGCCGTTCGTACCGATGCCGAGCAGATCCTCACCTTCATCACCGAACTGGCCGAGTACGAACGCGCGCGCCACGAGGTAGTCGCCACCCTTGCCGATATCGAGCACAGCCTGTTCGACGAAGGCAGCACTGTGCACACCCTGATGTGCGAGCGTGATGGCCGTGCAATTGGCTTTGCCGTGTACTTCTACAGCTACTCGACCTGGCTCGGGCGCAATGGCATCTATCTGGAAGACCTGTACGTAACCCCCGAGCAACGCGGCGATGGCGCCGGCCGGCAGTTGTTGCAGCACATTGCCCGCGAAGCGCTGGCGAACAACTGCGGGCGCCTGGAATGGAGCGTGCTGGACTGGAACGAGCCAGCGATCGGCTTCTACCAGAAGCTGGGGGCCGAGGCGCAGGATGAGTGGGTGCGCTACCGCCTGGATGGCGACAAGCTGGCGGCATTCGCCCGCGGGTGATCGCCCGGTTTCCGCACTTCTGCCTGCTGGAAGAACACGGCAGGCCTGAGCCTGTCCTACCTGCTGCTCGGCAGCCTCGCGCGCTGTATGACATTGACGCCAAGCCCGCCCCATGCTCTCCTTATGCCTCACGTTCAGGTGCCCCTCATGGGGTGAAACGGGAAACCGGTGCGTCCCAGGCCCTTCAGCAGGGCTGGACAATGCCGGTGCTGCCCCCGCAACGGTAAGCGAGTGAAGCGTCTGTACCACTGTGCCTTGTAGTGCGGCATGGGAAGGTGACGCGTTCCAGGAGCCCAGCTCTTCCTCGCAAGCCCGGAGACCGGCCTGGCGTTCATGAACACCCCGCGGTGGGCGGGCGCTGTTGCATTCCCTTGGGCGACCACGTCCGGGGCTGCCGCGCTCGCCCATTGCCCACAAAAAGCAGAGGATCGCGTCATGCCCGTCACCAGCGCCAAACAACACAGCCTTGCTACCCCCGTTACCCTCAGCCAGCGTGTAATCATCGCCGTCGGTGCCAGCTTGCTGGGTTTGTGCCTGGTGTACTTTGCCGGGTTCTCGCACATCGAGGCTGTGCACAACGCCGCCCACGACACCCGCCACAGCGCCGCCTTCCCCTGCCACTGAGTACGCCTGATGATCACGCGCATTGCCCGTACTGCGGGTTTCAGCGGGCTCCTTGCAGCCCTGTTGCTGACCTTGCTGCAAAGCTTCTGGGTTGCCCCGCTGATTCTGGAGGCGGAAACCTACGAGTCCTCGGCCCCGGCCGCACACCACGAACACGGTAGCGAAGTGGCCGCTCATGAACACAGCGCCGAAGCCTGGTCGCCGGAAGACGGCTGGCAGCGCGTGCTGTCCACCACAGGCGGCAACCTGGTGGTCGCAGTCGGCTTCGCCCTGATCCTCGCCGCCCTGTACAGCCTTCGCGAGCCCAAACGCGCTACCACTGGCGCATTGTGGGGGTTGGCTGGCTTCGCCGTGTTCTGCCTGGCTCCCACCCTGGGCTTGCCACCAGAACTGCCGGGGACTGCGGCCGCCGACCTGGGGCAACGCCAAACCTGGTGGGTTGGTACAGCCAGTACCACAGCGCTGGGCCTGGCCTTGCTGGTGTTCGCCCGCCACTGGCTGCTGAAGGCGCTGGGCGCCGTGCTGCTGGTCATTCCCCATGTAATCGGTGCACCGCAACCCGAGGTGCACGAAAGCCTGGCCCCTGAAGCATTGGAAACCCAGTTCAAAGTCGCCTCCTGGCTGACCAACGCCGCCTTCTGGCTGGCCTTGGGCCTGCTCAGCGCCTGGCTGTTCCGCCGTTCCAGCCAGGCTTGATGCCTGCCTTCTATGCCGGTTTTGGCTGCCGCCGGGGTTGCCCGGCAGATGCCTTGCTACGCTTGCTGCGCCAGGCCCTGGACAACCAGGGGCTGGCGCTGGCCGACCTGCGCGGCATCGCAAGCATCAGCCTGAAGGCCGACGAGCCCGGCTTGCAGCAATTGGCAGAGCGCCTCGGTTTGCCCTTGGTGCTGTACCATGGCGCGCAACTGCAACCCTATGAACCACTGCTCAGCCACCGTTCCGCCGCTGCCCACCAGCACAGTGGCTGTTGGGGCGTAGCCGAGAGCGCGGCACTGGCCTTGGCCAGCCAGCGGCAGGGTACGGCCAGGCTGCTGCTGACGCGCCAGGTACTGGGCCCGGCGACGCTCGCCCTGGCCTGCTGAGCGTTTCGTACCCTCTTTTTTGCCAGGACTTTGCATGACCATCTACTTTATCGGTGCCGGCCCCGGCGACCCGGAGCTGATCACGGTCAAGGGCCAACGGCTGATTCGTCAGTGCCCGGTGATCATTTATGCCGGTTCACTGGTACCCGCCGCCGTGCTCGAAGGCCACCAGGCCGAAACCGTGATCAACAGCGCCGAACTGCATCTGGAACAGATCATCACTGCCATGCGCAGCGCACACGAAAAAGGTCAGGATGTGGCCCGGGTGCACAGCGGCGACCCCAGCCTGTACGGCGCCATCGGTGAACAGATTCGCCACCTGCAGGCGCTGGGCATCGATTACCAGATCATCCCCGGCGTTACCGCCACGGCAGCGAGCGCCGCCCTGCTCGGCTGCGAGCTGACCTTGCCTCAAGTGGCGCAGACCGTGATCCTCACCCGCTATGGCGACAGCTCGCCCATGCCGCCGGGTGAGCAATTAGGCGACCTGGCGCGCCATGGCAGCACCCTGGCAATTCATCTGGGGGTCAAGCACCTGTCGCGCATTGTCGATGAGTTGATGCCGCACTACGGCGCGCACTGCCCGGTTGCGGTGGTGCATCGGGCCACCTGGCCAGACCAGGATTGGGTGCGCGGCAACCTCGGTGATATCGTCGAACGCGTAGCGACCAAGGATTTCCGGCGCACGGCGCTGATCCTGGTAGGCCACGTACTGGGGGATACACCGTTCGCCGAATCGGCCTTGTACCGTGCCGGGCATGCCCACCTGTACCGCCCTGGCGACTGAACATTGCCAGCCTTGCCTCGGGCGTAGCAGACTCCGGGTTCCCGCCTGCAAACAGGAGCCATGCCCATGCTGGAATTACGCCCCAACTGCGAGTGCTGTGATGCCGACCTGCCGGGTGACAGCCCCGACGTTATGATCTGCTCCTTCGAATGCACGTTCTGCCGTGCCTGTGCCGAAACCCGCTTCCAAGGCCGCTGCCCAAATTGTACCGGGCAGTTGGTAGCCCGCCCGACGCGAGTCGGCCAGGCATTGGCCAACAACCCTGCCTCCACACTGCGTATACACAAACCGCACGCTGCCTGCGCCTGAACAACTGCAAAGAAGCGGCATCACCGCTTTCTCAGGGTGATGTCTTTCCTGTTTCTTGTAGGACTTTTCAACAAAAAGCACTGGGGTTTTCAACACTTCTATACTCGGCATTACCAAACTTCGGGAATGGTCGTATCGTGCAGCGCTTCCGATAACCCCACTTGCAGACGTATTCCTGAGTGTTCCAGGAAGCGGACCACATCCCTACAGGAGTTTTCCTCATGACAACCGTGCTGATCGTCGACGACCACCCCATTGTCCGGCTGTCCCTGCGCCTACTGCTCGAGCGCGAGCGCTTCCATGTCATCGGCGAGGTCGGCAATGGCAGTGAAGTGGCTCAGGTTGCCCGCGAACTGCGCCCGGACGTAGTCATTCTCGACATCGGCCTGCCTGGCCTTGACGGCATGGAAGTCATCAAGCGATTGCAGAGCCTGGAGCCGGTACCGAAGATCATGGTGCTGACCGGCCAGGCCACTGACCTGTATGTACGCCGCTGCCTGGATGCCGGGATAGGTGCCTTCGTCACCAAGGAAGAGGACCACGAGGCCCTGCTGTTCGCCCTCAAGGCCCTGACCAAAGGTTATTCGACCTTTCCGCAAATGTCGGTCAACAGCAACTCGCTGGAGAGCGAGCCAGTGCGCCTGGCCAGTCTCTCCAACCGAGAAATGGAAGTGCTGCGGCGCCTTGCGCGCGGCGAGAATAACAAGAACATCGGCACGTGCATGAACCTCAGCGCCAAGACCATCAGCACCTACCGGGGCCGTATCATGGAAAAGCTCAAGACTGAGTCTCTCGTGGAAATGGTCGACCTGGCCAAGCGCAACAGCGTCTATTGAGCGCTCGGCTACCATGAAACTGTTGCTGGCGAGCGTCCTTCTGGCTATCGGTCTGGCCAACTCCACGGTGCTGCAGGCCAGCAGCGAACCACGCCATCTGCTGGCGCGCTCAATCAGTGCCGCTGCCCCACTGGCGTTATCCGGCGATGATCGCCACTGGCTGAAAAATCGCCAACGCCTGATACTGGGTAGCGCGCGCCCCGACTACCCCCCGTTCGAAATCAATGTCAGTCAGCATGACTATGAGGGGTTAAGCGCAGACTACGCCGGCATCATCGGCGAACAGCTTGACATACCCATTGAAGTACGCCGTTTTGACAGCCGTCACGAGGCCATCACTGCCCTGCGTGATGGCCATATCGACTTGCTAGGTAGCTCCAACGCCTTCGAAGCGGCAGACGCCCAGCTTAGCCTGAGCACCCCCTATGCCGACGACCTGCCAGTGATCGTCACCCGTGAGGGGCACAGCTTGAAAAGCACGCCCGACCTCGCCGGCCTGCGCCTGGCGATGGTCGATCACTACCTGCCGGCCGTCAGCGTTCGCACCCTGTACCCAAAGGCGCAACTGAGCCTGTACCGCTCAACCCTGGCCGGGCTCGCTGCTGTGGTGCTGGGCGAGGCAGACGCCTATCTGGGCGATGCGATCAGCACCGACTACATGATCGGCAAAAGTTTTCAGGGCACGTTGAAAATCGACCATTTCTCCCAACTGGCTCCAGAGGCTTTTGCCTTCGCCATAGCCAGCGACAACCCGCGCCTGCATCGGCTGGTGGACAAGGCGCTGTCACGCATTAGCGAAAGTGAACGCCTGAACATTCTGCGCCGCTGGAGCAGTGGTAACACCAGCCTGCTGCTGCAGCGCCACCTCACTGCCTTGAGCGAAGAAGAAGAAGCCTGGATCACCGCCCACCCCACTATCAGCGTACTGGTCAATACCTCGCTGGCACCTTTGACGTTCAACGATGCTCAGCACCGCCCTAGCGGTATCACCCTGGACCTGCTCAAGCAGATCTCGCTGCGCACTGGGCTGCAGTTCACACCCGTCGAGAGTGCTTCATCGCAGGCCATGATCGACCGCCTGGTGCACGGCGAGGCACAGATGATCGGGGCGCTGGGCTATGGTGCCGACCGCTTGAAGCAACTGCGCTACACCCGCCCCTATCTGGTCAGCCCGCGCGTGCTTGTCACCCGCAACGACGGTGAATCACCTGCACAGGCCAAGGCCCTGGATGGCAAGCGCATCGCCTTGGTGCGCGGCTCACCGCAGCAGGCCGTTTTGCAACAGCGATACCCGCAGGCCGAGATCGTCGAAGTTGACAACCCCCTGGGCCAGATGGAGGCCGTGGCCAACGGTGTTGCCGACGTGGCCCTGAGCAGCCATATCAATGCGGCCTATTACATCAGCCATGTGTTCAAGGACCGTTTGCGCATTGCCAGCGTGCTCGACGACGCCCCGGCCATTGCCGCCTTTGCCGTAGCCGCCGACCAGCCACAGCTGCAGGCCATTCTCGACAAGGCGCTGCTAAGCATTCCACCTGAAGAACTGGACCAGTTGATCAACCGCTGGCGCACCAGCACACTGGTGAGCGACAGCCCATGGCGCGACTACCGCACCCTGGCTTTGCAGGTGCTGGTGCTGTCGGCCCTGCTGCTGGCCGGGGTGGTGTTCTGGAACAGCTACCTGCGCAAGCTGATCAACCAGCGAACCGAGGCACAGCACGCACTGCAGGCACAGCTCGCGCTGAGCCGTGGGCTGCTGGAACAGTTACGCCAGGCCAAAGACGATGCCGAACAGGCCAGCCAGACCAAAAGCACCTTCCTGGCCACCATGAGCCATGAGATCCGTACCCCGATGAATGCGGTGATCGGTCTGCTGGAACTGGCCCTGGAAGATAGCCGCAGCGGCCGCAGCGACGCCCAGACCTTGCAGACCGCCCATGATTCGGCCATTGGCCTGCTTGAGCTGATTGGCGATATTCTCGACATTTCCCGCATCGAATCCGGCCATATCAGCCTGCAACCGGTGCCTACCAATCTGGTCGAACTGGTGCGCGCCACGCTGCGGGTGTTCGAAGGCAATGCCCGGGCCAAAGGGTTGCATCTGCAGGGCGAGCTGCCTGCAGAGCCGGTATGGGTGCTGGCTGACCCACTGCGACTCAAGCAAATTCTGTCCAACCTGATCAGCAACGCCATCAAGTTCACCGACCGTGGTGAAGTGCAGGCATGCCTGCTGCTGCCCAAAGTTGCCGGCCACGGCGCTCTGGCTATCGAGCTGAATGTGCGTGACACCGGCATCGGCATCAGCCCCGCCGACCAGGCCAGGCTGTTCAGTGCCTTCGTTCAGGTCGATGGCCCAAGGGCACGTCAAGGGGCAGGCCTGGGGTTGGTCATCAGCCGTACCCTGGCCGAACTGATGGGCGGCGCCCTGAGCCTTCAGAGCGTCGAGGGCGTTGGTACCCGGGTACAAGTCAGCCTGCGGTTACCCGCCTGCGAAGCCCCGGCACAAGCGGACCCGCAACTCACGACACATGAAAGCAACAGCGGCCCGCTCAATATTCTGGTGGTCGACGACTACCCAGCCAACCTGCTATTGCTGGAACGGCAACTGCAAACCCTGGGGCACCACGTGACACTGGCGGAGAATGGCGAGATCGCCCTTGCACACTGGCAGGAAGCGCGCTTCGACCTGGTGATCACCGATTGCAGCATGCCGGTCATGGACGGGCATGAACTCACCCGACGCATTCGTAGCCTGGAGGGCGAACGCGGCCTGCCAGCAGGCCGTATTCTTGGCGTGACCGCCAACGCCCAGGCCGAGGAGCGTACTCGCTGCCTGGCCAGCGGCATGGACGAATGCCTGTTCAAGCCGATTGGTCTGCGCACGCTCAAGACCCATCTGCCCCAGGTGCGCCCTCAGCAGCCGTCGCCGGAGCCTTCCCATAGTGGGTTCGACCTGGCCGAATTGCGCCACCTGACCCAGGACGACGAGCAGTTGACGCGGCATTTGCTGGAGCAGTTGTCGATAAGCGTCAGTGAAGACCTGGCCGCCCTGCGTGCCTTGGCCACAGACGCCCCTGATGAAGCCGTACGCGCCTTGGCCCACCGCATCAAGGGGGGCGCCAAAATGATCAGGGTGCGCGCCGTGGTCAAAGACTGTGAAGCCATCGAGCACGCCCACGCACGAGGGCTGCCAACCGTTGAGCAACGCGGGCAACTGCAAGTCAGCCTGCAGGCACTGCTTGACGAGATGCGCGAGGCGCTCAATGCAATTGCAGCGTCGAGCTGATCTGGCTGATGGCGTCCACGACGTGCCGTGAACCTTGCTGAATTTCCATGATCACTGTCCCCGCCTCATTGGCCAATGCCACGCCGTGACCGGTACGGTTGAGGCTCGATTGCATGCTGGCCACCGCCAATAGCGACAGGTCGTGGTTCTGCCGCACCACATCGACGATTTCCAGGGTGGCCTTGCTGGTTCGCGCGGCCAGGTTGCGCACCTCATCGGCCACCACGGCAAAGCCTCGCCCGTGCTCGCCGGCACGCGCGGCCTCGATGGCTGCATTAAGGGCCAACAGGTTGGTCTGGTCGGCGATGCCACGAATGGTCAGCACAATCTGCCCGATCACATCCGACTGCTTGTTTACCGCATCGATGCTGCGCGCTGCGTCGTTAAGCTCCTGGGAAATCTGCTCGATTACCTGCACGGTCTGCTGCACCACTTCGGTACCCTTGCGCGCGCAGGCATCGGTCTGCACCGAACTGGCATGGGCGGCATGGGCCGCGCTTTGCTGGGTGCAGACTTGATGGGTGATGTCGCTGGCAAACTTGACCACTTTGCACAGGCGGCCCTTGCTGTCGAAGATCGGGTTGTAGGAGGCCTCCAGGAAAACAGTCTGGCCTTGCTTGTTGACGCGTTCGAAGCGGTGCGAGTGGTATTCGCCACGGTTCAGCGAAGCCCAGAACTCCCGGTACTGGGCCGATTCGCGTTCATGCGCCAGGCAGAACAGCCCGTGATGGCGGCCAACCACTTCATCAAGGCGGTAACCCATGGTGTCGAGAAAGTTCTGGTTGGCCTTGATCACCCGGCCTTGCGGGGTGAACTCGATCACCGCCATGGAGCGGCTGATGGCCTTGAGCAGGCTTTCGCTCTCGTGCTCCAGCACCACCCGCTGGGTGATGTCCGATGCCACCTTGATTACGCTGGTGACTTGCCGGTGCTCGTCCAACACGGGCATGTAGCTGGCTTCCAGCCAGACCTCGCGACCCGCCTTGTCGATGCGCTCGAACGTACCGCTGATTGCCTTGCCCTGCCCCAACTCGCGCCACAGCTGCTGGTATTCGGCGCTTTTTGCATAGTCCGGCTCACAGAACAGCCGGTGGTGCTTGCCTCGCAGCTCGTCAGCGCTGTAGCCCATGGCCTGGCAGAAGCGCTCGTTGGCGTCGAGGATAGTGCCGTCAGGGGCGAACTCGATCATTGCCATGGAACGGCCGATAGCGGCCAGTTTGGCTTGCGCATTGGCCAACGCCTGGCGGTTGCGCTGGATTTCTGCCAAATCAGACTTGCGGTGGAAATCGAACATGACGCGGGGCTCCCTATGCGCGATTTTCTGAGCATAGATCGCCGCTGGCAAGTTGTGGCATCGACAGCGCCTGTAGGAGCGGGTTCACCCGCGAACACCGGCGCAGCCGGTGCCATGCCCCCGTCGCCCGCTTCGCAGGTAAACCCGCTGTACATTCGTTTCGGGCCAATCATTCCTGTGGCATTCGCGCGAGAACGCCTTGGCGGGCACTCTCAGGTGCTCTCGCGCACCATCAGCTCAAAGCCCAGATCCTGCTGCGCACTCGTCACCCGCTTGCCATCCAGCAACGCCAGCAACGCCTGCGCTGCGCCCCGCCCCACCGCAGCCCGTGGTGTGCGAATCGAGGTCAGCCGTGGCACCATATGCGCCGAGGCCGGTAGATCGTTGAAACCGACCATCGCCACCTGGCGTGGCACCTCCACCCCTTGACGCAAGGCCTGCAGCACCGCCCCCTGAGCCAGGTCGTCGTTACAGAAGAAGATACCGTCGACATCCGGCGCCTGCTGCATCAGCTGGCTGAACAGCACACTGCCCAGGGCAATCGACGATGGCTCAGGGGCCAACACCTCCAGCTCGGCAGCCTGCAAACCCGCCTCTGCCAAAGCCTGACGGAAACCCTCGGCGCGCTGCATCACCCTCGGGTCCAGCTGCGCGGCAATGAATGCAAGGCGCTTGCGCCCGCGCTCGATCAGGTGCCGTGCAGCAGCACGCCCGGCCTGATGCTGCGAGAAGCCGACTGACAAAGCCCCTGGCTCACCATTGAGTTCCATCATGTGCACACACGGCACGCCGCTGGCAGCCAGCATCTGCCGCGCAGCATCGCTACGCTCGAAGCCGGTCAGCAAAATGCCGCAGGGCTGATAGGCCAGGTAATTGCGGATCAGGTTCTCTTCTTCGGCAAGGTCGTAGTGATAGTTGCCGATCAGCACCTCTAGCCCACGAGGGCGCATGACCTCGTGAATGGCCTCCAGGGTGTCGATGAACAGTTGGTTGGACAACGACGGGATCAACACCACCACTGACTGGCTGCGTGCCGAGGCCAGCGCCCGGGCGGCCGGGTTGGCCACATAGCCAAGGTTCGCTGCTGCGGCGATGACCTTTTCCACCAGGTCAGGCGCAACGGTGCTGACCCCACGCAAGGCGCGCGAAGCGGTGATCGGGGAAACCCCGGAAAGCCTGGCAACTTCAGCCAGGGTGGGACGACCTGTAGTTCGGGAGCCGGTGCGGGACATGAATGTTGTAATTTTACTACTTGCAAGGAGAGGGAACGGCCACTAAGGTAGCGCTGTCTCAGGATGCAGGCAACGTAATCTTTGGTAGCAGCCACTACGCGCTTGCCACCAGGCGTCCATACTGCGTAAGGACAAGACCAATAACACCGGGGAGATGGCTGTTCGTCAACGGCGAGACAGCGCTACCTCACCCGCAGGAGGTACTGATGAATTCTCCCCTGTCCGCCATTGTGGTGATGGGCGTGGCCGGTTGCGGCAAAAGCTGCATCGGCGCTGCCATCGCTGCCAGAAGCGGCGGCCGCCTGATCGAAGGCGACGCTTTCCACCCTGCCGAAAACATCCGCAAGATGAGCGCTGGCATCCCGCTGGACGACAGCGACCGTGCCGGCTGGCTGGTCCGCCTTGGTGAAGAGTTGCAAGCCACCACCCAGGCCGGTGAACGCCCGATCCTGACCTGCTCGGCACTCAAGCGCCGCTACCGCGACACCCTGCGCGATGCCATGCCCGGGCTGGTGTTCGTGTTCCTCGAACTGTCGCCTGCCGAGGCCGAAAAACGCGTGCTGGCTCGCCCAGGGCACTTCATGCCGGCCAGCCTCATCGACAGCCAGTTCGCGGCCCTGGAATCGCCACGCGGCGAGCCACTGACGCTGGCACTGGACGCCACCCAACCGATCGAAGCACTGGCCGAAGCGGTGGACCACTGGCTAAAGCGCTGCGGTGAGCCGGGCCTGGCGCAAACCGCCTGACCTCGGCGGCTTTTCCGTCTCACCAAAGACAGCGCTACCCCAACCCGTAAACGCGGCAAAGACTCCAAAAAGCTACGCCCAAAACAACGATAAGACCGAGGCCTTCAAACCATGTTCGGACTGGCTACTGATACCTTCCTGCTGCTCGACGCGCTGGTTACCATCGTCGGGCTGATCCTGCTGATCACCCACTTCAAGGTTCACCCCTTCGTCGCCCTCACCCTCGCGGCCGGCTTCCTGGGCCTGACCTCCGGCATGCCGGTGGCCAAGGTCATGAAATCGTTCCAGGACGGTTTTGGCGGCGTGCTCGGCTTCGTCGGTATCGTGCTCGCCCTGGGCACCATGCTCGGCAAGCTGATGGCCGACTCCGGGGGTGCCGACCAGATCGCGCAAACCCTCATCCGCGCCTTCGGCAAGAAGAACGTGCATTGGGCGATGATGTTCGCCGCCTTCCTGGTGGGCATCCCGCTGTTCTTCGAAATCGGCTTTGTGCTGCTGATTCCACTGGTGTTCATCGTCGCCCGGCGCTCGGGCGTATCGTTGGTGAAAATCGGCATTCCGCTGCTGGCCGGCCTGTCGGTGGTGCACGGGCTGGTGCCACCGCACCCGGGCCCCTTGCTGGCGATCGGCATTTTCCATGCTGACATTGGCAAGACCATCTTCTACGGCCTGATCGTCGCACTGCCCACCGCGATCATCGCCGGCCCTCTGTTCGGTAACTTCATTTCCCGCTACATCCCGGGCAACCCGTCCCAGGAACTGATGGACCAGATCGCCAAGGAGTCCGATCAGGGCAACCTGCCAAGTTTCAGCATTACCCTGATCACCGTACTGCTGCCGGTCGCGTTGATGCTGCTGAAAACGTTCGCCGACGTGGTGCTGCCTGCCGAGCACATCGTGCGCCAGTGGATGGACCTGATCGGCCACCCGATCACCGCCCTGCTCGCCGCCCTGCTACTGGCCTTCTACACCTTCGGTTCGGCCCGCGGCTTCAACCGCCAGCAGATCATGAAGATGCTCGACCAGAGCCTGGCACCGACTGCCGCCATCGTGCTGATCGTCGGCGCTGGCGGTGGCTTCAAGCAAATGCTGGTGGACACCGGCGTAGGCAACGTGATCGGGCAGATGGCTGTGCAGGCAGAAATTTCGCCGATCATGCTGGCATGGCTGGTGGCGGCGGTGATCCGCATCGCGACCGGCTCCGCCACGGTCGCCACCATCACCGGCGCGGGTATCGTGGCACCGGTGATCGACCTGGTGCCGGGGGTGAACCGTGAGCTGTTGGTACTGGCCACCGGTGCCGGCTCGCTGATCCTGTCGCATGTGAACGACGCCGGCTTCTGGCTGGTGAAGCAGTACTTCAACATGACCGTGGCAGAAACCTTCAAGACCTGGAGCATGATGGAGACGATCCTGTCCATCGTCGGCATCATTTTCATCATGTTGCTGTCGCTGGTGGTGTGACCGTTGATCGGGGTAATGGCACCTTGACGCTTCGGGTAAGGCCAAAGAGAAGTATGAGCCTTACCCGTATAGCAAAGGAGCCTGCCATGCCCCGCTCAATCATCCTGTCGATTGCCCTGCTCGCCTCGCCGCTGGCGTTTGCTGTCGGCACCGGTCCGACCTACCCCGACGACCCGCACAATACGGCGCCACAGCCAGGCGTGGACAGCACCCTCAACCCGATCGAGAAGCCTTTGCCGCGGGACACCGACCCGCGCATACAGGGCAACGAACCGCAAAGCCCGCCGGCCAAGCAGAATGACAACCGCGATCTGCCGGGGATGGATGGCAGTGGGTCGGAAGGTACCGGCCGGCAAGGAGAAGGCAGCTCGGGCACAGGTAACCCCTGACGACACGGTCTGTACTACCACTGACGCTTGTCAGGCCGGGTCAGCCCCAACTTCTCGATCCGGTAACGCAGCATATCCCGCGACAACCCAAGCATCCGCGCCGACTTGGTCACGTTCCAGTCGGTGCGGTCCAGGGTCTTGCAGACAAGGTCACGCTCCATGTCAGGCAGGCTTGTACCCGGCTCTGGCTCGTGCCGCGGCATTTCGAACATGGCCGCCATCGGCTGTTGCGTCAACGGCTCGTCAACCAAGGTCATACACAGGTTCAACTGATGCGCCTGCACCACCTCGTTCGGCGCCAGCAACACGGTCTGCTCCAGCATGTTGCGCAATTCACGCACATTGCCAGGCCAGCTATAACCGAGCATCAGGCTTTCGGCCTCGGCAGAAAAGCGCAGGTTCGGCTTGCCATAACGCCGGCTATGGTGGGCAAGGAAATGCCGCGCCAGTAGCAGAATGTCCTGCCCACGCGAATACAGGCGCGGCACCTTCAGGGCGATAATGCGAAGCCGGAAGAACAGGTCACGCCTGAATTTGCCCTGCTGCACCATTTGCTCCAGGTTACAGTTGGTGGCGCTGATCACCCGCAGATCCACCTTGCGTTCCTTCACCGCACCAATCCGGCGGATGCTGCGGTCCTCCAGCAACTTGAGCAGCTTGGCCTGCAGCACCAGGTCCATTTCGCCGATCTCGTCAAGGAACAGGGTGCCGCCATCGGCAGCCTCCACCAGCCCCACCCGGCGCTCCTTGGCATCGGTGAACGCGCCCTTCTCGTGGCCAAACAGTTCAGCCTCAAGCAGGTTGGCAGGGATCGAAGCGCAATTGAACTCGATGAACGGCCCTTTACTGCGCGAACCATCAAAATGCAGGGCACGGGCCACCAGTTCCTTGCCCGTACCGGTCTCGCCTTCGATCAGCACCGGTGGCAGGTCGTCACTGGCCATGCGCCGCTCGGCATCGAGCACCTGGCGCAGGGTGTGCTTGAGGGTAAGCATCACCGGCGACTCGCCGATCAATGCCTGCAACCCGGACTTCTGCGCCTCACGCTCCTGGTAGAACGACAGCGTGCGCTCCATGCGCTCGGTAGCCAGGGCCTTGTCCAGGGTCAGTTTGAGCTCGGCCAGTACCACCGGCTTGGTCAGGTAATGAAAGGCGCCCTCCTTCATCGCCTGCACGGCATCTTCGACATTGCCGTAGCCGGTCATCATGATCACTTTAAGGTCTGGCGCCTGGGCCACCAGGGTACGTAGCAGGTCGTGCCCGCTCATGCCTGGCAACGAGTTGTCGGTCAGCACCGCGTCAGGTTGCGCCCGCTTGATCTGCTCCAGCGCCAGCTCCGCGCTGTGGCACACGATGACTTCGTAGCCCTTGAGGCTGAGGTAGGTGCGAATGTTGTCGGCAAGGATTTCATCATCCTCGACGACCAGGATGCTGTGCTCCATGTTCCCCTCCCGCTGCAATATTGAATGTAAGGCTGACGCGGGTTCCTTCCTCTTCGCGGCTGCTCAGGCTGACCGAGCCGCCAAAACGTTCCATGATGCGTTTGACCAGGGCCAGGCCTACACCGAGGCCTCCCTGCTTGGTCGTGAAGAACGGTTTGAACACCATCCGTTCCTGCTGTTGGCTCATGCCTTTGCCGGTGTCGGTCAGCACGAACTCGGCACGCAGGCCTTCTTGCACGTTGACCTGGGCATTGAGCATCCCGCCAGCGGGCATGGCCTCCAGGGCGTTGGAAAACAGGCTGTTGAGAATCTGCGTGAGCTGCAGCGGCTGGCTGACCACCCATTGCACGTCAGGCCCTTCGAAATGGAAGCGCACGCCGTTGCGTTCGATCTGCTGGGCAAAGGCCAGGTGGGTGTCCTCGATGGCCGCCACCAGGTCCACGGCCTCGGGCTCATCACTGGCCGGGCGCAACGACACCAGCAGGTCGCGCACCCAGCGCGACATGCGGTCGACCTGGCTGATGATGTCAGTGATGTTCTTCTGCGCAGCAGGGTTGGCGGTTTCCTGGGCAAGTTCGGCGCTGGAGCGTATGTTGGCCAGCGGGTTACGCATGCTGTGAGCCACGGCCGACGACATTTCTCCCAGCGCCACGTAGGTTTCGCTTGCCACCAGCCGCTCCTGCTGCAGGTGCAGCATGTGCGCCGCACGGCGCACGATCCAGAACAGGCCGAAGTAGATCAACGCCCCACCCACCAGTGTCGAGGCCCAGATCAGCACATAGCCGCGCTGGATGCGCCGAATGAGGTCCTGCGGCTCCTTGTAGATTTCCACCATGGCCAGTACCTGCTCACCCTGGCTGTCGAACAGCGGGATGTAGTTCTCGATGAACAGGTAACGCGGTGCGCGCTGGAACTTCTGCTCTTCGCGATCCTCGGCGGCCTTGTGATAACTGGCCGACACCGCCTTGCGCGAGCGGAAGGCGCGCTCAAGATCGCCATCAACTTCTATCTGCTTGCCAATCAGCTCTACGTTGGTGGACCAGACAATAGTGCGGTCGCGGGCATAGACGTTGGCCAGCAAGGTGTCCGGCAGGTGCTCGACATGATCGAGGAACTCGACGCGGGTCGATTCGGCCAAGGCCGGGGTGAACTGCAAGTGCTGCAGGTCCAGCCGCGGGTCCAGCAATTCGCCCATGGTGGTGCCAGGCGGCAATTGCGAATGACGCACTTCAGCCTGGGCCATTGCCTGAATGAACTGCGCGGTGAGCATGGCATCGCGCTGCACGCTGTCGCGCACCACGAAGCGCGTCGAAACGTAACCCAGCCCACCTGCCACCGCGGTAATGATCAACAGGCTGATCACCGAAAACCAGCGCAGCAGGTTGAATTCACGCAAGGGTACGGCCCGTCCGCTGGCGGTCGCATTGGCCTTGTCGGGCGCTTCGTTTTCCAGCATCTGCATCGCGTGGTTCCCGCGCAGGGCGTACGTTCAGAACTGCATCAAGGCCAATGGCAGCAGCCACTGGGTAGCAATCCACCTGGGCAGTCGCAGCTGCCATTTGTCGCGTGTCGCGCTTCACAAACTTCGCTGCAAAAACTCGGCCAGCAGGACTATGCCAAATTAAAAACGTTATTTTTCAGTAGTTTGCAAAAACTTATTAAGAATGATTAGAGGATGATTCCCCACATCTGGGTGATTATCACCCAAAAAAGAAAAATCCTTTTTATATCAATACCTTACTAAATTATATTGAGGTAATTTGACATATTCAGGCCAGTCGAAAGCTTAACGAAACCCTCGTGCCATGGCCTTCGCTGCTGCTGAGCCGGACCGTACCACCGAAACGTTCCATGATACGTTTCACCAGCACCAGCCCCACCCCCAGCCCACCCTGTTTGGTGGTAAAGAACGGTCGAAAAGCCATACGCTGCTGCTCTTCGTTCATGCCCTTACCATTGTCGGCCAGGCGCAAAGTCAGGCTGCGCCGGTTGTGACGTACCACCTCGATACGCAACCGCCCGCCCTGCTCCATCGACTCCAAGGCATTGGCAATCAGGCTACTGAATACCTGGCGCAGCAATACCGGGTGCCCCAACACCTGCACGGCCGGTAACGGTTGCAGGTCCAGGCTTACCCCGCTGCGCGCCAGCGGCACAGCGTAGGTCTGCAGGCTTTCCTGCAACGCCTGCGGCAAGTCCACCGCCAATACCTCGTCGTTCAGCGGACGCAGTGACTGCAGCATCTGGCGGATCCACTGCGACATGCGATCGACCTGGCTGATGATATCGTTGACCTGGCGTTGCGCCGGGCCTTCGTCGAACGCCAGGGCCAGTTCCGCACTTGAGCGGATACTGGCCAGCGGGTTGCGCAAGCTATGGGCCACCGCCGAAGACACCTCACCCAGTGCCACGTAGGTTTCGCTGCTGATCAGGCGTTTCTGCTGTACCGCCAGCAGCCGTGCGGCGCGGTGCATGATGCCGTAAAGGCCGACATAGACCAGTGCAGCGCCGACCGTGATGGCCAACCAGATCAGGATCAGGCCACGCTCGATGCGTGCGATCAGGTCGTGGGGCTCCTTGTAAATCTCGACCATCGCTGTGACCCGATCGCCATCGGCATCGAACAGCGGAATGTAGTTCTCGATGAACAACTGCTTGGGCGGGGTGATGAACTTCTGCTCGGCGCGGGCCTGTTCGAAATTGTGGTAGCTGGCCGAGACCCGCATCTTGTACTCGAAAGCCCGACTCAGGTCTTCGTCGCCTTCGATCAACTTGCCGATCAGTGCCGGGTTGGTGGACCAGATCACTGTATGGTCCAAAGCATAAATATTGGCCAGCAGCATATCGGGCAGGTGAGCGATATGGTCGAGGAACTCGCCGCGGGCCTTGCGCCGGGCTTGCGGGTCGACGTCGGGCAAGTTATTGCGGTCGGTGCGCGGATCGAGCAGTTCGCCCATGGTCCGCACATTGGGGATCGACACATGGCGCACTTCGGCATCGGCAATGGAGGTGATGAACTGTGCGGTGAGTAACGCATCACGCTCGACGCTCTCGTCGATGATGAAGCGGCTGGAAATCAGCCCCAGCCCGGCAGCCACCGAGAGAATGATGGCCAGACTGACCCAGGCATACCAGCGCAGCAGGTTGAATGGCTTGCGCGGGGCGGCCAACTCGCTACCGGCTGGCACGTCAAGAGTGACGGAACGAGGGGCGGCGTCCATAACGGACTCCTCAGCTGGGCACCTTCAGAAGGTTATAGCCCAGACTTGGGGAAACTATAGTATTAAATTGATGGCATCCGCCGAAGGGTATTTATTCGCCCTGACTTCACCTACCCAAAACAGCTTGAGGGTGGCGCGGCCCCTGCGGGAATGCTTGAGCTGCACGCCCGCTGTTACAAAGACGAATCCTCCGTCAACCCTTGCAACTTTCGATACTCGCGCAGCACCGTGGGCACATAGCGCCGGGTCTCGGCAAACGGCGGCACGGCACCGCGCCGCAGTACAGCATCCGGGCCAGCGTTGTAGGCCGCCACGGCCAAGGTGATGTCGTTGTCGAACAGGGTGAGCATCTGCTTGAGGTAGCGTGCCCCGCCCTGCACATTGTCTTCCGGGTCCAGGCGGTCTTGCACCCCCATCTCGCGGGCGGTGTCCGGCATCAGTTGCATCAACCCCACTGCACCCGCCCGCGAACGGGCTTTGGGGTTGTAGCCGGACTCGGCCTTGATCACCGCGTGCAGCAGCGCCGGCGGCAGGTTGTGGAGGCGCGCAGCCGTGGCGACTACCTCGGCGTAAGGGCGGCCGGTGATCATCTGCGCTTTGACCGGCCCGCCCTGGGCCAGCGGCTCGCTGATCACCTTCTCATAGTGTCGCCCTGGTCGATGGACATTGGTCAGTACGTAGCCACCCTTGGCATCGATTGAGATGTACACATCGGCCTGGGCAGCACCTGCCGCCAGCCAGATCAAACCGAGGATGAGTCCACGCATGCCGGTCGCCTCTTCGTCGTGGCCCCCGATGTGGGGGAAATGCCCCGGAAAACCCGAGGACATTCACCACGACGCAAGCACTGTGCCGCTTCCTGTGCCGCATGGCGTAAGGCCCCAAGGCAGACGTGCACGGCTGTTGCATGGTGCATGTCAACGCTTGTCCCCATGCAGTGGAGGGTTTCACCATGCAGCGCAGAACCAACCCGCAACGTGGCTTCACTCTGCTTGAACTCCTGGTGGTACTGGTAGTACTCGGCCTGCTGGCCGGCATCGTCGCCCCCAAATACTTCAGTCAGCTAGGCCGCTCCGAGGCCAAGGTAGCGCGGGCGCAGATCGAGGGGCTGAGCAAGGCTCTGGACTTGTACCGTCTGGAGGTCGGCCACTACCCCAACAGCGAACAAGGTTTGCAGGCGCTGGTGGTCGCGCCCAGTGGCGAGGCTCGCTGGACCGGCCCGTACCTGCAGAAGGCCGTGCCGCAAGACCCGTGGGGCCGCGCTTACATCTACCGGCAACCTGGCGAGAACGGCGGTGAATACGACCTGCTGTCGATGGGCAAGGACGGCCAGCCGGGTGGCGATGGCGAAAACGCTGAAATTACCAGCTGGCAGTAAGGAGAGCGGCCATGCGCTACAGCCTCAAGGCCCTGGGTAGGCAGGGCGTGGTGCAGTTGCAGATCGACGCCGAGGACGCCGACCAGGCCCGCCGCCAGGCCGAAGACCAAGGCCTGCGTGTGCTCAGCCTGCGCAGCAGCGGCGGCGCCCTGCGCAGCATGGCCTGGCGCCGTGAAGCGGCGTTCGACCTGGTGCTGTTCAGCCAGGAACTGTCAACCTTGCTCAATGCCGGCCTGCCGCTGATTGACGCACTGGAAAGCCTGGCGGAGAAGAGCCCCGCAGCGACAGCGCGCAAGGTGCTCGCCGAGCTGGTGCGCCAGCTGTACGAGGGCCGCTCGCTGTCCCAGGCGCTGGGCCAGCAACCGCGGGTATTCCCGCCGCTGTATGTGGCGCTGGTGCAGTCCAGCGAACGCACCGGTGCTCTGGGCGACGCCCTCACCCGCTATATCAGCTATCGCCAGCGCCTGGACCTGGTCCGGCAGAAGCTGGTGGGTGCCTCGGTCTACCCATTATTGCTGTTGCTGGTGGGAGGCGGTGTGGTGCTGTTCCTGCTCGGCTATGTGGTGCCGCGGTTCAGCCAGGTGTTCGAGGGCATGGGCACCGAGCTCCCCTGGCTGTCACGGGTGCTGATGCAGGTCGGCCTGTTTCTGCATGCCCAGCAAGCGCCACTGGCGCTGGGCACCGTCGGTGCGGTCGCGGCGCTTTGGCTGCTGCGCCGGCACCCGCGTGTACGGTACTGGGCCTCCTGCCAACTGCGGCGCCTGCCCGCGCTGCACCAGCGCCTGATGATGTACGAGCTGGCGCGTTTCTATCGCTCGCTGGGCATCCTGCTGCAAGGCGGCATCCCCATCCTCACCGCCATGGGCATGGCCCGCGGCCTGCTCGGCAACGCAGCAGCGCAGGGCCTGGAGCAGGCCAGCCAGCGGGTGGGCGAAGGGCTGCCCCTCTCCGATGCACTGGCGGCCGGGCACCTGGTGACACCGGTGTCACTGCGCCTGCTGCGCGCTGGCGAGCAGTCTGGCAACCTGGGCGAGATGCTGGAGCGCTGCGCCGACTTCCATGATCAGGAAATCGGCCGCTGGGTGGAATGGTTCGTCAAACTGTTCGAGCCGCTGTTGATGACCTTCATCGGCCTGCTGATCGGCCTGATCGTGATCCTCATGTACATGCCAATCTTCGAGCTGGCCTCAAGTATTCACTGAATGGCCAGGCCCAGGCTCTCTCGTAACGTGGTGCCCGCACAGGCGGTGCCCTGCGCCCAACCCTGGCAGCCATCGATAGTTGATCCCCACTTATCATTCAGCGTGATATTAACCTTCGTCCCGTTCGATTCGTGCCTCGCGCGCAACACACTCACACTCCGCCCACTACTAATACATTGGCGGAGTTCTCCATGGAACAATCACTCAAACCCTTGCGCTTCCCCCTCGCTGCCCTGGCAGTGGTGGTGATCAGCGCTTGCGGTCGAACCCCCGACGCCGTGCAGGCTCCCGCCGCGCCGAAGGTAAGTGTGGCCAAGGTGATCGAACAACCGATCACCGAATGGGACGAGTTCACCGGCCGCCTCGAAGCCCCGGAAACCGTCGAAGTGCGCCCGCGGGTCTCCGGCCAGATCGACCAGGTCGCCTTCACCGAAGGCGCCCAGGTCAAGAAAGGCGACCTGCTGTTCCAGATCGACCCGCGGCCGTTCCAGGCTGAAGTCCGCCGCCTTGAAGCCCAGCTGCAACAGGCCAAGGCCACCGCCATCCGCAGCGCCAACGAAGCCCGCCGTGGCGAGCGCCTGCGTGACAGCAACGCCATCTCCGCCGAACTGGCCGAATCGCGCAGCAGTGCCGCCGCCGAAGCCCGTGCCGGCGTCGATGCGATCCAGGCCCAGCTCGACCTGGCACGCCTGAACCTCAGCTTCACCCGCGTCACCGCGCCCATCAGTGGCCGTGTCAGCCGCGCCGAGTTCACCGCCGGCAACATCGTCACCGCCGATGTCACCCCGCTGACCAGTGTGGTGTCCACCGACAAGGTCTACGCCTACTTCGACGCCGACGAGCGCGTGTACCTCAAGTACACCCAGCTGGCCCGTGAAGGCCAGCGTAGCCAGAGCACCCCGGTATACCTGGGCCTGACCAACGAAAGCGGCAACCCGCACCTGGGCCAGATGAACTTCGTCGACAACCAGGTCAACCCGCGCACCGGCACCATCCGCGGCCGCGCGGTATTCGACAACAGCAACGGCCAGTTCACCCCGGGCCTGTATGCGCGCCTGAAGCTGGTCGGCAGCGCCCAGTACGACGCCATGCTCATCAACGACGAAGCCGTGGGCACCGACCTTGGCAAGAAGTTTGTGCTGGTCATGGACAAGGACAACAAAGCCACCTACCGCGCCGTGGAACTGGGGCCAAAGCTGGAAGGCTTGCGCATCGTGCGCAGCGGCCTGGGCAAGGACGACCGCATCGTGGTCAAGGGCTTGCAGCGCGTGCGCCCTGGTTCGCCGGTAACCCCGGAAGAAACACAGATGGCCAGCGAGCAAACCCTCGCCGCCCTCGCCCAGCAGCGGCAGGCCCTGGAGGCCAGCAACCCGGCGCCGAAGGTGGCGGGCAACAACGTGAAAGTCGCCAGCGCCCAGGCGCCACGCGGTTAAGGGACCCTACCGATGAACTTCTCGAAATTCTTCATTACCCGGCCGATCTTCGCCGCGGTGCTGTCGCTGGTGCTGCTGATCGCGGGTTCTATCTCGCTGTTCCAGCTGCCGATCAGCGAATACCCCGAAGTGGTGCCGCCCACCGTGGTGGTGCGCGCCAACTTCCCCGGCGCCAACCCCAAGGTCATCGGCGAAACCGTTGCCGCGCCGCTGGAGCAGGCCATTACCGGTGTGGAGAACATGCTGTACATGTCCTCCCAGTCCACTGCGGACGGCAAGCTGACGCTGACCATCACCTTCGCCCTCGGTACCGACCTGGACAACGCCCAGGTGCAGGTGCAGAACCGCGTCACCCGCACCCAGCCCAAGCTGCCCGAGGAAGTGACCCGTATCGGTATCACCGTCGACAAGGCCTCGCCTGACCTGACCATGGTCGTGCACCTGACCTCGCCGGACAACCGCTACGACATGCTCTATCTGTCCAACTACGCCATCCTCAACATCAAGGACGAGCTGGCGCGTCTGGGCGGCGTAGGCGATGTACAGCTGTTTGGCATGGGCGACTACTCGCTGCGCGTCTGGCTGGACCCGAACAAGACCGCTTCGCGCAACCTGACGGCCAGTGATGTGGTCGCGGCAATCCGCGAGCAGAACCGCCAGGTGGCCGCCGGCCAGCTGGGCGCGCCGCCTGCCCCAGGCTCGACCAGCTTCCAACTGTCGATCAATACCCAAGGCCGTCTGGTCAACGAGGAAGAATTCGAGAACATCATCATCCGCGCCGGTGCCGATGGCGAGATCACCCGCCTGAAAGACATCGCCCGGGTTGAACTCGGCTCCAGCCAGTACGCCCTGCGCTCGCTGCTGAACAACCAGCCGGCGGTGGCCATCCCGATTTTCCAGCGCCCAGGCTCCAACGCCATCGAGATCTCCGACGAAGTGCGGGCGAAAATGGCAGAGCTGAAAAAGGACTTCCCGGAAGGGATGGACTACAGCATCGTCTATGACCCGACCATCTTCGTGCGCGGCTCCATCGAAGCAGTGGTGCACACCCTGTTCGAAGCCCTGGTGCTGGTGGTGCTGGTGGTGATCCTGTTCCTGCAGACCTGGCGCGCCTCGATCATCCCGCTGCTGGCGGTGCCGGTCTCGCTGATCGGTACCTTCGCGGTCATGCACCTGTTCGGTTTTTCACTCAACGCGCTGTCGTTATTCGGGCTGGTGCTCGCCATCGGTATCGTGGTGGACGATGCCATCGTCGTGGTGGAGAACGTCGAACGTAACATCGGGCTGGGCCTGAAGCCGCTGGAAGCCACGCAAAAAGCCATGAGCGAAGTGACCGGGCCGATCATCGCCACCGCCCTGGTGCTGTGCGCGGTGTTCGTACCTGCAGCGTTCATTTCCGGCCTGACCGGGCAGTTCTACAAGCAGTTCGCCTTGACCATCGCCATCTCGACCGTCATTTCGGCGTTCAACTCGCTGACCCTGTCGCCAGCCTTGGCCGCGGTGCTGCTCAAGGACCATCACGCACCCAAGGACCGTTTCTCGCGGTTCCTCGACAAGCTGCTGGGCAGCTGGCTGTTCTCCCCTTTCAACCGGTTCTTCGACCGGGCCAGCCACAGCTACGTCGGTGGCGTGCGCCGGGTCATCCGCTCCAGCGGCATCGCCCTGTTCGTGTATGCCGGCCTGATGGGCCTGACCTACCTCGGCTTCTCGTCCACGCCGACCGGTTTCGTGCCGGCCCAGGACAAGCAGTACCTGGTGGCCTTCGCCCAACTGCCGGACGCGGCCAGCCTCGACCGTACCGAAGCGGTGATCAAGCGCATGAGCGAAATCGCCCTCAAGCAGCCTGGCGTGGCCGACTCGGTAGCCTTCCCGGGCCTGTCGATCAACGGTTTCACCAACAGCCCTAACAGCGGCATCGTGTTCACCCCGCTCAAGCCATTCGATGAGCGCAAGGACCCGAGCCAGTCGGCGGCAGCCATCGCAGCCGCGCTGAATGCTCAGTTCGCCGACATCCAGGACGCTTACATCGCCATCTTCCCACCGCCGCCGGTACAGGGCCTGGGCACGATTGGCGGCTTCCGTCTGCAAATCGAAGACCGTGGCAACCTGGGTTACGAAGCGCTGTACAAGGAAACCCAGAACATCATCGCCAAAAGCCACAACGTCCCAGAGCTGGCAGGCCTGTTCACCAGCTACCAGGTCAACGTGCCACAAGTCGATGCCGCCATCGACCGGGAAAAGGCCAAGACCCACGGTGTGGCGATTACCGACATCTTCGACACCCTGCAGGTTTACCTGGGCTCGCTGTACACCAACGACTTCAACCGCTTTGGCCGCACTTACCAGGTCAACGTCCAGGCCGAGCAGCAGTTCCGCCTTGATGCCGAGCAGATCGGCCAACTGAAAGTGCGCAACAACCTTGGCGAGATGATCCCGCTGGCGACCTTCCTCAAGGTCAGCGACACCTCCGGGCCGGACCGGGTCATGCACTACAACGGCTTCATCACTGCCGAGATCAACGGCGCTGCCGCCCCGGGCTACAGCTCTGGTCAGGCGGAAGCTGCGATCGAGAAGCTGCTGAAAGAGGAACTGCCCAACGGCATGACCTTCGAGTGGACCGACCTGACCTACCAGCAGATCCTCTCGGGCAATACCGCATTGCTGGTGTTCCCGCTGTGCGTACTGCTGGCGTTCCTGGTGCTGGCCGCCCAGTACGAAAGCTGGAGCCTGCCGCTGGCGGTGATCCTGATCGTGCCGATGACCCTGCTGTCGGCCATCACCGGTGTGATCGTCTCGGGTGGCGACAACAACATCTTCACCCAGATCGGCCTGATCGTACTGGTGGGCCTGGCGTGCAAGAACGCGATCCTGATCGTCGAGTTCGCCAAGGACGAACAGGCCAAGGGCCTCGACCCGCTGGCTGCGGTGCTGGAAGCCTGCCGCCTGCGTCTGCGGCCGATCCTGATGACCTCGATCGCCTTCATCATGGGTGTGGTGCCCCTGGTGTTCAGCTCCGGTGCAGGTTCGGAAATGCGCCATGCCATGGGTGTGGCGGTGTTCTCGGGGATGATCGGCGTAACGGTGTTCGGCCTGTTCCTGACCCCGGTGTTCTTCTTCCTGATCCGCCGTTTCGTCGAGCGTCGCCAGGCCCGCAAGGCTGAACACGCTCAAGTGCTGGAGAACCATGCATGAACCTGCTCAAACCCTTGACCCCAAGCTTGCTGGCACTGGCCCTGGCGGCCTGTGCGGTAGGCCCGGACTACCAGGCGCCAGCCACCGAACCTGCTCAACTGGGCAGCGATGTGCAGGCCAAGGCCTACGACCGTAGCCGCTTCGAGAGCCTGTGGTGGAAGCAGTTCGACGACCCGGTGCTGAACCAGCTGGTGCAGGCTTCGCTGGACGGCAACCGTGACTTGCGCGTGGCTTTCGCCCGCCTGAAGTCGGCTCGCTCGATTCGCGAAGACGCCGAAAACGACCCGTTCCCGGTGGTCACCAGCCGTGCCAGCAGCGATCTCGGCAAAGGCCAGATCCCCGGCCAGACCACCGAGCGGGTCAATAGCGAGCGCTACGACCTGGGCCTGGACATGGCCTGGGAACTTGACCTGTTCGGGCGCATCCAGCGCCAGATCGAAGCCAGCGAAGCCCAGGAAGCGGTAGCCGCCGCCGACCTGCAACAGCTGCAGGTCAGCCTGATCGCCGAGCTGGTGGATGCTTATGGGCAGCTGCGTGGCGCGCAATTGCGCGAGAAAATCGCCCTGGCCAACCTCAAGACCCAGCAGGAATCGCGCACCATCACCGAAACCCTGCGCGATGCCGGCGTGGGCAACGACCTCGACGTGGTGCGTGCCGATGCCCGCCTGGCCGGGGTTGAAGCCACCGTGCCGCAACTGCAAGCCGAACAGGCACGGGCGCGGCATCGCATCGCCACCCTGCTCGGCCAGCGCCCTGACGCGCTCAGCGTAGACCTGTCGCCCAAGGCCCTGCCGGCCATCGCCAAGGCGCTGCCGGTCGGTGACCCGGGTGAGCTGTTGCGCCGCCGCCCGGACATCCGCAGCGCCGAGCGCCAACTGGCGGCCGCCACCGCCAACGTTGGCGTGGCCACCGCCGACCTGTTCCCGCGCGTCAGCCTTAGTGGCTTCCTCGGCTTTACCGCCGCCCGCGGCTCGCAGATCGGCTCTTCGGCGGCCAACGCCTGGGCACTGGGCCCGAGCATTACCTGGGCGGCCTTCGACCTGGGCAGCGTGCGGGCCCGCCTGCGCGGCGCCAAGGCCGATGCCGAAGGGGCTCTGGCCAACTACGAACAGCAGGTGCTGCTGGCGCTGGAAGAGTCGGCCAACGCCTTCAGCGATTACGACAAGACCCAGCAGCGTCTGCTGTCGCTGATGCGCCAGAGCGACGCCAGCCGCAAGGCTGCAGAACTGGCCTCGATTCGCTATCGCGAGGGTACCGTGGACTACCTGGTACTGCTCGATGCCGAACGTGAGCGGCTAAGTGCTGAAGATGCACAAGCTCAGGGTGAAGTCGACCTTTATCGCGGCATCGTCTCGATCTACAAGGCCCTGGGTGGCGGCTGGCAACCGGAGACGGTGGCCAGCGCACACTGATTCCACTGCCTCAACGACTCCTTTGGTTGGCTCCTCCCCCAACCGTTTGCCCCGCAGGCCATGGTCTGCGGGGCTTTTTTATGTTTGCCATCGTATTTACCCCAATACGCAGTGCATGGATGGCCACCGCAGGCCTGGCGCCTGGCCAGCGGCGTGCCCGGTTCGGTTGCATTTACCTCCCGGCTGGCCCAAGCTCTGCCCTTCCCGCCGCCACGGATCGTCCGATGCCCAGACGCAACCGCTACCTGATCGCCCTGCTGTTGTCGATTCTGGTATCGGCCCTGTTCGGCTACCTGTGGCGCGACGCCCCGCCAATTCCGCCGACCTTGCCAGCACACAGCTACGCCAAGGCGCTGCGCCAGGCTCACGATGGCCAGCCCGGTGCCGCACGGGTGCTGTACCAGCAATTGCAACGTAACGACCTGCCTGCGATCCGCCGTGCGGCACTCTACGATGAGTTGCCCAACTACCCCTCGCCGCAGGCATTGAAACTGGCCCGCCAGGACCTGGAAAATGCCGAGCCACTGGTGCGTCGAGCGGCCATTGCCAGTATCCGCCGCCTGCTACCGCCAGCGCAGCGCAGCCTGGTACTCGGCCCGCTGCTGGACGACAGTGAGCAAAGCGTGCGTTTTGCCGCCGTGGATGCCCTGCTGGGCCTCGATCCTGACGCCATCGGCCTCTATTTCGGCCCCCTGCAGTCAGCCCTGGAGCAATACCAGCAAGCCCTGGAGCAACAGCCTGAAGATGCCGACGCCCAAGTGCACCTGGCGCGCCTCTACCTGCACGAAAACGACTACACGCAGGCCGCTGCGGCCTTGCAACGTGCGCTCGCGGTTGCCCCCGGCAACCTCGATGCCCTGGCAACTCAGGTACGCCTGCTCGAGCGCCAGGGCCACCACGACGCCTCCCGCCAGGTGCTGGGCAAAGCCCTGGCGCTGAGCCCCGACTCGGCCTTTCTGCAGTATGAGCTAGGGCTTTGGCTGAAGCGCCACGAACAGCACGAATATGCCTTGCTGGCCCTGTCCCGCGCCGTGGAACTGGACCCGGACAACGCCGATTACCGCTATACCCTGGCGGTCACTCTGCATGAGCTGGACCAGCCCGACGCCGCCCAGAAGCAACTGGAAACCGTGCTCAATCGCCAGCCAGCCAATCGCCGGGTACGGGTGCTGCTGATCCAGTACTGGAAAGAGTCCGGCCAACTGCAGAACGTGCAAGTTTCGTTAGCCGAGCTGGAGCGCCAGAACCCGGACGACCCTGCACTGCAACAGGGCCTGTAGGCAGTGCCTGGATTCAGTTGAACCCTGAGCCTGCGCCAGGGTCCAGTGGGTATCAGGCCACCCTAAAGGAGAGTCGTTTTGGCCAGTTCGTTGGCGCTGGATGAACGTGCCTTGATCCTCGCACCGCCACAACTGGCGGCGGATACCTCACGTCTGTTGACTTCCGCCGGCATCAACAGCCTCTGCGCGGTCGACCTGGCCAACCTGCAGGCGCGTCTGGCCGAAGGCGCAGGCTTGGCGATTATTGCCGAGCAAGTGTTCAGCCAAGGCCCAAGCGCCTTGCTGCAGGCATTCATCGACCAGCAACCGAGCTGGTCGGATTTGCCCATTGTGCTGCTGACCCAGGGCGCCTGGTCGGCCGCTGGGGTGAATCATCATCCAGTGGGCAATCTTCTCTGGCTGGTCACGCCCTACGAAAATGCCCAGTTGCTGCACATGACCCAGTCCGCGCTGCGCAATCGGCGGCGACAGTACGTGACACGTGACCAGCTCCATGGCATGCAGCAGCGCCTGGACAGCCGGCCTTCAACGCCGGAAGAAGAGCAGGACCGCGGTGAATTCGCCCGCTGCCAGACACGCAAGATGGAGGCCATCGGCCAACTGGCCGGCGGCGTCGCTCATGACTTCAACAACCTGCTCACCAGCATCAGCGGCAGCTTCGAACTCATCCAGCGGCGGCTGCGCCAAGGCCGCGGCGAGGGACTGGATGGCGTTCTGTGCATGGGCCGCGAGGCCGTTTCACGCGCCGCCCGCCTGACCCACCGCCTGCTGGCCTTCTCTTCCCGCCAATCGCTGCACAGCCAACGTATAGACCTGCCTACCTTGCTCAAGACAGAACGCCTGGAAGCTTGCCTGAGCCCGGCAATAACCCTGCAAGTGCACGCGGCCAAAGACCTGTGGCCCGTGGAGGCGGATGACCAGCAGTTGCAAGAGGCCCTCGACAACCTGCTGCTCAATGCCAGCGAGGCCATGCCCAACGGTGGCCTGCTACGCATCGAGGCGAACAATCATCACATCGCCACCGAGCAAGCTGCGGACGGCGCTTTGCGCACTGGCGACTATGTGCGCCTGCGAATCACCGACAGCGGCCAAGGCATGGCGCAAAGCACGCTGGAGCACGCCTTCGAACCCTTCTTCAGCACCAAGGCGACCGGCCAGGGCATTGGCCTGGGGTTGTCGATGGTGTACGGCTTCAGCAAGCAGTCCCATGGACATATCACCCTCAGCAGCGAGATTGGCCAGGGAACCCAGGTGGAGCTGTATTTGCCACGCCATGTCGACCAGGCCCTGCCATCCAGCAAGCCTGTGCCGGCCAGGCAAGACGGCTGCAGCCGACACGTGCTGATTGTCGAGGACGATCCCCATGTGCGCCAACTGCTTTGCCAGGCACTGGGCGAAAACGGCTTCCCCTGCCAAAGCGCAGCCGACGCCAACGAGGGACTGAAGGTGCTGCGCTCGGCACAACCGGTGGATTTGCTGATCACCGATGTGGGCTTGCCCGGCATGAACGGCCGGCAACTGGCAGAAATTGCCCGCAGCCTGCGGCCTCAATTACCGGTGCTGTTTATCACGGGCTACGCGGAAACGGCCATGGCACGCGAAGGCTTCCTGGGCGCAGGCATGCAGCTGATCTGCAAGCCGTTCGAGTTGCAGCAGTTACAGACGCGAGTGGCACAGATTCTAGGCAAGCCTTGAAGCGCCTTACACGTCAAGCAGGCGTAGCGCCTCATCGGCAAGCAGCGCCAGCGAAAACGGCTTGTTCAACAATGCTGTGCCCGGCTGATCGAGCAATTGCGCTTCAATGGACTGATCCGCATATCCGGTGATAAACAGAATTTTCTGCTGTGCAAGCTGCATGCGCATGGCCTTGGCCACTTGCCGGCCACTGAACCCACCCGGCAAGCCGATATCGGTGATGACCAGATCGAAAGGGCCGCCATGGCGAAAGCGCTCCAGTGCGCTATTGGCATCGCCCACATCCGTGACGTCAAAACCACGCTCAGTCAGGTATTCACGCATGACCGCGCGCAGATCAAGCTCGTCATCCACCAGCAGCAGGCGCTCGCCCCGGGCCATGCGCTGCGACAGCAGTACCGGCGCGGGCTCATCCGGAACCGGCTCATGGCACCTGGGGAAAAGCATGGAAACCCTGGTGCCCTGCTCCGGCGCCGACTCGATCCAGGCATACCCGCCCGACTGACGGACGAAGCCATACACCATCGACAGGCCAAGCCCGGCACCACGCCCGAGAGGTTTGGTTGTGTAAAACGGTTCGAAAGCCCTGGCGATATCCGCCGCTGCCATGCCATGGCCATCGTCCTCGACATGCAAGGCCACATAGTCGCCTGGCGGCAAGCCCCCTTCATCCGGGAAAAAGGCGGTCAGCCGTTCGTTGACGCTGCTGAGGGTGACATTGCCCTGTTCCAGGCATGCTTCACGCGCATTGGCACACAAGTGGATCAAGGCATTCTCTAGCTGGGGTACGTCCAGGCTCACTGCCCAAGGTGCAACGTCCAGTTGCCAGTGCAAACGCATCTCTGCCCCCAGCGCCCGCAGCAACAGGGGTTCGCTCAGGCGTAACTGCCGACTGAAGTCCAGTGGCCGCGGGGCCAATGGCTGATGGCGGGAAAATGCGATCAACCGATGGGTCAGGTCCATGGCACGCTGCACCGCGTCGCGCGCAACGTCCACGTAGGCTTCCACACGCTCCAGCCGCCCCTCCTGCAGGCGTCGCTGCAACAGTTCGAGGCTGCCACCGATACCGGACAGCAAGTTGTTCATTTCATGGCCCATGCCGCCCGCCAACTGGCCAACCACCTCCATACGCTCACTGTTGTGCATCAGCGCCTCTGCCTGACGCGCAGCCTCTTCACGGTCTGCGGTGATGTCCCGGCCAACCGCCGTCAGCAGGTTGCCGTCAAACCGTGCACTCCAGCGAAACCAGTGGTAGTGACCATCGCGGTGTCGCAGGCGGATCTCCAGCTGCTCCGCGTGGCTGCATTGGAACAGCCCGGACACTGCCAATCGTACTTCGGTACGCTCTGTCGGGTGCACCAGCTCCATCACCGACATCGCCTGCACCTGCTCTTGTGTCCAGCCCAGAATGCGGTACCAGGCAGGGTTGGCAGCATGCAATTTCAATTCAGGGGTGAGCATCATCATCGCTTCGCGCGACAGCAACCAGAACTGCTCTCGCTCGGCCACATGCTGCTCAACCTGGCGTTCAAAGCTCTGCACCTGCTCACGCCAATGGCGGTGGGCCTCGACGCTGGCCGTGGTCTCGATCACCGTATGCAGAAACCCCGCCACGTTACCGAGTTCATCGTGCAGGGGGGCATAACCGAATGCGCACCATAGTGGTTCGGCGCCTTCACTGCGGACGATACGCAGGGGTGGGTCCTCGACAAAATTCGAGTGGCCTTCCAGTGCCTTGAACACCCAGGGTCCCACTGCAGGCCAGATATCACTCCACAGGGTATCGAACGCCATGCCCAGCGCATCCGGTAATGCCCGCAACGCCCGGTAGCCATCGTTATGCACCACACACAGGTCCGCCCCCCAGACCACCGCACATGGGAAAGGTGACAAATGCATCATGTCCACGGCTATGCGCAACGAAGCAGGCCAGCGCGACAATGGCCCAAGCGAGGTACGCCACCAGTCGAACTGGGCTATCCGCTCCCCCATCGGCTCGATCGATGGCAAAACAGGCGACTGCAGGATGACCTGCGGCGCGGGCTCGCGTGGCTTACCGTTAGCGACCAATATCGTGACTCCAGCAATGCTCAGGGTTGACCACAGCGCCGCCAAGCCTGGCACGCTCGCCCGTGGATGGGTTCAAGTTAGCACAGCACGTCCCGCACACCATGGCGTACTTGCAGGTGGCAGCTATGCTATTTAGGTTTTCCCTCGGGCCAGGGAGCACCGGCCCATTCAGGTTGCCGATGGGAGCAGGGTCATGAGCAAGAAAATTTTGGTGGTGTTGACCAATACAGCGAAGTATCCAACCCTCAAACGGGCGACCGGGTTGTGGCTGGGTGAAGCCGTTCACTTTGTCGAGAAAGTCGAAAAGGCCGGCTACACCGTCGACTATGTCAGCCCACAGGGCGGTTACGTTCCCGTCGACCCGAAAAGCCTGCATATGGCCCCTGACCTGGACTGGCAGTGGTACGACGACAAGCGCTTCATGACGCGCCTGGGCAGTACCTTGGCCCCAGGGCAGGTGAAAGCCGATGAATACAGCGTCATCTATTACACCGGTGGCCATGGGGTGATGTATGACTTCGCGGAAAACCAGGCTCTGCAAGAACTGGCACGCAAAATCTACGAAAAAGGTGGCATTGTCGCAGCAGTCTGTCACGGCGTTGTCGGCCTGCTGAACATCAAGCTGAGTAACAACTGCCTGCTCCTCAAAGACCGCAAGGTGACCGGCTTTTCCAACATAGAGGAAAAACTGGTCGAATTGAACGACGTAGTGCCTTTCTTGACGGAGATCGAGCTTGTAGGTCGCGGCGGTAATTACAGCAAACATGATGAGCCGTGGAAGCCGTACGTGGTCGACGATGATAGGCTGATCACCGGGCAGAACCCCGCTTCTACCGCCATGCTGGCCGAGGCAGTGCTGAAAAAACTCAAGGGCAGTTAGCTACATCAAGGCGCTCGATTTCCTACCGCTTCAACTGCAGCCGGACTACAGCAGCCCGGTCAGCAAATACATAGGCTCAGGGCTCAGCTGTTCACCACGGACAGTTTCAGAGCGGAGAACTATTAGCCTATGTCGAAAATCATGCACGCGGGGCGCAGCATGGTGGAGCTGCTGCTGCTCATTGCAGTGGCGCTGGTGCCTGTGGTTTCCGGTTTGCTGGTGATGGCTTTCCAGCTGGAAGCGAAACTTGCGGAAAACGCCAGCATTTCCGTTCAGGAGGCGGTTTTCAGCGTCGACAATGCACTGGACAGAATGCACGAGACGGCCCTGCGCACCCTGCCATTTGCAGGGGAATCTTGCGATAACGTCAAAAGTGCCTTGCAGGACCAGGTTGCCATTCGCTCAATGGTCAGGTCGCTGACCTTGCTCAAAGACAATCAACCCTACTGCAGCACGGCTTCAGGTTCGCTGGAGCATTATTCATCCTTCGCGTCGTCCGGCCAGCGAGTCGCACTGTCCTACGGCCCTCCTGATACGCGTCAGAAGCTGCTGGTCGACTTTCATCAGAAGGGCAAAAGCAATAGCGTAATCGTCACCGCCTATGCCATGCAGATTCGCAACGAGCTGGATGGCTTTCTGGATGGGCTGACACTGCTGGTCGAATTTGGCGACCGCTACATATGGAGCAACGGTGACAGCCGTGACCTTGAGCGCCCTTCACAGTCCGAGTTCTTTACAAGCGCAATGTCGGCCAAGTATGGATACACGGTCAAAGGTGGCTACCCAGAGGGTTTCACCGCTCAGGAAATCCGCCAGTCGGTGCTGCAGATCGTCCCCTCGCTGATGCTGGTGGGGATCGTGACCGGCTCGATCGTCTACCTGGCCCTGTTCAGGGCACGTGCCAACAGACGGGGTACCGCCGCCGAACGAACATGACGACGACGGTACTCCAGGGGCGATCAGTCTGTGCTCAGCACGCCACGGCGTACCTGGTCACGTTCGATGGATTCGAACAGCGCCTTGAAGTTGCCCTCACCGAAGCCATCGTCACCTTTGCGCTGGATGAACTCGAAGAAGACCGGGCCAAGCAGGGTTTCCGAGAAAATCTGCAGCAGCAGGCGCTTGTCTTCGGGCTGCGAGGCGCCATCGAGCAGGATGCCACGCGCTTGCAGTTGGTCGACCGGCTCACCATGGCCAGGCAGGCGCTCTTCCAGCATTTCGTAGTAGGTTTGCGGTGGCGCGGTCATGAAGCGCATGCCCAGCCCCTTCAGGGCATCCCAGGTCTTGAGCAGGTCATCAGTCAGGAAGGCCACGTGCTGGATACCTTCACCGTTGAACTGCATCAGGAACTCTTCGATCTGCCCTGCGCCCTTGGACGACTCTTCGTTGAGCGGGATGCGGATCATGCCATCAGGCGCAGTCATGGCCTTGGAGGTGAGGCCGGTGTATTCGCCCTTGATGTCGAAGTAGCGGATTTCACGGAAGTTGAACAGCTTCTCGTAGAACCCGGCCCAGTAGGCCATGCGCCCGCGGTAGACGTTATGGGTGAGGTGGTCGATGATTTTCAGGCCAGCACCCACCGGGTTGCGATCCACGCCTTCGATGAAGTTGAAATCGATGTCGTAGATCGAACTGCCTTCCTCGAAGCGGTCGATCAGGTAGAGCGGTGCCCCCCCGATACCCTTGATCGCAGGCAGGCGCAATTCCATCGGGCCGGTTTCGATTTCTACCGGCTGGGCGCCCAGTTCCAGGGCGCGGGCATAAGCCTCATGGGCATTGCGCACGCGAAAAGCCATGCCACATACCGACGGGCCGTGTTCCGCGGCGAAGTACGAAGCGATACTTTTGGGTTCATTGTTCAGGATCAGGTTGATGCCACCCTGGCGATACAGGTGCACATCCTTGGAGCGGTGGGTGGCCACTTTGGTGAAACCCAGTATCTGGAATACAGGCTCAAGTACGCCAGGGGTCGGCGAAGCCAGTTCGATGAACTCGAAGCCCATCAGGCCCATTGGATTGTCGAAGATATCAGCCATGTTCGTGTCCTCATCTGCTGCGAAAATTATAGATTGCGTAGGATGTGGAACAGAAACGGCGGTGAGCACGGGATACCGCGCACGCTGCGGGCGAGGAAGTCACCTATGATCAGCTTGAACCCATGGTATGTCATATGGACCCATTCTCGGCGGGCTTGATCCTTCGGAGGTGAAGGACCTTATTGTTGTATTCGTAAATCGATTCTACATTGCGTAAAATGGTTTGTCGCGTTTTAGTTGCTCGTACGCGGCGACAAACGGCTATCCTCTCGTTTTACGCCATGATAGTCAGGTCAGCATGCCCCTTACCGCCAAACGCCGCGCCGCACTCAGCTGGCGCATGCTCTTGCCTTGGGTCGTCGGCGTGCTGCCGGTCATGTGCGGCCTGGCCGTGATGAACTGGCAGGTCGAGCGTGAAATGCAGGCCAGCAGCCACGCCACCACCCGCCAGGCGTTGGAGCACGTCGAACACATCCTCGACAACCTGTCCCGTGCCGCCAATTCGCTACTTCCACTGACTGACAGCCCATGCGAGCAGGTCAAGCTTATGCTACGGGCCCAGGTTACCCGCAATGCCTTCGTGCGCTCGACCAACCTGTTCAGGCACAACAACCTGTATTGCACCTCGCTGTTCGGCGAGTTCGACGAACCGGTCAATCCTGGCGATTACGTCGACGGCAAGTTATGGCTGATGGACGGCAACTCGGTTACGCCGGGCCACCCGCTGCTGGTCTACCGTGCCAGCGACGGCGACCACGGCGCAATCACCACGGTGGACGGCGACCACCTGCTAACAGCACTGCGCCTGATCGGCCCCGATGAAGAACTGCAAATCCGCGTGGGCGACGCCTGGATGGGCAAGGATGGCGTGGTCCACAAAGGTGTCTCCCCTGCCGCCCCCAGTGCCAACGTGCTGATAGGCTCAACGCGTTACCCTTTCAGCGTGCAGGGCGGCTACAGTGCCGACAAGCAAGGCCAACTGTTGCGCAGCCACTACCCTGGCCTGCTCAGTCTGTTGCTGGTACTGGGTGCCCTGGCAGCGCTGGCGTGCCGCTGGCAGATTCGCCGCGCCACCTCACCGCGTGCCGAACTGGACCGTGCCCTGCAGGCCGATGAATTCCTGCCGTATTTTCAGCCGGTGGTGCGCAAGGGCGATTACCGCTGGGCCGGTGCGGAAGTGCTGATGCGCTGGCACCACCCACGAGAAGGCCTGGTTCGCCCCGACCTGTTCATCCCCTATGCCGAACACAGCGGGCAGATTGTCGCCATGACCCGCGCGCTGTTGACACATACCGCGCAAAGCCTGGCGCCTTATGCCGGGTTGTTGGAAGACGGCTTCCATATTGGTGTCAATATCACCGCTGACCACTGCCGCGACCTCAGCCTGCTGGATGACTGTCGCACGTTCCTGCAGCACTTTCCGCCCGGCCGGGTGGTGCTGACCCTGGAACTGACAGAGCGCAAGCTGATCGAGCCCACGCCGGTCACCCTTGAGTTGTTCGAAAAGCTGCATGCCATGGGCGTGATGATCGCCCTCGACGACTTCGGCACCGGCCAGTCGAGCCTCAACTACCTGCGGCAATTCAAGGTCGACTACCTGAAGATCGACCAGAGCTTCGTTGCCATGATCGGCGCCGATGCGCTGTCAGTGCACATACTCGAGAGCATCATTGAACTGTCAGGAAAGCTGGACCTGGGCATCGTCGCCGAGGGTGTGGAAACCGACCTGCAGCGCGACTACCTGGCCAAGCATGGGGTGGACTTCCAGCAGGGTTACCTGTTCGCCAGGCCCATGCCAGCCGCCCAGTTCCTCGCAGCCTTGGCCACCCGCCCGGGCGCAACGCAGTTGCCGCAAGATGCGCCCCCTGAGATCATGCGCGGCTGATCAACCCGCTCAATTCCCGTATTCGAGGCATTCGTGTCAAAAGGCATTGTTTCATCGGTCATGGCGTCCTGCCTGTTCGCTGTGATGTACTTCTATACCTCCCTGCTCAAGCCACTCGATGGCGAAGAAATCTTTGGCTGGCGCACCCTGCTGACACTGCCCTGCCTCACCTTGTTCATGCTTGTCTCGAAAGACTGGAAGCGGGTGGGCGAACTGATGGGCCGGGTAAAACGCACGCCGGTGCTGTTGCTCGGCATGGTCGGCACGTCCTGGCTGATGGGGGTGCAACTGTGGCTGTTTCTCTGGGCGCCCCTGCATGGGCGCAGCCTGGAAGTGTCGATGGGTTACTTCCTGCTGCCACTGGCCATGGTCCTGACCGGGCGGCTGGTCTATGGCGAGCGCCTGTCACGCCTGCAGACGGTAGCCGTGGCCTGCGCCGCACTGGGCGTGGGCCACGAGCTGTACCAAAATGGCAGTTTTGCCTGGGAAACCCTGCTGGTAACGATCGGCTACCCGGTCTACTTCGTGCTGCGCCGACGCTGCCGCACCGACCACCTGGGCGGCCTGTGGTGCGACATGTGCCTGCTGCTGCCGTGGGCGCTGTACTTCGTGATCCAGAGCCCACTTTCCAGCGCTGACCTGCAAGCACACCCCGGGCTGTATGTGTTGGTGCCGATCCTTGGCGCGATCAGCGCGTCGGCGCTTATCGCCTACGTGCTGGCCAGCCGCATGCTGCCATTCAGCCTGTTCGGCCTGCTCAGCTACGTCGAACCCGTGCTGCTGGTGGGCGTGGCGTTGCTGCTGGGCGAAACCATCGGCCCGGATCAGTGGCTGACCTACCTGCCAATCTGGGCCGCAGTACTGGTGCTGGTGCTTGAGGGCTTCAAGCACCTGCTACGTCAGCGTCGCCGTTCGGTGTAAGCCGAACCTGACGTACCCGTCGCTCTTCAACCGCCTCCACGGTCAGCATCCAGCCATTCCAGGCTAGCCGGTCACCGACCATCGGCAGGCGGTCGAGCAAGCTCATCACCAGGCCCGCAAGGGTCTGGTAATCCTCGGTAGCACGGGCACTGAAGCCAGTACGCGCCTGCACCTGGCTGAGGTTCAGCGCGCCGCTGACCACAAAGCCTTCCCCTTCCTGGACGATGCCCGGGCCTTCAATTTCACTGGCATCCGGCAGCTCACCGGCAATCGACTCAAGGATGTCGGTCATGGTCAACAGCCCGGTGAAGTCACCGAACTCGTTGACCACGAAGGCAATATGGGTCGACTGGCCACGCATTTGCTCCAGGGCATTGAGGATGCTGAAGCTCTCCAGCAGGTTCAACGGCGCCCGGGCCATGCTTTCCAGGTCGGGCTGGCTGCCCGAGAGCAGTTCCTTCAGCAGTTCCTTCTTGTGCACAAAGCCCAGGGGCTCGTCCACGCGACCATCGCGAATCAGCGGCAGGCGCGAGTACGGCGAATTGGCCAGGGCCTGGGCAATGGCGTCGGCCGGTTGCGCCAGGTCGATCACATCAACCTCGGCACGGGCAGTCATCACCGTACGAATCGGCCGCTCGGCCAGGTTCAGCACGCCGCTGATCATGACCCGCTCACGGCGGTCGAACAGCACCTGTTCCCCGCCGCCCTCGACCAGGTCGGCAATCTCCTCGCCGACCTCGTCAGCCTCGACCCGGCGGCCGCCCAGCAGGCGCAGCACGGCATGGGCAGTGCGTTCACGCAACGGCTTGTGCTGTTGCAGGCTGCGCTTGCGACGGGCGCGCGCCAGCTGGTTGAACAGCTCGATCAGGATCGAGAAGCCGATGGCCGCGTACAGGTAGCCTTTCGGGATATGGAAGCCCAGGCCTTCGGCGGTGAGGCTGAAACCGATCATCATCAGGAAGCCCAGACACAGCATGATCACCGTGGGGTGGGCGTTGACGAAGCGGGTCAGCGGCTTGCTGGCAACGATCATGATACCGATCGAGAAGATCACCGCGATCATCATCACGGACAGCTCATCGACCATGCCCACCGCCGTGATCACGGCATCCAGCGAGAATACCGCGTCCAGTACCACGATCTGGGCAACGATCGGCCAGAACGCGGCATGGCGCAGCGTGCCACTGGCCTGGCTCACGTGACCTTCCAGGCGTTCGTGCAGCTCCATGGTGGCCTTGAACAGCAGGAACACACCACCGAACAGCATGATCAGGTCACGGCCAGAGAAGCTCTTGCCGAACACTTCGAACAGCGGCGCGGTAAGGGTGACCATCCACGAAATGCTGGCCAACAGGCCCAGGCGCATGATGAGCGCCAGGCTCAGGCCAATGACCCGCGCGCGGTCGCGCTGATGGGGCGGCAACTTGTCGGCAAGGATGGCGATGAACACCAGGTTGTCGATACCCAGCACCAGCTCGAGGACGATAAGCGTCAAAAGGCCTAGCCAGGCCGTGGGGTCGGCTAGCCATTCCATTAGCGGGTACTCACGTGGGACACGTCACAAGGACGGGAGAAGGATGGCCAGAAAGGCCGAAGACTGGGGGGCTCCGCGAAGGTGCTCATATAGACCTTGATAACAAATTGGGAGAACGATGCTACAAGCACAGCAGGTTTCTGTAGTAGCGCAAAACTATTACAAAATCTGTAACAACCCTGCATCGCCCTTAGCCCTGCAGGCGCGAGTCGTGCGCAGGTACTTTTGTTCAATACATCAGAACGCCGGCCACGCGAGGATAACGCCTCCCCAACTACGCGGATCTTCTTCATGAGCCTATCCCTGTCCATGGCCGCCTTCGCCCTTGCGGCCTCGATCTCCCCCGGCCCGGTCAACATCGTCGCCCTTGGCAGCGGTGCCCGCCATGGCCTGCGCGCCAGCCTGGCGCATGTGGCCGGTGCCACGCTGGGTTTCTGCCTGCTGCTGGTGCTGGTGGGGCTGGGCCTGCATCAACTGCTGCTGCGCTGGCCTTTGCTGGGCCTGATGTTGCACTGGGGCGGGGTGGCGTTTCTGCTGTACATGGCGTGGAAGCTGGCCAGTGACGACGGTAACCTGAACAACGCACAGCCTACCCAAGCCCCTTCAGCCTGGCACGGCGCAGCAATGCAGTGGCTGAACCCCAAAGCCTGGTTGGCAGCCGTTGCCGGGGTGGGTGCCTACACCGGTGGTGAACAGCACTTGCTGTGGCTGTTTACCTGGATCTACGGGCCGATCTGTTTCATCTCAGTGGCCTGCTGGGCCTGGGCCGGCAGCGTGATTCGCCGGTACCTGGACAACCCACGTCACCTGCGCATGCTCAATCGGAGCCTGGCCGTGTTACTGGTTGCCAGTGCGGTTTACCTGATCCTTTAAGGCATGCACGGCTCCTGCAGGAGCACCGAGGCTAGCGACAGCATTTCTGTAATGCCCCGGTGTCGCCGCCAGGTGCTGTTTGAATGCCCGCTGCAGGTGTGCCTGATCAGCGAACCCGGCCTCCTGTGCAACTTCAGCAATTGAACGGCCCTGGCGCAACTGCGCCCGGGCCAGTTGTACACGCTGGTCTAGCAGGTAACCATGCGGCGTCAGGCCGAAGCGTTGGCGAAAGGCACGAATCAGGTAGGAACGGGACAGGCCGCAAGCCCCGCAGATGTCTTCGAGGCTGAGCGGGTCACTGCGGTGGGCGCGTATGAAAGCAGCCGCTGCATCCAGCCGTGGATTGCCCTGGTCAATCTCGCTGGCATTACGGGCAAGCATGCCCGGCAGCTCGCTGAAAAGGGCCGCCAGGCGGGTTTCCCGATCAGGCAGCCTGGCGTCGAACAGGTCGGCAAAGGCCTGCAACAGCCGCCCGTACAACACAGGTGAGCGGCTCCAGGTCTGCGTTGGCAGGGTAAAACCCACTGCCTGCAACCAAGGCTGATCGACGAACAGCATCAGGTAAGACCAGGGTTCCCCGGCAACAGGGTTGCAGGTATGCACCACGCCCGGGTTCATCAACACGGTGGTACCCGCCCCCACCTCAACGCACTGGTCACTGTTGATGTAAGTGCTACGTCCCCCCGTGATCACCCCGATGGAGAAGCTCTCGTGAGAGTGCGCGGCGTAGCACACCTTGCGCCCGTCCCCTACCCGTCGGGCTTCGACGAACGGCAAGGCAGGGTCGCGCCAAAACCGTGATACCTCGATCATCCTCTACTGCCCTGCCCGCCGCGGATCCATGCACCGATACTACACACTTATCGTGGGAACAGATCCAACGTGCGCTCCACTTCGTCAATATCGATCCTGAAACCATCGCCTTCCGGCAGGCCTACCACAAAGCCAAAATGCTGCTGGTCACGATCCGTCAGGTATTTGTAGTAACTGACGAAACGGTTCGGCGGCTGCAAAGTCAGCAGGCAGCCTCCAGCCTGCAGCACATTCACGCCATGCACCAACTGGCTACCCTCCACCCCGATGACCACTTTAGCCCCGGCGCATGCCGCGATAATGCTCGGCACATCGGACTTCAGCGGGTTGACGATGCGAAAACCGCGGGTAGTACGCAAGTGTTCGGCAAGCTCCAGCTCGTTGCGCAACAGGCGCAGGTCACCATCACCGCCCCGCAACAGGAAAACCCCCGGGTGCTGCGTGTACGACACATGCGAGAGCAGCTTGTCACCCATGGCTCGGTAGCGAGCATGCCGGCTGCGGTTGTTGCTCTGGTCATCGAACAGCACCAGCTCACGGAAGAACGCACTGCGCAGGCGCAAAGGCTTCATGTCCAGCCAGTCTTCATAGGCCGGTGCCTGGGTAAACAGCGGATACCTGGCAGACGGGGCGGTGGTCACCGGGATGCCCTCGTTGCAGGCCAGCGCATAGGTCGGACAGTCTTCCATCAACCAGGTGCCGAACCAGGCGTTACCGTTTTGCGTGCAGTAGATTGCAGCGCGGTCGATTTCATTGTCGATGAGGATGGTCGGGAAGGTACTCGGCTTCTGTGACAGCCAATGGCTGGCTTTGCCCTTGTACAACGCCCCTTCGACCAGCCATACATCCTTGATCAAGTAGCCACGGGTTGGCCCTTGCAATGTGTTGACGCCCCCCTCCATGGTCTGCGCCGGGTGCACGTAGGGGTAAAACCGCTTGCCTTCCCAGCCCGTCACCCGCTCCAGCTGACCAGGCAGGAAAATGGCCGGCGGCGAAACCGTGGCTTCGCCCGGGGCGATGTCCCAGCACTTGGTGGCGACGCTCTTGAGATCGGTCGCCGTTTTTCCACCCAGCCGTTTGCGCGCCATGTGGCGGTAGGCGGCCAAGGTCCAGCTGTGTTGCCTGGCTGCGGGCGATGCACTGAACTGCGAGATGTCGCTTCCCATGAAGCGTCCTCCCTTGATGGCGAAGTGTGGAGCCCGGCGCTAGGCGCTGTACGAAAAGTCTTGAGACGCGGGTCAGGCAAGGCGAAAACAGCCGAGGAACGGCCGGGGTCGCGCCCGACTGTACTGGAGTACATGAGCATTCCGAGGCGGTTTTCAACGCAGCATGAACAAGTATCAAGGCTTTTCTTACAGCGCCTAGGCGCCAGATCAAAGCATCCCTGGCAGTTACTCAATTGCTCGTGACTCTTTCCATGGTGGGCGGTGATTGCAAGCTGGCGTAACGGCTGCGCAACGTTTGCACAAACGGTTCGCCTGCCCCGCTGCCGCCATAGAGATAAATCTTGTGCAGGCCACCAAACACCATTTCGTGATAGCGACTGGCAACTTCCTCATCGCTTGGGCCATCCGGGAGCCCCAGATGCAACGTCAGCTTGTCGCCTTCGACCGCGAACATCGGCGTATCCCACAAGAACTTTGCCGTACCGGTCTTGGGCAGGCGGACAAACAGGTACGCATGGTTACCCAGCGAATCGATATCACCACCGCGGCGGCGCTTCCACTTCAGCAGGCCGTCGTCCGGGCGCGCCAGACACAGGCCGATGTCGTAATAATCGAAGCCCTGCTCCAGTGCCCATTCAAGCGCCATGAAGGTGGTGATCGAATTCACCTCGCGCAGTTTCTTCGCATCGGAAAACACCGCCTCGCAATAGCCAAAGCGCAACGTGCTCCAGTAACGCTTGCCGCCGCGTACCACTTCACACCCCAGGTGACAGCCGATCACTTCATCGCCCAACATGATCAAGTCAAGCCGGCCGACACTCTTGGCAATACGGAACACCTCTTCGGTAGGAAACTGCGCGGCATGAATGCCCTGCCGGGCCGAAGCATAAGGGCGCAGCAGATCCCGGTCGGCCATGGCGATTTCTTCGTCCGAAAGGGCTTGGCGCATGTGATACAGCGGCCGGTTCTTGCGAATGCTGCGCCGCAGTTCGCTGTCATAGCGGGCCGTGATGTCTTCCAGAGGGCGCCCCAAGGGCACCACGGCGCTCAGGTAGTGCGGCACTGACAGCGCCCCCGACGTGGGCATTTCGCTGATGACCACGACGTGGCTGGCAGCCGCCGTGGCACTTGCACCGTCCACGATCGATGCGCTGCCCTGGCCCTTGCCCCCAATCAGCAGCTTGGCCATTTCCCGTTGCTGCTTGCGGCCGATGTAGAGGATTTCGTACGGGCTCTCCTGTTGCGGGCGAAACCTGGCGACTTCCCAACGCCAGAGACAGGCACGCGCCATCATTTCTCGCATTTTGCTGGCCAGCAGCCTGATTTCGTAGCGCATGGAGGGCGACAGGAGCTTGCGCGCCACAGTCGTCAAGGTCTTTTTCATTTCTTCTTCGACGTCCTTTTGAAGTGCACTATTGGCCAATCGGAAAAAGAGAAAAATCCAGCAAAAACACTTAACACTTTGATTTTTATAGTATGGCTTGCAACTTTCTAATCACATTCAGTAACAATTTAAGATGCCTGCAAACGCTTTGGCAAGCGGCTTCTGGCTGACTTTAGATCAAGTTTCATGGCGTCAAATTCCCCGCATCAAACCGACGCTCAACAACACATTTGCTATAACCGTGCCCATCAAGCTCCGCTGGCCACTTCGCTATCCATGAATAACCTTTGACGACTTGCATCAACGTCTCTCAGGCCGCTGACGGATTGCCGGGCAGGCATTGGCGGCCATGTTGAACCAGACTGGTGTTTTTCCGGCAGCCAGTGCATGCTCGCAGCTGAAACGATTCAACTGACTTGAAAACCGCCCTTTGATGTGAGGTGCAGTACCCATGGACCGTTTGCTCGATTCACTCTTCCCCAGCGCCGAAAACATCCCGGAAACCTGGCGCCTGGGAGCCCCACTGGAACAACGCGACTACCTGGTCAACGGTGAGCTCAGGCGCTGGGACGGCCCGTTGGCCACGGTGCGCAGCCCGGTGTGGCTCAAGCAAGGCGACGAAGAGCATCAGGTCATATTGGGCAGCGCCCCGCTGCTGGATGCCGAGACCGCGCTGACCGCCCTCGATGCTGCCGTGCAGGCCTATGACAAAGGCCGTGGCGCCTGGCCGAACATGCGCGTGGCCGAGCGTATCCAGCATGTGGAATCCTTCCTTGCCCGCATGCGTGAACAGCGCCAGGCCGTGGTCAAGCTGCTGATGTGGGAGATCGGCAAGAACCTGAAGGATTCAGAAAAGGAATTCGACCGCACCTGCGACTACATCGTCGACACCATCAACGCCCTCAAGGACCTGGACCGCCGCTCCAGCCGCTTCGAGCTGGAACAAGGCACCCTCGGCCAGATCCGTCGCGCCCCACTGGGCGTGGCCCTGTGCATGGGGCCTTACAACTACCCGCTGAACGAGACCTTCACCACGCTCATCCCGGCGCTGATCATGGGCAACACGGTGGTGTTCAAGCCGGCCAAGTTCGGCGTACTGCTGATCCGCCCCTTGCTCGAAGCGTTCCGCGACAGCTTCCCGGCAGGCGTGATCAATGTCATCTATGGACGCGGCCGGGAAACGGTGAGCGCGCTGATGGCCAGCGGCAAGGTCGATGTATTCGCCTTCATCGGCACCCACAAGGCCGCCAGCGACCTGAAAAAACTGCACCCACGCCCGCATCGTCTGCGCGCCGCACTGGGCCTGGACGCCAAGAACCCGGGCATCGTGCTGCCCCAGGTCGACCTCGACAACGCTGTCGAAGAGGCCGTCACCGGGGCGTTGTCGTTCAACGGCCAGCGCTGCACGGCACTGAAGATCCTGTTCGTGCACGAGGATGTGGTCGAGGCCTTCCTCGACAAGTTTCAGCACAAATTGGCGGCGCTCAAGCCCGGCATGCCGTGGGAACCTGGCGTGGCGCTGACACCGTTGCCCGAGCCTGGCAAGGTCGACTACCTCGATGGCCTGGTTGCCGATGCGACGGAAAAGGGCGCGCGCGTGCTCAACGAAAATGGCGGGCACAGCCGCGGCTCATTCTTCTACCCGGCCTTGCTGTACCCGGTCAGTCGGGAAATGCGCGTGTACCACGAGGAGCAGTTCGGCCCGCTGGTTCCGGTGGTGCCCTACCGCGACCTGCAGACAGTGATCGACTATGTGCTGGACTCCGACTACGGCCAGCAACTGAGCCTGTTCGGCAACGACCCGGCCACCATCGGCAGCCTCGTCGACATCTTCGCCAACCAGGTCGGGCGCATCAACATCAATGCTCAGTGCCAACGCGGGCCGGACACCTACCCGTTCAACGGCCGCAAGAACAGCGCCGAGGGCACACTCTCGGTGGATGACGCTTTGCGTGTGTTCTCCATCCGGACACTGGTCGCCACCCGCTTCCAGGAGGCCAACAAAGCGCTGATCAGCGAGATCATTCGCAACCGCCAGTCGAGCTTCCTGACCACCGACTACATCTTCTGACCGCCGCGCTTATAGACAATCGATCTAGCGTCACTGTCGATTTTCCATCTGGGCGAACGACTCTAAGCAACAGGGCGCCTTTCGGCGCCCATTGCACAGGAGAGTCGAACATGGCAGTCAAACCCATCCCCGAAGGCCAGCACAGCATCACGCCCTACCTGGCCATCAACGACGCCGCCAAGGCCATCGAGTTCTACAAGCAAGCCTTTGGCGCGAAGGAAATGTTCCGCCTCGATGCCCCGGGCGGTCGCGTTGGCCATGCCGAACTGAGAATCGGCGATTCGTCGCTGATGCTGGGCGACCCCTGCGACATGGAAGGCGGCCTCACCGCCAGCCAGAAGCTCAGCGGTGCGGGTGTTGGCCTGCACTTGTATGTTGAAGACTGCGACAAGGTCTACGCCCAGGCCCTGGCCGCCGGGGGCATCCAGTTACATCCCTTGACCGACCAGTTTTACGGTGACCGCAGCGGCACCCTGAAAGATCCGTTTGGCAACATCTGGTTCGTGTCCACCCACAAAGAGGACCTGACCCCCGACGAGATTCGCGCCCGCGCCGCGAAGATGTTCGGCGGCAGCCAAGCGACGAGTTGAAAGCCGCGCGACTTTGCTTGAAGCTTGAGGCTCGTAGCTTGGAGCTGCTTCATGCGAATCATCGACAAAACCGCCACCCAGGTGCGCAGCCTGACCCCCGCTGAAGAGGAACTGCTGGTCGGCTTTGCCACCGGCAGCCTCGCCGGCCCGCGCCTGCTACAGGCCAACCAGCTACTGATGAAAGTGCGCAACGCCAACCAGTGGCTGGCTTGCGACTGCCGCAACGATGCCTTGCCGGTGCTCAACGTCACCCTCAACGGCAGCACCGGTACGCTCTTCCTCAAGAACAACCCGGGCACTGCCGAGCACGCGCCAGGCTGCCCGTTCACCAAGGACGAGCGGGAAGCCGCCGAACGCGAAAACGACCCCGCACCACCCGCCGCCTGGCTGCCACCCGACACCCCCTTGCGCCTGATCAGCGACTTCCGTGCTGGCACGGCCGGCGCCGTCGGTGATGGCAACGACAGACGCGAACAGCAGCGCCTGCTGTCACTGCTGCTGACCTGGATTGAAACCAGCGGGCTCAACCTTTACGCCACCCACCTGAAAAAAGACCTGACCACGCAGTTTGCCGAGTTGCGCAGCGTGGCCAGCCGCTATCCGCTGCTGGAGCGGGTGCCCGCCAGCAACTACCTGGAAACCCGCCTGGACATGAAGCACATGATGATGCTCAAGTCCCGTCTGCGCGAGGCCTCTGTGTTTGGCAACCACCGCCGCCACGGCCTGCTGTTGGACTGCGTCGACCAGATCAAAGGGCGCAAGCTGCTCAACAACCGCAGCGAAGAAGGCTTCGACTTCCAGGGGCATCACCTGTACTGGGGCGGAAGCCGCACCACCGGGCCGTTGCTGGCGTTGATGATCTACTCGCCGACCAGCGCCGGCAGCCATTTCTATGAGTTGATCCATGTGGCCAGTGTGCCCGTGCTGTCGCGCGCGCACCTGTTCCCGGTGTACCGCGATGAAGAACGCGAGCCGCTCAAGGCATTGGTGTCGCTGATCGACTGGATGGCCAGTAAAGGGGTGAAAGTGCAGATGCGTCGCCCCGTGATCGGTGGGCAGGTGATGGATGAACTGGTGCTGACCTCGGACCAGGACCGGGTGTTGTCAGTGTCGCTGCTGGAACAGCCCATCGGCCCCGAGCCGGATACCGAGAACTTCAAGCGCTACGCAGACTTCAAAAGCCTTGAAACGTTCCGCAAGTTCGTTGCCGGCTTTTTCATGCGCGAGCGTTGAAACCCACGCGTTGGCTCGCGCAGTTTCTTGCAGGAGATCGCCCTGCCCTTTGGACGGGGCGATCACGCTGCGAACAAAGGCGGCAAGCAAGCGGCTAGACACGCCTGCATTGGCCACACAGGTGCCTCAGCCCAGGAACAGCTTGTACGCCGGGTTGTCAGTCTCGTCCCAATACCGGTACCCCATCTCGTCCAGCGTCAACGGCAAGCTCGCCAATTCGTCCGCTGGCACTTCCAAAGCAGCGAACACCCGCGCCTCCGCCGCACCATGGTTGCGGTAATGGAACAGGCTGATGTTCCAACGTTTGCCCAACCGCTCCAGAAACCCCAGCAACGCCCCTGGCCGTTCGGGAAACTCGAAGCGCAGGACCCGCTCATCAGCCCCTGACGCGGCATGCCCGCCCACGGTATGGCGCACATGCAGCTTTGCCAGCTCGTTGTCGGTCAGGTCCAGCACGCTGTACCCCTGCTCCCGCAAGCTGGCCAGCAACTGCTCACGCGGGTCGTGCACCGGGTGGGTCTGCACGCCCACGAACAGGCGCGCCTCCTTGCCAGGGTAGAAGCGGTAGTTGAATTCGGTGATCTGCCGCTTGCCCAGTGCCTGGCAAAAGGCCCGGAAGCTGCCCGGCTGTTCCGGAATTGTCACGGCAATGATCGCCTCGCGCTGCTCACCCAGCTCGGCCCGCTCGGCCACATGGCGCAAGCGGTCGAAATTGACGTTGGCCCCGGAGTCGATGGCCACCAGGGTCTGCCCCTGCACACCTTCACGCGCCACGTACTTCTTGATCCCGGCAACGGCCAAGGCCCCGGACGGCTCGGTGATCGAACGGGTGTCGTCGTAGATATCCTTGATCGCCGCGCACAGCTCGTCACTGCTCACCGTCACCACCTCGTCGACAAAGTGGCGGCACAGCTCGAAGCAATGGGCGCCGATCTGCGCCACCGCCACGCCATCGGCAAAGGTGCCGACCTGGGGCAGGATCACGCGTTCGCCGACGGCCATGGCAGCCTGCAGGCAGTTGGAATCTACCGGCTCGACGCCGATCACCTTCACGTCAGGGCGCAGGTACTTCACATAGGCGGCGATCCCGGCGATCAACCCACCACCGCCCACGGGCACAAAGATCGCGTCCAGCGCCCCCGGGCGCTGACGGAGGATTTCCATGGCCACGGTACCCTGCCCGGCGATCACATCCGGGTCATCGAACGGTGGCACGAAGGTGGCGCCTTCGCTGTCGGCCAGCTTTAGTGCATGGGCCAGCGCATGCGGGAAGCTCTCGCCATGCAGCACCACATGCCCGCCGCGCGAACGCACACCTTCCACTTTCAACGACGGCGTGGTGGTAGGCATGACGATCGTTGCTTTGATACCCAGATGCGATGCCGCCAAGGCCACGCCCTGGGCATGGTTGCCCGCCGAAGCGGTGATCACCCCGCGCTCACGCTGCACATCGGTCAGACGCGACAGGCGAGTGTAGGCACCGCGGATCTTGAATGAAAACGTAGGCTGCAGGTCTTCGCGCTTGAGCAACACCTGGTTGCCCAGGGCGGCAGACAAGGCCGGGGCCGCTTGCAGGGGCGTTTCGATGGCCAGGTCGTACACCGGCGCAGCAAGAATGCGCCGCACCTGCTCCGACAGCAGTTGCTGGGGGGTGACGGTAGTACGAGGGACACTGAAGCTGGTCATCGATGACTCCTTGGCTGTTTTTACGTTGCCCAGGAGTCAGAGAGAAAAAACCCGCCTCCAGGGCGGGTTCGGTGCACGTACGCGCTAGCCCGCCAAGCTGATAATGGCGGTAATAATAATGGCGTTCACGTGCGGGAATGTGTTCATGGGTAGGAACTTAGCCTGCCTCGCAGCCAGAAGTCAACACTTGGCCTGCTGCGCCGAAAGCGGCACATCGAACACCTTGTCGAAGCCCCACTGGAAGACAAAGGCGTAAACGAAGAAGAACACGAACAGCGCCAGGTTGGTCAGCAGTGCCGCCCACAGGCTCACGTCCAGCCAGTACGCCACCAGCGGCAGCAGAATCACCACCAGCCCACCCTCGAAACCCAGCGCATGCAGCAGGCGCCGCAAGAAGGTGCGCTCACGCTTGTGCTGGCGCGCTTCCCAACGTTCGAACACCCAGTTGTAGCCCATGTTCCAGCTCATCGCGATACCCGACATCAGCACCGAGAGCACGGTCGACTGCGCCATGCCGGCGCCGAACGCCAGCTCCAGCGCAGGCGCCACACAGGCGACGGCGATGGCCTCATAGAGAATGGCCTGGACGATCTTGCGGGCCTTGCCTTGCATGTTCAGCTCCCTGAATAAACGACCTGTAAAGCTACAAGATGTAGCCCCCAAGAAAAAGCCCGAACGCTGGACAACTTCGCGCTTGGCTGCCCGGCTGTGAGGTGAAGCGTTCGCGATAGGCGTTGAAGGGCTGGACCCGCTGGGGCCGAGCAGCGCGTGGCGGCGCCGTCCCTGCCCAGGTGTTGCAGGAAGCCAAGACCGCTTTGCGTTGTGATCACGCCAGCTGGCAGAACAGGCGAAACATCATCCGGCGGGCAAACGAATCCTGAACTGCGCCCCACCCAGCGCCGACTGCGCCAGGGTCAAGGTGCCACCCTGCCCCTCGATTGCCCGACGGCTGATGGCCAACCCCAGGCCAAAACCACCGGTGTTGTGATCGCGACTGCGGTCCAGACGGTAGAACGGCTGGAACACCCGCTCGCGCTCCTCCACAGGGACGCCAATCCCGTCATCCTCCACCGTCAGCAAGCAGGCGCCATCGGCTTCCAGGCGCAAGCGCAGCAACAGGCTTTCATCGCAATAGCGCATGGCATTGCGCACCAGGTTCTGCACCGCGCGCGCCGTCAGCCGCGGGTCCAGTACAAAGCGCGGCAACTCACCCTCGGCCCGCACTTCCCAATGGATACCCCGGCCATCGAGCTCCTCGGCAAAGCCGCCAAGCACACTGTCGACCAGCTCCAGCAGCGATACCTCCACCCGCTCCCGCGCCTGATCGGCGTTGTACAACCGGCTGTAGGACAGCAGCTCCAGCACCAGTTCATCCAGCTCGCGCACATGCCCGACCAGCTCCAGCAGGCGCTTGCGGCTGGCTGGCGGCACTTCGTCGAACAGCAGCACCAGGCCGAAGTCCAGCCGGGTCAGTGGCGTGCGTAACTCGTGCGATACCGCATTGAGCAGTTCACGCTGCTGGTTGACATGGCGTTCCAGGTCACTGGCCATGGTGTCGAATACCCCGGCCAGCTCACCAATGTTGGAGTGAGGCGAAATGTGCGTACGCTCAGCCATCTGCCCCTGGCCCAGGCGCCGAGCGGTCTCCTTGAGGCGCTCCAGATCACGCCAGTGCGGCCATACCCACAGCAGCAGGCAGCCCAGCATGGCTGCACCAATCAATACGGTCACGCCCCACGACAGCACGTTGATGTCCAGCGGGTCCGGCGGGGAATGCAGGCGTACCAGCCACTCCTTGTCCAGCGGCGCCAGCACCGTCTCGTAATAGCCCCACTCGGCAATGCGCACTGCGTACAGCCCCTGCGCCAGGCGCGCCTGCTCCTCATCGCTCAAACCGGCCTGATCCCTGCGCAGCAGCTGCAGCTCCAGCGGCGCGAAATCACTGGCCAGTTCCTGCTCCACCGCTGGCCACTGCTCGCGCGGGGCCTGGCGGAACTGGCGCACGATCAACGCCTGTACGCCCTTGGCCTGGTCCAGGTTGTAGGCCATGAACCGGTCGCGGAACAGGCCGACAATGGTGTCAGGGATGAACAGCAATGCGCCGGCGTAGGCGACGATGATCACCAGGTACAACCGCACCAGGATCTTGAGCATGGCCGATCAGCACTCCCACTCGACACGGCTGAACAGGTAGCCCTTGCCCCACACGGTCTTGATCTTGCGCGCTTCGCCGGCGTTGTCGTCGAACTTGCGCCGCAGTTTGGAAATGGCCACGTCAACGGAGCGATCGGTGCCATTGAACTCGATGCCACGCAGTTGTTGCAGGATACGGTCGCGGTTCATCACTTCACCGGCATTGCGCGCCAACACCACCAGCAGGTTGTACTCGCCGCTGGACAGCTCCACCTCCTCGCCGCGCCAACTCACCGTGCGCTCGGCCAGGTCGATGCGCAGGCCACCAATCAGGATCAGGTCGTTTTCCAGGCGCGGTTCGTTGACACTGCTGCGGCGCAGCAGCGTGCGCACGCGGGCCAGCAGCACGCGTGGTTCACAGGGTTTGGTCACGTAGTCGTCGGCCCCCATTTCCAGGCCAAGCACCTGGTCATGGCTGTCGTCGCGGGCCGTCAGCATGAGGATTGGCAGGGTCTGCGACTCCTGGCGCAACAGCCGGCACAGCTGCAGGCCATCGATGCCCGGCAGCATCAGGTCAAGGATGACCAGGTCAGGCCTTTGCCGACGGTACTCGTCCAGCACATGATCGCCCCGGGCGATCACCTGGACATGGAAGTCGTTGCGTTGCAGGTAGCTGGCGATCAGCTCGGACAGGGCGCTGTCGTCCTCGACCAGGAAAATGTTCGGCATAGGTGCTTGGGCGTCTGGGTTGAAGTAAGCCTGTGGCGAGCACTTCGCGGGTAAACCCGCTCCTGCAGGTCCCCGTAGGAGCGGGTTTACCCGCGAAGAGGCCAGCACAGGCCCATGCAGAATATAGAACCCAACCACTCGACAGGATCATTCTTCACACTTTTTCACACTCGCCCTACAGGTATTAACAGCCGCTCAGCCAGCGTCTGCCTTAGCATATACACGGTCATCATCGGAAGATCCGCATGCCTACTACCCTCTCCCCGTGCCTGCGCCCGTTGGCGCTCATGGCATTGCTGAGCCTGTCCCTGGCCGGTTGCAGCGACAGCGCCGAGCCAGACGAACAGGCACCCACTGCGCAAGTGCGCGTGGAAACCCTGCAACTGCAGCCACTGGCCATCAGCAGCGAACTCAGCGGGCGTATCCTCGCGCCACGCACCGCCGAAGTGCGTGCGCGGGTCGCAGGCGTGGTGCTCAAGCGGGTGTACCGCGAAGGCAGCGACGTCAAGCAGGGTGATGTACTGTTCCTGATCGACCCGGCACCGTTCAAGGCCGACCACGACAGCGCCCGCGCCACGCTGGCCAAGGCCGAGGCCACCCGGTATCAGGCGCGCCTGCAAGAGCAGCGCTACCGCGAGCTGGTCGACGACAAAGCCGTCAGCCGCCAGGAATACGACAACGCCAAGGCCAGTTTCCTGCAGGCCGATGCCGAAGTGGCCGAAGCCAGGGCGGCGCTGGAGCGCGCCCGGCTGAACCTCGGCTATGCCACCGTGACCGCGCCGATCTCCGGCCGTATCGGCCGCGCCCAGGTCACCGAAGGCGCGCTGGTCGGGCAAAACGAAACCACCGCGCTGGCGACCATCCAGCAACTGGACCCGATCCATGCCGATGTCACCCAGTCTACCCGTGAGCTCAACGCGCTGCGCCGCGCCCTGCGCGCTGGCGAATTGCAGCAGGTGGGCGACGGCCAGGCACGCGCCACGCTGATCCAGGATGACGGCAGCGCCTACCCGCTGCCGGGCAAGCTGCTGTTCTCCGACATCAGCGTCGACCCCAGCACCAACCAGATCACCCTGCGCAGCGAGTTCCCCAACCCGGACCTCGACCTGTTGCCTGGCAGCTACGTGCGGGTACGCCTGGAGCAAGCGGTGCAACCCAAGGGCCTGAGCGTGCCGCAACGCGCCATCCTGCGTGACAGCGCCGGTGTGCCGAAGGTGCTGGTGGTAGACCAGCACGCCCGGGTCAGCGACCGCCAGGTTGTACTGGGCAGCGCCCAGGGCGACCGCTGGGTCGTCAGTGAGGGCCTGGCGGCCGGCGAGCGGGTGGTGGTCGAAGGGCTGCAGCACATCAAGGCCGGTGACCAGGTGCAGGTCGACAACGCACCCGCTGCCCCGCCCATCGCACAGCATACCGGCCAGTGAGGGCCTGATTCATGCCGCAATTCTTCATCGATCGCCCGGTATTCGCCTGGGTGGTCGCACTGTTCATCCTGCTGGCCGGCGCGCTGGCCATCCCGCAGCTGCCGGTGGCCCAGTACCCCAACGTGGCACCGCCGCAGGTGGAAATCTACGCCGTGTACCCAGGCGCCTCGGCGGCGACCATGGACGAAAGCGTGGTCAGCCTGATCGAGCAAGAGCTCAATGGCGCCGACAGCCTGCTGTACTTCGAGTCGCAGAGCAGCCTGGGCAGCGCCACCATCACCGCCACCTTCGCCCCGGGCACCCACCCGGACCTGGCCCAGGTCGACGTGCAGAACCGCCTGAAGGTGGTCGAGTCGCGCCTGCCACGCCCGGTCACCCAGCAGGGCCTGCAGGTGGAGAAAGTGTCCACCGGCTTTCTGCTGTTGGCCACCCTCACCTCCGAAGACGGCAAGCTCGATGAAACCGCGCTGTCGGACATCCTTGCACGTAACGTGATGGACGAAATCCGCCGCCTCAAGGGCGTCGGCAAGGCCCAGTTGTATGGCTCCGAACGCGCCATGCGCATCTGGATCGACCCGCGCAAGCTGATTGGCTTCAACCTCACGCCCAACGATGTGGCCGAAGCCATCGCCGCGCAGAACGCCCAGGTCGCCCCTGGCAGCATCGGCGATCTGCCCAGCCGCAGCACCCAGGAAATCACCGCCAACGTGGTGGTCAAAGGCCAGTTGAGCAGCCCCGAAGAGTTTGCTGCCATTGTCCTGCGTGCCAACCCGGACGGCTCCACGGTCACCATCGGGGATGTCGCCCGGGTTGAAATCGGCGCCCAGGAATACCAGTACGGCACGCGCCTGAACGGCAAACCGGCCACGGCCTTCAGCGTGCAGTTGTCACCCGGCGCCAACGCCATGGAAACCGCTACCCTGGTACGGGCGAAGATGCAGGACCTGGCGCGCTACTTCCCGGAAGGCGTCAAGTACGACATCCCCTACGACACCTCGCCGTTCGTCAAGGTGTCGATCGAGCAGGTCATCAACACCCTGTTCGAAGCCATGCTGCTGGTGTTCGCAGTCATGTTCCTGTTCCTGCAGAACCTGCGCTACACGCTGATCCCGACCCTGGTCGTGCCAGTGGCATTGATGGGCACCTTCGCCGTGATGCTGGCCATGGGCTTCTCGGTCAATGTGCTGACACTGTTCGGCATGGTACTGGCCATCGGCATTCTGGTCGACGATGCCATTGTGGTGGTGGAGAACGTCGAACGCATCATGGCCGAAGAAGGCTTGCCGCCCAAGGACGCCACACGCAAGGCCATGGGCCAGATCAGCGGTGCAATCGTCGGCATCACGCTGGTGCTGGTGGCGGTATTCCTGCCCATGGCGTTCATGCAAGGCTCGGTGGGGGTGATCTACCAGCAGTTCTCGCTGTCGATGGCGGTGTCGATCCTGTTCTCGGCGTTCCTCGCCCTCAGCTTGACCCCGGCATTGTGCGCCACCCTGCTCAAACCCGTGGCCAAGGGCGAGCACCATGAACGCAAAGGCTTCTTCGGCTGGTTCAATCGCCGCTTCGAACGCATGAGCAACGGCTACCAGCGCTGGGTGGTGCAGGCGCTCAAGCGCAGCGGCCGCTACCTGCTGGTGTACGCGGTGCTGCTGGCGGTGCTGGGCTACGGTTTCAGCCAGCTGCCTACGGCGTTCCTGCCCACCGAAGACCAGGGCTACACCATTACCGACATTCAACTGCCGCCGGGCGCCAGCCGCATGCGCACCGAACAGGTAGCCGCGCAGATCGAGGCGCACAACGCCGAAGAACCAGGCGTGGGCAACACCACCTTGATCCTCGGCTTCAGCTTCTCCGGTAGCGGGCAGAACGCGGCGCTGGTTTTCACCACCCTCAAGGACTGGTCCGAGCGCAGCGCCGACGACAGCGCCCAGTCGATCGCCGACCGCGCGACCATGGCCTTCACCCAGCTCAAGGACGCGATAGCCTATTCGGTGCTGCCGCCCCCCATCGACGGGCTCGGTGAGTCTACCGGCTTCGAATTTCGCCTTCAGGACCGTGGCGGCATGGGCCACGCCGAGCTGATGGCAGCCCGTGACCAGTTGCTCGAAAGCGCCAGCAAAAGCAAGGTGCTGACCAACGTGCGCGAAGCCTCGCTGGCGGAAAGCCCGCAGGTGCAACTGGAAATCGACCGCCGCCAGGCTAATGCACTGGGCGTGTCGTTTGCCGATATCGGCACGGTGCTGGACGTGGCCGTAGGCTCCAGCTACGTCAACGATTTCCCCAACCAGGGCCGTATGCAGCGGGTGGTGGTGCAGGCCGAAGGTGACCAGCGCAGCCAGGTTGAAGACTTGCTGAACATTCACGTGCGCAACGACAGCGGCAAGATGGTGCCACTGGGTGCGTTCGTTCAGGCCAGGTGGGTCAGCGGCCCGGTGCAACTGACCCGCTACAACGGTTACCCGGCGGTGTCGATCTCTGGCGAGCCAGCCGCCGGCTACAGCTCGGGCGAAGCCATGGCCGAAGTCGAGCGGCTGGTGGCGCAGCTACCGGCCGGTACCGGCCTGGAATGGACCGGCCTGTCATTGCAGGAGCGGCTGTCCGGTAGCCAGGCCCCCCTGCTGATGGCGCTGTCGCTGCTGGTGGTGTTCCTGTGCCTGGCTGCGCTGTACGAAAGCTGGTCTATCCCGACTGCGGTGCTGCTGGTCGTTCCGCTCGGCGTGCTCGGTGCGGTGCTGGCGGTGACCTTGCGCGGCATGCCCAACGACGTGTTCTTCAAGGTTGGCCTGATCACGCTGATCGGCCTGTCAGCGAAGAACGCCATCCTGATCATCGAGTTTGCCAAGCATCTGGTAGACCAGGGCGTGGACGCCGTCGACGCCGCCGTGCAAGCGGCCCGCCTGCGCCTGCGGCCGATCGTGATGACTTCGCTGGCGTTCATCCTCGGCGTGGTTCCACTGGCCATCGCCAGCGGCGCAAGCTCTGCCAGCCAGCAGGCGATTGGCACCGGGGTGATCGGCGGCATGCTCAGCGCCACGCTGGCGGTGGTGTTCGTGCCGGTGTTCTTCGTGGTGGTGATGCGCCTGTCACAGCGACGCCAGGCGCATGACAGCGACGGGCAACCCGTGGCCCGCGAAAGCTGACTGGACAAGCCCCGCGTGAAATGGGAGGGTTCCCGGCAATGACTGCCCGGAACCCTTTTTCATGCCTGATGCACTCCCCCCCTGCTCAATCCTCGTTCTCGCCGGTGGCCGCGGCCAGCGCATGGGCGGCCGTGACAAGGGCCTGGTGGACTGGCAAGGCGAGCCGTTAATTGCACATGTTCATCGCGCGGTGCGGCCACTGAGCGACGACTTGGTGATTTCCTGCAATCGCAACCAGGCGGCTTACCGAGCATACGCCGACCAGTGGGTGGGCGATGCAGAAGCCGACTTCCCCGGGCCGCTGGCGGGGGTGATTGCCGGGCTCAAGGTGGCACGTCATGCGTGGGTGGTGTTGCTGGCCTGCGATGCACCCCTGGTTGATCGCGACTTGATCGAAGACCTGCTGCGGCTGGCAGTGGCCGGTAACAGCGCGGCAATGGTGCGTCAGGGTGGTTTTTGGCAGCCGATGTTCAGCGTGCTGCCCAAGCGGGTGTTGCCGGTGCTGGAGCAGGCCTGGGCAGCGGGTGAGCGGAGTTTGCAGAAGGCCTTGCTGCGCGAGGCGGTGCAAGGGCTGGAGTGCGCCGAGAGCGATCGCCGGCTAAGCAACTTCAACAGCCCGGAACGGCTGCAAGACTGAGGGCATGACACCGCCCCCACAGGTAAGCCACAACACTTCAGAACTGTGGTGACTTTGTAGGAGCGGGTTTACCCGCGAATACGGCGGCGGCTGCAACGGTGAACGACGAGTGGAGATTGGCCAGCAGGCACGGCCTCTTCGCGGCCATCAACCATTTAATACGACCAAGCTTTTCAGCGCTGAGCACCGCAGAAAAGCTTGACCGCCAACAGTGTATCTAATCGGAACGCAAAGGCGCTCACGACACCGCCGAAGCCTCCACCTCCTGCTCGCGGCTTGCATAACGCTGCGCCAGCACAGCACACACCATCAGCTGTATCTGGTGGAACAGCATCAGCGGCAAGATCATCGCGCCAATGCCACTGCCCACGAACAACACCTGGGCCATGGGCACACCCGTAGCCAGGCTTTTCTTGGAACCGGCAAACAGGATGGTGATGCGATCCTCAAGGTCGAAGCCCAGCGCCTTGCCAAGCAAGCGGGTGCCAAACAGCACCACTGCCAGCAGAATTGCGCACACTACGAACAACCCCGCCAGGTGCTGCGGCGATACGGTGTGCCACAGCCCGGTAACCACGGCCTCACTGAAGGCGGTGTACACCACCAGCAGGATCGAACCCTGGTCCACCACCTTGAGCCAGCGCGCATTGTGCTTGACCCAGGCACCGATCCAGCGTCGCGCGACCTGCCCGGCAACGAACGGCACCAGCAGCTGCAACGTGATCTTCAACACCGCATCCAGGCCGGAACCTGTATCACCACTGGCACCCAGCAGCAACATCACCAGCAACGGGGTGAGGAAGATACCCAGCAGGCTGGAGGCCGCCGCGCTGCAGATGGCGGCCGGCACGTTACCGCGGGCCAGCGAGGTAAAGGCAATGGCCGACTGCACGGTTGCAGGCAAGGCACACAGGTACAGAATGCCCAGGTAAAGCTCGTTACCCACCAGCGGTACGAACAGAGGTTTGAACGCCAGGCCCAGCAGTGGGAACAATACGAAAGTACAGGAGAACACCAGTAGGTGCAGGCGCCAGTGGCCGGCACCGGCAATGATGGCTTCACGCGACAGTTTGGCGCCATGCAGGAAGAACAACAGGCCGATGGCCAGGTTGGTCAGCCAGCCGAAAAACACCGCGCCATCGCCCGCGCAAGGCAGCACGGTGGCGATGAGTACTACACCGAGCAAGGCCAAGGTGAAATTGTCAAATAACATGCGCAAATACTTCATCACTGTATCCATCTTGTCATGGTGGCTGGGCAGACGATAAGGTCTTTGGCTCTCCGTCGCTAACGCCGGAACCCCGAGCGGTATCGCTCAACGGACACGTTCCACAAAAAGGACTCTCCATGCTCCGCCCACGTCTGGCTGCACTTGCAGCCGCCATTACCCTTGCCTTGGGCCATGCCAGCGCCCAGGCCGACGACCAGTTACAGGCCAAGGTCGACCAGATCATCCGCCCGCTCATGCAGGAACAAGGCATCACCGGCATGGCTGTGGCCATCTATGCACGCGACCACGCGCATTACTTCAGTTACGGTGTGGCCAGCAAGGCCGACAACGTACCGGTCAGCCGCGATACGCTGTTCGAAATCGGTTCGCTGAGCAAGACCTACACTGCAACCCTGGCCGCGCTTGCCAGCGCCGAGGGCAAGCTTGACCTCGAGGCCCCGGCCAAGCGCTATCACCCGGCACTGGCCGGCGTCCCCATCGGCGACGCGACGGTGCTGGAACTGGGCGCTTATAGCGCCGACTGCCTGCCACTGCAGTTCCCCGACACCGTGCAAACACCGCAGCAGGTAGTCGATTTCTTCCGCCACTGGCAATCTCGCGCCAAACCCGGCACCCAGCGCTGCTACTCCAACCCCAGCCTGGGGTTGTTCGGTGACCTGGCTGCCCGTGCGCAGCATGAACCGTTTTCCACGCTGATGAGTGAGGGCCTGCTGACGAAGATGGGCCTGAAAAATACCTACCTTCAGGTTCCGGCCAGCGCCCAGGGGCTTTATGCCCAAGGGTATGACGCCGACGACAAGCCGGTGCGTGTAGGGCCCGGCCCTTACGCCGATGAGGCCTACGGCATCAAAACCAGCGCCAGCGACCTGCTGCGCTATGTGCGGTTGCACATGCAGCCGCAGGGCCTGCCACCGGCCCTGGTGAAAGCCACCGCCATTACCCAGCAGGGCTATTTCCAGGTTGGCGCCATGACGCAAGGCCTGGGCTGGGAACGCTACCCCTACCCGGTCACGCTGAGCACACTGATCGATGGCAACAGCCCAGGGCTGATCCGCGAACCGCAGGCCACCACTCGCTTGCAGCCGGCCCTGCCCGCGCTACCGGCAGCCTGGTACAACAAGACCGGCGCCACCAACGGCTTCGGCGCGTACGCCGCGTTCGTGCCGGCAGAACAGCTGGCAGTCGTGCTGCTGGCCAATCGGAATTACCCCAACCAGGCGCGGGTGCAAGCCGCCTTCGACATCCTTTCCGGCTTATAACGCTCGCGTTGATTGTCGGACAAAACGACAGAATGTAGTGAGCAAAAATATTCACTACAAAATGGTTGACGCCGTTCATCGCGCTTGGGCATGATGAAGCCGTCTCCCTGATCGGGAGCGGTGGCAAGGGTGTTCCAGACGGCCTGCGCGGTAACGCAGGCCGTCCGTGGAGAGGGAAACTGTCCAAAAGGCAGCGTGAGAAAGCCCCTGTTGCGATGCTGCTGTAGCAGCCTTGGTAGTGCGCTACACCGTGATAGCGCCAACTGTGAAAATCACCTATGAATGGGTAATGGGGGCTTTATGATGAACTTGAACAACAATCCGACTATCGACCAATTGGCCCAGCTGTTCGCCGTGCGCAAGGACAGCCTTGACGACCATTTGCTGTGGGTTAGCCAAACCGGTGAAGTGCGCCTCGATCGCCTGCCACCGAACACCGTCGAAGATGAATTTGAAGAGCACCTGCCCAGCATGCGTGCCCGCTTCAAGGTCTACCGCCGTGGCCAAGGCTACGTCGGCAAGAAAGCCGCCGCCGACACCGAATTCGTTGGCCGCGTGCTGCAGACCCTGCAACAAGAATGGCCCGCTGCCCGTGAGCAGCAGGCAGTCAAGGTGATCGAACCGCTGAATTGAGGGTTCGCACCCTTACCAGAGCCCGGCCCGCATAGGCCGGGCTTTTTCATGCCTGGCGCCGCTGCAGACGGGTTTCCGGCAAAGGCAAGGCGCCTGTTGCCATCGCCCGGGCGCGGTCGACACCCCACACCAGCGCACGGGTCATGGTCTCGCCCGGCAGCGCAGGGTAATACTCTTCCAGCAACGCCCGCCCATCCCCGGCGTACAACCCCAGAAACAGCTGCGTCGCCCCCAGGCGCGACAAGCGCACCTGCACGTCCAGTGTGGTGCCGTCGCTGAGTGCTTCGTCGTGGCAGCGGCTGTGCAACTGTGCGTCGGCCCACTGCCAATAGGTTTCTTCCCTGACTCGCATGAGCATTCAATCCTCCGTTGCTGGAATGCCGCGTCAGAAAACCACAGGCCGGGCCATCCGGCGAGCGCTACCGGGCAATACCATGAGGCGGATCAACGAATGGCAATAAAAACCCCGCCGTTGGGCGGGGCGTGTGCAGGCACGGGATCACTTCTTGAGCGGTACCCGCGGCATGAAGCGGCCTTTTTTGCTGCGCTGCAAATGTGCAGGTTGGAGCTGTTCGGAATCATCCAGCGTCATGTGGGCGAAACCCAGGCGAAATGCCGCCTGGCCGCAACGCACCTGGCTGTTGATCGGGAACGCGTCGTTCAGGTCTTCGAAAAAGGATTCGCTCATGCCCAGTCTCCCTCCAGTGGCGGTCGCGTCGGCAACCAGACAAGTTGCCCAGGGAACGCGGCCTGTGAAAGTGAGACTAGCTGGTCATTTGCGGACCGACCGGACAAGAACCTTGCAGCCGACCAATGGCAAAAGGCTTTACTTCAGGCGTACTGCCGTACCGGTGGCAAATACCACGACCATGCCACCCTGTACCGACGGCATGCTGATCTCAAAATCCACCCCCACTACCGCATCGGCTTGCAACTGTCGTGCCCGGGCCTTGAGTTCTTCAGTGGCCTGCTCCCGGGCCTCGCGCAGCGCGCTTTCCAGGGTTTGTGAGCGGCCACCGAAGAAGTCGCGAAACCGTGTAAAGAAATCGCGCACGAAGTTGATGCCCTGCACCGATTCGGAACTGACCACGCCCAGGTATTCGGCAATCGGGCGGCCTTCGAGCTGGCTGGTGGTGGAAATGATCATGGATGCGCTCCGTTTGCCTGGCAAAAAGAGGCCGATTCTAACAGAGCGCAGGTCGGCAGATTTAAGCGCTTTACGCGTTGGCAGCCCGCAAACGCTGACCGATGCGCGCACCGAATACATTCACCAGCAGGCCGGCCATCACCAGCAATGCGCCCCAGCCCTGCGTAGCGGTCAGGCGCTCTCCCAGTAGCAACGCCGACGAACTCAGGCCAATCACCGGTACCAGCAGCGAGAACGGCGCCACTTTGCCTGCCGGGTGACGCGACAGCAACTTGCTCCACAGGCTGTAGCCGAGCATGGTGGCCACAAAGGCCAAATACGCCAGGGCCAGCACCGAACTCCAACTGATATTGGCCAAGGCATGGCCAATGCGCTCGGGGCCTTCCAGCCACCAGGACAGTGCCAGGAATGGCAGTGGCGGGATCAGCCCACCCCAGATCACCAACGCGACCAGGTCGACCGAGCCGAACCGCCGGGTAATGATGTTGCCCAGGCCCCACATTGCACCGCCACACAGGGTCAGCACCAACGCCAGCATGGGCACATGGCCGCCGTCTTCGCTGCCGATCAGTGCCAGGCCGCCGGCCGCCACCAGCAGCCCCAGCACGCTGGCCAGGCGCAGCCGCTCACCGAGAAACAACGCCGCAAAACCGAGGGTGAAGAAGGCTTGCGACTGCAGGATCAACGAAGCCAACCCTGGCGGCATGCCGCTGTACATGGCCTGAAACAGGAACGCGAACTGGCCCAGTGAAATGGTCGCACCGTAAGCGATCAGCCAGCGCCACGGCAGTTTGGGCCGCCTGACCAGCAAGATCGCCGGGAACGCCACCAGCAAGAAACGCAATGCCCCCAGCAACATCGGTGGCAGCCCGTCGAGGCCAACCTTGATGACCACAAAGTTGACGCCCCAGGCGACAATCACCACCAGGGCGATAAGCAGGTCCTTGAGTGGCATTGCGACTTCCTTCTGCAGGCTTTTTAGACATATTTCGTTACAGCATAACGGTATTCCTTGAGAAGGGACCAGCACAGTTGAAAGCAATGGTTGCACTACAGTGACTGTTCCGTCCGCCCGCTGTCGTTTGCACGACTAACTGCCAAATCAGCAAGCGCAGGTTCAATCCTGATAACCAGGCGCCACCTTTTCCAACATTCGCAACAACGCCGCCCACGCCAATTGCAGCGCATCCGGGTCGGTCAGTTCCCCCTGCTTGAACCCTCTCCCCGGCGCGTTGAACTGCCGTTCGGTACGCACGCACACGTCGGTCGACGGCAATATCAGTTGCCCAGCACTTTGCGCCGCCAACTGGATCTCGCAAGCCTTCTCCAGGTAGTACATGCGCAAGAAGGCTTCAGCCACACTGCGCCCCGTGGTCAACAGGCCATGGTTGCGCAGCATCATCACCGGCTTGTTGCCCAGGTCGGCCACCAGCCGTTGCTGTTCATCCATGTCCAGCGCGACGCCCTCGTAGGCGTGGTAAGCCACATTGCCGTAAAACTCCATGGACATCTGGTTGACCGGCAGCAGGCCACATTCCAGTGCGGCCACCGCGCAACCTGCGCGGGTGTGGGTGTGCAGCACGCACTGGGCATCCTCGCGGGCAGCGTGAATGGCACTGTGAATGACGAACCCGGCCGGGTTGACCGGGTGACGGGCAGCCCCCACCGGCCGCCCCTGCAGGTCGATCTTCACCAGGCTGGACGCTGTGATCTCCTCGAAGAGCAGGCCATACGGGTTGATCAGGAAATGGTGCTCCGGCCCAGGCAGGCGCAGGGAGATATGCGTGAAGATGAGATCGCTCATGCGAAAGTGCGCGATCAGCCGGTAGCAGGCAGCCAGCTCCCGACGCAGGCTTAGTTCCGTTTCAGTCATCTTGTTGCCCCTTTACTGAGCGCTATTTGCTGGCCCAGGCGTTGAAGCGTTGCTCCAGTTCTTCGCCATGATCGACCCAGAATTCCACGTTCATGGCCAGCGCCCCTTGAAGGTTCTGTGGCGAAGTGGGTACCCAGTTGGCCAGCGCCGGGTCAAGCCTGGCCGCGGCTTGGGTATTGGTTGGCCCATAGGGGATCTGTTGTACATACCGCACCTGGGTATCCGGCTGATTGGCATAGGCAATCAGCCGCTTGGCCTGGTCGACATGCCGCGAGCCTTTGATGATCGCCCAATAGTCCATACCGTACAGGCTGCCAGGCCATACCACGGCCAAGGGGCTGCCCTGCTGCGCCGCCACCGCGATTCGTCCGCTGTAGGTGGAGGTCATCACCACGTCACCGGCTGCCAGCCATTGCGCGGGTTGAGCGCCGGCGTCCCACCACTGGATATGGGGTTTGAGTTCGCTGAGTTTGGCGAAGGCCCGCTCGACACCTGCCGGCGTGGACAATACCCGGTATACGTCCTCGACCTTGACCCCGTCAGCCAACAGCGCGAATTCCAGGTTGTACACCGCACGCTTGCGCAGGCCGCGCTTGCCAGGGTACTTGTCGACGTCCCAGAAGTCGGCCCACGACGCCGGCGCCTGGGCCAGCTTGCTGCGGTCGTAGGCAATAGCCACGCTCCAGACCAGCGCGGCCGACCCACAATCCTGTGCGGCTGCCGGGATCAGTTCGGCGGCATGGCCCAGGCGCTGCCAGTCCAGGTGCTCGTAGATCCCCTCGTCGCAGCCGCGCATCAAGTCAGGGCCTTCGATCTGCACCACATCCCAATCGACGTTGCCGGTGTCTGCCATGACCTGGATCCGCGCCATTTCACCGTTGTATTCACTCTGGATCAGCTGGCTGCCGTCCTGGGCGACGAAGGGCTTGAAAATCGCCTCCTCCTGGGCCTTCTGGCCCGCGCCGCCATAACCGACCACAACCATCTGCTGCGCAGCTTGCGCAGTGCCCAGGCCAAGGGCCAGCAAGGTTGCACAAAGGCCGGTCACACGTGGATATAGCTGCATCGTAGTTTCCTCCTGGCGGTGCCCGACGGGCCCGTTTTCTTGTTGTTTTGAGGTCACACCCTCGCCATGCGAGTGAGGAAAACCTAGACAGACACCAGTAAAAAAACAAGTTGATTTTTTACTATCGCTACACTTTGATAGAAAAATAACAACACCGTACCGGAGCCGCCTGTATGCAGACCGCCTTCCCACACCTGTTCGAGCCCTTGCAGATCCGCGGCAAACGTTTGAAAAACCGCATCATGTCCACCGGGCACGACACCTGCCTGCCCACCGACAACCTGGTCAACGACAAACTGATCGCCTACCAGCGCGACCGCGCTGCCGGCGGCGTTGGCCTGATCGTGCTGCAGGTCGCCGGGGTGCACGACAGTGCCCGCTACACCTCGCATGTGCTAATGGCCACGGACGATGCCTGCATCGACGGCTACCGCCAGCTTGCCGAGGCCTGCCACGCGCACGGCACCGTGGTGCTGTCGCAACTGTTTCACCCCGGGCGGGAGATCATGGAATCGGCAGACGGCCTGTTGGCGGTAGCCTACTCGGCCTCTGCGGTGCCCAATGAGCGCTTCCGGGTGATGCCACGGGCGCTGGACCAGGCAATGATCGACGAAATCGTCCAGGGCTATGCCGGCGCCGCACGCCGCCTGCACCAGGCCGGCCTGGATGGCGTCGAGGTGGTGGCCAGCCATGGCTACCTGCCCGCGCAGTTTCTCAACCCCCGGGTGAACCTACGCAGTGATGGCTACAACGGTGACCTGGATCAGCGCCTGAGGTTCTTGCGCGAAGTGCTGGCCGCGGTGCGCGCCGCCACCGATGAGCAGTTCATCATTGGCCTGCGCATCAGCGCTGACGAGCGCGACAGCCAGGGCCTGAGCGAAGACGAGTCACTGGCTGCTGCCGTGGCCTTGCAGGGCCAACTCGACTACCTGCATATCGTCGCCGGTACCTCGGCCTCGCTGGGTGGCGCGGTCCATATCGTGCCACCAATGGCCATCGAACCGGCGTACCTGGCCCGCGAGGCTGGCACCTTCAAGCAACAGCTGGCTATCCCCCTGTTCGTCACCGGGCGCATCAACCAGCCCCAGGAAGCCGAGCTGATCCTGGCCCGCGGCCAGGCTGATGTGTGCGGCATGACCCGGGCGCTGATCTGCGATCCGTCGATGCCAGGCAAGACCGAACGCGGCCAGGTCGAAGACGTGCGCGCCTGCATCGCCTGCAACCAGGCATGCATCGGCCATTTCCATCGTGGTTTGCCCATTTCCTGCATCCAGCGCCCGGAAACCGGGCGTGAGTTGCAGTATGGGCACCTCACGCCCACTTCCTCGCCCAAGCGCATAATGGTCGCCGGCGGCGGGCCTGCCGGCATGAAGGCCGCCGCCGTGGCCGCCGCGCGCGGGCACCAGGTCACGCTGTACGAGGCGGGCCCGCAGCTCGGTGGGCAGGTGCTGCTGGCCCAGCTACTGCCAAGGCGTAGCGAGTTCGGTGGCGCCAGCACCAACCTTCAACGGGAAATGGCCCTGGCAGGTGTAGAAGTGGTGCGCAACACCCGGGTCGACCGCGCACTGGTCGAACGTGAGCGCCCTGATCTGGTCATTGCCGCTACCGGCGCCACACCCTACTGGCCGGCGTTCGAGCGTACCGGCGAGCTTCAGGTAGTGGACGCCTGGCAAGTGCTGCGCAATGAGGTGAAACCGGGGCGTTCGGTGCTGGTGATCGACTGGCGCTGTGACTGGATAGGCCCCGGTATCGCCGAACGCCTGGTGCGCGAAGGTCATCAGGTCCAGTTGGCGGTCAACGGCACTCATTGCGGCGAGAGCCTGCCGCTTTATGTACGTGACCAACTGGCCGGCGAGCTGCATCGCCTGGGTATCCCTGTCACCCCATACGCACGCCTGTATGGCAGCGACGACAACACGGTGTATTTGCAGCACACCGCCAGCGGCGATCCGATGATCTTCGAAGGCATCGACACCCTGGTGCTGTGCATGGGGCATCTACCGCAAGACCACCTGGCCACTGAACTGGCAGGTGTGGTGGACGTACGGCGGATTGGCGACTGCCTGGCGCCGCGCACGGCCGAAGAAGCGATTCACGATGGCCTGATGGTTGCCTGGGCACTCTGAGGCTGTACATACTGCGGCTTTTGCGATGGACCGACGCGCATGAGCCAACCCTCCCAGCCCCCCGCCAGCGAACCCGGGGGCGCCGCGCCGCAGTTCCTCGGCACCCGCATCCGCGGCCTGCGCAAGCGCCGCGGCATGACCTTGGCGGAGCTGGCCGCACACAGTGAACTGACCGCAGGCTACATCAGCCAGCTGGAGCGCAACCTCTCCTACCCGTCGATCCCGGCGCTGTTCAATATCGCCCGCAGCCTGGGCGTGACCATCCAGTGGTTCTTCGCCAGCGAAGCCACCACCGCGCCCGAAGACCAAGGCTATGTGGTGCGGCGCAACAGCCGCCTGAGCGTGCATTACGAAGATGGCATCGTTGATCAACTGCTCACTCCCCAGCCCAACCGCCAGCTGGAGATGCTGCACTCACGTTTCCCGCCAGGTACTTACAGCCAGCAAAGCTACAGCCATGACGGCGAAGAAGCCGGTTACCTGCTCAGCGGCACGTTTGAGCTGTGGGTAGGCGAGCGGCATTTCCAGCTGAGTGAAGGCGACAGCTTCAGCTTCTCGAGCCAGGAGCCCCATCGCTACGGCAACCCCGGTGAAGTGGATGCCGTGGTGATCTGGGTGATCACACCGCCAACATTCTGAAGCACTCCGGCAAGCACTGGTAACGCCGTTGACCGGCAATACGGTCTACCTTGTCCACCGAACTTCAAAGGAGCACAACCATGAAGCAGATCCTGATCATTGGTGCGGGCTTTGCCGGCCTGTGGAGCGCACTCAGCGCCATCCGCCAGCTTGACCTCAACGGCAGCAAGGACGTCGAGGTCACCTTGCTCGCGCCCCAGGCTGAACTGCATGTGCGTCCGCGCTTCTACGAGCCAGACGCGCATACCCTGGCCGCCCCCCTGCAGGCGCTGTTCGACGCTGTCAATGTCCGTTTCGTGCAGGGCACGGCATACCACATCGATGAAGCGGCCCGCCGCGTGGGCTATCGCACCCGCAGCGGCACTCGCTGCACCCTGCCCTATGACCGTCTGATCATGGCCTGCGGCAGTGAGCTTGAGCGCCCTGACATGGACGGCATCGAGCATGCCTTCGACGTCGACAAGCTCCACAGCGCCGCACGCCTGGAAACCCACCTGAAGTCACTGGCCAGCCTGCCGAACACGCCGGCACGCAATACTGTGGTAGTAGCCGGGGGCGGTTTTACCGGCATCGAGACGGCCACCGAACTGCCGGCCCGCTTGCGCGCGATACTGGGTGAAGACGCCGCGTTGCGCGTAGTGGTAATCGACCGCGGCGCCAGGATTGGCGCAGCCCTGGGTGACGGCATCCGCCCAGCCATCGAGCAGGCATGCGAGGCCCTGGGCGTGGAGTGGGTTTGCGGTGCCACGGTGGTTTCGATAGACCCTGCCGGTGTACAGCTGGACAACGGCCAGCGTATCGACGCCAGCACGGTGGTCTGGACGGTTGGCTTCAAGGCCAACCCGCTCACCGAACAGATCAGCGGCGAGCGCGACAACCGCGGCCGCTTGCATGTCGATGGCAACCTGAAGGTCAAGGGCAATGATGCCGTGTATGCCGCGGGAGACGTGGCTTATGCCACCTGTGACGCGCTTGGCAACCCTGCAATGATGTCGTGCCAGCATGCGATTCCGCTGGGGCGCCACGCAGGCAACAATGCCGCGGCCGAGCTGATTGGCGTGGCACCGATGGCTTACAGCCAGCCCAAGTACGTGACCTGCCTGGACCTGGGGGCTTGGGGTGCGGTGTATACCGAAGGATGGGACCGTGAGGTTTCGCCACCGGAGGACAAGGCCGAAGCCAAGGCGCTGAAGCGCCAGATCAATTCAGTGTGGATTTATCCGCCAGCGGCTGACCGTGCAGCAGCCTTGGCAGCCGCTGATCCGCTTATTCCGGTAGCCTGAACGCTTCTACGGGTTGGAGTGGCCTTGTCCCTCGACAGGGCCACGCTTGCAACCAACCGCTCCCTTGATCAGGCAGCCGCAAACAGCTCGTTGGCAATCTGCGCCTGTGCAGCATCGATCGCCTGGCTGCGCTGCTCCGGGCCATAGGCCAGGCCGTGGGCCCGGACGATTTCCAGGTCGGTAATACCAATGAAGCCCAGGAACACTTTCAGGAAGTCTTCATGCCCGGCGCCAGTCGGCTGGCCAGCGTGCAGGCCACCCGCAGTGGAAACCAGCACCACTTTCTTGTTGCCGCACAGGCCTTGCGGGCCGGCTTCGGTGTAGCTGAAGGTCTTGCCGGCGACGGCCACACGGTCAATCCAGGCTTTTAGCTGGGTCGGCACGGTGAAGTTGTACATTGGCGCGCCAATCACCACAGCATCGGCAGCCAGAAACTCTTCGAGCGTCTCGGCGCTCAGCTTGGCTTCGAAAGCCTGGGCCGCGTCGCGTACGTCTTCAGGGGTGCCTGCAGCGACCAGGGTGGCGGCGGAGAAGTGGGCAATGGCATCGGCAGCCAGGTCGCGGTAAACCACCTCAACGCTTGGGTCTGCAGCCTTCCAGGCTTCGACCACTTCGCGGCTCAGCTGACGCGAGGCGGAATTGTCGCCCAGGATGCTCGAATCGATGTGCAACAGTTTCATGGGACTCTCCTGTGAGTGAAGACCGCATCTGTGGGCGATCACGATGGGGAGAATCCTATCGAAGTGATCAATAGCTGATAAGTAAGCAAAAATGCGTTAGTTTGTCCCACATATGGAACAGTGAGACATGCCCATGCAAGACCTCAACGACCTCTTCTACTTCGCGCGCGTCGTCGAAGCCGGCGGATTCGCCGCCGCCGGGCGCCAGCTGGGTATCCCCAAGTCGCGCCTGTCGCGGCGTATCGCCGAGCTCGAAGAGCGCCTGGGCACACGCCTGTTGCAGCGCACCACACGGCAACTCAAGCTCACCGCAGTAGGTGAACGTTACTTGCATCATTGTCAGGCCATGCTGCTGGAGGCCGAAGCCGCCGACGAAACCGTGGCCAGCATGAGCAGTGAACCGCGCGGGCGTTTGCGGGTTTCCTGCCCGGTGGCACTGGCACACGCCTTCCTGCCGGATGTGATCAGCCGCTTTCTCGAGCAGTACCCGCTGGTGCAACTGGACATGGTATTGCTCAACCGCCGGGTCGACCTGATTTCCGAAGGCATTGACGTAGCGTTGCGCGTACGCGACCTGGGCGACGAAGACCCGGCCCTGGTCACCCGCCGCCTGCGCCAGGCACAAATGCAACTGGTGGCTGCACCCGGTTTTGCCGACCACATTCGCGAACCGGGCGAGCTGGCATCATTGCCCGTGCTGGGCGCAGCCGAAGCGGACCGGCTGGTACACTTCCGCCTGTTCGGCCCCCATGGCAAGCAGCAGGAAATAGCGCTGGAGCCACGCTTGGCGATCGATGATTTCGTAGTACGTAACGCTGCTGTACGTGCCGGGCTGGGGTTCACTGCGCTGCCCAGCATGTTCTGTGAAGAGGAACTGGAACGCGGCGAACTGGTGCGCCTGCTGCCAGACTGGTCGCTGCCGGGTGGCTACCTGCAGGCGGTTTACCCACACCGGCGCGGCCTGCTGCCTGCGGTCCGAGTGTGGATCGATCACCTGGCGGCGTCATTCGAGGCTTGTGGAGAGCGGTATGTCTGAACGGAAGATGAGCGAGGCCCAGGTGGCGGCATTCTGTCTGAGCCTGCCGGGGGCGCGGGAAGACTACAAATGGGGCGGCATCCGAGTGTTTTCGGTGGCAGAAAACAAGATGTTCGCGGTGCTCGACCTGGCGGGTGCCGGGTTGTCGTTCAAGGTAGCCGACGAGCTGTTTCTGGGTTATTGCGATCGCCCCGGGATACGGCCGGCGCCTTACCTGGCGCGGGCGCGATGGGTCAGCATGGCGCCGCCCTACCCCATGGGGCGTGATGAACTGTGTGATGTGTTGCAGCGGTCGCACCAGCTGGTCGTGCGTCGGTTGCCCAAGCGGTTGCAGGTGGGGTTGGTCATGTGATCTACCTGTACCGGCCCTTTCGCGGCATTACCCGCAAAGAGGCCGGCACAACTGCACATCAACCAAGGGGCAGATAACGCCCGTCAAGAAACAGCCAGTCTGCCCAGAACACCTGGTGCAGCAGCACAATCCCCCAGCACACCAACTGGAACGACACCTTGCGGGTCTTGTGCCGAAACAGCTGCTGCGCCAACAGCGCCCCCGGCCAACCACCGAGCAACTCGCTGGCATGCAGCACTTTCTCGGGTGTACGCCAGGCCTGTTTACGTGCCTGCTGCTTGTCCTGCCAATACAGCAACAGGCTGATCAGGCTCATGGCCGGGTACAACGCCAACGGCCACCAGGCCTGATCGTTCCAGGCCATGCGCGCCGCCCCCAGGCCGGGCAACAGGCAAAGCACGCCCAACAGCAGCAGCTTCAGGCGCACATTGCGCACGCCTTCAGCCCGTTGCCCACGCAGCGCCTCAGCCATGTGCCGTGGACCAGTCAACCCAACCGAACTGCCAGGTCGCCAGAATGAACAGGCCGAACACAATGCGATACCAGGCAAATGCCGCGTAGCTATGGTTGGCAATGAACTTGAGCAACGCCCGTACGGCAATCATGGCGAAGATGAACGAGGTCACGAAGCCGAGCGCGAACACCGGCAGATCGCCGGGCTGGAACAAGTCACGGTATTTATAGCCCGAATATACCGCCGCACCGACCATTGTCGGCATTGCCAGGAAGAACGAGAACTCGGTCGCTGCCTTGCGCGACAGGCCGAACAGCAGGCCACCGATAATGGTCGAACCGGAGCGCGACGTGCCCGGGATCATCGCCAGGCACTGGATGAAGCCTATTTTCAGCGCATGGCTCCAGCGCATGTCGTCCACATGGTCCACCTGCACGCGGTGCTCACGGCGCTCGGCCCAGAGCATGATGACGCCCCCCACCACCAAAGCCGCCGCCACGGTGACGGGGTTGAACAGGTATTCGTGAATAAGGTCGGCGAACAGCACACCCAGGACCACCGCCGGCATGAACGCCAGCAGCAGGTTGCCCGTGAAGCGGCGCGCCTTGGGCTGGTGGGTCAGGCCGAAGACCACTTCGAAAATCTTGCTGCGAAACTCCCACACCACCGCCAGGATCGCCGCCAGCTGAATGATGATGTTAAAAGCCATGGCCCGTTCGCCGCCAAAACCGATCAGGTCGGCGACGATAATCTGGTGACCGGTACTGGAGATCGGCAGAAACTCCGTCAGCCCTTCGACCACGCCTAAGATGATTGCCTGGAAGGCAGTCCAAAAATCCATCATTCCCCCGGATGGAGCGCTGCTTGTCGCAGGCCCCTTGTTCTTGATTTGCTTGAAATTGCCTTACACGGCCCGGCTGTTTTACAGCGACTGTTGGGCGCAACGCCAGCGGAAAAGTTCATGCCTGTTAAAGGTTTCATCTTGCGCGGCCGAAATCCTGACAGAGCCCCCTGGCAATCGCTTTACCTGACCCGTTGCAGACTATCACCAACATAGCACTTAGCCATTAGTCGGGTGTGGGCTCGCTGCAAAGCATGCTTCGATGCACCTCAATAAAAAGAACAATGCGGGAGCTGATGGATGAACACTCTGAGATCGATGTCAATCAGTCAGCGCCTGTGGCTGATCCTTGTGGTGGCAGTGGCCATGCTGGTGGTACTGGGCCTGCTGATGCTGCGGCAGATCCATGGCGACCTGTACCAGGCCAAGGCAGAGAAAACCCGCCATGTGGTGCAAACCGCCGCGGGTGTGCTGGCCTATTACCAAGGCCTGGAAGCTGCCGGCACGCTCAGCCGCGAAACCGCCCAGCAACAGGCGCTGCAGGTAGTGCGCGCGCTGCGCTACGACCATGACGACTATTTCTGGATCAACGACCTGGGGCCGAAGATGATCATGCATCCGGCCAACCCCAAGCTCGACGGCCAGGACCTTTCAGCCATCCGCGACCCCGATAGTTTCGCGGTGTTCAACGAAATGGTCGCCCTTGCCCGCCAGCAGGACGCCGGCCCGGTCAACTATCGCTGGCCCAAGCCCGGCGCCAGTGAGCCGGTAGCCAAGACCTCGTATATTCAGTTGTTCAAGCCGTGGGGCTGGATCATCGGTTCGGGCGTGTACGTCGATGACGTGCAGGCCGAATTCGCTCGCCAGTTGCGCGACGCTTCGCTGGTTGGCGTGGGCATTGCCCTGCTGATGGCGCTGGTGGTCATGCTGATCGCCCGCAGCATCGCCCGCCCGCTGCAGGAAGCGGTGCAGGCGATGGGCAACATCGCCAGCGGCGAAAGCGACCTGACCCGGCGCCTGGACACCCATGGCAGCGACGAGATCACCCACCTGGGCGAGCACTTCAACCGCTTCAACGGCAAACTGCAAGGTGTCGTCGGCCAACTGCAAGGCGCGGCCCACGCATTGGCCCAGTCCGCCGGGCACGTCGGTGACAATGCGGGTGCCGCACAACAGCGCAGTGCCCAGCAATCGTTACAGATGGACCAGGTGGCCACTGCAGTCAATGAGGTGACCTACGCCGTGCAGGACGTGGCCAAGACCGCTGAACAGGCCGCCGGAGAGATGCGGACGGCACAACAACAGGTGACGCACGGCCAGCAGGCCATCCACGGCAGCCTGGCGCAGATCGACCGCCTGTCGCTGACCATCGATGAGGCCGTACAGGTAATCCGCGACCTGGCCGGCCACAGCACGCGCATCGGCGGCGTGCTGGACGTGATTCGTTCCATTGCCGAACAGACCAACCTGCTGGCGCTGAATGCCGCCATCGAGGCTGCACGGGCTGGCGAGCAAGGCCGAGGCTTTGCCGTGGTCGCCGACGAGGTGCGCCTGCTGGCCCAGCGTACAGCACAATCGACGGCCGAGATTCATACCATGATCGAGCACCTGCAGAGTCAGTCGGACGCTGCGGTCAAGGCCATAGACACCAGCAGTGAGGCATCGCGCCAGACTGTCGAACAAGCCCGCGAGGCCGGCGCCAGCCTGGACGCCATCAACCAGGTGCTGAACAACCTCACCGCATTGAATGCCTCCATTGCCAGCGCCACCTTGCAGCAGTCGCATGTGGTCGAAGAGATCAACCGCAATGTGCTGGATACTGCCGGGTTGTCGCAGCAGACCGCCGATGCGGCGCGTCAGTCCAGCGATGCCGGGGTGGCATTGGGGCGGTTGAGCGAAGAGCTGGAGCAGTTGTTGCGGCAGTTCCGGGTCTGAGAACAAGCCCTTTGTGGGAGCGGGCATGCCTGCTCCCGCAGGTATCGAGTGACCTTCAAGCCTGCGCTGCACCTGTGGGAGCAACTGTCTTGCTCAATTTCTGAAAGCTGGCGCGATTGGAGTGGGAGCGGCCTTGTGTCGCGAAAGGGCCGCGTAGCGGCCCCCGACAATCTGCGCATCAAAGCCGAAATCCCGGGGCCGCTTTGCGGCCCAATCGCGACACAAGGCCGCTCCCACAGGGCGCGTGTAGCCCGCTGAAGGTCAGTGATGATACGCGTCATCTTCACCGGCAAAGCTGATTGACACACCACTGGATGGGTGGAGGGGAAGCAGAGTGACCAGGATGCGGCGGGGCGCTGGTAATCAAGGCGCCGCCGATCCTTTGTGGGCATGCCCGCGAAGGAAGCAACGCGGTGGATGGCACCGGCGCTGCCGGTGTTCGCGGGTAAACCCGCTCCTACAACCAGGTATCCCGCCGCTGCGCCCTACACCTTCACCGGCCGACCCGCTACAATCTCGCCCCTTCCCCGTAGCCTCCAAGGATCGCCGATGTCCGGCCTTGAACTCATTGCCGCCCTCCTCGGCGTAACCGCTGTCTGGCTCACGGTCAAGCAGAACGCCTGGTGCTGGCCAATTGGCCTGGTCATGGTGCTGATTTATGGCTGGCTGTTCTACGAGGTAAAGCTGTACTCGGGCATGTTGCTGCAAGTGGCCTACGCCATCCTGCAACTGTACGGCTGGTGGCAATGGAAGCGCCCCGGCCGCGCTGAAGACGCCCGTCAGGTCTCCCGCCTGCAACGCCCGGCACTGTTCAGCGGCCTGGCCACCGGGGTGCTGCTGAGCGCCGCCCTGGGCGCGGCCATGGCCAACTGGACCGATGCCGCCCTGCCCTGGCTGGATGCCACCCTGACCGGATTCAGCCTGGTAGCGCAACTGTGGATGGCGCAGAAACGCCTGCAGTGCTGGCCACTGTGGGTCGTGGTCGACATCATCTATGTGGGCCAATACCTGCATCAGCAGTTGTACTTCACCGCAGGCTTCTTCGCCGTGCTCACCCTCATTGCTGTACGCGGCTGGCTGGAATGGCGCCGCGACCCGGCGTTGGTACAGCCATGAGTGCGCAGCAAGCAATGAAAGTGCTGGTACTGTGCGGCCCAGAATCCAGTGGCAAAAGCTGGCTTAGCGGGGTGATCCAGGCACATTTTGGTGGCGTGGTGGTGGGCGAGTACGTGCGCCATTTCATCGACCAGCAATGCCGTGACACCTGCTACGCCGATATTCCCGCCATCGCCCGCGGGCAACTGGCATGGGAGGACCGTGCGCGTGAGCAGGCACCCCCACTGCTAATTCTGGACACCCACCTGCTGAGCAACATGCTCTGGAGCCAGGCACTGTTCGACGACTGCCCAACCTGGCTGGAAGAGGCACTGCTGGCACGGCGTTACGACCTGCACCTGTTGCTCAGCCCGCAAGGGGTGGACTGGATTGCCGATGGTCAGCGTTGCCAACCCGACCTCAGCGATCGTCAACGCTTTTTCGACGACAGCCAGGCGTGGCTGACACGGCACAACCAGCCGCACCAAATACTTGATGGCAATTGGCCGCAGCGCCAATTGCTGGCCTTGCAATCGGTTGCTATGCTACTTGGTAGCGATGCGCCAGCATGCCCAGCCGAGTGTTAAACCACTGACACACCCCGTTGGGGCAAAGCCCCCGAAATTGCGGGGCTTCCCCCTGTCCTGGGTGCAGTGTCAAGCCTGTGAAACACACCTGCAAAAACCCTTCCAATCAAGGCCACAGCTGCCTTTGCCGGCAACGCTCGAAGCAAGCTGTTTCAAGCCTGAGACAGCATGCGTCGCACTTTGTCAGCCTCTTGCCCTAACTATCTGATCTAAAACAGATTCTAAAAAGCGGCACACCTTCTGCTCTGTCGTTCGCATCGCTGAACAGGGCCAGCGCTCAAAGAAGGAGTTGCCGTCGTGAGGAAACGTGACAAACGCCTCTATCACCTATTACTGGTGGGTTGTGTACTGGGGTCACTCAGCCTGACGGCTCAGGCGGACAAGGGGATCATCATCATCAAGCGCGATGTGCAGGTGCGCAACGCGACCATCCCCCCTCTGATCCCAGACCCGAGCCCTACCACCGTCAATGCCAACCCTTCTGCCCACGTGCTCAAGCAAACCAACGAGCTGAGCGATGGCGACTTCGCCGGCATCAGCAGCGGTGCAGGCATCAGCAACCTGGTCACCCAGCAGACCAACAACCTGGGTGGCAACCTCGGCAACCAGAACCAGCTTCCCAACTTGGCGGGCGGACGCGGCACGGGGTCGGGTAACGGTATCTCGAACATGGTCAACTCGAGCGTGCAGCGTGGCCTCGCGCCGCTGCAGATTCTGACCGGCGGGGGCAAGTGAGATGAAGCGCACACTGCTGATGCTGGCCGCCCTTTGCACTGCACCGGCCTTTGCGCAATCCCTGGTTCCCGTCATCAACAACGCCGATATCGACAGCTCAGGCAGCCGCTATCAGGGCAACCTCTCTGTCAACCAGGCCGCTGGCGACAAACAGCAGCAAGTCAATGCGCGCGCCATCGCCGTCGGCCCCGAAGCCAATGCAAGCACCCAGATCCGGCAACGGCTCGACACGCCCGCCGACCCCGCGATGGACGCCCGCTCAACCATCCAGGGCAACGCTTTCAGCAACGGCAGCGGTGCCCTGGGGGTCAACCAGAGCGCAGGTGCCAACACCCAGCAAGCCAACGCACTGAACATCAGCATTGGTGCACAACCGCAAAGCATCGACGACAGCGTCCTCATGCAGCAGAACGTGGCGCTGATCAACAACTCCGGAGCAACTGACATTCCAGCAGGCTATCGCCAGGTCACCACCAGTGACCAGGCCTTCACCGGTAGCCGAGGGGTGATCCAGTTGAACCAGAGTGCCGGGGTGGGAAACCGAATGGCCAACACCTTGAGCATCCGGGTCGCGGATTGACCCTGCAGTTAAGAACGACACTTAACCTAATAGCGTACGGAGAATCACCATGAAACCCTCGATGGCAATCAAGCCTCTGGTTTTCGCAATTGCTGCGGTCATGGCTGTTGCTGTACAAGCTGGGCAAAATGATCGGCGTAATGACCACCATAACGGCCACCACAACAATGGTCATCACACGCCTCCACCCACCAAGATCCCTGTGTATGCAACGGCCAATGCCTGGGACACCCAAACCAGCACTCGCAACCGCATCTCCAATGAAGGCACCATCAACGAAGCCGAGATGAGTGACTCTGGCACCGGCTCCAGCGGCAACGTTGGCATAAACGTGGCGGCCGGTAACGGCAACCAGCAAGATAACGCCGCTGCCATTGCCAACGCAGGCTCCGACTCGAGCCTGGACAACAGCTTCGTGTTCGGCATGGCCAGTGCCACAGCTGACGTTGTGCAAACCAGCAGAAACAACCGGGTCGACAACTATTCGACCCAGTCTTCGGCTGTGATGAGCGGCTCGGCCAGCGGGGCTGAGGGCAACATTGGCATCAACGTTGCCGGTGGCGACCTCAACCAGCAGAAAAACACCATGGCCATCGCCAACACCGGTGCCCCGCTGGGTAACGCCACTGCCACGGCTTCAGCCAATCAGGACGGCCCAGGCCTGATTGTAAACAACAGCGCCGACCGCACCTATCGGGTGGATACGATTACCATCACCAAATCGGCCAGCGGTTCAAGCTCGAAGGAAGGTAGCTTCAACTCGACCGACGACCGCAGCTCGTCTTCGAGCTTCAGCGTCGCCGGTGCGCAAAGCGCCAGTTCCAGCGGCTCCAGTGGCTGGAACTCCAGCGGCTCGCAATCCAGCAATGCCAGCGGCTCCAACAGTTCGAGCGCAAGTGGCTCGAGCGGCTGGGGTGCCAGTGGCTCTGCCAGCGGCAGCCACAGCGCCTCGAGCAGCGCCAGCCTGGCAGCTTCGCTGGACGCTGCAGCCAACGCCACGCGTACCTTTACCACCGATGATGGCCGTCGCGAGCGCACCCGCTCCAGCACCTTCGATGGTTCGCTGAGTGCGTCGCTGGATGTGTCGGTCGACAAGTCGCACGAAAGTGCATACGACTCGTCGTTCGAGAAAGCATTCGACTCCAACTACGACAAGTCGCATCAATCGGCGTATGACAAGTCCAAAGAATCTTCGTACACCAAGTCTCACGACTCTTCGTACGAGAATGCTTCGGCGTCTGAGTTCTCGAAGTCTGGCGAGAAATCGAAACAATCCTCGAACGACGTTTCGAAGAGCTACAGCGAAAGCAGCGCCTACGACTTGAGCAATACTGTGTCCTTCCAAGTGCTGACCCCGACCGGCTGGGCCAACCCAGTTACCAACACTGCAACCCTTAGCGGTTCGGTGAACGGTGGCAGCGGTAACCTGGGCGTGAACGTAGCAGCCGGTGTGGGCAACCAGCAAAGCAACTCGCTGGCCATCTCCAACACTTCGTTCTGATCGCTGTGCTTGAGGCCCCCTTCGGGGGGCCTTTCTTCAACACACCCTAAGGCATCCGATCATGCGTATTTTCGCCTTGGCGTTTTTGCTGTGCCTGGCCAGCGTGAGCGAAGCTGCACAAATGCCGCTGTCCGTCCTGCCGGGCGGCGCTGTGGTGTTCAAACCGATCCAGAGCTTGCGTGAACGCAAGTTCGCCGACCTGGTGCAACAAAAGACCGACTTCAGCTGCGGCGCCGCCGCGCTGGCGACCATCCTGCGCCAGGCGTACTGGCTGGATGTGGACGAACATCAGATCATCGAAGGCATGCTGGCCCACGCCGACCAGGACCTTGTGCGTACGCAAGGCTTCTCGATGCTCGACATGAAGCGCTACGTCGAAAGCCTCGGGATGCGTGCCCGCGGTTACCGGGTGGCGCCTGAAACCCTGCACAGCGTACGCATTCCTGTCGTGGTGCTGATGGATGTGCGCGGCTACAAGCACTTCGTGGTCATGCAGAAAGTCGACAAAGGTTGGGTGTACATCGGTGATCCGGTGCTGGGCCACAGGCGATACAAGGTCGACGATTTCCTCAAGGGCTGGAACGGCATCATCTTCGCGGTGATCGGCCAGGGTTACGACAAGAACAACATCCTGCTCGACCCGCCCCTGCCACTGACCGCCAAGGGCCGGGTGAACAACTTCACCCCCGTGCAGGACTCAGAGCTGCTGGACTTCGGCTTCATCAGAAGCGACTTCTTCTAACGACTGTTCTAATGACAAGGAGCATGAAGCTCCAGGGAGCATTTCATGAAGACTTCATTGTGGTTGGCCATCGCCTGCCTGGCAGCCAGCCTGCCCAGTCACGCAGAGGCGTTGAAACCCATCGAACTGAAGGACCAGGAGCTGGCCAACCTGCGGGGCCGCTATGTGATGCCCGGACGAATCGTGAGCTTCGGCATTGTCATGTCCAGCACCTGGCAAAATGCAAAAGGGGATGTGATCGGGGCAACGTCCACGCTGCAGGTTCAGCAATCGACCATCAAACCCCAGTTCTATGTATCGATGATCGATAGAAAAGGCGCAGGTACGGCGCCGAGCAGCGCGTCTGCGGCCGGGACTGGCGTGGTAACGGGCGGCAACGGCCTGACCACCACCGAAGGTGTGACCCAGGTGGTCCGTGCAGCCGGTGACAACAACGCCGCTTACAACAACGTCGACATCAACGTGACCAAAGCCAACCAGGCCCCCGCTGCACAACAGCAAGGCCAGGTACTGGCCGCCGGCCAGACCCTGGTCGGGGAAAATGGCGCCGGCGCGCTCAGTGTCTCCTCAAGCGGTGTGGGCGTGCAGCTCAACATCAATGCCAGCAACAACCAGGGCAGCAGCGTACAACGCCTGGCCCAAGGTGGCCTGTTGCAGAACTCGACGCTGCTTGGCAACGGCAACCTGGTCAACAACGTCACCACCCTGAACGTTGTCATGCGCGAGAGCGTGCCGACAGCGGCTTCCCTCAACGGTAGCCTCGACCAGCTCAAAGGTCTTCGCACCTTCGGATACTGATCTACGCTCAGTCTCATCAAAAGTAGTTGGAAGGGACGGCAACTCCATGTACCGATCTTTTACGCTCAGAGCTTTTGTGTGCTTGACTACCTTGGCCCCCGCCACCGCACTTTACGCAGCCGCCGACCCACAAGTCGAAGCGCTGAAACAGGAACTGATTGAACTCAAACGCCGCTATGAGGCACAGCAACAGGCACTGATGGTGCTGGAGCAACGTGTGCGCCAGGTCGAGGAGGTCCCTGCTGCCGCGCAACCCAAACGCTTGGTCAAGTCTCCGGCCGAGGGGGTGAAAGGTGCGCAGACCGTCGCCTCTGGCGCACCGGGCACTACAGGGAGCTCCTACGGCCAGGCGCTGACAGCCGATTCCGAGCCGGCGCAAAGCGTTTCCAACCTGTATGACGAAGCCAGCGGATTCTTTGGCGGGGGCAAGTTCAGCTTCGAAACCGGCGTCACCTATACCCATTACGATACCCGTGCGCTGACCCTCAATGGCTTTCTGGCACTGGACTCGATCTTCCTCGGCAGCATCAACCTCGACCGGATCAAGGCTGACAACTGGACCCTGGACATGACGGCGCGCTATAACCTGGCGCAGCGCTGGCAGTTCGATATCAACGTCCCCGTGGTTTACCGCGAGTCCACCTACTCGTCTGGCGGTGCGGGAGGAGCCGGGGCAACCACTTCCGATGCCAGCGTGACCCGCGACCCGGAAATCGGCGATATCAACGTCGGGGTGGCCTACAAGTTCCTCGACGAGGACGAAACCTGGCCTGACGCAGTGGCCACCCTGCGCATCAAGGCACCAACCGGCAAAGACCCCTATGGCATCAAACTGCGCGAGGTGGACGGCAACAACAACCTCGCGGTACCGGAAAGCCTGCCGACCGGCAACGGTGTATGGTCGATCACACCGGGCATCTCGCTGGTCAAGACCTTCGACCCGGCCGTGCTGTTCGGCAGCCTGTCCTACACCTACAACATGCAAGACTCGTTCAGCGACATCAGTCCACAGGTGAACAGCAAGGTGCCGGGTGACGTCAAGCTTGGCGACTCGTGGCAGATCGGCGGTGGCATCGCCTTTGCCCTGAACGAAAAGATGAGTATGTCGTTCTCGGTATCCGACCAGTTCGCCCGCAAGAGCAAGATCAAACCTGATGGCGGCGACTGGCAATCGATCTCCAACAGTGACTACAACGCCGCCAACTTCAACATTGGCCTGACCTTCGCCGCCACCGACAACCTGACCATCGTGCCCAACCTGTCCATTGGTCTGACCGATGACGCACCTGACTTTTCTTTCAGCCTGAAATTCCCTTATTACTTCTGATAGTTGCCATCGGCCGGGCCTGTGCGAACGGGCCCGGCTTTGGTTACAAGCCTTGTAACCGGCCGCCTTCCCTGCCCAGGCCTGATATCATCAAGCACAGATGCATGACGATTTAATGGCAAAAGGGAAGTTTTTGTGAAGAACCTGTCCGACCACCCAAGCACCCGGCTTGCCGCTTTGGCGGCCCTGGTGCTGGTGATCCCACTGGGTACGCGCGCCATGCTGGGTTGGTCCAACCCGTTCGGTTACCTGTCCGATCTCGCCCTCGGCAGCCTGTTGATAGTGCTGCTACACCGCAGGCCGTGGTGGCTGGCGCTGCCGGTGCTGCTGGCCTGGGCGGCGCTTTGGGTGGCCTCGGCCGAACTGGTAAGCGCAGTGGGCCGACTGCCCACCAGCGCCGACCTTAACTACCTGACCGACCCGCAATTCATGGAGAATTCGACCGGTGGCGGCCTGGCCCATGCCTGGCTGCCCTGGGCCCTGGGTGGCGGCCTGCTGGCCTGGCTGGCCTGTGCGTGGCGCAGCCGTGCACGGCGTAACCTGCCACTGCCGCGCAAAGCCTGGGCCATACCCGTACTGCTGTTCGGCGCGCATTGGGGCAGCCAGCAGTGGGTACCTTCCGATGCCGACCAGTGGCGGCAATACAACCTCCCCCACCAGTTGATGTCTGCCGGCGTCGGTAACCTGCAACGCCAGGTCGAAGGCTGGATGGGCCGCACGCAACCCTTCACCCCGCTGGCCAGCAGCGGCCTGACTCAATCCGACCTGCATGGGCAAAGGCTGCTTGCCGGCCCTGGAAGCGCCCGCAACTTGCTGGTGATTACCCTGGAAGGCATCCCAGGCGCCTACCTGCAGCCTAACCGCCAGGCGCTGAACAGCCGTTTCAACGACGACTTGATGCCCAAGCTCAGCAAGTGGGCCGAGCGCGGCATGAACACCCCAGACTACGTGCTGCACACCCACCAGACCATCCGTGGCCTGTATGCGATGCTGTGCGGCGATTACGACAAGCTGGCCAACGGCACGCCCAAGGGCGTAGAACTGCTGACCCAGAACGAACGCAACCAGGCCTGCCTGCCGGCGCAATTGCGCCAGGCCGGCTTCACCACCCACTACCTGCAAGGCGCGGGCCTGCGCTTCATGGCCAAGGACCGCATCATGCCGCACATCGGTTTCGATTCGGTGCATGGCCAGGAGTGGTTCGGCAACAAGAACTACCTGGACTTCCCGTGGGGCAAGGATGACCGCGCCTTCTTCGAAGGTGCCCTGGGCTATGTGGGCCAGCTGCAGAAGCAGGACAAGCCATGGATGCTGACGTTGCTCACCGTGGGCACCCACCAGCCCTATTCGGCGCCGGCCGAGTACCTCGAGCGCTTCGACACACCGAAACAGGCAGCGGTCGCCTACCTGGATGACGCAGTCGGGGCATTTCTTGACAATCTCGAGCGCCAGGGCGTCCTCAAGGACACACTGGTGGTGGTGACTTCCGACGAGTCTCACGGCATCGATGGCGTGCGCCTGGCGTCGTCCTGGGGCTTCAACCTTACCCTGGCGCCAGAGCAGGCCCAGCTGCCAACCATCAAGCGCGGCACCTACGGCCATATCGACCTGGCCACCTCGCTGCTCGACTACTTCGCACTGCCCATTCCCGTCGCGCTTGGCGGTCGCTCGCTGTACCGCGACTACGACAGCGGCCGCGAGATGATCTCCTACACCAACGGCATGCTGCGCTACCACAACGGCCAGGGCCTGTTCACCGAATGTGACTTCCAACAGCGCTGCCGGCGTTATGCCAGTGAGGGCTTTATCGCCGACCAGGCCCGCTACCTCGGTCCGGCCGACAGCCTGCTGGGCCAACAGATCGGCGCCTTGGCCGGGGTGCTCGACCAATCCTTGCTGCAAACCCCGCTCAACCTGCGCTACCAGTTCGGCGGCCCTTCGCCGATCAAGTTGCGCAAGCGCATTGACGATGACTGGGCCGACAACCTCATTGGCGCCCAGTATCTGGAAATGCCCGGAGGCTCGCATACCCGCGTGCGGGTCAAGGTCCGCTCGCTGGACCCTGAACGTGCGGCCTACATCCGGCTCAAGGCCAAGCAGTTGGAACAGGACGTGCCGCTGGGCCTGCCAGAAGAGGTAAAGGTCACTGCCGACGCGCCACTGGAGATGGAGTTCAGCTTCGACAACCCGACCGAGCGCAAGGCGTTTTCCTTCCACTTGCTGGGCTATGGCGGCGGCAAGGTAGAAGTCAGCGACTTCAGCGTGATCACCGCCCTGCCGGGTGAGGATGACGACGCCGATGAACTGGCCGAGGGGCATATCGCTCATTCGGGCTAAGCAGGTACCGCTCATCGCCCGGACACCGGTGCTTGTCGAATCGACCTGGTCGTACTCGACCAAGGTGTGAATCCCCCAGCGAGGAGACAGCACCATGAGCACCCGCGAAAGCAGGCACCCGGTGGTTTCCCGCAGCCAGTGGCTGGCAGCTCGCCAGCAACTGTGGCTGCACGAAAAGGCGTTTACCCACCACCGCGACGCGCTAGCCGCAGCCCGTCGCGCCCTGCCTTGGGTAAAGGTCGAGCAGGATTACCGCTTCTTCGGCCCGAACGGCGCGTTGAGCCTGGCCGACCTGTTTGCAGGCCGCAGCCAGTTGTTGCTTTACCACTTCATGTTCGCCGAGGGTTGGAGCGAGGGCTGCCCCGGCTGCTCTTTTCTGGCCGACCACTTTGACAGCGCCAACCTGCACCTGGCCCACCACGATGTGTCGCTGGTGGCGGTGTCACGGGCCCCGTATGCCGAATTTCAGGCATTTCGCCAGCGCATGGGCTGGCAGTTCCCGTGGTATTCGTCGCATGGCAGCCCCTTCAACGAGGACTTTGGCGTCAGTGTCGGCAGTGAAGGCCAGCGGCAGTACAACTATGAGCCGTATGAGGGCAATGAAAGCGAGCTGCCCGGCTTGAGTGCGTTTTTCCGCGAAGGCGACGGCAGCGTGTACCACACCTACTCAACCTACGCCCGCGGGCTGGACATTCTGGTCAACACCTACAACTTCCTCGACATTGCGCCACTGGGGCGCAATGAAGGTGGGACCATGGACTGGGTGCGGCACCATGACCGCTATGAAGGGCAACCGGACAAGCCTCACTGTTGTCACAAATGATGCAGGCAACACACACCTGTGGGGCAACTGTCTTGATCAACATTCGAAGGCTTGCGCGGTCGCCCCGTAGGAGCGGGTTCACCCGCGAAAGGGCCGGGCCTGCTGGCCAATCTCGACCCGCCGTTCACCGTTGCCGCCGCTACCGTATTCGCGGGTAAACCCGCTCCTACACCTGATCGGGGGTGGACACACATCGGTGATTGGACACAGCCCGTCGTGTAGGAGCGGGTTCACCCGCGAAAGGGCCGGGCCTGCTGGCCAATCTCGACCCACCGTTCACCGTTGCCGCCGCTACCGTATTCGCGGGTAAACCCGCTCCTACACCTGATCGGGAGTGGACACACATCGGTGATTGGACACAGCCCGTCGTGTAGGAGCGGGTTCACCCGCGAAAGGGCCGGGCCTGCTGGCCAATCTCGACCCGCCGTTCACCGTCGCAGCCGCTACCGTATTCGCGGGTAAACCCGCTCCTACACACAGATCGTTGGTGGACACACATCGGTGATTGGACACCGCCCGTCGTAGGAGCGGGTTCACCCGCGAACACCGGCAGAGCCGGTGCCATCCACCGCGTTGGTCTCTGTGCGGACATGCCCGCACAGAGACCTCGATCTGTCAGGCTCGCACACCCAGCATCCCGCGCTCGACGATAAAGTCGATCACCGCCTGCAACCCCTCGCCCTTCTTCAGGTTGCTGAAGGTCCAGGGCCGCTGTGGCCGCATGCGCTGGGTGTCGCGCTCCATCACCTCCAGTGAAGCCCCTACATAAGGCGCCAGGTCGGTCTTGTTGATCACCAGGAAGTCGGACTTGGTAATGCCTGGGCCGCCCTTGCGCGGGATTTTCTCGCCCTCGGCCACGTCGATCACGTAAATGGTCAAGTCAGCCAGCTCCGGGCTGAACGTGGCGCTGAGGTTGTCACCGCCGCTTTCCACGAAAATGACTTCGAGGTTACCGAACTTGCGCGCCAGCGCTTCGACCGCCGCCAGGTTCATCGAGGCGTCTTCACGAATGGCCGTGTGCGGGCAGCCGCCAGTTTCAACGCCAACGATGCGCTCCGGCTCAAGGGCGCCGGCCTCGGTGAGGATGCGCTGGTCTTCCTTGGTATAGATGTCGTTGGTAACCACGGCAATCTGGTAGTGATCGCGCATGGCCTTGCACAGCGCTTCCAGCAGAGCGGTCTTGCCAGAGCCGACCGGGCCGCCGACACCGACGCGCAGGGGTTGTTGATAGCTTTGCATGCAGGCAGTCCTCAGGAACGGAACAAACGGGTGTATTGGGTTTCGTGACGCGATGAGGCGATGGCCAGCAGCGGCAGGCCGCCGCCGAGCTGGTCATCGCCCAGGACCAGCGCCTGGTCCAGTGCAGCGGGCAAGTCGGCGCCGAGGTCGCGCAGCAAGGTCTGGGCAGCCTGCTGGCCGAACGGCACCAGCTTGACCCCGGCCATGACCGCGCCCTCCAGCCAGGCAAAGCCATGGCCCAATGCCAGTTGGCGCAACGGGATGGCCCAGTGCGCAGCCAGCCAGGCCATGCCGCCCAACTGGGTCAGCTCAAGGCTGGCGCGCCAGGCGGGTGCCTGGCCCAGTTGCCAGCCGTCGAGCAACCGCGCCAGCGCTGCGCCGCGCTGCTGTTCTTCCAGGCGCAGCTCGGCGGTTTCGCGGTTGGCCAGCAAGAACCGGCTCCAGTGACCGAACGCTTCGGCGTCCTCAGCCTGGCAGGCGTGGTACAGACGCGCCAGCACCGGCCAGTCGAGGCAGGCCAGGGTGTCGTGAACCTGCTCACGCTGCCAGCCGACAAAACTGTCCACGCCCCGAACCCAGCCGGCCTCGACCGCCCACTCCAGGCCTTGCGAATAGGTAAAACCACCCACCGGCAAGCCGGGGCTGGCCAACTGCAGCAGGCGCAGCAGCGCCAGGTCGCTGTTCATCAACCGGCCAGCACCAGCGCGGCGCCGGCCAAAAGGCCACCGCCAAAGGCCTTCTGCAGGCCGCTGTGGCGGCGCAGCAGGCAACCGACTGCAAAGCCCGCCGCCAGCAGCAAGCCGCTGACCACGACAAACCCCGCGCTGAACTGCCAGAACGCGCTCGGCGTGGCTTCTACGCCATGTGCCCAACCATGGAACAAGGCGAACACCGGCATGGCCATGGCCAGCAGCGACTGGCGGCTGGGCAGCAGCACCGCCCCGGCAGCCACCAGCAGCGACACGGCAATCAGGGTTTCCATGCCCAGCACATCGCCAAACAGGTGACCGCACACGGCGCCACCGAACATGGCCGCCAGGGTCGCCAGGGGCAATGTCAGGTTGCGCCGGGTCAACGCGGCGAGCACGCCGGTGCCCAGTAGCATCAGCAGATGATCGAGCCCGGTCAGCGGGTGCAGCAGGCCGTCCTGCAGCGGGTTGCTGTCATGGCCCGGATGGGCGAAGGCTGGCAGTGCCAGCATCAACAGAAACAGGGCGAAAGTCTTTTTCATCGGTTGCTCCAGGGCAGTTCAGGAATGGGCAGGCAGGCGTACGAACGGGTGATCGTGGCCATGGGCATGACTGTGGCTGTGGCCATGCGGTGCACTTTGGTAAGCGCCCGCTTCAGGCTCGAACGGGGCCTGTTCGGCCTCTACCGTCAGGCCCAGCCCCCGCAGCATGTCGTCCAGCACATGGTCGTGTTGGAAGCGCAACAGCCCGGGTTCGATCTGCAGCGGCACATGGCGGTTACCCAGGTGGTAGGCGGCGCGGGCCAACAGGTGTGGATCGGCACAGCGCACCGTCGACACCGCCTCGGGCGCCGCCAGCACGCGGATCAGCTGGGTGCCCTCGGCATCGGCCAGCAATTCACCTCCGCGCAGCAGGTGGCCGCGCTCCAGCATCAGCCCGGCTTCGCGGCCATCGTCCAGGGTTACTCGCAGGCGGCTCTTGATACGGCTGTCCACGTCGAGGGTGACAGTGCCACTGACAACCCGCGTGCCGGGTTCGGAGATACGGCGGCTCAAGACAATCATGGGTGCTCCTCAGAACAGGAAATAGCGCTGGGCCAGCGGCAGTTCGCTGGCCGGTTCGCAGACCAGCAGCTCGCCATCAGCACGCACCTGATAGGTCTGCGCATCGACTTCGATCAGCGGCTGCAGGGTGTTGTGGACCATGTCCGGCTTGCGTACCCGCCGGCAGCCGTTGACCACGCCAATCAGGCTGCGCAGGTTCAGCGCCTCGGCCAGCCCGCGGTCCATTGCCGCCTGGGGCAGGAATGTCATGCGTGTGGCATGCCGAGCCGCCCCCAGCGCGCCGAACATCGGCCGATAGTGCACCGGCTGCGGGGTGGGAATAGAGCCGTTGATGTCACCCATGGGCGCGGTGACGATCATCCCGCCCTTGAGCACCAAAGCCGGCTTGACCGCAAAGAACGCTGGCGACCACAGCACCAGGTCGGCCAGCTTGCCGACCTCCACCGAGCCCACTTCGTGACCGATGCCGTGGGTGAGTGCCGGGTTGATGGTGTACTTGGCGATGTAGCGCTTGACCCGGAAGTTGTCGCTGTATGGGGTGTCCGGTGCCAGCGGCCCGCGACGCAGCTTCATCTGGTGCGCCACCTGCCAGGTGCGCAGCACCACCTCGCCAACCCGGCCCATGGCCTGGGAGTCGGACGAGGTCATGGCAAAGGCGCCCATGTCGTGGAGGATGTCCTCGGCAGCGATGGTTTCGCGGCGAATGCGCGACTCGGCGAAGGCCACGTCCTCGGCGATGCTCGGGTCCAGGTGGTGGCAGACCATGAGCATGTCCAGGTGCTCGTCCACGGTGTTGATCGTGTACGGCAGGGTCGGGTTGGTCGAGGATGGCAGCACGTTGGCCTGCCCCGCCGCACGGATGATGTCCGGGGCATGGCCGCCACCGGCACCTTCGGTATGGAAGGTGTGGATGGTGCGGTCGCCGATGGCCGTCAACGTGTCTTCGATACAGCCCGACTCGTTGAGGGTGTCGGTGTGAATCGCCACCTGGATATCCATTTCCTCGGCCACGCCCAGGCAACAGTCGATGGCTGCTGGCGTAGAGCCCCAGTCTTCATGCAGTTTGAGCCCGACAGCACCTGCGGCAATCTGCTCGCGCAGCGCGTCCGGCCGCGAGGCATTGCCCTTGCCCAGCAGCCCGATGTTGATCGGCAAGCTGTCGGCGGCCTGCAACATGCGCGCAAGGTACCAAGGGCCGGGCGTGCAGGTGGTGGCATTGGTGCCAGTGGCCGGCCCGGTTCCACCGCCGATGAACGTGGTGACACCGCTGTTCAATGCCTCGTCCACCTGCTGCGGGCAAATGAAGTGGATATGCGAATCGACCCCCCCGGCGGTGACGATCTTGCCCTCGGCCGCGATTACCTCGGTCCCTGGCCCGACCGGCACGTTCACGCCCGGCTGCACATCGGGGTTGCCGGCCTTGCCGATCACCGCGATGCGTCCATGCTTGATGCCGATGTCGGCTTTGACGATGCCCCAGTGGTCGATGATCAGCGCATTGGTCAACACCAGGTCCATGGCCTCGGCCGCCAGCATCTGGCCCTGCCCCATGCCATCGCGAATGACCTTGCCGCCGCCGAACTTCACCTCTTCGCCGTAGATCGTGAAGTCTTTCTCGACCTCCACCCACAGCGCAGTGTCGGCCAGGCGCACGCGGTCGCCAACCGTGGGGCCGAACATGTCGGCATAGGCCTGACGGGAAATACGGCTCATGCCCTGCCCTCCAGCGCGCCCATCACCTTGCCCTGAAAACCATAGACCTCACGCTTGCCGGCGTAAGCCACCAGTTGCACGGTACGCGCCTGACCCGGCTCGAAGCGCACGGCAGTGCCGGCCGGGATGTCCAGACGAAAGCCCAGGGTGGGCGCACGGTCGAATACCAGCGCGTCGTTGACCTCGTAGAAGTGGTAGTGCGAGCCGACCTGCACCGGCCGGTCGCCATGGTTGGCCACACTGACGCTGACCGTTTCTCGGCCACTGTTCAACTCGATGTCGCCCGCGGCGACCTGGATTTCACCTGGGATCATGCGACGCTCCTTGGCGGTTTCAGACGATGGGGTCATGCACGGTCACCAACTTGGTGCCATCCGGGAAGGTCGCTTCGACCTGCACGTCGTGAAGCATCTCAGCGATACCGGGCATCACTTGCTCACGGGTCAGCACTTCACGCCCCAGGCTCATAAGTTCGGCGACTGTGCGGCCATCGCGGGCGCCTTCGAGCACCGCGGCACTGATCAGCGCCACGGCCTCCGGGTAGTTGAGCTTCAGGCCACGGGCCAGACGCCGCTCCGCCAGCAGCGCGGCAGTGAACAGCAGCAGTTTGTCTTTCTCTCTCGGGGTAAGCTCCATGGCGCTCTCTCAGGTAGCCCAGATACGCGGCGGACAGGCTGGCAGGCCGAGGATGGCCGGGCGCAGCACATGCCACAGGCGTTGCAGGGTGCGTTGCAGGTGTTGGTTGTCATGGTCGAGCACGCGGATCACCAGCAACGACCCGAGCAGGGTCGCACCGGCCGGGTTGCCCAGTTCATCGAGTAGCGGGCGCACCTGCTCCAGTACTGCCTGATCGGCAGGTGCGGCACAAAAGGTGGCGAGTAGCGGATGCCCACCCAGCTTGCCCAGGTGCCCGCCTGCGAGCCGCAGGCGCTCATGCAGGCCAACCTCGTCAGGCAGTTCGATGTGCAAAAGGCTGTCGAGGGCGCCGTGGTCGAAACGCTCGTTCATGACCGGACGGCCCAGGCACAGGGTTTCCCAGGCCAGCAGGCGGGCGCCCGGCTCGAGGGTAAAACGGCTGGCGAGGCTGGCGCGGGCGCCGGAGAAGAAGATGCTGTCCTGCGGCAGCCACTCCAGGGTGCTGCCCGTGGCCATGTGGAAGCGTTGGGTCAACCGCGCGGTCGGGCCAATGCTGCGGTAGAACTTGCTGGCGCCGGGCATGGTCAGCAGCGCGTGGCTACCCGGCTCCAGGTGAATGTCCAGTTCCAGGCGGTCGCCGGCGACGATACCGCCCGGCGGGTGCAGGACATAGACATGGCACGGCGCACCTTCAGGATAGAAAGGCCGCTGCACCAAAAGAGGTCCGAAATGCTTCCACGCACCAAGGCGGGTCACGCCGTCACGCTGCACAAAGCGCAACTGCAGGTGAGCACTCCAGCCTGCATCGTCTTGCTGTTGTTCGATCTGCTCCGCGAGCGACATCCTGCGGCCCCTGAAATCCGTGGCCTGCTGGCCGTTTAGAGGGTCCGGCGCGGGCGCCTGCTAGCGCGCACGGCCTGACCACTCGATCAAATTCGCAGGCTGGATATAGCAGGTTGCGGGCCAACTTCGCAGGTGAACGATGATGAAACCTGTGCGGTGCCCGCTCTGGCATCGGGCATGCGGGGGAATGGCGCACAAAGCAGGGGCGTGTGTCGGCCCTGTTTCGGTGCCGGCATACGTGAAAAGGGGGCTGCTTTGAGCCCCACAATATCAAGCCTCAGTAATCGAAGCGGTCCACGGCACGCCGACGCTCGTTGTCATCACGCCGGTCATAGATGGCCGTAGTCTGGATATTGGCATGGTGCGCCAGCTTCTGCGCAATCGACAGGTCGTGCTCTTCGATCACCCGGGTAATGAATGCCCGGCGAAAATCGTGCGGCATGATCTTCACCCCCACCTGCGCGCCGCGCTGGCGGGCAATGTAGTAGATCGCATGCTTGGTAATGCGCGCCCGGGTAATGTGGTTGCCGCGACGGATGCGGTTGAACAGGAACGGGTCATCTTCCGCCCCGGCAGGCAGGTCCTGGCGGCGCAGTTCAAGCCAGGCCTGCAGCTTCTCGAACGCCCACGGCGGTGCGTACTTGACCAGCTGGTGGTTGCCCTTGCCCACTACCTGCAGGCTGCGCGCCTCGAAGTCGACCTGGTCGAGGTCGATGTCGACCGACTCCGACTTGCGCATGCCGGTGCCGTACAGCAAGGCAATGATCGCCGCATCACGTACCCCCTGTGGCCGCGGGTCGGCGGCGCACACATCCATCAGCTCGCGGATCAGGCTGCGGCGCAAGTTGCGCCCTGGCGGCAGGCGGCTGCCCGTGGCGGGCTTGACCTCGCGAATACGCAACAGCTGCTCGTGGTCGATCAGGCCCTGACGCCAGGCCTCGTTCATCACCCCGCGAATCGCGTTGACGTACAGCGACGAGCTGTTGGGCGCGTAGCCATCGGCACGCAGGGCAGCCACCAGTGCAATCACATGGCCCGGCTCGAGCCGATGCCAAGGCACATCGACAATGTTGCAGTCGACAAAACCTAGCCGGTCGGCGGCGTCCTGAAGAATGTAGCGCATGGTTTGCTGGCTGGATGGGGCCAGACGGGCCATGTACTGCAGCAGCGGATTTTTCGAGAGGTCGGACAAAACGTGAATCCTGTAGCGAAGCGTCAGCCGGCACTGAACCAGGCAAACCCTGAAGCAAGTCAAAACGACATACAAGCCAGTCTGAATGACCGCAACACGCGCGTGTCATTCGGACCCTGAGAAGTGCCATCACCTTGATATTCAAGGGCTTTGCAACTGGCACGGATCGTGATCTTACCCCAATTGAAGCCTACTGAACGAACCAAGGACTGCCCATGCTCTTGCAACCCACTGCTTCACGCCCACGCCAAGCCGTCTGGAGCCTGGGTTTTCGCCCGTTCTTCCTGGGTGGCAGTTTGTTTGCGCTGATCGCCCTGCTGTTGTGGGCCGGCGTACTGGCTGGGGCACTGGCCCCTGCACCGCCCGGGGGTATGCTCGCCTGGCACCGCCACGAGATGCTTTACGGCTTCGCCGCCGCCATTATCGCGGGTTTTCTGCTGACCGCCGTGCAGAACTGGAGCGGCATCCCAGGCTTGAGCGGGCGGGCGCTGCAGGGTGTGTTCCTGCTTTGGCTGCTGGGGCGGGTAAGCTGGTTTATGCCACTACCGGGTAGCTTGCTGGTACTGGTCGAGGGCAGCTTCCTGCCATTGGTGGCATTGAGCCTGGCACGACCGGTCCTGCAACGGCGCCTGCGCAACAACTACCCGATCGTCGTACTGGTGCTGTTGATTGCCGCCTGCCAGTGGCTGACCTTGGCCGGCTGGTTGCACCAGGACGAACTGTGGCAGCGTCGTGGAATATTTGCCGGGCTGTGGCTGGTGACGGCGATGATGACCGTACTCGGCGGCCGGGTCATACCATTCTTTACCCGCCGTGGCCTGGGTTACCTTGACGCGGCCCCTGCCCGCCCATGGCTGGACCGAGCCTGCCTGTTGCTCGGCGTCGCAGTACCGCTGGCGTTTGCCACCGGCCTGGCCGATACGCCGCAAGCAAGCCTGGCGGTGGTGTTTTTTGCCTTGTTCGCGCTGCATGCGACCCGACTGGTGCTGTGGCACGACCGTGGCCTGTGGCGCGTACCGTTGCTGTGGTCGCTACACCTGGCCTACGCCTGGCTCGCCCTGGCCTGCCTGGGCATGGCGTTGTGGCATAGCGGGGTGGCCCTGAGCCCGAGCCTGGTGACCCACGCGCTGACCGTTGGCGCCATGACCGGGCTGATCCTGGCCATGATGGCGCGGGTCAGCCTGGGCCACACCGGCAGGCGATTGCAGGTGCCGACCAGCATTGCCTGGGCCTTTGCCCTGATGCAACTGGCGACCTTGGCCCGGGTGATTCTGCCGCTGTTCACATCGCTGGGGGTAAGCGTTTCGGCACTGTGCTGGAGCCTGGCGCTGTTGCTGTTCCTGCGCCATTACCTGCCCATCCTGCTGCGGCCCCGGGCAGACGGAATGCCCGGTTGACGTGCTTGGGCCGCCGTGCGGCGGTGTGCCATGAGGGGAACTTGGTGGGTGGTTTGCTCACCCTCCTGATTGCGTCTGATCGCCCAAGGCGAAAGACCGCTAGACAATAGCCGCCGCCCACCACCCTGGAAACATCTGCTGCACCCGGGGCTCGGCGAAGCGTTCGTCAATCAGCACCAGTACGCCACGGTCCTGATCACCCCGAATAACCCGGCCCGCCGCCTGGATCACCTTGCGCACGCCCGGGTAGAGGTACGCGTAATCGAAACCCGCGCCAAATTGCCGCCCCAGGCGCTGTTTGAACTGCTCGTTGACCGGGTTGACCTGAGGCAGCCCCAGGGTAGCGATAAACGCACCAATCAGCCGCGTGCCGGGCAAATCCACCCCTTCGCCGAAAGCGCCGCCCAATACGGCAAAGCCCACACCTCGGCCATCGGCGACAAAGCGATCGAGAAATGCCTGGCGAGCTGCCTCGTCCATGCCCGGCTCCTGTGACCACAGCGGAATCTGCCCATGCTGCTCGGCCAACAGCCCTGCCACCTGTTGCAGGTATTCGAAGCTGCTGAAGAACGCCAGGTAGTTACCCGGCATGCGCTCATACTGCCGGGCAATCAGGTCAACGATCGGCGCCAGGGAGGCTTGGCGCTGCTGGTAACGGGTGGACACCTGGCTGGCAATGCGCACCTCCAGCTGTTCGGCACGGAACGGCGCGGCCACGTCCAGCCAGGCGGTATCGGCTGGCATGCCCAGCAGGTCGCTGTAGAAGTGCCGTGGGCTCAACGTGGCGGAAAACAGCGTCACACTGCGCGCCGCCTGCATGCGCGGTGCCAGCAGCCGCGCCGGGGTGACATTGCGCAGGCACAGCGTGGCCAGCCGCCGCTTGCGCGGGCCCTGGCGTTGGCTGATGTCGAACAGAAAGTGCTCGTCGAACAGCTCGGCAACCCGGCAGAACTGCAAGGCCTGATAGTAGAACTGCAACACCTGGGGGTCGATGTGCGTGGGGGCCTGGTTCATCTGCTCCTGAATCACCCCGACGCACTGCTGCAGGGCGCGCAGCAGGCCTTCAGGCAGCGACTCACTGGCCTGGTACGGCGCACGCTGCTCTTTATACAGCGCGTTCCACTGCCTGTTCAGGCGGTCCAGCGCACTGACCAGCCCAGGCGGTTTGCTCTGGCGCAACGCCAGCAGCTGGCCCTGGTCAAGGCTGGCGCTATACATGCCGCGCCCCCGCTCGACCAGGTTATGCGCTTCGTCCACCAGTACTGCCACTCGCCACTGGTTGAGCTGGGTCAGGCCGAACAGCAAAGCATGCGCATCGAAGTAGTAGTTGTAGTCGGCGACCAGCACGTCGGCCCAACGCGCCATCTCCTGGCCCAGGTAGTACGGGCACACCTGGTGCGCCAAAGCCACTTCACGCAGGTTGGCGCGGTCGAGCAACGGCAGTGCTGCTGCAGCCTCGCGCGCAGCCGGCAAACGGTCGTAGAAACCTGCGGCCAATGGGCAGGACTCACCATGACAGGCCTTGTCCGGGTACTCACAGGCTTTGTCGCGGGCGATCAACTCCAATGTGCGCAGGGCAGGTTGCGCCGTGGCATCGGTGATCTGGCGCAGGGCATCCAGGGCGAGTGCCCGGCCTGGTGTCTTGGCGGTGAGAAAAAACAGCTTGTCCAGCTGCTGCGGCACCATGGCCTTCAGCAGCGGGAACAAGGTACCAAGGGTTTTGCCAATGCCGGTGCTGGCCTGGGCCATCAGGCAACGGCCGGTGCTCACCGCCTTGTACAAGGTTTCAGCCAACTGCCGCTGGCCCTTTCGGAACTGTGGGTAGGGGAAACTCAGCGCCAGCAGGCCTTGGTCACGGTCGGCCAGGCGTCGTTGCTGCGATCGGGCCCAGCCCAGAAAGCGCTGGCACTGGGTTTCGAAGAAGGCCTGCAGCTCGGCAGCCGAACAGTGCTCCGTGAACAGCGTCTGGCTGTCGCTGTCCACGTCGAGGTACACCAGCGCCACCTCGATGGCGGGCAGTTGTCGTGCCTGGCACATCAACCAGCCATAGACCTTGGCCTGCGCCCAGTGCAACTGACGGTGATTGGCCGGTTGACGCGCCAGATCGCCACGGTGCGTCTTGATCTCTTCCAGGCGATTGCTGCCAGGGTCATAGCCATCGGCGCGGCCCCGCACCCTGAGGGTTTCGAACTGGCCTTCAAGGGCGATTTCCGACTCGTAGCCAGCAGCCCGCCGTGCCACCACCCGCTGATGCCCTTCGATACCCTCCTGGGCGGTGGGCGATGGCGTGAAGCGCAGGTCCAGGTCGCCGACCTTGGCGCTGAACTCACACAAGGCGCGCACCGCTACGCTGTAGCTCAAGGCGTTTCGCTCCAGCGCACGTGGCACACCGCGACCGGCAGGCCGTGCTGCCTGCAGAACTCCAGCCAGCGCAGCTGATTGTCCTGCAGGCGGTCACCGGGCCCCTTGACCTCGACCATGCGATAACGGCCCTGCTCGGGCCAGAACTGAATCAGGTCGGGCATGCCGGTACGGTTGTTGCGAATGTCCTGCAACAGGCGCAGGAAACATTGCTTGAGCGCCGCGGCCGGCAGGCAAGCCAAGGCCTGCTCCAGCAGTTCCTCGCTGAGCATGGACCAGAACACGAACGGCGACTGCAGCCCCTGTTTGGCCACGTAGCAGTCGAGAATCGCCTGGCGATGGCTACCCTCGTCGAGCCTCCCGAGGCAGCGTTCGAACAGTGCACTGCGCCGTTGCTGGAAGTCGCTGTCGTGCAGGTCCTGTGGCGCGGCCTGGAACGGGTTGAAGAATGCGCCGGGCACCGGGGCGAAGATGGCCTCCCAGCACAACAGGCCAAACAGGCTGTTGAACAGCGTGTTTTCCACGTAATGCGCCTGCCCCCCCTCTTGCATCAGGTGCTGACGCACGGCTTCTTCAACGCCCAGTGCAGCGTCCCCGCGGGGCAGTTCGAGCTCGATCAGTTCCAGCGGCGTGGTGCGCTGGCGCCGCTGTGGCGGGCCGCCGAGTTTGCGCGCCAGGCGTGGCAGCATGCGCTGCAGCGCCTGCACCTCCAGCGCGTTGGCAGGTGCCGCAGCCAGTTGCACCGCCAGTGCATGGGCCTGGTGCCACTGTTCGGTGCGCTCCAGCACCCTCACCTGGCGAATGCGCGCCTGGGGATGGTTGCATTGCGCATACACCGTCGTGGCCAAGTCCCATTCACCCAGGCGTTCGCATTGTTGGCCCACGGCGAATTGCAGCCGCGCATGGCGCCGGGCCAGCCAGGGGTTGCTGCTGTGCAGGCCCTGCAGGGTGGCAAGGATCGGCAGGGGGTCGCCGCCCTGCTCCAGGCGCTCGGCGCACTGGTGCAGCGCCATGGCCAGGTCGACATCGTCACGTTGCTGCAAGGCACGCGAATCGGAGCTGAACGGCACCTGCTCGTAACGCAGCAAGCCCAGGTCGGCAAGGACGAAGTCTGACCAGTCCTGGTACAGGTTGCCGAAGAACAGCAGGCGCATGCGGTCGCACAGAGGTTGCAGGCACCACTGGAGGATGCGCACCTCGCTGTCAGGAAACCACTCGACCAGTGACCGGGCTGCCAGCGCCAGGGGTTGCAGCTGTGCCAACAACTCATGCTTGGCCGCGCGCGGGCGGTTCAGTTGCCGGGCGAAGCAGCGGGCCAGTTCTTCCTTGCGCAGCAACGCGAACAGCTGTTCAAGGTCCAGTTGCTCGGGCTCCCGTACCCAGCCGAGGGCCAGCAACGGCTGCAGCGCCAGCGCAGTATCGCCGATTTCGGCGTAGTCGAGCCGATCGCTGCGAAACAACTCGCCTTTGCGCATCACCATGCGCACCATCAAGGCCTGGGCTGGCGCTTGCAGTTGACTGAAGGCACGGATGAAGGCCAGTTCCTGGTCATCGAGCAGGTCCTGGTAGCGCTGTTCGACCCACAGCACGACCTGGCGGAAGTTATGCAGGTAGTAGAACGGGTCGTCGACGGAATGGGCGATCACGGGCGGAAGTCAGATGGCGGCAACAGGCACTGTTTATACATACAGATACCCCTCCATGACAAGCGCCGCGGGTCGCGTCACAATCAACCAAGGGTTCAGGGGCTGCACTGCAGCCCCCGTAGCGTTCACGCCTGTTCAGTTGCGCCAGCCATCCCGCCCGCCTCGACCCTGGCACTGCCAATGGGCGCCTGAAGCAGCAGGAAGTACGCCACCGCCGAGCACAGCGCCACCACCGCGCTGATCATGAACGCTGTGGTGAACGAGCCCGAGTACTGGATGCTGAAGCCCGTCGCGATCGGTGCCACCGAGCCTGCGATGTAACCGCCGAAGTTCTGGATCGAGCCGAACGAGGCCACGCGCTGGCTGTCGACAATGGTGTTGACGATCATCCAGGCGGTGGCACTGGCCATATTGATGCTGAACAGCGCCAGGCAAAGCAGCATGATGCACCCCGTCAGGCCGGTGACGAACGACAGTGGCAAGGTGAACAGCGCTGCCAGCACCAGGCCAGTGATGACACTGAACTTGCGGCTGCCCAGCACGCTCATGCCACGCCTTACCAGCCAGTCACAGAAGCGCCCGGCAACGATGGTACCCGCCGCACCGAAGCCATACGCCAGCGACACCACCCAGGCGGTCTTGTACAGGTCCAGGCCATGCTCGCGCTCGAAGTAGCCCGGCAGCCAGGTCAAGTGCAGCCAGAGCATGTAGATCACCCCCATGAAACCCAACACCGCGCCCCAGGTACTGCGGTGCTTGAACAGATCAAGCCAGCCGGCAAAGTACGAAGCCTTCGGCGCGGTTGCCGTGGCGGCCGCAGCCTGGCGCTCACTCGGCAGCGGTTTGCCCTCGGCGGCAAGCTCTGCCAGAAAACGGGCCTTGCTCTTGTAGAAGGTCAGCCAGCACAGCGCCAGCACCACGCCGATCACGCCGGTGATGATGAACATGCCGCGCCAGCCAAAGTTGACCATGAACAGCGTCAGCAACGGCGGCGCCAGGCAGGGGCCAAGACAGGTCGACGACCAGACCACACCGGTCGGGGTGCCGCGCTCGTTGGCGTCGAACCACTCCGACAATGCTTTGGCCGCCGATGGGAACATCGGCGCCTCGCCAATCCCCAGCAACACCCGCAGGCCCATGAAACCGGCAAAACTGTTGACCATGCCAAACGCCGCCTGGGCAACCGACCAGCCCAGCAACGAGGCGCCGAGGGCGATCTTGCTGCCCAGGCGGTCGATGATCATGCCCATTGGCAACTGGGCAAAGGCATAGGCAATGGAAAACGCCGACAACAGGATGCCCATCTGCGACGGGCTGATCATCATGTCTTTCTGGATGGAGGTGTTGGCGATCGACAGCGCACTACGGTCCAGGTAGTTGACGATGCCGATCAGCAGCAGGAACACGACGGTAATGCGCTGGTACTTCTTCATTGGGTTCATGTGATGACCTTTATTATTATTGTTGCCGCGCTGTCAGCGCCTTGACGATCCCTCGATGATGCTGCGCCCCTCCCTGACGCAGCGAGCCGTTCAAAGCGGGCGGGCGGTGGCCGCAACCTCCAGCAGGCCACGCCGGCCGAGGTTGTCGATCAACGCGCGCAGGCCGAAGTCCCACTGCGGTGCCAGATCGCTGGTGGTCACGCGGTTGCACAGGGTACCCAGTTGCGGGTTGCTGATGCTCACCACGTCACCCGGTTTGTGGGTAAAGCCGTTACCCGGCTGATCGCGGTCCTGCTTGGGGGCGAACAGGGTACCGAGGAACAGCACCAGGCCGTCAGGATACTGGTGGTTTTCGTTGAGGGTTTGCTGCACCAGGTCTTGCGGGTCACGGCTGATCTGGCGCATGGAACTGCGCCCGGAGAGGATAAAGCCGTCCTCGCCTTCCACCCGCAGGTCCACCTCGGCAGCACGCACATCGTCCAGGCCGAAGCTCTCGTCAAACAACCGCAGCAGCGGGCCCAGTGCAGTGGAGGCGTTGTTGTCCTTGGCCTTGGACAGCAGCAACGCGCTACGCCCTTCGAAGTCACGCAGGTTGACGTCGTTGCCGAGCATGGCGCCCTTGATGCTGCCATTGCTCGACACGGCCAGCACCACTTCCGGTTCTGGGTTGTTCCAGCTGGACTTGGGGTGGATGCCGATGTCGGCGCCGTGGCCAACCGCGGACAGCGGTTGGGCCTTGGTGAACACTTCGGCATCCGGGCCTATACCCACCTCCAGGTACTGCGACCACAGGCCCTGCTCTACCAGCACCTTGCGCAGCGCTTCGGCCTGAGCCGAGCCGGGCACGATCTGCGACAGGTCGGCGCCGATGCGGCTGGCCAGGGTGTCACGGATGGCGTCGGCCTTGGCCGGGTCGCCCTTGGCTTGTTCTTCTACCACACGCTCCAGCAGGCTGGTGGCGAAGGTCACACCAGCGGCCTTCACCGCTTGCAGGTCGATCGGCGCCAGCAGCCACGGCTGGTGCGGGGTGCGCCGTGCGGGATCGCTGTTGCCCAGCAATGCCGGCAGCGCAATCAAGGGTTCGGCCAGCGGCAAGGCACGCAGGTAGGCCACCGGATCGTCCACTTCCAGCAGCGCCGAGACGGTCGCCACGTGGGTGCTGATGTCGTAGACAGCGCCGGCTTTCACCAGCACCACCGCCGGCCCCTGCTCCGGCAACCAGGCGCGCCCTACCCAGCTGCCGCTGTCGAAAACGCTGGCATCATGGTTCAGTGGCAGCGGTTGATTGGCGTTCGTTCGATCAGTCATCTGTGTTCCCTTGCTGTGCATCATTGGAAAAGTCCCGGCAGCTGCAACTGCCCAGCCACACGCTCAAGGTCGGCTATCAACTGCGGCGAAAGGCTCACGCCCTGCTCCACGGCCTGGCGACGCAGGGCAAGGCCTGCTTGCCCGGGCAGACGTACCGGGCGTTCGGGGTCGAGCGGGCGGCTTGCCAGAACCAATCCCCCCAGGAAGCTGGTTTCGTCGAGGAACGCCTCCAGGCCGCCGAACATGCGCGGGTCAATCACCAGCGCAGTCGCCGAGGCACCCCACTGGTCCGGTGCATCCTTGCGCCCATGGCCGGCCAGCCCCGAGGTGAGGGCTTCGACCAGCAGCGCAAGGGCAAACCCTTTATGGCCAAAGGCCTGGCCGCCGAGCGGCAGGATGCTGCCTTGCGGGCGGGTAAAGAAATCGCCCGGGTCATCGCTGAGCTGCCCCTCATTGCTCACCAGCACCGGGTGCGGCAGACGTCGGCCGGCATCGCGGCATTGGCCGACCAGGCCGAGGGTGACGGTGGACATGCTGACGTCCAGCAGGATCGGCTCACCCTGGGTCGGGATACCGGCAGCAATCGGGTTGGGGGTGTACACCGGGTCGATGCCACCATGAGCACAGACCAACCCCACCGACGGATCCGACGAGTAGACGATGGCCAGCAACCCTTGGTCGGTGTATGGCTTGAGGTAGGCGGCCAGGCAGCCGATATGGGCAGCGCGGCGTACTACCGCAATACCGATGCCCTGCTTGGTCGCGCCCGCGGCCGCGCAATCCAGTGCCCGGCTGACGCAATAGGGCCCCAACACGTAGTGGCCGTCGAACAGGCTGGAAACACCACTGTCGGCGACCTGCTCCAGTGCCTGCGCGCGGGCCTTGACCTGCCCGCTGAGCACGCCGTCGATGTAGCGGCTGACCAGGTTGAGGCCATGGGTACGGTGGCCGAGCAGTTCGCCTTCGAGCAGCACCCGGGTCACCACCTGGGCGACCTCCACGTCGGCTCCGGCTTTCATGAACAGTTGCTCGACAAACGTGGTAAGCGTTTGCACGTTGTACCGTGTGGTTTGAATCATTGCAGTTGCCTCGCAAATGGGACGGGAGCGGTCAATCAGGTCACGGCGCCGATCTGCCACGGGACGAACTCGTTTTGCCCGTAGCCGTGCTGTTCGCTCTTGCTGCGTTCCCCGGAGGCAATGCGCAGCATCTGCTCGAAGATGAATGCGCCGCGCTCTTCGATGCTGGTGGAGCCATCGGCGATGCCGCCACAATTGACGTCCATGTCCTCTTGCTGGTGCTCGAACACCCGGTTGTTGGTTGCCAGCTTGATCGATGGCGCCGGGGCACAGCCGTAGGCCGAGCCGCGGCCGGTGGTGAAGGCGATCAGGTTGGCCCCGCCGGCCACCTGACCGGTGGCCGAGACCGGGTCGTAGCCGGGGGTGTCCATGAACACCAGGCCCTGGGCACGCACGGCTTGCGCGTACTGATACACATCGACCAGGTTGCTGGAACCTGCCTTGGCCACTGCGCCCAGGGATTTCTCGAGGATAGTGGTCAGCCCCCCTGCCTTGTTGCCGGCCGAGGGGTTGTTGTTCAATTCGGCGTTCATACGCTGGCAGTAGTCTTCCCACCAGCGAATGCGCGCCACCAGCTTCTCCCCCACCTCACGGCTTACCGCGCGGCGCGTGAGCAAGTGCTCGGCACCATAGATTTCCGGGGTTTCGGAGAGAATGGCGGTACCACCGGCGGCCACCAGGCGGTCAACGGCATTGCCCAGTGCCGGGTTGGCGGTGATCCCCGAATAGCCATCTGAGCCGCCGCACTGCAGGCCGACCACCAGGTGGCGGGCACTGACCGGCTGGCGCCGTACCTGATTGGCCTCGGCCAACAGCGCCTTGACCTGGGCGATACCGGCAGCGATGGTTTTCGAGGTGCCCCCGATCCCTTGGATGGTAAAGGCGCGCAGTTGCGCACTCGCCTGCAGGCCCTGGGTTTCCAGCAGGGTTTCGATCTGGTTGGTTTCGCAGCCCAGGCCGATGATCAGCACGGCAGCGAAGTTGGGGTGGACGGCGTAACCGGCCAGGGTGCGGCGCAGCAGGCCCAGGGCTTCACCGCTCGGGTCCACTGCGCAGCCGGCACCGTGGGTCAGGGCGACCACTCCGTCGACATTCGGGTAGTCGGCCAGCACCTCGGGGTGAATGTCACGGCGGAAATGGTCGGCCACGGCCCGGGCCACAGTTGCCGAACAGTTCACCGAGGTGAGAATGCCGATGTAGTTGCGGGTAGCGACACGACCATCGGCGCGCACGATGCCCTGGAACTGCGCGGCGCTGCCTGGCAGGCTGCGGGTATCGACACCAAACGCGTAGTCGCGGGCAAAATCGCCCATCTGCACGTTGTGCACGTGCACATGGTCGCCAGCGTCGATCGCCTGGGACGCAAACCCGATGATCTGCCCGTAACGGCGCAACGGCTGGCCTTGCGCCACAGGCTCGGTGGCGAGCTTGTGGCCTGAAGGGATAGGCTGGCGCACGGTAATCGCCTCGGCATCCAGGCGCACGCCTGGCGCCAGGGCCTGGCGGGCGATGACGACGTTGTCCAAAGGGTTGAGGCGGATGACGGCGGGGTCACCGGATTTGGCAATCAGTTGCATGGGACCTCTCAGGGCGGAGCGGCTGACTTCTTGTTATGGCTGTCGCCACTGTAAGAAGCCTGGTGCCGCATTCCCAATGAGATGATCCGATCGAGCGATAACCTGGAGTTATCGCAAGGGTATTTGGGTGCGTGATCTTCAATCGGCTAGGGGTGGAACGCAGCATCTGCCGGAGATTGCCGCCGTCGCTGCGCGCCCTCCAGCAGAATCTCGACAAACGCCCTGGCGGAGGCGCTCAGCGGTTCATCCTTGCGGGTGACCACACCATACTCCAGCGCGGGCACCTGCAAAGGGCTGCGCAGCTCCTTGAACTGCCCGCTGGCCAACTGCGCGGCCACCATCGAGCGCGGCAGCATGGCAATCATCGGTGCCGATTGCAGCAACTGCAGGAACATGGGCATGGAGATGGTCTCCACGCAGTCGGCAGGCGTGGCGATTCCGGCCACTCGGAACGCCTGCTCCAGGCGGTTGCGGATCGGCGTACCCACCGGGTACAGCACCCACGGCCAATCGCCTAGCGCCTCAAGCGGTGTGTTGTCGAGCCGGTTGAGCGGGTGCTCGCTGTTCACCACCAGGCTGAAGGGTTCAGGCTCCAGCGGCTGGAAGTCGAACAGCTGACCGAAGCGTTCCTCGGTGAAGCGGCCAATCATGATGTCCAGCTTGTTCTGCTCGAGCATGGTCAGCAGGTGATCGCTGGAATGCTCCACCACTTCAATCGACAGTAACGGGCTTCGCGCCTTGATGGCGGCGATGGCCTGCGGCAATACCAATGCGGTCGCGGCAAAGATCCCGCCAACCCGGATGAAACCGTGCCCGCCGTTGCGCAGGCGGTTGACCTGGTCGACGAACTGTTGCGACTCGGCCAGGGCACACTGGGCGTACCGCACCACGTATTCACCCAACTCGGTGGGTGGCATGCTGCGAGGCAGGCGCTCGAACAGGGCAAAGCCGAACTGCTCCTCAAGGTCACGCAGCATTTTGCTGAGCGCCGGCTGGCTGAGGTTCATGCGCGTGGCGGTGGCGTGCATATTGCGCGTGCGCGCCAGCGTGTCGATCAACACCAGGTGCTTGTAGCGGATCCAGTTGCAAAAGCTGGAATGGGTCATGTCCGGCGGCATAGACGCAGGGCCTCATGCAGGTGAAAGTTATTGTGCCCGCAGGTAGCGCAGCAAGGTATCAAGGGCAACCGAGTTGGGCCGCGAGCGCAGGGTCAGCACGCCGAGGTTGGCCATCGCCAGTGGCAACTCCACCGGCAGGATGGCGACCATGCCATAGCGGGCATAATGCTGGGCCACGTCATTGGGCACCACCGCAATCATTTCGGACGCTTCGAGCATGGCAGTGGTCGCCAGGATCGAAGCGGTTTCGACGATATCCAGCGACTGCACCATGCCGCCGGCCTGCAATGCGCTTTCGACGCGACGGCGCATCGGGCTGCCGATGGGGTGCAAGATCCACGTCAAGCTCACCAGGTCGGCCAGCTGCAGCCCTGTGGCTGTCGCCAAGGGATGACCTGCGCGAGCAATTACGCGCATCTGCTCACCGCCGTCGAACAGCTCGATATTCAGTTCCTGGCTGTCGCTCTGATCCGGCAGGCGCCCCACTACCATATCGAAATCACCGCGTAGCAAGGCCGGCAGCAAGGTGTCGCTGGTGCCCACTTCCAGCGAGATACGCACCTTGGGCTGGTCGCGCTTGTAGGCCAGCACCGCCTTGGTCAGCACGCCCGGTACCGGGCCCATGACGCTGCCCACCCGCACCAGGCCCAACGCCCCGCGCGCCAGTTCGGCGATTTGCGCCTGGGCATGATCGAACTCATGCAATGCGTTTTGCGCATAGCGAATCATCACCTCGCCATACAGCGTCGCTTGCATCCCCCGGGGCAGGCGCTCGAACAAACGTACCCCCAGGCGCTCCTCAAGCTGCTGTAGCAACAGGCTGGCGGCCGGTTGCGTGGTGTGCATCGCGGCGGCGGCGCGGCGCAGGTTGCCGAATTCGCCCAGGGCATTGAGCAACGTGATCTGACGGCTGGAAATCTTCAAGGCACCGAGGCCGGCAGGCGCCTGGGCCTTGTCAGGTGGCAAGCGAGACATATCGAATCCGGTATCACTGATTAAGATTTGGCGATTATGCCTGTATCGCTCGACAACCTACAGTCAGCTCTCCCTGTGCCTGAACAGAACAAGAGTCGACCATGAGCATACGCATTACCCACCTGAGCGTTCGCGATATCCGTTTCCCCACTTCGCTGTCGCTGGATGGCTCCGACGCCATGAACAGTGCCCCCGACTATTCGGCGGCCTACGTGGTGCTGCACACCGACGCTGCAGCCCTCGAAGGCCACGGCCTGACCTTCACCATTGGCCGTGGCAACGAGATATGCGCGGCAGCGGTGCAGTCGCTGGCCCCCTTGATCGTCGGCCTTACGCTCGAAGAAATCAGCGCCGACATGGGCGCTTTCTGGCATCGCTTTACCGTCAGCGACAGCCAGTTGCGCTGGCTGGGCCCGGAAAAGGGCGTGATCCACCTGGCCACCGCCGCCATCATCAACGCGGTGTGGGACCTGTGGGCCAAGCACGAGGGCAAGCCCGTGTGGAAACTGCTGGCCGACATGACGCCAGAGCAGCTGGTGCGCTGCCTGGACTTCAGCTACGTCACCGACGTGCTCACCCCCGAAGAGGCCATCGCCCTGCTGCGCCGCCAGGCGCCGGGCAAAGCCCAGCGCGAGGCACACATGCTGCGTGAAGGCTACCCCGGGTACACCACTGCCCCGGGCTGGCTGGGCTACAGCGAAGAGAAAATGCGCAAACTGGCCCGCGAGGCCGTGGCAGACGGCTGGACCCACATCAAACAGAAGATCGGGGCCGACCTGGAAGAAGACATCCGCCGCGCCAGCATCCTGCGCGACGAAATCGGCTGGGAACGCACCCTGATGATGGATGCCAACCAAGTGTGGGGCGTCGAAGAGTCGGTGGCCAACATGCGCCGCCTGGCCGCCTTCGAACCGCTTTGGATCGAAGAACCGACCAGCCCCGATGACATTCTCGGCCACGCCACCATTCGCCAGCGCATTGCGCCAATCGGTGTCGCCACCGGTGAGCACTGCCACAACCGGGTGATGTTCAAGCAGATGTTCCAGGCCGGTGCACTGGACTTCTGCCAGCTGGACGCAGCCCGCCTGGGCGGCCTTAACGAGGTCCTGATCGTGCTGCTGATGGCCGCCAAGTACGACGTGCCGGTCTGCCCGCACGGCGGTGGCGTCGGGCTGTGCGAGTATGTGCAGAACATCGCGCTTTTCGACTACATCGCGGTGTCTGCCTCGCTGCACAACCGGGTGCTGGAGTATGTCGACCACCTGCACGAGCACTTCATCGACCCGGTGGTGATCCATCGCGGGCGCTACATGCCGCCACAACGCCCTGGCTACAGCATCGAGATGCACGCTGAGACCCTGGAACGTTATCAGTACCCCAACGGCGCAGTGTGGCTCGACATCAACCGTTCCTGACCCACAGACCTGAGTGTGCCGCTGCTGCGCGGCACACCACCAGCACTTTTCACGGGGAAAAAAACAATGACAACCCTCACCCGCGCAGCGGCTTGCGCCCCTGCCACCACCCATGAGCAGCGCTTGAACGGCCTGCTGCTACGCAAATTGATGCCACTGCTCATCGTCGTCTACGTGATGAGCTTTCTTGACCGCACCAACATCGCCCTGGCGAAAGCCAGCATGGGCATCGACCTGGGCCTTTCGGCAGCCGCCTATGGCCTGGGCGCGGGCTTGTTCTTCCTTACCTATGCCTTGGCCGAAGTGCCCAGCAACCTGATCATGCACCGGGTGGGCGCGCGCTTCTGGATCACCCGTATCATGATTACCTGGGGTTTGCTCTCGGCAGGCATGGCCTTCGTTCAGGGTGAAACCTCGTTCTACATCATGCGCCTGCTGCTGGGGGTAGCCGAAGCTGGCCTGTTCCCCGGGGTAATGCTGTACCTGACCTACTGGTTCGACCGCGAACAACGCGCCCGTGCCACGGGGTACTTCCTGCTGGGTGTGTGCCTGGCCAACATCCTTAGCGGCCCGCTGGGCGGTGCCCTGCTGGAGCTGGACGGTGTACTGGGCTGGCATGGCTGGCAATGGCTGTTCGTGCTCGAAGGCCTGCCCGCCGTAGCCCTGGCCTATGTGGTGTGGAAGAAGCTGCCGGACGGTCCGGCCTCGGCGCCTTGGCTGACGGCTGCCGACGCCCAGGACATCGAGCGCCGCCTGGCGGCAGAGCAGGCGGCCGCACCGCAGCAGAGCAAGCTGGGGCAGATGTTCCGCGACCGGCAGATCTGGCTGGCGATCGTGGTCTACTTCGTGCACCAGATCACCATCTACACAGTGATTTTCTTCCTGCCGGGCATTATCGGCACCTACGCTGCGCTTTCGCCCTTCCAGGTCGGCCTGTTGACAGCAGTGCCGTGGATTGCAGCAGCCATGGGTGCAGCGACCTTCCCACGCCTGGCCACCTCGCCGCGCCGCTGCCGCACCCTGCTGTTCTTTGGCCTGCTCACCATGGCGGCCGGATTGCTGCTGGCATCGCTGGCCAACTCGTTCATCGGCCTGATCGGGTTTTCCCTGACCGCGCTGATGCTGTTCGTGGTGCAGTCGATCATCTTCGTCTTCCCCTCCAGCCGACTGAGCGGCAGCGCGTTGGCGGCGGGCCTGGCCTTCGTCACCACTTGCGGTCTGTTTGGCGGCTTCGTCGGGCCGTCGGTGATGGGCCTGATCGAGCAGACCACCGGCAGCACCCGCAACGGGTTGTGGATCATTGCAGCGTTGCTGGTATGTGCGGCGCTGGTCAGTACCCGTTTGCGTCAAGGGCAAGAGCAACCCTGAGGCGTACTCAATTTACACCCCCTGCAGGTGGCTCTTTGTGCTGCGAGTGAGCCTTGAGATCTTCAGGCCGTCATTTCACTTGTCGGCCCTCTCGCAGCACTTGGCGGCGCCTGCAAGCGTCTTGATTTCAACTTGAGAAGCGGGTGTTTCGCCCGCAGCGCACCTCAAGCGCCTGCGCCAGTCGCCTTACCGCCAGTTGCAGTTCATCCGGGCGCCCCCCCAGCCAGATCAGCGCAAGGTGTTGAGGGTAATGCCCCGGCAGGCCGAACTGCTCGCCCGGCAGTGCGTGCAATGCAGAGCCTGCCAACGCTGCGGCAATACCGTCCCACGCCAGCGGCTGGCAAAAGCTCACCCACAGCATTTGCCCACCTTGCGGCATGTCGAAGACCACCCGTTGGCCGAATTGCGACTGCAGTACATGCGCCAGGTATTGCGTACGCCTTTGCAAGTCTGTGCGTTGCTGTACCAGCTGCGTTTCGATTTCCCCCTTGCCGAGCATGTGAGCAAGCGCCTGCAAACGTAGCGGCGCAAGCCGAAACGCCCGTTCAGCGAATGCCTTGGCCAACACGGTGTCACGGCTCAGTAAATAGGCATACGGCGCCTCTGCCCCCACTGCGGCCTCGAACGTGCCCATCACCAGAAGCCAGCGCGGGTCGATCCAGTCACGCAGGCGTGTGCTCGGCGGCCCGTCGTAACAGAGCTCGCTTTCCAGGTCGTTTTCCAGCAGCCATACAGGGTGCTGGCCAAGCAAAAGACCAAGCTGCTGCTGGTAATACGGTGAAACCAGCCGACCTTGTGGCATGCCCAGGCAAGACGGCATGACCAGCAGCCTTACCGGCTCGCTACCCAGCAGCTTGGCCAACGCGTGCAGCTCGGGGTTGCCACGGGCATCCAGTGGTGTTTCCAGCACGCGCATGCCGGCACGCGCCAGGGCGCGCAACACTTGCCAGCAACAAGGCGAATGCACCAATGCGGTACCACCTTGCAGGGCCAGCGCCGCAAGCAGCGTCTCCAGCACCGCCAGCACATCGGGAGCTAGCTGGACATCATCGGCATGCCAGTACTGGTTGGAGCAGCGGGTGTATCGCTCAGCCACAGCATTGCGCAAACGGGCGCTACCCAGCGCTTCCCAGGACGCAACGCTGCGATCACGCTGACGGGCTAAACGCCGTTCGTGACCAAGCAGCATGCGCTCCAACAGTGGCTGCGTCGGCAAGGGAGGCTGCCGGGCCACGGCCACGGCCTGATCTTTGCCACCGCTCTGTACGTAATAGCCCGACCTCGGCAGGCAGTGTACACGGCCCTCCTCTTCCAGCAGGCTGTAGGCACTTTGTACCGTGGCCAACGACACCCGCAGCCGCCGGGACAGCTCACGCAATGACGGCAACCGGCATGTGCCAACGCCTGCAGCTTGTTCGATCAACGCTTCCAGGTAGCGATACACCTTGCGATACGCGAACTCGCCTGGGGCCGCTCGCCCCATCAAGGCAGCCCCGCAACACCACGCCGCCGCCCCAACGCCAGCTGCGGCAGCAGCCTCAGGTGTACATCGCGGCGGGCCAGGTTGTTAAGCAGGCGCCATCCCGCCAGCGGCAACTGCCCATCATAAATTTGCCGCAGTTGCCCCAACGGCAAGCCACTGGTATTCACCAGCCAGGCTTTGACTGCATCGGGGCAGGGTTTGCCTTGCAAGGCCCTGTGCAGGTACGGCAACGCCACCACCATGTCGGCGTGCCGACACTGCAAGAACCGCTCGAGGTTTTTCCCCTGCCTGGCAAACGGGCTGAACAGCAGGCACACCAGTTGGGCCTGATTGATGCCGTAGGCTTTGCCCAATAGCAACGACGCGGCGTCACGCTGCTTGCTGCCGCCCGCCTGCCCTGCCAGCCTCAGCGCTGGGCGCCCGGCCAGCGGCTCCAGACTGCGGGCGCGCAGTTCATGCAGCTGGGCCGTGGCTAGCGAGTCAACGAATTCGGACAGCGGCAAAGCATCCGCAGCCGTCTCGAAGTGACAACCCAGCATCGCGTCAAGCTGCGGCTCTTCAAGCAAGTGCGGCAACAGGTCATCAATAGCAATCAGCCGCACCGGCGCGCGCTCCGGTACGGCGCCTGGAACCGGCTCGTGCTGACCACCCGGTGCGCCCCCAACAGCACCGTGCAATCGGCTCAGCCCTTGGGCCAGCGCCGCCAGGCACTGGTGCACTGCATGCGAGCCACGCACGCCGGCCAGGCGCAGGCTACGCCGGGCCCACGCCAGGTATCGGCGCCGCTGCAGCCCGGGCATGGCGGTGACCAACGCATCGGGAGGCACCGCTGCCTGCAGCGCCTGACCCACGGCCCCGGCCAGCTCCAGGTGCAGGCGGCAGCCCAGCAGGGCTTCAGGCCTGGCATCGATCATGTGGCCGAACATCAACATCGCGTCCCTCGCCAGCAGCCAGCGCTCAGGCATTACCGAGAGCCGACGACTGAACGGCACCACTGCGCGCCCCTCGATCATCTGCAATTGCACCCGCGGGTCATCCTGCATGAACAACGCGCTAAAACTGCGCTCGTGAGCTTCCAGCGTGGCGCTATCGGCAACCGGCAGGCTGACCACCAATACCCGCAGCTGGAAGGTTACCGGCGAACGCAGGGCAATGCTCAGTTGCGCGGCACGCAACATGGCCAGCAGCCGGCTGCTATGGCGGTCGCTCCCTTGCAATACCTGCAAGCTGAAAGTACCGATGTACTCCGGCCCGCCTGCAGCGACCAACAGGCGTTGTATCAGCAACTGCAAGGAAGCGCGCTGGGCCTGGGACATGTGGTTCAACAAGCGCTCGAGTACTTGCTGGTAGATATAATGCATCGCCTGGTCGTGAATAGCAGTCACGCAATCACCTCATCAACTTCATGCAGCCAGCGCATGCGGTATCCAACATTTGAACGTGAACATGCACCGAACTTACCTAGAAGAAATTTCTTACAACAAAATGAAAGTAATGACGTAACCCTTCACTGTCGCCAAGCCATCGAGAAGAAACCACCCCTGCGATGGCCTGTCGCTGTCACATGCTGCTCTATATCAGGCATAGCCATGCTCATCCCACGTTCCTTGCACAAACTATCATTGGGCCATTATCGAGAGGGAGGCAGCATGAATTGAAGATACAGTTCAGGGTAAAAAAACCATTCAGCATCCGTGTCAGTTCACAGTGACTCGCAAGGCAAAAGCGTTCAAGGCTGATTATTTGCCGGGATATTTCTGACAGCCCGAAAGCTACGGACTTATATGTAGTCCACATCTGGGTTTATTGTAGGAACAGTCCTACTTTAAGTGTTGAAACACTTTACTCCGCGCATAAAAAACCCGGGACATTGCCCGGGTTTTCTGCTTGCGCCAGCCACCGTCAGTGTTGCGCCATGTCCAGCACGACGCGCCCGCCGCACGGGCATTGGTCCATGTAGCGATGCGCCTCGACCACCTGCTCGAACGGGTACACCTTGATGATCTGCGGTGTCAGCAGCTGATCGGCGGTGAACTGGTTGATATCGCGCAAGGCACGCTGCAGTGCCACCTGGTCCTGGCTGATGCCAAGCTCTGGCTTGCCGGTGAAATTACCGATGCAGTGCACATAGAACTGAATGTTCTTCTGGAATGCCGCGCAGGCCGGGAACGGCGTCTGGTTGCCGCCTTGCAGACCGTACAGCACCAGGCTGCCACGCGGCGCCAGCACATCACCCAACAGCGACATCTGCGGGCCGCCCATGCCGTCGAGCACCATGTCCACACCACGGCCATCGGTGTACTTGCCAATCTGCAGCAGCAGGTCTTGCTCTTCGGTGACGATCACTTTGTCTGCGCCCAAGCCCAGCAGGTAGTCACGCTGCGCCGCATCCTTGGTGGCGGCGAATACTTTCAGCCCCAGGGCCCTGCCCAGCTGCACGAAGGCAGGCCCGGCGCAATGGCTGGCATCGGTGACCAGTGCTGTCTGCCCGGCCTTGGCCCGTGCCAGGTCGACGTAGGCGAAGTAGGCGATCAGCAGCGGGGTGTAGTGCACGCTGGCCTCGATCGGGGTGAGCACATTCGGGTAGCGCGTGATGGCTGTACGGGGCAGTACGATGACATCGCCGTACACCGGGTGGTCGTTGGCACTGGTGGCCGGGAAGCTGGCGACCCGATCACCGACGGCAATGTCATCGACCCCTTCCCCGACCGCAGTCACCACCCCGGCCATTTCGTGACCGATCCCCGCTGGCAGACGGGCCTGGGACGGTGCCAGATTCTGGCGCCAAAGCACGTCATACCAGCTGACGCCAACCGCTTCGACGCGGATCTGCACCTCGTCGGCAGCGGGTGACGGTTCGGCCTGCTCTTCGCAACGGAGCACGTCGGCAGCACCGAACTTGTGGAAACGGATCATGCGGGACATCGCATACCTCGCCTTTGTGAACCTCTAATTACCACTGACTCTATCCGGGCTTTGCCCGTTAGACCATCAGTGGGCATTAATAGTCGACATGCTTGTCATCGATTGGGCACCTGACTTTCCCTGCGATTGGTCCCCCTAAACCCGTGCAGGGTAACAGCCTTTGGCCTTAAGATTCACCTCTGCCCCACATTAGGCGAAGCGCACCGATGAATCGAAACGACCTGCGTCGTGTAGACCTCAACCTGCTGATCGTGTTCGAAACGCTGATGCACGAGCGCAGCGTGACCCGTGCCGCAGAAAAACTGTTTCTCGGCCAACCGGCCATCAGCGCGGCGCTGTCGCGCCTGCGTAACCTGTTCGATGACCCGTTGTTCGTGCGCACAGGGCGCAGCATGGAGCCGTCGGCACGGGCCCACGAGATCTTCGCCCTGCTGTCACCGGCACTGGATTCGATTTCCACGGCAGTCAGCCGCGCCGCCGAATTCGACCCGGCCACCAGCAATGCGGTGTTCCGCATCGGCCTGTCGGACGACGCCGAGTTCGCCTTGCTGCCGCAACTGCTCAAGCGCATTCGCGCCGAGGCACCCGGTATCGTGCTGGTGGTGCGACGGGTCAACTACTTGCTGATGCCAACCCTGCTGGCCTCGGGCGAGATTTCGGTGGGTGTCAGCTACACCAGCGAACTGCCGGCCAACGCCAAGCGCAAGGTGTTGCGCCGCAGCATGCCGAAACTGCTGCGCGCCGACAGCGTACCCGGCAGCATCACCCTGGATGACTTCTGCGCCCGGCCCCATGCGCTGGTGTCGTTTGCCGGGGACTTGTCCGGGTTCATCGACGAAGCCCTGGAAGAAATCGGCCGCAAGCGCCACGTGGTGCTGGCGGTACCGCAGTTCAACGGGCTGGGGAGCTTGCTGGCAGGTACCGATATCGTGGCGACGGTACCGGACTACACGGCGGATGCACTGACGGCCGCCGGCGGCTTGCGGGCCGAGGATCTGCCGATACCCGTGCGCAGTTTCGAACTGCACATGGCCTGGCGGGGGGCACAGGACAATGACCCGGCGGAGCGGTGGCTGCGGTCGCGGATACAGATGTTTTTTGGGGATCCCGATAGTCTTTGACTGAGTTCCACTGAGCGCCACAAAACCTTTAAATACATAGAGTTAGCAAGATTTTTCGTCCATAACCGCCCGTCAGAATCCACTCAATTCCAGCTTGACTGGGGGTATCTTTGGGGTACATCAAGCCCAGATTAAAAAAGATACCCCCACACCATGCCCGCCGAAAAACCGCCACCCTTCCGCCAAAAGCTCAGCGATGCCTTCATACGTTCGCTAACCACATCAGGCAAGTACGCCGATGGCGACGTACCGGGTCTGTATCTACAGGTGCGTGCCTCACTTAAACCTGGCAAATCAGCCTCACGGTACTGGCGACTGAAATACCGTCTTCGCGGCAAGGAAAACGTGTTCGTGATCGGCAGGTATCCGGATGTGGGCTTGAAAGAAGCCCGTGAGCTCGCCCGGGCAGCGCGCAATAGCGTGGCCAATCACATCGATCCACTCAAAGCAAAAAAGGCCAAGATCGAGGCGCAATGGCTCAACGAGGAACGTACATTCGCTTACGTGGCTGAAGAGTGGATGAATTTCAAATCTCCGGATTTGGTCAACAAGTCCATTGCAGGGTTTCGCGGTGCGCTGCGCAATCACATCTTGCCGGCCATCGGCGAAAAACCTGTCACAGAAATCAGACTTGAACACCTCACCTCGATCATCAGTACGCTGCGCCGTGCCCGCACGATGGCCATGGCCAAACGCGTGCGCACCATCATTCGCGCCGTGCTCGGCTTCGCTGAAGGCCGCGGCTGGGTAGAACGCAACGTGGCGCTGAGCAACATCGAGGAACTCAAAATCCGCCACGTGGTCACCAGCAATCCCGCGATCGAACGACCGGCCGACTTGGGTCAGTTCCTGTTGCGTCTGGATGAACTCGACGCGAGCAGCGTGACCACCGCAATGCGCCTGCTGGTGATGCTGCCGGTGCGCCCGGGCGAACTGGTGAAAATGCGCTGGGAGGATGTTGATCTGATCAGCGCCGACTGGCGTTACGTTGTCAGTAAAACTCGGTATCTGGACAAGAGCAAACACATCGTACCGCTGCCAGAGCAGGCACTCGTGCTGCTACGTGAACTGTACAAATGCCGGGTGGTGGATGAGGCCGGCAACGGCTGGGTGTTCGTCTCGCCGATCTATCCTGGCCGCCCAATCGACGCCACCTCTTTGGCCAAGTCCTACCAGCGGATCTGGCCGGAGTACGCCATTACTGCCCACGGCTTTCGCGCCACCTACCGCACCATAGCCCACGAGCATTTAGGGATCGATCCGATCGTGCTCGAGTTGTCACTTTCCCATCGCATGCCAGGAACGTTGGGCGCGGTATATGCGCGCGCACAGCTGCTGCCGCAGCGTCGGGAGGCCGCGCAGCAATGGACGGATTATTTGGATCGGTTACGTAAGAATGCAGCGCTGGCGATGCAGACTGACTGAATCAAACAAAGGAAGTGCTAACTTGTAAATCTAGGAAATAGAATCTGTGCTGTATGAACACACCAGGGTTTGTAACTACAACCTCCAGAACTCTTATTACAAGCAATCTAATTAACGACCAATAAGCCCCAAAAACCCTTAACCCCCCCACAATTGCTAGAACCTGATAGTTAAATCTTATCCGACCTCACAAGATTAAACTCGAACTTATAATACGCTAAACGTAATAAATAATACAGTTTCATTTATACACCTCGCGAAGCGCCGTTTGCGCTCAGTTTTCTTGCGCAAAACACACCTGCCATCGCAGACCGCCTATTTATCTGCCTGGCTGCAACTGCGCTATGGTCCTGCGCTCAGTAAAGGCGTTCTAACGCCAAGAGTTGCCGTGCAGTTCATTGTCGAGCATTAGGCCCGCCCCAACGGCGCTGGCGGGTGAGCCATTCACTGCCAATTGAGGTTGATACCGCCCTGGTCGCCGCTGGCTACAAAGGCAAACCTGGTCAGCCATCGCCTCGCCGTCCTCGCCAAGTGGCATCGAATAGGTGGGCACCATCGCCCTTAATACAGGGACCAGGTAGATACCTTGCGGAACGCTTACCGATCCCCATCGGGATCGAGCGCTTGCGCGCCCGAGCGGCCAGAAAGTCCGCCACGTGATGACCAGCAACCCAACGATTGAACGCACCGCCGACTTCGGTCGGCTTCTGGAACCTGGACGACTGTCGCTTGGGCAGCGTGCCCGCCGCCATGCGCCAGCAAGCCCTCGTACTGCTGTGCAAATTGCGCAAGAGCCACATCGTCGATGATAGCGGCGGCGGCAGGCTGTTCGTGTCGTCGGCATACCGGCCGACCGATCCACCCCGCTTCCAAATTCAAGTCCCTCCAGCGGATTTGACTGGAGTACAACATCACCGCTCACGGCTTTCACGCCACATACCGGACTATTACCACGAACACTTGGCCATCGACCCAATAGTCATTGAGCTGTCCTTGTCGCATTGCATTCCCGACCCCCTGAGCGTCCTGCCACCGCGACCAGAACGTCTGCGCGATAAGGAGAACTCTCACGGGATAGGTAGGCCTGCGCCGAGCAAAAGTCCTCTAATCAACCCGCAAACTCCCGAGGCGCTCGACCAATCGTCACCTCAATATTCTGCTTGCATGCCTGAAGCGCCTGCTGGAATTCCGCCACCCTAGTGGTTGCTCGTGAATTGGGGGCCACAATGGATACCGAGTAATGCCCAAGATATGTGTCCAATAGCACGGAGTAGGAGCACAGCCCTTCGATGTATTCGTCATGGTCGTCCGCCACACCACCGGACTTGATCGTCTTCAATTGTTCAAGCAAGGCCTCCCGCGCCACGCTTCTGGGCGTACACACAGGTAGAGGATCGGGCAACAAAGCTTGTTGCGCTTCTTCCGACAATTCGGCCAGTAATACCTTGCCGCCGGAAACGGCGGTCGCCGGGACATGAATACCAATGGGAAAGACGACGCGTAGTTCTCGTTCAGCAACAACGCGATCCAGCACATAAATTTTTTCGCCAGACAGAGACAACAGGCAAGTCGACTCATACACCTGCTCCGAAAGAGCAATCAGGTGAGGCCTGACCAGGGAGATGATGTCCGTCTGCGCCTGAGTGATGAGCCGCCCGAATGCCGGCCCAAGACGAAACCCTCCACTGGGCCCCAGAGCCTCCACAAGGTGCTCCGCGCCCAACGCATTGATAATGCGTTGTACCGTCGAGCGCGGCAGATCGACGACCTGAGCGATGGCCGCAAGACTCAAGCCCTGCGGATGACTTCCCAAAGCCCGCATGATCGATGCAGCCCGCGCGATGACCTGTATACCGCCATGCCTGGCGCTGCTTTCTTCCGAATCGCTCATACCGTTTCCTTCTGATCCAGGCCACCGTGCCTGCTCATGATTGGCCACCACTCTAATGGCAAGTGAACGATCAGGCCAGCCGAGCGACTGATCTCTCTTGTCTCTGCATTTTCTGGGTGCAGGTCAGTCACGCATGGCATGAACGGCTGTTTCGCAAAAACCACATAGTGATACACTATTCTGCAATGCGGGCCAGGCATTGTGATTCCCAAAAGATCAGTTCTACAACCAGGAGACGAACGGTGAGACTCGAGCGAGCTTTGCGTGCGAGACAGTTAATTCCGCTAGCAGCCATCTGGCTGCTGGTGGGTTGCGGTAAGCAGGAAACGGTGGAAAGCACTGCGGTGCCTCCCGAAGTTGGGGTCTATACCGTGAAGGCCCAAGCACTGACCCTGACCACGGACCTGCCCGGACGCACCTCGGCCTACCGAGTCTCCGAAGTGCGTCCTCAGGCCTCCGGCATTCTGCAGAAACGCATGTTCGTAGAGGGCGCAGAGGTGAAGCAGGGTGAGCAGTTGTACCAGATCGACCCGCGCACCTACGAGGCGCTGTTGGCCCGTGCCGAGGCGAGCCTGTTGACCGCGCAGAATCTCGCCCGCCGTTATGAGCGCCTGCTCGACACCAACGCGATCAGCCAGCAGCAGTACGACGACGCAATGGCCACCTGGAAGCAGGCGCAGGCCGAGGCCCAGATGGCGCGTATCAACATGCAGTACACCAAGGTGCTGGCACCGATTACCGGCCGCATCGGGCGTTCGGCCGTCACTGAAGGCGCACTGGTGACCAATGGGCAAGCGCAGGAGTTGGCCACCGTTACCCAACTCGATCCGATCTATGTTGACGTCAATCAGCCTATCACCAGGCTGCTGGGCCTCAAACGTGCCTTGGAGTCAGGACGCCTGCAGCGCGTTGGGGATAATCAGGCTCAAGTCAGCCTTACCCTCGATGACGGCACACCCTACCCGCTCAAAGGAGTACTCAAGTTCTCCGAGGTTAGCGTCGCCCCCTCCACCGGCTCGGTCACCCTGCGTGCCGAGTTCCCCAATCCTGATCACAAACTGCTACCGGGCATGTTCGTCCATGCACTGCTCAATGAGGGCGAGCAACAGGCAGCCATTCTGGTTCCCCATCAGGCCGTGGGCCGTGATGCGCGGGGAGTGCCTACCGTATGGGTGGTTAAGCCAGATAACACCGTGGAATCGCGTGAAGTGCAAACCTTGCAGACCGTAGGCAACGCCTGGTTACTAGGTGCGGGTATCAATGATGGCGAGCGGGTGATTACCGAGGGCGTCCAGCTGGCCCGCTCAGGTATCACGGTTAAGCCTGTTGCCGCCAAGAACGTCAAGCTGATGAGCGAATTCGGCTCACAGGTGCAAGCCCAGGCCCATTGAGGAGTTATTGATTCATGTCTCGCTTCTTCATTGACCGGCCAATATTCGCCTGGGTCTTAGCGATCATCGCAATGCTCGCCGGGGCACTGTCGCTGACCAAGATGCCGATCAGCCAGTATCCCAACATTGCTGCCCCCGCGGTTTCGATCCAGGTCGTCTACCCTGGGGCCTCGGCCAAGACCGTACAGGATACGGTGGTCCAGGTTATCGAGCAGCAACTCAACGGACTTGATGGTTTCCGTTACATGGCTGCGGAAAGTGCGTCCGATGGCAGCATGAATATCATCGTGACCTTCGAGCAGGGCACGAACCCAGATATTGCGCAGGTCCAGGTGCAGAACAAGCTGCAACTGGCCACTCCTCGTCTGCCCGAAGAGGTACAGCGCCAGGGACTGCGGGTGGTCAAGTACCAGATGAACTTCTTCATGGTCGTCGGTCTGGTGGACAAAACCGGCAAGATGACCAACTTCGACCTTGGCAACCTGATTGCCTCGCAGTTGCAGGATCCCATCTCACGGATCAACGGTGTGGGCGACTTCCTCTTGTTTGGCTCGCCCTACGCCATGCGTATCTGGCTTGATCCCGGCAAACTCAATAGTTATCAGCTGACCCCTGGTGATGTGGCCCAAGCTATCCGCGAGCAAAACGTGCAGGTCTCCTCTGGCCAACTCGGCGGCCTGCCGACCCGCTCGGGTGTACAGCTAAACGCCACAGTAGTGGGCAAGACGCGCATGACCACCCCTGCCGAATTTGAGGAAATTCTCGTAAAGGTCAAGGCGGATGGTTCACAGGTGCGCGTCAAGGATCTTGGCCGCGTCGTCCTGGCTTCTGAAAACTTCGCGATTTCCGCCAAATACCGAGGTCAGGATTCAGCGGGCCTGGGCCTGCGTCTGGCCAGCGGTGGCAACCTGCTGGAGACGGTGAAAGCGGTCAAGGCAGAGCTTGAGAAACAGAAGGCCTACCTGCCAGAAGGCGTTGAAGTCATCTATCCATACGATACCTCGCCGGTAGTGGAAGCCTCGATCGACTCCGTGGTGCACACCATCCTAGAAGCCGTGGTCCTAGTGTTCCTGGTGATGTTCCTGTTCCTGCAGAGCCTACGTGCCACCATCATTCCAACCTTGGCAGTGCCGGTGGTCTTGCTGGCGGCGTTTGCATTGCTGCCGTACTTTGGTATCAGCATCAACGTACTGACCATGTATGCCATGGTGCTCGCGATCGGCCTGCTGGTGGATGATGCGATCGTAGTCGTGGAGAACGTCGAACGCCCCTGAATTCATAGAATAAGCGCAACGCTTGAAACGAGAGGCAGAGAGCCAGCCACCGGTAGAATCCAGGCTCTCACACCGAAGGATTCAAGCGCAGATGACTACGCATTACCGGCAGCTGACTCAGGGACAACGTTACCAGATTGAGGCTGGCTTGAGCGCCGCAGAGAGCCAGGCGAGCATTGCAAAGCGGGTCGGCGTGCATCCCTCGACGATCAGTCGCGAGGTTCGCCGCAACAGCACCCAGAATATCTACAAGGCTGTTTCTGCGGCCCATGAAAGTGATGCTCGTCGAGCGGGTGCGCGCAAGTTTTGCAAGCCGGCGACATGGCTCAGCCATCATCTCCCGGTGTGGCTCAAGCATGGCATGAGTCCGGAGCAGATCGCCCAGCGGTTGAAGCAGGAGCAGCCAAGCCGGGCGGTCAGCCATGAGTGGATTTATCGGTTCATTGCCGCCGAACAGCGCGCCGGTGGTGAGCTTTATACCTATCTGCGACATCGCCGAAAGCGCTACCGGAAACGCTATGGAAGCCACGATCGGCGCGGGCAGCTGCGTAATCGCGTGTCAATCAGTGAACGCCCAGCCGAGGTCGAAAGCCGCGAGCGCCTGGGGGACTGGGAGGGCGATACGGTACATGGACTGGGCGGTAACCTGGTGACCCTGGTTGATCGCAAAAGCGGCTATCTGAGCGCCTATCCGGTCAAGCGCAGAACGCGCCGGCAGGTAACGCGGGCGATCAATCTGATGCTTCAGGGCCATGCCGCTCACACGCTGACGCTGGATAACGGAAGGGAGTTTGCCGGGCATGAACGCATCGCGCTACGGAGCCAGTGCCAGGTCTTTTTTGCAGACCCCTATTCATCCTGGCAACGTGGCACCAATGAAAACACCAACGGTCTGCTCCGCCAGTATTTCCCCAAGGGCAGCGACTTCAGCAAGCTGACCGTCGAAGCCGTCAATCGGACAGTAGCGAGGATCAATCTACGCCCGCGCAAGCGCTTGGGCTGGAAGACGCCGTACGAAGTGCATACAGGGGTGAGCGTTGCACTTATGTGTTGAATTCAGGGCCTGATGCATGACGAGGGGCTATCGCCTCTGGAGGCGACCCGCAAGTCGATGGGGCAGATCTCCGGGGCATTGGTCGGCATCGGTATGGTGCTCTCGGCAGTATTTGTGCCGATGGCATTCTTCGGCGGCTCCGCGGGCATCATCTACAAACAGTTCGCTGTCACCATCGTTATCTGCATGTCGCTGTCAGTATTGGTGGCGCTGATTTTCACGCCAGCGCTGTGCGCGACCATTCTCAAGACACCAGAAAATGATGCTCACCACGAGAAGAAAGGCTTCTTCGGCTGGTTCAACCGTAGCTTTGACCGCAACAGCGCACGCTTCGAGCGGGGTGTGGGCGGCATACTCAAGCATCGCGGGCGCTACCTGCTGATCTTCGCACTGATCACCGCCGGTACTGGTTACCTGTTCACCCAAATTCCCAAGGCTTTCCTGCCAAGCGAAGACCAGGGGTTGATGATGACAGAGGTGCGCATGCCACTGAACGCATCCGCCGAGCGCACCGAGGTTGTTCTACAGGAGGTCAAGGACTACCTGCTCAAGGAGGAAGGGCAACTCGTCGACCACGTCATGACCGTCAACGGCTTCAACTTCGCCGGACGCGGACAGAACTCGGGCCTGGTGCTGGTGGTGCTCAAGGACTGGGCCGCCCGCCAGGCTGCCGGAGAGGACGTGCTCAGCGTGGCCGAGCGGGCCAACGCTCGCTTTGCCAGGATCAAGGACGCTACGGTTATGGCCTTCGTGCCACCCGCGGTCCTTGAAATGGGTAATGCGATGGGCTTCGACCTTTACTTGCAGGACAATTTGGGGCTTGGTCACGAATCACTCATGGCAGCGCGGAACCAGTTCCTGGAACTGGCTGCCGAGAACCCCAGTCTGCGTGCAGTACGCCCCAACGGCAAGGACGATGAACCGCAGTTTCAAGTCAAGATCGACGACGAGAAAGCGCGTGCGCTGCAAGTCAGCATCGCTTCGATCAACGACACCATGAGCGCTGCCTGGGGCTCGATGTATGTCAATGACTTCATTGACCTGGGTCGGGTCAAGCGTGTGTACATTCAGGGGGTGGACAGCTCGCGGATCGCTCCGGAAGATTTCGACAAATGGTACGTGCGCAATGCCTTGGGCGAGATGGTGCCGTTCTCCGCCTTCGCCACTGGCGAATGGATCCATGGCTCGCCAAAGCTTGAACGTTACGGCGGTATCTCGGCCGTGAATATCCTCGGTGAGCCTGCTCCTGGCTTCAGCACTGGCGACGCCATGATCGCGATCGCACAAATCATGCAGCAGCTACCATCCGGTATCGGCCTGAGCTACAACGGCCTGTCCTACGAGGAGATCCGAACAGGTGACCAGGCGCCAATGCTCTATGCCTTGACCGTCCTGATCGTGTTCCTGTGCCTAGCGGCGCTCTACGAGAGCTGGTCGGTACCGATGTCGGTGATACTCGTGGTCCCACTCGGTATCTTTGGTGCGGTGCTCGCCACCTTGTGGCGCGGCCTGGAAGCCGATGTGTACTTCCAGGTGGGCCTGATGACCACTGTCGGGTTGTCAGCGAAAAACGCGATCCTGATCATCGAGTTCGCCAAGGAACTGTACGAGAAAGAAGGCGTACCGCTGGTCAAGGCTGCCATCGAAGCGGCCAGGCTGCGTCTGCGTCCGATCATAATGACCTCTCTCGCTTTCACCTTTGGCGTACTGCCAATGGCCCGTGCCACCGGCGCAGGTGCAGGCAGTCAGCACTCGATTGCCACCGGCGTGGTAGGCGGCATGATCACCGCCACGGTACTTGCCGTGTTCTTCGTACCTTTGTTCTATGTAGTGGTTGTGAAAGTGTTCGAACGCAACAAGAAACCAGCTGCGCTCGCGGAAGAAGAATTGGCATGAAGACTCACTATCTTTCGATCGCACTGAGCGTAGCGCTAAGCGGCTGTAGTCTCATCCCTGACTACCAGCGCCCGCCTGCCCCCATCCAAGCCGGCTGGCCCCAGGGCGAAGCCTACGCCAAGCTCAAGGCAGGTACTCATCGTCCCTCTCAGACGCGCGATGCAGAGCTGAATTGGCAAGTATTCTTTCGCGATCCAGTCATGCGCGAACTGATCGCCACAGCCCTGAACAACAACCGTGACCTGCGCCAGACCGCACTCAACGTCGAGGCCTACCGCGCCCTGCACAGGATCGAGCGGTCTGCTCTGCTCCCGAGGGGCAATACCGGTGTTGGCGCTACGCGCCAGCGCTTGCCCGCCGATCTATCCCCCACAGGTGAGGCCGGTATCCAGAGTCAGTACGATACGACGCTGAGCATGTCCTACGAGCTGGATATGTTCGGTCGCCTGCGCAGCCTTGAACGTGCGGCATTGCAAGAATACCTAGCCGCCGCCGAAACCCAGCGCAGCATGCAGATCGCGTTGATCGCAGATGTCGCCATCGCCTATCTGAGCTGGCGCAGCGACCAGGCTCAACTCGATCTGGCGCGCTCGACGCTCGCCAGCTACGAGAACAGCCTGAACCTGATCAAGTCGAGTCGCGAGGTCGGTACTGCCTCGGCACTCGATGTACGCCAGGCACGCAGCCTTGTGGAAACCGCACGCGTGCAACAGACGCTGTATACCCGCCAGGTCGCGCAGGACATGAATGCCCTGCAATTGCTGCTCGGTACCAAGCTGCCGGCCGACTTGCCAATCAGCGACGTCCTCGACCAACCGCTGGCCGCACTCTCCACCGGCCTTCCGGCCGATCTGCTGTTGCACCGTCCAGACATCCGCGCTGCCGAACACCGACTGCTAGCCGCCAACGCCAATATCGGCGCGGCGCGGGCGGCCTTTTTCCCTAGCATCACGCTGACCGCAGCGGCTGGCACGGCCAGCCATGAATTGGATGGTTTGTTCGAGGGAGGCTCGGGGCTGTGGGCCTTCATGCCGCGGATCAATCTGCCGATCTTCACCGCAGGGCGCCTGCGCGGCAACCTCGACTACCGCAATGTCATCAAGGACATCAACGTAGCCGAGTACGAGAAAAGCATCCAGACCGCCTTCCGCGAGGTAGCCGATGGCCTGGCAGCGCGCGGCACTTTTGGCGAACAACTGCAGGCCCAGCGCGACTTGGTCGATAACAACCAGGCTTACTACAAATTGGCCTATCAACGCTACGACGAGGGCGTGGACAATTATCTGGCGGTGCTCGATGCACAGCGTGAGCTGTTCGCCGCACAACAACAGTTCCTTTCGGACCGCCTCAATCAGCTCAGCAGCGAGGTGAGACTGTTCAAGGCCCTGGGTGGTGGCTGGGATAACATTTCCTCCCAGCCACTTACCGCTCAGAACTGAGCAAAACAGGCCGCGTCTCTAGGACGCGGCCCTTCATCGCAACAGTGGAAACCACAGTCAGACCATAAGGAATGCTTTTTTGGAGACCCGTATTATCCGGGTCTCCGTCCACGGCAATTTCGGCGATCTGCTCAATTACCAGAATATCAAGAAATCGATCATGGAGGCCAAGTTCATGTCGCCGGGCCACATGCTATACACCACCAAGCAAGCGTTCGACGCCATCCACGACAACTTCCGCAAAAAGGATTTTTGAGCCTGAACGTGAAGGAGATAAGCAATCCAACACTTGGTTGACCACGAAACCATGCCAGAGTAGCCACTCTGGCATGGTATTGGCCTATTCTTCATGGCATGCTTTTCACATGCCATGAAGAACTACGACTATTCCAGGCTATCCTTGAGCCGCTCAGTTACTCGAACCAGATCCTGGATTGAAGATACTTTCATTTTCCTCATGATATTATGGCGGTGCACTTTCACTGTTGCTTCCGATATATCAAGCTCTAGAGCCGTCTGCTTGTTTAGATATCCTCGCAAGACGAACTTAAGCACCTGTTGCTCGCGTTTGCTGAGGCTTTCGTAATTCTCTTTAAGCTCGCTGACTCGGGGAGCGTTTGATCTCTGCTGGGGCGCCAACCTCAGCGCGGCGCGAATAGCGCCAAGCAGCTCCTCTTCTCGAAAAGGTTTAGTGAAGAAGTCTACCGCACCCGCCTTGATCGCTTTGACTGCCATCGGAATATCACCGTGGCCGCTGATAAAAATAATGGGGATTTGCTCGCCAAGCTCTTTCAGTTGTCGTTGCACATCCAACCCGCTCATCTCGGGCATACGGACATCCAAAATTAGACAGCCACAGGCAGAGCGATTGACATCGTTCAGGAATACGCTAGCGGATGAAAAACACTCGACACTCAGGCCGATTGAACGCACCAAGCTGCTCAGTGCTTCCAGTACTGCATTGTCGTCATCGAGGATATAGATAACAGATGCCCGATCACTCATGTGCCGGAGCCCTGTCTGGCAGGGATACTTACCAGGAAACAAGCACCCCCAGCGGGCGGGCACTCAACCCATATTTTACCGTTATGCACTTCCGTGATTGTAAGACAGATTGCCAATCCCATACCAAGCCCTTCTTTTTTTGTGGTGTAGAATGAGTTGAACAACTGCGCCATCTGCCTCCCTGAAATACCTGGACCTGTATCTTTCACAGAGATAACAAGCGCATCACCTGTATCATTGCCTGAGAATGACAGGGTTAGCTGCCTGGTTTCACAGTCGGCTTGGCTGATCGCTTCAATAGCGTTCATAGCCAGATTTATTATCAACTGCTGGATCTGTACACCATCCCCCCATATCTCAGGGAGTTCATCATCCGCAACAACATCCAAATTGACACTGTTATTCTGACTAGGGGCCTTAAGTATCAGGCTTGTATCAGTTACCAGTGCTTTTAGATCAATCGGTTTCAGCACCGTTTCTTGACGCTTCAGGAAGGAGCGTACCATACGGATAATTTCTGCAGCGCGGTCGGAATCTCGGATAATGCGAGCCAGTGCCTCTTTAGCCTCTGGGATGTTAGATGGCTCATTACCTAACCAACGTGTGCCAGCATTGGCATTGGTCATGATCGCCGAGAGCGGTTGGTTTATCTCGTGTGCAATATAGGCTGCAAATTCACCCATCGTAGCTGATCGGGAAACGTACACAAGTTGTTGCTGCAATTGGTTAAGATTTTCCTGTGCTTGTTTCTTCTCAGTGATGTCATCGATGATCTGCAGTATAACTGGAGATTCACCGACACGTTGAGGCATCAGCGAGACACTCGCATTGGCCCAAATCGTAGAACCATTTTTGCATAGATAGGAGCGCTCCACACTGTATTCCGCTCCCCCACCCTGAAGCAAATTGGCCAGACGCTGCTTCATCTGTGCGCTTTCGTCAGATGGAGTCAATTGCTCCATGGAAAGTCCCTCCAAATCCTTTTCCCCATATCCGGTAATGCGTTGAAATGCAGGATTGGCGTTGAGTATTCGGTTTTCCGGGTCGGTCAGTACAATACCGGCCGCAGAGTTTTCATACACTGCTTTCCAACGCGCTTCCGAGGCGGATAATGCGATGTTGCTCTGCTGAAGACGATGGCGACTTTTGATCAGACGGTGAGTAAGTATCGCAATATCATCCCCCTGATCGGAAAGCTCCTTACGCAACGCATCGCCTGCCACCTTCATGGATACCAGATTGCTTACACGCGCTCGTAGCTCATGAGCAGAAAATGGCTTAAGAAGAAAGTCCTGCACCGACTCGGAGAGCAATTTCACACGCAGTTCTGCGTCTGACTTGGCCGACAGCACCATGATCGGGATATGTGAAAGTTCATTTTTATTACGCACTTGGTGAACCAGCATATCGCCGCTCATAACAGGCATCATCAGGTCTGTAATCAACAGGTCTGGCGGCATGTTTGACATCAACTCCAATGCCTTTGCACCGTCGGGTGCAACATAAACTTGATAGTCGCTACTGAGACAGTCCTTTATAAAACCACGCATATCAGGGTTATCTTCAACGATTAGCACCCGAGGCTGGTCGGATTGAAATGGAAGCACCTCGGCTTCATTTTCCGCATTGGGCGCCAGTAAAAGGTACTCATCCGTATCCACGACCTGAGGATTATCTCTTCGCGGCGCGGTGTTACTCGCAACATAAGCACCTTCAGGAGCATTCAGCGGCAGCTTTACCTGAAAAAGCGCCCCCCCGCCCGGGGCATCACTTACAGAAATTGTTCCACGGTGCAATTCAACGAATTCTTTCACAATGGAAAGCCCCAAGCCTGTACCCCGCGTAGCTTGTTGACCTTCCTGGCTTAGCTGGTGGAAACGTTCAAATATTTCTTTACGCAGTGCAGGAGGAATACCCGGCCCGCTATCAGATACAGTAACCAAGGCATAATTTGGTCGACTCAAACTAAGACAGCAACGGATAAGCCCCCCGTCAGGGGTGAATTTGAACGCATTGGAAAGCAAGTTAAGGATAATGCGTTCGTATTTCTCACAATCCACCTCAGCGACCATCTGTACAGGCAGTTTTGTATCGAACGTTATTGATTTTTGCTGGGCTATTCCTTCAAAATTCGAGCTAATAGTACGGGTGAGCTGACTAAGATTGGCTCGCCGATAGGAAAGCCCCATCTGCCGGGCGTCCATTTTCGCCAAGTCAAGCAGCGTGTTAACCTGTTTCAACAGGGTCATTGCATTACGCTGAATGACCTCAAACTGCTTCCAATACGGCGATTCACGCCCAGCCTCTGCCGCCATAACGGCTTCCAGTGGCCCTAGAATCAAAGACAGCGGAGTGCGCAACTCATGGCTCACCTTGGCAAAGAAATCACTCTTCGCATTATCGAGTTTTCGGATACACTCAACCGACTGCTCCAATTCCTGGTTCTTCAACGCCAGCATGGCCTCGGCTTTCTTCTTATCGGTAATATTGCGCCCTTCCGCAAGAAGGTAAACAATGCACCCTTCTTCATTGCAAATTGGCAGCAATGAAAAATCGACGGCTATTACCTCTCTTCCACCTGATTTTCCAAGAATCTCAACATCACAGCGAACAAATTCACCGGATGATGCAGTTTCAACAAGTCGCTTTTGGGTCGCCTCGGTTTTTTTTGAAATTTGCCACCAACGCGCCTTCCAGAATGGCTTCCCTCGTATTTCTTCCAAAGTAATCCCGGCCCCCTCCAATGCGACCTGGTTCACTTCAAGCACATTTCCATGAGCATCAAGAAGGCCCACAAACTCGTAGAGCCCATCAAATATGATGCGTGCATGTTCTTCACACGTCAGCTCTTCAGATCCTTTCTCCTTGAGGCAGATATTATAATAATTATTTTTCGATCTATTTTGAGGCTTTTTTCTATCCAAGGAGCTCATCTTTAATGACTCACAAGATTCTGACGGATTCATTATAGATCATACGCCCTCGTATCATCCTGAGAATACTTTTTTGATGAGCAACTACGGACGACCTGAAATAGTACTGGGCTCGTTTCTCGAGGGGCGGTGAACGCGAAATAGGCAAGCCAATGGAGCTACGCTACATTGGCTTTGGGCTGATGCGTATCAATAGTGATGTGATGCTCCGTTCAGTTCGCCTCGCTGGATACCGGCTCGGAACGGATACGCTCGTGCTCCTGCTGCTTGAGCAGATCGAGTGCCACGTCAATAATCATGTCTTCCTGGCCGCCAACCATCCGCCGACGTCCGAGTTCGACAAGAATATCCACCGTCTTGAGCCCATATTTACTGGCCGCCATCTCGCTATGGCGCAGGAAGCTGCTGTAAACGCCCGCGTACCCCAGGGCCAGCGTCTCGCGGTCCACGCGCACAGGGCGGTCCTGCAGCGGGCGCACCAAGTCGTCGGCCGCGTCCATTAGCTTGTACAGGTCGGTGCCGTGGTTCCATCCCATGCGCTCGGCCGCGGCAATGAACACCTCCAACGGTGCGTTGCCAGCGCCAGCGCCCATACCGGCGAGGCTCGCGTCCACGCGGTCGCAGCCGTTCTCTACAGCAACGATGCTGTTGGCCACACCCAGGCTCAGGTTGTGGTGAGCATGCATTCCTGTTTGCGTCTCGGGCTTGAGCACGTCCTTGAAGGCGCGGAAGCGGTCACGCACGTCGTTCATGCTCAGCGCGCCACCGGAATCGACCACGTAACAGACAGTAGCACCGTAGCTTTCCATCAGCTTGGCCTGCTGGGCCAAGTGCTGCGGTGTAGTCATGTGGCTCATCATCAGGAAGCCTACGGCCTCCATGCCCAAATGGCGCGCGTACTCGATGTGTTGCCTGGAGATGTCGGCCTCGGTGCAGTGTGTAGCGACACGCACCACGCGCACGCCGGCCTCATAGACTGCCTTGAGGTCATGCACAGTACCGATGCCGGGCAAAAGCAGCGTGGCGATCTTCGCATGCTTGACCACGCTCGCGGCTGCTTCAATCCACTCCAGATCTGTATGCGCGCCAAAGCCGTAGTTGAAGCTGCCTCCCTGCAGGCCATCGCCGTGGGCAACCTCGATGGAGTCGACCTTGGCGTCATCTAGCGCCCGGGCAATCTGCTTTACCTGCTCCACCGTGTACTGGTGGCGGATCGCGTGGCTGCCGTCGCGCAGCGTCACATCAGAGATGTAGAGTTTCTGTTGAGTCATGGCTATGTCCTCAGGCGACCAGGGAGGCGAGCAAACGCTCAGCCAACTTCTCGGCGGTGCGCAGCGCGGCACTGGTCATGATGTCCAGGTTGCCGGCATAAGCTGGCAGGTAGTGTGCAGCACCCTCGACTTCCAGGAAGATCGAAGTCTTGAGCCCGTTCATGCGGTCTCCGACGCCAGGAATGCGGATCGGACAATCGGCCTCGATGCGGTCGAACTGCACGCGCTGCTTCAGGCGATAGCCGGGTACGTATGCCTGCACTGCGTCGGCCATGCGCTGCACCGACTCTTCGATCTGGTCGATGTCAGCGAAGTCGCTCAGCGTGTAAACCGTATCTCGCATCATCAGCGGCGGCTCGGCCGGGTTCAGGACGATGATCGCCTTGCCCTTCGCCGCCCCGCCAACCACCTCGATGGCCTTGGACGTGGTCTCGGTGAACTCATCGATGTTGGCGCGCGTGCCGGGGCCGGCGCTCTTGCTGGAGATGCTGGCGATGATTTCGGCGTAATGCACCTTGGCTACGCGCGATACCGCAGCCACCATGGGGATGGTGGCCTGGCCGCCACAGGTGACCATATTGACGTTCGTCGCATCCAGGTGGTCGTCACCATTGACCACCGGGATGCAATAGGGGCCGATCGCGGCGGGTGTCAGGTCGATCATGCGCAGTCCTGGCTTGCGCTCACGCAGTAGGGCCTCGTTCTTCACATGCGCACCAGCACTAGTAGCGTCGAACACGACGTCGATCTCATTGAACACCGACAGGCGCGTCAGCCCCTCGACACCTTCATGAGTGATAGCCACCCCCATGCGTTGGGCGCGTGCCAGACCGTCAGAAGCGGGGTCGATGCCGACCATCGCTCCCATTTCAATGTGTTGACCATGCCTGAGTATCTTGATCATCAGGTCGGTGCCGATATTACCGCTACCAATGATGGCAGCCTTGACTTTGCGGGTCATGGTGATACTCCTTGAATCAGTAGGCCATCGCGTCCGGTTGCATAACCGGCAGCTGTTCACGCAAGGCCCGGAAGGTTGCGACAGTGGATGGGATCGTTTTTACGGGCTTATGCCTTTGCAAAAGCGGCGGTCACCGATCCAAGCCCGGCTATCCGCACATCGAATACATCTCCTCCTGCCACTGGCACCATGGGGCCCAGCGCACCGGAAAGCACCGTGTCGCCAGTGCGCAACGGACGGCCCGCTCGAGCCATGACCCTGGCCAACCAAAGGACTGCGTTGAGAGGCGCTCCAAGGCAGGCGGCCCCTACCCCGGAAGACACCGGTATGCCTTGCCGCTCCATCACCATGCCTGCCTGGCGCGAGTCAAAATCGCACAAGCGCTTCGGCGTGGAGCCCAGCACATACAGGCCAGACGAAGCATTGTCAGCAATGGTGTCCGTGATACGGATATCCCAATTGGTTATCCGCGAACCCACGATCTCGATCGCCGGAACGGCGAACTCGATGGCGCGAAAGAGGTCGGCCACCGTCAATTGATCGCCATCGAGGTCACGTCCCAGGACAAAGGCGATCTCGGCTTCGACTTTAGGTTGGAGCACGTCATCAAGGGCGATTTCCTCCCCCTCGGTACGCGCCATGTCTGCGAACAACATGCCATAGTCGGGCTGTTCCACTCCGAGCTGCTTCTGTACAGCGACAGAGGTCAGCCCAATCTTGCGTCCAACCAGGCGCCGCCCGGCAACCAATGCTCTCTGTGTATTAACCTCCTGTACTGCATAGGCTGCCTCCAAATCCGTCTCGCCGATCAGATTGCGCACCGGCACCACGGCCACACCGGACCGGGTGGCTTCGTACAGCAGGTCGGCAGCTTTACGCACGGCACCTGTCCGCGCGGTATCTAGTTCGCTCATGCTGATATCTCTCCTCGATTAACACCTTCCAGGATTTTTGCGTGTGCTGCCCTGCCGTCCAGCACGTTCTGGCATATGGGCATGCAGGTAGAAGCAGGACTAGCACCGCCAGGCTGGCCGGTCAGGCGGGCGCCTGGAACTTGTGTCCCCAGATGCTGATACGGTCGTAGCGCACCACCGACCAGTGGCGGGTCACCTCACGTGCGCCCCAGCCGTACTCGACCGCGAAGCCCGAGGGCGTGGCACCGTAGAACGAAATCATGTGGTCGTTCGTGTGTCGACCAAGTGACATAACGACCGCACGCTCCGCATCAAATTTGTCGTATGCCAGGCCCACGTCATCCATGCCATTAGCTTGCAGCATGAAGTGATGGAGCCGCTTCGATCCCGGCAACTTGGCAAAGGCGAAGGAGTGGTGACGGCCATTGCAGTACAGGAAGTAGAGGGTCACGGATAACCCGTCACCAATGGTCCAGTCGATGACATCGGCAAGCTGAAAGCCCAATGCCTTGGTATAGAAGGCGAGCGCTGCGTCCACATCTGCGACGCTCAACACATAGTGACCTAAGCCCTGGTCTCCAGTTTGAAATCCAGAAACACCGGTGGGCGAAGCGAATGGTCGCTCGAACAGTTCGGTGGCACCGTAGTAGATCTCGACGCGATTGCCGAACGGATCGGTGCATGAAATCAACCCAAGCACACCGCGTTTGGCAATCAGCTCCCCTCCTTCGACCTTGACGGTAACGCCGTGGGCCTGCAGGCTTTCCTTGACCTCCTGTAGCCCCTGTTCACTATCCACCTCGAAACCGGCAAACAGGTAGTCGTCTGCGGGGCCTCTGCTGACCGACAGTCGCCAGGCACGTGAGTCGATTCGAAACGTCGCCTCCGTCTCGCTGGCTGAGGCTTCCATCATCCCCAGCCTGGTAGTGGCGAAGGTACGCCATGAACGCACATCTGCGACTTCGAAGCCGAGGTAGCCCAATCTTTGAATGCTCATGACACTTCTCCTGTCTCAACCGAAGTGCTTGTCGAGCTGTGCGCCTAGGCTGGCTTCGAACAAGCCACGCACGCCCATGCCGCCATCGAAGTTCAACACGCTACCGGTGAGCGGAACCGTGTCGCCGCGCGTCGCGAAGAAGACATAGGCGCCGGCGTATTCCTCGGCAGTGGCGGCCCGCCCGGTCGGAAGAACGGATTTCAGCATGTCGTCCAATGGAAAGGTCGAAATGCTCTTGTCTTGTAAATCAAGGCTCTTCAGCCCGCGCAGATCGCTCCCCAAAATGCCACCGGGGGCGATGCCGTTGACGCGGATACGCGGCCCCCATTCGTGCGCGAGCTGCTTGATCAATCCAATCACGGCATGCTTGCCAGCTGTATACAGAACACCGCCACCGCCCGGGTAGAAACCGGCATTCGACACAGTGAATATCGCGCTGCCTTTGCTCTGATAAAGCGCAGGTAGCGCAGCCTTTGCCGCCAGGATGTAGCCCTTGACATTGACCTCGAACATTTCCTCGAATGCCTCCGAGATGAGGTCGTCGGGAATATCCACCAGTTGGGTCAGGTAGTCCCAAACGCCAGCATTGCCAACCAGGCAGTCCAGCTTGCCGAACGCTTCGACGCAGCGGGCCACAGCCTCACGATGGCTGTCGAGCGAGCGAACATCCCCCTCCACGCCCACGATTGCATCGCCATGGAGTTTCCTGAGCGCTTCCAGGCCTGCCGCGGATTTATCCAGCACTGCGACACGCGCACCTTCCGCGACATAACGATCCACGATCGCTCTGCCCAGGCCTGCGCCACCGCCTGTCACCAAGGCCACTTCGCCTTCAAGTCTCACGTTAGGTCTCCTTCATTCGCACGAACAAGATCGCGCATACTGTTTGAAAGATCTGCCAGCCGTGCTGGCTCGATTGCCGCGCGGGCTTCTACCAATCGGGTTGCAAGCGCGAAGTCACGGGGTGCATCGACCGCGACGACCGCCTGAATCCTTCGCTCCTGCAGGCGAAACAACAGGGCAGCGCCACTACCGGGCATGCCGCGCGAGACGAAATCACCAGGTCCTTCGATATCGCCCGCCATCTGCATGCGATGCCCAGCGATCTCCGTCCAGGACACGGGCAGTTGCGGTGCCGATACGTTTTTCCCCAGAATGGCCGCAGCCACCGCGGCGGCTTGGCGCTGCGCGTTCATATAGGTTTCGAGCGAACGCCGGCCGCCGGCGCGCAGCGGCCAACTGGCCACATCTCCGACGGCGAATACGCCTTTGGCAAGCGTCGCACCGCAGTGATCGACAATGACGCCGCGGTCACATGCCAAGCCCGCTTGACGCGCAAGTTGATCCGCGGGCTCCGCGCCGACGCAAATGAGTGCGCTATCGGCTACGAAGCTGCGCCCATCGCTGGCCATGACTTGTTCGAGCTGGCCCTCACCAGAAAAACCTACGACACCCGTTCCCAACTCGACCTGCACACCAAGTTCTGTCAGCAGGCCGCGCAGCCAGGCACCGATACGCCGCCCAAGTACTCGGACCAGCAGTTCATCACCTGCCTCCAGGATCGTGACCGACAGGCCGAGCTTGCGCGCCGTCGTCGCGACCTCACAGCCGATCAATCCGCCACCCACAATCAGCAGCCGCGTCGCGGAAGTCCAACTATCGCGCAATACCTGCACGTCACCGTAGGTGCGCAGCGTTACGACGCCGGGCAGTTGGCTGCCGGGCAACGCCATCGTCCGCGCTCGACTGCCCGTCGCGATGACGATGGCGTCCGCAGAGAGCGTGGTGCCATCATCCAGACTGATCGTCCTTGTCTGCACATCAAGGGCAGTGACTTCCGGGCCGGTCAGCATGTCGATGCGGGCCTCGCCGTACCAATCGGCCTCGGCCAGTATGGGCGGCCGCTCAAGGCTGCCGTCGAGAACCGCCTTGGACAAGGATGGTCGGTCATAGGGGAGATGCGGTTCGTCCCCAATCAGCGAGATTCTCCCCTCGAAGCCCTCGGCACGTAGGGCCTGCGCGGTCGTGAAGCCACCCACGCCATTGCCGATGATCGCCACATGGGTAGCCATCACTTCAACTCCCCGTTGTCGAGATCGACGTGCACTTCATCGCCTTCGACCTTGATTGGGAATACCTTGATAGGTTTGCAAGCAGGCAGCGCCTTCACCTTCCCGGTCCGCACGCAGAACTTGCCGAAATGCAACGTGCATTCGACAATATCACCGTCCAGGTAACCATCCGACAACGCCCAGTCCCCATGCGTGCAGGTATCCTGCACCGCGAAGAACTCGCCATCGACGTTGCAGACCATCACAGGTTCCGGGCCGCCTTCGTAGCGCTGCATCTCACCGGGTGGCAGGTCACCCTGCCGCAATATGTATGTCCAAGTCATGACATCACCTAGAAGAAGAAACTGAGGTTATTGGCCAGGATGGTGCTCTGGTCGATCAGGATGGTCCGATTGACGATCTCGAACCCGGCCTCGCTCGTGTTACGGCGCAACGTATCGCGACGCTCACCGGCAAAGATGTCGAGCTGCCGCTCCAGACGATTGCGGTACACAATGAAGGCGCTTGAGATTTCGTACTCCCCTTCTGCCTCTGCGCCGACGATCATCACGTTGCTCACGAGATGCCGGGTCCGCGATGCGGGGTTCTCGGACCAGCTCACGTCGGACGTGATCTTGCGCAAGCGTCCCTTCATCATCGTGGCGTCGTCATCGAAGTGCGCGTACTCTCGGGAGCCTGAGTATTCAAGGCGTGAGTCCCGCATGATCCGCGTGGTGCGAATGGGCATGAAGTAGTGAATGTCTTCCGCGAGCAGCGCGAACCACTCCTCGAAGCGGCGATCGTTGAGAAGCTTGGCCTCCCAATAGTAGAACTGCTCGACTTCGTGCTGCAGTTCGGGCGCTACGGGTGCCGGCTTGCGGAGAAAGACGTCGGCTCTGTTGGCTGAATCAATCATGGTCGTTCCTTGTAGATTTCAAATGGACAAGGTCCACCGCATCCAACCTGGGTCGAAGTCAAATGCGGCCTCTGGCCGGCGCCACTGCGTGGCGCAAGCTGTCTCTGGATTCACCGTGTCGCCTTCAGCGCGTCCCAGTCGGGGGATGTCATCATCCGCAGCCAATGGGCATAGAGCCCGCGGGCAGCTTCCTCGCTGTAGACGTTGTTGCTGATCCGCCCGGGATAAACCGGGTCGTTGTCGACGGTCTGGTCCATGCTCATCTCGGCATTGAAAGGGCGGCTGCGCGCCTTGTGGCCTCGCAGGATGTGCTGGATCTCGACCCAGTTCTCCCCGTCGTCCTGCTCGAACACGCCACCGGCAGAGAAGGTGCGCAGCGTCTGGCGCCGGAACTCTTCCTTGATATCGTCAGGAGCATCAGCATCGACCACCGTAAACGCCCATACCTCGACCTCGTTCGGCCCGCGCGGATGCCATGTCCGGACCGTATTGATACCTGGGAGGAAGGAACACGTGGGGAAGACGGTCATGTGCTCGACCATGAGTTTCGAGCCGCGCTCCACGCTACCCAGACGTTCGGCCGCCTTTTCCGACGCGGGGCCTTCGGTCCAGTAGCTGGTGACCTTTGGCCCCATGATGGCAAGCATCAGATTGGGGTCGCCGACATAGAAGCCACTTCCATGTCCGCCCCATGACGCACGGTACTGCTTGCCAACTGTCGGCGGAGCAAGGTCGGCCATTTCAAGGTCTTCTGGCAGGCCTGCCAGGATGCCAGACAGATGCGAGGTCGTCCCGGCATGGTACATGTCGCTGCAAAACTGCTCTGCGGCGAATTTCCAGTTACAGGGAATGACCCACTTCTGCACGCCCGGGATCGCTTCGGTGCCGGCCTCGGTGCGGTCGAGCATGTGGTCCATGTAGAACTTCGCCTCGCCCAGATACGTGTCGAGGTCTACAGCGTTCTCATCCCAGTTGGCGAAAATCAGGCCCTTGTAGGTTTCTACCCGGGCCTTCAGCGGGCTCCATTCCTTCTTGTTCAGGCACGCGAAGGATTCGGCCTCGTAAGGCACATTGACAAGATTGCCGGCGGTGTCGTAAGCCCACCCGTGGTAGCTGCAAGTGAACGCCTTCGCGTTTCCGGCATCCGCGCGGCAGATGCGCATGCCACGGTGGCGGCACTGGTTCAGGAACACGGCAATGCTGGCGTCTTTCTGCCGGACGACCACGACAGGGTCTTCCCCCATGTAGGTCGTGATGTAATCGCCCGGCTTGCGAATCTGGGTTTCATGCCCCAACAGCAGCCAGGACCGGGCGAAGACACGCTCCAGTTCGAGTTGGTACAGATCCTCATCGGTATAAATGCGCGGATCGATACGTCCGGCATGCTCGTCAAAGAGCGCTTCTATCTCGCTGGTGTTCCAGCTCCTGCGCAGCCTGATAGGTGATGTGTCGGTCTGATTCATTGTCTTCTCACTTTTCAAGGTAGTGGATGGCGGGTACTTGGCAGGCAATTGCCGATGACGTGCTTTCAGAACGGATGGTCATTCCCGTTTTTGCGATCAGTCCTCCGCGGCAAGAAAATCGTTGACCAAGCGGATAAAGCCCCGGTTTTGCTCGATCTGCACCCAATGGCCACACCTGCCAAAGACATGTAACTGGGAGGGTTCGATCAGCTGGTTCAGCCGCAACGAGGTTTCGAGGGGAATCACGCGATCGTCGCGGCCATGCAGGATCAGCGTTTCATGCCGGATGTCCCGGATGTCCTGATCGGAACTGGCCAGCGCATCTACCCAGCGCTGCCGCGGAGCAGGGAACATGGAAGCGAAGGCCTCCTGAAAACCGGGCCGGGTGCTCGCCTTGTAGCGCAGTTCCGCCAGTTCGTCGGAAACGAGACTTCGGTCGTAGGCGAAGTAGTCCATGACCTTGCGCATGTTCGGCACGGACGGCTCATAACCCCAAACTGCATCCAGTCCATCCGTGAGCTCGAAGCTCACGCCAACGGCACCCATCAGCACTAGGCGGCGAACCCGATGCGGAAATCGGATAGCAAAGGCCAGAGACAAGGCACCGCCGAACGAATTCCCCACGAGATCGACACGGTCGAGTTCCAGGGCATCAAGGATCCCAGCCAGATGTGCAACCCAGGACTCGACGCCGTAGTGAATCCCGTGCGGCCGCTGTGTGAAACCGAAGCCCACCATGTCCGGCGCAATGACGCGGCGATGCCTGGATAACTCAGGCATGACCGTCCTCCAGTTCGCCCAGGCGGTCACACCTGGGCCTGAACCATGAACGAGTACCACAGGGTTGCCGGCGCCAACATCATGGAGATTGGTCTCGATTCCACCAGCCAGCACCATGCGGCCGATCTCTGCGTTTACATTCGTCATCACTTACGCTCCGTGCCCTTGGGATTTAAAAATTTTTGCTATAGGAAACCACTGCATTTATTTGACTGTGGCTTTGCCGCAACATCTCGGTGCCTGCCAAGTACGATGGCGTCTGCACGCGCTCTCTCAGGCCAAAAGAAATTGCCAAATTGATCCTGGAGTCCTTGTCAAAGTCATACTCGCCACCGAAAGTAACGTGCCGCTTCAAATAAGCAGGAATCACTGGCAATATCAGTTCGCTGTCTAGCGCCTGTTGTGCATAGCTATATCCAGCACGAAGCGTTAAATCATTGTTATATTTGTAAGCAGTGCCGATTGAGGCCACCGTTATATCCTGATAGCGGTGTGGCAATGCGACATCGATCCCGCCCAACTGCGAGCTGAAAGCCACATTCATGCTATCCATTACATCACCCCAGTAGGCACGCTTGATATCAGCAGCAACTACCCAACGCTCATTGAACTGATGAGCGAGGCCAAGCGTCAGACTGGCGGGCATCTCAAAGTTTTTTACACGGATATCGCCATCCAATGGAAGCACCGCTCCATCACCACTGATAGCAGAAAGTGTCGCCTTCCCCTCGAGATCGCCCACCGAAGTCTTGAAGTTGTACATCGCACCTAGGACAGTGTTATCCGTGAGTTTGTAGGTAAGTCCCAAGCGTCCGCCCCAACCGACCGCATCCACGGCGCCACCAGCGGTACTGTTGCGACTTAGACTGAAATGGGCGGCACCACCTGTCCCGACGAATCCAGCCAGCGAGGGAACTAAACCGCCTGAAAGATTCCCCTGCGCAGTCAGGGCTCCCACCTGAGATGATGGAAGTAGAAGTTCAAGGTTGAGTGAAGTCCAGACCAGATCGACACTAGCGCCGAAGGTGAGCTTTGATGTGGCTTGATAACTAAAGCCAATAGGAGCGCGCAATACGATCAGACGGCTGGAATTATCAAAGCTGGTCTGGATTCCGTTTTCTGTCTGTGATAGAAAACTTTTACTTCCATACTCTGTACCCAACCCGCTACTGACAAACAATCCAGCACCGAAACGCCAGTCATCCAACTGAGCAACATAGCTCAATTGTGGACCCACATAGGGGCCTCGATTATTGGATCTCGTGCTGCTTTTTGCCTCTGCTCCGTGGCTGTCGTGAACCTTGATATCGGTAGTCACCACGTCCAGCCCGAGCTCAAACTGATTTCCGTCCGGAGCAAAACTCAATGTAGCGGGATTACTAATCAGCGCAGCATTACCGGTATAATACGATGAACTGGTGCCACCCATGGCACGAGAGATCGCTCCATAACCTTCCAGGTCGAAAACCTGTGTAGCATGCACACTGAAAGCATATCCACTCAAAGGCAGTGCGAGCACGCTGGCAATCTTCATAATTACAATCCTTCCACATCTTATTTTTTTTATAAAGTGAAGTAGGCAACCACCGCCTTACAGCACGCACAGTATTACAATCACGCCCTGGGAAATATTGTTTTTTGGCTTATGGGTTTATATGGCTATCGCAACTTAGAAAACCAAAGTTTAACTGTGATAAACGATGGTTTATGCCGCTTCTGATGGATATGCACCCAAACCTAAGCACTTTGCGGCTTTCGAACAGGCTGGTCGTATAGCGGGGGCTTACGCGCAAGGCCCTGCAGATGCAGGAGCAGGTGCGCGGCATCGTCGAGCTGGCCGAGGGCTACTTTGCCCAGCGCCAGGGCTTCGACCTTGCCCTGTTCCCGAAGGTCGATGCAGGTATCGGCGTTAAGCGTCAACACTTACCTGCCGATCTACCTTCCACAGGATTCGCGCCTAAAATCGGAACAACACACCAGTATTGAAGCGGACTAAGGAATACCGAAGAGTCGGCTCTTCATGTAGCTGGCTGGAAACCATCAAAGAACTCATTCACGCGATTAGTATCCAACTGTTCCAAAGTCGGCGGATTCCAGCGTGGCGTCTTATCCTTGTCGATGAGGAGGGCACGCACGCCTTCTATGAGATCGCCTTTGGCGAACCACTGCCGCTCAAGGTGGAGCTCTAACTCGAAGCAGTTGGCCAGGGACAAAGTGCGGCCTAGACGTAGGAGTTTCAGGGTCGCACTCATGGCGAGCGGCGAGCGATTATTGAGCAACTCGACGGTCTGCTCTGCCCAATCTTGATATTCGGGGCGCCTTTCTGCCTGCAGTGAGGCGCGGATGGCCGACAAGTCGGGTTGCGTGAAATGTTCATCAATGGCGGGATGCAGGCTCTTGAGCTCCGCCCCCAGCAGCCGATTGCTGGCCAGGCTGGAAAGTAGGCCGGCTAGAATTTCGCGCGGCGCATAGCCCCAACTAATCTGGTCCAAGCGTCGATCGAACTCCGAGATCCTTTCGCTGGGTAAACACCAATCTGCTAGGCGTGCATATAAGGCGTCGGCAGCACGGATCTGGACACCGGTAATTCCGAGGTAGAGGCCCAGTTCACCTGGCAGACGAGGAAGGAAATAGCTACCACCGACATCCGGGAAATAGCCAATGCTGGTTTCAGGCATACCCATCTTCACGCGCTCAGTGACAACTCGCAGCGCTGTACCTTGAACCAGGCCCATGCCGCCACCGAGGACGAAGCCGTCCATCAGTGCAACGATAGGTTTTGGATAGCCGTGGATGTACTGATCGAGGGAATACTTCTCCTCAAGGAAGACGTGGTGTAGGTCGTCACCTGCCTGGTAACTGTCGTACAGTGAACGGATGTCACCACCGGCGCAGAATGCCTTTTCGCCATTGGCGCGCAGCACCACGGCGACGATCTCTGGATCACTCTCCCAAGCATGCAACTGTCGCCAAGTGATGCGAATCATTTGCAGTGTTAGCGCGTTAAGCCCGACCGGACGATTCAGTGCCAAGTGACCCACACGGTTGCGTACTTCGGCCAATACAGGTACTTCGGTATCACTCATGCTAAGACCTCTTACTTGCGATAGACGCAAGTGATTTAAAACGGAAATTTTTATCCGCCTTTTGGGCGCTACATAGGAGGCGACTGTAAGAAAGGAAAACTGGAAATGACCATCAAAATTTAAAGGGCTATATGCTACCCCTTAGCGATATTGGGATCGCGCCTGCTTACTTCCATTGCAACGCAGATACAGTGCACATTTGTGGAGTGCTTGCACTAGACCGGGCGCATGATAAGCGCTCACCACAGAATAATTACAGAACCTAGCCACACTACCCAGTGCTTTCACCCCCACCAAACCCACACGAGAGACACATAAGCTCTTTGGTAATTAAGTCAGGTGCCTCGAAGAAGTATCCGCGAAGCACCAAACATCGAGAACGGCAATCGACCTAGTGGGAGATCACGTCACGCATAGTTCCCTGTGGTTTTCTAGACATCATATCCAGTGCAACATCCACGATCATGTCTTCCTGACCGCCGACCATGCGACGCCTACCCAGCTCAACCAGAATCTCGAAAGCATCCAAGCCATACTTATGTGCCGCCGCCTCGGTATGGCGGAGGAAGCTCGAATAGACCCCAGCATAACCCAGCGCAAGTGTTTCCCTGTCTACACGAACTGGCCGCTCCTGCAGGGGGCGCACAATTTCCTCGGCAGCATCGATCAATTTGCGCACATCACAACCGTGCTTCAGCCCCATACGGTCTACCGCGGCAATGAAGACCTCCAGAGGTGCGTTCCCTGCTCCCGCTCCCATACCCGTCAAACTGGCATCAATACGGTCGCAACCATACTCCAAGGCAACGATCGAGTTGGCTACGCCCAGACTCAGGTTATGGTGCGCGTGCATACCAGTTTGAGTCGAGGGATCCAGCACATCCTTGAGTGCTTTGAAGCGGTCAGCGATGTCGTACATGTTCATCGCACCACCGGAGTCGACCACATAGATGCACTGAGCGCCGTAGCTCTCCATCTTCTTTGCCTCGACAGCCAGTGCCGTCGGAGTTGTCATGTGGCTCATCATCAAAAAGCCCACCGTATCCATACCCAGCTTGCGGGCATACTCGATGTGCTGCTGGGAAATGTCGGCCTCGGTGCAATGCGTGGCTACGCGCACAACACTTGCCCCGGCCGCATTCGCGTTCTTCAGGTCATGGACAGTACCGATTCCAGGGAGCAATAGCGTGGCGATCTTCGCCCGCCTCACTGTAGCGGCAACGCGCTCAATCCATTCAAGATCAGTGTGTGCACCGAACCCATAGTTGAACGACGACCCTTGCAGCCCATCGCCATGAGCGACCTCAATGCTGTCCACGCCTGCCTCATCCAGCGCCCTGGCGATGCGTTCGGCATCGGCCAGGCTGTACTGATGGCGGACGGCATGCATGCCGTCACGTAGGGTCACGTCTGAGACATATATTTTCTTTCTGGTGTCGAACATATCGTTTCCTCCTTACGCAGCCACCGGCTGACGGGCAGCGATGCGCTCGGCCGTCGCCAGCGCAGCGCTGGTCATGATGTCCAGATTCCCGGCATAGCTCGGCAGGTAATGTCCGGCGCCCTCGACTTCGAGGAACACTGAGACCTTGAGACGGGGTGCTTGTGCGCTTCCAGTTTCCTGCGGCATGCGGCCCTTGAACTCATCGAACTGCACGGTCTGCTTGAGCCGATATCCAGGCACGTATGCCGCCACTGCGGAAGCCATACGCTCGACCGACTCGACGATCGCTTGCCGATCCGCATGGCCCGGCACCAGGCAGTAGACGGTGTCGCGCATGATCAGCGGAGGCTCTGCCGGATTGAGGATGATGATTGCCTTGCCACGCTGGGCCCCACCTACGCGAACGATGGCGTTGGAGGTGGTCTCGGTGAACTCGTCAATGTTCGCCCGCGTGCCCGGTCCGGCCGAACGACTGGAAATGGAAGCGACAATCTCGGCGTACTCGACTGGCACGACGCGCGAAACAGCAGCAACCATAGGAATCGTCGCCTGGCCACCACAGGTCACCATGTTGACGTTCGGCGCATCCAGATGCTGTTCGATATTCACTGCGGGCACCACGAACGGCCCGATCGCCGCCGGTGTCAGATCGATCACGCGTACGCCGTGCGGCCGCAGCAGTTGCTCGTGACGTGCATGCGCGCCGGCACTGGTGGCATCGAATACGAAGCCGATGGAGCCGAAATCGGGGTGGGACAATAATCCTTCGATGCCGGTGCTCACCGTGGACACGCCCATCCGTTCGGCGCGCTTGAGACCATCGGACTCCGGATCGATGCCGACGAAGGCCCCCATTCTCAGGTGTTTGCCATGGCGAAGGATTTTCACCATTAGATCGGTGCCGATGTTGCCCGAACCGATAATGGCCACTGCGGTCTTACCATCATGTGTTTGCATGAGAGGAACTCCTTCAGGAGAAAATTGCTCGTACCGGGGCGAAGCCATCGATCCATGCCGTATAGGTGTGACGGGACTCGACCGCGACCATTGGCCCCAGAGCGCCGGTCAGAACCACATCGCCGGCACGCAATGGCGTGCCCACTTGGACCAACGTGTCAGCAAGCCAACGCGCTGCGTTCAACGGGTTGCCAAGGCAGGCAGCTCCAGCCCCTTGCGATACAAGCTCTTCGCCACGCGTCATGCGCATCGACAAACCGGCCAGATCAAGCTTCGACAGGCCAACAGGCTGAGTACCGAGTACGAACAAGCCCGATGAGGCGTTGTCTGCCACGGTGTCAACAAAGCGGATGTTCCAACCGGTGATACGGCTATCCACCACCTCGATTGCAGCAAGTGCATACGCTGTCGCGTCGATCAGGTCGGCGACTGTATGACGCTCCCGATCGAGGTCACGCTCGAGTACCAGGGCGATCTCAGCTTCGACCTTGGGCTGCAGAAGACGCGCAGTGTCGATCGGCTCGCCATCGACGATCGCCATGTCGTCCAGCAACGTGCCGAAGTCCGGCCGATCTACACCCAATTGCTTCTGCACTGCCGGAGAGGTAAGGCCGATCTTGCGACCGACGATACGTCGGCCGCCCTCCACCTGGCGCTGAACATTCACCTGCTGTACGGCATAGGCCAATAGCGCCTGGTCAACCTCGCTCTTCCCCTCGAAATATTCCCGCACCGGTGCACAGGGCAGCTTTTGCCGCTGCGCATCCCATAACAGGTTCGCAATCACGTTGGCTTCATTCATGAGGTGCTCCTCACTCCACCTGGCCGGACTTGAAGAACCGCAGCGCCAGAGTGTTGAACTCGTCGATCGACTCGTACTGCGGCCAATGCGCCGATTCGCCCTTGACGAAGTAGAGACTGCTGCCCGGCACCCTGGCCTGCGCCGCCTTGACCGACTCGGTGTCATGGATTGGGTTGTCATGCGTCCACAGGAACAGCGTGCCGGCCGGAAGCTTTTCCAGCGGGATCAGGTAGTCATCGTGATGCACAAGGATTTCGTTCAGCTTCGGCAGCATCGCTCGACTCTCCGGCTGCAAGTAGATGCGCAGACGCAGATTGATGAGCTCATCGTTCACCAGATGACGATTGTTGGGATGAATCAGCCATTGCAAGCGTGCCTGCACCGATTCATAAGTTGGAGTGTTGTCGATGTTGCGCCTGTTCAACGCGATGAAGTGCTCCAGGTCCGCTCGCCCCTTTTCGGTCACGATCGGGATACCAGCAGAAGTATTCAGCATTAGCCGCCCCACGCGCTGCGGGTACCTGGCGGCGAAATGACCGGAGACCCAACCACCCAGCGACTCGCCCGACAGGTGCGCTTTCTCGATACCGAGCGCATCCATCAGCTCGCCGAGTTGCTCGGCCAGCATGAGCGGGTCGTAGTCACGAACGGGTTTGCTGGACAGACCGTGCCCCACATAGTCGTACGCAATGACATGGAAATCCTTCGACAGCGGAATCAGGTTCTTTGCGTAGGCCTCCAGGTGGCCGTTGATGCCATGCAGGAAAATGATAGTTTCGGGGTTCCCCTTGCCCGCCTCGGCAATCCGGATCGTGCCGAAGCTTTTGGTGTCGACGAAACGGATTTCCGCGCCAAGCAGATCAAGCCAAAGACTCATAAATACCTCTCTATAGAAATTAAACGCACGACGACACAGCCACTGCTGACGGCGCAGCAGCGGTGTGAATGGCTGTTGAGATGGAGTGCCGGCGTAGCCGGAAGGAGGGTGTAGCCGTTAACGTTTGAGGGAGTGCTGGTTCATGAATGCACGCGCTATCTTCGACCACTGCTCGAATGTAAAGCTCGCGTATTCCGGATCGTTGCGCAAGAAGCGCCGGGTGGTCATGCCGCGATAGACACTCTGAGTGATGCTCAACACTGTGCGTGCAGGCTCTTCGTCCAGACCGGAGCGAGTCAACGCATCCAGCCATGCCTTCTCGATGGGCAGGCGGTACTTGCGGGCCATGATGCGCACCTTCTTCCGCAGCTCGGGATTGCTGTCGCCCAAGTTCAAGAGTGACATGGCAATAGTAAAGTTCGGCCCCAGATAGAACTTGGCCGACTCCTGCATCAGCGCATCCAGCACATCCTCCGAAGCCAGGTTGTCGATGACCTTCATGCTGACCTCCGTCGAGGCCTGGTACAGCGTCTCCAGTGCCGCAAGGACGAGGCTTTCCTTGGTCGGAAAATGATGCGATTGAGCCCCGCGCGACACCTTGGCGGCAATCGCCACCTTGTCGACACGGATTCCTGCGTAGCCGTTGTGCAACAGCTCGCTGATGGCGGCTTCGATTATCCGGGAGCGTGTTTCTTCGCGTCTCTCGGCCTGGGTTCTGCGTTGCGCGGGATATTTTGCCATCGAAGCTCGAGATATCCAGGGAGATTGATGGAGTCACGATTCGCTCACCCTTAATTGCGCGGCAAGCACGAGTCTCCGCTCCAGTCCTCGCCATGATTGCGTAACAGCGCATACCGAAAGTCATGGCCGTCCCCACTGTGGAACTGGGAATGCGGCCCCGCTGCCCAGGCTCTCCGGGTCATCCGCCGTCAGGTAATCCCACAGTCGCTCGAAGACCGCGCCCGAACTGACTTGTCTCGCATCGATCTCTTCGGCAGTCAGGCAAGCATCATCACGCTCGGCCACATCGACCATGGAGCGCACCAGCGTTTCGATGCGGGCGGCATCCTCCAGGCACCAAGCGAACCCGGTGGCCAGTTCGATGTTAGGCCCAACGGTCACCGCGCCATTGGCGCGCATGACCAGGGATGGGGCTTGTCCAAGGTGCGCCGCCAGCTCCGCCGCCAAAGCGTCGTCCCGCAATAAACGCGGATCGTCCCAGAAGCGGCACGCCGCATTGAATGCACCTACACCATGACGCGGCTTCGGCACGCTGCGCAGTGTGGAGAGTGCTACGACATGTGGCGGCATGAAGCGACAAATACCGCCCACGTCCGGACGTCGCCGGTAGATTTGCTGGTGGATGCGAACCTCGCCCAGCACACCGGGCGGTAGCGCCCCTTCGATCGGCACTATCGTCCCCGGCTCACCGACTTCGATACGGCCCATGGGGCGGGCCGCGCAGACCACGAAGGACTCTGCATCGATCCGGGCGCTGCAGTGCCCCCAGGCCTGAACCAGGCCATGTCGGCCCAACGCGCGCGCAGCCACGCGCACGCGCTGTTCAAGAGTGGAAATATCGACGCCGCTCATACAGGGTGCGCCCCCACATCGACGAAGATCTGCCCACCCTCGACTGTGACCGGCCAGCTTCGCAACGGGTGCTCACATGGCATCGCGCAGGCATGCCCTGTACGAATGTCGAAACGTCCGAAGTGCCAACTGCACTCGACCTCGTAGCCATCGAGCGAACCATCCTCCGACAAGGATGCCTCGCCGTGGGAGCAGATGTCGTCGGTGGCGAAGAACTCCCCGTTGACGCAGTAGATTGCCAGAGCGTGACCGGATGGCAGCTTGACGCGAAGAATCTCACCCTCAGCTACGTCATCGGTCGCGCACAGGCCCACGAGGTCAGTCAGGTCAACTGTCTCGATGATGTTAGTCATATCACTGTCCTCACAGCATTGTGCTGCCGCCGTTGACGCTGATTACCTGACCGGTGACGAAGGCCGCCTCCGGCTGAGCCAGGTAGCCAACCATCGACGCAACCTCTTCGATCTCGCCCACCCGGCCCATCGGAATGACATCCAGAAATCGCTGGGCGAGCTCGGGGTTGGCGTTCTTGATTCTGACCCACACTTCGGTGTTCACCGCGCACGGCGCAACCGTGTTCACCGTAACGCCCTGGCGGGCGAACTCGCGCGCCAGGCCGGTGGTCAGTCCGTGCATACCGCCCTTGGCTGCGTTGTAGGCCGCATGGTCCGGCAGACCGTTGCGTACCGAGTCGGCGCCGATGTTGATGATCCGACCGTACTGCCGAGCAAGCATGTCCGGCAGGAATACCCGGCTGCACCACAACGCAGTCCACAGGTTACGATCGATGGTGGCCTTCAAGGTCTCGGGTGTATGCTCCAGGAAAGGCCGGATCACACCGCCCCCCGCGCAGTTCACCAGTATCTGTACCGAACCGAAGCGCTCGACCGCAGCCCGGTGCAGTCCCTGGGCACCTTGCTCTTCAGAGAGATCGGCGGCATGCACCGCTATAGCGTCCGCATGCTTGGCGGCCAGACGCTCGCAAAGCAACGAGAGGCCCGACTCATCGATATCCGAGGCGGTGACCCGGGCACCCAACCCCAGCAGCCGCTCGACGATCCCCAGACCGATACCGTGGGCTCCGCCCGTGACTACTGCGACCTGTCCCTCCAAGGGCAAGGCGTTTCTGCTCAGCGTGCTCATGCCAGTACCCCCTTTGCATGGGGTGTGGGCATCCGCTCGCGTTCGATCGGTCCGCTGCGACCGAACTGGCCGTCCGGCACTGCTCCCCATGCGTCCAGCGACTCGGGCACCGGTTCCATGTAGCGCGGCGGACGAGCGCCGTGCTCAGCGAACTCCTCCATGCCGAAGCTGTACTCCACGGTGATGCCGTCGGGGTCGAGGAAGTAGAAAAAGACGCTGTCCGACGGCGGATGCCGACCGGGACCGAAGACCACCTTGATATCGTGCTGCTTGATGCGATACAGCGCCTTGCCGATATCGTCGATGTCCGTGACCATGAAATTGACATGATGGAAATGACTGCTGCTCGCTGGACCAACTGCGAACGTGTGGTGGAACGGATTGGGATGGCAACGCATGAAGACGATGCGGTCTTCGATCAGGTCCGAAACCCGAAAGCCGAAGTCATCAACCAGGGAATCGCGAGATCCTTCGAAGTTCTCGCTGCCAATCACCACATGGCCGATACGCGCGATCTTGGCCACTGTCGGAACGAACGGATTGCTGAGGTGCATGTTCCCGACAAACAGTTCGAACAGCAGTCCGCTGTGGCGTTCACGCACGCGGAAACCTAGTCCCTGCCTAAGCTGCTTGGTCTCCTCCGCCGACACCCAAGTGGGTTGCATGCCGCGCTGGTCGAAATGCTCGAAGGCGGCACGCACGTCACTCTCTTGCTCCAGCTCGAAGCCCACACGCTTGAGACCGTGTCCGGGCGCCTGGTAGAGAACAATGTTGTGGTGGTCGCGACTGCAGCGAAAATAGGCGATGTCGCCATCCTGCTTCACAAGGTCGAGCCCGACGATGTCACGATAGAACGGCACTGACCTGGACAGATCGGTCACGTTGATCGCGGCATAGGCCAACTTCTTGTAGCGGAAGGGAAGTGTGATATCCATCGTTGTGCTCCGTTACAGAATGATGCTGACCCGGCCATGCGGGCGCAGCGCTTCGAGGTCCAGGAAACAGCGCTTCTCAACGATGCGCAGTTGCCCATCGATTCGACGCAACCGATAGTTCGTGCTACCGACATAGGCATCACTGTTGCCGAGCTTCATGCGGTAGGTCACGAAGGCGGAGGCCACCTGAATCTCTTCGGCATTGGCAGCCAGAATGCGGATATTGCTGACCAGGTGGCGCGTCCGTGAGCGCGGGTACTCGGCGTGAGCCGTCTTCTTCATCAGCCGAATCACCCGCTCGCGCAAGCGCACGGCGTCATCGGCGATATAAAACAGGCTGTCGTCGGCGCTGGCGGTGCGCGGCAGGTCGGTCGACGGCACGAAGTAGCTGCAGTCCTCGGTGAACAGGGCCAGCCAGTCGTGCAACTGCCAGGTATCCAGCAGTTCAGCCTCGTGATAAAGCAGGTCCTCCACTTCGCTGCGGGTGACGAAGGCGGCGAAGTCCTGGGACGATGGGATACGCAGAGGTTCTTTTTCTAGGGCAACGGCACTCATCGGCTTATCCTCAGGCCAAAGCGATGGTTGGTATGTGTTGAACGCCGGAGTCGGGCGTGGGCGCGCCACCGATGAATTGGTTCCATCGCGTCCAGAAAGCACGCATCTGCAGCTCATCGTCGTAGTTGGCCGTTTCCTTGCCCATTCCCTTGGAAATGTCGCTCCACGGCACCAGTCGGTAGTTGCTGAAGCCGTTCTGGCAGGACTCCAGCGCTTCGACATCGTCCGGCGTTGCGAAACCGCCTGGGCCAAGGAACTCCAGGAAGTTGCTGAGGCGGTACTTGCGCGCCCAGTCGGACTCCTCGTTCGGCGCCAATGACCAACCGTTGACATGCATGTAGTTCGGCGCCTGCGGATAGAAGGTCCGCACCGTAATTGCCATGATGTCGTTGATGATGAGATTCGGGAAAATCAGCAGGTTGCGGTTCTTGTACGCCATGCGGTCGGCCATCTCCGCACCATGCAGTTCGACCAACCGTGCATAGATCTGGTCGATCTCTTGCTTGCCCTCCTCCCCCCAGATCGGAACCCAGGAGGCAATCGGCCGTCCCCAAGGAGCACTGAATTCAATTACCGCATGACCATTACCGAGGTCAGTGCTCTTGCCTTCGAGCTTGGCGCCCGAAAAGCCATCATTGATGTTTTTCAGGTAGTCGAGATAACTTGCGTGGGTGCTGACAGCGTGATAGCCGTCAATACTGTTCTCAACGAGCAATTTCCAGTTTGCACGGATGGCGTATTCCTGGGTGCCGGTGGTGATACCCATGCCGCTCTCGGAATACTTGGAAACCAGTTCGAGGTATTCCTTGGCTCCTGCCAAATAGTCGGGCAGTGGTTCCACCTCGGCATTGAAGCTGACGAAGCAAAAGCCGGCGTAGATGTCGAAGCGCGGCACCGGCACTAGGTTGCCCGCGCCGCCAGTAATGAAGTCAGCGCAATAGCGCTCCTTGCCAGGCTGACTCTTCAGGTTGCCATCGCAACCGAATACCCAGCCATGGTAGAAGCACTGGAAGTTTTTGGAGTTGCCTGATCGCTCACGGCAAACAGTGGCGCCACGGTGCGGGCAGGTATTGAAGAAAGCATTGATCGTCCGATCCGTTCCCATTGTCACCAGCAGGTTGCGGCGCGCGACAGTGCGAGTGACGAAATCGCCAGGCTTTTTGAACTCGGATGTGTGGCCAACATAAAGCCAGCAGCGGTCGAAGATCTTCTCATACTCCTCGGCCAGGACCTCTTCGCTCACGAACGACTCGCGAGCCACACGGAACAAGAGGTTTTCATCGTCGATCTCTACCAGATTCTTGTCATTATTCATGGTGGTTTCCTCGTAGTTCAGACTGCATGCATTCAGACGGCACAGTCGCGTAATGGGATGGTTGGGTCAGCCAGCCGTTGCGGATCGACGCTACTGCGTTGCTTCACCCAACGACGTGCCACAGCCATGTCTTTTGGTGAGTTGACCGTCGCGCAACCGATGACCTGCTGATTGGCGTCGAGTCGAAAAATGCTGAAGACGTCTCCATGCTCATCCCCGCGGATAATCCGCCGGCCATTGGCCGCGTCCCCAACGACCTGCAAGTTGATCGGTCCTTGGTCAGACCAGAACCACACCGGGGCTTCGTAGGGCACCGCTTCGCCCATCAGGTTCTTGACCAGATTCAGTGCATGGTCCTGGGCGTTGGCCCAGGTCTCGATGCGCCCGAAACCTCCGCCATTGGGCTGTGAGGCGATATCGCCGGTGGCAAAGATGCCGGGAACGACAGTCTGGCTGTACGCATCGACCCGCACCCCAGTGGCATCGGTGATATCCAGGTGTTCAAAGCCCTCGATGTTCGGCGTTACACCGATACCGACCAGCACAGCCTCTGCGGGCACGGTGCCGCCGTCGGAAAGCCTGAGACGCCCATCGTCCAGCAACTCGGTGGCCGCCACGCCGTAGCGAATGTCCACCCCGTTTCGCCGGTGCGCCCGATCCAGATAAGCGGAAACCACCTCGTCCACGCTGCGCGACATGAGCCGGTCCGCAGCTTCGATCAGGGTCACCGGACAGTTCAGCGCACGCGCTGCGGCGGCAACCTCGAGTCCAATCACGCCTCCGCCAACGATCGCTAGTGACTTCCCTGCTTCAAGGTCGGCGCGCAAGCGCGCTGCATCTTCGAGCGTGCGCAGGTAGTGGACCCGATGTGCACCCTGAAATGCCGAGGACAGTCGGCGTGGCTGCACACCCGTGGCGATCACCAGCCGGTCAAAGGCAAGCTGGCGACCGTCATCCAAAACGATGCTGTGCACCTGAGCGTCAGCACGGACCACTTTGCAACCGAGCTCCAAGAGAATGCTCTGCTCCTCGTAGTCAGCCCGTGTCTTGATCGACTTGTGAGCGCTTGCCTCTGGCCGCAGCATTTCCTTGGATAGCTGCGGCCTTTCATACGGCAAGTGGCTCTCCTCTCCCACTAGGGTGATTTCACCGGCGAATCCGCTGCGGCGCAGGCCGAAGGCCACCGTCGCCCCGGCCTGACCGGCACCGATAATCACGATCTTGCTGATGTCTTCGCCCATCGGATTGACCATCCTCTCTCGCTTGTATCGCACCCACGTACGTGGGTGTTTTTACTTATAATACAAACAGACCAGATTGTCTGTTTGTTTTCAAAAAAATCATCCGCCTCGAATTCACCTGTCAAGTTGCTAGGGCCTTCTTGCCGCTTGACGGCGATTTACAACCGGATCCCTCACTAATTTCGAGCTAGCAGAGCCGTACCTCTCAGTTCCCCGCGTCCGGTCCACGTCTCAGGGCATGGCGAATCTCATCGAGTGCACTAGGGTCGTCAAGGGTGGACAAGTCCCCTGGATCCGCCTGCAGCGCCAGGGCTTGCAATGACCGACGAAGTAATTTGCCTGAACGCGTTTTCGGCAGGAGATTGACGATATACACCCGAGCAGGTCGCGCCACCGCCCCCAGACGGCTCTCTACCGCCTGGCGTATCTCTGCCGCAGCCTCTCGGCGCTGGAGTTCATCGGAAGCAGTCTTACGGAGCGTGACAAAGGCAACTGGTACCTGCCCCTTGATCTCGTCGGGGACACCGATAACTGCCGCCTCGGCAACGCGGGAAGCTTCCGCAGCGGACTCCTCGATTTCGCGAGTCCCCAGACGATGCCCAGCAACGTTGATGACATCATCGGTACGCCCAAGAATGTAGGTGTAACCGTCCTCATCCTGGACCGCCCAATCAAGCGAACTGTAGACCTGCTCCTTGAAGTGCCCAAAGTAGCTACTACAGAAGCGATCATCATCACGCCAGATCGTCGTCATGAAGCCCGGTGGTAACGGCGGCTCAACGACAAGCATGCCTTTTTGATGCGCCGCGACAGGCGCCCCGCTGAGCTCATCAATCACCTTGATCCTGTAGCCCAAGTTCGGCAGGCCAGCCGAGCCTAACTTCACAGGTTTCATTTCCAAGCCAGGATGAAGGGTAATCGCCGGCCAGCCAGTCTCGGTCTGCCAGTAGTTGTCGATGACTGGCTTGCCGAGTGCCTGACTGATCCAGTTAGCTGTCGGCTCGTCCAGGGGTTCCCCGGCCAGGAAGAGGTAGCGCAAGGCATTCAAGTCGTGCCGGGCAATGGCGTCGGTATTGAACTTCTTCAACACACGGACGGCCGTCGGTGAGGAAAACATGGTACGCACGGCATACCTTTCACATAGCGACCACCAGATGCCGGCATCCGGATGGGTAGGCAAGCCCTCATACAACAACGAAGTCGCACCGACGATTAGCGGCCCATAGACATTGTAAGAATGCCCGACCGCCCAACCGACATCCGAGGTCGAGAACATCACCTGCCCAGGAGCAACGTCAAAAACCGTCTCCATTGACAGCGCCAGGGCAACCGCATAGCCACCGACATCGCGTTGTACCCCCTTGGGTTTTCCGGTAGTGCCCGATGTGTAAAGCAGGTAGCTGGGATCGTTCGACTCCAGCCACTCCACTGACACCTGCGCATCACCAACAGCGGCGCGCAAAGTCGCGTATTCTTCGTCACGCCCCGGTACCCAGGTCAGCTCTGGCTGCAAACCACGAGACACTATCAGCACCTTGGGTGGCGGTGACTCCGACTCCGCACAGGCTTGGTCCACCAGTGGTTTGTACGGAATGACCCGGCCACCGCGCATCCCTGCATCGGCAGTAATCAGCAACTTGGGCTGCGAGTCGTCGATGCGCGCCGATAAGTTACGCGCAGCGAAGCCGCCAAAGACTACGGAGTGGATCGCCCCGATCCTCGCACAAGCAAGCATGGCGAAAACTGCCTCAGCCATGTTCGGCATGTAGATGACGACTCGGTCACCCTTGTCTACGTTGAGTCGCTTGAGTACTGCGGCGAAGGTATTAACTTCCCGATACAGCTGCGCATAGGTGATCTCCTGGGTAACTCCTGTTTCCGAGGAAACAGCTACCAACGCCAACTGTTCGGCACGCTCTGGCAAGTGGCGATCGAGGGCGTTGAAGCAGAGGTTGGTCTGACCACCAACAAACCATTGTCGGAAGGGTGGGTTCGACGCCTCAAGGATTCTCTGCGGCTGAACGTGCCAATGGATGCGCTGCGCTTGTTCGGCCCAGAAACTCTCAGGATCGTCCACGGAATGACGATAGAGATTAAGATAGCGATCCTCCTTCTTTGCTCCGTCCGGACGGATCAATCCACTCGAATAGCTCATATTCTTCTTTCCTTCACATGAATGAAGAGAGTTTCTATGGCTACGACCTAGAAACTCTTGGTATAGGAAATCGATGTAACTATCTGCGAATGCGATACTTCGATGGGCTTGTCGGTGATCGGCAGGCTGTCATTGGATACTTTCTTCTTGAATCCGTAGGCCAGAGAAAAATCGACTACATCCTCAGGGCTGAAGGCATATGAAAAGCCTCCCGAGAGACTGGTAGTCGGTGTCGAAGGAATGATTGGCATTGTACCACTTGAAGGGTTGGCCAGTTGGGCATAGTGCACGCCCGCTCGAAACACCCAGTTCGCACCGTAGCGGTATTGCGCTCCCAACGAATACACGTTGGTGTCCCGATAATTGAAAGGCAGTTTCAGATTGATAGTGTCGCCCGTGGCTTTCTGCTTGAAGTTGACTTCTATGTCATCCATGACATCGCTCCAGTAGACACGCTTGTAGTCGAACGCAACAGCAAACTGATCACTGAATTCGTGACTGATGCCCGCAACGAGAGATGCTGGCATCTCGAAGTTATGTAGCTTGAGTTCACCCGAGAGAGGGATATTACCCGCGACAGCGCTTACTGCCGTCAAATCGGCATTGCCAGACAGGTCTCCAACATGGGTCTTGAAGTTGTATACAATCCCCACCCGTGTTTTTGGGGTCAACTGATAGGTCAGACCAAGCCGGCCACCTATGCCCCAGGAGTCCACGCCACCACCGCTGGCACGGTGATTGTCCGCGGATAGATAACCTGCCGACAGCTCCGGCACGCTCAGCAACGCTGGCATCAATGAGCCGGACACCTGGCCTTGTCCAACCAATGTACCAATCTGTGTGGTATCCAGTAGGAGTCCCAAGTTCACCGACGTCCACACAGCATCCAACGATGCCCCGACGGACAACTTCTCGTTCACCTGGTAAGCCGCAGAGAACGGTATCCGCAAAACTATCAGACGGGAGTAGTTTTCCAGCCCTGTATTAAGATTATTGGTCGTGGTACGCGAGAGAAAGCTGGTGTCTCCGAACTGGGTTCCAACCCCATCGGAAGCAAAAGCACCGACTCCCAGCGCATATCGCTCACCACGCCACACCAAAGAAAGCTCAGGCGCCACGTAAGGCCCGTTGTTGCGCCCACGACTATGGGAGTCGGCTTTTTCGCCGGTAGCGGTATTCTTGACTTCCAATTCCGCAGTAATGATGTCCATTCCCAGCCCCAGATGCATACCTTCTTGCATCTGACTAAGCGTTGCCGGATTCAGCATCATACCTTGTGCCCCGATATTGAAGGCTGCACCAATCCCCCCCATACCTTGGGAAACCGGTCCAACCCCGACGAGGTTGAAAGCATCTGTTGCAGACGCAATACCACAGTACAAGCACGTCAAAATGCCGCAGGCACTTAAGCTGTATATTGTTTTTTTCATCAGCCAGTCCTTATTTTTATTATATTGTAATTAGCCTTTAGGAGTTCCGGCCGTCCGTAAACTTGTCATAAAAGACTCTTTCCAACGGTATGCCTTGCTCCGCAAGACGAGAGATGGCGGCATCTATCATCGGTGGAGGTCCACAGAGATAACCCTCTGCCCCCTCGCAGAAATCAGCAGCAATATGCTCGGTCACAAGGCCACGTGCGCCGGTCCAGTTACTGCATTCCTGTTCATGCGAAAGCACCGGAATAAAACGAAAATCACCTTGCCAGTTGGCAGCGATATTGCTGATTATATCGAGTTGATATAGATCATCCTGAGTGCGTGCGCCAAACAACAACGTACAGTCTCGCTTGATACGATTTGCTCGCGCGTGCTGTAGGATACTTATCAGTGGTGCCAAACCACTGCCTCCAGCGATACACACCATCGGCGCATCACCGCCATGCAAGTGGAAGGTACCTTGGGGAGCCTCCATTTCCAGTGGCCGACCATCCAACTCGCCACGGAACAAGGCTTCGGTGAATTCGCCTCCTGGCACCTTGCGGATATAGAACTCAAGGGTGCTCTGCCCCTTGCGTTGCGGTGCATTGGCGAATGAATAAGAGCGGAAGCGAGAGGAACCCGGGACACGCAAATTCGCATACTGGCCGGCCAGATAGTGCACTGGTCGATCCGCCTGGATCACTACCTTGAGAATGTCGTGAGTGAGCGGCTCCGTCGCTACAATAGTGGCAGCGAACTGCTCGGTTGCCGGCTGATCGGCCGACGGCGGGTCAATCTCAACTACGGTGAGTTCGTCACGCGGAAACGCTTGGCAGGCCAGGATGTAGCCCGCATCCAGCTCAGCCTTTGACAAGGTGTAACCAAACGGAGTTGCCTCTCGAACACGCCCCTGCTTCAGGCGCGTCTTGCAAGAGGCGCAGGTACCAACCGTACAGTCGTGAGGATAGGCAATACCATTGGCCAACGCAGCCTCCAGCAGCGTTTGCCCTGGATTAAGCGAGATCGTTATGTCCTGAGGCAGGATTCGCAGTTGTTTCTGCACTGCCTTGCCGAAGATGGATTGAAAGAAACTTCTCATTGAAACCTCGCGAGAGAGACATCAGTCAAATTGGGCGGAAGAAGGTGTGCCTATACAGCCCCCATGAGGCTGCCAAGGCCGGTGCCACGCCGATTAACGATGCCAGGTTGGCGCCCTTTGGGCGCTTTCCGCCAAGATCAGTGCTCGACTCAGTGCAAACTGCACAACCGCGCAGCGCCAAGTGTTCACTCAACCGATCCCGATAACTCATCTACCTCGGAGACTGACACTCCAGGAGTCAGCCTCCAAGACCAACAGAGATGGGACATCAGACAGTCGACGGGCTGTGGCCAATCACTCATTTCTGGATTTTCCAGCGTGGGGACAACACTTACTCCATGTGATCAGCCGCGAGCCAAGGAAGGACCATCAGGCTGACTGCCACGCCCTCCCTGATCATTGAACCAATCATCCCATCCCGCCTCACGATTCTGCTCCTGCGCAAGGCGCCGCTCGGCCGGTGATGCATATTCGTTGTCCCAGCGTTTGAGCGCAGGTTTGATGATTGCTCGATACCAAAGGGGTGGAATGAAGCCTGACAGGAAGCATGCGATGATGCTTGGTATAATGATCGCCTCACGATCCGGCACCAGCTTGTAATATGGGATGTAGGAGTTGAGATGGTGGTCTGCGTGGTTAGTGATTTCAAACGCATACAAGCGTGAGAGCGTTCCAAAGTGATTCCAGACGTGCCGCTTTTCGATGGGCATACCGACCAAACGGACTTGGCCGTAATGCTGGTAGTAGTTGAATGCCTCAACCCAAAAACGAGCGATGATCATCGAGATCGAACAAAGACCCACCGCCATCCCACCGCCAATGGCATAGATGCACCCCAGGAACACTACAATGGCCAGCAGCGCGCGCCAGACCGAGTGACGGATCGAATAGCGACCGTAACCGCGTTTCTCCAGATTGTCTGCATCCAGCTTCAGCTCCCAGCGGACGGACTCCACCACTGCACGAACGACGAATCTGTACAGATTCATACCGCGTGCCGCAGTATCAATGTCCTCAGCCGTCCCCACGTCGCGGTGGTGGCCGACTACGTGCACTTCCATGCGCATGACATCGAGAAATACAATCTGGCCATAGCGCCCAACAAAGCGAGCCAACCGCCCGCGCGAGTGATACAACTCGTGGGTTGCAGGAACGCCAGGCACAACCGAAAGCCATGCCAACCCCAGCACACCGGCTGCCATTTGCAATCCGGTCAGATCGTTATTTGCTACCGACCACGCGAAGCCGAAGTACATGAACGGCAATAACAGCGTCGAAGCCCAGATCGGCAAGTAAGCCCAGAAATGGTTCTTCATTCGGCGCTCAGATAGATCGAGCGGCAGCAGCATGTCAAGGATGGCAATGGCCGGAAAAGCCCCAATTGCAATCCAGGTGTAATGACCACCCCAATAGAACCCCAGAATCGCAAAGACTTGTACCAAGGGTGCAAAGTAGTACTTGATATATTCCCACATGATCGGTCTCCTTAAGCGGACGTGACGTCCTCGCACGCGAGGGCAGGATTTCGTTCAGTCATCGAGTAGTGCGCAGACCGTCTTAGTCTCTGTATAGGCAGACAGCCCCTCCTCCGAGACCTCGCGACCCCAGCCTGACTGCTTGAATCCTCCAAATGGTGCAGCTGGATCGATCACACCGTGACAGTTGATCCACACCGAACCCGCCTGCAAGCGGTGCGCGACCCGGTGGGCTTTCTTGATGTCCCGCGTCCAAATATTGGCGGCCAAGCCATAAGCTGTGTCGTTGGCCATCCGGATCGCCTCGGCTTCATCTTTAAATCGGATGACACTGACTACAGGCCCGAAAATCTCTTCTTGAGCGATCCGCATTGATGGGGCTGCGTCGGCAAAAACAGTGGGCTGGAGGAAATAGCCTTTCTCTCCGACTGACTTCCCGCCACAGACCAGCCTCGCGCCCTGCTCTATCCCAGACTGCACGTAGCCCATCACCCGCTCTTGCTGTTTGCGAGACACCAACGGCCCCAACAGAGTGTCCGGATCCAAGCCATTGCCGACCTTGAACTGTGCCGCAGCCGCCGCCACAGCTTCGACCACTTGGTCATACACGCTGTCCTGGACGAACAGCCGACTGGCGGCGAAACAGATCTGTCCCGAGTTGAAGAAGACTGCGAGTGCAGCCCCCAGACCGACTTGGTCCAGATCCGCGTCGGCAAATACGATGCTCGGCGATTTGCCGCCAAGCTCAAGGGTGACACGCTTCATATTGCCCAGCGCGTACTCGACAATCTTCTTGCCAACTACTGTCGAGCCTGTGAAGGTGATCTTGTCGACCCCCGGATGACGCGCCAACGCTTCGCCCGCTTCGTGCCCATGACCATTGACGATGTTGAGCGCGCCTTCTGGCAGCCCCGCCTCAAGGCACAGCTCTGCAAGCCGGAGAGTGCTCAGAGGCGTGAGTTCTGTGGGCTTCAGCACCATGGTGCAGCCGGCAGCCAGCGCCGAAGCGATCTTCCACGAGCCCAGCGCAAGCGGGTAGTTCCAAGGCGTAATGGCACCAACGACACCAATCGGCTCACGTCGGGTATAGGTGTGGTATTCACGCCCATCGAATGAAATTGGAGGGGTCGTCCCTCCAAGTTTGGAACACCACCCCCCCATATAGCGGAAGACGTCGATTGTCGAAGGCAGGTCGATGGCCTTGGCGAACGTCAAGGCCTTGCCGGTATCCAGTGACTCCAGATACGCCAATTCGTCAGCATGCTCTTCAATCTTGCGTGCGACGTTCTCCAGGATCCGACCACGATCGATCGGACGAATTTTCCGCCAGGCTGGCGACTCGAATGTAGCGCGCGCGACCCGTACCGCTTCGTCGATATCTTCGTGTCGGCCCTGCGGAACATGGGCGATGATTTCCTCGGTAGCGGGATTTTCGACAGCGATGGTCTCGCCGGAAATCGAGCCCTTCCACTGCCCGCCGATAAGATTACAATTGCGGAACCCGGCCGGATCCACATTGAATTTCGAGCTAGCGCTCATAAGCTGACTCCCAAATCACAACTAAGGATGAATGTCGTGGCGAATGACGCTCAGAGGCTCATGTAAATGCCGCCATCCACCACAATGTTCTGCCCGTTTACGTAGGAGGCTTCGTCGCTAGCCAACCAAAGCGCCACTCCCGCAATATCTGCCGGCACTTGCGGTCGGTCGATTGCTCGCATGGACGCAGAAACGCCCTCGAACTGCTCATGCTGCTGAGCGTTTGCGAGCGCATTTTCCGAATGGGTGTAGCCGGGAGAGATGGAGTTGACGCTGATCCCTGCCTTGGTCGTCGCAAATTCGCGCGCCATGGCACGTGTCATCGCCGCAACAGCGCCCTTGCTGGAAACGTAGTGCAACATGAAGGGCGCTCCGATGTGAGCGATTACTGAGGCGATGTTGATGATCTTGCCACCACCACCCTCGCGCATCGCGGCCGACACCGCACTGGCGCACAGCCAGGGCCCCTTGACATTGACACTGTAGAGCTTGTCCCAATCCGCAACCGAGATCGATTCCATCGGGACATAGTTGAGACCGGTGAAGATACCGGCATTGTTGACGAGCACGTCGATCTTGCCGAAGCGATCCAGTGCTGCCTTTGCCATCTGCTTGGTGCTATCAGGATCCGAAACGTCGGCAAAGACACCCAACGCTAGGTCTTCACCCAGTTCCGCCGCGGCTGCCTCAGCACCTTTCACATCAGCAATGACCACCTTCGCACCCTCCGCAAGGTAAGAGCGCACGATAGCGTTGCCAATCCCGGTTGCCGCACCAGTCACGATTGCGACTTTGTCTTTCAGTCTCATGGCAGTCTCCATTGATTGTTTTTGTACCCTGCTGTGGAGATAATACAGACAGGCTGGTTTGTTTCTTTGTTGTCACGATCATCCGGCTGAAAAACTCCTGAGTCAATGATTTTTTTTGGAGGACGGAGGTGCCGTCCCTGCGAGGCACGAGCCCCACTCCGTGTGCTAGGCAGTAGACAACCGGAAGGTAGAGCAACCCGGACGATGAACCGCCGCGATGGTCTGCGATTCATCAACGAAACCGTAATAGTCAAGAGAGCGAGGTTCCGATGAGTCACTGGATTACGATGGTAACTCCCCACGGCCCCATGAATGGATGGTCTGCCGAACCTGATGACAAGCCCGTAGGTGGCGTGGTTCTGGTCCACGAATTCTTCGGCGTCAACGGCGACATGCGTCAAATTGCCGAACGATATGCCGAGGATGGCTACCTGACGGTGGTGCCCGCACTTTTCGATAAAATCCAACGTGAGGTCGAACTCGGCTACGCCCCAGAGGACATCCTGCTAGGCAGCAGGTTGGCAACTGAGATCGGTCTGGAGACAGCCGCAGAACTAGTTGCGACTACCGTCGACGCGATAGCTCACGCTGGAAATGTGGCAATCGTGGGCTACGGCTGGGGCGGAGCTGTAGCTCTGCGAGCAGCACAAACGCTATCAGCACCCTGTATCGTTTATGGCGGTGTGCACGACGTCTTTTGGCCCAGCGAGCAATCGAGCATTCCGATACTCGTCCATTCCAGTAACGATGCCCTTGGTAGAGAGTCCCTTCTCCGCGATAAAGCGCTGAATCTGAATGTGCTGACCTACCCTGTGGAGAGTGGTTTCTACCGAGGAAGCGATGCGCAGCGCCATCAATCCGAATGCGCAGATTTGGCGTTACGGAAATCACTGGAGTTTCTACGAGCCCACATCCGTGGAAAAGCACACTGATCGGCTGATCTGGAGTATCCGCCGGGGCAAAGGCCGCACCGCCCTCCCCCAGTTGCCCATCTCCCGGGCATTAGCGACTTAAGTCAGGTCACAATGGCCTGGCGGGCGCCAATGGGTGCGGACTGAGGACGCGCCCATAGCGCTACATTTCCGTCCGGAGCCTTAGCTAGCTGGGCGTGATATCACCGTGCTTGACGTCGAATCTGAAGGACTTATGACTGAAGAACCGGACCCCGGCTATCCGAAATCGTTCAAGACTCAGGTCGTTCAGGCATGCCTGCAACCTGGAGCAACCGTTTCCAGTGTCGCCATAAGTCACGGCATCAACGCCAACGTCATTCGCAAATGGCTGCCTCTTTACCGGGATCAGCCCGCAAACTTGCTGCCAGCATTTGTTCCATTTCAGGCTGCACTTAAACGGTCAGCCGAGACTTCGGCGATCATTGAGCTGTTCATAGGCGGGCAATCGATCACAGTGAAATGGACAACCTCAGATCCTGAGGGCTGCGCCCACTTTATTCGGGTCATTGCCCAGTAATCCGCATAGCCTCCGATTTCCCATCGCGATGATCCGCGACAGCCAAGCCAGCAATGGAAGAGAGCATTAACAGCGCACCGACGAAAGGCTTTATGCCTATCACGCAACCCCAAAGATGAGCCTTGATAAAGGTCCCGACATAAGCTGCGGGGGCACCAGATGCCCTTAAGACCCCAATGCGACTGCTTTTGCTCACAGTAGGCCCATGCGATGCACTGGCGTGGCCTACCCATCCAGAAACACCAGACAGTAGACAACCGGTGTAACCATGCAAGACGGGATCACCATACGCTTATTCTTGTTGGCCCTGGCCGCACTGGCAATAGTGCTCACCCGTGCACCGGCGCTACCATAAGCTGCAAATTCCTGCGTCGCAGCTTTCAAGATTTGCTCTTGAATCATCTCAGCTTTGCTGAGCGTGGCTTCTGTCATGCTCTTCAGTCTCCAGTGAATTTCAATTGACGGTATTCGCATCGGATGGCACATTCATAAAGAAACAGATCAAACGGTTTGTTTGTAATCATATTCAACAGTCGAGGGGTGCATTATGTTCCATCAACTCCTTCCAGCGGGCAGGGCAAGTGGCAACACTTGCTTCGCCTTGGTTGCCTTCTTCTTGCTGGCTGTCGTGCTGGCCGCGTTGTGGCCTGATGCCGCCCATGCACAGGCGCCGGCCGTGCTCGATCCCACGTTCCGCACTCCGCCCCCACCCAATGACAGCTTCCCGCAGAATGCCGAACATGTATTCTACGGGTCGCTCGCAATGTTGATCGCCGGGCTCGTCATGGCCGCTGTGGCACTAGTCGATGCGATCCGACTGAAGACGACGGTACCATTGGCTATCGTGCTCGCTGCCGCCATCTGCGTGTATCCCGAAAGCGTCGACAACTACCTGGCTGGAGTCTACTGGTCCACATCCCATGACCCGGACAAACTCTTGTATTTCCTGATGGGCCGCGAATTCGACTACTACGTCATCGCGATGTGGTGGCCCTTCGGCACAATCTTGGGGTACATCTTCTACATTGGACTCCAGCGCAATATCACGACAGGCAAGCTCTGGCTCTGCTTCGCCCTTTCTGGCGCGGCCGACATCATCATGGAGGAGCTGCTGCTACGTTACGGCGGCATCTACACCTACTACGGCCATCAGCCGCTGGTGCTACTCGGTAATTTCCCTTGGTGGTGGCTGTTCGTGAACGTCTCCTCTATCTATCTCGGTGTGGCGATCGCCTATCGCTTCCGCGAGCGGCTCAACGGCTGGAAGAGCATTCTAATCCTCCCGCTAATCCCCTTGTGCTACATCGGAGGTTTTGCTTTTGCCGGGCTGCCCGCCATCTATGTGATTCAGGGCGATTTCTCCCCTCTGGTGACGCAGGCGGCAGGTGTCTTATCCTGCATCCTCGCTTTGGTCCTGGCTGGCGGCGTCCTGTATTTCATTCTCGGGCGAAACCCAATTACCTTTACAGCGCGGGAGAACCAGACTCAAGCCAGCGTGGCAAGCGGACGGCATGCCCCGCTGCCGCATTGAGTTCTGAAAAAGCGGTCTGAACAACGGTCACACAACACGCCCTCGTCCGACCGACGAGGGCGTTCTTTTTGGCCTGCCATCCCATGCAACGAGCTACCGCTAGGGCAGCAAATGCTGACCGCAAAATGGCCAGCCTCCGATTCCGACGGCTGCGCCCGGTTTGTACGCGGGCTTACGCAGTGGTCCGGATCTCGAAACCATCCTGCTCGCCAACCGGATGAAGGTACTGGTGCACGACGGTGTCGGAATCTGGCTCGCTGCCCAGCGATTGCTCCAAGGGGCCTCATCTGGCCGGGGCTCCGGCACGGAACTGAAATGGAGCTGGGCGCCGAGCAACTTCAGGCTTTGTACTGGGTCTCCCCTGTCAACGCGTGGATTCAGGTAGCGCGATAACAGTGCTGTAGCACCTGCCATTAGCCCATCGATGCGTCGCCTGCTTACCCACCCAAGCACAATCACCAGCATGACTGCCTCACCCTACCCCCGACCAGATGACTCCTGACCAAGTGCGGACACTAGCCGCGCTGTTGATGTCGCAAGTCGATACCCTGGGCCAGCAGGTCGATACGATGGGCAAGAAGATCCAGCGCATCGAAGCGGTCAACGAACAGCTGCCACACGAGATCGCGCTGCTCAAGCGTCACAAGTTTGCCAAGCGCAGCAAACAGCTGAGCCTTGCCCTAGGCCGCTTGCTGAAAGACCTGATCGACACCAACATCACCGCCATTGAAGCCGAACTGAGGGCGGTCAACCCGCCGACAGCCCCGGCTGAGCTCTCAGGAGAAGAGATCAGTTGGGCGCCTTTGCGGAACGCACCATGTTCTCTTTAGACCATAACGATAGCCAAAAAGAACATCAGGATTTGCATGCCCGCCTCGATCACGTGCGCTGAGCGAAGAAAGAGGCCAGTCTCGGGCTGCTTCCAGAGAGTGCCACTCGTCTGCATGACACGTATCAAACAGGCCACTCATCCGCTTCATCAGCGAGCGGATTACCCGCTGGCACGAATTAGTCTGAGATGATACTAAGCAGTGCTTCCACTGGGTGATATCGGCTCCGTGCATGGCAATCGAGAGTTCTCGCTAGCTGGAACTGATATCGTAAACCTTGCGCTGTCACACTAGACATTTCAACAAAGCTGCTAGCGCTTGAATTTCGCGTACCGCTCTCGCGCAATTTCGAGTGTCGAGTTCCTGACACGCTCAAAGCGTTCTTTGTCCTTCTGCCATAGGCTACGAACAGCAAGCCCACGCACCGAATTGAATATCAACCAAAGGATATCTTCTGCATCATCACGCGAAAGACCACGGCTCACCAGAACACCAAGCCACATATCCTCGACGACAAACCGATTCCTCTCTACCGTGCGCTGAATACCCTCGCGCAACGCTGGATCCCGGTCGGCAGCCACAATCAAATCAAGGCTGATAGAGAAGTCATCGTCGAGGAAAAATTCGGCGGCGTCGTCCAGCATTTGCTGGATGACGTCATCCTCTGGCTTCAATTTCGCTAATCGAGCCCGACTGCGTTCGGTGATCTGTTCGTAAAGCCATTCAAAAGTGGCAAGCAGAAGCTCAAGCTTTGTCGGGAAATGATGGCTCTGCGCTCCTCTCGAGACACCTGCAGCACCGGGCACATCTGCGATCCGGAATCCCGCGTAACCTTTTTCCCGTAAAACCCCCAGGGCCGCTGCAATCAACTTGCCCTGGGTCTCCATTGCGCGCTCTGCCTGTGTTCTTCTCTTTGGACTCATGATCACCATCTTTCTGTACTAATCGTCGTCGAGATTGAAGTCTGCTTGACACCCTCGACCTGAAAGCCCTCTGCCAAGCAAGGCACTACAATACTGCACTGGCTCAATTTATGCTCAAGACCTGCTCGTTGATAATGAGGATGCCGATCAGATCACATCGATAACATGCTTCGCGAACGGCAGATCAATTTCCTGTTCCCCGCTCAAGCGCAGCGGTCTGGACAGGACACCAGCATACCAATTCCGCACTAAGCCGCTGGCATTGCATTGGTCAGGGTTGCAGTGGGCGTCGAGCAGGCGCGGGCAATGCGCAGCTCGCCCTTGAAGTTCTACCCCATTAGCGCAGTGTTGCCCCGCTGGTCCTGAGCGCAGGGATAGGCGCCCGCCGTAAGCAGTTGCTCCACCGCCTAGCCCTGGCCATGATAGGCGGCAAGGATCAGGCTAACCCACATCTCTTCCTATTCGATGTACTCAGGGCGTTTTCACACAGCCTGGGTCGATAGCGGCCGTACAAATTCTCGATCTGCTCAAGTCTTGGCTCTAGCGACCTATAATGCGTCATCAACTGATCGGAGCATCGTGGTCGTAAAACGCACCTTCATTGGATTGGTCGAGGCTGGCGAGCCGCTGATAGAACTGAGGCTTCTGGTTTGCCTGAGCATGAGGTAGAACGTCTTCACCTATTGACGGACTCGCTTTATCAAGCCGTCATTGACTTCCAGCTTGTCAAAGCCGGCAAGCCACCGTCGACCATTCACTGAGGCGCCGTCACTAAATGACGCACAAAACGGCAGTCCTTTACCCTGACCACCCCATGTATACCGAGGCCGTGGACGCGTTGAAGCGGTACCACGAAGCGCAGGCTTCTGACTGTCCCGCCGAAGAGATCGAGCATCTGCGTCAAATTGCAGAATCGCAGTTTCAAGCTGTGAACGAAATCAGCTCAACGCCCTGGGTTGCCATTCTCGAAGGCCCCATTGATGAACTCGGCAGACGGGTTTTCCCGAGGAGCCATCCGTTCATCTGAACCAATCACTGATCGAACAATGCGCCAGCGCGCTAATGATTGTCCGTCCCTGTTCCAAGCAGATCCGCTAACCGCCGACTGATCATCGCGCCCTGACACTGAGGGTGCCCCGCGAACTCGTCCAAGGCTTACCGTCACGGCCTGCCCTACGCTACATTAGGTCAGATAAGCCACGGGTTATCCGACCCTATGATCGAACTGCATTGAGCGCGATGGTTGCAACAACGTTGCTGCAAATCCTCACTGTTCTCTCAGACTTCCTCGCCCCCAGACACGGCTGAATACATTTTATTGCGGAATGTTATTATTCCAGATTTCTCAGCGGCAAAACCTGTCGCGCCCAAAACAACCGCACTGAACATACCGAATGGTTGCAGGTCATCACCATTGGATCGTAAAGCGATCCAATGAAATCAGGCTCGCTCGACAGGGGCCCCAAACAGCAGCCCTCGCCAGCGATTCCAGGACGAACGCAGCAGGAGGCTGTGTGCCATGATCTCGATAAGAAGCTCTTACCATCCCATTGACGCCGCGATACTGTGGTGTGACCTCTCCGAGCACGAAAACGAAATTCTTCAGATAGACCTCTCCCAGCCAGGCAGCCTGCGAAAGCATTTTCCGCAGTGGCCAAATCTACACGACCACGTCGAGTGCATCTGCGATGCCATTCTCAGCGGCGAATTGCCTGCGACTTACTTAGGACATCCGATTACGTCAGATAGCCACGTAAATCGAGTTTACTACTCCATTCGGCGAGCCGATCTCCTGGTCTGGTTCGTACGCAACCACCCCGATCAGAAGCCAGCCTTTTTGTTTTCGCAAAACGTGGATCACTCAGAATGCGTCAGCCTGGATGCGCATTTGGCTAAGCAAGCCGAGCTCGACTTTGCCATGCATACGCTTGAGCAGTTGCAGCAAACCTATGCTGTCGCCGCTGATGAAATGGCTGCCCTCTCCACGCTCAACGACAAGCTGAAAGCGCGACTCGACTCACTTGGCATTCCGTCCGAGACTTCTGAAGCCATGCACGACAAGTTGATCGGCGCAATGCTCGCGACCACGCTCGGAAAAGACCAGTACGGCAAGATGCAATCGATCTATCCCAGCCAGGCTGCTCTGGTTCAAGCCATTCTGCTGCGATTTCCTGGGGTGGATGGCCTGAGCAAAAGTACCATTGATCGGCGATTTGCCGACGCACGCCGTCTTATAGCCCAGGTAGAACGGGGCTGACGCCGCATTGTCAGGCAATGCCCGGCATTGCCTGACAATGTTTTTCACCCTCTCTCGACCTTCACTAACTGTCACATCCCACCACGCGCCACTCGGCGCTACGGAGTGACATCATGCAAGCAACCACCGCTACCCCTCTGCCCACCGACCGCCACATCATGCGCCGCGATGAAGTGGAGCAGAAAACCGGCTTCAAGCGCTCGCACATCTACAACCTGATGAAAGCCGGCCAGTTCCCACAATGCCGACGCATCGGCACACGCGCCGTTGGCTGGGATTCACTGGAGATTGAACAGTGGGTCCAGGACCGACTGTCCACGGGGGACTAAGTCATGGACGTCCTCTCGTTGATTTCGACCAAGGGCGGCGCGGGCAAGACTACCGTCGCCGCCAATCTGGGCGGTATGCTCGCCGATGCCGGCCTTCGCGTCCTGTTGCTGGACCTGGACAGCCAACCGACGCTGTCCAGCTATTACGCCTTGTGCGAGTCCCGTGAGGCCGGCAGCTATGAACTGATCGCGCATCGGCTCACGGAGCCCGAGCAGGTGGTCTCTACAACCGTCATCCAGCACCTCGATCTGATCGTCTCCAACGACCGCGCCGGGCACATCAGCACCCTGCTGCTGCACGCCGCCGATGGCCGTCTGCGCCTGCGCAACCTGCTGCCCGCCTTCGAGGATCACTACGATGTGCTGATCATCGACACCCAGGGCGCACGCAGCGTGGTCGTGGAGATGGTCATCCTCGCCTCCGCTTGCGCGCTGTGCCCGGTGCCGCCGGAAATGCTCGTCGCGCGCGAGCTGCGCCGGGGCACGTTGAGCCTGTTCGAAGAGCTGGAACCCTATCGCTACCTAGGCGTAGCCCTGCCATCGGTGAAGCTGCTGCTTAACCAGGTCAACGCCAATCGCCGCGATACGCGCCTGATCATGCAAAGCCTGCAAGCCTCTTTTCAGTCTGATCCGCATGTCAGTGTCTGCAACACGGTAATCCCCGACCGTGTGGCGTATCCCAATGCCGCCTCGCTCGGCCTGCCTGTGCACCGCGTGGAGGCAACCTCTCCGCCCGGCAGTCGCAGCCCTTGCGCCGCTGAGGTCATGTGCGGCTTGGCCATAGAGCTGTTACCACAATGGGCCGAGCAGCTTGGTGCTCTCCCCACGCCTGCGTCTCGGCTCTCGGGTGCTGCCGAACACCAACTAATTCGTCGCGGCTGAGCGGAGGGAGAGTGATGAAGCCGCCAACCTCCGAAGACATCACGCGTCGACTGCAGCAGGCGCACTTTCCGCAGAAACATGGCCGCGACCTCGCAGCAGCCCCCGCCGGCGACACACCGATGGTGGTCAGCCTTGAGCAACTGCGGCCCTACGAGCTCAATCCGCGTGTGGTGCGCAATCCTTTGTATGACGACATCAAAGCCTCGATCCGCGAGCGCGGTCTGGATCAGCCGCCCGCCATCACCCGCCGTCCCGATGAAGCGCATTTCATCATCCGCAATGGCGGCAACACGCGCTTAAGCATCCTCGGCGAGCTGTGGCAGGAAACGCGCGAAGAGCGCTTCTTCCGTATCCATTGCCTATTCCGCCCTTGGCAGTCGGAAGCACATGCCTTGCTCGGGCACTTGGCCGAGAGTGACTTGCATGGCCAGTTGACGTTTATCGAGCGGACGCTGGCCGTGGCGAAGCTCAAGGACATGTTCCAGCACGGGGACGCCCACCTGACCCAGCGCGAGCTCGCGACGCGCTTGAGTGAGGGAGGCTATCCCATCTCGCAGTCACACATCAGCCGCATGTTCGACGCACTCGAGCACCTGCTCCCGGTCATCCCGCAGGTGCTTTATGCGGGCCTGGGTAAACCTGCCATCGAGCGCCTCATCAGCTTGCGACGGCGAGCGGAGTCGATCTGGAACCAGTACTTCGGCAGCCCCGAGCAGTTTCCGCTGTTGTGGTTCGAAGTCCTGTCAGCGTTCGACGGTGAAAAGCCCGAGCTGGACGCGAGTGAGCTGCAAGACGAGTTGATTGCCAGGATGGCAGTGAGTCTGGAGCAGACACCTCGTCTGTTGGCTCTGGAGCTGCATCAGGGACAACGTCTCTCGCTGCCTCCTGCTGACAGTATTTATGCCCCTCCAACCAGTCCAGCTGGCAAGCCTCCAGCGCCCTCGTCGACATCAGAACATCCACCGGACACGTTGACCACAGGGTCTAATCCCGAGCCAGAACAAGCTGCTGAAGCCCCCCTGCCACGGCAAGCACCACGCCTACCTGAAATACGCCAGGCGCTGGGTGACGAACCGTTGCCAGAGAAGCCCCAGGAAGAGCTCGAGGATACTCCGAGCCCGGTCGGCGCGGCCCCCTCACGCCCCGGGTCAATGGACGATCTCAGCACCTTGCGCGCGAGCTGCGCCACCCTGGCCGCCGACCTTGCCGCTTACGCAGACGCTGGCGGCATGATCAGCCCGCTCGCTGACGACCTGGGCTTCACCCTTTCACCGGGGCATGGCGAGCGACTCAACCCGCGGCACACCGGTATCCAGTTGCTGCTCTCGGCCCTGCTACGGCTGCAGGACGACGTGACCTGGAAGGAGCGCCAGCAGTTGCCGGCAGCGCTGTTTGGTCAGCTGCTGATCGGCGCCTACGACCTGCCCTTTAGCGACCGGCCTGCCCTGACGGTGGGTCTTGAACGACTTCCTGATGCCCAGCTGGAGCAGCTGTTCACGCTGATCCGCCACGCCCGGGAGTTGATCGAACTGATGCTGTCGTCCACTCGATAACGTGAGGAGCCACCTCATGAGCACGACTTTCAATCTGTTGAACCATGCCATGTTGAACCAAGTGCTGCATGAGCTGCGCCATGGCAGGTTACAGCGCTGCAAGGCCCTGGGCCTGGCCGATGAAGATATCGAGGTGCTGCAGTCGCTGCCGCCGACCACCTTGTCCCACCTGGCGCACTCGTCGATCGCCTGGGTCGAAGTGAAGGTCGACATCACCGTGTTGCGACGCCTGATTGTCCAGGCCGAGCGCGACGAGCAGAACGAACGCCTGATCAATCGCGCACTCAAGTTGGGCGCGAGCTCCAACATCATGTACCGCTGCTTTGGTCTGGACCATTCGGAAACTGCGCTGCGCCGCCGTGTGTTGAAAATCGAGACGCACCGCGGTCGGCCGGTCCAGCTCAGCGAAGCGCAGGAGCATGCCGTGTGGAATCGCTGGAGCCAGTTGCGCACGGAGGATCCGGACAACGATCCGCTGGACACCATGATGATGCTGGCCGAGGAACAACACATCAGCCTGACCCTGGTCTGGCAACAGGTCGAACTGTACGGAGGCACACCATGCTGAGCTTTTACGAGGTCGACTGGCAGGACGTGGTGCGTCAGTGCTACGACGCCCTTCGGCGCCGAAATGAGTGGTACGCAGCGCGGGGCAAACTGGCTGTCTCCACCGAGGAGCCCGCGGTGCGGACGATCTACTACGGCAACAATAACCCGCTGCCGCGGACCTTGCTGCTGGATCGCCGGCTGACGCCACTGGAGCGAAACACCTGGCAGGTGCTGCGCTGGTTGATCACCGAGCGTAAGGTCAAGACGCCACGCTATCAGGACCTGCAACCCTACCTGGCGACCAGTCCCTGCGGCGCTCAGGCTTCGCGGGAAACCATCGCCCGCGCGCTGAATGTCTTGCGCACCACTCGCTGGCTCAGTCTGGTGCAACGCTCACGCGATGCCAACGGCTGCCTGCGTGGCTGCGTCTATGTGCTGCACGGCGATCCGTTGACCGCAGCCGAGCAGTTGGAACTGGACACTGGCTACGCCGCGCTGCTGCAGCAGAACCTCTCTCATGCCACCAAAGGCGTCCGTGACGTGGCGCAGCATGTGATCGCCGAGATCCAGGCCGACCCGCAGGTGGCCCAACTCGACAAGGACAGGCTCGGCTCGCTGCCGCAGGTCCAACAGCAAACGCTGCCGCTGATGAGCGATGAACCAGCTACAAAGGATTCCGAACCTGGCGCACTCGACCCCGTTCGGAATTCTCCGGCTGGCGCAACCAATCCCGAACCCTGCGGCAATGCAGCGGAATTGGCTGTGGTTCGGAATACCGACGCTGGCCGTACAGTACAGAAAGACCAAAGCAAAAAACGTACGGTACTGGGGCAGGTGGAGTTTGGTCGAGCACGATGGCCCGAGGATTTACCGCTGACCCCGAACGAGCGGCGCATGGCCTCCCAGGCAATGCGCCAGCTCGAACCGGAACAGCAACAAGCGGTGATCAATGAAGCGGCGGTGCGCTGCGCCCGCGGTGAGATCCGCAAACCCGTCGCCTACCTGATGGGCCTGATCAAGCGCGCCTGCCAGGGCGAGTTCACCCTGTGGGCCGCGCGTATCGAGGAGAAGAAATCCTCGACCCCTCCTTCACGCTCAGCCAAGCCTGCGTTGGAGGAACCTCCTCGCGAGCGATCCAAACGCAACGGTCAGCGCACCGCGTCGCCACTTGCCCTCTCCTGCCTGGAGGAACTGAAACAACGTTGTCGAGGCATCACTGCGGCTACATAGGGCTGGAACTCGGTGGATTTAATGCCGATGCCATCGGTTCCAGGGAGATCCACTCTCGGGAAAATGCGAGCACTCCACCTTCAGGTTGATCCACATCGCCAGCCAAGGATCGGCTCATCGTCGGCGTCATTCCGACGGCGAGGTACTGGCGATGGTCGATCACTACCAACTCAACCTGGGCTCCCTGCGTAGCAGCATCACTCTGACCCTGCACACCCACCATGCGGCACGGCTATGGCAGGGACGCAGCGGCCGCGACGGGGTACACCCGATCCTGGGCATGCCTGGCTACATCAGCGTCACCAACCTGCTCAAGCATGCCAGCAGCCAGGGCGATCCGTACGCGGACTGGTTCATGCTGCAGCTGGAGGAAAAGCTGCTGCAGGCCAGGTTAGACATGGTCACGCTGACACAACAGATCAGCCGAGTGGAACGGGCCCTGCCCACGCAAGTCGATGTCGGCGACAACCTCAACATCCATCCCGTCACCCTGCCGCTGTTCATCGGCAGCCAGCTGGGCTTTCTCGCGATCTACCTGCTCACCGACTACGACACACTGGTCCGGCGGGTACTGCTCGCCCACCACACCGCGCTGATCGGCCGGGACAACATGGAATCCTGGATCGATGGCGGCGCGCATCTGCTGCGCAGCCTGTTCGGCCTAGCGCAACGCTACCGCTTGGCCGGAGTAAGTCGGGACGACATGGCCGCCAACAACGCCCGCGCCCGCGAAGCCATCGACAAGTTCGGTATCCTGCCGCAGGACATTCTCGAAGGGACGCGCCGGTCCCAGTTCGCCCCGCCGATCACCCGCAGCAACGCGCCCTCCGAGATCGAAGGCCCGAAACCGCCGGAAGCCGAGGAACAGCCTACAGCGGACATCCGGAACGATGGGGGTGAGGCATGACCCTGGCCGAAGCCATCGCGCGGCGTTTGTCAGCCGATGCCTATCGCGAGTTCGCACAAGGTGCCTCCCTAAAAGGCCTTTTAAAGCCTTTTAAGGGTAAGGGGGAGCTGCAGCAGTTCGCCGAGACGATCCTGCACCTGCGCACCCAGGTCGCCGAGTTGATGGCGGTGATGCTGGCGATCATGGCCCAGCCCCCCTTCTCGTTGCTGGACCTGCGCTTGGTCGTCCAGCACAGTGCGACGGGCACTGATTTCCTGCGCTGGCGCAGCCCAGACTTTCAGCGCATGGGTGTGCAGGTGTGGCAGGAGACGGTGGTTCAGCCGCGCCTGCATCCGGAACTGCGGCAGGCGTTGTATCAGTTGGAGACCAACCGCGTGGTGCTGAACCTGCAGATGAGCAGCCTGCAGTCGCTGTATCGCCAGGCCATCACTGGTGCCAGCAAGCTCGAGGCCGCCGAGCTCGCCCTAATCCGTTCCCCCACCGAGGAGTAACCTGCATGAGTACTTTGTTTGTTGGTGAAGGCAACATCGGCAGCGTTCCGGAGTATCAGGAGTTCAACACCAACCCGGATGAGCCGCGCCGCCTGCTGCGGCTGAATGTCTATTTCGACAACCCGGTACCACGGGAAGGCGGCTACGAGGATCGCGGCGGCTACTGGGCGCCCGTCGAGCTCTGGAACCGCGACGCCGAACACTGGGCCACGCTGTACCAGAAAGGCATGCGCGTTCTGGTTGAAGGGCGCACGGTCAAGGAGGAATGGGAGGACAGCGAGGACAACGCGCGCGTGACATTCAAGGTGGAGGCGCGGCGCATCGGCATTCTGCCGCACCGCCTGGCCTCGGTGACCATGCGCGAGAAAGCCAGCGACAACGCCAGCACTTCGCGTACGGGGGGAGGCAAGAAAGCGCCACGCAAGTCCGGATAAGTGCGTGGTACTCAGTGGAATTACCGCCTGCAGCGCGGTACCACTGGAGCGATGTAGACGGCTCTGCGGGCAACACCGGCTGCTGCCGTTTGATTCACTCTCGCCGGGCGCTCTTACGCCGCTCACTTTCCAGCATTTGCTTCACTTCCGCCAAGTACTGGTCCAGGGCAAGGAATGCCCGCCAGTGCAGCGGACTTTCCTGGACCCAGGCAATCAACCGGGCGCGAGCCTGCTCCTTGTCCGGTTCCAGATGGGTGGCCATGAACAGCTCATAGGCCTTGATCGCTAACGCATCTGCCTCACTCTGGTGGGTTTCGTGCAAGTTTGTTGCCTCCGTGGTGACGGTCGAGTCATCCATCTTTTTCCGGTGATACGCCTCAATAGGTTGTTAGTCAACCTTTAGAGTCGTTCATATCTTTGGGGTGCTGTTCGACCATATAAGTCGAATTGGAGAGTGCCCCCATTGCCCGTGAAAGAGCCTAGTCCACATCACATTGGTCGCCAGCTGGCGAAGTATCGTCGTGCCCGGCATTTGACCCAGGCGCAGGTCGGCGAGCACCTGCAGATCTCCGGCGAAGCGGTGTCGCGCCTGGAGCGAGGCTTCGTTGAGCTCTCGGTATCCAAGCTGCTGCAATTGGCCGACTTGTATGGCTGCCCGGCCGATGAACTGCTGCTGGCGATCAGCCCTCGGCCGCAGGACCTGGGCGTGCAGATCAACTCGATCATCAAGGAGCTCGATGAGGCGGATAAGCAGTTCGCCCTAGAGTCTCTGAAAACGCTGGCAAGCCACCTCGCGCAACGCAAGTAACACCCGCCGTCGATATGAACGCGGCACCTTCGGATTTACCCTGGCGCTTCGCGACCACACCCCCACCCTGTCGGTACCCACCGAGAGGGCACGTTTATGCGCCTGTACATCTGCGAGAAACCATCCCAAGCCCGCGACATCGCCCGGGTGCTGCAGGCCAGCAATCGCGGTGATGGCTGCCTGAGGGGTCAAAACCTCACCGTCACCTGGTGCGTCGGTCATCTGCTGGAGACCGCGCCGCCTGAAACCTATGGCGACTACAAGCGATGGTCGCTGGACGACTTGCCGATCATTCCCAGTCAATGGAAATTGGTGTCCAAGCCCAAGGTCGCTGGCCAGCTCAAGGCGATTAGCCAGCTGCTGCGCACCTGCAGCGAAGTGGTGATCGCTACCGACGCCGACCGCGAAGGCGAAATGATCGCCCGGGAGATCCTCGAGCGCTGCCAGTACCAAGGGCCAATCTTGCGCCTGTGGCTCTCCGCGTTGGACGACGTGTCGATTCGTCGGGCCTTGAACGCCTTGCGTCCTGGGGAGCAGACCTTGCCGCTGTACCACTGTGCGCTCGCCCGTTCCCGTGCCGATTGGCTGGTCGGCATCAACCTAAGCCGGCTGTTTACCCTGCTCGGCCGCCGGGCCGGTTTCGATGGAATGCTGCCAGTAGGCCGTGTACAGACGCCAACCCTGCGCCTGGTGGTCGAGCGCGACCGAGCGATCGCGAGCTTTGTGCCGCAGCCATTCTGGACCGTCGATGCGCACCTGGAACAGGGCGAGATCCGTTTTCACGCGCGCTGGCAGGCCCCGACCGCGGTCAGCGATGCGGTTGGACGCTGTATCGACGAAACCACCGCGCAGCAGGCGCTCAGGCGCCTCACGCAAGCCCGCAGCGCGCAGATCGACAGCGTCGAGGTCGAGCGCGTGCGTGAAGGTCCACCGCTGCCGTTCGACCTGGGCACACTGCAGGAGATTTGCTCGGCCAAGCTCGGGCTCGGTGCACAGGAGACCCTTGCCACCGCCCAGGCCCTGTATGAAACCCACAAGGCGACGACCTATCCGCGCAGCGACTGCGGCTACTTGCCGGAGAGCATGCTCGATGAGGTGCCGCGCGTGCTCCACGCCCTGGCCGCCGCTGCACCATCGCTGGGGGCAGTTCTCAAGGAAGTTGACCCCAGCCGCCGCTCACGCGCCTGGAACAGCAGCAAGATCACCGCACACCACGGCATCATTCCCACCGCCGTCGCGCTGGACTTGGCGCAGCTCTCCGAGCGCGAGCGGGCGGTTTACACGCTGATTCGCGCCCGCTACCTCGCACAGTTCATGCCCGAACACGAGTACCTGAAAACCCAGGCGCTGCTGCACAGCCAGGCAGACCAACTGGTGGCGCGCGGCAAACAGATCCTGGTCCGAGGCTGGAAGGCGGTGATCAACGAGGCCGACGGTAACGAGCCGGCCGAACAGGCGCAGCGATTACCCACGTTGCGTGAATCCGCGACGGTGGCGCTGATCGACGCCACGCTCAACGCACAGCGCACACAACCGCCCAAGGCGTACACCGAAGGCACGCTGGTCAAAGCGATGAAGACCATCGCCAACCAGGTGGCCGATCCGCGCCTGAAGCAGAAGCTCAAGGACAGTTGCGGGCTCGGTACCGAGGCCACCCGCGCAGCCATCATCCAGGGCCTGATCGATCACGGTTACGTGACCAAGAAGAAACGCAGCCTGGCTGCCTCCGCCGCGGCGCATACCTTGATCGAGGCGGTGCCGCCGGAGGTGGCCGACCCGGTGATGACCGCGCTGTGGGAGCAGGCGCTGGACCGCATCGAATCGGGCCAGCTGAGCGTCGAGATTTTTCTCGCCAAGCAGGCGGAATGGCTGACTCGACTGGTGCGCAGTAACGCCACGCTCACCCTGCGCCCGCCCCCCAGCAAAGGGCCCTTCTGCCCGGTGTGCCGCAGCGCCATGCGCCAGCGCAAAGGTCGCACTGGCAGCTTCTGGTCGTGCATCCGCTACCCCGAGTGCAAGGGCACCAAACCGGTGGCGAAATCCAAACGGGCGAAAAAAGCATGACTTGACGTCGCATCGCAGCGCTGGTGTAGTGATCTGGCCCCTCGCCGCTTGGCGACCTAGACCGATTCGCTCCGGGCAGCTCGGTCAGACTCCTGGAGTTCGGAGCCACACTTCAGCGCATCTGCGGATGACTTCTCAGCGTTACAAGTTTCCCAGGCGGATGACCCGTACGGCTTGTACCAGGCCATAGGGGTCATCCGCTTCGGCGACGATGCTCAGCTCCGGTGCCCGCCGGCGAAACACTGGGCACCTTTTGTGCGCGGATGCGTGCCAGTTGATTCCGACCCAGGCCACGACAAGGGTCGGTTGATTCAGGTGGATCGGCAGTGGAGGTCTGCGACGGACTTCGGTGCCACATCGCCGGGTCAAGGGTGGTCCAACTCCTCCTAGCCTGATGACCGTCGGGCTATTTTTTCGCCGCCGACAATCCACTGAAAGCCACCCAATTCCGCCCGCTCAGACCGCCTGCAGATCACGGTTGACGGGCCTTATGCGGCGTTTTATAGATGAGCTGCACCTCGCTGTCGTTGACAGCACCCAGGTAGCCAGGACCTTCAAGGCTACGCCCGTTTCGGGTGGTTCTCCCCGAAAGTGCGACTCGCGCTCGGCAGCTCGCACGGTCACCGCCCCATCGGTGATGAGCGCTTTCTCGACCGATCGTGTGTTTGCACCTCCCCTTGCGGAACTCACCAGCCGCCAGGGCCGGTGGATGTCCGCGTTTCTGCTGAACAGGAGCTCCATCATGACTACTGCAAGCAATAACGCCCCCACCACCTACTTCAACCTGCACACCCAAGGCATCGGTTACCTGAACCGTGTTCGCGAAGTCCCGGTTCGCCGCGGCCAAGCGTTCATGGCCTGTGACATCGCTGCGTTGCACGGTGCCTCGGACGACGTCGAGTACACCCGCTTCGACTGCAAGGTCGCTAGCGGTGAAGCCGACCGGCTGATCCGTGAACATCTGGACGACGTCCGCGCGGAACGCAAGGTCCTCATCGCGTTTCGCATCGGCGACCTCTGGGTCGATCCCTTCATGTACGAGAAAGGCGAACGCAAGGGACAACCTGGCGCCAGCCTCAAAGGCCGCCTGATCTTCATCGAGTGGATCAAGGTCGATGGGCAGTTCAGCTACCGTGCGCCGGCTCGCACCGACGCTGCCGCCGCCCCTGAGGCTGCTGAAGCAGCAGAGTCGGAACCGGCGGACAGTGACGCTGACCAAGGCCAGCCAACCCCACCCACAGCACGTAAATCCACCGCCGCACGTCAGTCTGCCTGAGGCAGATTGGCCGCCCGCAGCAGGCGCTCTTAGGAGCGCCTGTTGTTCATGCACCTCGGAGGTCGCCATGGAAAGCTTCTGGCTCTGTGAGGACTGCCTGCAGGCGGTCGCCTACGACGACTTCAGTGCGCTGTCGCTGTACTACAGCGAGGCTGAAGTCGAGCAACGCGTTGCCCACATGCGCACCCAACTGCAAGCCCTGCTACCGCTGAGCGCCGATTTCGATCCGCAGACCGGCGCCGGTATCGAGGCCTTCTCGATGCAACCGTGCGAGGGCTGCCTAAGCCCGCTGCACGGCACTCGACATCGCTTTACGCGCCTTTGATCACACACCTAACCCGGCCTGGGACACGCCCCCAGGGGGCGCTCCATCTCTCGAGGAATTGCCCATGAACACCGCCTTGAACCTGGTCGACCCGCTCGATCCCGTACTGGCCCAACGCACCCGTGAGGATGCGCTGATCAGCGAGGCCTTGCAGCTACTGGACCAGCGTCACTTCCAGCGCGGCGAGGTGCTGATAACCCCAGCCGATGCCGCGGCCTACTTGAAATTGCAGCTCGCCCCCTACCACCACGAGGTGTTTGCCCTGCTTTGCCTGGACTCGCGCCACCGTGTGCTGAGCTTCGACATTCTCTTCACCGGCAGCATTGACGGCGCCTCCGTGTATCCCCGCCAGGTGGTCATCAAGGCACTCGAACACAATGCCGCCGCCGTGATCTTCAGCCACAACCACCCCTCCGGCTGCTCGGAACCGAGCGGCGCCGATCGGGTGCTCACCACCCGCCTGACCGAGGCTTTGGCCCTGGTCGAAGTATGCGTCCTGGACCACATCATCGTCGGCGAAGGCACTCCGCTTTCGTTGGCCGAGTACGGCTGGATCTGACAGCCCACCTTGCCCAGGAGGTCACCGCCCGTTTGGGGTGACCTCGGCGTTTTCGGAGAACCACCATGCAGCCTTCCCTGCCCAATCCGTTTCTTCGCGGTTTCCAAGACCTGCACTATGAACGTGTCCTGCAGATCAGCTATGCCGACGATTGCCCACCGTGCTACCGCGCGCTGCACCCAGCTCAGAACGAGCTGCCAAATGAAGCCATCAACCTGCAGCCGTGCCTGTTCGATGACGACGTCGCGGTGATCACCGACGGTGTATGCGTACCCGAGTTTGTGCGCATGCGCTGCCCGGCCGATGGCCTGGTGAACACGGTGCTCTACCAGATCATGGGCAATCAGCTCGGACGCTCGATGCATATCGGCGACCTCGGCAACGTCGAGGCTGCGGGAAACCTGATTGAGCAACTGTCCTTTGCCACCGGACACTACAGCCGCAGCTGGGAAATCAGCAGCGCACACCTGCCCGCAGACGAGTTCGAGTACCTGCAGGTGCGCGCTTGGTGTAATTCACCGGCGGGCTTTTTCGAGTGCTTCGAGCTCAGCAGCAGCCATGCCGTCGGCTGCAAGCTGTATTCGACGCCTTGGGTAGCAGACATTGAAGCCGGCGGCAGCAGCTGCAGCGCCGACGAAGTCAGTGCGCGGATGCTCACTGACCGTGTCCCTCCAGTGATACTCCAGCTGCTCCTACTGGCAGGTCAGGCGGACATTCGCCTGTTGATCTTTGATCCTGACGCCGCACCTCTCTCGGAACTACCGCTATTCACCAAAGAATGACCAAGGCGCCCTCCCGGGCGCCTTTTTTGTGATGCCCGACAGAAAAGCTGGCTCGCCGGATTCGGTTTTCCAGTGGGGACTCGCCTCGTGTCTTCGCCATGGTATCGGCAATATTCGTCGAGACCCAGTCATGCACACACCCACACTCTCCACCCTCGGACTGATGATCGCCCTGGCGGGCTGCAGCACGCCGCCACCGCCTCCGGCCCCGGCTCCCGCAGCACCACCCGCGTTGCCGGCGGCATCGCCCAAGCCGAAAGCCAAGCTTCCGGCCTGGGTCCGCCAGGATCGTTACACCTTGGTCACCACCCGGCCGACGCTGGAGCAGCGCCAGCCGCTGTATCAATTGGTCAACGTACAAATTGCGCCAGCCCTGCATGCCACCGTCGGTGAAGCCCTGCATCACGTGCTGCAACGCTCGGGCTACACGTTGTGTGCCGATAGCGCTGAGGTGGATCGCTTGTTCCGTCGCCCGCTGCCCGCGGTACAGCACCAGCTCGGACCGATCTCGCTGCTGGACGCCCTGACCATCATCGGCGGCCCAGCCTGGCGACTCGACATCGATCCGGTCGAACGGACCGTGTGCTACGCCCTGCGCGTGCCGTCGCCTGCACCTCCCTTCTCGACCCTGGAGATTGCGCCATGAAGGTCCTCCATTTTCAGGCCCTGGTGGTCGGTGCCCTGTGCCTGGGCGCCGCCGTGCTCGCCGCTGAAACCTACAACCATCATCAGCAATTGGCCGAGCTTGAGGCTGACGCCCGCAATGCTCCAGCCGATCCAGCGCCGGCCTTGCGCCGCGATATCGGTGCATTGAGTGCCAGGCTCGCAGCGCTGCAGCCGCAGGTCGTGGCGTTGGGCGAGGCGCAAGGTCGACACACTGCGGCGCAGACCGCCCTCGGCCAGCAGCAGGATGAGCTGGCCGTCTCGCTCAAGACGCTCCAGGCAGCACCGCCAGGTCCAAGCAGCAACGATCTGAAGGCGCTGGAACAACGGCTGGCCACGGCAGAGGCCACGCTCGAGAAACTGTCGACCCGCCCTTCTGCGCCTGCAACGGCCAATACGCAACCGCAGGCCTACAGCGGTGAGAAAGCCAAGTCCAAGCCTCTGGCACCGCCCTTCACCCTGCTGGGTATCGAAACCCGAGGTGACGTCAGGTTCGTGGCTGCCCTGCCCGCCGGCGCCCATTCGCTCACAACCGTGCACTTGCTACAGCCTGGCGACAGCTTGAACAGCTGGCAGTTGCGCGCAATCCGCGCGCACCAGGTGGTGTTCCATGTCCCGGGGCATGGCGACCACACACTGCCCCTGCCGTGAAGAGGTGATTATGGCTCGGTTCTCCCGCCTTTCGCTCCTCCTGCTCCCCGCCTGTCTATTCGCAGGACTGGCGTGGAGCGCGCCAGAACTGGTTGACTCGGCCCCGCAGTTCAGCGAACAGACACTGTTGGATCGGCAGCCATCCGCTACGGCTCGGGCCAAGGCCTGGGGGCTGACGGAGGATGAGTGGGCCAAGTTCGAGCGCTTGCAGGCTGGGCCCCGCCACTACTGGTCGCCGCAGCTCGACCCGCTCACCACCCTCGGCGTGGAAACCGACTCGGACCAGGAACGGCAACGCTACGCCGAGCTGCAGGTCCGTCTCGAGGCCAAGCGCGCCGAGCGCGAGTTGGCCTACCAGAAGGCCTACACCGCCGTCTGGGCACGACTGTTCCCGGGCATGCTGCCCGTGCAGGGCATGGCCGACGATCCAGCGGCTACCCCCGCTGGCCGCTTTGCCCTGTTTGTGGAGGAACGCTGCCCGCCCTGCGTCGCCAACACTCAGCAATGGCTGCGTGGCGGCGCGCACCTCGATGTGTACCTGGTCGGCAGCCAAGGTGACGATACGCGTCTACGCCGGTGGGCTCGGAGCGCGGGTATTACCCCCGCCCAGGTCAGCAGCGGCCAGGTCACTCTCAACCATGACCGTGGCCGCTGGTTCGCCCTGGGCGCTAGCCGCCCCTTACCGGCGCGCTACCAGCAGGTGGACGGGAAATGGCAGCGCATCGACTGATCCTCGCGCTGGCCTTGACCGGCGCCACGGCCGTTCACGCCGACGCGCTGCCGCCGCCGGCGTATCAACTGGCGGCCGCACGCGCCGGCATCCCCGCCTCAGTGCTGTTCGCCATCACCCTACAGGAGAGCGGTACGCCACTGCGGGGTCACCTCATGCCCTGGCCTTGGACCCTGAATGTTGCTGGCACACCGCAGCGTTTCGCCCACCGTGATGAGGCGTGTGCCGCACTCCAGCAGGCGCTGATCCGCCACGATCCCAAGCGCATCGATGTCGGTCTGGGCCAGACCAACCTCGGCTACCACCCAGACCGCTACCGCAGCGCCTGCGATGCCCTCGATCCACGCGCCAACCTGGCCGTGACTGCCGAGCTGCTGCGCGCCCACTATGCCGACAGTGGTGACTGGGTCGTGGCTGCAGGGCGCTATCACCGACCTGCCGGCGGTAAACCTGCAGCGCGCTACCGCCGACAGTTCAGCCAGCACTGGCAACGTGTGCAAGCGGTCGTGGCATCTCCAAGAGGGCCGCAGCCATGAACCGTCGATGCTGGGTAACGTTGTGTACGTGCCTGTGTTGGACGGTTGGCTCGCTCGCAGCCCCAAGCCAGCTGCCCGATCCCCGCGCGCTGACATGGGCCCTTCCCGTACACAGCACACGCCTTTCACCCGGTGCCGTGTCGCCAAGGGCATTGACCCTGCCAGGGTTCACGCCACTGTTCCTGGTCGGGCACGACGCGGCGTCACTGGAATGGTTGGCCCAGCATGCACAGAGGCTGCAAGACCTGGGCGCCAGCGGCCTGGCGGTTGAAGTGGCCGACGCCCAGGCTTTGCGCCGCATCCAGGCGGCAGCCCCGGGGCTAGACATCTGGCCGGTGAGTGGCGACGACATCGCCGAGCGCCTGGAACTGCAGCACTACCCAGTGCTGATCACGCCCACCAGCCTGGAACAGTGAGGTACACCATGGGCGAGCATGCGATGGAATCCCTGCTGCGCCCTGCGGTGGAGCTGTACACCGTGGGCATCTGCGCCGGTGCCGGCGCGCTGTGCCTGCACTCGCCCTGGGCGGTGGCCCTGTCCCCCGAGGTCGGAGCAGGCATGGCCCTGGCCTATACCGCGTTCGGCCTGAAGCGGCTTAACGAGGCGCGGATCGTCCTGCGCTATCGGCGCAATATCCGCCGCCTGCCGCGCTATTCGCTGACCAGTCGCCAGATTCCGGTGAGCGGCAAGCGCCTGTTCATGGGCCACGGCTTTCGCTGGACCCGCCTGCACACCCAGCGTCTGCTCGAGGCGCAGGACCCGGCGCTGGCCCGCTACGTCAATCAATCGGCTGCCCACCAGTGGGCGCGGCGGATGGAACACCTGCTGGAGAAGGCCCCGCCCGGGCTGTCACTGCTGCCCCGCCTGACCGCCTGGGACAGCCCATTCAACCCCGTGCGTCCACTGCCACCGGTGGGTGGCTCACCGCTGCTGCATGGCGTCGAGCCGAAGGAACAGGAAGCCAGCTTGCCACTGGGCGAACGCGTCGGCCATACCCTGGTGCTGGGTACCACGCGGGTCGGCAAGACGCGTCTGGCCGAGGTGTACATCACCCAGGACATCCATCGACCGAGCCAGGAAGTGGTCATCGTCTTCGACCCCAAGGGCGATGCCGACCTGCTCAAGCGCATGTACGTGGAAGCCCGCCGCGCCGGCCGCGAGCACGAGTTCTACGTGTTCCACCTGGGCTGGCCGGAGATTTCCGCCCGCTACAACGCCATCGGCCGCTTCGGCCGCATTTCCGAAGTCGCCACCCGCATCGCCGGCCAACTGAGCGGCGAAGGCAACTCGGCGGCGTTTCGCGAGTTCGCCTGGCGCTTCGTCAACATCATCGCCCGAGCGTTGATCGAGCTCGGCCGGCGCCCTGACTACCTGCAGATCCAGCGGCACGTAGTGAACATCGATGCGCTGTTCATCGAGTACGCTCAGCACTTCTTCGCCCGCCATGATCCGCAGGCATGGGAAGCAATCGTGCAGATCGAAGGTCGCCTGAACGAAAAGAACATCCCCCGGCATATGATCGGCCGAGAAAAGCGCGTGGTCGCCATCGAGCAGTACCTGACCGCCAAGCGCATCTTCGATCCGGTGATGGACGGCCTACGCTCAGCCGTGCGCTACGACCGCACCTACTTCGACAAGATTGTGGCCTCGTTGCTGCCACTGCTGGAAAAGCTCACCAGCGGCAAGACCGTACAACTGCTCGCCCCCAACTACACCGACCTCGACGATCCGCGGCCGATCTTCGACTGGCTGCAGGTCATCCGCAAACGCGGCATCGTCTACGTCGGTCTGGATGCGCTATCCGATGCCGAAGTGGCGGCTGCCGTCGGCAACTCGATGTTTGCCGACCTGGTTTCGGTCGCTGGTCATATCTACAAGCACGGCATTGACCACGGGCTGCCAGGCTCCTCCAGCGCCGCGGACAAGGTGCCGATCAACTTGCACGCCGACGAATTCAACGAACTCATGGGCGACGAGTTCATTCCACTGATCAACAAGGGCGGTGGCGCCGGTATCCAGGTCACCGCCTACACCCAGACCTTGAGCGACATTGAGGCGCGTGTCGGCAACCGGGCCAAGGCCGGCCAGGTCATCGGCAACTTCAACACCCTGCAGATGCTGCGCGTGCGGGAAACCGCCACCGCCGAATTGCTGACCAATCAGTTGCCCAAGGTCAATGTGCAGACCCGAACCCTGGTCTCTGGCGCGACGGACACCGCCGATCCTGATGCCCGCACTGACTTCACCTCCTCCTCGCAGGACCGGGTTACCACGACCGCCGTGCCGCTGATTGAACCCGCGCACATCATCGCTTTGCCCAAGGGGCAGATGTTTTCGTTCCAGGAGGGCGGACAATTGTGGAAGGTGCGCATGCCGCTACCGAAGCCGGCTAGCGACGATGCGATACCGGCGGATCTGCAGACCCTGGCTGCGCGCATGCGCGAGTCCTACAACGCCAACGCAGGGTGCTGGTGGAGCAGCGCTGGCGGGGCACCAACGGTCAATTTCGATCCCGAGATGCCTCCACCAGGGCGCAGGCACTCCTAATGAGCGTGCCGTGAGCAACCGAGTACTGTGGAGCCCATATGCCGACCACCCCAGCCAGTCCACTTGCTGCTCAACGACGTCCGGGGCTCATCTTTGGCTTGCTCGAACTGAGTCTGCGGCTACTCGGCCTGCTGTTCGCTTCGCTGATCTTCTCCATCGTGCTGGAGTTCGTGGGGATGCTCTGGTTCTGGCCCGAGCAGGGCTGGCATCACAGCCATGCCATGTGGCTGAATGAGCTCGGCTGGCTCAGCAATCACTTCAAAAATTCATTACTCGTGCAAGAGCCGGCACAAGCGACGGCGAAGGTACTCGAACGCCTGAACGACTGGGTCGTAGTGCGCTCCGGATGGGCGCATTCCGATACCCAGCTGAAGCTGCTCAGTCACGAGACGTCATTGCAGGGGCAGTTCGCGCAGGCATATGTGCTAGTGCAGGACTACCTGCTGGCGGCTCTGTTCACGGTCTTCACTTTCGTAGTAAGACTGGCAGTGCTCACTTTAGCCACCCCTCTGTTCATGCTCGCGGTGATCACCGGCGCGGTCGATGGTTTGATACGTCGCGACCTGCGCAAGTTCGGGGCGGGCCGGGAGAGCAGTTTTGTGTACCATCGGGCGAAGCGGACACTGCTGCCGCTGATGGTAAGCCCTTGGGTGATCTACCTCTCCCTTCCCTTATCGGTGAATCCCATTTGGGTCCTACTGCCATGCGCTGCAGTGCTTGGATGGATGGTTGCAGTCACGGCTGCTACTTTCAAAAAATACCTTTGACTGTCCGCTGTCGAACCAAAGCTACCCTCGGCGTGGAGCAGTAAACGGCCATTAGCTGCCTCTAACAATGTCTTCTTTTTGGCGCTTTTACCGGTATCTGCCAATTAGGCCTCGACGGGCACGTCCGTTTGATTTCTCTTAGTTCGATCTCTATTGCGGGACGAGTCGCGGCGTAGCAGAACACACTACCAATCGGCTCGAGCCGCGCGTCATCGCCACGTAAAGATGACGAGCATCCATGTTCTCAGGATTGGGAATCACCGCAACCTGTGCCTCCAATCCCTTCAATAGCAAGGTACTACCAATAGCGCGCCGAGCTAGTTGTCGGCTCTCATGACGATTGCGCTCGCGCTCTCGGATTGTGGCCTCCACAAAGGTGCAACCACCTCCGGCTGCAGTCTCCATAGCTCGCAGGCAGCCATACAGCACCTCGGGGCGATATACTCGCGCGTGCTCTTGGCGCATCAAGGCTCTAAGCGCTTCTGTGGCCAGCTGAAAGGTTGGAGTCGCGGCGAATGCCACCAATGCGGCCTCCGCCGGAGTAGGCAGAGTGCGAGCAGAACCACGTCGCAGGATGTCCAGGCGTGGCAGTAATCCAGCAGCGCCGACTTGCGTTATCGTCTCGGCGGCAAAATTGACGAGTTGAGTAGAAGCGTCCGCTGCCTGCAAGTCGAATCTCCGGCCAAAGCTTGTGAGGTCCCCTAGATCTACGGGTTCGACGGCAGTAGCACCAGGGGTCTGACTGGCCATTTGTCTGCGTCCTCGGGTGTTGCGGCTGTCGCCTATCACCAGGACTTGCCCTTCGGGTGTTACTGACCTCGTAAGTGCTGCCGCCATGCGCTGACGGTCGGCTGTGGAGGGGAGCAATTGAATCCAGTTGACCTCGGCAGGCGCGTGGTCCAGGTCGATGCTCCCGCCTGCTTGCAGCACCCGCCGGCAGTCCAGAAGCCACTCACCAAACCCGCGGGTACCTGCGTTTATCCAACGCCATGGTTGATTCAACTCACCGATGAGCGGGAACTGCTGGAGCACGTGTCCATCCCAGTCCACCAGTTGGTTGCCTGCAAAGCCGAAGATGGCCTGCATAGGATCACCCAGCACGCAAGTAGGTAGTACCGCAGCGAGTGCGGTGACCAAGGTGTGCTGCACCAAGTTGCAGTCTTGGTACTCGTCGACGAGCAAGTGAGCATAAGTTGCCGCCAGGGTATCGCTCACATGCCCCGCTTGAACCAAGGTGCAGGCTGCCAAGCGGATTGCGGGATAGTCAGTGCCTGGATTTCTCAGTTCAAGAATGGCGGCAGGTATGCCGCTTCGCTCTGGGAAGATACCGACCAAGCGCATGGCAAAACCGTCGAGGGTCGCCACGCGATACCCGGACGCTGGAACGTTGGCGCGTTGCATGCGCTGGCGTAGTGCGGCCACACCCGCGTTGGTATGGGTCAGAATAAGAACAGGTTTGGCGCTGGTATGCCGGGTCAGCGTGTCCGCGATGAGTTGTGTCTTGCCACAGCCGGCTGGCGCCGTCACGGTTCCGCTGCGGAAGGCGAACAAATCGTACTCAGGCAGCATGGGCCCACCCGAATAACTGGCGGATTAAGGCAGTAAACCCAGCTTCCGTAGCTTGGTAGTTGGGGCCGACAATTTCCCGGGCAAGGATCTCGAATTTGGTTAGAGACTTGTACCAGCCGTTCTTTCGGTTCCGGGATGTCAGGGCCAACAGCAAACGCACTTCAGGAGAGTAGGGGTGCTGTTGTTGGCGTAGCTGCAGGATGTCGTCTAGGGAATTGCGTCCCTGAGATTGCGTACTGATATGCGCGGCTACTAGTTCTCTATCGAGAAACTCCACGGCACGCTGGAGCATGGTGTCTACTGCAGCATCCGGTAGGCTGAGGAACAGTTCATCTTCCAGGGCCCGCCCCTCCCGCCATGTAATAAACTCCCCTCCGGCCGCGCGATAGGCTTCTACGAGCTCAGGAGTCGGGGGCTTGTCAGCATCGATAAGAACCATCACACGGTAACCCAGCTTAAGTAGAGTAAGGCCTCGAACAAAGCACCGGTCCGGCTCACCTCCCCCCACGTTTACATAGGCGGTACCTGCAGCGAGAAGTGAGCGGTAGTTCTGCGCCGTCCAGTACTGATCCAATCCTCTAATGAGCCCGACTTCACTGGCTCCTTCGCAAACGATAACGCTGCGAGCGAGAAACGCTTCCGGATCCATTCTAATGGTGCTCTGCACATCGTCTTCGACACCCACCTCAAGCACATGGTGAGTGCCGTCTTGTGCCTTTCGGACTACGAAAATTTGGTCGCCTCGAAGCTCCCTGACTGCCACCGGTGAGTGAGTTGTCAGGAAGGCCTGCAGCGGTGATGGAGATTCCTTGGCACCCAATGAGTCGAGCAGTCGGACGAGCCTGTGCGGCTCAAGCCCATACTCGACTTCGTCCACCAGAGCAATTGAGGCGCGCTGCGCAGCTGCTCGCTGTAATCCAGCTACCAATAACCGTGAAGAGCCCGTGCCCAACGAACGCAGTGGCACCCCCCGCTCATCGTGTAAGGCAATGGCGCCGTCGCTGATGGAGACAGTGTGGGCATCCAGTAGGGCTTGTGCCTGCGCTCCGACGGGAACGCCTAAGGCGGTTGCCTTCTCGGTGACGATTCGCAGCGTTTCAGCCAGTTGGGCTCCTGCCTGATTGCCGAACGTGGCACGCGCCTCACGAGATGCGTTAGCAAGCTCTGCGCCTAGATTGGGGCGTTCTTCTGTGAGTCGGTTGAGTACGGATCCACGAGTCCACGACAGATTGGAGTTGGCGTAGGTGCCCAGTCGTGCAGGCGCCAACAACAATCGATCTTTCCATGCGATGCTGCGTTCTTGGCCTAAGGCTTGGGCGCGCTCGGACACTAACGTCCAGGTTGGTTCGAGTTCGCTGTCCACCATCAGGCGTAGAGAAAGTACGGTTTCGAACCCTTGCAGTGGTTCAGCTTGTAGTTGGCCGGTTGTGCTATCGAACGCTTGCAGGTACTGCCCATAGACATCCAGGTTCTTCAGCGTGTCTGGTAGCTGGCCCAAGGTCAGCGTGATCTGTATGGGTTGGCTCACGTCGAGGCCGAAGAAATCGGTATCCCCCAACGTAATGTTTCGCCGGGCACCAAGACACAAGTCAATAGCATCCAAGATGGTGCTCTTGCCACTATCGCCAGGACCAATTAAGCAATTCAGGCCTGGCGACGGAAGCCAGGTGAGTGACCGTATCGACCTGAAATTCTGAATTTCAATCTTGCGAATCCGAACCACGCACCACCTCCTTGATGACATGTCCTGCTCCGTCATGGCGGTGTAGTTGATCGCTACATGAAAGGCAGTCTGACGGGCGCTAAGCCTTCCACTATAGACCCAAGCATATCTGGTTCAAGCAACGAAACATCGGCTGAGTTGTCAGGAGAATCTCGGTTGCACTCGAACTCGCCTTGAGCCGGCAGTCCGCTTATGGCCGTTAGCTGCCGTCCATGAAGGGCAGCTATGGGCCGATAGCAGCCGGTTGTGAGTGGCCGTTATCGAACAACTCGGTCATTTGTGAGTAGTTCGTAGCCGATCAAATAAGGTGAGCCCAGTGGCACTCATTGCAACATTCGGTTCTAAAGCGAAGGCTCGCAGATCCCTTTAATCCAAGCCAAAAGCTGTCTGATTCCTCAGGGTGAATGCCAGTTGCTCCGGCTGGATTTCGCCATGAAGACCACTTCTTCCTCCCTGCTACTTGTCTGCTTGTTGTCGCTCGGTGTCACGGCTCAAGACGCGCCCGAGCGCTCGGATCTCGGCCTGGTGCAGCGGCAGATCACTTCCATCGAACTGTTGGCCGACCGCGCAAGCAGCAGCTCAGTCGATACCGCAGGTGCCCGCTATCGCTTCGATTATTCAAAGTTCGCAGCGGACCTCGAGCGTGTGCGTAAAAGCATCCAAAAATACCTGTCGCCCTCGCGTGCGCAGCCAGCTGATCTGGTCGATCTGACCGGTGATTATCGTGCTGAAGCCCCACACTCGAGTCCCTCCCATGAGCATGACTGACGCACAACTTAGCGCGTTCTCTGCCGTGGCCGGGTTCACCCCGCAGCTCAGTTCGGTGCTGTGGCGCTCATCGGTGCTGGTACTCGCCTTGCTCTGGTGCACCTGGGCCCTGTGGACCGGCTACCGCGGCTGGGCGGCCGGCAACCTCAATTTCGGTGCGCTAGGCGGCAGCACGCTACGCCTAGCCCTCGCCGTGATCGTGTTGATGTTTTTCATGCTGTCGTAATCAGGAGTCCTTGCCATGAACCTCTCCCGTCGTTGCCATCGCCCGCTCGATCTGTTGCGGGAGTCCTGTTCCCGAGTCCTGTTCGGTGTCCTGGTGCTGCTGAGCTCGACGGTGGCTTGGGCTGACCTACCGACCATGGAGGCGCCCTCCCGCGGCGAAGGTTCGGGCCTGATCGACACCATCAAGAACTATGCCTACGACGGCGGCATCCTGCTCGGTCTGTTGATCGCCACCCTCGCCTTCCTGGGCGTGGCCTGGCATTCGCTCACCGTCTACGCCGACGTGCAGAACCAGCGCAAGACCTGGAAGGACCTCGGCGCCGTGGTCGGCGTCGGCGCGCTGTTGGTGGTGGTGATCCTGTGGTTCCTCACCAAAGCCGCGACGATCCTGTGAGGTCACCATGTCCGACGCCCCTGCCACCCTGCCTGACGGCACCCTGACTTTCCTCCCGGAGCGCCTCAATCGTGATCCGGCCGTCTTGCGCGGGCTCACCAACGACGAGATGTGGGTCGCGCTGATCGTCGGTGCCGGCCTGGGTGTGATCCTCGGTGCACCGCTGGCGGTGGCCACTGCTTCCATTGCCACCCTCCCCACCTGCATGTTCATCTGGATGGCGCTGGTGTTGCTGGGCGGCGGCAAGCTGATGCGTCGGGCCAAGCGCGCCCGCCCGGAAACCTGGTTGTACCGACGCCTACAGTGGCACTTGGCGGTGCACTGGGGCATCGGAACCCACCAGCTGATCCTGCATTCGGGGCCCTGGACCGTGCGCCGTACACGTCGACATGTGAGGGCCACGCCATGAGCCGCTTTCGCAACAAGGTGGATGCACAGCAGGCGCATATTTTCAGCCTGCGTCTGGCTGTTTCGATCTTGGCACTGCTGTGCTGCGGGCTGTGGTACGGCTGGCAGTCGTCGCCGTCCGAACTGACCATTCACGTGCCGCCCGATCTGCGCTCTGGCAGTACGCGCAAGTGGTGGGATGTACCACCGGAAAATATCTACGCCTTCGCGCTGTACATCTTCGGCCAGCTCAACCGCTGGCCCACCGACGGCGAGGTCGATTACCACCGCGCCATCTTTGCCCTGCAGCCCTACCTGACACCGGCGTGCAAGACCTTCTTCGACGGCGACTTCGAGTACCGCAAGGCTGCCGGCGAACTGCGCGGCCGGGTGCGCGGCGTATACGAGGTGCTGGGCCGCGGCTACAGCGACGACCCCGACCTGCGGGTGAAGCAGCTGGACAAGCACAGCTGGCTGGTAAAGCTCGACCTCAACGCCGACGAGTACTACGCCGCCGAGCCGGTGAAACGGGTGGTCGTGCGCTACCCGCTGCGCGTCGTGCGCTTCGACGTCGACCCCGAGCACAACAAGTGGGGCCTGGCCCTGGACTGCTACAAAGGCACACCGCAGAAGCTGACGCTGCCTGGAGGTGCGGAATGATGCGTGTATTGATCATGATTCTGGCGGTAGCCGCAGGCTGGTGTTCTGCAGTCGGTGCGGTCGAGGTCAAATACTGGGATCGCCTGCCGCTGGCCGTTCCACTGACGGTGGGCCAGGAGCGAGTCCTGATGCTGGATGAGGATGTGCGCGTCGGACTGCCGAGTGCGATCGCCGGCAAGCTGCGTGTGCAGTCCGTCGGCGGCACGGTGTATCTGCGCGCTGCTGAAACCCTTCCCCCTTCCCGGTTGCAACTGCAGTCGGTGAAGTCAGGCGACATCATCTTGATCGACATCGAGGCGCTTGAGGGCAAAGAGGCGCTGGAGCCGGTCAAGATCGTGGCCCAGGCTTCAGTACCGGACGTGGAAGCTGTGAAGGAGGCGGTACCTGCAGCGACGCCGGTACCGGTGGTGCTGACCCGCTACGCCGCGCAGAACCTCTATGCCCCCCCGCGTACCGTGGCCCCCCTGCCCGGTGTGCGACGGGTGCCGCTGAGCGACTCCGTCGCGTTCAGTACCTTGCTGCCCACCGAGCGGGTTTCGATCAAGGCACTCGCAGCCTGGCGGTTGGGTGACTACTGGGTGACGGCGGTGAAGATCGTGAATCGCGGTGCTGGCAAAGTCGCGCTTGACCCGCGTCACCTGCAAGCCACGCTGTATGCCGCGACGTTCCAGCATGCGGACCTCGGCCTCGCCGGGACGCCTGAAGACACCACCGTGGCCTATCTCGTCACCCGCGGCGGCGACCTGAAGCATGCGTTGCTGCAGCCCCCGCCAAAACCGGAGGCTGCCGATCATGAAAGCTAACGGCTTGCTGAAATGGTTGGTACCCGGAGTCCTGCTGGGCATCGTGCTGATCATCGTCAAAACCTGGGTGGCCGCGCCGGACAGCGAGCCCGCTCATGATCATGACAAGGCCACACTCAGCGCAGAACAGGCCAAGGCCTTGGGCATCGCCGGCGACACCCCGCGCGACACCGTGGCAACGCTGATCGGCCAGGTCAAAGCGATGCGCAGCGAGATGCAGACGCTGAAGAAAGGCAACGATGCGCTGCAGACCGAGAACAACCGGCTGCGCACCCGAGAAGGCAACATCGACACGCGCATCCAGAGCACGCTGAGCAGTGTCACCCAACAGGTCACAGAGCAGCGCCAGCAGGCCAACGATGCGCGACAGAAGGCTGAGCAGCAGCACCGCGAGACCCAGGGGCTGCTCTCCAGACTCAAGGACCAGCTCACTGGCAAGCCAGCCGCGAAGTCGGATGTTCCCGTGGGCTTCGGTCTTGAACCGGGAGACGAGCAGCAGTTATCCGGCGCTCAAACACCGGCTGACGCGGTGCAGTGGATCGAACCGTCGAATGTACGCGCCGGCCAGGAAGACACTGGTAAAGCCGACGGTCCGCTCTCATCGCTGACCTCGAAGTTCAAGGACCTACACGGCCTGGACAACAACGCCATCGACCGTGGCCAGGACCGCTTGCGTGCCGTCGCCAAAGGCGAACGTGACCTGGAGAACGCCCAGGACCGTACCGCAGGTGCCCGGCCTGTCTATACCATCCCCGAGAACTCGACGTTGATGGGTTCGATCGCCATGACCGCGCTCATTGGCCGGGTACCGGTAGATGGAACGGTGAATGACCCCTATCCGTTCAAGGTGCTGGTGGGGCCGGACAACCTCACCGCCAACGGCATCGACCTGCCGGACGTGGTCGGCGCGGTCATGAGCGGCACCGCCGCCGGTGACTGGACGTTGTCCTGCGTGCGCGGCCAGGTCGAGTCGATCACCTTTGTCTTCGGCGACGGTACGGTCCGCACGGTGCCGCAGCCGCAGAAGATAGTCAGCCGCAATCGCAGCAGCACCCAGACCTCGGACACCGAGAAGATCCGCGGTGGCCTGGGCTACATCTCCGACCCCTACGGCACTCCCTGCATTTCCGGCGAGCGCCACTCCAACGCCCAGCAGTATCTGGGTAGCCAGAGCCTGATCACCGCAGCAGGCGCCGGCTTTGCCGCAGCCTTGGGCAGCGAGCAGACCAACACCTCATTCATCAATTCGGCCAGCGGCAGCCTGGGCCTGTCCCAGAACAGCGGGAACAGCGCGCTGAACTCGGTGATCAGCGGTGGCATTGGCGACATCCGTGAGTGGATCAACAAGCTCTACGGCGAAGCCTTCGCCGCCATCTACGTGCCCCCTGGGGCCAAGGTGGCTCTGCACCTGGACCACGAAATCAGCATCGACTACGAACCCAAAGGCCGGAGAGTGAACCATGAAAGCCCATCCGTCTCGGTACTGGATCTGGATTAGCCTGCTGCTCAGCCTGCACCTGGGCGGCTGCTCCACCAGCAAGGAGGAAATGCTGCCCCACGGCGATCACACCATGCTGGACATCTGGAACGGCAGTGGCTCGGTTGCCAGCCAGCAACAGCTACAGGAGGCGCGTGGCGAACTGCGTCGCCCGGTGCAGGATCCCGAGCGCCTGATCAACGACCAGAGCGCCTATACGCGCACGGCGGCCAACGAAATCCGTGCTCAGTTCCCGCGTCTACCTAACCCAGACCTGGTCATGTACGTCTACCCGCATCTGGCCGGTACCCAACAGACGCCAGTGCCTGGCTACTCGACCGTGTTCCCGTTGTACGAGAAGGTCCAATACGCGCTGCCCGGCGAGCGCCTGGACGATTTGTGATGGACGATGACGCGACTCGCGACCCGCCGCTCTGGCAACCTTGGCGCGCCATACAGCGTCGGCGGGCTACTCTGGCCGATGAGGCCGCGCAATACGCGCACAACCCCAGCTTCGCCGACCATCTGCCCTGGGTCGAATACCTCGAAGATGAGCAGTGCTTTCTGCTTGATGACAACCGCTCTGTGGGCGCAGTGTTCGAACTGCAACCAATCGGCACCGAGGGCCGTGAGCCCGAGTGGCTAATGGCGGCACGCGACGCCCTGGAAGATGCGCTGCAGGACAGCTTCGACGAGCTCGACCAGGCGCCCTGGGTGGTGCAGTTCTTCTGCCAGGACGACAGTGACTTTGCCCCGTACCTTGAACGCCTGGAGCGCTACATCGCGCCGCGCGCGCGAGGTACGCAGTTCACCGAGGCTTTCCTCGCGTCGATGCAACGTCACCTTGAAGCCGTCGGCAAACCGGGTGGGCTGTTCGACGACCATGTTGTGTCTCACCTGCCGTGGCGCGGTAGCAACCGGCGGATTCGCCTGGTGGTCTACCGCTGGCTCGGGGAGCAGGCTGACGAGGATGGGCATAACCCAGTCCAGCTGTTGAGCCGCACCTGCGACCGCTTGGTGGCCTCGCTGCAGGCCTGCGGGGTCAGCCCTCGACGGTTGACCGGGCGCGACTTCTACGCCTGGTTGTTGCCCTGGTTCAACCCGGCCCCTGCCCTCACCGACGAAACACCTGCGGCGTTCTATCGACGAGTGCCCTACCCGGAGACGGAGGGCGGCGAGGATTTGCCGCTGCCATTCGACCACGATTTCGCCGAGCGGCTGTTCTTTCAGGAACCACGCTCCGATAGCGAGCAGGGTCTGTGGTACTTCGATCAGCAGCCCCACGCCGTGATGGTGGTCGACAAGCTGCGCAGACCGCCGCATATCGGCCAGCTGACCGGCGAGACGCGCAAAGGCGAAGCCTTGAACGCCCTGTTCGATCAATTGCCCGAGCAGTCGGTGATGAGCCTCACCTTAGTGATCACGCCCCAGGATGTGCTCGAGGAGCAGCTCAATCGCCTGGCTCGCAAAGCTATCGGTGAGAACCTCGCTTCGACGCAGACCCGTCAGGACGTTGAAGAAGCCCGCGCGCTGATTGGTCGCCAGCACAAGCTGTACCGCGGCACGTTGGCGCTGTACCTGCGCGGCGCCGATGAACAGCAGCTGCGCCAGCGTTCGGTCCAGGCTGCCAACGTGCTGCTCGGCGCCGGCCTGCAGCCGGTGCGCGAGGGCGATGAAGTGGCCGCGTGCAACAGCTACCTACGCTGGTTGCCGATGGTCTACAACCCGGTGCGGGACACGCGCAACTGGTACACCCGACTGCTGTTTGCTCAGCATGTCGCCAACCTGCTGCCGCTCTGGGGGCGTAGTATCGGTACCGGCAACCCGGGCATCACCTTTTTCAATCGCGGTGGTGCGCCACTGTCATTCGATCCACTGTCACGCTTCGACCGCTCGATGAATGGTCACCTGCTATTGTTCGGCCCGACCGGCGCCGGCAAGTCGGCCACCCTGGTCTCGATCCTGATGCAGGTCATGGCCGTGTACCGGCCGCGGCTGTTCATCGTCGAGGCGGGCAACTCCTTTGGTCTACAGGGTGACTATTTCGCCACCCTCGGGCTGTCCGTCAACAAGGTTCAGCTCAAACCGGGCAGTGACGTAAGCCTGGCGCCGTTCGCCCATGCCCGGCGCCTGATCGAACATCCGGACCAGGTCGCCAGTCTGTCGACTGAAGACCTAGATGAGGCCGCGCCGGACAGTGACGAGCAGCGCGATGTGTTGGGCGAGCTGGAGATCACCGCGCGGCTGATGATCACCGGCGGCGAAGCCAAAGAAGAGGCGCGCCTGACCCGGGCGGATCGCAGCTTGATCCGCGAGTGCATCCTCGATGCCGCCCGGCACTGCGCGACGACTGAGCAGCAGGTGCTGACCCGGCATGTTCGCGATGCCCTGCGTAAGGTCGCCAGCGACACCCACCTGCCCGACAAACGCCGTGAGCGTGCGCAGGAGATGGCCGAGTCCATCGACCTATTCTGCCAGGGTTTCGAAGGTGCATTGTTCGACCGGCCCGGAACACCCTGGCCGGAGAGCGACGTGACGATCGTCGACCTCGCCACGTACGCCCGTGAGGGTTACGAGGCGCAGATGTCCATCAGCTACATCAGCCTGATGAACACGGTGAACAACATCGCCGAGCGCGATCAGTACCTGGGGCGACCGATCATCATGGTCACCGACGAAGGCCACATCATCACCAAAAATCCGCTGCTGGCCCCCTTTGTGGTCAAAGGCACGAAGATGTGGCGCAAGCTCGGCGCCTGGTTCTGGCTGGCAACGCAGAACATGGCCGACTTGCCCGACGCGGCGCAGACCATGCTCAACATGATCGAGTGGTGGATCTGCTTGAACATGCCGCCTGCGGAGATCGAGGAGATCGCCCGCTTCAAGAAACTCACGCCGGCGCAGAAAGCGTTGCTGCTCTCCGCGAGCAAGGCCTCGGGCAAATACACCGAGGGCGTGGTCCTGTCGAAGAACCTGGAAACGCTGTTCCGCGCAGTGCCGCCGAGCCTCTACCTCGCACTGGCCATGACCGAGCCCGAGGAAAAAGCTCAGCGCTGGCGATTGATGGAAAAGCATCAGCAGTCCGAGCTGGAAGCCGCCCTGCAGGTCGCGGCGGAGATTGATCGCCTGCGCGGCATCTCGTGAACGACACCGTCAGGGCTATCCGAGCCCTTCTGTTCAGTAAAATTCGACAAGAGCACATTTGTACTCCTTCGCCATTTTGCTTATCTCTCACCGCTAAATCGAGCGCCCGACAAAACCGATCACCCCGGACTCGGTTTGTCCGCCCTCCTCCGGTGTCGGATCCGGGATGCTGAAACTTGGCGCACGGATGCACACTGCTACCTGCCGAGCGTTGCCCATGAAAGTCACCGCCTTCCTCCGAAGCAAAGCGCCGAAACCCAGAACGGCTCGCCGTGGCCGTGCCTTCACCGCGGCAACTCTGCTGGTCGCCGCCGAGCAGTGCCTGGCATTGACCACGCCTTCTATCATCGCCTCCGTCGGGTCGCTGCAGTGCCTGGAGTACCGAGTCGTCGGCATCTGCTACTGGCTGCTCTGTACGCCCTTCGGCTGTACGGTGCGGACCTCACCGAAGATCCGTCACTTCATTCCCGAGTTAGTGATATCGAGCTATGCCGACACCGGCGCCAATCCCTGGAGCGAGATGTCCGCGCTGTCGATGCCGACGCCGGCGTCGCAAGGGGGTGGCAACCTGATCACGCCTTCACCGCAGCGCGATAACCTGCCACGGTTCAAGAACGTCGACGGCATCGGCCATCCCGGCGGGGCAGCCCTCACAGCTCTCGCGCATACATTCGGATATGCCTGCCCAAGCGGAGCCGTGCCGTTTGCGCCTTACTACCTCAGCACGCTCGACCCGTTGGCGTGGCGCCAGGCGATCCCCGAGTCCGTCTACCCACAGGCGCTGGTCCCGGGGATGCGCGAGATCGGCAACCAGGCTCTCGGGGACATGTGGGGCAGCGTGTATCCGCGCCACGGTTTTCTGGTGCAGCCCGATGATTTCAAGGCAGCTGCCGTGATGGCCCAGCGCGCCAGCGACTTCATCACCCGCGTCGGCCAGCCGCATGTCTATCTACCGCTGCAGCCGATGCCGGCTCCCGGCTATTGGCCGCCGCAGCCGGTGATGGAGAACAACGTCAACAACCACCGCTGGCAGTTGCTGGTCCCGGTGATCCAGAACACCTGCGCCATCTTCCCCAGCCCAACGATTCAGAGCGCCGACGGCGCCTATGCCTGGTCGCTGTGGCGGCCCTACGGCTGCTGCCAGCGTATGGGTCAGACGTTTCTGTTCAGCATCGACTTTGATGGAGGTCAGTGATGAAAAACCTCGCGCTCGGGTTGGTGTGCTTCCTTGTGTCTGCCGCAGGCCATGCCGCAGAGAACGGCTACCACCTCGGTGACCAAGCCCAGGTCCTGGATGACCGCGTGATGTACACCATCGGCGGCGGCTCCGCGGCAGGAGCGCCCTCCTCGCTTTACCGTCCAAACGGCCTCGGCGTCGGCATGTCCTGGCGGGCCAACATGATGTGCGGAAACATGAACCTCTCGAACACCCTGCAGAACCAACTCAATGGTGCCACCCAGGGCTTCCAGCAGATCATGGGCAACGTCATCCAGAACGCCACACAGGCGGTCATGTCGCTTCCGGCAATGATCATCCAGCGTGCCAACCCCGGGCTGTATGAGCTGCTGAGCAATGGCGTGCTGCAGGGGCGCATCGACTTCGATCGTTCCAAACTCACTTGCCAGGCGATGGCGGCGAAAATGGCCGACAAGGTCGACCAGGCCGGCTGGGGCGCGCTGGCCCAGAATCAGGAAATGCAGCACAACCTCGAGCAGTCCGGCGGCGATGCCGTCATGGCCGTGAAGGATACCGAGTCCAACAACGGCAACAACGGCGTAAGCTGGGTCGGCGGGCAGAAAGCCGGTGGCAACGGCCAGCAACCCATCCGGGTGACTTCGGATGTGGTCAAGGCCGGCTACAACCTGCTGCACAACCGATCCGTCGAGGACACTTCCGCCCTCGGTTCGGCTTGCCAGAATGGCGCTATCTGCCAGGCCTGGTCGAGTCCCGAGGATGCCTCGGAATGGGCGACACGGGTGCTTGGTGAAACCGAGGTGGAGACCTGCGACGACTGCGAGACGCTGCGCGTAACCGCCGGTACCGGCCTTTCGCCGCTGATCCAGGAAACCTACACGGAACACCTGGAAGGCCTTCAGCGCATGGTCTCGGGCGCCGATCAACCCACCCCGGAGAACCTCGGCAAGGTCTCCAGCCCCTTGCTGCAGGTCTCCCGCGGCGTCATCGAGGGCCTGCGCGATGACCCCGACCAGAACTTGCTAGCCCGACGCTTGGCCAGTGAGACCGCGCTTTCCAGCGTGATCTACAAGGCGATGCTGCTGCAGCGCACGCTGTTCGCCGGCAGCCACGAACCGAACGTGGCGTCGGCACAACCCGCCACCACTGCCCTCAATAGCAACGTCGAAACCCTGGAGCGTGAGATTCGCCTGCTGCAAACCGAGCTGCAGGTACGTCAGTCGCTGGCCACCAATACCGCCAGCCTGGTCCTCGATCGTCAGGCCGGCGGTGCTGACGCCTCGCGAAACATCGATCAACGCGACCCGGAGCCGGACCGACTGCGTCGGGCTGAACAGGAAAGGAGCACACCATGATCCCGCTTTCTGTGAGGCCCTCGATCGCCCACGTACTGCTGATCCTCGGCACCATGCTGATCATGTTGCTGATTGCCTGGATGGCACTTCAACTGCCCGCCGCCCAACTGGATTGGCTCGCACCAACGCGGGCAACTGCCACCTACTTCGCGTGGTGGCGCGCCCTGCTGTACGCCCTGATCTTCACCGGTTGGGCCGCATCGTTGCGCATGCGGCCTGCGCCTGTGGACCAGCAACGGTTAAAGCGTTTGGGATTGATTGGCTTCAGCTCGATCATCCTGGTCGAACTGTCTCGCCTGTGAGGTGCAGCCATGAACATGAGCACCAACAGCTACCTCGAGTACTACCTGTCGCTGCTGGCCTGGATCATCAACAACGGCATCTGGAACACCTTGGCGGACACCGGGCTGTTCGCCGCCCCTTTCGGTGCGATCATCCTCCAGGAATGGCTATCAGCTCGCCAACAGGGTGCCGACGAGGGCAACAAGGGCCTGCTGTCGATCCCTCGCGTCGAGAACCGGTTGTGGATGAGCTACGTGGTCATTCTGTTTGGCTGCATGCCGTTCTTCCCGCTGAACCTGTCCTCCGTGACTTTTGACGATGCCGCGAGCCAGCGCTGTGGGGTGTCCATGGCCAGGCCTGCCGACACGGCCTGGGGCACGACCTTCAATACCATCGGCGAGAAGTCAGCGAACGTGCCGGTGTGGTGGTTTCTCGTGCATGCCATGAGTAAAGGCATCACCGCCGCCGCGACCGCGTCGATTCCCTGTGCGCCCGACATCCGTGCGATGCGCATGGAGATCGACAGTACGCGCATCAATGACCAGGTGCTGCTGCAGGAAGTCGCTGACTTCACGCGGGACTGCTACGGCTTTTCGCGCTCGCGGCTGTTTACCAATCGCCCCGAGCTGGACGAGTCGCAAAGCTACGATGCGTCCTGGATAGGCTCGACCTACTTGCTCAACACGCCGGGCTACTATGATACCGACCGCTCGCGAATGCCCAGAGTCGACTGGCCGTACGACGAGACCCGGGATACCTCTCTACCCCAGCTCGACAGTGGAGCCGGCTACCCAACCTGCAAGCAGTGGTGGAGCGACGGCACGATCGGACTGCGCGACCGCTTGGTGGCCGAGGTTGATCCATCACTGCTATCGCAGCTACGGGGCTGGCTGACGGGGCGCACCGCTACGGAGGTCGAAGACGCCACCTTGCGCGAGCTGGTGAGCCCACGGCAGCAGTCATTGAGCATGGCGCCTGGGCAAGTGTTCCAGGACTACGGCAGTAGCGCCCGCGGCGGTTCGCTGACACAAGGGCTGAACAACCTGGCCACTAACACCGGCCTGGCCCTAGGCTCGTTCAGCAACTTCCCGGCAATGAATGCACTACGCGCGGCATTGCCAATGGTCCAGGCCTTTCTGATCATGGGCACGATCATCAGCTTGCCGCTGGTACTGCTGATCAGCACCTACCAACTCAAGGCGCTTATGACGATCACATTCGCGCTGTTCACGCTGCACATGCTGACGTTCTGGTGGGAGCTCGCGCGCTGGATCGACTCGAGCATGCTCGAAACGCTGTACAACCAAGTTTCTGCCACAGATCAGGCACTGTTGTCGTTGCCGACAGCAGGCTTCATGGACGGAACGGTAACCGCGCAGGTGATCGAGTATGTCATGGGCGCAATGTTCATTGTCTTGCCAGCTCTGTTCGTGGGCACTATGAGCTGGGCAGGCTATGCCGTGGGTAACGGGATCCAGAGCATGTTGGCAAGTGGGGGCAAAAATGCGACCGACGCCGCAAGCAAAGGCACAGCGCAATTGACGAGTGCCGGCAAGAAATCAATCAGGTGACTTAAAGTCACCTATGTAATGGCCGTTGCTATCGTAATCGCCAATATAGAGGTCAGCACCCAGAGAGTCTGGGACTGATTCGTCTCGACTCGCTACAGGTTCGTCGTTCTCCCACCAGCTACGAAGCAGCGCAACTGTCAGGTTGGTGATGATCAGCAAAGCAAAAGCGAGAGCTACAGCAGCAAGACCAAACACGCAAAGCAATTTGCTGACTGCTGTCACAAAAAATTGTCTACGTGGACTTTGAGTCAGACTACGAGAGCCAGATAGCTTGGAGACCAAATTCCGCCAAGCTTTTCCCAAGCAAGAACCTAGGTGGCCCGAAAATGAAGGACGGAATTGACTTGTCATCTTGTACCTCCACAGGCAAACAGCCCGTTGGATCCAAGATTAAAGTCTACTCCTTTCCGAAATTCGAACAGCACCGCTCATCGCTCAGCAGCCGACTGAAACATCTCCTTGGAACGTTGTGGACTTGCAGCCTGATTGTGCACCGCTTCCGCCGTTGACCCCAACCATCCTGCCTGGTATTGAGTAAGTGCAATCGCTGGTTTTCCAGCACCCCAGGTAGCCATAACCTTTGAGGCTACGTCACGCATGTGATGGTTACCCTGAAGTGCGATTCGCGTTCGGCAGCTCGCATGGTCACCGTTCCCCGGTGATGAACGCTTTCTAATCCCCCGGGTTCACTGAACCTACGTCTTCGTTGCACCCTACTCACATCCATTCCAGTGCTGGGAACTCTCCCACACGGGTGGCGTTCCTGCGCACCCTCTGGAGGATCTCATCATGCTGCGTTTCACAGGCACTGAACTTCACGCCGTGTTGGCCGAGGCCGGTATTAATAGTTGCAGATTGATATTGGTGAAGGACCACGGTGTTTACCTCATGTCCGAGATCGGCGAAAGCAAACCGGATGGCGGTGGCCGCAAACGCGTGGCCTATGCCACCGGCTGCAATCCCAACGTCGACGACTTCGACACCTGGTGGAATCGCGCCTGCGATGAATTCGGCGGCGATGATTTTGCCGAGTACTTCGACATCCACGACCCTGTCCTTGCCAGCCTTCGCGGCACCGCAGGATCGCTGGTGGTGGAGGCCACTTCCACCCACCTGTACTTGGCCGCCGAGGTTGACCCCGCAGGCAAATCTTGAACGCAGAAGCGAGCTCCACGCGCATCCAGAGCGGCACCTTAACCGGGCCTCTCTGGACGCCTCTCGCATCATGTTTCAGTCGATTGAAGATCGCCGTTTGTCAGGAATCCAGGGCCGTAACTCTCCCCTGGAACCCCCTGGATAGAGACCTCCATTGGAGGTAGGGATCGGAGATTGACCTCACGGCCAAGCGCGGCTTAATACATAAACGTCCCCTGCTCAATGCCTTGTTCGGATTGAGCAGGTCCACGCACGAACCTCACTGCAGGTGTCGCGGGATCAGCTACGCGGAGGCCCCAATGTCCAGGATGAAGCGCTTTTCCAACGCTGTGGTACTTAGCCCAGGCGTTTGGCAGCAATTCATTGCACCTGCCACAGGCGAGGAGCCGATCAGACAGTCAGGCCTGCGCTTGGCTGACCTGCTCAACAGCGTGCTGACCTCGGCTTCGCGTATCTCACACTGCCCCATCGAGCTGCAACTCGACCTTTCGCGGAGCAACGGCACTTCAGTGCCTCCTCACCTGCCGCAGCTTCAGCTGGCTCGCATCACGCCACGCAACGGCCCGGCTTTTCTGCTTATCCGGCTACCCGGCGAGATCGTAGTAGATGTCGCCGCCCTCTGACCCTGCAGCACCGCTACTGCCTGACTACCCCACCGGGAACCCTTCCCGGCTGGGCAGCGTTCCCCCTACACGCCCGGAGAACGCCATGTCCGATGTCTATCTGGATGTCACCAACAAGATCGTCAGCGCCTTGAGCCAAGGCGTGATCCCCTGGATCAAACCCTGGACCACCACCGGTTCAAAAGCTGACTCCCCTTTTCCAATCAACGCTATCACCCGGCGGCCCTACGCCGGCATCAACATTCCACTGCTGTGGGCTGAGGCGCGCCTGCGAGGTTTCACCCAGGATCGCTGGCTGACCTTCAACCAGGCACGCAAAGCGGGTGGCCATGTACGCAAGGGCGAGCAATCCACCCTCGCGGTGCTGTACAAACCAATGAGCAAGGAGGCGCACGACGAGGACGGCCAGATCGTTCGCGATGACCAAGGCAATATCAAGATGGTGCAGTTCGCCCTCTTGCGCACGCACTGCCTGTTCAACATCGAACAGACCGAAGGCTTGCCTGACGAGGAGCCAGCCCCTGCGGAGCTCACCGAGCCGCCCGCCTTCATCGACCATGCCCCGGCCGAGCAGCTGCTGCTAGCCAGCGGCGCGCAGATCGAGCATTGCTACGGCGATAGCGCGTTCTATCAGCCGCTGCGCGATCGCATCCAACTGCCCACCAAGGCTCAATTCGAGGACGTCGGCAGCTACTACGCGACGGCTCTGCACGAGCTGACTCACTGGTCGGGTCATCGATCACGGCTGAATCGCGATGGCATTACCGGCGGGCACGCGTTCGGTTCCGCAGCCTATGCCTTCGAGGAACTGATCGCGGAAATGGGCGCAGCGTTTCTCTGCGCACTGACCGCCACCCAGGGAGAATTGCGCCACGAGGAGTACCTGGCCTCCTGGCTGAAGATCCTCAAGGAGGACAAGCGCGCGATCTTCCGCGCCAGTGGCCAGGCCCGTGAGGCCTCGGAGTACTTACTGGCACTGCAGTCCCATCACGCCACTGAAGCGACGGAGCGACTCACGGCGTGATTTCCCTCAACCAGCTAAAAGGCCCCGATTTGGGGCCTTTGTTTTTTCTGCAGGGCCGGCATCGACCGCTAACGCGGAGTCGATTACTCCAGCCAGCTCTCGACGGTTTGCGACCCGTGTTCCTGCTTCCACTGCTTGAGGATCTTGTGATTGCCACCCTTGGTTTCCACGACCTCGCCGCTGTGCGGGTTCTTGTAGCGCTTGACCTCGCGCGGCTTGCGCTGAGCACCGCTCGACGCGCTTACGGCACTCACGCTCACGCCCTTGGACGGATCCAGGATGCTGATCACTTGGCGCAGGCTCATGCCGTATTCTTCCAGCAACGCCCTGAGCTTCTGCTCAAACTCGATTTCCTGCTTCAGGCCGGAATCGTTTTTCATCGCATCCAGCTGTTGAAGTTGCGCGGCCAGTTGAGCTTCCAGTGCTTTGAATTCGGCAAGTTTGGACATGAGAAATTTTCCCTAGGCATGAGACACGTGAAGGAATACTAACTGAGACACACTCAATATCCGAGTATTAATTCCCAATCTAAGAGTCATTTCATGCTCATTAATTGCAAAACTCTATGACAGATCAGTCAGCCAAGTTCTGACAGAGATGGGCCACCACTTCGCGAGGCGCCGCGCTGTTGCCAATCTTGAACAAGATGTCGCGCTGGCTACGCGGCAACTTTTTCGCACAGCGCTTGGCGGCAGACCGTATGGCAGCATCTGTGCCATGAATTCGGTCCGCCAGCAGCACGATCAATACCGCATCACTCAGCGTCATCAGCGCCCCAGGTCAGAAACATGATGCCGGGCAGTCTACCCCCACTCGAAAAGGTCGGCTATGCCGATCGGCCGGCTAACCCGACGCGCCAGACTTCGGATTATCGCACTCGCGAAAGAGGCCAAGGCGGTAAAGGGTAATGGCATCAATGGAAGGGGGCGCAAGGGTAAGAGGCTTATCCTAAAAGGCAAAAGGACCTTTTGAACGCAAGGCAGGTACTGCGATGAAACGCTGGTGGTTCAAACCGCAAAAAGGCCCTCCCGAAGAGATCATCCCCGCCGCCGAGGGCTTTCATCAGCCACTGTCGGCGGAATCACTGCTCGCTGCCAGCCACCGAAAAAGGCTGCTCGAGCGCATCTGGCAATACACGGCCCTCTCCCCGCTACAGTTCGAACAACTCTACCTCGAACCGATCCGTCGCTACGCCACCTATGTGCAGCAACTACCGGCCAGTGAGACCCATCACCATGCCTATCCAGGTGGCATGCTCGACCACGGCTTGGAGCTGGTGGCGTGCAGCCTGAAGTTACGCCAGTCCTACTTACTCCCCAGCGGCGCGGCACCCGAAGACCAAGCCGCGCAGGCTGATGCCTGGAGCGCCGCCATCGCCTACGGCGCCCTGCTCCATGACATTGGTAAAATTGCCGTCGATCTCCAGGTCGAGTACCAGAATGGTGAACGCTGGCACCCCTGGCACGGCCCCCTGAACCAGCCTTACCGCTTCCGCTACCACCCCGACCGGAATTACCAGCTACACAGCGCCGCCGCCGGGCTGCTGTATACGCAGATCTTGACGCCCGCGTTGCTCGACTGGCTCAGCAGCTACCCTGCCTTGTTGGGGCAATTGCTGTCCTTGCTGGCCGACCACTACGAGCTCGCCGGCACCCTCGGGGAGCTGGTGCTGCAAGCCGACCGGGTGTCCACGGCACAGAACATCGGGGCTAATCCTGCTAAAGCCTTGCAGGCACCCAAACACTCGCTGCAGCATCACCTGTTGACTGGGCTGCGCCACCTGATCAAGAACGAATTCAAGCTCAACCATCCCGGCGCGGCCGGCTGGCTCACCGAGGAGCACCTGTGGTTGGTCAGCAAAACTGCGACAGACAAACTGCGTGCCTACCTGCTGGCTCAATCCGTGGATGGTATCCCCTCCTCCAATATCGCCTTATTCGATGAGCTGCAATCACATGGATTGGTGGATGCGACAGGTGAAGGGAAAGCGGTGTGGAGCGCCGCCGTCACAGACGGGGACTGGCAGCATCGTTTTACCTTTCTTCGCCTGCGGCCGGGCCTGATTTGGGCCAATGAACCTCGGCCAGACTGCTTCAGTGGCACGGTTGAGCCGATGATGAACGATTCCCTGCCGACTGATGAAACCAGCGAGTCAGCCCCAGATCGGCCGCAAGCGGCTCTGGAAGAAAAACTGCACGCCTCCGAGCAAGTGAATCAGGATTTCGACTACCTCGACGATTTGATGGACATGTTGCAAGTGCCACACGAGGTCGAAACTGCATCAAGCACAGTAAGCCTGCAATCCGCCGCTGCTCCACACCAGAATGCCGCAGGGCTCGCCTTTCTCGAGTGGCTACGCGAGGGAATCCATACTCATCGCTTAGTGGTCAACGACAGCAAAGCCAAGGTCCACACCGTGGACGGCACTTTTTTCCTGGTCACGCCGGGCATTTTCCAACGCTACGCTGCGGAGTACCCAGTACCTTTTGATGGAAACGACAAGATCGAGGGTTGGCGGCGCACCCAACGCCATTTTGAAAACCTGGGTGTCCATCTGAAACGACCCAACGGCCAAAACATATGGACTTGCAAAGTCAAAGGCCCGCGTAAAACCAGCTCCCTCAATGGCTATCTTCTTCGCGACGCCACCTGTATTTTTATTGAACCGCTCACCGACAATCCTTTTCTCACATTGTGCTCTTAGATTATACATAGTAACTGGCTGCTGATACCAGAGATCGTATACAAGTAACCAGACTCATCCGACTCGTTTCGCAGCCCTAGCCTTTTGCAGCTCGGCTGCCTTCGTGGAGCCACTCATCAGCTCTTTCTCAGACGCCTCTAACTTTGGCGGTAGACTTAAACTCTCCGCGGTCAGAGGCCGACCGTTAGGTTTCTCAGATTTTATACAGAGCCCAGAAGCAGTATGATGCGCCAACCGCAGCGCCCCAGAAACACTCAGTTTCGCGCCCACTTGTGCAAGCAGTAAATCCCCTACTTTACGTGATAGAGACCTGTATAGCTCCGCCCGGCAGGGTCAATTTAATTCGGTTATCACTCCTCTAAGCACGCGTACTCCTCCTCTACCATGCGCTCCCCTACACCATTACTCCAGATAGCGAAAAGTTTCGTCACCTCCTCATCTCCGTGAGCATAGGCATAGAACTTGGCGCTGACACCCCGAGGGCGGGCACGCCACTCGCTCGGGTCCTTTTCGTGAGCACTGCTAGAGCGTGGCGCCCAATACGGAACAGCGCGATTGATAAAACGTTTTTCCAAATCTTTCTCGATGCGGCTCTGGTTTGAAAGTAGATGGCACCCGTTGTGCCATGGGATAGCCACGGCGGCAAGATCGTTGGATTTGGCGATTGCGATAACAACATCCATGACTGCATCCACGATCGAAGAGATCGAATGAGTCGCCAACATATCGTCCATCGGGTTAATCGCACGAATGATTAGCGCATCGCGACTACTATCCAAAGCAACAATGGGTTCGAAATAAACCAATGCCATCCCTGCCAAACGCCTTTGAGCGGGATCAAGCACAACCAAATGTGCGCAACGTTTCTCGTACCACATAGACACATTTTCTCGCGTACACAGATTGGCAGCGTGTTTGGCAAAATACACAGCCGGGTGCTTCGACAGTATCGCATTCAGCTTCGTCGCGTTTTGGCCTTGCTTGATCTTGACAAACTTGCGCCGTTCCCGGTGCACCCAACGTACGCAAGTCTCAAGCACGCTTACCTGCGTCTTATGCAGGGCCTCAAGTAACCGTTCCCGTCCAGTGGCACCTTGAAATTTCGCCTTTTCACCCACCAGACGACCCGCCAGAAATGCCGCATCTGCCTCGCTGAAACGACGGGCAAATGTTTCGGCATGCCCCTTGAGGGCGTCTGGCAACGTCGTGCTGAAGATTTGGTCAAGTTGTTCTAGGCGCAGCGCTACGTCGGCGCCCTCCTCCACAACTTGTGACATACCGTCCAGCTCGTGCGTTATCCAATGATCAAAGATCGAATCTCCATCAGCAGCGGGATCGTGTCCCAGGAAGTGGTGTAACTCATCATGGCTCTGGCCACTGAGTTTGCCGTTTAGTTGATCACGGCCGACAGCTTGGCCTGTGGATTATCGCTGACTGCTTCAAAGGCCTCCAACTGCATATATCGCCGTTGCAGGCACCATTCGTCGTTCTGCTCCAGCAGCATCGCCCCTACCAGCCTTGTGATCGCAGGATCGTTGGGGAAGATGCCCACGACGTCGGTGCGGCGCTTGATCTCTGCGTTGAGCCGCTCCAGTGGGTTGGTGCTGTGCAGTTGCTGTCGATGCGCTTTGGGAAACGCCATGTGCGCCAGCACTTCGTCCTCGCAGCCGTCCATGAGTGTCGCGATCTTGGGGTACTTTTCGCGCAGTTGGTCAGCCACCAGGCGCCACTGCTGATGACATTCAGCGCGGCTATCCTGGGCGAAAACCGTGCGCAGAAGCGCCGCTACCATGGTGCGCTGGCCCTTGCCGACATGGGCCATGGCGTTGCGCATGAAATGCACGCGGCAGCGCTGCCAGGTCGCATTGAAGACCTTGGAAACCGCAGCCTTCAGACCTTCGTGGGCATCAGAGATGACCAACTTCACGCCACGCAGGCCGCGCCGCATCAGGCTTCGCAGGAAGTCCGTCCAGAACGGCTCGGCCTCCGACGGTCCAACCCGCATACCCAGGACTTCGCGGCCTCCATCAGTGTTCACGGCCACGGCGATTATTACGGCGACCGAGACGATGCGTCCGGCCTCCCGCACCTTGACGTAAGTGGCGTCGATCCACAGGTAAGGCCAGTCGCCTTCCAGAGGCCGATCAAGGAAGGCGTGGACGCGTTCATCGATCTCGCCGGCCAGCCGTGACACCTGGCTCTTGGAAATGCCGGTCATGCCCATGGCCTTGACCAGCTCGTCCACCGAACGCGTTGAAACGCCTTGGATATAGGCTTCCTGGATCACCGCCGCCATGGCCTTCTCGGCAGTACGGCGAGGCTCAAGAAAGCCGGGGAAATAGCTGCCCTGACGCAGTTTCGGGATCTTGAGATCGACATCGCCGGCGCGGGTTTGCCAGAGGCGGTCACGGTAGCCGTTGCGGCTGTTTATCCGGTCAGCGCTTTTAACGTCGAAGCCGGCGCCGCACAGGCTTTCGACATCGAACTCCATCATGCGCTGGGCAACGAACTGGATCATTTGCTTGAGCAGATCAGCGTCTGCCCCTTTCTCAACCAACTCGGTCAGTGCGATAGTGGGCTTGGTCATCGTGGTTTCTCTGGTGAAGGTTAAGTCCGCAAACTCAACGTTAGCCAAGAACCACGATGACCATCCTCTTTCGCCCGCAGGGCGCCTTCGGCTGGTTCAGTTACACCACTTCTCGGGACACGATCAGCAGCGGCGAACAGGACGCCCAGATGTGCTGCCAAGGACCAGGGGTCACGCGCCTTCTCTCCGAGGCGTCTAGCCCGTAGATACTTACAGGCGTCGAAAGTCGACTCTGAAGCATAGCGAGAAAACTTTTTCGAGAATAACTTCGCACGAGCCAATGCAAGCAGGCTGCTACGCTCCAGCGGTACACGCAGCTCACGAATTGAGCGCGTCCACTCCATTGGATAGTGGCTACTCAGCACTAGCGAAGCCAAATGATGTTCATACCCCAACACCCTGGGCCAAGTTCTTGCAACTGTGTCGGGCGAGGTGCGGTAGAACATGCCTATAGCATCCGTCTCAAGCTCGCTCAATACCTGGCCAGTGGGCCCCTGTCCAGCAAGCAAGCCATCAATCAAAGGCGTCAATGCATTGAGTTGCGCCAGCATCACCTCTGGCGGTAGCCATGCGCATCGCAATACGCTTTGCAGGAGAAGTCCACCAGTCTGCGTCAAAATGGTAGGCAAGATGGGCAACAGCGCTGCCCGCTCAGCCGAACGTAAAGCCTCGTGTGATTTATGATATTGATCCCGTGCAGTGTCATCGCCAAGACGAGGTCGCGGCCCTAGGAGGCTGTCGACTCTCTCACGCACAGCCTCGTAGATAGCGGCCTGATTGCTCGTCACGAAGGCGAAATTATTACGTGTGTAAGCGTCGTCCAACACAAGCAGGTTGATTGCATCCAAAGCAGAACAACACTCAAGCTCCTGAACACCGCGTGCCGGGAAATACCAGTCGCGCAATTGCTGAATAGTAACCAAGCCTTTATGGAACACCAAAAACTCTAGGAATGAGCGCCTGAAGCGTACAAGGGGTTCAGCCTGTTGGAGGTGCTTGAAATCAGGCATCGGGATGCTTTGGATCAGATACTGATAGCTATCTGCGTTACCCTCGGAGCTATTACGACGCACCCACTCCGCGAGACTTTCCAACTGCCCCCCTGCGCTTCGGGTCCCTATGATCCCCAGCCAATTGTCGAGGGTTGGAACGTACATCTTGCGGTAACACGTTTGGAAAGCGACTACTGCAGCAGCGTAACCAAAACCGTACTTATCTAGGACAGCAAGGTACTCAGAAAGCTTTTCGGGATCTGCCAAATAGTCACTGCAGAGGGCCAGATTTTCGATCGTTAACGCATGAGGTGGACTAGCCAAAACCCGCAGGGCAGCGATGGACGCTGCCACGTTTTTTGACTCAGCTTCGATCAACAACTTCTGGCACTGTACCAAGCCATCGATACCAGCTCCCAGTGCAATGAGCGTCTCAGCCATTTCACGCGAAGGCAGTGCGGAGGCCTCCAAGAGTTTGGTGAAGCGTTGGATGTCATGGCAGCTGTTTGCTCCAACTACATTCAGAAGGAAGTCCCAGTTGGCCGGCCTGGTACGCCACAGCAAGTCTCCAACAGCAGTAAAAAGCGCGGTGGTTTCCTGCAGACCACTGGTTTGTATGCAAACCAGGTTAGCCTCCAGCCGCTCAACGTTGAATGACGACAGCGAATATCTAAAAAGCTCTGCAATAGATCGCCGGGCAATGCCGTGGTGAACCATCAGCATCACCATTTTCCGAACCTTCCGCCAAGTTGGCGAATGACGCTCCGAGCGGTTGTAGTCGTACGGTTCGCGATAGTCGAGCCATTGCAATTCGTCGACTGTCGTGATGACCTTCATCTGCACAAGGAGGTCGGCAAACGCCCCATCGACTTGGCCATGACCATATTGGGCATAAGGAATTACCTGTGCCATCTTGCGCAATCCGAGGCGACAGGTCGCTTTGACCCACCCCGGATCCTGCCGCGACAGCTCACTGGCTTCTTGCCATGAAGGAGTCTCGAAATGCCGCAGCGCCCAGTCGATAGCTGGTGAGTAGAACTCCAGGCGACAGGCTAGTACGCGTTTAAAGGAGCACTTGAACAAATAGGCCCTACCCTCGTAGGTCTTCACTTCGAGTAGTGCACCGCGTACGTATCGCCAGGCGAAATACATAGGCATGAAGAACTGCACACCACAACGCCATAGCGGCCAGCGCTCCACAACCAGTGGAATCACCTCGGGGACACCCAACAGCCGACGGATATGCCGCTCACTTTCCGGGACTTGCGCCAGCAAGGTTGGCAGATTTTCACAGACCCACTCTCGCCCCTGACGAACTTGCTCCCGGCTCCACCAGTAGCCAGCGGGGCCCCCATCTTCGTGATCACACCAGCTGGCAGCTGATTTCCGATCCCTGTTTGCGAACTCCAGAACATTGGCGCGAAACGCTTGGTAGCTGCTGGTTTCCACAACAATCTTCTCCAATGGACCGTCCGGAAACCCTAGTTTTCGTATCATCATGCCAAAGTCCTTTGCCTACCTGCATACGGCCCTACGTCATTGCACATTCGAAACGTCGCAGATCGATTGAGACGACGCAAACCAATCCATCACCACTTTCTCAAAATACTGTTCAAATAAACAGTAGAAAAATGCCTAAAACCACATTTAGGTGTGTGACTGCTTGATCTCGTACGCATTAGCGCGACAGGTGTTGACACGGCGCTTTGAACCAGCCATGTCGTATCCGCTACCACTCCGACCAGAAAAACAACCTGTTTGGTGTAGCAGCTGGACTGATCTGTCTGCTACGAGTACGCCGGGAACTTCGGAGAGTTGGTGCTGCAGCTGACCGGGCGTCCACGGCACAGAGCATCGGTGCCAACCCGACCAAGCACCTCATGCACCTAAACTAGCGCTGCAGCATCACTTGCTGACAGTTCCGCACCATGAGTATAAGAACGAATTCAAGCTGAACGAGCCCCACGATGTTGGCTGGAGAACACTTAGGGCCAGTCAGCAAGACTGCCACCGACAAGCTTCGCGCCTACCTGCTGGCCAAGTCAGAGGATGGCATCTCCTCACGGAAGGGGCCTCACCCCTTCCGTAAACACGCGCTAATTGAGGAATGGCTCGACCGGCACTACCACTCCAAACTTCTCCAATTGCAGGAACTTTGCTCCAAAAATCTCAGCTGGGATTTTGCGCTGAAGAAGGCCAAAGAAATTTTCGTCGTGTGTAGAAATAATAACTTGTTTATCAAACTGGAGGCAGATACTTCGCAATAGATCGATGGTCGAGAGAATATTAATGGAATCCATGGACTGAATAGGGTCATCAATCATCACTACATCGATCGGCCTTCCCTGATCATCCTTGGCGTGAAGAGCGCTGGCCAGGAAAACACTGAGACTGAGGATGTTGGATTGAGCAGCGCTGAAGTACAGGATTGGCGAAATCAAAATCCCTTCTTCGTCACTCACTACAATATTCAATCCGGGGTTAGCAGAGTCAAAATCCGGCTTGAACTCTACCTTTTTAAAAGACGGATGCGGGTCAATTTTTCTGTAAATAACATTGATAAGATCTTCGTAGAAGAAATTATTAATCAATGTCTTCAGCTGTTCGATCACAGAAGCTCGTTCCGCGCTCAGGAGCGCGTCCACCTGGTTACGCTGATCCAGTTCCACTTCCAAGTCAGCCAACTCACCTTGAAGGGATAATCTCTTGAGATAAGGCTTGAAGGAAGCCATCAGCTCCAACAGCAACTTGAAACTGTTTTCCGCGGCTTCAAGTTGCTCGGTGCGCACGCGACGGATTTGCAGTTCGTTACTGATCAATGCTTTGACCTGGTCTAAACTGTCCTCTAAGCGAACAACAATGAAAGTAGCAAGACTTTCATAGAAAGCGTTAATAGCGGACTGAGCGCGAGCCAATTCCAGATCAAGCCCATCCTTTTGAGATCGAAGTTGAGCAAAATTTAACCATGTGCCATCGGATACCATCTTCTGCTGGAGTGCAGTACACTGAGCCGCCAGCTCATTAACTGTGGCCTTGGCGCTAGCAAGTTGTGCTTCAACTTTATTCTTCTCGGACTGGCAGTGTTCAGCCAACTGGGCCGAATTCACACCATTATTGACCAAATACTCAGAGACCAACAGGTACGATGCTTGCGACTTGAGGGTATCGGCTTCCGTTTTTAGAGCCTGCAAATCGGCCTCAATATGTGAAATTTTGCGAGTGAGCTGTGCAATTTCGTCAGACAACTCAGTCTGACGACTCACAAATCCGGAGCGTTTGAGAGTAAGCTGAGCGATCTCTCCATGGGCACGGGTGACAAGCTCATCCTGATCGAGACTCCACACAGTTTTATCAAGAGTGTTGATTCTGTCTTCTAAAGCACGCTTTTCCACCTCCAGATCAGACTTTTCTCGTTCAATTAGCTCCAGCCTTGCACCCAACTGCTTAATTTTTCCCCGAAGATCAGCCAAATGCTGTCCATGTGCCTCTTCCGCTACTTGCGTGATAGATTTCACTTCATCCAGCAGCTGCTTACGACGTGTTTCGGACCGAGCGAGCAGCTCGGCGTTTTCCTGACTCAGCCGCGACAGCAACGTCTGCGATTTAACTTTCTCTCTGAGTTTTTCCGCATCTTCATGAGGTGCGCTGCACAGCGGGCAAATATGGGATGGCCATGCGCTAAGGTAGTCCAGGCCGGTCGAAATCAAACGTTCGTGCACGCCCATCTGGTCAGCCAAGGCTGACTGAGTTGCGTGCACAGTCTTATCATGAAGATCAATGGAATTCAGCTCACCAAAACACTTGGTCAAGCGCTCAATCCTATCCTGACTTAGATATTTTGCACCTTCATCTGTAGATAAGATAAAGCTTGCAGTAAGTTCGAAATCGGATATCTGTTTCAGATTAAATTGAAGGCCTTCAAATTTTGCTGAATCCAGGCGAGCCGCAATTTCTTTCTCAGCCAATTGCTGAGCGATAACCTCGATGCGAGCACGATTGGATTTTAGCTCAGCGTATATTGGCCCAGCATTATCAATAGAGTTCCTTAGAAAGGCAACGCGATCATCGGCCGCATTGAGTTCCTGGTTAATATCGCCTAAGGATTTGGCTAGCCCCGACAACTCTGCGCCGTGACCTGAACGTATCTCTCCCAGTATTATCTGGCGTTGAGCGATATCATTAAGGCGTGTTTCAAACTGAAAGAACCCAACGGAATGATTGATCACACCAGCAATATCTGCCGAACGCTGATTTGAGACTTGGACATCGCTTAAACTTTTTTCATGTGCACTCAGAAGCTCTTCATAGCGATCAGCATCTTTTACACCCTGATCAAGCCTGCCAGAGATTTCCTTCTGATCGGTGATGAATTGGCTGTGGAGTTCAATCTCAGGAAGCTTTATAAGTCTGTCTGCAAGAGCGTCAACCGACCGAACATTAGCTTCCCTCTCTACGCTCAACTCATGCTGTCGGAATACAAGGCTTGCATTCAGTGCATGCTCAGTCTGAGCGGAAAAATGCTCGTCCGCCAGTAGGATGTTTTCACCCGCAGCATTGAGTTGCGTTGCCACCGCATTGAAACTATCAAAGATGGAGAGGTCGATAGGCCGATTAAGCTCCGCAATAATAGCTTCACGCTGCACATCCAAACCCTGAAGTGCAGCCTGGTTATCGTGGATAAGTATCGTTAGTTCCTTGCGTACCTTCTCAGTCTCCCCACCAAAACTGTCCATAAACTTCGTATAGCGTTCTTGCGGCTTCGCCTCTCGAAGGAACCTGTCAATCTCATCCTGACCCAGGATGACACGCCGGAAATAGTCATTTTCGCGACCTCTTTCCCCAAAGCGCAAGTCGCGCCCATTGGTGCGTATTTTTCCCAATTCTCGTATAAATGGAGTAGTGAGCGTCGTTGAAACGACTACCCGAGTTTTAACGTCCTCGTCATAGACGAATTTATTTCGAAGGATCTCCTGCCCCCTGCCCGCATCCTTGGTTGCACGGGCGGCGCCTTCATAACTGGCTCTATTGTAGTCGCCATTAAAACGCTCCAAATGGTTCGTAACCGCCCATTCGACAGCATCATAAAATGAGCTTTTACCAAACCCATTAGGAGCAAATATCGCCACAAAGTTAGAAGGTCGATCATCAGCAGTCGTAAAATCGAATGTACCTTCTGATTTCATCTTGTAAGCACGAAACGCTTCGATTTCAACTTTTTTGATTTTCATTTTTATTCAGAGATTCTATGATTTCGTTAATCATTGACGCGCGCTTTTCCTTGGAATCTGTCTTTTGATCCAGCGGCGCGCCACGCACGAATTTCTCCAGTGACAGCAACGGCTCTCGGGTTTCCGTAACACGAGGATCCAGCGTTAAGTCTGCCCCTAAGAGGTGTTCTTCCAAAATATCAGTCAATTGCTCAAGGGCGGGCCATTTGGATAACCCATCAATTATGAGTTTCCTAGCAGCATACTTATTATTCTCGATCTGGTATTTATCCCAAAGCGGCACAGTGCCAATCGTCACAAAAGCGATATAGATGTTCCAGGCAGCAAGGTTCCCAGCTGGCTGGTGGTGAACCGAAACCAGGTTTTGGATTACGCGCCAGTTTTTTACGACATCTGACGACTCATGACACAGGCAGGCAATACACGAAATATAGGATAGCGAATCATCAGAGCGAAACATGTGAAACGCCATGCCATCGAACTCAGCGATGAGAAACTTAAAATCGTGATCTCTAATTAATAATTTCATTCAAATTCTTCCTGAGCTCAAGCAGTTGATCCCGGCCTGGTGCCAAGGTGCGATAGTCTTCCTCTTTCTCGATGACGCAGCTGTTGCGCAAACCTTCCAAGTGAGTCAATTTATAACTGGTGTAGATTTCACTCTCAATTTCATCAATAGAAAATGGTTGGCCAGGGATGATTGCTATATTGCTAATTACCCTCTCAAGCATGGCATCTTTGGGAAAAGGTTTCGCAGCAGCATCAGGCGAGGCGACCACGAGAGTACCGTCTTTGTCGAGAAATTTTCGTGCAATCTTGAGAATCTCGTCCAACCGGCGAAGCCAATTAGTACCATCGCTGGTGTACAGGAGACGGCGCTTCTTATCGATACCGCTGATGTAGCCGTTATTTGCACTTCCAGTACCGTCCATGAGGGCAGAGATCACAACAAACTCTAAATATGCAATCCATAACTCCCGAGCTTCCAGCACGCTGGACTCCCCCATATCTAGGGAAGGTCTGAAGTAACCCTGTATTTCCGGTCGACTTCAGCCCTTGCTGCTTTTGAAAGCGGGCCGTCGATCAAAATCGACCAGGTAACCCGCTCAGTTCTCCGTTTTTGGCCGCCGCGAGCACCTCGCAGCAGCCATTTTCCGCATTACAGGTGCACCTGTCCTGCGGTAGTCAGCAAATGTCGGCGCGCCATCCATAGGTTCGACAGCGCGAACAGCGTCACCAGCTGAGCGGTGTTCTTGGCCAGGCCACGGAAGCGCACCTTCACGTAACCGAACTGGCGCTTGATCACTCGAAACGGGTGCTCGACCTTCGCTCGCACTTGTGCCTTGGCCTTCTCGATCTTGCGCTTGGCTTTGTACAGGGCGCTGCGTTTATCGAGCTTCTTGTAGGTGCTGCGGCGTGCTGCGACCTGCCAGATCACTTCGCGGCCCGCATGTTCGGGGCGCTTTTCGACGCCGGTGTAGCCGGCATCGGCGCAGACGACGTTCTCGTTACCGTGCAGCAGTTTGTCGACCTGGGTGATATCCGCCACGTTGGCTGCCGTGCCTACCACGCTGTGTACCAGCCCCGACTCATCATCCACGCCGATGTGCGCCTTCATGCCAAAGTAATACTGGTTCCCTTTCTTGCTCTGGTGCATTTCCGGGTCGCGCTTGCCGTCCTGGTTCTTGGTCGAGCTGGGTGCGTGGATCAGTGTGGCATCGACGATAGTGCCCTGGCGCAGCGACAGGCCGCGATCCCCCAGGTAGCCATTGATTACGCCGAGGATGCCGGCTGCCAGCTCATGTTTCTCCAGCAAACGACGGAAGTTGAGGATGGTGGTTTCGTCGGGAATGCGCTCCAGGCTCAGCCCGGCGAACTGACGCAGGATGGTCGTCTCGTAGAGCGCTTCTTCCATGGCCGGGTCGCTGTAGCCGAACCAGTTCTGCATCAGATGGATACGTAACATGGCCATCAGCGGATAGGCTGGACGACCACCTTCACCCTTTGGGTAGTGTGGCTCGATCAGGGCAATCAATCCCTTCCACGGCACCACCTGATCCATCTCGATCAGGAACAATTCCTTACGGGTCTGCTTGCGCTTGCCGGCGTACTCGGCGTCGGCGAAGGTCATCTGCTTCATGGAAAAACTCGGCTGGCGGGATCGGCGTATTTCACCAGATTCGGGAAGTCTTTTTCAGACCTTCCCTAGCAGCAACTGCACATCATAGCGCTTCATGATTTCGTAAGGCGGCGGCATTCCGCTCTCAATTAATAAATCTGCGAAACCAAGCAATGCTGATTTCAAATTCTGAACATTAATTGGATCATACACATTAAACGCGAAAATCCGATCCCGTACCCTCGAAAAGCATTCAAGGTGTGGAGGAACCATTGGCGCACTTGAATGAAGGGTGAGGAGTTGGTTGTATCGAGCGAGGCCGTGACAATCAACGCGACCATACTGATGGTCCAGGCAAGTGGCCTCCATTTCGAATTCCACACCCACCAGAAACGGATAATCGTTATCAATGTGGTAAACACCACCGCCAGACATCCCCTGAATGACGTCCTTACTCGGAATACCCGCCAATTCCAGGGTTATAAGGTCATTGACCACGCTGGCGGCCTGACCAGTCCGATGCTTGATTGGTGTTGCACTCACCCTTTCCGCGTTTGGAAGGCCCACAAAAGTAAGATTGGCCATTGGAGGCAAGTTAGCAGCATTCCAAGATTTTTGAGACAGGCCCGCCTGATGCGCGATTTTTAATATTGCACAATCTAAGGGTTCCTGCTGACCCACCTTGGGAAAAACCATGACACCCAGCACTTCAATGGGGTTCTGATTATGGTCGACCACCACGTTTTTGGCGGGCTCCTCAAACACGGCGTGTCTGGCCGTAAGCACGTAGGAAAACTCCAGCGTCATGGCATTCACCAAAACACCGCTTCCGCTATTAACCATTACGCAGTATGACTGCATAATTTCCGAAACTGTCTTATTAGTATCTAATTTCATCTTCGAGCACTTCTAGACGAGAAGAGTATCCCTCAACCTCATGAGCCAGCAGCAGGGGAGCAATCACATGATGATAATTAAAACACACTTTACTCTGCGTATACTTAATAATTCTGGCCACCGTCCTTTTATTAGGAAGACCATGCCTAGACCCATCAGTGGACACAATATAAATCGGCGAATCCAGCAGCCCCAACAAATCACTACTGGTATTGTACTGACTTCCATGATGCGACAACTTAACGAGATCCAGTTGAAGCTTGTTGGTTTCGCTGTAGTCACTAGCCCGTAAGCTTTCGCACACTACGCCATCGTGTGCGTCGCCCAGAAAAAGCATGCGCCGGCCATCAGCTTCAAGTATGAATGCTATAGAGCTGCCGTTGTAAACAGAGGTATCAGACTGAAATTTGTCGTCTGACCAAATATCTTGAAGCGTTAAATGATAGTCAGTGTCGTGCGCCGAAGTCTTTCCGGAGTCCATTTCCGGGGGCCATACATGCAACAGCTTTGCAAGCTGTTTCCTGCCAGGCGATAACACCTTGAGTATGAAGGGGCCCGCTTGATGTGTCTGCCCTTCCATAATAAGGGGAGCCCGAGCACAGCCCATCTTATCAAGCAATTCTTCAAGATCTTTCCCTTGCTTGACTGTTGTTTGTGGATCGTCATCAAGCAGCTCGATGTTATTCTCGGGTATTTCGGGCACATCAAAATGGCGTGTAATTAATCGCGAAGAGTTAAACCAGATGGATTTGACCATATCACCTAGATAACCTGGCTTCTCAAATGCTTTGATGAGCCCATTGATATGATCGTCATCAATGTGGGTGAGAATGGCGAGATCGATGCGCTGCCCTTTGGCTTTCAGGTCATCAAGGGAATCGCACAGCGCTCCGGCGTAACGCTGCCGTGGCCCATGCCTGAAGGTCGTAGACGTGCCGCCATCTATCAGCAGATTGAACACCCCGTCAGGCCCCTCATGGCTGACGAGAATGCAGTCTCCATACCTCGCTTTGAGAACGCGGACGATGATAGCCATCAGAACTCCCTGTCGCTGCCTGGCCCCGCCAGGCTGTCAAAATGCCAGTAGCATAGGCCGGGCGCGGAAAACTTCCAAGGCTGGACCGATCAGCGCAAGCTTGCGCCCCCTCGACGCAGTTATCGATCGACTAGATATTTCCGCAGCCAGGAATACCGATCTAACCTTACAGCCGTGAAGTTGCGCATTTAGTGTAAAGACTACCGCACGCCAACCATCAGCGCCCAGTTGGACGGAAGGGTATTTCAGCACAGGTCAGACGACCTGGGCTGACTTAATCGGAGAATCCCTAAGTGAGGCTACAGCTCCCCGTCTGATTGAACCAAGCTTTTTCAGGTAGGGGCATAACCAGGGGTATTTTTCGAAGCACCTAAATTTTGAATGCTCATAAGAATCCAGTCACCGCTAAGGGACTGGATTCTTTGGAGTTTTTTTGGTCGGGACGGAATGATTCGAACACTCGATCCCTGCACCCCTTGCAGGGCGAGATCGAGAACATGCAAGCTACGCTGTTCTCTTCCCTCCGGCTAACAAGTTCGCGATGCTCTCAAGATTCCCTGGATGCAAAGCATCTACCGGTGTGCACCCTTTCAGCAGATCGCTTGGCTCACTAAGAAGGCGATAGGCCTCCCAAGCACCAAGCTGAGGTAACAGCCTGAAGACTTCTAGAACTAGTTTGTGCTTCAGTGGATCCAGCTGCCAGTCAGGAATACGTTGACCTCGATTGCCCAAGCTCAGTGACAACAGGCGGTGCGCCTTGATGTCGCGGTTGACTTGATCGCGAGATTTACCGGCTAACCGCGCAAATGAAAGCAGCGGCAAGTTGGTCGGGGCTTCGAAGATCTCCAGCATTTGCGATCTCTCTCTGAATATCAGAAAGCTGCCAGTCACCCTGAGGCGCAACCGACCAGGCTACATCCGCGACACATTTTCTGTCGACATCAGACGCAACCTTTCCACCAACCGTCAACTGATGCGCTGGCGCTGGTGGTAAGCTTATCTGCCCCACCGAAATCTGGGACGCCCCCTCCCACCTAATGGTCAGTGATGAGCTCGCCGCTCTGGCATGCCCTTGCATCCAGACATCTAATCAATTGGCCCAATCCTGCATCATCGTACGGCGTTGCTCGATGTACTCCGCATGGTTATACGCCGAACTCACCTTGTCAGGATCAGCATGTGAAAGCTGCGTGTCGATCCAGATTTTCGGGTAACCGATCTCGTTCAGTGCCGTTGAGATTGTCGCCCTCACGCCATGCCCGGTCAGTCGGTCAGCAAAGCCCATACGTCGCAACGCACTGTTCAGCGTGTTCTCGCTGAAGGGGGTGCATACATCATCCTCAGTGGTAAGGATTCGACCACCGAGTCGAAGTTACGCAAACGCCACGCGAAGATGTCCGAAGCCCTTGAAGACTGCGCGCACGCCGACAAGCTACATCTTGATTTTTACGACCGCGACCATGTGGCGAACTGGGTGAACAATCATCCGGGAATGGCGCTTTGGGTGCGAAACAGAGTCGGCAGGCCTATCACGGGCTGGAGAGACTGTGCTATGGGGTCCTGGCCCAGACAGGAAAGCGCTATGGCTTATGTCTGCGACGATCAGGACGCACTGCACAAAGATCACCAGGGAAGGCGGCTTTCCACCTTGGAGCTCATTGACACCATTCATAAAATCCTGGCCGAACCTGGAAATGCCATCCGCTTACTGGGCCTCGCCGGTGTCGGCAAAGGTCTCAATGGATATGCAAGGCCGCACATGCTCACAGACCGAACACTTGGCCATATCGCACCTATCACAAATACGCTGCCGAAGAAAGATATCCCCCACACAGCCATCACATACAACTTCTATGTTGCCTTTCACATCATGCCCCCTGAAAGCCCTATCCTAGATCCACTATTTCTGAGCTGGATATACCGCCTGCAGATGGTTGGAAAAACCTGCCTCAGTTTCACAACGCCAAGTCGCCCACAGCTTGCATTCCGTCTCGCCCCCCATGTCCAACTCAAATGCCAACCAGTTCCGAGCCGGCATCACATACCGATTAAAACCCGGGAACAACATCATCTCGACACAGTGCTGCACATCGATGGATTGGACCTTGCTGGCGGTATGGTTCAGCAACTGCAGAAAAAGCCGTTCGGCCACTCCAAGCAACGACGGATGCACCACACCTGACGAAGTAAATTGCTGAATCTGCGCCCAGTTCGACGTCGGCGGAATATCCCGACGATAGCAACTGCCCCACGCCGCCACATGCACGTCTCCGGAAGCAATGGATACCCGCAGCATTCTCTGCTCAGCAATACGGGTCAGCGATTCCAGGAGCCGCTTGCGCTCCCCCTCGTGATCCCCATGCGACCAATGATCCTTGAGGTCATCAGCATTACTGTCGAGTACATGATCCTGCCCAAACGTATCGAGTAATCCTTCAGCCAGTGACAATTTGGGGTGCGCGACCGGAACCGAGGACATGAAGATCAAGTGCTGACATTTGCTTCCGGGATGTGCGGGCGTGCCGTCACGCAGTGTGCCGAGCCAAGCCTGCATGGCGATCCAGGTATCGGCCCCCATCACCTGGGTACGTGAACGCTCGGTACGCAAATCAGCCACAAACAGCGATACCGGCCCCATGTGATAGCCGAAACTGAAGCCCGGCTGGCCATCCAGGAGTGGCAAGGCCAATCGATCCCCTTCTAATCGTGCGCGCCATTGCACCGGCTCATACTGTGGATCCTGCTGGGAAACGTTCGCACGCTGGAGCAATTGCTGCGGCGGCAAATCATCAAGCGCATGCTGCAACTGAAATACCCAGAACGCCCTACGCGCATGGCGCATCAACACCTGGAACAACTCACAGTGCTGCATGGCTGGGCTGTATGACCCCCAACCGTCGAAGATGTCGTGGTCATCCCACATCATCACCGTAGGAATTCTCGCCATCGCATCAGCTGCATCCAGATTCGATCGTGTCCCGAGAAGTGGTGTAACTGAACCAGCCGAAGGCGCCCTGCGGGCGAAAGAGGATGGTCATCGTGGTTCTTGGCTAACGTTGAGTTTGCGGACTTAACCTTCACCAGAGAAACCACGATGACCAAGCCCACTATCGCACTGACCGAGTTGGTTGAGAAAGGGGCAGACGCTGATCTGCTCAAGCAAATGATCCAGTTCGTTGCCCAGCGCATGATGGAGTTCGATGTCGAAAGCCTGTGCGGCGCCGGCTTCGACGTTAAAAGCGCTGACCGGATAAACAGCCGCAACGGCTACCGTGACCGCCTCTGGCAAACCCGCGCCGGCGATGTCGATCTCAAGATCCCGAAACTGCGTCAGGGCAGCTATTTCCCCGGCTTTCTTGAGCCTCGCCGTACTGCCGAGAAGGCCATGGCGGCGGTGATCCAGGAAGCCTATATCCAAGGCGTTTCAACGCGTTCGGTGGACGAGCTGGTCAAGGCCATGGGCATGACCGGCATTTCCAAGAGCCAGGTGTCACGGCTGGCCGGCGAGATCGATGAACGCGTCCACGCCTTCCTTGATCGGCCTCTGGAAGGCGACTGGCCTTACCTGTGGATCGACGCCACTTACGTCAAGGTGCGGGAGGCCGGACGCATCGTCTCGGTCGCCGTAATAATCGCCGTGGCCGTGAACACTGATGGAGGCCGCGAAGTCCTGGGTATGCGGGTTGGACCGTCGGAGGCCGAGCCGTTCTGGACGGACTTCCTGCGAAGCCTGATGCGGCGCGGCCTGCGTGGCGTGAAGTTGGTCATCTCTGATGCCCACGAAGGTCTGAAGGCTGCGGTTTCCAAGGTCTTCAATGCGACCTGGCAGCGCTGCCGCGTGCATTTCATGCGCAACGCCATGGCCCATGTCGGCAAGGGCCAGCGCACCATGGTAGCGGCGCTTCTGCGCACGGTTTTCGCCCAGGATAGCCGCGCTGAATGTCATCAGCAGTGGCGCCTGGTGGCTGACCAACTGCGCGAAAAGTACCCCAAGATCGCGACACTCATGGACGGCTGCGAGGACGAAGTGCTGGCGCACATGGCGTTTCCCAAAGCGCATCGACAGCAACTGCACAGCACCAACCCACTGGAGCGGCTCAACGCAGAGATCAAGCGCCGCACCGACGTCGTGGGCATCTTCCCCAACGATCCTGCGATCACAAGGCTGGTAGGGGCGATGCTGCTGGAGCAGAACGACGAATGGTGCCTGCAACGGCGATATATGCAGTTGGAGGCCTTTGAAGCAGTCAGCGATAATCCACAGGCCAAGCTGTCGGCCGTGATCAACTAAACGGCAAACTCAGTGGCCAGAGCCATGATGAGTTACACCACTTCCTGGGACACGATCCCAGATTCGGCTTGGTGTGCCCCCAGTCACGCCGTGTATCAGGCAGCCAACGATTGGAATAGAGACCGAAATAGTAAGATTCGATCTCCTTCTCCAGTGCCACGCTCACCTTGAACGCCAGCTGCTCGTTGCGCGACAGCCCGACCCATCTCTTGAGAGACTTTATGTCCTCCCAGATCGAGTCAAAGTAAATCTGATCGCCCCCCATCAGAAGTAAGTGGAAGCGCTTCAACCCCTTGTCATGGATTCGCCCTTCGTGCCAAAGCTGCTCCTTGTCCAGCACGTAACCCGCAGCACGCAACTCACTGTCATGGTTGCTGATCAGGTCGGCCCAGACGGCGTTTTCAGGGCGTACCAACTTGCGCATTCCACTAGGGTCCGAAAAGCCATTGCAAGAAACGTAGGCCATTCTCGGGGCATAGTCTCGACCGGGGACGGAGAACTGCCATTGCGGCCCGCCATGCCCTACACCAAACTGAACCGTTCGTTCATCCGCCTGCTGATCACAGCTCAGGTCATATCGAAGGATGGTTTCCTTCGGACGCTCCAGCAAAACCTTCGGCGCTGGACAAGCCCGTCCTTCAATAGAAAGCGCAGGGAATGCAGAACCACGTTCAACCCCGAGCAACGCGGTCACCTGCCATTGTCCAGTGTTGCTGACGCCTCGAAAGGACAGTACGGGCCCCACAGTAAAGAGTGCTTTGGACATCCCTGTTATCTCCCTTCAAGTTCAGCAGCAATGACGTTGACAATCTTGGCGCGCGAAGCGGCTCTCTTGGCCAGAATCTGCGCTTCACCTGTTTGATCTAGCCACTCTCTAAATCGCTGGAGCGCGTGGCGCGTTTGCGACGCATCGCGACAGTTGGCCAAGAAGGCAAACTGTACTTTCTGTACATCATCTGCGACAAAAACACCAAAGGATCCGCTGACAACCGTAGCATCAGGAAAGCCTAGCAACGCAGTGGCCTGAGTCTCTGTAGCCCCTCGATGACAGGCGATTAAATGCAACGGCCCTTCCGCACTTTTCAACAGATCAACATGCTCATGGTCACGTAGAAAAGGTTTACCCACCAGCTCACGCGCAGCGGCAACCGTGAACGCAGCCGGGATTGCATGGACACGCACAGCGATATTCACTCCTGCAATTGGAACAAAGGCGAACGCTTCGCTAACAGGGGCTTTGCCACCATTGAGCGCCTGCAGTAACACCGCCTCCATCGCTCGTTTGCGCTGACGAAAGTCCATCCGTGTCCAATCGAGCGCCTGGCCCATATCGAATCGACTCGAAGCTGCGGCGGTTACTCCACGCCGGGTCAGAACAACCAACGCATCCAGAAGCGCTTCCTGAACACGGGTACGCAACTGCTCAACGGTTGAGACCATTCCCCCCCTGAAGGGTGTCTGTTGTGCAATAAAAGCCTGGAAGCGCTCATTACGTGTAGCCTCAGCTACCTGGCCATCGCCTGCGGGGATATTTGGCATAGCGATGAAGCGCACCTTCCCTCGAGTGGTGGCAAGTCCCTCCATGTACTCCGCGTGGCAGATACCGATGTCGCCGTCACTGCTAGCCCACCCGGCATTGCCATTGGACAGCACCAGCAGCACATCGCAATCCCTGACCGCCTGCAAACAGGCATCCCAACTATCCTGCATGCCATCCGCGGGGGGTGCGTCTTCGTTAATCCAGACTTCAAACACCTGCTTGCCAAACAGCTTCGTGCCTTCTATCTCGCGCTTGAGTTGCTCTCGGATACGGCTGAGCGTTTGATCGCTGTCAGCGGGAAAGTGATCGTTACACCGACTGGACAGCATTACTTTGATTTTCTTTGACTGCGCCATCCTTGCTCCTGCCCCACTTCCGTGGCCTAGAATGCCTCGATCAATGAATAACTTCTCGTCCTAAGCATATATCAGGCGAAGGCCTTGTCTAAAAACCACCGACGGGCATTGAAATGCAATCATTCCGAAATCCGGATCGAGCTAATCGAAAGAAATTTAGTAACATTTTGTGACCTCGTCTCGCTTTCGGCGTTGCGGTTTGAAGTTTTGGACCGACGATCATTGCGAGTATTGAGCTACTGCTGCGACAGAACTGCCGCCCGCTTGATCCTCCACGTCGACGCCCAGCGCTTTTAAGACCCCGTTAAACGCCTGATCGCCCCCCTTCAACAAGTTGGAAGACGTGGACTCGGAAATTATGCTTCTACGCCAGCTCGAGCCTGAGCGATAGCCTCAAACGGCCATCCGCAACTGGAGAGGCTCGGCAGGTGTTTCCAAAGTCGTAGTATCATCAGCCCTTCGCCTCCATCGAATCCCGCTCAACCACGACTTGGTCGGCAGCTACAAATTGCTCACCTCTAACCTGACTCAGAAGAGGCAACCACAAATTTGGGGGGAGTGGCAGGCGAGAGTGCCGGCAGGCCATGACCAGAATGGGCCAATGGTCCAGGCTGATGGCCGACAGCGCTCCAAATGCGTGGCCCCCCTCACACTCACGGGTCAGCAGTTCCATCGCTGCAATACCATCTGGAGTGATCGGAATACCACTAAGAGCCCATCCATGTCTAGGTTCTCCTTGGTAGAGTTTCTCCTCTGTGTCCTCCCCAGCAATCCAAAGCTGCTGATTGCAATGTTTGAGCATCGCACCAACGAAGTCAGCAAATATTTGAGTAGCTTCGGTCGCCCCACGCGATGATGCCCACAGCATCACCAACGGAATGAGCGTACTGCCACGGGTTTGTTTCTTTCTGTATTCCTCAGTCGACTCCCGAGGATGGTGAATCAGGTCACGGTAATCACGTTGGATCGTTGGGTACCGGCTGTGCGTTTCGAAGGAAAAACGAATACGCTGCAGAATCTCTGTCGCGTAATTTTGCGAATAGGGCTGCGTCTCACTCATCATCGAGAGGAAGACAAGCGCAATGCCGATATCAATAGATTGTTCATCGGCCATAGGGCTGAGCAGGCAGGGATTGTTATTGATGAGGTGACAGACCTGCGCACCCAAACGCCTCGCTCGACTGCTTGCAGCATAGACTTTGGGTAGCGTCCCCCCGCAACCTTCCTCCCAGAGCATCCATAGCCCCCGCTGGGAGATTCGACCCAACGTCTCAAATAGCTTGAGATTGACGTCTACAGGAGTACTTGTGCTAACCGCTGCTGACACTCCGTGCTGGGTGCCAACATGAGGAAGAATTTTCTTACCATATAGCCCTTGCCAAACTTGGAAGTGGAGATCAACAAGTTCTGCGAAAAGCAACCGCACCTTCATGTGAGCACCTGGGCGATCACCGATGTCTGCTCGAACTAAATGCCAAGCTCGCAAGACTGCCAACTCGCTGGCCCTGTATGGTGCCTCAAGGTTACCCTCCTCACGCCCCCAAACAAACAGTACGCTCAAGCAGATATAGATACGTCTCATCGTCGCGACCCGTTCATCTGGGCTGGCATTGCTGCCTGCTAACAATCCAATCAGCAAGTGCGAAAAGTATCGGAAGGCGACCTCTGGCTCATTGAGCATCGCGATCGACTTATTGAAACTGTTGCGCAGGTCCTCGCTCACGATCTGCTGCTTGAGGACCCCCTCACTTAGATGCCCTGCGAGCAGGTCACCATTCCATTCCTCATACGAGATTCTCTCGGTGGTATGGCGTTTGGTGTAGCCAATCACTTCTTCACGAATTGATTCGACGATTTCGCCACCGAAGCACAGACAGATCACGATTTTATGCTGCTTGTACTGCTCAGGAATGCGACTTTGAACATAGCCATCGAGGATGCTGTCGAGAGAGGGTCGAAGGGCCTGATCGCCCGTATTCCAGTCTGACCGCGTCAGGTTGCCCTGCTTGATGGAAAAAAGGAAAACCTTCTGCTCACCTTTATGCATTCCTACGGCCATGACATCGACGCCATGTTGACGAACGCCTCTGGTTGGTCGCGACAGAACATTGAATCCAAGCTCACTCAAAAGATCGGGTAACAGGATGTCCAATTCGTCCCGTTCGCGCAGCGAAGCTAGGTAGTGACGGAATACTAGCTTCATTTGAGTCGGGCCTCCTGCCGAAAATTCACGAGCATGATCTGGAGCCCCACTGGATCAATGATGTCCTCCCTGGGCAACGTGAGCCGATGACTGAACGTGGTCAATTCATGTGCAGAGCGGAACGGCTCCACCTCAGTTGGAGTCCATGAAACCATGCCATTGCCGTAAAGAAGTACTTGCTCCGCTCCGAACTCGAATAAAAACGACCCTTCGCGCGCTTGCTCCATAGAAGTTTGCATGATGTCGGAATATCGCTGCCGCTCCAGCTGCGATTCTCGCTCGGACGGAAGCAGTTCAGCGATCAGCGCGCTACGGTTCAACTGCTCCAGATAGCGATCAAAATCAACTATTACCTTCTCCCAAAAAGACGCACGGGGCTCCGTTGGGTTGTCCGCAAAAGACTGGAAGCACTCCTTCGCCAGGCTCGGATAGTTCACCAGAACTATACGGAAAAGTGCTAGAAATTCCTCACTGCACGTCTGGGGAAGTGAACGGGCCAGAGAAGCCAAGATACAGCCAAGAAGAACCGGTTTATAGAAGAACGTCGCGATCGCCTTCTTCGCGATGAAGCAGTACTCCCACTCCTCGAGGTCGAAGCTGGCAAAGTCTATAAACAACGTACCTGGTACGATATCCTCAAGAAAAATCGCATCAATAAGTTCACGCCCGAGTCGGTAAATCCCCGCTCGCAGCCACTCCACTATCCAAATGTTCAGGTCTTCGCGTGACTCACGCGAGAGGTGGCCGACTAACATTTGAAAGTGACTGAGCGCACTTTGCTGCTCCAGTATCAAGTGTTCAACGTAGGCTCGCGCCTGTTGTGCATGCCCCTCGCGAAGGAGGCGCACCAGGGCAAGGTCAAGCAGATTGACCGCTTCCGGTTTAAGCTCTGCTTCCTGCAGGCGACTCCACAAAAGTGCGCCAATCGCAGCTACTGCATCTGCCGATCCGAAAGCAAGCATGTAGGCGGCTGCCCTCGCCACTTGAGGCAATGTAACTTGAGAAAGACGGTCAACAAGGGCTGTTAGCCCGTCAGCGTGCGTATGCGGGATCAGATCGAACCAAGAAAGCGCAGTATTCAGCAGCGCTCCCTGAATGCCGTCCTCCTTTTCAATCGACCAAAGCTCATCGAAGAGATTGAATACCTCCACCCAGCCAACCTCGCCTACGTCAGTTCCGTGTAACGCTCGAATCACCTGCTCCTTTTGAGCCTGATTTCCCGAGGTAAGGATATGACGTATCTGAGTAAAAAATGATGCAACATCCACTGCCATCCCCCAGTGGAGTGCAACCTGCAGGGCGCCGTATCTTTCAGGTTGCGCCCCAGGCTGCGTGACATAGTCAAATAGCTGTTGAGGGCGCTCGAACGAAAATCTACACCACGTATCAAGAATGACGCCGATGGTATGGCTGTCGGTTTGCTCGTCATAGATATCGCCCACAGCACCGATGAGATTCTGAGCACTGACGCTTAGGTTTCCAAGCACATGCGCATAGATTTGCTTTCCATGCCAGCCTTTCCAGTTCTGGAAAGGCTCGAGCTTTGCCGGTGCTATCAAGCCGAGCAGGTCCACATGACCGTCGTTGTGCAGCTCACTCAGTTGACGACCATAAGCTTTCTGCTCTTCAAAGGCGCAGCCCCACCGGTTGTTGTAGATCGCCTCCAGAAGCTCGCCTCTCTGCGCTACAGCGATGATATCTGATGGGGATGGTACGGCCATGCTTAAGCCTCCTGGCAGCAGCGTGAGAATCACACATCGGGGCGCGCCCGGTTCGGGAAGGTCGTCTGACGCGAGTTCAAATAACGATAATCCATCGATAGCCGAGCCGACAATCATCCGCTGCTTTTAGAGTCGTCCGCGTGCAACCGCCGACCATTCCAGCCAATGGACGATCACCTGGTAGGGCGTAAGCTTTTCATCTTTCCACTCTCCCGCATTGAGCGGAATGGTCAGGTGTTCGGGCGACTCCACAGCCGAGACCATGCCAACTCGCCATAGAAAACACGCGCTCGAGATCTTCGACCTCGACAATTTCTTTGGTCACACAGTCACAAGCGTTATCCACGACTACTCCTCCTCCATCGAGTTGGGGATGTTAACCTTGTTCAACTCGCAACATACTGTTCGAAATACTAGGAGCAAGATGATGAACGATGAGCTTTATGTTTCCGTCGATGTCGAGACTTCGGGGCCTGTACCAGGCATCTATAGCCTGCTTTCCATCGGCGCTTGCGTCGTCTCAGAGCCCGTTCAGTCAATCTATCTCGAGCTCCAGCCAGACGGCCTAAAACACGATCCGGAGGCTGTCGCTGTAGCTGGCCTTGACCTCACCAGGCTCGAAAACGAAGGGCTAGCCCCACAGACGGCGATGCTCAAGCTGGAGCAATGGTTGAACCAGGTATGTTCGGCAGATCAGAAGATCGTATTCGTGGGGCTGAATGCCCCGTTTGACTGGTCGTTCATCAACTACTACTTCCACAAGTATTTTGGGACGAACCCCTTTGGATTCACCGCACTCGACATGAAGGCGTATTACATGGGGGTTACCGGATGCCGCTGGAGGGAAACTAAATCCTCCCAAATGACCGCTCGTTTCAACCCCCAAAGCGCACCCAACCATAACGCGTTGGACGACGCACGATTCCAGGGGGAGCTTTTCGCTCTCATGCTGGCAGAGGCACGTAACCACTAACCTGGCCAACTGCCCCAGACGGCTTCAGCATAACGCCCACCCCTGAAAGACCAAGACTTTATGCCTTCGTGACTGCTGGAGTTGCCCACGATGATTGCCAGCGGGTGCGGCAGCTGTTGGGTGTAGTAGGCGGCGAACCTGGAAAAACTCCCGATATCAGTGGGGGAGATCATGGGAATGCTTTGCGGGTGCGTATGCCAGTACCCCACCAGGCGGAGACCTGCGGCGTTAGCCTGCTCAATTTCCTTTCGACAGCGACGAGCGTTCAAATCCAGCCAGGTCCTACCAGCCCGATCATCTTTATTAGGAGGAGTCGCCAAGGCCAGTACCAATCCGGCGGCGTCTGAAGGCTCGACGAATAGCTGTCCTCCACGCTCTACATCAAAGTGCTTCTGTCTGTAACTCTCCAGCAGGCTCGCAACCTCCTGCGATACCAACAGTGGAGTGTTTAGCCCGGGCCAGGTCCATTGCCAGGCGATCGCTGTCATTTAATTCTCTCCGATGCTTCCGGCCAATCGCGCTCCAGCTGGGCCTGCTGCATTCCGGCAGGTAGCTCAGGCCCGAGGTAGTTACCTCCCAGCGTAACCACTTCATCAGGTCTATTGATGCTGCTGACCCAGCTCGGGCTGCCGATGTTGCCACTCAATACTCGTAATGCAGCTTGAGAAACCATCGAAGCAATGTTCACCATCCCAAGTGAACCTCCTGGGATGAAACTCTCCCCGCAGGCGGGAAGGGCGACGATCCCACCTTCCGGCCACTCGGTGAACTTGTGCTTAAAATCACCGTTGTCTGTGAATAGGCGTCGAGCATCAAATGCACCAGATGGCGCAAGGAGCACATGCCCCACCTGTGTATGAGGCTCACTCCAGGCCTGGAGTAAACCCCAGGAGGTGCCATTCGACTTGGCCCCCCACAGCGCCACCTCCGACTGCCAGTCCGCGGTAGTAACCACTACCAGATGAGCTTTATCAAAAACCTCGGGATTCTTGTACATCACCACTTCGGCGAAGGTGGCGAACGCCGTGACTTCCGTAGTGGGCAGGTCTTTGCGAATTTTTTCCTGTAGCGCTTCGGCCTTGGGGAGACCAAGGTCATCGGCGCCGAGCACATGTCTGCCAAGATTTGCCGAGACCAAGTGGTCCGGGTCAATGAGTGTCAGATGACCAACACCCGAACGCGCCAACTGTAGGGCAACGGTGCTACCCAATGAGCCTACCCCAACGCAAACGACGCGAGCCCCTTCTAGTTTCTGCGCCACGCCACTGAGGTCACGGGACAAAATCTCTGTCCGATCCAGAACATCCAGCGTCGTTGCTCGGATCAGAACTGGGGGATGATTGACTGCAACTGCAGGCCGGCGCCGCGCTGATCGCAGGTAAAACCTTGATCCTCGATCCAGCTGTGGGCCGTATGCGCGAACGTTCAGGCAGTAGATTGGGGCGCTGGCATCCCCGGGGAGCTCCAAAGCGATCCAGCGGTTGGGCAGTGAGCCACGCTCATAGAACCAGGCCACCAGCTGCGCTCTGTCATTAGGAGCAAGATGCGGCAAGAGCCATGTGAGCAGTAGCTCAGGGGCGGGAAGGCGCAGGTCCGGATAGCTCCGAAGCTTTGCGTAGAAACCTGGGGCCTCCGGTGCTCGCATCCTTGGAGATCGGCCAATCGTCCGCCGGCAGTGTCTTTTCAGGGATGCCAGATCCGTGGCGAGCCAGACTGTTTCTTGGCCAGATGGTAACGTTTGTCGAGGATCGCTAAGGGCATACAGCTTCGAGGCAGCTTGAGGGCGATCCAAAAGGATAAGGTTCTGTAGAGATAGCCCTTGCTGCCTAGACCAGTACGATGTGATTTCGCGACGAAATTCGGCATCCCGGGTAGCCGCACATGAACCCATCCGGGACAAATTTACGATCTTACCTAACCGCGCTAGGCTATCCGACACCACATACTCAGGGGTGCCCATCACTGAGCGCTCCTGGAAACCATGCAGGCAGAGCCCGACTTCCATAGCGTGAGGCCATACAAGCCATGGCGAGGGCTCGACTGTAAGCTTCAACCCACCGCGGGGGAAATTCTTGGGAAAGCTGATGCGTAGCCGCCGCTCCGTGCCCGTATAGTCAACTGGCAGAGGAAAGTAGTAGCTCGCAGCTTCACCGGTCCGAGCGACCGCAGGCTGAAGCAGTGCGTGTGCGGCATCTTCGCCAAGAGCACCTCGCAGCGCGGCTATACCACGCTGCAGAGACGTATCCGTCTGATCAACCAAGACGCCCAACTGGCTTTACATCCTCTTGAGAGTTCGCAGTAGCGCTCACGCCGCCAAACATGGTGGCCATTAACGTGGTGTTTCGGGTGGTTCCATTAGGCCGACCAGGCATCGTCCAGTTGGGCGGAATTTCGCTATTCACTGCCGAAATGAAGGTAGGGCCAATGCCGAAGTTTTCGTTCACTGCCTTGGCAAATGCTTCTGCGGACTCGAAGCTTTCAAGTCCCAGCGACACCGATACGCTGGCATTCTCGTGCCACTCCTGGAATGCCCGGCAGTAGCGATATCCATCGAGCGGTCTATTCCATTTTTCAGCGAAGTTTTCGCCGCTATCTGCCGGGTTGCAAACCTGGCATTCGTTACCCCGGTACTTAACGTGATCCGGCATCCTTCGGACGATTTCGAGGATGGCATCTAGCGGCCTTAGCGGCGTCGACTGGGACTCCTTCGCCACATCAAGGTAGGCGTGGGTAGCGAGAGTGGTGATGACTGCCGAAATAGGACGATGATTCGTATTTTTAGTGCGGATGGCCCACTCATCCCGATGTCGCTTCAGCAGCTTGATCGTTGCCCGAAGTGGGTCTTGATCGAGATAGTCCTGATACTGCGGCAGCGGATCCTGAGTGGCGGCATCAGAAGCGCGCTGGCTTTTTGCGACAGCCATATGTTCCGCCAAGGAGATGGTTTGCGTTGACGCGACCTGCAACCATTTTGAGTACGGGATCGGGCTGCTTGCCTTCCACCCAGTCTCCCGATCCGGTACTTCCAGCTTACCTTCGCCATTGCCTTGAGAGTTTCCATTGATGGCACGTGCTGGCGTGACATCGATGTGGAATCCGGGGTTTTCGTCCGCATAGACGATCCGGATGCCCCGGCGTAGTTGTTTGATTTCCTCCTGGACACGGCTGCCAGCCTTGAAGCGTTCCTCAATGGCATCCAGAACCTCTCGAGCTCCAGCTCCCTGGGCATGAGGGAGCCAAATAATGGCGTCCGCGTCGATGGTGTCCAGATCCTCTGGGGCGCCAGAAACGGGCTTGATCGTTGTCTTCAGGCGCATGGAGCCTTGGACAAAAATGTGCGCCTCCGCCAGTAGTGGGTTGTCGGAAGCGTTGAGGATCTTCTCAAGCTGGGAGTATCGGTCGTTGATCTTCTCGTACTGTGCTTCTGACAGTGAGATCTCCTTCGCGGCGCGGAGCAGAAAGTGCTCCCAGCTTCCGCGCTTGGTCTGTTCATTGCTCATGGACATCAACAAACCTCCTGGGCTTGGTGGCCCAACTGTAAAGTTGGCGTGAACCTATTTTGGTTGTCTTTATCTCGATCGAAAATCAGGTAAGCGTGTTGGTGTTGCGTAGTAAGCAAGGCCCCGAACTCAATTGCCAAAGCAGCGGGAATTGCCGCAAACACATGGATTGTGTCTGCAGTCATGGCCTCAAGCTGGCTCAAGTGCGCTTGTAGAGCGTCGCGAAACGCGTGTATCACTCGACGGTTCTGAACCATCGCATAGCTAGGCATTGGGATGCTCAGCTCAGCGATACGCGCACCAGGTAGTGCTTCTTCGACATCGCGAGCAGGGACTTGCGCGGAGATAGACAACACCAGAGCCAGCGGACCTTCTCCATCCGATGGCGGGGTGAACACAAACTCGGGAGGTTCGGCTGACTGGTCAGGCCAACGAAGTTGGTGTTCGCGGTTGAACGAGAAAAGCAGGCGCTTGGATCGATCACCTAAGGACTGCCCCAGCATGATCAGCGCAGGGATGTCTGCCACGCCCACCACGGCCAGCGCGGGAGCATCACCATAGGCTCCTCCGCGGCGCTTTAGCTGCCGATCTAATTCGTGCTGAATGTTGTCCTTGATACTCTGCCAATAGTGAGCATCCCTGCCACGATGGCTCGGGGCCGGAAACGTGATCTTGATGGGATGATCGAATGCAGTCAGTCCCTCTGAGGACATTGCCACCAACAGATCACGAACGGGGATGTCGTTGTTCGTTGCGAAATGCTGGCTTTGGACAATTACTGGAATCGCTCTTCCACCATCAGGGGTGGTTGCCGCCAGTCGAACTCGCTCCAAGTACGCTTGATGCAGGCCGCTAAGATCGCTTTCTGGATATCCATCAGCATCCCGATCAATTTTGTCATGGCAGCCAGGGCAGAGAAGCATGAGATTGGCTGGGTCGTTGGTAAGCGACGCGGCCCTGGTTTCGTCATGGTCAGATCGTCCCCGCGGGCCCTTTGGGCTAGCTGGCAGGATATGTGCTACCTCGCCCCATTTCATAGGCTTACCTGCACGGTAGTCGTACATGAGATCGGTGCCGCACAGCTCACAATGGCCTGCAGCCTGAGTCCAAACGACACGCTTTGTCACATCGTCGGTGTCATAGCGACCGGTCGCGACACTGACTTTTTCTTGTTTTCCCATGAAGCCTCCTTGAAACATCAGGAACACTGATGCGTACTGGCTCTTTGAGGTCAGATAAGGTCGCTAAGTCGGAATTCAAGCCCGGAGAAGCGAAGCGGCAGAAATAAAATTTCGACGCCCCCAGCCGTTGGTTGCGAGCTGCTACCGTACACGTGAGTAGCCATCTCCAGGATTTCGCTCCGTTCAGCAACTAGCGTCTAGACAGGTGCCGTGATGACCGAGGAAGGGAGAGTGATGACCTCGAGGTGAGTCGCCCTTCTTTCGTGATACCTAAAAGCCTCAACGGCGGTATTTGGCCGTTAGCTGCCGTTCGAGACATACGCCCCCGAGTAGATGCAGCCCCGCCCTGCTTACGACGATCCGATCATGGAGGTACACTGAGGTCCAGTGTGCGCCACCCCGACAGCTGTCAGAAATCGCCATTCGCGATCGCGCATCCTGCAGAGGGTATCAGAGGGTATTTTTGCGGGTATATTTCCGTTTTATAGAGCCAGAAATACCGTTATAGAGCCATGTCCAAATGTTCTTCGGGGACCCTGAGAGTCTTTAGAGGATCGTGTCCCTGGAAGTTATGTAACTCATCCTGCGGTGCTATTGAGCGTCCTCCCCGCCTATGCTTGATCAGCAGAAAATCAAGACTGACCACGTAAGGATTATTCCTTACCACTCAATCAATACATCCGGGAGAACGCTCATGCCTGCCATCCACGAAATCGCCACGTTGACCTCGAAGGGGCAGGTCACAGTGCCCAAGTCCGTTCGCCAGCTTTTAGACCTCGACACGGGTGGCAAGATCGCATTCGACGTACGCGCCGGGGAAGTCGTGGTGAGCCGCGTAGAAGCCATCCATGAGGACCCTGCCATCGGTGCGTTCCTGGTTTGCTGGAGGCTGATATCCGAAGCGGGCGCAACCTCACCACACTGCCGGAAAACCTGGCGCAAACCATGCTCGCCAATGCGGGCCACGCTGTAAATCTGGACGAAGATATCGACGGTGAGGTCGCGATCTGATGCTGCGACATGGCTGGACACTGTTGTTCCATGAAGGTGTGACTTTACAGCTACGCAAATTGCAAGAAGCCGCCGCCCGGGCCGAGCAGAACGACCTGCAAGGTTTTGAAAGCAACGCCAACGTCAAGCTGTTTTGGGCATTGAGCCATCTGATCATGGAGGCTGTGCCTACCGACCCGGACAGTGATGAGTTCCGCCAAGGCAACACGCGGGGCACCGCCTACCGACATTGACGGCGGGCAACAATCGGCAGGTGCTTTCGGCTGTTCTTTCGCACGGCCGATCTAGAACGCCAGATACTAGGCTCGCCGCATATGGCCGGGGGGCACATCATGGCGCTGGCCTGCAATCTGCCCTGGACAGCCATGGAAACCATAGATGCCTTCCTCGCAGAACAAGCCCAGTACGCCGCACGCCACCCTGTACAGCTGGCACCGGGAGCCGCTGCCTTGCTCGCCCGGCTCAAAGAAACAGGCGCTCGTATCACCGCATATGGGGGAAGCACCAAGGCAGCGATCTTCGACCGCTACCTGGCGTCGGTAAGTGAGTACTTCGATGCCGACCTGCCTTACATCGACATGGGCCACGCACGCCCGGGCATGGCTGAAATCCACCGTCAAACAGCTACCAGTGCCGGCGAGCTGGTGTTCATCGATGACCTGAACCGGGTCGCCCAAGTGAGCAAAACGCTCGGTTGTGGCTTTATCGGCAAACCCGCAACCCTGTACCAGAAACAGCAGATGCAGGCATCGGGTGTGCGGTTCATCTGCAAGGATCTGGACGAGATCGACCAGACACTCTTGCAAGCGCTGGACCAATCCTTGCGACTAGAGCACCACTAGCCCGCATCGCACTCACGCTCAACTCACTGCCAAGCCAAGCACCGCCTGCATGGAATATACCCCGGCAGGCTGATGCCAAGCCCAGCGTGCCGCCCGCAGCGCCCCTCGGGTGAATACCTGCCGATCTAGTGCCTGGTGGCTAAGGGTAAATACTTCTCCTTCGCCCGCAAAGATGAGTGAGTGATCCCCCACCACTGAGCCCCCCCGAAGGGTGGCGAAACCAATGGTGCCCACTTCACGGGGGCCGGTCAGCCCATCCCGCACGCGCACCGCCTGGCTGCCTAGGTCCACCTGCCGGCCCTTGGCGACCGCTTCCCCCATCATCAACGCCGTGCCGGACGGTGCATCTACCTTATGACGGTGATGCATTTCCAGCACCTCAGCATCCCAATCCTCCGCAGGTAGCACTCGACCGGCAATTTCAGCGAGGACACTGAGCAACTGCACCCCTACGCTCATGTTGCCAGACTTGACAATGCGCGCCCCTTGGCTGCCAGCAATCGCCGCTTCCTGCTCGGGGTTGAAACCAGTCGTACCAATAATGTGAACCAACCCTCGGGCCGAGGTGTACTCCAAGCATTGCAACGTGACTTCGGGCTGGGTGAAATCAAGCACGCCATCAGCCCCGTCGAGCGATCGCAACATATCGTCAGTGAAATGCACCCCAGTCGGGTCACTCCCCACCACTTCAGCGCAGTCCTTGCCAACCAAGCTGGAACCAGGCCGTACCACCGCAGCATGCAGGCACGCACCCTGGGCATGAAGCAAGCTTCGCACCAGTCTCTGACCCATGCGCCCCGACGCGCCCAATACCACCAGTCTTATTGGTCTATCCATAGGTATCAAAACGTCTCCTTTAAAAAAAGCGGCCGCCGTCATGCTTATGGCAACCGCGATAACTCCGCGAATTGAAAGCTGCCGACCACGTTGGTATCGAGAATCTGTTCCACGGTTGCCAGTGCCGGCTGTAACTTTGAAAACACTGTTCACGCGGCAAGATCGAACGGTGACAACGTAGAGGGTTGTGCGCAAACGCCTGGCAGGCACTTTCACGCTATGAATGCCATTGAGTCGGGCCCACCCGATCCAGCAAAAGCCGCACGCACTCGACCTCCTGTATAGACAGCGGTTCGAGTAAGCCCATCGCTGTTTCCGAAAGAGCCATGGTGACCTCCTGAACCTGCCAGAAGCCAAATACTCATCTCGTCCACGATCCCGCTCCATCGAAAAACCGAACTGGGGTCTATCCCATTCTGGTCTCAAATCTGGCCTTGAATGACTTGCCCGGCAATCCGTGAAGAACCAAAAAAACGGTCTGCACGACCGGTATAAGGTACGAGACCTCTAAAAGCACACCCTCACCGAAACCTGTGCGGCCGGCTCATCTCGCGCCGGTAAGGCTTCATAGACGCTTTGGCTGTAGGTCGGCACGCCCCCTGCGCGATCGCGACCCGTCAGTGTTGGTGATGCCGGTCGATAATGCCTTGACAGGGCTCGCCCCCCCTGACGTTCAACGACACCCTCAGCCACGCTTATGTCGCCCTCAACGCCAACAGTGCCCTCGCCGTCTATCTGGAGGCGCAAGCCCTTCAAGCCGGTTGGCGCTTGCAAGTGCGAGTGCTGGCTCAACGCACATTGCGTTTCTGCGCCCGCTCATTCGACGGTTTGCCGGGCTCCAGCCGAGCGCTGCTGGACTGTTTGTCTCTACCGCTAACCGGCAAGGCTTGACTCTACCGTAAGGGGCAGACTTTACCCTTGGCACTTCATTACCTGGAGTTTGTCATGAAGCGCAAACGCATGCTCGTAATCCTCGGCCACCCTTCGAACGACAGCTTTTGCGGCGCTGTGTCCGAACGTTATGTCGAGGCTGCCACGCAAGCAGGCCATGAGGTGCGCCTGCTGCGCCTGGACACCCTGGATTTCGATCCGGTCTTGCACGATGGCTATAACCAGATCCAGTTGCTTGAGCCCGACTTGATCAACGCACAGAACGACATTACCTGGGCCGAACACCTGACATTGGTGTACCCGATCTGGTGGGGCGGCATTCCGGCGTTGCTCAAGGGGTTCTTCGACCGCGTGTTTCTGCCCGGTTTTGCCTTCAAGTACCGCAAGGGCTCGCCCTTCCCGGATAAACTGCTCAAGGGCCGCACGGCTCACCTTTTGGTGACCATGGACACGCCGCCGTGGTACTACCGGTGGGTGTATCGCATGCCGGGCCTGCACCAGATGCGTAAGACCACCCTGGAGTTCTGCGGCATAAAACCCCTGAAAACCCTGACCTTCGGTCCGGTATTGGGCTCCAAGCCGGAACAGCGTGAAGCCTGGCTCAAACAAGTCCAGGCAGTCGCCAGCCGCTGATCGGCCCCGGTCGGGCCGTGCCCCTGCGCCGCCCAGCCGGGCCTCCCTGCTGTGACACCTTGTCCAACTTGGCTTCCCACACCCTGACGCTTGTGCAAAGATGTCGCGCGCCTGTACGAGCACGCGACATCTTTTTGCTTCTGATGCGTCATAAAAAGGGATTTTCATGTACATCGGCAAAGCTGCCCAGCTGTCGGGCACCACCGTCAAAAGCATTCGACATTACGAAGAAATCGGCCTGTTGCCACCCCCGCAACGCGAAGGCAAGTACCGCATCTACAGCCAGCAAAGCGTAGAGCTGCTGACCTTCATCAAATGCGCTCAGCAACTCGGCTTCAAGCTCAAGGAAATGCAGGCCATTCTGCAGGATCATCGCGGCCAGGAGCTGCCCTGGGATCTGGCCATGCAGGCCATCGATAACAAAAAGCAGGAATTGATGGGGCAGATCCAGGCCTTGCAGCAAGTGCATGACGGCTTGGTTGAGTTTGAGCTGAGCCTCAAAGATGCTCAGATGCAATGCCAGTTCGAACACCTGGAAAAGGCCCGCTGAATCCGCTCCGCCGCCCCTGACCGGCCATGGCGCCCCGTGCCGTTTTCAGCACGCAGGCGCCCCGGCGATTTAGCCTGGCACAGCCCCCCCCCCCGGCTGCTCGCCCTCTTGCACGGCTGGCTGCGGCACAATCGAGGCAAAGGCAGCGGTCAATGCGATCCGCTCGTCGGGCAGTTCCAGCCCACGCAAGGTCTCGGCGAGACGGCCGGCGCAATACAGCAGGCGCGCGCCCTGAGGCTCGAGGCTGCGGGACAGTTTGCGGTCGTACACACCCGCCGGCAAGGCGGGCGCTGCAACACAATGGGCCAGACGTGCCGGGTCGAAATCCAGCGGTTGCGCGGCCTGAGGTTGACTGTCACGAGGCGCACATTCAGTACCGGCGGCGTTGAGTACCGACGCCGCAGTGATATAAACAGCGGTTGAATTGGATCTGGTCATGTCATGCCCTGCCCAGCACCAACGAACTGTTCACGCCACCAAACCCGAAGGAGTTGGAAAGCACGACATTGATCGGTTGCTGCAACGGTTCACAAAGGAATTTCAACGCCGGAAATTCGGATTTTTCCGGCTGAAAATTGAGGGTCGGCAAGGCCACGCCCAACTGAATGCTCATCAACGACAGCACCGCCTCAATGGCACCGCTGCCGGCCAACGAATGCCCTACGGCAGACTTGTTGGCAGTGAACGTCATCTGCTCCAGGGTTTCGCCGAAGACCTGCGCCAGGCCCAGGGCCTCACAACGGTCATTGGCCTGTGTCGACGTACCGTGAACATTCACATGGTCCACAGCCGCACTGGTCAGTTCGGCATCGGCCAGGGCGGCCGTCATGCAGGCGGCATACTTGCTGCCGTCGCGGCTGCTGGAGGTGATTTTCTCTGCCTCGCACAGATTCGCGTAACCCAGCACCCGGCCCAGCGAACAGGCCTGACGACGCTCGGCATGCTCGCGGGATTCCAGCACCAACAGCGCCGCCCCTTCACTCAGCACAAAGCCGCAGCGGTCCGGCATGAACGGCCGGCTCTGTTCTTGTGGGGAAAAGTCCACGCGCTGGCAGAGTGCGCCCAGCCCATCAAAGCTGTAGTAGGACAATTCATGGGCCATCAACTCCACCGCGCCACACAACGCCAGGTCGATCTCGCCACGGGCGATCGCTCGATAGGCGCTGCCGATGGCCATGGTGCCGGCGGCACAGGCATCGGAATGTGTGGAGATATGGTCACGGACGCCCAGCCATTCGGCGAGATGGCAGGTTTGCTGATCAACCCGCCGGGCAAACGCCCCACCGCTGAGGGTGTGGTTATCCAGGAACTGGTCGAGATCGACCCGCCCCTGATCGTCCATGTAACGGCTGGCGTCCCGCAAATCACCGCTCACGCAATGTTTGTTGGCCCCGACGAAAACACCGCTGGCGACTCGGGCAAATGCGCCGTCGGCCAACCCGGCATGGGCCAGCGCCTGACGGGCCACGTAATGCGCCAGCCATTCCTGGCGGGAGGTGGTCTGCAGGTCGCCCGGAAAGGCCGCCGCGATGACCTGCCATTGTTGCTCATCGATAAAACCGGCCGCCGGGTTCGCAAACCCCAGTTCGACAAACGCCGGGTGCTGGCCAATGCAGGAACGGTTTTCGCTGATCGTCGTGAACAGCGAGGCCGCATCCAGTGCCGTGGGAGCCACCAGTCCATAGCCGGTGACCAGAACCTCTCGGGCCTGCATCAAGGCACCCCCTACGCCGAAGCCTTCAACTGGGTGGCCGCGTACTGCTCAACCAACAGACGCGAGATCGAGTCACCGTCCAGAGGGGTCAGGCGAGCACTGCAACCGCCACACACCACTTGTTGGCGTTCATTGAGTTGGGCATGAGCCGCGCCACACTCAGGGCAGGTTTCGGGGAGGTGGTTGAACACGTTATGGCATTGCTGCGCCCAGTTCCGCACGGTGGTGGCTGAGAAGACATCGCCCGGCTGCATGCCCACGTGCAACTGGCCCGGCGCATAAGCGCTGAGGCTCTGCTCCAGCAAGGCCACGCCGTCCTGCGTGATTCGGCCTTTTTCGATAAACCGGGTGGCGTCGCCAAACACCGCTACCGCGTGATCCAGCACGCTGGTTTTCGGCAAGGTGCAACCGTACTGACGGCCCAGCTGGAAGCTCAGGTCGACGATGTCCAGCGAGTCGGCGCTGAGGTCGTCAACGATACTGCTGTGCTCTGTCACGTCGCCCCTGTCCAACACCAGCAACTGCGCAAGAATCTCCTGTGTACTGCTGATAACGCTGTCCAGTTCCAACGGATTATTCATTGATTGTTTCCCTACAAAAGCCGCATTGAATGAATAAAGTCATCGGGCCAAAAAAGCTGTTTTCAGGCCAGATCTATCGAGGGCCGGGAGTCTAAAGTCTCCCCCTAAGGGGAGAGTCAACGTGCCATCAGTGCTTTTTGTGGGAAATCCCGACGCACCCTGAAACCTTTGATTTATGCCGCTCAATGGGGCTTGGAGAGGAATCGTAAGATGACAAAATCGATGGCTTGAAACAGCACGAGAGTTCCAGAAATGGGGTGTCACCGTACCCGCAAGCACCAGAGGTACCCTGCGCAGCGGAACGGTTTTCGTCGGGCCGTGAATCTCGTTGATCAGTAGGTTATTGCCGCGTTCACCGGCTTGCCGATCAGGTGATAAACCAGCCCCGCCGCAAAGCCGGCCATAGGCAACAGCCAGATGACCCAGCGGTGGGTGGTTGCCCGCGCAAGCCCGACACGTTGCTGCATGCCACCAGACAACTCGTGGGGCAAACGCTCGCCCCACGCTTTCAGCCCCACCGCCTGCAACTGCCGTTGTGCCGCTGCGCGTCGTGTACGCTCCGGCTCACCGCGCAATCCCAGGGGCAAGGCCACGTTGTCGAGCACGCTTCGATGCGGCAGCAAACCGAAATGCTGGAACACCATGCCGATGCGCTGCGACCGCAGTTGGCGCAGCGCAGGCTGCGTCAAGTCGCTCAGGGCCTCACCGTCGATGAGCACCTCGCCGCTGCTCGGTTCTATCAACCGGTTGACGTGGCGCAGCAAAGTCGACTTGCCGCTGCCGGATGTACCCATCAAGCAAAGCACTTCGCCACGCCGCACCGCGAGGTTCACTTGCTCAACCGCGTTGCTGGAGCCTGACCGGCTCCCCTCGTAGCGTTTGGTGACCGCGCGAAATTCCAGCGCGACAGCAGGAATCGATGCAGAGCCAAGGAAGTCTGCGCTGATCCGCGCAGGGGTTTCCAAAGGGTCGTTGGCAATCAGTGGATATTTATCAGCGATCACGTCGCCCCCTGGAGTTCAGTGGATTCCAGGGCAACGACGCAGACGCCATGCCAATCGGCCAAACCCCGCGTACTCAAGCGCGAGACGGGTTTTTGTCATGCCGGCATGGTGTTGAAGAGGCAGCAACGTTGCATGGCTGCTGTTGTGTGGGAAACAGCGAGGAACACGCCTGCGGTCTTAGTTGAACGAAAGCTTTGGCAGCCTTGTGCTGCCATTGCATTTGCAATGACTAAGTATTCCATGCGGGAATATAAATATTATTTTTTATTATTTTTAGAGATATGAATCGACTTTTATACTTTCATCAGACCCGCGATGAATCGGGGTAACCGTGCTGGAGGGTTGAAGTTTCTGATGCCAACGTCATTGCCTACCTCCGGCCAATCCCAGGTGCTGTTGCAGCTGCACCCGCTGTTCAGTTTCTTCCAGCCTCTGCAGGCCCGCATCCCGCTAGCCGCAGAACGCACCGCAGCCCTCTTCCACCGCCAAGCGCATGTGCTGAGCAAATTGCCTGAGGAGCCGCTATGAAACGCCCCCCAATCCGCCCTCCCCACCCGCCAGCGAGGAATGCCGAGTGACAACCCCTCTACGACCTGCCGTGCTCAGCCCCTTGCAGACTGCACGTCGCCTAGCGACGGCGTTCGCCGAAACCGCCGTCGAGCGCGACGAGGCCGGCGGCACACCCAAGGCCCAGCGCGACGCTATCCGCCAGAGCGGCTTGTTGGCGCTGAGCATACCCACCCAGTTCGGCGGCCTCGGCGCCAGCTGGAGCGAAACCCTGGAGGTGGTGCGCGAATTCGCCCGGGTCGACAGTTCCATCGCCCACGTCTTCGGCTTTCAGCACCTGATGCTGGCTACCGTACGCCTGTTCTCCCGCCGCGATCAGTGGCAACCCTGGTTCGAGCAGACCGCGCGCAAGAACTGGTTCTGGGGCAATGCGCTCAACCCCCTGGACAGCCGCACCGTACTCACACGCTTCGACGGTTGGTACGAGTTTTCCGGCAAGAAGAGTTTCTGCTCAGGCGCCAGCGACTCGGAAATGCTGATTGCCTCGGCAGTCGATGAAAGTGCTGGCGGCAAGCTGCTGATCGCTGCCATCCCCAGCGGCCGCACCGGTATCACACTGCATGATGACTGGAACAACATGGGCCAGCGCCAGACCGACAGCGGCAGCGCTACTTTTGAGCGCGTGCGCGTCGAAGAGAACGAGATGCTTCTCGACCCCGGCCCGCTGAGCACCCCCTTCGCCAGCCTGCGCCCGCTGATCGCCCAGTTGCATTTCGCCAACGTATTCCTTGGTATCACCGAAGGCGCTCTGGAAGAGGCCCGCCATTACACGTTGAAGGAAGGCCGCCCGTGGTTCCGCTCCAAAGCCCGACATGTCAGCGAAGACCCTTACATCCTGCGCCACTACGGCGAGTTCTGGGTCGGTCTGGAAGGCGTGCGCCTGCTGGTGGAGCGCGCCGCTACGCAACTCGACGCGGCCTGGCACAAGGAGCACGCGCTCGGCGCCGAAGAGCGTGCGCAACTGGCGCTGGCCATCGCCACGGCCAAGGTGGCGGCGGCACGCACTGGCCTGGACATCTGCAACCGCCTGTTCGAGGTCACTGGCGCACGCGCGACCCACGCCTCGCTACGCCTCGATCGCTACTGGCGCAACCTGCGTACCCAGAGCCTGCACGACCCGCTGGACTACAAACTCCACGAGCTGGGTGAGTGGGCACTGAGCCAGACGCGACCCACCCCATCTTTCTACTCATAGGAATCGCCATGCAGTTGCTGACCCTCCCCCCTTCGCCGTCACTGGCCACCTCGATCCGGGCGACCGCACAGGTCTTCGAAGACGCTAGATCGCAGGCGCTGCTCGCCCACCTGCAACAGGTCGCCCCCAGCGAGGCCAGCGTCCTGATCATCGGCGAGACCGGCACGGGCAAGGAGCTGGTCGCACGCCACATACACAACCTCAGCGGACGGCGCAACGGCCCCTTCGTCGCGGTGAACTGTGGCGCCTTTTCGGAGTCGCTGGTGGAAGCCGAGCTGTTCGGCCACGAGAAAGGCGCCTTCACCGGCGCCCTGGCGGCCAAGGCCGGCTGGTTCGAGGAGGGCAACGGCGGCACGCTGTTCCTCGACGAAATCGGCGACCTGCCCATGGCCATCCAGGTCAAGCTGTTGCGCGTGCTGCAGGAGCGTGAAGTGGTGCGCCTGGGCTCGCGCAAGAGCATCCCCATCGACGTGCGCGTGGTCGCCGCCACCAACGTGCAACTGGACAAGGCCATCGCTGCCGGCAACTTCCGCGAAGACCTGTACTACCGCCTCAACGTGGTCAGCCTGCAACTCTACCCGCTGCGAGAACGCCCGGGCGACATCCTGCCGCTGACCCGACACTTCATCAAGACCTACTGCAACCGCCTGGGTTACGGCGAAGTACGCCTGTCCCCCGAGGCCGAACGCAAGCTGGTGAGCTACGACTGGCCCGGCAACATCCGCGAGCTGGAAAACGTCATCCACCACACCCTGCTGGTGTGCCGCAATGGCCTGGTGCAGGACGACGACCTGCGCCTGTCGCACCTGCGTATCGAGCGCCAGGACAAGTCGCCGGTGAGCACCGCCGAAAGCGCCGAAGAGCAGTTGCTGCGTGCCTTTCAGCGCCTGTTCGAGGAGCAGGCCGGCAGCCTGCACGAGAAGGTCGAGGACACCCTGCTACGCAGTGCCTATCGTTTCTGCCACTGCAACCAGGTGCACACGGCCAGCCTGCTGGGCCTGAGCCGCAACATCACCCGCGCCCGGTTGATCGCCATCGGCGAACTGGTGGTCAATCGGCGCCGGCCAGAGCCCCAGATGCGCCCTGAGCGGGCGATACAACTATCAATCTGAGAGGCCGCCACGAACGATTGCCCCCCTTGCCAACTGCGCCAAGAGGGTTGCGAAGGACAGAAGCGCATGGCCGCGCCAAATGGCGGCAATCGCAACAGACTGGAAGCAGCCCCCAACCTTTGAGCCGGTGTGGGCCTGGTGCGCGGCGGCGCCCGAACTGCGCAGGGCTGAAGACAGGCCGGGGGGACGCCACCGGCCCTGCCCGCGCGATCAGCCTTCCTGGCTGCAATCACGCGGGGTGATACCCTTCTCTTTGGCATATTGATGCGACGAGGCCTCGATGATCGGCCGCAAAAACGCGCGGTCGGCCTGTACCCAGTCGCTGATCAGTTTCCACTTCTGCCCGTCCCACTGCTGGAAGCGCACCGCGCCACCGCCTTCATGGTCGGAGCAGGACAGTTTAAGCGGCTGCACCAGCCCCTTGGCACCGAGTGCCTGCAGGCGGGTATCGTCCAGGTTCAGGTGTTCGAAGCCCCAACGCACCTGCTCGCCACTCAGCGGTTGCCTGCCGAACTTCTCCTGAGCCAGACGCAATGCCTCGACGTTGAGGATGCCGTTGACCACGCCGAGGTTGTAGTAAACGGTGCCGAAGCGCTTCGGATCGGCCAGGTCGCCTTGGCCCTTGTCCACCACCGCCTGTTCGATGCCCTGCAGCACCGGGAACTCGGTACCGGACGGATGCGTGGTGATGGCGATGAAGCCCTTGGCCGCGGCACCGGCAGGCGCCGCGTCTTCCTCGGAGTTGCTCCAGATATTGCCGATGATACGGTCGGCAGGGAAACCGACCTTCTGCGCAGTCTTCAGCGCCACCGGGTTCATCACGCCCCAGCCGCGCAGGATGACCCAGTCCGGCTTCAGACGGCGGATGTTCAGCCACTGCGATTGTTGCTCGTTGCCGGGGTGCGGCACCTCCAGCAGGGTCAACTCGAACCCGTACTTGTCCGCCAGGGCCTGCAGCACCTCGTTGGTTTCCTTGCCATAGGGCGAACCGTGAAAGAGCGTGACGATCTTCTTGCCCTTGAGGCCCTGCTCGCCGCCTGCCTGCTGTGCGATCCAGTTGACGATGGCCGATACTTCGGAATAGGGATTGAGCTGCAGCGGGAAGACGTAAGGGAACACGCTGCCATCGGTGGAGTCGGTACGCCCGTGGTTGATGGTGATCAGCGGCAGCTTGTCGGCCGTGGAGCGTTCCAGGGTGGCATACGCGATACCCACCGACAGCGGATTGGTGGCGGCAGCCGGTGCGCCGTTGAGCCCACCCTTGAGGCGCTCGTAGCACTCCACCCCCTTCTCCACGACGTATTCAGTCTCGCACTCGCTCCAGGTCAGCTTGACACCATTCACGCCGCCTTGGGCGTTGACGTACTTGAGGTAATCGATAAAACCACCGAAGAAACCGGTGCCACCTGCGGCATAGGGGCCAACGCGGTAGCTCTGCAGGGGGAAATACTGTTCGTTGGCCGCGTGCACGTTGAGTGCACCGGCCGCCAGGCTCACGGCCAGCGCTAGGCGGCCGAGGACGGATCGGGTCGACATCGTGGTTATCCTTTACAAATCAGTGGGCAGTGACATAAGGCGGGCGAAGCCCGGTGCGAAGGTTCGCTCAGTGGCGCAACGGCCAACGCCGAGTGCGCTCGCGAAAGCGTTGCCAGAGGCGCGCCAGGCCCTCCGGTTCCTTGATCAGGAAGATGATGATCAGCGTGCCGAAGGCCATCTTCTGCAGGTTCTCTATCTGTCCGGCATCAATCAGCCCGGTCGGCAGCAACCCGGCCAGGTTCGACAGCAGCACCGGGAACAGCACGATGAAGGCGGCGCCGAGGAAGTTCCCGAGGATGCTGCCCAGGCCGCCGATAATGATGATGAACAGGATCTGGAACGAGCGGTTCAGGTCGAAGCCGTGTGGCTCCACCGTGCCCAGGTAGGTGAAGGCCCAGAGCGAACCGGCCACGCCGAGGTAGAAGCCGCTGATGGCAAAAGCCAGCAGTTTGGTCTTCAACAGGGGGATGCCGATCACTGCGGCGGCGGTGTCCATGTCGCGCACCGCCATCCAGTTGCGCCCCAGTTCGCTGCGCACCAGGTTGGCGCCCAGCCAGAACAGCGCGCTGACCACCGCCAAGGTCAGCAGGTAGCGCCCGGCCGGCGACGAAAAGTCATACCCGGCCATCAGCAGCGGCGGCGCGCTGATCACCCCCGAGGCACTGTCGTTGCTGAACCAACTGAAGCGGGTCAGCGCCCATGGCACGAAGAACTGCGCCGCCAGTGTCGACACCAGCAGATAGAAGCCCTTGATGCGCAGGCTCGGCAGGCCGAACACCACAGCCACCAGCGCCGCCACCAGGCCGCCGAGCAGCAGGCTGGCCAGCAGCGGCAGCCACGCCACGCGCAGCTCGAAATTATAGGCCGCGAAGGCACCTACTGCCATGAACGCCGCCGAACCCAGGGACAGTTGCCCGGCATAACCGGTCAGCAGGTTCAGCCCTAAGCCGGCCAGCGACAGCAGTAGAAATGGGATCAGGATGGCACTGAACCAGTAATCGTTGCCCAGCAGTGGCACGCCGATGAAGGCGAACAGGACTAAGGCCGCCAGGCCCAGCCGATCCTGGCGCAGGCGGAAGAATCGTCGGTCGTCGGCGTAACGCACGCTGAACTGACCCGCTTCTCGATACAGCATGATCGACGCTCCTCAGACTCGCTCGATGGCGCGCTCGCCGAACAGCCCAGCCGGACGCACCAGCAGGAACAGCAGGGCCAGCACATAGGGAAACCAGTTTTCGATGCCGCCGCCGATGAGCGGCCCGAGGTACACCTCGGCGAGCTTCTCCGAAGCGCCGATGATCAGGCCGCCGACGATCGCCCCGCTGATCGAGGTGAAGCCGCCGATGATCAGCACCGGCAGGGCCTTGAGCACCACCAGCGAGAGCGAGAACTGCACCCCCAGGCGCGCGCCCCAGAGCAGCCCGGCGACCAGCCCGACGAACCCGGCCACCGCCCAGACCACCGCCCACACCCTCGGCAGGCGGATACCGACGCTCATCGCCGCGCGGGGATCGTCGGCCACCGCACGCAGCGCCAGGCCGATGCGCGTGCGGTTGAACAGCAAGGACAGTAGCACCACCAGGGCCGCCGCCGTTGCGGCGGCGAACAGGTCGAACTGCGACAGCAGCAAGCCACCCAGTTCCAGCGGCGCGTCGCTGATGGCCAGCTCCAGGCCGTGAACCTGGGCGCCCCACAGGGCCTGGGCGGCGCCCTCGATGATGTAGGCCAGGCCGAGCGTGGCCATGAACAGGGTAATCGGCGAACGCCCGACCAATGGCCGCAGTACCGCCCGTTCGATCAGCAGCGCCAGGGCGATCATCGTCGCCAGGGTGACGAGAAAGGACAGCCAGAACGGCACGCCGCGCTCCAGCAGGCTGACGAAGGTCAGCGCGGCGAACAGTACCATCGCCCCCTGGGCGAAGTTGAACACACCGCTGGCTTTGTAGATCAGTACGAAACCGATGGCCACCAGGGAGTACATCACCCCGGCCAGCAGGCCACCGATCAGCACTTCGAAAAAGAATGCCATGTCGCGCTCCTGTGTGGGAACAGCCCCGAAGCCGCCGCCGGGCGGACACCCAGATAGGCCGCGATCACGTCGGGGTTGCGGCGAACCTGCTCGGGGGAGCCGTCGCCGATCTTGCGGCCGTAATCGAGCACCACCACATGGTGGGAAATGCCCATGACCACGCCGATGTCGTGCTCGATCAGCACCACCGTCGTGCCGAACTCGCGGTTGATCTCGACGATGAAGCGGCTCATTTCGCGCTTCTCCTCGGCATTCATCCCGGCCATCGGCTCGTCGAGCAGCAGCAAGCGAGGCTCGGCGGCCAGCGCACGGGCCAGCTCGACCCGCTTCTGCAGGCCATAGGGCAAGGTGCCAACGATTTCGTCACGCCACGGCTGGATGCGCAGAAACTCGATGACCCGCTCGGCGGCGGCGCGTTGGCGATCGTCCTCGCCCGGCGCGCGGCCGATGCGCAACGCCTGCTCCAGCCAGGAACTGCGGCGCTTGAGGTTGCGCCCGGTGAGCACGTTGTCGAGCACGCTCATGCCCTTGAACAGCGCGATGTTCTGGAACGTGCGAGCGATGCCGTCGCGTGCCGCTGCATGTGGGTGCATCACCCGACGCTGCTGCCCGGCAAAACGAATACGCCCCTGCTGCGCCCGGTAGACGCCATTGATGATGTTCAGCAGCGAGCTCTTGCCCGCGCCATTGGGCCCGATCAGCGCACAGATCTCGCCTTCGGCGACGCTGAAGCCGATGTCGCTGATGGCCTTCACACCCTTGAACGACAGGCTGATGCCCTCCAGCTCCAGCAACGGGGAATTCGACATGAACGCTCCTCAGACGGGCTGAACCCGGCTTTGCGACCGAGCAGCGAGGGATGAACGAGGGCTGCGCACGGCCTGCCAGCGGGGCGCCTCCCGCCAGATACGCGGCGCCACCCCAAGGGCGGCGAAGAACGCCTGCACCTCGCCCGGCAGGGCCTCACCGACCAGCAGCGGCACCCGGGTGCGGCTCAGGCCCAGCACATCGCGCAAAGGCCGACGCAGCAACACGTGGCCAAAGCCGTTGCGCAGCAACCCACCGCGCGCGTCAAGCGCCCAGTCCAGCCCGCGCCGCAGCAGGCTGCCCGGCAGCGGTAGACGCTGCTGCGCCAGTGCATACAGGCGGCCGTAGCTGTCGTGGGTGCCGAGTACCAGGGTCGGGCCGAGTTCACGGCGGTCGGTGTCGCGGGTCGCCAGGCTCTCCGGAAAATTCATCCGAAAGCCTGCCAGCAGCCAAGGCGCCAGCAGGTAGCGGGCCTGGCCGCTGGTGGCGAAGTTGCGGGAGGCCAAGGCTTCCTCGGCCGCCGTCAGGCGCTCCTGTTCGACCAGCCGACGCCCCTCGCCCAGCACCTCGGCATGGCTGAGCCCGTGCTGCTGAACCTGGCCATCGGCATCCAGCCGGTGAAAGCTGAACGCTGGGCGCTCGCTCTGCGCCTGCACCGCCAAGGCAGGATCGGGCAACTGCGCGGCCAGGCGAGCGTAATTCGGCAACCCGGAATCCGCCAGGCCACGGCCATCGGCGTAGAACAGCAATGCCGGCACATGACCGCTCGCCAGCACCCGCTCGACCTCCTCCTGACCTTCGGCAAAGACGAACCCGGCCTGCAGTTCACGCAACAGCGTCAGTTGCTCCGCGTCGGGCATCAGCGGGTCGAGCAGTGCCGCGACGCCGCCCAGCCACTGCGCCGCCAGGCTTGCCAGCAGCGCCTCAGGGCGCGGCCGGCTGACGATCAGCAGGCTGTCGCCGGCCGCGAAGCCGGCCTCGCGCAGCCCGGTGGCCAGGCTCTGCACCTCGGCCAGCAGTTGCGCCCAGCTGCGCGCCTGCCACAGGCCTAGACGCTTGTGGCGCAACGCAACGTCCGCCCCACGTTGATGTGCGCGGGCCAGCAAGCTGGCCGGCAGGTTGTTCGCGAGCGCCTCATGCATGGCCGCGCACCTCAGGCCACAGCGAGGGAGGCATGCTGCTCCTGCTCCAGTTCGCGCACCAGCGGCAACACATGCTTGCCGAAGTACTCGACCTCTTCCTGGAAGTGCAGGAAGCCGGAGAGGATCAGGTCGACGCCGACCGCCTTGAGCGCGACGATGCGTTCGGCGATCTGCCGTGGCGTACCGATCAGGTTGGTCTTGAAGCCGTCGTTGTACTGCACCAGGTCTTCGAAGGTCGACTTGGCCCAGTTGCCCTCGCCTTCCGGGCTGGCCGCACCGGCGTTCTTCACTTCACTGCCAAAGCCGTTGACCGCCTCCGGGTCGGCCTTGGCGATGATCTCCGCCAGCACCGCGCGGGCCTCTTCTTCGGTGTCGCGGGCGATGATGAAAGCGTTTACCCCGACCTTCACCGAATGCCCGTTGGCCGCTGCCTTGGTGCGGATATCGTCGACCTGGGTCTTGATGCCCTCGACACTGTTGCCATTGGTGAAGTACCAGTCGGAGACCCTCGAGGCCATGTCGCGCGCGGCCCGCGAGCTCCCGCCCTGGAAGATTTCCGGGTGCGGTTGCTGCAGCGGCTTGGGCTTGAGGGTGTAGTCGTTGAAACGGTAGAAATCACCGTGGAAGCTGAAATTGTCCTGCGTCCAGATAACCTTCAGCGCACGAATGAACTCCTCGGATCGGCGATAGCGCTCATCATGGTCCAGCCATGGCTCGCCGATGGCGCGAAACTCGCCCTTGAACCAGCCGGACACCACGTTGATGGCGATGCGGCCCGCGGTGAACTGGTCGATGCTTGCCAATTGCTTGGCTGCCAATACCGGCGTCCAGGGTCCGGGCAGGATCGCGGCGATCACCTTGAGTTTTTCGGTGGCGGCCAGCAGCGCGTGGCTGATGGTTACCGACTCGTGCTGGTTGTCAGCGCCATAGCCGGCGGTGAAGCGGATCTGCGAAAGCGCGTACTCGAACCCGGAACGCTCGGCAATCTGCGCCAGCTTGCGGTTGTAATCGATGTCCCAGCTGGTGCGTTGTTCGATCTTGCTGACAACGAGGCCACCGCTGACGTTAGGAACCCAGTAGGCGAATTTGATCGGTTGGCTCATGGCGATGTCTCCTGTAACTCGGAAAGTCAGGCCGCGCGGGCGACCGGGATATGAAAGAAGGCGCCGACGGTATCGAGTACCCGCTCGATCCGTTCGAACTGCGCAGGGTCAGCCAGGCGCTGATCGTCGAAAGACTCGACACTGGCGTACAGGCCGTACGGCAGGGTGTGGGCCTGGAAGAAAGCGAATAGCGGGCGCAACTGGTGATCGATCATCAAGGCATGTCGCTCGCTACCACCGGTGGCGGCAAGCACCACGGGCACGCCCTTGAGCGACTGGTAATCGACCAGGTCGAACAGGTGCTTGAACAAACCGGTGTAGGACGCGCGATACACCGGGCTGCCGACCAGTAGCAGGTCGGCTTGCTCGATGGCCTGCAAATGCGGTTGCAGGTCAGCCGAGGCGCTATCGCGCTCCAGCGAACCGGCCAGGCTGGCGGACAACTCGGCGATGCGCACCCAGTGCACCTCCAGCTTCGGCAACACGGCCGGCAGCCGCTCCACCAGGGCCTGCAGCAGACCATGGGTGCGTGATGGAGCCCGCAGGCTGCCGGACACCACCACGACCCTGATAACACGTGCGTTCATGCTCATCCCTCCTTGCCCAGCGGGCATTACCTGAGGGAGCTTCAGCAGCAACCGTGCCAACCCATAAAAACCTTTAAATTCAAATACTTGAACGCTAGCGCTAGCAGCCTGAACTGTCTTTTGGCCAACAAGCTGTTGAACCACTGACCCTCGGCCAACAGTTGCCCCGGAAAACGCAATTGACCGCCCACCAACAGTCATTCAGCAAGCTGTCGGCGAGCGAACAGCCCGCCCCACCAGAATGATCACAACCCGTTGATTTAAAAGGCATTCACTGCAAGGCACGAAGTTTGCGAGAGCGTCACCGTCAGCAATCGCATCAATCGAGGAGAACTGCGATGACCGCCCAAGCCCCACTGCCCCACCTGTCTACCGGTACCCACTACGAATCCCTTGCCGCCCGCTTCCGCCCCATCTTTGCCCGCATCGCCGAATCCAGCGTGGCACGCGAGCGCAACCGCACCCTGCCCCATGAGCCCATCCAGTGGCTCAAGGACGCCGGCTTCGGCGCCGTGCGTGTACCCGTCGAACAGGGCGGTGCCGGCGCTTCCCTGCCACAGTTGTTCCAGCTGCTGATCGAACTGGCCGAAGCCGACTCCAATGTGCCGCAGGCACTGCGCGGGCATTTTGCTTTCGTCGAGGACCGCCTCAACGCCCATGCCAGCACACCACAGGACGTCTGGTTCAAACGCTTCGTCGACGGCGATCTGGTGGGCTGCGCCTGGACGGAGGTGGGCGCAGTGAAGATCGGCGACGTCAGCACCCGGGTGTCGCGCCAGGGTGATCAGTGGGTGGTCAATGGCACCAAGTACTACAGCACCGGCAGCCTCTTCTCCGACTGGATCGACCTGTTCGCCCGCCGAGACGACACCGGTGGCGACGTGATCGCAGCGATCCGTACCCGCCAGCCCGGCATCACCCAGAGCGACGACTGGGATGGTTTTGGCCAGCGCACCACCGGCAGCGGCACCTCGGTGTTCGAGAACGCGGTGGTCGAGGAAGAGAACATCATCGACTTCGCCACCCGCTTCAAATACCAGACGGCGTTCTACCAACTGGTGCTGCTCGCCGTCATCGTCGGTTCCGGCCGCGCCGCCGTGCGTGACTTCAGCCAGGAAACCAGCAAGCGCACGCGCGTGTTCAGCCATGGCAATGGCGCAGCGGTAAGCGAGGATCCACAGGTATTGCAGGTTATCGGCAAGGCCTCCGGCCTGATCTACGCCGCCGAGGCAGGCACCCTGCGCGCCAGCGAGGCCGCGCAGCAAGCCTACCTGGCGCGTTTCGGCAATGACGAGAACGCCGAGCGCAAGGCCAACATCGCCGCCGAACTGGAATCGGCCCAGGCCCAGGTGGCGGCCATCGAATGGGTGCTGCGTGCCACCAGCGACCTGTTCAACACCCTCGGCGCCTCCGGTACCAGCACCACCAAACAGCTCGATCGCCACTGGCGCAACGCCCGTACTGCCGCCTCGCACAACCCGGTGATCTACAAGGAACGCATCATCGGCGACTGGCACGTCAATGGCAGCGAACCGCCCTATGTCTGGCAGATCGGTGGCGGTGCCAAGCAGTCCTGAAAGCAGGGCCTGGGGCACACCCCCAGGCCTCGTCACGGCACTGGCGTTTCGCCCGAAACGCCAGAACTAGCCAGCGCCGAGCCGCCGACTGGCAAAACTGAACAGCAGAACCGAGAGAATCAGAACGCCGGTGGCCACCTGCTGCCAGAAGAAATTCCAGCCGATCAGCAGCAGACCGTTGGCCGTGACGTTGAGAAATAGCACACCGAGCAGTGTACCGGGTACGTTGACCCGGTTGTGCAGGCTCAGCGTGGCACCGATGAAGACCGCACCGATGGCATTCATCAGGAAGGCATTGCCGGACATCGGCGCGTAGGCGTTCACCGTGGCCGGCAGCAGGATGCCCGCCAGCGCGCTGGCAAAGGCACTGGCGATGAACACCAGGGCAGCGATACGTCGCTGCGCCAGGCCCGAATAACGCGCCACCAGTGGCTGGCTGCCAAGGACGATGATCTCCCGGCCTAAGCGGCCACGCGCCAATACCACGCCATACACCAGCGCCAACAGTGCCACCAGCAGCAAGGGTAGCGGCACGCCAAGCAAGCGCTCACTGGCCAAGCCGCTGCGCACCTGCGCCTCCAGGTAGATCGGTTGTCCGCCATCGGAAAGCAGCTTTTGCACGCTGCTGCCAATGAACAGTGTGCCAAGGGTGGCCAGAAAAGGGGAAATACGCAGCCCGGCGATCAGCCCGGCATTGAACAACCCGGCCAGGCTGCCAGCCAGCAACCCACCGGGAATCGCGACATAGAGCCCGAAGCCGGCATTGAGCAGCAGGACGAAGGTCAGCGCCGAGAAGTCCAGCGCAGTGCCGACTGACAGGTCGATGCCACCCGCAGCGATGGCGTAGGTCATGCCGATGGCGACGATGGCCAGCAGCACGAAATTGTTCAATAACAGGCTGGACAGGTTGCCGACGGTGAGAAAGCCGGGTGCCTTCAACGCAAAGAACAGTAGAACGGCGGCGAACAGCGTCGGCATGACCAGGCGCAGCAACGCCCGGCCAGAGAGCCCGGTCAGACCGGCAGGCTGCGGGGCGGATAACGAATCGGACATCTCAGGCCTCCTTGTTGCGCAAACCGGACAGGGCCACCACCAGCAGGATCAGGACACCCTGCACGCCGTCGACCCAGAAGCTGGAAATATTCAGAAGCTGGAAGCCGTTGATCAGCACCCCGACCAGCAACGTTGCCAGCAGCGTGCCGCCGATGCTCGGCTGCAGACGCTGGGAGAAGATCACCCCAAGAAAAGCAATGGCCACCACCGACAGCAGCATCTCGCCGGAACCGGTGGTGCTGCCGCTGAACCAGGCCGCCGAACAAAACGCGGCCAGGCTGCCGCACAGACCGCTGATCAGGTAGCTGGCGAACACGTAGCCACGCACCGACAGCCCAGCGGCATTAGCCGCCTCCGGGTATTCGCCGATGGCGTACAGGCGCAGGCCGAATGGCGTGTACTGCATCAACACGATCAGCACGCCACCGACCGCCAGCAGCACCCAGGCCAGGGCTGGCACGCCGAGCCAACTACCGAAGGCCAGCCCTTCCAGCAACGGCGAAGTGCTGGGCAGGACGGTGTTTTCGGTCAGCACCAGTTCCAGCCCGGCCACCAGGTTCATCGTGGCCAGGGTTGCCAGCAGCGGCGGCAAACGGAAACCGACCACCACCAGCGCATTCAGCGTGCCGATGGCCAGGCCAGTGCCAAGCGTCGCGGCGATGCTGACAACATCGCCGAAACCGGCGTTGTTCAGGCTGGCATAGACCGCAGCGGACAACCCGAGGTTGGCCGCCAGCGACAGATCAAGCCCACCGGACACCACGTTCGAGCCGCCGCCGATGATCACCGTGGTCAGGCCAAAGGCAAGGCTGCCGAGGATCGCCGACTGGGCCAGCACATTGACCAGGTTGCTCGGGGTGAGGAAGTTCGGCGCACTGAGGGCGAAGGCCAACAGGATCGCGGCGAAGGCCAGCAGCGCGCCACGGCGCAGCAGCCACTGCGCGAATCGCGGGTGGAAGGCATCAGATAGCAATGGCATAGGCATAGAAAGGTCGTTCCTCGTTCTGCGCGCGTTGCGCGCCAGTAGCCACCGCCAGCAGGCGGTCACTGTTCGCCTCGCCAGCGGCGAAACGTGCGGCGATGGCGCCGCGGTGCATGACATGAATGCGGTCGCAGAGGCCGATCAACTCCGGCAGGTCGGACGAGAGGATCAACACCCCGGCGCCCTCCTTCACCAGTTCACCGATCAGCCGATAGATCTCCACCTTGGCGCCAACATCGATGCCAACGCTGGGCTCGTCCAGCAGGTACAGGCTGGAACATCGCGCGAACCACTTGGCCAGCGCCACCTTCTGCTGATTCCCGCCGCTGAGCTGACGCACCTTGGCATGCGCGCCAGGGGCCTTGATCCTTAGGCGCTCGATCAGCTCCAGGGTGGTATGCCGCTCGCGCGCCGGCGACAGCAGCCCCAGGCGGACGAAGCGCGACAGTGCCGCCAGGGTGGTGTTCTCCTGCACGCTCAGGTCGAGCGCCACGCCTTGCCGACGGCGCTCCTCGGGCATCAGCGCGACGCCCTGGGCGACAGCCTCGCGCGGGCTGCGCAAGGACAACGGTTGCCCGTCCAGGCGCACCTCGCCGCTGTCCGGTGGCGCCAGGCCGAACAGGCTGCGTAGCAACTCCTTGGCGCCCGAGCCCACCAGCCCGGTGAGGCCGACGATCTCGCCACGGCGCACCTGCAGGTCGATGCCCTGGTAGGCCCGTGCCCGACCCAGCCCGCGTACGTCGAGCAACAGCGCACCGGCAGGCACCGCTACCTTGGGGTACAGCTCGCCGACTTCGCGGTTGACCATCAGGCGGGTGATCTGCTCCAGCGACGTGTTGCGCGGGGAGACTTCAGCGACATCGCGACCGTTGCGCAGTACCGTCACGCGGTCGCACAGGGCCTCGATTTCCTGCAGGTAATGGGAGATGTAGACGATCGCCAGGCCATCGTCACGCAGGCGCTGGACGATCCGCAGCAAACGCTCCACCTCACGCTGCACCAGGGCCACGCTGGGTTCGTCGAACACCAGCACACGCGGTTTGATCAGCAGCGCGCGGACGATCTGCACCATCTGTTGCTCGGCGCTGCTCAGTTCACCGATCAGCGCATTCGCCGGCAGTCGCAGGCCGAAGTAGTCGTCCAGCAGACGCGCGGCCTCGCGCTGCTGAGAGCGGCGATCGAGCAAGGGCCCGAGTCGCCGTTCGTGGCCGAAGAACAAGGCTTCACCCACGGTGAAACGGGCCGGCAACAAGCGTTCCTGGTGGATGAAGCCAATGCCCAGGCGCTCCACCTGGCGCGGGCTGAAATGCCCGTGCGGCTGGCCGTCGAGCAGCAGGCTGCCGGCGTCCGGGCGGTGGATGCCGGCCAGCACCTTGATCAGCGTAGACTTGCCGGCGCCGTTCTCGCCCACCAGACCGTGCACGCTGCCCGCCGCCACCCGCAGGCTGGCGCCGTCGAGCGCCCGGGTGGCACCGAAGGTCTTGACGATGCCACGCAGCTCCAGCACCGGCGTACTCATGCGTCGCCTCGGATGCGTTTGACGTCATCGACGTTGCCCGCCGTGGTCAGCAGGGTCTCGACGAAGGTTTCGGGCGGCAGATCGTGCTCGCCGGCCAGGTAGCGGGCGACGTTATGCACCGCCGTACGGCCAATCAACGCAGGCTGCTGCGCCACCACTGCAGCCACCGGGCTGCCGGGCTGGCGCAGCAGTTCCAGCACCTCGGGCGTACCGTCGACGCCATAGGTGCGCACTTCATTGCGCCCGGCTTCGATCAGCGCCTGGCTGGCACCGAGCTGCGGCAGATCCCAGGCCGCCCAGATCGCGTCGAGCTCACCCTTGGGGTACTTGTTGAGCAAGGCGGCAACCTGACTGCGGGCATCCTGCACGGTGTTGGGAATCACGTCGCGCAACTCCGGCTGGATGAACTCGATCTGCGGGTAGAACTTGCTCACCAGCTTCAACTGGTCATAGCGAATGCCGCAGCTCGGCACGCCATAGAAGCCATTGAACAGCAGCACCCTGCCCTTGCCGCGCAGATCGGCCACCAACTGCTTGGCCAGCAGCAAACCCGTGCTCCAGTTGTCTGCGGAAATCGTATTGACCGCGTACTGCGACGGCACCTCGATGGTGAACAGCGGGATGCCGGCGGCGCTGATGCGCTTGAACCAGGGCTCGATGATGCTCAGCGTGCCGAGGGTGTGAATCACTGCATCGGGCTTCTGCGTCACCAGATTCTGCAACTGGGTCACCATGGCCTTGTCGTTGCGCCCGGCATCCAGGGTGATCGGCGTGCCGCCCAGGCGCTGTACCTCCTCGACCTGCGCCTTGAAGGCCCGGCTGTCGAAGTAGATGCTGGTGCCCACGGTGCTGATGGCGATGCGCTTGCCCTTGAGCGAAGGCACTGTGGCACTGGCCTCGGCACCGCTGTCGGCTCCAGCCGCCATGGTGCGGGTCAATGGTGCGGCAAGCCCGAGAGCGAGCATCGCCGAAGACGCGCCGAGCAGGCAGCGCCGGGAAATGCCGGAGCAGTCGTTGTCACTCATTGGTCACCTCGCAGGTGCTTGACCTGAGCCAGGTTGTCGCGGGTCGTCAATAGCGCGGCGACATGGGTTTCCTTCGGCAGATCACGCTGGCCGGCCAGGTAGCGGGCAACGTTGCGCACGGCGGTGCGGCCGATCAGGTCGGGCTGCTGCGCAACCACCGCGCCGATGGGCGAGTTGTCATGGGCGAGCAGCTCCAGTACCTCCGGCGTGCCGTCCACACCATAGGTGCGGATCTCACTGCGCCCGGCGTCGATCAGCGCCTGGCTGGCGCCGAGCTGAGGGATGTCCCAGGCCGACCAGATGGCGGCGATATCGCCCTTGGGGTACTTGTTCAGGAGCGCGGCGATCTGGCTGCGGGCGTCCTGCACGGTGTTGGGAATCACGTCACGCAGCTCCGGCTGGACGATCTGCAATTGCGGATGATCGGCCAGTACCTTCTTCAACTCGTCGTAGCGGATCGCACAGACCGGCACCCCGTAGAAGCCGTTGAACACCAGGATGCGGCCCTTGCCGCCGGTGTCGCGCACCAGCTGTTCGGCCAACGCGCGGCCGGCCGCGACGTTGTCCGAGGTGGTGTTGTTGAGGCTGTACTGCGATGGCACATCAATGGTGAACAGCGGGATGCCTGCTGCCTGGATGCGCTTGAGCCAGGGGTCGATCACGCTCAGGGTGCCGAGGGTCTGAATCACCGCGTCGGGCTTTTGCGTGACCACCGTGTTCAGTTGTGTGACCAGATTGCGGTCGTTGCGCCCGGCGTCGAGGGTGATCGGCGTGCCGCCCAGGCGCTTGATCTCATTGACCTGCGCCTGGAACGCCTTGATGTCGAAGTAATGACTGGTGCCAGTCATGCTCACGGCAATGCGCTTGCCGGCCAGCGACGGCACGGCCTCGCCCTCCTCCTCGGCTTGTGCCAGGCCGCCCGCCAATGCCAGCACCAGGGCGGTGAGCAACGTCAGGATTCGACTCATGCTTGCACCCTTTGCTGATCTGCCAAGGCGGCGCCGTTGAGGTAGTGGTCGCCGAGCAGTCGCCGTTGAGTGGGCAGTGCCGGTTCGGCGCTGCCCGGCTGTGGACGCGGCAGACTACTGCCCACCAGTTCGAAATGCGTCTGCACGGCCAGGCGCGCGGCCTCGGCGGCGCCCAAACGAAAAGCGATGGCGGCCGACTGCGAGGCGTCGGCGCGTGCCAGCAACGCGTCGGCGGCGTCGATACGGATGCGCAACTCGCCGACTGCAGCGATGACCAGCGCTTCATGACGAGCACTCTGCCCGCGCAGGTAGTCAAGCAGAGCTGCCTCGACATGACGGGCGTGGGCCAGGTCACCCCGGCCTTGGGAATGGGTGTTGGACATGGCGTGACCTCAGTTCCAGGAATGACGTTGCGGCTTGATGCCGTTGAGCAGTTGATTGCCGACCAGGTGGTACTTCCAGCGCACCGGGTCATGCAGCGTGTGGGTGCGCGCATTGCGCCAGAAGCGGTCCAGCCCCTGGCTGGCCGAGACGCTGCGCGTGCCGCCCAGCTCCAGCAGGCGACTGGACGCCTCAAGGGAAATCTCGGTAGACAGCACCTTGGCCTGGCCGACCACCACTGAGGCTTCAGCAACGTGCTCTTCGCCAGGCTCGGCGACGGCGCGATCGACCGCCTCGGCAGCGCGCTGCAAGATCGCCTCGGCCGCCTGCAGGCGCCAGGCCAGCTCGCCGATTAGCGCCTGGCCAAGTGGATCCTGCCAGCCGTGCTGCAAGCCGCTGTCGACCCAGGGGCGTGCCTGACGCGCCACGCGCAGGGTTTCGGCAAAGGCGCCACGGGCGATGCCGGTGTCCACGGCGGCCTGGATGATCTGCGAGATCGGGCCATCAGCGGTTGGCTGGTCGTAGGCCTTCCAGGCCGGTATCACCTCGCTCGCTGGCACCCGCACGCCTTCGATACGCACCTGGCCGCTGGCTGTGATGCGCTGGCCGAAGCCATCCCAACTGTCGATCACCGTCAGGCCAGCTGCATCGCGTGGCACGAAGGCGATGTGCGGGCGGCCCTCCTCGTCGACACCCGCGACCGGGACGATGTGGGCGAACAGCGCCCCCGTGCAGTAGGCCTTCTCGCCATCGAGCACGGCGCTGTCGCCGTCGAAGCGGATCTGCGTCTGGAAGGTGGTGACGTACTGGCTGCGCGCTTCGGAAAAGGCGTTACCGAAACGGTAGCCTTGCAGCACCTTGGCGTAGTAGCGGCGCTTCTGCGCCTCGCTGCCGGTCAGGCCGAGGTTGCTGAGCACACCAAAGTGGTTCTGCGGCAACTGGCCGAGCGATGAATCGGCGGCGGAGATGGTCGCGATCACCTCGCTGAGGGTGACATAAGATACCCCGGCGCCGCCGTGCGCCTTGGGCACGCTGATTGCCCACAGACCGCTTTCGGAGAAGCGATCCAGTTCCTCCCAGGGCAGGCGCCGCTCGCGATCACGCCAGGCTGCCTCACGGGCAAAATCCTCGGCCAAGCGCTGCGCCACCTCGATGGCTTCGGCGTCGCTACGGATGATCTGTGCCGGGCGCCGAGGCGCCGAGCTGACCTGCTCGCGCAGATCGGCGGGTTGTGACTGAGTCATGTGTTGCTCCAAGCGTGATGGATTCTCCAGGGCTACTGCACAGCCCGTACCAACCTGGAAAATCCTTCATATTCAATGACTTGATGCGCAATCCAGATAATTGGAAAAGCACCTGTGGCGGCAAACTGTGGATTGGCTGTTGCCGGGCGGACACTTGCCTCAGACCTGTTCACGACCTGCTGCGCGTCGGCCCTCCTGCGTTAAAAAAGGCTGGAGCGCCAGCGTGGTCGGACTGCTCATTTACAGCGGATGAAGTCGAGCGCGACTCCGACCGCGCCTCGCCTGTTTTTGCGGGGCCGCCATCGGTGTTGCATGGCGTCATCTCGCGAGATCGTGAGCAGGTTCTCAGAGGCTGATATCCAGCGGGTACTGGACGATCAGGCGCAGTTCGTCGACGTTGGACTCGGCGACGTGATCGCCACCGACGCGGTGGGTGGCCTGCATCAGGTTGAACGAGAGGTCCTTGGCCGGCCCACTCTGCAGCACGTACTTCAGCCACAGGTTGCGCTCCCAGTGGCGGCCGTCCTCGGTACCATTGAAGTAGCTGTAAGCGCCCCCCGCGCGCGTACCGTCGATGTCGGTACCGCGCACGTAGCGGGCCGTCAGGCTCAGCCCAGGCACGCCAAGCGTGGCGAAGTCATAGTCGTAACGGGCTTCCCAGGCTCGCTCATTGGGGTTGTTGAAGTCGGAAACCTGCGAGGCGGCATCCAGTTGCAGGTCATAGGTGTTCCACACGTAGTCGAACGGCGTGTCGCCATCGATGCGTGTGTAGGACAGCTTGAAGCCATGAGCGCCGGCAGCCAGACCGGCATGCACGCTCCATGAGTCGTTGTCGATCTGGCCGGCCAGCGCCTGGCCGCTGTCACGGGTGCTGTAATAATTGAGGCCGGTCTTCAGGCTCAGCTCGCTACCCAGCGGCTGCACATGGTCGACGCTGAAGAACGACTGGTTCCATACGTCGTCGAGGCGGCTGCTGTGCAGGCGCAAGGTGAGCTGGTCGTTGAACAGGTAATCGCCACCCAGGTACACCACATCGTTGGCGCCCTTGATACGCCCGGCATAGACGGTGCCGAGATCACCACGGTGGTTGCTGGCGTTGCGGTCACTGCTCGACTCCAGCTTGCCGCCCTGCAGGCTCAGGCCATCCAGCGAGTTGTTGTTGAAGATGAAGCCGCGCAGTGTCTGCGGCAGCAGGCGAATGTCGCTGGCGTGCAGCACCGGGCTGGTCGGGCTGACGTCGCCATAGCGCAGCTCGGTGTCGAAGGCGCGCACCTTGAGCGCGGCGCCAACCTTGCCGTAGCTGTCCTTGGGCTCGCCATCGAAGTTGCTCCCCGAGCGCGACACGATGCCAGGCACGCCGACACCATTGCCGACTGCCCCATTGCCGCCATCGAGCTTGAGCCCGACCAGCCCCTGCACATCCACGCCGAAGCCGACAGTGCCACGGGTGAAACCGGATTGCAGATTGGCGATGATGCCGTGGCCCCATTCACGATGCAGGCTCTGCCGCTCACCCTTGTTGGGGTTGAGGGTGAAGTCGCCGTTGCGATAGTCCTGGCTGAAGAAGAAGTTGCGGTTGAGCACATGGATCTGCGTGCCGTCGATGAAGCCTTCATCAACGCCGTCGGCAAACGCGGGGCTGGCCAGCAGGATGGCCAGAGAAAGAGCTGTTCTGTAGCAAGCGGTAGAGCGCATGGCAGTGATCCTTGGAATGACGAGGTAGGCGCCTTTCCAGGCGCTGCAAATCCAGTTGTTCCAACAACCATGCCAACAGAAAAAATCATTGTTATTCAATCACTTGAACAATCTACTCAACACTATGATGCACCGTCTGCGGAGCAATCTGCACAACTGCTGTTGCCGGCGCCACAGCGCTTTCGTCAGGACAAAAAAACGCGGCCTGGGCCGCGTTGAATGGAACATCACCTACTCAGTAAAAGGCGGTATGACCACAGCGTTCCACAGCCGTCGCCACCGCTCAGTCAGCCTTGCCGCCCAGGTAGAAATGCTGAATATCTTCCCGCGCGGCCAGCTCGGCAGCACTGCCCTCACCCACCACCCGGCCGTTCTCCAGGATGTAGGCATGGCTAGCATGGCGCAGGGCAACGTTGATGTTCTGCTCGGCCACCAGAAAGCTGACGCCCTCCTGCGCATTGAGCTGGGCGACGATGGCGAAGATCTCCTCGACGAGGATCGGCGCCAAGCCCATCGAGGGCTCGTCGAGCAGCACCAGGCGCGGTTTGGTCATCAGCGCGCGGCCGATGGCGAGCATCTGCTGCTCACCGCCGGAAGTCAGCCCAGCCTGAGTCTTGCGCTTGGTCTTCAAGCGCGGGAACCAGGCATAGATGCGCTCCAGATCCTGCTCCAGTTGGCGCCGCGTCGGGTTACGCAGGAAGCCGCCACTGCGCAGGTTTTCCTCGATGGTCAGGTGGGCGAACACATGCCGTCCTTCCAGCACATGGACGATACCCTGGCGTGCCAGCAGGTTGGCCGCGACACCGGCGGTGTCCTGCCCCTGGAAGCGGATATGGCCACGGCTGACCTGCGCCCGGTCGGCCTGCACCAGGCCGGAAATAGCCTTGAGTGTGGTGCTCTTGCCAGCACCGTTGGCGCCTAGCAAGGCGACGATATCGCCCTGCCCGACCCGCAGGGATACACCGGCCACGGCGAGGATTGCGCCGTCGTAGATCACTTCGATGTCCTCCACTGCCAGCAGCTCGCTGCTGACGGCGGCTAGAAGAGTCGCACTGGTCATGGATTGTTGCCCTCTGGTCGTCGTTCAGCGGGCGGCGCCTGCCGCCCCAAAGCCTTGAAATGCGTTGCCCGTGCCGGTCGCGGTTAAAGCCCCTGCCACAGGTGAAAAGCGAGCGCTCACGGCGCGTCACACGCACGGGGGGTCACGCCTTTCTCTTTCGCGTACTCGGCAGCCTTGGCGTCAATCAGGGGGCGCAGGGTGACATGATCGGCCTGCACCCAATCGGTGATCAGCTTCCACTGCTGGCCATCCCACTGCTGCACCTTGACGGCACCGCCCCCCTCGTGGTCGCTGCACGACAGCTTCAGCGGCTGCATCAGCCCCAGGAAACCGATCGCCTTGAGCCGCGCATCGTCGAGATCGAGGTGTTCCAAGCCCCAGCGACCTTCCTCGCCATTGAGCGGCCGCGCTCCGAAGTGCTTCTGCGCGGCGCGGATCGCCTCAACGGCGATGGCGGCATTCACCAGGCCGGAGTTGTAGTACACGCTGCCGAAGCTCTTAGGATCCTTGAGGTCGCTCTTGCCCTTGTCGAGGATGTGTGCCTTGATGCGCTGGTGGATGTCGAAGTCGGCACCGCCCGGATAGGGCGTCAGGGCCAGATAACCCTTGCCCGCCTCGCCGGCCGGCAGCACGTCTTCATTGGAGCTGGCCCAGATGTCGCCAACGATGCGATCGACCGGAAAGCCGAAGCGCGCCGCAGTCTTGATCGCCACCGGTGTGGACACGCCCCAGGTGCGCAGGAATACCCAGTCCGGCTTGAGCTGGCGCACCTGGCGCCACTGCGAGGCCTGCTCGTTACCCGGGTCGGCGACGGGAATCTGGATGTTCTCGAAGCCGTACTTCTCCGCCAGTAGCTTCAGCGGCCCCTGGGTTTCCCGGCCATAGGCGGAGTCGTGGTAGACGGTGGCGATCTTCTTGCCCTTGAGCTTGTCCAGCCCACCCTCGCGCTCGGCCACGTAGTTGATGAATGCCGAAGCCTCGCTGTAGAAGGTCAGCATCACCGGGAAGTTGTAGGGAAAGACGCGGCCATCGGTGGCCTCGGTACGACCATAGCCGAGGGTGATCAGCGGGATCCGGTCGGCCTCGGCCTTGTCCGCCAGGGCATAGGCAGCCGGCGCACCATTGGGCTGGTAGACCGCTACCGGAGCGCCATTGAGGCCGTTCTTGAAGCGCTCGTAGCACTCGATGCCCTTCTCCGCCGTCCACTCGGTCTCACACTCCTGCCAGACCAGCTTGACGCCATTGATGCCGCCTTCGACGTCGTTGATGTAGCGCAGGTAGTCGATCATCCCGGCCCACACCGGAATGCCGCTGGAGGCATAGGCACCGACTCGGTAGGTGGCTAGCGGGAAGAATTGTTCATTGGCCGCCTGGGCCGCCGACGGCATCGCGGCGTAGCTCGCGAGCGCCAGGCCAAAGGCGGCGACACCGCGTTTCAGCGTTGCATGCATGGTCTTTCTCCACAGGCGCCCGGCCCACGCGACGGTGGCCGGGCGCAGGTCATGGGGGTTTATTGCTCGTTGGCGCAATTACGCGGGGTGATGCCCTTCTCCTGGGCATAGGCGGCGGACTTGGCCTCGATCAGCGGACGCAAGGTGGCGCGGTCAGCCTGGATCCAGTCGGTCACCAGCACCCATTTCTCGCCGTCCCACTGCTGAACGCGGGCCGCACCACCGCCCTCGTGATCAGAGCAGGACAGCTGCAGCGGTGGCAGCAGCCCTTCGAAGCCACTGGCCTTGAGGCGCGCGGCGTCGATATTCAGGTGCTCGAAGCCCCAGCGCGCTTCCTCACCATTGAGCGGGCGGTTGCCAAACTTGCCCTGGGCGGTGCGCAGCGCCTCGACGGCAATCGCGGCATTGATCAGGCCGATGTTGTAGTACACCTTGCCGAAGTAGCGCTTATCCTTCAGGTCGCTCTTGCCGGCATCGAGGATGTGCTGGCGCAGGCGCTGGTGAATCTCGAAACCGTCGCCACCGGGGAACGGCGCCAGGGCCTGGTAGCCCTTGGCCGCCGTGCCGGCAGGGAGCACGTCGGCCTCGGAGCCGGCCCAGACGTCGCCGATGATGCGCTCCACCGGGATGCCGAAGCGTGCGGCCGTCTTTATGCCAACCGGAGTGGACACCCCCCAGGTACGCAGGAACACCCAATCTGGCTTGATCTGCCGCACCTGGCGCCACTGCGCCGACTGCTCATTGCCCGGATCGGCCACCGGGATCTGGATGTTCTCGAAGCCGTATGTTTCCGCCAGCAGCTTCATCGGCGCTTGGGTTTCCCGGCCATACGCCGAGTCGTGGTAGACGGTGACGATCTTCTTGCCCTTGAGCTTGTCGAAGCCGCCCTCGCGCTCGGCGATGTAGTTGATGCCCACCGAGGCCTGCCCGTAGTAGTTCAGCAGCAGTGGGAAGGCATAGGGGAACACGCTGCCGTCGGTAGACTCGGTGCGCCCGCCGGCATCATCGATCAGCGGGATGCGGTCGGCCGCGCCCTTCTCCATCAGCGCATAGGAGCCCGGAGTGCTGTGGGTGAAGAAGAACGCCGTCGGCGCGCCATCCTTGCCATCTTTGTAGCGCTCGTAGCACTCGACGATACGGTCGACGTTCCACTCGGTCTCGCACTCCTGCCAGACCAGCTTGACGCCGTTGATGCCGCCTTCCACCTCGTTGATGTAACGGAAGTAGTCGATCTCTCCGGCCCACCAGGGAATCCCGCTGGAGGCATAGGCGCCGACCCAGTAGGTGGCCATGGGAATGAACTGCTGGTTGTCGGCGGCCTGGGTGACGACCGGAGACAGGGCCTGGGCGCCGAGCACAAAGAGGCTGACGAGCAGGTGACGATGCAAGGGTTTGCGCATGGTGTGAACTTCTTGTGCTGGGGTGAAAACCTCCTTTCCCGCGGTCGGGTCAAGGTTCATGGAAAGAGGCGGTCGTGCTCAGAATCGCAGCGGCCAGACCCTGATGCGTTCGCGCAGGTCGCCGAGCAGGCGTACCAGGCCTTCCGGCTCCTTGATCAGGAACCAGATGATCAGGCTGCCGAAGAGGATCTTCTGCAGGTTCTGCAATTGCCCGGCATCGACGTTGCCGCCGAACAGCCACTGCCCGGCATGGCTGAGCAGAATCGGTGTGAGGCTGATGAAAGCCGCGCCGATGAAATTGCCGGCGATGCTGCCCATGCCACCGATGATGATGAAGAGGATCTGGAACGAGCGGTTGATATCGAAGCTGCCGGCACTGGACGTGCCCAGGTAGGCGAAGGCCCAGAGCGCCCCGGCGATGCCCAGGTAGAAAGAGCTGACGGCAAAGGCCAGGCGTTTGTAGCGCTCTACCGGAATGCCGATCACCGAGGCGGCGGTGTCCATGTCGCGGATCGCCATCCAGTTGCGCCCGACCTGGCTGCGCACCAGGTTGACCGCGACCCAGGTCAGCAGCACCACGCAGCTCAGGGTCAGCAGGTAGCGACCTACCGGCGAGGCCAGGCTGTGGCCGAACAACTCCAGGCGCGGTGCGCTGATGGTGCCGGACGAGGCATGGTTGTAGAACCAGGGAAACTTGGCGAACACCCATTCGAGGAAGAACTGCGCAGCCAGCGTGGTGACCATCAGGTAGAAACCCTTGATCCGCGAACTGGGTATGCCGAACAGCAAGCCGACCAGGCCGGCAATCAGCCCGCCGCCGATCAGCGCCAGCGGCAAAGGGAGCCCAGGCACACGCAGCAGCAGGCCGTAGGTGGCGAAGGCGCCCACCGCCATAAAGCCGGCGGCACCGACCGAGGTCTGCCCGGTGTAGCCGGTCAGCAAGTTCAGCCCCAGCCCGGCCAGCGACAGCACCAGGAAGGGAATCAGGATCGCGTTGAGCCAGTAGTCGTTGCCCAGCCAGGGCAAGCCGACGAAGGCCACCAGCAGCAACAACGGCAGGCCCACTGGCCAGCGACGGCGCACCAGGGTCAGCGGCGCCTCGTCGAAGCCGGCGCCCAGGCGTGAAACGGTAGCGGTCATTGCGTCATACCCGTTCGGTGGCCCGGTCGCCGAACAGGCCGGCCGGACGGATGTAGAGGAAGATCAGGGCAAGGAAATAAGCGAACCAGGGCGTGATGCCGCCGCCGATCAGCGGGCCTATGTAGGCTTCGGCGAGGTTCTCGGCGGCACCGACGATCAGCCCGCCGACGATGGCTCCGCCAATCGAGGTGAAGCCGCCGATGATCAGCACCGGCAGCGCCTTGAGCACGACCAGCGAGAGCGAGAACTGCACGCCCTGGCGCGCCCCCCAGAGCAGCCCGGCCACCAGCCCGACCATTCCGGCCACGGCCCAGACGATCTGCCAGATGCGGTTGAGGTTGATGCCCAGCGACAGCGCCGCGCGGGTATCGTCGGCCACCGCCCGCAAGGCCACACCGATGCGGGTCTTGTTGAACAGCAGCGCCAGCACCGCCACCAACAAGGCGGAAACGCCGGAGGCAACCAGGTCGAACTGGCTGATCATCAGTTCGCCGACGAACAGCGGGACGTCCTCGATGCCCAGATCCAGCGCGCGTACCTGGGCGCCCATCAAGCCCTGGGCCAGGCCCTCGATGATGAACGACAGGCCAAGGGTGGCCATGAACAGGGTGATCTGCGAGCGATTGACCAGGGGCCGCAGCACCAGGCGCTCGATCAGCAGCGCGCCGACGATCATCACCAGTACGGTCAGGGCCAACGCCAGGGCGAACGGCAGGCCCTGCTCGTGCAGGCTGACGAAGGTCAGCGCAGCAAACAACAGCATCGCGCCCTGGGCGAAGTTGAACACGCCGCTGGCCTTGTAGATCAGCACGAAGCCGATGGCCACCAGCGAATACAGGGTGCCGGCGAGCAAGCCGCCGATCAAGGTTTCCAGGAAGAAGTTCATCCGTGTGGCGCTCCCAGGTAGGCGGCGATCACATCGGGATTGGCCTGTACTTCGGCCGGTGTGCCATCGCCGACCTTGCGCCCGTAGTCCAGCACCACCACGTGGCTGGACAGCCCCATGACCACCTGAATGTCGTGTTCGATGAGAATCACCGTGGTGCCGAGATCACGGTTGATATCGGCGATGAAGCGGCTCATGTCCTGTTTCTCTTCGGCGTTCATCCCCGCCATCGGCTCGTCGAGCAGCAGCAGGGTCGGCTGCGCGATCAGCGCACGCCCCAGCTCCACGCGTTTCTGCAGGCCATAGGCCAGGCTGCCCACGGCAACGTCGCGCCAGGGCTGCAGCTCGAGGAACTCCAGCACCTGCTCGGCACGCTCGGCGAAAGCCCGGGCCTCGCGCCGGGCACGTGGCAGGCCCAGCGCCTGTTCGAGAAAGAAACTGCGCTGGAAACGCGACAGACCGGTAAGCAGGTTGTCCAGCACACTCATCTTCTTGAACAGCGCATTGTTCTGGAAGGTACGGCCGATCCCCAGCCGCGCCGCCTGCAGCGGGTGCGGCCGGCGCAACGGCTCGGTGGCGAAGAACAGCTGGCCGGCATCGGCCCGGTAGACGCCATTGAGGATGTTCAGCAGCGAGCTCTTGCCGGCGCCATTCGGCCCGATCAGGGCGCAGATCTCGCCGCGCCTGACGCTGAAGGACAAGTCGGAAATCGCCTTCACGCCCTTGAACGACAGCGACACGTTGCGCACCTCCAGCAAAGCACTCATGCCGCGCGCTCCAGATATTCGTGCAGCCATGACAAGCGTGCCGGGCCTTGTAGCGCCACGCTGGCAGACGCACTTGGCACCTCGATCCGGCGCAAGCGATGGAAGCCGAGCAGACGCCGCACCCGCTGCTTCAGCCAGCGACGCAAGCCCTGGTGTGGATTTTCCAGCGTCCAGTCACACAGACGCCGTCGCCAACTGCCTGGTGGCGCCAGGCGGGCATCGATTTCGCCCGCCAGCGCCTCGACCCCCGCAGCGGACAACAACAACCCGGTCGGGGCGATTTCGCGACGGTCGCGACCAGCAGACTCGCTCGTTTCCGGGAAGGCTAGACTTTCGCCATGGTGCAACCAACGGCTCAGCAAATGCCCCAGTCCCTCACGCCATTCGGTGCCCTCATCGACCCACAGCACGTCATCTTCGGCGACCTGCGTCCAACCCTGACGCTGCGCCACCGGCGCCTCGCCGACAAACAACGTCGACAGCGGCTGCACCTGCCACAAGCCGTTGCTCACGACATTGGCCTGGGCGGAAAACAAACGCAGTGGCCACAGCTCGGCAAGGCCGCTGCCCAACCAGTGCGACACGTCTTCACGGCGTTGGACAAAGGCGAACGTCGGGCGCGCCCGGCGCAGTTGCCGTTGCAGCTCATCGCCACGGCTGTCGCGGCCAATCACCAGGCTCTGGCCGCCAAGCGGGTGGGCAGCCAACGCCAGAATCAGCAGGCTCGGCTCGAAGGCGCCACTCAATGCCAGGCGCTGCCCGGGGCCGAACCCCTGCTGGCGCAAGCCGTTGGCAACCCGCTCGACCTCGTGCTGCACATCGATCCAGCGCCAGGCCTTCCACACACCAAGACGGCGATGACGCAGGGCGATTTGTGTCGGCCGTTCTCTGGCCCAACGCTGCAGCGCCGTCAGGGCGCTGTCGGCCACTACGTCGGGCAACGGCAGATAGCGTTCATGAATGCTCATGCAATGACTCCTCTGCCGATTCAGGCCGGCTCGGCCAGGTTGACATCGACGTTTTCGCGCTGCTGGCTGAGGTCGCGATAGCCGGCGCCAGGATGGTTGGCGGGCAGTCGCGGGCCATCGCCGAACAGCTTCTCGCGCAGGGTTCCGGAACGATATTCGGTCTTGTACACACCGCGTTTCTGCAACTCGGGCACCAACAGCTCGACCACATCGCGGAAGGTTTCGTGGGCCAGGACGTAAGCCAGGTTGAAGCCGTCCACGTCGGTTTCCTCGACCCAGGCTTGCAGCTCGTCGGCGACGGTCTGCGCACTGCCGACGATCAGCGGGCCGAAGCCGCCAATACCAACCCAATCGGCCAGTTCCTGCACCGTCCATTGCTTATTGGGGTCGGCGGTGGAAAAGGTTTCCACTGCCGACTGAATGGCATTGGTATGGATATGCTTGAGCACCTGGTCGGGCCGGTACTGGCCGAAGTCGATACCCGTCCATCCCGAGATCAGCGCCAGCGCACCTTCGTAGCTGGTATATGACGTGAGCTCCTGCCACTTGGCCTGAGCCTTGGCGTCGGTCTCGTCGACGATCACTGTCTGCAGGTTGAAGATCAGCACCTTGCGTGGATCACGCCCGGCCTCGGCAGCGCGACGGCGGATGTCGGCCACGGTTTTCTTCAGGATCACCTTGGACGGTGCGGCGACGAACACGCACTCGGCGTGTCCGGCTGCGAAGTCCTTGCCACGGCTCGACGCCCCCGCCTGATAGAGCACCGGCGTGCGCTGCGGCGAAGGCTCGCAGAGGTGGATGCCGGGCACCTGGAAGTGCTTGCCCTGGTGGCGGATCGCATGAACCTTGCTGGGATCGCTGAAAATGCCGCGCTCGCGATCACGCAGCACAGCGCCCTCTTCCCAGCTCCCCTCGAACAGCTTGTAGAGCACTTCAAGATATTCGTCGGCGTAGTCGTAGCGCGCATCGTGGTCGCTCAGCGCCTTCTGCCCGAGGTTGCGCGCGCCGCTGTCGAGGTACGAGGTAACGATGTTCCAGCCGATGCGCCCCTTGGTCAGGTGATCCAGGGTCGACAGGCGCCGGGCGAAAGGATACGGGTGCTCGAACGTCAGCGAGGCGGTGAGGCCAAAACCGAGGTGTTCGGTAACCAGCGCCATCGGGGTGATCAGCGCCAGCGGATCATTGACCGGAACCTGGGTCGCCTGGCGGATGGCCGCATCGCCATTGCCGCCCAGCACGTCGTAGATGCCGATCACGTCGGCGATGAAGATGCCGTCAAACTTACCGCGCTCAAGCAACTTGGCCAGATCCGTCCAGTACTCCAGATCCTTGTATTGCCAGGCGCGATCCTTGGGGTGCCTCCAGAGTCCGGGCGACTGATGGCCGACACAGTTCATCTCGAAGGCGTTCAAACGAATTTCACGTGGCATGGGAGCTCCTGATCGATAGGCTCGGCACCCTGTTTCGGCGCCTCTCAATGCTCTATCAACACAATCCATGCCAATAAATATTTTCTTTATTTACAATGACATAGAGATTGCTCGAAGCAGCTTTAATGCCTGCAGGACGACATCACTGCTGATCAGCTGTACAACAGCGAACAGTGTTGATGCGCAGCGAGAAACATGCCGAGCTCTGCGACCCGGTCATGAGTACACCGCATTCAGCCAATCTTGATAAATATCAAGGTCATCGAGCCCCACTGCGTCACGCTTGGCCTGAACCGGTGGGCCTTCATCGAGGCTGCCACCGCGGTGGAGGCCATCATGAATACTTACTCAAGACTGCTGCTGATCTGCCATCCAGACCTGCACCCTTCGCCTGCCCTGACGCGTGCTCAAGCGCTGAGCAGTGCGACAGGTGCTACCTTGCACCTGGTGGCGCTCAGCCAATTGCCCTCGCGCCTGGCAACCCTGGACCAGGTGCTACGCAAAAACGCCCGCAAGCAGGACGCCGAGCATCGCAAGGCTTGGCTCGCTGAGCAGGTGAAGGCGCTGGGCGAGCTGGGCATTACCGCCTACGCCGAGACACTGGACGATCAAGACCCGCTCAAGGACTTGATCCGGCTGGCCCAACTGCACCGGGTCGGGATGGTGATCAAGGACATCCAGCACGAAACCGCCTTGAGCCGTGCCCTGCTCACGCCATTGGACTGGCAATTGCTACGCCGCTGCCCGATCCCGCTGCACCTGGTAGCCCAGGCTGAAACGAAGCTGCCAGCGCGCATACTGGTCGCCGTTGATCTGGTCGAGCACGACCCGGTGATCGACAAGCTCAACGACCACATCCTGCAATCGGCACAGGCACTGGCACAACGCTGCAAGGCGCAGCTGCATTTGCTGCAGGCCTACGAACCCAGCGCCAGTTTCGTCGCCTATGCCGCCGCACCCGTGGCCTGGACCGACAAACTGGTCGAGGAAATGTCCGGTCGTGCGCGCGAGCGCATGGCGACGTTCGGCGGCCACTATGGCATCAAGCCAGACCACCTGCACCTGGTGCGGGGCGCTGCCCGTAACGTGGTCAGCGAATACGCGAACCAGCAAGGCTTCGATGTGGTGGTGATGGGCACGCTCTACCACGAGGGGGTGAGCAAGGTCGTCGGCAGTACTACCGAGCAAACCCTGTACAAGGTTCACTCCAGTATCCTGGCGATTCACGGTTGAACGGTCGCCCACTGGCTATGCTCGACTGGATACTCATCAAACCGCACAGTGCCATGCAGCTCATGTCGCTGTGAACGACCTCTGGAGCGCAGGGCATGAATGACACCTCGCCGTTGCTGTTCGCCCTGCAAGGCAGCCAGGCCTATGGGAATGCCGTGGCGCAACGCCTGGGCAGGACACTGTCTGCACATGAAGAGCGCGACTACGAGGACGGAGAGCACAAGTGCTGGCCCGGCGAATCGGTGGACGGTCGATCGGTCATCGTCTTCCACTCGCTGTATGGTGACGCGCACCACAGCGCGCATGACAAGCTATGCCGGTTGTTGTTCTTCTGTGGCGCGCTCAAGGACGCTGCTGCCCGCCAGGTGACGGCAGTCACGCCTTACCTCTGTTATGGTCGCAAGGACCGCAAGGTGGAGTTTCAGGACGCTATCATCACTCGCCATGTGGCTCGGCTGATGGAAAGCTGCGGCGTGGACCGCATTGTGGCGCTGGACGTGCACAACCCCAGCGCCTTCGACAACGCCTACCGAATCCCTAGCTGGAACCTGCAATGCACCCCACTGTTCGCCCAACGCCTGGCCCCGCTCCTCGGTGAGCAGGCGGTCACGGTGGTGTCGCCAGATATTGGTGGCGTCAAACGTGCGGAGCAGTTTCGCCAGGTCCTGGCGCACCTGCTGGCGCGCCCGGTCTCGGTGGCCATGATGGAAAAACACCGCCAGCAGGCAGGCCTGAGCGGCGAACACCTGGTCGGTAACGTGGCAGGCAGCACCGTCATTGTGTTCGACGACCTGATCAGTACGGGGCAGACGCTGCTGCGCGCTGCCCAGGCCTGCCGGCAGGCCGGAGCCAGCCGCCTACTGGCTGCGGCCACCCACGGCCTGTTCACCACCGGTGGCGAGCTGTTCGACAGCGGCGCGTTCGAACGGGTACTGGTGGCCGACAGCATCGCCCCCTTTCGCCTGCCCGTGCGATGCCTGGCGCAACTGGACATCGTCGATACCAGCGCCTTGGTCGCCGAGTTGCTTGCCAACCGCCCGGGCACTGGCGCATGACCCCGGCGCAGGTGGCGACGGCGGAGCGTCCCTGCTCCTGAAATCGGTCGGGCCATGAGGCGTGTCGCAGGCCATGCTGATGGTGTTCGCGCAGAGCATCATGGGAACCGCTATAACCGTCTACCCTGCCTCCCTGCCAAAGGCGTAACCCTTGAAAACTGACCCCCGGCACCATGGGAGCACTGTGCATGCCTATCGACTTCAGACCCGCTCGAGTCTCGGACGCGCATGATATTGCGCGCTTCTTTCAACTGACATCGGAGGGTATGGCCGATTACATATGGAGCAAGCTCGCCGCACCTGGAGAAGCCTTGCTGAGTGTCGGTGCGTCTCGCTATGCCAGAGAACAGGGCGACTTTTCATACAAGAACTGCCTGATGGCCACTTTTGAAGGGCGCGTCATCGGCATGATGCATAGCTATGCCTTGCGCGCAACGCCTGACAGGCCAGTCGAGACCGACCCCGTCCTCGCGCCTTATTCCGACATGGAAGTACCCGATACCTTGTACATATCCAGCCTGGCGCTGGATGAAGCCTGGCGGAGCCAGGGGCTGGGCGCCCAGTTTCTTCGCCACGCCCAGCAGCGCGCTGACGACGCGGGCCTTGATGGGTTGTGCCTGATCGATTACGCAGAAAACCACGGTGCACGCCGCTTCTACGAACGTCATGGTTTTCAAATTGTTAAAACCTGCCAGATCGTTCCGCACCCGATGCTGGGCGTCACCGGTGAAGCCTATTTAATGTATCGCCCTACTCACAACGTGCTCGAGAAACAGCCATGAACCAGAAACTGACCGTGTTCCGCGAACTGGATATCCAACCGCTGCGCGACCTTCCGTTCTTTGAAGAAGTCCTGGAAGGCAGCCCTCACACGCTGACGTCCAAGTACTATCACGATGAACAGCAAGGTCGCATTTCCGGAGAATGGGAAGCCAGCACCGGGGCGTGGCGCATTGACTACAAAGTCTGGGAGTTCTGCCATGTCCTGAGTGGATGCTGCGTCATCGAGCTTGAGGGTTGCGCCCCGGTCACACTGGCCGCTGGCGACACGTTCATTATCGAACCGGGCGCCAAGGGCAAATGGACCGTAGTGGAAGACATGAAGAAGAACTTCGTGATCCTCGTGCCCGCGAACTAAGCCACTGAATGCTGGCTGAAGCCGACTATGCTGGTAGCAATCCACACGCCGGCACAGGGGCTGTTAAATGGGCAACAAGCGCAGGTTCGGACGGGCTGCTGGGCTGATGCTACTGATCCACTTGCTGTTCTCGCCCCTGCTCCATGCGGACACCCCTCAGCCTGGGCCAGAGATAGAGGGTGTGATTGCCGAACCCGCACCGTTGACCGTCATCAACCGCACGGTGCTGGTCTTTCGTGCGACGCTGCTGGGCGAAACACCCACGGTGCGTGCCCAGCGCGCCAAGAAGGTCATCGAGGATACGCTTCAGGAAACAAACGATCTGGAGGTTCGCGTCGACCCTATCCTGCACAGCTACCTGGTGCTGCTGGGCGGGCGCCGGGCATTCATCGTGACGCCACTGGATGCTGCGGCCGATACCATTACAACAGGCGAAGCCGCCGAGCAGGCCGCCGAGAACCTGCGCCTTGTCGTCGAGGAAACCCGCCAGGCGCGAAGCCTGCGGTTCTTGCTCACCGCGGTAGGCTACAGCGCTGCGGCAACCTTGGTCTTTTTCATGCTGGTAAAGGCCGCAGGCTACTGTCGACGCAAGCTCCTGGGACTGCTGCCTAAACTGATGGGCAAACACTCCGAGCGCCTCAAGGTCGGCCACACGCAACTGTTCGACCTGCAGAACCTGTACTACCTGATCGACCGCTCTCTCTGGCTGCTGTACTGGTTGCTCGTGTTGTTGTTCTGCTACCAGTGGCTGGGCTTCGTGCTGTCTCAGTTCCCCTACACAAGGTCTTGGGGGGAAAGCCTCAATATCCACCTGATGGCGCTGCTCAACTACCTGATCAGCGGTATTTTGCGTGCCATGCCCGGCCTGGCCGTTGCACTGTCGATCTTCTTCATCGCCCGGGGCATCAGCGCTTTCTCCAAACGTGTGCTAAGGCGCATGGCACGCCCAGGCACATTGAAATGGCTGACCGCCGAAACCTTGCAACCGACCATGCGCCTGACGTCGCTGGCGATCTGGCTATTTGCCCTGGTGATGGCCTACCCCTATCTACCCGGCTCGGGTACCGATGCCTTCAAGGGGTTGTCAGTGTTGCTCGGTCTGATGGTTTCACTGGGGGCGACCAGTGTCATCGGCCAAGGCGCCGCCGGACTGATTCTCACCTACACGCGCACGCTGCGCGTCGGTGAATTTGTACGTGTGGGTGATTACGAGGGCACGGTGACCGAGGTGGGCATGTTCACCACGACCATTCGCACCGGGCTTGGCGAAGTGCTGACACTTCCCAACTCGATGATTACCGGCTCGGTGACCAAGAACTACTCACGAATCGTGCAAGGGCCAGGCTATGTGGTCGACACCGTGGTGACCATTGGCTACGACACCCCGTGGCGTCAGGTCGAGGCGATGTTGCTGGAAGCAGCTCGGCGCACCGACGGCGTGCTGCAAACGCCCATGCCCCAGGTATTCCAGACGGCACTGTCGGACTTCTACCCCGAGTATCGATTAGTGGCCCAGGCCATTCCGTCAGAGCCCAGGCCACGCGCGCAGCTTTTGAGCCTGTTGCACGCCAATATCCAGGACGTGTTCAACGAGTATGGGGTGCAAATCATGTCGCCTCACTACCTGGGCGATCCCGAGCAGCCCAAATGGGTGCCCAAGGAGCAGTGGCACACGGCCCCGTCCAAACCTGAAAACACCGCGTGAGCAATGAGGCCTCAGGTGCCGGTCAGCGCAATGATCACCGGCCCGCAGACTGCCAACAGGACATTGGAAACGGCGTAGCAGACGGAAGCCGATGACCGGCGTGTTGCTCCCCGACTGCTTGAGGATCTTGTTCATCGACGCCGATAAGGGCCAAAAGCATGCCGAGCAACGACCCAACCACCCTGAGCATCGCGCAGGGCCAGGCTCAAACGTCCAGCGCCCCCCTGAGCAAGGCATCAAGCACACGCGCGACGTCAGCACCCTGCTCGTCCAGCAGGCACACCGGCAGCCCGTGCAAGGCCGCTTGCACACCGGCCAGCCCCTCGCCCGTCAAGGCCAGCGGACAAGCAATGTCCATCTGCAGCGAGCGCAGGCGCTTGGCCAAGGCAGGGCTCACCGGCGGCTGCAGCGCGATCACCAGTGCCGCAGGCTGCATCGCCGCACACAGCAGCGGGAGCTCTTCCAGCGGCTGCCCGCAGCCGAGCACTTCGATGCGTTGTTGCTCGCTGCTCAACAGCAGCCCGGCGCACAATACCTGGCACTCGGCTTGCCCCTCGGTACCCGCCAGCAGCACCCGTGGCGCATCGGCCTGGTTCATCTGCAAGCGCAGCAACAGCCGGGCGCGCAAGAACGTATCGAGAAACAACCATTGGCTGCGCTGGCCTGGCGCAGTGCCTGAAGCCAGCTCATGCCAAACCGGCATCAGCACTTCCCGCAGCACCGTGGCCTTTGGCAAGAGTGTGAACAGCTGCCCATGGATAGCTTCCAGCGCCTGCGCATCGAATGCCCTGGAGGCGCGTGCAACGGCGGCGCGCCAATCGTCAAAGGCCGAGGGCTGCTGCACAGGCGCCTCAGGCTGGCCGGCGAGCCTGTCACCCACCTTGCTGATGGGCAGGCCGTTGGCGGTCCAGCGCAAGATGTCACGTATGCGCTGGACATCCTGGGCCGTGTACAAGCGATGGCCGCCCTCGGTGCGCTGCGGGCGAATCAACCCATGACGCCGCTCCCAGGCACGCAAGGTCACCGGATTGATGCCGGTCAGGCTGACCACATCGCGCATGGGTAGCAATTCGGGTGGGGTGGCGTCGGTCATAACGAGGTGTCATTCAAGGGGTGATACATTCTAAACCCAGATGCACCTTCTGCGGCGAGCCTCCTTGGTTCATCATGCAACAAACAGCGCCAAAAGCTACTGCACGGAAGCCTTTGGCGCACATCGCATACGAAATGCCTGTAGGTGAGCCCCATGATCAATGCAAAACTCCTGCAACTGATGGTCGAACATTCCAACGATGGCATCGTTGTCGCCGAGCAGGAAGGCAATGAGAGCATCCTTATCTACGTCAACCCGGCCTTCGAGCGCCTGACCGGCTATTGCGCCGACGATATCCTCTATCAGGACTGCCGTTTTCTTCAGGGCGAGGATCACGACCAGCCGGGCATCGCAACCATCCGCGAAGCGATCCGCGAAGGCCGCCCCTGCTGTCAGGTGCTGCGTAACTACCGCAAGGACGGCAGCCTGTTCTGGAACGAGTTGTCCATCACACCCGTGCACAACGAGGCGGACCAGCTAACCTACTACATCGGCATCCAGCGCGATGTCACAGCGCAGATATTCGCCGAGGAAAGGGTTCGCGAACTGGAGGCTGAAGTGGCAGAACTGCGCCGGCAGCAGGGCCAGGCCAAGCGCTGACAAAAAACCTATACAAGGACGTTGACTTGTATAGATAAAAGCTTAGGCTTCAGTTATACCTGTACAACAATTCAATGTTGTACAGGATTGCCTGGAGCCCAGTATGTCAGCGTACCTACAGCAGTTCGCCGAGCGCTTCGCCCGCCTTGATGGGGCGAGCCTCGACACGCTGGATAAACTGTACAGCGACGATGTCACCTTCCGTGATCCCCTGCACCAGATACAGGGGCTGCAGGCCCTGCGCGCCTACTTCGAGCAGTTGTACGCCAACGCCACCGATATCCGCTACGCCTTCACCAGCGCCGACGAGGTAAAGCCCGGGCAAGGTTACCTGCGTTGGACACTGCAGTTTTGCCACCCGCGCCTGGCGGGGGGCCAGCCGATCACGTTGCAAGGGTGCAGCTGCCTGCATTGGCGCGACCGTGTGCATTTTCACCAGGACTATTTCGACGCCGGTGCCCTGCTTTATGAGCACCTTCCCGTCATGGGCACTGCGATCCGCTGGCTCAAAGGCAGGCTGGCATGAGCCGCTGTTGGCTGACCGGCGCCAGCAGCGGTATCGGTGCCGCGCTCGCGCAAATCCTCCTGGAACAAGGCCACCAGGTCGCCTTGGGCGGGCGCCACGCCGACCGCCTTGCCCCGCTGGCCGAACGGTTTCCTGGGCAGGTACTGCTGGCCATTGGCGATCTTGACAACCCGGAGCAGGTCGCCGGCATCGCTGCGCAAATCGAGCAGGCCTGGGGAGGCCTGGACATGGCCATTCTCAATGCCGGCACCTGCGAATACCTGGAGCCTGGGCATTTCGATCCGGCGTTGGTCGAGCGCGTCATGCGCACCAACCTGCTGGGCGTCAGCTACTGCCTGGCGGCGGCACTGCCCTTGCTTCGCGCAGGCAAACGCCCCCACCTGGTGGTGATGGGCAGTTCGGTGACCTGGCTGGCCTTGCCCCGCGCTGGCGCCTATGGCGCGTCCAAGGCCGCAGTGCGCTATCTGGTGGAGTCACAGCGAATCGACCTGGCTCGCGAAGGCATCGCGGTCACCCTGGTGAGCCCAGGTTTCGTGGACACGCCACTGACCCGTCGCAACGATTTCCCCATGCCACAGCTGTGGTCTGCGCAGCGTGCCGCCCGGCATATCGCCAGGCGCCTGCCCGGCCGCCCCCTGGAAATCAACTTCCCCGGTCTTTTCACCTGGGTGTTGCGCCTGCTCGGGGCGCTGCCCGCGCGCTTGCGCCTGGCGCTGGGCCAACGCCTCGCCCGTCATGAACAGGAATGATGATCCATGCGTATAGCAATCATCGGCAGTGGCATCGCGGGGCTGACCTGCGCCCATTTGCTGTCACGCAAGCACGAAGTCACGGTTTTCGAGGCCGAGCAATGGGTCGGGGGCCACACCCACACCCTTGATGTGGTCTGGAAAGGCCAGCGGCATGCGATAGATACCGGTTTTATCGTCTTCAACGACTGGACGTACCCGAACTTTATCCGCTTGCTCGACCAGCTCAAGGTCCCTTCACAGCCGACCGAGATGAGTTTTTCCGTGCATGACCCGATGACGGGCCTGGAATATAACGGCCACGACCTGAACACCCTGTTCGCCCAACGCAGCAACCTGGTGTCCCCAGGGTTCTGGGGGATGATCCGGGACATTCTGCGTTTCAACCGTCAGGCACTGGCCGACCTGGACAACCAGCGTATCGATGCCAGCACCACGCTGGGCGACTACCTTCAAGCGAACCGCTATGGGCAACGCTTCATCGATCATTACATCGTGCCAATGGGGTCGGCGATCTGGTCGATGTCTCGCGCAGACATGCTCCACTTCCCGCTTGAGTTCTTTGTGCGCTTCTGTCGCAACCACGGCTTGCTGTCGGTCAACCAACGCCCACAGTGGCGGGTGATCAAAGGCGGCTCGCGCAGCTATGTCGCACCGCTGTGCCGACCGTTCGCTGAGCGCATCCGCCTCAACTGCAAGGTTTACCGCGTCAGCCGCGACGAAGGTGGCGTGACCCTCGTGAGCGCGGCCGGCACCGAACGCTTCGACAATGTGGTGTTCGCTTGCCACAGCGATCAGGCCCTGGCGCTGCTGGAAAGCCCCAGCAACCAGGAGCGCGCCGTACTCAGCGCCATCGATTATGCCAGCAACGACGTGGTGCTGCACACCGATACCCGTCTGCTGCCACGCCGCCAGCGCGCCTGGGCCAGCTGGAACTACCGCCTGGGCGGCCCCGAGCGGGCTCCCGCCGCGCTGACCTACAACATGAACATTCTGCAAGGTATCCAGGCACCGACAACCTTCTGCGTGAGCCTCAACCAGACCGCACTGATAGACCCGGCGCAGGTCATCGCCCGCTTCCAGTACGCCCATCCCCAGTACAGCGTTGCAGCGTCCGCCGCGCAAGCGTGCCAAGAGCAACTGCAAGGGCAACAGCACAGTTACTTCTGCGGCGCCTACTGGGGCAATGGCTTTCATGAAGACGGGGTGGTCAGCGCACTGAAGGTGGCCGTGCACTTCGGAGAGCAACTGTGAACAGCAGCCTCTGCGTGGGCTGGATCAGCCACCGTCGGCTGACGCCGCGGGCCCACGCGTTCCGCTACCGGATCGGCATGTTCTACCTGGACCTGGACGAACAATCCTGGCTGATGGGCCTGTCACGCTGGCTGGGACGCTGGCGCCTGGCGCCGTTGTGCTGGCGCGAAACCGACTACCTGCCCGCCCTGACCCGCCAAGGCGAATCGCTGGCCCAGGCTGCACGCTTGCTGGTCGGGCAGGCGACGGGGCACCTGCCCGAAGGCCGGGTACAGCTGCTCACGCAACTGCGGTGCTGGGGGCTGTCGTTCAACCCGGTGAGCTTCTATTTCTGCCATGACCGCGACGGGTGCCTGACCGCGATCCTGATGGAAGTGCGCAACACGCCCTGGCGTGAACGCTTTCATTACGTGCTCCCGGTGCAAGGCAACCTTGCCAGGCCCTTCAGCGTAGGCAAGGCCTTCCATGTGTCACCGTTCATGCCGCTGGACATGGACTATCGCCTGCGCTTCTTCCTGGACACGGACCATGTACGCATTCAGATGCAGAACTGGCAAGACGGCACAAAGGTGTTCGAGGCCGACCTCGCCCTGCGCCGCACGCCACTGGATGGAGCAGCGCTGCGTCGGTATGTCCTGAACTTCCCATGGATGAGCCTGCGCACTGTCTCGGCCATCTACTGGCAAGCGCTTCGCCTGTTACTCAAACGCACCCCCGTGCATGACCACACCCCCTGCCAGGGTGACCTGGCACTCGGCCAACCTTGCGAGGACCTTGATGATGTCAAATCCCACCCTGAGCGTTAGCAAGTTCGCAGGCCTTGCGCCCCTGCTCGGCGGGCTGGCACGAAGCGCCGTGCTCGCCCAGTTGGGCAAGCTGCGTCACGGCCACCTGCGCCTGCTCAGCCACGGGCAGCAGTGGAGTTTCGGTGATGCCGACAGCCCGTTGCAGGCCGAGGTGGAGATCCTCGATGACGCCACCTGGAGCCTGATCGCCGGCAATGGCTCGATCGGTGCTGGCGAAGCCTACATTCACGGCTATTGGCGCAGCCCCGACCTGGCGCTGGTGACCCGCCTGTTCGTCGCCAACCTTGAAGTGCTCGACGCGCTCGAGGGCGGCCTGGCCCGCCTGGGCCGCCCTGCCCTGCGCCTGCTGCACCGGCTCAACCGCAACGACAAGCGCGGCGCCCGGCGCAACATTCTGGCCCACTACGACCTGGGCAATGCCCTGTTCGAGCGGCTGCTGGACCCCACCATGATGTATTCGGCTGCGCAATTCGAACACCCGGGGCAAACACTGGAGCAGGCCCAGTTGCACAAGCTGGAGCGCATCTGCCAGAAGCTCGAACTGAGCCCTGACGATCACCTGCTGGAAATTGGCAGCGGCTGGGGCAGCCTCGCTATCCACGCAGCCACCCGTTACGGCTGCAGGGTCACCACCACGACGCTCTCCGAGGCGCAGTACAGCCATACCCTGGAGCGCGTCAAGGCCTTGGGGCTGGGGCAGCGCGTGCAAGTGCTCCGCGAAGACTACCGCGACCTTCAAGGCACGTTCGACAAACTGGTTTCGATCGAGATGATCGAAGCGGTTGGCCATCGCTACCTGCCGGTGTACTTCCGCCAGTGTGCTTCGCTCATCAAACCTGAAGGCCTGATGCTATTGCAGGCAATCACCATCCGCGACCAGCGCTATGCCCAGGCGCAGCGCTCGGTCGACTTTATCCAGCGGTACATCTTCCCCGGTGGCGCCCTGCCTTCGCTGAGCGTGTTGCTCGACACCGCCAGCCGGCACACTGGCCTGAACCTTGTGCACATGGAAGATTTTGGCCTGGACTACGCCCACACCCTGGGACACTGGCGCGAAAACCTGCGTCAGGCACGCACTGCGCTGACGGACCTTGGCTACGACGACATGTTCCAGCGCTTGTGGGAGTTTTACCTCTGCTACTGCCAAGGCGGTTTCGAGGAACGCGCCATCGGTGTTGCGCACCTGCTCTGGGCAGCACCCCAGGCACGCCGCGCGCCCTTGCCTGGCAGTGCCTGATGCGCAGCCGCTGGCTGATCGCCAATGCCCTCTGGCTGCAAGCCGGCTGGTGGATCTGCGTGCTGGGGGCCGAGCGGCCCTTGTTGTTGCTGCTGGTGATTCCGGGCGTGGCAGTGCACCTGCGCCTGTGCCCGGACATCCATGCCGAGGTCAAGGCGCTGGTGCGCGTCACCTTTATCGGCTGTGTGCTCGACAGCGTGCTGGGAGCACTGGGGGTGTTCGGTTTCGACGCCTGGCCCCTGCCGCTGTGGCTAGCGCTGCTGTGGTTGGTGCTGGCCAGCGGGATGCGTCACAGCCTGGCATGGGCCGGCAGGCACTGGCGAATCGGCGCACTGCTGGGGGCGATTGGCGGCCCTCTGGCCTACGTAGGCGGCGCCAGGCTGGCAGGTGTCTCCTTGCCCTTGGGCGCGCTGGAAACCGGCCTGCTACTGATGCCGATTTGGGCGTTGGCCCTGCCCCTGCTGGCGCGCATCGCGGCGCGGCGCTGACCGGCGACATCGCTCGGAGCAGTAACGCACCTGCTCCCAACAGCGTGCCCAGCGCTTGCGCCAGGTGAACGGCCGGCCACACACCACGCAAACCTTGCTGGGCAGAAGGCTCTTTTTCATAACGCCTGCCCCGCATCGAGCCGCGCCAGCAATGACTGGCCACGTTGCCACACGGCATCGCGACGGCCAGCGGGCATGCCATCGAGGCTACGATAAACCAGGGCCAGGCGCGGGTTAGCCGAGAGCTGGGGGCGATGGCGAATGAGAAAATGCCAATACAAGGCATTGAACGGGCAGGCCTCCTCTTCGGTCACCTGGTCGACCCTGTAACTGCAAGACTTGCAATGATCGGACATGCGCTGGATATAACGACCACTGGCGCAGTACGGCTTGGACCCCAGGTAGCCGCCATCGGCGTGCATCACCATGCCAAGCGTGTTGGGCAGTTCGACCCACTCGAAGGCATCCATGTAGACCGCCAGGTACCACTCACAAATCGCGGTCGGCACGATACCGGCCAGCAAGGCGAAGTTGCCGGTAACCATCAACCGCTGGATATGGTGAGCGTAGCCCAACCGCAGGGTCTGCCCGATGGCTTGGGCCATGCAGCGCATGCGGGTGTGCCCGGTCCAGTAGAATTCTGGCAGCGCCCGGTCGTTGTTCAGGTGATTGAGCCCGGCATACGCCGGCATGCGCTGCCAATAGATGCCACGCACATACTCACGCCAGCCGATCAACTGGCGAATGAAGCCTTCGGCTGCATTGAGCGGCACCCGCCCCTCGCGCCAGGCTTTGTCGACGTCGTCGCACAAACGACGCACATCCAGAAGCCCGATGTTGAGCGCCGCACTGATGCGCGCATGAAACAGGTACGGCTCGCCTTCGGCCATCGCATCCTGGTAGTCACCGAAAGCCGCCAGGCCGAAATCCAGAAAATGCTGCCACAGCTGTTGTGCCTCGGCGTGGGTCACGGGGTAGTCGAAACCGTCGACGCCACCGTAATGGTCGCTGAAGCGCTGACGCACCAAGGCCACCACCGCTGCGGTGATGTCGTCTTGCGCGAAATGCGCAGCGAACGGGCCACGCAGCTGCCGTGGCAACGGTTTGCGATTGTCGCCATCGAAATTCCAGGCCCCACCTGCCGGGCTGCCGTCAGGCTCCATGAGCAGGCCGGTTCGCTTGCGCATGCCACGGTAGAAGTGCTCCATACGCAGCTGGCGACGTTCTGTGGCCCAGCGCCCGAAGGCTTCACGGGAGCACAGAAAACGCGTGTCGCGAAACCATACAAGCGGCAGTTCGGCATCACGCAAGGCCTGCTCCAGGCGCCACTCACCGCACTCGGTCAAGTGAATGTGGGTGGCGCCCAAGGCTTGTTGCCATCGACGCAACTCCCCCACGATGCTGCCGCTGTTACCCTCGGCATCCAGCTCGACATAGTGCACCTGCCAACCCCGTTCACGCAGGGCCTGGGCAAAATGCCGCATGGCGCTGAAGATGAGAATGATCTTCAGCGGATGATGCGGTACGTATCGGGCCTCCCCCTCCACTTCCGCCATCAGGACCGCATCGCGAGCAGGGTCAAGGGACGCCAGACTTGCCAGGTCGAACGACAGCTGGTCACCCAGCACCAGGCCCAGGCGCATCGTCCGGGCTACCACTGGCTGGTGAGCGTTACCGGTACGCGCAGCGGCGCGATGGGGCCGTCGCGTTGCCCGCACATCTCATCGTGCACCACCTGCTGCACCAGCATGCAGGGCACCGGCGGCAGGTCGGCCAGCAACTGCCGCAGTTCGGTCGTGGAGCGCACGCGCACGGGCTGCCCCTGGGCATCGCTCAATGTCACAGGGCCGGCGTCGGTCAGGGCGCGCAGGAGGTAGAAGCCCCCCTCTAGCGACAGCAGTTCAAGTTCCTTGGCTTCGCCGGTCGAAACCAGCTGGGTCAGCGCGATCAGGTTCATGGTGTGCCCTCTGGCAGGCGGCGGAAGAACAAGGTGATCTGGCCAATCTCAACGCCCAGCTTGCTCATGCTCGAGCGGTTGATCAGGGTGTCGTCATCCATGAGGTACATCCAGTCGTCCAGGTCTACCTGCCAGTGCCGCCCATCGACCGGCAGGTCCAGTTGGTAACGCCATCGCAGCGCGTTGCCCGCCACTTCGCCACGCGCCTCGCCGATCACGTCCCCCGCGGTTCCCCGCCAGCGCCCGGGGCCGTCCGGCACCAGCGTCCAGGTACGCTGCTGGCGTGTGCCATCGCTATAAAGAAAATGTTCGTCGAGGATCAGCCGTTCACCTTCGCGGCGGCTGTCGATGCGCACATGGAAGCGCTTGACCACCTCACCGGAACGCTTCTGGAACATCCCCCACGCCTGAACCGGGCGCGAGAAGAACGCCGCCAGGTCCAGCTTCGGCTGCTCCTGGGCATAGTGCTCGACACCGACATTGCCACAACTGCCCAGAAGCAGGCAGGCAGCCAGCAACAGCGCTTTGTACATGTTCAGGCTCCTCAGTCATCGCCAGCCAGCCCAAGCAGCCGCTGACGCAATTGGGGGTCTCTGGCCCGCGGGTCAAGCCAGATGGCGAAGAAGGCCCGGGCGAACACCGGATCGTCGATCGCGTGGCTCAGTTTGCCGTCGACGTAAAAGCGGCAACCCTGCCCCGGCAGGTACAAGCCCGTGATGCGCATGCCAGGGCTAACGTCCACGAATGCCTGCTCAATCGCCCTGGTCCATGCCGCGCGTTGCTGTGCCGTCATGCTGCCGCCACCCAGGCGTTGCATTTCCTCGAGGCTGGCCTTGACCAGCGTGTCCCGGGACAATGAACGGTGATAGAGCAGCTCAAGGGCGAACGGCTGGTTCCAGTCCTGAACCGGGCCAACTGCCCATAACCGGGCGGTATACAGCCGCAGGCCGAACCAGGTGAAATCACCGGCGCCCAGCCGTTGCGCCGCAGGCAGCTCCGCTCGCCAGTCTGCCGCCGACGACATGGCGGCTAGCAACAGGCACAGACAGGTCCAACGTGCAGGGTGCGCCATTCTGACCTCGAGCACTTTGCTAAATACTATACAATAGTAGACGCTTGTACAGATATTTGACGAGCCATGTATAGTTTTCAATGCCCAGCATGCATATTTCTGCAAGCCTCGCGCCCCGTTATCGAACACCCATGAAAGTCGAGATAGAAGGAATTGCTCATGCTGTACGTCGTCATGCTCGGTGGACGCCACCCACGGGCCAATATCGAGGTCCACGATGTGTTGTTCGCCCAGGCGGACTCACTTGAACAGGCCTACCCACATTTGCGCCAAGCCTGGTTCGGGAGCCGAACGGGCTTGCACATCGACGCATGGATGGAAGTCGACGGTATTGACCACTACCGCCTCGAATTCAGTCAGGTAGCGCCTGGCCCACACGATCCCAGGTTGTTCTTCATCAACCTGGGCGGCTACGAGCCCGGGGTGTTTGGCGAGGCACACCGCTACCTGCTGGTGGTGGCCAGGGACAAGGCCGAGGCCAAGCAACTGGCCAAGCAGCGCCTGCAGGCAGACTGGCTCAAGCCGCATACCGATGCGGTACTGGACGTCGACGATTGCCTGTCGATCGACTGGGTGAACGGCCGTTACGTGCACTTGATCGAAGGGCCCCATGACGGCTTACGGCAGTACAGCGACTATATCCTGCTGTGAGCTCACCCCTGCCATGTGCAAGAACGTTGGCAGGCATCACAGGACGAGGCGCCAGCGCCCGGCCAAGAGGACACGCCAATGAGCCTGATAAACGACCTTCACACACCCGCCAACGTGCTGGTCTGCGGGGCCAGCCAAGGGATTGGCCTGGCATTGTGCACGCAGTTGCTGGCGCGCGATGACATCGGGCTGGTGTTCGCCGTTTCGCGACGCGCCACCACCAGCCCTGCGCTGGATACCTTGTTCACAGAGCACGGGCGACGGTTGGTTCGCCTCGACTGCGACGCCCGATCCGAGCAGGCACTGCAAACACTGGCCGCGCAGGTGGGCGCCTGCTGCGACCAACTGAACCTGGTCTTCAGCACGCTTGGCGTGCTGCAAGAAGGCCCGGCGAGGGCTGAAAAAGCACTGACCCAGCTAGACATGGCGGGGTTGCTGAGCACTTTCACAACCAACTGTTTCGCCCCTGTTCTGCTGCTCAAGCATTTGCTGCCGCTGCTGCGTCGGCAACCGATGGCCTTCGTCGCCTTGTCGGCGCGGGTTGGGTCGATCGGCGACAATCACCTGGGTGGGTGGTACAGCTACCGTGCCAGCAAAGCCGCGCTCAATCAGCTTCTGCGCACTGCAAGCATCGAGCTGAAGCGACTGAACCCCGCGTCAACGGTACTTGCATTGCATCCCGGCACCACCGACACCCAGCTTTCCCGCCCCTTTCAGGGCAATGTGCCGCCGGGCAAACTGTTCTCGCCCGCGTTTGCCGCCACCTGCATCCTGGCACTTGTGAGCCGTCACGGCCCGGCGCAAAGCGGAACGTTCTGGGCGTGGGATGGCACGCCGATTCCCTGGTGACGCGGGCGGAGAGCTCCAGGCCAAGTCGATGAACCAGCCCTGCGCGAGAACGGTCAACCCTTTATCTGACAACGGCAGAAGGAAGGGTGGAGCGAATGGTTTCGTTTGATCTGCAACGGATGCTGATAGGCGACTTTCCTTTTACCTTTCTGCTGGAAGTTGCTGTGCGTGTTTCAGCGGCCTTCCTGGCCGTATTCTTCTTTCTGAAATTCAGTGGCCGGCGCGGTATCAGACAGCTGTCCCGGTTCGAGCTCGTGGTCATTCTCACCCTGGGCTCAGCGGCCGGCGATGTAACCTTTTATGAAGATGTACCGCTGCTGCCGGTGGCCTTGGTTTTCCTCACGCTGTTCATGCTTTACCGAGGAACGGTCTACCTCATGAGGCGAAACAGAACCTGCGAGGCCTGGATCGACGGGCTGCCGGTCACGGTAGTGAAAGAGGGCATGTACGAGATCCATTCGCTGCGTCACATGAACATTTCACCGAATGAGCTGTTCATGGAGCTACGCCAACAAGGTGTCGAGCACCTGGGCCAGGTTCGACTGGGCCTTCTGGAAACCGATGGCGATCTCAGTTTGTATTTCTACGATCAGCAAGACACACGCCCAGGCCTGTCAGTGCTGCCGGTCGAGCATCGCCCGGAGTACACATCCCCGCCCGGCGCCGGGGTGCATTGCTGCGTGAGCTGTGGTTTCCCGGCCTACCATGAGCCTCATGACAACCTGGCGTGTTCACGTTGCGGTCATACGGTGTGGTCGCCTGCATTGGAGACTGTACGCAACCGTTAGCCTGTTTTCCCTCTACCGCCAAGCATCGAGCAGGAACTCTGCTTGCTGTTTGCAGGCCCTTATGAGAGGCCTGTCAGTACGAGGAGCACAATGATGAGTGCACAATTGAACGGCAATCGCGTGCCTTTCTGGTCACCAATGGCTTTGAACAGGTGGAACTGACCGGCCCGCGTGATGCCTTGGAAAACAGCGGCGCGGTGGTCGATATCCTGAGCGAGGCACTGGCAGACTGACCCTGCTTCTGTTCAGCGCGTGCTGGTCGCCCATGGTGCCGACCAGCACGCACTGATCACGCCAGCTGGATGAAAACTGAATAGCCGCCCAGCAACACCCAGAAGCACAGGAAAATCCAGGGCGTGCGCAAGGAAAACAGCAGCGATTTGCGGTGCCCCGCCTGAGAGGTTTCGGCCTCGCAGAACAGCGGCGACTCGTCATAGGCCAGGCCCATCATCGGCTCGCTGCGCAGCAGGTGGCTCTGCTTCATCTGCCAGTGCTCGATAATCCGGAAGGCCGCGCGGATGCCAGGCCAGGCATTCAGTGTACTGAGCACGCCGAGCAATGCGAGAAAAGCCGGGACCATCAAGGTGAACATCTCGCCCCAGCTTTGGTTCAGGTTACCCATCGATGACACGTAGGCGATCACCAGGAACGACTGGGCCGCAAGATAAGCGTCGGTACGGTTGGCCAGGATGGTGGTCTCATACTGAATTTCGCGTCGATAGAAATCCAGCCTCTCCTTGGGCGTACCGAACATCCTCTCGTTCGTCTGATCGATCTCATGTTCCGGCGTGGAAGGCGTGATGATTCGAGGCACCGCAGACTCCTTGATAACGTGGGCCTCACCCATGCCAGCAAGCCCCGTCAGCGGTAGAGCTAGGCGGTGGGTAAAAATTCACTGGGAATGGGTGCATCAACCGCTCGTCGCTCAGCACGAAGATCCACTTCAACACTGGCCTGGCGCGCCTTTCGAACGGGAATGAGCGTTCCAAACCTGCAGGAGCTTCCAGCATGAGCGACTACCCTACCCCTCCATTCCCTTCCCAACCGCAAAGCGTTCCCGGTTCCCAGCGCAGGATGGATCCTTATCCGGACTGCGGTGAGCAGAGCTACACCGGCAACAATCGCCTCGCAGGCAAGATCGCCTTGATAACCGGTGCTGACAGCGGCATCGGGCGTGCGGTGGCGATTGCCTATGCCCGAGAAGGCGCTGACGTTGCCATTGGCTATCTGAATGAACACGACGATGCGCAGGAAACCGCGCGCTGGGTCAAAGCGGCGGGCCGCCAGTGCCTGCTGCTGCCCGGCGACCTGGCACAGAAACAGCACTGCCATGACATCGTCGATAAGACCGTGGCGCAGTTTGGTCGCATCGATATCCTGGTCAACAACGCCGCGTTCCAGATGGCCCATGAAAGCCTGGACGAGATTGACGACGATGAATGGGTGAAGACCTTCGATACCAACATCACCGCCATTTTCCGCATTTGCCAGCGCGCTTTGCCCTCGATACCAAAAGGCGGTTCGATCATCAACACCAGCTCGGTCAACTCGGACGACCCGTCACCCAGCCTGTTGGCCTATGCCGCGACCAAAGGTGCCATTGCCAATTTCACTGCAGGCCTTGCGCAATTGCTGGGCAAGCAGGGCATTCGCGTCAACAGCGTCGCACCCGGCCCGATCTGGACCCCGCTGATCCCGGCCACCATGCCTGATGAGGCGGTGAGAAACTTCGGTTCCGGTTACCCGATGGGACGGCCGGGTCAACCTGTGGAGGTGGCGCCAATCTATGTCTTGCTGGGGTCCGATGAAGCCAGCTACATCTCGGGTTCGCGTTACGCCGTGACGGGGGGCAAACCTATCCTTTGAATGTGCTGCCGAGGCCTGCATACGCGGGCCTTGGGGCTTCTGGCAGCGCGTAATCGCACCGTGACCTCGAAGCGCGCTTTGCCAGCCATCATCGACGTTGAACCCTGCCGCCCACTGTCACTCAATTCCATGCAAGCCATTGTTCATTCGCCCGCGACGAGGTGACACCATGAATGCTATCGATTTGCTGATTCAAGACCATGCGTTGGTCAAGAAACTGCTGGAAGAGCTCTGCGCGACCACCCAGGGTTCAGCAGTGAAGACGCGCAGGCACCCCGCTACGCTGTTCAAGCTTCATCGGTCCAACGAGCGTCACCGAACGCTCGCGGGGCTTTCAACAACAATGTGAAGCTGCCGGTCAGTTGCTGACGCAGCTCTTTGGGCATGGAGAACGCGAAATGCACAAGCCATGAACCATCACCTAAATGGAACGTTTCACGGCGGTACAACGTGACTTGCTGTTCGGAAATACCGATGCACACGGCTACCGAAAAATCGCTTGGTTCTTCGTCCACGGGAGAGCCCCTGGCAAGCAAGCGCGCGCGGCGCTCTGATGGTGTGGCCCCTACTGGCAGATAAACACTGCCGGCATCCTCAAGGCTTGGCCGTTCGCTCTTTTTTCCACTGCGCCCTGGAGACACCATCAGCGTAGCCGGTGACACCGATCGCTACCTGCTGAATGCGGCCGCCATGCTGAAGGAAAGCTTCGACCTGCTCGCAGATGCGCACATGGGCTTTTTGGGCCGCGCTGGGGTACGTCTGGGACATGTTGGCCTCTCGGTTATGAGCCACTGAACGACAGTCACCCGAGCAGGCACTATACACCCTGCAGTGCCATCAGCGTCTGAAGCCTGCCAAAACCCTGCTTTTGTCGACCGAAGGGCGTGGCCATGGTGAGCTGCAAGCGCACAAGCCCAGGAATGCTTGCCCGAACATATGGAAATACGTATATTCGGCTTTCCGCATGTACAGGCACCCCCATGATCACACCGCCCGATGTCTTCAAGAGCCTCTCTGACGAAACCCGCGCTCGCGCCACGCTGCTTATCGCCAGCCTGGGCGAACTGTGCGTCTGCGAACTGATGTGCGCGCTGGACGACAGCCAACCCAAGATCAGTCGCCATCTGGCACAACTGCGCAGCACTGGCATGCTGCTGGACCGCCGTCAGGGCCAATGGGTGTATTACCGCCTGAATCCGGAACTGCCTTCCTGGGTTCACGAAATGCTTCAGGTCACCTTGCACGCCAATTCGCAATGGCTGGCTGACAATGCCCTTCGGCTGAAGAACATGGACGGTCGCCCCGTGCGTGATTCCGTCTGCTGCTGATCATCACCAAGCGAGATTTTCATGCTGCCCGCCATTGCTGTCTTCGTCTTCACCCTCATACTGGTCATCTGGCAGCCCAAGGGGCTCGGTGTTGGCTGGAGCGCCGCGCTAGGCGCCATCATCGCCCTGGCTACAGGCGCCGTTTCACTGCATGACATCCCTGCCGTATGGGCCATAGTCTGGAACGCCACCGCCACGTTCATCGCGGTCATCATCATCAGCTTGCTGCTGGATGAGGCGGGTTTCTTCGAATGGGCCGCATTGCATGTGGCGCGCTGGGCAAACGGCAGCGGCCACCGCCTGTTCGCCTTCTGCGTACTGCTCGGCGCCGCTGTATCGGCGCTGTTCGCCAACGACGGTGCGGCGCTGATCCTCACCCCCATCGTCATGTCGATGCTGCTCGCGCTGCGCTTCTCACCTGCAGCGACACTGGCCTTTGTCATGGCAGCAGGCTTTATTGCCGACACGGCCAGCCTGCCGCTGGTGGTCTCCAACCTGGTCAACATCGTCTCGGCCGACTACTTCGGCCTGGGCTTCGCCGAATACGCATCGGTGATGGTGCCGGTGAATATCGCCAGCGTGGCGGCCACCCTGCTGGTGCTGTTTCTGTACTTCCGTCGTGATATCCCCAGGCAGTACGCGCTCGATGCGCTGAAGGCGCCAAGCGAGGCAATTCATGACCACGCCACCTTCAAAGTCGGTGGGTGGGTGCTGCTGGTGTTGCTTGCAGGCCTGTTCGTACTGGAACCTCTGGGCATCCCGATCAGTGCGGTGGCCGCCGTCTGTGCCGCAATCCTCTTTGCCGTGGCCGCTCGCGGTCACCGCATCTCAACCCGTCGCGTGCTGCGGGAAGCGCCGTGGCAGGTGGTGATATTTTCGCTGGGCATGTATCTGGTGGTGTACGGCCTGAAGAACGCCGGCCTCACGGACATGCTCACCCACCTGCTGGACAGGCTTGCCGAGCAGGGCCTGTGGAGCGCGGCCATTGGCACCGGGTTGATCTCCGCGCTGCTGTCCTCAGTCATGAACAACATGCCCAGCGTGCTGATCGGCGCCTTGTCGATCCAGGCCAGCGGCGCAGAGGGCGTGGTACGTGAGGCGATGATCTACGCCAACGTCATCGGCTGCGACCTCGGCCCGAAGATCACCCCGATTGGCAGCCTCGCCACACTGCTTTGGCTGCATGTGCTGGCGCGTAAAGGCATGCGCATCACCTGGGGTTACTACTTCAAGGTCGGCCTGCTGCTCACCGTACCGGTTTTGCTGATCACCCTTTCTGCTCTGGCAATGCGCCTGAGCCTCTGACATTCGCCCCCCAGCGGAGGAGCCCTCCATGCGAGTCCTGTTCATGTGCACGGCCAACAGCTGCCGCAGCATCCTGTCCGAAGCAATGTTCAACCACCTGGCACCGCCCGGTTTCGAGGCAGTCAGCGCTGGCAGTTTCCCCAAGGGCCAGGTGTTGCCACGCAGCCTGAGCACGTTGCAGCAGGCCAATATTTCGACCCAGGGCCTGAGCAGCAAAGGCAACGATGCGTTCGAGGGCAACCCACCCGACATCGTCATCACCGTCTGCGACAAGGCCGCGGGCGAAGCCTGCCCGGTGTATTTCGGCCCTGCGCTGAAGTCGCATTGGGGGCTGGAAGACCCGTCCGATGTCGTGGGTGACGAAGCTTCGGTCGATGCGGCTTTCCGGGCCACACTGGCCCGCATCGAATCTCGCTGCCAGGCCTTCTTCACACTGCCGTTCGATCAACTCGACCGCGAGCAGCTCAAGCACGCGCTGGATCGCATCGGCTCGCTTTGAACAGGAAGAAATCATGTCCGAGCAACTGCCTAACCTCGACCTCACGCTGTTCGACCTGCCGCCTTCGGCAACCCCGACCAGCGAACACAAACCACGCATCCTGCTGCTGTACGGGTCCACCCGAGAACGCGCCTTCAGTCGCTTGCTGGTAGAAGAAGCCGCGCGCCTCCTGGAGCACTTCGGTGCCGAAACCCGCACCTTCGACCCGTCGGGCCTGCCGCTGCCTGACGATGTCCCCGTGGAGCATCCCAAGGTGCAGGAGCTGCGAGAACTGGTGCAATGGTCAGAAGGCCAGGTGTGGTGCTCGCCGGAGCGCCATGGGGCGATGTCTGCGGTGTTCAAGGCACAGATCGACTGGATTCCGTTGGCGCTGGGGGCATTGCGCCCCACCCAAGGCAAGACCCTGGCCGTGATGCAGGTGTGCGGCGGATCGCAGTCGTTCAACGTGGTCAACCAGTTGCGTGTGCTGGGCCGCTGGATGCGGATGTTCACCATCCCGAACCAGTCTTCGGTACCCAAGGCTTATCTGGAGTTCGACGACACCGGGCGGATGAAGCCATCGCCGTACTACGATCGCGTGGTTGATGTCATGGAGGAGCTGGTGAAGTTCACCGTGCTGCTGCGCGACCGCCAGGCATTCCTGGTGGATCGCTATTCGGAGCGCAAGGAAAGCGCCGAGCAGCTGTCTGAGCGGGTCAATCAGCGATCCATCTGACGCAAACGTGATTCAAGACAGTGGAAACGACAGGGTAGCGGCCAGCCCGCCACCCGCTCTGTTTTCAAGGCGTACCTGCCCCCCCATACGGTCGATGATGGTCGCGACGATGGAGAGCCCGAGGCCAGCACCATTTGGGCTATTTCGGCTATAGAAGCGTTCGAATACACGGGATAGGCTCTCCTCGTCGATACCCGTCCCTTCATCCTCGACGACCAGTTCGATACGGCTGGCCAGGCGCCTCAGTGACACGGCTATGCGCCCCCCAGGCGGTGAATGTTCTACCGCGTTGGACACAAGATTTTGTAGCGCAATGCCCAGCGCGCCAGCGTCGACCTGCAGATGAAGGCCCCCTTCGCCTATGTCCAGCGAGGGTTCCAGGCCACGGTCCAGTATCCATGGGGTCAATTCAGCCAGGGTTTCGGTGACGACCTCGGCCAGGTCGATACGGGCGCTGGCTCGCTGCCCCAGTTTTGGCTCAACGCGGGCCAATGTCAGCAACTGGTTGACCACCCGTGTCAGCCGATCGACCCCACCCACAAGAAAGCCCAGGGCTTTCTCGCGCTCGGCATCATTGCTGGCGGCCAGCGCGTTCTGCGCGTGCAGCCGCAGTACGGCCAGAGGCGTACGCATTTCGTGGGCAGCATCGGCAATGAAGCGATGCTCACGCCGCAGCAGATCGTCGATCTGCGCCAGCAAGCGATTGATGGCCGCCTGCATGGGCTCCAGTTCAGTGGGAAGCGGTACCAGTTGCAGCGGCTCCAGCGAATCGGCATGGCGCCTGCGGATGACATTGGCCATGTTCTGCAGTGGCCGTAGCCCCCAGCCGATCGCAGCCCACACCAGCAGTGCCAACGCCAGGCTGCCAAGCAGGAACGGGAACAGCGTGTGGCGAACGATGCGGTCGATCAGGTCGTAGCGCACATCATCACGCTCACCCACCCAGATAAGCCAGTGCTTTTCCGGCACCGGCAAAACGAAACCGCGCCATTGTTCACCGCCACTGGAAAAGTCGTAGAACCCTGGAGCAGTGGGTGGTGGGTCAATGGGCGGCGCACTGGGTGTATGCACCAGCAACGCCATGCCTTCACCCCAGACCTGGAATGCCAGCTTGCTTTCGTAAGGGTGGCCCACCTGGTGCCGCCCCGCTTTGCCCAAGGCATCGTTGAAGGCCTGATACAGCGCCTCACGCGAGCCCTCTTGTACCGGCATGCTCATTACACCTTGCAGCAAACGCGCGTTCTGGGCCAGGTGCGCGTCATACACCTCGTTAATTTCGTGGCTGCTGTCATGGTAGTTGTAGAGCGCAAGCAGGCCGGTGCCCAGTAGCAGCAAGAGCATCACGCGCCACAGCGTACGCTGGCGTAGCGAGCTCATGCCTTGACCTCGACCAGATAGCCAATGCCGCGCACCGTGCGAATCAGGCCGTTGAACAGCTTCTTGCGCAGGTGGTAGATGTTCACCTCCAGCGTGTTGCTCTCCGGTTCTTCATCCCAGCCATACAGCAGTTGAGTGAGGCGCTCACGTGTGAATACCTTGCCGGGATGTGCCAGCAACTCATGCAACAGCACATACTCTTTGGGGGTGAGCACAACTTCGACGCCGTTGTAATGCACTTGTTGGGTGGTCGGGTCCAGGCTGACCCCTGCATGCTCGATCAGTACCTTGGCGCGCCCGACGCTGCGCCGCAGCAAGGCGCGCAAGCGCGCCTTGAGCTCGTTGAGGTCGAAAGGCTTGACCAGATAATCATCGGCGCCGGCATCCAGGCCGGCAATGCGATCATCAAGGGCATCCCGCGCGGTGAGGATCAGCACCGGCAAGCTGTCGCCGCCGGCGCGTAATCGCCTGAGTAGCTCGAGGCCATCCATACGGGGCAATCCAAGATCCAGGATCAGCAGGTCGAAGGTCTCGTGTTGCAGCGCATGCAAGCCACTGACACCGTCCCGCAACCAGTCGAGGGTGTACCCCTCCTGGCGCAAGCCGTCGCAGATCCCTTCCCCCAGTGCAATGTCATCCTCAACCAGCAACAGCCGCATGTTCAGTCCTGTTTGTCCTTGATGGCCTTGAGTAAAGCATCGATATCGGCACGCCGGCCCTGGTCAGCCAACTCACGCCCCGGCCGGGGCGGTGCCTGCAAGGCTTTCTGCAGGGCTGCGGTAGCTTCAGGGTAGCGCTTTTGCCGATACAGATGATCAGCCCAGAAATAGTTGCTGTCGATACCGTTGGGGTTGATCTGCAAGGCTTTGCGCAGCATCTTGTCGGCCATTTCGGCATCACCGAAACCGATAGGCCAGCCGGGCACCTGATCATACAGCGTGCCCAGGCTGGTGTAGGCCGAACCTTGCAGGGCGTTGGGGTCCAGCTTCATGGCCTGCTCCAGGCTGGCTTTCGCCGCCTTGACCTTGCCCAGTGCACCGAGGCCACCCGTCGCCCCCGCCCAACTGCTGTTGATGATGCCCTCCCAGATCAAGGGTTCAGGTGTGCCCGGATACTGATGAACAAACGTTGCTGCATCGCCTGCCAGCTTTTCGAAGGCGTCGGCACGCGTGTCCTTGGGCATTTGGTACTGAATCTGCGCCCAGCGCTGCTGCAGATCACTCAGGCGCTGGCTGCCTGCCTGGTCCAATGCCCAGGTGAAGGGTGCAAATGCCAGCAAGCTGGCAATGAACAGACGCTTCATTTGTTCGACTCCTTGGAATGGCTGCCGATATAGCGGCGAATGACTGGCAGTTGCTTGCGCAGTGCGCGATCGACTATGCCCGGCAACATCCCGTTGATACGCACGAAGAGCTTTTCCGGCCACCCCAGATAAAGCTCGGTGCGCTCGGATTGCACCGCCTCGAGCACAGCACGGGCGACGTCCGCAGGGTCGTCCATGCCAACTTTCAGCGCTTGATTGAGCGCAGTCGCAGCACTGCTGTTCATCGTTGTGCGGGTCGCCCGGGGGGCGGCATACAGCACGTTCACCGTGGTGTCGGCCAACTCGCGGCGCAGCGCTTCCGAAAAACCACGCAGCGCAAACTTGCTGGCGCAGTAGGTGGCGTAGCCGGGGTAGCCGATCGAGCCATAGGTCGACCCGACATTGACCACCAACGCCTTGGGCTGAGCACGCAGCAACGGCAGGCAGGCCCGGGTCAGTTGCAAGGGTGCCTTCAGGTTGATGTCCAATAGCTCGTCCAGCGCATACTCATCCAGCTGGTCGAGCAGAGCGAAGCGATTCACGCCAGCCGCGTTGATCAGCACATTGACAGCCCCCATCTCGCGTGCCCGCTCGATGACATGTTCGCGCCCTGACGGGCTGCGCAGGTCGGCCTCCTGCCAGCGCAGACGATCAGGGTACCGGTTCATCAGGCCAGCCAGCTTGCCCATATGCCGACTGACGGCCAACACCTGGGCACCGGCAGCGCAGAGCTGTTCAGCCAATTCCAGGCCTATGCCCCCACTGGCGCCGGTGAGGATTACCACGGACTCAGCCAAACGCATGGTGCACCTCTTGCTGCCCGGCACGCGGCAAGCCCTGGAACATCTCGGTGTACAAGCGGTAGACGACCTTGGCCGCGTGGAGGACGGCCTGCTGGTCACCGGCATCGTCGAGGCGGTCCATCAACTGTTTGTAGGTCACCATGTGCTCCTGGTCGAGCGCACCGTGCGAGCTGAGGTAGCTGAACGCCTGGTCTGGCAGTGCCAATGTGTTCTGGATAACGCCCGCCGCCTGGGTGGCCAGGGCAATGCTGGTGCCTTCGAGCACGTTGACCATGCCGAACAACCCGACTGGGTTGCCACGGGCGATCAGGTCGTACAGGTAGGCGACCATCAGCTCGATGGATTGCACCGGCTGGCCATCGCGCACGGCCTCCCAGTCACCGCCGCACGCTTTGATGTCGTTGAGGATCCACTGCTCGTGGCCGTATTCCTCTTCAATGTATTCGCAGACCGCGCCGCGCAGCCACTCCAGCCGCAGCGGCAATCGAGCCCCACAGGCCATCATCAGCGGCACGGTATGGCGCACGTGGTAATAGGCCTGGGTCAGGAAGGCGACGTAGCTGTCCAGGCTGACCTGGCCGGCCAGCGCTTCGCGGATCACCGGTACGGCGAACAGCGCCTGACGCTCTTGGGCGGTTTGTACTTGCAGGGTGTCGAAAAAGGACATTGTGAACCTCACAACGAGATGTCGGACAATAGGGTGTGGTAACGCTGCAAGATCGCCTCACGTCGCGGGCGGCCATTGGCAGTCAGGGTTTCGTCAAGCGTGCTCAGAGGCACTGGCAAGCGGCGCCAGGCGTGCACCCTGGCGTAATCGGGCAATCGCGCGTTGCATTGCTGTACGGCCTGTTCGATGGCCTCGTCGCTGATGCCGGGATCCAGCGGCCAGAGCAAGGCAAGGTTGCGTGGCAAGGCCTCGCCATGCACGAAAGCCTGGGCGATCACGCCACTTTGGCTCAGCTCGGCTTCTACCCACTCCGGGTTGACGTTGCGCCCGAAGCTGGTGATGAACTGATGCTTCTTGCGGCCATCCAGGTAGAGGTAGCCCTCCTCATCGAGGTGCCCTACATCGCCTGTTGCCCACCACTGCCCGGTTACCGGCGGCTCTCCCAGGTAGCCCAGCAATATCGAGCCGGCCACCAAAACTTCGCCATCGTCGGCAATGCGCACCTGCACATGCGGCAATGGCTTGCCGACGCTCCCAGGGCGCACAGCCCCTGTGCGGTTGAGCGCCACTACCGAGGCGCACTCAGACAAGCCGTAACCTTCGAACACCGGCAAACCGACCGCCTCGGCCCGCGCGAGCAGGCTTGGCGATACCCGAGCGCCGCCTACCGCCACCAGACGCAGAGGGCCGACCCGCATCAGCCCGCGTTCGATCGCTGTCACCAGCCCCATCAGCAGTTGCGGCACAAGGATCAGGCTCTGCGCACCACTGAGGGCGATTGCGCCCAGCAGGCGCTTGAAATCGACCTGGCTTGCGCCTCCCATCCCCAACTGCTGCTGCGGATAGAGCTGCACACAAGCGCCAGCCATGAGCGCGGCGTAGACGCCCAGGTTTTCCAGCAGAACACCCAGTGGCAGTACCGCCAGGTATCGCTGCGGCTCGGTTGGGCGGCTGGCGGCCTCCAGCTCATGCGCCACACGCAGCAGGGTTTCAGCGCTCAGGCACACGCCTTTGGGCGTGCCGGTGCTACCGGAGGTGTAAGTGATCTTGGCTGTGCCCTCAGGCAGCGCCGGGGCGACAAAACTGTCACGCTGCCACACGCCAGCTGGCGCCTGCCGGGCAAAGCCAAGCGCAACGAGCTGTTCGGCCCACTGCGCCTCGCACACGACCGCCGTGACTCCGCTTTGCTGCAAGCAGTGCTGGAACTGGGTCGCGCTGAAAAACGACGGCACTGTCACACTGGCGCGTTCGGCGAACAGCGCCGCCAAATCCCAGAATAGCGCCTCGGGCCCGTTATCCAGCACCACGGCGAAGGTTCCTGGTGGTTGGCTACGCAGGCAGCCCGCCCGAGATTCGACTTCGTCGAGCAGTTGCCGGTAGGTGTAACGCTGCGCATCGCCCTGGACGGCCACGGCGTCAGGATGTTCCAGCGCGTGCTGGCGCAACAGTGCCTGAAAGGCAGTCAGTTCATGCCGCATGGCCGGTCTCCAGGGTTAGCATGGGAAACCCAAGCCGCTCGAACATGCCCGCCTGCTTCAGGGCATCGAAGCCAAAGCCTATGTTGCCGGCAAATACCTGGGGTCGCTGGTCGTAGTAGGTCCCCCATTGGTCCACTTGGCCCTGCAAGCGCGCAGGATCCGCTGAGGCCAGAACAGTGGGCACCAGCCCCAGTCGCTGGAAACTGTTGAACAGTGTCGCGGCGCCCGTGAATGCGACCCACTCCAAACCGCGCATGGCCAGCAACCACGTCACGGCAATGATCATTATTCGAGCGCTGCCGGCGCTGAGCGAGGCCAGGTTGCCTACTTCTACCATGCAGTTGCGATCCGGTGAGGCACCGGTTACCCGTGAAACAGCGGATTCCAGAGGCTCGTCCAGGTACCGCTCAAGAAAGAGCGGCCCTTCGCTGGCCGGTCGCATGCCCGCCGCCGCGATCAGGCGACCGTGGCTACCCTGCAAGGCAAGCAGTTCCGGCAGGTAATGCTGCACATCCGCCTGGTGCACGCAGGCAAAGCGCTCATGTATGAAGTGCTCCAGCTCGCCTCGCCCATGATCGCCGCTGAGGTGAAGAGAAAGATGCGCCTGATGATCGGCATGGCTACCGATGGGTAACGGAAGCAAACTGTGCCATTGATGAGTCTGAGTCATGAAATTTCCCCGCCTGGGTGCGACGGAGGGAATTATCGGGGCCGAATCTGAATGCAATCTGAAGTCGGCTACTGTCGGAGCGCCTCAGCCCGGCGCTCGTTCATGTGCTGAACTGACTATGACCGAGCACGACGCGTACCCAGCTCGATCCAGACGGGCGCATGGTCGCTGGCCTTGGCCTCGTTGCGCACCCATGCATCGACACCCGCCCGTTTCAGATAAGGCGCAAGCTCGCGATTGAGCAACAGGTGATCGATTCGCAACCCGGCATTGCGGGCCCAGTGGTTACGGAAATAGTCCCAGAAGGTGTAGACACGCTCGTCCGGGTACAGATGGCGTATGGCATCGAGCCAGCCCTGATCAAGCAGTCGTTGGTAACACGCTCGCGACTCAGGCTGCAGCAGTGCGTCCTTCAGCCAGGAACGCGGGTTATAGATGTCCATGTCGGTGGGCACGACATTGAAATCCCCTGCCAGCAGCGTGGGGTGGCCACTTCCATAGAGGCTGCGCGCATGCTGGATCAGGCATTCGAACCAGTGCAGCTTGTAATCGAACTTGGGCCCGGGCTGCGGGTTTCCGTTCGGCAGGTAGAGGCAAGCGACCAACACCCCGTGTGCCGCAGCTTCCAGATAGCGGCTCTGGCTGTCCTCTTCCAGGCCGGGCAAGCCGCGGCGAACCTCGAGCGGATCGGTGCCCCGCACCAGAATGGCCACGCCGTTCCATGACGGTTGCCCATGATGAAGGCTGCCATAGCCTGCTGCCTCCAGCTCCGCGCGAGGGAACTGCTGATCGGCCGCCTTCAGCTCCTGCAGGCAGGCAATGTCGGGCTGCTCCCGCTCCAGCCAGGCCAGCAGCGCCGGCAAACGGCTGCGGATGCCATTGATGTTGAAGGTGGCAATCTTCAGCGCTTTCATGCGTCCGGGTCGCTCACATGGGCCTGCACGGCATCTTCCAGCGCGCGGATATGCGCCTCATCGGCCAGCGCCTTGAGCGCCAACCAGTCGTCCCAGTCGATGGCACCGTTGTCGCGCAGGGCCTCGGCTGTGCGAAGCAGTTCATGGTGGTAGGCATCCGGTGACGCGCGCCGGTAACTGATGTCGTCGTACTGGGCGTACCAGGCTTCAAGCTCGGGAATGTTGCGTTCGATGCTCATGAAAGCGTCCTCGCTGTACCCTTTGCTTGTCAGAACCCAGGCACAGCGCGACGTTCAATCAGGGCGTCACTGAAAGTAATGGGGATACCGTGCCATGTCGCTCTCCAGCTTGTCCGCATCCGCTGCCCTCTTGCGCACTTCGGCATAAAACAGCTGGCACTGGTTCTGAAACCTGGTGAAATCGCGGTTGGCGGTTTCAATGGCACTGCTCCGGTCGCTGCCCGCGAGGCCTTCGACAAGCCGCTGTGACGAGGTATACGCCTGCCAGCAGGCTTCAACCTGCTGCAGCCCCTTTGCAAGGTTCTCGGTGTCGATAGTCGCCATTGCAGCACCCTCTTTGGACCGAGCCTGGTCCGTCGGTGTGAATCGCCAGAGCGACGATAACGGGATGAAGCCTGTCACGACGCGCTTCGGCTGAGAGCGTAGACCATTCCAACGCAGATGACGCAGTGTCAACGCAGATAGTCCTGAACCCACTTCACCCAACAATCAGCGCCAATTTTCACCAACGCATCATTGAAATCGTAGTGGGGGTTATGCACCGAGCACCCATGGAACTCGCCCGTGCCATTGCCCAGCATGAAGTAACAGCCCGGCCGCGCCTGCAACATGTAGGCAAAGTCTTCGGTGCCCATGACCTTCTTCGGCATCTTGTCCAGCAACGCGCCGTCGGCGAACAACGGCCTCAGGCTGTCACGCAGCAACGCGCTTTCGTGATCGCTGTTGCACAAGGCGGGCGCCAGTTGGGTGAATTGCACCTCGATCTCCACGCCATAGCTTTCTGCGTGCCCCTTGGCCAGGGCGTCAATGCGGCTGTTGATCTTCTGCTGGGTCTGGGCCGTGTCGGTGCGCACGCTCAGCAACATGCAGGCCTCGTCAGGGATGATGTTGTAGACGGTACCGGCCTGGATCATGCCGATGCTGATCACGGCGTAGTCCTCGACGCTCAGGTTGCGCGACTTGATGGTCTGGATGCCACTGATCAGGCTGTTCAACGCCATCACCGGGTCTACCGACAGTTCCGGCATCGCACCATGCCCACCTTTGCCGGTAATCCGAATGCTGACACGTTCGGAAGACGCCATGGTGGGCCCCGCCTGCACCACGCACGTGCCCACCGGCAGGCCGGGCATGTTATGCAGCGCATACACCGAGTCGCACGGGAAGCGCTCGAACAGGCCGTCGTCGATCATCGCCTTGGCCCCCGCCAGGCCTTCCTCGTCGGGCTGGAATATCACGTTCAACGTCCCGTTGAACTGGCGCGTAGCCGCCAGTTGCGCAGCGGCTGCCAGCAGGATCGCGGTATGCCCGTCATGGCCACAGGCATGCATGCGGCCGGGGAGCTTGCTGGCATGCGCAAACGCATTCTTTTCGCCCATCGGCAGTGCGTCCATGTCTGCACGCAAACCGATGCTGCGCGGGCTGTCCCCCACTTTCAGCACGCCGACCACACCATGCCCACCTACATTGCGATGCACTTCATAGCCCAACGCTTGCAGCTTGTCGGCTACCAGGGCCGCTGTATCGGGGGTGTCGCCGCCAATTTCCGGCGCAGCGTGGATCTGCCGGCGCAGCATGACGAACTCATCCAGCTCGGCAGCTGAGCCCCGTGTTTGATTGCTCTGCAAAATACCCATATCACTCGCATCCTTTGTTTTCGGGGAAGTACCTGAGGCAGGCCAGGCTGACGATGCCGCCGGCCAGCAAGAAGTAAGCTGGCGCCAACGGCGTGCCCAGCGCTGCAATCAGCCAGGTGGCCACCAACGGCGAAAAACCACCGAACAGGGTCACACCCAGGCTGTAGCTGACCGAGGTGCCGAACGAGCGCCTGGCCTTCGGGAAGCCCTCCATGATCAGCGCGAAGAACGCACCGGCACCGATACAGGTCGGCAAGATCAGGATCGCCACGCCCATCATGGCCAGGCCCATGTGCTGCACGTGCCCAAGCAGATAGAACACGGGCAGGGTCAACACCACCGGCGCGGCGACCGTCCACACCAGCAGGCGTTTTCTGAGCTGATACTTGTCGGCGAATTTGCCGGCCAACGGGCAGATGACGGCCATGCAACCGCTACTGATGCAGGCAATCGCCATCGCGCTGCCGGGTGGGTAATGCAAGGCGGTGGTCAGGTAGGTCGGCATGTAGAACACGAACAGGTACATGCCAATGGTCGAGCTGGCCATCAGGCCGATGCCTTGGGCGATGCGTTTGAGCAGTTCGGCATCCAGCCCCTGCTCTGCCTTCTGCGCCGGTGCGGCCTCATGGGTTTCCGGCAACCGCGTGCGTATGTACCAACCGACCGGCCCGATCAGCAGGCCGAAGATGAACGGTATGCGCCATCCCCAGCTTTCCAGCGCCGTGGGGTCGAGCAACTGGCTGAGGGCCAGGCCAAAGCCGGCCCCTACCAAGGCGGCATAGCCTTGGCTGGCGGCCTGCCAGCTGACGCTCTGGCAGCGATTGCCGACTGCACTGGATTCCATCAGGAACACCGACGCAGTACCGACCTCCCCGCCTGCCGACATGCCCTGGATGAGCCGGCCGGTCACCAGCAGCAAAGTGGCGAAAATCCCGATCTGTGAATACGTGGGCGCAAAGGCAATCATTGCGGTGCCCAGGGTCATCAGCCCGATGGTCAGGCTCAAAGCGGCCTTGCGTCCATGCCGGTCAGCATAGCGGCCGATGACCATCGCCCCGACCGGGCGCATCAGGAAACCGACGCCAAAGGTGGCCAGCGACATCAACAAAGACGCCATGGCCGAGTCAGAGGGGAAGAAGTGCTTGCCGATCAGTACAGCGAAGAAGCTGTAGATCGTGAAGTCGTACATTTCCAGCGCATTGCCCAACGAGCAGGCGACCAAGGTTTTACGGGGGGACGATACCTGCGCGGCTGAATGCGCACCTTTTTGCAGGCTCGGCGATGTGGGTAGCGGTCTGATCATTGTTGTCTCCGTTGGCAAATCGCGGCGTGCAGCGAATATCAGCCAATCGGGCACCCAATACACTTGCAGTTTCGGCATAGGGATAACCAATGATTAATTAGCCGGCGCGATCGTTGGCCAAACTGCCCTGCGCTGGCGCACAGTCCGCCCTCGCTCCGCGCGCGGCCCCAATAACGCCCACAAATCAGCAGCCGTAGCGCAGCGTTGACGCAGGTACCAAGCCTGTCTAACGCGGATGCGCTCGCCAATCCACACGCCGCGCCAGCCCCTGATTAACCAAACGGCATGACCTGACCGAATAAGCAATCACGCTGCAACGTTCTGTTCACCGACGCTAAAGCCACCCCATCACCGTGCTGGCCTGGAGTCGTGAATGAACACTCGCATTACATCGTTGCTGTTGATGATCCAAGGGGCTTGCCTTGCTGCGCAGGCACAGGCAGAGGGTTTTCCGACGCTCGCGCGGATTGCGCCGGGTTTTGGTTATTACGGGCTGGATTACGGCTTCGATGACACGCTCAAGGTGTACGGCACCGTGGATGCATTCGCCAGCTATCACGACTCACAGCACCACTCGGGTTTCAGGCTGGCCGGTGGCGGCGCCTGGACCAACAAGCTCGGGCTGTACGCACGCAAGGCGCTTGACCCCGATACCGTCGTGGAGCTTGACGTCGAGGAGGGCTTCAACCTCAATGGCGAGGCCCTGGAGGGCACCTGGGACACCGTCGGTACCCTGCGCCTGGCGACAGTCGCCCTGCGCTCGCGCACCCTGGGCAAGCTCGAGTTCGGCAAGACCTACGGCATGGCCACGCCCACCTACGCCGACCCGTTCCTGGCCACCTATGGCTCGCCCTACACCTACCTGGCCCTGCCTGCCGCCGGCAAGGGCGCCTATTACCTTGACCTGCGCCCCAAGCACACCCTGGCCTACACCAGCCCGACCTTCAGCGGCTTCAGCCTCGGTACCGCGCTGAGCTTCGGCTTCGACGATGCCGCCAGCGCTGGGCGCACCGTGCGTGGCGGTGGCGCCCGGCTGCAGTACCGCAACAGCCGGGTGATGTTGCTGGCCTCCTACAACCGTTACTACAGCGACCCATGGGACGACGGCGGCGTTTCACGCCAGACCGCCAACGATTTCAAGAGCCTGTCGGCGTTCTACGATTTCGGCCCGCTGGCCACCAGCCTCACCTGGCAGCGTCAGGATGTGGACCAGGCCGGCACGCCCAGCACCACGCTGTACACTTTCGGCATGATGGCGCCAGTGGGCGAACTGGACGTGCTGCGCCTGGCGGTGATGCAACGCCAGGTCAGCGCCCGTGACAAGGACGCGTGGGGTGTGATGATCGGCTATGACCATTTCATCAACCCCCGCTGGGCCGTCTATGGACGCCTCGGCATGATCGCCAACCAGCGCGCCTCGTCGGTCACCTACGCCGGGACCCCGGTGGACCAGGCGGGCGATAACCCAAGCAACGTCTCGCTAGGCATGTACTACCACTTCTGACCCCACGGGACGGGTCTGCTTGAGCACCTGCCCGCGCAAGCTGTGGAACAGCTCCTGGGCAGGCGCCGTGAGGCTGTGGCGGTCAATGCAGACCAGGTTGATGGGGTAATCCGGAATCAACTCCTGCACCGCCATGGCTACGAACTCGCAATCGATACCGTAGGTAGACCCTTGGTCCACCGCCAGCTCGCTGATGGTCATCAACGATTCCGTGTTCTTCAACAGCTTCAGCGCCATCATCACTGAAGTGCATTCAACAGTGTTCTGTGGCACCCGAAGGCCATTGGCTTCGAACAGTTGGTGAAACTGCGAAGCCTGGTCGGACAACTCGTCCAGGCTGATCCAGGGGGCGTATTGCAAGGTGCGCAGTGACTGGCTGAACTTCTGCCGATTCGAGGCGTGGCAAATCACCCTGCCCTTGATACTGCCCAGCGCCTCCCAGTCCAGGCTCAGCCGACTCAGCGGTTGCTGCGAAGTAATGGCAAAGTCCAGGCTGCCATCGCGCAAGCGCTGCAGGATCTGGCTGGGACGCAGGTCGGTGATGGTGATCTTCACCCGTGGGTACTTGCGCCGAAAGGCCAGGATACTTTCATCGACGCCATCGAGCATCGCCGTCAACGACGTAACCCCGATCGACACGGCGCCCAGCGCCGCATCCTGAATGCTCGCCGCTTCGATCTGCAGGCGGCGTATGCTCTCTACCACGAGGTTGGCATGGCGGATGACACGCTTGCCTTCCTCGGTAAGGGCCATGCCTTTGTGCGACCGCTGCAACAGGGTAAACCCCACCTCCCGCTCCAGCTCCTTGATCGAACGGCTCAGCGCGGGCTGAGTAATGTGCATGAGCTTGGAGGCTTCGAGGATGCTGCCTGCGTTATGAATGGCGACCAGCGCCCTGAGTTGGTGAAGTTTCAACCGTTTATACCTTGTTGTTAGCGGCCGGTTCGAAAAGTGTTCTGGCAGCCCTGACAGCCGTTGTCGGCAAGGCCTCAAAGGTATGGCTAGCGCAACACAGCCAGCAGGCTGGCCGCATCGCTGACCTCGAACTTGCCGGGGCTTTCAACCGCAATGTACTGGACTACCTGGTCGTCGACCAACATCGCATACCGCTGCGAGCGCCGCCCCAAACCGCGTGCCGAAAGGTCCTGGGTCAACCCCAGCGCCTCGCTGAATTCGCCATTGCCATCGCCGATCATCTTGACCGCATCCCCGACCTGCATGCTGTTGCCCCAGGCGTTCATGACAAAGGCATCGTTCACCGAGACGCACAGGATTTCGTCAATGCCAGCCGCACACAACGCAGGGGCCGCCGCGACATAACCGGGAACGTGACGTTCAGAGCACGTCGGCGTGAATGCGCCCGGCAACGCGAAGATCAGCACCTTCTTGTGCTTGCAACGCTCGCGAATGGAAAAGGCCATCGGGCCGATCGCGCAGGCGCCTGCGTCGCTGTTGTATTGATAAAGGGTAACGTCGGGCAGTTGATCGCCGGTTTTGATCATCGCTGTCTCCTGGGTGAGGTGAGGGCCAGGCAGCCATGATGCCGCAGTCGACCAGGCAACGCATCATGAGCAGGGCTAAAAAACCTGTGAAATAACTTCAATATCATTCATGCAGCGCCCCGCCTAGGATACGCCTCAATCAAACACATCAAGATTACGGTGTGAACGACTCAGCCTACGCAACTGACCAGCACTGAGTTGCTCACACTCAGGCATCTGGAAGCCGTCACCATGAATAAAGCGCCAACATTCACCGTCAAGCGCATTGCGTTCGACGAACATTATCACCCCGCCGAAAACACCCGCATCACGACCAACTTCGCCAATTTGGCCCGGGGTGCAAACCGCCAGCAAAACCTGCGCAATACCTTGACGATGATCAATAACCGTTTCAATGCGCTGGCGCACTGGGACAACCCCGAGCATGATCGCTACCGCGTAGAGCTGGACATCATATCGGTGGAAATGAATATTGAAAATGCGCAGCACGGCCATGCACTGCCGCTGATCGAGATTTTGAAAACCCATATTGTCGACCGCCAAAACAATACGCGCCTCGAAGGCATGGTAGGCAACAACTTTTCTTCGTACGTGCGCGATTACGACTTCAGTGTGCTGTTACTGGAGCATAACAAGCATCGGTCGACCTTCAGCACACCCGATCATTTCGGCGAGCTGCATGGCAACCTGTTCAAATGCTTCGTCAACTCGCCAACCTACCAGGAGCATTTCAGCAAACCACCGGTTATCTGCCTGAGCGTATCCAGCAGCAGGACTTACCTGCGCACCGAAAATCAGCACCCTGTGCTAGGGGTTGAGTATCAGCAGGATGAATACTCCCTGACGGATGAATACTTCAAGAAAATGGGCTTGAAGGTGCGCTATTTCATGCCGCCGAACAGCGTCGCCCCGTTGGCGTTTTATTTTGCCGGCGACTTGCTGGCTGACTACACCGACCTTGAACTGATCAGCACCATCAGCACCATGGACACCTTTCAGAAAATCTACCGACCCGAGATCTACAACGCCAATTCTCCCGCAGGCAAGGCCTACCAGCCCAGCCTGAACAACCAGGATTACTCGCTCACGCGCATTGTCTACGACCGGGAAGAGCGCAGCCGCCTGGCGATCGAGCAGGGCAAATTTGCCGAGGAGCAATTTGTCAAACCCTACCAGGCCACGCTAGCGCAATGGTCCGCTCAATACGCACGTTGAACATTCAAAGCACAAGGTCACTGTTCATGAACACATTGCTACCCACCTCCACGGCCGGCAGCCTGCCTAAACCCGCCTGGCTTGCTCAACCCGAAACACTCTGGTCACCGTGGAAGTTGCAAGACGCGCAACTGGTCGAAGGTAAACAGGATGCCTTGCGCCTGGCCTTGCAAGAACAACAACACGCCGGTATCGACATCGTCAGTGACGGCGAACAAACCCGCCAGCACTTTGTCACCACGTTTATCGAGCACCTCAGCGGCGTTGATTTCGAACAACGGAAAACTGTCAGGATCCGTGATCGCTACGATGCGAGCGTACCGACGGTGGTGGGTGCTGTCGCTCGACAAAAACCGGTGTTTGTCGAAGATGCCAAGTTCCTCCGCCAGCACACCACACAGCCGATAAAGTGGGCGCTACCCGGCCCCATGACCATGATCGACACACTGTATGACAACCACTACAAAAGCCGCGAGAAACTGGCCTGGGAGTTCGCCAAGATTCTCAACCAGGAAGCCAGAGAACTGGAAGCCGCGGGCGTGGACATCATTCAGTTCGACGAACCGGCATTCAATGTTTTCTTTGACGATGTGAATGACTGGGGCGTGGCTACCCTGGAAAGGGCCATCGAGGGCCTCAAGTGCGAAACGGCCGTCCATATATGCTATGGCTATGGCATCAAAGCCAACACCGACTGGAAAAAGACCCTCGGTTCAGAATGGCGGCAATACGAACAGGCCTTCCCCAAACTGCAGCAGTCCAGCATCGATATCATTTCGCTGGAATGCCATAACTCGCATGTTCCGATGGACCTGCTCGAGCTGATTCGCGGCAAGAAAGTCATGGTCGGCGCCATCGATGTGGCCACCCATGCCATTGAAACACCCGAACAGGTCGCCGCCACCCTGCGCAAGGCACTGCAATTCGTCGATGCCGACAAGCTCTACCCTTGCACCAACTGCGGCATGGCACCCCTGCCTCGCCAGGTAGCCAGCGGCAAGCTCAAGGCGTTGAGTGCAGGCGCAGCCATCGTCCGTCAGGAACTCGCTAACGCACGCTGAAATCAATGCAGCCACAGGACCTACCATGTTGCTTTCCGGTACGGCGATCGAGCCGTCGACTTTTCGCCAGGCACTCGGGCACTACGCCTCCGGCATCACGGTGATTACATCGCACCACGAAGGTGAGCCGATCGGCTTCACCTGCCAGTCGTTCTACAGCGTATCGATGAGCCCGCCGCTGGTGTCATTCAGTGTGATGTCCCGTTCGGCCAGCTACCCGAAAATTCGCCAGGCTGGGCGCTTCACGGTCAACATCCTGTCAGGTGAACAGGTCGGCATTTCCAACCAGTTTGCCCGGCGCGGCGCCAACAAGTGGCAGGGCGTCGAATGGCAAGCATCGCCGTTGGGCAACCCGATCATTGCCGGCAGCCTGCATTGGCTTGATTGCGAAATTCACGCCGAACATGCCGCCGGGGACCACCTGATCGTGATTGGCGAAGTCAAAGCGTTGAACCTGCAGGCCACTGCTGCCACGCAGCCGCTGCTGTATTTCAAGGGGCAGTACTGCAACCTCGCCGCGCATCACGCGGCTTGAGCCTCACCCCACTCACGGAAAACCCAGCAAAGGAATTGTCAGGATCACGCAGCAGTGAAGAAAACCCGCCATTACTGCGTTGATCCGCCATTTTACTCATGATCGATTTACGCCACCTGCGAACCCTCCACGCACTGCGTGAAACCGACAGCCTGCACGAGGCCGCCGAGCGCCTGCACCTGACACAATCAGCCCTGTCGCACCAGTTCCGCGATATGGAAGAGCGCATCGGCATGCCACTGTTCGTGCGCAAATCCAGGCCGGTGCGCTTCACCAGCGCCGGGCTGAAGCTGCTGCAGCTGGCCGATCAGGTGCTGCCTCAGATCCGCAATACCGAACGGGACCTGGGCAAGCTGGCCGGGGGCTGCGCCGGACGGTTGCACATCGCCATCGAGTGCCACAGCTGCTACCAGTGGCTGATGCCTTCAGTGGATGAGTTCCGCGGCGCCTGGCCTGAGGTGGAACTGGACCTCGCCTCCGGTTTTTCCTTCGCGCCGCTGCCAGCCCTGGAGCGCGGCGACCTGGACCTGGTGGTGACCTCCGACCCGGTGACACTGCCGGGTATCAGCTACGTGCCGTTGTTCAGCTACGAGGCACTGCTGGCCATCGACAACCACCACGCCATGCGCCACAAGCCGTACCTGGAGCCCACCGATATCGCCAGCCAGACACTGATCACCTACCCGATCGAACGCACCCGCCTGGACATCTTCACCCGCTTCCTCGACCCCGCCGACGTCGAGCCCGCACAGGTCCGCACCTCAGAACTTACCGTGATGATGATGCAACTGGTTGCGTCTGGGCGCGGCGTCTGCTGCCTGCCCAACTGGGCCGTGCACGAATACAGTTCGCGCGGCTATGTAACCGCCAAGCGCCTTGGCGAACACGGCCTGCAGGCAAACCTCTATGCGGCACTGCGCAGTGACATGCTGGAGGTGCCGTACGTGCGTGATTTTCTGCTGACGGCCAAGGATATTTCGTTCACCACGCTGGCAGGTGTCAGCGTGCCTTCAGGCCCGGTTATCTGAAGCCCGGGCGTGCGTTTGCGAACCTCAGTGCCGGCCATGGCGCGCCATGCCCCTACGGCCAACGAATCAGCTAGCCTTCGCCAACTGCACTTGCAGAAACGCCATCAGTGCCCCCGCCACAGGTGACAAGCTGCGCCCTTTGCGGGTGAGCATGCCGATGTGCCGTTCTACCTTGGGCTCGACAAGGGGCACGAACGCCAGTTTTTCGTTCTCCTGCGGAAAAGCGAGGTACGGCAAGGTACTGATCCCTACCCCCTCCTCCAGCATGGCGATCAACGAAATCATGTTGGAAATGAACAGCCGGCTATCGGCCAGCAAACCCTCGGCCTCGGTACCCGCCAGTAATTGCGAGGTACCGTTGCGGATCATCGGCACGCCCAGCAACTGCGCCCAATGCAGCTGCCCCCCCGCCTGCACCAGCGGGTGGTCGCTGCGGCACACCACGCCAACCTGATCATTCACGATGGGGGCGAATTCAAGCTGGTCATCGTCCACCCACAGGCTGCTGATGCCGAAATCCACTTGCCCTTGAGCGAGCAACTGCTGCACACGTTCGGCCGTGCCGTCCTGAATGCTGACCTGCACATTGGGGTGCGCGGCCACAAAGCGGGCCAGCGGCCCTGGCAGCATTCGGCTGGCCACAGAAGGCACGGTGGCGATGCTGACCTGGCCGATTTCATGCCGGGCAAACAGCATGGCTTCACGCGCAATACGGTCATGGTGCTCGATCAAGCCACGAAACAACGGGAGGCAATGCTCGCCATATGGCGTCAGCTCTACCCGGCCACCGCCCTTTTCGACCAGTGCCTGCCCCAGCTTCTGCTCCAGTTCACGCAGGGCCAGGGATATCGCAGGCTGGGTGCGAAAGGCCTGGCGGGCGGCCGCGTGGAAACTCTTGTGTTCGGCGACCAGTACGAAGTAACGCAACTGCGCGATTTTCAGCTCGGGCAACATGGTTAGCATTCCTTATCAAAGCATTTTTTTTATTAATTTTTATTTGCTGCATATTGCTCGCATGATGAATGCCATGCAAACGGAGGTGTTCATCCATGTCACACAAGACCTACAACAACTACATCGATGGCCAGTGGTGTGAAGGCCACGCCACTTTGGGCAACTACAGCCCCTCGGACACTGGCGACCTGATCGGCCAGTACCATCAGGCCAGCGCCGAACAGGCCCGCCAGGCCATCCAGGCCGCCCGCGCCGCTCAACCCCTGTGGGCCGCCAGTGGTCTGGAAAGCCGCCAGCAAGTGCTGATGGCCATCGGCGACGAGCTGATCGCCCGCAAGGAAGAACTCGGCGAACTGCTGTCGCGAGAAGAAGGCAAACCCTTGGCCGAAGGCATCGGCGAGGTCAACCGCAGTGGCCAGTTCTTCCATTACTACGCCGCCGAAGTGCTGCGTCAGATGGGCGAGACTGCCGCCTCGGTGCGCCCAGGGGTCGACATCGAAGTGCATCGCGAACCGGTGGGTGTGGTGGGCATCATTACCCCATGGAACTTCCCCATGGCCACCGCCGCCTGGAAAATCGCCCCGGCCTTGGCCTTCGGCAACGCCGTGGTGTTCAAGCCGGCCAACCTGGTGCCGGCCAGTGCCTGGGCGCTCACCGAGATCATCAGCCGTCAGGGCCTGCCCAACGGTACCTTCAACCTGGTGATGGGCAGCGGTGCCGACGTCGGCGAGGCCCTGATCGAGTCCGCCGAGATCGATGCCCTGACGTTCACCGGTTCTCTGCAGACGGGCCGACGCGTAGCGGTGGCCACCGCCGGTAACCTGGTGCGCTGCCAGCTGGAAATGGGTAGCAAGAATGCCCTGGTGGTCATGGACGACGCCGACCTCGAACTGGCCGTGGAATGCGCGCTCAACGGGGCCTTCTTTGGCACTGGGCAGAAATGCACTGCGTCATCACGTCTGATCGTCTGCGACGGCATCCACGACCGCTTCGTCGAGGCGCTGCGCCTGCGCATGCGCCAGCTCAAGGTTGGCCATGCACTGGAGGCTGGCGTCCAGATCGGCCCGGTCGCTGACGCACGCCAGCTGGAACAGAACCTGGCCTACCTGCAACTGGCCCAGGCCGAAGGCGCCACCCTGATAGAAGGCGGCGAGCGCCTGCAACTGGCCTCCGATGGCTACTACATGCGCCCTGCCTTGTTCATCAACAGCCGCAACGACATGCGCATCAACCGCGAGGAAGTGTTCGGCCCCATCGCCTGCGTGATCCGCGTGCGCGATTTTGAAGAGGCGCTGGCCACGCTCAATGATACCGAGTACGGCCTCACAGCCGGGATCATCACCCAGTCGCTGCGCCACGCCAGCCACTTCAAGCGCCGCGCCCAGACCGGCTGCGTGATGGTCAATCTGCCCACCGCCGGGACCGACTACCACGTGCCATTCGGGGGCCGCAAAGCCTCGAGTTTCGGCCCCCGGGAACAGGGGCAATACGCTCGCGACTTCTACACCGTGGTCAAGACCACCTACCTGCGGCCCTGAAGGAATACATGCCATGCACGACCTTTTGATGATCGACGGCCTGCAGTACTCCAACTGGAGCCAGGAAATATTCCAGCAGATGCAGGCCGGTGGCCTGAGCGCGGTGCACGCCACCATCGCCTACCACGAAAACGCCCGCGAAACCCTGTCACGCCTGGGCGAGTGGAACCGCCGCTTCGAGACATGGCCCGAGCTGATCCGCCCGGTGCGCACGGCCAGCGACATCCGCCTGGCCCACGAGGAGGGCCGGGTGGGTATCTTCTTCGGCTTCCAGAACTGCTCGCCGATCGAGGACGACATTGCCCTGGTGGAGGTTTTCCGCCAGCTCGGGGTGTTCGTCATGCAGCTGACCTACAACAACCAAAGCCTGCTGGCCAGCGGTTGCTATGAGCGCGAGGACAACGGCATCAGCCGCTTCGGCCGCCAGGTGATCGCCGAAATGAACCGCGTCGGCATGCTCATCGACATGTCTCACAGCGCCGAGCGAAGCACGCTTGAGGCCATTGAACTGTCCAGCCGACCGGTGATCATCTCCCACGCCAACCCTGCCAGCTTCCACGCCGCCAAGCGCAACAAATCCGATGCGGTGCTACGCGGGATCGCAGAGTCCGGCGGGCTGCTGGGCTTCAGCACCTATCCGTTCCACCTCAAGGGTGCCTCGGACTGTAGCCTGGAAAGTTTCTGCGACATGGTCGCGCGCACCGCCGACCTGATGGGTGTGGAGCACATCGGCATCGGCACCGACCTGTGCCAGGCGCAACCCTTGTCTGTGCTGGAATGGATGCGCAACGGCCGCTGGAGCAAGGACAAGGACTACGGCGAAGGCTCCAGGGACAACGCCAACTGGCCGGCGCCCTTGCAGTGGTTCCGCGACAGCCGCGACTTCCGCAACATTGCCCAAGGCCTGCGCGCCCGCGGCTTTGCCGAGCACGACGTGGGCAACATCATGGGGCTGAACTGGTTGCGCTTGCTGGAGACCGCCACCACGGCACAGGCCTGAACCCCTTGCACGGACAGCATCAACAATAAAAAGAATCGCAGGTTCCGGAGGTTTCATGAAAAACCCAACTACCTTGCAGGCCGACGGCCAGGCCATGGGCCTGCCTATGGCACGCGATATCGACTGGCCGTTGTTCCTGATCAGCGGCGGATTCCTAGGCGCCTTCCTGCTGGCGGCGCTGATCGACATCGACACCGTGTCGGCGCTGGTCAATACCCTGTTCGCCTGGTCGACAAAGGCCTTTGGCCTCTATTGGCAAGTGCTGATGCTGGCAACCTTCGCCGTCAGCCTGTTCATCGGTTTTTCCAGGTGCGGGCGTGTACGCCTGGGCGGGGTCACCCAGCGCCCGGACGTCAGCACCTTCAACTGGATCGCCGTGATCATGTGCGCCCTGCTGGCAGGTGGTGGCGCCTTCTGGGCCGCTGCCGAACCCTTGATGCACTTTGCCAGCCCGCCGCCCTTCTTCGCCGGCCTGCAACCGCACAGCGAAGCGGCGGCCACCGCGGCACTGGCGCAATCGTTCGTGCACTGGGGCTTCCTGGCCTGGGCCGTGCTGGGTAGCCTGCTGGCGATCGTGCTGATGCACCTGCATTACGATAAAGGCCTTCCGCTGGCGCCGCGCACCCTGCTTTACCCCCTGTTCGGCAAGCGAGCGCTCAAGGGCCCGATCGGCACCTTGGCCGACGCTGCCTCGATCATCGCGGTAGTGGCCGGCACCATCGGTCCGATCGGTTTCCTTGGCCTGCAGATCAGCAGCGCCATGCACGCCGTGTGGGGGTTGCCCAACACTATCGTCACCCAGTCGCTGACCATTGTCCTGGTGACCGCGATGTACACTGTCTCGTGCCTGGTGGGCCTCAAAGGCATCCGTTTTGTCAGCGAGATCAACGTCTGGTTGATGATCGGCCTGGCCCTGTTCATGGTGGTATTCGGACCGACGCTGTTCATCCTCGGCGGTTTCCCGGCGGCCTTTGCCCTGCACGTGGAGCACTTCATCCCCCTGACGATGTTCCGCGCCGACCCCAAATGGCTCGACTGGTGGACGGTGTTCTACTGGGGCTGGTTCATCGGCTACGCGCCCATGGTGGCACTGTACGTCGCGCGGATCTCGCGGGGCCGCACCATCCGCGAGATCATCATGACGCTGTCGATCATCGCACCGCTGGTGACCATGTTCTGGTTCACCGTGGTGGGCGGTACCGGGATCGGCCTGGAGCTGCAAGCGCCAGGCATCGTCACCGCCCATGGCGCCAAGCCTGAAGACCTGCTGCTGGGAGTGACGCAGCACCTGCCACTGGGTGGCCTTGTCAGCGCGCTGTTCCTGTTCCTGAGTTTCATCTCGGTGGCCACCAATGGCGACGCCATGGCCTTCACCGTGGCGCTGGCGATGTCCAGCAACGATAAACCGAAGAAGTGGTTGCGCGGTTTCTGGGCAATCGGCATGGGCTTGGCGGCGGTGGTGCTGATCACCATTGGCGCAGGCGGTGTGACGGCCCTGCAATCCTTCATTGTCATCACCGCGGTGCCGGTGTCGCTGGTGATCCTGCCAGCGCTGTGGGATGCCGTGCGCATCGCTCGACACATGGCCCGTGAACAAGGCGTCTGAACATGATCCATCCAGGTACAACAACAATGCCCAACAGCGTGCCTGCAATACCCGCGTTGCGCCCTGCCAGCCAAGTCATGGACCTGGCCCGGCTGGGTAGCCACTTCCAGAGCCCGCTAAGCTTCGTGCGCAGCAGCATGCGGCGGATGATGCAGCAGCGCTGGCAAATCCGGCGCAGCTGTTTCGACCTCGATGGCCAAGGCTTCGGCACTGCGATCTACCGCATCGAAACGCCAAACGGCCATTACCACTGCGTGATCTTCTCGGCCTACCTGCCGCCCGAAAAGCGCAGCGATCGGGTCATCGCCGACCAGTGGGACGTCAGCTTCGTGCTGGTGGCCGGCGATGTCGACTCGGCACAACTGGCCGACCTGCAACGCAACGTGCCGCTGCAGGAAGCCGGTCGCTTCGATGCACGCGTGCTGGTGTTGTCGCGGGCCAACCGTAGCTTGCGCAATTTCGACCGGTTTCTGGCGGCGCTGGCAGAAGGACGCCAGCCCGATCCACAACAACTGGCTGAAGTCGGCTACCTGTATCGCACCACCGCGGTGTACGGTAACGGCAAGTTCGGCATCGCCGATTTTGGTTGCCTGCAAGATAACCCGGACTTCAACCAGCCGTTCAGCGCGCAGATGTTCACCGTCTACCTGCTGCGACACTTCAGCATCGAGCAGATCAACCACATGGCCCGGGCACTCGCCCCGCAGCGGGCAGTGCAACTGGCCCCGGCGCTACAACGCTACCTGGGGGTCGGCAACGCGACCGGGCTGGGAATGGCCCCTTTTCTGATCAACCACCCTCAACTGGTGGAGCACTGGATCAGTACGCGGGAAACGGCCCTGGCCCTGGTGCTGGCGCAGTCGGCGGAGCCCGACCAATTGGCACGCCTGCAGCAATTGCTGGCGCGCGCCCAGTTGCACCTGAGCCAGTCCCGGACCGAAGACCAGCGCCAGCATGAGCAGAACCTGCAAACCTTGGCCGAGCTTGCTTTACTGGCCACCTGGCTTGGCACGCAAGCCGACGGCGCGGGCCTTTGGCCGCGTCTGCTGGCCTGGGCGCAATTACACACGGGGGTGGGCTGCCAGGAGCTTCTGGTCAGCCTGCTGCTGGAGCTGTACCCCGAGCAGGTCACGCCCCTGGCCGAGCACATGGGGGTCAACGAAAGCTGGCAGCTGGACGCCCAGATGCCCCTTGGGCAACTGCGCCAGCTCATCGAGCAGCAGTATGGCTGGGCGTTGCGCTACGACTTCAGTGCTGCCGATGCGGAGCACTTCTTCTGGTACCGCTCAGCTGAAAAAGAAGAGCCGCGCCTGGGCATTCGCGCAGAGGAGCCAGGGGCCGAAAAAGAAATGCAGCTGGGTATTGCCCGCAATATCCAGCAGTGCCATGGCGCGCTGCTGGAGCACCTGCAACGGCAGCCTCAGGCGCTGACCGCTCACTTCCTGATCGCCCAACCGAGGTTCAAGGGCGCGGTACGCCGCCTGCAAGGCATGGCAAAAACAAACTTCGGTGAAATCCGTGCCAATCTGCTGGCCCGGGACATGCTGCCGATTCACCTGCTGCGCTGCAAACTGGCATTTTTCGGCGCGGGGAAATTCGACCCCAAGTCAAGCCGCTGGGTGCGTATCACGCTGTTCCAGGGCGCGCCGCTGGTCAGCGACATCGGTCAGCCGTTCGCAGACGACTGGAATTTCGCAGTCATGCCGCAAAGGGAGCTTTGACCATGCGCGTATCGCTTAACGAAATACAGGTGATGTGCCGCAAGGCATTCGAAGGCATGGGCTTCGCCCCGGGCGACTGCGAGGATGCCGCCGAACTCGTGGGCTGGCTGCAACTGCAGGGGCTTAATGGCGTCGGTGCACTGGAAAAGGCGTTGCGTTATCTGCAAGCCGAAGCTGCACAGCCATACGCCTTGTGCCATGAGGATAACGCCCTGCTGGTGATCGACGCCAAGGGCCAGAGCGTATTGCGCTGCGCCGCGACGGTGGTGGAACTGGCGGCAGCCAAGGCCATGCGCTGTGGTCAGGCCGAACTGCGCATCCGCCACTGCCACAACCGTTTGCTGTTGCTGGGCTACCTGAGCCGGGCAGCGGTGCAGGGGCTGCACGTGCAAGCCCGCTGGGAGGACGCCCGCCAATACCACCTGGCCGATTTTACCGCCGGCATGCCGCGCCCGGAACTGAGCAGTGAAGCCCGGCCCCGGGGCATTGAAGCGGCCGCGCAAGACGTAACGGTGCTGTTCACCCGAGCAGGCCAGACCGCCCAGGCGATAACCGACCCGCAACGCACACTGCAGCAAGGTTTTACCGTCAACGAACATACCTGGCAAAGGCTCAGGCAGCTGGCCGAACACATCCTTGTCGAGAGCACCGATGCCTCACGCCGCCACGGTGCAGGCGGCGGCAGCGACGCCGACTGAACACCCTTGCCACTGAGGAAACAACCCATGAAGCATGCAATAAAGACCGAGCTGTTCGCCTCCAGGGCGCCACTGGAATGGGCGGTCGTCGGCAACGGTACGTTGTACACGGCCCAGATCCCAATCGATACGCAGGGCCAGGTGGTTGCCGGCGGCATCGAGGCACAGGCCCGCCAGACACTGGACAACCTGCGCCACACCTTGGAAGCCGCTGGCAGCTCGCTGGATGCCGTGACCCAGGTACTGATCTACGTGACCGACCGCCGCTATCTGGCAACTGTAAATGCCGTGTACGCCGAGTATTTCCAGGCACCCTACCCCAACCGCGCGGCCGTCGTGGTGGCGGGCCTCGCCCGGGAAGAAATGCTGGTGGAGCTGGTGGTCTACGCCTGCCTCTGAGGGCCTGAAGGCGCTCGCCTGGCGATATTCAGCGTGTGTTCAATCGGGTGCCGCCCGCGCGGCACTCGATGCATGCCCCCTTCCCCCCAAGTCATGCACCCGGACTATTCCCATTTTCTGCCGCCGGGCACCGGCTTGCGCCCCATTTCGGTTCAAAACCCGCGCCCGGATCAAAAGCGCCCTCTTTTGATGCGCCGGCCCTTGCGGCCAGGCAGCACACATCGGGTGTGCCCCTCACATTTCCTGCATCGCCAGAACCGCCAGGGGTATTCGGCACTTTTATTGCACAGACCGGTTGTACTCAACGCACAGGCAATCTACCGAGACCGAGGTTAACGCGAGACACAGCTCCCACTTACCCCAGCAAGGCAGCACCCTGAAAGACGCAGATGAACCGCAATGAAGCTGCCGGCAACGGCGGCAAGGAGTGGGTATGTCCCGGGCTTTTTTCAATGAAATGTACGAAGCGAACGGCACTTGCCGCCCGCATTACCAGGAGTTCGCCCGCTGGCTGGCCAACACCCCGCTGGAGTTGCTGGAACAGCGCCGCCGCGAGGCCGACCTGCTGTTTCACCGCGCTGGCATCACCTTCACCTTGTACGGCGACAAGCAGGATACCGAGCGCCTGATCCCCTTCGATATCATCCCGCGCAGCATCCGCGCCAGCGAATGGCGCACGGTCGAGCGTGGCTGCATTCAACGGGTACAGGCGCTGAACCTGTTCCTGCAGGACATCTACCACGACCAGCGCATTCTCAAGGCCGGCATCATCCCGCCAGAGCAAGTGCTGGCCAACGAGGGCTACCAGATCGCCATGCAGGGCCTGGACCTTCACCGTGGGCTGTATGCGCATATTGCCGGTGTCGACCTGGTACGTGACGGCGATGGCAGTTACTTCGTGCTGGAAGACAACCTGCGCACCCCCAGCGGCGTCAGCTACATGCTCGAAGACCGCAAGATGATGATGCGCCTGTTCCCCGAACTGTTTGCCGCCCAGCGCATCGCGCCCATCGATCACTACCCCAACCTGCTGCTGGACACGCTCAAGAGCGCCAGTCCACTGGACAACCCTACCGCGGTGCTGCTCACGCCCGGCCGTTTCAACAGCGCCTATTTCGAGCATGCTTTCCTGGCCCGGGAAATGGGCATCGAGCTGGTCGAAGGCGCCGACCTGTTCGTGCGTGATGAGCATGTCTACATGCGCACCACGGCCGGCCCCCACCAGGTGGACGTGATCTATCGTCGCCTGGACGACGACTACCTCGACCCGCTGTCCTTCAACCCTGACTCCATGCTGGGCGTGCCGGGGCTGATCTCGGTTTACCGCGCCGGCAATGTGGTACTGGCCAACGCCGTCGGCACTGGCGTGGCCGATGACAAATCCATCTACCCCTTTGTCGACGACATGATCCGCTTTTACCTGAGCGAAGAACCGATCCTGAACAACGTGCCGACCTGGCAGTGCCGCAAGCCGGCGGACCTGTCCCATGTACTGGCCCACCTGCCCGAACTGGTGGTCAAGGAAACCCAAGGTTCCGGCGGCTATGGCATGTTGGTCGGGCCCGCCTCGACCAAAGCCCAGATCGAGGACTTCCGCGCGCGCATCAAAGCCCGCCCGCACGCCTATATCGCTCAACCGACGCTGTGCCTGTCAACCTGCCCGACCTTCGTCGACAGCGGCATCGCACCGCGTCACATCGACCTGCGCCCGTTCGTGTTGTCGGGCAGTGAAACCCGCCTGGTGCCCGGTGGCCTGACGCGCGTGGCGCTCAAGGAAGGCTCGCTGGTGGTCAACTCGTCGCAAGGCGGCGGTACCAAGGACACCTGGGTGGTGGAGGACTGAGCCATGCTTTCGCGAACCGCTTCCGACCTGTACTGGATGTCCCGCTACCTGGAGCGTGCAGAAAACCTCGCGCGCATGCTCGAGGTCAGCTACTCGCTGTCGCTGATGCCCCAGGCCGGGCGCAGCGACGGCCATGCCGAGCTGGCAATGTCGCTGATGGCCTCGGGCATGCTGGACGACTACCTGCGTCGGCACAAGGAACTCGACACCGAGCGCATGCTGCACTTCTTCGCCCTCGACGCCACCAACCCCAGCAGCATCTATTGCTGCCTGCAGGCCGCCAGGACCAATGCCCATGCAGTGCGCGGCCGAATCACCGCCGACATGTGGGAGAACATCAACGCCACCTGGATCGAAATGCGCAACATTGCCAGCAACGGCCTGGGTCGCTATGGCATCAGCCAGTTCTGCGACTGGGTCAAGGAACGATCACACCTGTTCCGCGGTGCGACATCCGGCACCATCATGCGCAACGATGCCTACAGCTTCATTCGCCTGGGGACCTTCCTGGAGCGGGCGGACAACACCCTGCGCCTGCTCGATTCGCGCTATGAAATGTTCGGCGAGGCCTCCGAAGAGGTCAGCGACGACTCCGCCCGCGGTTATTACCAATGGAGCGCCCTGCTGCGCGCGCTGACCTCGTATGAGGCCTTCAACGAGCTCTATCGCGCCGCGCCCAGTGCCCGGCCGGTGTCCGAGCTGCTGCTGTTGCGGGTGGACGTGCCGCGCTCGCTGCATGCCTGCATCGAGGAACTGGACCTGATCCTGGCGGGCCTGCCGGGCAGTACCGGGCGTGCCGCCCAGCGCATGGCCGCCGAACTGAACGCGCGCCTGCGCTACACCGCCATCGACGAAATCCTTGATGCAGGGTTGCACCCCTGGCTAAGCGACTTCATCGGCCGCATCAACCAACTGGGCCAGGCCGTCCATCACTCCTACCTGGAGGTTGTATGAAACTGTCCATTCGCCACGACACGACCTATAGCTACGCCAGCGACGTGTGCAACAGTATCCAGTTCCTGCGCCTGACGCCCCGCAGCAGCGAACGCCAGCGTATCAATCAATGGCAACTGGACCTGCCCTGCAAGGTCAAGGGCCAGATCGACCCTTACGGCAACATCCTGCATGTGCTGACGCTGGACAAACCCCATGGCCACCTGGCGCTTACCGCACACGGCCAGGTCGAGATCGACCCGGATTGCGAACACGAAACCGAGAGCCAGTCTCCCCTGCCGTTCCTGCGCGGTAGCCACCTGACGCTGGCCGACAACACCCTGATTGCTTTCGCCGCCCGGCATTGTGGCAGTCACCGCGACCGGGCAGCACTGATCGGGCTGATGCAAGGCCTGGCCGAGCACATGCCCTACAGCCCTGGGGCCACGTCGGTGGGCACCACGGCCATCGAAGCCTTCAACGGTGGCGCAGGCGTGTGTCAGGACCACACCCACGCCTTCCTGGCCTGCGCACGCAGCCTGGGGGTGCCGGCACGCTATGTGTCCGGCTACCTGTGCACCGAGGACGAACAACACCTGGCCAGCCACGCCTGGGCCGAAGCCTGGGTCGACGAAGCCTGGTACAGCTTCGACATTACCAACCGCCTGACCCGGCCAGAGCGTCACCTGAAGCTGGCGGTGGGCCTGGACTACCTCGATGCCTGTCCGGTCAGGGGCGTACGCCGCGGCGGCGGCGCCGAATCGATGCAGGCCAGCGTCCACGTGCATCGCCAGTGACAGGCTGGCGTCAGACCGGTCTTGCCGCGCGAGTGCGGCAAGACCCTTCCACACGCAACACAAGGGAAACCGCATGACTTACTGTGTCGCCATGCACCTGGAGGACGGGCTTGTCTTCATCAGCGACTCACGCACCAACGCCGGCATCGACCAGATCTCCACGTTCACCAAGTTGTTCGTCTTCAGCACCCCGGGCGAGCGGCTGATCGTGCTGCAGACCGCCGGCAATCTGGCGACCTCACAGTCGGTGGTAAACCTGCTGCAGCAACGCACCCAGGGCAACGGCCCCCACCTGCTGAACGTTGCCACGCTCTACGATGCAACGGTGCTGGTCGCCGACACCCTGCGCGAGGTGGTCAAAAGAGACCGCAGCAAGCTCACGGCCGATATCGACCTTAGCAGTTCATTCATCGTCGGCGGCCAGATAGCCGGCGGCCCCATGGCCATCTACAACGTGTATGCACAAGGCAATTTCTTCCAGGCCACACCGGACACCCCGTTTCTGCAACTGGGTGAAAGCAAGTACGGCAGACCAATACTCGACCGCAACCTGGATTACCGCACGCCGCTCGATGAAGCGCTGCGCTGCGGCCTGATTTCGTTCGACTCCACCATCCGCAGCAACCTGTCGGTGGGCATGCCGCTGGACTTGCTGGTGTACCGCAACAACAGCCTGGAAAGCATGACGCGCAAGCGCATTACCAGCGACGATGCCTATTACCAGCAGATTCGCAGGCAGTGGAGCGACGGCTTGAAAACCCTGCTGGCCGAACTGCCAGCGCCGCCTTATGGCTGAGTCAGCGAACTGTCCAGATCCTTTGGTGCCTGGACAGGCACTTTCGCGGTCTGGCCCGCGCCCACAGGTACTGTGCAAGCCTTGAAGGCGGTGATGGCCTGTGGGAGCGGGCGAGCCCGCGAACAGGCCGGTACAGGCAACACCTCAGTAAAACCAATGTGTAATGTTCGAAACTCCGTGGGTTATCCTGCGCCTTCCCCCCCTGTCACGAGACTGCTGCTGGCGGCCTACAGACTGCACTGCAGGTGAAATCATGATTCACGGAAAAACCCTGGAAGCCTGGCAACAAAGCCACCCGATCATCGCCGAGCTGGTTGCCCTGAAGCAGACCAGCTGGTTCAACCCTGGTATCGCCAAGGCTGCAGAAGCCCTGCACGACGTGGGCCTGACGGCGGCCGACGTGCAAGCGGCCAGCGCGCGGCTGCAGCGGTTCGCGCCTTACCTGGCCACTGTGTTCCCCGAAACAGCCGCTGCCGGCGGGGTCATCGAGTCGCCTGTCATCCCGCTGCCACAGCTGCGCCGGGTGCTTGTCGAAGAAGGATCACTGCAGAACGCAGGCAGCCTGTGGCTCAAGGCGGACAGTGACCTGCCCATCTCCGGTTCGATCAAGGCCCGGGGCGGTATCCATGAAGTGCTCAAGCATGCCGAAGACCTGGCCCTGGTGGCCGGATTGATCACGCCAACGGATGACTACACCAAACTGGCGAGCGACCAGGCCCGCGCATTCTTCAGCCAGTACACGATCGCCGTGGGTTCGACCGGCAACCTGGGGCTGTCGATTGGCATCATGAGCGCCAAGCTGGGTTTTAAGGTGAGCGTGCACATGTCGTCAGACGCCCGGCAATGGAAGAAGGACAAGCTGCGGGCCAACGGCGTGACCGTGGTAGAACACGCGTGCGACTACAGCGTAGCGGTCGAGCAGGGTCGCCAGCAGGCAGCCTCAGACCCCAATTGTTATTTTGTCGACGACGAAAACTCCCCACAGCTGTTTCTCGGCTATGCCGTCGCCGCCGAACGGTTGGCGCGGCAATTCGACCAGGCTGGCATCCAGGTGAACGCAGATCACCCGTTGTTCGTCTACCTGCCGTGCGGCGTAGGGGGCGGCCCGGGCGGTGTCGCATTCGGGCTGAAGCTGGTGTTCGGCGATGCGGTGCACTGCATCTTTGCCGAACCCACCCACTCCCCCTGCATGCTGCTGGGTGTCTATACCGGCCTGCATGATGAAACCTGCGTGCAGGACTTCGGCATCGACAACATCACCGCAGCAGACGGCCTGGCGGTCGGCCGCCCATCAGGGTTTGTCGGCAAAGCCATGCAGCGGCTGATCGATGGTTACTACACCGTGACCGACGAAGAGCTGTACCGCTTGATGGTCATCGCCCATGAGCAGGACAAGGTCAAACTGGAACCCTCTGCCCTGGCCGGCGTACCCGGTATGCTACGGGTGCTGCAAGCCGGCGAGTACCTGGCTCGCCAGGGCTTCACCCCAACCCAGCTGCAGCAGGCTACACACCTCGTCTGGGGAACGGGGGGCAGCATGGTGCCGGAAGATGAGTTCAACGCCTATCTGGCCAAAGGGCGCAGCGTGCAGGCAAACCTGTAACCGCGATCGCCGGTTCGCAGTCATGCAACGGATCATGGAAGCGTTGCACGCTTGCCGTGCTGAATCACATCAGGCACTGCAACGGCGCCGCAAACCAGGTTTGCGGTTCGTGGCGCCGTCGCAGTGCCTCAGGCCATCAGCAAGGAATGCCCGCCAGCGGCCAGACAGGTGCTGGCGTCGCTTTGGCCATGGTGCGTTTTCGCGCCCACTGGGTCAGTGCGGCCATCAGGGCAAAGCCAAGCAGGATCATCACCGGATAGGCCAACAGCAACTCGGTCAGCGAATACTTCCAGGCCAGTGGCCGACCGACGCCCAGCATCGCTGCATATAACCAGGAAACACCTGACAGTGCACCAGAAAACAGGGCAAACATCCGCACGCCTATATTCAGGTCAAGCAAAGAACCGGCCTTGAGCAAGGCAGGTAATACATAACGATGCAACAACATGCCATTGAAGGTCAGGAGCAAGACAATAATGACCTTGGCGTGAAGTTTGGGATTGGCAAAATAACTCATGCCCTTTTCAAGGTAATCGATACCAATGACCGCGGCACCGGTAAGCCACAAGAATATCAAGGCATTGGCAACAGACGCCTGCAATCGCGCCATGTGCTTACCGTCATGGCAGGCCTTTTGATGCCCCTTCAGCAAGTCCCTGACCATCTCGGCGTCACTGGTAAATACCAGGCCGATGGCGATACAACAGGCCAGTAAATGAACATAAATGACCGACAACCGCACCAACTCCATGGATTCTTTCTGCCCGAACAGGCTAATAATTGTATTAAACTCCACGTCGAATTCTCCACGTAATGCATCAGCGCTAGATGGCCTTGCAACAAGCATGCGTACGGCCTGATCGCACTGGGAAGACCAAATTCATATCGTTAATTGAAACAGCGAATGGTTACTCGATTGCGCACAGTGGCTCAACCGTTGAGCCCCGGTTGGGCATGGCGTTACTCCATTGTCAGAGGTAAGAAGCCCCGTGAGCATCCCTGCCATGCAGATCAAGTTGAACGTCCATACGTTCTGGGGAGAGGTGCGAAGTGCGGTGCTGGAAGAACACACTTGCTGGCAAATAGGAACGACTCGCTGGCAAATCGTTCATTTCTTGAGCAAAAGCACCGACCAGCGGTATTTAAAGCCGTATTAGTTAGTTTACTAACTGCTTGCATTCTGACCGAATGGTAAGTTTTAAAGGCCCGTGGATCCAAACTTCGCGACAGGCCATTTAAGTGCTCCATTTCAATGTTCGCAGTTTGTTGGCTGCCACCCCCGAGGCCATTCGGCAGCTAAAGAGGGTGGTTAAAACAGGACCATCGCACAGTCGATGCTCATCGACTAGCTGGCATTGTCTGCTCAGCGGTGAACCGCTACCCAATCAATGCACCAAGAGCAACTGGCTCAACACCGCCCGCAGTTTCCCGGGTTTCACAGGTTTGTTCAGTAGCGGCGCCCCCAATTTCTGCAAGCCCCGCCGGCATTGATCGCTGCGGTCGGCGGTGATGATCACCGCCGGTATGGCAACCGCAAAATGCTCACGCAAATACCTGACCACCTCGCAACCCACCACGCCATGGTCCAGGTGGTAGTCGGCCAGGATCAGTTCCGGGGCCTGCCCCTGCAAGGCCAGCAAGGCACCTGCCTGGTCGGTCGCGGTCACCACTTCGCAGCCCCACTGCCCAAGCAGCGCGCCCATGCTCTCGAGGATGCTCACTTCGTTGTCCAGTACCAACAGGCGGCGGCCCGGTAGCGGGTTGCCGACGCTTGGCAGCGGCACAGCCTGGTGAGCGGCCAGCGGCACCTCTTTACCCAGCGGGACCTCGATGCTGAACACCGAACCACGCCCCGGCCACGAACGTACCTCAATCCGGTAGCCGAGAATCTTGGCAATCCGCTCGACGATGGCCAACCCCAGCCCCACGCCCTTGCGATCCGCTGCGCGGCCGACGTCCAGTTGGTTGAACTCAAGGAAGATCGCCTGTAACCGGTCTTCGGCAATACCCCGCCCGGTATCCCACACTTCCAGCCGCAAATGGCCACCCCGGCGCCTTGCCCCAAGCAAGATCCGGCCTTCGTCGGTGTAGCGGCAGGCGTTGCTGAGGAAGTTGCGCAGGATACGTGTCATCAGCCGCAGGTCAGTGCTGATGGCACAGTCCGGGATGCGCGCATGCAGCTTGAGGCCTTCCGCATCGGCCACCGAGCGGAATTCCGAGACCAGTGGTGCGAACAACTCGTCGAGGCGGTACACGGCCACGTCCGGCTTCACCGCTGCCTGGTCGAGCCGGGAAATGTCCAGCAGGTCGGTCAGCAAATCTTCGGCGCCCTCAAGGGCCTGGTGGGTACGCTCCACCAGCACATGCTCGGCCTCTGGTAATGGCCGCTCGCGCAAGGTCGAAATCAGCAAGCGCGCGGCGTTCAACGGTTGCAGCAGGTCATGGCTTGCGGCGGCGAGGTATTTGTCCTTGCTGCGGTTGGCGGCTTCGGCGGCATCACGCGCCTCCAGCAATTCATCGGTACGCGCTGCGACCCGTTGTTCCAGCTCGTCATTGAGCTGCTGCAGGCGCTGCTGGGCCAGCTTGCGTTCGGTGATGTCGGCGACAAAACCCTCCACCAGCCCTTCCTGCCCGGGCTTGAGCAGCAGGTTCATCAGCACATCGAGATGGCTGCCGTCCTTGCGCCGCAAGCGGGTTTCGTAGCCGTGCAAGCTGTGCTCACGGGCGAGCACCGCGGTAATGGCCTGTAACTCCTCGGCACCGCCGTCGAACAGGTTGGCGGCCAGGTCCGTCAGGGAAAACAGCACCGCTTGCGGGTCGTCATAGCCGAGCATGCGCGCCAGCGCCGGGTTGGCGGCACGCATGCCGTCCTGAAGGCTGGCCTGGAAAATACCGTGCACGGCGTTTTCGAACAGCCATTTGTAACGGTTGCGTTCGGCTTCCAGTTCGTCCAGGCGGGCGGACAGCTCCGGGTAATGGCTTTTGCGCGCCGAGTGGTCACCCAGCCCCAGCAGCCCGGCCAACGCCCGCTGCTGCTCGTCAGAGGGCCTCGCCATAGACCACCTCGACATCACGCTGGCTCGACGCACGGGGGTTGGTGAGGATGCACGGGTCGTCCATCGCGTGTTGCGACAGGAACGGGATATCGGACGTGCGCACCCCGTGCAGGCCCAGGGTTTCATGGAAGCCGATGGCACGCTTCAGGGCAATCAGGTGCTCCACCAGCCGCCCGCAGATCTGCCGGTGATTGAGACCGCGGCAGTCGATACCGAACACCTCGGCGATCACTTTGAAACGCTCCGGCGCCGAGCTGTAGTTGAACGCCACCACGTGCTCCACCAGCACCGCATTGCACAAGCCATGGGGCAAGTCGAGGAAGCCGCCCAGGCTGTGCGACATGGCGTGCACTGCGCCCAGGATCGCATTGGAGAACGCCAGCCCCGCCTGCATGCTGCCGAGCATGATCTTTTCACGCAGTGCAATATCGGTAGGGTTGGCGATCATCTCCACCAGATTGCCATTGATCAGGCGCATGGCTTCCAGCGCATGGGGGTCGGTCAGCGGCCCGTGGCCGGTAGACACGAAGGCCTCGATGGCATGCACCAACGCATCGATGCCGGTGCAGGCCGACAGGAACGGGTCCATGCTCAGGGTTGTCTGCGGGTCGATCAGCGACACGTCCGGCACCACCGCCTTGCTGACGATGGAGAACTTCATGCGTTCCTGCTGGTTGGAAATGATCACGAACTGCGACACGTCCGCCGAGGTGCCGGCGGTGGTCGGGATCAGGATCAGCGGCGGGCTGGGCACGCGGATCATGTCCACGCCTTCGAATTCGAGGATGCTGCGCCCATGGGCCACCACGATGCCGATGGCCTTGCCGCAATCCATCGGGCTGCCGCCACCGACGGCGACGATCACGTCACAGTGGTTCTGCCGATAGATTTCGGCGCCGAGCATCACCTCTTCGACCCGCGGGTTGGGTGACACCGCTGTGTACAGGCAGTAGTCGATACCCTGGGCCTGCAGGCTGGCCTCCACATCCGCCACCCAGCCGGCCGCGATCACGCCAGGGTCGCTGACCACCAGTACCTTGCGCGCACCGAAGGTTTTGGCGTAATTGGCCACATTGTGCCGGCAGCCGGCACCAAAGATGATTTCAGGCGATACGAATTTGCGAAGGGGGCTGAAACTCTGGCTCATCGGTAAGCCTGTTCTTATTGTTCTGGAAGATAACCGCCAGCGTAAAGCATCCCACCACGAAAGCAACCAGACCAAAGCGGGGCTACCGGTCATTCTATCCAGGATTTGGCGCGGGCCACCTCCAGAAACGCCAGTACGTCCTCTTCGAGCCCCGGTACATTGGGGAAGCGTTGTGCCAGGCGGTCGATGACCGTTGCCACGGTACTGTGGCCGTCCAGCAGCGCCAGGACCCAGCCGGCACTGGCATTGAGCTCGATGATGCCCCCGGCGTACATCAGCACGTGGCAAGCCTTCTGTGGCTCCCAGTCCAGGCGCAAGCCTCGCCCCAAGGCAAGGGCTTGCTGGCGATCGATGAGGTTCACAGGCGCATACTCCAGGAGGATCCGGCCACCGTGGCGATGGCCGGGCCGTCATCAACGGTTGGCGAAATACATCGTCACTTCGAAGCCAATGCGCAGGTCGGTATAGGCGGGTTTAGTCCACATAGGGCAAGTCCTCTTCTTGTGCCGGAGGATTCCGGTAGAAGCATTAATGCACGGGGGCGGACCGGACCGAATGCTACTTTGGAACGAGCTTGCGGGGTGCGTTGGTACGGGTAGGCCGTTACGTGTGCCGGCCTCTTCGCGGGCAAACCCGCGCCCACAGGTTCTGCACCGGTTCTGGAACCGACGGTGAACCTGTGGGCGAGCCCGCGAAGGCCGCGACGCGGTTTAGAAGAAGCCCAGCGGATTGATGTCGTAGCTCACCAGCAGGTTCTTGGTCTGCTGATAATGGTCAAGCATCATCTTGTGGGTCTCACGGCCAACACCGGACTTCTTGTACCCCCCGAACGCCGCATGCGCCGGGTACAGGTGGTAGCAGTTGGTCCACACACGGCCAGCCTTGATGCCGCGGCCCATGCGGTAAGCGCGGTTGATGTCGCGGGTCCACAGGCCGGCGCCCAGGCCGAATTCACTGTCGTTGGCGATCGCCAGCGCTTCGGCTTCGTCCTTGAAGGTGGTCACGCCCACCACTGGCCCGAAGATTTCTTCCTGGAACACGCGCATCTTGTTGTTGCCCTTGAGCAGGGTTGGCTGAATGTAGTAACCGCTGGCCAGGTCACCCTGCAGCCGCTCGGCACCACCGCCGGTGAGCAGCTGCGCGCCCTCCTCCCGGGCAATCTCCAGGTACGAAAGGATCTTGTCGTACTGTTGCTCGGACGCCTGGGCACCCACCATGGTTTCGGTATCCAGCGGGTTGCCGCGGGTGATCTTGGCGATCTTCTTCATCACCTCGGCCATGAACGGTTCGTAGATCGACTCCTGGATCAGCGCCCGTGACGGGCAGGTGCACACCTCGCCCTGGTTGAAGAACGCCAGCACCAGGCCTTCGGCAGCCTTCTCGATAAATGCCGGCTCGGCCTGCATGATGTCTTCGAAGAAAATGTTCGGCGACTTGCCACCCAGTTCGACGGTGGACGGGATGATGTTCTCGGCCGCGCACTTCATGATGTGCGAGCCCACCGGGGTGGACCCGGTGAACGCGATCTTGGCAATGCGCTTGCTGGTGGCCAGCGCCTCGCCGGCCTCACGGCCAAAGCCCTGGACGATGTTCAGTACGCCTGCCGGCAACAGGTCGGCGATCAGTTCGGCAAAGACGGTAATCGACAGCGGCGTCTGTTCCGCGGGCTTGAGCACCACGCAGTTGCCAGCGGCCAAGGCCGGGGCGAGCTTCCAGGCGGCCATCAGCAGCGGGAAGTTCCACGGGATGATCTGCCCCACCACACCCAGCGGCTCGTGGATGTGATAAGCCACGGTACCTTCGTTGATTTCGCCTACGCCACCCTCCTGGGCGCGGATGCAACCGGCAAAATAGCGGAAGTGGTCCGCTGCCAGCGGCACGTCGGCATTCAAGGTTTCGCGTATGGCCTTGCCGTTGTCCCAGCTTTCGGTAACCGCCAGCACTTCCAGGTTCTGTTCGATGCGGTCGGCAATTTTGAGCAGTACCCGCGCACGGTCTTGCACCGAGGTCTTGCCCCAGGCTTCGGCGGCGGCATGCGCGGCGTCCAGGGCGCGCTCGACGTCCTGGGCCGTGGAGCGCGGGAATTCGGCAATCGGCTGGCCATTGACCGGCGAGCTGTTGGTGAAGTACTGGCCAGCCAACGGCTGCACGAACTCGCCACCGATGAAGTTGCCATAACGGGGTTTGAAGGATACGACGGCGCCTGGAGTTCCGGGTTGTGCGTAGATCATGCTGAGCCTCTGCGGGTCGGTGCCTGTCCCACGACAGGCGATGCACCGATGGTAAGAAGCCCCGCGTGCCGGGCGAATGCATCGTTGGCAGCGGGGCTCTCGTCATTTGGTAGTAGGGCCGCTTGCCACCGATCAGCGGCAGCAAGCGGCAGTAGGCAGGCGTTATGGCTTGACGCTTGCCGTTTGCTGCAACTGCTTGGGCAACTTGAAGGTCCAGAGCATGCCGCCCTGGTTGAAGTCCTTGACCCGTTTGGCCACTTCGCCGCCCCACAGCGGCACCGCGCCGCCCCAGCCGGAGACCACCGAAACGTATTGCTCACCGTCCATTTCCCAGGTGACGGGCGAGCCGAGCACGCCCGAGCCGGTCTGGAATTCCCAGACCTTGTCGCCGGTCTTGGCGTTGAATGCCTGCAGGAAGCCCTCTGGCGTGCCCGTGAACACCAGGTTGCCCTTGGTGGTCAGCACACCGCCCCACAGCGGCGCGTAGTTCTTGTGGCGCCAAACTTCTTTGCCGCTGACCGGGTCGATGGCGCGCAGCACGCCGATGTAGTCTTCATTGAGCGGCTTGATGGTGAAGCCGGCACCGAGGAACGCCGCACCTTTCTTGTAGGCGATGCCTTCGTTCCAGATGTCCATGCCCCACTCGTTGGACGGCACGTAGAACAGCCCTGTGTCCTTGTTGTAGGCCATCGGCATCCAGTTCTTGGCGCCGAGGAAGGCCGGCGCGACGAACACCGAGCTGCCCTTGGCCTCGCTGCCGGGTGCGCCCGGGCGGCTGGCGTCGTTGTAGATCGGCCGGCCGTCCTTGTCCAGGCCAGTGGCCCAGGTGATCTTGTCAACGAAGGGGAAGCCGCGGATGAACTTGCCGTTGGTGCGATCGAGCACGTAGAAGAAACCGTTGCGGTCGGCCGTGGCGGCAGCCTTGACCTCCTTGCCGCCGTCCTTGTAGTTGAACGAGATCAGCTCGTTGACGCCGTCGAAGTCCCAGCCGTCATGCGGCGTGCTCTGGAAGTGCCACTTGATGGTGCCGTCGTCCGGGTTCAGTGCCAGGCGTGAGGAGGAGTACAGGTTGTCACCGGGGCGCAGGTGCGAGTTCCACGGGGCCGGGTTACCGGTACCAAACAGGATCAGGTTGGTTTCCGGGTCGTAGTAACCACCCAGCCAAGGGGCGGCGCCGCCGGTCTTCCACAGGTCGCCAGGCCAGGTCTTGCCCGCCTCACCACCGGAAATACCGTTCTCGATTGCCTTGCCGTCCTTGTACACATAGCCCATGTGCCCTTCCACGGTGGGGCGCATCCACAGCAGCTCGCCGTTCTCCGGGTTGTACGCCTGGATCTTGCCCACCACGCCGAACTCGCCACCGGCAACGCCCGTGATCAGCTTGCCATTGACGATCATCGGCGCGGCACTGATGGAGTAGCCTTCTTTGTGGTCGGCGACCTTCTTGCTCCAGACCACCTTGCCGGTGTCCTTGTTCAGGGCCACCAGCTTGGCGTCCAGCGTGCCGAAGAACACCAGGTTGCCGTACAGCGCGACGCCGCGGTTGATCACGTCGCAGCAGGGGCGGATGTCATCCGGCAGACGTGCATCGTATTGCCACAGTTTCTTGCCGGTGCGGGCATCCACGGCGAACACCCGCGAGTAGGAGCCGGTCAGATACATCACCCCGTCCTTGATCAGCGGCTGGGCCTGCTGGCCGCGCTGCTTCTCCCCGCCGAAGGAGAACGCCCAGACCGGGCGCAGCTCCTTGACGTTATTGACGTTGAGCAGGTCCAGCGGGCTGTAGCGCTGGCCCTGCACGCCCAGGCCATTGGTCACGATCTGCTGCGGGTTCTTCGGGTCCTGGAGGATTTCTTCATTGCTGACAGCGGCGTGAGCCGCGCCGGCAAGCAGCATGGCGCTGAGCACCAGGCTCACGGCGAACAAGGGGCGACGTGGGGATCGGGTCATGACGGCTACCTTTGGTTTTTTTGTTGTGCCCGGGAAAATTTCCCGGTGTGCCGGGAATTCTTGGTCCCGACCCGATTGCCAACAATTGCCCGCAGTGCGGAGTTTTCTAGTTCCTTGGTAGGGGCCTGAGCGATGGACGGGGGCAGCCATAGAGCGCGGCACGGACGGCGCGGGGGCTCACAGGCACCGTAAATGTCATGGCAAGCGCTGCAACTGCTGGCGCTCGTAACGCGGGTACAGGTGGCTGACACTGCGGATCAGCTCATAACGCGTCAGGCTGATCCCGGCAAACCGTTCGGGAATGGGGCTGCGGATCATCTCGGCCATGTCGTCACCGCGCGCCGCGCCATCACGCATCAGGCCATCGAGCCAGCCCAGGTAGTCACGCATCTGCACGAACGGCTGCGCATCACTGGCCAAGGGGCCATGCCCGGGTACAAGCTGTTTCCAGGGCAGTGCCTGCAGGGTATCCAGGTCCTTGAGCCACACGTCCAGCCCCGGGCTGTTGGGCGTGGTCAGGGCGCGGTCGTAGAACACCAGATCGCCGGCAAACAGCACGCCGGTCTTTTCATCGAAAATCGCCAGGTCGGCCCCTGTATGCCCGCCCAGCCCCAGCAACCTCAGGCGGTGCCCGCCCACCTCATGCACCCCCGGCTGCAGCACCCGGGTCGGCAGCACCACCTCGGTACCGCGCATCCAGTCGCCGACCAGGCGATACATGTTCTCGGCCATGGCATCGCCTTGCTGGCGCAGCAGGTCGCGGGTGCCGGCCAGGGCACCGATCGGCACATCGGCAAAGGCTTGGTTGCCCAGCACATGGTCAGGATGATGATGGGTCAGCAGCACCTCCACTACCGGCTTGTCGGTGAGGGTGGCAATTGCCTTGCGCAATGCCTCGCCATAGCCCTTCGACGGCCCGCTGTCGATCACCACCACACCGCTGTCGGTGACGATGAACGCGGTGTTGACCACATTGCCGCCATTGGCCTTGGCGAAATTGTCGGTGCTGCCTTCCAGCAACCAGGTGCCCTCGGCGATCTGCCGGGGGGTAAGCCGGTACGTCAGATCAGCCTGGGCCGGCAGCCCCAGGCACAGCAGCAACAGCAGGATCCAACGCATGACGGTGCCTCGGTTCAGGGTGAAATCAGACAACGCGCTCAGGGCAGCGCCGCCTCGAACTGGTTGCCGCTGTTGTCCTGCAACAGCAGCCGTGTTGGCCCCGGGCCCTGAATGTCAAAGCCCAGGTTGGGGTTTTCGCTGACCGCCGGGTACAGCTCCAGGCTGGCCAGGCGCTGGCCATCTGCACCTTGCAACTCGGCATGGTTGAGAAAGAATTCAGGAATGCCGCTGACCAGGCCGTTATCCATCGGGTGGGCCACCTGCAGGCGCAGGCGGCTGCTGTCGCCACGCGGGTAGCGCCCGCCCAGCACCTCCCCGAGATGCTCCTCCCAGCCGGGCTGGGTGCGCACCACGCTGGGTGCGGTACAACCGCCGCCGGCAGCATCGATCAGGGTCGAACCAACGTGCCACAGGCCATCGCGTGTCAGTACGGCGGCGCGCAACGGTGTGGCCTGTTCGATGCGGATGCGGATCGACAACCAGGGCAACACGCGCTCGCCGGGCTGAAAGTCGACGATGCGCGGCAACGGGTTGAGTTCGGCCCAGGCGATTATCCGCACCACCTCGCCAGCGAATGCCCGGGCGTCGATCTCCAGCGGTACCTGCCGTGCATCCTCGGCAAAGGGCGGCGCCAGAAGCTTGACCCGGTCATCGAAGACGAACGCGGCCTGCCCCAGCAACTGCTTGTGGTAGAAGTCCCACATCACAGAAGGCACCGGGTCTGTGTGGGTGCCTTGTGTCGCAGCCTGGGCGGCCCAGGGCATCCAGCAGGCCAGCAGGAAAGTTGCTCGCCAGTTCATGGCCACTCCTATTGATACATCTCCGGGACCTCGTAACGCAGGCCGTATGCGGCATACATCGCCTTGAGCCGGCCATCGCGAATCATCGCTTCCATGGCCTCCTCCACGGCATAGGCCAGCTGCCGGTTGCTTTCATGCACAGCCATGCCGATTTCCCAGGCCTGTTTGCCAAGGTTCGGGTAGGCGTTTTCTGCCAAGGCCAGTTGCGGGTCGGCGGCCTGGTGCAGCTGCCAGTCAACCTCGCCGCGCATCGCCATCACTGCGTCCACCTGGCCGGCCTGCATGGCAGCGAACGCCTGCTGCACGCCGGGGTAATGGTGGGTCCTGGCGCTGAGCATGCCGTTGAACACCGATGTCAGGTAGAACGACGGCACGCTGTCCACCTCGACCCCGATAGGATGCTGCTGGAATACCGCGACACTGGCCACCGAGGCCAGGCGACGGCGATCGTAGGCCACCTGCCAACGCTCCTGCTGATAGGGGCCGAACATCACCACCTGGGCGTTTTCCAGCTCCCCCAGCTCGTTGCGCCGTTGCGCGTAGGCGCGATCGTAAGGCACCCGCATCATCAAGTCGGCCAATTGCTGATGACGCAGCGGGCTGCCACGCCAGATGTAGTCGCGCAGGTCATCGTCGAGCTTTTCTCCGGGTGGCGCCCAGATCAGTTGCAGGCGTACCCCCAAGGCCGTGGCCAGGGCCTGCGCCAGCTCCACATCGACACCACGCGGCTGGCCGTGGTCCTGAAAACTGTAGGGGGCGAAATCCTTGTACACTGCCACCTTGAGCTCGCCGGCGGCGATGATCGCGTCATAGTTGCGCACCTGCGCCTGGGCCGCCGCGCAACACAGCAGCAGGCCACTCAACAGCACCGCCCACAGACGCATGGCCGTCACTCCTCGACGTGCACGCTGTCGAGGTAGGTGCGCACCGCCCACAGGGCTTCCTGGCTGAGGTAATCGGCCATCTTCGGCATGTACACGCGGCCGTCGCGAACCGCGCCGTGGCGTACCCGCTCGACGAACCATTCATCGCCGGCATCACCCGCGTCGAGCATGCGCAAGTCAGGCGCGATACCACCGGACTTGGCCTCCAGGCCATGACAGGCAGCGCAGTTCTGGTTGTAGGCCGAGGCGCCGATTTCCACGGCCTTGTCGTGCTCGGGAGAGCTGCGGTACGGATTGACCGCGGCCCAGCCGTCGCCGTCCAGGCTCACGCCAGTGTCCTTGATCGGGGTCAGGCCCTTGGTCTCCACTGCCTGGGGCACCACGTTGCCATGGGCCCAGGCTGTACCGGTCAGCACGGCTGCGGCCAGCAACCCAGCAGCAAGCAACACATTGCATTTTGTTGTCATTGTTATGCCCTCACCTTTGCACACAAAGCCTCAACCACAGAGGCCGTACCGCCATCTTAGAAACAGCCCGCGGGCGGCCGAATGCTGCTTTGGTGGCCGGGCCTTAATCCCTTGGTAGTAGGGCTTGTGGCGAAGGGCCAATTGAGGTGCCGTGCGGGAACTATTCCCGGCAAGGGCGGGACTTTTTCCGTATCCCGCGATGGCCGCTGCGCCCCACCCTGTGCAGGCCAAAACCTCCACTGGGAACTGCAACCATGACAATAAGATCGCTACCCGCCCTTTCCCCGCTGGCCCTGAGCGTGCGCGTCCTGCTGATAGCCGGTAGCCTGGCCCTGGGCAATGTGGCAACAGCGGCCAGCACACCCGCTGCACCTGCCGGCAAGAACGTCACCTGGGAAGACATCGCCAATGACCACCTGACCACCCAGGACGTGCTGCAGTACGGCATGGGCACCAATGCCCAGCGCTGGAGCCCGCTGGCCCAGGTCAATGACAAGAACGTGTTCAAGCTGACCCCGGCCTGGTCCTACTCCTTCGGCGACGAGAAGCAGCGCGGCCAGGAATCCCAGGCCATCGTCAGCGATGGCGTGGTCTACGTCACCGGCTCGTACTCACGGGTATTCGCCCTCGATGCCAAGACCGGCAAACGCCTGTGGACCTACAACCACCGCCTGCCCGACAACATTCGTCCCTGCTGCGACGTGGTCAACCGCGGGGCGGCGATCTACGGCGACAAGATCTACTTTGGCACCCTCGATGCGCGTGTCATCGCCCTCGACAAGCGCACCGGCAAAGTGGTGTGGAACAAGAAGTTCGGCGACCACAGCGCCGGCTACACCATGACCGGTGCGCCAGTGCTGATCAAGGACAAGACCAGCGGCAAGGTGCTGCTGATCCACGGCAGCTCCGGCGATGAATTCGGCGTGGTCGGCCAGCTGTTCGCGCGCGACCCGGACACCGGTGAAGAAGTGTGGATGCGGCCCTTCGTCGAGGGCCACATGGGCCGCCTGAACGGCAAGGACAGCACCCCGACCGGTGACGTCAAGGCGCCGTCCTGGCCAGACGACCCAACCACCGAAACCGGCAAGGTCGAAGCCTGGAGCCACGGCGGCGGAGCCCCTTGGCAAAGCGCGAGCTTCGACCCCGAGACCAACACCATCATTGTCGGCGCTGGCAACCCCGGCCCTTGGAATACCTGGGCGCGCACGTCGAAAGACGGCAACCCGCATGACTTCGACAGCCTGTACACCTCCGGCCAGGTCGGCGTCGACCCGAGTACCGGCGAGGTCAAGTGGTTCTACCAGCACACCCCCAACGATGCCTGGGACTTCTCCGGCAACAACGAGCTGGTGCTGTTCGACTACAAGGACAAGAACGGCAACGTGGTCAAGGCCACCGCCCACGCCGACCGCAACGGCTTCTTCTATGTGGTCGACCGCAACAACGGCAAGCTGCAGAACGCCTTCCCCTTCGTCGACAACATCACCTGGGCCAGCCATATCGACCTGAAGACCGGCCGCCCGGTGGAAAACCCCGGCCAACGCCCGGCCAAGCCGCTGCCGGGTGAAACCAAGGGCAAGCCGGTGGAAGTCTCGCCACCGTTCCTGGGCGGCAAGAACTGGAACCCCATGGCCTACAGCCAGGACACCGGGCTGTTCTACATCCCCGGCAACCAGTGGAAAGAGGAATACTGGACCGAGGAAGTGAACTACAAGAAGGGCTCGGCTTATCTGGGCATGGGCTTCCGTATCAAGCGCATGTACGACGACCACGTCGGCACGTTGCGCGCCATGGACCCGACCACCGGCAAGCTGGTCTGGGAACACAAGGAGCACCTGCCGTTATGGGCCGGGGTGTTGGCGACCAAGGGCAACCTGGTGTTCACCGGTACCGGCGACGGCTTCTTCAAGGCCTTCGACGCCAAGACGGGCAAAGAGCTGTGGAAGTTCCAGACCGGCAGCGGCATCGTCTCGCCGCCCATCACCTGGGAGCAGGACGGCGAGCAGTACATCGGCGTGACCGTGGGCTACGGCGGTGCAGTACCGCTGTGGGGCGGCGACATGGCCGAGCTGACCAAACCGGTGGCTCAGGGTGGCTCGTTCTGGGTGTTCAAGATCCCGAGCTGGGACAACAAGACTGCACAGCGTTGACCTGCAGCGGGGAGCGGCCTGCGCCCCTCCCCGTTTCTGCCCTTCTCCTGCCCAGAGGCTTTTGCCATGAATTACCTGCCCTTTACCTTGCTGCTGGCGCTATCCCCTGCCTTGGCAGTGAGCGCCGACGACGCCGGCAACGATACCCCCTTGACCATCAACGGCTGTGTGATTGCCGAAGCCAGCCAGTGCCCGGGGGCCAACCTGCGCGGCGCCAACCTGGCCAACCAGGACCTGCGCAAGATGAACCTGGCCGGTGCCGACCTGCGCGATGCCGACCTGCGTCATGCCCAACTGGACCTGGCAAATCTGGAAAAAGCCCGCCTGCAAGGTGCCAACCTGACCCGCGCCAGCCTGCAACAGAGCAATCTGCGCCTGGCTGACCTGAGCAACAGCAGGCTGGTGGCCATTCAAGGCTGGGGCTTGTTCGCCCAGGGTGCACAGTTTGAAAAGGCGGACCTGCGCGCAGCCTACCTGCAGTTCGCCAGGCTGTCCGGGGCAAAGCTGCAGCAGGCCAACTTGCAGGCGGCGGACCTGGAGATGGCCTGGTTGAGCAAGGCCGACCTGCAAGCGGCCAACCTGGGCGATGCCAACCTGCAGGAGGCCAAGTTTGGCCAGAGCAACCTGGCACACGCCGATTTGCGCGGGGCGCGGCAGCATTACGGGAATTTTCAGGAGGCCAACATGGAGGGGTGCAAGGGGTGCCCTGAAACCTGGGACAAATGAGCAGCCTGTAGGCGCGGGTTCACCCGTGAAAAGGCCGGGCCTGCTGGCCAATTTCCACCCGCCGTTCACTGTTGCTGCCGCTACCGTATTCGCGGGTAAACCCGCTCCTACGCCTGATTCGGGGGTGGACACATGTCGGGGGCTGGACACATTCCGTTGTGCGCGGAGGGCTGCGACGCAGCCCCAACAGGTGCAATGAAATACCTCACCCCGCCACCCGCACCACCCCCAGGTCAATCCCCAGATGCACCAGCTCGGCATGCGAGCTGACCTGCAACTTGCTCTTGAGCAAGGTCAGGTGGTTGGACACGGTCTTGGCACTGATACACAACTGCTCGGCAATCACCCGCGCCGGGGTGCCCTTGGCCAGCATCGTGAATATCTCCAGTTCGCGCTGGGTCATGCGCTGCAACCGGGGGTCACTGGTGCTTTGCTGTGACAGGCAAGCCAGCTGGGTGGCCAGGGGCTGCTCGATGTAGGCATGCCCGGCCAACACCCGCTGCACCGCCTCGATCAGCACCTCGGGCGCCGAGTTCTTGGTCAGATAGCCCGAGGCCCCCGCATCCAGCGCCTGGCGCACCAGCGGCAGCTCATCGTGCATGCTGAAAAACAGCACTCGCAACTGCGGCAGGCGCTGGCGCAGGCGGCGGGTGGTTTCCAGGCCACTGATACCGGGCAGGCCAAAGTCCATGATCACCAGGTTGGGCACCTGCTCCTGTACCCTGGCCAGCGCCTCTTCACCACTGGCGGCCTCACGCACCTGCACCAATGGCAGCACCGCCCGCAGCAAGCTGGCGTAGCCTTGGCGGACCACGGCGTGGTCATCGACCAACACGATATTCATCGCACCTCCTCGGGAATGTTAAGGGCCAGCGCCCAGCCACCGCCCGGGCGGCTGAAAATGCGTAACTCCCCCCCAAGGCTGCGGGCGCGCTCGGCCATCGAGTGCAGGCCTACCCCTGGGCGCTGGGGCTGGCACCCGCCGCAGCCGTTGTCGCGAATGAACAGGCGCAAGCCCTTGGTACTGCGCTGCAGGCGCACCCGCACCTGGCTGGCACCGGCATGCCGGGCGACGTTGGTCAACGCCTCCTGCAGCAAGCGGTACAAATGCGTTCTGCTCGCCCCAGGCAGCGCCGGCAAGTGCTCGCCAACCCGCAGCCGGCATTCGATGCCCTGGCTGGCCTGCCACTGGCTCACCAACAGCCCGAAGGCCTCGGCCAACGGCATGTAGTGCAGCGCCACCGGATACAAGTTGTGCACCAGCGCGCGAAAACCCTGCTGCAGGCGCTCACAATTGAATTCAAGGGCCTGCGCCGTCTGCGTCACCACTTCAGGCTGTTCGGCCACCATACGCAGCAGGCATAGCTGGGCACGCATGCCTGCCAGGTATTGCCCCAGATCATCGTGCAGGGTCTGCGCCAGCTGGGTACGTTCCTGCTCCTGCACCGCCAGCAGGGCCTGGGTCAGGTGGGCATTGTCGGCCTGGGCCTGCTCCAGGGCTGCGGCCATGCGGTTGAAGTGTTTGGCCAGCTGGCGCGCTTCCGGCAGGCCGGCTTCGCGCAGGCGTGCCGTCAATTGCCCGCCTGAAACCTGATGCAAGGCGCCCAGCAGCTCATCCAGCAGGCCCATGGCCCGCCGTACCGCCCAGCGGATGGTCAACAAGCTCAGCAACAACGCCAGGCCACAAACGACAAGCAGTTGTTGCAGGGAGTCCCAGACTTCATCGATTTCATCCCGCGCATCCACGGCAATCAACACGCGGCGGCCATCACTCAAGTCCAGCAGCCGGCTGCTGTGGTAGCGCTCGCCGAACAACTGGCGGCCGAGCCAGGCATCCATACCGGCCTCTTGCGGCAGCCTTGGCACCTCACCCGCTGCCAGCCAATGCACCCGCACATGGCGCAGGCTCTTGGTCAAGCCGGGCTGCAGGTTTGCCGGGTCGCGTTCGGCGGTGTCGCCCAGGTACGCCACCACGGCTTCGGCTGACTGCAACTCACGCTCGACGTCGGCCACCGCCTGGTGCAACAGCACCCCGGCACAAGCCAGCGTCACCAAGGCGAAGCATAACGTGACCCAGAGGTTGACTCGCCACAGGGCCGACAAGTTGACAAGGCGCACAAGCGGTTCTCCTCAGGCCGTTGTGGACCATCGTAAAACTGCGGCCCCCGCACTGAATTACTACCTTGGTACCGGCCGAGCGCTACTTTCTGCATATTCCCCCCTCCCGGCGGGCTTCCTATGCTGGCGCCATCTGCCGTGGAGTGTGTTATGCGCCAGCCTGCCCACCTTGCCTTGACCTGCCTGCTGGCCTTGGCCGCAACGCTGGCTACGCCCCTGGCGCCCGCCGCTCAGGGCCAGGCCGCAGCCCCGCTGCAGATACGCATCGGCTACCTGGGCTATCGCCCCGCCGCTGGCCCGCTGCTGTCCAATGTCATCCCCGAACCCGGCGATGCCGGGCTCCAAGGTGCCGAACTGGCCATTGTCGACAGCAACAGCACCGGGCGCTTCCTGAAGCAGCAATTTCAGCTGACCAGCGCCAATGTCGACAGCCCCGAGTCCCTGCTGCAAGCCGCCAGGGCCCAGCATGAACAAGGCCTGCGCCTGTTCGTGGTGAATGCCCCGGCCGCCAGCCTGCGCGCGCTGTCTACCGCCCTGCCCGACAGCCTGTTGTTCAACGCCGGCAGCCCCGACGACAGCCTGCGCAGCAGCCAGTGCCTGGGCAATGTCCTGCACAGCCTGCCGAGCCGGGCCATGCTGGCCGATGCCTTGGCGCAGTTCCTGGTGCTGCGCAAATGGCAACGGGCATTGCTGGTGGTCGGCCAGACCCCGGACGACCAGGCTTACGCCGCTGCCCTGCGGCGGTCGGTGAAGCGCTTTGGCGTGCAACTGGTCGCGGAAAAAACCTGGACCTTCGACAACGACCAGCGCCGCAGCGCCCAGGCCGACATGCCGCTGTTCACCCAGACTGCCGAGTACGACGTGGTACTGGTGGCCGACGAACGCGGTGACTTCGGCGAGTACCTGCCCTACCAGACGTGGTATCCACGCCCGGTGGCCGGTACCCAGGGCCTGACCCCCACGGGCTGGCACAAGACGGTGGAAACCTTCGGGGCGGCGCAGTTGCAAAAACGCTTCGAGGCCCAGGCCGGGCGCTGGATGAATGACCGTGACTTCGCCGCCTGGATGGCTGTGCGCAGTGTCGCCAGTGCGGCCAGCAAGCTGCGCCTGGCCGAACCTCGCGCGCTGCAGCAACTGCTGCTCAGCGAGCAGTTGCCGCTGGACGGTTTCAAGGGGCGCAAGCTCAGTTACCGCCCGTGGAACGGCGAACTGCGCCAGCCGATCCCGTTGGTTCAGCCCCGCGCCCTGGTCAGCACCTCGCCGCAGGAGGGCTTCCTGCATCCCTTCAACGAAATGGACAGCCTGGGCTATGACAAGCCCGAAGTGACGTGTAGCTACCCCTGACCCGACAACCACAACAATAAGGAATCCGCCATGCGCCGCCCCCTCTTCCACCGGGCCCTGCTTTACCCCAGCCTGCTGTCGGGCGCCCTGGCGCTGGCCAGCAGTCACGCCATGGCTGCCACCGCCTGGGTCTCCAACGAGAAGGACAACAGCCTCAGCCTGATCGACCTGCAAACGCTGGAAGTCACCGAAACCCTGCCGGTGGGCCAGCGTCCGCGTGGCTTGCTGCTGTCACACGACAGCAAGCTGCTGTACATCTGCGCCAGCGATTCGGACCGGGTGCAGGTGATGGACGTGGCCACCCGCAAGATCATCAAGGAGCTGCCTTCCGGCAAGGACCCCGAGCAGTTCGCCCTGCACCCCAACGACCGCTGGCTGTATGTGTCCAACGAGGACGATGCGCTGGTGACGGTGATCGACACCGTCACCGACAAGGTGCTCGGGCAGATCGAAGTCGGCATCGAACCCGAAGGCATGGCGGTCAGCCCTGACGGCAAGTGGGCGGTCAACACCAGTGAAACCACCAACATGCTGCACTGGATCGACACCAGCACCCAGACCCTGGCCGACAGCACGCTGGTCGACCAGCGCCCGCGCTTCGTCGAGTTCAGCAAAGACGGTTCGCGCCTGTGGGCCTCGGCAGAAATCGGCGGCACGGTGACCATACTCGACGTGGCCACGCGCCAGGTGCTGAAAACCCTGAACTTCCAGATCAAGGGCGTGCACCCGGACAAAGTCCAGCCAGTGGGCATCAAGCTCAGCGCCGATGGCAAGTACGCCTTCGTCGCCTTGGGCCCGGCCAACCACGTGGCGGTGATCGATGCCAAGACCTTTGATGTGCTCGACTACCTGCTGGTCGGGCGGCGGGTCTGGCAGCTGGCATTCACCCCGGATCAGCGCCAGTTGCTGGCCACCAACGGTGTCAGCGGTGACGTTTCGGTCATTGATGTGAAGCAGCTCAAAGTGCTCAAGTCGGTGAAGGTCGGGCGCTACCCCTGGGGCGTGGTGGTGACACCATGAATGCCCTCGACGTCAGTGACGTGAGCTTCGCCTATGGCCAGCGCGAGGCACTCAGGCAAGTCGGTTTCAGCCTGGCACCTGGGCGCTTCGCCGCATTGCTGGGCCCCAATGGTGCCGGTAAGTCGACCTTGATCGCCCTGCTCACGCGCCTGTACGACCTGCAGCATGGCGACATCCGCGTGTGTGGCTGCTCGCTACGCAACGCTGCACGCCCGGCCTTGCGCCAGCTGGGCGTGGTGTTTCAGCAAAGCACCCTGGACCTGGACCTGAGCGTTGAGCAGAACCTGCGCTACCACGCCGCCTTGCATGGCCTGTCGCGGCGTCAGAGCCACCTGCGGGTCGAAGCCGAACTGGCCCGCCAAGGCCTTGGCGAACGCCGGCGCGATCGTGTGCGTGAGCTGAACATCGGCCATCGGCGGCGGGTGGAAATTGCCCGCGCGCTGCTGCATGAACCGCGCCTGCTGCTGCTGGACGAAGCCAGCGTCGGCCTCGATCCGGCCAGCCGCCTGGCGCTTAACCAGCACCTGCGCCGGTTGTGCCGCGAGCAGCAGCTCAGTGTGCTGTGGGCCACTCATCTGCTGGACGAAGTGCAGCCCAGCGATGATTTGTTGATTCTGCATCAGGGGCGCCTGGTGGCCAGTGGCACCGCCGATGCGCTGAGCCTTGAGCACGGCGGTGACCTCGATCACGCCTTTGCCCGCTTGACCAACGCCCCCTCAGGAGCCAACGCCCGATGAACGCTTACTGGCAATGTTTCAACGGCATCATGCTGCGCGAATGGCTGCGCTTCGTGCTGCAGCGTACACGCCTGCTCAGCGCGCTGGTGCGCCCGCTGCTGTGGTTGCTGGTGTTCGCTGCCGGGTTTCGCGCAGCGCTGGGCATTGCCATCATCGAGCCCTACGACACCTACATTCCCTACGAGGTGTACATCATCCCCGGCCTGGCCTGCATGATTCTGCTGTTCAACGGCATGCAGGGCTCGCTGTCGATGGTCTACGACCGCGAGATGGGCAGCATGCGCGTGTTGCTGACCAGCCCGCTGCCACGCCCGTTCCTGCTGGGCAGCAAACTGCTGGCAACTTCATTGATTTCCCTGCTGCAAGTCTATGCCTTCCTCGCCATCGCCTGGTTATACGGGGTACAGCCACCGGCTGCGGGCTTGCTGATGGCGCTGCCAGCGTTGCTGCTGGTGGCCTTCATGCTCAGTGCCTTGGGGCTATTGCTGTCGAACGCCATCCGCCAGCTGGAGAACTTCGCCGGGGTGATGAACTTCGTGATCTTCCCGCTGTTCTTCCTGTCGTCGGCGCTGTACCCGTTGTGGAAAATGCGCGAGGCCAGCCAGTGGTTGTACTGGCTGTGTGCTGTGAACCCGTTCACCCATGCCGTAGAGCTGGTGCGGTTTGCACTTTATGAGCGGATGAACCTGCTGGCGCTGGCGGTGTGCCTGGGCTTGACCGGGCTGTTCACCCTGCTGGCGATCCTCACCTTCAACCCCCAGCATGCAGCGCTGCGCAAGCCGCGCTGAAACCTGGCGTGCAACGCGTGTGGGAGCGGCCTTGTGTCGCGATTGGGCTGCGCAGCAGCCCCGGCCATGTTTGCGGTGCAGCTGAAACCGGGGGCCGCTTTGCGGCCCTTTCGCGACGCAAGGCCGCTCCCACACGGATCGCGCCAGCTTTCAGAAATTGAGCAAGACAGTTGCTCCCACACCTTGGGCGTCTCCCTGCCTTCAGGCGCCCGGCCATCTACTACTTTAGTACTGCATTTACTGTCTATCGTCGCATTCACAAAGCACCGCCACTGGCATGTAATGAGTCCATAACAAAAAGGAAAAACCTCCATGCCACGTGCCCTGCCCCGGCTGCCACGCCCTTTGCTGGCGGTACTTTCGCTGAGCCTGACGCTAGGCATCGCCCAGGCTGACACGGCGCCGCTGTTCTCCGCCGACGGCTATCGCAGCACGCACTATCGTAGCCCGACCCCGCAACAGGTCGAAGGCGGCCAGGTCGTCGACACCGCCACTTTGCAAAGGCTGCTGGGCCAGACGCCCAGGCCGGTGCTGATCGACGTCTATCGCCGCCAATGGCTGCAAGGTCGTTTCATCGAAGACGAACCACACAGCAACCTCCCCGGCAGCCTGTGGCTGGCCAACACCGGTGACGGCGAACTGAGCCCGGCATGGCAGGACTACTTCGTGCGTAACCTGCAAAAAGCCACGGCCGGGCACCCGGACCAACCACTGGTCTTTTACTGCCGCTCCGATTGCTGGTTAAGCTGGAACGCGGTAAAACGCGCGAAAGCCTTGGGCTATAACAACCTGTATTGGTACCGCGACGGCCTGGATGCATGGCAGCAAGCCAACCTGCCATTGCAGCCGGCACAACCGGTGCCGTTCCCCTGAAATGCCTGTGTATGCGTGCCCCGCTCCATCCAATAAAAACAAGGTGAAAAGGCCATGTACAAAATTCTGATTGCCGACGATCACCCCCTGTTTCGCGAAGCCATCCACAATGTCATCAGCGATGGTTTCCAGGGCAGCGAGGTCATGGAGACCGCCGACCTTGAAAGCGCCCTGGCCCTGACCCAGGCGCATGACGACCTCGACCTGATCCTGCTCGACCTGAACATGCCCGGCATGCACGGCCTTAATGGCCTGATCACCCTGCGCAACGAGGCGCCGACCACGCCGGTGGTCATCGTTTCGGCCGAGCAGGAAAAGCAGATCGTGCTGCAGGCCATTACCTACGGTGCCGTGGGCTTCATCACCAAGTCGTCGCCACGCTCACAGATGATCGAAGCGATCGAGCAGATCCTCAATGGCAATGTCTACCTGCCGCCAGACATCATCCGCGCGCAAAAAAGCAGTACCAGCCGGCGCCATAACGATGCCCCGAGCTTCCCGCCGGAAATGCTCCAGGCCCTGACCCGCAAGCAACTGCTGGTGCTCGAGCGCATGACCAAAGGCGAATCGAACAAACAGATCGCCTACACGCTGGACATCGCCGAAACCACAGTCAAGGCCCACGTTTCGGCGATCTTGCGCAAACTCAATGTGCACAACCGGGTACAAGCCATCCTCAGTGCTGGCGATATCGATTTTGCTGACTATCTGCGCCGTTGACCTGTTCCGGCCGCTTCGCGGGTAACCCCGCGAAGCGGCCAACCGCTATGCCACGCCACTGGCCAGCAGATGGCTCATCGCCGTCTTGAGCTTCATCGGCCTTACGGGCTTGTGCATCAGCGTGTGACCCAGCTCGCGGATCTGCTGCTTGAGATCGTTGCTGTAGTTGGCCGTGATCATCAGCGCCGGTAGCGGCTGGGCGCGGCGGGCATTGATCCGCGCTACGGCGTCGACACCATTGCAGTCATTGTCCAGGTGGTAGTCGGCAATCAGCAGGTCGGCCTCGGCGTGGTAGTTGTCCACCTGGCGCGCCAGGTCTTCCTCCGACAGCGCAGTGACCACCCGGCAGCCCCAACCTTCCAGCAAGGTGCGCATGCCCGCGCAAATCGCCGCATCGTTATCCAGCACCCACACCCGCGCCCCGCGCAGGCGTTCGAGCATCGGCTCGCAGATTGCCTGGCTCGTCTGGGCCTTGGGTGCAGTGGCGCTCAGCGGCACCTCGACAGCGAACACCGAGCCTTTGCCCAGCCATGACCGCACGCGGATCCGGTGGCCGAGGATGCCCGCGATCTTCTCCACGATTGCCAGGCCCAGGCCCAGCCCGCGGTCCTGGTCCGGGCGCTGCACATCACCCCGTTTGAACTCCAGGAACATGTCTTCCAGGTGTTCTTCGGCAATGCCGATGCCGCTGTCCCACACTTCAATCCGCACGCCACCGCGCTGGCGCCGACACCCCAGCACCACGCGCCCGCTGCGGGTGTAGCGGATAGCATTGCTGAGCAGGTTGCGCAGGATGCGCGCCAGCAGCTGGATGTCACTGCGCACGACGGCAGAACACCCCACAAAATGCAGCTCTAACCCTTCGCTACGCGCCACCTGGGCGTATTCGGCAGCCAGGTTATCCATCAGTTCGTGGAGGGCAAACGGGGCGACATCGGCCTTGATCACCCCGGCATCGAGCTTGGAAATATCCACCAGGGTACCCAACAGGTTTTCCACATCCTCCAGTGAATTGCTGACATTTCGCACCAGGTGGGCAGCGTTTTGCGGCTCGTCGCGCTCAAGCAATGCACTGGTGAACAGCCGCGCCGCGTTCAGCGGTTGCAGCAGGTCATGGCTGACCGCAGCCAGGAACTTGGTTTTCGACAGGTTGGCCTGCTCGGCCTCGCGCTTGGCCTCGCGCAGACGCGACTCGGCCTGGCTGCGCTCTTCGATCTCGCGCAGCAACTGGTCGTTGAGGCTGGTCAGTTCGGCAGTGCGCTCGCGCACCCGTTGCTCCAGGTGCTGATACGCCTGGTGCAACGCCTGTGCGGTGTTGCGGCGCTCGGTGATGTCGCGGATCAGCACGAAGATACCCACCACTTCGCCACTGGCCAGGCGGTTCGGCACGTAGGAACGCAGCATGTAGCGTTCCTGGCCGTTGACATTGGTCTCGGCAAACTCGAACGTTACGCTCTCCCCCGCCAGCGCCCGCGCCACGTAGCCTTCCAGGCGCTGGTAATGCTGCTCGCTGTGGGCCTCGCGCAGGCTCTGGCCCAGCATCACGCCATGCGGCCAGCAATACCACTCCTCGTAAACCTTGTTGGTGAATTCGTAGACCAGATCGGCGTTCAGGTAGGCGATCAGCGCCGGGACGTTGTCGGTAATCAGGCGAATCTGGTGCTGATGGGCCGTCTCAGCCCGCTGCCGGGCCTCGCTGAGCAGGCGGTTGACGGCCTTGAGCTCGGCCATGGCCTGGTTCAACGCATCGGTGCGTTCGCGCACCTGCTCGGCCAGCACCACTGAATGCTGGAACGCGGCGTATGGGTCGTTGCCCCGGGTCACGCCCGATTCGATGCGCTCGATCAGTGCGTCATTGATGCGCTGCAGCTTGTGGTTCTGGTGCTGCAGCCGGGTCAGCTCGGCCTGCAGTTCAGCGACCGACAGGAGGCCGGTTGCGGGCAATGGCGACCCCGGTGAAGGTCTGGTTGATGTGCATGCCATTGAACTGTTCTCCGTAGGTGTTGAAGCCGATCACCCGTTGTTCGCGCAGGAACGCGCCGACCGGCTCCAGGCCGTGGTGGGCCTCCAGTTCCAGCCGCCGCAGGAAACAATCACAACCGATGGTCAGCAGCAACGGTCCGAGACGCTGGTGCAGGCCATCGAACAGCTGGTGCAGGTTCGGCAACAGCGGGCCCGGGGTCATGGCCGTGAGCACGATGCCGTTCTCCACCGCGCAGTAGAAGCTCAAGCTGAGGTCAGGGTGCATTTGCTGAATCGCCCGCACGTAGTACTGATCATGAATGCGCACGGCCAGCGGGTGGGCGGCGAACACCCGGTGATCGAGCGCAGCCACGGGTACACCGATGTGGCGGGCATATTCCTCGGCCGCCGGCTCGGCATTCAGTTCGAAAACCCGGCGCTGGGCGCTGTCGGCACCGGTGACCACCAGCTTTTCCTGGCGCGGCAGGATGTGATGCGTGGTGAACACTTCGAAGTCGAGCCAGGTGTTGACCAGCACCACCACGGCTGCACCGTTGTGGAATGTACCGCCGTAATACACATGGGTGCGGTTCAGGTAGTTGTCGTCACCGGCCGAGCCGCCGAAGTGCGGGATATCCCCCAGTGCTGCGCTGAGTGCGGCAAGCACCATCTCCTCGCGGCTGGACAAGCCATCGAGCAGCGTGAGTGCAAAGCTGTGGCCCTTGATTGGCGCCAGGGTATTGCTGCGGCAGGTGCCGACCAGCCGCTCGACCATCTGCTGCGCGTCGATCAGGCTGAAGCGCTCCATCTCATCGATCAACGCGGTGGCGATCGAAAAGTGCCGGTGATCGAAGCCCACCGCCGTCACGCAATTGCGGCCGTAGCCCAGCGGGGTGATTTCACCGGCGCTGGTGCAGCCGACCAGGCGTATGCCGCCAAAGTCCTGTTCCAACGCTTCGCCCAAAGCCTGCAAGTCGTATTCGGCGGAGCAGAAGAACAGCACGAACCCCAGGTGCGGGTGCAGCAACTGCCGCGCCAGGTCCTGAGCGGCCAGCCGTGCGTCGGTAGCCTGCGACATGGCACTGACCACACCGTCGTTATGAGCCTGCTGCATCGTGGTCTCCGGCACGGGGTGGCTGAGTGATCAGTTTAAGGAGGTGGTGGTGGGTGACGAATGCTACTTGGGTAGCGGGTGGGCGGTTCCATGGGCGTAAAAGACCGTGTCATTCGGGGCCGCCTTGCGGCCCCGGCCGCTTACCAGGTCAACACCGCGCCCACCGCAAAGGTATCGGTGTCTTCGTTCTGCGCACTGGTGTCATGCCCGTCGATGGAAAACTGGTTGTACTCGGCCACCAGTTTCAGGTTGTCGTTGATGTCATGGAACAGCGCTACACCCCGGGTCTCGTAGTCCGCGCCGCTGCCAACCGCACCGTTGCCATCGTCCTTGGTCTTGCCATAGGACAGCGCCACGCGGTTCTTGCCGAACTTGTACGAGCCCTGCAGCAGGTAGCCATCACTGTCGACATTGCGCAAAACCGGTTCGCCGGCATTGTTGGTGAAGAACGGGTTGATGCCTTTGGCCTGGAACCCCGAGCCGGTCAGCGACCAGCCGCCCATCTTTGCCTGCACCCCGTAACCCACCCCCTTGGAAGTGATCGTTTCTACCGTGGAGTCAGTATTGTCCGAGGTCTGGTAACTGCCGTTGACCCAGCTGTAGATCTGCGCCCCACCCAGGTCGAACTGGTAGGTGATCTCGCTCTCGGTGCGTGGGTTTTCCTGGTAGGCCTTTCCGGTCGGGCTGCTGTCGTTGGTGTCCACCGGGTCCATGATGCCCACCGCCACCCGCAGGCCCTCCATCACGGGCGTACGGTAGGTGATCTGTGAGGTAGGGAACGGGTATGGGTAACCGCTGCCAATGTTGCCGAACGACACTCCGCCGCCGTCCACCAGCCCCAGGGTGTCGCTGACCTGGCCATAGCCGGCCAGCAGTTCGTCGAGCAGGATGTTGGAGCGGGCGAACAGCCCGAAGTCCTTGCCGATCAGCACCTCGCCCCACTCGGGGTTGGCCACCGTGCCGTAAAACTGGCGCACGTCGATGGCGGTGTCGGTGCCGTTGGTTTCACTGTCGTTGATGGTTACCCAGAACGAGGCACGCGCGCCGAGCTTCAGGTCATCCACCTGCTTGCCCATGTTGAAGCCAAGGTAGTTGGGCAAGAAGCCCATCTTCACCCGCGACTGGCGGCGGTCAAACTGCTCGCCCTCACGGTCGACCTCGCTGTTGACGTAGAAGGCATTGATATAACCATCGGTAGAGAACGTCGTCTGGTCCTTGTCGTACAGCATGATCTCGGCTTCGGCGACGCTGCTCAGGCCAAGCGCGGAAAAGCTGGCGATGGCGGCTGCGAGAAAACGAGGCGGCAGGTGCTTATTGTTGTTGTGCATGGCGCGCTCCAAACGGGGACGGGATGTCGGAGGCGATTATCAGAAGTGGGCAAATTGCCAGAAACGCTGCTTTGGCGTGGGGTGGCGAGTGCTTTGGGGCGGGAGGGTGTGGCCCGGTGATTTGGTCCCGGTACCTGCTTGGGTCTGGGTTCGAGACTTAGGACTTAGACATGAGTGGCAGGCAGGTATCAGTACCACTGCATGAGCGGGTTAGTACGGTCAATTGCAGGCGTGGCTGTGTTGAAGATGCGCGGGGGATGGCACCGGCATTGCCGGTGTTCGCGGCTAAAGCCGCTCCTACAGATGCCGTGCAAGACCCGAAGGTTGCGAGCGTCCTGTGGGAGCGGGTTTACCCGCGAAGGATGCTACGCGGTCGCTGGCATTGCGTCCGTTCAGGAAGCCAGTGCCTGCGAACGCTGGCAAGCGGGCATTTCATAACGGTGCGGTTGCTGCCAGGCCAGCCGTGCCTGCACATCCACCACCGCGTCCTTCACCTTCTGCGCCCAGTGCTCATCCTTCGGGCACACCACCACCACGCGGAAACCGTGGTCGACACCTTCCAGGCGCACACCTTCGGAATCATCTACGTGCAAATCGATATCAAAAGCCGAAGGCAGCTTGGAGGGTGAGTTTTCCAGCCCGTTCTGGGCCAGGATGTGCTGGTGCCGATCGCTGTTGACCACGCCATCGACATGAATGCCGTAAAGCATCAGCCAGCGGCGGATGTAAGCGGGGGTACGCCCCGAGGAGGTGTAGATCCAGATGCTGCAGCCCTGGCGGCGCAGGTCGCGGATCAGTTCGCGGGTGCCGCTGCGCAGGGGCTCACCCAGCCAGCGATGGACGAAACCTGGCAGCTTGCTGTCCTCGGCGGCGGCGTGTTCGGGCAGGCAGGCCAGCGTGTCGTCGATATCGAATGAAATGCGTACCTGGCCACGCTTGAGCTTGCGTTCGATGGCTTGCCGCCCTCGTGCAAACAGGGATGAACCTTGCATCAGCGGCTCCCCTCACAGGCAGGCACGGGCTTGCCGTTCAGGAAGAACTTGCCGGGCTCAGGCGCCTTCGCTTCCAGGAACGCGGCGTACTTTTTCTTGATCTTGGGGAGTTCGTACAAAGCCTTGACACCGTGTTTGGCGGAGTTGCGTATGACCGAGGACGGGTTGAAGTAACCCTCGGCGTTGTCCAGCGACAGCACGAATGGCGGCAGCCCGGCACGCATCAACAAATAGCTGACAATAAGCGAACCCGTGCGGTTGTTGCCTTCGATGAACAGCTGCGGCTTGCTGAGGATCCGTACATACACACCCGCTGCCCGCTTCCAGATGGAATCGCTGCGGTACGCGCAGTACCAGTTGTACAAATCCTTGATGCCACCTTCCACGTTGTTGAAAAAGTGCGCTTCGGTTGCCGCAAGGTGCGGGGCGAATTCCAGGCGACGGGCCGGATCGCTGCCGCATAGCACGGTGGCATTGATTTCCAGCATCAGGTTCAGCTGTTGCAGGTCGAACAGGTCGATACCGCGAGCGACATAGTCGTCAATCAGCGCATAGCCTTCAACCACATTCAGCAGCACCTCGTCGGTAAACGGGTCCCGCGGTTCGGTGAAATGCTGGCTGAGTTCGGCAAAACGGCCCTGCACCTCGCGCAGTGCGCGCTCTACCGCTGACAGATCAAGACGACGCGTCGCTCGCATTGGTAATCCCGGGTAACACTTTAACGGAAGGTAACGCGGCCGGGTGTCGCAACCTTCCTGGCTGCAACACCCGCCCACCTTGAGCTTGCATGGTTTAGCTGAACTTGCCGCTGATGTAGTCGCTGGTCAGCTGCTCGCGCGGGTTCTGGAAAATCTGCGCGGTCGGGCCCATCTCGACCAGGTAGCCGGTGCGGGTGCCCTGGGAAATATCCACCGAGAAGAACGCGGTGGTGTCGGCCACACGAATCGCCTGCTGCATGTTATGGGTCACCAGGGCGATGGTGTAGTCCTTTTTCAACTCGACCATCAGCTCCTCCACGCGGCGGGTGGCAATCGGGTCGAGTGCCGAGCAGGGCTCGTCCAGCAACAGCACTTCCGGCTCGGTGGCGATGGCACGGGCGATGCAAAGGCGCTGCTGCTGGCCACCGGACAGTGACAGCCCGCTGACCTTGAGCTTGTCCTTCACTTCGTCCCACAGCGCGGCGCCTTGCAAGGCGTGCTTCACGCGATCGCCCAAGTCGCCTTTGTAGCGGTTCAGGCGCAGGCCGAAGGCCACATTGTCGAAGATGCTCATCGAGAACGGGTTGGGCTGCTGGAACACCATGCCGATATAGCGGCGTACTACAACAGGGTCGACGCCCTTGCCGTAGACATCTTGCCCGAGAAAGTGCACATGGCCTTCGAAGCGGAAGCCCTTCACCAGGTCGTTCATACGGTTCAAGCTACGCAGCACGGTACTTTTGCCGCAGCCCGAAGGGCCGATGAAACCGGTGATCTCGTTTTTCCTGATCGGCACATGGCTGTCACGCACGGCCATGAAGTTACCGTAGAAAATCTTGTCGAGCTTGCAGTCCATGACGATGGGGGCTTCGCTGACCATGGGAGCGGCTCTTTGCGCAGTGGATACGTTCAAGTTGGATGCTCCCTTTCTCAATACTTGGGCTTGCCGAAGACTCGGCTCAAAATGTTGATGACCAGCACGATCATTACCAGCACCAGCGAGGCCGCCCAGGCGAGCTCCAGCTGGTTGTCGAACGGCATGCCGGAGAAGTTGTAGATCAGTACCGCAAGCGAGGCCGTGGGGTTCATCACCGCCAGGTCGCCGTCGTGGTAGATCCAGTAGTTGCTGAACAACGCGGTGAACAGCAGTGGCGCGGTTTCGCCAGCGGCGCGAGCCACGGCCAGCATGACGCCGGTGAGGATGGCCGGCAGGCCGGTAGGCAGCACGATCTTCCAGATCACCTGGGCGCGGGTGCAACCCATGCCGTAGGCAGCATCCTTCATGATCTTGGGCACCATCTTCATCGACTCTTCGGCGGTGAGCACCACGATCGGCAGCATCAATACCGCCAGCGCCACGCCGCCTGCCGGTGCCGAGTAGGTACCGGTGGTCATCACCACCAGGGCGTAGGCAAACACCCCGGCCAGGATCGAGGGCAGGCCAGTGAGCATCTTGGCGGCAAAGCGCGCGGCATTGGCCAGCTTGCTGTCCGGGCCGAGCTCGGCGAGGAACACCGCTGCCAGGATACCGACCGGCACAGCGATGGCGGCGGCAATGCCGACCATGACGAAGGTACCGGCCATGGCGTTACCGAAACCACCGCCCATCTCGAAGCCGGTCGGCGGCAGCTCGGTGAACACTTCCAGGTTAAGGCGTGCCCCGCCGCGAGTGATCAGCATGTACAGCACTGAAATCAGCGGCACGCTGGCCACCAGTGCCGCGAACCATGCCAGGGTGGTCAATACCAGGCTGCGCAGGGCGCGGCCTTCCAGCTTGCGCTGCAGGCTGGGCAGCGCGGCTACAGGGGTCGTCAGGTCAGTCATTGTTTGTTACCCCGCTGGGCGTAGAGCATGATCATCGAGCCGAGGACGTTCACCAGCAGGGTGATGAACATCAGTACCAGTGCCGCGTACATCAGCACTTCGACCTCGTTCGGGCCGGCTTCCGGGAAGTTCAGCGCCAGCAGCGCCGCCAGGGTGTTGGCCGGTGCGAACAAGGACAGGGAAATGGTGTTGGCGTTGCCGACCAGCATGGCCAGCGCCATGGTTTCGCCGAGTGCACGGCCCAGGCCGAGCACCAACGAGCCGAAGATGCCGGTAGCCGCCGAGGGCACCATCACCTTGAGGATGGCTTCCCAGTGGGTGGTCCCCATGCCGTAGGCAGCCTGCTTGGTTTTCATCGGTACGCTGGTCAGCGCATCCTGGGAAACCGCCGCGATGGTCGGCAGGATCATGATCGCCAGTACCAACGCCGCAGGCAGCAGGCCTGGGCCACTCAGGGAAGTGCCGAAAAACGGGATCCAGCCCAGCTCGCTGTTCAGCCAGGCGGTCAGCGGGCGAATCGCCGGGATAACCACATAGATGCCCCACAGGCCGTACACCACGCTGGGGATGGCGGCAAGCAGCTCGACGATGGTGCGAAACACCGCGGCAAGCTTGGCCGGAAGGAAATCCTGGGTCAGGAAAATGGCCATGCTGACGCCGAAGAAACCGGCGATCAACAGGGCGATCAAGGCGCTGTACAGCGTCCCCCAGATCGCTGGCAGAATACCGTACTTGCCTTGGTTAACGTCCCAGACGCTGCCGAACAACACGTCAAAACCGTGCTTTTCAATGCCGGGCAGTGCCTTGCGGCCGACTTCGTAGACCAGCGCGAAGACCAGCGCCAGTACCAACACCACGCCAATGCGCGCAAGCGCACGGAAGGTGCGATCGACCAGAAAGTCTTTCGTAGACGGTGGCTGGCACGCGGAGTCGGGGTTATCCGGTATGGCAAAAGGAGTGTTCATTGGCGAGTTCCGGGACAAGGGACAAACACCCCCGGCATGGCTTCATGCCGATACCGGGAGCGCCTGGGTATTACTGGATGTTGGCGGACGCTTTACGCACCTGGTCGACTACCGACGGCGGCAGCGGGATGTACCCCATCGAGTCGGCGATGGTCTGGCCTTTGGTCAGGCTGTACTCGACCATTTCACGCATGGCCTTGGCTTTTTCCGGGTTGCCGTTGTCCTTGCGGAAAATCATCCAGGTATAGGAAGTGATCGGGTAGGACTTGGCACCGTCCGGGTCAGGCAGCCAGGCCACCAGGTTTTCCGGCATGTTCACCGCCGCCAGTGCTTCAGCACCGCTCTCGGCATTCGGCACGACGTATTGGCCAGCCTTGTTCTGCAACATGGCGAAGTCGACCTTGGCCAGCTTGGCGAAGCCGTACTCGATGTAGCCGATGGCGCCCGGGGTCTGGCGGACGGTGGCGGTTACGCCGTCGTTCTTCGGCGACTTGATGAACTTGTCGGTGGCCGGCCAGTTGACGGTGTTGCCTTCGCCCAGCCCTTGCTTGAAGTCAGCGTTGATGGCCGACAGGTGCTTGGTGAAGACGGCAGTGGTGCCGCTGGAGTCGGCACGCACGACCACGGTGATCGGGGTGGCAGGCAGCTTCAGGTCAGGGTTGGCCGCCGCGATTTGCGGGTCGTTCCACTGGGTGATCTTGCCGAGGAAAATATTGGAGTAGACGTCGCGCGGCAGCTTCAGCCCTTTAGGGTTACCCGGCAGGTTGTAAGCCAGGACGATTTCACCGGCGGTCATTGGCAGCAACTGCACGCCTTCGCCAACCTTGGCAATGTCTGCTTCGCTCATGGCCGAGTCGCTGGCGGCGAAGTCGACGGTCTTGTTCAGGAAGTCCTGAACGCCCGCGCCGCTGCCCTTGGACTGGTAATCGACGGTGACGCCAGCCGTGTTCTTGCTGAAGTCCTTGAACCAGGTCAGGTAGATCGGTGCAGGGAAGCTGGCGCCCGAACCGGTCAACCGAACGTTTTCTGCAGCAAAGGCTGCCGAGGTGGCGCAAAGGGAAACGGCAACGGCGAGTGCAGCAGACTTCATCAGGCGTTTCATCAAAATGTGCTCCATGTGATGGCCGGCACACTTTGCATCAGCTGTGTTACAACTTTGTGACTATTGAATGGCAGGCCGCGCAGTAGAGCTTATCGACTGTGCCATCAGACGCCGAGCCGGAACCCTGAAACGGCTCCGGCCTCAACGCTAACGCTTGAATGTGCCGATTGGATGACGGCCGTACGAGGCCAAAGCACCGCTCGCCCATTAGCCGGCACTTTTTAGACGCGCAGGGTTTCAACCGTTCAGGCAAACCGGCAAGCGCGAAGACCCTGTAACGCAGCACCAGGAACAAGAACCTGGCCACTGCAGGCGATCAACCGATGCCGGCAAGACCTGCATCACCGGCATCCGCACAGCGGTTGCGGCATGCACATTCGAACTCAGCCTGGGCACGGGTGGAAAAGTTCAGGCTCAGACGCATCTTGTCTTGGGTGTCGTAGAGGTCGTAACCCTCCCCCAGTGCGGCGGGAAAGCCAAGCCGCCGAGGATAAGCCTCTTTCTTGAGTGGCACTGCGGGAACCACAACGAAGCGTGTCTGCATGATCATCCCCTTCGGCAGTGCTTAAGTATTAGTACTGCTATGTGAAAGCATCAAGATCACTCATGCAATATTTTGGTTCAGCCGCCTATTCTCGCGGTGATGAGTGAGCAGAATCCCAGCAGGCAAATGACCCCGATGCCATAGAACAACGTTCTCCAGGGCTGCAAACCGCGCAGGTAGGCCAGCGTGTGCAGGACCCTGGCAACCGTGAACACCACACTCAGCCACAGTACCGGTAGCGTGGCGGCTTCCAGCGCAACAGCCAGCCCGCCGAGGGCAAAGAACAGGGGAATGTTCTCCAGGTCGTTGGCCCAAACCTTGGCAGCACGTATCACCTGCGGGCGTTCTGCGGCCTGGGCGACGCGCCCGAACACGGCAGCGTCCTCCGGGTTGGTGAACGCGACGAAGCGCAAGCGGTGATAGCCCTGATAGCAGGAAACCAGGAACATCTTGAGGAACAGCACCACCACACACAGCGCATAGGCCTGCAAGGCACTGCTCATGGCTGGCGCCCCTCGGCAACGCCTCTGATCACCAGGTACAGCAACGGCCCCAGCGAAACGAACACGACGGTCAGCAGCAGGTAAGGCAGCACCGCGATCCCGGCGCTGCCGCGCATGCGGTTGTCTCTCACCATCCAGCAACCGGCCAGCCCGGCCATCAGGTACAGGTCGATGAGCACCTGGGCCGTGTCCGGCTGTGCCAGCAGTGCCAGCCCGAATGCCAGCAGCGATTGCTCGGCAATCAGCATGGTCCAGCCGGTATACAGCGAAAACAGCACCAGTATTGCCAGCGCGCAGATACGCAAGCCCATATAGCTCTCCTTGATAGGGTTTGCCGGCACAGTAGTGATAGGGTTGCTTGCACTCAATGACCCGTGAGGTCATGGACATTGCACTCAAGGACGATCAGGGCAACGCATGAATCAGCATCTGTTCCATCGCAGCACCCCTGCCCCGCACATCTCAGCGGGCCAGCATCTTCGCGAACTGCGCCGTCAGGCCAACCTCAGCCAGCTGGAGCTGGCGCTGCTGACGGGGCTGTCGCAGCGTCATCTGAGCTGTGTGGAAACAGGACGCGCCAAGGCCAGCCCAGGCACGTTGCATGCCCTCCTCTCGGCCCTGGATGCGCCGCTGGAGCGGTGCAACGAAGTGTTCGTTGCTGCAGGATACGCGCCCCGCTACGCCGCCACGCCACTCGATGCGCCTGAACTGGCCTTGGTGAATACTGCCATCGAGCATATTCTGCAGGTGAACAACCCCGCTCCGGCGATCGTCATCGACAGCCACTGGGACGTCATCGCCGCCAACGCCAGTACCGGGCTGCTGCTGGCGATGGCCGGTGTCAGCGCACAGCCGGCAACCGGCCTCAACCTGCTGCAGACATTGCTGTGCCCCGGTGGTCTGGGTGATCACTTGGTCAACGCGCCGGAAATCCGCGCTGCAGCCTGGCAACGTGCCTCCCGGGAGGCCGCAGGCAATCCGGCACTGGCAGCGCGCTTGCGCGACTTGCCGGCACCGGCAAGCCCGTGCCAGATGACGACAGCCACCCCTCTGCTGCTGACCCGCGTGAACACCCCGTATGGTGAGCTGCGGTTCCTGTCCACGTTCACCACCTTTGGCATGCCGCAGGATGTCACCGTGCAGTCACTGCGCATCGAACACCTGATCCCCGCCGACCCACAGACCCGGCAAAGAATGCAGGCAGCGTTCGAGCAATGGTCGGCCGTTACAGCGTGAACGTCAGGGCCTGGCCAAGGAACCTGGCGCTGACCTGGTGGCCTGTTTCATGCAAGTCGAACGGCTGGCACATGGCCCCGGTGGTCACGATATCCCCGGCCTTCAAGGTCTGGCCACGCTCGGCAGCGTGCGCGTACAGGTGAGCCAGCGACACCAGCGGGTCGGTGGCCGCATCGCCAGACAAGCCACCGGCGCGCCATTGACCATCCACATGCACCTCGGTGGTTTCGGCCAGGTCGGCGAGCAACGGCACATTGATACCGGCGCCCAGGCTATTGCCGACCACCAATGCTTCAAACCCCACGTTGTCAGCCACAAAACTTGGCCAGCCGACAGCCTTGCGGTCGACAAAGCGCGAGCGCACCACCTCAAAGGTGACGCACGTGGCGCGAATATCCTCACTCACCGGTACGCGCCCGGCTTGCGGAGGAATATCCCGGTCCAGCACGAAGGCAATTTCGCATTCGATGGTCACCGGCGTAACCGCTGGCAGCGGGATATGTGCGCCATCGGCATGGCAACGCCCCGCTTCCAGTTGGCCAATCAAGGGCCGCGACAACTTGCCTGCACGCATGCCAGCCGGGCTGCCGACGCCCAGCTTCCACCCGGCGCGCTGGCCTGCGGCAGCAGCAAACAACTGGTCCTGGCTGTCATAGCCTTGTTTCAATGTCTCGGGCTTGAGGCTGGCGGGCAGTTCCGTCAGCAGGTCACCGCTGCGCCAGTGTTGCAGTAGCAAGGCTGCAGTGCGTTGGTGTACGAAAAGCGAACGGTTCATCAAGACCTCATTGAGATAGGCGATGGCAGGCAACAGATGCTATGACCTGAAATTGATAATGAGAAATATATTGTCATGATGCAAATCATCACAAATTGTTATTGAACTGCCTGATGAAATCCGCCTGCAGGTACATGCTCAGCGATCAGTGGAAACCGGCTGCTTCAACAACAACACATAAGCCATCGCAGCAACCGCGGCCACGGCGGCACTGATCAGGAATGCCGAAGCGAAGGACCCGGTCTGCTGAATGCTGAACCCGGTCACGATGGGCGCCACAGAGCCTGCCAGGTAGCCGCCGAAGTTCTGGATCGAGCCAAACGAGGCCACGCGCTGGCTATCGACCACGGTGTTGGCGATCATCCATGCGGTAGAGCTGGCCATGTTCACGCTGAACAGTGCGCAACACAGCAGCGCCACACTGAGCAGAAAGCCGCTACCGAACGACAGGGGAACGGTGAATGCGGCCGCCGCGAGCAACGCAGTCACGACAACCCGCTTGCGGCTACCCAGCACACTGGCACCGTTCTTCACCAGGCGGTCGCAGATGCGGCCCGCAACAATGGTGCCCAACGCGCCGAACACATAGGCCAGTGAAACCACCCAGGCGGTCTGGTACAGGCTCAAGCCATGCTCGCGCTCGAAGTAGCCTGGCAGCCAGGTCAGGTGCAGCCACAGCATGTAGATCACCCCCATGAAGCCCAATACTGCGCCCCAGGTGCTCTTGTGGCGGAACAGTTCGGCCCACGCCGCCAGTTGTGCCTGCACACTGGGCCTGGCGCTTGGCACCGCCTGTTTATGCGCCTGGGCCGCCAGCAGTTGCTCACGCGCCTCGGCAGGCAGTTCAGCCAGGTACCGCGCCTTGCTTTTGTAGAAGGCGAACCAGCAGGCGGCAACCAGAATGCCGAACACTCCGGTGACGATGAACATGCCGCGCCAGCCCCAGGTGACCATCAGCAGCGTCAGCAACGGCGGCGCCAGACACGGCCCGATGCAGGTCGATGACAGCACGATGCCGGTCGGCGTCCCCCGCTTCTCGGCCTCGAACCACTCCGCCAGCGCCTTGGCCGCCGACGGGAACATCGGCGCCTCGCCAATCCCCAGCACCACCCTGAGCCCGATGAATGCAGAAAAACTGTTGATCAGGCCAGAAGCCGTCTGTGCCACCGACCAGCCCAGCAGGGCCGCCCCCAGCGAAATCTTGCTGCCCAGGCGGTCGATGATCATGCCCAAGGGCAGTTGCGAAAAGGCATACGCCAGGGAAAACGCCGACAGCAGAATGCCCATCTGTGACGGCGTGATGCCCATGTCGCGCTGGATGGACGTATTGGCAATCGACAATGCACTGCGGTCGACGTAGTTGATGATGCCGATCACCAGCAACAGGCTGACGGTGATGACCTGGTACTTTCTGAACGGGTTCGAGCTGGCGACCGCTTCAGGTTCGCGGGCAAGCCCGGGTTGCGCATATTTGGTATTCATGGGCGTTCACTTTTGTTGTTATTGGTTGAACAGCAGGTAACGGCTTACATGGACGCTTCAAGCAGCCACTGGTAGTCCTCGGCAGATGCCTCACGTGGGTTGGTGCGGTGGCTGTGATCGGCCAACGCGCCCTGGACGATGCGTGGGAACAGGTCCGGGTTGACATCCAGTTCGCCAAGGCCGGTCGGCAGGCCCAGCGTACGGGTCATGTGGCGAATGGCATCTTCGATCTGGCTGTCATCGGCCAGCCCCATCGCCTGGGCGATGCGTTGCATCTTGTGTTCACTCACCACCGTTTCGGCCGTGCGGTTGAAGCGGATGACGGCAGGCAGGAAGATCGCATTGAGGGTGCCGTGGTGCAGGCGCGGGTTGATCCCGCCCAGCGCGTGGCTAAGGCTGTGCACGCAGCCCAGGCCTTTCTGGAAGGCCAGCGCACCTTGCAGCGATGCGCTCATCATGTTGATGCGCCCGTCCAGGTTGCCCGGCGCGCGGGTGGCTCGTTCGATGAAGCGCCAGGCCCGCCACAGGCCATCCAGGGCAATGCCGTCGGCAGGCGGGTTGAAGGCAGGTGCCATGAAGGTTTCCAGGCAGTGGGCAATCGCGTCCATGCCGGTGGCAGCCGTGAGTTGTGCCGGCAGCCCGAGGGTCAATGCCGGGTCACAGATGGCGGCCTTGGGCACCACATGGGGCGAGATCACCCCCACCTTGCGCCCGTCATCGAGTATCAGGATGGCACCGCGCCCGACCTCGCTCCCCGTGCCGGCCGTGGTCGGCACCGCAATCACCGGCGCAGTTGCCGGGGTGATCCGGGCCAGGCCGCCCTCGATCACCGCAAAGCCCTTCAACGGGCCGTCGTGCCGGGCACACACAGCCACCCCCTTGGCCAGGTCGATTGCCGAGCCACCGCCAATGGCGATGATGCCATCACAGCCATATGCCTTGAACATGGCCACGGCCTCACGCACGGCATGCTCGTTGGGATTGGGTGGCGTACCGTCGTAGATCGGCAGTTGTGCGGTGGTGCTGCCGAAGGTGTTCAACGCCGTATCGACGATACCGGCGGCACGCACGCCACGGTCGGTCACGATCAAAGGCCTGGTTATACCAATGCGCTCACATTCGGCGGGCAGGCAGGCAATGGCACCGATATCGAATTGGATCTGGGTGATGTAGTTGATCAGGGACATAAGGCTTGGCAGGCTCCTGGCTTTATTGTTCTGGGCGTTTCAGCCGCACTGGATGCGACACTGTGCAGCGCCAGTATAGGAATGCGCGGCTGGCCATGGTATTGAGAACAATCCATATCGGTATAACCAGGACGAATACCAGATGACCCCATCGCTCAATTCGATCATGTCCCGCCTGCACGCCCGCCACCTGCGCTTGTTGATCGAGTTGGACGAGCACCGCTCGCTGCTCGGTGCAGCAAGCAGCGTCGGGCTTACCCAGCCTGGTGCCAGCAAGGCCTTGCAGGAAATCGAAACCACCTTCGGCACTGTGCTGTTCAACCGCACCAACCGAGGCCTGGAGCCCACGGCCGCCGGGCACTGCGCCATCCGCTACGCACGCCTGTTGCAGACCGATATCGCCAACCTGCGGCACGATCTGGATGCGATCCTGCGTGGGGTCGGCGGCCGGCTGGCTGTGGGGGCGATCATGGGCGCGGTGCCGTTGCTGATGAAGGCGGTGTCACAGCTGGCCAGCATCCAGCCACAGATGTCGTTCGAAATCATCGAAGACACTAGCCAGTCGCTGCTGACGCAGATCGAGAGCGGCCGCCTGGACATCGCCCTGTGCCGCACCAGTGTCAGCAATACGCCGCAGCTGTTCGCCAGCACCTTTGTCCAGGATGAGACACTGGCGGTCATCGCCAACATCGACCACCCGCTCAAGCATGCGCCAAGCCTGAGCCTTGCCGACCTGGCCGAGAGCCGCTGGATCGTCTACCGGGCCAACATGCCCATGCGCGTGCAACTGGAGCGCGAATTTCACGATGCCGGGCTGCGCTTCCCGCTGCACCTGGTTGAAACCACTTCGATCCTGGCGACCTTGTCGCTGTTGCAAAACCGTCCTGACTTCGTTGCGCTGGTGTCGATCGACGTGGCCCAGCAATGTGCAATGAATCAACAGGTCAGCATACTGCCCTTGAGCATGGCCTCGGTCAGCGACCCCTACGAGTTGGTAACCCGTAAAGGCAGCCAGGCAACACCGGCCATGGACACGCTCACCGAACTGCTGCTGTTGCAGGGCCGACAGCGCTGCGACAGTGAGTGCGGTTTCCTGGCAGAAGCCACTGGGAAGTCCAGGCCGAAAGGCTAAGGGCCAAGACGGTGATGAGGCAGCTCTGAGTCATCAGCCTTGCAGCTACACCGGCAGTTCGGTGGTCAGCTTGATTTTTTCCATCGGGACTTCGGTCTTCACGTTCTGGACCACGCTCAGGCTGGTCAGGTGCGCCACCTGGAAGCGTCGATAGGCCTCCAGGTCTGCTGCCACCACCCGTAGCATCAAATCACAATCGCCCGCCATCACATGGCACTCCACCACTTCGGGCAACTGGCGCACAGCCTCGACAAATGCGTCCGTGGTTTCCTGGTCCTGACGCTTGAGCCACACCCTTACGAACAGGGTCAGGCCCAGCGAGACCTTGGCCGGGTCCAGCAGCGCCACATAACGCTGGATCACCCCGGCCTCCTCCAACAGGCGTACCCGGCGCAGGCACGGCGAGGCAGACAAGCCAACCTGTTTGGCCAGCTCCTGGTTCTGCAACCTGCCGTCGCGCTGCAGCGCCCGGAGGATACGGCGGTCGATGGCATCTAGCTTGATTGGCATTGAAAAACCTATTTTTCGACATTGTCGGTAGCAAATGCCAAATGCTCTGCCCATCAGCGCAACTGCGCAAGCCAATTTCAGTCGTTAATTGGAATAATTTGCCTCCATTGGAGGTGACCATGAATGCCCTTGAACCTGTACTGAACGACCCACCCGCCACCACGCCGCACACCGAACTGCGCCGTGGCGCCGTTGCCGCCCTGCCGGTATTGCTTGGGTTCATCCCCTTTGCCCTGGTACTCGGTGCGCAAGCTTCCCAGCAGCAATTGACAGCCGGCGCAGTGGCACTGATGACTGGCCTCAACTTCGGTGGCGGGTCGGAGTTGGCCGCAATCGAGCTGTGGACCTCACCGCCAGCAATCCTTGTGATTGTTGCCATGACCCTGCTGATCAACAGCCGCCACCTGCTGATGGGCGCGACGCTGGCGCCTTGCTTGAGCCACCTGCCGTTACCCAAGGCATTAGGAGCGCTGTTCTTCATGTGTGACGAGAGTTGGGCCATGGGCCTGGCCGATGCACGCCAGCGTGGTGGCTTCAGCCTGTGCTATTTCATGGGCGTGTCGCTATCCCTTTGGATCACCTGGGTCACCTTCACCAGCCTTGGCACACAGATCGGGCCATTGCTCGGGGACCTGCGCAGCTATGGCTTCGACATGGCCTTCGCCGCGGTCTTTCTGGTACTGCTCAAAGGCCTGTGGAAAGGTGTACACGCTGCCCTGCCATGGTTGTTCAGCCTGTTCACCGCAGCGCTGTTCTACCTGCTGATCCCCGGTGGCTGGTACGTGCTCGCGGGCACTGTAGCCGGCCTGGTGACCGCCTATTTGTGGGCCAAGCCATGATTGACGTTGCTACGCTGGTCACCATCGTTGGCATGGCCGTGGTCACCTACCTGACCCGTGCACTGGGTTTTTTACTGCTGCGCAACCGCACCCTGGGCCCGCAACTGACCCAGGTGCTGAACGCCGCGCCCGGCTGCGTGCTGATTGCCGTGATCGCGCCCAAGTTCGTTTCCGGGCACCCGGCCGACCTGATTGCTCTGGGGCTTACCGTGTACGCCGCTGCGCGGTTTTCCCTGTTGCCGGTGGTGGTATTTGCCATTGTCGTGACGGGGTTGCTGCGCGTGCTGTTGCCGGCATGACCTGCCGCTACACCTACACGCCATTGACCCAGATCAAGCCCTCGCGCCGGGTTCGCGCGACGATGGCTGCACGCAAGGAATGACTCAAGCACCGCCAGGCGCACAGTGCTCAAGGTTTACCGCTTGATCGCTGTGCGCGGCCTTGGCCAAGGAGCCCCACATGAACCCGATGAAACACATACTGGTTGCCACCGACCTTTCCCCACATGCCCGCAACGCCGCTGAGCGCGCTGCCTACCTGAGCGATGCGCAACAGGCCTCGCTGGACCTGCTCTACGTTGCCAACCCGGCACCCTTCGAGCGCCTCAAACAGTTGGTGACGCCTGATGACGATCTGTTGAAACGCGTACTGGATTGCGCAGGCGAGAAAACCCACGCACTGGCAGCACTGCTGTTCCAGCGTTACGGTATCTCCGCTGGCGTGCAGGTCGCCAGCGGCTCGGTGATCACGGAGATCAACCGGGTGGTGCAGGACAAGCACAGCGACCTGCTGGTGTGTGGGGCCAGGGGCCAGAGCGTGGCGCGGCGCCTGCTGCTGGGTTCGACCGTGCAGAAACTGCTCAACCGCATGCCCTGCCCTTTGCTGGTGGTCAAGCCGGCCCCTCGTGATGCCTACCGCACCGTGCTGGTGCCAGTCGACTTTTCGTCCGTTTCACTGCGCACCCTAGAATTGGCCAAGGCCATTGCCCCGCAAGCAGAGATCATTCTGCTGCATGTGTACGAAGCCCCGTTCGAAGCCAGCGTGCGCTTCGCCCATCTCGACCACGACACCCTCACCCACTACCGCAATGTCATCCGCAAGGATGCACAAGTACAGCTCGCGGCGCTGAGTGAGGCTGCCGGCCTGGCCGATGCACGGCAGATCCTCGTGCACGGCGACCCTGGCTGGCGCATTGCCGAGCAGGAACAGGAGCTGGAGTGCGACCTGATCGTGGTCGGCAAGCAGGGGGCAAGCGCGCTGGAGGAACTGCTGGTGGGCAGCGTCACCAAGCATGTACTGAACGAATCGCAGTGTGATGTGCTGGTCTCGCCATAGCATACCGTGCCTGCCGAGCACGCTGCTAAGCGCCCTCGGCAGGCGCCGCTGTGCAAGCGTCAGCCCTGCCCTTGCACGTTCTGCGCCTGCCTGCGGTAGCTGGAAAGCGAAAAACCGGTCTGACGTTTGAAATAGCGGCACAGGTAAGACGCGTCGGCAAAATTGAGCGCATCGGCAATTTGCCCGACAGCGTGATTACTGTAGGAAAGCAGTGCCTTGATTTCCAGGGTCACCTGCCGATCGATCAAACCTTTCGGGCTGGCATTGAAATACACCTTTGTCAGTTGCGACAGATAGAACGGGGTGATGTTAAGCGCGTCGGCATAGAACTTAACCTCGCGCTGCCGGGTGCTGTGTTTGCCTACCAGCTCCCAGAATCGCCAACTCAGCGCTTCCTTGCGGCTGAACGCCCTGCCTGCTGTCGGTAACACGGGAAGCTGCTCGGCAATCTTCAGGAAAAGGTTCTGTAGCTGGTTGCGCAGCATGATGTGCTGATAAGTGGCACAGCACCGCACAATATCGCGCATCTGCCCCATCCACCCTTCCAGCAGCGGCCTCTCGCTTTCGGCAAGTACACAGTGCGGATGGTCGTGCAGAAAGACGAACAATGAATTGGGCAGTGGGTAGGCGACCTCGGCAGCAAGTGCTTGTGGTATCAGGCAGAAAAACACCTTGAAGCATCGTGAGCGACACTTGAGCAAGGCTATGGTGTCTTCGGCCAGCACCAGCACATCTGCGCGCCTGACAGCATGTTCTTTGAAGTTCAGCGTGAAACGGGCAGCCCCGGACAGGCACACAAGCAGTGTCAGATAGGCATGACCGAATGACAGTGGCGCCCCCTGCCCATCGGCAAGCGTGCTTTCACCTGTCTGGATCGGATCACCAGCCGCGTAAAGTTTCGGAATGTGATGCATCGCACTCGGTACCACCGCCAGATAGAGCCAACAGCCTAACATCAAGCACCCGTGCAGTTTCGAAAAGTACCGATAATGCCAAGGTAGTGACGTTTACCGCGTGGCCAGTCGGCCATACGCTGGCCCACGGACCAGACACGAGTACAGGACATGAAATTGGAAACCGAACGTTTGCTGCTTCGCCCTTGGCTGGAGAGCGACGCTGCTGATTTGTACGAATATGCCAAGGACGAGCGCGTCGGCCCCGTTGCGGGCTGGCCTGTGCACACCAGTGTGGAGCACAGCCGCGAGGTCATTCGCGAAGTGTTCAACCACCCCGAAGTGTACGCCCTTGAACTCAAGCAGAATCAACGTGCCGTAGGCTGTGTCGGCCTGCTGACTGGCAGTAACAGCAACTTCGAGATCAGTGAACAGGAAGGTGAAATTTCCTACTGGATCGGGGTTCCCTACTGGGGCAAAGGCCTGGTTCCGGAGGCTGTGCGGGAAGTCATGCGCCACGCCTTCGAAACCCTGAAACTGCAGGCACTGTGGTGTGGCTACTACACTGACAACAGCCAGTCACAGGCTGCCCAGGCGAAGTGTGGCTTCCGTCATCATCACACCGAAGAAAACAAGCACAACCGCTTTCTCGACGACTATCGTACTGAGCACATCAGCCGCATCACCTACCAGCAGTGGGTGGAGGGTGAGCAACAGCAAAAGTAGCCGACGGCGACGCCCGTACGGTGCGTTCGATCACTCGCTGGGCACCCCGGTATACGACGCAGGAAAGAGAAGCTGACGCTGCAGGCTGCAAATTGCCATGGCCTGCACCGGTGCGGTACCGGTAGGGCGTAGTCGCTGACAGCGCGCTCTCCACAAGACGTTTCATCGATTGCACTGATGATTACTATCGAGCGGCCTGCCTGTCGGCCAGGCAAGGCCGCCTCTACAATCCCCTGCAAATCCCCCCGCTCCTGCGCCTGCTACAGGCGAGATCCCTCATGGAACCTAACCCATGCCAAGCAACAGCCAGGCCCCTCGCGGCCTTCCCGAACACAGCCAACAAAGCGTGACCCAGCAATGGCTGGCAATCCTCTCGGTAGCCGTGGGTGCTTTCGCCCTGGTCACCAGTGAGTTCCTCCCGGTGGGGGTGCTGAACGATGTGGCCAGCGACCTTGGCATCAGTGCAGGCCTTGCCGGCCTGATGGTGACCCTGCCAGGGATCATGGCTGCGTTAGCCGCCCCGTTGATTTCCGTAGGCGTCGGCGCGCTGGACCGGCGCTACCTGCTGATCGGCCTGACGCTGATCATGATCATCGCCAACGCAATCGTGGCCTACGCCGGCGACTTCAACTTGCTGTTGGTCGGCCGTGTGCTACTGGGTATCAGTATCGGCGGCTTCTGGGCGACAGCCATCGCCCTCAGCGGCCGCCTGGCACCTGACGGGATGGGCGTAGCCAAAGCCAACTCCATCATCATGGCGGGCGTAACCCTGGCGACGGTAGTGGGCGTGCCTGTCGGCACCTGGCTGAGTGGCCTGATGGGCTGGCGCATGACGTTCCTGGTCACTGCACTGGTAGGCGTACCGGTGCTGCTGGCACAGGTGTTCCTGCTGCCGCGGCTGATGCCGGAAAAGGCCATCCGCATCCGCGACCTGCCGGCGTTGTTCATCAACCCGCAAGCACGGGTCGGTCTGATCGCCGTGTTGCTGATCGGCCTGGCGCACTTTGCTGCGTACACCTATGTCGCACCGTTCTTCAAACAGAATGCCGGCTTTGACGGGCCTACGATCGGTTCATTGTTGCTGCTGTATGGCGTGGCCGGCTTCATGGGCAACATCTTCGCCGGCTTTGCGGCCAACCGCAGCGTGCGGCATACCCTGATGCTGGTCGCGCTCATGATCGCAGTCAGCACCGCCCTGTTCCCGCACTTCGCCACCGGCATGACGGGCGCCGCCATGCTGATCGCGCTGTGGGGCTTTGCCTTCGGTGCGTTCCCGGCCTGTGCCAATATCTGGATGTTTGTCGTGGCGCCCAAGGATGTCGAACGTGGCATGCCGCTGTTCGTGGCCCTGTTCCAGGTGATCATTGCCGTGGGCTCGTTCTTCGGCGGGCAAGTCGTAGACCATATGGGCACTGCGGTACTGCTGAGCCTGGCCACGGCGCTGGTGGGCTGTGGCTTTGTCACCGTGCTGGTGCTGGGGCGCAACGTCAGTAACGATCTGGCGGCACAGCCAGGTTAAGCAGCCGCCCAGGGCGGCTGCGCAAAGCTTGAGGCCGTGAAACCGAGGCGCCTGCTTCGCGGGCAAGCCCGCAGGTACCGTACGGCCCCAGGCGTTTGCATTAGCTGCAATCGCCCCGCTCGGGCTGGCGTGGTTGCCTGGCGCACATCACCTGAACCTCGGCGCCACGGGCCCTGGCCAGCAGCTCCTCGGTGTCATCGCCACCGGGCAAGGCAAGCAACAGGTCAGGGCGGCTGTCATTGAGCATGAACAGGTTGCGCAAGCGTTCGGCCTGCTTGCCGTACAGCTGCCAGTTTGGCGGGTAACGCACCAGATCGGCGCCATGCTCGCGCGCCCAGCTTTCGATTTCCCCTCCAATGGACTGGCTGCCACCGTGGATCAACACCCGGATCGGCCGCTGGCGCTGGACGTCGTCCAAGGCCTGGCGGCAGCGTCGGGTGTCGGCGTAGTTGCGTCCTGCACAAATCAGTACCCGCATGGTCTGCTCTCCTTGCATCGCTCAGAACCACTGGCCGAAACGGCGGATATAGAGGGTCTTCATGGCCTGGGCGACCACGCAGTAGCCCAGCAGGGTGGCGGCCAGCCAAGGGAAGTACTCCCACGGCAGCGGCACCAGGCCAACCATCGCGCCCACCGGGGAGAACGGGATGTAGATACCCAATGCCATGACCAGCCCCGTTGCCAATACCACCGGCAATGCAGCGGTGCTCTGGAAGAACGGTACCTTGCGAGTGCGCAGCATGTGCACTACCAGCGTCTGTGACAGCAAGCCCTCGATGAACCAGCCAGACTGGAACAGCGCCTGCATTTCGACGCTGTTGGCGGCGAACACGTACCACATCAGGGCGAACGTGGTGATGTCGAAAATCGACGACGTAGGACCTATCCACAACATGAAGCGGCCGATGTTGCGGGCATCCCATTTGCGTGGCTTGCTGAGGAACGCCTTGTCCATGCGGTCCCAGGGCAGCGACAGCTGGGAAAAGTCATACATCAGGTTCTGCAGCAACAAGTGGATCGCCAGCATGGGCAGGAACGGAATGAACGCACTGGCCACCAGGACCGAGAACACGTTGCCGAAATTGGAACTGGTAGTCATGCACAGGTACTTCATGATGTTGCCGAAGGTTTCGCGGCCTTTGAGCACGCCCTCCTCGAGCACCATCAGGCTCTTTTCCAGCAAAATGATATCGGCCGATTCCTTGGCAATGTCGGTGCCGCTGTCCACCGAGATACCGACGTCAGCATCGCGCAGGGCGGCGGCATCGTTGATGCCGTCGCCAAGGAAGCCCACGGTGTGACCATTGGCCTGCAGGGCCTTGAGCACCCGTGATTTCTGCAGCGGGGTGAGCTTGGCGAAGACGGTGCGCTCCTCCACCTGAAGCGTCAGGGTGGTGTCGTCCATGCCCTCGATGTCCTGGCCGAGCAAGGGCTGGCCTGGCGCCAGGCCCACTTCACGGCAGACCTTGGACGTGACCACCGGGTTGTCGCCGGTCAGTACCTTTACCTGCACGCCCATGTCGCGCAAGGCGGCGATGGCCGGGCCGGCCGTTTCCTTGGGCGGGTCGAGGAAGGTCAGCAAGCCCTGGATGACCAGATCGCGCTCATCTTCGGTGTGATACTGCGCCTTGCCTTCGGCCGCCGGGATCTCCCGGGTGGCAACCACCAGCACGCGGAAGCCGTCCTGGTTGAAGGCATCGACACTGGCCAGAAGCTGCTGGCGGCGGCACGGATCGAGGGCAACCACCTTGTCGCCTTCCTGCACATGGGTGGCGATGGCGAGCATTTCCTCGACCGCCCCTTTGCTTACCAGCAGGTGATCGCCCAAGGCATTCTTCACCACCACTGACAGGCGGCGGCGGATGAAGTCGAACGGCAGTTCGTCGACCTTTGCGTAGGCGTAAGGCGCCTGGAACTGGCGGTCCTGGCCGGCGAAATGCAGCACGGCCTGGTCCATCAGGTTGCGGATGCCGCTTTGGTGATGGCTGTTGAGCCAGGCCAGCTCAAGGATGCGCTTGTCGGTTTGGCCGTCGAAGCGCACAGAGTGCTCGAGGATGATCCGATCCTGGGTGAGCGTGCCGGTCTTGTCGGTGCACAGCACGTCCATGGAGCCCAGGTTCTGGATGGCGTTCAGGCGTTTGACCACCACCTTGCGCCGGGCCATGGCCACGGCGCCCTTGGCCAGGTTGGCGCTGACGATCATCGGCAGCATTTCCGGGGTCAGGCCCACTGCCACGGCAAGCGCGAAGAGGAAGGCATCACCCCAGTCGCCTTTCACCACACCGTTGATCATGAACACCACCGGCACCATCACCAGCATGAAGCGGATCAGCAGGCTGCTGACGCTGTTCACGCCGCGGTCAAAAGCGGTCTGGCTGCGCGAACCGGCAATGGCCTTGGCCAGCGAGCCAAAATAGGTGCGTCGGCCGGTGGCGACCACCACGGCGCGGGCGCGGCCACTGACCACATTGGTCCCCATGAAGCAGATGTTCGGCAACTCGAGCAGGTTGTCCTGATGTACGCCATGCTCGGCGGCGGACTTCTGCGCGACATTACCCAAGGTGTCGTACTTTTCGACCGGCAACGCCTCGCCGGTGAGCACGGCCTGGCTGATAAACAGGTCACGCGCTTCGAGCAGGCGGATATCGGCGGGAATCATGTCACCTGCAGAAAGCTGCACGATGTCGCCGGCCACCAGTTCGTCCATGGGCACTTCGCGCAGGCGCGGGGCTTGCCCGATCTGCTCGCGGCGCAACACCGTGGCAGTACTGCGCACCATTGCCTTGAGCGCGTCGGCAGCCTTGTTCGAGCGGTACTCCTGCCAGAAGCGCAGCAGGCTGCTGAGGCTGACCATGGTCATGATGATGATGACCTTGGTCAGGTCGGCATCGTCTGCTTCGCCTGCACTGACCGGCAGCCAGTAGTCGGTGACGAAGCTGATCCCGGCCAGGGTCAGCAGTACATAGATGAACGGGTTGTTCAGGGCCTTGAGCAGCTGCACCAGGGCGTGGGGTTGCGGGTCGTGGGCAACCTGGTTGGCCCCATCGCGCGCCAGGCGCTTGGCGGCTTCGTGCTCGGTCAGGCCCTGTTCGCTGGCATCGAGGTTGGCGAGGGTGACCGCCAGTCCATTGCGCGCTTCACGGGCGGCGCGGGTGGACAGGCGGGTTTCGCGTTCGGCCTTGGCCGATGAGGTGTTACGGTGTTTGACAGTCATGTTGCTGTGCTCCTGCCGCTGCGGCGGCACGACACACAGACGTTTCACTCAGGCGGTGAACGAAGGCATGTCGGGTCGCTGAATAATGCTGGTTCTTTCCGACAGTTGTCTGTCCGCTGCCGAGAGTCGGAAGTTGTATCGGCAGCGAACTTTCTACTCGCGCAATCCATGGTTTGATTCCTTTTCATAAACACAGGGCAATAGTTATCCCGCGAACTTTTAAGGTAAAAAGTTCGAGCACAAAGATACCGTTCAATATCTTTTATTCAGTGAGAAGTGCGGGGGCTCAAGCGTGCATGAACACGCACCAGCACCCCGCAACTACTTGGGGGGTGCTGGTGGTGGTCAAGGTAGCCGTGCAGACGCCGCGGCCAGGCGCGGGCCTGCCGCGGTGCAAGGCACGCAGGCTGGCGATGTGAAACGAATGACGTGAGGTTCATGAGCTTGCCTCCAACCGGCCAACACCGGCGGCGGCAAGTCACGGCGGAGCATCAGGCTCTGGCGCGGCTTGCCCGACCAGGGTGTCGGGACCGGTGTTCCGGTTCAAGTGCCTGACCCGGCCATTTGGCAAAGGTCAGGCAGCGACGAGATACTGTGTCCATTGAATTCTTCAGTGAAGGGAAAAAAGGCCCCGCGCTCGGGGCGGTCGAACTTTATTCAAGCGTAGTATCGAAGTCAACCCGCAAGGGGAACTTTAAATAAGTTTAACCTTATCTTAATGTTCCACGCAGGCGCAGCGCCTCAAACCTTGAACCGCCCCACCAACGCCGTCATCTCCCCCACCAGCCCCGACAACGCCTTGCTCGCCTCGCTGGTCTGCTGCGCACCCGCCGCGGAATGGTTGGACAGTTCGCGGATGTTCAGCAAGTTGCGGTCTACTTCCCGCGCCACCTGAGCCTGCTCTTCGGCCGCACTGGCAATGACCAGATTGCGCTCGTTGATTTCGCCGATCGCACTGTAGATGCCCTCCAGCACTTGCCCCGAGGCCAGGGTCACGTCCAGTGTCGACTGGGCGCGGTTGGTGCTGGCCTGCATGGATGCCACCGCAGCTTCGGTCCCCGCCTGCACGCTGCCGATCATCTGCTCGATTTCCTGGGTCGATTGTTGCGTGCGGTAGGCCAGTGTGCGCACCTCATCCGCCACCACCGCAAAGCCGCGCCCGGCCTCACCGGCACGGGCCGCCTCGATGGCAGCATTGAGCGCCAGCAGGTTGGTCTGCTCGGACACCGAGCGGATCACTTCCAGCACCTTGCCGATGTCCCGCACCTGCCCCACCAACTGCTGCAGGTGCGCACTGCTGGTCTGGATTTCGCGGGTCATGGCTTCGGTGCCGTCGATATTTTCGCTGACTTGCCGGCGGCTTTGCGCGGCCAGCTGGTTGGATTCACTGGTGGTTTGCGAGGTGGTGATCGCGTTGCGCGCCACCTCCTCCACTGCCGTGGTCATTTCGGTCACGGCGGTGGCGGCCTGCTCCAGCTCCTGCCCCTGCTGACGCAGGTTGTTGGCGCTTTCCTCGGTGACCGCGTTCAACGCCGTGGCGGCGGCGTCCAGCTGCCGGGCACAGTTGTTGATCTGCCCAAGGGTGTCGCGCTGGCTCTGCTGCATGCGCTGGAGCTCATGGAACAGTTGGCCGATTTCGTTGTTACCCTGCCCTTGCACCGGCACACTCAGGTCGCCACTGGCAATGCGCCGGAAATGCCCACCGGCTTCACGCAGGGGGTGCAACACACGCTGGGCAATGAACGCCCAGCACAGCACCGCCAGCACCACGGTCATGCCCAGCAGGCACAGGCTCAGCAATTGCGCCCGGGCCAGACGCCGGTCGGACTCGAGCATGATTTGCTGGCCACGTTCGCTCAGTGTGGTCACCAGCTGCTGGCGCAGGGTTTGCAAACGCCCCATGGCATTACCGGCATCGCTGTTGACCTTGAAGTACTGCTCCAGCGAACGCTGGCGGGTCGCTTCACGCTGCCCCGCCACCGCCTTGGCGTATTCGGCAAAGGTAGCCTGCAGCTCGGTTGCCAGCACGCGAAGAGCGGGTTCACGGGCGTTTTCGACAAATTCGTCGACCAGCGTCTGGCTCTTGTTGTTCAGCTCCACCGACAGCGCCATGCGCTTGCCTGCACTCTCGTCATGGCCACCCAACTGCTCGATAAAGCCCGAAGACACGTTGGCGCTGGAGCGAATCGCCATCAGCAACGCATTGTTCAACCGGTCCGACTGGTGCGCAGTCTGGTCCAGTTCAGTGATCTGCTGGTCGCTACCCACGGCAGCCCACCAGGCACTGGCCGTCGAAAACAGCAGGGTCAGGCTGAACAGCGACAACACCCAGAACATTCCGGTGCGAATTTTCAGGTTGGCAAGCATGCGGGCAGTACTCCTTGTTGGCACCACTTCTGATCGAAGATTCGAGGGTGGGTGTGCTGCTATCGGAGGTGCTGGCGCAGGCTTGAGGCGCCGTGATGCGGTTATGTGCGGTAACCGAACGGAATGCGTTGAGACCCAGAGGCTTCGCGACCCTTGGGGGCGGAACCCTCTTGCACAAGTCCTGAGGCCAGCGCGATCACTGTGGGAGCGGGCTTGCCCGCGAACACGGGCGAAGCCCGTGCCATCCCCTGTCGCGACAGAAGGCCGTGCCTACAGCCACCGCGCCTTGCCAATCGCTTTCGCGGCGTCTGCCAGGCGTTGGGTCGCCTGCCGGATCTCATCCGCATCCAGCGAAGCAAACCCCAGGCGCAAGGCATTCTCGGCATGGCCAAACGGTGAAAACTGTCGCCCACTGCGCACCACCAGGTCCCGTTCCAGCGCTTTGTCGACCAACTGATCCACGTTGATCTCATCGGCAAACCTCACCCACAGCGCCAGGCCACCTTCTGGCGCCTGCACGCTGATCTGTTCGCCGAACGCATCGCGCAAACACCCCAACAGGGTCTCGCGCCGGCGCCGGTACTCGCGGTTGACCCGGCGCAGGTGCTTCTTCAGTTCGCCATCATTGATCAGGTCCGCCAACATCTGCTGCATGACTGCATCGCCCTGCCCCAGGGTCAGCATCGCCCTGCGTTCCAGCACGGTTGTCACTTCCTCCGGTGCCACGATATAGCTGCAACGGAACGTGCTGCCCAAAGGCTTGGACAGTGAGCCAATGTAAATCACGTGCCGCTGCTGGCGGTCGCTGGCCAACGGCAGATAAGGCCGCCCGGCAAAGTGGTATTCGTAGTCGTAATCTTCTTCGACCACGCAAAAGGCATGCTGGCGCGCCAGCTCCAGCAACTGTTGCCTGCGCCCGGCTGGCAGGCTGACCGTGGTCGGGAACTGGTGATGGGGTGTTATGTACATCATCCGCACCTTGTGCTGCCGGCACAGGGCATCTAGCTGATCGACCCGGCAGCCCTCATGGTCCAGCTCCACGGTCACCAGGCGGGCACCCAGCTGACGGAAGATCTCCCAGGCAGGGGGGTAACTCAGGCGCTCGACCAGCACAACGTCACCCGGCTTGAGCAACACACTGGCCACCAGGGACAGCGACATCTGCACCCCCTGGGTCAGGCAGATATGCTCGGCGCCAACGTTCAGGCTGCGATTGTGCCGCAGCATGTCGGCCAGGGCGCTGCGCAGGTAGCGGCTGCTGCACTCGCTGCCGTGGCGCACGCTATTGCTGCTGAAGCTGCTGCGCAAGGCATTGCGGTAATAGCGGTGCAGTACAGCCTGCGGTAGCAGGCGGTGGTCACAGGCGCCGTTGTCGAAGAACAAGGCCCCTGGCCGGCCTTGTTGGGCTACAGCCTGTTCGTTCGCCTTGAAGTAGGCAACGGCAGGTTCCTCTGGCAGCGCCAGGGCAAAAGGCCGCACGGCACCGCAAACGGCCGCTGTGCCAGGCGCCAGCTGCTGGCTGACAAAGGTGCCCCGGCGTTGCACGCTTTGCAGCCAGCCTTTGGTTTCGGCTTCCTCATAAGCAAGGATCACGGTCTTGCGATTGACGTTCAGCAGTTGCGCCATCTCCCGCGTGCCCGGCAACGGCGTGCCAGGGCGCAGGCGACCCTCGCTGATTGCGGCCACCAACCCTTCGACGATCTGCCGGTACGAAGCTTGTGCCCCATCGAGTTTGAGCAGTGGCTGCCATTTACGAAGCTGGACCATATGAAATATCCAAAACTGGAGGTTCTGCTGGTCCTGGACTATAGCAACAATCGAACCTCCATATGCCCCGAGGTGCTCATGCAAAGCCGCCACGTCATTGAAATTTCGCCCTCGGGCAAAACCTTCGAAGCCAGCCAGGAGCTGCTGCTCGACGCCATGCTCGCCAGCGGCCTGCCGGTACCCTTCTCCTGCCGCCGCGGCGCCTGCGGCTCGTGCAAGGTCAAGGTGGTGTCGGGGCAGCATCAGGACAAGCAGCGGGATGCGGACACGCCGCCGCCTTCCTACCCCTTGGCCGCCGACGAGATGTTGCTGTGCCAGAGCCACGCCTGCAGCGACATGCGCCTGGAAATACCCGGCTGGTCACTGGACGCACCCGCACTGGAAACCCAGGCACAGGTGGTTGGCAAGCGCGCGCTGAGCGCAGATATCGTCGAGCTGGTGTTGCAACCTGCTCAGCCGCTGGAGGTGCGGGCGGGCCAGTACATGCGGTTTCAGTTGGACAACGGCGACAGCCGCTGTTTCTCCATTGCCAACCTGCCTGCCCAGGCACAAGGGCAACTGGTGTTTCACATCCGCAAGGTCAGCGGCGGCCTGTTCACTGAAGGTTTGCTGCCCACCCTGCAAGCAGGTGCAACGGTAAAGCTCGAGGGCCCGCTGGGCGCCTGTACCTGGCAGCACGATGATCAACGCCCGCTGATCCTTTTCGCCACCGGCACAGGTTACGCCGGCATCAAGCCGCTGTTGCTGACAGCCTTGGCCGGCGATGCCGACGTCACGCTGTATTGGGGCGGCTCTTCGCCGGCGGATTTCTATGACCGCGAATTTCTCGACGTGTCCAGCCGTGTGCACCCGCACTTTCGCTGGCAACCGGTGCTCTCGGCCCAGGCACGTATACAGCAGGTGGCGCTCAGCCAGACACATCGCTGGCACGAAGCCCAAGTCTATGCCTGTGGCAATGCCACGATGATCACCCAGGCCCGCGAACAATGCCTTGCAGCAGGGGTAAAGCCCCATCGCTTTGTCGCCGAGGCCTTTGTCGCCAGCGGCGCACTGACAACGCAGGCTTCCTCTGCCAACCCGCTGCACCCTGAGCTGGAAAAGGTCGGCCCGCGTTATTCGCTGGACGGCATGCTCGCTGCCCGCGAGCAGTCGGTACGGGCCGTGGCCGCCATTGCCAGCCAACTGCAGGTCGGCATGACCACCGCCCAGGCACTGGAGATGGCCGCGCATACCCTGCAGGCGATGGGCGCCTCACACACCTGGCACCCCACCTACATCCGTTTTGGTGACGATACCGTGCGTACGCCACGGCAAGGCATTGACCTTCAACGCGTGTTACGTACCACGGACATCGTCGTTGTCGACGTTGGCCCGGTTTGGGATGGCTATGAAGGTGACTATGGCGATACCTTCGTGTTTGGCCAGCACGCCCTGCACCACGCCTGCGTGAAGGCACTGCATGAAGTGTTCGACGAGACCCGCCAGGCCTGGGGCCGCGGGTTGACCGGACGTGAACTGTATGACTTCGCCGAGCGCAGTGCCCAGGCCAAAGGTTGGCAGCTGGAGCGCAACTTGGCCGGGCATCGCATCGCCGACTTCCCGCATGTGTTGTATAGCCAGGACAAGCTGGCCGAGGTGGAGATTGTCCCGAGCGAGGTGGTGTGGGTGCTGGAGATACAACTGTGCCACCCTACCGAACCTGTCGGGGCATTCTTCGAAGACATCCTGATTGGCGAACGCAAGCCGGGCGCTGCCAAGGCAGCTTGATGCCGCATCGGCCTCTGAACCCGTAACAGGTTAAAGTGGGCAACAGAAGGACACCCGACAAGGACGATTACCATGCCAGTACGCACGCTCACCCCTGACGACCTCCCCCAAGCCTGCGCCTTGTGCATGGATGCCTTCATGCAGGCAGTCGCGCCCACGCTGTCGGCGCAAGGTATCGAGACCTTTACCCAGGTGTCGGCACCCCAGGCGTTTGCCGAGCGCATGCAAGGTGACAACCTCATGCTGGCCTGTTTTGTCGAAGGTGCTATCGCGGGGCTGATCGAGCTCAAGGAAGGCCGTCACATTGCGATGCTGTTCATTGCACCAGGCCTGCAACGCCAGGGCATAGGCAAGCGGTTGATGAACGCAGCACTGGAGCATGCCAGCGCTGAGGTGGTGACGGTAAAGGCATCACTGTCTTCTGTACCCGCCTACCAACGCTACGGCTTCACCCTGGCAGGCGACGTGGGTGAGTTTGCCGGGCTGGTGTATCAGCCGATGGAAAAGCGCCTGCCGACCCAGCCAGCGTAGGAGCAACCTGGAGTCGCGACAGGGCCGCAAAGCGGCCCTGGCAATACTCTGTCTCAGCGCGTAGCTGGCAGAAATCCGCTCGCGAGGCACCCGCCGACCCCGAACCGACCAAGGGTGTGGCGGCTTGTCAACCCGCCATCAACCGTTGCCGCTTCAGGCGCCGAGCGAACACAGCACGCTTTGCAGCTTGTCTCGGGTGGTATTCGTGCACGCCTGCATGGGCTCGCGCAGCTCGTCTGCAATCAGGCTTTGCAGCTGCAACGCCGCCTTGACCACGGCCGGGTTGGGCTCGGCAAAGGCCACTTTGATCCAGGGCAGCAACTGGTAGAACGTACCACGCGCGGCGGCCCAATCACCGCTGTCAATCTGCTGCACCATGCGTACGTAAAGGTCGGCGCGCACATGTGCGGAGGCTGAAATGGCCCCTGCCCCACCCAGGCACAGGTTATTGAAGATCTGCAGGTCTTCACCGGCCAGCACCTGGGCGTGGCCGTCCTCGATCAGGGCCATGGTCGTCTCGCTGTCACCACCACAGTCTTTCACCGCTGCAATGCGTGGATGGCGCACGATACGGCGCAGGGTTTCACGTTCGATGCGTACGCCAGTGCGGTAGGGAATGTCGTAGACGATCACTGGCACGCTGGCGGCATCGGCCACGGTGGCGAAGAAGGCTTCGATGCCAGCCTGCGAAGGGCGGATGTAGCAAGGTGCGGGAACCAGCAGTCCGCCAATGTCACGTTGCTGGATTTCAGCCTGGAAGGCCAGCAACTCACGCAGGTTGTAACCTGACAGGCCCATCACCACCCTGCCAGGCTCCACCCAGGCCAGCACGGCATCCAGCACTGCCAGTTGCTCGGCCTTGGACAACGCCGCTGCCTCACCCGTGGTACCGCACACCACAAAACCGGCCACACCGTCTTCGAGCAGCTTCTTCACCAGCTTTTCCAGGCCTGGGAAGTCGATTTCATTGGCGCGCATTGGCGTGACGAGGGCGATCCAGATACCACGGAAATTCGACATGCAAAAACTCCTGATGTTGACCGAAAGTCAGCGTCAGCAGGGCGAAGAGTGGAAGTGGTGGCAGGGATACCTGGCGCCTTCTGTCTCGTCAGCCCACCTGACGAGACAGCGCGCCTCGGTCAGATGAGCGGCTGTTTCTTGGATTTCTTGGCAACGGCAACGCACGCGTCTGCCTGAGCGATGAAGCCCGAAGCGGAAATGGCGTGGTTGGATGTGGACATGCTGGCAAGCCCGTTGCGTAGGTATGGCTGGATAATGGTGGGGCGGCGTGCCTGGTGTCAACCCTTGGCCCGCATCCCCCCGTGCAGGCGCGCCCCTTGCAACGCAGCGATTGCCGTCACCGCCACTCGCTGTAAGGCTCCAGCGGTGTCACCGGCAGGGCCAGGTTGCCTCGCCACGGTTCGAACAGGTAGCGCAGGTAAAGCATGCCATGGCTAGGCGCATAGTCATCGCTGTGCTGCCAGTCGAAGCCGCCGCCCAGTACCCACTGGTCACTCAGGCGCCGTTCGAACAGACCGCGCAGGCGGTAGCCCAACCCGCTGCTGTCGCTGGCTTCGGTCATCGCATCGATGTTGGAGTCGACGCCATAATTCGCCAGTACCTTGCGGTTGATGTGCGCGTCCGGGTACAAGCGGCTACTGCCACTATGAGCCTGAGACCAACTGACGGAACCTTCCAGCAGCAGCGACCAGTCGTAGTTGCGCCAGGCATAACTGACCGGCACGCCCACCGAACTGTAGCGCTGCGGGCTGTAGTAACCGCCCTGCCCCAGGCTGTAGCCGCCCAGGTCCTTGTCATGGCGCCAGTGCATCAGCGTCACGCCAACACGGACACGCTCGTCGGCCTTTTCCACCACGCGGTGGTAAAAGCCGGCCATGGCCCGGGTCCGCTGGTTGTCGGCTACGTTTTCGCCGTACAGCCAATGGTGCCCCAGGCTGGCCCACACCCCGTTGTCGCCACCTTGGTCCCAGCTCAGGCCGAGCGTGGCGCCATTGGCAGTGACCCCGCCCCAGCGCACGCCCGTCGGGCGGTCACGTGCGCCGGCGAACGACAGCAATGAATTGCTCATCGGCCGGCGCGAGGCGGTCAGCGACCAGCCAACCTGCCCGAGGTCACCGTTGACCGTTGCGCCGCCCAGCCAGTTGTTGATTGCATAGCCCTGGGTGGTGCCCAGGTCGAACGCCCAGCGGCTGCCCTGCCAACCCAACGCCAACAGGCTGCCGTTTGCAGTCTGCGATCCCCCCGTGCACGCGGGCAGTGTTTTGCCGTCAGCGGTCTGGCCAACAAACTGGCAGCTGCCGAAGTCGGGGGTGTAGCTTCCCTGATCGTTCGGCTCGAACGACCCCGCATCCATGCCAATGCGCTCTACTCGCGCAAACGCGGTGCCCTCCTGCCAAGGAGTGTCGACATGCAACAAGGTCGACTGGGTACTCAGCTCCGACGTGCCGGGCGTACCGTCATCCTCGCGCCAGCCGTAGTCATGCATCAGCGTCACATGGGTATTGCGCTGGCGATACAGGGCGTCCACATCACTGCGCAGGCTGCGGACCAGCCAGTCGTCGCCATCCCGCTCGCGGCTGGCCAGGGTCAATGCACGGTCATCCCGTGGCGCTACGGCAGCACGGTCCAGCAACTGCGCATCAGCCATCGCTGCCGCGTAAAGGTCCAGTGCTCGTTGAGGATCATCCTGCGCCACCAGGCGGGCTGCGTCGCGCCGCAACAACGGATCGGGTCGCGTCTGCTGCGCGGCAATCCGGTCAAGCAGCCTGGCCGCCTGATCGTGTTCACCCAGCGCGGTCCACACCGCCGCCAGGCGCCGCTGGGCGTTGCCGTCATCAGCGGCAAATTGTGGCACCTTCACGCCCAGCATGTGCCGGGCCTGCTGCAGGTTGCCTTCGGCCACGGCGCTTTCCATCACCCCAAGGCGTGCATCAGGACGCCCAGGCTGCGCGACCAGCACACGCTGGTAATAGCTGCGCGCCTTGCCATGTTCACCACGCGCGGCTGCCCAGTCAGCCAACAGCATCAAGTCGTCCGGGCTACCTTCACCACGCGCCAGGCCGGCTTCAAGCAAGGCTGTCGCCTCGGCACTGCGGCCTTGTGCCTGCAACTGCTGCGCAGAGGCCAGGGTCATACGCCGCTGAACACGCTGCTCCAGCGCGTGCATGTCCGCGCTCCAGGTCGCCTGAGGTACCGCCCTCAGACTGTCCAGAGCCAAGGCATCACGGTCGCTGGACTCCAGGAACAGGCCGTGGGCATAGCGCGTTGCCGGATCACGTGGCTGGTGCTGCACCAGCCTGGCAAATGCCGCGTCGGCCTCGCCAGTGCGCCCTTGGTGACGCAAACTGTTGGCCAGCTGATACACCAGCCAAGGCTCATCGGGAGCCAGGGCCGAAGCCTGGCCCAGCACGTGGCTGGCCGTCGACCAGTCCTCGCGCTGCAGGGCTTCGTCCCCTTGCTGGCGCAGCCGCGCAAGTTCCAGGCTGCGTCGCAGGCTGGCGAACTGCGCCTGCTGCCGTGGTGGCAGGCTGTCCAGGTATGCCTGCGCCTTGCCTGGCGACTGCGCCTGGTAAACGCGCATCAAGCCACGCACGGCACTTTCGTTATCCGGCGCCATACGCAGTACCTGCAGGTACTGCCGCTCGGCAGCCGCCACATCGCCCTCGGCCAGCGAGACATCTGCCAAGCCCAACAACGCGTATTCATCCTTTGGCCGTTGCTGGCGAGCCTGCTGGTAAAGTGCGCGCGCACCGCGCACGTCTTTTACCTCCAGGGCCCGCTCGGCTTTCTTCAGCAGGGCCCAATACTGGCTGGACGACTCCAGGTCCTTCCATTGGCTGATCCAGTAGGTGTCCTGCTCCTTGGCGCTCGCCGCGCGGAACGCCGCATGGGCGTCTTCATGGCGGCCCTGGCGCATCAACGCGTAACCCAGGGCCCCATGCAGGCTGGCATCGCCCGGGTACTGGCGCAGGGCGCGGCGCAGCTGCGTTTCCGCTTCGGCATTACGGCCCTTGTCGAGCAATGCCTTACCCCGTTGACCGGCCTGCCATGCCGGGTCGGCCAGCAGCTTGCGCTGCTGTTGCAAGGTCTCGCTGGCCTGTGCCAACAACGGCGAAGCCGGGTAACGCTGAAGAAAGGCTTGCCAGGCTGCCGCGCTGGTGGCACTCACGGCTTGCCCGGACAGGTAGTCGAACTCGCGCTGGGCAGCGGCATCCCGTGCACCGGGGTCTCGCGCCAGCTGATCGAGCAGGGCCAAGGCCTCACGGTCACGCTTTTCGGCGAACAGCCAACCGGCCAGGGTCTGGCGCAGCCCGGCGCTGCCTGGGTACTGCTGATCCAACCGCTGCAACTGGCGGATCGCCTCAGGGCGTTGGCCTGCCAGGTTGCCGCGCACGCGCCAGTAGTCCAGGGCCAATTCAAGGCTGGGTGGTTCGCCGGCAAACAACTGTTCGTACACCGCCAGCGCCTCTTCGTTACGGCCGGTAACCGCCAGCAGACGCGCCTGCTGCAAGCGCCGCGCAGGCGCCGGTTGTTGAAGTTCAAGCAGGCGTGCGGCCTGACGTGCTTGCAGGCTGCCAGGCGCCACGGCACTGATCCGCGCACTCAACTGCTCGGCTTCACTGCTGTTCTTCTCGCGCAATGCAAGGCTCAAGGCCGCCAGCAATACCTCCGGGTTGCGCGGCTCAAGCAACTGCAAACGGCCCAGCGCATCGCGCACCAGGTCGTCACGGTGCAGCGCTTCGCCACGGCGTACCTGGTCCAGCAGCCATTGGCGCTGTTCATCGATATCCTTGGGTTGTGCATCTGCCTGGCAGGTTATTGCCGCCAGCATCAACACGCCGATCATTCGCTGCATGGCGCACTCCAGGCCGGCAACAGGCGGCCGTGCGGGTCAAAACGGTAACGGGCCTCGTCGAAGCCCTGGCCGAACAGCGCCAGCACCTGGCTGTAGTACGCCTTGGCCTCGACCGGTTGTTCGCGCAAGCGCTGGCGCTGGGCCGCCAGGCCGGCCACGTGCTCTGGCGAGGCAGCAAGCAATGGCAGCAAGGCCGCAGAGAAACCTGCCGGGCCATGGCCGCGGGCTTCACCGCTGCGTGCATCCAGGTGCTCAGGAGGTAGCCCCTGGCGCTGGGTCAATGCCGCCATCGGCGCATAATGGGCCACCAGTTCGCGGCGTTGCGCCGCCCCCTCGGCCAACATGCCGACCCACAGGTACACACGAATGGCGTCATAATCACCGGCATTGCCATGTTTCGTGTCTGCCGCTGGCTTTCCGGCCGGCGTCCACAGCAACCAGTCCGGGGCAAAGCCCTTTGGCGACGATGCCAACCACAAACGCCGCGTGTTGGCCGCCAGCTCCCCCCACAAGGGGTCCACCTCGCTGAAGCGGTCGAGCAACTGCAGCGGCAGGTAGCTGGGGTTCAGGCGGGTACCCTGGGCGTCTTCGAAGCCGTAGTCACCTGGCAGCAACATCACGCCAAGGCCTGGAAGCTTGCGCACGGTCTGCGCGGCGATACGCCACAGCAGGTGCTGGCCCAGCTGCGTGTAGGCCGGCTGGTCCCACAACCGCCCTGCTTCCAGCAGGCTGTAGGCGATCCACAGATCGGCATCGCTGGCGTTGTTGGCGTCCAGCACCTGCCACTGCTGCTGCCCGTCACGGCCCCACAGCCAGGCAGGCAGATGCCGGGCCAGGTCACCCTCGGCGAGGTTGTTGCTGGTCCAACGCAGCAACTGCGCGAAGGTTTGCCGGTCGTTGCCTACCAGGGCGAAGAACAGCGCGTAACTCTGCCCTTCCGAGGTGGTGATCAGGCGCTCGTCACTCGGGTCGATGACCCGGCCATCCACACTCACCAGCTCGGCCTTGAACCGCTCCCAGGCAGGCCATGGGCAAACCGACCCGGCATTGGCGAAAACGGGCAGGCCTAAGGCGACCAACCCTACCAGCATCTGGCGCATCATCACCCCGCCTCACCCAAGCGGCGCTTGCCTGCCCAGCGCAGTGCCCGCCACAACAAGAAGGCGAACAGCACCACGCAAACAGCCGCGATCACCGCCAGCAACACAGGGTGCTCGGACAAGTGGAACCACAGCAGCAGCCACCACGGCAGCGCGCCCACGAAGTAGTGCTCGCCGACGAACTGGCTGCTCACGCCACTGCTGCGTACCAGCGTTACCGAACCCGCCACCGCATCGAGCTTGCCTACATCGCCAAGCACGTCGCGCAGCAATGCGTAATCGCTGTCGCTGTTGGCCAGCAAGGCCACAACACTGCGCTGCTCGTGGAACGGCGACTTCAGCCCGGTGATGGCCGCAATCGGCGCCTGGGCGCTGACCGCCACGCGGCTGCTTGCAGCCACCGGCTCAGTATCGAAACGCTGGCCACCGGGCAGCGATGCGCCGCGGCCCTGCAGCAACCAGTCACGCTGGGCGCTGAGCAACAGGCCAAGGTTGGGCGCATCGCGCAGGGCCTCGGGCAGGCTGCCGATCAGCAGCAAGTCGGCGTCTGCCGCTGCGACCTGTTGCCAGTCGTCGATCAATTGCAGGCCAAGCGCCGGGTAACCGATCTGTCCGGCCAATCCGCCAACCGTGTCGAGCAAAGTGCCGACCTGCATCGCCGTAGGTTTGGCCGGCATGATGACCAGCGTCTCGGACAGGTCGGCCATGCGGCTGAACGGGAAGCCACTGCGGGCGAATGCACGCAGGTCGGGCATGGCGATGTAATGGTGGTAACCGGAAAGGTCGATGGTGGAGTTGTCGTCGATTGCTGCACGCACGTCCACCGGCAGCGAGGTCTGGCAGCGATCGCGCTGGGCGCTGCCCAGGGTACTGGCAAAGCTGAAGTCGAAGCGCAGGCGGTTACGGTCGCCAATCTTCAGCGCCGGCACCAGCGAGTTCTCGGTCAATGCAGTGTTGTCACCGGACAGCACTGCCAGGCGCATTTCCTCAAGGGTACCGCCGCGCCGGTCATTGCCCACCAGCGGCATGCTGGTGATGTACTGATCGTTGACGCTGATGCTCAGGCGCGATTCGTCGGTCACCGCTGGCGCCGTATAGCGGTACAGGGTGCGCAGCGGAATACCCTGGTTGCGCCAGACGAACAAGTCGGGCGGCAGGTTCAGTTCCAGTGTCACCGGCCGCGGTTGCAGGCCGCTGACTTGCAGTTGCTCGGGGTAATCCAGCAGCTCGGCAAATCGAACCGGCCGGTCGGTGCGCGTCCAGTTCGGCGCATCGTAGGGCTGACGCGGTTGCAGCGCGGTCATCTGCTCCACTTTGACGCGCGCGCCGCGGAACAGATTGTTGCCGACCGCCAGCGCCGAGGCGGCCTTGATCAGGTCGTCGTCGTTACGGCCCAGCACCAGCAGCACTTTGCTGAAGCGGTCGTCCGGGTGATCGATCACCTGCAGCACGGGGCCGTCGACTGGCGGGAACTGCTGCAGATCGGCGAGGAACGCCGGGCGACGGTCGTTGCTGGCAAACACGATGCTCGGTGCAGGTTTTTCGCCACGGGCCGGCAGGTGGTTGTACAGCACAGGGAAGCTGGCCTTGCGCCAACCGGCCTGGCTACCGAAGTAGGATGCCAGGATTGCCGCCGCACGCTGCTCGCCCAGGCTCGGCACGCCGCTGAACACCACCGGCAGCACTACCTTGCCGGTGTCGCGGGTATCGAAGAACGGCAACGGGAAATACGCCAGGTCGTTTTCCAGCACCAGCGCCTGCTCGTGCAACTGTACCTGGCTCTTGCGGTTAAGGTTAAGCCACAGGCCGCTGTGGGCCGGGTCTTCGCAGACATCGGTATAGTGCCCGACAAACTCCAGACGTACCCGGTTGAAGTCGCCGAGCAGTTTCGGGTCCAACGGCAGCTGGCGACGCACACGCTGGCCCAACTGCTCTTTTTCCACCGGAACTACGCCCATCAGCTCGTCGTTGAGGTAGACGCGCAGGTGCGACAGGTTCGGCAGCAAGGCTGGCGAAGGCGTGTAGTCCAGTTGCAAGCTGGCATCGGTGGCCAGGCGATCGCGACGCAGGCCGAACTCAATATGCTCGCTGTTGCGTACCCCCAGCAGCAGGCTGTCGGACGCATGCCCAAGCTGCTCGAAGGTTTTCGCAACCTGCCAGTTTGGTACCGTGGGTGTGGGTACCGCAGGCTCGGCAAGCGGAGCTACAGAAGCAGCAGCGGCGCTCTGCGACAAGGCGGTAAACAGCGCCATCGCCAGGCCCCAGGTACGCGCGGGATAACCAGTCATCATGCGTCTCGATCAACAGGGTTCATGGAAGGGATTGCCCGCGGTGTGCGGGGCCAGTAGCTGGCCAGCCACAGCGCCAGCGAACGCAACGGGCGCAACCACGCCCGCAGCCATGGCGGCATGTGCTCGACCAGGCGCACGTAACCGACGCCGCCCAGCTTCAACACATCGATCAGGCTGCGCAGCGGGCGCTCGACCTCGTGCTGCTCGTTCCAGCCAAGCCAGGCATCGGCGCGGGCAAAGGTGCAGTGGACCAGGTCGATACGCTGCTGCAGGGCGAGGTCGCGGAACACCAGGCCCACGTGTTGCCCGACGGTACGGGTGACGCACGCCTGGAAGGCGAACTCGCGCTGGCCGCGGTTGAGCAGCAGGCGTACCTGCTCCCCCGGTTTCAACTCCAGACCGGGCTGTACCTGCAGGCCGATACCGCCGTCGGAGTAGTCGACCAGGGTGCAGGGGTAGGCATGACCGCTGGCCAGCATCAGCCCCGCCGGCAAGCGCATCTGCACCCGATGGGCGCGGCGCACCTGGCGCACTTCGGCGGCCACCGCAACTGCGGCACCGATGATCAGCAGGTTGTAGATCACCCACAGCGAGCTGACGATCACCGTGCCGATTTCTGCCGTTGGGCCAGTGACCAGGCGCCACACCGCAAAGCCCAGGCCCACCACGTTGAGCGCCGCCAGCCACAGGTAAGGTTGGGCGATGCGCCAGTCGAACTGTTCCTGCTCCATCAGGCCGCCCTTGGCGGTGACGTTGAACGTGCCTTTTTTCGGCGCGAACAGCGCCACCGTGGTCGGGCGGGCGATGTACCAGGCCAGTACGGTCTCGTAGACCTCACCCCAGAAGGTTTGTCGGTACTTGCCCTGCATCCGCGAGTTGGTCAGGCTGGCGTGGATCATGTGTGGCAGCACGTACAGCAGAATCATCAATGCCGGTGCGTAGATGATGTAGGCATGCAGCAACAGGAACGCCAATGGCGCCGTCAGGAACACCAGCCGCGGCAGGCCGGCCAGGAAGTGCAGCATCGCGTTGGCGTAGCACACCCGCTGGAACAGGCTAAGGCCACGCCCGAACAGCGGGTTGTCGGTGCGGAAGATCTGCACCATGCCACGGGCCCAGCGAATGCGCTGGCCGATGTGCGCCGACAGGCTTTCGGTGGCCAGGCCCGCTGCCTGCGGAATACTCAGATAGGCTGACGTCCACCCTTGGCGATGCAGGCGCAGGGCGGTGTGGGCATCTTCGGTCACGGTCTGGACGGCAAAACCACCGATGCTTTCCAGCGCAGTGCGGCGCAGCACGGCACACGAGCCGCAGAAAAACGCCGCGTTCCACATATCGTTGCCGTCCTGGATCAGGCCGTAGAACAGCTCCCCTTCGTTGGGGCGGCGGCGGAACGAGCCGAGATTGCGCTCGAACGGGTCAGGCGAGAAGAAATGGTGCGGTGTCTGCACCAGCGCCAGTTTAGCGTCCTTGAGGAACCAGCCCACGGTCAGTTGCAGGAAGGAGCGCACCGGCACATGGTCGCAATCGAAGATGGCGATCAACTCGCTGTCGGTGACACCCAGCGCATGGTTGAGGTTGCCGGCCTTGGCATGCTTGCTGTCGGGCCGCACGATATACCCTACCCCGACTTCGTCGGCAAAGGCACGAAACGCGTCGCGGCGGCCATCATCGAGGATATAGATGCGCAGGCACTCGCGTGGCCAGTCCAGGCCCAGCGCGGCCATTACCGTGGTGCGCACCACTGACAGGTCTTCGTTGTAGGTAGGGATCAGCAAATCGACGGTTGGCCAGTGCCTGACGTTGGCCGGGAGGTTTGCCGGCTTGCGCTGCAATGGCCAGCTGGTCTGGATGTAACCCAGGATCAGCACGAACCACGAATAGGTTTCTGCCGCCAACAGGATCACCCCGAATATCAAGTCGGTGGTGTCGTTCCAGTTCAGGGTCGAGGTGTAGCGCCACCACAGATAGCGGCACGAGATGATGGTCGACAGCACGATCAGCATCAGGGTCGGGAAACGCCCTGGCATGTGTCGCACCAGCAGGGCGATGACCAGCAGCAGGCAGATGAACATCAGTTGCGCCAGGTAGCCGAACGGTTCGGTCACGCACAGCAGGGCGAGGCTGAGGGCGAATACCGTCAGCACGCTGTAGAACGCCCGCCGGGCAAACACGCTCAGGCCGCGCAGGCGTGCCGAGGCCTGGTGCTTGAAAGCACTGGCGCGGTAGCGCGCGGGTACCTGTTGCAATGCATCGATCAGCAGGCCGCGGTAGTGGCGCGCCACCCCGCCTGCCGCCCGCAGGTGCATGCGCACCGCGCCCAACGCGCGGCGGCCAGGCCCTGCTGTACGTGCCTGCGGTTGGCGCCGCAGCAACAACCACAGGCTCTGGATCAACAGACGCAGCGGGTCACCCAGGGTTGGGCGCTTGCCCGCCAGCTGCGGGTACAGGCGTTGGCGCTCGGCCAGCAGCGCCTGCCAGGCGGGTGACTCCAGGCGCAGAAACAGGAAGGCCAACCACACGCCGAGGGTGAACAGCCACGCGACCGGCAGACGCGCGCCACGGACAGTGAACCAGGTATAGGCCGACAGAGGGGTCAGGGTCACGGCTGGCGCCTCGTCAGACAGCGCACCGCCAGGCTTTGCACATCCCGGCAGGCCAGGCTCTGCGGTGCGTAAAGACCCAGGGGAGCCTTGTACGCCAGCGCTTCGAGGAAGGCTTCGTCGCGATGGACCACCTGGATCGGCAAGCGATCACGAAACAGGTCACGCCACACCATCAACAGGTCGCTCTGCAAGCGGCTGGCCGGGTCGTAGCGGTTGACCAGCAGCATGTCGAAGTGCTCGAGCGGGCGTCGCCCGAGCAGCAGGTGGCTAGCCATTTCGGCTTCTGCCACCAGTATCCGTACATCAGTCTCGATGCCATTGCCGGCGGTATCGCCCGGCAATTGCGGCAGGTCGTACAACAGCCAGTCGAAATGCTCGGCCAGCTCGACCTGGCGAGCGCGCCATGACTGTGCATCGGGCACACGGTGCTGCGCACCGCCAGGCAGGTTGCCGTACGGCAGCAGGCACAGGCCATCGAGCACCTCGTACACGGCATCACTGAACGGTCGCCCTTCCCGCTCGGCCAGCGCCCAGCCCTCGGACGTATCCAGCGGCAGGTTGAAGTGCAGCCCGAGCAAGTTGCTTGGGCACAGGTCAATCAGCAGCACCCGCTCGCCCACGCCCTGCAGCGCGTAGCCCAATGCAGCCAGCAAGGCGCTGCGCCCCAGGCCTCCGCGTACCCCATGCAATGCCAGGCTGGTCATGGCGCGACCCTCTCGCGCTGGGTGACAGCCGCGTACAGCGCATCGTCGCTGCTGGCCCTGCAGCTTTCACCCAGCAATGGCCAGCGCTGCAGGGCCTGCTGAACGCCCACCAGCATCGAGATGTCCTGGTAGTTCAGCTCTGGCATGTCCAGGTGCTGACGCAACTGGGCAATATCGTCGCTGCGGTCGGACGGGTCTGACTTGCCAGTGATCATGGGCGCTCCTTCGGAATGGGCTGCCAGTCAGGCTGGCCTTGCAGGCGCATGTAGGCACGGCCCTGGTAATTCAGCACCTGTGCGCCAGAGGTTTCGGCAACCTGCTCGGTGGTTGGCAGGTCGGTCAGCAGGCCGGGCACATCCAGCACCTGCTGCTGGCCGAGGCCCGCATACACACGCGAGATCAGCTCGGACAGCGCCAGGTAGCTGGTGGCAGCTGTGACCCGCAGCGGCTCGTTGCGGGCAGGCTGGCCCATGCCGATGAACTTCAGGCCGACCGGCACATGGGTAATCGACGGCGTGGGAATTTCGCGCATGCCAGACAACTGCATGCGGTCACCATGCAACGCGGCCCCATGCTCAGGGACAATGGCCACCACTACCCGGCGGCCACTGCGCTCCAGTTCGTCAAGGAAGGTGCCAAGCTCGCCAAACAGGCGATTGGCGCGGGTGGCATAGTCGGCCACGCGGGTACCGCCGTCGGCAGTGACGATACGGTTGCCGTCATGCAGGCTGATGCTGTTGTAGAACAGTGACACATGCTCGTCCGGGGTACCTTTGCGTTGCCCCCACCAACGGCGCAGGACATCCAGGTCACTGGCAATCGGCGAGCCGTCGAAGCCCACCAGCGCCCGTGGGAAGTCGGTATTGCGCATGCCGGGTTGCGGCATGTGCTGTTGGGTAATGTCGCCGATGAAGTTGTCGAACCGGCCGCTGTGGTTGAGCAAGGTGTTGCTCTGGAAACCCAGCCGGGCCAGGTTCTGGAACAACAGGCACTGCTCCGGAGCCGGTTGGTACAGGCCAGTGTGCGACGACTGTCCGCAGCTGGCACGCAGCACACGGATGGCGGCCGGGCCGCTGTAGGAGGTCGCCGAGTTGAACTGGTCGAAGATCACGTCCATGCGCGACAACAGCGGGTTGTCCCGCAGCCCCACGGCAGACAGATCCTCCCAGGCCAGCGAGCAGATGTTGATTACCAGCAGGTCGAACGGTTGCTCATCGGCATTCACGGCAGGGAACGCCGTCACCCGCTCGCGCTCACTGGCGAAGAAGCGCTCAAGCCAGCTGTCGAGCGTGGCATTGTCGGCTACTGCAGTGGCTGGCGCGGGTTCGGCTGCGGTGCGCGCCGCCACGCCGGGCGCCTGGCTTGCACCCAGCAACGGCAAGCCGCCGACCGACAGCCATGCCAACCCCAGCAGGCTCAGGGTGCTCAGGCGCAGCCAATGGCGTAGGTACAGGTAACCCACCAGCAACATTGCCAGCGCCCCCAGCAGGTTCCAGTTGATGAAGCGGCCCAGCAGCTCGAGCAGATAGTCCCACGAGAAGTCCAGCACCCCCGGCTGCGCCAGCAGGCGGCTGAAGGGTGGCAGCCAGGTGTCCTGGTAGAAAAGCGCGATAGCGATTGGCACCGCCAGCAGTTGCCGGGCAATACGCAGCCACTTGCCCGGCAAAGGGACAAGCAGAAACGCAGCGAACAACAGGTTCGGCAGCGCCTGGAAGTCGAGCATGCCAAGTGCGACCAGCAGAAACTTTGCAAAAAAATAGAGGTTCCACCCTCCCAGTCCAGGCCAGCGGGCCAGTACCGGGAGGGTGATGGTGGTATTAGTCATTCTGGGGTTCCTGGCGTGCAGCGCGGCGGCGTACGCCCAGCGGTTTCAGGTAACGGGGGGAAGGCGACGGCGCAACACGCCACGTAATGCCGAACACAGGCGCACGAGCAACAAGGCCAGGCCCAGCGTGACGAGTGCGGTAATGCCGACCACCTGCAGCAGTTGCACGAAGTTCATGCGCCACCCCGCTTGGCCAGGCCAACCTTGCGCGGTGCCAGTGCCGACCATGCCTGTGCAGGCAACTGCGCCGCCATGTCGCTGCGGGGTGGCTGCGGTAGGTTGCGGTCGAGGAAAGCCGGAGTGGCCAGGCTGTCGACACCGGCAAGCACCTCCTGGCTGATGAACAGCTCTTTCCATGACAGCTGGAAGATGTGGTCAAGCGCCTGCTCGACCCCTTCCGAGCGGCAAGCGAACAGGAACAGGAACAGCACCTCGCCAACCACGCAGGCAATGTCGCCATCACGGCGGAATACCGTACGCGAGCAAGCCTGCAGCGGGGTCAGGCCGGGCGCCGGACGCAACACCAGCAACTGGTGGACGATTTCGCCGTTGCGCACCCCGTGCCACATGCTTTGCACAGCCTCGGCGAACGCCCGTGGCGCTACCAACCCACAGATGGCCAGCGGCCGCAGGCGTGCCAGCAAGGCATCGAAGTCGGTTGGCAGGTGTCGACGCCAGACGTAACCCTGGATGCTCTCGACCATGGTCAGGAAGCGTGACAAGCTGGCACCGAACGGCACGATCTGGCTGGCACCACAAGCCAGCAGCAACTGTTCGTCTTGATAACGCAGGGTCGGCGCCATTTCGCGCACCACCAGCTTCAAGGCGTTGCCACGCGACTGCCGCAGGTGGTGCAGTTGGCGCGCCAGGCTATCCAGACGCTGCCCACCGTCCATAGCAAAGATCACCGTGGCAGACACCGCCCGGCTGGCTTTGCCCCCCAGTTCCTCAAAGCTTTCGCAGACCTGCCAGTGTTCAGAGAAGGCTGGCGCGCCTTCCAGTACTGGGCGCTGGGCCAGGCACAGCAACTCGTCGCCACCGGTGTCGCTGGGTGCCTGAGGCGTGGCAGCAACGGCAAACCCCGCGCTCAGCCGAGTCAGCTCCATGTCCCGGGTGGCTGCTTTGCCAAGCGGGTTGCTCCAGAAATGCTGCAGGTAGCGCACCCCACCTTTGCCGCGGTACACCTGCCCCAGGCCGTCGAGGCACTGGTTGAAAACGCGCAGGCGCTCGACCAAGGCGGTGCTCTGTCCCCCACTGACGACCAGCAGCAACGCCGCTTCAGCCAACAACGCCGGGCGCAGCGCATTGCACCAGTGCTCGACTTCGGTATCCGCCCAGGCGTGTGCCGGTGCCAGCAGCACCAGCACACGCCCACGGGCATCAAGACGAGGCAGGTCTTCAACCAGATAACGGGTGGCTTGCGAGTTGGCCTCATACAACGCGAGCTCGACCGGGCCGCGCGTTGCGTCGAGCGCACCCAGCACGTCATCCATGGCTTGCGCATCGGCGATCAGGGCTGCCCTGGCATTATCGGGCATGCCTTCGACCACCTGGCGGCATAGCAAGGAGGCGTCTTCGGCGGCGTCACAGGCTAACCAGTACAGTCCTTATTGATGAAGCTGGCTGCTCTCGACGCTCAGGCCGGAAATCGCCAACAACTGCATTCCATTAGTCAAAACACTGGCTCTACAAAAGGTAAATTGAAACGGTTTGAAGGCGGAATGTGTCACATCCTCTGCTGACGCCTTATGACTAATGTCAAAAAAACGACGAAAAGGATACCAAGCACAAAATCGCGTCAATTATACAGCATCAGGGCAGAATGAAATCAATCTGAAATGTAATGAGTTGCAAAGGTTTGTTAACAAACACCCCAAGGCCGACCTTTTCCGGGTTAAAAACAAGAGTCGGCAAAGGCAAGCCGGCAGGGCATTGGCCAGGCAAAAACCGTTTTCCGGAGACAAGCATGCTGCGTATCTTTGAACGTCGGCTCGACCCCTTCCCACCCGACGAGGTACCACCGCCGCCCATTGGCCTGTTGCGCTTCATGTGGGCTTGTACCCGCGGCGCCCGTGGCTACATTCTGGCGCTGGCACTGCTCAGTGCCGGGGTGTCGATATACGAAGCCTGGCTGTTCGCGTTCCTCGGCCAGGTGGTCGACCTGCTCGCGTCCTGGCAGGCAGGCGGTACTGTTGGCCCCGAGGAAAGCCGTGTGCTGTGGGGGATCGGCATCGTCCTAGTGGTCAGCATCGGGCTGGTGGCGCTGCGCACCATGGTTCAGCACCAGGTGCTGGCGATCAACCTGCCGCTGCGGCTGCGTTGGGATTTTCACCGCCTGATGTTGCGCCAGAGCTTGTCGTTCTTTTCTGACGAGTTTTCTGGCCGGGTCACTACCAAGGTGATGCAGACGGCGCTGGCAGTACGCGATGTGCTGTTTACCCTCATCGAAATCCTGCCCGGGATTGGCGTGTATTTCATCGCGATCATTGCCCTGGCCGGCGGCTTTGCCCTGAAACTGATGCTGCCCTTCATTGCCTGGGTCGTGCTATTCGGCTTGGCCATGCTGTATTTCGTCCCCCGGCTGGGCAAGGTCGGGCAAGAGCAGGCCAATGCCCGGTCGTCGATGACCGGGCGGGTTTCTGACGCTTACACCAACATCACCACGGTAAAATTGTTTTCGCACTCCAACCGCGAAGCGCACTTTGCGCGCGCAGCCATGGAAGATTTCAAGCAGACCGGTTTTCGCCAGATGCGCCTGGTGAGCCAGTTCGAAATCGTCAACCAGGCGTTGGTGGTGGGCTTGATCTTTGGTGCCGGTGGCTACGCACTGTGGCTTTGGCACCAAGGCCAGGTTGGCACCGGGGCCGTGGCGGCGATTACCGCCATGGCCTTGCGCGTCAACGGTATGTCGCACTGGATCATGTGGGAAATTACCTCGCTGTTCGAAAACATCGGCACCGTGCAGGACGGTATGGCCACCCTCACCCGCGGCCCCAAGGTGCAGGATGTGCCGGGTGCTGCAGAGCTGGTAACCACGGGTGGCGCGGTGAGTTTCGACAAGGTCAGCTTCAACTACAACGGCGAGCGCCAGGTGCTCAATGAGCTGACGCTGCACATTCGTCCAGGCGAAAAAGTCGGCTTGGTCGGCCGCTCCGGCGCCGGTAAATCCACCTTGATCAACCTGCTGCTGCGCTTCTACGACGTGGATAAGGGGGAAATACGCATCGACGGGCAGAACGTCGCCAAGGTCACGCAAGACAGCCTGCGCAGCGCCATCGGCATGGTCACTCAGGACACCTCGCTGTTGCACCGTTCGATTCGCGACAACATTGCCTATGGCCGCCCCGATGCTACCGAAGCACAGATCCGTGCTGCTGCGGCCAATGCCCAGGCCGACGGTTTCATCAGCCAGCTCAGCGACCGCCAGGGCAACAGCGGTTATGACACCCTGGTGGGTGAACGCGGTATCAAGCTGTCTGGCGGCCAACGCCAGCGCATTGCAATTGCCCGGGTGATGCTGAAGAACGCACCGATCCTGCTGCTTGACGAAGCCACCAGCGCGCTGGACTCGGAGGTGGAAGTGGCCATTCAGGAGAGCCTGGATGAGATGATGCAGGGCAAGACCGTTATCGCCATCGCCCACCGGTTGTCGACGATCGCCGCCATGGACCGGCTGATCGTGATGGATGAAGGGCGCATCATCGAGCAAGGCACCCATGCCGAACTGTTGGCAAAACAGGGTACCTATGCGCGGTTGTGGCAGCACCAGAGTGGCGGGTTCCTGGGTGAGGATCGGGGCGTGGCCGAGGCTGTGGAGTAATCAGAGGCCGGGGGCAGCCAGCGCATACCCAGGCTTCGAAAGCCTGCCCAGTCAATGCATTGCGCCCCTGACGATGTTCATAGTCGCTGCTCATCCGATAGCGCCGCCTGCACCCCATTGGCTGGCTGTTGCAATAAGCCTCGGGGCAAGCGGAAGCCTTTGAACGGTTGCTGGGTAATAGGATTGAAGGCTTTTTCAGCGTTAAGCCGATAGCGCATCACGCCATCTCCGGTCCGGAAGCTCAGGTCCACGCTGGTCGCCGTCCGGCCATTGAGCGCGCCGCGGCTGAGCAAGCGGAACATCGACCACGGGCCACGGTACTCCAGGCTGCTGCTGTTGCCATTTTGCCTTAGCAAGGTGAGATTGCTACGGACCTGCTGCCCCAGGGTATTGGGCCAGACAATACCCGTGATATGGCTTGGGCCATGGGTGTAGGCAATCAACTGGCCATCCAGGTCCAGCAGGCTGGTACGCTGGTTCGCACTGAGCCCCAAGGGCTCGATGCTGAACTGCACACTCAGCTGGCCACGCTGATCGAAGAAGGTTTCGCGGATGCGCTCCGCCAGCTCGAGCTGCTCGATCACGTCGGCACGAATCAGGGATTGCCCGTGCTGAGCGGACTGCAAAGCCTCAAGGTTGTCCTTCAGGAAAACCTTGAGATACCGATCATTAAACTGCTGCAGGCGCCCTTTCGGCCCGAAGAACGCCTCGAAGTCATCCAAAGAAGCATCGGGTGCCTTCACCACAAAGGGGTAGCGGCCTGCCAGGCGTTGCTGGAAAAAACTGTACACGTCAGCATCCCAACGTCGCTCCAGTTCGCGCAGTGCTTCGACGTTCAGCACCTGGGCAGTCTGGTCGGCGAGCTTTCTGACCTGGTGGCTGATAGGCTCCGGTAAACCTGTGGCAACACGTTGCAGGGTGCCGATCGGGTCCTGCCCTGTCATCGCAAAGCGCTGATGCACGGCTTGCAACGCGGCCTTGCCGCGGTCCGGGCTGTCCTGTACGGCCTTGGCGTAGTCCAGCACGGCCGCAACAGCGCCGAGGGTTTCATCGTAGTAGCTCGGCTTTTCTCCTGTCGCCTGCAGCATGGCGCCCAGGCCTGCAAACGCCCGCTGGATAGCCAACGCTTGCTGTTGCTCGGGTTTTCCGGTTGCTACCCGCAGCGTACTCAGCTCACCCGGTGATTCAACAACTGCTGGAGACGCAAGCGAGGTGTTATCCCTGACCGTATCCAGCAGCCGTTGCAACGGTGCTGCGGGGCCGGTCAACTGCTCCAGGATCGCGACACCATGGTCCAGATCACGGAAGTCAGCCACCGTAAACGCGTTCAGGGCGCGCCGCCAGCTGTCAATGTAATCGGCGCTGTAGAGGTTATACAGCCGCTCGGTCAATGCATCGCGGTCGACGTCCGAATAGTCGAGTTGACTGCGCTCCCCCAATGCCCATTGATCAACCATCGCCATTTCAGCGAAGCGTTGGCTGTGCGGCTCGAAGTAATCCCTGAAGCCCTTGGCGGTGAGCATGCCGGCCAGCCTTACATCCTCCCCCCCTTGCCTTGACCCGGAAGACGGCTGGTACACCACATCGAACGCAGGCCCTATCTGGTGGCGCAGGTCCAGCCCGGCGTGCACCTGCTCGTACGATTGTTGTTTCAGCCCAGCGTAGACCCGCTGTGGCAACGGCAATTTGCGCAACGCCTGCTGCACTTCGCTGACCCGCTGGCGGTACTGCGGCAAATCGGTATCGGCATAGGCCAAGGCGTACTTCAGATGCTGCATGAGGTCACGCTGCAACTGACCCTGGCCAGGAAAGGCCCGTTGCCACTGACGGGCCATCCAGTCCTCGACCCATTCTGGCCGGCGGCTATTGCGGTCCTCGATCATCCGGTAAACCCTGAGCGCGGCCATTTGTTGCTCACTGCCAGGGGGTGCAGCGTTCATGGCATCGATCACACCACTGGCCAAGGCCGGCAAGAAACGTTTCGACAACAAGCTGAGGTACGCCTCATCAACCAAGGGACCAATGTTGCGCCCTTGATACAAGCCAAAATCAGCAACCACCGGCCAGGCCGCACGATAGTCGCCAAACACCGCCACCGCATCGCGAATCTGGTCCAGTGGCGCCAGCAGGTTGCGCCCGGTCGGATCAAGACGCATATCGACTTCGTGACCGCCGTACTCCTGGCTTTTGGCGAGCACACTGGCAGCCTTGGCGCCATTGATCTCGGCGTAACGCTGCCAGCTGGCAATGGCGATACTGAACGCCAGGATGCCCACACCAGAGCCCACCCACAACAAGTGGCGCTTGCTGCGCGCTACCCGAACATTGTCGCCCGCCAGCCCGGCTTCCTGGTAAATAACCCGCCTGAATGCTTGCTGGATGAAATAGACCAACGCCTTCCCCTGTGCTTTACCTTCACGCAGGGGTAGCTTCGTCGTGTAGGGCTGAGCCGCTTCACGGACAAAGGCATTGCGCATGTCGCCTTGCTGTACCACTGACGACCAGTACACACCACGCACCAAGGGTGGCGTGGTGAACCGGTCACTCGCCAGGGTTTCGCGCAAGAATGCCTGCAGTATGGGGCGCAACCCGATCAGCTGTGCATGCAGTGAGAACAGGCGTCCGCACGGTGCTGTCTTGCCCAGTACATCCAGCCGATCGATGACCTGCTCATGCAATTGGGTGAGAAGCCGCCCGTAGTGCTCGTCATACTCATCCAGCCAAGCGTCGAACGCGTCAACCGCATCCAGCTTGAAGGTGAACCCCAACAGGCTTTCACGCTTGGCGGCCGGAAGCTGGCTGTAGAACTGGTCGAAGCCGTCCAGCAGATCGAATTTGGTCAGTACCACGTACAGCGGCAGGCGCGCGCCCAATTGACTGCTCACTTCGTACAGGCGTGTGCGCAACCCATGGGCCAGCGCGACCCGCTGCTCGGGCTTGCCATGCAGCAGCGCCGGCAGGTCGACCACCAGCAACACACCATTGAGCGCCCGCTGGCTTCGCTTACGCTGCAGCCAGCCCAACAGGTGCTCCCATAACCGGGCCTGGATGCCGGGCGGCGCGGAGGCATTGGTGGGGTCGTTGGCCGCCGAGCCCACCGGTGGTTTTTGACTGATGAAAACGCCGGGCGGGTCGATGATCACGGCATCGTCGCTGACCCACCAGCCTACCGGATAGGCCAGTGCTTCAGCCTGTCGGCCCCGTGCCTGGGCCTGGTCGATACGCGTCAGGGTAAAGCGCTGATCGGTGCGGTCGATGAAGCTGCTTTTACCGGACTGTTCGTCGCCCAACACCAGGTACCAAGGCAGCCGGTACAACGCGCGTCGCCCACCGGCATTGTCGAGATACCGCTCAAGCCCCTGGCTCAAGGCCCGCTCTTGCGCCTGCACGAACGGTAGCGCGACATCCTGTTCGGCGGCCAGTGCCTGCCGGCGCTCCGCTTGCAGGCGGCGAAAGCGCGTGCGCAGCACCCCAAGCCAGCACAGAAGCGGCACCAGCACGAGCACCAGGCTTGCCACGCTGCGATGAGCCACACTTGCCAGCGGCTGCTGCTCCCGCCACGTCCATTGCGGGCCAAGCCACCAGATAGCGACCAGCATCAGCAAGGCGCCAAGCCCTAGCAGCAGCGGCAGCGCCAGGCCAATGCGCGTTACCCACGGCCAGCCCCAACGTTTGAGTTGCGTCCATATTTGATTCATCGAGGCTCCTGATCCTTGTCTTGAACTGCCAGCACTGGGGATGCCGCATACTGCTGAAGCCGCTGAAACACCTCGGGCTCCCACGCACTGGCGGTGGTTTGCTGCATGGTTCGGGCAACGTTGGCGCACAGGTCCTGGGCCAGCCAGGACACACCCCGCGCGGCCAGCAGATCAGCTGCAATCACGGTGGTGTGGCAGCGCTCACGGGGAGCACGAAAGCCCGCTTGCAGCCCTTGCAGCCGAAGGAGCAGCGGTTCTACGCCACCGGTTTCCAGCTGGCTGACCAACTCCTCGCGCAGGCCGCTGAACTCCTGGGGGGTTGCACCTTGGCCAGACGGCCCTTGCGTGCCCTTGAGCCAGGCCAGGCACTGGTCGTCGACAAATACCAGCCCGTCGCTGAAGCACAACTGCTGCAGCGACGGCATGCGCTGTACAAACCGGGCGGTGGCACAACGGATGGCTTCGGCCACCTCGCACATCGCCAGCTGTGTGGCGACGGTCGCAGCCAGAAAGCTGCCACGAATCCAGAAGGGGCAAGCCGTCAGGCTCTTTTCAATACGCTGCAGCAAGGCGGGGTCAACCGCCTTACTGGCAATGGCCTCTTCATAGACCCGCGTGATGTCCAGCGGCACCGCCATCAATTCCGTACGGTTGCCCTGCCTGACCTGGGGAGCAATCTGAATGTGCGCCCACAAACCGAAACGCCGTAACTGATAGCCGGTAGCGTCGTAAGGGTCCTGCTGGTTGATGAGCTCGGCCATGGACAGCACGGCCCGCCGTGTCTCACGCTCATTGCCCATCGACATGCGTGACACGGGTGTGGCGATGACATCGGCCAACGGCGCAGGCTTCTCGGTTGCAGCCGGCGCTTTGGGCACAGCAGCCTCGCCAACACCGTTGGCAAGTTCCGAGTACTTGCCTAGCAGGCGCTCAAGTTCGCCCAGTGCTGCCGTGTCCAGCTGCACCGTTTCCTGTTGTTGCAGGCGTTTCAAGGCAGCCTGCGCTGCCGCTGCGTGGGTCGGGGTGTAGGTAAAACGATCAAGACGCGGTAGCGCCTCGGCCAAGCGATCGATCACCAGGGCAACCAGCTTGCGTTTGCCCAGGAAGCCTTTCGGTCCCGGCTTGGGATGAGCGGCTTCCCAATAGCACTCGAGCATGCCGGCCAGCAACGCCAAGGTGCATCCCCACTGCTCCCAGCAGCCGCTACGCAACCATGCGGCACTCAGGTGCGCAACGATTCGCAAGTGCTTGCATTGCTGGCTCAGGTACTGACGGGACGCGTCTTCGATGTAGACCCAGTCGATCGAGGCTTCCTGCAGCCCACCCAGCTTGACCATCTCCTGATCTATGGCCTGATAGGTTTCGTCCTCGACATCGAACAGGCCAGCCGGAACTGCCGGATCAATCGGCGCGAGCAACCGAGTGACCTCTTCCCTGGATACCTGCGCTACCACCGACATGTGCTTCGCGCCCGGCTGATCAAGGGGTCCAGGCCTTGCGCATCGAAGGTCAGCCCGTCGACCTCGCCGTGATCACTCTCAACCTCGATACGCTGAGCACCGATCAGCTTCCTGATCTGCTCGATGGCGGGCAGGCCCCGCCCGGCATCGAGCACTTGGCCGTTCTCCATCACTTGCCAGGGCGTCTCACGGGTAGACCAGCCCTCCCCGCTCAGGCGTACCTTGACCCAGCTTGCTTCGATCGGACGCCTGGCAATCAGTTGCAGCCGGGAGATGGCCTGTATGCAACTGATTGCCATGTAGGCACGTTCATCACTCGATGCGATGGCGGGCGCCGAAATCACAAGCGCTGGTGCGCCTGCCCCGTCCTGAGGCTGGCTCCCGATGCGAAACGTCAGGTCATCCGGTGCCCGTTCAGCTTCATTTGCCATCACACGCAACACCGTGGGGGCCTGCTGCTCCGGTGCAGACCACTGCCGTTTTGGCGTGTACGCCGGGGTGCCAGCAGCCTGATCGAAACAGGCCAGTCGCTCGACGTTGGACACGATCCGGGGACAGTCCCGCGTGGAGCCTGCCAGCACCGGCTGCAGACAAAACAGCAACGAGAGACCAGCGCCATATGCACAGCGGTTAATCATCCTGAATTTACTCTCTGAATAGTACAAATGGCCTATATGACGCAAAGAACTTTCCTACAAATAGATAGCAATGCCCATGCACCCGCGCGACCAATTAAAACAAATCCAGCAGAAGCCTATTACACAGTACCGAATGCACACAAACAAATATTTCTTTACATCTTAAAGCTCGACCAAAGAGCACGCTTCCGTGCATCGTTTTCATAGGGAACGGACAAACAACCCAACCCATTAATCATATGTAGGAATCTTCCTACAAGACCGAGACAACAATAAACACAACTAGCACCTGAACATCCTACAGCCCAACAGGGAGTTGCGTACCGATGTCTAAAAATACGGGATCCGTTGCGCCGAAAGAACGCGTCAATATCAAGTATGTCCCCGCTACCAGCGATGAGCAGGCTGAGGTGGAGCTGCCGCACAAGATGCTGGTGCTGGGCGACTTCGGCCTGGATGACAACCGTGGGCTTGACGACCGTCAGGTCATGCGCATCGATAAACATACATTCAACAGCGTGTTGAACGACGCCAACGTGAGCCTGGACGTAACGGTACCGTCCAGGCTTGGCACCGCCCCGGATACCGAGCTGGCCGTCCACCTGCAGTTCAGGTCCATCAACGATTTCGGGCCGGACCGGATCGCGCGCCAGGTGCCCGAGCTGAACAAGCTGCTGGCGCTGCGCGAAGCACTGGTCGCCCTGAAAGGCCCGCTGGGTAACGTCCCGGCCTTCCGCAAGCAATTGCAGCACCTGCTTAACAACGAGCAGGCGCGTAAGCAGCTCGCCCAAGAACTGGACCTGGTGCTCGAGGCGCCAGAACAAGATTGAGACAACGGAGCGTCCCCATGCCCAAGCCAAGCAGCACCGCCATCACCACAGACGCAACGGCCGACACATTGAGCAATGCCACCCTGCTCGACCAGATCATGGCAGAAACCAAACTGGTACCTGCCCAGGAGGGCTACCAGATTGCCAGGCAGGGCGTACCTGCCTTCATCACCGAAATACTCAAAAGCAATGACCCAGATCAACTGATCAACAAGCACCGAGCCGACCAGATGATTGCCGAGATCGACCGAATGCTCGGCAATCAGATGGATGCCATTCTGCATCAGCCTGAGTTCCAACAGCTTGAATCATCATGGCGCAGCCTTAAACTTCTGGTCGACCGCACGGACTTCAGGGAGAACATCAAGCTTGAAGTCTTGCATGTCACGAAAGAGGACCTGCTCGACGACTTCGAAAATGCTGCTGACATTACCTGCAGCGGTATCTACAAGCATGTTTACACCGCGGGTTATGGCCAATTCGGGGGAGAGCCGGTTGCGGCCATGGTAGGCAACTACAACTTCGGCCCCTCTTCCCCTGACATCAAGTTGCTAAGTTACATGGCCTCCGTTGGCGCCATGTCCCATGCCCCTTTTCTTGCTGCACCTGCCCCCGAATTCTTCAATTTGAACAGCTTCGAGGAGCTGCCTAACCTCAAGGAAATAAAAGACCTCTTCGCCGGCCCTCGGCATGCCAAGTGGCGCGCTTTTCGTGAAAGCGAAGACGCCCGCCACGTCGCCCTGACCGGGCCGCGCTTCATGCTTCGCTCCGCTTACCACCCGCAGGAACAACCGATCGAGAGCTTCAACTACAACGAAGGCATCGCCGGGCAGCACGACAACTACCTGTGGGGCAATTCTGCTTTTCTGTTAGCCAGTTGCATCAACGACAGCTTCGCCCGCTACCGCTGGTGCCCGAATATCATCGGCCCCCAATCCGGCGGTGCTGTCGAAGACTTGCCGGTCCACCTGTACGAATCCCTGGGCCAGTTGCAGGCCAAGATTCCTACCGAGGTGCTGATATCCGACCGCAAGGAATTCGAACTGGCCGAAGAGGGCTTCATCGCCCTGACCATGCGCAAAGACAGCGACAACGCCGCGTTCTTCTCCGCCAACTCGGTACAAAAGCCCAAGCACTTCCCGAAAACCCCTGAGGGGCTTCAGGCACAGACCAACTACAAGCTGGGTACCCAGTTGCCCTACCTGTTCATCGTCAACCGGCTCGCCCACTACATCAAGGTGCTGCAGCGCGAGCAGATCGGCAGTTGGAAAGAGCGCCGTGACCTTGAGTCCGAGCTGAACAAATGGATCAAGCAGTACGTCGCCGACCAGGAGAACCCGTCTGCCGACGTTCGCAGCCGCCGGCCGCTGCGTGCCGCCCGTATTGAGGTCTCGGATGTTGCGGGTGACCCGGGTTGGTACCAGGTTTCGCTCGCCGTACGTCCGCACTTCAAGTACATGGGCGCGAACTTCGAGATTTCCCTGGTCGGGCGGCTCGATACGCAATGAGTGGTCTTTTTGATCGCCTGATGGTGGACCAGAGCACCCGCCGAGAGGCCTCCCGACGCGAGAGCGCTTCCCACAAGTTCGCCGCCATCAAGCGCCACCTCGAAACGCTACTGAATACCCGCCAGGGGTGCTCCCAGAGCAGCCCTGAGTTGGGCCTGCGCGACTTCAACGGGCATGACGTGAGCAACGGCGACTTGCTTGTGCAGGTGAGCGCGGATATCCGCCGCACACTCCAGCGCTTCGAGCCGCGCATACAGGTACGCACGCTCAACGCAGTGCCCGATACCCATGCCCCGCTGGAGCTGCATTTCAGGCTGGATTGCCTGGTACAGGTCAACAACCACGCAGAGCAGCTGCAACTCGAGCTGCTGGTCGATGGGCACAACCGCTACACGCGCGTGAGGTGACCCATGTCACTGAGAGACCGTTTCAGCGAAGAACTGCGTTACCTGCACGAACTGGGGAACGACTTTGCCAAGGACAACCCACAACTCGCGCGGTTGCTTGGCAAAGGTGCCAGCGACCCCGATGTCGAACGCCTGATGGAAGCCTTTGCGTTCCTGACCGCCAAGCTACGGCTGAAGCTGGAAGACGACTTGCCAGAGCTGACCCATCCCATGCTGCAGTTGCTCTGGCCGAACTACCTGCGGCCGCTGCCCAGCGCGACGATCATCAAGTTCAGCCCGGTGAGGCAATCCCTCAGCCAGTCACAGCGCATCCCAAAGGGGTCGCGGCTGTTCTCGAAACCGGTAGACGGCGTGGCCTGCGAGTTCCGCACCTGCACAGCGGTCAACATTCATCCGTTCGAGATCGACACGGTGGCAGCCACCCAGACATCCGACAGTTCTGTGATCTGCATCGGCCTTCAATCACTGGCCGAGCGGCCGTTGAACAGCCTGGGCTGTACCAGCCTCGACTTTTACCTCAGCGGCGATACTCGTACCGCCCGCACGCTTTACCTGTGGGTTTCCCAATACCTCAAGCATGTCAGCGTGACCATCAATGACGTGGTTCGTCGGCTGCCGGCAAACAGCATCGCATTCCCAGGGTTCAGCCCCAACGACGCCTTGCTGCCTTACCCACAGAACGTCTTTGATGGCTACCGGATCCTGCAGGAATACTTCGCATTCCCCCAACGCTTCCACTTTTTCAGCGTTACTGGGCTTGAAAAGATCTGGCCAGCTCATGACAGCCAGCAGGTAAACCTCGAATTTCACTTCACGCGCCAGCTACCCGACTCGCTGCGTGTCGACAAAGCAGATTTCAACCTGTTCTGCGCACCTGCGGTCAACCTGTTCCAGCACAGCGCCGAGCCCATCGACCTGTCCGGCAAGGACGCCATGGTTCCACTGAAGCCCAAGGGCACAGCGCCGTACGGCTACGAAATCTTCAGTGTCGACCAGGTGATCAGCACCCGAACGACGACTGACGGGAACACCGGTGAGCACCTTCGGACCTTCCGTCCCTTCGAGTCATTCGCCCATGAAATCGAGCACGTCCAGGGGCGCACGGCGCTGTATTACCGCTGCCAGCTGGAAGAGTGCCTGCACGGCAATGGCGTCATGCATCGAATCGCCTTCGTCCGCGCCGACGCCAACAGCTACATAGGCGAGCTGGAAACCGCGTCCATCGACCTCACTTGCACTAATCGGGACCTCCCGCTGGCGCTGGGCATCGATGACATCAACGTTCTGACCGAACTTACGCCGCCTCTGGCCACCTACACCAATCTCTGTACACCCACCCGCCCCTGTCGCCCAGTGCTGGACGGCCAGTTGCAGTGGGCATTGATCTCCAACATGTCGCTCAACTACCTGTCCTTGCTCTCGGTAGAGCCGCTGAAAGCGGTGATCCGCGCCTACGACTTCATGGCCCTGCACGACATCCAGCAGGCCCGCACCACCCGTAAACGCCTGGAAGGTATGCGCGACATTCATACGCAGCCCATGGATTGGCTGATCAAGGGGCAACCCATTCGCGGCCTGCACACCCGGCTGAAACTGGACCAGACCGCCTTCCTCTGCGAAGGCGACTTGTACCTGTTCAGCTGTGTGCTCGCTCATTTCTTCGCCCTGTACGCCAGCATCAATTCCTTCCACCAGCTGGAAGTGATCAACACCACCAATAACGAGCACTACACATGGCCAATACAGACCGGCAAGCAACCGCTGATCTAGCCGACAAGCTGCTTTGCGAAGCGCACCAGTACAACTTCTTCCAGTTGCTGGAGCGGTTGCACGGGCTGCATGGCGATGACCTGGAACCCCGTTGGCCGGACAAGGCCACCCGGCGGCGCGTGCGCCTGGCCTGCGACCCACGGCTGACCTTCCCTGCTTCGGACGTGTACAAAGCCCAGCGGATGCCCGCTGAGGAAGCGCGCTACCGCATCATTGCCACATTCCTGGGGTTGCACGGCACCGATTCGCCATTGCCCACCTATTACCTGGAACAGGTGGCGTATGAACATGCGCATGGCATCGGTGTACGGCCGGCCTTCTTCGACTTTTTCAACCATTACCTGCTCAGCCTGTTGCACCGTATCTGGCGCAAGTACCGCTATTACATCCGCTTCCAGCCAGGTGCCAGTGACGGGTTCTCGCAGTACGTGTTTGCCCTGCTTGGGCTTAACGACAAGCAGTTGCGAGGGGACACGGCGCTGCCCTGGAGCCGCCTGCTCAGTTTTGCCGGCGTGATCGCCAGCCGCAGCCGTGCGCCGGGCACTGTGGCCGGCATCATTGCGCACTGCTTCGACCTCAAGCAGGTGCACATCCGCGAGTTCGAGACGCGATCAGTCGTCACGCCGTCCAGGCAGCTTGCAAGGCTGGGGCGGACCAACGGCCAGCTGGGCAGCACGTTCATGATCGGCAGCCGCACGCGCACTCGCAGCAGCAAGTTCACCATCGTGATCAGCGAACTCGACCAGACACAGCTGCGGGACTTGCTGCCCAGCGGCATCAACTTCGGCCGTTTGCGTGCACTGATCGACTTTCTGCTGCGTGACGGGCTGGCCTACGACCTGGAACTGCGCCTTAAGCAGAGCGCGTTGTCCCCCTTCTGCTTGCACCGCAGCCAGGGCGCATACCTGGGCTGGACCAGCTTCGTCGACGACCGGCATGGCCAGATCAGCCCGGTTGTACGCATCCGGGGGCGCTCATGAACACAGTCACCTTGAGCATCACCAACCTCGACCAACTGCAGCACGGCGTTACTGCTCGGCACCTGTTCGATTGCAAGGGCGGCACCATCGGCAGCGGGCGAGCAAACTGGCAGATCAATGACCGCGATCAGACCGTTGCGCCCATCCACTGCGAAATCCGCTGGATCGAAGGCAGCTTCTGCGTGATCGACCACTGCCACCGCACCTACCTCAATGGCAGTGCCAACAGCCTGGGGCCGCTTCCACCCAGACGCCTGGTTGAGGGTGACCAGCTTCTCATTGGTACCTATCGGCTACAGGTTCAGTACACCCAGGATCAGGCCTGCACGCGCTCGCTGGAGGACCTGTTCAACCCGGACCCGAGGGTGCTCGACCGCCTGATAGCGGAAGCGCCTGCACCCGCTTGGCCGGCACAGCCTTCTGCCCCCCAACCAGCCGTCGAGATCTCCTCGGTCTTCAAAGCAGCCATGGGGAATGACCCTCTGGCAGCGCTGGACGCAGCAGACGGTGAAGGGGCACTCCGAGAAAGCCCGCTGCAGCGCCTGATTGCCGGAGCATACCCATGAAGCCTCATCCACTTCTGCTCGCCAGCCTGCTGCTTGCGCTGGTCGTGCCCACCGGCTGTACCTCTTTGAGCAGAATGAGCCAGGTGGCCATGGACCACTCGTTGCCCATCGGGCCGCCCAAGGATCACCCGACCGAGGTCGCATTCAGCATCAATGCCAGCCCTACCCTCAACGGCAATCCGAACAGCCTTGACGTCGCAGCCGAACAGGATAGCGCCCTGGAGCCCAGCCCCTACGCTGTAACCCTGAGTGCTGGCGACCCCTATGCGTTGACCGAAAAAATCGGGGTTCTGTTCGAATACCTGCAAGCGCAATTCCCGGCCATGTCTCCCGTCGAGCTGGACGAAGGAGACGAAAGCGACCCGGCGCGCTCGCCCCTGGAAGAAAGCGGCCCCGGCAGCTACGACGACCCTCAAGTGGCGTTGACCTTGCCGCGCACCACAAGCGTTGCCTCAGCGCTGGTCGCTACGCCCATTGCCATCACGATCCTGCAACTGCGCGACGACTCACTGCTGCGCAACACCGTGTACCAGCTACTGGAGCAGGACCCGGCCAAAGCGCTGCGCAGTACCTACATCCGCAGTGACGATTACCTGCTGCGCCCTGGCCAGTTCAAGTACATCCCGTTCGAGCCTATCCACGCCGAAACCCGCTTCGTCGCGGTGATTGCCGATTACCGAGGGCATGAAAACGCCAGTTGGCGGCAAGTTCTGCGCATTCCACCGCGTGGCCGCCAGATCATGCTGTCGGTGCTGGTCAACGACACGCACATCGTGCTCAAGGAAGAAGACTGATGGCGCCTCAACACCCTTTGCCCTTCCTGCTTACTCACGCTGACACGGAGCGCCCATGAGTTCACGCAATCCCGTTCTCTGGCCCGAAGGCCTGTTCGTCAAACCACAGCATTTCCAGCAGGCGACCAGGGCCAGCGAAGCAGCCCTGCACCAGCGCCTCGCCAGCCTCAACGCAGCCTTCTACGGCTTCAGCGAACTTCAGTTGAGCGACGAATACCTGAGCCTGGGCAAAGTCGCCATCACCCGGGCGCGCGGTGTGATGCCGGACGGCACGGTGTTCGACATTCCCGCCGACCTGCCGCCACCGCCGCCGCTGGAAATCGGCGACGACGCGTGCAAAGACAGTGAGGTGTATCTGTGCCTGCCGCTGCGTACCGATGGCGGCCGCGAAGTGAGCTGGCCCGACAATGCAGCCAATTTCCGCTATACCGCCCAGGCACAGGAAATCAAGGATACCCACACCGCTGACGGTGACCTGGTGCAGGTAGACCTTGCGGTGCCCAACCTGCAGCTCAAACGCAAGACCGAAGACAGCAGCGCCTACACCCGCCTGGCCCTGGCACGTATTCTGGAACGGCGCCCCGACGGCAGCCTGCAACTGGACGAAGCGTTCTACCCCACCAGCGTTTCGGTGCGGGCGGTGCCAGCGCTGCAGCGGTTTCTTGAAGAAATCACCCATACCTTGCGCGAGCGGGCGCGCGGCCTCGCCACGCGGATTGGTGCCTCGGGCCAGTCCGGGATCGCCGACATTCGCGACTTCAACCTGCTGCAGGCCATGAACCGTTGGTGGCCATGCTTCCAGCATCTGGCCAGGCAAGCGCAAACGCACCCCGAGCAGCTGTACCTGTGCATGAGCCAGGCCTGCGGCGAATTCGTCACCTTCACCGACCAGAACAGGCTGCCGCAGGAGTACCCCGCCTATCACCACACCGCGCTGCGCACCTCTTTCAAACCACTGGAAGACACCTTGCGTCGGTCTCTGAGCACCGTCTTGCGGCCACGCGCTGTTTCACTACCGCTGGAGAGCGAACAATTCGGCGTGATGACGACCACGCTGGAAGACCGCCGGCTGATCGACGAAGCCGACTTCATCCTCGCCGTGCGCGCCAGCATGCCACCACAGGCGTTGCGCCAGATGTTCATCCAGAAAGCCAAGATCACCTCGCTTGAGTCACTGAATGACCTGGTGCCGCTGCAATTGCCGGGCATCCCTTTGTTGCCATTACCCGTGGCGCCCCGCGACCTGCCCTTCCATGCGGGCTTCAGCTACTTCGAGCTGGACCGACGAGACCCGGCCTGGGCGTGCATGAGCAAGGCGAATGGCTTCGGCATCCACATTGCGGGCGACTTCCCAGGGCTTGAACTGCAGTTCTGGGCGATCAGGAGTGAGTGACATGGGAAAAGACAACAATACGCCCACCGATGAAAACAACGCTGCAGTCAACGCGCTTGATTCAACCCTTGAAAAGCCAGTACTCGCCCCCCGGGCTGCGGCAACCAATGCGCAAGTATCCACGGACAAACCTGAGCCTGAGCCCTTTTCCGAAGGCTACCCCGCTGACCCGGAATTTCAGCTGCGGGGCGGCTTCGCCAACCTGATGCTGGATGCCGCATCGCCATTGTTCGGCTTGGTCATACGCCTGCGTACGCTGGACGAGCTGCCAAACATCCAGGACGTGCACCAGCAAGTGCGCAGCCAGATCGACAACATCCAGGAAGAAATGCGCCAGCACGGTTACGAGCCGGCTCAGTTGCTGGCGTACTCCTACGGTCTGTGCCTGTTCATAGACGAAGCCGTTATGGAGCGCCCCTGGGGCAAGAGCAGCTGCTGGAGCCAGGAGCCGCTGCTCAGCATCTTCCACGACGAGACCTGGGGTGGGGAAAAAATCTTCACGGTGATTACCCGCCTGATGCAGGAGCCCAAGCGTTACCAGGACGTACTGGAGTTCATGTACTACGCCCTGTGCCTTGGGCTGAAGGGCAAGTACGCGCTCGCGCCGAAAGGCGAAGAAACACTCAACGCACTGATTCACCAACTGCACGGGATCATCCGCGAACTGCGCGGCCCCACCCCCGAAGAAGTCTGCGACCCCTACGCCAATGTGGCCCCACGCAACTTCCGCATGAACCGGCAATGGCCCTGGTGGAGCCCCTTGGTGATTTCCGCCATCGCCATGGCGGTGGCCTACGGGATCTACAGCTACCGCCTGCACCTGATCACCACCGAGGTACTGGAGTCGCTCAACGGCATCTTGCAGCAATAGCCAACCGTGACACAGCACCACTGAATGCAACGAATACGCGAGGCTTTCGCCTCGCTGACAAGCCCATCGTTTCCGATGGCCACGCCACCGTGGTGCGCGTGCTTTACCCACATGGACGCAGGAGTAACTGCCATGCCAACACCCGCTTACATCAAGATCGTAGGCCAGACCCAAGGCAACATCACCGCGGGCGCCTTCACCGCTGACTCCGTCGGCAACGTGTTCCAACAAGGCCATGAAGATCAAATTCTGGTTCAGGAAATCAAGCATGAGGTGACTACGCCCACTGACCCCCAGAGCGGTCAACCGAGTGGCCAGCGCGTGCATAAGCCTTTCATATTCACCAGTTCACTGAACAAAGCTACCCCCCTGATGTATCAGGCACTTGCCACCGGCGAAATGCTGCCAACGGTCGAGGTCAGCTGGTATCGCACCTCGTCGGAAGGCAAACAAGAGCATTTTTTCACCACCACGCTCGAAGACGCCACCATCGTCAGCATCAATACCGTGCTTCCCCACGCACTCGACAAAGACAATGAAAACTACACCCAGCTGGTTGAAGTATCGCTGGCGTATCGAAAGATCACGTGGGCTCACGATGTAGCCAATACCGAAGGCTCTGACGACTGGCGCGCACCCGCCGCCTGACCTGTGCAAATGCCCCGGGCAGGCCATGCCCGCCCGGGCTTTGTGTTGATTCAGACGGCGGACAAGGATCTTTTATGCCTAGCCAATCTGATTTGCGCTACAGCTTTGAGGCACTCGTTGGCAACGCTGAGTTCGAAGTGGTGTCGTTCGAACTACGAGAAGGGATCAGCACACCCTTCGAACTGGAGCTGAAATTGATCAGCTTCGAGAACGATATCGACTTCGGCCACCTGCTCGACAAACCGGTGCTCTTCACCATCTGGGAAGGCGGACGCCCAGTACGCTACGTGCACGGTCTGGTCAGTCGTTTCAGCCAAGCGGAAAGTGGCTTCTACCGCACCTACTATGACGCGCTGATCGAGCCACAGCTGGCCCGTGCCAGCCTGCGTTCGAACTGGCGCATCTTCCAGCAGAAGACCGTGCCGCAAATTCTTGAACTGATGCTCAAGCGCCAGGGCATCGACCAGTACGCACTACGCGCCAGCCTGGACCACCAGGTGCGCGAATTCTGCGTTCAGGCCGGCGAAACCGACCTCGACTTCATCGCCCGCCTGGCGGCCGAAGAAGGCTTTGTCTACCGCTTCGAGCACAATGAAAAACGCCATAAGCTGATCATCACCGACAGACTGCAGTCACTCGGTCTGATAAGTCACGGTGTCATCAAACACGAGGACGACGCCGAAGGCTTCTACCGTGAGCGTGAACCGTCAGCCCCAGACACCGTGCTGTACCATTCCAACCACGGCGGCGACCAGCCTCAACCGTGCCTACGGCGCTTGCGCTACAGCGAACAGGTGCGTACTGCACGGCAGGTTCAACGCGACTACACCTTCACCCACCCGGCCTATCGTCAGGAACACAGGGCCTCGGGCCCGTATCTTGAGCACCAGTCCACGGACTATGAGTGCTTCGACTACCCCGGCCGTTACAAACGCGATGCCGTTGGCAAGCCGTTCACCGAAAACCGCATCACCGGCTTGCGCCATGACGTGCGTATTGCCCAAGTGCAAGGCGACGATGTGCGCTTGCAACCAGGCCTGAGCTTCACCCTGACAGGCCACCCGCGCGAAGACCTGAATGTGCATTGGCGGGTCAGCACGGTTCGCCACGAAGGCAGCCAGTTCACCAGCCTGCAGGAAGAAGCTGCCGGGGCCGACCAGGGCACACGTTACGAGCAAAAGGCGGTACTGGTGCCAGGCAGAGCCGAGTGGCGCCCAGCCCCGTTGCCCAAACCACGCGTTGACGGCCCGCACATGGCCACCGTGGTGGGGCCGCCCGGTGAAGAGATCTACTGCGACGAATGGGGCCGGGTCAAGGTCAGCTTCCCCTGGGACAGAGAAAGCCAGGACAACGCGTTCAGTTCCTGCTGGGTACGCGTATCCCAAGGCTGGGCCGGCGGCAGCTGGGGCTCGATGGCCATCCCACGGATTGGCCAGGACGTGATCATCCACTACGTCAACGGCGACCCCGACCAGCCGATGATCACCGGCCGTACTTACTGCGGTAACCAGCTGCCACCGTACGACCTTCCCCGTCACAAGACCCGCATGACCATCAAGAGCCAGACCCACAAGGGCGATGGCTTCAACGAGCTGCGCTTCGAGGACGAACTGGGCCAGGAGGAAGTGTTCATTCATGCCCAGAGGGACCAGAACAATGTGGTCAAGCACGATGAGACTACGCAGGTCGGCAATGACCGCAAAGAGCAGGTCGATCACGACGAATCGATCCTGATCGGCCACGACCGTACGGAAACGGTTGGCAATGACGAGCACATCACCATCGGGCAGGACGCCGCGCTCGACATCGGCAGAAACCACACGATCAGGATCGCCAAGGACCGTGTCGAAAACATCGGCAATCACCGTCACGACCAGATCGCCGCCAATCACCACACCCGTATCGGTGGCAACTTCGAGCAACGGGTCGAAGGGCATGCCGAGCTGGAAGCCCGTGGGGATATCCGCAGACGTACACGCCGTTATGAACTTCGAGCCTCGGAAGCCGTGGTCATCCAAGGCCCTGGTGGCTCCATTCGAATCGACGAAACGGGCATCACCCTGGACAGCCCGACGATTCGCATCACCGGCCAGATGCTCAAGTCGGCAAATGGGACGACAAGCCCCTTTTCCATCAGCAGTGCACCGAACACCGGCAAGCCTCTGGAGCGCTTGTGTGGGCGCCGCCCTGATGGTACCTGCCCCCTGCCCGATTGCCGCTGTATCCGAGGGCCAGGCCAATGACTACAACGCCATCACCTGCTCCGCGCAGCGAAGACTTTGCTCACAACTGCCGCTTTCTGCTGCTCATGACCAGGGCAATCGAGTACTGGGCCTATCGGCCCATCCCGCAGGAAGGTGAACTGGTTCCTGCTTATGCCCCATCGGTACTCGAGCTTATCAACGCTGTCAGCCGGAATACTCAAAAGGCATGGTTATGGAAGAACAGCGCCCTGGATGACCGTCATGAGTTTGGGCCTTTGCTGGTGGACGTTGCAGACGCTCACGAGCTGCTTGCCCATGCAATCACGACCTGGATGCCTATCGGTGGAGCTATCGCGCTGGATGCCGAGGTTGGCCTGGCAGCGCTGGCAGACCACTTCACCAGCCTGGTGCAGGTCGTACTCCCTGATCAGAGCGTTGCCACTCACCATGTCACACCGGACCATCTTGCAGCCTGGCTGAATGCGCTGGACGACAACCATCGCAAGGTCTGGCTTGGCCCAGTGTCTCGGTTGGCATGGCGAGTCAACTGGGGGCCGGCTCATGAGTGGAAAACACACGAAAACAAGCCGATTGCTGCCCGCTCAAGATCAGAACTGCCTTTGACCCTCCACCCGCTTGAACTTGATCAGCTGCAAGCAGGCATGCACGAGCACTTCGTCCTCTCATTGGCGCATGAGGTCTTGGCCATGCCGCCCCATGCCAACCATACCTTGGCGGACATACGCCTATGGATAGAAACACTCCTGCCGCAACTGACAGCCCTCAATTTCCGGAGCGAGGAAGTTGCGGGCCAATTCATTCGGCTGATAGCCGGGCACATGTGGCTGATGAGCAATGACAAGGCGGGAAAAATCTACACCAACCTCGAAGAGTCGCCCCAGGCCCGCCTTCGCGAGCTCCAGGCACTGGTCGAAAGCAAGGCGCCTGCCCATGACTAACGCCTCCGTCAGCCGCGCCACCTCCGGCCCTGCCTGCAGCGCACGCGTGCCCATCCTGCCAGTGCGCTACGCCATCGTACCCCGCACCGGCGACGCCCCCGCCTGCCGCTATGCCGATGCAGGCTTCAACCTGGAACAAGGCTTTGCCCCGCTGCAGCACTCGGCCTACACCCTCCGCGCTGTGCGCCCAGGCTATGTCTACGTGTTCATGAAAGGCCCTCTGGGCGAAAAGCTGGTCATTCATGAGCACGTCGGCGCGGGCCTCTACAAGGAGATGCGCTACCAAGGGCTGGAGGACTACCACCGCCGTGAGCGCTACCTGTCCGGCCAGAGCACGGGCTGGGTGTGGGCCGACACCTGCCAGGACACGGCCAAGGAAGTGTGGATCGGCTACAGCCCGCACCTGTGGACCAACGCCATCACCGCCCGTATCACCGGTTCGGCAGCCCTGCGCAAACGGCACATGCGCCAGCTGGACATGGCCGAGCTGGTCAGCGGCAACCCGGCGCCGTCCACCCAGCCCCATGTGTTGCCGGTCAGTGCCCTGCAAACCTGGGTCGAAGACTTCAAGCCAACCGAGCGGCGCATGCCGCTGACCTGGAGCAGCGACCCGGTCACCGAAACCTTGCCCATCGGCAACCTCAATGCCATCGCCCGCCACTACCCCTGGACCCAGCCGAAAGTGCCAGTGGTGGTGGCGCTCGCCGACGCCGAAGGCATGGCCCTGGACCTGAGCCTGTCGGTCTCGGCCTACCAGCATCAACTGCGTGACCTGATGCCGGCCGAGCAACTGGAGCACACAAGACCCGCCCAACCTCCCGAGCAGGAGCGCGTGCCGGCATGCTACCGGCTGGATGCCGAACAGCTCAGCCCACAGAGCCGCGACTTTCACCATCGCAACCTGGTCGCCATGCTGCTGAACAAGACGCTGGAAAGCCTGTACCCGGCGGATGCACCTTCACCGGAACTGGCCGCGTTCAGGCTGGGCACGTCACGCCGGGGGCCTGCCCTGTCGCCGGCCGAGTCCCATTTCCAGGCCCTCACCCATGAAGATTACTCCCCCAATGGCGCGCGCCTGGCACAGCGCCTCGATGTCGACAAATACCGGCGCTTCCTCGCCGAACGCGACGCGCTGGAACGGCGGATTGCCGCCCTGCGCACCCTGGCCTTGCAAGCCAGCAACGATCATGACGCCTGGCTGGCGACGGCCGAACCCCAACACATTGATAACCCCTACAGCCTGGCTGCGGCACTGGCCTGTTACGACCGCGACGAACGCACCTCCGCCCGCGGTCTGGAAATCTCACTGGCCTTGCTGATCCACCCGATGGGCCAGCCGACACCTGGCACCGAAGATCATGACCGACGCTTCAAACGCCTGGAGCAATGGCTGGACCAGCACGACAGCCCGCTTTACACCGCCTTGGCGCCGTTCAACCCGTTCAAGGACAAAGCCGATTCGATCGGCGCCATGTTCGGCGCCAGCGACAACGTGATCGAAGGACTGGCCGGTCGCTTCCCGGCCATGGCGGACATCACCGACCTCACCGCCCAGTCGGTCAATACCGTGGTGCTCAAGCGCCTGCGTGGCCAGACCCGTTGGGATGCCAGCCATGGCCTGCGCCAGCAAGTGTTGCTGGCAGCGCGCGAGGCCAATGCCGAGAAAGCGCTGGGGTTGTTGGCGGCGCGCTATCGAATCACCGAACAGGCCATTACGGAAAATCCCTTTAGCCAGGAGGTGCAGCGGTATTTGAAGAGCGGCATGGCGCAGGTTGAAGAGATGAAAGCGTTGCGCATTTCGGGTAGCCGCACGGTGTCCATCGAGCTGACCACCACTGCGCGGGTGAAACCCTACTTTCTGGGGTTGCTCACCTCCGGCGGTGGTGGCGGTTTAAACGCGGGGATGCTGTGGTTCAACATCTTATCGCTCAAGACGGCTTACAACAGCCTGCAAAAGAGCGACGCACCGGAATACACCATGGGGTTCGCTTCATCTGTTTTCGGGGTGATCGGTGCAGCGGCGGCGACATTGGTCAGCGTGCGGGCGACGCAAAAGGCCATGATGTTGAAGTGGATCTCAACGGCGCCAGGCATGGCCTTTGGTAACGGCATCATCAACTTTCTGACGAGTAATCTTTTCGCGCGGGCATCAGGCTACCCGGCGATAATAATTGGGTTTTCCTCAGATATTTTTAAGGCAGTACGTCAATGGCAGAACGGCAATCTTATTTCAGGCTTATATACAGCGGCCGCCAGCGCGACTACTGCTTTAGGTTCGATTCTTGTTCTAGAAGGAAGCCTTGCCATCGCGGGCACGACAGTCCTCATTCCTTTTGCAGGCTGGACAGCAGCTGGAATCGCCTTGATCGGAGCAACTTTGATCGGTGGAGGACTATTCCTCTACTCAAAAGCACACTCCCGCCTTCACAGCCCTTTAGAATTATGGGCCAGCAGAAGCATATTCGGGACAAGGGAAAATGATGGAGAAATACGGGAGAATATAGAGTTAGACTTTGATAAAAAATTGCCACCCTTTCGCCACATCCACGAAGAAATCAAGTCATGGCAGATTGAGTTTCTCTCACCGAAAGCATTGTTGGCACCGTATTCTGAGCAGCTCGGCTTAGGCGCCCTAACGACACATTTGGATATAAATAACAAATGGCCAACACCTGACTGGGCAACAATTATCCATACACAGGTCATTAAACAAAACGCAACACTCGAGCTAACTATACTTTTACCAGAATTCGTATTAGGTCAAAGCGAATGGTCAGGGAGCTTAGTGAGCCAGAATCTCGACAGGCAGACAACCCCACTCCAAATAACCCCTGACTGCCATATCACCCCAGCAGGCTTATTACTTCATTACAAAACTGATGCTAGACAAATCAGGTCTGCCACGCTAACGATTAATTACTATGCCAACCAAGGACTGGATGACGACACCCCTTCTACTACCACTATTCATCTGGAACGCTAAACCTATGGCGACTATCTGGTTTTTTAATCAAGCCCACAATTCAGGACTCAAGCCAAAAATTTCCGGACAACTTATTCAAACAACCAGTTCACACTTATGCCTGCGAAACCCTTGGGTGTCCGACTCTGTATTCATGGGAAAAATCTACACAGCCATGTTTCTATTTACCTGGATATTCTCATGCTACAATCTCATTAACGAAAATATAGATTACTCAATCAACGGCGGCGACATTTTCATTGCCATCCTGATCTCACTCCCCTTTATTTTTACCCCATTCTTAGCCTACAGAATACTTCTCATAAAAAACTTATCGAACATATATTTAAATCGACACACAAAGAAAATCTACTATAAGCGATTCAAAAAACTCATAATATTTGACTGGAGCCAAGTCGCAGGCGGTCTTTTCAGTCGCACAGAATTCAGTGGTTCCTCCTTCACCACCAGCTATGCCCTCGCCTTCGCCCCCCGCCGGGAAGACGGCAGCCTTCACCAAAAAGACTGCCTGTGGGTCGACAGCAACGAACCCACCGAACCCGGCGTCAAGCATGTGGCCGAAGTGTGGGAATACCTCCGCCACTTCATGGACCACGGCCCGGACAAACTCCCCCCGCCCGGTGAACCCAACTGGTGGCACAAGCCACTGCACGCCATCTGCCTGACCCCGGCAGAAGCCTGGCGCCACTATGCCCCCTGGCGAACCGGCGAGCCCGGTGAAATGCAGGGCAAAAAGAACTGGCAATTGCCGTTCTGGGCCGTGCTGTTTCCCTACAACCTCTCCGTCGCCCTCTGCTGGTATGGCATCTGCCGCCTGTTCAACGTCCGAGCAGCGCCACCGCCTCCCGAAGCATTTGAGGAGGCCCCAGCGCATTCAACCAAAAAAGGGAAGCGTACATGAGCGACACCTCCGTCAGCAGCGCTACCTCCAGGCCCTGTCTGCAGTTCACGCGTCCCCATCCTGACGGTGCACTACACCAACGTGCCAGGCACCGGCGACTTCCCGGCCATGGCTGAGACCCTGTCATTTTTTCGTCTGGAGCACTGATCATGGCAACCATCTGGATATTCAATTCAACGTCATACTCCGGACACGCCCCTGCAATTGGAGGGCAGTTGGCAAACGTATCCAAGAATACCTTGTGCCTGAGAAACCCATGGATAACAGATTCCGTGTTTATGGGGAAACTATACTGCGCAATGACGATCACACTGCTGATAGGCACTTACCCTTATCTACCCCCTAACATCTCGAAACTTTACAACGAAGACATTTTATTGATGCTTTTATTATTAATAACCCCCTTCGTTTTCACTCCTTTCCTAGCTTATCGAATTTTCTTTATAAAGGGCTTATCAACCATCTGCCTCAACCGATCAACCCAAAAAATCTACTACCAACGTTTGAGCAAGGTATTTGTGTTTGAATGGAGTAACACCGGAGGTGGCATCTTCAAACGCACCGAATACGGCGGTTCATCCTTCAGCACCAGCTATGCCCTCGCCTTCGCCCCCCGCCGCGAAGACGGCAGCCTGCATCAAAAAGACTGCCTCTGGGTCGACAGCAACGAACCCACCGAACCCGGCGTCAAACATGTCGCCGAAGTGTGGGAATACCTGCGCCACTTCATGGATCACGGCCCGGACAAACTCCCCCCGCCCGGTGAACCCAACTGGTGGCACAAGCCACTGCACGCCATCTGCCTGACCCCGGCAGAAGCCTGGCGCCACTACGCCCCTTGGCGAACCGGTGAGCCCGGTGAAATGCAGGGCAAAAAGAACTGGCAATTGCCGTTCTGGGCCGTGCTGTTTCCCTACAACCTGACCGTCGCCCTCTGTTGGTACTGTGTCTGCAAGCTTTTCAATGTCCGTGCAGCGCCACCACCGGCGGAGGCTTTCGAAGGGGGGGCTGCTAAGCCTGAATAGTCACGACCTGAAGTGGATAGGTAGAGAACGCTAAGCGCCTGGATGGCAACGCGGCAAGACAGAATGAGGATGGCGCCCAGATCAAAGGGCCGTAGGACGGCGCCTGACTTATCGCAGGCAACCCAGCGTCCACAGGTTCGGCACAAATCTCAAGAGCGGTGCAATACCTGTGGCGTTGGCTTGCCGGCGATGATTGGGCGCAGCGCCTGTCAGGCGAACTTGGCCCGGGCCGCGTGCAGTTTCTTGTAGCTGTCGATCAGGCGCAGGTGGCGATCAAGGCCTTCGAGCTTCATGCTGGTCGGGGTCAGGCCATGGAAGCGCACACTGCCGTCCACCGAACCCAATACCGCGTCCATGCGCGCATTGCCGAACATACGGCGGAAGTTGGCTTCGTAGTCATCCATCTCCAGTTCGTCATCCAACTGCACTTCCAGCACCACGTTCAGCGCCTGGTAGAACAGGCCGCGGTCTACGGTGTTGTCGTTGAACTGCAAGAATGCCTCGACCAGTTCCTTGGCGTCCTCAAAACGCTGTACCGCCAGGCAAATCAGCAGCTTCAGCTCCAGAATGGTCAGTTGGCCCCACACTGTGTTTTCATCGAACTCCACGCCGATCAGCGTGGTGATGGTGGTGTAGTCATCCACATCGCAATTGTCCAGGCGCTTGAGCAGCAGCTTCAGCGAGCGGCTGTCGAGGCTGTGCAGGTTGAGGATGTCGGCACGGAACGACAAGGCGCGGTTGGTGTTGTCCCAGATCAGGTCCTCGACCGGGTAGATTTCCGAATAGCCCGGCACCAGGATGCGGCACGCGGTGGCGCCAAGGTTGTCGTACACCGCCATGTACACTTCCTTGCCCAGGTCTTCGAGGATGCCGAACAGGGTCGCGGCCTCCTGCTGGTTGGAGTCCTCGCCGTGCCCGGAGAAGTCCCACTCGACGAATTCGAAGTCGGCCTTGGCGCTGAAGAAGCGCCACGACACCACGCCGCTGGAGTCGATGAAATGCTCGACGAAGTTGTTCGGCTCGGTCAGCGCGTGGCTTTCGAAGGTGGGTTGCGGCAGGTCGTTCAGGCCTTCGAAGCTGCGGCCCTGCAGCAGCTCGGTGAGGCTGCGCTCCAGCGCCACTTCCAGGCTCGGGTGGGCACCGAACGAGGCAAACACGCCACCCGTGCGCGGGTTCATCAAGGTCACGCACATGACCGGGAACTCGCCCCCCAGCGACGCATCCTTGACCAGCACCGGGAAGCCTTGCTCTTCCAGGCCCTGGATGCCAGCGAGGATCGCCGGGTATTTGGCCAGCACCTCTTGCGGCACGTCCGGCAGGCACAACTCGCCCTCGAGGATTTCGCGCTTCACCGCGCGCTCGAAGATTTCCGACAGGCACTGCACCTGCGCCTCGGCCAAGGTGTTGCCCGCGCTCATGCCATTGCTGAGGAACAGGTTTTCGATCAGGTTGGACGGGAAGTACACCACCTGCTGGTCGGACTGGCGCACGAACGGCAGCGAACAGATGCCCCGCGCCGTGTTACCCGAGTTGGTGTCATACAGGTGCGAACCACGCAGCTCCCCGTCAGGGTTGTAGATCGCCAGGCAGTGCTCATCGAGGATCTCGGCCGGCAACGCGTCGCGCGGGCCCGGCTTGAACCACTGCTCGTTCGGGTAGTGCACGAACGGGGCGTTGGCCAGGTCTTCGCCCCAGAACTGGTCGTTGTAGAAGAAGTTGCAGTTGAGGCGCTCGATGAACTCGCCCAGCGCCGAGGCCAGCGCAGCCTCCTTGGTGGCGCCTTTACCGTTGGTAAAGCACATGGGTGACTGCGCATCGCGTACGTGCAGCGACCAGACGTTGGGCACAATGTTGCGCCACGAGGCGATCTCGATCTTCATCCCCAACCCGGCGAGGATGCCCGACATGTTGGCAATGGTCTGCTCCAGCGGCAGGTCCTTGCCGGGGATATAGGTGCTGGTGTCCGACACCGGCATCAGCAACCCCTGGGCATCGGCATCGAGGTTGTCGACCACTTCGATCACGAACTCAGGGCCGGTCTGCACCACCTTTTTTACCGTGCAGCGGTCGATGGAGCGCAGGATGCCTTGACGGTCCTTGTCGGAGATGTCTTCGGGCAGTTCGACCTGGATCTTGAAGATCTGGTTGTAGCGGTTTTCCGGGTCGACGATGTTGTTCTGCGACAGGCGGATGTTTTCGGTGGGGATATCGCGGGTCTGGCAGTACAGCTTGACGAAGTAAGCCGCGCACAAGGCCGAAGACGCCAGGAAATAGTCGAACGGGCCGGGGGCCGAACCATCGCCTTTGTAGCGGATAGGTTGGTCGGCGATCACCGTGAAGTCATCGAATTTGGCTTCGAGACGGAGATTGTCGAGAAAATTGACCTTGATTTCCATGCGGGATTACCGTGATTTAAGCGTGCAAAACGAAATTGGCCGGCATTATCCGGGTTTTCGTTGCGCAAGTCCTGTTCAACGCCGACTGCAGGCTTGATTTTTCGAAGCTGGCTTGCGTATTCCGCCGGATTACTTGCCTGATCCTCTGAAGCCACCCCGCCACCAGACCAGCGGTCATCCTGCTGTGCTAGCGTTTCTGCACCGGGGGACAACGTATTCCCCATGCAGATAAAACACAGCGACAACAACCGTGACGGGCAGGTGAAACCATGGAACTACGCATCAACCAGAAGACCTATCAGGTCGAGGCGGACGCCGACACGCCCCTGCTGTGGGTAATCCGCGATGACCTGGGGCTGACCGGCACCAAGTATGGCTGCGGCTTGGCCCAGTGCGGCGCCTGTTCGGTGCTGGTGGACGGCAATGTGGTGCGCGCCTGCGTTACCCCGGTGGCCGGTGTGGTGGGGCGTGAGGTCACCACCATCGAGGCGATCGAAGCCGACCCCGTCGGCAAACGGGTGGTCGCCGCCTGGGTCGAGCACCAGGTGGCTCAATGCGGCTATTGCCAGTCTGGCCAGGTCATGGCAGCCACGGCGCTGCTCAAGCACACGCCCAAACCCAGCGATGCGCAGATCGATGCAGCCATGGTCAACCTGTGCCGTTGCGGCACCTACAACGCCATCCATGCCGCCGTGCATGACCTGGCCCAGGGGGAGCAAGCCTGATGAACACGCCAGTCGATACACCCGTCGAACTGCTCAGGCTGCAGCGGGGCGAAACGGTCAACCTGTCACGTCGGCGCTTTCTTGCCGGCACCGCAGTCGGTGCCCTGGTGCTAGGTTTCGGCCTGCCCATGGGCTCGGCCCGCGTGCAGGCAGCAGCCGCCGCTGCGGCAACTGCGGAACGCGGCACCCAGGTGCCTGCATTTCTGGAGATTCGCCCGGACGGCACGGTGCGCCTGCTGAGCCCCTTCATGGAGGGCGGGCAAGGCCCTTTCACCGCCATGGCGCAGATTGTGGGTGAAGAGCTGGATGTCGACCCGGCCCATTTCGTGGTCGATAGCGCACCACCGGGCGAAGCCTACGTGGTGATGGAGAACGGCATGCGCATCACCGGTGGCAGCATGTCGGTGCGCATGAGTTACCCCACCATGCGCCGTCTGGGCGCGCTCGCCCGGGGCATGCTGCTGCAGGCGGGCGCCGAACACCTGGGTGTACCGGTCGATGAGCTTTCTACCACACCGGGTAACGTAGTACATACCACGACCGGACGTTCCGTACCCTACGGTGAGCTGGCCGGTCGCGCCATGGACCTGCCGGTGCCCGACCCGGCCAGCGTCAAGCTGCGCGACCCCAGCCAGTTTCGCTGGATTGGAAAGCCCGTACGCCGCCTGGATGCCTACGACAAGTCCACCGGAAAGGCCCAGTACTGCATCGACATCAAAGTCGACGGCATGCTCCACGCGGCCGTGCAGCATGCGCCGCGCCTGGGCATGACGGTTGGCAGCCTGCGCAACGAAGACCAGGTCAAGGCCATGAAAGGCGTACATTCTGTGCATCAGCTGCCAGGCGCCGTGGCCGTGGTCGCCGAGCGCTGGTGGCACGCCAAGCGTGCAGTGGAGGCGATGCAGGTGGACTGGAAAGAACCGGCCGCCGACAGCAAAGTGCGCCCGATGCCGGCCGATTTTTCCAGCGACGCCTGGCGCGAACACCTCGCGACGGTGCAAGGGCCGTCCCGTGATGAAGAGAACGAAGGGGATATTGCCGGCGCCTTGGCCAACGCCAAGACCCAGGTCGAGGCCAGCTACCACAACCAGTACCTGAACCATGCCCAGCTGGAGCCACCGTCCGCCCTCGCCCGCTTCAACCCGGACGGCAGCCTCGACGTCTGGTTGCCCAACCAGGCCCCGGACATGTTCCGTGACGACATTGCCAGACGCACCGGCCTGGAGCCTGCACAAATCAACCTGCACTCGCCGCTGCTGGGCGGCTTCTTTGGCCGCCACTTCCTGTACGACTCTGCCAACCCCTACCCGCAGGCCATTGCCCTGGCCAAAGCGGTTGGCCGGCCGGTGAAGCTTATCTGGAGCCGCGAGGAGGAGTTTTTGCGCGATGTACTGCGCCCCGTCGCAGTGGTGAAGTTCCGCGCCGGGCTGGACGCAGACGGTATGCCAGTGGCGCTCGAAGCGGTAAGCGCCACCGAGGGCCCAACCGAGGCCCTTGCTGGAAAACAAGGGGAGAAGATCGACCCGACCGCGCTTGAGGGGCTGTCAGGCAAGTCCTACGCCATCGCCAACAAGCGCATTGCCCAGATCTATGTCAAAGGCCCGGCCATGCTCGGTTACTGGCGCTCGGTAGGTAACTCGCTGAACGACTTCTTCTACGAATCATTCCTGGACGAACTGGCTGACAGAGGTGGCAAGGACCCGTTTGAACTGCGCCTGCACCTGCTGCGCGACAACCCGAGACTGACCAACCTGCTGAACGCAGTGGCCGACTTGTCCGGCGGCTGGAAGCGCGGACCGTTCACCGCCGAGGACGGCAGCAAGCGCGCACGCGGCGTGGCCATGGCCTCACCGTTCGGCTCGGAGGCTGCGGTCATTGCCGAGGTTTCCATCGACAACGGCCAGGTCAGGGTGCACGACATCTGGCAAGCCATCGACCCAGGCAGCATCGTCAACCCGGCGATCATCGAGCATCAGGTCAACGGCGCCGTCGCCCTGGGCCTGTCGCAGACGCTGGTGGAAGAAGCGGTGTACGTGGATGGCAAGCCGCGCGCACGCAATTATGACCTGTACCCGATCCTGCCGCCTTCGCGCATGGCCCGGGTGCATGTGCGCATCATCGAAAGCGGGGCGAAGATGGGCGGCATCGGCGAACCACCGCTGCCCGCCGTGGCCCCGGCCGTGGCCAATGCGGTCGCGCAGCTCACTGGCCAGCGCGTGCGCAGTTTGCCATTGAGCCGCCACACCTTCAGCTGATCGCACAAGGGACGCCTCATGACCCATCGTTTCGCAAGAACCGCTGGCTGGCTGGCGCTGCCGTGCCTGGTCGCGGTGGGCCTGCTGGCCTGGTATGTCACCCGTGAACCCACATCGCCGTTTGCCGATGCACAGGCCACTGCTGCCGACCCGGCGCTGGTCAGCCGAGGCGAATACGTAGCCCGGCTCAGTGACTGCGTGGCCTGCCATAGCCTGCCGGATGGCAAACCGTTCGCCGGCGGGCTGGAAATGGCCACCCCGCTGGGGGCAATCCACGCCACCAACATCACCCCCGACCGCGACAGCGGTATCGGTAACTATACCCTGGCTGACTTCGACCGCGCCGTGCGCCAGGGTGTCGCGCCGGGTGGCCGACGCCTGTACCCGGCTATGCCTTACCCGTCCTACGCCAAGCTCAGCGATGATGATGTCAAGGCGCTGTATGCATTCTTCATGCACGGCGTGCAACCGGCGCGGCAGGCCAACCTGGCCAGCGACATCCCCTGGCCGCTGAACCTGCGCTGGCCCATCGCCTTATGGAACGGCCTGTTCGCCGCCACCACACCATACACCGCCAAGGCCGGGCAGGATGCACAGTGGAACCGTGGCGCCTATATCGTCCAGGGCCCCGGACACTGCGGCAGTTGCCATACGCCACGCGGCCTGGCCTTCAATGAAAAGGCGCTGGATGACAGCGGCAAGCCGTTCCTGTCCGGCGCACTGCTCGACGGCTGGTATGCACCCAGCCTGCGTGCCGACCACAACACCGGGCTGGGGCGCTGGAGCGAGGCCGAGATCGCGCAGTTCCTGAAGACCGGGCGCAACCGGCATGCAGTGGTATATGGTTCGATGACCGAGGCGTTCAACAACTCCACGCAATTCATGCGTGACGACGACCTGGCCGCCATCGCCCATTACCTGAAGTCGCTGCCCGGCGACCCTCAACGTGACGGAGCACCCTGGCAATACCAGGCCGAATCGCTAGCCACACGGCCGGACAGCCCAGGAGCGCGCACCTACGTGACACGCTGTGCGTCATGCCACGGTCTGGACGGCAAGGGCCAGGCCGAATGGATGCCGCCCTTGGCAGGGGCAACCTCGGCACTGGCCAAGGAGAGCGCCTCGGCAATCAATATCACGCTCAATGGTTCGCAGCGGGTGGTGGCTGCAGGGGTGCCGGACGCCTATCGCATGCCGGCTTTGCGCGAACAGCTGAGTGATCAGGAGATTGCCGACGTGCTCAGCTTTGTGCGTACGGCCTGGGGCAACCAGGGTGGTGCGGTGGATGCGCAGGCGGTAGGCAAGCTGCGTGGGCATACCGACCCGGCCAGCAGCAGTCCTATCATCTTGCATATGCGTTGAATTGGAGTGGCACATGTACCGACGCGAGGCTGCCCCCAACAAAGACCGCGCAGCACATGAGCCACTCTGTCACTGCCACCGCTCCAGATTCTGTTTCAACCACTGTTCGGGCAAGGCCCCGCCAACGATCTTCGCCATCTCCCGCGCCAGCGCCTCACGCAGCGGTGGCCGGTTGCAGGGCGACTCACGTGAGATTGCCAGGTACAACCCTTCGCTGGACACCGGTGGCTGCAACACCTGCACAGTGGCTGCGATGCCCAATGTGCGTGCCAGCGCCATGCCAGGATACTGCTCGTACACCACATAATCGCTGCGCTTGTGCATCAGCTTCTCGAACGCCTGCCTGGCACTGGGCACCGCTTCGAGGGTGAGATTGGCCTGGGCGTATTCATCGAACTGCTGGCCGTGGCTGTTGTTGACCAGAGTGCCACCCTTGCGGCCTTTGAGGTCGGCCCATTGCTGGTAGGCAAAAGCATTGTCCTGGCGCACCCAGATGACGCTGGGGGTGCGCAAAAATGGCGGGGCGATGAAGTCCACATGCTGCCGGCGCGCCTCGGTCAGGAAATACCCGGCCATCAAGTCGATCCGCCCAGTGCGCACGGCTTCCTGGGCTCGCGACCACGGCCCGGCGTAAACCACCTCTATGTCCAGCCCCAACTGCTTGCCCACGTATTTGAGCAGGTCGGCATTGGCACCGATCAATCGTTGAGGGTTTAGCGGGTCGCGCCACAGGTAGGGGGGGTATTCCGGGTTACCTGTGGCGGTCAGCCGTAAGCATGCATCATCCGCCACCGCAGCCAGGGGCAGCAGTGACAGGCACACCAGGAGCAAGACGTGGCGAAAGCAACGCTCGATCATCTACGACCCTCGGCACATGAAACACCCGGCGACCCGGCGTGATAGCCAAAGGCTGCCACCCACTGTGGTCGCCTGCAGCTATCATCTGCGCGCTGTGGACAGTCTGGACCATCAGCAACCCGCAGACGAGCCTTTCATCGTCCAGTTGAAAAATCTGCCGAAGGACAGACAGTAAGGGCCTGCACGGCAGGCGACAACGTGGGTTTTTCAGGCACCCTGCCGTCGCATCGCCAGGATCGCCGCGCCGAAACCGATGAAGGTGGTGCCCACCACCCGGTTCACCCAGCGCGACAGCGACGGCCGGGTCAACACCCCTTTGGCCCGCGCAGCCAGGGCGGCATACGCGCTCAGCGAAGTGAGCGACAAGGCCACGAAAATCCCGGTCAAGGTCAGGAACTGCGGCAACAGCGCAGCGCCCTGGTCGATGAACTGCGGGAACAGCGCAGTAAAGAACATGGTCGCCTTGGGGTTGGTGACTGCAGTGAGGAAGGCCGATTTGAACAGTTTCAGCGGCGTGGGTCGCACCTTGGCCGCACGCTCTGCGGCCCCCTGCTCCAGCATCGGGCTCTTCTTCAGCAGTTGTCGCGCGCCCAGGTAGAACAGGTAGCCCGCGCCCAGTATCTTCACGGCATTGAACAGTACTTCAGAACTGGCCAGCAGTGCGCCTAGCCCCAGCATGGCCGCAGCCGACAAACAGAACAGGCCCGTGCCATTGCCCAGCGACGACCAGATCGCGCTGCGCTGGCCATGGGCAAGGCTGTTGTTGATAGCCATCAAGGTGGCAGGGCCGGGGCTGGCGATCGCGATGGCGGCGACCAGGGTGAACGCGAACAGCGAGTGAGAATCCATTTCAGGCTCGACAGACAATCAGGAAAGGCTGCGTGAATTGCACGCAGGTTCAGCTGGCATTCTGCCGCTTGGCCGCCTTTTTGGCGATAGCCTTCATTCGCGTCGCCGCCCGCTGCACAGTGGCCATTTTCTCGGGCCGCTTCATGCCCCGCCACTTGCGGATTTCTTCACGGGTACGGCCGCAGCTCACGCACAGTTCGCTGTTGAGCTGGCATAACGAGACGCAGGGGTTGTCGACGTCTTTGGCCATGCCACTGCTCAGCCAGGCAGCTCTGCTCGCGCACGTTCGCCTGCGCTGTGGAACACATGGCGCACTTCCTCGGCCTTGACCTTGGTTACCGACCTGGCTGCCAGCAACTCTTCGACTACGCGCAAGCCCTGCTCGAGGGCTGTGGCCAGTTGCTCGGCGTCGGAGGCGTCAGCGATATCACCTAGATAGGGAGCGATGAGATACACGTAACGGTCCTGCAGCTTGAGCGCTTCCAGCGCGTCGAGGGCTTTCTGGAACCGATCGGCAGCGGCAGGGCTCATGCTCAATTTATCGAAATGAATCAGGCTCACACGGTCAGTGGCCATTATGACGAATCTCCGTTTCCTGGTGCGGCCAGGCCCACAAGCAGCAGCGCTTCTACGATGCTCGTATGTGCGGGCCCGGGTTATGCCCATCAGGGTACCAGAAGCCGAGGCAGAAAGGGCCACTGCCCCCAGAACTAAAAGTATTTGCCAAGTCGCGTAATGGACGCCCCAGGACGTTATGGGGACATGAGCCGCCATTTGCTGCGCAGGATAATCCCGCCAGCAATCCACCCCGCCGAGGCTGTCATCGCGCTCGGCAGCCCACACAACAACAAGCCTGCGCGCTCAGGCAGACACAATGGGGCCTCATCATACATGGCAAAGGAACACATCCCCGAAACACTCGATCTTGGCGTCACAGACCCCTCGAAAACCGCAGAAGCCCGCCAGGACCGGCATTTCGAGGGTAAGCTTGACTGGATTGTCTTTGGTTTCACCAGCCTTCTGGCCATCGCCTTCGTGCTCTGGGGCTTCCTCAACCAGGTCAGCCTGGCCAGCAGCGCCTCCAGCGCGCAATCCTGGGTCATTCTCAATTTCGGCTGGTTCTTCGTACTCACCTCCTCCCTGTTCGTGGTGTTCGTGCTGTGGCTGGCCGCCAGCCGTTACGGGCGAGTGCCGCTGGGCCGTGATGGCGAACAGCCAGAATTTCGCACGGTGTCCTGGGTAGCAATGATGTTCAGCGCCGGTATGGGCATCGGCCTGATGTTCTTCGGCGTGGCCGAGCCGCTGTCGCACTACATATCGCCGCCGCCCGGCTCGGCCAGCGGGCAGACCAGCGAAGCGATGCAGGTGGCAATGGCCACCACCTTGTTCCACTGGACCCTGCACCCTTGGGCCATGTACGCCATCGTCGGCCTGGTAATCGCCTACGGCACCTTCCGCCGTGGCCGCTCGCAGCTGATTTCCGCCGCCTTCCGACCCCTGATCGGCAAGCACGCAAACGGCCCTCTCGGCCGCCTGATCGACATGATGGCAATCTTCGCCACGCTATTCGGCTCGGCCGCCTCGCTGGGCCTTGGGGCGCTGCAGATTGCCGGCGGCCTGGAATACAACGGCTGGATCGAAAGCCCCGGTAAACTGTTCTACATCTCGATCATCACCCTGCTGACCATTGCCTTCGTAACCTCGGCGGTGTCGGGCATCGGCAAGGGTATCCAGTGGCTGTCCAACACCAACATGGTGCTGGCACTGGTGCTGGCGGTGTTCGTGTTCATGGTCGGGCCGACGCTGCTGATGCTCAACCTGCTGCCGACCTCACTCGGCATCTACATCAAGATGCTGCCGGAAATGATGGCCCGCACCAACGCCAGCGGCGGCGAGCAGATGAACAGCTGGCTGGCCGGCTGGACCGTGTTCTACTGGGCCTGGTGGATCTCCTGGACGCCTTTCGTGGGCATGTTCATCGCCCGCATCAGCCGCGGTCGCACCATTCGACAGTTCGTTACCGGGGTGCTGCTGGTGCCAAGCCTGGTCAGCCTGGTGTGGTTCACCATCTTCGGTGGCGCCGCCATCGAGGCCGTGCGCGAGGGCGCCTTCCAGCTGGCCAACGGGGCGGTCAACAGTAATCACGCGCTGTACCAGTTGCTGGACAGCTACCCGCTGGCCTCGGCAACCTCGGTGCTGGTGATGATCCTGGTGGGCATCTTTTTTGTTTCGGGCGCCGACGCCGCTTCGCTGGTGATGGGCACGCTGTCGGAACACGGCACCACCGCGCCATCGCGACGCACAGTGATTTTCTGGGGGACGCTGACTGGTACGGTGGCGGCGATCATGCTGGCGATCGGCGACCCAGGCAACCCTGGCGAGGCGCTGACCGGGCTGCAGAACCTGACCATCGTCGTGGCCTTGCCATTCGTGGTGGTGATGGTGCTGCTATGCCTGGCGCTGTACCGCGACCTGCGCAAGGACCCGATGATGCTGCGCCACCTGCGCGGCAACGAGCTGATCGAGAAGGCCGTACTGTATGGGGCGGTGAAGCATGGGGAGGAGTTCTACATTGTGGTGCAGGAGAAGAAGGCATCGGCCAAGACAGCGGCAGAGGCCGAAGTAACCAGCAACTGACGGCGCCAACCCGAAAACCACGGGCTGCCACGCAGCCCGTTCGCGATTCGAGGCCGCGCCTGCTGAAACACAGACCCGCTTCAACCTTTCAACGCCGCCGCTATCTTCGCCACATCAATCTTGCCCATCTGCATCATGGCCTCGAACGCACGCTTGGCCGCCGCACGGTCGGGGTGGCCGATGGCTTCGATGAGGATGCGTGGAGTGATCTGCCACGAAATCCCCCATTTGTCCTTGCACCAGCCGCAAACGCTGGCCTCGCCGTCGTTGCCGACAATGGCCTCCCACAAGCGGTCGGTCTCTGCCTGGTCCACGGTACTGACCTGGAACGAAAATGCCTCACAGTGCTTGAAGGCCGATCCACCATTGAGCCCCACGCACGGGATACCCATTACCGTGAATTCCACGGTGATCACATCGCCCTGCTTGCCTGAAGGGTAATCGGCGGGTGCCTGGTGCACAGCGACCACCCGGCTATCGGGGAAAGTTCGGGCATAGAAGTTCGCCGCCTCTTCGGCAGCGTGGTCATACCACAGGCAGACGGTGTTCTTGGCAGTCATGGTCTTGCTCCACGATCGAAGGTGAGCCTTGAGTCTAGCCCCATAGCCCCGGCGTACCGGTAGCACCTGAAAACCTGATGCAAATGCAGGTTTGATAGGCGATCAAGCCGATAAAAAAAGCGCCCCAAGCGGAGCGCCAGAAAATCCACCCAAACCAAAGGAGCAACAAGGTTGCCAAGGTGGAATCACAGAATCGACAACGGGTACTCCACGATCAGCCGCACTTCGTCCAGGTCCGACTCGAACGCCGTGGCCCGGGTGGTGGCCTGGCGAACCCGCAACGACAGGTCCTTGGCCGCGCCCGTCTGCACCACATACTTCACCTCGATGTCACGCTCCCAGCGTTTCTGGTCGGTCAGCGGGTTGCCCGCAACGTCACGGCGCATGTAGGTGGCGTTGGCATTGGAGTAGTCAGCATCGGTACCCTTGCCGTAGCGTGTCATGAACGACAACCCGGGTACGCCGTAGGCAGCCATGTTCAGGTCATAACGCAGCATCCACGAACGCTCCTTGGGCGCGTTGAAGTCGCTGTACTGGATGGAGTTGTCGAGGAAGATCGAGTCGGACTGACGCAGGTAGTCGAAGTCGTCGTCTCCGTTGTTGCGCTGGTGCGTCAGGGCCAGGGTGTGAGCACCAAAGCGCACACCCAGCTTGGCGCTCCAGATGTCGTTGTCAAAGGCGCCCAGGCGCTGCTGCCCTTCATCCACAGCCTTGTAATAGTTGAAACCGCCAATCAGCGCCAGCGCCTCGCTCAGTGGCCAGCTCAGGCTGGTGCCGGCGTAGTACTGGTTCCACGCGTCCTTGAGCCGGCTACTGAACAGGCTGACGCTGACATGCTCATTGAGCCTGTAATCCCCCCCACCATAGGCGATCCAGGGCGAATCGACCGGGCCGCCATAGAAGGTCACGAAGTTCTCCCGCAGGTCGCTGGACATCGGCTGGCTCATGGCATGCAGACGCCCGGCTTGCAGGGTAAGGTCCTTGATGCTGGTGTTCTCCAGGGTCACCCCACGGAAGCTTTCCGGCAGCAGCCGCGAGTCGCCAGCCGCCACCACCGGGTTGGCCGGGAACACATCCCCCACCTTCAGTACCGTGTCGAACAGTCGTAGCTTGGCCGCGCCCCCACCTTGGTGTATTCGTCACGTGCCTGGCCGTCGCGGTCAACCGGCAATACGTCGAAAGAACTGCGCCCGCCGTTGCGGCCGCCGCCAGTGTCGAGCTTGAGGCCAAGCATGGCAAACGCATCCAGGCCAACACCTACGGTGCCCTGGGTGAAGCCCGACTCGAATCGGGTAATCACGGCATGCCCCCAGGCCTCGGAGTAGCCGTTGTCAGGTTGTTTGCTCGGGTTGTGTGTGGGGGCCACAGAATCGCGATTATCGCGGTTGAAGTAGAAGTTGCGGTTAAGCACGCTGAGGGTGCTGCCCTCCATGAAGCCGTCCGCACTTTTTTCTGCAGCAACAACCTGGCTGCCAACGCCGGCCAGCGCCAGGCAAGCAGCCAGTGTCAGGGGTGATCTGCACGTCATCCGATGCTCCTTGAACGTCGCATTTGTTGTTATGTCGGCGGGCCAAGATTGACGGCCGGCAGATAACGCCAAGGTGATCGGCGCATTACAATTGCGTCATCGGCAACGCAGCGCTCTGGGGCGGGCACTGCAACATTCTGCAGACATTTCCGACACTAGGCAGTGAACCTGCTGACAAAAAAACGGTCTTTCGCTGACGGTCAACTCACCGACCGGTTCATCGGCCCAGTCACCGGGCCTACTTTTTGTCCTGTTTCAGCGAAGACCCAACATGCCCGATTCCCGCCCAAATGCTTCCGCCCTCCCTGCCCTGCGCATCGGCCTGATTGCCGCCCTGGTGGGCCTGGCCGCCCCCGTGCACGCCGAAGAGCCTGCCAGCGACGCACGCTGGGTCAGTGACAGCCTGAGCACCTACGTGCGCAGCGGCCCGACCGACGGGCACCGCATTGTCGGCACGCTCAAGTCCGGGCAGAAGCTGACCCTGCTCGGCAGCCAGGGCAATTACAGCCAGGTGCGCGGGCAGAACGGCGATGTGGTGTGGATCCTCAGCAACGACCTGCAGGCAGTGCCCGGGCAGAACGAGCGCCTGCCGTTGCTCGATGCCCAGGTCACCGAACTGACCGGGCAGTTGAAGACCATCGACGACAGCTGGAAGAACCGCGTACAGGGCATGCAGGAAACGCTTGATTCGCGCAAGCAGCTGATTGACGAGTTGGAGGCACGCAACAAGGCACTGAACGAGCAGCTCGATCAGAGCCAGTCGGACCTGCGCGATACCCAGGCCCGCCTGGGGGATGAGAACAAGCAGGTGATGATGCGCTACATGGTGTATGGCGGCAGCATTGCCGGTGCAGGCTTGCTGGCGGGGCTGATCCTGCCGGCACTGACCCGTGGGCGCAAGAAGAACGATCGCTGGTTCTGAGTTTGGCAAGGCGTCGGGGCTGGAACGTGCGTACCTGCCACAGGTCTTGCCGCAGCGCAATCGCCCCTACAGCAACCGCTCCAGCGCCTCCAGCACATACCCCGTGGCCCGCTCCACCTGCTCTTCCCGACAAGCAATACCCAGCTGCCGCCACAACCCCGGCCGCAGCGGTCGGCGGGCAATGCGCCGGTCCAGTTCGGTCGCCTCCCCCTCCTGCGGCAACAAGGTCGCTCCATACCCGGCGCCGACCAGGCTTTTGATCGCATCGTTGTAGTTCAGCTCGATCCGCGGTTCGGGGTACAACCCCGCCGCTGCAAACCACTCGCCGGTAACCCGCGACAGCTGGGTGGTGCTGTCGTTGAGAATCAACGCCCGTTGCGCCAGCCAGGCCGGGGTGATACTGGCCGGTGGCTGCCAGTCGGCCGGCACATACGCCAGGATCGGGTCGCGCCGCCAGGGGGTAACCGTCAGCCCTTTGCCGGCCACCTGCGGCAAGGCCACAAGGCCGATATCCAGTGTGCCCTCACGCAAGCGCGCGAGCGACGCCTGGGAGGTCAGCACCTGGACCTGCACATCGATCCCCGGGTGCTCCACACGCAGGCGCGCCAGCGCCTGCGGCAGCAAATGGGCGATGGCACCGGTGGAGGCGCCCAGCCGCACACGCCCGGTCAACCCTTCGACCTGCCGGCGTACTTCGTCCAGCGCCAAGTCAGCGTCCGCCAGCAGGCGTCGGGCACGCCCCAGCAGTGTTTCACCGATGACGGTAGGCCGCACCTGGCCGCGGGTGCGGGTGAGCAACGGGGCGCCGATACGCGCCTCCAACTCGGCCACGTGCAAGCTGATGGTGGGCGGCGCCAGGTTAAGCTGGCGGGCGGCCTCGGCAAAGGAGCCCAGGTCGGTGATGACCACCAATGTGCGGAGGCGGTCGAGGCTGATTTCGCGCATTGTTCAGAGCCGGCCCTTTTGCGGGTAAACCCACAGGTTCACCACGCGTTTCAAAACTCATTCAGAAAACCTGAATGTATCGATCATCATATTCAAATTTTCATTACCAACGCTACGGGCGAGCATAGGCTATCTTTCCCCAACCGGACCCCGAGCATGCACACCCCTGTTGTTTTCATCGACGGCGACCAAGGCACCACAGGCCTGCAGATCCATGCCCGCCTGCAGGGCCGTAGCGATCTTCGCCTGCTGACCCTCCCCGAGGCCGAGCGCAAGGACCCGCAACGCCGCCGCGAAGCGATCAACAGCGCCGACATCGCCCTGCTGTGCCTGCCCGACGACGCCGCCCGCGAGGCCGTGGCCGCAATCCACAACCCACAGGTGCGGGTGATCGACGCCAGCTCGGCGCACCGCACCACACCAGGCTGGGTGTATGGCCTGCCGGAGCTTGACGAACAGCAAGCCGAGCGCATCGCGCAAAGTACGCGTGTCAGCAATCCCGGCTGCTATCCCACCGGCGCCATCGCGCTGCTGCACCCACTGGTCAAGGCTGGCTTGCTGCCTGCGGACTACCCCCTGAACATCCACGCCGTGTCTGGCTACTCCGGCGGTGGTCGCGCGGCGGTCGAGCGGCACGAACAGCCCGGCGCCGCCAAAGCGCCGGCGCTACAGCTGTATGGCCTGGAGCTGGCGCACAAGCACGTACCGGAGATCCAGCAGCACGCGGGGTTGTCGGCGCGGCCGATGTTCATGCCCGGCTATGGCGCCTACCGCCAAGGCATCGTGCTGAGCATTCCGCTGCAGCTTCGCCTGCTGCCTGGACAGGTCAGCGCCGAGCAGCTGCAAGGCTGCCTGGAACGGCATTACCAGGGTGCCCGCCATGTTCAGGTGATGCCTCTGCATCAGGGCGGCGCTGCGGCAAACCTCGACCCCGAGGCATTGAACGGCAGCAATGACCTGCGCCTGGCGCTGTACGCCAACCCCGAGCATGGCCAGGTACTGCTCACCGCAGTGTTCGACAACCTGGGCAAAGGTGCCTCTGGTGCTGCCGTGCAAAACCTCGACCTGATGCTCGGTGCCTTACAGGCACACGGCTGATACGGCAAAAACGGTTAGACTGTACAACCCGCGCCAACACAGCGCGGGTCGTATTCTCATCCGCCGGAGCCCCCAGATGTTCATCCTGAGCCGCCTCGACAGCGTGCCGCCCGAATCTTTCCAGAACCAGATCCGCGAGCTGGTCATTCACAATGTTGGCGATTTGAGCAGTGTCGCCATCGCCGTCGACAACCCGCTGTACCCGCTGTACCAGTACGGCGTCGGCATGGAAGTCCACCAGTACCTGCAAGCGCTGGACGGCGCCCGCGGTCTGGCGGTGGCACTTACCTTGGCGCTGGATGCCGAAGCACCGGACCAGTTGCTGGGCTTTGCGCTGTCGCTGCCAGCCCAGGACGATGGGCGGGCCTGTGCATTGGCCTTTCTGGCCGTGTGCGCCAGCCATCGCCGCCAGGGCATCGCCCGTGCTCTGCTGGGCGACCTGCGGTCGCGCCATGCCTGCGTGGAGCTGAACGCCTTTGCCAACCAGGTGCCGTGGTTCGAGGCGATGGGCATGCAAGTGGTGGCCGCCAATGGACCGCAGGTGCTGATGAGCAGTACCGGCCAGCCCAGTGGTGCGCTGATCGGGCGCCTGGACATTGCGCCGATTTATCAGACGGCTGAAGTGCTGCAGATTCACACCTATCTGCTTAACCAGCAGGGTGAGGATGCAATGATCGAAGCGGAGCAGATGCGCGATGAGCGGCTGGATGAGCTGACCGCTCAGGCCCAGGAATGTGTGCGCCAGCGCAAGACCGTGCATTGATCCGATGGCCTGTTCGCGGGCTTGCCCGCGCCCACAGGAATACCGTAAGGCCCAAGGCCGGTGATGTACCTGTGGGAGCGGGCGAGCCCGCGAAGAAACCCCATTGGCCTTTCAGCCATGCACCCAGCGCCGATGCAGCCCACGCGCCAGGGCATCCAGCACAAACCCCAGCACGCCAATCAACAGCACCATCGCCATCAGTTCGGAATACGCCAGCCGGTCGCGGGTATCAAGAATGAAATACCCAAGCCCCGCACTCACCCCAAGCATTTCGCACGGCACCAGCACAATCCACAGAATACCGATGGCCAGGCGCACGCCCGTCAGCACGTGACCGATCACCCCCGGCACGATCACCTTGCACAAGGTTTCCCAGCGCGTTGCACTCAAGCTGCGGCTAAGTTGCAGCCAGCGCGGGTCCAGTTGACGCACCCCTGCCGCCGTATTCAGCAAGATCGGCCACAACGCGGCAAACGCCAGCAGGAAGTAGATCGGCTGGTCACCCACGCCCATCAGCATCACCACCACAGGCATCCACGACAATGGCGATATCATGCGCAGAAACTGGAATGCTGGCGTGGTCGCCGCCTCCAGGTGCCGGTAGCTGCCTACCAGCAAGCCCAGCGGCACACCCATCAGCAGCGCCAGCAGCAGCCCAATCAGGATGCGCTTGAGGCTGACCCAGATATGCCCATAGACCTCGCCCTGCCCCAGCAGCTCGACCAGGCTGGCCAGGGTTGCCGCCGGCGAAAAGCGCGCCGACAGGCCGTCGGCCTGGCCGAACAGTGCTACACCGGCCCACCATAACAGCAACAAGGCCAGCAACCCGACCAGCCCAAGGCCGGCATGTACGACATGGGTGCGCATCAGACCGCAAACTCCTCGCTACGCTCGAAGTTGTCGGCAATGCCGAACACCGACGGGCCACCCACTGTCGCGATGGCATTACGCACGAAGCGATCGTCGACCAGGTCGCGGGCGGCATACGCCGGATCCAGCCCGGCAAGGAAGGCATTGTCGCCTTCGATCAGGGTGGTTTTCAGGCGCTTGACCAGCTCTTCGGTGTAACTCGGGAACGGGTATGGCTGGAAGTCGATGCGCTTTTCGTCCCACTGCTGATGGCGAATGGCACCACTGGCAATGTAGCCAGCACGGTCTTCGGCGGCGGGCGCCAGGACCTTGGTCAGCACCGCAGGCTCGTGCGGGGTGTACTTGTTGGGGCCCGCCCGGGACAGCAGTGCGGCGGCTTCGGTGCGATGGTCACGGGTCCATTGCTGGGCCTTGACGATGGCGTTGACCACTTTCTGCGACCATTCCGGGCGGTTATTCAGGTCATGCTCGTGCATGAACACCACGCAGCACGCATGGTTGCGCCATACATCGCCGGTAAAGCGCTGCACGCGGCCCACCTTGAGGTTCTCGGCCAGTGCGTTGAACGGCTCGGCAACGATGTAGCCGGCAATGCGCTTGCTGGCCAGAGCGGGTGGCATGTCGGACGGTGGCAGCACCAGCAGGTTGACTTCGTTGGCGGCCAATTGCGCATTGGCCGGCTTCGACACTGGCGTCAGGCCGTTGTCGTTGAGCATCTGTTGCAGTACCACATTGTGGATCGAGTACCAGAACGGAATGGCCACCGTCTTGCCACCGAGCTGTTTCACGTCGGATATATCCGGCGCTACAGTCAGGCCCGAGCCGCCCACGTGGTTCCAGGCCACCACCTTGGCTGGCACCTTGCTGCCATAGCGCGCCCACACCGTCATCGGCGAAAGCAGGTGGATGACATTGACCTGGCCGGAAATGAATGCCTCGATCACCTGCGCCCAGCTGCGCAGCAGCACCGGGCGCTCGGCCTGGATGCCTTCGGCCTCGAACAAGCCGTTGTTATGTGCCACCAGCAGCGGCGTGGCATCGGTGATCGGCAGGTAGCCGATGCGCACCGGCGCGTCCGGCTCGGCAGCAGCACGTGCCTGCAAGCTCGACAGCAACGGCAATGCACCGGCAGCAGTGAGCATGGCGCCGAGCTTTAGGAAGTCACGACGCGAAGAAGAAGAACAGCAGTCATCCATGCACATGGACAGCCTCCGAGGGCAAAGGGGTTGGGGTAGGTTCGACTGTGCGGCTTGCCCGCCGAAGGGTTTTGAGGATGTCTATGCGCAAGGCCCCCAGCTCTTCGACCCTCTGCGTGCGCGGTTGCGGCAGGTCGATGTGCCACTGGCCAAGGATGTGCGCTGGGTGGTTGCCCAGTAGCAGAACCCGGTCTGACAGCAGCAGGGCTTCGTCGATATCGTGAGTGATCAGCACGGCCGCGGTCTTGTGCGTGGCGATCAGTTGCAGCAGCAGCTGCTGCATGTCGGCGCGGGTCACCTCATCCAACGCACCGAAGGGTTCATCCAGCAGCAAGACTTCGGGCTGGCGTGCCAGGCAGCGGGCCAGCGCGGTGCGCTGGGCCATGCCGCCAGACAACTGCGCCGGGTACTGGCCACGCGCGTGGGCCAGGCCCACCGCCGCAATCGCATGGTCGATGCGCGCACGGCGTTCGGCATCCGCCAGCTTGGGCTGACGGGCGAAGTCCAGGCCGAAGGCGACGTTTTTCTCCAGGCTCAGCCATGGCAGCAGGCTTGGGTCCTGAAAGGCCACCGCCAGACGCGGGTGCGGCCCCTGCAGCGGCTGGCCGTGCAAGCTCACGCTACCGCCGCCAGGCTGCTGCAGGCCTGCCAGCACCCGCAGCAGGCTTGACTTGCCCACACCACTGGGGCCAAGAATGCTCACGACTTCACCTGGCGCGAGCTGCAGGTCGAACTGCGCCAGCACCTGCTGCCAACCCCCCTCACGCGGGTAGCCCAGGCGGATGTCACGGGCCTCCAGCAACACTGCGCTCATGCAACGCCCGCCTGGCGCTGCAGTTCGGCGCGCAATTGCACCAGGCTGGGCGTGACGATCGGCACGAAGGCCGACTCCCGCCAGCGGCGGGCAAACCCTTCGCCGTATTCGCTGAGGTAAGCCTTGCCGCCACTGGCCTGCAATTCCAGTTGCACTGCGTCGGCAGCACTTTCAGCCAGGATGATGCGCAGCTTGAACAAGGCCGCCGGCTGCTGCTGGAAGCGACCGTCGAGCAAGCCCTGCTTGAGTTCGCTGACGGTGTTTTCCAGGCGTTCGCTAAGCACCTGACGGGCTTCGTCGAGGAACGAGGCTCGGCCATGCAGGTGCGCGTGAACCTCTTCCAGCGCCCGTCGCGCCAGGCCGATGGCCATGCCACATTGCAGCGCCAGGAAGGCCGGGCGTACCCGTGGCAGGAATTCGCGTGCATTTTCATGCAGCAGCCAGTCGCGTGCCAGCGATACCTGGTGAAAAGCCAGTGCTGCCGTGTTGCTCGACTGCAGGCCCATCAGTTGTAGATCATCAGAACGTTCCAGGCCTTGAGCGTCGGAAGGAACGGCCAGCACAAACGGCGCGCCGCCGGCTTCATCCTCGATGGCCGCCGCCACCACGAAGCCGCTTTTACGCAAGTTGGTCACCCAATGCAGTCGCCCTTCCAGGTGCCAGCCATCGGCTGCCGGGCGGCCACGCACCTGCAGCGCTTCGATACCGGACAGGAACTTCATGGCGTTGGACAGCCCGGTGGCACCGGCCAATTCACCGGTCAACAGGCGCGGCAGCAGGCGCTCACGCAGGGGTTGGTTGGGGCTGTGCAGCAGGTATTCGATGAAGGCACGCTGGCCCCAGCAGACGAAAGCCGCAGCCAATGAGCGGCTGGCAATGGCGGCGATGGCCTCGACCGCATCGGTCACCTGCCCGCCCGTACCGCCCAGCGCTGGGTCGACCCCTGTGCGCAACAGCTGCGATTCTGCGATCTGCGCCAGCACCTGCTGCGGTTCGCACAGGCCCCGGTCGATGGCCTCGGCATTGGCATCCAGCCAGTGTCGAAATGCACAATCTTGCATGGTCTTGCTCCTTTGATAACGCCGGGGCCGCTCTGCGGCCCGTTCGCGGCACAAGGCCGCTCCTACAACGGCCTGGTAAGGGCCATTATCACAGGTGGGCTACGCAGAAGGCTGCCAGCGGTATTTGCCAAGCTCTTCGTTGAGTGGCGTCTGGGCGAAAACATTAGCAAAGTTGCACAGGGTTGCGAGACTTACGCCCAGAATCACCTCCAAGGCGTTGCCTTCACTGAAGCCGGCCTCACGGAAGGCCTGGTAGGTGGCTTCGCTGACATTGCCACGGGTGGCGATCACTTCGCGGGCAAAGGCGGCCAGGGTTTCGTAGCGGGCGTTGGGGAGTTCGCCACGGGCACGCAGAGCATCGACCACCTCCTGCGGCAGCTTGGCCTTGTTCAGCGCGACGGCCGTATGGCCGGCCACGCAAAAGTCGCAGCCATGCTGGGTGGCCGCGATCAGTTGCACCACTTCACGCTCGGCCAGGCCAAGCTCAGACTTGCCATTGAGTGCCGAAACGGTCACGTAGGTTTCAAGCGCCGCCGGGGCGTTGGCCAGCACGCCGAGCAGGTTGGGGATGAAGCCGGAATTCTTCTGGGCATTCTCAAGAAACGGCCGTGCCGCTTCCGGGGCGCTCTGCAGCGTGTGTAAAGTAATGCGCGAGGACATGCAGTGATCTCCTTTGATGAGTGTCACTACAGTCTGTTGGTTATAAGAACTACCCTCCATATTCATCAGTCGCCTTTCCTTGTTCCTGAGTCTTTGTATTAGATGATTTCGTCCAGCCACCTTGTCGATTGGTTATTAGAGGGCCTGGAGCTCGATGCCAGCCTGTTTCATGTCGGGCGCTATTGCGGTGGCTGGCATGCCAGCACCCAGGGCATGGGCCGCGCCAGCTTTCACCTGGTGGTGCAAGGGCATTGCTGGCTGCACATTGACGGCCAGCCGCAACCGGTGCGCCTGGAGAAGGGAGATGCCGTATTCCTGTTGCGCGACCTTGCCTATCGCTTGTCCAGCGATCAGGACCCGGTCGACGCCTGTGCCCAACCGCGCCAGGCCATGCAGGCGCTGGATAGCGAAGCCAGCGACGGCGTCGGGCTGGTTTGCGGCTTCTTCCATTTCCAGTCCGGCCTGTCTTCACTGATTGTCGAAGGCCTGGCCGACTGGATCCTGCTGCGCGCCGAAGACCCCGCCGGCAGTGCGGCGCGGGCGCTGTTCGAGCTCATTCTGGAAGAATGCCGGCGGGCCGCCGGCCCGTCGCAGGCGTTGCTGGAGCGCTTGACGCACCTGTTGTTCCTGTACGTGCTGCGCCAGCAGGTCATTGCCGGGCAGTCACTGGGCGGGCTTGTCGCCCTCGCTCGCCAGCCAGCGTTTACCGGGCTGCTGGAGCAGTTGATCGAACAACCGGGGCAAGCCTGGACGCTGGAGAGCATGGCCGCCTGCACCGGCTTATCGCGGTCTGCGTTTTTCAAGCGCTTCAACGAACTGGCGGGGCAATCGCCAGGGCAGGTGCTGCTGGCACTGCGCATGCGCCATGCCAGCCAGTTGCTGCGGGCGGGTAATACCGTGGAGCAAGTGGGTGCGCAGGTGGGGTATCAGTCGGTGGCGGCGTTTACCCGGGCGTTTGCCAAGGCCATGGGGGTGCAGCCTGGGGCCTATCGGCGCCAACACGAAGGGCGCTGATCGGCGTACTTCCCTACTACTCGACCAGGCGCAACGTGCCGACCTCAGCATCAGCGTGCTGGCGCCACGGCCGGAACTGCGCATTCGTCCGCGCTTTTACGAGGCCGACGTGCATGGCATGAAGGCACCTCTGGGTGATCTGTTCGAGGCCGTGGGCATTCACTTCTTCCCGGGCAACGCCGACAGCATCGACACCGAAGGCCGCAGCGTCAGCTATACCGATACCCACGGCCAGCCACAGCACATCGCCTACGACCGCCTGATCCTGGCCGCAGGCAGCCAGGTTGCCCGCCCGGCAGTACCAGGCCTGGCGGAGCATGCGTTCGATGTCGACCAGATGGAATCGGCCATGCGCCTGGAGCAGCATCTGGTCGATCTGGCCGCCCTGCCCGCTTCGCCAACTCGCAATACCGTGGTGGTGTGCGGCGGCGGCTTCACCGGCATCGAGACCGCAACCGAAATGCCTACTCGCCTGCGCTCGATCCTCGGGGCCGACGCGGCATTGCGGGTAGTGGTGGTCGACCGTGGTGCGCAAGTGGGGGCGGCATTGGGTGAAGGGATCACACCGTCGATTGTTGCCGCGTGTGAACAGGCCGGGGTCGAATGGCTGGCCGGCGCTTCGGTGGTGGCTGTCGATGCTGCGGGAGTCACCCTGGACAACGGCGAGCACATCGCCAGCAACACGGTAATCTGGACCGTTGGCGTCAAGGCCAGTCCGTTGACGGCGCACGTTGCCGGCGAGCGCGATACCTTCGGCAGGCTGAAAGTGGATGGCCATTTGAAAGTGCTGGGCCAGGAGCACGTTTACGCCACCGGCGACACCGCCTGGGCTGCGGTGGATGACCTGGGCAACCATGCCCTGATGACGTGCCAGCACGCCATCCCCATGGGCCGCCACGCCGGCAACAACGCCGCCGCCGACCTGCTCGGCCTGCAGCCGGTGCTGTATCGCCAGCCCAAATACGTCACCTGCCTGGACCTGGGAGACTGGGGCGCCGCTTTCAGCGAAGGCTGGGAGCGCGAACTGAAGCTGCACGGCCAGGAAGGCAAGGCCCTCAAGCGCCAGATCAACTCGGTATGGATTTATCCGCCAGCGGCTGACCGCGCCTTGGCGCTGGCTGCGGCGGACCCAATGATCGCCATCGTTTAACGGCATTTTTTCTGACAAAACCGTCAACAATTGGCGGTTTTGTCAGTTTTGGCCGTTACATTGAATGGCTGTTCAATAATGATGGCCATATGGCATCATTGAAATCAAAAAAGTCACGAGGGTGAGACACACAAACAACTCCGCAGCGCATCAAGAGCCTGGCGCCATACCGGTGACCCGGCCATCCACCCAAGCTCCTGAGGCCTGCACGCCACCGTCAAGGAGCATTCCATGCAGTTACGGAATTTGAAGATCGGCATTCGCGCTGCAAGCGTGTTCGCCCTGTTGGGCATCCTGGTCCTGTTCATGGGCTTGATCGCACTTTACGAAACCCGGCAGATGGACAAGGCCACGGATGAAATCCGGGTGACCTGGATACCGGCCGTAATAGCCCTCGGTAACATGAGCACCAACCTCGGGCGTGCCCGCGCCGTCACCTTGCGTGCCGCGCTGGACGACAACCCCAGTGACCGCGAGCGCAACCTGCAGATGCTCAACGGCATCAATACCGAGCTGAATAATGCGCTGAAGGATTATGCCGACACGATCATCGCTGCCGATGACCGCGCCCTGTTCAATGCCTTCAGCGCTGCTTATCAGCACTATTTCGAATTACAGACCCGTGTGCTGCAAGACATTCAAGCTGGGCGCATGGACGATGCCAAGCAGCAGATCAGCGGCCCGCTGACTCAGCGCGCCGACAGCATGATGCAGGCCATGGCAGCGTTGATCGCCTATAACGGCACAGGTGCCGAACAAGCCTCGCAGCGCAGCAGCGACGTAGCGGACGAAGCGTTCACCGCGCTGGTTGCCTCACTGGTGGTGATCATGCTGGCCCTTGCCGCCATCGCTACCGTGCTCACCCGCAGTATCGTCGTGCCGCTGGCCGATGCACTGGCTGTGGCCGAGCGCGTGGCGACCGGCGACCTGACCCGGGAGATACGGGTAACCGGCCGCGATGAGCCGGCCATGCTATTGCGCGCCCTGAGCCGGATGCAGGGCAGCCTGCGCGATACCATTCGCCAGATCGCCGCGTCCTCCGACCAACTGGCCTCGGCCTCGGAAGAACTGCACACCGTCACTGAAGACACCAGCCGCGGCCTGCATCAGCAAAGTGCAGAAATCGACCAGGCCGCCACGGCGGTGAACCAGATGACTGCGGCAGTCGAGGAAGTGGCGAACAACGCGGTCAGCACTGCTGATGCTTCCAAAGGCGCTGACCAGACCACCCGCGATGGCCGCGACCAGGTCAACCAGGCGCTGGCATCCATCCAGCATCTGGTAGCGGATGTGACCGGCACATCGGTTGAGATCGAGCAGCTGGCCAGCAACGCCAACGAGATCAGCCGGGTGCTGGACGTGATTGGTGCAATTGCCGGGCAGACCAACCTGCTGGCACTGAACGCCGCCATTGAGGCGGCACGGGCCGGAGAGGCAGGACGTGGGTTTGCCGTGGTGGCTGACGAGGTACGCGCCCTCGCCCACCGTACCCAGCAATCGACGGCAGAGATCGAGCAGATGATTGCCGGTATCCAGAACGGCACCGAGCGGGCGGTAGCAGCAATGCACAGCAGCCAGGGTCGCGCCACGGGTACGCTGGAAGTGGCACAAAGCGCAGGGCAGGCGTTGGAAGTGATTGCCGAGGCCATTGCTTCGATCAACCAGCGCAACCTGGTGATTGCCAGTGCCTCGGAAGAGCAGGCGCAGGTCGCACGCGAGGTGGACCGGAACCTGGTGAATATTCGTGACCTGGCGATGCAAACGTCGGCGGGCGCGAACCAGACCAGTGCGGCGGCGCAGGATCTGTCGCGGTTGGCGGTGGACCTGAACGGGATGGTGGCGCAGTTCAAGGTTTGATCCAAAAACAGCCGGGGCCGCATTGCGGCCCCGGCTACAGCAACAGCGGTCTATCAGTCGTTGACGCTTACCACCCGCCCCGCCTTCTCGACAGCCTTGCCGCGCGTCGCCAGGCAGTAGTAAAGCGGCACGGTCACCAGCAAGCCGAACAGCCACGACAGGTCAGCCCCTTCGACAATGTTCGAGTACGGCCCCACATACAGCGAAGTATTGGCAAACGGCAGCTGCACCAGGATGCCGCAGGCATAGGCAATGATCGCGTGGTGGTTGAAGCGGCCATAGATGCCGCCGTCGGCACTGAAGATCGAGGCGATGTCGTACTGGCCCTTCTTGATCAGGTAGAAATCGATCAGGTTGATCGAAGCCCACGGCACCAGCACCAGCAGCAGCGCCAGGATCAGGCCGATGAACTGGCCGATGAAGTCCGCCGAGGCATTCAGTGCCACCATCCCGCAGCCCACCAGAATGACCGAGGCCAGGATCACCCGTACCCTGATGCTCGGCGTCCACTCGGCCATGAAGGTCTGGATCGCGGTCACGATCGACAGCACGGCGCCGTAAAGGTTGAGGGCGTTGTGGCTGATGATGTTAAGCAGGAACAGCACCATCAGGATCGGGCCCAGCCAGCCGGTGGCCTGCTTCACCGCATCCATTGCGTCGGTGCCTTCCGGCACGCACAGCACCGCCACCGTACCAAAGCTGAAGCACAGGATGGTGCCCAGGGTGGCGCCGAAGTAAGTGGCCCAGAACGGCTTGGCAATGCCCACTTCACGGGGCAGGTAGCGCGAGTAGTCAGAGGTGTACGGCGAGAAGCTGATCTGCCAGATCACACCCAGCGACACGGTGGCAATGAAGCCCGACAGGTTGAACGCGCCACGGCTGAAAAAGTCAGCCGGCAGATCCTGGACGAACATCATGATGAAACCGGCCAGCAACGCCGAGCCCATCACCCAGGTACCGATGCGGTTGAGGATATGGATAAAGCGGTAGCCGATCACGCCAATGGCAGTCGCACTCAGGGCACCGATCACGATCGCGCCGGGCATCGGCACGCTCGGCGCGATGCCGTGAATGGTCTTGCCCGCCAGGACGATATTGGAAATGAAGAAGCCGACATAGATCAGCGCGGTGAAGAACACGATCAGCAAGGCACCGTAGCGGCCAAACTGGCCACGGCTCTGCACCATTTGCGGAATGCCCAGCTGCGGCCCCTGTGCAGAGGCCAGGGCGATGACCACGCCCCCGACCAGATGGCCCAGCACGATGGCGATCAGGCCCCACAACAGGTTCAGGTGGAACACCTGGACCACCATGGCGCCGGTCACGATAGGCAATGGCGCAATGTTGGTACTGAACCAGAGGGTGAACAGGTCGCGCGCCTTCCCATGGCGCTCGGCAGGTGGAACGTAATCGACCGTGTGATTCTCGACAAACTGGTGTTGCGACGACGGTTGGGACATGGTTTTCAGCTCGAAAGGTCGTTTTTATCTTTGTAAGGAAACCGCATCAAGGCGGCCTCTCAGCTGCGGACCATATTATGGTATTCCAAACTTTTGACAACACTGATCCGCATGAAAAAACGGCCACTGATCCGCTTGCGAAACCCCTGCGACAAACCGCCTCACCGCTCAAGGCCACGGTTTTCGTGGCTTTGGGCCGTTCATCGCGAAAACGCAGGGTTGAAAATTCCGCTTGCAAAATAGGTATTACGGTATACCATCAGACACATCAACGATAAAAACCGCGGACCACCGCAGCCCTTCAGAGGTACTCCCGATGATCGACGCAACTGTCTACAAGAACGTTCTGGGCTCCTTCCCGTCCGGCGTTACCGTCATCACCACCCAGGACGACGACGGCTCGGTCGTCGGCCTGACCGCCAGCGCCTTCTCCTCCCTGTCGATGGACCCGCCGCTGGTGCTGTTCTGCCCCAACTACACCTCCGACTCCTACCCGGTACTGATCAAGCAGAAGCGCTTTGCCATTCACCTGCTGTCCGGTGAACAGCAGGCTGAAGCCTACGCGTTCGCCAAGAAGGGCAAGGACAAGGCCAGCGGCATCGAGTGGACCCTGAGCGAACTGGGCAACCCGATCCTGGCCGGTGCCACCGCCGTCATCGAATGCGAACTGTGGCGTGAATATGAAGGTGGCGACCACGCCATCATGGTGGGCAAGGTACACAACCTGATCGTCCCTGCCGAAGCGCCACGGCCGATGGTGTACTGCCGCGGCAAGATGGCCAGCCTGCCGGCCTTTGCCTGAAGCCTGCAGTTGGACGCAGCCTGCTCCCACACTGAAGCCCGATTGACTGACGGGCAATAACAAGCGTTGAGGAAAAACCCATGAAATTTTCGTTGTTCGTACACATGGAACGTTGGGATGAACAGGTCAGCCACCGCCAGCTGTTCGAAGACCTGACCGAACTGACCCTGATGGCCGAAGACGGCGGTTTCAGCACCGTGTGGATCGGCGAACACCACGCCATGGAATACACCATTTCGCCAAGCCCGATGCCGCTGCTGGCCTACCTGGCCGCGCGCACCGAGAAGATCCGCCTGGGCGCTGGCACCATCATCGCGCCGTTCTGGAACCCGATCCGCGTCGCTGGCGAATGCGCCCTGCTCGACGTGATCAGCAACGGCCGCATGGAAGTGGGCCTGGCCCGCGGCGCCTACCAGTTCGAGTTCGACCGCATGGCAGGTGGCATGCCGGCCACCGACGGCGGCAAGGCGCTGCGCGAGATGGTACCGGTGGTGCGTAAGCTGTGGGAAGGCGACTACGCCCACGACGGTGAAATCTACAAGTTCCCGACCTCCACCAGCGTACCGAAGCCGTTCAACGCCACGCCGCCTATGTGGATCGCCGCCCGCGACCCGGACTCGCACAACTTCGCCGTTGCCAATGGTTGCAATGTCATGGTCACCCCGCTGATGAAGGGGGACGAAGAAGTGCTGGACCTGAAGAACAAGTTCCAGGCCGCCCTGGACAACAACCCAGATGTGCCGCGCCCGCAACTGATGGTACTGCGCCACACCCATGTGCACAGCCCGGCTGATCCGGAAGGCTGGAAGGTCGGCGCCCAGGCGATCTCGCGCTTCTACCGCACCTTCGATGCCTGGTTCGGCAACAAGACCACCCCGGTGAATGGCTTCCTGGAGCCGAGCCCGGAGTCGAAATTCGCCGAAGTGCCGGCGTTCCAGCTGGAGAACATCCGCAAGAACACCATGATCGGCACGCCGGAAGAGATCATCGCACGCATCAAGTACTACCAGGAACTGGGCGTCGACGAGTTCAGCTTCTGGTGCGACAACAGCTTGCCCCACGCCGAGAAGAAGAAGTCGCTCGAGCTGTTCATCAAGGAAGTGGTGCCGGCGTTCGCCTGAATTCCCATTGCCTGAATCATTGCGGGGCGCGCCCGCTCCCGTGGGCCCCTTCGGCCTGCGTGAGCGGGCTTTTTTTTGAAACCTGTGCAGTCCCTGTGGAAGCGGGCAAGCCCGCGAAGAGGCCAGTACAGACAACAGAGAAATCAAGGCATCAGGCCACCTTTCGTCCCCCGGCAAGAGAAATTTCCTGACACCTCTTGCACAACAAATATTATGGTATACCATCAGACAACAAGAGCTGATAACCCTCACCAGGAGCCATCCATGAGTTTCGAAATCCGCAAGATCGTCACCTACTCCGAAGAGACCCGCATCGAAGGCGGCAAGGCCACTGACAAGCCGGTGACCATGGTCGGCCTGGCCGTCGTGATCAAGAACCCATGGGCCGGTCGCGGTTTCGTTGAAGATCTGAAGCCGGAAATTCGCGCCAACTGCTCGGAGCTGGGTGCCCTGATGGTCGAGCGCCTGACTGCTGCCATTGGCGGCGCCGACAAGATCGAGGCCTACGGTAAGGCCGCCGTCGTCGGCGCCGATGGCGAAATCGAGCACGCCTCGGCCGTCATCCATACCCTGCGCTTCGGCAACCACTACCGCGAGGCGGTACAGGCCAAGAGCTACCTGAGCTTCACCAACAAGCGCGGCGGCCCAGGCACTTCGATCCAGATCCCGATGATGCAGAAGGACGACGAAGGCCTGCGTTCGCACTACATCACCCTGGAAATGCAGATCGAAGATGCCCCGCGTGCCGATGAAATCGTCGTGGTCCTGGGCGCAGCCGATGGCGGCCGCCTGCACCCGCGCATCGGCAACCGTTACATCGACCTGGAAGAACTGGCTGCCGAAAAAGCCAACGCTCAATAACAACAACCAAGACGGGCCGGGGCGTGGCGTGCTTACCCGCCGCGCCCGACCTTCAAGGAGCGCCCTCCATGATTCAGCCTGTCGCTGAACGCACACCTGCCGGCACCAGCTATCTGGATGTCGGCCAGGGCCAACCCGTGGTGCTGATCCACGGCGTGGGCCTGAACAAGGAAATGTGGGGCGGTCAGTTCGTTGGCCTGGCCAACGACTACCGCGTCATCGCCTACGACATGCTCGGCCACGGTCAAAGCCGCGTACCGGCCGCCGACACACCGCTGGAAGGCTATGCCGACCAGCTCGCCGAACTGCTTGACCACCTGCAAATTGCACAAGCCACCGTGATCGGCTTCTCCATGGGCGGCCTGGTTGCCCGTGCGTTCGCCCTCAATTACCCGCAGCGCCTGGCTGCACTCGTCGTGCTCAACAGCGTGTTCAACCGCACCCCCGAGCAAAGTGCCGGGGTGATCGCCCGCGCTGCCCAGGCGGCGGAGCTGGGCCCAGACGCCAACGTCGATGCTGCCCTGGACCGCTGGTTCAGCCGTGAATACAAGGCTGCCAACCCGGCGCAGGTCGCCGCCATTCGCCAGGTGCTGGCGAGCAACGACCCGCAGGGCTACCACACCACTTATTCGCTGTTCGCCACTCAGGACATGTACCGCGCCGACGACCTGGGCAGTATCCAGGTGCCGACGCTGATCGCCACCGGCGAACTCGACTCGGGCTCCACCCCGGCCATGACCCGCCAGCTCGCCGCCAGCATTCCTGGCGCACGCAGTGTGGTCCTCGCCGAGCAACGGCATATGATGCCAGTGGAAGCACCGCGTGAAGTCAACAAGATGCTGCTGGACTTCCTCACCCAAGCCCGCACCCTCACCGAATCCGCCAAGGGGATTGTTGCATGACCCTCGTTCGTTTCCAGATGTGCATCGACGGCCAATGGCGCGATGCCCAGAGCGGCAAGACCTTCGACAGCCTCAACCCGGCCACCGCCCAGGCCTGGGCGCAACTGCCAGACGCCGATGAAGCCGATGTGGAGCTGGCCGTTCAGGCCGCCCAGCGTGCCTTCGACAGCAAGGCGTGGCGCAGCATTACCGCCACCGCGCGCGGCAAGCTGTTGCGTCGTCTGGGTGACCTGATTGCCGAGAACAAGGAGCACCTGGCCCAGCTGGAAAGCCGTGACAACGGCAAGCTGATCCGCGAAACCCGCGGTCAGGTCGGCTATCTGCCAGAGTTCTTCCACTACACTGCGGGCCTGGCCGACAAGCTCGAAGGCGGCACCCTGCCGCTGGACAAACCCGACCTGTTCGCCTACACCGTGCACGAGCCAATCGGCGTGGTTGCCGGGATCATCCCGTGGAACAGCCCGCTGTACCTCACCGCGATCAAGCTGGCGCCGGCCTTGGCTGCCGGCAACACCATCGTGCTCAAACCGTCCGAGCACGCCTCGGCGACCATCCTCGAGCTGGCCCGACTGGCCCTTGAGGCCGGCTTCCCGGCCGGTGTGGTCAACGTGGTCACCGGCTACGGCCCCAGCACCGGCGCGGCGCTGACCCGCCACCCGCTGGTGCGCAAGATCGCCTTCACCGGCGGTGCCGCCACCGCCCGCCACGTGGTGCGCAGCAGTGCCGAAAACTTCGCCAAGCTGTCGCTGGAACTGGGTGGCAAGTCGCCGAACATCATCTTCGCCGACGCCGACCTGGACAGCGCCATCAATGGCGCCGTGGCCGGCATCTACGCCGCGTCCGGGCAAAGCTGCGTGGCCGGTTCGCGCCTGCTGGTGCAGGATGAAATCTTCGACGTGTTCGTCGAGCGCCTGATTGCCCGCGCCAAGCGCATCCGCATCGGCAACCCGCAGGACGACGCCAGCGAAATGGGCCCGATGGCCACCGCGCAACAGCTGGCAGTCGTCGAAGGCCTGGTGGCAGCAGCCAAGGCCGAAGGCGCAAAACTGCACATGGGCGGAAAGCGTGCCGACGTTGAAGGTGACGGCTGGTTCTACGAGCCGACCCTGTTCGAGTGCGACAGCAACGCGATGACCATCATGCAAGAAGAAGTGTTCGGCCCGGTCGCCGCGGTGATCCGCTTCAAGACCGAAGAAGAAGCACTGGCCATAGCCAACGACTCGCAATTCGGCCTGGCTGCCGGCATCTGGACGCGCGATCTGGGCCGTGCCCACCGCCTGGCCCGCGACGTGCGTTCGGGGATCATCTGGGTCAACACCTACCGTGCCGTGTCGGCCATGGCACCGATAGGTGGTTTCAAGAACAGCGGCTACGGCCGTGAGAGCGGCATCGATTCGGTGCTGGCCTATACCGAGCTGAAGACCGTGTGGATCAACTTGTCCACCGCGCCGATGCCCGACCCGTTCGTGATGCGCTAAGAGGAACACGAGATGATCGAACCCGGCATCTACAAAGACGTGATGGGCTCCTTCCCATCCGGCGTCACGGTAGTGACCACGCTGGACGCCGACGGCGGCATCGTCGGCATCACCGCCAGTGCATTCAGCGCGCTGTCGATCGACCCGGCGCTGGTGCTGTTCTGCCCCAACTACGCCTCCGACACCTACCCGATCCTGCGCGACAGCAAGCAGTTCGCCATTCACCTGCTGTCCGCCGACCAGACCGCCGAAGCCTATGCCTTCGCAGGCAAGGGCAAGGACAAGGCCAAGGGTGTGGAGTGGCACCTGAGCGAGCTGGGCAACCCCCTGCTGGCCAAGGCTACGGCGATCATCGAGTGCGAGTTGTGGCGCGAGTACGACGGCGGTGACCACGCGATCATCGTCGGCGCGGTGAAGAACCTGGTGTTGCCGGCCGAGCCGGTGACCCCGATGGTCTACCACAAAGGCAAGCTCGGCGCCCTGCCGCCGCTTGGCTGATACATCTTGAAGTCGGTGTTGGCTTTTTCGCGGGCTCGCCCGCTCCCACAGGTATCGCACAGATCCTGGAACCCGTGGGAGCGGGCAAGCCCGCGAAAAAGCCAACACCGATGACCCTGTTTTCAGGGGTCGCGCTAATCGTCTCACCCTCGGTTGCGGCCCCTGTTTTATGCCGGAGTACTGCACATGAGCAATGAAAAGTACGAAAAGGGTCTGAAAATCCGCACCCAGGTGCTGGGCGAGGACTACGTCAACCGCTCGATCCAGAACGCAGATGAGTTCACCAAACCGTTGCAGGAGCTGGTCACCGAGTATTGCTGGGGTCACGTCTGGGGCCGTGAAGGCTTGTCGCTGAAAGAGCGCAGCATGATAAACTTGGCCATGATTTCCGCGCTCAACAGGCCCCACGAGCTCAAATTGCACATTCGCGGTGCCCTGCGCAATGGCCTGAGCCGTGAACAGATTCGCGAAATCCTGCTCCAGGTCGGCATTTATTGCGGCGTACCCGCGGCGGTGGACAGTTTCCGCCTGGCCCGTGAAGCCTTTGCCGAAGCCGATGCGGAGCCAACCCGTTAACAACGGGCTGTTCGAACCACTGCATGGAAAGCCTCGGTTCGAGGCATTCCGCGATGTTGGCGCAACAGCCTCATAAAGAGCGCACCTGATGAAACGCCAGCCACTCGACGACAGCTTCAAGGTCAACCGCAATCCCGTTACTCTGCGCGAAATCGTGCTCGACAAGCTGCGCGCCGCTATCATGAACTTTCACCTGCTGCCCGGCGACCGCCTGGTCGAACGCGACCTGTGCGACCGCCTCGGCGTCAGCCGCACTTCGGTACGTGAAGCGCTGCGTCACCTGGAGTCCGAAGGCCTGGTGGAGTTCGCCGACGCCAAAGGCCCACGGGTGGCCATCATCACCCTGGAAGACGCACGTGACATCTATGAGCTGCGCTGCGTGCTCGAAGGCCTGATCGTGCAACTGTTCACCCTCAACGCCAAGGCCAAGGACATCCGTGCGCTGGAACGCGCGCTGGAAGTGAACCGCGAGGCACTGGAAGAAGGTGAGCTGCAACAGGTACTGGATTCGGTACAAGGTTTCTACGATGTGCTGCTGGAAGGCTCCGGCAACCAGGTGGCGGCCCAGCAGTTGCGCCAGTTGCAAGCACGCATCAGCTACCTGCGCGCCACCTCGGTATCGCAGGAAAACCGCCGCGGCGCCAGCAACCGCGAAATGGAAAAGATCGTCGAGGCAATCAAGGGCGGTGACCCGCTGGTAGCCCACCAGGCCTCGGTCGACCACGTCCGCGCCGCCGCCAAGGTGGCCCTGGACTACCTGCGCCAGAAGCAGGATGACAACGCCAAGGTGCGCGACATTGTCGAACCCTTGGCCCTGAAGGAACCCCGCATAGGTCGCTGATCATGCCCAATGCCCCGCGCTACTGCCCGCACTGCACCACGGAACTGGCCCGGGGCGTTCCCACAGGCGATACCCACGAACGCCTGCATTGCGCCGGCTGCGGCTACATCCACTACATCAACCCCAAGATCATCGCCGGCTGCATCATCGAGCGCGATGGAAAGTACCTGCTGTGCCAGCGCGCCATTCCCCCTCGCTCCGGCACCTGGACCTTGCCTGCCGGGTTCATGGAGGCTGGCGAAACCACCGAACAGGCGGCGCTGCGCGAGGTATGGGAAGAAAGCGGCGTACGTGCAGACATCGTCTCGCCGTATTCGATCTTCAGCGTGCCAAAGATCAGCGAGGTGTACATCATCTTCCGTGCCATCGTCACCGAAGAGACCGGGCAGTACGGGCCTGAGACGCTGGCGTACAAGTTCTTCGAGCCGGATGAAATCCCCTGGGATGAGATCTACTACCCGGCCATCCGGCAAATTCTCGAACGCTACATCCTCGAGCGGCAGGCCGGGGTGTATGGCATTTACATGGGCAATGATGACACCGGCAAGGTGCACTTCATGCGCTAGCCGGTACGGCCTCTTCGCGGGTGAACCTGCACTCACCCGGATCGCGCAGTTACAGAGGCTCGTGCAGTGGCACAGCCCTCACAAAACCCTCGCCAACGGTCTATTCTCGGTGCACCCTAAGGGCCTTGAGAAAGAGGACCGGCAAAGCACATGGCTAGATGGCTAGATGGCGGCGGGCTAATGGCCGAACGCATCCGCAACCACGACTGGGCCACCACCCCCCTGGGCCCGCTGGAACATTGGCCCGATGCCCTGAAAACCACGATAGCTCTGTGCCTGGCCTCGCGCTTTCCGCAAGCCGTGCTCTGGGGCCCGGACTTGATCACCCTGTACAACGATGCCTTCACCCCGATTCTCGGTCGCAAGCCCCTGGCCTTGGGCATCCCCTTCCGCGACGTGTGGCACGAAGCCTGGGATGAAATCAGCAGCATGGCGGCCCGCGCGTTGGCCGGCGAAGCGGTTTACATCGAAGACTTCCCGCTGATGATCGACCGCAACGGCGGCCTGGAGCGGGCCTATTTTACCTTCTGCTACAGCCCGATTCGCGGCCATGATGGCGAGATACTGGGCATGCTCGACACGGTCACCGAAACCACCGCCAGCGTGGTCACCAACCAGCGCCTGAACTTTCTCGATACCCTCGGGCGAGCCGTGACCGAGGCGACCGACCCGGACCAGATCATGGCCATCACCACCCGCATGCTGGTCGAGCACCTTGGCTTGTCCAGCTGCGCCTATGCAATGATGGACCCCGACGAGGACGGTTTCACCATTTGCGGCGATGCGGTGACACCCGGCTCACCACGCCTGGTGGGCCACTATCACCTGCATGACTTCGGCCGCCTGGCGGTCAGCCGCCTGCGCAGCGGCCTGGCCTTGGTGATCAACGACAACCTGCGCGAACTGGCCACTGACGAGGCGGCGACTTTTCAGGCCATCGGCATTACGGCCACCATCTGCATGCCACTGATCAAGGGTGGCAGGCTGACCGCGCTGATGGCGATTCACGACCGCGTACCCCGGGTATGGACCGACTACGAGCAAGCACTGATCAGCGAAGTGACCGAGCGATGCTGGGCGCACATACAGCGGGCGCAGGCCCATGCCGAAGTGCGCGAAGCGATGGCGGCCCTTGAAGCGCTCAACACGACCTTGGAACATCGCGTAGAAGAACGCACCACTCAGCTGCTGCACACCGAGGCCGTGCTGCGCCAAGCCCAGAAGCTGGAAGCCATTGGCCAGCTGACCGGCGGCGTAGCCCACGACTTCAATAACCTGCTGACCATCATCCGCTCGTCGCTGCACTTCCTGCAGCGCCCCAACCTGGCCGAGGAGCGCCGAGAGCGCTACCTCAAGACCATGTCCGACACAGTCGACCGTGGTGCCAAACTGACCGGCCAGCTACTGGCCTTCGCCCGACGCCAGGCCCTCAGCCCACAGGTGTTCGAAGCCGGGCCACGGCTGGAGGCCATGGCCGACATGCTCGACACCGTCACTGGCGCGCGCATCCGGGTCGAGCTGCAGCTACCCCAAGCGCCCTGCCACATCCGCGCCGACCTCAGCCAGTTGGAAACCGCGGTAATCAACCTGATGCTCAACGGCCGCGATGCCATGGCTGGCGAAGGTGCCTTGCAGCTGCGCCTGCAGGCCGACCAGTGCCTGCCGGCCTTGCGCGGTCAGCCTTCACAGCCAGGCCCGTTCGCGGCGATATCGGTGAGCGACAACGGAGTCGGTATTGCCACCGAGTTGCTGGAGCGCATCTTCGACCCGTTCTTCACCACCAAGGCCCCAGGTGAAGGTACCGGGCTCGGGTTGTCGCAGGTGTTTGGTTTCGCCAAGCAATCCGGGGGCGATGTACAGGTGAACAGCATCCCCGGCCAGGGCACCACCTTTACCCTGTATCTGCCGCAGGAGGCACCAACTGCGGCCTCGCCCGAAGACGCCTCGGCCGGCAGCCAGCCACAGGTACAGGGCGAGCGGCGACGAATACTGGTGGTAGAAGACAATCCCGACCTGGGCAGTTTCACAGCTCAGTTCCTCGAGGACCACGGCTACCAAATCAGCTATGCACGGTCGGCAGAAGAAGCGCTGGCGCAGTTGACTGGCCCGGCAGGTGATTTTGATGCGGTGTTTTCCGATGTGGTCATGCCCGGCATGGGTGGCTTGGCACTGGCCCGCGAACTTCGCCGCCAGCGCCCGCAGTTGCCGGTGATCCTGACTTCGGGCTATAGCGAGGCGATTGCCGAAGGCGGGCACCAAGGGTTTACCTTCCTGGCCAAACCCTACTCGGCAGAACAGGTGTGCCAGATACTCGGCAAAGTATTCGGCCACTGATACCTTGCATCGCAATAGGCGATCAACGGCGCCCTTCTGCCAGCATGCGCACCGCCAGCCCCGCCAGCACCGTTCCCATCAACCAACGCTGAACCTGTTGCCACAGCGGCCTGCCAGCCAGGAACACGGCGATGGAACCGGCCATGATCGCAATCAGCGCGTTGACCGTAACGCTGATGGCGATCTGCGTCGAACCCAGCACCAGCGACTGCAACAGCACGCTGCCGTGGCCCGGCTCGATGAATTGCGGCATGAGCGACAGGTACATGACGGCAATCTTGGGGTTGAGCAGGCTGGTGGCAAACCCCATCGTGAATAGCCGCCGCGGGCTGTCGGCGGGCAGTTCACGGAGCTGGAACGGCGATTGGCCACCCGGCCGCAGCGCCTGCCAGGCCAGGTACAACAGGTACAGCGCGCCACCGATGCGCAGCGCGTCGTAGGCAAAGGGTACCGCCATCACCAGCGCCGTGATGCCCATTGCCGCGCAGAACATGTAGATGACGAAGCCCAGAGCCACACCGCCAAGCGAAATCAAGCCGGCTTGGCGGCCCTGGCAGATCGAGCGGGAAATCAGGTAGATCATGTTCGGCCCTGGGGTCAGGACCATGCCGAGGCAAATCAAGGCGAACGTGAGCAGTTGCGTGGTTTCGGGCACGGGGCACATCCTGGTTGTGCATTAGGTTGCAGCGAGTTTATCTGAAGTCATGCTGAACCGGTAAATTCAGGTCATTTGCCCGGCTATCAAGCCCAGGGCCACGGTAATCATCGCCATCCCCGACACCCGCCCGACCAGCTTTGCCGCACCCGGCCGAGTGCTCAGCACAGCTTTGGCGCCATAGCCGACCAGCGTGTAGATCACCAGCGAACTGCACAGGTGGACCAGCCCCAGCAACAAGATCTGCAAGGGCACAGGCCAGCTCGACTGCGGGTCGGTGAACTGCGGCAGCAGGGCCAGGAACAGCAGGAATACCTTGGGGTTCAGGCCGCTGACGCAAAAACCCTTCAACGCCCAGCGTGAGCCCGACTCCCCCGCGCCGCCCTGCCCGGCCGCCGGCAATGCCGGGCTGAGCAACAGGTTGCCGCCCAGCCACAGCAAGTAACTGCACCCCGCCAGGGTCAGCAAGGTCAGCGCCAACGGGTGACCTGCCAGCAAACTGCCGACCCCGGCCGCCACCACCAGCGTGGCCAGGAAATGCCCCGACAACATCCCCGCCACCGCTGGCATCACCCAGCGCCCACGCATGCCGGCCGAGATGGCATAGGCCCAGTCTGCACCGGGGGTAATCACGAACAGCATCGACACAGCCCAGAACGCCGTCAGCACACTGATAGCCACTTGAATCTTCCTTATCTACTGCATTGGGATGTCGATAGATTACGGATTCCGTCCGGGGATTTTCTTTCGTATATTCCCCCTCAGCATTCATGTACTAGAAGATTCTTCCCAATGGATAGAACTGATCGAAAAATCCTTGCCGAGCTGCAAAAAGACGGGCGGCTGTCGGTAACCGAGCTGGCCGACCGCGTGGGGCTCAGCCTGTCACCCTGTCATCGGCGCTTGAAGGCACTGGAAGAGTCCGGCGCCATTCTGGGCTATCACGCACGGCTGGCACCGAGCGCCCTTGGGCTGAACTTTGCCGCGTTGGTGTTCGTGACGCTACGCGAGGTGACCCGCCAGCCGGTGGCGGACTTTGAAACGGCACTGGCGCAGATCCCGCAGATTGTCGAAGCGCAGCGGCTGTTTGGCGACCCGGATTACCTGCTGCATGTGGTCGCCAAGGACCTGCCGGCGTTTCAGAAGCTGTATGACGAGCATCTGACCAGTATTCCCAATGTGAAACGCTTGAGCTCGACCTTGGTGATGAAGGAAGTGATTCAGGATCGGTTGCTCCCCATGTAGCTGTTTCCTCTTGTGCCGGCCCCTACGCGGGTAAACCCGCGCCTGCTGTAGGAGCGGGTTTACCCGCGAAAAGGCCGGCCCAGGCAACCTTTCATCTGCCCTGAAAACGCGCACATCGCACCAACCCAGCCCACCGTGATCCGGGTTGCCAACCCGCCGCCCCTCTACCCCACGGCCTTCAGCCAGCTGGCACTCTCCTTGCTACCGTCACCCGCTTAAGCTTTTGTCAGCCTTAGTTTTTTTAACGCTTATGGGAACATATTTACTAATTTCTCGTTACCCCCGCGCCCCTCATCATCGCTCCAACAAGAACGCGTCGCCCACCGCCGGCACGCCCCCGGGCAGTTCCCAATGCCCTACCTTGCCTTGGAGTCAGTCATGACCAGTGCAGCCAATTCGGCACCCCTGATAGAAAAACACACGATCGGCTACGTGCCCCCGCAAGACCGCCATGGAAAGGTAAGGGATCTGTTCACACTCTGGTTCGGCGGCAACATCGCGCCGTTGCCCATCGTCACCGGCGCGCTGGGTGTGCAGCTGTTCCACCTGAATCTGGTATGGGGCATCGTCGCCATCCTCGTCGGTCACCTGGTCGGCGGGGTGCTGATGGCCCTGCACTCGGCCCAGGGCCCGCAAATGGGCATTCCGCAGATGATCCAGAGCCGCGCCCAGTTCGGCACCCTCGGCGCGCTGCTGGTGGTGGTGATCGCCGGCGTCATGTACATCGGTTTCTTCGCTTCCAACATCGTCCTTGCCGGCAAGTCACTGCATGGCGTGGTCGACGCCGTTCCGGTACCGGTGGGCATCGTCGTCGGTGCGTTGGGTTCAGGCATCATCGGCATCATCGGCTACCGCTTCATCCACGTGCTCAATCGCATTGGCACCTGGGTACTGGGTATCGGTATCGTGGTTGGCTTCGCCTACATCTTCACCCATGTGCAGAGCGACGATTTCCTCACCCGCGGCGGCTTCAACCTGGCCGGCTGGCTGGCCACCGTGTCGCTGGCGGCGTTGTGGCAAATCGCCTTTGCGCCCTATGTGTCGGACTACTCGCGCTACCTGCCGGCAGATGTCAAAGTCAGCTCGACCTTCTGGACCACCTACCTGGGCTCGGCCCTGGGTTCAAGCCTGTCGTTCATCTTCGGCGCCGTGGCCGTGCTGGCGATCCCGGCCGGCATGGACACCATGGACGCGGTCAAGCTGGCCACCGGCACGCTCGGCCCGATCATGCTGGTGCTGTTCCTGCTCAGTGTGATCAGCCATAACGCCCTCAACCTGTATGGCGCGGTGCTGTCGATCATCACCCTGGTGCAAACGTTCGCCTACCGCTGGATCCCCACCGCCAAAAGCCGTGCAGTGCTGTCGCTGATCGTGCTGTCGGCCTGCTGCGTGGTAGCGGTGTTCGCTTCGGCAGACTTCATCGGCCACTTCGTTGACATGGTGCTGGTACTGCTGGTGGTGCTGGTGCCGTGGACAGCGATCAACCTGATCGACTTCTACGCCATTCACAAAGGTGACTACGACATCCAGTCGATCTTCCAGGTCGATGGTGGGATCTACGGGCGCTACAACCCCCAGGCCCTGATCGCCTACGCTGTGGGTATCGTGGTGCAGATACCGTTCATGAACACCCCGCTGTACGTCGGGCCGATTTCCGAGCACATCAATGGGGCTGACCTGTCGTGGCTGGTAGGGTTGGCGATCACCTCGCCGCTGTACTGGTGGCTGGCGAGCCGTGACAGTGCCTACCGTCGTCGGCAGACCAGCGCCAAGCTGGCAGCAGTGGCTTGATCGGTACTGGCCTTTCGCAGCAAAAGATGAAACGGCTGGGTGCAGGCGTCCGAACGCCTGGTGCAATTCAGGCGGGAAACAGCGAACCCGTCGATTGGGAATGAATGGCAAAAAAGGGGCCGGCGCCAGAAGGCCGGCCCATTTCGCTATTCAGAAGTTGAAGGTGTAACGCATGATCAAGCGATTTTCATTAGCGCTGTCAGCGTAGGTCGAGCGGTTCGTGGAGTTTCGCCATTGGAACGAAACACCCTTCGCCGGCCCACTCTGAATGACATAAGAGATATCAGTGACCCGCTCCCATTCTTTGCCCTCCTCCCCGTTAAGGCGGAGTGAAGCGGCTTGGCGGCTCTTCAGCAAATCAGGATCAACATCATCACCTTTCATGTACCGGGTGGTGAACAGCAAGCCTGGTACACCCAACGCAGCGAAATCAAAGTCGTACCTTGCGAACCACACCCGCTCCTCAGGGGCAGTGAATGTACTGACCAGCGATTCGCCGAACAGGTAGGTATCCGTGCCGTTTACAAACGCAAACGAGGTGTCGCCCCAAGCCTTCTGGTAACCGCCACCGAGGGTGTGTCCCTTGATGCTGTAGGCGAAGTAGCTACTCAGCGTTCTGTTGTCCACCTCACCCAGTTTTTTGGAGCCTGTCTCGCTGGCATCGAACACGCGAACATCCGCGATCACATTGCCTTCCCCCAACGGTTTGATGACTTTAATGCCGGCGAAGTAGGAGGTGTAGAGGTCTTCAAGCTCGGCGGCGTGCAAGCTGAAGGTCATGTCCTTCGTGGGCTTGAAGTCAAATGCCAGGTAGTTGTAGTGATCCGCCTCAACCGGGGCATAGCCCGTGGCTGTGAGTGATTCGAAATCGGTGGAGTTACGCTGCTTCACGGCGTTGACCCTTATAGCCGTTACCGTCAATTTATCGATGTCGTTGACGGTCAGCGAACCACCGCGAAAGACCTGAGGCAGCAGGCGGCTGTTATTACTCCAGAGTAAAGGCATCAGAGGGTTCACCCCCCCTATCCTCAACTCCGTCTTACCCATCCTTGCTTTGGCGGTGGCTACGAACTTACCGTATTCATCCTCAACCTGCCTGTCGGAATCGTAGGCCAGCAGCCCTGATCCCGTTCTGTCCGGGCTGGAATCAAGCTTCACCCCCAGCAAGCCCATCGCATCAATACCGAAGCCCACGGGCCCTTCTGTAAAACCCGATTGCAAGTTCAAAATAAAGCCTTGCGCCCACTCATCGCGCTTGGACTGAGTGGCGCCATCATTGCGAAAATCGCGATTATAGTAGAAGTTACGGAGTTCGAGACTGCCTTTGAAGTCTTCCACGAACGCGGCAGAAGCATAAGGCGCGACCAGCAATGCTGCTGAACAAGCCAACGATTTTTTTAAAGCAATAGACATCACAGGCACCTTGTTCTTGTTGTGTGCTTGAACATGGAGCGCAGCGAAGCGCCCCATGCAATGCCAATCCTACAAATGGGTGAAGGCCCGCTTTAGCGGAATGATCGAAACAGTATCACCCTGCCCGGCGCTAAACTTGGACAGGGCGCACGCCAGGTTTTTTATTCTGAGTGAAAGGTCGTGAATGCACGCACGGGTTCACGGCCAGTAACCAACGTGTTCTCAATGCTGCCATCATCGGCATAACCCAAGCTCATCCCACAGACGAGCATTTGGCTCTTCGGTATTGCCAGCATTTCAGTGATGATGCTGTGATATTTAAGGAATGCTGCCTGCGGGCAGGTGTGCAAGCCTCTTCCCCGTGCGGCAATCATGAGGCTTTGCAGGAACATGCCATAGTCCAGCAGGCTCCCTTCCTGAAGCACGCGGTCAATCGTGAAGAACAGGCCAACAGGCGCCCCGAAGAAGCGATAATTCCGGCCGTGTTGCTCGTGCATCCTTTGTTTATCGCTTCGACTGATGCCCAACAAGCTATAGAGCCCCCACCCTACCTCCCTGCGCCGTTCGATGTAGGGAGATGTCCACTCCCTGGGGTAATACGCGTAGGGATCAGAAAAGCGTTGGTCATCAGCCGGATGGTCATCAACCTCAGTAATTGCTGCGGACAACCGTGCCTTCATATCGCCGGTAACAACATGCACGTTCCAGGGCTGCAGGTTGACGCCTGTTGCGCTATAGCGCGCAACGTTCAGAACCGCTTCAATTTCCTCTCGCGGAACTGGGGTTGGGAGGAACGACCTGATGCTCCGACGTGAGACGATTGCCCAGTCGATCAAACGGGCAGTTTCGTCCGAACCTACCGGTGATTTGCGCAAGCGATCAATAAGCATACTTGGCACCTGTCTCTCAGCATTATGGTCAGGTCAGCTCGTGGGCAACCGTGGCCTTCTTCCTCACTACAGCCGAGTCCGAGCGAGATTGGTTGATCATGGTCACTGCAACAGCCCCTACCAGGCCGGCGAGCGCGATTGCCATGAAGTTCTGCTCCAGCGGCAACGCCATCGACACCAAGGCACCAATCAAAACAGGTGCGACAATCGCCCCGACGCGACCGACGCCCGAGGCAAAACCGACGCCAGTTGAGCGCATGGTAGAGGGATAGAAATCGCCGGCGTATGCATAGGCCAGAAGCTGGGTGCCAAGGGTCGAGGCCCCCACGATGAACACGACGACAAAGAGCAGTTCGGTGGAGCGGGTATATCCCAGCAACGTGAGTGCGACCGCGCCCACTACATAGAACACCACCAAGACGTGCTTGATGCTGAATTTGTCGCTAAGCCATCCACCCAGAATTGCACCGAAGATCGAACCGAGGTTGAACACGATGACGAAATTCAGGGCTGAACCGAGGCTGAAGCCCGCCATGGCCATCAACTTGGTGAGCCACGAATTGAGCGCATACACCATGAACAGCCCGGTCATGAATGCCATCCAGATCATGACCGTGCTGTATCCACGGCCTTCCAGGAAAAGGCTTCGTACCGGCTTGTCTTGAGCAGAGATAACCTGCGGATTGCCGACGAGCTGCGTGTCATCCTTGATCACAAGGTCAGGACGAAGGCGACGCGCGATGATTTTCAACTCGTCTTGTCGACCCTGCTTCAACATAAAGCCGATAGAGTCGGGCATTGACTTGAGAATGAAAGGAATCAAAACCACTGGCAGGACGGCCACGTAAAACACATATTGCCAACCGTAGCTTTCGATCAGTTGTTTACCGGTCAGCGCTACCAGAATTCCGCCCACCGAATAGCCTGCGAAAACGATGGTCACCAGCCGGGTGCGAACTTTCAAGGGCGAGAACTCACCCATCTGCGCCGTACAGATGGGCAACACACCGCCGATGCCCAAGCCGGCGATAAAGCGCATGATACTGAAGGTCAGCGGGCTGTCAGTGAACCCTGCCGCAGCGGTGAAAACGCTGAACAGCGCCACACAGATCGCGATCATTTTCGGCCGGCCAATTCGATCTGCCAATGTACCTAAAAAAATGGCGCCCAGCATTGTCCCAAACAATGCTGAGCCAGCCATTACCCCGGCGCTGGTTGCGTCAATTTGCATATCGGCCATGATGGCCGGTAAGGCAGCCCCCACCACTGCCAAGTCGTAGCCATCGATAATCAGAATTAACACGCACCAGAACAGAATAATTCCATGAAAGCGGTTAAACTTCGACTCTTCGGTCAACGTGTACATATTCAAAGAACTCATACCGTGTCTCCTTCAATCTTATTGTTGTGTTTTTGAAGTCCACATACGTATAGCGATCTGGCACAACTCGACCACACGCACAGGTACGCATGGTTCCGCGTGTGAGTCGGGAGAGTTGAGAGGCACCAACTAGACGGCGCCCGAGAAAAATCGTAGGCCTTATGGCAAGCGCCAACCATGCCCAATGGCATCATTCTGCTTGACCGGAACGGGCAGTTTTGGAAAACCAGATGGCTTCAATCAGCGGGTGATCAGCCCAAGCGCAGAGGACTAGTCCCCTCGAGGGCTACGCAACGAGCGTCGGTAAGCACCAGGGGTGATACCCGTCCATTTTTTGAATGCCCTGTGGAACGCACTGGTCTCAATGAAGCCAACCTCTGACGCAACGCCATCCACCGTCATACCTGCCCGGCAGAGCAGACTGATGGAAATATCCCGCCTTAGATTATCTTTGAGCCGTTGGTAGGTGAAACCCTCAGCGTAGAGCCTTCGCTGTAGGGTGGAACTGGACATGCTCAAGTCGCGTGCGAGTTCATCGAGTTCAGGCCACGTGTGTGGAGAGAGCAGTTTTAGTCGCCGCCGGATCGTAATGCTCGTGCTGTCGTCGTTACGGTATTTCACAAGGAAGTTACTTGGCGTTCCCTTCAAAAACAAAGGCAGTGTGCTGAGCGTTTGGCAAACCTTGTACTCCAGAACATTCTTCTCGAAAACAGCGGAGGTTCTCTCGGCCCGCCACTCGATTTCCTCACAAAAACGCATTCGATAGTCGCTGTCGTCCTCTGGCTGAGGAGGACGCATCGATAACTTCAAAACAGGGATGCGCCTGTCGCACAGCCAACAAAGCAGACCGTGCACGAGGACCAGCCAGGCACCATAACAAAACGCCCTTCGCGACTCACCATGATCATGGATGACAATTGCAGCATACTCTCCATCGCACTCCACCGACCCATAGATGTCATCAAGGGCAGTCCTGAGAAACGCCAGAATCCGCTTGAGCGCCTGTCCAATGGTGTCGCAGCCGAGGGCCAACTGCGCCATCAGCTTGAAGCTACCTCTGCGAAGAGGGTGACTGTCTGCCGCAAAAAACTCATCGTCGAGCAAATCCGCTAACGCAATCCACAATCTGGAGAACGTACCAGCAGGTACCCTGGCGTAGCGCTGGTCCAGCAGGCGTGGATCAATATGCGCGTGGCTGAGCACAGTAGCAACATCCAGGCCACGCAGTTCTGCTCCTTGAAGTGCGTCCCGCACGAGGCTGATCGACGTGGTGCCTTTGTGGGCAGAAAACTCCATCTGGGGCTCCGTTGCTAACTCGATACCAAAGGCTGCCTTGCAAAGCAGACACACCCGTAGAAGATCTACCGTACCAATATCACTGTGCCAGGTGTCAACGCCCCTTGTTTTTTATTGCAACAGGTTTTGGATTACCGCCCAGAGAGGTCACAACACCTGAGGTAAGCGGGCATTGCTTCATTCTCGCCCCTGCATACAGGATAGTCACCCCACCTGTTTAAGGCCCTTTCCATGAGTGCCAGCGAGATGTTCTGGGAGCAGTTTTCTGTCGGCCAGGCGTGGACACACCATCGAGATGAAGCGTTGGCGCAAGACGAAATCATCGCCTTCGCAAAGCAATACGATCCGCTATACATGCACACTGATCCTGTTCAGGCGCTTTCCAGCCCCCTGGGCGTACATTGTGCAAGCGGCGTGCATACCTTCGCACTGGCTCAGCGAATGCTGTGTGATGCGCTGTTTTCGGTGACGCATGTCGTGGCCGGGCACCGCATTGAAAACTTCATCATGCATCGACCTGTGAAGCCGAGAGATAGGCTCAGCCTGACGGCAAAGGTGATGAATGTCTCACAGCACGCTCGTCGAGACGATTGCGGCTGGGTCACGCTCGCGATTGCTGTGCAGGTAACCGGCACCGGTTCGGTGTTGACTTACGACCTGACCGTGCTAATCGCACGAGCAAAATGACCCCGACGCCGATCCATTTGGCCAATCCTCATTGCTCAGAAGCCCCCAAACATCTCTCTCAAGTACCGCCGTCAGAGGGTCGCAATTGCGCGAAGCGGCTGAGCAAGCGCAGCGCGCAGGCTTTCAAATTTTGGCGGGCAGTCCAGGTACAGCACAGTCTTCAACATCTGTGCTGTAACCTGTGGGACCGGGCACGCCCGCGAAGAGGCCAGCACAGTCAACCCACCTCTTGCATGGCAATACACAATTCAAGAAACCGCGAGGCAGCCCGCGAAGGCGTAGCCCCATGCGGCAACAGAATGGAAAAACGCCGCACCAGCGCCTGCGGCGCAACCTGCAGCCGGTGCAGCGCCCCATCTTCATGACGAATGGACATCGCCGACACAAAGCCAACCCCCATCCCGGCCCGGACCGCCTCTTTTACCCCTTCAACGCCAGCGATCTCCAGCGCCACTCGCATTGCCACGCCATCACGGGCAAACGCCCGCTCGACGATCTGCCGCACACCCGAGCCGCTTTCACGCAGTACCAAGGGGTAGGTGCCGAGCGCCGCCAGTGTCTGCTGGTCACTGCTTGCCAGGGGATGCCCACGGGGCACAATCGCCACGATCTCGTCCTCGCGCCACGGCGTCACTTGCGTACCCAACGGCAACTCCTGCCCGGGCGGCCCCTCGATCAGGGCAATATCAACACTGTCCAGGGCGGCGACGATCTCCGCCGTATTGCCATGCGAGGTGCTGACCAGCACATCCGGATGACGCCCGTGAAAATCGGCGATCAGGTAAGGCAGCAGGTAACTGGCGGGCGTGGTACTGGCGCCGATGCGCAAGGTGCCGCGCTCCAGCCCGCGCATGGCCTCGCGCAGTGCTTGCGCCTGTCGGAAGGTTTCGCGCAGGCGCTCGGCATGCGCCAGCAACTGCTCACCGGCCGCTGTCAGCCGCACGCCGCGGCCGGCACGTTGGTAAAGGGGTTCGCCAAACGCCTCTTGCAAGAGCTTGAGCTGGCCGGACACCGCCGGCTGCGACAGGTGCAGGGCTTGAGCGGCATGGCTGATGTTGCCGTGTTCGGCAACCGTGGCGAATGTTATCAGCTGTTCTGGGGTCATTTTTGAAAATTATCAGCTTTTCGGATATTTGCCATCCTAAATTACGATTTTTTATAAGCTTATAACCAGATTAACGTAGGCCTTGTCGAAACACCTTTTCCGGAGGACTCACATGGCCACGGTTCCGTCCAACCCTGCCTTTGCCCCTACCCTCTCCACCCGAGGGCGGCTCAATGGCATTCTTTTCGTCGCGCTGTTCGCGGTCGCAGTCACTCAACTGGCGGCCCTGCCCGCTATCGCCAACCTGGGCATCAGCCCGCTGATCGTGGGTATCGTCGCAGGTGCCTTGTATGGCAACGCGCTGCGTGACGGCGTACCGGCAAGCTGGGCGGCAGGCATCAATTTTTCCGCTCGCGGCCTGTTACGCATTGCGGTGGCATTTTTTGGCCTGCGGGTAAGCCTGCAGGAAATTGCCGAAGTCGGCTGGTCGGGGCTTATCGTGTCGGTGCTGGTAGTCACCAGTACCCTGCTGATCGGCCTGTGGTGTGGCATGAAAGTGTTCAAGCTCGACCGCGATACCGCCTTGCTCACCGCCGCCGGCAGCGCTATCTGCGGCGCTGCCGCCGTGCTGGCATTTGAATCGGCGCTGCGCAGCGCCCCCCATAAAAGCGCCATGGCAGTCGGAAGCGTGGTGCTGTTCGGTACCTTGTCGATGTTCCTTTACCCGCTGGCGATCAATGCCGGCTGGCTGCATCTGGATACCATGGGCGCCGGGCTGTTGCTGGGCGGCACAGTCCACGAAGTGGCGCAGGTGGTAGGCGCGGCCAGTAATGTCAGCCCCGAAGCCACGCATATCGCCACCATCGTCAAGATGACCCGGGTCATGCTGCTGGTGCCGGTACTGCTGGTGGTGGGCCTGTGGATCAGCCGTTCGCGCAAGGCTGGCCAGGCGCAGGGCAACGGGCGCATTGCCATGCCCTGGTTCGCTTTCGGCTTCCTGGCACTGGTACTGGTGAATTCACTGCAAGTGCTGCCTGGCAGCGTGACCCAGGCCGTGAACAGCCTGGACACCTTTGCCTTGACCATGGCCATGACGGCGTTGGGCATGGAGACCCGCTTCAGCCAGATTCGCCAGGCCGGGCCACGGGCGCTGGCGACCGGGGCGATCCTCAACCTGTGGCTGGTTGGCGGGGGGTTGGCGATTACCCTGGGGGTACAGAAGCTGTTGGGCTGACGGGAGACCGAGTCGGCTGCTTCGCGGGTAAACCCGCTCCTACACAGGTCCGCACCGCCATCAAGGCTTGCGCTGTACCTGTATAGGAGCGGGTTTACTCGCGAAGCAGGCCGCCCGGTCTCAAGGTTTTTCACAGCCCCCCTCGTTGCCGTCCACATTTCTCGGTATGGTGGTGTCAAAGAAGGATGTTTTACCCGCACAGGAAAGACTTAGATGCCTCAACGCCATGTCATCAATGCATCCGTCAGCCCCAAAGGCAGCCTGGAGACGCTGTCACAACGTGAAGTGCAGCAACTGAGTGAAGTCGGTACCGGTAGCCTTTACACACTGTTCCGCCAGTGCGCCCTGGCAATCCTCAACACTGGCGCCCATGTCGACAATGCCAAGACTATCCTTGAGGCCTACAAAGACTTCGAGGTGCGTATCCACCAACAGGACCGTGGCGTGCGCCTGGAGCTGCTGAACGCGCCGGCCGACGCCTTCGTCGATGGCGAAATGATCGCCAGCACCCGTGAAATGCTGTTCAGCGCCTTGCGCGACATCGTCTACACCGAAAGCGAGCTGGCCAGCCAGCGCATCGACCTGGAAAGCTCCCAGGGCATCACCGACTACGTGTTCCACCTGCTGCGCAACGCGCGTACCTTGCGCCCGGGCGTGGAGCCGAAGATGGTGGTGTGTTGGGGCGGCCACTCGATCAGCACCGAGGAATACCAGTACACCAAGAAGGTCGGCCACGAACTGGGCCTGCGCAAGCTGGATGTCTGCACCGGCTGCGGCCCGGGCGTGATGAAAGGCCCGATGAAGGGCGCCACCATCGCCCACGCCAAGCAACGCATGCACGGCAGCCGCTACCTGGGCCTCACCGAGCCCGGCATCATCGCCGCCGAGGCACCCAACCCAATCGTCAACGAACTGGTGATCCTGCCAGACATCGAGAAGCGCCTGGAGGCCTTCGTGCGTGTCGGCCACGGCATCATCATCTTCCCAGGCGGTGCCGGCACGGCGGAGGAGTTCCTGTACCTGCTGGGCATCCTCATGCACCCGGACAACCACGACCTGCCGTTCCCGGTGGTGCTCACCGGCCCGCGCAGCGCCGAGCCTTATCTGCAACAGTTGCACGCTTTCGTCGGCGCCACGCTGGGTGAAGCGGCCCATCGCCTGTACGAAATCATCATTGATGACCCGGCGGAAGTCGCCCGGCACATGGTCGAAGGCCTCAAAGCGGTCAAGCAGTTCCGCCGCGAGCGCAACGATGCCTTCCACTTCAACTGGCTGCTGAAGATCGAGGAGAGCTTCCAGCGACCGTTCGACCCGACCCACCAGGCCATGGCCGACCTGGACTTGCGTCGTGAGCTGCCGCCCCATGAACTGGCGGCCAACCTGCGCCGGGCGTTTTCCGGGATTGTCGCAGGCAACGTCAAGGACAAAGGCATCCGCCTGATCGAGGAACACGGGCCGTATCAGATCCACGGTGACAGCGCCGTACTGGACCCGCTGGGCCGGCTGCTGCAGGCATTCGTCGACCAGCACCGGATGAAGCTGCCCGGCGGCGCGGCGTATGTACCGTGCTATCAGGTGGCAACCTGACCACGCTGCTTTACTAAGGACGGGCATGGATGCCCGTCAAACGCGGGGGCCGGGTGACGGGAGCGTCTGTACGGATCACCCACATGGGTTACATGAAAGCGCCCCCACCTAGGTGACTCGCTCACTGCCGGAGTTCAACCACCGTCCGCTCGAAAAACCGAATGCTGTCGCGCCCCCCACGTTTGGACTGGTACAACGCCACATCCCCCTGCTCGATCAACGCCGCCAGGCTCGCCGGCGGCTGATCGAACACGTTGGCACCAATGCTCAAGGTCACCGCCTGGGGCGTAGGCACCGTCTTGTCGGCGTACTGCTGGAACTGCTCACGCAGCCCACTACCCAGTTCCATAACCCGTTCACTGCTCGCGCCACTGAGCAAGATGACGAATTCATCCCCGCCCAATCGCGCCGCCAGCGAGCGCTCGGGCAGCGCCGTACGAATCATCTCGCTCAAGGCAATCAGCAAACGGTCGCCGGCTATATGCCCGTGCAGGTCGTTGACCAGTTTGAAGTTGTCAATGTCGATCAGTAGCAATGCTCCAGGTTGCGCCGGGCTCACATCTTTGAAGAAATGCCCCGCCCTCACCTCCAGTGCACGCCGGTTGTACAGCGCAGTCAGCGGGTCACGGGCGGCCAGCCGGGCAATCCGCTCTTCACGCCGGTAACGTACGGTGCCGGTCATCGACAAGGCAATCAGCATGATCGCCATCGCGCCTTCCACCAGCGAAACCTGAATGATCAGCCCGCCAAAGGTCGCCAGGTCAATCAGCGTGCCTGGCGTGATCGCGATGGCCGCCTTGGCCACATAGAACAGCCCATGGATCAGCAACACATAGCGCAGCTGCACGGCCCCGACACTCAGCGATTTGCCATGTGGCCGCAGCAGGAAACTGGCCTTGAGCGTCAGCGAGGCCACCAACAACGAGTTGACCATCAGCATCACCTTCGACCACTGCGGGCCCACGGGCAGCAGCAGCAAGGCGAACCAGACCAGCACGATCATCAACCAGGCACGTGACAAGCGCTCCTGGGTGAAGCGCAGCACGCCGATCAGGAAAAAAACGTGGGCCACCACCAGCAAGCCATTGGCGAACCAGATACCGATGAACAGCAAGCCGACCCCGCGCAACAATGCCAGGGTGCTACCAACCGTAATCGTGGCGAAACCCGCACTCCAGTAAAGCAATGAGGTTTCGCGCACACTGCGCCATTCAATCGCCAGGTACAAGGCGGCCGCAGCGGCCAAAGCGACTGAAATAGTCAGCATCGTGGGTGGATCTAACGCCATATACGCATTGGCCTGTCTGGTTAACGGGAAAAGGCCCGACTGTATGCGATCGTGATCACGTTCAGAGGGGCCTTGCACGGTTGCCTGCACATTGTAATCCAGCCCCTGACAAAGGGCCGTGGGCAGCAATATCATAATGACATCAATGCGCGGTGCGCACCACTCTGGCCCTGTCGCTGGCTTGCCGGCGACAGGGCCAGTACAGGCGATGTCAGAGCACCCGCTTGATCAACGGTTCCAACCGGCTATAGCGCAACCGACGCAGAAACTTGCGCACTTGCTTGGGATGTTCGGCCTTCTCCCCCAGCGCCTCTGCCGAACCGATTCTCGGCGCAAAGCGCCGCAGTTCGCTCAACTCCGCTTCCCGTGGCGCCAGCCATTGCCCCTGCGGGTCGTCGATCAGCAGGCCGTTCTCAAGGTCCAGGTTGAACCCGCGCGGGTTCAGGTTGTTGCCGGTCAGCAGCGAATAACGCTGGTCGATCCACACGCCCTTGGCATGGAAGGTATGCCCCGGATCGTTCCAGATGCGTATTTGCAGCTGGCCGCTGGCAATCGCGGCGTGGCGGCGGCGGGCGAAGGTGCGCAGGTTGTCCTCATACAGATAGGGCAATGCACCACTGGCACTGAACGGTTCGCCAGGGGCGATGTAGAAGTCGTTGGCGGTGCGGTCACCGACAATCAGTTCCACCCCAACCCCCCGTGCCAGGGCATGGTCAAGTTCGCGCATCACGACCTGTGGCGGGTTGAAATACGGCGTACTGATGATGATCTGCGTGCGCGCCACTGCCAGCAAGGCGCACAGCGCCCGATTCAGTGGATTGCCACGGCCCACACCCAGCAGCGGGATCACCTGCAAGCCCTGCCCCGTCATGCTGGCCGGTACCTCGTAGGCCATGCGTCGCAGCCTTGCGCGTAAACGCCGAATGTCGCCGCGCAGGCTGCGGGTGGAAGGTGGCGCCGGCAGGTCGAGGCGCGGTGTGGCGGTGTGGTGCAGCAAACGCTGCACCAGGCCGACCATGGCATCAGCCAGTGCCGGTGACTGGAACACGTGGTAGCGATCCAGGCGATAGCGGTCGAAACGATGCAGGTAGACGTTGTTCAGACTGGCGCCGGTGTAGATCACGCAATCGTCGATGATGCTGCCTTTAAGGTGCAACACCCCGAACAGTTCGCGGGTCTGCACTGGCACGCCATGGATCGCGATGTCCAGCCCGCGCAACTGGCGCTGGGCCTGATACCAGGCGGCATTGCCCGGCTGACGCCCGGCCCCCAGCAGCCCGCGCCTGGCGCGGAACCAGTCGACCACGATGGTGATCTCCAGGCCTGGCCGCTCGGCCTTGGCCTGGTACAAGGCATCCAGCACTTCCTGGCCAGCCTCATCCTCCTGCAGGTACAACGCGACAATAACGATGCGCCGAGTCGCCGTACGGATGCGCTCGAACAGGCAGGCGCGGTAAGCCCTGGCATCGGGCAGCACCTGGATCGCTTCGGGGGCCATGGCATAGCCTGGCAAGCCCGCCAGCATGGTTTCGGGGTTCACTGACGCTCACCTTCTCTGTGCAATCACTGTCGGCCCTGCCAGCCGGCGGGGCCATTCCTGGCCGCTGCATCCGGGGTGTATGATCGACCCGGCAACGACCCATAACAACAAGAACCACGCGAGGCTCTGCTTTCTCACTGCCCCTGACCAACCAGGCCTCAGCTTGCACAGGAACAGCGCAATGGTCCACCCCGCTTCTGCAAACCTATCGCCGTCTAGTGTAAAGAATTGTTCGGCAAAGACCTTTGGCTTCCTGATTTTGCCCAATTTCACCACCATCGGCCTTGCGTCGGCGGTAGAGACCCTGCGCATGGCCAACCTGGCCGCGCGCAAGCCACTGTATCGCAGTGTGCTGATCGCCGCAGACGACGCGCCGGTGGTGGCCAGCAACGGCATGCGCGTACTGCCCGACTACAACATCGCCAACGCCCCCGCGCTGGATGCTTTGCTGGTGGTTGGCGCCAACCCGATCGACCGAAGCCGTAGCAACCGCCCATTGATCGACTGGTTGCGCCAACTGGCCCGCCAGCGCTTGCCGCTAGGCGGCATCTGCACCGGTAGCTACCTGCTGGCCAAGGCCGAATTGCTCAAGGGTTACCGCTGCACCATCCACTGGGAAGACCTGCCGACGTTGCAGGCACACTTCCCCGGTATCGTGATCTCCAGCCAGCTGTTCGAACTGGACCGCGACCGTTACACCTGCTCAGGCGGCGTGGCAGCCATGGACATGATGTTGCAACTGGTGGCCCGCGACACGGGCGGCCAGGACATCGCGGCCAAGGCCGCCGAGCTGTTGCTGTGCGACCGCGTACGCGGTGAGCGTGAGCGGCAGCGTGTGCCGCTGCGTACCCTGCTCGGCAGCGCCCAGCCCAAACTGAGCCAGGTGGTGGCGATCATGGAGGCCAATCTGGAGGAGCCGCTGGGGCTGGAGGAACTGGCCAGCCTCAACGACGTGACCGTGCGCCAATTGGAGCGGCTGTTCCACAAGTACCTGCAGCGCACGCCCAGCCAGTATTACCTGGAACTGCGGCTGTCGCGGGCGCGGGAGTTACTGCTGCGCAGCGACGTGCAAGTGCGTGAGGTAGCGCTGGCCTGCGGCTTCAGTTCGCCTGCGCATTTTTCCAAGAGTTATAGCCGGTTCTTCGGGCTGTCGCCTTTAGGGGAGCGGCGGCAGGCCTCTCTCCACTGACGGGGGTCAGGTATTGGCATTGCTGGCCTCTTCGCGGGCAAGCCCGCGCCTACACGCACATCGGTGGTCCGCCACAGGCCGTTGTAGGCGCGGGCTTGCCCGCGAAGAGGCCAGTGCAGGTCAACTAATCTTCAAGGGCCGCGTGCGCCGTCTCCCGACACATCAGCATGGCCACCAGCGCCACCAGTGCTGCCGCCAGCAGGTATCCTGCCGGGGCCAGCTTGCTGCCCGTCACCTGAATCAGCCAGGTGGCAATGAACGGCGCAGTCCCGCCAAACAGCGAATTGGCCACATTGAAGCTCAGGGCAAACCCACTGAAGCGCACCCGGGTCGGAAAGATTTCGGCCAGCAGGCACGGCAAGGTCCCATCGTTCATCGCCAGCATCGCACCGAAAAGGATCTGGATGGCCAGAATCACCAGCAGCGGTTGGCCGTCCAGCAGGCGAAACAACGGCACGGTCAACCCCAGGAACAACAGCGAGGCCACCACCAGCATGGTCTTGCGACCAAACTGGTCGGACAGCCGCCCCATCAGGAAGATCAAGCCGATATAGGTGGCCAGCGACACCGTCGAGGCGATGAACGAATCCCGCTCGCTCATGCCCATTTCACTGGACAGGTAGGTCGGCATGTAACTGAGCAACAGGTAGAACGCAACCGCATTCAGGCAGGTGACACCTATGCCGATCGCCAGACTGCGCCGGTGCTGGCCCAGCAGTTCGCGCAGCGGCGTCGTGGCCATGCCGGCCTTGGTTTCCAGGCGCTGCTCCATCTCCAGGAACTTGGGCGTGTCCTGCAAGCTCATGCGGATATAGCGCCCTACCAGGCCGAACGGCGCCGCCAGCAGGAACGGCAGGCGCCAGCCCCATTCATGCAGGGCTTCACTGCTGAGCAGCTCATGCAGCACCGCAACGAACGCCGCACCGAACAACAACCCCGCCGCCGTGCTGGCCGGCACGATGCTGGTGTACAAGCCACGCCGCCCAGGCGGCGCGTACTCGGCCAGGAACGCAGCGGCCCCGGCGTACTCACCCGAGGCGGAAAACCCCTGTACCAGGCGGATCAGCAACAGCAGGGCCGGTGCCCACAGCCCGATCTGCGCATAGCCCGGCAACAAGCCGATGCAGAAGGTGGATACCGACATGATCAGGATCGACCAGGACAACGCGTTGCGCCGACCGTGTCGGTCGCCGAAATGGCCCCAGACAATGCCGCCCAGCGGGCGTACCAGGAACGACAACGCGAATACCGCGAAGGTAGCCAGCAGGCCGGTGGTCTTGTCAGTTTGCGGGAAGAAGGTGGCGGCGATGATGGTGGCCAGATAGCCGTAGGCGGCGTAGTCGAACCACTCGACGAAGTTGCCCATGAAGCTGGCCCGGGCGGCCTTGCGCAGCGCCTGGCGTTCGGCGTTGTGCGCGGGGCCGGCGATGGCGGATGGGTCTAGGGTGGTGCTGGACATGACGGGTACCCTCTGGTTCTTTTAATTGGAGGCAGGGTCTGGTGGTCATACGGGGATCTTGTTGTTGTCTGGGCCAGCCTTTTCGCGGGAAAACCCGCGCCTACGACAACGGTGAAATCCCCGTAGGAGCGGGCTTGCCCGCGAAGCAGCCGACGCCGATGCTTATTTGCGAATGATGTTGTGCTCCGGCCCATACGGGAACCTGGTGATGTTCTCGGCGCCGCTGTCGTTGACGATCAGGATGTCATGCTCGCGATAACCGCCCGCCCCCGGCCGCCCTTCAGGCAGCATGATCATCGGCTCGATCGACACCACCATGCCCGGTTCCAGCACGGTATCGATGTCCTCGCGCAGCTCCAGCCCCGCCTCGCGGCCGTAGTAATGGCTGAGCGTGCCGAACGAATGGCCATACCCGAAGGTGCGGTACTGCAGCAGGTCGTGGCGCAGGAAGATCTCGTTCAGTTCGCGGGCGATATCGCTGCAGCGCATGCCCGGGCGCACCAGTTTCAGCCCGGCTTCGTGCACTTCGACGTTGGCCTGCCACAGGCGCAGGTACTCGTCCGGGCAGTGGTCAAGGAACAGGGTGCGCTCCAGCGCGGTGTAGTAGCCGGCGATCATGGGGAAACAGTTGAGGCTGAGGATCTCGCCCTTGCCCACACGACGGCTGGTGACCGGATTGTGTGCGCCATCGGTGTTGAGCCCGGACTGGAACCAGGTCCAGGTGTCCATCAGCTCGGCGTCGGGGAAGCGTTTGGCAATTTCGCGCACCATCGCCTGGGTGGCATGCAGTGCCACCTCGTACTCGGGCACCTGCTCACGCAGGGCCTCGACCACTGCCGCCCCGCCGATGTCGGCCACCTGTGCACCGTGACGGATAAGTGCCTGCTCATCGGCCGACTTGATCATGCGCATACGCATGCACGGCGCAGCGATGTCCACCAGCTCGGCCTTGGGGTAGCAGGCGGCGAGTTTGCCGTGGTTCTGCAGGTTCAGGTGGTCGTACTCCACGCCGATGCGCGAGGCCAGCGGCAACGCCTGCTGGATGGCGACGAAATAGTTGTCGCGCTGCCAGTCGGTGTAGACAATGTTGTCAGTGCCGACCGTGCGCCGCCAGGGTTGCCCGCCGTCGATGTTGGCACTGATCGAGACCACCTTGTCCTGGGTGATCACCAGCGCATAGGGGCGGCCGAACGAGCAGTAGAGGAAATCGCTGTAGTAGTTGACGTTGTGGTACGAGGTGAAGATTGCCGCCTCGATGTCCTGCTCGGCCATATAGGCCCGCAGCCGGGCGTGGCGAGCAGCGTATTCCTGAGCGGAGAAGGTTGGCTGCACCTTGTCGCCATTGCGGATTTTCAGGGTCTTGGGCATTTGCATGGTCGGGGTTCCTTGTCGTTGTGAGCACGCTGTTCAGGCCGGCCGCCTGAGAAGCATTGCAACAGAACCGACGAGGACACTTTTGTATCTATCCGACCTGGAATTGGCGGGATAACCACTGGCCAAGGGGACGCTGAGCGCGCCCCCCCGCCAGGCAACGCTATTTCAAATCAAAGCGGTCCAGCTCCATGACCTTCTGCCAGGCGGCCACAAAGTCGCGGACAAACTTGTCACCCCCATCACTGCTGCCATACACCTCACTCAACGCCCGCAACTGGGCATGCGAACCGAACACCAGATCGACCCGGCTACCGCTCCACTTCACCTGCCCGGTCTTGCGGTCGCGGCCTTCGAAGGTTTCGTTGTCCGCCGAGGTCGGTTTCCACTCCACGCTCATATCCAGCAAGTTGCGGAAGAAGTCGTTGCTCAGCGTCCCCGGCTTGTCGGTGAACACGCCGAGGTTGCTGCCACCATGGTTGGCACCGAGCACCCGCAGGCCACCGATCAGCACGGTCAGTTCCGGCGCGGTCAGGGTCAGCAACTGCGCCTTGTCCAGCAACAGTTTCTCGGCCTTGACGCTGTAGCGTGCCTTGGTGAAGTTGCGGAAGCCATCGGCCAGCGGTTCCAGCACGGCGAACGACTCGACGTCGGTCTGCTCCTGGGACGCATCGACTCGGCCCGGGCGGAACCCTACGCTGCCGCTGTAACCCGCATCCTTGGCAGCTTTTTCGACTGCCGCGGTACCGGCCAGCACGATCAGGTCGGCCAGGGAAACCTTTTTGCCGCCGTTGTTGAACTCGCCCCGGATCTTCTCCAATGCCGCCAGCACCTTGTCCACGCCCTGGTTTGCAGCCCAGTCCTTCTGTGGCGCCAAGCGCAAACGTGCGCCGTTGGCACCACCGCGCTTGTCGGAGCCGCGGAAGGTCGACGCGGATGCCCAGGCGGTGGAGACCAGTTCGCCCACGCTCAAACCGGAGGCCAGGATCCTGGCCTTGAGGGCCGCGATGTCTTGCTCGCTGATCGTGGATGGGTCAGCTTTGGGCAACGGGTCTTGCCACAGCAACTCTTCATTGGGCATTTCCGGGCCCAGGTAGCGCGCCAGCGGGCCCATGTCGCGGTGGATCAGCTTGTACCATGCACGGGCAAAAGCATCCGCCAGTTGCTCAGGGTTGTCTTTGAAGCGGCGAGCGATTGGCTCGTAAATGGGGTCGAAACGCAATGCCAGGTCGGAGGTCAACATAGACGGTGCGTGCTTTTTACCGGGATCGTGTGCATCGGGCACCGTGCCTGCGCCTTTGCCGTCTTTCGGCCGCCACTGGTGCGCGCCGGCCGGGCTTTTGGTCAGCTCCCACTCAAAGTCGAACAGGTTATTCAGGTACTCGTTGCCCCACCGGGTCGGGGTGGAGGTCCAGGTCACTTCCAGGCCGCTGGTGATGGTATCCCCGCCTTTGCCGGAGCCAAACGTGTTGTGCCAGCCCAGGCCCTGCATCTCCAGGCCTGCCGCTTCCGGCTCGGGGCCGACGTTGTCGGCGGGGCCGGCACCATGGGTCTTGCCGAACGCGTGGCCACCGGCGATCAAGGCCACGGTTTCTTCATCGTTCATGGCCATGCGGCCAAAGGTTTCACGGATGTCCTTGCCCGAGGCCACGGGGTCGGGGTTACCTTCCGGGCCTTCCGGGTTCACGTAGATCAGGCCCATCTGCACGGCGGCCAGCGGGTTTTCCAGGTTACGTTCGGCCGACAGGTCGCGATTCTGCTCTTCACCATGCTTGGCCGGCTCGGCCACCAGGTCACCCTGCCCCGGCGGCTGCGCCTTGACCTGATCCTTGCCGTAACGGGTATCGCCGCCCAACCAGACCTTTTCCGACCCCCAGTACACGTCTTCGTCCGGCTCCCACACATCGGCACGCCCGCCGGAGAAGCCGAAGGTCTTGAAGCCCATGGATTCGAGGGCAACATTACCGGTGAGTACGATCAGGTCGGCCCAGGAAATCTTGTTGCCGTACTTCTGCTTGATCGGCCACAGCAGGCGCCGGGCCTTGTCCAGGCTGACGTTGTCCGGCCAGCTGTTGAGCGGGGCGAAGCGTTGCTGGCCAGAGCCCGCACCACCGCGGCCATCACCAATGCGGTAGGTGCCCGCGCTGTGCCAGGCCATGCGGATGAACAGCGGGCCGTAGTGGCCAAAGTCGGCCGGCCACCAATCCTGCGAGTCGGTCATCAGGGCAGTCAGGTCTTTCTTCAGGGCCTGGAAGTCGAGGCTCTTGAACGCCTTGGCATAGTCGAAGTCCGGGTCGGGGCTGGACTTGGAGGAATGCTGGTGAAGAATTCTCAGGTTGAGCTGGTCAGGCCACCAGTCACGGTTGGTGGTGCCGCCACCTGCGGTTTGATGGAACGGGCATTTCGATTCGTTCGACATCTGCGGGTACCTTTGGGTCGGTTATCCAGATTTCCGGTCTATGCCAGTGTTCTTTCAGCCGAGCGGGTGGGCTCGTACTACCCCTCATCAGGTGTACACGGGGCTTGCGAAGCTGTCACGGCGGGGGGGCACGGTCTTGCACGCAGGTGCTGACGCGCTGCCCTGTCGCGGAATTCGCGGGGCCACGAGAAAGACTAGCCGAGCTTGGGCAGAGTTCTAATAGAGTGGCTGTTGGGGCCTGATAGGCTGGCTCTGTCAGGCGCAGGCCTGTATCGGCCTCATCGCGGTCAAGCCCGCGATGAGGCCGGCACATCCATACAAGGCACAGGGCCCTGCACCATGCTTCAATACAAAGCCATACCCTTTGCCCAGGACGCCGAGCCCTCATGAACCGCAACGACCTGCGCCACGTCGACATGAACCTGCTGGTGCTGTTCGAAGCCCTGATGATCGAGCGCAACCTGACCCGCGTGGGTGAAAAGCTGTTTATCACCCAATCCACCGTCAGCGCCGCCCTCGCCCGCCTGCGCGAGCTGTTCGACGACCCGCTGCTGATCCGCAGCGGCCGGGCCATGGAACCCACCCCACGGGCCATGCAGATCTTTGCCGAACTGGGCCCGGCCATGGACGTGATTTCCGCCGCCATCAGCCGCGCCCGCCAGTTCGACCCGGCCAACAGCTGCAACGTGTTCCGCCTGGGCCTTTCTGACGATGCCGAGTTCGGCCTGTTTCCGGCCCTGCTGCAGGCCCTGCGTGAAGAAGCCCCCGCCATTAGCGTGGTAGTGCGGCGGGCCAATTTCCTGCTGATGCCGGGCCTGCTGGCCAGCGGCGAGATCTCGGTAGGTGTGAGCTATACCACCGACCTGCCGGCCACCGCCAAACGCCGCAAGCTGCGCGGCATCGGTGTACGGGTGCTGCGCGCCGACGACCGCCCGGGGCTGCTGACCCTCGACGAATACTGCGCCCGCCCGCATGTGATGGTGTCGTTTTCCGGTGACATGAGCGGCAATATCGACCTCGACCTGGCACGCATCGGTCGCTGCCGCAAGGTGGTGCTGGCGGTGCCGCAGTTCGGTAGCCTGCGCGCCCTGCTGCGCAACACCGAGCTGATCGCCACGGTGCCGGACTATGCCGCTTGTGCCCTCGCCGACGACGGCAGCCTGCGCGCCGACCCGGCGCCGTTCGACATCACCGAGGCCGAGCTGTCGATGGTCTGGAGCGGCGCCCAGGACAACGACCCCGCCGAGCGCTGGCTGCGCGACCGCATCCTGCAGTTCATGGCCACGCCGTGATGCCCTCTTCGCAGCACAACGCTGTTGCTACCGGCCGTAAAGCCTGAAGTACGCAACTGCTATTTGCTGCGCTGCATCCACGCTGCGCCAAGCCCACTGAGGCAGATCACCAAAATCCCCACCAGGCTCAGGGTATCCGGCACCTGGCTGTACACCACGAAGCCAAGCAACCCGGCAAACACGATCTGGCAATAGCTGAACGGCGCCAGCAACGCCGGCGCCGCATGGCGGAAGGCCTGGGTCAGCAGCAGGTGCGCAGTCATGCCAAAGCCCCCCAGTGCCAGCATCAACAGGGCATGGTCCCAGCGCGGCACTTCCCAGAAGAACGGCACCAGCGCACTCATTGCCAAGGTGTTGCACAGCCCCGCGTAGAAGTTGCTGGTGGTCGGGCTGTCATGCGCCGCCAGAATCCGCGTCAGCAACTGATAGAAGCAGAAGCCCAACGCCGAACCGAACGGATACAGAATGGCCGGGGTAAACATCGCCCCACCCGGGTGCACCACCACCAGCACGCCGATAAAGCCCATGACCACCGCCACCCACTGCCCCACTGTCACTCGCTCTTTGAGCAGCGGCGCCGACAGCGCGGTGACCAGCACCGGGGCAAGGAAGTTGACGGCCGTGGCCTCGGCCAGTGGCAGGTATTGCAAACCGGTCGTGAACAGCAGGCTGGTGCTCAGCAGGCTCAGGGCCCGCAAGGTCTGCAGTACCGGCCGGCGTGTGCGCAATACATTGAGCCCAGACTTGGGCAGGAAGATACCGGCCATCAGCAACGTGTGCACCACATAACGCGCCCACACCACCATGACTATCGGGTACAGGCCACCCAGGAATTTGGACAAGGCATCGTGGCTGGCAAACAGGAACGTCGCCACCACCACCAAAGCGATGCCGCGCAGGGGTTGGTTGACGCCGGACAGCGGTGTGCTGGAACTCATGGCTCTCTCGATGACGGCGCGGCAACATGCCCCGCCCAAGGAAGGCCGCGCAGGCATTGCCTGGCGGATGTGACAGCTGGGATTCTAGAAGAGATGCCGCAGCATAAGGAAGTTCATTTGCCGCTTGACCCGGTCAAGTGCAATTTGTGTTCGCTGATCGACCACTTTCCACCTTGTCTGCATGGCCCGTGCACGGTTGATCGCCGACCATCGACCGACCCTGCACACCCTACAAGGAATTTACATGCAAAGGCTCAGCACCCGCACCGGCCTGGACCTGCCCGCCATCGGCCTGGGCACCTGGCCAATGACCGGCAGTGAATGCACCCAGGCCGTGCGCCAGGCACTGGACGTGGGTTACCGGCACATCGACACTGCCACCGCCTACGAAAACGAAGCAGCCGTTGGCCAGGCGCTGCGCGACAGCGACGTGCCACGCGAGCAGATCCACCTGACCACCAAGGTCTGGTGGGACCGCCTGGAGCCCAACGCCATGCGTCAGTCGCTGGAAGACAGCCTGCGCGCGCTGGGTACCGAACAGGTCGACCTGTTCCACATCCACTGGCCAGGCAAAGACTGGGACCTGGCCCGCAGCATCGACACCTTGGTAGCCCTGCGTGACGAAGGCAAGGCGCGCCATATTGGGGTGGCCAACTTCCCGTTGGGGTTACTGCGCCAGGTGGTGGAAACCCTGGGCGCGCCGTTGTCGGCGATCCAGGTGGAATACCATGTTCTGCTCAGCCAGCAACCGCTACTCGACTTCGCTCGCAGCCATGACCTGTTGCTCACCGCCTACACCCCGCTGGCACGCGGCCAGGCAGCGGCGCAGCCAGTGATCCAGGCGATTGCCCGCAAGCATGGCGTACTGCCCAGCCAGGTCGCGCTGAAATGGCTGCTGGACCAGGACGGCGTGGCGGCGATCCCCAAAGCCAGCAGCCGCGAAAACCAGCTGGCCAACCTGGCCGCGTTGACCGTGCAGCTGGATGACGAAGACCGCGCAGCCATTGCCGGGCTGCCGAAAGACCAGCGCGTGGTTAGCCCGCCGTTTGCGCCGGACTGGAACAGCTGAGGCCGCCGCGCAAGTCATTGTTCTTGCGTGATGACCTGCTTCAACCGCTCGCTCGCCGGTGCCGGCCGCCCATAAAAGTAGCCCTGGAAGTGCGAACAGCCTTCCGCCGCGAGCCGGCGCATCTGCTCCTCCGACTCCACGCCTTCGGCCGTGGTCTTGATCATCAGGCTGTTGGACAGCTCGGTAATGGCGCGAATGATCGACATGGCCTCGCGGCTGTCGCACATGTCATGCACGAACGACTTGTCGATCTTGATCCGGTCGAACGGGAACGAACGCAGGTAGCCCAACGATGAGTAGCCGGTACCAAAGTCATCCAGTGAAATGGACACGCCCAGGTCTTTCAGCGCGCGCAAGGTGCGCACGTTTTCCTCGCTGTTGCCCAGCAGTACCGACTCGGTAATTTCCAGCTCCAGCCGCTGCGGCGGCAGGCCCGAGTCGGCCAGCGCGAGGGCGACGGTATGCACCAGATCGCCGTTCTTGAACTGCACCGCCGACAGGTTGACCGACACCGTCTGCTCACTCTCCCAACTGGCCGCCTCCTGGCAGGCCAGATTCAGCGCACGGTTGCCCAACTCGTGGATCAACCCGGTTTCTTCGGCAATGGGGATGAAGTCCATCGGCATGACCATGCCACGGGTCGGGTGTTCCCAGCGCAGCAGCGCCTCATAACCGGTAACGCTGCTGGTCTGATGATCGACTACCGGCTGGTAGTGCAACTGCAACTGCCCCAGGTGCAGCGCTGTGCGCAGGTCGGTTTCCACCAGGCGGCGCTGACGGGCGGCAACGTCCAGTTCGACATCAAAGCATTCATAACGATTACGGCCGTTACGCTTGGCTTGGTACAGGGCCATGTCGGCGTAACCCAACAGTTGCTCTGCCTGGTCATTGTCATCAGGCGCGATGGCGATGCCGATGCTCACCCCCACCACGAACTGATGCCCTTCGATCTGGAATGGCGGGCTGATGGCCTTGATCAGGCGCTGCGCGGTATTACACGCGGCATCCCGCCCCTCCAGGCCCGTCAGCACCACGGCAAACTCGTCGCCACCCAGGCGGGCCAAGGTGTCGTGCTCACGCAGTTCGCGGCGCAGACGCTTGCCCAACTCGCGTAGCAACTTGTCACCAAACGCATGGCCAAGGGAGTCGTTGATGTTCTTGAAGTTGTCCAGGTCCAGGCACAGGGCAGCCGTCAGCTTGGCGTTTTCGCTGCCGCGCAACAGGGCCTGGCGCAGCCGTTCGTGGAACAGCGTACGGTTGGGCAGCCCGGTGAGCGCGTCATGGTGCGCCATGTGATGGATCTGCGCATGGGCGGCCAGCTCTTCGGTGGCGTCTTCAGCCACGAACAACACGTAATCGGCCTGCCCCTCGCGGCTCTGGCTGAGCAGGGTACGGCTGCGCAGGGTGCGAGGGCCACGGGCGGTCTCGACGCGCGTTTCGGCGGCGTGTCCCTTGGTGCTGCGGGCACCCCGCACGAATTGCTGCTCCAGGTAGTCACCGGCAGCCGGCGCCAGGCATTCCTTGGGCAACTGGCCGATCATGCTGCGCTGCGGCCCGCCGAACAGGCGTTCGGCCTGCTGGTTGGCCAACAGGATGCGCTGGCTTTCCAGGTCCTGGACGATGACGCTCGCGGGAATGTTGGCAATCACCGAGTCGAGAAACTGCGAAAGCTTGGCCATTTCCTGGCTGTACTGCTCGGCCAGCTCTTTGGCCTGCAGCAGTTCGAGCTCCTGGCGGTGGCGTTCGGAAATGTCGCGGGTGACCTTGGCGTAACCCACCAGTTGCCCGGCATCGTCGTACACCGCTTCGATGACCACATGGGCGTGGAAGACCGTCCCGTCCTTGCGCAGGCGTGCGCCCGTTTCTTCAAAGCGTCCGGTGCTGCGCGCCTGCTCCAGGTTTAACGCCGGCAACCCGGCTACGCGCTCGGCATCGGTGTAGAACAACGAGTAATGCTGGCCGACGATTTCCTCGGCACGGTACCCCTTGGCGCGCTGGGCGCCGGGGTTCCAGTTGGCGACGATACCTTCAGGGGTGAGCAGGTAGATGGCATAATCCACCACGCTCTGGATCAACAGCCGGTACATGATGTCGGGGTTTGCTGCGAGCGACATGAACTTTACCTGAACCTTCGAAGCGCATGAAAAGGGACCCCGGCAAGCGGCGGCCGGGTCTTGGAAAGCGATGGTGGCATTATGCCGCTCGTGAGCATTTTGTGAAGCACATCACAAAAATGGCACTATCCCTTATCCGCACCAACGAAAAGGCGCCCCCTCAATGGCGGGTGCCGGTCACCAGGAAATTAAGCAAGTCCGGCTCATCCCCCAAGGCGATAGCCTGCGCCGGCCGCGGCAGGCTCGCCAGCACGGCATTGCAGAAAGCCACGGCGGGCAGATCCTGTGCGTAGCAACGCAGCAGCCAGTCTCCCTCGCCACTCAGCAACTGCAACGCCACCGCTTGGCCGATGCCCTGGCGACGGTACTTCTTCAAAATAAACAGGTCGGCAAGTTCCTGCGCATCGATGCCAGGCAGTTCGCTGCGCTCGACCAGGACGAAGCCGGCGATGAATCCGTCCACCAGCACCAGATACGCGCCCCAGCCGTCGTCCTGCCAGTAACGTTGCAGGTGCTCCTCGTGGATGTAGAAACGGCCATCCGCCTCGACGTCTTCCTGCTCCCAGTCGGAGGACTCGTAGCAATAGAACTGGTAGAGATTGCGGATCAGCGAAGCCTGGTCGAGGGTGGTTGGCAGCAGCGCGATGGGGAGCATGGTGTGGGAGGCCTGAACAAAAAGACGATTCTAGATCACCCGCCCCTGGCGACAAAAAGCCCGGGACCTCCCCGCACGGAAAGCCCCAGGCAAAATCACAGTGACACAACCTTGAACTCAGCCCTCCTGCAACGCCCGCGGCCGATGGCTTCGCGCCTCGGCGTCAGGCGACTTGGCACCCTGTAAGCGGAAGTCGAATGACAACTCGGCAAAGCGCTCTGCTTGCACGCCGCGGTCGCGCGCCGCCGCCGCATCCTCGACAAAACGCAGTTCGCCGATCAGCCCGTCACGGGTGGCATAGGCAAAGTCGTCCCACAGGTACTTGTCGCCCGCAAAGTTGATCTGCGTGGTCAGGTGGCGGTGCCCCGGTGCCGAGATGAAGAAGTGCACGTGCGCCGGGCGCTGGCCATGGCGGCCGAGCAGGTCCAGGCATTCCTGGGTTGGCCCCTGCGGGTCGCAGCCATACCCCGACGGTACGATCGAGCGCGCGCGATAACGGCCCTCGGCATCGGTAATGATACGCCGACGCAGGTTGAACTCGGACTGTGTCGAATCGAAGTACGAATAGGTGCCCTGGGTGTTGGCGTGCCACAGGTCGACGGTGGCACCGGCCAACGGTTTGCCGTCGGCATCGAACACCTGGCCCTGAAGGAACATCACCACGCCTGGGTCAGTGCCGTCGTCCATGCGCACTTCGCCCTCTGCCAGTGGCGCCCCGGCAACGTACAACGGGCCTTCGATGGTGCGCGGGGTGCCGCCGCCAAGGCCGGCTTCGGCATCCTTGGCATCCTGCAGCAGGTCGAGGAAGTGCTCGATGCCCAGGCCAGCAGCCAGCAGGCCTGCCTCGTTACGGCCGCCCAGGCGGTTGAGGTAGTCCACGGCGTGCCAGAACTCGTCCTCGGTGATGTCCAGGTCTTCGACCAGGCGAGCGGTGTCTTGCAGCACACGCAGAATGATCTGCTTGAAGCGCGGGTTTCCTTCGGCATGGTCCAGGCCAGCCACCCGGTTGAAGAAGGCTTGAATGTCGGCAGTGTGGGAAATTTTCACGGTCATCGTGCTTACCTCGTATTGTTCTTGTCAGGCATACAGGTGCGAATCAGCGATCGTCGCTGTGAATAGACGAGGGATGCCGACACAGGCCGTCGACCTCGATGTCCATGTACGGGAACAGCGGCAGCTGCATCAGCGTGTCATGCAACGCCTCGACGCTGGGCACATCGAACACGCTGTAGTTGGCGTAATGCCCGGCAATGCGCCACAGGTGGCGCCAGGTGCCTTCGCGCTGCAGGCGCTGGGCCAGTTCCTTTTCATCGGCCTTGAGCTGGGCGGCCTTGGCCGGGTCCATGTCGACCGGCAGCTTCACGGTCATCTTCACGTGGAACAACATGGTTATCTCCTTGCTTGTCAGCGACGAGCGAAGCGCGCCAGGCGCTGTTCGTCCAACGTCAGGCCCAGGCCTGGGGTATGGGGGATGTGCAGCTGGAAGTCGCGGTATTGCGGCGGCTCGTTGACGATCTCCTCGGTCAGCAGCAGCGGCCCGAACAGCTCTGTACCCCAGGTGAGCTGGCGCAGGGTGAGGAATGCATGGGCCGAAGCCAGGGTGCCGATCGAACCTTCGAGCATGGTGCCGCCGTACAAGGCAATGCCAGCGGCCTCGGCGATCTGTGCAGTGCGCAGCACCGCGCGCGGGCCACCATTCTTGGCGATTTTCAGGGCGAAGATGCTGGCGGCGCCGTCGGCGGCCAGGCTGAAGGCGTCCTCGACGCTTTCGATCGACTCATCGGCCATGATAGGTGCCGGGCTGCGCTGGTTCAGGCGCACCTGGCCACCGCGGTTGATGCGCGAAATCGGCTGCTCGATCAGGTCGATGCCATTGTCGCCCAATACCTGGCAGGCGCGGAGGGCCTGGGACTCGTCCCAGTACTGGTTGACGTCGACCCGCACGCTGGCGCTGTCACCCAGCTCGCGCTTGATCGCGACCACGTGCTTGAGGTCCTGGGCCACCGGGTTGGCGCCGATTTTCAGCTTGAACACCCGGTGCCGGCGAATGTCCAGCATGTGCTGGGCTTCGGCGATGTCGCGGGCGGTGTCGCCGCTGGCCAGGGTCCAGGCCACCTCCAGGCTGTCCCGTACGCGGCCACCCAGCAGTTCGCTGACCGGCAGGCCCAGGCGTTTGCCCTGGGCGTCGAGCAAGGCGCTTTCGATGCCGGACTTGGCGAAGGTGTTGCCCTTGGCCAGCTTGTCCAGCTTGAGCATGGCGGCATTGATGTTATCTGCCGGCAGGCCGATCAGCGCCGGGGCGAGGTACGCGTCGATGTTGGCCTTGATGCCTTCGGGGCTTTCGTAGCCATACGCCAGGCCACCGATGGTGGTGGCTTCACCGATGCCTTCCACGCCATCACTGCAGCGCAGTCGCAATACCACCAGGGTCTGCTGCTGCATGGTGTGCATCGCCAGCTTGTGCGGGCGAATGGTCGGGAGATCGACGATAATTGCATCTATGTGTTCAATCAGCGCGCTTGTCATTGTTGCCAGGTCCCGTCAGGTCGGGCTTACAGTCGTGAGCCCGAGTGATGCGTTTACTTGATTGTTGAAGGATTGCGCGAGACCCTGACGACCGTCCAATATCAAATGAATCTCCCACCATACCCTGGAGGTCTGATGGAGCTGCGCCACCTGCGTTACTTCAAAGTCTTGGCCGAGACCCTGAACTTCACCCGCGCCGCCGAGCTGCTGCACATCGCCCAGCCACCCCTGAGCCGGCAGATCAGCCAGCTGGAGGACCAGCTCGGCACCCTGCTGGTGGTGCGCGAACGTCCGCTGCGGCTGACCGAAGCCGGCCGCTTCTTCTACGAGCAGACCTGCACCGTGCTGCAGCAGTTGCAGAACATCAGCGACAACACCCGCCGCATCGGCCAGGGCCAGCGCCAGTGGCTGGGCATCGGTTTTGCGCCCTCTACCCTGTACACCGTGCTGCCGGAGCTGATCCGCGAACTTCGCCAGGACAGCGAGCTGGAACTGGGCCTGAACGAGATGACCACACTGCAACAGGTGGAGGCGCTGAAAAGCGGGCGTATCGACATTGGCTTCGGCCGCATTCGCATCGACGACCCGGTGATTCACCAGCAGGTGCTGTGCGAGGACCCGCTGGTGGCCGTGCTGCCCAAGGGCCACCCCCTGGCGGGCAGCCCGCTCAGTCTGGCCCAGCTGGCTGGCGAAGCGTTCATCCTCTACCCGGCCAATCCCCGGCCCAGCTATGCCGACCACGTGCTGGCGCTGTTCGCCCACCACGGCATGAGCATTCGTGTCAGCCAATGGGCCAACGAACTGCAGACCGCCATCGGCCTGGTAGCGGTTGGCGTCGGGGTGACCCTGGTGCCAGCATCGGTACAGCAGCAGCACCGTCCCGATATCGAGTATGTCGGCCTGCTTGATAGCGGCGCCGTCAGCCCCATCATCCTCAGCCGGCGCAAGGGTGATGTAAGCCCGATCGTGCAGCGGTGCCTGGCGTTGATCGAGCAACAGGCACTCTGAACACACCATGCACCTTGTGGGAGCGGACGCGCCGGCGAACACGGGCAAAGCCCGTGCCATGCACCGGTTCTCCTGCTTCGCGGGCAGGCCCCACAGGGACTCTATAGCCCTGCCCCATTGCCTATGCGTGCCCCGTATACCCATCGGTATATGGATGTTCCCGATGATCTGTTTCATGCTCCGGCACGCGAATCGCGAAACGCCCGGGCTCAAGACAGTCAATTAAAAATCATCGGGAGTCGAACATGGCTGGACGTCTTAACGGCAAGGTGGCGCTGATCACTGGCGGTGCGGGTGGCTGCGGGCTGGCCGCATCGGAGCTGTTCGCGGCAGAAGGGGCAAGGGTAGGCATTGTCGACCTGCCCGGCAGCAAGGGCGCCGAAGTTGCAAGGCGATTGCGTGATGCAGGTTACCAGGCCATCTTCGCCGCCGCCGATGTCTCGGACGCACAACAAGTGAAGGCCGCGGTGGCGGCCGTAGAAGAGGCCTTCGGCCACATCACCGTGCTGATGAACCACGCGGGCATCCTGTCGGCCATGCCCTTCCTGGAAACCAGTGAAGAAGAATGGGACCGGATCATGGCCGTGAACGTGAAGAGCATGTTCCTGGTCACCGGCGCGGTGTTGCCGGGCATGCTCGCGGCCGGCGGCGGCAGTATCGTCTGCACCTCATCCATCTCGGCAGTGGTGGGCACGCCGATGGAGGTGCTGTATTGCACCAGCAAGGGTGCCACCCATATGTTCGCCCGGGCTATCGCTGTGGAGTTTCGCGACCGAGGCATTCGCGCCAATGCCATCTGCCCGGGCTTCATCGCCACCGCCCACGGCCTGCGCGAGATCGATATGTTGCGCAAACATGGCGTGGACGTCAGCGAACAGGCCATCGCTGCCGCCCAGGGGCGCTTGTGCCAACCCTCGGAAGTCGCCAGCGCAGCCTTGTTCCTGGCCAGTGACGACGCCAGTTTCGTAAACGGTGCGCACCTGTTTGCCGACAATGGCTACACCGCCCTCTGATTACAAGAACAACCGGCAGGAGAACGATGTGAGCACCTCTTCCAACAACATGCATATCAACGAATTCGGCCTTGAACACGCGCACTGGCGCAACTGGGCCGGTAACCAGTCCTGCATCCGTACAGCACGCGGGGCACCAGCCAGCGAGGACGAACTGTGCTCAATGGTCAGCCAGGCCAGCAGCAATGGCATGAACGTGCGCGTGGCCGGCTCGGGGCATTCCTTCACCCCGGTGGCACTGACCAATGGCCTGCACCTGACCCTGGCCAACATGAGCGGCGTACGCCATATCGACCACGAGAGGAAGCGCGTCACCGCTGCCGCCGGCACCACCATCAATGCCTTGGGCAAGACATTGCGTGCCGCCGGGTTATCAATGGTCAACCAGGGCGACATCGACAGCCAGTCGATTGCAGGCGCATTGACTACCGGTACCCACGGCACCGGTCTGACCCTCGGCAACCTGGCCTCGTCGATTGTCGGCATGAAGCTGGTGCAACCCAATGGCGAAATACTCGTGGTCGACGAAAGCACCCCTGACCTGCTACAAGCGGGTCGAGTGTCGCTGGGCGTACTGGGCATTGTTTCCGAACTGACCTTGCAGGTGACCGACAGCTTCAACCTGCACGAGCGCATCTGGCGCGAAGACTTCGAAAGCGTGATGGAAAAGCACGACGAACTGGCACGCAAACACCGCCACTTCAGCTTCTTCTGGTGCCCCTACGAGCAAAGCCGGCATTGCTATTGCCTACCCGATACCGCCGCCACCTCTACAAGCGGGCGCACCACCGATGTCTGCGAAGTAAAGGTCATGGACATCACCGGCCACCCGATCTGGGAAAGCGAGTTCGAGAAAGTGGCCTACAGCTCGGATGTGTACCCGATCGAGTACCTGCCCAACTTTCACGAGCTGGAATACGCTGTGCCGTTGCGCCACAGCAAGGAAGCGTTGCGGGCCGTGCGCAAGCTGATGCTGGAGGACTTCCCCAAGGCCATCTACCCCATCGAGTACCGCTTTACTGCCGGTGACGGGGCGTGGATGAGCCCATTCTTCGAGCAGGACAGCGTGACCATTTCGGTGTCCGGCCAGCCGGGTACCGACTATTGGGACTATCTGCGGGCGGTGGATCAGATCCTGCGTTCCTATGGCGCCAGACCGCACTGGGGCAAGCTGCATTTCCTGACGGGGGAAGATGTGAGTGCAATATACCCGCGTGCCGAGGACTTCCGTAAGCTGCGCCGCCAGCTCGATCCGCAAGGGATCTACCTCAGCGAGCACCTGAGTCCGCTGTTCAGGTGACCTGTACCTGATACAGCAAGGGGCTGCTTTGCAGCCCCTTGCTGTATCAGGCCTTGGCCAAATAATCGATGAACAGGCGAAACAGTTCGGCGTTGGATGAAATTTCCAGGCGCTGATAGATGTTGTGCTTGTGCACCTTTACCGTCCCATCGGAAATATTCAGCTGCCGCGCAATCGACGCATTGCTGTGCCCCTGTAACAACAACTTGGCGATAAGGCGCTGGGTTTCAGTCAGTTGCCCTTGCAAGATCTCTACGAAGGCGTCCTCCAGCACCACCCCCTCTGGTGCTGCGCGCAGGATATCAGCGTAACGCAATCGACAGTGCTGACCAAAAACCGAAGCCAGCAGCGGCGACATTGCAGCCAACAGGTCCATTTCTCCTGCACCGAAATCCCCGCTGCCGTGGTTGCGCATCAGCGAATAGACGATCGCCAACCGGGGCCGAAGGGGAATGATGAAGCCCACCTCATCCACCGCCGTCCCATAGTCGGACGACACGCAGGGGTGGATGTCCTTGGAAATGGCAAACCCTGAAGAGAAGAAGCAGTCAGGTGCCAGTTCGCTCATGCGCCATAGCCCGGATGGGTGCTCGTTGACGCAAGCAACGTAGAACGGGTCAAGCAGGTAGCCGCCGCGCACGTAGGCGTTCAACGTACGCTCCGTGACCGTACGGTTGTACCCGTTATGCACCAGCAGTGCTGGTTGATTGAACTGGAACAGATAGGCGCAACTCATGTCGAACGTCAGCTTGCTGCGCAGCCACGCATCCAGCGCCGGTCCCAGCTGTTCGCTGCCGATCGCCTCGATCACCGCTGCCAACTCGTTTGCCTCATCTTTTGTCATTGCTCACCACACGCTCATGCACCGAAGGCCTGCATGACCTTACCGCCTTGATCGGTTAAAAACACAAAATCCGGAGCGCCCAGGACGCTCCGGATTATGCGCATGACGCTTTTGCTCAGGACGGCTCGGCCACCCCCTTGCAGACACCTGCGGCAGCGTCCTGACGCCCCAACTCCTGCGCCTTGGGCACCGCCAGCCAACTGGCCAGCAGCATGGCGATCAGGCCGCCACTGAGTTTGCCTATCATCAACGGCAGTATCAGCGAGGGCTGGAAGTTGGCGGAGAAGGCCATGTGGTCGCCAAAGGTGAACGCGGCGCACACAGAGAAAGCGATCACCAATACCTTGTCCTTGGGCGGCATTTCGCTGACCAAGCGAAACATGGCCAGGATATTCGCCGAGGCCGCCAATACCCCGGCCGCACCGACACCAGACATGCCAAAGCGCGAGGCAACCCGTTCGATTGGCCGCGCCAGGAAGCGCTTGAGCAAGTGCACCATGGGGAACGCCCCGCACAGCATCAGGCCGATGTAGCCAGCAATTTCCAAGGCGCGAAACTGATCATCGGCATCGGCGATGATCGGCGCAAAACCCCAGCTGCCGAACAGGTGGCTGAACAGGCCGGTGAAGTACTGCACGATGGACGCTACCAGCACCAGAACCACGGCGATGTACATGAACTGGCCGAGCTTGAGGAACAGGTACACCATCAGTGTGGGGAAGTAGCGCAATGCTGCTGCCAGGGCAATGCAAAACAGGATCAACGGCATCAGGTTGCGCAGCAGCATTGCCCAGGTGAAGTGCAGTGCCTGGGTAGCGGCGCCAGTGGTAGCGATGTCCGGACGCACGCTCAGGCCAAGCGCCTGCATGGTCATGGCAATGATCATGATGCTCAGCGGAATGGTCAGCAGCCCAGCCATGATCCCCAGTGCCATGTACTTGTGGTCGGCCTTGCGCAGCATGGCCAACCCGACCGGAATGACGAAGATGATGGTGGCGCCGCACTGAAAGCCGGTGATCAGGCCTAGGATCCAGCCTTCCTGGCTTTGCGCCAGCGCTTTGGCTAACTGGTAGCCGCCCATGTCCGAGGCGATGAAGATGGGACCGGCGATGCCAGGGTCGGCCCCGATGGCCTGGAACAGTGGCGCGATCACATGACTGATACCAGCTGAAATGTACGGGATCGCCGCCATGATGCCGGCTACCGGGATAAAGATGGGGCCGATGCTGTGCAGGCCGGCGATGAACTCCTGGCCCAGTTCGCCTTCGGGGTTGTAGATGGATGCCAGGGCACCCAGTACCGCGCACACCATGATGACGTAGATGACATAGGTGCCGATGCTTTCCATTTGCCGCCTCATTTTTAGAGTTTTGGGTTGGCAGGACTGAAATGTAACGGGGCATCGTTGTTGTTATGGCTTGAGCATGGCGCGCCCCGTCGAGGGTTAAGCTATGCGGCAAGGTGCAGGGCTGTCCATATACCGGGAGGTATAGAAAATTGATCACCGCGTTACGCTAAGGATTTCCAGCTGATCACCGCGTAACCAGTCGATGAACCGTGCAAACAACTCCGATTGCGAGTTGATCCCAAGCTTCATGTACAGGTTCTTGCGGTGCATGCGCACGGTCTCCGGCGAGATACCCAGCTCCTGCGCAGTAGATTTCACCGAGTGCCCGCGCAAGATCATGTGGGCCACTTCGCGCTCGCGGTCGGTCAGCACCTGGCAGCCAAAGCTGTCGAACGCTGCCTGCAGGCTGCTGCGCTCGGTTGATGCAGCGCCTGGTTCCAGGTTGTGCCGGGCATAGCGCCCCAGCAGTTCGCGCACCATCGGCTCCAACGCACGCAACAGGTCGACCTGCCCGGCATTCAGGCGCGTGCCGCTGCAGCCCTGGAACAGGCTCAGCGACAGCTTGCGGCCTGCGCTGAGGTCGACGATGTAGTAGCTGTCTTCACTGCAACCTGTACCCAGGTAATAAGCCTTGTAGTAGTCGCTGTCGAAGAAGTTGTCGGGGGCGATTTCCTGCAGGTGGTAGAAGCCTTCGGCCAGGCCGCTTTGCACGGCAAGGCAGAAAGGGTCCAGCAGGTAGCCGGCGCTGAAATAGCGCTCCAGCACGGCAGCCCGGTGCAGTTCAGGAATGCCTTGCTGGTACAGCAACTGCGGTGCCCGCCCCTGGCACTCAAGGCTGATCATCATCGACTCCACCTGCACCAACTGGCCGATGGCAGCGGCCACATACTCCAGCGCCTCGGGGGTTTCGCCATGGGCCAGGGCGCGCTGCAACGCCACGTGCCACTGCTGCAGCGCGCCCATTGTGAGGGTAAGCGGGGTATCGGGGGAGGCCTGGGTCATGCCCGGCAGTCTAGCCTGCCAGGCACGCCCGCGCACAGCCCTTTGCGCCAGGTTCATCGGCCTTGGTACAGGCCAAGCGCCGTGAGTTCACGCGCGGTTTCGAGGATGCACTGGCGCAGGGTCTCGACGATCTCGTCCACCTGCGCATGGGTGATGATCAACGGTGGCGACATCACGTTCAGGTGCATGATCGGGCGCACCAGCAACCCTTTTTCCTGCGCCTTGCTGTGGATGCGCTCGCCGATGTTCACCTCATCGGCGAACAGTGCCTTGCTGGCCTTGTTGGCGACGAACTCGACACAGGCCATCAGCTTCATGCAGCGCACATCCCCCACCAGCGGCAGATCGCGCAGGCTCTGCAAGCGTTGCTCAAGGTAACCCCCCACGTCGTTGACATGATCGAGCAGTTGCTCGCGCTCGATGATCTCGATGTTCTTCAGCGCCGCCGTGCAGCACACCGGGTGGCCGCTGTAGGTAAACCCGTGGGTAAAGCAACGACCCTTGCCTGGCTCGGCAATCACTTGCCAGATGCGCTCGGAAAAAATACACGCGCCCAGCGGCAGGTACGCCGAGGTCAGGCCTTTGGCGGTGGTGATGATGTCTGGGGTGACGCCAAACAGTTCCTCGCTGGCGAAGAAGGTACCCAGGCGCCCGAACGAGGTCACCACTTCGTCGGCGACGAACAGGATGTCGTAGGTCTGGCACAGCTGCCACATGCGCTGGAAGTAGCCCGCGGGCGGAATGATCACCCCGCCCGAGCCCATGATCGGCTCGGCGAAGAACGCCGCCACGTTGTCGGCACCCAGCGACAGGATCTTGTCCTCGAACTCGGCCACCAGGTAGTCGAGGAATTCGGCCTCGTCCATGTCGTGCGGGGCACGGTAAGGGTTGGGGTTGGAGACGTGGTGGATCAGGTCGTGGTGATAGTCGAACTCCGGCACCCGGTCGGCGGCCTTGTTGCCGATCGACATGGTCAGGGTGGTGGAGCCGTGGTAGGCGTTGTAGCGGGCGATGATGTGCTTCTTGTGTGGCTTGCCGCGGCAGTTCTGGTAGTACTGGATCAGCCGGTAGGCGGTGTCGACAGCGGTCGAGCCGCCGGTGGTGAGGAACACATGGTTCAAGTCGCCCGGCGCCAGCTGCGCAAGCTTCTGGCTCAGTTCGATGGCCACATCGTTGGCCATGTCGGAGAACGGGTTGGAATACGCCAGCTGGCGCACCTGGTCTGCGATGGCCAGGGCCATTTCCTCGCGGCCCAGGCCGATGTTGGTACACCACATGCCGCCGACGGCATCAAGGAAGCGGTTGCCGTGGGTGTCACGAATGTAGGCGCCCTCACCGGCGACGATGTTCAGCGCGCCTTGCTCACGGTGCTCGTCGAACACATGGTAGCCGTGCATGTAGTGGGCCTTGTCGGCCTCCACCAGCGGGTCGTGGGCGATAGCGAATGCTTTGCTTGGGGTGGCCATGGGCAGCTCCTTGGCGAGAATGTTTGGGCAGTGTTCAGAAACCGGTCTTGACCGTGCTCCAGACCCGGGTGATGGCGCGCATGTCCTTGGGGCTCTGGGTTTTCTGCGCGAACAGGCGCTCACGGGTTTGTGCGTCGGGGTAGATGGCCGGGTCCTGGCGGATGTCGTCACGCACCAGCGCGGTGGCGGCGGCGTTGCTGTTGGCGTAGTGGATGTAGTCAGTGACCTTGGCCATGGTCTGCGGCTGCAGCAGAAACTCGATGAAGCGGTGGGCGTTGGCCGCGTGCGGCGCATCCTTGGGGATGTACAGGTTGTCGAACCAGATCAGCGAACCTTCCTGGGGGATGAAGAACGACAGTTTGATGTCCTTCTTCGCTTCCACCGCGCGGGCCTGGGCGGTGGCGTAGTCACCGGACCAGGTCAGCGCCAGGCAGACATCGCCGTTGGGCAGGCTGGTGAGGTAGTTGACCGAGTCGAACTTGCGAATGTAGGGGCGGATGCCCAGCAGCAGTTGCTCGGCCGCCTTGAGGTCGGCAGGCGACGCGCTGCGTGGGTCCTTGCCCAGGTACTGCAGGGCCAGCGGAATGACCTCGGTGGGCGCGTCCATCAGGGTGACGCCGCAGTCGGCGAAGCGCGAGACGATCTTGGGGTCGAACAGCATGGCCAGCGAACCGATCGGCGCGTCGGGCATGCGCGCGGTGATCTTGTCGACGTTGTAGGTGACCCCCGAGCTGCCCCAGGTATAGGGCGCCGAGTACTTCAGGCCAGGGTCGTAGCCCTGCAGGTTGTTGACCACCTGCTGATCGAGGTTTTGCCAGCTAGGCAGTTGCTGCTTGTCCAGTGCCTGGAACACGCCGGCGCTGATCAGCGGGGGGACCAGCGAGGCGTTGAGCATGACCAGATCGTAGCCGGAACGGCCGGTGAGCAGTTTGGTCTGCACGGTTTCGTAGCCATCGAAGGTGTCGTAGATGACCTTGATGCCGGTGGCCTTCTCGAAGTCGGCCAGGGTGGTTTCACCGATGTAGTCGGTCCAGTTGTACAACCGTAACGTGTTACCACTGTCCACCTCTGCCGCCTGGGCCAGGCTGGCGCCAGACGCCAGCAGCAGACCGCCAATCACCTTCAGTACCTTGCGCATGGCAACTCCATCGTGTGAGTGCTCCGGATCGAGCCGATGGGTTCACTATCGGTGGATTCGTCCAGGGGTGACATACCCCGAATGTGTGGGTGGTCGTTTTTCGGCAGGTGGCGCTGGAAGGTTTGCAGAACATCGTATGCCGACAAAATGTTGGGGCTGCTTTGCAGCCCTTTCGCGACACAAGGCCGCTCCCACAAGGACGGCGCAGCCTTCGAAGCTGGTGGTAATCCTGTGGGAGGACGGCGCAGCCTTCGAAGCTGGCGGTAATCCTGTGGGAGCGGCCTTGCGTCGCGAAAGGGCCGCAACGCGGCCCCAGTGTTCAGTACAGGAGAAAGGTCACGTCAGCGGGTACAACGCTTCATCGAACTGCGCCAGGCGCGGGAACACCAGTGGCTGGTCGTCCGAGAGCTGCTCCAGACGCTGCCGGTATTGCTGCAGAAAGTCCTGCCGCGCAGCAGCACTGATGTAAGGCACATGCCAAGCCACGAACGGCGGCAGCACCTCGAACCCGACATAGGCCAGCGTGCCCCGCAGGATCGGCCGCAGCATGTCTTCCAACGGCCCGTGAATCGCGCCATCGCCAAACATGTGCTCGCGCCCGCCCAGGGTCACGGTCACCAGCGCCTTCTTGCCCGCCAACCCGCCCTGGTCGTAAAAGCGCTTGCCGCCATAGCACACCCCCGACACCAGCACCCGGTCGATCCAGCCCTTGAGCATGGCCGGGGCCGAGAACCAGAAGATCGGGAAGTTCAGCACCAGCAGATCGGCCCACAACAGCTTGTCCAGCTCCTGCTGGATATCTGCGGCAATGGCACCACGCTTGACCCCCTGGCGCTGCTCCAGGGCATACACCAGGTACTCGGGGTTCTCGCGCTGGGTAAAGTCATCGGCACTGGCCACCGGGTTCCAGCCCATGGCGTACAAGTCACTGACCTGCACCTGATGACCTTGGGCACGGAAGGTTTCCACAGCCTGGTCACGCAGGGCTGCCGTGAACGATTGCGGTTCGGGGTGAGCGTGGACGATCAGTACATTCACAAGCATTCTCCTCACACAAAACAGGTTATCTTGCCGCAGTGGTTCAGCACTGCACCGCTTTGACCTCGACGAACTCCGCCAGGCCCTCCTCGCCCCACTCACGGCCGTTGCCCGACTGCTTGTAGCCCCCGAACGGCGCCTGGTAGTTGAACCCGCCCCCGTTGATGAAGCACTGCCCGGCCCGTATCTGCCGCGCCAGCGCCAGGCCGTGCTCGCGGCTGCCCGCCCACACTGCGCTGGACAGGCCGAACGGCGAGTCATTGGCCAACGCCAGCGCCTGGGCCTCGTCGGCGTAGGGGATCAGGCACAGCACCGGACCGAAGATTTCTTCCTGGGCGATGCGCATGCGGTTGTCGACGTCGGCGAACAACGTGGGCGCCACGTAGAACCCGCGTTCGAAGCCGCCGTGATCACCACCGCACAACAAGCGCGCGCCCTCCTCCTGTCCCTGGCGAATGTAGTCGAGCACCGTGCGCCGCTGTCCTGCCGAACACATCGGCCCTAGGAAACTGGCGGGGTCACGCGGGTCGCCCATGACCAGTGCGCGGGTTTCGGCCTCGGCGATTTCCAGCGCCTCGGCATAGCGGCTGGCCGGCAGCAGCATGCGGGTCAGTGCCGTGCAGGTCTGCCCCGAGTTGATCATCACGTCCTGCACGCCATGGCGCACCGCAGCGTGCAGGTCGGCATCGGCGGTAATCAGCAACGGTGACTTGCCTCCCAGTTCCAGGCATACCCGCTTCACCGTCGGCGCAGCCGCTTGTGCCACCCGCACCCCGGCACCGGTTGAGCCGGTGAACGACACCATGTCCACCTGCGGGTGCCGGGCCAGGGCTTCACCGACCTTGGCACCTGGGCCGCTGACCAGGTTGAACACCCCTGCCGGCAGGCCGATGGCGTCGATCATTTCGGCCAGCACAAATGCGTGTAGCGGCGTTTCCTGGCTGGGTTTGACCACCACCGTGCACCCGGCAGCCAGGGCCGGCGCCAGCTTGCCGATCATCTGGTGCAGCGGGTAGTTCCACGGGTTGATGAATGCGCACACGCCAACGGCCTCACGGTACACCAACGAGTTGCCGACTTCGCGCACCTCGTCCATCAGCCCGGCCAGTTCGGCGTATTGCTCCAACCCGGCAATCGGGCCTTCGACCTGCACCGCCTGGCACCACTGCACCGGCATGCCCAACTCGTCGGTGATGACCTCGGCCATTTGCGCCGCGCGGTTTTTCAGCTGTGCGACCAATGCCCGGATGTACCCGGCGCGCACGCTGGACGGTGTGCGCGACCAGCCATCGAAGGCTCGCCGCGCCGCCATCACCGCACGCTCGACATCGGCCTCGGCGCCCAAGGGTACCCGGCCAATGGCCTGCTCGGTGGCCGGGTCGATCACCTCAGCCATGCCCTGCCCGCTCGGCACCTGCCAGGCGCCATCAATGTACAGCCGCGCGTACTCACGCATGGCCGTACTCCCGTTTCAGTTCGTCGGCACAGCGGGCGATGCGCTGGCAGGCATCGACCAGCGCCGCATTGCCCAGCACCAGGCCCAGGCGGATATGCCCGGCAGCACTGGGGCCGAACGCTTCGCCGGCAAGCACCGACACGCCCTGGCTGTCCAGCAGGTAGTCGGCAAAGGCCTGGGCACTTACGCCGGTCTCACGAATATCGACCATCACGAACATGCCACCATCGGGCTTCAATGCCTTGAGGCCCGGGCAGCCGGCCAGCTGCTCGCACACCAGATCGCGCCGCTCGCGGTAGGCTTCGCGCATGGCGTCCAGCTCTGGCAACGGCTGCTCCAGCGCCACCACGGCGGCATCCTGGACGAAGTCCGGCAAGCCGTAGAGCATGCACAGGGCGAGGTTTTCCAGATGCGTGGCCAGTGCTGTCGAGCTGACCACCCACCCCATGCGCCAGCCGGTCATGGCATGCGACTTGGACAGGCTGTTCAACGTTGCAGTGCGCTCGGCCATGCCTGGCAGGCTGCCGGGGCTGACATGCTCGCCTTCATACAGCAGCTCGCTGTAGACCTCGTCAGAGATCAGCCACAGATCATGGGCAATGCACAGTTCGGCCAGCGCCTCCCAGGTGGCGCGCGGCAGGCTCGCCCCCGAAGGGTTGTGCGGGCTGTTCAGCGCCAAGGCGCGGGTGCGCGGGGTAATGCGCTCGGCGACGTCACGCGGGCACACGCGAAAGCCATTCTCGGGCTTGACCGGTACCGGTACCACCTTGGCGCCACAGGCGCCGAACACGGCCTCGTAAGTGACATACATCGGTTCGGCAACGATCACCTCATCGCCTGGGTCGAGTATGCACTGGGCCACGCAGAACAGCGCGCACTGGGCACCCGCCAGCACGGTCACCTGGTCGACGCTCACCGCCTGGCCACTGCGCTGCCGGTGACGGTTGGCGATGGCCTGGCGCAGCGCCAGCTTGCCGCGTACATCGGCGTAATGGGTATGGCCAGCGCGCAGGCTGTCGATGGCCGCCTCGACGATAGGCGCGGGGGTGTCGAAGTCCGGGTCACCCACCGACAGCAGCAGGATGTCCTTACCCTCGGCCTGCAGCGCAAGGGCGCGGTAGTGGATGTCCCAGGCCGCAGCCCCGTCGCCGGCGATGCGTTGGGTAAGCTTGGCGTAGCGCATGGCAATCTCCCTTCTTTGGCGGTTTCAGTCGACGAGGATCTTCGGGTTGGAACTGCCCCACACGGTGTACAGGTCGGCCAGCAACGCGCCGTTGATTTCTTCCATCTCGGCCTGGGTGATTTCGCCCCCGGCCTGCTTGCCGAACAGCACCACTTCGTTGCCCCCCTTCACGTCCGGGAAGTCGGTGACATCGACCATCAGCGTGTTCATCGACACCTTGCCCACCACCGGCACACGGTGGCCGTTGATCAGCACATGGCCCTTGTTGGTGAATACCCGGCGGTAGCCATCGGAGTACCCGACCGTAATGTTGGCCAGGCGCGAATCACGGGCCAGGGTGAAGGTGCGGTCATAGCCCACGGTGTTGCCAGCCGGATAGCTGTGCACCGCAGCCACGTGCGATTTGAACTGCATCGCACGCTTGTACTCGGTGCGCGCCGGCACGGTGTCACCGAACAGCGCGCCCCCTGTTCGTACCATGTCCAGGCGCGCTTCCGGCACCTCCAGCGTAGCGAACGAGTTGGCGGCGTGCAGGGTGAGCTTGCGGCGGTCGAGCTTCGCGTGCTTGATCAACCAGTCAGTCTGCTCGTTGAAGGCCGCCAGGCCCTTGCGGACATCGTCCTTGTCTTCCACGGCGAAGTGGGTCATCAGCGCGACCAGCTTGAGGTGCTTCTGGTCGGTGATCTGCAGCGCTTCGCCACGGCCGGACCAGGTGGCCATCTCCACCCCGTTGCGGCTCATGCCGCTGGAATTGAGCGCCATGTGAATGCGCAAGGTCTTGCCATGGCGCGCGGCGATGGCATCCGCCTGGCGGGCAAATTCCGCGCTGCCCACCAGCTCTTCCATGTCGTACTGCAAGCCATCTTCCAGCTCGCTGAGGCTGGCCAGGCGTACCCGCACCAGTTGCCCGGTGAAGCCACTGGCGCGGACCACGCGGGCCTCCTCATTGCTGGCCACCGCCACGCAGGGCACGCCCTGGGCGATGATCGATGGCATTACCAGGCCGATACCGTGGCCATAGGCATCGGCCTTGAGCACGGCGCACAGCTTGGACTTGCCGGCCAGCTCGGCCTGCAGCGTGCGGATGTTGTGCTGCAGGGCGCTGGCGCTGACTTCGACCCAGGCATTGCTGTTTTGCACGGTCAGGGCATTGGTACCGTTGTCCATCGACAGCGGGGGGGCGGCATACAGTGGGGCTTGGCCGGTGATCAGCAGGGCCAGGGATGCGGCCAGAAGTGTACGGCGAAATGGCATGTGGGTTTCTCTTGTTCTTTTGGTTGTTCGCGGCTTAACAGACGCAGGTGTGTTTGAGTTCGATGAAGGTCACGCCGGGTGTGGCGAAACCGCTGGCCAGGTCGGCCTGCAGCGCGTCCAGATCACGCGGCTGGCGCACCGCGCAACCAAAGGCACGGGCCAGGCCGATGAAGTCCGGATTACGCGGCAGCACGCCGACCGGCTCGATGTTCAGGCCGAGCATGTCATCGCGGATCTGCCCGAGGGCGTCGTTGTTCCACAGCAGCACCACCAACGGCCGGTCCAGTTCCTCTACAGCCGTGGCCAGCTCCTGGGCGGTATAAAGGAAACCGCCGTCGCCCACCAGCACCAGGCCTGGGCGATGGTCGGTGGCAAGCATGCCGCCAATACCGGCTGGCAGGCCGTAGCCGAGTGTGCCGTAGCCGGTCGGATGCAGCCAGCTGCGCGGCGCCCGGCTGGCGAAGGCGTAGTTGCCGGTGTAGGCCAGTTGGGTCATGTCGCTGCTGATGAACGCATCGTCAGGCAGCACGGCGGCAATGCGGTCAAGAATCGCCTGATGGGTGGCCTGCAACGGTGCATGCCCATGACGAATGGCCTGGCGCAGGTCGCTCACCGCTTCGCTCGCCTGAGCAGGGTCTCGGTCGAGTGCAGGCAGGTGTTCGAGCAAACCGTCCACGGTTTGCCGGGCATCGCCCTGCAGGGCAATGGCACAGGGGTAGAAGTCGTTGAACTTGCGCGGGTCGATGTCCACGCGCAGCAGCTCGCCAGTGATCGGCAGGCGCTCGCGCCAGAAGTCGGTGTCGGCCATTTCGGTGCCTACGGCAAGCACCACATCAGCCTGGCTGATCAGTTGCCAGCCGGGTTCGACGCACAGACTGGCGCCGGCATTGAGTGGCGCGTCTGGTGGCAGCACGCCCTTGCCGGCCACACTGGTGAACAGTGGCGCTGCCAGCCGTGTACTGAGTTGCTGCAACTGCTCAGCCGCGTGCAACGCGCCACCCCCGGCAATGATCATCGGCCGCTGGGCGGCGGCAAGCTTCAGGGCAGCCTGGTCGAGGCTTTCGCGGCACGGCTGGCCACGCTCGGGGCGGCGCACCACCTCATCGCTCCAGTCACGGCTGACGGGTGCGGCCAGCACGTCCAGCGGCACCGAAATGTGCACCGGGCGCGGCCGTTCGCTGTCGAACACGGCCCAGGCGCGGGCGATCAGCTCGGGCAGGTCATCGCCACGCAACGCCACGGCCGAGAACGCGGTGATCGGCGCAGTCATGGCGCGCTGGTCCTGGGTTTCATGCAGGCAGCCCCAGCCCTTGCCCAGGCTGGCGGTGTGGTTGACGCTGGAAATCACCAGCATCGGCACCGAGTCGGCATAGGCTTGGCCGATGGGGGTGGCGACGTTGGTCACGCCTGGGCCGGTAATGACGAAGCACACCCCCGGCTTGCCACTGACCCGCGCATAGCCGTCGGCCATGAAGCCGGCGCCCTGCTCGTGGCGGGTCAGTACATGGCGAATGCCACTGCCCGGCAGGCCGCGGTACAGCTCCAGGGTGTGAACCCCAGGGATGCCGAACACGGTCTCCACGCCGTAGTTGGCCAACAACCGCACCAGCGCCTGGCCGGCCGTCAGGGTAAGGTCATTCATGTCGTTCTCCTTGCGCCTGGCCGAGGCGGATCAGCGCGTCGACCGCGGTGGTGCCATGGGCACCGACCATCAATGGGTTCACATCCAGCTCCAACAGCTGCCCGGCGTTTTCGCAGGCGTAGTCGGCCACCGCACGGATAGCTGCGACCAAGGCGTCGAGGTCGGCAGCCGGGCGGCCACGGAAGCCTTGCAGCAGGCTGGCACTGCGCAGGTTCAGCAGTGCGGCGCGGATGGCGCTGTCGGTGGTGGGCAACAACAGGCTGACACTGTCCTTGAGCAGTTCGACCAGCACGCCGCCGGCACCGATCACCAAGGCCAGGGCAAAGTCGTGTTCACGTTTGATACCCACTATCAGCTCGGCCAGCGGCGGCTCGGCCATGGGTTCGAGCAGTACCTGGTCGAACGCGACGTGCGGGGCGTAGGCAGCGATGCGCTGGCGCATCTGCAACAGTGCAGCTTCCAGGGCGATGGCATCACGCAGGTTCAGCGCCACCGCACCGGCTTCGGTCTTGTGCGGCAGCTGTGCGCTGACCGCCTTCAGTACCAGCGGGTATCCCACGCGGGCGGCGTCTGCCACGGCGCGTTCGGGCGTACTCAGCACGCCCGAAGGCACCGGCAGACCGAAGGCGCGCAGGGCCTGCTTGGATTGCCATTCGTCCAACAGTCGGCTTTCGCCCGTGAGGGCCTGGGGGCACAGCGGTACCCGCGCAGCCTCGCCCTGGTCCAGTAACCGCTGGCGGTTCTTTTGGTAAGCGACGATGCGCCCCCAGGCCGCCAGGCCGTCTTCCACGCCCTGCAGGGCAGCGATGCCCCGCGCATGCAGGCGCTCACGCGCACTGGCAGGCAACAGTTCCGGGAAAGCCGAGGTGACGAAGCCGATCTTGCCGTGGCGTTCAACGGCATCGCAGTACAGCCCCAGCAGCAGGTCGCATTCCTTGCGCTCGCCGGTGAAGGCCGCCGGGTAGTCCAGCACCAGCATCGCCGCGCCCGCGGCGCCGCTCAGGGTGTTGTCGAGCATGCGTTGCAGGGCGGCTTCATCGCCCCAGATGGCAGTGGTGAAGTCCAGTGGGTTGACCAGGTTGGCATAGCCCGGCAACACCTCGGCCAGTGCCGCCACCTGCTCTTGCGCGAGCTTCGGCAATTGCAACTGGTTGCGTTCGGCATAGTCGGCAATCAGGCCGGCATCGCCGCCTGAGCAGGCCAGCGCAATCAGCTCGCCATCTGCCGGCAAGCGTCCGCAGGCTGCGGCCTTGAGCGTTTCGACAAAGCTCACCGGGCCGCTGACGCGGATCACCCCCAGGCGCTGGAACAGGCTGTCGTACAACGCATCGGAGCCGGACAACGAGCTGGTGTGGCTGAGCGCCAGTTCAGCGCCGATCTGCGAAACGCCCGTCTTCAGGGCAATGATCGGCGTACCCTGCTGCAATGCCTTGTAGGCGGCGCGTGCAAAGCCCGGCACGTTCTTCAAGCCTTCCAGGTGCAGCCCGATGGCCGTTACCCGTGGGTCGTCGAGCAGCACATCCATCAGCTCGGCCACACCCAGTTGCGCCTGGTTGCCGACCGAGGCCATGTAGGCCACCGGCAGCGAGCGGTCGCTCATGGACAGGTTGTAGGCAAAGTTGCCGCTCTGGGTGAGGATCGCCACGCCCTTCTCCACCTGCTGGCCGCCATGGGCCACCGGCCAAAGGGCTGCACCGTGTAGGTAGTCGAGCAGGCCATAGCAGTTGGGGCCGAGCAGGGCCATGTTGCCGGCCGCAGCGAGCAAGCGCTGCTGCAACTGGCAGCCCTCTTCGCCGCTTTCGGCAAAGCCGGAGGCATAGCAGATGGCACCCCCGGCGCCACGCGCGGCCAGCTCGGCAACGCACTGCAACGTCAGCTCACGGTTGGTGGCGATGAACACCGCGTCCGGGGCGTAAGGCAAGTCGGCCACGCGGGCCACGCAAGGGATGCCTTCCAGGCTTTCATGCTGCGGGTTGACCAGCCACAGCTCACCGCCAAAGCCGCCTTCGGCGCAGCGCTTGAGCGCCCGCGCCATGCTGCGCCCGCCAACGAAGGCCAGGTGCCGGGGCGCCAGCAGGCGCTTGAGGTTGTCACGAATCGATTGCGACATGGGTGTTCTCCTGGCGCTCAGCGCAGCAGCGGGCGCAGCAGTTCGCGGGCGATGATGTGCCGCTGGATTTCCGAAGTACCCTCCCAGATGCGCTCGATACGCGCGTTGCGCCAAATGCGCTCAACCGGCCCTTCGTCCATCAGGCCCATGCCGCCGAAGATCTGCACGGCTTCGTCGGCGACCTTGCCCAGCACTTCGCTGGCAAACAGCTTGGCCATGCCGGCTTCACCGTCGGTCATGTTGCCCTGGTCCATCTTCCAGGCGGTGTGCAGGGTGAGCATCTCCGCGGCGCGGATCTGCGTGGCCATGTCGGCCAGCTTGAACGACACCCCCTGGTAACTGCCGATGGCCTGGCCGAACTGCTTGCGGTCGGCGGCCCATTGCAGTGACAGGTCGAGGGCGCGCTGGGCCTGGCCCACGCAGTTGGCGGCGACCATCACCCGGCCGGCGGTAAGCCAGGCATTGGCCACTTCCCAACCTTTGCCCACTTCGCCCAGCACCTTGCTGGCCGGCACCCGGCAGTCGTCGAAGAACAGCTCGTAGGTGTGATAACCACGGTTGCTCACGCACTTGGGACCACGGCGGATGGTCATGCCCGGCGTACCCCGGTCGACCAGCAAGGCGGTGACCGCATTGCGCTTGCGCCCGTTGTGCTCGTAGGTGTCGGTGACCGCGAAGACGATGGCAAAATCGGCGTGGCCGGCGTGGCTGATGAAGTGCTTGCTGCCGTTGATGACAAAGTCATCGCCCTGGCGCACGGCGCGGGTCTTGATGGCGTTGGCATCGGAACCGGCACCCGGTTCGGTGAGGGCGAAGCAGTCGGTTTTCTCGCCCTGCACACAAGGCAGCAAGTAGTCGTTGATCTGCTCGTCCTTGCAGGCCATGAGGATTTTCGACGGCCGTGCAACGAAGACATGCAGCGCCCAGGACACCTTGGACAGCTCGCGTTCGATCAGCGCCTGGGACAGGTAGTCCAGACCGCCCCCTCCCACTTCCTCGGGCATGTTGAAGGCATAAAAACCAGCAGCGATGGCTTTGCCACGGATCTGCGCGGCCAGTTCGGGTGACACAGCGTCGGCGCGGTCCACCGCTTCCTCATGGGGCAGCAGCTCCTTGGCAACAAAGCTGCGTACCGCTTCCACCAACATTTCTTGTTCTTGGGTCAGTTGGAAATTCATCTGCGAAGGTCCTGATGAGGGTCGGGTATCGGATTACTGGCCGGTAAAACGGGGGGCGCGGCGTTCAACCGAGGCTTGCAGGGCCTCGGCGCCATCCTGGCTGCGGCCGCACAGCAGGCCGGCGTGGCGCTCGGCCTCCAGCTGCTCGGCCAGGGTGCGCCGGGCGCCGTCGCGGATCAGCTGCTTGGTCTGCGCATAGGCGAACGTCGGGCCATTGGCCAGGCGCCCGGCCAACTCGGCCGCCACGGCGGGCAGTTGCTCGTCGGCGCAGACTTCGCTGACCAGCCCAGCCGCCAGGGCACGCTCGGCGCCCCACAGTTCATCGAGGAACAACAAGCGCTTGGCCTGCTCGCTGCCGATCAGCCGTGGCAGGTGCCAGCTGGCGCCAGCATCGGGGCTGTAGCCCATGCTGGTGTAGCCGGCCTTGAAGCGCGCCGAGGCGGCGGCGATGCGCAGGTCGCAGCACAGGCTAAGGTCCATGCCACCGCCCACGGCGGTGCCGTTGATGGCGGCGATGGTGGGTTTGTCGAGGCTGTGCAGGCGCAACATCAGGGCATGGGCAGTTTCGGTCCAGCCATAGCTTTCCAGGGTGCCGGCAGCTTCGGCGGCAGCCCATTCGGCCAGGTCGGCGCCAGCGCAGAAGCTGCGGCCGCTGCCGGTCAGCACCACCACGCGTACGGCGGGGTCGTCGGCATGGCTGTCGAGCAAGGCGTGCAGTTGCTTGAGGGTGGGAATGTCCAGCGCGTTGCGCTGCTCGGGGCGGTTGAGGGTGATCCAGGCAACGCCAGCTTCGACCTTGCTCAACAGTGGCGACGACGGGGTAGTCATGGGGGCCTCGGTGTTGTTGTGATGGTTTTGGAGGGCTTGACGAGGAAGATACTAAACGAGTGTTCAACAAGACGGGATGGGCTGTTACAACTTCGCACAACTCGGTGTTTGGCGTTACACAAGGGCGTTCGTCGTGACGGCTTTATGGCCTGTGAGATCGCGCGCCGCGCGGGCGGTGCTCGATCTCACAGGTGCTGAACATGCAGCGATTGACACCCGCCGGCGACGAGCTGCGGTGTCAAACCCCTGGTGCGCTGGGTGCGAAGGCCCCCTGCCGGCGGCGGTTGACGAAGAAGTACGCCGCATAGCACAGGGCAATGAAGCCAAAGCCCCAGTACAGCGACGGTCGTTGGGTTTCATCCAGCGCCAGGAACACGAACAGCGAGCTGCACAGGGTGATGCACAGCAGTGGCACCAGCGGGTACAGCGGCGCCTTGTACTTCAGGTCCTGCAGTTGCCCGCCGTCACGCAGCCAGGCATTGCGGAAACGGTACTGCGCCAGGGCGATGACGATCCAGGTCACGGTGCCGGACATACCGCTTACCGCCATCAGCACCATGAACAGCGTGTCAGCCGCAACGAAGCTGGTCATCAGCGAAATCAGCGCAAAGCACAGGGTGATGCTGAGCGCCCGCAGCGGCACACCACGCTTGCTCAGCGGCGACAGGCTTTTCGGTGCCATGCCAGTCTTGGACATGGCCCAGAGGATGCGCGTGGAGGCATACAACCCAGAGTTACCCACCGAGAGGATGGCCGTAAGGATGACGAAGTTCATCAAGTCGGCGGCGTAAGGGATGCCGACCATGTCGAACACCTGCACGAACGGGCTTTCCATCAGCCCGGCCTGCTCGTGCGGCACAATGGCCGACAGCACGGCAATCGCCAGCACATAGAAGATCAGCACGCGGAACACCACATTGCGCACCGCCCGCGGGATGCTTTTTTCCGGGTGCTCGGTCTCACCAGCCGCCACCCCCATGATTTCGCAACCCTGGAAGGCATAGACCACGGTCATCATCACCGCGAACACTGCCGACAGGCCATGGGGGAACAGCGACTCGCCCACCAGGTTGTTCAGCATCGGTGCGGGTGCCCCGCTGCTCAGAGGGATGGCACCGAAGATCACCAGCAGGCCAATGACAATGAAGCCGAGGATGGTTGCCACCTTGATGCCCGAGAACCAGTACTCGGCTTCGCCAAAGGCACGCGTGGCCAGGGCGTTGAGGCCGAACAGCACCACCACGAACAGCGCCGACCAGTACCAGATCGGCACCTCCGGGAACCAGCGGGTCATCAGCATGCCGGCAGCGGTGAACTCCAGGCCTACGGTGGTGGCCCAGCTCATCCAGTACACCCAGCCGATCATGAAGCCGGTGGCCGGGCCAATGTACTTAGTGGCGTGGGCCTGGAACGAACCGGACACCGGCATCTGCACCGACAGCTCACCCAGGCAGACCATCACCAGGTACATCAGCAAGCCGGCGACCAGGTAAGCCAGGATCGCGCCCACCGGCCCACCCTGATTGATGGTTACGCCCGAGCCCATGAACAGGCCGGTTCCAATAACCCCACCCAGCGACAGCATGAAGATGTGTCGGCTTTTCAGGGCGCGGGTGAGCTGGATCTTTTCAACGTTGTCAGTCATGGCGCACCTCACCATTGCGGCAGGTACGTGTGGCGATGCGAACGAGGGGCTGAGCGCTACGGCATGTCATTATTCTTGTCTCCAATAAGCCTCATGGACCGCGTGCAACACGGTTGCCATGGATTATTGGAAACGGATGTAAGGTGCCGTTGTACGAACGGATCGAAGATGTAAAAAGTCGTAAGTTTTTTGTACGTCAGCTCTGAATCAGCTGTTCCAGGGTCGCACGGGCCTGGCCGAGCTGGCTTGCCAGTGGCTCGGCCAGTGCGTTCAGCGCCTGCCCATCATGCTGGCGGGCTGCGTCTTCCAGGCGTCGCAACAGCGCAGCCAGGCCAGAAAAACCCAGGGAGTCGCAACTGCCGGCCAGGCGATGGGCCAGGTGCAGCACCTCGGTAAAGTCCTGGGCTGGCAGCGCCTCGGCCAACGCCGTGGCGTGCTGCTCCAGTGACTGGCGCAACACATTCAGCAGGCCCTGCAGCTTCTGCTCGCCCAGCAGCGAGCGGTGGGTGGCCAGCAGCGACCAGTCCATGTTTGCGTCAATACCGGCCTCTTCAGTCGGCGTTGCGTCGGCCAGCGCCTGGCGCAGGTTGGCCAGCCGCAGGGGCTTGGCCAGCACACCTTGCATGCCGGCTTCCAGGTAATCCGACAGTTGCCCCGGTTGCACGCCAGCGGTCAGCGCCACTATCCGGCTGTGGTGGTTAGGCCCGGGGGTGGCGCGAAGCTGCCGGCACAGTTCCACCCCGCTCATGCCGGGCAGGTGAACGTCCAGCAGGATCAGGTCGAAGCGCCGCTGTGCGCACAACTGCAGGGCCTGCCCGGCATCCTCGGCAAAGCTCACCCGGTGGCCATCGCGCACCAGCAGGCCGCTCGCCACCTCACGGTTCAGCGCGACGTCCTCGACCACCAGGATATCCAGGCTGGCGCTGACCGACTGGGCCGGGGTATTGGCCGCAACCGGCTGCCCAAGGGCGATGTCGAGTTCGAACCAGAAGCAGCTGCCCTGCCCTTGTACACTGTCCAGGCCAATGCAGCCCCCCAGTTTTTCCACCAGGTGCTTGCAGATCGCCAGTCCCAGACCGGTGCCGCCGTAGCGGCGTGCCACGGCCTCGCTGGCCTGGACGAAGCGGTCGAAGATTTTTGCCTGTACGGCCGGCTCGATGCCGATGCCGTTGTCACTGACCGACAGCCGCAGGCGCTGCGTGGTCGCATCGCTGACCAGCACCTGCACCTTGAGCCGCACCTGGCCCTGCTCGGTGAATTTGATGGCATTGGCCAGCAGGTTGCTGAGCACCTGACGCAGGTACTGCTCGGCGCCGTGCTGGTAACCGGCTAATTGCTCATCAATCTCCAGATGCAGTGTGTCTCCGTTGTCCGCGGCCATGGGTTCGAGCAGCGCCAGCACTTCCTGGCACAACTGGCGCAGCGAAAAGCCGACCAGCTCGGCACGGCTCTCACCTTCTTCGAGCCGGGCGAAATACAGCACTTCGTTGAGAATCGCCAACAGCCCCTCGCCGGCCTTGTACAAGGCTTCCAGGCGCTGACGGTCGGCCGCTTCCAGCCGGCCACCGCGTAGCAGCTCGGCCATGCCCAGGATACCGTTGAGCGGGGTGCGCAGTTCGTGGCTCATGGTCGCCAGGAAGCGTGACTTGGCCAGGTTGGCGGCCTCGGCGTCATCCTTGGCCCGGGCCAGGCTGGCGGTACGTCGTTCGACCATGGCCTGTAGTTCGTCGCGCTTGTCTTGCAACGCCAGGCGGTCGCGTTCGCGGCGTTCAATGTCGCTGAGGATGGCGCGGCGCATATCGTCCAGGGCATTGGCCACCGTGTCGATCTCGTCAGGGCGCGATGAACGGCGGCGCCCCAGGCGCAACGGTTCCTGCCATTGGCCGGCGCCAATACGCCGGGCGAACTCGGCCATCACTTGCAGATGGCGGGTGACCAGGCGATAGAACAGCCCCGACAGCGCCACTGCCAGGCCACACAGGAACACGCCCATCCACAGCAGGCAGGCAAGGCCAGTGGCATACAACCGATGGTGCACCGCACCCAAGTCGATACTCACTTCAAGCTCACCCAGGTGTCTGGGGGGGCCCGAGGGGGGCTGATAATCCAGGGGGAAGCGCTCGATGCGCAGCGGCCCCTTGGGTTCGGCCTCCCCTCGCAGCAGTTGAAAATCGTCGCTAACCAAGCGCACCCGGGCCACGTCGGAAAAATCCACCAGGCCGCGCAATTGCGTATCCAGCTGCGCCTCGTCCAAGTCCCACAGGCTGCGCTCCAGGCTGGCGAGGTAGCCTGCGCGGATCAACGCCATGCGCGCCTCGATGTCGCGCATCTCGCGGCGGTATTCAAAATACAGCTGCGCGCTACTGGCCAGTACGGTAAAGCACAGGCTGAACAAGAGGATGAACCGCAGCAGGCGGCGCAGCAGGCCATCGGTGTGCAGGCGAATCATCGGGCATCTGCCGGCAGGTTGATCATGTCGCGGTAGGTGACCTCGCTCTGCTCCAGCCAGCGCGCGATCTCGCCAGCCTGGTTCATGCGCCGCAACTGCGCGTCGATTTCGTCCATGTGCTGGTTCAGGGGTGATTGCCGCGATACGGCTACCCGCAGGTAGTCCACGCTCAGCGCGCTGGGCAATACGCGGATGTCCTGCGCGCCGGGCAGGTGCTCAATGAACAGTTGGCCGGTGCGCCGCTCCTGGATCACGTAGTCGATGCGCCCGCGGATCAGCTTGCCGAAATTCTGCTGACTGGACGATACCCGCTCGATGTTCTGGTGGCGGGCGACGAAGCGGTCGAATTCGGCGCCGTAGCTTTCGCCGTACAACAGGCCGCCGCGGTAACCCGCCAGGTCCTCCAGCTGCTGGAACTGCACCGGTCGCTTGCGGTTGTAGAACACGGCCACTTCCTCGCGCACCACCGGCTCCGTGGAAAAACGCATGCGCTGGTCACGCTGGTCGCTGTTGTAGGCCAGGACCACGTCCACCCGCCCGGCGGCGGCGTCCATCAGGCAGCGCTTCCAGTTGCCCAGCACCACGGTTTGCACCTCGTAGCCCATGCGCGCGAACAGTTCACGCACCACAGTTGGGGCCAGGCCGCGCACCTGGTGGCCGTCGCTCCAGGAAATGGGCGGGTACACCGGGTAGTCACAGTAACGCACCGGCTCACTGGCACTGGCGTGCAGGGTGGGCAACGTCAAGGCCAGCGCCAATCGCCAGGCGCGGTGAATCATGCTGCCACGCTGGCAGTGAACAGGTAGCCGGTGCCGTGAATAGTGATGATCAACTGCGGTTCGGCCGGGTCGTCATGCAGCTTGCGCCGCAGGCGGCCGACCAGCACGTCGATGGAGCGGTCGTTGGGCACCCACTCGCGGTTGCGAATCTGGTCCATCAACTGGTCGCGGCTGAGGGTGTGGCCGCTGTTGCGCAGGAACACGCTGAGCAACTGGAACTCGCCGTGGGTCAGCAGGGTTTGCCCGCCACGGGCGTCGATCAGGCGCCGGCGGTCGGTATCCAGCGCCCAGTCGGCGAACTGCTTCAGCGATTGCGCGCAGGCCGGGGCGGGGTGCGCCTCGCGGGCATGGCGCACGCGGCGGATCAGGTTTTTCGCCCGGGACACCAGCTCGCGGGGGTTGAGTGGTTTGATCACGTAGTCATCTGCACCGCATTCCAGGCCAACGATGCGGTCTATGTCGTCATTGCGCCCGGTGACGAGGATGATGCCAACCTCCGAGCGCACCCGCAGTTCGCGGGTCAGGGTGAGGCCGTCCTTGCCGGGCAGGCGGATGTCCAGCAGCACCAGGTCGACATCCTGGCTGGCGAGCAGGGCTTCGGCCCTTTCCGCGGTGTCGGCGCAGTGTACGTCGTAGCCCTCCTGGGACAGGTAGGCCTGCAGCAAGTCACGAATAAGCGGATCGTCATCGACGATCAATACCCGAGGCGTCATTGCGTGTTGTCTCTTTTTTATTGGTGTTGTTCTACACACTCGCGACAGCAGCGTACTCGTTACTGAACAGGTGATCAACAGCCCTCGGGCAGGCTGAAGCGCCTCCGGCCGCCGGCCTGCAGGCCGTCGACCCACGCCTCGCAGATGATCACGCCCTGCTCGGGGCTGAAGGTGCCGGGGTTCAGGCCCGACTCCAGCCACAGGCCGTCGAGCAAGGCGCTCAGGCTGATGGCCGCCAGGTCGGCATCGAAGCCCTGCCAGCCCTCCTCTTCGGCCAGTCTGGCCAGTAGCTGGCCAAGTTCGTTGCGGTACTCGCCGTAGGAGTGGTCGTGCACCTGGTTGATCGCGTCGGCGGTCTTCACCGCGCCCCAGAAGGCCAGCCAGGCATCGAGCAATTGCGGGTCGAGCAGCTCGGCGCAGAACGAGGCACGGAAGAACGCCGACAACCGCTCGCGGGCATTGGGCGCAGCTTGGGCCATGGCCTCGCGCAACAAACCCATCACCCGACCGGTGACGGCCATGTAAGCCTCTGCCACCAGTTCGTCCTTGCCCGCGTAATGGTGGCTGATCAGCCCGACCGAGACCCCGGCCTCGGCCGAGATCTTGCGGATTGAAGCCCCCTGGAAACCATGGCGCTTGAGGCACACCAGGGTCGCCTCGACCAGGTTGGCTTTGCGCAGTTCCGGCAGCATGCGGTGGTAGCGGGCTTCCTGAGTCATCGGTGGGTCTCTGGTTAGGGGCTGGACTGAACGACTGTACAACAAGCCGGACTGCGTGATAAACCCTAAGCGCCACTGCCCGGCAGGGCCCCCTCACAACAACAAAAGCGGCTGCCATGAACGACCTGATCACACGCGAACTGGACCAAGGCCTGCTGACCCTGGCCTTCAACCGCCCCGACAAGCTCAATGCCCTGAACACTGCCATGTACCAGCTGCTGGGCGACCTGTTGCTGGCGGCAGGTGAAGACCCTGCTGTCGATGCCATCATCATTACCGGTGGGCCGCACTGCTTCAGCGCTGGCAACGACCTTCGCGACTTCCTCGACAACCCGCCCAGCGACCTGGACAGCCCGGTGTTCCGCCTGATGCGGGTGGTCATGGGCCTGGACAAGCCGCTGATCGCAGCGGTCAGTGGTGCGGCGATCGGCATCGGGGCCACCCTGTTGCTGCACTGCGACCAGGTGCTGGTCAGCCGCTCGACCAAGCTGCGCATGCCTTTCGCACCGCTGGGTGTGTGCCCGGAGTTTGGTTCCAGCCTGCTGCTGCCGCGTGTGCTTGGCCAGGCCAGGGCGGCACGCTTGCTGCTGACCAATGCATTGCTGGATGGCGAACAGATGCTGGCCTGGGGGCTGGCCAATGAGCTGCATGAAAACGGCGAACAGTGCCTGGACGCTGCCCGCACACTGGCGCGGCAGCTGCAAGGCTACCCGCAGGCGGCACTGCGGATCAGCAAGCGGCTGCTCAAGGACAGCCAGCGGGCGGAGCTGGAGGCCACGGTGGCGCGGGAAAGCCGCCTGTTCATCGAGTGCTTGCGTACTGAAGAAGCGCGGGCCGTGCTGCGAGGGCTGATCAAGGATTGAAGGGCCTGGCGCGACCTTTGTGGGCGCAACTGTCTTGCGCAAACGTTGTTGCACTAGTACCCGGTCATCTCCAGATACCCGCGCCCGCCCGCACTCCCGTTCAAGCGTACCGGCCCTTCCCAATACGGGAACCGTGTCTGCATCCACGCCTGCGGCTCCACGGCATCGACCTGCACATCCACCCTATGCTCCGGCACTTGCACCCGCCAACGCGTGGGCACCTGCTTGCCGTTTTTCTGCGCAGACCAGGCCAGGGCCTGCAGCTGGATCTGTGCGGCGTCAAGCGCCATCACGTCCCCGTGTGGCCCTACCCAGGTCCCGGCGCGATACGGTTCCCCGTGGGCCTCCCGTACCTGGAACAGCATCAGCTTGGCGCCACTGTCCAGGTGCAGGGAAAACCAGTCCCAGCCGGTCTGCCCGGGCGCCAGCGGCTGACTGCTCCATTCCCGGTCCAGCCAGGCCTGCCCGGTAACCGCGATGCACAGGCTGCCATGCTGGACGTGCCCCTGGACCTGGTAGAACGGCTGGCTGTAATAGTACGAAGCCTGGCCCTTGCCTGATTTTTCGCTGTAGCCCTGCTCCCCATGCAGCACCAAGGGAAGATCGCTGTGCAACTGCAAGTCATAGCGAAAACCGTCGCCACTTGCGACCATCTGTAGCTGTTCAATACCGCCCTGGCCCTGTAACACCCAGTCATTGATCCATGCACGAAACGGCTGGGCCTGCACGCCGGCCTGGCCGATACCCCCCCGCGCCAGGGTTTCAGCAGCCTGATGGCCACCCGGCCCGGTCAGTGCTGCATGCCCCATCCACAGGTTCGGGCTGTTCCAGCCGCTGGTCTCCGGGCCGGGGCGCAGGGCCGAGCGGAACAGTGTCCACTGGGCGCCCCAATCTCGGCCCTGGGTGTCCTTGAGGTTAGCGGTGACATACCACCACTCGATACGAAAGCCGTCGTGGGGACCGTGGTCATGCGGGAAGACCAGACGATGATCGCGGGTCACCTGGCTGAATTCGCCAGCCTGCTGCCCGAGCCCGGCATAGCTTTGCGGTGCTGGCTGATCACAGCCGCACAACAACAACCCGGTCAGCAACAGCCACGCATTAAGCTTCATCGGCCAACGGCCTCAACAGTTCGCGCGGCTGGCGGCGCGCCAGTTGCCACAGCGGCCAGGCGCAGGCCAGCAGGCTGGTGAACATGCCCAGCACGGTCAACTGCAGCAGTTGCATGGGGAACACATACAGCGGTAAGCGCCAGCCGAAGGCCTGCACGTTCACCACCGCGACCAGGCACCAGGCCAGCAGCAACCCAAGCGGGATTGCCAGCAGCACGGTGAAGCTGCTTAGCATGAGTGTCTGCCCCAGGCTCAGCCAGACCAGTTGCATGCGCCGCACCCCCAGCGCCCACAGCGGTGCCAACTGGCCCAGCCGGGCCTGGCCCAGGGTCAGCAGGTTGATGAACAACGCCACACCGGCCACGCCAAGGGTAAGGCTGTTGAGGGCTGCGGTGGCGGCAAAGGTGCGGTTGAAGACGTCGGTTGACCAGCGTTTCAGGCGCGCCTGCTCGACCACCCGGCTGTCATCCAGGGCAAAGTGCTGTTGCAGCGCGGCCTTGAGCACCGGCACCCGTTCAGCGCTCAGGTCGACACTCAAGCCGGCCAGGGTTGCCTGTGGCCAGTGGGCGCGCAACCAGCCGGCATTGACCAGTACATGCCCCTTGGGGTTGCCGTAATCGGCATAGATCCCCACCACGGGCAAGGCTGGCGTGTCTGCGGGCAACTGCAGGCTGTCGCCCAGTTGCAGGTTCAGTCGCCTGGCCAACTGCTCACTGAGCATCACGGCTTGTCCACTGGCCAGTTGCTGCCAGGCGCGCGAATGCTGTTCCAGCAATGGCCAGCGCGTTCCATAGGCGGGGTGATCGACAATGCCCTGCACTTGCACCGGCCAACCTTGCAGCTGCATGTCTGCGCGCCAGCCAGGCAGGACCACGCTGGCCACAGGTTGCTGCTTGAGCCACTCGACTATCTGCAAGCCTTGGGCCGTATCACGTGGGGTGACATACAGGTCGGCGGAGAGGCGCAGGTCAAGCCAACCGACAAACGTCTTGCGAAAACCCTCGGTCATGCTGCCCACGCCAACACTGGCAGCCAGCGCCAGCAAAAGGGCGACCAACGCCAGGCTCAAGGCTGGCAGTTGCTGGCGGCTGTCAGCCACGAACCATTGCGCCAAGGGCCGGTGGCAACGACGCGCCAGCCAGGCCAGTACCCGATCGAGCAAGGCCGGCAACAGCAGCGCCGCCGCCAGCAGCAACCCTGCCAGCATGCCGAACGCGCTAAGCAGGCCAGCCCCGAAGACACCACAGCCCAAGGCCAGCAACAGCAGCAGGCCCGCTAGCAAAGCCTGCCGTTGCAACCATGGCCCCTGCGCCAGTCGCCAGGCCTGGGGTTGCGCCAGCGCCAGCAAAGGCAACCGGGCAGCACGCATTACACTCTCCAGCCCTGCCAGCAATGCCCCGAGTACACTTACCAGCACACCCAGCAGCCACCACCCCGCCGGCAGGCTCAACGTACCGGCGACCTGGGCGCCATACAGACCACGCAGGCTGGCGGCCACGTCGGGCAACAGCCACGCGGCCAATGCGTAACCACTGACCACCCCGGCCAGCCCACCCACTGCCGCGAACAGGCCCAGCTCCAGCACCAGGGCACCCAGCAGGGTCTTCAGGCTCACGCCGCACGCGCGCAGGTTGCGGATCAGCCCACGGCGCTGCTCCAGCGCCAGACCGATCGCGGCGTGGGCGATGAACAAGCCGACAACGAACGCCAGCAGGCCGAGGGCGGTCAGGTTGAGGTGGAAACTGTCGGTGAGGCGCTGCAAGCCGCCATCGTCCTGCCGCGGCTGCAGTTCAAGGTGGCGGGCAATATCCGCAGGCAACGGCCCGGGCGTATCAGCCAGCAGCAGACGAGACAACTGCCCCGGTGCGTTCAGCAACGTCTGCGCGTGGCCGATGTCCACCACGATGACCCCGGGTGCCAACGCAGGCTGCAAAACCATAGGCGGCAGCAACTGCCCTTCACTGTCGCGGGTCGGCTGCCCGGGGCTTGTGTTCAGTTGACGCAAGGTGTCTGGCCCAACCCAGGCTTGCCCGGGCGTGCCGATGAACGCTTGCAGGTCGAATGCCTGCACCTGCACCCCGGCAATGCTGCTGGCAGGCGGCAGGCTCAACGGCTCGATGCCGATCAGTCGCACACTGCGTGCGGGCTCGCCCGGCAAGCGCAAGCGCCCTTCCAGCACCGGCGAAACAGCCCAGCCCAGCCTGCGCAGTTGCACGTACAACGCCTGATCGAAGCGCTCGCCATTGCGCGCGATCAGTTGCGCCTGCAGCGGCCCGGTCAATACCGCGCTGGCCCGGGCATAGTCGCTGCGTGCCTGGCTGTTCAACGCCTGCACACCGGTCCACAAGGCCGTGGCCAGCCACAGGCCAGTGAAGATGCTGAAGCACTGCACACGATGGCGCCGCCAGTGGCTGAGCAGCGCCAACAGGGCCAGCGACAAAAGCTTCATCAGCCCTGCTCGGGCCGCACACGGCCGGCCTGCAGGTAGCAACGGCGCTGCAAACGCGCCGCCAGCCGCGGGCTGTGGGTCACCATCAGTACCCCGCTGCCGGCTTCGGCGACCAACTGCAACAACAAACTCAGCACCTCGTCACTGCTGGCCTCATCAAGGCTGCCGGTCGGTTCGTCAGCCAACAGCCAGACCGGGCGCCCGGCAAGCGCACGGCCGATGGCGACCCGCTGCTGCTGGCCGCCAGACAGTTGTTCCGGGTAACGCTCAAGCAGGTCCGCCAGGCCCAGGCGCTGCGCCAGGTAAGCCGCCCAATGCGGGTCATGCCGCCCGGCGAGGCGGGCCTGGAACGTAAGGTTCAGGCCCACGTCCAGGCTGCTGATCAGGTTGTACTGCTGAAACACCAGGCCGATCCCCTCCCGCCGCCACTGCGCCAGCGACGCTTCCGACCGGCCATCGAGCGGAACATCGTCGATCAGAATACGGCCGCTGTCCGCTCGGTCCAGGCCAGCCACCAGGTGCAGCAAAGTGCTCTTGCCGCTGCCCGACTCGCCCATCAGCGCCAGGCTGCTGCCCCGCGCCAGGCGCATGTCCACCCCCTGCAATATGGGGAGCGGGCCTTGGGGGGTGGGGAATGATTTGTAGAGTTGTTCGATGGCTAGCATCGAGTGGCCTTGATGGGTGGGGTGTCCCTTTAGGCATAGCAGGTTCGGCCAAGCCTGCTGCTGCACCGGCCGCATTGATCGATCTCGCCGGTGCCTTCCTGTTCAGACGACGTGCTGCTGCAGCCGCCCGCTCGAATTGCAGGGCGCCCATCAATGGATCCACTAAAAACCGATAATCGCACAGAATACGCATCTCTCAAGTAAAATGCATTGACCTCGCACGCCAGTCACAGCCTTAATGGATCCATTAAATAAAAACAAAACCCCGGAGAGCCTCCCATGTACCCTAAAAACACCTGGTACGTCGCCTGCACACCCGACGAAATCGCCACCAAACCCCTGGGCCGGCAGATCTGCGGGGAAAAAATCGTGTTCTACCGCGCCCGAGAGAACCAAGTCGCCGCCGTCGAGGACTTCTGCCCGCACCGCGGCGCCCCGTTGTCGTTGGGCTATGTCGAGGACGGCAACCTGGTGTGCGGCTACCACGGCCTGGTGATGGGTTGCGACGGCAAGACCGTGTCGATGCCGGGCCAACGGGTGCGTGGCTTCCCCTGCAACAAGACCTTTGCGGCCGTCGAGCGCTATGGCTTCATCTGGGTCTGGCCCGGTGACCAGGCGCAGGCCGACCCGGCGCTGATTCCGCATCTGGAATGGGCGGTGAATGATGAGTGGGCCTACGGCGGCGGGCTGTTCCACATCGGTTGCGACTACCGCCTGATGATCGACAACCTCATGGACCTCACCCATGAAACCTATGTGCACGCGTCCAGCATCGGCCAGAAGGAGATCGACGAGGCACCGCCGGTCACCACCGTCACCGGCGACGAAGTGGTCACCGCCCGGCACATGGAAAACCTCATGGCGCCGCCGTTCTGGCGCATGGCCTTGCGTGGCAACGGCCTGGCCGACGATGTACCGGTGGACCGCTGGCAGATCTGCCGTTTCACCCCACCTAGCCATGTGCTGATCGAAGTGGGTGTAGCGCATGCCGGCAAGGGCGGCTACCACGCCGAGGCACAGCACAAGGCATCGAGCATCGTCGTCGACTTCATCACCCCGGAAAGCGACACCTCGATCTGGTACTTCTGGGGCATGGCGCGCAATTTCGCTGCGCACGACCAGACCCTGACCGACAACATTCGTGAGGGCCAGGGCAAGATTTTCAGCGAAGACCTGGAAATGCTCGAACGCCAGCAGCAAAACCTGCTGGCCTACCCCGAGCGCAACTTGCTGAAGCTGAACATCGATGCCGGCGGCGTGCAGTCACGCAAAGTGCTGGAGCGGATCATCGCCAAAGAGCGGGCGCCGCAGCCGCAACTGATCGCCACCAGCGCCACCCCTGCCTGAGGAACAGCCGACATGATCGATGCCGTAGTGGTATCCCGTAACGATGAAGCGCAGGGTATCTGCAGCTTCGAGCTGGCAGCGGCAGATGGCAGCCTGCTGCCGGCGTTCAGCGCCGGCGCCCATATCGACGTGCACCTGCCCGACGGGCTGGTGCGCCAGTATTCGCTGTGCAACCACCCCGAAGAACGCCATCGCTATCTGATAGGCGTGCTCAACGACCCGGCTTCGCGGGGCGGCTCACGTAGCCTGCACGAGCAGGTGCAGGCCGGTGCCCGGCTGCGTATCAGTGCGCCGCGCAACCTGTTCCCGCTGGCCGAGGGGGCGCAGCGCAGTGTGCTGTTTGCCGGCGGCATCGGCATTACCCCAATCCTGTGCATGGCCGAGCAGCTGTCCCACTGCGGCCAGGCCTTCGAGTTGCACTACTGTGCCCGCTCCAGCGAGCGGGCGGCGTTTATCGAGCGGATTCGCAGCGCGCCGTTCGCTGATCGGCTGTTCGTGCATTTTGACGAGCAGCCGGAAACGGCGCTGGACATCGCCCAGGTGCTGGGCAACCCGCAAACTGATGTGCACCTGTATGTATGCGGGCCCGGCGGGTTCATGCAGCATGTGCTGGACAGCGCGAAGGGGCTGGGCTGGCAGGAGGCCAACCTGCACCGCGAGTACTTCGCCGCAGCACCGGTGGATGCCAGCAACGATGGCAGTTTCTCGGTGCAGGTGGGCAGCACGGGCCAGGTGTTCGAGGTGCCAGCCGACCGGACCGTAGTGCAGGTGCTGGAAGAGAACGGTATCGAGATCGCCATGTCGTGCGAGCAGGGTATTTGCGGCACCTGCCTGACACGCGTGCTGCAGGGCACACCGGACCATCGCGATCTGTTTCTCACTGAAGAGGAACAGGCCCTGAACGATCAGTTCACGCCCTGCTGCTCGCGCTCGAAGACGCCGCTGCTGGTGCTGGACATCTGAACCGGCTTACGACGAGGGCAGGATGACTTTCATGCCCGCATCCGCCGCTGCCCCGCCAAAGGTTTCGGCATAGCGCAAGGTGGCATTGGCGTGCTCGCGCATGATCGCTTCGGCGCGGGCACCCTGGCGGTTGACCAGGGCGTCGAACACGGCGTGGTGCTGCATATGGGCGAAGTTGAAGCGCCGGTACTCGCGAGCCAGGTCATGGCGGTCCACCGCCAGTGCGGTGACCGAGGCGAATGGTAGGTGGTCGTTGCGCGCCAGGGCAACGGCAATGGCCGGGTTGTGGCTGGCGTCGATGATCACCTGATGAAAGCGCATGTTCAGGTCGTGATAGACCTGCAAGTCGTCTTCGCTCACAAAGCCCTTGTCGAACAGCTGATCGCCGTCGACCAGGCACTGTTGCAGCGCAGCGCGTGCTTGCACCGACAAGCCACGTTCTGCAGCCTGACGCGCCGCCAACCCCTCCAGCACACCACGCACCTCGACCGCACCCGCGATGTCATCGGCGCTGACCGAACGCACCTGAAACCCCCGGCCACCAAAGCGCACCAGCAGGCCTTCCTGTTCGAGGGTGCGAAATGCCATGCGCACCGGCATGCGTGAAACGCCGAACAGTTCGGCGGTTGGGACTTCCATCAAGCGCTCGCCGGCCGCCAGCTCGCCCGAAGCGATCATCTTGCGCAACGCAACCAGCACCATCTGACCGGGTTTGCTCATCCAGGCGACTTCCAAAGACATGAGCGGGCATCTTAGCGCAAGCCGTGGGGTTGCTGCTGACCTGTTGTAGGAGCGGGTTTACCCGCGAAGCAGGCAACGCGGAACATGGCACCGGCGTTGCCGGTGTTCGCGGGTGAACCCGCTCCTACGGGGGGCGCGCGCCAAGAAACCAACCTGTCTCAAGATATGCGCCGTAAATGTAGGAGCGGGTTTACCCGCGAAGCAGGCGACGCGGTGCATGGCACCGGCGTTGCCGGTGTTCGCGGGTGAACCCGCTCCTACGGGGGGCGCGCGCCAAGAAACCAACCTGGCGCAAGACATGCGCCGTAGATGTAGGAGCGGGTTTACCCGCGAAGCAGGCAACGCGGTGCATGGCACCGGCTGCGCCGGTGTTCGCGGGTGAACCCGCTCCTACGGGGAGAGCGCGCGCCAAGAAACCAACCTGTCTCAAGACATGCGCCGTAAATGTAGGAGCGGGTTTACCCGCGAAGCAGGCAACACGGAACATGGCACCGGCTGCGCCGGTGTTCGCGGCTGAACCCGTTCCTACAAGGTCAGCGGGTAGCTGACGATCAGTCGCGTCTGGTCGAAGTCGCTGTTGAAGCTGCGCCGGTTGGTCGCGTTGTTCAGCCGGATGTTGAGGTTCTTCAATAACCCACTCTGGAAGGTGTAGTTCACCTCGGTATCGCGCTCCCACTCCTTGCCATTGCTGCCCGCCGCCGTGGTGGCGTTCTCGCCATGCCCGTACCGCACCATGGCCAGCAGCCCTGGCACACCGAGCGCGGTAAAGTTGTAGTCGTAACGCACTTGCCACGAACGCTCGTCAGCATTGCTGAAGTTGCCGTTGAACATGTCGTTGCCCAGGGTTCGCCCACTGCTGCCGTACACCGACATCCACTGACTGTCGCCACTGACCTTCTGCAACCCCAGGTACAGCGTGTGGCCACTGTGCGAAGCTGACAACAAGGCGTAGCCGGTGCGGCTCTGGATGTCGCCGATGCGCGCCTGCCCGTCATCCCGGTCGATGAAGTAGCCAAGGTTGGCCCCCAACGTCCACTCCCCTACCCGCTGACTGTGCAGCAGGTTGAAGTAGCTTTGCTGGTAGATGTCCTCCAACTGCGAGTGCCAGGCGCCGATCAGTGTTCGCTGCTGGTTGAAGCGGTACTCGGCGCCGGCGTAGTTGAAGCCGTCCGAGGTGACCCCGGGCGCGGCCCAGGCAGACAGGTCCTGCATGTCCGAAGAGTGGCGCAGGCTCACCTCGCGGTACTGGCCGGCCTGCAGGCTCAGGCCTTCGATTTCCCGCGAGTCGAGCATGGCACCACGGAAGGTCTGCGGCAGCAGGCGGCCATCGTCGTAACGCAACAGCGGAATATCCGGCAACAATTCCCCCACCTTCAGCTCGGTCGCAGACATACGCAGCTTCGCCGCCAGCCCGGCCCGACCGTAGTCGTCGGCCGCTCGCCCGTCATCGTGCACCGGCAACAGTTCTGAGCCGCTGGTACCGCCGCCGCTGTCCAGCTTCACGCCGAACAGGGCGATACCATCCAGGCCAAAACCGATCAGCCCCGGGGTGTAGCCCGAGCTGAACTTGAAGATGAAACCCTGGGCCCATTCTTCAACCTTGCCCTTGGCGGCCCCCGGGTCGCGGAAATCGCGGTTGAAGTAGTAGTTGCGCAGTGTCAGCCCACCCTTGGCATCTTCAAAGAAGCCCCCCTCTTGCGCCCAGGCCGGCAAACCAAGGCCAAACGCCAGCGAAACTGCCAGGGCCGAACGGGCCAGCGTGCAAGTTGTGTCCATCATTATTATTGTTCTCCGCGTTCAATAGGCGCAGCAGACCGCCCCAGGCCAGCATGACCCGGAGCAGTAAGTTGCATTCAGATACCCGGCAAGGCCGGGTTGCACTCAGTGACTCAGTGCATCAGCAGGCAAGGCGGACGCAGGCTTTGTCGTTGGGCGCAACAGCAGCAGGCAACCCGCGGCAAGCACGAACACGCTGGCAAACACGCCGTACAGATGCAGGGGTTGCCAGCCACCATCGAGCAGCACGCCAGCCACGGTCGGCGACAGGATTGCGCCCATGCGGCCGATGCCGATCCCCCAACCCACGCCGGTGGCGCGTACCGATGCGTCATAGACCACCGGCGACAAGGCATACAGCCCAGCCACGCAGCCGTTGGAAAACAGCCCGATCAGCAGGCCCAACGCCAGCGCCGCAGTGACCGAGGCGCCATTGGCCACGAACAGCACCAGCAGCGCGGCGGTAATGAGCATGAACAACGCCAGCACGCGCGTCAGTGGCCAGCGCGAAGCCAGGCCGCCGATCAGCGCCGCGCCAAGGATGCCGCCCACGCTCAACAGCACCCCGCCGGTGATGCCTTGCTGGGCCGACAAGCCGGCGGCCACCAACAGTTTCGGCGTCCAGCTCATGACGAAGTAGAAGCCGAACATGACCAGGAAGAACAGCAACCAGATCACCAGCGTGGTGCGGCGCATGGCCGGCGCCAGCAGCTGCTTGAAACCGCTACTGGCACCTTCTGCCCGTGCGGCAACAGCCGGCAGTTGCGCCAATGCCGGCTGGCCGAGGCGCACAGCCAGGCGGTTGACCCGGGCCAGCGCATTGGCCGGCCGGCGTGCCAGCAGAAAGTCCAGCGACTCTGGCAACCACAGCAGTACCAGCGGGATTACCAGTACGGTGACGATGCCGCCAAACAGAAATACCGAGCGCCAGCCCCAATGCCCCAGCAGCCATACCGCCAGCAAACCGCCCAGGGTCGCACCCAGCGCATAGCCAGTGGACTGCAGGCTCACCGCCAAGCCGCGCCAGCGTTTGCTGGCATATTCACTGGCAATCACATTGCTGCTGGCCAGGATGCCACCGATGCCCAGCCCGGTCAGGCCACGCAGCAGCGCCAGTTGCAGCGGGCTCTGGCTCAGTGCCGAGAGCAGCATGCCGGTACCGGACAGCGCCAGGCACAGCAGGATCAGCGGGCGTCGGCCAAAGCGGTCAGCCCACGGCGCGATGAACAATGACCCGGCCGCCATACCGAACAAGCCGGCACTGAGCAGAAGCCCGACCTGCGCCCCATTCAGGCCCCACTCGGCAGACACCGAGGCGGCGGTGAAGGCCATGACCAGCACGTCGAAGCCATCGATCATGTTGAGGATGATGCAAATACCAATGGCCAGGTACTGAAAGCGCCCCATCGGGTCGTTGTCCAGACGTTGCTTGAGATCGGTATTCATGGGGTCACCTGCCGGCCAGGCTTGGCCACAGGCGAGAGGAACGATGCGCACGCGCAGGCGCAACGGGAGGAACCCTGACGGTTCAGTGCCGCTGGATAGCCATTCATGACTGGACCCTTTTTGTAATTGTTATCGCATACGGCAGGAGGGCTCCGGCCGTTGTCAGGCGCTAATCAACCAGATAATGGATCCACAAACAACGTTACGAAAGCACTGCCTATCAATCAGGCGCGACCAACCTCAGCTCATCGTTAGGAAAAATCATATTTTTTATAATTAAATTCAATAGGTTATAAATTTAAAACCAAAGAAACTTGATGTTCGATTAACGAACACAATCGAATTATGGATCCACAAACCATCAAAAACCACCCCTTGACTCACCACCATGACTACGCAATGAACAAATCTTCATGTTCCCCCTCAGCGCCCTGATCATGGGGCGCACAGCCGATGCCAGCCAGCCGGCAGCCGGGACTCGCCTTGAGGGTGCGGTGCGGGTTGCGTAGCATCCGCGACCCGATCGCGCGCGTATTGCCACCCCTCAGGATCGATTCACAGATGCCGCAACCCATCCCGTTAAAGGACCACGAAAAGGAAAAACACCTGGTCAACCGTCGGCTTCTGGCCTGCGCTGCCATGGTGTTCAGCCTGTGTGCTGTCCTGGTGGGCCGGCTCTATGTGCTGCAAGTGCTGCAGCACGACCAACAAACGGCCGTGTCGGAAAACAACCGCGTGCACGTGCTGCCCATCGCCCCCGAACGCGGGCTGATCTATGACCGCAACGGCGTGGTACTGGCCGACAACAAGCCCAGCTTCGACCTGACCATGACCCGCGAGCGATCAGGCGGCGATTCGGCCAAGGTGCTCGACACCCTGACGCAGGTGCTGGGCCTGACCGAAGACGACCGTAAGCAGTTCGACAAGGACCTGCGCCGTGGCCGCAAACCGTTCGAGCCCGTGACCCTTATGGTGGGCTTGAGCGAGGAGCAGATCGCCCTGGTAGCGGTGAACCAGTTCCGCCTGCCGGGCCTGGAGGTGGAGCCGCAGTTCATCCGCGAGTATCCACTGGCCGGGCATTTCGCGCATTCAGTGGGCTATGTGGGACGCATCAACGAGAAAGAAGCCAAGACGCTCGACAGCACGGAGTACCGCGGCACCCAATCGATTGGCAAGACCGGCATCGAGCGCTTTTACGAAAGCCAGCTGCATGGCCATGTGGGCTACGAAGAGGTCGAGACCAACGCTCAGGGGCGGGTGATGCGCGTGCTCAACCACAAGGACCCGACCCCAGGGCAGGATATAGTCCTCACCCTGGACGCCCATTTGCAGATAGCCGCAGAAAAAGCGCTGGGTGACCGCCGTGGCTCGGTGGTGGTATTGGACCCGGCCAATGGTGACGTACTGGCGATGGTCAGCAACCCCAGCTTCGACCCCAACCTGTTCGTCAAGGGCATCAGCTTCAAGCAGTATGCCGCGCTGCGCGACTCCATCGACCGCCCACTGTTCAACCGCGTCCTGCGCGGCCTGTATGCGCCTGGCTCGACCGTGAAGCCTGAAGTGGCCATCGCTGGCCTCGACAGCGGGGTGATCACCCCTGGCAGCCGGGTGTTCGACCCGGGCTACTACGAACTGCCCAACTATGACCACAAGTACCGCAACTGGAACCGCAGCGGCGACGGCTGGGTGGACATGTACACCGCCATCATGCGCTCCAACGACACCTACTTCTACGACCTGGCGCACAAGCTGGGTATCGACCGCCTGCACGACTACATGGCCGAGTTCGGCCTGGGCCAGAAGGTGTCGCTGGACATGTTCGAGGAAGCCTCCGGGCTGATGCCCTCGGCCGAGTGGAAGCGCGCCACACGACGCCAGGCCTGGTTCCCGGGCGAGACGCTGATCCTTGGCATTGGCCAGGGTTACATGCAGGTCACCCCCCTGCAGCTGGCCCAGGCCACCAGCCTGCTGGCAAGCAAGGGCGTGTGGCACCGCCCGCACCTGGCCATGACCGTGGGTGGCAATACGCCGATCGACCCAAACCCCATGCCCGACATCGTGCTACACGACAAGCATGCCTGGGACCAGGTCAGCCAGGGCATGCAGATGGTCATGCACGACCCGCGCGGCATTGCCCGCGCCGCAGCAGCAGGCGCGCAGTATCGGATCGCCGGCAAGAGTGGTACCGCGCAGGTGGTGGCGATCAAACAGGGTGAGCGTTACAACCGCAACAAGACCCTGGAGCGCCACCGCGACAACGCCCTGTTTGTCGGCTTTGCTCCGGCTGAGCACCCCAGTGTGGTGGTGGCGGTCATGATCGAGAACGGTGAGGCTGGAGGCCGGGTCGCAGGGCCGGTGGTGCGGGAAGTGATGGATGCTTATCTGCTGGATGAGCAAGGGCACCTGAAGCCGGAGTATGCGGGCGGCGCACCCACTCGGGGTGTGCCACACACATGATTTGGCGTAGCCGCTGTGCAGGCGGCTTTAGTCGCGAATGAGTCAGGATGCCGTGCGCGGCATCAGCTCATACGGGTGTTTCCACCCCGGCAGCGCCTGGATCCGGGCTTTCCAGGCCTCGATGTGCGTGAACGCTGCCAACGGGATACCGGTGTCTTCTGGCATGAACACATACCCCGCCAACGACAGGTCGGCAATGGTCAACCGGCCACCGACCATGAATGGCGTCTTCGCCAGGTGCGCGTCGACAATACGGTAAGCCGCCGTGGCACGCTCGCGCAGGAACCGCGTGACATCGGTTTCGCCGGTGTTTTTCAGGCAGAACAGGAAGCGCAGCGCAGCGTAATAGCTGGTGAATTTATGGTTGTCGAACAGCATCCAGCGCCAGATCTCACGCTTTTCATCTTCATCACGGGGCCCGAACTGGCCGGTCTGTTCGGCAAGGTATTCCAGAATCAGCGCAGACTGGGTGAAGCGCTTGCCAGCATGCTCCATCACCGGCACCTCGCCCTGCTCGTTCACCTCATCGCGCCAGGTTTGCTCACGCGTCTGGCCATGGAAGAAGTCGACGAACACCGGCTGCCAGTTCTGGCCGGTGAGTTCAAGCATGAGCGCAGCCTTGTAGGCGTTACCGGATTCGGCGAAGCAATGCAGCCTGTAGTCGGACATGGGCGAACCTTCAGTTTCCTTTGAATGATCGGCAGGGCGCTCTGCGGGTTTGCCCGCGAAGCCCCTCCACCCAAGCAAATCACGCGCGTCCCGACGCGGTCAATCCATGACGCGCTCCGTCGACACCTTGAGAACCGTGCGTTCAGCCATATCGTCAGCGGCAGGTTCACCTTCATCCCCGCCACGCTCCTGCCAGCAGAAGGGAACTACCCGAACGCCTCAACCGTCTTAGACACTGAGTGGTTTATTTCCCTGTGCTTCACGTTACTGGAGAACACGACATGCGCCACCTACTGCTCGCCCCTGCGCTGCTGCTCCTGATGCCTGCCGGTGCTGCCCTGGCCCGCGTCGATGCGGGCGACGTCGCCACCTCGGCCGGTATTTCCGCTTCGCTGTATTCGACCTTCAAGGATGACAAACGGATCATCCCGGCCCGTGACGAACTTTCAGCGTTCGTCGCCAGCGGCGGTGCCATCCGCGGCGCCTATGTGGAGTCGGCGCTTGAACAGGCCCGCAAGGACCATCCTGGGCTGCAGGCCAACGATGAAGAACTGGCCCGGGCCATCTTGTCGCAAGATGACCCCGTGGCTGACCATTGAGTAAACCTGTACCGGCCCTTTCGCGACGGTTCGACGCGAGAGGGCCGGCACAGGGCCGCTTCACCCCCAGCCATCCATACGCATGGTCGCCCTGACCAGGCGCTGCTCTTCCTGCTCGATCTCCCGCAAACTGTCGCGTATGCCGTTGATATGCTCACGCGCCGCCCGCTGCGCCTGCTCGGGCAGTTGCTCCATGACTGCGCGGTACAACCGCGCATGCTGCCGATCAATCTGGCGTTTCTGCGCTGGCCGGCAGTACAAGTTGTTGACCGACGCAAACACCGTGCTCAACGTCAGGTCACTGAGCGATTGCAGGGTATGCACCAGCACTGGGTTATGCGACGCCTCACTGATCGCCCGGTGAAAGGCATGGTCACGGCGGGCATGTTCACGGGCATCGAGCGCCTGCGCAGCCTCGTGCGCAGCCAGCATTTCTTCGTAGCGCCGGCGGATCAGCAGGCGGTCGACGTCGGTAGCCCGCAACGCTGCCAGCCGCGCCGACTCAGCCTCCAGCAACGCCCTGACCTCCAGCAGGTCGAACAGCGTGCGCGGTTGCGAACTGAACAGGTGCATTAAAGGCGTAGCACCCGCCTGCCCGGTGAGATCGGCGACGAACGAACCCCGCCCCTGTTCGGTGTCGATGATGCCACGCCCACGCAGAATGCGCAGGCCCTCGCGCAAGGCCGAACGTGAACAGCCAAGCTTTTCCACCAGCCGTCGCTCCGATGGCAGCGCCTGGCCCACCTTGAGCACGCCTTCGACGATAAGCCGCTCGACCCGTTCGGCCACCTGGTCGGCGACCTTGGCCTTGCCTTCAGTACCCACTGCGCACACCCCTGCTGGTAGGACCACTTTGACTTATAGCGCCAATCTAGCCAGACAGAACCGTGAATAAACAGTACTGCCCGAAGAAACTGGTAGGACCAGTCAACATCTCACTCGACCCCAAACGCTAGCACGCGCACGCTGCATCGGTGACCGCTTCGCCAACAACAACAAAAACCGTTGCGAGTGAGCCAATGAATATCCTGTACGACGAACGCGTCGATGGCGCGCTGCCCAACGTGGACCTGGCCGCCCTGTTGCAGGCGCTGCGCGATGCCCTGCCGGATCTTGAAATCCTGCACCGCGATGAAGACCTCAAACCGTACGAATGCGACGGCCTGTCGGCCTACCGCACCGTGCCACTGCTGGTGGCGCTGCCCGAGCGCCTGGAGCAGGTGCAGACGCTGTTGAAGCTTTGCCACCAGCGCGGCGTACCGGTGGTTGCGCGTGGCGCCGGTACCGGCCTGTCTGGTGGTGCCCTGCCGCTGGCCAAGGGCATCCTGCTGGTGATGGCGCGCTTCAACCGTATCCTCGAGGTCAACCCGCAGGGGCGTTACGCCCGCGTGCAGCCGGGCGTACGCAACCTGGCCATCTCCCAGGCCGCCGCACCCCATGGTATGTACTACGCACCCGACCCTTCCTCGCAAATTGCCTGCTCGATCGGTGGCAACGTCGCCGAAAACGCCGGTGGCGTGCACTGCCTCAAGTACGGCCTGACCGTACACAATGTGCTCAAGGTTGACATCCTTACGGTCGAGGGCGAACGCCTGAGCCTCGGCAGCGATGCCTTGGACAGCCCCGGCTTCGACCTGCTGGCATTGTTCACCGGCTCCGAAGGCATGCTCGGTATCGTCACCGAAGTCACTGTCAAGCTGCTGCCCAAGCCCCAGGTGGCGCGGGTGATACTGGCCAGTTTCGACAGCGTCGAGGACGCCGGCCGGGCAGTCGCCGACATCATCGCTGCCGGCATCATTCCTGGCGGCCTGGAGATGATGGACAACCTGGCGATCCGCGCCGCTGAAGACTTCATCCATGCCGGCTACCCGGTGGACGCGGCGGCGATCCTGCTGTGCGAACTGGATGGCGTGGAAGCCGATGTTCACGACGACTGCGCGCGCGTCGCCGCCGTGCTGACCCAAGCCGGGGCCCGCGAGGTGCGCCTGGCCTGCGACGAAGCCGAGCGCGTTCGCTTCTGGGCCGGGCGCAAGAACGCCTTCCCGGCCGTGGGGCGCATCTCCCCGGACTACTACTGCATGGACGGCACCATCCCGCGCCGCGAGTTACCACGGGTGCTCAAGGGCATCAGCGACCTGTCCGCGGAGTATGGCCTGCGGGTGGCCAATGTGTTCCATGCCGGCGACGGCAACATGCACCCTTTGATCCTGTTCGATGCCAACCTGCCCGGCGAGCTGGCGCGTGCCGAAGCGATCGGCGGCAAGATTCTGGAACTGTGTGTGAAGGTGGGCGGCAGCATCACCGGTGAACACGGCGTGGGGCGCGAGAAGATCAACCAGATGTGCGCGCAGTTCAACAGCGACGAAATTACCCTGTTCCACGCGGTGAAGGCCGCCTTCGACCCCCAGGGCCTGCTCAACCCCGGCAAGAACATTCCCACCCTGCACCGCTGCGCCGAATTCGGCGCCCTGCACGTGCACCAAGGGCAACTGCCCTTCCCCGAGCTGGAGCGCTTCTGATGAGCATGGAGCGCGACATGAGCCAGACGCTGTTGGAGCAGGTCAACCAGGCGCTGAACGAAGGTACGCCGCTGCGTATCCAGGGCAGCAACAGCAAAGCGATGCTCGGCAACCCGGTGGCCGGCGAAGTACTCGACACCCGCAACCACCGCGGCATTGTCAGCTACGACCCCACCGAGCTGGTACTCACGGCCCGCGCCGGTACCCCCCTGCGCGAGATCGAGGCCGCCCTGCACGAGGCCGGCCAGATGCTGCCCTGCGAACCACCCCACCTGGGCCCCGAGGCCACCTTGGGCGGCATGGTCGCGGCCGGGTTGTCTGGCCCGCGACGGCCGTGGGCCGGGTCGGTGCGCGACTTTGTACTGGGTACACGGGTGATCACCGGCCACGGCAAGCTGCTGCGATTTGGTGGCGAGGTGATGAAGAACGTCGCCGGCTACGATGTGTCACGCCTGATGGCGGGCAGCTTCGGATGCCTGGGGCTGCTGACCGAGGTTTCTTTGAAAGTGCTGCCACGGCCGCGCCTGTGCCTGAGCCTGCGCCTGCCGATGGGCCGCAATGAAGCGCTGGCCGAGCTGGCCGAATGGGGCCAGCAACCGCTCCCGATCAGCGCCGCCTGCCATGACGGCGAAACGTTGTACCTGCGCCTGGAAGGCGGCGAAGGGTCGGTGCAATCGGCACGCCAGCGGTTGGGGGGCGAAACGCTCGATAACCGCTTCTGGAGCGACCTGCGCGAGCAGCGCCTGGCGTTCTTTGCCGACGCCGCCCCCCTGTGGCGCCTGTCCGTACCCACCGTCACCGGCGAGCTGGACCTGCCCGGCCAGCAACTGATCGACTGGGGGGGTGCCCAGCGCTGGCTCAAGACCTGCGCACCGGCGCAGGCCATTCGCGACCAGGTCGCCAGGGTGGGCGGCCACGCCACCTGCTACGCCCCCGGTGCAGCCAGCAGCCCGCCACTGTCGGCTGCACTGATGCGCTACCACCGCGCCCTCAAGCAGCAGCTCGATCCCCAGGGGGTGTTCAACCCTGGTCGCCTGTACCCGGACCTGTGAGGCCAGCCCATGCAAACCAACCTTAGCGAAACCTCGCGCCGCCTGGCCCGCGCCGACGAAGCCGAGCGCATCCTGCGCACCTGCGTACATTGCGGCTTCTGCACCGCCACCTGCCCCACTTACCAGTTGCTGGGCGACGAACTGGACGGCCCGCGCGGGCGCATCTACCTGATCAAGCAGATGCTCGAAGGCGAGCCGGTCACCGCCAGCACCCAATTGCACCTGGACCGCTGCCTGACCTGCCGCAACTGCGAAACCACCTGCCCATCGGGGGTGAAGTACCACGACCTGCTGGACATCGGCCGCGCAGTGGTCGAGCAGCAGGTGCCACGCCCACTCGGCCAGCGCCTGTTGCGCCTGGGCCTGCGTGCGGTGGTGCCGCGCCCGGCACTGTTCAAGGCCCTGACCCGCAGCGGCCAGGCGCTGCGCCCGCTGCTACCGGCCTCACTCAAACGCAAGTTGCCGGCGCAGGTCACCACACCCGGCCAGCGTCCGGCAGTGCGCCATGCGCGCCGGGTACTGATGCTGGAAGGTTGCGTGCAGCCGGCCTTGTCACCCAATACCAATGCCGCGGCTGCGCGGCTGCTCGACCGTCTGGGCATCAGTGTGCAACCCATCCTGCAGGCCGGATGCTGTGGCGCGGTGGACTATCACCTGAATGCTCAGGAGCAAGGCCTGCAGCGGGCACGGCGCAATATCGACGCCTGGTGGCCCGCCATCGAAGCGGGTGCCGAGGCGATCGTGCAGACCGCCAGCGGCTGCGGTGCGTTTGTCCGCGACTATGGCCACCTGCTGGAGAAAGACCCCCATTACGCTGCCAAGGCGGCACGGGTCAGTGCACTTTCCCGCGATCTGGTGGAAGTCCTGCGCGATGAGCCGATCGAACAATTGGCCCTGTGCACCGAACAGCGCCTGGCCTTCCACTGCCCATGCACCCTGCAGCACGCACTGAAGCTGGGCGGCGCGGTAGAGGCGCTGCTGACACGGCTTGGCTTTACCCTGACCTCGGTGCCCGATGGCCACCTGTGCTGCGGCTCGGCAGGCACCTATTCGCTGACCCAACCTGAACTGTCACTGCAACTTCGCGACAATCGTCTGAACGCGCTGGAAAGCGGTAAACCGCACGTTATTGCCACGGCCAACATAGGCTGCCAGGCCCACCTCGATGGGGCTGGACGCACACCCGTGCGCCACTGGATCGAAATCGTCGAAGCCGCCTTGAACCCGGAGCCCGCCCATGCTTAGCAAGTTCGTTATCGGCCAGACCGAAATCGCCCGCGTACTGACCGCCGCCCGCCAGGAAGCCCAGGCCCGCCAATGGAGCGTGACCATCGTCGTGGTCGACGACGGCGGCCACCCACTGGCCCTGGAACGCCTGGACGGCTGCGCACCGGCCAGTGCCTACATCGCGATGGAAAAGGCCCGCACCGCCGCACTGGGGCGCAAAGAGACGCGGGATTATGAAGACATGGTCAATGGCGGCCGCACGGCCTTCGTGACCGCCCCCCTGCTGACCAGCCTTGAAGGTGGCGTGCCGCTGCGGGTGGAAGGCCAGGTGGTGGGCGCCATTGGTGTATCCGGCGTCAAATCCGAACAGGATGCCCAGGTGGCCAAGGCGGGGGCTGCTGCCTTGTAGACCCTGGGGTTCGACCACCGCCCAGCATCTTAAGACGTTTCCTACGCCGCCCTCAGAAGCGCCCTACTTGCTGCCTCTGCCCACAGAAAACATGATCGGCACTGGAGGACGCAAGGTCGCGATCCAGAGGAGGCTCCGCATGCACCCGTACGCCCGCCCCATCGCCGAACTGCGCAGCAGCCTGCGCGAAATGCTGGCCCATGACATGACCAACCCCGACAATGACCCGCACTTGTCGGGGGTCATGTTCTTCTGCGCCACCGATGAACATTCCCGGCAATTGATCGAACGCATCGAGTTGCTGGCCAGCGAGGTGTTCTTCGACGCGAACGGGCGGGCCATTTCAGAGCATATGAAAGCTTCGGCGGTTGAAGGCGTGCGCATCAAGCGCAACCGCAACGCGCCGGAGGATGAAACCGTGATACGCATTGCCCTGGCAGAAAAAGGCTATATCACCGTCAGCACCGCCCGGCTCTGAGCGGTTGGCTCGGCCTCTTCGTCGCCTGTGACAAGCACCTGAGTCGCAGCCGATCCGCTATCCTGAGCAATCCTCCGCTCCGGACCCGCCCATGGAACTGCACATTCGCCTGGAGGGCCGCAAAGGCCTGGCCGATCAGCTTTACCAGCAACTGCGCGACGGTATCGACAGCGGCCACCTGGCCGCCGGTACCCAACTGCCGCCCACCCGTCTGCTGGCTGAACAACTGGGCGTATCCCGCAAGACAGTGGCCGAGGCCTATTCGCGGCTGACCTACGATAACCTGCTCAGCGGCGTGGTCGGCCGTGGCACGTTCGTCACCCCACGCCATCCGCTGCGCAGTAACGAATCAGCCACCATACCCCTGGCTGGCGCCGCCTCCCTCGAGCGCTGGCAGCAGCGCGCCACCGTGCTCAGCCAACGCCAGGTGCAGGCGCCATCGCGCTATGACTTCGTCGGTGGTGCTTCGAGCAAGGCACAGTTCCCCTTCGACCAGTGGCGCAGTTGCCTGAACTACGCACTGCGCCGCAGCCAGCGCCACCCCGAGCGCCAATTCCCGGCCCAGGGCTTGCCGGAACTGCGCGAAGCCATTGCCCACCACATCGCCTACTCGCGCGGGGTGCACTGCAGCGCAGCCGACCTGCTGGTGTGCAACGGCGCCCAGCAGGCGCTGGACCTGATCGCCCGGGTGCTGGTCGAACCGGGCTGCCAGGTGGCCATGGAAGATCCTGGCTACCCACCGGCACGGCAATTGTTCCTGGCCCTGGGGGCACGCCTGCAATCGGTGCCGGTGGACGATGAGGGCCTGTGCGTGGAACAGATCGCCGATGGCACCCGGCTGATCTACGTCACACCCTCGCACCAGTTCCCGCTGGGCATGCCGATGAGCGAGCCACGCCGGCATGCCCTGCTTGCGCGGGCCGCCGAGCTGGGTGCACTGATCATCGAAGACGACTACGACTGTGAGTTCCGCTACCACGGGCCAGCCTCGGACGCGCTGCAGCGTCTGGACCGGCATGGGCTGGTCGCCTATGTCGGGACCTTTTCCAAGACTTTGCTGCCCGAGCTGCGCCTGGGCTATGCCGTATTACCACCTGCCGTACTGCAGGCCGCTTGCGTGGCCAAGCACCTTAGCGATTGGCACAGCCCGACCCTGCTGCAGTGGGCGCTGGCGCGCTTCCTTGGCGAAGGCCACCTGAACAAGCACATCCGCCGCTGCCACGAGGTCTACAGTGCACGCCGCGAGCGCATCCTGGCGCGCCTTGGCGGCGATCTGGCACCGTGGTTCAGCGCCATCCCCGCCAGCGCAGGCTTCCACCTCAGTGCCTTGGCTACGCCCGCAGTGGATGTGGAACTGTTGGCCAACCTCGCGCGCAAGGTAGAGGTCGGCCTGTATTCACTGGCACCCTTCTTCAGCGAGGCGCCGGTCCGCCCGGGGTTATTGATGGGCTTCGGCGCCATCGAACTGCTGGATATCGACCCGGCGCTGGACCGGGTACGCGATACCCTGCAACGCCTCAGTTGACCGGTGCGGCCCTGCCGGTTGCGGCCGGCCGGGCGATAGCCGCCGCATAGCCGCGCGGATTGAAGCACGCGGTCACCAGCAGCATTGCCATCACGGTCACGGTCAACAGCGTCCACGAAGCCTGGAAGTCGCCACTGACATCCCGCAGCCAACCCGTGATATACGGCACGATGCCGGTGATGATAAAGCCGATACCCTGTACGAACGCCGCCAGGCTGCCGGCCTCGGCAGGCGTTTTCAGGTGTTCCAGGGTCAACGTCAGGCACTGGCTGAAGCAGGCACCCAAGCCAAAGCCGATCATGGCGACCCAAAGCCCGGAAGCCGCCGCAGGTGCCAGCAAAAGCCCCAGGAAGCCCGCCAGCTGGATCGCCAGCGCCAGCCACAAACCCGGGCGCCTGTCGGCCCAACGTCGCAGCAGCAGCGGCAGGCCAAGCGCACCGAGCACCTGAAAGACGGTCATCAGGCCCACCAGGTCGGCACCGCCCTGAGCGCTGCCGCCGTGCTCGATGTGGTAAGCCGGCAACCAGGCCACCATGCTGGTGTAGCCGCCGTTGATCAGGCCGAAGTACAGGGCCAGCAACCACGCCCGGCGGGTGCCGAACCAGTGCCCGCCTGCGGCCCCAGACAGCTTTGGCGCCTCCTGCCTCGGCCGCAGCACGGCCCAGGCCAGCACCGCCAGCACGGCCGGGATCGCCCAAACGCCCAGGCCCGCCTGCCAGTAACCGAAATGGCCGCTGATGTGTGGACCGAGTACTGCCGCCAAGCCGCCGCCGCTCATCAGCGCCGCCGAGTACAGCCCCATCGCCCCGGCCAGACGGCCAGGGAACCAGCGGTTGACCAGCCCCGGCATCATGCCCTGCACCACCGCCACGCCCAGGCCGGCGACCAGCGCACTGGCGATCAGCGCCCAGGCACTGTCCAGTTGCAGGCGCCACAGGCAGGCCAAGGCAATGGCGGTCAGGCCCCCAAGCATGCCGCCGTGCTCGCTGACCCAGCGTCGCAGCCACGGTTGCAACAGGGGCACCAGGCCCATGCACAGCACCGGTAGCGCCGTCAGCAAGGCGGCCTGTTGGTAACCCAGGCCGGTGCTGGCGCGCATAGGTTCGAGTAACGGGCCGATACTGGTCAGGATCGGCCGCAGGTTCAACGCCAGCAGGATCACCAGCAACAGGTTCAGTACAGCGCTCATTGTGAGTCGGTTCTCTTTTAGCAGGAACTGGTCATTATCCCGGCTCGGCTGGCTTGGCAGAAATGAAGAGATTGGATGCAGGTCAGTGGCCACCTGAATGGACGATTGGCCTCCCGCTTATGCGCAAAATTGGCTATCGGGGTGGCCAATGAGCGGCGCTACAGTAGCGCCATATCCACCCCCACACGCCTGGAGACTGACATGCACAACCGTATCGAATGGGCCAAACACGCGCCGCAAGCCTACAAAGCCATGGTCGGCCTGGAGCAGGCGCTGGCTAACAGCGGCCTTGAACACTCGCTGCTGGAGCTGATACGCCTGCGCGCTTCGCAGATCAACGGCTGCGCCTACTGCGTCAACCTGCATGCCAACGATGCGCGCAAGGCCGGTGAGTCCGAAGCACGCCTGCAGACCTTGTGCGTGTGGCAGGAAACCAGCTACTTCACGCCGCGTGAACGTGCTGCGCTGGCCTGGGTCGAGAGCCTGACCCGCTTGCCAGAACAGGGTGCGCCGCAGGGCCAATATGAAGCCCTGCAGGAACACTTCGAGCCGGCCGAGGTGGCCAACCTGACCTTGGCAATTGCCACCATCAATGCCTGGAACCGGTTCGGCGTCGGCTTTGCCATGGTGCCGGCCTGATCCTTTCGGGCGGCCTGTGCAGGCCTATTCGCGGGCAAGCCCGCTCCCACAATTCTGTGCGTGCCCTGTAGGAGCGGGTTTACCCGCGAACACCGGCAGAGCCGGTGCCATCCACCGCGTTGGTTTCTTCGCGGGCAAGCCCGCTCCCACAGGTAGAACGCAGGCCGGCCAGCCGCGCCCGGTAGCTTCCTGGGCTCTGCCCGGTCCACTTCTTGAACGCCCGGTGGAAGGCACTCGGTTCCTGAAACCCCGCCTGCTCGGCAATTTCGGCAATGCTCAACGCGCCTTCGCGCAGCCGCTCGAAGGCCATGGCCCGGCGCACTTCATCCTTGATCTGCTGGTACGAACGCCCCTCCCGCTCCAACTGCCGGCGAAAGGTACTGGCACTGACCCCCTGCTGCTGCGCCAGCGCGGCCAATGTCGGCCACTGTCCATAGCGCAATGCCCGCAGGTGCCGATACACCTCAGCCACCAGCCCGTTCTGATTGCGAAAGCGGATCACCAGGCCCTGTGGCGCACTGCGCAGGAAGGTCTGCAAAGCCGCCCGGTCCTGCACCACCGGCAGGCGCAGATAAGCGCTGTCGAACTCCACCTCGGTGCGTCCGCTGCCCAGGCGCAGGTCCGGCCCCCACAGCAGCAAGTCGTCCTCCTGGGCCGGGCGCGAAACCGCGAGCTCCGTGCGGTCGATGGCAATCCGCCGCCCGGCCAGCCAGCACAGCATGCCGATCATCAGCACCAGGTAGGTTTCCTCGGCATAGACCCGGGTCAATGGGTCGGCAATGTTCGACTGCACGCTGATCAGCGCCCGCCCGCCACGTACCGTCAGGCTGCCACGCAGGTCACGCAGGAACAGGCCGAAGCCCCCCATGCACTGGCGCAAGGCCTTTTCCAGGTTCGGCTCGAGGATCAAACCCCGGCAGATCAGGGCAAAACTGCCCAGCGGCATGCCGTGGCTGTCGAGGCCAAAGAACTCATCGTCCAGGCGCTGGATCAACGCCAGCCACAGCTGGGCGAACGCCTTGGCCGGCACCCGCGCCTGAGGCTGATCCAGCAGCTGCGGGGCAATGCCCACCGCACGCAGCTGGGCATCACGCTCGGCGGGCGTGTCGCGCAGGGCGTGGAGCATGGCGTTGAGGAAGTACACGGCGACTGAATCGCTTTCGCGCATGGCGGTTTTCGCTGTCTATGCTGAGTGGCAAAAAGTGCCAGGTTGTTTGAACAGATCCGGCATAGGCGGCAACAGAGCCTTTGCCTAGACTCGATCCCACTCCGGGGCCGCCCACCATTCTCGCAGAGCCTGGCCCGGTCCCGCCACGCCTTCGCAATCGGAGCCCTCATGAGCAACGCAGAAATCTACGTCGTCAGTGCCGTCCGTTCAGCCATTGGTGGCTTCGGCGGTTCCCTCAAGGACCTGCCACTGGCCGACCTGGCCAGCGCCGTGACCCGCGCCGCCATCGAGCGTTCGGGCCTGGCCGCCGAGCAAGTCGGCCACCTGGTGATGGGCACGGTGATCCCCACCGAACCGCGTGACGCCTACCTGGCACGGGTAGCGGCAATGAACGCTGGCATCCCCAAGGAAACGCCGGCATTCAACGTCAACCGCCTGTGCGGGTCTGGCCTGCAGGCTATTGTCTCTGCGGCCCAGGGCCTGTTGCTGGGCGACACCGATGTGGCCGTCGCAGCCGGCGCCGAATCCATGAGCCGTGGCCCTTACCTGCTGCCACAGGCGCGCTGGGGTGCACGCATGGGTGACCTGCAAGGCATCGACTATACCGTCGGCGTGCTGCAGGACCCGTTCCAGCACTTCCACATGGGCATCACCGCCGAGAACGTTTCGGCCAAGCACGGCATTACCCGCGAAATGCAGGACGAACTGGCCTTGACCAGCCAGCGCCGCGCCGCGCGTGCCATTGCCGAGGGCCGCTTCGCCAGCCAGATCGTTGCGCTGGAACTGAAAACCCGCAAGGGCAGCGTGCAGTTCAGTGTCGACGAGCATGTGCGTGCTGATGTGACCGCCGAACAACTGGCCGGTATGAAGCCGGTATTCAAGAAAGACGGCACCGTCACCGCCGGCAACGCCAGCGGTATCAACGATGGCGCCGCCGGCCTGGTGTTGGCCACCGGTGACGCAGTGCGCCGCCTGGGCCTGAAACCGTTGGCACGCCTGGTGGGCTATGCCCACGCCGGGGTGGAGCCCGAGCTGATGGGCCTGGGGCCGATTCCGGCCACCCGCAAAGTGCTGGAAAAAACCGGCCTGAACCTACAAGACCTGGATGTGATCGAGTCCAACGAGGCCTTCGCTGCCCAGGCCTGCGCCGTGGCCCAAGAGCTGGGCTTCGACCCGGAAAAGGTCAACCCCAACGGTTCGGGCATTTCCCTGGGCCACCCGGTGGGTGCCACCGGTGCGATCATCGCCACCAAGGCCATCCATGAGCTGCAGCGCATCCAGGGCCGCTACGCCCTGGCCACGATGTGTATCGGCGGTGGCCAAGGCATCGCCGTCGTGTTCGAGCGCGTCTGAGGGAGACTGACACATGAGCATTGAACAGATCGCCGTGATCGGCGCGGGCACCATGGGCAACGGCATTGCCCAGGTGTGCGCCATTGCCGGCTACCAGGTGCTGCTGGTGGATGTTTCCGACGCAGCGCTCGAGCGCGGCGTGGCCACCTTGAGCAAGAACCTCGAGCGCCAGGTCAGCAAAGGCACCCTCGACGCCGACAAGGCCGCAGCCGCCAAAGCACGCATTCGCACCAGCACCGACTACACCCAGCTCAGCGCTGCACACCTGGTGATCGAAGCGGCGACCGAGAACCTGCAGCTCAAGCAGCGCATCCTGCAGCAGGTGGCAACCAACGTTGCCGCCGACTGCCTGATCGCCACCAACACCTCGTCGCTGTCGGTGACTCAACTGGCCGCCAGCATCGAGCACCCCGAGCGCTTCATTGGTGTGCACTTCTTCAACCCAGTACCGATGATGGCGCTGGTCGAAATCATTCGTGGCCTGCAGACCAGCGACAACACCTACGCCCAGGCGCTGGTGGTGACCGAAAAAGTCGGCAAGACCCCGATCACCGCCGGCAACCGTCCGGGCTTCGTGGTCAACCGCATCCTGGTGCCAATGATCAACGAGGCGATCTTCGTGCGCCAGGAAGGCCTGGCCAGTGCCGAGGACATCGACATCGGCATGCGCTTGGGCTGCAACCAGCCGATCGGCCCGCTGGCGTTGGCCGACCTGATCGGCCTGGACACCCTGCTGGCGATCATGGAGGCCTTCCATGAAGGCTTCAACGACAGCAAGTACCGCCCTGCTCCGCTGCTCAAGGAAATGGTCGCGGCCGGCTGGCTGGGGCGCAAGAGCGGTCGCGGTTTCTTCACCTACTGAGGACCAAGCGCCATGCCCCCGGTCAATGCCGCAATGCGCTGTGCCAACTTTGAGGAGCGACGTGACCGGGCCATGGCATTGTTTGCCGAAAAGGGCTTTGGCCAGGTCAGCATGCGCGAGCTGGCGGCCCATGTGGGGCTGACCGCCGGCTCGCTGTACCATCACTTTCCCAGCAAGCAGGACCTGCTGTACGACTTGATCGAAGAGTTGTACGAAGAGCTGCAGGCCACCCTGGACCAGGCCCGCCGGGCCATGGCCCGGGGGACATCGGCATTGAGCTGCCTGATTGCTGCGCACTGGCAGTTGCATGCCGAACGGCCGCTGCAGTTTCGGCTGGCCGAGCGGGATTTGTGTTGTTTGAGTGAGGCGCAACAGGCGCACCTGGCATCGTTGCGCAAGCGCTATGAGGCGGGTTTGCTGCGCTTGATCGCACCGCAAGCGAAACTGCCGGGGCAAGCGTTGGACGCTACAGCGCATGTACTGGCGACGTTTCTCAACCAGCTGCCGGGGTTGCTCAAAGCACTGCCTGAAGCGCAAGGGTTGGAGCTGATGGAAAACTTGCTGGTCGGCGGGATTGAGCGGACGCTGCGATAGCCTGCAACGGCCTCCTCGCGGGTTTGCCCCGCGAAAAGGCCGGATGCCTCAGCGCAACAGCGACTGGATCTGCTCGTGCAAGGTATCCAGGTCAAACGGCTTGGCCAGGATAGGTGCCTTGCGGGTGATCGGGCTGCCAGATTCGAGAATCTCCGCCGGGTAGCCGCTGATGAAAATCACCTTCAGGTCGGGCCGCAATTTCACCGCGGGCTCGGCAATATCCACCCCCGAGATCCCCCCCGGCAAACGGAAGTCTGTCACCATCAGGTCCAGGTGCGGTTTGCTGGCCAGGATGGCAAACGCCTGCTCGCCATCCTCAGCCACCAGGACGTGGTACCCCTCACCCGCCAGGTAATCGCGCAAAATCATGCGAATCGCCGGTTCATCCTCGACGACCAGAACCACATCTTGTGCATCTTCACTCATGTTAACGCCTTGAAATACTTACAGTTGGCCATCAGACCCCAGGCTTACACAGAGGTTGCCCGCGCCTGGTCGTTTTGTTCTTTGAATATTGCCATCGGCAATTGCAGGGTGAATGTGGCACCCTTGCCCTCCTCGCTTTCAACCTGTATCCGGCCACCGTGTGCCTGGACGATCTGCTCGGAGATGTACAACCCCAGGCCCAACCCTCCGCTGGCCTGCTGGGCAGAGACCCGCTCGAACTGCTGGAAGATCCGCTGCTGGTTGACGGCGCTGATACCGATGCCGTGGTCCTGCACCTGCACCCAGGCCATGCCGCCCTGCTCGAACACCCGTACCTGCACCGGATTGCGCTCGCCGTAACGCATTGCATTGGACAACAGGTTGGCCACTACTTGTTCAATCCGGAATTCGTCCCACTCCCCCTTCAGCGCTTCGCAACGCTGCAATTCGATGTGTGTTTCCAGGGCCATGGCCTGCGCCGTGAAGTTTTCCACCAGCCCACGCACCAGTTGGCCCAGGTCAAACAGTTTGGGCCGCAGCGACAGTTTACCGGTACGGATGCGCGAAACATCGAGCATGTCCTCGACCAACCGGATCAGGCTGTTGATCTGCCGTTCGTCGCGCTCGACCATGGCCTGCAGCTTGTCGACACTGAAGGCGTCCAGGTTGCCCCGTGCCAGGTGCATCTTGCGCAACTGGGTTTCCAGGATCAGGCCATTGAGCGGCGTGCGCACCTCGTGGGAGACGATCGACATGAAGTCGTCCCGCATGCGCACGGCGTGCTCCAGCTCACACCGTGCCACCTGCAGCTGGCTGAGCAACAGCTCCTGTTCCTGGCGGCTCTGCTCCAGGGCTTCCAGCTGCCGGCCAAGCACCTTGCGCTGGCGGAACAGGTCGACGAACACCGAGACCTTGCTTTTCACCGCCAGGGTGTCGAGCGGCTTGTGCAGAAAGTCCACGGCCCCGCTCTCGTAGCCCTTGAAGGCATAATTCATCTCGCGACCCGCCGCGCTGACGAAGACGATCGGGATGTGCTTGGTCTTGTCGGTACCGCGCATCAGCTCGGCCAGTTCAAAACCGTTCATGCCCGGCATCTGCACATCGAGAATGGCCAGTGCGAACTCGTGCTCGAGCAGCAACGACAAGGCAGCCTCGGCAGACTGTGCCTGGTGCACCTCGCGGTCCTCGCCCTGGATCAGGGCATCGAGCGCCAGCAGGTTTTCCGGCAAGTCGTCGACAATCAGCAGTTTGGCGATGGTGTGGCTTAGCATGCGCTGTATTCCAGGGTCGCGAGCAACTGCCCGATACCGCTCAGAGTAAGAATATGGTCGGGCTGGTGCAGGGCCAGGGCGGCCTCCGGCATCAGGGCAACCTGTGCGTCACGAGGGTCCTGGACAATCGTGCGCCCCCCATTGTTCTTGATGTAGGCAAGGCCCCTGGCGCCGTCTTCGTTGGCGCCGGTAAGCAGCACACCCAGCAGGCTGTCGCCATAGGCATCGGCCGCCGAGATGAACAGGAAGTCGATCGCTGGGCGCGAGAAATGCACCGGTTCTTCCTGGCTCAGCGACAGCGTCAGGTCGCGCTCCACCGACAAGTGGTAACCCGGCCCTGCCACATAGATCTGCCCGCCGCTGATCCTCTCCTTGTCACGTGCCTCGCACACCGGCCGATGCAGCCGCCGCTGCAGCACGCCAGCCAGTTGGCTGTGGCGGTCGTCCGGCAGGTGCAGCACGCAGAGCACCGGTATGGCGAACGCCGATGGCAGCGCGCCGAGCACCTGGAACAATGCCGCCACGCCACCGGCCGAGGCGCCGATCACCACTGCACGTACACCGCTCATGATTTACGGAAGATCCGTTGGGGCTTGACCAGCGGCTCGAAACGATCGCTGTAGGCCGAAAAATCCACCGATTCCTTGCTACCCAGCACCAGGAAACCACGGTGGCAGAGCGACTCATGGAACAGGCCCAGCGCCCGATCCTGCAGGTCCTTGTTGAAGTAGATCAGCACATTGCGGCACGACACCAACTGGGTCTCGGAGAACACGCTGTCGGTGGCCAGGCTGTGGTCGGCGAAGGTGACATTGTCGCGCAGGCTGCTGTCCATGATGGCGTTGCCATAGGCGGCGGTGTAGTACTCGGCGAAGTCTCGGCGGCCACCGGCAAGGCGGTAGTTTTCCTCGTATTCGCGCATGCTCTGCATCGAGTAGATGCCCTGCTTGGCCTTGTCCAGCGAATGCGGGTTGATGTCGGTGGCGTAGATGATGGTGCGCTCAAGCAGCCCTTCCTCACGCAACAGGATGGCCATGGAATACACCTCTTCCCCCGTGCTGCAGCCCGCGATCCAGACCTTGATCGAGGGCCAGGTACGCAGCAGCGGCACCACTTCGTTACGCACGGCAAGGAAGTGGTCAGGGTCACGGAACATCTCGCTGACCGGGATCGTCAGGTACTGCAGCAGTTGCATGAACATGCCCGGGTCGTGCAGCACACGCTCCTGCAGCGCAGACACCGTCAGGCAATCGAACTGACGCAGCGCGTGGAGAATCCGACGCTTGATCGAAGCGCCGGAATAATTGCGGAAATCGTAGCTGTACTTGAGGTAGATCGCCTCGATCAGCAGTCGGATCTCGATGTCGGTGTTGCGTTCGCTAGTCAAATTCGCTCCAGTTGCGGCAGCCAGACACGGATCAACGAGAACAGGCGGTCCAGGTCGATCGGCTTGGCCAGGTAATCATTGGCACCGGCTTGCAGGCAACGCTGCTGGTCATCCTTCATGGCCTTGGCGGTCACGGCGATGATCGGCAGTTTGCGCCAGCGCGGTTGCTGACGGATCAGGCGAGTGGCCTCGAAGCCGTCCATCTCCGGCATCATCACGTCCATCAGCACCAGGTCGATGTCGTCGTGCTGCTCCAGGCGCTCGATGGCTTCGCGCCCGTTGCGGCCGATTTCGACAATGGCGCCCTTGTGCTCCAGGGCACTGGTCAGGGCGAAGATATTACGCACATCGTCATCCACCAGCAGCACCTTGCGGCCCTCGAACACCTTGTCGCGGCTGCGCGCGGTCTTGAGCATGCGCTGACGCTCGTTGGACAGCTGCGATTCGACCTTGTGCAGGAACAGCGTCACTTCGTCGAGCAGGCGCTCCGGCGAACGTGCGCCCTTGATGATGATCGAGCGTGAGTACTTGAGCAGATCGGCTTCTTCCTCGCGGGTGAGGTTGCGGCCGGTATAAACGATCACCGGCGGGAAGGCGCGGATATCCTCGGCGGTCATGCGCTTGAGCAGCTCGTTGCCGAGCATGTCTGGCAGCTTGAGGTCGATGATCATGCAGTCGTAGATGTTCTGGCGCAACAGCGCCAGGGCATCCTGGGCCATGGCCACGGCCGTGATCTCGACATCGTCGTCGCCGATCAGCCGGGCGATGCTCTCGCGCTGCAGGTCGTCGTCTTCCACCAGCAGGATGTGCTTGAGCTTTTGCGTAAGCTTGGCTTCCAGGCGAGCGAACACCTCCTTGAGCTCCTCGCGGCTGGTGGGCTTGACCGCATACCCCACCGCCCCCATGTGCATGGCCGCCTCGACACGGTCTTCCACCGAAATGATGTGCACCGGGATATGGCGGGTGCTGGCCTGCTCCTTGAGGCGCTGCAGGACGGTGAGGCCCGAGTGGTCGGGCAGGCGCATGTCCAGCAGGATCGCATCCGGAATGTACTGGGCCGCCAGCTCGAAGCCTTCGTCGGCGCCATGGGCCACCAGGCAGCTATAGCCCAGTTCATGGGCCAGATCGAAGAGGATGCGGGCAAAGTTGGGCTCGTCTTCGATCACCAGAATGCAACGGGTATCGAAAGGGGCCCGCTCGCGGTCGTCGGCAAAGGCCGGCGCCGGGCGCATGACAGCGGCGGCCAAGGGCGCTTGCGGTGCGGGCGGCAACGCATCGACGGCCGGGCGCAGGCTTTGCGGCTCGACATCTTCCGCCTCGGCGGCATAGCGCTCCGGCAAAATCAGGCTGAACACGCTGCCTTGCCCAGGGCTGCTGTCGACATTGATCTGGCCACCGAGCAAATGCGCCAGGTCACGGGAGATCGACAGCCCCAGGCCAGTGCCACCATAACGGCGATTGCTGGTGCCATCGACCTGGTGGAAGGCGCCGAAGATCGCCTGCTGCTGATCGGCCGCAATGCCGATGCCGGTGTCCCGGACTGCGAACACGATACCGCTGCCTGCCTGGAAGCTGACGTTCATGCTGACCTGACCACGCTCGGTGAACTTGATGGCGTTGGACAGCAGGTTCTTGAGGATCTGCTCCAGGCGCTGACGGTCGGTGAACAGCGTGACCGGTACCTGCGGCTCGACCTTCACCTCGAAGGCCAGCCCCTTGTGACCGGCAAGCGGCTGGAACATGCCGCGCAAGCCTTCGACCAGGCGCTCGACCTGGGTGGTCTCGGGCCGTACTTCGAGCTTGCCGGCCTCGACCTTGGCGATATCGAGAATGTCGTTGATCAGGTTGAGCAGATCGTTACCGGCCGAGTAGATGGATTCGGCGAACTTGACCTGCTCCTCACTGAGGTTGCCTTCACCGTTCTCAGCCAACAACTTGGCCAGGATCAGCGAGCTGTTGAGCGGCGTGCGCAGCTCATGGGACATGTTGGCGAGGAATTCGGACTTGTACTTGCTCGATCGCTGCAGGTCGTCGGCACGGGCCTGCAGCTCCAGCTGCGCCTGGCTCAGCTCATCGTTCTTGCGGTCCAGCGCATCGGTGCGTTCCGACAACTGCTCGTTGGTCTGCTCGAGTTCGGCCTGTTGGGTTTCCAGATGGGCTTGAGACTCCTTGAGCACCCGTGACTGCTCTTCGAGCTCTTCGTTGGCAGTCTTGAGTTCTTCCTGCTGCACCTGCAGCTCTTCATTGAGTTGCTGGGTTTCGGCCAGCACCTCCTGCAGGCGCTGGCGATAACGGGCGCTCTCGATCGACATGCCCAGGTTGCCGCCGACCCGCTCCAGCAGCTCTTCATCCCGTTCTTGCAAAGGGCGCAGGAAACCCAGCTCGATCACCCCGTTGATCTGTCCGTCTTCGGTCGCCGGCATCAGCAATGCACTGCGCGGCAAGCCACTGCCCAGGCCGGAACTGAGGCGGTAGTAGTCTTCGGGCAGTTCCTCCAGGCGCAGCAAGCGGCCTTCGCGGACCGCCTGGGCCAACAGGCCATGGTGGTCCGACTCAACCTGCTCGCGGGCCTGCGCTTCGGTACTCAGGCCATAACAGGCCACACGCACCAGCCGGCCATGCTCGTCGCGCACGTACACGGCGCCCACCACGCTGCCCAGATAAGAGGCAAAGAAGCGCAGGATGTTCTCGCCAAGCATGGGCAAGGTCAGTTGCCCGAGCACCTGCTGCGCCAGCTGGGTCTGGCCGTTGCGTAGCCAGGCCTGGTGCTCCAGGCGCTGCGCCGAGCGTTGCTGGGCTTGCAGGTTTTCAGCGTAGTTGGCCGAAAGTGCCAGCAGGTCACGACGGCCCAGGTAGGCCAGCAATGCACTTAGGCCGACAATGAACAGCACGAAAGCCGAAATCGCCGTCACGGTGACGGCACTGACTTTTTCGTTACGGGCCATGCGCAGTTGTTGTTCGGTAATGATCAGGTCATCGAACTCCTTGCGGATTTCATCGGTGATGCGCTTGCCCCGGCCATTGCCGATCGAGGCCTGGTAATCGCCCTGGCTGCGGCGCAGGCTGATCATCTCGTTACCGAAGTCGTTCCAGGCCCGCTGCAAGGCCATCAGCCGGTCAATACGGTCAACCTGCTGCGGGTTGTCCTCGACCATGCTGCGCAGGCTTTGCAGGCTGCCGAGAATGCGTGGCTTGGCCACCTCGTAAGGGTCAAGGAAGCGCTCGTCGCCCGTGATCAGGAAGCCGCGCATGCCCGTTTCCATGTCGATCGAGAGCTTGACCGTTTCGTTGGCGTTGCCGATCACCCGGTCGGTGTGCTCGACCCACTGCATGGCCGAAAGCAGGTAGTTGATCACCGCGACGAAGGCCACGGCCCCGAGCAGGCCAACCCCCAGGGGGAGGCCGATGTTACGGCTCAACAGCTTGCGAAAGCTTCGCTGGTCCATCGAGGCTGCTTGAATCATGAGAAAACGCCCGAGCTAGAAAAGTCCATTGAAAAGAGTGGCCGATCAGTCGTTATTGTTATCTGCCACTGCGCTGTCCTGATAAGCGAGTCTAACCAGCTTTCACGGGTCTGGCAGGGCATTTAGCCAGTATTTGAAGGTTGCATTCGGCAATCGTTCCATCTATTTGCATGGAGCGGTATCCTCGGGAACTTCTGATGCCGCGCGGTGCACAGATTAAAGACACTCATTTGTACAGGATTTGAACCATGCACCTTCTGGTAGTCGAAGACGACGACATCGTACGTATGCTGACGGTCGAAGTGCTCGACGAGTTGGGCTACAAGGTCATCGAGGCAGAAGACGCCGCAGCCGCCCTGCGTGTACTTGAAGACCCAAGCCAGGCGCTGGCACTGATGATGACCGATGTGGGGCTGCCGGACATGCGAGGTGAGGTGCTGGCGGGCAAAGCGCGCGAACTGCGGCCGCTATTACCGGTGCTGTTCGCCAGCGGCTACGCCGACAGCCTCACGGTACCGGAGGGCATGCACCTGATCGGCAAGCCGTTCAGCATCGATCAGTTGCGGGACACGGTGGTGGGCATTCTGGGTAACCCTTGAGCACGGCGTTGCCTGTTTCGCTTGCCGGAGCGGGCCTGCCCGCGAAGAGGCCGACACAGGCAACCCACCTCACAGCTCTCTGCGCAGCAGATAGGTATCCATGATCCACCCTTTGCGCGCCCGCTCCCGCTCGCGCACTTCCAGTATCCGTGCCTTCACCGCCTGCAACGGCCCGGCGATCAGCACTTCATCCTCGGTCCCCAGGTACGCGCCCCAATAGATGGTCAGCGCCGGGTCATTGAGCCCGGCAAAGACGCACTGCCCGTCGAGCATCACCACCACGTTGTCGATAGCCCCCTGCCCGGCCAGGCGTCGCCCCGGCAGCACGGTCAGGGGCTCGCCGATGCGGTTGAGCGGCACCTGGTGCCGCGCCGCCAGCGCCTGCACACTGCTGATGCCAGGGATGACCTGCAAGCGCAACGTCACGCCCTGTTCGCGGACCAGGTCGAGAATGCGCAGGGTGCTGTCGTACAGGGTGGGCTCGCCCCACAGCAGGAAGGCCCCCGTTTCCCCGTCGCCAATTTCCTCCTCGATCAGGCGCGCATACAGCGCAGCACGCTGCCGGTGCCAGTGCTGCACCGCGCCCAGGTAGTCATCCGCCTGCCCATCGCGCAAAGGGTCGACCACCGGCACCAGGCGATAGCCACCTTCGGGGCGGTAGCGCTGCAGAATGGCCTTGCGCAGGCGTACCAGTTCATCTTTGTCGTCGCCCTTGTCGAGCACGAAGAACACGCTAGCGCTACGCAGCGCATCGACTGCTTCATAGGTGACCTGGCGCGGGTCACCCGCGCCGATGCCGATCAACAACAGGTCTTTCATTGCCCTGCCCTTTGCGGGAACCCGCCACCATTGTCAGGCGGCTACCGGTATTTGGCAAAGCAGCCGCTTAGAAGATCGAGAAGTTGTAGCTGACAATGACCCGCGTCTCATCCATGTCACGCGCCCACTGTTCATAGTTGCTGCGGTAAGTGGAATTACGCAGGCGTACGCTGACATCCTTGAAAGAGCCACTTTGCACCTGGTATTTGAACTCGGTGTCGCGTTCCCACTCCTTGCCTTCGGCACCGCTGCCCGGCACCTTGATATTGTCGCCGTTGATATAACGGGTGAAGAAGGTCAGGCCGGGTACACCCAACGCCTTGAAGTCGTAGTCATAGCGCACTTGCCAGGAGCGCTCCTGTGCAGCGGCGAAATCATTGACCTGGGCGTAGTTGACCAGGTACGGGTTGCTACCATCCAGGTACGGCATGGCGCTGCTGCCATACATGCGCTGCCAGCCGGCGCTGAGCTTGTGGCCACCGAGGCTGTAGCCAAGCATGCCGCTGAAGGCGCGATGGTCGATTTCACCGGCACGGGCATTGCCGATGTCATCACTCTTGATCAGGCGCATGTCAGCCGACAGGCTGCCCACCGGCAGCGGCTGACTGGCCACCAGGCCGAGGAAGTGCTGACGGTAGATATTCTCCAGTTTGGCCACTTGGTACTGGGCGCTGAAACGCTCGTTGAAACGGTAGTCGACACCGGCCAGGTCGAAGTGGTCGGCTTCGGTATCGCAGGCATAACGCTTGTTTTTGCAGTGCACGCGGATGTCCTGGCGATCGGTGGAATCCCGAGCGGTGTAGTTGTCCAGGCGAGCCAGGGTGAACTTCAGGTCGTGCAGTTCTTCAGAGGTGAGCATGGCACCCTGGAACAGGGTCGGCAGCAGACGGCCATCGTTGTACTTGAGCAACGGCACATCCGGCATCATTGAGCCGTACTTGAGTACGGTATTGGAGACCTTGACCTTGGCCGCCAGGCCGATCTTCGCATACTGGTCGGCCGAGTGCCGGGGGTCGTGGCCAGACGAGGGCAGCAATCCACTGTTACTGTCGGCCGGGCTGGAGTCCAGTTTGAAGCCGAACATGCCCAGCGCATCCACACCAACACCTACCGGGCCTTGCGTATAACCCGATTGCACATTGAGGATGAAGCCTTGTGCCCACTCTTCGCGCTTGGATGCGCCCTGGCTGGAACTGCTGTAACCGTCCCGGAAGTCCCGGTTGAAATAGACATTGCGTGCTTCGATCTTGGCACTGCCGTCTTCAAGAAACCCGGCAGCCTGGGCGTTGACACCGGCGCACAATAGAACCAGGCCGGTTACACGGCGCCCGGGGGCGAGGGGGAAAGGGGAAAACATGCGAGGAAACATCCAGAATGAAGACGAGTTAACAACCTGTGGCACGGGTTGGCCACGGCACTGCGGCAGGTCCGAACATGAGTCGGCCATCATCTGAAATGATCGCGCAAAGGCTCTGGCGCGGGCCATTGGACCATGGTCTAGCCCCCCTGTCGCGCAACCGCAGAAAAACCGCAAAATAGCGCACGCAAAACTAGGAAAGTTCCCGGCTTACTTGCAAAAAGTTAGCAGTTTACCCAGTAGACATGAATGACTACACTCGATATCAGCGAACAGTGGAACCCACCTGCGTGGCCGGCGTTTTTACTCTTCTTCAATGTTCGTCACGCCCTGCCACGACCGACGTACAGGAGTGATTACAGTGTCCAGACTTGCAGAGTTTCGTGCTGCCGAAAAAGCGCTCCAGGAACAGATGGCGCAACTGGAAGCGTTGAAAAAGGATGCCGGCCTCAAACGCGAAATCGAATTCGAGCAGAAACTAGTCGGCCTGATGAAAAGCTATGACAAGAGCCTGCGCGATATCATCGCCATCCTCGACCCGAAGGCTGTGGCCCGCGCTTCCAGCCCCCCCCCCAAGCAACAACGCCGCCCACGGGTGGTCAAGGTCTATCAGAACCCGCACACCGGCGAACGCATCGAGACCAAAGGCGGCAACCACCGCGGCCTCAAGGCCTGGAAAGAACAATATGGGGCCGCCACGGTAGACAGCTGGGTACGCTGATGAAATGCCCACAAAGGCTTCACGCTTTTTTCACAAGGACTGGCTCAGTATCGAAACAGCTAAAGGATTAGCGACCCCATCACGCGCCCGCACATGCGGGCCTCTAATTTCAGCGCCCTGCCTTTGCAGGGCGCTTTCATTTGCGCAATCGGCGCACTGCCGTATCATGGCCAGCCTGTCTGTTTTGCCGGCGCCCTGCGCCCGGCCCCGTCTCAGGAGTTCCCATGAGCCTGCACGATCTGCAAACCCTGCCTGGCGTCACCGCGCAACCTGACGCCGCCACCGCCCAGTTCGTCTTCAACCACACCATGCTGCGGGTCAAGGACATCGAGAAGTCCCTGGACTTCTACACCCGCGTGCTGGGCTTCCGCCTGGTGGACAAGCGTGACTTCCCTGAAGCCGCTTTCAGCCTGTACTTCCTGGCCCTGGTCGACCCTGCCCAGATCCCCGCTGATGACACCGCCCGCCACCAGTGGATGAAGGCGATCCCCGGCGTGCTGGAGCTGACCCACAACCATGGCACCGAAAACGATGCCGAGTTTGCCTACCACAATGGCAACACCGACCCGCGCGGCTTTGGCCACATCTGCATTTCGGTACCCGACGTACGCGCCGCTTGCGCGCGCTTCGAGGAACTGGAAGTACCGTTCCAGAAACGCCTGCAGGACGGCCGCATGAACCACCTGGCCTTCGTCAAGGACCCGGACGGTTATTGGGTCGAAGTGATCCAGCCAACCGAGCTCGAAGGCTAAGCGTTCGTCGCGGCGCGCTCGTCGGGCCGGGAACTCCCGGCCTCTTGCTGTGGTATATGAAGGTAACTGCTTCACATGCCACAGCGAGGTAAGGACGATGCAATCTCTTCACTGTGAATACCGCGAGCACACCATCACTGCCAGCGTGATGCCCCATCCCGACTCCCCCCTGCCCTATGCCGCCGGCTGCCTGATCACGGCACCTGACGGGCACACCAGCAAGCGCATGTCGATGCCCATGCAGTTCTTCTCCGACCTTGAGAATGCGCAGCGTGTGTCGCTGGCCCATGGTCGGGCACTGGTCGACAAACAGCTGGATAACGGGCACGAGGTGTTCTGATCCGGGTTTCGCCTGTACCCCCTTCGCCGCCGAAGCTGTGAAGGGGGTGGCATTAACTAGCTAGCCCGCGCGTATGCCACCGCCGCATCCACCTGCGCCTGCGTCGGCCTTACCCCGGTGTATAACACGAACTGTTCCAGCGCCTGCAGCGCAATGACCTCCAGCCCAGTGATCACCGGCTTGCCCAACGCCTGAGCCCGGAGAATCAACGGCGTCTGCGCCGGCATTGCCACCACATCGAACACCCGCTCCGCCGCCGCGATGGCGTGCTCGGGAAACGCCAGCTCTTCTGCCTCCTGCCCGCCTGCCATACCGATCGGCGTCACGTTCACCAGCATCGGCGGGCAGAGGTCGCCTGGCTCTGGCACCCAGCGATAACCACAGACATCCGCCAACTGACGCCCGGCCTGCTCGTTGCGTGCAACGATGATGCCTTCGGCAAACCCGGCATCGCGCAAGGCGCTGGCCACGGCCTTGGCCATGCCCCCACTGCCTCGCAGGGCAAAGGCAGTGCACGGATCGACCTGATGCTGAACCAGCAATTGGCGCACGGCCAGGTAATCGGTGTTGTAGGCCTTCAGGTGGCCATTGCAATTGACCAGGGTATTGACCGAGTCGATGGCCGCCGCCGAAGGATCGATTTCGTCGACCAAGGCCATGCAGGCTTCCTTGTACGGCATCGACACCCCGCAGCCGCGAATACCCAAGGCGCGGATCCCTGCCACCGCCGCCGGCAGGTCATCGGTGCGCATGGCCTTATAGTAGAAGTCCAGGCCCAACTGCTGGTACAGGTGGTTGTGAAAGCGCACGCCGAAGGTGCCGGGGCGACCGGCCAGAGAGATGCAAAGCACGGTGTCCCGGCTTGGAGTTGTCGGCATAGCAGGCTCCTTGGTCATAACTGAAACGTTTATTCAGCGTAACAGAGTCAACCACTGGTCGCCCCTTACACAACCTTTACCGTTCCCCTGTGCTCAGCTGACAGAGACCGGAGTCATAGTAACAGGGCCCCGGACGTGGGGTTTTCCTGCGAGGTTGTTTTATGAACCGTCTCATTCCCGGAATCGTCCTGCTGGTCGGTGCCCTGGCCATCAGCGGGCCTGCAGCAGCGCACGGCGGCTATGGCGGCCATGCGCACGGTGGTTGGTACGGGCCGGGTCCACTGCTGGGTGCGGCTGTGGTCGGCGCCGTGGTTGGGGCGACGGTTTATGGCGGCCATGACCGCACAGTGTATGTCGAACGCCAGCCGGTCTATTACGCGCCGCCGCCGGTGTACGTACAACCGCCACCACAGCCGGTGTACTACCAGCCCTACTACGCACCACCCCCACCGCCACCGGGCTACCGCACCTATTATGGGCCGCCACCGGTGTACTACGGGCCACCGCGCTGGTAATGGTTGATAGGAGCAATGATCACTATCGAGGAAGTTGATTTCAAACAATCCCGGCTGCTGCGTATGGTAGAGCCATGTTTCACAGGAGGTCCCCATGGCCACTATCCAGATCATGTCCGTTGTCGGTAGCGCCGTTCCCGCCTCACTGCGTGAGCAGGGCCTGCTGGCGTGCTGGTACCTGGTTCGCAACGGTGAAGCCGTGAGCGGCCCGATGCCGACGCTCGCTTCAGCCCAGGCACTGGCCGAACAATTGCAACCAGGTACTTTGGCTGCCTGAACCGAATTTGTTGTGCGTTGCTCCCTACGCCCTTGTCGCCCGCCAATTTGGCGGGCTTTTTTTCTTCACGGATCGCCCGGGCTGCCTCCTCATGTTTGGCCGCTACTGCCCAGCTTGCTGGTCAGCACCATGACCTTGCCTTGCAGCTGGCCTACGGTCATCACCAGCTCGTTTCGTTCCTTGGCGAGCAGTTCAGCTTTTGCCTGCGCCTCCCTTCGGGCATCCCGTTCGATGTCCAGCAGCTCTGTCAGGTGGCGGATGACGGCAATTTCAGCGTTGTCCATCGCGCGGTCGACTGCATCCCTCGACAACCATTTACGCAGCCACAGAAACGCTCCCAGCAGTGCAGTCCCCGTACCGCCCAGCCAAGTGACGGTGCCCGGGCCGAGGTCGGTCGGATCCATGTGAACCTCATTACAGATGATAATGTGATCAGCCCTGGAGAAAAATGTCTCGCTAGCTTTCCTTGTTTGCGCGCTTAATTTAGCCTACAGCTAACAACACCACAAGAGCAGATTTAGCCATGCGCACATTTAGCAGCAAGCTAAACACTGGCATGCTTCACCCCATGGACATCTACCAAATTCGCAAGCACAACCTGGTGAAGCTAATCGGCAGCCAGAGAAAGGGCACCTGCGCAGAGCGCTGGGGGATGGCGCCTGCACACCTTAGCCAGATCCTTTCCGACAAGACCGTGAAAAACCTGGGCGATGACGTGGCCCGCCGCATCGAGGGCATCGAAGGTTTGCCACGGGGCTGGTTCGACGCGCTGTCGCCAGGCGAACACGCACAAGCGGCTGTCGAGCCAGGTGACAACAAGCTCTCTGCAGCCGACCTGGTCAAACAGATGCTTGCCCGAAGCGGCAAAGGTATCGCTGAAGAAACCCGGCAAAGGCTGCTGGCTGCGGCGCAAGAGCCTGCAGATGCCACGCTGCTGGAAGCCGAGCCGCTGCGCCCCGGCCTGGTCGGTGACGAAGTGTGGATTGCCCACTATGACGTGCGGGCAGCCATGGGCGGCGGCCAGATCCCCCACGACTACCCCGAGATGTTCAAGGACGTTCGCGTCAGCCCCAGCCACCTGCGCGAACTGGGCGTGACGTTCAGCGAGCACCATCACCTGAAGATGGTGACCGGCTGGGGCCAGTCGATGGAGCCGACCATCAGGCACCGCGACCCGCTGATCGTCGACGTCAGCATCCGAGAGTTCGTCGGCGATGGCATCTACTTCTTTTCCTGGGGCGACCACATCTACATCAAGCGGCTACAGATCGCAGACGAGGACCACTTCGAGATGATCTCCGACAACTCGCGGCACAAAGACCGCATGATTCGTCGGGAAGAGACCTACATACAGGCCAGGGTCCTGCTGGTGTGGAATGCCCACCTTGTATAAACCGAAGCCCGCCCTGACCGGCGGGCTTTTGCTGAAGCTCAGAACGGTGCAGCCTCCTCGACCTGCGCCTCGCAGTCGCGTTCGACGATAAAATCATCACGCTCTTCCACGCTACTGCGCGCCCATCGCACCGTCACGCTAGCGTCATCATTGAACGTCAGCTGCAACTCTGGCGTTTCCAGCAGTTGGCCCATCACCTCCTCCCATTCCGCTTCACCGTCGGTATCCAGACGGTGCACCACTACCCAGCGCTGCGTCTGTGCGAGCGGGTGGTTGATCATTGACGATACCCGCAGGCTAAGCCGCTCTATTCCGGTCATTTCCTGGCGCTGTTGAGGTTCCGACTTTATGTGGCTTGCCATATTCTCATCCTGATAGCTGTATATTCGTACAGCACTCGGCGAAAGCTTAGCTCACCGTCAAATCCTGCGTAAAGCCCCCCACTGCGAAAAATTTCGCCTGTAGGTAATTTCCCGTGAAGCGAAATTAATTTAGCCATCAGCTATTGACCGATCTTTAGCCTGAGGCTAACTTTGTGTTCGGCCGTCGCTTGTACGGCGGCTATGCCACTCAAACCTTTTCGCCAGGAGTTCCCCATGGCCGTAGATATCAGCCACCTCACCATCGCCACGCCGGTAGCCGTCTCCTCAACCAACCCCGTTGCTCTGGAGCTGAACGGTGCTGAAGCGATTGCCCGCTTTCCCAGCATCGTGACAGTGCTCAGCGATGGCTCGATCCAGTTCTCAGCCCCAACCAAAGGTGCTTCGAGCAAAAGCACCCACAGGACACGCTGCGAATGGACAGAAACGCAAGACTGGACGCTGGCCAGCGCCCAGGATCACTGGAATCGGCAAACCATGACGCTGACCAAGGTTAACTCGGCGCAGAAGGTGGTCATCGCCCAGATGCACGTACGCGGGGATGACGGCCCGCCAGTAAAGGTGTTCTGGAACAAGGGCAACATCACACTGGGGTTTCGACGCACCTTCAACCAGACCGACCCGGTGAATTCCACAGTCCTGAAGGGGGTGCCACTGGGTGCGACGTTCCACATCAGCATTCACACGACGTCTGAAGGCGTGGTAACCGTGACGGCCGAATGCAACGGGGTATCCGCCTCGTCGGGCGATTTGCAGCTCGACAGTACCTGGGCTTCGTACCTGTTCGAGTTCCACGGCGGGGTTTACAACCAGGTCGACTACACCGACGCAACGCCCGCCGAGGACGGCTCGATCTGCATCATCAGCGAGCTCTCGCTTATCCACCGCTGAACGTCGATGCCCAGCCCTGCTATCACAAGCCCTCATGGCGTCTCATGAATGCAAAAAGCCCAGCGCGGGGCTGGGCTTCTATCAGCTGGGCTGAACAGTACTTCCGCCAGCCTTTACACACTGTACTGGCAGTTACTCCAGTGGGCGCTTGTGATAACTATAACGCTCGGCATTGGATGCCCGCGATGGGTCCGGCGGGCCTGATCTCTGCCTGCCTCGAAAGGGCCGATTATGTGCGGAATCGTCGCGTTCCTCGGGCTGCTCCCTTTTACCTTCCGAGTCTTGACCGCCTGGCGGACCATTGTTTTCAGCCGGCCTGCTAACCTGCTGATCACAATCCATTCCATCCCTATCTATGGTCATACGCACCTCTCAATGCTCAGAAGCTCTGAGCTACATCAAGTGTGCGCTTACCCTGTCCAGAAAGGTTTTATATCAGATCACCGGACACAGGCGAGAACCTCAATACCGGGACCTTTCGCTGAACTGCATCCCACTATTGGTACAAAAATTGGTACGCGCCGGCTGTACGTCCATCCAGCACATCCCGGCAATGCAGCAGTAGCGTGGGAATCTAGCCTCAGACCGCACCGCAAGCGGCCTGAGCATCTGGCCTGTCTAATAGGGTTCAGCCAGTTTCAGCGACTTTGGCCCAATAAAACCGAGACGCTTTCGGGCGGTTTTAGACAGCTTTATTCCCCCATCCAGGCGTTCAGCCAACCAAGATCCGTCCTGGGTCGTCAGCTACACCCACCTCCCACAGTCCGCTGTCGACCCATAGCTGCCGGTGGCCAAAGGCAGAAGTCGGTCCAGAGTGTGTAAAAACACTTTCAAGTTGCTGGTGAGTTAGCCCATGGCTTCTGGTCGTTGCGATATTCCAAGCGTTCGCCAAGATCCGCACCGGTAACGCTCCTTGGCCTTCAGGGCGTGTTTCAGTGGCTTTTACAGCGGCAAAAGCTGGGCCTTTTAGGCCGTCATTGCTTTCATCAAACCTTCCGTGCCGACGATTTTCATAACTCGCTTCATATTGTAGGCGAGCACGTTAAGGCTCATCTCCGCGCTGACGCCAACCAGCTTGCGAGTTAGGAAGTGCGTAGATCCCATCCATTGTTTGAGCGTCCCGAAGGGATGCTCAACAGTCCTTTTTCGCACTCGCATCATGTCCGGGGCTTGGTCTAGTCGGCGCTGCATTTGCTCCAGCACCGCTTCATGCTCCCAGCGCCTGACTCGGCGATTTGTGCTGGGCGTGCACTGCGGTTTCAGCGCACATTTCTGGCAGCTCGAACTCCAGTAACAGTGCATATTCATGCCTTTTTCGATGCTGGAGAAACGCCAAATCAGTACCTCCCCAGCTGGGCAGGTGTACTGGTTTTTTGTCGCGTCATAAACGAAGGCATCTTTATTGAAACGACCCTCTGCCTTGGCGCTTGAGGTCATCGGCTTTGGCACGTAGGCGCTGATATTGGCGTTGTGACAGGCCAGGATTTCTTCACCTTTGAAGTAGCCCCGATCAGCCACGACCGATAACGTTTCTGAGCCGATGGCTTCACGCGCGAGCTTCGCCATGGAGCTGAGTTGGTCGCGGTCAGAGCCGACGTTCGTAACCTCGTGGGCGACGATCAAGTGATGCTGGGTATCGACTGCTGTCTGCACGTTGTAGCCGACGATTCCACTTCCGCGCGTCATCATCGAACGGGCATCTGGATCGGTCAGCGAGACCTGCTTATCAGGCGAATCGTTAAGCTGAGATTCGATCAGCTGAAGCTCCTTCATTTGAGCTTTCAGCTTCTCGATTTTCTCTGCGAGGCGTGCGCCGTCTGGTTCGGAGGCAGTTGGCACTTGCCTATCAGCCGCATCAAGTGCAGCCAGGTAACGGCTGATGCTCGACTCAATCTCTTCCATCCGCCGCTTGAGTTTGGCGCTGGTGAAATTTCGGTCACGATTATTCACTGCCTTGAATTTACTGCCGTCGATGGCAACCAGGTTTTCTCCAAAAAGTCCAAGCTGCTGGCACAGCACAACGAACTGTCGGCAGACCCCATGAATGGCCTTGCTGTTGTCTTTTCGGAAGTTCGCGATGGTTTTGAAGTCGGGCATGAGCCGCCCGGTTAGCCACATCAGTTCGACGTTACGTTGGGCTTCTCGCTCAAGGCGTCGGCTCGATTGGATGCGGTTCAGATAACCGTAGATATAGATCTTCAACAGGACAGCGGGATGGTAGGCAGGTCGTCCAGTGTCGGCGGGAATGGCGCCATCAAACCCTAGCGTTGTGAGGTCGAGTTCATCGACGAAGACATCGACCACGCGCACCGGATTGGTATCACTGACGTAGTCGTCGAGGCTTTCAGGCAGTAAGGTGCTTTGGCCTCGGTGTTCACCCTGAATAAACCGTTTCATAGGCGACCCTTGCGATGAAATTCTCAGAAATCATAGCAAGGGTTTGTCCGGGCGTTTTTACACACTCTGGGTCGAATCGCGACGGTCATTCCTCGACCGTCGCTGGACGCTGTCAGACCTCCGTCTGCTCTGCCATCTCCAATGCGTCATCGAATTCAATGCCCAGGTATCGCACTGTGCTTTCAAGCTTTGTATGGCCGAGCAGGAGCTGAACTGCTCTCAAGTTCTTTGTCCTGCGATAGATCAGCGATGCCTTTGTACGTCTCATCGTGTGGGTGCCGTACATAGCAGGATCTAGCCCAATAGACTTTATCCACGCTTTGACGATTCGGGCGTACTGCCGGGTGGAGAGATGCACTGAGGCGTGTAGCCGGCTTGGGAAAAGACAATCCTCGCTGTGGAGTTGGGCTTGATGTATCCAGCCCTGTAGGGCCAGCCGCGTTTGCTCTGTAATTTCAAACTGTACGGGACGTTGGGTTTTCTGCTGCATCACTATCGCCCGAGATGACACGTGCTCCCCATGAGCAACGTCGCGTACGCGAAGCTTGGTCAGATCGCAGGCTCGTAGCTTGCTATCGATGGCCAGATCGAAAAGGGCTAAATCACGAGTTTCCTCCGCGATTTGGAGCCTTACCCGAATGGCCCAGATATCTTTCAGTCGGAGCGGAGCTTTCTGCCCGACCAATTTTCCTTTGTTCCAAGGCTGATGGCTGCTGGTCGTAATGGCGTTCATGGCTTGTCCTCCATGTGAGGTAGGACAAGGATGGTCAACCCAATCCAGAGGCGCTAACCGACCCAATACCGCTCGAAGCAGAAGCGCCGCGTCTCGACGGAGTCGCCATTCATCTTCCAACCTTCTGGCTCGTCACCACACATCCAGCGTTCACTGCTTGGCAGCTTGGGCGCTCGGTGCAGGTGCTTCTCTCGACCTACGCCAAGTGGTTGAATTCTGCCAACGATTGGACGGAACTGGCGAAGCTGGAAAAGAACGTAATGGGTACAGGATTAAATATCGTTCACTTTGCGCCCTTTAGGCATAAGGCATTCGACAGCAATTCAGCCATACTCCAAAATGCATCGGTTTTAGGGGGAAAACCCTTGCACAGCCAACGACATACCAACTTTTAGTGAGCCTCAACGTGAAAACATCCCTGTCCATCCTCAGCCTGCTGCTGTTGCTCACAGGTACCGCGACCCTTCCGTCGACTGCTGCTGCACAACCCCCGGCCCAGGTTCAACGTGACCCCTCCAAACTGCATCTGGCTTCAGGCAGCGCTCTGCTGATCGACCTGAACAGCAACCAGGAGCTGTATTCAAGCCATGCCGACCGCGTGGTGCCGATCGCTTCGGTGACCAAACTGATGACGGCGATGGTGGTGCTGGATGCCAAGCTGCCCATGGATGAAATGCTCACCATGACCATTGCCAACAACCCGGAAATGAAAGGCGTGTACTCGCGCGTGCGCCTGGGCAGCCAGCTGGACCGCCGCGAAACCCTGCTGATTACCCTGATGTCGTCGGAGAACCGTGCGGCCAATAGCCTGGCCAACGCCTACCCCGGCGGCTATCCGGCGTTCATCAAGGCAATGAATGCCAAAGCCCGCAGCCTGGGAATGGCCCACACCCGCTATGTTGAGCCGACCGGCCTGTCGACGCAGAACGTATCCACTGCCCGCGACCTGGCCAAGCTGCTGATGGCCTCGCGCAAGTACCCCATGCTGAGCGAGCTGTCGACCACCCGCGAAAAGACCGTCGCCTTCCGCAAGCCCAACTACACCCTGGGCTTCCGTAACACCGACCACCTGGTGAACAAAAGCAACTGGGATATCAAGCTGACCAAGACCGGCTTCACCAACGAGGCCGGGCACTGTCTGGTATTGCTGACCCGCATGGATAACCGCCCGGTGGCCATGGTCATTCTCGATGCCTTCGGCAAGTACACCCACTTCGCCGATGCCAGCCGCATGCGTCAATGGCTGGAAACCGGTGCCGCCAAACCGGCACCGGCAGTGGCCATGCAGTACAAGGCCGACCGGCAGAACAAGGGGCGGTTGGCGGCCGAATGACCGCCATATCCTGGAACGTGCGGGCTTGTTCGCGAAACAGACAACGCGGTGGATAGCACGGGCTTCGCCCGTGTTCGCGGGTAAAACCGCGCCTACGACGGCCTGCGCCCGATCACCAATGTGTGTCCACCCTCGATAGGCGTAGCGAATACGGTCGCGGCGGCAACGGTGAACGGCAGGTGGAAACTGGCCAGCAGGGCCGGCCCATTCGCGGGTAAACCCGCTCCTACAGCGGCCTGTGCATGTCCAGTCAGGCCGTAGCGCTGACCATACCGCCCGCACTGCTGCCGCCCTCTTGCTGCAACAGTTCCAGCAACTGCGCCGTGGCCGCCATGATCTGCCCATTGAGGGTAGCAATGCTCGCCTGCTTGGCACCAACCGCTGCTGCTTTCGCAGCCTCGTCCATCTTGCTGTTCTGCAATGCAGCCAACTGTTTCTGTTCCTCTGCCAATTGCTTCTGCAGATCCTTGATCAATTGACGCAGCTCGCTCACAGCCTCCGACTCGCCACTGCCTTCTGTGTCGGTGGATTGCGCCGGGCTACCCGCCGACACCTTCATGCTGTCACTGCTGATGCTCAAGGGCCCAACCGCCTCACCGGCCTGTTTCGCCTGCTCACGCTCGGTTGCTGCGTTCGCGCTCAGCGTCTGCGCTGAAACACCATTGATCATCAGGTTGCTTGCCGTGATACCGCTCATGTCGATTCCCTGCCTGAAAAATTGGTCCTTGCCGTAACCAACACATCGGCCGCCTCACGCTGTTCTTTAGCCCGCTTAAATTCCCCCTCGGCTGGCTCGTTCCAACTCATGTACTTGCGCAGGAGCCGGAGCCCCGGCGGGCGTCCATATTCGACCATTCAGGGAATCGCAGCCATGAGCCAGTCTTCACAGCAGGAAACCATCAAAGACATGATCGGCGTGGGCTTCGGCCCCTCCAACCTGGCCTTGGCCATCGCCCTGGAAGAACTCGCCGAATCCCGGGGCCATGCACTCGACGCACTGTTCATCGACAAGCAGCAAGACTACCACTGGCACGGCGAGACCTTGGCTACCCAGAGCGAGTTGCAGATCTCGTTCCTCAAGGACCTGGTGTCGCTGCGCACCCCAACCAGCCCTTACAGCTTCGTCAACTACCTGCACCAGAAGCAGCGCCTGGCCGACTTCATCAACCTCGGCACCTTTTACCCCTGCCGCCTGGAGTACAACGACTACCTGCGCTGGGCCGCCGAGCATTTCGCCTCCCAGGCGGTGTATGGGCAGGAAGTGTTGCGCATCGAACCGCACATGCATGCAGGCCGGGTCCAACACCTGTGCGTGATCACGCGTGACAAACAAGGCCGCGAATACAGCCGCGCCACCCGCTCAGTGGTGGTGGGCAGCGGTGGCACGCCGAAAATCCCGGAAAACTTCGGCGCCTTCAAGGACGACCCGCGAGTCTTCCACCACTCGCAGTACCTGAGCAGCCTGACCAAACTGCCGTGCACGGCTGGCAAACCCATGCGCATTGCCGTGATCGGCTCAGGCCAGAGCGCCGCCGAGGCGTTCATCGACCTCAACGACAGCTATCCGTCAGTCAAGGTCGACATGATTCTGCGCGGCTCGGCCCTCAAGCCCGCCGACGACAGCCCCTTCGTCAATGAGATCTTCTCGCCCGACTATACCGACCTGGTCTACAACGAACCGGCCGACCAGCGCAGCAAACTGCTGGGCGAATACCACAACACCAACTACTCGGTGGTCGACCTCAACCTGATCGAGCGCATCTACGGCATCCTCTACCGGCAGAAGGTTGCCCATCAGCACCGCCACAACGTGCTGTGCCGGCGCCAGGTGGAAGCGGTGGTGGCCACCCGCGAAGGCCTGGAACTGACCCTGCGCGACCTCGCCACCGGCCAGCAGCAAACCCACCGCTACGATGCCGTTATCCTCGCCACCGGTTACGAGCGCCGCTCGCACCGTGAATTGCTCGCGCCGCTGGCCGATTACCTGGAGGACTTCAGCGTCGACCGCAACTACCGCGTACTGGCCAGCCCGGACCTGCAAGCCTCGGTGTACCTGCAGGGCTTCTGCGAAAACAGCCACGGCCTGAGTGACACCCTGCTTTCGGTCCTGCCGGCACGCGCTGCGGAAATTGGCCGAGCGCTGTACCAGGACCTGGAGCAGTTGCACGAAAAGCCCCAAGCAGCCGTGGCACTGACCCGCGCCTGACCCCTCTCTACAACCAGCCATCAAGGCCGGACTGGTACCTCGTGCGCAGTCCGGTGTTTGTGCTTTGAAACATTTGCTTTCATTTTAACCTGCAGGTTTTCGATTCTCATTCGTCCTTATCAGTACAGCACTCTTTGGTTGGCACACGCTCGACCACCCATAGCAGAAGACCGTCTGATGGCCCAATCACCGAAAAAATCCAAATCCAAGCTGTGGTTCCTGGTCCACAGCTGGCTCGCCTTGCCGATCTGGTTCTTTGTCCTGATCGTCTGCTTCACCGGCATGCTCGCCGTGGTCAGCCAGGAAATCGTCTGGCTCGCCGATCCGGCTGTGCGCGCCAACAAGCCAGACGCGGACACCGAGCGCATGAGCTTTCAGCAGGTACTGGAGGCCTTGAACAAGGCCGAGCCGGACATGGTGGTGGAGCGCCTGAGCCAGCCAGATGGTTCGCACTTCGCGGTGAAAGCCAATGTCACCCTGCCTGACGGCACCCGCCCGACGCTGTATGTAAACCCCTACACCGGAACCATTCAGGGCAAGACCCCGGACTTCAACTTCGAAGCCTTCACCCGCGCCCTGCACGGCTGGTGGCTGGTGCCGTTCACCAACGGTTTCAGCTGGGGCTGGTACCTGGTCTCGCTGCTCGGCCTGCCGATGCTGGCCTCGCTGGTCACCGGCCTGGTGGTTTACAAGAAGTTCTGGAAAGGCTTTTTCAAACCCGTGCGTACCGGCCATGGTTCGCGAATTTTCTGGGGTGACCTGCACCGTCTGTCCGGGGTGTGGTCAATCTGGTTCATTGCGGTCATTTCCATCACCGGCACCTGGTTCCTGATCCAGGCGATCCTGTCTGACAACCACATCACCCTTTCCAGCCAGCCCATCGTGCCGGTGATCGCCCGTGAGGAAGTGCCACAAACGCCAGATGGCAGCCCCGCCTCGCGCATCGACCTGGATGAGGCGGCACGCCTTGCCGGTCTGGCGATCCCGGGGCTGGAAGTGACCTCCATCTCGCTCCCCGCCACTGCCTACAGCCACGTCATGCTGTCTGGCCCGGGCTGGTACCCGTTGATGTTTCAGAGTGCGTCGGTCAATCCGTACACACGCAATGTCGACAGCCAGTTCCTGATCAGCGACCGTTCGGCCCTGGAGTTCGTCACCGAGTCCATGCGCCCGCTGCACACCGGCGACTTTGGCGGTTTGCCGATCAAGCTGGTGTGGTTCTTCTTCGGCCTGATCCTCACCCTGATGGTGCTCAGCGGCCTGCTGATCTGGGCCAAGCGCACCGCCCAGGCCACCGCCGCGGCCCTCAAGCGCAGCGAGCGCGCTCCACGTGCAGCTCACAGTGAAACCACCGTGGAGATCCATTCATGAGCCAGGCCCAGGCCCTGCCCGCCAGCCCGCTGAAGCAGCTTTGGCTGAAGTGGCGTTTTCACCTGAACATCCTGCTGATCCTGATCCCGCTGGGCTTCATGCCCAAGTACTTCGCCGACGCCAGGCTGTTCCGCGGCGACGCCGGCCTTGGCGCCAACGTGATCAGTGACATCCAGGTCGGCCCTTACAGCCTCGACCTTGCGGAACTGCGTGACGAGGCGCCACACGCCGACGGCCCCGCCGGCTACTTCAAATCGTTCAATGCATCGCTGTGCAAGGCCTGCATAAAAAACGTCAAGGCAGCCTACCTGCGCATCGGCAAGCCAAGAAGCCTGCGCGCCGCCGGCACCATTTTCTTCGGTGCACCTTACAACATGGGCACCTCGTTGCCGATTCCGCCGCGTACCAAACCCGACGCGCACATCTGGATTACCCTGGAAGGCTGGGACGGCAGCATGCACCAGGCGTCGATCCCCCTGGCCAAGGCATCGCCAGCCACTGTGGCATGGCTCGAGAAACAAGGAGAAAACAAATGAATCACCGGATGCGCACCCTGGCGCTGCCCTTGCTGGTACTGGTCGCCGGCCCTGCGCTGGCGCACAACCCGATGTGCGAATGCGAAGAACTGGCCAGCGGCCAGGTCAAGTGCACCGGCGGTTTCTCGGACGGCAGCGGTGCCCCCGGAGTGACCCTGGACGTGATTGGTTATGACGAACAGGTGCTGGTCGGCGGCAAGCTTGGCGACGACTCGACGCTGACCTTCAAACGCCCGGACGGCGAATTCTACGTGCTGTTCGATGCTGGCCCCGGGCACGTGGTGGAAGTGGACTACGCCGATATCGCCCAGCCATGAGCCGCGCCCACGTCATTCGCCCGGCCGGTGCCGGGCACGAAACCCTGTACGTGCTGCTGGCAAGCTTGCTGATCGTGGTGCTCGCCGCCAGCGTGGTGCTGCTGCGCGGTGAGCGCGAGGACGAACAGGCCATCGCCAGCCACCAGATCGACGCCCGCCGCGACCTCACCGCCGCCGAGCAAGGCCTGTACACCGACCTGCAGGTAGCCTTCGACGAGATCCAGCTCCTGCGCGAAGAAAACGCCGTCACGCCCAGCGTAAAGGCCCTGGCCGAAGAAGGCCTGCCGCCGTTCGTGGTCGATGCCGGCAGCCAAAGCCGTGGCGGCCACCAATGGTCATGGCTGGAACCCGGCGCCTACCTGGGCCGCAGCCAGGCCCCGGAAGTGGCCGGCAGCCTGCTGCTGATCCTGCCACCCGACAGCACAGGCCAAGCCGATATTTGGCTGCGCCGCGACAGCGCCGCCGTGATCCCGGACGACCTCGGCCAGGCCGCCCTGATCGCGGCTGGCTGGCAACAAGTGGTCAGCCACTACGACGCCGGGGTCACCCGCGAACACCGTCACTGAACCCAAGGACCCGCCCATGTTTCGCTCCGCCCTCGCCCTGCTCCTGTCCCTTGCCCTGCCGGCAATGGCCCTGGCCGATAACAGCAAGCCGCTGCGAATCGGCATCACCCTGCACCCCTACTACAGCTACGTGAGCAATATTGTCGGCGACAAGGCCGAGGTGGTTCCCCTGATTCCGGCGGGCTTCAACCCGCACGCCTACGAGCCGCGGGCCGAGGACATCAAGCGCATCGGCACGCTGGACGTGGTGGTGCTCAACGGTGTTGGCCATGACGATTTCGCAGACCGCATGATCGCCACCAGCGAAAAACCCGACATTGCCACTATCGAAGCCAATCAGAACGTGCCGCTGCTGGCGGCCACTGGCATCGCCGCGCGCGGTGCCGGCAAGGTGGTCAACCCGCACACCTTTCTGTCGATCAGCACCACCATCGCCCAGGTGAACAACATCGCCCGTGAACTGGGCAAGCTCGACCCGGACAACGCCAAGTTGTACACGCAAAACGCCCGTGCCTACGCCAAGCGCCTGCGCGCCCTGCGTGCCGAGGCCCTGGCCAAGGTCACCGAAGCCCCTGGCGCAACGTTCCGGGTCGCCACCATCCATGCTGCCTATGACTACCTGGTGCGCGACTTCGGTCTGGAGGTGACCGCCGTCGTCGAGCCGGCCCATGGCATCGAGCCCAGCCCGGCGCAGCTGAAAAAAACCATCGACCAGCTCAAGGCACTGGACGTGCGGGTGATCTTCTCGGAAATGGACTTCCCGTCGGCCTATGTCGAAACCATTCAGCGTGAGTCCGGCGTACGCCTGTATCCGTTGACGCATATCTCCTACGGCAATTACACCAAGGACAAGTACGAGGTGGAAATGAAGCGCAACCTGGACACCGTGGTCCGCGCCATTCAGGAGAACCGCGCATGACCGCTGCCGCCAAGCGGGTGACAGCCTGCGGGCCGCGCATCGAGTTCACTGGCATCGACCTGACCTTGGGGCGTACGCGCATCCTCGAACAGGTCAGTTTCAGCGTGGCAGCAGGCAGCGTGCACGCCATCGTCGGCCCCAACGGCGGCGGCAAGAGCTCGTTGATCAAGACCCTGCTCGGGCAGATGCCACACCAGGGCCAGCTGACCTTGCATTGGCCTGGTGAGCGCGAAGTGATTGGCTACGTGCCGCAGGCACTGGAGTTCGACCGCGGCCTGCCCATGACCGTGGACGACTTCATGGCCGCCATGTGCCAGCGCCGCCCGGCCTTCCTCGGCCTGTCGCGGCGCGTGAAGCCAGCCATTGATGCAGCCTTGGTTCAGGTTGGCATGCTCGACAAGCGCACGCGGCGCATGGGTGCACTGTCCGGCGGTGAGCGCCAGCGCGTGCTGCTGGCCCAAGGCCTGATCCCAGAGCCGCAGTTGCTGGTGCTGGACGAACCGATGTCGGCCCTCGATGAAGCCGGAATCCAGGTGTTCGAACAGTTATTGCAGGGCTGGCGCCAGGCCGGCACTACCGTTCTGTGGATCGAGCACGACCTGGAAGCCGTGTTGCGTCTGGCGGACCGGGTAACAGGCCTGAACCGCCAGGTGCTGTTCGATGCGCCGCCTGCCCAGGCCCTAACCCCGGAGCGTCTGCTCGGTCTGTTCTCCGTTCACCCGCGTAGCGAGAGCCTTGCCTGATGAGTTTTGAAATCTTTCGCCAAACGGTCCAGGACTGGGCCACTGCCGGCTATTTGCCCGAGGCGCTGGCCTACGGCTTCGTGGTCAACGCCCTGTTGGCCGGCCTGATGATCGGCCCGGTGTTGGGCGGCCTGGGTACCTTGGTGGTGGTCAAGCGCTTTGCCTTCTTCTCCGAAGCGGTCGGCCATGCGGCGCTGACCGGCGTGGCCATCGGTATCCTGCTGGGTGAGCCCTATACCGGCCCTTACGGCAGCCTGTTCGGCTACTGCCTGCTGTTCGGCATCCTGCTCAACTTCCTGCGCAACCGTACCGGGCTGTCGCCGGACACACTGATTGGCGTGTTCCTGTCGGTGTCGCTGGCGCTGGGCGCCAGCCTGCTGCTGATGCTGGCAGGCAAGATCAACGTGCACATCCTCGAGAACGTGCTGTTCGGCTCGGTGCTGACCGTTAGCGCCCAGGACTTGCTCGTGCTGGGCATCGTCGCGGCGCTGGTGCTGGCCTTGGCGCTGCCACTGTACAACCGCATCATGCTGGCCAGTTTCAACCCGCAGCTGGCGGCTGTGCGCGGGGTAGCGGTGAAGACCCTGGACTATCTGTTCGTGGTGCTGGTGACCTTGGTGACCGTGGCTGCGGTGAAGGTGATCGGGGCCATCCTGGTCGGTGCGCTGCTGGTCATCCCGGCCGCCGCCGCTCGCCTGGTCAGTCAGTCGCTCAAGGGCTTTTTCTTCCTGTCGGTGCTGATTGCCACCATCAGTACCCTACTCGGTATTTTGCTGCCGATCGTTTTCGACCTGCCGGTGCCGTCAGGGGCCGCGATCATCCTGGTCGCCGGCATCTGCTTTGCCCTGGCCGCCCTGGCCCGCGCCCTCGTTCCCCGCCTGCAAGGAAACCCGGCATGAACTTCAAACACCTGACCCTGGCGCTGGCACTGGCCGGCCTGCCGTCCCTGTCTTTCGCCACGCAAGTGCTGACGACCCTGCCCGTCACCCACAGCCTGGCCAGCGCCCTGCTCGACGGCACTGCGGTGCGGCTTCAGCAGGCAGCACCGGCCAACCTGCCTGCCAGCCGCCAACCGTCGTATTTCAGCGGGCGTGGTGGCGCAGGCCTGCACAAGGCCGCCCAGCAGGCAGATGCGGTGATCGGGGTGCGTTCGATCTGGCGTGACGACCCGCTGTACCCGATGGCCCGACGCAGCAATATCCGCATTGTCGAGATCGATGCCGCGCGACCGGTGGATGGCGCACTGCCGGGCATTGCGGTGAACGGTGACGATGCCTATGGTGCTTACCCCTGGCTCAACCCGACCAACCTCGGGCGCATGGCCGACGTGGTGGCCAATGACCTGGAGCGCCTGGCGCCGGACGACAAGGCAAAGATCCAGGGCAACCTGGCAGGGCTCAAGCGCCAATTGCTGGAGCTTTCGGCCAGCAGCCAGACGCGGTTGGCCAAAGTCGACAACCTGACGGTGGTGAGCCTGTCGGAGCGGCTGGGATATCTGGTCAACGGGTTGAACCTGGATGCGGTCGAGCAGCCACTGCCGGCCGAATGGGATGCGGCGGCCCTCAAGGCGCTGGGGGAGAACCTGAAGGCGCAGGACGTGGCGCTGGTGCTGGACCATCGTCAGCCTGAAGCGGCAGTGGCCGAGGTGATCAAGGCGGCCGGGGCCAAGCTGGTGGTGGTGGAGAGTGACCCTGAAGATGCGATTGCGGGGCTCAAAGCCAGCGTTGACCAGGTGGTTGGGGCATTGGGCGGGCGCTGATCGGACGGGCCCACGCGGTGGATGGCACGGGCTTCGCCCGTGTTCGCGGGCAAGCCCGCTCCTACATTGGACACGCGTCGGTGGTTGGGCGCAGGCCGTCGTAGGATCGGGTTCACCCGCGAAAGGGCCGGGCCTGCTGGCCAATCTCCACCCGCCAATCACCATTGCCGCCGCCACCGTATTCGCGGGTAAACCCGTTGAACGGTTGCTGCCAGGCTAACGCTTCATGCACCGCTGATAACGCTCATCCACCCGCCCGGCAAACCAGGCCGTGGTCAGCTTGCGGGTAATCTTCGGGCTCTTCAGCTCGATGCCCGGCAACACTGCGCGGGGCACCGGTTTGCCGGCTTTGGCATCCGCCAGGGCGAACACCCCGCTGTACAGCTTGCTGTCCTCGAACGCCAGGCTGTCGGCCTCCTCCAGCTGGCTTCGGATCTGCGGGTTACGCAGCCCCAGCTTCACCCCCAGCTTGCGCGCGGCCAGTTCAGTCGTCCCCGGCATGATCGCCCCTGGCGCCACCAGGTCGCCGTCCAGTGCCAACTTCACCCCCGTGACCTTGCTCAATGCCGCCTGGAATGCCGCATTGCGGCTGGCGTACCAGCCCGCGTTGAAATCGGCGAAACGGTAAAGCTGGCGCTCGTAGTTGGCCGGGTAGCCCAACAGGTGGGCAATACCGAAGTACATGCCGCCACGCCGGCTGAACACTTCCTGGCGAATCGTGCCTTCATGGCTGTAGGGGTAATCCCTCGCATGCTTTTCGGCAAAGTCGATGCTGACTTGCATCGGCCCGCCGGTGTGCACCGGATTCAGCCCGCCCAGCAAGGTCTTGCCCAGCGGCACGCGAGCAACGACTTCGTCGTACAGTTCGCTCAACTGCTTTTCGCTGCGCACCGTCTGCAACCGCTGCTGGTAGCTCTTGCCGTTGACCGACGGCGTCTTCAGCGCACCGTCGACCAGCAGTTTGGGAATATGCAGGCGCGCAGCGCGGCGGTCGATCTCCTGGCGGGCGATACGCCCAAGGTTGGGCACCTGCGGGTCCGCAGTGAAAGTCGACTCCTGTTCGGTCACCGCCAGCACTGCACACAGGTTACTTTTACTGGGCGCTATGCGCTGGGCTTCGAAGGCTACCTGGATATCGTTGGCCCAACCCTCGCGGTCCTTGACCTGGGCGGGTAACAGCCGCAACAGCTGCGCACGGATTTTGGCCGGGTCCGCTTCGGGCGCTTCTTCGCGGCGCCCGGCGCAGCCTTGCAACAGCGCCAGGGCCATCACCGCAATGGCCAGTAACCGGCCGTTCAGGGCTGTTCACCGACCAGATAGGTTTTGCTGATGTGGCGGAACTGCGGGTGCCCGGCACTGCCCATCAATTCGAACAGCACCATCTCGCGGGTCACTACCTGCGCACCGGCGGCACGCATGCGCGCCAGGCCTGCGGCCTTGCTGGCCGGGGTGCGGCTGTCGCAGGCATCCTCGACCACGAATACTTGCTTGCCCAGCGCCAGCAGGCCGAGCACGGTCTGCAGCACACAAACATGGGTTTCCATGCCGCAGACGATCACCTGCTCGCGCGCCATCAAACTGGCCGGCAGGCACTCGGCGGCCACGCAGGAAAAGTGACTTTTTTCCACCACTTCGGCTGCCGGCGCTGCGGCCAGCAGTTCGGCCAGGGTATGGCCCAGGCCTTTGGGGTACTGCTCGGAAATCACCGTCGGCAGCGCCAGCTCGGCAGTCGCCGCCAGCAACCAGCGGGCCCGTGCCCGAGTGCCTTCGGAGTCGCTCATGGCACCGATCAGCTTTTCCTGGATGTCGACGACCAGTAGCGTGGCCTTGAGTGGATCGATCAGCATTGTCTGCCTCTTGCCTGGGAAAACCCTAGCCTCCCCCAGGCAAGCGGTGTCGTCAATCAGGCAGACAGCCGAAGCGGCTGCAGCGACGCGGTCAGCGCAGCGAGCACACGGTCTTCCTGCTCATGGATGAAGAAATGGCCACCCGGGAACATCTGCAGCGAGAACGCGCCGTGAGTTTCACAGCGCCATGCCTGCAGTTGCTCATCGCTGGCCCGGTCATCCACGCCACCCAGCACATGCAGTGGGCACTGCAACGCCGGCCGCTGCCGGTATGTGTAAGTGCCGCACAACAGAAAATCCGCGCGCAAGGTCGGAAGGGTCAGGCTCATCAGCTCAGCGTTGGCCAGCACTTCCTCAGGCGTGCCTTGTAGCGCGCGCAACTCGCTGATCAGCTCGGCGTCGCTCTTGGGCTCGCGCCAGTTGTTGCCGTCGTAGTCCTCACGCCGGGTAGGTGCCGCGGTGCCGCAGGCGAACAAGGCCAGCGGCGCCGGGCAGCCCAATGCCTGCAGCTCATGGGCCAGCTCGAAGGCCAGCAGTGCACCCAGGCTGTGGCCGAGCAGCGCATAAGGAGCGCTTGCCGCCAGTCGCTGCTCGCTGGCCAGTTGCCGAGCCAGCACTTGCATGTCGGTGTGCAGCGACTCGGCCATGCGCGCGCCCCGCCCAGGCAATTCCACCGGGCGCACCTGCAACCATGCCGGCAGCTTGCGCCGCCAGCGGCTGTAGACCATGGCGCTGGCCCCGGAGTACGGCAGGCACAGCAGGTTCAGCACGGTCACTGGGCGGCAGCTTCGGCCATTTTCTGGCGCAGGCTCAGCGGGCGCATGTCGGTCCAGACTTCATCGATGTAGGCCAGGCATTCCTTCTTCAGGCCGCTTTTGCCCACGGCTCGCCAGCCGTTGGGGATGGCTTTGTAGTCGGGCCAGATCGAATATTGCTCTTCGTGGTTGACCACTACCTGGAACTGGATATCGTCGCGGTCGAAAACGGAAGTCATTGCCTGTCTCCTTAAATGATGATGCCGCTGCGCGCCTGGCGCAGGGTGGCTTTCAAGTAGACGTAGCAAGCGTTGTAAAAATTAACGGAACTGACGCGCCGCTGTGTGGGAGCGACCGGTGCTGGTATCAACGCTCAGGTATCGCGCAACAGGTCATGCGTATCGAGCAACCGGAACGCAACCTGCGGATTACGCTCCAGCCCGCGCCGGATTGCCGCCGGGATAGACTGCCGGGTCTTGCGACACAGCCCGGGTTGCTCGTCCAGCTCGATGACGATGCCGCGCATGGTCCGTACCTCGTTGTAACCGGGGGCGATGTGCACGCGGATGCCGAGGTTTTCGTACAGGCGCTGCTGCAGACGTTGAAGGTCTTCCAGGTCCCTCAGGTTTTCCAGGCGTTCGAGCAGGCGTTTTTCTTCCTGCCGGGTCAGCAAGAGGATGCGCTGGGCGGCCTGCGGATGGTCGGCCAATTGCTCGCGGCCGCAGACGCAGGCGCCAGGGGGGCAAGGTTGGCGTAAAGGAACGGGCGTACTCATAGGGCAAGCATAGCCTGTACCGACCGTCAGAGCTGCGCCAGCCGCGTACGCAGGAAGCTGACAAAACCCTGCACCGGCCGCGCCACCTGCCGGTGCTGCGGATACACCGCCGAGAGCTGCAGCGCGGGCGGGCGCCACTCATCCAGAACCGTCACCAGTTGCCCCTCCGCCAACGCCTGCCCAACGATAAAGGTCGGCAGGTAAGTGACCCCCATCCCGGCAATCGCAGCCCCCCGCAGCAACTCGCCATTGTTCGCCCGCATGCGCCCGGTCACCTGAATTGCCTGGGTTTTGCCACCTGTGTGGAATTGCCACTGCACCTGCCGCGAATGCCCATAGGGCAGACAATCATGCGCGGCGAGCTCATCCGGTTTTCCCGGCGCTCCTCGTGCTTGCAAATACGCCGGGCTCGCACAGTAGACCCGCTCGACACTGGCGATACGCCGGGCAATCAGGCTGGAGTCCTCCAGTGCACCAATCCGCAGCGCCAGGTCATAGCCTTCACCAATCAGGTCCACGGCGCGGTCGCTCAGGTCTACTTCTACATCAACCTGGGGGTGCAACTGCAGAAACTCGGTCAGCAGGCAACCCAGGTGCGCCATGGCAAACGACAGCGGCGCGCTGAGGCGCAAGGTGCCGCGCAGGACCTGGGCCTGGCCGCTGATGTCGTGTTCGACCTGCTGCACTTCACCCAGCAGGCGCAGGGCCGACTGGTAGTAGTGCTGCCCCAGTGGCGTGGCATCGAGGCGCCGGGTGGAGCGGTTGAGCAGGCGCACGCCCAGGCGCTCTTCAAGCTGCATCAGACGCCGGCTGACCGATTGCTTGGACATGCCCAGACGGTCGGCGGCAGCGGTGAAACTACCGGCCTCCATCACCTGGGCAAAGATCCGCATGTCTTCGTAAGGGTTCATTGTCTCGCTCTTGCTGACAGTCAAACACTTTATAGCGGCTTTTTCCCACGAGTGCATCTGCCTAATCTACGCACAAGTCGCAGCGATGGCCCCTCAGGCCAGGCAAGACGCCCACTACCAACACTTGCACAGAAAAGGATTCGCTCATGAACATTGTCCACAAAGCCCTCACCGCCTCCGTCCTGGCCCTGTCCGTTTCCAGTGCCTTCGCCGCAGGCAGCCCCGGTGTCGAACAACACACCCAGGCCTTCCTCGAAGCCCTAGAGAAAGGGGGTGGCAAGCCGCTGGAACAGCTCACACCAAACGACGCCCGCGCGGTACTGACCGGCGCCCAGGCCTCGGTAAAGGTCGACCTCTCGGGGATCGAAGTGAAGGAACGCACGATTCAGGCCAATGGCCAGTCGATCAAGCTGCAAGTGGTACGCCCGACTAATGTCAAAGGTGATCTGCCGGTGTTCATGTTCTTCCACGGCGGCGGCTGGGTGCTGGGCGACTTCCCGACCCACCAACGACTGATCCGCGACCTGGTGGTCGGCTCGGGTGCGGTGGCGGTCTATGTGGACTACACCCCGTCACCGGAAGCGCACTACCCGACGGCGATCAACCAGGCGTACGCCGCGACTCGCTGGGTGGCCGAGCATGGCAAGGAGATCGGCGTGGATGGCAAGCGCCTGGCTGTAGCCGGCAACAGCGTTGGCGGTAACATGGCGGCGGTGGTTGCACTCAAGGCCAAAGAGGCCGGCACCCCTGCCCTGCGCTTCCAGCTGCTGCTGTGGCCGGTGACCGATGCCAGCTTCGAGACAGCATCGTACAAGCAGTTTGCCGAAGGACACTTCCTGACCACCGGGATGATGAAGTGGTTCTGGAACAACTACACCGTTGATGCAAAGGCGCGGGCGCAGATCTACGCCTCGCCGCTGCGGGCGTCCGCCGAACAGCTGAAGGGCTTGCCACCGGCCCTGGTGCAAACGGCTGAGTTCGATGTGCTTCGGGATGAAGGTGAGGCGTATGCCCGCAAGTTGAATGCGGCGGGCGTGAAAGTAACCTCGGTGCGCTACAACGGAATGATTCATGACTATGGGCTGCTCAACCCGTTGAGCCAAGTGCCGGCAGTAAAGGCGGCGCTGCGGCAGGCGGGCAACGAACTTAAAGTGCATCTGCAGTGAGGCAATGAGCAATAGACCCGCCTGGGCGGGTCTTTTGCTTCTATTTGCGGAAACGGCCCGCAGGCGTCAATGAATCTGCCATCGGTGCTGCAGGTCCGGCCCTTTCGCGGGTAAACCCGCGAAAGGGCCGGCAAATCCTGCTCAGGGCTCAAACCCTTCCACAATGATCACCTCAGCCTTCGCCACCCCTTGGCGATGACTGCATGCCTCTTGGTACAGCGCGGAGCGGTAACAGGCGACGGCCTGCGCGTACGAATCGAACTCGATCACCACGCTACGCTGAGGCGTAGCTCTCCCTTCCATCGCCTCGCTGCGCCCGCCACGGGCCAGGAAGCGCCCGCCGAATGCCTTGAAGGCAGCCGGGGCGCGCTGGGTGTATTGCTGGTACTGCTCGGGGTCGGTCACGTCCACATGGGCGATCCAGTAGGCCTTCATGTGCAGCTCTCCTGTTACGGCGATATTTGTGTATGATGGTATACCATAAAATTCACCCCACCACAGTGAGCGTGCACCATGGCTTTCAACACCATCGAGGAACTTCTCGAGGACTACCGGCAAGGCAAGATGGTCCTGCTGGTGGATGACGAGGACCGGGAAAACGAAGGCGACCTGTTGATCGCCGCCGAGCGCTGCGACGCCCAGGCCATCAACTTCATGGCCCGCGAGGCGCGCGGGCTGATCTGCCTGACCTTGACCGACGATCACTGCCAGCGCCTGGGCCTGGAGCAGATGGTTCCGGCCAACGGTAGCGTGTTCAGCACCGCGTTCACCGTGTCGATCGAGGCGGCCACCGGGGTCACCACCGGCATTTCCGCCGCAGACCGGGCACGCACCGTGGCAGCGGCCATGGCCCCCAACGCCCGCCCCGAAGACCTGGTACAACCTGGCCACATTTTCCCCCTGCGGGCACGCGAAGGCGGCGTGCTGACCCGTGCCGGCCACACCGAAGCCGGCTGCGACCTGGCACGCCTGGCCGGCTTCAGCCCGGCCTCGGTCATCGTTGAAGTGCTGAACGACGACGGCACCATGGCCCGTCGCCCCGACCTGGAAGTGTTCGCCGCCCGGCATGGCATCAAGATTGGCACCATCGCCGACCTGATCCACTACCGCCTGAGCACCGAGCAGACCATCAAGCGCATCGGCGAGCGCGAGCTACCGACCGTGCATGGCACCTTCCGCCTGGTCACGTATGAAGACCGCATCGAAGGTGGCGTGCACATGGCCATGGTCATGGGCGACATTCGCCGCGAACAGCCGACCCTGGTGCGGGTGCATGTGATTGACCCGCTGCGCGACCTTGTGGGTGCCGAGTACGCCGGCCCCGCCAACTGGACGCTGTGGGCGGCGCTGCAGAAGGTGGCTGAGGAAGGTACTGGCGTGGTGGTGATCCTGGCCAACCACGAATCCTCCCAGGCCTTGCTTGAGCGTGTGCCACAACTGACCCACCCTGTGCGGCCCTATCAACGTGGCCAGTCCAAGGTGTATTCCGAAGTGGGCACCGGGGCGCAGATTCTGCAGGACCTTGGCGTGGGCAAGCTGCGTCACCTGGGGCCGCCGCTGAAATACGCGGGGCTGGCGGGGTATGAGCTGGAAGTGGTGCAGAGCATCCCGTTCGAGCCCGGGATTGCAGGTTGATATACGGTCCCTGTGGAAACGGGCAAGCCCACGAAGCAGACACCGCGGGGCATGGCACGGGCTTCGCCCGTGTTCGCGGGCCCGCCCGCTCCCACAGAGACCGCGCAAGCTTTTAGACCCTGTTCAAATCAATTTCCCCGATCAGCAACGGGCCCGTGCCTGAAGGCAGAGTGATGGCCGGTCGCCCCATACCTCTTGCCAAAATCTTGGAATACCATAATATGATATCCCGTAGACCTTGAGTCTTCAGGCCGGCACCTACAATTAAAAACGGCCATCAGAACACTTTGTTTTAGCTGCTCCCCGAACATTATTGGCGGGCGCACCAAAAGCCCCGCCTCGAATAACAAAAGCAACGAGGGCGTAACCATGCTGTTAAGCAAACGTGTAACCGCAGTGCTGTCCGCCAGCCTGCTGACCCTGGCATGTCAGGCCGCCCAGGCCGCCGACAGCCTCAACTTCGTCAGCTGGGGCGGTACGACCCAGGACGCCCAGAAAGAAGCGTGGGCAGTACCGTTCACCAAAGCCACGAACATCAAGGTCGTGCAGGACGGTCCCACCGACTACGGCAAGCTCAAGGCCATGGTCGAGAGCGGTAACGTGCAGTGGGACGTGGTCGACGTCGAAGCCGACTTTGCCCTGCGTGCCGCCAGCGAAGGCCTGCTCGAACCCCTCGACTTCAACCAGATCAAGCGCGACAAGATCGACCCACGCTTCGTCTCCGACCATGGCGTCGGCTCATTCTTCTTCTCCTTCGTGCTCGGCTACAACGAAGGCAAGCTCGGGGCCAACAAGCCGGTGGACTGGACCGCGCTGTTCGACACCAAGGCCTACCCCGGCAAGCGAGCCCTGTACAAATGGCCCAGCCCCGGCGTGCTGGAACTGGCCCTGCTGGCCGACGGCGTAGCCCCCGACAAGCTGTACCCGCTGGACCTGGACCGCGCCTTCAAGAAGCTCGACACCATCAAGAAAGACATCGTCTGGTGGGGCGGTGGCGCCCAGTCACAGCAGTTGCTGGCCTCAGGTGAAGCCTCGCTCGGCCAGTTCTGGAATGGCCGTGTCTACGCCCTGCAGCAAGACGGTGCACCGGTGGGTGTGAGCTGGAAGCAGAACCTGGTCATGGCCGACTTCCTGGTCATCCCCAAAGGCGCCAAGAACAAGGAAGCGGCCATGAAATTCCTGGCCAACGCCAGCAGCGCCGAAGGCCAGGCCGAATTCGCCAACAAAACCGCCTATGCGCCGGTCAACGTCGACAGCGTGGCCAAGCTGGACAAGGACCTCGCGCCAAACCTGCCAACTGCCTACGCCCAGGACCAGGTCACCCTCGACTTCGCCTACTGGGCCAAGAACGGTCAAGCCATCGCGGCCCGCTGGAATGAGTGGTTGGTCAAATGAAAGTCGCCATCAACGCCCTGCACAATGCGCAAGGCACCCCCACGGGTGCTGGCGCCCCGGGCACCGCCCCGCGCCGCGCAAGCCTGAGCCAGCGCTGGAAAGGCAGCCGCAACCTGCTGCCCGCCCTGCTGTTCCTTGGCGTGTTCTTCTTCGCCCCGCTGGTCGGCCTGCTGCTGCGCGGGGTGCTGGAGCCAACGCCAGGGCTGGGTAACTACGAGCAGCTGTTCGCCAACTCGGCCTATGCACGGGTGCTGTTCAACACCTTCTCGGTGGCCGGCGTGGTAACCCTGATCAGCGTGCTGCTGGGCTTCCCGCTGGCCTGGGCAATCACCCTGGTGCCCAAGGGCTGGGGCCGCTGGCTGCTGAACATCGTGCTGCTGTCGATGTGGACCAGTCTGCTGGCGCGCACCTACTCGTGGCTGGTGCTGCTGCAGAGCTCGGGGGTGATCAACAAGGCGTTGATGGCCATGGGCATCATCGATGCCCCGCTGGAAATGGTGCACAACCTCACCGGCGTGGTAATCGGCATGAGCTACATCATGATCCCGTTCATCGTGCTGCCACTGCAGGCGACCATGCACGCCATCGACCCGATGGTGCTGCAGGCAGGTTCGATCTGTGGTGCCAGCCCGTGGACCAACTTCTGGAAGGTGTTCCTGCCGCTGTGCCGCTCGGGGCTGTTCTCCGGGGCGCTGATGGTGTTCGTGATGTCGCTCGGTTACTACGTCACCCCGGCGCTGCTGGGGGGCGCGCAGAACATGATGCTGCCTGAATTCATCATCCAGCAGGTGCAGTCGTTCCTCAACTGGGGCCTGGCCAGCGCCGCTGCCGCACTGCTGGTGGCGATCACCCTGGTGCTCTTCTACCTGTACCTGAAGCTGCAGCCGGAATCCCCGGTTGGCAACGCGAGGTAAACCGCCATGCTCCTGTCTCCCAATGCCATGGGCCGCCCGCTGCGTACGGGCCTGTACCTGACCACCGGGGTCATCGCGGCTTTCCTGCTGCTGCCGGTGGTCTTCATTGTGTTGCTGTCATTCGGCTCGTCACAGTGGCTGGTGTTCCCGCCACCGGGCTGGACCTTCAAGTGGTACGGCCAGTTTTTCTCCAACCCGGAGTGGATGGACGCCGCACTGGCCAGCCTGAAGGTGGCCGTGCTGACCACCATCGCCGCCGTGTTGCTGGGCCTGCCCAGCGCATTCGCCCTGGTGCGTGGCCGCTTCCCGGGCCGCGAGCTGCTGTACGGGCTGTTTACCATGCCGATGATCGTGCCGCTGGTGATCATTGCCGTGGCGGTATACGCACTGTTCCTCAAGCTAGGTTACACCGGCACGCTGTTCGCCTTCGTGGTCAGCCACGTGATCGTCGCCCTGCCGTTCACGATCATCTCGATCATCAACTCGCTGAAGCTGTTCGACCAGTCGATCGAAGATGCTGCGGTGATCTGCGGTGCATCACGTCTGCAGGCCATTTTCAAGGTCACGTTCCCGGCCATCCGCCCCGGCATGATCGCCGGTGGCCTGTTCGCTTTCCTGGTGTCCTGGGATGAAGTGGTGCTGAGCGTGATGATGGCCAGCCCCGACCTGCAGACCCTGCCAGTGAAGATGTGGACCACCTTGCGCCAGGACCTTAGCCCGGTCATCGCCGTGGCTTCGACCCTGCTGATCGGCCTGTCGTTGCTGGTCATGTTCATTGCCGCCGCCTTGCGCCGGCGCACCGAAAACGCCTGAGCGCGGAGAAAACAACAATGAGTGCAGTGATCAAAGACAACGCGCACGGCAAAACCCTGGTCAGCCTGCGCGGCCTGAACAAGCACTACGGCGACTTCACCGCCGTGGACAACCTCGACCTGGAGATCCAGGACGGCGAGTTCCTGACCTTTCTTGGTTCCAGCGGCTCGGGCAAGTCCACCACCCTGTCGATGCTGGCCGGCTTCGAAACACCGAGCAGCGGCGAGATCCTGGTCGACGGCCAGTCGCTGGTCAACGTGCCGCCGCACAAGCGTGACATCGGCATGGTGTTCCAGCGCTATTCGCTGTTCCCGCACCTGAATGTGCGTGACAACATCGCCTTCCCACTGGCCATTCGCAAACTCGGCGCTGCCGAAACCGCAAAGCGCGTCGACGCCATGCTCAAGCTGGTGCAACTGGAGCCGTTCGCGCACCGCAAACCCTCGCAAATGTCGGGCGGCCAGCAGCAGCGCGTGGCGATCGCCCGGGCGCTTGTGTACGAGCCGCGTATCCTGCTGATGGACGAGCCGCTCGGCGCGCTGGACAAGAAGCTGCGTGAAGACCTGCAGGACGAACTGCGCCAGTTGCACCGCCGCCTGGGCATCACCATCGTCTACGTCACCCACGACCAGGAAGAAGCCATGCGCCTGTCGCAGCGCATCGCCATCTTCAGCCACGGCAAGATCGTCGGCCTGGGCACCGGGTACGACTTGTACCAGAATCCGCCGAATGCCTTTGTTGCGTCGTTCCTGGGCAACTCCAACTTCCTGCGGATCAAGGCCAGCAGCAATGGCGCAGGCAGCTTCGAGGGCCAACCAGTGGCCATCCGCCTCACCCCAGGCCTGGCCGCCGAGCAGGATGCGCTGATCATGGTGCGTCCGGAAAAAGCCCTGGCCCTGACCGCCGAACAAGCGGCGCGCGAGCCATTGCCGGCAGGCTGGAACGAGGTCAGTGCCAAGGTGGGCGAAGTGCTGTTCCTGGGTGAAAGCCAGACCTGTCATGTGGTGACTGCAGGGGGTACCGAGCTGACGGTGAAGGCCCTGTCGGCCGCGGGCATGCCGATGCAGCCGGGCGACAGCGTGAAGGTGCGTTGGGCAGTGGCCGACGCCTGCATTTATACCGAATGGGCCGAGAGCGACCTGAGCAAGTCGGCCGGGGCACATTAACCTCTTCAGCGTTGCAGCGCCTGCCAGATCGAGCGTAGCCCGCGCGGCGCACGATCGGGCAGGCGCTGCACGCTGGAAGGTGTACGCCCCCGTCACATTATCATCACGCCACTGTCGTAATCTGCCGGCCAACACTGTGCCATAGGCCACCCGGCATGCTCCGCCTGCTTGTCTTGCTGCTCACCTTGCTTCCACTAGCGACCTTGTCTGAGCCCCTGCATCTGCGTGTCCAAGGCTCCAACACCATCGGCGCGGCCTTGATGCCGGCGCTGGTGCAGGGGCAATTGCGCGCGCAGCAGGCCACCGCCATCGCACAACAGCCAGGCAAGGTCGCCAACGAGCGGGTGATTACCGCCCGCGACGTGCATGGTCAGCCCTTGCGCATCGACATTGCCGCCCACGGCTCAAGCACAGGCTTTGTCGCGCTGGGCCGTGGCGAGGCTGACCTGGCCGCCGCCTCGCGACCGATCAACGACAGTGAAGTGCGCCAGTTGCAGGCGCTGGGCGACCTGCGCGCAGCCGGCGCAGAACAAGTGATCGGCCTCGACGGCGTCGCGATCATCGTCCACCCCGACAACCCAATACCCCAACTGGACACCCGGCAACTGGCGCAGATTTTCTCCGGGCAGATCCAGCGCTGGGAACAACTGGGCATACCTGGCGGGGCCATTCATCTGTATGCCCGTGACGACCGTTCCGGCACTTTCGAGACCTTCAAGGCGCTGGTGCTGGAACCTCAGCACGGCGAACTTTCGGCCAAGGCCAGGCGCTTCGAGTCCAGCGACGAACTGGCGCAACGCGTGGGTACCGACCGCCAGGCCATCGGTTTCAGCAGCCTGGCCGCCGTACACGGGGCCAAGGTGCTGGCGGTGGCCGAAGGCGACGCGCCGGCCATGCTGCCAGAGCGTGCACGTGTGGCCAGCGAGGACTACCCGCTCTCACGGCGCCTGTACTTTTACCTGCCGGCCAACCCCAAGCCCCAGGCCAAGGCCCTGGTCGATTTCGCTCAGAGCCCGGCCGGCCAGGCGATCATCGCCCAGCAGGGTTTCGTTTCGCAGCAGATCAAGGCCCTGTCTGTCGCCCCCCAAAGCGACATGCCACCGCGCTATCGCATCCTGGCCCTGCAGGCGCAGCGGCTGAGTGTGAACTTCCGCTTCCAGGAAGGAAGCGCCAGGCTGGACAATAAGGCCTTGCGCGATGTGCAGCGGGTGGCAGAGTACCTGCGCCAGGCCGGGAAGCTGCAGGGCAAGGCAGTGCTGGTGGGGTTCGGCGACCCCAAGGAAACGCCCGGGCGCGCAGCCCTGCTCTCCCGCCTGCGTGCGCAAGCAGTGCGCCGCGAACTGGCGCGTGGTGGCGTGGAGGTGCTGCAGGTGACCGGGATGGGCGATGAATTGCCAGTGGCCGGCAATGAACAGGAGCAAGGCCGGCTGCGCAACCGGCGGGTCGAGGTGTGGGTGTATTGATCCGGCCTTGTACACACCCCTGAAGCAGCCTTGTGCTGCAACGAGGCCCGAATGACAGAAACATTCCGGTGTCAGCAAGGACCTCGTCGCAGCACAAGGCTGCGTCTACAGGCTGTACAGCAGGCTCCGCGTCATCAGCGGGTGACGGTGCGCATGGTCACGAACTCTTCGGCCGCCGTCGGGTGCACGCCGATGGTTTCGTCAAACTGCTGCTTGGTCGCACCGGCTTTAAGTGCAATGCCCAGGCCCTGAATGATCTCGCCAGCGTCAGGACCGACCATGTGGCAGCCCAGCACCTTGTCGGTCTCGGCATCGACCACCAACTTCATCAGGGTCTTTTCCTGAATGTCGGTCAGGGTCAGCTTCATGGCCCGGAAGCGGCTTTCGAATACCTGCACCTTGTGCCCGGCCTCCAGCGCCTGCTCTTCGGTCAAGCCTACGGTACCGATGGGTGGCTGGCTGAACACCGCAGTGGGGATGTTCTGGTAATCCACCGGGCGGTATTGCTCGGGTTTGAACAAGCGCCGCGCCACGGCCATGCCTTCAGCCAAGGCCACTGGGGTCAACTGCACACGGCCGATCACATCACCAATGGCGAGAATCGAGGGCGCGGTGGTCTGGTACTGCTCATCAACCCGGATGTAGCCGCGCGCATCCAGCTCGACGCCGGTGTTCTCCAGGCCCAGATTGTCCAGCATCGGGCGCCGGCCAGTGGCATAGAACACACAATCGGCGACCAGCTCGCGGCCGTCCTTGAGCGTGGCTTTCAGGCGGCCATCTTCAAGCTTGTCGATGCGCTGGATGTCGGCGTTGAACTGCAGGTCGAGGCCGCGTTTTTCCAGCTCTTCCTTCAGGTGGGTGCGCACCGAGCCATCGAAGCCGCGCAGGAACAAGTCGCCACGGTACAGCAGTGTGGTGTCGGCCCCCAGGCCTTGGAAGATGCCGGCGAATTCGACGGCGATATAACCCCCACCCACCACCAGCACGCGGCGCGGCAAGTCCTTGAGGTAGAAGGCTTCGTTGGAGGTGATGGCCAGTTCCTTGCCGGGGATGTCCGGTACCTGCGGCCAGCCTCCGGTAGCGATGAGGATATGCTCGGCGGTGTAGCGCTGACCGTCCACTTCCACTTCGTTGGCACCCGTCAGACGCGCGTGGCCCTGCAACAGGGTCACCCCGCTGTTGACCAGCAGGTTACGGTAGATGCCGTTAAGGCGCTCGATTTCCCGATTCTTGTTGGCAATCAGGGTGCCCCAGTCGAAATGCCCCTCTTCCAACGTCCAGCCGAAACCCGCGGCTTGCTCCAGCTCGTCGGCAACGTGCGCGCCGTATACCAGCAGTTTTTTCGGCACACAACCGACGTTGACGCAGGTCCCCCCCAGGTAGCGGCTTTCCGCCACTGCCACTTTTGCACCAAAACCGGCAGCAAAACGCGCTGCACGCACACCACCGGACCCGGCGCCAATCACGAACAGATCAAAATCGAAGGCCATGTATTCACTCTCCCAGGCAGGCGTCCAGCATACCGCCGTTGGCCGCCGCAAACAAAAAAGCCATCCCGAAGGATGGCTTTGAGGCCAGCAGGGCTTATCAGTAAGCCTTGCCAGTCTTGTAGTAGTTCTCGAAGCAGAAGTTGGTCGCGTCGATGTAGCCTTCGGCGCCACCGCAGTCGAAACGCTTGCCCTTGAACTTATAGGCAATCACGCAGCCATCCTTCGCCTGCTGCAACAGGGCATCAGTGATCTGGATTTCACCGCCTTTGCCTGGCTTGGTGTTGGCGATGATGTCGAAGATATCCGGGGTCAGGATGTAACGGCCGATGATCGCCAGGTTCGAAGGCGCGTCTTCCGGGGCCGGTTTTTCGACCATGTCGGTTACACGGAAGATGTCGTCGCGGATCATCTCACCTTTGATCACACCATACTTGTTGGTTTCCTGCGGGTCGACTTCCTGGATGGCGACGATCGAGCAGCGGTACTGTTTGTACAGCTTGACCATCTGAGTCAGCACGCCGTCACCTTCCGGGTTGACGCACAGGTCGTCCGCCAGCACCACCGCGAACGGCTCGTCGCCGATCAGTGGGCGGCCAGTGAGAATGGCGTGGCCGAGGCCTTTCATTTCGGTCTGGCGCGTGTACGAGAAGGAGCACTCGTCGAGCAGACGACGAATACCGACCAGGTATTTTTCCTTGTCGGTGCCCTTGATCTGGTTTTCCAGCTCGTAGCTGATGTCGAAGTGGTCTTCCAGGGCGCGCTTGCCGCGCCCGGTAACGATGGAGATCTCGTTCAGACCCGCATCCAATGCTTCTTCAACGCCATACTGGATCAGTGGCTTGTTGACCACCGGCAGCATTTCCTTGGGCATGGCTTTGGTAGCAGGCAGGAAGCGCGTGCCGTAGCCGGCTGCCGGGAACAAGCATTTTTTGATCATATACGTCCTTACAAAAGGCTAGGCCTGTGGAATTCGGCGCAGTCTAATCAGGCGGCAGTCACCTTACAATGCCCCCGTTAACGACCGTTGCCATCATAGAGATATCCCAGTGTAGATAGTTCCGGGGGATCGTAAATATTGCTGTCATACATGACCGTTGGATGACAGGAAAATCAGCGTGCCAGTGGCGGCCTTTTCAACGGGCTCACCCGCGAAGAGACCGCCACTGGCTGACCTCAGCTACCCGTCCCTTGTCCGATCAGCACCCCATCAACCTCCTGACCATACAGGTTCACCCCATCATTGGCATGAAATTTCACCCGCGTTTTCTCGATGGATCCCTCTACCAACCGCGGGTCCTGTGGCCGCTCGTGGCGGTTGATCCACGCCGCCACATCCCAGGCCTGCTGATCGCTGAGGCTGCCCGGCTTGCCCAACGGCATGTTGTATTTGATGAACGACGCAGCGGTATTGATGCGGTGCATGCCAGCCCCCCAGTTGTAGGAGTCCTTGCCCCAAAGCGGCGGCATTACGTACTCGCCGGCGACCTTTTGCCCTTCACCGTTATCGCCATGGCAAATCGCGCATTGTTCACGGTAAACCTGCTGGCCGCGCTTGAAGTCATAACCACCCTTGGGTTGTGCCACCTCCGGATAACCACGTCCGGCAATCTCCACGCCGGTCGGCGCCTTGGTCGACAGCCAGTATGAATACACCGCCAACGCCGTCATCTGCGGGCTGTCAGCGGCCGGCGGCTTGCCGTTCATGCTGAACTGAAAACACCCTTGGATACGCTCGGCGAAGGTGTTGACCTTGTCATTCTTCTTGCGATAGGCCGGATACATCGGGTAGGCACCCCACAGCGGCGCCGAATGCGCCAACCGCCCCTGATCGAGGTGGCAGTTACTGCAGTTCATGCCGTTGCCCACCGCCTCGGGCATCAATCGGCGGGTGTCGACGAACAAGGCATGGCCTTCACGCACCATTTTGCCAAAGGCATTATCGGGCAACTCACGCTCAGCAGGCGGCACAAACTGCGGTGCAGCCTGCACACCGGGCACCTTCAACTGCGACTGGTCTTCCATGGCGATCGGCGTGGCCTGGGCGCTGCCCACGGCCAGCAGCAACAAGACGGGAATCAAGGTTTTCATGGCGTGACCTCCTGACTGGCGGGGCGGGCGAAGAACTCGGCAACGGCCTTGATCTCCTCATCGGTCATGGCCTTGGCCACGCCGACCATCAGCTGGTTGGGGTCATTGCTGCGGCTGCCGTCGCGCCAGGCATTGAGCTGTGCCACCAGGTAACTGGCGGGCTGGCCGGCCAAGGGCGGGAAGTGTTCGCCCACCCCGCCGCCACCCGGCCCGTGGCATTGCACGCAACCTGGAATCTGCCGGCTCCAGTCGCCGTACAGGGCCATGCGGGTGGTCGGGTCATCGGCAATCTGCTGGCGGTGCAGGTCGCCAGCGGGCGCTGCTGGCAGGCTGGCCAGGTAGGTACTGACGGCCTTGATTTCGTCGTCGCTCAGGGCCTTGGCCAAAGGTTCCATCACCGGCTGCTTGCGGCTGCCGTTGCGCCAGTCCTGCAACTGCTTGGCAAGGTAACCGGCCGGTAGCCCGGCCAAACGTGGAAAGCCGGCAGCCGCAATGCCATTGCCGTCCGGGCCATGGCAACCCAGGCAGGCCATGGCGGCGGGGTTGGCCCCACCCTGGGTGAAGACCTTCTGACCCTCAGCGGCATGTGCCGTGGGCCAGATCAGGATCAGCAAGCTGCCGATCATCACGCGTCTCAACGGTGTCATCACGAATCTCCTTTTCTTTTGTTATATGTTTAGGCTTAAAACATATAAGCAGAGAAAGGAGGACCCGTTGCTTCAGATCAACTTCCGGAGATGCACTGCGTTGCCGCAGTGCGCACATCCCCAAGGCGCAGCGGGAAGTTATTCAGCCGCTCGTGCAGTTTGATGCTGCTGCCGCTGCCGCGCTTGTCGATATCCACCAGCGCCGCCGGGCCGGCACCTGAGGTGATTTTCTGCGGTACGATCAGCCGCAGGCCGTCGCCACGCTGCTCTTCGGTCAGCGGGTCACGCGTATCGGCAAGCTTTTCCTTTACGCAATCGGCATAGGCGCGTGGGCTCTTGCCAGAGATCACATCCATCGTTTCACGCGATTGCTCCAGCTCCGCGACGCTCACGCAGCCACCGAGCGCAACCGACAACGCCGCCACCATCCACTTCATTTGCTGCACCTCTGCCTTCAAGAATTCGCTTCGACCACATCCAGGCGGTTTTGCTCCCTGCTTTGGCAGAATTATCTACGCCTGGCGATCAACGCGGCAGTGTAACGGCACATCGTGGTATCTTTTGCTTTTGCAGATCCAAACCTTGCGGAGCATCACATGAAATTCGTACACCAGCGCGAGCACCTCAACGAGGACGATATTGTCGTCATCGAGTGCTCCCAGCGCTGCAATATCCGCCTGATGAACGACGCCAACTTCCGCAGCTTCAAGAACGGCGGCCGTCATACTTACCACGGCGGCCATTTCGAGAAGTTTCCGGCGAAGATCACCGTACCCAGTACCGGCTTCTGGAACATCACCATCGATACCGTCACCACTCGCCCGATCTCGGTCACACGCAAGCCAACGCTGACCCACAAGATCAAGATCATCCGTCGCTCGTCGTCGAAACTCAGATAAGGCCACCATGACCCAGACCATCAAGTACGTCATCAAATACAAGCTCGACGGCCAGCGTCGCTGGGATTTCGCGCTGATGCCCGATGCCTCGCAAGAGCAAGCCCTCGAGGCCCTGCGCAAGATCCACGGCGACGACGCCGAGAAAATCAGCGACATCCAGGTCAGCAAGGCCCTCTAAGACTTGCCGCAAGCCCCCGCCGCATCGCTCGCCCCACGCAAGGAGACTCGCATGAGCCATTGGCCCGACCGCCGTATCCTCGACCTGCTGGGCATCGAGCTGCCCATTCTACAGGCACCCATGGCGGGGGCGACCGGCTCGGCCATGGCCATTGCCGTGGGCCTGGCAGGTGGCTTGGGCGCCCTGCCCTGCGCCATGCTCAGCGGCGAGCAGGTGCGCGCCGAGATCGCCGCATTCCGCGCCGGCTGCCCGGGGCGCCCGCTGAACCTGAACTTCTTCTGCCACCAGCCGCCAGCGCCCGATGCCGAGCGCGATGCGCGCTGGAAGCAGGCACTTGAGCCTTATTACAGCGAAGTGGGCGCAGACTTCGCGGCGCCCACGCCGGTGTCCAACCGCGCGCCTTTCGACGAGCAGAGCTGCCTGCTGGTCGAAGCGTTGCGCCCGGAGGTGGTGAGCTTCCACTTCGGCCTGCCGCAGGCCGAACTGCTGCAGCGGGTAAAGGCCAGCGGTGCCAAGGTACTGTCCAGCGCCACGACTGTGGAAGAAGCGGCCTGGCTGGAGCGCAATGGCTGCGATGCGATCATCGCCATGGGTTATGAAGCCGGTGGCCATCGCGGCATGTTCCTCAGCGATGACATCACCAGCCAGATAGGCACCTTCGCGCTCGTACCGCAGGTGGCCGATGCCGTCGGCGTGCCGGTGATTGCCGCCGGTGGTATCGCCGACCACCGCGGGCTGTTGGCGGCACTGGCCCTGGGTGCCTCGGCAGTGCAGATCGGCACGGCTTACCTGTTCTGCCCCGAGGCCAAGGTGTCGCCAGCGCATCGCCGGGCGCTGGACAGCGCGCCTGCCAGCGACACCGCGCTGACCAACCTGTTCACCGGCCGACCGGCGCGCGGCATCAACAATCGCCTCATGCGCGAGCTGGGGCCGATGAGCGAGCTAGCACCGCGCTTCCCGCTGGCGGGCGGGGCATTGATGCCTTTACGGGCGATCACCGATCCGCAGGGTAAGAGTGATTTCAGCAATCTGTGGTCGGGGCAGGCGTTACGGCTGGGCCGGCACATGCCGGCGGGTGAGCTGACCCGGGAGATTGCCGGTAAGGCACTGGCAGTGATCGGTCACCAGGCATTCTGACAGGCAGGCCTGGCCTCTTCCCGGCCAATGGCTTATCGCTATATAGTTAAGGCTATAACGATAACTTCAAGGAGCTGTCTTCATGCGTATCCGCTCGCCCCAGCTGGCCGTCACTGCCCTGGCCAGCCTGTTCGCCTTCAACACTGCCTGGGCCGACGAAGTCCAGGTCGCGGTCGCAGCCAACTTCACAGCCCCTATCCAGGCCATCGCCAAGGACTTCGAAAAAGACACCGGCCACAAACTGGTCGCGGCCTATGGCGCCACCGGGCAGTTCTACGCGCAGATCAAGAACGGTGCACCGTTCGAAGTGTTCCTCGCCGCTGACGACACCACCCCCAAGAAGCTGGAAGCAGAAAAGGAAACCGTACCCGGCTCGCGCTTTACCTACGCCATCGGCACCCTGGCCCTGTGGTCTGCGAAGGAAGGCTACGTAGATGCCAAGGGTGAAGTGCTGAAAAAGAACGAATACAAACACCTGTCCATCGCCAACCCGAAAGCGGCACCTTACGGCCTGGCCGCCACCCAGGTACTGGACAGGCTGAAGCTAACCGAAGCCACCAAAGGCAAGATCGTCGAAGGCCAGAACATCACCCAGGCCTTCCAGTTCGTCTCCACCGGCAACGCCGAGCTGGGCTTTGTCGCCCTGTCGCAGATCTACATGGACGGCAAGGTGACCCATGGTTCGGCCTGGATCGTGCCGTCCAACCTGCACGACCCGATCCGTCAGGACGCCGTCATCCTCAACAAAGGCAAGGACAATGCGGCCGCCAAGGCACTGGTCGAATACCTCAAAGGCCCGAAAGCCGCAGCGGTGATCAAATCCTATGGTTATGAACGCTGATGCCACTCGATGCCAGTGACCTGGGCGCCATCTGGCTGACCGTGAAACTGGCCAGCCTGACCACCCTGATCCTGCTGGTCATCGGCACACCGGTCGCCTGGTGGCTCGCGCGCACACGCTCATGGCTGCGCGGGCCGGTGGGTGCGGTGGTGGCACTGCCCCTGGTACTGCCACCGACGGTGATCGGCTTTTACCTGTTGATCGCCCTTGGCCCGCACGGCTGGCTCGGGCAGGCCACCCAGGCGCTAGGCCTGGGCAGTGTGGTGTTCAGCTTCACAGGCCTGGTGATTGGCTCGACGGTGTATTCCATGCCGTTCGTGGTGCAACCCCTGCAGAATGCCTTTGGCGCGATCGGCCAGCGGCCCCTGGAAGTCGCCGCCACCCTGCGCGCCAGCCCCTGGGACACCTTCGTTCATGTGGTGCTGCCGCTGGCCCGCCCTGGCTTCGTCACTGCCAGCATCCTCGGCTTTGCCCACACGGTGGGCGAGTTTGGCGTCGTGCTGATGATCGGTGGCAACATTCCCGACAAGACTCGCGTGGTTTCGGTGCAAATTTTCGATCACGTCGAAGCCATGGAGTATTCACAAGCCCACTGGCTGGCCGGTGCCATGCTGGTGTTCTCTTTCCTGGTGCTGCTCTTGCTGTACGCTGGACGCCGCGGCAAAGCTGGCTGGAGCTGAAATGAGCGCATCGATTGTGGCGCGCCTGAAACTGGCGCGCGACGACTTTACCCTGGACGTCAACCTGCACCTGCCCGGGCGCGGCATCAGCGCACTGTTCGGCCACTCTGGCTCGGGCAAGACCAGCTGCCTGCGCTGCCTGGCCGGGCTGGAACGGGCCGCCAGCGCCTATATCGAGGTCAACGGCGAAGTCTGGGAAGACAGCACCCGTGGCTACTTCCAGGCACCGCACCTGCGCCCGGTGGGCTACGTGTTCCAGGAGGCCAGCCTGTTCCCGCACCTGTCGGTGCGCGGCAACCTGACGTTCGGCTGGCGCCGAGTAGCGCCCGCTGAACGCAAGGTCAGCCTCGACCAGGCATGCCAACTGCTGGGTATCGGCCACTTGCTGGAGCGCCGCCCTGCAACCCTGTCGGGTGGCGAGGCGCAGCGGGTAGGTATTGCCCGCGCCCTGCTCAGCAGCCCAAGGCTGTTGTTGATGGACGAGCCGCTGGCAGCCCTCGACGGCCCGCGCAAGCGCGAGATACTGCCCTTCCTGGAGCGCCTGCACGACGAACTGGACATCCCCCTGATATATGTCAGCCACGCCCAGGATGAAGTCGCGCGGCTGGCCGACCACCTGGTGTTGCTGGAACAAGGCCGGGCGATCGCCAGCGGCCCGATCAGCGAAACCCTGGCTCGCCTTGACCTGTCGCTGGCCCAGGGCGACGACGCCGGCGTCGTGTTCGAGGGTAAGGTGGTAGGGCACGACCCGCACTACGGCCTGCTTGACCTGCGCCTGCCCGGCAGCGACGGGCCGCTGCTGCGCATCACCCACGCGGCGCAGGTGATGGGCAGCACCCTGCGCGTCAAGGTTCAGGCCCGGGATGTCAGCCTGGCCCTGGCGGCGGACAGCGCATCGAGCATCCTCAACCGCCTGCCGGTGCGTGTGCGCGAAAGCCGTCCGGCGGCTAACCCGGCGCATGTGCTGGTCAGCCTGGATGCTGGCGGCAATGCCCTGCTTGCACGCATCACCCGCTTCTCGGCAGACCAGCTCGGCTTGCACACAGGGCAGACACTGTTCGCCCAGATCAAGTCGGTGGCCCTTTTGGGTTGAGCATCCTTAGCGCGCGTATTGTCCATTGATCAGTGACCTGATCGAGGCCTGCTGCCCATGCTCGACTGCCCCCTGCCGCGCACCCTGCACTACGTTGACGACAGTCAGCCGGGCCTGACCCGTCGGCGCTGGCGCGACCGTTTCATCTATCTGGATGCCGATGGCCAACGGGTACGTGACAGCGACACCCTCTCGCGCATCGCCGCACTGGTGATTCCCCCGGCCTACACGGATGTGTGGATCTGCGCCGACCCGCAAGGCCACCTGCAAGCCACCGGCCGCGATGCCCGCGGCCGCAAGCAGTACCGCTACCACGCGCAGTGGCGCCAACTGCGCGACCAGCACAAGTATGGGCGCATGCTTGCGTTCGCCCAGGCCCTGCCAAAGCTGCGCACACAGCTGGAAGCCCACCTGGCGCGGCCAGGGCTGGACCGGGAAAAGGTCATGGCACTGGTGGTGAGCCTGCTGGATCACACCCTGATCCGCATTGGCAACCAGCGCTACCTGCGCGATAACCGGTCGTACGGATTGACCACCCTGCGCAATCGCCATGTGCAGGTCAAAGGCAGCACTATCCGCTTCCAGTTCCGCGGCAAGCGCGGCGTCGAGCACAACGTCACCCTCAACGACCGGCGCCTGGCCAACCTGCTCAAACGCTGCTTGGAACTGCCTGGGCAGGCGCTGTTTCAATACCTGGATGAAGACGGCCAGCGCCATAGTGTCGGCTCCAGCGAGGTCAATCAGTTTCTGCAGCAACTGACCGGCGCCGACTTCACCGCCAAGGATTATCGCACCTGGGCCGGCAGCAGCCTGGCATTGAACCTGCTGAAGCCCTTGGCCTGGGAGCCGGAAAGTGAAGCCAAACGCCAGGTGGCCGCGATAGTCCGCCAGGTGGCCACACGCCTGGGCAATACACCGGCCGTGTGCCGGCGCTGTTACATCCACCCGGCAGTCCTGGAGCACTATGCCTTGGGGCGCCTGGCCAATTTACCGAAAAACCGTGTGCGCAAAGGCCTGGACCCGGAGGAAGTGGCCTTGCTGCTGTTTCTTCAGGCACTCGAGGAACAGGAGGACCATTGAGCTTGTCTATTCAGTCCATGATGCGAAGAAATTTCCCATTAGTCGCCAAGCCCCCTATTCTTGCCAGCGAGCACCTTGGCCGACAAACCGTTGACGGTTTGCTTTGGCACCTGCAACTGAAGACACGCAACAGAATTTGTCTGTCGGGGAATTACTATCCGCCGAAAGCGTCTTTAATGAGAAGGAAGAGGGACAAGCTCCCGCCGCAGCGGCAACTAGCCCTGCGGACTTTTACATCACCAAGGAGAATTACATGCTGATACTCACCCGTAAGGTTGGCGAAAGCATCGTCATCAACGATGACATCAAAGTCACCATTCTGGGCGTCAAAGGGATGCAGGTGAGAATCGGTATCGATGCACCGAAAGATGTTCAGGTCCATCGAGAAGAGATCTTCAAACGCATCCAGGCCGGCAACCCGGCTCCGGAGAAACACGAAGACTCACACTAGCGCCACCCGAGGGGCATGGATGCGCTCGACCGCCAGCCTCAGGTGCCCATCAACTGATGCACCGTGGCGATCATCTCATCCATGTCGAACGGCTTGTCGAATATTGCGGCAAACAGGGCCGGGCATCCTTGGCTGGCCTGTGCGCCGCTCATGAGGATGACCGGCAACTCGCTTAACGCCGGGTCCTGGCGTATGGCACGTGCCAACTCCTCACCGTTGAGTAGCGGCATCATGTAGTCGGTAATCACCAGCTGCACGCGTTTTTCCTTCAACGCCTCCAGTGCTTTGCAGCCATTGCTCGCCTTTTCCACCACGAAACCTTCGTCCTCCAGGGCAAACCCGAGGATATCGGCGATCAGGTACTCGTCATCGACAATCAGGATGGTGTTCATCGGCTCGTCCGTCACCCGCTCCCCTGCGGCGTCGGCGTTCCCGAAAGCACACCGCAGGCACCTTCGAATGCCTTGCGCAAGGTAATGCCTTGCGGCCCGATCAGCAGCTCGTGCAAGGCCGGGTCATGGTGGCTGTCACGCACCTTGAGGACCGACAGCATGCGCCGCAGTTGCGAGTCCAGTTCGACAAAGCGCATCAGCATAAGGTTGTCGACGATACTCGACAGGTCCGGCGCGGGGGCGCTGATTTCCGCGCCGAAGATGTCGCGCATCTCCCAGGTCAGCATCACGCTGACATCGCGCGCGCGCAACTCACCCGCCAGGGCGCGGAAAAACGCATTTAGCCGCGTCGGGTCAATAGCCAGGCGGCTGAATGCGCCGAGGCTGTCGATTACCACGCGCTTGCTGCCCTGCGCCGCTACACGCTCCAGTAGCCGCGCGCCAACCTGGTCCAGCAAGCCCTCGGTGGTCGGCTGCCAGCACAGCTGCAAGCTACCGCCCTGCTCCATCGCGGCAAAATCGTAGCCGAGCGAAGCGGCCTTGCTGCGCAGGCGTTCGGGCGTTTCGTAAAAACCGAAATGCAACCCCGGCGCCTGCGGCGTGCTGGCACCCAGAAAGGCCAGGCCCAATGACGTCTTGCCAATCCCCGAAGGCCCCATCAACAGGCTGACTGACCCGGTGGCCAAGCCACCACCAAGCATTTCATCGAAGGTGGGTACACCGCTGCTGATACGCGCCAAGGTACCGCTGCCCAACTGGCTAGGGTGGCTGAACAACGCTTCCAGGCGAGGATAGACCTGCATGCCGGACTCATCGATAAGGCATTCGTGACGCCCCGACAACGCACCACTGCCGCGGGTCTTGCGCAACTGGACGTGGCGCACGGCGCGGCTGCCCACCAGTTGCTCACCCAGTTCGATCACGCCATCGACCATGGTGTGTTCCGGGCTGCCCTCGTCCAGCCGGGCACTGGTCAGCAACAGTACGGTGCAACCGGCGAAGGCCGCATGCCCCTGCAGCTCAGAAACGAACTTCTTGGTGTCCAGCGCGGTTTCCGCGCGTACCCGGGCATTGAGCACACCGTCGACGATCAGCAGGCTGGCCTGTTGCCGGGCAATTTCCTGGCGCAGCAAGCGCACCACCGCATCCAGCCCGTCCTGCTCGAGGGTATCAAAGGCGCTGACGAACTGGATCTTGTCACCGACCAGCGCCGGGTCGAAGAAGTCCAGCGTGGACAGGTACTGGAACAAGCGTTCATGCGACTCGCTCAGCAAGGTGGCCACCAGCACCCGACCACCGCCACGCACATGGCCGCAGGCCAGCTGATTGGCGAGGATGGTCTTACCGGCCCCCGGCGGCCCCTGGATAATGTAGGAGGCGCCAGCTATCAGGCCACCCTTGAGCAACGCGTCGAGCCCGTCGATCCCCGTTACCAGCCGCTTCAGTGCCTGTGCCATGATGTCTACCTGTCGAGTGGGCTATCCGTCTGGTCCTGATACATTGGCAAGTACAGTCGCATGCAAGTTCCCCGGCCAGGCTCGCTGTCGACACAAATGGCACCACCACTTTGCCGGGCGAACCCATAGACCTGGCTCAGCCCCAGGCCGGTACCCTTGCCGAAAGGCTTGGTGGTGAAAAACGGCTCGAAGATACGCGGCAGTATCTCTGTGGGTATGCCTGCGCCGGTGTCTTCCACCTCGAAGCGCACGAAGCTGCCCTTCAGCCCTTCAACTTCGCCGAACAGCTCGACCACATCGACAGTCAGGCTGATGCGGCCATGCCCGTCGATGGCATCACGGGCATTGAACAACAGGTTGAGCAACACCATCTGCAGTTGCCCGGCATCCACCTCGATCCGCGGCAGGTCCGGTTGCAGCAATACGTTCAAGTCAATCGAGCCTGGCAATGCATGCTCAAGCAGGCCACGCGTAGCGTTAACCAAGTCTGCCGGGGCAACGCTGGCCACATCGAGCTTGCGGTGACGGGCAAAGCTGAGCAGTTGCTGGGTCAGTTCGGTGCCACGCTGGCTGGCATCGAGGATGTGCTGCAACATGCGCTGGGTGCGTGCCGGGTCCTGGGTGGCCAGCGCCAGGCGCGCGGAGCTGATGATGATGGTCAACATGTTGTTGAAGTCGTGCGCCAGACCACCGGTCAACTGGCCGAGGGCTTCAAGCTTCTGCGCCTGGAACAGCTGGGCGCGCACTGCGTCGAGCTGCAGCGCCGACTCGCGACGGTCAGTGATATCGCGTGTGACTTTGGCCAGGCCAATGATCTGGCCATTTTCATCACGGATCACATCCAATGCCGCCAGGGCCCAGAACTGCGAGCCGTCCTTGCGCACCCGCCAGCCTTCGTCCTGCGCCACACCCTGCTCCAGCGCCTGACGCAGCAGGCACTCGGGGCGGCCCTGCGCACAATCCTGTGGGGTGAAGAACAACGAAAAATGCTTGCCGATCACTTCATCCCTACGGTAACCCTTGATCCGTTGCGCGCCGGCGTTCCAAGACACCACATGGCCGGAAGGGTCGAGCATGTAGATGGCATAATCCACCACCGACTGAACCAGCTGTTCATAACGATGGGCGGGCATGAGGGAAGCGTCGAGGCAGTCGGCTGAAACCATGCAAACTCCACTGGCACAGCAGGAGGGAGAAAATGAACGTAGCCTGGAGTGTCTGCCAGTAGACAGCTGAACGACTACAGGCTGTCAGCGTTCCGGCTCGGCCAGCGCCGGGCTGATGCGCCGCGGCATGGCCTCTTTCAGCAATCACAGGCTGAGCCGCATGATCATACCACCGCCGGCAGAGGCCAACACGAGCACCTGCGCGAACAACAGCCGCCAGAATAACCGTGGACGCACCACACCTTCGCCAACTCGGCCCCAAGTCATTGCGGAACACGCTTGGATCCAACCATGGGCAACAGTGGCGTAACGACAGTAAGGTGTCAATTGCCCGTTCGATCGCCTCTTCTATCTGTTGATCATAGGTGCTGCAGTTGACTCAACTATAACAATGGGTTATAAAGCGCGCTTGATTGCGAAGCCCTTCTGCTTAGAAGCGAGCTGGTCGTTGCGACCCCTTCAAACGTGCGAGTGTGGTGGAATTGGTATACACAGCAGACTTAAAATCTGTCGGCGTGAGCCTTGCGGGTTCGAGTCCCGCCACTCGCACCAAACTTCGTTGAAAAGGCGCCCCTGCGGCGCCTTTTTGCTGCCTGACAGCAATGTCTGGCGCAGCTGCTAAAGTGGAGCTTGTCCCCGTCCACTGGAACGCCGCCATGCGCTACTCCCTGTTCGATGGTCAACGCGACATCATTATCCTGATCGCCCGCGTACTGCTGATGGTCCTCTTCGTCTTGTCTGGCTGGGCCAAGCTGACCGGCTTCGATGGCACGGTAGGCTACATGACCTCGCTCGGCGCCCCTGCCCCGATGCTGGCAGCAGGGATTGCCGTCATCATGGAGTTCGTCGTCGCAATCCTGTTGATCCTCGGTTTCTACACGCGGCCATTGGCCTTTCTTTTTGCGCTGTTCGTACTGGGCACGGCGCTGCTGGGCCACCCATTCTGGAACATGGTCGACCCCGAACGCAGCGCCAACATGACTCAGTTTCTGAAAAACCTCAGCATCATGGGTGGCCTGCTGTTGCTGGCGGTAAGCGGGCCCGGGCGGTTCTCGGTGGATGGTCGCTGAGTCAGTCGTCGCAGTCGTCGAACCAGGCTGGGTGATCGCGCTCTTCGTCATCGAGGTCATCCAGCGTTTCCTCGTCTTCCTCCACTTCATCCTCGGCGCCTTGGGCATCTGCCTCGGGCTCCACGTCGTCGTAGAGAAATTCGTGGTCAAGCAGGTGATCGTGCTCGGGTTCGTGCAGGTCGTCTTCGTCGCGCATGCTGGCTCCTGGGATAATGGCAGGCCTGTATAGGCTGATCAGGATGCTGGGTCAATGTGTTGTCGCTTAATCCTGGGTTAACTGGCACGGCGCAACCTGCAGGCTCTCCCTTCAAACGTCTTTCGCCCGCCTTTATGGCGGGCTTTTTTTATGGCCCTGCGTACTTCGGTGCAGATGATGACACCCCCATGACCTGACCTTCACGAAATGCCGACATCCGAATGAGCACACTGACCCTGCTCCGTACGTTCTTGCAGCCCGCCGCATCATTGCCGCGGGCTTTTCTTTTTTCCGCAAATGCCAGTCAGGGATCCGTCGGTATTTTGCGCAAGCGTCCACCATGACCATGACCTGAAGCAGTTTTGCCTGGCCAGGCAAGGTCTATGCTGTCCCAGCGATAACCCAAGCTCATATCGAATAGACACGGAGGCTCTCATGAAAGCTGCTGTCGTTGCACCAGGCCGTCGCGTGGACGTGGTAGAGAAAACCCTGCGCCCTCTCGAGCACGGCGAAGCGCTACTGAAGATGCAGTGCTGCGGTGTGTGCCACACCGACCTGCACGTGAAAAATGGCGACTTTGGTGACAAGACCGGTGTAGTACTGGGCCACGAAGGTATTGGCGTGGTTCAGGAAGTTGGCCCGGGCGTCACCTCGCTCAAGCCAGGCGACCGTGCCAGCGTTGCCTGGTTCTACCAGGGTTGCGGACATTGCGAATACTGCAACAGCGGCAACGAGACCCTGTGCCGCGACGTGAAGAATTCCGGTTACACCGTGGACGGCGGCATGGCCGAGGCCTGCATCGTCAAGGCCGACTACTCGGTTAAAGTGCCCGACGGCCTCGACTCCGCTGCCGCCAGCAGCATCACCTGCGCCGGCGTCACGACCTACAAGGCAGTGAAGATCTCCAACGTCCGCCCCGGCCAATGGGTCGCCATCTACGGTCTCGGCGGCCTGGGCAACCTGGCCCTGCAATATGCCAAGAATGTGTTCAACGCCAAAGTCATCGCCATCGACGTCAACGAAGAGCAACTGCGCTTCGCCAGCGAGATGGGCGCGGACCTGGTCGTCAACCCGCTCAACGAAGATGCCGCGAAGGTCATCCAGGCCAAAACCGGCGGTGCACATGCTGCCGTCGTTACTGCCGTTGCCAAAGGCGCGTTCAACTCGGCTGTCGATGCCTTGCGCGCTGGCGGGCGACTGGTGGCCGTCGGGCTTCCGTCGGAGTCCATGGACCTGAATATTCCCCGTCTGGTGCTTGATGGGATCGAAGTGGTGGGCTCGCTGGTAGGTACACGCCAGGACCTGCAGGAAGCCTTCCAGTTTGCCGCTGAAGGCAAAGTGGTGCCCAAGGTAACGCTGCGACCGATCGAGGATATCAACCAGATCTTTGACGAGATGCTGGAGGGCAAGATCAAAGGCCGGATGGTGATACAGTTCGAAGGCTGACAGGCCGAGCCAGGTCGTGTGGAACCACAGCAAAGCCCGTAGATGACCCTCTACGGGCTTTTTGCCTTCTCAATTGTCAAAGGAACAGACCATGACCGTCGACTGGCACGCCGGGCCGATTAGCCGTACGACTCCTCTGGACAAGCATTACCGCAACACGCAGAAGGTTCGTCAGTTTCTGCTCAGCGAGTGCGGCGCGGCATTCAAGTTCGACCGTGGACTCATGCTTTGGATCAAGAGGGGTACCCCATCAACCATGGGTGACGTCGCGGACGAATGGCTACGGAGGTATGGGTGAAGCTCTGTATCTGACGGCTGGAGGCAGGCCTTGCCTGCAGCCGTTGCCTTCAGCATCTTGTCCAACGATTCAACCATGCTGGAATAATCCATTTCCTGACTCCCTCGATGGTGGAATTGGCTTGAACCCAACCCTAGACTGCGAACATTTCAATATTTGATGAGCAAACCTGGAAATATCACTCATCCTTCATGCTGAAGACCGACGCCCGCGAGGTGTGGTTCAAGAAAAGTGCTCAACCTGCAATGGCGAGCCTGTGCATATGAGGAGATCGGTATGTCCATTCGAAGTTTGGCGAAGCACCTGCCACCAGACCCTTCGCGGGAAGGCTGGGTCATCGGATGGGGGGTCCTGAGAGACCGACATCCATGGCATTTCGTCGACGTTTATGCTGACCGGAAAACGGCGATGGCAGAGGCACAGCGCAGAGGAGACGGCTACGTGGTGGAATTCGGCTCACACCGCTTGGGGACGCATGAATTTATCTGCGGTGTCACCTTACCTGAAGGCTGACGCTCGATCGAAAATAGTCACTGACAGGACTTCAAGGCATTATCTGCCCATTGGCAATAGCACTGGCTTCAAGCTTGGCACGCTCCGCGTCCAGAAAAACATAAGCGGCCTGTAGCGTGGTGATCTTCGTTTGAATCTCGGCCATCTTGGCGGCGACCAAGACGGCGCCTTGCGCGCAATCGATCGTGTTACCCCGCCTGGCCACAAGAATGTCCCTAATCTCAGCAAGTGAAAAGCCCCCGCCCTGGGCGCTCTGTATGAAGGCCAAGTCAGCTACGGTCTGTTCACTGTAACTGCGATAGTTGTTGGCTTGTCGGTGTGGCTCGATCAGCCCGAGCTGTTCGTAATAGCGCAATGCATGGCGGCTGAGCCCACTCCGGCGCTCCAACTCTCCAATATTCACGTTAAAAATCCTTGACTGTAGAGCAGGCTCTACACCTTAGCCTGCGCCCATTATCCAAACAAGGGTTCAAACATGAGTGTGGAATGCTTTGTCACCGGCGGCAGCGGCTTTGTGGGGCAACATTTGCTGGCCGCTCTTACTGCGCAAGGGCACAAGACCTGGGTGCTGATGCGCAGCCCCGGCAACATCGAACGCCTCAAGGAGCAGGTAGGCCAACTGGGGGGTAACCCGGAGTATCTCCATGCCGTTGAAGGCGATATCAGCCAGGAGGGGCTTGGCCTCAGCGAAGCAGACAAAGAACGCGTCACTTCGGCCGCTGTATTTTTCCATCTCGCGGCGGCATTTTCCTGGGGGCTGACACCGGAGCGCGCCCGCACAGTCAATGTCCAAGGTGCTCTGAGCGTGGCCAGGCTTGCGGCCAGCCAGCGCATCCGATTGCTCATGGTAGGCGGCTTCATGCTGCAAAACCTCAACCACCTTGCCCGTATCGGGGTTGATGTTCAGTGCCCTGAAAACACAAACTGGCCCGCGGTCTACGCCCGGGTAGGCGGCTACGAAGGCAGCAAACTCGAGTCCCATTTTGCAGTCATCCGCTATATGCAAGACGCGGATGCGGATTACACGATTGTTCACCCTGCTACGGTGTGCGGCCACAGCGAGAACGGGCATATCCTGGACGGACAACCGCTTGCCGAACTCATTCGCAATCTGGCACAAGGCCGATTTAAAGCTATTCCCGGTTCCGCCAATCACTGGTTGCCATTGGTCAGCGTCGATTATCTGGTGAACATGATAACTTGCGTGGCGTTCGACCCCGCCATGGCCAACCGGCAAGTTCTGGCGCTGTATGAGCGAACACCAAACTTGCAGGGAATGCTTGTGCAGATCGCAGACACGCTAAAGGTCAAGGCACCCCGCCGCCATATACCCATAGGGTTGCTCAGGTCGATATTGACAATTCCGGGACTGGCGACCCGCCTGGCGATCAGCGCCGAGTCATTGAACTTTATTCAGACACAGCGCTTCGACATGGGAAACAGCAGGCAATTGGAGCGCAAGTACGCGTTTACCCATCCCGACATGACGCAGGCCTTGGAAAACACGGTGCGCTATGTCAGCGACTACTTGATGAAAAAGTCCAAAAGAGAAGGCGCTGGCCAGCGAGGATAACGGGCCAGGCCGATGAAGCCTCCCTGCCGGATTGCTGGAAGTCTGGAGACGCAGAGGTTTCATGCACGGTGTCTTCGCTGATGACAATAGGTCGCCGCTTGACCTCCGGCGCTGCGCGCCTAGCCGCTATTTCGAGGCAGCCATAAAGCCTGCGGCAGGTGCACCTTCAGTGGCGACCCGTCGGGCCCGGCCAACGCCCCACGCCAGCGCCCTGGTCATCGACTCGCCAGGGCGAGAATCGAAGGCCTCTTCAAGGATAGCCATGCCACCAGGGGCGTACACCCCGATGAACATCTGCGTTTTGCCTGTCCGCGACAGCCGCGTCTGAACATCAATGTATGTCCCATCGTCGAGCGTCTCGTCGTGAGTTCGGTGATGAAGCGTCGGGTCAGCCCAGGCCCAGAAAACATCACCGCGTATTCTCATGAGACGCTCCTACGACTTTAGTTGTAGTCAGGTGGTTTATTGCCACCATAGCGAACGTGCAGTTTTACGCAAATTCGTCTGACTCATCTGTGAGCTGAATCGGACAATCGGCTATTCAGCAGCCCCGCCAAAGACTCAACGCTTGTCGTGAAACTCGGGCGGCCAAGCGCTGAAGAACCACATGACTCCTGGCGTCAATACATAGATCCAGTGCTGGCCAGGGTAGATGAAGATGCCGACAGCCCAGATGGCGAGTAAGGTTCCGCCCGCTCGCCTACGCCGCCTCGGCGTGAACCATTCCTGAAACGCCTTGTGCCTCTCCCGCAGTTTCATTACCACCCTCCCTGTTTGGTAAGCGGCGAAGCATATCACCTCTAATTCAACGATAACGCGTTCCCGGCAAGGGCGGCGCCTGCACGCAAGAACTACACGATGGCCGGATACAACATCGTCAGCATGATCGGCGGTAAAGACAGCACGGCCACCCTACTGGTCGCCCGCGAGCTGGAGGTGCCTAACCCATGCAGCTGGCACCTGGCCAGCTAGAGATCTCCACATGCCCACAGAAAATCGATACAGAGCGCACCAAGTGACCAGTGTGATATACCGACACTAGCTGGCTTGAGCAATTTTCGACACGAATCCTTTGACGGAAAACTACCTCACCCCATTCGCAAAGCGACCAACCGCCCCGACCACTTGTTTAGCGCCGTTTTGAATTTCCAAGATAACGGTACCAGCTTCGTTAGCGAGTACTAGGCCTTGCTCAGCTTTTGCTCGGCTGCTGAATATTTCGCTAACAGCTTGATCAGCAAGCGCCTGGTTCTGGTGGACAACGCTAACGATTTCCTCGGTAGCCGAGCTGGTGTGACCAGCCAGTTTGCGCACCTCATCAGCAACCACAGCGAAACCTCGACCTTGCTCACCAGCACGCGCAGCTTCAATAGCGGCATTTAGTGCTAATAGATTTGTTTGTGAAGCAATACCGCCAATGGTTTGAACAATAGAACTAATCAACGCAGACTGTTTGCCAAGCGCCTCAATGCTCTCGGTTGCCGCTTTCATTTGTTCAGCAATACTGCGCATGGTGTCGACTGTACGCGTCACTACCACCGCACCCCGCCCTGCGCTCGAATCAGTTTGCTGGGATATATCAAATGCAACTCCAGCTGCATCCTTGACCTCTTGCTCACGTGCGACCTGGTCCGTAACAACGCTCGCAAACTTTACAACTTTAGACAGCCTGCCCTCAGTGACATGCACAGGATTGTAGGTAGCCTCGAGCCAGATATCGCTACCACGGGCATCGACTCGTTTGAAACGATCCGCGACGTACTCGCCACGATTGAGCGTCTTCCAGAAATTTTCATACTGGGGAGATGCAGCCTCTTCAACGGGGCAAAACAAACGATGATGTTTGCCAACAATCTGGCTTAATGAGTACCCCATGGCCTCGAGAAACTGCTTGTTAGCTGTGATTACAGTTCCATCCAAGTTGAATTCAATGACGGCAGTGGAGCGAACCAGCGCCTGGATGAGAGCCTCATTTTCCTTCGCCTGCTCCACGGTACGAGTTATCTCACTTCCGTAACCCTGAACATAGGCGAGGCTGCCCTCTTGATCTCGAATGGGGAACCAATAGATTTTCAACCACGCAAGAGTACCGTCAGCGCGAAGGTAGCGATATTCGTCATTTACGGGTTCAAATCGCGCTACAGCTTGGTTAAAGGCGTGAAAGCAAGGTAGTTCTTTAACGTAAGGCGGAACGATTTCAGAGAGCGGGCGACCATACAGGCGCTCGTCGGAATACCCCAAAGTCTCTGAGAAAAGTCGGTTAAATGAGCAGATACGAAACTGTGCATCAAGTCTCATGGAGAGCATCCCTCTGTCCATTTGCTCGACTTGCTGACGCAGCAGTAGCAGCTCCGCGTTCTGCTCTTGCAGCGTTTTTTTAAGATTGCGGTTGAACATAAAAGGCTCCAAGTTTTCTGATTAAGAAAATATCGACACAGGCCTTTTTTCTTGAGCACCCAGTCATTTTTTGATTTCATCACTGTGGGTATACGGACGGGGCATGAAAAAATTCCCAGCCAGCTATTAAATAGCTATAGGACCAGGAACCGTGATCGTCATCCGACGACTCTGATTTAAGGACGACTGAAGCACCTCGACAAAAAGGACATGCATTACCTTATGCAAAGCGAGCGCCTCAACAGGTGTCAGCTCCCGCTTTAATGCACCCTGCAGGAACGGAGAGTCACCGCTGAAAATCGCAGTTCCATCCGAGATTCCGGATCACACTGGTAGCAGACGCTGAGATCTCTGGCTCAAAAATGAATCCAGGCTTCATGCGTTTTCGCTTGGTAGACCACAGAATCATCCCAGATGACGCCGCAGATACCGCCTGCAGAAACTAGGCGCATTAGCCTTGAATTACAGGCTTCCAACACAAGGAGAGGCCGACGAGCCATATAGCAAAAATCATCGTCGCTTAGCATTTGGACGAGTCCTGAAGGGCTGGCTCGAAAATACGTGCCGATGTCCCTATGCCTTCACTATGACATCAAATCGAGCAGGTCACTTGCAATTCCAAATCCGTTCGATTCATGTGGAGCACGCTTGTACTCCGCATAGCTGTAATCCTCTCCCCTCTATTTCGAGCAGGCTGAGAGCTTTTCCGTTGCAGCCCCCTCAGTGGCGAGCACGTGAGCACGCCCAACGCCCCAGTCATCGCCCCGCCAAAGGCCTCTTCAGCACTTCCAGCCGGCGCATAGACGCCGATGAACATCTGCGTAGGCCTGTGCGGGACAATCTGACATGAACATCAATCAGGGTGCCGTCGTCGAGAATTTCGCCATGGGTACGATGGTGAAGCTTTGGGTCGGCCCAGCCCCAATATATCGGTCCTCGAATTCTCATTTTACGCTGAGCTTCGAGATCCTCCTCCCAGCAAATCTTACCCCCGTGGCTGTAGGCCACTCGATTCATCAATGCAGCAGGCAATTTATCGAGCGCTTTCAACAACTGATAAGCACGGTATCTCTGGTCGGCGTTTGAGCTCGGCGATATCGTCCAGGTGCCCAAGAAGCTGATCAAATTTCCAGCATGATCAAAGTTCCCACCTGCGACCTGGCCGGAAAGGCGTTGCTCTGGGCTGTCGAAATGGTCGACGGCCCTATCCCGCCGCCGGCCGGCCAACTGCAACTGCCGATCGGTGGCCAGGCCATCGACGGCGCGACCGGCGAGTATCTCATCCAAAAGCACAGCATCTGGATTGACCGAGGCAGCAGCTGGCCCTGGCTGGCCTGCGTGTCAGGTCACCCACTTGACCGCAAGCCCGGCGATACCCGGGCAGAAGCTGCAACCCGAGCGGCCATGTACCACGCCCGCAGCGAAACAGTGAGCGTCCCGCGGGAGCTATGCCCATGAACCTTATCGACTGCTACATCACGAAGATCCTTGGCGAGCCGTACCGAGAGTTCGGCGCCGGGTGGGTCCACGTCGAATACGACAGCTGGGGCAGCACCAGCAAAACACGGCTTATGTTCCGCACCGAGGAAGCCGCCCGGGCGGCGCAGGTCGGATATCACTTCACGGCCTGAGGATCAGCCATAACGATTCCGTCCAAGGCCTACACCTTGGGCGAGAGTTTCGCCGTAAGGGAGGTCAATATCGCTCGCAACGGTCTGTTCTGCGTGAACAGGCAGGGCGTGAAGCCCCCGAAGCCTAAGCTTTTCACCAGCGCCAAGGTGTCCCAAATTTGAAAAACGCAGGCATTAAAAAAGCCCCGCAACCTCAATGGCTGCGGGGCTTTCGAATGGTGGAGGCCGAGGTCGGAATCGAACCGGCGTAGACGGATTTGCAATCCGGAGCATAACCACTTTGCTACTCGGCCTCAAAGGTCGGATCTAGCTGCTTGCGCTTTGCTATCTCCTTGAAACGCTGAACCTTTTTCAAAGTTTGCTGCGTTTCGATGGGCGCCATTATGTCTTCATTCCTTTAACCTTGCAACCCCCTGAACGAAAAAAAATTTCAACGGGTTCAAGGTGTTAGCGCAGGCGGCTGAGTTTACTCCACAAGCCTACCACCGCGTTCTCCACGGTACCGCTGGCGGCCATGCCAATACGCTCCTGCAGGCTCTTGCGTTCGGCATAGTGCAGGTGGAACAGGTTGGCGTTGCGTGCGCGCTCGCTCAGGTACTCGTCACTGGTCTGCAGCTCGTCCACCAGCTTGCGATTCAAGGCGGCCACGCCCAGCCAGACTTCGCCAGTGGCCACTTCATCGATGTGCAACTGCGGACGATAGCGGGAGACGAAATCCTTGAACAACTGGTGAGTGATGTCCAGGTCTTCCTGGAACTTCTCCCGGCCCTTCTCGGTGTTTTCGCCAAAGACGGTCAGGGTGCGCTTGTATTCGCCAGCAGTCAGCACTTCGAAGTCGATGTCGTGCTTTTTCAGCAGGCGGTTGACGTTGGGCAACTGCGCCACCACGCCAATAGACCCCAGTACGGCGAATGGGGCACTGACGATCTTCTCGCCGATGCAGGCCATCATGTACCCACCGCTGGCAGCCACCTTGTCAATACACACGGTCAACGGGATGCCCGCCTGGCGAATACGCGCCAGTTGCGAAGCAGCCAAGCCGTAACTGTGCACCAGGCCACCGCCGCTTTCCAGGCGCAGTACCACTTCGTCACGCGCGGTGGCGAGCGTCAGCAGCGCGGTGATTTCGTTGCGCAGGCTTTCGGTGGCCGAGGCTTTGATGTCGCCATCGAAGTCCAGTACGAATACCCGGCTCTTGTCCTCGGCCTTGCCCTTCTTCTGCTGTTTTTCCGCCTTGGCCTGCTGCTTGCGCAGGGCCTTGAGCTGAGCCTTGTCGAGCAAGCCGGACTCCAGGCGCTCACGCAGGTCCTTGTAAAAATCGTTCAGCCGGGTGACCTGTAATTGCCCGCCCGATTTGCGCCGACCTTTGCCACGCAGCCCGGCGATCGCCGACAGCACCACCAATATGGCGATGACCAGGGTGGCGGTTTTGGCGAGAAAGCTTGCGTATTCGGCAAGAAACTCCACGTTGACTCCTTAAATACCTGCGCCACTACGGCGCGTCACTGTTGCAAGCATACCGTTGCGTCTGTGGTGCTGCCAGCCGGTGTAAACGCTGGCAACACCTTTCAAACAACCTTTTCAAACGCTTGTATGTTTTTTCGTTGACAGCCCGTGAGCCGCATCCTAACCTCGCAGCAACCTCCAACAGGCCGGAACCTTTCGTGGGCAATCTCTACCTGATTCGACATGGCCAAGCCTCCTTCGGTGCCGATGACTACGACGTCCTCTCGCCCGTGGGCGTGCGCCAGAGCCAGGCCCTGGGTGAGCACCTGGCCCAGTTGGGCGTGCGGCTGGACCGCTGCGTGGCTGGCGACCTGCGCCGCCAGCAGGATACCGCGCGGCTGGCGCTGCAGGCGCTGCACGCCAACGGCTGCCCGGTGCCGGCGGTTGAGACCGACGCCGCATTCAATGAGTTCGATGCCGACGGTGTGATCCGCGCCCTGTTGCCCGACTTGCTGCCCGAAGAGCCCGATGCCCTGCATGTGCTGCGCAATGCTGCGCAGCACCGCAGCGAGTTTCAGCGTCTGTTCGCGTTGATGGTGCAACGCTGGCACGATGGCGAGCATGCCGATAATGGCCTGGAAACCTGGCGTTCGTTTACATCCCGCGTACAAGGTGGGCTGCAACGCGTGCTGGATACCGCCGGCAGCGGCGATCATGTTGCTATCTTCACCTCGGGTGGCACCATTGCCGCCCTGCTCCACCTGGTTACCGGTATTACCCCCAGCCAGGCGTTCGCGCTGAACTGGCAGATCATCAACACGTCGCTCAGCCAGCTGAAGTTTCGCGGCCGCGACGTGGCACTGGCCTCCTTCAACAGCCAGGCCCATGTGCAGCTGTTGAGGGCGCCGGAGCTTGTCACTTACCGATAAGCCCGGCTTGTTGTGTCCCTGCGGGGACGTGTAAATCACTCTATAAGGAATGCGCCATGACCTCCGTAGCTGATGCCGTCAAAAAGATGCAAGAGAAATTCAACCCATCCGCTGCCGCCGGCCTGGACCTGGTGTTCGGCTTCAACATCACCGACGAAGACAAGCACTACGCGCTGATCGTCAAGGACGGCACCTGCGACCTGCAGGAAGGCGAGAACCCGGATGCCAACTGCACCCTGGTGATGGACGCCGAAACCCTGAAAGGTATCGTCAGCGGCGAAACCGACGGCATGCAGGCCTTCATGGGCGGCAAGCTGCGGGTTGAGGGCGACATGATGCTGTCGATGAAACTCAGCGAGCTGTTCCCGTCCTGAGGGCTGGGAATACCGGATGATCGAAAAACCGAAGCCTGACGGCTTCGGTTTTTTTTGCCCTGCATTCGGTGCAGTGATCCACCAGCAACACCCTCACCTATTTGGCACATGGGACGATTGTTCCAATCCTGGCGGACCATTAAATTACCCAATAGTACTTGCTATCGAGAATAAGGAAGACGCATGACGCTCACCGACCAGTCCACCCAGGTACGCCCCGGCGAAGAACTCGACGCGGCCGTCATCGACCCTTACTTCAAAGCCAATATCCCCGGCCTGCACGGCCTGCCGAGCATCAGCCAGTTTCCTGGCGGCGCTTCCAACCTCACCTACCTGGTCAGCTACCCGGGCCGCGACTTCGTGCTGCGCCGCCCCCCCTTCGGTCAAAAGGCCAAGTCGGCCCACGACATGGGCCGCGAGTTCCGCATCCTCAACCAGCTCAACAGCGGCTTCCCCTACTGCCCCAAGGCCTACGCACACTGCACCGACACCGGCCTGATCGGCGGCGAGTTCTATGTGATGGAACGGGTCAAGGGCATCATCCTGCGCTCGGACATCCCGGCCGAACTGAACCTGGACGCCAGCCGGACCGAAGCCCTGTGCAAAAGCTTCATCGACCGCCTGGTCGAGCTGCACCAGGTGGACTACACCGCCTGCGGCCTGGCCGACCTGGGCAAGCCGGAAGGCTACGTGCAGCGCCAGATCGAGGGCTGGACCAGCCGTTATGAAAAAGCCCTGACACCGGATGCGCCACGCTGGGAAACGGTAACCGCCTGGCTGCACGAAAAAATGCCCGCCGACCACCCGCGCCCTAGCATCGTGCACAACGACTACCGGTTCGACAACGTCATCCTGGACGCGGATAACCCCATGCGCATCATCGGTGTGCTGGACTGGGAAATGGCCACCCTGGGCGACCCACTCATGGACCTGGGCAACTGCCTGGCCTACTGGATCGAAGCCGGCGACCCGGCGCCAGTGCAGTTGATGCGCCGCCAGCCAAGCAACGCGCCGGGCATGCTCAGCCGTCGCCAGTTCGTCGATTACTACGCCGAGCGCGCCGGCATCCGCCTGGACAACTTCGATTACTACTATTGCTATGGCCTGTTCCGCCTGGCAGGGATCGTTCAGCAGATCTACTACCGCTACTACCACGGCCAGACCCAGGACAAGCGTTTCGCCCAGTTCATTCACATGAACCGCTTGCTGGAACAAATGACCTTGCAGGTCATTTCCAAGTCCAGCCTCTGAGCACAGCCCACGACGACGGATAACAAGGAAAACAGCATGTCCAAGACCCACCTGTTCGACCTCGACGACAAGATTGCCTTTGTTTCCGGCGCCAGCCGAGGCATCGGCGAGGCCATCGCCCACTTGCTCGCGCAGCAAGGGGCCCATGTGATCGTTTCCAGCCGCAAGCTTGATGGGTGCCAGCAGGTGGCCGACGCCATCATTGCCGCCGGCGGCAAGGCCACGGCTGTGGCCTGCCACATTGGTGAGCTGGAACAGATTCAGCAGGTGTTCGCTGGCATTCGCGAACAGTTCGGGCGACTGGACGTGCTGGTCAACAACGCCGCCACCAACCCGCAATTCTGCAATGTGCTGGACACCGACCCAGGGGCGTTCCAGAAGACCGTGGACGTGAACATCCGTGGTTACTTCTTCATGTCGGTGGAGGCTGGCAAGCTGATGCGCGAGAACGGCGGCGGCAGCATCATCAACGTGGCGTCGATCAACGGTGTTTCACCTGGGCTGTTCCAAGGCATCTATTCGGTGACCAAGGCGGCGGTCATCAACATGACCAAGGTGTTCGCCAAAGAGTGTGCACCCTTTGGTATTCGCTGCAACGCGCTACTGCCGGGGCTGACCGACACCAAGTTCGCTTCGGCATTGGTGAAGAACGAAGCCATCCTCAATGCCGCCTTGCAACAGATCCCGCTCAAGCGCGTGGCCGACCCCAAGGAAATGGCGGGCGCGGTGCTGTACCTGGCCAGCGATGCCTCCAGCTACACCACCGGCACCACGCTCAATGTCGACGGTGGCTTCCTGTCCTGATCAGGCTTTGACGGCGACCAAGGTGTAACTCAGGGGCAGGCGTGCAGGCTGCTCGCGCAGGCGATATTCGCCGTCTTCGCCCTTGACCATCTGCCCCGGCAGCGCCTCCCAGGGGATGCTCTGGTGCTCGACCAGCGCTGTCAGCTGCAGGCCCTGGGCCAACAAGGCAGTGATCACTTCTCCCAGGCCGTGGTTCCATTCATGGGTTTCGGTGTGGGCCAGGCGCTGATCGGTTTCGACGTAGGTCTGGTCGGTGTGCCACACCGTCGGCGCTTCGTGCTCGAAATACGGATATTCGAGCTGCAGGCGGTCCTGATGATCTTCGTTGACAGCCATCAGCATCGGATGCCCGTCGCGCAGGAACAGCCGCCCGCCCGGTTTCAGCAGTGCTGCGACGGTGCGTGCCCATGGCTCGATGCGGGGCAACCAGCAGAGCGCGCCAATACCGGTGTAGACCAGGTCGAACGTACCCGCCGGCAGTACCTTGTCGGCGGCATAGACGTCAGACTCGACATACTGGATGGGCAGCGCGCATCGCTCGGCCAATGCCCGTGCCTCGGCCAGCGAAGCCTTGGAATAATCCAGGCCGCAAACCTTGGCGCCAAGGCGCGCCAGCGACAGGGTGTCGGTGCCGATGTGGCACTGCAAGTGGACCGTATCAAGCCCGTCGATGTCACCGAGCAATGGCAGGTCGAAGCGTACGGTTTCGGACAAGTGCCCGTGTTGCTGGACCAGGCGCTCGACCTCGTAGTCCTTTGAAGCGGCGTGCAACGGGGCACGCTCATCCCAGCTTATACGGTTGAGTTGCAGTGAACGGTCCATGGTGTCGTCCTTGCGTGGAAGCACCTTATGCTAGCCGTCACCCCGCGCCCTGAGACACAACTGACTTGATAAAAATTGTAAAGCCCGCGCGCCTCTGCTGTGGCAACAACTGCCTTGCTCAGTACCCTGAATGCACGGGCCCTTACAGGAGCGGCGATAGCGCCAGCCGTTACAGGCAGGTTGCAGCAGCCGCTCGGCGCTGCAGGGCCACGCCGTCGTTCTGCTTCGCGTAGTAATCCACACGCGTCCCGCCCGACTGCGGGTAAACGTCCACGAACGCTTCGGCCTCACGGGTAAACACGGTGAACCCGCCCTGCTTGCGCGGTTCCAGGTAGCCGCTGGCGTCATCACCGAACACCTTCTCTTCCTGCCAGCTGAACTGGATGCACTGGGCCACCAGCTCTGGCGCCTTGTGCGAGTCGAGCTGCGCAGTCGGCTTGCCGCCACGCGCCGTTTCCATGGTCGCAGAAGCACAACCGGCCAGCATCAGCACCGCAGCCAACGGCAGAATCGCACGCATGTTCCATCCTCGGGGTCGCGAAAAAGAAGGCGACTCTAGCACTGGCAGGCATCCCGAGTGAATTGCCACGCACTTGCCGCTGTCGCAGATAAAACATGCCATCACGAGGAACGCATCATGAAACTGCACTACCTGCTACTCGCCGCCCTGCCTTGCCTGCCCCTGAGCGTCAGCGCCGCCCCCTCGAGCGAAGAAAGCATCACCGCCCCCGAAACCCACAACCGTGAACTGAACGTCGGCGACAAGGCCCCGGACCAGTACAAACGCGATGACCAGGCCGTCAAGGACTGGAAAGCCAAAGGCCTGCCCGACCCGGAAAAGGAAAGCCACTGGGTGCGCATGGGCAAGCATTACGTGCTGGTGCAGATCACCAATGGCGTGGTGCTGGCGATTCAACCGGCATCCTGATTCGACACGCCCCGGCCAAGGCGCCCCATTGCACAGCACTTCGCCGCCGGCCAAGCATGGCCAGAACGTGTTGGTACGCTTGGAACGATCAATGCCGGTCAGCGCCACCGCCCGTTCTTTCAGACGGACGCCTTGGCGCTGATCACTTGAAGCACAATTTTTTTGCCCGCCCAGGAAACCAAATCGATCGGCCCCAGTCTTAAAAGGTGCCCCGTAAACCTATGCGGATCAAGGACCTATATCGTGCTCACGCGTCTTGCAAGCCTTTCTCTGGTTGCTGTTGTTCTGCTGACCGCAGGTTGCCATAGCCATCGCTACCATGATGACGACGGCTGGCGTGACCGCGATCGTGACCGTGACCATCGCCACCACCACCGCCATGACCGCGACGACGATGACGATCGGCAATACCGCGGTGACCGCTACTACCGCTGAAGCGTCCTTTCAGCCCTGACCTGCCGCCCGTTGCGCGGCAACTTATCCTGATGATTCCTTTGAGGTTCGTATCATGCGTCTGACTCTGCCTTCCCTTGCCCTCGGCCTGCTGCTGTGCCAGGGCGCTTTCGCCGGTGACGGTACTGCCGCCATTGGCGGTGGCCTGGGGGGTGTCCTGGGCAACGTTGTTGGTCAACAGCTCGGCGGCAAGACCGGCGCAGCCATCGGTGCCGGCGTTGGCGGCGCAGCCGGCAGCGCTGTCGGTGCGCGCAAGGGCAACCGTACCGAAGCCGCCATCGGCGGTGGCCTGGGCTCGGCCGGCGGCTCGCTGCTGGGCGGCGCAGTAGGCGGCAAGACCGGTTCGACCGTGGGTGCCGGCCTGGGCGGCGCGGCCGGTGGTGCCCTCGGCAACCATCTGGGCGACGACAACCGCGGCAGCAAGAAGCACCACCGCCACCGTCACTGACCCCGTGACCGGAGGGCCGCATAGCGGCCCTTTTTGTTGCAGCACATCAACACCCCCTTCACGACAAGCTGGCACACTGACTGCTACTGTCTATCGTGCCCCCGTGTGAAGGAACACCCCCTCCCCATGAACCATGAGTTGCTCTGGGTCCTCGGCCTGCTGGCCATCGTGATTACCCTGTTCGTCATCAACCGCCCACGCATGGACGTGGTCGCGCTGCTGGTGATTCTCGCCCTGCCACTACTCGGCATCCTTACCGTGGAACAGGCCCTGGCCGGGTTCAGCGACCCCAACGTGGTGCTGATCGCCGCCCTGTTCGTGATTGGTGAAGGCTTGGTGCGCACCGGCATTGCCTATCGCATCGGCGAATGGATGAGCGAGCGGGCCGGCAATAGCGAGGGGCGCCTGCTGGTACTGCTGATGGTGGCGGTGGCCGGGCTGGGATCGATAATGAGCTCCACCGGCGTGGTGGCCATCTTTATCCCGGTGGTGCTGAGCATCGCTGCGCGCCTGCAGCTCTCACCCAGCCGCCTGATGATGCCACTGGCTTTTGCCGGCCTCATCAGTGGCATGCTCAGCCTGGTCGCCACACCGCCCAACGTGGTGGTGCACAGCGAGCTGGTCCGCCATGGCGAAGCAGGGTTCAGCTTCTTTAGCTTTACCCCGTTTGGCCTGGTGGTGCTGGTGCTGGGCATCGGGTACATGCTGCTGACCCGCCACTGGCTCAACGGTGAAGTGCGCAAGGACGGCCGGGTGGAAAGCCGCCGCACCTTGCTGGACCTGGTCCTGGACTACAAGCTCAACGGCCGTGAACGACGCCTGCGCATCCGCCCTCAGTCGCCGCTGATCGGCCACAACCTTGGCGAGCTGAAACTGCGCACCAGACACGGCGCCAACGTGATCGGTATCGAGCGCCAACACAAGTTCACCACGCGCGTGATCGCGGCCGACTCGGGCACCGTACTGCATCAGGGCGACGTGCTGCTGCTCGACCTGTTCGCCAAGCATGACGACCTGCGCAGCCTGTGCCAAACCATGCAACTGGAGCCGCTGCACTTCAAGGCCGCCTACTTCATCGATCAATCCCAGGATTTGGGAATGGCTGAGGTCTCGCTGCCACCTGGCTCGCAGTTGATCGGCAAGAGCATCCTCGAACTGGCGTTTCGCACCCGCTATGGCCTTAACGTGGTCGGCCTGCGCCGCGATCAGGCCGCTATCGAAGAGCAACTGGTGGAAGAAAAGCTGCGCCTTGGCGACACCCTGCTGGTGGTCGGCCCGTGGAAGGCGGTACGCCAGTTGCAGAGCAAGCCCAAAGACTTCCTGGTCCTGAGCCTTCCCGCCGAGATCGACCTGGTCGCACCAGCCCGCACCCGCGCACCGCAAGCGTTGCTTAGCCTGGCGGTAATGGTCGGGCTAATGGTCAGCGGCGCCGTACCCAATGTCATGGCAGCGCTGATCGGCTGCCTGCTGATGGGCGCAGGCCGTTGCATCGACATGAACAGTGCCTACCGCGCCATCCACTGGCAAAGCCTGGTGCTGATCGTGGGCATGCTGCCCTTCGCCCAGGCGCTGCAGAAAACCGGCGGCATCGACCTGGCGGTGGGTGGGCTGGTGAACGTGCTGGGGGATGCCGGCCCCAGCGCCATTCTTGCCTGCCTGTTCGCCGTCACCGCAGTGATCGGGCTGTTCATTTCCAACACCGCCACCGCCGTTCTGATGGCACCGGTGGCTGTCAGCACTGCAGTGCAGCTGGGCATGTCGCCCTACCCGTTCGCCATGACCGTCGCGCTGGCCGCGTCGGCGGCATTCATGACGCCGGTGTCATCGCCGGTCAACACGCTGGTGCTTGGGCCGGGGCAATACCGCTTTGCTGACTTCGTCAAGATTGGCGTGCCGTTCACCGTGCTGGTGATGCTGGTTACCGTCGTGATGGTGCCGTGGTTCTTCGGGTTGTGAGGAAAGCGGCCAGGAATAGAGGCAATTTGACATTATCGCAGCCAATCGCGGCAGATTGACATCAACCACCCTGACCCAACACACTGCGGGTAATTGTCCCAGGTGCTCTATCGCGTTGTCCTGGATTTCGTTTCCGCTTGCCGGTCGAGTTCATGGTTTTTCCAGCCCAATCGCGCGTGTTGCCTTATGTCGTTGTACTTGGCGTGACCTTCGCCCTCACCCTGGGCGGCATCCTGGCACGCCCGATCGAATCGCTGTCGCTATTCTGGCCAGTGAATGCGGTACTGGCCGGCGTACTCCTGCGCTACCCCCGTCAAGCCACGTTTACGGGCTTTTGCCTGGTGTGGCTGGCCATGGTGGGGGCCGACCTGCTGTGTGGCAGCGCCTGGGGGCCGGCTCTGTGGTTCAACCTGTGCAATCTTGGCGTGGTGGTCACCCTCTGGCTGCTGATGTCGCGCTTGCCACGCATGCACCGGCGCATGCGCAGCCCGCACGGCGTGCTTAGCGTGTTCGCTGCCTGCGCCGCCGCTGCCATGGTGGCGGCCAGCATGGCAGCGGTAATGGCCGCACCGTGGTTCGAACAGTCGTTGCGCGCCACCTGGCTAGCCTGGTTCAGCGAACAGTTCTCGACCGGTGTGCTGGTACTGCCGGTGCTGCTTACAGCGCCCTCGGTGCGGGCCTTGGTGCGCGGCGGCGCGCAACCCATCCGCCTGGCGCCGTTGCTGGTGCTGCTGGCCTCGCTGGCATTCAGCATCGCCTTTGGTGGCCCTGGGGCCATTGCCTTCCCGATTGCCGCGTTACTGTGGTGTGCCTGGACCTACTCACCGTTCCTGGTTTCATTGCTGACGCTCACGGCCGGCAGTACGCTGATTGTGGCTGTGGCGCAAAACCTCATGCATTTCAGCGTGCCGCAGAGCGAACCTGGGGTTACCACGCTGATGTCGGCGCGCCTGGGCATCGCCATGCTGGTGCTCGGGCCGCTGGTGGTGGCCTGCGTCAGCCAGGCCAACCGTAGCCTCATGGCCCGCCTGGCGCACCAGGCCACCGTCGATCACCTCACCGGTGTGCTCACCCGCAGCGCCTTCACACGCCGCGCCAACGCGCTGCTGGAGAGCCGCCAACAGCACGCCCAGGCGCTGCCGCTGACCCTGATGATGCTGGACATCGACCACTTCAAGTCAATCAACGATGCCCACGGCCATGCAGTCGGTGACCAGGTGCTGCGCCAATTCGCCAGCACCCTTCAGGACCAGCTGCACAACGATGAGCTGATCGCACGCCTGGGTGGCGAAGAATTCGTTGTCATCCTGCCCGGACTTGCGCCAGAGCGGGCCAACTTCATCGCCGAACGCCTGCGCCGCGCCATCCAAGACCTGCACGTGGTACAGGCCGACCAGCGCCTGCAGATTACCGTGAGTATCGGTGTGGCAGGCTGCGACGCAGACATGCCGGCCCCCAGCCTCGACGAACTGCTGGCGAGTGCCGACCAGGCGCTGTACCGGGCCAAGGCCCGGGGCCGCAACCGCGTCGAACAGGCCGAAGCACAGCGCCTGGTGATCTGAACTAGCCGGCCAGCAGGTCCCACGACAGCTTGGCGATCAGCACACACAACAGCACCAGGAACAGCCCGCGGACAAACCCGGCACCCTTGCGTACCGCCAGCCAGGTACCGGTCAGCGCGCCGAGAATGTTGCACGCCGCCATGGGCAAGGCTATGGCGTACAGCACGTTGCCCGTCGGCACGAAGAACACCAGCGCCGCCAGGTTGGTGGCAATGTTCACCACCTTGGCCGAAGCCGAGGCGTGCAGGAAGTCCAGGGCGAAGAAGCGGATGAACAGGAAGATCAGGAAGCTACCGGTGCCCGGGCCGAACAGGCCATCGTAGAAGCCGATAGCGCCGCCAATCAGCACTGCCAGGCACTGCTCCTTGCGGCCGACCTGGGCAGGTGTGTGCAAGGTGCCGAAATCCTTCTTGCAGAAGGTGTAGACAGCCATCAGCACGATCAGCACCAGCACCGCCGGGCGCATCACGCTGGGGGGTACCAGCGACACCGTGGCGGCCCCCGCGAACGACATGACAAAGGCACTGAGTGCCGCCGGTACGATCAACCCCCAATCCAGCGTCACTTTACGAATGAACGAGCGGGCCGCGAAGGCCGTGCCGCACACGGACGCCAATTTGTTGCTGCCGAGCAATGCGGCCGGTTGCGCGGAGGGCAATACGTTGAACAAGGCCGGGATCTGGATCAGCCCGCCGCCACCCACCGCAGCGTCGATCAACCCAGCGGCGAAGGCGAACACAGAAAGCACAGCAATATCCATCATGACGCGGTTCCAGGCAGTGAAGACGCCTGCAAGGCTAATCAAAGTGGCACACTTGTGTTGAAATGCCATATTGCGATAACTGCAACGAGGAGCAGGCAATGGCACTGGACATGCTGCGGGAAATCCAAGCGTTCGTCAGCGTGGCACACAAGCGCAGCTTCGTTGCTGCCGCCCGCGCCCTGGGGCGTTCACCCAGCGCAGTTACACGCGCGGTGCAAACCCTGGAAGACAATGCGGGAAGCAAACTGCTCAACCGCAACGCCAACGCCGTCACCCTGACCGAGGCCGGCGAGCGCTTGCTGCCGCATGCCGAACGCTTGCTGGATGTGCAACGCGATGCAGCCGACGAATTGGCCGCGCTCAGCGGCAACGCCCAAGGCTGGATTCGCTTTGCCGCGCCGCAACTGCTGGGAGAGCATGTGCTACCGCAAGTGCTTGCCGAGTTTTCCCGCCGCCACCCTCAGGTGACCCTGGACGTGCAGTACAGCGACGAAGCCCTTGACCCGCTGCAAGGTAAATTCGATTTCGTGGTGCGCGGTGCCTTTCCGCAATCGAGCGAGCTTATCGGCTACCCGCTTTGGCCCTACCAGCGCCACCTGTATGCCAGCCCGGCATATCTGGCCCTGGCTGGCACACCGCAACACCCGGAAGACCTGGATGGCCACACCTTGATCCTGCATACCGCGCCACGCATCCTCAAGGCCTGGCACTTCTGCCACGATGACCAGATCACCAGCCTGCGCCCCAGGCCCCGGCTTCGCTTGGGCTCAGGAGGCGCGGTATACCACAGCACCCTGGCTGGCGCCGGCATCGCCCGCCTTGCCGCCTGGGTCGGCGAAGCACAGGTCAAGGCCGGCCGCCTGGTGCGGGTGTGTCCGCAGTACCGCCTGACGTCCAGCAGCGGCCAGGACCCACAGATGCACGCTGTGTACCCTGCCGGCGAGTTGCCGACGCGGGTACGTGACTTGCTGGCAGCCATACGCCGAGCCGGCCCGCTCCACTGAAACAGGCCATAAAACAACTGTTCAATTTCTGCTCAATTTAACAGAGCCCGCCGCGGGTCTGGCTTGCAGCACTTTATCCACAGACCTACCCACGTTTTTTGTGGACAGATTTCCCAGCGTAAAGAACGACTTATCGCACAAGCAGACACGCCGAATTGGCCAACCTGACCCGCTCGATCCACGCCTGCGTACCGCGCGTATCGACACCAAGGCCAAACACCACCGAGTGCGCGGCGGCGGGAGGCTACACGAGGACTTTGCACTTGAGAATGACGTGCACCTACTGCTGATCCAGCAGTGCAATCAAAGAGATTATCGGCCATTTGCCGATGGATTGGGCCCGTCGCTTGAAGTGGACGGGCCGCGCAGGGGAAAAAGCAGTGAACTCAGCTTGGCGGAATGGTGCCAAGAATACCAATCAGAATGGTCAGCAGCAGAAAACCACCCAGGAACAGCGCCAGCTTGCCCATTGGAACCTCTACAGTTGTGATGCCGGAATGGGCACATTGTCGAGCTTGGGCTGATACGGTTACAGATTCAGGTTTATGGAAAAAAAGCGGATCAGATGTCATGCGCAGATGCCGCTGGGCTGGATTCAGCCGCAGTGGTTGACGCTGAGCACGTGTCGCTCGCGGGCGGGCAATTGATACATGAAGTTTCTAAACACGCCTCCAGCTTTGCGCAGTACCTGCGTTCAGTGCGCTGCCCCTCGAAAGCGCCTGAACCCAGCCAATACGGTAGATTGAGCTTGCTTGGGGGGACACGATCTGAAACACGGTTTGTAGGATTGTTTACCGCACTCTGTAGGAAATGGCGTGGCAATGAGTCTTGCCTGTATGAAACATCAGTTTCTCCGGCAAATTCGAGCTGCTACGGTCCATTTTTCCTACAACGGTACGGAAGCCTACAGCGTGAGAAAAGCATGGACTCGTTCAAAACCTCTGCACTGAAGTTGCAGAAAAATCTGCTTAACCTGCGCGTTGAGCGTGAGCGCTTAAGAGGTGAAGGCAAGGACAAGGAAGCGGATCAACTCACTGGGCCGATCGCGCGGTTTGAGGAGGCCCTTCGGCAACTGCCGGATAGCCTGAAGCCCGACACCTTGCAGTGACCTGCAAGCGCAATTGTCATGTTCCACAGCTCAGACCTCCCCATCATCATGCAGGAGCAGCCTTGCGCTGCGAAGAGGGCGGTAAGGCAAACGACTGCCTTAGGCAGTTATTGCTTCTTCGCAGCACAGGGTTGCTTCGGGAACCGAGCTGGCGCCGGGCCATCTACCCCCTCAGAACACCTTGATCGTGTAACTCAGAATCAAGCGGTTCTCATCGATATCTGTCCGGTAGTTGGAGCGCGCCATCACGTTGCGCACCCGTATCCCAAGCCCGGCCAACGGCCCGCTTTGCACCACGTAGGCCAGGTCCAGGTCACGCTCGCGGTCACGCCCTTCAAAGCCCAGCCCTGTGTCCACGTCCCGCCCCTTTACATAACGCAGGGTCGACGTCAGCCCTGGAAGCCCCAAGGCGACAAAATTGTAATCATGGCGCACCTGCCACGAGCGTTCACCCGGCGCCGAGAACTCATAGGTCGGCAGTGTATTACCCATCGGGTTGGTGTTGGCGCCTACCTGGATAAAGCCGTCATCGCCGCCGATCTGCTGATAGCCCACATAAAAGGTATGCCCGCCGGTCTTGGCCGAGAACAGGCTGAACAGCGCATGGTTATCGTAGTCGCCAGCCACCTTGCTCCCGTCCTCGCGGGCATCGAAGTAACCGGCATTGACCCCCAGCGTCCAGCCCCCGATCGGCTCGGCATGCTTGAAGCTGTAGAAGCGCTGCTGGTAGATATCCTCCAACTGCGCCTGCCAGACACCGACGCTGGTACGGTTGTCGTTGAAGGCATAGTCGGCCCCCACGTAGTTGAACCGGTCGCTGGTAAAGCGCGCCAGCCGCGCCGGGTTGATCGGGTCGTTGACCAGCGCGTACATCTTCTGGCTGTTGGACGAGTCGCGCAGGCTGGTGGAGCGGAACTGGCCGGCGTTCAGGGTCAACCCGGCGAACTCGCGCGACTCCAGCATCGCGCCCTGGTAAGTCGGCGGCAACAGGCGCAAATCGCTGAACAGCAGCACCGGCAGGTTGGGCATCAGCTCGCCCACCTTCAGCTCGGTTTGCGACACCTTGAACTTGATCGCCGCACCCAGGCGGCTGTACTCGTCCGCCGACTTGCCGCTGTCCAGGCTGGGCAGCAACCCGGACCGGGCATGTTCCGGGCTGCTGTCGAGCTTGAAACCCAGCAGGCCGGTAACATCCACACCCACGCCAACGGTGCCCTGGGTATAACCGGAGCTGGCATTGAGGATAAACCCCTGCGCCCATTCCTGGGTACGCGACTGGGTGCTGGCGCCCTTGATATCGGCATAGTCGCGGCTGAAGAAGTAATTGCGCGCCTGCAGCGTGGCGCGGGCACCTTCGATGAAACCGGCCTCTTCTGCCGTGGCCTCTGCACACAAAGCGGCGGCAATACAACCGCCGGCCAGGCGTGCAGACGAAGAAAAACGCGGCGCAGTGAAACCTTGCATAGGGCTACTCCTGGATTTGGGCAACAGCAACCCGGCGCGGCGGCACTGCATGGCCACCGGCGTGCGGGTTGCATCGAGAGAGGTCGGCAGGCGGGCCCCAGCCCGCCTGCCCTGCCGTTGCGTGAAGCGCTGGGCCGCTAGCGGTTGACCAGCTTGGCCGGCAAGGCGATGACCAGGAAGCAGCTGAGGATCAGGCAGCCGGCAAACACCCACAGCGCAGCGTGCGAGGTGCCGGTGAGGTCGGTGACCACGCCCATCAGTGAGTTGCTCACCAGGCCGGCGATGTTGGCTACCGAACAGGCCAGGGCAAAGCCGGTGGCGGCTGCGGTGCCTTTGAGGAAGGTCGCCGGCAGGCTGAAGAACACCGGCACCGCGCCGATGATCGCCGCCGAGGCAATGGCGAACAGCACCACGGTCATCACCAGGTTCTGGCTGAACAAGGTGCTGCTGGCCATGGCGATTGCACCAATGATGAACGGCACGATGATGTGCCAGCGGCGCTCGCGGTGGCGGTCGGAGCTGGCCCCGATCATGAGCATGCCAGCTAGCGCGGCCAGGCTTGGAATGGCCGTGAGCAGGCCGATATGGAAGGTGTCGCTGACGCCCGCATCGCGGATGAAGGTCGGCATCCAGAAGCCCATTGCATAGGCGCTGAGCAGGATCGAAAAGTCGATACCACCGAGCATCCACACCTTGAGGTTGAAGAAGCCATCGCGGAAGCTGTGTTTGCTGTCCTTGCCCTCGGCATCGTCGGCGGCCAGGTCTGCCGCCAGTTGTGCCTTGTCGTCAGCCGACAGCCACTTGGCCTGCTGGAAATGGTTAGGCAATGCCCAGAACGTGAGGATGCCGAGCAAAACGCTGGGGATCGCCTCCAGCAGGAACAGCCACTGCCACCCATGCAAACCTTGAACCTGGTCGAAATGCCCCATGATCCAGCCAGAAATCGGCCCGCCAATCACGCTCGACAACGGCAGCCCGATCATGAACAGGGCAATGATGCGCCCGCGGCGATAGGTGGGGTACCACATGGTCAGGTAGTACAACACGCCTGGCAGGAAGCCGGCCTCGGCCGCACCCAGCAGGAAACGCAGGATATAGAACTGGGTGGTGCTGGTGACGAACATGGTGCAGGCCGACAGCAGGCCCCAGGTGATCATGATGCGGGCGATCCACAGCTTGGCGCCAACGCGCTGCAGGATCAGGTTGCTCGGTACTTCGAAGATGATGTAGCCGACGAAGAACAGCCCGGCACCCAGGCCATAGGCCGCTGTGCTGAACTGCAGGTCTTCGAGCATCTGCAGCTTGGCGAAGCCGACATTGATGCGGTCCAGATAAGCTGCGAGGTAGCAGAAACACAAGAAGGGGATGAGCCTCCAGGTGATCTTGCTGTACAGCGCTTTCGTGCCATGGTCGATGTCACTGTGGACCGTGGTTGCATTCGCAATTGGCATTTCCTGTCTCCTGGCGGGCGACTTTGTGGTTGTTTTAAGGCCAGCAGTTTTCGACGCGCCGGGCACGCCGCGCATTCTACGCGGCGGGCCTGGACAGCGCCTGAAGACCCCGAGTGCTCCTGCGGGGCGACCACCCGGACAGCAGGCGGTCATGGACGGGCTTCCCGCACCGGTCCTTGATTGTTATTGGATAGGCGCTGCCCGGCGTTCAGCCGGCCAGGTGCCTGAGTTGCTGCATGGCATCCTGCCGGGTGACGACATCGCCGTACTTGCTGTCGATGTCGAACAGGTTGGCTTCGTGCGGGTCGCTGTGGCGGTCACCGACACACTCGCGCACCACGATGGTTCGAAACCCGTGCTGCATGGCATCCACCGCACTGGCGCGGATGCAGCCGCTGGTCGAGCAGCCAGCCAGCACCACGGTATCCACCCCCTGTGCATGCAGTAGCGGGGCCAGGCTGGTGGCGAAGAAAGCGCTGGCGTACTGCTTGCTCAGCACCACCTCCCCTGCCTGTGGCGCAACGGCCTCGCAAAAGGCTGCCAGCGGGTTGCTTTCGACCATGTCCTTCATCACCGGCGCCTTGCGCACCCACACGCCGCCGTCAGCAAAATGCGGCGGCTGGTAACGGATGTTGGTATGCACCACCAAGGTACCGCAGTCGCGGGCCAGCGCCAGCAGGCCGGCGGCCTGCTCGACCGCTGCGACCACGCCCGGGGCGTACAGCGGTGCGCCCGGAGTGGTGTAGCCCTGCATGAAGTCGATCATCAGCAGGGCCGGCTTGCGGCCAAAGCCGATGCGCTGGCCCCACACACCCTGGTAGTTGTCACGGGCACTTTGTGCATCGCTCATGTCCGTCTCCCGATTTCAGTAGGCGCCCGACAGCAAGGCACCGGCGCCCGGCACGATCGGCTCCAGGTCCAGCGCCTTGAGCATGGCGTAGGTGGTAGCGATTGCTGCGGTGACCACCGGCTTGCCGGTTTGCGCCTCGACCTTGGCCACTGCCGGCAGCGATTGCATCTGCACGCACGCCGACAGCACCACCACATCGACGCCCTCAAGGTCCATGCCGGCGACGATGCCCGGCAGGTTGGCCGGGTCGTGACGGGCCACGGCGAGGTTGTCGGGGATTTCCAGCGCGCGCCAGTCCTGCACCTCGAAGCCTTCCTCGCGGATGTAGTTCACCACCAGCTCGGTCAGCGGCTTCATGTACGGTGCGACGATGGCAATGCGCTTGGCCTTCATCACATGCAAGGCCTCGACCAGCGCCCCGGCGCTGGTGATCACCGGTGCCAGCGCATCATTGTCGGCGGTGGCCTGCTGCAGGCGCTTTTCAGATTGGCGGTGATAGCCCAGCCCCATGGCCATGATCGCCACAAGGCAGGCATAGCCCAGCACATCGACCTTGGCGTCGGACAGCTCCACTGCGCAGCGGTCGGACTCGGCGTCCATCGCGGCCAGTTCTTCCTTCTTCACCTGCTTCATACGCATGCGGCTGGAATGGAAGGTGAACCGCTCGGGGCGGATCGCCTGGCGTGCGTTGAGCATCGCCGGAATTTCGGTTTCCATGGTGGTGTTCGAACTCGGCACGATCTGGCCGATGCGGTATAGCTGGGTCATGTCTCGTGCTCCGTCAGACGAGGGGGTGGTCGAGGAAGTCGCCAAAGGCGGCGAAGAAACCGTCCAGGTCATCCCAGGGGATCATGTGGCCGGCGTTGTCCACGTACGCGACCTGGATATCCGGCTTGAGCTCGCGCATTTCAGCAATGTCACGGGGCTCGATCACTCCACCCCGCCCGGCCACCATCAGCAATGCCGGCTGGCGCACCGCGGGCAGGTACTGGTGGATATCGACCTCGTGGAAATCATCGAAGGCCCGCACGATCGCCGGCTCGTAGCAGGTGTGCAGCCACTCGGCACGCAGGGCCAGCTGCGCGTCGCTCCAGGTGGCACAGAAGGCGCGCATGTCATCGCCGCTCATGCCAACCGTGGCTTGGCGGATCGAATCGACGTACCACGGCAACTTGCTCGGGTAGGCGCGGCGACCCGGCCCGGACACCGGTGGGTCGACCAGCACCAGCCGCTGCAGCCCCGGCGCCCCTTGGGCGGCAGCGCGGATGGCAAAACGCGCCCCCATCGAATGCCCGACCAGATGGTAGCCATCCAGGCCCAGCGCTGCGGCAAAGGCGGGAATATCCGCAGCACAAACGTCGGTGCCGTAGTCCAGTTCGGGGCCGCTTGAAGACAAGCCGCGCCCGCGCACATCCAGCACATAGGTGTCGAAATACTGCCCAAGGCGCTCGGCAACAAAGCCCCAGGTGATCGCTGGGCTGGTGATGCCCGGCACCAGGATCAGCGCATGGCCCTTGCCGCCATAGCGCAGGTAATGCTGGCGGATGCCATTGGCGCTCACGTTACCGCCAGCGACGAAGGTGCTCATGCCGCCTCCCCGCTTTTAAGCTGCTGCCCATAGAGGTCGTAGCCGTAAACCCAGGCTGGGTCTTCCTGGGTGTAAAGCCAGGTGTTGGCGTTGGATACCGATTGCACCTGCGATGCCCGCTCTTTACGGTTGGCCTCGTAGAGGGCGAACGCCGTGCGGTGGTCGGACAACCCGGTCTCCTGCAGGCAGCGGGTCAGCATGGCCGCGTCCTCGATGGCCATGCACGCGCCCTGGGCCATGTGTGGCTTCATCGGGTGGCAGGCGTCGCCCAGCAGCACCAGGCGGCCACGGCTCCACAACGGCAACGGGTTGCGGTTGCGCAGCGGCCACTTGGTAATCGATTCGGTAGCGTCGATCAGCTTCTGTACGGTGGGGTGGTAGCCTTCGAAGGCTGCGCGCATTTCTTCCTGGCTGCTGTCGACGAACGCACCCTGGAAGTCCCAGGCTTCATGTGGCACGCCGGTGACGAAGTAATACTCGTCGCGCTTGCCGGTGGTGTAGTAGACCATCATGTGGCGGTCTTCGGACCACCATTTGACGCAGGGCTCGAACACATCGGCATGCGGTGCCAGGTTCACCCCGCGAATCAGTGCACGGTGCGCGACCCAGCCGCTGTAGATCGGCGCTTCAGCCCCCAGCAACTCTTCACGGATCTTCGAATGGATGCCGTCGGCCCCAATGACGATGTCGGCCACGGTGTGGGTGCCATCGGCAAAGTCCAGGCGCACCCGATCACCTTCGTCGACGATCTTTTCCAGGCGCTTGCCGAAGTGCACGGTGCCCGGCTGGATGGCCTCGATCTGCAGGGCGTGCAGGTCGCCACGGTGGATGGTGATGTAAGCGGCGCCGTATTCGCGGCGGGCAAACTCGCCCAGCGGAATACGCGACAGGTAATCACCGGTATTGCCGTCGCGGCTGAACCAGAAGTCCGGGTGCGAGCCCATCAGCTCCAGCTTCTGCTCCAGCCCCATGCGGCGGAAGATTTTCATCACGTTAGGGCCGATATGAATGCCCGCGCCCAGGCGGGTGAACGCCGGAGCCTGTTCGAATACCTCGACATCGAACCCGGCCTGTTGCAGCAACGTGGCGGCGGCTGCCCCACCCAGACCTGCACCGACGATTGCGATTTTCTGCCTACCCCGCATGGGTATGTCTCCTCTTGTTCTGATAGGTGGCCAGCGGTTCAACCGCCTGACGATTTAGAGCGTATACGCTACAAATGACCTTTGAAAAGAGCCCGCTGAAAATATTTTTCAAGCAGCTGATCGAAACAGTACCCGGCTTACTGTTACCGTAAATACTGGATAATGTGTGGATATGTAACGTTTGAACAGATAACTTGCGCTCGCTGGCAGGATGCGTTTTCATCTGCAAAAATAGGGTGTACACACTATTATTTTGCACCGAGATTAAGCACCAGGCACTGCCATGGTGCGCCCCTGTCAACGCCACCCAGGAGAACCCCGATGCCGGTGAGCAATGCACAACTGACCCAGATGTTCGAGCACGTACTGAAGCTGTCTCGCGTGGACGAAACGCAGAGCGTGGCCGTGCTCAAGAGCCACTACTCCGACCCGCGCACGGTCAACGCCGCCATGGAGGCCGCCCAGCGTTTGAAGGCCAAGGTGTATGCGGTAGAGCTGCCGGCGTTCAACCACCCGACCGCCATGGGCAACGACATGACGGCCTACTGCGGCGACACCGCGCTGACCGGCAACCTGGCGGCGCAGCGGGCGCTGGAAGCCGCCGACCTGGTCGTCGACACCATGATGCTGCTGCACTCACCCGAGCAGGAGCAGATTCTCAAGACCGGCACGCGCATCCTGCTGGCCGTGGAACCACCCGAGGTACTGGCGCGCATGCTGCCGACCGAAGACGACAAACGTCGGGTGCTGGCTGCCGAAACCCTGTTGAAACAGGCGCGCAGCCTGCATGTGCGGTCCAAGGCCGGTAGCGACTTCCACGCCCCGCTCGGCCAGTACCCGGCCGTGACTGAGTACGGCTATGCCGACGAACCGGGGCGCTGGGACCACTGGCCCAGCGGCTTTCTGTTCACCTGGCCGAACGAGGACAGCGCCGAGGGCACGCTGGTGCTGGACGTGGGCGACATCATCCTGCCGTTCAAGAACTATTGCCGCGAGCGCATCACCCTGGAAATCGAAAAAGGCTTCATCACCGGCATACATGGCGGCTTCGAGGCCGAGTACCTGCGTGACTACATGAAGTACTTCAACGACCCCGAGGTATACGGCATCTCGCACATAGGCTGGGGCCTGCAGCCGCGCGCGCAATGGACGGCCATGGGCCTGCACGACCGCAACGACGGCATGTGCATGGATGCCCGTGCGTTCTACGGCAACTTCCTGTTCTCCACTGGCCCCAACACCGAGGTCGGCGGCAAGCGCAAGACCCCGTGCCACCTGGACATCCCGCTGCGCAACTGCGATATCTACCTGGATGACAAGGCGGTCGTGCTGGCCGGCGACGTGGTTGCACCAGAGGAGTCGCGAGCGCGATAGGGGTTATACTGGCCGGGCGCTCCGCTATTGGCGGCCGGCCAGCCTCTTTCCACCCAGCCCAAGCCATCCTATGTCGAAAAAAACCACCCCCAGCAGCGCCCCGCTCGACAACACCCCCTACGACGTTACCGAACAGGTCGGGCACTTGCTGCGCAAGGCCTACCAGCGGCACACGGCGATTTTCCAGCAACAGGCTTGCGACCCGCAGCTTACCTCGATCCAGTTCGTCACGCTGTGCGCCCTGCGCGACCACGGCCCCAGCTCCCAGGCTGAGCTGATCAAGGCCACCGCGGTGGACCAGGCAACCATCCGCGGCATCGTCGAGCGCCTGAAGGCCCGTGAGCTGGTGCAGCTTTCGCCAGACCCAGGCGACCGGCGCAAGGTCATCGTCGAACTCACCGAAAGCGGCGCGGCATTGCTCGATGCAATGATCCCCTGCGCCCGGCAGATCAGCGAACTGAGCATGGGCAGCTTGAATGCCGGCGAACGTGTAGCCATTTTGTACTTGCTGCGCAAGATGATCGACAGCGACGAAAACGCGGGCTGAAATTTGTTGTGACTGCCGCAGTGGCCGTCACAGATACGCGGCCTGAGAGATCGAGCGCCGCCCGCGCGGCGCATCGCGAGCAAGCTCGCTCACATTGGACACGCATCGGGGGTTGGGCGCAGGCCGTCGTAGGCGCGGGTTCACCCGCGAATGGGCCGGGCCTGCTGGCCAATTTACACTTGCCGTTCACCGTTGCCGTCGCCACCGTATTCGCGGGTAAACCCGCTCCTACACACGCATCGGGGGTTCGGCACAGGCCGTCGTAGGCGCGGGTTTACCCGCGAAAGGGCCGGGCCTGCTGGCCAATTTACACTTGCCGTTCACCGTTGCCGTCGCCACCGTATTCGCGGGTAAACCCGCTCCTACACACGCATCGGGGGTTGGGCGCAGGCCGTCGTAGGCGCGGGTTCACCCGCGAATGGGCCGGGCCTGCTGGTCAATTTCCACCGGCCGTTCACCGTTGCCGCCGCCACCGTATTCGCGGGTAAACCCGCTCCTACACACACATCGGTGGTTGGGCACAGGTCGTCGTAGGAGCGGGTTTACCCGCGAAAGGGCCGGGCCTGCCAGCCAATTTCCACCGGCCGTTCACCGTTGCCGCCGCCACCGTATTCGCGGGTAAACCCGCGTCTACACACGCATCGGGGGTTCGGCACAGCGCGATGCGCCGCGCGGGCGGCGCTCGATTTCCCAGACGCCGAAAATCTTCCTCCCTGCCCCCACCACAGCGCTCTGCAAATTCATCTCTGGCCTGCTTCTTGCTCACTCATTTCATGTAGTGAGTACTTACCGAAACGCTCGCGTCATTTGAGTCCTTTGGTAGCGCAAGCAACCTCCAGAGATGAGCCAATAATGCAAACAACCATCTCCCTGCAGGTCAACGGCCAGCCCGTCGAAGTCAGCGCCATGCCTGACACCCCGCTGCTGCTGATCCTGCGCAACGACCTGTGCCTGAACGGCCCCAAGTACGGCTGCGGCCTGGGCGAGTGTGGGGCGTGTACGGTGATCATCGATGGCGTGGCCGCCCGCTCCTGCGTCATCCCCTTGGCCGGCGCCGCCGGCCGCGATATCACCACCCTCGAAGGGCTGGGCTGCAAGGCCGCGCCGCACCCGGTGCAAAAGGCGTTCATCGATGAGCAAGCGGCCCAGTGTGGTTACTGCATGAACGGCATGATCATGACTGCCAAGGCCCTGCTCGACCGCATTCCCGAGCCCAGTGACGAACAGATTCGCAATGAGCTGTCCGGCAACCTGTGCCGCTGTGGCACCCACGTCGAAATCCTGCGCGCCGTGCGCCGCGCTGCCGAGACCCGGAGAAAGTCATGAACCACTCACAACAGGTGCCCAGCCGCGACCAACTGCTGGCCAAGACCGGCGTGTTGCTGATCGTCGACCAGATCACCCCACCCTCAGGCCCAGTGGCCAAGGGCGTGACACCTCCAGCCAAGGAACGTGAGCTGGCGTTGTTCATCGCGGTCAGCGACGACGGCATGGTCTACGCCTTCAATGGTCATGTCGACCTGGGCACTGGCATCCGCACCTCGCTGGCGCAGATCGTCGCCGAAGAGCTGGACCTGCGCATGGACCAGGTGCACATGGTGCTGGGCGACACCGAGCGGGCACCCAACCAGGGCGCGACCATTGCCAGCGCCACCCTGCAGATTTCCGCCGTGCCCTTGCGCAAGGCTGCGGCCACCGCGCGGCGCTACCTTTTGCAACAGGCTGCACAACGGCTTGGCTGCGAGGTCCAGGCCCTGCGCATTGAAGAAGGCACTGTGGTCGACGGCAACGGCAACACCCTGAGCTTCGCCGAACTGGTGCAAGGTGATAACCAGCCACTGCGCATCGCCGACGATGCCCCACTGAAAGCCGTCGAGGACTACCGCCTGGTCGGGCGCAGCGCCCCACGGGTAGACATCCCAGGCAAGGCCACCGGCGAGCTGACCTATGTGCACGACATGCGCCTGCCCGACATGCTTCACGGTCGGGTCATCCGCCCGCCCTATGCCGGCCATGACAGCGGCGACTTTGTCGGCAACAGCCTGCTGGCGGTGGATGAATCCTCCATCGCCCATCTACCCGGCGTGGTCGCCGTGGTGGTCATCCGCGACTTCGTCGGCGTGGTGGCAGAGCGCGAAGAGCAAGCCATCCGTGCAGCCCATGAGCTGAAAATCAGCTGGAAGCCATTCACAGGCAAGCTGCCTGACCTTAGCGATGTCGCCCAGGCCATCCGCGACAACCCGCGCGTGCAGCGCACCGTGCTGGACCAGGGCGATGTCGACAGCGGCATCGCCAATGCCAGCCAGCGCCTGAGCCGCAGCTACCTGTGGCCGTACCAGCTGCACGCATCGATCGGCCCATCGTGTGCGCTGGCCGACTTCACCGCAGGGCAGATCCGCGTGTGGTCAGGTACGCAGAACCCGCACCTGCTGCGCGCAGACCTGGCCTGGCTGCTGGCGTGCGACGAAGCACGCATCGAGATCATTCGCATGGAGGCAGCCGGCTGTTATGGCCGCAACTGCGCCGATGACGTGTGCGCCGACGCGGTGCTGCTGTCGCGTGCGGTGCAGCGCCCGGTGCGGGTGCAGCTGACCCGCGAACAGGAACACGTGTGGGAGCCCAAGGGCACCGCGCAGTTGATGGAAATCGACGGTGGCCTGAACGCCGATGGCAGCGTGGCTGCCTATGACTTCCAGACCAGCTACCCGTCCAATGGCGCGCCCACCCTGGCCCTGCTGCTGACCGGTGCCGTGGAACCGGTGCCGGCGCTGTTCGAGATGGGCGATCGCACGTCGATCCCGCCTTACGATTACGAACACATGCGCGTCACCATCAATGACATGACGCCACTGGTGCGTGCTTCATGGATGCGGGGTGTGTCGGCCATGCCCAACAGCTTCGCCCACGAGTCGTACATTGATGAACTGGCCTTCGCCGCTGGCGTCGACCCGGTCGAATATCGCCTCAAGCACCTGTCCGACCCGCGCGCCATCGACCTGGTCAAAGCCACCGCTGAACGCGCGCAATGGCAGCCACATACCCGGCCCATGCAGACACAGGCCGAAGGTGATGTGCTGCGCGGCCGGGGTTTTGCCTATGCGCGCTATATCCACAGTAAATTCCCCGGCTTCGGCGCGGCCTGGGCAGCCTGGGTGGCTGATGTCGCAGTGGACCGGCGCACAGGCGAAGTCGCCGTCACCCGCGTGGTGATTGGCCACGATGCCGGGATGATGGTCAACCCCGAGGGTGTGCGTCACCAGATCCACGGCAACGTCATCCAGTCCACCAGCCGGGTACTCAAGGAGCAGGTCAGCTTCGAAGAGTCGACGGTGGCGAGCAAGGAATGGGGCGGCTATCCGATCCTGACCTTCCCCGAGGTGCCAGCTATCGACGTAATGATGCTGCCGCGCCAGCACGAGCCGCCAATGGGAAGTGGCGAGTCAGCCTCGGTACCCAGCGCAGCGGCCATCGCCAATGCCATTTTCGACGCCACCGGCATTCGTTTTCGCGAGCTGCCGATCACTGCCGAACGCGTGCGCGCTGCGCTCGGTGGCGAAGGCCAAGGGCCAGATGCACCCGCGCCAGCGCAGCCGTCAACCAAGCGTTCGAAGTGGTGGTTCGGCTCGCTGGCCGGGGTGTTCGGCGCCGCATTGGGCATGCTTGCCACCGCCTTGCCCTGGCGCGCCGAAATCGCCCCGGTAACGCCACCTGGTGTCGGCAGCTGGAGCGCCGCCATGCTCGAGCGCGGGCGCCAGGTGGCGGCGGCCGGCGACTGCGCCGTGTGCCATACGGTCGGCGGCGGCAAGGTCAATGCCGGGGGGCTGGCAATGGATACGCCTTTTGGCACGTTGTACAGCACCAATATTACCCCCGACCCAGAAACCGGTATCGGCCGCTGGTCCTTCGCTGCCTTCGAGCGGGCCATGCGCGAAGGTATCAGCCGCGATGGCCGGCACCTGTACCCGGCGTTTCCCTACACCTCGTTTCGCAACATCAACGACGCCGACCTGCAAGCGCTGTATGCCTACCTGATGTCGCAAACCCCGGTACGCCAGGAAGCGCCCGCCAACCAGATGCGCTTCCCGTTCAACCAGCGGGCGCTGATGGCCGGCTGGAATGCGCTGTTTCTGCAACGCGGCGAATACCAGCCCGACCCGCAGCGCAGCGCACAGTGGAACCGCGGTGCCTACCTGGTCGACGGCCTGGGCCACTGCACGGCCTGCCATTCGCCGCGCAACCTGATGGGCGCAGAAAAAGGCGGTAGCAGCTACCTTGCCGGCGGCATGGTCGATGGCTGGGAGGCCCCGGCCTTGAATGCCCTGGGCAAGTCATCGACGCCGTGGAGCGAAGACGAGTTGTTCAACTACCTCAGCACTGGCTTCTCCGAAAAACATGGCGTGGCGGCCGGCCCCATGGGCCCGGTGGTCAGTGAGCTTGCCACCCTGCCAAAAAGCGACGTGCGCGCTATCGCCCACTACCTCAGCTCCCTGGATGGCGAGCCGCAGGCAGTGGCCGCCAATGCCGCGCCTCAGGTGGACTCGCCAGTGTCGCTGAGCAACGGCGAGCGGGTATTCAAAGGTGCATGCCTGGCCTGCCACAGTGATGGGCTGGGGCCGAAGCTGTTTGGCGTCAGCCCGTCGATGGCGGTCAACAGCAACGTCCATAGTGACCTGCCGGACAACCTGCTGCGCGTGGTGCTGCACGGCATTCCGACCCCGGCAACCCGCGACCTGGGCTACATGCCCGGTTTCAAGGACAGCCTGTCGGACCGCCAGGTAGCCGACCTCGCGGCCTACCTGCGCCATCGTTTTGCCGCCGACAAACCGGCCTGGCAAGGGCTGGCGTCCAAGGCTGCGCAGGTACGCGCCAACCCTGGCAGCCACTGAGGCTCAGCGGCGCAAGCCGCGCAGCGCAAGGTCACTGATGAAGGCCAGCCAATCGGCCTTGGCCTGCTTGTCCGCCAGGTCCACGGCCAGGAACGAGCTGAGCGTATGGCGGTTGGAGTTATAGAAATAGCAGAGCGAGGCAATCATCAGGTAGGCGTGGGTAATGCAGATATCGTCGCGGAACAGGCCCTTTATTTGTCCGGCCTCGATGATCGGCCGCAGCACGCCGACCGCCTCGCCGGACAGCGCCCTGAGGTTTTGCGACTTGCGCGCGTGCAAGCCCTGGTGAAGGTTTTCGGTGGCGAGGATGGTGACGAATTCGGGGTGGCGCACATAATAGTCCCAGATGAATGCCACCAGTTCGCGCAGGGCCTGCTCAGGGTCGGCGAGGTCGAGGCGCAGCTTCGCTTCGGCCTGGTTGAAGCTGGCATAGATGTGCTCCAGCACACTGATGAACAGCTTTTCCTTGCTGCCGAAGTAGTAATAGATCATCCGGTCGTTGGACTTGGCCAGTGTGGAGATCTGCTCGATGCGCCCACCAGTGAAGCCTTCCTTGCTGAAGACCTTCACTGCGGCCTTGAGAATATTGTCCCGGGTGCGGTCGGCCTGCTGGGCGCGAACACCGGTTTTGCGAGTTTGCATGTCGGTCCCTGTGGGGCTGGCCAGATAGCCAACACTGCCACAGACCTTGAGCCATTGCGCGGCTTTTTCGGCTGGGCTGATGGCGGAGATGGCGGAGATGGCGGACCGGCTCACACCAGCAGAGCCGCTACCATTGATCGTTTTGCTTTCTTCGCGGGCAAACCCGCCCTTCGTCCGCTACCGGCCTGGAAGTCAGCAGCCATCGGGGCTGGCTTGCACCTGATGAGTGGCACGTACAGCCAGCCGGATCATGACGGACTCCCGGGTTACCGGACAGGTGCGTTACTCAAGCAGCGACGCCTCGTTCGCCATCATCGCTGACTTCGAACTGCCCCACCAGCTTCTGCAACTTGCCAGCATCCACCTTCACCTTCTGCGCACTGCTTTGCAGCACCAGGGCGGTCTGGCGCATCTCGCTGGAGGACTGGTTGACCTGCTCGATCGTCTTGCCGTATTCCACGCTGCGACGGTTGAGCTGCTGGATGATGGCGAACATGCCCTCCACCGCCTGGTGCAGTTGCACATTTTCGGAAGACGCGTCCTCCGCCAGGCGCAGGCTGTTGTCGACATCCTGCACGCCCTGCTCCATGAAGCTTACCGCCTGCCGGGTTTCGCCCTGCAGGCTCTCGACCATATGGCGAATGTCGTCGGCGGCACGCGAGGTGCGTGCGGCCAGGCTGCGCACCTCGTCGGCCACCACCGCGAAGCCACGACCATGCTCCCCGGCCCGCGCCGCCTCGATAGCGGCATTGAGCGCCAGCAGGTTGGTCTGGTTGGTGATTTCGCTGATCAACCCGGTGATGTTGTCGATCTCGACCATGCGGCTGTCGAGCCGCTGCACGCTGGATGATGAGCGCGCCACCACATCGCGGATCGACTGGGTGCCCGCCTGCACCGCCTGGTACTGCGCGCGTGCGCGGCTGACCACTTCGTCCATGGCCTGTTTCATCTGCTCGGCGCTGACCGAGGCCTGCTGCAGTTCGCCGAGTTGCTCTTCCATGATGATCATCATCTGGTGCACGGCGTCGGCCACGTCGGCGGAGCTTACGCTGGCCTCCTGGCTGCGCCCGAGCATCATCTGGTTGGTGCTGCCAACCGTGCGACTGGCCTTGACCACCTGCCCGACCACCGTGTCCAGGCGGTCGATGAAGCTGTTGATCCAGCGCGCCATGTCGCCGCTCTCATCATTGGCCAAGGTACTGGTATCCAGGCGCTGGCGCAGGTTGCCTTCACCCTCGGCGATGGTGCACAGCACACTGCTCATGCCATTCAACCTGGCGGCCAGGCGCTTGGGCCCGAGCACGCCGAACAACAAGGTGGCGCCCAGCATGCTCAAGGCCTCGATCGCGTCAGTCAGCCCTTGCGGCAGGCCTGCATAGTGCTGCACCCAGTAATTGCAGCCGAACAGCCCCGCCATGATCGCTACATAGGGTTTCATCAACCCGTAGCTCAGCGAACGCCGGCGATAGACCTCCTCCAGGTCTGCCTCGCACATCATGCCCCAGCGGTCGGGTGAGCCTGGCAACTGGAAGGTCACGCCCTTGCCCACCACTGGCACATGACGGTAGTCGGAATAGCCGGGGTAGGTCACGAACAGATTGGCACCCCGCCTGATCGTCTCCCTCACGCCTGGGTGCAGTTCCCGCGTGGAAGGGTCGGTGAAACGAAGCTCCAGCTCGGTATGACGCTGGACCTGCACGGTGGTCCAGGGGGTGTGCACACCGTTCTTGAGGTTTTCGCCATGGGTGAAGGTGGCGTCCTCGAAGCGCGAGCGGGACAACGCGGTACCGGGCTGTATGCCAGGGTCGAAGCGCGATTGCGCCATGAACAGGTAGTTGTCGCCCGACTCGGGGTAAATGTGCCCTGCCTCGCGCTGGATCAGGTCACCCAGCACATCGTTGGGCACCCGCCCACACAAACAACCTAGCACTTTGCTCTCGTGCATCAGGGGCTGGTAGAACATCAACGTGACTTCATCGTGGAAGCGCGAGGAAGACGGGCCGACCTGCAAGGTCAGCGGGTCGCTGTAGGGCCCGTGCAGAAACGGTGCTTTCAGCCCTTGCGCCAGGGCTGCCAAGTGCTCGATGCGTGGCGTGCCACGCTGGGGCCAGGTCGAAGCGATGACGATGCCGTGGGCATCGACGACAAACAGTTCGGAAAAGTCCTCAGCCTGGGCCAGCGTGTTGCGCAACATTGCGCTATCGACTTGAGCGAGCCCGGGCGCCACCTGCTCGGCCAGGTCGGCCAGGTGTTCCCACTGCTCGCGCACCCACTCATGCAGCAACTGCACGCGGGTCTGGGCGATGGCTTCGAACGTTTGCTCGACCTGCGGGTAACTGGCCCGATTAAGGCGGCACGCCCAGCCCATGCTGAATTTGCCGGTTTTGCCAAACCACGGCAGCCAACCCTTTTCACTCGACGATAACTGCATCGAACCACTGGAAAGCGACATTATCTTCACCATACGCGACATCGAATGGCAATCTGATAGCAAGTCGCACGCCAACGGCGGGAGGCGTGATTAATCGGCCATCCCGCGGAGTGGATGCACTTCATCAGTGCAAGGTGCCGGCAAGCCAACCCCGGAGCGCACCAGACAGGGGCAAAAATGAGGGGTTTAAGCATTCAACTGAAATGAGACAAATAGCCTCCAGAACTGCTCGCAGATCGCACAACAGTTCGATAATCGCACAAATTCAGCCAAACCCTCTCTACTGTTGCCCTATCTTGCGGCACGCTATAGCGAAAGTCAGCAAGCCATTTCAAGTGCTGACAGGCCCCATCGCTTCACGCGCTCCGGCCAGCCCGACAACCACAACTCCAGGAACAACCAGGAGCTCGCCTTGATCAATAAAACGTACGAGTCCATCGCCAGCGCGGTGGAAGGGATCACCGACGGTTCGACCATCATGGTCGGTGGCTTCGGCACGGCTGGCATGCCGTCCGAGCTGATCGATGGCCTCATTGCCACCGGTGCCCGCGACCTGACCATCATCAGCAACAACGCCGGCAACGGCGAGATCGGCCTGGCCGCCCTGCTCATGGCAGGCAGCGTGCGCAAGGTGATCTGCTCGTTCCCGCGCCAGTCCGACTCCTACGTGTTCGACGAACTGTACCGCGCCGGCAAGATCGAACTGGAAGTGGTCCCGCAGGGCAACCTGGCCGAGCGTATCCGCGCCGCAGGCTCCGGCATTGGTGCGTTCTTCTCACCGACCGGCTACGGCACCCTGTTGGCCGAGGGCAAGGAAACCCGTGAGATCGACGGCCGCATGTACGTGCTGGAAATGCCGCTGCACGCCGACTTCGCACTGATCAAGGCGCACAAGGGTGACCGTTGGGGCAACCTGACCTACCGCAAGGCCGCCCGCAACTTCGGCCCGATCATGGCCATGGCTGCCAAGACCGCCATCGCCCAGGTCGACCAAGTCGTCGAACTTGGTGAACTGGACCCGGAACACATCATCACCCCGGGTATCTTCGTCCAGCGCGTGGTCGCCGTCACCGGTGCTGCCGCTTCTTCGATTGCCAAAGCTGTCTGAGGCCTGCCATGACCATCACCAAAAAGCTCTCCCGCACCGAGATGGCCCAACGCGTGGCCGCAGACATCCAGGAAGGCGCGTATGTAAACCTGGGTATCGGCGCACCGACCCTGGTGGCCAACTACCTGGGCGACAAGGAAGTGTTCCTGCACAGCGAGAACGGCCTGCTGGGCATGGGCCCAAGCCCTGCGCCGGGCGAGGAAGACGATGACCTGATCAACGCCGGCAAGCAGCACGTCACCCTGCTGACCGGTGGTGCCTTCTTCCACCATGCCGATTCGTTCTCGATGATGCGTGGTGGCCACCTGGACATCGCTGTACTGGGCGCCTTCCAGGTGTCGGTCAAGGGCGACCTGGCCAACTGGCACACGGGCGCCGAAGGCTCGATCCCGGCCGTAGGCGGTGCAATGGACCTGGCCACCGGCGCCCGCCAGGTGTTCGTGATGATGGACCACCTGACCAAGACCGGCGAAAGCAAGCTGGTGCCCGAGTGCACCTACCCGCTGACCGGTATCGCTTGCGTCAGCCGCATCTACACCGACCTGGCCGTACTAGAAGTGACACCTGAAGGGCTGAAAGTGGTCGAGATCTGCGCGGACATCGATTTTGACGAGCTGCAGAAGCTCAGTGGCGTACCGCTGATCAAGTAATCCAGAAAGCCAGCGGGGCTTTCCATGCCCGCTGCGGCACTCTCAACAGTGCCGCACAAGCGCTGCACGGCAGCCCCGGCAATTCGTGTATCCACGCTGAAATCCGGGGGCTGCTCCGCAGCCCTTTCGCGACACAAGGCTTGCGCTGTTTTCGCCAACCCGCGAAGGGGGTACGCGGCGTTGAGGCCTCTCTTCCAACCGTTTGGGAGCTGACAGACGGGAACACGCGTAGAGATCAGCCCAATGAGCCATCGAGCGAGAGCCAGACAGCGGCGTGCAAAATCCCCGGCCGCGACTTTACGCCTTTTTTACTCGACATTACCGTAAAGCAAGCAATACTGCCGGCACTGTCCCAACGAGCTCCCTCAATGCCGCTGCCTGCATTGCGTTTCATTGCCTTCATTATTGGCGTATTCCTGATCACATTGGCCGTCAGCATGGTGATTCCGATGCTGACGTTGCTGTGGTACGACCGCAGCGACGACCTCGGCGCATTCGTCTGGTCGAGCCTGATCGTTCTGTGCGTCGGCCTGCTTCCGGTAGCCCGGGGCGTCCCCGACATACCGCAACTGCGGACCAGGGACATGTATTTCCTCACGACGGCAAGCTGGGTCATCGTGTGTGCATTTGCGGCGCTGCCGATGGTGTTAATTCGCGACATCAGTTACACGGACGCGTTCTTCGAAACCATGTCGGGAATTACCACCACCGGCTCGACCGTGCTGACAGGCCTGGACAGTGCATCACCGGGGCTACTGATATGGCGTTCCCTGCTGCACTGGCTGGGAGGCATTGGATTTATCGGCATGGCCGTGGCGATCCTGCCACTGCTGCGCGTGGGCGGCATGCGCCTGTTCCAGACCGAGTCTTCGGATTGGTCTGACAAAGTGACGCCACGTTCGCATGTGGCTGCCAAGATGATACTGCTGGTCTACCTGGCCCTGACAGCATTGGGAACAGGGGCGTTGTGGGCTGCCGGCATGACCCCGTTCGAAGCCATCAATCATTCGATGTCGCTGATTTCAACCGGTGGTTACTCGACCTCGGATGCCTCGCTGGCTCATTGGCCACAGCCTGCGGTGCATTGGGTAGCTGTGGTCATCATGATACTCGGCAGCCTGCCCTTCACACTCTATGTCGCCACGCTGCGTGGCCATCGACGCATCCTGCTCACGGACCATCAAGTTCGCGGTTTCATTGGTTTTCTCGTCTTCGTCTGGCTCACCGTCGGAACCTGGCTCTGCCTGCACAGCGACCTGGCTTGGTGGGATGCGTTTCGTATCGTTGCGGTCAATGTGACCTCGGTGGTGACCACCACAGGCGTTGCCTTGGGTGATTACACGCTCTGGGGCAGCTTCGCCATCATGCTGTTCTTTTACCTGACGTTCGTCGGCGGGTGCTCGGGCTCCACCGCCGGCGGTTTGAAAATATTCCGTTTCCAGGTGGCCGCTGCCTTGCTTGTCAGCAGCCTGAAGCAGTTGATCCATCCACGGGCAACGATCTCGAAGAAATACAATGGGCACCCCATCGATGAAGAGATCGTACGGTCACTGCTGACGTTCTCCTTCTTCTTCTCCGTCACCATCGCAGTCATCGCCCTTGGCCTCTCTCTGATAGGGCTCGACTGGATGACGGCATTGAGCGGGGCGGCCACCGCGGTGTGCAACGTCGGCCCAGGCCTGGGGACGATTATCGGGCCTGCAGGTAATTTCGCCTCGTTGCCGGACGCAGCGAAATGGTTACTGACGGTTGGCATGCTGCTTGGACGTCTCGAAATCCTCACCGTACTGGTACTGGTCTCGCCAGTCTTCTGGCGATTCTAGGCCTGGGGTCATACAACCAATCAGCCAGAAGACCTCTGGACGGTAGGTAATCCGCCCTGCCCTGACTACGCCAGGGCAGGACCGAATCCACTTCAGCCCACCACGTGCAAGTAATGCAGGTGGCGTTCGTACTGATCCAGGATGTCGCCAATCACATCGTCACGGCTCCACCCCATTATGTCGTAGTCCTGGCCCCCTTCTCGCAGATGCACTTCCGCGCGGAAATACTTGCGGGCATCGGCACCGTCTTCGGTGTCCCGCATGACGAAGCTTGGCGTATTGAAGGCCCGTGGCCGCACCTCGTAGAGGAAACGTCCTTCACCGGCATGGGAGAGCTCCAGAGATACCCGCCCATCATCGCGCTCATTCACGCTCACCTCGTAGCCTTGCTTGCGCAGCTCCTGGGCGACCTCTTCACAGGCCGGCCTCACCACCTCGGCGATAAAGCGCGTGACATGAACCCGGCGAGGCATCAATGCAATATTGCGCAGCCTCCTCTGCCAGCCGCCGTGTGGGTGGCGGGTATGGCGTGGGCCCGGCAAGGCTTGATTGCGCAACCCGCGGCGAGTCGCATCAAGACTCAGCGCCTTGAACAAGCCCCAAATCGCAACCAGCAGGATGACCGCGAACGGCAAAGCGCTCGCAATGGTCGCGGTCTGCAGCGCCTTCAGACCGTTCGCCAGCAGCAACGCGATCGCGACTGCGCCTATGCAGACTGACCAGAAGATACGTTGCCACAGGGGTGAATGACCTTGTCCGGAAGAGGCGAGCATATCCACGACCAGCGCACCAGAGTCCGCCGAGGTCACAAAGAACACGACCACCATCAGCACCGCGACCAGCGAAATGATGCTGGAGAACGGAAAATGCTCCAGGAAAGCAAACAACGCGAGGGAACTGTCCTCACTGACCACAGCAGCCAGATCCTTCACGCCATCGTTGAGGATCATATGGATTGCCGAGTCGCCGAACACGGTCATCCACAGCAAGGTGAAACCCGCAGGCACGAACAGTACGCCGCAGACGAACTCCCGGATGGTCCGCCCTCGCGAAATACGTGCGATGAACAAACCCACGAAGGGCGACCAGGACAACCACCAGCCCCAGTACAGCAAGGTCCAACCGCCGATCCAGTCGGTGGGCTCGTAAGCGTAGAGATTGAAGGTTTTATTGACGATGTCCGAAAGGTAGGCGCCGGTATTCTGTACATAGGTCTGGAGCAGGAACACCGTAGGCCCAAGCAGCAGCACGAACAGCATCAGGATCACCGCCAGACTCAGGTTGAGTTCGGACAGGATGCGAATACCTTTATCCAGGCCGCTAGCCACCGAAAGCGTCGCCAATGCGCAGGTGGCGGTGATGAGGATGACTTGCACGGTGGTGTTTACCGGCAAACCGAACACATGATGAAACCCGCTGTTGATCTGCAATACCCCATAACCCAGCGAGGTGGCCACACCAAACACCGTGCCGAGGATGGCGAAGACATCCACGGCATGCCCTATAGGGCCATAGATTCGCTCACCGATCAGCGGATAGAGTGCCGAACGCAAGGTTAACGGAAGGCCATTGCGGAAGCTGAAGTAGGCCAGGATCAGCGCGACGATGGCATAGATCGCCCAAGCATGCAGGCCCCAGTGGAAAAAGGTGATTTTCATGGCTTCGCGCGCCGCGGCGACGGTGCCGGGATCGCCCACGGGTGGCGTGGTGAAATGCATGACCGGTTCGGCCACGCCGAAGAACATGAGGCCAATCCCCATTCCTGCCGAGAACAGCATGGCGAACCAACTGCTCTTTCGGTAATCCGGCTCACTGTGGTCAGGGCCTAGCTTGATGTCGCCATAGCGGCTGACGGCCAGAAACACCACGCTGATCAATACCAACGCTACAACAAGAATGTAGAACCAGCTGGCATTGGTGATGATCCATCGCTGGACTTGCTCGAACAGCGTTTGGGCATGCTCCTGAAATGCCGTGGCGTACAAGACCAACAGAAAAACAAGTATCGCACTGGTGTAGAAGACAGGTGGATTGAGGGTGCTCCTGGGTTTGGGGGCTGCAGTCATAGCGGCAGTTCTCCTTGCAAAGCGATGAGCACAGCGTGCCTGGGCACGACGACATTTACCAAGGCTAGCAGCTGGATAAACTCCCGTCCGCCAAGCTCGGCGTGCTCAAAAACAACCACAAACCCTACCGTCTGCAGGAAAAAATCTCAAACCGATGCCCTATTGGAGTGAATGGTTTGGCGCTTGTTGTTCATCTGAGAGTGGTTATTCGGTAGACTACCGGACGGGTGCCAGCTGCACGGTGCAGTGGGGCAGGTTAAAGAACAGCGCAGGTCGGGCCGCCATGCGGGAGTACCTGTGCCTATGCATAAAGTAGAATTACCTCGCGCCCAGAAACTGGCTGAGCGTGCCTTCGCCAACCTTGAACGCTTTTTGCACATTGAAGCGGTCAGCGGCATCGTTCTGTTGATTGCCGCAGTCGCTGCATTGATTTGGGCGAATTCCCCGGCTGCCGACAGTTATGAAGCCCTTTGGCATACGCCGTTGACGTTCGGCGTAGGCTCGCATGTCTATTCGCAGTCTCTGCATTTCTGGATCAATGATGGCTTGATGACCATCTTTTTCCTGGTCGTGGGCATGGAGATCCGCCGCGAAATCCACGAGGGTGCACTGTCCAGCCTGCGCCAAGCCACACTCCCCATGGCAGCCGCTGTCGGCGGCGTAGCGGTACCCGCACTCCTCTACCTGAGTTTTGGTCACGCGTCGGCAGACCAGCAAGGCTGGGCCGTGCCAACGGCGACGGATATCGCCTTTGCGGTGGGCGTATTGGCACTGCTCGGCAAGTCGATCCCGTCCAACGTACGTGTGTTCCTCCTCGCCCTGGCAATCATCGATGACATCATCGCAGTCCTGATCATCGCGTTCTTCTACTCAGGCGGCCTTGATTACACCGGTTTCGGCGTTGCACTGATCGGCCTGCTAATGGTGATCGGGCTTCAAAAGATCGGTGTGGGTTCAGCCTACGCCTACGTCCTTCCCGGTGCGATCGTCTGGCTGGGCATCTTGTTGACCGGCGCCCACCCGACCCTCGCAGGCGTCGTGCTGGGCCTGATGACACCTGTCACCGCAATGCCGATGCGTGAGCGCCCACTGGATGCCATTACCCGCTTCACCGGCGAATTGCTGGGGCGCGCCAAGGCGCCTGAGCAAGATGCCAGCGACCTCATGGACCCGTTGAAACGACTGCGCCTGGCCCAGCGCGAACTGCTGCCGCCGGTTGTGCGCATGCAAGGCACCCTGCACCCCTGGGTAGCCTTCGGCATCATGCCGGTGTTTGCCTTGGCCAACGCCGGGGTCAGTCTTTCGGGTGTCGACCTGTCCGCAGAAGGCCCCCAGTGGGTCATGATCGCCGTCGCTGTCGCCCTGGTAGCAGGAAAGCCGTTGGGCATCGTCAGCGTCAGCTGGCTGATGGTCCGCCTGGGCTGGTGCGTGCTTCCCGCCGAGGTCAACTGGCGTAGCATCATCCTGGTCGGGCTGCTGGCCGGTATCGGTTTCACCATGTCGATCTTCATCGCCAACCTCGCTTTCGTCGACCCTGGCTCACTTGGGGCAGCGAAACTCGGCGTGCTATCCGCGTCGTTGATCGCGGCCGTGCTGGGGTTGACCTGGGGGGTGTGGAGCCTGCGTAGCGCAGCGTCTGCTACCAAAGCAGGTTCGCCCACCTAGCTACATCCGGACTGGCGATCCCTTGCAGTTGGGCAAGCGGATCGCCACTCCCGACGCGGCTACAACCTGTGTCGGGTAGGCCTGTGCGGGAAAACACGCCATACTCTCGGTTTTCCAAGTCAGCCATGCGTGGACAATGTCCGACCCTACCCGACCTGCTCCTTCACTCCCCCGCCGTTCACGCTGGCGAGAATGGCGTCAGCGACTGGCGTTCTGGATCGGGGCATTGCTGGTGGGGCTCGTTGCGCTGGCATTCGCCTGGCTAGCCGACGCGGCGTTCGCTTCGTTCAAGCGCTTGCTGGAATGGGCACCCTGGTCACCTCTTCTCATCACTCCGCTGGGTTTCACGGCCCTGGCTTATCTGACGCAACGATGGTTTGAAAATGCCAAGGGTAGCGGCATTCCCCAAGTCATCGCCGCCCTGGAAATGCCCTCTCGCCGGCTGCGCGCCCGATTACTCTCGCTCCCCGTGGCGGCAGCACGCATGAGCCTGACGCTGGGCGCCCTGCTGGTCGGCGGTTCGGTTGGCCGGGAAGGCCCGACCGTCCACATCGGCGCCGCAGTGCTCTATTCCTTTGGCCGACGCTTAGGCCTGCACGGCCGGCGCACCATCGCTGGCCTGGTGCTCGCCGGAGGCGCTGCGGGTATTGCGGCAGCCTTCAATACACCGTTAGCGGGGGTAGTCTTTGCCATTGAGGAATTGAGCCGCACGTTCGAGCAACGTTTCAGTGGCTTGGTGCTCACTGCGGTGCTGATCGGCGGGGTCGTGACGCTGGGGCTGATGGGGCATTACGCCTACTTTGGAGAGATCAGCGGTCGGATGCCGGTGGGCTGGGGCTGGAGCGTCGTTCCTGCCTGTGCAGTGCTGGGCGGGCTGCTGGGTGGTTTTTACGCCAAGCTTGTGCTGCCCACCGACAAGGGCATACTCGGCCAGGTCTGTACGTTACGCGGACGCTATCCAGTGCGCTTTGCTGCCATCTGTGGGTTGCTGCTGGCCACCTTGGGGCTCGTCTCTGGGAATCATGTATTCGGCACCGGGTATGAAGAAACACGTGCGTTGCTGGAGGGGCAGCCGATCACGGACACAAGCTTTCTGCTGTGGAAGTTTCTGGCCAACGTCGCGTCCTATCTCTCCGGGATTCCAGGCGGGCTCTTTTCGCCTTCACTGAGCATCGGCGCCGCCTTTGCGCCGCTGTTGAGCTTACTGCCCGATATTGACCCTCAGGCAGGCGCACTTCTCGGCATGGGCGCATACCTGGCCGGTGTGACACGCTCGCCACTGACCGCCTCGGTCATCGTGCTTGAACTGACACACAGCCCGGACCTGGCCATTCCCATGTTGGCCGCGACACTGATGGCGGCGGCGATCTCTGGATGGGTGTCTCCAGTCTCGCTTTACCATGCCTTGGCCAAACAGATTACCGACAAGCTTCATGCTGCCGCGTCTTCTTCCACAGAACCCGCCGCTCGCCAACCGAGCGCTACCGAAAAACCTTGAGCAGCACCAAGCCTGCCCTGCCAGACGTTAACGGGTAGTCAGGTAGCGGAACTGCCCTGAGGGGTACGGGGCTCCCAACAGGGCGGAACTGTCGCGCGCATTCACGCCTCCGTAGAGTCTGTTGGCCGCTTTAGCACCCCGAGCAACAGCAGGTCGAACGCCTTGCCGGCCTGCGCCAAGCGAGCATTGCCGTCGTCCGCCTCCGCGATCCACACAGCCGCTTCAGCCAAGCTGCCGTAGATCAACGCAGCCAGCGCTTGAGCGTGCGCGTTGACGAAAACGCCCTGTAGTACCAGGTTGTCGATCAACTGGCGCAGCGACTCTATGCAATACCGCTGGGCCTCAGGCGAGCCGCCCCCCAACACCGCTCTGGCGTCGCGCAGCACGATGCGCTGGATATCGGGCTCCAGCGCCATCTCCAGGTAGGCGTGGCAGCGTTGGCGGAAGCCGTCCAAAGCGTTATCGGCGGTTTCGGTAATAGCACGCAGGCGCTCGTCCATTTCAGCGTCGAGCTGCTCAACGACGGCTGCCAGCAACCCCTTCTTGTCGCCAAAGTGGTGGTACAACGCCCCCCGCGTCAAGCCCGCCCGAGCGGTCAGATCATCCATCGAGGCGTGCGCAAACCCCTGCTCGCTGAACATCTGGCGGGCGGTGGCCAGTAACAGGGCTCGGGTTTCTTGCATTGCGGCGCGGGTGCGGCGAACCATCCAGCTATTCCTTGTGTTCTGGCGGCATGGGGTAGGCGTATACGAGTATTCATAGCGCTTGCACGCATTGTCTTGGGCGCGAGGCGCACTGACAAGCCTGTCGTATCGTCGCGCGGTGACCGAGCCACCAAGCCTGGCGGCCAGCCCTGAAGCCGATCAAAGCGAATACGACGCCTGTCGGGCTCGGGCGCGCATGCGCTGGTAGCCCCAAAGCGCGACCAACAACACTGCGGCCCCGCCGGCCAAGGCAACGTTGAATCCGGCCTGGGCACCCCACATATCGACCACCTGCCCAGACGCTGCGGCACCGCCGGCAACTCCAACGTTGAGACCGGCGAGCAACCAGGTCATCCCTTCAGTCAGCTTGCTTTCGGGAACGATGCGCTCTACCAGCGACATCGCCACGATCATGGTCGGGGCGAAGAACAGGCCCGCAACCAGCACGGCAATGGCCAGCCCGATGATGTTTCCCACCACCAGCAGCGGCAAGGTTGTCGCCGCCGTCGCCAACCCACCCAGCAGTAGCAGCTTGTGTAGCGGGGTATCGAGTTTCAGGACACCGAACACCAGCCCCGCGACACAGGAGCCGACGGCATAACAGGACAGCACCACACTGGCCGCAGCCGGCATGTCCATCTGCTCGGCGAATGCCACGCTGACGATGTCGACCGTACCGACGATCAAGCCCATAGCGACCATCAGCAAGGTCAGCAGGCGTACGTCGGCCAGCCTGAACACCGACACGCTGTCTTGCCCGGTGGCGGCATCGGCCTCTACTGGCGGCTCGGTGCCGACCTGCACCGCCAAGGCGAACACGCCGATGGCCAGGAACACGGCAGCAGCCAATGTACCGGCCTGCGGAAGTACCACCACGCTCAGCCCCACCGAAATCGGCGGGCCAGCAATGAAAGTGACTTCGTCAAGAACGGTTTCCAGCGAGTAGGCTGTCTTCAGTTGCGCCTTGCCGCGGTAAATCGCGGTCCAGCGCGCGCGCACCATCGCCGACATGCTGGGCATGAAGCCGGCGAGCGCGGCCCCGACGAATAGGGTCCAGTCCGCCAGCCGCCAATAGCTGCAAGCCAACAGCAGAAGGATGCCCAGCACACTGAGCCCGGCGGCGGCCGGCAATAAGCGGCCCTGGCCATGGCGGTCGACCAGGCGCGAGAGCTGCGGCGACATCAGTGCATAGGTCAGCACGAAGGTGGCCGCCACCGCACCGGCCAGGCCGTAACTGCCGGTGATCTGAGACAACATGGTGATGATCCCGATACCGGTCATCGGCAACGGCAGCCGGGCCAGCAGGCCGGCCAAGGCGAAGCCCTTGGCGCCTCTGGCCTGGAACAGCTCGCGGTAGGTACTGAACACGCTCGACTCTCCTTATCGAAACGCCCTTGGGCAGTCACGCTCAAGGTAAAATACATGCAGCTCGTATGATTAAAACCTTATTATCATACGAACTGAATGTAAATACTCGACGGGGAACGTCCTTATTCAGCCGCCCTGCCCCGTGACGCCTTGCGTGGCGCGAGCACTCGTTCGCCGTTAAGCGAGAGTTGAAAGGTATGAGCGATGAGGCCCGCAGGCCAGTCGCCACGAACGTCACTGCAGTCAGCGCACAATTGAGAGCTTGCTTGAACCACCGAAGCCAACGGCCAAGAACCCTATGCATGGCTTCGCCACGTACTGGAGGACTTGCCGCATGCCGCGAAGATTGAGGATTACGAATCGCTATTGCCGTGGAAGTGAAAGTCGGGGAAGCCACGGTAAACCAAGCCCTGACCTTGCGGCAGGAGGGGAGCGTGCATCGTTTAAGAATCGCAAAAAGCCCTGAATAATCAGGGCTTTCCTCACGCCTCTGTACCATTGGGACGGCGCGCTCCGCTTGCCATTTGACCACAAGATTCAATGACGTGAACCGTCGCATAGCTCTGTCGCAGATCACGCGCATAGGCTGGCCCAGCGTTGGAGAACCCTGCATGACATTGGAGGGACTTTTCTTTCACCCCATTTTCACGACACCTAGGCAACACTCGTCCTATCCCCCCGTGTGATAGAAGTTCCCATTAGCCCGACTAGCAGCGGGCTTTCTTTTGCCTAGAATTCGGCCGTTTGTCTTCTGAGTTGTCCGTTCAACAGGCCCAGGCTGTCCCTTGAGGACACTAGCTAGAGCCACTCTCATGTCACAACTCATCAAATTCGTAGCCCTTCCCCTGGCCTGTAGTCTTCTTTGGGCTTGCTCTGCTCCTGAGACGAAGTCGCCTGTGGAGACGCCTGGCAGGCCCGAATCCGCAAAGACTCAGTTGCTGGAAGCCGGCGCCGCGACCTTGCAGGCCAAGCCGCCCATTGAGGCCATCAACGCCTACCTGGATGGCTTCCACTTTTACAACGGACATCCTGATGTGCAGATGGAAGCGCATCACTACTGCTCCATCCTGAATGAGGATGTCATCCAGTGCCTCGTCTTCGACGGTAATACCAAGGAAGCGAAGATCATGGGTGTCGAGTACATCATCGACGAAAAGCTGTTTGCTGGTCTGCCGACCAACGAGAAGGCGATGTGGCACAGCCACGGGTATGAAGTCTCGTCCGGTCAGTTGGTTGCACCAGGCATACCCGCGACTGCTGAACATGCGCTGATGGAGCGGCTTGCCCACACCTACGGGAAGACATGGCACACGTGGCACACCGACCAGGATAAAGCTCTTCCTGTGGGCGTTCCGCAGTTGATGATGGGGTTCACAATGGATGGCCAGGCTGACCCGGCGATGGTCGAGCAGCGCAATCGCCGTCTGAGGGTAGATGCGGCAAAAATCAAAGCTCAGCGGGCTGACATTCAAATCCCTGCGGCTGATCCCAAGGCGGATGCTTGGCAACACGGCAACGTTATTCAGATCACCGATCCAACGGGTGCTCATCTGCATCGGCCCGCCACGTCGACCTCTGAGAAGGCGAACAGCCGTTCCAGCCAATAGCACGTGGGACTGTTGCATGTAGTTATGCCCCTGACGTACCCCTCTTGGGACGGCTGTCGTAAACCGCACCCTGGCAAAGCCAGGCTACAGCCCTCTCGGGCTTACATCCTCACGCGCTGGCCCATCCTTGGGCCGGCGCGCTCCGCTTGCCTTATCCAAATTATCCCGGCGCATCCCACAACTTGGATTCCCGACTGCCCTTGTCAGTAGTTGCCATCATCCAGCAGCGGGCTGGGCAAGCTAGCCTCATGTCAAAGTGAACGTTCAGCACACCGCGCCACTCCATTTACCGCACCGTGTTTCACGAACAGCACGGCAACGGAAGGGTACTCATCAACATCCATGGAGAGGAAAGCTGTGAGCGTCACGCTGAGATGTCTCAAATGCGGTGGGCAAGACCTTGTGACACCAGTAAAGTTGAACAAAAAGGCCATCCTCACGTGCCGAAGGTGTGGCGCAATTGCCAATTATGGCGATCTGATGCAGGCAGAAGGCAGACGGCTCATCGCCGACATCCGGCAGCGTCTGCCCCTGTTGGAAGTAAATTAGCCGCGCTCAGATCGCCACACCTACCTATACCATCGCAACGATCTTTATCACACGATACGTTGCGTTTTACGATCTTTCGCGCCCCCGGTCAGCTAGCACGAAAGTAAGGGGAGCATCCCACACTCTCCCGGCATCCGAAGAAAACACAGGCTCTCTGTGTGAACACACGAGGTGCGAGATCATGGCTAACGATCAAGACAAGGCTGGTCAGCAAGGCGGCACCGCTCAAAACAACCCTGGCAGTTTTGCCAATGATGCACAACGGGCGTCTGAAGCCAGCCAGAAAGGTGATCAAATGTCCGGAGGGAGACCTGAGAATCAGCAAACTGGGCATGGCAGCGGCAGTAACCTTCAGGAAGATGATCCTCAGCGTGCCGGTGGTGCAACCCAACGGGGTGGCCAAGGAGGCCATTCCACCGGCATTAAATCTGATCGGAAGGAAAGTATGGACGATGAGTCGCAAGCGATTCAGGACGAAGACAGCGGAATGACGGAAGACAACCGCTAAGCAAATAGCCAGGGATAGGGATACCCCTGGCTTCCCCAATATCTTCGAAGCCACCATTCAAGGAATGACGGAATGACCGGCTAAGGAAACAGTACAGTTTTCCAAATTGATAGGCGAAAAAAAGCCCGCACACAAAGCGCGGGCCGATCAGAGAGCAACAACCGCCCTGATTAGTTATCCAGCTCGTCCTTGATGATCTTGCCGTCGTGCGGATCGACCTGGAACTCATACTGCTTGCCGTCAGCTTTCATTCCTTCCCCCTCCCAATGACCATCATCGGCCTCGATCTTGGTGATCTGCGTGTAGCCGGCGCCTTTTAAGGTAGCTTCGGCCTGATCCTTGGTTACTTTCCAATCTGCTCCAGGCTGATCCGCCCATGCTGCAGTGCTTGCCATTGCGGCGACTACGGCGAAGCCAGTGAACAGTCGAGTCATCGCTTTCATCGTTAACATCCTTTTTCGTGACAGTTACCGTTCCGACCCTCACGCTGATCTCGCCGTTCAGTTTGAGTGCGGATCGACACCGAAACTGAGGTCTCTTCATGGAGCTCCGGCAGACCTCGTAACAGCAAGGCAGCGACTGTGGTTTCAGCATGGTTGAAATTCCACCCAAGGTTCCGACGGATGGAAGCGGTTGGAATCATGCTGAGAGGATGGTGCAACGACCCGACAGGCCATTTACCGAGCGGAGTGAACTTCCAGATGTAGGTGATGTAGGTATGGCCTTCCGTTCATACCGGAGGATCCGCCATGAGCCAATCGAAAGAACTGCACTCCACTGTCATTTGCCTGCAAGCCGACAAAGTCTTGCTGGTGCGCAAAGAAGCTTCCGAGTGGTCTTTGCCAGGCGGAAAAATCGATCCTGGAGAGACCCAGCTAGAAGCAGCCCGTCGAGAGCTCTGTGAAGAAACCGGCATGCGACTGACGGATGCTCAGTTCCTCGGACACAGCGTACTCCAATCGGAAGAGCACTGGCTCTATCGCATGAACGTGCCAACGTCAGTACAGCCGCCCCCCTCACCGCTGAAGCCGGCAGCCGCAAGCGCACTGGGTGTGCTCTGGCTCGTGACGAATGACGGTACGTGGGAATTGCGGCGGTAACGGCGCACGCTTGGGCTTTTGACGGTTTTCGTCCCGCGTTGGGGCAGGACGAAGTGCGTTTAGCTCAGCCTCAATGGCTTCAAGGTCAGTATTGAGCAGGTCATCCAGCAAGTTGCCTTGCGCTGGGCTGATTTGCTCACTCCGCTTGGCGAACTTGTGGCGCTTGAGGATGGCAATCTCGTGAGAGAGCTGCTCGATGCGCCTGACTGTTTTTCACTGGCGCACTTGCGACACAGCTCATCTTCCTTGAGGGGCGCAATCTTGAGGGGCGCAATGGTCGCTACACCGCTCGAAGGTGTCAGCCATCGAGAGAGTTGAACCCTGCCGCTTGGCTGCGACTCAACCACAAGCAAACTTCGTAAACCCCATCCGTGATGAGGTAACGCCATGAACGCTATCGACTTACTGATTCAAGACCACAAGCTGGTGAAGAAGCTGCTCGAGGAACTGTCGGCCACAACAGAACGAGCCGTGAAAAAACGGGCCGAGCTACTGCAAAAAATCGAGCAAGAATTACAGATCCACACAGCGCTTGAGGAGGACATCCTATATCCGGCTATTAAAGAAGCCGGCGGCAAGGAAGAGGCGAAAATGTACTACGAGGCCAAGGAAGAGCATCGCACTGTCGACGCCCTCGTCATCCCTGACCTCCTGCACACTGAAACCGGCTCCGTTGAGTTTGCCGGTCGGGTTAAAGTCATGAAAGAGCTGCTGGAACACCACATCGAGGAAGAAGAAGGCGAACTCTTCCCGACGGCCAAAAAGCTTCTTGGCAAGGACGTGCTGGAACAGCTTGGGCAAACCATGGAAGCCCAGAAAAAGATACTCAAGGGCGAGCAGCGGGCCGCTTGAAAAGGCCATTCCCTGCCAGTGCGACGGCTGGCAGGGATCCGCTTCAGATGTCGAACAAGCAGTCGGGTGAGGCTTCATGAATCGTGGGATCGAGTTACTCGAGCTATCCCCGCGTGTTAGTGCTTGCCCGCCTAGCAGCCAGCATTCTTCTGCCCATGAACCGGGCACGCCTTCTAACCCCACCTTGGTTGGCCAAGCTCCTTCTCGTATCATCAGCCCTCCCCACCTGGAATGATTGTCGTGAAGCCGTCACCTGGAAGTGCCCAGTCCATCCCTGCGAATGCCAACGGCCCGAAGTGGGATGTCGGCGAAGCTGTCAGCCAACTTTCCTGGGACGACTTGCGGATCATTAAAACGCTAAGTGACTGTAGCAACCGCTCCGCCACGGCCAAGAAGCTCGGCATCAATGTGTCCACCGTCTCGCGCCGGGTCGCGCAAGTTGAGAAGACGCTTGGGGTCGCGCTTTTCGATCATCGCAAGGCGGGGTATCTGCTGACCGCCGAAGGCGTCGAGCTGCGTGCACTGGCCGAGCGCGTTGAGCTGGACATCGTCAGTGTCACCCGCAGGGTGTCCCGCGCCGGCCAAGGCCCTCTGGGAAAGCTGCGAATCACTACCAGCGACTCGCTGCTGCTGTACTTTCTCACGCCGATCATCGCGGACTTCAAAGCCCTCAATGAGGGGATTACCATTGAGGTGTTGGTCGGCAACCAGACGTTGAGTTTGGCGAGGGACGAGTCGGATATTGCGGTGCGCGCGACCAAAAAACCGACGGACACCCTCGTGGGCCGCAAGCTCGCCAACATCGCGTGGGCGGCATATGGCAGCGTCAAGCAGGCGGCGATTACCGATCCCTTCGCTGAGGGTCAGGCATGGGTATCCTACTCGGGAGGCCTGTGCGGTTTGAAGGCAACGAGCTACGTCGAATGTCGAGTGCCCTCGGAGCATATTGCTTACCGCACTGATTCCGTGGCGGCAGCAAGTGCCGCTATTGCGGCGGGCCTCGGTTTTGGTTTCCTCCCCTGCATGCTGGGCGACATCACCCCAGGTTTGGTTCGAGCCGGCCCAGTGGTGCAGGAGCTTCAGGATGAGTTATGGCTGCTCACCCACCAGGACATAAGAAAGTCTTGGCGGGTAAAAGCATTCATGACGTTCTGCGCGGCTGCCGTGGCGGACCTTAAACCTCTGGTCGAAGGTCAGCAGGCCATCCCTGCTTCCTAGTTGAAATCGGAGGCGCCGTTTATTTGACTTGGGCGCCGATCACAGCACGACACACGATCTCGATCAGCTGGGGGCGCTGTGCAAGCCGCGATACACCGATGATATTACTGGCCGCCTGCGGTCGCTCGGTGCCATAGGCCGCCTTGCGCACCTTGCCGACTACGGCAAAGGCTGCGTCCATGTCCAACACATACAGCGTCTCCTCAACGACATCCTGCATCGTAGCGCCATACAAGGCCAACAGCTTGGCGATGTTGTCGTAGGAAACCCGCATCTGTTCGCCCATTGACGAGAAATCGCTCGGACGACCGTCAGCATCCAGTGGCGCCGGCGCTACCAGGTTGCCCTCTTCGTCATGGTTGAACTGCCCCGAGATGAAGATCTCGTTGCCAACTCGCCGCGCTTGCGGATAGCCGTAGCCCTCTTCCCATGAAACGCCCCAGTAGGCGGTGTCGTCGTTGAAAGGTCGTGAAGCAGCCACTGGATTCTCCTTGGCGAAAAATGGATCGAGGTGATCCGACTGGCCGAGATCCTAGCACCGGATTGAACGTCATCCATGGTGCATTAATACGCCCACAAGAGCGCAAATGTGCGCCACTATTTCGCTGAGTGTTTCGCTATCTTGTGCTGGCACTCGGCGACATCCCGCCGAAAAACTCTCGCCACCGTTCAGCAAAAGGGAAGAACAATGAGCAAGCCACACACTGAAGTCCTGACCCCGCTCAACAGCCAACTGATCTTCATCGATCAGCAACCGCAAATGGCTTTTGGCGTGCAGAGCATTGACCGGCAGACGCTGAAGAACAACACCGTGGGCCTGGCCAAAGCAGCCAAGATCTTTAATGTTCCCACCATCTTCACCACAGTCGAAACCGAGAGCTTCTCCGGGCATACCTACCCCGAGCTGCTCGCGGTCTTCCCTGACGCTCCGCTGCTCGAGCGCACGTCCATGAACTCCTGGGACGACCAGAAGGTACGTGACGCGCTGAAGAAGAATGGTCGAAACAAGATCATCGTTTCGGGCCTGTGGACTGAGGTCTGCAACACCACCTTCGCGCTGTCCGCCATGCACGATGCAGGCTATGAGATCTATATGGTTGCCGACGCTTCCGGGGGCACGACCAAGGAGGCTCACGACTACGCCATGCAGCGCATGATCCAGGCGGGCGTGGTACCAGTTACCTGGCAGCAGGTGCTACTGGAGTGGCAGCGCGACTGGAAAAACCGCGACACCTACGATGCAGTCATGGAACTGGTCAAAGAGCATTCGGGTGCCTACGGCATGGGCGTCGACTACGCCTACACCATGGTGCACAAAGCGCCAGAGCGCGTTCAGCACGGCCCAACCCTGGCCCCCGTGCCCGCATCGGTCTGATGCCCGATCAGCCCCAAAGTTGGTTCCTGATCAACAAGCGGGGCTGGATCGAGCTGATCCGGGCTACCAATCGTTACGGAGTGTTCTGAAGCGCCAGACGAGGCTTCAGCGAATCGTGCTGCCCGGATCAAGCCATGTTCATGTTATAGCCACCGTCGGGATTCAGTCGACTGGGCGGCTCAAATCCTGGCAGGTCACAACGGCCAAGCAGATGATGTTGGATCATCTGGATACCGGCATATCGGTCACCGCGCTTGCTGCAGCATGCGGGCTGTCGCGCAGCCTTTTTCGCCTTTGGCATGGCAGGAACGGACCAAATGATGCTGCCCCCAAGCACTTTTCATAGCATCGAAGCGTTGAATGCCTGGCTTGCCCAGCGCTATCGGCGTTATGGCACTAGGTGATCCATCTGCAGTACAACGGTCTCAGCGTCGCAGAAGTCCTGGACTGGGGTCAGCAGTCGGCGCCATCCCTCTCGGATCGTCATGATTGCCGATGATGGTGTGATTGCCAGCCAGGGACCCATCGCAGGCCTGAATGCTGTCCTCGCAGCGGTAAAGCCAGTTTTGGCGTCTGGCAGCCTGAGCGCTGAACCCATCCCGAATGTCATGGTCCGTCTGACAGGCCGTGAAGCACCATCCTCAGTCGAAACCCGCCTGCAACTGAACGTACCCTGTTGCCGATACTGCGCACTATGACCAGTTGCGTAGCACGGATGAGCAGATAAAGGATGCATTATTGACTAATGGACTTCAATAACGAAACACCCGTCATCTCTTTGGGCTGCGGAAGATCTAGGATATCCAGAATGGTTGGAGCAATATCACACAGCCGACCATTACTAAGACCAAATTTACTCCCACCGGAAATGTAGATAAGAGGAACGGGATTAAGAGTATGGGCAGTGTGAACTTGTCCGGCCTCTGGATCCCACATCTGTTCAACGTTGCCGTGATCTGCAGTTATCAGACAATTGCCACCCGATACAAGCACTGCGTCTACAACACGCCGCAGGCATTGATCGACGGCCTCCACAGCTTTTACAGCAGCTTCAAAAACACCACTATGACCAACCATGTCCCCATTTGCAAAATTACATACAATCAAGTCATGATTGGCACTTAAAATTTCTGCGACTAAATTATCCGTCAACTCAAAGGCACTCATCGCGGGCTGAAGATCGTAGGACTCCACCAGCGGAGATTTAACAAGAATCCTTTTCTCCAATGAGAATGGCTCTTCCTGCCCCCCATTAAAGAAAAACGTAACGTGGGCATACTTTTCTGTTTCGGCAATTCTAAGTTGAGACCTTCCCAGCCGGGCCATGTACTCCCCCAGACTGTTCCTGATAGGTTCTGGCGGAAAAGCACACAATACATCCAACTCTTCTGCGTAGCGCGTCATAGTGAGCATCTGCTCTTTGCCTATGACAATAGGCCTCTTAAATTCAGAAAAATTAGAATCAGTGAGCGCTTTGCAAATTTGACGAGATCGATCAGGCCTGAAGTTCAACAGTATGACTGCATCGCTTTCACTGATGATAACAGGGCTACCAACCGATGTTGCCTGGACAAACTCATCGCTTTCGTCACGCGCATAGGCCTCTTGAAGAGCCTCCTGCGCAGTTTCATAGTGAAACTTGCTTTGCCCTTGAACAATTAACCTGTAGGCCGCCTCTACCCGACTCCAGCGGTTATCGCGATCCATCGCATAGTAACGCCCTACTAACGACGCAATTCTACCTCCGCCATTGTTGGCCAATTCAAGCTCAAGGGCAGATATAGATTCCGAAGCGCTTTTGGGTGGGGTATCTCGCCCATCAAGGAACGCATGAACATAGCATTGTTCGATACCATTCGCCGCAACCAAACTGGCTGCTGCAACAAAATGATCCAAGTGACTATGAACACCGCCAGGTGACAATAAGCCAAGCAGATGAACTGAACCACCTCGTTGCCTTGTACGTTTCACAACCTCTAGAAAAGCATCGTTCTCATAGAATGAGCCATCTTCGATACTTTTGTTGATCCGCGAAAAATTTTGATAAACGATCCGGCCCGCTCCGAGGTTCATATGACCGACCTCGGAATTTCCCATTTGGCCATCAGGAAGCCCAACAGCCATACCGGACGTCGCAATCTCACTGTGAGGGTAATTTTCGAAAAGGTAGTCCAGGGTCGGAGTGTTGGCAGCAGCTACTGCATTGGCTTCCTGCTGAGACCTCAGTCCAATTCCATCCAAAACAACTAGAGTGCAGGTTGTCATGTGAGAACCTCTGAATAATATTCCTGGCGCGCACGGCTCATACATCTACTTAGAGCTAAACCGTGCGCGCAATGGGCAGTCGGCATCTACGAGGGTCGCCCCAGCACCTTAGGACGCCTGGCCTTCAAGAGCCTCTTCAATACGAAGCAAGCGGTTGTACTTCCCAACACGATCTGAACGACACAGCGAGCCGGTTTTGATCTGCCCGGCGTTAGTCGCTACGGCCAAATCGGCAATCGTTGTATCCTCCGTTTCCCCGGATCGATGGGAAATCACAGCAGCATAACCTGCCTCTTGCGCCATACGTATGGCATCAAACGTCTCACTTAGAGTTCCGATTTGATTAAGTTTAATCAAAATGGAATTGGCAACTCCTTGTTCAATACCCCTGCGCAGAATTTTTGGATTAGTGACGAAAAGGTCATCCCCCACCAGTTGAACCTTCTGGCCCAGCTGAGCGGTTAAGTATGCCCACCCATCCCAATCACTCTCATCCAGACCATCTTCGATAGAAGCAATCGGATATTTGCTACAGAGATCAGCCAGATAGCCAACAAACTGCTCGGAAGTCAGAGACCTCCCCTCACCTGCCAACTTATATTTACCCTCGTTGTAAAACTCGGAAGCCGCGCAATCTAATGCTAACGTTACGTCTCGCCCTAACTCGTAGCCTGCGCGACTAACAGCTTCAGCAATAACAACGAGCGCTTCTTCATTCGAGGCCAAGGAGGGGGCGAAGTCACCCTCATCACCAACAGAGGTACTTAGGCCACGCTCTGAAAGCACGGCCTTCAAGGTATGAAATATTTCAGCGCCAATTCGCAAACCCTCTCTAAAATTCGGAGCTGAAACTGGCTGAATCATAAACTCTTGGATATCGATATTATTATCCGCATGCTCACCACCGTTGAGGATATTCATCATCGGCACAGGCATAGAGTAAGTGGGGTTCGCACTGAATAGTTTCGCAAGGTGTTCGTACAATGGAATACCTTGGGATGCTGCGGCAGCTTTAGCAGTGGCCAAAGAAACAGCGAGAATTGCGTTAGCACCAAGAATAGATTTCGAGTCCGTACCATCAAGAGAGATCATTGCTTGATCAACTACTCGCTGATCCAGTGCGTCCAGGCCTAGAATGCGCTCGTGGATCGCAACATTCACATTTTCGACGGCACGCATTACGCCTTTTCCTTTGTAACGCCATGAGCCATCACGCAATTCAAGGGCTTCACGGGAGCCGGTGGAAGCGCCTGACGGTACGCTTGCCTCACCTGTTACTCCACAACCTAAAGTAACCACAGCCTCTACGGTAGGGTTGCCTCGAGAGTCCAAGATCTCGCGAGCGAAGACCTTCTTGATGCGAGTAAACTCACTCATCACTACTTACCTCCAATTGCGATGCACATCCAGCATATTGATAATTAGCGTCCAGCAACTCTTGTTGTTCGGCAAACTCAGCTCGAATATCAAAATCGCGTGGCCAGTCATCAGGCTTCAAATTTTGATCCAAACCAGACTCAAAAATTTTCTGTTGAACAACCATTTGGAAACTCCCTGACAATAGCGAACACACCCCGGAGCTACACCTAGGTGAGTACCGATTGCGTGGCGCCGCCGCATATAGCCGACAAGGATTAGAGGCAGATCCTTATAAGCATCAAAGCTGATGCATCCGCCTTTAGAATTATTTCAATTAACTGTGAGTTATACTTGGAGAATTTTCATGCCGTTCGTACCACCCACCACATTGTAACTGTCACCCTTAGTGAGAATGATCCAGTCTCCAGGCTGTACCAAATCACGCTTCAGCAATTCGCCGATGGCGGCTTCGCTTACTGTCTCAGAGGGCAGTGCGGTAGGATCAAACGCTATCGGATAAACACCACGGAACAGCGAGGAACGAGCCTGGGTAGCGCGATGAGGCGAAAGCGCATAGATCGGCACATGAGAACGAAGCCGAGACATAATCAAGGGCGTGAAGCCACTCTCGGTGAGCGAGATGATTGCCTTAACACCAGGAAAGTGGTTTGCGGTGTAGAGCGCGGCCAGCGCAATGCTTTCGTCACAACGCCCAAAGGTCGTATGCAATCGATGACTAGACTTTACATTGGTTGGATGCTTTTCAGCCCCGCTGCAAATACGAGCCATGGCACGTACTGCCTCAACAGGGTATGTCCCGGCAGCGCTTTCAGCGGACAGCATTACGGCGTCAGTATTGTCGAGTACCGCATTGGCCACATCTGACACTTCAGCGCGGGTAGGCATCGGACTGGAGATCATCGACTCCATCATCTGGGTCGCAACGATCACCGCTTTGTTGTTGCGCCGGGCATGCAGAATAATCTTCTTTTGGATAGCGATTAGCTCCGCATCTCCAATCTCCACACCAAGATCTCCCCGAGCGACCATGACCGCATCGCTAGCGGCGATCAGCTCATCGAGCGTCTGATCATCGGCAACAGCCTCGGCTCGTTCGATTTTCGACACCAGCCAGGCTGTCCCTCCTGACTCATCACGCAGCTTGCGGGCGTACTCCATGTCCTTGGCATCCCGAGGGAATGAAACGGCCAAGTAGTCGAGATCCATTTGGGCAGCGAGTTTGATATCAGCTTTGTCTTTTTCGGTAAGGGCAGGAGCAGTGAGCCCGCCCCCCTTGCGGTTGATCCCCTTGTGATCTGACAGAGGCCCGCCCACAGTGACGATGCAATTCAAGGCTTCTGGCGTAGTCGACTCAACACGCATAACCACTCGCCCATCATCAAGCAGAAGCTCGTCGCCGACACCACAATCCTTCACCAGGTCGGGGTAATCAATTCCCACAACCTGCTCATTGCCTGATGTGAGGGGATGACTCGTGGAGAACGAGAAGGTATCGCCAACCTTCAACTCGATCCGTTTGTTAGTGAACTTCGCAATACGGATTTTAGGGCCCTGCAAATCGCCCAACAAAGCCACATGCTTACCGTGTTTGGCAGCGATCTCACGAATCAAGCGAGCGCGAGCAATGTGCTCACTCGGAGTGCCATGAGAAAAATTCAAACGCGCTACATCTAGCCCGGCCAAGATCAGCTCTTCAATGACTTGCGGCGAATTACTAGCAGGGCCTAGAGTTGCAACAATTTTGGTTCTACGGATGGTCATACCGATACCTTCCAGGGACGAGGATTCTCTCATCTCACTGAGTAAGTTCGAAAAGTTATTGCTGGCTGAGCACTCAGCAATACAAGGTGGGATTTACAGCCGAGACTGCGTACCCCCGGGAAGGCACGCAGATGCCAGGGTCACTCGTCGACGATGTCCACGTCTTTTGTCTCTGCAGACAGGTAGACACAGAGTCCAGAGAACGCCGCGAGAGCTATCGTGAGCATCGAGATCGCGTAAGGCGTACCGTAATGGCTGAGGAGGAATGCCCCTACAATTGGAGCAGTGCCACCGCCTACGATTCCACCAACGTTAGTAGACATCGCGAAACCTGTGAAGCGAGCGCTAGGCCCGAAAGCTTCGCCAGTGAACGATGGCACTGCACCGTATACCAAGCCATATCCAGTCATGAACATGCAGGATCCAGCGACCATCGGCCAGAACTCACCGGTGGAAAAGAGGTGCCAGAAAGGAAAGGCTGCAAGTGCAGTCACGACAAAACCAATCAGCATCATGGTACGGCGGCCAATACGATCTGCCAGCGCCCCTGCAAAGGGTACGACTACCAGGTGAGTACAGATTGCAACCATTGCGACTGACAACACGAAGGCATTGGACAGGCCTAGCTCTCGCTGGCCATAGCTCAGGGCAAATACAGTGAAGAGGTAGAAGGTCGAGAAGTGGCAGATGTTAGCGCCTGCAACCAGCATCAGTTGCTTAGGATAGCGAGTGAACAAGCGGAGCGCTGGAGATTGCGAATCGCCAGGGGTTGCAGCCCTCTTCTCAGCAGTTTTTTCAAACACTGGAGACTCAGGGACTTTGGAGCGGACAAACACCCCTACTATCAGCAGCGCAAGGCTGGCGATGAAAGGAATACGCCATCCCCACGCGGTGAAATCCTCTTTAGAAAGCAAGGCACTCACGATCAAAAGCATGCCAGCGGATGCGATGAAACCAAAGACTGGGCCGATGTTATTGATCGCCGCATAGAATCCCCTCCTTCTTCTTGGGGCATGCTCTAAGAGCATCAGCACAGCGCCACTGTACTCACCCGCAAAAGCGAAGCCTTGGATGAAGCGGAGCACGCAGAGCATGATAGGTGCCCAAATGCCAATGCTGGCATAGGTAGGCAAAAGACCAATACCTACAGTGCTCAAGCCCATAATGATGAGCGTGAGATACAGCAGCTTTTTACGGCCAATCCTGTCCCCGAAATGACCAAGTACAAGCGACCCTAGTGGACGCGCCACGAAAGAAATTGCGAATGACGCAAGAGAGGCCAGCCGGGAAACTGTCTCATCAGTCCCTGGGAAAAACAGAGGCCCAAAAATAAGGGCAGCAGCAGTGCCGTAGAGGTAGAGATCGTAGGTTTCTAATGCTGTTCCGAACAGGCTTCCGGCCACAACATTTTTCATGGATTTTTTCTCGTCATGATCCATGTGATCGAGGTCACTTTCGACAGGGCTCGATATAGAGGTATGCATGGTTTCACCTTTTGTTATTGTAGATATGCAAGTATTTTCTTGCTGAAAAACCCTCAGAGATTATTCAAGGCCTCTGAGTGCTTTGACGAAATAATCACGATCTCCCATCTGCCCACCTTTGAGAGCAATCTCCACATCCTTCAGGTACGGCTCGCGAGAGTGCATTTGGCACAGAGGAGCGCCAGGAGAAATATCAGACTTGATAACCAGAGCGTCAGGGGCAAGCACTTTGGTCACTTGGCTCGATGTGTCGCCACCGGACACCACTAATCGTTTCAACGGGAATGCCTTGAGAATTTCAAGTGCAACCTGGCCTACCTCCATCGCTAGCTGCTTCCCTCCCTGAACCCTCGCCTCATCCCTAGGCAGGCCTTTTTGCAGCATTGCCTCGATCATCTGCTCGATACGAGAGTCGCCAGGGCCTTTGGCAGTGTGAATCAGCACCGACCGCCCCTCTTCGAGGTGGGATACAGCGGCCATTACCACATCTCGTATTGCGGCGCTTTTTCGGGACTCAGTAATCAAAGCGGCAGCATCGACTTCAAGCTCCACAAACCCGTAATCGATTGCCGTTTCAATCTGGGCCTGACTCAACGGCGAAGCACTGCCTGAGATAACCAGTACCTGGTCTGCAGGTTTCAGAGGTACGGCCAGCGACGCGCGTGGCGGAAACACCCCAGCGGTACGCCAATATTGTGTGAGGCCGTACTCCACGCCGGAAGAACCGACGACGAAGACTGGAGCTGCGCCTGATGAAAGCTCGGTCAATACTTGGCCAGCGGTGGTCATATGAGAGTCGTCGGTACCATCAAACAACACTGCATCGTGCTGCTGTGACATCTCGTCGACTAATCGGCTGAGCTCTGCACTGCTTTCGAGCTGGCGAATATCAACTTTGCCAATCGACAAGTTCTTTTGCTTGCCGATATGGATACTCAAGTCCGCTTCATGCATCGGGGTAATCGGGTGGGCACTCATGATAGGGTGCCGGTCAATCCTGTGAACCTTGTGATCTGTCTTGGACAAGGCATAGAGGTTGCCGAAAACGCAGTAGCGGCCCAATGCGGGATTGCCTGCAATGATCGGGATCCCTTTGACATCATAGATGCGAGATGCCAGCTCAATGACGTGCCCAATGCTGCCCACGGAGTCGGCACTGTCAAAAGTCGAGCAAACCTTGTAGTGAATCAACGCTGGCGATAGACGTTTGATGCCCTTAAAAATCCCGGGCAACGCCGCATCCATCTCGCCATTGGACAAAGCACGGCTATCACCAGCGATGCCGATGGCGTCAAATTCGCCGAGTTCCGCCAGGCGTTCTGGGGTCGGAGGAGCGAGGAACAGGGCACATTTAAGTCCAGCAGCCGTCAGAACCTCTAGAGCATCGGTCGAGCCAGTGAAGTCATCACCATAAAAGACCAACGGCAGCTTGGTAACGTGATGGGAGGTCATGACTTATTTGCCTCCAAACTTCTGAAGGGCCGCTGACAGGGCTGGCCTACCCTCTGCGTAACGCTCAAGAGGCACATGCTGTACAGCAGCTTCCCAGCCTTCACGCATGCTTTGAACGCCTGCTTCGATCCCCATCGGATGACCGATGATGCCGCCGCCAGCGAGGTGCATCAGGTCAACAGATTGAAGCCTGTTGAAAAGCTCAGGCGCCTGGCCCGCCCATTGACCGGAGGAGAAGACAGGCATCAAGGGGCGCATGCCGGCAAATGGAGCAAGGCAACTCTTGGCAGAGGAGATTACGGAGTCGTCCGCCTCGTAGAACTTGCCCTGAATACCATTCACATGCAGATGGTCGATCCCGGCCAGCCGCCAGATCTTCTGATACACCTCGAATGAGAAACCTAACTGGGGATAACGAGTCAGAGCTCCCCAGCCATTACGATGACCATGAATAGGCAACTGGGCATGCTTGCGAATGTGCTCAACCGCCGAATGCCCAACCCAATTCAGGCAAAGCATCACGCATGTACCACCCGCCTCAAGCACTGCATCTTGGCGGCGCATCATCTCGTCGATGCTGCCCGAGATGTTGATAGCATACATAGGCATGCGTCCGAGGCGATCTGCATGCTTATGAAGCACAGGCATCACAGCACTGAGACGAGCATCGAACGAAGCGTAGGTAGGATCGATGAGCAACTCATCATCCTTGATGAAATCGATACCTCCGGCGCATAGCTCATCGACCACAGAAGCTGTCTGCTCGGGAGTAAGGCCGATACTCGGCTTGACGATGGTTCCAATGATCGGTCGGTCATGAACACCGGCTAGCGCCCTGGTGCCTTCAATTCCGAATTGAGGGCCAATGAATCCCGATGCGAACCGCTCGGGAAGCTCCAGATCTAGCACCCTCAGCCCGCTCACCTCGCCAATCTCAAAGAGATTGCCGGCAATGGTGGTGAGCAACGCTGGGATATTCGTTCCGATATTGGCTGTAGGGAACGCAATAGTGACCTCACCTCGATGGTAGGTCTCAGCGGGATTGTGGCGAGCCAGGTAGTCGCTCTGCAGAGAAGGGCTGGAAACGGATGGCAGCGGCTCGATAGCTACTACACGAGCACGGGAGCGTTCCTTAAGCTCCGCCGATTCGCCAGGAAGTGAGAGGAAGGTACCGCTGGATTGCTCCCCTGCAATTACCTCGCTAACCCGTTCAATCGGGTAGCTGCTCTCTACAAAAAATCGGGCAGTAAACTCCTCTCGCCCGGCCTTGTGATCGACCATGATGGGTGCCTCAAATCTATTTGTTATTGTGAATCTGCCCGAAATGCCCAAGGCAGTTTCAAATCAATATACATTGACCCTGTATCAATCCAACCGATATGATTTCCATCGAGCGTGAGAAAAACTCACACTAGAATCCTAGCTATGGCCGAGGCTTCGGTCTTACGGAGGTGCGTATATGACGTCGCCAGTCAGGCCTTCGCTCAATGCCCTACGAGCGTTTGAAATGATCGCGCGCAAAGGATCGTTCAGCGATGCAGCGGATGCTCTGTGCGTGACTCACGGGGCTATCAGCCGTCATGTCCGAAGCTTGGAAGACTCCCTAGGTGTAATTTTGCTGACCCGAAATGCACATGGCACCAAACTCACCCCAGAGGGAGCACGCCTCGCCTCAGGCTTGGCCAGGGCTTTTGCCTTGATACAAGAAAGCATTGATGAGGTTCGCCCTCGCCCGCTTGAGCTCTCCTGCTCGGCGTCGATCATGATGCATTGGCTGCTACCTCGACTCGCCAAGCTCCACAGCAGCTTCCCCACCATGGAATTAGGCTTGAAAACGGGTCACGGCCCCATTGATTTCGCCCACGAAGGCGTCAGCGTAGCGATACGCCTAGACAGCATCGAACCACCTCCTGGGATCGAGCCGATACCCCTAACCAGCGAATGGGTAGGTGCAATTTGTTCGCCTGCTTATCTGGCTGCGTCCGGCGTCACAGAGGTGAGCGACTTAACCAAGGAACGCTTGCTGACCACAAAAACCCGTCCCCACGCGTGGAAGGACTGGTACGCGTCTATTGAGCAAGAACCTGGTGAGCTGCTTGAGATGGAATATTTCGAGCACTTCTACTTACTCATTCAGGCAGCCAAGCTCGGCTTGGGGTTCGCCTGTGTCCCACGCATGCTGGTGGAGGCAGAGCTTGAGAGTGGCGCCTTGGTGGCCCCGTTTGGCTTTGCACAAGGGGCGGCAAAGTTGGTTCTGTGGGTTTCACCCAATGCAAGGCTACGCCCCGATACAGCAGATTTGGAAAAGTGGATAAAAAAAGAGATGGCGCAAAGCTAGACAAGCGCCCGCTTGGGCGCTTGCAATATTGCCGATTACAGGTCGCCTGCGCCCCAGGCCAGGAACCCGCCATCCACAGGCAGCACAACACCATTCACGTAAGCAGCTACGTCAGATGCCAGATAGCTAACTGCGCCGGCAATTTCTTGAGTCGTTCCGTAGCGCTTGGCCGGAATAGCATTGCTATAAGCCTGGCGGAAGGTGTCGCTGTGCAACTCCTTGGTCATAGGGGTATCGACCGGGCCCGGCGCAATAGCGTTAGCAGTGATCCCGTATTCGCTGAGTTCCACAGCCATCTGCCGGGTCAACGCAATGACTGCACCTTTAGAGGTACCGTAAGCGGTTCGCCCCTTGCCCACGGCACGCATACCAGCGACCGACGCGATGTTGATGATTCTGCCGAACCCATTTTTCCGCATGATTTGAGCGGCGAGCTGGCAGCACATGAACGTGCCAGTGACGTTGATGTGCATGGTCTTGTTGAAAACGTCTAGGTCAAACTCCAGGAACGGCATGGTCTTGGCGATGCCTGCGGAATTCACCAGCACATCGCATCTGCCGAACTCGCTATCGATCCAAGAAAATGCATCCCTTACAGACTCCACCGAGGCTACATCTACCTGGCACGCGTCAGCTGTGAAGCCCTCCGCACGGAGCTGTCGCGAAAATTGCTCAGCCGCGTCGACGTTGATGTCACAAATGACGACATGATGCCCGTCCTTTGCCAGTGAAACGGCAGCTTCAGCACCGATACCCATCGCACCGCCTGTAACCACGGCGATTTTCTTGTCTGCGTACTTCATCGAAACCCTCTCTTGTTATGATCGCCCAAGGCTTATTGGATGGCTGAAGGCTAGAGCTGCCAGGGGGCTTTGCGCAATGGATAAAAACTCGTGCTTAGGAGAGGAAACCTCACACAAGCCAGCGTGAGTAACTGCACCAACTGAAGCCCCATACTAGGGTGGCATACCGAGGGGTCTTCACAGCAAATAAATAGTGACTACGTTGAACACATAAAAACTTTTAACTTCTATATGTCCACCAGAGGAAATAGCCGGGTGCTCGACAACCACTGAATTCACAACAGAGGTGAAATGTATGGGTGATGTCAAAATTTCCGCCATCCATCCATCACATAAATATTTACGAGTAGCTACACCTGCCCACCACAGAGAGGTGCCTGATGATCAAGCAACGCCGCACCTTCACATCCGCATTTCAGCGCGAAGCCGCCCGCTTGGTGCTCGACCAGGCTACAACATCGAGGCGGCGCGGTGGCTTGGACTGGCTGAGTCAGCCTTGCCCAGGTGGATCGCCCAGCCTCTGCAGGAACGTGGCGGTGTTACACCGATCAGTGAAGCGCTGACGCCTGAGCAGCAAAAACCCAGGAACTGGAAGCGCGGATCATTTGGCAGGCGCAGGAGAAATCGATCCTAAAGAGCTACCGAGCGCTTGATGGCCGAGGAGCAGGAGCGCTCGCGTTAATCGATCAACTCTGCTGCGAAGCGCCGGTTGACCTGTTGTGCTCGCTTTTTGACATGAGCGCATCGCCCGCCCAGCAGGATATCGGCTGATTCCTGAAACAACGGCACATCTTGAAACGGCCGCATCAGCTCAACGACGGGTTACCGCCTGCGATCGCCGAGGACAAACCTTGCGCAGGGCTCAGGATCACTTGGCCACTACCAGCAGCTCGCACACAGCATGCGGAAATGATCAAAGAAATGCGGGCGCGATCCGTATGACATAGAAAATCGGAGCCCCAGAAACGCAAAAAGCCCTGAATAATCAGGGCTTTGAATATGGCGGAAGCGTAGAGATTCGAACTCTAGGATAGTTGCCCATCGACGGTTTTCAAGACCGTAGGACAAAGCCCCGCCCCATGCGGATTGTAAGGTGAAATCGATTCCAAAACAAACCAGAAACGGCAAGGCTACAAGCCGCATACTGCAAGGGTTGCCGTTTCAGTTTTGGAATCGATTTCGGCCGTATTTCGCGCACCACCAGCCCCCCTTAACACCCCCACCCAGGCGTTCTGCCGACGATGATCCGTCCTGGCTCGTCACCATCCCAACTATTCGCAATCTCGTAACTGAACAGGCCGATGTGGTACGCCTCATCAACCTCCACCAACCCCCACTCCTTGCCAGCCTCCGACAGCTCCAGCATGTCCACCAGGTTCTCGTCGCTGACCTCTCGCCGCCGATGGGCGGCATACGCCATTGCATCAAGCACGGCAGCGCGCCCCTCTGGATCGGTGACTAAAGCGAACCGGTCGTTCAGTTCGTCCATCCATGCCTGCGGTATCCCGGCCATCATTCTGCCCTGCACCACCAGGACTGCGCGTAGAGCACGCCGTCGACCTCTTCAATCCCGTTGATGTTGATGCCAAGCTGGGCCATGCCGTTGACCTTCGCATCATGCAGCCGGGGGATGATGTCGGGCCCAGGCGTCGGGTTAAAAACCCAGGCCTGGGTCGCAACTCGACCCAATGGCTCGCTGTGGTGGTCACCGATGTGCACATCCGCGCGCAGGGGCTGGATCTTCCCGAGACGGTCAGAGGGTAAGGCCACGCCATGCTCGCGGCGTCGAACGAGGAGGAAGTACATACGGCACCGATACTGTATATAAAAACAGTATCCTACTCATGAAAAGAGCTATCCAGCAATCCCGATCAGCCGGATGGCATCATGGCGTCATACTCGCGCCCGCACTGCTGGCCGGCGTTCCGGGCTCGGTCATACGCTTGCGCCAACTCTCGATTCGTAGCGACAGACCGGTCGAGCAGGTCGGAGAGCACCATGGCGGCGCGGGTGGCTGCCTGGCCTCTGGCGACAGCGGCGGTATTCGTGCTGGGGCAAGTGGCGGTGGCGGCGAGCTTGGCGCTTTCGTCGCGCAGCCGCGTGGCAGCAACGCCTGCATCGACAATTTTGGTTTCTTCATTGACCTGGAAGCACTCTGATTTGGATTTGGTCAAATCGCTGCTCAACCAGGACGTACCAGCACCCCGTCACCTTTGACTGCCAGTAATGCAACCGTAGTGTGGGAATCGATCCTCAGGTTGCGCCGTTAGCGGCCTGCGAATCGCGACTGTCTAATACGGTTCGGCCATTTAAACAGCGCCCCCTTCCCGTCGTCCCCCCGACAACGATTCTTCCTGCTCGTGATCAACCCAACCCTCATATTTGAAAAGGCCAAGGTGACAAGCCTCCTCGTACTCGAGCAGCGAGCTCGAGCATCTCCACCAGGCTTTCCTCGCTGACCTCTCCCGGCGGCGGCGCGGCCACCGGGATCGGTGACATCGGCCGAAACCATGGCTTCGAATGCTTTGGGTGACAAGCCTTAACACCTAGAATTCATGGCATCAGATAACAAATTCGGCTGACCATATCGCTTTTTGTTTTTGCCCACATTAGTATCAAATGGCCATCTCCTCAATATGACGACATGGGACAGATCCAACACCACTTCGCACCATGGATGACCTGCATGAGCCTCACTACTGATACTAATTCGCCTAATCTTTCTTCGTTGAGAATCCCGCAAGTAATTGATCTTTCGGCGGGAGCGGAAGGGCTGACTATAGATGCCGCGGCATCTGACGACATCTCAGGAATAAAAAACATTCAAATCTGGTTTGATAAAAATTTCACTTATTCGTATACCAATTCTGATCAAAAGTTTTCATCGAGCCTTCTACTCAACCAAGGCCTTTCAGACTCTTGGGTAGATGGTTCATCCTCTCAGACATGGAATATTGCAGAGACCAACCCGCCTGGAATATATAATGTGACTTCCGTTGTCGTGGAGGATTTGCAGGGAAACACTCGCACCTACTCTCCAAGTGAACTATCTGAGCTTGGAGTCAACACTAGTGTTCTTTTTGAAAACCCAACTACTGACGCCACCCCACCAAATCTCATCTCCCTTGAGATACCGTCCACAATCGACTTATCTTCGGACAGCAACGGACTGACCATAAACGCGACTGCCTCCGACGACCTATCAGGCGTTAAAAACATACAAATATGGTTTGATAAGAATTTTACGTACTCCTATGCCAATAGTGATCAGAAATTTTCTTCAAACCTCCTACTCAACTCAGGACTCTCTGACTCTTGGCTGGATGGCTACTCCTCACAAACATGGAACATTGCAGGTACCAATCGCTCTGAAACCTACAATATCACCTCCGTTGCAGTGGAGGATCTTCAAGGAAACACCCGAACTTACTCCTCAGAGAAATTAATAGGCTTAGGCGTTAACACAAGCATTCTTTTCAAAAACTCAACACCGGACGTAACGCCACCAAGCCTTACCTCTCTTAAAATACCCACCACAATAGCCTTGTCTTCGGGGACTAACGAGTTAACCATAGGCGCAACTGCATCAGACGACCTATCAGGCATCAAAAATATACAGATATGGCTTGATAAAAACATTACCTACTCCTACACCAATAGTGGTCAACAATTCTCATCAAACCTTCTGCTCAACCAAGGACTTTCTGACTCCTGGCTGGATGGAAACTCCGCACAAACTTGGCACATTGCCGCGACCAATCCTTACGGAGCTTATAATATTACCTCCGTAAGTATTGAGGACCAACAGGGAAATATTCGAAATTACTCCACGAACGAACTAACTAGCCTGGGCATCAACACCAGCATCAGGTTCGTAGCCAGCAAGTCCACACTTACTTCTGCCGACGACTACTTCAGCGGTAGTAGCTACGCGGACTGGGTGTTAGGGCTGGACGGCAATGATAGGATGTACGGACTTGCCGGAGATGACTTGCTGGAAGGTGGCAACGGTGACGATGTACTTGATGGCGGTGCCGGTGCGGACACCATGATTGGCGGCATGGGTAACGATACCTACTATGTCGATAACGTGAATGATGTCGTCAGCGAAACTTCCGCCAACGGCGGAATTGACACTGTAATCTCCAGCGTCACTCGCACCCTGGGCGCCAATCAGGAAAATCTCATCCTAACCGGAACCGCGGACCTCAATGGCTACGGTAACAACCTGGATAACAAGCTGACAGGCAACGCCGCAGCCAACGTGCTAAATGGCGGTGCCGGTGCGGACACCATGATTGGCGGCATGGGTAACGATACCTACTATGTCGATAACGTGAATGATGTCGTCAGCGAAACTTCCGCCAACGGCGGAATTGACACTGTAATCTCCAGCGTCACTCGCACCCTGGGCGCCAATCAGGAAAATCTCATCCTAACCGGAACCGCGGACCTCAATGGCTACGGTAACAACCTGGATAACAAGCTGACAGGCAACGCCGCAGCCAACGTGCTAAATGGCGGTGCCGGTGCGGACACCATGATTGGCGGCATGGGTAACGATACCTACTATGTCGATAACGTGAATGATGTCGTCAGCGAAACTTCCGCCAACGGCGGAATTGACACTGTAATCTCCAGCGTCACTCGCACCCTGGGCGCCAATCAGGAAAATCTCATCCTAACCGGAACCGCGGACCTCAATGGCTACGGTAACAACCTGGATAACAAGCTGACAGGCAACGCCGCAGCCAACGTGCTAAATGGCGGTGCCGGTGCGGACACCATGATTGGCGGCATGGGTAACGATACCTACTATGTCGATAACGTGAATGATGTCGTCAGCGAAACTTCCGCCAACGGCGGAATTGACACTGTAATCTCCAGCGTCACTCGCACCCTGGGCGCCAATCAGGAAAATCTCATCCTGACCGGAACCGCGGACCTCAATGGCTACGGTAACAACCTGGATAACAAGCTGACAGGCAACGCCGCAGCCAACGTGCTAAATGGCGGTGCCGGTGCGGACACCATGATTGGCGGCATGGGTAACGATACCTACTATGTCGATAACGTGAATGATGTCGTCAGCGAAACTTCAGCCAACGGCGGAATTGACACTGTCGTAGCCAGCGTCACTTGGACCCTCGGCTCTAATCAGGAAAATCTTGTCCTGAATGGCGGTGCAGAGGTAAATGGCTACGGCAACCACCTAGCTAACAAAATGACTGGCAACTACGCGGACAACGTTCTCGACGGTGGCGCAGGAGACGACAGAATATGGGGCGGCGGTGGCAATGATCACCTAATCGGCGGATCGGGTAAAGACACCCTCACAGGTGGCGAAGGTAGCGATACTTTTTATTACAAAGCAGTAAGCGATACCGGGACTACAAGCCAAACATGGGATGTAATTACCGACTTTGTCCACGGCATCGACAAAATCGACCTCACAATGCTTGATGCGAACACCACCACATTTGCCAATGATGCTTTTCATACGATCATCTCCAGCGATAGCGCGTTTACCGCTGCTGGTCAATTGAAACTAGCAAACGGCATACTCTATGGAAATATGAATTCAGATAGCACTCCAGAGTTTGCAATTCAACTGCTGGGTGTATCTACCATCGACCTATCAGACTTTGCCCTATAAAGATTAGCGACAACTGACCGCCCAACCAAACTAGTGAACTCCTAAAGCCAAACTAGTTCTTGGCATACTGACAGCAGTCTCCTCCTCTGAGCCTACGCCTACGTGGCCCAGGGGAGGCACTATGAGATTAACTCAGTAAGACATTGATAACATTAGGTGGCTGGAGACAATGTAAGTATCGAATCAAGGCCTCGCAGCGTACCCAGAGCTACCACAAATCATTTCGACGCTGATATTTTTACAACGATTGCATCTGAGTTCCAACTGCCTCTGATTGATTGCCATTGCTCCAGCCGCCGGGGCTGGTTAGAGGGTTGCTGACGCACCTCAGATGGATCCCTGATCCGAAAGATCTGCATGGTGTCGCTGTCCGGTAGGCTATGATCAGCAACGCTGCCGTTCCATGAGGCTGAAAAAGCCTTTGTGAGCCGCTCCAGAGCCGGTTCACCGATCGTCGGAAGGCTCCAACGCATCCGCAGCCAGACAGGATGAAGCCTCACACGCCCCTGATCCTGCTAGGTTCAGGGCTGCCTTTTCCCTCAATTTGGGTACTAGATGACCTGCATCACGGCTTGCGCTAATATGGCAAGAACCGCCGTACAGGGAAACGACGAATGAGTAGTGTCAAGTGTTTGCAAGAGAAACTTTTCAATCACCTTGAAAAGATCGAACCAGAAGCTCGCCGCCTTCGCACTGAGCGAGCGGCGTTCAATAGAAAAGTTATGGAGTTGTTCGAGCACCTCGAAGAGGTTCTAGGGTCGACGAAAGGCGTAGCTCTCACAACCAGCCCAGTGAGCACTTTTGGAAACGTGAATGCTGCATTCATGGAAATCCTGATTCTCGATAAAACTGTGAGAATCCAACCAATCGAGGCTGGAGGAAGGTTTACCCTGGGAGTTTCAGGGCTATTTGATCGAAAATTAGAATTTTCGCTTCAGGATGATGAGGTATTTATCGCATCAGACCAGGCCTGCTCAACAGAAATCTTCCTAGATGATGCCCTAATATTTCGGGGTCTATGCGGACTGGTGCCAGAATAAGATGGTGCAAGGGCCTATGCCTCGCGCCGACTATCCGACCAAATTTTCACCCCTAACAGCCTAGCATTGCAGAACTATAACAGGCCTAGGAGCTTGCATGGATTACAAAACTATACCTTGGAGCGGAATCGCCCCACTTGATCGACCGCTAGGCACGGCAGATCGATGCAGTCAATCTCTGTACCTTGATGAACATGATCTATTCATAAAGCATGGCATTGCCAGACTCGATAATCAGTACGAAAACTTCGAAGCATTTTTGCGCTGCGGAGCAGACGCCGAATGCGCCCCTCTCTTCATTTCCTGTGTTTTTAAAAATCAATGTGAAGAGCACTCGAGAGAGCTTGGTTCGTTCTTCAAGAATCATGTGCAGCCTAAATACCCAAATGCAGGTTTGGTTGTCTACTCCTCAGAGCATGTAGCCGGGATAACTTCGCACTTTCAAGTACATGTCCCAAGTGAAAGTCTAAGAGAATACGAACGCAAGGTCGGTAGGCATCTTGAAAGAATGCTGGATGAGCAGCCTATCGGATCCACCCTAAAACCTAGCAGTGCAAAATTTTCGCAGACCGCCGTGACAGCTTCTTCGTTAGAAGATATAACGATCATCTATGGCGAGCCGTACGTTCTCACGGTGAATCTGGACGGGGTTCCCTTCGAGTTTTATTGTAATTTTCGGGAAAATGCCGACCAACTTGTTGTGCTCGGTCAGGCCGCTATCGACCGCGACAAAACGACTTTGCCATGCTTTTTCCGCTGGAAGTGGCTAGACTCGCTGGATGCCTCTGGAATCGTACTGAATGATCCTACGCTCTATCTCAGTGACGATTTGAACGGTGGGTGGTTCATCGGCACTCCTGAGCGTGACTATGTGCACGAATGCGTTTCAATTATCAATAAACTGCGTGAACTTGCAGGCCTGAGCGAACCTCCCATTTTCTTTGGCTCATCCGCCGGCGGCTTTACATCATTGGCCTTCGCATCCTGCATACCGGGATCGGTGGCCATTGCTGACATCCCTCAGGTCGATCTCGAAACATATCATATGAAGGGTGAAGTTGACAGGCTTGCCAAGGCAGCATTCCAAGTCGAGGAAATAACTCTAATTCCTGAAGAGTTCCGATATCGTACGCAGGTCGCGAAGCGGTTCATGAAAGAGGGGCGCCTCCCTGAGATAATCTACCTTCATAACATCAAGGACACTGCTCATATATCTCAGCTCAATGGATTTCTCCAAAGCTGGTCGGAAGCAGCCCACAAGCTTCCCGCTTCCGAAGTAGGGTCCCTGAAGGTCACAACTCATGACAGACTTCACATGACTAAGGGTGGTCACGTTACACTTTCGAAGACCGACACACTTAAAATCATTAATAGCTATTTGGGTAAATCCCACTAGCAGATACAAACAGCCATGGAGATCAGGCGACCTACCCGCCCGGGTTAGCCCTCGGGGTTCCGGTCGACTGAGGCGAGATCTTGGCAGGAGCAGCAGCGGATCAGCGGCAGGCAGTTAGCGCAGCCTCCAAAAGTCGCTCATACCCGATCCGCTGCCGGCGCTCAGCCAGCAGTGCGCGCACCTTCACTTCAAGGCTGTCGGTCTGGCGCAGGCCCGCGCCTGCCCATAGTGGTACAGCCACCTCTGGCGCCCGGCACGGCACTTGGACGGGAACCTCGACGCGCACGTATTGAGCGTGGGATGCCGGCTTGGTCGCGCACCCCGCCAGCATCAGGGCAGCCAGCAGGGGTAGCTCTTGTAACCTTTTGCAGCCGACCTTGTCGTTCAAAATCCCAACTCCTTGTCTATGATTGAGATGGCGGCCGCACACTGATCTCCACCGGTGCGCTCCTGTTGCAGGCGGCTCGCAGCGCTGTAGTCAACATCAGTGCTGGCCTTGGCTTCGCCCACTGCTTTCTCCGCACCGACCTGTCGCTCATTTGCAGCAAGAGCCAGGTCGCCCAGTGCCTTACCCTGCTCTGCCGCCAGCCCGCTCAGATTGTCCCGGGCAGCCTCACAAGTCGTAGCCTCCTTATTGGCCTGATCCAGCTGCGGTCGGTAATGACAAGCTGCCAGCCAGGTACCGCCAGCACCACCTACGCCTATCAGCAGCACTGAGCCAAACAGCACAGCGGCCAAACGGCAGCCCTCCACCGCTGACTGCATCATGCCAGTGCCCGCAGAATACCTTCGTCGATCACCTCGGCCTTGTAGGGGTTGCCGCCGTTCTCGTGAATGATGATTCCGACCACCGCCTCGCGCAGCACCGGCGACTTAGAGATGTCAATGGAATCGCGAACATCTACGCCCAGGCGCTTGGCGATGGCTTTGGCATACGCAAGGGTATTGTTCTCGCTGGACGGCGCCCAGCGGCTGATGAACTCAAGCGGCGTATCAATACCAGGGCGCCCAACGCCCGGCATCCCATCCTTCCCTCGGTAGTTGAGCAGTAGCTTGCCCAGTGCGCGGATGCCGTTTTCAGGCGTGTCAAAGATAGCGAAGCGGCCAGCAGGCTCCTTGCCGACTTGGCCTTGCCAGTCGTTCCGGGGGTTGAAGTCGATGTTCCCGGGGTTCCGGTTACGGACGCCGCGTGGTGTAGCCATGTGTTTTCTCCAGGCGAAAAAAATCCCGCGCAGGGCGGGAGTACTTGATCAGTAGGCGAACATCAGATAACGATCGATCGCCGCTCGCAGTAGCGCTTTAGCCAGGCGTAAAGCTTGGCCAGCTCGTCATCGGAAACGCTCCGGCTAAAAGCGATTAGTGCATAGACTTCGTTTTGCCCCGAAAATCCACCGGTGTTATATCCGCTGCCAATCCTAATTGGAGAGCCGAGTGATGGTGCTCCCGCGTTAGCCACCTCTGCTGCCTCACCACTTGTATGGTTCTTCACCATGATCTTGGGGGTTGTGCCAGTGATATTTCGCAACGAGAGGCAAACAGGCACACCATTGACGATAGGCGTTGGTAGCGCAGCTCCGTTGGCGTTGGTAGAGGTACCACGAAACCCGGTCACCTGCTTAGCAGTATTATAAAATAGCGCGAGCCTCCGGGTGGCGCCGCTCGTACTGGCGACGAAATTACCTGCAACAATGGCCTCGCCACCTGCGTCAACCGGTTTGAAAGCAGCCAGTAGGGTCACTTCAGGAGTGTCTGCCATTTGAGTCTGGATAAAATTGACCCGACCCTGCAGGCTGATGCTGTCCTGATTAACTGCTGGGGCACCTAGTGCCGAGCTGTCTTCTTTGTCGAAAGCAAAGTTTTTCAGCGAATTGCTAAGCGCGCCACCGAAAAAATGCGCCAACTCAAGACCTGTGGTGTCAATTGGGCAACCAGCCCAACCAACCGCCTTGTTTCGGAACGAACCACTACCATCTTTGATTACTACAGCCATGCTCAACCCCTTAAGCTCTCTCTAGGCTATCTACAATATTTTTAAACATTTGCATATGACCGGTATCATTCGGGTGCAACCCGTCCGATAGGAAATTCTCGCCGGCCAGTTTCTGCTTAAGCGTCGCGTGATAATTGTCGACATGACCGCAGCTAAATTTGCCCACTACCTGAGCGATCATCCGTGAGACATCAGCCTGCGAATATTTGTAGGTTGCATCTGATGGATAATCGATGGTCGCGAAGTTCGCGGCCATAAGCACTAGCTGCTTCCCAAGCACGTTCACCAAGTAATCCGCGATAGCCTCCAAGTTGCGTTTGGTTCTCACTGGATCATTTGGAACAGCAGTGCGCCCCCGGTCATTGGTGCCCAGTTGCACAAAGACGTGCGTGTCATCACTGGCCACCGAGGCTGGTAGGAGGCTGCCTCCCGGCAACCATTCGACAGTATTTGTCCCGATCAACCCATCGTTCGCTATGCGAATTTTTCGAGTCTTTTTAATGTGCTCGAAAGAAACTGAGCCGCTGCAACGCAACTCAACAGAGTGCTTTCCAAACGAAACGGCGATATCAGTTACTTTTCCGTAGGTTGTGGTTGAGCCAGTAGCCACAACTGTTTTCACCACTTGGCCATCGACCACTACATCGAAACTACCTGAGGACGGCGTTTCAACATAAACAACCGAAAATGCAGAGCCTACCGTGTCGAAAGCCACCGCGCGCCCACTGGATACCACACAGAGCGCACCAAGAGCAGCGGCCGCATTTGCTTCGACTACCTTTGCAACGTTTGAACCTGCGGCAACATCAACAACCGAGATCTCGGTTGAGCCAGCAATATCAATAGCATGTGCTGCTTGGTAAAGCGCAACGCCTGGCGCCGGATTACTCAACACCCCTGTCGAGTAGCGCCCGCCAAGATACTGATGCAAAAGATTAGCCCAGCTTGGCGAGGTCAAGTTATTACGTACGTCGGCAAGGGCATGATTACGTGGATCAATTACACCACCACCACCAACTGTCATACCCCAAGTAATAGAGTCCCCCACCAACCTGATGCAGACGTCTTGAAGTTCGCTAGCCAACGAGTGGCGTAGCGATGCAAGCACCGATTTATGCGTGTCTTTTGCCGCAGTCGAGCCACCAGGCTCCAATTCATAATGGAAACCGTCGGGATCCATGATGCTGAGGCCTGCTGGTATTCCGAACTGGTTTACATGCTGGACAGAAAACTCAGCGGCTTTGAAACCATGCTCGCCAAGCTCATATGCGTTTGCCTTGAGTTTGTCCTCTTGAAACTGAACAATTTCAAAACCGTCTTCATCCACAACGGAGGCCGCAACCGGCGGTGCGCCAGCAGATGGGGCGATCAGGCCCAGAACGCTATCAACTGCTTCGCTACTTGGGTAACGCTTTACGGCAGTTGCAACTCCGGCATCGTTCCGATACATGACTAAGTACTCACTTTCAAGCGCACTTGGAACGCTAAAAAAACCGGCGTTCGACGTGCCTAGCAAGCCCTTTTCAACCGTGCCGTAGGTCATAGCGCCCGCCATCTGCGAGGCCACGTCGATCAATGCCGCATCGATCTTCTCGTCAGCAAGGCGCGCCTGCTTGGCCAGCGTCGGCACCGGACCGCTCTCGGTGTCCACGTCCTCCAGCGCGCCGCCTTCCACGTAATGCTTTTGTTTAGCGGACGCAGTTTTCGCCTCCGCGGCCGCCTCCGACAGCAGCCCGGCATAACCTTCCAGCGCCGAAATGTCAGTCATCCACTTTTCTCCAGGTAACAAAAAACCCGCCGGGGCGGGTTCAGGTCAATCGATTTGGACAGGTTCGTTACGCGTCACGCTCTATCGCAAGTGGATCGCCAGCGCCATCGGCGGCGAGTTTCTTACCATTGCGCAACAGGTCCTCCATCAAGGCTTCATGGCGCTCATCCGTGAGCGGGCGCAGATCATCAGGTGCGTCGTCACACGGAATATCGGAATGGAAAAACGCCAGTCGCGACGGGCTGAAGAAGTACCCCATGATCAGTTCCCTTTGGCATGCCAGGTGTAGGCGGTTGAAGTGTTACCACCCGAGTTGATGATGGTTACAGACGAGTTCGTCCAGCGCAGGATGCGCACAATATTGCCCTCGGCTGCCGCGTCCTCCATGTTTGTCAGGCCCACATACCTGCACGCGGTCGGGAAGCTCACCGGGAAGGGAATCGTCTGCTCATTGAGGCCTGCCGACATGTTGAACACGCCGTATTGCTGGAGCGCGCCAGTTGAACCATCGCGCTCCCACGACGCCGAACTGCCGAACCCAGCGGTGTTGAGGTCTTGCTTGGTGCTCAGGCGACTTTCCGTCTCGGTCCTGGTATAGGTCTCTGCTCGGCTATAGGTCTCGGCTTTGGTGTAAGCATCGCCGATGCCGTAGCCCGCCAAGGTAGCGGCATTGTTCGCCTTGCTGGTCAGCAGTGTGTTGACTTCAGTCTTGGTGTAGGCATCGGTGATGCCGTAACCGCCGAGGGTGATCGCCCAGTTAGCCTTCTGCGACAACAAGTAATCGGTCTGCACTTTGGTATAGGCATCGGTAATGCCGTACCCCGCCAAGGTGGTGGCCTTGAGCGCGACATTGGCCACCATCTTCTGCGCCGCCTTCAGCATCTGTGCATTGTCGTTTTTGTCCAAGGCCGGCAGGTAAGCCAGGATAAAATTGCACAACTCGTCTTGGACCATGTTCAGCCATTCGGCTTTGATCGGCGTGGGCGCCACACCGCCCACCAGCGAGCCATAGCGATAGGCGCCGGCGGGGGTGGCCAGGTCCGTCCATGCGGAAATTTTCTGCATTGTTATAGGTCCTTGTAACCGCCCACCGCTGCGGGGGCGACGTAGTGAATGGCGTTGAACAGCTGATCGACCTTCTCGGCAATCGCCTGCACCACTTCCAAGCCAAAGCCCATGCGCACATCGGTGTACTCGGGCGCCTCCAGTTGCAACCGGCAATCCAGCACGGCGGCCTCTACCGTGGCAAAGAGGTCGATAGGCACCTGAACCTGCCACGACCACGGCCAACCATCGCCGTAGAGGAAGTCGCCAGCCACCGCAGGCCCGGCGCGCGGGGGGCGAAACTCGGCAATCTGTGCCTCGACACCGGCCTGATTAGCCAGGCTCAGGTAATACGAACGCTGCGGGGCACCGGTGGCGGTCAGTTTGTTGATGACCGCCTGCCGGCGCTCTTCCAGCGTCTGCGAGCCGGGCACCGTGCAGGCATCCGGCAAGCCGAGATAGGCCTCCCAATCCGCCAGCAGCCAGGTTACGGTTGCCGGGTTCTGCTCAAGCGATAGTTGCGCCGCCGCCGCGTCGACGCGGGCCAGCTCCGGGGCCGAGCCGGCAATCAGCTGGGCCACATCCGGCTGTAGCTCGGGGTCAAACGCAGGGCCCGGCGGGAACAGCTGCTGCAGCTGGTCGCGGTAATCGTCCTCGGTCATAGCCATGTGATGGTTCCTAGCGTGCCCATTTCGTTGGTGGCCACCAGCACATCCGCCGCCGGGCTCGGCAGTTCGTGATCGGTCTCACCTGGGGTGTTACTAATCGCGGAGCGAATATGCGTGCGATACAGCCTCGACCCCGGCCCGGCCTCATCCGCGATCAGGGTGGCCAGCGACTTGCGTACTTCCTCGCGCAACGCCACGCTGTCCGGGGTCAGCTTGACGGTGACGCTGATAACCCGATTGATCGGCGCGAAGGCATACACCTCGGCAGTGACGGGGCGCTTTATCTCGAGATAGGCCTGCACCTCGGCCACCTTCTCGGCGCTGGGGAAAATATCCTCATCGCCGTCGCACACGAACATCAGGCCGAACGTACCGGGCCCCATCCAGCGCGGCAGCGCCCAAGCGCGGGTCACGCCGGGCACCTCCAGCGCCCACTCTTCGAAATCGGGACTGCTGCCTACCTTGCTCGGGTTCTGAAACGCCGCCTGCACCCGCGTGCGCAGCTGCTCGATCTCTTCCTGATCGGCGCCCCCGGCCACGCCACCAGCGCCGATTACGGCTTCAGGATTGACGCCCAAGGCCGGGCTGACGGCGGTCAGCTTGCCCGACTCGACGTTACCCAAGGCGCCAGGTTCTTCGGCGCGCACCCGCACCTGCGCCGTACCACCCACCAGACGCGTCGTTACGGTCACGACGTAGCGGCGTCCGTCTTGATGCTGGTAGACCATATCGGCATCCACCAAGGCGTTATTAGCGCCGCTGACGACAATGCGGCCTGCGGCTGGAACAGCCGCCTTGCGCCCGTCCTTAAGGCGCCATTCAGCCCATTTCAGCAGCATCTCTTCATCGCAGGTCGCCGGGTGGGACTGCCGCGCGATCCACTCCTGATGGCCGTACAGGCCGTAGGCGGCACCACTCAGCACCCGCGAAGCCACCTTGGCGTCAGAGCGGCGCAGCGCGTCCGGGGCATTGCGCTCAAAATCCGATTGGGTACGCGTGATCAGCGCGGGCAGCGTCGGCATCTCATACGGCATTGATCAGACTCCAGGTATCTTCAAAAGCAAGCTTGAGGGTTTCCCCGTTCAGCTCTGTCAGCAGCACCACCAGGTTGAGCCGGTCATTACCCAAGCGCTCCGCCGTTACCGTCACGGTGGTGACAATGTCGTCATCGGTCATCCAGCGCAGCGCCTCTTCGGCGTACTCCCGCGCATCGCGCAAGGTGTCATCGGTCAACGTGCGTCGGCGCAGCAGATACATCCGCGAACCGATCTGGTCGCCGGCCTCGCTCGGTACACAGTCGCCCCACCACCCCTGCCGGTCGGCATCGTCCAAAGCGTCGTCGGGCGCCGCGCGCCGCCAACTGAACAGGCTGATGGTCACCGCGCGGCGCAGCAGGGGTTCGCGGCTCATTCGCCACCCCCGACAGGAGGGCCGGACTGGCCTAGCCCCGACAGAACCTTGTCGTGGATGTGCTCAATCTGGCTGATGCCGCCCGCCACTTGGTCGCCGGTCGATTCGATGCGCCCAGTGGTGTTGATCAGCGGGGTATCGAACTGCACCGACTGGCCGGCCTTGATCCGCAGCGTCTGGGTTTCCATCTCGATGACCCGGCCACGCTTGAGCACAACCCGGTCGCCTTCGTCGGTGTACAAGGCCACTTCACCGGCCAGCAGGCCGGGCAGGCGGTAACGCCGATCCGATACCACCAGCACCACGCCGTGGCTGCGGTCACCGATAAAGCCCGCCAAGGCCTCGGCGCCTTCCAGCGGGCAGGACGTAAACCCGTAGGGCTCCAGGTGTTCCATATCGTCTTTCACTTCGCCGGCCGTGATGCGTAACTGCAGGCTCTGCAGCTTGCGCGTGGCGTTGGCCAGCACCACCACGCCACGGGCCAATACGCCCGCCATTGGGTTTCTCATGGCTTGTAGTCCGCAGGAATGAGGTATTCAAAGTTGTCGGTCTTCTTGCCCTTCTTGAGCTTGCGGCTCTCGTAGGCGTCGTTGGGCTCGGGCAGGAAGCCGTCAGGCGGCGCCACAGTGACCTTGCACACGGTTCCCGACTCGCCCAGCTCGTAGTTGATTTCACTGATCAGCATGTCGCGGTCCAGGCCGATCAGCGGGTCAATCACCCGCACGATCATGTTGTGCCGCCACAACGCCCCGTTGCTCTGCCGCCACCCCTGCACCACGTAGTTCAGGGTCAAGGCGCGGCTGATCGCATTGGCCCGCTCCCAATCCACGCGTGCCCGTGCCATCTCCGGGGTCATCTGCCCGGACTGGTGAATCACCTTGACCCGACGCCGCGTCACCCGGTCATCCGCCAGCGCTGCTTCCACCTCGCTGGCCGCCGTGCCGAAAGTCGTGTCGGTGCCACTGCGCTGGCCCCGGCTGATGTATTCGGAGAACACATTGGAGAAATCCAGATTGGTGTCACCCGACAGGATGTTCTTGCCCAGCTCCAAGTTGTCGACGGCACGGCCGGCAGTACCCGGGGTGGCAATCACCAGGCGCCCACGGCCATCGTCCGTACTGAACAGCCGCGACAGGGTCAGCAGCCGGTCAATGCTCTCGAAAGCGGTTTCCCCAGGCTCGATGGTGTGATCATCAAGGCCGAGGGTGACCGCCGCTTCGTTGACCACCTTGATGCCGTACTCGCCGGCCAAGGCCTCGACAATCTTCTGTACGCTCTGCCCACGCCACTGGCCGGGCGAGTTGACCGCCGCACAATCCACCAGGTCGGCGGTCTTAGAACGCCCGGCAATGCTCAGGGTGATCGTTTGAGCGTCGTAGCGGATCGGCGTACTGAACACGTACCCGCTCAGCACCAGGTCGCTACCAATACGCACCTCGACCGTTTCACCCTGCTGGATTCGCACCGGCATTTCGCTGCTACCCGGCCACTTCCAGGTAACGCCAACGCTGAAATCACGGGCCTGCCGCTCAAGCCCGGCGCTGATGCTGACATCTTTCCAACCCCCATAGTCATGCGCGCCAACGCTGAGGGTGACGGTGTTGTCTGGCTCCATGGCTTAACTCTTGGCGACTTGCAGTTCGATGGCGGGCACGAAGCCCGGGTGGCGGATCTTGTTACGCGTAATGATTTCACTGCCACGCAGGGCATCGCCGTACAGTCGGTGAGCCAGCACCAAGGATGGCACCGCAAGCCGGGGCCGATACGGATGCAACCACACCCCGCTGCGGGCCACATCGGTCAGGTGCCGATCCAAGGCCTGACGCGCGTCACTGAGCACGCCGAAGTGATCCGGCTGGCTGTCCTCGGCAATCGTCCACATCGCCTCGCTGATCGCGTCCCTGACGGCCAGAATGTCGTCAGCTACCGGCACACCGGCATCCATCACACTGCCTGACGTCACAGTCGCACCCTGCTGCTCCAGCTGGACACTGAGCGCGGCCGGCTGCTCGATGCTGCGCACACTGGCCACAGGCACTTCGGCCATGTCCAGCAGCAAGTCGACCAGCGCGGCATCCTGTACCAGGCCGATCACCGCCGACTGGATCAACGCCGTATCAGGGTCATCGGTGGCCAGGCGCGTGGCCGAAAGTGCCGTGATCGCCTCGGCCTTGGCCTTGGACGACTGCAGCGACGAACCGGTCGAGCCATAGCCACTGAACCAGCGTTCAATACTGGCAATGTCACTCAACAGGCTGGCCGCCAAGGCCCCCGGTGCATTGATCAGCGACTGCACCAAAGCCCCGATATCCGCCACCAGCGAGGTCAGCGGCTTGAGGAAGTTGATGGCGAAGGCATACGCACTGGCGATGGCCCGACGCACCTTGTTGACCTGCTGCCGCGCCCAGTTGACCTTGGCCATAACCGCCGCAAAGCGCGCCTTGATCGACTCCAGCAAGCTCGGCACATGCGCCGCCAGCTGCCGACGGGTGTTGACCCGCTGCACCGGGAAAGCCAGCGCGCCGTCGATGAACTCCAGGTTGAAGCGCACCATGCCCAGTTCGTAACGGGAGTGGGAGATTTCACAATCTCCCGCCGTCACGGTCAGGCGGCCAAACCACGGATGGATCAGCTCACCCGGCCCCGGCGTATCCAGCGCGACCAGCAATCGGTCGCGATGGCTAATGAAGTCGGGGCCGATGATGAAGCCATCAAAGCTATATTTGCGGGTTTGCCGGCCCATGTCTTCCACCAGGGGCTGATCACGCTTGGGGTATTCATGCAGCTGGGTTCGCCGGCCAACCGGCACGCTGTCCCTGTCCACCCAGAACGGCACGCCACGAAACGACGCCTCGCGGCGCAGGTCGCGCCATTCACTCATTAGTGCCACCCATTGTTCGCCGCCCCACATTAGGCGTGATGATCACGCCAGGTTGACTGGTTTGCGTCTCTTGTACGCGTATGCCCGGCGGCGGGTTGTCGAAGGCCACCCGCAGCTCCCCTTCCAGTTGCTGCTTGCCGCCCACCTGCGCCGACTGGCGTAACAGCGCGCCCGGCTCAGGCAATTGTCCAGGCGCCCGCAGCAGGCTACCCGGCGCGGGTAACGGCGCCGCCGCACGCAACATGGAGCCCGGCGCAGGGGTCGGCGACGGCGCTTGCAACAGTGCCTCAGGACTAACCCCAAACGCTTTCTCACGCGCAGCCTGGACCCCCTGCGCGACCTGCACGGCATTGGCCTGCACCAAGGCGCCGCTACCACCGGCGACCGAGTTACGGGCCCTCTGCTCGTCAGCCAGTCGCTGCACCCGCACCGTCAGGCTCTCACCGTCGCCGCCGCCAAACAGCTTGAGCAGCGGCTCAAGGTACGGGCTTACCCGATCCCACAAGCCCTTGAACCAACCCACGATCGGCTCCCAGTTCTTGCGGATCTGGTCCATAGGCATCCAGTCGAACAGGCCTTGCAGGAACGTCATGAATGGGGTGGTGTAGGCCTTGATCAGCTCCCACAGAGCGCTAAAGAACGGCCCAAGCTTCTCCCAGTTGGCAACGATCAGGCCGGCAGCCGCCGCGATGCCCACCGCAATCAACCCTATCGGGGTCGCGGCGAAGGCCACGCCCAGCACCCGCGCGGCCACCGTGGCCGCAAACACCGCCGCACGCAGCGCCGTGAAGGCCGCCCCGGCTATGACGATGCCGCGCACCAGCTGCGGGTTGTCGCTGATCATCAGCGCTACCTGGCTGATCCACGGCCGCAACTGGTCAAGCACCGCGTTGATGCCCGGCAACAAGGCGTTGCCAAGCGCCCGCGCGGCGCCGTTGATGCCGTTGCGCAGCAGTTGCAGGTTATTGGCCGTGGTCGCGGCCCGAGAGGCGTATTCCTGCTCCATGGAGCCGGCGAACTGCTGGGCATCGCTGACTTTCTGCAGGTTGCCGCGCAGCAGCTCCAGGTTGGTCAGCAGCGGCGTGATGGCCCCGATAGACTCGGTACCAAACAGCTCGGCAAGGATCGCCGGGCGCTTCGCTGCATCCACCTGACCAATGCGCTTGAGCAGGTCCAGCATGGTGCCTTGCGCATCCTTCTGCATGTTCTCGGCCACCGTCTTGGAGTCCAGGCGCAGCGACTTGTACGCCTGCGCCTGAGCCCTGGTGGCGGCCGTGCCCTTGGTCATGGCCAACATGAAGTTCTTGATACCGGTAGCCGCCACATCTTGCTTGACGCCCACCCCGGCCATGGTCGCGCCGATGGCAGCGATCTGCGCCGAGGACAAGCCGGCGACCTCACCCAGCGCGCCGACCTCGGTGATGATCCCGGAAATTTGCTTGGTGGTGGCCGGACCGGTGTTGCCCAGGTAGTTGATCCGGTCGGCCAAGGCCACAACCTCACCCTGATTCATCCGAAACGCGGTGCGCCACTTGGCCATCATGTCGCCGGATTCGTCGGCGGTCTGGTCAAAAGCAATGCCCATCTTGACTGCCGACTCGGCAAAGCTCAGCAACTCATCCCGGGCAATGCCGGACTGACCACCGGCCGCGACGATCTTGGCAATGTCGGTGGCCGCCATGGGCAGACGCTCCGACAGCCGGCCAATGTCGTCGCCCATTTCCTTGAACTGGTTGGGCGTATCGAAGTTCACCACCTTCCGTACATCGGCCATTTGCGACTCGAATTCGATGGCCGCACGGGCGCCGGCAATGAATGGGGCCGCCATGGCCCCACCGGTGATGATGTCGCTCCAGCCGATCTTGCCGAGGCCGGTGCTTTCCAGGTTCTTGCGGAACGTGGAAATGTTCTTTCGCACACCCGCCAAGGTCGGCGAGAGCTTGTCGACGCCGGTGATCAGCGCCTTGAGCTGAAACTTGTCAGCCATCCTCCCCCCTCAGCGTTTCCGCAATGCGCTGACTGTGCGCGGCGGCCTCCAGGATCACGTCCAGGGTGCGCTCCATGACCTGCTCCGGGTCGGTTTTCCAGAACCAGGCCAGGTCGTAGGCCGTGGCGATCAGGCCGTCAACGTCGCTGACGCCGGCGCCAAGAAAAAACCGGCGATGGTCCAGGCGGCATTGTTCAAGTCCGCAAGGTCCAGCTGCTCCACCGAGGATTGCGGGATGGCGGCACAAACGGCGATGTACTTGGCGGCCACGTCCAGATCGAGCGCCACGGCCTCATCCTTGTCCATCTTGTACGGCAGGGCCTTGATCGCGCGGGCCTCTTTTACCGTGGGGCGACGCAGCTCCAGCTGGGTGACCTCGATGCCGTGCGCCTGAATCGGCGCCGACAGTTTGATTACTTCACTCATTGCCACGCCCCCTTGATTCCTTCCCACTTGAGGTCGATGGTACCGTCGTCGCCCTTGGCCGCCGGCTCGTCGACCAGGTACGCGCCGGACAGCACGTAGACTCGGCCGTTGCCAAACTCGGCGGTGATGGTGGCGTCGGTAGCGCCGGTAAGCTGTGCCAACGGCAGGTCGGGGTCATCGACCACTGTGGCCTGCACGTACGGAATGCGGTCCTCTTCCTTGAAGAAGCCCGGCGCGATGGATTCACGCTTGACGTCACTGATCGGGCATTCAACCCCACCCGTGACGGTGAACTGGGCGCCGTCTGCCTTGATGTAGACGGTGCCTGCGACTTTCTTGCCCATGGGCAACTCCTACAAAAAGGCCCGCACGGTGGCGGGCCTTGGTGGGTGGTTCAGTTACGACGCGGCGTACTGCAGGCGGAACTGGTACTGCAGGGCGAATACCCGCAGCTGGTTCACCAGGTCCGGCGGATACAGCACGTTCAAGCGGGTCGGGTCGGTGGTAGAGCGCTCTACCACCAGGTACTTGGCGAAGGCGTCGGCGTTTTCCACGATGCCCAGCAGCTCAAGGGTCTGATACCCCGCGATCAGCTCCGCACGGATCACGTTAGGGGTGACGATGGCCTGCCCAGCGCCAAAGCGCGTACCGTCATCGGCCAGCTTGTGCCGGCCGTACTTGCTGGTGATGCGCCCTTTCAGGAAGTTGATGACGTACGCCGACTGGTGCAGCGTCTCGCTGTCCAGGAACGAATTGTCAGGCTGCCCCAGGGCGTTCTGCCGATAGGTCGTGATGCCGCGCTCGATGCGCTGCGCGCCGCCACTGCTGTAACCGGTGGCAATACCGTGAGTCAGCAGCGACTGCCGCTCGGTCAGCATGAAACGGTCACCCGATGGGGCCGGGGTGAGGCCGTTCAGCTCGCCGGTCTGCGTCGGCCTGGCCGGATCTGCCGAGATGAACACGGCGGTGCGCGCGGCATACCCGGCGGCGTGTCGCCACACAGGGTCCGAGCATTCCTTTTCAAAGCCGTATACGGTCACGTGCGGGTCGTTGCGGGCGTCACCCAAGGCCACCAGCTCACCCAGCGTGCCGCGACACGCCGAGTAGACGTGACCGTACAGCTGTCGCGCCCAGCTCCAGCGGCCGCTACTGTCGTCCATGAAGCCTTTCCAGGCATCCAACGAGGTGGCATCGGTCCACGGCGCACAGATGAACTCAAACGGCTCGTCGCCAAGCACGGCCAGCGCCTGGGCGATATCCGGCGAACCTACGCCGCCGGCCATCGGCGTTACGGTAACGGTAAGGCCCATCGGGGTCAGTTCGCCATTGCTACGACCTTGGCGATTCAGCTCCAGCTGAATGTCATTACCGCTGAGGCCGGACCAGCGGCAGGTCAAAGTCACCTCACCCGTGGTCGCTGTCGCCAACACACCCAGGCCGGCGGCGTTGACCGCTGCGGCCAACACCGTGGCCACCGCCGCCGCCGAAGCACCACTGGCCACCGTGGCCCGCACGCGCTGGCCGCCGATGTACAGATTAATCTGCCCACCGGCAGTGGTGGTGCCCGCAATGACTACCTTGCCGGTGGCCTTGGTGCCGGTGGCCTTGAGCGGCAGACACCATACTTCGCCCACCAGGTCGATGCGGCGCCAGGTTTCGTACATGTCGGCCAGCATCGAGCCGACGCCGCCGATGGTCTTGGCCAAGCTGAGGTCCGACACCAAGGTCAGCTTGCCAATTTCCGGGGCAGTGGCATCGTCGTTGACCTGACCAACGATCAGGCGCAGCAGGCTGCCGCTCGCACTGTTTGCCTGACTGTTGTCGACCTCTGCATAGAACAGCGGCACACGCAGGTCGCTGGGGATGCTATTGAAACTGACGGCCATTATTCAGCACTCCCGTTAGTGGCTGCGGCCTTGGCCGAAGCCTTAGCCGCAGCAGGTTTCTTATCGCTCACATCGCCCACGCGCAGGCGGCGCAACCAGTACGCATCGCGCGGCACTTCGCGCCCTTCGGGCGGCAGCACGCCGCCCAGCTCCGGGTCAGGCACGACGCGGCCCTCCACCGGATACACGGTGATTCGAGTCATGGGGATTACCCTTGTGGTAGTTCGGTGGAAAAGCGCACTTCGACCCGGCCATCAGGCCCAGGCAAAGTGTGGTTGGGGTCTTTCGGATCCAGGCTGTCCAAGCTGAAATCGATGCCCTTCAGCGGCGGCAATCCATCAAGCTCGTACTCATGCCAGGTTTCGGCGGGCTCACTGCCGCGGTTGCGGCCCAACTGAAAGCCAGCCGAGAAGCTGAAGCGGTAGACCACCCGGGCACGGTTGATCAGTACCAATCCGCCGCCGTCGTAGACGATGGGGTCGTACTCATCACCAGGCCGCCAGCCGACCAAGGCCCGCCATAGTTCCTTGCGAAAGTCGTGTAGCAGGTCGCCGGCCTGCTGGCCGCGCTCGTCCTTGGTGTCCATGGCGAACACCACCTCAAAGCGATCCTCGATGTCCTGGGTAACCGCGTTCTGCGCCTTGTTCTCGCCAGCCTTGTCATCAGCGGCGATCACATAGGCCGAGGGGTTCTTCAGTAGCGTGGACGAGCTGACGGCATCGAGGTCGATCCCGCCCGAGATCCTGTCGGCCAGGCTCGGGCAGTACTCGCGCAGGTGCGCGATGACGGGAGAGATTTTCATACTGGTTTACCGGCCCGGAGGGCCTGCTGGTCAGCGCAACGCGGCGGCGAAGGCTGCTTTGATGATCGATTGGACCTGATCTTTTTCGTCCTGCAGGGCGTCTTCCATGTAGTTGGCCCGAGGCGCAATGCGCCATCCGCTTGCGGCGCGCTCCGCGAGAGCGGCGGCACGTTCGCCCTTGCCACGGCGCTTGCCGGATGCGAGCCCGCGAACGCGAGCCCCCTGTTTCACGCCGTAATGCAGGTAAGTCGGGTAGTAGTCCTTCATGGCCGAGGTCTTGCGCGGCGCAATCTTCACCAGGAAACCCGCCCGGGAGACCTTGAACGTGATCGACTCGACGGTCCTGCCGGTTCGGCTGACCGGGTAGTTGTCTTGTCCACGGGCCAAGGCCAGATTCAGCTGGGCACGTCGACTGACCAGGCGGCCAGCCTTGCGCATCCCTTTCCTGATCTGTTTCTTGTCAAAGATCTCACGCCCGAACTGGTCGAACCCCTCGATGTGCAAATAGCCGTCAACGGAAGCCGAGTTAGCCATAGAGCCCCCCTTCCTCTTGCTGCTGGCCGAGCTCTTCAACCTCGATCAGGGTGAAACGCTTACCTGCCCCCCAAGGGGCGCAGCGCTTGACGCGGTAGATCACGCCGCCCGCCACCACCTCATGCGAGGTCGTGACGCCACCCAGCAGTCGTACCCACACCCGATGCGTGATCTTGTCGTCCGTTTGGACGCTGTCGGTGTAGACCGCTGTGCCAACGGCGCGGATCTTGGCCCAGCGGTGGCGAGGCTGGGTGAATACCGCGTCCAGATCTGCATCATCAACAGGCAGATCTTCGCGCAGCCGAATAGTGATGCGCCGGTCCAGCTCGCCGGATTCCGGCTCGCGTGTGCCTATCGAGCCAGCCATGTTCAGAACCTCGGCGGAACAGTGATACCCGCCAGTAAGTGGTCAACAAACCCCGAAGGAACCTCGGTCAGCGTTTGGCCAACGATCAATAGCCCGCGTTGGGCGAATGCCGTTTCGGCAGCCATCAGCAGCCAGCTCACAACCCCAGGGTGGGCCTCGAGGTCGACGCCTGCGCGGTAGCGAATGCGCAGGCGTCCTTCTGGTCGGCCGGATGGAAATGCCAGGTAGCTTTCCTTGCCACCTTGAATGAGCTCAACCGCACCGGTGAATTCCACCGGTGGGCCAGCAGCGCCGAGCAGCATGACGGATTCGACAGCGACCACCTGGCCAACATCCAGAGGGTGGCCTGAGGGATAGTGCGCCGGCCAATCCTCTTCGTAGAGCGCCTCTCGTAGTGCCGCGCCCGTCCTCGACTCGCCTTGTGCTGTAACGCCTGGGATGATGATCTGATTGATCAGCTCGGGCTGCAGATCCTCTGGTTCAGCGCGACACTGAAAGGCAACTTGCTGCAATGTCAACACGGGCTCCCCCGTGTAAGCGATCCGGCGAGCCATGATCAGGGCTTGCCGTCAGCGCCCGCCGAATCATCGGGCTTGCTCGCAGCGCTAGAGGCATCACCAATGGCGTCTTTACCGGCTGTACCGCCGCTGCCTGTTCCGGTTCTGCCTTTCTTCGCCTGCTTGCCAGCTTCGCTGGCATAGCCCGCCTCGATCAATCCTTCGGCTACAGCTGCATCAAAGCCGGCAGTTTCGCCTGCGGCATAGCCGCGCCAGTTTTTTTCAAAAGTAACAATGACTTTGGACATGGGGTGCTCCCAGAAATTGGAAAGGAAGGCCCGGCGTACCGGGCGTACTGCGTTACAGGGAGCTACCCCATTTGACATCGGTCATCACTGCGACCGACTCGACGTGACGCGGACCGAAGTCGTGCTTGGCGATGACGCGAACCAGGGTCTGATCGCGCTGGAATGCGCTGATCACGTTGCCGCTGCCATCTTTGTAGGTTGCTTCCTTGCTGAAATCGATGACCATGGCATCGTCTTCACCGATGAAACAGTCGGCAAAGTCCGCGAAGTGGATCTCCGAAGCATCGCCCTCGGCCCCCAGGTTGATGGGGATCTGAGTAGTCGAGCCAACCGGGAAGCCCTTCAGCATGTTCTGATCCAGCTCCGGATAAGCCTTGTTCCCGTTGCCATCACGCAGCGCGGCCAGCCAGCGCTTGGTCCGCGGCGCCATGACAAAACCCGGCGAGGTCATGTTGGAGTTGGCGTTCTCCAAGCGCAGGATCAGGGCGGACAGCGCGAATTCAACTGCTTCCAGGGTTACAGCTGCCGGTGCTGCGAACACGTTGAAGGCGGGCGCCCAGAAACGCAGACCCTTGGGCAGGTTGCCGGTACCGGCACCGCGCAGGAAGGACAGGTCTTCTGCCAGAGCCACCGAGGCAGTAAGGTCGTTCACCACCAGGCGGTCTACGTTGGGGTTGGTACCCGAGTACCCCAGCAGGTCGTTGCTGATCGGAACTAGTGCCGCCAGCTTCTTCGACGACAACTTGAGATCGTCGAACTGCATATCGGTGGCAGGCATATCCTCTTCAGTACCGATGTACCCCACCACCGCACCGCCTTTGATGCGCGGAACAGTAAGGTTGCCATTTTCCAGTGGCAGCGAAACCGCCCCGAGCTTGCGAACCACCGACTTTGGCCGGAGCAGCTCGATGACTTCGCTGGAGAAGTTCTGCGGCACCAGCACCCCGCCAGCGCCTGGTGTCACGGTGCTGAGCGCCATGGCGATTTCAGGGTTGTAGCCCGAGTCGGCGGCCAACTTCGCGGCTGCCTGCTGATCGCCGCGGGAAGCAGCCAGCACGCGGACCATCTGCGCCATGTTGGCACCCGGCACCGGCTTGGCCGTGTATGGGCCGCTGATGCTGCCGAGCGGACCGTTCAGGCCTTGAGCACCTTCGCTCACGGGGACCGCACTCGCGGTCGCCATACGCTCGGCCGCTTCGGCACGCGCGAGCTTCTCGGTCAGCTGATTGAACTGGGTGCTGAGCTGCTCGAACTGGGAGAGCTGCTCCGCGCTGAGTGCAGTACCAGCGGCCTCCAGCTGGGCCAGGGACTGGATCTGACCATTGATGGTGGCGCGTTCGCTACGCAGTTGAGTTACGAGGGACATACTGCCTCCTGGGCATAAAAAAACCGCCGTTAGGCGGTCGTGGTCACTGCCGCGAACGCGGTCAGAGTTGAGACTGAATAGCGAAGGCCGAGGCCCGTACGCTGATGCGCTGCTGTGTCTGCGGGCCTTGACGCTGCGCACGGCTGAGGGCAACCGCACGAGAGAGGTTGTCCACCGCAAGTTGCGGCGATTCCAGGCGGTCAGCCAAGCCGATGGCGATGGCGGAAGCGCCGCGATAGCAGGCGGCCTCGGTGGCGATGATGTCCGCAACATCACGGCCGCGGTATTCGGCAACATGGGTCGTGAACAGCTGATAGCTTTCTTGCACGACTTCGTTGAGCACCTGCATAGATTGCTCGGTAATCGGCTCGTTCGGGCTCAGATCGTTCTTGTGCGCCCCGGCAAAGACCGTCGTGACCTTCACCCCCATGCCTTCGATCATCTTCGAGCGATCCATGTGGCTGGCCACTACGCCGATGGACCCTACGCCGGAGGTCAGGCTGACCACGACTTCAGTGCAGGCAGACGCAATCAGGTAGCCCCCGGAGTACGCCATGAAGTTAACCAGGCCGGTGATTGGCTTGATCTTGGTCGCGGCGCGAATGTCCGCCGCCAGCTCGAAAGCGCCGACTGCGCTGCCGCCTGGGCTGTCAATGTCGAGCACGATGTGTTCAACCATCGGGTCAGCGATAGCCTTACTCAGGGCTGCTCGCAGCCCTTCGTAGCTGGTCATGGTCTCGCAGGCGTTCAAGTGGCTACCGCGACTCACAAGAACGCCATGGACAGGAATCACCTCAACACCCGTCTGAGCGATGGCGGCGCGGCGCTGCTCTTCGCGGCGATCCTGCTCGGCCTGGTAGTCTTCGTCGTCATAGAACATCGATGGGTTAGCAGCGGCGCCGCTCATGTTCAGATTTACGATGTTCAGGCTCATAGTCTGGTTCGCCCAGCGCACTGCCAGGTCCAGCATGTCGGGTGTCGTCAGTAGCGGCTGATTGAACAGCAAGCTGGCAGCGCGCAGATGTCGTTTCATGCGGCAAGCATCCTCAGGATGTCGTCACGCTGCTGTTCCAGCTGGGCGCGGACGTTGGGGTTAGTCATATCGGGCAGGCCGTTGGCCACGTCAGCCATGTTTAGCGGCTGAAGATAGCTATCGCCGTTGGCTACTGGCGGCATGTTTTCCAGGCGTCGGATGTCGTTGATCGACAGCCACCCCCACTGCCTGCCAATTGCATAGGCGTCGTAACGGCTTTTCTGGTCGCCGCGAAGCAGGCCAGACAGGTTGAACTCGATGAAGTACTCCCTTCGTTCCGACGGCAGCAGGAAATCGCGCATCATGGCCTGCTCGTGGCGCTTCACCCAGGGCATCAGGGCAAAGATCACGTACTGGATCAGCAGCTGTTCAAGGCTGTTGTAACTGGCCTTCTCCAGCTCGTTAATCATGTGCGGCGGTATCTTGTAGATCCGGGCGATGTCGAGCCCCGTGGCCTTGAGGATGCCCAGCAGCTCGGCGTCGACGTTGTTCATCGACACGGCCTTGAAGGTCATCCCTTCCTGTAACATCGCGACCTTTTTCGCGTTGTCGATACCCGAGAACTTGTTGCCCCACTGATCGAGGATGCGGTCAATACTGCTTTGTTCCTTGATCGGTGGCGCCTCCTTCGGGCGCTCAATGACGCCACTCACGGCGGTGCCGTTGGCAAATGACTTGCCCGCGTACTGCCTCACCGCCTGCGCTAAGCCTACGGCATCGGCATGCAGCTCAACGGGAGAGAGGCCGGTGTAATGATTCTTCGTGTGCCAGCGCACATGATGAATCAGCCGCATGGGTAGCGGGTCGTGCCCGCCAACCCGGTAGACGGGGAGCAAATCCCCCCCTTTGAGGACTGTCACCTTTTCGTTTCGCAGCGGGTAAAGGGCTTTCACCGAACCGTCGTCGTTGCGCTCGATGAAGCTGTAGCAGTTCCCTCGCAGCCCCAGGGCGAGCTGGCCGGATTCTCGATACTCATAAGGGGTTTGCCAGGGGTTCGGCTGATAGCGCAGAACATCATAGAGCGGATGTGCCGTTGCCGACTCACGCTTGCCATCACCCAGGCGGCGATACAGCTCAAGTGGTAACTGGCCTACGCTCTCCGCCAGCAGCGTGACACACGTCTGCAAGACAGTGATCGCCAGCGCGGTGTCTGGTGTCACCGTTACTCCAGCTGCGGAGCGGCTAGACCCTACCCCGCGCCGCCAAAAACTGCTGCCTCCATCCGAAACAAGGCCTTCATTGCCGCCAAGACGATTGCTGAAGAACATAATCAGCCTCCTTCTGGGCTGGGCTTGAGAGGTACTCGGGCCGCGGCTTTGTCGGCCAGCCAGGCCCAGCCGATCAGGCCTAATCCGGCAGAAATGAGCGCAGCGGGCACATGGATCAGGGCGATCCCGGCGACCAGCAGGCCGAAGCCAACCAGCCCGGCAATCCACGCAGCGATTGCAATGGTGTTCAAACCCCTACTCCTTCGTCGTAAATGGAACTGCCGCTGCTGCCGGAAGACACTGCCCCGCTAATGCCGGTCGCCATGATCGCGGCAATGATTCCGTCAATTCGGCCCGTTGCCTTTGCCTTGTCGGCCTTTCGGTTGTTTGCCGGATCGGAAACAATCACGGCGTTACCGGCGCACCAAGTCATTACTGGATTGCCATCGTGCCGCAGAGACTCCACCGCCTCGACCGGCAGCGCATCATCGAAGAACTCGGCCGCGCCGCCCTCTTCCTCTGGTTGCTGCTCGATCATGCCGAGTAGGCGGCGCTCAAACTCGTCTACCGCCGGCCCCATATCTTTGAAGCCCTGCCCGAACTCAACGAGCTCAGGCAGTGTGATGTCGTACTCGCTCATCAGCTGCCGCATGTCTTCAATGCGCCAACGATCAAAGGCGATCTTGTCCACCTGGAAGAAGTCACAGATGGTCTGCAGCCGACGCAACACATGCAGCTTGCTGATGGCGCGCCCTGGCGTCGTTTCTAGATCTCGCGATTTAACCCACGCCGCGTAAGGCACCTTGTCGCGGGCTTCGCGCTTGTCAAGTTCGTGATCGGGAATCCAGAAGTACGGCAACAGCCGCCAGTGAGGATCCTCGTAGGTCGGGTAGAAGAGCAGGACAAATGATGTGAGATCCGTCGTACTGGACAGGTCCAGTCCGCCAACGCTGGGACGATTGCGCAGCAGCGACATCGGTACGCGTTCTTCAGCCTGGCTCCAGACATCCCAGGAGATCCACGGCGACTCAGCACCAGTCCATTCGCAGAAGTTGAGGCGCCGCACCATGGCTTCTTTGCTCGGCATCCCCCGAGCTTCGGTCACCTGCTCGCGCAAGTACTTCATGCCCGGAAGATCCGCATCCTGGAGCGAAGGGTTCGACTTGAACCAGCAGCTTTCGTCCTGAATCGGATCATCGCCCTCGTCAAGCGAACAGATATAGGCGAAGAATCCGTCATCAGTGAGCGCCCCAGATGCAACCCGGGAGCCGTACTCGTGGTATTCCCAGCAAGGGCCGCGCTTGTTCGAGCCGCTGTTGGTGATCATGAAAATGAGCGCCTGCTTCCGACTCTTGGTGCCGGCACGCATCATCTCAACGACCATGTTGGTCTTGTGCTCGTGCACTTCGTCGATCAGTGCCATGTGTGGCCGCGGACCAGACTGACCATCATCCGAACTGATCGGCCTGAAGAACGATCCTGACTTGAGATAGGCCAAGTTCCAGATGTTCTGGCCAGTGCCGCTGCAGACCAAGCGCTTGGTCAACTCCGGAGATTGCTGCACCATCGCCACAGCATCCCGGAACAGGATCATGGCCTGATCTTTTTTGGTCGCGGCAGCGTAGACTTCGGCGCGTGCCTCGTTGTCCGCGATCAGTCCGGTCAGCCCCACCCCGGCGGCCAGGGGCGACTTGCCTGAACCTTTACCGCTCTCAACGTAAACGACCCGGAAGCGGCGATAACCGTCACTGGACTTCCACCCGAAGATGCTGCCCACAATGAATTTCTGCCAGGGCAACAGCTCGAACGGTAACCCTTCAAACTCTCCACCGTTCAACTTAAGGACAGTGCGATAGAAGCGAATAGCTTTGTTCGCCGCAGCCAAATCCCAAGTCAGCCCGCGCTTCGGCCCCTCCTCTAGATCACGCAGATGGCGCGCGCACGCATTTCGAATGTCTGGCCCCGCGACACGCTCACCGGAATGCACTTCTTTGGCGTACTGGGTCGCCGGGTCGTCAACCGAAGAACTCCGCGAACTGGTCTTCTTTTGGCTCATCGTCTTTTACTTGCACCTTGGATCGCGCGGCCGGGGTCAGGCCGAACTCGACCAGGTAGCTTTTGAAGCGGCGGTCTACGTCGGCAAGCATGGCCACCGCCGGGTTCGCCTTGAGCACCAGTTCGCCCTGGGTGCTGGTGGTTTCGTATGTGCGGCCCTGCTCGCCTATCACGTCACGCAGGGCAAGGATTTCGGAGTAGCAGTCGCAGAGGCGCTCAAGCGCAAAGCCATCGGCTTCGGTAAGCACGCCCATGCGGTCAAGCAGCACCGTGAGCCGCCCCCACGCCACCTGGCCATCAGAGCTCAAGTGGTCGGGGGCGCTGGGAATGCGCTTAGCTGGCTGAGGCTCGTTCTTGTTGATCGGGCGCTTACCGGGATTCCCTCTGACAAGCTTCAGCTCCGTCGGTGTGGGTCGTCTCCCGGCCATTTTCTGCTCTCAAAAAAAATCTTTTCATTTCGCGGTTTTGCGCACGGAGGGGGGCGATCGGTCAGGAAGCATTTCCGCAAAAACATTTTCACCCCCCCTACCCTTTGGATGGGGCCCCGGCGCGCCCTGAGGCTTTCAGGAGGGCCGATTCCAGTGGTGCCGGGGGTCCAGCGGCCTCCCGCTAACGTCGCAGCCAGCCTCGCGCCCTGACTTCTCCAAGCGCTGCTTGTAGGAGCTGTGGCAGTTGGTGCACAGCGACTGCCAGTTAGACCGGTCCCAGAACAGGACCATGTCGCCGCGGTGTGGCTGGATGTGGTCGACAACGGTTGCTGGCTTCTTGAGCCCTGCTCTCTCACATCGAATGCACAACGGATTCTTGCGAAGCCAACCCTCGCGAGCTTGTTGCCAGCGGTAGCCGTATGGGCTTGGCTTCTTATCAGGGGCAGGTAAGGACATCCATTAGCCCTGCGCTTTACGGGACAAGAACAGGTCGGAGTAGCCGCGCAGCTTCTCTACCCCCATGAAGCCGACCATGCCGCCGGCGAACGTGGCCATGCCCTGCGGCAAGCCCATCCATTCGAGCAGCGGCACCAGAGCCAGGGTGATGAGGCCGCAGAGCGCACCTTCCAGGCACATCTGCCGGCGAGTGCCGCCGCCATACACCACCCGAAGGGCAGCGATCGCGACCGATAGGCCGGCGGCATACAGCTGAGGCTGGTGAGCCAGCCCCCAGGCAAGCACAGCGGCCCACAGGCCAGGATCCTTCTCGGGCATGTTTGGCATCTCAGTTCCTCCCTTTTGGGGAGCGTAATAGGTTCGGCCCCAACAGCACTCCCAGCTCGGGGCGATGGGTGTGGTGGAGCCGAAAACGAAGAAGCCCCGGCGATTGCCGAGGCTTCGAATGGGCGGAGATGTCGACCCTGTCAGGTCGAAGTCGTGGCGTTTCCCTCCAGTCCCCACGCTGACTGTTACCCCTGCACGTTCCCGCCGGGCTTTGATCATCTCCAGAAACGAAAAACCCGGCTTTGGGGGCCGGGTTTCTGCATGTTTTCGCCATAGGCGAAATTATCACGATGGCGAAATAGTGCCAGAACACTCCTCAAAACGTCAAGCGGCTTTCTCGCTCTGATTTTCGCCACGGTCCTGGAGGCGCTGAACCACTGCGGCGACTGGCTTCAGCGCTTGCTTATCGAGCTTGTCGACATGCGTGCAAAGCGCATCCCAGATCGCCTGCCAATCACGGGCCCAGTTTTGCGGGTTCATTTTCTCTCCGGTCCGATCCTCGACGAGCATGCACACAGCACCTGGTCCCATCGCCTCGCCGCCGTTCACAAGCATCTTGTGGGACTGGAGAGCAGCCATTGCCATCCAGTACGCCCGCTGCTTCCGGCGATCTGTGAGCGACTCAAGCCCGCTGCCAAGCCAGGCGAGGCCGTGAGCGATGCCGAGATCATTGCCAGTAGCTACTGGGGAGTACATGAAGTTACCCAGGTGGCGGAGAGACTTCGGCAGAGAATCTATAGCCACCAACACCAACCCAGCCGCCAACATGTGTGCGCAGCGTGCATCGGTCAGCCGGCGTCCTGAGCGGGTCTCCTGTACGCCTTCTGTGCGGATTTCGTAGACCTTTGCCACCTCTCTGCCGTCATGATTTTCCAGCATCACCATCACCTTTCTCTCACCTGGGCCGCCTTTTTTCCCGAGGGCTGCTGCCTCAGCCGCCACGGCCAAGGCCGATGGTCGATCCTCGTGCATTGCGTCGTGCCAAGCTTGGCGAGCGCTGATTACTTTCATGGTCCTTCCCCCTCAATCCCCGGTGTAGTTGGTGCCGCCGGCGCCGCGCCGGTTGCTTCCCTGATATGTCGCCTCAGGCCCGGATGCCTGAGGGTTCTTCAACTGCTCGATCTGCCATGTCGCAGCCTGCAGCTTCAGGCTGAGCTGGGTCACCAGTTCATCCAAGGGCAGGGCCTCGCCAGTTGCAGCCGCTACCCAGCCCGAGGCGTTGCAGTGGTCGCATGGCAGTTCGTAAAACATGCCCATCGTGACCGCTCTCCCACGGCACAAAGGGCACTTGTCCAGCTCGATCACGACCTTCTTGAAGGCTGGACCGTGCTTCTTCATCAGCCGACCACCTTCAGCCCTTGGGCCCGCAGCGATTTCTCGGCAACCTCTCGCGCCCAATCCCCATCCGGATCACCCATCTGGACGGGGAACGGATTGGTGACGCGAAGGCTTTCACGGGAGGCCTGCCAAGCCCACCAAGCGACTGCCGTTTCACGATGGATAAACCCGGCTTCACACCATTCGAATCGACACTCTTGGATGTTGATTCCTTCGGCTAGCAGCAGGCTGCGGTAAGCCTTGATGAACTGCTCCCGTAGAGCCTGGGGCTCGGAAATATTCATTTCGAATCCTCGCTAATCACTAATTCGCTAAGGTCGCCCGAGCCCTCGCCGCCATTGGCTTGTGGCGATTTCTGCGGGATTTCAAATAAGGTCTCTGTAAGGCCGTGGATGGCCGCGAAACCGATCCGGTCAAGCCAGGCATGCCACTTCTCCAGGGCCAACTTGCGCTGCTCCATGGCCTGCGTGTGGATGTAGGTGCTGGCGATCTTCCCCAGCGTGTGATTCAGCAACATCTCGCCGATGTGGCCGTCGATACCGAGGTCGGTCCAGGTAGTGCGCGATACCTTGCGCAGATCGTGGCTGGTCCACTCGCCCTGCCCCAGCCGGGTGAACACCATGCTGGCCTGGGTCTCGCTCAAGTAGTGGCCACGGCGATTCGGGAACAGGTAAACACCTTCATACCCTCGGGCCTGTTGAATGGCCCGGTACCGGATCAGCAGCGCCTTGACCTGAGCGGTAAGTGGCAGACGGTGCTCGGTACGGGTCTTGGTGTGAGCAGCAGGAATGAACCACTCGGCAGCAGCCGGGGTTACATCGCTCCAGCGGGCCATGCGGGTTTCGCCGATTCGGGTGCCGTGGGCCAGCATCATCAGGGCCAGCATGGCGTCGTGCGGGGTCGCCTCGAATGCCCGGGTCAATTGCTGCATCAGCTCGGGCAGGTGCACGCCGCGCAGGCGGGCAGCCTTGGGGGCGATTCGTGCCTTGGTGAAGTCACTGAAGCGCACTCCGGCCAAAGGATTGCTGTCGACCATCTCCAGCTTCAGGGCTTGGCGGAAGGCGGTCAGCAGCATGCCGAACATCTGCCGCAGATAGGACAGCGATAGCTTGGCCTGGGCCGGCCAGATCAGGTGCTTGTCGATCAGCTCGGCGGTGACGTACTTGACTGGCAGATCGCCCAGGCATGGGCGCAAGTGCTGCCCGATGGCGGAGCGAGCGGCGGCCTTGCGCTTTGTAGACAGCGAGCGATCACGCCCCACCCGGTCGACGTACCAGTCGAGCAACTGGCCCACGGTAGCCATGCCCGAAACCACAAGCGCGGTAGCCGGGTCACGCAGCAGGCGCTGACGCAGAGCGGGCAGTTCGGCAATCACTGCTGCCACGGTCAGGTCTGGCCAGCGGGCGACCCGAACCCACTGCTTGCCGCGCACCAGGTGCCAGGTACCGCGCTCGCGGTTGCTCCAGAAGCGCAGATACAGGCCCGGGTGACGCGGATCGCGCAGGTCACGTACCGACTTGTCGGCGGCCTGCCGGCGCACCTCGGCCTCGCTCAACTTCACTTCCCGAGTCGCGCTCATGCGACCACCACCGCCTCAGCCAGAAGGATCGCCTGGGTGCGCATCACTCCCTCAGCGTGGTAATGGCGCGCCGTCTCTCGGTCTACAGACTTGCTACGCCCGTCACAGGCATCGTGGCAAGTGCTGCATGCCCAGGCGCCTTGCAGATCATGCGGCTTGCTGCCGACGCCACAGGTGCCAGCCATGCGGTAATGCGCCAGGACGGTGGTTTCCGGGTTGCCGTTACAGACGCCAGGAATACGCACCTGGCACTCCCGGCCGCGGGCGGCCTTGGTCAGTTTTGTTTGGCGCACAGGGTCGCCTCCTTGCAGGTTGATTGATCAGCGCCCTGCCAAGCGAGCACGCATGGCTGCCAAGGCAGAATTTCCAACTTGTGGGGTACTGCGTGCGGCAACTTCAGCGGGAAGTGCCAGTGGCATTTTCTGCAGCGGCTCCCCAGACATCAGCCGACGAACCGCAATGCTGTAGTTGCGCTCGAACAGCTTCGAACTAGCATCGGACGGCAGTTTGTTGAGATTCTCGAAACCGCACTCTTTGGCCGCGTGCCATACCGCGTCGTGACTCCACTTGCCCCTGCCAGCCATCGCAGGATGGGCATTGCGAGTCGCTTCGCGGAAAGCGGCCGCCAATGCTGGGAGGCCGAGCATTTCGGGCGACGGCTGGCACCACTGGATGAACTCCCCGGGTGGCGGAATGAACGCTGCACCCGACTGGCGGCAGCGCATCAGCCCAAACTGCAACTGCTCGGGATTGCAGATGCCGGCCTCAAGAAAAGCGGTCAGCCATTGCTGCTTGGACGCGTCGTATGTGGCCTGGTCTGGCCAAGCCTGCTTCCAGGCGGTGCAGATCGATCGCAGATCACGGAACAGGTCGTTGATCACCTTCGCTGTCTTCCGGTTGAGTTCTGCCTTCACGTTATCGGGCAGTTCGTATCCAGCGGAGACGTGCTGGCCGGACTGAACCTTGGCCCACAGGCCATGAGTTACAACCGCAACTGGGTTCATTGGGCGCTTCCTTGCTCGATCCACGACGTATCACTGTCGTCGAGCTGCTGGCCACCAGATCCCGACCGCAGAGGAACGACCTTCGCTGCATTCGCAAGGTCACGCTTTCTCCAGCCGACCAGGTCGGCGATCCACTGGCTCTCGGTTTTGGCCAGCCCCTTCGCGTCGTGATGGACGACAAAGCCCGAAATGGCCTTTTCCGAGAACTCCTCGATAGCTACCCCGGAACGCTTGGCGTAAGCCTCAAGCTGAACCTGGTCGGGGATCCAGTCGAGGAACATCGCGAACGGCTCACGCGGAGAGTGTGTATTACTTCCCTTCCCTTCCCTTCCGGGGGTGAGGCCTCGATCACCGCTAGACGAGCCTTCGCCGACCTCTCGGCGAGCGCTCGGCGAAGGCTCAACGAATTCAGGGTGCTTTACAGTAGGCCTATCGATCTTCTGGTGGTGCCATCCGTTGACGTGAAGGTACTGCTTCGATGCCGCCTCGTAGATGGTGATCAGTCGGTTCGATACCAGCTCAGCGAGCAGCCCCTCCACCGCTAACGCAGTGATGTCGTCGCCAGGGAAAACGAGAGCTTTGATGGTCTTGGGGGACATCGGATGGTTGCCTGCGTCGTCGCAGAAGTTCCAGATCCCGATGAACAGGAGTCGAGCCATCGCCGAGCACTCCATGACCTGCTCACTGGTCCAGAACTCAGGCTTGATAGTGCGGATACGAGCCATTACGAACGCACTCCATGACTAACTGCCTGACGCGTCAGATTTGGCGAGATGCCGAAACCTGACGTGGACTGCGCGGGATTGCCTGCATCGTCTGTGCGGTGCATAATTCACCTCGATGTTGTTTCAAGAAGACCGCCCTGCCAGGCGGTTTTTTTTCGTCTGCGATTCCGGTACTGGATGGATTCGCAGGTGTTTCGGTCATCTACTGGCGAAAAGCCTTCAGGCGCACAATGCTCATCACGAAGCGGCCTTATCCTCTGGCGGATAGAGATCGGGCCTCAGCTGATGGCGGGTAACCTGACCACCAACTGCCTTTTCGAAGGGGATCACCAGATCTGCCGGCACCTTCTGGTTCCGGTGCACGCACTGCCAAATACGGGGCTGGCTGGTGTTGCATCTCCGGGCGAGCTCTGCTTGGCCTCCGGCCAAGCGCACGACCTCGTCAATTGGTCTTTCTGTGTTCGGCATGTCTGCGTGCCTCAATGGATCGTGCATTCGATGATAACTCAAGTTATAGATAAGGCAAACACATGTTATTTGATGGCTAATAACGTGTGTTTTACCCTTGCAGGCATGAACAAACCTTCCGAAATGCTCAAAGACCGCATCCTGGAACGCCGCACGGCGTTAGGCCTCAGTCAGGCTCAGTTGGCCGAGAAATCGGGGGTGAGCCAAGTCACGATTCAGCACCTCGAGAGTGGTCGAAACTCGACTTCCAAGAAGCTGCTCGACATTGCGCGGGCGCTTGGGGTTACAGCTGAATGGCTGGCGTCCGGGGAAGGACCTCGCCGCGAGTCCAGTAATGTTCAGCCGGTGAACCAGCAGCCCGAGTCGTTTCGCTATCCAGTGATCAGCTGGGTGGCTGCCGGGGCTTGGGCAGAGGCAGTTGAGCCGTTCCCGCCTGGATACTCCGATCGATATGAGATGTCAGATTACGACTCCAAGGGGGTCGCATTCTGGCTGGAGGTGAAGGGAGACTCGATGACCTCTCCGGTGGGCACGAGCATTCCCGAGGGTATGCTTATCCTGGTTGATACAGAAGCCGAAGCGATCCCAGGCAAACTGGTGGTGGCCAAGCTAGCCGACAGCAATGAGGCGACCTTCAAGAAATTGGTTGAGGATGGAGGCCGACGCTTCCTCAAGCCACTCAACCCAGCCTACCCCACGGAGATGTGCCTAGAAGGCTGCCGAATTGTGGGCGTAGTGGTCAGAGCCACGATCAAGCTCTAACAACTCAGCCCCTAAAGCCCGGTGCATGCCGGGTTTTTTTTCGCCTGCTGAAAAGAGCCCGAGGTAAAGAATCTTCTGCAGAGTATTGAAAAATCCTACCGCTCACGATAACTGTATACATATACAGTACAAGGAGTTTCATACCATGCTTCAGCTCGCCTTCTCGCACTCCCCTTCCCTGTCCTATGAGCGGCTTGGCTACCGCATCCAACAAGCGATCTCATCTCCACACGTACAGAAAAGGCAGTGCGTAGAGGTTCGGCCCAACCAAGACGAATCTCCGGCCGACTGGCGCCGGCTGATCGCCGACCTGGAGGAGACTTCAGGCATCAAAGTGGAGGCCCTGGAATCTGGCCTGATCAGGATCGGATGGCGAGAATTCTCCGAAGCATGAACAACCTGCCCGCTGATCGCGGGCTTTCTTTTGATCGGATTTATAACTTGAGTTATTGACACCGAGAAAACCTGAGTTATTATTCGATCCATAACACAGGTTATAGGCAGCTACGGCAGCCAACGCTCTTTACACAACCAGACGTGACCACCTCGACGCACCCAGGCCATCACCTGGGTCGGGACAAGCTAAGTCGTCGACCACGCAGCCTCTGGACAGCTGCCGGACTCCCCCATGGGAGGACGCCAAACCATGCAGCCAGCCGGGAAGAACACCGAACACGAAATGTGTGACCCGGCCAGGTGGGGATAGCCGCGGCAGTAAGCATGGGGCGGACAACAGATTTCACTGGCTGGCCTTGGCGACAGGGCCAGACGGGAAATCATACCGCCCTGGAGGGCAAGACGATGAACTGCAACCGCATGACGATTCGCACCGCCGGCCAGGTTTGCCAAGTCTTCAAACTGAAGCGTCAGCAATTCGGCGGATATGCCACCGACATGGCTGCCGCGCGCTTCACCTGGACCGTTTCTGCGATCGCAAAGCCGCAAACGACAGGCACGTATCAGCAGTGTCTGGACTTCATCAAATCGAAAGGCGCCGAGTTCATGACCGAGCACGGCATTCCCTGCTAACCGAGGAGTTTCAACATGCAGATCAACCAGAAGAAGACAGTGCAAGTCGATGCGAGCGAAATCCACTTGCACATCAAGGTGTGCGACCGTTTTGCCGCAGGCCTGAAAAACGCTCAAGGTGAAGAAGTCGCCAGCTACGAAGGCTATGTGCCGAGCTTCTTCCCAGGCAACCACTACGGTGATTACCTGATCCTGAACATCGACCTTGAGACAGGCCAGATCAAAAACTGGATCGCACCCGGCTCCGTCGATATCGAAAGGATGTTGGCTGACGGTGACGAAGACTGAACAGCCAGCGCCACGACAGCATGTCGTTAACTGCCCGATGCCCTGCTCCCCATCGCAGGCTGCATCGGAGTGTGATCTGAGTACCGTCTTCCAGCGCGAGAGCAATGGGCGGCAAACGTCATGCAGATCACACCCCAATGCAGTAGTTAAGGCGCACACCCGTGCGTTTTATCTCCCGTAAAGCTCAGGTACATAAACATTAAGTCGTCTGAATTGGTCGTGACGTTCGCCCTCCCCTGGTCCGGGAGGTACACGGCAGCGAGCGTCACGACCAATGCAGCCCACCGAGGACACTTCATGGAAACGATCACTTGCGGCTCATGGATTGGCCAGCTCGGTAAGGCGCTGGCTCCCCGCGAGCTCGAAGCATTGCTGTGGGTGGCCCAAGGCCTCACCACCAAAGAAATCGCCCGCGAGATGGCGGTCACCCCTGGCACCGTGGCCAACCGCATTGAGGCCGCGCTGTTCAAGCTGGAAGCCGGCCGACGCATCGAAGCGGTCACCAAGGCCATGCGCCAACAGATCATCAGCCCGCTCTGCATCGCCCTCGCCGGCCTCATCGCCATGCATGCGGTGATCGACGACAGCGACCCAATGCGCCGCGATCGCCGCGCCCCGGAGCGCCGCACCGCCCAAGTTCGAATCGTTCGCAAGGCCGAGGCCTTCGAGCTCCACGCCTGACCCACTGAGGACCAACCCATGCAAGCAGCCATCCAACACAGCCAGGACAAGCTCGAAGCCCTGCGCCAGGAAGTGATCACGGCCACCGAGGCCTTCCGCGCCAAATCGCGCTTCTTTGTCACCCCAAGCGGCAACGGCTGGGCTGTCGTATCGGCCAGCAACAACCGCGTGTACGGCCGCAACACCAGCTACCCGCAGGCCGTACGCTATGCGGAGAGCCTAGAGCGCGCAATCGACGCAAAAACCCTCCCGGTGGTGGCTGCCGTGAAGGTCCGCCAGGTCGGTGAAAGCGCCACGCGCTGGGTTTCTCTGTTTGCTCTGGCACTGGTCTTGTTGGCCGGGGCGGCGTCTTCATGAGCCGCGGGGTAAACAAGGTCATCCTGGTCGGCACCTGCGGCCAGGACCCGGAAGTGCGCTACCTGCCCAACGGCAATGCAGTCACAAACCTTAGCCTGGCCACCAGCGAGCAGTGGACGGACAAGCAGTTAGGCCAGAAGGTCGAACGCACCGAATGGCACCGCGTGTCGCTGTTCGGCAAGGTCGCGGAGATTGCCGGCGAGTACCTACGCAAGGGGTCCCAATGCTACATCGAGGGCAAGCTGCAGACCCGCGAGTGGGAGAAGGACGGCATCAAGCGCTACACCACGGAAATCATCGTGGACATCAACGGCACGATGCAGCTGCTCGGCAGCCGGCCGCAGGGTCAACAGCCGGGTCAAGTGCCGGATCGTCAACCTCGACAACGCCGGCCGCGCCCCAGCAGCAGATCCAGCAGGCCGCGCCGCCTGATCACGACAGCTTCGACGACGACATACCTTTCGCCCCGCTCCACCACCTGGCGGGCGCATGATCGCCACCATGTCTCAGCCTGTGCCAGCCGTGAAGTACGCGGCGGCCATGGCCAGATCCACTGGTCAGCCTTGGGGCGTATACCGAGGAAACAAGCGTCTACTGGTGGTTATGCCGTCTGGCTCGACGAAGAAAACGCCCATTGAGGTGTGCCAACCATGAGACGCATCCAGAAGCTCACGCAGCAGCGTCGCCGCCAGCTGCATGTACACATCCCGCCCAGCGGAATCAAGGAGGTACCGTATGGCGATGTCACCCAAGGAGCGCGACGAGAAGCGCCGCGCCAAAGCCGCACGGTTACAGGAAGAAGACCTGCGCTTGAAGGTTCGACCAGGGACTAAACAGGCCCTGCTGGAGCTGATGGAGTGGGCCGGGATCGAGGAGCAGGGCGAGGCGATGACGCTGATGATTCATCACCTGCATGGGCTGGGCCCGGGTGGTGCGCTGCCACTGCTTGAACCTCCGCGCCACGAAATCACGGTTTCGCCAGCTGTGGCGCGGAAGCTTCAGCAGTTCAGTGCTGCACAAGCGCTTCGCTTGGATCGCGACCAGATCCTACTCGGGTGCGATCACGAATAGGCAGTAGTGATTGCTGTCCACAACCATCGCGCGCCCGGGGCCAGATTCGACAATCTCCCCCAGATAATTCCCTTTGAGGTCGTAGAACTGATCCCCTTCCACGCGATACAGAAGCTCGTTAGATGGCGAGCGGACATACTCATCGTCATCAATTCGACCAATCGGCAGCTGACCAGGCACCCGCCCCTTGAAAACTTCGTAACGCCCTTTGCTGAAGTCGATAGCCACGCTGGCCTCCCATTGGCCGGCCCAATGCCGGTCACCCGTAATACCCCATCCAAAACCAAATTGCTACCATGCGAGCAGGCCCAACTCAGGGGTTGGCATGACCCGACAGTGGGCTCAGCTAATGGATTCAAGAAACACCCATGCCCCCACAATCGTAAGCACCACCACAGCTACTACCACGAAGACTATGTAGCGAAAATCGCCCTGGGTCATTACGGCATTCCCCCAAATTCTTAGTGTTTGAGGGGTAGAGCAACTCTCATACCAACACCATGCCGCATCCGGTCACAGAGGGCGGCATATGCATGGAAACGTGCCATAGCAAGGGGGCTTCAACCGCCTTCGGTGATCCTTGGTTTGCCCTTCACTGCGTCCGATGTGGCGGAGTAAAACTCGCACTCGAATCTGTAAGGAATCATGGCACCGAAGCCATTCATAAACTCTCCCCTTCCACTCAATGTGGTAGGTGATATTTCGACCATGCCAAGCAATACCGCTTTAGATGGATAACGAAAATTCCTCTTTACTTCGTTGAAACAGGAGTTGTTTCGAGACTCGGCAAGCGCCTCAGACTTCTGTTTCGACTGGAACCAGCTGGCAAATCCTACACCACCCAAGGCTAAAACTGCCGTTCCTAGCACTGCAATAAGGGTGCCTTTACTTTGGGTCTTACTCATCACCGAACATCCTTGATAGAGGCACCAACCAACATCGGCCAATGCTGGCAGTAGGCTATCGAAATCTTGCCTCCTCTCCAAGCGCCATTAGCTGACGCGTTCCTCTTAAAATAGACCGCCGACTCCGGCCACGGAGAGAGGCGCATGCATGGAGAAAGCCATGAGCTACTTCTACAAGACCGAATCGACAAAGGTCCTGGCCGCCGTGCGCGCTTGGGACGAAAAGAAAACGGCCTGGGACGCTCAGCGCAAGAAGCTAGGTGAGGCCTTCGGCGCCGATGCCTCGCCGATGTACAGCGGCTCCCGGAACTACGTCGGTGGCATCAAGCTCAGCGCCAGCCGCGACCTAGATGTGCACTGGTGCCGGCCTGACGAATACGGCTACCGTTCGCTGCGCCGAGCGCCCAAGCATGCCAAGGGCATAGACAAAGAGGCGCGCGCTGCCGAGAAAGCTGAGCACCAGCGCCTGGAAGAACTCTGGAAAGCACATTGCCCGGACGATATCGACCGGGACGAAATGTGGGAGGCCATTGGCGTCGAGCGTGGCGGCATCTGGCTCAGTGGCGGGGTGTGCTTCACCTACGGCGACACCGTGTACCTGAACCTGGGCAGCAAGGCTGCTCATGGCGATGTAGACGGCCTGGTTGAGATCCTCAGCAGCGAGTACGAAACAGCCCGCCAGCGCGTTCTCAACGCACGGAAAGCTGCCTGAACTTACGGTGCTGGCTGACAGCCTCAGTCGACTGAGCGCCCGTCAACACAAGATTCAACACACGCAACAATCGCCGTAAAGCTACCGGTGAAGCTGTGCCGAAGCTCTCTCGGCATGTCGTAGGAAAAGTGGACAAGCCAAGATCCGTCGCCCAGCAGCACAGCCTCCTGACGGTACTTATCAACCTGATCCTCATCAATGCCGAGAGCTGCTGCGATTTCCTGGTTTGTTGGCTCGCGGTCCATCGGGTATTCATCTCGTTGACTGGTATTACAATCAATAACCCAAATGCCATTAAATTGCCACTATCAGGCACAACACCGGCCAAGCCGGTGCATGCATGGAGAAAACCATGAACGATAACCAGACCCCAATGGGCTGCATGGACCACGGAAAGACAGGGTGCGGACGCATCGTTATGAGCAGATGGGATCAGCCTGAGCGCTCGGACAACCAGGCTGATCGCCAGAGATTCATCAGGGATGTGCATCGAAGCAGATTCATCCACTCCACGCAGGTGCGATATAAAGGCGACCGAATGCCTGACTGGGTTGGCCCAAGCCACTGCTCGAACCTCAACTGCAGGTGCCAGGAATTCCTGAATCGAGCCTGACCCTCCTGCGCTGCCCGCCAGCGCCCTCCCCTATTCAACGACAGGGTTGGCGCCCAGGCCTTTCCGGTAGCGCGCAATCGCAATGATCTGCCGCAGGCAGATGACCATGTCCTTCTTGAGGTGGTCATCCGGCAACCCGATCTTTTTCAGCATTGCCTGGGCTTCTTCCTCGATCGAGGTAAGGGCCTCGGTATCGCTTTTCAGTGTCATGGCGACCTCCACTAGGCCGAGTCGACCATGAATTGATAGCTCACTAGAACAAAGCGCGCCACTGCGGCGCCTTCTCCTATTCAACGACAACGCCTCCCCGTTGAGAATGTAGTTAATTTAGGGAACGCGCTACGCGAACATGATTCCCACTTTACAGCCTCGAATGCCAACGGAAGTTAGCTTTGACCAAGACTTTCCGTCCATTGAATAGGAAAGTGTTTCTTCGTTGCCCTTTAAGAAATAGCCTTCGAATTCCATATCAATCTTCTCAACTGCTAACGCATGCGGGGGGTGAACTCGAATCTGAAGCGCTACGTCACCAAGTCCGCGACGAATAGTGATACGAGGGCCCTCCACTTCAACATCCCAGTTGTCGTCGCCAGCAGACCATTCGTTATCAACGATTTTCAAAGTGGTTGCGCCCGTGACGTCAGGAAAAAACCCCGAAAGGAGTAGTGGAGCACCTGGTTCTTCTGGAGGGCGAAACGACAAAAGGTTCACGCCCCGGATTTGAATAAGCGTCTCGCAATCGATAAAGCTTACGCCAGCAAACCTAACCTCGATAGGGCCTGGACCAAAATCAAAAAGTTCAGAAGCAAAGCCCTGTTGCTTGCACTTCGGATTATCGTTCGCTCTAGCAACAGTGGCGGCGGATAGTGTGCCACGAGCTCGTTTCTGGTTGCATTGCATACATAACAACGTCATTCCGACTGGATTATGTTCTTTTGCGTCCTTGAAGTCAGGATTAAAATGTTCGTAGTCATAATATGCTAGCCCGCAGATTACACATCCAAAGCCACAGCGACTTCGAATCTTACGACGAACCTCTTGCGGCACGTAACGACCAAGCCCGTGCTGGTTTCGCTCACCCATTCCAACATCCCCCTTTTCCTTGGAACCACAAAGGCCCGCGATAGCATTTGCCCCAGTTAACCAAATTGCCAAACACGAGATCAGCTCGCCATCGTAGCGAACCTGTTCGCCGGCCTCGGTAACTGGAGTGCCGGCGACGGTGAGCAGGAAGACTTAGACCCTTCCAACCTTGTCAATAATCGTTTCAAATTCGATTATCTGGACGAATGGAGCCAATTCACTGCTGATAGAGCCGGAATTGCCAATGAGGGTTACGTGCACCCCTTCATTCTCGACCAGATGCTGGATGACTTCACTGAAGTCACCGTCCCCAGCTACCAAATAGAGTCGATCCCATTTCATTTTGTTGAACGACCTCATCAAATGAAACGCTAGACCAACATCAACCGCTTTCTGAGCTTTAGTCACATATTGCTCACCGGAGTCAGGGTGAACAATAGGACCTCCACCCATACGGGTTGGCCATTCATGATGCTTGGTCTGAAGCCAGTACAACTTCACCCGCATACCAGCACCGCGCGGCGGCGCAGAACGCAGAAAGTTGTGGAAGCCATTCTGTGCAGCGCTTGGCGGGTCGTTATCACAGTTAAAGTAATAGGCATCCCCAAGGGGCACCCCAGCTTCATCTTCGATGAACGTTCGAAACTTGAGGTAATCCATCTTGGCACCGTCAGCAACGGTAGCCCATGCTTTGATGGCGTAACCGCCATCTACAAAAAGTGCTGCACCCATTTTCGAACGCTCCGTGTGTGAATATCCGAGCAGTAAACGCTATCAAAACGACATCACGAATGTCTACGGGTGACGCTTCCATGCCGAAGGCGACGCGCATGGGACATGAAGCGATTCTGTTTTCACCCCGCCGTACCCCCTCTCCCCTCTATTCACTGCCGCGATATGGCGGCCAAGGAATCCCCGTGCCTGAAGAAACGCGTATCGATCTTGAAAGCCTTGAGCAGAAAGCCCGTGCAGCCAGCCCAGGTCCATGGGTTGTTCATGCCGACGGCATGGAGTTTGGTAGCTCAGATCGCTCTACGAACCCCGGAATCGACACCGCAGACGGTCAGGTGGTCTGCTGGTGGGGAACGGGTCTTTGCGGAATCCCACAGAACCCCGACGCCGAATTCATATCGAGCGCCAACCCTGAAACTGTGCTGGCCCTGATTGCAGAGGTCCGCGCCCTTCGAGCTGACGCGGAGCGGTACCGCTGGTTGCGCGACCCGGACGGCCAGAAAGATCTCAGCAGCGAATACAACATGCCTCCCATAATCTGCGGTTACGCCGAACATGAGGACATTCTTGCCAACGACGCTCTAGACCGCGCGATCGACCTGGGCATGGAGGCGACCAAGTCATGACCCGCTTCGCCCTCTGCCTCCTGCTGCTGGCCACCGGCGCCAGCGCAGACCAATTGCCGAAAGGTGTGGACGTCTTCCACGACGACGAGCGCGGCGCAACCTGCTGGACCTTCGGTTTCGACTGGCGCGGCGGCATCAGCTGCATCCCAGACAGCCAGCTGCAGGCCGGCAACGAGCGCCAGCTCTCTCCGCACGAAACCCAACCCGAACCTACACCCGCACTGGCGCCTGGGCGCTGGATTGATGAGAGGTATCAGCTGTGACAGAAGAAGACATCATCAAGTTTTCGGCCAAGGCCCTCGGCCTTGAGCTGGATTACCGGCGCAGCAGTGACGCCTTCTACTACGACGATCAAGAAACCGGGCGTGAGGTTTGGCTACCCATGCATGATGATCGGCAGACAATGCTCATCATCGCAAAGCTGAGGATGGATATCTGCTGCCTGCACCACCTGGCACGCGCTACAACCCATGTGCCGTACGTGGGATTCAAGCAAAGTGAGGTGCCGCATGCAGACGAACCCGGCGACCGGATGAAGGCCCTGCGCTTGGCAGTTGCAACAGTAGCTGCCAAGTATGGCCAGGGCATGCTCACCGGTGGGACTGACGAGCGCGTGCTGGGGCATTTGATTGGCATCGAAGGATCGACTGCTCATGCCATGCGCGGCGCTGTCCGAGAATCCCGCGAAGAAATCAGCAAGGCATGTCAGCGCCTGAAGCGGAAAGGCTTGGTGACCAACAAGGGATCTTTCTGGCAGGCGGTGCAGCGATGACCGACATGATCGAAGTTAGGGCATCCAACTTGGTCGGCGCGGCGCTGGACTGGGCGGTGGCCATGGCCGAGGGCTACAGGCCGGACAGCGAGCAGCTCGAAGGCGATGGATTGACCGTCATCAGCCCGACGGGCGTGTTCACCAGTGTTAGCGTGCGAGGTGCGGAGAATGGATTCGGCTACCGACCATCCACGGACTGGAGCCAGGGCGGTCCGCTGGTAGACAAGCATCACGGCGGCCTCCACTACGAAGCCCATCTGGTTGATGCAAACTTTCGCTACAGCTCTGGACCGGGCAGGACCGGGTTTTGGTGCTACGGCCCGACCGCGCTAATTGCCTTCTGCCGAGGCCTGGTCAAAGCCAAGCTCGGCGATACCGTCCAGGTGCCAAAGGTACTTGTCCCGTGAAGCTGACGCTTTGTCGCTAGACGAACGCCCTAGAAGGGGCGGTCTTAATCATCATATAGCATCTATCAATAGCTTTAATTGGTAGTTGCTTATACATGACAAAAGACCTCGGGCGTTTGGATTGTGGCTTTGAAAAGCACGGTACAAATTTCTGACCCCAACAAAATCCCCCTGATCCGCCAAATCAAGAATTTTTCGCCGCTGACTTTCGTGATATGCAACCCACCGGAAATGGGTTGACAATTGACGCTCGCTTTCAACACGTTGCGGAATTCGAGACAGCACCGCCTGCAGCTCATTATTAGATGAGCTTTCGATCAAGTTGCGTGCATAGTCATTATGCCCTTGTTTTTCTACGCATAAACTCCTAATTCCCTTCTCTCCGTTGAGTGGCATTTGCCCACCAGGAAAAGAGTCATCAAACAACTGCACTTCCTCATGCCAGACACACCATGCCGTGTGGATATAAAGCTGCTCCTGATCGATAGCGAAAATTGCTGCGCGAAGCTCTGAATCTACTAAGTCTGGTTTCATAAGTACTCCTGCTTTCCTTATCAGCCCTGCAAACTAACCGAGCTGTCCCCTTCACATTAGCAGCCTGCCGTCGTAATTCCATCAATGCCACTGCGTACGCAGATTAGACAATCCCGGCACTAAAACACACAGGCCTCATGTTCAAGCCCATTACCACAGCAACTCCAACGTTAGCTCAAGTTGCAGCAAAAGCGAGCGACCGCCAACCAGCCGCCACTACGGGCGTGGAGACCATCCCATGGAAAACGAGATCCTTTCAGACGAAGAGCTGGCCGACCTTACCGGCTACAAGGCAAGGGGCTGGCAGCGCCGTTGGCTCAACGAACGCGGCTGGCACTTCGTCGAGAGCCGCGGCGGACGGCCCTTGGTTGGCCGCCAATACGCCCGCATGAAGCTGGGCGTAACCCTTGAGGTAGTGCCACTGGCGCCGCCACCCCCACCGTCGGTGCCGGCTTGGACGCCGGATTTTTCAAAGGTGAGGTGATATGCGCCCACGCAAGTCTGAAAACCGCCACCTTCCTCCCCGGCTTTACGAACGCAAGCGAAAGCGCAAAAGCGGCAAGGTCTGGATTAGCTACTACTACCTCGACAAATCGGGCAAAGAAATCGCACTGGGGCCAGACCTGAACGTGGCTAGGTTGAAGTGGGCCGAGCTGGAAGCAAAGGACAAACCGCGAGATCTGCTGCTCATGAAGGCGATCTTCGATCGATATGAGCGGGACATCATTCCCAAGAAGGCCCCCCGCACCCAGAAGGACAACCTCGCCGAACTGCGCCAGCTGCGCCCGTTCTTCGAAGAAGCCCCCATTGATGCAATTACACCGGCGTTGGTTGCTCAGTACCGGGACGCCCGGTCAGCGCCTGTCCGGGCAAACAGGGAGATCGCGCTCCTGTCACACGTCTACAACCTGGCCCGTGAATGGGGCCTCACGACAAAGGAAAACCCTTGCCAGGGCGTGCGCAAGAACAAGGAAATGCCCCGAGACTTCTACGCCAATGACGCGGTATGGAAGGCGGTTTACGCAAAAGCGGTTGAAGAGTTGAAGGTCGCCATGGACTTGGCGTACTTGACAGGCCAGCGCCCTGCGGACGTGCTGGTGATGAGGAAGGACGACATCGAGGACAAGGCCCTCGGCGTGAAACAGAAGAAGACCCACAAGAAGCTGCGGATCCTGCTGGAGGTGGACGGGATGGCCAGTGGCCTGGGCGTCCTCATCGAAGCGATCTTGAAACGCAACGCGGCGCACGGTTCGCCTTACTTGATACTGACCGATGCGGGGAAACGGGTTACTGCGGCGATGCTGCGGCACCGCTGGGATGATGCTCGGGAGGAAGCGGTGAAGGAAGCGACCGCTGCCGGTGACCAGGTGCTGGCCAGCCGGATCAGTCAGTTCCAGTTCCGCGACATTCGCCCCAAGGCGGCATCGGAAATCGCCGATGTCGACCACGCTAGCCTGCTGCTGGGCCATACGAAAGGAGACATTACCGAAAGGGTTTACCGACGCGTCGGGGCGCTCGCCAAGCCGACCAAATGAGCAAAGTTTTAGGACGCGTCCTAACACCGTTGCACCGATACCCTTCCCAAGGCCGTTCCCACGGCTAGGTTTTCCAAGCCCCAAAAACGCAAAAAGCCCTGAATAATCAGGGCTTTGAATATGGCGGAAGCGTAGAGATTCGAACTCTAGGATAGTTGCCCATCGACGGTTTTCAAGACCGTTGCCTTAAACCACTCGGCCACGCTTCCAGCTCGTTTTGCGGCCGCCATAATACCTTAATGAAACACGCTGTCAAACTCTCTGTGTCGCGGGTTGCAGGAGCAATGGTAGACTCCTAGCATCTGAACGTCCGAAACCACAGGTTTACCAAGGAGTGTCGCCATGCGCGAACAGGATTACGCCGTCCACCACGGCCAGCAGGTCGAGCAGCAGGAGATCAGCAAGGTCCTGCGCAACACGTACAGCCTGCTGGCGCTTACTCTCGCCTTCAGCGGTGTCATGGCTTTCGTTGCCCAGCAGATGCGCGTCGGCTACCCGAACGTGTTCGTGGTGCTGATCGGCTTCTACGGGCTGTTCTTCCTTACCAACAAACTGCGTGATTCGGCCTGGGGCCTGGTGTCCACCTTCGCGCTTACCGGCTTCATGGGCTTCATCCTCGGCCCGATCCTCAACCGTTACCTGGGCATGGCCGGTGGCGCCGAGGTAGTGAGCTCCGCGTTCGCCATGACTGCGCTGGTATTTGGTGGTCTGTCGGCCTACGTGCTGATCACCCGCAAGGACATGAGCTTCCTCAGCGGCTTCATCACTGCAGGTTTCTTCGTTCTGCTGGGTGCTGTCGTTGCCAGCTTCTTCTTCCAGATCAGCGGCCTGCAACTGGCAATCAGCGCTGGCTTCGTGCTGTTCTCGTCGGTCTGCATCCTGTTCCAGACCAGCGCGATCATTCACGGTGGTGAGCGTAACTACATCATGGCGACCATCAGCCTGTATGTGTCGATCTACAACCTGTTTGTCAGCCTGCTGCAGTTGTTTGGCATCATGGGTCGTGATGACTGATTGATTGCTGTGCCGCAACAAGCCCGCTTAGGCGGGCTTTTTTGTAGGCGCTGGAAATGGGGCGGGCTGCGGGATGTTCGTCGGAAGAGGTTCAGCGCCTGATAGATCGAGCGGCGCCCGCGCAGCGCATCGCGAGCAAGCTCGCTCCTACATCAGTTTCGAGCCAATTATGCCGGCAACCGCAATAACTGACCAAAAAGTCAGATAACCAGGCAAATGGTCGCCGATCATGTCGCCATCCTGCTTTTCTCTACCGCTATCTTTCATCACCCCGTAAAATGCGCTCCTTTTTTCTTCCGGGGCGGCTTTCAGCAATGAGCTCACACGAACACAGCCCAGGCGCAGCGGCGCCTGCCAATGAACTGGTGCTTGGTCTGGAGGACAAGCCACGGCTGTTGATCGGCCTGTTGGCAGCCCTGCAGCACCTGCTGGCGATCATCGTACCTATCGTCACCCCTGGCCTGCTGATCTGCCAGGCATTGGGTGTATCTGCACGTGATACCAATCTGATCGTTTCGATGTCGCTGGTGATCTCGGGTATCGCCACCTTCGTCCAGTGCAAACGCTTCGGCCCATTTGGCGCGGGGCTGCTGATCGTTCAGGGCACCAGCTTCAACTTCGTCGGCCCGCTGATTGCCGGCGGTGCGCTGATGGTCAAGCAAGGCACGCCGGTCGAGGGCGTAATGGCAGCCATTTTTGGCGTAGTAATCGCAGGCTCGTTCGTCGAGATGGGCGTGTCGCGCATCCTGCCCTTCGTCAAACGCCTGATCACCCCGCTGGTGACTGGCATCGTGGTGTTGATGATCGGCCTGACACTGATCAAGGTCGGCCTGATCAGCATGGGAGGCGGCTTTGGTGCCATGGCCAATGGCACCTTTGCCAATGGCGAAAACCTGCTGATGTCGGGCGTGGTACTGGCGATCATCGTCGTTCTCAACCGTATCCCGGTGGTGTGGATGCGCAGCTGCGCCATCGTCATCGCCCTCGCGGTCGGCTATGCGCTGGCCGGTTTCCTGGGCCGCCTGGACTTTACCGGCATGCACGAGGCCGCGCTGTTCCAGGTGCCGACACCACTGCACTTTGGCCTGGGCTTCTCGTGGGCGCTGTTCATTCCGATGCTGGTGATCTACCTGGTCACTTCGCTGGAAGCCATCGGTGACGTTACCGCCACCAGCAAGGTGTCGCGCCAGCCGGTCGAAGGGCCGGTGTGGATGCAGCGGATCAAGGGGGGCGTGCTGGTCAACGGCGCCAACTCGCTGCTGGCCGGTCTGTTCAACACCTTCCCTAGCTCGATCTTTGCCCAGAACAACGGGGTGATTCAGCTGACCGGTATTGCCAGCCGTCATATCGGTATGTGGATTGCCGTAATGCTGGTGTTGCTGGGTCTGTTCCCGAGTGTTGCCGGGGTGATTCAGGCCGTGCCGGAGCCAGTGCTGGGCGGCGCGGCGATGGTCATGTTTGGCGCGGTTGCGGCGTCGGGTATCAATATTCTGGCCAGCACCCGGCTGGACCGTCGGGCGCTGCTGATTATTGCGGTGTCGTTGGCGCTGGGGCTGGGCGTGGCGCAGGTGCCGGAATTCCTGGCGCACATGCCGGCGGCGATTCGCAACGTGCTGGAGTCGGGTGTGGCTACCGGGGGGATTTGTGCGCTGGTGCTGAACTGGTTCTTGCCGGAGGGCAAGGAGCAGGCTTGAACCTGGAGAGTGAATGATAAGCCCGCGCCCGCTTGCACAAGCGGGTGCGGGCTTTTTTGCTTTATCATGGCACCATTCCTTTGCATGAGTTAGCCATGAAATTCGCTATCGCGGTGTTCTCCCCGGCCCATGCGCCCTCTTCGCGACGCGCCCTGCGCTTCGCCGAGGCGGTGCTGGCCGGCGGGCATGAGATTGCCCGACTGTTCTTCTATCAGGACGGGGTGCACAGTGCCTCGGCCAACGTCGTCGCCCCCCAGGACGAACTGGACGTGGCTGGCCAGTGGCGCACGCTCATACAGACCCATCAGCTGGACGCCGTGGTGTGTATCGCCGCCGCCCTGCGCCGTGGCGTGCTCGACGAAGCCGAGGCCAACCGCTACCAGCGCCCGGCCGTGAACCTGCCCAAGCCCTGGGAACTGTCGGGGCTGGGCCAACTGCACGAGGCCGCGCAAGTGGCCGATCGTCTTGTCTGCTTCGGAGGCGACTGATATGGCCAAGTCCTTGTTGATCATCAGCCGTCAGGCACCGTGGAATGGCCCCTCTGCCCGCGAGGCGCTGGACATCGCCCTTGCCGGCGGCGCGTTCGACCTGCCGTTGGGCATGCTGTTCCTCGACGATGGTGTGTTCCAGCTCGCGCCGGACCAGCAACCCGCCGCCGTGCAACAGAAGAACCTGGCCGCCAACCTGCAGGCGCTGCCGATGTTCGGTGTCGAAGAACTGTTCGCCTGCAACCACAGCCTGGCCCGCCGTGGCCTGGCAGCCGAGACCCTGGCGCTGCCGGTGCAAGTGCTCGATGACGCAGCGCTGACCGCCCTGATAGCCCGTTTCGACCAGGTGATAACGCTCTGATGAAAACCCTGCATGTAATTGCCCATTCCCCGTTTGGCGACGAGCGCCTGGCCAGTTGCCTGCGCCTGCTCGGTGCCGAAGATGCCCTGCTGCTGTGCGGCGATGCCGTGTATGCCCTGCGCAGCGGCAGCGAGCCGCACGGCCATCTGCAAGCCGCCGGCCTGGCCCAACGCCTGTTCGCCCTAAACGAAGATGTACAGGCCCGCGCGGTCGGCAACGACCTGGCAAAGGCCGTGGACTACGCCGGGTTCGTCGAACTGTCGCTGCAATACGATAAGGTCAACAGCTGGCTATGAATACGCTCACCGTTGGCGATCAGGCGATCGCCCTGGACAAGGATGGCTTCCTGGTCGACCTGCAAGACTGGTCCCACGACGCCGCCGAGGCGTTGGCCAAGCGCGAGGGTATCCCGTTGACGGCGGACCACTGGGAAATCCTCGAACTGCTCCGTCAGTTCTACCAGGAATACCAGCTATCTCCGGCCACCCGCCCGCTGATCAAGTACACAGCGCTCAAGCTGGGCCCTGAAAAGGGCAACAGCCCGCACCTTAACCGCCTGTTCAACGGCACCCCCGCCAAACTTGCCGCCAAGCTGGCGGGCCTGCCCAAGCCGACCAACTGCATATGACCGAACCTCGTCCGCTCACCCTGGAACCCCCCGCCGAACACCCGTTCGCCGAATTCGTGCGTATTCTCGGCAAAGGCAAGCGCGGCGCGCGTGGCCTGACCCGCGAGGAGGCCCGTGCAGCCATGACCCTGCTGCTGGAAGGCAAGGTTGAAGACACCCAGCTCGGTGCCTTCCTCATGCTGCTGCGGCACAAGGAAGAAAGCGCCGAAGAGCTGGCCGGCTTCACCGAGGCCTTGCGCGCCCACCTGCAGGCGCCGCGCATCGCCGTTGACCTGGACTGGCCCACGTACGCCGGCAAGAAGCGTCACCTGCCCTGGTACCTGCTGGCCGCCAAGTGCCTGGCCAACAATGGCGTGCGCATTCTGATGCACGGCGGCGGCGCACACACTGCCGGGCGTATGTATACAGAGCAACTGCTCGACCTGCTGCAGATTCCGCTGTGCCGCGACTGGGGCGCCGTCGGCAACGCGCTGGACCAGCATCAACTGGCATTCTTTCCACTGCACGACTGGGCGCCGCAGCTGCAACGCATGATCGACCTGCGCAATACCCTGGGCCTGCGCTCGCCCATCCACTCGCTGGCGCGAGTGCTCAACCCGCTGGGCGCTCGCTGTGGATTGCAGAGCATCTTTCACCCCGGTTACCAGGCCGTGCACCGCGAGGCCAGCCGTTTGCTGGGCGACCATGCCGTGGTGATCAAGGGTGATGGCGGCGAAATCGAGGTCAATCCCGATGTCATCAGCCATCTCTACGGCACCACGGCGGGTGAGGCGTGGGATGAAGAGTGGCCAGCGCTGAGCGAACGTCGCCATGTCAAGCCGCCCAGCCTGCAGGCAGAGCACTTGCTGGCGTTCTGGCGTGGCGAAGTGGAAGACAGTTATGGCGAGAAGGCCCTGATTGCGACCATGGCGCTGGCCCTGCGTGGCTTGGGACAGCACCGCGAGCAGGCGTTCGTAACAGCGCAAGGCTACTGGGACACTCGAAATAGATCGATTTAGCCGATAATAGAACCCCGATCTTTGCGCTATTTCTTCGAACGATTTGGCCTAGACTGGGCTCCAACGACAAACAACTTTGTTTCAGGAGCTCACAATGGGCCTATTGATCGACGGCCGCTGGCACGACCAGTGGTATGAAAACGGCAAGGATGGCACGTTCAAGCGTGAGAATGCCCAGCGCCGCAATCAGCTGCCCGCCCCCGAGGCCGGCCGCTACCACCTGTATGTGTCGCTGGCCTGCCCGTGGGCCCACCGCACCCTGATCTTTCGCGCGCTGAAAGGCCTGGAGCCGTTGATCGACGTGTCGGTGGTCAGCTGGCTGATGCAGGACCATGGCTGGACCTTCGATCAGCAGCAAGGCTCCAGCGGGGACCACCTAGACGCCCTGCAGTACCTGCACCAGCGCTACACCCAGGATGACCCGCACTACACAGGACGCGTGACGGTGCCTGTACTGTGGGACAAGAAAGAGAAGCGCATCGTCAACAATGAGTCGGCAGAAATCATCCGCATTTTCAACAGCGCATTCAACGAGCTGACCGGCAATACCCTGGACCTTTACCCCGCATCGCTGCGCCCGACCATCGAAGCACTGAACGCGCGTATCTACCCCGCGGTGAACAACGGCGTGTACCGCGCAGGCTTTGCTACCACGCAAGACGCTTACGAGGCTGCCTTCGACGACGTGTTCAACGAGCTGGATTACCTGGAAGCCTTGCTAGGCCGCAATCGCTACCTGGCGGGTGAGTACCTGACCGAGGCTGATGTACGCCTGTTCACTACACTGGTGCGCTTCGATGCGGTGTACCACGGGCACTTCAAGTGCAACCTGCGCCGCCTGAGCGACTACCACAACCTGTCGAACTGGCTGCGTGAGCTGTACCAGTGGCCTGGGGTGGCGGGTACGGTGAACATGGAGCATATCCAGAAGCACTATTACATGAGCCACAAGACCATCAACCCGAACGGGATTGTGCCTAAAGGGCCTTTGCAGGACTTTGGCTTGCCGCATGATCGAGAGCGGTTGGTGGGCAAAGGGATTTGGCAGGCTTGAGAAAGCCGGGGCTGCTTTGCAGCCCATCGCGACACAAGGCCACACACAAGGACTGCGCCAGGCTTCAGATGTGTACGGCGACCTTCAGGGCTTCCAGCGCCGGCTAGACCTTGATGCCCAGCGCTGCACCCAGCTCCATTACCCAGGGTTGATGGGCGGGTTTGCGGTGATGATGTTTCTCGATACCGCGCTGGGCTGAGGCTGAACACCGGCCTGTGGGAGCGGCCTTGTGTCGCGAAAGGGCCGCGAAGCGGCCCCGGCATTATTTGCATCGACGCTGAAATCCCGGGGCTGCTGTGCAGCCCTTTCGCGACGCAAGGCCGCTCCCACACGGATCGCGCCAGCTTTTAGAAATTGAGCAAGACAGTTGCTCCCACAAGGGCCTTGCAATGCCTGGGGCATGTGCGATGGGCCACAAAGCGGCCCCCACGATTTCAGCTGTTCTGCGAACCTTCGAACCAGGCCAGCTTGTCACGCAACTGCACCACCTCCCCCACAATCACCAGGGTCGGCGCATGCACCTCGTGCTGGGCCACCAGGTCCGGCAAGTCCGCCAAGGTGCCGGTGAACACGCGCTGATTACGCGTGGTCCCCTGCTGCACCAACGCCGCCGGGGTACTCGCGGCACGCCCGTGGCGAATCAGCTCGGCACAGATGGTCGGCAAGCCCACCAACCCCATGTAGAACACCAAGGTCTGCGCCGGCGCCACCAGGTCAGTCCACGGCAGGTTGCTTGTGCCGTCCTTGAGGTGCCCGGTAACGAAGCGCACCGACTGGGCATAGTCGCGGTGAGTCAGCGGAATGCCGCCATACGCCGAGCAGCCGCTGGCCGCGGTAATGCCCGGCACCACCTGGAACGGAATGCCATGCTCGGCCAGCTCTTCGATCTCTTCGCCGCCCCGGCCGAAGATGAACGGGTCGCCACCCTTCAGGCGCAGCACCCGCTTACCCTGCCGAGCCAGATCGACCAACAGGCGGTTGATCTGGTCCTGCGGCACTGAATGATCAGCGCGGCGCTTGCCTACATAGATACGCTCGGCATCACGGCGACACATATCGATGATGGCGGGTGCGACCAGGCGGTCGTACAGCACCACGTCGGCCTGCTGCATCAGGCGCAAGGCACGGAAGGTCAGCAAGTCCGGATCACCCGGGCCGGCACCAACCAAGTACACCTCACCGCCCTGCTGCACCGGTGCGCCGTCTACCATCGCCTGCAACAGACGTTCGGCTTCCGCGCCCTGCCCGGCCAGCTGACGCTCGGCGATCGGCCCCTGGAACACGGTTTCCCAGAAGCCACGACGCTGGTTGACGTCCGGGTACAGGGATTTGACCTTGTGCCGGAAGCGTGCCGCCAGCCCGGCCAGTTCACCATAGGCCGAAGGGATCCATGCCTCGAGCTTGGCGCGAATCAGGCGTGCCAGTACCGGGGCGTCACCGCCGCTGGAAACAGCAATAACCAGCGGCGAGCGGTCTACGATCGCCGGGAAGATCACCGTGCACAGGGCCGGCGCATCCACCACATTGACCGGCACGCTAAGCGCCTGCGCATCAGCCGACACCTGGGCATTCAGCCCAGGGTCGTCGGTCGCCGCGATCACCAACCGGCAACCGACCAGGTCGGCTGCCTGATAGCCACGCACCAGCACCTCACCGCCACCTTCCCGGGCCAACGCCGCCAACTGGCCGTCGACGTCCGGCGCCACCACGCGCAGCACACCGCCGGCATCGGCCAGCAGGCGTGCCTTGCGCAAGGCGATCTCACCGCCACCGACGACCAGCACGCGGCCGCCCTGCAGCTTGTGGAACAGCGGCAGGTAATCCATTTAGCGGATTACCTCGACGCCGCCCATGTAAGGCTTCAGCACTTCCGGCACCAGGATCGAACCGTCGGCCTGCTGGTAGTTTTCCAGCACAGCAACCAGGGTACGGCCTACGGCCAGACCGGAGCCGTTGAGCGTGTGCACCAGCTCTGGCTTGCCGGTTTCCGGGTTGCGCCAGCGAGCCTGCATGCGGCGCGCCTGGAAGTCACCACAGTTGGAGCACGAGCTGATTTCGCGGTACTTGTCCTGGCTCGGCACCCACACTTCCAGGTCGTAGGTTTTCACCGCACCAAAGCCCATGTCGCCAGTGCACAGGGCCAGCACGCGGTATGGCAGCTCAAGCAACTGCAGCACGCGCTCGGCGTTGGCGGTCAGGCCTTCCAGGGCTTCCATCGACTTGGACGGCTCTACCACCTGCACCATCTCGACTTTGTCGAACTGGTGCTGGCGGATCATGCCGCGGGTGTCACGGCCAGAAGCGCCAGCTTCGCTGCGGAAGCAAGGGGTGTGGGCAACCAGTTTGAGCGGCAGCTGCTTGGCGTCGAGGATTTCACCCGCCACCAGGTTGGTCAGCGACACTTCGGCGGTCGGGATCAGGTAGAAGTCTGCCTCACCTTCGCGGGTGATCTTGAACAGGTCTTCCTCGAACTTCGGCAACTGGCCAGTGCCCTGCAGCGCCGGCGCCTGCACCATGTACGGGGTGTAGTGTTCCTCGTAGCCATGTTCGCCGGTGTGCAGGTTGATCATGAACTGCGCCAGGGCGCGGTGCAGACGGGCAACCGGACCACGCAGCACAGCAAAACGGGCACCGGACAGCTTGGCAGCCGCTTCGAAGTCCAGGCCACCGCTGATTTCACCGAGGGCCACATGGTCCTTGATTTCGAAGTCGAACGCCTTCGGCGTGCCCCAACGGCGCACTTCGACGTTGTCGTCTTCACTGGCGCCGACCGGCACGCTGGCGTCCGGCAGGTTGGGAATGGTCAGCAAGATGCTATCCAGCTCGGCCTGAATGGCGTCCAGCTCAGCCTTGCCGGCAGCCAGTTCGTTGGCCATGCGCTCGACGTCCGCCATCAGCGGGGCGATGTCTTCACCCTTGGCCTTGGCCTGGCCGATGGACTTGGAACGGGCGTTACGCTCAGCCTGCAGCTGTTCGGTGCGGGTCTGCACCGCCTTGCGGCGCTCTTCCAGTGATTCGATGCGCGCGACATCCAGGCTGAAGCCACGGGAGGCCAGGCGATCCGCCACTTCCTGAAGTTGGCCGCGTAACAGTTTGGAATCGAGCATATCGTTCTCTCGTTATGTGTAGGTGTTGGTTCAGAATCGGGTCAGGGACAGGCCAGCCCAGGTTGCGAGCAGCCCGCCCACTACGCTGATACTGGTATAGCCCAAGGCAAGGGGCACTTGCCCGCTTTCCATCAGGCGCACGGTATCGAGCGAGAAGGAGGAAAAGGTCGTCAGGCCCCCGAGGAAGCCGACAATCAGGCCGGCGCGCAGTTCGACCGGCGCCAGCGGCTTGTGCAAGAACAAGCCATAGAGCAAGCCGATCAGCAGACAGCCAACCAGGTTGACCGCCAGCGTACCGGCATAGAAGTGCCGTGGCCAGTGGGCCGCTACCCAGTTGGTGGTAGCAAAGCGCAACAAGGTGCCGACAATACCACCCGCGCTGACTGCGGCGATGAGTGCAATCACGGTTTTCTCCGCTGGCGGGGGCTGTTGCGGTCGAGGTCGGCCAGATGGCGCAGCTTCTCGCCAATTTTCAGTTCCAGGCCACGGGGCACCGGCTGATAGTACTGGCGCGGTTCCAGCTCGTCGGGGAAGTAATCCTCACCGGCGGCGTAGGCGTCAGGCTCATCGTGGGCGTAGCGGTACTCGTCGCCATAGCCCAACTGCTTCATCAGCTTGGTCGGGGCATTGCGCAGGTGCAACGGCACCTCCAGCGAACCATGCTCGGCCGCTTCGCGCAGGGCGGTCTTGAACCCCACGTACACCGCGTTGCTCTTGGGTGCACAGGCCAGGTAGGTGATGGCCTGTGCCACCGCCAACTCGCCCTCGGGGCTGCCAAGGCGCTCCTGCACATCCCAGGCTGCCAGGCACAGGCTAAGCGCACGCGGGTCGGCGTTGCCGATGTCCTCGCTGGCCATGCGCACCACGCGACGGGCGATGTACAACGGATCGCAGCCGCCGTCGAGCATGCGTGCAAACCAGTACAGGGCGCCATCGGGGTTGGAGCCGCGCACCGACTTGTGCAGTGCGGATATCTGGTCGTAAAACGCCTCGCCGCCCTTGTCGAAGCGGCGGCGACTGTCACCCAGCAGGCTCTGTAGCATCTCGACGTCGATCTCGCTGCCGTCTTCAGCCAGGTCCGAGGCGTTCTCAAGGAAGTTGAGCATGCGCCGGCCATCGCCGTCGGCGGCGGCCATCAGCATCTTGAAGGCGTCGTCGCCCACCCGCAGGTTGCGCTTGCCCAGGCCACGCGCTTCCGTCAGCGCACGGTTGACCAGCTTGCGCAGGGCCGCTTCGTCCAGGCTCTTGAGCACATACACCCGCGCCCGCGACAGCAGCGCGTTGTTCAGCTCGAACGACGGGTTTTCGGTGGTGGCACCGATGAACAGCAGGGTGCCGTCCTCGACATAGGGCAAAAAGGCGTCCTGCTGCGACTTGTTGAAGCGGTGCACCTCGTCAACGAACAGGATGGTGCGACGGCCATATTGGCCAGCCTGCTGTTTGGCCACCTCCACCGCCTGGCGGATCTCTTTCACCCCGGCCAGCACCGCCGACACCGTTTCGAAGTGCGCATCGCAAAATTGCGCCAGCAACCGCGCCAGCGTGGTCTTGCCGACCCCGGGCGGCCCCCAGAAGATCATCGAGTGCAGCGCACCTTGTTCCAGCGCTTCGCGCAGCGGTTTACCGCGCGCCAGCAGGTGCTCCTGGCCGACGTACTCATCCAGGCTGGACGGGCGCAGACGGGCGGCCAGGGGCTGGGCGACAGGTTCGCTTCGAAACAGGTCCATGGCGAGCTCTGGTTACTCCTTGATCACGTCCGCGCCCTTGGGGATGTCGAACTTGAACTTGCTGTCCGGCACCGCCTGGTTGGCCTTGACGCCATTGAACAGGATATTGGTGCGCTGGCCGACGCTGTCGATCAGCTGCATGTCATTGATCAGGCCTTTGCGGAACGACACGCGCAGCGAGTCGAACAGGGTGTCCTTGGTCTTTGGCTTGAGGGTGAAGTCCATCACTTCACCCTGCTCCTTCGAGGCGATGTCGAAGCTTTGGCTGATCTTCGACACATCACCCGACAGCAGCAGCGCCGGGGTCTGGTTCAGGCGCACGTCGAGCTTCTTGATGGTGGCCTGTTCCAGGTCCGGGTCCCACAGGGTGACGTTCTTGCCGTCCGACACCACCACCTGCTCCTGCGGTGCATCGGTGTGCCAGTAGAACAGGCCCGGGCGCTTGACCGTCATCTTGCCCGAGGTTTCCTGCAGGCTGGTGCCATCGGCGCCCAGGGTCAGCTGGGAGAAGTTGGCCTCGATGGTCTGCGACTTTTCCAGCAACTGGGTCAGGCGTTGTACGTCTTGCTCACCGGCATAAGCAGTAACCGAGCCCAGGGTAAGGGCAGAAACCAACAGCATGCGAATCGCGCGCATGGGAATCCTCATTGAGCGTTGAAAAGGCCGGGCGCCACCGTTGGCGCCCGGCAGGGTGTTCATCAGTCGCGCGGGCCGCCCGGGGCTATCACTTCCCGCGAGCCGTTGCTGTTCATCGGGGTGACAACGCCGGCCATCTCCATCGACTCGATCATGCGCGCGGCACGGTTGTAGCCGATCTTCAGCTTGCGTTGCACGGCAGAAATGGAGGCGCGACGGCTCTCAAGCACGAATTGCACCGCCTCATCATACAGGGCGTCGGTTTCGGCATCGTCACCCTCGCCACCGCCGCCGCCGCCGTCAAAGCCGCTACCGGCTTCTTCGACGCCGTTGAGGATGTCGTCGTTGTAGTCCGGGGCGCCACGCAGCTTCCACGCCTCGACCGTGCGGTGCACTTCGTCGTCGGACACGAATGCGCCGTGCACCCGGATCGGCAGGCTGGTGCCCGGCGGCATGTACAGCATGTCGCCATGGCCCAGCAGCTGTTCGGCACCGCCCTGGTCGATGATGGTACGCGAGTCGATCTTGCTCGACACCTGGAACGCCATACGGGTCGGGATGTTGGCCTTGATCAGGCCGGTGATCACGTCCACCGACGGGCGCTGGGTGGCGAGGATCAGGTGAATACCGGCCGCCCGTGCCTTCTGCGCGATACGGGCGATCAGCTCTTCGACCTTCTTGCCGACAATCATCATCATGTCGGCGAATTCGTCCACCACCACCACGATGGTCGGCAGGGTTTTCAGCGCAGGCGGCTCATCGTCCATGCTCTCACGGCGATACAGCGGGTCATGGATGATTTCGCCCGCTTCCTGGGCGTCCTTGATCTTGCGGTTGAAACCGGCCAGGTTACGCACGCCCATGGCCGCCATCAGTTTGTAGCGCCGCTCCATTTCGGCCACGCTCCAGCGCAGGGCGTTGGCGGCGTCCTTCATGTCGGTGACCACCGGGCACAGCAGGTGCGGGATGCCTTCGTAGATCGACAGTTCAAGCATTTTCGGGTCGATCATGATCAGCCGCGCGTCTTCCGGGCTGGACTTGAACAGGATCGACAAAATCATCGCGTTCACACCCACCGACTTACCGGAGCCGGTAGTACCGGCCACCAACAGGTGCGGCATCTTGGCCAGGTCGGTGATCACCGGCTTGCCGCCAATGTCGTGGCCCAGCGCCAGCGTGACGGGCGATTTCTGCTCGTCGTACTGCGGCGTGGCCAGCACTTCGGAGAAGCGCACCATCTGGCGGTTTTCGTTGGGTATCTCGATACCCACCGTGGTCTTGCCAGGGATGACCTCGACCACTCGCACACTGGTCACGGCCAGCGAACGCGCCAGGTCCTTGGCCAGGTTGGCGATGCGGCTGACCTTCACGCCGGCGGCCGGCTGGATTTCGTAACGGGTAATCACCGGGCCGGGGTGGATCGAATCCACCGCCACTTCCACACCGAATTCCTTGAGCTTGATTTCCAGCAACTGGCCGACGCCGGCCAGGGATTCTGGCGAATACTCGATCTTTTTCTGTTCGGCCGGGTCGAGGATGGAAATCGAGGGCAAGGTGCCTTCCACGGCGCTGTCGACGAACAGCGGCGCCTGCTTTTCCTTCATCGCCCGCTTGCTCGGCTCCGGCGCCTTGGCGGCTGACGGCGGCACAATGGTGGGCGCTGCGTGCTGCTGGCGGGGCACCACGGTTTCACGCGGCGCCAATGCCTCAGGCGCCGTTTCACGTGGCGGCACAATCGGTTCGCGTGCAAGGGTTGGCTCACGTGGCTCGACCGGCTGAGCGGGTGGCTCTTCACGCTTGAGGATGCGCTCGCGCAGTGACGGTTTGGCCGGCTCGCGCTTCTCGGCAGCCATCGGCGCGGCCTTGAACACCGGTTCGTCCTCGCGCAGCTGTGCCTCAAGGCGCTTGCGTTCGTTGCGCGCTTCCCACCAGCGGGTGGCAGCCCCTTGCACCAGTTCGAACAGGTCGAGGGTGATCTTGCCGGTCAGGTCCATCACCTTGAACCACGACAGGTCGGTGAAGACGGTCAGGCCGAACAGGAACAGGGCAATGAACATCAGCGTGCTGCCCTGCACGTTCAGCAGGTTGCGCGCCAGGTCGCCCAGGCTTTCGCCCAGTGCACCACCGGCGGAGAACGGCAGGCTGGCGGGCGGGTGGAAGTGGATATGCGCCAGCGCTGCCCCCGACAGCACCAGGAACACCAGGCCAATCAGCCGCCAGGAGAACAGCCAGCCGCTCCAATCCCACGGCTGGTGGCGTTCGCGGAAAATCTGCAAGGTCTTGACCGCCAACAGCAGCGGGAAAATATAGGCGAAGTAACCCAGCACCATGAACAGGATGTCGGCGAAGTAGGCACCGGCACGCCCGGCCGCATTCTGCACCTGGTCGACGTTGCTGGTGTGGCTGAAGCCCGGGTCCGACGTATCGTAGGTCAGCAGCGCCATCCACAGGTACAGGCACAGCGCGCCGACAGCGATCAACGCACCTTCCTTGAGGCGATAATGCAGCTGCTGCCGCCACAGTGGCACAGGCAATGGAGCTGGAGTTGCGGTGGATTTCTTCAAAACGCGTCTATTCCTGCGCGTGGTGCGCGTCCAATAGTGATCGGCCGCTGCGCGACCAACGAACCACTACTTTTAACATTACTGCCCGCCAGCCGCCATGGCGGCACGCCGTATGGGGGTTTGGCCGGGGGCGAATTCATATAGCTGCAATTTGAGCATGCATTTTCTTTTGTGACAAAGGCTTATGCTGTGTTTTTGCACAGGTGTGACAGCAAATGTAGCGGATGGTGCCTGCGGTTTGATGAATGTGTAGGAAATTGCCCTGAATTGCCGCAAAACGGCCTCACCTCCCTGTAGGGGGTAGCTTGTGCAGGTTACCGCGCTGGCTTTGAGGCACCCAAAGAGATTGACCCCGCTTTTGACCCAAGCCATGCTGCCCTCTCCCCTCCCCCACCGCACGATAGACCATGCTCACCTGGCTGACCCGCGACTCGCTGACCTTCCCGCCCCTGGAAAAGGCGCTGCACGACCCCAACGGCCTACTGGCCGCAGGCGGTGACCTGAGCCCCGAGCGCCTGATGCAGGCGTATCGCCATGGCTGCTTCCCGTGGTACCAGGACGGCCAACCGATCCTGTGGTGGTCACCCGACCCGCGCACGGTGTTGTTGCCTGACCAGTTGCATGTGTCACGCTCGCTGGCCAAGCTGATGCGCCAAGGCCGCTACCAGGTCAGCTTCGACACCGACTTCCCGGCCGTGATCGCCGCCTGCGCCGCGCCTCGCGACTACGCTGACGGCACCTGGATCACCGACACCATGCGCAACGCCTACTGCGAGCTGCACCGCCGCGGCATCGCCCATTCGGTCGAAGTTCGCCAGGACGGCGAACTGGTCGGGGGCCTGTACGGCCTCGCCATGGGCCAGCTGTTCTTTGGCGAATCGATGTTCAGCCGCGCCGACAACGCCTCCAAGGTCGGCTTCGTGACCTTGGTCAACCACCTGCGAGACGCCGGCTTCGTGCTTATCGACTGCCAGATGCCGACCAACCACCTGCACAGCCTGGGCGCCCACGCCATCAGCCGTGCCGAGTTCGCCAGCTACCTGGCACGCCACCTTGACCAACCCAACAGTGCTTCATGGGTTGCCTAGGCGAGTTCCCGTAGCTGGCTTACACTTAAAACAAAGTCTCACCGAAGGGGTTGATCATGACAGAGTTGGCGCGGTTGAAGTTCTATGCCACTCAGCCCCACTCCTGCAGCTACCTGCCGGAGGAGCAGGCGACCACGCTGTTCCTCGACCCCAGCCAGCCGATGGACGTGCACGTGTACGCCGATTTGTCGGAAATGGGCTTTCGCCGCAGTGGCGACCACCTGTACCGCCCACACTGCCAGAACTGCAACGCCTGCGTGCCGGCGCGCATCCCGGCGGCGCGTTTCATCCCCAACCGCCAGCAGCGTCGCATACTCAAACGTAACGCCGACCTGACCGTAACCGCAGCGCGCCCGGCGTTCAAGGAAGAGTACTTCGAGCTGTACCGGCGCTATATCGAAACGCGCCACGCCGATGGCGACATGTACCCGCCCAGCCGCGATCAGTTTTCCACCTTCCTGGTACGCGACCTGCCGTTCTGCTGGTTCTACGAATTTCGCCTGGAAGGCCGGTTGATGGCGGTGGCAGTGTGCGACCTGCTGCCCAATGGCCTGTCAGCGGTGTACACCTTCTACGAGCCGGACGAGGAGCGCCGCAGCCTCGGCCGTTTCGCCATTCTCTGGCAGATCACCGAAGCGCTGCGCCAGAACCTGGAGGCGGTTTACCTGGGCTACTGGATCAAGAACTGCAAGAAGATGAACTACAAGACGCAGTACCGACCTATCGAGCTGCTGATAAACCAGCGCTGGGTCACCCTCAACTGAAAGCATTGGCTTGACACGCAGTTTTCCGGCATAATCCACGCCACTTTTTTGCCCGGTGCGGATATGCGTCGGGCTAACACTGGATCCGAGGGCTCAACTGCATGTCGAAAGAAGACAGCTTCGAAATGGAAGGTACTGTCGTCGACACCCTGCCCAACACCATGTTCCGCGTGGAGTTGGAAAACGGGCACGTCGTAACCGCGCACATCTCCGGAAAGATGCGCAAGAACTACATCCGTATTCTCACTGGCGACAAGGTCCGCGTCGAGCTGACGCCGTACGACCTGAGCAAGGGCCGCATCACCTACCGTGCGCGCTAAACTCAAGCCATGAAAAAGCCCGGCCAGGTGCCGGGCTTTTTTGTGCCTTTTGAAACTGCAGGGGCTGCAAGGCAGCCCCTGCACATCACGCGACCTCAGCGGTGGTTTCGAAGTCGAACACCAGTTCGCCATCGCGCAGGTCGACATGCACCACGCCACCATGCTCGGCCAGCTCGCCAAACAGGATCTCCTCGGCCAGCGGCCGCTTGATCTTGTCCTGGATCAGCCGCGCCATTGGCCGCGCGCCCATCTGCACGTCATAGCCCGAAACCGCCAGCCAACCGCGCGCTTCATCGCTGACTTCCAGCAGCACACGCTTGTCTTCCAGTTGCGCCTGCAATTCGATAAGGAACTTGTCGACGATGCTTTTGATCGTCTCCGTGCTCAGGCGGCCAAACTGGATGATGGTATCCAGACGGTTGCGGAACTCTGGCGTGAAGCTCTTGCGGATCACTTCCATGGCATCGGACGCGTGGTCCTGATGAGTGAAGCCGATCGACGCCCGCGCCGCGGTTTCTGCACCGGCGTTGGTGGTCATGATCAGGATCACGTTACGGAAGTCGGCCTTGCGCCCGTTGTTGTCGGTCAAGGTACCGTGGTCCATCACCTGCAGCAGCAGATTGAAGACTTCCGGGTGGGCCTTCTCGATTTCATCGAGCAACAATACGCAGTGCGGCTGTTTGGTGATCGCCTCGGTCAACAAGCCACCCTGGTCAAAACCAACATAACCCGGCGGCGCACCAATCAAACGCGACACGGTGTGACGCTCCATGTACTCAGACATGTCGAAACGCACCAACTCCACACCCAGCGCCTTGGCCAGTTGCCGCGCCGCTTCGGTCTTGCCGACGCCGGTAGGGCCGGCGAACAGGAACGAACCCACCGGCTTGTCTGGCGACTTGAGGCCGGCACGGGACAGCTTGATCGCGGTGGCCAGCGAGTCGATTGCCTGGTCCTGGCCAAACACGGTCAGTTTCAGGTCGCGCTCAAGGTTACGCAGCAGCTCCTTGTCGGAACTGGTGACGTGCTTCGGCGGAATTCGCGCAATCTTGGCGACGATGTCCTCCACTTGCGGCACATCAATGCGCTTGACGCGATTGGCCTCTGGCTGCAGGCGCTGGTAGGCCCCAGCCTCGTCGATCACATCAATGGCCTTGTCAGGCATGTGCCGGTCGTTGATGTAGCGTGAAGCCAGTTCGGCGGCGGCGCGCAGGGCTTCGTCGCTGTACTCGATGTTGTGGTGGCTTTCGAAACGCCCTTTCAGGCCGCGCAGAATGCCCACGGTGTCTTCGACCGATGGCTCGCTGACATCCACCTTCTGGAAGCGCCGCGCCAGGGCACGGTCCTTCTCGAAGATGCCGCGAAACTCCTGGAACGTGGTCGAACCGATGCAACGGATTTCACCCGACGATAGCAGCGGCTTGAGCAGGTTGGAGGCATCCATCACCCCGCCCGACGCCGCACCGGCGCCGATGATGGTGTGAATTTCGTCGATGAACAGGATGGCCTGCGGACGCTTGCGCAGCTCACCGAGCAGCGCCTTGAAGCGCTTCTCGAAGTCACCACGGTATTTGGTACCGGCCAGCAAGGCACCCAGATCGAGTGAGTAGACCACGCTCTGTGCCAGCAGGTCAGGCACCTGACCATCGACGATGCGCTTGGCCAGGCCTTCGGCGATGGCCGTCTTACCCACGCCAGCCTCACCCACCAGCAGCGGGTTGTTCTTGCGCCGACGGGCCAGGATTTGCGCCACGCGTTCCACTTCCTGCTCACGACCTACCAGCGGGTCGATACGGCCGGCACGGGCCAGCTCGTTCAAGTTGCTGGCGTAGGCGTCCAGCGGGTTACTCGAAGAGGAGGTTTCGCCGCCCTCTTCGTCCTGCATGTCCTGCTCGCTTTCAGACTGCGCACCATGCCCTGGCACCTTGGAGATGCCATGGGCGATGTAGTTGACCACGTCGATACGGGCCACGCTCTGCTGCTTGAGCAGGAACACGGCCTGGCTTTCCTGTTCGCTGAAGATCGCCACCAGCACGTTGGCGCCGGTCACTTCGCGCTTGCCAGAGCTTTGCACGTGGAACACGGCACGCTGCAGCACGCGCTGGAAGCCCAGGGTTGGCTGGGTTTCACGGTCTTCGTCGTTGACAGGGATCAACGGCGTGGTGGAGTCGATGAACTCTTGCAGGTCATGCTTGAGCTTGTCGAGATTGGCGCCACAGGCGCGCAGAACGGTCGCGGCAGCCTCATTGTCAAGGAGTGCCAGCAGCAGATGCTCGACGGTCATGAACTCATGACGCTTCGAACGAGCCTCCTTGAAGGCAAGATTGAGGGTGACTTCGAGCTCGCGGTTTAACATAGCTTCACCTCATACCCAAGTGGTCGGCGATTAACCGTCCTTCTCGATTTCACAGAGTAGCGGATGCTGGCTTTCCCTGGCGTATTGGTTGACCTGCATGGCCTTTGTTTCGGCGATGTCACGGGTAAACAATCCGCACACTGCCCGCCCCTCGGTATGGACGGTCAGCATGATCTTGGTCGCCAGCTCGCGGTTCAGACTGAAGAACGTCTCGAGCACTTCGACGACGAAATCCATTGGTGTGTAGTCATCGTTGAACAAAACCACCTTGTACATCGGTGGCGCCTGCAGGATCGGCTTGGCTTCCTGAACTGCAAGACCTGAGCCGTCGTCCTCATTCGATTGCGGGCGATCCTGATTGAATGTTAGTCGAATCTCACTAGGTGCATGCATGGAAAGAATTTCATCATGAGCGTCAGGTTAAGGTTGCGGGTTGACTGCACAGGCCACCGCCGGCGCAGGCGCCGCGTGACCTTGACTATCGGCAAAACGGTGTTACAACCAATAAGAACCCACCGTGGTCGATAAAGATCCGCGCAGTCAACCAGATTTTTCGCAAGGTTCGTATGCGGATGAAGTGGATGATACTCCAGTGATGGAGTCCTTTGCAGAGGGACATAGGGATGGCAAGCGGTAAAGTCAAGTGGTTCAACAATGCCAAGGGCTATGGATTCATCAATGAGGAAGGTAAATCCGATGACCTGTTCGCCCATTATTCCGCCATCCGAATGGACGGATACAAGACCCTGAAGGCTGGCCAGGCCGTGGTATTCGACATCGTCCAGGGCCCCAAAGGCTTGCACGCCGTTGAAATCAAAGATGCTGCGGCCGCCGCGGCAGAGGCTGCCAGACCCCTGGGTGAGCCGCAAAGCGAAACTGCAAAAGCCTGACTGCCTGCGCTGTGCCGATAGACGAAAAAACCGGCCGCTTCTTTACAGGAGGCGGCCGGTTTTCTGTTGCCTTACATGTGTTTGATCATTTCATCGCCAAAGCCTGAGCTGCTTACCAGCTTGGCGCCTTCCATCAACCGCTCGAAATCGTAGGTCACGGTCTTGGCCGCAATGGCACCATTGGTGCCTTTGATGATCAGGTCGGCGGCCTCGGTCCAACCCATGTGGCGCAGCATCATCTCTGCCGAGAGGATCACCGAGCCCGGGTTGACCTTGTCCTGCCCGGCATACTTGGGCGCCGTGCCGTGAGTGGCCTCGAACATGGCCACGGTGTCGGACAGGTTGGCGCCCGGGGCAATGCCGATACCGCCCACTTCCGCCGCCAGGGCATCGGACAGGTAGTCACCGTTGAGGTTGAGGGTGGCGATCACGTCGTATTCGGCCGGGCGTAGCAGGATCTGCTGCAGCATGGCGTCGGCAATGGCGTCCTTGACGATGACCTCGCGACCGGTCTTGGGGTTCTTGAATTTCATCCATGGGCCACCATCGAGCAGTTCAGCGCCGAACTCGTCACGCGCCACCTCGTACCCCCAGTCCTTGAACGCGCCCTCGGTGAACTTCATGATGTTGCCCTTGTGCACCAGGGTCAGCGATTCGCGGTCGTTATCCACCACGTATTGCAGGGCCTTGCGCACCAGACGCTTGGTACCCTCCTTAGACACCGGCTTGATGCCAATGCCGCAATCCTGGTCGAAGCGGATCTTGGTGACCCCCATTTCCTCCTTGAGAAACTTGATCACCTTGTTCGCCTCGGGCGACCCGGCCTTCCACTCGATGCCGGCATAGATGTCTTCGGAGTTCTCGCGGAAGATCACCATGTCGACGTCGCCCGGCTTTTTCACCGGGCTCGGTACACCCTGGAACCACAGCACCGGCCGCAGGCATACATACAGGTCCAGTTGTTGGCGCAGGGCCACGTTGAGCGAGCGGATGCCGCCACCGACCGGGGTGGTCAGCGGGCCCTTGATCGACACCACGTAATCACGCACGGCATCGAGGGTTTCCTGCGGCAACCAAGTATCCTGGTCATACTTTTGGGTGGCTTTCTCGCCAGCGTATACCTCCATCCAGGCGATCTTGCGCTTGCCGCCGTAGGCCTTCTCCACGGCGGCATCGACCACCTTGATCATTACCGGCGAAACATCGACGCCGATCCCGTCGCCTTCAATGTAAGGAATGATCGGATGATCAGGCACGTTGAGCGAATGATCTGCATTGACGGTGATCTTGCTGCCGTCGGTCGGAACCTTGATTTTCTGGTATCCCATGCTTGCACTACTCCGCTGTCGGGTGTGGTTTGGACATCGTGCGATCCACTGAGCCTAAACCACATCTGCCGACCTGCAAGGCATGCGACAACCCGCCGCATTGCCGCTTAGTCTTTGGTCTTATAAATGGGCCGATATCACTTGGCCTTGCTGATTAGCCCGAATGGTTTGGTATACTCCGCCGCGACCGAAGGGTCATCGGGGCGAATCCCAGGAAAATGCGGACCGCCCTAGGCCATGAATGGCCATAAAGCCTGGGTTGTTACCGCAGCTCAGCACTTGACGCTCGACTGATGCATCCACCATCACCGCTCGCAGCCTCTCGACTTTCCGCTCATGGCGCTGCCAGGGCGATGCGCCTACCCTGCGCACCACGAGACTCGAGCACGCTCAGCACACAGAGAGTTAACCCGCATGCCCACCCGTTCCAAGATCATCTATACCTTCACCGACGAAGCCCCCGCCCTCGCCACTTACTCGCTGCTGCCGATCATCGAAGCGTTCACCGCTTCGGCTGACATCGCTGTCGAAACTCGCGACATCTCCCTGGCTGGCCGTATCCTTGCCGCCTTCCCGGAGCAACTGGGCGCAGAGAAGCAAGTAGGCGATCACCTGGCGGAACTGGGCCAGCTGGCTACCACCCCTGAAGCCAACATCATCAAGCTGCCGAACATCAGCGCCTCGGTACCGCAGCTCAAAGCCGCGATCAAGGAACTGCAAGGCAAGGGCTTCAACATCCCTGACTACGCCGACGAGCCGGCCACCGCGGAAGAAAAAGAATCCCGTGCCCGCTACGACCGCATCAAGGGTTCCGCCGTGAACCCGGTGCTGCGCGAAGGCAACTCCGACCGCCGCGCGCCGCTGTCGGTCAAGAACTACGCCCGCAAGCACCCACACAAGATGGGTGCCTGGGCCGCCGACTCCAAGTCGCACGTTGCCCACATGACTCAAGGCGACTTCTACGGCAGCGAAAAAGCCGCGCTGATCGAAGCTGACGACAGCCTGCGCATCGAGCTGGTCGGCAAAGACGGCAGCACCACCGTGCTGAAAGAAAAAACCGCCGTCAAAGCCGCTGAAGTCATCGACTGCGCCACCCTGAGCCGCAAGGCCCTGAAAGCCTTCATCGCCGAGCAGATCGCCGATGCCAAGGCCGCCGGCGTGCTGCTGTCGGTGCACCTGAAAGCCACCATGATGAAGGTCTCCGACCCGATCATGTTCGGCGTCATCGTCGAAGAGTTCTACAACGACGTGCTGACCAAGCACGCCGCTGCCCTGGCCGAAGTAGGCTTCAACGCCAACAACGGTATCGGCGACCTGTACGCCCGCATCAAGGACCTGCCAGCTGACAAGCAGGCCGAGATCGAAGCCGACATCCAGGCCCTGTACGCCGAGCGCCCGGCCCTGGCCATGGTCAACTCCGACAAAGGCATCACCAACCTGCACGTGCCGAGCGACGTGATCGTCGACGCCTCGATGCCGGCCATGATCCGTGACTCGGGCAAGATGTGGAACACCGCAGGCGAACTGCAAGACGCCAAGGCCGTGATCCCGGACCGCTGCTACGCCGGCATCTACCAGGCCACCATCGAAGACTGCAAGGTCAACGGTGCCTTCGACCCGACCACCATGGGCAGCGTGCCGAACGTTGGCCTGATGGCGCAAAAGGCCGAAGAGTATGGCTCCCACGACAAGACCTTCCAGGTCAAGGCTGACGGCGTGGTTCGTGTAGTCGATGGCAAGGGCAACGTGGTGCTGGAGCAGAACGTCGAAGCCGGTGACATCTTCCGTATGTGCCAGACCAAAGACGCGCCGATCCAGGACTGGGTCAAGCTGGCCGTCAACCGTGCCCGCCTGAGCAACACCCCGGCGGTGTTCTGGCTGGACCCGGCTCGCGCCCACGACGGCGTCATGATCGAGAAGGTGCAGAAGTACCTGAAAGATCACGACACCACCGGCCTGGACATCCGCATCCTGGCACCGGTCGACGCCATCAAGTTCTCCCTGGCCCGCATCCGCGAAGGCAAGGACACCATCTCGGTGACCGGCAACGTGCTGCGTGACTACCTGACCGACCTGTTCCCGATCATGGAGCTGGGCACCAGCGCCAAGATGCTGTCGATCGTACCGCTGATGAGCGGCGGTGGCCTGTTCGAAACCGGCGCCGGCGGTTCGGCTCCGAAGCACGTGCAGCAGCTGGTTGAAGAGAACTTCCTGCGTTGGGATTCGCTGGGTGAATTCCTGGCCCTGGCCGCTTCCCTGGAGCACCTGGGCAACACCTACGACAACCCGCGCGCCAAGGTTCTGGCCAACACCCTGGACCAGGCTACCGGCAAGTTCCTCGACACCAACAAGTCGCCGTCGCGCAAAGTCGGCGGTATCGACAACCGCGGCAGCCACTTCTACCTGACCCTGTACTGGGCCGAGGCCCTGGCCGCTCAGACGGACGACGCTGCCCTGCAGGCACGCTTCGCACCACTGGCAAAAACCCTGGCCGAGAACGAAGCGACCATCGTCGCCGAGCTCAACGCCGTTCAGGGCAAGCCAGCCGACATCGGCGGCTACTACGCCCCGGATGCCGAGCTGACCGCCAAGGTGATGCGCCCAAGCCAGACCCTGAACAGCGCCATCGCTGCCCTGTAAGGTTCGCTTGAAGTAACAGCACAAACCCCGGCCACGCACCGGGGTTTGTGCTTTCTGGAAAACAAGCGCGGTCCCTGTAGGAGCGGGTTTACCCGCGAATACGGTGGTGAAACCACTGCCCCATTCGCGGGTTAACCCGCTTCTACAGGGCCCTGCAGACCGTTGAGGAGATGCTCATGACCTGGCAACCCCACATCACCGTAGCGACCATCGTCGAGCACGAAGGCAAGTTCCTCTTCGTCGAGGAATTCAAAGCCAACCAGCACGTCTTCAACCAGCCGGCCGGCCACCTCGAGCCCAACGAGACCCTGCCCCAGGCCGCCCTGCGCGAAACCCTGGAGGAAACCGCCTGGGAAGTCGAGCTGACCGGCGTGGTCGGCATCTACCTGTACACCGCCCCCAGCAACGGCGTGACCTACCAGCGCATCTGCTTCGCCGCCCGCCCCGTGCGCCATCACGCCGACCTGGCACTGGACAGCGACATCGTCCGCGCCGTGTGGCTGACCCGCGACGAACTGCTGGCCGACCCCACTCGCTGGCGCAGCGAGCTGGTGCCGCGCTGCCTGGATGACTACCTCAAAGGCCCGCTGCACAGCCTCGACCTGCTACGCGACTGACGCAGCGCCGCGGTTTTGATAGAATCGGCGTTTTTCCCCCTTGATACACACCGGTACCCATGACCAGCCCAGCACTTAAAGACCCCGCCAAGACCCGCGTCATCGTCGGCATGTCCGGCGGCGTGGACTCTTCCGTCTCAGCCCTTCTGCTCATCGAGCAGGGCTACCAGGTGGAAGGGCTGTTCATGAAGAACTGGGAAGAGGACGACGGCACCGAATACTGCACCGCCCGTGAAGACCTGGCCGACGCCCAGGCCGTGTGCGACCGTATCGGCATCAAGCTGCACACCGCCAACTTCGCCGCCGAATACTGGGACAACGTGTTCGAGCACTTCCTTGAAGAATACAAGGCCGGCCGCACACCCAACCCCGACATCCTCTGCAACCGCGAAATCAAGTTCAAGGCGTTCCTCGACTACGCCCTGTCGCTGGGTGCCGACCTGATCGCCACCGGCCACTATGTGCGCCGCCGCGATACTGGCGCGCTCACCGAACTGCTCAAGGGCCTGGACCCGAACAAGGACCAGAGCTACTTCCTGCACGCCGTCGGCGGCCAGGAAATCGCCCGCACGCTGTTCCCGGTCGGCGAACTGGAAAAGCCCGAAGTACGCGCCATCGCCGAAAAGCACGGCCTGGCCACCGCCAAGAAGAAAGATTCCACCGGCATCTGCTTCATTGGCGAGCGCCGCTTCAGCGACTTCCTCAAGCAGTACCTGCCGGCCCAGCCGGGCGACATTGAAACCACCGAAGGTGAAGTGATCGGCCGCCACCATGGCCTGATGTACCACACTATCGGCCAGCGCCAGGGCCTGGGCATTGGCGGCCTGAAAGATGCCAGTGACGAGCCGTGGTACGTGCTGCACAAGGACCTGGCCCGCAACGTGCTAGTGGTCGGCCAGGGCAACGAGCACCCATGGCTGTTCTCCCGCGCCCTGCTGGCCTCGGACATTTTCTGGGTCAACCCGGTCGACCTCGGCAGCCCACGCCAGTTGACTGCCAAGGTGCGCTACCGCCAGAGCGACCAGCGATGCACCCTGGAACGCACCGCCAGCGGCTACCGCGCCGTGTTCGACGAGCCTCAGCGCGCCGTAACGCCGGGCCAGTCGGTGGTGTTCTATGACGGCGAAGTGTGCCTGGGCGGTGGCGTGATCGAGGCTGCCGAGCCGTGGAGCCCGCGCGCATGAGCAACCTGCAGGAGCAGCTGATCGCATTGGGCGGTGTGTTCCAGGCCGCCGTGCTTGTCGACCGCATCGCCCGCACCGGCCAGGCCAGTGAAGCCAATATCGGCTGCATGCTGGGCAGCCTGCTGGTGCGTGACCCCAAGGACACCCTGGAGGTGTTCGGCGGTGACGACCTGAACCTGCGCGACGGCTACCGAGCGCTGATCGGCGCCCTCGAGCGCGACCCCAACAGCCTGCAGCGCGAGCCACTGCGCTACGCCCTGTCGATGCTGGGCCTGGAACGCCAGCTGAACAAGCGTGGTGACCTGCTGGACACCATCGGCAACCGACTGCCGCAAATCCAGTCGCAGGCCGAGCATTTCGGCCTGGTTCACGAAAACGTCATCGCTTCCAGTGGAGCCTTGTATCAAGACACCCTGAGCACCTTGCGCCAGCGCATTCAGGTGCACGGCGACATGCGCTTCCTGCAGCAGCCCAACAACGCCTCGAAGATCCGCGCCTTGCTGCTGGCCGGCATCCGCGCCGCGCGACTGTGGCGGCAGCTGGGCGGGCACCGCTGGCAGCTGGTGTTTAGCCGGCGCAAGTTGCTGAACGAACTGTACGACATGATGCGCAGCCCCACCTGACGGGCTGGGCTGCCCTTTGTGGGAGCGGGCGTGCCCGCGAAGCAGGCGACGCGGTGTATGGCACCGGCTACGCCGGTGTTCGCGGGCACGCCTGCTCCCACAGGGGCTGCCACCAGATCCAAATTGGGCCGACCTTTGGTCAGCCACCCGACCCAGGCGCAATTTTCATGTATGATATGCGCCCTTCCAAAAGCCTGACTGTCCGAGAACACCCCATGCAGCTTTCTTCGCTCACTGCGGTTTCCCCTGTAGACGGCCGTTATGCCGGCAAAACCCAGGCCTTGCGCCCCATTTTCAGCGAATTCGGCCTGATCCGTTTCCGCGCCCTGGTCGAAGTGCGCTGGCTGCAGCGCCTGGCCGCCCACCCGCAAATCGGCGAAGTGCCGGCGTTCTCCGCCGAAGCCAACGCCCTGCTGGACAGCCTGGCCAACGATTTCAAGCTGGAGCACGCCGAGCGCGTCAAGGAAATCGAGCGCACCACCAACCACGACGTCAAGGCCATTGAATACCTCCTCAAGGAGCAGGCCGCCAAGCTGCCTGAGCTGGCCAAGGTCAGCGAGTTCATCCACTTCGCCTGCACCAGCGAGGACATCAACAACCTGTCCCACGCCCTGATGCTGCGCGCTGGCCGTGACGAAGTGCTGTTGCCGCTGATGCGCCAGGTCGCCGACGCCATCCGCGCCCTGGCTCACGCCCACGCCGAAGTGCCAATGCTGTCGCGTACCCATGGTCAGCCGGCTTCGCCGACCACCCTGGGTAAAGAACTGGCCAACGTCGTGTACCGCCTGGAGCGCCAGATCGCCCAGGTTGCCGCCGTGCCACTGCTGGGCAAGATCAACGGCGCCGTGGGCAACTACAACGCCCACCTGTCGGCCTACTCGCAGATCGACTGGGAAGAGAACGCCCGCGCCTTCATCGAAGACGAACTGGGCCTGCAGTTCAACCCGTACACCACCCAGATCGAGCCGCACGACTACATCGCCGAGCTGTTCGACGCCATCGCCCGCTTCAACACCATCCTGATCGACTTCGACCGTGATGTGTGGGGCTACATTTCGCTGGGTTACTTCAAGCAGAAGACCGTTGCCGGCGAAATCGGTTCGTCGACGATGCCGCACAAGGTCAACCCGATCGACTTCGAAAACTCCGAAGGCAACCTGGGTATCGCCAACGCGCTGTTCCAGCACCTGGCCAGCAAGCTGCCGATCTCGCGCTGGCAGCGTGACCTGACCGACTCCACCGTGCTGCGCAACCTGGGCGTGGGCTTTGCCCACAGCGTGATCGCCTTCGAGGCCAGCCTGAAAGGCATCGGCAAGCTGGAAGTCAACGAAGCTCGCATCGCCGCCGATCTGGACGCCTGCTGGGAAGTGCTGGCCGAGCCGATCCAGACCGTGATGCGCCGCTTCAACATCGAAAACCCCTACGAGAAGCTCAAAGAGCTGACCCGTGGCAAGGGCATCACCCCAGAAGCGCTGCTGACCTTCATCGACGGCCTGGACATGCCAGCCGAAGCCAAGGCCGAGCTCAAGCAGCTGACCCCCGCTACCTACATCGGTAACGCGGCGGCCCAGGCCAAACGCATCTAAGCTGAGCGTCGCGTACAACGCCCGGCCTGGCCGGGCGTTTTTATTCCCGTACGAAAATTACGTTTTTTCAATAGGTTGAACATGAATCCTGATACTCCACTGCAGCTGCTCGGCGGCATCTCGGCCCGCGAATTCATGCGCGACTACTGGCAGAAGAAGCCGCTGCTGGTACGCCAGGCCTTCCCGGACTTCATCAGCCCGATCGACCCCGACGAGCTCGCCGGCCTGGCCCTGGAAGACGAGGTCGAGTCGCGTATCGTGCTGGAGCACGGCGCGCACCCGTGGGAACTGCGCCGCGGCCCGTTCAGCGAAGACACCTTCGCCGAACTGCCGGAAAAAGACTGGACCCTGCTGGTACAGGCCGTTGACCAGTTCGTTCCGGAAGTGGCCGAACTGCTGGAAAACTTCCGCTTCCTGCCCAGCTGGCGTATCGATGACGTGATGATCAGCTTCGCCGCCCCGGGTGGCAGCGTCGGCCCGCACTTCGACAACTACGACGTGTTCCTGCTGCAGGGCCACGGCCAGCGCAACTGGAAGATCGGCCAGATGTGCAGCAGTGACAGCCCGCTGCTGGAGCACGCCGACCTGCGTATCCTGGCCGAGTTCGAGCAGAGTGAAGAGTGGACCCTGGAGCCCGGCGACATGCTCTACCTGCCACCGCGCCTGGCCCACTACGGTGTGGCCGTGGATGACTGCCTGACCTACTCGGTCGGCTTCCGCGCACCGAGCGCTGCCGAAGTGCTGACCCACTTCACCGACTTCCTCGGCCAGTTCCTGCCCGACGAAGAGCGCTACAGCGACGCCGACGCCCAGCCGGTCAGCGACCCGCACCAGATCCAGCACGATGCCCTCGACCGCCTCAAGGCGCTGCTCGACAAGCACATGGGCGACAAGGACCTGCTGCTGACCTGGTTCGGCCAGTTCATGACCGAGCCGCGCTACCCCGAGCAGATCGTTGGCGAAGAGCTGAGCGAGGAAGAGCTGATCGACGCCCTTGAGCAGGGCGCCATCCTGATCCGCAACCCCAGCGCACGCCTGGCCTGGTCGGAATTCGAAGACGACCTGCTGCTGTTCGCCAGCGGCCGTAGTTGCCCACTGCCCGGCAAACTGCGAGAGCTGCTGAAGCTGGTATGTGCCGCCGACGCCTTGCACATCGACAACCTGGCCGAGTGGCTGCAGGACGAAGATGGCCTTATGCTGGTACAGCAGCTGGTCAAACAAGGGAGCCTGGGATTCGCCAATGAATAAGATCAGCGTTCGCCTCGCCGATTGGCACAAAGACAACGCCGACATCCGCCGTATCCGTGAAGCCGTGTTCGTCGCCGAGCAGCACATTCCACCAGAGCTGGAGTTCGATTCGGAAGACCAGGACGCCCTGCACTTCCTGGCCCTGGAAGGCGACTATCCAATCGGTACTGCGCGCCTGCTGGCCGACGGCACCATCGGGCGCATCTCGGTGCTCAAGGACTGGCGCGGCCTGAAGGTAGGCGATGCTTTGGTCAATGCGGTCATCGTCGAAGCGCAGAACCGCGACCTGAAACAGCAGATGCTCAGCGCCCAGGTACACGCCACGCCGTTCTATGAGCGGCTGGGCTTTCGCGTAGTCAGCGAGGAATTCCTCGAAGCTGGCATCCCGCATGTCGACATGGTGCGCGACTCGCGCGCCTGATCCATCACCTGTGCCGGCCGCTTCGCGGGTAAACCCGCTCCTACAAGCACCACGCGTCCCTGTAGGAGCGGGTTTACCCGCGAAGAGGCCGGCTCAGGCGATATACATCCCCGCTGACAAAAAACCTGTACATCCATCCAGATAAAACTTGCCTCTGCGCCCCCGCTTGCGCATCCTATGGCCCACCACCCCGATGAAGCGTCCCGGCCATGCGCCTGTTCCTCTGTGAAAAACCCTCCCAGGCAAAAGACATTGCCAAAGTGCTCGGCGCCAACCGCAAAGGCGACGGCTGCTGGCAAGGCACCGATATCTGCGTCACCTGGTGCATTGGCCACCTGCTGGAAACCGCCCCGCCCGACAGCTACGACGAACGTTACAAGCGCTGGAACCTGGCCGACCTGCCGATCATTCCAGACAAGTGGAAGATGCTGGTAAAGCCCAAGACCGCCAGCCAGTTCAAGGCAGTCAAACGCCTGCTCGGTGAAGCGCGGGAGCTGGTGATTGCCACCGACGCCGACCGCGAAGGCGAAATGATTGCCCGCGAGCTGGTCGAGCACTGCCGCTACCGAGGCCCGGTGCAGCGCCTGTGGCTGTCGGCGCTGGATGACGCCTCCATCCGCAAGGCCCTGGCGCGCCTGCTGCCAGGCCACGAGACGTTCAACCTGTACCACTCGGCGCTGGGCCGCTCGCGCGCCGACTGGCTGATCGGCATGAACATGAGCCGGCTGTTCACCTTGCTGGGCCGCCAATCCGGCTACCAGGGTGTGCTGCCGGTAGGCCGCGTGCAAACGCCGACCTTGCGCCTGGTGGTCGACCGCGACCGCAGCATCGCCAACTTCGTACCGGTGCCGTTCTGGGCCATCGACGTCCAGCTGGAACACGCCGGCCAACGCTTCAATGCCCAATGGCGCGCCCCCGAAGACGCCTGTGATGACCAAGGCCGCTGCCTGAAGCAAGACCTGGCACAGCGGGCCGCCACCGACATCGGCCATGCCGGCACTGCCCGAGCGGTAAAGGTAGCGACCGAGCGTGTGCGCGAAGCAGCACCGCTGCCCTTCGACCTTGGCACCCTGCAGGAGCTGTGCTCGAAAAAGTTCGGCCTCGGCGCCCAGGAAACCCTCGACATTGCCCAGGCATTGTACGAAACACACAAGCTGATCACCTACCCGCGCAGCGATTGCGGCTATTTGCCACAAAGCCAGCACGCCGAGGCACCCGCCATCCTCGCCGCCCTGCAACGGGCCGATGCCAGCCTGGCACCGCTGCAGCCCTACCTGGAGCCGCAACGCCGCTCGCGGGCGTGGAACGACGCCAAAGTCAGCGCTCACCATGGCATCATCCCCACCGCCGCCGCCAGCGACCCCTCGAGCCTGCCGGCCAAGCACAAGGCCGTGTATACCCTGATCCGCGCCCGCTATCTGGCGCAGTTCCTGCCCAACCATGAGTACGACCGCACCCAGGCCGACTTCGACTGCGCCGGTCATGCGCTGCGTGCTGTGGGCAAGCAGATCGTCGAGCCGGGCTGGCGCCGCGCCTTGCCCGAGGCGCTCACCCCGGCCAAAGGCCGCGAGGCACCACCGGCCCAGGTGCTGCCGGCGCTTCGCGAAGGCCAGGACTGCAAGGTACACGGCCTGCAACTGAAAGACCTGTGGACCCAGCCACCCAAACCGTTTACCGAAGGCGACCTGATCAAGGCGATGAAAAACGTGGCCAAGCTGGTGGATGACCCTCGGCTGAAGCAGAAACTCAAGGAAACCACCGGCATCGGCACCGAGGCCACCCGCGCCAGCATTATCCAGGGTCTGCTCGACCGCGGTTACTTGGTAAAGAACGGCAAGGCGCTGTCGGCCACACCTGCGGCCTTCAGCCTGATCGACGCCGTTCCCCGCGCCATTGCCGACCCCGGCACCACGGCAATCTGGGAGCAGGCGCTGGACATGGTGCAAAGCGGCGAGATGACCCTGGAAGAGTTCGTTGCCCGGCAGTCGGCGTGGATGGGCAAGCTGGTCGAGCGTTGCAGCGGCATGCGCATGACCATCAGCGGGCCAGCGGCCGGAGCGGCCCCCCCCTGGAAGAAGAAACGTCGCGGTGGAGGTGGCAAAAGCAAAGCGGCCGGAAGCAAGGCAACTCCGAGCAAGCCACGTCAGGCGCGGAAAAAGCGAGCCCCCCTGTAGGAGCGGGTTCACCCGCGAAGAGGCCAGCCCAGGCAACACATTAACCACAGGCAAACCACAAACCCCGACCAACACATTGGCAACGTGAAATTTAACTGCTAACTTTTCATGAAAATAAACATAATAATTTTCACGGAAATCCCGCATGTTCAAACAATCCGCCCAGCACGTCGCCAGTTACTACGCCCAGACCTACCCCGCCAACATCCCATTACGCCCTACCCTGCAAGGCACTCAGGACACCGATGTGCTGATCATCGGCGCCGGTTTCAGCGGCCTGCACACTGCCCTGCGCCTGACCCAGGCCGGCAAACGCGTAACGCTGCTGGAAGCCAGCCGGGTTGCCTGGGCGGCCTCCGGACGCAACGGTGGCCAGGCGCTGCTGGGCTGGTCGTGCGACATGCCGCCGCTGGAGCAGGCCCTTGGCATCGAACGCACCCAACGGCTATGGGCCAGCATGTGCTGGGCCGCCGACGAGATGCGCGAACTGCCCCAGCGCCACGGCTTCGACATCGACTACCGGCCGGGCAGCCTGTGGACTGCGGTATTGCCGCGCCGGGTAAAAATGCTCGAAGAGGCCCTGCATGATGCCGAGCATAAATGGGGTTACGACGCCCTGCGCCTGATCGGCCGTGACGAGTTGCCGCAATGGATCGACAGCCCGCGCTACCAGGCCGCGCTGTACGACGCCAAAGGTGCCCACCTCAACCCGCTGAAACTGGCACAGGGCCTGGCCAGTACCATCGAGGCTGCCGGCGGGCAAATCTACGAACAGAGCCAGGTGCTCAGCTACCAGCAGGCTCGCGACGGCTATGTCGCCCGTACCGACCGTGGCGAAGTTCGCTGCCAGGTATTGGTGCTGGCCTGCAACGCCTACATCGACCGCCTTGACCGCAGCCTGTCGCGTCGCCTGTTGCCAGTCGGTTCCTACCAGGTCGCCACTGCGCCTCTGGATGCCGACTTGGCCCATTCGTTACTACCTCGCAACAGTTGCGTGATCGACAACCAGTTCGTACCCGACTACTTCCGCCTCACCCCAGACCACCGCCTGCTGTTCGGTGGCGGCTGCACATACCTGGGCGGCATTCCCAAGGACGTCGCCAGCGCTACCCGCCCGTACCTGGAGCGGGTATTCCCGCAACTGGCCGGGGTAGCCATCGACTATGCCTGGGGTGGCCATATTGATTGCAGCATGCAACGCACCCCGGACGTCGGCCGCGAGGGCCAGCGCTACTGGCTGCAGGGCTTCTCCGGTCATGGTGTACTGCCGACCCTGGCGGCGGCGCGGGCGGTGAGTGATGCCATTCTCGGCGATGAAGACCTGTTGGCGCTGTACCAAGGCATCGACAACGGCCGCTTCCCCGGTGGCGACCTGCTGGCTGCGCCATTGGAAGCGGCGGCAAAGGCCTGGTACCGCATGCGCGACCGTGTCTGAAGGGCATCAGTATTGCCTGTGCGGGCCTCTTCGCGGGTGAAAGGGACCTCACAGTGTAGGAGCGGGTTCACCCGCGAAGAGGCCCACACAGGCAACACAACTTCCTGATACCCGCCAAAATTCTTCCTATTCTCAATAGCTCCCTTCGCTTCCTGCACTCAGGAGACACGACCATGAGCTATGTAACCACGAAGGACGGCGTACAGATTTTCTACAAGGACTGGGGCCCGCGCGATGCACCGGTGATCCACTTCCACCACGGCTGGCCGCTCAGTGCCGATGACTGGGACGCGCAGATGCTGTTCTTCCTCGCCCAGGGTTACCGCGTGGTCGCCCACGACCGGCGGGGCCATGGCCGCTCCAGCCAGGTATGGGACGGCCACGACATGGACCACTATGCCGACGACGTAGCCGCCGTGGTCGCCCACCTGGGCACCCAGGGCGCCGTGCATGTCGGCCACTCGACCGGCGGCGGCGAGGTGGTGCGCTACATGGCCCGGCACCCTGAAGACAAGGTGGCCAAGGCCGTGCTGATCGCGGCCGTCCCCCCCTTGATGGTACAAACCCCCGGCAACCCCGGTGGCCTGCCCAAGTCGGTATTCGACGGTTTCCAGGCCCAGGTTGCCAGCAACCGGGCGCAGTTCTACCGGGATGTGCCAACAGGGCCGTTCTACGGCTACAACCGCCCAGGGGTCGAAGCCAGCGAAGGCATCATCGGCAACTGGTGGCGCCAAGGCATGATCGGCAGTGCAAAGGCCCATTACGATGGCATCGTGGCGTTTTCCCAGACCGATTTCACCGAGGACCTGAAGGGCATCCAGCAGCCGGTGCTGGTGATGCACGGCGACGATGACCAGATCGTGCCATACGAAAATTCCGGGGTACTGTCGGCCAGGCTGCTGCCCAATGGCACGCTGAAAACCTACAAAGGCTACCCGCATGGCATGCCCACCACCCATGCCGATGTGATCAATGCGGATTTGCTGGCGTTTATCCGTAGTTGATGTTTTCGCCAGTACCGGCCCTTTCGCGGGTAAACCCGCTCCTACGGGATTACGCGGGCTTGCCCGCGAAAGGGCCGGCACTGGCAACACACCTTCCCCAGGATTACCATGTGTCCCTTCTAGTGCAGCACTTTGCCGCCTCCTTGCCTCCCCGCCTGCCAAAAACCCATGCCCTTCGAACTCACCGTAGAACCCCTAACCCTACTCATCCTGGCGCTGGTCGCTTTCGTCGCCGGTTTCATCGACGCCATCGCCGGTGGCGGGGGCCTGCTCACCACCCCGGCCCTGCTCACTGCCGGCATGCCACCGCACCTGGTACTGGGCACCAACAAGCTCAGTTCCACCTTCGGCTCGGCCACTGCAGGTTTCACTTACTACAAACGCAAACTGTTCCACCCGGCGCAGTGGCGCCCGGCGTTGTTCGCCACCTTGACCGGGGCGTTGCTCGGCGCCGTCATCGCCCATTACATGCCAGCCGAATGGCTGAACAAGATGCTGCCAGTGATCGTCTTCGCCTGTGGCATCTACCTGTTGTTCGGCGGCACGCCCAAGGCGCCGCTGGATGCCGATGCACCGATCAAGAAAAAGTGGCAAGTGCCGCAAGGCTTCACCCTGGGCTTCTACGACGGCGTAGCTGGCCCGGGTACCGGTGCGTTCTGGACGGTCAGTACCCTGCTGCTGTACCCCATCGACCTGGTACGCGCCAGCGGCGTGGCGCGCAGCATGAACTTCGTCAGCAACATCGCGGCGCTGACGGTGTTCATCATTTCCGGGCAGGTGGACTACATCGTCGGCCTGTGCATGGGCCTGTCGGTCATGGTCGGCGCCTTTTTCGGCGCACGCACGGCGATCAGCGGCGGCAGCAAGTTCATCCGCCCGGTGTTCATCACCGTGGTGCTGGCGTTGACCGTGCGCCTAGCGTGGCAACACTGGTTCGGGCAGGCCTGAACCTTTGTACCCGATCATGAGGCCCATCAGCCGTACTATCATTTATGCCAGTTGAGGGGGGGCGCAAGGAATTGTAAATATATGACGCCTCTCATCAACGGAAATATCTAAATGCAAAGCAAGGTTATTTCCTTCCAATATACCTGCTATGGAGCCTCAGCTAAGCCAGGGAATATTTACGTACTGGGTTTCACGGGAGCACCTCGCGACCTATGGACAGGCTGCTACCTACTGGGAAACGGCAAGCGTACTTATAACCCGAATTTGATGAGGTTCCTCTCGCCCGACAGCCTAAGCCCTTTTAGCAAAGGAGGCATAAACGCCTACGCCTATTGCTCTGCCGACCCAATAAACAGGCTAGATCATTCAGGCCAGAATTGGATCAAGAAACTGTTCAGTCGCCCCGAACCTGCTTATACGATGACAGAGATAATAGCCGCTCACGACCATCCAGAACTGCAAAAGTACTCGGGGTGGCGTTTCAGCAGCAAGGCAACTGGCTGGGATGTTAAAATGGCGAAAAAGCTACCAAAACGACTGGCAGAAAAGGCTCAGCTTGAGCGCGACATACCAGAAGCAGCACAACTTCGATCGCATAACCTCCTCCCAAAGCTGGTAAAGCGATTACAGTATGTCACCGCTAAGATCGAAGCCACTGGCAGCAGGCTTTCAGAACTACAGTCTGGATTGACCCCGCACGAATTAGCTGCTGCTCTTTCACAAAATCAAGGTCTTCCACCACCGCCGTATTCCGAAACTAGCCCAGATAGCTTAGGTCTCCCCAACCCTTTTTGGCCAACAATTAATATCAGAGGTGCCGCAGGGGGTTCCCCCCAAGCGACAGCAAATTTCCCGCGCATATACCAGTTATCAGAATAACGATTTCCTGAATACCTATCGACCTGGTACGCGCCAACGACGTGGCGCGTAGCATGAACTTTGTCAGCAACATTTCGGCGCTGACGGTGTTCATCATTTCCGGGCAGGTGGACTACATCGTCGGCCTGTGCAAGGGCCTGTCGGTGAGGGTCGGAGAACACTTCTCACTGCAGCTAGGACGGGAAAGCAGGGATATCAAGGCCCAGGCGCCGCGCAACATACAGGTCGATCAGGTACCGGGCGATGGACCGCCCGGCCGGCAGCGGCGGCAGGTCGTGGACGCTGAACCACTTGGCGTCCTCGATCTCGTCCGGCTGCATGACAATCTCGCCCCCGGCATACTCGGCATGGAAACCCAGCATCATCGAATGCGGGAACGGCCAGCACTGGCTGCCGACGTACTGGATGTTCCGCACCTCCACCGCCACTTCTTCGCGCACTTCGCGCACCAGGCAGTCTTCGGCCGATTCACCCGGCTCGGCAAAACCTGCCAAGGTGCTGTACACCCCGGTAACGAAGCGTGGCGAACGCGCCAGCAGGATTTCATCACCGCGGGTCACCAGCACGATCATGCTGGGTGAAATGCGCGGATAGCTGCGCAGGTCGCAGGGCTGGCAGTACATCGCCCGCTCCCAGCGAATTTGCGTCATCGCCTGGCCGCAACTGCCGCAGAAGCGATGCTCGCGCGCCCAGGTACCGATTTGTGCGGCATAGCCCAGCACCTTGTAGGTGTCGAAGTCGCCTTCGAGCATAAACGCACGCAGGCCGCGCCAGCTGCAGCCAGGCACATCAGTGGCGCTGCGCAGTTCCAGCAGGAACACCGGCTGGCCGTCAAAGTGACCGATGCCGTGCTCGCACAGCACGTCGAGGTCCTGGCGCTTGAGCCAGTCGCGGGGGAACAGCGCGCCGTTGGCGTCCACCAGAAACCCTTCAGGGCTGCGGGCCACGGCCAGCCCCCCGGTCATCTGTGGGTCGAGTACTGCAGTAGTCCAGCGTGCTGACATGTCGGGGGTTCCTTTACTGCGCGTCCCCCGGCCCGATCAGTCGGCGAACGTCGGTTTCTGTTTGCTCATGTGCGCCGCCACAGCCACGCGCAGGTCTTCGGACTGCAGCATTGCGGCGTTCCAGGTGGCAATGTAGTCCAGGCCATCGTCGATGCGATGGTCACGCATGTAGCTGAGCATTTCCTTGGTGCCGGCCACAGCGATCGGCGATTTTGCGGCAATCTCGCGGGCGATGGCAAAGACGCCGTCCATCAGTGCGGCCTGATCATCATAGACTCGGTTGACCAGGCCGATGCGCAGCGCCTCGTCGGCCTCGACATTGCGCCCGGTAAACGCCAGCTCCCGCATGATGCCGTCGCCAATGATGCGTGGCAAACGTTGCAATGTGCCAACATCGGCCGCCATACCCATGTCGATTTCCTTGATCGAGAACTGCGCGTCACTGCTGCAGTAGCGCATGTCGCACGCCGAGATGAGGTCGATGGCGCCGCCGATGCAGTAGCCTTGAACCGCCGCCAGTACCGGCTTGCGGCACGTGTCCACTGCGGTGAACGAGGCCTGCAACCGCTGGATGGTCTTGCGCAGGAAGCGTGCATTGCGGCCCACGTCCTTGCCCATCTGCCCGGCCAGCGAGGCCAGCATCATCAGGTCGATACCGGCGGAAAAATGCTTGCCAGCGCCACTGACCACCACCACGCGCACGGCATCGGTGTCATCGATCCACTGGAAGATGTCGACGATTTCCTCCCAGAAGGCCGCATTCATCGCGTTGACCTTCTCTGGGCGATTGATCTGAACATGGGCGACGCTGTCGGTCAGTTCGACCTTGAATGCACTGTACTCGGTCACGGGCGGCACTCCTGAGGGTGAAAGGTTCATGGCCCGGATGTTAACTCATGCCGATGACCGTACTTGTGCCAAAAACGGGACTGTATGCCTTGCCTAAGGCGCAATGATCCGGCACCGTGCGCCATCGCTGAATCATAAGGATACATATTCATGTCGCGCTCCCTGACCGGCGCCCTCGCTCACGGTTTCCTGGGCCAGTCGCCGCTTTGGTACAAAGCGGTCATCTGCCTGTTCCTGGTGCTCAATCCGCTTCTACTGGCAACCATTGGCCCGGCTGCAGCCGGGTGGGCGCTGGTAATCGAGTTCATCTTCACCCTGGGCATGGCGCTGAAGTGCTACCCGCTGATGCCCGGGGGATTGTTGCTGATCGAAGCCCTGCTGTTGCAGATGACCACGCCGCAGGCACTGTACGAAGAACTGCAGCACAACTTCCCGGTAATCCTGCTGCTGATGTTCATGGTCGCCGGTATCCATTTCATGAAGGAACTGCTGCTGTTCCTGTTCTCGCGCATTCTGTTGGGTGTGCGTTCAAAAGCCATGCTGTCGCTACTGTTCTGCGTACTGTCGGCATTCCTTTCGGCGTTTCTCGATGCGCTGACGGTGACGGCCGTGATCATCAGCGCCGCGGTCGGCTTTTATGCGGTCTACCATCGCGTGGCGTCCGGCGCCAACCCGCGTGAAGACAGCGCACTGGACAGCGACCAGCAAGTGGCGCAGTTACACCGTGACGACCTGAACCAGTTCCGCGCGTTCCTGCGCAGCTTGCTGATGCACGGCGCAGTGGGTACCGCCTTGGGTGGCGTGTGCACGCTGGTGGGCGAGCCGCAGAACCTGCTGATCGGCCACGAGATGGGCTGGCACTTCGCTGACTTCTTCCTCAAGGTGGCGCCCGTGTCGATACCGGTGCTGGGTGCCGGCCTGCTGACCTGCGTGTTGCTGGAGAAGCTGCGCCTGTTCGGCTACGGCACGCTGATGCCTGAGACAGTGCGCCAGGTACTGGCTGCCTATGCCGCCGAGGACGATGCCGCACGTACCCAGGCCCAGCGCATCGCGCTGTGGGTACAAGGGCTTGCTGCCTTGATCCTGATCATCTGCCTGGGGCTGCATGTGGCCGAGGTCGGCCTGATCGGCCTGATGGTGATCGTACTGATCACGGCCTTCACCGGCATCACCGACGAGCACCGCCTGGGCCGTGCCTTCCAGGACGCCATGCCATTCACTTCGCTGTTGGTGGTGTTCTTTGCCGTGGTCGCGGTGATTCATCAGCAACAATTGTTCAGCCCATTGATCAGCTGGGTGCTGACGCTGCCGGCCGAACAGCAACCGGGCATGCTGTATCTGGCCAACGGTTTGCTGTCGGCGATCAGCGACAATGTGTTCGTTGCCACCATCTACATCACCGAAGTGAAGCAGGCATTTCTCAACGGCAGCATGAGCCGCGAGCATTTCGAAACACTGGCGGTGGCGATCAACACCGGCACCAACCTGCCAAGCGTGGCGACGCCGAACGGGCAGGCGGCGTTCCTGTTCCTGCTGACCTCGGCCATTGCGCCGCTGATCCGGCTGTCGTATGGGCGGATGGTGTGGATGGCGCTGCCCTATACCGTGGTGATGGGCGGGTTGGGATGGTGGGCGGTGACGTACTGGCTGTGAGGCAGGCCTGTGCGGACCTGTGCGGGCCCTTTCGCGGGTAAACCCGCTCCTGCACGGGTTTACCCGCAGGCAATATCGCCTACAACTTTTTCCCCGCACAGGCGTCGAAACACAGGTACGCCCCATCCGCTCCAAGGAGGTCACCCATGGCGCTGCGCACTACACTGCTGCTTTCCTGCATGACCCTGGCCCTGCTCGGCTGCGCCGGCAACGATCACCCGGCACCGCCGCGCACCCAGCAGGTCGACTTGCAACGCTACCAGGGCACTTGGTATGAACTGGCGCGACTGCCGATGTTCTTCCAGCGTAACTGCGTGAAGTCCGAGGCGCGCTATGGCTTGCGCGAGGACGGCCGTATCGATGTAACCAACCGCTGCCAGGAAAAGGACGGCCAGTGGAATGAAGCCAAGGGCATCGCCGAGGCTCAGCAACCGGGCAGTACCGACAAGCTGTGGGTGCGCTTCGACAACTGGTTCAGCCGCCTGGCACCGGGCCTGACCAAGGGCGAGTACTGGGTGCTGTACCACGACAAGGACTACCGCGTGGCACTGGTCGGCCACCCCAACCGCGAGTACCTGTGGCTGCTTTCGCGCACGCCAGCGGTCACCGACCAGCAGCGCGAGCAACTGCTGACAATCGCCCGAGAGCAAGGGTATGACACCAGCAAGCTCATCTGGCGACAGGATAACTAGCGGGCCGTCGACGGCGGGTGGCAATCCGGCTAAGGTGTGCGCCCCGTATCACCTTGGCCGCTTCTGGCCTGAAACAGGAGCCTGAGCATGGACCTGCTGTTCCTCGGCACCTCCGCCGGGGTGCCCACCAAGGCACGCAATGTCAGCGCCACAGCCGTGATCGAAGCCAGTGGCAGCCACTGGTATCTGGTCGATTGCGGCGAAGGCACCCAGCACCGCCTGCTGCACACCCCGCTTTCGATCCGCGACCTGCGCGCGATCTTCATCACCCACGTGCATGGTGACCATTGCTTCGGCCTGCCCGGCCTGCTGGCCAGCGCGGGCATGAGCGGGCGCACCCAGCCGCTGGAAGTGATCCTGCCCGCCGTACTGCACGATTGGGTACGCCAAGGCCTGGTTGCCAGCGACACCTTCCTGCCGTTCGAGCTACGCCTGTTGCCCGTGGAAGCGCTGATCGCATGGCGCAGCGAGACCCTGCAGGTGACCACCGTGCAACTGTCGCACCGGGTGCCCAGCGTGGGTTTCGTATTCACCGAAATCAACCCTGAGCCACGCCTGGACATCCAGCGCCTGGACGCCGAGGGCATACCGCGTGGTCCGCTGTGGGGCGAGCTGGCCAAGGGGTTGACCGTGACGTTCAATGGGCAACTGCTGAACGGCAACGACTACCTGCGCCCTTCGCGTCCGCCCCAGCGGGTGATCGTGTGCGGGGACAACGACAAACCAGCGCTGCTGGCAGCCGTCGCCAGGGGTGCGGATGTACTGGTGCACGAAGCCACCTTCACCCAGGCGGTGGTCGAACGCACCGGGGGCACGTTCGGCCACAGCACCGCCGCTGAGGTGGCACGCTTTGCCGAGGCCGCTGGCGTGCGCAACCTGGTACTGACGCATTTCAGCGCCCGCTACCAGAACGACCCACGGCGCAGCCCGCACATCGACACCGTGCGCGACGAGGCCCTCGCCCATTACAGCGGGCAGTTGACCCTGGCGCAGGACCTGCAGCGCTATCACCTTGGCCGTAACGGCCTTCTTGAGGCCAGTGCCTAGGCCGCCAGCCGCCCGCTGGCAATTGCCTCCGACGCCGCCAGCATCGCCCGCAACAACACTGCGCAGCCCGCCGCCAGGTCATCGGGCGTGGCGTTCTCGATCTCGTTATGGCTGATGCCGTTTTCGCACGGCACGAAAATCATCCCCGCCGGCCCCAGCTCGGCCAGAAAGATCGCGTCATGCCCCGCGCCACTGACGATGTCCATGTGCGGCAGGCCCAGCGCCTTGGCCGACTCGCGCACGGCGTCGACACAGCCTTTGTCGAAGTAAAGTGCCGGGAAGTCTGCCGTGGGCACCAGCTCATGGCTCAGGCCATGCTTGGCACAGGTCGCCTCGATCACCCCGCGCACATCGGCAATCATCGCATTCAGCTGCTCGCCCTCCAGGTGGCGGAAGTCGAGGGTCATGCGCACTTCGCCCGGGATCACGTTACGCGAGCCCGGGTACGCCTGAAGGCAACCCACCGTGCCGCAGGCGTGGGGCTGGTGGGCAAGCGCCGTGCGGTTGACCGCCTCTACCACAGCGGCTGCCCCCACCAGGGCGTCCTTGCGCAGGTGCATCGGCGTAGGGCCGGCATGGGCTTCAACACCGCGCAGGGTCAGGTCGAACCACTTCTGGCCCAGGGCGCCGAGGACCACGCCGATGGTCTTGGCCTGGTCCTCAAGGATAGGACCCTGCTCGATATGCGCTTCGAAATACGCCCCCACCGGGTGCCCCGACACGGCACGCGGACCGGCGTAGCCAATGGTGTTCAACGCTTCGCCAACGCTGACACCCTGGGCATCGCGCTTGGCCAGGGTGTCTTCCAGGGTGAACTTGCCGGCGAACACCCCTGAACCCATCATGCACGGCGCAAAACGCGAACCTTCTTCGTTGGTCCACACCACCACTTCGAGCGGCGCGTCGGTTTCCACGCCCAGGTCGTTGAGGGTACGGATCACCTCCAGCCCGGCCATCACCCCGAAGCAGCCATCGAACTTGCCGCCGGTGGGCTGGGTGTCGATATGGCTGCCGGTCATCACCGGCGGCAGCTTGGGGTCACGGCCCGGACGGCGGGCGAATATGTTGCCGACAGCGTCGATGCTGACCGAGCAACCGGCCGCCTCGCACCACTGCACGAACAGATCGCGGGCCTGGCGGTCGAGGTCGGTCAAGGCCAGGCGGCAGACACCGCCCTTGGCAGTGGCGCCGAGCCGGGCCAGGTCCATCAGCGACTGCCACAGGCGGGTGCTGTCGACGTGACGGGCGTTGGTCTTCAGGATCTCTTTGACGGGGGTCACGGGCTTCTCCTTCAGGCTTCTTATTGTTTGTACGGGCCTCTTCGAGGCCTTAAGGCAAGGGTTTGACCAACCGCACCGGGTTGCGTGCCGCCAAACCGCCAAGCGCGGCGTACAGTGCACCGCCCAGCAACGAGCCGGTGAACCAGCCATAGTCGTAGAACCAGCTGAAACTGCTGTTGCCAATCGCCATTACCGTCAGCCCTACTGGCAAGGCGAAGGCGGCAAAACCGGCCCAGTTCCACGCGGGATACACGTCGTCGCGGTATAGCCCGGCCAGGTCCAGCTTCTGCCGCCGGATCAGGAAGTAGTCCACCACCATGATGCCGGCAATGGGCCCCAACAAGCTGGAATAGCCCAGCAGCCAGTTGGAATACACGCTCTCCAGGCTAAGGTCGGAGACAATCAGGCCCAGTTTCTTCAGCAGTTCATGCCCCATCAGCGCCAGGCCGATAAAGCCGGTCAGCCATACCGCGCGGCTTCGGCCGATCAGGCGTGGGGCAATGTTCTGGAAGTCATTGGTGGGCGACACGATGTTCGCCGCGGTGTTGGTCGACAGCGTGGCAATCACGATCAGCGCCATGGCCAGGGCCACCCAGAACGGGCTTTGAATCTTGCCGATCAGGGTGACCGGGTCGGACACCGTCTCGCCCACCAGCGACGCTGAAGCGGCGGTCAGCACCACACCCAGCGCAGCAAACAGGAACATGGTCAGCGGCAGGCCGAAGATCTGCCCGAGAATCTGGTCCTTCTGGCTGCGGGCGTAGCGGCTGAAGTCGGGAATGTTCAGCGACAGTGTGGCCCAGAAGCCGACCATGGCCGTAAGCCCGGCGCAGAAGTAACTGACCACGCTCGCCCCTTCTGGGCGCTTGGGCGGCTGTGCCAACAGTTCGGTCATCGACATGTGCGGCAAGGCCCAGAACAGCAGACCGACGCCCACCGCCACCAGCAGCGGTGCCGACAGCGTTTCCAGCCACTTGATCGACTCGGCGCCGCGCAGCACCACCCACAGGTTCAGGCACCAGAAGATCATGAAGCCAATCACCTCGCCTGTCCCGCCCAGCGCCTTCCAACCGTCGAACACCGACCCCAGGAACAGGTGAATGGCCAGCCCGCCGAACATGGTCTGAATACCGAACCACCCACAGGCAACCACCGCGCGGATCAGGCACGGTACGTTGGAGCCAAGAATGCCGAACGACGAACGCAGCAGCACCGGAAACGGGATGCCGTACTTGGTACCGGGAAAGGCATTGAGGGTAAGCGGTATCAGCACGATAACGTTGGCCAGCAGGATCGCCAGCAGCGCTTCGCCAACACTGAGGCCGAAGTAGGCGGTAAGGACACCGCCGAGGGTGTAGGTGGGTACGCAGATGGACATCCCCACCCACAGGGCGGTGATGTGCCATTTGTTCCAGGTGCGCTGGTGCACCTTGGTCGGTGCTATGTCGGGGTTGTAGCGCGGGCTGTCGAGAACATCGCTGCCCTCGGACAGCTCGAACAGGCCATCTTGCTCGACCACTTCCGATCTGCTCTGTTGCATAGGCCCTTCTCCAGTTTTTTCTTCTATTTTTTCGCTCATCAGGCTGATTCGATGACCGGAGTTCGCACGCGGAATTGTGCTTAGAAATCTCGACCAGATTTTCATCTTGTCAAGTTAGTCAAATACCCTGAAAACCCCGTCACCCATTCGCGCGTTAATTTTTTCCTATTGATATCAACAACTTAAAAACCACAAATTTAATGGGAAAATTTTCTTGCTGAATCCAGAATCAGCATCTAGCCTCGAATCTTGTCAGGCCTGACAGGATTGACCGCCCTGCCCGCCCTGGCATCCATGACAATGCAAAGAACCGGCCAAGACCGGTCAGCCTGCGAGGAAAACGGCATGTCCCTGTTGATCCGTGGCGCCACCGTGGTTACCCACGAAGAGCGTTACCCCGCCGATGTCCTGTGTGCCGATGGCCTGATCCGTGCCATCGGGCAAAACCTCGAACCGCCCACCGACTGCGAGATCCTCGACGGCAGCGGCCAGTACCTGATGCCCGGCGGCATCGACCCACACACCCACATGCAGTTGCCGTTCATGGGCACGGTGGCCAGCGAGGACTTCTTCAGCGGCACCGCTGCAGGCCTGGCTGGCGGCACCACCTCGATCATCGACTTCGTCATTCCCAACCCGCAGCAGTCGTTGCTGGAGGCCTTCCACACCTGGCGTGGCTGGGCGCAGAAAAGCGCCAGCGACTATGGCTTCCACGTCGCCATCACCTGGTGGAGCGAGCAGGTGGCCGAAGAGATGGGCGAGCTGGTGGCCAAGCACGGGGTGAACAGCTTCAAGCATTTCATGGCCTACAAAAATGCAATCATGGCCGCCGACGATACCCTGGTGGCCAGCTTCGAGCGTTGCCTGCAACTGGGTGCGGTGCCCACCGTGCATGCCGAAAACGGCGAGCTGGTGTACCACCTGCAGAAAAAACTGCTCGCCCAGGGCATGACCGGGCCGGAAGCCCACCCGCTGTCGCGCCCCTCGCAGGTTGAAGGTGAAGCGGCCAGCCGCGCCATCCGCATTGCCGAAACCCTCGGCACACCGTTGTACCTGGTGCACATTTCCAGCCGCGAGGCACTGGATGAAATCACCTATGCCCGGGGCAAGGGCCAGCCGGTGTATGGCGAGGTGCTGCCCGGGCACCTGCTGCTGGACGACAGTGTCTACCGTGACCCGGACTGGGCCACCGCCGCCGGTTATGTGATGAGCCCGCCGTTCCGCCCACGCGAGCACCAGGAGGCGCTGTGGCGCGGCTTGCAGTCAGGCAACCTGCACACCACTGCCACCGACCACTGCTGCTTCTGCGCCGAGCAGAAAGCCATGGGCCGCGACGACTTCAGCCGCATCCCCAACGGCACCGCCGGCATCGAAGACCGCATGGCAGTACTGTGGGATGCCGGGGTCAACAGCGGGCGTCTGTCGATGCACGAATTCGTCGCGCTGACCTCTACCAACACGGCGAAAATCTTCAACCTGTTCCCGCGCAAGGGCGCTATCCGCGTGGGTGCCGATGCCGACCTGGTGCTGTGGGACCCGCAGGGCACCCGCACCATCTCCGCCAAAACCCACCACCAGCAGGTGGACTTCAACATCTTCGAAGGCCGCACCGTGCGCGGCATCCCAAGCCACGCCATCAGCCAGGGCAAGGTGCTCTGGGCCGATGGCGACCTGCGCGCCGAGCCGGGCGCGGGGCGGTATGTGGAACGGCCGGCGTACCCGTCGGTGTATGAGGTGCTGGGGCGCCGGGCCGAGCATCAGCGGCCGATGCCTGTTCAGCGCTGAAGCCATTGGGGCTGCTGTGCAGCCCATCGCGACGCAAGGCCGCTCCCACAGGGATCGCGCCAGCTTTTAGAAATTGAGCAAGACAGTTGCTCCCACAAGGACCGCGATCGCCTGTGGGAGCGGCCCCAGAATCGACCGCAATACCTGTCGCCTGCACCAAAAAAAATAGAGAGGCTACAACCGTGACCAACGCCCTGACCCATTTGCCGCGCCCCCGGGCCGGCGCCGACCAGTTGGCCGAGCGCTTCAGCGACCTGGCCCCACCCCTCACCGCGCGCCAGGCCGCCCTGGAAAGTGCACGCTGCCTGTACTGCTACGACGCCCCCTGCGTCAACGCTTGCCCCAGCGAGATCGACATCCCCTCGTTCATACATCGCATCAGTGACGAAAACCTGCAAGGCGCCGCCGAGCGCATTCTTTCGGCCAACATCCTTGGCGGTAGTTGCGCCCGCGTGTGCCCCACCGAAATCCTCTGCCAGCAAGCCTGCGTGCGCAACAACGCCCAGGAATGCGCGCCGGTGCTGATCGGCCAGTTGCAGCGTTACGCCCTGGACAACGCCCAGTTCAGCGCACACCCATTCAAGCGCTCGGCAGCCACCGGCAAGCGTATCGCCGTGGTCGGCGCCGGCCCGGCTGGGCTGTCCTGCGCCCACCGCCTGGCCATGCACGGCCATGACGTGGTGGTTTTCGAGGCCTGCGACAAGGCCGGTGGCCTCAACGAGTACGGCATCGCCCGCTACAAGCTGGTAGACGACTATGCCCAACGTGAAGTGGATTTCTTGTTGGGCATTGGCGGTATCGAAGTCCGCCATGGCCAGCGCCTGGGTGGCAACCTAAGCCTGGGCGAACTGCGCGATCAGTACGACGCGGTGTTCCTGGGCCTCGGCCTGAATGCCGTGCGCCAGCTAGGGCTGCCCGACGAGGAAGCACCCGGCGTGCTCGCCGCCACCGAGTACATCCGTGAGCTACGCCAGGCCGATGACCTGAGCCAGCTACCGTTGGCCGACCGCTGCCTGGTGATCGGTGCTGGCAACACAGCCATCGACATGGCTGTGCAGATGAGCCGTCTGGGGGCCCGCGACGTCAACCTGGTGTACCGCCGTGGCCACGCCGACATGGGCGCTACCGGGCACGAGCAGGACATTGCCAAAGCCAACCAGGTGCGCCTGCACACTTGGGCCCGCCCTGATGCCGTGCTGCTGGATGACGCCGGCAGGGTCCGCGGCATGCGCTTTGCCCGCACCGAGCTGGCGGAAGGCCGCCTGCGCGATACCGGCGAAACCTTCGAGCTGGCTGCGGACGCCATTTTCAAGGCCATTGGCCAACGCTTTGACGATGCCAGCCTCGGCGACCCGGTGGCTGCGCAACTGGCCCGCGAGGGTGAGCGCATCCGCGTGGACGAAAACCTGCAGACCAGCCTGCCGGGCGTGTACGCAGGCGGCGACTGCACCGCGCTGGGGCAGGACCTTACCGTGCAGGCCGTGCAACACGGCAAGCTGGCCGCTGAAGCCATCCATGCCCAACTCATGCTCAACGTGGAGGCAGCGTAAATGGCCGACTTGTCTATCGTATTTGCCGGCATCAAGGCACCCAACCCCTTCTGGCTGGCCTCAGCACCGCCAACCGACAAGGCCTACAACGTGGTCCGCGCCTTCGAGGCCGGCTGGGGCGGCGTGGTCTGGAAGACCCTGGGCGAAGACCCTGCGGCGGTCAACGTGTCGTCGCGCTACTCGGCGCACTATGGCCCCAACCGTCAGGTACAGGGGATCAACAATATCGAGTTGATCACCGACCGCTCACTGGACATCAACCTGCGTGAAATTACCCAGGTGAAGAAGGACTGGCCCGACCGCGCATTGATCGTCTCGCTGATGGTGCCGTGCATAGAGGAGTCGTGGAAGTTCATCCTGCCGCTGGTGGAAGCCACCGGTGCCGATGGCATCGAGCTGAACTTCGGTTGCCCGCACGGTATGCCGGAACGCGGCATGGGGGCGGCCGTCGGCCAGGTGCCGGAATATGTGGAAATGGTCACCCGCTGGTGCAAGACGTACTGCGCGCTGCCGGTGATCGTGAAGCTTACGCCGAACATCACCGATATCCGCCAGTCGGCCCGTGCCGCGCACCGAGGCGGGGCCGATGCGGTGTCGTTGATCAACACCATCAACTCGATCACCAGCGTCGACCTGGACCGCATGGTGGCCCACCCGATTGTCGGGGACCAGAGTACCCATGGCGGTTACTGCGGTTCGGCAGTGAAGCCGATCGCCTTGAACATGGTGGCGGAAATCGCCCGCGACCCGGAAACGCGGGGCTTGCCGATTTGTGGCATTGGCGGCATCGGCAACTGGCGTGACGCCGCCGAGTTCATGGCCCTGGGCAGTGGCGCCGTGCAGGTGTGCACGGCGGCGATGCTGCATGGCTTCCGTATCGTCGAGGACATGCAGGACGGCCTGGCACGCTGGATGGACCAGCATGGGCATTCCACTGTCGAAGCGTTCCGCGGGCAGGCGGTGGGGCATACCACCGACTGGAAATACCTGGACATCAACTACAAGTCGGTCGCGCACATTGACCAGGAGGCGTGCATTGGCTGCGGGCGCTGCCACATTGCGTGCGAGGATACCTCGCACCAGGCGATTGCCAGCACGCTGAAGGCTGACGGCACGCATGCCTACAGTGTGATCGAAGAGGAATGCGTAGGCTGCAACCTGTGCCAGATCACCTGCCCGGTGGAAAACTGCATCGAAATGGAGGCGCAGGACACCGGCAAGCCGTACCTGAACTGGACGCAGGATCCGCGTAACCCCTACCGTGAGGCCAGTTGAAGCGGGTCACCGCCTGAACAGCTGACGCGGCCCCTGTGGGAGCGGCCTTGTGTCGCGATTGGGCCGCACAGCGGCCCCAGCAGTCTTTGCCGCGATACAGACATCGAGGGGCCGCTTCGCGGCCCAATCGCGACACAAGGCCGCTCCCACAAAAAGACCACGTCCACCTGGAATGCCGGATCACGGCTCCAGCCCTATTCCCCGCAAGATCACGCTGGTCACCGTCTGCACCGCATTCTCGAAGGCCATGTCAGACAGCGCCTCGCCGCCGTTGAGCAACTGCACCTGGTAACCAAAGTCAGCATAGTGCTGGGTAGACGCCCAGATCATGTACAGCAACGCCGAAGGCTCTACCGGCAGAATACGCCCCTCTTCCACCCAGCAGCGGATCTTGGCTTCTTTCATCTTCGCCCAGGGCACCAGGCTTTCGTCGAGGTTCACCCCCAGCACCGGCGCCCCGTGCAGCATCTCTTCGGCCCAGATTTTCGAGCCCAGCGGCCGCGAGCGCGAATGGCCCATCTTTGCCCGGATGTAGCTGGTCAGCACCACACGCGGGTCGTCGAAGTTCTCGAAGCACAGGGCGTCCTGCTTCCACACATCCAGCAGGTCCTGCAGCACCGCGCGGAACAGCTCGTCCTTGGTGCTGAAGTAATAATGCAGGTTGGAGCGTGGCAACGCCGCCTGTTCGGCGATATCCCCCATGGAGGTGGCGCCGTAGCCCTTCTCGGCAAACACCTTTTCCGCCGCTTGCAGGATTTTTTCGATATTGCGTCGGCGGATTTCGATCTTGTGATTGGCCATCAGGCTTGGGCCGTCCACACCGCCAGCTCATAACCGTCCGGGTCGATGAAATGAAAGCGCCGCCCGCCGGGGAAGGCAAAGGTCGCCCGGCTGATTTTCGCCCCAGCAGCTTCGATCCGCTGCTGCGTGGCCTCCAGGTCGTCAGCGTACAGGATGACCAGCGGCCCGCCCGGGCGCACCGGCTCACCCGTGGTGAAGCCACCCGTCAACCGGCCATCGCTGAACTCGGTGTAGGTCGGCCCGTAGTCGGTGAACGCCCAGCCGAATACACTGCCATAGAAGGCCTTGCTCCGTGAGATGTCGCTGACATTGAACTCGATGTTGTCGATCTGCCGGTCAGTACCGCGAATGCCCATGTATGCTCCGTGCCGAAAGGGTTTGGCCTAGTCTACTCCGGTCAAGGCAGTCGCCCTACTCATTCGCTACCCACAACGCGCCCGGTCGCGCGCCGGGCACTGTGCGCGGTGCAGATTCAGCGCAGTGTTGATGATGCCTATCTGGCTGAAGGCCTGGGGGAAATTGCCGAGCATGCGCTGGCTGGCCGAGTCGTACTGTTCGGCCAGCAGGCCGAGGTCGTTGCACAGGCCGGTCAGGTGTTGGTACAGCGCTTCGGCTTTGGCCTGGCGCCCCAGCAATACATAAACGTCAGCCAGCCAGAACGAACACACCAGGAAGGTGCCCTCTCCCGGCGTCAGGCCGTCGCTGCAGCTGTCACTGTCATAGCGCAGCAACAGGCCGTTCTTCATCAGACGCTGTTCGATCTGTTCCAGGGTGCGCATGAAGCGTGGGTCATCCGCCGGCAGGAAGCCGGTCAGGGCGATCTGCAACAGGCTGGCGTCCATTTCGGTCGAACCATAGGCCTGGACGAAGAACCGGCCGCTGGGGTCCAGGCCGTGCTCGCACACGTCGCGGTGAATTTCGTCCGCCACCTGGCGATAATGCTGCCCGCGCTCGCGGCCTTCTTCTGTGGTGTCGGCCAGCCCTGCGGCGCGGTCGAAGGCGACCCAGGCCATCACCTTGGAGTGCACGAACTGCTGCCGGCCGCCACGCACTTCCCAGATGCCCTCGTCCGGCTCGCGCCAGATGCGTTCGACATAAGGCAATATCAGGCGCGAAATGGCGGCGCTGCGCGGGTGACGGGGCAACCCGCCCCTGATCGCCTGAGTCATCGCATCGGCCAGTTCGCCATAGATGTCCAGTTGTGTCTGCGCCGAGGCGGCGTTGCCCACCCGCACCGGCTGTGAATGTTCATAACCGGCCAACCACGGCAAGGTGTACTCCTGCAGGTCACGCTCGCCAGCCAGGCCATACATGATCTGCATCTGCTCAGGGTTGCCGGCCACCGAGCGCAGCAGCCACTCGCGCCAGGCCTGGGCCTCGTCGAAGTAGCCAAGGTTCATGAAGGCCAGCAGGGTCATGGTCGCGTCGCGCAGCCAACAGAAGCGGTAGTCCCAATTGCGCTCGCCCCCCACACGCTCAGGCAACGAAGTGGTGACGGCAGCGACAATACCGCCGGTGGGGGCGTAGGTCATGGCCTTGAGGGTGAGCAGCGAACGACGCACCAGGGCGGTATATGGCCCTACCTGCGGGCAGCGGTCGGCGAAGGCTTGCCATTGCTCGCAGGTGTTTGCCAGGGCATGGTCGATGTTGCAGTCAGGCTGCACCGGCAAGTGCGAGGGCTGGTGACGCAGGCTGAAGACCTGGCGCTGGCCCGTGCTGACGCGAAAGCGGCAGCCGGTATGATGGTCGCGGGCTTGCGGGGGCACGGTGCTGCACAGGATCAACCGGTCAGGGCCGGCGACGGCACTGAGGGTCAGTGGGTCGAGCCGTTCCACCCAGGGCACGCTGCGGCCGTAGTCGAAGCGCATGACCAGGTCCATTTCGAAATGGGTTTCGCCAGACAAGCCTTCGACGATGCGCACCACCGAATTGACTTCGCCCAGGGGCATGAAGTCGAGCACCCGGGCACGACCGCTGGCGGTGACCCAGGTGGTTTCCAGCACCAGGGTGTCGCCCAGGTATTGGCGGCTGCTGTGCGTTACCGGGTCGCAAGGGGCCAGGCGCCAGCGGCCATTTTCTTCGTTGCCCAGCAGGGCCGCGAACACGGCGGGGGCGTCGAAGCGTGGCAGGCACAGCCAGTCCAGCGCGCCATCGCGACTGACCAGCGCCGCACTGCGGCAGTTGCCCAGCAGGGCGTAGTCTTCGATGTGGGCAGGCATTGAGTCTCCTTTGTGTGGTTGCCTGTGCTGCCCGCTTCGCAGGTGCCTGAGGGAATGGAATGCCCTGCAGGCGCGGGCTTGCCCGCGAAAGGGCCGGCACAGGCTTGAAACCTCTCACCCCAACCGGTGCCACTCCCGCTTGTCGCGGGTCAGCAATTCATTGCCGGCCTCAGGCCCATCTTCGCCAGCCGAGTACTCATGCACTTCGCCGCCCTGGGCCCAGGCATCGAGAAACGGCTGCACCGCTCGCCAGCCGTTTTCGATGTTGTCAGCCCGCTGGAACAGGGTCTGGTCACCGGTCAGACAGTCATAGATCAGCGTCTCGTAGCCAGTGGCCGGGGTCATCTTGAAGAAGTCCTTGTAGGCAAAACCCAACTCGACATTCTCCATCACCAGCTCTGGCCCGGGCCGTTTGGCTTGCAGGTCGAACCACATGCCTTCATTGGGCTGGATCTGGATTTTCAAGTAGTTGGGCTTGGGCCGTTCCAGTTCCGACTCACGAAACTGCGCATACGGTGCGGGCTTGAAGCAGATGGCAATCTCGGTGTCACGCACACTCATGCGCTTGCCGGTGCGCAGGTAGAACGGCACGCCGGCCCAGCGCCAGTTGTCGATCATCACCTTCAGCGCCACGTAGGTCTCGGTCTGGCTATCCGGCGCGACGTTGGCCTCCTGACGGTAGCCTGGCAACGGCTTGCGCCCCTGCTTGCCAGCGCTGTACTGGCCTCGCACGGAGTTCTTCAGGGCCATTTTTGCCGACCATGGGCGAATAGCACCGACCACCTTGGCCTTTTCACCGCGCACCGCATCGGCGCCGAACGCGGCCGGCGGCTCCATGGCCACCATCGCCAGCAACTGGAACAGGTGGTTGGGCACCATGTCGCGCAGGGCGCCGGTGCTGTCATAGAACGCACCACGGGTCTCGACACCGACGGTTTCCGCTGCGGTGATCTGCACGTGGTCGATGTAGTGGTTGTTCCAGAACGATTCGAACAAGCCGTTGGAAAAGCGGCTGACCAGAATATTCTGCACCGTCTCTTTGCCCAGGTAATGGTCGATGCGGTAGATCTGCCGCTCGCCCATCACCTTTAGCAGGCAGGCGTTGAGCGCCTCGGCGCTGGCCAGATCGGTGCCGAACGGTTTTTCAACCACCACCCGGCGAAAGCCGCCGGCAGACTCGTCCAGCAGGCCGGCCTGCCCCAGGCGCTGCGCCACCTCGGGGAAGAAGCGCGGCGACGTGGCCAGATAGAAAATGGCATTGCCGTGGCGGGTCTTGTCGATGCGCCTGGCCAGGGCCTGGTAGGTGGCCGGATCGAGAAAGTCGCCCGTCTGATAATCCAGGCGCTTGGCCAGGCGGGCCCATAGTTTCTCGTCCAGGCACTTGGCGCTGCCCTCGCTTCCTTTGTCACGCTCGACCATGAACGCGTGCAGGCGCGCGGCGAAATCCTCGGCGCTGGCCGGGTTATGGTCGACGCCGACGATGCGCAGGTTACGGTCCAGCAAACCGTCGCGGCTGAGGTTGTACAGCGCGGGCATCAGCAGGCGCTTGACCAGGTCGCCATTGGCGCCGAACAGGAACAGGGTACAAGGGGGGGCGGCCGCAAGGGTCTGTTTAGTCATTCGCCTTTCTTCTCGACGTGGCCACCGAAGCCCAGGCGCATGGCCGAGAGGATCTTGTCACCGTAGGTGCCCTGTTGCTGGCGCGAACGGAAGCGCGCGAACAGTGCGCTGGACAACACCGGCACCGGCACCGCCTGCTCGACGGCGGCGTCGATGGTCCAGCGGCCTTCGCCACTGTCGGACACCGAGCCACTGAATTGCGACAGCTGAGGGTCGGCCACCAGTGCATCGGCGGTGAGGTCGAGCAGCCACGAGGTCACCACGCTGCCGCGTCGCCACACTTCGGCAATTTCGGCCACGTTCAGGTCGAAGCGCTGGTCTTCGGGCAGCTCGTTGCCGCCTTTGCTGCGCAGCAGGTCGAAGCCTTCGGCATAGGCCTGCATCAGGCCGTACTCGATGCCGTTATGCACCATTTTCACGTAGTGCCCGGCGCCCGGTGGGCCGGCATGGATGTAGCCGTGCTCGGCACGCTGGTGCTCGCCGCTGCGGCCATGGGTACGCGGGATGTCGCCCACGCCCGGCGCCAGCGCCTTGAACAGCGGTTCCAGGCGCTCGAACACGTCCTTTTCGCCACCGATCATCATGCAGTAGCCGCGGTCCAGGCCCCACACGCCGCCGGAAGTCCCGACGTCCAGATAATGCAGGCCGCGCTTGGCCAGTTCGGCGGCGCGGCGCATGTCGTCCTTGTAGAAGGTGTTGCCACCGTCGATGATCGCATCGCCCGGTTCCAGTAATTCGGCCAGCTGGGCGATGGTCTGCTCGGTGGCGTCGCCAGCCGGCAGCATCACCCAGACCGCGCGCGGCGCTTTCAGCTTTTGCACCAGTGCACCGAGGTCATGCGCGCCCTGGGCGCCTTCGCCCTCCAGGCCGGTGATGGCTTCACGGTTGCGGTCGTGCACCACGGTGCGGTGACCGGCGCGCATCAGGCGCCTTGCGATATTGCCGCCCATACGGCCCAGCCCGATGATTCCCAGTTGCATGAGCCAATGCTCCCTTTTCGAAATGGATGACGACAGTCCAGCTTTTCAGATTAGTCCAGCATGCCGCCCGAGGGTTCAGCGACGAACGGCAAGACCACAATAAACAAAAAAGTTCCCAAGCCCGGTGAAAGAATTCAGAATGCGCCCCGCGTGAAGCGTCTACGCTTTGACTTGTCACCAGCCAAAACCGCGAGGTGTGCTCATGGGTACATTGATGCCAGCAACCCCACCCCAGACCCTCTATGTCTCCGTGCGCCGTGATGAGCTGCGTAAACTTAAAGACGAACGTGACCAGCTGCGTCAGCAGGTTGCCCAGTTGAACCTGCTGTTGGCGCAACAGCGCGCTGGCGATAAAGCGGTCAGCCTCTGATCGATTCCTTTTTCGCCTGTGGGGGCTGCATGGCTCCCACCCGATCCTGAATCCAGTCACCGTCTTTGAACCCTATCTGGCAACCGAAGCGGCTTTGTGCCCAAAAAGGGCCGGCACTGAAGCAGAATCCTGCGCCCATACCCGCCTCTTCGCAGCCTAAAGCCACGCTTACGCCTACGCACCCAAACGGTGCATTGCGCGTAACGAGCCACAATTTGGCGCAGCTCGAAACCCCTCTGCCCCACACTCGCCCACCCCTTTTCGCAACCCGTCACAAACGCCAACGTTTGCGTCTATTGCGCACATAACAATAGTGACCAGTGGGTCACCTTTTTAGCACTTTCTCTCCTACACTCAGTTTTCGGCCCGCCATTTGCTCAATGGAAGAGTGACCCCAAAAAAGTCGAACTTTCAGGAAACCCGGCAGGTCATGAACATAAGTAGGCCAGACGCATTGGGCTATTCCCGATCCTCGGCCCACACACCCCAACCAGTCCAAGCGCTTTCGGCCGGAATGCTGATCGCGTAGTGCCTGCGCGCACGACCCTGGGGCATGGAACGCACTAAGCAGATTCAAACTAGAGAGAACCAGCACGAAACATCGCCACGGGTGCCAGCACCCGACCAAGCATAGGGACGGAGAGAAGTATGATCAGTGCCGCTGTCGAGCCTCACGTAGACGCTTTCAAACCGGATAACCGCGAGCCGCTCACCCCGGACTTCGCCACGACAGGCAAGGCACCCGGCGCCCAGCGCCAGCAAAACCCGAACATGCGCAAGATTCTGTTCGTGACCTCGGAAATCGCTGATCTGGTGAAAACCGGCGGCCTGGGTGACGTGTCCGCTGCCCTGCCCCGTGCCCTGGCGCACCTGCACGATGTGCGGGTACTTATCCCCGGCTACCGCCAGGTGATGGAAAGCGACAACCCTATACATATCGTGGGTGAACTGGGTGGTCACGCGGCCCTGCCGCCCTGCAAGATCGGGCGCATGGACATGGCCGACGGCCTGGTCATCTATGTGTTGATCTGCCCCGAACTGTACCAGCGCGACGGCACACCCTATGGTGCCAACAATGGCCGCGACTGGCCCGACAACCACATCCGCTTCGCCCGCCTGGGCCTGGCTGCCGCCGAAATCGCTGCCGGCGAAGGCAAGATCCACTGGACGCCGGAAGTGGTGCACGCGCATGACTGGCCCGCCGGCCTGGCCCCCGCCTACATGCACTGGCGCGGCCTGAATACGCCCACGCTGTTCACCATCCACAACCTGGCTTACCAAGGTGTGTACAGCCGCGGTTGCAGCCCGGAGCTGGCGATACCCGAACATGCCATGCAGCAAGAAGGCATGGAGTTCTACGGCAAGCTGTCGTTCCTCAAGGCCGGCCTGGCCTACTCTAGCCACATCACCACAGTCAGCGCCACCTATGCCCGGGAAATCACCACCCCGGAATTCGGCTGCGGCCTGGACGGTTTCCTCGCCAGCAAGGCCCAGCAAGGCCTGCTCGGTGGCATCCCCAACGGCATCGACGAAAGCTGGGACTCGGCTACCGACAAGCACCTGCAACATAACTTCAGCATCAATGACTGGGAGGGCAAAGCGCGTAACACCCAGGAGGTGCGCGAGCTGTTCGGCCTGGAAGATTCCGAAGGCCCACTATTCGCCGTGGTGTCCCGGCTGGTCTATCAAAAGGGCCTGGACCTGACCCTGGGCGTGGCCGACTACATCGTCGAGCAAGGCGGGCAGATCGCGATCATCGGCCGCGGCGAGCCGGAAGAAGAGCAGGCCATGCGCGAGCTGGCGCTGCGTCACCCGGGCCGCATCGGTGTGCGTATTGGTTTCAATGAAACCGATGCCCGGCGCATGTTCGCCGGCAGCGATTTCCTGCTGATGCCGTCTCGGTATGAGCCGTGCGGCCTTAGCCAGATGTACGCGCAACGCTTCGGCTCGCTGCCGGTAGCACGCAATACCGGTGGCCTGGCCGACACCATCGAGTGCGGCGTGACGGGCTTCCTGTTCAACGAGTCCACCGTCGAGAGCTACCGCGAGGCACTCAGCCGCGCCTTCTATGTTTACGGCAAGAAGGACCTGCTGAACGCCATGCGCTGCCTGTCGATGACCCAGCCGTTCAACTGGTGCCAGGCGGTTGAACCCTATGCCCGCCTGTACGAGGACCTGGTCAAGCAGACACAACTGAGCCACTACTGAGCGGGGGTCAGAAGATGCACAGACATGGCGCACACTTGCTGGACGCCACGTCGGCGCGCTTCGCCCTCTGGGCGCCGGATGCGCGCAGCGTGAGCGTGGAACTGGAGCAGCAGCCGGCCATCGAACTGCTGCCGGATGATGAGGGTTGGTACAGCGGCGTAGTGCCATGCAAGGCCGGTGACCGTTACCACTACCGTATCGACGGCGAGCTGCAGGTGGCCGACCCAGCCTCGCGCTACCAGCCCGACGGCGTACAGGGGCCAAGCCAGGTAGTGGATGTGGCCGGTTATGCCTGGCAGCACCCGTGGCAGGGCCGGCCTTGGCATGAGGCCGTGATCCAGGAGGTGCATGTCGGCCTGCTCGGGGGGTATGCCGGGGTTGCCCGGCAACTGCCGCGCCTGGCCGAACTGGGCATCAGCGCGATCGAATTGATGCCGCTGGGGCAGTTCCCCGGCGAACGCAACTGGGGCTACGACGGCGTACTGCCTTACGCCCCACAGAACACCTACGGCAGCCCCGAGCAGCTGTGCGCACTGATCGATCAGGCCCACGGCCACGGGCTGATGGTGCTGGTCGATGTGGTGTACAACCACTTCGGACCTGACGGCAATTACCTGCACCAGTACGCCAGCCCGTTCTTCCGTGAAGACCGGCAGACACCGTGGGGCGCGGCCATCGATTTTCGCCGCCCGCAGGTGCGCGAGTACTTTATCCAGAATGCCCTGATGTGGCTGTGCGACTACCGCTGCGACGGCCTGCGCCTGGATGCCGTGCATGCCATCGACCAGCCCGATTTCCTGATCGAGTTGGCCCAACGGGTACGCGCCGCCGTAGAACCGGGCCGGCACGTGTGGCTGGTGCTGGAGAACGAGCACAACCAGGCAGGCCTGCTGGAACAGGGTTACGATGCCCAGTGGAACGACGACGGCCACAATGCCCTGCACGTGCTGCTGACTGGTGAAACCGAAGGTTACTACGCCGACTACCAGCATCGCCCCATCGACCAACTGGCCCGGTGCCTTGGCGAAGGTTTCGTGTTCCAGGGCCAGGCCAACCGGCATGGCAAACCACGCGGCGAACCCAGCGGGCATTTGCCGCCCAGTGCCTTCGTGTTGTTCCTGCAGAACCACGACCAGGTCGGCAACCGCGCGCTGGGTGAGCGCCTGACCCGCCTATGCCCCGCGCCAGCTTTGCGTGCAGCCACCGGCCTGTTGCTGCTGGCCCCCATGATTCCGCTGCTGTTCATGGGCGACGAAGCCGGCAGCTGCCAGCCGTTCCTGTTTTTTACCGACTTCCATGACGCGTTGGCCGACGCCGTCCGCGAAGGCCGTCGTGGCGAGTTCGCCCACTTCGCCGCGTTCGCCGACCCCGAGCAGCGTGAGCACATTCCCGACCCCAACGCCGAACAGACGTTCGCGTCCTCACGCCCGCAGAACAAAGCGGTGATCGCCGGCTGGCACGGCCTTTACCAGCAACTGCTCGACCTGCGCCGCCGCCACATCATCCCGCACTTGCCCGGCAGCCGTGCGCTGGGCGCCGAGGTGCACGCTGACAAAGCGCTGACCGCGCGCTGGCAGCTGGGCAACGGCAACACTCTGCGCATCGACCTGAACCTGGCCGACACCCCGCAGGCGGTCGAACTGCCCGCGCCATCCACACGGCTGTTCGACAGCAGCGACACCCGCCACCCGGATACCCACCTGGCTGCCTACAGCTGCGTGGTCAGCCTGCTTCCCCCTGCCCAGGAGCGCCCATGAGCGAAACCGCCCTGCACCGTCTGGCAACCAGCGTCGGGCTGAACCGCGACTGGATTGACGCCAATGCCAGGCCCCAGCGTGTCAGCGACGACGTGCTGCGCAACGTCCTCGAAGGCCTTGGCCACCCGGCCGGCGATGACGCGGCCGTTGCCGCCAGCCTGCGTGCGGTGGAAACCGCCGAAGACAGCGAACACCTGCCGCCTTTGCTGACCGCCGACCTAGGCCAGCCGCTAGCGCTGGCGCGCTACTTCAGTGCCGCCAGCGTGGCCCACTGCACCCTGGAAGATCACACCTCGGTCACCCTCAGCCTCGATGACCAGGCGCGCCTGCCCGGCGAGCTGCCCATCGGCTATCACCAGGTGGAAATCGACAGCCGCCGCTTCACCGTTGCGGTGGCGCCAACACGCTGCCACAGCCTGGAAGACAAGGTGCAACAGCCGCCACCACGCTACTGGGGCCTGGCAGTGCAGCTGTACAGCCTGCGCCGCCCCGGCGATGGTGGCTTCGGCGACTGCCTGGCGCTGGAGCAGTTGGCCCGCTCGGCCGCCGAGCGCGGCGCCGATGCCTTGGCTATCAGCCCGATTCACGCCCTGTCGGCCATCGACCAGGAACACTACAGCCCCTACTCACCTTCCAGTCGCCTGCTGCTCAACACCCTGTACACCAGCCCCGCAGCCCTGCTGGGTGAACGGGAGGTGCGCATGGCCATCGAAGCCTGCGGGCTGGAGCAACAACTCGAAGAGCTGGAGCAGCGCCCTCTGGTCGACTGGCCACGCGCCGCCAGCGCCCGGCTGCGTTTGCTTGAAGCGCTTTATCAAGGCTTCAGCCAAGGCGACCACCCACTACGCACTGATTTTGACAGCTTCCGCGAAGCCGGCGGCCAGACGCTGGAGCACCACTGCCGCTTCGAGGTGCTGCAGGCCCAGGCGGTGGAGCACGGCCTCGGTGCCGACTGGCGCAACTGGCCCAAAGCCTGGCATGACCCCTACCACCCGGAAGTGGAGGCTTTAGCCAATGCCTACCCGGCCAAGGTCGAGTTCCACGCGTTCTGCCAGTGGCTGACCGAACGTGGCCTGCAACGTGCCCACGAAGCGGCCCGCAGCAATGGCATGGCCGTGGGCCTGATCGCCGACCTGGCGGTGGGCGCCGACGGTGCCGGCAGCCAGGCCTGGAGCCGCCAGGACGAACTGCTGGCCGGCCTGAGCGTGGGTGCGCCGCCCGACATCCTCAACCAAGTCGGGCAAGACTGGGGCATTTGCGCCTTCTCGCCCGAAGGCCTCAAGCGCAATGGCTATCGCGCCTTCATCGAGATGCTGCGGGCCAACCTCGCCCACGCTGGCGGCCTGCGCATCGACCATGTGATGGGCCTGCGCCGGCTATGGCTGATCCCACAGGGGGCCAAACCCAGCGAAGGCGCCTACCTCGACTACCCGTTAGACGACCTGTTGCGCCTGCTGGCGCTGGAGTCGGTGCGTCACCAGGCGATCATCCTCGGCGAAGACCTGGGCACCGTGCCCGACAGCCTGCGTGAAAAGCTGGCCGAGAAGGCGGTGCTGGGCATGCGCGTGCTGCCGTTCGAGCAGACCCAGCCGGGCCAGTTCAAGCCTATTCTCGACTGGCCAGACAACGCCCTGGCCACAACCGGCACCCACGACCTGGCGCCACTGGCCGGCTGGCTGGCAAGCCGCGACATCGACTGGAGACACCGCTTGCAACTGATTGATGCTGCTGCCGAATTGCACTGGCGACACGAGCGTCAGAAAGAACGCGACGGCCTGCGCCGCATCCTGGAGGCCAACTACGGCGAACTGAAGGACAACGACGCGCTGATCGATGCGGCCATCCGCTTCGTTGGCCATACCCGTGCGCCGCTGGTGCTGGTACCGCTGGAAGACCTGCTGGGCTGCGACGAGCAACCCAACCTGCCGGGCACCACCAATGGCCATCCCAACTGGCGGCGGCGCTTTACCCTTCCAGTACGCGAACTGCTCGACGATGAGGACGCCGCACGGCGCCTGGAGCTGCTGGCCCAGGCCCGCGAACAGGCGTGGGAGCGTGACCGATGAAGCCACTGACCGCGACCCTGCGCCTGCAATTTCACAGCGACTTCACCCTCGATCACGCTGTACCGCTGGTGCCGTATTTCGCCCAGCTGGGCATCAGCCACCTGTATGCCTCGCCCATCCTCAAGGCCCGCGCTGGCTCGCGCCATGGCTACGACGTGGTCGATCCTACCTGCGTCAACCCGGAGCTGGGCGGCGAGGCCGCGCTGGAGCGCCTGGTCGCCGCCCTGCGCCAGCATGGCATGGGGCTGATCCTCGACACGGTGTCCAACCACATGGCCGTGGGCGGTGCCGACAACCCCTGGTGGCAAAGCCTGCTGGCCTGGGGACGGCGCAGCCCGTATGCAGCGTTCTTCGACATCCAGTGGCACTCCAGCGACCCACTGCTGGCCGGGCAACTGCTGTTGCCGTTCCTCGGCAGCGACTACGGCGTGGCGCTCAAGAAGGGTGAGATACCGCTGCAGTTCGACAAACAGCAGGGGCTGCTGCAAGTGGCCCATTACGCGCATCGTTTCCCGATCTGCCCGGTCGATTACGGTTGGATTCTCGCGCTCAGCCCAGAGCCTGCGCTAAAGGCTCTGGCCGAACGCTTCACTGCTTTGGGCGACTCGGCCACCCCGCTGGCCGATAGCCTGCCGCTACAAGCCGAACTGGCACGCCTGGTGCGCGAAGGTGCCGACCTCGAATCGGCCCTGGTGGCCTTCGACAGCCGCAGCGAGGCCGGTTTCAAGCGCCTGCACCTGCTGCTGGAGCGCCAGACCTACCGCCTGGCCAGCTGGCGCACCGCCGCCGACGACATCAACTGGCGGCGCTTCTTCGACATCAACGAGCTGGGCGGCCTGCGCGTGGAGCGCGCCGTGGTGTTCGAAGCCACCCATGCCAAGCTGTTCGAACTGATCGAACGTGGCCTGGTGGACGGCCTGCGCATCGACCATATCGACGGCCTTGCCGACCCGCGTGGCTATTGCCGCAAACTGCGCCGGCGGGTTGATGGCCTGCTGGCGCGGCGGCCGCTGAATGCAGGGCTGGAGCACTTCCCCCTGTACGTGGAAAAGATCCTGGGTGCCGACGAGCACCTGCACCGCGACTGGCTTACCGACGGCACCACCGGCTACGAGTTCATGAACCAGGTGTCGCTGCTGCAGCATGATCCGGCCGGCGAAGCGCCGCTGAGCGAACTGTGGAGCAACGTCAGCGAGCGCCCGGCGTTCACCGAAGAAGTGCGCCAGGCCCGTCACCTGGTGCTCAACGCCAGCCTGGCCGGTGACTGCGAGTCGGTGGCCCAGGCACTGTTGCAGGTGGCGCGCAACGACCTGATGACCCGTGACCTGACCCTGGGCGCGATTCGCCGGGCCTTGCAGGCGTTGGTGGCGCATTACCCGGTTTACCGAACCTACTTCAATGCCTGCGGGCGCCCGGCGCAGGACGAAGCGTTCTTCCAGCAGGCCCTGACCAACGCCCGGCAAGACCTTGCCGAAGCTGACTGGCCGCTACTGGACCAACTTGAACGGTGGCTGGGCGGGCAAGCCTGGCGGCACCTGCCACCCGGGCGCGCCCGCAAGCAACTGCGCCACGCCTGCGTGCGCTTCCAGCAGCTCACTGCCCCCAGCGCCGCCAAAGCCGTGGAAGACACCGCCTTTTATCGCAGCGCGCGGCTGCTGTCGCGCAACGACGTGGGTTTCGACGCCGAGCGCTTCAGCGCCGCACCCATGCATTTCCACAACGAGGCCCAGCGGCGCCTGCGCGATTTCCCCGACAACCTGCTGACCACCGCCACCCACGACCACAAGCGCGGCGAAGACACGCGTGCACGCCTGGCCGTACTCAGCGAGCGCGGCACGTGGCTGGCCAGCCGGGTGGAGCACTGGCGTGAGCTGGCCGCCCCCCTGCGCGCGCAGTTGGACGACGGGCTGGCACCCAGCCCCGGCGACGAGTTGATGCTGCTACAAACCCTGCTCGGCAGTTGGCCCTTGGACCTCGACCTGAACGACGACAATGCCCTGCGCCAATACGCCGAGCGTGTTCGCCAGTGGCAGCAGAAGGCCCTGCGCGAGGGCAAGCTGCGCAGTAGCTGGAGCGCACCGAACGAGGCCTACGAAGGCGCCTGTGCTCATTACCTCGACGGCCTGCTGCTGGACAGCGAGAACCAGCAACTGCGCAAGTCGCTGGCCGACGCGGCGCAGCTGCTGGCCTGCCCCGGCGCACTCAATGGCTTGGTCCAGGCCCTGTTGCGCATGACCACACCCGGTGTGCCCGACCTCTACCAGGGCAACGAATACTGGGACTTCAGCCAGGTCGACCCGGACAACCGCCGCGCCGTGGACTACGCGTCGAGGCGTCGCACGCTGGACGACGCCACGCCGGCAGCCGAGCTGCTGGCGCACTGGCGCGACGGCCGCGTCAAACAGGCCTTGATCGCCCGGGTGCTGGACTGCCGCCAGGCCCACGCCGAGCTGTTCCGCCGCGGTGCCTACCTGCCACTGACCGTACAGGGCCGGCACGCTGACAAGGTCATTGCCTTTGCTCGCCTGGGGGAAGGCGAGCACGCCATCGTCGTCGCCCCGCGCCTGGCCAGCAGCCTGCTCGGAGGTGCCGCTACACCGTTGATCCCGGCGCAGAACTGGGACGACACCCGGCTGGTATTGCCGTTTGCCTTGTCACCTGCCAACTCGACGGGACTTTTCGCCTGTGCGGCGGTCAGCTCTTCAAAGGAGTTGCCGTTGAGCGCCGTGCTGGCGGAGTTTCCGGTCAACGTGTTGATACAACAATCTTGAGCATCAGGAGCGTCATGATGAGTGTCGATGAAAAGCGTATTCGCGAATTTGCCTACCAGATCTGGGAATCCGAAGGTAAGCCCGCAGGAGAGGAAGAACGCCACTGGGAAATGGCCCGCAAGCTGGCCGAGGCCGAAGCACTGGCGCCCAAGGCAGCCCCGCGCAAGAAAGCAGCGGCCAAACCGAAGGCGCCTGCAGAACCCAAGGCGGCTGCCCTGCCGGGGGTTAAACCCGCTGCGGTGAAAAAGCCCCGGGCGGTGAAAAAGCCTACTGCCGGTTAAGCCTGTCCGCGCCTCTTCGCGGGTAAACCCGCTCCTACAGGTTCATCACAGGCGCATGTAGGAGCGGGTTTACCCGCGAAGTGGCCAATGCAGGACAGCACAATTCCCCTTCCATCACGGCCACTCGAGGATCGTCATGAGCCCCCGCACCCCAAAGAAAACCCGCTCGGTCGCACCATCGCGCATCCGCGAAGGCATGCCCTTCCCCCTCGGCGCCACCTGGGATGGCCTTGGGGTCAACTTCGCCCTCTTCTCGGCCAACGCCACCAAGGTCGAGCTGTGCCTGTTCGACTCCACTGGCGAGCAGGAAATCGAGCGCATAGAGCTGCCCGAATACACCGATGAGATCTACCATGGCTACCTCCCCGACGCTCACCCCGGCCTGGTCTATGGCTACCGGGTGTACGGCCCCTACGAGCCGGAAAACGGCCACCGCTTCAACCCCAACAAACTGCTGATCGACCCGTATGCCAAGCAACTGGTCGGCAGCCTGAAATGGTCCGAGGCCCTGTTCGGCTACACCATCGGCCACCCGGACGGTGACCTGTCGTTCGACGAGCGCGACAGCGCGCCTTTCGTGCCCAAATGCAAGGTCATCGACCCAGCGTTCACCTGGGGCCGCGACCAGCGCGTGCAGATCCCATGGGAGCGCACGATCATTTATGAAGCGCATGCCCGCGGCATCAGCATGCGCCACCCGGCTGTGCCTGAAGAACTGCGCGGCACCTTCGCCGGCCTGGCCAACGACGAGTTGCTCAAGCACATCAAGGACCTTGGCGTGTCGAGCATCGAGCTGCTGCCGATTCACGCCTTCGTCAACGACCAGCACCTGCTGGACAAAGGGCTGAACAACTACTGGGGCTACAACAGCATCGCGTTTTTCGCCCCGCACCCGCGCTACCTGGCCAGCGGCAAGATCGCCGAGTTCAAGGAGATGGTCGCGCACCTGCACGACGCTGGGCTCGAGGTGATCCTGGACGTGGTCTACAACCACACCGCCGAAGGCAACGAGCGCGGCCCGACCCTGTCGATGCGCGGCATCGACAACGCCTCGTACTACCGCCTGATGCCGGACGACAAGCGCTTCTACATCAACGACTCCGGCACCGGCAACACCCTGGACCTGAGCCACCCCTGCGTCCTGCAGTTGGTCACCGACTCGCTTCGCTACTGGGCCGGCGAAATGCACGTGGATGGCTTTCGCTTTGACCTGGCGACCATCCTTGGCCGTTACCACGATGGCTACAGCGAGCGTCATGGCTTCCTGGTCGCCTGCCGCCAGGACCCGATGCTGAGCCAGGTCAAGCTGATTGCCGAACCATGGGATTGCGGCCCCGGCGGCTACCAGGTGGGCAACTTCGCCCCGGGCTGGGCGGAATGGAACGACCGCTTCCGTGATACCGCACGCGCCTTCTGGAAAGGCGACGAAGGCCAGTTGGCCGATTTTGCCGCCCGCTTGACCGCCTCGGGCGACATGTTCAACAACCGCGGGCGCCGGCCCTATTCCTCGGTCAACTTCATCACCGCCCACGACGGTTTCACCCTGCGCGACCTGGTGTCTTACAACCACAAGCACAACGAAGACAACGACGAAAACAACCAGGACGGCACGGACAACAACCTGTCGTGGAACTGCGGCGTCGAAGGGCCGACCGACGACCCGGGGATCAATGCCCTGCGCATGCGCCAGATGCGCAACTACTTCGCCACCCTGCTGCTGGCCCAGGGCACGCCAATGATCGTTGCCGGCGACGAGTTCAGCCGCACCCAGCACGGCAACAACAATGCCTACTGCCAGGACAGCGAGATCGGCTGGGTGAACTGGGACCTGGACGAGGAAGGCCAGGAGCTGCTGGCCTTCGTCAAGCGCCTGACGCGTCTGCGCCTGGCCTACCCGGTGCTGCGCCGCTCACGCTTCCTGGTGGGTGACTACAATGAGGCAATTGGGGTCAAGGACGTGACCTGGCTGGCACCCGATGGCAACGAGATGAGTGTTGAGCAATGGGAAGACCCACACGGGCGTTGCCTGGGCATGCTGATAGATGGCCGGGCACAGGTCAGCGGTATCGCCCGGCCGGGTGCCGAGGCCACCGTGCTGCTGATCGTCAATGCCCACCATGACGTGGTGCCATTCAAGCTGCCGGCCGTGCCCGAAGGCGATTACTGGAGCTGCCTGGTCGATACCGACCGGCCGGAGTTGCGCAAGGGGCAGCACCTGCAGTTCGACAGTACCTTCGAGGTGAAGGGCCGGTCGATGCTGCTGATGGTGTTGCAGCGCGACGAGGAGTGAACCGTGATAACCCAGGCAGGTCTTACGTTTTGATCGCTACGCCATACCTGTGAGAGCGGGTTTGCCCGCTGCCACAGGTTTTAGCGGCGACAGTAAGGCAGGGTTAACTTCAGGAGGATTTGTGAGCCTCGAAGCCGGCAGTAATGGTTTCGCCAGCGTCAGCCAGGCCCCAGCCGTGAAACGCCTGCGGGTACTGACGGTGAACACCCACAAGGGCTTCACCGCCTTCAACCGGCGCTTTATCTTGCCAGAGCTGCGCGAGGCCGTGCGCAGCACCCAGGCCGACATTGTCTTCCTTCAGGAAGTGCTCGGCAGCCACGACCGCCACGCCGCGCGCTACCCCGGCTGGCCACAGACCTCGCAGTACGAATTCCTCGCCGACAGCATGTGGAGCGACTTTGCCTACGGCCGCAATGCAGTCTACCCTGACGGCCACCACGGCAATGCGCTGCTGTCCAAATACCCGATCGTCGAGCACCGCAACCTGGACGTGTCGATCACCGGCCCCGAACGCCGCGGCCTGTTGCACTGCGTGCTGGAGGTGCCGGGGCAAGGCCAGGTGCATGCGGTCTGCGTGCACCTGTCGCTGCTGGAAAGCCATCGGCAAAAGCAGCTGCAGTTGCTGCGTAAACTGCTGGACGCCCTGCCGGCCAACGCCCCGGTGATCATCGCCGGCGACTTCAACGACTGGAAAAGCCACGGCAACCGCACCCTTGGCCTGCAACGCGACTTGCACGAAGCCTTCGAACGCCACCACGGCCACCTCGCCCGCACCTATCCTGCCCGCCTGCCACTGCTGCGACTGGACCGCATTTACCTGCGTAATGCCGAAAGCCATGGGCCGCGGATTCTGGGGCACAAACCTTGGTCGCACCTGTCAGATCATCTGCCGCTGGCAGTGGAAGTGCGCCTTTAGCAATCATTCTTCATAGCCACGGCACGGCAAATAGCGATCCCCGCTATACCCTGCTGTTTTTACCAATAAAACAACAGGTTGAGCGTTACGACATACCTTGAACACTTCCTTCACGCTTTCTTGACGCAAGCGGTGACCTCTCCTTAGCTGAACGATACCAAGCTGTAAAAAACTTGCGCCGGGCCTCTAGCTCGCGCCTTCGTGCGCGCTTGCGATAACTGGCGTACTGGTTTGGGTCGCCCACTGTTTTTGCCGTACAGCTCGTGACAACAGGCCAGTTTTCTCGGGCTGCACCACCAAAACAAAGGAGATCCGCCATGAAAAGCACCTCGAACCCCTTGCGCTTCGACAGCATTTTCTACGCGGTTTCCACGTCGCTGCTTCTGGCAACCCCGGTGGAAACGATCGCGTACGAACTGCAGGGTGACCCCACCTCCCCCGGCTTTCTGCAGCAACCCGTGGCGGCGCAACTGTCGCTCGACCCGCTCAGTGCCAGTGGGTTGAGTCTCGAAACCCTCAATGCGTTTTCGCAGCAAATGAGCGAACGCCACCGGCAGGCGCCACCCGACCTGATTGCCAGTCAATGGGCGCAGTTCTTCCCCACCCGTGCGCGCGGTCGCGCGCTGCCCCCAGCACAGCTGGAGGCGCCCAGCCAGCAACTGATGATCGGCCCGGACCTGTTCGTGCGTGAAACTGCAGCGGGCGATGTGCACCGCGCAGGGATTTTCGTGGGGCACAACAACCTGCAAAGCAGCTTCAAAGGCGCGCGCCCTCTGCTGGGCGACAAGCAGCGCAAAGCGGTGAACTTGAGCGGTGAAAGCCTGGGGGTGTACTGGAGCATGACCCACGAACAGGGTTGGCACCTGGATGCCGTGGCCATGGGCTCGCGGATCGACGTGATGGGCCGTGGCGAAAACGGCCAGCGCCTGGACGACAGTGGCCATGCAATGACCTTCTCGGTAGAGGGCGGTTACCCGATCCGCCTGGGTGGCAACTGGGTCATCGAACCCCAGGCACAGTTGATCAACCAGCAGTTCTTCCCTGGCAACCAGGTGCAGGAGGAGACCTTGCAAGCCTTCGACAGCCAGCCGAGCTGGAGCGGCCGGGTCGGTGCCAAGTTGTCCGGGCGCTACGAAGTGCGCGGCATGCCCATCGAACCCTATGTGCGGACCAACGTGTGGTATGACTTCAGCAATGCCGATGAGGTGAAGCTGGACCAGGTCGACAAGATTTCCAGCTCGCGCTACTCGACTACCGTGGAGTTAGGGTTGGGGTTGGTGGCGCGGGTGACGCCTTCGGTGGCCATGTTCGTCAGCGCCGATTACAGCAGCGATGTGGATGACAATGACCTGAACGGGTTGATTGGCAGCCTTGGGGTGCGGATGCGGTGGTAGGCAGGGCCGGCCTCTTCGCGGGTAAACCCGCTCCTACACACTGATTGGGGCCACACGCATCGGTGGCTCGGCACAGGCCGTTGTAGGAGCGGGTTCACCCGCGAAAGGGCCGGGCCTGCCGGCTAATTTCCAAAGGCCATTCACGGTTGCCGCCGCTACCGGATTCGCGGGTAAACCCGCTCCTACAGGCGAAAGGGCCAGTGCGGTCAACCGGTCAGGCGGGCTTCATGATCAACACCCCCAGCGGCGGCAGGTTCAGGGCCAGCGATAATGGCTGCCCGTGGCTGGCCACTGCCTCACTGGCCACCGCCCCCAGATTACCCACGTTCGACCCGGCATACAGCTCGGCATCGCTGTTCAGCAGCTCCTGCCAACGCTCGCCGAACGGCACGCCAATGCGGTAACCCTCACGCGGTACCGGGGTGAAGTTGGCCACCACCAGCACCGGCTCGCCGCTGCTGCTCCAGCGCAGCCAGGCGTACACGCTGTTTTGCGCGTCGTCACCGATCAGCCACTGGAAGCCCTGCGGCTGGCAATCCTGCTCGTGCAGCGCCGGCATTTCGCGGTACAGGCGGTTGAGGTCACCCACCAGGCGCTGCACGCCCTGGTGCTCGGGATACTGCAGCAGGTACCAGTCCAGTTCGCTGTCGTGGTTCCACTCACGCCACTGGCCGAACTCGCAACCCATGAACAGCAGCTTCTTGCCCGGGTGTGCCCACATGAAGGTGAGGTAGGCGCGCAGGTTGGCGAACTTCTGCCAGCGGTCGCCGGGCATCTTGTCGATCAGCGAATGCTTGCCGTGCACCACCTCATCATGGGAAATGGGCAGGATGAAGTGCTCGGAATAGGCATAGATCAGCCCGAAACTCATCTCGTTGTGGTGGTAGGTGCGGTGCACCGGGTCGTTCTGGATGTAGTGCAGGGTGTCGTGCATCCAGCCCATGTTCCACTTGTAGGCAAAACCCAGGCCGCCCTGTTGGGTAGGCTGGCTGACCCCAGGCCAGGCGGTGGACTCTTCGGCGATGATCAGCGCACCCGGGGCCTCGTGGGCAGCGACGCCGTTAAGGTGGCGGATGAAGTCGATGGCTTCCAGGTTCTCGCGCCCGCCGTGACGGTTGGGTACCCATTCGCCAGCCTTGCGCGAGTAGTCGCGGTACAGCATCGAGGCCACCGCATCGACGCGCAGGCCGTCGATGTGGAAATGCTTCAACCAGTGCAGCGCCGAAGCCATCATGAAGCCGCGCACTTCATTGCGGCCGAGGTTGTAGATCAGCGTGTTCCAGTCCTGGTGGTAGCCCTCCAGGGGGTTATCGTATTCGTACAGCGCAGTGCCATCGAAGCGCGCCAGGCCATGTTCGTCGGTGGGAAAATGCGCCGGCACCCAGTCCAGCAGCACACCAATGCCTCCCTGGTGGCAGGCGTCGATGAACGCGGCGAAATCCTCGGCACTGCCATAGCGCGAGGTGGGCGCGAACATCGACAGTGGTTGATAGCCCCAGGAGCCGCCGAACGGGTGTTCCATGATCGGCAGCAGTTCGATGTGGGTAAAGCCTAGTTCCTGCACATAGGGCACCAGCCGTTCGGCCAGCTCGCGCCAGTTGTAGAAACGCCCGACTTCGCCCGCTTCGTCCAGCTCGCAGCGCCATGACCCTGGGTGCAGCTCGTAGATCGACAACGGCGCGTTGTAGGCATGGCGCTGGGCGCGTTGCGCCATCCAGTCATGATCCTGCCAGGCGTGGCTGAGTTCACCGGCTACCTTGGACGCCGTGCTCGGCGGCAGCTCGGTGGCACGGGCCAGCGGATCGGCCTTCAGCGGCAGTATGCCGTCCTTGCCAAGCACTTCGAACTTGTAGGTTTCGCCCACGCCCAGGCGCGGAATGAACAGCTCCCACACCCCCGCGCCATGCCGCAGGCGCATGGGGTGGCGGCGGCCATCCCAGTTGTTGAAATCACCCACCACCGACACCCGCCGGGCATTCGGCGCCCAGACCGAGAAACACACGCCGTCGATGCCATCGACCTGAGTCGGCTGGGCACCGAAGCGCCCGGACAAATCGCGGTGATTGCCTTCCGCGAACAAGTGAAGGTCCATGTCACCCAGTTGCGGGCCGAAGCTGTAGGGGTCTTCGGTAACCTGTTCGCCACCGGCCCAGACGATATGAAACTGGTAGGGCTGTGCCTCATCGAGGTGCGCACTGAACAACCCAGGCAGGCTGCCCTGCTCCATTTCGGCAAGGACCCGCCCGTCATCCCGGGCCTGAACGCGCACTTTCAGGGCATTGGGCAGAAAGGCGCGGACCACCTGCCCGCCTGCGCCGTCGCCGTGGGGGCCGAGTACCGCAAAAGGATCGGCGTGTTCGGCGCGGGCCAGGGCGTCGAGGTCCCGTTGCCGAAGGCCACCGTTTTCACGCGTTGTAACGTTCATTCTGACTCTCCCCAGGTACTGATCAGTCCATGCAGACCATGCAAAGGCACGGCCAGCCAGCTCGGACGGTTTTCGGCTTCGTATGTAATCTCGTAGGCGGCTTTTTCCAGGCAGAACAGTTCCAGCGCCGCGCGCTCGCCCTCGGCGTGCTGCCAGGCGTGAGGCATGGCGGCGGTGGCCAGCCCATAGGCTTCGACAAAGGCATGCCGGGACTGGTGCAGGTACTGCCGGGCAACCCGCTGCCGGGCTTGCCGCGCCGGCTCGGAAAGGTCCACCGCAGACGCGCTGCGCAAGATCATCGCAGCAGCATAGTCGAAGGAACGCAGCACGCCGCTGACATCCTTGTAGGGGCTGTGTTTTGCCCGGCGCTCTTCAAGGGGCCGGGCGGGTTCACCTTCAAAATCGATGAGGTAGGCATCACCCTGCACCACGAGCACCTGGCCCAGGTGCAGGTCGCCGTGCACACGCATCAGCAGGCCACCCTGAGCCTGCTTGCTCAGGGTGTCGATGTGCTGGGCCAGGCCGTCACGCTGTTGCTGCAGGTCGTCGACCAAGGACTGGCTGTCGCTGTCCAGCGTGTCGCGATGCTGCGCCAGCAGGTCGAGGGCGTGGGTCAGTTCGGTGCTGATCTGTGCACGCCAGCGCTCGCTGTCCCGCGCATCGCTGGGGCGCGGCTGGAAGGCCGGGTCTTCGGTGGGGGCGGCCAGCAGCAGGTGCATCTCGCCCAGACGCTGGCCAAGCAAGGCCGCAAAGCCGCTGAGTTCGGCCAACGCGTCAGTGTGCGCTTCGGCGTCGTTGCGGGTGGGCTCCATCTGGTCGCGGATGGCCCGTTCCAGCGTGTTCTGGGTCCAACCCCAGGCATCGCCCTGGTTGCTCAAGTAACCCTGGGCAATCATCAGCAGGTGCGGCGCGTGTTGCTCGTCCACCCGGCTGACCCAGGCCAGCAGCGGCGAGATATTGGCAAAGCCGGCGGCGGTCAGGTAGGCACTCATTTCCAGCTCTGGATGGATGCCCGGGTTGACCCGGCGGATCAACTTGAGCACCACGCGGTCGCCGATGACCACCGAACTGTTGGACTGCTCGGCACTGAGGTAGCGCACTTCGCTCTCGTCGTCGAGCGCCAGGCCGGCCAACTGCTCTGTGCATTCAAAGCGCAATTCACCCTCACTGTCGCCACACGGCAGACGCAGGCCATCCTGGCAGGCTTGCATCACAGCGTGAATGAACGGCTCGAGGACGAAGGCGTCTGTGATCAAGCCAACCTGGTGGGTACGGCGCACCCGCGACAACGCCAGCTGCTGCGGCAGTGCGGTGTGGATCTGTTCCTCACGCAGCAGGCCGAACGGCAGCTGGTAGCGGGTAGCCGTGCCGTCGCTGAGTACTTCGATTTCGCTGAGCAGCACCGGCGTGTTGGCGGTGCCGAAACGCACGCCGTAACACAGGCGCACGGCGTCGATCGGCCCTTCCTTGCCGGCGAACCAGCGGCGTTTGGGCAGGTATTGCGGCAGGATGGTGCTTTGCAGCGTATCGCTTGCGGGGGCTTGCAGCAGTTCTTCCATGCGCTTGCGCAGTACCAATGTGGTCAATTCGGGTAACCCCTCGGTGGCCTGGATGTGCCAGCTGGGCATGCGATCGCGGCTGGCCAGCAGGAACCAGTAGAAGGCATAAGGTGGCAAGGTCAGCAGAAACGGCAGTTGGCCGATTGGCGGGAACGCGCTGCCGCCCAGCATCTCCACCGGTACTTTGTCGGCGTATTGTGACAATTCGAGTTCGGCAGCCTGGGCGGCGCGGGACACGTTGGCCACGCAGAGGATGACCTCGGTATTGCCGTCGGCGTCGGTGTACTCGCGGATATAGGCAAGGATGCGCCGGTTGCTGGGCGTGAGGGTACGCAGGCTGCCGCGGCCAAAGGCCTTCTGCTGCTTGCGCACCGCCAGCATGCGCCGGGTCCAGTTCAGCAGCGAATGCGGGTCGTGGCTTTGCGCCTCGACGTTGACGGTCTGGTAACCGTAGAGCGGGTCCATGATCGGCGGCAGCACCAGGCGCTGCGGGTCGGCGCGAGAAAAACCGCCGTTGCGGTCTGGCGACCACTGCATGGGTGTGCGAACACCATCGCGGTCACCCAGATAGATATTGTCGCCCATACCCAGTTCGTCGCCGTAATACAGGGTTGGCGTACCCGGCATCGACAATAGCAGACTGGTCAGCAGCTCTATGCGCCGACGGTCACGCTGCAGCAGGGGCGCCAGGCGCCGGCGAATGCCCAGGTTGATGCGCGCGCGGCGGTCTTCGGCGTAGTAGTTCCACAGGTAGTCGCGCTCGCGGTCGGTGACCATTTCCAGGGTCAGTTCATCATGGTTGCGCAAAAAGATCGCCCACTGGCAGTTGGCCGGGATTTCCGGGGTCTGGCGCAGGATATCGGTGATCGGGAAGCGGTCTTCCATGGCCAGGGCCATGTACATGCGCGGCATCAACGGAAAGTGGAAAGCCATATGGCACTCGTCGCCGTCGCCTTCGCCGAAGTACGGGCGCGTGTCTTCCGGCCACTGGTTGGCTTCGGCCAGCAGCATGCGATCGGGGTAGTTGGCGTCGATCTCGGCGCGGATCGCCTTGAGCACGTCGTGGGTTTCGGCGAGGTTTTCGTTGTTGGTGCCGTCGCGCTCGATCAGGTAAGGGATCGCGTCCAACCGCAGGCCATCTACACCCAGGTCGAGCCAGAAGCGCATGACGCCGATCACCGCCTTGAGCACCTGCGGGTTGTCGAAATTGAGGTCCGGCTGGTGGGAATAGAACCGGTGCCAGAAGTACTGGCCGGCGACCGGGTCCCAGGTCCAGTTGGACTTTTCGGTGTCGAGGAAGATGATGCGCGTACCGTCATACTTCTGGTCATCGTCCGACCACACGTAGAACTCACGCGCCTTGCTGCCGCGCTTGGCGTGGCGGGCGCGCTGGAACCACGGGTGCTGGTCGCTGGTGTGGTTGATGACCAGCTCGGTGATCACCCGCAGGCCGCGCTTGTGGGCCTCGGCGATGAAACGGCGGGCGTCGGCCATGCTGCCGTAGTCCGGGTGCACGGCCTTGTATTCGGCGATGTCGTAGCCGTCGTCACGGCGTGGCGAGGGATAGAACGGCAGCAGCCACAGGGTGTTGACGCCCAGCTCGGCGATATAGTCGAGCTTGCTGATCAGGCCGGCGAAATCACCGATGCCATCGTTGTTCGAGTCGAAGAATGACTTGATGTGCAGCTGATAGATGACAGCGTCCTTGTACCAAAGCGGGTCGTCGATGAAGGCTGCCGGGCGGGAACGCTTGGCCATGTGCGACTCCTTTCAATTGCATGCACAGACATCCGAGCTTGCTCGATCCCCCGTAGGAGCGGGTTTACCCGCGAACACCGGCGAAGCCGGTGCCATGCACCGCGGCACCGCGGTGTCATCTTCGCGGGTAAACCCGCTCCTACAGGGGCACAGTCTGAGCCTTGTTAACGGGCTTTCTCGATGCGCCAGATGCCGAACGGCAGGTGCCAGGGCTCTATGCGCATCCATTGGGTCTTGCCGTACCACGACCAGCGGTGGCCGTTCATCAGGTCTTCACCCTGGGTTTCGGCGTTGTCGTCCAGCCCCAGCTCCCACAGTGGCAACTCGAAATGCGCCTCCTGGGCGTTGTGCGGGTCGAGGCTGACGGCCACCAGGATGTAGTTGTCACGCTCGGGCGTACGCTTGGCGAAGTACAGGATGTTGTCGTTCCAGCAATTGAAGAAGGCCACACCCAGGTGGGTTTGCAAGGCGCGGTTCTGCCGGCGGATGCGGTTGAGCTGGGCGATCTCGGCGATGATGTTGCCGGGCTGGGTGAAGTCGCGTGGGCGGATTTCGTACTTCTCCGAATCCAGGTACTCCTCCTTGCCCGGCAACGGCGTGCCCTCGCACAGCTCGAAGCCCGAATACATGCCCCACAAGCCTGAGCCCATGGTCGCCAGCGCGGCACGGATAAGGAAACCTGCGCGGCCGGAGGTGTGCAGGAAGAACGGGTTGATGTCCGGCGTGTTGACGAAGAAGTTGGGCCGGTAGCACTGGCTCCACGGCGGCTGGTTGAGCTGCTCGAAATATTCGCGCAGCTCCTGCTTGTGGTTGCGCCAGGTGAAGTAGGTATAGCTCTGTGCGTAGCCGACCTTGCCCAGGCGCGCCATCATCGCCGGTTTGGTAAAGGCTTCGGCAAGGAAGATGACGTCGGGGTGCTGGCTGCGCACATTGGCGATGAGCCATTGCCAGAACGGCAGCGGCTTGGTGTGCGGGTTGTCGACGCGGAACGTCTTTACGCCCTCCTCGACCCAGCCGACCACCACATCGCGCAGGGCCAGCCACAGCGAGGGCACGGCCTCCGGCGCATAGAAATCGACGTTGACGATGTCCTGGTACTTTTTCGGCGGGTTTTCAGCGTAGCGGATGGTGCCGTCCGGGCGCCAGCTGAACCAGCCCGGGTGCTCCTTGAGCCAGGGGTGGTCCTGGGAGCACTGGATGGCGAAATCGAGGGCAATTTCCAGGCCGTGTTCCGCCGCCGCCGCCACCAGACGGCGGAAGTCATCGCGGCTGCCCAGTTGCGGGTGAATAGCCTCGTGGCCGCCTTCCGGGCTGCCGATGGCATAAGGGCTGCCCGGGTCGCCCGGCTCGGCCTTGAGGGCGTTGTTGCGGCCCTTGCGATGTTGCATGCCGATGGGGTGGATGGGCGGGAAGTACAGGACGTCGAAGCCCATGTCGCGGATCATCGGCAGCCGTTCGTGCACGTCGTTGAAGGTGCCGTGGCGCTGCGGGTCGTCGGTCATCGAGCGCGGGAACAGCTCGTACCAGCTGGCGAACAGGGCGGCCGGGCGGTCGACATCAAGGGGAAACTCAGGGCTGCGGGTCAGGTAGCTGCGGTGTTCGGCTTCGCCCATCAGGCGGGCGGTGGTCGGGTCGAGAAAGACGGCTACCTGGTCATCGGTACTGAGGGTGGCCAGGCGGTGTTGCACGGCCTCGAGCTCTTCGCGCAGGGCGCCGCTGCACAGCTCGATGCCTTTGCCCAGCATCAAACGGCCTTCTTCCAATTCCAGTTTTACCTCGACGCCGGCGTGGTACTTCTTCTCCAGGTCGTGGCAATAGGTGGCAAACGGGTCGATCCAGGCCTCGATACTGAACAAGTGCGGGCCCAGCTCGGTGGGGGTGAATTCGGCCAGCCACAGGTCGTTGCCCGCCGCCTGCATCGACACGCAATGCCAGCGCCTGCTGTGCGCCTGGCGCCAGTTGAGCATCACCGCCAGGCGGTCGTGGCCGTCGCTGTAGGCCTTGGTGCTGACTGTCACGGGCTGGCCGCTGACGGCCTTGGCGGCGAAGCTGCCAGCGTCGAGCACAGGTTGGGTGTCTTCGATCACGATGCGTGGCGCCAACAGCGCCTGGGCCAGGCTAATGGCCTGGTCCGGGTGATCGTTCGCCATGGGCACGCTTTCAAAGGGCTCGTTTCGTGACATCGACCTTGCTCCCTCAGGCTGGTGGCGGTAAGGGTTCAGAGCCGGGCACAGGCGGGGGGTTCAAAATAATTGAGCGAACGGCAGCTGCCAGCGGTCAGAGCCTACAGCACCTCTTCACCCACCCACGCGAGGTCAGGCCATGAACATTCCCATTCCACCGGAAACCCCCGATCCCAACATCGACGACCCAAGCTTGCCGCCACCCGTACCGGAAGAAGACCCGGACGAGCTGCCGATCAAGCCGACCGTGCCGCCGACAGTGGGCGACCCGCCGAGCCAGGAGCCACCGGTGAAGGCTTAAGGGTAGACCACGGCACCGGCATGAACAGCGATCTCCACTGCTCCGTTGAGAGGTTGAGGATGACCAGGTGCTTGGCAAGGTGAAGATCTTGCATTGATCGGGCCGGCCTCTTCGCGGGTAAACCCGCTCCTACGAGGGACCGTGCCGGCCTTGAATGCGGCGCGGTCGGTGTAGGAGCGGGTTTACCCGCGAAGAGGCCGGCCGCGCCAGCACATCAACCCGCAGATGCAGCCGCAATCTCCGCCACACTGATCTCACGCATCCGGAACTTTTGCACCTTCCCCGTCACCGTCATCGGGTACTCGTCGACGAAGCGGATATACCGCGGCACCTTGAAGTGGGCAATGCGCGCCTTGCACCAGCCCTGCAGCTCCTCGGCCGTGGCGCTGTGCCCCGGGTGCAGCTTGATCCAGGCGACGATCTCTTCGCCATAGCGGCTGCACGGAATGCCGATCACCTGCGCATCGGCCACCGCCGGGTGGGTGTAGAAAAACTCTTCCAGCTCACGCGGGTAAATGTTCTCGCCGCCGCGAATGATCATGTCCTTGTTGCGCCCGACGATGCGCACATAGCCCTGCTCGTCCATCACCGCCAAGTCACCCGAATGCATCCAGCCGGCCGGGTCGATAGCGTCCGCGGTGGCCTGGGTCGAGCGCGATCATTGTGTGCACGTTTAACCGCGAAATAGGGGCCGGACAGCCCAGCACATCATTCATGTTGACGCGGTTTAACTGTGCTCGCCGCTAGGACTGACCGTTACTGGATCACTGAGTCGCGAAAGCTATTAAATCCATTAGCCTAGGATTTACACAGAGTTCAATACAACTGACATTTCTGCCAGTAGCACAGGTGCTCTACTTTAGAGCATGCTTCCCGTGATTACCCTACTAAAAGCGGCTTGGCTTGGCCGTACATAGACCGAGGCGAAATCACAGCACTTTCAAGAAGCAAGCCGACAACTGCGCGAAGCAAAGGAGTCATGAATGCCCCCATCAACGCCACACACTCAAAGCCCTCAGCCGATATGCTTTACCCCCTATGGCCACAGGGGGGGGATCGGCGACGCGGCCATCGCCACTGGTTTCAATGGTGTTCCGTTTGATATTCACGCCAATTGCTACCACTTAGGCCAGGGCTATCGGGCATTCTTTCCTGGGTTAATGCGATTCTCCAGCCCCGATAGCCTGAGCCCGTTTGGGCTCGGTGGACTGAACGCGTATGCCTATTGTAATGGCGACCCTGTTAACTACGGCGACCCCCAGGGCACAGCCGGGGTGCCGATTGGGCGGACTGGGAACACCCCTCGTTCTGGGAGGGTCACCGCGAAAGGGCAATTTGGTATTGGCAACACATCGCATCAAGTAAAATCCTATAGGAACGCAATGCGGGAGAATGAGAAGGTGCAGGGAGTCGATATCGCTCTGGACCTCTTAGATCATGAAGTTGATCTATTCAATGCCGTGACAAAGGATCTGAAAAAATTGGATAATACCGCCGTTCGTAAAAACCCCTTCGTCCGGGAAAAGCTCATCAAGGCTAGTAACAAGGCGTTTTCAGAGCACACGAAGAATATATTAGGCGGCCGCACGCAACGGTATGCTAATGATGTTATTTTAACCGATAGGCACATTAACTACTTAACCCTCTTAGATGAAAGCTTGATAAACGCCTACGCGCCGTTCCGGGAAGAGCATAGCTGGAGGTACAATACTGGGTGGCTCGAGCATAGAGACCTGTCATCGGCACAATGGGGAATAAGAGATGCTGAATCCTTTCTCAATGGCGATGATAGTTTCCATTCCTTAGCAGTTCGAAGGTGAGTGCGCTTGCCAAAGGGTGACCTCTGTCTTTGACCACGACGAGCGACGTGGAAAGCTGAGGAATGCAACTCTTCCTGGTATGCAGTGACCTTACTATCGAGCCGATGTAAGGGTAGATCCGAAATCTCATGCTGGCATGGCTTGGCCTCATCGTGGGTTCACCCGCGAAGAGGCCGGATAACCCAGTGCATCAACCTGCAGAAACAGCCGAAATTTCTGCGACACTGATCTCCCGCATCCGGAACTTCTGCACCTTGCCCGTCACTGTCATCGGGTATTCGTCAACGAAACGGATATACCGCGGCACCTTGAAGTGGGCAATGCGCGCCTTGCACCAGCCCTGCAGCTCCTCGGCCGTGGCGCTGTGCCCTGGGTGCAGCTTGATCCAGGCGACGATCTCTTCGCCATAGCGGCTGCACGGAATGCCGATCACCTGCGCATCGGCCACCGCCGGGTGGGTGTAGAAAAACTCTTCCAGCTCACGCGGGTAAATGTTCTCGCCGCCGCGAATGATCATGTCCTTGTTGCGCCCGACGATGCGCACATAGCCCTGCTCATCCATCACCGCCAGGTCACCCGAATGCATCCAGCCGGCCGGGTCGATGGCATCCGCCGTGGCCTGGGGGTTGTCCCAGTAGCCCAGCATCACGCTGTAGCCGCGGGTGCACAGCTCGCCAATCTCGCCGCGGGCGACGATGCAGCCATCAGTGTCCACCAGTTTGTTTTCCAGCTGAGGCTGGGTGCGGCCGACGGTGGTCACGCGCAGCTCCAGGTCATCGTCCGGGCCGGTCTGCAGTGACACCGGGCTGGTTTCGGTCATGCCGTAGGCGATCTGCACTTCAGCCATGTGCATCTGGTCGATGACCCGGCGCATCACCTCGATCGGGCAGGTGGCGCCGGCCATGATGCCGCTGCGCAGGGTGGACAGGTCCATCTGCGCGCGCGACGGGTGGTCGAGCATGGCGATGAACATGGTCGGTACGCCGTACAGGATACTGGCACGCTCCTCGGCCACGGCGCGCAGGGTGAGCTCGGCGTCGAAGGCGTCGTTGGGGTAGATCATGGTGCTGCCGTGGGTGATGCAGCCGAGGTTGGCCATGACCATGCCGAAGCAATGGTACAGCGGCACCGGGATCACCATACGGTCGCGGGCCGTCAGGCCTAGGCTTTCACCCACCATGAAACCGTTGTTGAGGATGTTGTAGTGACTGAGCGTGGCACCTTTGGGCGCACCGGTGGTGCCTGAGGTGTACTGGATGTTCACCGGCTGGTCGAATTGCAGGCTTTGCTGACGGGCGGTGAAGGCTTCGGCAGACGTCTGCCCTGCCCGCTCGGCCAGTGCGTGCCAGGGCAGGAAACCGGCAGGCGGGTTGGCGGCCAGGCTGATGACGCCACGCAACTGGGGCAGGCATTCACTGGCCAGCTCACCAGGCCGGGCGCTGGTAAGCTCAGGTATCAGCGCCTGCACCATGGCGTGGTAATCAGACGTCTTGAAGGTTTCAGCGCAGACCAGCCAGCGGCAGCCGGACTGACGCAACACGTATTCCAGTTCGCCCACACGGTAGGCCGGGTTGATGTTGACCAGGATGGCACCGACCTTGGCACTGGCCAGCTGCAAGATGCACCACTGGGCGCAGTTGGGCGACCAGATGCCAACACGATCGCCAGTGTTCACGCCCAGTGCGATCAGGGCGCGGGCATATATTTCGACCTGTTCGGCCAACTGCCGCCAGCTGTAACGCAGGCCCTGGTGGCGGGACACCAGGGCCTCGCTGTCGCAACAGCGGGCCACGGTGGCATCGAAGGCCTGGCCGATGGTCTGGGTCAGCAAGGGTCGGTCCTGGCGACCGCGGGTATAGCTCGGTTGACTCATGGGTGTCCCTTCTTGTGGTTGTTTTGGGCACGGCTGAAGCAAGCGGGAATACTCTGGCGCAGATTTACGTTTACGTAAAGGTGACGAGTGGATTGACAGTGCCTCCCCGCAGGTTTACGTTAACGTAAAGGTGATGAACGATACCGGAACCTCCGGCATGACGCCGACCCTTGCAGGAGCGGGCTTGCCCGCGAATGCGATCACCCAGGCAATGACGGTGGTCCTGCTGACGCATTCGCGGGCAAGCCCGCTCCTACAGGGGTCGGCGGTTAGGCTTTGAGCTACGGTGTTACCCAATTTCCAAGAACAAGAAGGTGCCCCAGCATGCATTACCCCTCCCTGAACTTCGCCCTGGGCGAGACCATCGACATGCTCCGCGACCAGGTGCGCACCTTCGTCGCCGCTGAACTGGCCCCAAGGGCCGCGCAGATCGACCACGACAACCTGTTCCCCGCCGACATGTGGCGCAAGTTCGGTGACATGGGCCTGCTGGGCATCACCGTACCGGAAGAGTACGGTGGCGCTGGCCTGGGCTACCTGGCCCATGTGGTGTCGATGGAAGAAATCAGCCGTGGCTCCGCCTCGGTGGCGCTGTCCTACGGCGCCCATTCCAACCTGTGCGTCAACCAGATCAACCGCAACGGCACCCATGAGCAGAAGCTCAAGTACCTGCCCAAGCTGATCAGCGGCGAGCACATCGGCGCCTTGGCCATGAGCGAGCCCAATGCCGGCTCCGACGTGGTGTCGATGAAACTGCGCGCAGAAAAACGCGGCGATCACTACGTGCTCAACGGCAGCAAGACCTGGATCACCAACGGTCCAGACGCCAACACCTACGTGATTTACGCCAAGACCGACCTGGACAAGGGTGCGCACGGCATCACCGCGTTCATCGTCGAGCGTGACTGGAAGGGCTTCAGCCGCAGCAACAAGTTCGACAAGCTGGGCATGCGTGGGTCCAACACCTGCGAGCTGTTCTTCGACGGCGTGGAAGTGCCGGCAGAGAACATTCTGGGCCAGCTTAACGGCGGCGTGCGCGTCCTGATGAGCGGCCTGGACTACGAACGTGTGGTGCTGTCCGGCGGCCCGACCGGCATCATGCAAAGCTGCATGGACCTGGTGGTGCCGTATATCCACGACCGCAAGCAATTCGGCCAGAGCATCGGCGAGTTCCAGCTGATCCAGGGCAAGATTGCCGACATGTACACCCAGCTGAACGCCAGCCGCGCCTACCTGTATGCCGTGGCCCAGGCCTGCGACCGTGGCGAGACCACCCGCAAGGATGCTGCCGGGGTGATCCTGTACACCGCCGAGCGCGCCACGCAAATGGCCCTGGAGGCGATCCAGATTCTTGGCGGCAACGGCTATATCAACGAATTCCCGGCTGGGCGCCTGTTGCGCGACGCCAAACTGTACGAAATCGGTGCCGGCACCAGCGAAATCCGCCGGATGCTGATCGGCCGCGAACTGTTCAACGAAACCCGCTGAACATAAGGGACGGGCGCACATGGCTACCTTGCACACCCAGATCAACCCGCGTTCGGCAGAATTTGCCGTCAACAGCGCGGCCATGCTCGAACAGGTCCAGGCCCTGCGCGGCTTGCTCGCCCAGGTTGCCCAGGGCGGCGGGCCCAAGGCCCAGGAACGGCATACCTCGCGTGGCAAACTGCTGCCGCGCGAGCGTATCGACCGCCTGCTGGACCCGGGCTCGCCGTTCCTCGAAATCGGCCAGTTGGCCGCCCATGAGGTGTACGGCGAAGACGTGCCAGCGGCGGGCGTGATTGCCGGCATCGGCCGCGTGGAAGGCGTGGAATGCATGATCGTGGCCAACGACGCCACGGTAAAAGGCGGTTCGTACTACCCGCTGACGGTGAAGAAGCACCTGCGTGCACAAACCATCGCCCTGCAGAACCGCCTGCCGTGCATCTATCTGGTGGACTCCGGCGGCGCCAACTTGCCACGCCAGGACGAAGTGTTCCCCGACCGCGAGCATTTCGGGCGCATCTTCTTCAACCAGGCCAACATGAGCGCGCAAGGCATCCCGCAGATCGCCGTGGTGATGGGCTCGTGCACCGCTGGCGGCGCCTACGTGCCGGCCATGGCCGACGAAGCGATCATGGTGCGCCAGCAGGCGACCATCTTCCTCGCCGGGCCGCCGTTGGTAAAAGCCGCCACCGGTGAAGTGGTGAGCGCCGAAGACTTGGGGGGCGCCGATGTGCATTGCCGCACCAGCGGCGTGGCCGACCACTATGCCGACAACGACGAACATGCCCTGGCCCTGGCCCGGCGCAGCGTGGCCAACCTCAACTGGCACAAGCAGGGCAAGCTACAACGCCTGGCACCGGTGGCACCGCTGTATGCGGCCGATGAGCTGTACGGCGTGGTGCCGGCCGATGCCAAGCAACCGTTCGACGTGCGCGAGGTGATCGCCCGCCTGGTCGATGGCTCGGTGTTCGATGAGTTCAAGGCGCTGTTCGGTACCACGCTGGTGTGCGGTTTCGCCCACCTGCATGGCTACCCGGTGGCGATCCTGGCCAACAACGGCATCCTGTTCGCCGAGGCCGCGCAAAAAGGTGCGCACTTCATCGAACTGGCCTGCCAGCGCGGCATCCCGCTGCTGTTCCTGCAGAACATCACCGGTTTCATGGTGGGCAAGAAGTACGAAGAAGGCGGCATCGCCAAGCACGGCGCCAAGCTGGTCACCGCCGTGGCCTGCGCCCAGGTGCCGAAGTTCACGGTGATCATCGGCGGCAGCTTTGGTGCCGGCAACTACGGCATGTGCGGCCGCGCCTACGACCCGCGCTTCCTGTGGATGTGGCCCAACGCACGGATTGGCGTGATGGGCGCCGAACAGGCCGCCGGGGTGCTGGCCCAGGTCAAGCGCGAGCAGAGCGAACGCAGCGGCCAGCCATTCAGTGCCGAAGACGAAGCCAGGCTCAAGCAGCCGATCCTCGACCAGTACGAGCGTCAGGGCCACCCCTATTATTCCAGCGCCCGCCTGTGGGACGACGGCGTCATCGACCCGGCACAGACCCGCGACGTCCTCGGCCTGGCGTTGTCTGCCGCGCTGAACGCGCCGATCGAACAGAGCCGCTTCGGCATTTTCCGGATGTGACCCATGAGCGATTTCAGCACCCTTGAAGTGATCCGCGACCCGCGCGGCTTTGCCACCCTGTGGTTAAGCCGCGAGGACAAGAACAACGCCTTCAACGCGCAGATGATCCGCGAGCTGATCGTGGCCATCGACCAGTTGGCCGAAGACGCCAGCCTGCGCTTTGTGCTGCTGCGTGGCCGTGGCCGGCATTTCAGCGCCGGTGCCGACCTGGCCTGGATGCAGCAGTCGGCGCAACTGGACTTCAACACCAACCTGGATGATGCCCACGAACTGGGCGAGCTGATGTACGCCCTGCATCGCCTCAAGGCCCCGACCCTGGCCGTGGTGCAAGGCGCAGCCTTTGGCGGCGCGCTGGGCCTGATCAGCTGCTGCGACATGGCCATCGGCGCCGAAGACGCCCAGCTGTGCCTGTCGGAAGTACGCATCGGCCTGGCCCCGGCGGTCATCAGCCCGTTCGTGGTCAAGGCCATTGGCGAACGCGCCGCGCGCCGCTACGCCCTCACCGCCGAGCGTTTCACTGGCGTGCGCGCCCGCGAGCTGGGCCTGCTGGCCGAGGTGTACCCGGCCAGCGAACTGGACGACCACGTCGAAGCCTGGGTAAGCAACCTGCTGCAGAACAGCCCACAAGCATTGCGCGCCACCAAGGACTTGCTGCGCGAAGTGGACGACGGCGAACTCAGCCCGGCCCTGCGCCGTTACTGCGAAAACACCATCGCCCGTATCCGCGTCAGCGCCGAAGGCCAGGAGGGCCTGCGCGCTTTCCTGGAAAAACGCCGCCCTGCCTGGCAAACCGTTGACAAGAAGGAGCCGCGCCCATGAGCCGCCCCGCTTTGACCACCCTGCTGGTCGCCAACCGCGGCGAAATCGCTTGCCGGGTGATGCGCACCGCCAAGGCCATGGGCCTGACCACTGTCGCCGTGCACAGCGCCACCGACCGTGACGCCCGTCACAGCCGCGAAGCCGACATCCGCGTCGACCTGGGCGGCACCAAGGCTGCCGAAAGCTACCTGCTGGTCGACAAGCTGCTGGCCGCCGCCAAGGCCAGCGGCGCCCAGGCCATCCACCCAGGTTATGGCTTTCTGTCCGAGAACGCAGGTTTCGCCCGCGCCATCGAGCAGGCCGGGCTGATATTCCTCGGCCCACCGGCCAGCGCCATCGACGCCATGGGCAGCAAATCGGCAGCCAAGGCGCTGATGGAGGCCGCCGGCGTGCCGTTGGTTCCGGGCTACCACGGCGAGGCCCAGGACCTGGACACCTTCCGCGCCGCGGCCGAACGCATCGGCTACCCGGTGCTGCTCAAGGCCAGCGCTGGCGGCGGTGGCAAGGGCATGAAAGTGGTCGAGGAAGAAAGCCAGTTGGCCGACGCCCTGGCGTCGGCCCAGCGTGAGGCACAGTCGTCGTTCGGCGATGCGCGCATGCTGGTGGAAAAGTACGTGCTCAAGCCGCGCCATGTCGAAATCCAGGTGTTTGCCGACCAGCACGGTAACTGCCTGTACCTTAACGAACGCGACTGTTCCATTCAGCGTCGCCATCAGAAGGTGGTGGAAGAGGCCCCTGCCCCCGGCCTGTCGCCCGAACTGCGCCGGGCCATGGGCGAAGCGGCGGTGCGTGCCGCCCAGGCTATCGGTTACGTGGGTGCTGGCACCGTGGAGTTTCTGCTTGATGCACGTGGCGAATTCTTCTTCATGGAGATGAACACCCGCCTGCAGGTGGAACACCCGGTCACCGAGGCCATCACCGGCCTGGACCTTGTTGCCTGGCAAATTCGCGTGGCCTGCGGCGAAGCCCTGCCGATCACACAGGAACAGGTGCCGCTGATCGGCCATGCCATCGAAGTGCGCCTGTATGCCGAAGACCCGGCCAACGATTTTTTACCCGCGACCGGCAAATTGGCGCTGTACCGTGAATCGGCACCTGGCGAAGGCCGGCGGGTGGACAGTGGGGTCAGCGAAGGCGATGTGGTGTCGCCGTTCTACGACCCGATGCTGGGCAAGCTGATCGCCTGGGGTGAAAACCGCGAACAGGCACGCCTGCGCTTGCTGGCCATGCTCGACGAGTTTGCCATTGGCGGATTGAAGACCAACATCGCCTTCCTGCGCCGCATTCTCGCGCACCCTGCGTTCGCGGCGGCAGAGCTGGACACCGGCTTCATTCCCCGCCACCAGGATGTGCTGCTGCCGGCGCCACGTGCGCTGCCGGCCGGCTTTTGGGAGGCGGCAGCCGAAGCCTGGCTGCAGGGCCAGGCGGGGCATCAGCGCGAAGACGATCGCCATTCGCCGTGGAGCGGGCGTAATGGACTGCGCTTGGGCCTGCCGGCACGCAGCAGCTTGCATCTGGTGAGTGCTGGGCACGATCAGGCAGTGGCCCTGGAACGCAGCGCTGCTTCTACCTGGCAGCTGCAAGGTGAGCAGTTGGTGCATGACCAGAACGGCGTGCGTCGCCAGCATCTGGCAATCCGTCGGGGTGGCACGCTGTACCTGCACTGGGATGGCGAAATGCATGCCATCGAAGCCTTCGACCCGATTGCCGAGGCCGAAGCCAGCCACAGCCATCAGGGTGGGCTGGGTGCGCCCATGAACGGCAGTATCGTGCGGGTGCTGGTCGAACCTGGGCAGGTGGTGGAAGCCGGTACTGCGCTGGTGGTACTGGAGGCCATGAAGATGGAGCACAGCATTCGTGCGCCGCATGCCGGCACAGTGAAGGCGCTGTTCTGCCTGGAGGGGGACATGGTCAGCGAAGGGACTGTGCTGGTCGAACTGGTGGAATAACGGTGCCGGAGGGCCGCTTTGCGGCCCTAACGCAACACAAGGCCGCCCCTGCAACAGCCCGTAGGAGCGGGTTCACCCGCGAAGAGGCCGTGCCTGCTGGCCAATTTCCACCCGCCGTTCACGGTTGCCGCCGCTACCGTATTCGCGGGTAAACCCGCTCCTACGCAGATTGGTGGTGGACACACACCGGAGGTTGGACACAGCCCGTCCTGTAGGAGCGGGTTCACCCGCGAAGAGGCCGTGACTGCTGGCCAATCTCCATCCGCCGTTCACCGTTGCCGCCGCTACTCAAACCCTTTCAAAAGGCCCCATGCACCCGCACGACCACCCCAAGAAATTCGCAACCCTCTTCGCACAACAGCGCCGGGTAGTTACTGTTCAATGCCTTCAGATAACGCTGCCCACCTTCCTCGGCCAGCTCGCGGAAAATCGCCGGTTTGCCGGGCTGACGAGCGATAACCAAACGCCCCGCCTCAGCCTCTACACCTGGGTCCACCAGCATCCGCATGCCCTGCGGCACACTGCGGCCACTGACAGCGCTCATGGCATCGTTTTCCACGGTTAGCCAGAACGCCTTGCCCTGTGCCAGGTAGTCAGTCTGCTCGAAAACAGCAGGCTCTACAGCCGTTGCAGCCTCTAACTCACTCCAACCCAGCACCGGGTAACGGAAGCAGACGATGTATCGCATGAGGTCGGGTTCGTCATCATCGTCATCCACCCCAGAAACACAACGTTCGCCATCAGCCTGCCCGTGAATACGCAATTGCAAGCGGACGCAGTAGTGGGGCATGCCAATCTCAACCAAAGTGCGGTTCATCGACTCGAGCTTCGGTTGGCGCCGCTTGTTCACCCAATGTCCTACACTGCCTTGCGACACGCCTACGCGCTCGGCAAGCTGCTCTTGGGTAAGCCCTAATTCCTCCATCCGGTCGCGAACGAGGGCAATCCACTTATCCATGTTCATGGCTGGCATGCCCCTCACGTATAGCGGCCTTGTGGCGTGACACAGCTTCGCAGCAACCCGGCAGCCTAGAAGGCCCCATGTACCCGCACCACCACTCCCAGAAACGCGCAGCCTTCTTCACACAAAACCGTCGGATAGCGCGTATTCAGTGGCCTGAGCATCTTGTCTCCACCCTCTTCGACCAACTGCCGCAATACCGCCGGGCGCCCCGGCTGCCGTGCAATGACCAACCTGCCGGGCTGTGCCTCCAGCCCGGTATCCACCAGCACGCGCATGCCCTCGGGCACGCTCTTACCACTGGCCGCGTTCATCGAGTCGTTTTCCACCACCAGCCAGAACGCATTGCCGGCGGGCATATAGTCCGTCTGCTCATGGGACGTGCTCGTTTCAGGCAATGGCCCCTGCAGGTCAGCCCAACTCAGCACCGGGAAGCGGAAGCTGGCATAGAGCAGCGCCTCGGCTGAAACCGGCTGCTCGGCCGTATAGAGCCCTTGCGCTTCACGCACGATGTCGCGCTCGACCACCATGACCTGGGCTTCCAGAAACACCAGCCCAAGCTTCTCCAGCTTTTCATTGATGGTTTCCAGCGTCGGCCGACGCGTGCCACGCAGCCAATGCCCCACGCCCCCCTGCGTCATGCCCAGGCGCTCGGCCAGTTGGAGCTGACTGAGGTTATGTTCGCGCTTGTAGCGCTTGAGAAATGCGTTCCAGTTTTCCATGAGCGGCAACAATACGGACTGTATTAACCGCTGCAATACACAATCTGAATTATTTATTTGGCACTACATAGTACAGCTTGACCTATTCTGTGATTCCAGTGTGCTTGAAGGGAAATCAGCAGGTATTGCCATGAAACCATCGAAAAACGACGAAACAGATCTCGACAGCGAAGCCGCACGCCGCGCGCTCGACTATTACCTCAACCCCAACCCACCGCGGCCCACCCTGGACAACAGAATCTGGACCCTGCACGAAGGCGTAACCGGCGACCAGGCCCAGGAACACGCCATCGCCCTGCTGCGCTGCGCTGCAGCCACCGCCCAGGAAACCGCCACTCACCAGCACGGCAGCCAGCGAGAACTGACGTTCGCGTTGATGCACATGATGGACATGGCTCGCGCACTGCTGGAGCACAAACGCACCGAGTGAGCGGGTTTATAGACAAAAAAGAAGGGAGAGAACGTGATGGCCAGGTAACGGCAAAGGCCCCGATTGCCGGGACAAGGAAGCGCGCCGGTAAAACTTTTTTACCGGATTAGCGAAAATTCATTTGACTGGCAAATGATAACGATTATTATTGCACTCAGCTGATCGCGAGATCCGCTGGATAACCTGAAAGCTTAGGTCGCTCTCAGATTATCTCCTCATCAGGCTAATCACGGTTTTTGACCCGGCTTTTTGCCGGGTCTTTTTTTTGGCTCTTCAGGCTAATGAAGATCGTGATGGCGCGCATGATAGCAAAGGTGTTTCAGGGCGTGAACGCTCGTTACAAAACTTTGCGGAATCAGCACTTGAGAATCAATCTCGTTTCACCTACGCTGGTTCAGCATCAAGGAAGATGCCCCCTCCCTCCCCCTTTATAGAGCAAGGAGCTGTCCATGACCCGTCTGCTGCTGCCCCTTGAGCACCCCAATCCTGTTGCCGAGCATGACGCCGACGATGCACTGCTGCACGCACTGAAGCGGCTACCACGGCGCGTACAGCAAGTATTCCTGCTCAACCGCCTCGATCAGCTGGACTTCGCCAGCATCGCTGCGCGCCTTGACCTGCCACTGGCGAGTATCGAGCGCAACATGGGCCAGGCGCTGCAGGCTGGCCGCTCGCGCCGGGATGTGCTGGCGAGCGTGGCCGGGCAATGGTATGTGCGCTTGCAGAGCCCGCAGGTGACGGCGTGCGAGCGTATCGACTTCCGCCGCTGGCTGGATGCCGATACGGCAAACTTGCAAGCGTTTCACGATACGGAACTGCGGTGGCGCAGCCTGCTGGTGCCGGCACGGCAACTGGGCCATGACGGCTGGTATCGGCAAGGCCGGGCGGCGCTGTCGCTGGGCAGCTGCTCGGTTGCGGTCGGGCTGGGTGTGGCGGCGTTGGTGCTGGTTGGGTTCTGGGCTTGATCAGCGCTTAGGCAAGTCGGACTCTCCGTACTGCATCGAGTAAACTCGTTCAGGATAGGGGGGCGGTCCAAAGTGGAAATGGCAAACATCAGCGAGAATGCCATGCTCCTTAAGAACCTGCACAATCATCTGCTCGCCGTCATCGCCTGGAAAATCCGTTGATTCGTGCGTCAATCCAGATACGCAAGACAAGGCAACAGGACCAGAGAGTAACGCTTCAGCCGCTTGCCCGATTCGCCTTGGCCTACCTGAGGAATCAAACCGCGAATCCCCTCGCCAGCAAAACCGAAGCTCAGAAAAGCAGGCTGATTGAGCAGGGCTTCCAGGTTCAGCCTTGCACCTGCGCTGACGCATGCTGCCTGCAGGCCATGCGTTTCAAGGGGTAGAGGGACATTGTGTGAATTTACTTCCACACCGCCGCGGCGCCACTTCTATCGAAAGCGTTCAACCCCACAGCGTCCATCGTTGAAACAAAGGAGTAGCCGTTGTTCCGCACCGTGCCACCCGTTCATATCTGGCACTGGCGATGACGGAACCTGTAGAGGAAGCCAGCGTCATAGCCTCATGCAGCAACTCGGCATCAGTGGACTCGATGCCGCCCTCCGCATGACTCAGGATGGAAACGGCGCACCGGTTTCGAGCCGTTCGATCTGGAATTGCCAAGAGCAACAACATGCGCAAACGGATGAGTGCAACCAACCTAAAGTGGGCCTGCGGCTGGCTCGCAGCCGCGGTTTTGGCATTGTGCTGGTGGCTGCCGCTACCTTTTCGTTCCACCGCCGATGATGGCCCGCCGCGGATCTACGGCAACCCCGAAGCGCGCTTCACCCTCACCCTCTACGCCGACCTCGAATGCCCGCACTGCCAGGCCTACCTGCCGCAATTGCAGCGCTGGATCGTCACCAACGATCACGTCAACCTGGCCTGGCATCACCTGCCCCTCCCCCAGCATGAACCGGCCGCCAGTCGGGAAGCGCGACTGATCGAATGCATGGGCCAGCGTGAGGGGCGCGAAGGCGTTTGGGGGACGGTGCTCTGGGTCTACCTGCATACTCAAGGCAACGGCCGTGGGTTGGCTGCTGGACACGACTATCCGGACATCGGCCCGTCCCTGCAACGCTGCCTGGCCGGCGAACGGGCTGCCCAAGTCGTGGACACGCAAAAAGCGCAAACCTTGGAGAACGGATTCAACGCCACCCCCACGCTGCGCCTGACCGACAATCACACCCAGCACACCCTGATCCTGGAAGACCCAATCGATCCCGATGCCTTGCTGTCCGCAGTGGACCTGTTGAGCGCAGCCGAGATCTTTGAAATGCCCGCTGACGTGATCAGCGATATGTCCAGGTAGCCCACGGCGTCACGGCCAGGGCGCCGCGTTGTGGTGTTTGTACTTGAATTTCGTGGAGGGAGGGGATTGAGGCAGAATGCATTCGAACGAAAAAAGGCCCCGAAGGGCCTTTTTTCAACGACTTACAGACTTCGACTGAAACCTGTAGATCTTTATTTGGAGCGGGAAACGAGACTCGAACTCGCGACCCCGACCTTGGCAAGGTCGTGCTCTACCAACTGAGCTATTCCCGCGTCGTGATGGGTGCCATTCTAGCGATTTCTAAAACAGCGTCAACCCCTTGATTCAAAAAACTTTTATTTTTTTTCCGAGCCTTCGCGCAGGTGCGGCCAGGCGGCCAGCAGGTAGTGCACCATCGACCACAGCGTCAGCCCCGCTGCCACCAGCAGCAGCCCGTAGCCCAGGATCACCCAGAAGGTCACCGCCGGTGGGTTGCCCAGCAGGATCACCAGCGCCAGCATCTGCGCCGCAGTCTTCCACTTACCGAGGTTGGACACCGCCACATGCGCCCGCGCGCCTAGCTCAGCCATCCACTCGCGCAGCGCAGACACCACGATCTCGCGGCCGATGATGACCGCGGCGGGCAGGGTCAGCCAGAAGTTGGCGTGGGTCTGCACCAGCAGCACCAGGGCCACTGCCACCATCAGCTTGTCGGCCACCGGGTCGAGGAAGGCGCCGAACGGCGTGCTCTGCTGCAGTCGACGCGCCAGGTAGCCGTCCAGCCAATCGGTGGCGGCGGCTACGGCGAATACGCTGCTGGCGGCCATGTAACTCCACTGATAGGGCATGTAGAACAGCAGAATGAAGCACGGAATGAGCAGGACGCGTAGAACGGTGAGCAGGTTTGGAATATTCATCGGTACGACTGGCTGCAAGTTGAGCCCGGCATTCTACTCGCTATGCAGGCTGGCATAAATCGACTCGGCAAGCTTTTTACTGATGCCGGGGGCTTTGGCGATTTCATCGATACTGGCGCGGTTGAGCTCCTGCAGGCCGCCGAAATGTTTCAGCAGGTCGCGGCGGCGCTTGGGCCCTACCCCGGCCACATCTTCAAGGCTGGAGACTCGACGGGCCTTGCCACGGCGGGCGCGGTGGCCGGTGATAGCGAAGCGGTGGGCTTCGTCGCGGATCTGTTGGATCAGGTGCAACGCCGATGAATCGCCCTTGAGGGTAAATTCGTGATGCACATCGTTCAGGTACAGGGTTTCGAAACCCGCCTTGCGTGTAACGCCCTTGGCCACACCCAGCAGGGTGAGGTCGGTGAAGCCCAGCGCCTGCATCACATCGCGGGCCATGTTCAGCTGGCCCTTGCCGCCGTCCACCAGCAGCACGTCGGGCAGCTTGCCCTCGCCGTCCTTGATGCGCCCATAGCGACGGGTCAGGGCCTGATGCATGGCTGCGTAATCGTCACCTGCAGTGACACCTTCGATGTTGAAGCGGCGGTAGTCGGACTTGATCGGCCCTTCGGGGCCGAACACCACGCAACTGGCCACGGTCGCTTCACCACTGGAGTGGCTGATGTCGTAGCATTCCAGGCGTTGCGGCACTTCGTCCAGGCCCAGCACTTCGGCCAGGGCTTCGAAGCGCGCAGCCATGTGCTGGCGGTTGGCCAGGCGGGCATTCAGCGCCTGCTCGGCATTGGTCACGGCCAGTTGCTGCCAGCGGGCGCGGGTGCCGCGCACCCGGTGGCTGATGGTCAGTTCGCGGCCACGCAGCGTGTGCAACGCTTCGGTGATGGCGTTGAAGTCTTCGTGAACAACGTTGACGATCAACTCACCGGGCAGCTCGCGCTCTGCGTTGCCCAGATAGTACTGGGACAGGAATGCGGCCATGACCTCGGCCACCTCCTCCTCGATGCCCACCTGCGGGAAGAAGTTCTTGCTGCCCAGTACTCGCCCGCCGCGCACGCTGATCAGGTGCACACAGGCACCACCCGGGTTGACGAAGGCGGCGATGACGTCGACATCGCCGCTGCCGCCCTCGATGTACTGCTGGTCCTGCACGCGGCGCAACAAGGCGATCTGGTCGCGCAGCTCGGCGGCTTTTTCGAAATCGAGGGCCATGGCGGCCTTCTCCATCTCGGCGTTCAACTCATTGCCCAGTTGCTGGCTACGCCCTTCCAGAAACATCACCGAATGGCGCACGTCTTCTGCGTATTCCTCGGCAGTCACCAGGTCGGTGCAGGGCCCTTTGCAGCGCTTTATCTGGTACTGCAGGCATGGCCGGGTGCGGTTGGCGTAGTAGCTGTCTTCGCACTGACGCACAGAAAAGGCCTTTTGCAGCAGGCTGAGGCTTTCGCGAATGGCCCCGGCGCTGGGGTACGGGCCAAAGTAACGGCCCTTGGCCTTTTTCGCCCCACGGTGAATGCCCAGGCGCGGGAACTCGCCATCGGACAGAAACACGTAGGGGTAGGACTTATCGTCGCGCAGCAGGATGTTGTAAGGCGGCCGCCACTCCTTGATCAGGTTCTGCTCCAGCAGCAACGCCTCGGTTTCGTTGGCGGTGATGGTGGTTTCAACCTGGGCGATGCGCGCAACCAGCGCGGCGGTCTTGGGCGCAAGGCCAGCCTTGCGGAAATAGCTGGCCAGGCGTTTCTTCAGGTTCTTGGCCTTGCCCACGTAAAGCAGCCGGGCTTCGCCGTCGAACATCCGGTAAACGCCCGGGCGACCGCTGCAGGTCGCCAGGAATGCGCTGGCATCAAAGACTTGGGACATGAGGTTTTACAGGCTTGCGTCAACCATACCGTGGCGAACGGCCAGCAAGGTCAATTCGACGTCGCTGGTGACCGAGAGTTTTTCAAAGATCCGATAACGGTAAGTATTGACGGTCTTGGGCGAGAGGCACAACTTGTCGGAGATGATCTGCACTTTCTGGCAGCCGACAATCATCAGGGCAATCTGGATTTCCCGCTCGGACAGCGCGTCGAACGGCGAGCCCTGCGGCTGGAACGGTTTCAGCGCCAACTGCTGGGCGATCTGTGGGCTGATATAGCGCTGGCCGGCAAAGGCCAGACGAATGGCCTGAACCATTTCGTCAAGGCCTGCACCCTTGGTCAGGTAGCCGGCAGCGCCGGCCTGCAACAAGCGTGTGGGGAACGGGTCTTCCTCGCACACCGTCACCGCCACTACCTTGATGTCAGGGTGGCTGCGCAGCAGCTTGCGGGTGGCCTCCAGGCCGCCGATGCCGGGCATTTTCACATCCATCAGCACAACGTCCGGTTTCAGCTCCCGGGCCAGTTTCAGCGCCGACTCGCCGGAATCTCCCTCACCCACCACCTGCAGGCCGTCGATGTCGGCCAACATGCGTGTAATACCGGTTCGTACCAGATCGTGATCATCGACCACTAAGACCCTAATCAAGCACACACCTCGTCAGCAGGGCGATTGGATCCCGCCACCTTAACAAAATTTTTCACGGTGGGCCTAACGCATTGCTTCCGTCAGAAACGACTGACGTTGGACTGTGAGAGGCCTCACTATTTGCCGGGGCGTGGCGTCGTTGGCCAACCGCCCCAAAAGGTGCAAGAGCGCCGCCTGATCATCCGACCGCAATTTCCGAAAAGCCCCCAGCAAACCGGACTCATCCGTGTTCAAACCTTCGTGCGCTGCCGGGGTGCGCAGGCCGCTGAGGACATACAACGCATCCACGCCCCGGGTCGCCAATGCCGCCAGGTAATCTAGCCGCGGCGTGCGCTCACCGCTTTCGTACTTGCCCTGAGCGTTGGGCTCGACGCCACCGATATCGCCAAATACACGCTGGGTCATACCCAGCCGCTCACGCTCTTCCCGCAGCCGTGGACCGATTCCGTTCATAGGGGCTTCTCCTTTTCCCTTATCCTCTCAAGTACCGCCTGCCCGCCTGCAGGCAGCCGTAAAGGTGCGGATCCACTATGCCCATGCTCTGCGGTCGCGACAAGCCATCATTTAGCTACTACGTTGATATCCCGCTGCATCCGCACAAAGCATTCGTCTTCACCCATTTCGACGAAGCCGTGACGCTGGTACAGCAGGCGGGCCGGGTTGCTGCGGAACACCATCAGCCGCAACAGGGGAAGGCGCCGCTGCCTGGCCCACAGCGCCAGCTCTTCCAGCACCCAGCTACCGACCCCTCGCCCACGGTACTCAGGCAACAGGTGCAACTCGCGGATGAACAGCGCCTGGCGGTCCTGGCTGAGGCTGCAAAAACCCAACAGCGTGTCGCCTTCTATCACCAGCCACTGCTCGCGCCAGCCCCAGGCTGCGTCGAAGGCGTCCTCGATCCACAGCAGGTCGAATTCACGGTAGTAGGGCAACATGGCGCGGCGCGTAAGGTCGCGGGCGAAGGTGCAGTGGATATCTTGGGCGGGAATCAACTGTAAGGGCATCGCATCGCGCTCATTGGGCATAACACACTGGCGAACTGCCAGGGCCACACCTGTCCAGTTCGTTTTCCAACCAGTCGGCCAGCACCCGGGCATTGTTGTGCTCGCTGTCCTTGCCGGCATAAAGCAATGTCAGCGTCCCCTTCCTGGCCATGTCCAGCAGCGGGTACCAGTGTTCGGGGTGGGCCGCCAGCGCTTGCTGGTACCGCTGGGTAAAACCGGCGAAATCCACTTCACCCTGATGGAACGCCTTACGCAATTCATTCGAAGGTGCCACTTCGCGCAACCACTGCCCATGGAGGTCTTCCTTGCGTTTGTTGCGCGGCCAAAGGCGGTCGACCAGCACACGCTGGCCATCTTCATCCTCAACCGCATCATAGACACGTTTGCAGCGAATCATGGGCGTCTCCTGCCATTACCGTCCGTCTTGAGCCTAGATAATTCATTGATCGAGGTCACGGCCGGGTTACGAATTGTTTCTATGCTCAAGGCCTTCGGCACTTTCGCCCAACGCCAACCGGAGCCCCCATGGCAACCCCGTCAGTGGCCAGCAGCCCACTACTGGCCAAACACGACGCTCGCCCGCAGCTCTCCCACAAACCTGGGCGTGCCACCTTAACGTTGTTCTTCAGCCTGCTGCTGGCGGGTATCGCCTACACCGCCTGGAGCCTCAAGCAGGATGTGACCGCAAGCGGTACGGTCATCACCACGGCCACACCGTTCCTTCTGCTGGGCCTGGCGCTGGTGATTGCCCTGGGCTTCGAGTTCGTCAACGGCTTCCACGACACCGCCAACGCGGTAGCCACCGTGATATACACCCATTCATTGCCGGCGCCGGTAGCGGTGGTGTGGTCTGGGCTGTGCAATTTCCTGGGCGTGCTTTTTTCCAGTGGCGCGGTGGCTTTCGGCATCATCGCCTTGCTACCGGTAGAACTGATTCTGCAGGTGGGTTCTTCGGCCGGCTTCGCCATGGTCTTCGCCCTGCTGCTGGCGGCGATCATCTGGAACCTTGGCACCTGGTGGCTGGGCCTGCCGGCATCGTCCTCGCACACCCTGATTGGCTCGATCATCGGCGTGGGCGTGGCCAATGCGCTGATGCATGGGCGTGACGGCACCAGCGGCGTGGACTGGGCCCAGGCCAGCAAGGTGGGTTATGCCCTGCTGTTCTCACCGCTGATCGGTTTTGCTTGTGCAGCCCTGCTGCTGCTGGCCCTGCGCGCGCTGGTCAAACGCAAGGCGCTTTACCAGGCACCGGAAGGCCAAACACCGCCACCGTGGTGGATCCGCAGCCTACTGATTCTGACCTGCACCGGGGTCTCTTTTGCCCACGGCTCCAACGATGGCCAGAAAGGCATGGGGCTGATCATGCTGATTCTGGTCGGCACCCTGCCGATGGCCTATGCGCTGAACAAGACCATGCCCAACGCGCAGGCCCTGCAGTTTTCCGCCGTCGCCGAGGTGACCCGCCAGGCACTGGTGCGCAGCAACCCGCAAGCGGCCCCGGCTGACTCGCGCCAGGTGCTTACCCTGTTCATTGCCGAGCCCAAGGCCAGCCCGCACCTGGTACCGGCATTGGCGGCGCTGACCGGGATGATCGGCGAAGAGGTCAAAGGCTATGGCTCGCTCAACCGCGTACCGGCTGAAGCCATGGCCAACGTGCGCAACGACATGTACCTGACCAGTGAAGCCATCCGCCTCATGGAGAAAAACCACCTGGTGACATTCGATGCCGACACCCGCAGCCAAGTGCTGTTGTTCAAGGCCCAGCTGGACGACGCCACCCGCTATATTCCGTTGTGGGTGAAGGTGGCTGTAGCCATCGCGCTCGGGCTGGGGACCATGGTTGGCTGGCGGCGTATTGTGGTCACCGTTGGCGAGAAGATCGGCAAGACCCACCTCAGCTATGCCCAAGGCGCATCGGCTGAAGTGGTGGCGATGTGCACCATTGGCGCGGCGGATATGTTCGGGTTGCCGGTGTCGACCACGCATGTGCTGAGTTCGGGGGTGGCCGGCGCCATGGTCGCCAATGGGTCGGGGATTCAGAAACGCACGTTGTTCAATCTGCTGATGGCCTGGGTGCTGACCCTGCCAGCGGCAATGCTGTTGGCTGGCAGCCTGTACTGGCTGCTGAACCACATCTTCTGAACCTGTACGCCGTCGGATGTAATCGATGGACTCGCCCAATCTCCGGCATGTGTCCACCACCTTGGTAGGAGCGGGTTTACCCGCGAATACGGTAGCCGCGGCAACCGTGAACAGCGGGTGGAGATTGGCCAGCAGGCCCGGCCCTTTCGCGGGTAAACCCGCTCCTACACGACGGCCTGCGCCCAATCTCCGGCATGCGTCCACCAACGTGGTAGGAGCGGGTTTACCCGCGAATACGGTAGCGGCGGCAACGGTGAACGGCGGGTGGAGATTGGCCAGCAGGCCCGGCCCTTTCGCGGGCGAACCCGCGCCTACGGGCGACCGCGCAGGCCTTTCAACGTTTGCACAAGGCAGTTGTCCCTACACAGGTTGATCAGCCCGGGATTTTCAGGCCACGCTGCACGGCTGGCCGCTCGAGGAAATTCGCCAGCACGCGCTGCACTTCCTTGAACTGGTCGAAGCCCACCAGGTCACGGGCGTTGTAGCGCTCCACCAGGTTGCGCACCCAAGGGAAGATGGCTATGTCGGCAATGCTGTATTCCTCAGCCATCCACTGCCGACCTTTCAAATGCCGATCCAGCACGCCCAGCAGCCGCTTGGACTCGTTGACATAGCGGTCGCGCGGGCGCTTGTCTTCATATTCCTTGCCCGCAAAGAAATGGAAGAACCCGACCTGGCCGAACATCGGCCCGATGCCGCCCATCTGGAACATCAGCCACTGCAGGGTCTGGTAGCGCTGGGCGGGGTCCTGGCTGAGCAGCTGGCCGCTCTTCTCCGCCAGGTACTGCAAGATCGCCCCCGACTCGAACAGCGGCAGCGGCTGACCGCCCGGCCCGTTCGGGTCGAGGATGGCGGGGATCTTGTTGTTCGCGCTGAGCGAGATGAACTCGGGGCTCAATTGGTCATCGTTGTCGAAGCTGACCTTGTGCGCCTCGTAAGCCAAGCCAATCTCTTCGAGCATGATCGACACCTTCACCCCGTTGGGCGTCGGCAGCGAGTACAACTGCAGGCGTTCGGGATGTTTGGCGGGCCATTTGCGGGTAATGGGGAAAGCACTGAGTTCGGTCATGATCAACCTTGCCAAGGGAATGAGCCTGTCACTCTAGAGACATCCCCAGCCGCTGACCATCACCGACCACTCATCAGCGTTGGCAGCTCAGGCCTGGCCGTGGGCCTTGAGCTTGAGCTTTTCGGTATCGACGCGGACAAACACGGAGTCGGCCGTCACCGTCAGTACATCCTCTGCCCAGACTTCGCAGATGACCCGGCTCTTGCGCCCCACTTCGCCTTCGACACGCGCCTTGAGCAACAGCTCGACGCCCATCGGCGTAGGTTTCAGGTAGGTCAGGTTGAGCGTGCCGGTAACGCAGTCGATACGCGGCAGGCTGCCCGGTTCTCGGCCTTCGTTACGGTAGTGGTAGGCCATCGCCGTCCAGTTGGAGTGGCAGTCGACCAGCATCGCCAGCAGGCCACCGTAAACCAGGCCAGGCCAGCCAATGAAGGTGCTGTCGGGCGAGTGCCGGCACACCAGGTGAACACCGTCGGCGTCCCAGTGGCTTTGCAGGTGCAGGCCGCTGGGGTGGGAACAGCCGCAGCCATAGCAAGTACCCTCAGGGGCCGCGAGGGCTTGAAGGGAAAGTGTGTGATCAGTCATACGCTTCCTGTGCTTGTTGGAATGGGGGCGCGCAACGCCCCCATTAAAGCAGAAACATCAGACCGTCTGGGCAACCATCTTCGTACGTCGCTGGGTCAGCGAAACCAGCAGGATGAACGCGGTCACCCCGGCAGTCATCAGCGTCTCATAGCGGTAGGCATCGCTGAACAGCATGTAGCCCAGCACCATGACGATGGTGCCGATCACCAGCCAGGTCAGCCATGGGAACAGCCACATCTTCAGTTCCAGCGGGCGCCCTTCACGCTCGGCACGGGCACGCATGCGCAGCTGCGACACGGCAATGACCAGGTACACCAGCAAAGCGATGGCGCCAGTGGTCGACAGCAGGAAGCCAAACACCTTGCCCGGGAACACATAGTTGACGAGGCAGCCAGCGAAACCCGCCAGGGTCGAGAAGATCACTGCCACGGTCGGCACGCCGGAACCGGAGATGCGCTTGGTCACGCTCAGCGCCTGGCCACGCGCGCCAAGCGAATAGAGCATGCGCGACGCCGTGTACAGCCCCGAGTTCATGCAACTTGTCACCGCCACCAGCACCACCAGGTCAACCAGCAACTTGGCGCCCGGCACGTTCAGCACTTCCAGTACACGCTGGAACGACCCTACTGCTTTCAGCCCGGGGTCGTTCCAGGCCACCAGCGACACCACCAGGAAGATCGACGCCAGGTAGAAAATGGCGATGCGGTACACCACCAGGTTGGTGGCGCGGCGAATCTTGTCTTTCGGGTTGGCGGTTTCGTCCGCCGCGATGGTGACAATTTCGGCACCGAAGAACGAGAAGATGGTGATCAGCACGCCCCCAAGCACCGTCCCGAACCCATTGGGCATGAAACCACCGCTGTCCCACAGTCGGCTGACCCCGGAGACCTCGGCCAGCGGCCAGAAACCGAACACCGCCAAGGTGCACACCCCGATGAAGCCAATGATCGCGACCACCTTGACCAACGCGAACCAGTACTCGAAAGCACCGAAGTTCTTCACGCTGACCAGGTTGGTGCCCGACAGCACCAGCATGATCAGGAAGGCGAACAGCCAGGACGGCACGCCAGGGAAGTAGGCATGCAGGATGTCAGCACCGGCAATGGCTTCCACCGGAATGATCAACACCCAGAACCACCAGTACAGCCAGCCAATGGTAAAGCCCGCCCAAGGCCCGATGGCCTCCGAGGCGTAGGTGGAAAAAGAGCCGCTGTTGGGGTTTGCGATGGCCATTTCACCCAGCATGCGCATCACCAGCAAGACCAGCAGGCCAGTCATGGCGTAGGAGATGAGGATGGCCGGGCCGGCGGTGGCAATGGCGTTGGAGGACCCGATGAACAGCCCGGCGCCGATGATGCCGGCAATGGAGATCATGGAAACCTGACGGGAAGTCAGGCCGTGCTGCAGTGAGCGCTGTTTCTTGTTGTCTTGCGAAGCCATGAAGAACCCTCGAATGGGTCGGCCGCAGCAAAGCGGCTGAAGGTCTGAGCAGAATTCTTATAAATTTCTGATGTGTGTTGTTGTTGTTTTTTGCAGATGACCGAAGCGGGTATTGACCTCCTCTTCGCATGACCGGTTGTAATCGTTGATCCAGGTCAGTATTAATCTATAGGCCGGGGTCAACAAACGACCTTTTCGAACCACATAATTCCTTTATGGAATGAACTCCTTCCTTTTTTGCTCGGTATTCACCCGTCATGTCCAAACGCCTGATGCCTTCGACCACCGCCCTTCAGTGCTTCGAAGCGGCCGCTCGCCACCTCAGCTTCACCCGCGCGGCCCAGGAACTGCACCTGACCCAGAGCGCCGTCAGCAAGCAGGTCGCGCAGCTTGAAGACATGCTCTCGCACTCGCTGTTCCAGCGCATTCGCCGGCGCCTGCACCTGACCCCGGCCGGCGCGCTGTACCTCACCGAAGTGAACAAGATCCTCACCCAGATCGACATATCCAGCCGCTACATCCTCAGCTACGGCGACGAAACCGAAGTGCTGCGCATCGCCACCCAGCCGACCTTCGGCGCCCGCTGGCTGGTGCCCCGGCTCAAGGGTTTTGGTGACCGCTACCCACGCATTCACCTGGATGTGCGCAACGAGCTGGAGCCATTCGACCTGGTACAGGCCAAGGCTGACGTCGCCTTTTTCTTCGGCCAGGGCACCTGGCCCGGGGCGACCTGCATCGAGTTGTTCAGCGAAGAAGTGGTGCCGGTGTGCAGCCCGCAGCTGCTGGCCAGCCACCGTTTCGACAGCGCCCAGGCATTGACTGAGCACCGCCTGTTGCAATGCGTGTCACGGCCGGAGGCCTGGCATGAGTGGTTCCTGGGGCTTGGCTTGCATAGCCAGAACAGCTACCACGGGCCGCGCTTCGACACGTTCTACCTGTGTATCCGCGCGGCCATCTCCGGCTGCGGCATAGCCCTGATTCCCCGCTATCTGGTGGCCGAAGAGCTGAGCGAAGGCAAGCTGGTGGTGGCCTGGGACCACCCTGTGGCAAGCAACGGGAGGCACTTCATTGCGCATGCCGAGCATGCGGCCGAAGTGCCCAAGATCAGGGCCTTCGTGCAGTGGATCCGGGAGCGGGTGGCTGAAGGCGATTGATTTGACCTGCCGTGGCCTCTGGTAGGAGCGGGCTTGCCCGCGAAGAGGCCGGCACAGCCAACCCAAAAAACCGGCCAGATCACGAATCCATGGAATGATCGCAATCGAATAATTCGTTTGCGGAATAACCCGCCGACACGCTTGGATAATAAGAAACTCGAACAAGGTCCGCGTGCCCCCATGAACCAGGAAAGTATCAGCCAATCCATTGCCATCGTTCACCCGATCACACTTTCCCATGGCCGTAACGCCGAAGTCTGGGACACTGACGGCAAACGTTACATCGACTTCGTCGGCGGTATCGGCGTGCTCAACCTGGGCCACTGCAACCCCGCTGTGGTCGAGGCCATCCAGGCTCAGGCCACCCGCCTGACCCACTACGCCTTCAACGCGGCCCCTCACGGCCCGTACCTGGCCCTGATGGAGCAACTGAGCCAGTTTGTGCCAGTCAGCTACCCACTGGCCGGCATGCTCACCAACAGCGGCGCGGAAGCGGCGGAAAACGCCCTGAAAGTGGCCCGCGGCGCCACCGGCAAACGCGCCATCATCGCGTTCGACGGCGGCTTCCATGGCCGCACCCTGGCCACCCTGAACCTCAATGGCAAGGTCGCCCCCTACAAGCAGCGGGTCGGCGAACTGCCCGGGCCGGTGTATCACCTGCCCTACCCTGGCGCGGATACCGGAGTTACCTGCGAGCAAGCGCTCAAGGCCATGGATCGCCTGTTCAGCGTCGAGCTGGCCGTGGAGGACGTCGCGGCGTTCATCTTCGAGCCGGTGCAGGGTGAAGGCGGCTTCCTTGCCCTGGACCCGGCCTTCGCCCAGGCCCTGCGCCGCTTCTGCGACGAGCGTGGCATCCTGATCATCATCGACGAGATCCAGTCGGGCTTCGGCCGCACCGGCCAGCGCTTCGCGTTTCCGCGCCTGGGTATCGAGCCCGACCTGCTGCTGCTGGCCAAGAGCATCGCTGGCGGTATGCCGCTGGGTGCAGTGGTCGGGCGCAAGGAATTGATGGCGGCGCTGCCCAAGGGCGGCCTGGGTGGCACCTATTCGGGCAACCCGATTGCCTGTGCGGCGGCCTTGGCCAGCCTGGCGCAGATGACCGACGAAAACGTTGCAACCTGGGGTGAACGGCAGGAACAGGCCATCGTCAGCCGTTATGAGCGCTGGAAGGCTTCGGGCCTGAGCCCGTACATCGGCCGCCTGACCGGCGTGGGCGCCATGCGAGGGATCGAGTTCGCCAATGCCGATGGCAGCCCGGCACCGGCACAACTGGCCAAGGTGATGGAAGCGGCCCGCGCCAAGGGCCTGCTGCTGATGCCCAGCGGCAAGGCGCGGCACATCATTCGCCTGCTGGCGCCGTTGACCATCGAGGCCGAGGTGCTCGAGGAAGGGCTGGATATCCTCGAGCAGTGCCTGGCAGAACTGAACTGAGGCTTACAGGCCGAGTTCTTCCGGGGTAAGCATGTCGGACTCGAAGGCGATCCAGCCGCCTTCCAGTTCGGCATGGCCGTTGACGATCGGGCCGTAATAGGTCAGGCCGTTCTCCAGGGTCACGCAAATGTGCGTGGCCGGTTTCTCAGGGGCCGCGAGCGTACCGACGAAATGCACCTTCTTCAGGGTTTCGGTCACCGCTTCCAGGCCCACGCGCATCTTGGGGTTTTCCGAAGCCTCGGTATCTCCGCCACGGTCTTCAGCGCTGATGGTCACGGTGGCGATGTACGGGTACTTGATGCTCAAACGGGGTTACCTCGGTGGGTGTATAGGCGTACGGGCGCGTAGAGTACGGCAGGCTGTCTCTGTTGTCTCTACTGGCCTTTTCGCGGGCACGCCCGCTCCCACAGGGATCGCATGTTGCTCAGGGTATGCAGGGCACCTGCGACAGGTGATCTGAATGCCCCGATCTGTTAGGGTGCCCGCCGATGCACGCCACACCACACGAGGATCCCGAGTGAGCGCCGAAGAACCCCTGATCGCCGACCTGTTCGAAGTCGACAAACGCCTGTCCCTCAAGCCCGTCGTGGACTTCAACAGCTACCTGCGCAATGCCTTCGGCGAGGGCCCATGCCGCTGCCACCGCTGCGTAGAAGGCGCCGACCAAAGCACCTACAGCCACGCGCACAACTTCACCTTCGAAGGCCGCCAGTGGCACCGCCGGTTCGCCACCACCGCCGGCAGCGACGTCGCCCAGGTGTTGAAAAAAGCCTGGCTGTCGTACACCAAGGCTGATCTCAACCTGGTCGGCGCGCTGGACCTGACCACCCTCAAGACCTTCACCGAGGCCGCCCTGCACACGCGCCTGCTGGCCTTGCTGCCGGCCAGCGGCCTGGCCCGTGAAGTAGATGGCCAGTGGATGCTGCAAGCCCAGGCCGACTGACGGCCCGGTGGCAGGGCAGGATTCCACCGGTCTGCTAACTTGGTGGAATCCGTCCACCCACAGGTAGTCCGCCATGGCCCGCACAACGCCCATCGAGCTGTACCGCAATATCGGCATCGTCGCCCACGTGGATGCCGGCAAGACCACGACCACCGAGCGGATCCTGTTCTACACCGGGGTCAACCACAAGATGGGCGAAGTGCACGATGGCGCGGCGACCATGGACTGGATGGCCCAGGAGCAGGAACGCGGCATCACCATCACCTCGGCGGCGACCACAGCGTTCTGGCAAGGCTCGACCAAGCAGTTCGCCCACAAGTACCGTTTCAACATCATCGACACCCCAGGCCACGTCGATTTCACCATCGAGGTGGAGCGCTCATTGCGCGTGCTCGATGGCGCGGTCGTGGTATTCAGCGGCGCGGACGGCGTCGAGCCGCAGTCCGAGACAGTCTGGCGCCAGGCCAACAAGTACCACGTGCCACGCTTGGCCTACATCAACAAGATGGACCGCCAAGGGGCCGACTTCCTGCGCGTGGTCAAGCAGATCGATCAACGCCTGGGGCACCACCCGGTGCCCATCCAGCTGGCCATCGGCAGCGAAGAAAACTTCATGGGCCAGATCGACCTGGTGAAGATGAAGGCCATCTACTGGAACGATGCCGACCAGGGCACCAGCTACCGCGAAGAAGAAATCCCCGCCGATCTGCAGGCGCTTGCCGACGAATGGCGCGCGCACATGATTGAAGCAGCCGCCGAGGCCAATGACGAACTGCTCAACAAGTTCCTCGAAGGCGAAGAGCTGAGCGTCGACGAAATCAAGGCCGGATTGCGCAAACGCACCATCGCTAACGAAATCGTGCCGACCATCCTCGGCTCCTCTTTCAAGAACAAGGGCGTGCCGCTGATGCTCGATGCGGTAATCGATTACCTGCCCGCCCCCTCGGAAATTCCTGCCATCCGCGGCACCGACCCGGACGATGAAGAAAAGCACCTGGAACGGCACGCCGACGACAAAGAGCCGTTCTCGGCACTGGCTTTCAAGATCGCCACCGACCCGTTCGTCGGCACCCTCACCTTCGCCCGCGTTTATTCTGGCGTGCTCAGTTCAGGCAATGCGGTACTCAACTCGGTCAAAGGCAAGAAGGAACGCATCGGCCGCATGGTGCAGATGCACGCCAACCAGCGCGCAGAAATCAAGGACGTGTGTGCCGGCGATATCGCCGCGCTGATCGGCATGAAAGACGTGACCACCGGTGACACCCTGTGCGACATGGACAAACCGATCATCCTCGAACGCATGGACTTCCCCGACCCGGTGATTTCCGTCGCAGTAGAGCCGAAAACCAAGGCCGACCAGGAAAAAATGGGTATCGCGCTGGGCAAGCTGGCCCAGGAAGACCCCTCATTCCGCGTGCGTACCGATGAAGAGACTGGCCAGACCATCATCTCGGGCATGGGCGAGCTGCACCTGGATATCATCGTCGACCGCATGCGCCGCGAGTTCAACGTCGAGGCCAACATCGGCAAGCCGCAGGTGGCCTACCGGGAAAAAATCCGCAATACCTGCGAGATCGAGGGGCGTTTCGTGCGCCAGTCCGGTGGCCGTGGCCAATACGGCCATTGCTGGATCCGGTTCGCCCCCGGTGATGAAGGCAAAGAAGGCCTGGAGTTCATCAACGAGATCGTCGGCGGCGTGGTACCCCGCGAGTACATCCCGGCAATCCAGAAGGGTATCGAAGAGCAAATGAAGAACGGCGTGCTTGCCGGCTACCCCCTGATCAACCTCAAGGCCGCCGTGTTCGATGGCTCGTACCACGATGTCGACTCCAACGAGATGGCCTACAAGATCGCCGCGTCAATGGCCACCAAGCAGTTGTCGCAGAAAGGCGGCGCAGTGTTGCTGGAGCCGGTGATGAAGGTAGAGGTGGTGACGCCCGAGGAATATCAGGGCGACATCCTCGGCGACTTGAGCCGACGTCGCGGCATGATCCAGGACGGTGATGAAACACCGGCAGGCAAGGTGATACGTGCCGAAGTGCCGCTGGGTGAAATGTTCGGCTACGCCACCTCGATGCGCTCGATGACCCAGGGCCGGGCCAGCTTCTCGATGGAGTTCACCCGCTATGCCGAGGCCCCGGCGAGCATTGCCGATGGCATCGTCAAGAAGAGCCGCGGAGAGTAAGTGGTTCTCCTGTGCCGGCCTCTTCGCGGGTAAACCCGCGCCTACAGGGGTATGCGATCCCCCGTAGGCGCGGGTTTACCCGCGAAGAAACCGACACAGACACCAACCGTTTTCAGTGCTGCTCGCCCGCCCGCTTCAACAGCTTCTTGCACCGCTCGGACAAATGCACCACGCGCAAATGCTTGCCCGCCTTGGCATAGCGCTCGCGCAGGGTTTTCAGCGCCGCAACCGCCGAATAGTCGACAAAGCTCAAATGCTGGCAATCCAGCGTGACCTGGGCCGGGTCCCCGGCCGTGTCGAACTGGTTGAGGAACGAGGTGGTCGAGGCAAAGAACAGCGTGCCATGCAGTTGATAACGCTTGCCGCCCTCCGCGTCCTCATGGGTGTCGGCATACAGCTCCCGCGCATGCTGCCAGGCAAAGTTGAGCGCAGCGATGATGATACCGAACAGCACCGCCATGGCCAGGTCGGTGAGCACCGTGACCACAGTCACCGCAACGATCGCCAGCACATCATTCACCGGCACCTTGTGCAACACCCGCAACGACGCCCAGGCAAAGGTCTGCTGGGCCACCACGAACATCACCCCAACCAGCGCCGCCAGGGGAATGCGCTCGATCAGCGGCGACAGGAACAGCACAAACAGCAGAATCATCACCCCGGCCACTACCCCCGACAACCGGCCCCGGCCATTGGAGCTGAGGTTGATCACCGTCTGCCCGATCATCGCGCAGCCGCCCATGCCGCCGCACAGGCCCGACACCATGTTCGCAGCGCCCAATGCCACACACTCGCGGTCCGGGAAGCCACGGCTCTCGGTGATCTCATCGGTCAGGTTGAGGGTGAGCAGGGTTTCCAGCAGGCCGACCATGGCCATCAGCACCGCGTAGGGGGCGATGATCTTCAGGGTCTCCAGATTCCAGGGCACATCCGGCAGTGCCAGCCCCGGTAGGCCACCGGCGATATGCGCCATGTCGCCCAGGGTGCGGGTAGGCAGCCCGAGCACGTACACCAGCAGGCCAACACCGAGGATCGCCACCAGGGCCGGTGGCACCGCACGGGTCAGTTTCGGCAGCACATAAACCACCGCCATGGTCAGCGCGACCAGGCCGATCATCAGGTACAGCGGCGTGCCACTGAGCCAGTGTTCGCCGTCCTTGAAATGCTCCAGCTGAGCCATGGCGATGACGATGGCCAGGCCGTTCACGAAGCCAAGCATGACCGGGTATGGCACCAGGCGCACCAGTTTGCCCAGACGCAGCAGGCCGAACAGGATCATCACCACACCGCCCAGCAGCACCGTGGCCAGCAGGTACTGCACGCCGTGCTGCACCACCAAGGCGACGATCACCACCGCCATCGAGCCGGCAGCGCCTGAGATCATCCCCGGCCGCCCGCCGAACAGCGCCGTCAGGGTACAAATGATGAACGCGCCATACAGGCCCATCAGCGGGTTGAGATGGGCCACCAGAGCAAAGGCGATGCACTCGGGGACCAAGGCAAACGAGGTAGTGAGGCCGGCGAGCAGGTCGGCGCGTAGTCGGGCGGGCTTCATGGGCTTCCTGTGGTGCAGTCCTGACGGACGATAGAAAAACGAGGGGCGCGATGTTACGGAATTTGTCTGACAGCGGCCACCGCTCAACGCACCCGTTCCAGGCTCTGCACGGCCAGGTCCAGCGCACGCTGCATGTCCAGGCGCGCCGAACGGCCCAGGTCCGGGTCGTTCAGGCGGCCACCACGCTCTGAGGGCAGGATCGGCGCCGTCAGGTCTTCGGCATCCATCGCTTCAAAATCCTGTTCGGCGCCCAGGGTCAAGGCACTGCGCCGCAACAGCATGCGCACCTGTTCCGGGGTAAGTGCCGGGTTGATCGACAGCATCGTCGCCACAGTGGCAGTCACCAAGGGTGTTGCGTACGACGTGCCGCAATGCGCAGCCTCGGCAGACACTGGGCGTATGCAGGCAGCAGCACTGACGTCCACGCGCATGTCGATATTGGAACTGTGACGCTTGCGCACGTGATCGTGGGCTTCAACTGCCGTAGCCTTGTCACTGCGCTGATGCCCGCCCACCACCAGCAATTGCTCGGTGATAAACGACGAAGGCAGGCGATATTCATCGGTCCCCGACCAGGACGCACCATTGCCCGCCGAATTCACCACCACCACATCAGGGTGCTCCTTGCGCAGCCAGAGGAAGAACTCCTCAAGTAACTCCTCGTAGCCACTCATTGCCAGCCCGGAGCGCACCAGCGAATCGACCTCATCACCCTTCACATTGCGTGCCCCGACCCGGTGAATGCCCCAGCTCCAGTTCAGCACCCGCACGCCATCTTCGACCAGGTTCACCGAGGCAGCGATGTTGGCGGTGATACCGGCATCCGAGTTGCGCTCTACCACCACCTCGAAGCCAGGGCTGTGCTTGCCCAGCCCTGGCAAAAAGCCCTCACCCTGCGCAGCGAGAATGCCTGCGACATGGCTGCCGTGGCCTGCCGGGCGATCACCGTCGCGCGCGTAGAGGCATGTCTGGCCTTGTTCGCAGCCCCCTCGATAATGGGTGAACCCTGGGGCGTCAAAGTCCACTTCGCGCTCGATTACCCCGACCCGCACGGGCTTCACCGGCAAGCGAGATGCGGCAATCCGGCGCCGGTAGAAATACAGCGCGTCCATGAAGCGGTTGGCGGCCCATTCGTCCGCCTGGTCGATGGCCCGGGTGCTGCGCCCATTGCCCTCCTCCCCGCGCTCGGGGCCGGACTCTTCGACAATCACGGCATCCACGCTGACTTCACTGCCCATGCGCAGGACCATCGCATCGCGCTGCACCAGGTCATCTACCGGCAAGCGCAACTGGTAGACATTCAGCGGCGGTATGGCACCGACAACCTGGGCGCCGTATTTGCCGGCGATGCGCCGGGCCTCGTCGAGGCCGTCGTATTTTTCTTCGATCAACAGGCTGACCAGATCGACATAGGTGATCAGGCCATCCATGTTCTTCGCCACTTCATCGGGCCCTGCGGCGATCACATGACTGCGTTGGCGGCTCAGCCATACCGGGTTGCTGGTGCGGCCGCCATCGGCCAGCCAGAGCGGGGCACTGCGCTGGGCTTGTCTCGCCAGTTTCAGCGTTAGCCGGTCACCTTGGCGCTCGATATCGGCTTCTGACAGCCGCGTACCGCCGAGCCATACCGTTGGCAGATTTGCCCGGAGCCCTTCGGCACGCAGGCACCATCGCTGCTGGCTATCGCTGAACAAGTCGCCGCAACGCTGCAGCTGCTTGATGCGCAGCGTGTCCGCTGCAGCCTGTGCACCAAGACTGCAAAGCCATAACAGCAAGATCAGGACACCCTTCATGCAATCACCCCACGCGCTCCCTGTGAGTGCGACTTACGGGGCACCTCAAAGGTTCACCTGTGGCCGGCGACTGCCTGGTCGCGGGCGAGCCATTCGGCCATGGCAGTATCCTCCAACGCGTACTCGCCACGATTGGCCTTCCATACCAGCTCCTTGTCGCGCAGGGCATCGAGGGCCTTCTGTACGTTTGCCGTGTTGACGTTGGCTACCGCCTGGGCCTGCTCCAGCTTGCGGCTGACCTCAACCAGGGTTTGCTCGGTAAACGGGGAAAACGGCTGCCGACCCAGCGTGCGCTCAGCCATGACCTCTAGCACGGCCTGCTGCAACGGCGTAAGTTCGTTCCAAGCGCTTTCGTAGTCGCTCCACACCCCGGCTTGATGGTTCAGCGCCCCATTGCGCAGCAGTTCACCCAGGTTGCCCGCCTCCCCCAGGCCGACACTGACTTCGGCCAACAGTTTGTTGAGCATTTCCGGGCGCCGGCCGACCAATTCGAACGCGTATGCCAGGTCCTCTACCTTGAACTGGTTACTGTCGGCCAGGCGACGGTTCCACAAGGCGGTGATGAATTCGACATATTCACGCCCCAGCAACGGAAAAGGCGTGATGCTGGCACCAAAGAATGGCTGCTTGCTCTTGAGTACCAGGTTGGCCAGCTTGTCGCGACTAGAGCCCGTGAACACCAGGCGCAAGCCGTCCGGACGGTCGCCACGGTTAAGGTGGTCACGCGCGGCTTTCAGCGCGAACATCGCATTGAGGCCATCTTCGCTGTTAAGGGCGTGCTGAGCCTCGTCGATGATCAGTACTACCAACTGCCCTGACACTTGATGCAACACGGCAAGCGCCTGGGCCAGGGTAGTACCCGCAGGCAGTTGCGGGCGGGTGAAATCCCAGCTCAGGGTGCGCAGCAGGTTGATCTTGTCGACACCGGCCTTTTTCGCCGTCCTGGCCAGCGCACCTTCGAATCTGGCCAGCGCAGTACCGATGGCGCCGCTGATGAGCTGCGCAGGGGCGGCGTCGCGATCCGACCACAGGTCGACGTAAACCGGTAGCCAGCCGCGCTGTACGCATTCCGGTATGAAGTCGTTGTTGAGGAAGGTGCTCTTGCCCGTACGCCGGGGCGCGGCCAGGAACATGCCCGAGCTGTAATCGACCAACGACTCGCCGGCCAGGTCTTGGGCCAGTGCGGTGGCCAACTGATGACGGCGTAGGAGCGGGCGAACGGGAGACATGCAATTAACCTCAATTATCTTGCCTACTATAATTTATAGCCTACAAGATAAACCAGGATAATACGACCGTCCGCAACAGGGCCGGCGTGATCCAGATCCGGCAAAAAGTCAGCAAATTTGCCATCATGTTGATTCCACCTGCGGAGATCATGGACATGCCGCTACGCCCCCTTTTCACCTCCCTGTTGCTGGTCGCCAGCCTCACCGCCCATGCCGCCACCGAGGTGGTGCCACTTCAGCATCGCAGCAGCGCCGAACTGCTGCCCGCCCTGCAGGCGTTCATCGGCAAGGACGGCACGGTCAGCGCCTTCGAGAACAAACTGATCGTCAACGCCAGCCCCGAGCGCATCGACGACCTGCGCGCCCTGCTGCAACAGCTGGATACCGCGCCCAAGCGCCTGCTGATCAGCGTCGACAACAACGACAGCAACTTCCAGGACAACCGCGGCAACGCACGCGTCATTCACTACGGCACCAGCAACCGCGACGGCGGCATGCAGCAGGTACAAGCCAGCGAAGGGCAACCGGCACTGATCCAGGTGGGCCAGAGCATCCCCATTACCAGCACCAGCACAGACGGCTATGGGCGCATTCAGAGCAACACCGAATACCGCAACGTGACCCAAGGCTTCTACGTGACCCCCAGCCTGAGCGGCGAAACGGTTCGCCTGCAAATAAGCAGTAATAATGACCGCATCAGCCACGAACGTGCAGATGTAGTGAAAGTACAAAGTACCGACACGACAGTCACGGGCAAGCTCGGCGAGTGGATCACCCTGGCGGGGTTCAACCAGCAGAGCCAAGCCGATCGCAGCGCATCAAGCCATACGTACAGCACCCAACGGGGTGAAAACATGACATTGCGGGTCAAAGTCGACCTTGTCGACTGATACCAGGCAATTCAAGGCTTCGACCAAAGGCCTTGAAACTGACTGCCAAGTCGCATTAGACCAAAGATGTAGTAAGTACAAAAAAGCACTACAAAACATTTGACAGGGTCTTTTTCCCAAGGGCATGATGGCCTCGCTCCCGCTAATCAGGGGCCCTGGCAAGGGCCTTCGAGGCGTACTCCTCCCACCCCTGGAGGCGCCTCGTGTCTATACGGCCCACAAGGCGGTTCGACGGGATTGCGACTGCAACGAAGAAGTTGTCCCGAGGGACGGAAGCGCATCACCGCAGTACTGGCAATCGCGTCGCACCGCAGCAAGGCAACCACGAGCCGACCTGCCGGAGCACACCTTCGCCTGGTCTGCCCACCCTTCCCCTTCGAGCCTTCGCGTTCGCCGCCGCATTCCTGCGAACAGGACAGCCGCCAGGCACCTGATCTGCTCCGAGCATCAGCACAATTAACCCAAGATCGATGCGACGAGGTTTATTTCCATGGCACTGACACGCGAACAGCAAATTGCAGCCCTCGAGAAAGACTGGGCCGAAAACCCGCGCTGGAAAGGCGTGACCCGTACCTACACCGCCGCTGATGTCGTTCGCCTGCGTGGCTCCGTGCAACCTGAGCACACCTTTGCGCGTCAGGGCGCAGAAAAACTGTGGAAGCTGGTCACCGAAGGTGCCCACCCGTCCTTCCGCCCCGAAAAAGATTTCGTCAACTGCATGGGCGCCCTGACGGGCGGCCAGGCTGTACAACAGGTCAAGGCCGGCATCCAGGCCATCTACCTGTCCGGCTGGCAGGTTGCCGCCGACAACAACTCGGCCGAGTCGATGTACCCTGACCAGTCGCTGTACCCGGTCGACTCGGTACCGACCGTGGTCAAACGCATCAACAACGCGTTCCGCCGCGCCGACCAGATCCAGTGGAAAGCCGGCAAGAACCCGGGCGACGACGGCTACATCGACTACTTCGCGCCCATCGTGGCCGACGCCGAAGCCGGTTTCGGTGGCGTACTGAACGCCTACGAGCTGATGAAGAACATGATCGAAGCAGGCGCCGCCGGCGTGCACTTCGAAGACCAGCTGGCCTCGGTTAAAAAATGCGGCCACATGGGCGGCAAGGTGCTGGTACCGACCCAGGAAGCCGTACAGAAGCTGGTAGCCGCGCGCCTGGCCGCTGACGTGTCGGGTGTACCGACCATCATCCTGGCCCGCACCGATGCCAACGCCGCCGACCTGCTGACCAGCGACTGCGACCCGTACGACCAGCCGTTCGTGGTTGGCGAGCGCACCCGCGAAGGCTTCTACAAGGTCCGTGCCGGACTCGATCAGGCCATTGCCCGCGGCCTGGCCTACGCCCCGTACGCCGACCTGATCTGGTGTGAAACCGCCAAGCCGGACCTGGACGAAGCCCGTCGCTTCGCCGAGGCGATCAAGAAGGAGTACCCGGACCAGATCCTGTCGTACAACTGCTCGCCTTCCTTCAACTGGAAGAAAAACCTGGACGACGCCACCATCGCCAAGTTCCAGCGCGAATTGTCGGCCATGGGTTACAAGCATCAGTTCATCACCCTGGCTGGCATCCACAACATGTGGCACGGCATGTTCAACCTGGCGCACGACTACGCCCGCAACGACATGACCGCCTACGTGAAGCTGCAGGAGCAGGAATTCGCTGACGCCAGCAAGGGCTACACCTTCGTGGCGCACCAGCAGGAAGTGGGCACTGGCTACTTCGACGACATGACCACCGTGATCCAGGGTGGCGCTTCGTCGGTGACTGCACTGACCGGTTCGACCGAGGAAGAGCAGTTCCACTGATAGTGGGTTGCGGTTGAACAAAGGCCCGGGGCTTGTGAAAGCTCCGGGCCTTTGTTTTTACCCGCGAAAGGGCCGGGCCTGCTGGCCAATTTTTACCAGCCGTTCACCGTTGCCGCCGCTACCGTATTCGCGGGTAAACCCGCTCCTACACTGATCGGGAAGACACACACATCGGCGATTGGGCACAGGCCGCTGCAGGAACGGGTTTACCCGCGAAAGGGCCGGCACAGGCCGCAGCAAAACCCCGGATCAGGGCTATGCTTGTGGCAGCCCAGCAGCAAGGACCGCCCATGCCTCGTCCAAGCCACCTGATGATTCTCGCCCTGACCGCCGCTGCCCTCTATATATATGCACTGGCCAGCGACAACACCCTGCTCGCCCTCATGGCCAAACCCATCCCGGTGCTGGCCTTAATTGCCTGGCTGCGCAGCACCCCGGTTTCACCTTATCGCACGTGGATCTCGATCGGCCTGGGCTTCTCGGTACTCGGTGACATCCTGCTGGCCATCCCCGCCGACCTGTTCGTGTTCGGTTTGGCCGCCTTCCTTTGCGCTCACCTTGCTTACCTGCGCGGCTATTGCGGCATTACCCTGCGCCCCGCCCTGCCCGCACTGATCTTCAGCGCAATCACGGGCATCGCGCTGCTCGGCGTACTGGCCAGCCACGGCCTCGGCCCGTTGCTGATCCCGGTAGCGCTCTACGCCCTGGCTATCAGCGCCATGCTCTGGCGCGCACTGGCCTGCGGGGGATTGGCAGCGCTCGGTGCCGGCCTGTTCGTGTTCTCCGACAGCCTGATCGGCATCGACCGCTTCGTCAGCCCGTTCGCCGCCGCACCGTACCTGATCATCCTCGCCTACTGGCTCGGCCAATGGGCCATCGCTTCATCAGTCGGTCATCGCTTAACCGATAAAGTATTGACCCAGAGCGGTGCGCGCAGGACCGAGAGCTGCTAGAACAAGGGTTTTTTGCAATTGCAAGTAGGGGGAATCGCCAGATGAACTTTACAAGGCACAGAAGAGCCAAATTCAACGGCAGCAGCTCAAATGATATTAATTATCATTACAGGACTTGCAATTCGTTACCTGCAGCAAGAAACATAATTAACAAAACCGCGCCTAATGCCCGAATTTCAAGGCTCTCAGCCAGTTACGAACGGTTTTTGTACTTAATCCTACGAATAAATTTGCGACAGAAATTTTACTTGCACCAGGTTTACCCATAAAATCAGCGCGATTGATTCGGCTGCGACATTTGGTCACTGCATGTGCGACGCCAAGTCGCCGCTCTACACTTATTTCAGACTGCAGAGCTGGGTCTCTGTATAAGGATTTCTAGCATGTCCGATTCGGCAGGACTCATCGCCCACAACTGGGGCTTTGCCATCTTCCTCCTGGGTGTCGTCGGCCTGTGCGCCTTCATGCTCGGCCTGTCCAGCCTGCTCGGTAGCAAGGCTTGGGGCCGCGCCAAGAACGAACCCTTCGAATCCGGCATGCTGCCCGTCGGCAGCGCTCGCCTGCGCCTGTCCGCCAAATTCTATCTGGTCGCGATGCTGTTCGTGATCTTCGATATCGAAGCCCTCTTTCTCTTTGCATGGTCTGTGTCCGTCCGCGAAAGCGGCTGGACCGGATTCGTCGAAGCACTCGTTTTCATAGCAATTCTGTTGGCAGGTCTTGTCTACCTATGGCGCGTCGGGGCACTTGATTGGGCTCCCGAAGGTCGCCGCAAGCGGCAAGCGAAGCTGAAACAATGAGGCTTTGGCATGCAATACAATCTCACCAGAATCGATCCGGATGCGCCCAACGAGCAGTACCCGGTCGGTGAACGGGAAACCGTCACCGATCAACTGCTAGAGGACCAGGTCCACAAGAACATCTTCATGGGCAAACTTGAAGATGTGCTGCGTGGCGCGGTCAATTGGGGCCGCAAGAACTCCCTCTGGCCGTACAACTTCGGCCTGTCCTGCTGCTACGTGGAAATGACCACGGCCTTCACGGCACCCCACGACATCGCCCGCTTCGGCGCCGAAGTCATCCGGGCCTCGCCGCGTCAGGCCGACTTCATGGTCATTGCCGGTACCTGCTTCGTGAAGATGGCACCGATCATCCAGCGCCTGTACGAGCAGATGCTCGAACCAAAATGGGTCATTTCCATGGGTTCGTGCGCCAACTCCGGTGGCATGTACGACATCTACTCGGTCGTTCAGGGGGTCGACAAGTTCCTCCCCGTGGACGTCTATGTGCCTGGCTGCCCGCCACGCCCTGAGGCTTTCCTGCAAGGCTTGATGCTGTTGCAGGAGTCGATCGGCCAAGAACGACGCCCGCTTTCCTGGGTTGTTGGTGATCAAGGTATTTACCGTGCCGAGATGCCAGCCCAGAAAGACCTGCGTCGTGAGCAGCGCATTGCAGTAACCAACCTGCGCAGCCCCGACGAAGTCTGATCCAGCGACCTGCCGCCCGCTCCCGAAGGAGCCGGCGGCCTGGCTTCATTCTTAACGTTGACCCAAAGCGACCGAGACCATGACAGCGGACAACGCTATTTTCATTCCGCCCTACAAGGCTGACGACCAGGATGTGGTCGTCGAACTGAACAACCGTTTTGGCGCCGAAGCATTCGTCGCCCAGGAGACCCGCACCGGCATGCCCGTGCTGTGGGTAAAACGCGCCCAGCTCAAAGAGGTGCTCAGCTTCCTGCGCGGCGTCGCCAAGCCTTACAGCATGCTGTACGACCTGCATGGCGTCGACGAGCGCCTGCGCACCCAGCGCCGTGGCCTCCCAGCCGCCGATTTCAGTGTGTTCTACCACCTGTTGTCGATCGAGCGTAACAGCGATGTGATGATCAAGGTGTCGCTCAGCGAAGGCGACCTGAACCTGCCGACCGTGACGGGCATCTGGCCAAACGCCAACTGGTACGAGCGCGAAGTCTGGGACATGTTCGGCATCGACTTTGCCGGCCACCCGCACCTCAGCCGCATCATGATGCCGCCGACCTGGGAAGGTCACCCGCTGCGCAAGGACTACCCTGCCCGTGCGACCGAGTTCGACCCCTACAGCCTGACCCTGGCCAAGCAGCAGCTTGAAGAGGAATCGGCACGCTTCAACCCGGAAGCCTGGGGCATGAAACGTCAGGGCGCCAACGAGGACTACATGTTCCTCAACCTCGGCCCCAACCACCCTTCGGCGCACGGTGCGTTCCGTATCGTCCTGCAGCTGGACGGTGAAGAAATCGTCGACTGCGTACCGGACATCGGCTACCACCACCGTGGTGCCGAAAAAATGGCCGAGCGCCAGTCCTGGCACAGCTTCATCCCCTATACCGACCGTATCGATTACCTCGGCGGGGTGATGAACAACCTGCCGTACGTGCTTGCGGTAGAGAAGCTGGCCGGCATCAAGGTGCCGCAGAAGGTCGACGTGATTCGCATCATGCTGGCCGAGTTCTTCCGCATCACCAGCCACCTGCTGTTCCTGGGTACCTACATCCAGGACGTCGGCGCCATGACCCCGGTGTTCTTCACCTTCACCGACCGCCAGCGCGCCTACACCGTGATCGAAGCGATCACCGGTTTCCGCCTGCACCCGGCCTGGTACCGCATCGGTGGCGTCGCCCACGACCTGCCACGTGGCTGGGACAAGCTGGTCAAGGACTTTGTCGAGTGGCTGCCCAAGCGCCTCGACGAATACACCAAGGCCGCCCTGCAAAACAGCATCCTCAAGGGCCGTACCATCGGCGTTGCCGCGTACAACACCAAGGAAGCGCTGGAATGGGGCACCACCGGTGCCGGCTTGCGTGCCACCGGTTGCAACTTCGACCTGCGTAAAGCCCGTCCTTACTCCGGCTACGAAAACTTCGAGTTCGAAGTACCGCTGGCCCACAACGGCGATGCCTACGATCGCTGCATGGTCCGTGTCGAGGAGATGCGTCAGAGTATCCGCATCATCGACCAGTGCCTGCGCAACATGCCGGAAGGCCCGTACAAGGCGGATCACCCGCTGACCACGCCGCCGCCGAAAGAGCGCACCCTGCAGCACATCGAAACCCTGATCACGCACTTCCTGCAAGTCTCGTGGGGCCCGGTCATGCCGGCCAACGAGTCGTTCCAGATGATCGAAGCGACCAAGGGCATCAACAGTTACTACCTGACGAGCGATGGCGGCACCATGAGCTACCGCACCCGGATCCGCACCCCGAGCTACCCGCACCTGCAGCAGATCCCTTCGGTGATCAAAGGCAGCATGGTTGCCGACCTCATTGCGTACCTGGGCAGTATCGACTTCGTTATGGCTGACGTGGACCGCTAAGCATGAACAGCACGCTTATCCAGACAGACCGTTTCGCCCTGAGCGAAACCGAGCGCTCGGCCATCGAGCACGAAATGCATCACTACGAGGACCCGCGCGCGGCGTCCATCGAAGCCCTGAAGATCGTCCAGAAGGAGCGTGGCTGGGTGCCGGACGGCGCCATTCACGCCATCGGCGAAGTGCTGGGCATTCCGGCCAGCGACGTCGAGGGTGTCGCCACCTTCTACAGCCAGATCTTCCGCCAACCGGTCGGCCGCCACATCATCCGCGTGTGCGACAGCATGGTCTGCTACATCGGCGGCCATGAGTCGGTGGTCAGCCAGATCCAGAGCGAGCTGGGCATCGGCCTCGGCCAGACCACCGCCGACGGCCGTTTCACCCTGCTGCCCGTGTGCTGCCTGGGCAACTGCGACAAGGCCCCGGCACTGATGATCGACGACGACACCTTCGGTGACGTGCAGCCGGCTGGCGTTTCCAAACTGCTGGAGGGTTACGTATGACCATTACTTCCTTCGGCCCGGCCAACCGCATCGCGCGCTCGGCCGAAACCCACCCACTGACCTGGCGCCTGCGCGACGACGGCGAGCCGGTCTGGCTGGCCGAGTACGAATCGAAGAACGGCTACGCCGCAGCCCGCAAGGCGCTGGCGCAAATGTCCGCCGACGACATCGTGCAGAGCGTCAAGGACTCCGGCCTCAAAGGCCGTGGCGGCGCAGGCTTCCCCACTGGCGTGAAGTGGGGCCTGATGCCCAAAGACGAATCCATGAACATCCGCTACCTGCTGTGCAACGCGGACGAAATGGAGCCGAACACCTGGAAGGACCGCATGCTGATGGAGCAACAGCCCCATCTGCTGGTCGAGGGCATGCTGATCAGCGCCCGCGCCCTGAAGGCCTACCGCGGTTACATCTTCCTGCGTGGCGAGTACACCACCGCAGCGAAAAACCTCAACCGTGCCATCGATGAAGCCAAGGCCGCCGGCCTGCTGGGCAAGAACATCCTGGGCAGCGGTTTCGATTTCGAGCTGTTCGTGCACACCGGTGCCGGCCGCTACATCTGCGGTGAAGAAACCGCGCTGATCAACTCGCTGGAAGGCCGCCGCGCCAACCCGCGCTCCAAGCCGCCCTTCCCTGCCGCCGTTGGCGTGTGGGGCAAGCCGACATGCGTGAACAACGTCGAAACCCTGTGCAACGTCCCGGCCATCGTCGCCAACGGCAACGACTGGTACAAGTCGCTGGCCCGCGAAGGCAGCGAGGACCACGGCACCAAGCTGATGGGCTTCTCCGGCAAGGTGAAGAACCCAGGCCTGTGGGAACTGCCATTTGGCGTTACCGCACGCGAATTGTTCGAAGACTACGCCGGTGGCATGCGTGATGGCTTCAAGCTCAAGTGCTGGCAGCCAGGCGGCGCCGGTACCGGCTTCCTGCTGCCCGAGCACCTTGATGCACAAATGTACGCCGGTGGCATCGCCAAGGTCGGCACCCGTATGGGTACTGGCTTGGCCATGGCGGTCGACGACAGCATCAACATGGTGTCGCTGCTGCGCAACATGGAAGAGTTCTTCGCCCGCGAATCGTGCGGCTGGTGCACCCCATGCCGTGACGGCCTGCCGTGGAGCGTGAAGATGCTGCGCGCACTGGAAAACGGCCAAGGCCGCGCCGAGGACATCGAGACGCTGCTGGGACTGGTCAACTTCCTCGGCCCGGGCCGTACCTTCTGTGCTCACGCACCAGGTGCCGTCGAGCCGCTGGGCAGTGCCATCAAATACTTCCGCTCGGAGTTCGAGGCCGGTGTGGCGCCAGAAAGCGCTGCCACCCTGCGCCCCGACCTGGCGAAGCCGATCGTGGTCGGCGCATAACAAGATGATTAGGCGGGTGGTCCGTGCCACTCGCCAGCTTACCGGCAGGCCCGAGCAATCGAGGCGTGTCGCAAGCTCACCGATTTCCATTAGCCACGCCCGCTCACGCGGGCCAACGAAGAACTTTGAACAATGGCCACTATCCACGTAGACGGCAAAGCGCTCGAAGTCAACGGTGCAGACAACCTGTTACAGGCATGTCTGTCGCTCGGCCTCGACATCCCTTATTTCTGCTGGCACCCGGCGCTTGGTAGCGTTGGCGCCTGCCGGCAGTGCGCAGTCAAGCAGTACACCGACGAGAACGACACCCGTGGTCGTATCGTCATGTCCTGCATGACCCCTGCTTCCGACGGCACCTGGATTTCCATCGACGATGAAGAGTCGAAGGCGTTCCGCGCCAGCGTCGTCGAATGGCTGATGACCAACCACCCGCACGACTGCCCGGTGTGCGAGGAAGGCGGTCACTGCCACCTGCAGGACATGACGGTAATGACCGGCCACAACGAGCGCCGCTACCGTTTCACCAAGCGTACCCACCAGAACCAGGACCTCGGCCCGTTCATCGCCCATGAGATGAACCGCTGCATCGCCTGCTACCGCTGCGTGCGCTATTACAAGGACTACGCCGGTGGTACCGACCTGGGCGTCTACGGCGCCCACGACAACGTGTACTTCGGCCGCGTCGAAGACGGTGTGCTGGAAAGCGAGTTCTCCGGCAACCTGACCGAGGTCTGCCCGACCGGCGTATTTACCGACAAGACCCACTCCGAGCGCTACAACCGCAAGTGGGACATGCAGTTTGCCCCGAGCATCTGCCATGGCTGCTCCAGCGGCTGCAACATCAGCCCGGGCGAGCGCTACGGCGAACTGCGCCGTATCGAAAACCGCTTCAACGGTTCGGTCAACCAGTACTTCCTGTGCGACCGCGGCCGCTTCGGCTACGGCTACGTCAACCGCAAGGACCGCCCACGCCAGCCACAACTGGCCGACGGTACCAAGCTAGGCCTGGACGCCGCCCTGGACAAGGCCGCCGACCTGCTGCGCGGCCGTACCATCGTCGGTATCGGCTCGCCACGCGCCAGCCTCGAAAGCAACTACGGCCTGCGTGAGCTGGTCGGCGCCGAGTACTTCTACTCGGGCATGGAAGCGGGCGAACTGGCCCGCGTACGCCTGGCCCTGAACGTGCTGAACAACAGCCCGCTGCCCGTGCCGACCCTGCGCGACATCGAAGACCACGACGCCGTGTTCGTGCTCGGTGAAGACCTGACCCAGACCGCTGCCCGCGTTGCCCTGGCCGTGCGCCAGGCCACCAAAGGCAAGGCCGAGGCCATGGCCGAAGCAATGAAAGTGCAGCCTTGGCTCGACGCTGCCGTGAAGAACATCGGCCAGCACGCGCTGTACCCGCTGTTCATCGCGTCCCTGGCTGAAACCAAGCTGGACGACGTCGCCGAAGAGTGCGTACACGCCGCGCCGGCCGACCTGGCCCGCATCGGTTTCGCCGTGGCCCACGCCATCGACCCGAGCGCCCCTGCCGTCGCCGGCCTGGACGACGAAGCCAAGGCCCTGGCCCAGCGCATCGCCGACGCCCTGGTCGCCGCCAAGCGCCCACTGGTCGTTGCCGGTACGTCGCTGGCCGACCCAGCGCTGATCGAAGCCGCCGCTAACATCGCCAAAGCCCTGAAACTGCGCGAGAAAAACGGCTCGCTGAGCCTGGTGGTACCTGAGGCCAACAGCCTTGGCCTGGCCATGCTCGGTGGCGAGTCGGTCGATGCCGCGCTGGACGCGGTCATCAGCGGCAAAGCAGACGCCATCGTCGTGCTGGAAAACGACCTGTACGCCCGCGTACCGGCCGCCAAGGTCGATGCAGCCCTGGCTGCGGCCAAGGTGGTGATCGTTGCCGACCACTCCAGAACTGCCACCGTCGACCGCGCCCACCTGGTGCTGCCGGCCGCCTCGTTCGCCGAGGGTGACGGTACCCTGGTCAGCCAGGAAGGCCGTGCCCAGCGCTTCTTCCAGGTGTTCGACCCGCAGTACCTGGACAGCAGCATCCAGATCCACGAAGGCTGGCGCTGGATGCACGCCCTGCGTGCCACCCTGCTGAACAAGCCGGTCGACTGGACCCAGCTGGACCACGTCACCAGCGCCTGCGCCGAAGCCGCCCCGCAACTGGCCGGCATCGTCAACGCCGCGCCAAGCGCTGCGTTCCGCATCAAGGGCATGAAGCTGGCCCGTGAGCCGCTGCGCTACTCCGGCCGTACCGCCATGCGTGCCAACATCAGCGTGCACGAGCCGCGCACCCCGCAAGACAAGGACACCGCGTTCGCCTTCTCCATGGAAGGCTACTCGGGTTCGGCCGAACCGCGCCAGCAGGTGCCGTTCGCCTGGTCGCCGGGCTGGAACTCCCCACAAGCCTGGAACAAGTTTCAGGACGAGGTCGGTGGCCACCTGCGTGCCGGTGACCCGGGCGTGCGCCTGATCGAATCGCAAGGCGACCGCCTGAACTGGTTCAACACCATTCCGGGGGCCTTCAACCCGGCCCGTGGCACCTGGACTGCCGTACCGTTCTTCCACCTGTTCGGCAGCGAAGAAAGCTCCTCGCGCGCCGCTCCGGTTCAAGAACGCATCCCGGCTGCCTACGTAGCCCTGGCCAAGTCCGAAGCCGACCGCCTGGGCGTCAACGAGGGTGCCCTGCTGAGCCTGAACGTCGCCGGTGTGGCCCTGCGCCTGCCGCTGCGTATCAATGAAGAGCTGGGCGCTGGCCTGGTCGCACTGCCGAAAGGCCTGGCTGGCATTCCGCCTGCCATCTTCGGTGCATCCGTCGAAGGTCTGCAGGAGGCAGCACAATGAGCTGGTTCACCCCCGAAGTGATCGATGTGATCCTCACCGTGCTGCGGGCCATCGTGGTCCTGCTGGCCGTGGTGGTCTGCGGTGCGCTGCTCAGCTTCGTCGAGCGCCGCCTGCTGGGCTGGTGGCAGGACCGCTACGGTCCGAACCGCGTCGGCCCGTTCGGCATGTTCCAGATCGCTGCCGACATGCTGAAGATGTTCTTCAAGGAAGACTGGAACCCACCCTTCGTCGACCGCGTGATCTTCACCCTGGCACCGGTAGTGGCCATGAGCGCCCTGCTGATCGCCTTCGTGGTCATCCCGATCACCCCGACCTGGGGCGTTGCCGACCTGAACATCGGCCTGCTGTTCTTCTTCGCCATGGCCGGCCTGTCGGTCTACGCGGTGCTGTTCGCCGGCTGGTCGTCGAACAACAAGTACGCTCTGCTGGGCAGCTTGCGTGCTTCGGCACAGACCGTGTCGTACGAGGTGTTCCTGGGCCTGGCGCTGATGGGCGTGGTGGTGCAGGTGGGCTCGTTCAACATGCGCGACATCGTTGAGTACCAGGCGCAGAACCTGTGGTTCATCATTCCGCAGTTCTTCGGCTTCTGCACCTTCTTCATCGCTGGCGTCGCCGTGACTCACCGTCACCCGTTCGACCAGCCGGAAGCAGAACAGGAACTGGCCGACGGCTACCACATCGAGTATGCCGGCATGAAGTGGGGCATGTTCTTCGTCGGTGAGTACATCGGCATCATCCTCATCTCGGCGCTGCTGGTAACCCTGTTCTTCGGCGGCTGGCACGGCCCGTTCGGCATCCTGCCGCAACTGTCGTTCCTGTGGTTCGCCCTGAAGACCGCGTTCTTCATCATGCTGTTCATCCTGCTGCGCGCCTCGATCCCGCGCCCACGCTATGACCAGGTGATGGACTTCAGCTGGAAGTTCTGCCTGCCGCTGACCCTGATCAATTTGCTGGTGACCGCTGCGATCGTGCTCTACAACACGCCAGCCGTCGCGGCCCAGTGAGGATTTGACCCATGTTCAAGTATATCGGCGACATCGTTAAGGGCACCGGCACCCAGCTGCGCAGCCTGGCAATGGTGTTCTCCCACGGGTTCCGCAAGCGCGACACCCTGCAGTACCCCGAAGAACCCGTGTACCTGCCGCCGCGCTACCGCGGCCGCATCGTCCTCACCCGCGACCCCGATGGCGAGGAGCGCTGCGTAGCGTGCAACCTCTGCGCGGTGGCCTGCCCGGTTGGCTGCATTTCGCTGCAGAAGGCCGAGACAGAGGACGGCCGCTGGTACCCGGAGTTCTTCCGCATCAACTTCTCGCGTTGCATTTTCTGCGGCCTGTGTGAAGAAGCGTGCCCGACCACCGCGATCCAGCTGACTCCGGATTTCGAAATGGCCGAGTTCAAGCGTCAGGACCTGGTGTACGAGAAAGAAGATCTGCTGATCTCCGGCCCCGGCAAGAACCCTGACTACAACTTCTACCGTGTTGCGGGTATGGCAATCGCTGGCAAGCCGAAGGGCTCTGCACAGAACGAAGCCGAGCCGATCAACGTGAAGAGCTTGCTCCCATAAGGACAGAAAGATGGAATTCGCTTTCTACTTCGCATCCGGGATCGCCGTGGTCTCCACCCTTCGGGTGGTAACTGGCACCAACCCCGTGCACGCCTTGCTTTACCTGATCATTTCGCTGATTTCCGTGGCCATGATCTTCTTCGCCCTGGGTGCGCCGTTTGCCGGCGCCCTGGAAGTGATCGCCTACGCCGGCGCCATCATGGTGCTGTTCGTGTTCGTGGTGATGATGCTCAACCTCGGGCCGGCTTCGGTCGCCCAGGAACGGGGCTGGCTCAAGCCCGGTATCTGGGCAGGGCCGGTGATCCTCGGCACCCTGCTGCTGGCGGAGCTGCTGTACGTCCTGTTCGTCGCCCCGAGCGGCGCCGGCATCAGCGGTACCACCGTGGGCCCGAAAGCCGTGGGCATCAGCCTGTTCGGCCCGTACCTGCTGGTGGTCGAACTGGCGTCGATGCTGCTGCTGGCTGCAGCCGTCACCGCCTTCCACCTGGGCCGCAACGAGGCGAAGGAGTAAATCATGGGTGCTATCCCTCTCGAGCATGGTCTGGCGGTCGCCGGCATCCTGTTCTGCTTAGGTCTGGTTGGCCTGATGGTCCGCCGCAACATCCTCTTCGTGCTCATGAGCCTGGAAGTCATGATGAACGCCTCTGCCCTGGCGTTCGTCGTCGCCGGTGCCCGTTGGGTCCAGCCCGACGGCCAGGTGATGTTCATTCTGGTGATCAGCCTGGCAGCCGCCGAGGCCAGCATTGGCCTGGCCATCCTGCTGCAGCTGTATCGCCGCTTCCACACTCTCGACATCGATGCTGCCAGTGAGATGCGCGGATGAACCTTCTCTTCCTGACTTTCGTCTTTCCCCTCATCGGCTTCCTGCTGCTGTCGTTCTCGCGCGGACGGTTCTCGGAGAACCTGTCCGCCCTGATCGGCGTCGGCTCGGTAGGCCTGTCGGCCGCCACGGCCGCTTACGTCATCTGGCAGTTCAACGTCGCCCCGCCTGAGGGCGGCGCGTACAGCCAGCTGCTGTGGCAGTGGATGTCGGTGGACGGCTTCGCGCCGAACTTCACCCTGTACCTGGACGGCCTGTCGGTCACCATGCTCGGTGTGGTGACCGGTGTCGGCTTCCTGATCCACCTGTTCGCATCCTGGTACATGCGTGGCGAAGCCGGCTACTCGCGCTTCTTCTCGTACACCAACCTGTTCATCGCCAGCATGCTGTTCCTGATCCTTGGCGATAACCTGCTGTTCATCTACTTCGGCTGGGAAGGCGTGGGCCTGTGCTCGTACCTGTTGATCGGTTTCTACTACAGCAACCGCAACAACGGTAACGCGGCACTCAAGGCATTCATCGTCACCCGTATCGGCGACGTGTTCATGGCCATCGGCCTGTTCATCCTGTTCGCCCAGCTGGGCACCCTGAACGTGCAGGAACTGCTGGTGCTGGCACCGCAGAAGTTCCAGGCTGGCGACACCTGGATGGTGCTGGCCACGCTGATGCTGCTGGGTGGTGCGGTCGGTAAATCGGCACAGCTGCCACTGCAGACCTGGCTGGCCGACGCCATGGCGGGCCCGACTCCGGTTTCGGCACTGATCCACGCCGCAACCATGGTGACCGCGGGCGTGTACCTGATCGCCCGTACCAACGGCCTGTTCCTGCTGGCGCCGGACATCCTGCACCTTGTTGGTGTGGTCGGTGGCGTGACCCTGGTACTGGCAGGCTTCGCTGCGCTGGTACAGACCGATATCAAGCGTATCCTCGCCTACTCGACCATGAGCCAGATCGGCTACATGTTCCTGGCCCTGGGCGTGGGTGCCTGGGACGCGGCGATCTTCCACCTGATGACCCACGCCTTCTTCAAGGCCCTGCTGTTCCTTGCCTCCGGTGCGGTGATCGTTGCCTGCCACCACGAGCAGAACATCTTCAAGATGGGCGGCCTGTGGAAGAAGCTGCCGCTGGCCTACGCCAGCTTCGTGGTCGGTGGTGCGGCACTGGCGGCCCTGCCGATCGTGACCGTGGGCTTCTACTCCAAGGACGAGATCCTCTGGGAAGCCTTCGCCAGCGGCAACACCGGCCTGCTGTATGCCGGCCTGGTAGGCGCGTTCATGACCTCGCTGTACACCTTCCGCCTGATCTTCATCGCCTTCCACGGCGAAGCCAAGACCGAAGCCCACGCGGGCCACGGCATCAGCCACTGGCTGCCGCTGGGCGTGCTGATCGTGCTGTCGACCTTCGTCGGCGCCTGGATCACCCCGCCGCTGGCCGGTGTGCTGCCAGAAAGCGCCGGCCATGCCGGTGGCGAAGCCAAGCACGCGCTGGAGATCACCTCGGGTGCCATCGCCATCGCCGGTATCCTGCTGGCCGCCCTGCTGTTCTTGGGCAAGCGTCGCTTCGTCAGCGCCGTCGCCAACAGTGGCATCGGTCGCGTCCTGTCGGCCTGGTGGTTCGCTGCCTGGGGCTTCGACTGGATCTACGACAAGCTTTTCGTCAAACCGTACCTGCTGATCAGCCACATCCTGCGCAAGGACCCGGTTGACCGCACCATCGGCCTGATTCCTCGGATGGCGCGTGGTGGCCACGTGGCCATGAGCAAGACCGAGACTGGCCAACTGCGCTGGTACACCGCCTCTATCGCCGTGGGTGCCGTGCTGGTGCTCGGTGCCGTGGTAGTGGCTGCGGTATGACTATGAATCTTGCGACTTTGCCAAAGGAAACCAACCCGTCATGATTTTGCCTTGGCTGATCCTGATCCCCTTCATCGGCGGCTTCCTGTGCTGGCTGGGTGAGCGCTTCGGCGCCACCCTGCCGCGCTGGATCGCGCTGCTTACCATGTCCCTGCTGCTTGGCATCGGCCTGTGGCTGTGGGGTACCGGCGACTACACCCTTGCTCCCGCCCCGGGCGCCGAACCGGCCTGGGCCCTGGAATACAAAGTCCAGTGGATCCAGCGCTTCGGCATCAGCATCCACCTGGCCCTTGATGGCCTTTCGCTGCTGATGATCCTGCTCACCGGCCTGCTCGGTGTGCTGTCGGTACTGTGTTCCTGGAAAGAGATCCAGCGCCACGTCGGCTTCTTCCACCTCAACCTGATGTGGATCCTCGGCGGCGTGGTCGGTGTGTTCCTGGCCCTGGACCTGTTCCTGTTCTTCTTCTTCTGGGAAATGATGCTGGTGCCGATGTACTTCCTCATCGCGCTCTGGGGTCACAGCTCGGCAGACGGCAAGAAGACCCGGATCTACGCGGCGACCAAGTTCTTCATCTTCACCCAGGCCAGCGGCCTGATCATGCTGGTGGCGATCCTGGGCCTGGTGCTGGTCAACTACAACACCACTGGCGTGCTCACCTTCAACTACAGCGACCTGCTCAAGGCCGAGTTGCCTGCCGGTGTCGAGTACGTGCTGATGCTGGGCTTCTTCATCGCCTTCGCGGTGAAGCTGCCGGTGGTGCCGTTCCACTCCTGGCTGCCTGACGCTCACGCCCAGGCACCGACCGCAGGCTCGGTGGACCTGGCGGGTATCTTGCTGAAGACCGCGGCCTACGGCCTGCTGCGCTTCGCCCTGCCGCTGTTCCCGAACGCCTCGGCCGAGTTCGCGCCGATCGCCATGACCCTGGGCCTGATCGGTATCTTCTACGGTGCCTTCCTGGCCTTCGCACAAACCGACATCAAGCGCCTGATCGCCTTCTCCAGCGTCTCGCACATGGGCTTCGTGCTGATCGGTATCTACTCCGGCAGCCAGCAGGCCCTGCAAGGTGCGGTGATCCAGATGCTGGCCCACGGCCTGTCGGCTGCGGCACTGTTCATCCTGTCTGGCCAGCTGTACGAGCGCCTGCACACCCGTGACATGCGCCAGATGGGTGGCCTGTGGCACCGCATCGCTTACCTGCCGGCCATCAGCCTGTTCTTCGCAGCGGCATCGCTGGGCCTGCCAGGCACCGGCAACTTCGTCGGCGAGTTCCTGATCCTGATCGGCAGCTTCGTGCATGTACCGTGGATCACCGTGATTGCCACCACCGGCCTGGTGTTCGGTTCGGTGTACTCGCTGATCATGATCCACCGCGCCTACTTCGGCCCGGCCAAGACCGACACCGTGCTGGCCGGCATGGACGGTCGCGAACTGATCATGGTTCTGGGTCTGGCGGTATTGCTGATCCTGCTGGGCGTGTATCCGCAGCCGTTCCTCGACACCTCTGCCGCCACCATGAGTGGTGTGCAGCAGTGGCTCGGATCCGCTTTCACTCAACTCGCTTCGGCCCGGTAAGAGCGCTATGGAATTCACCACTCAACACTTCATCGCATTGGCGCCGATGCTGATCACCACCATCACCACGGTGGTGGTGATGCTGGCGATCGCCTGGAAGCGCAACCACTCGCAGACCTTCCTGCTGTCCACCGTGGGCCTGAACCTGGCCCTGCTGTCGCTCCTGCCGGCGCTTAAGGTCGCGCCGCTGGCGGTCACCTCGCTGATCACCATCGACAAATTCGCCTGCCTGTACATGGCGATCATCCTCATCGCGACGCTGGCCTGCGTCACCCTTGCCCACGCCTACCTCGGCGAGGGTTCCAAGGGTTTCCCGGGCAACCGTGAAGAACTGTACCTGTTGCTGCTGATGTCGGCCCTCGGTGGCCTGGTGCTGGTCAGCGCCAACCACCTGGCCGGCTTGTTCATCGGCCTGGAGCTGCTGTCGGTACCGGTCTACGGCCTGGTGGCGTATGCCTTCTTCAACAAGCGATCGCTGGAAGCCGGCATCAAGTACATGGTGCTGTCGGCCGCAGGCTCGGCTTTCCTGCTGTTCGGCATGGCCCTGCTGTACGCCGACGCCGGCAGCCTGAGCTTCGACCAGATCGGCAAAGCCCTGGCTACCACCAGCATGCCAAGCCTGGTGGCCCAGCTGGGCCTGGGCATGATGCTGGTCGGCCTGGCCTTCAAGCTGTCGCTGGTGCCGTTCCATCTGTGGACCCCGGACGTGTACGAAGGCGCTCCGGCGCCGGTCGCCGCGTTCCTGGCAACCGCCAGCAAGGTGGCAGTATTCGCCGTTGTCGTACGCCTGTTCATGCTCTCCCCTGCTGCCAGCAGCGGCGTGCTCAGCACCGTACTGGCGGTGATTGCCGTAGCCTCGATCCTGATTGGTAACCTGCTGGCGCTGACCCAGAGCAACCTCAAGCGTCTGCTGGGTTACTCGTCCATCGCCCACTTCGGTTACCTGGTCATCGCGTTGGTCGCCAGCAAGGGCCTGGCCCTGGAAGCCATGGGCGTTTACCTGGTCACCTACGTGATCACCAGCCTGGGCGCCTTCGGCGTCATCACCCTGATGTCCTCGCCATACGGCGGCCGTGACGCCGATGCACTGTACGAGTACCGCGGCCTGTTCTGGCGCCGCCCGTACCTGACAGCGGTACTGACCGTGATGATGCTGTCGCTGGCGGGTATCCCGCTGACCGCCGGCTTCATCGGCAAGTTCTACATCATCGCTACCGGCGTCGAATCGCACCTGTGGTGGTTGGTCGGTGCACTGGTGATCGGTAGCGCCATCGGCGTGTACTATTACCTGCGCGTCATGGTTACCCTGTACCTGGTCGAGCCGAATCTGCGTCGTCACGACGCCCCGCTGAAGTGGGAACAGCGCACCGGCGGCGTCATGCTGCTGGCTATCGCCATTCTCGCTTTCGTACTGGGCGTGTACCCGCAGCCCCTGCTGGAACTGGTTCAGCAAGCGGGCCTGCAACTGATCGGTTGATCACCCCGGCAGCCCCGGTAACAGAAAACACCCCGCCTAGGCGGGGTGTTTTTTTATCTGCACGTTTTGCTACCTGCGCCCAATGGTGCCTCACTCACTCGGGCAGCCCTGGCCTGCGCCCGGCAAGGCGGCCTTGCGCAAATCACCATTGGCCGAAGGCAGGTACACTTCCGGATTGGGCATGCCGCTGGGGGAGAGTTCATGGGTCATTTCGAATTCGGCGCGCACTGACCAGCCACACGCCTCGGTGGTGCATTGCAAATAAGCGATTCGCAGGAAAATATGGCGCCCTTCGCTAGTACGTATGCGCATCCGGCTGTGGCAATGCGGGCAAACCAGCTTGTAAGTACTCACGGCAAGTACCTGCTAGCATTGCCCAGGCTAGCCTGTGTATCAGTATTGGCTGCAACTGTGGGTGTATTCTTCAATTTGATGGTTCTCATTGCAGAAGTGCTCCTTAAAACGCAGGGCTGTATTCATAACGAGTAGTTTAAGCCCATGGAATATCATTAAACCAGTCATGGATATTTGTTATGAGTACTCACATACTTGCTGAGGTGCTCACCCGCCTTAAGCTTCTCACTGGCGCAAACACAGATGCCGAGCTGTCACGTGCACTGTCGGTCAGCCCGCAAACGCTGAGCAGCTGGAAGGTTCGCGAAAGCATCCCTTACTCACTTTGCATAGACATCGCCAAAAAGCATGCATGCTCACTGGACTGGCTATTGCTGGGCCATGCCGAGCACAACGCCGCACCAAGTGATGCGGGTTGGGAGTGCGACATGCTCGAACGGCTGCGCACGCTCTCGCACAGCGATCGCCAGGCCATCCTGCTGTTCATCAAGGACAAGCAGCGCATCCAGCAGTTGGAACAGCAACTGAGTGAGCTCGGCGTCGCAACCAATGGCTAACCCCGACGGCGCCAGCGCTGGATAAGCTCGCGCGGGTCGAGTGTATCCAGCCAGACCATGACCTTGAGGCTGATGGGGATCACCACCACAGCGGCCACGAATGCCGACATGCCCCGAGTCAGCAAAGGCACCAATGACGAAACCAGTGGCTCAAACAAATGGCCCACGCCCACGGTCACGAATACCAGCAGGAGTTTCTTGGCCAGTGTCAGGCGCCTGGTCTCATTGGTGATCAATCGATCGCGTGCCGCGCTCACCAGCAATGCCCCCAGCAACGCGGCGAACAACACATCGCCATCCACCCCCAGGAACGCCACCAATGCCGAGGTCAAACTGTCTAAAACAGGTCGCTCAGGCATGGGCTTGCCCTCCGCGCGGAACAGGCAGGCAGGCGGTTGCCCCCAAGCTATACATGACCGCCGCTTCGACAAAACGGATGTAGCACACCCGCAAGGCACGCCCATGATCATGCCCGGCCACATCCTCGAGGCGCTTGTAGCCCCGCTCTCGCAGCACTGACCGCCAGCGGGCGAATTCGCGTGCTGCCTCGATAGCAGCGCAGCGCGCGGCCACTTCCAAAGCAGCATCACTGACAGCCCGCGGCAGTTGCAGATGCTCACGCAAACTGCCCAAATCCACTCGCGGCCAGAACGGGTCATGGCAATCGACAAAGCGCGGTAGCCGAGGATCGTTGCTCATGCTCTACCCCCCTTACTGCTCGGCCAGCATGCCGTAGCGAATGGCCTTGATCACAGCTGCCACCCGGGTAGGCACTTCAAATTTGCGCAGGATGTTGGACACGTGAAAGTTCACCGTCGACTCCTTGCATTCAAGGATCTGGCCGATCTCCCACGAGCTCTTGCCATAAGCACACCACAACAGCACTTGCTGTTCACGTGGCGTCAGGCGAACCGGGGCGTCCGCCAAGGGTTGCTGCGAGTGTCGAGCGTTGTCAGTCATGTTTGAACTCCACGGGTGATTGAGCGAGGCATTACTGCCTACCTGCAGTCACCTTACGAAGCACAGGCCACCCACCTCCACCGCCGTGGTTTGTAAAGAACTTTCGTACAAGACCGTATGACGAAGGTTACGCACGATTTGCTGACTTTCTGCGTGCTCCAAGCCGCATTTCGCTCGTCTCAACGCCGTTGTCCATTCGCCTTTCGCCTGGAGTCGTACAATGCGTTCCGATTTACCCCTCTCGTCCTGCCTCGGTCTGCTGGCGGCCTTGGCTGCTACTCAGCCCGCTCTGGGGGCATCCTCGGTCGAATTGGGCCGAGTGCTGATCACCGATGAGGAGCAGAACGAGCTGACGGCAGCCAGCGAGCGCCTGCGTGAAATACCGGGAGCCAGCAACCTGGTGGACATGCAGCGCGTGGGGCAAGGCCGAGTGGCCAGCAACCAGGACGTGCTGGCCTACCAGCCTGGGGTGTTCGCCCAATCGGCAGGCAACGACGGCATCAAGCTGTCGATACGCGGCTCGGGCCTCAACCGCGCGCCGGGGGCGCACGGTTCCGGCGTTTACACGATGTTCGACGGCCTGCCGCTGACCGGCCCGGGCGGCACGCCTTACGAATTGTTCGAACCGCTGTGGCTGAGCCGTGCCGAAGTGCTGCGTGGCGCCAATGGCTTTGACCAAGGCTCCCTGGCCTTGGGCGGTGCCATCAACTACGTCACCCACACCGGCTACGACGCGCCTGCACTGCAAGTACGCTACGAGGTCGGTAGCCGCGGCTACCAGCATCGGCACATCAGTTCGGGCCAGGTGCTGGGCAATCTCGACTATTACGTGGCCCTGACCGACTCGGAATATGACGGCTACCAGGCGCACAGCAGCGGCAGCGCCAAGGGCATTGCCGCCAATGTCGGTTACCGCTTCAACCCCGACCTGGAAACCCGCTTCTACCTGCGCTACCGGGAAACTGAAAACGAACTGCCTGGGCGCCTGACCAAAGACCAGATCAAGCACCACCCACGCGCGGCCAACCCCAACTATCTGGCACGCGACGACAGCCGCCCGCAACCAGGCAGCACCTGGGTGGGCAACAAGACCACCTTCTACCTCGACGACGAGGCGCGCCTGGAAGCCGGCCTGGTCTATCACGACTACCCGATGGACCTGCGCGAAGGCCCCATGCGCCTGAAGGTCGCCTATACCGATGTCAGCGGTACGCTGAACTATTTCCGCCGCGACACACTGTTCGGGCGCGAGAGCAAGACCACCGTCGGTTGGCGTACCACCAAGCACCTGCCAAACAGCGGCGCTTCGCAATTTACCCGCAATGGCGATGTGTTCGGCGAGCGCACCCGTGACTTCACCTACCAGGGCTCGGACACCGTGCTGCATGTTGGCAACGATCTGGAACTGGTCCCCAACCTGTGGCTGAGCACCGGCCTGGCCATGATCTACACACGCCGCGAAAGTGACGTGACCTACCCCGCTGAAGGCGGCAAGGTGAGCATGCATGACTGGGACTATGCACCCCGCCTGGGGCTGCGCTACGACATCCGCCCGGACTTGCAGGTGTACGGCAACCTGAGCCGCTCGGTAGAGCCGCCCCATCCCTGGGCCCTGATCTGGAGTGCGCCCACAGCGAACCAACCGATCGAAATGCAAAACCAGACCGCCACCACACTGGAATTGGGCACACGCGGCGAATCGGCATTGGGGCATTGGGACCTAGCGTGGTACTACTCGCAGGTTCGCCATGAATTGCTGGCGGTGGAAATCGTGCAAGGCGCCCCGGCCAAGGAATTCAACGCCAGCGCTACCGTGCACCAAGGCGTGGAAGCCGGCCTCGACAGCACCCTGTGGGAACGCGCGGGCACTGGCAAGCTGAGCTTGCGCCAGGCCTACACCTTCAGCGACTTCCACTACCGTGATGACGACACGTTTGGCGACAACCGTCTGCCCGGCATCCCCATGCACTACTACCAGGCCGAGCTGCGCTATGACTGGCCGAGCGGCTTCTATGCCGGGGTCAACACACAAATGGCTTCGAAGGTGCAGGTGGACTACGCCAATAGCTACCACGCCGATGAATATGCCTTGCTCGGCGCACGCGTTGGCTGGGACTCACCGAAACAGGACTGGCAGACCTGGCTGGACCTGCGCAACCTGACCAACCAGCGCTATGCAGCGACCGTGACGCCGGCCTACAACGACGCTGGCAAGGACAATGCCCGTTCGACACCGGGCGAAGGATTTGGCGTATATGCCGGGGTTTCCTACAGCTTCCGCTGACGGGTAGGCGCGGATTTACCTGCGAATGCGTCGGCAAATTCAATGCCGCATTCGCGGGTAAACCCGCGCCTACACAGGGGCGCTGCACAGCATCATTCGGGGCTCAGACCGCCCTGTTCAACTTCACCCATGAAGCAAACCTGTCGACAAACGCCTGCAAGAACGGTCGCGTCTTGTCGTTGAGCTTGCCCGAATCCTCGAACAAGCTCGCCGCACCGCCAAGGTAAGCCTCGGGCATCTGCATGCAGGGCATGTCGAGAAACACCAGCGACTGGCGCACCGCATGGTTGGCGCCAAAGCCACCAATCGCCCCCGGCGACACACTCACCACCGCCGTCGGCTTGCCGCTCCAGGCACTTTGCCCGTAAGGACGCGAACCCACATCGATGGCATTTTTCAGGCAGCCTGGCACCGAGCGGTTGTATTCCGGGGTGACGAACAACACCGCATCACTGCGGCGGATTTCATCGCGAAAACGCTTCCAGGTTTCCGGCGGTGCCTCGGCTTCGATATCTTCGTTGTACAGCGGCAGGTCGCCAATCTCGACGATCTTCAGCGCAAGGCTGGACGGCGCCAGCTCCGAAAGTGCGCGGGCGACCTTGCGGTTGTAGGACTCCTTGCGCAAGCTGCCCACGACGACTGCTACCGAATACACCTGGCTCATGGCAATTCCAACCTTTGCGGGTTAAATAGACGTTGTAGTTATAGATGACCGTTCTCCAGTGCCTAAGTTTTTTTTCCGCAAGGCGAAAACTTCCGCGTCTGTTTCACGGTCTATGCCTTCATACATTTCCTACGTAATTCAGAGGTTTCCACCCAAATGGCAGCAGTAATGGTCGGCCAATTCCACGCCCGTGACGCCGAAGGCCGCATCTACCCCGTGCACGAGTTTCAGGAATCCACCCTGCAACTCGACGGCAGCACGCTGGGCGCCCCCATCACCACCTACCGCCTGGCCATCGGCGACAAGGTCAACCACCTGGGTGATAACCGTTTCGAACTGGCACGCTCCGGCGTCGAGATCACGCGCATTCCGTGATGCAATCCACCGTGTAGCGGCCCCCTTCGTGCTGCAGGCCGTGCACATCGGCGACAAACCCGGGAAAGCCCTGGTTGAATGCTCGGGCGAATGCCAAGTAGTCCAGGATCGAGCGGGTCGCCTCGGTGAACCGCTCACCCGGCATGATCAACGGAATGCCAGGCGGGTACGGCACCAGCATCACTGCCGCCACACGCCCCAGCAGCGCCTCGATCGGTACCGCCTCCACCTCGCCACGCACCATCTTGTCATAGGCCTGGGCCGGGCTTACGGCCACCTCCGGCAAACGAGTGAACAGCCGCTTCAGCTGCTTGGCCGTGGCATTGACGCGGTAGCAGTCATGTAACTGGTCGCACAGGTCGCGCAGGCCTATGCCCTGGTAGCGGAGGGCGTCGGCAGCCCCCACACTCGGCAGGCAATTGCTGAGCGGGGTGTTGCCGTCATAGTGGCGCTTGAACTCCAGCAGTTCGGTGAGCAAGGTGCTCCACTTGCCCTTGGTGATGCCCATGGAAAACAGCACCAGAAAGCTGTACAGGCCGGTTTTTTCCACCACCAGCCCGCGCTCCCAGAGAAACTTGCTGACTACTGCCGCCGGGATGCCGTGCGCGCCCAGCACACCATCAGCGCTCAGGCCCGGCATCACCAAAGTCACTTTCAGCGGGTCGAGCAGCACATAGTCGGCCGCCACTTCACCAAAACCATGCCATTGCGCCCCCGGCTGCAACAACCAGTCCTGCGCGGCCAGACGGGGGATGCCCTCGGCACTTGGCGGCTGCCAGATGCTGAACCACCAGTCCTCTGCGGCAATGTGCTCACGCAGGTTGGCCAGGGCACGACGAAAACTCAACGCCTCGTCGAACATCTCCTGCAGCAGCGAGCGCCCGGCCGGCCCTTCCATCATGGCCGAAGCCACATCCAGCGAGGCGAGAATGCTGTACTGCGGCGAGGTAGAGATGTGCATCATGAACGCTTCGTTGAAACGGTCCCGGTCCAACTGCCGCCTGGCCCCGTCCTGCACATGAATCATCGAAGCCTGGCTGAACGCCGCGAGCAGCTTGTGGGTGGAATGGGTACTGAACACCAGCGGGCTGTCTGCCGCGCAGGCGGTGCCCATGGCGTAGCGCCCGGTGAAAAAGTCGTGGAACGCAGCATAGGCAAACCAGGCCTCGTCGAAGTGCAGCACCTCGACACTGGCACCCAGGGCCTGCTTGATCAGCCCGGCGTGGTAACACAGCCCGTCGTAGGTGGAGTTGGTCACTACCGCCAGCTTGATACGCTGCCCACGATCACGGGCAAGGGGGTTGGCCTGAATCTTAGCGGCGATCGCCTCGGGGCTGAACTCGCTGAGCGGGATCGGGCCGATGATGCCCAGCTCGTTGCGCTCCGGGCACAGGTACAGCGGGATGGCACCCGTCATGATGATCGCGTGCACCACCGACTTGTGGCAGTTGCGGTCCACCAGCACCAGGTCGTCACGACCGACCATGGCGTGCCAGACGATCTTGTTGGCCGTGGAGGTACCGTTGATGACGAAGAAGGTGTGGTCGGCGCCGAAGTTGCGCGCCGCCCTGGCCTCGGCTTCGGCCAGCGGGCCTGTGTGGTCGAGCAGCGAACCCAGCTCCGGCACGGAAACGGACAGGTCCGAGCGCAGGGTGTTTTCCCCGAAGAACTGGTGAAAGGCTTGGCCTACCGGGCTTTTATGATAGGCCACACCGCCACCATGGCCCGGGGTGTGCCAGGAGTAGTTGGACTGCGCAGTGTGCTGCACCAGCGCCTTGAAGAACGGCGGCAGCAGGCCGTCGAGGTAGGTGTGTGCAGCACGCGCCACCTGGCGGGCGAGAAACGGCACGGTGTCTTCGAACAGGTAAAGGATGCCACGCAACTGGTTGAGCTCGCTCATGGCTTCGGCGGGAGCATTTTCCAGGGTCACCTGCTCGCCCAGGGCGAAGATCGGCAGGTTGGGTGCACGCAGGCGGGCCAGGCCAATCAGCTCGGCCATGTTCTGCAGCAGATGGGTGTTCTCGCCAGCGCCTTCGGCCGCAATGAGCATGCAGGCCAGGCCGTGGTGGGTGGCAGCGACCAGGCGCGCTTCGGCGTGGTCAGCGGCGGCGAGAATGGCAAAGCCATCCTGGCGCAATTCCTCGGCGATGCCGCGCACACGTTCGCCAGCAACACTGTCGGCCTTGATGGCGCGGTGGACGATGAGGATCGGGAACTTGAGGTCCTTGTACATCAGGTGGCTACCTCCGAAGGACATGGCGTCCATTTCAGGGTAGTTGAGCCTTGTATTGCCTGTACTGGCCCTTTCGCGGGTAAACCCGCTCCTACGACGGCCTGTGTCCAATCACCGACCGGTGCCCAGTAGGAGCGGGTTTACCCGCGAAAGGGCCGGGCCTGCTGGCCAATCTGCCCCCGCCATTCACCGCCGCAGCCGCCACCGTATTCGGCAGGTAAACCCGCGCCTACAACGATCTCCACTTCTGTTGCAGGGCGAAAGATCAGCCGGCTGGCGTCTCAGTCAGGGCCTGCCACAGCGAAGGCCCACCCGCCGACTTGGCAATGGCCGCCAGCCGCTCGGCATGCGCCTCCAGCTCTTCAGCGCTGGCCATGATCACCCGCCCTGGCGCACGCCCGACAATCCGGCGGATCTCGCTGCCGCCAGCGCCCTGCCCGTCCTCTTCGGCATCTGCGCCATTCCCAGCCAACGACAGGCTGGTCTGGCCACCGGTCATTGCCAGGTAAACGTCGGCCAGCAGTTCCGAGTCGAGCAGTGCGCCGTGCAACTCACGGCCCGAGTTGTCGATGTCGTAGCGTTTGCACAGCGCATCCAGGCTGTTGCGCTGCCCCGGGTGGCGCGAACGTGCCAGCAACAGGGTGTCCAGAATGGTGCAGTGCTGCGAAATGTCAGCACGGTCCTGCTGGCCCAGCAAGGCGAATTCGTTGTTGATGAAGCCAACGTCGAACGCCGCGTTGTGGATGACCAGCGTGGCACCCTGGATGAACTGGAAGAACTCCTCGGCGACATCGCCAAAGCGGGGCTTGCCGACCAGGAAGGCATCCGTGATGCCGTGAACGTTGATCGCGCCCTCGTCACTCTCGCGGTCGGGCTGCAGGTAGACGTGGAAGTGCCGCCCGGTCAGGCGCCGGCCGATGACCTCGACACAGCCGATCTCGATGATCCGGTGGCCTTCGCCAACCGGCATACCCGTGGTTTCGGTATCGAGAATGACGAACCGTTTATCTTGCTGCTGCTCCACGCGGGCGCTCCAACTTGCATCCGTTACAAAGGTCGCGATTGTACCCCAGCTCAACGCTGGGCGCGCACCTCATCGACCCCACGGTTGGCCAGCTGGTCGGCGCGTTCGTTGCCGGGGTGGCCGATATGGCCGCGTACCCACTTCCAGGTCACCTTGTGGCGGTTGACCTGCTCATCGAGCTGCTGCCACAAGTCAGCGTTCTTCACCGGCTCCTTGGCGGCGGTCTTCCAGCCGCGCTTCTTCCAGTTGACCATCCATTCGTTGATGCCCTTCATCACGTACTGCGAGTCGGTGGTCAGCACCACCTCGCATTCACGTTTGAGCGACATCAGGCCCTGGATCGCGGCCATCAGCTCCATGCGGTTGTTGGTGGTCTCACGTTCGCCGCCCCACAGTTCCTTCTCGACGCCCTTATAGATCATCAGCACGCCCCAGCCACCCGGGCCAGGGTTGCCCTTGCAGGCACCATCAGTAAACATCTCGACGCTATCGCTCATGTACCACTCTTGAATTCAGTGCTTGTCAGTTTCGGGGTTGGCTGCGGTGCGGTTGACTTTCGCCAGTGGCAGCGGCAGCAGCTTGCCCATTGGCTCGCGGCGTTCCGGCCGCAAAGGCCGCAGGCCTACCACCATCTTGCGCGCCACCAGCAGGTACACCCCGCCACCGGAGCCCTGCCAGCCGCCGGCCAGTCGCTCCCAGCCCTCCAGGCGTTGCTGCCAGGCAGGTGAGGCAAGCGGCGGACGATAGCACCCGAAGCGGCGTTTCTCCAGCGCGAAGCCCAGCAGGTTGAGCCAGTCGCCCACCCGGGACGGCGAGATGCAGCGCGCCTTGCGCAGAGCACCGTGACTGAAGAAATGGCGCATGCCCCAGCTGCTCCAGGGGTTGATCCCCACGATCAGCAGGTGCCCGCCCGGGCGGACGGCACTGGCGGCCTCGCGCAGCAGGCCATGGGGCGACAGGCAGAAGTCCAGGCCATGCTGCAGCACCACCACATCGGCAGCGTGCTCGCTCAACGGCCAGGCCTGTTCTTCGCAGACAATCTCCACACCCGGCAAGGGCGCACCAAGGCGCACGTTACGCTGCACCTGGGGGGCTCTGGGCGGTGGCTCGGCGCAGGGCCCGTAATGCACGAGATAGCCGCCAAAGAAGCGCCCGAGCTCTTCTTCCAGCAGTTTGTCCTCCTCCTTGAGCATCAGTTGCCCAAGTGGGCCGTTGAACCACTCACGGGCCAGGCTGATCAGCTCGACCCAGTCCGGGTCGGCCTGTGCAAAAGCTTGGTCGGTCATTGCGCTCTCCCTCGAAGGTTCTCCCACCGCGCCATCGCGGCTAAGATGCCCTCATGTGCCACGCTAGGCGAATCGGATCCGCACCATGATACAGATCGATGCTCTCCCCGCTTTCTCCGACAACTACATCTGGTTGTTACAGGATACTGCCAAACGCCGTTGTGCGGTGGTCGACCCGGGCGATGCCGGCCCGGTGGAGCGCTGGCTGGCTGCCAACCCCGAATGGGTGCTGAGCGACATCCTCGTCACCCACCACCACAATGACCATGTCGGCGGTGTGGAGCGGCTCAGGCAATTGACCGGCGCACGGGTCTGTGGCCCCGCCAACGAACGCATTCCCGGCCGCGACCTGGCACTGGACGAAGGCGACAGGGTGGACGTGCTGGGTGTAACTTTCCAGGTGCTGGCGGTACCCGGCCACACCCTGGGGCATATCGCCTTCTTCAGCGACCAGCCAGCAACACCCATCCTGTTCAGTGGCGATACCCTGTTCGCCGCCGGTTGCGGGCGCATGTTCGAAGGTACACCCGAACAGATGCAGCCGGCCCTCGCCCGCCTGGCGGCCCTGCCAGAGCAGACAGCAGTGTACTGCGCCCATGAGTACACCCTCAGCAACCTGCGTTTCGCCAAGGCGGTGGAACCGACCAACCCGCACGTTCAACAACGGTTCGAGGACGTTAGCCGTTTGCGCGCCGAAAATCGCATCAGTTTGCCATCAACGATCGGCCTGGAGCGCCTGACCAACCCCTTTCTGCGTACCTCTGAAACATTAGTTAAACAAAAAGCAGACGAATGGAAGGGACATTCAAACACCACGCATGTCGCTGTTTTTGCTGCCTTGAGGTCTTGGAAGGACACCTTCTGATAACCGCAAGATATATCGCAAGTGATGGTCAAAGGTTGACCAGGCCCGGAGCGGTTTCTAGAATCGCCGAACTTTTTCGCCCGGATACCTGTATCAGCCGATGTCTTCCCGTAGCCGCAGAACCTCTCATTCCGTCGCCCTGACGCGCCTGGCCCAAATCAGTGCGCTGGCCCTGGCCGCCACCTTGGTGGGCTGCCAGAGCACCCGTCAGCTCGACGAATCCGATAGCGTTCGCGCGCACAACTACCAGGCGCGGATCAAGCACAAGCCTTCTCCGCTGCTGGTCAAGCCGGCCGAGCAGGCGCCGCAGGATGTCTGGGAGCGCATGCGCCAGGGCTTCGCCCTGCAGGACAGCATCGACGTCAACCCGCGCATCGAACAGCAGCGCTTGTGGTTCGCCAGCAACCCGACCTTCATCGAAAGCGCCGGGGAACGTGGCAGCCTCTACCTGCACTACATCGTCGAGCGCCTTGAAGAACGCGACATGCCGCTGGAACTGGCCCTGCTGCCAGCCATCGAAAGTGCCTACAACCCCATGGCCTACTCACGCGCCAGCGCTGCCGGCATGTGGCAGTTCATGCCGGCTACCGGTCGCCACTTCAACCTGCGCCAGACCAACTTCTATGACGGCCGCCGCGATGTCACCGCGTCGACCAACGCCGCGCTGGACTACCTGACCCGCCTGCACGACATGTTCAACGGCGACTGGCTGTTGGCCCTGGCGGCCTACAATGCCGGCGAAGGCACCGTCAGCCGAGCCATCGAGCGCAACGAAAGGCTCGGCCTGCCGACCGACTACTGGAACCTGCCGCTGCCACAGGAAACCCGCGACTACGTACCCAAGTTGCTGGCACTGTCGCAGGTGGTGTCCACGCCAGAAGCCTATGGTGTCAATCTCACCCCGATCGCCAACGAACCGTACTTCGAAGCGGTGGCGATCAATGACCGCCTGGACCTTACCCGGGTCGCGGCCTTTGCCAACATCGACGAGGACGAGCTGATCCAGCTCAACCCGGCATTCAAGAAGCGCATGACCGTCGATGGCCCCAAACAGCTGCTGGTGCCCACCGCCAAGGCGCAGTTGCTCAGTGCCAGCCTGTCCAACCTCAACCCGGAGCAACTGGTCAGCCTGCAACCGCCGAAAGCAGCGTTTGCCCGGGCTGTGGCCGAAGCCAAGGCACCGGTGGGGGCGCGTAGCTACCGGGTCAAGCGTGGCGATAACCTGAGCGCCATCGCCAAGATCAACCGTGTGTCGGTCAAGGACATCAAGCGCTGGAACCGTTTGTCCGGCAACAGTCTGCGTGCTGGCCAGGTTCTGGCCCTGCGCGGTGGCAGTGCACCGAGCGCCGCCGGCAACCGGGTTGCCGCCTCCGGAAAGCGCTCCACGCAATACAAGGTCCGCAAGGGCGATTCCCTGTACCTGGTGGCCAAGCGCTTCAATGTGGAAATGAAGCACCTCAAGCGCTGGAACCCACGCAGCGGCCATGCCCTCAAGCCAGGCCAGACCCTGACCGTCTACCTCGGGCATTGATCCCGCAACCAGGGCCCTCACGCGGCCTTGTGAGAGCGGCCTGGTGTCGCGATAGGGGCGCGGAGCGGCCCCAGTATTTCAACTTTTCAGCATAAACTGCCGGGGCTGCTGCGCAGCCCTTTCGCGACACAAGGCCGCTCCCACAGGTACCGTGGCACCTGTTGCCCCCGGCTTGGGGCCCGCACCTTCAAAACCTCTCTTTTTCCAACCCCACCAAGCTGTTACTGTACTCGATCAAAGCCCAACGCCTCTGGATCGGATGCCGACTTGATACGTCCCCTCCTGCTGTCACTCAGCCTGGCCTTGAGCTTTCCCGCAGCCGCGATGGTGAGCGAAAGCCACGGATACGCGCAGTTCGGCACGCTCAAGTACCCGGCCACCTTCACCCACTTCGACTGGGTCAACCCGCAAGCGCCCAAGGGCGGCACGTTGCGGGCCATGGCTTTTGGTACCTTCGACACGCTCAACCCCTACACCTTCAAAGGGTCGAGCCCGATTACCACGCCCAATTTCCAGCAGTACGGCATCAGTGAGCTGAACGAGCCACTGATGGTCGGCACGGGCCAGTACGACCCGTCCGGTGACGAGCCAACCTCCAGCTACGGCCTGATCGCCCGCTCGGTGGAGTACAGCGAGGACCGCAGCTGGGTGGTGTTCAACCTGCGCCCCGAAGCCCGCTGGCATGACGGCCAGCCCATCACCTCGGCTGACGTGGCCTTCTCGTACCGTACGCTGCTCAAGGATGGCCACCCGATCTACCGCACCAACCTGCAGGAAGTGCAGCGGGTAGACATCCTCGGCCCGCTGCGCATCCGCTTCGTGTTCAAACGCGCCGGCAACCCGCTGCTGATCCTGCGTCTGGGCGAAATGCCGGTGCTGCCCAAACACTACTGGCAGAAGCGCGACTTCAAGGCCACCACCTTCGAGCCCCCCTTGGGCAGCGGCCCCTACCGCATCACCCAGGTACAACCCGGACGACGCCTGGTGTTTGAACGGGTGAAGAACTACTGGGGCAAAGACCTGGCGGTCAACCGTGGCAAGTACAATTTCAATCGGGTCGAATACGAGTTCTATCGCGACGCGACGGTGGCCTTCGAAGCCTTCAAGGCCGGCGAGTTCGACATCTATATCGAGCACCAGGCAAAAAACTGGGCCAACGGTTACAACTTCCCTGCCGTGCGCCGCGGTGAAGTGATCAAGGCACAAATCCCGCACAGCATTCCCACGCAAACACAGGGCCTGTTCATGAACAGCCGCCGGGCCGCGTTCAGTGACCCGCGGGTACGCCAGGCGCTGGGGCTGATGCTGGACTTCGAGTGGACCAACCGCGCGCTGTTCAGCAGCGCCTACCGCCGCTCGACCAGCTACTACCCCAACAGCGAGTTCGCCGCCAGCGGCCTGCCCACCGGCAAGGAGTGGCTGCTGCTGGCGCCGTTCCGAGACCAGTTGCCCGCCAAGCTGTTCAGCGAACCGTACAAGGTCAGCCACACCGATGGCCGTGGCATCAGCCGTCATACCCTGCGCCAGGCCTTAGGCCTGCTCGCTGAAGCCGGGTGGAAGCTGAACGGCCAGCGCCTGGTCGACAGCAAGGGCCAGCAGCTGCGCATGGAGCTGCTGTTGGTAAACCCCAACCTTGAACGCATCCTGCAACCTTATGTCGAAAACCTGTCCAGCATCGGCATCGATGCACGCTTGCGCACCGTGGACCGTGCCCAGTACAAACAACGCCTGGACCAGTTCGATTTCGACATGATTCTGATGACCCTGAACCAGACCCTCAGCCCCGGCCTCGAACAGTGGCTGTACTTCCATTCCAGCCAGGCCGCGACAAAGGGCAGCAAGAACTATGCTGGGGTCAAGGACCCGGTGGTCGACCACCTGCTCGACACCCTGCTCGCCGCCCGCACCCGCGATGACCAGATCGCCGCTGCCCGCGCCCTGGACCGCGTGCTCTCATGGCACTACTACATGATCCCCAACTGGTACCTCGACAACCATCGCCTGGCCTACCGCAACCGGTTCGCCTTCGTCACCACGCCGCCCTACACCCTTGGGCTGAACAGCTGGTGGATCAAGACTTCGGAGAAAGCCCAATGACGCCAACGCACCGTCTGCGCCGGCTGGCAGGCAGCCTGTTGCTCGCCTGCCTGAGCCTTCCCGCGCTGGCCGCACCGCAGCACGCGCTCACCCTTTACGACGAGCCACCCAAGTACCCCGCCGACTTCAAGCACTTCGACTACGTCAACCCGGATGCGCCCAAGGGCGGCACCTTCCGCCAGTCCAGCTTCGGCGGCTTCGACAGCCTCAACCCGTTCATCAACAAAGGCGTGGCGGCCGAGAACATCGGCATTATCTATGACACCCTGATGCGCCAGAGCCAGGATGAACCGTTCACCGAATACGGCCTGGTGGCCGGCAAGATCGAAAAGGCCCCGGACAACAGCTGGGTACGCTTCTACCTGCGCCCCGAAGCGCGCTTCCATGACGGCCATCCGATGCGCGCCGACGACGTGGTGTTCACGTTCAACGCCCTGATCAAGGACGGCGCCCCGCTGTACCGCCAGTACTACGCCGACGTCGCCGAAGTGGTCGCCGAAGATCCACTCAAGGTGCTGTTCAAGTTCAAGCACAAGAACAACCGCGAGCTGCCATTGATTCTCGGCCAGCTGCCGGTACTGCCCAAGCACTGGTACGAAAACCGCGAGTTCAACCGCGGCAACCTGGAAATCCCGTTGGGCAGCGGCCCGTACAAGGTCGCCGAGGTCAAGGCCGGGCGCTCGGTGCGCTACGAGCGGGTCAAGGACTACTGGGCAAAGGACCTGCCCATCAACCGCGGCTTCTACAACTTCGATGCCATGACGTTCGACGCCTACCGCGACACCACCGTCGCCCTGGAGGCCCTCAAGGCCGGGGCATTCGACTATGGCCTGGAAGTCAGTGCTAAGAACTGGGCCACCGCTTACAACGTGCCCGCCGTGCGCGACGGCCGGCTGATCAAGGAAGAGCTGCCCAACGGCAACCCCACCGGCATGCAGGGCTTCATCTTCAACATCCGCCGCCCGGTGTTCCAGGATGTGCGTGTGCGCCAGGCCCTGAGCCTGCTGCTGGACTACGAGTGGACCAACAAGCAGCTGTTCAACGGCGCCTACACCCGTACCGGCAGCTACTTCGACAACTCGGAAATGGCCGCCCACGGCCTACCCAGCCCCAACGAGCTGAAAATCCTCGAACCACTGCGCGGCAAAGTGCCCGAGCAAGTATTTACCGAGGTCTTCCACAACCCGGTCAGTGACGGCAGCGGCATGATCCGCGAGCAACAGCGCCAGGCCTACAAGCTGTTGCAGGAAGCCGGCTGGAAAATCGTCGACGACAAGATGGTCGACGCCCAAGGCAAGCCGGCAAGCATCGAGTTCCTGCTGGCGCAGACCGAGTTTGAACGCATTCTGCTGCCGTTCAAGCGCAACCTTGCCGACCTCGGTATCGAGCTGAACATTCGCCGCGTCGACGTTTCGCAGTACATCACCCGCCTGCGCTCGCGTGACTACGACATGATCGTTGGCGGCTACCCGCAATCCAACTCGCCAGGCAACGAGCAGCGCGAGTTCTGGTCCAGCGCCGCCGCCGACAACCCCGGCAGCCGCAACTTCATCGGCCTGCGCGACCCGGCCATCGACCAACTGGTGGACCAGTTGATCAACGCCGACTCGCGCCAGAGCCTGATCGACCACTGCCGCGCCCTCGACCGCGTGTTGCTGTGGGGCTACTACGTGATCCCCAACTGGCACATCAAGACCTGGCGTGTGGCCTACTGGAACCACATCGGCCACCCGAGCGTGTCGCCCAAGTACGACATCGGCATCGACACCTGGTGGATCAAGCCCGGTGTAACCCCGGCGGTCAGCGAAGCGCCTGCGGACGAGGCCAATTAAGATGCTGGCCTACATCCTGCGCCGCCTGCTGCTGATCATTCCGACCCTGTTCGGCATCCTCATCATCAACTTCATCATCGTCCAGGCCGCCCCCGGTGGCCCGGTCGAGCAAATGATCGCCAAGCTCGAAGGCTTCGAAGGCGCCACCAGCCGCATTGCAGGTGGCGGCGCCGAGGTTTCCGTGGCCGGCTCCAACTACCGCGGCGCCCAGGGCCTGGACCCGGCCCTGATCGCTGAAATCGAGCGCATGTATGGCTTCGACAAGTCGCCGCCCGAGCGCCTGTGGATCATGGTCAAGAACTACGCCCGGCTGGACTTCGGCGACAGCTTCTTCCGCGACGCCAAGGTCATCGACCTGATCGCCGAGAAGATGCCGGTTTCGATCTCGCTGGGGCTGTGGAGCACGCTGATCATGTACCTGGTGTCGATCCCGCTGGGGATCGCCAAGGCGGTGCGCCACGGCAGCCACTTCGACGTGTGGACCAGTTCGGCGATCATCGTCGGCTACGCCATCCCGGCCTTCCTGTTCGCCATCCTGCTGATCGTGCTGTTCGCCGGTGGCAGCTACTTCGACTGGTTCCCCCTGCGTGGCCTCACCTCCAACAACTTCGACGAACTGAGCACCACCGGCAAGGTGCTGGACTACTTCTGGCACCTGGTGCTGCCGATCACCGCGCTGGTCATCGGCAACTTCGCCACCATGACCCTGCTGACCAAGAACAGCTTCCTCGACGAGATCAACAAACAATACGTGGTCACCGCCAAAGCCAAGGGCCTGAGCCGATCACGGGTGCTGTACGGTCATGTGTTCCGCAACGCCATGCTGCTGGTGATCGCCGGTTTCCCTTCGGCGTTCATCGGCATCTTCTTCACAGGCTCCTTGCTGATCGAGGTGATCTTCAGCCTCGACGGCCTGGGCCTGATGAGTTTCGAAGCGGCCATCAACCGCGACTACCCGGTGGTCTTCGGCACCCTGTTCATCTTCACCCTGCTAGGGCTGGTGGTGAAACTGATCGGCGACCTGACCTACACCTTGGTCGATCCGCGCATCGACTTTGCCAGCCGGGAGCACTGACATGGCCTTGTCCCCCCTCAACCGCCGGCGCTTCGAGCGCTTCAAGGCCAACCGCCGTGGCTGGTGGTCGCTGTGGCTGTTCCTGATTCTGTTCGGGCTGAGCCTGGGCGCCGAACTGATCGCCAACGACAAACCGATCGCCGTACGTTACGACGGCCAATGGTACTTCCCGGCGTTCAAGCGCTACCCGGAAACCACCTTCGGCGGGGAATTCCCGCTGGAAGCCAACTACAAGAGCCCCTACATCCGCGAGCTGCTGGCGAAGAAAGACAGCTTCGTGCTGTGGGCACCCATACCGTTCAGCTACCAGAGCATCAACTATGACCTGCGCGTCCCCGCCCCCGCCCCACCTTCGGCGGACAACTGGCTGGGCACCGACGACCAGGGCCGCGACGTGCTGGCGCGGGTGATCTACGGCTTCCGCATTTCGGTTCTGTTTGCCCTCACCTTGACCGTGGCCAGCTCCATTGTCGGCGTCATCGCAGGCGCCCTGCAGGGGTTCTACGGTGGCTGGGTCGACCTGGCCGGGCAACGCTTTCTGGAAATCTGGTCCGGCCTGCCTGTGTTGTACCTGCTGATCATCCTGGCGAGCTTCGTGCAGCCCAACTTCTGGTGGCTGCTGGGGATCATGCTGCTGTTCTCGTGGATGAGCCTGGTGGACGTGGTACGCGCCGAGTTCCTGCGCGGGCGCAACCTGGAATACGTGCGCGCCGCGCGCGCCCTGGGCATGCGCAACGGCGCGATCATGTACCGGCACATCCTGCCCAACGCCATGATCTCGACCATGACCTTCATGCCATTCATTCTCACCGGCGCCATCGGCACCCTCACCGCCCTGGACTTCCTCGGCTTCGGCCTGCCCGCCGGTTCGCCCTCGCTGGGCGAACTGGTGGCGCAGGGCAAGTCCAACCTGCAAGCGCCATGGCTGGGCATCAGCGCCTTTGCCGTGCTGGCGCTGATGCTGAGCCTGCTGGTGTTCATCGGCGAATCCGCCCGCGACGCCTTCGACCCGAGGAAGTGACATGAGTGAACAGAACCTGATCGAAGTGCGGGACCTGGCCGTGGAGTTCGTGACCGGGGACCAGGTCAACCGGGTGGTGGACGGCGTCAGCTTCGATATTCGCAAAGGCGAGACACTGGCCCTGGTGGGCGAAAGTGGCTCGGGCAAATCGGTCACCGCGCACTCGATCCTGCGCCTGCTGCCCTATCCCCTGGCCCGGCACCCCAGCGGCAGCATCCGCTACGAAGGCAAGGACCTGCTGCAGCAGAGCGAGAAGACCCTGCAGCGCATTCGCGGCAACCGCATTGCGATGATCTTCCAGGAGCCGATGACCTCGCTCAACCCGCTGCATTGCATCGAGAAGCAGATCAACGAAATCCTCCTGCTGCACAAGGGCCTGACGGGCAAGGAAGCGACTGCGCGCACCCTGGAGTTGCTGGATATGGTCGGCATTCCAGAGCCGCGCAAGCGCCTCAAGGCCCTGCCCCACGAATTGTCGGGCGGCCAGCGCCAGCGGGTAATGATTGCCATGGCGCTGGCCAACGAGCCCGAGCTGCTGATTGCCGACGAGCCGACCACGGCGCTGGATGTGACCGTGCAGCTGAAGATCCTCGAGCTGCTCAAGGAATTGCAGGCGCGGATGGGTATGGCCCTGCTGCTGATCAGCCATGACCTGAACCTGGTGCGCCGCATCGCCCATCGTGTGTGCGTGATGCAGCGCGGGCAAATTGTCGAGCAAGCCGAATGCGCCACGCTGTTCAGCTCGCCACAGCATCACTACACCCAGATGCTGATCAATGCCGAGCCCAGCGGGCTGCCTGCGCACAATCCGGTGGGCGCGCCGTTGTTGGAGGTGGATGACCTCAAGGTGTGGTTCCCGATCAAGAAGGGCTTTCTGCAGCGCACGGTCGACCATGTGAAGGCGGTGGACGGGGTCAACTTCAGCTTGCCCCAGGGCCAGACGCTGGGCATTGTTGGCGAATCCGGGTCGGGCAAGTCCACATTGGGCCTGGCGATCTTGCGGCTGATTTCCAGCCAGGGCGGCATTCGCTTTCATGGGCAGAACCTCGAAGGGCTGAACCAGAAAGCCGTGCGCCCCCTGCGGCGGGAAATGCAGGTGGTGTTCCAGGACCCGTTTGGCAGCCTGAGCCCGCGCATGTGCGTGGCGGACATTGTCGGCGAAGGGCTGCGCATCCACGGCATTGGCACCGCGCAGGAACAGGAAGCGGCGATTATCGCGGCCCTGGAGGAAGTAGGCCTGGACCCGCGCACGCGCCATCGCTACCCCCATGAGTTTTCCGGCGGGCAGCGCCAGCGCATTGCCATTGCCCGGGCGCTGGTGTTGAAGCCAGCACTGATTCTGCTGGATGAACCCACGTCCGCACTGGACCGCACCGTACAGCGGCAGGTGGTGGAATTGCTGCGTAACCTGCAGCAAAAGTACAACCTGACCTACCTGTTCATCAGCCATGACCTGGCGGTGGTGAAGGCGTTGAGTCACCAGTTGATGGTGATCAAGCATGGGCATGTGGTGGAGCAAGGGGACGCGCAGGCGATCTTCCATGCGCCGCAGCATCCGTATACCCGGCAGTTGCTGGAGGCGGCGTTTTTGGAGGTTGGGGGTTCGTAGGGAAAGGGGGCGTGTGCGCCAAGCAATCATCCTTTGATCGGTCGTTTCGTTTATTGCGATTTTCGAATATTTCGAATATAACTCGAACTCAGGCTGTTGCATCGTTGCCACAGCCCCGCAATCGATACCCCCCTGGAGATGCCCATGACCACCGCCAACCTCTCTCGCCATGTGCTTCCTGATGAGAAAGAAATTGCCGTGGCAGTCGAGTCAAGCCGCACGCTGGCAGCGTTCCTCTCGACAAAATCAGATACCCAACGGATCGAACTGCTCAACGAGGAAAATCAGCGCCAGGTTGTTGAAGTACCTACTTTCGCCCTACGCCTATTCGGCGAGATTCTCAGCGAACTGGCCCTGGGTAACTCAGTCAAAGTCGTTCCAATCCACGCCGAACTAACTACCCAGGAAGCAGCAGACCTGCTTAACGTCTCCCGGCCGCACTTGGTAAAGCTGCTCGACGAAGCGGTGATTCCGCACACCAAGACAGGCCGCCATCGTCGTGTCAAATTCTCCGACCTGGTTGCCTACAAGGACAAACGTGATGGGGTGAGCCGGACTGCGATGGATGCGCTAGCAGCCCAAGCTCAGGAATTGAAGATGGGGTACGAATGAAGCACTCGCCCTTCACGGCCATATACGACGCGAATGTACTTTACCCTGCCCCACTGCGTGATTTCCTGATGAACCTAGCGCTGACGGGCATCTACCGGGCACGTTGGTCAGCGAGCATTCATGACGAGTGGAAGCGCAATCTGCTACTCAACCGACCTGACCTCACGCCTGAACATTTGGATCGCACGTCATCGCTAATGGATGCTACGGTGCCTGATGCACTCGTCACTGACTACGATTCACTGGTCGAAGGGCTGGACTTGCCAGATCGGGATGATCGACATGTTCTCGCAGCTGCAATCAAGTGCAACGCTTCGGTCATCGTCACCTTCAATTTGAAGGATTTTCCCAAGGCGGTTCTTGGTGCCTTCGATATTGAACCCTTGCATCCGGACGACTTCATCGCTGACCTTTGGGACCTGGACAAGGCAGCAGTCCTCGAAGCTGCCCAGCGGCAGCGAATATCGCTGAAGAACCCACCGCACAACGTACAGCAGTATCTCGACAGGCTGCTTCAGCAGAAGCTTCCCGAGACAGTGAAACTGCTTTCAGCATTCAAGTTCCTCCTCTGAGTATGTCCAGCAGACTTTCTTTGGCAGCAAGGCAATCATCCGGGATTGATCAGCCATGCACGTAAAACCAAGCCTATGAAAAGCCTCGCTCGTTACCACGCCAACAGAATCAAGCAGCGGTGATCAATTTTTCTGACAATAATCGTCTTCCATCATCAGCCGAATCGGGCATAAATTCTCCGCCGTCAACTCCCAGTACCCACGGTAGAGCCCATGTCCAGTCCACAACACCAGCCCGCTTCCCCTGCCCTGGCCACCCTGATCCAGCGCTCCGGCCTGCCCAGCCCAACGCTGAGCGAAGCCCAGGCACACGCCGTGCTGCAGGCCCACTATGGCCTTGCCGGCAACCTTTCGGTACTGGGCAGCCAGCAAGACCTGAACTTTCGCGTGGTCACACCGCAGGGTGGCTATGTGCTGAAGGCCTGCCACGGCAGCTACGCCCAGCTGGAGCTTGAAGCCCAGCACGCCGCCCTGGCCTTCCTGCGCGATCAAGGTTTGCCGGTACCCGCCGTGCGCTCAGCCCACAACGGCATGGGGTTGCTGGAACTGCACATCGACGCGCAACCACTGCGCCTGCGCCTGCTCGACTACATCGAGGGCCAACCGCTGACCCGCCTCAAGCACATGGAGCCGCGCCTGATGGCTGAACTGGGCGGGCTCTGTGCAAAGCTGGACAAGGCGCTTGCCCATTTCGATCACCCGGGCCTTGCGCGTACCTTGCAATGGGACCCGCAGCATGCCGGAGCACTGATCGATCACCTGCTACCGGTGCTGCAGGACAGCGGGCAGCGCGCCCGCATCGAACACGCCACGCGACAGGCCAACGAGCGCCTGTTGCCGCTGGTCGATCAACTGCCCAGTCAGGCCGTGCACCTGGACATCACCGACGACAACACCGTGTGGGCCCGTGATGCCCAGCGTCAGTGGCAACTGCAAGGCGTGATCGATTTCGGCGACCTGCTGCGCACCTGGCGTATCGCCGACCTGTCGGTGACCTGCGCTGCGCTGTTGCACCACGCCGAGGGCGACCCACTGCGCATCCTGCCCGCCGTGCAGGCCTACCAGGCGCTCAACCCGCTGACCGAGGCCGAACTGCGCGCCTTGTGGCCGCTGGTGGTGAACCGCGCTGCCGTGCTGGTGCTGAGCAGCGAACAACAGCTAACCGTCGACCCGGGCAACCAGTACACCCGCGATAACATTGCCCACGAATGGGAAATTTTCGACACGGCCACCGCCGTGCCTTTCGCCCTGATGGAGGTGGCCATTCTGCAGGCTGCGGGCCTGCAACCCACGGCGCCGGACTGGAGCGACTGCGCCCCCCTGCTCCCCGAGCTGGCCGGGCAGGCTGTCACACGGGTGGACCTGGGAGTCCTGAGCAAACACTTCGAGGCCGGCAACTGGGAGCAACCCGGTTACGACCTGCATCTGCTGACGTCGCAAGCCGCCCCGGCCTGCAGCCTGCACGGGCAGTACCGCCTGTCGCAAACCCATATCGATCGCCCCGAAGAGCCCGCCACCTGCGCCCTTTTCGTCGAGCTGCATGTGCCCAACGGCAGCCCGGTGCAAGCGCCGGCAGCCGGCACCTGGCAGCACCGCGGCGACGGCCGGGGCTGCCTGAGCACCCCGCATTGGGCTTTGTGGCTGCAAGGCCTGGAAGACGCACCGGCAGACGGCCAGGCCGTGGAGAAAGGCCAGCCCCTGGGCAGCAGCTGCGGCTTCCTCAGCGTGCAGGTATGCCTGGACAATGGCACCCAGCCGCCGCGCTTCGCCACGCCGTCACAAGCCGCCGCCTGGCTGGCCCTGTGCCCGTCACCGGCCGCCCTGCTGGGCTTCGATTGCGATGCCGAGCCGCTACCCGATCCGCAAGCGCTGCTGGCCCGCCGCGATGCCAGCTTCGCCCGCTCGCAGAAGCACTACTACGCGCAACCGCCGCACATTGAACGTGGCTGGCGCAACTACCTGATCGACATGCAAGGCCGTTCCTATCTGGACATGCTCAACAACGTCGCGGTGCTGGGCCATGGCCATCCACGCATGGTTGCCGAGTCGGCGCGGCAGTGGTCGCTGCTGAACACCAACTCGCGCTTCCATTACGCAGCAATCACCGAATTCTCCGAGCGCCTGCTGGAGCTGGCCCCCGAAGGTTTCGACCGGGTGTTCATGGTCAACAGCGGCACCGAGGCCAACGACCTGGCGATTCGCCTGGCCTGGGCCTACAGTGGCGGGCGCGATCTGCTCAGTGTGCTGGAGGCCTACCACGGCTGGTCAGTGGCCACCGATGCCATCTCCACGTCGATCGCCGACAACCCGCAAGCCCTGGAAACCCGCCCGGACTGGGTACACCCAGTCGAAGCGCCGAACACCTTCCGCGGCCGCTTCCGCGGGGCCGACAGCGCCGCCGACTACCTGCAAGACGTCGACGCCAAGCTGGCTGACCTCGACGCCCGTGGCCGTCAGCTGGCGGGCATCATCTGCGAACCGGTGTACGGCAATGCCGGCGGTATCTCGCTGCCCGCAGGCTACCTGCGCGCAGCCTATGCCAAGGTCCGCGCGCGCGGCGGGGTGTGCATCGCCGACGAAGTGCAGGTGGGTTATGGCCGCCTGGGGGAGTACTTCTGGGGCTTCGAGGAACAAGGCGTGGTGCCGGACATCATTACCATGGCCAAGGGCATGGGTAACGGCCAGCCACTGGGCGTGGTCATCACCCGTCGCGAAATCGCCGAGGCGCTGGAGGCCGAGGGCTACTTCTTCTCCTCGGCCGGTGGCAGCCCGGTCAGTTGCCGCATCGGCATGGCGGTGCTGGATGTCATGCAGGAGGAAGGCCTGTGGGACAACGCCCGTGACACCGGGCGCTACTTCAAGGCACGCCTGCAGGCGCTGGTCGACAAGCACCCGCTGGCCGGCGCGGCACATGGCTCGGGCTTCTACCTGGGGCTGGAACTGGTGCGCGACCGCACCACCCTGGAGCCGGCCACCGAAGAAACCATGATGCTGTGCGATCGCCTGCGTGACCTGGGCATCTTCATGCAGCCGACCGGCGACTACCTGAACATCCTCAAGATCAAGCCACCGATGTGCACCAGCCGGGCCAGCGTGGACTACTTTGTCGACAGCATTGACCGGGTGCTGGACGAAGGCCTGTAAGTGTCAACGCGTGGGCCCGACGGCTGCGGCCCACGCCTGTAATGCCTCACACGCGGCCATGGCCACCTGTTCATCGGTGCGCCCGGTGAACTGCCGCTCGATCGCATCGGCGGCAATCAGCCCGGCAATGGTGGGCTTGCCGACAGCATCGGTCAGGTCCAGCCATTCCCCCCAACTGGCGGGTACGTCGTACCAGCGCAGGTAGCCTGAGGGTGAGCACGGCCACCATCGCTCATCGAACTGCAGAATCACTTTCTCCAGCTTGCCCATCCCCAGATGCGCCAACGCTCCCTGCTGTGTTTCAGGTAACGCAGGGGTAAAGTGCAACGTTTTCAGAACCCCCACCGGGACTGTGCAAATGCAGAAGTCGCACACCTCTTCATTCACCCTGACGCGCGCGCTCGACCAGTCGATGTGGGTGACAGGACTGTTCAGGCGGATATCCAGGTGCTTCGACAGCAAGCCGACAAGCTCGCTGTAGCCGCCTGGCAGCACACGATCACCATGCCCGACCCCCGCTTCATCCAAGGCACAGACCGACAGTTGCTCGACGGGCAAACACGCTTCCAGTACAAGGTTGGCGTCGATGGCGAACTGCGTGGCACGCGCGAGCGCGGGGTCGAGTGTGGCCATGTAGCCATCGATCGCGTCAGGCAAAGGCTGTTGCCGATCGAGACGCCTGGTCAAGGCATCCCAGGCGGCGTCGATATCCGGCAACGCCCCGCCGCGCGCTGCTGCAAGCGGGCAACTGAAATCGGTCTCGACGCAAGCCAAGCCATGTTGAAGTGCAACAGTGGCCAATGGGTTCTCGGCAAAATGCTGAAGCCATGCCGCACCTTCATCTGCTTTCACGCCGCCCAACTCGACAGTGTGCGTGCGCCCACCCGTTCGCCCACGCGCCTCCAGCACCGTGCAATCGACACCCCTTTCCCGCAAGCGTTGAGCGGCAGCCAGGCCTGCACACCCCGCACCGATCACGATCACCTTGCTCGCACCGGCACTCACGGCTGCCTCGGCGGCACGCAGCCCATCATTCCACGCACCATGAGTCATTGCCGGAGCGCTGGCATTACAAGCTTCTCCAGCGATGACCAAGCGCCCATGCAGCACTTGGCCCAGGGCGCTTCGATGCAACGGCGACCCTCCAGGCAGCAAGGCACTGTAGGCACCAAGGCTGAACGGGTCGCTACTCCAGTGGGTGACATGCCACGCGGTTGGTCTGTGCACGCTTTTCTCCATTGAGGGGGCTGTCCTGCAGGTGCATTAATGTTCATAATTTTTAGCCATAAAAGATGATCATCATCAGGTTTACTGACAATGGCCTTTACCAGCGACTCCCTGGCGATTTTCCTCGCGGTGCTCGATGCCGGCTCGTTCTCCGCCGCCGCCCGCAAGCTGGGCCGTGTGCCCTCAGCCGTGAGCATGGCAATCGCCCAACTGGAAGCGGAACTGGACCTGCCCCTGTTCGACCGGGCCACGCGCAAAGCCTTGCCCACCAACGCCGCCCTGGCGCTGGAGCCCCAGGCCAGGCAGGTCATCTGCCAACTCAACCTGCTGGATGCCCAGGCCTTGCAATTGCACAAAGGCCTGGAAAAGCGCCTGACCATCGCCATGGCGCCCGAGTTACAGACCGGCCGCTGGAGCCAGCCGCTGGAAATCCTCGCCCAGGCATTTCCCAGCCTGGAAGTCGAGGTACGTTCGGCCACCCAGACCGAAGCCATTCGCCTGCTGCATGACGGCAGTGTGCAATTGGCATTGGTGTTCGAACGGCCCGGCATCGATGAGCGCGAATCCTTCCTCGAAGCCGGCAGCCAACTGCTGGTGGCCGTTGCCTCACCACGCCATCCGGCCGGGCAGAACAGCGGTACGCCATTGCCTGAAGAGGCCTTTGCCGAACAACGGCAGATCATCGTGGCTTCGGGCAAGGCCACCGGATCGGACCCGCGCATGGTGCTGTCCCGGCGCATCTGGCTGACCGACAGCTACCTGGCCACGCTGGACCTGGTGCAGTCCGGGCTGGGCTGGGCCTACCTGCCGCAGCCATTGGTCGAACCGCTGATTGCCTCGGGCGCACTGGCCGAGGTGCGCTTCGACAACATGGCCAGCCGCCTGCGCTTGTGGGTAGACATCATCTGGATCAAGTCGCGCCCGTTGGGCCTGGGCGCGCGACGCTACCTGGAAGTCATGCGCCAGCTGTTCGAGAAGGAGCCACCCAGGGCCTGACCCCCTTGCGCGAATCCAGGCCCTGCAGGCGTTCGCCCAGCCCTTTGGGCTGCGGGTTATGCTGTCGGCGCTACCAGCCTGTAGCCAACCCCCGCCTCGGTAATGATGAACCGCGGCGCCGTGGGGTCATCGCCCAGCTTCTGTCGCAGATGCCCGACCACGATGCGCAGGTAGTGGGTATCCTCCGCATGGGTCGGCCCCCAGATATCCTTGAGCAACTGCTGCTGGGTAATCACCCGCCCAGGGTGCCCGGCCAATAGCGCCAGCAAAGCATACTCCTTGCGTGTCAATGCCACCTCCACGCCGTCGAGCGTCACCCGGCGGAAGGCAAAATCCACCGTCAGCGGCCCAAAGCTGGCCGCCACTTCCGAGCCGCCGGCTTGTGGCACCTGGCGCAGCAACGCCCGCACGCGCGCGAGAAACTCCTGGATACCAAACGGCTTGGTCACATAGTCATTGGCGCCACCATCCAGCGCATCGACCTTCTGCACTTCACTGGCACGCACCGACAACACCATCACCGGCACTGCACTCCATTCGCGCAACTCACGCAGTACCTGCTGGCCGTCCATGTCCGGCAGCCCCAGGTCGAGCACCACCAGGTCCGGCTTGCCCAGTGCCGCCTGGGCCAACCCTTCGGCACCGGTGGCGGCCTCCAGCACCTTGTAGCCTTGCGAGGCCAGGCTGATACGCAGGAACTTGCGGATCTGCGGTTCATCGTCGATGACCAACAGGGTGGCGGAGTGGCTCATGGGGTTTCGCTTTCGGCTTCAGGTTGAGGAGGCAGCGGCAAGCATAGAGTGATGCTGGTGCCTTGGCCATCAATGCCTTCGCCCACCAGAATCTGCCCGCCATGGGCACCGATCATGCCCTGGCAGATAGCCAGGCCCAGCCCGGTACCCTGCCCGCCGCGATCGCCACGGGCGGCGGTGTAGAACATGTCGAAGATTTTCTCGCGGTCGGCTACGGGAATGCCGGGGCCCTGGTCGCTGACGGTCAAGCGCAGCTGGTCGTCATGCACGGCCACCTGCAGCTCAAGCCGACCATTGACCGGCGAAAAGCGTGCGGCGTTTTCCAGCACGTTGACCAGTGCCTGCTCGATCAACGCCGCATGCACGAACAGCAATGGCAGCTCGGCCGGCACGTCCGTGTGCACACGCAGCGGCGCCAGCACCACCCGCAGGCGGTTAAGCGCACTGCCGACGATATCCGCCGGAGCCACCCAGTCGCGGGCCAGCTTGAGGCCGCCATGGCCCAGGCGGGTCATGTCCAGCAGGTTCTGGATGTAGCGATCGAGGCGTTCGGCCTCGTTGCGGGTGCCCTCCAGCAGCTCGCGACGGTCTTCGGCCGGGATCGCGTCGCCCAACGCCAGCAGGCTGTCGATGCTGCCACGCATGGCGGTCAACGGCGTGCGCAAGTCATGGGATACGGAAGCCAGCAGGGCGCTGCGCAGTTGCTCGGTTTCGCCGTGCAGGCGTGCGGCTTCCAGCTGTTCGGCCAGGCGTGCGCGGGCCAGGGCCTGGGCCAGGGGCTGGCCCAGGGCGGTGAGCAGGCGCCGCCGTGGGTCGCTGAGCGGCTGCCCGTTGCGCGGGCGCACGCCCAGCAGCGCCAGCGGCTGATCGTCCACCGCCAATGGCCACCACCACCAGCGGCCATTAGGCAGGGTATCGCTGCCGTGGCCGGCGGCCTGCCCGTGCTGCCAGGCCCAATCGGCAGCCGCCCGTTCGGTGTCGCTGAAGGTGCAGGCTTCCCCGCTGGCCACTTGCAACTGGCCTTCGGCGTTGCGCTCCAGCAAGCACACCTGGGTGTCCTGCCAGCCGTCCAGGTGCTGGCCGGCAGCCTTGAATATGGCTTGGCGGTCGGTGGCTACCGTCAAGCGGCGAGACAGGTCGAGCAACTGGCTGGTCTGCGCCTGGGTCTCGCGCAGCGCCTGCAACTGGCGACGCTGGCGCGCGGCCAGGTTGCCGGTGAGCGCAGCCATCAACAGAAAGAACACCAGGGTCAGCACGTCTTCTTCGCGCTGGATGGTGAACGAGAAGTTGGGCGGTATGAACAGGAAGTCATAGGCCAGGAACGACAGCGCGGCGCAAGCCAGCGCAGGTCCCAGGCTACTGCGCACTGCGACCAGCAACACCGCCGCCAGGAACACCAGCGAGATATTGGGCAGCGCCAGCACACTGGACACCGCCCAGGCCAGACCCGCAGCCATCACGGTGGCCAGCAGCGCCAGCAGGTAATGACGCCACACCCACACCCGCCGCACAGCTGAACGCGGCGCTGGCGGCTGCACGTCGCGGTCCAGCACGTTGATTTCCAGGCCACGGCTTTCGCGCAGCAGCCGCGCCGCCACACCCGCGCCGAACAAACGCCGATGCAGGCGGTTGCGGGACTGCCCGACCAGCACCAGGCTGGCCCGCCGCTCGACAGCATGCTGGATCAGCGTGCGGGCCACTTCCCCAGCCCGCAGCAGCACCACCTCCCCGCCCAGTCGCTCGGCCAGTTGCTGCGCGGCTTGCAAACGATGCCGTGCGGTTTCGTCACGCAGGCGGCCGTTGTCCACATGCACCAGGCTCCAGGGCAGGTGGCGGCGCTGGGCCACGCGGCTGGCATGGCGCACCAGGCGTTCGGCCTGGTCGTCACCGTCTATGCCCACCAGCAACCGGCCGCGCAAGGCCGGCGCCTCCTGGCCGCGCTGACGATAGCCGTGGGCCAGGTCGGCATCGACCTGAGCAGCGGCGGTCTGCATGGCCAGCTCGCGCAGGGCGGTGAGGTTGGTTTGCGAAAAGTACGCATCGATGGCCGCCCGAGCTTGCTCGGGCACGTACACCTTGCCTTCACGCAGGCGTTCGAGCAGCTCTCGCGGAGGCAGGTCGATCAGCACCAGCTCGAACGCCTCCTGCAGCACCCAGTCCGGCAGGGTCTCGCGCACTTGCACGCCGGTAATATCACGGACCTTGTCGTTGAGGCTTTCCAGGTGCTGGACGTTGACCGTGGTGTACACGTCGATGCCCGCGGCCAAGAGTTCTTGTACGTCCTGCCAGCGTTTGGCGTGGCGGCTGCCGGGGGCGTTCGTGTGGGCCAGTTCGTCCACCAGGGCCAACGCCGGCGCGGCACGCAGCAGGCCGTCAAGGTCCATTTCCTCGAGGGTGACGCCACGGTACTGGCTGCGCAGCAAGGGCTGCTGATGCAGCCCTCCGAGCAACGCTTCGGTTTCGGCGCGGCCATGGGTTTCGACCACCCCGGCCAACACCTGCACGCCCTGGCGTTGCTGGGCGTGTGCAGCCTGGAGCATGGCGAAGGTCTTGCCGACGCCGGGGGCAGCGCCGAGGAACACCTTCAGCCGGCCCCGGCCGGTGCGTGGGAGGTTGGCCAACAGCGCATCGGCGCGGGCGGAGTCACTCATGTTTCATCCTTTGCTTTTTCCAGCAGTCGGCCACTTCAGGGAAAGCCCCCTTAACGTGTAGGAGCGGGTTTACCCGCGAATACGTCAGTGGCACCACCACCGCATTCGCGGGTGAACCCGCTCCTACAGGCTTCCTGCCAGCGCTTCGATTACCTGACAATGGCAAGCTTTTCCAAGGCCTGGTTCAACGCCAGCACGTTGACCACCGGCGGGCCGATCAATGGGTGGAGGGTGGCCTGTTCCAGCAAGGCTTGCAAGCGCTCGACCGGCAGCTGCCGTGCCGCCGCCACCCGCGGGATCTGATAGGCCAAGGCCTCCGGTGGCAAGTGCGGGTCCAGGCCGCTGCCCGAGGTGGTCAGCAGCGCCTGCGGCACTGGCCCCTGCTGCGCCTGATACAACGCAGCCGCATCGCCCTTTACCCGCTCAGCCAGCGCCGGGTTGCTCGGCGACAGGTTGCTGGCGCCGCTGGCCACGGTCGCGTAGGCACCTGCCGAGGGCCGCGAGTGGAACCAGCCATCGCCCTGGAAGTCCTGGGCGATCAATGCCGAACCCCGCACCTGGCCTTGCGCATCGCGTACCAGGCTACCGTTGGCCTGGTTCGGGAAAGCGACTTGGGCAATACCGGTCACCGCCAGCGGATACAGGGCGCCCGTCACCAGGGTCATCAACAAAGCCAGGCTCAATGCCGGGCGTAGATAAGCAGTCATGGCGGCCTCCTCAGACCAGGTTCAGGGCGTTGAGCAGCAGGTCGATCAGCTTGATCCCGGCAAACGGCACCACAATGCCGCCCAGCCCGTAGATCAGCAGGTTGCGCCGCAACAGGTGCGCCGCACTGGCCGCCTGCACGCGCACCCCACGCAGCGCCAGCGGGATCAGCACGATGATGATCAGCGCGTTGAACACGATCGCCGACAGGATGGCGCTCTGCGGGCTGGCCAGTTGCATCAGGTTGAGCACACCCAGTTGCGGGTAGATGGCAGCGAACAGCGCCGGCAGGATGGCGAAGTATTTGGCCACGTCGTTGGCAATGGAGAACGTTGTCAACGCACCGCGGGTGACCAGCAGCTCCTTGCCGACCTGGACTACGTCCAGCAGCTTGGTCGGGTCGCTGTCCAGGTCGACCATGTTGGCGGCCTCCCGCGCAGCCTGAGTGCCGTCGTTCATGGCCATGCCTACGTCAGCCTGGGCCAGTGCCGGGGCGTCGTTGGCACCGTCGCCACACATGGCAACCAGGCGGCCGTCATTCTGCTCCTGGCGAATGCGCGCCAGCTTCTTCTCGGGCGTGGCTTCGGCCAGCACGTCATCTACCCCCGCTTCGGCGGCGATGGCGGCCGCAGTCAACGGGTTGTCGCCGGTTACCATCACCGTGCGGATGCCCAGCTTGCGCAGCTCGGCGAAGCGCTCGCGGATGCCAGGCTTGACCACGTCCTTGAGGTGGATCACACCCAGCAAACGCTTGTCGACGCACACCAGCAACGGGGTGCCGCCACTCTGCGCGATGCGTTCGACTTCACGGGCCAGCGCCGCCGGCATTTCCAGGCGTTGCATACCGACGAAGGCCAGCACCGCATCGACGGCGCCCTTGCGGTACCGGTGCTGCTGGAAGTCGATGCCCGACAGGCGTGTCTCGGCGCTGAAAGCCACCGCGTCGAACTGCCCGGCAGGCGGGTCGACAAAGTCGTGCAACTGGCGCAGGTATTCGACAATCGATTTGCCTTCAGCGGTGTCGTCGGCCAGCGAGGCCAGCAAGGCGCCCTCCCCCAGCTCCTTGGCGGTAATGCCCGGTGCAGCATGCAGTGCGCTGCAGCGGCGGTTACCGAAGGTGATGGTGCCGGTCTTGTCGAGCATCAGCGTATGCACGTCCCCGGCCGCCTCGACGGCGCGGCCCGAGCGGGCAATGACATTCAGCCGTACCAGCCTGTCCATGCCGGCGATACCGATGGCCGACAGCAGGCCGCCGATGGTGGTCGGGATCAGCGTCACCAGCAGCGCGGCCAGGAAGATCAGCGGCAGGCTGCCACCCACGAAGTGGGCGAACGGCTGCAAGGTCACCACCACGATCAGGAAAATCAGGGTCAGGCCGATCAGCAGGATGTCGAGGGCGATTTCGTTCGGGGTCTTCTGCCGCTTGGCCCCTTCAACCAGGGCGATCATGCGGTCCAGGGTCGACTCGCCCGGGTTGCTGGTGATGCGGACAAGCAGCCAGTCGGAGACCAGCCGCGTATTGCCGGTCACCGCCGAGCGGTCGCCACCTGATTCGCGTATTACCGGCGCGGACTCGCCGGTAATGGCGGCCTCGTTGACGGCCGCAATGCCTTCAATCACCTCGCCGTCGCCGGGGATCATTTCGCCGGCGACCACGCGTACCACGTCGTCCTTGCGCAGCGCGCTGGCAGCTACCGTCTCGTAGCTGCCATCACGCAGACGACGCTGGGCGGTCAGGCCCTGGCTGCCGGCCTTGAGGCTGTCGGCGCGGGCCTTGCCACGGCCCTCGGCCAACGCCTCGGCGAAGTTGGCGAACAACACGGTGAACCACAGCCACAGGGCAATCTGCACCGCAACGCCGGTGCTCACGCCGCCGCCGGGGGCAAAACACAGCACGGTGGTCAGCACCGCGGTCAGGGCCACCACCAGCATTACCGGGGAGCGCTTGAGCTGACGCGGGTCGAGCTTGACGAACGCCTGCACCAGCGCCGGGCGCCACAGCGCGGCGAAGCGGGTCTGGTCCTTGGCATTGTGCCGGCTATTCACTTCAGGAATGGGCATGTTCATGATCGGTCCTCAAAAACCCAGGCTAAGGTGTTCGGCGATTGGCCCAAGGGCCAGGGTCGGCAGGAAGGTCAGGCCACCGACAAGCAGGATGGTCACCAGCAGCAAGCCGGTGAACAGCGGGCCGTGAGTCGGGAAGCTGTTCTGCCCCAGCGGCGCGCTTTTTTTCGCCGCCAGGCTGCCGGCCAACGCCAGTATCGGCAGGATGTAGCCGAAGCGGCCGATGAGCATGGCCAGGCCGATCATCAGGTTGTGGTACACGGTGTTGGCGCCAAACCCGGCAAAGGCCGAGCCGTTGTTGGCCGAGCCCGAGGTATAGGCGTACAGCAACTGGCTGAAACCATGCGCCCCCGGGTTGGTGACCGCCCCGGCCGGGCCGGGCAGGCTGGCGGCGATGGCGCCAAGTACCAGCACGCCGACCGGCATCACCAGCAGGGTTGCCACCAGAAGCTGCACTTCACGGGCCTGCAGCTTCTTGCCCAGGTATTCCGGGGTACGGCCAATCATCAGCCCGGCCAGGAACACCGCGATAAGGACGAACAGCAGCATGCCGTAGAGGCCCGCGCCGACGCCGCCGAATATCACCTCGCCGACCATCATGTTGACCATCGCCACCATACCGGTCAGCGGGTTCAGGCTGTCGTGCATGGCGTTGACCGAACCGTTGGAGGCGGCGGTGGTGGTGACCGTCCACAGCACCGAACCGGTGGTGCCGAAGCGGCTTTCCTTGCCCTCCAGGGGGGCGGTCTGCTGCACCTGCGTGCTTTCCAGGGCCGGGTTTGGCTGGTGTTCGGACCACAGCGCCGTGCTACCGCCGATCAGGAACAGGGCAAGCATGCAGGCGAGGATGGCGCGGCTCTGACGCAGGTCCTTCACGTAGTGACCGAAGGTGAACACCAACGCCACCGGAATGAGGATGATCGATGCCACCTCGAACAGGTTGCTCCAGGCCGTTGGGTTTTCGAACGGGTGCGCCGAGTTGACGCCGAAGAAGCCACCGCCATTGGTACCCAATTGCTTGATGGCGATCTGGCTGGCGGCCGGCCCCAGCGGAATGGTCTGGTCGGCACCTTGCAAGGTCAGCGCGTGGGCGTAGTCGGCAAAGGTCTGCGGTACGCCCTGCCATACCAGCAACAGCGCCAGCAGCAAGCACAGCGGCAACAGGCCGTAGAGGGTGGCACGGGTCATGTCGACCCAGAAGTTGCCCAGCGTCGTCGCGCTGCGCCGGGCGATACCGCGGCACAGGGCAACCAGCACGGCCAGGCCGGTGGCAGGGCTGACAAAGTTCTGCACGGTCAGGCCAAGCATCTGGCTCAGGTAGCTGACCGACGCCTCACCGCTGTAGGCCTGCCAGTTGGTGTTGGTAACGAAACTGACGGCGGTGTTGAACGCCAGCGACCATTCCTGGCCAGGCAGGTGCTGTGGGTTGAGTGGCAGGTGGCCCTGCAACAGCAGCACGCTGAACAGCAGCAGGAAGCCGACCAGGTTGAACGCCAGCAGGGCCAGGGTGTATTGCCGCCAGTTCTGCTCCTGGCTGGCGTTCACACCCGCCAGCCGGTAACAGCCCTGCTCGACCGGCCCCAGCACAGGCGTCAGCCAGGTACGCTGGCCTTCCATGACCTTGTAGTAGAACCGCCCGAGCCAGGGTGCCGGTAGCAGCACGATGACAAAGAATGCCAAGAGCAAGGCGAAATCGTAACTGTGCATGGCCGCTCCCTAGCTGCGATCGGCGCGCAGCAGCGCCACCAGCAGATAAAACGCCAATGCCACTGCCAGCAGCAGTGACAGCCCGTCGAGCATGTTCATGTGTGGTTCTCCCCGTGTTACGGCTTGGGCCGCTTTGGGGAAATTGTCCGAGGGAGGGGCGTAAAGGGGCGAGATCGGGGGATGGGGGTGGGGATAAAGAATGCGTAAAGATCAGCGTTGTGGTTTGCCTGTAACGGCCTCTTCGCGGGCTCGCTCGCTCCCACAGGTACTGCACAGCCTTCAAGGCCTGTGTGGTAGCTGTGGAAGCGGGCAAACCCGCAAAAGGGCCGTTACAGGCTTATTGTTGTGGCGGCTGCTGCGCCGCGTTACGGCTCCAGTCCAGCAGCAGGCTGTAGCCCACCGCCAGCAAGGTCGGCCCGATGAACAGGCCAATGAAGCCGAAGGCAAGCAAGCCGCCGAACACGCCCAGCAGCACGATCACCAGCGGCAGGTTGCCACCACGGCTGATCAGGTAGGGTTTGAGCACGTTGTCCACGCCGCTGATGACGAAGGTGCCCCAGACGCCCAGGAACACCGCCATGCCGTATTCGCCCTTCCACACCAGCCAAGCGGTGGCCGGGATCCAGGCCAGTGGCGGCCCCATGGGGATCAGGCTGAGCATGAAGGTCACCAACCCCAGCACGATCGCCCCAGGCACCCCCGCGATCAGGAAGCCGATCAGCGCCAGCAGGGCCTGCGCGGCCGCCGTGCCGATCACCCCGTTGACCACCCGCTGCACGGTAGCGGCTACCAGGTCCAGGTAATACTCGGCGCGTTCGCCCACCAGCCGGTGCAGCAAGCGCAGCACGAATGCCGCCAAGCGTGGCCCGTCGCGGTAGAAGAAGAACACGAACACCAGGCTCAGGGTCAGTTCCAGCACGCCGCTGCCGATCTGCGCGCTGCGCGCCAGCAACCAGTTGCCCACCTGCCCAAAGTAAGGCTTGATCGAGGTAAGCAAGGCTGCGCCTTGCTGGTCCAGCGATTGCCAACCGTTGACCAGACGCTCGCCAACGAATGGAATGCCACCCAACCAGGCCGGTGCATCGGGCAGGCCGTCGACCTGCACGTCACGCACAAACGCCGTAGCGTCGCGAATGTGATCGGCCAGGTTGAACCCCAGCCACACCAGCGGCAGTGCCACGATCAGGATCCAGGCCATGGTCAGCAGGCCGGCTGCCAGCGTCTCACGACCGCCCAGCAGGCGCGTAAGGAAGCGCATCAACGGCCAGCTGGCAAAGGCCAGGATGGCCCCCCACAACAATGCCGATATGAACGGTGCCATCACCCACAGGCCGGCACCTAGCAACGCCACCAGCAGAATCTGGACCAGCAGGCGATCATTGTTAACCATGAGGGTGCTCGTTCAAGGGATCAGTTCAAGGTGCAGGCCGTCTGTAGGCGCACTGCCGACTTCAAGACGGCGATTGCGCACCCCGGCCTTGACCAGCGCCTCGCGCCAGGCCTCAGCCTGGGCGCCACTGAGGCTGACACGCAAGGTGCTGTCAAGGTTCAGGCTGCGGGCCAGCAGGTTTACCCAGGCGTCTTGCGGCGCAGCAAGGTCAGGGTAGTCGAGCTTGCCGGTGTCACGCATTTCGCGCAGCACCGTGGCAGCGGTTGGCAGCAGCTCGCCCAGCGGGCTGCCTGCGATGAACTCTTCCACATGCAGATAGGCACGGCGGTTGCCACGGGTAACGCTGTACAGCGCGACCAGGGTGTCGGCCTCGTCTGCCGAGCGGCGTAGCAGGATGAACGCCTGCTGCTCGTCGCCTCCGTTGAGGCGGGCATTGGCGAACACATCATTGGCCCACAGGCTGGCCTCACCGCAATCACGCCCCTGACACCAGAACAACGGGTAGCCACCGTCGCGCACAAGTGCTTCGCGGGCACTGGTGAAGGCCTCGCGTGCAGTCCGCTCGACGGGCAATTCGTAGGTTACCGAGCTGACCTGACCGCGGCTTTCGACTTTGTCATCGACCCGCAGGCGGCCACTGATCTTGCGTAGCGGGCCCATCGGGTAGACCCGCTCCTGTTCCGTCGCCGGGCGTTGATCGACCACCTTGGCGTCCTGCGGGACCGGCAGGACGCCGGCCCACGACACGGGGGTGGCGAGCACCAGACAGGCAGCCAAGGCAGTGCGAATGGAAACGGGTACGCTCATTGGCGAACCAGGCGGCGCTCAGCGCCGAATTGAAGCTCCAGGATGTCTGGCAGTTGCATGGTTGTCTCCCTGTTCAACCCGCCAAGCCTCGACACTTGTCCGGTGCAAGTCAAGCAAAGCCAAAGAAGCGATTGATACAGTCTGCAACAAGGGCCGCGCCCTGCGCATCGTTCAGGTGCAGGTGATGGCCGCCGGGTAGTGTCACCTGTTCAAAGGGTAGCTGCTCCAGCAACCCGGTGTGGCGCGCCAGCATACCGTCGGCGGCCACCACCAAGAGCGCCGGGCAACTCACCCGCCGCACATAGGCCATGGCCTGGGCCTCGCTCAGGCGCACCGGCGAGGGCAGGGTCAGCCGGCTGTCGCTGCGCCAGCTGTAGCCACCGGGCACCGGCATCAGGCCACGTTGAGCCAGCAGCTCGGCCGCTTCACGGCTGACCGCGACCATGCCTTTCATCCGGGCTTGCACCCCTGCTTCCAATGTCGCATACACCGACTTGCGCTTGCCATCCAGCCGCAACTGGGCTTGCAGTGCCATCCCTAAGCGCTCACCTGCGTCCTGCTCGGCGCCAGTCGGCGGGATCACGCCGTCGATTAGCGCCAGGTGACTGACCCGATCGGGCAATGCGCCGGCCAGTTGCACCGAAATGATCGCGCCCAGCGAATGCCCCAGCAGGGCGAAACGCGGCCAACCCAGTTGCTCGGCCACGCGCAGCACGTCATGGGCATAGTCGGCCAGGGCATAACCGGCGCCAGGCGGGCGGTGCTCCGAATAACCATGGCCGGCCAGGTCCAGGGCGACGAGGCGCAGACCTTTCAGTTGCGGTGCCAGGCGGGCAAAGCTGTTGGCATTGTCCAGCCAGCCATGCAGGGCAATCACCGGCAGCCCGTCTTCGGGGCCGAACAGGTGTGCAGCCAGTTCGATATGGCCCAGGCTCAGACGAATTTCCTCAACGTGTGCGCTCATGCCTGGCTCCAGCGGTCGAACAGGCCCTTGATCAGGCTGGCAGTGTCGGCCGGGCGCTCCAGCGGGAACATGTGCCCACCCGGTACACTGTGGTATTCACCTTTGGGCATACTGCGCACAGCCAAGGTGTGGTGGCGACGAATGACGTTGCTCCGGTTGCCGCGCACCATGGCCAGCGGCACCTGCAACTGGCGCGCGGGGGCGGGGCTGGTGTGCGGGATGCTGCGGTAGATGCTGATTTCAGTAGCAGGGTCGAAGCGCAACTGTAGCCCTTGCTCCACCACCTGCAGGCCATGTTCTACATAAGCGTCGAGGCAATCGGGATCGAAATGGCGGAACAGTGATTTGCCAGCGAAATAGTCCCGGGCGCTGTCGCGGTCATTGAACGTTTCGCGACGCCCCAGGGTGCGCCCGGCCGGTGTGATGCGGTCGATGAAACCAAAGCGCTTGGCTGTGCGCAGCAGCCATTGATCAGCGCGGGTGAGCACCGGGGAGTCGAGCATCACCAGCCCCCGGTAGTACTCGGGGCAGCGCAATGCCGCGTGCAGGTGCAACACGCCACCCAGCGAATGGCCGACGCCCCAGACCGGCTGGTCCTGCTGCGCCAGGTGATGCAACAATTCATCGACCAGGCTTTGCCAGTTTTCGTCCACGGGAAAGCGCGGGTCATGCGCGTGCTGGGCCAGGTGCTGCACCTGATAGTCCGGCGCCAGCGCTGCAAACAGCTTGCCGTAGGTGGCCGATGGGAAACCGTTGGCATGGGCGAAGAAGATCTGCTGCGACATGGCGCCTGGTCCGGACCGGAATGATGGCCCATTGTCTGCATCGCGGGGCGGTTCGGCAATGTCCATAAAGGTCATCGGCGAGGGGGATCAGGTCATGCCGAGCGGTCGAAACTGCTCAGCGACCGACGCAGGCAGGCCTGCATGTAGGCCACTTGGCTCTCCAGCGCCTCGCGGGCCAGACGCTGGTCCTGGTAGTCCAGTTGCAGGCGGCGCAAGGCCAGACAACTGGTTTGCAGCAGGTGCGAGACCCGCAGGCAGGCGTCCTGCAGCGTCCGCAGGTCCTGCTCGCATTGTTGCCTCGCAACAGGGTCCAGCCCGGGGTTGTCGTTCACCTTGCGCATCAGGTGGTAAAGCTTGGCATCGGCCGATTCACGCAGCAGGCTGTATTGGGCGAAATCCAGCGAAGTACCTTGGTCAACCTGTTCCAGGGTGGGTTGCAGGTCCAGGGAGCGCAACAGCTCCAGCATTTCACCCCTCATTCGCCGTTCCCTGATGTTTGCCATGTGGCAACGCTAACAAGCGGTGGTGAAGTGCGACAACTGACAAAAATGCCAGTTGCCTTATCGCTCTTTACCCATGCCAGCATTCAGACGCGAGCGAAACAGTGGCCTGCACAAGCCATGGGAGGCTCACGCGGGTGAGTGGATGGCCCGAAGCGTCATCAACCCGGCCAGCGGCCACTCCCCTTCCAGTTCTGCCAGGCTGGCAGTGCTCATGGCTGCCGGCTGTTGCCTGTGGCCGTGCTCCAGCGCACCGACCAAGGTGCCTACCAGCGGCTGGTGGCTGACCAGCAGCACATGCTCAAGCCCCAGGCGCTCGATTTCGCCGATGACCTGCTGTACATCACCCTCGGGCGTCAGCCAGGGCACGGTGCGCACCGGTTCGGCGAAACCCAGGGTGTCATGCACCAGCGCAGCGGTCTGCTGGGCGCGTACGTAAGGGCTGGCGACAATCGCCTGCAATGGCTGCCCGATCAGGCAAGCCGCACTGTGCAGCACCTGCTCGCGACCATGGGCCGTCAACCGGCGCTCGGCATCTGTCTTGGCCCGCGGCTCAGCTTCACCGTGGCGCAGCACCCACAGCTTCACAGCTTGGGTTCCTCGTCACGCACCGGATGCGCGGCCGGTGCCACGGCGTGCGCGGCTTCACCTTCCGGCGCACGCGGGGCCGGCCAGTCTGCGAACGGCCATGGCTTCTGGTCGCTGTGGAAACTGCCGAAGCGACCGATCTGTGCCAGGTACTGGCTCAGGCTGTCGCCGAAGTTCATCAGGCTGGCGCTGGGCGCGCCATACACCAGTCGGTAGATCAGCTGTACCAGCACCAGGCCACCCAACAGCAACTCGGCCAGTTGCCAGACCACCAGGAACACCAGCATCCACAGCACCCGCAGGATGATCGACTCGCGCTGGGCGCGTTCGGGCGTATCGTTCATGTGTTGCTCCTTGCTCGTGTCAGAGCCGCCAAGGGCTCAGTTGAAACCGCTGATGGAAATGAAATCGACATCGGTCTTGGGCTCGGCGCGCATCAGGTGCTCGATCACCTGGTTCAGCGTGCGGCCTTCGAACAGGATGGCATGCAGGCCGGCCACCAGCGGCATGTACACCTGCACTTGCTGGGCCTTGGTCTTGAGCACCTTGAGCGTGTTGACCCCCTCGGCCACTTCGCCCAGGCGGTTGACTGCCTCTTCCAGGCTTTGACCCTGCCCCAGTGCGTAGCCAACCTGATAGTTGCGGCTCTTGGGCGAGGAGCAGGTGACGATCAGGTCACCGACACCGGCCAGGCCGAGGAAGGTCATGGGGTTGGCGCCCTGGCTGACGGCGAAACGGGTCATCTCGGCCAAGGCCCGGGTAATCAGCATGCTCTTGGTGTTCTCGCCCATCCCCAAGGCCACAGCCATGCCGGCGATGATCGCGTAGACGTTCTTCAATGCACCGCCCAGTTCGACGCCGAAACGGTCGGCACTGGCGTAGACGCGGAAGGTACGCCCGTGCAGCACGGCCTGTACCTCCTGGCACAGATCTTCGTGCTCACTGGCCACTACTGTGGCAGTCAGTGCATGTTCGGCGATTTCGCGCGCCAGGTTGGGCCCTGACAAAACGCCGATGCGCGCCTCGGGGGCGATTTCTTCGAGGATCTGGCTCATCAGCTTGAAGCTTTGCGCTTCGATGCCCTTGGTCAGGCTGACCAGGCCTTTGCCGCGCAGCAGCTCGGCATGCGGGGCCAGCACGCTGCGCAAGGCACTCGATGGCAGGGCAACGAAGATCAGCTCGCTGGCCTGCAGGGTGGCCAGCAAGTCGTTGACCGGCTCAACCCCATCGTGCAGGCGGATACCCTTGAGGTAGCGCGGATTCTCGCGATTCACACGCATGGCCTCGGCCTGCGCCGGGTCGCGCATCCATTGACGCACCGGCACACCGTTTTCCGCCAGCAGGTTCGCCACGGCGGTGCCGAAGCTACCGCCGCCCAGAACCGCAACAGGTTGCTGTTCAGTCATATCCAATCCATTAAAGCCAAAAGTTAAGTGGCGACCCCGCCATTATACGGCTCGCCTGCCATGCGCCAAGGTCAGCAACGCAGATCACACTGTCATGGCCACGTTGCAACAAATGCAGGCGCGAGCTTGCTGGCGATGCGCCGCACCGGCGGCGCTCGATTTCCGCCCCCACGAAAGCGTCAAGACAGGCACGCTGCAAAACCGCTGCAGATCACTGGAAAATACGCCAAGGTCAGTTACCATGCCTGTTTCAATCCTGAAACAAAGGCCGCTCCGTGTTCCCTGGCACGCCACCGTACCCGCGCCTGCTGTTATTGACCGCCCTGCTCGGCGGCCAGGCTGCGGCCGACGACCTGTTCATCGACACCCCCGACCTGCCACAGGTTCTGACCGCCACACGCCTGAAACAATCCCCCGCCGCTGTCCCGGGCAGCATGACCGTACTCGACAGCGAACTGATTCGCGCCAGCGGTGCCCGTGACATCCCCGAACTGCTGCGCCTGGTACCGGGCATGATGATCGGCTACGGTGCCGGCAATCAACCCACGGTCAACTACCACGGCAGCAACGTCAACGACGCACGGCGCATGCAGGTACTGATCGATGGCCGTTCGGTGTACCGCGCAGGCCTGGCCACGGTGGACTGGAGCGACATCCCCTTGGCCATGGAGGACATCGAGCGCATCGAGGTGTTCCGCGGCCCGAACACCGTCAGCTATGGCGCCAACGCGCTGATGGCAGTGGTCAACATCCTCACCCGCAACCCCGCCGACAGCCATGGTACACGGCTGAAAGTGACGCGCGGCCAGGACGGCATCAACGACTTCTATGCCAGCCACGGCTTCGGTTGGGACGGTGGCGACATGCGCCTGTCGCTGTCGGGCCAACAGGACGACGGCTTCGATGAGAACCAGTTCGGCCAGGACTACCGCGACAGCCGCCGCCTGACCCGCTTCAACCTCAGCGCCAACCACAACCTGGCGGTCGACCAGACCCTGGAGTGGCAACTGGCGGCCAAGGAAGGCAGCAATCAGCGGCCCTACACCTACCAGCCGGTGTTCCAGCAGTACGAGTCCGGGAACAATGCCGACGTCAACGCCAAGGACTATGCGGGCTCGTTGCGCTGGACCAAAGACTTCAGCGCTGAACACAGCCTTTATATCCAGGGCTCAGCCCAGCATTTTGACCGCCAGCAAGTCTGGCGCGCTTGCGATGCCTTGCAATCATTCAGCCCCGAATTGACTCAGATCTGGCAAATCAATCCCGATTTTGCCGAGAAAGTAGCGCGCGGAATCGCTGGAGGAACACCACTTTCGACCAGCGACCCTGTCCTGAGTGAGCTCCTGGAAAAGGTGAAACAGCAATGGAAGGAAGGTGGAGATCAGCAGGTCTGCGGCGACGTCGACCAGAGCACCCGCGAAACCCGCTACGACCTGGAAATCCAGGACACCCTGAGCCTGACCGACAGCCTGCGCCTGCTCAGCGGCATGAACTACCGCTATGATCGCGCCGACTCGCAGACCTACTTCAACGGCAGCATCGACGACCAGACCTGGCGCCTGTTCGGCCAGCTGGAATGGCGCGCCGACGAGCACTGGATCCTGCAGGGCGGCGCCATGCTCGAGGACTCCCGCCTGTCCGGCAGCTCGCTGACCCCGCGGGTGGCGATCAACTACCTGATCACCCCGCGCCATGGCCTGCGTGCGGTGTATTCCGAGGCTGTGCGCTCGCCAGACATGTTCGAGAACAACGTCAACTGGAGTTACACGGTCAAGAACCTGACCCCAACCCCTAATGCATTCAAGCTGCAAAACGGCGAATACTTCGTCAAGACCCGTGGCCCTGGCGACCTTGAACAGGAGCGCATGCGCTCGCGCGAGCTGGGCTACAACGGCTTTTTCAGCGACATCGACCTGAGCCTGGATGTAAAGCTGTTCTACGACGAGATCACCGGCATGATCAGCGAGCCGCTGAGGAACAACCAGTACATCGCCAGCAACGCCAACAAGGCCCGTTTCAGCGGCAGTGAGGCGCAAATGGACTGGCGCCCCACCCTGCGCGACCGCCTGCGTCTGACCTATGCCTACGTCGATGCCTGGGCCAGTAACCCCGACGACCGTCGCCTTAGCGCCCGCAACAGCGGCTCGGCCGGGTGGATGCGCGAATGGGGTGCCGGCTGGTCGAGCGCGCTGTTCTATTACGGTGACGATGCCCTCAACCAGTACCGCTACGAGCGTCTGGACCTGCGCCTGGCCAAGCGTTTTCGGGTGTATGGCAGCAACCTGGAGCTGGCGGCGCTGTGGCAGCAGCGCCTGGACGATGAACCGACCTCGGCCCTGCAGAACCGCTACGACAGCCGTCACCGCCTGAGCGTGAGCGCGGAGCTGGAGTTCTGATGGCCCTGCTGCTGCGCCTGTTGCTGCTCTGCCTGTGGCCGTTGGGGCCTTTGTCCGCCAGCGAAGTCCTGCTGGTTGGGGCTGAGGACCAGCCCGGTGTACGCAGCTTCATCGCCGCACTGGAAAGCCGCCGGCCACACGATCATGTGCAGTTTCGCACCACCACCGAACTGCCGCGCCCGGGCAAGCTCAAAGCCGACCAACGCCTGATCCTGCTCGACAACGCAGCACTGGAATGGCGCCTGGGCGAAACCGCCGGCCCGCCGGCGCTGGTCATGCGGGTCAGCCGGGTACAGGCTGAACAGCGCCTGGGAAAGTCGCGCCCCGCGTTCCTCACACTGTTGTGGAGCGACGCACCGTTGGGACGGCAACTGCGCCTGGCACGCTACTTGTTGCCGCAGGCCAGGCGCGTTGGCGTGCTGTACGGCGAGCACAGCAGCTTTCTGCTGGACGAACTGCGCCATGCTGCACGGCCGCTAGGCCTGGAGATCGTGGCCCAGGACTGGTCCGACCCGCGTGACAACCGGCCGCTGCAGCACCTGCTGGGCAACAGCGATGTGCTACTGGGCCTGGACGACCCTGACTTGTACAACTCCAAGACCGCAAAGAACCTGCTGTTGAGCAGTTATGGCCGGCAGATGGCACTGATCGGCCCGAACGCCGGCTTCGTTCGCGCCGGCGCCCTGGCCAGTACCTACAGCGACCAGGACGACTGGCTGTGGGTGCTCGACCAGTTGCTCGACCAGCCGCCGACACGCTGGCCGCGCAGCCTGTACCCAATGCGCTACGGGGTCAGTGGCAACCAGCAGGTGGCCCGGGCCCTGGGCCTTGAACCGATCGATCAGAACGCCGCCGTCAAGGCCCTGGCCGAGGGAGAACCCACCCCATGAGCAAACGCTTGAGCTGGGACATTCATACCCGCACGCAGATCATCAGTCTCGGCCCCGCCCTGCTACTGACCTTGCTCCTGATCAGTTTCTTCACCTTCGTACGCATCCAGGACCTGCGCCAGGAACTCAACCACACCGGGCAACTGATCGCCAACCAGTTGGCACCGGCGTCGGAGTATGGGGTGATTTCGGGCAACAACGAAGTGCTTGAAGGGCTGATGCGTGCCACCCTCAGCATCCCGCACGTGCGCTTTCTGGAAGTGCAGGACAGCCGCAACCACATCCTGGTGTACGTCGAGCAGTCCGACGAAAGTGCCAACCGCGCGCAACGGGTCGAAGTGTTCCAGGCGCCCATTCGCCTGCAGCAAATCCGCCTGGACAACGACTTCCTGCAACAGGGCAAAGCCACCACCCCGGCCATCGGTGACGACTACCTGGGCCGCGTGATCGTCGGCATGTCCGATGACGCCTTCAGTCAGCGCCAGCAGGAAATCGTGATCAAGGCCGGGATCCTGGCGTTGTTCGCCCTGCTGTTCACCTTCTTGCTGGCACGCCGCCTGGCCCTGAGCCTGGCCAAGCCGATCAGCGACATGGGCCATGCGGTCAAGGCAATTCAGCAAGGCAAGTACAACACCCCCTTGCCGGTCGTCGACGACAGCGAGCTGGGCCACTTGGCCCGCCACATCAACAACCTGGCCAGCGCCCTGGAACAGGCCAGTGCCGAACAGAAGCAGGCCATTGCCGAACTGATACAGGCCCGCGAGGAGGCCGAACAGGCCAACCGCGCCAAATCGGATTTCCTGGCGATGATGAGCCATGAGTTGCGCACCCCGATGAATGGCGTGCTGGGCATGCTGCAACTGCTGGAAACCACGCCGCTGAGCAATGAACAGGCCGATTACACGGCAGTGGCCAGCGAGTCCACCGGGCACTTGCTGAAGGTCATCAACGACATCCTCGATTTTTCGCGCATCGAACGCGCCGCGCTGCAGCTGGAGCACATCGACTTCAACCTGGGCGAGCTGATCACCAGCAGTGTCCAGTCGTTCCAGCACAGCGCCCAGCAACGCGGCCTGGGCCTGCACCTGCAACTGCCGGCCGGCATCGAGCAGTTGCAGGTGAACGGCGACCCCACGCGCATCCGCCAGATCCTGCTGAACCTGGTGGGCAACGCCCTGAAGTTCACCGAACGTGGCCAGGTGCAAGTTGACGCACGCTGGCAGGTGCTCGACCGGCAGCTGATCTGGCTGACCTGCAGCGTGCGCGACACCGGCATCGGCATCGACAGCGACCGCCTGGAAATGATGTTCGTCGCCTTCCAGCAGGCCGACAGCTCGATTTCCCGTCGTTATGGCGGTACCGGGCTGGGGCTGTCGATCGCTCGTACCTTGGCCGAGCGCATGGGCGGCAAGCTCCGCGGTGAAAGCCGTGAGGGCCTGGGTTCGACCTTTACCCTGGAGATGCCGCTGGCACTCGCCACCCCTGCCCCCATCCCGCTGACGCCGCCAACGGCTGCACGAACGACGGTGCCGGACAATGATCAGGTACTGCTGGTGGAGGACAATCCGGTCAACCGCAGTGTCGTGGAAGCCATGCTGCGCAGCCTGGGGCTGGCAGTATGCACGGCAGAAGATGGCCTTGAAGCCGTCGAGCGGGTCGGCCAGCAGCGCTTTGCTGCCGTGCTGATGGATTGCCGCCTGCCGCACCTGGACGGCTATGAAGCCACCCGACGCATCCGCCAGTTGCCCAACGGCGCTGGGCTACCGATCATCGCCCTGACCGCCAACGCGTTGCAGGGCGACCGCGAACGTTGCATGGCCGCTGGTATGGACGATTACCTGAGCAAACCCTTGCGCCGTACCGAATTGCAGCAGGTGCTGCAGCGCTGGTTACCCGGTCAGACAACCGCGACTGGCGATAAATGCTAAAGTGCGGCAGTCTTAAACACTGGACAGGACCTTCATCGGACCTGAAAATAGACGTTTCAGTGCACACCTGTACTTCTTTCACCAGGTGCGCTGTGACTTTCACCACAACGCAATAGTCTACCTGTAGGCTGCCGTCTCGAAGCGCTTGGTTTTCGGGCCGGCCGGGAAGATTCATCCCCTGCCGCAGGGGGTTATTGAGGAGCTCGCATGACCAAACAACACGCCTTTACTCGGGAAGACCTGCTGCGCTGCAGTCGCGGTGAGCTGTTCGGCCCAGGTAATGCGCAACTGCCCGCGCCGAACATGCTGATGGTCGATCGCATCACCCATATCAGCGAAGAAGGCGGCAAGTACGGCAAAGGTGAGTTGGTCGCCGAGCTGGATATCAACCCGGACCTGTGGTTCTTCGCCTGCCATTTCGAAGGCGATCCGGTCATGCCGGGCTGCCTGGGCCTCGACGCCATGTGGCAGCTGGTTGGCTTCTTCCTCGGCTGGCAGGGCCTGCCAGGCCGTGGCCGCGCCCTGGGTTCGGGCGAGGTGAAATTCTTTGGCCAGGTACTGCCTGAAGCCAAGAAAGTCACGTACAACATTCACATCAAGCGCGTCCTGAAGGGCAAGCTGAACATGGCCATCGCCGATGGCTCGGTCAGCGTCGACGGCCGCGAGATCTACACTGCCGAAGGCCTGCGGGTCGGCGTGTTCACCTCCACTGACAATTTCTAAGGGTTATTCGCATGCGCCGCGTCGTTATCACTGGTCTGGGCATCGTATCGTGCCTGGGCAATGACAAAGCTACCGTCACCGAAAACCTGCGCAACAGCCGTCCGGGTATCCGTTTCAACCCGGAATACAAGGAAATGGGGCTGCGTAGCCAGGTTTCCGGTTCCATCGACCTCAACCTCGAAGAACTGATCGACCGCAAGGTTTACCGCTTCGTCGGCCATGCGGCTGCCTACGCCTACCTGGCCATGCAGGACGCGATCAAGGACGCCGGCCTGACCGAAGAGCAGGTTTCCAACCCGCGTACCGGCCTGGTGGCCGGTTCCGGCGGCGCCTCGACCCTGAACCAGATGGAAGCGCTGGACACCCTGCGTGAGAAAGGCGTCAAGCGCGTCGGCCCATACCGCGTTACCCGCACCATGGGCAGCACCGTGTCGGCATGCCTGGCCACCCCGTTCAAGATCAAGGGCATCAACTACTCGATCTCGTCGGCCTGCGCCACTTCGGCTCACTGCATCGGTACCGCACTGGAGCAGATCCAGTGGGGCAAGCAGGACATCGTCTTCGCCGGTGGTGGTGAAGAAGAGCACTGGAGCCAGTCGTTCCTGTTCGATGCCATGGGCGCCCTGTCGACCAAGCGCAACGAAACCCCGGAACTGGCCTCGCGCGCCTACGACGCTGACCGTGATGGTTTCGTCATCGCTGGCGGTGGCGGCATGGTCGTGGTCGAGGAACTGGAACACGCCCTGGCCCGCGGCGCCAAGATCTACGCCGAAATCGTTGGCTACGGTGCGACTTCCGACGGCTACGACATGGTTGCACCGAGCGGCGAAGGCGCCATCCGCTGCATGCAGCAGGCGCTGTCCACTGTCGACACCCCGATCGACTACCTGAACACCCACGGTACCTCGACCCCGGTCGGTGACGTGGCCGAGATCAAGGGCGTGCGTGCCGTGTTCGGCGACAAGGCGCCGAAGATCAGCTCTACCAAGAGCCTGTCGGGTCACTCGCTGGGCGCTGCCGGCGTGCACGAGGCGATCTACTGCCTGCTGATGATGGAAAACAACTTCATCGCCGGCTCTGCCAACATCGACGAGCTGGATCCGGAAGTCGCCGACTTGCCAATCCTGCGTAAAACCGAAGAAAACGCCAAGATCGACACGGTCATGAGCAACAGCTTCGGCTTCGGCGGCACCAACGCCACCCTGGTGCTCAAGCGCTGGGAAGGCAAGTAAGACGCTGCTGCTGTCAATGAAAACGCCCCGACTGGTTCGGGGCGTTTTTGTTTGTATTGCCTGTGCGGGCCTCTTCGCGGGTAAACCCACCACACAAGCCTTCAGCGCTGTGCCCACCCTGTAGGAGCGGGTTTACCCGCGAAGAGGCCCGCACAGGTCACTGCTGTACCTTGGGCAACACCGCCAGAAAATTCTCCCGGGCCACCTTGTGCGCCACCGCCTCCGGCAAGGCATCCAGAAACGGCTTGAACCCGTGCATCTGCTCCCCCAGGCTGCCGAACCGCCCCACCACATCCGACCCCAGCATGAACCGCTCCGGGTACTTCTCGACCAGCGCCAACCATGCCTTGCGCGGCACGCCCTGCTCATCCAGCAAATACGGCTGCAGCACACTCCACGACAAATCGACATACAGGTTCGGGTAGTCCTCCAGCAATCGCGTCAGCACCGGCAGTAGAAAGTCCATCTGCGTCTGGTGGCGGTGTATCTCCATGCTGCTGCCCGCATGCGCCCAGATGAATCGCGTGTGCGGATGGTTGCGCAGCGGCTCTTCGATCTCCGCCAGGTACAGCGGGTTGCGCTCGCGCTTGGAGGTGATGTTGGAATGCAGCAGCACGGGCAGGTCGCGCTCGGCCGCCAGGTGGTAGATACGCGTCATGGCTTCATTATTGGCACGTGGCGTGTCGCCACTGGTCAGCGCTGTCAGGTCATCATGTCGGGTGAACACCTCGCCGATGCCCTGCCACAGCCCCGGGTACATATCGAGCATGCGCTCGATATGGCTGACAGCATTCTTGTCCACCGGGTTGAAACCACTGAGGAACGGGTGGAACCGCTTGCGCTGCTCACTTGGCAATTGCTGCAGCGCCGCCGCCACGTAAGTGTCGGTGGCGCTGTACCAATAGGCGTCGGCGTCATCACCGGCGTAGTAGCGCGGGCGCTTGGGCTCGTCTTCGTGCCATTTCTTGGCCACGGGTATGCCTGAAATCATCGACTGCTCAACCCCTGCGGCATCCATGGCCTTGATCAGCGCCGGCATGCCTTCACTTTCCTGGAAGAAGTCCACGTAGTGCAAGTGGGCATCACTGTAGCGGTACTCGCGCGCCTGGGCCGCCTGGCACAGCCAGCCGAACAACAGCACACAAGCCAGCGCTCTGGCGGTCATGGTCATCTTCCTCATGCAAGTACGAACCCAGTAGACCAGGCGGCCGCCAAGACGGTTCAGCCACGGCGGGCAAACCGCTATGCTTGAGGCACTTCCACCGTGCCTGGAGCCTTCCCCATGAGCAGCCCACTGGTCATCCACCCCCGAGCCGAGACGGTCGAGGGCCAGCCGATCCTGCGCCCGCTGCCATCAGCCCAGTGCCGCAGCGTCGGCCCGTTCGTGTTCTTCGACCACATGCTCGAAACAGACTATGCCCCGGGGCATGGCATGGACATCCGCCAGCACCCGCATATCGGCCTGTCCACCCTGACCTACCTGTTCGAAGGCGCAATCCTGCACAAGGACAGCCTCGGCTCGGCGCAGCGGGTGCTGCCTGGTGATGTCAGCTGGATGACTGCGGGCAGCGGCGTCGCCCATGTCGAGCGCACCCCGGAAGATGCCCTGGCCCATGGTTCGCGCCTGCATGGGCTGCAGGTATGGCTGGCGTCGCCACGCGCGTTTGAGCAAGGCCCGGCAAGTTACAGCCATCACCCCGCCGAGAGCCTGCCCGTCAGTGACAGCCTGGGTGTACGTATCTGCATGATTGCGGGCAGCGGGTTCTGCCTGGCGTCACCGGTGCCGGTGCTGTCCCCTACCCTTTATGCGCATGTCCGGATGCAACCGGCGACCACCTTGCTGGTACCGACCGAGCATGTGCAGCGGGCGCTGTACGTGCTCGATGGTGAGTTGATGATGAACGATGAAGACGTGGAGCCGTGCACCCTGGTGGTGTTGCCGCAGGGCGAAGAGGTGACATTGTATGCCGAGGGTGAATGCCAACTGGTACTGATTGGCGGCGCACCGCTGGATGGGCCGCGTCGGATGAACTGGAACTTCGTCGCCAGCGACCCGGAGCTGATCGAGCGGGCCCGGGCCAGATGGGCTGCGGGGGATTGGCCGGAGGTGCCGGGGGAACATTCGAGGATCGAGTTGCCTCGGTGATCGGGGCCGCTTTGCGGCCCTTCGCGGGTAAACCCGCTCCTACACCTGATCGGGGGTGGACACAGGTCGGTGATTGGGCGCAGGCCGTCGTGTAGGCGCGGGTTTACCCGCGAAGGGCTGCAAAGCAGCCCCCTGCAATCTCAGCGCTGGAATACTTCACTCAGCAGATTATGCATCGAACGAAACGCTCGCTCGGAAGTGCGCCGGTTATACTGCATCTTGCCCGGCACATTGGCATTCGGGTCGGTAAACGAGTGCACCGCGCCGCCATAACTGAGCAACTGCCAGTCCACCTTGGCCGCGTTCATCTCGTCCTCGAATGCTGGCAACTGCTCCTTAGGCACCAATGGGTCGGAGGCACCGTGCAACACCAGCACCGAGCCCTTGATGTGCTTGGCATCTTCAGGGTCCGGCGTGTCCAGGGTGCCGTGGAACGACACGGCCGCACGCAGGTCGGCGCCGCTACGGGCCAGTTCCAACGCACAGCAGCCACCGAAGCAGAAGCCGAAGGTGGCCACCTTGCCAGGCTCCAGCAGCGCCTTCGACTGCCCCAGCAATTGCGCCAGGGCTTCCTGCATGCGCTTGCGCAGTTCGCCACGGTCATTCTTCAGCGGCATCATCGCCACGCCTGCTTCATCGGCATTGGACGGGCGCACCGATTGCCCGTACAGGTCGGCGATCAGCACCACATAGCCCTTCTCGGCCACTTCCTTGGCAATGCGCTCGGCACCTTCACCAATGCCCATCCAGTTCGGCGCCATCACCAGCCCTGGGCGGCCCAGCGCACCCGGCTCATAGACCAAACGGCTTTCGAAGGCCTTGCCAGACAGGTGATAAACCAGCGATTCGACGATTACTTTGCTCATCAAGCACTCCTTTGGCACTCGTCATAAAAAAGCCCGCCGAAGCGGGCTTTGCTGTGCATCAACTCAAGCAGACAGCTCGACCAGTAGCTTGTTCAGGCGACGAACGTATGCCGCCGGGTCCTTCAGGCTGTCACCGGCCGCCAGGGCCGCCTGATCGAACAGGATGTGTGACAGCTCGGCGAAACGGTCTTCGCTCTGCTCGTGGTCCAGCTTCTCGATCAGCGGGTGGCTCGGGTTGAACTCGAAGATCGGCTTGGACTCCGGCACTTTCTGCCCGCTGGCTTCCAGGATCTGGCGCATCTGCAGGCCCAAGTCCTGCTCGCCGATGGCCAGGATCGCCGGCGAATCGGTCAGGCGGTGCGAGACGCGCACTTCGGCCACGCTGTCACCCAGCGCACCTTTCAGTCGCTCGACCAAACCTTCCTTGTCCTTGGCGACTTCTTCCTGGGCTTTCTTGTCTTCTTCCGAATCCAGCTTGCCCAGGTCCAGGTCACCACGGGCAATATCGACAAAGGCCTTGCCGTCGAATTCGTTGAGGTAGCTCATCAGCCACTCGTCGATGCGGTCAGTGAGCAGCAGCACTTCGATGCCTTTCTTGCGGAAGACTTCCAGGTGCGGGCTGTTCTTGACCTGCGCGTACGACTCGCCGGTGAGGTAATAGATCTTGTCCTGACCTTCCTTGGCGCGGGCCAGGTAGTCGGCCAGGGCGACGCTCTGCTCGCCGCTGTCGTCCTGGGTGGAAGCAAAGCGCAGCAGGCCGGCGATTTTCTCCTTGTTGGCAAAATCTTCGGCCGGGCCCTCTTTCAGCACCTGACCGAAGTTTTTCCAGAAGCCCTTGTATTGCTCGGGTTCGTTCTTCGCCAGCTTCTCCAGCATGTCCAGCACACGCTTGGTCAGCGCGGTCTTCATCGAATCGATGATCGGGTCTTTCTGCAGGATTTCACGCGACACGTTCAGCGACAGGTCGTTGGAATCAACCACACCCTTGATGAAGCGCAGGTACAGCGGCAGGAACGACTCGGCCTGGTCCATGATGAACACACGCTGCACGTACAGCTTCAGGCCGCGCGGTGCTTCGCGCTGGTACAGGTCGAACGGCGCACGGGCCGGCACGTACAGCAGCGAGTTGTATTCAAGCTTGCCTTCGACCTTGTTGTGGCTCCAGGCCAGCGGGTTTTCGAAGTCATGGCCGATGTGCTTGTAGAACTCCTGGTATTCCTCGTCCTTCACCTCGGTGCGCGAACGGGTCCACAGGGCGCTGGCACGGTTGACGGTTTCCCACTCTTCGGCCGGCTGCTCTTCACCTTCAGCGGCGGCCTGCTCTTTCGGCAGTTGAATCGGCAGGGCGATGTGGTCGGAGTATTTCTTGACCACGTTGCGCAGGCGCCAGCCATCGGCGAACTCCTGCTCGTCCTTCTTCAGGTGCAGGACGATACGGGTACCGCGCTGTGGTTTGTCGATGGTGGCGACTTCGAATTCGCCCTCGCCTTTCGACGACCAGTGCACACCTTCGGCCGCGGGCTGGCCCGCACGGCGGCTGTACACGTCGACCTTGTCGGCAACGATGAACGCGGAGTAGAAGCCCACGCCGAACTGACCGATCAGGTGCGAGTCCTTCTTCTGGTCACCGGTGAGGTTCTTCATGAAGTCGGCAGTGCCGGACTTGGCGATGGTGCCCAGGTGGGCAATGACGTCTTCGCGGCTCATGCCGATGCCGTTGTCCTCGAGGGTCACGGTACCGGCGTCCTTGTCGAAGCTCAGGCGAATCTTCAGGTCAGCATCGCCTTCGAGCAGCTCTGGCTTGGCCAGGGCTTCGAAACGCAGCTTGTCGGCGGCGTCGGAAGCATTGGAAATCAGCTCCCGCAGGAAGATTTCCTTGTTCGAGTACAGCGAGTGAATCATGAGGTGCAGCAGTTGCTTCACCTCGGTCTGGAAGCCCAACGTTTCCTTTTGTGTTTCCACAGTCATGGTCTTCGAAACTCCGATCTGATGGCGGTGACGCCTGGCGGCCGGTTCGGCCAGCGTTAACGGCGGATGTCATGCAGATGGGGGCTGCCCGGATGATTTCAAGGGCTTTTCCGGTTCGATCTTGAAATGCGCACGGGCCGTGGCAATCGGCGACTGCCTGTCGCCCTGCCAGGCGGTGATGGCCACGTTGGTCACCCGCCGGCCCTGACGCCACAGCTGGCACTGGGCGTAGGTATCGCGAAAATGCCCGGCGCGCAGGTAGTCGATAGAAAAGTCGATGATCTTCGGAATGCTTGCGCTCTCGCTGTAGATCAGCAGGTACAGCGCTGCCGACAGCTCCATGAAGCCGGCGATCACGCCGCCATGAATGGCCGGTAGCAGTGGGTTGCCGATATTGTCCGGGCTTGCCGGCAGGCGGAACAACACATCATCGCCCTGACGTTCGCATTCGATGCCGATCAGCCCGGCATAGGGAATCAGCGCCAGCAATGGTCGATAGTCGCCCACCGCATGGGCGGCGTTGAGCTGCTGGCGCACCGCGTGCGGAATCATGCCTTGCCCTCCTTCAGACTGTCGCCGAAACGGATGCCGCCCTTGATGTCCTGGCCCAGGCGCATGAACGTGCCCACCACCTGGCAGATGGGCTGGTCGGGGTCGTCCTGGTAGGCGGTGCCACGGGTAAAGATCACGTCGCGGGTAACACGGTAGCACTGGGCGTGGCCGTAGATGTCCTTGCCAGCCTCAGCCGGGTGCATGTAGTCGATGCGCAGGTCCAACGTCGGGCACACTTCGAAGCGCGGCAGCACACACAACGTGGCCATGCCACAGGTGGTGTCCATCAGCGTGGTCAGCGCACCGCCGTGCACGGCACCGGTTTGCGGGTTGCCGACAATCGCTGGCGACCATGGCAGGACCAGGGTCATGCCATCACCATCAGCCTGCGCCACGCGCATCTGCAACAGCTGACAATGTTTTAACGCCGAGAGAAAGCGTTCGGCCATTGCCATCAAGGTTGAATCGTTCATCGGCTGTTCCCACCGGCCGCAGGGCAGCGGCATAAATTCGTTAAAAAGTCTATGTAGAACGGGGCGTTATATATCTGTAATCTTCGTGGAACTTATTCCGCGTAGTTGCACTCGAAGGAACAAGTCACTTATTCCACCAAGGAGAAACACCCCCATGCGTAAACCTTTTGCTTTTGCTCTGATGCTGGCCGCTGCCATGGGCCTGGCTGCTTGCGATAAAGCGAGCGAAGACAAAGCCCAGGACGCACAGCAACACGCCGAGCAAGCCCAGGAAAAAATGGGTGAAGCTCAGGATAAGATGAACGAAGCCGCCAAGGAAAACGCCGAAGCTGCCAAAGATCAGGCCGAAGCCGAGCAGAAGGCTGCCGAAGAAGCCGCTCCGGCTACTCCGGCTCCAGCTACGCCGGCAGAACCTGCCAAGCAGTAACTCGCGTCAACAAAAAAACCCGACAACTGTCGGGTTTTTTTGTGTTTGCAAGTTGCAGCTTAAACGTTTAACCCAATAGTTCACTCGCCGCCGGCATTTATCAGCACCCGCCGCGTGCCGCGCAGTAAATTTTGCGGGCGGGTTCTCGTTCAAAGTACAACCCCGCGACGTGTCTCGGAGGAACTTACTTTGGCCGGAACCCTGCATGAAACGTCCCCCCTTGGCCCGCCGGGCCCTGATCACCTTAGTTGGCCTGGCGACATTGCTGGCCGTAAGTGCCTGGCAAATCATGCCACCCCGCCATGATGGCCTGAATACCGTCACTGTCAGCCGGGGTGATATCGAGAGCAGCGTTACCGCTATCGGCACCTTGCAGCCACGCCGTTATGTTGACGTCGGCGCCCAGGCATCCGGGCAGATCCGTGCCATCAAGGTCGAGGTCGGCGACGCGGTGCAAGAAGGCCAGTTGCTGGTCGAGATCGACCCTTCCACGCAACAGGCCAAGCTGGACGCGGGACGCTACTCGGTCGAGAACCTGCAGGCACAGTTGCAAGAGCAACGTGCCCAGCATGAGCTGGCCCGGCAGAAGGCCGAGCGCCAGCAGAGCCTGGCGGCAGGCGGCGCCACGCGCGAAGAGGATGTGCAAACGGCGCGCGCCGAGCTCAAGGCCACCCAGGCGCGCATCGACATGATCCAGGCGCAGATTCGCCAGGCCCAGGCCAGCCTGCGCAGCGACCAGGCCGAACTGGGTTACACCCGCATCTATGCCCCCATGAGTGGCACCGTGGTCGCACTGGATGCCCGCGAGGGGCAGACGCTTAACGCCCAGCAGCAGACCCCGCTGATCCTGCGCATCGCCAAATTGTCACCGATGACAGTCTGGGCGGAAGTGTCGGAAGCGGACATTGGCCACGTCAAACCCGGCATGCACGCCTATTTCACCACCCTCAGCGGTGGCACCCGGCGCTGGAACAGCACTGTACGGCAGATCCTGCCGGTGCCGCCCAAGCCGCTGGAGCATGCCAACCAGGGCAGCGGCAGCCCGGCCAGCAAAAGCAATGGCCGGGTGGTGTTGTATACGGTGTTGCTGGACGTCGATAACGCCGACGGCGCCCTGATGGCAGAAATGACCACCCAGGTGTTCTTCGTCGCTGACCGTGCGCACAATGTGCTGACCGCCCCGATTTCCGCGCTCAACCCGGGCAAGCAGCCCGATCGCAGGCTGGCACAGGTACTGACGAAACACGGCGCCATTGAAAATCGCGAAGTGCGTACCGGCATCAGCGACCGCCTGCGCGTGCAGATTCTCGAAGGGCTGGAAGAAGGTGATCGCCTGCTGATCAGCCCCTTGCTCAGTGCAGGAGGGTAAATGCCAGTCCCACTGATTGAGCTGCGCGATATCCGCAAATGCTATGGCGGCGTCGATACACCGCAAATCGAGGTCTTGCGCGGTATCAACCTGAGCATTCACGCCGGTGAATTCGTCGCCATTGTCGGTACCTCCGGCTCAGGCAAGTCTACGCTGATGAACATCCTCGGCTGCCTGGACCGCCCCTCCAGTGGCGACTACCTGTTCGCGGGTGAACAGGTGGCCAGCCTGGACAGTGACGCACTCGCCTGGCTGCGGCGTGAAGCCTTCGGTTTCGTGTTCCAGGGCTATCACCTGATTGCCTCCGGCACCGCCCAGGAAAATGTCGAAATGCCGGCGATCTATGCCGGCACGCCTGCCGCCGAGCGCCACGCACGCGCCCATGCCCTGCTGACCCGCCTGGGCCTGGCCGAACGTACCGGTAATCGCCCGCACCAGTTGTCCGGCGGCCAGCAACAACGCGTATCGATAGCCCGCGCGCTGATGAACGGTGGCCACATCATTCTGGCAGACGAACCCACCGGCGCCCTCGACAGCCGCAGCGGTACCGAAGTCATGGCCCTGCTCGACGAACTGGCCAGCCAGGGCCATGTGGTGATCCTCATCACCCACGACCGGGAAGTCGCCGCACGGGCCAAGCGCATCATCGAAATCCGCGATGGCCAGATCATCAGCGACCAGGCCCAGCCTGAGCCACTGCCCGCTGCGCACCCTGAGGTCGACGTGCTGCAGGCCGTCGACCTGCGCCAGCGCCTGAACGACGGCAGCGAGCACAACGGTGCCTGGAAAGGCGAACTGCTGGACGCCGTCAAGGCGGCGTGGAGGGTGATGTGGATCAACCGCTTCCGCACCGCACTGACGTTGCTGGGCATCATCATCGGCGTGGCGTCGGTGGTGGTCATGCTGGCAGTGGGTGAAGGCAGCAAGCGCCAGGTCATGGCGCAGATGGGCGCCTTCGGCTCCAACATCATCTACCTCAACGGCAAGCCACCCGCCCCCAGGGCGCCGGAAGGCATCATCACCCTGGATGACACCCGCGCCATCGCCACCCTGCCCCAGGTGCGCATGATCATGCCCGTCAATGGCGGCAAGGCCGGTGTGCGCTATGGCAACCAGGACCTGAAGCTCTATGTCGGCGGCTCCAACACCTACTTCCCGCAGATATTCAACTGGCCAGTGGCGCAGGGCAGTTTCTTCACCGAGGCCGACGAAGCCGCCGGCGCGGCAGTGGCAGTGATTGGCGAAAAGACCCGGGAAAAACTGTTTGCCGACCGCAACCCGGTGGGCCAGTACATTCTCATCGAGAACGCACCGTTCCAGGTCATCGGGGTGCTGGCCGGCAAGGGCGCCAGCTCTGGCGACCAGGATGCCGACGCCCGAGTGATGGTGCCCTACACCACCGCCAGCGTGCGCCTGTTCGGCAACCAGGCCCCGGAATACGTGGTGATCGCCGCCGCAGATGCGCGCCAGGTGAAGCAGACCGAGCAGGTCATCGACCAGTTGCTGCTGAAACTGCACAACGGCGTAACCGACTTCGAACTGACCAACAATGCGGCGATGATCCAGGCCGAAGCCAAAACGCAGAACGCGCTGTCGCTGATGCTGGGCGCCATTGCCGCCATTTCGCTGCTGGTGGGCGGCATCGGGGTGATGAACATCATGCTGATGACTGTGCGCGAGCGCACACGGGAAATTGGTATCCGCATGGCCACCGGCGCGCGCCAGCGCGACATCCTGCGCCAGTTCCTTACTGAAGCCGTGATGCTGACGATGGTCGGCGGCGTCAGCGGCATCGCCCTGGCATTACTGATCGGCGGCGCCCTGAGCCTGGGCCAGGTCACCGTCGCCTTCTCGCTGCCTGCCGCCATCGGTGCCTTCGCCTGCGCGGTGGTCACCGGTATCGCGTTCGGCTTCATGCCCGCCCGCAAGGCTGCACGGCTCGACCCGGTGGCCGCCCTTACCAGCGTATGAGTACCCCAACGTTGATCAAACCCTTGCCCCTGCTCGGCGCCTGCCTGCTGCTGAGCGCCTGCGCCACCCCTGCAACGCCGCCGCAACACGGTGTGCATACCCCGGCCCGCTGGCAGGCGGCCGCGCCTCAGTGCACACCACGCCACTTGACCGGCTGGTGGCAGTCGTTCGGCAGCCCGGCACTGAACCAGCTGGTGGAGCAAGCCCGCACCGACAGCTTCGAAATCGGCGCGGCCATGGCCCGGGTTCGCCAGGCACAGGCTGATGCGGTCATTGCCGGCGGCCCCTTGCTGCCCGAGGTGACCGGGGCAGCCAATGCCAACCGCGAGCGCCTGCAGCACGGCAACGGCTACAGCCAACTGAATTCCAGCCCGACCCAGCGCACCACTCATTACCTGGATGTGGCCCTGAAGGCCAGCTATGAGGTGGACTTCTGGGGCGGCAACGCGGCAGCCCGCGAGAGTGCCCTGCGCGGCCTGCAAGCCAGTGAGTTCGACCGCGCGACCGTTGAACTGACCTTGCTCGGCAAGGTTGCCGACAGCTACATGCAGGCGCTGGCCTTCCAGCAGCAGGGGCGGATTGCCGACCTTAACCTGGCCAATGCCGAGCGTGTCCTGCAACTGGTGCAAACCCGCTTCGATGCAGGCTCGGCCACAGCACTGGAACTGGCCCAGCAACAAAGCCTGGTCGCCACCCAGCAACGGCAACGCCCGCTTTACCAGCAACAGGCCCGGGAGGCCCTGATCACCCTGGCGACCCTGGTCGGGCAGCCAGTGCAGGACCTGCAACTGGGCCACACGCGTTTTGAACAGCTCAACTGGCCCTCGATCGATGCGGGCCTGCCCAGCGAACTGATCAGCCGTCGGCCGGACATCGCCAATGCCGAGGCCAAGCTGGCGGCGGCTCAGGCCAATGTGCGCGTAGCCCGCGCGGCGATGCTGCCCAAACTCAACCTGACGCTGATCGTCGGCAGCGGCGCCGATCACTTCCCGGACGTCTTGCGCAACCCCTTCACCAGCCTCGCCGCAGGCCTGGTCACGCCGGTGTTCAACAACGGCCGCCTGCGCGCTGAACGCGACAAGGCGGTAGCAAGCCAGGAGGAACTGCTGCAGAACTACCGCGGCGCCATCCTGGCCGGTTTCGGCGATGTGGAAAAGGCCCTCAATACCCTGGACGGTATCGACCGGCAACTGCATTGGCAGGCGTTCGAACTGCAACAGGCGCGTAAAGCCTTCGACATCGCCGAAAGCCGCTACCAGGCGGGCGCCGAGGACCTGCTGACCGTCCTGCAAACCCAACGCACCCTGTACCAGGCTCAGGACGAGGATGTGCAACTGCGCCTCAAGCGGGTCATGGGCAGCATCGCCCTGTACAAGGCCCTGGGCGGCGGCTGGCAGGTCGCTGGCGCTGAACCGGGTGCCGCACCTGGCGCTTAAACATCGGCAGGTGCGGTTCGTCTTTATCCATGGACAGCACCCGACACGTCGCACTCGCCCCCTCACAGGAAGCCCTATGAACGCACCCTCTTTCAGTCTGATCCTGGCCGATGGCCGCAAAGCCAGTGCCCAGGATGAAACGCCAGAGAGCGGTAGCCTGCGCCTCGACAGCAGCGCCGCCATCCCCTACCGGGAGGTCGACAACCGCATCGTCTTCGAGCAACTTCCGCCAGCATTTCCGGCCAGCGCGATGCTGGCAGTGCTGGCGACCCGTTTCTGCCACCGCAAACAATGCAACGAGGTGAATGTGCAGGTCCCTGGCGACCGGGAATTTGCCGTGCGTGCGGTACGCGAAGGCATTTTCGATCACTGGCAGGTCGACGACCAAGGCAGGCTTGCCCTGCGCTGTACCCGCCAGACCTTCTGGCAGCAACCCCTGCCATGGCTTCGCGAGCCGGCCAGCGTGCACACGGCCCCGCGTTATTGCTTCAGCGGCGAGAAACGCCACCCGCAACGCCCGCCCAAACCGGCGGGCGAAGTCTATCGACGCCATCTGCCGAAGCTGAACGCCACCTTTTCACTGCGCACCATCGACCCGGTGAAGGACCTTGCAGCCTTCAACCGCTGGATGAACCTGGAGCAAGTCGCGTTCTTCTGGGAGCAGACCGGCACCCCGGAAGAACATGCGCAATACATTCGCGAAATGCTCGACGACCCGCGCGTACACCCGCTGATCGGCTGCTTCGACGACGAACCCTTCGCCTACTTTGAAGTGTACTGGTGCAAGGAAGACCGCATCGCCCCCTACTACGACGTCGCCGATTACGACCGTGGCTGGCATGTGGTGATCGGCGAACCCAAGCACCAGGGCATCGGCAAACTGCGCGGCTGGTTCCGCTCGCTGATGCATTACATGTTCCTCGATGACCCACGCACCCAGCGGATTCTCGGCGAGCCGCGCATCGACCATACGCGCCAGATCGACTTCCTCAAGTCCCAGGGCTTCGGCCACCTGAAGGACATTCAACTGGCCCACAAGAAAGCCGCTCTGCTGCGTCTGGAGCGCGAAGCCTTCTTTGATGACCACGTCCTTTGATCCGCCTGGAGAAGACTTCCCCATGATTCGCAAACCGCTCAGCGCGACCCGCGAGCTTGCCCAGTTGCTCAAGCCGTTCTGGCCCATCGTGCTGGTTTCCATACTGTTGGGCATCCTCGGCGGCTTCAGCGTCACCACGCTGCTGGCCACCATCAACCGCGCCCTCAACAGCGAAGCAGGGCTGACCCACGCCGTGCTGTGGTTGTTTGCCGGCCTCTGCGTGCTGACCTTGCTCAGCAGCATCTTCTCCGACATGGGCACCAATTTCGTTGGCCAGAAGATCATTGCCAAACTGCGCAAGGAGCTGGGCGAAAAAGTGCTTTCGGCGCCCATCGAGCAGATCGAGCGCTATCGCAGCCACCGCCTGATACCGGTGCTGACCCACGATATCGATACCATCAGCGATTTCTCGTTCGCCTTCGCCCCCCTGACCATTTCGCTGACGGTGACGCTGGGCTGCATGGGCTACCTGGCAACATTGTCCGGCCCGCTGTTCCTGCTGATGCTGCTGGCATTGGGCGCCGGCATCACCGCCCAGGTCATCGCCCGCACGCGCGGCATCAAGGGGTTCAATAGCGCCCGCGAGGCCGAGGACGACCTGCAGAAGCATTACAACGCCATTGCCCAGGGCGCCAAGGAGCTGCGCATACACCGGCCGCGCCGGTATCGCATGTTCACCCGGCACATCCAGGGGATCAGCGAGCGGATCAGCGCCATCCAGATCAAGGCAGTCAATACCTACATCCTGGCCAAGACGTTCGGCTCAACGCTGTTCTTCATCGTCATCGGCCTGGCCCTGGCCCTGCAGAGCACCTGGACAAGCGTCGATCAGGCGGCAATGACCGGCTTCGTGCTGGTGCTGCTGTACATGAAAGGCCCACTGGACCATCTGGTCAGCGTACTGCCGCTGGTCAGCAAGGCACAGGTGGCATTCCAGCGCATTGCCGAGCTGTCAGAGCAGTTTTCCTCGCCCGAACCGAACCTGCTGCTCGACGGCCAAGGCGCACCGCGCCAAACCATCACCAGCCTGGAACTGCGCAATGTGCAGTATGCATTTCCGGCCGTCGAGGGCAGCACGCCGTTTCGCCTGGGCCCGGTGAACCTCACGATCAACCAGGGCGACATCGTGTTCATCGTCGGCGAGAACGGTTGTGGCAAGACCACGCTGATCAAGCTGCTGCTTGGCCTGTATGCGCCGCACAGTGGTGACATCCTGCTGGATGGTCAGCCGGTCTCGGTGCTTGACCGGGATGACTACCGACAACTGTTCACCACCATTTTCGCCGACTACTACCTGTTCGACGACGTGGTCCAGGGTGACCAGCAGATTCCCGACGATGCGACCCAATACCTGCAACGCCTGGAGATCGCGCACAAGGTCAGCGTACGTGACGGCGCCTTCACCACCACCGACCTGTCCACTGGGCAACGCAAGCGCCTGGCCCTGATCAGCGCCTGGCTGGAGCAGCGCCCGGTACTGGTGTTCGACGAGTGGGCAGCCGATCAGGACCCAACCTTCCGCCGCATCTTCTACACAGAGCTGCTGCCGGACCTCAAGCGCCTGGGCAAGACCATCATTGTCATCTCCCACGATGACCGCTACTTCGATATTGCCGACCAGTTGGTACACATGGACAGCGGCAAGGTTCGCACCGCAGCCCAGCCGGCCTGACCGGCTGCATCCCTCGCCCCGACCAGGTCGGCTACAACCCTGGCCGGGGCCTGCCCACCCGCCCCGTCACCCACACGCCCGCCGGTAAATTTGCCGTGCGGCGGCTCGTTTACTGGCCATACACCTCTCCAGAGGACAGCGGCCATTCGCCGGCAAGGCCGGCCCCCATGCTGCTGTCCTTCGCCTCGACTGCCACAGGGACCGCCATGCACGAATCACTGGATGCCGACTCGCTCGCTGAAGACTTGCTGGACGACGCCTTGCTCGCCCTCCTCCAGGATGAGCTGCCTGAACCCGACCGGATAGCACCACGCGAGAGCACCGGGCCGGCCCCCCTCTCCTTCGCCCAGCAGCGCCTGTGGTACCTGCAGCAGTTCAACCCGCAGAGCGCGGCGTACAACCTGCCACGGGCACTGTCACTGAAGGGTGAACTGCATGGCCAGCAGCTGGCCATGGCCTTGCAGGCGGTGGTCGACCGCCATGACATCCTGCGCAGCAGGTTCGCCGAGGTCGAGGGCATACCGCAGCAGTTCGTCGAAGCCGACGCACGCCTCGAAATGCCCTGCGAAGACCTGACCGCCATGCCCGCCACGCAACGCCCTCATGCATTGCAGCGGCTCATCGAAGCGGATGCGCTGGCACCGTTCGACCTCGGCAAGGCGCCCCTGATCCGGGCCCGGCTGGTGAAAGTACAAGGTGACGAGCATGTGTTGCTGCTGAACATGCACCACATCGTTTCAGACGCCTGGTCCAATCCGATCCTGCTGCAGGACCTGCTGGGCGCCTATTCGCAGGCAGCCGCCCAGGGAGCCTGCAAGCTGCAACGGCCCGCCATCCAGTATGCCGATTACGCCATCTGGCAACGCCAGGCTTACCTGCAAAGCGATGCGTGCCAAGCGTCTGCCCGCTACTGGCATACCCGACTGGGTGACGAACTGCAGCCGTTGATGTTGCCGGGTGACCTCGACCCGCGCTGCGCTGGCGCACCGCCTGAGGGCACCAGTGCCCGCTACCATGGCCTGCAACTGGACGCCGAGGTGTTCCAAGCCCTGCTGCAGCTCAGCCGGCAGCAGGGCGTGCAACCCTTCGTCATCGCCCTGGCCGCCTGGCAGGTGCTGCTGGGCCGCTACAGTGGCCAGCGGCAATTCACCCTCGGCGTGCCCAGCGCCGGGCGCAACCGCAGCGAAACCCAGCAGCTGGTAGGTTTTTTCGTCAGCACCCAGATCTACCGCGCCGAACTCGACCCGCAGCAATCCGTGCAGACCCTGCTGCAAAACCTGCGGGAGCAGTCTATTGCGGCCCTGAGCCACAGCGACTACCCGATGGAGCTGTACCTGGAGACGCTGCAGCACAACGGCCAGGTGCTACCCACCCAGTTGTTCCAGGCGCTGTTCAACTGGCGCGTGGCCGGGACTGCCAGCGGCCCGCTGGCCCTGGGCCCACTGCAGCTGGACTTCCTCGATACCGCCAGCGCCCAGGCCAAATGCCTGATCGGCATCGACCTTGAATACGCAGCCGACGGCCTTGGCTTCAGCCTGGAATACGACTGCAGCCAGTTCAGCCACGGCACCGTGCAACGCATGGCCCGGCACTGGCAGAACCTGCTGCTGGCCATGGCCCGGGGGCCCGAGCAACGGCTGGGCGAGCTCGACATGCTGGGCACCCCGGAACAGCAGGCCACCTTCGCCCAGTGGAACCCGGCCCCCGCCGAGCACCCGGCCGACCAGGCCCTGCACAGCCGGATCGAGGCCCAGGTGCAGCGCACCCCCGATGCCATCGCTGTCACCTGCGAGGGCCAGGCCCTGAGCTATGCCCAGCTCAACCAGCGCGCCAACGCCCTGGCCCTGCGCCTGGTCGACGACGGGGTCGGGCCCGACGTGCTGGTCGGCCTGGCTGCCGAGCGCTCGCTGGACATGGTCGTTGGCATCTTCGCCATCCTCAAGGCTGGCGGTGCCTACGTGCCGCTGGACCCGGCCTACCCGGCCGACCGTTTGGCCTACATGATCGAAGACAGCGGCCTGCAGCGCGTGCTGGCCCAGCCCCAGGTGCTGGCCAGCCTGCCAGTGCCGGCAGGCGTGCGCGTGCTCAGCCTTGAAAGCAATGATGACAGCAGCCAGGCCGACCCGCTGGCCTGCTCGCCGGTCACGGTCAGCCCGGACAACCTCGCCTACGTGATCTACACCTCCGGTTCCACCGGCAAGCCCAAGGGCGTGCTGCTGCCGCAGCGCAACGTGCTGCGCCTGTTCACGGCCACCGACGCCGACTTCCGCTTCGGCAGCGACGACGTGTGGAGCCTGTTCCACTCCTATGCCTTCGACTTCTCGGTGTGGGAAATCTTCGGCGCCCTGCTGTACGGCGGGCGCCTGGTGATCGTGCCGCAGCACACCAGCCGCTCACCCGAGGCCTTCTACCAGCTGCTGGCCGATGAACAGGTCACGGTGCTGAACCAGACCCCGTCGGCATTCAAGCAACTGATGGCGGTGGCCACCACGGCTGAGCCGCAGCGGCCACTGGCACTGCGCAGCGTGGTGTTCGGGGGCGAGGCGCTGGACGTCAACAGCCTGGCACCGTGGTTCGAACGCTTCGGCGACCGCCAGCCGCAGCTGGTGAACATGTACGGCATCACCGAAACCACCGTGCATGTCAGCTACCGGCCGCTGTCGCTGGCCGACCTGGGCAAGGCGGCCAGCAGCCCGATGGGCGTGCCGATCCCCGACCTGTCCTGGTATGTGCTCGACGGCGACCTGAACCCGGTAGCCAAAGGCTGCATCGGCGAGCTGTACGTCGGCCGCGCCGGCCTGGCGCGCGGCTACCTCAAGCGCAGCGACCTGAGCGCCACGCGCTTCGTGCCGGACCCGTTCGGTGCCCCTGGCGGGCGCCTGTACCGCACCGGTGACCTGGCGCGCTACCACGCCGACGGGGTGATCGAATACGCCGGGCGGATCGACCACCAGGTGAAGATCCGCGGCTTCCGCATCGAGCTGGGTGAGATCGAAGCCCGCCTGCAGGCGCAGCCACAGGTGCGCGAGGCCCTGGTGCTGGCCCAGGAAGGCGCGACCGGCCAGCAGCTGGTGGCCTACCTGATCCCCGCTGCCGAGGTAGCGCTGGAGCAACAGGCCGGGCTGCGCGCGCAGCTGCGCGAACAGTTGAAGGAAGCGCTGCCGGACTACATGGTCCCGGCGCACCTGCTGCTGCTCGACCGGTGGCCGCTGACAGCCAACGGCAAGCTCGACCGCAAGGCCTTGCCCAAGGCCGATGCCAGCCTGCTGCAGCAAGCCTACAACGCTCCCCAGGGCGCGCTGGAACAGGCCTTGGCCACGTTGTGGCAAACCGCGCTCAACGTCGAACGTATCAGCCGCGACGATCACTTCTTCGAACTGGGTGGCCACTCGTTGCTGGCCATCCAGCTGCTGGCCAGCATCAAGCAGGCACTGGGCCTGGCAGTGCGTATCCAGGACCTGCTCGCCTACCCCCGCATCGACCTGCTGGCTGCACATCTGGGCCGTGAGCATGCCTGTGCGAACCCGTGCATCGTGCCCCTCAACCGCCCGGCCACACCGCTGCCTGCATTGTTCTGTATCCACCCCAGCGGCGGCATGGTCTTCAGCTATCAGCCGCTGGCCAGGTGCCTGGAACCGCAGGCTTGCGTCTACGGCGTGCAGCACCGGGGCGGCAGCCCGGCGCCGGCCGAACGGCAAGGCTGGCAAGCGATGATCGCCGACTACACCGCACAGATCCGCCAGGCACAACCGTCCGGGCCATACCGCCTGATGGGCTGGTCCCTGGGCGGCAGCATTGCCTGGGACATCGCCCGGCAGCTGGAACAGGCCGGCTGCGAGGTCGCATTCCTGGGGCTGGTCGACAGCACCCTGCCCGAGGCGCAGTTAAGCCGCGCCGCGTTCCCCCCTCACACCCCTCGCCCAGCCCGCCACAGCGATACGCCGGGCCAGCGCGAGCTGCAAGACACCGTCGAGCTGTTCGGGCTGTTGTTCCCGCAGGCCAAACAGGCCGCCGCCGAGCAGCTGCACGCCAACCCTACTCAGGACGTCAAGGCGTTCTACCAGTGGGCCACGGCGCACCTGGCTGACGCTGGCAGCGATGTCCAGGGCGTGCTGGCCAGTGCCAAGGCCCAGATCATGAATGCCCAGGCGTTCGACATCCACGATCAGCTGGAAGCGAGCTTCGCCGATTTCACCCTCACTCCGCTCAGGGTCAAGCCCAGTTGCTGGTGGTCGCAGGTGCACAAGAGCGCAGCACACATTCACGCCGCCGAGCAGGTCATCCGCCAGTTCTGCGCAGGGGGTGAGCTGGACGTTTCGCTGCACTCACCCTACCCACACGAAACCATGATGCTGGAGCAGCCCCTGATCGACTCGTTCATCGAGGCGTTCGGCCGTAGCTGCCCGGCACCCTGAATACCCCGTCACACCTGCCAAAAAGGAAACGTTCGCCATGAAGTGCGCCCCCTACACCGTCACCGGCCTGGCCCTTGCCCTGGCCATGGCGGCCTGCCCGCTACTCGCCCAGGCTGTCAGCAAGACCCCGGGCGAGGTCTTCCAGGATTGCAAGGCCGGCTGCCCGGAAATGGTCGTGCTGCCTGCGGGCAGTTTCGTCATGGGCACGCCGGATGACGAACCGGGCAAGCAGCCCGACGAAGGCCCGCAACATACCGTGACCTTCGCCAAACCCTTCGCCATCAGCCGTTTCCAGGTCACCGCTGGCGAGCTGGATGCCTATATCAAGGAAACCGGCGTGGTCATCAAGGACGGTGACAAACGCCCAGGGCGCCTGTGCCAGGCCAGCAAGCCTCGCTACCAGCAAGGGCCGCGCCAGCCGGCAGTGTGCGTCGATTACTACGATGTGCAGGCCTATGCGCAGTGGCTGAGCAAGAAAACTGGCCACACTTACCGCATGCTCAGCGAGGCCGAACGCGAGTACGCGGCACGGGCCGGCTCCACCGGGCCGTTCCCGTTCCCGTTCGATGAAGAAGGCGACTACCAGATCAGCAAGCACGCCAATACCTACGGCCCCAAGGACGGCTACAGCTACACCTCACCGGTAGGCAGCTACCCGCCCAATGCCTTTGGCGTCTATGACATGCACGGTAACGTGTATGAATGGGTCGCCGACTGCTACCACAAGGACTACGTCGGCGCGCCCAGCGATGGCAGCGCCTGGATGGAGGCCGACGGCGGGCTTTGCCAGGCGGCGCACATGCGCGGGAATGACTGGGGTGAAGCGCCGATCTTCTCGCGTTCGGGCAATCGCAATGATCGCGAACGCACGGTACGTGGCGACTTCCTGGGCTTTCGTGTAGCGCGGGAGCTGTGACCTGGCGCAGGCCATCTGGGCGGGGTACCCGCCAAGATGGCCTGCGTGGCCCCAGGTTCAGAACTGTGGGGTGTATTTGACCGAGAACATGAAGTTGCGAGGGTCGCCGTAGTAGTTGTTGGCACTGACCGCAGCATACGACGGGATGTAGTACACCTTGTCGAAGATGTTGTTGAAGTTGACCGCCAGGCTGACTTCATCGCTGACCTTGTAACCAAGGCGCGCATTCCAGATGGTGAAGCCGGGCGAATCGAATTTGCGGTCGTAGGCAACGGTGCTGCTCTGGCTGTTGAAACCGCCGCCGACACTGAAGCGGCTGAAGTCACCAGGCAGGGTGTAGTCCGTCCACACCTTCACCGAGTGTTTCGGCGTCCAGGTGGAGAAAATCTTGTCTTCGTACGTGTTGTCCTTGAGGTACTTGGTGGTGTTGTAGACGTAACTGGCCGACGCTTGCAGGCCTGGCAGCACCTCACCGTTGATCTCGGCTTCAAGGCCTTGGCTACGCACTTTGCCAGACGCTGCCGCGCAGTTGGAGCCGCCACACAACGATTCGGTGTTCAGAATCGGCACCGCGCGGTTTTCATGGTCATAGCGGAACAGCGCGACGCTGGTATTGACCTGGCCGTCGTTGAGCTCGCCCTTCAAGCCCAGCTCGTAGTTGCTACCTGTGATCGGCTCGATCGTGGAACCACCCACGCCAATGGCACTCTGCGGGATGAAGACGTCGGCATAGCTGGCGTAGGCCGACCATTGCGGCGTCAATTCGTAAACCAGGCCCGCGTAGGGGGTGACAACACCGTTGTTGGCCTTGGAGGCCGGGCTGTCGTATTGATGGACGCCGGCCTGATAGACCTGGGAATCGTAATCATAGGAGTACCAGCTGGTACGCCCGCCCAGGATCAAGGTCAGCGGGTCGGTCAGCTTGACGCGCCAGGTACCGTAGATACCTTTCTGCACGATCTTGTACTGGCTGTCGGTACGCGTGCCACGGGCCGCCAGGCTGTCGTAGTTCTCGAAGGGCAAGTGGTTGTCGAGATCGAAAATGTTCGCCCCGGCGCTGCGCACCACCGCCATGGTGTTGTCGCTGGTGAAGCGTGAGTAGTTACCGCCGAACACCACTTCCTGGTCGAAGCCAAAACCGTTGAAGTCGCCATCGACGAACATGTCCAGGCCACGGCTGTGGGAGTTGAAATCAGTGGCATAGCGCCAGTCGAACAACCCAGACCCATCGTTGGCCAGGCCGGTCGGCGCTACCACGTAGGCGTAGGTCATTTCGTTGCGCTCGTTGATCGCCACCGCCGCGGTCTTGAACTTCCAGTGGTCGTTGAAGCGGTGCTCGAGGTCGACATACAACGCCAGCTGCTCGGTCATGCCGCGGTTCCAGTCGGAGCCGGTGAAGGTCGAGCGCGACAAGCCTACGTCCCGGCCGTCACTGAAGCGCGGCAAACCGGCGACCATAGGCGTGAAACGCGTCTTGCGATCGCTGATGCCGACACCGAGGGTGGTGTCTTCAGACAGGTCGAAGTCCAGCGCACCGTAGACCTTCTGCTCCCAGCCGCCCACATAATCGATGAACGAGTTGCGCGTATCGTAGTCGACCACGGCACGCCCACGGATGTTGCCCGCCTCGTTCAGCGGGCCGCCAACGTCAACCTGGGTGGCATAGTGGTCCCAGGAACCGGCCTGGGCGGTCAGGGTGACTGTCGGCTTGGCCTGGCCGCGCTTGCGCACGAAGTTGATCGCGCCACCGGGGCTGTTGGCCCCTTGCAGCAGCGCCGCGCCGCCACGCAGCAGTTCGACACGGTCATAGAATGCCGTCGGTTCCGTCAGGTAGCTGCCCAGCGCGTAGATGCCACGGGTCATGGGCACGCCATCGTACTGCAGCGAGTCGATTTCGAAACCGCGCGAGGTGATGAAGCCGCCGGTACCCGGGCTTTTGGCGAAGGTCATGCCCGGGGCGTTGGCCAACAGTTCCGTCAGGTCGGTGATGTTCTGGTCATCCATGCGCTTGCGGGTCATCACCGACACGCTCTGCGGAATGTCCTTGAGCTTGTGTTCGCTCTTGCCGATGGTGACGCCACCGGTGGTATACGAGTTGCTGCCTTCGGTGGTCACGCCCAACGTGTTGCCCGTGATGCTGGTGGTGCCCAGCTCCAGCGCCGAGGACGCAGCGCGCTCACGCCGCACCAGGGTCAGGGTATCGCCCTCCAGGCTGTAGCTGACCGGCAAGCCGCGCAACAGCTTGGCCACTGCCGCGTCGACGGTGTAGCTGCCACGCACTTCATTGCCACGCAGGTCGGCCATTTCCGAGGCGTTGTAGATGAACTGCACATCGGCCTGCTCGCCAAGCGCACGCAGGGCGTTGGGCAGCGACTGGGCAGCGATGTCGAAGTTGACCCCCTGAGCCCAGACCTGGGCGGCCATGGGCAGCATCAATGCGGCGCCCAGCACCCCTTTGCCGAACAACGCCCGGGATGAGCGGGCGCTGATCGAGCGGGACATGCAAAGCGCCTTGACCAATGGTTTGAACTCGAAAAATCCTGCTGGCATGGTATTTCTCTATTTATATCGTGTAATGAAATCGTCCCGCGCCCGCCAACGGCCCCCAAACGGCCGAGCTGCCCATCCTCCCCCGGGCAGATCCCGCGACAGACGCCTGACACGCAAGTCAAAACGGCTTGCCACGTGTGGCTTTCAGCGCGCTCCTACATAAGACGCATCACCCTGGAAAATCCAGAATGAGAATTTTTTGCATTAGTATCTCGCCGGCATCCTTCCACGCAATCGGCACGGCAGTACGGGGGAGGCAATGCAAAAGACCCCAGGGGCGGGTTGCCCGCCCCTGGGCGTGGTGAGGCTCAGCGGCTCTTTTCCAGCAGCCGGGCTTTTTCTTCAGGGCTCATGCTGTCGAGCCGCAGACGGGCCTGGGCCAGCTTGAGCAACTGGCCAGGGTTGGCTTCGCGCTCGCGCAGCGCCTGGGCAAGGGTGGCAACCGTAGCGTGGTCGAAGATGACGCCTGGATTGATGTCGCACTGCAGCAACTTGCGAATACCTGCCGCCAGCTTGATGACCAGCAGCGAATGCCCGCCCAGTGCAAAAAAGTCCTGCTCGATGCCCACTTGCTCCAGCCCCAGCAGTTGCGCCATGCGCTGCGCAATCACGGTTTCCAGTGCATCACGCGGGGCCAGCAGACCCGCCGCAGGTTCATTGCCCACCTGCCGCAACGCTTGCCGGTCGAGCTTGCCGTTGCCCAGGCGCGGCAACCGCGGCAATGCCTGCAGGGTACGCGGCAGCATCACCGCCGGCAGTTGCCGGGCAAGGTACTCGCGGACCGCGTCCAGGGCAGCCACCGTGGCCTCGTCGCGCAAGCTGACATACGCGCTCAGCGCTTCTCCATCACACAACACCGCCGCCTCGACCACCTGCGGTGCACCCGACAGCTGTGCCTCGATCTCCGCCAGCTCGATGCGGAAGCCGCGTATCTTCACCTGATGGTCGCGCCGGCCTTGCAGCTCGATAGCACCGTCCGGGCGATAGCGGGCCAGGTCGCCGGTGCGGTAAAGCCGCTCGCCCGCCACGAACGGGCTCTCGACGAACGCCGGCGGGTCACTCTGCACGTCTTGCAGGTAGCCGCGACACACCTGCTGCCCACCGACATACAGTTCGCCCAGCACGCCGGTGACCGCCAACTGCAAGTGCTGATCCAGCACATAGATCTGGTTGTTGGGCAACACCTGCGACAACCCGAGGGTGCCGGTCGGTACCGCCCGAACCGGGTGCACCATGACCCCAACCGTGGTTTCGGTCGGGCCGTAATGGTTGAACAGCTTGCAGTCCGGACGTATCTGCAACAGGCGCTGCAGCAACGCCGCGCTCGGGGCTTCCCCGCCCAGGATGACGGTGGCCGGTACTGCCGGTGCCTTCGACTCCAGCAGCGCGCCAAGGTGCGACGGCACGATCTTCAGGCAGTCGATTGCCTGCTGCTCGAGGTACGCAGCAAACAGTTCAGCATCCTTCATCACCTCGTCGGCGGCCACGTGCAGTGTCGCACCCACATACAAGGCTGCGAACAGCGTCGTATGGCCAAGGTCGGCCGACACCGTCGAGCCGAATGCGAAGTGACGACAGCCCTCCAGCGCCAGCGTGTGGCACACGCCTGCGGTGTAGTTCAGCAGTTGCCGGTGCTCGACCACCACGCCTTTGGGGGTGCCTGTCGAGCCCGAGGTGAACAGGACATAGGCGGCATCGCTGGCGCTGGCGGCGTGCGGTTGCAGCCGTGCAGTGTCAACCGCCAGCGGGTACAGGCTGTCGAGGCTCAGCGCCTCTATGCCCTGCTCACGCAGGCTGGCCACCGCTGCCGGTTCGACCAGCACCTGCGTGGCGCCGGCCTGTGTCATCAGGCGCACCTGCCGGGCAACGGGCCAGTGCGGCTCCAGCGCAAGGTAGGCCGCGCCGACACGCCAACTGGCCAACATCGCCACGACCCAGTCCAGCGAACGCGGCAGCGCCAGTGCCAGCACCGCCCCGGGTTGCACGCCAGCCTGCTGCAGCGCCAGCGCCAGGCGCTGCACTGCCAACTCCAGTTGGGCGTAACTCAGGCCCGCGTCACCTGCGACCAGTGCCAGCGCGTCGGGGGTGTCGATTGCCCACTGGCTGATCTGTGCCGCCAGTGATGTCGCGGCCAGTGGTTGCGGCGCGGGGTTGATCGACAGCAGGCGCTGGCGCTCGGCTTCACCCAGCAGGTTCAACTGCCGCAGCGGGCGGTCCGGCGCCTGGACGATGCTGCGCAGCAATTCAATGTACTGCTCCAGCAGGCCTTGCATGCCGCGCGCACTGTAGCGCCCGGCCAGGTAATCCAGGCTCACGGTAATCGGTTGGTCAGCACCCGCTGCTGGGCAAATGCGCAGCTGCAGCTCGATGCCCGTCGGCAGGCGTGGCGCCAGTAGCTCGCCCTGCCAGCACAGACCGCCGGCAACCTGCGGCGCGAGCGCCGGCGTAGTGGAAAACGCCACGGTCGGCACGGCTGTGGGCACCCATTCCGGTACCCAGTACTCCTGCCACGCCACATGCTGCTCCAGCGCGGCGCCGAGCGCTGCAAGGTGCTCGCCGAAACGGGTTTCGTCAGCCCACTGCAGGCACAACGGCAATAACTTGCTGAACGACCCCGCACTGTTCGCGAAGTAGTCATAATCCTGTCGCGCATCGTGCTGCCAGGCGCCCAACAACCGGTTGCTGTCGCCAAGCCGGCCCAGCAAGGCCCACCAGGCCGCCTGCAGCAGCGTGTCCAGGCTGGCCTGACGGGCGTCGGCCAGGCGTTGCAACTGCCCCTGCAAGGCCAGCGGCAGATTCACCTGATGGTGTGCCTGATGCGTCGCTGGTTGGTCCTGGCGATAGGCTGGCCAAGGCGCGCTCATGCCCTGCTCCGTTGGCATCAGGTGCCCTTGCCAGTAGCCACGGGCTGCCGCTGCATCCTCATCCTGGGTCACTTCGGCACGCCACTCCAGATACTGCCCGAAGGCTTCAGGCAGGTCTTCATCCGGCACGGCTGGCGTGTCATACAACGCCGCCAGGTCACGGTACAGCATGGCCATGCCAGCCGCGTCGCAGGCAAAGCCCGCCACCCCAAGCCATAGATGCCATTGCCCGGCATCGGCGGCCGGTACCAGCAAGGCCTGGGCGGCTGGCAGCTGGTCGATTTCGAAGCGCTGCTGCAACCAAGGCTCGAGCAGTGCCGGCGCACCTGCCTCGGCCTGCACTGCCAGCGTCAGGGCTGGCCGCCGGGCGCCGATGAACTGGCGCATGCCGCGGTATCCCGGGGCAGTGCCCAGGCGCCCGGCCAATATCGGGTGGCGCTCGACCAAGCGTTCAAGCGCCTGGCTCAGGCGCGCCGGGTCCGGCCGGCCCTGAACGCTGATCTTCAGCAGCGTCGCGGCCTGTGACCAGTCCGGGCAAGCGGGCAAGGCATCGAGCCAGTGTTGCTGGTCGACGGTCAGGGCAAAACCGATGTCCTCGGCCTGGTCTACGTAACTGTTCATTCCTGGGCCTCCTCGGTCGCCATCACCTGCATGGCCGCAGCCGCCTCCAGCGCGGCCCGGTCGAACATGTCGCCCATCGCCACGACGATCTTGCGCGGCCCCTCGTACGGGTCACGGGCATGCGCCGCCAGCATGTTGTCGACCAGGATCACGTCGCCTTTCTGCCATTGGAACCGCACGGCACAGGCTTCATACAGCTCGCCGATCAGTTGCATGTCCTGATCGGGGATCGGCGAACCATCGCCGAAGTACACATGCCGTGGCATGCGCTCCAGGCCGAACATGGCCAGCAGGTCTTCACGCGCATCCGGCTCCAGCCAATAGATGTGGTGCAGCTGCACCTGATTGAAGAACGAGCGTGCGCCGGTGATCGGGTGCGTGATGATTGCCGGGCAGCGGGTGCGGGTCTGCAACTCGTCGTTGTCCAGCCAGCGCCATTCGATGCCAGCGGCACGGCAACGGGCCTCGACCTCGGCGCGGTCATCGGTGCGGAAGAAATGCTGCCATGGCACGTCGAGCTTGTCGGCGAACGTGCGCACATACAGCAGCCCTTTGTCCTCGAGGGTTTGCCGCAGTGCCTGCGGCAGCTTTTCGTACATCAGGCGGCAGTCGACCACCGGCGTGGCACCGCCGACCGGCGAAGGCTGCTCGCAATAGAACATCTGCTTGCGCGGCCAGCTGTCCTGGTGCGCACTCTCGTTATGGAACAAGATCATTTTGGTTTCCGGGTACGGCGTGGAGCGGTAGGTGTTCTTGCCCCCCTCCTTCTTCGGCAGGTCACCGTATTGACCGTAAAGCCCCGGCTGTACAGCTTCGGCGAATGCTTCAAACCCCTGGATACCCTCCAGGGCAAAGCCGCGGAACAGGATCCCCGCATGCTCGCCCAGCTTGCGCTCGACCAGCGGCCGGTTGTTGCGCACCCACTCGATCAGGTCGATCGATGCGTCGCCAGGCTCGACGAGCAACGGGAACAGCTGGCCTGGTACCAGCAGCGACTCGCGCACCGCCGCCCGTGGCGGTGCAACTGCAGTGGCGCCGGCAGAGCGCTTGAGGAATTTGCCCAGCTTGTCGGCCTTGCTGGCCGGGGCGCTTACCGGTGTGCTGCCAGCCAGGGCGCCACCCTGTAATGGAACGTTCATCGCTTGCCACCTCATATCCTGAACACTGACGATCTGTTCGAGCATCGCGATCCATGCGCTGACGAGTCGCTGGATATGCTCTTGCCTGAAAAGCGTTGTCGCAAACTGCCAGTTGCCACTGAGCTGCCCGGCCTCCTGTTCGATGAACAGGGCCATGTCGAACTTCGAATACAGCGCCGGGGCGGGCAGCGCCTGCACGGTAATGTCGGCCAGGGCTTCGCTGCGTACGGGCAGGTTGTTCATCACGAACAGCACCTGCACCAGCGGGTTCATGCCGCGCACCCGCGGGGCGCCATGGGCCTCGACGATCATGTCGAACGGCAGGTCCTGATGCTCCAGGGCCGCGAGCAAGGTGCGCTGGGTGCCCTGCACGAAGTCACCGAAGGCCAGCCCATCGCTCACCCTGGAACGCAGCGGCAATACATTGACGAAGAAGCCGATCAGGCCTTCCAGTTCGCTGTGCTGGCGGCCTGCGGTGTCGGCCCCGACCAGTACGTCGTGGGCACCGCTGGTCTGGTGCATCAACCACTGGAACGCCGCCAGCAGCGTGCTGTACAGGGTCACCCCGGCCTTGGCCGCGAACTGGCCAAGCGCATCGGTCAATGCTGGCGACAGGCTAAAGTCCACCGCACCGCCGGCATGGGAGGCCTGCTCGCTGCGCGGCTGTTCCAGTGGCAGCTCAAGGCGGCCGGTATGGCCCGCCAAGGCCTGTTGCCAGTAGCTTGCCTGGCGCTGCAGCTCACCCGCCTGCTCGAGGGCCTGCTGCCACAAGGCAAAGTCTGAATACTGCAGCGGTAACGGCGCCAGAAGGTGGGTCTGCCCTGGGGCGCTGTGACGGTAGATTTCAACCAGGTCGCGGACCAGCACGCCCATCGACCAGCCATCGGAGATGATGTGGTGCATGGCGAAGAACAGCACATGCTCCTGGTCTGCCAGGCGTGCCAGACGGCAGCGCAACAACGGTGCATGCTCCATTGCAATCGGGGTGCTGGCGTTGGCCAGGGTGGCTTCGGCAATGCACCGTTGCTGCTCCTGCGGGCTGAACCCGGACCAGTCGTCGAGGGTGATATCCACCTCGATCCGGTCGGCAATCAGCGCCAGCGGATCACCCTCGTCGTCCTGCACGTAGGCCGTACGCAACACTTCATGTCGCTGCGCCAGCGCGTTCAGGCTGTTGCGCAACACCTCGACCTGCAGCGGCCCTTGCAGGCGCAGGGCCAATGGCATGCCGTAAGCAGCGCTGCCCCCGGACAATTGTTCGGCAACCCACAAGCGCCGCTGCATCAACGACAACGGTGCGGTGGCTTTTTCTCCATGGGCCAATAGCTCGACACCATGCGCGGTCGCAGCCTTGCCAGCGCCGCCGAGCGCTGCCAGCAGGCGCTCCAGCACCGGGTGATCGAACAGGTCACGCAACGTCACTTGCACACCCGGCAGCTTGCGCATCCGCGATACCGCCTGGGTCGCCAGCAACGAGTGACCACCCAGCTCGAAGAAGTGGTCGCCAAGGCCCACCCGCTCAAGGCCGAGCACCTCCTGCCAGATACCCGCAACGTGCTGCTCGAGCGGGGTTTGCGGCGCCCGGTAGGCCTGCTGCAGGGCGCTGTTGTCGGGCTTGGGCAAAGCCTTGCGGTCGAGCTTGCCGTTGGCCGTCACCGGCCAGGCCTGCACCTGCAGGATGTGCGTCGGCACCATGTAGTCCGGCAGGCTGCCCTTGAGCTGCTCGCGAAGGCTGTCGCGCAGTTCGGCAGCGTCCACTGCCATGCCCTGCTCCTCGGCCAGTACGTAGGCCACCAGCTGCTGGCCATGCCCGCTGTCCTGGGCCAGCACCACCGCCTCGCGCACCTGCGGGTGCTCCAGCACCCGTGCCTCGATTTCACCCAGCTCGATACGCAGCCCGCGCACCTTCACCTGATGGTCGATGCGCCCGCAGTACTCGATCACCCCGCTGTCGCGGTAGCGCGCCAAATCCCCAGTGCGGTACAGCCGCTGGCCGTGGCTGCCGAACGGGTCGGGCACGAAACGCTCGGCCGTCAGCGACGGGCGACGATGGTAACCACGCGCCAGGCCCTGGCCACCGAGCATCAGCTCGCCCATGGCCACCTGCGGCAGGGCTTCGAACGCCGGGCCAAGGATGTGCATGTACAGGTTGGCGATCGGCTGGCCGATCGGCACGCTGTCACGCCCTTCGTCGACACAGGTCCAGTGGGTGACGTCGATCGCTGCCTCGGTCGGCCCGTACAGGTTGTGCAGGCGGGCACCGGGCAGGTGGCTGAACACCTGCTGCTGGGTGTCCACCGCCAGCGCCTCGCCGCTGCAGATCACCTGCCGCACGCTGTGGCAGCGCTGCAGGCCCGGCTCGCGGACGAACACCTGCAGCATCGACGGCACGAAATGCAAAGTGGTCACCTGGTGGCGCTCGATGGTGTCGATCAGCCGCTCCGGCTCGCGATGCTCGCCCGGCGCCGCCAGGGCCAGCCGTGCACCGGTCATCAGCGGCCAGAAGAACTCCCACACCGACACGTCAAAACTGAACGGGGTTTTCTGCAACACCGTGTCGGCGCCGTCCAGCGCATACGCCTGCTGCATCCACGCCAGCCGGTTATACAACGCCAGGTGGCGGTTGCCGGCGCCTTTCGGCCGCCCGGTCGAGCCGGAGGTGTAGATGACGTAGGCCAGGTTCTCGGGGTGCAGCCGGCACGCCGGCACCTGCCGCGAGTACCCGCCCAGTTCGCCGGGCTGGTCCAGCAACAGGACCTGCCCGGCAAACGCCGGCAGCTGCTCGCGCAAGTGCGCCTGGGTCAGCAGCAGTTCGATGCCGCTGTCTTCGAACATGTAGGCCAGCCGCTCGGCCGGGTAGTCCGGGTCCAGCGGTACATAGGCGGCGCCGGCTTTAAGGATCGCCAGCAGGCCAACGACCATTTCCAGCGAGCGCTCGGCGGCGATACCCACCAGGCTTTCCGGGCCGACACCCTGTTCGATCAGCTTGTGCGCCCACTGGCTGGATAGCTCGCTCAACGCCCGATAGCTCATGCGCTGGTCGCCGAACAGCAGTGCCGTGGCGTCTGGCTGGCGACGCGCCTGCGCCTCGAACAGTTGGTGCACGCGCCAGTCGCCGGGGTAGTCGGTGGCGGTGTAGTTAAGGTCGTGCAGCACCGCTTGCGTCTGCTGCGGGCTCAGCATCGGCAACTCGCCCAACGCCGTTTCGGCGCTGCTCTCAAGCATCTGCTGCAACACCTGCAACAGGTGCTCGCCAAGTTGCTCGGCCAACCGGGCACTGAACCGTGCCCGATCGGCTTTCAACTGCAGCGACAGGTGCGTACCCAGGTTAACCACCAGCGTCAGCGGGTAGTTGGTCTGTTCGTGGTTCGCCACCTCACCAAACACCAGGCTACTGGTGGTATCGGCCTGCAGCGCTTCGGACACCGGGTAGTTCTCGAACACCAGGATGCTGTCGAACAGCGCTTCGCCGCCCTGCCCGGCCCAGCGCTGGATATCGAACAATGGCGTGTGATCGTACTCACGCAGGGCGATGTTCAGCGCCTGCACGGCGTCCAGCCAGTCACCCAGCGCTTGCTCCGGGCGTGGGCTGGCAATGACCGGCAAGGTGTTGATGAACAGGCCGATCTGCTGCTCGATGCCCTTGAGTTCGGCCGGCCGCCCAGCCGTGGTCGCACCAAAGGCGACGCAGGCCTGGCCGGTATAGCGCTGCAGCACCAGCAGCCAGGCCGCTTGCACCACGGTATTGACGGTGACCCTGCGCTCACGGGCAAAGGCGTCCAGGCGGGCGGTCTGCCGGGCATCCAGTTGCTGTACCCGCTCGACCTGCCCCTGCCCTTCACTACCGGCTGCCCAGTCCGTGGCCCTGGCCAGCAAGGTGGGTGCATCCAGGTCTTGCAACTGGCGGGTCCAGAACGCCTGGCGGGCTGCGCCATCCTGGCGCTGCAGCCAGGCAATGTAGTCACGGAAGCGCCCCGGCCCTTGCTCCGGCACGCTGCCGTGGTAGCGCTGCAGCACCTCGCCCAGCAGCCGGGTATTGCTCCAGCCGTCCATCAGGATGTGGTGGCTGGTGTAGATCAGGTGATAACGCTGCGCGTCCAGGCGAATCAGGGTCAGGCGCAACAGCGGCGGCCGGACCAGGTCGAAGCCGGCCGCGCGGTCTGCAGCAGCGAACGCCTCCAGCGCATCGGCAAGGTCGTCACGGCCACGCCAGTCATGCACCGCGAACGGCAACTGCGCCTCACGCTGAATGATCTGCAACGGGCTGGCCAGCTCACCCCAGATGAAGCTGCCACGCAGCAGGTCATGGCAGTCGACCGCCGCTTGCCAGGCAGCACGGAAGCGCTCGGGATCCACGCCAGTCACATCGACCCGCAGCTGGTTGATGTAATCCCCGCCCTGCTGCAGCAGCGTATGGAACATCATGCCTTGCTGCATGGGTGAAAGCGGGAAGATGTCTTCGACCATCGCTGGCGGCAGCGGCAGGCTGTCGAGCTGGGCCTGGGTCAGGCCGGCCAGCGGAAAGTCCGACGGGGTCATGCCGGCGTGTTCGCGCTGGCAGCAGTGTTCGACCAGGGCGCGCAGCTCATGGCTGTATTCATCGGCCAGGCGCTGTACGGTGGCGACTTCGAACATGTCGCTGCTGAAGGTCCAGCCCAGGCTCAGCTCACCGGCGTAGACCTGGCCATTGAGCGTCAGCCAGTTACCCAATGGCGCGTCCAGGCTTTGCTCATCGCCTTTGGGGTCTGCGCAGGGCACCAGCAGTGCCTGCTCATCGGTCGCCAGGTGGCCATCCAGCTGGCCCAGATAGTTGAAGGTGATGCGCGGCACCGGCAAGGCACGCAGGCACTCACGGCTGGCAGCGTCCGCCAAGTAGCGCAGCACACCATAACCAATGCCCTTTTCGGGCACGGCGCGCAGCTGTTCCTTGACCTGCTTGATCGACCCATCCAGCGTTGCCGCCGGGCTCAGCCGCAGCGGGAACAGGCTGGTGAACCAGCCGACCGTGCGGCCCAGGTCGAGGTTGTCGAACAGCGCTTCGCGCCCGTGCCCTTCCAGCTCGATCAGGGTCGAGGGTTCGCCGCTCCAGCGGCAGATTACCCGCGCAAGCGCAGTCAGCAGCAGGTCGTTGACCTGGGTGCGGTAAGCGGCCGGGGCCTGCTGCAACAGCTGCCGGGTCAGCGCCCCGTCCAGGTGGCTGTAGACCGTGTGGGCGTACCGGTTGCTCAGGGCGCCAGCGCTGTTGTCCTGCGGCAGGCTGCCGCTGGCATGGCTCAACTGCGCCTGCCAATAGCCCAGTTCGGCCTGCAACGTGTCGCTGCCGGCGTAGGCCTGCAGCTGTTCGGCCCAGGCCCTGAAGGCACTGGTCTTAGCGGGCAACTGTGGCGCCTGCCCGGCCGCACATTGTTGGTAGGCCCGGTGCAAGTCCTCCAGCAGAATACGCCAGGACACCCCATCGACGACCAGATGGTGGATCGCCAGCAACAGGCGCTGACTGCCGTCCGCCAAGGTTGCCAGCACCGCGCGCAGCATCGGCCCATCGGCCAGGTTGAGGCTGCACTGGGCCTCGGTGCCCAATGCCTGCAGCTCACCGGCATCGGCCAGTGTCGCGCACCATAGCAAAGGTGGCTGTACCTGCCCGGCAGGCCGGTAGCTGGCCTGCCACTGCCCATCAACCTCGACGAAGCTCAGGCGCAGGCTGTCGTGGTGCGTGACCAGGGCCTGCAGCGCCTGCTCCAGTGCCTGTGCATCAAGCGCCTGCAGCGGGCGGAACAGCACCGACTGGTTCCACTGCTGGCGTTCGGCAATGGCTGTGTCGAAGAAGGCATGCTGCACCGCCAGCATCGGGGTTGGCCCGTGCAATGGGCGCTGGTCGGCCTGTGCCGCACACCCCACCTGGGCGACTGCGGCCAGGTCTTGTACCGTCTGGTGCTGGAACAGGTCCTTGGTGGTGAAGCGGATGCCCGCCTGGCGGGCGCGGCTGACCACCTGGATCGAGACGATCGAGTCGCCACCGAGGGTGAAGAAGTTGTCGCTGCGGCCGACCCGCTCCAGCTTGAGCAGGTCCTGCCAGATCGCCGCGATCTGCTGTTCCAGGGGACCTTGCGGCGCACTGTAGGCCTGCTGCAGGGCGCTGTTGTCGGGCTTGGGCAAAGCCTTGCGGTCGAGCTTGCCGTTGGCCGTCACCGGCCAGGCCTGCACCTGCAGGATGTGCGTCGGCACCATGTAGTCCGGCAGGCTGCCCTTGAGCTGTTCGCGAAGGCTGTCGCGCAGTTCGGCGGCGTCCACTGCCATGCCCTGCTCTTCGGCCAGTACGTAGGCCACCAGCTGCTGGCCATGCCCGCTGTCCTGGGCCAGCACCACCGCCTCACGCACCTGCGGGTGCTCCAGCACCCGTGCCTCGATTTCACCCAGTTCGATACGCAGCCCGCGCACCTTCACCTGATGGTCGATGCGCCCGCAGTACTCGATCACCCCGCTGTCGCGGTAGCGCGCCAGGTCGCCGGTGCGGTACAGCCGCTGGCCGTGGCTGCCGAACGGGTCGGGCACGAAACGCTCGGCCGTCAGCGACGGGCGACGATGGTAACCACGCGCCAGGCCCTGGCCACCGAGCATCAGCTCGCCCATGGCCACCTGGGGCAAGGCTTCGAACGCCGGGCCAAGGATGTGCGTGTACAGGTTGGCGATCGGCTGGCCGATCGGCACGCTGTCACGCCCTTCGTCGACACAGGTCCAGTGGGTGACGTCGATCGCTGCCTCGGTCGGCCCGTACAGGTTGTGCAGGCGGGCACCGGGCAGGTGGCTGAACACCTGCTGCTGGGTGTCCACCGCCAGCGCCTCGCCGCTGCAGATCACCTGCCGCACGCTGTGGCAGCGCTGCAGGCCCGGTTCACGGACGAACACCTGCAGCATCGACGGCACGAAATGCAAGGTGGTGACTTGGTGGCGCTCGATGGTGTCGATCAGCCGCTCCGGCTCGCGATGCTCGCCCGGCGCCGCGAGGGCCAGCCGTGCACCGGTCATCAGCGGCCAGAAGAACTCCCACACCGACACGTCAAAACTGAACGGGGTTTTCTGCAACACCGTGTCGGCGCCGTCCAGCGCATACGCCTGCTGCATCCACGCCAGCCGGTTATACAACGCCAGGTGGCGGTTGCCGGCGCCTTTCGGCCGCCCGGTCGAGCCGGAGGTGTAGATGACGTAGGCCAGGTTCTCGGGGTGCAGCCGGCACGCCGGCACCTGCCGCGAGTACCCGCCCAGTTCGCCGGGCTGGTCCAGCAACAGGACCTGCCCGGCAAACGCCGGCAGCTGCTCGCGCAAGTGCGCCTGGGTCAGCAGCAGTTCGATGCCGCTGTCTTCGAACATGTAGGCCAGCCGCTCGGCCGGGTAGTCCGGGTCCAGCGGTACATAGGCGGCGCCGGCTTTAAGGATCGCCAGCAGGCCAACGACCATTTCCAGCGAGCGCTCGGCGGCGATACCCACCAGGCTTTCCGGGCCGACACCCTGTTCGATCAGCTTGTGCGCCCACTGGCTGGATAGCTCGCTCAACGCCCGATAGCTCATGCGCTGGTCGCCGAACAGCAGTGCCGTGGCGTCTGGCTGGCGACGCGCCTGCGCCTCGAACAGTTGGTGCACGCGCCAGTCGCCGGGGTAGTCGGTGGCGGTGTCGTTAAGGTCGTGCAGCACCGCTTGCGTCTGCTGCGGGCTCAGCATCGGCAACTCGCCCACCGGCTGTTGCGGCTGGGCTACCACACTGTGCAACAGGTGCTGCCAATGCTGCGCCATGCGCTCGACGCTTGGCGCGTCGAACAGGTCGGTGGCGTAGGTCAGCGATGCCCACAGGCCATCCGCGGTCTCGACCGTGTCCAGGGTCAGGTCGAACTGGGCGTTCACTTCTTCCCACGCCAGCACTTCCACGCTCAAGCCTGGCAGCTGTGTGGCCCCTGGCAGCCGGCGCTCGGCGCTGCGATGGTTGAACATGACCTGGAACAACGGGCTGCGGTTCAGGCTCCGTTCGACCTGCAGGGCATCCACCAACTGCTCGAAGGGCAAGTCCTGGTGCGCCTGGGCCTCCAGCGCAGTGGCCTTGACCTGCTGCAACAGGCGGACGAACGGTTGGTGCGTATCGATGTCGGCCTTGTGCACCTGGGTATTGACGAAGAAGCCGATCAGGCCTTCGGTTTCCTTGCGCGTGCGGTTGGCGACCGGCACGCCGACGCGGATGTCCGACTGCCCGGTGTAGCGGTGCAACAGGCACTGGAAGGTCGCCAACAACAGCATGAACAGGGTCACCCCTTCGCGCCGTGCCAGTTGCCGCAGGCCATCGGCCAGTGCCGGGTTCAGTGGCAGGTCGATGCGGGCGCCACGGTAGCTGCTGTGCAACGGCCGCGGGCGATCAGCGGGCAGCGCCAGCACAGGCTGCTCACCGCCCAGCTGGGCGGTCCAGTAGGCTAGCTGGCGCTGCCGTTCGCCGCCATCCATCCATTGACGCTGCCAGGCGGCATAGTCGGCGTACTGGATCGGCAACGCCGGCAGGCTGGCAGGCTGGCCGCTGCTGTACGCGCGATACAGGTGCACCAGCTCCTGCACCATCAGCGCCAGCGACCAGCCATCCGAGACAATGTGGTGCTGGGTGATCAGCAACACATGATCGTCCGGCCCCAGGCACAGCAGGCTGGCCCTCAGCAGCGGGCCCTGGGCCAGGTCGAACGGCTGGCGGATTTCTTCGGTGATACAGGTGCGCAGCCGCGCCGCCCGGTCCTCGTCGGGCGCCAGGGCCAGGGTATGCCTGGCAATGCTCACCGGCGCGGGAGCATGGATCACTGGTGTGGTGCGCTCACCGTCAGTGGCGAAGGTGGTGCGCAGCGACTCGTGGCGCGCCACCAGCGCATCGAAGCTTTGCTGCAGGGCAGCCAGGTCCAGTGCGCCGCGCAGGTTCAGCGCACTGGGCAGGTGATAGGCGGCGCTGTCTGGCTCAAGGTGCCAAAGAAACAGCTGCCGCTCCTGGGCGAAGGACAGCGAAAGCGGCTCGGTCGGATCGCGTCGAAAAACAGGTGCCACGCTGTACAGATCGACACCTTGCTGCTTGAGCAGCACCGCCAGCGCCTTGCGTTGCTTTGCCGACAGTGTTGCTACCGATTCGATTAACTTTTGCACGCCCTTCCCCTGTCAAGAGATCAGATTTTCCAGATCTTCGGCTGATAGACGTTTGAGGGCCTCCAAGGATTTAGCCAAGGCATCGTTGACCGCCTGGGTGTGCGGCTGAGCACCAGCGATCTCGGCGCAGTAGGTTTGCAGGTCGTGGGTGGTGAACAGCGCCTTGACCGCTGTTTCCAGCTTCAACTGCTCACGCAGGCGCACGGTGACCTGGGTGGCCAGCAGCGAATGCCCGCCGAGGTCGAAGAAGTTGTCGGCAAGGCCGACCTGATCGACGTGCAGCACCTCCTGCCAGATCTTCGCCACTTGCTGCTGCAGCTCACTCTGCGGTGCCAGGTAGGCCACCCGGGCGACACTCAGGTCAGGGGCAGGCAGCCGGTTGCGGTCAAGCTTGCCATTGGGGGTGTGGGGGAAGGTTGCGACGAACGTCGTCCAGGTCGGCACCATGTACTCCGGCAACACGCTGCGCAGTTGCCGCTTCAGCGCCTCGCCCAGTGCCTCCCGCGTTTGCGCATCGTCGACCACGGCCACGTCCTGCGGCACCAGGTAAGCCACCAGCTGCTGGCCACCAGGCCCCGGCCGGGCGACTACCGCCGCTTCGCGAATGGCGGGATGACGCGCCAGTTGTGCCTCGATTTCACCGAGTTCGATACGATAGCCACGCATCTTCACTTGCTGGTCGATTCGCCCAAGGTATTCCACCACACCCTCGGCCCGGTAACGCGCCAGGTCGCCGGTGCGGTACAGCCGCTCACCGTTCCCGGCGAACGGGTCGGGGACGAAACGCTCGGCGGTCAGCCCTGGCCGCTGGTAATACCCGCGCGCCAGCCCCGCCCCGCCAATCAGCAGCTCGCCGGCAACACCAACAGGGACTGGCGCCAGGTCCTCACCCAGCAGGTAGAGCCGGGTATTGTCCAACGGCCTGCCTAGCAACGCCTGCGGCCTGGCGGGCTGCAAGCGGTGCAGCGCCGACCAGATGGTGGTTTCGGTCGGCCCGTACAGGTTCCACAACGGCCCGCCCAGGGCCAGCAGCCGCTGGGCCAGGTCATCGCTCAGCGCTTCGCCGCCACACAACTTCGTGCAACCCGCCAGCACCTCGCCGCGGCCGCTGTCTAACAGCATGCGCCAGGTCGAAGGGGTGGCCTGCAGCACGGTCACTGACTGCTGCGCTACCAGCTCCAGCACCCGCTGCGGGTCCTGTGCGGTATCCGGACCGGCCAGGACCATGCAGGCGCCCTGCACCAGCGGCAGGTACAATTCCAGCCCGAAGATATCGAACGAGAACGTGGTCAACGACAACAGGCGGTCGCCGGTGGCCAGCCCCGGCGCCTTGGCCATGCTGGCGATGAAGTTGACCAGCGCGCCGTGGGGCACCATCACCCCTTTTGGCCTGCCGGTGGAGCCCGAGGTGTAGATCATGTAGGCAAGGTGCTCGGCCGACAGCTGCGGCTGCGGGTTGTGCACACCGTAGGCTGCCACGTTGCAGCCACTGCCCAGCGGGTGCTCGGGCGCCAGCAACAGGCACTGGACCGTGGCCGGTATCGGCAGGCGTGCCTGGAGCGACGGCTGGGTCAGCAGCAGCCTGATGCCGCTGTCCTCCATCATGTAGGCCAGCCGCTCGTCCGGGTAGTGGGGGTCCAGCGGTACATAGGCACCCCCGGCCTTGAGCACGGCCAGCAAGGCGACGAGCATCTGTGGCGAGCGTTCGAGGGCCACCCCGACTTTGACGTCCGGCCCCACGCCGCCTTCGATCAGGCGCCAGGCCAGGCGGTTGGCGTGTTCGTTGAGTTGCTGGTAGCTCAGCGTCTGGTCTTCGAACTGCACGGCCGGTGCATGCGGTGTGGCATGGGCACGCTGCTCGATCAGGTGCTGGATACAGGCGTCGGCAACCGGCACCGCCGTGTCATTCCAGGCCTGGCCGATCACGTCCAGCTCGCTGTCGCTGAGCAGTGGCAACGCAGCGATTCGCTGGCCCGCGTCGGCCACGATGCCGTCCAGCAATTGCAGCCAGTGCCCGGCCATTCGCGCTATGGTGGTGGCATCGAACAGATCGGTGGCGTAGTTGAAAGAAGCGCCGATCTGCCCTGGCGCTTCGAAGGTTTCCAGGGTGAGGTCAAACGGCGCGGTGCGCGTTTCGCCAGGCAAAGCCTCGATACGCAGCGCTGTGTCGCTGGCGGCCTGCTGGCCATCGCCCTGGCGCTGGTGGTTGAACATGACCTGGAACAACGGGCTGTGGCTCAGGCTGCGCCCCGGCTGCAAGGCTTCGACCAGTTGTTCGAACGGCAGCTCTTGATGGGCCTGGGCGTCGCTGGCGGCCTGGCGGGCTTGCTGCAACAGCGCGCGGAAGGTCTGCTGCGGCTCGATTTGCGCGCGCAGCACCTGGGTGTTGACGAAAAACCCGATCAACCCTTCGGTTTCTACCCGGTTGCGGTTGGCGATGGGCACACCCACGCGAATGTCCTGCTGCCCGCTGTAGCGCTGCAGCAAGGCCTGGAACGCGGCCAGCAACAGCACGAACAAGGTCACCCCTTCGTGGCGGGCCAGGTCTTGCAGGCGTTGGCACAGTTCGGCCGGCAAGCTGAAGTCGTGCCGTGCGCCGCGGTAGCTCATCAGCCCCGGGCGGGGCCGATCGGTGGGCAGTTCCAGCACCGGCTGCTGGCCACCCAACTGCGCTTGCCAATAGGCCAGCTGCCGCTCGCGTTCACCGGCCTCCATCCAGCGCCGTTGCCAGATGGCATAGTCGGCGTACTGGATGGGCAGCGGACGAACAGCCACGGCATGCCCTTGGCAGCAGGCACTGTAACCCTGCAGCAGTTCATCGACCATGACCTTCAGCGACCAGCCGTCAGCGGCGATGTGGTGCACCACCAGGCTGAACACATGGTCCTCGGCCGCCAGGCGCAGCAACGCCACGCGCAACACGGGGCCATGTTGCAGGTCGAACGGCTGCTCCCGGTGGGCTTCGACAAAGGCCTGAATCTGCGCCTGCTCATCGCCCACACCGCGCTCACGGCATTCGATCGCTACCGTCAGCTGTGGGGCGATTTGCTGGCGTGGGCCACCGTCGCGGCTGTCATGGGTGAACGTGGTGCGCAAGCTCTCGTGCCGCGCCAGCAGCGCATCGAAACTGCCTTGCAAGGCCTGCAGGTTCAGCGGGCCATGCAGGCGCAGGCTGACCCCGATGTTGTAGGCAGTGCCCTGAGGCTCCATCTGCCACAGGAACCATTGGCGCTCCTGGGCAAACGACAACGGCACCACGGTGGTGTCGTCGCGCACCAGCGGAATGGGCAGGTTGGCCGGGGACACGCCCTCTTCAAGCATTTTCTGCAGGTATTGGCGACGCTTTTCCAGCGGCAGATTGATGAAGCGCTGAGCAATTTTCGTGGCGACTGCGGTGTCCATCACACCTCCTCCATTTCGTCCAGCAGAGCCGACAGCTTGCTGAGTGTTTGTGTGTCCGCCGGCGCAGATGCCTGGGCCAGCTGTTCGGCGAAGCTCGCCAGGGTCGGGTGCTGGAAAATCAGTTGCGGGGTCAGGCTCAGGCCGAGTTCCAGTTGCACCCGCGATACCACGCTCACGGCCAGCAATGAATGGCCGCCCAGTTCGAAGAAGTGGTCGTCCAGGCCCACTTGCTCAAGCTTGAGCACGTCCTGCCAGATGGCTGCCAGCTGCTGTTCCAGCTCACTGCCTGGGGCGCGATAACCTTGCTGCAACAGGCTGGCATCGGCCTTGGGCAGGGCCTTGCGGTCGAGCTTGCCGTTGGCTGTCAGCGGCCACCGGTCGAGCAGCAGCAGGTGCGCCGGGACCATGTAGTCCGGCAGCGCTTCCTTCAACTGTTCGCGCAGTTGCGCGCGCAGCCCGGCCTGCTGCTCCAGCGCTACCTCGGCAGCGGGGATCAGGTAGGCCACCAGCTGCTGGCCGGTCGCGCCTTCCTGGGCCAGCACCAGGGCCTCGCGCACCTGTGGCTGCGCCTGCAAGCGGGCTTCGATTTCCCCCAGCTCGATGCGGAAGCCGCGGATCTTCACCTGGTGGTCGATGCGTCCCACATACTCGATCACCCCGTCGGCGTGGTAGCGCGCCAGGTCACCGGTGCGGTACAGGCGCCCGCCAGGGGCACCGAACGGGTCCGGCACGAAGCGCGTGGCGCTCAGGTCGCTGCGCTTGAGGTAGCCGCGCGCCAGGCCGGCGCGGCCCACGTACAGCTCGCCGATGCAGCCTTTGGCTACCGGGTTCAGGTCGCCGTCGAGCACATACCAGGACAGGTCGGGGATCGGCACGCCCATCGGGCTGCTGGCCGCCTTGCCCAGGTCAGCCCGCGACAGCGGCCGGTAGCTGACATGCACGGTGGTTTCGGTGATGCCGTACATGTTCACCAGCTGCGGCTGGCGGTCGCCGAAGCGTTCGAACCACGGTGCCAGGCTGTTGACGTCCAGCGCCTCGCCCCCGAACACCACGCTGCGCAGTGCCAGTGGCCGCTGCGGCTCGGCCGTGGTGGCCACCGCCATCAATTGCTTGAACGCCGACGGGGTCTGGTTCAGCACCGTGACCTGTTCATCGGCCAGCAGCTGGTAGAAGGCCTCGGGCGAGCGGCTGGTGTGCTGCGGCACGATCACCAGGCGCCCGCCGTACAGCAGGGCGCCGAAGATTTCCCACACCGAGAAGTCGAAGGCATAGGAGTGGAACAGGCTCCACACGTCGTCGCTGCCGAAGCGGAAGTCGGCGCCGGTGGCCGTGAACAGGCGCAGCACGTTGCGCTGCGGCAGCAGCACGCCCTTGGGCTTGCCGGTGGAACCGGAGGTGTAGATCACGTAGGCGAGGTTGTCCGGGCTGACCGTGACCGGCGAGCAGGCCAGCGGGTCGGCCTGGGTGCTGTCATCGTTGCTTGCCAGGCTGAGCACGCGCACGCCTGCCGGCACCGGCAGGCTGGCCAGCACCTGGGGCTGGGCCAGCACGCGCTGCAGGCCGCTGTCTTCGATCATGTAGGCCAAACGGTCGGCCGGGTAGGCCGGGTCCAGCGGCACATAGGCACCGCCAGCCTTGAGGATGGCGAAGATGCCAACAACCATGTCCAGCGAGCGCTCGGCAGCCAGGCCGACCAGCACGTCAGGCCCGACCCCGTCGTCGACCAGGCGCCGGGCCAGGGCGTTGGCACGCTGGTTGAGCTGGGCATAGCTCAGGGCCTGGCCCTCGCAGGTGACGGCGATGGCATCGGGGGTGCGCTGCACCTGGGCCTCGATCCGGCTGTGCAGGGCCTGGTTGGCCGGGTGCTCGGCGGGGGCCGGATTCCACTGGGCGAAGGTGGCTTGCTGCTGTTGCGCATCGAGCAGCGTCAAGCTGCCCAGCGCCTGGTGCGCCGAGGCCTCGACAATCTGCTCCAGCAACTGTCGCAGGTGCCCAGCCAGTTGCTCGACCTGCACGGCAGCGAAGCAGCCACGGTCGTAGCCGAAGGTCACCGACAGCGTCTCGCCCTGGTTGACCGCCAGGGTCAATGGGTAGTTGGCCTGCTCATGGTTGTGCACCGCATCGAAACGCAGCCCCTCGGGTGCCGTTTGCTGGAGGATCTCCGAGACCGGGTAGTTCTCGAACACCATGATGCTGTCGAACAGCCCCTCGCCGCCGTGACCGGCCCAGCGCTGGATCTCGAACAATGGCGTGTGTTCGTGTTCACGCAATTGCAGGTTGAGGCTTTGCAACGCTTGCAGCCATTGCACCACGGGTTGTTCCGGGCGCGGGCTGGCAACCACCGGCAAGGTGTTGATGAACAGCCCGATGTGCGCTTCGACGCCGCGCAGCTCGGCAGGACGGCCTGCTACGGTGACACCGAATGCGACCGCCGCCTGCCCGGTATAACGCTGCAACAGCAACAACCAGGCCCCTTGCATCAAGGTGTTGAGCGTGACCTTGTGCTGCCGGGCAAAATCGCTGAGCTGGCGGGTTTGCTGGCGATCACGCAGCAATACAACCTGCCCCTGCCCGGCCACGTCGGCTTCGGCCAATGGCTGGCCGGTCGCCAGGCTGCGGCTGAGCAGTGTGGGCTGTTCCAGGTCCGCCAGGCGGGCTTTCCAGAACTGCTCGCTGGCCTGCGCATCCTGGCGCTGCAACCAGCCGATGTAATCGCGGTAACGCCCTGCCGGCGCCGCTGGGCGAGGCTCGCCGCGGGCCTGGGCACCGTATTGTTCGAGTACCTCCCCCAGCAGCTGCGAATAGCTCCAACCGTCCATGAGGATGTGGTGGTTGGTATCGATCAGGTGGTAGCGATCGTCGCCAATGCGGATGACCTGGATGCGCTGCAGCGGCGCCTTGCCCAGGTCGAACCCGCGCAGGCGTTCGGCGTTGGCCAACTGGTCGAGCGCGGTGGGCAGCTCCCGCCGCTCGCGCCAATCCTGGTACACCAGCGCCACGGCCAGGTGCTTGTGAATGACCTGCAACGGTTGCTGCTGGCCCTGCCACAGCACACTGGCGCGCAGCACCTCGTGGCGGTCGTAGACTGCCTGCCAGGCGGCCCGCAGCCGTTCGGCATCCAGCCCCTGCACATCGGCACGCATCTGGTTGATGTAGTCACCACTGCCCTGCTCGTACAGCGAGTGGAACAGCATGCCTTGCTGCATCGGCGACAGCGCGTAGATGTCTTCGACTTGCGCCGCCGGTACCGGCAACGCATCGAGCTGGGCCTGGCTCAGGCCCGCCAGCGGGAAGTCCGAAGGTGTCATGCCCTGCTCACCGGCCTCGTTGGCCTGCAGGCAATGCTCGACCAGGCTGCGCAGCTCGCGCCCGTAATCGTCCGCCAGGCGTTGCACGGTCTGTTCGTCAAACAGGTCGAGGCTGAACGTCCAGCCCATGCGCAGCTCACCGCCATAGACCTGGCCATTGAGGCTGAGCCAGTTTTCCAGCGGCGCGTCAGCGCTCTGCTCGGCGCCGACGCCCAGCCGGGAAGGTTGCAGCAAGGCATCACCGGCGCCATCGAAGCTGGCGTCGAACTGCCCCAGGTAGTTGAAGGTGATGCGTGGTGTTGCCAGGCCTAGCAGGGCCTGACGCTGCTCGTCACTGCCAAGGTAACGCAGTACACCGTAACCCAGGCCTTTGTTGGGGATGGCGCGCAACTGCTCCTTGACCTGCTTGATCGACGCGCCCAGCTCGCCCTCGACGCGCAAGCACACCGGGTACAGGCTGGTGAACCAGCCGACGGTTCGGCTGAGATCAAGGTCGGCGGACAGTTCTTCTCGGCCATGCCCTTCCAGCTGAATCAGCGTCGCGGCCTGACCGCTCCAGCGACCCACCACGCGCGCCAGCGCAGTCAGCAGCAAGTCGTTGACCTGCGTACGATAGGTGGCCGGAGCCTCTTGCAGAAGCTGCCGGGTCACTTCGCGGTCAAGTTGCGTGCTGACCGTGCGCGCACGTCGGCGTTGTTGCCCGGCACCTGGGTGGTCGCAGGGCAGCTCGGCGTGGTCGTGCTGCAACTGCGCCTGCCAGTACGCCAGCTCGCTGCCAAGCCCTTCGCTGCCAGCATAGGCTTGCAACTGCCCGGCCCAGTCCCTGAGCGAACTGGTCTTGGCCGGCAGCACCACCGTTTGGCCCGCCACGCATTGACGATAAGCGCGTTGCAGGTCTTCCAGCAGGATTCGCCAGGACACCCCGTCGACCAACAGGTGATGGATCACCAGCAACAAGCGCTGGCACTCGCCCGGTTGCGTTACCAGCACCGCACGCACCAGGTCGCCGCTGCCCAGGCACAGGCTGGCCTGGGCCTGGTCGCACAATGCCTCCAGCGCCTGCGCATCGGCACAGTCACGCTGCCACAACAGCGCGTGGCGCACGTGCGCTTCGCCGAAGCTGGCGCGCCAGCCCTGTTCGCTTTCGTCGAACTTCAGGCGCAAGCCGTCATGGTGTACCACCAACTGGTGCAGGGCGTGTTCCAGCCGGTCGGCATCCAGCGGCTGCAGGGCGTCCAGCAGTACCGACTGGTTCCAGTGATGGCGCTCGGGAATAGCCAGCGCGAAGAATTCGGCCTGGGCCGGCAGCAGGTGCAGCTCACCGCTGACCGGGCCCTGGTCGATCTGCTGCTGAGCGGCACCCCGCCGAGCGACACGCGCCAGGCCCTGCACCGTCTGCTGCTCGAAAACATCTTTGGGGCTGAAGGCGATGCCGGCCTGGCGGGCGCGCCCGACCACCTGGATGGAAACGATCGAATCGCCACCCAGTTCGAAGAAGTTGTCGTCCAGCCCCACCTGCTCAAGCTTGAGCACGTCCTGCCAGATCGCGGCCAGCTGCTGCTCCAGTTCACTGCGCGGGGCAACATAGGCCTGGCGTGCCTGACTCATGTCCGGCAGCGGCAGCGCCTTGCGGTCTACCTTGCCGTTCGGCGTCAGCGGCAGACGCGCCATCAGCACCCAGTGCACAGGTACCATGTAGTCGGGCAGACGGGCTTTCAGGCTGGCTTTGAGCTGTTGCTTGAGCGCGTCGGCAGCCACAGCGTCATCCGCCACGCAATAGGCCACCAACTGCGGCCCGTTGGCGCCGGGCTGGGCCATCACCACCGCCTCGCGTACCTGATCGCTGTCGAGCAACGCGGCTTCGATTTCGCCCAGCTCGATACGGAAACCGCGGATCTTGACCTGGTGATCGACCCGGCCGACGTATTCCAGCACGCCGTCGGCACGGCGCCGGGCCAGGTCGCCAGTGCGGTACAGGCGCTCGCCGGGCGCCCCGCAAGGGTGCGGAATAAAGGCCTGGGCAGTACGCAGTGGGTCGCCGACATAGCCACGGCCCACGCCGGTTCCTGCCACGCACAGCTCTCCGGTGACGCCCAGCGGCGCCAGCTCCAGCGCGGCGTCCAGCACATACAGGCGGTTGTTGTCGGTCGGGCTGCCAATGGGCAGGTACACGCCTTGCGTGCTCGCCAGGTCGACCCGGAAGAACGCCACGTCATCGGAACATTCGGCCGGCCCATAGGCATTGACCAGCCCGACATCGGGATAGCGCTGCAACCATTGACGAGCGAGCTCCGGCGCCAGCGCTTCGCCAGTGGGCAGCATCCAGCGCAGCGACGGCACGGCAATGGCCGGGGCCTGGAACATACCCTGGATCAACGACGGCACACTCTCGAGCACACTGATGCGCTGCTCGCGCACGTGCTGCAGCAAGGCTTCGGGATCATGGGCCAGTTCGTTTGGCACGATCTGTACACAGCCGCCAAACAGTGGCGCTGCAAGGAACTGCCACACGGAGATGTCGAAGCTCTGCGACGCAGTCTGGGCGATCACGTCGTCCGGCCCCAGGCCCAGGTAAGGCACCTTGCTCAGTTGGTTGTTGAGCATGCCCGCCTGCTCGACCATCACCCCTTTGGGCTGCCCGGTCGAGCCCGAGGTGTAGATCACGTACGCCAGGTGCTGCGGGCCACTGTAGCGCTGCGGATCGTGCTCGGCGCTGCCAGGCCGGTCGAGGGTTTCCAGCACCAGCAGCTGCGGCCGCCGTGCTTCGTCCAGTGCGTCCAGCAAGGCCTCGGCCTGCGCCTGGCAAGCCTCGGTGCAGAGCAACACCGGGGTGCGGCTCAAGGCGACGATATGGCTCAGGCGTTGTTGTGGCAGCCCAGGGTCCAGTGGCAGGTAGCCGGCGGCGGCCTTGAAGGTGCCCACCATCATGCCCAGCAGCTCAAGGCTGCGCTGCGCCAGCAATGCCACTGGCTGGTCAGGCCCGACCCCCAGCGCAATCAGCCCATGGGCCACACGGTTGGCACGGCGGTTGAGCTCGCTGTAGCTGTACTGCCGGTCGCCGCAGCGCGCAACGACCGCCTGCGGGGTACGGGCCACCTGCGCTTCGAACAGCTCGGCATAACTGTGCTGCAGCGGGTATTCGGCAGCCGTCTGGTTGACGTGCTGCAACAGCCCTTCGCGGGTGGCAGGGGCTACCAGGCAGAACGCGCCCAGGCAGCTGTCCAGCGGCAAGCTCAGGCACTGCTGCAGCACATGCTGGAAGTTGTCCGCCAGCGCAGCCAGCGCCGGGCGCTGCAGATGCTCCAGCGCATGGCTGTAGTGCAACTGCAAGGTCTGCCCTTGGCTGATCGACAAGGTCAGCGGGTAATGCGTCTGTTCGCGGCTGTAGACCTCGCCGAAGCTCAAGCCTGCCGGGGCACCCTGCTGCAGTGCTTCGGAAACGGGGTAGTTCTCGAAGACGAGGATGTTGTCGAACAGGGTCTCGCCGCCCTGCCCGCTCCAGCGCTGGATGTCGAACAGCGGGGTGTGTTCGAACTCGCGCATGGCCACGTTCTGCGCCTGCAGCTGCTGCAGGAATTGCGCGAACGGCAGCTGCGGGGCCGGGCTGGCAGTGACCGGCAAGGTGTTGATGAACAGGCCCACCTGCTGCTCGATGCCCTTGAGCGCCGCCGGGCGCCCGGCAACCGTGGCCCCGAACGTGACGCTGTCCTGCCCGGTATAGCGTTGCAGCAGCAACAGCCAGGCACCCTGCAGCAAGGTGTTGAGGGTGACCTTGTGTTGACGCGCCAGTGCCACCAGTTGCCCGGTGGTGGCGGCATCGATCACCTGCACATGCTCGGCGTAGCCCTGCCCGGCTTCGGCCTGGGCCTCGTAGGCAATGGCCTGCGCCAGGCGGGTGGGCCCTTGCAGGTCGCGCAGGCAGTCTTTCCAGAACGCTTCACCAGCAGCGGCGTCCTGCCGGCCCAGCCAGCCGATGTAATCGCTGTAGCGGCTGGTGACCGGTGGCAATGCCGAGGGCTGCCCGTCGCCCAGCAGGGCGTACTGGTGCAGCACTTCGCCCAACAGCTGGGAGTTGCTCCAGCCGTCCATGAGGATGTGATGGCTGGTATAGAGCAAGTGCTGTCGAGCCGGACCGGTGCGCACCAGCGCCAGGCGCAGCAACGGCGCCTGGCTGAGGTCGAAGCCCTGCTGGCGCTGGTCGAGTGCCAGTTGCTCGAGGGCAGCCTCAAGGCCTTCGCGCCCCTGCCAGTCGTGCACCACGAACGGCAGTTCAACGTGTTTGCGTACCACCTGCAGGGCCTGCTCGTGTTCCCAGTGGAACTGCGTGCGCAAGATATCGTGGCGCTGCAGTACAGCCTCCCAGGCACGGCGGAAACGCTCGACATCCAGGCCGTCGACATCGACGCGCATCTGGTTCACGTAATCCCCCGCCTGCTGCTCGTACAAGGCGTGGAACAGCATGCCCTGCTGCATCGGCGCCAGCGGATAGAGGTCGGCGATCTCGGCCGCGGGCACTGGCAGTTGGTCCAGCTGGGCCTGCGACAGGCGCGCCAGCGGGAAGTCGGACGGCGTTACACCGCACACCCCCGGTGTGCAGCAGTGCTCGATCAACGCCTGCAACTCGCGGGTGTAATCTGCGGCCAGGCGCTCAAGGGTGGCGCTATCGAACAGCTCGCGGCTGAACGTCCAGCCCAGGCTCAGCTCACCGCCGTACACCTGGCCATTGAGGCTCAACAGGTTGCCCAGCGGCGCCTGCGCGTCGTGATCGGCGCCCTTGTCTTCCTTGGCCGGCACGAACAGCGCTTCGGCCTGATCGAAGCTGCCATCGAACTGGCCCAGGTAGTTGAAGGTGATTTCCGGCAGCGGTGCATGGCCCAGTTGCTGGCGCGCCTCGGCGCTGCCCCATTGGCCCAGCACCCCGAAACCGATGCCGTTGTCGGGAATGCTGTGCAGGTGCTGCTTGACCTGCTTCAAGGTGTGGGAACGCTCGCTGGGCACCGCCAGCTTCAGCGGGAACACCGTGGTGAACCAGCCGAGCGTGCGGCTGAGGTCCAGGTCGTCGAACAGTGCTTCACGGCCATGACCTTCCAGCAGCACCGACACTTCGTCGCGCCCGGTCCAGCCTGCAATCACCCGCACCAAGGCTGCCAGCAGCAGGTCGTTGACCCGTGTGCGGTAGGCGGCCGGCGCCTCGCGCAGCAGCCGCTCGGTCCATGCCCGGTCCAGGCGGCTGTAAACCGTGTGGGCGTGGCACTGCTGATTGGCTGCGGCCAGGTCGCTGACCTGCCGACGTGGCAGTGCAGCGCGCCCCTGTAACTGCTCGCACCAGTAGCCAAGCTGGCCCTGCATGTGCGCTGCATGCCCCTGCAAGCGCTTGGCCCATGCCTGCATGGAATGGCTCTTGGCGGGCAGGTTCGGCTGGTTACCCGCAAGCACGGCAGCGTAGGCCTGTTGCAGGTCCTCCAGCAGGATGCGCCATGACACCCCATCCACCACCAGGTGATGAACGACCAACAGCAAGCGCTGGCTGCCGTCCGCCAGCGTTGCCAGCAAGGCACGCAGCAATGGCCCATTTTCCAGGTCAAGGCTGCGCTGCGCTTGCTCGAGCAAAGTGTGCAACCCACCTTCATCATCCGCCGCGGCCTGCCACAGCAGTGCCGCCTGGGCGCACTGTGCAGGGCTGCGGTAGCGCGCCTGCCAGCCGTCATCGGCGGGCGCAAAGCTCAGGCGCAAGGCATCATGGTGCTCGACCAGGGCGTGCAGGGCCTGGTCCAGGTCAGCAGCGTTCAAAGGCTGCCGTGGTTCAAGCAGGATCGACTGGTTCCAGTGGTGACGTGCCGGGATCTCCTGGGCAAAGAACAGCTGGTGCACCGGTAGCAGCACCTGCTCGCCACTGAGCGGCCCCTGGTCGGCTTGCACCTCGCATGCGCCGACCTGGGCAACGCTGGCCAGTGCGGCCACGGTCTGATGCTCGAACAGATCACGGGCACTGAACAGCAGGCCATCCTGACGCGCCCGACTGACCAGCTGGATCGAGATGATCGAGTCGCCCCCGAGCTCGAAGAAGTTGTCACTCACGCCCACCTGCGGCAGCTTCAGCACGCGCTGCCACAACGCGGCAAGACGCTGCTCCAGGGCATTGCGTGGCGCCACGTAGGCCTGCTGCAGGGCGCTGAAGTCGGGTGCCGGCAGTGCTTTGCGGTCGAGCTTGCCGTTGGGCAGCAACGGCAGTTGCTCAAGCACCAGCCAGTGGGTCGGCAGCATGTAGTCCGGCAGGCTCTGGCGCAGCGCCGCCTTCAGCTGCTCGCGCTGCTCGGCCGGCCCGTGTGCGGCAATGCTATCGGCCAGCACCAGGTAAGCCGCCAGCTGCTTGCCGCTTGGGCCGTCGACGGCTACCACCACGGCCTCGCGCACCTCGGCGCAGGCCAGCAGGCACGCCTCGATTTCGCCCAGTTCGACACGGAAGCCGCGGATTTTTACCTGGTTATCGATCCGCCCCAGGTAATCGAACTGCCCGTCGGCGCGCAGGCGAACCTGGTCACCGGTGCGGTACAGGCGCGCACCCTCGGTGCCAAACGGGTCGGGCACGAAGCGGTCGGCCGTCAGCCCCGGGCGCCCCAGGTAGCCGCGGGCCAGGCCGGCACCGCCCAGGTACAGCTGCCCGGCCACGCCTGCTGGCAGCAGGCCCAGGGCGGCGTCCAGCACACACGCACTGCGCTCGCCGACAGGCTGGCCGATCGGCGCATAGGCGCTGTCGCAATGATCCCCGGCGCGGGTACGCCAGACCATCGGCGTGACCACGGTCTCGGTGGGGCCATACCCATTGATCATCACCTGGGGTTGCAGGCTTTGCTGCACCCGCTCGTAAGTCGCCCGCGGCATGGCATCGCCGCCAAAGCTGTAAAGACGAACCGGTGGAGGGTTACCGGCATGCGCCGCATGCTCGGCCAGCTGTTGCAGGTAGGCCGGCGGGAATCCGGCCATGGTCACCCCATGCCGGCGTATCTCCTCGTAGGTGCGCTCGGGGCTCCACAGCTCATCGTCGCGCAGCAGCAGGCTGCCCCCCATGACCAGCGAGGTCAGCCAGCGTTCATGAGCACCGTCGAAGGCAAACGACAGGAAATGCAGCTCACGGTCCGCCGGGGTCATTTCGTACCATTGGCCAGTGGCCAGGCAGTGCATGGCCAGCGGCCCGTGTGCGACCGCAACGCCTTTGGGCTGGCCGGTAGAACCCGAGGTGTAGATCACGTAGGCCAGGTTTTGCGGGCTCAATGCCACGGTGGGCGCATGGTCGGCGCCCGGCTGCTCAACCCGTTGGTCGAGCAGCAGCGTACGCATGCCGGCCTGCACGTCCAGGCCCGGCAGCACCCGGCTGTGACTGAGCAACAGGTCGATGCCGCTGTCCTGCATCATGTAGGCCAGGCGCTCTGCCGGGTACTGGGGGTCCAGCGGCAGGAACGCGCCCCCGGCCTTGAGAATGCCCAGCAAACCGACAACCATGTCGAGCGAACGCTCCAGGGCGATGCCCACCAGCACGTCGGGGCCGACACCCAGCGCCCGCAGGCGGTGTGCCAGCTGGTTGGCCCGGGCCTCGAGTTGGCCGTAGCTCAGTTGCTGGTCGCCGATCAGCAACGCTACCGCTTGCGGTTGGCGCCGGGCCTGCTCGGCAATCAGCTGGTGAACCGCCGCCGGCGCGGCCGCGAGCCCCGCCTGTTGCCAGCCCTGCAACAGGGCCGCCTGCTCCTGCGGCGCCAGCAACGGCAGCTCGCCGACAGCCTGGGCTGGGTCGGCGGCCAGGCCGCGCAGCAAGTTGCACCAGTGCTCAGCCATGCGTTGCAGGGTAGCGGCTTCGAACAGCTCGGCAGCGTAGAGGAACGACACGTTGATCGCCGCGTCGGTCTCCAGCGTTTCCAGGGTCAGGTCGAATTGCGCGGTGCCACCCTGCAGGGTCATTTCCTCGGCATGCAAACCTGCCAGGCTGGTGCTGCCCACCTGCTGGCCGGCAATGCTGAGGTGGTTGTACATCACCTGGAACAGCGGGTTGCGGTCCAGCGAGCGTTGCGGGTTCAAGGCCTCGACCAGGCGGTCGAACGGCAGGTCCTGATGCGCCTGGCCGGCCAGCGCCGTGGCCTTGACCTGGCTGAGCAGCGCCGCGCCGCTCATGGCCGGGTCGACTTCGACGCGCATGACCAGGGTATTGACGAAAAAGCCCAGGACGTTTTCCAGCTCTTGCCGGCTACGGTTGCTCACCGGTATGCCGATGCGTACATCGGGCTGTTCGCAGTAGCGTTGCAACAACAGGGCAAAAGCGCCGAGGAACAGCTGGAACAGGGTCAGCTCATGCTCACGTGCCAACTGCCGCAAGCGCTGCGCCAGTTCGCTGTCCAGGGCGAACGCGACGCGCCCCAGACGGTGGTCTTTCAGCGCGCTGCGCGGGTGGTCGATTGGCAGTTCCAGGATGGGCTGCTCGCTTCCCAGCTGCCCGCGCCAGTAGTCCAGCTGGCGCTGGAGCTCGCCCTGGTCGAGCCAGTGCTTGTGCCAGGCGGCGTAATCGGCGTACTGGATCGGCAGCTTGGCCAATGCCGGCGCTTCGCCCCGGTGCAAGGCCTGGTACAGGGCAACGAACTCACGCACCATCACGCTCATCGACCCCCCATCGGAAATGATGTGGTGCAAGGTGACCACAAGCAGCTGGTCCTGCTCGCCCAACTGCAGCACCTTGGCGCGCCACAACGGGCCGGTGCCCAGGTCGAACAGCCGCTGGGTCTCGGCCAGTACCTGAGCCTGTATCTGTGCCAGCTCGGCCGTTGCTGGCAGTCGGTCCCAGGTTAGCGGTAATTCACCCGCAGGCTGAATGCGCTGCAGCAACACGCCATCGCGCTCGACGAACGTCGTGCGGAAGGCTTCATGGCGTTCGCAGAGGATCGCGAAGGCCTGGGTCAATGCGGCACGATCCAGTTCGCCACGCAGGCGCACGACCATAGGTGTGTGGTAGGCGGTGCTGTGCGGCTGCATCTGCCAGAACAGCCATTGCCGCTGCTGGGCGTGCGACGCGACCAGGGGCTGGTCACGCGGCACCGCTGCGATCGGCTCGACGTGCTGCGCGCCAGCGCCCAGTACCTGTTCGGCAAAGCCCTGCAGCGAGTTGCTTTCGAAAAGGCTGCGCAACGGCACGTCACGCCCCAGGATGCGCCGGACCCGGGCGATGATCTGCGTCGCCAGCAGGGAATGCCCACCCAAGGCGAAGAAGTTGTCATCAAGCCCTACCTGGGCGACGTTCAGCACGTCCTGCCAGATCAGCGCCAGCTGCTGCTGCAAGGTGGTCTGCGGGGCACGGTAGGCCTGTGCCGGGCCTTCGTCAGGCACCGGCAAGGCGCGTAAATCGAGCTTGCCGTTGAGTGTCAGTGGCATGCCGGGCAATGCCATGAAGCGGCTCGGCAGCATGTAGTCCGGCAACTGCCTGGCCAGCGCCGCTTGTACGTCGGCAAGCACCTGCGGGGCGTCGGCCTGGCTGTCGGGCACCACGTAGGCGAGGATACGGGCCGCGCTGCCGGTGCCGTGGATAACGGCCACGGCGTCGTGCACACGGGGCTGGCGCTTGAGGGTGTCGGTGATTTCACCCAGTTCGATGCGGTAACCGCGAATCTTCACCTGATGGTCGACCCGCCCCAGGTAATCGACCTGGCCGTTCGCCAACTGCCGCGCCAGATCGCCGGTTCGGTACACGCGGCTACCGGCGGCCCCGAACGGGTTGGGCACGAAGCGTTCGGCGGTCATCGCCGCGCGGCGGTGATAGCCTCGCGCCACCCCTGCACCGGCAAGATACAACTCGCCCTGGCAGCCGGTGCTCAGCGGTTGCAGCGAAGCGTCCAGCACATAAGCCTGCATGTTGGCCAACGGCCGCCCAAGCGGCGCACGCCCCGTCGCCGGTGGCGCCTCGACCGCATCAGCGAGCGCACCCACGGTGGTTTCGGTTGGGCCGTAATGGTTGAACAGCGTGCAGTGCGGGGCCAGCTGCGCCAGTTGTGCCATCAGCCCGGCGGGGCAAGCCTCGCCGCCCAGCACCAGCGCACGCTGCGGCAGTGCCCGGGCCGGGTGTGGGCCATCGAGCAATGCCTGCAGGTGGGAAGGGACAATTTTCAGCACGTCCACGGCGTGTGCGTGCATGTAGGCGGCGAAACGCTCGGCGTCCAGGCTGATGTCCAGGGCAATCACATGCAGGCAGCTGCCGCTGCACAGTGCGCCGAACAGGGTGGTATGGCCAAGGTCGGCCGCCAGCGTGGAAACCACCGCCATGCTCGCGACCCGGCCCAGCGCCAGGCGCTGCAAGGCCGCCTGCACGTAGTTGGCCAGGGCGCCATGGCTGATGGTGACACCCTTCGAACGCCCGGTAGAGCCCGAGGTATAGATGACATAGGCCAGGTTATCGGCATTCAGCTGTGCAGGCGGAGCCGTCGTACTGAAGCGCGCCAGCTCCTCTGCTGCCTGGTCGAGCACCAGGTAGCGCACTTGTGTGTCCTGCGGTAGACGGGGCAGCAGCGCCTGCTGGGTCAGCAGCAGTTGAACACCGCTGTCGTCGAGCATGTAGGCAAGCCGCTCTTGCGGGTATTCGGGGTCGAACGGCACATAGGCACCGCCGGCCTTGAGGATGGCCAGCAGGCCAACGATCATCTCCACCGACCGTTCGACTGCAATACCCACCCGTACTTCAGGCCCGACGCCCCACTCAATCAGTTGGTGTGCCAGCCGGTTGGCATCGGCATCGAGTTCGGCATAGCTCAGCTGCCGGTCGCCGAACACCAGTGCCGGGGCCTGCGGCTGCTGCGCCACCTGCGCGGCGAACAGCGCAAGTATGTTGTCGACGGCGAACTCGCTGGCGGCCGGTTGGCTGGCCTGCAGCAGCCGCTGCCGCTCGCCGGCACCCAGCAGCGGCAAATCGCCGATGGCCGCCAGCGGGTCGGCGGCCATGGCCTGCAACAGGTTCAGCCAATGGCTCGCCATACGTTCGATGGTGGCCGGGGCGAACAATTCGCGGGCATAGGTGAAGGCGGCCTGCACCTGGCCATCGCGCTCCACGGTATCGAGGGTGAGCTCGAACTGGACACTGCGCTCGTGACGCTCCAGCACGTGCAGCTCAAGGCCTGATTCGCTGCGTAAGGCGCCGATGTCGGCGACGTTCGCCTGATGGTTGTGCAACACCTGGAACAACGGCGTGTGGCTGAGGCTGCGCTCGACTTGCAGGCCTTCGACCAAACGCTCGAACGGCAAATCCTGGTGGCTCTGGGCCGCGCGGGTGGTTTCGCGGATATCGGCCAGCAATTGGGCGACGGACATCTGCGGGTCGAGCTCGGTGCGCAACACCTGGGTGTTGACGAATACGCCAATCAGCCCCTCGACTTCTTCGCGATTGCGGTTGGCGACCGGCACCCCGACACGGATGTCCTGCAGGCCACTGTAATGTTGCAAAAGCAGCTTGAAACCGGCCAACAGCACACTGAACAAGGTGACCCCTTGCTGACGCACCAGGCCCGCCAGGCGCTCGCTCAGGCCCTGTGGCACCGCGATGGGCAGGCGCTGGCCCTGGCGGCTGGCATGCAGCGGGCGCGGGTAGTCGGCAGGCAACTGCAATACCGGGTGCTGGTCGCCCAGCTTGGCCTGCCAGTAAGCCAGCTGTCGCGCCTGCTCCCCGGCCTCCAGCCAACGCCGCTGCCACAGCGCATAGTCACTGTACTGGATCGGCAACTCAGGCAGCACCGGCACCTGCCCGCGAACCAAGGCGTCGTAGCCGTGGACGAATTCCTGGATGAGCACGTTCATCGACCAGCCGTCGGCGACGATATGGTGCAGGGTCAACAGCAGCACATGCTCCTGTGCCGCCAGCTTCAACAAGCGCACGCGAAACAGCGGGCCCTGCTGGAGGTCGAAGGGCAAACCGGCTTCGTCCCGCACCGCCTGCGCGACGGCGGCGTCGCGGGCCTCGGCGGCCAGCGCCTGAAGGTCGTGTTCTTCAATGACGATGGCCGCTGGCTGCACCACTTGCACCACGTCGTCACCCTGGGTCTGGAACACAGTACGCAGGGCCTGGTGACGCTGCAGTACCTGCTCGAACGCGCGCTGTACCGCCGAGGTGTCCAGCGCCCCTTTCAACACCACCGCACTGGGCAGGTTGTAGGCGGCACCGTGTGGGTCCAGTTGCCACAGAAACCACATGCGCTGCTGGGCATAGGACAGTGCATGGCGATCGTCGACGGCGACGTCCGCAGGGATCGGGAATTGTGAAAAGTCGATACCCTCGCTGGCCAGGGTTTCGAGAAACAGCCGCCGCTTTTCCACCGGCAGCTCAATGAAACGGCGGGCGAGCTTCAGGGACTTCTCAACATTCATCGGGTTTCATCCGTGCACATGGGTTTCGAGTAACAACTCGGCTATCCCTACGAAACGGATGGAACACCGGGAAAATTAACCCGTCACGGCCACCGGCAAAGGCAGGCTCAGCGGGGGCCTGGGGTTCGCCATGACAGACGGTTTTCCGGTTTGCCTGCCCTCGCGCGTCATAAGGGTACCGGCGGGATTTTCCTCATACCGCGAGGGATCGACGCGCAAGCCCCCCAAACCACAAGGCACCGGCCCCTATGTCCAAAAAGTCACGCTCGAAACTCTGGTTCCTGGTTCACAGCTGGCTGGCCCTGCCCATCTGGTTCTTCGTGCTGATCGTCTGCTTCACCGGCACCCTGGCAGTGGTCAGCCAAGAGCTGGTGTGGCTGGCCAAACCGGAGATACGCGCGGCGAAGCCGAGCGATGATGCGCCACTGCTGACTTACGACCAGGTGCTCAAGGCCCTGCGTGAAGCCCGCCCCGATCTGGATGTGCAATACATCATGCGCCCGGACGAGTCGCACTTCGCGCTGCAGGTGCAGGTGGTGCAACCGGACAACACCACCCAGAACCTCTACGTGAACCCCTATACAGGCAAGATCCAGGGCATCAGCCCTTCCTTCGACTTCCGCCAGTTCACTCGCGCCTTGCATGGCTGGTGGCTGGTACCTTTCGGCAACGGCTACCCGTGGGGGTGGTACCTGGTCTCGCTGCTGGGCTTGCCGATGCTTGCCTCGCTGGTCACCGGCCTGGTCGTCTACAAGCGCTTCTGGAAAGGCTTTCTGAAACCTACCCTGCGCTTTCGCCAAGGTGCGCGCATCTTCTGGGGTGACTTCCATCGCCTGAGCGGTATCTGGTCGATCTGGTTCATTGCCGTGATCGCGATCACCGGCACCTGGTTCCTGATCCAGGCGTTGCTGGCCGACAACCACATCTCGATCTCAAGCCGCGACGTCCCCGCCGTGGTGGCCCGCGAGGACGTACCGCTGCTGCAGGCTGGCGAAGCGCCCCGGCTGGTCAGCCTGGAGCATGCCATCGAAACGGTGAAGGCGCAGATCCCCGGCTTCGAGGCATCCTTCGTGCGCCTGCCCGGCAATGCCTATGACACCTTCAACATCCGTGGCCGCGGCTGGTACCCGCTGATGTTCCAGAGCGCCAGCATCAACCCGTACACAGGCGTGGTCGCCACCTCGCACACCCTGGATGATCGCACGTCGCTGGAGTTCGTCACCGAATCCATGCGCCCGTTGCACACAGGCGACTTCGGCGGACTGTGGGTCAAGATGATCTGGTTCGTTTTTGGCCTGGTGCTGACCTTGATGGTGCTCAGCGGCCTGTTGATCTGGAGCAAGCGCACCGCACAGGCCACTGCAGCCGCACTGAAACGCAAGCCGCGCAGCGCACCAACGGCCAACGCCGCGCAAGACGCCCACCTGCCGGAGACCGCCCGATGAGCCGAGCCACCACCACCGACGCACCTTCGGCCTCACGCCGCCTGTGGCTGAAATGGCGCTTTCACCTGAACATCCTGCTGATACTCATCCCCTTGGGGTTCATGCCCAGGTATTTTGCCGACCAGGCGTTGTTCAAAGGTGAAGCCGGGCTGGGTGAGCGTGAGGCGGGTGTGGTCGCAGTGGGCCCATGGAGCCTGCGCCTGGCCGAATTCCGTGCGTCGGCGCCCCGCCAGGAAGGCCCGGCCGGGTATTTCAAGAGTTTCAGTGCGGCGCTGTGCAACCACTGTATCGGCGAAGTGAAGGCCACCTACCTGCGGGTGGGTAAGCCACGCAGCCTGCGCGCGGCCGGGAGCATCTTCTTCGGTTCACCCTACAGCATGGGCGCTTCCGTCCCGGTTCCGGCCAAGACCCGACCCAACGCTGAATTGTGGATCACCATGGAAGGCTGGGATGGCAGCGTGCACCAGGCTTCGATTCCCCTCAGCCAGGCCTCGCCGGCGACAGTTGCCTGGCTGCAGGCGCAGGTTGGCAGCCGCTAGACAACCCGGCGGCGCCCCCCTGATCGGGTCAAGCGTTGCCAGCGGCGCTTTCCTTGCCCGCGTCCGTGGGGGCGCTTTCAGTGGGCGTGAAGACCATCACTTCCAGTACATCGGAATGGAACTCACGGCGGTACAGGATCAATACCACGCCCACACTCACCACCATGAATAACCAAGGGCTGATGAACCAGGTCAGCATGGCCATGCCGAAGTAATACGAGCGCAGGCCGAAGTTGAACTGGTTGGCGGCCAGTGACAGCACCCGCGCCGCGCGGGAGGCGAACGCCTTGCGCTCCAGCTCATTGACCAGCCGTTCGCCGATCATCGGCGCCGACCCCACCAGCACGGCGGCAAAGTTGTATTGGCGCATGCACCAGCTGAACGTGAAGAAGGCATAGACAAATACCATGGCCAGGCACAGCAGCTTGATCTCCGACATGCCCTGGGATGTTTGCTGAACCAGCGGCAGGTCGGCCAGCAACGACAGTGCCCGGTCGGAGGCACCGAGCACGGTGAGGATGCCAGCCAGAATGATCAGGGTGCTGGAGGCAAAGAACGAAGCGTTGCGCTCCAGGTTACCGATCACGCTGGCATCAGCGATGCGGTTGTCGCGCAGCAGCATGCGGCGCATCCAGTCTTCGCGGTACAAGTGCAGCACACTGGCCAGGCACGCGGTGTCGCGCCCCTTCCAGATCGCATAGCGGGTATAGCCACCCCAGCACAGGGCGAACCAGGCGATGGCCAGCAGGTTGTTGAGGTTGCTTTGGATGAAGTTCATGCAGGGTTACCGAAAGGGCCATGTGCCTAAAGGATAGGGACCGGATTTCGACGCTGGCAAGCGGCAAAAGGCACACCTGCACACTGAAAAATGCATTACCTGCTGCGAAGCGGCCGAAACAGGCAAACAGCAAAAAGCCCCGCATCCTTTCGGAGACGGGGCTCTCTTGTTTTCACCCTTGGCGGGCACCCTTCGGCTTGTGGCCGGTGCCGCCCTCAGGCTTCGACTTGTCCGGTCAGGCCAGCGCCTCGCGCGGCTTGCCGAGCATGCGGTCGCAGGCCACGGCACCCACCAGGGTCACCACCGAAGGTACCAGCCAGGCCATGCCGGCATCACTCAATGGCAGGTGCGCCATGAAGTCTGGCAACACGTGGGCAAGGCTGCTGCCCTTGATCGCATCGACCATGCCGAACAACAGCGATACCAGCATCACCGGTGCCAGGATGCGCGTTGGCGAGTTCCACAGGTCTTTCACGAAGCTCAGGCCAACCACCACGATGCACGGCGGATAGATGGCGGTGAGCACCGGGATCGAGAACATGATCAGCTTGGTCAGGCCAAGGTTGGAAATCAGCAGCGAGAAGCCGGCGAGGATCACCACCAGCGCGCGGTACGACAGCGGCAGGATCTGGCTGAAGTACTCGGCGCAGGCACAGGTCAGGCCAACCGCGGTCACCAGGCAGGCCAGCGCGATCAGCACGGCCAGGAAGCCGCTGCCCAGGGAGCCGAAGGTGTGCTGTACGTAGGCATGCAGCACCGCCGCACCGTTGGTGGCGTCCGCCGCGATGTCGTGGCTGGTGGCACCCAGGCGGAACAGGCTGATGTAAACCAGGGCCAGCCCGACACCGGCGATCAGGCCGGCGATGATGGCGTAGCGGGTAATCAGCCTCGGCGACTCGACACCGCGCGAGCGAATGGCATTGACAATGACGATACCGAACACCAGGGCACCCAGGGTATCCATGGTCAGGTAGCCATCGGAGAAGCCCTTGGAGAACGCAGCGGCGGCATAGGCAGGCTGTGCGTCACCGATGGTACCGGCGGGCAAGGCGAAGGCAGCGATGCCCAGTACGGCCAGGGCAATGATCTTCAACGGTGCCAGGAAGCGGCCCACGGTGTCGAGCAACTTGCCAGGGTACATGGACACGGCCAGCACGACGATGAAGTACACCAGGCTGTAGATGAACAGCGCCAGCGGGCTTTCACCGGTCAGCGGTGCAACGCCCACTTCGAACGACACGGTCGCGGTACGCGGGGTGGCGAACAGTGGGCCTACCGACAGGTAGCACACAGCAGCCAGCAAGCCACCGAAGAACTTGCCGATCGGGCTGCTCAGGGCATCCATGCCGCCACCGACCTTGGCCAGGGCGACCACGGTGATGACCGGCAGGCCGACGGCAGTCACCAGGAAGCCCAGTGCAGCCATCCATACATGCGGGCCAGACTGCAGGCCGACGATAGGCGGGAAGATGATATTGCCTGCACCCACGAAAAGCGCAAACGTCATAAAGCCAAGCGCCAGGATATCCTGGCCTTTGAGAACTTTCATTTAAGGTAGTACCACACTGCTGAAATCGGGATTCGAGAGGGGATTTCCCTTTGGGTAAGGGGAAATGCTGCCCGGCTTGATAGGCCAGACCCGTTTAGCGTGTCGTTCCCTTTTGGGGTACGGGCACAGAGTGAACGCGTAATGTAACTGTTTTGTCAGTCAAACGCACTGGCACAGTGCTGCTTGTCCGATGTGCGTACATGTTTGTCGTCTGCGCGACCGAGGACAGCAGGCATTATCCTCGGATTGAAACATTCGTCTGCGTGAAAATTCCTATTAAACCTGTCGAAGAATCTCTATCGCCAGCACCGTCCTCTTCGCTCCTACGAACCCCACATACGACAAAGGCCACCCGAAGGTGGCCTCTGTGCGCGTGGGGGGTGTAGCAGTATTACTTCTTGGCTTCCCAGCCAGTCAGCTCGGCCAGGGCCTTGCCGATGTCAGCCAGCGAACGCACGGTTTTCACACCCGCGTCCTGCAGGGCGGCGAACTTCTCGTCCGCAGTACCCTTGCCACCGGAGATGATGGCGCCAGCGTGGCCCATGCGCTTGCCCGCAGGTGCGGTAACACCGGCGATGTAGGAAACGACAGGCTTGGTCACGTGGGCCTTGATGTAGGCCGCGGCTTCTTCTTCAGCCGAACCGCCGATCTCACCGATCATCACGATCGCTTCGGTCTTCGGGTCTTCCTGGAACAGCTTCAGGATGTCGATGAAGTTGGAGCCCGGGATCGGGTCACCGCCGATGCCGACGCAGGTCGACTGGCCGAAGCCGGCGTCGGTGGTCTGCTTCACAGCTTCGTAGGTCAGGGTGCCGGAACGCGAAACGATACCGACCTTGCCTGGCAAGTGGATGTGGCCTGGCATGATGCCGATCTTGCACTCGCCCGGGGTGATGACACCTGGGCAGTTAGGGCCGATCAGGGTCACGCCCAGCTCGTCGCACTTGACCTTGGCATCCAGCATGTCCAGGGTAGGAATGCCTTCGGTGATGCAGACGATCAGCTTGATGCCGCCAAAGGCAGCTTCCAGGATCGAGTCTTTGCAGAACGGAGCGGGTACGTAGATGACCGAAGCGTCAGCGCCGGTAGCTTCCACGGCTTCCTTGACGGTGTTGAACACCGGCAGGCCCAGGTGGGTGGTGCCACCCTTGCCTGGGGTTACGCCGCCGACCATCTTGGTGCCGTAGGCAATGGCCTGTTCGGAGTGGAAAGTACCCTGCGAGCCGGTGAAGCCCTGGCAGATGACTTTGGTATCTTTATTGATCAGGACGCTCATTACTTGCCCTCCGCAGCTTTGACAACTTGTTGAGCAGCGTCGGTCAGGCTGGTTGCCGCAATGATGTTCAAACCGCTTTCTGCCAGTACTTTAGCGCCCAGTTCGGCGTTGTTGCCTTCGAGGCGAACGACGACCGGAACTTTAACGCCGACTTCTTTCACTGCACCAATGATGCCTTCGGCAATCATGTCGCAGCGAACGATGCCGCCGAAGATGTTGACCAGAACGGCCGCGACATTGCTGTCGGACAGAATGATCTTGAACGCTTCGGTAACGCGCTCTTTGGTAGCACCACCGCCAACGTCGAGGAAGTTGGCCGGCTTGCCGCCGTGCAGGTTGACGATGTCCATGGTACCCATGGCCAGGCCGGCACCGTTGACCATGCAGCCGATGTTGCCTTCAAGGGCAACGTAGTTCAGTTCGAACTTGGCAGCGTGGGCTTCACGGGCGTCGTCCTGCGACGGGTCGTGGAAGGTTTTCAGCTTCGGCTGACGGTACATGGCGTTGGCGTCGATGTTGATCTTGGCATCGAGGCAGTGCAGGTCGCCATCGGCCTTGATCACCAGCGGGTTCACTTCCAGCAGCGCCAGGTCATGATCCTTGAACAGCTTGGCCAGGCCAACGAAGATCTTGGCAAACTGTTGAACTTGCTTGCCTTCCAGGCCCAGCTGGAAAGCCAGCTCGCGACCCTGGAACGGCTGAGCGCCGACCAGTGGGTCGATGGTGGCCTTGAGGATTTTCTCAGGCGTTTCGTGAGCGACTTTCTCGATGTCCACGCCACCTTCGGTGGAAGCCATGAACACGATACGGCGGCTCGAACGATCGACTACAGCGCCCAGGTACAGCTCTTTGGCGATGTCAGTGCAGGATTCGACCAGAATCTTGGAGACGGGTTGACCGTTGGCATCGGTCTGGTAGGTAACCAGATTCTTGCCCAACCACTGTGCAGCGAACGCCTTGGCGTCTTCCTTGCTGCGAACCAGCTTTACGCCGCCCGCTTTACCGCGACCACCCGCGTGAACCTGGGCTTTTACAACCCACTCGTTCCCGCCGATCTTGTCGCAGGCTTCTGCAGCTTGCTCAGGGGTGTCGACTGCGAAACCCTTGGAAACTGGCAGGCCGTATTCAGCGAACAGCTGCTTACCCTGATACTCGTGAAGATTCATGCTTTTTACCGTCTTCGTTAGGTACTGCGCTTCGGCGCTGCGCCATCAGTGGCGCCGCACCACCTGTGACCGTTGACCCCGGGTTTCCCGTGTGATCCGGTCCGGCGGACTTTCCGCGGTGAGTCATGCACGCAAGACTCACGACGGGCAGCCCGCCGTGGTTTCTTATAATTAACGCTTCTTACGGTTGGCCACGTGAATGGCGCCGCCATTCACCGCCAGCGCTGCTTCATGCAACGCTTCGGACAGGGTTGGATGGCTGAAGACCATCATGCCCAGATCCTCGGCACTGGTGCCGAATTCCATTGCGATTGCGCCCTGCTGCACCAGTTCGGCAGCCGATGGGCCAATCACGTGAACACCCAGAACGCGGTCGGTCTTGGCATCGGCGATGACCTTGACGAAACCACCGGTGTCGTTGGCAGCCATCGCACGGCCGCTGGCCGCGAACGGGAAGGTGCCCACGTTAACCTCAACGCCCTCGGCCTTCAAGGCCTGTTCGGTCTTGCCGACCCACGCGATTTCCGGGTGGGTGTAGATGACCGATGGGATCAGGTCGTAGTTCATCTGGGCCTTGTGGCCCTTGATGCGCTCAACGACCATGATGCCCTCTTCCGAAGCCTTGTGGGCCAGCATCATGCCGCGTACCACGTCACCGATGGCGTACACGCCAGGAACGCTGGTGGCGCAGTAATCGTCGACGAAGATGTAGCCACGCTCGTCGATGGTCACGCCGCTGTCGGCAGCCAGCAGATCGGTAGTCACCGGGCGACGGCCGACGGCAACAATCAGCTTGTCGAAGGTGATCTTCTGCTCGCCTTCGGCGTTGGTGTAGGTCACTTCTACTTCATTGCCGTTGACTTTCGAGCCGGTGACGCGAGCGCCCAGCTTGATGTCCAGGCCTTGCTTGGTCAGGGTCTTCTGGGCTTCTTTCGACACGGCGGTGTCGGCAGCCATCAGGAAGGTGTCCAGGGCTTCCAGGACGGTCACTTCAGCACCCAGGCGAGCCCATACCGAGCCCAGCTCCAGGCCGATCACGCCTGCACCGATAACGCCCAGGCGCTTCGGTACGGCCTGGAATTCCAGGGCGCCGGTGGAGTCGACGATGACGTTCTGGTCGACCGGGGCCGGCGGAATGTCGATCGGGCGCGAGCCGGAAGCCAGGATCACGTTCTCGGCTTCGATGACTTCGGTGGTGCCGTCAGCTTTGGTGACTTCGACTTTCTTGCCGGCCAGCAGCTTGCCGTGGCCCTGGATCGAAGTGACGCCGTTGGCCTTGAACAGGGTGGCAACGCCACCGGTCAGGTTCTTGACGATGCCGGCCTTGCGGCCAACCATCGCGGCCACGTCCATCTTCACTTCGCCAGTGGAGATACCGTGGACGTTGAAGCTCTCTTTGGCTTCCTTGTATTTCCAGGAGCTGTCCAGCAGCGCCTTGGAAGGAATGCAACCTACGTTCAGGCAGGTGCCGCCCAGGGCCAGCTTGCCCTCGGCGTCGGTGTACTTCTCGATACAGGCAGTCTTCAGACCAAGTTGTGCGGCCTTGATGGCAGCTACATAGCCGCCTGGGCCTGCACCGATTACCACTACGTCGAATTTCTGGGTCATAAAAGATTCCTTATCAGCTACAAGCTACAAGCCGCGAACCGCGCGGCATGGCTTCTCGCGAAGCCAGGCCCGGCACGGTACGCAGCCAGAGGGTTAGATGTCCAGCAGCAGGCGGGACGGATCTTCCAGCAGGTTCTTGATAGTGACCAGGAAGGTTACCGCTTCCTTGCCGTCGATCAGGCGGTGATCGTACGACAGCGCCAGGTACATCATCGGGCGAATCACGACCTGGCCATTGATGGCCATCGGGCGCTGGATGATGTTGTGCATGCCGAGAATGGCGGCCTGCGGCGGGTTGACGATCGGGGTCGACATCATCGAACCGAAGGTGCCACCGTTGGTGATGGTGAAGGTACCACCGGTCATCTCTTCGATGGACAGTTTGCCGTCACGGGCCTTCTTGCCGAAGGTAGCGATGCCGTTCTCGATTTCAGCCAGGCTCATCGACTCGGCGTTACGCAGCACCGGCACCACCAGGCCACGGTCGCTGGACACGGCAACACCGACGTCGGCGAAGCCGTGATAGACGATGTCGTTGCCGTCGATCGAGGCGTTGACAGCCGGGAAGCGTTTCAGCGCTTCGGTGGCAGCCTTGACGAAGAACGACATGAAGCCCAGGCGCACGCCATTGTGGGTCTTCTCGAACAGGTCCTTGTACTTCGAACGCAGGGCCATGACTTCGGTCATGTCCACTTCGTTGAAGGTGGTCAGCATTGCCATGTTCGACTGGGCTTCGACCAGACGCTCGGCGATCTTGGCACGCAGGCGGGTCATCGGCACGCGCTTCTCGGTACGGTCGCCAGCGGCGACGACAACCGGGGCAGCGGCAGCAGCGGCAGGCTTGGCAGCCGGTGCAGCGGCAGGAGCCGACTTCTTGTTGGCAACAGCAGCAACCACGTCTTCCTTGGTGACGCGACCGCCTTTACCGGTGCCTGCCACGGTAGCCAGGTCGATGCCGTTTTCTTCAGCCAGCTTGCGCGCAGCCGGGGCAGCGATCGGGTCATCTTCGCCGGCGTCAGCGCTGGCAGCGGCCGGAGCAGCTGCAGGTGCGGCGGCCGCGGCAGGCGCGGCGGCAGCACCGCCTTCAACGATCGAACCCAGCAATTCGTCGGACAGGACGGTGTCGCCCTCGCCCTTGACGATGTCGCCCAGCACGCCATCGGCAGTCGCCAGTACTTCCAGGACAACCTTGTCAGTCTCGATGTCGACGATCAGCTCGTCACGCTTGACGGCTTCGCCCGGCTTCTTGTGCCAGGTGGCAACGGTGCCATCGGCAACCGATTCCGGGAAGGTTGGGGCTTTGATCTCGATAGCCATTATCTGTGTTTCCTTAAATTCGGTTTCAGGTGCGCGAAGGCGTTAGACAGTGAAGGCGTCTTGCAGCAGTTTTTCCTGCTGTTCGGCGTGCTTCGAAGCGTAACCACAGGCTGGCGCGGCAGAAGCGTCGCGACCGGCGTATTCCAGGACCAGTGCCTTGTTGTGGCGGCCCAGGATACGGCGCATGTGGTGCTGGCTGCTGTACCAGGCACCCTGGTTCATCGGCTCTTCCTGACACCAGACCGCATGCTTGAGGTTGGTGTAAGGGGCGAGGATTTCGACCAGATCGTCCTCAGGGAACGGATACAGCTGCTCGATACGCAGGATGGCGATGTCTTCGCGGCCTTCGGCACGGCGTTTTTCCAGCAGGTCGTAGTAGACCTTGCCGCTGCACAGCACCAGACGCTCGACCTTGGCCGGATCGATTGCGTCGATTTCCGGGATCACGGTCTGGAACGAGCCTTCTGCCAGGTCTTCCAGGGTCGAGATGGCCAGCTTGTGGCGCAGCAGCGACTTCGGCGTCAGGACGACCAGCGGCTTGCGCAGCGGGCGAATGACCTGGCGACGCAGCAGGTGGTAAATCTGTGCCGGCGTCGTCGGTACGCAGACCTGGATGTTGTGCTCGGCGCACAGCTGCAGGTAACGCTCCAGACGCGCGGAGGAGTGCTCCGGCCCCTGCCCTTCATAGCCGTGTGGCAGCAGCATGGTCAGGCCACACAGGCGGCCCCACTTGTGCTCACCACTGGTGATGAACTGGTCGATCACCACTTGCGCACCGTTGGCGAAGTCGCCGAACTGGGCTTCCCAGATCACCAGCGCGTTCGGCATGGTGGTGGAGTAGCCGTATTCGAAGGCCAGTACCGCCTCCTCGGACAGGAACGAATCGTACAGATCGAAACGTGGCTGGCCAGGGAACAGGTTCTGCAGCGGAATGTAGGTGCTGGCGTCCTTCTGGTTGTGCAGCACCGCGTGACGGTGCGAGAAGGTGCCACGGCCGATGTCCTGGCCGGTCATGCGAATCGGGTGACCTTCGAACTGCAGGGTGGCGTAAGCCATGGTCTCTGCATAACCCCAGTTGATCGGCAAGCCACCGGCCTGCATCTTCTGACGGTCTTCGTAGATCTTCGACACCTGACGCTGGACCACGAAACCTTCCGGCAGCTCGAGCAGCTTGGCCGACAGATCCTGCAGGGTCTTGAGGTCGAAACGGGTGTCGTGACGCGCGGTCCAGGCATGGCCCAGGTACGGACGCCAGTCGACGAACAGCTCGCGGTTCGGCTCCTTGACCAGGCTTTTCACCACGTGCAGGCCATTGTCCAGCGCGTTGCGGTACTCGTCGATCTTGGCCTGAGCGCGCTCGGCGTCGATGCGACCGGCCTGGATCAGCTGCTCGGCATACAGCTCACGGGTAGTGCGCTGCTTGCTGATTTGCTGGTACATCAGCGGCTGGGTGCCGTTCGGCTCGTCAGCCTCGTTGTGACCACGGCGACGGTAGCAGACCAGGTCGATGACCACGTCACGCTTGAACTGCATGCGGTAGTCGATGGCCAGCTGGGTGACGAACAGCACGGCTTCCGGGTCATCGCCGTTCACGTGCAGGATCGGTGCCTGGATCATCTTGGCAACGTCGGTCGCGTACTCGGTGGAGCGCGCATCCAGTGGGTTGCTGATGGTGAAACCAACCTGGTTGTTGATCACGATGTGCACGGTACCGCCGGTCTTGAAACCGCGGGTCTGCGACATCTGGAAGGTTTCCATGACCACGCCCTGGCCAGCGAACGCAGCGTCGCCGTGGATCGAGATCGGCAGCACCTTGTCGCCAACGGTGTCGTTGCGGCGGTCCTGACGGGCGCGCACCGAACCCTCGACCACCGGCGAAACGATTTCCAGGTGGGACGGGTTGAACGCCATGGCCAGGTGCACTTCGCCACCCGGGGTCATCACGTTCGAGGAGAAGCCCTGGTGATACTTCACGTCACCGGAGCCCAGCTCGTTCATCTTCTTGCCTTCGAACTCGTCGAACAGCTCGCGCGGGTTCTTGCCGAAGGTGTTCACCAGCACGTTCAGGCGGCCACGGTGGGCCATGCCGATCACGACCTCCTTGGCGCCGTAAGAGCCGGAACGCTGGATCATTTCATCCAGCATCGGAATCAGGCTCTCGCCGCCTTCAAGGCCGAAACGCTTGGTGCCCGGGTACTTGGTGCCCAGGTACTTTTCCAGGCCCTCACCGGCGGTCACGCGCTCGAGCAGGTGGGCCTGCACGTCAGCGGAAAACTCCGGACGGCCGCGCACGCTTTCCAGGCGCTGCTGGAACCAGCTGCGCTGCTCGGAATCGACGATGTGGGTGAATTCGGCGCCAATGGTGCGACAATATGTCTTCTGGAGTGCATCGAAGATGTCGCGTAGGCTCGCCTCCTCTTTGCCGATGAACAGGTCGCCGGCACGGAAGGTCGTATCAAGATCGGCATTGGTCAAGCCGTAGTGATTGATCGACAGGTCTACGGGCGCAGGGCGCTGCCACAACCCCAACGGGTCGAGCTTGGCAGCCTGATGGCCGCGCATACGATAGGCCTGGATCAGTCGCAGAACTTCAACCTGCTTCTTCTCGTGTTCACTGCTCACGCTCCCGGCGGAAACCGGTTGGGCGCGGCGCTGGTTCTTTGCCAGCAGTACGAAATGGTCGCGGATTGTCGAGTGCGATACATCAGTAGCGGTGCTGCCGTCGGCTGGCAACTTCTGGAAGTAAGTGCGCCACTCTTCTGGCACAGCGTTAGGGTCGTGCAGGTAGAGCTCGTAGAGCTCTTCCACATATGCAGCGTTACCACCTGAAAGGTGGGCGCTATCCCACATGCGCTGCATCACGCTTTCTTGCATGCTTGGTCACCCTCGATTAGGGGACTGATCGGCGAGAGCCACAGCAAACCTGGAAAAGTCCGAAAACAGCGACTGAACCACGCCACTTGGATCCTGCTGATTTTCCGGGTACCAGCCCGGAAAGCCCCTGCTGGTCTCATATCTTCATAGGTAATGAACGCGGGCTTTGTGGGCCCTTGTTCGGGTTTTACCTCAGTGCGGGCTCACCACCCGCACCTCGGCTTACTGCAGGTACAACGCTTTGTATCAGGTGCCGCTTTGCAGCAGCATGTTACGTACGTGACCGATTGCCTTGGTCGGGTTCAGACCTTTCGGGCAAACGTTTACGCAGTTCATGATCCCGCGGCAGCGGAATACGCTGAACGGGTCATCCAGGGACGCCAGGCGCTCCTGAGTCTTGGTATCGCGGCTGTCGGCAAGGAAGCGGTAGGCTTGCAGCAAGGCTGCCGGGCCCAGGAACTTGTCCGGGTTCCACCAGAACGACGGGCAGGAAGTCGAGCAGCACGCGCACAGGATGCACTCGTACAGGCCGTCCAGCTTGTCACGGTCTTCCGGCGACTGCAGGCGCTCGATGGCCGGGGCCGGGGTGTCGTTCTGCAGGAACGGCTTCACCTTCTCGTACTGCTTGTAGAAGATGCTCATATCGACCACCAGGTCACGAATGACCGGCAGGCCTGGCAGAGGACGCAGAACCAGCTTGCCGCCCTTCACCACCGCCGACAGCGGGGTGATGCAGGCCAGGCCGTTCTTGCCGTTCATGTTCATGCCGTCGGAACCGCAAACGCCTTCACGGCAGGAGCGACGGTACGAGAAACCCTCGTCCTTTTCCTTGATCAGTGCCAATACATCCAGCACCATCAGGTCCTTGCCGCCGGTATCGACGTCGAACGACTCCATTTTTGGCGCCGAGTCGGTGTCCGGGTTGTAACGATAAACTTCGACTTTCAACATAGCAGCCACCCTTAGTAAGTCCGGACTTTTGGTTCGAAGGCTGGAACAGTCTTCGGCGCAAAGTTGACGCCGCGCTTGGCAACGCGCTTCTCACCCGGGTAGTACAGGGTGTGGCACAGCCAGTTTTCGTCGTCACGGTCTTCGAAGTCTTCACGGGCGTGAGCGCCGCGGGACTCTTTACGGGCTTCCGCCGCGATGGCGGTAGCTTCGGCAACTTCCAGCAGGTTCTGCAGCTCCAGCGCTTCGATACGCGCGGTGTTGAAGGCCTGGGACTTGTCGTTGATCTTGACGTTGGCGATACGGTCACGCAGACCGGCCAGTTGCTCGATACCCTTCTGCATGTATTCGCCAGTACGGAATACACCGAAGTAGTTCTGCATGCAGCTCTGCAGCTCGCGCTTCAGGCTGGCAACGTCTTCACCGCTGGTACGCTCGTTGAGCTTGTTCAGGCGGTTCAGGGCAACATCGACGTCGGTGTCGCTGGCGTCGCGGTATTCCACGCCTTCGCTCAGCGCCTTCTCCAGGTGCAGGCCGGCAGCACGGCCGAACACCACCAGGTCGAGCAGCGAGTTGCCGCCCAGGCGGTTGGCACCGTGAACCGATACGCACGCCACTTCACCTACGGCGAACAGGCCCGGGATGATGTGATCCTGACCGTCGGCGTCCATGGTGATGGCCTGGCCATGAATGTTGGTGGCAACGCCGCCCATCATGTAGTGGCAGGTTGGAACCACCGGCACCGGCGCGACCACAGGGTCGACGTGGGCGAAGGTCTTGGACAGTTCGCAGATACCTGGCAGGCGGCTGTGCAGCACTTCCTCGCCCAGGTGGTCCAGCTTCAGCAGTACGTGGTCCTTGTTCGGGCCCACGCCATTGCCGGCGATGATTTCCTTGACCATGGAACGGGCAACCACGTCGCGGCCGGCCAGGTCTTTCGCGTTCGGCGCGTAACGCTCCATGAAGCGCTCGCCGTGGGCGTTGATCAGGTAGCCACCTTCACCACGGCAACCTTCGGTGACCAGTACACCGGCGCCGGCGATACCGGTCGGGTGGAACTGCCACATTTCAATGTCCTGCACCGGCACGCCTGCACGCAGGGCCATGCCGATACCGTCACCGGTATTGATCAGGGCGTTGGTGGTGGACGCGTAGATACGGCCTGCACCGCCAGTGGCCAGTACGGTGGCCTTGGACTTGATGTACAGGGTTTCGCCGGTTTCGATGCAGATGGCGATCACACCCACGAATGCGCCGTCCTGGTTCTTCACCAGGTCAACTGCGTAGTACTCGTTGAGGAACGTGGTGCCCGCTTTCAGGTTGCCCTGGTACAGGGTGTGCAGCAGCGCGTGACCGGTACGGTCCGAAGCGGCACAGGTACGGGCGGCCTGGCCACCTTTACCGAAGTCCTTGGACTGACCACCGAACGGGCGCTGATAGATGCGGCCGGTTTCGGTGCGCGAGAACGGCAGACCCATGTGGTCCAGTTCGAAGACCGCAGCCGGGCCTTCCTGACACATGTACTCGATAGCGTCCTGGTCACCGATGTAGTCGGAACCCTTGACGGTATCGTACATGTGCCAGCGCCAGTCGTCGTTCGGGTCGGCCGAAGCGATGGCGCAGGTGATGCCGCCCTGGGCGGATACGGTGTGCGAACGGGTCGGGAAGACCTTGGTGACTACGGCAGTCTTGTGGCCGCCTTGAGCCAGTTGCAGCGCTGCGCGCATGCCGGCGCCGCCGCCACCGATGATGATGGCGTCGAAGGAAATGGTTGGAATGCTAGCCATGGATCAGATACCCCAGAGAATCTGCACACCCCAGACGAAGTAAGCGAACATCGCAACGCCGCATACCGCCTGGAACAGGAAACGAATCGCAGTTGCCGACTTGCCGAACGACATAGGCGTCAGGTAGTCGGTTGCAATGGTCCACATGCCAACCCAGGCGTGAGCGCCCAGGGCAACGAGGGCCAGCAGACTGAAGATCCGCATCGCGTTGTTGGAGAACAGACCATGCCACTGGGTGTAGTCGATGCCTGGGTGGGCGACCACGTAGCCGATCAGGAAGAGGAAGTAAGCCGCGAGAACGACCGCAGAAACGCGCTGCGCCATCCAGTCATAGAGGCCCGAACGCGACAGGTTCGTGACATTGGTTACCATACCCAAACTCCCACCAGAACGATCAGCACCACGGAGATGACGATCACGATTTTCGAGCCCAGCTTGCCGCCTTCCAGCGTCTCACCGATACCCATGTCCATGATCAGGTGACGAACACCTGCCACGAGGTGATAAAGCAGGGCGGACAGCAGACCCCAGGTCACGAACTTGGCCAGCGGGCTGGTCAGACACGCCTTCACCTCACCGAAGCCTTCCTCGGAACCCAGCGACTTGCCCAGTGCATAAAGCATGATGGCAAGGCCGATGAACAGGATGACGCCGGAGATACGGTGCAGGATGGACGTGTACGCAGTGACGGGGAGCTTGATGGTCCTTAGGTCTAGGTTTACAGGTCGTTGGCTTTTCACGGCTTTTTTCACACTGAAGAGCCCCTAGCGAATCAGGGCAAAGTTGTTGGTAAGTGTACTGGTCAGGTACCCACCACCCAGGGAACGGCGACCCCCAGCAGTTCGGGCTTGCAAGCCCCTGGCGGTCGGGTGCCGAGTATAGACAGTTAGGCTGCTTATGACAACGTGACGGGGTAGCCCAAATAGCGCATTGCCTTTAATGAACAAAAGGCGTAAATGGGCGAGAATTTCGGGAAAAATCAGGCTTGAATGCCTGATTCAACAAGCCTTTAGGCAAATTGACATCTGAATTTATCCCTCTATAGTGGTGCGGGCCCTGCGTGGGGGGTCTGTCTGATGATTTCAAGCATTAATAGGAGGCCACATGGCTGACAAAAAAGCGCAGTTGGTCATCGAGGGCGCTGCCCCCGTCGAGCTGCCCATTTTAACCGGCACCGTTGGTCCTGATGTAATCGACGTCCGCGGGTTAGGGGCCACTGGTCACTTCACCTTCGACCCAGGTTTCATGGCGACTGCCTCGTGCGAGTCGAAGATCACCTATATTGACGGCGACAAAGGTATCCTGCTGCACCGCGGCTACCCGATCGAGCAACTCGCCGAACAGTCCGACTACCTCGAAACCTGCTACCTGCTGCTCAACGGCGAACTGCCGAATGCCGAGCAGAAGGCCCAGTTCGTCAGCACCGTCAAGAACCACACCATGGTTCACGAGCAGCTGAAGTCCTTCTTCAACGGCTTCCGCCGCGACGCTCACCCGATGGCGGTGATGTGCGGCGTGGTCGGCGCCCTGTCGGCGTTCTATCACGACTCCCTGGACATCAATAACCCGCAACACCGCGAAATCTCCGCGGTGCGCCTGGTCGCCAAGATGCCGACCCTGGCTGCGATGGTTTACAAGTACTCCATGGGCCAGCCGATGATGTACCCGCGCAACGACCTGTCGTACGCGGAAAACTTCCTGCACATGATGTTCAACACCCCGTGCGAGATCAAACCGATCAGCCCGGTGCTGGCCAAGGCAATGGACCGGATCTTCATCCTCCACGCCGACCACGAGCAGAACGCCTCCACCTCCACCGTTCGTCTGGCCGGCTCGTCGGGTGCCAACCCGTTCGCCTGTATCGCCGCCGGTATCGCTGCACTGTGGGGCCCGGCCCACGGCGGTGCGAACGAAGCCGTACTGACCATGCTGGATGAAATCGGCGATGTTTCGAACATCGACAAATTCATCGCCAAGGCCAAGGACAAGAACGACCCGTTCAAGCTGATGGGCTTCGGTCACCGCGTGTACAAGAACCGCGACCCGCGCGCCACCGTGATGAAGCAGACCTGCGACGAAGTCCTGCGCGAGCTGGGCATCAAGAACGACCCGCAGCTGGAACTGGCCATGCGCCTGGAAGAGATCGCCCTGACCGATCCTTACTTCATCGAGCGTTCGCTGTACCCGAACGTCGACTTCTACTCGGGGATCATCCTCAAGGCGATCGGCATTCCGACCAGCATGTTCACCGTGATCTTCGCCCTGGCACGTACCGTGGGCTGGATCTCGCACTGGAAAGAAATGCTCTCCAGCCCGTACAAGATCGGCCGTCCGCGCCAGCTGTACACCGGTGAGCAGAAGCGTGACATCGTTGCTCTGAAAGACCGCAAGTAAGCGTTGATCGCTGAACGTAAAAGGCTGCCCTCGGGCAGCCTTTTTTATTGTAAATCCTGCCGGTCGCAGTTCGGCCTTTGCGGGGGCGACCTTGCGTCGCGAAAGGGCTGCAAAGCAGCCCACGCAATATTACGCCAAGCCTAAGAGTCGGAGGCCGCTGCGCGCCCCATTCGCGACGCAAGGCCGCTCCCACAGAGACCGCGCGCCGCGTTAAACCTCAGTTTTTCTCAGCCCGCTCGCGCAGAGCTTTCAGGGTATTGAACGGCGCATCCACCACGAACTTGTTGGCCACCATTGCCGGCACGCTGCCGCCCGGCTCGGTGTGCACCTGGTAGGTCACCTCCGTGCTGTCGCCCTTGGGCACCAGCTTCCAGAAGCCCTCAACCTTGGCCACCCGCACAAAGCCCTTCTCTTCCGGCAAATAGGTCGGCTCTTCCTTCAGGTTACGCACCAGGCTGCCGTCCGTCTCCTTGACCGTGGTCACATGCAAAACCGAATCACGCGGCGTCACCGGCCAGGGTGTATTGAACTGGGTGTAGGTCCAGGTCTGGTCACCTTCTTGCTTGAGCAATTTCTGCAACTTGCACTCATGAATCCATGCGCAGGCACCCACCACATCTTCCTGCAACGCCTGCACCTTGGCCAGCGGCGCCTTGATCACGGTAACGCCCTGATAGGCCTTGTACTTGGAACCGGCCACTTCGCTGAGGGATACCTTGATCCCGTCCTCGTTCTTGGCCACTTGCCAGTTTTCAGCCCAGGCCACAGGCGACAGCAGAACACCCACGCCACACAGCAGTGCAATACGCTTGAACGATCTCATCATGTTTATCCTTGTTGTCGAAGATCCAGCCTGTCACGCCGCCGTCATCTGCTCCCACCAGCCAAGAATCCTGATTGCCTCGTCACGATCACTGCCGCACACCTCGGCATCCGCCTTGAAGCCACCGCACACCGCCGGCCGCTCGGGCTTGCCGAACAGGTCGCAAAGGTTGGCCGCAGTCAGGTGCAGGCAGCGCTCACCCGCCGGCTTGCCATTGGGCATTCGCGGCATCGCAGAAGTGATGGACGGGGCGATGCAGCAGGCACCACAGCCCTCACGGCATTTCATGGCTATTCACCAAAATCAGGACTCCCTGGAACAAAACGGGACGAACGTCCCTGGATAGTAACCGCTCAAACAGTCGTTTGAAATTGCTGGCACGATGAAATCTGCTGTGACCCAGCAGTCAGTTCTCGCCTATTGGCGATACTCGAAATCGATGGCAGCGCCCTCCACCTCACGACGGCTATCATTGCGCAGTTGCAGCTGCATTTCGTTGTTGATCAGCCGGCCATTGAGCTGGAACGGGCTGTCATTGGTCTCTGGCTTTTCTGTGAACATGGGCGGCAACAAAGGTTTGCGCCGCTGGATTGGGGAAAGCGTGCCCACATTCGGCTCAAGGTTGTTGACCATCTCGACGGGCAAGCTAAGGTCCAGCCCTGTCTTGGGCAATGGCTTGGCAACCGCTTTGCTGACCGGCTTGTGCGCGGGCTTGGCTGTCGCCTTTTTTGGCACGTGCTTACCCTGAGCCGCCTGAACCTCGTTTGCCGGTTGCGCAGCCAAGGCAGGGGCGACCGGGCAGCAAAACGGCAAAAGGCACACGATCAGAACAAAGCAGCGCAAAACGTTCATGGCAAATGGACAGACTGGCAGGAAAAATGCGTATGCTCCCTGTTCCATAGGCAGCTTGCAAGCCTTACAAAAGCGTAACCGCAGTCTCCCTGCACAACTGCTGCGCCAGCAAACCGAGCGTAATCACAGCCCGCTCGGCCTCCTTATTCCAAGGTATGCCGCAGTTGAGTCGGACACAGTGGTTGAACTGCTCTGTGTTACTGAATATAAGTCCTGGCGCAATGCTGATGCCCTGCTCCAGCGCACGCACATGCAGCTCCTGGGTATTGACCCGACCCGGCAGGCTCACCCAGAGAATGAAGCCGCCTGTCGGCCGGGTCATCTGGGTACCCTCGGGGAAGTGCTGCTGCACTGCCAACTGATAGGCACTGAGGTTCTTGCGATATTCCTGGCGTATGTAGCGCAGATGCCGGTCGTAGCCGCCATTCTCCAGGTAGGCTGCCACGCCCATCTGCGTCACGCTACAGGCCGAGTGGGTGGTAAACGTCTGCAGGCGCTGAATCTCGTCCTGGTAACGCCCGGCGATCATCCAGCCCACCCGCACGCCAGGGGACAGGGTCTTGGAGAAGCTCGAACAGTAGATTACCCGGTCCAGCCGGTCGAACGCCTTCAGCGCCTTGGTCTTGCCCTGCTCGAACATCAGCTCACCGTAGATGTCATCCTCGATGATCTGGATATCGAAGTCCGAGGCCAGGCGCAGCAATTGCTTTTGCCGCTCTTCGGGAACGGTGCCGCCCAGCGGGTTGCTCAAGCGCGCAGTGAGCACCAGCGCCTTGATCGACCATTGGTTAGCCGCCAGTTGCAAGGCTTCGAGGCTGATACCGGTGGACGGGTCACTGGGGATTTCGATCACTTTCAAACCCAGCAGGTCAGCCAGCTGCAGCAAGCCGTAATAGGTCGGCGACTCAGCGGCGATCAGGTCACCTGGGCGGGTGAGCACCCGCAGAGACATCTGCAGGGCATCGACACACCCATGGGTCACGATCACTTCGCGCGGGTCGACCAGCACGCCGGCATCGCGCATGCGTATGGCAATCTGTCGGCGCAGCGGCTCGAAACCGGGGCTGAACATGTAGCTGAAGGCGCGCGGGCTGTGGAAGCGCGTCACCTTGGCGATTTGCTGATGCAGGGCGCGCACTGGCAGGTAGTCGACATGCGGCACTGCAGCGCCAAACGGGAACACACCATCGCGGCGCGCCTCAGTCAGCACCTGCTGGATGATGCTGGCGCGCGTGACCAGGCCGGGGCGTTCCACCCGGGCGATGTCCGGGGTTTGCGCGGTCAAGGCAGGGGTCTGGTGCACGTAATAGCCAGACTGCGGCCGCGCCCGGATAAGCCCTTGGTCCTCAAGATTGGCATAGGCCTGCAACACCGTGGCATGGCTGACGTTGAGCTGGGCGCTCATCTTGCGCACGGAAGGTACCCGCTCGCCTGGCTGGTAGACACCGCGACGGATATCATCGGCCAGTTGCTGGGCGATACGCTGGTACAGCAGCAGGTTGGTCATGTCGACATGCTCGTTATTCTTGTACGGGTCACTGACGGTAGAGAATACCGTAACAGTTGCAAAGTGTACTGGGACAGATTGCAACATAGTCGACAATACAACAGCGTGACCGCTATCGAAACGATTAAACCGACATAAAACGGGCCGCAAAGCGGCCCGTTTCGACAAGACTCAGCGCGCTGGCGCGAGCCGACCCTTGTCATCGGAGAATACGATCTCCACTCGTCGGTTTTGCGCCCTGCCCCGCTCCGAAGCATTGGCCTCGATCGGGTACTGGTCGCCATAGCCCTCAACCTGCAGGCGCTTTTCATCGATGCCCAGGTCCACAAGCATGTCGGCCACGGACTGCGCCCTGTCGCGCGACAGCTTGAGATTCTCCTCGCCCGCGCCAGTACTGTCGGTATAGCCCTCGATACGCACTACCCGGCGCGGGTTGAGCTGCAGGAACTGCACCAGCTTGAGCACAGTCCGGCTGGCCGAGTTCTTCAGGTCGGCACTGCCGGTATCGAACAGCACATCGCCCAAGGTCATCACCAAGCCACGGTCGGTCTGCTCCGAAGCCAACGCAGCAATCTGCGACTCGACCCACTTGCCCTGCTGCTGCACGCTGGCCAGCTTGGCCTCACGCAAGGCCAACTGCAGGCGCTGGCGCTCCAGGTCGAGCTTGGCCTGGCGCTCCTGGTTCAGCGCCAGCTTGGCATGCTCGCGGGCAATCTCGCTGTAGCGCTGGCTGAGGTAAGCATAATGCCGCACATCAGAACCGGTGCCGATGTAACTGGACAAGCGCTCGGCGCGAGCCAGCGACTCACCCGCCCGAATCACGTCACGCGGCGCGCTGCGCAGCACATCGGAATCATCTTTGACCCCCTGGAAGGCGACGGTGGCCTCATCCAGCGCGGCACTGCTGCGCTGGCTGGCACAACCTTGCAAACCTGCCGTCAGCGCCAACAATGCCAGTGCAGCCAAAGGCGTACGACGGATCATGGCTGCACCTCCAGTTGCTTGCGCAAGCGCTTGACCCGCGACTGCAGCACCTGCAGCTGCTCTTCGCTCTTCTGGTTCAGCACCTGGGCCTCGGCCAGGCGCGCATCCAGCTCGGCTTGCTCAGCGCGCATGCGCGCATCGCGGTAGTCCTGGGTAAGCATGTTGGCCTTGGCGCGGGCCAGCTTGTCTTCAGCCAGTTTCAGCGTTTCGACCTGCTCAGTGGCGCCGACGGCCTTGGCCTGGTCCAGTGCCTGTTCGGAAATGCGCATCTGCTCTTCAGGGGCCGGGTCATTGGCGCAGCCAGCCAGGCCGAGCACGGCCAGGGCAAGGATTAGTGGTTGGGTTCTCACGCAATCTTCCTAGTGTTTGGGGGCGTCCGCCGGTACCTGCATCTGCGCTTTCCAGCGCTCGACATTACGTTGCAGCACAGCTTCGGATGCACCAGAGATCGGCAATTCTGTCAGTTTTTTTGCCAATTGCCCACGCAACCAGCTGTCATTGCACGCCGAGTTGTGCGACAGCGCCAGGTACAGGCCCGGCCTGTCCACCGGCAAGCCGCGGGCTATCAGGTCATTGCTCATGCCCAGGCTCTGGGCCATGGCCATACCGGAGTAACGGCCAGCCAGCACATAATCCACCTGGCCGAGTACCAGTTTCTGGAACGCCTGGGTCAGGTTCTGCGCCGGCACCAGCTTGAGCTGGGCCTTGGCGAACGCAGTAAAGGCCGGGGTCAGGCGCGCACGCTCGGACAAACTGCCCTGGTACCTGGCCAGGTCGGCCGGGCCATCAAAGGTCACCGCTGCATCATGGCGGGTCCACACCAGGTACTCATTGAGCTGCAACGGCGGATGGATGTAGTCCAGCGCGGTCAGTTGCTCCACCTGCATGGGGGTGTCGAGCAGCAGGTCCATGCGCCCACTGCGCACCTCTTCCAGCGCCTGATCACGGCGACCGGCACTCAGCACCTCGACCTTCACACCCAGCTCTCCTGCCACCTGGCGCAACAGGTCAACGTTGGCGCCGATCAGGTGCTTCGGATCTTTCGGGTCTTGCCACGAATAGGGCGGCGCATCAGGGCTGCCGGTCGCCACCAAGCGCTCGCACTTGCCTGCGGCCATGGCCAGTGGTGACACCAACAGCGCCACACATGCCAGCATCCTGCCCGTTCCGCGCAACGTCATCCCTCACCCCTCAAGCCATAAAAAAACCCGACCCTCAAAACGAGGGCCGGGTTCTTTATAAGTGAAGCAGGCGGATCAGACCAGCTTTTCCAGCTCCGGAACCGCTTCGAACAGGTCAGCGACCAGGCCGTAGTCGGCCACCTGGAAGATCGGCGCTTCTTCGTCCTTGTTGATCGCCACGATCACTTTGGAGTCTTTCATGCCGGCCAGGTGCTGGATCGCGCCGGAGATACCGACGGCGATGTACAGCTGTGGCGCAACGATCTTGCCGGTCTGGCCGACCTGCATGTCGTTTGGCACAAAGCCTGCGTCGACCGCGGCGCGCGAAGCACCGACGGCGGCGCCGAGCTTGTCGGCCAGGCTGTACAGGTGTTTGAAGTTGTCACCGTTGCCCATGCCACGGCCGCCGGAAACGACGATCTTGGCTGCGGTCAGCTCTGGGCGGTCGGACTTGGCCAGCTCTTCGCCAACGAAAGCCGAAATACCGGCGTTGTGCGCAGCGCCAACAGCCTCGACGGCAGCCGAACCACCTTCGGCGGCCACGGCGTCGAAGCCGGTGGTACGCACGGTGATCACCTTGATGGCCGCGCTCGATTGCACGGTGGCAATGGCGTTACCCGCGTAGATCGGGCGCTTGAAGGTGTCGGCGGACTCGACCGAGATGATCTCGGAGATCTGGTCCACGTCCAGCAGCGCGGCAACGCGCGGCAGGATGTTCTTGCCATTGGTGGTAGCCGGGGCCAGCACGTGGCTGTAACCCTTGGCCAGCTCGACGATCAGCGGCGCGACGTTTTCCGGCAGGACGTGGGCGTAGGCGGCGTTATCAGCCACCAGCACCTTGGCAACACCAGAGATTTTGGCAGCGGCTTCAGCAACGCCACCGACGTTCTGGCCTGCGACCAGCACGTGCACATCACCACCGATCTTGGCGGCTGCGGCGACAGTGTTCAGGGTGGCCGGGGCTACGGCACCGTTCTCGTATTCAGCGACAACCAGGATAGTCATTTAGATTACCTTCGCTTCGTTCTTCAGCTTCTCGACCAGTTCGGCCACCGATTTGACCTTGATGCCTGCGCTGCGGGCAGCCGGGGCTTCGACTTTCAGGGTCTTGTTGGTGGAGGCGAGGGAAACGCCCAGATCGTCAGGCTTGACGGTCTCCAGCGGCTTCTTCTTGGCCTTCATGATGTTCGGCAGCGACGCGTAGCGTGGCTCGTTCAGGCGCAGGTCGGTGGTGACGATCGCGGGCAGGTTCAGTGCAACGGTCTGCAGGCCGCCATCGATTTCACGGGTGACATTCAGCTTGTCGCCAGCGACTTCGACCTTGGACGCAAAGGTACCCTGGGCGAAGCCAGTCAGGGCGGCCAGCATCTGGCCGGTCTGGTTGTTGTCACTGTCGATGGCCTGCTTGCCGAGAATGACCAGCTGCGGCTGCTCCTTGTCGACAACGGCCTTCAGCGCCTTGGCCACGGCCAGGGAGTTCAGTTCGTCAGCGGCTTCTACCAGGATGGCACGGTCGGCACCCAGGGCCAGGGCAGTACGCAGTTGCTCCTGGGCGGTGGTCGGGCCGACGGAAACCACGACGATCTCGGTCGCAACGCCTTTTTCCTTCAGGCGTACGGCTTCTTCCACGGCGATTTCGCAGAAGGGGTTCATGGACATCTTGACGTTAGCAAGGTCGACGCCGGAGTTGTCCGCTTTGACGCGAACCTTGACGTTGTAGTCGACCACTCGTTTGACAGCTACAAGAACCTTCATGGATTCCTCGTTACTCTCCGGTGAATAGATAGTCGCCTGGGGCAGAGCCCAGCGATGCGCGTGGGTACAAGGGCACCTCTAAAGACGTATCGGGAGGCAGCAACTTCACAGTGACCAAACAGTCTTGTTCGGACTCTTGCGACAAATCCTCACGGGTCATTTCCTGTCGTGGCGTGTAAACTCCACTACAAACCGGCCTAAGCCCGCAAAACCCTGCTCCACACCTGGTCTTTAGAGGTGTACCTGCGCCCGGCTGCAAGCCTACGGCGAACGTAAAACCGCTCGTATCTTGACCGTAACACCCATTCCGGTCAATACGGCAAATCGGTCACCCTCCAGCCGCGTTCCTGTGATTTTACTGGCCTGCGGCAAATTCAAACAAACGTTTGTATTGGACCCGCCAAGTGGTGTAGATATAATGCGCGGCCAAGACAAAACGGTGTAGTCCGTCATTTGCCCAGCTACAGTTCCGCCGTTGCGTAGAACCGCTGCGAATGCCCCGCACCCATAAGACAAAGCAACAGCACGAGCCTTGATGAGTAGGAGAGAACCAGTGGAACGCGAATACATGGAATTCGACGTGGTCATCGTCGGCGCCGGCCCGGCGGGCCTGTCCGCCGCCTGCCGCCTGAAGCAGAAGGCCGCCGAAGCCGGTAGCGAAATCAGCGTCTGCGTGGTGGAGAAAGGCTCTGAAGTCGGCGCCCACATCCTCTCTGGCGCAGTGTTCGAGCCCCGCGCCCTGAACGAGCTGTTCCCCGACTGGAAAGCACTCGGTGCACCGCTGAACACCGAAGTGAAGCGCGACGACATTTACGTGCTCAAGGATGCCGGCAGCGCGACCAAGGTGCCTGACCTGTTCGTGCCCAAGACCATGCACAACCATGGCAACTACATCATCTCGCTGGGCAACCTGTGCCGCTGGCTGGCCCAGCAGGCCGAAAACCTTGGTGTAGAGATCTACCCGGGCTTCGCCGCTCAGGAAGCGCTGTTCGACGACAACGGCGTGGTCCGCGGCATCGTCACCGGCGACCTCGGTGTCGACCGTGAAGGCAACCCCAAGGACGGCCTGTACACCCCGGGCATGGAGCTGCGCGCCAAGTACACCCTGTTCGCCGAAGGCTGCCGTGGCCATATTGGCAAGCAACTGATCAAGCGCTTCAACCTCGACAGCGAGTCCGACGTCCAGCACTACGGCATCGGTCTGAAGGAAATCTGGGAAATCGACCCGGCCAAGCACGAACAGGGCCTGGTGGTGCACACCGCCGGCTGGCCGCTGGACGTGGTGGCCAAGGAAAACACCGGTGGCTCGTTCCTCTATCACCTGGAAAACAACCAGGTGGTGGTCGGCCTCATCGTCGACCTGTCCTACGCCAACCCCTACCTGTCGCCGTTCGACGAATTCCAGCGCCTCAAGCACCACCCGGTGATCAGCCAGTACCTCGAAGGCGGCAAGCGCATCAGCTACGGCGCCCGCGCCTTGGCCAAGGGCGGCATCAACTCGCTGCCGAAAATGGTCTTCAATGGTGGCGCGCTGATCGGTTGCGACCTGGGCACCATGAACGTGGCCAAGATCAAGGGCAGCCACACCGCGATGAAGTCCGGCATGCTTGCTGCCGAAGCAGTGGCCGACGCATTGATCGCCGGTAGCGAAGGCGGCGATCAATTGAACAGCTATGTCAGCGCCTTCAAGGCCAGCTGGCTGTACGAAGAACTGTTCGCCAGCCGCAACTTCGGCCCGGCCATGCACAAGTTCGGCCCGCTGCTGGGCGCGGCGTTCAACTATGTCGACCAGAACTGGTTCGGTGGCAAGCTGCCGTTCACCCTGCACGACACCAAGCCGGACTATGCCTGCCTCAAGCTGGCCGCCGACTCGAAAAAGATCGACTACCCGAAACCGGACGGCAAGCTCAGCTTCGACAAGCTCAGCTCGGTATTCCTCTCCAGCACCAACCACGAAGAGGAACAACCCTGCCACCTGAAGCTGACCGATCCGAGCGTACCGATCGCCAGCAACCTGCCGCTGTACGACGAGCCTGCCCAGCGCTACTGCCCGGCAGGTGTGTACGAAGTGGTCACCCAGGAAGACGGCAACAAGCGTTTCCAGATCAACGCGCAGAACTGCGTGCACTGCAAGACCTGCGACATCAAGGACCCGGCCCAGAACATCACCTGGGTCACCCCTGAAGGTGCTGGCGGGCCGAACTACCCGAACATGTAAGGCCCCTGCCCTTGCGGCAACAAAAAGCCCCCGGTTCTCATGAGCCGGGGGCTTTTTGTTGGCTGCCATTATCAGTACGCACTTCCTCAAAGAGTTCTGGATGGCGATCCAGCAGCTTGAGCAGTTTCACCAACGCCACTGGCGGGGTGGTCTTGCCGTTTTCATAACGGGAGAACGCATTGACCCCACCACCGAAGATTTCCCCCGCTTCACGCTGGTCGAGGTCGAACTTTCTGCGCATGGCAGCAATGAAGCCGGGATCGACAACGGCGGCATTGACCTTGCGCTCAAACGCCGTCATCAGATCACTCATACGCTGGGCCTCGTCCATACCCAGTACCGCCTCGCCACACGTCGGGCAGTAGTCACCAAAGATGTCCGGGATGACGGTCGCCTCACCTTTGTAGCGATACGGCATGTCTCGCGACTGCGCAACCAACTCCGCTCCTCCACATAGGGGACATTTCATTTCAAAGCTCCTTGAAAGATAGGATGAGCAGATCGTCGACCACCGTCAGCTTGAGGTAAACCCTGCCTACGGCGGTTTGCGCCCGATAGACATCCTGCCAAATACGATGATCGTTGTAGCTCGTCATACTTTTATGGAAGTCACCTGGCGATAGCCCGCGGACAACATCCAACATGTCATAGGGACCTAGCCCAAGCGACCGCGCTCCCAGGGTCGCCGCCTGGGTGGTACGTACCTTCCCTTGGCTCAATAGCACTTGCAGCCGATGCAAAGGGCAGTGAGGCGTTCTCTTTTCCATGAGAAATTAACCTTCCAGGTTAAATCTGGCCAATAGGTTATTCCAATAACCCCCGCCCGGAAGGATGACTCAATGCCCCATGCGCGTTACCCGATCATTTGTCGCCACACATGACCGGCATCGGCTCCGCCGCAAACACCAATGGCTCACGACGCCCGAAATACAAGGCCGTCAGCAGCCCCACCGCGCCCATGATCAGACAAAACCCGACACACACCCACGGGCTCCACGGCATCAGCGCAATCAGTGCCAGCGGCGTGGTACTGGCCCACACTGCGTAGGCTACGTTGTAGGTGAAGGAAATGCCCGATACGCGGATCTGCGCCGGGAACAGCCCCACCATCACCGAGGGCACCACCCCCACCACGCCACAGCTCAACCCCGCCAGCGCATAGGCCAGCCAGGTCATGCCCCACTGCCCCACCAGGCTGGCGTACAACGCGCCAATACCCAGCGGCAGCAACAGGCTATACAGCATCAGCGCGCGCCAGGCACCCACACGGTCGACCAGCAGCCCGGCCAGCACGCAGCCCATGTTGAGGAAGACGATGCCCACACTGCTGAGGGCGAAGGTATGCCCAGCAGTCATGCCGAAGCGCTGCTGCATCACCGTCGGCGTGATCACCACCAGCACCACCACCGCCGAGGTCAGCACACAGGTCAGCAACGCGGCAGGGATCAATGCCCGGCGGTGTTCACCCAGCACTCGCCGCAGCGGAAAACTCACAGGTTGCTCCTGGCGCGCGCGCAGGGCGAGGAACACCGGTGTTTCACTGAGCCAGCGGCGCAGCCACACACCCACCACACCGAACACCCCACCCAACAGGAACGGGTAGCGCCAGGCGTAATCGAGGATTTCCTGCGGGGTGAACAGTTGCGCCAGCAAGGTGGCGGTTAGCGCCCCCAGCAGGTAGCCGAAAGTCAGCCCGGCCTGCAGAAAGCCCAGGGCATAACCGCGCCGCCCGTTGGGCGCGTGCTCGGCAACGAACGTCCAGGCGCTTGGCACTTCACCGCCTACGGCAGCCCCCTGGAGGATGCGCAAGGCCAACAGGATCAGCGGGGCGGCATAGCCGATGTCGGCATAGGTCGGCATCACCCCGATCAGCAGACACGGCAGGGCCATCATCAGGATGCTCAGGCTGAATACCCGCTTGCGCCCCAGGTGGTCGGCGAAGTGCGCCATCAGGATGCCGCCCAGCGGCCGCGCCAGATAGCCGGTGACGAAGATTCCGAAGCTTTGCAGCAAGCGCAGCCATTCGGGCATCTCGGGCGGGAAGAACAGCTGGCTGAGGGTCAGCGCGAAGAACACGAAAATGATGAAGTCGTAGATTTCCAGCGCGCCACCCAGCGCCGCCAGGCCCAGGGTCCGATGGTCGCCGCGGCTGAACCGGGGCGGGCGAGCGGTATCGATGGCAGTCATGGCAGGGTCCGCAGATCGGCAAAGGGCAAGAGCATAACAAATAGCTGCCCGATTGCCCCGCCGGTGGTACCGCTAGCGGTTGAACACCGTATGCGCAAAGTTGGCTCGCGGCCGTGGCCGCGCTGTACTGGCCGGCAGGGTGCCCGGCAGCGGTAGTCTGCCGACCACCATCGGTGCGTCGATGATTGCCATGAACGTCTCCAGCGCCTCGTTATCGGGCGCCTGAGGCAGGCTCAGGCTGACCGCCTGGCGCTCGGCCTGCGGCACTGCTGGCACTTTCAACTGGCTGGAATGGTAAAGCAGTGCATGCTGGATCTGTGTGCTGACACGGCAGAAGCGCTCTAGATCGACGCCACAATGGCTGGCCAGCTCGATATTGCCCAGCAACAGGTGAAAGGGCTGCAAGGCGCACTGCACCAGGCGCTGCAGCTCCTCGAAGCTGGCCACTGGGGCTATCCGGTAATAGCCCAAACCATTGAGCAACCGCTCCAGCTGCAGGCGCTGGCACGGGTGTGTATCGGCGATGAGAATGCGCAGGGTCTTGTTTACCATGGTCGGACCTAGGCCATTGGGTAATGGGCACGCTCCATGACCATACTGCGCCAATAACGGCTAATGCCAAGGCCATGCCCGGCAACGGTCTTCTTTGATAGAAGTCGGGAAAGCCGCATAAATCAAGTGATTGACTGACGGAATTTGCATTTGCCTTTAACCTGGCAATCAGGATTCCCATTGCCGCATGCGCACCCGGCAGTGCTTCATGGCATTGACGATGTGCTTTTCCACCAGGCTGCGGGAGATGCCCAGCCGCTCGGCGATCTGCAGATGTGAAAGGCCTTCGATCTTGCGCAGCAGGAAGCATTCGCGGCAGGGGCCGGTCAGTTCGTCAAGCGCCCGCTGCATGAGGGCCAGGCGTTGGTTGAGCTGCAGTTCCTGCGCCAGCGCCGGCACATGCCCGCCCTCATCACTGTCGAGTATCTCAAGCGGTTCGGCCTGACGCACCAGATGGCGACGATGACGGTCGATCACCAGGTTCAGGGCGATACGGTACAGGAATGCGCGCGGATGCTCGATCTGCCCGTTGTCCGTTCGCTCCAGTACCCGCAGGTAGGCATCGTGGGCAACATCCTCTGCCGCCTGACGGTTACCCAAGCGCGCGGACAGGAAACTCACCAACTCACGATAGTAACGTTCCACAAACACACCTGGAATCGTCTGCACACCCACGCTGGGGCAGATGCAGAACTGAGTGATATCAGCGTGCGATCTTACAAAATATAATGATTCTCAGCAACGCACACCTGCGCTGTGCTTACCGTCAATCCGACGCCCGTACAACCTTGAGATTGCGGGCATACCAGGGGCGCTGCGGCACCCGTGGTTGCAGCCGGGCAAAGAGGTCTTCGTTGCCATAAATGATGCGCAACGCCAGCTTCATGGTTTCCGGGTCCATTTCGACGCTTCGACCGGGCCGCAAGCCCGGCACCGTCGAACAGCCATGGGTATCGGGACCCAGCCACGGGTCAGCCACCGCCACCCAACGCCCGGGTGCGAACCAGGGCACGCCGTTCACCTGCAAGCGGCGGATCTCACCCGGGTGGACCCGCTCATGGGCTCGGAACCAATCGTCGACTCGGTCGTCGATCCAGCCATGAAAATGCCAGAACACCGGGTTTACATGTGACGAGAACGGGTCGCCGAGAAAATCGTTGCGTGCTTCGAACCAGCGCTCAGCGAAATCACCCGGGGTACGTGCAGCAGGCACCGGCATACCGTTGGACGGGTCGCGCGGCACCGCCGCCCAACGCATGTGCAACCAGTCATGCAGGCCCAGCTCCAGTTCTGAGCCGAACTGCCCCAAGGTCAGCTTGCTCAGATATTCCGGATCACTGTAGCGCGACTCCCAGACCTGAAAGTTGCCGTGGAAGGTATCCGGGCTTTTGATGTCGCGTACCCACTGGGTGTACTCCTGGTCGTCATGGGCCAGCCAGGTCGGTGGCAAGGCATTGCCGTCGTGGTTGTCGAAGTAACGGGCAAAACCGATGCGGTCACGCTCGAGCTCCGGCTGAGGCAGCGGGAACCGCGTCCACGAAGGCAGGTCCTGCAGGGCCCTGGCACTGCCGAGCATGTGCCGGTGCATGAACAGGAAGTCCTCTCCGGAACCGTTGCGATCCTTGTGCCGGCCACGCGCATCACGCTCCTGGCCACGCGGCCCGGGTTGCCAGCCCAAGCCACGCAGGGCGGATTGCTTGTCCTCTTCCAGCTTGTGCCACTTGTCCCGCGATGCGTGCCATAGCTGGTGGAACAGCCGATGCTCCGGCGAAATGAGCCACGCCAGCAGCTGTGGCGACAGCGGCGTACGTTCGCGAGCCTCCGGGAAAGGCCGCTTCAAGGCCAGGAAGCCATTGTCCAGAACAGGCAGAGACAGGGCGCGGTCCAGGGCCGAGATACGACCATTGAGCGTTGCCGGCCCGGCATTGCCATAGGCGCCCCAGACCTCATCGAGCACCACATGGCATTCATAGCGCGCCTGCCCTGCACCGGGCTCGGTTGAAAACAGCCGCCAGCGCAACATCCCGGGCTTGTCCGTCAGCAAGTCACCCATGACCCGATAACGGGGTTCCTGCTCACTGCGCAGGCGTTCGGCGGTGTCCAGGTAACCTCGCAGCCCCCGGCCATTGCTGGCGACATCCAGAAACAATTCCAGCTCCCCGTCGGGCAAACCCAGCAGTTGGGCATCCTTGCCATGTGCAGTCCAGCGCCAGATGCCCCGCAGGGTGTCGCCCAGCTGCTGCAGGCGGGTATCGGCCAACTCGACAACAGCCTCGCCAGGCGTTTCCGCAAACGCCTCGGCATCCCGCTGGCGCTGCATATACAGCGCTCCGGGTACCGCTACGCCCGTCAATGCCACAGCAGCGATGAACCCGCGTCGAGAAATCGTCATTGCAACTACCTGCGCCTTCATTGCGGCCATGGAGCACGGCCCGTCCAAGGCTAGAACGTTGTACCTGCACTGAAATTTAACGCCGCGGCCGGGGCGGCTAAATTTCCTCCGTGTCGACTCGTTCACCCCAGGTAGCGACGGCCTCTGTGCCCTCCCTCGACGGCGAACCTACCGAGACCAAGATGACGACACCACGCTGGAAAAAAGCCCTGTACATCAGCCTGGCTGCGGCAGTCGCCGCGGGTGCCGGTCTGGCTGCCTGGTACCATTTCACGGCCCCTGGCGGCTACTCCCGGGAAGTCGTTCGTCAAGCCAACGACTTGCAGGAACGCATCATCTCGTTCGACAGCCATGTCACCTTGCCGCTGGACTTCGGCAACGAAGGCAGCGAAGCCGACAAGGACGGACCGGGCCGCTTCGACCTGGCCAAGGCTGCCCAAGGGCGGTTGTCTGGCGCGGCGCTGACCATCTTTGCCTGGCCCGAATCCTGGACGGGCGCAAACAGCCCGCATCGCCCCACGCCAGGTTTCGTCGAGGCCGCCCGCCACACCCAGGAAGTGCGCTACAACGCCATCACCGCAATGGTGCGCGACTTCCCCGAACGCGTCGCCATCGCCTACACCCCACAGGACATGCGGCGCTTGCACGGCGAAGGCAAGTTCGCGGTGTTCCTGAGCATGCTCAATGCGTATGCGCTGGGGGACGATATCGACCAGCTCGACCGCTGGGCGGCACGCGGGGTGCGCATGTTCGGCTTCAGCTACGTCGGCAACAACAGCTGGGCCGACTCGTCTCGCCCCTTGCCGTTCTTCAATGACACTGTCGATGCACTCGAGGGTCTGTCCCCCATCGGCAAGCGCGCCGTACAACGGCTCAATGACCTGGGTGTGATCATCGATGTCTCGCAGATGTCCAGCAAGGCGCTGAACCAGGTCATTCAGCTCAGCCGTACTCCGGTGGTGGCGTCGCACTCGGCACCACGGGCCATGGTCGATATCAACCGCAACCTGTCCGACAAGGAAATGCAGTTGATCAAGGAAAGCGGCGGGGTCGTGCAACTGGTCGCGTTCTCCAGCTACCTCAAGCCGCTCAGCGCGCAGACCCAGGAAAAGCTCAATGCCTTGCGTGCCCGCTACGCGCTGCCGCCACTGGCTGACCTGAACTACGCGCTGATGCCTGGCGACCCGATCATAGCCGGCTGGCCCGAGCAGAAGGTCGGGCAATATGCCAACGAACTCTATGCAATCCTCGAACAGGAGCCGCCAGCGACCCTGAAGGACTACGGTGATGCCATCGATTACACCGTGCGCAAGCTCGGCATAGACCACGTAGGCATCAGCTCGGACTTCAACGAAGGCGGCGGCATCGACGGCTGGCACGACGCCAGCCAAGCACGCAACGTAACGGCCGAACTCCTTACCCGCGGCTACTCCGAAGCCGACATCGCCAAGCTTTGGGGTGGCAACTTCCTGCGCGTCTGGGCACAGGTACAGAGCGCCGCCCGCGGTACCGACACTTCACTGCGCTAAGCCATTGGGCACCTTTATGAACGACCGCCGCAATTTTCTCAAAAGGGCCGGCATCCTCGCCGCCGGCCTGCCCCTCGCCAGCCATCTGCTACCCGTTGCCGAGGCCGCCACGCCGATACCGAGCGCCGGCAACCAACGATGGGCCGATTTTCGCCGCCTGTTCGAACTCGACCCAAACTATGCGCACTTCGCCAACTTCCTGATCACCTCTCATCCAAGGCCGGTACGCGAAGCCATCGAGGCCCTGCGTGCACGTTTCGACCGTCACCCGGCGCTGATGGTCGACTGGGATGCCCAGTCGGAGTGGAAGCACGAGGCTGAGGTACGCCAATGGGCGGCACGCTACCTGGAGGTGGCGCCACGCCAGATTGCCCTGACGGGCAGCACTACCGAGGGCCTGGGTTTGATTTATGGCGGCATCAAGCTGGCGCCCGGCCAGGAAATCCTGACCACGGTGCACGAGCATTCCGCCGCACGGCAGACCATGAACTACCGCAGCGCCCGCGATGGCAACCCGGTACGCAGGCTACGCCTGTTCGAGCAACCCTGGCAGGTGAGCACCGACCAGGTGCTGGGTACCGTGCGGGCCGCCATTTCCCCACAAACGCGCGTGCTGGGCATGACCTGGGTACATTCGGGCAGCGGGGTGAAACTGCCGGTTGGCGAAATCGGTGCGCTCGTACGCGAGGTCAATCAGAACAGGGACGAACGCGACCATATCCTGTATGTCATCGACGGGGTTCACGGTTTTGGCGTCGAGGACATGCGCTTCGCCGACCTGAACTGCGACTACTTCATATCCGGGACCCACAAGTGGATGTTCGGCCCCCGCGGGACAGGCATCATCTGCGCCGCATCCTCGGCACTGGGGCAGCTGCAACCGAGCATCGCCACCTTCTCGGAAAACGAAGACTTCGCCACCATCATGAGCCCGGGCGGCTACCACGCCTTCGAGCACCGCTGGGCCCTGGGCAAGGCGTTCGAACTGCACCTGCAAACCGGCAAGGCTGCCGTGCAGGCACGCATCCACGCCCTCAACGACTACCTGAAGCAACAGCTGGAAAGCCTGCCTGCCATCGAACTGGTGACGCCGCGCAGCAGCACCCATTCGGCGGGCTTCACCTTCTTTCGCGGCAAAGGCCAGGATGCCGACGCGCTGGCCAGGTACCTGACTAGCCAACGCGTCATCGTCGACGCCGTCTCGCGCGATGCCGGGCCAGTGGTGCGCACTGCGCCGGGTTTGCTGAATACCGAAGCGGAAATCGACCGCTTGGTCGACGTACTGCGCCAGCGCCCGCGCGCCTGACAACCCGGGCCCGGCCACACGCGCCCATGCCAACCCTGCACAACGACAACCGACGAGGCTTACCGTGGACCTTCAGCGCATACTCGAAAAACTGTTCGTCAATGCCCATGCCGTCGGCATCGAAGGCGTGTTCCAGTTCGACTTCGGCCAGGGACTCGCCTACTGGTCCGAGGTATGCGCCAACCCCTGCACGGGGGGTGGCTGGCATGAGGCTCCGGACGTCATGATCGAAGTGGCTCAAGATGACTTCCTCGGCATCATGGCGGGCGCTGTCGACGTAGAGGAGCTTTTCGCCAGTGGACGCCTGAAAATAACCGGCAACATGGGCCTGGCGACCCTGCTGCCGCAGGTTATCAGCAGCGCGCGGCAAGGCGCGACCACCAGCAAGGCAGCAATGAACCAGCGCTACCCCACGCCAGGACGCTACAGCGAGGAGGTCTCGGCAGCCCAACCCGTGCTGTATGAGGTACAACGCCTGTCACGGGCCGAAATGCCGCCGTCGCGGTTTCACCATGAACACCTTTCAACGGGCGTGCCAGTGGTGCTGAGCGATGCCCTTGGCGACTGGCCGCTGTTCACCATGGGCCGTGACGCTTCGCTGGCCCACTTTGCCGAGCTGCAGGGCATCACCCGGCATGGTGACTACGTGAAGAAGACGTTCTCTACCGACCGCGACTTCCGCGCCACCCCCATGGCCGACTTCATCGCTTCGCTCGACAAGCCGGCCAAGCCCGGCGAGCCGCCCGCCTACATGGGCAACAATATCGTGCCGGAAAAGCTGCAGGCTCTGATCCGCTACCCGGACTACTTCGATCGCCAGCGCTTCATTCCACCGCGCATCTGGATCGGTCCCAAAGGCACCCTTACACCCCTGCACCGGGATGACACCGACAACCTGTTCGCCCAGGTCTGGGGGCAGAAATCGTTCATTCTGGCAGCACCGCACCATCGCGCCGCATTGGGCACCTGGTCAACCAGCCCGAAGGGCGGCCTGGACGGCTGCGATTTCAACCCCGATGCCCCCGACTACGAGCGCTTCCCCGAAGCCCTCAAGGTGCCCTTCCTGCGTGTGGTATTGCAGGCCGGCGACTTGCTGTTCCTGCCCGAGGGCTGGTTCCACCAGGTAGAGTCAGTGTCCACGTCGCTGTCCGTGAACTTCTGGGTAGACTCCGGACGCGGCTGGTAACCGGCGTGACGGCAACCTGGTCTTGATGGGCCATTGGCGCAGGCGATGGGCCGCAACGCGGCCCTGACAATGGTTCAGACTGCCGCGATCAACGCCTCTGCAAAGCGCTGCGCCACGTCATCGATCTGCTCAGCGCTGATGATCAACGGCGGCAGGAAGCGCACCACCGCGCCATGCCGCCCGCCCAGTTCCAGGATCAACCCGCGCTTGAGGCACTCGCGCTGCACCTTGGCCGCCAGCTCTCGGTTGGCCTGTGGATACCCCAAGGCATCCCGCTCGCCCTGCGGCTCCACCAGTTCGACCCCAAGCATCAAGCCACGCCCGCGCACATCACCCAATTGCGGATAGTCACGTTGTAATTGCTGCAAGTGCTGACGCAGGCGCAGCCCCATGGCCTCGGCATGCTCGGCCAGGCGATGCTCGACCAGGTAGTGGATCACCGCCGAACCCGCCGCCATGGCCATCTGGTTGCCACGGAAGGTACCGGCATGGGCGCCCGGCTTCCAGGTGTCCAGCCAGTCGCGATAGACGACTACCGCCAGCGGCAGGCTGCCACCGATGGCTTTGGACAAGGTGACCACATCGGGCACGATGCCGGCGTGCTCGAAGGCGAACATGCGCCCGGTACGGGCGAAGCCGCTCTGGATCTCATCGACGATCAACGCCACGCCCGCCTGCTCGGTAATGCGCCGCACGCCCTTGAGCCATTCGATGTCGGCCGGAATTACCCCGCCCTCACCCTGTACCACTTCGAGGATCACGGCGGCGGGCAGCGGCACGCCGCTTTCCGGATCGAGCAGCAGGTTTTCCAGGTAATGCAGGTTGGCCTTGACCCCGGCCTCACCACCCAGGCCGAACGGGCAGCGGTAGTCGTAGGGGTACGGTATGAACTGCACGCCGCTGCTCAGCAACGCACCCAGTGGCTGCTTGGGGCCAAGGCTACCCATCAGACTCAACGCGCCCTGGCTCATGCCATGGTAGGCGCCATGGAAGGCCAACACGGTGCTGCGCCCGGTTGCGCCACGCACCAGTTTGAGCGCCGCTTCAACGGCGTCGGTACCGGTTGGGCCGCAGAACTGCACCTTGGCCTCGCGACGCAGCGCCTCGGGCAGGATGCCGAACAGGTCCTGGACGAAACGGTCCTTGACCGGTGTGGTCAGGTCGAGTGTATGCAGCGGCAGTTCGTCAGCCAGCACGCGCTGGATTGCCTCGACTACGACCGGGTGATTATGACCCAGCGCCAAGGTGCCAGCGCCGGCCAGGCAGTCGATGAACTGGCGGCCTTCGACGTCTTCGACATGGATGCCCCGGGCGCGCTTGAGCGCCAGCGGGATGCGCCGCGGGTAGCTGCGGGCGTTGGACTCTTGCTGTTGCTGGCGTTGCAGCAAAGGCGAATCGGTGAATTCGTACAAGGGTTGCGGCAAGCTGGCCGGTGCAACCTGGGCAAGGCTGGAAGCGGTGGACATGGGTGAATCCTCGCAAGCAAGCGGATGGGCGGTTATCGCTTTGGAAACGCTTGAGTGGGGGGAGGATTTAGCGGTTGTTACTGGATTTTATTTTTGTCTGTGCCGGCCCTTTCGCGGGTAAACCCGCTCCTACAAGGACCGCACCGCCCGTAAGAGCGGGTTCACCCGCGAAGAGGCCAGCACAGACAAACCCGCCCCACAGACCGCACCCCCGTAGGAGCGGGTTCACCCGCGAAGAGGCCAGCACAGGCAATAAACATCAATGCACCGGACGCGCCGGTACCCGCAACAAGACCCGCAAGCCGTCACTACGGCTGTCAAAGCGCAGGCTACCGGCACACCGCTGCACGATTGCCTGCACTATCGCCAGCCCCAATCCGCAACCACCACTCTGCCCATTACGCCAGAAGCGCTCGGTCAGGTGCTCCAGGTCCGCTTCGGCAATCCCTGGCCCATGGTCACGCACCATGAAGCCCACTTGGCCGTCTGCCATCTGCACGTCCAGCTCTACAGCTTCATCACCGCCATGACGCAAGGCGTTGTCCAGCAGGTTGCGCAGTGCTGCCACCGCCAACGGTGCCGGCATGCCCAGGTAGATTTGCGTAGCCTCCTCAGGCAGACGCAGCACGATACGCCGGTTGTCGCCGCCGCCCGCATCCTGCATCGCCTGCCGCGCCACCTGCTCGGCGCTGCACTGCACGCCATCCTCGAACGACAGGCTGCCTTCTACCCGCGCCAGCATCAGCAACTGCTCAAGCGTGCGGTGCATGCGGTCGGTGCCCTGCTCGGCATGTTCCAGCGCCTGCTCGCGCACTGCACCGTCGGTCATGCGCGCCACCTGCAGGTGGGTCTTGATCGCGGTCAACGGGCTGCGCAGTTCATGCGCGGCATCGTCGGTCAGGCGCCGCTCACGCTCGAGGGTCTGAGCAATGCGCAGGAACAGCTGGTTCTGGGTCTCCAGCAACGGCTGTAACTCGCTGGGCATGCCCGCCACCTGCAGCGGCTCGACACTGTCCGCACGCCTGCGGCGCAAGGCATCACGCATGCGGTTGAGCGGCTCCAGGCCCTTGCCAAGGCCGATCCACAACAGCCCCAGGCTGCCAAGCAGGGCCATCAATACCGGCGCCGATGCCGCCAGCAGAATCGACTGGTTCAGTGCCTCGCGCTCCATGTGCCGGTCGGCCGTGGTGATGCGCACATCGCCGTGGTTGTAGGTAAAGGTGCGCCAAAGCGCATCGTCGATGGTCTGGTCACGGAACCCGCTGCGCTCGTCGTCCATGGCGCCATCGTGCTTGTGGTTGCTGGCGAGGATCTCGCCACGCAGCGAGCTGACCTGGCAGGCCATGCCATCCGGTACGCTGAACTGGTCGGCAGAAAAATGCGCCTCCCCGCCCTTGGCGGTCAGCGGCTGCGGCAACTGGTCGATCAACCCGGCGACCATACGCGCCGACGCCACCAGGCGCTGGTCGAGGGAAAACATCATCTGCTGGCGCAGGTCACGCAGCATCCACGCCGCGGCCAGCGCCCAGATGATCACGAAGGCGCTGCCGAGGATCAGGCTCAGGCGTACCCGAAGGCTCATGATGCGGCCTCTTGCGGTGCCTGCGCCGGGCCCAGCCGGTAGCCCAGGCCACGCACGGTCTCGACAATGCCGTTACCCAGCTTGCGACGCAGGTGGTGGATGTGCACATTCAGGGCGTTGCTCTCGACCTCGTCGCTGAAGCCGTATACGCAGTCCTTCAGTTGCTCGCTGGACAGCACGCGCCCGGGGTTCTGCAGCAGCGCCTGGAGCAGGGCCTGCTCACGGCGGGACAGGTCGACATGCTGGCCGGCCAGGGTCGCCTCGCAGCTACTCGGGTCATAGCGCAGCGGGCCGTGCTCGATCACGTTCACCGCCCGCCCGGCCACCCGCCGCAGCAAGGTATGCAGGCGTGCGGCCAGCTCGCGCAGATCGAAGGGCTTGAGCAGGTAATCGTCGGCACCGGCCTGCAGGCCATCGACACGATCGGTGACGGCATCCCGGGCAGTGAGCACCAGTACCGGCAGGGTCTCGCCTTTTTCGCGCAGGCGGCGCAGCAGCTTGAGGCCATCTTCGTCGGGCAGGCCGAGGTCGAGGATCATCACGTCGAACTGCGCGGCCTGCAGCATCGCCCGCGCAGCGGCGGCGTTGCCAACCCGGTCCACGGTCAAGCCCTGAGCGGTGAGGCCGGCGCAGATGCCGGCGGCGATCAGGTCGTCGTCCTCGCAGAGCAGAACGTGCATGGTGGGGCTCCCGGAGTGGTGTGGCTGGTATTGCACCTTGGGCGGATTAAGGGGGGATTATGGACCTTTTGGGCAGGGTTGGGGGGAGATCGAGCGCCGCGCGGGTCGCCACCCTGCCCCTCGCAGCCTCAACCCCAATTCCCGAGCTTCTCGAACACAACAGAAACGAAGTCGCCTTTTCCTACAACTGACCCAGAAACCTCTGATCCGAATCCATGATGGGATTTCCCCCTGCACACGTTGTCAGGGAGACACCTCATGTACCTGGATTACCTCGCGCCCTCGTGGCACGAGATCGAGTCACGTGTCATCGCCATGGTGGGCTATCAAAGCGGTGGCCAGTTCCGCACCAGCCTCAATGAAGAGGTCGCCTCACTGGGCCTCAACCTGCGCCGGATCGAAGCTGTCCGCACAGCCTTCTACCACGCTGAATGGCAGGCGGCGCAGATGCTGCGCCAGCGCTTCGCCGACCTCGACATCAACAGCATCGTCGACGAACTGCTGAGGGTCGTGCAGCAGATGGCGATGATCGTCGCCGGCAGCACCATTACCGGTGGCCTGCTTGGCGCGACGGTAGGCGCATTCGCCGGCGGCGCCGGAACCATTCCGCTCGCTGGTGCAGGCGCGGTCATGGGCCTCAAGGTCAGCGGCTGGATCCTTGGCGCGCTGGGGCTGGCTTCCATCGCCGAGTTCTTCGTCGAGGGCTTGCCGCGTATCGGCGAGTACTACGTCGATGGCATCCGCTTCGCCTGGGAAGGCACCTGCGGCAATGAAGGCACCGGCCCGTTCTGCCGGGACGACCCGTATGCGATATCCCGGGCCACGCATCAGATTGCCCAAGGCCATGTGGAAGTCGTGGTGCTGTTGTTGGGGGCGATCGTGTCGTACCTCACCCGCGGGCGCGGCGATGCCCGGGTGCTGGCCCAGGAAATGGCGGCCAGCCGCAAAGGCGCGCGGCTGGGGCAATGGATGCTCCAGCATGAAGAGGGGTTGAAGAAACGGCCGGATCTGCAGGTGCCGGAGCGGCGCAAAGGGGCGATGGATGATCCGCAGCCAGTTCAGCCGAATCGGCAGGCGGGAAAAGACAAGGAGCACCCCACAGGGAAGCCCGGTAGCATGCCGTTGCATACGGTGGCGTGTTTCAAGGCGGATAAATTGCCAGCGTCGAAGCATGGCGAGTTTGAGCGGCAGTTAAAGGGACAACAAGATGGACTCAATCGGCTGACGGTTGAAGAGTTCCTGGAAAATATTGCAAATCCCATAAAGCGAGATCCGAAAACCGCGAGAAAAGCAAGACAAAAACTGTATGACGACCTAAGGAAAAGAGCTTATAGAAAACTGCCCAAGGACATGAACCCAATTGAAGCAAGAAAAATTTCAACGATGCAGGCTAAGGAAACGATGTCCTCTCTTGCTGCGCTGCACAATCCAGATCTAATCGCCGGCGGCAAGGATGTCATCTCTGACTTCGGGGATAGGCAAGTAAATTCCACTATAGGTCCCCAATGGAGAAGCAGGGTAGGAGAGCTGACAAGATCAGTCGAAGAGCAAGCCAAAGATGGCCGCGCATCAGGCTTTTTAAATGTCAGACTGCACAAATGCTAACAAGATAAGGAGCGCGACAATGGACGAATTTTTCTCCCTCTTCATAGAAGAAATGGGCGAGCCGATTTTCAGGCAGGAGGTGCCACCTTCTAGCATCGAGCGCTACAGCGGTAAATTACCGAAGAAACTGTTGGAATACTGGGCCGAGCACGGATGGTGCGGATATGGTGATGGAATATTCTGGACGGTCAATCCGCAAGACTACGAGGGCGTAGCCGCCTCATTCATAGAGGGCACTGCGCTCGAAGGGCGAGATACCTATCATGTCATCGCTCGGGGCGCCTTTGGTGATCTCTATCTGTACGGAGAAAACTCCGGTTTTTCATTAGACATCGTAGCCCACACTTCACAATACTCCGGCAGAGTGAATGAACTTGATGCAGGCAACATGGACAAGGAGGTGCAAGATTTCTTTCTATTGATCGAACGGGAGTCCAACGACTTTGGCGATTTATTCGAGCCTGCATATAACAAATTAGGCAAACTCAATCATGATGAGATGTATGGTTTCGTTCCAGCCTTGGCATTCGGTGGCCCCTGCGATTTTGCTCACCTAGAAAAAGTCAAAGCTGTCGAGCACTTAATACTACTTGCACAGATCTCCACCCTCGAACCCTATAGCTTTTCTGACTTCTAAACACAGTATTGGCCGTGAAAAGCGGCGGATGAGATGCACGGCTTCGTCACGGCGTTGATGCTGGACGCGTCTGCCAGCCTGGCCAATCCTGCATGCTCCAGCGCTTGCTCGCGCACCGCGCCGTCGGTCATGCGTGCCACCTGCAGGTGGGTCTTGATCGCGGTCAGCGGGCTGCGCAGTTCATGCGCGGCATCGTCGGTCAGGCGCCGCTCACGCTCGAGGGTCCGGGCAATGCGCCGGAACAGCTGGTTCTGGGTTTCCAGCAACGGCTGCAACTCGCTGGGCATGCCCGCCACCTGCAGCGGTTCGACACTGTCCGCGCGCCTGCGGCGCAAGGCATCACGCATGCGGTTGAGCGGCTCCAGGCCCTTGCCAAGGCCGATCCACAACAGCCCCAGGCTGCCGAGCTGGGCCATCAGTACCGGCACCGATGCCGCCAGCAGAATCGACTGGTTCAGCGCCTCGCGCTCCATGTGCCGGTCAGCCGTGGTGATGCGCACGTCGCCGTGCTTGTAGGTAAAGGTGCGCCAAAGCGCATCGTCGATGGTCTGGTCACGGAACCCGCTACGCTCGTCGTCCATGGCGCCATCGTGCTTGTGGTTGCTGGCGAGGATCTCGCCACGCAGCGAGCTGACCTGGCAGGCCATGCCATCCGGTACGCTGAACTGGTCGGCAGAAAAATGCGCCTCCCCGCCCTTGGCGGTCAGCGGCTGCGGCAGTTGGTCGATCAGCCCGGCGACCATACGCGCCGACGCCACCAGGCGCTGGTCGAGGGAAAACATCATCTGCTGGCGCAGGTCACGCAGCATCCACGCCGCGGCCAGCGCCCAGATGATCACGAAGGCACTGCCGAGGATCAGGCTCAGGCGTACCCGCAGGCTCATGATGCGGCCTCTTGCGGTGCCTGCGCCGGGCCCAGCCGGTAGCCAAGGCCACGCACGGTCTCGACAATGCCGTTACCCAGCTTGCGCCGCAGGTGGTGGATGTGCACGTTCAGGGCGTTGCTCTCGACTTCGTCGCTGAAACCATACACGCAGTCTTTCAGTTGCTCGCTGGACAGCACTCGCCCAGGGGTCTGCAGCAGCGCCTGGAGCAGGGCCTGCTCACGGCGGGACCCAATTCCCGAGCTTCTCGAACACAACAGAAACGAAGTCGCCTTTTCCTACAACTGACCCAGAAACCTCTGATCCGAATCCATGATGGGATTTCCCCCTGCACACGTTGTCAGGGAGACACCTCATGTACCTGGATTACCTCGTGCCCTCGTGGCACGAGATCGAGTCCCGTGTCATCGCCATGGTGGGCTACCCAAGCGGTGGCCAGTTCCGCACCAGCCTCAATGAAAAGGTCGCCTCACTGGGCCTCAACCTGCGCCGGATCGAAGCTGTCCGCACAGCCTTCTACCAGGCTGAATGGCAGGCGGCGAACATGCTACGCCAGCGCTTCGCCGACCTCGACATCAACAGCATCGTCGACGAACTGCTGAGGGTTGTGCAGCAGATGGCGATGATCGTCATCGGCAGCACCGTTACCGGCGGCCTGCTTGGAGCGGGGGTTGGCGCATTCACTGGCGGCGCCGGAACCATTCCGTTTGCCGGCGCGGGCGCGGCCATAGGCCTCAAGGTCAGCGGCTGGATCCTCGGTGCGCTGGGGCTGGCTTCCATTGCCGAGTTCTTCGTCGAGGGCTTGCCGCGTATCGGCGAGTACTACGTCGATGGCATCCGCTTCGCCTGGGAAGGCACCTGCGGCAATGAAGGCACCGGCCCGTTCTGGGTCAACTCCAGCATTGGTGCTCAATGGCGAAACAGACTAGCCAGCATAAAAGAGGCTGCGGAAAAATCGCCGAAATTCGGCACCCACTCGACTTACATGAATGTAAGACTTCATAAGTGCTAACGATAAGAGGCACCGCAAATGGATGAGGTATTCTCCATATTCCTTGACAATATAGGCGCGCCTTTTTCGCGTCGAGAGGTGCCCCCCTCCAGCATTGATCGCTATAACGGAAAACTTCCAGCGTTGTTACTTGCATACTGGAAAGAGCATGGATGGTGTGGTTTTGGCGAAGGTATATTCTGGCTGGTTAATCCACAGGAGTATGAGGGCGTTGTCTCATCCTGGACCGAGGGCACCCTCCTTGAAAACCGGGACACTTACCACTTGATTGCCAGAAGCGCTTTCGGCGACCTGTATCTTTGGGGAGAGAACAGTGGCTTTTCAGTAAAAATCACAAGTCTTCTGTCCCGTTACACAGGTGAAAACTGCACACTCACTGAAACTGAAGCAACCAGAGAGGTCCAAAGCTTCTTTCTATCAAGAAAAAAAGAACACAACGACTTTGAAAGCCTTTTTGAGCCCGCGAAGAAAAAGCTGGGCATCTTGAAAGAAGATGAGATATATGCATTTGTTCCTGCATTGATGCTGGGAGGGCGCCCCGACCTCAAAAACCTGGAAAAACTTAAAGCAATAGAGCATTTGATTTTGCTGTCTCAAATCACCGAACTCGAACCCTACAGCTTCTCTGACTTCTGAGCACACAAAAGGACCTAAACGAATGGATGTCATCTTCAGCATTTTCCTGGAAACCTTCGGCGAACCCATCGGCCAGCAACCCGTACCACCTGCCGCTGTCGATCATTACCAAGGCAAACTCCCCAATCGCCTCCTTGAATACTGGCAAGACCACGGCTGGTGCGGCTACGGCGGCGGCTTGTTCTGGCTTGTAAATCCTCAGGAATACCAGGGTGTAGTGGCCTCTTGGTTGGCAGGTACGCACTTCGAAGCATGCGACACTTATCACCTCATCGCCCGCAGCGCTTTTGGCGACCTGTACCTATGGGGTGAGAAAACCGGTTCGGTGCTGACCATTGCGGCCTACCATTCCCGTTACCTCGATGGCGCTCACAGCTCAGGCGACGAAGAACGGGACAGCAGGATCCACGGTTTGCTCATGTGGCTGATGACCGAGTGCGTCTACTTCGACGACCTGTTCGAACCTGCCAGGGAACGGCTCGGCACCCTGGGCTCAGACGAAATGTATGGCTTTGTCCCCGCCTTGATGCTGGGAGGCCCAGACAGCCTTGAGCGTCTTGAAAAGCTGAAGGCAGTGGAGCATCTGGTGCTGCTTTCCCAACTGGGCGAACTCGAACCCTATGAACTCACTGGCGAAGAAGATGAATAGTCTTTGACGAACGCATTCAAGGGCGCACCGCGTCCGGCCTATCGACATCCTGCAGCACGCCGGCATCCTCGACATCCAGCCGGACGCAACGGTCCGCATGGGCCTTCAGCACCGAACGCGCCCCTTCATCACCCTTCAGCCGGGCAAGCGCCGGCCAGAAATCACGCCCGAACAGCACCGGATGGCCCTGTCGTCCAGCATGACAAGGCAGGACTATCGTTGACCCACTGGCCTCGCGTGCAAGCAAATCCAGGGTCGCGGACGCCACCCAGGGCATATCACCCAACAGAATCGCTACTGCCTGCGCCTCGCTGTCAGCCAGCGAAGCGGCCCCGGCCGCCAGGCTATGGCCCATGCCCAATGTGAAATCCGGACTGGAGATTACCCTGCACCGCGCTGGCAACCCCAGGTCCACACCTCGCTCCCCCTCACGCAACACCACCCGCACATCATCGAACACTGCGCAGGCGCTCTCTACGCTGTGCACCAGCAAGCTTCGACCGTCAGCCAGCAGCGAGCGGCGCTTGTCAGAGCCAAAACGCACACTGCTGCCTGCCGCCAATACCAAGGCAACCACGCTCACAGCGCCGCCCGCTCGATGCCATTGCGCGCACGAAGGATATCGGCCAGTACCGCCAGGGCGATCTCGGCCGGGGTCTTGCTGCCCAAGTTCAGGCCAATCGGCGCATGGATGCGCGCCAGCTCGTCGCAACCCAGGCCACCAATTCGCTGCAAGCGTTCGCGACGCTTGTCGGAGGTGGCCTTGGAGCCCATCACGCCGATGTAGAACGCTTCGGTCCGCACGGCTTCAAGCATGGCCAAGTCATCGATTTTTGGATCATGGGTCAATGCCACCACTGCCGTATCGGCATGGCAACCGCCATTGGCGATGAATTCCGACGGCAGCTCGCGGCGCACCTCTATGCCATTCAGCACTACGCCGTCGAGTACTTCGTCACGCGGCTCGCAAAGGATGACCTCAAAACCCAGCCCCCTGCCGAATTCGGCGCAAAAATGCGCCACGCTGGAATAGCCGGCCAGCAGCAGCCGCTGGGCGGCGCCGACACGCAAGCGCACCCGGGCATTTTCCCGTTCGACCCGTGGCCCCTGACTATGGTCATCGAGCAGCTGGCGGGTACCCGTTGGCAGGCTCACCTCACGCAGTACCCGGCGCTGGCCCAGCAGCGCACGTTCCAACTCACGCAGATGCGCCTGCACCTCGCATTCAACCGGCAGGTTCTCCACCAGCACTTCCAGCACACCGCCACACGGCAGGCGAACGCGCGAACGCGGGTCGCTGCCGTCGCCATAACGCACGATGGCAACCGGCTCCGGGAATTCCCCGAGGGCCACGCGTTCGAGAAAGTCGTCTTCGACACAGCCACCGGACAGCGAGCCCAGCCACTGGCCGCTGGCGTTGACCGCCAGCAGCGAACCCGGCGCACGCGGCGCCGAGCCGTAGGTGGCGAGCACCGTGCACAACCATACCCGCTGGCCGTTGCAGGACCACTGCAAAGCCTGACGGACCACCTGGAGATCGAGATGCTGCACGCTTTACTCCGCCTTCAGCTCGGCGAGCTGCTGTACGTTCAGGTCGCCGGGCAATCCACCCCAGGCCTGGCGCAGGTAGTTGACCATATCCGTCACCTGTTGGTCATCAAGCTTGTCGGCAAAGCCCGGCATCGGCTGCATGCGCTCGAAGCCGGTGAACTGCTGTTCACGGATGCCCTCGAGGACCACCTTGACCAGATTGCGCGAGTCGGCCTGGCGCAGCACGGTGTTGCCGCGCATGGCCACGGCGATGTGCGGCTTGCCCTCGCCGTCGACACCATGGCAGCCGGCGCAGACGTTCAGGTACTGCTGGTGGCCCCGCTTGGCACTGTCGCTCATCTGCTCCAGGGCAACGGCCTCGATAGCCTTGGCCGGCGGCGGCTGGTCGCCCAGCAGGTAGGTGGCCATGGCCGCAAGGTCTGCATCTTCAAGGTGCTGGGTGCTGTGGTGCACCACCGGGAACATCTCGTTGAACATGCTGCCTTGGGCGCTGATGCCGTGCTTGAGGAAGGTGGTCAGGTCCGGCTGGGTCCAGCCGCGCTCGGCCAGGTCCTGGGCCAGCAGGCTTGGCGCCAGGTAGCCACCCAGCAGGCCGCCGCTCAGGCGCTGGTCCTGCTGCAGCGCACCGATCGGGTTGCGCGGGGTATGGCATTCGCCACAATGGCCCATGACCTCGACCATGTACTGGCCGCGCTGCCAGGCCGGGCTGTTACCCTCGGTCGGCTGCAGTTGCACGCTCTTGCCATACAGCATGTTCCAGCCGCTGAGCCCCATGCGCACATTGAACGGGAAGCGCAACGCGGTCTGCGGTGCCGGGCGGTTGATCGGCGGTATGGTCATCAGGTAGGCGAGGATCGCGTCTGAGTCTTCACGCTTGATCAGGTGGTACGAGGTGTAAGGCATCGCAGGATAAAGGTTGGCGCCATCCTTGCGCTTGCCCTCGGTGACTGCGGCGAAGAACTCGTCGGCGCTGTAGTTGCCGATGCCGTACTGTTTGTCCGGGGTGATATTGCTGCCATAAATGGTGCCGAACGGCGAATGAATCGGCAGGCCGCCCGCATACGGCGCGCCGCCTTCGGCGGTATGGCAGGCCATGCAGTCGGCCGCGCGGGCCAGGTATTCACCGCGCTTGACCTGCGCATCGTCGGCCGCCAAGGCAAACGAACTGACCGCCAGCCCGAGGGCCAATGCCGAGGCGCTACGTACGAAGCCCATGTTCAACCCTCCTTGACCAGGCCGAGATCGTTGAGCACCTTGCGGGTGGCATCGTAGTAACGCACGTAGCCTGTGCAGCGGCAGATGTGGTGACCGAGGCTGGCCTCGATGCGGTCTTCCACTTCGCTCTTCTTCAACGGCTGGCGCTGGGCCGTTTCCACCAGCACGGTAGCGGCGTTGACGAAGCCTGGTGCGCAGTAGCTGCACTGGAAGGCGAACAGGTCGACGAACTTCTGCTGGATTGGGTTGAGCGTCAGGTTGCCGGCCTCGTCTTTTTTGGCATGGCCTTCGATGGTGCGAACCTTCTTGCCTTCGAAGTAATGCGCACCGGTGATGCAGGTGCGCACTTCTTCGCTGGTGCCGTCGGGGTTGTCGACGATCACCACGCAGGCGTGGCAGATGCCCTGGCCGCAACCCAGGCGCGAGCCGGTGAGGTTCTGGTGTTCGTGCAGGTAGTCGATCATCGCCAGGTCCGCGGGGACCTCGACCGGCCCGACCGGTTGACCGTTGAGCGTCAGTTGCAGTGGACGGTTAGCCATTGAGGGCCTCCTTGATACGGGCTGGGGTGATGGGGAGATCGCGCACGCGCTTGCCGATGGCATGCGCGACGGCATTGCCGATGGCACCGACGACCGGGATCATCACCACTTCGGCGATGCCCTTGGAGGGGTCGGTCGGTGACAGCGGCGGGAGGATTTCGCTGGTCTGCTGCCACACCGCCACATCGCGCGCATGCGGCAGGCGGTAGCGGTTGAAGTTCCAGTCGCCCTCCCCGGGCCCACCCTCGTACAACGGCATTTCTTCGGTCAGTGCATGGCCAATGCCCATGGCGATACCGCCTTCGAGCTGGCCCTTGACCAGTTCCGGCACCAGCACCCGGCCACACTCGACCCAACTGTGGTGGTTGAGCACCTGCGTCTCCAAGGTGCCTTTGTTGACCTTGACCTCGACGATGGTCGCCACCGGGCTGTAGTAGGTGACCATGGCGTTGTTCAGCTGGGTGTCGGGGTAGGCCGCATTCTGCCGGTCGAGCAGGTGATAGCCATGGCTGCCCATCTGCGCCTTCTTGGCATTCACCGCACCATCGCCGTACTTCACCGCCATGGCATCGAGCGGGAAGCGCTCGCGCACGCCATCAATGACAAAGTCGGCCTCGGCCCAGCTCCAGCGGTTGAAGCCGTGCACGCTCACGCCGGTAACCAGCCCCATGTCGTGGGCCTTCTGCGCCAGCTGGGCAAACGGAATCGGCGCCAGGCCGTTGCCGGTCAGCTCACCGTTGACCCACACCGCATTTTCACGGCGCACCACCAACGGGTTGGCCTGGCCGCCGTGCGGGCCCTGGCTCCAGATCGCCATGGCCGCCGGCCACAACCCATGATTGAACAGCACACGCGCCGCTTCGCGGGTGGCATGGCTGAAGTAGAACGCCGAGTTGGTCGCCGACGATGGCGACGCCAGCTTGCCGACCCAGCGCGGGTTGCGCAGCGCGGCGTCCTGCTCCGGCTGGCTGATCAGGTACGGGTTTCCGCTGGTGCTCAATTGCAGCTCTGGCCATTCGGTGACTGCAGTCTTCACCTCGTCGGCCGAACGGCCGAGGAAATCGCTGACCACCAAAGCCTGGGAGGTGGACATGCCGGTGCCCAGCTCGGTGCCGATATGGCGCAGGCTGATGCGGCCATCGGCGCTGAACTCGACACTGGCCATCGGCGCCTCGGAACCTGTACCGAAGTCCTTCTGGCAGATGGCGAAGCCGACGCCGTACCAGTGGTCCGGGTCCTTGGCGTCCATCTGTTGCTTGCGTGCATCGCGGTTGCGCCACCACTCGTGCACAGCGGCCTTGTCGAGGATCTCGTACAGGCGCAGGGCGCCGGCCGGGACCGCACCCTGGGTGTTCTTCATGCCCGACTTCAGCGCGTTGGCGCGGCGCAGGTCGATGGCATCGACGCCCAGGCGGCCGGCGATCTCATCCACCATCATCTCGGTGGCCGCCATGCTCTGCAGGGTGCCGTAACCGCGCATGGAGCCGGCCTCGACGCCACGGGAATAGTAGGCGGTCACCGACAGGTCGTTCTGTGGCATGTAGTAGATCGACTGCGCTGCCGTGGCGCCCACGGCTGCCACCGACGGGCTGTAGTTGATGCGCCCGCCGCCGTCGCAGCTCATGTCGGCGCGGAAGATCTTGAAGCTGTTGTCCTTCTTGTCCACCGCCAGCTGGTAGCGGATATCGAAGGCATGGCGCTTGATACCGCTCTGGAACTGCTCGTAGCGGTCGTTGGCCAGGCGGATCGGCACGCCGGCGCCGTAAAGCGCAGCCACCGCGGCATAGAAGACGAAGATGTTGTTGTCTTTTGAGCCATAGCCCACGGTATAGCCCGGGTGCATGTTCAGCGTGTTCAGGGCAAAGCGCGACGGCTTGATCATGTGCACGCATTCCTGCGCCACTTCGAACGGGCACTGAGTGGCGACCACGAAGTGCAGCGTGCCCGTGGCCGGGTCATACCAGCCGTTACCGTTGTCCGGCTCCAGCGCGGCAGGTTCGATGGACGGCGTCTTGTAGCGCTCGTCGAACACCAGCCAGTCCTCGGGCGGGTTGTCCAGCTGCTCGGCCATGCGCTTGGCGTAGAACAACCCCTGCTCGGTCAGGTCGCCGTGCTGGTTGGGCTGCTTCGACCACACCGGCTTGCGGTTGAGAATGGTGGGGAACAGCATGGCGTTCTTCAGGCTGGAGAACTCATCGTCGTCGAACGGCGTGGCGCCACCCACCCGCACGAAGCGGAAGCTGCCATAAGGGTCGCGCTGGTACAGCGGCGCCTGGGCACCGTAGCGGATCGCCTGCTGATTGAACTGCAGCTTGCGCTTGGCCTGGCGGAAGCGCTCGAAGTCGTGCCAGATCAGGATCGCCACCGGGTGGCCGATGAACATCGGCACCTTGCCGGGCGGCAGCAGCGGGTCGGGCGAATGGGCCTCGGGCCAGGCAATGCCGTCCTGTTCGAGGTCGGCGGCGGTGACGATGCGGTCCGGCTGCAGGTCGGTGCCGAGCAGGCTGAGGTCATGCCCGGCATAGATACGATCAACCGTGGTGGCCTTGAGCAGCAGCGCATGGCCCTGCTGCGCGGGCCACCCGGGCATGTCCTTGGCGCGGATGTCGCGGGCGAACACTTTGTCGCCGCAGACCTTGGACAAGGCATCGTTACGGAAACGCGCCTTGCCGTCGTGGTTCATCCACTTCTGCGGCGAAGTGGTAACGCGCTCCTCCATCAACGCGGCGAAGGCCTGGCTGCCAAGTGGCGCCATGGTCACGCCGACACCAGCGATCAGGCCGCCTTGCAGGAAGGCGCGCCGGGAAATATCACGGTTGGACATGCTTGATCCTCTGGGCAGTTGGGGCCTGCCCTTTCTTTTGATTCTTGGCCTGGCTTGATAAAAGCTGACCTTGGCGTCAACTTTACAGCAATTGGGTGGATATAGGCAAAGTCAAGCCGACAATGTGTCGCGGTGTGTATAGGGCAAGAGGCGGAATTCGCGCTTTGGCGGGTAGGTGTTTGGCGGGAGATTTTCAGCGCCTGGTAGGTGTTCGCCGCGAGAGTTTCAGCGCCTGGTAGGTGTTCGCCGCGAGAGTTTCAGCGCCTGTGAGATCGAGCGCCGCCCGCGCGGCGCTTCGCGGGTAAACCCGCTCCTACGTTTGTTTCGGGCCAGTCCCTCCTGCACCAGTCGCGCGCGACCGCCTTGTTTGTACGACGCGATATCGAGACATGCGCCAAGGCGGTCGCGCGCAAATCCCACAGGAATAATTGGCCCGAAACAAACGTAGGAGCGGGTTTACCCGCGAAGCGCCGCGCGGGCGGCGCTCGATCTCACAGGCGCTGAAACTCTCCCGGCAAACACCTCAAAATTCCAACGCCGCCCCCTCGAAAATCCAACAACGAAGACCCTGCAAATCCAGAACCAAACTCTTACTACTCCTGACCACCCCACCCCCAACACCCGCGTTAACCTTCATTTAATCAACCCCAGCCAGCATGGCCCCATTCCCAGATCTGCCAAGGCGAAGACATGCGCGTTCTCCTGCTCTTCCTCACACTCCTACTGGCCGGCCCGTTGCAAGCCAACCCGTTCGATGTGAAACCAGACTTCCTGCCGGTTGACCAAGCCTTCGTGCTCACCCACGACCGCCAGGCCGACGGCCAGATGCGCCTGTACTTCCAGATCAAGCCGGGCTACTACCTGTACCAGAAGCGCCTGAAGTTCGATGGCCTGCCCACCGAGCAGCACCCGCAACTGCCACCGGCACTCAACCATCACGACGAGTTCTTCGGCGACAGCGCGGTGTACCGCGACCAGCTTGAACTGCTATTGCCTGCCAACGCCCAGGGTCAGTTGCGCCTGGGCTGGCAGGGCTGCGCCGACGCCGGCCTGTGCTACCCGCCGCAAACCACCTCGATCGACTTGGGTGGCAGCGTAACGCCGGCCGCCGAGCAAGCCAGCGACCAGGCCCTGGCCAGCGGCCTGCAACAAGGCCACCTGGCCTGGAGCCTGCTGGCGTTCTTCGGCCTTGGCCTGCTGCTGGCGTTTACCCCCTGCTCGCTGCCGATGCTGCCGATCCTGGCCGGGCTGGTGCTGGGCAATGGCGCCAGCGCCCGGCGCGGCTGGCTGCTGGCCGGGGTCTATGTGCTGAGCATGGCCCTGGTGTACGCCGGGCTCGGGGTGGTTGCTGCCCTGCTGGGTGCCAGCCTGCAGGCCTGGCTGCAGCAACCCTGGCTGCTGGGCAGCCTGGCGGGGCTGTTCGTGCTGCTGGCACTGCCGATGTTCGGCGCCTTCGAACTGCAACTGCCTGCCGCCCTGCGCGACCGCCTGGACCGCGCCGGGCAAGGTACCCGTGGCGGCAACCTGTATGGCGCGGCATTGCTCGGGGCGTTGTCCGGCCTGTTACTCGGCCCGTGCATGACTGCGCCGTTGGCCGGTGCGCTGCTGTACATCGCGCAGAGCGGCGACGTGCTGCAAGGCGCGCTGGTGCTGTTCAGCCTCGGCCTAGGCATGGGCGTGCCGCTGCTGTTGCTGGTAACCCTGGGCAACCGTTATCTGCCGCGCCCGGGTGCGTGGATGAACCGGGTCAAGGGGGTGTTCGGTTTCGTGTTCCTGGCCATGGCGCTGTACACCGTGCGCAGCCTACTGCCTGCTACCTTGCTGCTGGCACTGAGCGGCGCCTGGCTGATCGCCTTGGCCTGGGCTGCCTGGCCAGCCCTGCAGCGGCTGCCGGCGTTGCGCGCCGTACCGCTGTTGGGCGCGCTGTGGGGCGGCCTGTTGCTGGTCGGTGCGGCAGCAGGCGGCGACGACCTCTGGCAGCCACTACGCCCGTTCGCCGGGGGTGGCAGCACAGCGGCCGCTGGCCAGCATGCCGAGGACAGCTTCGTCACCGTCAGCCGCCCCGAGGACCTGCAACGTGAGCTGGACGCGGCCAAGGCCCGCGGCCAGTGGGTGATGCTCGACTACTATGCCGACTGGTGTGTGTCGTGCAAAGTCATGGAAAAACAGGTGTTCGCCCGCAGCGACGTGCAGACCGGCCTGGCCGGCGTGCACCTGCTGCGCCTGGACGTGACCGCCGACAGCCCGGCCAGCAAAGCCCTGCTGCAGCGCTACCAGGTACCCGGCCCGCCCAGCATCATCTGGATCGGCCCGGAAGGTGAAGAACGCCGCGCGCGGCGCATCACCGGTGAGGTGGACGCAGCAGCGTTCCAGCAACACTGGGGCCAGACCAGGAGCCAAGGCTGATGCTGACCGTAACACTCGGGCCACTGACCATGGCCCTCAACCATCTGCTGATGCTCACCGCCCTGGTGATCGCCAGCGTGGTCGGCTGGTGGGTCGCCCGACGTGGCGGCGAGAGCCCGGAATCGGCGCTGTTCAACCTGTTCCTGATCGGCCTGCTGTGTGCCCGCGCCGGCTTCGTGCTGGCCTACTGGCCGATGTACCGGGACGACCCGCTGCAAATCATCGACATTCGCGATGGCGGCTTCCTGTTCTGGTCGGGCCTTGCCGGCATCGTGCTCGGAGCCCTGTGGCAGGGCTGGCGCCACCCCGGCCTGCGCCGCCCGCTAGGCTGGGCGCTGTTCAGCGGCGCACTGTTCTGGGGTCTGGCCAGCCTCGGCGGCCACCTGTACAGCAAAGGCACCGAGTTGCCCGACCTGAGCCTGCGCAACGCCGGCGGCCAGGCCGTGGCATTGCACAGCTACCGCGGCAAGCCGCTGGTCATCAACATCTGGGCCACCTGGTGCCCACCGTGTCGGCGTGAGATGCCCGTGCTGCAACAGGCACAAAGCGATTACCCGCACGTGACCTTCCTGTTCGTCAACCAGGGCGAAACCCCGGAAAACGTCAGCACCTTCCTCGCCACCACCGGCCTGAGCCTGACCCACGTGCTGTTCGACGGCACCGGCCTGCTGGCCCAGCGCGTCGGCTCCATGGCCTTGCCCACCACCCTGTTCTACGACGCCAACGGGCGGCTGGTTGGCAGCCACCTGGGCGAGCTGTCCCGGGCCAGCCTGCGCCACGCCCTGGAACCTTTCGACCGGGCCCTTGCGCCCGCCCCTGCCGCACAAGGAAACTGACATGCGATTGACTGCACTGCTGCCCCTGTCCCTGGCCCTGCTGGCCGCCCCTGCCCTGCAGGCCGAAGAACTGCCCAAGGCGGTTCAGCAACTGCAAGCCAAAGGGGCCGTGATCAAGGGCAGCTTCGATGCGCCCAACGGCCTGCGCGGTTATGCCGCCGAGTACCAGAACAACGCCCTGGCCCTGTACCTGACCCCCGACGGCAAGCACGTGCTGGTCGGCAGCCTGTTCGACGAGCAGGGCAAGTACCTGAGCGCCGAGCCGCTGCAAAAGCTGGTATACGCGCCGATGAGCAAGGAAATCTGGGCGAAAATGGAAAAGACCGCGTGGATCGCCGACGGCAAGGCCGACGCGCCGCGCAAGGTGTACCTGTTCAGCGACCCGAACTGTCCGTACTGCAACATGTTCTGGGAACAGGCGCGGCCGTGGGTAGAGTCGGGCAAGGTGCAGTTGCGCCATATCATGGTCGGCATCATCCGTGAGGACAGCCCGGGCAAGTCGGCGGCGCTGCTGGCGGCGAAAGACCCGTCCAAGGCACTGCAACAGCACGAGAAGGCCGGCAAGGCCAGCACCCTGAAGGCGCTGGAACAGGTGCCAGAGGCTGTGCAACAGAAGCTGGCGGCGAACATGGCGTTGATGGAAGAGATGGGGTTGCAGGCGACCCCGGCCATTTTCTATCAGGATGAGCAAGGCAACCTGCAAAGCCAGCAAGGGGCACCACGGCCGGAGATGCTTGGGAAGATTCTGGGCAAGCGCTAGTGCATGTGGTGGGGCACAGATCGAGCGCTACGAAGCAGGTGACGCGGGGCATGGCACCGGCTACGCCGGTGTTCGCGGGTGAACCCGCTCCTACGGGGCTCGCGCTAACGGCTGGATTTTGCGCCAGGCATGTGATCGCAAGGCCTGCGCGGTCGGGCGTAGGAGCGGGTTTACCCGCGAAAGGGCCGGACCTGCTGGCCAATTTCCACCAGCCGTTCACCGTTGCCGCCGCCACTGTATTCGCGGGTAAACCCGCTCCTACGCTGATCGGGGGTGGAGACACATTGGTGATTGGACGCAGGCCGTTCTTTCGCAAGCAGTAAATCTCCCGGCCCGGCAAATCTACCCCGCGCAGATTTCAATCTGCCACTCAACAAATCTAGCAACAATTATTCGGCACCCCCTGTCGTTAAACATCGTCTGCTTGCTTCCCTTACTCAAATCCCACACACACGCACAACAAAGAACACTCGGGCGCTCACAACAGAGCGTTCGAGCATTAAAAACAGAAATTTCTTACACAATTAGAAGAAAAAATAAACCCCAAAAAACATTATCAGTTTTAAGTAAGACCCTTCTGAAGAATTTTCCCACAAAAATAGCTTTAAACCGAACACTCCAATATCACGTCCAACCACGCCATCCCCACCGAAAGATTGACTTGAAACAGCCGAACGCCTAAACCTCCATACCCATACATTTCAGACCACGCCAAAAACCAGGAGACACTCATGAAAAATCAATATGGCATTAGCCTCATGGCATTGGCTTCGACACTCACTGCGAAATCAAATAACACGCAACCATGACACCAAAATGGTCTACTCATGAATCCAAACCACTGTATCCGCAGCGCAAAAAAAATCACGACAATCACAAAAATCTTGACCACTGAGCACTTGAGGGAGCCCACATCGCTTCTTTGGTCAGCGCTGGCCCCTTGCATACTCTTCATCATCACCCAGCCAACGCATGCAGCCTCGACCTATACCGCTTCAGCCGCCTGGTTCTACTCATACATCTCTGCCACCCTCGCGTTCTTTGGATTCAGCTTCTACCTCATCGGCAGAAGGGAAAGTGGCTTCACGCGGTCCTTCATCTACCAACACGGTGCAATCAAGCTATTCCTGACGGCCCATACACTCAGCTATTTATTATTGAGCTCACTTTACGCCACACTATTTTACCTCTTGACCAAACCCTTGCGAGGTCACTACTCACTCCCTGAATTCCTCTATCTGATGGCATGCTTTTACACCAGTTACCTCATGTTCACCTGTATCGGCCTGGGGATCGCTGCGCTGCCGATAAAATTCAGCACGGCCAGCACCCTTTTTTCGCTCATGTCATTTCTCATGCTGGTCTCCGGATACAACGGCGCCACAATGGGGCACGATGCTTCGCAGGCGCTAACGCTGATCAACCCGCTCTTTTTAAGCGCGCAGATCTTCCATGGCGAAATGCCCCTTCTCAACAGTTTTCTGATTGCACTTTCGGCCTCTGCAGCCTCGACATACCTGACTGGAAGGTATTTCAGAATTCAACCCATATGGAGCCGATACTGATGGACATTTTAACTATAAACAACCTTCACTTCGGATACACCGGAAACCCGCTGCTGAACGACATTGAACTCACTATAAAAGCGGGGGAACTGGTCGGTATTCTGGGCAACAACGGAGCCGGAAAGACAACCCTTTTCGACCTCATCTGTAAAATAAAGAAGCCGACAAAAGGTGCCATTTCCAATTTATCCAGGCGTCAGGCCTATTTGACCCAAATCCTTACACCGCCCCCATTACTGCGTATGAACGAAGCGGGCAAGCTTATCACCAGCCTAACCCCCAACGCTTCCCCAGATCACACAGAGATTCTCTCGAAACTAGCCAAATGGTCCCCATCACTGTCCAAGCGATATGCAGAAATCGCCAAGAAAAAAGCCGCCAATTGCAGCTACGGTGAAATTCGCAGCTACTTCACGCTGACCTTGCTGCTTTTAAACAGTGACTTGATCATTCTTGACGAGCCAACGGCTGGCGTAGACCCTGAATTTCGACATTATATATGGCTCGGTATAAAAAGCGCGTGCGCGGAAGGTGCGAGCGTGCTGATATCTTCTCATTACACAGAGGAAATCACGAAAAACTGCCAGCGCTTTTATATGCTCGCAAACAAACAACTGGAAGCGTTTGACAGTGGTGGACAGTTCATGGAACGCCACCGTGCCAAATCGCTGGATGAAGCCTTTATCAATGCTTCGGTCTAAGTACCGTGGCCATCGAGAGGGGGCGCCAAGCGCCCCTGCCCATCACAGCCCCTCCAGTTCCGCCATCAGGTCACTGAGCCGGTCGACCTTGTCATCATCCAGCGCACTGCCCTGCAGCCCCTGTACATACTCGGCCAACGCCTCCACCGTGCTGCACTCGAACATCGCCCGCAGCGGCACGTTCAGCTGTAGCTGCTTCTGCACCCGCGAAGCGATCTGCGTGGCCAGCAGCGAATGCCCGCCCAGCTCGAAGAAGTTGTCGTGCACCCCCACCCGCTCGGCTTTGAGCACATCGGCCCAAATACCCGCCAACACGTCCTCCAATTCGTTGCGTGGCGCCTGATAGGCCTGACTGTAATGGCCGCCGATGTCGATGGCTGGCAGGGCCTTGCGGTCGAGCTTGCCGTTGGCGTTGTGCGGCAAGCTGTCGAACCAGCTCCAATGCAACGGCACCATGTACTCCGGCAACTCGGCACGCAGTCGTTGCTTGACCTGCTCCAGCAACGCGGCATCGGCACTGACGCCCTGGTGCGCTACCAGGTAACCAACCAGATGCTTGCCGTTCACGCCCTCCTGCACCGCCACAGCGGCATCGCGAATTTCCGCCTGCTCATGCAGCCGGGCCTCGATTTCGCCCAGTTCGATGCGATAGCCGCGAATCTTCACCTGGTGGTCGATGCGCCCGACATATTCCAGCACGCCGTCCGGGCGTTGCCGCGCCAGGTCACCGGAACGGTACAGGCGCTCTCCCGGTGCCCCGTAAGGGTGAGGAATGAACGCCAGTGCCGTGCGCACCGGGTCACCGACGTAGCCACGGCCTACACCCGTACCCGCCACGCACAGTTCGCCCACCGCCCCCAGCGGCACCAGCGCCTGGTCCTCGCCGAACAAGTACAGGCGGTTGTTATCGGTTGGAGTGCCGATTGGCAGGTAGCTGCCTTGGGTCGAGGCGGCATCGACGCGGAAGAACGCCACGTCATCCGAGCACTCCGCCGGGCCATAGGCATTGACCAGGCCGATCTGAGGGTAGCGCTGCAGCCACTGCGCCGCCAGCTCCGGTGGCATGGCCTCGCCGGTCGGCAGCATCCAGCGCAGGCCGTCGAGGGCCTGGTGGTCGCTGGCCAGCATGCCCTGGATCAGGGACGGCACGCTCTCCAGCACGGTGATGCCGGTGGCCTGCACGTGCGCCAGCAGGCCTTGCGGGTCGTGGGCGATGGCGTTAGGCACGATCTCAACCTTGGCGCCGAACAGCGGCGCAGCCAGGAACTGCCAGACCGAGATGTCGAAGCTTTGCGAGGCGGTCTGGGCAATCACGTCCTGCTCGCTCAGCGCCAGGTAAGGCACCTTGCTCAGCTGGTTGTTGAGCATGCCGCGCTGCTCGACCATCACCCCTTTCGGCAGGCCGGTCGAGCCTGAGGTGTAGATCACGTAGGCGAGGTTGTCCGGGCCACTGTGGATACCCGGGTTGTGGCTTGCGATCGGGTTGGCCTGGACGTCTTCCCAGACCAGCAGTTGCGGCCGCAGCGCAGCCTCCAGCTCACCGAGCAACTGCCGCCCCTGCTCGGCGCAGGCCGCGCTGCACACCAGCACTGGCGTGCGGCTGAGCTGGATGATGCTTTGCAGGCGCGCCACCGGCAGGCCCGGGTCCAGCGGCAGGTAGCCGGCGCCGGCCTTGAAGCTACCGACAATCATGCCCAGCAGCGGCAACCCACGCTCGGCAAGCAGTGCCACTGGCTGGTCCACGCAGACGCCGGCAGCCACCAGCGCATGGCCCAGGCGGTTGGCCGCCAGGTTCAGCCCGGCGTAATCATAGGATGCCTCCAGGCAGCGGGCCACGGTACGCTGTGGATGCGCCACGACCTGCGCTTCGAACTGCGCGATGTAGCTCTGTTCCAGCGGATAAACCCGCTCGGTCCGGTTGCAGTCCTCCAGCAGGAAGCCTTGCTCCTGGGCGCTCAGCAGCGCTAGCTCGCTCACCTCCCCTTCAAAACCTTGTACCAGCGCCAGCAGCAGGCGCTTGAACTCGGCCAGCAGGCGCTCGACGGTCGGGTAATCGAAGTAACGCTGGTCAAACGACAAGTGCAGGCCCAGGTCATCACCCGGGTAACACACCGCCGTCAGCGGGAAGTTGGTGTGGGTACGGCCCGAGTCGGAGCTGGCGTTCAGGTGCTGGGCGTGATCGAGCACGGCGGTTTCAACCGGCGCATTCTCGAACACGAACAGGCTGTCGAACAGCGGCTGGCCCTTGGGCAGCTCGCTGCACGCCTGGATCGCCACCAGCGGCAGGTACTCGTACTCGCGCAGCTCCATGTTGCTTTGCAGCAGGCCTTGCAGCCACTGGCGCACACTGCAGCGCTCACCCGCCGCGGGCAACTGCACGCGCAGGGCCACGCTGTTGATGAACAGGCCGACGGTGCGCTGCATCTGCGGCATGCTCACCGGGCGCCCGGCCACGGTTACGCCAAAGGCCACGTCGCGGTCGCCGCTGTAGCGCGACAGCACCAGGGCCCAGGCCGCCTGGGCGAAAGTGTTGACGGTGAGCTGATGGGCCTGGGCCAGTTCGCGCAGACGCACGCCATCATTCACCTCAAGGCGGGTATAACAATCGCCGACGACCATGCCGCTACCGGCGTGGTCATGGCGCAGCGGGCGGTCGCTCGGGATGGCTGTGGCACGTTCGAAGCCGGCCAGGTTGGCCTGCCACCAGGCACGTGCGTCGTCCAGGCCCTGGCGTTGCAGCCAACCGATGTAATCGCGGTAACGCGGTGGCACCGGCAGTTGGGCCTGACGGCCTTCGCCAAGGGCCTGGTAGACCTCGAAGAAATCGTTCATCAACAGCGAGCGGCACCAGGCATCGATAAGGATGTGGTGGTTGCTCATCATGAACCAGTAGCGTTCATCGGCCACGCGCACCAGGCGCAGGTGGAACGGTGCCTCGCTGAGCAAGGCAAAGCCGGCCTCGCGCTCCTGCTTGTGCAGGGCCTGCAGGCGCTGCTCCTGGGCATCGTCGGCCAGGCCGCGCCAGTCCTGGTAGTCCACCGCCAGGTTGCCCGGCTTGTGGATGATCTGCAGCATCGCCTCGCCGCTGTTCCAGCTGAACGAGGCGCGCAACGCTTCGTGGCGCGCCACCACGGCCTGCCAGGCCTGGGCGAAACGCTCGGGGTCGAGGGCGCTGTTGATGCGGTAGCGGTCCTGCATGTAGTACAGGCCAGTGCCCGGCTCCAGCAGGGTGTGCAGCAGCATGCCTTCCTGCATCGGCGTCAGCGGGTAAACGTCCTCGATCTGCGCGGCCGGGACCGGCAATGCGTCGATCTGCTCCTGAGTCAGGTGCGCCAGCGGGAAGTCCGATGGGGTGAAGCTGCCATTGCCATCGGCCAGGCAATGCGCGACCAGCGCCAGCAGCTCCTGACGATAGGCCTCAGCCAGACCCGCGATGGTCTGCTGGTCGTAGCGCTCGGCGCTGAAGGTCCAGCGCAGTTGCAGAGCACCGCCATACACCTGGCCATCGACGCTCAACCAGTTGGGCAACGGCGCATCGAGGTCATGCGCCAACCCGGCCGGGGCTTCCAGGGGCTGGAACAAGGCCGCACTGTCGAACTGCTGGTCGAACTGGCCCAGGTAGTTGAAGGTGATGCGCGCCTGCGGCAAAGCCGCCATCTGCTCGCGCCCGGCGGCATCCGCCAGGTAGCGCAGTACGCCGTAGCCCAGGCCCTTGTGCGGTACATGGCGCAGTTGTTCCTTGATGCGCTTGATCGAACCGGCCCGCGCCGCGTCGTCTTCACCTGGCAGCGGACGCAGGCTCAGTGGGTAGGCATTGGTGAACCAGCCGACGCTGCGGGTCAGGTCCATGTCTTCGAACAACCCGTCACGGCCATGGCCTTCGAGCTGCACGAGCACTTCTTCATCGCCGCTCCACCGGCACAAGGCCCGCGCCAGTGCAGTCAACAACAGGTCGTTGACCTGGGTGTGGTAAGCCGCCGGGGCCAGTTGCAACAGCTGCCGGGTTTGCTCCACGTCCAGGCCGATGGCCAGGGTTTGAGCATGGCGATGCAAATTGCCGCCCTGCGGATGGTCGCACGGCAATTCGCGACGCACACCGCCCAGCTGGCCTTGCCACCAGGCCAGTTCGTCACGCAGCGAATCGCTGCCGGCGTAGCTGACCAGGCGCGCCGCCCAGTCGCCGACGGCGTGGGTCTTGGCCGGCAGAGGCTGGCCACGGTACAGCGCCTGCAGGTCTTCCAGCAGCACCCGCCAGGACACGCCATCAACCACCAGGTGATGAATCGCCAGCAGCAACCGCTGGGTGCCCTGCCCGTCACGCACCAGCAAGGCGCGCAGCAGCGGCCCCTGTTGCAGGTCCAGGCTGCGCTGCACGTCAGTGTAGAGGGCCTGACAATCATTGAAATCGGCGACAGTGGCGCTCCACAGCAGCTGCTCGGCGCCAGGCTGCGCGTACTGGGCCTGCCAGCGGCCCTGGGCGTCGCTGAAGCGCAGGCGCAGGCTGTCATGGTGCTGCACCAGCGCAGCCAATGCCTGTCCAAGGGTGGCCTCAACCAAGGGTTGGCGCACCTCCAGCAGCACGGCCTGGTTCCAGTGTTGCGGCTGTGGCACGTCACTGTCGAAGAACCAGTGCTGGATCGGCGTCAGCCCGGCCTGGCCCTGGCGCAGGCCTTGCTCGACGGTGCTCGCGGCTTCGCTGAGCTGAACCACAGTTGCCAGGGTCTGGATGGTCTGATGCTGGAACAGGTCGCGTGGGGTGAATTGCAAGCCGGCCTGCCGGGCGCGGCTGACCACCTGAATCGACAGGATCGAGTCGCCCCCCAGCTCGAAGAAGTTGTCCTGCACGCCGACCCGGGCAACGTTGAGCACATCGCGCCAGATCTGCGCCAACTGTGCTTCCACCTCATTGCCAGGGGCCTGGTATTGCTGCCGCGCCTGCTCAAGGTCCGGCAGCGGCAGCGCACGGCGGTCGAGCTTGCCGTTGCCCATCAGCGGCAGGCTATCGAGCAGCACCAGGTGCGCAGGCACCATGTAGTCGGGCAGGTGCTGGCGGGCATCGGCTTTCACCGCTTCGCGCAGCAGTTGTTGCACGTCGTTACCGGCGGTGGCCTGCCTGCACACCAGATAGCCCACCAGTTGCTTGCCGCCCGGCAAGTCCAGCGCCAGCACGACGGCCTCGTCGACATCCTCGTGCGCTAGCAGGCGGCTCTCGATTTCGCCCAGTTCGATGCGGAAGCCGCGGATCTTCACCTGCTGGTCGGCACGGCCGACATACTCCACCAGGCCATCGGTACCCAGGCGTACCAGGTCGCCGGTACGGTACAGGCGCCCGCCTTCGGCACTGAACGGGTCGGCGACAAAGCGCTCGGCAGTGAGGCCTGGCCGGTCGTGGTAACCCTGGGCCAGGCCGGCGCCGCCGACATACAGTTCGCCAATGCCGCCTTGCGGCAACAAGGCCAGATCCTCGTCGAGGATGTAGGCCGTACGGCTACCGATGACGCGGCCGATCGGTACGCTGCCAAGGTCTGCTGGCAAGGCCTCTGGGGCCAGGCACGCCAGCGGCATGACCACGGTTTCGGTCGGGCCGTAGGCATTGAAGCACTGCTGCGGTGCAAAGGCCTGGCGGATGCGTTGCAGGTGCTCGCCGGTCAGCGCCTCGCCCCCGGTAATCACCAGGCGTACCGGCAATTGTTCGCCCCGCCCGCCCAGGTACTGCGCCAGCTGGCTGCCGTAGCTGGGGGTAAAGCCCAGAATGCTCACCTGCTGCTCGCGCACCAACTGGCAGATGTCCTCGGCGCCCCACTGCCCCTGGGCGCGCAATACCACGCGCGCACCACACAACAGCGGCACCCACAGGCGCTCGCTGGCAGCGTCGAAGTTGATGGAATAGAAGTGCAGCTCGCAGTCATCGCTGCGCATGCCGAATGCAGCGATCACCGCCTGGCAGTGCATGGCGAACTCGCCATGGCTGACCACCACGCCCTTGGGTTTGCCGGTAGAGCCTGAGGTGTAGATCAGGTAAGCCTGGTGCTGCGGCAGGCTGAGGTTGTCCAGCGGCGCATCGCTGTAGGCCGCCAGGCTGGCGGCATCGTCTTCCAGGCTCCAGCTGGCCACGCCTTCAGGCAGCTCGCCCAGGGTGTGCAGCAGCGCACGCTGGCTGAGCAGCAAGCCGATGCGGCTGTCTTCGATCATGTAGCGCAGGCGGTCGAGCGGGTACTCGGGGTCGAGCGGTACATAGGCGCCGCCGGCCTTGAGGATGGCCAGCAGGCCGACGACCATTTCCAGCGAGCGCTCCAGCGCCAGGCCCACCCGCACCTGCGGGCCGACACCCCGTTCGCGCAGGGCACGCGCCAGGCGGTTGGCCTGCTGGTCGAGCTCGGCGTAGGTCAAGTGCTGGCCGGCGAAGGTCAACGCGCCCGCCTGTGGCGTGCGCGCGGCCTGGGCGGCGAACAGACCGTGGAGGGTCTGGCCAAGGTCGAAATCGTGTTCGCCCTGCAATTGGCCTGTAAGCACTTGTTGCTCGGCACTGCTCAGCATCGGCAGTTCGCACAGGCGGTGGTGCGGGTTGTCGAGCAAACCGACCAGCAGTTGTTGCCAGTGCTCGGCCATGCGCGCGATGCGCGGCGCGTCGAACAGGTCGCGGCTGTAGGTCAGGCAGCAGCCCAGCCGGCCGTCCAGGTCGGTCACCTCCAGGTACAGGTCGAACTTGGTGGCGCTGGCATCGTTGACCAGGTAGTCCACCTGCATGCCGGCCAGCGTGCGGCTTTGCTGGAAGGCCCAGCGCTGCACGTTGCACATCACCTGGAACAACGGGTTGTAGGCACTGCTGCGCGGTGGCTGCAGGGCCTCTACCAGTTGGTCGAACGGCAGGTCCTGGTGCGACTGGCCTTCGATGGCAACCTGACGCAGCTGCTCCAGCAGTTCACTGGCGGTCATCTGCCCGTCCAGCTCGCAACGCAGCACCTGGGTGTTGAGGAAGGCACCGATCAGGACTTCGCTCTCCGGGCGGATGCGGTTGGCCACCGGCGCGCCGATACGCAGGTCGCGCTGGCCACTGTAACGGTGCAGCAAGGCGGCCAGGGTGGCGGTCATGGTCATGAACAGGGTCAGGCCGCGCTGGCTGTTGAAAGCATGCACGCGGGCCACCAGTGCCGGATCGAGTTCGAAGCGGTACAGCGCGCCACGGTGGCTCTGGACCGCCGGACGCGGGCGGTCGGCAGGCAACGCCAGCACCGGGTGCTCGTCGCCCAGGCGGTGCTTCCAGTAGGCCAGTTGTCGAGCGCCCTCGCCGCTTTCCAGCCATTGCCGTTGCCACACGCTGTAGTCCAGGTACTGCACCGGCAGCGGCGCCAGTAGCGACTCGCGGTCATCGACAAAGGCTTCGTACAGCTCGCCCAGCTCGCGGGCGAAGATGTCCATGGCCCAGCCTTCGGTGACGATGTGGTGCAGCGTCAGCACGAAGAAGTGCTCGCGCTCGTTGGCCTTGACCAGGCAGGCGCGCAGCAGCGGACCCCGCTCCAGGTCGAAGGGCTGGTGCGCCTGGTCGTCGGCCAGTTGTTGCAAACGTTGCTGGCGGGCATCGTCTGACAAAGCGCTGAAGTCTTGCCAGTCCAGATGCAGGCCGCTGTCTTCGGCCACGCACTGGTACGGCACGCCGTCGATGCTGGGGAACGTGGTGCGCAAGGTTTCGTGGCGCACGACCAGCGCCTGCAGCGCACGCTCGAAGGCGTCCACATGCAGGGTGCCACGCAGGCGTGCCATGCCGCCGACGTTGTACGCCGGGCTGTCCGGCTCCATCTGCCAGAGGAACCACATTCGCTGCTGCGAGTACGACAGCGGCACCGCCTGACGGCGGTCGACACGGGTGATTGCACCCTGCAGATTGCGCTCGCCGGCCGCGCGCAGGTGGGCGATTTCGGCACAGAAGGCGCCCAGCTCGCTGGTTTCGAACAGGGCCTTGAGCGGCAGCTCGACATCGCAGGCCTGGCGGGTGCGCGAAACGATCTGGGTAGCCAGCAGCGAGTGGCCACCGAGGGCGAAGAAGTCGTCCTGCAGGCCAATGCGCGGCAGATTCAACACGTCGCGCCAGATGGCCGCGACCTGTTGTTGCAGCTCGGTTCGTGGCTCGACATGCTCACGCTGCTGCCACACTGGAGCAGGCAGTGCCTTGCGGTCGACCTTGCCGCTGGGGCCCAGTGGCATCTGTGCCAAAGGGATGAGTTGCGCCGGCACCATGTAGGCTGGCAATTGCTCAGCCAGTACGGCCAGCACCTCGGCAGGCTGGGCGCTGCCACTGTAATAGCCGACCAGTTGCGCACCAACGGCGTCCTTGTGTATCAGCACCAGCGCCTGTTCCACACCCGCCTGTGCCAGCAGGCAGGCCTGCACTTCCTCGGGCTCGACGCGGAAACCACGCACCTTGACCTGCTGGTCGAGGCGGCCAAGGTATTCCAGGGCCTCCAGCTGAACCTGCCAGCGGGCGCGATCGCCACTGCGGTACAGACGCTGACCCTTGCCGTCGGCCTGGGGTACGAAGCGCTCGGCAGTGAGGCCGGGGCGGCCCAGGTAACCACGGGACAGGCCCGCGCCACCGAGGTACAGCTCGCCCGGCACACCGGGGGCGCTCAGTTCCAGCTCATCGTCCAGCACGCGGCACAGCACATTGCCCAGCGGGCGGCCGATGGGCGAGCGCTCGCCGTCCGCCACCTGGCAGTGCCAGTGGGTGACGTTGATGGCGGTTTCGGTCGGGCCGTACCGGTTGTGCAGCTGCACCTGCGGCAGCACCTGCAGCACGCGGTCACGCAGCGCGGCGGACAACGCTTCGCCACCCGAGAACACCCGGCGCAAGCTACTGCAGGCACCTGCCTGCGGCTCCTGGACGAACACCTGCAACAGCGGCGGTACAAAGTGCAGCGTAGTCACCCCATAAGCCTGCACCAGGGCAGCGATACGCTGTGGGTCGCGGTGTTCACCGGGGCCGGCGAGCACCAGCTTGCAGCCGGTGACCAACGGCCAGAAGCATTCCCACACCGAAACGTCGAAACTGATCGGCGCCTTCTGCATCAGCACGTCGCTGTCATTCAGCGCATAGGTCGTCTGCATCCACTGCAGGCGCTCGGCCAGCGCCGCATGGGTATTGCCTACGCCCTTGGGCTGCCCGGTGGAGCCGGAGGTATAGATAACGTAGGCCAGGTTGTCGCCGTGCAGGTGCAGGCCGGGGGCATGGCTGGGCCAGCTGTCCAGGTGCAACTGGTCGAGGGCAATGGCGCTGACACCGTCGACCTGCGGCAGCTTGCCCAGCAGGCTGCTGTGACTCAATAGCAAAGGGGCGTCGCAGTCGGCCAGCATGTAGGCCAGGCGTTCGGCAGGGTAATCGACATCCAGCGGCACGTAGGCACCGCCAGCCTTGAGAATGGCTAGCAGGCCGACCAGCAATTGCGGTGAGCGCTCGATGGCAATGGCCACACAGGTATCGGGGCCGACGCCTTTGTCGCGCAAGTAGTGGGCCAGGCGGTTGGCTTGCTGGTGCAGCCCGGCGTAATCCAGGCTGCCCCCGTCCCAAACCAGGGCGGTGCGTTGCGGCGTCAGGCGTGCCTGCTCATTGAGTTGTTCGACCAACAGGTGCTGCGCTGCGGCGGCCGGTGCCTGGCCCCAACCCAGCAGTTGCGCACGGCCGGGCTCATCCAGCAGTTGCACGTCGCCCAGCGCCTGCTGCGGCGCGGCACACACCTGTTCCAGCAACGCCAGCAGGTGATGGGCCAGACGTTCGACGGTGCTGGCTTCGAACAGCTCCGCGGCATAGTCGAAGGCCAGGCTCAGGCGGCCCAGATGGTCCTCCTCACTGTGCAACTGCAAGTCGAACTTGGCTTCGCGGCTGTGCCACGCCAGCTCTTCGGCCAACAGCCCTGGCAGGCGCCGCAGGGCTGACAGGTCGCGTTGCTGGTGGTTGAACATGACCTGGAACAGGCCCTGCTCGCGCGCATCGGGCAGGGCTTCGACAAGCTGTTCGAAGGGCAGGTCCTGATTAGCCTGGGCTTGCAAGGTGGCCTGACGTACCTGGGTCAGCAACTGGGTAAACGAGTGACGGCCATCGAATTGCGCGCGCAGCACCTGCGTATTGATGAAGAAACCGACCATGCCTTGGGTTTCCAGGCGTGGGCGGTTGGCGTTGGGCACGCCGACGCGGATATCGGCCTGGCCGCTGTAGCGCTGCAGCAGCGCCTGCCAACCGGCCAGCAGGACCATGAACAGGCTGGCCTGCTGCTGGTGGGCAAGGCCCTTGAGCGCTTCGCCAAGCTTGGCTGGCACCTTGAGGCTGAAGCGCGCGGCGCTGTGTTCGCGCTGGCTGGCGCGCGGGTGGTCAGTGCACAGGTCGAGCGCCGGCAGCTCACCACCAAGGTGTGCCTTCCAGTACTGCAACTGGCGCTCGGCTTCACCGTCAGCCAGCCATTGCCGCTGCCAGCTGCCGTAGTCGGCGTAACCCAGGGGCAGCGGCGCCAGGTTGGCCTCCAGGCCTTGGCAGCGAGCGGCATACAGCTTGGCGAACTCTTCGAGCAGGATGTTCAGCGACCAGCCGTCGGCAACGATGTGGTGCAGGGTCACCCACAGCTGATGCTCTTCGTCGCCCAGGCGCACCAGGGTTACCCGCAGCAGCGGCCCCTGGGTGAGGTCGAACGGCTGGCGAGCCTCGGTTTCACGCTGCGCGGCAACCTGCTCGGGCGAGTGCCCTTCAAGGTCCAGGCGGTGCAGGCTGAATGGCTGCTGCGGCAGGATACGCTGCAGCGCCTGGCCATTCTCTTCGCTGAACACGGTACGCAGCGATTCATGGCGCGCCACCAGTGCCTGGAAGGCCCCGTGCAGAGCGTTGACATCCAGCTCGCCACGCAGGTGCAAGCCGGCAGGAATGTTGTAGGCCGCTGATTGCGGTTCCAGCTGCCACAGCAGCCACAAGCGGTTTTGCGCCAGCGACTGGGGCAATGCCTGGGCGCGCGCCAGCGTGGTGATGGCTGCGGTGGCTGCGGCGCCATCGGCGATGATCTGTGCCACAGCCTTGCTGTAGTCGGCCAGTACCGGCGCCTCGAACAGGGTACGCAGGCTCAGGTCGATACCCAACTCATCGGCCAGGCGCGCTGTGGCCTGGGTGGCGGCGATGGAGTTACCGCCCAGCAGCAGGAAGTGGTCGTGCGCGGCCACCGCCTCTACCTTGAGGATGTCGCGCCACACAGCGGCGATGCGTGCTTGCAGCTCATCGCCAGCGGTTGCACGGGTACCGGCTTCGCTCACCTCAGGGAAACGGGCATAGCAGTCCAGGCTGCCATCGTCCATGCGCAGGCGGCAGGCAGAGCGCTGCAACTTGCCGCTGGAGGTCTTCGGCAGCGCGCCGGGGTTCAACAGCAGGACCACGGCCGGGGCCTGTCGGCAGGCGTCGGCAATGACCTGGCGCAGGGTCTTGATCAGGTCCTGGGGCTTGAGTGCCTTTTGCACGTTGCGGCTGATCTCCACCGCGACACCGATGCCCTCCTCGCCTTGGTGCTCGACGGCGAACACTGCCACACGGCCTTTGCGCAGCACCTGGACTTCACGCTCGAGGGCTTTTTCCAAGTCCTGCGGGTACAGGTTCTGTCCGCGCACGATCAGCATGTCTTTCAGGCGCCCGGTAACGAACACCTCGCCCTCACGCATGAAACCCAGGTCGCCGGTACGCAGCCAGGTCTGGCCGTCCATTTCGACGAACGTACGGGCGCTGGCTTCAGGGTTGCGCCAGTAACCCATCGCGATGCTCGGGCCACCGGCCCAGATTTCGCCGATCTGGTTGTCGCCCAGCACCTGCAAGTGCTGCGGCTCGACAATGCGTACCGCATGCCCGGGCTGCGGGTAGCCACAGCTCATCAGCACGCTGCCTTTGCCTGGCTCGGCACGGTTGCCAGCGAAGGCTTCGGCGTCCAGCTCCAGTGCAGCGATGCCCTGGCCACGACGGCTGCCGCTGACGAACAGGGTGGCTTCGGCCAGGCCATAACTGGCAAAGAAGCTCTGCGGGTCGAAGCCGCAGGCCTGGAACTTGTCGGCAAAGGTGGCCAGGCTGTCCTGGCGGATCGGCTCGGAGCCGGAATAGGCGACGCGCCAGCGGCTCAGGTCGAGCCCGGCCAGCGAAGCCTCGCTGACCCGCTCGCTGCACAGGCGATAAGCGAAGTCGGGGCCACCGCTGATGGTGCCACCGTATTCGCTGATGGCCTGCAACCAGCGCAACGGCCGGGCCAGGAAATACCCCGGCGACATCAGCACGCAAGGCACGCCACTGAAGATTGGCTGCAGCAGGCCGCCGATCAGGCCCATGTCATGGTACAGCGGTAGCCAGCTGACGATCACATCGTCGGGGTTGAGGTCGATGCCAAAGCCTTGGCGGATCAGCTGCTCGTTGGCCACCAGGTTGCCATGGCTGACCTGCACCCCCTTGGGCAGCGCGGTGGAGCCGGAGGTGTACTGCAGGAAGGCGATGTCATCGCGTTGGAGCTCGGGGGCGTGCCAGCTCGAGGCCAGCAACGGGTCCAGGCCATCCACGGCAAGCAGCTCGGGCGCGTTATCTGCCGCCAGTGCCTCCAGGCCGTTCAGGTTGTCGTGCAGTGCCGCCACGGTCAGCAGCAGGCGCGGCTCGGCATCGGCGATGATCGACAGCAAACGCGCCTGGTGATGCTGCCGCGCGGACTCCGGCGGGTAAGCCGGCACTGCGATCACGCCCGCATACAGGCAGCCAAAAAACGCCGCCACGTAGTCTGGCCCGCTAGGAAACAGCAACACGGCACGGTCACCGAAGCTGGCGCGCGCCTGCAAGGCAGCGGCGATGGTGCGTGCACGCTGGTCGAGGTCCCGGTAGCTGAGCACGGCCTGCTCGCCGGGGGTGTCGGCGAGAAAGCGCAGGGCAATCCTGTCCGGGGTCTGCGCGGCGCGTTGCGCCAGGGCCTGGACCAGCGAGAGCGGGAGTTCGAAGGCGTCCGTCATGGGGTGTTCCTGCCAGTGTCTGTTAGGGCGTGCCGGCTACGCCGCGAACATGGGCGGGCAGCGAGCGGCGACCGGGGATGTACACAGGGGAACGGATGGACGGGGGCAGAAATTAGCGGGGGTGAGGGTTTTGCGCTGCGTCAAGGTTGGGGGCATACCTTGAGGTATGCCCCCTTAGAACAGAAACACCCAATAATAATTTAGTTTCGCATTTGACAATCATTATCATTCTGAATAGCTTGTCGCACGTCGTAGGAAGCGACCCACCCCTGGGCGCCTCCTTTCCCCTCTGTGACAAGGTGATTTCCATGGCGGAACAACTATCCACAAGTAAGTGCGATTCACCATTACTGCAGGCCTTCGTCGACAACCGCAGCATCCTGGTCAAGATTGCTGCCCGCATCACTGGCTGCCGCTCCCGCGCCGAGGATGTGGTGCAAGACGCCTTCTTCCGGCTCGGCGCTGCCCCGCAGATCACTTCGTCGTTCAAGGCGCAACTAAGCTACCTGTTCCAGATCGTGCGCAACCTTGCGATCGACCACTACCGCAAGCAGACGATGGAGCTGAAGTACTCCGGCAGCGAGGAGGAAGGCCTGAAGGTGGTTATCCAGAACGCCTCGCCCGAAGCCACCCATATCAACCTTGCCGCGCTGGACGACATTGCCGAAGCGCTGAACGAGCTGCCGCAACGTACCCGCTATGCGTTCGAGATGTACCGCCTGCATGGGGTACCGCAAAAGGACATTGCCAAGGAACTGGGGGTGTCGCCGACCTTGGTCAACTTCATGATCCGCGATGCACTGGTGCATTGCCGCAAGACCGCCAACCGGCAGGTCTGAGTCATTCTTCGAGAACATTGGCGAGGCCGTCGGGCGGGGATCAAGGCCTGCGCGTGCTGACTGTGATGCGGTAGGGCTCGAAAATCCGCGCCAGTTCACCGCTGTCACGCAGGCCACGCAGCAGTGCAGCGAACGTCTGCTCGCCGATAGGCGCCCCCGGGCGCAGCAAGGCGTAGTGGTGATAGACCTGGTCAATGCGTTGCGAAGGCACCAGCTGCGCCCTGCTCGCCGGGTTGCGTGCCAGGAAATCGCTGAGGTAGGAACGCGTGACCAGGGCGATATCGGCGCGGCCGGCCTGCACCATCAGCAGGTTGCTGTCGTGGGAATAGGTCAGGGTCGCGTTGTATGTCTTGCGCAGGTAATCGGGGTCAGCGTTGAAGCTGGCGAACGCGTAGTGGTAGCCGTTGAACAAGGCCAGGCGTTTGCCGCGCAGGTTGTCGAAGTAACGCGGATCACTGCCGTTTTCCTTGCGGGCGACGAACACTTCGGCATCTTCCAGGCCCATGTCCACGGTCTGATGGGCAATCTGCTCCCAGCCCCATTGTGGGTTCTCGAAAATGGCCATGTCGGTGCGGCCTTGCTGGAAGTCACCGAAGCGCCGCTGGATAGACGTAGGTACCAGAACGAAGTGATAGTGCTGCTGCGCCCGGTTGAGTGCATCGACCAACTGCGGCAGCAAACCGGTATCGGCACCTTGCTCGGGGCGCACTGTGTAAGGCGGGAAATGGGCTGCGCCAATCTTCACTTCAACCGCTTCGCCAGCCCATACCGGTGCCGCCAACCAGAACACGGCCAGCAGCATCAGGGTGGACAAGGCCTTGAGGCCGGGCGCTGGAGTCAAGACGGACACTCATCACGGTTTATGCCTGTATGCGCTTAAGCTAGGCGTTTTCCAGGGGCGGCACAACTACTGGCGTCTGCTCTTTGTGCCAAAGCAGGCGGCAAAATGCCATAGGATGCCGTATGCCCGTACATTGGCTACGCTCTAGCAGGATCTGCATGGGAGCCTGGTATGGGCCATTGGTTGGTGATCGACCTGGAAGCCACCACCGACGATGGTGGGTGGCCGGTCACAGAGATGGAAATCATTGAAATCGGCGCAAGCCTGGTGACCCGCGAAGGCCGCGAGGTCGACCATTTCCAGCGTTTTGTAAAGCCACGGCGGCGGCCGCAGCTGACCCCGTTCTGCCGTGAGCTGACCCACATCAGCCAGGCCGACGTGGACAACGCCGCGCCGTTTCGCGAGGTGTGGGCAAGCTTCGAGCGCTGGCTGGAGCACCACCGCGGGCAGCTTCAGGCCTGGGTCAGCTGGGGCGACTACGACCGCCAGCAATTGCACCAGGAGTGGCAGCAGCACGGCCTCGACAGCCTGCTGCGCACATTGCCGCATATCAACCTCAAGCAACGCTTTGCCAAGGCCCGCCACCTGCAGCGCCCCACCGGCCTGAACGGCGCCCTGCAACTGGCCGGCATGCACTTTTGCGGGCAACAGCACAGGGCCCTGGAAGATGCGCGCAACACGGCGCGGCTATTACCGTTGACCCTGCCCGCCCACAGCCCCTGAAAGCAGATGACGAGGCCTGTGGCCTTGGGCATACTGGCCAGCCCTTTTTCAGCACCTCTTTTCAGGAGTCGCCCATGTTCCAGGTCAACGAGTACTTCAACGGCACCGTCAAGTCGATCGCATTCTCGGGCGAAGAAGGCCCGGCCACTGTCGGCGTCATGGCTCCGGGCGAGTACGAATTCGGCACTGCCAAGCGTGAGATCATGCACGTGGTATCGGGCGCGCTGACCGTGAAACTGCCGGGTAGCGACAACTGGGAAACCTTCAACGCCGGTGACAAGTTCAACGTGCCGGCTGACAGCAAGTTCCAGCTGCAGGTGAAGGTGGATACCGCTTACCTGTGCGAATACCGCGACTAAGCGCCGGCCTGTTCCGGCCTCTTCGCGGGTAAACCCGCTCCTACAGGGTGCTGAGCCGACCTTCGATGGTGTGCGGTCCTTGTAGGTGCGGGTTTACCCGCGAAGAATCCAGCACTAATCCTTCAGGAAATCAGCAACACGTTCAGCCGCCGCCTGCAAATGCTGCTCATGGCTGAACCCCGAAGCCTTCAACGGCTTCAGGTCATGGTCCCCCGCCACTAGCCAGCTCACCTCGATCGCCGGCGACAACGCATACCCCGCCACCGCCTCGCGGTTACCCAGCGCATCCCGCTCGCCCTGCACGATCAACGTCGGTGTTTTCAACTCGGCCAGGTGCTCTACCCGTGGCTTCTCGGGTTTACCCACCGCGTAGAACGGATAGCCCAGGCACACCAGCGCATCCGCGCCCAATTCGTCGGCCAGCAGGCTCGCCATGCGCCCGCCCATGGACTTGCCACCCACGGCCAGCTTGCCCGCGACCAAAGGTCGCACCTGCCGGTACACCTCGCGCCAGCATTCAAGCAACACCTTCTGCGGGTTCGGCGGCCGCTTGCCACCGGTAACCCTGCGCTCGGCCATGTACGGGAACTCGAAGCGCACTACCGCTACCCCAAGCGCCGCAAGCCTTTGCGCCATTTCGTCCATGAACCCGCTGTCCATCGGCGCACCCGCGCCATGGGCCAAAATCAGGCACCCCTTGTAGTCATCCTGACCTGCAACCCGCGGAGGATCGCAGCGCAAGCCTGGGACATTTGCGACCTTCGCCCATTGATCCCCGTCAATACCGGCACTTTGCCCATTAATCATGCTTGCCTCGCTGTAAAGCCTGCCAAATAACCGTGGATGGGAACCCATACATGAACACAACCAGCAGTACCGCCTATAACTACAAGGTGGTCCGCCAATTCGCCATCATGACGGTGGTGTGGGGAATCGTCGGGATGGGGCTCGGCGTCTTCATCGCCGCCCAGCTCGCCTGGCCGTCCCTCAACTTCGACCTCCCCTGGACCAGCTTCGGCCGCCTGCGCCCCCTGCATACCAATGCGGTGATCTTCGCGTTCGGCGGCTGCGCACTGTTCGCCACCTCCTATTATTCGGTGCAACGCACCTGCCAGACCACCCTGTTCGCACCGGGCCTGGCCGCGTTTACGTTCTGGGGCTGGCAACTGGTTATCCTGCTGGCGGCCATCAGCCTGCCGCTGGGCTACACCAGCTCCAAGGAATACGCCGAACTGGAATGGCCGATCGACATTCTGATCACCATCGTCTGGGTGGGCTACGCCATCGTGTTCTTTGGCACGCTGATGAAGCGCAACACCAAACACATCTACGTCGGCAACTGGTTCTTCGGCGCCTTCATCCTGACCGTGGCGCTGCTGCACATCGTCAACAACCTGGAGCTGCCGGTCAGCCTGACCAAATCCTATTCGGTCTACGCAGGCGCCACCGATGCCATGGTGCAGTGGTGGTACGGCCATAACGCGGTGGGCTTCTTCCTGACCGCAGGCTTCCTGGGGATGATGTACTACTACGTGCCCAAGCAGGCCGAACGGCCGGTGTATTCGTATCGCTTGTCGATCGTGCACTTCTGGGCGCTGATCACCCTGTACATCTGGGCCGGCCCGCACCACCTGCACTACACCGCCCTGCCCGATTGGGCGCAGTCGCTGGGCATGGTGATGTCGCTGATCCTGCTGGCGCCAAGCTGGGGCGGCATGATCAACGGCATGATGACCCTGTCGGGCGCCTGGCACAAACTGCGCAGCGACCCGATCCTGCGCTTCCTGGTGGTGTCGCTGGCGTTCTACGGCATGTCCACCTTCGAAGGGCCAATGATGGCCATCAAGACGGTCAACGCCCTGTCTCACTACACCGACTGGACCATCGGCCACGTCCACGCCGGCGCCCTCGGCTGGGTAGCGATGATCTCGATCGGCGCGCTGTACCACACCATTCCCAAAGTGTTCGGCAAAGAACGCATGTACAGCCTCGGCCTGATCAATGCGCACTTCTGGCTGGCCACCATTGGTACCGTACTGTACATCGCCTCGATGTGGGTCAACGGCATCGCCCAGGGCCTGATGTGGCGCGCGGTCAACAGCGACGGCACGCTCACCTACTCGTTCGTGGAAACCTTGGTGGCCAGCCACCCAGGCTTCGTCGTGCGCTTCGTCGGCGGCGCGATCTTCCTCAGCGGCATGTTCCTGATGGCCTGGAACACCTGGCGCACCGTGCGTTCGCCAGCGCTTGACGTCGCCCCTGCGAACGCCCAGTTGGCTTGAGGAGAAACGCCTGATGAAACATGAAGTCATCGAGAAAAACGTCGGCCTGATGGCCCTGCTGATGGTATTTGCCGTCAGCATCGGCGGCCTGACCCAGATCGTCCCGCTGTTCTTCCAGGACGTCACCAACAAACCGGTCGAAGGCATGAAGCCCTATACCGCGCTGCAACTGGAAGGCCGCGATGTCTACATCCGCGAAGGTTGCGTGGGCTGCCACTCGCAGATGATCCGCCCGTTCCGTGCCGAAACCGAGCGGTACGGCCACTACTCAGTGGCCGGTGAAAGCGTGTGGGACCACCCGTTCCTGTGGGGCTCCAAGCGCACCGGGCCGGACCTGGCCCGGGTCGGTGGCCGCTACTCGGACGACTGGCACCGTGCGCACCTGTACAACCCGCGCAACGTGGTACCGGAGTCGAAGATGCCGTCCTACCCGTGGCTGGTTGCCCAGCAGGTCGACAACAGCCACACCGACGTCAAGATGCGCACCCTGCGCACCCTGGGCGTGCCGTACACCGACGACGACATTGCCGGCGCCCGTGAAGCGGTCAAAGGCAAGACCGAGATGGACGCACTGGTCGCCTACCTGCAGGTGCTCGGCACCGCGATCAAGAACAAGAGGTGAGTGCGATGGAACTGGACATCGGCATGATCCGCGGTGTGGGCACCCTGGTGGTGATGATTGCCTTTATCGGCCTCACCCTGTGGGTCTTCAACCGCCGCCGCGACCGTGATTTCGCCGAAGCGCGCCTGCTGCCCTTCGTCGACGACCGCCTGCCCCCTGCCGGGCAGGAGCCTGCTGCAAAAAGGAGTAACGGGCAATGACCACCTTCTGGAGTACGTACATCAGCGTACTGACCATCGGTAGCCTGATTGGCCTGACCTGGCTACTGCTCGCCACGCGCAAGGGCCAGAGCAACAACACCACCGACGAAACCATGGGCCACAGCTTCGACGGCATCGAGGAGTACGACAACCCGCTGCCCAAGTGGTGGTTCTGGCTGTTCGTGGGCACCTTGGCGTTCTCGGTCGGCTACCTGATCCTCTACCCGGGCCTGGGCAACTGGAAAGGCATCCTGCCGGGCTATGAAAATGGCTGGACTGGCGCCAACGAATGGCAGAAGGAAATGGACAAGGCCGATGCCAGGTTCGGTCCGATCTTCGCCAAATACGCCGCCATGCCCGTAGAAGAAGTGGCGAAGGACCCGCAGGCGCTGAAAATGGGCAGCCGCCTGTTCGCCTCCAACTGCTCGGTGTGCCACGGTTCCGACGCCAAGGGCGCCTTCGGCTTCCCCAACCTGACCGACAACGACTGGCGCTGGGGCGGCGAACCGGACACCATCAAGACCACCATCATGGGCGGTCGCCATGGCGTGATGCCGGCCTGGGCCGAAGTGATCGGTGACCAGGGCGTGGCCGACGTGGCTGCGTTCGTGGTCAGCAAACTCGATGGCCGCACACTGCCTGAGGGGGCGAAGGCCAATGTGGAGAACGGGCAGAAGATCTTCGCAGCCAACTGCGTGGCCTGCCACGGGCCGGAAGGTAAAGGTACGCCTGCCATGGGCGCACCGAACCTGACCCACCCGCAGGCGTTCATCTATGGCTCGAGCTTTGCCCAGCTGCAGCAGACCATTCGTTATGGTCGTCAGGGACAAATGCCGGCGCAGGCCGAGATCCAAGGGAATGACAAGGTGCACCTGCTGGCGGCTTACGTGTATAGCCTGTCGCAAGATACTGCTGCTGAATCTGTGACTGCCCAGTGAGTTCGCCGGGAGAAATTCGGCGTCTGTGAGATCGAGCGCCGCCCGCGCGGCGCATCGCGACGCAAGGCCGCTCCCACATTTGTTTCAGGCCAATTATTCCTGTGGGATGCGCACGCGAGCCCCCTGGCGCACGCCTCGATATCGCGTCTTACAAACAAGGCGGTCGCGCGCGCCTGGCACAGGAGGGATTGGCCCGAAACAAACGTAGGAGCGGGTTTACCCGCGAAGCGCCGCGCGGGCGGCGCTCGATTTCTGCCCCACCACAACACTCAAACCTTACACCCCCGCCCCACCACAACACCCAAACCTTACCCCCCGCCCCACCACAACACCCAAACCTTACCCCCCCGCCCCACCACACCCCCATTCCTAACCCGCCCCCATAACCCTCAAGCCTTACACTCCCCCGCCCACTACCAGCCTCAGTCCCCTTCCCTTGCACCCCCACCGAACAGAACTAAGCTTGTTGCCTCAGTGGGCTTCGCTCCGAAAGGACCGATGCAGACACGGCGCGTAGCCTGACGCCGCCCCGAAAAAGCTTGACCGATCGATCAGAAAAAGGTGAAAAACGGTACACATTACAAATATTTATTTGTGTACAATCGCCCAGACCCGATCCCTGCGGGACATCAGTGATCGGACCTGGACACGGGTCGGCGTACCAAAGTTGCGTTGCGGTAACCTTGCTGGTTATCAATACTGGCGCCGATTTTTCGACCAACAAGAACATCAAAACCGTGGAACCTTAGAATGAGCACAGCAATCAGTCCGACTGCTTATAACTATAAGGTCGTCCGCCAGTTCGCCATCATGACGGTGGTCTGGGGGATCCTTGGCATGGGCCTCGGCGTCTTCATCGCCTCGCAGCTGGTGTGGCCGCAGCTGAACCTGGACCTTCCCTGGACCAGCTTCGGCCGCCTGCGCCCGCTGCACACCAACCTGGTGATCTTCGCCTTCGGGGGCTGTGCGCTGTTCGGCACCAGCTACTACGTGGTGCAGCGCACCTGCCAGACCCGGCTGATCTCCGACAGCATGGCCGCCTTCACCTTCTGGGGTTGGCAAGCCGTGATCGTCGGCGCGCTGATCACCCTGCCGATGGGCTACACCACCACCAAGGAATACGCCGAGCTCGAGTGGCCGCTGGCGATCCTGCTGGCGATCGTCTGGGTTACCTACGGCCTGGTGTTCTTCGGCACCATCGTCAAGCGCAAGACCAAGCACATCTATGTCGGCAACTGGTTCTACGGTGCATTCATCGTGGTCACCGCGATGCTGCACATCGTCAACCACATCTCGCTGCCGGTGAGCCTGTTCAAGTCGTACTCGGCCTACTCCGGCGCCACCGACGCGATGATCCAGTGGTGGTACGGCCACAACGCCGTGGGCTTCTTCCTCACCACCGGTTTCCTGGGGATGATGTACTACTTCGTGCCCAAGCAGGCCGAGCGGCCGATCTACTCGTATCGCTTGTCGATCGTGCATTTCTGGGCGCTGATCACCCTGTACATCTGGGCTGGCCCGCACCACCTGCACTACACCGCCCTGCCTGACTGGGCGCAGTCGTTGGGCATGGTGATGTCGATCATCCTGCTGGCGCCAAGCTGGGGCGGCATGATCAACGGCATGATGACCCTGTCGGGCGCCTGGCACAAACTGCGCACCGACCCGATCCTGCGCTTCCTGGTGGTGTCGCTGGCGTTCTACGGCATGTCCACCTTCGAAGGCCCGATGATGGCCATCAAGACCGTGAACTCACTGTCGCACTACACCGACTGGACCATCGGCCACGTCCACGCCGGCGCCCTCGGCTGGGTGGCAATGATTTCGATCGGCGCCGTGTACCACATGATCCCGAAACTCTACGGCCGCGAGCAGATGCACAGCATCGGCCTGATCAACGCGCACTTCTGGCTGGCCACCATCGGCACCGTACTGTACATCGCCTCGATGTGGGTCAACGGCATCACCCAGGGCCTGATGTGGCGCGCCATCAACGATGACGGCACCCTCACCTACTCCTTCGTCGAAGCCCTGCAGGCCAGCCACCCCGGCTACATCGTCCGCGCCCTGGGCGGTGCGTTCTTCGCCAGCGGCATGCTGCTGATGGCCTACAACGTGTTCCGTACCGTACGTGCCGCCAACCCGGCACAGGCTGAAGAGGCCGCCAAGATCGTCGTTGTGGGAGCGCACTGATGAAGCATGAAGCCGTCGAGAAGAACATAGGCCTGCTGGCCTTCTTCATGGTCATCGCCGTGAGCGTCGGTGGCCTGACCCAGATCGTCCCGCTGTTTTTCCAGGACGTCACCAACAAGCCGGTCGAGGGCATGAAGCCGCGCACCGCGCTGGAGCTGGAAGGCCGCGATATCTACATCCGCGAAGGCTGCGTAGGCTGTCACTCGCAGATGATCCGCCCGTTCCGTGCCGAAACCGAGCGGTACGGCCATTACTCGGTAGCCGGTGAAAGCGTGTGGGATCACCCGTTCCTGTGGGGCTCCAAGCGTACCGGGCCGGACTTGGCCCGCGTCGGCGGCCGCTACTCCGATGACTGGCACCGTGCGCACCTGTACAACCCGCGCAACGTGGTACCGGAATCGAAGATGCCGTCCTACCCGTGGCTGGTCGAGAACAAGCTCGACGGCAAAGACACCGCGAAGAAGATGGAAGTGCTGCGCACACTCGGCACCCCGTACACCGACGCCGACATTGCTGGCGCACGTGACGCGGTCAAGGGCAAGACCGAAATGGACGCCATCGTCGCGTACCTGCAGGGTCTTGGCACCATCATCAAGAGCAAACGGTGACGCTGATGGATATCGGGATGATTCGCGGCCTGGGCACCGTCGTGGTGATGGTGGCCTTCGTGGGCCTGGCGCTGTGGGTGTTCAACCCACGGCGTAAAAAGGACTTCGACGAAGCGACCCAACTGCCCTTCGCGGATGACCCCGAGGCCACTCGGCACGTCGAGCAAGCAAAAGCTTCTGGGAGCAAACAACAATGACAACCTTCTGGAGTCTGTACGTTACCGTCCTGACCCTGGGCACCATCTTCTCGTTGACCTGGCTGCTGCTGTCGACCCGCAAGGGCCAGCGCGAAGAGGTTACCGACGAAACCGTCGGGCATGCCTTCGATGGCATCGAGGAATACGACAACCCGCTGCCGAAATGGTGGTTCTGGCTGTTCGTCGGCACCATCATCTTCGCCCTCGGCTACCTGGTGCTGTACCCGGGCCTGGGCAACTGGAAAGGCGTCCTGCCGGGCTATTCGTACCTGGATAACGACAAGCAGACCGAGTTTTCCAACGGCCAGCCGGGCTGGACCGGCGTGCACGAATGGGAAAAGGAAATGGCCAAGGCCGACGCCCGTTTCGGGCCGATCTTCGCCAAGTTCGCGGCGATGCCGATCGAAGACGTAGCCAAGGACCCACAGGCATTGAAAATGGGTGCGCGGCTGTTCGCCTCCAACTGTTCGGTGTGCCACGGCTCCGACGCCAAGGGCGCCTTCGGCTTCCCCAACCTGACCGACAACGACTGGCGCTGGGGCGGCGAACCGGACACCATCAAGACCACCATCATGGGCGGTCGCCATGGCGTGATGCCGGCCTGGGCCGAAGTGATAGGTGACCAGGGCGTGGCCGACGTGGCTGCATTCGTGGTCAGCAAACTCGATGGCCGCACACTGCCTGAGGGTGCGAAGGCCGATGTGGAGAACGGGCAGAAGATCTTCGCAGCCAACTGCGTGGCCTGCCACGGGCCGGAAGGCAAAGGCACGCCCGCCATGGGCGCACCGAACCTGACCCACCCGCAGGCGTTCATCTACGGCTCGAGCTTTGCCCAATTGCAGCAGACTATCCGTTATGGCCGCCAGGGGCAGATGCCGGCCCAGGAACAGCTGCAGGGCAACGACAAGGTGCACTTGCTGGCGGCTTATGTGTACAGCCTGTCGCACCAGGCTGAGCCGGCCAAGGCTGAGTAAGGCAGGCCTGGCCTGTTCGCGGGTAAACCCGCTCCTACACAGGATCCTTGTAGGAGCGGGTTTACCCGCGAAGAGGCCGGTACTGGCACAGCATTTCTCGCAGGCTGATGACCTGGATCAATTGACACCCGCCATAACACGTTTCATACCACGAACCCAACGCGACTAAAGGTCGCAGTGCGATCCCGTACCGCCCTCAGCGGCGTATCATGGACCGCAGAGCGCTAGCAGATTGCGCGAGACTGCGGCCCGCACGCACAGGCCGCGGCGTTTCTCCACTGCCGTGGGACTTGATGATGAGCAAGCAAATTCCGGTACATGATGTCACCCCGCCTGCCAGCAAAGGGAAGGATTCCGTCGACCTCTACGCTTCCCGGGAAAAGATCTACACCCGCGCCTTCACCGGCCTGTTCCGTCGCCTACGCATGGTTGGGGGTGCCGCACTGTTCCTGCTGTACTTCGGCACCGTGTGGCTGAACTGGGGAGGGCACCAGGCCGTGTGGTGGAACCTGCCCGAACGCAAGTTCTACATCTTCGGCGCCACCATCTGGCCGCAAGACTTCATCCTGCTCTCGGGCATTCTCATCGTCGCCGCCTTCGGCCTGTTCTTCATCACTGTGTTCGCCGGCCGGGTGTGGTGTGGCTACACCTGCCCGCAAAGCGTGTGGACCTGGATTTTCATGTGGTGCGAAAAGGTCACCGAGGGTGACCGCAACCAGCGCATGAAGCTCGACAAAGCCCCCATGAGCGGCAACAAGTTCCTGCGCAAATTCACCAAGCACAGCCTGTGGCTGCTGATCGGCTTTGTCACCGGCATGACCTTTGTCGGCTACTTTTCGCCGATCCGTGAGCTGGTGGTCGAATTCTTCACGGGCCAGGCCGATGGCTGGGCCTACTTCTGGGTCGGTTTCTTCACCCTCGCCACCTACGGCAACGCCGGCTGGCTGCGCGAACAGGTGTGTGTGTACATGTGCCCGTATGCACGTTTCCAGAGTGTGATGTTCGACAAGGACACACTGATCGTGTCCTACGACCCGCGCCGTGGCGAAACCCGCGGCCCGCGCAAGAAAGATACCGACTACAAAGCCCAGGGCCTGGGTGACTGCATCGACTGCACCATGTGCGTGCAGGTCTGCCCGACCGGCATCGACATCCGTGACGGCCTGCAAATCGAGTGCATCGGCTGCGCAGCCTGCATCGACGCCTGCGACAGCATCATGGACAAGATGAACTACCCCAAAGGGCTGATCAGCTACACCACCGAGCACAACCTGTCCGGGCAGAAGACCCACCTGCTGCGCCCGCGTCTGATCGGCTATGCCGTGGTACTGCTGGTGATGATGATCGGGCTGGCGACGGCCTTCGCCACCCGTTCGCTGGTCGGTTTCGACGTCAGCAAAGACCGCGTGCTGTACCGCGAAAACGCCCAGGGCCGGATCGAGAACGTGTACAGCCTGAAGGTAATGAACAAGGATCAGCGCGATCACGTCTACGTGCTGGACGCCGCCGGCCTGCCAGACCTCAAGCTCGAAGGCCAGCGCGAGATCCGCGTGGCCGCCGGTGACATCGTCAGCCTTCCCGTGCAGCTGTCGGTTGCCCCCGAGAAGCTGCCATCGACCACCAACGAAATCACCTTCATCCTCAAGAGCGCCGACGACAGCGACGCCCAGGTTGAAGCCAAGAGCCGTTTCATCGGCCCACAGATCCGCTAAGAGAGATAACGCACAATGCCTGCCGCCACCGCCGCCAGCCCCTGGTACAAGCACCTCTGGCCCTGGATCATCATCGGCATTCTCACCACCTCGGTGTGCCTGAGCCTGACCATGGTCAGCATCGCCGTGCACAACCCGGACAACCTGGTGAATGACAACTACTACGAGGCCGGCAAGGGCATCAACCGCTCGCTGGACCGCGAGCTGCTGGCGCAGCAGCTGGGCCTGAAAGCCAGCGTGCATCTGGACGAACTGACCGGCGAAGTGGACCTGCGCCTGACCGGTAGCAGTGGCCCGCAAAACCTGGAGCTGAACCTGATTTCGCCGACCCAGCCAGAGAAGGACCGCAAGGTGCTGCTGAGCCGTGTCGAAGCAGGGCGCTATGTGGGACAACTGGAGGACAAGGTCGACGGGCGGCGCTTTGTGGAACTGCTGGGCAGCGAAGGGGGCCAGGTGTGGCGCCTGTTCGAAGAGGAAAAAGTGGCGCATGGTGTGACCTTGCAGTTGGGTGACGAAGCCCTTCAAGGCGCCGAACACCAGTAATGATTCCTGGTATGAATGGGGGCGCTTTGCGCCCCTTTCGCGACGCAAGGCCGCTCCCACAGGAGAACGCATGCTTCTGTGGGAGCGGCCTTGCGTCGCGAAAGGGCGGCGAAGCAGCCCCGGCGATCTCACGACATAAGACTGTTCCAAAATGACCCAGCCCACCCCCTGCTACCACTGCGCCCTGCCCGTCCCGGCCGGCAGCCGCTTCACCGCCGTGGTCCTCGGCCAGCCGCGGCAGTTCTGCTGCCCCGGTTGCCAGGCGGTGGCTGAGTCGATCGTCGCGGGTGGCCTGGAACATTACTACCAGCACCGCAGCGACAACAGCGCCAACCCCGAAGCCCTGCCCAAGCAACTGCAGGACGAACTGGCCCTATACGACCGCAGCGACGTGCAGCAAACCTTCGTCCGCCACCAGGGCGAGCTGGCCGAAACCACCTTGCTTGTCGAGGGCATCAGCTGCGCCGCCTGCGGCTGGCTGATCGAAAAGCACTTGCGCAACCTGCCCGGTGTCGCCGAAGCCCGGTTGAACCTGTCCAACCACCGCCTGGCGCTGAACTGGGACGACAAGCAGCTGCCGCTGTCACGCTTGCTCGCCGAACTTCGCCAGATCGGCTACGCCGCCCACCCCTACCAGCCTGACCAGGCCGCCGAGCAATTGGCCCGGGAAAACCGCAGCGCCCTACGCCGCCTGGGCGTGGCCGGGCTGCTGTGGTTCCAGGCGATGATGGCGACCATGGCCACTTGGCCGGAATTCAACATCGACCTGACACCCGAGTTGCACACGATCCTGCGCTGGGTGGCGCTGTTCCTGACCATTCCCATCGTGTTCTACAGCTGCGCGCCCTTCTTCAAGGGCGCGGCGCGCGACTTGCGAACGCGCCACCTGACCATGGACGTTTCGGTGTCGCTGGCCATTGGCCTGGCGTTCGGCGCCGGCATCTGGACAGCCATCACTGGCAGCGGCGAGCTTTATTTCGACACGGTGGGCATGTTCGCCCTGTTCCTGCTGACCGGCCGCTACCTGGAGCGCCGCGCCCGCGAGCGCACAGCGGCGGCCACTGCGCAGCTGGTCAACCTGCTGCCCGCCTCATGCCTGCGCCTGGACGCCATCGGGCGCAGCGAACGCATCCTGCTCAGCGAGTTACAGTGCGGCGACACCGTGCAGGTGCTGCCCGGCGCGGTCATTCCTGCCGACGGGCGCATCGTCGAGGGCCGCTCCAGCGTCGACGAATCGCTGCTGACCGGCGAGTATCTGCCGCAACCACGCCGGGTGGGTGAGCGGGTCACTGGCGGTACGCTGAACGTCGAAAGCGCGCTGAATGTGGAAGTGGAAGCCCTCGGCCATGACTCACGCTTGTCGGCCATCGTCCGCCTGCTGGAACGCGCCCAGACTGAAAAACCGCGCCTGGCGGAAATCGCCGATCGCGCCTCGCAGTGGTTCCTGCTGTTCTCGCTACTGGCCTCGGTAGCCATCGGCCTGTGGTGGTGGCACCTGGATCCGGCACGGGCGTTCTGGATCGTGCTGGCCATGCTCGTGGCCACCTGCCCTTGTGCCCTGTCTTTGGCTACGCCAACCGCACTGACCGCCGCCACCGGAACCCTGCACAAGCTTGGCCTGCTGGTCACCCGCGGCCACGTGCTGGAAGGCCTGAACCACATCGACACGGTGATTTTCGACAAGACCGGCACACTGACCGAAGGCCGCCTGACCTTGCGCAGCATCCGCCCGCTCGGCAGCCAGGCCGCCGACCGCTGCCTGGCCCTGGCCGCGGCGCTGGAAAACCGCTCCGAACACCCCATCGCTCGCGCCTTTGGTCGTACCGCCACGCCTGCCGATGACGTACAGAGCGTACCCGGCCTGGGCCTGGAGGGGCTGGTCGACGGCCAGCGCCTGCGCATTGGTCAGGCTACCTTCGTCTGCGCCTTGAGTGGTGCGGAAATCCCCGCTGTGCCCGAGCCTCGCGGCCAGTGGCTGCTGCTGGGCGACCGCCAGGGCCCCATGGCCTGGTTCGGCCTGGATGACCGCCTGCGCGACGATGCCCCGGCCCTGCTCGCTGCCTGCAAGGCGCGGGGCTGGCACACCCTGCTGCTGTCGGGCGACAGCTCGCCGATGGTTGCCGAAGTGGCCGCGCAGCTGGGTATCGAGCAGGCCATAGGCGGCCTGCGCCCGGATGACAAACTGGACCGCCTGAAAGCCCTGCAGGCTGACGGGCGCAAGGTGCTGATGCTCGGCGACGGGGTCAACGATGTACCGGTACTGGCCGCCGCCGATATCAGCATCGCCATGGGCAGCGCCACCGACCTGGCCAAGACCAGTGCCGACGCCGTCTTGCTGTCCAACCGCCTGCAAGCGCTGGTGCAGGCGTTCGAGCTGGCCCGCCGCACCCGCCGCAACATCCTCGAGAACCTGCTGTGGGCGACCCTGTATAATGGCCTGATGTTGCCGTTCGCCGCGCTCGGCTGGATCACGCCGGTGTGGGCCGCCATCGGCATGTCGGTCAGCTCGCTGATCGTGGTGCTCAATGCCCTGCGCCTGACCCGGATGCCCGTGGCCTCGGGCCCGCTGCCCCACGAAGCCCCTTTACCCGGGAGGAAGTCGCCATGCCCGCCCTCTATGTCATGATCCCGGCAGCGCTGCTGCTGGTCGGCGTGGCCGTGTACATCTTCTTCTGGGCGGTAGACAGCGGTCAGTACGATGACCTTGAAGGCCCCGCCCACAGCATCCTGTTCGACGATCAGGACCCGCGCCACCAGGCGGCAGTGAAGCCTGACGATGCCGCAGCCGACACCGACAAGGAACCACCACCCCGTGCCTGACCTGCTTCCGCTGCTGGGCTCGGCACTGGTCCTTGGCCTGCTAGGGGGCGGTCACTGCCTGGGCATGTGCGGTGGCCTGATGGGCGCACTGACCTTGGCCATCCCCCCCGAACAACGCGGCAAGCGTCTGCGCCTGTTGCTGGCGTACAACCTGGGGCGCATTTTCAGCTATGCCTGCGCCGGCCTGTTGCTGGGCCTGGCCGGCTGGGCCGTGGCCAGCAGCCCGGCAGCGCTGGCGCTGCGGGTGGCTGCAGCGCTGCTGCTGATTGCCATGGGCCTGTACCTGGCCGGCTGGTGGAGCGGGCTGACCCGTATCGAGGCGCTGGGCCGCGGGTTGTGGCGGCATATCCAGCCGATGGCGTCGCGCTTGCTGCCGGTGTCCAGCCTGCCCCGGGCGCTGCTGCTGGGCGCCTTGTGGGGCTGGCTGCCGTGCGGTTTGGTGTACAGCACCCTGCTGTGGGCCGCCAGCCAGGGCAACGCCGGGTACAGCGCGGTATTGATGCTCGCGTTCGGGGTGGGCACCTGGCCGGTGTTGCTGGCAACCGGGCTGGCTGCCGAACGGGTAAACGCCCTGTTGCGGCGACGCAGCGTGCGCGTGGCGGGCGGTGTGCTGGTGATGCTATTCGGTGTCTGGACCCTGCCGGGCCCACACCAGCACTGGCTGATGGGGCATTGACGGGGGCTGCAAAGCAGCCCCAATGCCCTTGATACAAATCAACACAGTTTCCTACAGACGGCCATAGACTCCGGTGCACTGCTGCTCTTTCCGGGGACTACCCTCATGCTCGACGACCTCCGTTGGGATACCGACCTGATCCGCCGCTACGATCTCGCCGGGCCACGCTACACCTCTTACCCAACCGCCGTGCAACTGCACAGTGAGGTGGGTTCGTTCGACCTGCTCAACGCCCTGCGCGAGAGCCGACGGGCCGTGCGCCCGCTGTCGCTGTACGTGCATGTGCCGTTCTGCGCCAACATCTGCTACTACTGCGCCTGCAACAAGGTCATCACCAAAGACCGTGCGCGCGCTGCGCCCTACCTGCAGCGCCTGGAGCAGGAAATCCAGCTGATCGCCTGCCACCTGGACCCTAAACAACGTGTTGAACAGCTGCATTTTGGCGGCGGCACACCGACCTTCCTCAGCCATGTGGAACTGCGCCAGCTGATGGCCACCCTGCGCCAGCACTTCCACCTGCTGGACGACGATTCCGGCGACTACGGCATCGAGATCGACCCTCGCGAAGCCGACTGGTCGACCATGGGCCTGCTTCGCGAACTGGGCTTCAACCGCGTCAGCCTGGGTGTACAGGACCTCGACCCGGCCGTGCAGCGCGCGATCAACCGCCTGCAGAGCCTGGAACAGACCCGCACCTTGATCGAGGCTGCGCGCACGCTGCAGTTTCGCTCGGTCAACCTCGACTTGATCTACGGCCTGCCCAAGCAAATCCCGGAAGGCTTTGCCCGCACCGTCGAAGAGGTGATCCGCCTGCAGCCCGACCGCCTGTCGGTGTTCAACTACGCTCACCTTCCCGAACGCTTCATGCCGCAACGGCGCATTGACAGCAACGATCTGCCCAGCGCGGCCGCCAAGCTGGAGATGCTGCACGCCACCATCGACCAACTGACCGCCGCCGGTTACCGCTACATCGGCATGGACCACTTCGCCCTGCCCGACGACGAACTGGCCATTGCCCAGGAAGAAGGCACCTTGCAGCGCAACTTCCAGGGCTACACCACCCACGGGCACTGCGACCTGATTGGCCTGGGCGTGTCGGCGATCAGCCAGATCGGCGACCTGTACTGCCAGAACAGCAGTGACCTCAACACCTACCAGGACAGCCTGTCCAACGCCCAGCTGGCCACCCAGCGCGGCTTGCTGTGCAACCACGACGACCGCATACGCCGGGCAGTGATCCAGCAACTGATCTGCCATTTCGAGCTGGATTTCGAACCCATCGAACAGGCTTTCACTCTGGATTTTCGCGGTTACTTCAACGACCTCTGGCCCGAGCTGCTGACCTTGCAGCGCGACGGCCTGATCAGCCTGGACGACAAGGGCATTCGCATCCTGCCCGCCGGCCGGCTGCTGGCGCGCTCGGTATGCATGGTGTTCGACGCCTATCTGGCGATGCACAACCGCCAGCGCTTCTCGCGAGTGATCTGAAAAACAAGGCGTTCAACCGCATGGACAAGCTTCCTTGTCAGGCACACTATGAGCACACAAGGACTCCCGGCAGGCCACCTGCCGGGGTTTCGCCAGCGCGCACCATCACCGCGCACACTGGCCTACACCCTGTGTCGTGAGTTACCCTTACGACTTATGTGTGCTTTCCCACAAGGATCGATTCAAATGTCCGAGCCAGTCAAACTGCGCCCACACAACCAGGCCCATTGCAAGGATTGCAGCCTGGCCCCCCTGTGCCTGCCTCTTTCGCTGAACCTGGAAGACATGGACGCACTGGATGAAATCGTCAAACGCGGGCGGCCGCTCAAGAAAGGCGAGTTTCTGTTCCGCCAGGGTGACAGTTTTGGCTCGGTCTACGCAGTACGGTCCGGGGCCCTGAAAACCTTCAGCCTCAGCGACAGCGGCGAAGAGCAGATCACAGGCTTCCACCTGCCCAGCGAACTGGTCGGCCTGTCAGGCATGGATACCGAAGCCTACCCGGTATCGGCCCAGGCCCAGGAAACCACTTCGGTGTGTGAAATCCCCTTCGAGCGGCTGGACGAGCTGTCGGTACAACTGCCACAGCTACGCCGCCAGCTGATGCGGGTAATGAGCCGTGAAATCCGCGACGACCAGCAAATGATGCTGCTGCTGTCGAAAAAGACCGCGGACGAGCGCATTGCCACTTTCCTGGTCAACCTGTCGGCGCGCTTCCGCGCCCGCGGCTATTCGGCCAATCAGTTCCGCCTGAGCATGTCGCGCAACGAAATCGGCAATTACCTTGGCCTGGCGGTAGAAACCGTGTCGCGGGTGTTCACCCGCTTCCAGCAGAACGGCCTGCTGCGCGCCGAGGGCAAGGAAGTGCACATCCTCGACCCGATCCAGCTGTGCGCGCTGGCCGGTGGTGCAATCGAGGCCTGACGCTGGTCTTTAGCGGGTATACTTGGGCATTCGTTTTCCCAGGATACCCGCAACAATGCACAGCGACGCCTTCGACCTCAAAGCCCTGATCCGCCCGGTAGTGGACTTCCCCAAACCGGGTGTGATCTTCCGCGACATTACCCCGTTGTTCCAGTCGCCACGCGGGCTGCGCTATGTGGCCGACCAGTTCATCGAGCGCTATGTCGAGGCTGAATTCAGCCACATCGGCGCCATGGACGCGCGGGGTTTCCTGATCGGCTCGATCATCGCCCACCAGCTGAACAAGCCGCTGATCCTGTTCCGCAAGCAGGGCAAGCTGCCGGCCGACGTGTTGAGCGAGGGTTACCAGACCGAGTACGGCGAGGCCTTCCTGGAAGTGCATGCCGACAGCCTGTGTGAAGGCGACTCGGTGCTGATCTTCGATGACCTGATTGCTACTGGCGGTACGCTGCTGGCGGCGGCCAACCTGGTGCGTCGTACTGGGGCGCAGGTGTTCGAGGCGGCAGCGATCATCGACCTGCCGGAACTGGACGGGTCGCGTCGGTTGCAGGCGGCCGGGGTGCCTACCTTCTGCCTGACCGAGTTTTCCCTCAGCGAGTACTGAGTGGGCTTTTGGGGCTGCTTTGCAGCCCATTCGCGGGTAAACCCGCTCCTACAAAGGCCGCGCATTTTTTGTAGGCGCGGGTTTACCCGCGAATGGGCCGCCAAGCGGCCCCAATGAATCAGAGCGAAATGGGCCGGCGCCCTGCAAAGGCATGGGCCAAGGTACCACCGTCCACCATCTCCAGCTCACCGCCCAGCGGCACACCATGGGCAATCCGAGACGCCACCAAGCCTTTCTCGCTCAGCAACTGGGCAATGTAATGCGCCGTCGCCTCCCCCTCCACCGTCGGGTTGGTCGCCAGGATCACCTCGGTAAAGGTGCCCTGCTCTTCGATCCGCGCCATCAGCTGCGGAATACCGATCGCCTCAGGCCCCAGGCCATCCAGCGGCGACAGGTGCCCCTTGAGCACGAAGTAACGGCCACGGTAGCCCGTCTGCTCCACCGCATACACATCGGTCGGCCCCTCGACCACGCACAACTGGGTGTCGTCACGGCGCGGGTCGGCGCACTGCGGGCACAGCTCCTGCTCGGTGAGGGTGCGACACTGGCGGCAATGCCCTACCCCTTCCATGGCCTGGGTCAAGGCCTGAGCCAGGCGCAGCCCGCCACTGCGGTCGCGCTCGAGCAGTTGCAGGGCCATGCGCTGGGCGGTTTTCTGGCCAACGCCTGGCAAGATGCGCAGGCCGTCGATCAGTTGGCGGATGAGGGGGCTGAAGCTCATGGGAAAGGCCTGACAATTCAATAAGAGGCGGTTTATACCCAGCGGGGGCGGTGGCGTCAAATCACCTCGCCCAAAGCCTGCAAGGTCTGCTTTTTTGTGGGAGCGGCCTTGTGTCGCGAAAGGGCTGCGAAGCAGCCCCGGCACTCTATGCTGCAAAGCTGGAATCCGGGGGCCGCTTCGCGCCCCTTTCGCGACACAAGGCCGCCCCCACATAAAGAGCAGACCGCAGCCGGGTGAAATCTACGCAAAAAAAAACGCCGCTGATATCAGCGGCGTTTTTGAGTACCTCAATGCCTTAGAACGGCATCTTGAAGCCTGGCGGCAGCTGCATGCCGGCGGTCATGCCGCCCATCTTTTCCTGGCTGCTTTGCTCAACCTTGCGCACGGCGTCGTTCAGCGCAGCGGCAATGAGGTCTTCCAGTACTTCCTTGTCATCTTCATCAGTCGACATCAGACTCTGGTCGATGCTGACGCGCTTGACGTCATGACGACCGGTCATCACCACGCTCACCAGACCGCCACCGGACTGACCGGTGACTTCGGCGTTGGCCAGTTCTTCCTGCATCTTCTGCATTTTTTCCTGCATCTGCTGGGCCTGCTTCATCAGGCCGGCCATGCCACCTTTCATCATGGGGTATACCTCGATTGGGTCATGTGATGCGGCCCGGCACCGGGCCAGCCGCATGGTTATCCGTTACTGGCCCTGACTGACCAGGGCTTCTACAGGCTCAATAGTATCCTGCCGCACCTTGGCGCCGAACAACTTGATCATCTGCTGGATCAACGGATCCTGCTCGATCGACGCGACGGCGTCCTGCTGACGCTCGGCACGCTTGCGCGCTGCGGCCTGAGCCGGGGTTTCCTGCTCGGGCAGGATCAGCTCGATGCGCAGGTTCAGCGTGCGCCCCAAGTGCTGGTTGAGCGCTTCGTTCAGGCGCCGCTGCTGGGTGGCGTTGAACAACGCACCCTGGCCCGGGTCCAGATGCAGCAACCAGTCGTCGCCATCGGCGGCAATCAACGTACAGTTTGCCGCGATGTTGCCTGTCATCCCGGACACAGGCAACTGTGGGAATAATTCCAGCCATTGCAGGGCCAGACCGGTGGCTGGTTTGGCTGCCGGCAACGGTTCGGCCGCCGGTTTGGACACATCTTCCTGAACATGCTCGGCCAGCTCGTCCAGGTAGCTGAAGCCTGCCGGGTCGCTTTCGCCACCGTAGTAGTCTTCGTCAAGCGGCGGCTCATCGTCGCGCTCCATCCCCACGGCAGCGTAGGCAGACGGGTCGAAAGGCGGCTCGTCGTGTGCCGGGGTGGCCTGTGGGGGCGCCACCGGGGCAACAGGCTCGGGCTCGGGTGCCGGTTCGGGCGCGAGTTCAGCCGCTAACGGCGCGGGCGCAACGGCAGGCTCTTCCCACGGCAAGTCGACCACTTCGGCAACAGGCTCAGGTACGGAGATGGCCTCGGCTTCGGCCTTCAGCTCAACATCTGCCTCGGCCTCCGGCTCATGATCAGCCGTCGCGGGTGCAGGCACCTCCAGCTGCGGGGCTTGCGCTACAGGCTCCGCCGGCACAGCCGCGACAGGCGATGAAAGCGCGACCGGCGCCGCGGCTGCCACCTGCCCTGCAGGATCAGCTGTGGCCTGGCTGATCCCCGTTGGCTTTAGCACCGGCTTCGGTGCATCGTCCGTGTCTGCCGGGCGGAACGCCAGCATGCGCAGCAGCACCATCTCGAAGCCACCGCGCGGGTCCGGCGCAAGGGGCAGGTCACGGCGGCCTATCAGGCCCATCTGATAATAGAACTGCACATCCTCGGCCGGCAGCGCCGAAGCCAGCGCCAATACCCGCTCGCGATCACCCTGGCCGTTGTCTACCGCTTCGGGCAGCGCCTGGGCAATGGCTACACGGTGCAGCACATTGAGCATTTCGGCCAGAACGCCCGACCAGTCCGGCCCTTGCTCGGCCAGGTTACGCACGGCCTCCAGCAAAGCCCTGGCATCGCCTTCGAGCAGTGCCTGCAAGACCCCATACACCTGGCCATGGTCGAGGCTACCCAACATGGCACGTACATCGGCAGCCAGTACCTTGCCTTCACCAAAGGCGATGGCCTGGTCGGTCAGGCTCATGGCATCACGCATGGAACCATCGGCCGCACGGCCCAGCAGCCACAGGGCATCTTCCTCGAACGGCACGTTCTCGGCGGCCAGTACGTGGCTGAGGTGCTCCACCACCCGCTCCGGGCTCATGTTCTTCAACGAGAACTGCAGGCAGCGCGACAGGATAGTGGCCGGCAGCTTCTGCGGGTCGGTGGTGGCGAGGATGAACTTGACGTAGGGCGGTGGCTCTTCCAGCGTCTTGAGCAAGGCGTTGAACGAGTGGGTCGAGAGCATGTGCACTTCGTCGATCAGGTAGACCTTGAAGCGCCCACGGCTAGGGGCGTACTGCACGTTATCGAGCAGTTCGCGGGTGTCCTCGACCTTGGTACGGCTGGCGGCGTCAATCTCGATCAGGTCGACAAAACGGCCTTCGTCGATTTCCCGGCACACCGAACAGGTGCCACAGGGCGTGGAGGTGATGCCGGTTTCACAGTTCAGGCACTTGGCGATAATACGGGCGATGGTGGTCTTGCCCACGCCGCGGGTACCGGTGAACAGGTAGGCATGGTGCAGGCGCTGGTTGTCCAAGGCATTGATCAAGGCCTTGAGCACATGGGTCTGGCCGACCATTTCGCGGAACGAGCGCGGACGCCATTTTCGTGCAAGAACCTGATAACTCATCGAAAAACCATCGTAGCCTGATCGAGCGGAAGATCGCTAATGCTAGCGGAGCGGGGGCAAAATTGCACCCTGCGCAACTCGTCTAAGCTTGGAATGGCGCATTGTCCAGGGAGGATTGCCTTTGCGAAGACTGCTGGCCCTGTTACTGCTGTGGTCTACAAACAGCCTGGCTGACCAGCCGGTGCTGCGCTTTTCCGTCGCCGAGAGCTGGAGCATGCCGCTGGTACGCATCGAAGGCGATCAGCCAGTGGAGGGATTGCTTTACGACCTGATGCAAGCCGTTGCCAGGCAAGTGGGCGCTCGCCCCGAGTTCCATGTCATGGCCCGCCTGCGCCTGGAGGAGGCCATGAGCAGCGGCGACATTGATGTCCGTTGCTACGTCAGTACCCAATGGCTCAACGACCGCCCAAGGGATTTTGTGTGGAGTATCCCGCTGATTCATCAGCGTGACGTACTGGTCGGCCGCGCCGGCGACAGCAACCCGATATCCCCGGAGCAACTGCCACCCCAGGCGATCGGCACGGTGCTTGGCTACACCTATTCAACCCTGCAACCGCTGCTGGACCACGGCCAGCTGCACCGTGAGGACAGCCGCAGCCAGTTGCTGGTGCTGCAAAAGCTGCAGGCAGGCTGGTATCGCCATGCGGTGAGCAATCAGTTGTCGTTGCAGTGGTTCAACCAAGGGTTGCCAGCGGAGCAGCAATTGCAAGCGCTGGCAGTGCTGGACGAACAGGATTTGGGGTGCATGGTGCGCAACGATCCGGCGATACCGACACAAGGGCTGTTGCGGGCGTTGGTAAGGATGAAGCAGTCGGGGGAGATCGAGCGGATTTTGCAGCGGTATGGAAGGGTGAGCGACTCCGGCTCTATGTCGCTGACCCAGCCCTAGCCAGTAGCCTGATGGAAGGCAAACCCTCGCAAAGCTTGCGCGCCCCTTGTGGGAGCAACTGTCTTGCTCAATTTCTAAAAGCCGGTGCCATCCACCGCGTCGCCTGCTTCGCGGGTGAATCCGCTCCCACAGGGTTATTCGCTATCCCTGCAATCTCTACTTGCTCCAAGGCCGGAATCAATGGCTTCTCCGCTCAAACGCCAATGCCACAGCATCCGCCTGCCCCCAGGCAATCTGCATGGCCCGCAAACCATGCTCCAACAACTGCCTGGTTTCTTCGTCCTGAATACGCTCAAGCGCCCGCCGGCTATCGCTGTATGCGAACATCAGGTAGTGGGAAACATTCATCAACGCGAACTCCATCGGGACGATGCCTTCGCTGATCGCGCGGGAAAGGGATTTGCCTTGGGGAAGATCGAAGACGTGGGGCGGATCGGGGACCCGTTTTTTCATGAGTTCACCATACCGGGCTGAGAGCACCCTTTCGCTTCCACACTTAAGGTGACAGTTGTACGCGGGGTGGAAGACCAGGGGTATGGCAAACCCGGCAGGCCCGAAGGCCTCCCACGCACAACCGTCATATCGACAGCCGCCAAACCACCCAGGCTTCCACACCCGATCGCTGAACTGACAGCGACCGCGAAAGCCTAGTGGGCGAGGTTGACCGGGACAATCAGACGGGAGTCGACGGAACACGTAGGATAATTCGCTATGCCTGCCTGACGTGTAGGGGCTTTCCTAGACTGTTATCAGACCTATCTTAAAGTGGGCACTCTGATCATGTGCTTACTGTTATCGGGCTCCCTGTCTTCACACCAAAGCCCGTAAATACGCACTCAAGAACAACCCCACACCAAACACAAAATGCGTGGCCAGGCTCTTCAGACAGTTCCGCGCAGGTGTCGGCGTTCTGGACGCAAAGAACCCTGCCCCCATCGCCGGCTGCATGAGGCAAAACGGCGCCACGACTGTACCCACACCCACAACTACTGCAGGTAAAAGAGTAGGCGACCGCAACCAGCCCTCCCCTACGATCACAAGCAGCAGCATCGCGAAAAGCACGCCGGTGGCGTAGTGAATCACCCATCCCCACGCCAACTCATTTCGCACCGGTTCCGCTTTGGCAATCGCTTGGTGCGAAACACGCCCACCTAGCAAGTGCCCCGCCCAACGCCCGACCATGGCAAAGTTCAGCGTTGCCACACCCAACCGCCTCAGCAGCAGCCCCCACAGGTCCATCACTACAGTGGCACCTATGCCAATCGGCAATGCAGCTAAAAACATCGCAGTAAACGTCATTGAACAAGCCCTCGAAAGTTGACGGTCATTACCCATGCCGCGCAGCATAGAAGTTGAAGTCAACTTCAAGTCAAGGGCCCGAAATGGACATTGCCGACGTCGCCAAACGCACAGGCGTACCTGCATCGACACTGCGTTACTACGAGAAGAAAGGCTTGCTCAAGTCGCTTGCCGGGCACGGTCAGCGTCGACAGTTTGCAGCCGATGTGGCGGACAGGCTGGCGCTGATCGCCCTGGGGCAGGCTGCGGGGTTTTCGCTGGATGAAGTGGGGGCGATGCTGGTGGACCTGCAGGTCGACAGGCAGATGCTGATAGCAAAGGCGGACGAGCTGGATGCGCGGATCAAGCGCTTGCAGGCGATGAGCAAGGGGTTGCGGCATGCCGCGCAATGCCCTGAGAAAGATCATCTGACATGCCCGAAATTCCAGCAGCTGATGAAGCTGTCGGCGGCAGGAGCATTGGGCGAAAAGCAGAAAAGAACGAAGACGTTCGTTACAGATTGAGGTTTTCCGACCCCAGAAATGGAGGCGGCCCCACCAGCCACACCCCGGCACTCGATGTTCCCGCTATGGCTGCTCCCTTCCGGGCCTGACCAGGTACGCATGCAAGCATGCTCGGGAATCAATGCGAGCCTTATGGGGCAAGGGTTTCAGGCTGATGAGGTAGATCGCCATCTACCCATGCAAACACCAAGTACGCTCGCTCAAGACTCGGGGTGTGACCAGAATTGTTCCACTCAATTGGTCCACTTTACTGGTCCACTCTGGTGTTCCCTCATGGCCTACATCGTCCGCCGCCAGTCCGTTTACTACCTCAACCTTCGACTGCCAAAGCACCTATTCCCCAACCGGCACACCCTGCGTATTTCCCTGCGAGTGCGAGAGCGGCAGGCAGCTTTGTACCTTGCAACCTCACTGGCTCAGCGAGTGAGCAGCCACTTGAACGAGCACCCCCTAACGCCTCCTGAAACGCTGCGTGTGCTTTGCGTGCAATGGCGCGACTCATCCCCCAGGCCATTACCCTGCACTGCATCAAAGCAAGCTGTGGCGCCCACAGCGAAGCCAGCAAGTAGCGGTCCTACCCTGGCAACCCTTTCCAAGCTTTATATAGAGGAAGGCAAACGCGGTGGTACATGGCGGCAAGGCAGTATCGACGATGTGGAACGTGCACTAGCCGACCTGTTCGAGCTGATGGGTGACATGCCTGCGGCAGCCTTCGATCCACAACAAGCTCGCCTACTAAAAGAGCGGCTGAGCCAGTGCCCCCAATACTTCGGGCTACGCCCCGAGTTCAAGGGGAAGACTCTGCGAGAAGTGGTCGAATCGGGTAGCAGTTACAAGACCATCACCGCCGTCACGGTGAACAACCGACTACGCAAGCTCACCGCCTTTGTGAACTGGTGCAAAGCGAACGGGTACGTTACTGACAACCCTCTGGCTGGCATGAAGGTCATGACGGGATCGGCAAAGGAAGCACGCCTGTCATTTGACCGCCACGACCTGGTAGCCCTACTGGATCATGAGGCATTGCGAAAAGAAGCCCGCAAGAATCCTTGGCGCTACTGGCTTCCGTTGCTGGGGAGAGCCACGGGGGCGCGATTGGAAGAACTCTGCCAATTGCGTGTCGATGACTTTATCGAACAACAGGGAATCCAGTGCATCCGCATTGATGACAACGGTGCGGGCCAAAACCTCAAAAACGCCAGCAGTCGTCGCGTGATTCCTTTACACCCTAGCCTGCTAGATATGGGCCTGCTCCAGCACATTGAATCGGTCAAGGCTACCGGTGCTGATCGGGTGTTTCCTGAACTGGAAGCCGTTCGAGGCAAGCTGGGCCATGCCCCATCAAAGTGGTTTGGTCGTTACAAGACCAAACAGGGCGTCACCGATGGTCGCAAGACGTTCCACAGCTTCCGCCATACCCTTATCGATGACCTACGGGATGCCGGGGTGCAGGATTCTCTAATCAAACGTATCGCTGGACACGAAGATGCAGCGGTGACGTTCAGCGTCTATGGGAGCCGTAACCCCATCAGGGCGATGCTGGAAGCGTTGTCGCATATCAGCTTGTAACGCTCACTGGCGTATGACATAGCGGTGGCGGCTTCCTAGCTGCGAATCCCGCTAGGTAAATGATGGGAAACCGCTGGCGCCGATACCAAGAACGTCGGCTTTTCTGGCTGCCCACAGCGGCGCTGCCGGTCCCAACCAGACAGAGATAAACCACCCCATGACAACACCAGAAATCTAATCACATGACACAACCAATGCAGCTAATCAGCCGTCAGAAAACCAATATAAACATTAAAGCCAGACCAAAGTAATAACTTTACATGTTCACATTCAGGCCGCAACTACACCATTAGATTCTTGTTGACGCCCAAAACCAAACCCGTATCATCAGCGCCAACAGGACTACCGCACTTAAGTCCCGCCCCACACTTAGATTCATTATTCACCCCATGCCCACCAGGCATTGCGGAAAGACCTCACCTAAAGAACACGTAAAACAGATTACAGAACCACACGAAATCACACGCACCCATACAATATGCAAGTAAAAAAAATCATTTACACCGCTATCGCAGCACCAGGCTCAGGCAAAACGCAAAAACTTCTCGACAACATCCCCAAACTAACCCTAGATGGAAAGCTGCTAGTCCTCGCACTACCTACCATCGCTTTAATCAAGGAAGTAGCATTTCGAGCATCTAACGCCGGGCTGTCATACCAAGCCATTTACCATGGTTGCGATACTCGCGTAGTTGATTGCCTAGAGCAGGCACTATGGGAAAAGAACGATTACCTTATCATATGCACACAAGAATCATTAAAAAAGGCGAACCCAAAGTTACTAGCTTGCTGGACGGTTATCGTTGACGAACTTCCAAAGGTCGTCGAGTACCACGACTACCCCTTGGACCCTTTAGAGCTTAAACGCCTATTTGATTACCTTTACGAAAAAGGCGGACGATTATTTATCAAAGAGGGCGAGAAGGAGAAGGTGGAAAAGCAATTAGCAACAAACAGGTCAGACGCTAATGGCACAGACTGCTCGACACTTGGAAACTCAGGAGCACAAGTATTCCGCCTGTTACTAATGGGTGTTGAAGTTTTCATTGATGAGATGCAGCACAATAAAAAGCGACATGTACGGGCAGTGGAGGAAATTAAGTCCTGGTGGAGTATTTTCACATCAGCTAGAGAGAGTCACATTCTTGCCGCCAATGTATTGAAGACTGAGTTCCATGTGCTTGCCAAGGCCAATAACTTTGAATTTGCAGATTCACCCCTCACACCCGACCATTTGCCCTACAAATGCAGGATTAAAATCTACCCCATTATGCGTAAGGGAGAAATTTTCAGCAAAGCCAAAATGCTTTACCCCCACAATGATGAGACGAAAATAAACATTGCACTCAAACTAATCATGAAACACGTCAAGTCCACCCCGTTACTCTTAGCAAATAAATGGGCCAAACTAGAACACACACCCGATGTCTGCTACCTGCCCAAAGATTGCAGAGGCCTGAACCAGTATACACATGCCACAGAAGCAATCATCATGTTCGGAGGCAATCCAAGCCCATCGGACAGCAAAGGAATAGCATACCTGGAAACCAAATACGGAATTGAGTTCGAAAGTGCATTTATCACTACCAGACTGCTGGAGCCAGCTTTACAAGCAGCGGCTCGCTCAGCTGTACGCATTCCGAGCAACACCGATGAGATCACCTTTTACGTCCCTGATTACCGAGTTGCAGAATACTTTAAGTCCACTTACTTTCCAGGAGCCACTGTTGAATGGTCCCTAGCAGACTCGATACCCATGCAAAGTGACGGGAGAACACTCTGCAAGAAAAAAGAAACAGAGGTTCAGAGGCGTCTAGAACTAAATGAAAGCGCCGTAGCAATCAACAAAGCAACTGGTGTTTCCAGGGCAAAAATTGCTCTAATAAAAACCGCCCTTAAAGCAGCGTGACCTGTAACATATCCTAAAAGACTTCTTAGGAAAGGTTACACCCCAAGCACGATCCAATTTTTATAGCCCCCATCTCAGCACATGGTCATACAGAGCATGGAGGGTGCCCCCTTCACCCTTGAAACTTACGAGCTTTATTTAACTATATGTAACACGCATGCCAAAATAAAACAAACCCGTGCCGAAGGCACGTTGAACAACTTTATATCTAGCAGGAGACGGAGGGCAGCACCCCTCCCTCACCTTAAAATAAAATCAATTTAACGTATTAACCGTGACGCACGTCACGACGAAGTTAACCTGTGCCGCAGGCACATCGCATAACGTTACATTAAGCAGGGGAAGGAGGGTGATACCCCCTCCTCCACCTCAAGATTAACCCACTTGAACAAATTGATCCGTGACGCACTGCGTCACAATTAACATACTCAGATTTGCAATCCAGAAAGATGGTGGGGCTTTGGCTCCTGCCCCACACCCTCCAACACAAAGTTAATTTAATACTTAATGTGTACCCGCAACGGTACGTTGCAACTCAATCAGGGTGGGCGGACGTGCCCCAACCACCCCTACCATTCAATTTAGACTTTACACTGCATCCTCTACTAGAACATCCACTGGGAGGAAAACCAACTTATACCAGCCACCACTGCCATTGAGTAACCTACAACTTGAGTAGACTTCTTATCCTTGAACGGACCCAGGTATCCCTTACCTGCCTTCGAAACTATGACCTTGTAGCCTAGCTTATTCAGCTTAGTTACATCCTCGAGGTTCAGGACGCCATGGTCATCTGGTGATGGCAGCAGCATGACATACCACCCCTTCTCCGACTCTGGCAAGACTTCTGCCCTGTACAACTCAATCGGTGACTTTGCACATAGGGGACTAACGTAATAAAAATTCTTATCATCCATAACCACCGCCTCCCAATCATCCCCATCCATTGGAAACGCAATATACGGAGTAAATCCAATGTAACCGCCAGCGTAGTTTTTTACGTTTGCCTCACCGCATACAACACCCCATGGCTTCACCTGCTCGTTCCGGTATTGAGCGGACTGGGGGTCAGTCATCTGCGCCTCCAACGCAATACGCGCCTTGGAGGTTGAATCATCACAACCTGACAGCAGCAGTGCACCAACCACAAACACGCTTTGGAACGTCACTCTCATCGTTTACTTCCTGTGTATTGTCGAAGGCTCGCCAACGCTCGTGCCTGCCGTACCGTAAGGCACTAATGGAACGGTTTCGTCGTGAGCACGGGATGGGAATTAAGCCAGCAATGGCTTTGGCAATACTCCATTGCGGAGACGTCATAGCCACTGCTGGATACTGCTTATCTGGCTACCCCATATTGCCGAGGCAAGTCAGGGTGCACCTCTCAAACCCCAAACGAAAACCGGTTGTTAGCGAGCACTTGTTTCAAAGTCTGGAAATCCGAGTTAGTGAATGCCGAATGGACTACGCATTTGAGAAATCCAAGCCGCAGTGCTTTTTCATCAACCGACTCCACCCAGCCGTACTCGATGAGGCTTGAGATTGCACGGTGCACCCGCTCCTCCCTGAACGTAAGAAAATCAGGTAGCAGCGTGGTGTCGACACTCACCGCACGGTTACTGTCCATACGCATCAGGAGAAGGAGCATCACTGCCACCTTATCCTCGTTCAGGGCGCTGTACGCCGCCAATGCCTCAAATGCGTATCGTGGAACACAAACCGTTTGGTCATTGGCTACATTTTGATCAGTCATGAGTCGTCCTCTGCTAAGCAGCTTGTTGAATAAGCATGGTTTTGGGTCTTGCGGGACTTGCTCAACTCGCTGGACTTGCCGACTAACTGGACTCGCTGACTTACCCGACGACTGCCTTTGACTGGGCATCGACGCCGTACACCGTGGACTGACTTAGAGGGTCCGTGTGGGGCACCGCTTTGGATGCCTAACTGACCTGCATGTCACGATTAGTGTGTTCACGATTAAAGCACACTCGCTGACCATTGGGGAATGCCTGCACCTCCCCCTTCACCAGCGCTCCAGAAGCAATTCGGCACCCGAGTCAGGGTGCTCCGCATGGCTATGGGCATGAGCCAGGAAGCGTTCGCAGATCGGTGCGGCTTCGCCCGAACCTACATGTCTCGCATCGAAACGGGTGGTGCCAACCCATCCATCAATGCCATCAAGGTGTTAGCTGACGCCCTGGGCGTGAGTATTTCAGCCCTGTTTAAAGGCCTGTGATTCGGTCAAAAACTAATTCGGTAACTACCAGTTAACTACCGTCGGTACTGGCAGCATGCGCCCCTACGACCAGCACTTTTCATCGCACGCCCTGAATTCATTGGCATTGCGGAGGATTGGGTTTAGCCATACGCCCCCGCTAGCCTTTAACCACAGAAAAAACATGGTTATGCGGTACTTACTTGCTACTCTACCCGCTGCTTTCAGAAGTCAGTCTTGGTAAAGGTTTGAGTAAGGCCTGTTTCAGACGAAGTTACATAGAGGGTTTCACCCGCCACCTGGAACGTTAGCGCAGCATCCCACTCACCTTCACGCCAACGCCCCCAACTGGCAGTGTCAGTAAAGAAGGCTGACCAGATGATCCGATCCCCGACTACCTTGCATCTGTAACGAAAACGATCACCATCAGGGCGCCTATAGCTTATTTCGGGCATATCACCCCGTCGCATAGTTTTCATGTTGTCTGCTGGTCGGCCCATCTCCATCGCTATCGCTGCCTTGCAGAGTTGATCAGAGCTGAATCCACCCGCGTGGACATAGCCTGGTAGAGCGATGGCAACAGCTAGAAGTGCTTTATGCACATTCATGAGAATGCTTCCTTTCCTTTTGCCAGGTTGATGCGTTCTAGCACATCCACGACCTACTGTTCACTGTGTGGTTTAGGGTGTGCTTCATGCACCACAAACGAAGTGGCTGGAAACCCGCTCAAAGCGCCCATGCATTCGTGCCATTAAATACCTTTACCGACCTTATGTGACACAGTAGTATATGACACACCCAAACTGTCACAGAGCAACCTACTATGTTCATCCGTGCTTATCTTCGGGCATCGACTTCCGAACAGGACGCGACACGGGCAAAGCAATCATTGATCGATTTCGCTGCTGAACAAGGCCATAAGATCGCAGCCTTCTACATCGAGAACGCTAGCGGCGCCAAACTTGAACGCCCACAGTTGTTCCGCCTTCTGGATGACAGCCACGAAGGTGACGTGCTGTTGATCGAAGGGGTAGACCGGTTATCCAGGCTGAGTCAGGATGATTGGGCACTTTTGAAGGCCAGAATAGCGGCCAAGAAGGTAACTGTAGTGTCCCTCGACCTAAGCACCAGTCACGCGGTCTTGAAGCCCGCCGATGGAATGGACGACTTCACGAAGGGGATGATTGCAGCTGTGAACGGCATGTTGCTGGACATACTAGCCGTGGTAGCGCGCAAAGATTACGAAGACCGTCGCCGTCGTCAGGCCCAAGGGATCGCTACAGCCAAGGCAGAAGGAGCCTACAAAGGCCGTCCAGCTAACCTTGACCTGCACAAGCGGGTTAGTGAACTGCTGGCAGACGGAAAGAGCATCCGGAAGGTGGCCGAGCTCTTGAAGTGTAGTACCACAACTGTGCAGAAGGTTAAGTTAAACGCACTGGAGGCGGCACACGAGGCGTTCAGGAGGGAAAACGAAATCCTCGATGAGAAGATTGAACAATCTTAAATGCCTAACGGCCCTGACCTCACAGAAGCGGATTACCAGTCATGGATGGACAAGAAAGAGGCCTTGGAGAAAGCCGGACAAGTATCCCTGGAGTGAGGAAGCTACATTCCAACACCAGTGAAACAAGGCGCTGTAAGCCACTACGCTGCGGTATCAGTTCGAGAGCAAGCACACCATGGAAGACCGGAACGAAGCAATCGCGGACGCCCTTGAAGCGCTGCATATGAACCAGCAAGCCATACGGGCTAGCGTTGAAGGAATCGCCTTGTGGTTACGAGCCAGGGGATCAGAGAACACGTTTCAGAACGCGATTACAGCGCTACAGGCACTTGACGCCACCGCCGATGCCATCCGTTCATCGATAGAACGCATTCGCAAAAAGCCCTGTTAGCGGGGCTTTTTGCCTGCGATATTTTAAAAACAGCCACCGCACCTTGCACCGTGCACTGGATGAGTTCTTAACCTCGACCGCCTTACGCTCGCCTTTACCAATCTCCGTGCCCTGACAAAACTTATCCATCAGCACGTTCGAAATCACATCCTCGATCATTCATCGCATTTTCATTCATGAGTATGAGTGCCGCATTTTGCTCCCAAGATATCCGTGCGAGAAACTTATCTTTTGAAAATGACTCTTCAATCTCATTCAAGAATGAATCCAACCACCAGTAATAATCCCACCCCCTCGCCGTGAGCAGCGATGCCGGATAGAAATTCACAGTTAGACCAAGACCGATCTTGTATACAGATACCGCCCGCGAGTTAGCACCGAGATATAACTCTTCAAATCTTCGCGGCAAAACGGCATTCATACCCCTGAATCTGGATTCAATCGTCAAAGAAAAACGGGGCGTTTTTATAACCAAGCCAGAATCATCACGACTTATAGAACTACCTTTCGGCAACATTATTTCAAAATGGTCAAAGATAGCCCCACCGGGCCCAAAAGCATAAACAACTTTTCCTTCTGTAGAGTCAAAACCGTGTGCCGTAAATGGTTCACGCTCCTCCATTGGCCTTGAAAACAAGTCCAAAAAACGGTTATCCAGTAGCACCTGAGAAATCTCATTTCTTTCCAGCGTAACCAGTTCATCATTCGAAACAAAAGCCTGACTATTGAAATAAGATTCAAGATGCATGGAAAGCTTATTAAGAGCATAATACTCAATCGCCTCCCTCAGTAGCGCATTGGATTTCGGAGGCGAGTTTCTAACAGCCCCTCGCCTAGAGGAACTTTCACTACCAACAGGTGATTCGGACCAAATCTTCTTGAATGCCTTATTCTCTGAGCATAAAGCCACGACTGCCTGATCAATCTCCTCAGACACTTCATACCCTTCGATAGATATCATTTCGAAAGTTTCATCATTTATGCAGACTACACCACTAACACTGTAAACACCATTATTTTGAGGCCTAAGATTTCTGATTAATATCAAAACCCCGACAACAATCAACACACAACCCGCCACCACGGAAGAAACATAACTCAAATTAAAATAGCCAGTAACTCCAGAGGATAGTATGTTGACCCCCAAAGCAACGAGAACTGCCATCACAAACATTTCAAATAGACTCGCTTTCAACGCGAGCAGGTCCGCCAACTTCCTGTTTTTCATTATTCTACCTCTATATTCCTCGACACCAAACTTACGACTCAGCCCCTTCGCATGTTGAGCAAAATGGCTCTGAAAACCCAATAAAGCACACGCAGATTTTTCATACAACTGGCACCCTATCGAAGGAGGGGGGACGGGGCAACAGGCTATATGAGCTAGCGTCCTCCGGTGATACTTCGTGCCGATTATCACCAGTTCATATGCCGGTTCAAACGCAGAATCACAGGGGGCTACCCTAGCAGTCAAGCATATTTGCTGCTTGTCGCCCTTAGCCTCCATAAAGGCAAACTCGGCGAGCGTGACACCAAGCTATGCCATACCGTTCTTTGGTGACCAAAGCACAGCGCTAGGCTTGACCCTTATGTGGCCAACGACTGTCCGTTCGGAATCGACAATTTCATGGTCTTCAAATTTTTCTTGAGCGGACGAGTTAACAGCCATGCCGTACTCATTGGCGAACGGAAAAGGATGGCCGATATTAGATTACTCGCCACCGTATGGCCATCACTGGCAACAGGTGGATTCTCGCAAGCACTAGATCAACGGAGGGATGGTACGTGGAGAGACTGGAATCGTAATGAAGCTGACGGTAGCATACCGCTGACGTGCACCACTACGGTGTACCTAAGCACTGTTCCACTTCGAGATTTTGAGAGAGAAAAGTCCTTTAGAATTAAGGACTTGCGTAATGGAGGCGGCCCCACCAGCCACACCCCGGCACTCGATGTTCCCGCTATGGCTGCTCCCTTCCGGGCCTGACCAGGTTAACGGGTAATCAATGCGGGGGGACCGATGGGGCCACCACTACATGCCTCGCTGAGCAGCGAGTGGCGCCATTGTACCGGTCTTTGGGGCAGATACAACCACTGCGGCAGAAAAAGTCATCATTTCTCAATGACTTGTCAGGGGCGAGACGGCCTGGACGGGCCTCTTCGCGGGTAAACCCGCTCCTACGGGGGACCGCGCAGGCTTTTCGAGTTTTGAGCAAGGCAGTTGCCCCCCACAGGGGGGCACGGATGCCTAGACCGCTATGCCCTGTTCGGCCAGGAATGTGACGAAGGCATCTTCGTCCAGTACCTTCACACCCAGCTCAGCAGCCTTGGCCAGCTTGGAACCTGCCCCCGGCCCTGCCACCACGCAGTGGGTCTTGCCGGAAACGGAACCGGCAACCTTGGCCCCCAGGCTTTCCAGCTTGTCCTTGGCAATGTCGCGGCTCATGCGCTCCAGCGTACCGGTCAGCACCCAGGTCTGGCCGGCCAGCGGCAAGCCTTCGGCCACCTTCTTCTCGCTGCTCCAGTGCATGCCGAACGCCAGCAACTGCGCTTCGATGTCCCGGGCCAGTTTCTGGTTTGCTTCATCCTTGAAGAACTCACGCACTGCGTCGGCCTGCTTGGCCGCCAGGGCCTGGCGCAGGTCAATGCCGTCGGCGGCGATGATCTTGTCCAGGCTGTCGAGCTTGGCCACCAACTTCTCGGCACCGGTCGGGCCGACGGAGGCAATGTCGAGCTTGGCGATCATCCCGGCCAAGGTGGTGCTGGCGGCAAATTCGGCAGCCAGCTCACCTTCGTCCTGCAACTGCATACCGCTGTCGAGCAGCTGCTGGATAACCTTCTGGTTGTGCTCGTCTTCAAAGAAATTGTGGATCTCGTAGGCCACTTCGAGACCGATGTCCGGCAAATAGGTCAGCACCTGCGGCAATGCCTGCTGCACGCGCGCCAGGCTGCCCAGCGAGCGGGCCAGCACCTTGGCAGTCTCCTCGCCGACATCCGGGATGCCCAGCGCGTAGATGAAGCGCGCCAGGCTCGGGCGCTTGCTGGCTTCAATGGCATCCAGCAGCTTCTGGGTCGACACCTCGGCAAAGCCTTCAAGGCCGACGACCTGCTCGAACTGCAGCTTGTACAGGTCAGCCGGCGAGCCGATCAGGCCTTCATCCACCAACTGCTCGACACTCTTCTCACCCAGGCCGTCGATGTCCATGGCACGGCGCGACACATAATGAATGATCGCCTGCTTGAGCTGCGCGCCACAGGCCAGGCGGCCGACGCAGCGGTACACCGCACCTTCGCTGGTGGTTTCCTTGCCCTTGCTGCGTTTGACCAGCTGGGTGCGCTCGACCTGCGAACCACACACCGGGCACTCGCTTGGCACTTCTACCGGGCGGGCGTCTTGCGGACGACGCTCCAGCACCACCTGCATCACCTGCGGGATCACGTCGCCGGCCCTGCGAATGATCACCGTGTCGCCGATGCGCAGGCCCAGGCGGGCGATTTCGTCCATGTTGTGCAAGGTGGCGTTGGACACGGTCACACCGGCCACCTTGACCGGCTTCAGCCGCGCCACAGGCGTTACGGCACCCGTACGGCCAACCTGGAACTCAACGTCCAGCACCTCGGTCAGCTCTTCCATGGCCGGGAACTTGTGGGCAATCGCCCAGCGCGGCTCACGGGCGCGGAAGCCCAGCTCGCGCTGGGCGGCCAGGCTGTTGACCTTGAACACTACACCGTCGATCTCATACGGCAGGCTGTTACGCCGCTCGCCAATGTCGCGGTAGTAGGCCAGGCATTCTTCGATGCCCGCCGCATGCTTGAGCTCGCGGCTGATCGGCAGGCCCCAGGCCTTGAGTTGCTCGAGGATGCCGATGTGGCTGTCGCCGATGCTTTCGGACAACTGGCCGACACCATAGCAGCAGAACTCCAGTGGGCGGCTGGCGGTGATTTTCGAGTCCAGCTGGCGCAAGCTGCCAGCAGCGGCATTGCGCGGGTTGGCGAAGGTCTTGCCACCGGCCTCGGCCTGGGCGGCATTGAGCCGGTCGAAACCGGCCTTGCTCATGTACACCTCGCCGCGCACCTCCAGCACTGCCGGCCAGCCCTTACCCTGCAACTTGAGCGGGATGTTGCGCACGGTGCGTACGTTGGCGCTGATGTCTTCGCCAGTGGTGCCGTCGCCCCGGGTGGCGCCCTGCACCAACTGTCCGTCGCGGTACAGCAGGCTCACGGCCAGGCCATCGAGCTTGGGTTCGCAGCTGTAGTCGACCGCACCCGGCTGATCGAGGCCTTCTACCACACGGCGACCGAACTCACGCAGGTCGGCTTCTTCAAAGGCGTTGCCCAGGCTGAGCATGGGCACTTCGTGGCGCACCTGGCTGAACGCAGCCAAGGCAGCGCCGCCAACGCGCTGGGTGGGCGAGTCGGGGGTTACCAGGTGCGGGTGTTCGGCTTCCAGCGCCTTGAGCTCGTTGAACAGGCGGTCGTATTCGGCATCAGGCACGCTGGGCTCGTCGAGCACGTAGTAGCGATAGTTATGCTGATCGAGCTCGGCACGCAGTTCGAGGATACGGGTTTCGGCGGTCATGGGATTTGTCTTCTCTTGCAAAGCAAAAGAGCAGCTTGGGGGTGGTGCGTGGGGTATCAGGTGTCTGTTGACTGTGCCGGCCTCTTCGCGAGTAAACCCGCTCCTACAAGGGCGTCACATGCCCTAGGGCGGTGATGTACCTGTAGGAGCGGGTTTACCCGCGAAGAGGCCGGCACAGGCAACGACGATACCCGAACCGGCCAGCACGCCCTCAGGCTGCTCTTTCGTCTGGATCTGTCAGCGTTTCTGGGTCAGCGCACGGCGCTCGAACTCGACGATACGCTGGCGGTAGTGCTCGATGGTCTGGGCAGTCAGCACGCTGCGCTGGTCATCCTTGAGCTCACCGTTCAGTTCGTGGGCCAGCTTGCGTGCCGCGGCAACCATCACGTCGAAAGCCTGCTTCGGATGACGCGGGCCCGGCAAACCGAGGAAGAAGCTCACAGCGCGAGTGCTGAAGTGATCGATGTCGTCCAGGTCGAACACGCCAGGCTTGACTGCGTTGGCCATCGAGAACAGCACCTCGCCGTGACCGGCCATGCTCTCGTGGCGGTGGAAGATGTCCATTTCGCCGAAGCGCAAGCCGCTTTCCAAGATGTTCTGCAGCAGCGCCGGGCCCTTGAAGCCACCCTCGTCGCGGGAGATCACGCTGATGACCAGCACCTCTTCGGCGGGTGGCAACTCCTTGACGCTGCTGCTGGCAGGCGCTGCGCCGCTGCTACGGTTGTTGTCGGCGGCAAAGTCGTCATCGCTGTCGGCAAACAGGTCGGGCTCGCGCTGCTCGGCGCTCAGGTTCAGGTCACCCTGCTGCACATCGGCAGCCGCACTGGCACGCTTGCCGCGCTTGCTGGCCTTGACCGGCTTGGGCTCACGCTCGCGATCACGCGCAGACGCGCTGAGCGACGGCAAGTCGCTTTCGTCCAGCTCAGGCTCCTTGTGGGTATCGAGCACTCGCGACGGGCCGAGCACTTCGGCACTGCCACCCTCTTCGTCCGGCAGGTTGGAATAACTGCGATCCAGACGGAATTTCAACTTGCCTTTCCCGCCGCGCATGCGGCGCCAGCCGTCGAAAAGAATCCCGGCGATAACAATGATGCCGATGAGGATCAGCCACTCGCGCAGACCGATTTCCATGTAATCCCGTGCCTCTATAAAAATATGCTTGAAAACAAAGGGTTCAAAGCCCTTTAACACGTGGCGCCAACTCTATGTTCTGACAGGCGTTTTACCCACGCAAAAAACGAGTGACATTAAGCTAGCACGACCAAAGACAACTTTACACCGTCTGTCGCACACGGCGGGGCATTTCGCTGCAGAATGTGCCCCTATCGTCGTGCATCAAGCGTCGACCATGGCCATGGCCGCCTCCACATCAACTGCAACAAGGCGTGAACATCCCGGCTCATGCATGGTCACCCCCATCAATTGGTCCGCCATCTCCATGGCAATCTTGTTATGGGTGATGTAGATGAACTGCACGCTTTCACTCATTTCCTTGACCAGACGCGCGTAGCGCCCGACGTTGGCATCGTCCAGCGGCGCATCGACCTCGTCGAGCATGCAGAACGGTGCGGGGTTCAACTTGAAGATGGCAAACACCAGCGCCAAAGCGGTCAGTGCCTTCTCGCCGCCGGACAGCAGATGGATGGTGCTGTTCTTCTTGCCCGGCGGTCGCGCCATGATCGTTACCCCTGTATCGAGTAGATCTTCGCCCGTCAGTTCCAGATAAGCGCTGCCACCACCGAAAACTTTTGGGAAAAGTGCCTGTAATCCGGCATTTATCTGATCAAAGGTATCCTTGAAGCGGTTGCGGGTTTCCTTGTCGATCTTGCGGATGACGTTTTCGAGGGTCTCCAGCGCTTCGACCAGGTCGGCGTCCTGAGCGTCCAGGTATCGTTTGCGCTCGGATTGCTGCTCGTATTCTTCGATGGCCGCCAGGTTGATCGCCCCCAGGCGCTGGATGCGCGCTTCAAGCTGCTCCAGTTCCTGTTCGGTACCCTGCTCGCTGGCCTCGGTTTCCAGGGTGGCGAGCACGCCTTGCAGGTCATAGCCGTCGGCCAGCAACTGCTCTTGCAGGGTCTTGCGCCGCACATCCAGGCCCTGGCACTCCAGGCGCAACTGCTCCAGTTGACCACGCAGCAGCTGGGCCTGCTGCTCGGCCTGGGTACGGCGTTTTTCGGCATCGCGCAGTTCGCGGTCAGCTTCGTCCATGTGCAGGCGAGCCAGGCGCATTTCCTCGTCGACGCTCATGCGCCGCTCCAGCAGCTCCTCCAGTCTCAGGCGCAGTTCTTCCTGCGGGGCTTCACCCTCCTCCAGGTTCAGGCTCAGTTGTTCCTGGCGCTCGGTCAGGCGCGCAGCTTGCTGCTCCAGACGCTCCAGCGCCTGGCGGGTGGAGTCGTGCTGGGCACGCAACGACCCCAGGCGCACCGCCAGCTGGTGAGCGTGGTCCTTGTGCTGGCGGGCCTCCTGACGCACCCGGTCAAGGCTTTCGCGCAGGGTGTCGCGGCGGGCCATCAACTGTTCGCGCTGCTCGGTGTCCTGGGCCATGAGCTCCAGAGCCTCTTGCAGCAGCAGGCGTGCTTCGCCCAGTTGCTCGTGTTCCAGGGCGCGCTGCTCTTCCAGCTCGCCCAGCTCTTCGTGCAGGCGGCGGCGGCGCAGCTCGACCTGCTCGGCGCGCGCGCGGCTGGCCGAAAGACTGGCCTTCAGCTCGCCGTGCAGGCGGTTTTCATCCTGTGTGCGGCGGCGCAACTGTTCGCGCTGCTCCTCCAGGTCCAGTTGCTGCTCGCGCAGCGCCTGCAACTGTTGATCGAGCTGTTCCAGCGCCGCTTCCTGCTCCAGTTGTTCCTGGCCCAGGCGTTCGATTTCCTGGCCGCGCGCCAGCACGCCGCCTTCGGCCTCGCCACCTCGGCGTACCCGCAGGAAGTGCCGGCCGACCCAGTAGCCATCACGACTGACCAGGCTCTGCCCTTCGCCGAGCGACCCGCGCTGCTCCAGTGCCTGAGCCAGGTCTTCCACAGGCCTGACCTGGCCCAGCCAGGGCGCCAGGTCGATACGGCCCTCAACCTTCTCCAGCAAGCTGCCGGGCAACGTCGCCCCCGCGCCGACGGCCAGCAGCAAGCGCAGCTCACCCTGTTCCAGGCCCGCAAAATCGAGGTCGTTGAAATCGTCCACCAGCACAGCCTGCAGATCGGCGCCAAGCACCGTCTCTACCGCCAGCTCCCAACCCGGCTCCACCCGCAAGCCTTCGGCCAGCCGCGGCTGTTGCTCCAGCCCTTGGCCGTGCAGCCATTGCGCAGCACCTGCGCCCGGCTCCAGGGCGGCCTGCTGCAAGGCTTCAAGCGAGGCCAGGCGCCCGCCCAGGCGCTGCAGGTCGCCCTGTGCCTGCTGTTGCGCCCGGGTGGCCTGCTGCAGTTGCTCGCGCGCGCTTTCCAGGCGCTCGATCACCTGCTCTTCGCAGAGCTGCAGTTCTTCCAGCAGCATTTCGCTGCTGGCCAATTGCTCGGCCAGTTCGAACATGGCGGCATCCTGCGGGTCGCTGCCCAGTTGCTCGCGCTCCTCGACCAACTTGCGCTGGCGCTCGGCCTGGCGCTCAAGGCTGGTTTCCAGCTGCTGCAGGCGCGCCTGCTGCACTTCGGCCTGGCGGCGCGGTTCGGCGGAGCGGCTGTTGAAGCTGTCCCACTGCTCCTGCCAGCCGTGCATGCCCAGCTCGGCCTCTTCAAGCGCGGCAGCGGCTTCCTCGGCAGCCGCCAGGGTCATTTCCTGCTCGGGTTCGAGCATGACCAGCTCTTCGCTCAGGGTTGCCAGCAAGGTACGGTCGTGCCCCAGGTGCGATTCGGTTTCCAGGCGTGTGCGCTCGGCTTCCTTGAAGTCGTCCTGCAACTGGCGCAGGCGCTGCTGGCCGTGCTGAATGCTCTGCTCGACCCGGGCGATGTCACCGGCCACCGAGTAGAAACGGCCCTGCACCTGGTTGAAGCGTTCGGACAGTTCGTGATGACCGTCGCGCAGGCGTTCGATACTGGCATCGGCATTGCGCTGCTCGGCCACCAGCGCCTCGTGAGAAACGCCCTGGTCGCCGATCACCGATTCGCGCTGGCGGACTTGTTCGTCCAGGCCTCGCCAGCGCAAGGCAGACAGGCGCGCTTTCATCTGCCGCTCCTGAGCCTTGTACTCACGGTACTTCTCGGCGGCCTGGGCCTGGCGATGCAGACGCTCCAGCTGGCGCTCGAGCTCTTCGCGCAGGTCGGTCAGACGCGCCAGGTTTTCCTGGGTGCGGCGGATGCGGTTCTCGGTTTCGCGGCGGCGCTCCTTGTATTTGGAAATGCCCGCCGCTTCCTCGATGAAGTTGCGCAGCTCCTCGGGCTTGGCCTCGATCAGCTTGGAGATCATGCCCTGCTCGATGATCGAGTAGCTGCGCGGCCCCAGCCCCGTCCCGAGGAAGATATCGGTGATGTCACGCCGGCGGCACTTGGTGCCGTTGAGGTAATAGCTGTTCTGCCCGTCGCGGGTAACCTTGCGGCGGATCGAAATCTCGGCGTAGGCGGCATACTCGCCGACCAGGGTGGTTTCGCTGTTGTCGAACACCAGTTCGATACTGGCCTGGCTGACCGGCTTGCGGCCACTGGAGCCGTTGAAGATGACGTCGGTCATCGACTCGCCGCGCAGGTTTTTCGCCGAACTCTCGCCCATCACCCAACGCACCGCGTCGATGATATTGGACTTGCCGCAGCCGTTTGGGCCGACCACGGCCGCCATGTTGCTGGGGAAGTTGACCGTGGTCGGATCGACGAACGACTTGAACCCGGCCAGGCGAATGCACTTCAGGCGCATCGGTCAGCCTCTGGCCAGTGCCGCCAGCACCAGTTCGCAGCTGCGCTGGCCATAGGCGGTGAGCACCTCGCGAATGCGCGGCAGGTCGCGGGAGACCACGGCTTCGAGCAGGCGGGCGAACAGGTCGAGATAGTCGATCATGTTGGCCTGGCGCTGGTCCAGCGACAGGTAATAGGCACGGCTCATGGCCGGTTGCAGGTTTTCCACGGTTTCCTGCAGGAACGGGTTGTCGGCGAACGGATAGGCCGCACGCATGACCGCAAAACTGTCGGCGACGAAGGTCTTGATGTCGAGCTGGTCATGGGCACGCTGCAGCCGCTGCTGGATCTCCAGAAACGGGCGCAGGTCGGCTTCGGTGCGCCATTTTTGCGCAACCGCATTGCCCAGCAGGATGTAGAACTCGCCCATCAGCGAGCACAGGCTACGAACGCTGCGTTCGTCCAGTTCGGTGACATGGGCACCACGTCGCGGCAGGATCGCCACCAGATGGCGGCGTTCGAGGATCAGCAGTGCTTCGCGCACCGAGCCGCGGCTGACGTTGAGCGCCTGGGTAACCTTCTGCTCCTGGATACGTTCGCCCGGCGCCAGCTCGCCGCGGATGATGCGTTCGGCCAGGTAATCGGCAATCTGCTCGGAGAGGCTGTCCGGGGCCTTGAACGTCATGGTTTTCCTTCAAAATCATTGAACTGGGCACAAGGGGCGAATTGTAGCGTACTTGGGCGGTAATCGCGCAGAGGGGCCAGGTGGTTTATTTGACCTTTCAGACAGCCACGCGCCCGGCGCGATCTATGCTTGGAATAGAGGCAGTGTGTGCGGCTGGGCATGGATACGTGCATTTTCTTGACCTTTGAGTCAGAAAAATATTGACCTGCCAGACAGGTCTTGCTTAGAGTCCGCCCAACAACAATAAAACCATTGCGAGGCCATCCCCGTGATCCAGTTTCTCGTCAACCAGGAGCTGCGTAGTGAGCACGCCCTGGACCCTAACATGACAGTGCTGCAGTACCTGCGCGAGCACCTGGGCAAACCCGGCACAAAGGAGAGCTGCGCCAGTGGTGACTGCGGTGCGTGCACCGTGGTGGTCGGTGAACTGAGCCAGGACGACCAAGGCAACGACAGCCTGCGCTACCGCAGCCTCAATTCGTGCCTGACCTTTGTGTCGTCGCTGCACGGCAAGCAACTGATCAGCGTCGAGGGGCTCAAGCACCAAGGCCAGCTGCACAGCGTGCAGCAGGCCATGGCCGATTGCCATGGATCGCAGTGCGGCTTCTGCACCCCCGGCTTTGTCATGTCGCTGTTCGCCCTGCAAAAGAACAGCAGCGGCCCTGACCTGCACCAGGCCCAGGAAGCCCTGGCTGGCAACCTGTGCCGCTGCACCGGTTACCGGCCGATCCTCGACGCCGCCGAGCAGAGCTGCCGCCAGCCCTGCCGCGACCAGTTCGATGCCCAGCAGGCGCAAACCATCAGCCGCCTCAAGGCCATTGCCCCGACGCAGACCGGCGAGCTGAACAGCGGCGACAAGCGCTGCCTGGTGCCGCTGACCGTGGCGGATCTGGCCGACCTGTACAGCTCGCACCCCGAAGCGCGGCTGCTGGCCGGTGGTACCGACCTGGCGCTGGAAGTCACCCAGTTCCACAAGACCTTGCCCGTGATGATCTACGTCGGCCACGTGGCCGAGCTCAAGCGCATCGAGAAAACCGCCAGCCACCTGGAAATCGGCGCCGCCACCCCGCTCACCGACTGCTATGGCGCGCTTAACGAGGAATATCCCGACTTCGGCGCCCTGCTGCACCGCTTTGCCTCGCTGCAGATACGCAACCAGGGCACCCTCGGCGGCAACATCGGCAACGCCTCGCCAATCGGCGACTCGCCACCCCTGCTGATCGCCCTGGACGCGCAGGTGGTGCTGCGCCAGGGTGAACGCCAACGGGTGATGCCACTGGAAGACTACTTCATCGACTACCGCATCACGGCTCGCCAGGACAGCGAGTTCATCGAGAAGATCATCGTACCGCGCGCCTCCAGTGACTGGGCGTTCCGCGCCTATAAAGTGTCCAAACGCCTGGACGACGACATCTCGGCCGTGTGCGCAGCCTTCAACCTGAGCATCGAAGACGGTGTGGTCAGCGGTGTGAGGATCGCCTTCGGCGGCATGGCGGCGATACCCAAGCGCGCCCGTGCCTGCGAGGCAGCGTTGCGCGGCAAGCCGTGGAACCAGGCCGCCATCGAGCGCGCCTGCCAGGCCCTGGCCGAGGACTTCACCCCGCTCAGCGACTTCCGCGCCAGCAAGGAATACCGCCTGCTGACCGCGCAGAACCTGCTGCGCAAGTACTTCATCGAACAGCAAACGCCGCACATCGAAACCCGGGTGACCGCTTATGTCTAACCATCACGTAGCCAAGAGCCAGGCCGAGATGGCCGAACTGTTCAGCCAGGACCTGACCACCGGGGTCGGCCGCAGCGTCAAGCACGACAGCGCCGACAAGCATGTATCCGGCGAGGCTGTGTACATCGACGACCGCCTGGAATTCCCCAACCAGTTGCACGTCTACGCCCGCACCGCCGACCGCGCCCATGCGCGCATCCTGCGCATCGACACCACGCCGTGCTATGCCTTCGAGGGTGTGCGCATTGCCATCACCCACGAAGACATCCCCGGCCTGAAAGACATCGGCCCGGTGGTGGCCGGCGACCCATTGCTGGCCATCGACAAGGTCGAGTTCTTCGGCCAGCCGGTGCTCGCTGTCGCTGCCCGCGATCTTGAAACCGCACGCAAAGCGGCCATGGCCGCCATCGTCGAGTACGAAGACCTGGAGCCGGTGCTGGACGTGGTCGAGGCGCTGCGCAAGAAGCACTTCGTGCTCGATAGCCACACCCACCAGCGCGGCGATTCGGCTGCCGCCCTGGCCAGCGCCCCGCACCGCATTCAGGGCACCCTGCACATCGGCGGCCAGGAGCACTTCTACCTGGAAACGCAGATTTCCTCGGTCATGCCCACCGAAGACGGCGGCATGATCGTCTACTGCTCCACGCAGAACCCCACCGAAGTGCAGAAACTGGTCGCCGAAGTGCTCGACGTGCCGATGAACAAGGTGGTGCTGGACATGCGCCGCATGGGTGGCGGTTTTGGCGGCAAGGAAACCCAGGCCGCCAGCCCGGCATGCCTGTGCGCGGTAGTCGCGCGCCTGACCGGCCAGCCAACCAAGATGCGCCTGCCGCGGGTCGAAGACATGACCATGACCGGCAAGCGCCACCCGTTCTACGTCGAGTATGACGTGGGCTTCGACGACAACGGCCGGCTGCACGGTATCAATTTCGACCTGGCCGGCAACTGCGGCTATTCGCCCGACCTGTCCGGTTCGATCGTCGACCGTGCCATGTTCCACTCCGACAACGCTTACTACCTGGGCGATGCCACCGTCCACGGCCACCGCTGCAAGACCAACACCGCCTCCAACACCGCCTACCGCGGCTTTGGCGGCCCACAGGGTATGGTCGCCATCGAGCAGGTGATGGACCATATCGCCCGTCATCTGGGCCGTGACCCACTGGCCGTGCGCAAGGCCAACTACTACGGCAAGACCGAACGCAACGTCACCCACTACTACCAGACCGTCGAGCACAACATGCTCGAGGAGATGACCGCCGAACTGGAAGCCAGCAGCGACTACGCCGAACGCCGCGAGTCGATCCGCCGCTTCAACGCCAACAGCCCGATCCTGAAGAAAGGCCTGGCACTGACACCGGTCAAGTTCGGCATTTCGTTCACCGCCACCTTCCTCAACCAGGCCGGTGCACTCATCCATATCTACACCGACGGCAGCATTCACCTGAACCACGGCGGCACCGAAATGGGCCAGGGCCTGAACACCAAGGTGGCCCAGGTGGTGGCGCAGATCTTCCAGGTGGACTTCAGCCGCATCCAGATCACTGCCACCAACACCGACAAGGTACCCAACACCTCGCCAACCGCAGCGTCGAGTGGTGCCGACCTGAACGGCAAGGCGGCGCAGAACGCGGCCGAAATCCTCAAGAAACGCCTGACCGAGTTTGCCGCACGGCATTATCAGGTGACCGAGGAAGACGTCGAATTCCGTAACGGCCATGTGCGGGTGCGCGACCAGATCGTCAGCTTCGAGCAACTGGTGCAGCAGGCTTACTTCGCTCAGGTGTCGCTGTCCAGCACCGGGTTCTACCGCACGCCGAAGATCTTCTACGACCGCAGCCAGGCACGCGGCCGGCCGTTCTACTACTTCGCCTTTGGCGCTGCCTGCGTGGAAGTGATCGTCGATACGCTGACCGGCGAATACAAGATGTTGCGCGCCGACATCCTGCACGACGTGGGCGATTCGCTGAACCCTGCGATCGACATCGGCCAAGTGGAAGGCGGTTTCATCCAGGGCATGGGCTGGCTGACCACCGAAGAACTGGTGTGGAACGCCAAAGGCAAGCTGATGACCAACGGCCCGGCCAGCTACAAGATCCCGGCCGTGGCCGACATGCCACTGGACTTGCGGGTGAAGCTGGTGGAAAACCGCAAGAACCCGGAAGACACCGTGTTCCACTCCAAGGCCGTGGGCGAGCCGCCGTTCATGCTGGGCATTGCCGCCTGGTGCGCGATCAAGGATGCCGTGGCCAGCCTCGCCAACTACCGCGTGCAGCCACAGGTGGACGCGCCGGCAACACCGGAGCGGGTGCTGTGGGGCTGTGAGCAGATGCGCAAGGCGGTGGCTGCCACTCAGTCCGCAGAACCGGAGCTGGAAACCGTCACCCAGTAACGCCGCGCTCCGCTTTTTCTGTGGGAGCGGCCTTGTGTCGCGAAAGGGCTGCGCAGCAGCCCCAAATATGTATGTTGCTTTAAATATTCTGGGGCCGCTTCGCGCCCCTATCGCGACACAAGGCCGCTCCCACAAAGAAGCGGACCGCGTTGACCTGAAGAGGATCTGCATCATGCACCAATGGATCAACGCCCTCGCCGACCACCAGTCCCGTGGCGAAGCCTGCGTGCTGGTGACCATCATCGAGGAACGCGGCTCGACACCGCGCAATGCCGGCTCGAAGATGGTGGTCAGCGCCAGCGGTCTGTTCGACACCATCGGCGGCGGCCACCTGGAATACAAGGCGCTGCACATCGCCCGGCAAATGCTCGAAGCGCAGCGCACCACGCCGCACCTTGAGCGCTTCAGCCTCGGCGCCAGCCTGGGCCAGTGCTGCGGCGGCGTGACCGTGCTGCTGTTCGAACCCATGGCCGCCGTGCAGGCTCAGATCGCCGTGTTCGGCGCGGGCCATGTCGGCAGGGCTCTGGTACCCTTGCTCGCGGCGCTCCCCTGCCGGGTGCGCTGGATCGACTCGCGTGAACAGGAATTCCCCGAGCTCATCCCCAACGGGGTGACCAAGGTGGTCAGTGAAGAGCCGGTCGACGAAGTCGCAGACCTGCCGCCCGGCAGCTACTGCATCGTCATGACCCACAACCACCAGCTCGACCTGGAACTGACCGCCGCCATTCTCAAGCGCAACGATTTCACCTGGTTCGGCCTGATCGGCTCGAAGACCAAACGGGTCAAGTTCGAGCACCGCCTGCGCGAGCGAGGCTTCGACGAGGCCATCATGGCACGCATGCGCTGCCCGATGGGCCTGGCCGAGGTCAAGGGCAAGCTGCCCATCGAGATCGCCGTGTCTATCGCCGGTGAAATCATTGCCACTTACAACGCCTGCTTCGGCCAGCACGACGCTGCCGCCAATGCCGGCCCCATTGCCCAATTGCTGCCGCCCTCCCGCCGCAGCCAAGCCATTTGACGAGTGTGTTATGACCGTTACCCGCAAAGCCTACCGTGCCGCCATCCTGCACAGCATTGCCGACCCGGCCGAGGTGGGCCTGGAGGCTTCCCATGAATACTACGAAGACGGCCTGCTGGTGGTCGACGATGGCCGCATCAGCGCCGTTGGGCACGCCAGTGAACTGCTGCCGACGCTGGATGCCGGCATCCCGGTCGAGCACTACCAGGACGCGCTGATCACCCCGGGCTTCATCGATACCCACATCCACTTCCCGCAGACCGGCATGATCGGTTCGTACGGCGAGCAGTTGCTGGACTGGCTGAACACCTACACCTTCCCGTGCGAAAAGCAGTTCGCCGACAAAGGCCACGCCGACCAGGTGGCGAAGATCTTCCTCAAGGAACTGCTGCGCAACGGGACCACCACTGCGCTGGTATTCGGCAGCGTGCACCCGGAATCGGTCAACGCCCTGTTCGAAGAGGCCGAGCGCCTGGACCTGCGCCTGATCGCTGGCAAAGTGATGATGGACCGCAATGCCCCAGACTACCTGACCGACACCGCCGAGTCCGGCTATGCCGAAAGCAAGGCACTGATCGAGCGCTGGCACGGCAAAGGCCGCCTGCACTATGCAGTCACCCCGCGCTTCGCCCCGACCAGCACGCCGCAACAGTTGACCCTGGCCGGCCAACTGCTCAAGGAACACCCCGGCGTGTACATGCACACGCACCTGTCGGAAAACCTCAAGGAAATCGACTGGGTCAAGTCGCTGTTCCCCGAGCAGAAGGGTTACCTGGACGTCTACGACCACTTCGAGCTGCTGGGCGAGCGCTCGGTGTTCGCCCATGGCGTGCACCTGTGCGACGACGAGTGCCAGCGCCTGGCCGAAACCGGCTCGGCCGTGGCCTTCTGCCCCACCTCCAACCTGTTCCTCGGCAGTGGCCTGTTCAACCTGCCCCAGGCCGAGCGGTTCAAGGTCAACGTGGGCCTGGGTACCGACGTTGGCGCCGGCACCAGCTTCTCTCTGCTTAACACCCTGAACGAGGCATACAAGGTGATGCAGCTGCAAGGCGCGCGCCTGCATCCGTACAAATCGCTGTACCTGGCCACCCTCGGCGGCGCCCGCGCACTGCGCCTGGACGACCGTATCGGTAGCCTGCGCCCAGGCAACGATGCCGACTTCGTGGTGCTGGACTACAAGGCCACACCACTGCTGGACTACCGCATCCAGCAGTCCAACAGCATCGAAGAAACCTTGTTCGTGCTCACCACCCTGGGCGATGACCGTACCGTGCGTGAAACCTACGCCGCCGGGCGCTGCGTGCACCAGCGCTAAGGTTCTTTCGCCAGGCCCCGATACAGCGCGCCGCCGATTGCAGCACCGATCAGCGGCGCCACCCAGAACAGCCACAGCTGCTGCAGGGCCCAGCCACCGACGAACAAGGCCGGCCCCGTGCTACGCGCGGGGTTGACCGAAGTATTGGTGATCGGGATCGAGATCAGGTGGATCAGGGTAAGGGCCAGGCCGATGGCGATGGGTGCGAAACCTGCCGGTGCGCGGGCGTCGGTCGCCCCCATGATGACCACCAGGAACATCGCCGTCATCACCACTTCACTGACAAAGCCTGCACCCAGCGTATAGCCACCGGGCGAATGGTCGGCGTAGCCGTTTGAAGCCAACCCCGAAGACAGCTCGAACCCGGCCTTGCCGCTGGCGATGAGGTAGATCACCCCGGCCGCCAGGATGGCACCGATCACCTGGGCGATCACATAAGGCAGCAGCTCTTTGGCCGGGAAGCGCCCGCCGACCACCAGCCCGAACGACACGGCAGGGTTTAGATGGCAACCCGAGATATGGCCGATGGCAAAGGCCATGGTCAGTACGGTGAGGCCGAAGGCGAAGGCGACACCGAGCACACCGATGCCGAGAGGGGAACTGGCTGCGAGTACCGCACTGCCACAGCCACCAAGGACCAGCCAGAAGGTGCCGATCAGTTCGGCACCCATGCGTTTACCGAGGGACATGCTCATGAACCCATTCCTCAAGAAGTTGAACGCAACGAATGCGCAAGCCCAACTGCTTGATGAAGGTTTGCTCACAAGAATTTAGCAGACCTTTGGGTTATGGCCAGTAGTGGCGAGGGGCTGATTTGCAGCCCCTCGATCACACCGGCAAACGTTCAACCCTTGACGGAAACCTTGGGCTTTTTCAGCAAATGCGAGAACACCGCATGCAAATCGTCCGAGGCGCTCTCCTCGTCCAGGTTCAGCTTGCTGTCGATGTGGTCCATGTGATGCATCATCAGGCTCACGGCCTGCTCGGCATCGCGCGCCTCGATGGCATCGATGAGCTGCATGTGCTCATCGTAAGAGCAGTGCGAGCGGTTGCCGCTTTCGTACTGGGCAATGATCAGCGAAGTCTGCGATACCAGGCTGCGCTGGAAACTTACCAGCGGTGCATTGCCCGCCGCTTCGGCCAGCTTGAGGTGGAACTCACCGGACAGGCGAATGCCGGCACCCCGGTCACCGCGCGAAAAGCTGTCGCGCTCCTCACGCACCATCTGCCGCAGCTCGTTAAGCTGATCGGGGGTGGCATGCTGCACCGCCAGCTCGGTGATGGCGCGTTCGACCATGCGCCGCGAGAAGAACACCTGGCGCGCCTCTTCTACAGTCGGGCTGGCCACCACCGCGCCGCGGTTCGGCCGCAGCAGCACCACGCTTTCGTGGGCCAGGCGCGACAAGGCGCGGCGGATGATGGTGCGGCTGACGCCAAAGATCTCGCCCAGCGCTTCCTCGCTCAACTTGGTGCCCGGAGCCAGACGCTGCTCGAGGATCGCCTCGAAAATATGCGCGTAGACGATGTCGTCCTGGGTACCGCTGCGGCCGGCCTTGCCGACTCGTGCAGGTTTTTTCAGAGGTTGCAGCTGTTCGTTCATGGGCTCTCGAGGCACGAAGAGAAAGTATGGCGCCATTGTACACAGGCTGAGGCGATTCCGCAGGGGGCGTTTTACCTATATAGCCGTTGTACGACGCATTGCGCATACAAAACATAAAACATTATTTGCTTTATTTGTACACAAAAGCATAATCCATCGAGCAACTTCTTGACCCTTGAGTCAACAAAAAGGTCAGACGTCTGCCTTCCCTCGCGGAGCCGCCAAGTGCATTGCGCAGGAAACTGGCTCCATAACAACAAGAAAGACTTGAGGAGTACCCGCTGTGGAAAGCCGCAAATCCGAAGCCCCTACGCTGGATCTTGCTCCGCCGCTCGAAACGAGCTGGCTGGAGCGGATTTTCAAACTCAAGCAGCACGGCAGCACTGTCAAAACCGAAATGATCGCTGGGGTGACCACCTTCATCACCATGGCCTACATCATTTTCGTCAACCCCAACATCATGGCTGACGCCGGCATCGACCATGGTGCCGCTTTTGTCGCCACCTGCATCGCCGCCGCGCTGGGCTGCCTGCTGATGGGCCTGTACGCCAACTGGCCGGTGGGCCTGGCGCCAGGCATGGGGCTCAATGCTTTCTTTACCTACACCGTGGTCGGCACCATGGGCTACAACTGGGAAACGGCGCTGGGGGCGGTATTCGTCTCCGGCGTGTTGTTCATGTTCCTGACCTTGTCGAAAGTGCGCGAATGGCTGCTCAACAGCATCCCGGTCAGCCTGCGCCATGCCATGGGGGCCGGCGTCGGATTGTTTCTCGGGCTGATCGGCCTGAAGACCGCAGGCATCATCGTCGACAGCCCCGCCACCCTGATCAAGCTGGGCTCGTTGCATGAGCCGGGGCCGCTGCTGGCGGCCGTGTGCTTCCTGCTGATCGCCATCCTCAGCTACAAGCGAGTATTCGGCGCGATCCTGATCAGCATCATTGGTGTCACCCTGGCGGGCTGGGGCCTGGGCCTGGTCAAGTTTGGCGGGGTGATGTCGATGCCCCCAAGCCTGGCACCGACCTGGATGGCCATGGACGTGGCTGGCGTGTTCAATGTCAGCATGATCAGCGTGGTGCTGGCGTTCCTGTTCGTGCACATGTTCGACACTGCCGGCACGCTGATGGGGGTTGCCCAGCGAGCGAACCTGGTAGCGCCGGACGGGCGTATCGAAGGCCTGTCACGCGCCTTGAAGGCCGACAGTGCTTCCAGCGTATTCGGTGCTGTGGTCGGCGTGCCCCCAGTGACCAGTTATGTGGAGAGTGCCGCAGGTGTCGCCGCAGGTGGCCGTACCGGTTTGACGGCCGTGGTGGTCGGCTTGCTGTTCGTCGCAGCGATGTTCTTCGCCCCGCTGGCGGGGATGATCCCGGCCTACGCGACAGCAGGCGCACTGATCTACGTGGCAATGCTGATGATGGGCAGCATGGCGCACATCCATTGGGACGAAGCCACCGACAGCATTCCGGCGATTGTCACGGTCATCATGATGCCGCTGACCTTCTCCGTTGCCGATGGTATCGCGCTGGGTTTCATCACCTACGTCGCGTTGAAGGCAGGTACCGGCAAGTACAAGGAAATCTCGGCCAGCCTGTGGGTACTGTGCGCAATCTTCATTGCCAAGTTCGTGTTCCTCTGAGCAAGGGCGCTTGGCTTTAGATTTCCAGTGTTTTCGAAATCGAGCGCCGCACGCGCGGCGCATCGCGAGCAAGGTCGCTCCTACGCTTGTTCCGGCCCATTAATGCCTGCGAGGGACGCGCGAACGCCTTGTTGGGACGCCACGATATGGCGCCCTTGCTCAACATTTGAAAGGCCTGCGCGGTCGCCCGTAGGAGCGGGTTTACCCGCGAAAGGGCCGGGCCTGCCGGCCAATCTCCATCCGCCGTTCACCATTGCTGCCACCACCGTATTCGCGGGTAAACCCGCTGCTACAACGGTGGTGGACAGCTGGATACAGGCCCGCCGTAGGAGCGGGTTCACCCGCGAAAGGGCCGGGCCTGCTGGCCAATCTCCACCCGCCGTTCACCGTTGCCGCCGCTACCGTATTCGCGGGTAAACCCGCTCCTACACCTGATCGGGGGTGGACACACATCGGTGATTGAGCGCAGGCCGTCGTAGGAACGGGCTCACCCGCGAAGAGGCCGGCACAGCCAACGCAAAAACAGCAGACGAAAAAAAGCCCGCCAGTGTGAGAGCGGGCCAAAGGACCTACGAAGATTCTTCTAGCGACCAACTAGCTTCCACGATAGGTCGAATAGCTGTACGGCGAAATCAGCAGCGGCACGTGGTAGTGCTCCTGCGACTCGTCGATGCCAAAGCGCAGCACGACAACATCCAGAAACGCCTGGGCCGGCAATTGCACGCCACGGGCGCGGTAGTAATCCCCAGCGCTGAACTGCAACTGGTAAACGCCAGTGCGGTAATCGTCCCCCTGCAACAGCGGCGCGTCGACGCGGCCATCGCTGTTGGTCAGGGCGGTGTTCACCAGCTCCAGCTGCTGGCCTTCGACGCGGTACAGCTCGACCTTGATCGAGCTACCCGGGCAGCCATGCGCGGCATCCAGTACGTGTGTGGTCAAACGTCCCATTGCGTGTCGCCTCTTGTTCAATCTGTGGGCAAAAAATACTCAGCCATCGCACCAGCTTAGCGCCTGCGGCAGGCGGGAATGACGTTATTAAGACATTCCAGCCAAGGATTGTACACAATTTTTTGATCCCCTCTGTCACACCCTCCCTTTGCTGCCCATAAACGACCCATCGGTCGCAAATACACGCACCATAACGATGCCAACCTCATTAGCTGACCAAACAGGCAGGTTTCTTGCACTGTATTTCCAGGTCGCTGTCAGGCGACAAAAGGGAAGAAATGCGGAAAAACAGGCTTACAAAAGATTTCAGAAGTTGTATACAATCAGCCCATCCGGTGGTGCGACATACCGACGCGGCCCGCCCACCCCCCCGCACTAACGCACAAGAAGGAAGACTGCAGTGAGCGCTGATTACCCTCGCGACCTGATCGGTTACGGCAACAACCCTCCTCACCCGCAATGGCCGGGTAACGCCCGCATCGCGCTGTCTTTCGTCCTCAATTACGAGGAAGGTGGCGAACGCAACATCCTGCACGGTGACAAGGAATCCGAAGCCTTCCTGTCCGAGATGGTCGCTGCCCAACCCCTGCAGGGCCAGCGCAACATGAGCATGGAGTCGCTGTATGAATACGGCAGCCGTGCCGGTGTGTGGCGCCTGCTGAAGCTGTTCAAGGACAGCGGCGTGCCACTCACCGTCTTCGCCGTGGCCATGGCCGCCCAGCGCCACCCCGACGTGATCCGCGCCATGGTCGAAGCCGGCCACGAGATCTGCAGCCACGGCTACCGCTGGATCGACTACCAGAACATGGACGAGGCCCAGGAGCGCGAGCACATGCTCGAAGCCATCCGTATCCTCACCGAACTCACCGGCGAGCGCCCGCTGGGCTGGTACACCGGCCGTACCGGCCCGAACACCCGCCGCCTGGTGATGGAGGAAGGTGGTTTCCTCTATGACAGCGACACCTACGACGACGACCTGCCCTACTGGGAGCCGAACAACCCCACCGGCAAGCCGCACCTGGTGATCCCCTACACCCTGGACACCAACGACATGCGCTTCACCCAGGTACAGGGCTTCAACTGCGGCGAGCAGTTCTTCCAGTACCTGAAAGACGCCTTTGATGTGCTGTACGCCGAAGGCGCCGAAGCACCGAAAATGCTTTCCATCGGCCTGCACTGCCGCCTGGTCGGCCGCCCGGCACGCCTGGCTGCACTCAAGCGCTTCGTCGATTACGCAAAAAGTCATGACCAGGTCTGGTTCGCCCGTCGCGTGGATATCGCCCGCCACTGGCACACCACCCACCCGTACAAGAAAGAGAACGCCTGATGACCGCCTTCAATACCCTCAAACCATCCGCCCTGGACCGCGACGCCTTCGTCAAGGCCTTCGCCGACATCTACGAGCACTCGCCGTGGGTTGCCGAAAAAGCCTATGACCTGGGCCAACTGGGCGAGCTGGACGAGATCGAGGCGCTGCACCAGCGCATGAGCGACATCCTGCTCAGCGCCAACCACGCTGACCAGCTCGCGCTGATCAATGCTCACCCGGACCTGGCAGGCAAGGCCGCCATCCAGGGCGAACTGACCGAATCGAGCACCAACGAGCAGGCCGGTGCCGGTATCCACCAGTGCACCGCCGAAGAGTTCGCCCGGTTCACCGAACTGAACGATGCCTACAAGGCCAAGTTCCAGTTCCCGTTCATCATGGCGGTGAAGGGCAGTAACCGGCACCAGATTCTCGCCGCCTTTGAAAAACGCATCCACAACGATGCCGATGCCGAATTCAAGGAAGCCCTGGCGCAGATCAACCTGATCGCCCTGTTCCGCCTGCTGCAGCTGTAAGCAACAGCCGAACCTTATTCAGAAAACGAACAATAGAAGAGATAACCGCATGCGCACCCTGATGATCGAGCCCTTGACCAAAGAAGCCTTCGCCCAGTTCGGAGACGTGATCGAAACCGACGGCAGCGACCACTTCATGATCAACAACGGCTCGACCATGCGCTTTCACAAGCTCGCCACGGTCGAAACCGCCGAGCCTGAAGACAAGGCGATCATCAGCATCTTCCGCGCCGACGCGCAGGACATGCCGCTGACCGTGCGCATGCTGGAGCGCCATCCGCTGGGCAGCCAGGCTTTTATCCCGCTGCTCGGCAACCCCTTTCTGATCGTGGTCGCGCCCGTTGGCGATGCACCTGTATCAGGCTTGGTCCGAGCCTTCCGCAGTAATGGCAGGCAGGGCGTTAATTACCATCGCGGCGTCTGGCACCACCCGGTGCTGACGATCGAAAAGCGGGATGATTTCCTGGTGGTTGATCGCAGTGGTTCTGGCAACAACTGCGATGAGCATTACTTCACCGAGGAACAGATGCTGATCCTCAATCCCCACCAATAAGAAAAGGTCAGTCATCTTCTCGGTGACTGGCAGAGGTACATACTGTGGAAGCACACCTTCACGAATGGCTGAACCTGAGCATTCGCTGGGTTCACATGATCACCGGCGTTGCCTGGATCGGTGCATCGTTCTACTTCGTCTGGCTGGAGAACCACCTGAACCGAAGCAACCCGCGCGATGGGTTGTCGGGTGATCTCTGGGCGATTCACGGCGGTGGTATCTACCACCTGGAGAAATACAAGCTCGCCCCCCCGAAAATGCCCGAGAACCTGCACTGGTTCAAATGGGAAGCCTACTTCACCTGGATGTCCGGTATCGCCCTGCTGTGCGTGGTGTTCTACTGGAACCCGGCGCTGTACCTGCTGGCGCCTGGCAGCACCCTGAGCGGTGCCGAAGGCGTGGCTATCGGTATCGGTTCGCTGATCGCTGGCTGGTTCATCTATGACTTCCTGTGCGACTCGCCCTTGGGCAAGAAGCCAGCGCTGCTCGGTGGTGTGCTGTTCGTGCTGATCATCGCTGCCTGCTGGGGCTTCAGCCTGGTGTTCAGCGGCCGTGGTGCCTACCTGCACACCGGCGCGATCATCGGCACCATCATGGTCGGTAACGTGTTCCGCATCATCATGCCGGCCCAACGCCAGCTGGTGGCGGCGATCGAGAACAATCAGACGCCCGACCCGGTACTGCCGGCCAAGGGCCTGCTGCGCTCGCGTCACAACAACTACTTCACCCTGCCGGTGCTGTTCATCATGATCAGCAACCATTTCCCGAGCACCTACGGTAGCCAGTACAACTGGCTGATCCTGGCCGGTATCGCAGTAGCCGCGGTTCTGATCCGCCACTACTTCAACACCCGCCACGACAGCAACAAGTACGCCTGGACCCTGCCCGTCGGCGCCTTGGCGATGATCTGCCTGGCCTACGTTACCGGCCCGAAACCGATGGCCGTAAGCCCTGAGCAAGCCGCAGCGAAGATTGATTACCAACCGCTGCCGGCAACTGCCGTAGGCGGCAAGACCGCTGCCGAGCAGCGTGCCGAGGACGCCGCCAAGGCTGCCGAAGCACCCGCCGCACCTGCGCAGGCACCGGCCCAGGCCGCTGCCCAGGCCGGTGGTGGCGACTTCGACAAGATCCACAATGTCATCCAGGAACGCTGCACCGTGTGCCACTCGTCCAAGCCGACCAGCCCACTGTTCAGCGCCGCTCCTGCCGGCGTGATGTTCGACACTCCGCAGCAGATCCAGGCCCAGGCCGCGCGCATTCAGGCGCAAGCGGTTGCCAGCCAGATCATGCCGCTGGGCAACATCACCCAGATGACCACCGAAGAGCGCAAGCTCGTCGGCGACTGGATCGCCAAAGGCGCCCAGGTCAACTGACAGCACCTCGCCAGGCAACCCGCCCCCCCCAAGGGAATCACCTTCCCCTGTAGGAGCGGGCTTGCCCGCGAAGAGGCCGGAAGCCCCGGCCTCAAGCTCCATGTGTTACGCAACAAGCAAGCATCGAGCGCGCAGGCATGAGGCCTGCCGCTTGGATCCGAGAATAAAAACAAAACTCGAGGTGCTGCATGTCCGAGTCACGCAAGGCGTATATCCCCATTGCGCCGCCGCGAGAACCCTTGCCCCTGTTCCAACTGTTCCTGGTTGGCCTGCAACACGTTCTGCTGATGTACGGTGGCGCGATCGCCGTGCCGTTGATCATCGGCCAGGCCGCCGGGTTGTCCCGTGAAGAAGTCGCTTTCCTGATCAACGCCGACCTGCTGGTCGCTGGCGTCGCTACCATCATCCAGTCGTTCGGTATCGGCCCGGTGGGCATCCGCATGCCGGTGATGATGGGTGCCAGTTTCGCTGCCGTCGGCAGCATGGTGGCCATGGCCGGCATGCCCGGCGTGGGCCTGCAGGGGATCTTCGGCGCGACCATCGCTGCCGGGTTCTTCGGCATGCTGATCGCGCCGTTCATGTCCAAGGTTGTCCGCTTCTTCCCCCCACTGGTCACCGGTACGGTGATCACCTCGATTGGCCTGTCGCTGTTCCCGGTGGCCGTCAACTGGGCCGGTGGCGGCCAAGACGCTCAAACGTTCGGCTCGCCGATCTACCTGCTGGTGGCCGGCCTGGTACTGGCCGTTATCCTGCTGATCAACCGCTTCATGCGCGGTTTCTGGGTCAACGTGTCGGTACTGGTGGGCATGGGCCTTGGCTACATCCTGGCCGGCTCCATCGGCATGGTCGACCTGTCGGGTCTGAATGAAGCACCGTGGTTGCAGGTGGTCACCCCGCTGCACTTTGGCATGCCGACCTTCAGCCTGGCGCCGATCCTGTCCATGTGCCTGGTAGTGGTGATCATCTTCGTCGAGTCCACCGGCATGTTCCTGGCCCTGGGCAAGGTGACCGATCGCGAAGTCACCCCTGGCATGCTGCGTCGCGGCCTGCTGTGCGATGCCGGTGCGTCGTTTATTGCGGGCTTCTTCAACACCTTCACCCACTCCTCGTTCGCCCAAAACATCGGCCTGGTGCAGATGACTGGGGTGCGCTGCCGCTATGTCACCATCGTGGCCGGTGCACTGCTGATCCTGCTCAGCCTGCTGCCCAAGGCGGCCTTCCTGATTGCCTCGATCCCGCCTGCGGTACTGGGCGGCGCGTCCATCGCCATGTTCGGCATGGTCACCGCCACCGGGATCAAGATTCTTCAGGAGGCGGACATCGGCGACCGCCGCAACCAGCTGTTGGTTGCCGTGAGCGTCGGCTTCGGGTTGATCCCCGTGGTGCGTCCGGAGTTCTTTGCCCAGATGCCACAGTGGATGGAACCCATCACCCACAGCGGTATCGCCATGGCCACGGTCTGTGCCCTGGTGTTGAACGTTCTGTTCAACATCCTTGGCGGTGCCGACCGCGCAATGCACAACGACGTCTGTCACCAGCATTGAGCCAAAAGGGGCGGTGCATGACCGCCCCTCATCACCTCTGCAGTAACCGCTACGCCGTCGACCCGCCGGAATGGGTCGCCCGGGGCGCCTGCGCGCCAAAAAAACCGCCAACAAAAACAATAAGTCCGGGAATCACAACATGAAGCGCATCACCACGTCCCTGTTGTTGGGCAGCAGCCTGCTGGCCACCCTACCCTCGCACGCAGGCGAATGGCTGCAATGGCACGGCGAAAGCCTGACCTACCTGTACGGCAAGGACTTCAAGGTCAACCCTGATATCCAGCAGACCATCACCTTCGAGCACGCCAACAAATGGAAGTACGGCGACACCTTCATGTTCGTCGACAAGATCTTCTACAACGGCAAGGCCGACCCCGGCAAAGGTGTGACCACCTACTACGGCGAGTTCAGCCCACGCCTGTCATTGGGCAAGATCTTCGACCGCAAGCTTGCCTTCGGTCCGATCAAGGACGTGCTGCTGGCCATGACCTACGAGCGCGGTGAAGGCGACAACGAGGCCTACCTGATCGGCCCAGGCTTTGACTTGAACATCCCCGGCTTCAACTATTTCACCCTCAATTTCTACGTGCGCAACACCGAAGGCAGCCGCCCCGGTGACAATGTCTGGCAGATTACCCCCGGCTGGTCGTACACCCTCCCTGTCGGCCGGTCAGACATTCTGATCGACGGTTACATGGACTGGGTTACCGACAACGACCAGACCCGCCGTGGCACCTATCACGCCAACCTGCACTTCAACCCGCAGGTTAAATACGACCTGGGCAAGGCGCTGAACCTGGGCGCCAAGCAGCTCTACGTCGGCTTTGAATACAGCTACTGGAAAGACAAGTACGGCATTGACAGCCGCGGCAACCTGGACAGCAACCAGAGCGTGGCCAGTGCGCTGATCAAGGTGCACTTCTAGGAAGTTGACCAAACGCACAAGTTTGAATCACCCCGCTCCAGGACGGAGCACTTGAGGCGCGGCGCGCAAGCCAGTAATCTGCGCGCCCCCTCGATCAGGGCAGAACGGATTCTGCCTGCGTTTACTGACCGCTCAGTCAATGAATACGGGCGGTTGGCCAACGTGTTGCCAGCCTGAAAGACCCTTTTCATCCGTTCAGAACGAAGTCGAGCAGGAAGGTTTTGCCAACCCGGAAAAGTTGGCTCGACCCTTGCCAAACAGCTGTGGCCTATCGAAAAAAGCTGACTTAAAAGACAAAAAAGCGCCAACAACGAGCGCTGACAACAGATCAATCAAGGGAGCGACACTCGCAATGCGTACCATCAACAGCCTGATCCTTGCCGGCGGCCTGCTGGCCTGCGGCACCACCTTCGGCGGCGACCTGCTGCAATGGCAGAACAACAGCCTGACCTACCTGTGGGGCAAGAACTTCAAGGTCAACCCCGAGACCCAGCAAACATTCACCTTCGAACACGCCGACGCGTGGAAGTACGGCGATAACTTCTTCTTCGTCGACAAGATCTTCTACCAAGGCAAGAAGGACGCCAGCAACGGCCCTAACACCTACTATGGCGAGTTCAGCCCACGCCTGTCGTTCGGCAAGATCTTCGACCAGAAGCTGGAGTTGGGCCCGGTCAAGGACGTGCTGCTGGCGATGACCTACGAGTTTGGCGAGGGTGACACCGAGTCTTACCTGATCGGCCCGGGCTTCGACCTGGCCATCCCGGGCTTCGACTACTTCCAGCTGAACTTCTACAACCGCACCACCGACGGCAGCCGCGCTGGCGACAACGTGTGGCAGATCACCCCGGTGTGGTCGTACACCATTCCGGTCGGCGATTCCGACGTGCTGATCGACGGCTTCATGGACTGGGTGGTGGACAACGACGAGAACCGCCGCGGCACCTACCAGGCCAACCTGCACTTCAACCCGCAGATCAAGTATGACCTGGGCAAGGCGCTGCACCTGGGCGAAAAGCAGTTGTATGTGGGTGTGGAGTACGATTATTGGAAGAACAAGTACGGTATCAAGGACAGCGATGCCTTTACAACCGACCAGAACACCATGAGCTTCTTGGTGAAAGTGCACTTCTGACGCACTGAAAAGTTAACAGCGCCGTTATGTAGCGGCGCTGTTACGCAGTAAAAAATCAGCTTTAACTTACACGCTCACAGGCATTTATCCACTGGTGCGACGTTTTGCCTGGCAGCGGCGACGCAGCCCTGTGGTGGCGTCTGCTGGCCACGCGCAGAACGCCTCATGGCCACCGCTCAAACTTTTGACATTTTTTTTGCATAGCCTGAACTAATCTGCTTTTCTTCGCACCATTCCAAAAAGAAAACAGGCCTACTTAATGCGCACCCACCTCGCCGCCCCGTGGCGGTATCTTATGCTAGTTTGCTCACTCTGGTTCGGCATCTTCCTGCTGACCCGCCTGGTATTACTGGTCACCCATCTTGATGAAGTACATGGCGACTACTTCTCATTATTCTTGAGTGGTGCCGTGTACGACCTGAGCTTCCTCACCTACGCTGCACTGCCGTTGGGGCTGTACCTGGCGATATGCCCGACCGCACTGTGGCGCACGGCCTTACATCGCAGGCTGATGGGCGGCGCACTCATCGTCAGCCTGTTCGTGATGCTGTTCGTCGCCGTGGCCGAGTGGCTGTTCTGGGACGAATTCGGTGTGCGTTTCAACTTCATCGCCGTCGACTACCTGGTCTACTCCAAAGAAGTGCTGGACAATATACGCGAGTCGTACCCGCTACCGACCCTGCTGGGTAGCATTGCCTTGGTGGCCGTGCTGCTCGCACTGATTCTGCGCAAACCGCTCTCCCGTGCACTCGCTGCGCCCAGCGCCAACCTGCGCCAGCGCCTTGGCGGCCTTGCCCTGCTGGCAGTGCTGGGCGGGCTCAGCGTACTCCTGATCGACCAGCAGTTCCCCCGCGGGCAGGGCGGTAACGCCTATCAGCGCGAACTGGCAAGCAACGGCCCGTACCAGTTCTTTGCCGCGTTCCGGAACAACGAGCTGGACTACACCCAGTTCTACGCCAGCCTCAACGCCAGCGAAGTCGGAGCGCAGATGCATCAAGAGCTGGCCGAGCCCAACACGCAGTTCAAAGCCAGCGAACCTGAGGACATTCGCCGTCATATCAACGCCAGCGGCGCACCACGCAAGCCCAACATCATCCTGGTCACCATCGAGAGCTTCAGCGCCAAGTACATGGGCAGCAACGGCGACCCGCGCAACCTCACGCCCAACCTGGACGTACTGCGCACGCAGAGCCTGTACTTCAACAACTTCTATGCCACCGGTACCCGTACCGACCGGGGCCTGGAAGCCATCACACTGTCAATCCCCCCTACCCCCGGCCGCTCGATCGTCAAGCGCATCGGCCGCGAAAGCGGCTATGCCAGCCTTGGTCAGCAGTTGAAGGCTGTCGGCTATGACGCAGTGTTCGTCTATGGCGGGCGTGGCTACTTCGACAACATGAACGCGTTCTTCAGCGGCAACGGCTATCGCATCGTCGACCAGAGCAGCGTCCCCGAGAACGAAATCAGCTTCAAGAACGCCTGGGGCATGGCCGACGAGGACCTGTACCGGCAGACCCTCAGGCTGGCCGATGCCGGCCACGCCAGGCAGCAGCCATTCTTTCTGCAACTGATGACCACCTCCAACCACCGCCCCTACACCTACCCGGACGGCCGCATCGACATTCCTTCGGGCGATGGCCGCGAAGGTGCGGTGAAATACACTGACCATGCCATTGCGCAGTTCCTGCAGGAAGCCAAGGGCAAGCCATGGTTCGACAATACCCTGTTCGTGTTTGTCGCCGACCACACCGCCGGTAGCGCCGGGGTGGAAGACCTGCCGGTGCGCAATTACCAGATTCCGCTGTGGATCTATGCACCCAAGCTGATCGCCCCGCGCGAGGATCCGCAACTGGCAAGCCAGATCGACCTGGCACCCACCCTGCTCGGCCTGCTCAACCTGAGCTATACCTCGACCTTCTTCGGCCGCGACCTGCTGCGCAATAACCAGTTGCCACCCCGGGTACTGATCGGCAACTACCAGCATCTGGGGCTGTTCGACGGCAAGGACCTGGCGATCCTCAGCCCACGCGGCGGCATGCGGGTGCACCAGGATGCCCTGGGCAACAGCCGGGAAATGAGTGCAGACAGTGACAACCCGCTGATCCGCCGGGCGATTGCCTATTACCAAAGTGCTGCCAACGATTTCAGCAAGGGGTTGCTGGCCTGGAAGCCGCAGGAGGAAGGGGCGGTGGCCGAACAGTAGACCTGCAATCCGGCGATGGCACCGGCGTTGCCGGTGCTCACGGGCAAGCCCGTTCCTGCAGAAACAAGCAATCCCCTGTAGGAGCGGGTTCACCCGCGAACCGGGGCAAAGCCCCGGCCACACGCCTCAATTGGCTGGCCGAACCGCCCGCCACAATTTCCCCGCAACGCTTACCACCGCCAGCACCACAGCACCTGCGATGACTCCGGCCCCGCCGTTGAGCAACGCCCCGGTCAACGCCCCGCCACGCCCTTCGCTGAACGCCTCGATGGCATGATGCAGCGGCTCGATGCCATGCACCAGGATCCCACCCCCTACCAGGAACATCGCCGCAGTACCAATCACCGACAGGCTCTTCATCATGTAGGGCGCAGCCCGGAGGATGCCGTTGCCAACCAACTGAGCCAGACGCGAGGCCTTCGTGGTCATCCACAGCCCCAGGTCGTCGAGCTTGACGATGCCGCCGACCAGCCCGTATACCCCGATGGTCATGACAATGGCTATGCCCGAGAGCACGATGATCTGTTGCGGCAGCGGCGTATCCGCCACTATCCCCAAGGTAATGGCAATGATCTCGGCCGACAGGATGAAGTCGGTGCGCACCGCGCCCTTGATCTTGGCCTTCTCGAAGGCCACCAGGTCGACATTGGCGTCCGCCACGGCTTGCTGTCGAGCCTTGTGCTGCGCGTCGTCCTCATCCTTGCTGTGCAGGAACTTGTGCGCCAGCTTCTCGAAACCCTCAAAGCACAGGAACGCGCCACCCAGCATCAACAACGGCGTAACCGCCCACGGTATGAACGCACTGATCAGCAGCGCGGCCGGAACCAGGATCGCCTTGTTGACGAACGACCCCTTGGCCACCGCCCACACGACCGGAAGTTCGCGATCGGCGCGCACGCCGGTGACCTGCTGGGCATTCAGCGCCAGGTCATCACCCAGCACACCCGCTGTCTTTTTCGCCGCGACTTTGGTCATTAGCGAGACGTCATCCAGCAGCGTGGCGATGTCGTCGATCAGTACCAGTAGACTGCTTCCTGCCATGTTTGCTTGTATCCAAATAAGTCAATGTGCCGGATTCTAGCCCAAAGCCGCTGCCTTGAGCGCCCGTCGACCCCGGTGCTACCATGCCCGATCCCCCTTAGAGGTGGCCAGACACGAGGAAGATCCCTGACCATGAGCACCATTCGCGAGCGCAACAAGGAATTGATCCTGCGCGCGGCCAGCGAGGAATTCGCCGACAAGGGCTTCGCCGCCACCAAGACCAGCGATATCGCGGCCAAGGCCGGCCTGCCCAAGCCGAACGTGTATTACTACTTCAAGTCCAAGGACAATCTCTACCGCGAGGTCCTGGAAAGCATCATCGCGCCGATCATGCAGGCATCCACGCCGTTCAATGCAGACGGCGACCCGAAGGAAGTGCTGAGTGCGTACATTCGCTCGAAGATTCGCATTTCGCGTGACCTGCCCCATGCGTCCAAGGTGTTCGCCAGCGAGATCATGCATGGCGCGCCGCACCTGTCTCCGAACCAGGTCGAGCAGTTGAACGAACAGGCCCGACACAACATCGAGTGCATCCAGCGCTGGATCGACCGCGGGCAGATCGCCCATGTGGACGCGCATCACCTGATGTTCAGCATCTGGGCGGCGACCCAGACCTATGCCGACTTCGACTGGCAGATTTCTGCGGTGACCGGCAAGGCCAAGCTGGCCGACAGTGATTATGACGCGGCGGCCGAAACCATTATCCGCATGGTGCTCAAGGGTTGTGAGCCAGAGGTGGCCTGACATGGCCAATGGGGACCGCATTCCACTGGGGTCGCACGCCCCTGTGGGAGCAACCGTCTTGCTCAATTTCTAAAAGCTGGCGCGATCCGTGTGGGAGCGGCCTTGCGTCGCGAAAGGGCTGCACAGCAGCCCCGGGGCTTCAGCGTCGATGCAAATAATGCCGGGGCCGCTTCGCGGCCCTTTCGCGACACAAGGCCGCTCCCACAGGCCGGTGTTCAGCCTCAGCCCAGCGCAGTGTCGAGAAACATCATCACCGCAAACCCGCCCATCAACCCTGGGTAATGGAGCTGGGTGCAGCGCTGGGCATCAAGGTCGAGCCGGCGCTGGAAGCCCTGAAAGTCGCCGTACACATCTAAAGCCTGGCGCAGTCCTTGTGGGGCCTTGTGTCGCGAATGGGCCGCAAAGCGGCCCCAGCTGACTTGAGCCTTACGCCGCTACCCCGGCATCTGCCCGCAACCCCACCTCCTCGATCGCACTGATCGCACACTGCTCGTCGATATCCGACGTATCGCCGCTGATCCCCAAGGCACCCAGCACCTTGCCGTCCTGATCACGAATCAGCACCCCACCTGGCGCCGGCACCACCGGCCGCTCACCCATCCCGTTCAACGCGGCAAAAAAAGCCGGCCGCTGCTGCGCATCCAGCGCCAGCAAGCGCGACCCCTTGCCCAAGGCAATCGCACCCCAGGCTTTGCCAGTGGCCACTTCAGGCCGAATCAGGCTCGCGCCATCCTCACGCTGCAACGCCAGCAGGTGCCCGCCGGCATCCAGCACCGCAACGGTCAGTGGCGCGGCGTTGATCTTGCGGCCTGCCGCCAGTGCGGCGTTTACCAGGCTGACAGCGATTTTCAGGTTCAAGACGTTCATGGAAAGGTCCTCTTCTTGTTGTGAGAAGCCCTAAGGGCAGTTGAAAACCGATAGAGCAAATAGAACACAACGAGATGTATTTTTGTATACAATATTTTGAAACGATCGTATGCGATGGCGCAAATAGCCGTTTTCACGGCCGCTTTGACGAAAGCGAGCCCACCCGATGAAAACCCATTGACCTGAGCCGCCAGGCGTGAATACACTCTGTCGCAAAGCAAGTTGTATACAATTACAAAATCGATGAGGCACAAACCATGAGCAAAATGAGAGCAATCGATGCAGCCGTTCTGGTCATGCGCCGTGAAGGTGTAGATACCGCGTTCGGCATCCCGGGGGCTGCCATCAACCCGTTGTATTCGGCCCTGAAGAAAGTCGGTGGCATCGATCACGTCCTCGCTCGTCACGTCGAAGGTGCCTCGCACATGGCCGAGGGCTACACCCGCGCCAACCCGGGCAACATCGGTGTGTGCATCGGCACTTCCGGCCCTGCCGGCACCGACATGGTCACCGGCCTGTACAGCGCCTCGGCCGACTCCATCCCGATTCTGTGCATCACTGGCCAGGCGCCACGTGCCCGCCTGCACAAGGAAGACTTCCAGGCTGTCGACATCACCAACATCGTCAAGCCAGTGACCAAGTGGGCGACCACCGTTCTGGAGCCAGGCCAGGTGCCTTACGCCTTCCAGAAGGCCTTCTATGAAATGCGTACCGGCCGCCCAGGCCCGGTGCTGATCGACCTGCCGTTCGACGTGCAGATGGCCGAAATCGAATTCGACATCGATGCCTACGAACCACTGGCAGTCAACAAGCCATCCGCCACCCGCGTACAGGCCGAGAAAGCCCTGGCCCTGCTCAATGACGCCGAGCGCCCACTGCTGGTAGCCGGTGGCGGCATCATCAACGCCGACGCCAGCGACAAGCTGGTCGAATTCGCCGAACTGACCGGCGTACCCGTGATCCCGACCCTGATGGGCTGGGGCACCATCCCGGACGACCACGCCCAGATGGTCGGCATGGTTGGCCTGCAGACCTCGCACCGCTATGGCAACGCAACCCTGCTGAAGTCCGACCTGGTATTCGGTATCGGTAACCGCTGGGCCAACCGCCACACCGGTTCCGTCGATGTCTACACCGAAGGCCGCAAGTTCGTGCATGTCGATATCGAACCGACCCAGATCGGCCGCGTGTTCACCCCGGACCTGGGCATCGTTTCCGATGCTGGCAAGGCACTGGACGTGTTCCTGGAAGTGGCCCGCGAGTGGAAAGCGGCCGGCAAGCTCAAGTGCCGCAAGGCCTGGCTGGAAGAGTGCCAGGAGCGCAAGTCGAGCCTGCAGCGCAAGACCCACTTCGACAACGTGCCGGTCAAGCCGCAGCGCGTCTACGAAGAAATGAACCAGGTGTTCGGCAAAGACACCTGCTACGTCAGCACCATCGGCCTGTCGCAGATCGCCGGCGCGCAGTTCCTGCATGTGTACAAGCCACGCCACTGGATCAACTGCGGCCAGGCCGGCCCGCTGGGCTGGACCATCCCTGCTGCACTGGGCGTGGTCAAAGCCGATCCGAAGCGCAAGGTTGTGGCGCTGTCGGGTGACTACGACTTCCAGTTCATGATCGAAGAACTGGCGGTGGGTGCGCAGTTCAACCTGCCGTACGTTCACGTACTGGTGAACAACGCCTACCTGGGCCTGATCCGCCAGGCGCAGCGTGGCTTCGACATGGATTACTGTGTACAACTGGCGTTCGAGAACATCAACTCGACCGACGCTGCCACCTACGGTGTCGACCACGTCGCCGTGGTCGAAGGCCTGGGTTGCAAGGCCATCCGTGTGTTCGAGCCAGCAGAAATCGCCCCTGCCCTGATCAAGGCACAGAAGATGGCCGAAGAGTTCCGCGTGCCGGTGGTGGTTGAAGTGATTCTCGAGCGTGTGACCAACATTTCCATGGGCACCGAGATCAACGCGGTCAACGAATTCGAAGACCTGGCCCTGGTCGGCAACGACGCGCCAACCGCCATCTCGCTGCTGGACTGATCGCCTGACGCCCCCAGGCACGCCCTGGGGGCCTTCATCGCAAGGAGACAACTCATGCCTCGCTTCGCTGCCAACCTGTCCATGCTGTTCACCGAACAGGACTTCCTGGCCCGCTTCAAGGCTGCCGCCGATGCTGGTTTCAGCGGCGTCGAATACCTGTTCCCCTATGACTTCAGCGCAGCTGAAATCAAGCAGCAGCTGGAGGCCAACGGCCTGACCCAGGTGCTGTTCAACCTGCCGGCCGGCGACTGGGCCAAAGGTGAGCGCGGTATCACCTGCCACCCTGACCGCGTCGAGGAATTCCGCGCGGGTGTCGACAAGGCCATCGAATACGCCAAGGTGCTGGGCAACACCCAGGTCAACGCCCTGGCCGGCATCCGCCCACAAGGCCCGGACTGCGCCACCGTGCGCAAGACCTTCGTCGAGAACCTGCGCTACGCCGCTGACAAGCTCAAGGGCGCCGGTATTCGCCTGGTCATGGAAATGATCAACACCCGCGACATCCCAGGCTTCTACCTGAACACCACCCAGCAGGCCCTGGAAATCCAGGCCGAGGTGGGCAGCGACAACCTGTTCCTGCAATACGACATCTACCACATGCAGATCATGGAAGGTGACCTGGCTCGCACCATGGAAGCCAACCTGAAACTGATCAACCACATCCAGCTGGCCGACAACCCCGGCCGCAATGAACCAGGCACCGGCGAGATCAACTACCGCTTCCTGTTCGAACACCTGGACCGCATTGGCTACCAGGGCTGGGTGGGCGCGGAGTACAAGCCCAAGACCACTACCGAAGCAGGCCTGGGCTGGCTGAAAACCCACAACGCAATCTAAGGCTGATCGAGGTCCTGTGACACATGCCTGACCCTGTAGGAGCGGGTTCACCCGCGAATGCGACGTTGGCTTCACTGCCGCTTTCGCGGGTAAGCCCGCTCCCACAGAATTCTGTGTCCAACAACGGGCCTGTGCAGCCTGCTCCATCGAGATTCAACAAATACAACGAGGTAATCTCTCATGGCTAAAATCGGTTTCATCGGCACCGGCATCATGGGCAAGCCCATGGCCCAGAACCTGCAAAAAGCAGGTCACAGCATCTTCGTTTCCACCCACCACGACGCCGCGCCAGCCGACCTGATCGCCGCCGGTGCCGTGGCCCTGGCCAACCCGAAAGAAGTTGCCCAGGAAGCCGAATTCATCATCGTCATGGTTCCCGACACCCCGCAGGTCGAAAGCGTCCTGTTCGGTGAAAACGGCGTGGCCGAAGGCGTTGGCCCGAACAAGGTGGTGATCGACATGAGCTCGATCTCCCCTACCGCTACCAAAGCCTTCGCCGAAAAAATCAAGGCTACCGGTGCCGCCTACCTGGACGCGCCAGTGTCCGGTGGTGAAGTCGGCGCCAAGGCCGCGACCCTGAGCATCATGGTCGGTGGCTGCCCGAAAGCCTTCGAGCGCACCCTGCCGCTGTTCGAAGCCATGGGCAAGAACATTACCCGGGTCGGTGGCAACGGTGACGGCCAGACCGCCAAGGTCGCCAACCAGATCATTGTCGCCCTGAACATCCAGGCCGTGGCCGAAGCCCTGCTGTTCGCCGCCAAGAACGGCGCCGACCCTGCCAAGGTGCGTGAAGCACTGATGGGCGGCTTTGCTTCGTCGAAAATCCTCGAAGTGCACGCCGAGCGCATGATCAAGGGCACCTTCGACCCAGGCTTCCGCATCAACCTGCACCAGAAGGACCTGAACCTGGCCCTGCAAGGCGCCAAGGAACTGGGCATCAACCTGCCCAACACCTCCAATGCCCAGCAAGTGTTCAACACCTGCCAGGCACTGGGCGGCGGCAACTGGGACCACTCGGCGCTGATCAAAGGCCTGGAGCACATGGCCAACTTCTCGATCCGCGACGACAAATAAGTCGTTTTTAGCCTTCACTAGCCTCTTCGCGGGTAAACCCGCTCCTACCAAAGACCGCACAATCGCTCAGAGCTGTGCATGTAGGAGCGGGGCTTGTCCGCGAAGAAGCCAACGCCGTTGAACCTGCGACCACAGGCCCAATGGTGGCATCGAGCAACACCCGCCCCTGGTTCGGCCTGCACGGAGGCAGTTCCAGGGGCGTTTTTGATTCTGCAGAACAACAATAATTGGGAGCCTGCCATGTCGGTCGATCCGCAAAAACTTCTCCGCGAACTGTTCGACACAGCCATCGCCGCCGCCCACCCCCGTCAAGTCCTCGAACCCTACCTGCCCGCCGATCGCAGCGGCCGGGTTATCGTCATCGGCGCCGGCAAGGCCGCAGCTGCCATGGCCGAAGTGGTCGAGAAAAGCTGGCAGGGCGAAGTCTCCGGCCTGGTCGTGACCCGTTACGGCCACGGCGCCAACTGCCAGAAGATCGAGGTGGTCGAAGCCGCCCACCCGGTCCCGGACGCTGCCGGCCTGGCTGTGGCCAAGCGCGTGCTGGAACTGGTCAGCAACCTCAACGAAGAAGACCGCGTCATCTTCCTGCTGTCTGGCGGTGGCTCGGCGCTGCTGGCCCTGCCTGCCGAAGGCCTGACCCTGGCCGACAAGCAGCAGATCAACAAGGCACTGCTGAAATCCGGCGCCACCATCGGCGAGATGAACTGCGTGCGCAAGCACCTCTCGGCGATCAAGGGCGGGCGCCTGGCCAAGGCCTGCTGGCCGGCCACGGTCTACACCTATGCTATTTCCGATGTACCGGGCGACCTCGCCACGGTCATCGCTTCCGGCCCCACCGTGGCCGACCCGAGCACCTCGGCCGACGCCCTGGCCATCCTCAAACGCTACAACATCGAAGCGCCCAAAGCGGTCATCGACTGGCTGAACAACCCGGCCTCGGAAACCGTCAAGGCCGATGACCCGGCCCTGGCCCGCAGCCACTTCCAGTTGATCGCCAAACCCCAGCAGTCGCTCGAGGCCGCCGCGGTCAAAGCCCGTCAGGCCGGTTTCAGCCCGCTGATCCTCGGCGACCTGGAAGGTGAATCGCGCGAAGTGGCCAAGGTGCATGCCGGTATCGCCCGGCAAATCGTTCAGCACGGCCAGCCGCTCAAAGCGCCCTGCGTGATCCTGTCGGGTGGCGAAACCACCGTGACCGTGCGCGGCAATGGCCGTGGCGGGCGCAACGCCGAGTTCCTGCTCAGCCTCACCGAAAGCCTGAAAGGCCTGCCGGGCGTGTACGCCCTGGCCGGTGACACCGACGGCATCGATGGCTCGGAAGAAAACGCCGGCGCCTTCATGACCCCGGCCAGCTACGCCAGCGCCGAAGCCTTGGGCCTGTCGGCCAGCGACGAGCTGGACAACAACAACGGCTACGGCTACTTCGCCGCGCTGGATGCGCTGATCGTCACCGAACCGACCCGCACCAACGTCAACGACTTCCGCGCCATCCTGATCCTCGAGACTGCCCAATCATGACGCCTGATAAAAAAGTTAAGATCCTCGCCACCCTTGGCCCTGCGATCAACGGCATCGACGATATCCGCCAGCTGGTCGAAGCCGGGGTGAACATCTTTCGCCTCAACTTCAGCCATGGCGAGCATGCCGACCACGCCCTGCGCTACCAGTGGATCCGCGAAGTCGAGCAGCAACTGAACTACCCGCTGGGCATCCTCATGGACCTGCAAGGGCCGAAGCTGCGCGTTGGCCGCTTCGCCGAAGGCAAAGTGCAGTTGCAACGCGGGCAGGCCCTGCGCCTGGACCTGGACAAAACCCCGGGCGACAGCCGCCGGGTCAACCTGCCGCACCCCGAAATCATCGCCGCCCTCGAGCCCGGCATGGACCTGCTGCTGGACGACGGCAAACTGCGCCTGCGCGTGACCGCCAAGCACAGCGACGCGATTGACACCGAGGTGCTGAACGGTGGCGAGCTTTCCGACCGTAAGGGCGTCAACGTACCGCAAGCGGTGCTCGACCTCTCCCCGCTCACCGAAAAAGACCGCCGCGACCTGGCCTTTGGCCTGGAGCTGGGTGTGGACTGGGTCGCCCTGTCGTTCGTGCAGCGCCCTGAGGACATCGTCGAAGCGCGCCAGCTGATTGGCGACCGCGCCTACCTGATGGCCAAGATCGAGAAACCATCGGCCGTCGAGCAACTGCAAGCCATCGCCGAGCTGGCAGACGCGATCATGGTGGCCCGTGGTGACCTGGGCGTGGAAGTACCGGCCGAGAGCGTGCCGCAGATCCAGAAGCGCATCATCGGCACCTGCCGCCAGCTGGGCAAACCCGTGGTGGTGGCCACGCAGATGCTCGAGTCGATGCGTTTCTCGCCAGCGCCAACCCGTGCCGAAGTCACCGACGTGGCCAACGCGGTGGCCGAAGGTGCCGATGCAGTGATGCTGTCGGCCGAAACCGCCTCGGGTGATTACCCGCTGGAAGCCGTGCAGATGATGAGCAAGATCATCCGCCAGGTTGAGAACGGCCCGGACTACCAGGCCCAGCTCGACGTCGGCCGGCCAAAGGCCGAGGCCACCGTGTCGGACGCCATCAGCTGCGCGATCCGCCGCATCAGCGGCATCCTGCCAGTGGCGGTGCTGGTCAACTACAGCGAGTCGGGTGCCTCGACCCTGCGCGCGGCACGCGAGCGGCCACGGGCACCGATCCTCAACCTGACGCCGAACCTGAACACCGCACGCCGCCTCAGCGTGGCTTGGGGTGTGCATTCGGTGGTCAACGACCGCCTGCGTCAGGTGGACGAGGTGGTTTCCACTGCCCTGGAGATTGCCCAGGCGCAAGGCATGGCCAGCCGTGGCGACACGCTGCTGATCACCGCTGGCGTGCCTTTCGGCAAGCCGGGTACGACTAACACGCTGCGGATCGAGACTTTGATCTGAGATTGCCGGGGGCGCGTTGCGCCCCTTTCGCGACACAAGGCCGCTCCCACAGGGCCACGCTGGCACAAGGGAATGCGATCCCTGTGGGAGTGGCCTCGTGTCGCGATTGGAGGGCAAAGCCCTCCCCGAATACCGCTCTACCCGACCGCGGAAAACCGAGGCCCAAAGAGGCCCACCGCTCCCCCATCAACCTCACTGACTGCCCCATGTACACCAAAAATTTCGTCAACCCGTGCCCCGACTGGGCCACGGCGTTACTCAACGGCTTCAGCCAGGTGCTGCTGCTGCGCAACCCCCTGTGCGGCCTGTGCTGCCTGCTGGCCATCCTGCTGACCGCACCCAACCTGGTCGGCGGCGCGCTGCTTGGCGCCCTGGCCGGCCTGCTCACCGCCCAGGCACGCGGCTATGACCGTGCCGACCGCCAGGCCGGGCTGTACTGCTACAACGGCGTACTGATCGGCATTCTGATCAGCGCCGTGCTGCCCTGGTCGGTCATATTGCCCCCCCTGATCATCGCCGCCGGCGGCCTGTCCAGCATCATCACCCACCAGTGGCGCAAGCGCGGCGGCAAGTTGCTGGTCGCCTATACCGCGCCATTCGTGCTGCTGGGCTGGGGCACACTGCTAGTCGTCAGCCCCTCACCAAGCGGCTTCGTCGAAGCTGACCCGCTGTACGCGTTGGCCCGCGGCGTGGGCCAGATCTTCCTGCTTGATCAACCCTTGGCCGGGCTGCTGATCATCGTCGGCATGTTCATCGCCAATCCCTATGCGGCGCTGTGGGCGGTGATCGGCTCGGCCATTGGCGGCGGGGTGGCGTTGCTCGCCGACCAGGCACAGGCAGCGTGGCTGGGTTTGTATGGCTTCAATGCCGCGCTGGCGGCACTGGCGTTTAGCCGCCAGAGGGAAAAACCATGGGTGACGTTGCTAGCAATTGCCCTGGCCCTGCTGCTGCAACCGCCGTTCAAGTTGCTTCCGATACCTGGCCTGACGGCGCCCTTCGTCATCGCCTGCTGGCTGATGCACCTGAGCGGCCACTTGAAGCAGGTAGGCGAACGCTCCAACACCAAGAGTCTGCGCAGTTAGATGTCACATCACTGATTCATTCAAAAAAACTTCTAAACTTCTTACGTCCCTTGCGGATTGCCGCGCCCAGCCCAGGCATACTCAGGTCCTGCTTTGAAAAATCAGTCATCGTTGACTCACTAATTAAAATCACGTCGGAATCGTACATAACTTGACCGTTACCGCTTATTCTCGCATGAGTTGGATTAACCTTCATCAAAGTGAAACCCGCTTTGATGAACTCACTGGCGAAAGCCTCCAATGACTTCATCTCAATACCCTCAGTAGGGACAAGCACATCCCTGACGAATAGAGTTCGATCTTTGTTCACATAAAACCACCCACTTGTACTTACAGTTGGGTCTTCACGTTCAAGAGGCACACCATCAATATCTTTTGCCCTAAAGCGGCTGATCCGCCCACCTGAAGGTGCTTTAGGGTTGTAAGAAAACCCCTGAACACGATAATTCTTTTTCCGTATGGACGCGAAGATCGGGTCGAACACCGACGGATTATTGGAAAATCGGGTTTGACCATCGGGGTCGCTGAAATTGACAGGGTCACCTCCACAATACGCATAAGCGTTGATCCCACCGCTTCCAAATGGACTCAACGTATCCGGACTATTAAACCGCATTAGAACCGGACTATAAACCCGATGCCCATTACCCAGAAAATACCCGCGCATTGCACCATCCAAAAACTGGCCATTAAATGCCAATCGAGCACTACGCTCACTGCATCCCAAGTAGCCATATACTGAATAAGCCAACCTTCCGCATGCCCCTCTGGGCAACTCAAGTAAGCATCTCATTTTAACTCCTTAGCCGTAGTTCCATTAGTCCCATACTGCATCGAATGAAGGATGCAGGAAACTGGCATTTTTATTAGGTCGGCTCCGAATTTTCGCGTTGCAAGCTCCGGCGAAGACCCTCTACGCTTGCAGATCAAGGCCAAGGAATCCCCTTCACATGTCCACCCCGCAATCTTTACGCGAACGCCTCTACATCATGGTCTTCCAGACCGACACCGTAGCCGGCCGCCGCTTCGACAAGATCCTCCTGCTGATCATCCTGGCCAGCCTGGTCACCGTCATTCTCGACAGCATCGACGAAGTGCACCAAGGCTACGCCGGCCTGCTGGCCGGCATCGAGTGGGGCTTTACCGCGATCTTCCTGGCCGAATACATCACCCGCCTGTACTGCTCGCCCAAGCCGTTGCGCTATGCCTTCAGTTTCTACGGCCTGGTCGATTTACTGGCGATCGTGCCGGGGATCCTCGCGCTGTACTACAGCGACGCCCAGTACCTGCTCATCATCCGGGTCATCCGGATGCTGCGGATCTTCCGTGTACTCAAGCTCAGCCCGTACCTCAAGCAGGCCCATTACCTGATGGAGGCGCTACGCGGCAGCAAGCAGAAGATCATCGTGTTCCTGGTGACGGTATCGACGCTGGTAACGGTGTTCGGCACGCTGATGTACGTGATCGAAGGGCCTGAGCATGGCTTTACCAGCATCCCCAAAGGCATCTACTGGGCCATCGTTACCCTGACCACCGTGGGCTTTGGCGACATCGTGCCCAAGACGCCGCTTGGGCAGGTGCTGTCGTCGCTGGTGATGATTACCGGTTACTCGATCATTGCCGTGCCGACCGGCATCTTCACCGCCGAGCTGGCCAATGCCATGCGAGGGGAGCAGCTGCAGCATGATTGCCCGACCTGCCACAAGAAGACCCACGAGCATGGGGCGGCGTTCTGTTCTCGCTGTGGGAATGGGTTGTTTCCCAAAGCGTGACAGCGCCTGCGCCGGCCTCTTCGCGGGTGAGCCCGCCCCTACAACAGGCCCGGACCGTGCGCGGTCCCCGTAGGAGCGGGTTTACCCGCGAAGAGGCCGGCACAGGCAGAAGCATAACCAAAGCATTTTTTGTTCTTTAACCCGTATAAACCCACCCGTTATAGTCGCTGGCAATCTGCACCAACACTCTTCAAGAACAAGGAAGCAATGTGAAAAAACTCTTCACCGCCTCGCTGCTCGCCGCAGGCCTGGCCCTGGGCAACCTCGCCCAGGCCGCCCCCACCCTGCTCAACGTTTCCTACGACGTGATGCGCGACTTCTACAAGGACTACAACCCGGCCTTCCAGAAGCACTGGGAAGCCGAGCACAATGAGAAGGTCAACGTGCAGATGTCCTTCGGCGGCTCGAGCAAGCAGGCACGTGCAGTGATCGATGGCCTGCCGGCCGATGTCATCACCATGAACATGGCCACCGACATCAACGCCCTGGCAGACAACGGCAAGCTGGTGCCCGACAACTGGGTAACCCGCCTGCCGAACAACAGCGCGCCGTTCACCTCGGCCACTGTGTTCATCGTGCGCAAGGGCAACCCGAAAGCCCTGAAAGACTGGCCCGACCTGCTCAAGGACGGTGTCCAGGTGATCGTGCCCAACCCGAAAACCTCGGGTAATGGCCGCTATACCTACCTGTCGGCCTGGGGCTACGTACTCAAGCAAGGCGGCGATGAAAGCAAAGCCCGCGACTTCGTCGGCAAGCTGTTCAAACAGGCACCCGTGCTGGACACCGGTGGCCGTGCCGCCACCACCACGTTCATGACCAACCAGATCGGTGACGTGCTGGTCACCTTCGAGAACGAAGCCGAGATGATCGCCCGCGAGTTCGGCCGCGACCAGTTCGAAGTGGTCTACCCAAGCGTATCGGCCGAAGCCGAGCCACCGGTGACGGTGGTCGACAAGGTAGTGGACAGGAAAGGCACCCAGGCCGTGGCCGAGGAATACCTGAAGTACCTGTGGTCACCCGCAGCCCAGGAGATCGCCGCCAACAACTACCTGCGCCCGCGTGATGCAACGGTACTGGCCAAGTACACCGACCGCTTCCCGAAAGTGGACTTCCTGTCGGTGGAGAAAACCTTCGGTGACTGGCGTACCGTGCAGAAGACCCACTTCAATGACGGTGGGGTTTTTGACCAGATCTATACCGGTCAGTAACGCATAAGCAACATCAAACCCGGCGGAACACCAAGGCCTTCAGGCCCCCCGCCGGGTCAACGTCCGGAAACTCCGGCGGGTTTTCCAACCGCTCGACAAACGCCAGCGAAGGCGCCTGCTCCGCCATCCCCTCGATCAGGAATTCCGGCCCGATGCCCGGATCGTTGACACACGCCAGCACCGTTCCCCCCGCATTCAACAACTCCGGCAAACGCCGCAGGATCTTTGCGTAATCCTGGGTCAGCACAAAGCTGCCACGCTGGAAGGTTGGTGGGTCGATGATGATCAGGTCATAAGGCCCGTACTTGCGCACCTTGCCCCACGACTTGAACAGTTCATGCCCCAGGTACGCCACCCGTGATGCATCGTGGCCATTGAGGCGATGGTTGTCCCGGCCCCGCGACAGGGCAGATTTGGCCATGTCCAGGTTCACCACCTGCTCAGCGCCACCGGCAATCGCTGCCACGGAAAAGCCGCAGGTATAAGCGAACAGGTTCAGCACGCGCTTGCCCGCCGCCTGCTCGCGCACCCAGCGGCGGCCATAGCGCATGTCGAGGAACAGGCCATTGTTTTGCCGCACGCCCAAGTCCAGCAGGTAGGTCAGGCCGTCCTCGATCACTTCGCGTTGCTGGCACGGCTCACCCAGCAGCCACTGGCCCGGGCTGTCGGGCAGGTAGCGGTGCTGGATGATGACCGCCTGCCCCGTCCACTGCGGGCGCTCGGCCAAGCTGCGCAGCATGGCTTCCAGTTCGGCGAGCTGGCCTTCGGCCGGCTCACGGAACAAGGCGACCGACAGCACGCCCTGCAGCCAGTCGACGGTCACCTGCTCCAGGCCCTGCCAGCAGCGGCCGCGGCCGTGAAACAGGCGGCGGGTTTCCTGTGGGGCAGGGTCGAGGGCGGCAAGCAGGTGTTGCTCAAGGGTGTCGATGGGCGAGGTCATGGCGGATCGCAGGCTGGCAAAAAGCGGCATTCTACCTTGCGGGCCTCTTCGCGGGTAAACCCGCGCCTACAGGATGCCGAGCCGAGCGGAACCACCACCCCTGCTGCATCCCCGCCGCCGCCAGCAGGATCAACCCCACCCCCAGCCACTGCAGCGGCGCCAGGCGGTGCCCGAACGCCACCCAGTCCACCAGAATTGCCGCAATCGGGTAAATGAACGACAGCGCACCGGTCAACGCCGTGGGCAAACGCTGGATGGCGCTGTACAACAGCACATACATCAGGCCGGTGTGCACCATGCCCAGTGTCAACAAGCTGGCCAACGCCGGCACTTCAACCGGCAACCCGCCAAGCGTGACCCATGGCGCCAGCAGCAACACACCCGTGGTTACCTGAATCAACGCAATCAGGTGCGGGGGCGTGCCACTCAGGCGCTTGATGATCAAGGCCGCGATTGCATACAGAAACGCCGCCCCCAGCGCCAGGGCAATCCCCAGCAGATAGTCCTCGCCATTACTTTGCCCAGCGCCATGGGCACTGACGATGGCCAGCATGCCGAGGAACGCCACACTCAGCCAGGTCACCTTGGCTAAGGTGATCTTTTCGCCCAGAAACAGCGCCGCCAGCCCCACCAGCATGAACGGCTGCACGTTGTACACCGCCGTGCCGATGGCAATCGACGCCCGTGCGTATGAAGCGAACAACAGCAGCCAGTTGCCGACAATGGCCACCCCGCTGGCAATCGCCAGCAAAAATGCCGTGCGGCTGATCACGCCCGGTCGCAGAAAGCCAAACGCGGCGCAAATCGCCAGCAAGGTCACGGCACCGAACACGCAGCGCCAGAACACCACATCCAGCACCGGCTGGCCGGACACCAGCACGAACCAGCCAATGGTCCCGGAAATCAGCATGGCGGCAACCATTTCCAGCGAGCCACGGCGCAATGAACTGTCCATCTCAAACCTCCCTTTGATAATGGCAACAGTATGCAAAGGCTGCAGGCTGGCCATCCAGCGGATAACCAAGGCATTTTCGCCAACCTGCCTTTACTATCAAGGCAGATAACACGAATTACCTGATGAGGTGAGCATGACCGATGCCATTGACCAATTATTGATCAACGCACTGATGGAGGACTCGCGCCGCTCGCTCAAGGCGCTGGCGCAGGTCAGCGGGCTGTCCGCACCCAGCGTCAGCGAGCGCCTGCGCCGGCTGGAAGAGCGTGGCGTGCTGCGCGGCTATACCGTGGAGGTCGACCCGCGCGCCTTTGGCTACCAGTTGCAGGCGATCGTGCGCATCCGTCCGCTACCGGGGAAGCTGCAGGAGGTGGAGCGCCAGATCATTGCCATCCCTGAATTCACCGAATGCGACAAGGTCATTGGCGAAGACTGCTTCGTCGCCCGACTGCATGTGCGCTCGATGGAGCAGCTGGACACCCTGCTCGACCTCATGAATGTGCTGGCCGAGACCAATACCGCGATCATCAAGAAGACCCCGGTCAAGCGGCGGTTGCCGCCAATGGATTGATTGGCTTCTGTGCTGGACTCTTCGCAGGCGTGCCCGCGAAGAGGCCAGCACAGGAAAAGCTGACTATTTTTTGTACACAAAAACGTAACCATAGGTGCCATTTTTGTGTGCACTTTCTTCAGTAGCGCCCCAATTCGTTACACACTTTCCACCCGTTATTTTGACCAAATGATCAACTAATCAATCTTTCAAAAAATATAACTTGTTCATTTGGTCAACTTATATTCTCTGTATTTCATTAACTTACCTTTTAACAAGATAAGTTCGAAATGATCAGCTATTGAAACCTGCTCTTCCCTTGGCATGGAACTCGCTTTTGTGTGTTCGTGTTTTGTATACAACTTAAACAAAACATAGATACACAAGAATCCGCGACGCCGACCCAATGTCGGCCGCCGCGCCCACAACCCTGTGATGCCAACGCTGCACCGACGAGATGGCGAGCCCGTGCGCATGCCCGCTCATCGCAGTCCATGTGCATCAGGAGCCCGCCGGAATGAGTAGCAGCCTCGACCTTGCCCCTGAACAATCCGTCGCCAGCACACACCCCGCGTCCACGCTTGCCGGCCACCAGCCGGACCTTGTTCTCAGCCCGCGCCTGCATAACCGCGACCTGGCGCCCACGCGTATGGAAGGCCGTCGCTGGGGCGGCTACAGCATCTTCGCGCTGTGGACCAACGATGTGCACAATATCGCCAACTATTCGTTCGCCATGGGCTTGTTCGCCCTCGGCCTGGGCGGCTGGCAAATTCTGCTGTCGCTGGCCATCGGCGCGGCACTGGTGTACTTCTTCATGAACCTGTCGGGTTACATGGGCCAGAAAACCGGGGTACCGTTCCCGGTCATCAGCCGCATTGCCTTCGGCATCCACGGCGCGCAGATCCCGGCGCTGATCCGTGCCATCATCGCCATCGCCTGGTTCGGCATCCAGACCTACCTGGCATCGGTGGTGCTGCGGGTGCTGCTCACCGCCGTGTGGCCGCAACTGGCAGCCTACGACCACGACAGCATCCTCGGCCTGTCGAGCCTGGGCTGGGTGTGTTTCGTGTCGATCTGGCTGGTGCAGCTGGTGATCCTGGCCTACGGCATGGAGATGGTGCGCCGTTACGAGGCCTTTGCCGGGCCTGTGATCCTGCTGACCGTCGCCGCCCTGGCGGTGTTCATGTACTTCAAGGCCGACGCGCGCATTGCCTGGTCGGTGGCTACCCCGCTGGCCGGCTACGAGATGTGGCGTAACATCTTCGCCGGCGGCGCACTGTGGCTGGCGATCTACGGCACCCTGGTGCTGAACTTCTGTGACTTCGCCCGCTCCTCGCCTTGCCGCAAGACCATCCGCGTCGGCAACTTCTGGGGCCTGCCGGTGAACATCCTGGTGTTCGCCGTGATCACCGTGGTGCTGTGCGGCGCGCAATTCCAGATCAACGGCCAGATCATCGACAGCCCGACGCAGATCGTCGCCGCCATACCCAGCACGCCATTCCTGGTGCTCGGCTGCCTGGCCTTCCTGATCGTCACCGTGGCGGTGAACATCATGGCCAACTTCGTCGCCCCGGCCTTCGTACTCAGCAACCTGGCACCGCGCCACCTGAACTTCCGCCGTGCCGGGCTGATCAGTGCCACCCTGGCGGTGCTGATCCTGCCCTGGAACCTGTACAACAGCCCGCTGGTGATCGTGTACTTCCTGTCGGGCCTGGGCGCCCTGCTCGGCCCGCTGTACGGCGTGATCATGTCCGACTACTGGTTGCTGCGCAAAGGCTGCATCAACGTGCCAGAGCTGTATACCGAGCACCCGGCCGGCGCCTATCACTACAGCAAGGGCATCAACCTGCGCGCCGTGGCCGCCTTCGTGCCGGCCGCACTGCTGGCCATCGTGCTGGCCCTGGTGCCCAACTTCCAGGGTATCGCGCCGTTCTCCTGGCTGATCGGTGCCGGCATCGCCGCCGCCCTGTACCTGCTGATCGCGCCACGTAACCGCCACTACCACGACGTCAGCGGCGAGTGCATCGCCGTCGACCACAGCGGCCACTAATCAAGGAGGACTGCCCATGCGTATTCTGATCGCCAACGTCAACACCACCGAAGCCATTACCCAGGCCATTGCCGAGCAGGCCCGTGCGGTGGCCGCACCCGGTACCGAAATCGTCGGCCTCACGCCCTGGTTCGGAGCCGAATCGGTGGAGGGCAACTTCGAGAGCTACCTGGCGGCCATCGCGGTGATGGACCGGGTCCTGGCCTTTGAAGGGCCCTACGATGCCGTGATCCAGGCCGGTTATGGCGAACATGGCCGCGAAGGCCTGCAGGAACTGCTCAACGTGCCTGTGGTGGACATTACTGATGCCGCCGCCAGCACGGCAATGTACCTGGGCCACGCCTATTCCGTAGTAACCACGCTTGACCGCACCGTGCCATTGATCGAGGACCGCCTGAAGCTCTCGGGCCTGTATGACCGCTGCGCCTCGGTGCGAGCCAGCGGACTGGCGGTGCTGGAACTGGAAGCCGACCCGCTGCGGGCCGTGGAGGCGATTGTCGAGCAGGCCGAACGCGCCGTGCGTGACGACAAGGCCGAGGTGATTTGCCTGGGTTGTGGCGGCATGGCCGGGCTGGACGAGCAGATTCGCCAACGCACCGGCGTGCCGGTGGTGGATGGTGTGAGTGCAGCGGTGACCATTGCCGAATCGCTGGTGCGCATGGGTTTGAGCACGTCCAAAGTGCGCACCTATGCGACGCCACGGGCGAAGAAAGTGGTGGGCTGGCCGATGCGCTTCGGCCGCTAGACATCCTTCGCCTGTACCGGCCTCTTCGCGGCTAAAGCCGCTCCTACCGGACCAGCGCAAGCCTGAATACCGTGGGGTCCTCGTAGGAGCGGCTTTAGCCGCGAAGAGGCCGGCCCGCTTAACGCATCATCCTGGCCAAACGCTGCGCACTGCCACAGGCCAAGGTGAACCCCAACGCCCCATGCCCCAGGTTCAGCCACAGGTTGCGGTACACCGTCCCACCTATGATCGGCACCCCGGTAGGTGTCGCTGGTCGCATCCCCGCCCACTCCACCGCCTGGCCATAATCCGCCGCCCTCGGCAGCGTCTCCAGCGCCAGCCGCCGCATGCTCTGCAAACGGCGCATGTCCACCGACTCGTCGAAGCCGACAATGTCCACCATCGCCGCTACCCGCAGCTGCTGCCCCAGGCGTGCATAGACGATTTTGCGCTCATAGTCGGTAAGGCTCACCTCCGGGGGCAGGTGCCCGGCGCTGATCGGTGCGGTCAGGCTGTAGCCCTTCAGCGGGTAAACCGGTATCTGCACCCCCGGTAATGCCAAGCCTGGGCCGCGATGCCCAGCACACAGCACCAACTGCTCCACGTCCAGCTGCTGATCGCCCAGTTGCAGTGCCACGACCTGGCCCTGGCGCTGAACCAATTGCGTCACTGGCCGGCCAAGCAGGAAACGGCACTGGCCCGACGCACGCAACAGCGCCTCCAGCCGCAAGCAAAACACGTGGCAATCGCCAACCTCTTCGCCCGCCGTGAACACGCCCCCCACAAACGGTGCGCCATCCAGGGCAGGCTCCAGCCCGCGCAGCTCGGCAGCCGCCAGCACCTGCTGACTGGCCGGGTCCGTCAACTGTTCCCGGCCTTGGGCAAAGGCCCGTTCACTGCGAAAAGCCACCAGCTTGCCATTGCGCCGCCAGGCGAAATCCCCCAGGTTCTGGTGTTCGCGCCACTGCGCCAAAACGTCCTGGCTGTACAGCGCCAGCTCAAGCAAGTGCCCGGCATTACGGCGATTGACGCTACGCCTGCAAGCCAGGGTGAATGCCAGCAGCCAGCGCCACTGGGCCGGGTCCATGCGCAAGCGCAAGCGCAATGGCGACTCGCCCTGCAACAGCCAGCCCAGCGCCTGCCACGGCACCCCGGCATCAGCCAGCGGCGCCACATAGCGATAAGACAATTGCCCGCCATTGGCAAAGCTGGTGGCCGACGCCAGGCTGTCGCGGGCCTCGATCAGGTCAACCGACCACCCTTCCCGAACCAGCGCGTAAGCCGTCGCCAGGCCCACCACTCCGCCACCGATCACCGTTACCCGCTGCTTCATCGCTCATCCCTGTTCCGGCTTCCTTGCCAAACAGTACCAGCGGATCAGGTCGGGCAGCTATGCGCACCGTCATTCAGGCCCTGACGCACATTGCGGCTCAACAGGCTGGCCTTGCCATCGTGCCAGGTCAGGGTCAGTACGTAGAGGGTGTCGAAGTCTTCGCCGCTCCAGTCCTCGGTGATCACCCGCTCCTCCCCCAAGGCCTTGCCGGCCACCGTGTTGATCAGTTCCGGCAGGTAGCCGTGGGACCAGGCGGTATAGATGGTCGCATTGCGGTATTTGTCGCTCAGCAACTCATCGGCCAGTTCAGCGGTGTCGTTGGCGCCGTAGTCGATATTCACCGGTAAGCCGAGGCGGATGGCACTGGGGGTGATGGTCATCAATGGGCGTATGTAGCTGTAGCTTTCATCCCGGCTGCCTTCCTCGACATGCCGCGTGGGGTTGGCGGCAAACACATAGTCGGCCTTGCCGAAGCGCTCGGGCAGTACAGTGGCCAGGTCCAGCGCACGGTTGAGGCCCTGGCAATTCAACTGCCCGAGCCCCTCGCCCGGCTTCTCGCCATGACGCAGAAACACCAGCGTCTGGGTGCCATCCACCGGTCGTGCCCGGCTTTCGACAGCCTCCAGGGCCAATGGTACGGCGACGGCTGTGAGCACCAGGCTCAGCAGCAAGTGGCGGCGACGACGGAAGAATGTTGGCAACTTCATCAAGACAGGCTCGTGTGGCAGAGAAAATCGGGTTTACCCGCCACATCGCCCGGCCAGTTGCAGGGCGCCCGTGTAGTGAATGCCATCCCTGGCAACGCGTCAGGGTCAGAGTGCCCCGAACCCGTTTGGTTCCTCCCTGGAGGTGGATGCCGTTCCCTAGGCAAGGCCTAGATTAGGGGCTGGGTGTTGCGCAATTGTGTAAGGTGCAAGAACCTCGGGTTGCAACGTGCCCACTCAATCATCCCGCGTGAGCACTTCCAGCAGTTCGATCTCGAAGGTCAGGTCCGAATTCGGCGGGATCGCCCCCACGCTGCGTTCGCCATACCCCAGGTGCGCCGGCACCAGCAGCTTGCGCTTGCCACCTACGCGCATGCCCATCAGGCCTTGATCCCAGCCTTTGATTACCCTGCCGGTACCGATCACGCACTGGAACGGCTTACCGCGCGACCAGGACGAGTCGAACTCGCTGCCATCGGCCAGCCAGCCGGTGTACTGGGTGGTGATCAGGGCACCTTTGACGGCGGCTTTGCCGTCTCCCTCGACCAGGTCGATGATCTGCAGTTCTTGGCTCACGGGTACACTCCAAAACGCTGAAAAACAAAACCGCCCTTTTCTCAGGAATGCACCGGTTTGGCAAGTTCACGCAGAAATGTCCGGAGGCATTCGCCGACGGAATGCCTCCGTACAGACATGACGTTGAATCAGCTGTTCTGCTCGAACACCTCTTGGCCGGACAGCTCCTTGGTCTGATTGGCGAAGCAGTACCACGCGGGTTTCTCTTCGACGAAGATCTGCAGGTCGAAATCCCAGGCTTGGTCGCCATCGAGCAGGCCGACCGGCACGGCATGGAAGTCGTTGGCCTTGAGCCGGTAGTACAGGTGCGTACCACAGCGGCCACAGAAAGCACGCTGGGCCCAGTCGGACGAATCATAGACGCTGGGCGCACGCCCTTCGATCAGCGGAGGCTTGCTGCAGTGCACCACCAGCAGCGGGCCGCCGGTCCACTTGCGGCACATGCTGCAATGACAAGCGCTGATATGAGTATTGTCGACGGTGACCGTCAGCCGCGTGTCGCCGCACAGGCAGGTGCCTTGTTTTTCCAGGGCCATGGGTGGCTCCTCGAATGCAAAGATGGGCCTGCAATTATAGAAGCCCGCCGCGAAAGCCGCTTGCTTGCTGCTTTTGTACTCTGCGAGACAGCGCAGCCCAAAAGGGCTGGCTGTCTGCTACAGGGCATCGCACTCACGGCTAGATGTACGCAGTACCACGCAGGTACAACGCCGCCCGCCCACTGATGATTACGCGGCCATTGCCCGGCACTTCGCACTGCAACTGCCCTTTGCGTGCCCCGCCCTGCTCGCAGCTCAGCACGTTCTTGCCCAGACTCTGGGCCCATACCGGTGCCAGCGAAGTGTGCGCCGAGCCGGTTACCGGGTCTTCATTCACACCAACCCGCGGGCCGAACCAGCGGGTGACGAAGTCAAAGCCACGCCCTGCCGCGGTCACGGCAATGCCACGGACGTCGAAGGCCGACAGCGCAACAAAGTCGGGTTTCAACGTTTCGAGCAGCATGGCGTCATCGATCACCACCACATAATCGTCGCTACGGTACACCGCCTTCGCCTGGCTCAAGCCCAGCGCCTGCAGCAGGCCCGCCGGCGTGTCCACCGCTACGGGTTGTTTGGCCGGGAAGTCCATGGCCAGCAGGCCATCAGTGCCGCGGCTGACACGCAGCTCGCCACTGCGGGTGTTGAAGCGCAGTACTTGCGCCTGCTCACCCAGTTGCTCGAACAGCACGTAAGCCGAGGCCAAGGTAGCATGGCCGCACAGGTCGACTTCCACGGTGGGGGTGAACCAACGCAGGTCGAACGTTTCGCCTTTGCGCACGAAGTAGGCTGTTTCTGACAGGTTGTTTTCTTCAGCGATGCGCTGCAGCACATCGTCCGGCAGCCAGCTTTCCAGTGGGATCACTGCGGCCGGGTTGCCACCGAACGGTTCAGTGGAAAAGGCATCGACCTGGAAGATTTCGAGTTGCATGCACACACTCCTTGTTACCTGGGCGCTGCCAGGCAGATATCTGGAAAAGGGCTACGGGCGTACCGGGGTCAAAACTGGCTCACCGGCAAAGAACGCCTGCAGGTTGCGCAGCACCAAGGCCACCGTGTCGCGCGCGGCTTCTGGCGATTGGCCAGCCACGTGGGGTGTGAGCACAGTGTTGGGCAAGGCCTTGAGTGCATCAGGCACTGCTGGCTCGTCATCGAAAACATCCAGCGCGGCGCCAGCCAGCTGGCCACGCTGCAATACGGCAATCAGGGCCTGCGTGTCGACCACGCTGGCACGGGCGATGTTCACCAGATAGCCTTCAGCGCCCAGGGCCTGAAGGACGTGGGCATCGACCAGATGCCGGGTGTTGGCGCCACCGGGGGTGGCCACCACCAGGATGTCGACGGCTGCAGCCAAGTGCCGAGGGCTGTCGTACCAGGCATAGGGCACATCCTGGCGTGGTGTGCGGCTGTGGTAGCTGACGGGCATGTCGAAGCCCAAGTGGGCCCGCTTGGCGATCGCCAGCCCCACTGCGCCGAGGCCGAGAATGCCCAGGCGTTTGCCACTCACGGAGGGGCTGATCACCCGGTTCCATTCACCGCGCCGCGTGCTGGCATCGGCACGAGGAATGTCGCGCAGCAGCGCCAGCAGCAGGGCCAGGGTGTGGTCGGCGACGGCTGCGGCATTGGCCCCGGCGCCATTGGTGACGGTTATGCCGCGTGCGGCGGCGGCGGCCAGGTCGACCTGCTCGTAGCCGGCGCCGATCACGCAGATGATCTGCAATCTGGGTAATGCATCAATTTCGGTGGCGGATAGCCCCAGCGGCCCACGGGTGAGTACCGCATCGATTTCTTCGGCGTGGCGATGAATGGCATCGGCGCGCAGTTGCGGCGAAGGGGCACGGATCAGGTGGTAACCGGCCTGCTCCAGCATGGGCAGGTAATCGTCGACGGTTTCCACCAGTACCAGGACTGTCTTGCTCATGCCACCTCCGGGTGAATTCGAGGCGTCATTATGCGGAGTCACCGGCCGGTACAGTCAATGGAAATAACAAGGCAAAACTGTACTGTGCTGTTGCTGTTGCTGTTGCTGTTGCTGTTGCTGTTGCTGTTGCTGTTGCTGTTGATCTTGATCTTCGCGACTTCAGGAGGCCGAACGTAGGCCTTGCGGAGGGAGGTGACGGGCATGGATGCCCGTCAAGCGCTGGGCCCCAGGATGGGGCCTGCAGCGCGGTCCTCCCGGGAGCGAGGCCGGAGAGAGGGGACCCCGGAGCGCAGCGCAGGGGCCGGATGATGGGAGCGCAGCGTTTTTTGGTTACTTTTTGTCGCGTTTGACAAAAAGTGACTCGCCGTAAGGGCGAAAAGGTGAGTCAGCGTCGCCATCGCGAATGGACTGTTCGCTGAGTCAAAACAGACGAATTTGCTTCTTGCTTCTTGCTTCTTGCTTCTTGGATGTGGGCATTCACATCGAGTAGGTATTCATTCACGCACGTGGCGCATAGTCACCTTTCCGCCCTTACGGCGGGTCACTTTTTGTCAAACGCGACAAAAAGTAACCAAAAAACGCTGGCTCCTATCATACGGCCCCTGCGCTACGCTCCGGGGTTCCCTCGCTACGGTCTTGCTCCCGGGAGTACGCGCTGCAGGCCCCATCCATGGGGCCTCAGCGCTTGACGGGCATCCATGCCCGTCACCTCCCTTCGCAAGCCCTGCGCTCGGCCTCCTGAAGTCGCAATCTGCGTCGCCTGAACTACCGCGCGCTTACAAGCAAAAGCAGAAGCAGAAGCAGAAGCAGAAGCAGAATAAGCAGATACAGAAACAGCGTTACTGCGCGAACGCGCGCCCTAACCCACCGGGTACACCACTGCTGTCAGTTTCCTGCCAAGGCCCATTCGGGCTCAACGACCAGCTCCAGCCGTTATCAAACCGATAGTAGGTACGCTGCCGGTAGAAGGTATTGGGCTGCTTCTCCAACACATATACACCCAGTTTGGGATCCCAGTGACTTGCCCCGCCAGGCGGTGGCGCAAAGCTGGCCGAGGTACGCGGCATGGGCTTGGGTATCGCCGCTGGCTTGCTCGGCGAAGTGGAAGGCTGCCTGCCCGGCAAGGGCTTGACCACCGGCCCAGACGGCGGCACACGCTCGATCGGTGGCGCGGGCTGCTCGTACGGCTCATGCACCGTACACGCAGACAAACCCAGGGCCAGGGTAATCAGGGTCAGGCGGACGGTGCTGTGCATGGCATTGCTCTCTTACTGGTCTGGAGTGTCGATGGTCAGGCGCTGGGTAGCCTGGGTGGCGCTAGACAACGGCGCCCCCTGGCCAATCCACTCACCCTGGGTAGGCTGACCCGCGCGTGAAACACGTGCAACCAGTTGGACTTCGGCATACTGCGACAGTTTCATCTGCGGCATCATCGCATCAGCATCAGACAACTCCACCTCGATCGGCAACTGCGCCACGGTCACCCGCTTGGCCGCCAGCGGCATCGGCGGGCCATTGCTGGCGCGAGCGAAGATAAACACCGTGTCGTCCGGCTGGACCTTGTCCTTCAAGGCAGCCGCCAGTTCCACCCGCACTTTCAGGCGAGCCGCCACAGGTGCAGGCTCAGTAGCCTGCACTGGCGCGCCACCCAGGCGCTCGGCGGCACGGTCGATCCCCCCCTGCAACGCCGCTCGCGATGCATCACCTTCTGGCAACTGCGCCAGCAAGCGCTTCCAGTAGTCGATCGCTTCCTGATAGCGCTCGCCTTCAAACGCGGCAATACCGCGCAGGCCCAGGCTGGTCACCTCGTTGGGGTCCGCCTTCAGCGCTTCGTCAGTCAGCGCCTGCAATTGCGGGCTCCACTGCTTGTTGGCGGCAAAGTACTGGGCCTGGGCCCACTGCCCCAGCAGCTCGGGCTGGCGGCCAGCCAGGGCCACGGCCCGTTCGAACGTACGCGCGGCGTCGGCCGGGCGCTGCTCGGCCATGTAGGCCCGGCCAAGGAAATACATGGCCTCGGCCGAATCCGGCTGGGCCTGCACCACGCGTTCAAGGCGCGTGGTCATTTCTTCCATCGACTTGGGAGCCTCGGCAAACTCCTGGGTCAGCGCCACCTTGTCGGCCGCCCCGAAATGCAGGTACAGCCCCAGCGCCATCAGCGGTACCAGTACCGCAGCCAGCAGCGGCAGGGCCTTGCCCAAATGCCCCTGGCGCGGGGCCTCAGCGCCTTCGGTATCGGCCAGCAGCTCGCGGGCAGCCTCGTCCCGGCCCTTGGCCATCTGCGCCTCATCGAGCACACCGGCGGCTTGTTGGGCCGCCAGCTCGGCGACACGTTCCTGGTAAAGGGCCACGTTCAAGGCCGTGCGGTCTTCTTCCTGCTGGCGACGGCGGCCACGCAAGATCGGGAGCAGCAAAAAGCTGAGGGCAGCGAGCAGCAGAAGGCCCGCGCTAAGCCAGAATTCAATCATGGGTCTGTTCTTTTTCCAGCAGTTTGGCGAGACGCTCGCGTTCTTCGGCAGACAACTCATCGGCGCCCTGCACGGCCGTAGCACGGCGCCGGCGTACGATCACCGCCAGCACCACGAAGCCACCGGCCAGCAAGATCCCCGGGCCAAACCACAGCAGCCAGGTACGCCCGCTGAGCGCCGGCTTGTAGCGCACGAAGTCGCCATAGCGGTCGACCATGAAGTCGATGATCTGCTGGTTGCTCTGGCCTTCGCCGAGCATGCGGAAGATTTCTCGGCGCAGGTCGGCAGCAATCGGCGCGTTGGAGTCGGCAATATCCTGGTTCTGGCACTTGGGGCAGCGCAGTTCCTTGGTCAACTGTTGGTAACGCTCGCGCTCGGCCTCGTCGCGAAACTGGTAGGTGTCGATAGCCGCCTTGGCCACACCGGCCAGGCTCATGCCCAGCACCGCAGCTGCCAGCCAACGCCTCATGGCTTGGCCTCATCAATCAGGCCCTGGTACAACGGCGCCAGCTGTTCACGCCAGACCGTGGCATCGACGATGCCGACGTGCTTGTAGCGGATGATGCCCTTGGCATCGATCAGGAAGGTTTCCGGCGCCCCATACACCCCAAGGTCCAGGCCCAGGCTGCCCTGTTCGTCACGAATATCCAGCTGATAGGGGTTGTGGAACTCGGCCAACCACTTCTGCGCGGCGGCGTTGTCATCCTTGTAGTTGACCCCATGGATCACCACCCCCTGCTGTGCCAGCTGGTTCAGGTACGGGTGCTCGACCTTGCACGACGGGCACCAGGTGGCCCACACGTTGACCAGTGCCGGGCGCCCCTGCAAGTCGGCCTGAGTCAGGGTGCGGTCCCCCTGTGTCGACGCCAGGGAAAACACCGGGAACGGTTTGCCGATCATTGCCGAAGGCAGCTCGTCGGGCTTGAGGAAAAGCCCCTTGTAGAGGAAGACCGCCACCAGCAGGAACACTGCAAGGGGCACTACCATGATCCAACGCTTCATGCAGCTGCTCCAGACACGCCCAGGACATCACGCACCCGGGTCTTGACCTTGACGCGGTAGCGCCGGTCGAGGGCCGCCAGCAACCCGCCCAGGCCGGTCAGCAGACCGCCCAGCCAGATCCAGCGGACGTAAGGCTTAATATGTACGCGCACAGCCCAGGCGCCATTCTCCAGTGGCTCGCCAAGCGCGACGTACAGGTCGCGGGTAAAGCCGGCGTCGATGCCCGCTTCGGTCATCATCGACTGTTGCACGGTGTACAGGCGCTTCTCCGGGTACAGTGTGGTCACTTCACGGCCATCGCGGCTGACCACGATGGTGCCCTTGTCAGAGATGAAGTTCGGCCCCTCGAAGTGCTTGGCGCCCTGGAACAGGAAGTGGTAGCCACCCAGCTCCACGCTTTCGCCCGGCGCCATGCGCAGGTCGCGCTCGGCGCTGTTGTTGCTGGACAGCACCACGCCCAGCGCACACACCGCCAGGCCCAGGTGCGCCAGTTGCATGCCCCAGTAGCTGCGGCCCAGGCCCGGCAGGCCTTTGACCAGGCCCTTGTGGCGGGTCTTGTCGAAAATGTCACGCAGCCCGCCAAGCACTACCCAGGCGGCCAGGGCGAAGGCCGTCAGCGTCGGCCAGTCGAAGTCGTCGACGATAAAGCCGGCAACCGGGGCAAGGATGGCACTGCCGATCAATACCGGGGTCATCATGCTGACCAACCATTTGCCCGGGGTGTCCTTCCAGCGCACCACCACGCCCACGCTCAGCACCACCATCAGCAGCGCCATCAGTGGCAGGAACAAGGCGTCGAAATAGGGCGGGCCGACCGACAGCTTGGCCCCGGTCAGGGCATCGAGCACCAATGGGTACAGGGTACCGAGCAGAATCATCGACGCCGCGACCACCAGCACCAGGTTGTTGGCCAGCAGCAGCGTTTCACGCGACCACAGGGCGAAACCGACCTGGCTCTTGACCACCGGTGCGCGCAGGGCGAACAGGGTGAGCGACCCGCCGACCACGAACAGCAGGAAAAACAGGATGAAAATACCCCGCGACGGGTCGGCGGCAAACGCGTGCACCGAGGTCAGCACCCCGGAACGCACCAGGAAGGTACCCAGCAGGCTCAGCGAGAATGCGGCAATTGCCAGCAGCACCGTCCAGCTCTTGAATACCCCGCGTTTCTCGGTCACCGCCAGCGAGTGGATCAGTGCGGTGCCCACCAGCCAAGGCATGAACGAGGCGTTTTCCACCGGGTCCCAGAACCACCAGCCACCCCAGCCCAGTTCGTAGTAGGCCCACCACGACCCCAAGGTGATGCCAACACCCAGGAAAGCCCAGGCGACGATGGTCCACGGCCGCGACCAGCGCGCCCAGGCAGCGTCCAGCCGGCCGCCGAGCAAGGCGGCAATGGCGAACGCGAAGGCCACCGAGAAGCCCACATAGCCCATGTAGAGCATGGGTGGGTGAACGATCAGGCCAAAGTCCTGCAGCAGCGGGTTGAGGTCACGGCCATCGGTCGGCACCTGCGGCAGCAGGCGCTGGAACGGGTTGGAAGTAATGATCAGAAAGCTCAGGAAGCCCACGCTGATCATGCCCATTACCGCCAGCACGCGGGCCAGCATCACCTGCGGCAACTGCCGGGAGAACACCGACACGGCAAAGGTCCAGCCGCCGAGGATCAGCGCCCAAAGCAGCAACGAACCCTCATGGGCGCCCCACACCGCACTGAACTTGTAGTACCAGGGCAAGGCGCTGTTGGAGTTGCTGGCCACATAGGCGACCGAGAAATTGTCTGTCATGAAGGCATGGGTCAGGCAGGCAAAGGCAAACGCCAGGAAGGCGAACTGCCCCCACGCTGCCGGCCGCGCCAGGCTCATCCACAGGCTGTCGCCACGCCACGCGCCAAGCAACGGCACACTGGCCTGCACGACGGCAAAGCAGATGGCCAGAATCATCGCCAACTGGCCCAGTTCGGGGACTACCAGTGCTGCGTTCATGGCTTCGTCTCCCCGCCGGCAGCGGCCTGGCCGCTTTCCTTCAGGGCCTTGGTGACTTCGGGCGGCATGTATTTCTCGTCGTGCTTGGCCAGCACTTCATCGGCTACCACCACACCGTCGGCATTGAGCTTGCCAAGGGCGACGATGCCCTGCCCTTCGCGGAACAGGTCGGGGAGGATGCCGCGGTAGGTGATGGGTACCGACTTGTTAAAGTCGGTTACCACGAAACGCACGTCCAGCGAGTCGGCCGAACGCAGCACCGAGCCTTTCTCCACCATGCCGCCGGCGCGGATGCGCGTGTCCAGCGGGGCTTCGCCGTTGGCGATCTGGGTCGGTGTATAGAACAGGTTGATGTTCTGCTGCAATGCGCTCAAGGCAAAGCCGACGGCAACCCCGACGCCGACCAGCAGGCCGACGATGAGCAACAGGCGTTTCTTGCGCTGCGGATTCACTGGTTGTTCTCCCGGCGCAAACGGCGCGCCTCTTCTTGCAAATAGCGACGACGGGCCAGCAGTGGCGCACCGACATTCAGCGCCAGCACCGCCAGGCAGATGCCATAGGCCGACCACACGTACAGGCCATGGTGGCCCATGGCGAGAAAGTCACCGAAGGTGGCAAAGCTCATTGTGCGGCCCTCCGTCCCAGGCTGTTCAATACTTCGTCCCTGACCCAACTGGCGCGTGCTTCGCGCTTGAGCACTTCAAGGCGCATGCGCAGCAGCAGTACGGTGCCGAAGAAACAGTAGAAACCCAGCGCCGTGCACAACAGCGGCAACCACATTTCGGCCGGCATCGCCGGCTTTTCGGTAAGGGTGAAGGTGGCGCCCTGGTGCAGGGTGTTCCACCACTCCACTGAATACTTGATGATCGGGATATTCACCACACCGACAATCGCAAGCACCGCACAGGCCTTGGCTGCACTGTCACGATTACTGATCGCCTGGCCCAGCGCAATAATGCCGAAGTACAGGAACAGCAGGATGAGCATGGACGTAAGGCGGGCATCCCACACCCACCAGCTGCCCCAGGTCGGCTTGCCCCAGATGGCGCCGGTAACCAGGGCCACGGCGGTCATCCAGGCGCCAATGGGCGCGGCACATTGCAGGGCGACGTCGGCCAGTTTCATCTTCCACACCAGCCCCACCACCCCGGCCACCGCCAGTAGCACATAGCAGGACTGCGCCAGCATCGCCGCCGGCACGTGGATATAGATGATGCGGAAGCTGTTGCCTTGCTGGTAGTCCTGGGGGGCGAAGGCCAGGCCCCAGGTGATGCCGACCAGCAGCAGGAGCACGGCAGCACCGGCCAGCCACGGCAGCATGCGGCCGCTGATGGCATAGAACCATTTCGGGGAGCCCAGCTTGTGGAACCACGTCCAGCTTATTTTCATCAGGGTACATCCAGGGTATTTGCCGGGCTTGAGAGCCCGGGACTCGTTATTCGCCGACGCTGATCTTCAGGCCGGCCGCTATCGCAAAGGGTGCCAGGGTAACGGCCAGGGCCGTCAGGCTGGCGAGCCAGAGCAGATGGCCGGTTGCCGGCATATTTTGCAACGCCGCTTGCAACGCACCACTGCCCAGGATCAATACAGGGATATACAACGGCAGAATCAGCAACGCCAGTAACAAACCTCCGCGTTTAAGGCCGACTGTCAGTGCCGCACCTACCGCGCCCAGCAAGCTCAATACCGGCGTACCCAGCAGCAGCGAACCGAGGAGCACCGGCAGGCAATGGCTTGGCAGCCCCAGCATCAGTGCCAGCAGTGGCGCCAACAATACCAGCGCCAGCCCGGAAAAGATCCAGTGCGCCAGCACCTTGGCCAGCACCAGCAACGCCAGTGGGTGCGGCGACAGCACCCATTGCTCCAGCGAGCCGTCTTCGAAATCGCTGCGGAACAGGCCGTCCAGCGACAACAACACGGCCAGCAACGCCGCCACCCAGACCAGGCCCGGCGACAAGGTTTGCAACAATTGGCTTTCCGGGCCGACCGCCAGCGGGAACATGGCCACGACAATGGCGAAGAACACCAACGGGTTGGCCAGTTCGGCCGGGCGACGGAACAGCAGGCGCGCTTCGCGGCGCAGCAGCAAAATGAATACGCTCATGCAGCCCATTGCCCCAGGTTCAGTTCTCGGTAACCGGAGGGCTTGCGTTCCAGTGTGTGGTGAGTCGTCAGCACCACCGTGCCGCCCCGCTCGCAGTGGGCTGCCAGGTGCGCTTCAAGCTGCGCCACGCCTTGCTTGTCGAGCGCGGTGAACGGCTCGTCGAGAATCCATAGCGGCGGGCAAGCCAGGTGCAGCCGGGCCAGCGCCACGCGGCGCTGCTGGCCGGCCGACAGGGTATGGCAGGGGACGTCTTCGAAACCGCGCAGGCCGACAGCCTCCAGCGCCGCCCAGATCGCCTCGCGGCTGGCCGGCTGGTGCAAGGCGCACAGCCAGGTGAGATTCTCCTCGGCGGTGAGCAAGTCCTTGATGCCAGCGGCGTGGCCAATCCACAGCAGGGCGCTGGCCAGGGCATGACGCTGTTCTGCCAGTGGCTTGCCACCCAGCAGAATCTGCCCGGCCGTCGGCTGCATCAGCCCGGCCAGCAAGCGCAACAGGCTGGTCTTGCCGCTGCCGTTGGGGCCACTGATCTGCAGCATGTCACCGGCGCCCAGCTCGAAATCGAGCTGTTCGAACAACAGGCGCCAGTCGCGCTCGCAGGCCAGGCCCGCGGCTTGGAGGTGAAGGGTCACGGTTTCGCCTTATCTTCAGTAGGGCTTTGAAGCAGCCAACACCACTCCAGAACCCTTGTGTCTCAAGTCGCCCCTCGCGCTGCCGTTATACTGGCAACCACGGGCGCTCGGCATTATTACACGCGCCGCCGCGCTGCCAAGAGGCCGGGCTCGACAGGTTGTATACAATCATGACTGAAATCAATAGTCTCGGCGCACAAACCGCGATCAACAGCCAAGCCATGAAGGCGGGCACGACCGGCGAACTGCTGCGCCTTATCCAGGCACAGCCCGGGTTGCTGGCCCCCGGCGAAACCGCGCAAGCCGAGGTTTTATCGTTGCGCCAGGCGGGCCAGGACTTTCAGCTGGTGCTAAGGCTGATGCAGGCCAACGGCGTGCAGACCCAACTACAGGCCAACGCCAGCCAGCCGCTGCCCCAAGGCAGCCAGATCACCGTCAGCCAGACCGAAAGCAATCGCCTGGCGATCATGTTGCAACAGGCCAGCGCCAGCCAGGTCGCCACCCTCACCCAGCTGGACACCAGCAAGGTGCCGGTCGGCACCTTGCTGCAAGGCAAGGTCCTGACCAACCAACCGCTGGCTCAGGCACCCGGCCAACCGGCCGTGTACCGGGCGCTGGTCAGCTTGCTCAACAGCACCCAGGCCGGTGCCACGCTGAGCATCGACAGCCCGCGCCCGCTGGCCATTGGCAGCCTGCTCAGCGCCCTGGTGCAGGGTGATCAGTCATTGCGCTTCGTGCCGCTCAGCGGCAGGCAGGACCAACTCAGCATTGCCCAACAGCTGCTGACACAGCAAAACCGTCAAGCCTCGCTGCCCGGCCTGCTCAACACCCTGCAACAGCTCACCCGCGACCCAGGCGTCGATGGCGAGCTGCGCGCCAGCGCCGAACGCCTGCTGGCCGGCCTGCCGGACGCCCGACAACTGGGCGACGCCAAGGCAGTGGCCCAGGCCTTGAACAACAGCGGCAGCTTTCTCGAAGCGAAGCTGCTGAGTGGGTCCACCGCCAGCGTTGACACCGACCTCAAAGCACATTTACTGCGGCTGATGGCCCAGGCCCCTGCCCTCCCGGCAGGGGCCACCACTCTGAGCCCCGCCAACCTGGCCCTGACCATGCCGATACTGGCGCGCAGCGCACTGGGCATGCTTGAGCGGGTCAGCCCCAAGCCGCAGCCGGGCGCGTTCCCATTACCGTCGCGCCTGCTCAAGGCCCTGGAAGAGGAAGGCGACCTGCAACAGCTGCTGCGCCTGGCTGCCGCTGCTGTTTCACGTTTGCAGAGCCACGCCATGAGCAGCCTGCAACAAACCGGCACGCTGGAAAACGGCAACCTGCAGACCACCTGGCAAACCGAAGTGCCGATCCGCCACGGCCAGGACTTCATCCCGCTGCAAGTCAAACTGCAGCGCGAAGAAACCCCACAACAACAGGCCGACCGCCAACATGAAGCCCAAAACCCTCGGCAAGCCGTGTGGCGCATCGAGCTGGCCTTCGACTTGTCCCCGCTCGGCCCCCTGCAAGTGCAGGCGCAACTGAGCGAGGGCCGCCTGAGCGGGCAGCTATGGGCGGAGCGCGAGCAGACCGCGCGGTTGATCGACGCCCAGCTTGGCGCGCTGCGCGCGCGCCTGGTGGCCCGGGGCCTGGAAGTCGGCGACCTGGAGTGCCACCCGGGCATCCCGCCGCAGGGGCCACGCACACGGATGGAACAACGCTGGGTGGACGAAACCGCATGAACGATACGACACCACGCCAAGCCATAGCGCTGAACTACGACGGCCATCAGGCACCGACCCTCACCGCCAAGGGCGACGAGGACCTGGCCGAGGCCATCCTTGCGCTCGCCCGCGAACACGAAGTGCCGATCTACGAAAACGCCGAGCTGGTGCGCCTGCTGGCGCGGCTGGAGCTGGGCGATCAAATACCCGAAGCACTGTACCTGACCATTGCCGAAATCATCGCCTTCGCCTGGCAACTGCGCGGCAAGGTACCCGCCGGCTTCGATGATCCGCGCCCGACAGAACGCGATATCACCCCACCATTGCCCCCGCTGCCCGGCACTGGCCAGTAACTATCTACCACCCCCTCCCCCTCAATGCGCCCAACCTTGTCGGCTTCCCACGTACAAGGTGACCGTCATGATCGACAGCAGAATCAACGCCAAAGGCGTGCAGTTCGTAGTAGACCATCTGGCCAACATCCCACGCCCGGACCGCGAAGCCCATCGCTTGATCCGGCAGTGGCTTGCCGGGCAAGGTGTGCATATCGACCCCGATCGCGTCGATGTGGTCACCCTGCACTACCGGCCGGATGACCAAGGGTATGTGGCAGCGGTCCAGCAGACCCAGAGCATGACCCAGGCGCTGCTGGGCAACTGGCAAGGGGAGTCCGATAACAACCTCATCGGCGCACTGTTCGCCAACCCTTGGGCAGGCACCTTCCCCCAAGGGCCGTTGAAGCTGGTCGATCGCCTGCCAGCGCTGGGCTTTGGCCATCAGGGCGCAGCCTTCGAAGTGTACAACGGCCTGTTCCAGCGATCGTCCCCTGCCCGTTACGATGCCTCGACCCACGTTCAGGTACCGGCTGAAGCTTTCCAGCGTTTCATAGAAGCGCTGGATTTTCACAGGCCGTTCAAAGCCATGCTCGACACGTACTGGCAGGAGCATCAGGACAGTCACCGCCTGGCCAGCAAGCTCAATTTCATCGCCGCCTGCAACGCCCAGGTCAGCCAGGGGCGCCTGAGCGATGCCGCCAGGGAGCTGGCATGGCAAGCCGCCGGCATGATGCCGCAGCGTTTCAAGATACGGGTGAGCACGCTGAGCATCTATGGCTATGCGGCCACCGACCTGCTGTACATCAATGCCCCCCACAGCGATCTGACCCTGCTGTACATGCCAGGTAACAGCTCGCCCTTGCTCGAATTCGCCAGCGAGAACCTGCTCAAGGACTGGGTGGGCGATCAGTGCAAGGACCCCGCCCGACGCGAGGCACTCAAACAACACTTCAGGCTCGCCGACCGCCCTCAGGGCCTCGATTTCAGCGGCCTGGACACCGCGCTCGAGGGCCTTGGCGACTATCCGGTTCGGCACCGGCTGCCGCCTGAACATGGTTATTTCAACGATGATGGCGTCTGGCCCCCCAGAACCTACGTGAACTACAAACCTGGCAAGTACAACCCCAAACTGACCGGGGATATGTTCGCAGCCCTGACCGAGCGCCAGCGCCAGCGCAGCTACGACGATGCCGATTTTGTCATCACCACCGATAGCCAGGTTACCAAAGCCAAATGGCGAGGCTACCTCACCAATACGCTCAACCTGCTAGCGCCACTGTGCCTGGTGGTGCCGGGGCTGGCGCCCCTGCTGGCGCTCGGTGGCATTGCCCAGTTGGGCCTGGGCCTGGATCAGGTGATCAACGGCCACAGCCTGAAAGCCAAACAGGATGGGGTGGGCGACATCGCCTGGGGGCTGTTCAACGCCGTACCGCTGGCAACGGAGGGCACAGCAGGCATCAAGGCCCTGTTCGAGTTCAAAAGCGATGGTTTTGTCATGCCGCGCGAGGTCAACGGGCAGCTCGGCTATCCGTTGAGCCCGACCAGCCCACCGCGGCTTCCAGAGCCAGAAGGCGCGGAGTACTTCCACAACCACGAGCCCATTGCACCCCTTGATGACGGCGACCCGGAGGTTGCCGGCGCGGTGATACGGTTGCCCCACTACGATGGCGAACTGGACGACCTGGAATGCAGCATCGAAACCTACAACGCGCGGGTGGTCTATGACATGGAGCGGAATGCGTTCATCCTCAAGGACGACGTCAACGAGGTCGATCCGCAAGCCTACGTGGCAGTCCCCGGCAGCCGTGACCTGGTGGCGCTCGACATGCCTCGGCCGGTAACCGACGCCATGCGCACGCGCACTTTGCGCGCCTTGGGTGTCGACCTGCCCCTGCCGGTGCAAATACCGACACGGGCGCCGGACAGCGCACCTATCCCAAAACTCATATCCAGCCTCTGGGTCGGCAACAACGTCCTTGGCGAGCCATTGCTGGCCAACCTTGCCGCCAACGCAGCGCGCCTGAGCGACAGTGAATACAGCATGCGCCTGTTTCTGTCGAAGGCTTCGCCTACCGCCTACGAACAGAACGCAAGGCTATTGGCAGCCCGGGCGCCGGGGCTTCAGGTATTGCCGCTTGAAGAGCAAGGTTTCTTCCGGGCCTTCCGCCAGAGCCGCTATTACGCACAGTACGATGCAGCACTGGATGGCAACGGTGGCATCGCCACCAATTACGCGTCGGCGACGGATGTGCTGCGCTACCGAATGCTGCACCATGAGGGTGGGCTGTACATGGACGTAGACGATTTCCTGCTGCCGGACGGCAAGGGCGAAACGATCGACCAGGTCGAGCTGCACACCCCGCCCGATGGGCTGCTGCTGCCACCGCCGATGTGCAACGAAAAAATGAGCATGAATTGCCTGTACAACACCAGCCTCATAGGTAGCCACCCAGGCAACCCGGTGCTGGATGCGATCTCCGATGAAATGCTCACACGCTACCAGACCCATGCAGACTTTTACGACAGCCGACCGAGCCTGGAACAGGACCCTGGCAATTTCTACCGCTATGCCAACAAGCTCAGCTACCTCACCGGCCCGGCGCTGCTCACCGAGATGGTCGATCGCCATCTACCCGGGCTGCGGACCCTGCGCCAGATCATCAACTTGCACATCATGCCACGCGTCAACACCTACCCATTCATCGACGCCTCACAGGCCAATGCTGCCCTGAAGCAATTGCTGCCCCTGAACCGTTTTGCCGGCGTCGGCGGCAATCACTCCTGGGTTCGCAACTGAAATGCATGGGGAACTGAACGGGCCTGGCGGCGCCCTTCAGATCGAGCGACGCATGGGCGCCGCTCGATGTCCCAGGTGACGAGCCTGCTAACGAGGCTACCTGTCAGCCCCCGTCAAGGAGCCCGGTGCACCTTGCTCATCAACTCCGCCTCGGCCTGGGTCAGGCCGCAGCTCTGGGTCAACTCATCGACACTCGCCCCCATCCCCACCAGCTTGGCCGCCTGGCTAAAGGTAACGTTGCTGGGGTCGCGCTGCTCGAGGCGCTCCAGCCGGTCTGGCAGGGTAGCCACCGTCGCACGCAGCTCATGGATGGCCTCACCCATGCGCACAGTGCCGTTCTGGTAGTCATCCAGACGCTTGGCCAAGTCCTTGATGCGCTGGTCACGCAGCGCATCGCCCTCGGCCTGCTGCGCAGCCAGCTCGCGCTGGCGCTTGCTGTAGTTGAGGAAAAACCACAGGCTCAGCGCCCAGGCCAGCGCCAGGAAGATGACAGCAACCTGTAGAATCAACTCAGATGTTCTCCAGCTCGGACCACTCTTCCTCGGTCATCATCTTGTCCAGTTCGACCAGGATCAGCAGTTCGCCATTCTTGTTGCACACGCCCTGAATGAACTTGGCCGACTCTTCGTTACCCACGTTCGGCGCGGTCTCGATTTCGGACTGGCGCAGGTAAACCACTTCGGCCACGCTGTCGACCAGAATGCCGACCACTTGCTTGTCGGCTTCGATGATGACGATACGGGTGTTGTCGGTCACTTCGGTCGGCATCAGGCCAAAACGCTGACGCGTGTCGATCACCGTCACCACGTTACCGCGCAAGTTGATGATGCCCAGCACGTAGCTCGGCGCACCCGGCACCGGGGCAATCTCGGTGTAGCGCAGGACTTCCTGCACCTGCATCACATTGATGCCGTAGGACTCGTTGTCCAGACGGAAGGTAACCCACTGCAGGATCGGATCTTCGGAACCTTGTGCAGACGACTTTTTCATTCCCCTACCCTCAAAATCCGCCGTTGGCGGTATGTTCTGTGTCATTTCTGTTTGGCGTGCATCTGCTTGACCGCACCGCTGGCGATCAGCTCGGCCAGTGCGGCGACGTCGAGCAGTGCGCACATGTGTTCGATTACGGTGCCGGCCAGCCACGGGCGCTGGCCACGCTGGCTGCGCCACTTGATCTCCGACGGGTCCAGGCGCAGCGAGCGGCTGACCTGATGCACCGCCAGCCCCCATTCGTAGCCCTGCACCGAAATCACGTATTGCAGGCCCTGGCGAAAATCATCGCGGTAGCGGTCGGGCATTACCCAACGCGCAGTGTCCAGCACCTTCAGGTTGCCGGCCTGGCAGGTCAGGATGCCGAGGAACCAGTCGGGCTGGCCGAACAGTGGCGTCAGCTCCTGGCCAGCCAGGGTGTAGATCGAGCCCAGGCACACCAACGGCACCGCCAGGGTCAGGCCGGCAACGTCGAACAGCAGGCATTCGAACGGCTCGGCCGCCCACACCGGACGACCGTCGACAGTGGCCGGGGGTACGGGCAGGTTGGGTGCCGGCAGATGCACATCGACCAGCGGCACAGCCGGTTCCACGGTTTGTTCTTCGACCAGTACCGGGATGCTGGCTTCGGCCACGACCTCCTGCTCGACCACCGTCACCACCGGGGCTTCCACCGGCATCATGCTGGGCAGTACCGCCAGACGGGGTTCGGCGAACGGCCGCGGGGCAAAGCTGGCGGCGGCGGCTTCGGCGGGCTCAGGCCGGGCTGGCTGCCGGGCATCGCGTGCCTGCTCCTCGCGCACCGCCTCGGCGAACTCATCCGCCACTGCCGGCTGCTCGCTCAGGTCTTCGGCCTCGGTGGCCTCCTGCAGCAGGCCGTCCAGGTACGATTGCAGGGCCATCTGGGGCCGGGTGCTGGTTTGCCGGGTTTGAGTCATCAGGCCACCTGCACTGCGGTCTTGTAGGTGAGCAGGTGCTTGAGCAGCGCCCGGTAGGCGATCAACCCACGGCTCTTGCTGTCGAACTGCGAGGGCGTGACGCCCTTGCGACTGGCATCACGCAGGCGGGTATCCACCGGGATGTAGCCCTGCCACACATGCTGCCCGTAGGTGTCACGCAGCAACTTGAGGGTGCCCAGCGACGCCTGGGTACGACGGTCGAACAGGGTCGGTACGATCTGGTACGGCAGCGCCTGCTTGCGCGAACGGTTGACCATGGCCAAGGTGCCGACCATGCGCTCCAGGCCCTTCACGGCGAGGAACTCGGTTTGTACCGGGATCACAAGCTGCTGGCTGGCGGCCAGGGCATTGACCATCAGCACACCCAGCAAGGGTGGGCTGTCGATCAGGGCATAGTCGAAATCCTGCCACAGCTGCGCCAGACTCTTGGCGATTACCAGGCCCAGGCCATTCTGCCCTGGCGACTGGCGCTCCAGCACCGCCAGGGCGGTACTCGACGGCAGCAGCGAGATGCGCTCATCGCTGGTGGGCAGCAGCAGTTGCCCGGGCAAGCCTTCGGGCACCGTGCCCTTGTGCAGGAACAGGTCGTAGCAGCTGTGCTCCAGGGCGTCCGGGTTGTGCCCGAAGTAGCTGGTCATCGAGCCGTGCGGGTCGAGGTCGACGACAACCACGCGCTTGCCGGCCTCGGCCAGCAGGCCGGCCAGGGCAATGGTAGTGGTGGTCTTGCCGACACCACCTTTTTGATTGGCTACTGCCCAGACTCTCATCAAGCAAACTCTATCTATTGATTTGGCAGGGACACTGCCTTGCTCAAAATTCGAAAGCTCGCGCAATCAATGTAGGAGCGGGTTTACCCGCGAACACCGGTGCAACCGGTGCCATACACCGCGTCGCCCGGCTCGCGGGTAAACCCGCGCCTGCAGGGGACAGCGGCGACGGGGAATTGACGTATCACTGCCCCGCCACTGTTGCTCGTGTTGCCGGTGCACTTTGTGTGCCAGCACGGCGCAATGCGGCATCCGGTGTGGCATTGGCGCTGCCCGAGCCTGTCAGGCTGCGGCGCACTTCCAGGTTACGGGAAATCACCAGCACCACCCGGCGGTTGCGTGCGCGCCCTTCGGCGGTATCGTTGCTGGCCACCGGCTGGTACTCGCCGTAGCCTACCGAAGCCATGCGTGCCGGGTTGACGCCCTCCATGGCCAGCAGCCGCACGATGCTGGCCGCGCGCGCCGAGGACAACTCCCAGTTGGTGGGGTACTGCGCGGTGCGGATCGGCAGGTTGTCGGTGAAGCCTTCGACGTGCACCGGGTTGGCGAACGGCTTGAGGATGTTGGCCACCTTCTCGATGATCGCAAACGCCTTGTCACTGGGCATCGCATCACCGCTGCCAAACAGCAGCGATGAGTTGAGCTCGATCTCCACCCACAGCTCGTTGCCGCGCACAGTCATCTGGTCGCTGTTGATCAGGTCGCCGAAGGCATCGCGCACGTCATCGCTGATGGTTTTCAACGGGTCGACATTGGTCGCCGCCAGGCCCGCTTCGGTCTGCTCGCTGTCTTTGACCAGCGGTTGGGCCGGGCGAACGCTCAGCGGCTGCTCATCGCCAATCGGGATCGGCTTCATGCTGCGCTCGGGGTCGTTGAATACCCCTAGCAAAGCCTGGGAAATAACCTTGTACTTACCCTCGTTGATCGAGGAAATGGAATACATCACCACGAAGAAGGCGAACAGCAACGTGATGAAGTCGGCGTACGACACCAGCCAGCGCTCGTGGTTTTCGTGTTCCTCGGTATGACGACGGCGACGCATGGGTTACTCCATGAAGCCTTGCAGCTTCAGCTCGATCGAGCGCGGGTTTTCACCTTCGGCAATCGACAGCAGGCCTTCGAGCAGCATTTCACGGTAGCGCGACTGGCGCATGACGATGGCCTTGAGCTTGCTGGCGACCGGCAATAGCACAAGGTTGGCACTGGCCACACCGTAAATGGTGGCGACAAAGGCCACGGCAATGCCATTGCCCAGTTGCGACGGGTCGGCCAGATTGCCCATCACATGGATAAGGCCCATGACCGCCCCGATGATGCCGATGGTCGGCGCATAGCCGCCCATGCTTTCGAATACCTTGGCTGCCTGGATGTCACGGCCTTCCTGGGTAAGGAAGTCGACCTCAAGGATGCTGCGGATCGCTTCCGGCTCGGCGCCATCCACCAGCAGTTGCAGGCCCTTGCGCGCATAGGGGTCGGGCTCGCTGTCCGCTACCCCTTCCAGGCCCAGCAGGCCTTCTTTGCGAGCGGTCAGGCTCCAGTTCACCACACGGTCGATGCCGCCCGCCAGATCGACCCGCGGCGGAAACAGGATCCAACGCAAAATCTGCAAGGCACGCTTGAACGACGACAGCGGCGACTGCAACAACGCCGCCGCCAGGGTGCCACCCAGCACGATCAGAGCCGCCGGGCCATTGACCAGAGCACCGACATGACCGCCTTCAAGGAAGTTGCCACCGACGATGGCAACGAAAGCCAGAATCAAACCGATCAGGCTGAGGACGTCCATCAGACGCACGCCTCCACCAGGTGCTTGCCGATTTCATCCAGGCTGTACACGGCATCCGCCAGGTTGGCCTTGACGATGGCCATGGGCATGCCATAAATCACGCAGCTGGCTTCATCCTGGGCCCACACCGTGCTGCCCCCCTGCTTGAGCAGGCGCGCGCCCTCGCGGCCATCGGCGCCCATGCCGGTGAGCACCACCGACAACACCTTGTCGCCGTACGACTTGGCCGCCGAACCGAAGGTGATGTCCACGCACGGCTTGTAGTTCAGGCGCTCGTCGCCGGGCAGGATCTTCACTGTGCCACGGCCATCGATCATCATCTGCTTGCCACCGGGGGCCAGCAGGGCCAGGCCCGGGCGCAGCATGTCGCCGTCTTCGGCTTCCTTGACGCTGATGCGGCACAGCTTGTCCAGGCGTTCGGCAAACGCTTTGGTGAACGCCGCCGGCATGTGCTGGATCAACACGATCGGCGCCGGGAAATTGGCCGGCAGCTGGGTCAGTACCCGCTGCAGCGCCACCGGCCCCCCCGTGGAGGTACCGATGGCCACCAGTTTGTAGGGTTTGCGCTTGGGTGCCGGCGACTGCGAGGCCGCCGGTGTCGGGGCCGCAGCACGGGCAGGTGCTGCCGGGCGCGTCTGCGCCTGGCTGGCGAAGGTGCTGGCCGGCGCTGGCGCGGCGACCGGCGCCGTTCTGGCATAGCTGCCGATCCGGCGGTTGCTGCGCGAAATGGTGTGCACCTTCTCGCACAGCAACTGCTTGACCTTGTCAGGGTTGCGCGAGATGTCCTCGAAGTTTTTCGGCAGGTAGTCCACTGCGCCGGCATCCAGCGCGTCGAGGGTGACGCGGGCGCCTTCATGGGTCAGCGACGAGAACATCAATACGGGCGTCGGGCAGCGCTGCATGATGTGCCGCACGGCGGTAATGCCATCCATCATGGGCATTTCGTAGTCCATGGTGATCACATCGGGCTTGAGCGCCAGCGCCTGGTCGATTGCTTCCTTGCCGTTGGTCGCGGTACCCACTACCTGGATCGTTGGATCCGCCGAGAGGATTTCCGAGACACGGCGGCGGAAGAAACCAGAATCATCCACCACCAGGACCTTGACTGCCATAAACACTCCATTAGGCGGCGCAACCCGCCAGGGCGCGCCACCGAAATCAAATACGCCGCGCGGCGTAACGCTTGAGCATGCTCGGGACGTCGAGAATCAACGCGATGCGACCGTCGCCGGTAATGGTGGCCCCGGACATGCCCGGGGTGCCTTGCAGCATCTTGCCCAGCGGCTTGATGACCACTTCTTCCTGGCCCACCAGTTGGTCAACGACAAAACCGATGCGCTGGGTGCCGACCGACAGAATCACCACGTGGCCTTCGTGCTGCTCTTCGTGCACCTGGCCCTGGACCAGCCAGCGCTTGAGGTAGAACAGCGGCAGCGCCTTGTCGCGCACGATCACCACTTCCTGGCCATCGACCACGTTGGTGCGCGACAGGTCGAGGTGGAAGATCTCGTTGACGTTGACCAGCGGGAAGGCGAACGCCTGGTTGCCCAACATCACCATCAGGGTGGGCATGATCGCCAGGGTCAGCGGCACCTTGATGACGATCTTGGAGCCTTGGCCCTTGGCCGAGAAAATGTTGATCGAGCCGTTGAGCTGGGAGATCTTGGTTTTCACCACGTCCATGCCCACGCCACGCCCGGACACATCGGAAATCTCGGTCTTGGTCGAGAAGCCAGGGGCGAAGATCAAGTTGTAGCAGTCCGACTCGCTCAGGCGCTCGGCGGCGTCCTTGTCCATCAGGCCCTTTTCCACGGCCTTGGCGCGCAGGATGTTCGGGTCCATGCCCTTGCCGTCGTCCGAGATCGACAGCAGGATGTGGTCGCCTTCCTGTTCGGCCGACAGCACTACGCGGCCGGTACGTGCCTTGCCAGACGTTTCACGCTCCTCGGGCATCTCGATACCGTGGTCGACCGCATTGCGCACCAAGTGCACCAGCGGGTCGGCCAAGGCTTCTACGAGGTTCTTGTCAAGGTCGGTCTCTTCGCCGACCAGCTCCAGATTGATCTCTTTCTTCAACTGGCGCGCCAGGTCGCGGACCAGGCGCGGGAAGCGGCCGAAGACTTTCTTGATCGGCTGCATACGGGTTTTCATCACCGCGGTCTGCAGGTCGGCGGTGACCACGTCAAGGTTGGACACGGCCTTGGACATGGCCTCGTCGCCGCTGTTCAGGCCCAGGCGCACCAGACGGTTACGCACCAGCACCAGTTCGCCGACCATGTTCATGATCTCGTCCAGGCGCGCGGTATCGACGCGTACCGTGGTTTCCGCTTCGCTGGCGGCATGCTTTTCAGCGGCCGGGGCCGGCGCGCGAGGCGCCGCGGCAGGTTTGCTGGCCGGCGAAGGCGCTGGCGCGGCAGCGGGCTTGGTCACTGGCGGGCTTTCGGCCTTGGCGGCAGCCGGCGCTTGCGCCTGGACAGCAGCCGGGGCCTCAACAGCGGCAACATCGCCACCGAACTTGCCCTTGCCGTGCAACTGGTCCAGCAGGGCTTCGAACTCGTGCTCGCTGATTTCATCGCTGGCGGCACTGTTGTCGGGTGCGGCAGGCGCTGGTGCCTGGGCGGCTGGCAAGGCACCAGCCTGGAAGGTGCCCTTGCCATGCAGCTGGTCGAGCAGCGATTCGAATTCGGCGTCGGTGATCTCATCACTGACCGCTTCGCTGCTGACGGCCACCGGCGGCGCGGCAACCTCGGCATTGAACTGGCCCTTGCCGTGCAACTGGTCGAGCAGCGATTCGAACTCGGCGTCGGTGATTTCATCACCCGCACCGCTGACAGTCTCGCCCTGCATCTGCTCGTCGGCCGCCGCTTGCGCCTTGATCGCATCGAGCGAATCGAGCAACTGCTCGAATTCACTGTCAGTGATGTCCTGGTGTTGCTCCTCGGTCTCGGCCGGCGCGGCAACCGACACGTCGGCAACCGGCGCCGGTGCAGGCGCTGCAACAGTTTCGGCTGCGCCAGGTTCGGCCAGGCGCGACAACGCCGCCAGCAGTGCGGGGGTGGCCGGTGTCACTTCGGCACGCTCGCGCACCTGGCCAAACATGCTGTTGACCGTATCCAGTGCCTCGAGCACCACATCCATCAGTTCCGCATCGACCCGGCGCTCACCTTTGCGCAGGACGTCGAACACGTTCTCGGCGATATGGCAGCACTCCACCAGCTCGTTCAGCTGGAGGAAGCCGGCGCCCCCTTTTACAGTGTGGAAACCGCGAAAGATCGCATTGAGCAGGTCGGCATCGTCAGGTCGGCTTTCCAGCTCGACCAGTTGCTCGGACAATTGCTCAAGAATTTCGCCGGCTTCTACCAGGAAATCCTGGAGGATTTCTTCATCGGCGCCGAAGCTCATCAAACGTGCTCCTTAAAAACCAAGGCTGGACAGCAGATCATCGACATCGTCCTGACCGGACACGACGTCTTCACGCTTATCGGCATGAATCTGCGGACCTTCACCCCGAGTCGGATGTTTTTCTCGATCTTTTTCTGCACGCAATTGATCGTGGTCATGTTTTATACCGGCAAAGCGGTCGACCTGGCTGGCCATCAGCACCAGCTTGAGCAGGTTGCTTTCCACCTCGGTCACCAGTGCGGTGACGCGCTTGATCACCTGGCCGGTCAGGTCCTGATAGTCCTGGGCCAGCAAAATGTCATTGAGGTGCCCGGAAACCTTGCGGTTACCCTCGGCGCTGTGCGTCAGGAAACTGTCGACTCGCTTGACCAGATCACGGAATTCCGGCGCAGCCACTTCGCGGCGCATAAAGCGCTGCCAGTCGGTGCTCAGGGCCTTGGCCTCGCTGGCCAGCTCATTGAGCACCGGTGTGCTTTCCTCGACCAGGTCCATGGTGCGGTTGGCCGCGCCCTCGGTCAGCTTGACCACATACGACAGGCGCTCGGTGGCGTCGGTAATTTGCGACACCTCTTCTGCCTGCGGCATGGTGGGGTCGATCTGGAAACTGACGATGGCACTGTGCAGCTCGCGAGTCAGCTTGCCGACTTCCTGGTACAGGCCGCGGTCGCGGGTCTGGTTCAGTTCGTGAATCAACTGCACCGCCTCGCCGAAACGGCCCCGCTCCAGGCTTTCGACCAACTCCTGGGCATGCTTCTTCAGGGTCGACTCGAACTCGCCCAAAGACGTTTGTGATGAATCCATGACGCGCCCCCCTGACGTGACTCAGCCGTTGACGCGTTCGAAGATCTTCTCGATCTTCTCTTTGAGCACCTGAGCGGTGAACGGCTTGACCACGTAACCATTGACGCCGGCCTGTGCCGCTTCAATGATCTGGTCGCGCTTGGCTTCAGCGGTCACCATCAAGACCGGCATGCTTTTCAGCTTGTCGCTGGCACGCACTTTACGCAGCAGGTCGATGCCGGACATGCCCGGCATGTTCCAGTCGGTCACCAGGAAGTCGTAGTGACCGTTTTCCAGCATCGGCAACGCCGTGGTGCCGTCATCGGCTTCGTCGGTGTTGGTGAAACCCAGGTCACGCAACAGGTTCTTGATGATCCGCCGCATCGTCGAAAAGTCGTCAACGATGAGGATTTTCATGTTCTTGTCCAATTAGACCTCCAAGCAGTCTCAAACGCGCTCGGCCTACCGAGCACGCACTCATTCAATTCGGTACAACGTGGAAAACGACTGCAACGACAGTGGGCTCAACGCGCCCGCCATTCCCCCAGGCGGCTGCGCAGGCGCGCGGCACATTGGCTGTGCAACTGGCTGACCCGCGACTCGCTGACACCCAGCACCTCACCGATTTCCTTGAGGTTCAGCTCTTCGTCGTAGTACAGCGCCAGCACCAGGCGCTCACGCTCCGGCAGGTTGGCAATAGCCTCGGTCAGGGCAGCCTGGAAGCGCTCCTCCTCCAGGCCGCGCGCAGGTTCGACCTGGCCACTGGCGCCATCCTCATGCAGCCCTTCGTGCTCGCCGTCCTGCAACAGGTCGTCGAAGCTGAACAGGCGGCTGCCCAGGGTATCGTTCAAGATCCCGTAGTAATCATCGAGACTCAATTGGAGTTCGGCAGCAACTTCATGATCTTTAGCGTCACGGCCTGTTCTGGCCTCAACTGCACGCATGGCATCACTGACCATACGGGTGTTGCGGTGTACCGAACGCGGTGCCCAATCGCCTTTGCGCACTTCGTCCAGCATGGCCCCGCGGATGCGGATGCCGGCGTAGGTCTCAAAGCTGGCGCCCTTGCTGGCGTCGTATTTGTTGGCCACTTCCAGCAGGCCGATCATGCCGGCCTGGATCAGGTCCTCGACCTGCACGTTGGCCGGCAAGCGCGCCAACAGGTGGTAGGCGATGCGCTTGACCAGCGGGGCGTAGCGTTCGATCAGCTCGTACTGGGCGTCCTTCGCCGCCCGGCTGTACATCTTGAAGCCGCTGGCGTTCATAGTACGGGTCCCGCGCTGGTGGGTTGCACCAAGCGCTCGACAAAGAACTCCAGATGGCCGCGCGGATTGGCCGGCAGCGGCCAGCTGTCGACCTTCTGGGCAATCGCCTTGAAGGCCAGCGCACACTTGGAGCGAGGGAAGGCTTCGTAGACGGCACGCTGCTTCTGCACCGCCTTGCGCACGCACTCGTCGTACGGCACGGCACCCACGTACTGCAGGGCAACGTCAAGGAAGCGGTCGGTGACCTTGGTCAGCTTGGCAAACAGGTTGCGCCCTTCCTGCGGGCTCTGCGCCATGTTGGCCAACACACGGAAACGGTTCATGCCATAGTCGCGATTGAGCAGCTTGATCAACGCGTAGGCGTCGGTAATCGAGGTAGGTTCATCACACACCACCAGCAGCACTTCCTGGGCGGCGCGAACGAAGCTGACCACCGAGTCACCGATACCCGCAGCGGTATCGATCACCAACACATCGAGGTTGTCGCCGATCTCGCTGAACGCCTGGATCAGCCCGGCATGCTGGGCCGGGGCCAGATGCACCATGCTCTGGGTGCCCGAGGCTGCCGGTACGATGCGCACACCGCCGGGGCCCTGCAGCATGACGTCACGCAGCTCGCAACGCCCTTCAATCACATCGGCGAGGGTACGTTTGGGGGTAAGGCCCAGCAATACGTCGACATTGGCCAGGCCCAGGTCGGCGTCCAGCAGCATGACCCTGCGGCCAAGCTCGGCCAGCGCCAGGGACAAGTTCACTGAAACGTTAGTCTTGCCGACGCCACCTTTGCCACCGGTCACGGCGATCACCTGTACGGGATGCATGCTACCCATGTCTGTTCTTTACCTTGTCTCGCTGGGACTCAGGCCACACGTAGGGCAATTCTGCGTGCCCCTTGGCATAGCGACTTTGCACACGCTTCATGGTCAACCCGCTCGCCGTGGGTTGTGATAGAGATCAGCGAACATGTCGGCCATGGCCTCTTCGCTGGGCTCGTCCTGCTGCTGCACATTCACCGCCCGCGTGACTAACTGGTGGCCCCTTGGCAGGTGCAGGTCGTCAGGAATGCGTGGGCCATCGGTAAGATAGGCCACTGGCAGTTCATGACTGATGGCAAGGCTCAGCACATCGCCAAGGCTTGCCGTTTCATCGAGTTTGGTCAGGATGCAGCCGGCCAGGCCACAGCGCTTGTAGCTGTGGTAGGCGGCGGTCAGCACCTGCTTCTGGCTGGTGGTGGCCAGCACCAGGTAGTTCTTCGCGGCAATGCCACGCCCGGCCAAGGTTTCCAGCTGCATGCGCAGCGCAGGGTCGCTGGCCTGCAGGCCGGCAGTATCGATCAGCACCACGCGCTTGCGCAGCAGTGGCTCCAGCGCTGCTGCCAGCGACTGGCCCGGGTCGACGTAAGTCACCGGCACGTTGAGGATGCGGCCCAGGGTCTTGAGCTGCTCCTGGGCGCCGATACGGAAGCTGTCCATGCTCACCAGCGCCAGGTTCTGCGCGCCGTACTTGAGCACGTAGCGCGCGGCCAGCTTGGCCAGGGTGGTGGTCTTGCCCATGCCCGCCGGGCCGACCATGGCGATCACCCCGCCCTCTTCGATCGGCTCGATTTCAGGTACTTCGATCATCCGCGCCAAGTGAGCCAGCAGCATGCGCCAGGCCTGGCGCGGTTCCTCGATCTCGGCGGTCAGGTCCAGCAGCTCGCGGGCGATCGGCCCGGACAGGCCGATGCGCTGCAGGCGGCGCCAAAGGTTGGCCTGCTGCGGCTTGCTGCCCTGCAGCTGATTCCAGGCCAGCGAACCGAGTTGCACTTCCAGCAGCTCGCGCAGGCCCGACAGCTCCGAGCGCATGGCATCGAACAGGCGCGGGTCAACCGGCGCAGCAGCCGGTACGGCAGCGGCCTCAGGGGCATCGACGTGCGGCTCGATCAATGGTTCGGCAGCGGTCAAAGATTGCCCGGCGAACAATTGGCGGTTGTTGTCGCTGCTGTCCTGACGCTGGTCCAGCTCGGCCTGGGCAGTGGCAATGCGCGTGTGGGTCTTGCGCAGCTCTTCTTCCAGCTCGGCGTTGGGCACACGCGGGGCCAGGGCGGACAGCTTGTAGTCCAGCGCGGCCGTCAGCTCGACACCACCGGCAATGCGGCGGTTGCCAATGATTGCGGCATCGGCGCCCAGCTCGTCACGGACCAGTTTCATGGCCTGACGCATATCGGCGGCGAAAAATCGCTTAACTTGCATTATCCCCTACCTCAGCCGTTAGGGCCCACGGTGGCAACGATGGTGACTTGCTTGTTGTCCGGTATTTCCTGATACGCCAGAACATGCAAATTCGGTACAGCCAGGCGACCGAAACGCGACAACATGGCGCGGATCGGGCCGGCGACCAGCAGGATGGCCGGCTGACCCTGCATTTCCTGGCGCTGGGCCGCCTCGATCAGCGAACGTTGCAGCTTCTCGGCCATGCTAGGCTCCAGAAGAACACCATCTTCCTGACCCTGCCCGGCCCTTTGCAGACTATTCAGCAAAATCTGTTCCAACCTTGGCTCCAGGGTAATCACTGGAAGCTCCGACTCAACGCCGACAATGCTTTGCACGATGGCGCGACACAATCCGACGCGCACCACCGCCACCAGTGCGGCGGTATCTTGACTCTTGCCGGCGTTGTTCGCGATAGCCTCGGCAATACTGCGAATATCGCGCACTGGCACCTGTTCCGACAACAGGGCTTGCAGCACCTTGAGCAGCCCCGACAAGGAAATGACACCCGGCACCAGCTCTTCTGCAAGTTTAGGCGATGCCTTGGCCAGCACCTGCAGCAGTTGCTGAACCTCTTCGTGGCCGATCAGCTCGTGGCAGTGTTTCTGCAGGATCTGGTTGAGGTGGGTGGCCACCACGGTGCTGGCATCGACCACGGTGTAACCCAGCGACTGCGCCTGTGAGCGCTGGCCGACGTCGATCCACACCGCTTCCAGGCCAAACGCCGGGTCGCGCGCGGCAATACCGTTGAGGGTGCCAAACACCTGCCCAGGGTTGATTGCCAGTTCGCGGTCCGGGTAAATCTCCGCCTCGGCCAGAATCACCCCCATCAGGGTCAGGCGATAGGCGCTGGGCTGCAGGTCGAGGTTGTCACGAATGTGCACGGTGGGCATCAGGAAGCCCAGGTCCTGCGACAGCTTCTTGCGCACGCCCTTGATCCGCGCCAGCAACTGGCCGCCCTGGTTGCGATCGACCAGCGGGATCAGCCGATAGCCGACCTCCAGGCCGATCATGTCGATGGGGGTGACGTCGTCCCAACCCAGCTCCTTGGTTTCCAGCGCGCGCTGTGGCGAGGGCAGCAGGTCCTGCTGGCGCTGCGCCTCTTGCTGGGCTTTGACCTTGGCCTGCTGCTGCTTCTTCCACACCAGGTAGGCGCCGCCGGCAGCCATCAGGCCGAGGCTGAGGAAGGCAATGTGCGGCATGCCCGGCACCAGCCCCATGACGATCATCAACGCGCCAGACACCGCCAGGGCCTTGGGCGAATCGAACATCTGCCGATTGATCAGCTTGCCCATGTCCTCGGAACCCGACGCGCGGGTCACCATGATCGCGGCGGCAGTGGACAACAGCAGTGATGGCAATTGCGCCACCAAACCGTCACCGATGGTCAACAAGGCGTACACCTTGCCGGCCTCCGTGAAACTCATACCGTGCTGCATCATGCCGATCAATATGCCGCCGATCAGGTTGATGAACAGGATCAGCAAGCCAGCGATGGCGTCGCCGCGCACGAACTTGCTGGCACCGTCCATCGAACCGTAGAACTCGGCCTCCTGCGCCACCTCGGCACGGCGGTGCTTAGCCTGGGCCTGGTCGATCAGGCCGGCATTGAGGTCGGCGTCGATGGCCATCTGCTTGCCAGGCATGGCGTCGAGGGTGAAACGCGCACTCACTTCCGAGATACGCCCGGCACCCTTGGTCACCACCACGAAGTTGATGATCATGAGGATGGCGAATACCACGGCACCGACCACGTAGTTACCGCCGATCACCACCTCACCGAAGGCCTGGATCACTTTACCGGCAGCGCCATGGCCCTCCTGGCCATGCAGCATGACCACACGGGTGGACGCGACGTTCAGGGCCAGGCGCAACAACGTGGCCACCAGTAAGATGGTCGGGAACGCCGCAAAGTCGAGCGGGCGCAGGGCGTATACACAGACCAGCAGCACCACGATCGACAGGGCGATGTTGAAGGTGAAGAACACGTCGAGCAGGAACGGCGGTATCGGCAACATCATCATTGCCAACATCACCAGCAGCAACAGCGGCACACCCAGGTTGCCCCGGCCGAGCCCGGCCAGGTTGTTGCGGGCGTTGCTGATTAACTGAGTGCGATCCACCGCGAGTCCTCTTGATGCAAAACTTTGACGCCCAGGGGGCGCCTGGGCGTGGCTTTGCAAGAAGCTTTCCAACTTTGCTCGGCGAGAGATTTATGTTGCTGGTACCGGCCCTTTCGCGGGTAAACCCGCTCCTACGACGGGCTGTGCCCAAACACCAATGTGTGTCCACCCCCGATAGGTGTAGGAGCGGGTTTACCCGCGAATACGGTAGCGGCGGCAACGGTGAGCGGCGGGTGGAAATTGGCCAGCAGGCCCGGCCCTTTCGCGGGTGAACCCGCTCCTACGACAGCCTATGCCCCAATCACCAACATGTGCCCACCGTGGGAGCGGGTTTACCCGCGAAAGAGCCAGAAGCCGTGACACAAGATCAACTGTCGCGGCGCAGGTCCGGCGGGATCGGCAGGTCGTCCTTCAGCGGCTCTGGGCGCTTGCCCTTGCCGGCGCGGTATTGGCGAATCTGGAACACATACGCCAGCACCTGCGCCACCGCCAGGTACAGCCCCGCCGGGATCTCCTGCTCAAGTTCGGTGGAGTAATAGATCGCCCGCGCCAGCGCCGGCGACTCGAGGATCTGGATGTTGTGCTCCACGCCAATTTCACGAATCTTCAACGCCATGAAATCGCTACCCTTGGCCAGCAGCAACGGCGCCGCACCGCCTTTCTCCGGGTCGTATTGCAACGCCACCGCATAATGCGTCGGGTTGGTGATGATCACATCTGCATCCGGTACCGCCGCCATCATGCGCCGCTGCGACACCTCGCGCTGCAGTTGGCGAATACGTTGCTTGACCTCGGGCTTGCCCTCGCTGTCCTTGTACTCGTCGCGCACTTCCTGCTTGGTCATCTTCATTTTCTTGTGCGTCTGGTACAGCTGGAACGGCACATCTGCCGCGGCAATCAGCAACAGCCCGGCCGACATCCACAAGGCACTCCAGCCCACCACCTGCAAGCTATGGATGATCGCCTGCTCCAGCGGCTCATTGGCAATCGACAGCAAGGCCTGGCGGTCACCGGAGAGCACCACCACCGCCACCACCAGAATCACGAAAAACTTGGCCAGCGCCTTGAGCAATTCAGTCAAGGCCTGCATCGAGAACATGCGCTTGATCCCCGACAGCGGGTTCATGCGGCTGAATTTGGGCTGCAGCAAGCTGCCCGAGAACAAGAAGCCGCTAAGCGCGATGGGCGCCACGAAGGAAATCACGAACAGCAGGATCAACACCGGCTGCACCGCCCAGATAGCCATCTTGCCCGAGGCCAGCAGAAAGGCCCCCATGGCCCGTTCATCGACGATGATGTCGCGGGTCAGGCTGAAGTTCATGCGCATCAACGCCAGCAATGTTTCGGCCAAGTGACCACCGAATGCCAGCAGGCCACCAGCGCCCGCCAGGGTCACCGCCACCGTGTTCAGCTCCTTGGAGCGCGCGACCTCGCCCTTCTCGCGGGCATCGCGTTTGCGCTTTTCGGTGGGGTCTTCTGTCTTGTCCTGACCGCTCTCGCTTTCTGCCATGTTCAGCGCGCCCTCGCCAACTCACGCAGCCACTGCAGCGTTTCACTGGCCAATGCCTGATAGTGAGACAGTATATCGGCCAGGCCCACCCAGAAGACGAACATGCCCATGACCAAGGTCAGCGGGAAGCCGATGGAGAAAATATTCAGCTGTGGCGCTGCGCGGGTCATTACGCCAAAGGCGATGTTCACCACCAGCAGCGCGGCAATCACCGGCAGAATCAACAGCAGGCCGGCACCGAACACCCAGCCCATGCGCCCGGCCAGCTCCCAGAAGTGGTTGACCACCAGCGCACTCCCCACCGGCAAGGTGGTAAAACTTTCGGTCAGCACCTCGAACACCACCAGGTGGCCGTTCATCAACAGGAACAACACACTCACCAGCATGGTCATGAACTGGCTGATTACCGTGACGTTGACCCCGTTGGCGGGGTCAACCATCGAGGCGAAGGCCATGCCCATCTGCACCGCAACAATCTGCCCGGCAATCACGAAAGCCTGGAACAACAACTGCAAGGCCAGGCCAAACAGTGCGCCAACGATGATCTGCTCGGCGCACAGCAGCAAACCGCGCAGGCTCAGCGGGTCGAATTCAGGCAGTGGCGGCAGTGCCGGCACGATTACCACGGTGATGGCCACGGACACGTACAAGCGCACCCGCGCCGGCAACATGCGGGTACCGAAAATCGGCATGGTCATCAGCACCGCGGTCACCCTGAACAACGGCAGGATGAAGGTGGCGACCCAGGTGCCGATCTGCGTGTCGGTCAGTTCCAGCATCGCCGCATCAACCTATGAGCTGCGGGATGTTGGTGTAGAGCGTGGTGATGTACTCCATGAATTTCTGCACCAGCCACGGCCCGGCAATGATCAGCGTGATCAGCATCACCAGCAGGCGCGGCAGAAAGCTCAGGGTCTGTTCGTTGATCTGCGTGGCCGCCTGGAACATCGCCACCACCAGGCCCACCAACAGGCTCGGCACCACCAGCACGGCAACCATCAAGGTTGTCAGCCACAGGGCATCACGGAACAGGTCGACAGCTACTTCAGGTGTCATCGGCGGCTCTCCTTGACGGCGTCAGACGCCGCCGAAACTGCTGGCCAGGGTGCCCATGATCAGCGCCCAGCCGTCGACCAGCACGAACAGCATGATCTTGAACGGCAGCGAGATGATCAGCGGCGACAGCATCATCATACCCATGGCCATCAGCACACTGGCCACCACCATGTCGATGATCAGGAACGGGATGAAGATCATGAACCCGATCTGGAACGCGGTCTTGAGCTCCGACGTGACGAATGCCGGCACCAGGATCGTCAGCGGCACCTGGTCGGGGCCGGCGATGTCGGTGCGCTTGGACAGGCGCATGAACAAGTCAAGGTCGCTCTGCCGGGTTTGCGCCAGCATGAAGTCCTTGAGCGGGCCCTGGGCCTTGTCGATCGCCTGCTGGGCAGTCATCTGCTCCTTCAGGTACGGCTGCAGCGCGTCCTGGTTCACCCGATCGAACACCGGCGCCATGATGAACATGGTCAGGAACAGCGCCATGCCGGTCAACAGCTGGTTCGATGGCGTCTGCTGCAAGCCCAGGGCCTGGCGCAAAATCGAAAACACGATGATGATGCGGGTAAAGCTGGTCATCAGAATGACGAACGCCGGGATGAAGCTCAGCGCGGTCATGATCAGCAGGATCTGCAGGCTGACCGAATATTCCTGTTGCCCGTCCGGGGTGTTGGACAGGGTGATGGCCGGGATCGACAGCGGGTCGGCGGCCAGGGCCAGCGGCGCAGCCAGCAGCAGCGCCAGAGTCAACAACGTACGCAGCGCGCCGCTCATCACTTGTTGTCCTTAGGGTCCTTGCCCATCAGCTCCATCAGCCGCTGGGCAAACTCCGGCGTCGCCTGACGGACGCTTGCCGGCACTTCCACGGGTTCGGCCAGTACGTGCAGGGCCTCGATGGTGCCGGGGGTATGGCCTATCAGGATCTGCTCCTTGCCCACCTGCACCAGCAGCAGGCGGTCACGCGGGCCGATGGCACGGCTGCCGACAATCTCGATCACCTGCCCACCCTTCACAGCGGTGCTCTGCAGGCGCCGCAGCAGCCAGGCCAGGAAGAAGATCAGGCCCACCACCAGCAGCAGGCCCAAGACCATCTGCGCCAGCTGCCCGCCGAGACTGCCAGGTTGAGCCGCCGGGGTGGCCGCTGGCGTGGCCGCAGCCAGGCAGGCGTGGCTGGCGAACAGCACCGCTGCCACGGCGATGGCGCGCATCGTGCCCTTCACTCAGCGCAGCTTCTTGATACGTTCGCTGGGGCTGATCACGTCGGTCAGGCGGATGCCGAACTTTTCGTTGACCACGACCACTTCGCCATGGGCGATCAGCGTACCGTTGACCAGCACGTCGAGCGGCTCCCCGGCCAGGCGGTCGAGCTCGATCACCGAGCCCTGGTTGAGCTGCAGCAGGTTGCGGATGTTGATCTCGGTGCTGCCCACCTCCATGGAAATGTTCACCGGGATGTCCAGGATCACGTCCAGGTTCGGGCCTTCGAGGCTGACATTTTCGTTCGGCTTCGGCGAGCTGGCGAATTCTTCCATCGGCAGGCGGCCCGGGCCGCTGCTGCCGGTGTCCCCGCCCAGCAGTGCATCGATGTCGGCCTGGCCGGCAGAACCGGTTTCTTCCAACGCTGCGGCCCACTCATCGGCCAGTGCCTGGTCCTCTGGGGAGGTGATCTCGTTTTCGTTAGCCATGATTTCCTCGACAGGCATTCAATTCGTTGTAAGCGACCGGCACACCGTCAGCGGCGTTCGATCGGGTCAATGATCTGCAGGGCCAGGTTGCCCTTGTGCGAGCCCAGCCGCGCCTTGAACGCTGGCACCCCGTTAGCGCGCAGCACCAGGTGCTCGGGCAGCTCCACCGGGATCACGTCACCCGGCTGCATGTGCAGGATGTCGCGCAGCTTCAGCTGGCGTCGGGCGACCGTGGCGGTCATTGGCACGGCCACGTCCAGCACGTCCTCGCGCAGGGCCTTGACCCAGCGCTCGTCCTGGTCGTCCAGGTCCGACTGGAAACCGGCGTCGAGCATTTCCCGCACCGGCTCGATCATCGAGTACGGCATGGTCACGTGCAGATCGCCCCCGCCGCCGTCCAGTTCGATGTGGAAGGTGGACACCACCACCGCCTCGCTGGGGCCGACAATGTTGGCCATGGCCGGGTTGACCTCGGAGTTCATGTACTCGAAGCTGACCGGCATGATCGCCTGCCAGGCTTCCTTGAGGTCGACGAAACACTGGTCCAGCACCATGCGCACCACACGCAGCTCGGTCGGGGTGAACTCACGCCCTTCGATCTTGGCGTGGCGGCCATCGCCGCCAAAAAAGTTGTCCACCAGCTTGAACACCAGCTTGGCGTCGAGGATGAACAGCGAAGTGCCACGCAGCGGCTTGATCTTGACCAGGTTGAGGCTGGTGGGCACGTACAGCGAGTGCACGTATTCGCCGAACTTCATGACCTGCACGCCCCCCACGGCCACGTCTGCGGAGCGGCGTAGCAGGTTGAACATGCTGATACGGGTGTAGCGGGCGAAGCGCTCGTTGATCATTTCCAGGGTCGGCATGCGACCCCGCACGATACGGTCCTGACTGGTCAGGTCGTAGCTTTTGATACTGCCAGGCTCGGATGCACTCTCGGTCTGCACCAGCCCGTCGTCGACACCGTGCAACAGGGCATCGATTTCATCCTGGGACAGCAGGTCCTGTACGGCCATTGCGGACTCCTACTGCAATACGAAATTGGTGAACAGCAACTGGTCGATGACCGGCTTGCCGACTTCCTTCTGCGCCACTTCCTGGACCACCGCGGTGGCCTTCTGACGCAGCATCTCCTGCCCTACCGGGCTGCTGGCGAGGGTGTCGAACCCTTGCCCGGAGAACATCATCACCAGGTTGTTGCGGATCACCGGCATGTGCACCTTGAGGGCATCCAGGTCGGCCTGGTTACGCGCCTGCAGGGTGATGCTCAGCTGCATGTAGCGCTGGCGGCCGTTCTGGTTGAAGTTGACCACGAAGGCCGGGGTCAGCGCCTCGTAGATCGCCGCTGGCTTGACGTTGCTGGCAGCGGCTTCGGCGGCCGGAGCGGGCTCGCTCTTGTGCATGATGAACCAGGTAGCGCCCACCGAAAGGCCGATCGCCAGCAGCAGGCCGACGACGGCCAGCAGGATCAGCTTGAGTTTGCCTTTAGTGGCGGGGTCTTTGACTGCTTCGCTCTTCGCCATGCCAATAATCCGTCGTCCATCGGGGGGTTCAAGGGAGGATGGCTTGGCTTGAGCAAGTGTTATGCCAGATTTCGCAGGGGATGGATTCCAGCAGGTTTTGCGGTGCTGGCTGCTTCGCGGCCACGCCCGCTCCCACAGCTACCGCACAGGGTTCGAAATCAACGAAATGCCTGTGGGAGCGGGCTCGCCCGCGAAGAAGCCAGCCCAGGCCAACCGTTATCAGGCGTAGTAATCGACCGCACTGTCGCCGACAACCACCTGCTGCTCCAAAGGCCGGGCGCTATCGACCGCCTCGACCCCACCCTGCTCGGAGCGGCGCGCCGCCACCCCGGAAAGGTTGCTGCCCTGCGCCTGCCCCTGCTGTTGTTGCTGCCCGCGCGACTGGTCAGCCACGTTGACATCCGGCTGCGCCAACCCCTGCTGGGCAAACAGTTCGCGCAGGCGATGCACCTGGCTGTCGAGGGCATCACGTACGCCGGCGTGGCCGCTGATGAAGGTGACCTGGGTGGCCTGGTCCGCCGCAACATTGACGCGAATGTCGAGGCGACCGAGTTCTGCCGGCTCCAGTTGGATATCAGCCGACTTGAGGTTCTGGCTGGACAGGTACATGACCCGGTTGACCAGGCCTTCGGCCCAAGCGTTCTGGTTCATTGGCAATGGCTGATGCAGCGGGTTCGCATTGGCCGGCACGGCATTGGCGGTCTTGGCCGTGGCCGCCTGGGTCAGGCTGGCCAGGCGGTTGGCAAAATCATCGATGCGGGTGTCGCTGCTGGCACTCTTGGTGTCTTTCAGGCCGTCCTCAAGCAAGCTGCCAAAGGCCTTGTCACCGGATTCGGCGCTTTCGCCATCGGTATTCTCGACCAAATTCGCCAAGGTATTGACGGCCGCCTGCCCTTCCTCGCCCTGAGCCTGGGCAGCATCAAGGGCATGTGCCGAGGTGCCACCCTTGGCCTGGGCACTGTGCTCCAGCGCGAGGCGCAGGGTTGGCAGATTGGCCAGGGGGTCAGCATCCGGATCGAAGGCCTCCTCGGCGGACGGCTCTTCAGGCAGTGCCGCGGCGACCTGGGTTTGCGCCGTGGCCGCCTGCAGCACCGGCGCCACCGCCTCGGCCTGAGCCTGGATCAATTGCGCGCCGGGCTGGGCATCAGTGACCTGACCGGCCACCAGGCTGGCATCACGCACACCCGTATCGGCCTGGGCCGAATCCTCTTCTGGCAACTTGTTGCCGTCATCGGCAACTGCAGCTTTGCCAGCCGGGTCTTTCTTGCCGCCGGCTGCCGCATCAGGTTTGTCCTTGGGCTTGGCTTGAGCAACCTTGTCGTCCTGCCCGGTAACCTTGTCGCGGCCCTGCTTGGCCATCACCTGGCCAAAGGCATCGCCCTTGTCGCCCAGCGCCTGCAGCGGCTTGTCCGCCTGCACGGTGGCCGAACGCGAGGTCTTGGCAATGGCATTGGCTTGCAACAAAGGGTTGGGTGCGACAGGCATCGAGCGGTCTCCGCGCCAGAAACAAAAATCATCGGGGCAGAGACAGGCAAAACTCGCGCCAACTCGCGTATCAGCCTGCGGAAATACGTTGCTGCTCACCACGGTAAAAGTGCTGCACCACGACGAATTCCATGTCGATGCGGCTGATCAAGTCTTCAATTCCATATAACGGAGGCCGCCGTGCGCGCTCTTCGAGCTGCTGGCACAGGCTGGCCAAGGCCACCGCGCCCATGTTGCTGCTGCTGCCCTTGAAACTGTGGGCTGCCGCGCCAAGCTCCTCGGCGCTTTTGGCCGCGTGCAGCTGGCCAAGACGCCGCTCTGAGTCGTCGAGAAAAGTCTGCACCAACTGCAGGTAGCCATCTTCCATGACCTCACGCAGGTCACTGAGTACCTTGTGGTCAATATGCATGTCAGTCACTTGTTCACTCCTTGATCAAGCCAGATTATGCCCGAGCCAACCCGTGGCTCACCATACGAACTCCACATGCGCGCAACGCCCGCCTTCACTCCAGCGCGCGTCACTGGCCAACTGCCGCACCAGATTCAGACCGCGACCGCTCAGCCCCTGATCCAGCGAAGGCCGCGCAAGCACTTGCTGCACGTCGAAGCCGGCACCGCTGTCGCGCACCTCGATCATCAGACGCCCACCGCCGCCATGCGGTTCAACCTTGAAATCGATGCTTACAAAGCCTTCGGTCAGCGAGCCCAGGCGCCGGGCGCGCTCCTGGTAATAGTCGGTAAAGCCCTGCACATCGCGCTTGAGCTGTGAGTCCAGGCCCAGCACACCATGCTCAAGCGCATTGGCATACAACTCGCTAAGCACACTGTGCAAGTTGCCGGTACGCGCGCGCAGGCCATGAATTTCTTGCAACAACTGCACCAGGTAAGGCACAGGGTTGAAGCGCTTGAGGCTTTCGCCCCGCACTTCGAAGCTCAGCGACCAGTCCAGCGGGCTGGAGCGGCCACTATCAGAGTAGATCATCGGTGCCGGCACCCGCTCCTCGGCAGTGAACATGCGAATGTCGCACAAGCTGATGTCATCGCGTGGCTGCCCACCAAAACGCTCCAGGGCCAGCATCAGCTCATCGAACAACTGCACGGGGTCGTGGTTGTCGGCCAGCACCGCTCGCAGGCGCTGTACGCCAAACAGGCGCTCCTGGTCGTCGGCGGTATCGAGCACACCGTCTGACAGCAGCAACAGGCGCTCGCCCGGTGCCAGCGGCAACACCTCTGTGCTGTCATCGAAGCGCTCAGCGGCCAGAATGCCCAGCGGCAGGTGCCGCGAACTCAGTGCAGACAGCACTTGGCCATCCACCGACAGGCGATAACCATCGGGCATACCGCCATTCCACACCTCCACCGAGCCGCGCTGCATGCTGAGGTTGAGCAGCAGCGCACAGCAGAACATGTCCACCGGCAGGATGCGCTTGAGCTTGGCATTCATCTCGCGCAGGATCTGCGCCATGCCGTAGCCCTTGGCGGTCATGCCGTAGAACACCTCAGCCATCGGCATGGCGCCGACCGCCGCCGGCAGGCCATGACCGGTGAAATCGCCAAGCAGCACACGCATGTCGCCGGCCGGGGTAAATGCCGCCAGCATCAGGTCGCCATTGAACAGCGCGTAAGGCGATTGCAGGTAGCGAATGTTGGGTGCAGAAAGGCAACCCGAGTGGGCCACCTTGTCGAACACCGCCTTGGCGACCCGCTGCTCGTTAAGCAGGTGATGGTGATGCCGGGTGATCTGGTCACGCTGTTCCAGTACCGTTGCCTGCAAGCGACGCAGACGGTCCATGGCGCGAATCTTGGCAGCGAGGATCACCGCACTGTAGGGCTTGGCCATGAAATCATCGCCCCCCGCCTCCAGGCAACGCACCAGGCCTTCTTCTTCATTCAGCGACGTCAGGAAAATGATCGGCACCAGCGCCTCGCCAGCCAATGCCTTGATCTGCCGCGCCGCCTCGAAGCCATCCATGACCGGCATCAAGGCGTCCAGCAGCACCAGTTGCGGGCGCCGCTCGAGGTACAGCGCTACCGCCTGCTCGCCGTTCTCCGCAGTGAATACCTGATGCCCCTGGCGGCGCACGATCTGCGCAAGCAGAAGGCGATCGACAGCACTGTCTTCGGCGACCAGCACGGTCAACGCCTGTTCGGCCGGCATGTCGGCGCTCAACTGATATCGAAGAGTTTTTCGAAATTGGAGATAGCGAGAATCTTGCGCACGTCGGAGCTGGCATGCACTACCCGCACATCCGACTCGTCGCCGCCCGCGTGGTCGCGCAGCAACAGCAGCATGCCCAGCGCGGAGCTGTCGAGGTAGGTGGTGTCCTTCAGGTCGACGACCACCGAATCCGGCCGCCTGGGCTGGCGTTCGTAGGCGTCGCGAAACTCCTGATGCTTGCCGAAATCGAAGCGCCCCTTGATCTTGATGGTCAGCTTTTTCCCGTCCTGCGAAAAATCAGTCTCGACTGCCATGCTAGCGATTCCTTCGATGATGGCGGATGCAACTGCTCTAAGGTTTAGCAGGCGATGGTGGGGGAGGCAAGCGGATGCAGGCTCAGGGCGTTGATGGCCTGTGCCGGCCTCTTCGCGGGTGAACCCGCTCCTACAATCAATCGGTGGTGTCGCCCAATACCGTGGTAGGAGCGGGTTCACCCGCGAATAGGCCGGACCTGCCAGCCAATATACCCGGTCATACACCGTCGCAGCCGCCACCGCATTCGCGGGCAAGACCTCTCATTCGTTTCGGGCCAATTATTCCGCTGCAAGGCCTGCGGCGAACACCTATAGCTGGTTTTGCCGCGGCAGGCGCTGCGACAGCTCATCCAGCAAGCGCTGCTCGCGCTTGTCTTCAGCGCGCCGGGCCTCGTCCTGGTAGCGCTGTACCAGCTTGCGCAAACCTTCCACCCGGGCATAGGCCTGCTGCCAGGTACCCCGGGCGTTATTGAGGTTGTTCTGGTGCCAGACCAGGCTTTGCCGCTGCTGGGTCATGGCCGTTTCCAGCTGCCCCAGAAAACGCTGATAATTGACCAGCCAGCTGCCATTGACCCCTTGCCCGCCGCGGTTGATCCACTGCAGCTGGTAATCCTCGCGAAAGCGCTCCAGCTCGGCCAGCTTGGCTTGGGCCGTGGCCACCTGCTGCTGGAAATGACCAAGGCGCTGAGCCGCCTTGCGCTCGGCTTCTTCGGCCATGTCCACCACCGGCGCCAGGCGCGCGGCACGTCCGGGCAGCGCCATGGCTTATCAACCTGCCGGGGGCGTGAAAATTGCCCCCAGCTGTTCGCGGCTCTGCGCCATGCCCACATTCTCGCGCAGGCCTTGGCGCAGGAACTCAACCAGCTTCGATTGCAAGGCAATGGCCAGGTCGGTCTCCGGATCACCGCCGGCCACGTAAGCCCCCACGCTGATCAGGTCGCGGCTTTGCGACAGGCGCGACCACAGTTGCTTGAACTTCTGCGCCTGGCGCAAGTGGTCGGCATCGACCACTTGGGGCATGACCCGGCTGATCGACGCTTCGATGTCGATGGCCGGGTAATGGCCCTCCTCAGCCAGCCGACGCGACAGCACAAAGTGGCCGTCAAGCACGCCCCGCGCCGAGTCGGCGATCGGGTCTTGCTGATCGTCGCCTTCAGACAGCACAGTATAGAACGCAGTGATCGAACCACCGCCAGGCTCGCCATTGCCTGCCCGCTCCACCAGCTTGGGCAGCTTGGCGAACACCGATGGCGGGTAACCCCGGGTGGCCGGTGGCTCGCCGATGGCCAGGGCAATTTCCCGCTGGGCCTGGGCGAAACGGGTCAACGAGTCCATCAGCAACAGCACATTCTTGCCTTTGTCGCGGAAGTACTCGGCAATGCGTGTGCAATACATGGCGGCGCGCAGGCGCATCAGCGGGGCATCGTCGGCCGGCGAAGCCACCACCACCGAGCGCTTGAGGCCCTCTTCACCGAGGATGTGCTCGATGAACTCCTTCACCTCGCGCCCCCGCTCACCGATCAGGCCGACCACGATGATTTCGGCTTCGGTGAAGCGGGTCATCATGCCCAGCAGCACCGATTTACCCACCCCGGTACCGGCAAACAGGCCCAGCCGCTGACCACGGCCGACGGTAAGCAGGCCGTTGATACTGCGAATGCCCACATCCAACGGCTTGCTGATAGGGTCGCGGTTGAGCGGGTTGATCACCGGGCCGTCCATCGGCACCCAGTCCTCGGCCTTCATCCCGCCCTTGCCATCCAGCGCACGGCCGGCGCCGTCGAGCACCCGGCCCAGCATGCTCATGCCCATGGGCAGGCGGCCGCCGTCATCCAGCGGCACGACCCGGGCCCCCGGGGCAATCCCGACGATGCTGCCCACCGGCATCAGAAACACCTTGGGCCCGGCAAAGCCCATGACTTCGGCCTCGACCTGCACCGGGTGATAACTGTCATCGTTGATCACCAGGCAGCGGCTGCCCACTGCTGCGCGCAGGCCTTCGGCTTCCAGGGTGAGGCCAACCATACGCAGCAAGCGGCCTTCGACGATGGGCTGGGCAGGCAGCTCGATGGCCTCAGCGTAAGAGCCGAGGCGCTTGCCGAAACTGGTGCGTTCAAGGTGCATCTGGGCTGTCCACGGCACGCTCGGCCGGCGCGTCCAGGTCTATCGTCATGTCTGGCGCCGCCGGGTGCAGGGAATGGTCGTGCAACTGGTCGAACAGCTGCGCCACCGCTTTTTCGATACGCGTTTCCATGGTGGCATCGATACGGCTGTGGGCCGTCTCGATGCGGCAACCACCCGGCAGCAGCGCGCTGTCTTCCAGCAGCCGCCAGTTCTCCTCATGGCGCTCGCGCAGGGCCTTGGCCAGCTCGAAATCCTGCGGGTTGAGGTGGATGCGGATATTGTCCGCGCCCATGGGCAGCAGCTTGAGCGCTTCGCGCAGCACCTGAGTGATCTGGCTGGAATCGTTGCGCAGCTCGCGGCCGATCACCTGACGGCTCATGTGCGCGATCAGGTGCACCAGGCTTTTCTCGATCTGCGTATCCTGCTCGGCGATCGGCTCCATCAGGTTGGCCATCAGCCGCTCGAGGCTGTCCAGCTTGGCCTTCAGGGCCTCTTCGGCCTCCTGGCGAACCTTGAGCTGAGTGCTGTGGAAGCCCTCGCGCTCCCCGGTGGCGAAGCCCTCGTTGTAGGCCTCCTGACGGATGGCTTCGAGCTCTTCCAGGGTCAGTGGCTGGACTTCTTCCAGCGGCACTTCCTCGACTTCTTCCGCGATGACCTCGGGTTCCGGCTCTGGCTCGGGCGCAGGCTCCGGTTCCGGGTCGAAGCTGGGCAGCGTCCACACGTCCACGCCCTCGAGGTCGCGGGCGCGGATCAGGTCGCTGGGGTGGTGTTCTTTGGTGGGCATGCTGTCATGTTCTCAAACCATGTTCGGCCGACACGGTCCCTTGTAGGAGCGGGTTCACCCGCGAATGCGTCGGCAGCGACAACCTCGATTGCCAGGGCCGACGCCTTCGCGGGTAAACCCGCGCCTACAAAAGGCGGCGTCGGCCATGGGATCGCGAATACCTTAGATCATTTCCTCGGCGCCCTTGCCGCCAAGCACGATCTCGCCGGCCTCGGCCATACGCCGGGCAATGGTGAGGATTTCTTTCTGCGCGGTTTCCACGTCGCTGACCCGTACCGGCCCTTTGGCCTCCAGATCGTCGCGCAGCAACTCCGAAGCACGTTTGGACATGTTCTTGAAGATCTTGTCCTTGACCCGCTCGTCGGCGCCCTTGAGCGACACCACCAACACGTCGGAGGACACTTCGCGCAACAGCGCCTGGATGCCCCGGTCGTCGACGTCGGCCAGGTTGTTGAAGACGAACATCAGGTCTTCGATCTGCTCCGACAGGTCGCTGTCGATTTCGCGGATCGCGTCCATCAGTGCGCCTTCCACCGAGCTGTCGAGGAAGTTCATGATGTCGGCCGCCCGCTTGATGCCACCCAGGGTGGTACGCGCGGCGTTGGAGTTGCCCGAGAACTGCTTCTCGAGAATCTGGTTCAGCTCCTTCAGCGCCGCGGGTTGCACGGTGTTCAGCGATGACACGCGCAGGACGATGTCCAGGCGCACCTTGTGGTCGAAGTTGCTCAGCACTTCACCGGCCTGGTCCGGGTCGAGGTAGGCGACCACGATGGCCTGGATCTGTGGGTGCTCATAGCGGATCACGTCGGCCACGGCACGCGGTTCCATCCACTTGAGGCTGTCCAGGCCGCTGGTATTGCCGCCGAGCAGGATGCGGTCGACCAGGCCGTTGGCCTTGTCCTCGCCCAGGGCCTGGTTGAGCATCTTGCGGATGTACGCATCAGAACCGACGCCCAGGCTGGTCTGGTCGCCGACGATGTCGACGAACTCGCTCATCACCTGTTCGACCTGGTCACGGTGCACATTGCCCATCTGCGCCATGGCCACACCCACCCGCTGCACTTCCTTCGGGCCCATGTGCCGCAGCACCTGGGCCGCATCGGTCTCGCCCAGCGAGAGCAGGAGGATCGCCGCCTTGTCGACGCGGCTCAGCTTGGCGGTAACGGCTCGGTTATCACTCATCGGCGTTGATCCAGTCTTTCACGACCTGGGCCACACGGCCCGGGTCTTCGGCCACCAGGCCTTTGATTGCGTTGAGCTGTGCCTCGTAACCCTCGCTCGGGCTAGGCAGCAGAATGCTTGTCGGGCCACCCAGGCTGACGCGGTCGTTGGCCAGTTCGCCATCCAGACCCATCATGCCGCCCAGCTCCATGTCGCTGTCCGGGGCAGCCTGCTTGCCGCCCCCGGTAATGTTGTTCAGCACTGGCCGCAGCACGCCGAACACCAGCACCAGAATGAACACCACGCCCAGCACCTGTTTGACGATATCCCAGAACCACGGCTGCTGGTAGAAGGCGATATCGGCGATTTCCTCGCCACGGTCGGCGGCGAACGGCACGTTGATCACCGTCACGCTGTCGCCACGGCTGGCATCGAAGCCGACTGCGTCCTGCACCAGGCGGGTAAAGCGCGCCAGGTCCTCGGCACCCCATGGCGCCCGCGTGGTATCGCCAGTGGCCGGGTCGATCTTGACCTGGTCGTCCACCACCACCGCTACCGACAGGCGGGTCATGCGCCCCTGCTGCTGGCGGGTGTGGCTGATGGAACGGTCCAGCTCGAAGTTCTTGGTGCTTTGCTGACGTTTGTCTGACGGGTACGGCGCGAGCATCGGCTGACCGGTGGCCGGGTCCATGATCTGCTGACCATTGGCATCCACCAGCGGTTGGCCAGGCTGAATGGCAGCCGCCGGGGTAGCCGCGCCACCAGTGGTCTGCGGTGCCGAAGCGGCGCCTGGCGGCTGGTTGCTCAGCGCGCCAGGCACGCCTTGCGGGCCTTGGCTGCTGGCACGTTGTTCGTCGACCGACTGCTCGCTGCGCAACGCCGGCTGGTCGGGGTTGAACTGTTCGGAGGTGGACTCGACCGCGCTGAAGTCGAGGTCGGCGGACACTTCGGCCTTGTAGCGGTCATTGCCCAACACCGGCTGCAGAATGTTGTGCACACGCTGGGTGAGCATGCCTTCCACCCGGCGGCTGTAGTCGAACTGCTTGCCGGCCTGGGTCAGCGCCGAATCCTGAATCTGTTCGGACAGCAGGTTGCCTTTCTGGTCGACGACGGTGACCTGGGATTTGTCCAGTTCCGGCACGCTGGTGGCGACCAGATTGACGATGGCCATCACCTGCCCGGCTTCCAGTGCACGGCCTGGGTACAGCTCGACCAGTACCGAGGCGCTGGGCTTGCGTTCATCACGCACGAACACCGAACTTTTCGGGATGGCCAGATGCACGCGCGCGGCCTTGACGTTATTGAGGCTGGAAACGGTACGGGCCAGTTCGCCTTCCAGGCTGCGGCGGTAGCGGGTGGCTTCCATGAACTGGCTGGTGCCCAGGCCCTGCTCCTTGTCGAGCAGCTCGAAGCCGACATTGCCATCGCTCGGCGCCACGCCGGCGGCTGCCAGTTTCAGGCGCGCACGGGAGAGATCGTCGGCCTTGACCAGCAGGGCGCCCGAGTTGGGCTCCACGTTATAGGGGATGTCAGCAGCAGCCAGGGTGTCCATGACCTGCTTGGTGTCCATGCCCGACAGGCTGCCGTACAACGGACGGTAATCGGGTTGTTGCGACCACAGCACCACGGCAAAGCCGATGGCCACGCTGGCCGCCAGGCCGACCATGAGGCCGATCTGACGCAGCATGGGCATCTGCGAGATGTTTTCCAGAAACGCCATGCCAAACAGCGGCGGCTTGGCCGCTGGCGAGCCAGCTTTGGCGGGGGCGTTTTCGACGACTGCTTCAGCCATGGGTTACATCCGTCCTCAAACCGGCATCTGCATGATGTCCTGGTACGCCTGGACCAGCTTGTTGCGTACCTGGGTCATGGCTTGCATCGACACGCTGGCCTTTTGCGAAGCGATCATCACGTCAGTCAGGTCGACGCCGCTTTTGCCGATTTCGAACGCGTTGGCCAGTTGGGTCGAGGCCTGCTGCGTCTCATGCACCTTGCCGATGGCCTGGCCGAGCATGTCGGCGAAGGTGCTTTGCCCTGGCGCCAGCTCGGGGGCGGCAGTTACCTTGGGCAGCGACATGGCATCGGCCTGCATGGCCCGCATGTCCAACATCAGACGATTGAATTCAACACCTTGGCTCATGACCCTTCTCTCTCCTGCGGCCGCATTTTTTTGACACTCATGCGGCGAATGACCTACCTAAAGCAACAAAGGTGCCAGCCTTCGCGACTCATTTCCCAGGGCTCACACAATTCCTGTGGGAGCGGCCTTGCGTCGCGATAGGGGCGCGAAGCGGCCCCAGGACTTCAGCTCCGCCGCAAAGATCGCCGGGGCCGCTTTGCGGCCCTATCGCGACGCAAGGCCGCTCCCACGGAGGTCCGCGCCAGTTGCAGATGATTGGCCTGTCAGCCGAACAGGCTGGCCTCGACGTCAAACCCGGCATCGCGCATCTGCGCCAGCTTGTAGCGTAACGTCCGCGGACTGATCCCCAGGCGTTCGGCCGCCTCTTTGCGGCGGCCGCGCTCGGCGCGCAGGGTGTCGATGATCATCTGGTACTCGTGGCGACGCATGTCATCCCCCAGGCCGCCGGCATCAGCAACCACCTCGAGAGATGGCTCGGTGCCAGCTGACAATGGAATGGCGCCTGCCAGACAAAAATCCGCCGCCTCGATCACGCCACCCTGCTGCAGAATCAACGCCCGCTGCAGGGCGTTGTCCAGCTCGCGCACGTTGCCCGGCCAGGCATAGGCTTGCAGGCAGGCCCGCGCCGCTGGCGAGAGGCGCACCGGGGCGTGCTTCATCTTGGCCACATGGCGCGCCAGCAAGCGCTCAGCCAGCTGCAGGATATCGCCCGGCCGCTCACGCAGCGGGCGCCAGGCCAGCGGAAACACTGACAGGCGGTAGTACAGGTCTTCGCGGAAGCGCCCGGCTGCCACTTCGCCTGCCAGGTCGCGGTTGGTGGTGGCCAGCACCCGAATGTCCAGGCTGATCGGCTTGCGCCCGCCTACCCGCTCCACCTCGCGCTCCTGCAGCACACGCAGCAGCTTGGCCTGCAAGGCCATGGGCATTTCCGAGATTTCGTCGAGCAGCAAGGTGCCGCCTTCGGCCTGCTCGAACTTGCCAGCCTGAGCCGCGATAGCACCGGTGAAGGCACCCTTCTCGTGGCCGAACAGGGTGGCCTCGAGCATGTTGTCGGGGATCGCCGCGCAGTTGATCGCCACGAACGGCTGCGCCGCACGCGGCGACTGCTGGTGAATGTAGCGCGCCAGCACTTCCTTGCCAGTACCGGACTCGCCGGAAATCAGCACGGTCGAGTCACTGCGCGCCACACGGGCCGCCAGTTCCAGCAATTGGCGGCTGGCCGGCTCGCAGGCCACCGGCCCCTCTTCGCCGGTCACACGCCCGGCGGCATGCCGCTCCACGAGGCTGAGCAGCGCCTTGGGCTCGAACGGTTTGACCAGGTAGTCGACGGCGCCTTGGCGCATGGCCTCGACCGCACGCTCGACGGCAGCGTGCGCCGTCATCAACAGTACCGGCAACTGTGGCTGCTGGCGGCGCAGCTGGCTCAGCAACTGGTGCCCGTCCATACCGGGCATGTTGACGTCACTGACCACCAGGCTGAACGCGTCATCCAGTACGGCCTCCAGCGCTTCTTCGGCACTGCCCACGGCCTGGTAGGCGAAACCGCCGATTTCCAGGGTATCGCCCAGCGCCTGGCGCAATACGCGGTCATCCTCGACCAGCAGCACCTTGATTGCCATTACACCCCCTCCGCCAATTGCCCGTCGATCAATGGCAGCTCTACCCGCACGCAGGTACCACGGCCGACCTTCGAGCGCAGGTTGATCGTGCCCTGGTGCGCACGCACCACCGCCTTGACCACGGCCAGGCCCAGGCCGGTGCCGGTGGCCTTGGTGGTGAGGAACGGCTCGCCCAAACGGCCGAGCAAGCCTGCATCGATGCCACTGCCGGCATCGCTGACGCACAGGTGCAAGCTACGTTCGCGGCGGTACAGGTGCACCTTCAGCCGTGCCGGGCCATCGCTGGCCTGCAGGGCATTTTCAATCAGGTTGAGCAAGGCACCGACCAGGGTGTCGCGGTTGCACAGCAGCTCACCCAGATGACTGTCGCACTGCCAGCGCACGGCGTGCCCCTGCACATGCGCCTGGGCCGCCTGTTGCAGGGCCTGGAACAGCGCTTTCGGGGTCACCCGGTCCCCCAGTGGCAACTCGCCACGGGCAAACACCAGCATGTCGCGCACCTGGTGTTCCAGTTCGTGCAGGCGCTCCTTCAAGGTCGCGGCGAAGCGCTGACGGGTTTGCGCGCTCAGCGCTTGCTCGTTGTCGGCCAGGTGGCCGGCATACAGCATGGCTGCCGACAGCGGCGTGCGGATCTGGTGGGCCAGCGAGGCAACCATGCGCCCCAACGACGACAGCCGCTCGTGGCGAGCCAGCTGGTCCTGGAGGCGACGGGTTTCAGTCAGGTCGTTGAGCAGCACCAATTGGCCAGGCTCGGCATCCAGTGAGCGGGTGGCGATCGACAGGCGGCGACCGTCGCGCAGCGAGACCTCGTGGCCGTCGTCCTTGCGCGGGGCAAAGCTACGGGCGATTACCTGACGCCACAATTGGCCGATCAGCGGCTCGCCGAGCAACTCGCAAGCCGCCGGGTTGGCTTCGCGCACCAGGCCCTGGCCATCGATCACGATCACCCCGCCGGGCAGCAAATCCAGCAGGTTCTGCAGGCGGTTGGCCAGACGTTCCTTTTCACTCAGTTCGTCGATGCGCTGGCCGCTGACCACGGCCAGCTCGCCCTTGAGCTCACTGACCCGGGCTTCGAGCAGGCTGTAGGACTGGCTCAGTTGGCTGGACACCTGATTGAACAGGGCGAAGGCCTGCGCGATACCCTGGCCGCTGTCCTGCGCGACCGGGGTTTGCCCCTGCTGTTCGGGGGCTCGGGATACGTGGGCGGCCTGGGGCATCGTGCTCTCTCGCGTGGCTGACCGTCATAAAAACGGTGTGTTGCCAGCGATGTAGCAATAGCCGTGCCGGAGATAGGGATTTGTACCTGCCTCTTCGCGGGCACGCCCGCTCCCACAGGGATATCACCGAATTGAAGATGTGTATCGATCCTGTGGGAGCGGGCGTGCCCGCGAAGAAGCCGGCACAGGCAACCGCCAGGCGTCAATCCTCGGCCTGTTCCTCGCCACCCTGGCGGCTCATGCCGTACTTGCGCATTTTCTCGACCAGGGTGGTACGGCGAATACGCAAACGTTCAGCCGCGCGCGCAACGATACCGTTGGCATCGTCCAGCGCCTGCTGGATCAGGCCCTGCTCCAGGCTACCCAGGTAGTCCTTGAGGTCCAGGCCTTCGGGCGGCAGCATGGCGTGGTTGCTGAAGTTTGGTGTGTGGCCATTGATCGCCACGCGCTCTTCCAGGTCGCTGCGCAGGCTGTCGACCATCTGCTCGTCTTCGTCATCGACATAGCGGAATTTCTTCGGCAGTTCCGACACGCCAATGACCCCGTACGGGTGCATGATCGCCATGCGCTCGACCAGGTTGGCCAGCTCGCGCACGTTACCCGGCCAGCCGTGACGGCACAGCGACATGATCGAGGCGGAATTGAAGCGAATGGAACCGCGCTTCTCGTGCTCCATGCGCGAAATCAGCTCGTTCATCAGCAACGGGATGTCTTCCACCCGCTCACGCAACGGTGCCATTTCGATAGGGAACACGTTTAGGCGGTAGTACAGGTCTTCGCGGAAGGTGCCGTCCTCGATCATGGTTTCGAGGTTCTTGTGCGTCGCAGCGATGATGCGCACGTCGATGCTCTGGGTCTTGTTGCTACCCACGCGCTCGAAGGTACGCTCCTGCAGCACACGCAGCAGCTTGACCTGCATCGGCAACGGCATGTCGCCGATTTCGTCGAGGAACAGGGTACCGCCGTTGGCCAGCTCGAAACGCCCGGCACGGCTGGTGATGGCCCCGGTAAAGGCGCCCTTCTCGTGGCCGAACAGTTCGCTTTCCAGCAGCTCGGCCGGGATCGCGCCACAGTTGACCGGCACGAACGGCGCTTCACGGCGCTTGGAGTGGTAATGCAGGTTGCGCGCCACCACTTCCTTGCCGGTGCCTGACTCACCCAGGATCAGCACGCTGGCGTCGGTATCCGCCACTTGCTGCATCATTTGCCGCACGTGCTGAATGGCACGACTGGTGCCCACCAGGCTACGGAACAGATTGGGCTCGCGCTGGCGACCGCGCTCGCGCGCCTGGTCATACATTTCGCGGTAGACCTGGGCACGGTGCAGCGAATCCAGCAGCTGGCTGTAGCTTGGCGGCATTTCCAGGTTGGACAGCACCCGGCGGCGAAGGTCTTCCGGCAGCTCGGCAGAAGAAATTTCACCTAAAAGCAGAACCGGAAGGAACTCATCCCAGGTAGCCACTGTCTTAAGCAGCCCAAGCAGATTGCCCGGAGCATTCACGGTGCCGATGAGCACGCACAGCACTTCGCGGCTCGAGGACAATGGCTCGACCGCCTGCTGCCAGTCATGGCTGGCACATGCGAGGTTTTCTTCGCCGAGGAAGTTCAGCACCACCGCAAGGTCGCGGCGGCGCGCGCTGTCGTCATCGATCAGCAGAATCTTGGTTTCACGCCACATGCAATAGCAACTTCCCTAGTCATATCGGCGCCCTGCAGGGGCGTGCTCGACATCATTCCGACTGAATGGTCAGTGTTCGGACGTCTGAAATTCGAAAACAGCCACTAGTAAAGTCAAAAAGGCCCTAACAGTCAAATTTATGGCGCCTTTTGTTAAGTTGTGCGCATCTTAACTGAAGAGATGGTAAACCTTCGATGCATTTTTCGCTTGATTGATCTGCATCATCTCTTCGGCAATTGCCTGGCGTTCACCGGTTGTCACATCGATCAGGTTGCGGTAGACCTGCAGCACCCCTTCCAGCTTCTCGCGCAGCAACGCCTGATCCATCGCATGGGTTTCCAGCACCTCGTCGATGCACGCGCGGCACGCCACATCCAGCTTGGCAATGGCCTCCCAGTCACGCTCACCCAAGGCCCCGATCAGGGCATCGCAGGTGTCATCGAGGCGTTGCAGTGCGGTCACGGTAATCTCCTTGCCATCAGCTGGCAGGCTGGGCGTCGACAATGCCGTCCCAGCCACTTTTCACGGTAATCAGCAGCTGTGCAACTTCGTCGATAATGCTGGCATCGTTGTCCACATTGGCCTGCATCAGGCGATTGGTCATGTAGACATAGAGGGCGTCGAGCTTTTCGACGTACTCTGGGTTTTCGCTTTTTTCAGGCGACAAGCCATCGCGCAAGCCGATGATGATGTCGATCGCCTTGCCCAGCATCAGGCCCTTTTCCGCAATGTCGCCACGCGCCATCGCCCCCTTGGCCTGCGCCATGCGATCGAGGCCGCCTTCCATCAGCATCTGCACCAGGCGATGGGGCGTGGCTTCGGAAATCTGGGCATGGGAATTGACCTTCTGGTACTGACGAAGGGCTCTCATGGGATTCATCTTGCGACCTCGTGACGGGCAGGCTTAAGGGGGAGATATTCCTTATATCGGGCAGGTGGCGAAAAACTTTACCGACCGATGACATGAAGCCCGGCATCTTGCACGGACTTCATGCAAGGATCACGGATTAATCTTCGCTGTTCGCCTTGTTCAGTGCGTTGAGGGTGCTCAGCACTGAGTTCTGCTGCTGACGCAGCTGGGTGACCAGGGTATCCATGTTGTTGTACTTGTCCTGCAGGCTCTTCTGCAGGGCTTCCATGCGGGCATCCAGAGTATCCTGCTCGGTTTTGAGCTTGGTCAGGCTTTCGCTCAGGACCTTGGAGCGCTCGGCAAGGGTGCCGGTTGCGGCCTTGGCGAATGGATCAGTGACTTTTTGCAGGCGTGCCAGCAAGCCATCCTTACCATTGAAAATACTGGTCAGGTCTGCCGCGTTGGTGGAGGCGACCTTTTCCCACTTCTTGTCGTCCAGGCTAAGCGCACCACCATCCTGGGCCGAAGTGACACCAAAGGCAGCGAGCGATTTCAAGGTGCCGTTACCCGCTACCGCATTGAGCTCCTCACGAATGGAGGTCATCAACGTGCGCATGGTGGCATCACCCGTCAGCGCCGCAGCCGTCATGGTGCCATCAGCATTCTTGGTCACTTTGGTTTCGGCGTTCATCACCGTCAACAATGCGTTATAGGTATCGATGAAACCTTTGAGGCCCGACTTCAAAGTTGTGGGACTTGTTGTCAGGGAGAGGATGGTCGCCGTAGGCTCGCTACTGGTAGCGTTGATCGGTGAAACACCCACCAGCTTAATATTGAGACCACTGACAGCATCGGTGATGTCATTGGACTTGGACTTCATGGCAATGCCGTCCAGGGTGTACTCGGCGTCCGTCGGCTCATCGACAACGGTATAATCAGTATCGATGCCCGAATTGCCCGAAAGGGTAATGTCGGAGCCTTCACCCATTTTGGTCGAGGTGACGATCAGGCGAGAACCATTGGCATCCGTCAGCACGTTGGCACTAAGTCCCGCCACGCCGAACTGGCTATTGATGCTGTCGCGTACCTGCTGCAATGTGGCGCCGGCGGGCACACTGAGATCGAAGTCCTTGCCGCCCTGACTGATGGTCAGCGTAGTCGGTGTACTGCCACTATTGACTACCGATCCCGCACCATCTGCATACACTTTGGTCGAAACTTTTGACGCAGTCGCCAGTTTGTCGACGATCAGCTTGAACGAGCCGTTCGCCGCCCCAGTCCCCATGGTGACGGTCGCGACTTTTTCATCCGAAGACTTCAGGCTCAGGCCACCAAAGCTGTTGGAATCAGTCATGTTGGTCAAGGCGCCGCGGAACGCATCGAGGGCCGCCTGGATCTTGCCAATAGAGGACAACGTGGTGGTTGCCTTCAGCGTTTGGGTATTGATCTGCGCCTGCTTCGGCGCCTTCTGCGCGGCCACCAGGGATTCGACGATCGCCTGGGTATCGATGCCCGAGCCAATACCGCTGACTGTTGTACCTGCCATCATTGCTCTCCTTGTTCAGTAGCTGCCGGATCCTTGGCGGATAAATCCATCAAATAGTCGACAGCAACAAAAATCATGCCAGCCTATGCCTGACCGTCGAACAGCAAGCTGCTGGCTTCACTGAGGCTCTGCGCCAATTTCAGCGCAGCTTCCGAGGGAAGTTGCCGGATTACCTCACCGGACTGGGTAGCAATCACCTTGACTACAATCCGGCCCGTGGAATCATCAATGGAAAAGTCCAGCTGGCGCTGGCTCGACTGGACGAAATCACGAATTTCGCCAACCGCTTTTTCCAGGTCCTCGCGCGAGTGCGGCTGATTATCGGAAGCAGCGGCTTCCTGCACCTTGGCAGGCATAGCCGGGTCCCGCTCGCGATCAGCTCCTGGCACCTGGGGTAACACGGTTGGATACACCTGGTTCAGCTTGACACTCATGTCCATGTTTCGAACTCCTCATGTCAAAAAGGGTGAAAGGGCACGTAAACGCACCCTTTCACCCTTCACTCAAGCGCCTGAATTACTGAAGCAGTTTCAGGACCGACGATGGCAGCTGGTTAGCCTGCGACAGGATCGCAGTCGAAGCCTGCTGCAGAGTCTGCTGCTTGGTCAGCTCGGCAGTTTCCGAAGCGAAGTCCACGTCCTGCACGGTGGAGCGGGCAGCTGTGGAGTTCTTCTGGATGTTCTGCAGGTTGTCGACGGTGGTCTGCAGACGGTTCTGGGTAGCACCCAGGCCCGAACGGACGCTGTCGATGGAGCCGATGGCCTTGTCGATAACGGCCAGAGCATTCTGTGCGTTGGTCGCGTCGGTTACATCAGTCTGTGCAATGGAGGTTTTTTGAGAGGTTGTGCTAGTACCAAATACCGCAGCCACGCCGGTACCTGTCAGCGCATAGCCTTTCGCAGAGTCAAGCGATACCGCACCGTTCGCAATCAAGCCATCAGCAAGCTTGGCTGTGGTGCTGTACTTACCGTCAGCGCCTTTAGTAGCAATATCCAGAGCGGTAGTGTCGCCCGCCGAAGCAGAGAACGCAACGTTTTCACCGGTGTCGGATTTAATCGAAAGCGTGTCGTTAGTTTCGTCGTAGTTAACACTGATACCGAGCTTCGCGGCGTTGGATTTCAACTGGTCAGCCAGACCCGAGTTGCTGGTAACCCCAAGAATATCTACCTTCTGGGTACCTACTTCCAAAGTGAAACCGACAGCAGATACAGCGGCTTTGGTAGCGTCAACAGCAAAACTCACCTCGGTGCTAGCCGATGCGGTCAGGCCACCGATCAGGCCATTCAAACCTTTGGCAATATCCTTTGCAGAGGCTTTAGCAGCAACGGCATAGTCTTCACTCTGACCGTTACCAGTAACGGTGATTGTGTTACCACCTACGAGGCCGCCAACTACTGGCGTAGCGGTAGCACTCTTGATCTGCTGGGAGCCAATGTTGTTGGCTGCCACGTTTTCTAGCGACAGGTTGATGGTTTCGTTGGCATTGGCGCCGACCTGGATGGCCTTGGTGCCGTACGAGCCGTCCAGCAGTTTCTGGCCACCGAAGGTGGTGGTTTGCGAGATACGGGTCAGTTCTGCGGTCAGAGCCTGGTATTCGTCGTTGTTCGACTTACGGTCGTCGGCGCTCAGCGAGCCAGTAGCCGAGGACAGAGCCAGGGTACGCATTTTCTGCAGGATGTCGGTCGAAGCCTGCATTGCGCCTTCAGCGGTCTGGGCGATCGAGATACCGTCGTTGGCGTTCTTCACAGCCTGGCCCAGGCCATTGATCTGGCTGGTCAGACGGTTGCTGATCTGCAGGCCAGCAGCGTCATCTTTGGCGCTGTTGATGCGCAGACCCGAGGACAGACGCTGCATCGAAGTGGTCTGGGCAGTGCTGGCCTTGGTCAGGTTGCCCTGGGTGGTGATCGACGCAATGTTGGTGTTTACAGTTAAAGCCATGACGAAATCCTCGTTGGATGGGTACTGCGGCTTCCGGCCTTGGCAACCGCCGGATTGGCCTAGAGAACCTTCGTAATGGTTATCGTCGGGTGCGCGGGTTGCTTGAGGGTTTTTTCAAAAAAAAAATACTGGCATGGGGCCAGCCCTGAGAAATCAAGGGGTTAAGGGCGGTTTATTGGCGTCAAAAACTGTTCGAACTGGGGCTGAATGCCTCATCCCGTCTGTAGGAGCGGGTTCACCCGCGAACACCGGCGAAGCCGGTGCCATAGACCGAGCTGCCTTCTTCGCGGGTGAACCCGCTCCTACGACGGGCTGCGTCAGGCAGAAGTTTATTTTCGGCAGAAAAAAAGCGCCGGGCGGTGGCCGCCGGGCGCTTTTAGGGGCTGACTGGGATCAGTCGCGGTACAGGATGGCCGAGCCCCACGACAGGCCCACGCCAAAGCCACTGATCGCCACGCGCTTCCAGCTGCCATCGAGCATGTGCTTCTGCAGCAGCAGCGGAACACTGGAGGACACCGTATTGCCGGTTTCCAGCATGTCTTTGACGAACTTCTCCGGGTGTTGCTCTTCAAAGCGTCGCGCCACGGCGTCGACAATCGCCGCACTGCCCTGGTGGATGCAGAAGGCGTCGATATCCGACGACTTCAGGCCGCTGGCGTCCAGCAGCTCGTGCAGGTGCGCTGGCACTTTGATCAGGGCGAAGTTGAATACCTGGCGGCCGTTCATGAAGAACTTGCCGTCGCTGACTTTCAGGTGCTCGGCACCGGAACCATCAGTGCCGAAACGCGCCTGGCCCAGGTTCCACACCGCGTTTTCACCCATCCAGGTAGCGGTGGCGGCGTCGCCGAACAGCATGGTGGTGTTGCGATCTTCCGGGTCGACGATCTTCGAATACGGGTCGGCGGTGATCAGCAGGCCGTTCTTCAGGCCTGCCGCCTCCATGAAGCCTTTGATCGCATACAGGCCATACACATAGCCGGAGCAGCCCAGCGACACGTCGAACGCCGCCACGCGGGTAGACAGGCCAAGTTTGCTCTGGACGATGGCTGCGGTGTGCGGCAGGCCTTCTTCGTCGCCGTTCTGGGTGACCACGATCAACGCATCGATCGATTGCGGATCAAGGTCGGGGTTGCTGGCGAACAGTGCCTGGGCGGCCTCTACGCACAAGTCGGAGGTTTCTTGCTCTTCGGCCTTGCGCGGCAAGAACGACGCACCGATCTTGCCGAACATGAACTCTTCGTCCTTGCCGAACTTCGCACCCTGAACATAGTTGTCCAGGCCAGCGGTGGGCACGTAACTCGCAATGCTTTTGATGCCAATCATTCTGGCTTCCCAATGAAAACAGCCAAAGACCACCACTCGATGAATTGAGGGCGCCAAATACCGGAGCGGCCACCGCCAGGGGTTGTAGCCAGGGCTCGCCTGCGCACCGGTAACAAAATGCTGCAACAGCTGCTGCATAGAATACAGGGAAGATGAGCGTTTTGACTCATTGGTCACATTGAAATGCTACGAAAGCCGTGGCGAGGGTGTGGGGACTGGGGAATTTGCGGAATGACCGGGCGGGCACTGGACCCCGAATGATCAGCTTCGCAGCAGATATCGATGGGGCCGCTTAGCGGCCCTTTCGCGACGCAAGGCCGCTCCCACGAACGCCACCTTCAGAAGAAAGGAGGACCTGGAATGCCCCAAGAAGCTGGACATCAATCCAACCCTTGGGGGGCAGCCCAAATACGCCACCTCCAGGAGAGAGGAGGACCTGTGGGAGCGGCCTTGTGTCGCGAAAGGGCCGCAAAGCGGCCCCAGGATCAGGCAGGCAGATCAGAGCTTGTTGAACAGGCTCAGCTGGGAAATACGCGAGAAGGCCAGCTGCGAGGCCTCCAGCATGGCCTGCTGCAAGGTCAAGGTGATGGCCGCCTGCGACATGTCGGTGTTGCCGATGGCGTTCTGGGTGGTCTTGTTGGCCAGACCCAGGCTGGTGTTCTCCTGGCGTTGAATCTCAAGCGAGTTGCCGCGAGCACCGATCGAACCACGGGTGATATCGACCTGCTCACGGGCACTGGCCAGGTTTGCAATGGCCGAGGCCGCCGCATCTTTCAGCGCATTCGCCGCGCCAGCGCCGGTCACCGGTGTTTCCAGTGCCGCGCGCAGCTGGCTGAGGGTTTCCAGCACGTTCTGGTTCTGGTGAGTATTGGCCGTGACCGCAAACTGGTCGCCTGCCTCCGGCGAACCGGACACCTGGTAGGTCACCCCGGCCACCGTCAACGACGGCGCCGAAAAGGTACCTTTGGCGACCGGCTTGCTGTCGGCCGTCAGCGGCTGGGCATAGAACTCGTAAGCGCCCGGCCCCGTGAACTTGATCACCGCACCATTACTGGGGAACGTGCTGCGATAGGCGGCCTCGTCGGTGACGCTGCTGCTGGTGACCTGAGCGCTGGAGGTATTGCTGCCGTTACGGGTGGTATTGAACGAGTCCGGGCGTGCTTCCAAGGAGAACTCGCGCCCGCCCACGGCGGCGTCGGCATCGGCACCCTCCTCCAGGGTAACGGTTATTTCGAATTCCACCCCACGCAGGGCAATCTTGTTGGCACCTTCGGTCTTGCTGTCGAAGGTACCGTTGGTGGGCGTTTCCGAGGTGATGTCATTGCCGTTGGCGTCAGTGATGGTGTACTGCGTCGCGCTGGTAAAGGTCAGCTTGTAGGGCTGGCCTGCCGTGAAACTGTTGTTGTAGGTGGTGCTTGAGGTCAGCAGACCGGACGACACCCCGACCACGCTGTCGTCAGTCGCCGGCACCAGCAGGGTCGACTGGGTGCGGCTCTTGTTGCTGGCCGAGTCGAAGATGCTGAAACCGGTGTCGTTGGTGGCCAGGCTCAGGGTATCGGATACCTGCAGGCTCAGCTGGGTCTGGTCGCCGTGGTAGCTGTAGGTGCCATCGGAGTTACGCACATAGGGCGGCGTGGTGCTCTTGGAGCCTCCAAACATGTAATCGCCGTTGGCATCGCGCGAGTTGAGCAAGCCAAAGATGTTGGCCTCGATCTCTTTGAGTTCGGTGCCGATGGCCACGCGGTCAGAATCGGTCACCCCGGCGCCACCGGCACGGATCGCCAACTCGCTGGCGCGCTGCATGGCCTCGTTGATGGTGGAGAGCACGCTCTCCTCCTGCAGCAACGAGTTGCTCACGGTGTTGATGTTGCCGCTGTACTGGTCCAGCAACGATTGCTGCTGTTGCAGCAGCAGCAGGCGCGCAGCACCGACCGGGTCATCGGCAGCGGTCTGGATACGGATACCCGACGTCACCTGGTCGTTGGTCTTGTTCATGCTGGAGAAGTTCTTGGAGTAGCTACTGGCGCTGGCCTCATAGAACTGAGCAGTGGAAATACGCACGATAGTCTACTCCTTACAAAGCGTTGATCAGGGTGCTGAAGGTTTCTTGCGCCGCCTTGATGATCTGCGAGGACGCCGTGTAGTAATGCTGGAACTTGACCAGACTGGCCGCTTCGTCATCCAGGTTGACCCCGGACACCGCGCTGCGGCTTTCGCTGGCGGACTTGAGCACCGCCTCGGTCGCAGTGCTGTCGATGGACGCCTGGTTCGCCTTGGCACCCACGCGCTCGACCAGCGAGGCGTAGGCCGAAGTGAAGCTGGTACCGCCGCCGGAACCGGTGTTCACCGTCGACTTGGTCTGCAGGTCGAGCAGTGCCGTTGCGTTGCGGTTATCGGCCTTGCCGTCGGCATTGAACGACAGGGTAAAACTGTCATTGGCCGCAGGGCTGCCGCCGATGGTGGTCTCGACGGCAAACGTGCGCGGGTTACCGCTGCCATCCAGAATCGGGTCGCCGGCCGCATCGAGCATCGGTACGGTCACCGACAGTTTGTTGTCGGTACCGGGTACAACGCTGCCGGTACCAATCTGGGTGCCCTTGGCATCGAACAGCTTGTAGCCCTGGGAGCCGCCACTGGCAGCATCGAACACCACGCGCACCGGCATCGAATCGCGAATCGACTGCTGGATCAGCGCGGTATCGGCACCGCCGTAGATGTCCAGCGACTCGCTCAGGGTCGGCTGGGTGATGGTGCCAGTACCGCTGTTGCCACTGCCCGAGGTCGCGCTGACAGGGCCGGCGAAGGCCAGCTTGTTGGCATCGGTCAAGGTCGTGGTAATGCTCCCGGCAGCTGCACGGGTGGGGATGACCTTGAAGCTGTCGCCGGCCGCCAGGCCGCCGCCTTTCAACGCCAGGCTGAAACCATCGATTACCGGTGCCGGGTCGGTATTCAGGTCGAAGCTGCCCATGTCGGTGCCGTCCGAGCGGCGCACACTGTACTGGTTGGCGCTGGTGAACTTCACCTCGTAGTCGTAGGTGGTCAACGCACCGCTGTTGGCGATGGTGACATCCAGATTGCCAGAGCCGGCACTGTTGTTCGACGAGGCCAGGCTGCGCTGGGCAATGGCGGTGGCGCTGTTGATGCTGGAGAACAGCGAGCTGCCGAATTGGCCGTTGGCATCCAGGCCCTGCCCCAGCTGGCTATTGATGCTGTCGGCGACGACCAGGGCAACGCGACCAAGCTCGTTCATCGACGGCGTCAGCACGTCCTGGCGATAACGCAACAGGCCACCAATGGCGCCACCAGACACCACCGAGGTCACGTCCGAGCTGAACGAGTCATAGTTGATGCGCAGGGCAACCTGGCTCTTGTCGGCCACACCCGGCTCCACCGACAAGGTGTTGGCCTTGGTTCCGGTGACCAGCGATTGGCCACTGCCCAGGTACACGTCGTAGTTGCCATCACGCTCCTGCACCGTCACCCCTACCAGCTCGTTGAGCTGGCGCACGGCTTCGCTGCGCGCATCCAGCAGGCTGTTGGGGGTGTTGCCGGAGGCGCTGGCGGCGGTGATCTGCTTGTTGTACTCGGCAATGTTGGCGGTGAGCTTGTTCACCTGGCCGGCCATGGTGTCGAGCTGGGAGTTGATCGTGGCGTTCTGCTGGGTCAGCTGGGTGCTCACCGCGTTGAAACGGTTGCTGAGGGTTTGCGCCTGGGTCAGCAGCAGCTGACGCGAGGCAACGTCACCCGGTTTCGCCGCCGCAGTCTGCAGGGCCGAAAAGAAGGCGGTAAGGACCGAGCTGATGCCGGTGTCACGGTCGGCCAGCAGTTTGTCGACGCTGGTGATCTGATCCTGGAACGTCAGCGAGTCTGCCTGCAACGAGGTGGCCGTCTGCAACTGGTTGTCCAGGTAGGAGCTGTAGATGCGACGCACATCCGCCAGCGTGGTCCCGGTACCCAGGAACCCTGCGCCTATGTTGTGCGAAGGCCCCGCCGCCTGAACCGTCTGCTGGCGCGAGTAGCCACTGGTCGCGGCGTTGGCGATGTTGTTACTGGTTACCGACAAGGCCGCCTGGCTGGCACTCAGGCCACTCAGGCCGATGGAAATCAGGCTCGACATGATTTAGTCCTTTTATAAGTTCGTGGTTCTGCCAGCCATGGCGTATTGCGGGGTTGACTGCATTTGCTGGGCGATGCTGATGATCTTCTTCGCATAGCCCGGGTCGGTCGCATAACCTGCTTTTTGCAGCTCTCTTGCAAACTGCTCAGGGTTATCGGCCGCATCCAGCGCACCTTGATAGCGAGTATTGCTCTGCAGCAAGGTAACGAGATCGTGGAAGCTGTCCTGGTAGGAGTCGTAGCTGCGGAACGCCGCGGTTTCCTTGACGAACTGGCCATCGCGGAATTCGCTGGTGATCGCCCGCGCCTGCTCGCCTTGCCAGTTGCCGGTGGCTTTGATGCCGAACAGGTTGTGGCTGCTGCTGCCGTCGCTGTTGCGCATCACCGACTTGCCCCAACCGGTTTCCAGCGCGGCCTGGGCCACCAGGTAGCGCGGGTCGACACCAATGCGCCTGGCGGCCTGCTCGGCCATTGGCAGCATGGTGGCGACGAAGGCGTCGCTGTCGGTGAAAGCCTTGTTCGGCGCCAGCGGTGGCTGGGCCACGGCACGGCCGACAATGCGCAGGCCGTTGTCCGGCACGGCGAAGGCCTTGGCGACTGGCTGACCGTCACGGGCAGGCACGGCGGCGTTATTGGCAGTTTCCGCCGACGGCACGATACCGGCCAACAGGCGGTCGGTGAGTTTGCTGGGCAGGGCCAGGCGCCGCGCGTTGAGTGCAGCAACGTCATTTCGCGTAGTGGACGAGGCCATGGCATGCGCCGGCTCCGCCACCTTGTTGCCCCACAATGCCGGGCCACTGCTATCGACGCGCGGGAACGGGCTGGTATTGATCGACGCACTGCGGCCCTTGGTCAGCTGGCGCACCAGCACGTCCTGCAAGCCGATGCCGCCACCTTCGCGGGACATGCTCACGGCCAACTGCTGGTCGTACATGTCGCGGTACTGCTTGACCGTTTCGGTGTTCATCGGGTTGTCGTCGGCCAGCACGTCACTGGCCTTGCGCGAGGCCTTGAGCATTTCGCTGATGAACAGCGACTCGAATTCCTGGGCCACCTTGCGCACATTGGCTTCGCTGTCGCGGTCGCCGTGCTTGAGGGCACTCAGGCGGTTGAGGTCGGTATAGGCGCCGCTGTCGGCACTACCGGATACCTGGCTTTTGATATTCATCCGCGCCGTCCTCAGATCACGATCAGGTCGGCCTGCAAGGCGCCGGCCTGCTTCAAGGCTTCGAGGATCGCCATCAGGTCGCCGGGCGCTGCGCCCACCTGGTTCACCGCGCGGACGATTTCATCCAGCGTGGTGCCCGGGCCGAACTTGAACATCGGCTTGGCTTCCTGCTCGGCATTGACCCGCGAGCGTGGCACCACGGCAGTCTGGCCATTGGAGAAGGCACCCGGCTGGCTGACGATCGGGTCTTCGGTGATGGTCACGGTCAGGCTGCCGTGGGTCACCGCCGCCGGCGACACCTTGACGTTCTGGCCGATGACGATGGTGCCGGTACGCGAGTTGATGATGACTTTGGCCACCGCCTGGCCCGGGTCGATTTCGAGGTTTTCGAGGATCGACAGATAATCCACGCGCTGGCTTGGGTCCATCGGCGCGCTGACCCGTACCGAACCACCATCCACGGCCTGGGCCACGCCAGGGCCGAGCAGGTCGTTGACCTTGTCCACGATGCGCTTGGCGGTCGTGAAGTCGGGACGATTGAGGTTCAGGGTCAGGGTATTGCCCTGGTTGAAGCCGCTCGGCACCGCACGCTCGACACTGGCACCACCCGGAATACGACCGGCCGACGGCACGTTGACAGTGATCTTCGAGCCGTCACGACCTTCGGCATCAAAGCCGCCCACGACCAGGTTGCCCTGGGCAATGGCGTAGACATTGCCGTCGATACCCTTGAGCGGGGTCATCAACAGGCTGCCGCCGCGCAGGCTCTTCGAGTTACCGATCGACGACACGGTGATGTCCACCACCTGGCCCGGCTTGGCGAACGGTGGCAGGTCGGCATGCACCGACACTGCGGCAACGTTCTTCAGCTGCACGTTGCCGGAACCGGCCGGCACCTTGATGCCGAATTGCGACAGCATATTGTTGAAGGTTTGCAGGGTGAACGGCGTCTGGGTGGTCTGGTCACCCGTGCCATTGAGGCCCACCACCAGGCCGTAACCAATCAACTGGTTGGAACGTACGCCAGAGATGCTGGCAATGTCCTTCAGGCGCTCGGCCTGGGCAGCGAAGGCGCAGGACAAAAGCAGGGTTGTGGCAATCAGCTGCCTTACGTTGAACATGGTCATCCGTACTCAGAAAGGCCAAAGCGGGCTGATGAAGAAGCGGTCCAGCCACCCGGGCTGGCTGGCATCGGCGAACGAACCGGTACCGGAGTAGGTGATGCGCGCGTCGGCCACACGGGTGGACGGCACGGTGTTGTCGGTGGCGATATCGTCAGCGCGAACCATGCCGGCAATGCGCACCAGCTCTTCGCCGGTGTTCAGGGTCAGCCACTTCTCGCCGCGCACGGCGATGATGCCGTTGGGCAGCACCTCGGCCACGGTGACGGTGATCGAACCGGTCAGCGTGTTGCCCTGGGTGGCTTTGCTGTCGCCCTTGGTCGCGCGATCGCCGCTATAACCGGCCTCCAGCGAAAGGTCACCGCCACCGAACGGATTATTGGTGTTGGGCGTGCTACCAAACAGCGAAGTCAGGCCAATGTCGGTCTTGCTGGTCTTGGCGATCTGCGAGCCCGCGTTCTTGCTGGCGGACGTGCGCTCATTGAGCGTGATGGTGATGATGTCACCCACCCGGAACGCCTTGCGGTCGCTGTACAGGTTCTGCTCGAAACCAGCCTGGTAGATCGAACCGTTGTTGGCCGCTGCCGGCAACGGGGTGCGCGGCAACACCGGCGCATAGTACGGGTCGTTAGGCTTGGGCGTCGGTGCGACGCAACCTGCCAGCAACACCGCCCCCCCCAGGGCGAAAACGGACAACAGACGATTCATGACACTTACCTCACGGGCGCAGCTGAGTGACAGGGCTTAGAGCTGTTGAGTAACGAACGACAGCATCTGGTCGGCCGTGGAAATGACTTTGGAGTTCATCTCATAGGCACGCTGAGTGGTGATCATGTTCACCAGCTCTTCCACGGTGCTGACGTTGGAGTTCTCCAGCGTCTGCTGCAAGGTGGTGCCAAAACCGTTCAGGCCTGGGGTGCCGACCTGCGGTGCACCACTGGCGGCGGTCTCGAGGAACAGGTTGTCGCCGATCGCCTGCAGGCCAGCCGGGTTGATGAAGTCGGCGGTCTGGATGTTGCCGATCACCTGTGCAGCCGGGTTGCCGGCGGTGGTGATCGACACGGTGCCGTCCTGGCCAACGGTGAAGGTCTGGGCGTCGTTAGGCACGACAATGGCAGGTTCCAGGGCGTAGCCGTTGGCGGTGACGATCTGGCCATCGGAGTTCAGGTGGAAGGTGCCGTCACGGGTGTACGACACCGTGCCGTCCGGCTGCAGGACCTGGAAGAAACCGCGGCCGTTGACTGCCATGTCCAACGGGTTTTCGGTGGTTTGCAGGCTGCCGGCGACGAAGCTTTTCTGGGTGCCCACAATACGCACACCGGTACCGACCTGCAGGCCCGAGGGCAGCTCGCTGTCCTGAGTCGACTGGGCGCCAGGCTGGCGCTTGATCTGGTAGAGCAGGTCTGCGAATTCGGCGCGATCACGCTTGAAGCCGGTGGTCGAGACGTTGGCGAGGTTGTTGGAAATGACCGTCAGGTTGGTGTCCTGAGCGGACAGGCCGGTTTTAGCGACCCAAAGAGCCGGAAGCATGTGAGTTCTCCTCGTGCGCCTGTTTTACGGCACCCGTTCAAAAGTGATTAGCCGATTTGCAAAACCCGAGCCATGGCTTCGTCGCCTTCCTTGGCCGTATTCATCATCTTGACGTGCAGTTCGAACTGGCGGGACAGCGCCAGCACCGAGGTCATTTCCTCGACAGCGTTGACATTGCTGCCCTCCAGGAAGCCAGCCACCACCCGCACGTTGACGTCGGCATCGGCCGGCTGACCGGAGGCGGTATGGATCAGGCCGTCCAGGCCCTTTGTCAGGCCTTTGGTGTCCGGGTTGACCAGCTTGATGCGGTCGACCTCGGCCATCACCCGCGGGTCTTCACCCATGGAGCGGATGCTGATGGTACCGTCGGCACCCACTTCCACTTTCTGCTCCGGCGGGATGGCGATCGGGCCACCGTTGCCGATCACCGGCATGCCATTGCCGGCACGCAGCACACCGAGGGCATCGATGTTCAGGCTACCGGTACGCACATAGGCTTCGCTGCCGTCCGGCGCCTGCACGGCGATAAAGCCTTTGCCGGTCACCGCCACGTCAAGGTCGCGGCCAGTTTCGACCAACGGGCCTTCACTGAAGTCGGTGGCCGGGCGCTCGGTCATGGCGAATGCACGCGCCGGAAAGCTGTCACCGAACACCGGCATCGAGCGGGCCTGCTCCAGGTCGCGCTGAAAACCGTTGGTGGAAATGTTCGCCAGGTTGTTGGCGTGGGCCTTCTGCGCCAGCGCATTCTGGCTGGCGCCGGTCATGGCCACATAAAGCAACTTGTCCACAGTTTCTCCTCTGCGCGTAGCTGCCGCGCTGTCACTGGGCAGGTTCCAAGCAATAATTGAACCAAGTCTGAAACACCCGTTTTACGGGGCTTTCAGCGCGGCAAAGGGCAATAACCGTCAGTTTGTCGGCGGATGTTTGCCGCCTGCGGCAAAGGCTTGCTCAATGGGCGCGGCAGGCGGCGTTGTTGTAGGGGCCGGAATGGCGCACCCAGCCTTTGCCCGGGTTGTGGGCCGAACACAGGTAGCGGCCGGTGACCAGGCTTTGCCATTGATAGAACGGGGCGGGGGCGGCGGGGGCCGGCAGAACCAGCACCAGCAAGGGGAACAAGGCCAGTAACGACAGCCGCTTCATTGGCGTGAACCTTCACATTCTTGGGGCCGCGTTGCGGCCCCAATTACAAACACCACAGCCAAAACAATCATCAGGTCATCTGAATGATGGTCTGCATGATGGTGCTTTCAGTGGAAATGGTCTTGGCATTGGCCTGGTAGTTGCTCTGCGCCTTGATCAGGTTGACCAGCTCGCCGGTCAGGTCGACGTTGGAGTCTTCCAGGGCACCACCGGAAATCTGGCCGAGGGTACCGGTGTCCGGAGCGCCGACCACCGGCACGCCCGAGGCATAGGACTCTTTCCAGTTGGTACCGCCAATCGGCGTCAGGCCCTGCAGGTTGGCGAAGCTGGCAATCGCCACCTGGCCGATCACCTTGTCCTTGCCGTTGGTGAAGCTGGCAAACAGGTAGCCGCTCTGGTCGATGCTCAGCCCCGACAGCTCACCGGTGGCGAAGCCATCCTGGGTCTTGGCGATTTCTGCGGACGACGCGTTGTATTGGGTGGCACCCAGCATGTCCAGCTTCACACCGTCCGCGTTGGCGATGGCGCCATTGGCCGACCACTCTCCGGCGGCATTTTTCTGTGCCGGGATCCAGTCGTTGAGCTGGAAGATCTTGTCTTCGCCAATGCTCAGGCCGCCCGCGACGTCACCCGCAGTCATTGCATCCTTGTCCAGCGTACCATCGGACTTGAACGGCACGGCGTTGACCAACGGCGTGGTGGAAGCCGGGTCAGCCGGGTTGCGCCCATCGATAGTGGTGTGCATCGACCAGGTATTGGTCGTGTCGTCCTTGATGAAATACTGATTCATCTGGTGTTCGTTACCCTGGCTGTCGAACACCGGGGTATTGAACGTGAAGTTGTACGAACTGGCGTTGGTGGGATCGAAGGGCGTCACCGACGGGGAGGTCGCGGCCGAGTTCAGGTTGATCTTCTCGGTGATGAGGCTGGTCGGCTTCGGCGTCAGGTTGGAAGTATCGATCTGCAGGTCAGTCAGGATGCCCTGGATGATCTTGCCATCTTCGCCGACCGCATAACCCTGCAGGTTGGCACCCGAAGCATTCACCACATAACCGGCCTTGTCGCTGTAGAAAGCGCCCGCACGGGTGTAGATCTTCGAGCCGTTGTCGTTCAGGGCAAAGAAGCCGTTGCCATCAATGGCCATGTCCAGCGCCTGGCCGGTGGCATTGATATTGCCTGGCGTGAACAACTGCGAAACCGCAGCGGTCTTTACCCCGGTGCCGATCACGGTCTTGCCTGCGCTGGTGCCGCGAATGGAGTTGGAATACTGGTCGGCGAACTCGGCACGCGACGACTTGAAGCCGGTGGTGGCGACGTTGGCAATGTTGTTGCCGGTAACGTTCAGGGCCTTGTTTGCTGCATAGAGGCCGCTAAGGCCGATATTGAAAGACATGTGTAACTCCTGTCGTTTTGCTCAGGCCCTAGATGCCGATGCTTTGGATTTTGGAAAGCGCAACACTGCCCAGCCCGGCCAGGTTGAGCGTCATCTCCGAACCGTTGCTACCCATGGTCACACTGGTTACCGAGGCCGGCAGGTTGGTGGTCATGGCCGTGGCCTTGCCATCGATCGAGGCGGTGGCCTTGAAGGTGTAGGTCCCGGCGGCCGCGACTTCACCGTCATCGTTCAGGCCATCCCAGGTAAAGTCGATGCTGCCAGACTTCTGGGTACCGAGCTCGATGGTGCGCACCAGCTTATCGTCCTTGTCGTAGATCCCCACCGAGGTGGAGGTACTGGACGACGTCAGGTTGACCGAGCCCTTCATGTCCTTGCTGGTATCGACCACGGCCTTGTCGGTCTGGACAATGACATTGCGCCCGACCAGCGAGGAGGCCTGCAAGGCCTGGGAAGATTGCAGCCCGGCCGCGATGTAGGTCACTGCGTCGTTCAACGACTGCATGCTTTCCAGGCTGCTGAACTGCGCCAACTGGGCCACGAACTCGCCGTTTTCCTGCGGGTCGAGCGGGTTCTGGTTCTGCATCTGGGTGACCAGCAACTGCAGGAACGCGTCCTTGCCCAGCGCGCTGCCGGCGGCACCGGTAGAACTGTCAGTCTTGGACGTCTGCTTCTGCAGCGAGGTCAGGTATGCGCTGCCGACGTCTGTAGTGGAATTGGTGGTGGTCATGTCGGCTTCCTATCACTGCCCCAGGGTCAGCACTTTCTGCATCATGTTCTTGGCCGTGTTCATCAGTTCAGCGTTGGTCTGAAACGCGCGGCTGGCGGAGATCATGTCAGCCATCTCCTCGACCACATTGACGTTCGGGTAGTAGACGTAGCCGTCCTTGTTCGCCGCCGGGTGGTTAGGCTCGTAGCGTGCTTCCAGCGTGCTCTGGTCTTCGACGATGCCTTTTACCTGCACGCCCTGCCCTGCCTCGCCCTGGTCTTCGAACAGCGACTGGCTGCTGCCGGCCTGTGCATTCTGGAAAGTGGTGGCGAACACCGGGTGGCGGGCGCGGTACGTCTGGTCGATGCTCGAAGACACGGTCTCGGCGTTGGCGATGTTGGACGCCACGGTGTTCAGACGCGTGTTCTGTGCGCTCATGCCGCTACCGGCAATGTTGAAGACACTGGAAAGGGACATGGTCATTCTCCCCGCAGGGCGGAAACCAGCCCTTTGAATTTACTGTTGAGCAAGGTGAAGCTGGCCTGGAAGCCAATCGCGTTTTCCGTGTAGTTCGATTGCTCGATCTGCGCATCCACGGTGTTCTGGTCGATCGAGGGCTGCAGCGGCGTGCGGTACTTGAGGGTATCGTCAGCCGCGATGGCGAGGCCTTCGGCTTCGATATGCCGGCTGTTGGTACGGTCCATGGCGAAGCGGCCGCCTTGCTGCTTGCTGGTCTCGGCGGCGAGCACCGAAGAAAAGTCCATGTCACGCGCCTTGTAATTGGGCGTGTCGGCGTTGGCGATATTGTTGGCCAACACCTCGGCGCGCTGAGCGCGGAAGCCCAGGGCCTTTTCGTGGATACCAAGCGCCTTGTCGAAACTGATGCTCATGTCGGGGAAACCTTCAGAGGTTGACCGGAATTTCGTTGAGCAAGGTATAGCAAGGGCTGTGCCAACCACTGAAAAGCCCGTGTTTAGGGAGGATTGCGGCGCAGTACTGTCAGGTTGATGCCAGAAAAGCGGCAAAGGCCTTCCGCCTGAGGTGACAAAAGCGGCAATTGATGGGCGGCAAACGCGGCAAAACAAAAAATTGACGTCAGTGTTTTCCTGTGCGGGCCTCTTCGCGGGTAAACCCGCTCCTACACGCGGCCTGTGCCCAACCACCGACCTATGTCCACCCCCGATCCGTCGTAGGAGCGGGTTTACCCGCGAATACGGTAGCGGCAGCAACGGTGAACGGCGGGTGAAGATTGGCCAGCAGGGCCGACCTCTTCGCGGGTAAACCCGGTCCTACGGGGAGCTCGGCAGGAACAGCGGATAGGCAAACAAAAAGACCGGCATCTCTCGATACCGGCCTTCGTGCTTACTTGGCCTGGTAGATGATCCCCGGGCTGCACTGCACCATCTGGTAATGGTCCGGCAAGCCGTTCAGCGCTTCCGAGGCGCCGAGGAACAGGTAGCCACCTGGCTTGAGGGTACTGTGAATGCGCAGCAGGATGTCCTTCTTCACCTGCGCCGAGAAATAGATCAGCACATTGCGGCAGAACACGATGTCGAACTTGCCCAGACTGGCATAGCTGTCGAGCAGGTTGAACGAGCGAAACTCGACACGGCTGCGAATCGCTGGCTTGACCGCCCAACGCCCCGGCCCCTTGGGGTCGAAGTAGCGCTGCAGGCGCTCCTGGGACAGGCCGCGGGCAATCGCCAGGCTATCGTATTCGCCGGTCTTGCAGTTGGTCAGCATGGTGCCGGAGAGGTCGGTGGCGACGATCTGCGCCCCCATCTTCAACTGGCCGAGGTTGCTGCGCTCGAACTCGTCGATCGCCATCGAGATGGAATACGGCTCCTGCCCCGACGAACAGGCCGCCGACCACATGCGCAGGCGCTGGCCGGGGTTGCTGCGGATGAACTCGGGGATCACCTTGTTCTTCAACACCTCAAAGGGGTAGGTGTCGCGAAACCACAGGGTCTCGTTGGTGGTCATGGCATCGACCACCTGCTCGCGCAAACCACCGCGCGGCTGGGCCTGAATGCGCTGCACCAGCTCACCCAGGCTCTTGATGCCCTGTTGTTCCATCAGCTTGTTGAGACGGCTGGAAACCAGGTACTGCTTATTCTCGCCCAGCAGGATGCCACAGGCTTTCTCCAGGAAGACCCGGAACTGTTCGAAATCCAAATTACCCGTAGACACTACTGCCGCCTCTTTTCAATCACTGGTGCCGGGGGCATGCCCCCGGCTGCTTCAATGCGCTGCCTTGATCCGGTCGACCACCCGTTGGGCCAGGTCGTCCGGCTTGAACTTGGCCAGGAAGTCATCGGCGCCGACCTTCTTGACCATTGCCTGGTTGAACACCCCGGAAAGCGAAGTATGCAGGCAGATGTGCAATTTTTGCATGCGCGGATCGCTGCGAATCTCCGCGGTCAGCGTATATCCGTCCATTTCCGGCATTTCAATGTCCGAGATCATCATCAGGAACTCTTCTTCCGGCTTTTTGCCCTCATCCACCAGCTGACGCAGGTAGTTCAGTGCCTGACGGCCATCATTGAGCGCCACCACCTCGACCCCAACGGTCTGCAAGCAACGGCTGACCTGCTTGCGCGCCACTGACGAGTCGTCGACGGTCAGCACCCGCATCAACACCGCCTTGTCCTGCACTTCGGCATCGATCACACCGGCCGATACCGACTCGGACGACGGCGACACTTCGGCCAGCACCTTCTCCACGTCGATGATCTCGACCATGCGGTTGTCCACCCGGGTGACCGCGGTGAGGTAGTGATCACGGCCAGTACCCTTGGGTGGCGGATGGATCTCTTCCCAGTTCATGTTGACGATGCGCTCCACCGAATGCACCAGGAAGCCTTGGGTCTTGGTGTTGTACTCGGTGATGATCACGAAGCTGTTGCGTGTGTCTTCCTGCAGCGGTCGCAACCCGGTGGCCATCGACAAGTCGAGGATCGGGATGGTCGACCCACGAATATTGGCAACGCCACGCACCACAGGGTGCGCCTTGGGCAGCAGGGTCAGCGCAGGGCATTGCAGTACTTCCCTGACCTTGAACACATTGATGCCGTAAAGCTGTTCGCCATTGAGGCGGAACAGCAGCAATTCCAGGCGATTCTGCCCCACCAGCTGCGTGCGCTGGTTGACCGAATCCATAACACCCGCCATGCCAGACTCCTTAACGTTTCAGCCTTTCGTTGCAACTCAGGTAGCGAGTCGGCACGGGCTTTGCTTTTTTGAGTGTCATGCACACGAAAACGACATTTTCCCGACGATTGACACGCCTGCTGACTGGCCCGCTGGCCACGCTGTGCCTGCTGATGCCCGGCGTTCGCACGGTGGCGAACGCGTTCACCTTGCCTGAACAGCTTATCGGTGTCACCCAAGGGTTTCTTGAATTCACCGTTGAAGATTATCTGTCCACTACCCAGACCGCCGGCCGCTATGAAATCCAGGTCAACCCGCTGGACCCACGCCTGCGCATGCCGTTGTGCAGCCAGCAGCTGGACGCCTCACTGGAAAGCCCGGCCCAGCCGCTGGGCCGGGTGACGGTACGGGTACGTTGCAACGGCGCAGCACCGTGGACGGTATTTGTGCCGGCCACCGTGCGACTTTTCCGCGACGTGGTGGTGGTGACCCGCCCGCTCAAGCGCGACAACACGGTCGGCGAAGGTGACGTGGCCCTGCGCGAGCGCGATGTCGGCACCCTGGGCCAGGGCTTTCTGACCGAGCTGGACCAGGCGGTGGGCATGAAGATGCTGCGCCCCACGGTGATCGACCAGGTGCTCACCCCGCAACACCTGGAACAGGCCGAGGTAGTGCGCAAGGGTGACCAGGTGGTGATCATTGCCCGCAGTGGCAGCCTGAGTGTGCGCATGCCGGGCGAAGCCCTGAGCAAGGGCGGCCTGAGCGAGCAGATCCGGGTACGCAACCTCAATTCAAAACGCGTGGTCAAGGCCAGGGTGACCGGCCCGGGCCAAGTCGAGGTCAGTATGTAGGCCAGCCACCAGATTGCGCTGGCAGTGAGGAACCGCTTTTCCTAAACTGTGTCAGAACACGGGTTCGCGGGCTTGCCGACAGGCGGCAATGCATTTGTGCCTAAAGTTTATATCGGGTTGGCCGAAAACAAGGCAAGCGTCCAAATACCCAGAGGTTTCTGATCATGGTCATCGACTTCAGTCGTTTGAATAACTCTCCGTCCGTCACGGGCGGCGTGCGCGGCAACACCGCGTCCGGCAGCGCCGAAAAACCGGCAGCCAGCCAGGAAGCGGTGAAAGACACCAGCGCCAGCGGAGAGGCGGTACACCTCAGCCAGGAGGCACAGCAGTTGCAGAAAATCAGCGACAAGCTGCGCGACGAGCCCGTGGTCAACAGCGCCCGTGTGGCCCAGTTGAAGCAGGCAATCGCCGACGGCAGCTACCAGGTCGATGCCGGCCGGGTCGCCAGCAAACTGCTTGATTTCGAAGCCCAGCGCTGACCGTACGGCGCGCTGACTTCACGGACGCCAGAAAAGCCAAGAGTTAGCCATGCACGACACCACCTTGCTGCAACTGATCGAAGATGACATTGCCCCGATGCAGGAACTGCTCGACCTTCTGCACAAGGAAGCAATCGCCCTGCATGGCCGCGACATGCCGCTGCTGGAGCAAATCCTGGCGCGTAAGCAGTCGTTGATCATCTTGCTCGAGCAGCACGGCCAGCGCCGCAGCCAATTGCTCGGCAGCCTGGGCCTGAGTGCCGACCGCACCGGCGTGCAGGCTGTAGCCGCGCAGTCACCCCATGGTGATGTGATGCTGCAGCGGCTCGACATGTTGTCGCAACTGATGGACGAGTGCCAGCAGGTCAACCAGACCAATGGCCGGATCATCCAGGTGCAGCAACACGTCACCAACAACCAGATTCGCATCCTTCAGGGCGGCGACTCGCCTTCGCTCTACGACAGCCGTGGCAGCACCTCGCCGCTGGCCAAGCCGCGCGCGCTCAGCCAAGTGTGATTTTTCTATCAAGGCACAGAACATAGTGGCAAAATGCCGTTACTTGCGTGTGTCGCTTTTGCCTGGAGAACGATAAGCTGTGTTCAATGAATCCGATGCCCCGCAACCACCCAAGGTGTTGAGCACCCCCTTGGAGATTGCGGCCAACTTGCGGCAGCTGCAGGAAAGCCACGACCCCCTGATCATCACCTTCCACGACCGCAGCCAGCGCTTCCAGAGCTATGTGGTGCACGTGGACCGCGAAAGCAACACCCTGGCACTGGATGAGATGATCCCCCGTGACGGCGAGAAATTCATTGAGAACGGCGAGCACTTCCGTGTCGAAGGCTTCCACGATGGTGTACGCATCGCCTGGGAATGCGATCACACGCTGAAAATCAGCGAAGTCGACGGCCACCGTTGCTACAGCGGCGCCCTGCCGCAAGAGATGACCTATCACCAGCGCCGCAACGCCTTCCGCGCCGCGCTGAAGCTATCGCAGCTGGTCGACATCATCCTCGACGGTGCTCACCTGAAGGGCAACGGCGCCATGCGAGGCAAGCTGCTGGATATCTCGGCCACTGGCTGCAAACTGCGCTTTGAAGGCAATGTCGAAGACCGTTTGCAACTGGGCCAGGTGTATGAGCGTTTCAAGGCGGGCAACCCACTGGGCCTGGTGGACACCATGGTCGAGCTGCGTCATCTGCACTATGAAGAGCGCATCAACACCACCTTTGCCGGCGTACGCTTCCACAACCTGAGCGGGCAGGCTCAACGCAAGATCGAGAGTTTTGTGTACCAGCTGCAGCGTGAGGCGCGGCGGTTCGACAAGGACGATTATTGATCGTCGGTCGGTAAAACAGAAAACGCCACCTGCTGAGGTGGCGTTTTCATTTGTGTTTCTGCTGGGCTGGCCTCTTCGCGGGTAAACCCGCTCCTACACCGACTTGCTGACCTCTTCAGGTTCAGGCGCCTGTTGCTGCGCGCCCTTCTCTTCATCCTCGGTGTCTTCAGCCGCCACCGGCGCCTGCATCACGTCCTGCACCGTCTGCTCATCCACCCGCGGGTCCAGCGCCGCCGACAACGGCGAACCGGCCGCCGGCATCGCCACGTGGCCCAGCGGTGCGTCCTGCACCTGATGCAGGCCGGTAACCGCTTTCGGCCGAATACGCCAGACCAGCACCAGGGCAAAGAATACGAAGAAGGCATACAGCATCTGCGCGCCCAGCACTTTCATCAGAACCCCAGCCGCCAGGGGGCCGACGCATGCGCCCACACCGTAGGTCACCAACAGCATCGCCGTCAGCGATACCCGGCGCTCGCTTTCCACGTGGTCATTGGAAAAGGCAACCGCCAGCGGGTACAGGCAAAACTGCAGCAACGAGATCAGGAAGCCGATACCGAACAGCAACTCCAGCGGCACACTGGGCAGTATCGCCAATGGCGCAGCAGCCAGCGCCAGCCCCACTGCCACACTCCGAATCAGCACCGCCCGGTCATAACGGTCAGACAACCAGCCCAGCGGCCACTGCACCAGCAGGCCGGCAAAAATGCAGCTACCCATGAACAGACCAATCTGCTCGGTACTCATCCCCTGGCTTGACGCATATAAAGGCGCCAGACCGTAGAACGAGCCGACAATCAGCCCCGAGCCCAAAACCGTACTGAGCGACTGCGGCACGCGCTTGATGAAGAACTTCGGCTCCATCGGTGCCGGGCGCAAGGGCGCCGGGTGAATACGCCGGGTCATCGCCACGGGCACCAGGCACAGGGCAAAGCACATCGCCACCAGCATCAGCAACTCAGGGCCGAGCTGCGGGTGCACCACCAGAATCAACTGGCCAAGCACCAGCCCCAGGTACGAGGCAATCATGTAGCCGCTGAACACCGCGCCCCGGTGTTTCACATCGGCCTGCTCATTGAGCCAGCTCTCGATGACCATGTATTGGCACATCATCCCCAGGCCGACGATCATGCGCAGCCCGACCCAGGCCGGCAGCCAACTGGTCAGGCCATGACCGAGCACCGCAGCGCCGACGATACCGGCACAGGTGGCATAGGCGCGTATGTGCCCTACCCGTCCTATCAGCCGGTGGCCAACCTTGCCGCCAACCGCCAGACCAAAGTAGTTGGCCGCCATCAACGCACCCACCCACAGGCTGTCGACGTGGTCGGCAGCCAGGCGCAGGGCCAGGTAGGTGCTGAGCAGGCCCGAGCCGATCAACATCATCAGCGCGGCGAAATACAACGACTGAAACGGCTTCCATACATTTCGCATACGTCCCGTGGAGCTCCCTGGTCAGGTGGCAGTTTTGGGTGCTAGCAGCATAAAGGCAAAAACCGCCTGGCGCAGGCCCCCGACAGCTATTTGGCACTGCGGGGGCGTGCCCGGTGCAGGTTGTGTCGCGCTCAGGCCTGTGCCGCCAGGACCCGGCGCTCCCACGGCGTGATCTCGTCGAAGAAATCGCTCAGCTCAAGGGTCTTGCTGGCAATGTAGCCTTCGATGAACTCGCTGCCGAACAGTTCCCGCGCCAGCGTGCCGCGCTTGAGCCTTTCAAGGGCCGCGTGCAGCGTGCACGGCAGGCTCAGGTGCTCGGGCACTTCGAATTCGCCCTGGATGGCCGGCGATGGCTGCAAGCGCTGCTCGATGCCATGCAGCCCGGCGGCCAGGCTGGCAGCAATGGCCAGGTACGGGTTGGCATCGGCGCCAGGCAGGCGGTTCTCCACCCGTCGGGCGACCGGTGCACTGGCCGGAATGCGCAAGCCAGCAGCGCGATTGTCCTCGGACCAGCACGCATTGTTCGGCGAGGCATAGGGGTGGCACAGGCGCTGGTAGGAATTGACGTTGGGCGCGAACAGGGCGGTGAAGTCGGCCATGCACGCCTGCAACCCACCGATGAAGTGGTGGAAGGTGTCTGTCGGCAGGCCCTGCTCGTCACTGAACACGTTACGCCCGCTGCCGGCCTCGACCAGGCTCTGGTGAATGTGCATGGAACTGCCGGGCGTACGCGCCAGCGGCTTGGCCATGCAGACTACGGTCAGCCCGTGCTTGAGCGCCACTTCCTTGAGCAGGTGCTTGAACAGGAAGGTCTGGTCGGCCAACAGCAGCGGGTCGCCGTGCAGCAGGTTGATCTCGAACTGGCTGACACCCATTTCGTGCATGAAGGTGTCACGTGGCAGGCCGAGCGCGGCCATGCAGTGGTACACCTCCTTGAAGAACGGGCGCAGGCCATTGTTGGAACTGACACTGAACGCCGAATGGCCCAGCTCGCGGCGGCCATCGCTGCCTACAGGCGGCAGGAACGGTTGCTGCGGGTCGGTGTTGGGGGCAAAGACGAAGAACTCCAGCTCGGTTGCCACTACCGGCGCCAGGCCCAGTGCCGCATAGCGGGCTATCACGGCCTTCAGCTGGCCCCGGGTGGACAGTGCCGAGGGCCGGCCATCCAGCTCGTTGGCATCGCAGATGGCCAAGGCGCGGCCGTCCTTGCTCCAGGGCAGGCGGTGGACCTGACTGGGTTCGGCCACCAGTGCCAGGTCGCCGTCATCACTGCCGTAGAATTTCGCCGCTGGGTAGCCGCCCATAATGCACTGCAGCAGCACACCCCGGGCCATCTGCAGGCGACGGCCTTCGAGGAAGCCGTCGGCGGTCATCACCTTGCCGCGCGGGACGCCGTTGAGGTCGGGGGTGACGCATTCGATTTCATCGATGCCCTGGAGCTGAGCGGTGCTCATGACGCTTGTCCTTGTTGTTGTAGGCTGACAACAACATAGGCTGCGGGTGTTTAAAATATCAAGCAGCCTATATAGGTGCCTGTGTCGGCCTCTTCGCGGGTGACCCCGCGCCTACAGGTGGGGGCGACCCGTGTAGGAGCGGGTTCACCCGCGAAGAGGCCGGCACAGCCCCCCCCTACTCTCGCAAGGTCATGCCATTGGCCGGCAACGGCAACGCCGTCTTGTAGCGCACCTGCTTCAGGGCAAAACTCGAACGAATATTGGCCACCCCCGGCAAGCGCGTCAGGTAATCGAGAAACCGCTCCAGCGCCTGGATGCTCGGCAGCAGCACCCGCAACAGGTAATCCGGGTCCCCGGTCATCAGGTAGCACTCCATCACCTCGGGCCGCTCGGCGATCTCTTCTTCAAACCGATGCAACGACTGCTCCACCTGTTTTTCCAGGCTGACATGGATAAACACATTCACATCCAGCCCCAGCACCTCAGGCGACAGCAAGGTCACCTGCTGGCGGATCACCCCCAGCTCTTCCATGGCCCGCACCCGGTTGAAACAAGGCGTGGGCGACAGGTTCACCGAGCGTGCCAGCTCGGCATTGGTGATGCGGGCGTTCTCTTGCAGGCTGTTGAGAATGCCGATATCGGTACGATCGAGTTTGCGCATAAGACAAAATCACCGGTTTTTTGTGTTTATGCGGAATGTTTATCTGCCCCGCTCAGCAAAGGCAATCAACTTGAGAGAAAAATTCTCCTGCCGGGCCACTAAGATGTAGGTGACGCTGACTTACCAGTCACAAGCCGGTACTCAGCGGCGGCCGCTTCAGAGCTCACAAAAACAAATACCCGAGCGAGCGTAAAAAGCATGAACGAGTACGCCCCCCTGCGTTTGCATGTGCCCGAGCCCACCGGCCGGCCAGGCTGCCAGACCGATTTTTCCTACCTGCGCCTCAACGATGCAGGTCAAGCCCGTAAACCCGCGATCGATGTCGATGCTGCCGACACTGCCGACCTGTCCTACAGCCTGGTCCGCGTGCTCGACGAGCAAGGCGACGCGCAAGGCCCCTGGGCCGAAGACATTGACCCGCAGATCCTTCGTCAAGGCATGCGCGCCATGCTCAAGACGCGGATCTTCGACAGCCGCATGGTGGTTGCCCAGCGCCAGAAGAAGATGTCCTTCTACATGCAAAGCCTGGGCGAAGAAGCCATCGGCAGCGGCCAGGCGCTGGCGCTGAACCGCACCGACATGTGCTTCCCGACCTACCGCCAGCAAAGCATCCTGATGGCCCGCGACGTGTCGCTGGTCGAGATGATCTGCCAACTGCTGTCCAACGAGCGCGACCCCCTCAAGGGCCGCCAGTTGCCGATCATGTACTCGGTGCGCGAAGCTGGCTTCTTCACCATCAGCGGCAACCTGGCGACCCAGTTCGTACAGGCGGTCGGCTGGGCCATGGCATCGGCGATCAAGGGCGATACCAAGATCGCCTCGGCATGGATCGGTGACGGCGCTACTGCCGAGTCAGACTTCCACACCGCCCTTACCTTTGCCCACGTATACCGCGCCCCGGTCATCCTCAACGTGGTCAACAACCAGTGGGCCATTTCCACCTTCCAGGCCATCGCCGGTGGCGAGTCGACCACCTTTGCCGGCCGTGGCGTGGGTTGCGGTATTGCTTCGCTGCGGGTTGACGGCAACGACTTCGTCGCCGTGTACGCCGCCTCGCGCTGGGCGGCCGAGCGCGCCCGCCGCGGCCTGGGCCCAAGCCTGATCGAGTGGGTCACCTACCGTGCCGGCCCGCACTCGACGTCGGACGACCCCTCCAAGTACCGCCCTGCCGACGACTGGAGCCACTTCCCGCTGGGTGACCCGATCGCCCGCCTGAAGCAGCACCTGATCAAGATCGGCCACTGGTCCGAGGAAGAACACCAGGCCGTCACGGCCGAGCTCGAAGCTGCGGTGATTGCCGCACAGAAAGAAGCCGAGCAGTACGGCACCCTGGCCAACGGGCACATCCCGAGCGCCGCCTCGATGTTCGAGGATGTGTACAAGGAGATGCCCGAACACCTGCGCCGTCAACGCCAGGAACTGGGGGTTTGAGATGAACGACCACAACAACAGCATCAACCCGGAAACCGCCATGGCCACCACTACCATGACCATGATCCAGGCCCTGCGCTCGGCCATGGATGTCATGCTTGAGCGCGACGACAATGTGGTGGTGTACGGCCAGGACGTCGGTTACTTCGGCGGCGTGTTCCGCTGCACCGAAGGCCTGCAGAACAAGTACGGCAAATCGCGCGTGTTCGACGCGCCAATCTCCGAGAGCGGCATCGTCGGTACCGCCGTGGGCATGGGTGCCTATGGCCTGCGCCCGGTGGTGGAGATCCAGTTCGCCGACTACTTCTACCCGGCCTCCGACCAGATCGTCTCCGAGCTGGCACGCCTGCGTTACCGGTCGGCCGGCGAGTTCATTGCCCCGCTGACCCTGCGCATGCCTTGCGGCGGCGGCATCTATGGCGGCCAGACTCACAGCCAGAGCCCGGAAGCGATGTTCACCCAGGTGTGCGGCCTGCGCACCGTGATGCCGTCCAACCCTTATGACGCCAAAGGCCTGCTGATTGCCTCGATCGAATGCGACGACCCGGTAATCTTCCTGGAGCCCAAACGCCTGTACAACGGCCCGTTCGATGGCCACCACGACCGCCCGGTAACACCGTGGTCGAAGCACCCGCACAGCGCCGTGCCCGACGGTTATTACACCGTACCGCTGGACAAGGCCGCCATTACCCGCCCTGGCAATGACGTGACCGTGCTGACCTACGGCACCACGGTGTACGTGGCCCAGGTGGCCGCCGAAGAAAGCGGCGTCGATGCCGAAGTGATCGACCTGCGCAGCCTGTGGCCGCTGGACCTGGACACCATCGTCGAGTCGGTGAAAAAGACCGGCCGTTGCGTGGTGGTGCACGAGGCCACCCGCACCTGCGGCTTCGGTGCCGAGCTGGTGTCGCTGGTGCAGGAGCACTGCTTCCACCACCTGGAGGCGCCGATCGAGCGCGTCACCGGCTGGGACACCCCCTACCCTCACGCACAGGAATGGGCTTACTTCCCAGGCCCTTCGCGGGTAGGTGCGGCACTGAAAAAGGTCATGGAGGTCTGAATGGGCACGCACGTCATCAAGATGCCGGACATTGGCGAAGGCATCGCGCAGGTCGAGTTGGTGGAATGGTTCGTCAAGGTCGGCGACATCATCGCCGAGGACCAGGTGGTGGCCGACGTCATGACCGACAAGGCCACCGTGGAAATCCCCTCGCCGGTCAGCGGCAAGGTGTTGGCCCTGGGTGGCCAGCCCGGGGAAGTGATGGCGGTCGGTAGCGAACTGATCCGCATCGAAGTGGAAGGCAGTGGCAACCATGTGGATGTGCCTCAGCCAAAACCGGTAGAGGCCCCGGCGGTCCCCACTGCAGCCAAGCCGGAACCGCAGAAAGACGTAAAACCCGCCGTGTACCAGGCGCCCGTCAACCACGAAGCTGCGCCCATCGTGCCGCGCCAGCCGGGCGACAAGCCGCTGGCCTCGCCGGCCGTGCGCAAACGCGCCCTGGACGCCGGTATCGAACTGCGTTATGTGCATGGTAGCGGCCCGGCCGGGCGCATTCTGCACGAAGACCTCGACGCCTTCATGAGCAAGCCGCAAAGCAATGCCGGGCAAGCACCTGATGGTTATGCCAAGCGCACCGACAGCGAACAGGTGCCAGTGATCGGCCTGCGCCGCAAGATCGCCCAGCGCATGCAGGACGCCAAACGCCGGGTCGCGCACTTCAGTTATGTCGAGGAAATCGACGTCACCGCCCTGGAAGCCCTGCGCCAGCAACTCAACAGCAAGCACGGCGACAGCCGCGGCAAGCTGACCTTGCTGCCATTCCTGGTGCGCGCCCTGGTCGTAGCGCTGCGTGACTTCCCGCAGATCAACGCGACCTACGACGACGAAGCGCAGATCATCACCCGCCATGGCGCGGTGCATGTGGGTATTGCCACCCAGGGTGACAACGGCCTGATGGTACCCGTGCTGCGCCACGCCGAAGCGGGCAGCCTGTGGGCCAATGCCGGCGAGATTTCGCGCCTGGCCAACGCTGCACGTAACAACAAGGCCAGCCGTGAAGAGCTGTCCGGCTCGACCATCACCCTGACCAGCCTTGGCGCCTTGGGTGGCATTGTCAGCACGCCGGTGGTCAACACCCCGGAAGTGGCAATCGTCGGGGTCAACCGCATGGTCGAACGGCCAGTGGTGATCGACGGCCAGATCGTCGTGCGCAAGATGATGAACCTGTCCAGCTCGTTCGACCATCGCGTGGTCGATGGCATGGACGCCGCCCTGTTCATCCAGGCCGTGCGTGGCCTGCTCGAACAACCCGCCTGCCTGTTCGTGGAGTGAGCATGCAACAGATTATCCAGACTACCCTGTTGATCATCGGCGGCGGCCCTGGCGGCTATGTAGCAGCCATCCGCGCCGGGCAACTGGGCATTCCTACCGTACTGGTGGAAGGCCAGGCACTGGGCGGCACCTGCCTGAACATCGGCTGCATCCCGTCCAAGGCGCTGATCCACGTGGCCGAGCAGTTTCACCAGGCCTCGCGCTTTACCGAACCCTCGCCGCTGGGCATCAGCGTGGCTTCGCCGCGCCTGGACATCGGCCAGAGCGTCACCTGGAAGGACGGCATTGTCGACCGCCTGACCACCGGTGTTGCCGCCCTGCTGAAAAAGCACGGGGTGAAAGTAGTGCATGGCTGGGCCAAGGTACTGGACGGCAAGCAGGTCGAGGTCGATGGCCAGCGTATCCAGTGCGAGCATCTGTTGCTGGCGACCGGTTCCAGCAGTGTCGAACTGCCGATGCTGCCGCTGGGTGGCCCGGTGATTTCCTCGACCGAAGCCCTGGCGCCGAAAGCCCTGCCGCAACACCTGGTGGTGGTCGGCGGTGGCTATATCGGCCTGGAACTGGGCATTGCCTATCGCAAGCTGGGTGCACAGGTGAGTGTGGTGGAAGCGCGCGAACGCATCCTGCCGACCTACGACAGCGAATTGACCGCCCCGGTGGCCGAGTCGCTGAAGAAACTGGGCATAGCGTTGCACCTGGGCCACAGCGTCGAGGGCTACGAAAATGGCTGCCTGCTGGCCAGCGACGGCAAGGGTGGGCAACTGCGCCTGGAGGCCGACCAGGTACTGGTGGCCGTGGGCCGCCGGCCACGCACCAAAGGCTTCAACCTGGAATGCCTGGACCTGAAGATGAACGGCGCCGCCATTGCCATCGACGAGCGCTGTCATACCAGCATGCACAACGTCTGGGCCATCGGCGACGTCGCTGGCGAACCGATGCTGGCGCACCGGGCCATGGCCCAAGGCGAGATGGTCGCCGAAATCATCGCCGGCAAGGCCCGACGCTTCGAGCCGGCAGCGATTGCCGCCGTGTGCTTTACCGACCCGGAAGTGGTGGTGGTCGGCAAGACACCGGAACAAGCCAGCCAGCAGGGCCTGGACTGCATCGTCGCGCAGTTCCCGTTTGCCGCCAATGGCCGGGCCATGAGCCTGGAGTCGAAAAGCGGTTTCGTGCGGGTGGTGGCGCGCCGTGACAACCACCTGATCGTGGGTTGGCAGGCGGTTGGCGTGGCGGTTTCCGAACTGTCCACAGCGTTTGCCCAATCGCTGGAGATGGGCGCGTGCCTGGAAGATGTGGCCGGCACCATTCATGCCCACCCCACGCTGGGTGAAGCGGTACAGGAAGCCGCACTGCGCGCCCTGGGCCACGCCTTGCATATCTGACACTGAAGCGGCCGAGGCCGATTTGGCCCGCTGCGCCGAGAGGCGCTGCGGGTCTTTTTTCATTCAGGCCATCTAAGCCTTCAGAAAACAGCGCGCTCTTTGAGGGGCTAGTGTGGTGTTTTGCAAATACGGCCAATAACTCGCGAGCGATTTTTGCGCTCAGGCAAGGCGTCGCGACGAGTCGTAGCCCAGCTACGGCGAGGAGCGACAACGCCGCATGAGCGCAAAAAGCGCCGCGAATTATGGTCGTTATTTGTGAAACACCACACTAGCTACTCGGCAATTGCGTTCTTGCCTGTACCCTTGGCCCTGTAGAGCGCCTTGTCGGCACGCGCCAGCAGCGCGTGCTGGTCCTCCCCTTCCAGCCATTGCACCACGCCATAGCTCATGGTCAGCCGGCAATCACCCACCGGCTCCACCTGCTCCAGCACCTGGCGCAAGCGCGCCGCCACATCCAGCGCCTCCCCCAGCGCGGTCTGCGGCAGCACGATGACGAACTCGTCGCCGCCCCAGCGCGCCAGCAGGTCCAGTTCGCGCAAGCAGGTGCGCAGGCTTTCGGCCACCCGGACCAGTGCCGCATCGCCACGGGCGTGACCGTAGCGGTCGTTGATCGGCTTGAAATCATCCATGTCCATGGCGATCAGCGACAACGGCTGGCGGAAGCGCTGGGCGCGCTGGCACTCCCGCTGCAACGCGCTCTCCAGCCGGTAACGGTTGGCGACACGGGTCAACGCATCGCGTTCGGCCAATTCACGGTTTTCGTCCAGTTGCCGCTGCAACTGCTGGTTCACCCAGGACAACTCACGGGTGCGTTCGGCCACCTGAAATTCCAGCGACTGGTTCTTCTGTTCCAGTTGCGTCACCAAGCGCTTGCCAGCGTCGATATTGCGATGCGCACCCAGCATGCGTGCCACGGAACCGTCCTCGTTATGCGCGATGACGTAGCCGCTGTCTTCGATCCAGATGTAGCTGCCGTCCTGACAACGGCAACGGTATTCAATGCGGTAGCGCTCGTTGCGCTGATTGATATAGGCCTCGAAATGGGCCATTACCCGGGGGTAGTCTTCGGGATGGATCACGCTTTCCCAGGTAAATACCGAGTTGGCCATGGAGTGGCTGGCATAACCCAGCATGTTGTACCAGCCCGGGTTGCGATAAACGTAGCCGGTATTGGCATTCCAGTCCCAGATGCCGTCGCTGATCAAATCGAACAAGGTGTGCAACTGCTGTTCACTGAAGCCGGCAGGTACCGGCCTGGTGTCTTGACTCATGGACGCTCTCCCTGATGCCCAGCAACTGCGCTCCGATCAAGGGGCTGCCGACAGTGGTGTTGATTGCCGCGAGCGGCAAGATGATGCCTATCACGGGCAAGCATATGCCCACCCGCGTGCAACCGAAATAGTGCCAACGCCCTGATTTCGACCGGCACAGCGCTGGCATGGCTTTTGCGCTTGGTACCTGCCAACGAGATTTCCAAGGAGGAAACATGATAATCGCCCCTAACGGCGTCAGCTGGCAGCCTACGCTCCATCAGCCTCGGTCCACCAGCGATGAGCAGGCAGTGGCCCAGATTGCACCGGTCCGCACGCCAATATCCACCGCCAACACGGCGAGCCAACAGCAGAATGGAGGCAGCACCGCTCAGCAAAACGCAGAGGATGCTCGTGCAGAAGCCTTTGCCAAATTCAAGGTGATGCTGCAAAACCTGGGTTCTGCGACCACCGAGCCGGTCATCGGAGAACCCCTGCCGTCCAAGACTGCCCGGCAGGAATTTCATGACTTCATGTCCAAGTCGCCCGGCGAGATGATCAAGGAAAAACTGCTGCGTGAAATAGGCTTGACCGAAGAAGAGTACGACGCCCTGCCGCCCGAAATGAAAGCAAAGGTCGACGAGTTGATCGCCCAGCGCATGAAAGAAGACATCAAGCGCAAGATCGAGGAGAAAGCGCAAGAGCAGGTCGCCAAGGTGGACGGCGGCGTGGATGAAGAGCAACAAGCGGCAAGCCCGGTGTGAGGGAATGCCAGCGGCCGGTAAGGAGAGCGCCGCGGTTCGTCCAAGGCGCCCCAGCCTGAGCGGTTTGAAGGCGTGCGGTGGCGTCGATGTTCAGGTGGTGCATGGCTTCGTCAACTGCAACGCTGCCGGCGCCATGACTGGTCTCAGGAAAAATCGGCAGGATGTTGTGCAGAGAATTCGTTTGAGGTCCTTGGCCTTATTGTCCAGGGTGGCAGGCTGGTAGCTATTTGCCACGCGTGGACGCAGGCGCATGACGATGCCTGCGTAGGGGGACGATGTCGGATCCCTCCTAAAATAAGAGAGGACAAGGAAATGCAATCACACGGTTTGAAGCAAAGCCTCAAGCAGCGGCATATCACCATGATCGCGCTGGGTGGGGTGATCGGTGCAGGGCTGTTCATGGGCTCGGGCTCACTGATCGCATCGGCAGGGCCCGCGGCCATACTGTCGTATTTCATTGGTGGCCTGGTGGTCACCCTGGTCATGTTCATGCTGGGCGAAATGGCCTGCCGCAACCCGGATGCAGGGTCGTTCTCGACCTACGCCAACACCTACCTCGGTGACTGGGCAGGGTTTGCGGTCGGCTGGCTGTACTGGTTCAAGTCGATGATGACCATCACCCTGGAAGCGGTACTGCTGGGCGCCATCCTGCATGACTTCCTGCCCTGGCTACCGATCTGGGCAGGTGCCTTCCTGATGCTGGTGACACTCATGGCCAGCAACGCCTACTCGGTGCGTTCGTTTGCCGAAGTCGAGTATTGGCTGGCCGCGATGAAGGTCGCCACCATCCTCATCTTCATGCTGCTGGGCGTCTCGATCCTGCTCGGCCTGCACAGTGAGATTCCCGCCCCCGGCCTGATCAACCTCACCGCCCATGACGGCTTCATGCCCAACGGCCTGTCACCGGTGATGGCCGGCGTTATCGTGGTGATTTTCTCCCTGGGCGGCAGCGAAATTGCCGCTGTGGCCGCGGGTGAGTCAGAGAACCCGCGACAGAACGTGATCCGTGCGATCAAGAGCGTGATCCTGCGGGTGATGCTGTTCTACGTAGGCTCTGTGTCGATCCTGATCCTTTGCCTGCCCTGGACCGACAAGGCCAACCTGGCCTCGCCCTATGTTTCGCTGTTCAGCCTGGCCGGGTTCGGTGGTGCTGCAGTGGCCATGAAACTGGTGCTGTTCGTCTCGTTCATGTCGGTGATGAACTCGTTCATGTTCTCCAACTCGCGCATGCTGTTCTCGCTGAGCCAGCGCGGTCACGCGCCCAAGCTGTTCTCACGCACCAGTGCCAAGGGCGTACCGATCAATGCACTGCTGCTGAGCCTGTCGATCTGCACGATGATCCTGACCGTGCACTTTGTCAGTGGCGGCGACCTGTTCATGACCTTGGCCAAGAGTACCGGCAGCCTGGTCATGGTCGTATGGATCTTCATCATCATCGCCCACGTGGCCATGCGCAGGAAAACCCGCCACGAAGCGGTCGCCCCAAACGCCTTCCGTGCCTGGCTGTTCCCCTACACCAATATCATTGCGCTGTTCGCCTTGCTGGCAGTCATCGGCACCCAGGCGTTCGACCCGGCATCGCGTTTCCAATTCTGGTTCACGGTGCTGACGGTACTGCTGGTGGTGGCGGGGTACTTCCTGATGCGTCAGCGGCTGGCCCCAAGCGCGGCGTTAGCCCACGAACGTGATGCATGACAGCGCTGGCCAAGCGCAGGTGCTGTCAACAGCAGCACGACGGCGACAAAGGCGACGGAGACAATAATGGGAATGACGAGAATGGCGTCCCAGGCAGGAATTGAACCTGCAACCTTCCCCTTAGGAGGGGGATGCTCTATCCAATTGAGCTACTGAGACGCTACGACCGGCAGCGAGCGCTGCACAGCGGGATGGCCAGCATGTTAACCAGCATGCTGGCGTTTGTCATGCCTCAACTGGGCTTTTTCGCGTAATCCTTTTCTGCCGCTGCTATCCCCGTGGTAGCACGCCCTGATGGCGAAGCAGCGAAACAAATGCGGCGACCGCCGCCTCCAGTGTGGAAGAATTATCCAGCACATGTACCGACGGGTCGGCTGCAGCTTGCAAGCGTGCGCTGCGCGCCAGGCGCTGCTCCACTTCTTCTGCAGTTTCCCGGCCCCGGGCCAGCAAGCGCTGGCGCAGCACCTCAGGCTTGACCTCGACCAACACGGCCAACAAATCCGGGTAGCGCTGACGGGCTTCTGGCAGATAAGCCCGCGAGCCATTCACCAGCACTGCCCTCCCCGCCGCCAACCACTGGTCCACCTGCCGGGGTATGCCATAGTCCAGGCCATTGGCCCGCCAGTGCATGGCAAACGCACCCTGCGCACGCAAGGTATCAAACTGCTCAGGCGTGACCCCTTGGGCAGCTTCGCCTTTGGCTTCGGCCGAACGGGTGATGACCCGGCGGGCAATTTCTACCCCGGCGAGGGCCAGTTGCTCACGCGAAGCGTCGATCAGGGAGTCTTTCCCGGAACCCGACGGCCCAACCAGAAATATCAACCGGCCCGTCCCTGATCGGCGGTCGCTTGCGTCATGTTGCATAGCCACTATGCTCTATGGAGAGAACCGGCGCATTCTAGGGCTTTTCTGGGCATTTTTCTGCGTTTTACCGATTATTGACGGCAAAAGACTGACGGCCAGGCTAGCCAGAGCATGTAAAACTTTTCAAACCAGTGCTCATTTCTGATAATTGGTACTGGCATAAAGCCTTTATCCGGCTCACTATTTGTCACATAATTGACGCCAAGCAAACGGCGACCATGAGGCAAGATGAGCATCCATTTTTCACTGGCGGTTGAACATTTTGTCGTCGCCACGGTCGTACTTCCATCCCGTGCGGCCAATTTGAGAACCGCTTCCCCTGAACCAAACTCTGGTCAATTTATATGCGCCCAATGAAACAGGCTATTTATTCGAGCCGCACCGCTGACAAGTTCGTCGTCCGCCTGCCAGACGGAATGCGTGAGCGCATTGCCGAGGTAGCGCGCAACCACCACCGCAGCATGAACTCCGAGATCATTGCACGCCTGGAGCAGAGCCTTATCCAGGAAGGTGCGCTGGGTGATGAACTGAGCATGCGCCTGGACAGCCCCGAGCTGTCCCTGCATGAGCGCGAGTTGCTGCAGCGTTTCCGCCAACTGTCCCACCGCCAGCAGAACGCCCTGGTCGCCCTCATCGCTCACGATGTGGAAATGGCCGCAGACGCTTCCTGAGGCCTGCAGCGAACACAAAAAAGCCAGCGTAAGCTGGCTTTTTTGTGGATGACTGATTGGCAGCAAAGGCATTTCCCTGCGGGACGCTCCCACAGGGAGGATCGGCTTACAACAGGAACAGCGTCGCCAGCCCCAGGAAGATGAAGAAACCACCGCTGTCGGTCACAGCAGTGATCATCACGCTCGCCCCCATCGCAGGGTCGCGCCCCAGGCGGGCCAATGTCATCGGGATCAGCACGCCCATCAGCGCTGCCAACAACAAGTTCAAGGTCATCGCTGCAGTCATCACCACCCCCAGCGACCAGCTGCCATACAGCCAGAAAGCCACCGCACCAATCACTCCGCCCCAAACCAGGCCGTTGATCAGCGACACCGCCAATTCCTTGCGCATCAAGCGGCTGGTATTGCCTGGCGACACTTGGTCCAGGGCCATGGCGCGGACGATCATGGTGATGGTCTGGTTACCAGAGTTGCCACCAATACCCGCAACGATCGGCATCAGCGCAGCCAACGCCACCAGCTTTTCAATCGAACCTTCGAACAACCCGATCACTCGCGAAGCAACGAACGCGGTAATCAGGTTGATGGCCAGCCACGCCCAACGGTTGCGGAACGAACGCCAGACCGAGGCGAAAATATCTTCCTCTTCACGCAGACCCGCCATGTTGAGGACTTCGCTCTCGCTTTCCTCACGAATCAGGTCAACCATTTCGTCGATGGTCAGACGGCCGATCAGGCGTTCGCTCTTGTCCACCACCGGGGCGGATACCAGGTCATAACGCTCGAAAGCCTGCGCTGCATCGTAGGCATCTTCCTCGGGCTGGAAGGAGACAGGGTCGGTCGCCATGACCTCCGCCACCTTCTTCTCCGGGTCGTTGACCAGCAGGCGCTTGATCGGCAATACCCCCTTGAGGATGCCGTCGTAATCGACCACGAACAACTTGTCGGTGTGGTTCGGCAATTCTTTCAGGCGGCGCAGGTAGCGCAGCACCACTTCCAGGCTGACGTCTTCGCGGATGGTGACCATCTCGAAGTCCATCAGCGCACCGACCTGCTCCTCGTCGTAGCTCAGCGCCGAACGCACCCGCTCGCGTTGCTGGGCATCGAGGGTTTCCATCAGCTCGTGAACAACGTCACGCGGCAGCTCTGGGGCGAGGTCGGCCAGTTCGTCGGCGTCCATCTCCTTGGCGGCAGCCAGCAGCTCGTGATCGTCCATGTCGGCGATCAGCGATTGGCGAACCGAATCGGAAACTTCCAGCAGGATGTCGCCATCGCGCTCCGAGCGCACCAGCTGCCAGACCGTCAGGCGATCTTCCAGGGGCAAGGCTTCGAGGATGTAGGCGATGTCGGCGGGGTGCAGGTCATCGAGCTTGCGCTGCAGCTCGACGAGGTTCTGGCGGTGGACCAGGTTTTCCACCAGGTCATTGTGCGCGCCTTCCTGGCGATGGGTCAGGTCTTCGACCATGCGCTGACGCTGCAGCAGTTCGACCACCTGGGCCAGGCGATCCTGCAGGCTTTCTTGCGCTTTTTTAACTTCTACTTCGGTCATAGGCGAACTCCACTCCCAGCAGCGGAGCACGCCGAGGGAATCAATCGGTCAGATCTTTCTGTATGAATCGTGTTAGCGAGTAACTACTGGGTAAGTCCATGGTGGTTTTCCACAAGCCCCGGCGGGGCTGACGGGCGCAATCATACACTGCTAAAGCTGTCAGATCGCTTAAATTTTTGGCCAGAACAATCGTTTGCGCGATAAAGCTGGGACAACGCGTGAAGCTATCAGTGCGACGGTTGTTGTGGATGGGAAAGCACATTTGATTTTTGAGGCCGCTCAGCGGCTCAAGACTACACCGCAATCATTACAGAAGAGCGTAGATCGACAGGCTCAAGAATTCATTGGCGCACAAACAAAAAGCCCGCTCTATTGAGCGGGCTTTCTGATGGGGTATGGCGGACTCAGCAGGATTCGAACCTGCGACCGCTCGGTTCGTAGCCGAGTACTCTATCCAGCTGAGCTATGAGTCCGTGATGGTAGTTTTAGACCAGGTTACCACTGGCTTACTGAAATGGCTTTGCAAGCAGAACCACTTCAAGAAAGTGGCGGACTCAGCAGGATTCGAACCTGCGACCGCTCGGTTCGTAGCCGAGTACTCTATCCAGCTGAGCTATGAGTCCGCGATTGGCAGTTTTAAACCAGATTACCGCTGGTTGACTGAAATGGCTTTGCAAGCAGAACCACTTCAAGAAAGTGGCGGACTCAGCAGGATTCGAACCTGCGACCGCTCGGTTCGTAGCCGAGTACTCTATCCAGCTGAGCTATGAGTCCGCAATTGGCAGTTTTAGACCAGATACCGCTGGTTGATTGAAGCAGCCTTGCAAACAAAGCCACTTCAAAAGTGGCGGACTCAGCAGGATTCGAACCTGCGACCGCTCGGTTCGTAGCCGAGTACTCTATCCAGCTGAGCTATGAGTCCGTGTCTTGCCGCGCATTATAGGTCGCTGAAACATTTTTGCAAGAATCTTTTCGTTATAAAACAACTACTTAGCGTTCCTACCGTTTACAGCGCCCTACGCAAATAATGGCGGTGAAGGGGGGATTCGAACCCCCGATACCCTTATGAGGTATACTCCCTTAGCAGGGGAGCGCCTTCGGCCACTCGGCCACCTCACCGCAACACGAGGCGAATATTAAAGAACCTCTTTCACCTTTGCAACCCTTTTTTTGAAAAAAACTTCAAAAAAATTAAAGGCTTGGCTCTTCATCCTTCTCCTTCTTGATCCGCAGGTAGATTTCCTCGCGGTGAACTGCCACTTCTTTCGGGGCGCTCACGCCAATACGCACCTGGTTGCCTTTGACGCCAAGCACCGTCACGGTGATCTCGCCGTCTCCAATGATCAGGCTCTCGGCGCACCGACGAGTCAGAATCAACATAGCTTTCTCCTTACGCAAAACATTCAGGGGTAACAGTCTTGGATATCGGGCCGGGTCGCGGACGACGACCATGGCCCCGGTTACTCGCCGCACAGGGCAGGACAGGGCCTGCGCGGCGAGCAGAAACGCGAAGGGCGCGGCAAGCCGCGCCCTTCCAGGCAGCGCCTTACTCGCCCTGTCGGGCAGGAGCATCCAGATCGAACGCGGTATGCAGCGCGCGCACGGCCAGCTCCAGGTACTTCTCTTCGAGCACCACCGAAACCTTGATCTCGGAAGTGGAGATCATCTGGATGTTGATGCTCTCCTTGGCCAGGGCTTCGAACATGCAGCTGGCAACACCGGCGTGCGAACGCATGCCGACGCCAACGATCGAGACCTTGGCGATCTTGGTGTCGCCGATCACTTCACGGGCACCGATTTCGCGCGCAGTGTTTTCCAGCACGCTCTGCGCCTTCTCGTACTCATTGCGGTGCACGGTGAAGGTGAAGTCGGTGGTGTTATCGTGAGCAACGTTCTGCACGATCATGTCGACTTCGATGTTCGAAGCGCTGATCGGGCCGAGGATCTTGAAGGCCACGCCCGGGGTATCCGGCACGCCGCGAATGGTCAGCTTTGCTTCATCACGGTTGAAGGCGATACCGGAAATGATCGGCTGTTCCATGGATTCCTCTTCATCAATGGTAATGAGGGTACCCGGACCCTCCTTGAAGCTGTGCAGCACGCGCAGCGGAACGTTGTACTTGCCGGCGAACTCCACCGAACGGATCTGCAGCACCTTGGAACCGAGGCTGGCCATTTCCAGCATCTCTTCGAAGGTGATCTTCTCCAGGCGACGAGCCTGTGGCACGACGCGCGGGTCGGTGGTGTAGACGCCATCAACATCAGTGTAGATCTGGCACTCATCAGCCTTCAGCGCTGCCGCCAGGGCCACGCCGGTGGTATCAGAGCCACCACGACCCAGGGTAGTGATGCTGCCGTGCTCGTCGACACCCTGGAAGCCTGCAACCACGACCACGCGACCTTCCTTGAGGTCGGCACGAATCTTCTGGTCGTCGATTTGCAGAATGCGCGCCTTGTTGTGCGAGCTGTCGGTGAGAATACGCACCTGGTTGCCGGTGTAGGACACCGCTGGCACACCACGCTTGATCAAGGCCATGGTCAGCAGGGCAATGGTGACCTGCTCACCCGTCGACACGATCACGTCCAGTTCACGAGGAACCGGCTGATCGGTGATCTGCTTGGCCAAGTCGATCAGGCGATTGGTTTCACCGCTCATGGCCGACAGCACAACCACCAGGTCGTCGCCCGCTTCACGGTGTTTCTTGACCTTTTCGGCTACCTGCTCGATCCGCTCGATGGAACCGACAGAGGTGCCGCCAAATTTCTGTACGATCAACGCCATTTCAATGGTGCCTCAGCCCATACAGGGCCCCAAAAAACAATCCAACATGAAGGGGTGGACGGGAGTGGCCTGTGTGGCCACTAGACCCTCCACCCCCTCATCTCAAAGTCCCTGCTCTGCGAATGGCACGGCCAGCGCCAGGGCCTGGTCCAGGGCAGCGACGTCGACGCCACCACCCTGGGCCATGTCCGGACGGCCGCCGCCCTTGCCACCCACCGCCGCAGCGGCTTGTTTCATCAGATCGCCAGCCTTGAGTTGGCTGGAGAGGTCCTTGGTCACGCCGGCCACCAGCACAACCTTGCCCTCATGCTCGCTGCCCAGCAGGATCACTGCGTGGCCGAGCTTGTTCTTCAGCTGATCGACCAGGGCCAGCAGGGCCTTGCCATCCTGCCCATCCAGGCGGGCGGCGAGGACCTTGGCACCCTTGACCTCAACGGCCGCGTTGGAGAGATCGTCCCCGGCGGCGCTGGCGGCCTTGGCCTGCAGCTGTTCCAGCTGCTTCTCCAGCTGGCGGTTGCGCTCAAGCACAGCCGACAGCTTGTCGATCAGGTTGTCGCGGTTACCCTTGACCAGTTGTGCGGCTTCCTTGACCTGCTCTTCGGCAGCGTTCAGGTAAGCCAGCGCAGCGGCACCGGTTACGGCTTCGATACGGCGCACACCAGAGGCTACGCCGCCTTCGCTGATGATCTTGAACAGGCTGATGTCACCGGTGCGCTTGGCGTGGATACCGCCGCACAATTCCACCGAAAAATCACCGCCCATGCTCAGCACACGCACGGTGTCGCCGTATTTCTCCCCGAACAGCGCCATTGCGCCTTTGGCCTTGGCAGTTTCGATGTCGGTCAGTTCGGTTTCAACCGGGGTGTTCTTGCGAATCTCGCGGTTGACGATGTCTTCCAGCTGCTTGATCTGCTCCGGCTTCACCGCTTCGAAGTGGCTGAAGTCGAAACGCAGGCGCTGGCTGTCGACCAGCGAGCCCTTCTGCTGTACATGCTCGCCCAGTACCTGGCGCAGTGCTTCGTGCAGCAGGTGGGTGGCGGAGTGATTCAACGAGGTGGCGTGCTGTACGTCGGCATCGACCTTGGCCTCGACGGGCGAACCGATCAGCAGCGCACCGCTGGCGACCACGCCGTGGTGCAGGAAGGCGCCGCCGGTCTTGGTGGTATCACGCACGTCGAAGCGTGCAGCACCCGCCTGCAGGAAGCCGCTGTCACCGACCTGGCCACCGGACTCGGCGTAGAACGGCGTGCGGTCGAGCACCACAACGCCCTGCTCGCCTTCACTCAGCTGGTCAACGGATTGGCCGTCCTTGTACAGGGCGATGATCTTGCCCTGGCCCTCGGTGGTGTCGTAACCGAGGAACTCGGTGGCGCTGTCGACCTTGACCAGGCTGTTGTAATCCATGCCGAAGGCGCTGGCGGAACGGGCACGCTCACGCTGGGCGTCCATTTCACGCTCGAAGCCGGCTTCGTCGATAGTCAGCTCACGCTCACGGGCGATGTCGGCAGTCAGGTCCATCGGGAAGCCATAGGTGTCGTACAGCTTGAACACCACGTCGCCCGGTACCACGTCGCCTTTCAGCTGGGCCAGGTCTTGCTCGAGGATGCGCAGGCCCTGCTCCAGGGTCTTGGCGAACTGCTCTTCTTCGGCCTTGAGCACGCGCTCGATGTGCGCTTGCTGGCTCTTCAGCTCCGGGAAGGCTTCGCCCATTTCAGCGGCCAGTGCGGCAACGATCTGGTAGAAGAAGCTGCCCTTGGCGCCCAGCTTGTTGCCGTGACGGCAAGCGCGGCGAATGATGCGGCGCAGCACGTAGCCACGGCCCTCGTTGGACGGCAGCACGCCGTCGGCAATCAGGAAGCCGCACGAACGGATGTGGTCGGCGACCACTTTCAGCGAGGCCTGGCCGTCATTGCTGCAACCGATGGCCTGGGCTGCGGCAGCCAGCAGGTTCTGGAACAGGTCGATCTCGTAGTTCGAATGCACGTGCTGCAGCACGGCGCTGACGCGCTCCAGGCCCATGCCGGTGTCCACCGACGGCGCTGGCAGCGGGTGCAACACACCGTCGGCTGTACGGTTGAACTGCATGAAGACGTTGTTCCAGATCTCGATGTAGCGGTCACCGTCTTCTTCTGGCGAGCCAGGTGGGCCACCCCAGATATCCGGGCCGTGATCGTAGAAAATCTCGGTGCATGGGCCGCACGGGCCGGTATCGCCCATGGTCCAGAAGTTGTCGGAGGCGTACGGGGCGCCCTTGTTATCGCCGATGCGCACCATGCGCTCGGCCGGCACGCCGACTTCCTTGGTCCAGATGTCGTAGGCTTCGTCGTCGGTGGCGTAGACGGTGACCCAGAGCTTTTCCTTGGGCAGGTTCAGCCACTGCTCAGACGTCAGGAAGGTCCAGGCGAAGGTAATGGCATCGCGCTTGAAATAGTCGCCGAAGCTGAAGTTGCCCAGCATTTCGAAGAAGGTGTGGTGACGCGCGGTGTAACCGACGTTTTCCAGGTCGTTGTGCTTGCCACCGGCACGCACGCACTTCTGGCTGCTGACAGCACGCGTGTAGGCGCGCTTCTCCGCACCGAGGAAGCAGTCCTTGAACTGGTTCATGCCTGCGTTGGTGAACAGCAGGGTCGGGTCGTTGTTCGGGATCAGCGAACTGGAGGCGACTCGGGTATGTCCCTGCTCTTCGAAGAAGCGAAGGAAGGCTTCACGGATTTCTGCGCTTTTCATAGGTTCTTCCACGGAAACGGCGGCCCTGTTGGGCAAACGCGTCGACGAAACGACGGCAAAGGGCCGCATTATATCGGTCCTGCAGTCTTGATGCAGTGTGTTTATACGATAGAAGCCATCGTTTGGACGGTTTTTCGGGCTATGCAAACGAAAACGACATGACCGGATGCTAAATCCTGTGTTTCGCCACTGGCAAGCCAATTACCGCTTAAGGGAGGGGAAAAGGGAACAGGCGGTGAATTAAAAGGTTTTCATCATGGATAGGATCCGAAACTGTGTCGCCTGGTTCGCGGGTAAACCCGCTCCTACAAGGTATGTGCAAGGCCTTAATGTGGCGCCGTGCCCGTAGGAGCGGGCTCACCCGCGAAACAGGCGACACCGCTCTCACCCCAGCCGCTGCCCCGAATCCGGCACGATCAGAATGCCGGCGCGCAGGCCGTTCCTGACCTTGGGATTGGGGAAGATGATGCGCGCGCCCTCCTCCTCGACTACCCAGCGCATCTCGGCCAGGTCTTCAGCCAGCAGGTAACCCTTGCTCAGCTCGGAGAAGTTTTCGATGTCCGCCGGCAGGTGCAGGTGGAAGCTGTCGCTGTGCTTGATGATTTCGCGAGAAACACTGAACAGCTGCAGGCCATCCAGCGAACTTTCGTTTTCGGGCTCGGTAGCCTCGATGATGCGGATCAGCCGCTCTTCGAGCTTGTCGAGGTTCACCTGCTCGTTCTGGCCGAACGGGCGGGCCTTGCCCAACTCCAGGGTGAAAGCTTCAGCCTCAAGCTGTTCGTAGGTGAAAGCACTGAAGGTGATGGACGACTTGCTTTGCAGCAGCACCGCTTCCATACCTGCCGCCGCCAGGCGCGCCAGCTCACGACGGGAGTGCTTGCGCCCCTCTTTATAAGGGTACAAGGCGAATTGCTCGATCTTCGAACCGCGGATGGCAGTATGCAGGTCGTAATGCAGGCGGTTGCGCCCCGGCTTGCTGAAGAACACCCGGGCGAACTGTTCAAGCTCGGCAGCACGCAGTGCTTCGAACCCGCTGGACAGCTCATGGCGACCATTGAACAAGCGGTTGATGTCCTGTTCGATAAAGCGCTCGCCCTTGCGGATCGCCGCCGGGTTGCCGAACAGGAACAGCACCCGTGCCCTGGGTTTGATCTTGCCGTTGGCCACGCCGTGCAGCAGCCGTTCGAGCAATTCGATCGGCGCTGTTTCGTTGCCATGAATGCCGGCGGACAACAGCAAGTCCAGCCCGCAATCTTCGCTTTCGGCCGGACGCACTTCGAGCGCGCCTTCCCCCAGCCATCGCAAACGCGCGCCCCCGGGTGTCACTTGGGTCTTCTCAGCCGGTTCGTGAGCGGTGAGGGTCAGCTCAAGCAATTTGCCAAGGGCGAGCATAGGTGCTTCCTTAGTGGTGGTGACCGCAGTCAGGGCCATGAACGTGATCGTCGTCTTCGCCAAGTTCTGCCGGTTCCATTTCCAGCTGCAGGCTGACCAGATTGGTGGCCATCGGGCGCAGCAGCAAGTTGGCATACTCGGTGTCGTCTTCCTCGACATCCACGCCGATCAGCAACTGGCCACGGCCATCCTGCTGAATCCACACTTCCTTGCCTTGCCAGACCACAGCAAAGCGGGTGCAGGAAGTTTCCAGCTGGGTGCCGTCTTCATCTTCGAGGATCAGGCGCAAGGCGTCGGTCATTACAGAGTCTCTCTTCAAGGTTGGCGTTGGAACGGATACACCGAGCCCAACTTCAGGATCTGGGTCAATTCGTCCAGTGCCGTACGGCATTCCACCAGCAGTTGCGGGTCAGCCAGGTCTGCTTCGCCAAGGCGATCGCGGTAGTGCCTGTCGACCCACTGCAGCAGCGTGTCATACAGCGGGGCCGTCATGATAACGCCTTGGTTGACGGCTGCCAGTTCCGCTTCTTTCAAAGCCACGCGCAAACGCAGGCAGGCCGGGCCGCCGCCGTTTTGCATGCTTTGCTTGAGGTCGAATACCTTGACCTCCTTCACCGGGCCTTCCTGGCTGGTCAGCTGGCCCAGATAGGCCCAGACCCGCTCGTTGTTGCGGCACTCTTCCGGCACGACCAGCAGCATGGAACCATCGTCGCGGCTGAGCAGCTGGCTGTTGAACAGGTAGGAACGCACCGCGTCCTCCACCGCCACCGCGGCCTTGGGCACGCAGATGGCCTGGAAGTTGCCACCCTTGCTGGCCAGTTTAGCTCGCAGTTGCCCAAGTACCGCGTCGGTCTCGAGAAACGCGTCCTCGTGGTAGAACAGCACCTCGCCGTTACCGACCGAAATCACATCATTGTGGAACACACCCTGGTCGATCACCGCCGGGTTCTGTTGAGCGTAGACCACACCGTCATCGCTCAGGCCGTGCAGCCGGGCCACAGCTTGCGAGGCCTCCAGAGTTTGTCGGGCCGGGTACTTCTGTGGCGCGGGGTAACGGCTGTCGAAGGCACTGCGGCCGTAGACAAAAAACTCCACGCCAGCCTCGCCATAGGCGCGGCAGAAGCGCGTGTGGTTGGCCGCGCCCTCGTCACCGAACTGTGCCACGGCAGGCAGCGCAGCGTGGTGGGCAAAGTGTTTCTCGTTGTTGAACATGGCGCCCAGCACGCGGCTGGTGGTCGGGTGTTCGATGCTGCGGTGATATTTGCAGTTGAGGTTGGCGGCAGTGAAGTGCACGCGACCGTCAGCAGTGTCGGCACTCGGGCTGACTGTCGCGGCGTTGGCCACCCACATGCTCGAGGCCGAGCAACTGGCCACCAGCAACGGCATGGCCTCGCGGGCGGCGCGCTGGATAACGTCGGCATCGCTACCACTGAACCCCAGGCGGCGCAGCGCCGCCACGTCCGGGCGCTCTTGTGGCGCCAGAACACCCTGCTTGAAGCCCATGTCGGCCAGCGCTTTCATCTTCGCCAGGCCCTGGCGCGCGGCCTCACGCGGGTTGGACGCCTGCTGGCTGTTGCTCTGCGAAGCCACGTTACCGTAAGACAGGCCGCCATAGTTGTGGGTAGGCCCCACCAGGCCATCAAAATTCACTTCATAGGATTTCATCGGCTAGGCTCCGTGACCTGTTGTTATAGGGTGACGCCCGGCGTCAGGGTCGCCGGCAAGGCAAGGCTGGCGGTCTCCAGCGAAGCCACGGGGTAAGCGCAGTAGTCGGCCGCGTAATAGGCGCTGGCGCGATGGTTGCCACTGGCACCCACACCACCGAACGGCGCGCTGCTGGCAGCCCCCGTCAGCTGTTTGTTCCAGTTGACGATGCCAGCGCGACTGCGCAACCAGAAGTACTGGTAGCGGGCCCGCGAATCAGACAGCAAGCCGGCGGCCAGGCCATACTGGGTGTTATTGGCTTCATCGATGGCAGCATCGAAGTCGGCGTAGCGGATCACCTGCAACAGCGGGCCGAAAAACTCTTCGTCCGGGCGGTCAGCCACGGCGGTGACATCGACAATGCCCGGGGTCAGCAGTGCAGCATCGGCCTGCGGCTGAGTCATTTCCAGCAGTTTCACGCCACCTTTGGCGGCCAGTTCAACCTGGGCGGCAAGCAGCGCCCGAGCCGCCTGCAGCGAAATCACCGACCCCATGAAAGGCGCCGGCTGTTCATCGAACGCCCCCACCGTGATGGTTTTGCACACTTCGACCAGGCGCGCGATCAGCGCATCACCCCAGGCGCCTTGCGGCACCAGCAGGCGCCGCGCGCAGGTGCAACGCTGGCCGGCGGAAATGAACGCCGACTGGACAATGGTATACACCGCCGCATCGAGGTCCTTGACCTCGTCCACCACCAGCGGGTTGTTACCCCCCATTTCCAGGGCCAGGATCTTGTCTGGGCGGCCTGCGAACTGTTGATGCAGCAAGTTGCCGGTGCGGCTGGAGCCGGTGAAGAACAGGCCATCGATACCTGGGTTGGCGGCCAGCGCCACACCGGTTTCACGTGCGCCCTGCACCAGGTTCAGCACACCCGCCGGCAGGCCGGCAGCAATCCAGCAGTTGACGGTAAGCTCAGCGACCTTGGGGGTGAGCTCGCTGGGCTTGAACACCACGCAGTTGCCTGCCAGCAGCGCCGGCACGATATGGCCATTGGGCAGGTGCCCGGGGAAATTGTAAGGGCCGAACACCGCCACGACGCCGTGAGGCTTGTGCCGCAGAACAGCCGTGGCATCGGCCAGCGGACCACTCTTTTCGCCGGTGCGCTCGCGGTAGCTCTGTACTGAAATCGCCACCTTGTTGATCATACTGGTGACTTCAGTCGCAGATTCCCACAGCGGCTTCCCGGTTTCCTCGCCAATGCACTGGGCCATGGCTTCGGCATGCACTTTCAGCTGGGCGGCAAACTTCTCCAGCACATCGATACGTGCCTCCAGGCTCAATTGCGCCCAGGCCGGAAAGGCCTGCCGCGCGGCCTGCACGGCAGCGTCGACCTGGCTGGCGTCAGCGCCCTGCCCTTGCCAGATCACGGCCTGGGTCACCGGGTTGAGCGACTGCAGGGTTTCACCCTGGCCGGCCTGCCAATTGCCTGCGATGTAATGCGTGGTCATTTACTGGGCCTCCCGGCTGGCCGACAGCGGCACCGCGCGGACATTGTCGCCGACGCCCATGCGCAGGCGCTTGGCGGTCAACGGGTCGACCACCAGGGTGCCGGCGGCCAACCGTGCAGGTGCAGCAGTGATGCGGCAATCGTCGCGCTTGCGGTTGTGGATGATGAAAGGGGTCGCGTCATCGCCTGGCGTACCTACCGCCAGCACCAGGGTCTGGCTCTCGCGCACGGCGCGGATCTTGGCAGTGTCACACTCGATGGCCGGGCCGGCATCGAAGATGTCGACGTAGCCCTGGTAGTTGAAGCCTTCCTGCTTGAGCATGGCCAGCGCCGGCTCGGTGTCTTTGTGCACACGGCCGATCACACTGCGCGCCGCTTCGGACAGGAAGCAGGTGTACAGCGGGAACTTGGGCATCAGTTCGGCGATGAACGACTTGTTGCCCACGCCGGTGAGGTAGTCGGCCTGGCTGAACTCCATCTTGAAAAAATGCCGGCCCAGGCTTTCCCAGAACGGCGAACGGCCCTGCTCGTCAGACATGCCGCGCATTTCGGCAATGATCTTCTTGCCGAACAGCTCGGGGAACTCGGCAATGAACAGCATGCGCGCACGCGACAGCAGGCGGCCATTGAGGCCCGAGCGGTAGTCGCTACGCAGGAACAGCGAGCACAGCTCGGAGTTGCCGGTCAGGTCGTTGGCCAGGAACAGCGTCGGGATTTCGCGGTAGATCTTCAGCTCCTGCGAGGCGCTGACAGTCAGGCCGACCCGGTAGTTGTACCAAGGCTCACGCAGGCCGACGGCGCCGGCGATGGCACTGATACCCACCACCAGACCTTCGTCGTTTTCCAGCACGAACAGGTAATCGGTGTCGCCACGCTCGGCTTCGCCACGAAAGCTTTTTTCCGCCCAACCAACGCGATGCCCCAGGCGCTCTTCGTTGGCCGGCAGCGTGGTCAGCCCGGTGGTGCCGGTGCTGCGTGCCAATTCGATCAACGCAGGCAAATCGCTGCTGCGTACAGGACGAACGATCATGCTATCTCCTTGTGCGGCGGCATCGGCCGGCGCGAAACTCTGCTAACGCATCAATCCCGAAACGTCTGTTGCCAGACCTCAAACCGCGACCAGGCGCACGCTGGCGCCCTCGCCCACGCCCAGCGCGTCGGCTGCTGCCACGCTCAGGCTGACCGGCTTGCCAGGCACCCAGTCCAGGTCCAGCAACACCGCGCGGTAGTCCTGCAACAGGCCGTTGCACACCAGGTACGGGCGACCGCCTTTGGCCGGGGCCTCTTCGATCTTCACCGGCACCACCCGGCTCTGGGCGATCGAGCGGATGCCAGAGGTGCGCGCATGCAGGGTCGGGCCGCCGTCGAAGATGTCGATGTAGTGCTCGGTCTCGAAGCCTTCGCGCATGAGTATGTCGAAGGTGATCTGCGCCCGCGGATGTACCTGGCCCATGGCTTCCTGCGCCAGGTCTGGCAACAACGGCACGTAGATCGGGTAGTGGGGCATCAGCTCGGCGAGAAAGGTACGGCTCTTCAGGCCGCACAGGCGCTCGGCGTCGGCATAGTTGAGGTCGAAGAAGTTGCGGCCGATGGCATCCCAGAACGGCGATTCACCCTGCTCGTCGCTGAAGCCGACGATTTCGGTCACCACCGAATCGGCAAAGCGCTCCGGGTGCGCAGCCATGAACAGCAGTCGGCCGCGCGAGTTGAGCTCGGCCCAGCCACTGTTCACCAACTCCGGCGCCACATAGAAACTGGTCAGCAGGCTGTTGCCGGTCAGATCGTGGCACAGCGACAGCACATGGATCTTGTTGTGTATCTTCAGCTCGCGTGAGGCGTGCACGAATGTTTCGTTACGAAAACTGTAGAACGGCTCGGAGTACCCGGCCGAAGCGACGATGGCCGAGCAGCCGGCCAACTTGCCTGTTTCACTGTCTTCGAGCACGAAAAAGTAACTCTCTTCACCGTTGAAGCTGACCTCGGCGGCGAAGGATGTCTCAGAGGCGGCAATCTTGTCGCCCAGACGAGCAGTGTCGTCCGGCAGCGAGGTGACACCAATGGGGCTGTCTGCAGCCATGCGCTGCACGTCGTTCAGATCAGCCATTTGCGCGGGGCGCATCACCAGCATGGTGTCACTCCTTTGGAATACGGGCCATTCACGTCGGCACGGAAAAACGGCAGGCACCCAGGCACCTGCACTGGAATCGGGTATCGCCGGCCCGGCGTAGCCTCGGGTTGAGGCTGCGCCGGGACCGGCGAAAGGACCGCTGGCAGATCAGCCTTTGGTCAGTGTGGCCACAGCGCGTTCGAAGCGGTCCAGGCCTTCGTCGATGTCAGCGTCTTCAACCACCAGGCTTGGCGCGAAGCGGACCACGTCCGGGCCGGCCTGCAGCACCATCACGCCTTCTTTCTCGGCAGCATTGAGCACGTCCTTGGCCTTGCCTTGCCAGGCCTCGGTCAAGACACAGCCCAGCAGCAAGCCGACGCCACGCACCTGGCTGAACAGGTTGTACTGCTGGCCGATCTGTTCCAGGCGGGTTTTGAAGCGCTCGTGCTTAGCCTTGATACCGGCCAGGGTTTCCGGGGTATTGACCACATCCAGCACCGCGCAGGCAACGGCGCAGCCCAGCGGGTTGCCGCCATAGGTGGTGCCGTGGGTGCCAACGGCCAGGTGCTTGGCCAGCTCGGTGGTGGTCAGCATGGCGCCAATCGGGAAGCCGCCGCCCAGGCTCTTGGCACTGGTCAGAATGTCCGGGGTCACGCCGTAGTGCTGGTAGGCATACAGCGAGCCGGTACGGCCCACGCCAGTCTGCACTTCGTCGAAGATCAGCAGCGCATTGTGCTCGTCACACAGCTTGCGCGCGCCTTCCAGGTAGGCCTTGTCGGCCGGCACCACGCCGCTCTCGCCCTGGATCGGCTCGATCACCACGGCGCAGGTCTTGTCGGAAATCTGTGCCTTCAACGCTTCCAGGTCGTTGTACGGCACATGGCTGATACCGGTGATCTTCGGGCCAAAGCCATCGGAGTACTTCGGCTGGCCACCCACGCTGACGGTAAACAGGGTGCGACCGTGGAAGCTGTTCACGGTGGCGATGATTTCGTGCTTTTGCGGACCGAAGCGGTCATGAGCCACACGACGGGCCAGCTTGAAAGCGGCCTCGTTGGACTCGGCGCCGGAGTTGCAGAAGAACGCGCGGTCGGCAAAGGTGGCGTCCACCAGCTTGTGGGCCAGGCGCAGGGCCGGCTCGTTGGTGAACACGTTGGAGACGTGCCAGAGGGTGTTGGCCTGTTCAGTCAGGGCCTTGACCAGTGCCGGGTGGCAGTGGCCCAGGGCATTGACCGCGATGCCGCCGGCAAAGTCGATCAACTCGCGACCCGACTGGTCCCAGACGCGGGAACCCTCGCCTCGCACAGGAATGAAGGCCGCCGGAGAATAGTTGGGGACCATCACCTGGTCGAAATCGGCACGTTGCACCGGGGCTTGCTCAACGGACATCTGAGTCTCCTGAAGAGGAACGCTGGCCTGGAAGTGGCGAGCGATGGGGGGATTGTAAGGACTGATCCGCGCCTGTCCTTGCGGCCAAGCGACAACTTGTTACAGCGCAAAACCCAGTTTTGACAAGGCTTTCGGCAATGCGACAAACACTGTCGCAATCGCGCAGTGTACGGGAGAGAGGGGGCTGGGTGAACGGGTGTTCACACAGGTTTGTGAGGGGGCGGGATGTACGGGTGTTCACACAGGATTGTGAGGGGGGCAGGATGTACGGCGATGTTAATGTGTTGACGGGGAGATCGAGCGCCGCCCGCGCGGCGCTTCGCGGGTAAACCCGCTCCTACGTTTGTTTCGGGCCAGTCCCTCCTGCGCCTGGCGCGCGCGACCGCCTTGTTTGTTCGACGGGATATCGAGGTGTGCGCCAAGGCGTTCGCGCGCAAATGCCACAGGCATAACTGGCCCGAAACAAGCGTAGGAGCGGGTTTACCCGCGAAGCGCCATGTGGGCGGCGCTCGATTTGCGCCCCAACACCAACCCCAAGGCATACACCCCGAACCCAACCGAAATCTCAGCCCTTTTCAGCCGGCGCCGAGCTCAATTCGAACGGGCTGCTGCTGCGACGCTGGTTCCGGTCTTCCCGCGGCGTTGCACCAAAGAAGTTACGGTAGGCACTGGAAAAATGCGGCCCCGAGGAGAAGCCACAGGACAGCCCGATCTGGATGATCGACTTGCTGGTCTGCATCAGCATCTGCCGCGCCTTGTTCAACCGCAACTCCAGGTAGTACTGGCTGGGCACACGGTTCAGGTACTGCTTGAAGATACGCTCCAACTGCCGACGTGACACGCACACATGCTGGGCGATTTCGTCGGTGGTCAGCGGCTCTTCGATGTTGGCTTCCATCAGCAACACGGCCTGAGTCAGCTTGGGGTGACTCGAGCCCAGGCGGTTCTGCAGCGGAATACGCTGGCGCTCGCCACCCTCGCGGATGCGTTCTACCACCAGCTCTTCCGACACCGCCCCGGCCAGCTCCGCCCCGTGATCGCGCGCCAGTACCGCCAGCAGCAGGTCGGTCACGGCCATACCGCCGCAGGCGGTCAGACGGTCACGATCCCAGTCGAACAGGTGGCTGGTGGCAATGACCTTGGGGAAGCGTTCGGCAAAGTCATCCTGCCAGCGCCAGTGCACAGCTGCCCGGTACCCATCGAGCAGGCCCAGCATGGCCAGCGGATACACACCGGCCGACAAGCCACCGATCAGGCAACCACTGCGCGCCAGTTGCTTGAGCGCCGCTGAAAAGGCAGCCCCCATCGCCGCAGGCGGCTCGTCGGCCAGCAGAAAGAGCTTGTGGCAACCCTCCAGGCGGCCGGTCCACGGCTCGCCCGGCAGCCGCCAGGCGCCGTCCTGCGCAGGCTCGGCCTGCAGGAAGACCAACTCGTAGACCACATCCGGATGCACCCGCTGCGCCACCAGCAACACTTCCTCGGCCAACGCCAGGGTCAAAGGCCTGGTGCTGGGCCAGATGAGAAAACCGATTCGCTGGGTGGTCATAGGGTACGGTCCGAAACCTGAGGTCGTTCGAGTCTGTGCGCCGGGTCAGGCTGCGCTCGCCGCGCAGCATGCCCTATTCTGGTGCAAAAATGCAGCTTTTACTTCAGGCTGCCGGAGAGGAACTGCTGCAGGCGCTCCGACTGCGGATTGGCCAGCACTTCACGCGGGCAGCCGGTTTCTTCCACCAGGCCTTTGTGCAGAAACACCAGCTGGTTGGACACCTCGCGGGCAAAGCCCATTTCGTGGGTCACCACCACCATGGTCCGACCTTCCTGGGCCAGCGCCTGCATCACCTTCAGCACATCACCCACCAGCTCAGGGTCGAGCGCCGAGGTCGGCTCGTCGAACAGCATGACCTCCGGCTCCATGGCCAATGCCCGGGCAATTGCCACACGTTGTTGCTCCCCCCCCGACATATGCCCGGGGAAGGCATCCTTGCGATGGGCAACCCCCACCTTGGCCAGGTAGTGCTCGGCCTTTTCCAGGGCTTCCTTCTTGTTCACGCCCAGCACGTGCACTGGCGCTTCGATGATGTTCTCAAGCGCAGTCATGTGCGACCACAGGTTGAAGTGCTGGAACACCATCGACAGGCGTGAGCGCATACGCTGCAATTGACGCGGGTCGGCGGCCTTCAACGCACCATCCTTGCCGGCCACCAGCTTCAGCTCTTCGTTGTTGAGCAGGATCTTGCCGGCGTGCGGCTGCTCCAGCAGGTTGATGCAGCGCAGGAAGGTCGACTTGCCCGAACCGCTGGAGCCGATGATGCTGATGACGTCGCCGGCCTTGGCCGCCAGTGACACGCCCTTGAGCACTTCGTGGCTGCCGTAGCGCTTGTGCAGGTCTTGGACTTCGAGTTTGTACATGCTGTCGATTCTCACAAAGCGGTCAGTGCTTGCGCGGCGCCAGGTAGCCGAGCCAGCGGCGTTCGGCCATCTTGAACAGGCGCACCAGGATGAAGGTCAGGCACAGGTAGAACACGCCCGCCGTGATATAGGCCTCGAAAGGCAGGTAGTACTGGGCATTGACCGTGCGCGCAGCACCGGTGATGTCGATCAGGGTGACGATCGACGCCAGGCTGGTGGTCTGCAGCATCATGATCACTTCATTGCTGTACTGCGGCAGTGCCCGACGCAGTGCCGAAGGCAGCAGGATGCGGCGGTACATTTTCATGCGCGACATCCCCATGGCCTTGGCAGCTTCGATCTCGCCATGCGGCGTCGCCTTGAGGCTGCCGGCAATGATTTCGGCCGTGTAGGCACTGGTATTGATGCCGAACGCCAGGCAGGCGCAGAAGGTGGCGCTGGACAGCAGCGGCCAGAAGATACTCTCGCGCACCGCCTCGAACTGGGCCAGGCCGTAGTAGATCAGGAACAGCTGCACCAGCATCGGCGTGCCACGGATGACGTAGGTGTACAGCCATGCAGCAAGGTTGACCACCGGCTGCCTGGATACCCGCATCAGGCCCAGCGGAATGGCTGCCAACAGACCGAAGAAAAGCGAAATCGCCAGCAGTTTCAGGGTGGTCAGCAAACCGCCGAAGTACATCGGCAGCGCTTCCCAGACGACGTTATAGTCGAAGATCATAGTTCAGCCACCTTGACGCCCACCGAGTAGCGGCGCTCCAGATACTTCAGGGCCAGCAGCGAAACACTGGTCAGCACCAGGTACAGCGCCGCCACTGCCAGGAAGAAGGTGAAGGGTTCGCGGGTGGCGTCAGCCGCCTGCTTGGCCTTGAACATCATGTCCTGCAGGCCGACGACCGAAATCAGCGCAGTGGCCTTGGTCAGCACCAGCCAGTTGTTGGTGAAGCCCGGAATGGCCAGGCGAATCATTTGCGGCACCTGGATGCGGAAGAACACTTGGCGGGGGCTCATGCCATACGCCACGCCCGCCTCGGCCTGGCCTTTGGGAATGCCCAGGAAGGCACCGCGGAAGGTTTCCGAGAGGTAGGCGCCAAAGATGAAGCCCAGGGTACCGATACCCGCAATCAGCGGATTCAGATCGATATAGTCTTCATAGCCGAGCAGCGGCGCCACCCGGTTGATGATGTCTTGCCCGCCGTAGAAGATCAGCAGGATCAGGACCAGGTCCGGAATACCACGGATCACCGTGGAATACAGATCGCCCAGCCAGGCCAGCCAGCGCACTGGCGACAAACGCAGCGCCACACCGATCAGGCCGAGCACGATGGCCAAGGCCATCGACGACAGGGCGAGCTGTAGCGTCAGCCACGCCCCGTCGAGGATGACTGCCCCGTAGCCTTTCAACATGATGAGGTCCTCGACCTAGAGAATGAAAAATGGTGCAAACCTCAGAGCCTCTGCTGTTTGCACCATTGCACAGGTGAAACCCGACGTCTTACTTCGAGTCTGGACCGTAGATGTCGAAATTGAAGTACTTGCTTTCGATTTCTTTGTACTTGCCGTTGGCACGGATGGCGTCGATCGCCGCGTTGATGCGGTCGACATTGGCCTTGTCACCCTTGCGTACGGCAATACCGATACCGTCACCGAAGTACTTGGCGTCGGTGAAGGCCGGGCCTACGAACGCGAAGCCCTTGCCGGCGTCAGTCTTGAGGAAGCCGTCTTCCAGCAGGGTGGCATCAGCCACGGTGCCGTCGAGGCGGCCAGCTGCGACGTCCAGGTAGATTTCGTTCTGGGTGCCATAAGGCACCACGGTGGCACCTTTGGCGCCCAGCACTTCCTTGGCGAAGCGGTCGTGAATGGAGCCGCGCTGCACACCGATCTTCTTGCCTTTCAGTTCGTCCAGGCTGTCGCTGACGGTGGTGCCGTCCTTCATGACCAGGCGCGCCGGAGTCAGGTAGTAGCGCTTGGTGAAGTCGACCGACTTCTTGCGGTCATCGGTGATCGACATGGACGACAGGATGGCGTCGATCTTGCGCACTTTCAGCGCCGGGATCAGGCCGTCGAACTCCTGCTCGACCCAGGTACACTTGGTTTTCATCTCTTCGCACAGCGCGTTGCCGATATCGTAGTCAAAGCCGGCAATGCTGCCGTCAGGTTGCTTGAAGGCGAAGGGTGGGTAGGCCGCTTCGATGCCGATTTTCAGCGGTTTTTCAGCAGCCTGCGACACCAGGGAAAACACAGACAGCGCCAGGGCGCCAAGCAGTGCGAGCTTCTTCATCAGGTAACTCCATCGGTACGGGGCAATACAAGGCAGGTAACGGCTGCCCGATATGCGAATGAGTACAACGCGAGCCGCGCAGGGTTCGACCAAGGCCGCATACCACGAGCGAGTGAGTGGCATTTTAACGACAGCCCGGTAGTCGATATTTCTTCAAAGCGACAACTACTTATAGAAGCGCTTGAAACCGCCGCGGGCGATGTTGACAGCCAGTGCAGAATATGCAATGGCGCATGAAATAGAACCTATAGACCTAGCAATTCCTGGGCCTATTATTGGCAAACCCTTGTACGACGGCAAGTGCAGCGTGCCTTGATGCACAAAATGCTGTCCCCGATGCACCGAAACGGGCCGGAATTGTTTCCTGGCGCCCCGAACCTGTGCGGGGCCGGTGACAGAACAGTAACCGATGATTGTCGGGTAACAATGCAAGAGCGGGCTTGCCCGCGAATGCATGAGGTCAGGAGACAGCTTAGCCTGAACTGACGCATTCGCGGGCAAGCCCGCTCCTACAGGGGGTATTGCCGGGGAGGGAATTAGGCCGAAGCCAGGTTCATCGCCTTGTGGGTATCGATCAGGTGCTGCACCACACCTGGGTCGGCCAAGGTCGAGATATCGCCCAGGGCGTCGTATTCACCGGTCGCAATCTTGCGCAGGATGCGGCGCATGATCTTGCCCGAGCGGGTCTTCGGCAGCCCTGGCGCCCACTGGATCACATCCGGCGAGGCAATCGGGCCAATCTCCTTGCGTACCCAGTTCTTCAGCTCCAGGCGCAATTGCTCGCTGGCCTCGATGCCGGCATTGAGGGTGACATACACATAAATGCCCTGCCCTTTGATGTCATGCGGCACGCCAACCACTGCGGCCTCGGCAACCTTCGAATGCGCAACCATGGCGCTTTCGATCTCGGCAGTACCCATGCGGTGGCCGGACACGTTGAGCACGTCATCCACACGGCCGGTGATCCAGTAGTAGCCGTCCTCGTCGCGGCGCGCACCGTCGCCGGTGAAGTACATGCCACGGAAGGTCTTGAAGTAGGTGTCGACGAAGCGGTCATGGTCGCCGTACAGCGAACGCGACTGACCCGGCCAGGAGTCGAGGATTACCAGGTTGCCTTCGGCAGCACCGTCGATCAGGTTGCCCAGGTTATCGACCAGGGCAGGCACCACACCGAAGAACGGACGGGTTGCCGAACCCGGCTTGAGGCCGGTGGCGCCAGGCAGCGGGCTGATCAGGATGCCGCCGGTCTCGGTCTGCCACCAGGTGTCGACGATCGGGCAACGCTCCTTGCCGACGGTCTTGTAGTACCAGTTCCAGGCCTCAGGGTTGATCGGCTCACCCACCGACCCCAGCAGACGCAGGCTTGAACCGTCGGCGCCCTCAACAGCTGCCTGCCCTTCAGCCATCATGGCGCGAATGGCAGTTGGCGCTGTGTAGAGGATGTTGACCTTGTGCTTGTCGACGATCTTCGATACGCGGGTAATGTCCGGGTAGTTCGGCACGCCCTCGAACAGCAAGGTGGTAGCGCCGTTGGCCAGCGGGCCGTAGACGATATAGCTGTGGCCTGTGACCCAACCGACGTCGGCGGTGCACCAGTACACCTCGCCCGGGCGGTAATCGAATACGCGTTCATGGGTCAGCGCGGCGTAAACCAGGTAACCGCCCGTGGTGTGCAGCACGCCCTTCGGCTTGCCGGTGGAGCCGGAGGTATAAAGGATGAACAGCGCCTCTTCAGCGCCCATTTCCTTGGGTGCGCAGTGGCTGGAGGCGACTTTCATCAGGTCTTCGTACCAGATGTCGCGGTGCTGGTGCCAGGCAATGTCGCCACCGGTGCGCTTGCACACGATGATTTTCTGCACGCTGCTGGTTTCAGGGTTGGTCAGCGCCAGGTCGACGTTGGCCTTGAGCGGTGTGCGGCGGCCACCACGCACGCCTTCGTCGGCCGTGATCACCACCTTGGACTTGCAGTCGATGATACGGCCAGCCAGCGCCTCGGGCGAGAAGCCGCCGAACACCACCGAGTGAATCGCACCAATGCGTGCACAGGCCAGCATGGCGACCACCGCTTCGGGGATCATCGGCATATAGATGGTGACCACGTCACCGCGGTGCACATCCTGGCCACGCAGGGCGTTGGCGAACTTGCAGACCTGCTCGTGCAACTCGCGGTAAGTGATGTTGCGGTGCTCGGAAGGGTCGTCACCCTCCCAGATGATGGCCAACTGGTCACCGCGCTCTTCAAGGTGGCGGTCCAGGCAGTTGGAGGAAACGTTCAGAGTGCCGTCGGCGAACCATTTGATATCGACATGGTGGTCGTCGAAGGAGGTCTGCTTGACCTTGGTGAACGGCTTGATCCAGTCGATACGCTGGGCCTGCTCGCGCCAGAAGCCGTCCGGGTTGATCACCGATTGCTGGTACATGGCCTTGTAGGTGGCCTCGTCGGTCAGGGTAGTGGCCGCAACCTCGGGACGAACGGGATACAGTGGAGCCGCACTCATCTGTGTTACCTCGGTGTAATAGTTGTTTTTGTATGGAACCGTTTGTAACTGTACCAGAGCGACAAAAGCCATTCGACGTTGGTAGTAATTTGGTACACCCGTTCCGGCAAAACGCTCTGGCGCGGGCATTACAGCCTTGCCGACGAAAAAACGAGGGGTTTGCCACAGGATTGTTACAGATTCTGTCAAAACACTTTATCAAAACACCCACTGTTTCAGCATTGGCCACCGCCATAAAATTCACCTCGCCAGCAACGGCAAGGCGATTAACAACTGGTAACAGCCCCCACGAAGGCAAACGTTAATCCCCCTCTAATCCCGATAGTTAACACTCGCTGTACTCGCGGCGCCATAAGCGCCGCGTGCCCCCTCACGACCTTAGACAGGTAAATAGAAAATGAAAGCTTTACTGGTATTGGTACTTGGCAGTCTTTGCGGCGCGGCAATGGCCGGCGAAGCCAAAGATGCCGAGCAGATTCCGGTTGAACAGTACAGTTACTCGCAGCACCTGGACATTGCTCGCGTCATTTCCATGAGCGAAGTGCCCAATGTGTGCGAAGTCGTGCCCGCCCGCATGACCTACGAGGACTCCCAGGGCCAGAAGCACATTCTCGAATACCGCGTGATGGGGAACGGCTGCTCTAACGGCTGATACCTTGGAATCGGGGGCCCTGCGGCCCCCTATCGCGACACAAGGCCGCACCCACAGGTAATGCGCTCAGCCAGAGCACAGCGTATTACTTGTGGGAGCGGCCTTGTGTCGCGAAAGGACTGCAACGCAGTCCCAGGTTCTTTGCCCAACAACTAATCCGCCGACTTGTTAAGCGAGTAATCCCTCAACTTGTTGGCAATTGTCGTGTGCGAAACACCCAGTCTTTTGCCCAAGGCCCGACTACTGGGAAACTCACCTATCAAACTTTCCAGCACCGCCTTTTCAAAGCGCCCTACTATCTGCGAAAGATCCCCTTCTAGCGAAAACTCACCCAACGGTTGCCGCACGCCATAATCCGGCAAGCGGATATGCTCGCTTTTAACCACGCCGCCGTCACATAACGAAACCGCCTGGAACAAAACGTTTTCCAACTGCCTTACATTACCTGGCCAGTGGTACTGCCCAAGTTTGTCCATTGCCGCCGGTGCCAGGCGCGGCATGGCACAGCCAATCTGTCGACTGGCCTGATCGAGAAAATGCTGCACCAACCCCTCCAGACCATCCATGCATTCGCGCAAAGGCGGAATGTGCAGCGACAGTACATTGAGCCGGTGATACAGGTCCTGGCGAAACTCGCCACGGGCACACAACTCGGACAAATCCACCTGGGTTGCACAAATCACCCGCACATCCAGGTAGACCTCTTCATCGCTACCTACCCGACGGAAGCAGCCGTCCTGCAGAAAGCGCAGCAGCTTTACCTGCAGGCGCGGGCTCATCTCCCCTACCCCGTCAAGGAACAGCGTGCCGCCTGCAGTCAACTCCAGCAGCCCCAGCTTGCCTTCGGCCCGTGCCCCTTCGAATGCCCCTGGGCCGTAACCGAACAGCTCGGTCTCGGCCATCGACTCGGGCAACCCGGCGCAGTTGAGCGCCATCAACGGCGACTGTCCACGCGGGCTGGCCAGGTGGCAGGCACGCGCCAGCAACTCCTTGCCGGTACCGGTTTCGCCCTCGATCAGCAACGGTGCATCCAGCGGCGCCATGCGCCGCGCTTCACGCACCACGGCAGCCATCACCCGCGAGCTCTGGAAGATGCTGTCGAAGCCACGCAGCTCTTGCTTGCGCACATTGTAGATACGCTCGCCGATTCGGTCGGCGCGGTGCAGGGTAAGCACCGCGCCGGCCAGCGCTTCGCTGTCATCGTGCTCGGACTGCAGCGGTGCGATATCGGCCAGGAACACATCGCCTTTGACTTTGATGCGCAAGCCGTTGATGCGCGACTTGTTGGCCCGCACCAGCTCCGGTAGATCGAAGTCTTCTACGTAGCGCGCCAGCGGCATGCCCGGCACCTCATCAACCCGCACGCCAAGCAACTGCGCGGCAGCACGGTTGGCCGCAACGATGCTGCCGCCCATGTCGATCGACAGCACCGGGAAGTCCAGCGCCCCCAGCAACGCATTCAGCTCCATGTGCCGGCGTTCGCTGGGCATCAGGCCCACACGCTTTACGCCGAACACCCCGGCAATCGCCTCGAACTTCGGCCGCAGGGCCTGAAATTGCAGGTTGATCAGGTTCGGGCAGTGCAGGTAGATGGCGTTGCCATGGTCACCGCCAACCTCACCGCGCAGCACGTTGATGCCGTACTCCACCAGCAGGTTGAGGATGTCGCGCAGGATGCCAATGCGGTTCTGGCAATGGACTTTGATACGCATGAGGGCTCTCGAAGCGCTGATGTTTTTCAACACCGCGCGGAAAAGTCGTAAAGATAAGCTGACAAAAACCGGGTTTCTATCAACCAGATGCCTCGAATTTTCCGACACTTGCCGAGTTTTGTAAAATTATCGTTACGAAAACCCACGTCAGCATCCTTCGCGGCCGAGGCCCACCCCCGTGCAAAACCGCTGGCGAAGGGATATTCCTTTAGGCATGTCCTGCACATAACAAGAAAAGCCCTCACCAGGAGAGCCTCATGAAACAGACGCAATACGTGGCACGCGAGCCCGATGCGCATGGTTTTATCGATTACCCGCAGCAAGAGCATGCGGTGTGGAACACCCTGATCACCCGCCAGCTGAAAGTGATCGAAGGCCGTGCGTGCCAGGAATACCTGGACGGCATCGACCAGCTGAAATTGCCGCATGACCGCATTCCGCAATTGGGCGAGATCAACAAGGTGCTGGGTGCCACCACCGGCTGGCAGGTTGCCCGGGTACCGGCGCTGATCCCCTTCCAGACCTTCTTCGAATTGCTGGCCAGCAAGCGCTTTCCGGTCGCCACTTTCATCCGCACCCCGGAAGAGCTGGACTACCTGCAAGAGCCGGATATCTTCCACGAGATCTTCGGCCACTGCCCGCTGCTGACCAATCCCTGGTTCGCCGAGTTCACCCACACCTACGGCAAGCTCGGCCTCGCCGCGACCAAGGAACAACGTGTGTACCTGGCGCGCTTGTACTGGATGACCATCGAGTTTGGCCTGATGGAAACCGCGCAAGGCCGCAAAATCTATGGTGGCGGCATCCTCTCGTCGCCGAAAGAGACCGTCTACAGTCTGTCTGACGAGCCTGAGCACCAAGCCTTCGACCCGATCGAGGCCATGCGTACGCCCTACCGCATCGACATTCTGCAACCGGTGTATTTCGTGCTGCCGAACATGAAGCGCCTGTTCGACCTGGCCCACGAGGACATCATGGGCATGGTCCATAAAGCCATGCAGCTGGGTCTGCACGCCCCGAAATTTCCACCCAAGGTCGCTGCCTGAGCGACCTTGCCGATAACAACTCGAACCGGAAAACACCTCATGAATGCCTTGAACCAAGCCCATTGCGAAGCCTGCCGCGCCGACGCACCGAAAGTCACCGACGAAGAGCTGGCCGAGCTGATCCGCGAAATCCCGGACTGGAACATCGAAGTACGTGACGGCCACATGGAGCTGGAGCGCGTGTTCCTGTTCAAGAACTTCAAGCACGCCCTGGCGTTCACCAATGCCGTGGGCGAAATTGCCGAAGCCGAAGGCCACCACCCAGGGCTGCTGACTGAATGGGGCAAGGTCACCGTGACCTGGTGGAGCCACTCGATCAAAGGCCTGCACCGCAACGACTTCATCATGTGCGCACGCACTGACAAGGTGGCGGAAACGGCTGAAGGCCGGAAGTAATCACCAGAAAGAAGGGGCCAGACAGATTGTGTGAAAACCTAGCAATCTGCCCGGCCCTTTAAGAGAATGCTCCGTATCGAAAGATATGGAGCATTTTTCGTTATGGCCTACATACAAGGAGAGTCCCGCAGCCAGACCAGCCTGTTCCCGGTCTCGTTGGAGGAATTGATCCCTGAAGATCACCTCGTACGGGTCATTGATCTGTATGTCGCCAAGCTGGATCTGGGTCAACTCGGCTTTGAGAAAACTCAGCCCAAGGCCACCGGGCGCCCCGCGTACGACCCCGCCGATCACCTAAAGCTCTACCTTTATGGTTACTTCCAGCGCATTCGCTCGTCCCGGCGCCTGGAAGCCGAATGCCAGCGCAACATCGAAGTGATGTGGCTGATCAATCGGCTCAAACCCGACTTCAAAACCATCGCCGACTTCCGCAAGAACAACAAAGCTGCGTTCGTCGCGACATGCCGAGCCTTTGTACAGTTCTGCCGAGCTGCCGGTTTGATTGCCGGTGACTTGGTTGCCATCGACGGGAGCAAGTTTCAGGCAGTCGCTTCCGCGCGACGCCACCTGAACTTGAACCAGCTCAAGCGTCAGGACGAGAAGCTGGAGAAGCGGATTGCCCAATACCTGGCGGACCTGGATGCCGCAGACAAGTCTGAGGGCGAGCAAGTGATAGATCGCACTGCGATCAAGGCGGCCCTGGCGAAACTTGAGGCCAAGCAGCAAGACAATCGCAGTTGCCAAGCCTTGATGAAATCGATGGGGCTGGAGCAGTTCAACACGCACGAAAACGATGCCCGGATGATGCGCACGCCCAAGGGGGCGCGTGTTGCCTATAACGTGCAGACTGCCGTCGACGCAGAACACTGCCTGATTTTGCATCACGAGGTGACGCAAGAGGGTGATGACCGTAAGCAGCTCGAACCCATGGCTAAAGCAGCCAAAGCCGAACTTGGGCAAGACGCTCTGACCGTGACTGCGGACATGGGCTACTCAAACGGCCAACAGTTCCAGGCGTGTGAGGAAGCCTCCATTACCGCTTACGTGCCGCCAAACCGAACCTCGAACCCAGGCGGAGAGGCATTGTTCGAACGCCAAGACTTTACCTACGACTCTGACCACGATCGGTACCAATGTCCAGCAGGCCAGTGGCTAACCCTGAAGCAGCGTTACAAAGGCGACCGGATCTACCAGGCAGCAATCAGCGACTGCGCTGGATGTGCGCTGAAAGCCCAATGTACGACGGCCAAGCGCCGCTACGTCTCGCGTCACGCACAAGAAGAAGCCTTTGAACGAATGACGAAGCGGATGCAACTGCATCCAGAGATGATGGAACGACGCAGATCCATCGTGGAGCACCCGTTTGGTAATCTCAAACAATGGCTATTTGGGAACGGACGGTTCTTGCTACGGCAACTCGAAGGGACGAGAGCCGAAATGGCCTTGGCCGTGACCGCATACAACCTCAAGCGGGCGATCAGCGTACTGGGTACCAAGAAAATGATGCAGTTGATGGGCTGAGGAGCCTTTTTTCAGCACAAAAACAAACGCCCCGAACAAGTCGGGGCGTTTGGTCTAGGACCTATCAGTGTGTTTTCACACAATCTGCAGAGGCCCCTTTTTTCATGGGGCATATGTGCGCTGTTCGCCCGCAAAACCGACAAACGACCGGGAAAAAAACCAAACTGTCATCCAGACTTGTGTATCCTGCCCGAGCTTTTTGAAGCTACGAACGCGCCTGGCGCAGACTTTTCACTCACACTTGCGAGGAACGACGAGATGCATGAAATCCCGAATCTTCCCTTCCCAAGCCTGAACCCAGAAGAGCCATCCGTGACCGTTCACGCCGAACCGGCAGCTGCCGCCGAGCAGGATGGTGACGATCAATCCAGCGCTGACCAGGAATAACTGCGCATCCCCGACTGTGTGAAAACGGCTGACCTGCGGGCTACCCCCGTCATCACGTTTTCACACCGTCTAAAATCAACGTTGTAACAACCCACTACCACCTGCCCCGCCCCTGCCCTACACAGACTCGTGCCTCCTACCGCAAAGAGGCAGAGCCATGTCATCCATCACTGACGCCGCCGACCTACTCGCCCGTATAGACACCCTGGACGCCGAAAGCGTGCGCCTGCACAGCGACCTGTCCGGTCCAATGGACCTGGCCACATCGCTGCACGAACATTTCAACCAGGCACTGGGCTTCACAGACCTGTTCCCCGTCGACCTGAGCGATCATGACCTGCGCCAGCAGCTGACCGAAGCGTTCGCCCGTGAACCGGCGCATGAGCACTTCAACCGTATCCTGCGACGCCCCGTCGGCAGCCAAGTGGAGGCGAACCTGGTGGCGACCTTTCAGGCAAAACTGGCCCATATCGTGATCACGGCAACCGATGCCTCACTGATCGCCGGGTTGAACGAAGGCCTGCCCAATCCATGGCCCTATGCCAGTTGCAGCCTTGCCCAGGCACTCTGGGCTCGCCGGGTATGCCTGACCCAGCGTGACTGCTTCGTAGCGGCCGCCTTGCTGCTGTACCCCAGTTTGCCAACTCCCCCCCAGCCCCCACGATCGGCCTCCCGTCCACTGGTGCTGGACAACTACCTGGACCTCCACACACTGGCCAGACACCTGCTGAAGCCTCCAGCCGGTGTTCACCTTGCCGTCCACCTGTTCAACGCCCTCGGTGCGACAGTCTATGCACAAGGCAGGCGTTACCGCCCGCCCACTGCCCGCGAACGGGAGGCAGGCATAACCCCTGATCAAAATGGAAAGGCGTTTCTCCCAGGCCCGGCATTGAATGCGCCAGCCGCTCAAGCGCTCGACGCCGTGCTGCATTCGTCCATGTTCACCCGATGGGCCGGCGAACTGGCCGCCTCGGCAGAATGGGATGCCAGCTCCGATCACTTGGCCTTGGCCGAACAAACCTTGATCGACGTGTTGTACCCACCCGATGACCGCCAGCCGGGGCTGATCATGGCTTTCGAGCTGTTCAGCCCGGACAATGCCACGCTCCCCGTCGAGGAAATCCGCCTTGACCTGATCAACAGTGTGCAAATCCGTCTCGCCTGCACCCCGGCGATTGCGCAACTGGCCGGTGAACTGCTGATGCGCCGCTTCGCGCCCGAACTACTGCTCAGTGGCTACCCGGCCGATTTCAGCTTCGAGCCCGACCTGCGCTGGGCCAGCATCCGCCAGGGAGCCCTGATACTCAGCGCCCGCCAGCAACCGATGACCTTCGACAACGCAGAACAGGTCATGCGCCAGGCCCTGCACGAGGATGACCCTGCTCCCGAAGAAGCACTGCGCCAGACGCTGGCGGTGTGGGCCCCCTTGCGCGGATCATTCGAACTCCCCCCGCCCTGGTCGCACCAGCAATGGCAATTGGCGTTGCATCGCTACCTGGCGGTCAGGGACGTTGAAAGCCTCAACGATCTCCCGGACCGCTTCGAGGAGGCGCGTCGTCAGTTGCTCCAGAGCCGGATAGCGCCCGAGTCGCGCAACGCGGATGGCCAAGTGCACCTGCTGATGTACCTTGACCATGGCGCAGGCTACCGAAGCAATCCCCGCCTGCCGGACGTGACCGCCTGGTATGAAGTGGCCTTCGGCGCTTGGGAACAGCGTGCCACCAACGTCTATCAAGCTATCCTGCACCGCTGCTTGAGCCACCTGCCGGAAGATATCAAGGACCGCCTGCGTGATGGCCCCTGGACCGCCTATGCCGTGACCTGGCCGATCTACGTGGGCCACGATAACCGACCTGAGTACGGCTCCAGCCCCAGAGCGGACTGGCACATGCAGACGGCCACCCAGGGTTTCGTCGTACATGCCCCGGGCACAGAGGGCGATTGGCTTTACGAGCTGTTCCCCGAACGGCTGCACTGGCAAGCGCACTTCATTGCCCACACAGCGCCGACGCGCCTGGCCGAGCAATTGACGCTGCTCTACAGCGAATACAACCAATCACAACTGCCGTGGATCGCTGCCGACTTTCCCGCCTTGCGACAAGTGCTCATCGCCCCCACGCAAGATCGCCTCGACTCACTGGCCAGGCATTACGCCAGCGATATCGCCTTGGGCAATCGGGATGCTTTGCATGCACTGGGCAAAGGCGCTACCCCGCATGAACAATTCCTGGCCAGGCGCCAGTCCGTGAGCACTGGGCGCTACTTGCAACGGTTGTTTTCCAACCTGATACCGGGCTTGAGTTGCCTGAACCCAGAGGATGGCAGCGATGCACTGGCTTGTGTCCTGGACATCGCCGCGCTGAAAGGCGCGGCAGTCACGCTTGGTGGACGGGCCTTCAAACCATTGGCCAAGCTTCCCGGCGTGCTGGGCCAAAGCGCCAACACCGCACGCCTGAACGCCGCGCGCGCCGCCCGACGCTGGAGCAGCATCCCCGTCACGCCCGACTTCAGCGAGCGCCTTACCCCGCCCAAGCGCTGGCGCAGCGCGCCCGAACTGACGACGGTCGCCCCCGAATCCCGGGAACTCATGACGCAGCGAAGGGTACTGCCGGGCCAGACGCCCGATGCCGTGCTACTTGACCAGATACCCGACAGCCATGGTCCGGTGCCACGCGAGCTACCCGAAACAGCCACACTGATCCCCCGCGACAATGCCACGGTCGATGCAATCATTCATGGCGCCGCCTATCGCCTTCAAACACCGAACACCTCGGGGCTGCTACGTCGGGTTGCGCATGAGCCGCTACTCGGCCAGCCACCCACCGAGGTGCCGCCGCCTTACACCGGCGGCGAAGCGCAAATAGCCCTGAACTTCTCGCCCTTGCCCAATGACGCCGGCACACCCGTATTCGGACAACACGTCAGTCACGCCTTCCAAACCGTGCGGATCGAGCCGGTACCGATTCGTTATCGCCCCCAGCACACACGCTTCGACATCTGGGCGCAGGTCATGGTGCGCGAGGGCAAGGTCGTCGTACACGCCCCTAATCACCCCAGGCGATTGAAAGCCTTGCCCGTCGAAGAAACCCAGTTACGCCTTGGCGTCATCTCGCCTCCCGTGTACCACAGGCGCATCGTGGTCGACCCATCGCCTGAACTACGCTTTGGCTTGCCTGCGGACATGCCGATCGAGCAAGTCAGGCAGATTACCGACTACTGCCCTCCCGTGCGCCTGGGCGGGCTGGCACGGACCATCCCCGACCGCCGCACCCTGCGCGGCGCATTGATCGACTGGCGCGGTGAGCAGTGGTTGATCGTCGAGGCCGATCTGGGAGTTTTTTATGGAGCCCCTCATCAGCCCTGGGCGTGGCAGACAAGGCTGCTGGATGCCCCGGCACTGCCAGCTTCGCTGCCACATCCGCCCAGAGGGCTGCGTCGCAGGTTCGAGAGAATCACCGACCACGAGGCCATCGAGCGGTACCTGGAAATCAGCGAAACCTACCGCATCGTCGCCGAGCGCCCCAACCTGCAGCGCGATGTCGATAACGTGGTCAGATTGCTGCGCGACTGGATAGAACAAGGGCGAACATGGCAACTCCGCCACCCCTCGCGATTCCTGCAGTTCATCGAAGCCATGGAGTCGCGCCTGCTCCCGGAATACGCGCGCAACATCCTCACGCAGAGCGCGGCCCAGGACGCTTTGGCGGGCCCCGCCAGTCGCGGCATCGCAGCATTGAACCGGGAGATAATCCCGATCTGGAGGCAATTCCACGGCACCAGCGCCGCAGACCGCCAACACATGCTAGGCATACTGGACGATCTGCTACCCGCGCGCGGCGCCACTCACCCTTACACACCGACAGCAGGTGCACAGTCGCTGGACGACAACGCGATGGCCGCCTTGCGTCAGCACCTGTATCCAGTCAACCTGGCCTTTGCCAGTGTCACGCTAAGGGACCATAGCCGCGTGGTGTTCTTCGCCCTGTCAGGCAGCCCTGGCCGGCGCGCATTGCATATTATCCCGACGCCCCGCCTCACACCGGCAGTGGACTACGTCGATGCACGCCAGGTTAACCAGTTTTTCCCACCAGACCCGCGGTTTACCGAGCTGCCAATCCTGCGGCGCGCAGATTTCCTGTGGACGCGCGTCCATAAGCGACATCTCGATGCCGAACGACACATCGCCAGCGCGCTGAACCGCAGACTGCTTCACCGCCACACCGAGGTCGAGCGTATCGATGTCTTCACAATGCTCGACGCCTGTCGCTCCTGTGGCGGCTTCGTCCTGCCGCGCTTGCGGCTGGATTACCCGCAAGCCGAGTTCAGTGTGACCTGGATGCTCGATTACACCAACTGACTACAGCCTGACAGCTTCGCCCGCAAACACCCTTGCTGTGGTTAAGATGGCGGCACACACTGCCATCCTTACCGCAGCAACGGGTCCCCAATGCCAGCACGCAGTCCCACATCCCTTGCCGTCACTGGGCAAGTCGTCTCCATCGTCCTGTTCACCTTCATCGGCTACCTGAACATCGGCATCCCCCTGGCCGTGCTGCCCGGCTATGTGCACAACGACCTGGGTTTCAGTGCCGTGGTCGCCGGCCTGGTGATCAGCGTGCAGTACCTCGCGACGCTGCTCAGCCGCCCTGGCGCCAGCCGTATCATCGACAACCACGGCAGCAAGAAGGCGGTCATGTACGGCCTGGCTGGCTGCGGGCTCAGCGGGGTATTCATGCTGGCCTGCGCCTTCCTCACTCACCTACCTTGGCTGAGCCTGGCTTGCCTGCTGGTCGGTCGCCTGGTGCTGGGCAGCGCCGAAAGCCTGGTAGGCTCGGGTGCGATCGGCTGGGGCATTGGCCGGGTGGGTGCCGCAAACACGGCCAAGGTCATCTCCTGGAACGGCATCGCCAGCTACGGTGCGCTGGCCATCGGCGCCCCACTGGGCGTGCTGATGGTCAAAGGCCTCGGGCTGTGGAGCATGGGTGTGAGCATCATCCTGCTGTGCATACTCGGTTTGCTACTGGCCTGGCCCAAGCAGGCCGCCCCCATCGTCAGCGGTGTACGCCTGCCGTTCCTGCGGGTGCTGGGCAAGGTATTCCCGCATGGCTCAGGGCTTGCCCTGGGCTCGATCGGCTTTGGCACCATCGCCACCTTCATCACCCTTTACTACGCAAGCCGTGGCTGGGCCAATGCGGCGCTGACCCTGAGCCTGTTCGGCGCCAGTTTCATCAGCGCACGGCTGCTCTTTGGCAACCTGATCAATCGCATCGGTGGCTTCAGGGTGGCGATCGCCTGCCTGTCGGTGGAAACGCTTGGGCTGTTGATGCTGTGGCTGGCACCCAACGCCGAACTGGCCTTGGCGGGGGCTGCACTGAGTGGGTTTGGTTTCTCGCTGGTGTTTCCGGCATTGGGCGTGGAGGCGGTGAACCAAGTGTCGGCAGCTAACCGCGGGGCAGCGGTGGGGGCGTATTCGCTGTTCATCGACTTGTCACTGGGGGTGACCGGGCCATTGGTCGGTGCGGTGGCGGCGGGGTTCGGCTTCGCTTCGATGTTTCTGTTCGCGGCGGCTGCGGCAGCGTGTGGGTTGGTATTGAGCCTCTATTTGTACCGCCAGGGGCGTCGGGACAGGGACCGTACAACAGCAGCCTGAAAGCCGGTGCCGGCCTCTTCGCGGCCCACCCCGCCCCTGCAGGGTTGACGCGCCAGCCTGGCGTGCACGATCCCCCCGTAGGAGCGGGTTCACCCGCGAAGGGCTGCAAAGCAGCCCCAAAAGGCCTCAAACTTAGCGCTGAGCGTACTGCAACACCACCTCAAGCGGGTGACGCATCTTCCGCTCGGTCATGCGCTTGACCTGGCTACGGCACGAATAACCGGTCGCCAGCGGCTCCCCGTCCTTGTCCAGCTTGGTCGCCCAGCTCTGCTCGAATATGGTCCGAGACGTTTCCTGGTTGCGAGCTTCGTGCCCATAGGTACCGGACATGCCGCAGCAACCCGTGGCCTCGGTCACCAGCTTCAGCCCCAGACGGGCGAACACCTGCTCCCACTGCCGGGTGCTGGCCGGCACGTTGGTCTTCTCGGTGCAGTGCGCCATCAGGCGGAAGCTGCCCGGTGCGGTAGGCGCCTGCTCGGGCAGCACATCCATCAACCATTCCTGCGGCAGCAGCACCTGCGGGCAACCCTCCAGGCCTGGCACCTTCTGGTACTCCTGGCGATACACCAGCGTCATCGCCGGGTCCAGCCCCACCAGCGGCACACCGCAATCGGCCAGGGCCTTGAGCTGCGTGGCGTTGCGGATCGCTGCCTTGGCAAACGCGCCAAGGAAACCCTGTACGTGCAACGGCTTGCCGTTGGCGCTGTACGGCGCCAGGAATACCCGGTGACCCAGGCGGTGGGCAAGGTCGATGAAGGCCGACAGCAGCGGTGTTTCGAAGTAGCGGGTGAAGGCGTCCTGCACCAGCACGATGCTGCGCTCGCGCTGGGCCGGGGTCAGCTCGCGCAGGGCCGGCACCGTGGCCATGCCAACGCGGCAACGGGTCAGGGTAGCCTGGAAGTTGAAGCGGCTGATCAGCGGGCTGTCGACCATGCCCACCTTGTCGGCCAGCAGTTGGCTCACCCACTTCGAACCCATCACCGCGTTGTACAGCCCCGGTGCGTGCGCCAGGTAGGGGATGGTGAACTCGAGCGAGCCGATCAGGTAGTCACGCAGCGGGCGCTGGTAGCGACCGTGGTACAGCTCGAGGAAGCGCGAGCGGAAGTCCGGCACATTGACCTTGATCGGGCACTGCCCGGCGCACGACTTGCACGCCAGGCAGCCAGCCATGGCGTCGTACACTTCATGGGAGAAGTCTTCCTGGCCCTGGTTGCGCGCGCGGTTGTTGCGCAGACGCGCCGGCAGGCCCTTGAGCCACGACACCTTGTTGCGCGCCGCAGCCAGCACATCGATGTTCGCCTCGCCCTGCAGGCGCAGCCACTCGCGCATCAGCGAGGCGCGGCCCTTGGGCGAATGCTGGCGTTCGCGGGTAGCCTTCCACGACGGGCACATGGCGTCGTTGGGGTCATAGTTGTAACAGGCGCCATTGCCGTTGCAGTGCACGGCGCTGGGGAAGTCCTGCCATACGCGCTCGTCAATGGTACGGTCAAGGTCGCCGCGCAGGGTCACGCCATCGACCGGGGTCAGGCCCTCGGCGCTGCCCAGTGGCGTGCAGATCTTGCCCGGGTTGAGCTGGTTGTGCGGGTCAAAGGCGCCCTTCAGGCGCTGCAACGCCGGGTACAGCTCACCGAAGTACTCGGGCACGTATTCCGAGCGCAGGCCCTTGCCGTGCTCACCCCACAGCAGGCCGCCATAGCGCTTGGTCAGCGCGGCAACGGCGTCGGAAATCGGCTTGACCAGCGCGGCCTGCGCCGGGTCTTTCATGTCCAGTGCCGGGCGCACGTGCAGCACGCCGGCATCGACGTGGCCAAACATGCCGTAGGCCAGGCCGTAGCCATCGAGCAGTGCGCGGAAGTCGGCGATGTAGTCGGCCAACTGCTCTGGCGGTACCGCGGTGTCCTCCACGAACGGCTGCGGGCGCACTTCGCCTTCGACGTTGCCCAGCAGGCCCACCGAACGCTTGCGCATGGTATAGACGCGGGTGACTGCCTCGGCGCCTTCGGCCAAGGTGTGGCCCAGGCGCTCGACGCTGGTGTCGCTTTGCAGGTGCTGGATGAACGCCTGCACCTTGGCGTTGACCTCGGCCGGCTCGTCGCCGCAGAACTCCACCAGGTTGATGCCCAGCGTGGGGCGTTCGGGGTCCGCCGGGAAATACTCGGCAACGCTGTGCCAAACGATGTCTTTCATCGCCAGCATCAGCACCTTGGAGTCGACCGTCTCGATCGACAGCGGCTTGTGCGCCATCAGCGCGTTGGCATCACGCAGCGCATCCATGAAGCTGGTGTAGCGTACGTTGACCAGCACCGCATATTTGGGAATCGGCAGCACGTTGAGCTTGGCTTCGACCACGTAGCCCAGCGAGCCCTCGGCGCCGCACAGCACGCTGTTGAGGTTGAAGCGGCCCTGCTCGTCGCGCAGGTGCGCCAGGTCGTAGCCGGTCAGGCAACGGTTGAGCTTGGGAAAGGTGGTTTCAATCAGTTCGGCCTGGGTTTCCTGAATTTCCCGGGCCATGCGGTACACCTCGCCGACCCGGCCCGGCGCGGCGCAGGCCTGCTCCAGCGCAGCATCGTCGATCGGCAGGCTGTGCAGGCGTTCGCCACCGAGCAGCACGCTGTGCAGCTCCAGCACGTGGTCGCGGGTTTTGCCGTAGGTGCAACTGCCCTGGCCACTGGCATCCGTGTTGATCATGCCGCCGACCGTGGCGCGGTTGGAGGTGGACAGCTCAGGGGCGAAGAACAGCCCGTGCGGCTTGAGCGCAGCATTGAGCTGGTCCTTGACCGTGCCGGCCTGTACCCGCACCCAGCGCTCTTGCACGTTGATTTCGAGAATGTTGTTCATGTGCCGCGACAGGTCGACGACTATACCGTCGGTCAGCGACTGGCCGTTGGTGCCGGTGCCACCACCGCGGGGGGTCAGCTTGACCTGCTGGAAGCGCGGTTCACCCATTAGCGTGGCGACCCGCGCCACATCGTCGGCATCCAGCGGGAACACCGCCGCCTGCGGCAAGCGCTGGTAGATCGAGTTGTCGGTGGCCAGTACCGTGCGGGTTGCGTAGTCGGCACTGATCTGGCCACGGAAGCCGCTGTTGCGCAGGGCTTCGAGGAATTCGGGGTAATTGGCGCTCGGTACAACGGTGGACAGCTGGGCGATCATCGAAGGATGGCCTCTTGATATTGGCTAAATCACGGGATCCCTGTCGCCCCGGCATGGGTTGAGGCATGCAGGGATGACGTATAGGCCAATGTTCCTGTAGTTTCGCGTCAGGGGCAAACGGATAATCCTGACGCTATCAATGACTTTTATGAATGAATTACCGCCACCTGACCCCATCCATGTCACTGCTGCTGGCTTTCGAGGCCGCCGCCCGGCATGAAAGCTACACCCGTGCCGCCGCCGAACTGTCGCTGACCCAAAGCGCGGTCAGCCGCCAGGTGCAAGCCTTGGAGCAGCAGTTGGGCCTGACCCTGTTCCGCCGCGAGGGGCGCCAGGTGCAGCTGACCGATGTCGGCCGCCTGTACCAGCGCGAGCTGAGCGAGGCACTGGGGCGCATCCGCAGCGCCACCTTGCAGGCACTGGCCTATCAGTCGGGGGTAGGCACCTTGCGCCTGGCTACCCTGCCAACCTTCGGTTCGAAATGGCTGTTGCCGAGGCTGCATGCGTTCTACAGCGCTCACCCAGGCATGCTGGTGCACATTCATTCACGCATTGAAACCATCAACTTCGACACCAGCGAAATCGATGCCGCCATCGGCGTGGCCAGCCACGACTTGCCGGGGCTTGTCTGCCATCGCCTGCATGCCGAGGAGCTGGTGGTGATCTTGCCGCCGGAGGCCGGCGTCGGCAGCCAAGTCTGGAGCCCGGCGCGGATCAGTGAAGAGGTGCTGCTGAATGTGGCCAACAACCCGCATGCGTGGGGCGAGTGGTTTTCCCATCATGGCTTGCCGCACCGGGCGATGCGGCTGGGGCCTAGCTTCGAGCTGACCTCGCACCTGATCCAGGCGGTACGTGCCGGGATCGGGATCGGGCTGGTGCCGCGCATATTGGTGGAGGAGGAACTGGCCAAGGGCGAGCTGTACAGCCCAGGCATGGCGTTTGCCAGCCAACGTAGTTATTACCTGATCTACCCGCCGAGGAATGAGGCACTGCCGTCGCTGCGGGCATTCAGGGGGTGGTTGCTGGAGCAGATCTGATTGTTGGCGGGATCACCTGACCTGAGGGCAAAGCTGCACCTGTAGGAGCGGGTTCACCCGCGAAAGGGCCCGTACAGACAACAAAAACCCGAAGCCAGCCACCTGACTCCGGGTTTTCGCATACCGCTTATGGCACCTTACTTGGCCACAGTCTCAACAGCACCGCCCGCATTCACCTGGCGACGCGACTTGACCATGTACACCGCCAACATCGCAAGCAGCCACACCGGGATCGCATACACCGACACCTGGATGCCCGGGATCATCAGCATGATGCCCAGAATCAGCACCACGAAAGCCAGTACCACATAGTTGCCGTACGGGTACCACAGCGCCTTGAACAGCGGCTTCTGGCCGGTACGGTCGAGGTGCTGACGGAACTTCAGGTGCGAGTAGCTGATCATCGCCCAGTTGATCACCAGGGTGGCCACGACCAGCGACATCAGCAGCTCCAGCGCGTTTTGCGGCATCAGGTAGTTCAGCAGCACGGCGACGAAGGTCACGGCAGCCGACACCAGGATCGAACGCACTGGCACGCCCCGCTTGTCGACCTTGGCCAGCGACGCCGGGGCATCGCCCTGCTCGGCCATACCCAGCAGCATGCGGGCGTTGCAGTAGGTGCCGCTGTTGTACACCGACAGCGCCGCAGTCAGCACCACGAAGTTCAGCAGGTTGGCAGCCACGTCACTGCCCAGCAGCGAGAACACTTGCACGAACGGGCTGCTGCCGTAGCTGCCACCCGAGGCGTCGATGCTGGCGACCAGGTTGTCCCACGGGGTCAGCGACAGCAGCACCACCAGGGCACCGACATAGAAGATCAGGATGCGGTAGATGACCTGGTTGATCGCTTTGGGGATCACGGTCTTTGGCTTGTCGGCCTCGGCGGCGGTGAAGCCGAGCATTTCCAGGCCACCAAAGGAAAACATGATGAAAGCCAAGGCCATTACCAGCCCGCTGACGCCGTTGGGGAAGAAACCGCCATGTGTCCACAGGTTGGCCACGGTGGCTTCAGGGCCGCCGCTGCCGCTGGTCAGCAGGTAGGCACCCAGACCGATCATGCTGACGATGGCGACCACTTTGATGATGGCGAACCAGAATTCGGCTTCACCGAAGAACTTCACGTTCATCAGGTTGATGGCGTTGATCAGCACGAAGAAGGCTGCCGCCGTGACCCAGGTGGGGATCTCCGGCCACCAGTAGTGAACATACTTGCCGACCGCCGAAAGCTCCGACATACCCACCAGGATATACAGCACCCAGCAGTTCCAGCCCGACAGGAAGCCGGCGAAACCACCCCAGTAGGTGTGGGCGAAATGGCTGAACGAGCCGGCCACCGGCTCTTCGACGATCATTTCACCCAGCTGGCGCATGATCATGAAGGCGATGAAGCCGCAGATGGCGTAGCCAAGAATCATCGACGGGCCGGCGGATTTCATCACGCCAGCCGAGCCGAGGAACAGGCCGGTACCAATCGCACCGCCGAGGGCGATCAACTGGATATGGCGGTTCTTCAGGCCCCGCTTTAGCTCGCCTGAATGCATGTTTTGTCCACTCATGAACGAAGTCACCTGCATTGTTTTTATCTGTGACGGAATCGGACCCACCGCGCTCGTGGCGCAGCGGAATGGGCAAGGTGGTTACCTTGGGTTTCTTGACCTCAGGTGCCGCCGGAGCAGGTCAACCAGGCGTGATCAAGAGTGCGCGGTACGCAAGAGGGTCACAGGTAAAACGCGGCGCACTGTATACCCCTGCAAACGCGCAGGCGTCAACGCGTTGCATCGTTTCCTCGGGAAAAAACGCAGCGTTCCTGTGGTTCAGGCCTTCAAAGGCGAAGTGATCGGCGTACATGGCGCCTCCATTTGTTGTTTTGTCAGCCCGGCTCTTTGGACGGGCTCCTGCACAAGGCAATGGCGGCTATAACACCGTGGGGACGGGGGTTTGGGCAAGGGTGGCTGGCGCCATGGCGACGGCTTTGGCACAGGGGCGCCGGCAAGGTTTGTTTACACGATCGGGCTTGATCTGAAATGCGGACTGAAAACGGCCACATTCGTACAGATTTCTTTACAAGGCGGTTCAAGAACTTGCCAGTCGTCCGAAAAATTCTTTTTGTTCAATATCTTGGGCTTGGTCCACATTCGCGCAGGCATAAAAAAACCAGCCCGAAGGCTGGTTCCTTGATAACCACACTGGCTTATCAGCCACGCGGCTTGCCGCGACCACGGCCTGCCGGCTTGTCGCCATCAGGCTTGCCCGGACGCTTGCGCATCTCGCTCGGGCGCTCAGCCACCGTGCTGCCACGGGTGGGTTTACGCGGCGCTTCTTCACGCGGCTGACGCGCCGGGCGTTCGCCAGTAGCGGCACCTTCGTGGGCCGGGCGCAGGTTGCGCACGCGCTCGCCACGGCCCAGCGGGCGGGTCGACTTGCGCTGCAGGCGCTCCATCTTGTCCTTGGCCTTGAGTTTCATGGCTGGCAGCGCGACCGGCTGCAGGCCCACTTCGGCGGCGAGGATGTCGATTTCGCCCTGGGTCATTTCGCGCCAGCGGCCCATCGGCAGGTCCGAATTGAGGAACACCGGGCCGAAACGCACACGCTTCAGGCGGCTGACCACCATGCCCTGGGATTCCCACAGGCGACGCACCTCACGGTTACGACCTTCCATCACCACGCAGTGGTACCAGTGGTTGAAGCCTTCGCCACCCGGTGCCTTCTGGATATCGGTGAACTTGGCCGGGCCGTCTTCCAGCATTACGCCGGCTTTCAGGCGCTCGATCATCTCGTCGTCGACTTCACCACGCACACGTACCGCGTACTCACGGTCCATCTCGTAGGACGGGTGCATCAGGCGGTTGGCCAGCTCACCGTCGGTGGTGAACAGCAGCAAGCCAGTGGTGTTGATGTCGAGGCGGCCGATGTTGATCCAGCGGCCTTCTTTTGGCCGTGGCAAACGGTCGAACACGGTCGGGCGCCCTTCCGGGTCGTCACGGGTGCAGATTTCGCCGTCGGGTTTGTTGTACATGATCACCCGGCGGGTGGCCTCGGCGGCCTCCTCGCGCTTGATCAGCTTGCCGTCGACGGCGATGGCGTCGTGCAGGTCGACGCGCTGGCCAAGGGTGGCCTCGACGCCGTTGACCTTGATGCGACCCTGGCTGATCCAGGCCTCGACATCACGCCGCGAGCCCACGCCAATGCGCGCCAGCACTTTCTGCAGCTTTTCGCCGGATGGCGGGGTGATTTCGGTTTCTTTCAGGTCTTGCTCACTCATCTGGGCACCTCCCGGTGTAGGAATGAAAACAGGTTTCTGGCGACGAACGCGCCAAAAGGCCGCGCATCATACGCGGTTCATCAGGGGAACGCACTGGAGGGTAGAGGGTTTTGTGGGGCTGGGCATGATTTTCTGCCCAATGGGCTTTGTGCTGGCCGCTTCGCGGGCAGCACAGGCAGCAGATCAATCAGGGCTGCGCCTTGTTCTCTTCCTCCACCGAAGGCTCAGGCTCTTCTCCCCGCAAATCATCAAAATCGGTTTTCAAACCGTCTTCCATGGCATCCAGCTCGACCAACAGGCTACGGAAGCTGGTCTCCTCTCTCGGCTCACCAACCTCCTCTTCCCCAAGGCTGGCATCCGCCAACGCCTGCAGGTGCGCAGGCACCGGCGCATCATCCGGGTCAAGTTGCGGCGCTGGTTCCATTTCGCGCAGCTCGGCCAAGGCCGGCAGGTCCTCAAGGCTCTTGAGGTTGAAATGATCGAGAAACGCCTTGGTGGTGGCGAACATCGCCGGCCGGCCGGGCACTTCGCGGTAGCCGACCACGCGAATCCACTCGCGCTCCATCATGGTCTTGATGATATTGCTGTTCACCGCAACGCCCCGCACGTCCTCGATTTCACCACGGGTGATCGGCTGGCGGTAGGCAATCAGGGCCAGTGTCTCAAGCAGCGCTCGCGAATAGCGCTGCGGGCGCTCTTCCCACAGGCGCCCGACCCAAGGGGCATAAACCTCGCGAATCTGCAGGCGATAGCCGCTGGCCACCTCCTTGAGCTCGAACGCACGCCCATTGCACGACTTGCCCAGCACCTCCAGGGCCTGCCTGAACACCTTGGGCTCGGGGCGCTCGGCTTCCTCGAACAGCTCGTACAAGCGCTCAAGGGATTGCGGCTTGCCCGAAGCGAGCAAGAAGGCTTCGATCAGCGACGCCAGGTCGCGGGGTTCATTCAGGTTCATCGGGTTCTTCAACTGGCGCCGGGCGAAGCCGCACGTGAATGGCGGCGAAAGGTTCATTCTGCACAAGTTCGATCAGCGATTCCTTCACCAGTTCGAGAATGGCCATGAAGGTCACCACCACACCGAGCTTGCCCTCCTCGGCAGCAAACAGCGCGATGAACGGCACAAAGGCACCGCCCTTGAGACGCTCCAGCACCTGGCTCATGCGCTCGCGGGTGGACAAGGTCTCACGGGTGATCTGATGGCTTTCGAACAGGTCGTTGCGGCGCATCACCTCGGCCATGGACATCAGCAGCTCTTCCAGGCTGACCTGAGGCAACAGCTTGCGTACCTTGGCCTGCGGCGCTTCCAGGCGCGGCACCACCACCTCGCGCCCGACCCGTGGCAATTCGTCGATGCCCTCGGCGGCGGCCTTGAAGCGCTCGTACTCCTGCAGGCGGCGGATCAGCTCGGCGCGAGGGTCACCCTCCTCCTCCTCGACGTCGGCGGAACGCGGCAGCAGCATGCGTGACTTGATCTCGGCCAGCATGGCAGCCATCACCAGGTATTCGGCAGCCAGTTCAAGGCGCACGCTTTTCATCAGCTCCACATAGCCCATGTACTGCCGGGTGATCTCGGCCACAGGGATGTCGAGGATGTCGATATTCTGCTTGCGGATCAGGTACAGCAACAGGTCCAGCGGGCCTTCGAACGCTTCGAGGATGACTTCAAGGGCGTCCGGCGGGATGTACAGGTCCAGCGGCAGCTCGGTCAGGGCTTCGCCATAGACCAGCGCCAACTGCAGTTGCCGAGGCGCTTCGACCCGTTCGGCCGGCGCCTCAGGCGCTTCCAGCTGGCTCACGCGTTGACCAGGAACGGCGTGGGGTCGCCACAACCTTCGCGGATCAGTTCCGGCTCGTCGCCGGACAGGTCGATGATGGTCGACGCCTTGAGGTCGCCAAACCCGCCATCGATCACCAGGTCAACATGGTGCTCCAGCCGTTCACGGATCTCATAAGGGTCGGTCATCGGCTCGCTGTCGCCCGGCAGGATCAAGCTGACGCTCATCAGTGGCTCGCCCAACTCGGCCAGCAAGGCCAGGGTGATGGCGTGGTCCGGTACACGCAGCCCGATGGTGCGACGCTTATCGTGCAACAGCAGACGCGGCACTTCACGCGTGCCGTTGAGAATGAAGGTGTAAGGCCCCGGTACATGCGCCTTCAGCATGCGGAAGGTGCCGGTGTCGACCTTGGCATACAACCCCAGTTGCGACATGTCGCAGCACATCAGGGTGAAGTTGTGCGTCTTGTCCAGCCCGCGCAGGCGCCGCACCCGCTCGATTGCCGACTTGTCGCCTATCTGGCAACCCAGCGCATAGGCCGAGTCCGTCGGATACACCACCACGCCCCCCTTGCGGATGATCTCGACGGCCTGTTTTATCAGGCGCGCCTGTGGGTTCTCCGGATGAATCTGGAAAAATTGGCTCACGTAATCGTCCTGTTCATAGCGCCAAAGGCTGTTCATGGCTGAATCGACGCCACAAAGGTGGCAGATCCTCGGGCAAAGGCCGATAGGCACCGATCTCGCCCCAGGTGCCGGGGCCGTGGAAGTCACTGCCAGCGCTTGCCAGCAGGCCGAACTCACGGGCAAGAATGGACATAGTGCCCACTTGCTCGGCAGGCATCATCCCATTGACCACTTCAAGCGCCTGCCCTCCTGCCTGAATATAGTCGGCAATCAGCCGCCTGCGCTTGCTGCGGGTCAGGTCGTAGTGCATGGGATGCGCCAGGCTCACCCAGGCGTTGGACTGCCTCAGCGTGGCAACGGTTTCGTCGAGCGTCGGCCAGTGCTGCTTGACGTCGCCCAGCTTGCCGGCGCCCAGCCACTTGCGAAACGCTTCACCACGGTCCTTGACGTGCCCGGCACGCACCAGATATTCGGCAAAATGCGGGCGCGCCGGGGCGTTGCCGCTGTCACCCAGCTCGTGCTGCACGGCGCGCGCGCCTTCAAGCGTGCCGGGCATGCCCTTGGCCGCCAGCCGTTTGTCGATTTCTTCGGCGCGCAGCCAGCGGCCGCGGTGCAACGCTTGAATCGCCGCCAGCAATGGCGGTGCGTCGAGCGGGAAATCATAGCCCAGCACGTGAATGGTCGCGCCGCCCCACGTGCAAGACAGCTCCACACCGCTGACCCAGCGCATACCCAGGTCAACGCAGGCCTGGCGCGCTTCGGGCAGGCCTTCGAGGGTGTCATGGTCGGTCAGCGCCAGCGCTTGCACCCCGTGTTCATGGGCCCGGGCAACCAGTACCGAAGGCGACAGGGCGCCGTCGGAGGCCGTGCTGTGACAGTGCAGATCAACATTCATGGAGGAGCGCTTTCGCTGGAATCGATGTTTGTTATTATGCCGTCACATCCCGATTCTGGCTGCCATTGTGAAACAATTCATCGATTTCATCCCGCTGCTGCTGTTCTTCATCGTCTACAAGCTCGACCCGCGCCCCATGGAAGTCGCCGGCCATCACTTCGAATTTGGCGGCATCTACAGCGCCACAGCCATGCTGATCATCAGCTCGCTGGTCGTGTACGGCGTATTGTTCCTGCGCCAGCGCAAACTGGAAAAGGGCCAGTGGCTGACGCTGATCGCCTGCCTGGTGTTCGGTGGCCTGACCCTGACCTTTCACAGCGAGACCTTTCTCAAGTGGAAGGCTCCTGTCGTGAACTGGCTGTTCGCCCTGGGTTTTGCCGGCAGCCACTTCATCGGCGATCGGGTGCTGATCAAGCGCATCATGGGCCACGCCCTGACCCTGCCTGATGCCATCTGGACGCGCCTGAACCTGGCCTGGATCGCTTTCTTCCTGTTCTGCGGCGCGGCCAACCTGTTCGTCGCCTTTACCTTCCAGGACTTCTGGGTGGACTTCAAGGTGTTCGGCAGCCTGGGCATGACCGTGATCTTCCTGGTGGCGCAAGGCGTGTACCTGTCGCGCCACCTGCACGATGACCCTTCTACCTCCAAACCCAAGGATTGACATGCTCTACGCCATTATCGCCAGCGACGTCGCAAACTCCCTGGAAAAGCGCCTGGCTGCCCGCCCGGCGCACATCGAACGCCTGCAGCAGCTCAAGGCCGAAGGCCGCGTGGTGTTGGCCGGCCCGCACCCGGCCATCGACAGCAACGACCCGGGCGAAGCGGGTTTCAGCGGTAGCCTGATCGTTGCCGAATTCGAATCGCTGGCGGCGGCGCAGACCTGGGCCGATGCCGACCCGTACATCGCTGCCGGCGTGTACGACAAGGTTGTGGTCAAGCCGTTCAAGCAAGTGCTGCCTTGACCTGAGACGGCACGGCCTTCTTCGCTACACAAACCTTCGGATCTGTGCCATCGCCCGTAGGAGCGGGTTCACCCGCGAAGAGGCCGGGCCTGCTGGCCAATCTCCATCCGCCGTTCACCGTTGCCGCCGCTACCGTATTCGCGGGTAAACCCGCTCCTACACAGATTGGTGGTGGACACACGTCGGCGGTTGGACACAGCCCTTTGTAGGAGCGGGTTCACCCGCGAAAGGGCCGAGCCTGCTGGCCAATCTCCACACGCTGTTCACCGTTGCCGCCGCTACCGTATTCGCGGGTAAACCCGCTCCTACACAGATTGGTGGTGGACACATCTCGGTGGTTGGACACAGCCCACTGTAGGAGCGGGTTTACCCGCGAAGAGGGCCACGCGGCACCAGCAGTTATACTCAGGCCATCAGTCTGCGGTATCTTTGCCACTGGCGGGCCGAATAACCGCCGTCAATGGTTGAATTGAGTGAGTCATGAGCGAGCTGTTACTGATTGATGATGACCAGGAACTGTGCGAGCTGCTCGGCAGCTGGCTGACCCAGGAAGGGTTTTCCGTGCGTGCCTGCCACGATGGGCAGAGCGCACGCCTGGCCCTGGCCGAGCATGCCCCTGCTGCTGTGGTACTGGATGTGATGTTGCCCGACGGCAGTGGCCTGGAGCTTCTCAAGCAGCTGCGCAGCGAGCATGCCGAGCTACCGGTGCTGATGCTGTCAGCCCGCGGCGAGCCGCTGGACCGCATTCTCGGCCTGGAACTGGGTGCCGACGACTACCTGGCCAAACCCTGCGACCCGCGCGAGCTCACTGCCCGCCTGCGCGCGGTGCTGCGCCGCAGCCACCCCACCGCCACAACCAGCCAGATGGAGCTGGGTGACCTGGTCTACAGCCCTGCGCGGGGCGTGGCCAGCATCGATGGCCGCGAAATGACCCTGACCCTGTCCGAAAGCCGTATTCTTGAAGCGCTGCTGCGCCAGCCCGGCGAGCCGCTGGACAAACAGGAACTGGCGCAGATCGGCCTGGGCCGCAAGCTGACCCTGTACGACCGCAGCCTGGACATGCATGTCAGCAACCTGCGCAAGAAGATCGGCCCCCACGCCGATGGCCGGCCACGCATTGTGGCGTTGCGTAGCCGTGGCTATTACTACTGCCTGTAAAAACGCCGGGGCCACTGCGCGCCCCTTCGCGGCACAAGGCCGGGCTGCACGGCCCCATCATCTTTACTTTGCCTTTACCCTCCCCTGACTGCGCTTGACGGTGATCTCCCTAGACTGTGCTCATCCGGTAATCACCGGCCTATGAAAGGAGAGACACCATGCGCAAGACCCTTATCGCCCTGATGTTCGCTGCCGCTTTGCCGACCGTAGCCATGGCCATGCCAGATGGCGGCCCGCGCCACGACGGCCCGCATCATCGCGGTGATGCGCCTTTCCACCAACTGGACCTGAGCCGCGATCAGCGCCAGCAGATCGGCAAGCTGATGGGCGAGCAAATGCAGCAGCGCCGCGACATTACCGAGCGCTACCTGTCCAAGCTGCCGGCCGCCGACCAGAAAGCCATGAAGGATGAACTGCAAGCCAACCGCGACAAGACCGACAGCGCAGTGCGCAAGTTGCTCACGACTGACCAGCAGAAGAAGTTCGATGAACTGCAAAAAGAACGCGCCGCCAAGAAAGCCGAGTGGCAGGAGTTCCAGGCCTGGAAAGCTGAAAAAGGCGCCAAGGCCCAGTAAGCTGTCCGCCCCGTGCCCGGCCCGCATCACTGCGGGCCGGGCTTTTCCCGTTTAGGAGGTGCACTTGCGTTCACTGTTCTGGCGCATCCTGGCCAGTTTCTGGCTGGCCATCACCCTGGTCGCAGGCCTGTCGATCCTGCTGGGGCACATGCTCAACCAGGACGCCTGGATCCTCAGCCGCCACCCGGGCCTGAATACCCTGGCCAGCAAGTGGGCCAAGCACTATGAGCAGGAAGGCCTGGAGGCGGCCCAGCACTTTCTGGAACGACGCAAGGACCGCTACAAGATCGACGTGCAGGTGCTCGACGATAGCGGTGAGGCCGTGGTGCCCGGTACCTTTCCACGCCGTGCGGCAGCCTTCGAAGCGCGCCAGCACAATGACCAGCGGCGCTTGCCATGGCGCCGGCTGACCGAGGAATACACCAGCCCCGACACCGGCGAAACCTACTTGCTGATCTACCGCATCCCCCACCCGGCGCTGGATGCCTGGCACCGTGAAAGCCTGCTGTGGCCACTCAGCGCCCTGGGCATTGCCTTGGTCGTGCTGACCCTGTTCAGCCTGCTGGTGACGCTGTCCATCACCCGCCCGTTAAGCCGCCTGCGCAGCGCCGTACACGATCTGGGCCAGACCACCTATCAGCAGAACAGCCTGGCACGGCTGGCAGCGCGGCGCGACGAGTTTGGCGTGCTGGCCAAGGACTTCAACAAGATGGGCGCGCGCCTGCAAAGCACCATTGGCAGCCAGCGCCAGCTGCTACGCGATGTGTCCCACGAACTGCGCTCGCCGCTGGCCAGGCTGCGTATCGCCCTGGCCCTGGCCGAACGCGCCGAGCCTGAGCAGCGGCAAGCGCTGTGGCCACGCCTGACCCGCGAGTGCGACCGCCTGGAAGACCTGATCAGCGAAATCCTCGCCCTGGCCCGAGTGGATGCCGAACAGGCTCATGCCGAACCCGTCGACATCAATGCCTTGCTCGGCAGCGTACGCAAGGACGCCCTGCTGAGCGCACCGGAGCAGGACGTGCGCCTGGAGGCGCAGCCGGGGTTGAACTTGCAGGGTTGGCCAACGCTGATCGAGCGTGCCGTGGACAACCTGCTGCGCAATGCCCTGCGCTTCAACCCGGCGGGCCAGCCGGTCGAGGTCAGCGCCGCACGCGAGCAGGACCGCATCGTGATCAGCGTGCGTGACCATGGGCCTGGGGCGGCAGCGGAGCACCTGGCGCAACTGGGTGAGCCGTTCTTCCGCGCGCCAGGGCAGGAAGCACCGGGGCATGGCCTGGGGCTGGCGATTGCGCGCAAGGCCGCGGAGCGCCATGGCGGTAGCCTGGTGCTGGAGAATCATCCACAGGGTGGGTTTGTGGCCAGGCTGGAGTTGCCCCTGGCTGAAGCGACAGGCAGTTGATGGGGTGTAAAGGTACCTGGCCTCTTCGCGGGTAAACCCGCTCCTACAGGGGATGTGGATGCTGTTGTAGGAGCGGGTTCACCCGCGACAAGGCCGGAAGCCTTGATACCTGAATCAGCCCAAGGCCAGGTTACTCACCCCAGCCACTGACGAAATCAGCCGTTTCCAGCACCGGCGCTGTCCGCGGCTCGGTCAGCGGCGTGCCGACGTACAGGTAGCCGATCAGCTCCTCGTTCTCGGCCAACCCCAACCCCTTGTGCACATGGGCATCGAAGGCCATGTCACCGGTACGCCACACCGCGCCGATCCCCTGCGCGTGCGCAGCAATCAGAATACCGTGCGCCGCACAGCCCGCCGCCAGGCGCTGCTCGGACTTGGGCACCTTGAAGTGGTCCTGCAACCTGGCGACCACCACGATCAGCAACGGCGCCCGCAGCGGCATCGCACGGGCCTTGTCCAGTGCAGCCTGGCTGGCATCGCCCTTGTGCTGCACGGCTTCGGCGAACAGCTCACCCAGCTTCTCGCGGCCCTGGCCTTCGATGGTAAGAAAACGCCACGGCCGCAGCTGGCCGTGATCCGGGGCGCGCAGGGCAGCCTGAAACAGCGCCTCGCGCTGGGCGGCATTGGGCGCCGGGTCGGTCAGGCGTGGCACGGAAACACGGTTGAGCAATGCGTCGAGAGCCTCCATCGGCTACCCTCCTGGCAGTTGAATGTGCGGCCATTCTAGCGTTTACATCACCAGACCCATAGGTAGAATGGCGCCCTTCCGTTTCGAGTCTGAGCAGATCACATGGCGTTGCCGACCTTAAGGATCATTGGTTTCATCATCGGCATCTTCCTGATTACCCTGGCCGTCGGCATGGCCGTGCCCATGGCGACCCTGGTGATCTTCGAGCGCACCGGTGACATGCCGTCGTTTCTCTGGTCGAGCCTGATCACCTTCATCGCCGGCCTGGCCCTGGTGGTGCAGGGGCGCCCGGAGCATGTACACCTGCGCCCACGCGACATGTACCTGCTGACCGTCAGCAGCTGGCTGGTGGTGTGCGTATTCGCCGCGCTACCGTTCCTGCTGACCCAGCACATCAGCTACACCGACGCCTTCTTCGAAAGCATGTCAGGCATCACCGCCACTGGCGCTACCGTACTCAGCGGGCTCGATAACATGTCACCGGGCATCCTCATGTGGCGCTCGATGCTGCACTGGCTCGGCGGTATCGGCTTCATCGCCATGGCGGTGGCGATCCTGCCGCTGCTGCGCATCGGCGGCATGCGCCTGTTCCAGACCGAATCGTCCGACCGCTCGGAAAAAGTCATGCCGCGCTCGCACATGGTCGCCAAGTCGATCGTGGCGGTTTACGTCGGTTTCTCCATCCTTGGTGCGTTGGCCTTCTGGTGGGCAGGCATGAGCCCGTTCGATGCGATCAACCACGCCATGTCGGCTATCTCTACGGGTGGGTTCTCCACCTCCGACCAGTCGTTGGCAAAATGGGATATCCCGGCCGTGCACTGGGTGGCGGTGGTGGTGATGATCATGGGCAGCCTGCCGTTCACCCTTTACGTAGCCACCCTGCGCGGCAACCGCAAGGCGCTGATTCGTGACCAGCAGGTACAAGGCTTGCTGGGCATGCTGGTGGTCACCTGGCTGGTACTGGGCACCTGGTACTGGTACAGCACCAACCTGCACTGGCTCGACGCCCTGCGCCACGTGGCGCTGAATGTGACCTCTGTGGTCACCACCACCGGTTTCGCCCTGGGGGACTACAGCCTGTGGGGCAACTTCTCGCTGATGCTGTTCTTCTACCTGGGCTTCGTTGGCGGCTGCTCTGGCTCGACCGCCGGCGGTATCAAGATTTTCCGCTTCCAGGTGGCCTACATCCTGCTGAAGGCCAGCCTCAACCAGCTGATTCACCCGCGCGCGGTGATCAAGCAAAAATACAACGGTCATCGCCTCGATGAAGACATCGTGCGTTCGATCCTGACGTTCTCGTTCTTCTTCGCCATCACCATTTGTGTCTTGGCGCTGCTGCTGTCGCTGCTGGGCGTGGACTGGATGACTGCGCTGACCGGTGCCGCCGGCACGGTTTCGGGTGTAGGCCCAGGCCTGGGTGAAGTGATCGGCCCGTCGGGCAACTACGCCACGCTGCCTGACGCGGCCAAATGGATTCTGGCGGCCGGCATGCTGCTGGGTCGCCTGGAAATCATCACGGTGTTGGTGTTGTGCATGCCGGCGTTCTGGCGTCACTGAGCACTTCGCCTTCCGCGCCCAGGCGGGCGCGGTACTCGCTGGGCGTGGCATCGAACCAGCGGCGGAACGCCCGATAGAAGTTGCTGGGGTCGGCAAAGCCCAGCAGGTAGGCGGTTTCCAGCAAGGTCATGCCCGGCTGGGCCAGGTATTGTTCGGCCAGTTCGCGGCGGGTGTCGTCAAGCAAGGTCTGGAAGCTGGTGCCTTCCTCCTGCAGCCGCCGTTGCAAGGTGCGCTGCGACAGGTGCAGGGCCTGGGCCAGGGTTTCGCGCTTGGGCTCACCCTGCGGCAGGATGCGGCACAACACCTGGCGTACGCGGTGGCTAACCCGGCTTTCGGAGAAGCGTGCCAGGTACTCGCCGGCAAACCGGTCGTGCAGCACCGCCATGGCCTCGTTCGCGGTCGGCAGCGGCGCCTCCATGTCGGCCCGCTCGAACACCAGTGCATCATGTGGGGCGCCGAACACCAGCGGCGAATGGAACGCCACCTTGTAAGGCTCGACATTCTTCGGCTGCGGCCCCTGCACCAGTACCCGCCGCGGCTGGACCGGCCGGCCACTGAGCCATTTGCACAGCGCCAACGCACAGGCCAGCGACGCTTCGGCGCTGTGCCGGGTTGGCGGCAGGTGGTCACCGTGCACGGTCAGAATCAGCGAATAACCCTCGGGACCGAGGACGAAACTGAGGTCGGAGCTTTCGGCGATGATGCGCTGGTAGCGCACCAGGCGCTCGAAGCCCTCGGCCAGGGTGCGGCTGGACATCAACGCATAGCCCACCACATGGAACGACGCCGGGCGGACCACCCGTGCCATGTTCAGGCCGATGGCCTCATTGCCCGACAGCTCCACCGCCAGCAGCCAGAGGCGGGTCATGGAGTCTTGCGGAAAACGTGCATCGGGGTCGTCGAGGGCGGCAAAGTCCAACCCCAATTGCTTGAACATGGCTCTGCAATCCAGCCCTTCCAGTTCAAGTGCCTTCACGATCCCTGATGCCCAACTGGCTGACGTTGTTCTTTCGCTCATGACAGGCTTCTTTTACCAACCGCTCCTGCGGTGAACCCCAAGGATACTCATTTGGCGCCTATTGTCACTGGTAGGCCCCGTCAGTCACTCTAGACTCGAATCAGGCTCCACGCCGTGTATCTTGTCCAGAAGTATTAATCCCGGAGCACTGCCATGAACAGCACAGCGCAGTTTCGCAGTTTTGCCGAGTTCTATCCGTACTATCTGGGGGAGCACAGCAACCCCACCTGCCGCCGCCTGCACTTCGTCGGCACCAGCCTGGTGATAGCGCTGCTGGCCTACACCATTGGCAGTGGCAAATGGTTGCTGCTGCTGGCCGTGCCGGTGTTCGGCTATGGCTTTGCCTGGGTCGGGCACTTCTTTTTCGAGAAGAATCGGCCAGCGACCTTTACCTATCCGCTGTACAGCCTGGCCGGGGATTTCGTGATGTTCCGGGATATCCTGCTGGGCAAGCTCAGGCTGTAAGCGTCCGAGGCCGCTTGGCGGCACTCTGCCCTCGGCCCCTAAGCCGGCTCGCGCAACGCCGCCACGGCCTGCGCTTCGGCCAGCCGATACAGTTCGACGCTGCCATCCCAATGCTCGATCAGGGCCGTGCACGACTCCACCCAGTCCCCGCAATTGAGGTAGTCCACCTCACCCACCTTGCGTATCTCGGCATGATGGATATGCCCGCACACCACTCCATGAAACCCACGACGGGTGCATTCATGGGCAATGGCATTCTCGAAGTCGCTGATGAAGTTCACCGCGCCTTTCACCTTGTGCTTGAGGTACGCCGACAGCGACCAGTAACCATAGCCATACCGCGCTCGCCAGTGGTTGAGCCAGCGGTTGAGCACCAAGGTGAATTCGTAGGCGCGATCACCCAGAAACGCCAGCCAGCGGTGGTAACGGGTAATCACATCGAACTGATCGCCATGGACCACCAGCAGTCGGCGGCCATCGGCTGTCAGGTGCTCGGCCTCGTCTACCAGCTGAATGTTGCCCAAAATCAACTTTGAGTAGCGGCGCAGGAATTCGTCATGGTTGCCGGTGACGTAGATCACCTCGGTACCGCGCTTGCTCATGGTCAGCAGCCGGCGGATCACGTTGGTGTGAGCTTGCGGCCAATAGATCCCGCCGCGCAGTTTCCAGCCATCGATGATATCGCCCACCAGGTAGACGCGGTCAGCCTGGTAGCCCTTGAGGAATTGCGACAGGTGTTCGGCCTGGCAGTCGCGGGTACCCAGGTGCACGTCGGAGATCCACAGGGTACGCACGCGTTGCTTGCGCGAGGGGCGGGACAGTTCGGCATGGCTCATGGGCAGGCTCCGGCGCAGTTTGCTGGAGACTGGCAGGCGTGCATGACAGCGCCATGGCAAAACAGTGACGAGTGATGGCGTGCAGGGATTGAGGCACAATGGGCGCCTGCCCTGCGAGGAAGCCCCCATGACCGCCGGCCCGATCCTCTCGCTGCGCCATTACCGCGACAGCCTGATCGCCCATAGCCACGAACACCCGCAACTGGTGTTCGGCCTGCGCGGCCGCCTGGAGTTCGAGGTCCAGGGACATGGCGCCGGCATCGATCGCCAGGGGCTGATCGTGGTCCCGGCGGGTGCTCATCACACGTGCGCCAGCGATGCCGGCAGTGATTGCCTGGTGCTTGATGTGCCAGGGGAGCCTTGGCTGCGCGAGCACTTGGGCGAGCATGCCGATGCCAGCCGCCGCCTGCTCGACCGCCCCGCCGCCGTGAGCCTGGATGAGCGCCAGCAGCAACTGGTGGACTGGCTGGCGACCAGCCCCGTGCACGACCCACTGATTGCCCGTCAAGGCGCGGCACTGCTGCTGGCCAGCCTCAACGCCACGGCGGCAGCCAGCGTGCACGCCAGCCAGCGCCTGCCCTACAGCGCCTTCGATGCGCATATCGAGCAACATGCGGCTTACCCGCTGCAGGTAGCTGACCTGGCGCGCATCGCCGGGCTGTCCAGTGCCCGGCTGCATGCGCGCTTTACCACTGAGTGCGGGATGACTCCGATGGACTACATTCGCCAGCGGCGTTTGCTCAAGGCGCGGCGGCTAATCGTGCAGACCGTGCTGCCGATGGGCGAAATTGCGGCGCAGGTGGGGTATAGCTCGCAAAGTGCCTTTTCAGCGGCGATGCTACGGGCGTTCGGGTGTACACCTTTGGCTTTGCGGCGAGAGTCTGGCGATAACTGACAGCAGTCTTGCGACAGAACGTGTTCGCCTGAGGCTTTAGACTTTGCCTTTACCGGCCCTTTCGCGGGTAAACCCGCTCCTACAGGATGCCCCCGCCTGAAGGTTGTGCAAAACCTGTAGGAGCGGGTTTACCCGCGAAAGCGCTGGCACAACCTGTAGGAAAGGGTTTACCCGCGAAAGGGCCGGCACAACCTGTAGGAGCGGGTTTACCCGCGAAAGGGCCGGCACTGCCTGTAGAGATCTTCATCAAGGACCCATCATGAACCACCGCACCGCCCTCGGCGCACTGCACATTGGCGCGCTGTTCTTCGGCCTTACCGGCGTCTTCGGCAAACTGGCCGCCAGCGCCAGCCCGGCGATCATTGTCTTCGGTCGCGCCGCCTTCGCCGTACTCGCCCTGGCCCTGTTCGCCAGCCTGGCCGGCCCGGGCTGGCAACGCGTGAGCCGCCAGGATACGCGCCGCCTGCTGCTCGGTGGTGTGCTGCTGGCCGGCCACTGGGTCAGCTTCTTCATCGCCGTCAAAGTGGGCGGCGTAGCCATCGCCACTCTCGGGTTCGCCAGCTTCCCGGCCTTTACGGTGATCCTCGAAAGCCTGCTGTTCCGCGAGCGTATCCACCGTAACGAAGCCGTCTTGGTCGTGCTGGTCAGCATCGGCCTGATACTGGTCACACCGGCATTCGACCTGGCCAGCGAAGCCACCGGCGGCCTGCTCTGGGCACTGCTCTCGGGCCTGCTGTTCTCGCTGCTGTCACTGACCAACCGGGCCGGCTCCGGACGTTTGCCTGCAGTGCAGGCCGCACTGTGGCAAAACCTGGTGGTGGGCCTGTGCCTGCTACCGTTCGCGGCGCCCGGCCTGGCCGACGTTGCGACCCTGGACTGGCTGTGGATCGCCCTGCTCGGCATTTTCTGCACGGGGGTGGCGCACAGCCTGTTCGTCGCCAGCCTGGCAGTGATCAAGGCGCGCACCGCTGCGGTCGTGTTCGGCATGGAGCCGGTCTACGGCATTGCCGTGGCCTGGGCAGTGTTCGCCGAAACACCTACCGTGCGCATGCTGCTGGGCGGCGCGCTGATCATCTTCGCCATCGTGCTGTCCAGCCGCCTGGCTGCCGAGCAGCCGCCCAGGCAGCGGCCACTGACCGAGGGCGCCTGATCAGCGGTCGTTGTGACCAAGGTCACGCTGCGGGTCGACCAGGTCGCGCACCCGCTGCTTCAGTGCCTTCGCCTCGGGGAAACCGCCGTCGGCCTTGCGCTCCCAGATCTGCACGTCATTGCAGGTGATGCGGAAGACACCCCCGGTGCCCGGCTCCAGCGCAACCCGGCCTAGGTCGTCGGCAAAGGTGCTGAGCAGTTCCTGAGCCAGCCAGGCCGCACGCAGCAGCCACTGGCACTGGGTGCAATAGGTGATGACGATTTCCGGCTTGTTGTCAGCCATGGTGAAACATCTCCAGGTAAGGGGCCGCTTATACTAGCGGTCTTTAGCCCACGGTTTGAGAGTCACGATGCGCCGTCTGCTGTTCTGTTTTCTGCTCGCACTCACCTCGCTTACGGCAATCGCTGCGGAACCCGCCAGGCCCAAGGTCGGCCTGGTGTTGTCTGGCGGTGCTGCCCGTGGCCTGGCCCACATCGGCGTGCTCAAAGCACTGGAGGAACAGGGTGTGCGCATCGACGCCATCGCCGGCACCAGCATGGGCGCGGTGGTCGGCGGCCTGTACGCCTCGGGCTACAGTGTCGAAGAGCTGGAAAAACTCGCGACCACCCTTGACTGGCAACAGGCGCTCTCCGATGCCCCGCCGCGCAAGGATGTGCCGTTCCGGCGCAAGCAGGATGACCGTGACTTCCTGGTCAAGCAGAAGCTCAGCTTTCGCGACGACGGCAGCATGGGCCTGCCGCTGGGTGTGATTCAGGGCCAGAACTTGTCACTGCTACTGGAAAGCAAACTGGCGCATACCGCCGACACCCGCGACTTCGATAAGCTGCCCATTCCTTTCCGCGCCGTGGCTACCGACATCGCCAGTGGCGAAAAAGTCGTGTTCCGCCGGGGTCACCTGCCCCAGGTAATCCGCGCCAGCATGTCGATCCCCGCCGTGTTCGCCCCGGTCGAACTGGACGGCCGCCTGCTGGTGGACGGCGGGATGGTCGACAACATTCCGGTGGATGTGGCCCGCGAAATGGGCGTGGACCTGGCCATCGTGGTCGACATCGGCACCCCGCTGCGCGATCGCAAGCAATTACTGACGGTGGTCGACGTGCTGAATCAGTCGATCACTTTGATGACCCGGCGCAACTCCGAAGAACAACTGGCCAGTCTGCACCGCGACGACATCCTCATCCAGCCATCGCTGACCGCCTTCGGCGTGACTGACTTCGGCCGTGCCCGCGACATGATCGACGCCGGTTACCGCGCCACTCGCCTGCTTGACCCACGCCTGGCCACCCTGCGCCAGCTCGAGGGCGACGCCAGCCTGGCCGTGGCCCGCTCGCCGCGCCAGCGCACGCCGGTAATCACCGCAATCCGGATCGAAAACGACTCCAAGGTCAGCGATGATGTAATCCGCTCGTACATCCGCCAGCCGATCGACGCACCGCTGGAACTGGGCCGCCTGCAGACCGACATGGGTACGCTGTATGGCCTGGACTACTTCGACAGGGTGCAGTACCGCGTGGTGCACAAGGGCAACGACAATACCCTGGTGATCAACGCCCGGGGCCGACGCGGCGGCACGGACTACCTGCGCCTGGGCCTGAACCTGTCCGATGACCTGCGCGGCGACAGCGCTTTCAACCTGGGCGCCAGCTACCGGGTCAACGGCATCAACAGCCTTGGCGCCGAATGGCTGACCCGCGGCCAGATCGGTGACCAGCAAGCGCTGTACAGCGAGTTCTACCAACCCCTGGATGTGGGCTCACGCTACTTCATCGCGCCGTACCTGGACCTGGGCTCGCAGAACATCGAAGCCACCCTGGACAACGACCCGGTCGCCGAGTATCGCCTGGAACGCTATGGCTTTGGCCTGAACGTAGGCCGGCAGATCGGCAACAGCGGTGAAGTGCGCCTGGGCGTGGGCAAGGCCTGGGGCGAAGCCGAGGTGCGCATCGGCGACCAGGACCTGCCCAAAGTCAGTTTCAACGAAGGTTTCTACGAGCTGAAGTACTCGTTCGACACCCTCGATAACGTGTACTTCCCGCACCATGGCGAGGATATCGGCCTGACCTTGCGCAAATACGACAAGTCGCTGGACTCCGACCAGGATTACCGGCAGTGGCTGTTCACCCTGGACAAGGCCATCAGCAGCGGGCCGAACACGTTCGTACTGGGTGGGCGCTACGGGCGCACGCTGGACGACACCGAAGTGGTGACGTCGAGCTTTGTGATGGGCGGGGCGCGAGAGCTGTCAGGCTTCCGCCAGGACTCGGTATCGGGGCAGAACGTGAGCCTGCTGCGCATGGTCTATTACCGCCGGCTGACGCCACGGGCCTATGTGCCGCTGGACTTCCCGCTGTACATCGGCGGCTCGCTGGAGCGAGGGCGGGCGTGGAACAATGACAACGAATTCGACAGTGGGTACATCAATGCGGCGAGCATCTTCCTGGGGCTTGAGACGCCTCTAGGGCCGCTGAACTTCAGCTACGGCGCCAACAGTGCGCATGAGCAGGCGGTGTACCTGAACCTTGGGCACACCTTCTGAGGCTTGCACTGCACCTGCAACGATGGGTGGAGCTCAGGACTTTTCGAGGTTGGCCAGGATCTTGGCATGCACGCGCATACAGACCTGCAAGTCCGCCTCGTCCACGCCGGTAAACAGCTCTACCCGCAGTTGGTTGGCGATGGTCTCGATCTGATCGATCAACGGCTTGGCCGGCGGGCACAGCACGATCTTCTTCGCCCGCCGGTCCTCCAGCACCGCCTGCCGGCGCACCAGCCCTTGCGCTTCCAGGCTGTCGAGCAGACGCGCCAGGGTCGGGCCCTCGACACCTACGCTCTGGGCCAGCTCACGCTGGGTCGGGGCGTCTTCGAAGCGCGCCAGGTGCAGCAACACCAGCCAGCGCGCCTGGGACAGGTTGAGCCCGGCCAGGCGGCGGTCCAGCTCGGCACGCCAACCTCGGGACATCTGGGCCAGTTGCATGCCAAAGCGGTGTTGGTTGTCGTTCAGGGGCATAAGGAACTCATTGGAGTAGATCTAATTATTAGGCAGCTAACCATGCCCTGCCCCACGAGGCAAGGCTCGGCCATGGTTACGCGTTCGATAATCGTCAAAAAGCATGACAAAGGTCAGCAGATGGCGCTTCTGCCTTCGATCCTGCATGCGTTTACAATTCGAATTCCGCCGCCAGCGCTGCGCGCACGCAATAAAGTACGCCCTCCGGCACCCGCGCCCCGAACTGCGGGGCAATGGCCGACACCGGTGGCAGCTCACCCTCGCCATCAAGAAAGGCGTCCTGCACCTCCATCATCAGGTCTTCCGGCAAGTCGATGGCCTGGTCCAGACTCAGCTCCTGGCGGCCCAGCGCCTCGGCCAGCAGGCTATACACATTCTTCTCGCTGCAGTTGAGCTGCCCGGCGATCTGCGCCGGGGTCATGCCGGCACGGGCCAGGCTGACCAGTTCGTGGCGCAGGTCGAGCACCACTTTCGGTGCCTCGTCGGTGCCACCGCTGCTGTTCAGCACTTCGAGGAACGCCTGGCCGTAGCGCTCCAGCTTGCGCGCCCCCACACCGCTGACCTGGGCCATGTCGCTGAGGCTGACCGGCTGGCTGCGCAGCATCTCCAGCAGTGTCGAGTCGGGGAAGATGACGTAGGGTGGCACACTGTGTTCTTCGGCCAGCTTGCGGCGCAGGGTACGCAGCGCTTCCCACAGATCGCGCTCTTCGGCACGCACCAGCTGGCTGGCCGGGCTGCCGCCGCTGGACGACGAGGTTTTGGCCGTGGTCTGCGGTTTGAGATCACGGCGCAGTTGCAAGGTCACCTCGCCGCGCAGCAGCGGCCGACAGCTGTCGGACAGGCGCAAACCGCCGTAGCCTTCCAGGTCGATATCGACCAGGCCGCGCGCCACCAGCTGACGGAACAGTGAACGCCACTCGACCTCGGCCAAGCCTTTGCCAACGCCGAATACCGACAGCTTCTCGTGGCCGAAATTGCGCACCTTCTCGGTGTCCTTGCCCAACAGCACATCGACCAGGTGGCCAACACCATAGCGCTGGCCGGTGCGGAACACCGCCGACAGCGCCTGGCGGGCCGGCTCGGTGGCGTCCCAGGTCTGGATGTTGTCGACACAGTTGTCGCAGTGCCCGCACGGTTGTTCGAGGGTTTCGTCGAAGTAGGCCAGCAGCGACTGGCGGCGGCAGCGCGTTTCTTCGCACAGCGCCAGCATGGCGTCCAGCTTGTGCTGCTCGATGCGCTTGTGGCGCTCGTCGCCTTCAGAGTTCTGCAGCATCTGCTTGAGCATCACCATGTCCTGCAGCCCGTAGGCCATCCAGGCATCGGAGGGCAGGCCGTCACGGCCGGCCCGGCCGGTTTCCTGGTAGTAGGCCTCAAGCGATTTGGGCAGGTCGAGGTGAGCAACGAAGCGCACGTTGGGCTTGTCGATACCCATGCCGAAAGCAATGGTAGCGACCATGATCAGCCCTTCCTCGTTGAGAAAGCGGTGCTGGTTGGCCGCACGTGTCTCGGCGGCCAGGCCGGCGTGATACGGCAGCGCAGGGAACCCCTGACTGCAGAGGAAGGCGGCGGTTTCGTCGACCTTCTTGCGCGACAGGCAGTAGACGATGCCAGCGTTGCCACGACGCTCGCCGAGAAAGGCCATCAACTGCTTGCGCGGTGCCTCCTTGGGCACGATGCGGTAGAAGATGTTGGGCCGGTCGAAACTCGACAGGAAGCGCTCGGCGCCCTGCAGGTGCAGGCGCTGAACGATCTCCTCGCGGGTTCGCATGTCGGCCGTAGCGGTAAGCGCAATGCGCGGCACATGCGGAAACAGTTCGGCCAGCTGACCCAGCTGCAGGTACTCGGGGCGGAAATCGTGACCCCATTGCGAAACGCAGTGGGCCTCGTCAATGGCGAACAGCGAGATGTCCAGATCGCGCAGGAAGTCGAGCATGCGCGGCTGCACCAGGCGCTCCGGCGCCAGGTACAGCATCTTGACTTCACCACGGCGCAGGCGCCCGGCCAGTTCACGCTGCTGCTCCGCCGTCAGGGTAGAGTTCAGGGCGGCCGCAGACACACCCAGCTCGTCAAGGGTGGCGACCTGGTCGTCCATCAGCGCGATCAGTGGCGATACCACCACCGTCAAGCCCGGGCGCAGCAGCCCCGGCACCTGGAAACACAGCGATTTGCCGCCACCGGTGGGCATCAGTACCAAGGCATCGCCGCCATTGGCCACGCATTCGATGATCGCTGCCTGGCGCCCACGGAAACTGTCGTAGCCGAAGATGTCCTTGAGAACGCGCTGAGCCTGTTCGAGCATGTGCAACTCCAAATCGCCGTACCATCCTGGATAAAGGCTGGACGAAAAACCCGCCCCGCACACGCCAAATGCGTAAGCGGTTTTTGCCAGGCAGCCGTTAAAACCTGCCCCTGGATGAAAAATCGCGGAGTATACCGCAGCACCGCGCTGCACATGCACCGCGGCGATAGACGTTCCCTTTGCCCCGCTGCCGCTGCAAGGTGCTAGAATTCGTTATCGTTTATTCCCCAAGGTAGCCCTGTAATGTCCTTCGCCGAGCAACTGACCCGCCTGCAAGCCTTCCTCGACGCCGACGAGCTGCACGAAGAAGCGCTGGACTATGTCGCCGCACACGGCTACCTCACCGCTCTTTCGATCAACGCCGAGGACGTGCCCGAGCGCGAGTGGATCGACGCCCTGTTCGCCGAGGAGCCGCACTACGCCAGCGAAGCCCAGCGCACCGAGATCGAGGCCACCCTGGTGGCGCTCAAGGCGCACATTGCCCGCCAGCTGGCCAGCGACGAAGAATTCGACCTGCCCTGCGAGCTCGACCTGACCGATGAGCCGGACGATTCCGACCTGCGCGGCTGGTGCATCGGCTTCATGGAAGGCGTGTTCCTGCGGGAAGAGGCGTGGTTCGAAAACGCCGAGGAAGAAGTCAGCGAAATGCTGCTGCCGATCATGGTGGGTTCGGGGTTGTTTGACGAACAGCCAGAGTTCGCCGATATCGCCAGCAACGCCAACCTGCAGGATGACATGATCGTGCAGATCCCTGAGGCACTGAGCGCACTGTTCCTGCTGCTGCACGCCCCTGACGAAAAACCGGCGCTGCTCAAGCCACGCCACCACTGAGCAACCTGTGCGCTACCTGCTGCTGGCCACTGGCTGGCTCAGCGTCGCGCTGGGGGTGCTGGGGATATTCCTGCCGGTCTTGCCCACCACCCCATTCCTGCTTTTGGCGGCGGCCTGCTTTGCCCGCAGCTCGCCGCGCTTTCACCACTGGCTGGTCCATCATCCCAAGCTGGGACCATGGATCCGTGACTACCTCAGTGGTGAAGGCATCCCCCTCAAGGGCAAGGTCTACGCCATCGGCCTGATGTGGGCCAGCATTGGCCTGTCGTGCTACCTGGTCCCGCTGTTCTGGGCACGTACCTTCATGCTGACCAGTGCCGTACTGGTTACCCTGTACCTGCTCAGGCTGAAAACCCTGCACAAGCCAAAGTGACAATATTTTGTCGCCAAATATCGCTTTCGCCTAATCAACACCTTCTTTATCCGAATTAGTTCTGGAACCGCGTGTAGACCTTGTATCCATGGGTTTTCAAGGCATTTCCCGCCTTCGTTCCGTGCCCTTGAATACACACTTATTAGACAACAACGATCTTATATGGCAATTTGATATGAATAAATCTTCTTATCTATCGCGTTGAATGTACTTAGCTGTGTTGTTAAAAACCTGCAACACTATACGCGATACGTTTATCGTCATTTTTTTGGCGAACAGCAGGATCAATTCCAGGATCAGGGAGATGTACCATGCGCGTTTTGAACCCCATCACCAGTGCTTTACTGTTGGCCCTGGCGAGTGCCAACGTACAGGCGATGTCGATTACCGAGGCTGTCCAAAGCGCCGTGGACTACCACCCACAAGTCAGCTCCAACCGTAACAGCAAGCTGTCGGCCGATGAAGACGTGAAGTTCGCGCGTGGTGGCTACTACCCTTCCGTGGACCTGGTTGCCGGTTACGGCCGCCAGCGCTCGGACAACGCCACGACCCGTGCCGAGGGTAACCACAACAAGGAAACCCTCAACTACACCCAGTCCGAACTGCGCCTGCGGCAGATGATCTTCGACGGCTTCAACACCTCGAATGAAGTAGGCCGCACCGAGGCGGTCTCTACCTCCCGCGCCTATTACACCCAGGCCGTTGCCCAGGATGTCGCCCTGCGTGCAGTCGAGGTCTACCTGGAAGTGCTCAAACGCCGTGAACTGGTGACGCTGGCCAAGAACAACCTGCAAGCTCACCTGCGCGTCAACGACCAGATTGGCCTGCGCAACGAGCGCGGCGTCGGCAGCACCGCCGACCTCGACCAGTCCCGCGCCCGTCGCGCCCTGGCGGAAAACAACCTGGACACCGCCGAAGTCGACCTGGCCGATGCCGAGGCCAACTTCTTCAGCGTGATCGGTCGCGCCCCGGACGAGCTGGAAAGCCCGCAGAGCATCAGGGGCGAGGTGCCAGGCACCCTCGACGAAGCCCGCGACGGCATGCGCCAGAACAACCCGTACATCAAGTCTGCCCAGGCTGACGTCAACGCCGCCGAGCGGCAGTACGAAGTGGGCAAGTCGACCTTCTACCCGCGCTTCGACGCCATTCTGGCAACCGGTGCCAACAACAACACCGGCGGCGAGAAAGGCCACAACAACAACGACTGGCAAGCTGGCGTGGAGATGAACTACAACCTGTTCCGCGGTGGCAGCGACAAGGCTCGCCTGCAGTCCGACGCGCACAAGATCAACCAGGCACTGGACATTCGCAACAACGCCCTGCGTGAGTTGACCGAAAACCTGAGCCTGGCGTGGAACGCCATGAACAACGCCAGCAAGCAGCTGCCAACCGCGCGCGAATACGCCGAGACCACCAAACGTGTGCGCGCGGCCTACCAGGACCAGTTCGGCCTGGGCCAGCGCACCCTGCTGGACGTCCTCGACAGTGAGAACGAGCTGTACAACGCAGACCGTCGCTACACCGAGGTGCGTTATACCGAAGAGTTCTCGCGCTACCGCGTACTGGCGACCATGGGTGAATTGCTGAGCAAACAGCATATTTCGTTGCCACCAGAGGCGCTGGCGACCACCGAAGTCCGCACCGAGGCGCGTCTGCCTGAGATGCGTTGAGCGGGTTTTAGGTAGCGGGGCTGCTTTGTGCTGCGAATGGGCTGCAAAGCAGCCCCCAACCCTCATTCGCGGCCATGATTACGCTGAAAAGTCTCTACGCCCATGGCCCTGATCTGCCCCTCGATCAACGCCTCGAACGGCGCCAGCAGTGCATCGAAGCAGGCCGGTTGCTCCAGCGTGTTCAATGCCCCGACCACCGCCTCGATCGTCGACAATGCTCCCGCCTCCGGCGCTTTGCGCAACCGATAGCGTGAAGCGGCCACCTGCCCCAGCGTCACCCGTGGCAGCCCCCCCAGCAATGGGTTCAGGTACAGCAGTTTGCGCGCCTTGCGCCAGGTGCCGTCGGGCACGATCAGCAGCAAAGGTTTGTCGCCCGCCTCGCCATAAGCTGTCAGCACCTGGGCGTCATCACCCGGGAACAGCAGCACCGGGTGGTATCCGGGGGTGGCGAGCAGGTCATGCAGGTCATCGAACACCTCTCCAATCCGCAACTCGGCATTGTTCAGGCCAAGGGCAGCCAGGCGCGCCGTGTTCAGGGCATGGGCAGTTTCACTGGGGTGCTGCAGCAGGATCACACGGGTGCGGCTGTCGAGCGCGGGGATCAGTGGGCATAGGCAATGGTCGAGCGGGCGCTGGCAGCGCTCGCAGCGGGGTCTGGGCATGGCGGTCTCCTTGGCGGGGACAGTTTGCCACATAACAGGGGCCCGCTTTGCGGGCCCCGCGATTTCAACGGTTGAACCTTTCCGCCAGGCTATGCAGGTACTCCGCCATGCGCTCGAGGTCCTGGCTGATTTCCGCGCCTTGCCTGGCTTGCCCGGCACTCTGGTCGCAAAGTTGGGCAATCCTCACGATCTGCTGGTTGATGTCTTCAGCCACATGGCTCTGTTGCTCCGATGCCGTGGCCATCTGCTGGCTCATGCCGGTGATGCGGCTGACCGCCACGGCAATCCCGCTCAGCGCCGCCTGCACCGCCTCGACACTGTGCACACTGTCCCGGGAAATCTGCTCGCCCCGGCTGGCAGTGCTCACCGCTCGCTCCGCCCCGGCCCTCAACGAGGCGATGATATGGTGGATCTCTTCGGTCGACGCGCGGGTACGCTGCGCCAACGACCGCACCTCATCAGCCACCACGGCGAACCCGCGTCCTTGCTCACCGGCGCGCGCCGCTTCAATGGCGGCGTTAAGCGCCAGCAGGTTGGTCTGCTCGGCAATCGAAGTGATCACGTCGACCACGCTGCCAATCGACTGGGTCTGCTCGGCCAAGGCGTTGACCGCCTGACCAATGTCATTGACCGCGTCGCTCATGCTGCCCATGGCTTGCAGGCTCTTCAGGGCCAGCTCGCTGCCCTGCTGCGCCAGCTGGTCGGCATCACTTGCCGCGTGTGCCGTACTTTGCACGTTGTGGGTGACCTGCTGGATGGTCGCCGCCATCTGCGCGATGGCGGTGGCGGACTGGTCAGTCTCGCTGCGCTGCCGGTCGAGCATCTGCGCCTGGGCATCGGACAAGTCGGAAGATTGCGCCGCCCGCGACTTTACCCCGACACCGGCATCCACCAGCCGGGTCAGGGCCGTTTGCAGGCGGGCTTCTTCGCTGATGATGGCCAGGTCGAGCTGGCCCTGCAAGCCTGGGTTGTCGCTGTAGGTCAGCGCCACCAACGGACTGGTAAAGGCCTTGGGATGCTCAGCCAACGTGCGGCGAATGGCCTGGTTCTGCCGGTGCTCGACCCAGTACCAAGCCAGCAGCAGACTTGCCATCAGCACCGCGAGCGCCGCATAGGGGGGCAACCAAAGGTAACCCGCCGCCGACAGCAGGCCTGCGCCGATCAGTGGCCAGCCATGGCCCAGGCCGTGCCCCAGGCGAGCAGCCCACGGCACTGGGCCGCGACCATCACGCAAACGCGCATACAGTGCCTCGGCACGGCGGATCTGCTCGCGCGTGGGCACCGAGCGCACCGACTCGTAGCCACTGATCCGGCCTTGTTCGTAGATCGCCGTGACATAGGCGCTTACCCAATAGTAATCGCCGTTCTTCGCCCGGTTCTTGACGATGCCCATCCAAGGTTTGCCCTGCTTGATGGTCTCCCACATGTGGCCAAACACCGCAGGCGGCATGTCCGGGTGGCGCACCAGGTTGTGCGGTTGGCCGACCAGCTCGTCGTAGGTAAAGCCGCTGATTGCCACAAAGGCGTCGTTGCAGTAGGTGATTCGGCTGCCGAGGTCAGTCGTGGAAATAAGGCGTTGATCGCCGGGGAAGGTTCTTTCGTGCTCAGTGACGGGCAAATTCATGCGCATCTTGGGCGATCCTTGCAGGATGAAATAAGGGGAAATCATCAGCGCAAGTTGATATGTAGCAGAGCGCTATCAGGTTAGCGGCCAGCGTTTACCGGAATTTAACCCGCTCCCGACGGAATGCATGAATGCGTCGCATCTCAGCCCACGTTGAGCTGGCTTTTCAGCAGGTCACGGAAGGTCTGGATCAGCGGTTCGCGGCTGCGCCCGCGGCGAATGATCAGCGAGAACGGGGCCTGGTAACCAAAGGTCGACGGCGACAGTACACGCAAGTCACCTTTGTCGACCCAGGCCTGGGCGTAGTGTTCAGGCAAGTAGCCGATATAGGCTCCGGAAAGGATCAGGATCAGCTGCGCCTCCATGCTTTCAACCGTCGCCGCACTGTGCTTGAAGCCATGCCGGGCCAGTTCGGCCTGGCTCCAATAACCACGGCCGACCATGCGCTGCTGGGTCACCACCTGCTCGGGAATGCGCCGCTCGGCATACAACGGGTGGCGGCTGCTGCAGTACAGCCAGTGCTGTTCGCGGTACAACGGCTGGTAGAGCAGGCCGCTCATCCGCGAAGAAAACGCGCCGATGGCCAGGTCCAGGCGGTTGTCCTGCACACCTAATTGCAGCTCGTAGGGGCTGGACACCGACAGGTGCAGGTGCACCGCCGGGTGCTCCTGGCTGTAGGCACCGATGGCTTCGGCCAGCGGCAAGGCGCGGTCACCGACCGTGGAGTCGATCACGCCAAGGTTGAGGGTGCCACGCAGTTCGCCCTTGAGGGCGGCGGCATACTGCTCGAAACCGTCCAGCTCGGCCAGCAGGCGCAGGGTTTCCTGATGGAACAGCTCGCCCTTGCTGGTCAGGCTGAAGCCACCCCGACCCCGGTGGCACAACACGATACCCAAGGCGCCCTCCAGCTGGCTCATGTAGGTACTGATGGCCGAGGTCGACAGGTTCAGCTCGCGCTGGGCGTTGGCAAAGCCCTGGTGGCGCACCACGCTGATGAAGATGCGCAGCAGTTTCAGGTCGGGCAAGGTCGAGGCCATGGTGCAACGGTTCCACAAGGGTATGTGCGCGCAGTCTAACTGCTCTACCGCCTTTAGTTCAGAAAATCCTGAACTAAGTATTTGTCGGTAGCGATTCTTCCCCGGTACTCCCTTGAGCAGACTTGGCCGAAATGTCCCTGCCCGCCGGCAAACCACACGTGAATGGCGCGCGGCGGCACAGGTTCGAACAAACACAACAATCGACCGACTGATGAGGCCCACCGTGGACAAGACTCTCCACCAACCACTGGGCGGCAACGAAATGCCGCGTTTCGGCGGCATCGCCACCATGCTCCGCCTCCCCCACCTGCAAAGCGCCGAAGGCCTGGATGCCGCCTTCATTGGCGTACCGCTGGATATCGGTACCTCGCTACGCTCCGGCACCCGCTTCGGCCCGCGGCAGATCCGCGCCGAATCGGTGATGATCCGCCCGTACAACATGGCGACCGGTGCCGCCCCGTTCGACTCGCTGTCGGTCGCCGATATCGGCGATGTGGCAATCAACACCTTCAATCTGCTGGACGCCGTGCGCATCATCGAAGAAGCGTATGACGAGATCGTCGAGCACAACGTCATCCCCATGACCCTGGGGGGCGATCACACCATCACCCTGCCGATCCTGCGTGCGCTGCACAAGAAACACGGCAAGATCGGCCTGGTACACATCGATGCCCACGCCGACGTCAACGACCACATGTTCGGCGAGAAGATCGCCCACGGCACCACCTTCCGCCGCGCCGTGGAAGAAGGCCTGCTCGACTGTGACCGCGTGGTGCAGATCGGCCTGCGCGCCCAGGGCTACACCGCCGATGACTTCAACTGGAGCCGTCGCCAGGGCTTCCGCGTGGTCCAGGCCGAAGAGTGCTGGCACAAGTCACTGGAGCCACTGATGGCCGAAGTGCGGGAAAAAGTCGGCGGTGGCCCGGTTTACCTGTCTTTCGACATCGATGGCATCGACCCGGCCTGGGCGCCCGGTACCGGAACCCCGGAGATCGGCGGCTTGACCACCATCCAGGCGATGGAGATCATTCGCGGCTGCCACGGCCTGGACCTGATCGGCTGTGACCTTGTCGAAGTCTCCCCGCCTTACGACACCACCGGCAACACCTCGCTGCTCGGTGCCAACCTGCTGTTCGAGATGCTCTGCGTGCTACCTGGCGTGGTGCGTCGCTAATACCGCTCTACCCCGGCAGGAGCCATGAGGGAGGGCCACTGAGGCCCGCCAACACAAGAAAAGACCGCCGGGCGCCGTGCAAACGCCCGCGCGGTCGATCTCGCCATAATAAAGATAATCGGGAGACCCCCAATGGCCTTGGACATCATTGTTGTAATGATCTACACCGCCGGCATGCTCGGGCTTGGCTGGTATGGCATGCGCCGCGCGAAAACCCATGAAGACTACCTGGTAGCCGGGCGCAACCTCGGCCCGGTGCTGTACATGGGCACCATGGCCACCACCGTACTCGGTGGCGCTTCCACCGTCGGCACCGTGCGCCTGGGCTACGTCCACGGCATTTCCGGCTTCTGGCTGTGCGCAGCCCTGGGCCTGGGCATCATCGCCATCAACCTGTTCCTCGCCAAACCGCTGCTGCGCCTGCGCATCTTCACCGTGACCCAGGTACTGGAACAGCGCTACAACCCCACCGCACGCCAGGCCAGCGCCGTCATCATGCTGGCTTACGCGCTGATGATCGGGGTCACCTCGACCCTGGCCATGGCCACCGTCCTGCAGGTGCTGCTGGACCTGCCGTTCTGGGCTTCGCTGATGCTCGGCGGCGGCGTGGTAGTGCTGTACTCGACCATCGGCGGTATGTGGTCGCTGACCCTGACCGATATCGTCCAGTTCGTGATCAAGACCGTCGGCCTGATGTTCATCCTGCTGCCAGTGTGCCTGTACAAGGCCGGTGGTTGGGACACCCTGGTGGCCAAACTGCCAGCGGCCAGCTTCCAGCTGACTACCATTGGCTGGGACACCATCATCACTTACTTCCTGATCTACTTCTTCGGCATCCTCATCGGCCAGGACATCTGGCAGCGAGTGTTCACCGCCCGTGACGAAAAGGTCTGTCAGCGAGCCGGCACCACCGCCGGTGTGTATTGCGTGCTGTATGGCCTGGCCTGTGCGGCGATCGGCATGGCTGCGCATGTGCTGATGCCCGACCTGGCCAACCCGAACAACGCCTTTGCCGAGATGATCAAAACCACCCTGCCCGATGGCATTCGTGGCCTGCTGATGGCCGCGGCCCTGGCGGCCATGATGTCCACCGCCAGCGCCGGTCTGCTGGCTGCCTCGACCACCGTGACCGAAGACCTGCTGCCCAAGCTGCGTGGCGGCAAGCAGTCGAGCCTGGGCACCAGCCGCCTGTTCACCCTGCTCACCGGCCTGGTGGTGCTGGGCATCGCGCTGATGGTGAATGATGTGATCAACGCCCTGACCCTGGCTTACAACCTGCTGGTCGGCGGCATGCTGATCCCGCTGATCGGGGCGATCTTCTGGAAGCGTGCGACCACTGCAGGCGCGATTGCCAGCATGTCGCTGGGCTTTGCCACCGCCCTGCTGTTCATGTTCCTGGACGGGCTGGAGGCCAATACCCCGATCTACTACAGCCTGGCAGTAGGGCTGGTGAGCTTTGTGGGCGTGAGCCTGGTGTCGCGCAAGTCGGTGGCGGCGGTGAAGCTGGCCTGACTGCTGTACCGGCCCTTTCGTTTGTAGCGGGCTTGCACGCGCGAAAGGGCCAGTACACGCAATAGACAATCAGCAGACACAAAAAGGCCGCTGCACCCACCTGGGTGAAGCGGCCTTTGTCGTTAATCAGCGCCGACGCGGTTGACGTTTGCGCTGCTCTTCATCAGTCGGGATCGGCACCGGCTGCAAGGGTGGTGGAATCAGCCCCAAGGCGACGGCCAGGTCGTGGAGCCAGTTTGACAGTGGTTTATTCATAATGCCCCCTTGACGGGTCAGCCTCACGGCAAATCAATCCTGCAATGTTTCATACAGATCATAGCCCTATGTCCTGTATTACGCATGCCTCTGTTCCTACAGATAAGGGCGATTTTGACTCGGATCAAGCCGTGGCGGCGCATTCCGACGACTGGTTAATCGTTTCGCTTTGTTGCAGGTCGATCCATGCCTGCAGATTAGCCCCGCGCATACCCTGGCGCCACATCAGCCAGGTGACCGCCTGATCGAAAGGTGCCTGCAGCGGGTGCACCCTCACCCGATCACGTCCAGGCAGGCTGTCGAGCATCGACTGGGCCATCATCGCCACACCCGCACCCGCGATCACACAGGCCAGCATGCTCTGGTACGACTCGATCTCCATCACCCGCCCCATCGGCGTATGGGCATGGGCATACCAGGCCTCCAGGCGCATGCGGTACGAGCAGCCCTGGCGGAAGGTGAACACCGCCTTGCCCGCCACGTCCTTGGCGGTGAGGACCGCCGGGTGCTCGGGGCTGGTGATCAGTACCAGTTGCTCATCGCACAGCGGCACGCCATCCAACCCGGCAAGGCTCGGTGGCCCGTCCACAAGAGCAGCATCCAGGGAGTGGTTCAACAGCCCTTCAAGCAACTCGCCGCTGGGTGCTGCACGCACTTGCAGGTTCACCTGCGGGTAAGCCTGGTGATAGCGCGCCAGCAACGCCGGCAAGTGGGTCGCCGCCGTGCTGTACATGGTCCCCAGCACGAAGTCCCCAGCCGGCTGACCGCCACGCACGGCGCCCAGCGCTTCGTCGCGCAAGGCGGACATACGGTTGGCATAGTCCAGCAGCACCTTGCCTGCTGGCGACAGTTGCAGGCGCTGACGTTCGCGCAGGAACAGTTCGACGCCCAGTTGCTCCTCGAGTTGGCGCAGGCGCGTGGAGAGGTTTGATGGCACCCGGTGCAGGCGCTCTGCGGCGCGGGTAACCGAGCCTTCCTCGGCCACGGCCTGAAAGATACGCAGTTGGCTGAATTCCACGGCATTCTCCAAAACAGAACAACTTGATCATCATTATTCAATTTTATTGAAAATAAAAGCACCCTAACCTGCCAGCCATCACTTACATCCGCGCAGGAGACCTGTCATGTCGCCACTCATTCAACTGCTCGCCAGCGCCGTGGCGCTGATGATGGCCATGGGCATCGGTCGTTTCGCCCTCACCCCGCAACTGCCACAACTGATTGCCGAAGGCCAGTTCGACCTGACAGTCGCCGGGCTGGTCGCGGCGGCCAATTACCTGGGCTATTTCGTGGGTGCGGTGGACGCCATGTTCGCCCGCTCGCCAGGCCAGGTACGGCTGCGCCTGCACGGGGGGCTGTGGCTGTGTGTGCTGCTGACCCTGGCCTCCTGGGCTGCCAACGGCTTTTGGGGCCACCTGCTGCTGCGCTTCGGCACAGGCGTAGCCAGCGCCTGGGTGCTGGTGATGATCACCAGCCTCAGCCAGCAAGTAGCCACTGCCCACAACCGCCAGCGCCTGGGAGCGCTGGTTTTCGCCGGACCCGGCCTGGGTATTGCCGTGACCGGGCTACTGGCACTGGCCGCGCATGTGCAGGGGTTGGGCTCGGCTGCACTGTGGCTGATCTATGCCGTGGCTGCCTTGGTGATGCTGCTGGCCGTGCGGCCGTGGTTGCCACGGGCACTGCAAGCGGCACCGGCTCAGCCGCCAGTGCGACAAGGCCCGACGCGCAGTGTCGGCATTGGCCGCCTGGGGTTGGTGTATGGCTTGTATGGCATGGGCTACATCCTGCCAGCCACCTTTCTGTCACAGATGGCCAATCAGCAGTTTCGCGGGCAGTGGCTGGCTGACCTGTTCTGGCCGGCGTTTGGCCTGGCGGCGGCGCTGGGCGTTTTGCTGGTGAGCGTGCGCCGTGGTGGCCGCACCTCGACCTGGTTGACCACCACCCTGTGGTTGCAAGGGCTGGGTGTGCTGGCCTGCCTGATGGGTGGGGGTATCGGGCTGGTGCTGGGTGTTGCGCTGTGTGGCGGGCCGTTCCTGGCCTGCATGCAACTGGTCATGCAGCGCTCGCGCGAGTTGGCGCCACATGCCACACAGCGCAATGCCGGGCTGCTGACCGCGTGCTTTGCCTTGGGGCAGTTGAGTGGGCCGCTGCTGGCGGCGCTCAGCAGCCATTACAGTGGCGGGCTGCAACCGGCATTGATGCTGGCGGCGGGCGGGTTGGCGGTGGCTGGCGTACTGGTCCAGTTGCCGGGTAACGCACAGCAGGGAAGCGCCTGTCAGGCCAAGGCTGCATCCTGAGGCGATGCAGTCTGTACCGGCCCCTTCGCGGGCAAGCCCGCGCCTACAACGGCTGTGCAGGCGCGGCTTGCCCGCGAAGGGGCCGGTAGAGGCAACACATCACCCTACCAACCGCCGCAATTGTTGTTTCACCCAAGGCTCGGCACTTACCAGGATCACACCCAGCAACACCATCAACGCGCCCACCACGAAATTCGCACTGAGCGGCTCATCCAGCAGCAAAACGCCAAAGGTCACCCCAAACAACGGGGTAATGAAGGAAAACACCGCGAGGTTCGACGCCAGGTATTTGCGCAGCAACCAGAACCAGGTGAGGTAGCTGATGAACGACACCACAATCCCCTGGAACAATACACTGCCCATCGCCAGCGGCGTCAGCGACACCGCGCCGATCTGCCCGCTGAGCAGGGCGATCAGCAGCAGCCCGGCAAAACCGACCGCCAGCTGATAGAACAGGGTCAAGGTCGCCGGCGCCTCCGATAGCCGTGAACAACGCACCACCACCGTGGTCGCGCCCCAGGCCAGCCCGGCGATCACGCCAAAGGCATCTCCCAGCAAGGTGCGGCTGTCCATGTGCTCGAACGAAGTGCCACCGGCAAAGGCCATGGCAATGCCGCCGAAGGCCAGCAGAATGCCCAGCCACTGCAGCAGCCGCAAGCGTTCACTGGGTAGACGAAAATGCAGGCCCAAGGCGGTAAATACCGGCGCGGTATAGAGGAACACCGACATGTGCGCCGCCGAGGTCAGTTTCAGCCCTTCGGCAATGAACAGAAACTCCACCCCGAACAGCCCGCCCGCCACCAACCCTGCGCGCCAGGTGGTGCCGACCTGCTCCCAGCCACCCCGCCAGCACAGCATCAGGCCTACCAGCACAGCGGCAATGCCATTGCGCAGTGCTGCCTGCATCACCGGAGCAATGTCTGCGGCGGCGGTCTTGATCAGTACCTGCTGGCAGCCCCAGATCAGGCAAAGGCCCAGCATTACCTGGAAGGCAAAGGCGTCAGGGTTCTTGCGGACCGCGCTCATAAGCGGGCCTCTGGGGTGGTCGTAGGCATGGGCAAGGCTCGGCAGCGTTCAGAAGCTACCGATTATCGGGTTTTGAACGCTGCACTTGCCAGCCTTAAAACGACCTCAAGCAATCTGTGCCTTCGCAGATACCTGTTCGAACGTCGTTTCGTCCAGCGCATCTTCCTGCTCATCCAGCACCTGGCGCGGGTGCTCGAAGCCGGGGATGCTGCTGTCGATCAGGCTCATCAAGCGCGAGCCGCGTTCGGTCAGGACGAAGTTTTCGCCATTGCCGCCGTCCTCTTCAGGCCGGCATTCAATGAATCCGCGCTCAAATAGCAGCTTTTCATACTCGCATGCACGGGTTTTCAGGTGATCCACGTCACCCACTGGCTCACCCTTGGCGGCCAGTGCAGCAGCATGCTGCTCGGCATAAGGGCGGGGCGTGAAGCTGTGACCGGCGCCGTTCTGCACTTCGTGCAGCAAGCGTTCGATCAGGTCCCAGTCGTAGGCGATGCTCATGGCTACGGGCTCCTGCTGTGGACGAAAGGGGTACACAGGTTGGGACCCGCCAAGGTTGCCAAGCGTTCCGAAGCGCTTAGCGCTGGCGTTGTTGCGCTTGCATGTATTGGCGCAGCAACTGATTGATGCGGGTCTGGTAGCCGCTGCCCTGCTCCTTGAACCAGGCGAGGACATCTGAGTCCAGTCGAATGGTCACCGTCTGCTTGGCGGGAACGCGCAGCTCGGCCTGGCGGAAAAAGTCCTGGTCCAGTTCAGGGATATCTGATGTGTCGATATCCTTGTCGTCCTGTCGGGCCAGGCGGCTCCAGTCAGTTCTCGATGATTTGGTCATAGTACCTGGCCTCCCGTTTGGTGGCTTTTCTTGCAGAAATGATGCGTATCACCTCACCCCGCCTCTCCGTGTACACGACGACACCTATCAGCGCCTTTAGCCATCCTAGGCTGACCCAACGTTCTTCAGCACATTCCACATCCTCATCACGCCGGATCAGCATGGGATGGTTGAACATGTCAGGAACGTCGGCAAAGTCGATGCCGTGCTTGCGGATATTGCTCTGGTTTTTCCCTTCGTCCCATTCAAAGAACATGGGACGACCTGTATTTACAGCTGTACATACAATACCCCCTCTTTTCCTTCGAGACTAGAGCGATGTAGCGTGCTGCTCAACGGCGCTGGAGGGATACGGGAGCGTTTCAGAAACGGACTACCGCCACCAAAGAAATCTTCCATCGGTCGCAAGCCCTGAACTTCCCTACCCCCACAGCCCTCCACCGGGCATCACCACCGCCGGAGGTTGGAAGGATGAAACCGCTACTGCCCATAGCCTGTGCCGCTGCCCTGCTTTGCGCCCTGCCCGCTTGGGCCTGCACACCTGAAGAAGCAACGCAAAAACGTGAGGAGCTGGCCGGGCTGGTCACTCAGTTGACTGAGCAGAACCCGCAAAAGGCCAAGGAGATCAATGATGAGCTTCAGGGGATGGATCTGGGGACGGCGAGCAAGGACTTGCCCGACAAGTGTCAGCTGATCGACCAGCGGATCAAGGAGTTGAAGCAGGCAGAGAAAAAGGCGGAGTGATGGTTCGTCGCCTGCGCACGCCCTTCGCAGAAGCAAGCTTGTGTCGCTTCTGCAAAGGGCCTGCGTGAGTCTTATTCAGCAGCAGGCTTGCGCTTCTTCAGTGGCGCCAGGCCATCTGCACTGGCCAGAGGCGCGTTGGCCTTCGGCTTGGCAGTAGGCTTGCGCTTGGCGGCAGCTTTCTTGTCGCCGGTCTTCTTCTCGACCTTTTTCTTCTTGCTGCCGGCCGCCTTGCCCGAGGCCTTGACCTTCTTCGGCCCGTTGTAGGTGCCCTTCACTTCCTTGATGACCCGGCGCTCGAACTGCTGCTTGAGGTAGCGCTCGATGCTCGACATCAGGTTCCAGTCGTTGTGGGTGATCAGCGAGATCGCCAGACCTTCGCCACCGGCACGGCCGGTACGGCCCACACGGTGTACGTACTCGTCACCGCTGCGTGGCATGTCGAAGTTGATCACCAGCTCCAGGCCGTCGATATCCAGGCCACGGGCTGCCACGTCGGTCGCCACCAGCACTTTGGAGCTGCCCTGCTTGAAGCGCTCGATGGCCAGCTTGCGGTCCTTCTGGTCCTTTTCGCCATGCAGCACGAAAGCCTTCACGTCCTTGGCCACCAGGTGACCGTAGATGCGGTCGGCCATGGCGCGGGTGTTGGTGAAGATGATCGCCTTGTCGAAGGTTTCGTTGGCCAGCAACCACTGCGCGATCTGCTCTTTATGCTGGTCGTGGTCGGCGGTGATGATCTGCTGGCGGGTGCCTTCAGCCAGTTGCGAGACACTGTTGAGCATCAGGTGTTCAGGGTCTTTCAGCACCTTGCCGATGATGTCGCGCAGGGCTGCGCCACCGGTGGTAGCCGAGAACAACAGGGTCTGCTCGCGGTTCTCGCACTCTTTGCACAGGCGCTCCATGTCTTCGGCAAAGCCCATGTCGAGCATGCGGTCGGCTTCGTCCAGGATCAGGACCTGCACGTGGGACAGGTCGAGGTTGCCGGCATTGAGCTGCTCGAGCAGGCGACCCGGGGTGCCGATCAGCACGTCGGGCACCTTGCGCAGCATGGCGGCCTGTTCCTTGAAGTCTTCGCCGCCAGTCACCAGGCCCGACTTGATGTAGGTGAACTGCGAGAACAGCTGCACCTGCTTGAGGGTTTGCTGGGCCAGCTCACGGGTCGGCAGCAGGATCAACGCGCGAATCTCGACACGCGGACCGCTGAGGTCGACCAGACGGTTGAGCAGTGGCAGTACGAAGGCCGCCGTCTTGCCGCTGCCGGTCTGCGCAGTCACACGCAGATCCCGCCCTTGCAGGGCCAGGGGGATGGCCGCGGCCTGCACCGGGGTTGGCTCGACAAATTTAAGCTCGGCCACGGCTTTAAGCAGGCGTTCATGCAGGGCGAATTGGGAGAACACGGAGGTAACCTCAGACAAGTGCGGGAAATTCAGTTGCATAGGGTAACGTTTTCTGCAGCCTTAGCCGAATTTCTTTTGGCAACTTTGTCGCTATCCGCGCTCTAATACGGCTTCGTTTCGCAACAAGACTGTACGCAAGCCCATGGATATCCAACGAATCTGGCGTGACTCCCTCGACCTGTGGGGCACCCTCGACCAACATCCCATGCTGCACGCCGCCATCGGTCTGGCGGTACTGCTGCTCATCTCCCTGGTAGTCGGCCGCCTGGCGCGCTTCCTGATACTGCACGGCGCGCGCCTGCTGGCCCGCCAGCCTGCGCTGAAGTGGCTGGACGACCTGCGCCACAACAAGGTGTTCCACCGCCTGGCGCAAACAACCCCGTCCCTGGTGCTGCAGTTCGGCCTGAAGCTGGTGCCTGAGCTGTCCGACACCGCTCAGCACTTCCTTGGCAATGTCGCCCTGGCCTTTACCCTGTTGTTCATGACCATGGCGCTGTCATGCCTGCTGGATGCCCTGCTCGACATCTATGCCCGCACCGAACACGCCCGCACCCGCTCGATCAAGGGCTACGTGCAACTGGCCAAGATGATGTTGTGGATCTTCGCCTCGATCATCATCGTCGCCACCCTGATCGACCGCTCGCCGCTGTTGCTGCTGTCCGGCTTGGGTGCGATGTCGGCGGTACTGCTGTTGGTGTACAAGGACACCCTGCTGTCATTCGTCGCCAGCGTGCAACTGACCAGCAACGACATGCTGCATGTCGGGGACTGGATCGAAATGCCGCAGGTAGGCGCCGATGGCGACGTGGTGGACATCACCTTGCACACGGTGAAAGTGCAGAACTTCGACAAGACCCTCGTTTCCATCCCCACCTGGCGCCTGATGAGCGAGTCATTCCGCAATTACCGCGGCATGCAGCAGTCCGGTGGCCGGCGCATCAAGCGCAGCCTGTTCATCGACGCAACCGGCGTGCGCTTCCTCACCCGCGAAGAAGAACAGCGCCTGAGCCAGGTGCAGCTACTGAGTGACTACCTGGCGGGCAAGCGCCAGGAACTGCAAAACTGGAACGAGGCGCTGGGGCCGGTGGCGGACCTGTCGGCCAACCGCCGCAAGCTGACCAACATCGGCACCTTCCGCGCGTTTGCCCTGGCCTATCTGAAGAACCACCCCAACGTGCACCCGAACATGACCTGCATGGTGCGGCAGATGCAGGCCACCGCCGAAGGCGTGCCGCTGGAGATCTACTGCTTCACCACCACCACGGTATGGGCGGATTACGAACGGATCCAGGGGGATATCTTCGACTACCTGCTGGCGGTGTTGCCGGAGTTCGGCTTGAGCCTGTATCAGCAGCCGAGTGGCAATGACATGCGCGTGGGGTTGGCCGGGCGCACGGCGGCAGAGCCGATGCCGCGTCGCATTGAAGATATGAGTGAGGCTTGAGATTGCCGGGGCTGCCCTGCAGCCCCCGGATCAAAGGGCGAGTCAGGCCTTGCCGGCCAGCGGCGCCTGTGCGCGCCCACCCAGGCGGCTCAGCCACACCGACGCCAGGATGATCCCCCCGCCGATGAACAGCCGCCCCAGCGGCTCGTGCTGGTTCCAGATCAACAGGTTCAGCAGCAGCCCCACCGGCACATGCAGGTTGTTCATCACCGCCAGCGTACCGCCAGAAACCAGACATGCACCTTTGTTCCACCAGTACAGCCCCAGCGCCGTCGGACACAGCCCCAGGAACAACAGCACCAGCCATTGCACGTCAGTGCTCGGCAAGTGCTGGGTATTGCCGAACAGCAGGAAGGCCGGCAGCACCACCAGCAAGGCACCGAGGTAGAAGTAACCGAAGCGGGCGTAGTGTGGCAGGTCGCTGGGGTGGCGAGCGACCAGGTGACGGTACAGCACCTGGCCGGCAGCGTAGGTGAAGTTGGCCAGTTGCAGCAGCAGGAAGCCGATGAAAAACTCGCCGCTGATGCTGTCGAAGCGGATCACGGCAGCACCGGCCACGGCGACCAGCGCGGCCACTAGCGCCCAAGCGTTGAAGCGCCGGTTCAGGGCATCTTCGATCAAGGTCACGTGTAGCGGCGTGAGGATCGTGAACAGCAGCACCTCCGGTACGGTAAGCACGCGGAAGCTCAGGTACAGGCAGACATAGGTGATGCCGTACTGCAGCGCGCCAATCAGCAGCATGGAACGCATGAAGCGTGGCTCGACCTGGCGCCAGCGGGTCAGCGGCAGGAACACCAGGCCGGCCAGCAGCACCCTGGCGAGCACTGCGAAATAGCTGTCGACGTGCCCGGCCAGGTACTCGCCGATCAAGCTGAAGGAAAACGCCTGGATCAGCGCGACGATTATCAGGTAGCCCATGGTTGCCTCTCGTGAATCAAGGCCGCGACCTTAGCGGGTTGCAGCGAATGAGTTCAACCATGAGGAATGTAGGGGCTGTACCGGCCTCTTCGCGGCTCGCCTGCGCGCAGTTATCTGCAATGGCCTTTGTAGGAGCGGGTTTACCCGCGAAAAGGCCGGCACTGGCGACCTAAAAACCCCAGGCATAAAAAAAGCCCGGCCATACAAGCCGGGCAGGTACACCCAAAGGAGCAAAAACAGGTGTCAGGTTTGGGAATTCGTGAACCCTCAGGCCACCGCCGCCAGCTTGGCCTTGGCCTGGTTGACGCCCTTCTCGTGGAACTCGCCGCTCATGTTCAGGCCTTCGGCATGGATGAAGTCGACATCGTGGATGCCGATGAAAGCCATGACCTGGCGCAGGTACGGTTCCTGATGGTCACTGCTGGCACCCGCATGGATGCCGCCGCGGGCAGTCAGGACGATGGCGCGCTTGCCGGTCAGCAGGCCTTGCGGGCCGGTCGGGGTGTATTTGAAGGTGATGCCGGCACGCAGCACATGGTCCAGCCAGGCTTTCAGGGTGCTGGGGATGGTGAAGTTGTACATGGGCGCAGCCATTACCAGCACGTCGGCAGCCAACAACTCATCCGTCAGTTCGTTGGAACGGGCCAGGGCCTCCAGTTCGGCGGCGCTGCGCTGTTCTTCGGGTTTCATCCAGCCGCCCAGCAGGTTCGCGTCCAGGTGGGGTACCGGGCTTACTGCCAGGTCGCGCACAGTGATCTGATCGGCCGGGTGGGCAGCCTGCCATTGCTGGATGAAATCTTTGGTCAGCTGACGGGAAACGGAATCCTGCTGGCGGGCGCTGCTTTCGATGATCAGTACACGGGACATGGGATGCCTCCATCGGCAAAAAGGGTGCGATTCGATGGAGGTGAGATTAAGGCTTGACCTATCGATAAAAAAGCGTAAAAAGTGGGTCCAATCTATCGATTAATCAGTTTATTCCGCAGTGCAGTTCAAGGCGATCCGCAGTTTGATGATTTGCCGATTGAATTTGGCAGTGACATCGACGCTTTTACCTGCCGGTACGTTCACACGGCGTACCCGCGGTGCCTCCGGGCCATTGCGGAAGGTCACCTTGCATGCAGCCGGGACCTGCCCATAGTTGTTGAGGGTGATGGCGCCAATGTCATAGGCCGTGTCATAGGCGGTGTAGTCGAGCTTGACCCCGGTCAGCTCCTTCTCCACATCGATGGGATAAGCCATGGCCCCGAGGGGCAGGCACATCAGTATTGCCGCACAACATTTCTTCATGGGCCGCTCTCCTTGAAAGAGCGCAGCTTAGGACAACAGGAGCGAAAGATGAAAGCGCCGCGCGTAACCCTTGACCAGTGGCGAACCCTGCAAGCAGTGGTCGATCACGGCGGGTTTGCCCAGGCCGCCGAGGCCTTGCACCGCTCGCAGTCATCGGTCAGCTACACCGTGGCCCGCATGCAGGAGCAACTGGGCGTCCCGCTGTTGCGCATCGATGGCCGCAAGGCGGTGCTGACCGAGGCCGGCAATGTGCTGCTGCGCCGCTCGCGCCACCTGGTCAAGCAGGCCAGCCAGCTCGAAGACCTGGCCCACCACATGGAACAAGGCTGGGAAGCCGAGGTGCGCCTGGTGGTCGATGCCGCCTACCCCAGCGCCCGTCTGGTACGCGCGCTGGCTGCATTCATGCCACAAAGCCGCGGCTGCCGGGTACGCCTGCGTGAAGAAGTGCTGTCTGGCGTGGAGGAAGTGATGCACGAAGGCATCGCCGACCTGGCCATCAGCAGCTACAGCATCGGCGGCTACCTGGGCGCCGAATTGAGCGCAGTGGAGTTCATCGCCGTCGCCCACCCCGAGCACAGCCTGCACCGCCTGGGACGCGAACTGACCTTCCAGGACCTGGAAAGCCAGCTGCAGGTGGTGATCCGCGACTCTGGCCGCGCCCAACCGCGCGACGTCGGCTGGCTGGGCGCCGAGCAGCGCTGGACCGTCGGCAGCCTGGGCACCGCCGCCACCTTCGTCAGCAGCGGCCTGGGTTTTGCCTGGCTGCCCCGTCACATGATCGAGCGCGAACTGCGCGAAGGCGTGCTCAAGCCATTGCCGCTGGATCAGGGTGGCAGCCGCCACCCACTGTTCTACCTTTACTCGAGCAAAGAGAAGACCCTGGGCCCGGCCACGCAGATTCTCATCGACCTGCTGCGCAATTTCGACACCGCGCCACTGGACGTGCCCTTCGCAGCCCCCCCACAAGCCTGAGAGGACCGCGCCCATGGCCTATTTCGAACACGAAGGATGCACACTGCATTACGAGGAATATGGCCAGGGCGAACCCCTGGTGTTGCTGCACGGCCTGGGCTCCAGCTGCCAGGACTGGGAGTTGCAGGTGCCGCTGTTCAGCCGCCACTACCGGGTGATACTCATGGACATCCGCGGCCACGGTCGCTCCGACAAACCCGCTGACGGTTACCAGATCGCCACCTTCAGTGCCGACCTGCTGGCCCTGCTCGAACACTTGCACACAGGCCCGGTGCACTTCGTCGGCTTGTCCATGGGCGGCATGGTCGGCTTCCAGTTTGCCGTCGACCACCCTCAATGGTTGCGCAGCCTGTGCATCGTCAACAGCGCCCCTGAGGTCAAGCGCCGCACCCGCAGTGACTGGGCGTGGTGGCTCAAGCGCTGGAGCCTGGCGCGCATCCTCAGTGTCGAAACCGTCGGCAAGGGGCTGGCCGAGCGGCTGTTCCCCAAACCACAACAAGCAGACCTGCGACAGAAGATGGCCCAGCGCTGGGCGCGCAACGACAAGCGCGCCTACCTGAAAAGCTTCGACGCCATCGTCGACTGGGGCGTGCAGGAACGCATCGGGCAGATTCACTGTCCTACCCTGGTGATCGCCGCCGACCACGATTACACGCCGATACAACTGAAACAGCGCTATGTCGCCCTCATACCCAACGCCAGGCTGGTCGTCGTCGACGATTCCCGGCACGCTACACCCCTCGATCAACCCGAGGTCTTCAACCAGACCCTGCTGCAGTTCCTCGCAGCCGCTTCCACCTCTCAAGGATCTTTGAGCCCATGCTGAAAAAACTCCTGCTCACCGCCTGCTCGGTCGCCTTTGCCACCAGTGTCATGGCGTCCGACAAGACCCCGCACGTCCTGCTGGACACCAGCTTCGGCCAGGTCGAAATCGAGCTGAACGCCGAGAAGGCACCGCTCAGTACCAAGAACTTCCTGGAGTACGTCGACAGCGGCTTCTACAACAACACCATCTTCCACCGCGTGATCCCGGGGTTCATGGTCCAGGGCGGTGGGTTCACTGACCAGATGGTGCAAAAAGATACCCAGGCCCCGATCAAGAACGAGGCCAGCAACGGCCTGCAGAACACCCGCGGCACCCTGTCGATGGCGCGCACGTCCAACCCGAACTCGGCCACCAGCCAGTTCTTCATCAACGTCGCCGACAACGACTTCCTCAACCCAGGCCGCGACGCCGGTTATGCCGTATTCGGCAAGGTGACCAAAGGCATGGAAGTGGTCGATCAGATCGTCAACTCGCCGACCACCATCAAAAAAGGCATGCGCGACGTACCGGCCGATCCGGTCTATATCAAGTCCGCCAAACGTATCGACTGACCGCAGGCTTCACAAGGATGTGAAACCGCCTGAAGGTCGGACGAACAGGAGTGTTGTCGCCCATGCTGTACCGCCGTTTCGAAAGACTGATCGATATTTTCCGCGAGGCACCGAGCGAAGCCCCCCCGAGCACGGTGTGGCCGTTCTACCTGTATTACCTGCGCCAGGTGTGGCCCAGCTTCGTGGCCCTGCTGGTGGTCGGCCTGGTCGCCTCGCTGATCGAGGTGGCGATGTTCAGCTACCTCAGCCGCATCATCGACCTGGCCCAGGGTACGCCCAATGCCAACTTCTTCAGCGAGCACAGCGGCGAGCTGATCTGGATGCTGGTGGTGATTCTGCTGCTGCGGCCGTTGTTCTTCGGCCTGCACGACCTACTGGTGCACCAGACCATCAACCCCGGCATGACCAGCCTGATCCGCTGGCAAAACCATACCTATGTGCTAAAGCAGAGCCTGAACTTCTTTCAGAGCGACTTCGCCGGGCGTATTGCCCAGCGCATCATGCAGACCGGCAACTCGCTGCGCGATTCCGCCGTGCAGGCGGTGGACGCGCTATGGCATGTGCTGATCTACGCCATCACCTCGCTGGTGCTGTTCGCCGAGGCCGACTGGCGCCTGATGCTGCCGCTGCTGGCGTGGATCATCAGCTACATTGCCGCGCTGTTCTACTTCGTGCCACGGGTCAAGGAGCGCTCGGTGGTGTCTTCGGACGCACGTTCCAAGCTGATGGGGCGTATCGTCGACGGCTACACCAACATCGCAACGCTGAAGCTGTTTGCCCATACCGACTACGAACAGCAGTACGCGCGTGAGGCAATCCGCGAGCAGACCGAGAAAACCCAGCTGGCCTCCCGGGTGATCACCAGCATGGACGTGGTCATCACCACCCTCAATGGCCTGCTGGTGGTCGCCACCACCGGCCTTGCCCTGTGGCTGTGGAGCCAATCGCTGATCACCGTGGGTGCCATCGCCCTGGCCACTGGCCTGGTGATCCGCATCGTCAACATGTCGGGCTGGATCATGTGGGTGGTCAACGGCATCTTCGAGAACATCGGCATGGTGCAGGACGGCCTGCAGACCATCGCCCAGCCAGTCACCGTCACCGACCTGCCCAATGCGCCGGCACTGAAGGTCAGCCGCGGCGCGGTGCGTTTCGATGAGGTCGACTTCCATTACGGCAAGGCCACCAATGTCATAGAAGGGCTCAACCTGGACATCCGCCCGGGCGAGAAAATCGGTTTGATCGGCCCGTCCGGGGCAGGCAAGTCGACCCTGGTCAACCTGCTGTTGCGCCTGTACGACGTGCAGGGTGGGCGCATCCTCATCGACGGCCAGGACATTGCCAAGGTGAGCCAGGCCAGCCTGCGTGCACAGATCGGCATGATCACCCAGGATACCTCGCTGCTGCACCGTTCGATCCGCGAAAACCTGCTGTACGGCCGGCCCGGTGCCAGCGATGCAGAACTGCACGAAGCTGTGCGCCGCGCGCGGGCTGACGAGTTCATCCCACAGCTTTCGGATGCCCAGGGCCGCACCGGTTTCGATGCCCATGTGGGCGAACGCGGGGTCAAGCTGTCGGGTGGCCAGCGTCAGCGTATCGCCATTGCACGGGTGCTGCTGAAGAACGCGCCGATCCTGATCATGGACGAGGCCACCTCGGCGCTGGATTCGGAAGTGGAAGCGGCGATCCAGGAAAGCCTGGAGACGCTGATGCAGGGCAAGACGGTAATCGCCATTGCCCACCGGCTTTCCACCATTGCCCGTATGGACCGGCTGGTGGTGCTGGACAAGGGGCGGATTGTCGAAAGTGGCAGCCACAGTGAGTTGCTGGAGCAGCAAGGGCTGTATGCCCGGTTGTGGCACCACCAGACCGGAGGCTTTGTCGGGGTCGATTGACACCTGCGCGGCCTTTTCGCGGGTAAACCCGCTCCTACACAGGTTCGCTATCGTTGTAGGAGCGGGTTTACCCGCGAAAAGGCCGGCACAGGCAACACAGATCTCTCAGTCCCGGCGGTAGGGCAACATCCCCCGCGCCTCCTCGGCATACCCCTTGACCCCTTCCCGTTCCTGCAGCAGAAAATCCTCCACCGCCCGCCGCAACCCTGGGTGCAGCAGGTAATGCCACGACCGCGTCAACACCGGCTCGAACCCGCGTATCAATTTGTGCTCGCCCTGTGCCCCGGCATCGAAACGCTGGTAACCCTCGGCAATGGCAAAGTCCATGCCCTGGTAGAAACACGTCTCGAAATGCAGCCGGTCGAACTCATCCAGGCAGCCCCAGTAGCGGCCAAACAGGCTATCGCCCCCCACCAGGCTCAAGGCCATGGCCACATCTCGACCACCCTGGCGGGCCATCACCACGCGCACCGCCTCGGGCATGCGCTCGGCCAGCAGGCTGAAAAAATCGCGCGTCAGGTAGGGGGCACGACGGCGCACCGCATAGGTGTTGGCATAGCACAGAAAGACGAAGTCCCACTGTGCCTCGTCCAGTTCATCACCGCGGTACCAGCGGAAGTCGATACCCTGCCCCGCCACCTGCTCGCGCTCCTTGCGCATCTGCTTGCGCTTGCGCGAGCTGAGGCTGTCGAGAAAGTCCTGGAAGTCGCGATACCCCCGGTTTTGCCAGTGAAACTGGCAACCCAGGCGTTCCATCCACCCAGGCAGGCCCGCCAACTGCGCGTCCAGCGCCGGGTCGGTGAAGTTGATGTGCGCTCCGGACAGCCCACCCTTGCCCAGATACTCCGGCAGGGCCTGCAGCATCAACAAGCCGTCAGCCGGATCGGCCGCCAGCAGCCGTGGGCCGCTGACCGGACTGAACGGCACAGCGCCAAGCAGTTTTGGGTAGTAGGCGATACCGGCCCGCTCACACGCATCGGCCCAACCATGATCGAACACATACTCGCCAAACGAGTGCCATTTGCGGTACGCGGGCAACAGCGCCCGCACCTGCCCGCCTCGCTCCAGCACCAGGTGCTCGGCGGCCCAGCCAGTGTTGCGCGCCACGCTGCCGCTGTCCTCCATTGCACTGAGAAAAGCATGGCGCAGGAAGGGTTGGCCGGCTGGCACAAGGGCATCCCAGGTGGCCGTCGGCAGATCACGCAGGTGGGCAAGGCTGTACAGGCTGGTCACGTTTTCGGCTCGCTCTCTGAAGACCGTCAGTATCCCCAAGGAAGGCCCGTCGCTCAAATGACGAACGCCGGGTGGGCCCTTTAATTCTCAATTACTTAACAACAGTGCCACTAATCAGACATTAATCTGTCATTGGCCCCCGCAATACTTGCGCCTGTTTTCCGGAACCCTAGAACCTGTCTATTCAGGCCCTTTCCGAAGACATGCCAACGCAGGGGCAGGCGCTTGAGCCTCCCCCATTTTTTTCAGTAGGGAGAACCTTATGCGTCTTGTTTCCACACTTACCGGAGTAAGCCTCACCGGCATGATGCTGGCCCTGAGTGCCCCGGCCAGTGCTGCTGTCGACGCCAAGCTGCTCGAAATGCTCCGCGCCAATGGCTCGATCAACCAGGCGCAGTACAACGAACTGCAGGGCGACCTGGCAAAAGAAACCAAGGAAAAGGCCGACCAGAAAGCTCAGTCCGAACGTATGAGCTCCTTTGAACAAAAAGTGGCATGGGCCGCCAAGACCCAGATCAAGGGTGACGTGCGCCTGCGTTACGAAGACGTCAACGTCGACGATCCGAACAGCAGCAGCGGCAACCAGGACCGCCAGCGAGTACGTGCCCGTGTCGGCTTCTACAGCGAGATCAACCCGCAGGTTGACGCTGGGGTTCGTATCGCCACTGGCAGCAGCGCTGACCGACGTTCGACCAACCAGAGCTTCGACAACTACTTCGACAAGAAGTCGCTGTGGGTCGACCTGGCCTACCTCGACTGGCACCCGACTGCAGTCCCTAACCTGCACCTGATTGGCGGCAAGATGCAACAGCCTTGGGTGAGCATGGGCGACATCATCTGGGATAGCGACATCAACCCGGAAGGTGTGGCGGCCACCTACAAGGCTGACCTGGGCGGGGCCGAAGTGTTTGCCAGCGCCGGTCAGTACACCTTGAAGGACAACGTCGATGGTGACGGCGTCCAGTACAAGCACGATGCACAGGTTTACCACGGCCAGTTGGGCGCCAAGTTCGCGCCGGCCGACGTACTCAAGCTCACCGTGGGTGCCAGCATCTATGGTTACGACAACGACAAGGAAGCAGCCATCCTGCAGTCGTTCGGCAACACCACCAACGAGTTCAATCTGGTGGAAGGCTTTGGCCAGATCGACTTCACTGGGTTGGCGATTCCGCTGTCGGCCTATGGCCAGTACGTGAAGAACACCGACAGCACCGACGGCGAAGATCAGGCCTGGCTGGCTGGCCTGAAAACCAAAATGGGTGCCTGGAGCCTGGATTACAACTACCGCGATGTGCAGCGTAACGCGGTGGTCAGCCTGTTCACCGATTCGGACTTCGGCAACGGCTACACCGGTTCGCGCGGTCATAAGTTCAAGGTCGGTTACGAAATCGACAAGAACTTCTCCCTGGGTGCTGCCTACCTGATGGCCAAGACCGACCTGTCGCAGCTGCCGAACAGCAATGCTGACGTCGACACCCTGCAGGTAGACCTGGAAGCCAAGTTCTAAGCAACACCCTGCTCTGCTTCACCTGAAGCGGGAAACGCCGACCCCATCCGGCGTTTCCCGCTTCTTTTTGCCTGTGTGAAATGCGCCGGCCCCTTCGCGGGCTTGCCCGCTCCCACAGAATGGACTGCCCCCCAAAAGTTGGACAGTTTTAAGCTGCAGCCTGAGCCCTGTACTCCACAGGGCTCAGGCCATTGAGCCTCAGCTTGATGCGATCATGGTTGTAGTAGTGAATGTACTCATCCAGACCCGCTCTCAGCTCATCAATGCTCTCGAAACGCTTCAGGTAGAAAAACTCAGATTTGAGCGTGCCGAAGAAGCTTTCCATGGCCGCGTTGTCCAGGCAATTGCCTTTTCGAGACATGCTCTGCTTTACCCCACATTCGCTTAGCTTACGGCGGTATTGCGCCTGCTGGTAATGCCATCCCTGATCCGAATGCAGCACGAGCTTCGGTTTCTCTCCCAGGCAATCGAGCGCTTTGCCAAGCATGTTCCCAACCAGGCTATAGCACGGGCGGCTGGCCATTTCGTAGGCCACGATTTCGCCGTTGTACAAATCCATCACGGGCGACAGATAGAGCTTCTGCTGAGCTACTTTGAACTCGGTTACGTCAGTCACCCACTTCTGGTTTGGGCGTTGAGCGATAAAATTTCGCTCCAGTACATTCGCTGCCACTTTGCCGACGGTACCTCGATAGGAGCGATATTTCTTGGGGCGCACTACTGATTTCAATCCCTGCTCAGCCATCAGCCGTTCAATGACCTTCTTGTTCACCCGCTTTTCCTTCCTGATTACGAGTGCGATACGGCGATAACCATAAAGCCGTTTCTGCTCGTGATAGACGCGATGCACCAATGCCTTGAGCTCAGCATGCCGGTCTGGCTTCTGCTGAGCTTTGAGCTGGTAGTAGAAGGTGCTGCGCGCCAGCTCGACCAACTGAAGGAGGTCAGGCAAAGGAAACCTGCGCTTGAGTTTGGAAACGATCAGGGCTTTTTCCCGCGTGTTCGTTCCTTTTCCTCGCGCAGAGCCTTGAGCTCCTTTAGGACAGCATTCTCCATGCGCAGGTACTCAAGTTCAGCCATCAGCTGATCTCGAGACTTCTGATCATCATTGGTATCGGTGGGTTTGGCAGGCTTGATCTTCTTCGACACGTCGATTGGCTTTCTTGGCTTGATGGCAGTAGAGGGTGCAGGACTGCCACTGTAGTACTGCCGCTGCCAAATGCCTATCTGAGAGGACTGCCCAAGACCAAAGTGGGCAGCGGTCTGGCGCAGCGAAAGCCGATGCTCGTGCATATAGCTAAGCACCTGCTGTTTGAAATCACTGGTATAGCGCCGCCCATGCGAGCCTGTAACAATGCCATTATTGGCCTGATAACTGGCCACCCAGCGTCGAAGCAGGCTGAAATCGATACCTAAGTGTTGAGCCACCTTTCGGAAACCGTTGCTGCCATCCAGGTAGGCTGTGATCGCTGTGAGCTTGAATTGCTCGGTGTACTTACCCATAGATCCCCCAAGGGTTGGATTGGTGTCCAACTTCTTGGGGGCAGTCCAGAATCACCACAGACCTTGAGAACTGTGCTGTACCTGTGGGAGCGGGCAAGCCCGCGAAGAGGCCGTAACAGGCGCCTGATGAATCAGCGCTTGCGCAGAATCACGCTACCAATCGAATACCCCGCACCAAACGAGCTCAACACGCCCAACGAGCCTTTGGCCAGGTCATCCTGGTACAGGTGGAAGGCAATCACCGACCCCGCCGAGCTGGTATTGGCGTAACGGTCCAGAATCACCGGTGCCTCTTCCTCGGACACTTCACGCCCCACCAGTTTCTTGACGATCAACTGGTTCATGCTGAGGTTGGCCTGGTGCAGCCAGAAGCGCTTCACGTCGCCCGGTTGCAGCCCATTCTCCTGCAGGTGTTCCCCGATCAGCTCGGCCACCTTCGGGCACACCTCGCGGAACACCTTGCGGCCTTCCTGGATGAACAGCTTGTCCGCAGCGCCTTCACCCTCTTCCGCCGCACGGTTGAGGAAGCCGAAGTTGTTGCGGATGTTGTTGGAGAACTCAGTCCAGAGCTTGCTGCTGACGATGTCGAACTGGTGCGCCGAAGTGGCCTGGTCGGCACGCTCCAGCAACACGGCGGTGGCGGCATCGCCAAAAATGAAATGGCTGTCGCGGTCACGGAAGTTGAGGTGGCCGGTGCACACTTCGGGGTTGACCATCAGCACCGCCCGCGCCTGGCCCAGCGCTACGCTGTTGGCGGCGGTCTGGATACCGAAGGTGGCCGACGAGCAGGCCACGTTCATGTCGAAGGCAAAGCCCTGGACACCCAGTGCCTGTTGCACTTCGATGGCGATGGCCGGGTACGGGCGCTGCAAGTTGGAGCAGGCGACGATCACCCCGTCGACATCGGCCGCCGTTCGGCCTGCGCGCTCCAGGGCCTGGCGGGCAGCGGCCACGGCCATTTCACACAGCACCGACGGTTCATCGTTGCTGCGCTCGGGCAAGCGCGGCTTCATGCGCTGCGGGTCGAGGATACCGGCCTTGTCCATGACAAAGCGGCTCTTGATGCCCGAGGCCCTTTCGATAAACGCCGCGTCGGAGAGCGGCGCCGCCTCGACTTCACCGCGCTCGATGGCGGCAGCGTTGTCCTGGTTGAACTGCTGCGACCAGGCGTTGAAGGAAGCCACCAGCTCTTCGTTGGAAATGCTCTGGGCCGGGGTGTACAGGCCGGTGCCGCTGATCACGACGTTATGCACGGTCGTTCCTCTGGTCAAAGGCCACCGCCACAGGGCGCTGGCTGGAAACATGACAGGTTAATGGCACTTTAGTGCCAATTCAGGGGCCTACGTTTACCCCCGCAAGGCGGGCTCACCCGCCAAGGGCCGCAAAGCGGCCCCAAACGCCCCAAAGTTTGCCACAAATAATAGAGGTTAGCCTTCCACCTGACTCCATTGTTTGCTCAATCGCTTGTCAGAAATCGGCACCTTGGTCCCCAACTGCTGGGCAAACAGCGACACGCGATATTCTTCCAGCCACCAACGGTACACAGTCAGTTGCTCATCGCGCTTGCCTTCCTGGGCATGCTTGTCGGCACGGGCCTTGTACTGCGCCCACAAATTGGCCAGCTCGCCGCTCCACACCCGGTCCTTCTGTACTTGCGAGCCGAGTTTCTCGAGGCGCAACTCAACCGCCTTGAGGTAACGCGGCAACTCCTTGAACCACACCCCAGGCGTTTCGCGCACGAAGCCCGGGTACACCAGGTTGCCCAGCTGCTGCTTGATGTCGTTCAGCGCCACCGCTTGGCTCAGGTCGATCTTGCCCTTGAAGCGCTTCTGCAGCCCATGCCACAGCTTCAGCACTTCCAGGGTCTGCCTTGCCAGGCGCTCGGCATGCTCGGCCCAGCTGCCGCGCTTGCGTTCAGCCAGCGCGGCCAAGGCCGCGCCATCACGTGGCAACGGTTGTTCGCCTTCAAGGATGCAACTGTCCAGGCTGGCCAGCAGAATGTCTTCGACCAGCGCCTCGACCCGCCCCATTTCACGGTACAGCAGGCCCAGCTCGGTCAGCCCCGGCAGCTTGCCGCGCAGGAACTTGGCCGGCTCGGCCAGTTGCTGCAGCAACAGCCGTTGCAAGGCGCGGCGGTGCTGAAACTCGGCTTCGGCCTGGGTCGAGAAACGCCCCTCACGCACAGTGCCGTTGTCTTCCACCAGCGCCGGGTACACGGTCATCGACAGGCCGGCGATCTTCTGCTGGGCGGTCTGCTTCACTTCGCTGAAGGCCTTGGCCTGCACCGGCTGCTCACCCTTGGCGTCACGCGGCACGGCCAGGGCAGCCTGGCTGGCGGCAGCAAAGCGCGCGGTCAGTTCCGCCAGGTCGCGGCCTTCGCCAAGGAACTTGCCCTGGCCATCGACCACTTCGATGTTCATGCGCAGGTGGCCTTCGACCTGGTTGACCGACTCGTCCCAGGCCTCGTCCGACACACGTGCACCGGTCATGCGCAGCAGCTCCTGGCCCAGGGCCTGCGGGAGCGCCCCTTGGCCGAAGGTCATGCGCGCCAGCGAAGCCTTGACGAAGTCAGGTACCGGGACAAAGTTCTTGCGCAGGGCCTTGGGCAGGTTGCGCACCAGCGCCACGCATTTGGCCTCCAGCAGGCCCGGCACCAGCCACTCCAGGCGCTCGCCCGGCAGGCTCGGCAACAGCGGCGCCGGCACCCGCACCGTCACACCATCGCGGGGGTGGCCGGGCTCGAAGTGGTAGCTCAGCGGCAGGCGCAAATCGCCCACCTGCATACTGTCGGGGTACTGTGCGGCGGTCACTTCGCTGGCCTCGCGGGCCAGCACGTCCTCCTCGCGCATGATCAGCAGGTTGGCGTCCTTCTGGCTGCCCATGCGGTACCAACTGTCGAAGGTCGCCGTCTGGTGGATTTCCGCCGGCAGGCGCGCTTCGTAGAAAGCGTACAGCGTTTCTTCGTCAGCCAGAATGTCACGCCGGCGAGCCTTGGCTTCCAGCTCGTCCAGCGCTTCAAGCAGGCGTTTGTTGGCCGCCAGGCACTTGGCCCGCGACTGGATTTCGCCACCCACCAGGCCTTCACGGATGAACAGCTCGCGCGAGGTCGCCGGGTCGATCGGGCCGTAGTGCACCGGCCGACGGCCGACCAGGATCAGCCCGTAGAGCGTGATCTGCTCGTAGGCCACCACCTGCCCGCGCTTCTTCTCCCAGTGCGGCTCGAAATGGTTTTTCTTGATCAGGTGGCCGGCCAGCGGCTCGATCCAGTCCGGCTCGATCTTGGCCACCATGCGCGCATACAGCTTGGTGGTTTCGACCAGCTCGGCAGCCATGACCCACTGCGGGCGCTTGCGTCCCAGGCCCGACGATGGATGCACCCAGAAGCGCCGCTGGCGGGCGCCTTGGTAGTCGCCCTCTTCGGTCTTCTGGCCGATCTGGCTGAGCAGCCCGCTGAGGATTGCCTTGTGCATCTTCTGGTAATCGGTCGGTTCTTTGTTCACCGTCAGCTGCAGGTCACGGCAAATCAGCGCCAACTGACGATGAGCATCGCGCCACTCGCGCAGCCGCAAGTAGTTCAGGAACTGCTTGCGGCACCAGTTGCGCAGCGGGTTGGCAGTCAGCGCCTGGCGTTGTTCCTCGAAGCCGCGCCACAGGTTGACCAGCGCAGCGAAGTCCGAGTCCACGTCCTTCCACTGTGCGTGCGCCTGATCGGCGGCCTGCTGGCGTTCTGGAGGGCGTTCACGCGGGTCCTGCACCGACAGCGCGCTGGTGACGATCAGCACTTCCTGCAGGCTGCCCAGGCGCGCGCCTTCAAGCAGCATGCGGCCCAGCCGTGGGTCGATCGGCAAGCGCGCCAGCTGGCGGCCAATTGGCGTCAGCTGGTTCTCGCGGTTAACCGCCGAAAGCTCCTGCAACAGGTTGAAACCGTCGCTGATGGCTTTGCCATCCGGCGGCTCGATGAACGGGAAGGCATCGATTGCGCCCAGGCGCAGGTGCAACATCTGCAGGATCACCGCCGCCAGGTTGGTGCGCAGAATCTCCGGGTCGGTAAACGCTGGCCGGCTGTTGAAGTCCTCTTCGCTGTAGAGACGCACGCAAATGCCCGGCTCGACCCGGCCGCAACGGCCTTTACGCTGGTTGGCACTGGCCTGTGACACCGCCTCGATCGGCAGGCGCTGGACCTTGGCGCGGTAGCTGTAGCGGCTGATGCGCGCGGTACCGGTGTCGATCACATAGCGGATGCCAGGCACGGTCAGCGAGGTTTCGGCGACGTTGGTGGCCAGCACCACGCGGCGCCCGGTGTGCGGTTGGAAGATACGCTGCTGCTCGGCCGGCGACAGGCGCGCGTACAGCGGCAAAATCTCGGTATGGCGCAATTGCGCCTTGCGCAGGATCTCGGCGGCATCACGGATTTCCCGCTCGCCCGGCAGGAAGATCAGCACATCGCCCGGCCCCTTGCCCTCGCTACGCTCGTGCTGCGCCAGCTCGTCGAGGGTGGCAAGGATGGCCTGATCGACGGTGAGGTCATCCTCGATCTGGTTGCCCTCCTCGTCCTGTTCGCTGGTCAGCGGGCGGTACCAGGTGTCCACCGGGAAGGTGCGCCCGGACACCTCAATGATCGGCGCACCGTCGAAGTGCCTGGAGAAGCGCTCCAGGTCGATGGTGGCCGAGGTGATGATCAGCTTCAGGTCCGGTCGACGATGCAGCAACGTTTTCAGGTAGCCGAGCAGGAAGTCGATGTTCAGGCTGCGCTCGTGCGCTTCGTCGACGATGATCGTGTCGTAGCGTTCAAGGAAACGGTCGTGCTGGGTTTCGGCCAGGAGGATGCCGTCGGTCATCAGCTTGACCAAGGTATTGGAATCGCTCTGGTCTTCGAAACGCACCTGGTAGCCGACCAGCGCGCCCAAGGGCGTGCCCAGCTCTTCGGCGACTCGCGCGGCCACGCTACGCGCTGCGATCCTGCGTGGCTGGGTATGGGCGATCAACCCATGGCTGCCACGGCCAAGTTCCAGGCAGATTTTCGGCAACTGGGTCGTCTTGCCAGAGCCGGTCTCGCCGGCGATCACCAACACCTGGTTTTCGGCCAGGGCCTTCTTGATTTCGTCACGCTTGGCGGCGATGGGCAGGTTGTCGTCGTAGCGTACGGTCGGCACGCTCTGCTGACGCGCGGTGACCTGAGCGCAGGAGGCCTGGACCTTCTCCACCCACTGCGCCAGCTTCGCCTCGTCGGGGCGCTTGCGCAGTTCGTGCAGTTGCCGGCGCAGGCGATGGCGGTCGGCAATCATGGCGTGGTCGAGGTTTTGCAGCAGTTTGTCGATGGCGTGGTCAGTCATGGGGCTTTTTAGTGATGCAGGTGAGCCTGCTTTTTCATGATCGGCATTCGGAAAGTCGGGCGATTGTCGCAGATTTGCGGATTCTCTGCTGCTTGCACGCGCCCTGTGAGAGCGGCCTTGTGTCGCGATAGGGCTGCAAAGCGGCCCCAGCAACTTCTGAATGGTCGCTGATGGCCGGAGCCCGCTACGCGGCCCTTTCGCGACGCAAGCCCGCTCCCACTTTGACCGTGATGCTTTCACCAGAATGTTTAGCCAAGTGCGATGTAAAGGTTGCCATTCACTGCTTTAATCAACCTTACGCCGCATGTGAGTATCAAAGGCATGACTCCCGCCCAGCCTATCGCCCCACCGTCGTCCCGCCCTTCGCTACCGAAGGCCCGGAGCCGTGCCGGGGAAAATCCGCTGGTCCACATCATCCTCGCCTTCTGGGCCTTGTGGCACTGCCGTCACGCGCGCCCACCGGACACCTCGCTCACGCCATTGTGACCAAACCCGGCCACCGTCTGGCCGTTTGACTCAACTGGGCCGCCTGCTTGCGCGGTGGCCCTGCGCGCCTATGAGCGAATTGATCATGCACTTTGCCCCTGTAGAGCAGGCTACCCGTTTTCTGGCCGACAACCCCGATATCGAGCTGTTCGAACTGTTCATCCTCGACGCCAACGGTGTGCCACGCGGCAAGCTGTTGCACCGCGAGGAACTGCTGGCCGTGTACCAGACAGGCCGGCCACTGCCCAGCACCATCCTTGGCCTGACCCTCAATGGCGACGACGTGGAAAACTCCGGCCTGGTGTGGGATGTAGGCGATATCGACTGCCGTGCCTACCCGCTTGACGGCAGCCTGGTGCGGCTGCCCTGGCGCCGGGTGCCAACCGCTGCAGTGCAGGTGAGCATGCACCCCAGCGAGGGGCTGCCGGCCAGCATCGCTGACCCACGCCATGTGCTGCTGCGCACCATCGAAGCGTTGAAGGCCGATGGTTACCACCCGGTGATGGCCTGCGAGCTGGAATTCTACCTGCTTGACCAGCAGCGTGATGCCCAGGGCCGCCCACAACCGGCACTGGACAACGATGGCGGTCGCCCACGCAGCACCCAGGTCTATGGCCTGCGCGAACTGGAGCAGATCGAACCGTTCCTCGCCGACCTGTACGCTGCCTGCAAGGCCCAAGGCATCCCGGCGCGCACGGCCATTTCCGAGTACGCCCCCGGCCAGGTGGAAATCACCCTGGAGCATGGCGATGCGCTGCAGGCGATGGACCAGGCGGTGCGCTACAAGCGCCTGGTAAAAGGTGTGGCCCATGCCCACGGCATGCAGGCCTGCTTCATGGCCAAGCCATTTGCCCAACTGGCCGGCACCGGCATGCACATGCACCTGAGCCTGGCCGACAGCGCCGGCAACAACCTGTTCGCCAGCGAAGACAAGGCCGGCACCCCGCTGCTGCGCCAGGCCGTGGCCGGCATGCTGCGCCACCTGCGCGACTCGCTGCTGCTGTTCTGCCCCAACGCCAACTCGTACCGACGTTTCCAGGCCAACAGCTATGCGCCCCTGGCGCCAACCTGGGGCGTGGACAACCGCACCGTGAGCCTGCGTGTGCCAGGAGGCCCTGCCAACAGTCGCCATGTGGAGCACCGCATCTGTGGCGCGGATGCCAACCCTTACCTGGCTGCAGCGGCGATCCTCGCTGCCAGCCACCGCGGCATCCGCGAACAGCTTGACCCAGGTGCCCCCGTTGAAGGCAACGGTTACGCTCAGGCCACCGAACACCTGCCCACCGACTGGCTGACCACCCTCGACGCCCTGCAACATTCCGAATGGGCCCGTGAAGCACTGGGCGAAGACTTCCTTGGCGTGTACCTGAAGGTCAAGCGCGCCGAGTACCGCCAGTTCATGGCTGAAGTCAGCGAACAGGACTGGCGCTGGTACCTGCACCAGGCCTGAGCCCCTACAAAACAAGGAACACCCATGAACGCAGCATTGAACAACGGCCCGGCGCAGCGCGCGCCGTCCTATTACAGCGCCACCCTCAACGACCACAGCGAGTACCCGCAACTCAAAGGCACGGTGCAGGTGGATGTGGCGATCATCGGCGGTGGCTTTACGGGCGTGGCCACGGCGGTTGAACTGGCCGAGCGCGGCCTGAAGGTCGCCATCGTCGAAACCAACCGTATCGGCTGGGGCGCCAGCGGTCGCAACGGCGGCCAGGTCACCGGCAGCCTGTCGGGCGACGAGGCCATGCGTTCGCAGATGCGCAACCACCTGGGCGCCGAAGTGGACGATTTCATCTGGCACTTGCGCTGGCGTGGGCACCAGGTGATCGAGCAGCGCGTGGCGCGCTATGGCATCGATTGCGACCTCAAGCGTGGCCACCTGCATGCAGCCATGAAGCCTTCGCACATGAACGAACTGCGTGCGTTCGAGGCCGAAGCACAGCGCCGCGGCATGGGCGAGCAGGTGCAACTGCTCGACCGCGCTGCAGTGGCGGAGCATCTGCAAAGCCCGCTTTATCTGGGCGCGTTGAAGAACCTGCGCAACCTGCACCTGCACCCACTCAACCTGTGCCTGGGCGAAGCCCGTGCCGCGCATGGCCTGGGTGCACTGATATTCGAAAATTCCGAAGTGCTGGACATCGTCCATGGCCCGCGCCCGGCGGTGGTTACCGCCCACGGCCGGGTCGAGGCACGCCAGGTGATGTTGGCCGGCGATGTGTATCACAAGCTGGAAAAGCGCCAGCTCAAGGGCAAGATCTTCCCGGCCATGGGCGGTATCGTCACCACCGCGCCGCTGGGTGAACTGGCCGAGCAGATCAACCCGCAGGACCTGGCGGTGTACGACTGCCGCTTCGTCCTCGACTACTACCGCCTGACGGCCGACAAGCGCCTGCTGTTCGGCGGCGGCGCCAACTACTCAGGCAAGGATTCACGCGACATCGAAGGCGAATTGCGCCCCTGCATCGAACGCACCTTCCCGGCATTGAAGGGGGTGCCGATCGAGTTCCAGTGGAGCTGCGCCATGGGCATCGTGGTCAACCGCATCCCGCAGCTGGGCAAGCTGTCGGACAACGTGTGGTACTGCCAGGGTTACTCGGGGCACGGCATTGCCACCAGCCACATCATGGGCGAGATCATGGCCGAAGCGTTGACCGGCACGCTGGAGAAGTTCGACACCTTTGCCCAGTGCAAGCATGTGCGGGTGCCGATGGGGGACTTGCTGGGGAACCCGCTGCTGGCGGCGGGGATGTGGTATTACCAGATGCTCGAGAAACTGCGCTGAGTTGCGCGGATGTAGGCGCGGGTTTACCCGTGAAAGAGCCGGCCCTGCTGACCCTTCTCCACCCGCCGTTCACCGTTGTCGCCACTACCGCATTCGCGGGTAAACCCGCTCCTACAGGGGCTCACAGTGTCTGAAGACGGCGCCGCATCTTATTGTGGGGCCTTGTGTCGCGAAAGGGGCGCAAAGCGCCCCCAGCCATTGTTGCATCGCCGCCGAAACCCCAGGGCCGCTTCGCGGCCCTTTCGCGACACCAGGCCGCTCCCACACTGAGCGTGCAGGCTTATGGTCAGGCGATCTTCTTCAAGCCTTGCTTCTTGAGCTCTTCATCACGCAGTTCGCGGCGCAGGATCTTGCCCACGTTGGTGGTAGGCAGCGAATCGCGGAACTCGATGTGGCGCGGTACCTTGTAGCCGGTAACGTTGGCACGCATGTGCTCCATCACCTGCTCCTTGGTCACGGTCATGCCCGGCTTGACCACGATGAAGACCTTGATCACTTCACCCGACTTCTCGTCCGGCACACCGATGGCAGCGCACTGCAGCACGCCCGGCAAGGCCGCCAACACGTCTTCCAGCTCGTTGGGGTACACGTTGAAGCCCGAGACCAGGATCATGTCTTTCTTGCGGTCGACGATGCGCATGTAGCCGTCCGCCTGGATCACGGCGATGTCGCCGGTCTTCAGCCAGCCTTCGCTGTCGAGAATCTCGGCCGTGGCATCTTCACGCTGCCAGTAGCCCTTCATCACCTGCGGGCCCTTGACACACAGCTCGCCCACTTCGCCAAGCGGCAGCTCATTGCCGGCGTCGTCGATGACCTTGCACAAGGTCGACGGCACCGGAATACCGATGGTGCCCACCTGGTTCGCTTCCGACGGGTTCACCGCCGCCACCGGGCTGGTTTCGGTCATGCCGTAGCCTTCGCAGATGGCGCAACCGGTAACGGCCTTCCAGCGCTCGGCCACGCTTAGCTGCAAGGCCATGCCGCCCGACAGGGTGATTTTCAGCGCCGAGAAATCCAGGGCTCGGAACGCCTCGTTATTGCACAAGGCGACGAACAGGGTGTTAAGGCCCACAAAGCCGCTGAACTTCCACTTGCCCAGTTCCTTGACCATTGCCGGCAAGTCTCGCGGGTTGCTGATCAGCACGTTGTGGTTGCCGATCAGCATCATCGCCATGCAATGGAAGGTAAACGCATAGATGTGGTAAAGCGGCAGCGGAGTGATGAGGATTTCGCAGCCTTCGTGCAGGTTGGCGCCCATCAGTGCCCGGCACTGCAGCATGTTGGCCACCAGGTTGCGATGGGTCAGCATGGCGCCTTTGGCCACGCCGGTGGTACCGCCGGTGTATTGCAGCACCGCCACGTCGTTGGCCTGCGGGTTGGCCTCGGTCACTGGCTGGCCCTTGCCCAGCGCCAGGGCGTCATTGAAACGCACGGCCTGCGGCAGGTTGTAGGCCGGCACCATCTTCTTCACGTACTTGATCACGCTGTTGATCAGCAGGCGCTTGAGTGGCGGCAGCAGGTCGGCCACTTCGGTGACGATAACGTGCCTGACCTGGGTTTTGGGCACCACTTTTTCGGCCAGGTGGGCCATGTTGGCCAGGCACACCAGGGCCTTGGCACCCGAGTCGTTGAACTGGTGTTCCATCTCCCTCGCGGTGTACAGCGGGTTGGTGTTGACCACGATCAGCCCGGCACGCATGGCACCGAAGACCGCGACCGGGTATTGCAGGACATTGGGCAGTTGCACGGCAATGCGGTCACCCGGCTTGAGGTCGGTATGCTGCTGCAGCCAGGCGGCAAACGCCCCCGACAACGCATACAACTCGCCATAAGTGATAGTCTTGCCCAGGTTGCTAAAGGCCGGTTTGTCGGCAAAGCGTTGGCAGGATTGCTTGAGTACCGCCTGGATATTGGGGAATTCGTCAGGATTGATTTCCGCCGTAATCCCGGCTGGGTACTTATCCTTCCAAAAATTTTCGATCATGGAAGCCCACTCCTTCAGCAACAGCGAAGTTCGATTCACGCGTCGATGCGCTTATTATTGATATGAGATGACGGTTCGTTGCAAACCGGATCATCTGGAAGCGGGCCGAGAGTAACAGCTTTGTCTGGGGTCGCCTAGAGGCCAAAACAGGCCTTGCGGCCACAAAAATGACTCAATGAACAATACAGGTCATTTTTAGAGTAATTATCCAAAATGTCGCAGATAAGGCTGTATATGGCCTGTTAGAGCGGTTTAGAGGCATTCGCGGGTAAACCCGCTCCTACATTGGCGGTGTAGGAGCGGGTTTACCCGCGAAGAAGCCATCCCGGTATCACGCTATATCGCGCAACTCCCGCCGCAGAATCTTGCCCACCGGCGTCATGGGCAACGATTCGCGCAGCACGATGTGCTTGGGTACTTTGTAGCCGGTGAAGTTGGCCTTGCAGTAGGCCTTCAGCTCATCAACGCTCAGCCCCCCCTCGCGCGGCACCACGAACAGCTTGACCGCCTCGCCGGAACGCTCGTCCGGCACGCCGATAGCCGCACAGTTGGCGACCTTGGGGTGCCCCATCACCACATCCTCGATTTCGTTGGGGTACACGTTGAAGCCCGAGACGATGATCATGTCCTTCTTGCGGTCGACGATGCGGGTGAAGCCGTCCGGGTCGATCACCGCGATATCACCGGTCTTGAACCAGCCTTCTGCATCCAGTGCCTGGGCCGTTGCCTCGGGCTGCTGCCAGTAACCCTTCATGACCTGCGGGCCTTTGATGCAAAGCTCGCCCCGCTCGCCCAGCGGCAGTTCGTTGCCATCATCATCGATGACCTTGAACGCAGTACCCGCCACGGGGATGCCCACCGTACCCAGACGCGCCAGCTGGCCATAGGGGTTGGTGCTGGCCACCGGCGAGGTCTCTGTCAGGCCGTAGCCTTCAACGATGCGGCACCCGGTAAGGTCTTCCCAGCGCTCGGCGGTGGCCTTGACCAGCGCGGTGCCACCAGAGTTGGTGACCTTCAGCGCCGAGAAGTCCAGCTGACGGAAGCCCGGGTGGTCCATCAGTGCGACAAACAAGGTATTGAGGCCCAGCAAGGCAGAGAAACGCCACTTGCCCAGCTCCTTGATGAAGCCGGGAATATCCCGAGGGTTGGTAATCAGCACGTTATGGTTGCCGGTGACCATCATGCACATGCAATTCGCGGTGAAGGCATAGATGTGGTACAGCGGCAGCGGCGCGATCATCACTTCCTGGCCGTCCTTCAGCAGCTTCTGCCCATCGGGGCCGTGCTGCGAGAAGCAGGCCAGCACCTGCAGCATGTTGGCCACCAGGTTGCCATGGGTGAGCATGGCGCCCTTGGCCAGGCCGGTGGTGCCGCCGGTGTACTGCAGCACGGCGATGTCATCGAGGTTCAGCGACACCGGTTTGGGCGACAGCCTGCGGCCCTCGCGCAGCACCTGCTTGAACGGCACCGCCTGGGGCAACTGGTAGGCCGGCACCATCTTCTTCAACTTGTCGACCACGGTGTTGACCAGCCAGCCCTTGGCGGCCGGCAGCAGGTCGCCCATCTTTGCCTCGATCAGGTACTCGATACCGGTATCGGGCAGCACCTCCTGCACGCGCTTGCCGAACATGTTCAGGTACACCAGCGCACGCGCGCCACTGTCCTTGAACTGGTGGCGCATCTCGCGCTCGGTGTACAACGGGTTGGTATTGACCACGATCAGCCCGGCGCGCATGGCACCGAATACGGCGATGGGGTACTGCAGCACATTGGGCATCTGCACGGCAATGCGCTCCCCCGGTTTGAGGTCGGTGTGCTGCTGCAACCAGGCAGCGAAGGCTGCCGAATGGCGCTCCAGTTCCGCGTAGCTGAGGGTCACGCCCAGGTTGCTGAACGCCGGGCGGTCGGCAAAGCGCTTGCAGGAGCGCTCGAACACCTCGACCACCGAGGCGTAGGCATTGATGTCGATGGTGGAAGGCACGCCTGCCGGGCGCTTGTCATTCCAGAAGTCGGCTTGCATTTATTATTGTTCCTCTGCCTGGACCTGCACTGCGTCCTTTAGTCCTTTACCTGACCGCCTGCCGGCGAAAAGGCGTTGATTCGACGTTAGCAGGTAAACCCAAGGTGGCATATACGCCAAGTGCCGCCATTAACATTGTGAATCTTATTTGTGCCCCTCCTGCAATCCGGCCGGTTGTGCATACACTGTTCGGGTAACCGCGCGCACAAGGACCCGCCATGCCTCACGACGCCTTCTGGCTGCCCGCCAGTGAGCACTGCAGCCTGTACGTACACCAATGGCTGCCGGCCACACCGGTAAAGGCCGTGGTGCTGCTGGCCCATGGCATGGCCGAGCATGCCGGGCGCTACCAGCGCCTGGGCCAGGCCCTGAGCGAGGCCGGCTTTGCCCTGTTTGCTGCCGATCAGCGTGGCCACGGGCGCACTGCCGAGCTGGGCAACCTCGGCCTGTTCGCCCGCCATCATGGCTGGAATGCCGTGGTCAACGACCTGGGATGTGTGGCCCAGCATATCGGCCAGCAGTACCCGTGCACGCCGCTGTTCCTGTTCGGCCACAGCATGGGCAGCTATATCGCCCAGGCGTACCTGCTGCATCACAGTGGCAGCCTGCACGGGGCTATCCTCAGCGGCTCCAACTACCAACCGGCCGTGCTGTACCGCTTTGCGCGGCTGATTGCCCGGCTGGAATCCTGGCGCCAGGGGCCACTGGGCAAGAGTGCACTGATCGAATGGTTGTCCTTCGGTTCGTTCAACAGCGCCTTCAAGCCCAATCGCACAGCCTTCGACTGGCTCAGCCGCGACCCGGGCGAGGTCGATCAGTACGTGAACGACCCGTTGTGCGGCTTTCGCTGCACCAACCAGTTGTGGCTCGACCTGCTGCAAGGCTTGGCGCAGATCAGTCAGCCGGGTAACCTCGCGCAGATCGATCCCAACCTGCCGATGCTGGTGATTGGCGGTGAATGTGATCCGGTCAGTGCCGGCAAGCGTCTCACCCATCTGGCCGACGCCCTGCGCGCGACCGGCAACCGACATGTACAGCTGCGCGTCTACCCGGAGGCGCGGCATGAAGTACTCAACGAAATCAACCGTGGCGAGGTCATCGCCGATATTCTCTGCTGGCTTGAACAGGCGCTGGCCCTTGGCCGCCCTGCGCGCAGTGAATGATAGCCGCCCTCGCCCAACGCTTAAGGAAGCATCGATGTCCCAGGTCACCAACACGCCTTACGAAGCCCTCGAAGTCGGCCAGACGGCCGAATACAAGAAGTCCGTTGAAGAACGTGACATTCAGCTGTTCGCCGCGATGTCCGGTGACCACAACCCGGTTCACCTGGATGCCGAATTCGCCGCCAAGAGCATGTTCCGCGAACGTATTGCCCATGGCATGTTCAGCGGCGCGCTGATCAGTGCGGCAGTGGCCTGCACACTGCCTGGCCCTGGCACCATCTACCTGGGCCAGCAGATGAGCTTCCAGAAGCCGGTGAAAATTGGCGACACCCTGACCGTGCGCCTGGAAATCCTCGAGAAGCTGCCCAAGTTCAAGGTGCGCATCGCCACCAACGTCTACAACCAGAACGACGAGCTGGTGGTCGCGGGTGAAGCCGAGATCCTGGCGCCGCGCAAGCAGCAGACCGTCGAGCTGGTGTCGCCGCCGAATTTTGTGGCGAGCTGAAGTGTGATGCAGCCAGCACCTACTTCAAGGCTGCTCTCCTGGGTAACCCGCTAATTCGTTGATTTAGCGGGCAGCCTGTGGGATATGGGCTGGCCCGCAAAGAGCCGGCCCCCCCACATCATTCGATAGCCTGCAAACGCCGCTCGATATGCCGCCGCTCAGGCGCCTGTCGGGTCAAGGCCAGCGCCTGCTGCCAGGCCGCTCGCGCCTCTTCTACCTGCCCCAGCTGGCAATGCAACTCGGCGCGCGCCGCATGTGCCAGGTGATAGTCCAGCAACTCCCCCCGCGCCAGAATCCCTTCGACTTCCCGCAAGCCAACCTCCGGCCCATCCCGCTTCGCCAGCGCCACCGCCCGGTTAAGCGCCACCACCGCTGATGGCCAATACCGCTGCAATACGTCATACAGGCCGACGATCTCTCCCCAGTCCGTCTCTTCAGCCGTCGCCGCTTCGGCATGCACGGCAGCAATCGCCGCCTGGACGGTATAGGCCCCGAACGCACGGCTCTGCAGGGCCTGGCGCACCAGGGCACAGCCTTCGGCAATAAACTGCCGGTCCCACAAGCTACGGTCCTGCTGCTCCAGAACCACCAAATCGCCTTGGCCATCGATGCGCGCCCGCTGCCGGGACGCCTGCAGCAGCATCAACGCCAGCAGGCCGACTGCCTCCGGGTCGGGCAGCAACTGCACCAGCAACCGCGCCAGGCGAATGGCTTCATCGCTCAATTCCTGCTGCAGCAGTGTTTCGCCCGATGACGCCGAATAGCCCTCATTGAACACCAGGTAGATCACCCGCAACACGCTTTCCAGGCGCTCGGGCAGCTCATTCAGCTCCGGTACCTGGTACGGTATGCCCGCGTCACGGATCTTGGCCTTGGCACGCACGATCCGCTGGGCGATGGTTGTCGGGCTTTGCAGAAAGGCGCGGGCGATCTGCTCGGTGGTCAGGTCGCAGACTTCGCGAAGCGTCAATGGCACCTGAGCGTCGGCCGACAGGGCCGGATGGCAACAGGTGAAGATCAGCCGCAGGCGGTCATCCGCCAGCAGTTCTTCTTCACTGGGGTCCTGCGCCTGACCATCCAGCAGCATGCTCAAGTCCGCCTGGGAGCGGTCGAAGCGGACGCGCCGGCGCAGCGCGTCGATGGCCTTGAAGCGCCCGACAGAGACCAGCCACGCTCGCGGGTTTGCGGGGATACCGTCGCGTTGCCAGCGCTCGACGGCAATGAAGAAGGCGTCATGCATGGCCTCCTCGGCCAGGTCAAAATCACCCAGCAAGCGGATCAGTGTCGCCAGTATGCGCCGCGACTCCTGCCGGTACACGGCCTCGACTTCGGCGCTCACCTGGGCCAGTGCTGCCATCAGTCGGGCATCCGCTGGGTCACCACCTCCACCAGGCGGTCCAGGCTTTCTCCCCAGCCTTGGTGGAAGCCCATTTCTTCATGAGCCCGGCAGTCGGTGGCATTCCAGTGCCAGGCACGGGCGGTGTAGCGGGTTTTGCCCTGTTCCTCGTCAAAGCTGATCACGGCGGTCATGAAGGCCTTGTCCGACGGCACCCAACCGGGGCCGAAGGCATCGGTGAACACCAGCCGGCGTGGCGCGGCAATTTCCAGAAAGACGCCCTGGTTCGGGTACTCGCTGCCATCCGGCGCGCGCATCAAGGTGCGAAACAGGCCACCGGCCCACAACTGCATCTCACACTCCGGGGTGGTCATGCCGCGCGGCCCCCACCACTGCATCAGCCACTGGGGTTCGGTCCAGGCGCGAAATACCTTGGCCGGTGGGGCGTCGATCAGGCGGTTGATGGACAACTCGTGTTGCGCCTGGGCAATGGGGGCAAGGCTCATGCTAATTGTTCTCCTTGGCTGTCAGGGTTGCAGCTCGCGCACCGGTCGCACCTCGACACTGCCGACCCGCGCAGCAGGGATGCCCTTGGCGATATTCAGCGCTTCGTTGAGGTCGCGGGCCTCCACCAGGTAAAAGCCCGCCAGTTGCTCCTTGGTTTCGGCGAACGGGCCGTCGGTCAGGCTCATGCGCCCGTTACGCATACGCACCGTGGTGGCCGTCTGCACCGACTTCAGCGCCTCGGCCGCCAGCATGCGCCCGGAACCGTGAATGGCTTCGGCGTAGGCCATGCATTCAGCGTCTGCCGGGCTGTCGGGCAGGCTGTGCAACAGCCCCTCGTCACAATAGACCAGGCACAGGTATTTCATGGTCGCCTCCAAGGCATTGGCAAAGTGCGTTTGGCGATAAAGGCTCAGGGCTTGAGATCGAACAGGGCCTTTTGCGTTTCCATGTCGAAAGGCGCCGACCAGTGTTCGTGGATGACCTGCCACTGGCCGCCTTTACGACGATAGCCCACCGTGGCGCGCATGAAGCCGCACTGGCTTTCGTCGTCGCCCGGGCCGCAGCGGTTCAGCCAATGGGCCAGGGCCAGATCGCCAGCGGCGTACACGGTAAGTTGGGCAAGTTCGAACACCATGGGGCCGGTGCACATGCCCATGCACATTTCCCAGTGCGCCGTGTAGGCGGACTTGCCTTTGAATTGCAGGGCCTGGATGGCATCGAAGGCGACGATATCGTCGGCATAGGGGGCGATGATGCCCGGGATGTCGCGATCGCGCACGGCTTGCATCCAGCGCTCGATCAATTGGCGGATTTCGGATTCGGCTGCGGTGCTCATCGGGGGTACCTCCGACAGATCATAGGGGGCACGGTGTGTGACGCGTGCCTTCAGCTATGGTCGAACGGGAAGCGGAGGATTCGACAGGCGGGGACATTATTCTGTATTGGCGGAGCACCTGGGTGATCGCATCAGGGCCAGCAAGTGCCCGCCACAGCGTTTTCAGCCCCTGTGGCGGGCACCGCCAGTCAACCCTGCTGGCAACCTTCTCCCATGGCACGGTACTGGATGGTGTGCACCTGGCCCTGATGGTCTTCATAGGTCATGGTCGCAGGTACCACTTCGCAGACATTGGGGATGGTCGACAGGTTGATCACCCGCTTGATGTCCAGGTTCATCGAGTAGTCGTACTGCTGAGCCACAGGCTCGCTGGAGACGGGTTTGGCCTCATCGGCGAGGGCGAACGAGGACATACCGACCAATGCAAGAATCAGTAATGGTTTCATGTGGTTTTGCCTTTAGAGCGTTCAAGCTGATCGATTGACTTCTATTGCCGTATCCGGCGCGGAGAAGTTGTCATCTAGGGTCTAGATGGCACGAAGTACCGATCCCGCTTCGTACTGCCAGGGGGGATGAAGAAAATTCTACTCCCGGCCAGTAATAGTTGAACCCCGGAGTCGGATATTCACCCTTGCCGGTTTTGCAACAATCTGCGACAAAGTGACCGCAAATCATCAGGCCAGAGCCTCTGGCCACGTTTCAGGGTAGGACTCACCATTTCTGAAAAATTGTCCTGTTCGACGCTTTCGGACACAGAACGCCGTTTGCTGGACCACTTCTACCGCCAGCACAGTTCACGCATGCGCGCTGCAAGCGACGCCGAACTGTGGGTAGCGCGGGACCCTGGCATCATCGCCGGGCTGAGCCTGAGTGCGGTGGGTGAGGGATTCTGGCTGACGGGCCTGTTCGTCGCCCCGCAGCGACGCAACCAAGGGGTGGCCGCGCAGTTGATCGAGGCAGCACTGTCGCAGGTTGACGGGCCCGTCTGGCTGTTCTGTCATCCCGACCTGACGCCCTTCTACCAGCGCCTGGGTTTCGACCTGGCCCAACAGCTGCCAGAAGCCCTGGCCAGCCGCCTGCTTCGCTACCAGCGCAACAAACGCCTGGTAGCCCTGCAGCGAGGTCAGTCGTCGCTGACCTCAAGCCCAGGGAACAGCACATCGGTGTAGCCGAACCTGGCAAAGTCCTGGATGCGCGAGGGGTATAGCCGGCCGATCAGGTGGTCGCACTCGTGCTGCACCACCCGCGCATGGAAGCCATCGGCAAAGCGGTTGATCGGGTTGCCCTGGGGGTCGATGCCCTGGTAGCCGATATGCTTGAAGCGCGGCACCACGCCGCGCAAGCCAGGCACCGACAGACAACCTTCCCAGCCGTCCTCGATCTCGCTTGAGGTCGGGGTGATGACCGGATTCAGCAGAATGGTCTGCGGCACCGCCTCGGCATCGGGGTATCGCTCGCTGCGCTCGAAGCCGAAGATCACCAACTGCAGGTCGATGCCGATCTGCGGGGCGGCCAGGCCCACACCGCCTACGTGACGCATGGTTTCGAACATATCGTCGATCAGTTGCTGCAGTTCGGCACTGCCAAGCATGTGCTCGGGCACTGGCGGAGCGATGCGCAGCAGGCGTTCGTCGCCCATCTTGAGAATGTCACGGATCATCAGGGGTTCGGCTCGACGCTATGAGGCTTGCTCGGGTTCGGGTGCTCGTGACCCAGTACAGTCAAGGTTTCCTTGGGCTTTTCCCCGTCGAAGTCTTTCTCGCCCGGGTTCTTGCCTTCGGCTGACATGTGCTCGATCACCGCATTCATTTCGGCGCCGAGCAGCAGCACGGCAGCCGAAATATAGAAATACAGCAACAGCACGATGATTGCACCAATGCTGCCGTACATGGCGTTGTAGTCGGCAAAGGTCTTCACGTAGTAGGCAAAGCCCAGTGAGGCCACGATCCACACCACAACCGCCAGCACCGAGCCCGGGGTGATGAAGCGAAACTGCTGTTTCACATCAGGCATCACGTAATAGATCAGGGCCACTGCCACCATCAGCAGAATGATGATCACCGGCCAGCGCAGGATGGTCCACAGTGTGACGATGAACTCCTGCATGCCGATCTGGGCGGCTATCCATTCCATCACCTGCGGGCCCAGCACCATCAGCGCTGCGGCCGCCAGCAGCATGCCAGCCAGGCCCACGGTGTAGAAAATGGAAAGCGGGATACGCTTCCACACCGGGCGCCCTTCGGGCACATCGTAAGCGGCGTTCATGGCGCTCATCATCAGGCGCACGCCGGCGGAGGCGGTCCACAGGGCGATCACGATACCCACCGACAGCAGCCCGCCCTTGGATTGTTGCAACTGGTCGATCACCGGGTTCACCTGCTCCAGCGCCTGGGGCGGTAACACCAGTTCCGATTGCAGACGCAGCCAGGAGAAAAAGTCCGGCAAGTGCAGGAAACCGATCAGGGCAATCAGGAACAACAGGAAGGGGAATAGCGAGAACAGCGCCTGGTAGGCCAGCGCTGAGGCATAGGTGGACATCTCGTCGTCGAGGAATTCCTTGACGGTGCGAACCAGCACGCGGTGCAGGGGCAAGCCGCGCAGGTCGGGGAAAATCATAGCGTCTCCTTTCGCCGCTTGATCGTTACACAGGCAAGTCTAATAGACCGTGCCCGTGCTGTGCTGCTCCCGGCCGTGATTGAAGAATTTGCTTACGAATAGTGCCGGCCTCTCCGCGGGTTTACCCGCCAGAGGCCGGCACAGGCCGCCTCACCTCAAGTCAAGGCTTCTTCACCGCATCCTTCACATTGCCCTTGATCTGTTGCGCCTCGCCTTTAAGCTCCTGCGCCTTGCCTTCGGCCCGCAGCTTGTCGTTGTCGGTCACCTTGCCAACACCCTGTTTCACGTTGCCGATCGCTTCGTTGGCCAAGCCTTTCGCTTTGTCTTTAGTACCGCTCATGGCAAAACTCCTGCAAATGGAGACACGTGAACCGTGTCGACAGTAGGTTGACCCAACGCCTGGGCCAGGAGTTTCAACGGATTTTCCGGCCAGAAGCCGAACGGTAAAACGGCAGGCGAATACCGCCCAAGCCCACGAAGAGGCCGGCACAGGCACCGCAAGTCACAAACCTTGCCCCGCCCAGTGCCACCCCTCACAATGCAGGCCTTCATAGCGTCAACTCGCAGGAACCTGCATGAAACTCGACAAACCCGCCGCCATCGCCCGGCGCAACGAAGCACTGGCCCGGCCGGTGCTGACCAGCAGCAATACCCTGTTCGCCATCCTGGACAACAAACGCAACCTGTGGTGGTTCGAAGTGCCAGTGGCACTGCTGGGCAAGGGCCAGGCCGACTGGGTCAACCTGCTGCTGCACACGCCAGAAAGCGATGAACTGCAGCACCTGAAGGTGCCCACCAATTTCCTCAAGGCTCACCTGGAGCAGATGGAAGTGCGCAAGCCTGGCAAGCGCCGCTCCACCATCAGCCTGGCCCTCAGCGCCGACCGTGACTCGCTGCTGCGCGACACCCGTCCGGGTGGCGAGCAGCTGGACTTCCGCAACTTCGTACAGGCGTAAGGCCGTCAGGCTTTCTCGATGCGATCGTCATGGATGACGATCAGGCCCTGCTTGAACAACCCGCCAATGGCCTTCTTGAAGTTGCCCTTGCTGACGTTGAACAGCTTGCTGATCAACGCAGGGTCACTCTTGTCGCACACCCCCAACACCCCGCCTTCGGCTTCCAGGCGCGCCATGATCTGCTCTTGCAGGGTGTCCGCCAGGGCGGCGCCTACCGGCTGCAGGCTCAGTGAAAGCTTGCCGTCCTGGCGCACTTCCTTGATGAAACCTTTCTCGTGCATGCCCGAGCGCAAGAACTTGAACACCTCGTTCTTGTGGATCAGGCCCCAGTGGCGGTTGTTGATGATGGCCTTGAAACCCATCGGCGTTTCGCCGGCCACCAGCAGCTCGACCGGCTGGCCAACCTTGTAGTCGGCCGGGGTGACATCGAGGTAGCGGTCCAGGCGCGACGTGGCAGTGATCCGGCGGGTGCGCTTGTCGAGGTACACGTGCACCACGCAGTAATCACCGATCTTCAGTGGCCGTGCCTCTTCCGAGTACGGCATCAGCAAGTCCTTGGACAGGCCCCAGTCCAGGAAGATACCGGCACCGTTGATGTCCTTGACCTTCAGGCTGGCGAACTCGCCAACCTGCACCTTGGGCTTCTCGGTGGTGGCGATCAGCTGGTCTTCGCTGTCTAGGTAGATGAACACGTTCAACCAGTCATCGACCTCGGTCTCGGCGTTTTTCGGGATGTAGCGCCCGGGCAGCAGGATTTCGCCATCGGCGCCGCCGTCCAGGTACAGACCGAAGTCCACGTGTTTCACGATTTGCAAACTGTTGTAACGCCCAAGCAGAGCCATTTCCGATGATCCTCAAGACAAGGCGGCTATTCTACACCTGAAGCCACCACATGGCCCGACCACTCATGCAGTGGAACCGCCAGGCCGCACTTGCATCTACCTTCTGGCCAGCCTGAGGAAGGAACAGCACATGCCGCTACGCCTGCCCAAAGCCCTGCTTATCGCCATCGGCTTCGCCCTGGCCTTGGCCGCCTGCAGCCGCATCGACCTGGCCTATCGCAACCTCGACCGCCTGGTGCCGTGGTCGCTGAGCGACTACCTGGACATGAACCGCGAGCAAAGGGCGCTGCTGGACGATCGGTTGCGCGAGCACCTGGCCTGGCATTGCAAGACTCAACTGCCCGGCTACCTCGACTGGCTCGACCGGCTACGTGACATGGTCGCCGACGACCAGGTCACCGACCAAGCGCTGCAGCAAAGCACCCGGGAGGTCCGTGAGGCAATTGGTCGGGTGGCCGAGGAAATCACCCCTTCGGCCACCGAACTGCTGCGCGGCATGAGCGACGACCAGGTAGCGCAGATGCGTGAAGCCTTCCGCGATGACATCAGTGAGCGGCAAAAGCAGTATGTGGATACACCATTGCCGAAGCAGATGGCCCGCCGTAGCGAGCGCATGGAAAAACGCCTGACGCCATGGTTTGGCGAGTTGACGGCGGTACAGAAGCAACGCATCCAGACCTGGTCTCAAGCGCTGGGTGATCAGAACCGTGAATGGATCGCCAACCGTGCCCACTGGCAACAGCAACTGCTGTTGGCGATGAACCAGCGCAACGACTCCAGCTTCGAGCCGCGCCTGGCGACCTTGTTGCAGCGCAAGGAGAGTTTGTGGACACCCGAGTACCGGGCGGCGTATCAGAATACCGAGCGGCAGGCGCGCAGCCTGCTGGTGGACCTGGTGCGGCAAAGCACGCCGCAACAGCGGCGGTTCCTGCAGGAACGGCTGAGCAAGGTGCGTACCCATTTGAGCGAGATGAAGTGTTTGAAGGCGTGACAGGTCTGTTCGACCTGATTCACCGGGCCTTGCGCCGATACGGAAACACATCGATCACTTTCCCCTCACGTATCGCCGCCTGCAGCCCCTTCCAGTAATCCGCGTCATACAGTTCCCCATGCAAGCGGCTGAACAACCGCCGCTGGCCCATATCGGCAAACAGAAACGGCGGAAACTCTTCGGGGAACACATCATGCGGCCCGATCGAGTACCACGGCTCGCCCGACATTTCGTCCTCCGGGTAACGCGGTGGCGGAATGTGGCGGAAATTCACCTCGGTCAGGAAGCTGATTTCGTCATAGTCGTAAAACACTACCCGGCCATGACGGGTCACACCAAAGTTCTTCAGCAACATGTCGCCGGGGAAGATGTTCGCCGCCGCCAGCTGCTTGATGGCCAGGCCGTAGTCCTCCAGCGCCTCCAGCACCTGGCCCTCGGTGGCATGCTCCAGGTACAGGTTCAACGGCGTCATGCGCCGCTCGGTCCAACAGTGGCGGATCAGCACCGTGTCGCCCTCCAGCGCCACCGTCGACGGTGCCACCTCCAGCAACTCGGCCAGGCAATCCGGCTCGAACTTGCTGCGCGGAAAGCGAAAATCGGCAAACTCCTGGGTGTCAGCCATACGCCCCACCCGGTCGACGCTCTTCACCAGCCGGTACTTGTCGATCACCGTGGCGCGGTCCACGGTTTTCGATGGCGAGAAGCGGTCCTTGATGATCTTGAACACCGTATTGAAGCCGGGCAAGGTGAACACGCTCATGACCATGCCCCGCACCCCTGGCGCCATGACAAAGCGGTCATCACTGCTGGCCAGGTGGTTGATCAGCGCGCGGTAGAACTCCGACTTGCCCTGCTTGTAGAACCCGATCGAGGTGTATAGCTCGGCAATGTGCTTGCCCGGCAGGATGCGCTTGAGGAAATTGACGAACTCGGCGGGCACCGGGACATCGGCCATGAAGTAAGAGCGGGTAAACGAAAAGATGATCGACACCTCGGCCTCGTCGGTGATCAGTGCATCGGCTTCGATACCGTGGCCCTCGCGGTGCAACAAGGGAATCACCAACGGCCACTGCTCATCGCTGTTGTACAGGCGGCCGACCAGATAGGCCCCCTTATTGCGGTAAAGCACGGGTACAAACAGCTCCACGGCCAGCGCCGGGTCCTTGCACACCCAGTCGGGCAGGCATTCGCGCAGTTGTTCTTCCAGCCGCGCCAGGTCGCCTTCCAGGTCGCCATACGGCATGTCGAACGGGTAATCGGCGAACACCGCGCGCAGCAAGTTCCTGAGACTGCCGTCAAGCCGATAGGTACGGGTTTGCGCCGCGCGCTCGCGGCCGCGCATGGAAGGCCGGGTCGTGTGGATGAACATGCAGCCGTCGCTGATCAGGTCATGGCTGAACAGGCTGCAAAACAGCGAGTTGTACCAGGTCTCTGCCAGCTCGTCGTCCAGGCGTGGGTCGATCAGGTGGATATAGGCGTTTTTCACCAGCGGCCACTGTTCCACGTCCAGCAGCACCTCTGCGGCAAAGGCCTGGCGCAGCCAACCGTTGACTTCGGCGACTTTCTCTTCGTAGAGATTGATGCGGGCGGCGGCGGCCTGCTGGATATCCTGCCAGCGCGCCTGCTCGAAGCGCTGGCGAGCACCCAGGGTGATGCGCTGGAAATGATCGCGGTAGTCGTCGAAGCCGGCGAGGATCATCCGGGCGATTTCGACAGCGGGCCAGGGCTGGGACATGCGTGGGGCCTCGGAGCTGGGATTGAGTACAGAGCTTAGCCGCCCTTGGCTTCATGGGTTACGGCCATTGAAGGCCCGAGCTGTAGTTGCAGCTGCCTTGCCCAGAGCCCCGCAGCCCAAGAGGAATTACACAGCAAGAAAGCACAAGAATCCCCCCGCCCCGTGGCGTACACTCGCGCCCCTGCCTTACCTCCGGAGACCGTTGTGAGCCCCATCGCCCTAGCCCGCCTGCTGACCCTTGCCGCCGTCTGGGGAGCGAGTTTCCTGTTCATGCGCATCATCGCCCCCGAACTGGGCACGGTGCCGACCGCGTTCTTCCGGGTTTCCATCGCCTGCCTGGGCCTGATCGTGCTTCTGGCCGCCGCCCGCGTGCGCTGGGACTTCCAGGGCAAGCTCGGTGCGTGCCTGGTGCTGGGCATGATCAACTCCGGCATCCCCGCCACCTTCTACTCGGTGGCGGCCCAGGTGCTGCCGGCCGGCTATTCGGCGATCTTCAACGCCACCACTCCGCTGATGGGTGTGCTGGTCGGCGTACTGTTCTTCCGCGAGCCAATGACCCTGGCCAAACTCTGCGGCATCTTCCTTGGCCTGTTCGGCGTCGGCATCCTCAGCGGCGCCGGCCCGGTGGCACTGGACATGGCCCTGCTGCAAGGCGCCCTCGCCTGCCTGGCGGCCACCACCTGCTACGGCTTTGCCGGGTTCCTCGCCCGCCGCTGGATCAGTGGCCTGGACAGCCGTCTTTCCGCGCTGGGCAGCATGCTCGGCGCAACGCTCATGCTGACCCCGCTGTTCGGCTGGAGCGCACTCACCCAACCGCCCGCCAGCTGGGGGGGCTGGGAGGTGTGGTTGTCGTTGCTGGGGCTGGGTTTGCTGTGCACCGCCTTTGCCTACATCCTGTACTTCCGCCTGCTCGAGGAAATCGGCCCGGTAAAAGCCAGCACCGTAACGTTCCTGATCCCGGTATTCGGCGTATTGTGGGGGGCATGGCTGCTGAATGAGCCGTTGTCGATGGCGCACCTATACGGCGGCCTGCTGATTGGCCTGGCCTTGTGGCTGGTGCTGCGCCCGGCGCGCAGCTGAAGCGGAGTACGGCATGAACAGCGCGTACAAAAAGGTCCTGTTCCGCCTGGAACAGGACGAGAACGGCTACCCACCAGCCTCGGTCGAGGGCCTGTGGGCCAAGGCCGTGGAAGGCGGCTATGCCATCGACAACATCCCCTTCCATGTCTATGGCATCGCCCCGGGCGACGTGATCGACACCCGCGAGGAAGCAGGCGAAACCTGGTTCGCAGCGCTGCGCCACAGCAGCGGCAGCTCGGTGTTCCGGGTGGTCGTCAAACCACCGGAAACCCTCGACCAGGTGCGCGCAGCATTGCTGGATTTCGGCTGCGCCTGTGAAACCGAGCAAGCAGTGAAGATGTTGGCGGTCGAGGTCCCACCGCAACGCTCGCTCGATACCCTGCTCTACTACCTGCTCACCCAGCGCGAAGCCGGCCTGCTGGACTTCGAGGAAGGCGTGTTGCGCCACGCCATCCCCGAAGAATTCCGCTAGGGCCTACGCCTCGGCCAGGCGCGCGGCAGGCTTGCGAAACACGAACAGCAGCCCTACCACGATCAGCCCCATGCCCAACAGGCTGAGCGGTGCCAGGCGGTTACCGAAGATCAGCAAGTCCATTACCGCAGTCACTGCCGGCACCAGGTAGAACAGGCTGGTGACATTGACCAGGTTGCCCTTGGCGATCAGCCGGTACAGCAGCAAGGTTGCCAGCAGCGAGACCACCAGGCCCATCCACAGCAGCGCACCGACGAAGCTGCCGGTCCACTCGACATGAAGCGGTTGCAGAGGTGCGAACAGCGCGCACATGGCAAAGCCGGCCAGGTACTGCAGCGGCAGCGTGCCCATGGGGTTGTCGGTAATGCGCTTCTGCAGGATCGAGCCAAAGGTCATGCTGACCAACGCCAGCAGGGCGAACAGCATGCCCGCCAGCGATACCCCGCCCAGGTTGATGCCCTGGTAGACCACCATGATCAAGCCACCCAACCCCAAACCCAGGCCGAACAAACGGCTCCAGGAGCGCTGGCGTTCCATCAGCACCACGGTGAGGATCGGTTGTACCCCCATCACCGTGGCCATGACGCCGGGGGTGACATGGGTATCAAGCGCCAACAGATAGAAGATCTGATAGGCACCGAGCAGCACACAACCGGTACCCAGGGCGCGCAGAATGCTCCCGCGAGTACGCGGCCAGCGCAGCCCTAGCAACGGGCCGATCAGCAACAGGCCGGCCAGGGCCAGCGCCGAGCGCAACAGCAGAAAGGCAAACGGGCTGGCATGCGCCAGGCCGAGCTTGGAGACGATCGCCCCGCTGCTCCACAGCAGGACGAACAGGCAGGTAGTGGCCGCCGAGGCCACGGACGTTTTGGTAAAGACAGACATGAATTGCCACCTGATAGTAGGCAGATAAGCCAAACGGACGGCGTGCGCTTCAACGTGAGCAGTAGCCGACCGTGTTCAGTACGTTGCGCGTGCGAAGGGTTGCGGCACGAAGCCGATCAGCCCAGCACAACCACGCAATGAGGCGGAGCTACGCCGCCTACGACGCCACTGACAGGTGGTGGGGAGTGACAGATCATGACCGGCTGCTGGCTACCACGCACGACCAAGCCCGCGACTGGCGCGATGGCAAAGCGTGTGGTGGAAGGGATGGCTGGCATGAACGCGGTCTTTGAGAAAGTGAATGTTCTGGAATATAGCGAGTGATTCTTCGCGGCACAACCCCGCTGCCACAAGCGCACCCTCGTCCTTGAAGGATGAGGCGCACCGGTGGCAGCGGGATTGCCCCGCAAAGAGGCTGGTTAGCGCAGAAAAACTCAGAACAACCAGCGATACAACAGATACGCCACCACCACCGCCAGTACCGGCCGCAGCACGCGGTAAGCCTTGGGGTTGGCGCGCTTGAACTGCTTCACATGGCTGCTGATCCTGTTGCTGAAGCGCTTGCTCCAGGCGTACGCCTGGTTGATCCCGCCCACGCGCTCGTCGTCGGTGTTCTGCGGCGCGGTGGCGCGGCCGAGGAAGGCACTGACCTTACGGTTGATGCGCGTCATCAGTGGGCTACTCAGCGGGCGCTCGATGTCGCAGAACAGGATCACGCGGGTTACGTCGGTTTCGTTCTTGACCCAGTGCACGTAGGTTTCGTCGAACATCACGTCTTCGCCATCACGCCAGGCGTACTGCTCACCGTCCACGTAGATGCGGCATGCGTCGGAGTTGGGCGTGGACAGCCCCAGGTGATAACGCAGCGAGCCTGCGAACGGGTCGCGGTGCGGGTTCAGGTGGCTGCCGCCGGGCAGCAGGGCAAACATTGCGCCCTTGACATTGGGGATGCTGCTGACCAGCTCGACAGTGCGCGGGCACAGGGTTTGCGCCGAAGGCAGCGGTTTGTCGTACCACTTCAGGTAAAAGCGCTTCCAGCCTTTCTTGAAGAACGAACCGAAGCCGGCGTCGTTATCTTTCTCAGCGGCACGGATATAGCCTTCGTCGAACAGGCGCATGGCCTCTTCGCGAATTTCCTGCCAGTTGTCCTTCAACACGTCCAGCTCCGGGAAGCGCTGGCGATCCAGGTAGGGCTTGGACGGCACGCCGGAAAACAGGTACATCAACGCGTTATAGGGGGCGAACAGCGCCGAATGGTTGACGAACTGGCGCAACACCGGCAGGCGGGCCTTGCCGCGCAGGTGCACGAACAGCACGCTGCCGAAAAACACCAGCAAGACACCCGCCTTGGCTGCAAAGGAAAAGGTCATGCTTTCACTCCTTGGGGAAGAGCCAGGGCTGCGCTGCCTGCTCTCCAGAAAATCATCCTGCCATCATAAACCGATCCCGCCGCGGTAAAAACAACCCGGGCGGGATCGCATTCATGAAGATTTTGCAATAAACCAGGCCGCCGATTGTTGCGCCGGATCAGCGGGAAGGCCGATTACTGCTGGTTTTCCTGCTCGCTGAACATGTCGCTGAACAGCATGCTCGACAAGTATCGCTCGCCCGAATCGGGCAGGATTACGACGATGGTCTTACCCTGCATTTCCGGTTTTTCGGCCAGGCGCACCGCTGCCGCCATTGCCGCACCGCAGGAAATACCACAAAGGATGCCCTCTTCCTGCATCAGGCGAATCGCCATGGCCTTGGACTCTTCGTCGGTCACCGTCACCACTTGGTCGACGATCGACAGGTCGAGGTTTTTCGGCACGAAGCCGGCGCCGATGCCCTGGATTTTGTGCGGGCTGGGCTTGAGTTCTTCGCCGGCCAGGGTCTGGCTGATCAGCGGCGATGCCACGGGCTCCACTGCCACCGACAGGATGGCCTTGCCCTGGGTATGTTTGATGTAACGCGACACGCCGGTGATGGTGCCGCCAGTGCCCACACCCGCCACCAGCACGTCGATGGCGCCGTCCGTGTCGTTCCAGATCTCAGGGCCGGTGGTTTTCTCGTGAATGGCCGGGTTGGCCGGGTTTTCGAACTGGCCCGGCAGGAAGTACTGCTCCGGGTCGGAGGCGACGATTTCGTTGGCCTTCTCGATGGCGCCCTTCATGCCCTTGGCCGGATCGGTCAATACCAGCTCGGCGCCCAGTGCCTTCAGCACCTTGCGGCGCTCCAGGCTCATCGAGGCGGGCATGGTCAGCATCAGCTTGTAGCCGCGGGCGGCGGCGACGAAGGCCAGGCCGATACCGGTGTTGCCCGAGGTGGGCTCGACGATGGTCATGCCCGGTTTGAGCTTGCCGCTGCTTTCGGCGTCCCAGACCATGTTCGCGCCAATGCGGCATTTGACCGAGTACCCGGGGTTGCGCCCTTCGATCTTGGCCAGGATGGTCACGCCGCGCGGGGCGATGCGATTGATCTGCACCAGCGGCGTGTTACCGATGGAGTGGGCGTTGTCTGCAAAGATACGGCTCATGGCAGGGGTCCTTGGCATGAAAAAGCAGGGAAATGCCTCAAGGGTAAGCCTGCGGCGGTGGCCCGTAAAGCCTGTTCGAACTCAGCCCGGCACGTTGCGGTCAACCGCACATCCCGCCTTGGAGACAGCCTCATGAAAGCCCGCTATCGCTGGCCGCTGGTCGGCCTGGCCAGCCTGATCGTGCTGCTGGTGGCGCTGCACCTGGCCCTGCCCTACCTGGTGCGCGACTACCTCAACGACAAGCTGGCCGACATGGGAGACTACCGCGGCCAGGTAGCCGATGTGGACCTGGCCTGGTGGCGCGGTGCCTATCAGATAAACGGGCTGAAAATCGTCAAGACCACCGGCAAGGTGCCCGTACCGTTTCTCGACGCCCCACTGATCGACCTCTCGGTGAGCTGGCATGCGTTGTGGTACGACAAGGCAGTGGTGGCGGAGGTGACCTTCGTGCATCCCGAGCTGAACTTTGTCGACGGTGGTAGCAAACAGGCGTCGCAGACCGGCCAAGGTACCGACTGGCGCCAGCAGCTGGAAAAACTCCTGCCCATCACCCTCAACGAAGTGCGTATCGACAATGGCGTGCTGACGTTCCGCAACTTCAATTCCAAGCCACCGGTCGACCTCAAGGCCACCCGGTTGAACGCCAGCATCCGCAACCTGACCAACGTGCGCGACCAGAAAGGCCGTCGCGACGCAAGTTTCGAAGGCACGGCGCTCATCGCGGGGGATGCGAGCGTAGAAAGCCGTGCCACCTTCGATCCTTTCAGTGATTTCGACGACTTCGAATTCAGGCTTCGCGCCACCGGCATCGAGCTGCGCAAACTGAATGACTTTGCCAGCGCCTACGGCAAATTCGACTTCAATGCCGGGCACGGTGACGTGGTCATCGAGGCCCAGGCAGAAAACGGCCGGCTGAACGGCTATATAAAACCGCTGCTGCGTGATGTCGACGTGTTCGACTGGCAACAGGACGTCGAGGAAAAGGACAAGGGTTTCTTCCGCTCGGTGTGGGAGGCCTTGGTGGGGGCGACCGAGACGGTGCTGAAGAACCAGCCGAAAAACCAGTTCGCTACCCGGGTGGAGCTCAGCGGCAGTGTGCGCAAACAGGATGTCAGTGCCTTCGAGGCGTTCTTGCAGATCCTGCGCAACGGGTTTGTCCAGGCATTCAATGCGCGCTATGAGCAACCAGCGCCGAAGTCTGACTGAGACAGCGTGACGGGGCATTCAGGGACTGAATACCCGGTCTGCGTTTGCAGCCGCCTGGCCCCGCGTTATAGTCGGAAACAAATCCGGATTATGTGCTGCCTGTTCGGGCCGCTTCGCGGGTAAACCCGCACCTACAACCCTGTACCGCGAAAAGGCCCGCACAGCCCTAAACAGAGGACAACCCCCCATGAAGTTCGAAGGCACCCGCGACTACGTCGCCACAGACGACCTGAAGCTGGCGGTAAACGCGGCCATTACCCTCGAACGCCCGCTGTTGGTCAAGGGCGAACCGGGCACCGGCAAAACCATGCTCGCCGAGCAGTTGGCGGCCTCGTTCGGGGCGCGCCTGATCACCTGGCACATCAAGTCCACCACCAAGGCCCACCAAGGCCTCTACGAGTACGACGCGGTCAGCCGCCTGCGCGATTCGCAGCTAGGCGTGGACAAGGTGCACGATGTGCGCAACTACCTGAAAAAGGGCAAGCTCTGGGAGGCCTTCGAGGCCGACGAGCGGGTCATCCTGCTGATCGACGAAATCGACAAGGCCGATATCGAATTCCCCAACGACCTGTTGCAAGAGCTCGACAAGATGGAGTTCTACGTCTACGAAATCGACGAGACCATCAAGGCCAAACAGCGTCCGATCATCATCATTACCTCGAACAACGAAAAAGAGCTGCCGGACGCCTTCCTGCGCCGCTGCTTCTTCCACTACATCGCCTTCCCCGACCGCACGACCCTGCAGCAGATCGTCGACGTGCACTACCCGAACATCAGCCAGTCGTTGGTCAGCGAGGCGCTGGACGTGTTCTTCGACGTACGCAAGGTGCCGGGCCTGAAGAAAAAGCCGTCCACCTCCGAGCTGGTCGACTGGCTCAAGCTGCTGATGGCCGACAACATCGGTGAAGCGGTGTTGCGCGAACGCGACCCGACCAAGGCCATCCCGCCGCTGGCCGGTGCGCTGGTAAAAAACGAGCAGGATGTACAACTGCTCGAGCGCCTGGCCTTCATGAGCCGGCGCGGCAACCGCTGACAGGAGCAGGGCCATGCTGCTCAATCTGTTCAATGAGATGCGTGCGGCCAAGGTGCCGGTTTCGGTGCGTGAACTGCTCGACCTGCACCAGGCCTTGCAAAAGCGCGTGGTGTTCGCCGACATGGACGCGTTCTACTACCTCGCCCGCGCCATCCTGGTGAAGGACGAACGCCACTTCGACAAGTTCGACCGTGCCTTCGCAGCCTACTTCAAGGGCCTGGAAAACCTCGACCGGCACATCGAGGCGCTGATCCCCGAAGACTGGCTGCGCAAGGAATTCGAGCGCTCGCTGACCGATGAGGAACGCGCACAGATCCAGTCGCTCGGCGGCCTGGACAAGCTTATCGAGGCCTTCAAGCAGCGCCTCGAAGAGCAGAAGGAACGCCACGCTGGCGGCAACAAGTGGATTGGCACCGGCGGCACCAGCCCATTCGGCTCGGGCGGCTTCAACCCCGAGGGCATCCGCGTCGGTGAGGCCGGCAAGCGCCAGGGCAAGGCAGTAAAAGTCTGGGACCAACGCGAGTACAAGAACCTCGACGACCAGGTCGAGCTTGGCACCCGCAACATCAAGCTGGCCCTGCGCCGGCTGCGCAAGTTCGCCCGCGAAGGCGCCGCCGAAGAGCTGGACATCGACGGCACCATCGACCACACCGCGCGTGATGCCGGGTTGCTGAACATCCAGATGCGCCCCGAGCGGCGCAACACCGTGAAGCTGCTGTTGCTGCTCGACATTGGCGGTTCGATGGATGCCCACGTCAAAGTCTGCGAAGAGCTGTTCTCGGCCTGCAAGACCGAGTTCAAGCACCTGGAGTATTACTACTTCCACAATTGCGTTTATGAGTCAGTGTGGAAGAACAACCTGCGCCGCACGTCCGAACGTTTTTCCACCTTCGACCTGCTGCACAAGTACGGCGATGACTACAAGGTGGTGTTCGTCGGTGACGCGGCCATGGCGCCCTACGAGATCACCCAGCCGGGTGGCAGCGTGGAGCACTGGAACGAAGAAGCCGGGTATGTGTGGATCCAGCGTTTCATGGAAAAATTCAGGAAGGTCATCTGGATCAACCCGTACCCCAAGCAGGCCTGGGATTACACCGCGTCGACCCATCTGGTGCGCGACCTGATCGAGGACAAGATGTATCCGCTGACCCTGCAAGGGTTGGAGGACGGGATGCGCTACCTGTCCAAGTGAGGTTGCCTGCTCCAACATCACCGTCAAGGCATGCACAGGACGTGTGTAGGAGCGGGTTCACCCGCGAAGAGGCCGCCCGCTCTACCGCCAACGGTTCAGGTAATCCTGCTGCTCCCGCCAGGCCTCGTCCTGCACCACCGCCCTGAACCGCACCACCGCCCCCGGCATGCACTGCGCCAGTTGCGCCAGCGCCAGCGGCGTCAGCGCGCCCAGCCGCGGGTACCCACCAATGGTCTGCCGGTCATTGAGCAACACGATCGGCTGCCCGTCCGGCGGCACCTGTACCGCTCCCAGCGGGATCCCTTCGGAGATCATCGGCGCCCCTTGGTACACCAGCTGCGGCCCCAACAACCGGATGCCCATGCGGTCGGCCCGGCTGTCCAGCGTCCATTCCCGGTTGAATGCCTCGAACAGGCTGGTACCGCTGAATTCACCGATCTGCGCGCCCATCACCAGGTCGAGCACCGGCTTTGGGGCGAACTGTGGGCACAACGCGTGCGGCACTTCGCGCAGGGGTGCACTGCTACCGGTAAAAGCCAATGCCTGGTGTTTAGCCAGCGCAGCCCCCTGGCCATCGATGCCACCCAGTGCTTCACGTACCACGGTGGCACAACTGCCCAGCACCTCCTCACCCAGGAACCCACCCGGTGCCGCCAGATACGCCCGCACACCCACTTTGGGCTGCTTCAGGGTCAAGCGCTGCCCCTTGGCCAGGGCAAAGCTGCGCCATGGCGCCAGCGGCTGATCATCGACACACGCATCCAGGTCGGCACCGGCCAGGGCCAGCACGCAATCCTGTTCAGCCACCACGCAAAAACCACCCAGCGCCACCTCGACCACCGGCGCCCCCAACGGGTTGCCCAGCAGCCAGTTGGCCCAGTGCATCGCCACCCAGTCCAGCGCCCCGCCCTGGGTCACGCCAAGGTGGCGCACGCCGAAGCGCCCGGCATCCTGTAACTGGCACAACGGCGTACTGGCCTCAATCATCAACTGCTTCATCCCTGCGCCTCCACATCACCACCCATGGCCAGGAATTCGCTGCGCGAAACCGGCACGAAGCGCACCCGGTCACCGGGTTGCAAAAGGCTGTAACCCTCACGCTCACGGTCGAACAACCGCACCGGGGTGCGCCCGATCAGGTTCCAGCCACCCGGCGATACTGCCGGGTAGGCCGCCGTCTGGCGCTCGGCAATACCCACGCTGCCCGCCGCCACGCGCTTGCGCGGGGTACTCAGACGAGGGCTGGCCAGGCGCTCGTCGACCAGGCCCATAAAGCCGAAACCAGGCGCGAAGCCCAGGGCAAACACCGGGTAATCACGTTCGCCGTGCAACCGAACAATCTCCGCTTCACTCAAGCCGCTGCGGGCCGCCAGCACAGGCAGCTCGGGGCCGACACTGGCGTCGTACCACACCGGGATCTCGTGTCGGCGGCCGCCACTGCCGGTGTCAGGCTGCAAGCCGTCCAGCGCCTGAGCGATTCGCGCCCTGGCCTCGCCTGGCGGCAGGGCAGACTGCACCATCAGCGTGGTGTAGGACGGCACCAGGTCCAGCAGGTGCTCGCCGAACGCCGCGCTCAAGCGCCGGCTGGCGGCGAGCATCCATGGCATGTTGGCCTCATCGATACGGTCGAACAGGCGGACCATCAGGCTGTCGATGGCGACCACTTCAATTCGCGGTTTCATCACGCCTCCAGCCCATCGAGGGCCTGGCGAATCTGCCGCACCGCCGCCACCGAACTGTCGTTGTCGCCATGCACGCAGAGGGTGCGGGCGGCAAGCTGCAAGGCACTGCCATCGTCAGCCAACAGCGTTTCGCCTCGGGCCAGACGCACCGCCTGTTCCACCACCCGCGCCGGGTCGTGATGCACCGCGCCCGGCAGGCGCCGCGACAGCAGATGGCCGCTGGCGGTGTAGGCGCGGTCTGCGAACGCCTCGAACCACAGCGGCACGCCGATTTCATCGCCCAGTGCCTGGGCGGCACGGTTGTCGGCGGTGGCCATCAGCATCAATGGCAGGTTGCTGTCATAGGCCGCTACGGCCTCCAGCACGGTACGCAGCTTGAGCGGGTCGGCCATCATGTCGTTGTACAGCGCGCCATGGGGCTTCACATAGGCCACGCGACCACCCAGCACTTTGCAGATGCCATCCAGCGCACCGATCTGGTAATGCAGCAGGTCACGGATTTCTTCCGGGCTGCAGGCCATGGAACGGCGGCCAAAGCCGACCAGGTCCGGGTAGGCCGGATGCGCGCCGATAGTCACCCCGTGCTCCAGCGCCAGGGCCACGGTACGGCGCATGATACCGGGGTCGCCGGCGTGGTAGCCGCAGGCGATGTTGGCGCAATCGATGTAAGGCATGACCTCGGCATCCAGGCCCATGCGCCAGCTGCCGAAACTCTCACCCATGTCGCAATTGAGTAGCAGGCGTTCCACCACGCGGTCTCCCTTGTCGTTGTGCATAGGCCTACCTTACCGCGCCTGCAGCTGTTTGCCGCGGGTTTCAGGCAAGCTCAAGGCCGCCACGATCACAATGCCGTAGGACACCGCAGAAAACACGCCGATACCCAGGCCCAGCGGAACATTCTGGCCGAGCATGCCGATCATCAACGGAAACAACGCGGCAATGACCTTGCCGATGTTGTAACAGAAGCCCTGCCCCGAACCCCGAATGCGCGTGGGGAACAGTTCGGTCAGAAACGCCCCCATGCCGCTGAAGATACCCGAGGCGAAGAAGCCCAACGGGAGGCCCAGCCACAGCATCACGCCATCGCTGACCGGCATCTGCGTGTACAACAGCACAATGACGAAGGAGCCCACGGCGAACAGGATGAAGTTCTTCTTGCGCCCCAGCAGGTCGGACAGATAAGCACTGACCACATAGCCCATGTACGAGCCGACGATCACCATGGCCAGATAGCCCCCCGTGCCCAGCACACTCAGGCCGCGTTCGTTCTTCAGGAAGGTTGGCAGCCATGAGGTGATGGCGTAGTAACCGCCGAGCGCGCCGGTGGTCAGCAGGGATGCCCGCACGGTGGTCCAGAGCATGCCCGGCGCGAAGATTTCGTAGAAGCGCGAGGGTGCCTCGGCGTTTTCCACTGCCTTGGCCTTACGATAGACCTCAGGATCCTTGACCAGGCGGCGAACGAAGATCACGAAGATTGCCGGTACCAGCCCCAGCAGGAACAACGCACGCCAGGCCTGCTCTGCCGGCAGCCAGGAGAACAGCAGCGCATAGAGGATGGCCGTGAGGCCCCAGCCAATTGCCCAACCGGACTGCACCATGCCCACCGCCTTGCCGCGGTCCTGGGCGCGGATCACCTCGCCGATCAACACCGCGCCGGCGGTCCACTCGCCACCGAAGCCAAAGCCCATCAGGGTTCGGGCAATCAACAGTTGCTCGTAGTTCTGAGCGAAGCCGCACAGAAAGGTGAAGAAGGCGAACCACAACACCGTCAGTTGCAGGGTACGCACCCGGCCGATGCGGTCGGAGAGGATACCGGCCACCCAGCCTCCTACAGCCGAGGCGATCAGCGTGCTGGTGTGGATCAACCCGGCTTCGGTGGTGGTGATACCCCACAGCATGATCAGCGTAGGGATGACGAAACTGAGCATCTGTGTGTCCATGCCGTCCAGGCCATAGCCAATCTTGCAGCTCCAGAAGGTACGTCGTTGCTGTTTGTCGATGTCGCGGTACCAGGCGAAAGGCCCGGACGAACGGAGGGAACTGACCTGCTGTTGCACGCCGGTGGGGTTCATGGATGCCTCGGCTTGTTGGTATTGTTTTATGGGCGACATGAAGCGTCGCGGCCTGGGCGCCATTGTTCAGAGGCCACCTCGCCTGCGTCCAACGAAAAAAACCGCCGGTCTGGAACAAGAAAAACTGATCATGAACCTTCGCTTCCTCGAAACCTTCGTCTGGGTCGCCCGGCTCAAGAGCTTCCGCCTGACGGCAGAAAAGCTGTTCACCACCCAGGCTTCGGTATCCAGCCGTATTGCCGCACTGGAGGCTGACCTGGGCGTGAAGCTGCTGCTGCGTGACTCCCGCGGCGTCAGCCTGACCCCGGAGGGCGGCAAGGTGCTGGAATACGCCGAACGCATGCTGGAAACCGCCAAGGCCATGAAGCAGTCGCTGGACAGCGACCGGGCCAAGGTCGGGCGCATTCGCATCGGGGTAATGGACACGGTGATCCACACCTGGATGAGCGCGCTGGTGGCGGAGCTGACCGAGCGCTACCCGCAGGTGGAAATCGAACTGGTGGCCGACACCGCGCTGAACTTGCGCGAGCAGCTGCAGAAGGGCTTTCTTGACGTGATCTTGCAGACCGACTTGCTGCGCGAGCAATCGATCCGCAGCCTCGACCTGGCGCGCTACCCAATGGGCTGGGTGGTGGCCGCAGGCGCCCACCAGCACCGGGACTATGCATCGCTGGCCGAACTTGGGCGCGAGCGCATCATCACCTTCTCGAAGAATTCACGGCCGCACCAAGAGGTGCTGAGCTTGCTGCAGGCTGCGGGGGCAGAGGCGCCGCGGTTGAATTGTGTGAACTCGGTGGCGGCGATTACCCGGCTGTTGCGCGACGGTTTTGGCATTGGCGCGCTACCGCCGGCGCTGGTGGATGCCGAGTTGGGCCGGGGCGAGCTGGTGCTGCTGGAAGGGTTGCAGCCGCCGCCGAGCCTTGAGCTGGTGGTGGCGTGGCAGACCGGGGTGGCGTTGGTCGATGAGGTGGTTGGGGTTTGCCGGCAGGTGTTGGAGCGGTATGCGCGGGATGTGGGGGGGCAGCGGATCGTGCTGGTCTGACCAACAGTCTCTGCCTGTACCGGCCCTTTCGCGGGCTTGCCCGCTCCCACAGGTACAACCTGGCCCGCCAGGCCTGTGATGATCCTGTGGGAGCGGGCAAGCCCGCGAAAGGGCCGGTACAGGTACAGCAGAACTTAGCGCCAGCTCTCTTTCACCACCCTGCGCCGCCCGCCCAGGATCAGCCAGCCAATCCCCAACAACACGCTTTCGACCACAAAGGCCAGCACAAAACCGGCACCCACACCCCAGCCAATCGCCTCGGGCACCAGCAGAATCTGGTAGCTGTAGCCATTGAGGGTTTCTTCACGCAACTGCGGGTCGGCCTGTACCAGCACATGCCAGGTACGCTCGGCCCATGACCCTTGCAGCACCTGCCATTCGTTTTCCAGCAGTTCGTTGCGGATCATCAGGCTTTCGATGCTGTTGGCATCACTGTTGAACACCGGGTCGTCGCTGCTGCGGTAGTGCTGCAGCAGCGCCTGCAAGTCGCCCTTGAAAAAGCGCTCGGCCGTTTGCCGGAACCCATCGAGTGCCTCGCGCGATTCGAACAGGTGCGCCTCGACCCGCTGGCTGTAGTCCTTGACCAGCCCCGGGACCTGGATACCGGCCAGCAGGCCGAAGGTGAACAACAGCAATCGCAGGTAACTTCTGAACATGCAGCGTCCTTAGCTCTGGCCGTGCGCCACGCACTCGCCGTGCCGCCACAGGGCCCACTGACCCGGCGCGTAGCGGTGCCAGGTCTCGTTCTCGGTCAGGGCCTCGGTAGCAATCACCGTGACCACGTCGTTGGGGGTGGTTTCGGTATGAAAATCGACGATCAGGTCGACATCCTTCAATCGTGCGGCACCAAATGGCGCACGGCGGGTAATGTGCACCAGCTTGGTCGAGCAAAAGCAGAACAGCCAGTCGCCGTCGCTGAGCATGCAGTTGAACACGCCCTGACCACGGTAGCCGGCACAGGCTTCGACCAACACTGGCAGCAGCTGCTCCACCGGCACCGGTTCGGGGAAAGCGCTGCGGATGCGGTTGAGCAGGTCGCAGAAGGCCGCTTCGCTGTCGGTGTCGCCCACTGGCCGGTAGAAACTGGCCAGGCCCTTGAAGTCACCCAGCTGGCCGTTGTGCGCGAAGCACCAGTTGCGGCCCCACATTTCCCGTACGAACGGGTGGGTGTTGGACAGGCACACCCTGCCGACGTTGGCCTGACGGATATGACCGATCACCACTTCGCTTTTGATCGGGTAGCGCTGCACGAGGTTGGCCACTTCCGACTCGCTGCTCGCGGCCGGGTCCTGGAACAGGCGCAGGCCGCGGCCTTCGTAAAAGCCTATCCCCCAGCCGTCACGGTGCGGGCCGGTACGCCCGCCCCGCTGCATCAGGCCGGTGAAGCTGAAAACAATGTCGGTAGGGACGTTGGCACTCATGCCCAGCAGTTCGCACATAGGCGTGTCTCCGTTTACAGACGAGGCTCGACCCGGCCTGCGCCACGCGTAGCGGCTGGCGGCAAGTCGTCACGGTAACGGTCGCTGCGCTCGGCAGCCAGCGGCGCCTGGGTGCCGAGCTGGTCATCCTCGGCCCGCTGACGCCTGGCGGCGGCTTCGGCCTGCTCACGGCGTGCGTGCGCGCGCTTTTCCAGCGGCCAGCGCAGCAGCACGAAGAGGAAGTACAGGCCGAAGGCGATCATGCCATACATGGCGAAGTCGGACACAGCGCGCCAGGCGTTGTTACCGACCTTGAAAGCGACATCCAGCGCAGTGATGGCGATTGCAGGGGCGAAGCTGTCCTTGACCGGGTCGACGATGGTCGGGGTCAGCAGCAGCACCGCCAGCACCACCCGTAGCGGTTCGCGCAGCCAGCGCCACATCCAGCCGGTGAGCTTGAAGCCCACCAGCAGGCACCCTAAGGCGGCTACTGCGTACAAGCCCCAGGCGAAGGTGTAGTCGTTCTCGGTCATGGTGTTCGTGCAAGCCAGGCAAAGAGATGCCTATGATAAACACTTTTCCGGGCGCAGACAGTGTTTGCCTGTGCCGGCCTCTTCGCGGGTAAACCCGCTCCTGCCTCGGTGCGATCCCTGTAGGAGCGGGTTTACCCGCGAGAGGCCGGCACAGGCAACCCCAATCAAGAGATCTTCAATGCCAGCCAAGCCCCAACCCCCGATTGCCCAAGCCGACCAGGCCACCGACCCGTATGCCTGGTTGCAACAGCGCGATACCCCCGAGGTACTTGCTTACCTGCACGCTGAAAACGCCTACCAGGAAGCCTGCCTGGCCGACCAGGCACCGTTGCGTGAGCAACTGTTCGAAGAGATCAAAGGCCGCATCCTGGAGACCGACCTCTCGTTGCCGGCGCCCTGGGGCCCCTACCTGTACTACACCCGCACCACCGCCGGCGACGAATACCCGCGTCACTACCGCTGCCCACGCCCGGCCGACGACTCGAACACCGTCGATGAAAGCCAGGAGCAACTGCTGCTCGACCCCAACGCCCTGGCCAACGGCGGTTTCCTCTCCCTCGGCGCGTTCAACATCAGCCCCGACCACCGTCTGCTGGCCTACAGCCTCGACACCAGCGGCGACGAAATCTATACCCTGTACGTCAAAGACCTGGCCAGTGGCCGTGTCACTGCCCTGCCCTTCGACAACTGCGACGGTAGCCTGACCTGGGCCAACGACAGCCAGACGCTATTCTTCGCTGAGCTGGACGACACCCACCGCCCATGGCGCCTGCGTCGCCACACCTTGGGCACCGACGCCGCGCACACCGTGTTCGAAGAGCCAGACGGGCGTTTCTTCCTGCACTGCTACCGCACCAGCTCCGAGCGCCAGCTGGTGCTGCTGCTGAACAGCAAGACCACCAGCGAGGCCTGGGTGCTGGACGCCGACACCCCGCAGGCGCCGTTCACCTGTCTGGCGCCGCGCGTCGAAGGCCACGAATACTTCCCCGACCACGGCCAACTCGACGGCCAGTGGCGCTGGTTCATCCGCACCAACCAGGATGGCATCAACTTCGCCCTGTACCACGCGCCAGTCGCACCAGTGCCAAGCCGCGAACAGTGGCAGGTGCTGGTGGCGCACCGCGACGCGGTCATGCTCGAAGGCCTCAGCCTGAACGCCGGTGCCCTCACCCTGAGCTTGCGCGAAGGCGGCCTGCCGATCATCGAAGTACGCCCACAGGGCCTGCCGGCCTACCGCGTCGAACTGCCAGACGCCGCCTACAGCCTGTACGTGCAGGACAGCCTGGAATTTGCCAGCACTCGCATACGCTTGCGCTACGAAGCACTCAACCGCCCGGCCCAGGTGCGCCAGCTGGCGTTGTCCACGGGCGCCCAGGTGGTGCTCAAGCAAACCCCGGTGCTCGGTGCATTCGATGCCGATGACTATGTCAGTGAGCGCCTGTGGGCAACCGCAGCGGACGGCACCCAGGTGCCGATCAGCCTGGTACGCCGCCGCCAGGACCTGGGCAAGACCGTGCCACTGTACCTGTACGGCTATGGTGCCTATGGCGAAAGCCTCGACCCCTGGTTCTCACATGCGCGCCTGAGCCTGCTGGAGCGCGGCGTGGCCTTTGCCATCGCCCATGTGCGAGGTGGTGGTGAACTGGGGGAGGCCTGGTACCGTGCCGGCAAGCAGGAGTACAAGCACAACACGTTCAGCGACTTCATCGCCTGCGCCGAGCACCTGATCAGCCAGGGCGTGACGGCCGCCGACCGCCTGGCCATCAGTGGTGGCAGCGCTGGCGGCCTGCTGATCGGCGCGGTGCTCAACCTGCGCCCTGAGCTGTTCCGCTGCGCCATTGCCGAAGTGCCCTTCGTCGACGTGCTCAACACCATGCTCGACCCGGAGCTGCCGCTGACCGTGACCGAGTACGACGAATGGGGCAACCCTGAGGAACCGGAGGTGTATGAACGGATCAAGGCTTATGCGCCGTACGAGAACCTGAAAGCGCAGGCCTACCCGGCGATGCTGGTGGTGGCGGGCTACAACGACAGCCGCGTGCAGTATTGGGAGGCGGCCAAATGGGTGGCGAAGTTGCGCACGCTCAAGACCGACAGCAACCTGCTGCTGCTCAAGACCGAGATGGGGGCTGGGCATGGCGGGATGAGCGGGCGGTACCAGGGGTTGAAGGATGTGGCCCTGGAGTATGCGTTCGTGTTTGGCGAGCTGGGTATCCTTTGAGAGAGCGGGGGGCGCGTTGCGCCCCTTTCGCGACACAAGGCCGCTCCCACAGGACAGTGGACTGCACCCCAGATGTTGGACATCTGTCCATCTTCTGAGGTGCAGTCCACAGCGCGGAATCCAGTCCAACCTGTGGGAGCAACTGTCTTGCTCAATTTCTAAAAGCTGGCGCGATCCGTGTGGGAGCGGCCTTGTGTCGCGATGGGCTGCAAAGCAGCCCCAGACGCCCTCAGCTCCCGCCCGTCAATCATCCTCCACAACCGGCTTCGGCGGGTCCTGCCGCAACCCGGGCAATGGCTGATCCTTCGGCGGGCCGGGCACTGGCATCGGCGGCAACAAGGGCGCCCCCGGCTGGCTGTCATAAGCCTTGGGCGGCGTACTCGGGGTAATCTGCGGGTATGGCGTAGGCGTCGGCGTACCGGGCGCGCCGGGTACTGGCGGCGTGAGCCTGGGTGGCGTACTGGCAGCTTCTGCCAAGGGCAGGCCAGCCATCAACAGCGCGGCGAGGATCGCGTGAAACATCAGCAACCTCCTGTCGGGAACCTTTCTACAGGCTACGCCTAATTCAACGCTTTCGCCTGTCCGCCTGACCTGCAAGCGCGCTAGACTCAATGGCATAACCGTCACTTGCCTGATCAGAACAAAGGAAACACCATGAGCTCCACCTCTTCTGCCGCCGCCACCGCGCGCCTCGACCGCATCCTGGCCGATGCCAAGCGCGACAAGGAAATGGGCTACCGCGACAAGGCCCTGAGAATGTACCCGCACGTGTGCGGCCGCTGCGCCCGCGAGTTCGCCGGCAAGCGCCTGAGCGAGCTGACCGTGCATCACCGTGACCACAACCACGACAACAATCCTCAGGACGGCTCCAACTGGGAGCTGCTGTGTCTGTACTGCCACGACAACGAACACTCGCGCTACACCGACCAGCAGTACTTCAGCGAAGGCTCCACCAGCACCCCGAGCATTGCCAAGGCTACGCACAACCCGTTTGCCGGGCTGGCGGGCATGCTGAAGAAAGACTGACCATCGATTCGCCCCCCGCTGCTACCGGGCAGCCCGTATAATCGCGCTTTTTTTCGCGAAGGGCCCCGGTACGTGGCAAACAAACGATACAGCTGCATCGGCCTGTTCAACCCCAAGTCGGCAGAAAACGTCGGCTCTGTGATGCGCGCAGCGGGCTGCTATGGCGTCAATTCGGTGTTCTACACGGGCAAACGCTATGAACGCGCGCGTGACTTCGTCACCGACACCAAGCGCGTGCACTACGACATCCCGTTGATCGGCATCGACGACCTGCAGCGCATTATCCCGCTGGGCTGCACGCCAGTAGCGGTAGAACTGGTGGAGGGTGCGCGGCCATTGCCGGATTACACCCATCCGGACCGGGCCATTTACATCTTCGGGCCAGAGGATGGCTCGTTGAGCGAAGAGGTGCGGGGATGGTGTGAAGAGACTATCTACATCCCGACCGAGGGCTGCATGAACCTGGCAGCAACGGTGAATGTGGTGCTGTACGACCGCTTGGCCAAGGGGCTGAATACCCGCTCGGGGCCCAAGTTCAAATAAAAAGGCCGCCACTGCGGCGGCAGGACAGACCTGCCAACACAGGGCGACCGAGTGCTGAGCTCCGTCAGAACAGCACCGAAACCGGGCCGAACATTGCCTCGACAAACCATGGGTTGTCGCGATCAACGCTGCCGACGGTGGTTGGCTGCACGCTTCCCAACCTCGGTTTCGCCCCGTGAACAATGCTGAGTTTCTGCTCGGCGGTGTATTCCAGGTACGACTTGATACGCTTGAAATGCGACTTGCAGACGATGCCGCCCTGCCGATTGTCAGGCGCAGGGATGCCTAGTGCAGCACCTTGCTCTGCAGCACATCGGAACGCCGCCCCAGCACGTTCTCGCTGATCTGCACAAAGTCTTCGGTACTGACGCTGGGCAGGCGCATCAGCCCCCGCACCACATCGTCCAACGAACGTTTGGCCTGGGTGTGAATGCGGATTTCCTTGTCCAGCGCCTGCAACAGCATCACGCCGCGGGCCACCTGGGCCGGGCTTGCGCGTTCACCCTTGAGCCGGTTGACCTTGGCGCCCTGCTTGCTCAGACGCGCCTGCCAGACCTGGTAACGGTCATCACTCATCCCGCCCGAGCGGCGTAGCAACTCGTTGGCGTAATAATCGGTCAGGCTCTCTACCAGCCAGTCACTGCCGTCACGCCCGTGAATCTGCGCGAACAGTTGCACCAATTCGCGCAGCAACGGGCTATTGCCGTTTTCGCTGACCATGGGCCGGGCACTGTTCAGGTACAACGAGCCCTGCGCAGCCATAGCCCCTCGCCACATGCCGTCACGCGCCCCGACCAACAGCAGCTTGGGCGGGTTACGCGGGAACACAGCTTGTAGTTGTGGCCAGACGAATGTGAGCAAGGTCAGGCTGTCCATGCGCCGCATGCCCTGCCCCACCGGCGCGGCCACGGTCACTTCGGTCTCGCCCAGGCGAGCGCGGCGGCTGCCCAGGTCGCCGGCAAGCATCCAGCCGGTCGGGCGATCGAACAGGCGCGACACGTTGTCGATGCGAAACTTCCCCTTGCCGATACGCGGCCAGGACGTTTCGATGCTCTTCCAGCCCTCGGGCAGGTCGAAAGCCAGGCGCGCCACCAGCTCGGTACCATCCTGCTGGTCGAGGCGCGCAGGGGGTATCAGCTGGTCGCCGAGGAACAGTGCCCAGTGTGGGGTGATGCGTGATGAATAGGCGCCGCTGGCCAGCTTCTGGTTCAGCTGCACACGGTAGCTGAGGCTGGTCTTGCCGGCCGCTGGCTGCCAGATACCACGCTGCCCCTTCAGCTGCCATTGCCCATCGGCCTGGAAGCCGCTGTAGGCCCCAGCCTTGCCCAAGTCGAAGTCCAGGCTGCGCACGGCGCTGCCTTCGGCCAATGTCACGCGGACCTCGGCCTGGCCGCTGGCAGGTAGCAAGCGCACCTGGTAGTGGAGGTCGACCTTCTTCGCCCAGGCCGGCGAACTGGCCATCAGGCCCAACAGCAACAACAGCTGGCAACGCATACAGAAACTCCTTGTTTCCCCGAGGCAGCGGGCCGCGCCGGTCAGCTGGCGCGAAAGATCAGGTGGTCTTCCCAGTCGTCTTCGTGCACATCGTGTTCACTGAGCATACGCCCCGACTGGGAAATGCGCTGTTCATGAACCTGTTGCCGGTCGCCACAGACCAGGTGATGCCAAGCCGGCAAGTCCTTGCCCTCACTGACCAGACGGTAACCGCAGGTACTCGGCAGCCACTTGAACTGGTCGGCCTTGCCCGGGGTCAGCTGGATGCAGTCTGGCACGTGGGCGAAGCGGTTGGGGTAGTCGCTGCACTGGCACGTATCCAGGTCCAGCAGTTTGCAGGCGATGCGCGTGTAATAGACGCTGTTGTCGTCTTCGTCCTCGAGCTTTTGCAGGCAGCACAGGCCGCAGCCATCGCACAGCGACTCCCACTCTTGCTGGCTGAGTTGTTCGAGGGTCTTGCGCCGCCAGAACGGCGCGTTTTCAGCGATCATCACACAGGGTTCCTACCTTCATCTTGGGGGCCACGGCGCGCGGCGGCGCCAGTCTAGAGCCTGGCCTTCGGCAAAGCCAGACCGCTTGTCAGTCGCGACGGCACGCAGTAGCGTGCGCTTTTCCCGTCCGTTTGCAGGAGCCGCCATGAGCGCCAACCCCCGCATTGCCGATTACGCCATCAACGAGCAGTTCATCAACCGCTGGTCACCACGCGCCTTCACCGCCGAGCCGATCAGCGAAGAAACCCTGCTGAGCTTCCTCGAGGCCGCCCGCTGGGCACCGTCGGCCTATAATTCGCAGCCTTGGCGCTTCCTTTATGCCCGCCGCGACACGCCGAACTGGGAGCGTTACCTGAGCCTGCTGGTGCCCTTCAATCGCAGCTGGGCGCAACAAGCGTCGGCGCTGGTGCTGGTCATTTCGAAGACTACCTTCGCGGCCCCGGGCGCTACGGAAGAAAAACCGGCGCTGTGGCACACCTTCGACACGGGCTCTGCCTGGGGGCACCTGGCCCTGCAGGCCAGCATCAGCGGCTGGCATACCCATGGCATGGCCGGCTTCGATCAGGACCTGGCACGTCAGGAACTGAAGATTCCCGAAGGTTACGCACTGCATGCCATGGTGGCGATCGGCAAGCTGGGCGACAAGGCCAGCCTGGATGAAGCCCTGCAGGCGCGTGAAGTGCCAAGCCCGCGCAAGCCGCTGAGCGAGCTGGCTGCTGAAGGCGATTTCAGCCTGTAAGGTTTGTGTTGGCCGTGCTGGCCTCTTCGCGGGCAAGCCCGCTCCTACGGGGATATCACCACCCTGTGCTGGAGGGGTTTACCCGCGAAGAGGCCGGTACGGGCCACAGCAATCAGTAGCCCCGGGCGAAATCGACTTCGCCACGCAACCCCTGCCCCGCCGCATACGCTCGCACATTCTCCGCAAACAAGCGCACCATCGCCGCCGGCGAGGTGGGCGCCGAGCTGTGCCCGGTCAGCAGCAAGCCCCAGGCGGTCCAGAACGGGTGTTGCTTGGGCAGCGGCTCCTGGCGGCACACATCGATCACCGCACCGGCCAGATGGCCCTCCTTCAACGCCTCGACCAGGTCGGCATCGACCACCGCCACACCACGTCCGGCATTGATGAACAAGGCCGAGGGCTGGAAGCACTTGAACAGCGCTGCGTCATACAGGTCATGAGTCGCCGGGGTATCCGGCAGCAGGTTCAGCACGTAGTCGACCTGGCCAACCAAGCGCGGCAGGTCGGCCAGCGCCGCCACCTCGACGAACGGCGCCTGCTCACGGGCGCTGCTGGCAACGCCGTACAGCGCCACACCAAACGGCTGCAGGAACTCGGCCACACGCTGACCAATGTCGCCTACACCCACAATGAGGACCTTGCGCCCTTCCAGGCTGCGCCCCGGGCGGTCATCCCACCGCCGCTCGACCTGGCTGACCAGGCGCGACAGCACCTCACGCTCATGGCCTAGCATATAGGTGAGCATGTACTCGGCCATCACCTGCCCGAAGATGCCTACTGCGCGGCTCAGGCGGTAATCACGCGGCAGGCCGTCGGCCAGCAACGGCGTGATACCCGCCCATGTCGACTGTATCCAGCCAGGCTTGTGGCCTTGGCGCAGCAGACTGGCCAGCAAGTCCGGCTGGCCCAGCCACACCGGACACTGCGGTGCCTGGCGGGCCAGTTCGGCAGAGTCGCCGCTGGTCAACACTTCCACTTCTGGCGCGGCGGCGCGCAAAAGCCCGGCGTATCGAGCATGGTCATGCTCAGCGATCAGTACACGCATGGTCAGACGGGGTCGTTTCGGCGCAGCAGCTCTTCGGGCAGGTGCTCGATGTACTCATCTTCCAGCGGCGGCATCTGCAGGTGGTAGCCTTGGCTTTCGAGGTTCTCCAGCACCTTGGTGATGTCCTCGCGGGCCAGCTTGCGCTCAGGGCTGAGCACCAGGTCAAAAGCGTGCACGGGGGTGCCGAAGAACGGCAGCAGGCCTTCAGGCACGCGCTCCAGGCCGTCAGCCTTGAGTACGTACAGGTACATTTCGTTCTTGCGTGGGCTCTTGTAGATCGAGCAAATACGTTTCATCGGGTTTCTCCGGCACCTGCCAGGTTCTCCAGCAGGGCCTGGCCCATGCGCTCACGGCGCCAGCCGCGCAGCGAATCGGGCAGTTGATAAGGGCCATTGGGGTATCCGCTCTTGAGCAGCGCCTCCAGGGCTTTCTTGCGCAGCATCAACTCGGGCGCAATCCCCAGGCGCTCGCCTTCGGCCTGGCCGATGGCACGCAGCTGCTTGAGAAGGCCCGCAGCCTCGATCGGCAGCGGCTCGGGCAAGGGCGCAGGCCATTGCTCGGCAGGCAGGCTGGCGGCGCGCTTGATCAGCTGGATGAGGCACTCGCCGTCCTGACGAATGGTGCGTGGGTGCATCTCGTCGATCTTGGCCAGGGCCGACAGGTTGTTCGGCTGGCTTTTGGCCATGGGCCAGAGCGAGTGCTCCTTGAGGATACGATTACGCGGCACATCGCGGTTGCGCGCTTCGCGCTCGCGCCAGGCGCACAGCTCACGTAGCACTGCCAGTTGTTGAGGCGCCAGCTTCCAGGCCAGCTTGACGTCGCGGTACAGGCTTTCAGGCTCGACTTCACGGCGCAACGCAGCCACCAGCTCGGCGCCGTCTTCCAGCACCCAGGCATACTTGTCGTCACTCAGCCGCGGGCGCAGCACGGTGAACAGCTCGGCCAGGTGCACGGCATCTTCGGCAGCGTAGCTGACCTGGGTTTCCGAGAGCGGGCGTTGCAGCCAGTCGGAGCGGGTTTCGCCTTTGGGCAATTCGATGCCCAGCACTTCCTGCACCAGCCGCGAATAGCCCATGGAGAAGCCCAGGTTCAGGTAACCGGCGGCCAGCTGAGTGTCGAACAGCGGCTGAGGCAGCTTGCCGGTCAGGCGCAGCAGCACTTCAAGGTCTTCGCTGCAGGCGTGCAGCACCTTGACCACACCGCTGTCTTCCAGCAGGTCGGCCAAGGGTTGCCAGTTGCCGATCAGCAGCGGGTCGATCAGAAAGGCGCGTTGGCCGTCGCCGATCTGAATCAGCCCGGCTTTCGGGTAGAAGGTGTCGACCCGCATGAATTCGGTGTCGACGGCGACGAAGGGCAGCAGGTGCCAGTCGCGGCAGTGTTCGGCCAGGCTCTGGTCGTCACGGATCCAGTGAATTTCGATGGCCACAAGGCTCTCCCACTAACATTGGCGCGCAGTATATACGGCGCGGGCACTGCGGGTGAAACTGTCCCGCTTTTCGGGGGCAGTCCACCCTGTGGGAGCGGGCGCACCCGCGAATGAAGGCAACACGGTGTATGGCCCGGGCTTGCCCGCTCCCACAGGGATCGCCCAAGCTTGCATGAAACGCGACTGGCTTCAGCGCTTGGCCGCCAGCCAGGGCCGGCAACTGGCGAACATGTCCAGCGACTGTTGGTAGAGCTCGGTATGCACCTGCAACAGGCCAAGCATCGAGTGGAACAGGTTGTCCTGGGACAGCGGGGCATCGCTGAGCCGTGCCAGGCAGTCGGTATCGACGCCGAAGTCCTCCTTGTAGCTGTCGGAGAACCAGGTCAGCAGCGGCACGTGCTTCTGCGGCTCGGGAGCGATGGCGTAGGGCGTGCCGTGCAGGAACAGGTTGTACTCGCCCAGCGACTCGCCGTGGTCGGACAGGTAGATCATCGCCGTGTCGACCTTGTCTTGCTTGCTGCGCAGGGTATCGATCAGCGAGGCCAGCACCTTGTCGGTATAGGCCAGGGTGTTGTCGTATCCGTTGATGATTTGCTCCTTGCTGCACTGGTTCAACGCGTTGCTCTGGCACACCGGTGTGAAGCGCTCGCCATCACTGGGGTAGCGCTTGAAGTACTCGGGGCCGTGGCTGCCCATCTGGTGCAGCACCAGCACGGTGTCCTTGTCGAGGTTGTCGATCAACGCGTCCAGGCCTTGCAGCAGGATCTGGTCATGGCATTCGCCATTGGCGCACAGCTGCGGATCATTGAGGTTGCTGACGTCGATGAACTGAACGCGGTCGCAGGTGCCTTTGCAGCCCGACTGGTTGTCACGCCACTGCACGGCCAGGCCGGCACGCTGGAGGATGTCCAACAGCCCTTCGCGGTTCTTCGCTACGCGGGCATCGTAATCCCTGCGCTTCATGCCCGAGAACATGCAAGGCACCGAAACCGCCGTTTCCGTACCACACGAGTGCACGTCGGAAAACGCCAGCAGGCCTTGCTCTTTGGCGAGATTGGGCGTGGTATCGCGGTCATAGCCCAGCACGCCGAAATGGTCTGCCCGGGCACTTTCCCCGACCACCAGCACGGTCAGCGACTTGCGCTCATGTTTTTGCCAGGCCGCATCACGCTTGGCATCTTCGCCATAATGCTGGAACGGGCGCGAAGCCGTACCGACACGCTCGCTGACATAACCAATGGAGGCCCCGACGATATTGCTGGGGGTGAGCATCAGGCGCAATTCATGGTGATTGCGAAACAGCGACGACAGCCCTTGATAATTGACCAACGCTACCGAGCCAATGGTCACCACACAGGCACCACTGACCAGCAACTTGCCCAGCAGCTCGCGGTGCCACGGGCGGTAGGCGATTTGCGCCTTCCACAGCAGCACCGATGGCAGCACACCCAGCAGCAGGATATACGCGGCAAACTTGAACGACATCAAGTCGCGCACTTCCGCAACATTGGTCTCGGCCATATTGCGGAACATGGCGGCGTCAATAAGTACGCCGTACTGGTTCATGAAGTAAGCCACGCCCGCGCCACTCATGAACAACACGATAAGTACCGGCTTCAATACATACCGGAAAGCAAATAACGTGAGTATGAGATTGAAGGCGAAGAGCATCAGCACAGCAAACGCCAGACTCAGCCACAACCCCGACAGGCCGGCAGGAACCGCCGCTTGCAGGTGCTCCCAGAGGAACATGTTGAAGCCGATCAGCAGGTAAAGACTGGCCAGCAGCGTGACCCATTCAGTCCGCAGGGATTTGAAGTTGAGCATCAGCGTTCGCAATCAAGAGTGATTATCACCCCCAGGCCAGATGGCACTGTGGGAAAGTTGGGCGAACTCTAGAAAGCACGTCATCAATTTTTCGTGAAAAACTCGGTAACAATTTCGTGAGGGCGCGTCTTTTACCAATTATCTCTAAACCATTCAGCTGCCATTCAGCCTGAACCGCCGTCACAAGCCTGCGCAAAGACAGCTATCCTCAATGGTCAGGACCTTACCGACAACCCTGACAGAGGTGAAGAAATGCCAGTTCCGCACGATCTGCTCGCTGACCTGCACGTTACCGCTGATGCATTCCAGGCACTCATAGAGAAGGATCAGGACCTGCACAAACTGCACAAGGAGTACAACGCCAAGGACAAGGAGGTGGTAGCCGCCGAAGGCAACGGCACCAACGACGAGGCCGTTAACCGCCTGCGCAAGGAAAGGTTGCTGATCAAGGACAAGATCGAACGGATCATTCATCCGCCCAAATCCTGACAGGCATTTATTGAATCCACCGGCCTCTTCGCGGGCAAGCCCGCTCCTACACCGATGTGCAGACCGTCGTAGGAGCGGGTTCACCCGCGAAAGGGCCGGGCCTGCTGGCCAGTATCCCTGGCCGGTCACCGTTGCCGTCGCCTCCGTATTCGCGGGTAAACCCGCTCCTACCACCAGCAGGAGCGGGCGAGCCCGCGAAGAGGCCTGCAGCCCTACACAGCAACCAGCGCTTTCAACGCCCCATCCAGGTCCTCGACCAGGTCACGGTAATCCTCGATACCTACCGACAACCGCAGCAGGTTCTCGCTGATCCCCATCACCCCTTTCTGCTCTGGGCTCAGCGAGCAGTGCGACATGCTCCAGGAATGGTTGATCATGCTTTCCACCCCACCCAGCGAGTCGGCCAGGACAAAGATCTGCAGCGCCTCCACCAGGCGGTTGAGCGCGGCGCGGTCGCCTTTCACTTTCATCGCCACCACTGCCCCGCCACTGCGCATCTGGCGTTTGCACAGCTCATGCTGAGGGTGGCTTTCCAGCCCTGGGTAATACACCTGCTCGACCTGCGCGTGACCTTCCAGGAAGCGCGCCACCTGCAGGGCATTGGCGCACTGGCGCTCCATGCGCACATCCAGGGTCTTCAGACCGCGCAGGGCCAGGTAGCAGTCGAACGGCCCCTGCACCGCCCCTATCGCCATGCTGATACGGCGCAGGCGCGCCAGCAACGCATCATTGGCCGCCACCACCACACCGCCGGTGAGGTCGGAGTGGCCACCGATGTACTTGCTGGCCGAGTGCATCACCAGGTCCACACCCAGGGTGATCGGACGCTGGTTCCACGGCGAGCAGAAGGTGTTGTCGATGCAGGTGAGGATGCCCTTGGCCTTGGCCAGGTCGCACACCGCCTTGATGTCGACCAGGTGCAGCAACGGGTTGGTCGGCGACTCGATCCAGATCAGCTGGGTTTCCGGCTTGATCGCAGCCGCTACGGCTTCAAGGTCGTTGAGATCGACATAGGTGGTGGTCAGCCCCGAGGTGCGGCTGCGGTAATCTTCCATGATGCGGAACGTGCCACCGTACACGCCGTTCATCACCACCACGTGGGCATCCTTGGGCAGCAGCTCAAGCACGGTTGCGGTGGCATTGACCCCCGAGGCGCAGGCCACAGCGCCCACGCCTTCTTCCAAGGCAGCGACACAGGTTTCGTAGGCATGCCGGGTGGGGTTGCCGACGCGGCTGTAGGAATATTCCGGCTTATCGTCCAGGCTGCGCTTGGTGAACGAACTGGCGGTGACGATGGCCGGAAAAATGGCGTTATCGGCAACGCTGAACTGCTCGCCGGCGTGAATGGTACGGGTGGCGAAATTGCGCGGCTTGTCGGACATGGTCAGGCCCATTGGCAGAATGAAAGCTGCAACTATCGCACAACCCAAATCATCTGGCCTTGGGGTAATCTGTGAAATATTTTTCTGCACGGCCAGCGCGCGATATGGACAGTTTCGACCAGCACATTCTTACCCTGCTACAGCGTGATGCCTCGATCTCGCTGAAGGACCTGGCCGAGGCCGTCAACCTGTCCACCACACCGTGCTGGAAGCGGGTCAAGCGCCTGGAGGAAGACGGCTACATCCTCGGCCGCGTCGCCCTGCTGGACCCCGAACGGCTAGGCTTGGGGCTTACCGTGTTCGTCCAGCTCAAGACCCAGCGCCACGACAGCGCATGGCTGGAGCAGTTTGCTGCGACGGTGACCGGGTTCGAGGAAGTGATGGAGTGCTACCGCATGTCCGGGGACTGGGACTACATGCTGCGGGTGGTGGTGGGTGATATTGCGGCGTATGACCGGTTCTACAAAAAGCTGATTACCCGTACCGATGGGTTGTCGAACATCACGTCCAGTTTTGCCATGGAGCAGATGAAGTACACCACGGCTTACCCGGTGCATCGCGCCTGACCGGTGCTGGATTCTTCGCGGGCAACCTCACAGGATCACCTCAACCTCAAGCGCTGTGGGGTCCCGTAGGAGCGGGTTCACCCGCGAAGAGGCCAGCACAGGCACCCCATCAATCCGAGGCCAACACCGCCGCAATGCGGTTCCCCGCCTTGGCCTTTTCGACCTTGATCGCCACGAATTTCGAGGTCGGGGTATAGGTCCCCTCACCATAACTTTCCAGCGGTACCAACGGGTTGGTTTCCGGATAATACGCCGCCGCCTGCCCCTCAGGCACGTCATACGCCACCAGGCGGAACCCGGACACCCGCCGCTCCACGCCATCCTCCCACAACGACACAAGGTCTACCTGCTCACCCGGTTCGAAGCCCAGGCGACGGATGTCCGCCTCATTGACGAACACCACCTCACGCAGGCCGAACACCCCACGGTAACGGTCGTCCAGGCCATACAGGGTGGTGTTGTACTGGTCGTGCGAACGCAGGGTCTGCAAAATCAGGTCGGGCTTGTCACCACGGGCCAGTACCTTGGCGTTGACCAGTTCCTCGGGCAGCGCGTGGGGCATGAAGCGGGCTTTGCCCGTGGCCGTGCGGAAGTTGCGATCGGCGGCATTGTTGCCAAGGTGGAACCCGCCGGGGCTGTTCAAGCGTTCATTGAAACCGGTAAAGCCCGGAATCACGTCAGCGATCATGTCGCGAATGCGGTTGTAATCCGCCACCGCGTGCTCCCAGTCGATCGGCTGGTTGCCCAGCGTGGCCTTGGCCATGCCGGCAATGATCCACGGTTCCGAGCGCATATGCGGCGAGCGCGGGCGCAACTGGCCGTTGGAGATGTGCACCATGCTGAAGGTGTCCTCCACGGTCACGCCTTGCGGCCCTTCGGCCTGCAGGTCGATTTCGGTACGGCCCAGGCACGGCAGGATCAGCGCATCGCGGCCGGTGACCAGGTGCGAGCGGTTGAGCTTGGTGGAAATCTGCACGGTCAACGCGCAGTTCTGCAGCGCCGCGTGGGTGCGCGCGGTGTCCGGGGTGGCTTGGGCAAAGTTGCCGCCCAGGCCAATGAACACCTTGGCCCGCCCCTCTTCCATAGCCTTGATCGCCAACACTGCGTTGTGCCCATGGGTACGCGGCACACTGAACTGGAAACGTTGTTCGATGGCATCGAGTAGCGCCGCCGAGGGTTTCTCGTCAATGCCCATGGTACGGTCACCCTGCACGTTACTGTGGCCACGCACCGGCGACAGGCCTGCGCCGGGTTTGCCGACGTTGCCGCGCAGCAGCTGCAGGTTGACGATTTCCTGCACGGTCGGCACCGAATGGCGGTGCTGGGTGACGCCCATGGCCCAGCACATGATGACCCGCTCGGCCTTGCGGTACATGCGGGCGGCCAGCTCGATCTCGGCCAGGGTCAAGCCCGACTGTTTGACGATGTGCTCCCAGGACGTGGCGTCCACCGCCGCCAGGTAATCGTCGACGCCGCTGGTGTGCTCGGCGATGAAGGCATGGTCGAACACCGCCGGCTCGCCCTTGGCCTGCGCCTCGCGCTCCCATTGCAACAAGTACTTGGCAATACCGCGCATTGCCGCCATGTCCCCACCCAAGGCCGGGCGGAAGTAGGCGCTGGAGGTCGGCTCGGAGCCGTTGCTGAGCATTTCGAACGGGTGCTGCGGGTGCTGGAAGCGCTCAAGGCCACGCTCTTTCAGCGGGTTGAAGCAGACGACCTGGGCGCCACGCTTGACCGCTTCGCGCAGGGGTTCGAGCATGCGCGGGTGGTTGGTGCCGGGGTTCTGCCCGATGACGAATATCGCGTCGGCCAGCTCCAGATCGTGGAACACCACGGTGCCCTTGCCCACCCCGAGGGTTTCCGACATGCCCGCGCCGCTGGCTTCGTGGCACATGTTCGAGCAATCCGGGAAGTTGTTGGTGCCGTAGGCACGCACGAACAGCTGGTAAAGGAACGCCGCTTCGTTGCTGGCCCGGCCCGAGGTGTAGAATTCGGCTTCATCCGGCGACTGCAGCGCACGCAGGTGCCTGGCGACCAGCTCGAAGGCCTCCTGCCAGGTGGTTTCGACATAGTGGTCGGTGGCGGCGTCGTAGCGCATCGGGTGGGTGAGGCGGCCCTGGTATTCAAGCCAGTAGTCGGTCTGCTCCTTCAGCGCGCTGACGCTGTATTGGGCGAAGAAAGCCGGGTCGACCGAGCGGCCGGTGGCTTCCCAGTTGACCGCCTTGGCGCCGTTTTCGCAGAACTTGACCATGTCGCTTTCCGGCGACTCGCCCCAGGCACAGCCGGGGCAGTCGAAACCGCCGTTCTGGTTGGTCTTGAGCATGGCCCGCAGGTTCTTGAAGGCGTTGTCGCTGCCCAGCCAGCTCTTGGTCACGCTTTTGAGCGCCCCCCAGCCGGCAGCGGCGCCCTTGTAGTCCCTGATGTGTTCGTCCTGGCTCATGCGATGAATCCTCACGCTTCGATGCTTTTTTCCAGCCTATGGAGCGTGGGAAGGAGCGTCCAATCGAAAGATCTTACGGCGTGATAAGCGGTTTCGATCATGGCTGCCAGAGGCTGTCCCAGGCGATAGAGGCCATCGATCAACCGGTCAGGCAAAGCAATTTGACGGCCTTGCGGCCAGGTTATAGCTTGGAGTCATGTCCCAACCCATTCGAGTGCGAACGTGGAACAGAACAGCCGGGCCCTGATCGACGGCTTCAACCGGAAAATCGACTACCTGCGGATGTCGGTCACCGACCGCTGTGACTTCCGTTGCGTGTACTGCATGGCCGAAGACATGCAGTTTCTGCCGCGCCAGCAAATCCTCAGCCTCGAAGAACTGTTCCAGGTGGCCGAACGCTTCGTCGCGCTGGGCACCCGAAAGATCCGCCTGACGGGTGGCGAGCCACTGGTACGCCAGGGCATCGTCGACCTGTGCGGGCGCATCGCCGCCCTGCCCGGCCTGCGCGAGCTGTGCCTGACCAGCAACGGCTCGCAACTCGGGCGCCTGGCTCAGCCGCTGTTCGACGCCGGGGTGACACGCCTGAACATCAGCCTGGATAGCCTGGATGCCGACCGTTTCAAGCAGCTGACCCGCACCGGCGACCTAGCCCAGGTAATCGCCGGCATCGACGCCGCACGCCAGGCCGGTTTCAAACGCACCAAGCTCAACTGCGTGGTACTCAAAGGCCGCAACGACCATGAACTGGTCGATCTGGTGCGCTTTGCCATCGAACGCGAGCTGGACATCACCTTCATCGAGGAAATGCCGCTGGGGGTGATAAGCGAGCATGAACGTGGCGAATCGTTCTGCTCCAGCGATGAAGTACGGGCACGCCTGGCCGAGCAGTTCACGCTGGTCGAATCGACCGAGTCGTCCATGGGGCCGGCCCGCTACTGGCGCCTGGCCGAAGCCGTGAACACCCGGGTCGGCTTCATTTCCCCGCACAGCCACAACTTCTGCGCCACCTGCAACCGCGTGCGCCTCACCGTCGAAGGCCGCCTGCTGCTGTGCCTGGGCAACGAACACTCGGTAGACCTCAAGCACGTGCTGCGCGCCCACCCGGGCAACCCCGAACGCCTGGAAAAGGCCATTCGCGACTCGCTGCACCTCAAGCCCTATCGCCATCATTTCGAAGTCGGTGGCGATGTGCAGATCCTGCGCTTCATGAACATGACCGGCGGCTGAGCAGCCGTCTCTGGATTTCCATGATCGTCCCACTCTCCACCGATGTATTGCGCGTGCTGTTCACCCTCAAGGGGTCGATCGTCAAACGCATTGCCCTGCGTTGCCTGATGGTGACACTGCTGGCCGCGCTGATCGTGCTGGTCGAGCGGCATTTCCCGACGTATTTCTACCCGGTCAGCGCCACGCCATTCACCTTGCTGGGCCTGTCGCTGTCGATCTTCATGAGCTTTCGAAACAATGCGTGCTACGACCGTTGGTGGGAGGGGCGCAAGGCCTGGGGCAAACTGATTATCGAAACCCGCTCGTTCGTGCGGGAAAGCGTGGCGATTACCGACGAAACACTGCGCGCCGAACTGCTGCGCAACCTGTGTGGTTTCGCCCATGCACTCAATGCCCGGCTGCGTAACGAGGACGAACGGGAAGCTGCCAGGCCGTGGCTGGCCAGGGCCGATGCGATCAGCCCGCACAATGTGTGCGACGGCATCCTGCGTGAAATCGGCGAACACTGTTCACGGTTGGCCGCACAGCAACAGATCAGCGAATGGCGCTACAACCTGCTGGAGCAGCGCCTGGTGGGCCTGACCGAAGTGCAGGCCACCTGTGAGCGGATCAAGGGCACACCCTTGCCGTTCCCCTACACGCTGCTGCTGCACCGTACTATCTACATTTTCTGCCTGCTGCTGCCGTTTGCCCTGGCCGAGCCACTGGGCTGGCTGGCACCGCTGTTCACCACCATCGTGGGGTACACGTTCTTCGGGCTGGATGCGATCGGCAACGAGCTGGAAGACCCGTTCGGGCGCGATGAGAACGATCTGCCGACCGATGCCATGGTGCGGACTGTGGAGCGCGATGTGCTGGCCGGGCTGGGGGAACAGCAGCTGCCTCCCGCCTTGTTGCCGGTGGGGTATGTGTTGAGCTGACCGGGGGTGGTTGCCTGTTCTGGCCTCTTCGCGGGTAAAACCGCTCCTACGAGGGACAGCACAGGGCCCGCCCCCCCCGGTAACCCTCAGCCCCGGCTTGCGCAGGCCTCGATCGGCAACAGGTGTTTGACGAAGTTACATGGCCGGTGCCGTGCATCCAGCTGCTCGGCCAGAATCCCTTCCCAGGCGGTGCGGCAGGCCCCGGTCGAGCCCGGCAGGCAGCACACCAACGTGCGGTTGGACAAACCGGCCAACGCCCGGCTCTGCACGGTCGAGCTGCCAATATCGAGAATCGACAATGCCCGGAACAACTCGCCAAACCCATCGATACGCTTGTCCAGCAGGCACTCGACCGCTTCCGGTGTGCTGTCGCGCCCGGTAAAGCCGGTACCGCCGGTGATCAGCACTACCTGCACCTGTTCATCGGCAATCCAGCTGGCCACCTGAGCGCGGATCTTGTACAGGTCGTCCTTGAGCAGCGCTCGCGCCACCAGCCGGTGACCGACCTCGACCGAGCGGTTGGCCAGCAGCGCGCCGGAAGTATCGTTGTCGTAGGTACGGGTGTCGCTGACAGTCAGCACGGCGATGTTCAGCGGTACGAAGACCGCATCAAGTTGGACGCGCACGGTGAAGCTCCTTGAAGGGTATTTTCACCACGCTAGAGGCATACCCCCAGAGGCGTCCAATCGATATGACGTACCGGCCGATCAATGACATCTATCGCAGACGTGGGTTAAGGTCTGCATAACCAGACGCCAGGCACTTCCATGGACATCAAGCAGCTCAAGTTCCTCATCGCCCTCGACCAGACCCGCCACTTCGGCCAGGCGGCGGCGCTGTGCCATATCACCCAACCGACGCTGTCCATGCGCCTGCGCAACCTGGAAGACGAACTGGACCTGGTGCTGGTCAAGCGGGGCCAGCGCTTCGAAGGTTTCACCGAGGCCGGCGAGCGCATCCTGGCCTGGGCCCGTACCCTGCTCGCCGCCCATGACGGCCTGCAGGCCGAGGCTGCCAGTTGCCGTGGCCAAGTGGTCGGCAGCCTGCGCCTGGGCACGGTGCCGCTGGCCAGTTTCAACCCCATGCACCTGCTGCTGCCCCTGCGCGAAAAATACCCCGAACTGCACTTTCAGCTCAGCTCGCTGAGTTCGGAACAGGTCATCGACGGCCTCAGCCGCAACCAGCTCGACCTGGGTATCTGCTACCTGGACCAGGTCAACACCAGCTTCTTCGAAGTGATCGAACTCGGCACCACCACCATGGGCCTGCTGCACGATACACGGCACTTTCAGTTCGCCAGCGACCGGCTGCGCTGGGAGGAGCTTGGCGATATTCCGCTGGGGCTGCTGAGCAAAGGCATGCACTACCGCCAGTCGCTGGACCTGAGCTTCCGCAGCCGTGGTCTGGAGCCCAATGCGGTGCTTGAGAGCGACTCGAGCTTCCAGCTTATCCAGGCCATCAACACCGGCATATGTTGCGCGATCATGCCACTGGACTGCGGCCTGGAAGACCTCAGCGAGCACCTGCGCATCGTACCGGTGGCCGACGCCGCCATCCACAGCCCGGTCGGCCTGCTGCTGCGCCGCAGCGAGCCGCGCTCGGCGATTGCCGAGCAATGCTTTGCCGAGGCCCGGGGGTTGTTTCAGGCCACCTGATCGGCGGTAGCCTGGCGATACTGGCGTGGCGTAAAGCCGGTCAGTTGCTTGAACTGGCGGCTGAAGGCGCTGTGGTCGGTGTAGCCGCAGCGCATCGCCACTTCAGTGATCGGCAGCTCCGAATGCAGCAGGCGATGGGCATGCTCCAGGCGCGCCTTGTGGATCATCTGCCGGGGCGTGAGGTGGAACACCCGCTTGCAATAGCGCTCCAGCTGGGCCACGGAGATACCGGCGATGCGGGTTAGCTCGCCCATGCTGATCGGCTGGTGAAAATGCTGGCGAATGTGCTCGTCCACAGCAGCCAGGCGCTGGTAAGCGGGGTGGCTGTCGGCGGCTGACTGCAGGTCGACCGAAATACCAACCAGGCCGATGATCTCGCCCGCCTGGTTGTACAGCGGGCGCTTGTGGGTCAGGCACCAGCCGGGTTCACGGCTGCCGTACAGGTGCAGCTCCAGTTGGTCCTCCAGCACCATCCCTTCCTTGAGCACCCGGCGGTCCTGCTCGGTGTACCCAGGGCCCAGCTGTGCCGGGAACACTTCGGCGCTGGTCTTGCCCAGCAGCGGTTGCAAGCGCTTGAGGCCGCAGCGCTGGACCAAGGTGTTGTTGGCCAGCACGTAGCGGGCGGCCGGGTCCTTGATGAAGATTGCGGCGTTGGGGATGGCGTCGAGCATCGGCAGCAACAGCGATACACCGGCGAGCAGGGCCTCGAGGGTGGCGGGGCGGTGCTGGTCGAGAGACTGGTAGAGGGTTGCCAGGGGGGCGTCGGTCATCTGTCGGTTCTCTGCTGGCTGGGCCGGCCTCTTCGCGGGTGAACCCGCTCCTACAGGGCCCCCACAGATTTTGAATTCTGCGCCGTACCTGCAGGAGCGGGTTCACCCGCGAAAGGGCCGGCACTAGCAATGCATCTCTCAAACCCTTATCCGGTATGGCTTTGAGCCTATCCCCCCGCTTTGCGCCTTACCACTGTTTTTCTGCAACTGTGCCGATTTCGTCATCCCCCTTGCAGAAAACCATCAAGAACCGCCGCCCCGACCGGTTCACTCTATGCCCCACGCAAGCCGCCCAAGTCCTACAAGAGCGCGGCCCAAAAAGCCGCATCTCGTGACATCAGACCTGCCTATCCAATAACCAACAAAAAGGCGAACCCATGTCAGGCAAATTCAAAAAACAGTTATCACTGCTGGACCTCACCTTCATCGGCCTAGGGGCCATTTTCGGCTCCGGCTGGCTGTTCGCCGCCAGCCACGTGTCGGCCATCGCCGGCCCGGCCGGCATCCTCTCCTGGTTTCTCGGCGGGTTCGCCGTACTGCTGCTGGGTATCGTCTACTGCGAGCTGGGCGCCGCCCTGCCACGTGCCGGCGGCGTGGTGCGCTACCCGGTTTACTCGCACGGCCCACTGCTCGGTTACCTGATGGGTTTCATCACCCTGATCGCCTTTTCCAGCCTGATCGCCATCGAAGTGGTCGCCTCACGCCAATACGCCGCCGCCTGGTTCCCCGGGCTGACCAAGGCCGGCTCCAGCGACCCAACCGTGCTCGGCTGGCTGGTGCAGTTCGCCCTGTTGGGGCTGTTCTTCTTCCTCAACTACCGCAGCGTGAAAACCTTCGCCAAGGCCAACAACCTGGTCAGCGTGTTCAAGTTCATCGTGCCGCTGCTGGTGATCGGCGTGCTGTTCACCTTCTTCAAGCCAGAAAACTTCGAGGTCCAGGGCTTTGCCCCGTTCGGCCTGTCCGGGGTGGAAATGGCCGTATCCGCCGGCGGCATCATCTTCGCCTACCTGGGCCTGACGCCGATCATTTCGGTGGCCAGCGAGGTCAAGAACCCGCAGCGCACCATCCCGATTGCGCTGATTCTTTCGGTGTTGCTGTCCACCGCGATCTACGCTTTGCTGCAACTGGCCTTCCTCGGCAGCGTGCCGACCGAAATGTTGGCCAACGGCTGGGCCAGCGTGACCAAGGAACTGGCCCTGCCCTACCGTGACATCGCCCTGGCGCTGGGTGTGGGCTGGCTGGCCTACCTGGTGGTGGCCGACGCTGTGATCTCGCCAAGCGGCTGCGGCAACATCTACATGAACGCCACCCCGCGCGTGATCTATGGCTGGGCGCAGACCGGCACCTTCTTCAAGTACTTCACCCGCATCGATGCAGAGTCCGGCATCCCGCGCCCGGCCCTGTGGCTGACATTTGGCCTGTCGGTGTTCTGGACCCTGCCCTTCCCGTCGTGGGAAGCGCTGATCAACGTGGTATCCGCCGCTCTGGTACTGAGCTACGCCGTGGCCCCGGTCAGTGTTGCCGCCCTGCGCCGCAATGCACCACACATGCCGCGCCCGTTCCGGGTCAAGGGCATGGCTGTGCTCGGCCCGCTGTCGTTCATCATCGCCGCGCTGATCGTGTACTGGTCGGGCTGGAACACCGTGTCGTGGCTGCTGGCCCTGCAGATCGTGATGTTCGTGCTGTACCTGCTGTGCAGCCGTTTCGTACCCACCCAGCACCTGTCGCTGGCCCAGCAAGTTCGCTCGTCGGCCTGGCTGATCGGCTTCTACGCGGTGACCATCCTGCTGTCGTGGCTGGGCAGCTTCGGCGGCCTGGGCGTCATCGGCCACCCATTCGACACCGTGGTCGTGGCGGCCTGCGCGCTGGGCATCTACTACTGGGGCGCGGCCACTGGCGTGCCTGCCCACCTGGTGCGCCTGGAAGGCGAGGACGAAAGCGAAGCCTGCGCTGAAACCTATACCGGCCGCCCTGCTGCCGTCGCTTCCTGATCTTTTACGCAAGGGACAAGCCCATGAAACAGATTCACGTCATCGACTCCCACACTGGCGGCGAACCAACCCGCCTGGTGATGAAGGGCTTTCCGCAACTGCACGGCCGCAGCATGGCCGAACAGCGCGACGAACTGCGCGAGCTGCACGACCGGTGGCGCCGCGCCTGCCTGCTGGAGCCACGCGGCAACGATGTGCTGGTTGGCGCACTGTACTGCCCGCCAGTGTCGGCCGACGCCACCTGCGGGGTGATCTTCTTCAACAACGCCGGTTACCTGAACATGTGCGGCCACGGCACCATCGGCCTGGTCGCCTCGCTACAGCACCTGGGCCTGATCGCACCGGGTGTGCACAAGATCGACACCCCGGTCGGCCAGGTCAGCGCCACCCTGCATGACGACGGCGCCATCACCATCGGCAACGTGCCCTCCTACCGCTACCGGCAACAGGTTGCGGTGGACGTGCCCGGCCATGGCGTGGTGCACGGCGACATCGCCTGGGGCGGCAACTGGTTCTTCCTCGTTGCCGAACACGGCCAGCGCATCGAGCTGGATAACCGCGAGGTGTTGACCGAGTACACCTGGGCCATGCTCAAGGCGCTCGAAGCCCAAGGCATCACCGGCGAAAACGGCGCGCCCATCGACCATGTCGAGCTGTTCGCCGACGACGCCAACGCCGACAGCCGCAACTTCGTGATGTGCCCCGGCAAGGCCTACGACCGCTCCCCATGCGGCACAGGCACCAGCGCCAAGCTGGCCTGCCTGGCCGCCGACGGCACGCTTGCCGAAGGCCAGACCTGGGTGCAGGCCAGCATCACCGGCAGCCAGTTTCACGGCCGTTACGAGCGTGACGGCGAGCGTATTCGACCGTTCATCACCGGCCGCGCCCACATGACCGCCGACAGCACCCTGCTGATCGACGAACAGGACCCGTTCGCCTGGGGCATCTGAGCCCCCGGCTTTTTGACCAAACCCAATTTCGCCAGGAGTAACAACAATGACCAACAACATTTTCACCGGCACCATGCCCGCCCTGATGACCCCATGCACCGCCGAGCGCAAGCCGGACTTCGACGCCTTGGTGCGCAAGGGCCGCGAACTGATCGAAGCCGGCATGAGCGCGGTGGTGTACTGCGGCTCGATGGGTGACTGGCCGCTGCTGACCGAGGCCGAGCGCCAGGAAGGCGTGGCGCGCCTGGTGGCGGCCGGTATCCCGACCATCGTCGGCACGGGCGCAGTCAACACCCGTGAGGCAGTGTCGCATGCCGCCCACGCCGCCAAGGTCGGTGCCGCCGGCCTGATGGTCATCCCTCGCGTGCTCAGCCGCGGCGCCTCGCTGATCGCCCAGAAGCATCACTTCTCGGCCATCCTGGCTGCCGCACCGAAACTGCCGGCGGTGATCTACAACAGCCCTTACTACGGCTTTGCCACCCGCGCCGACCTGTTCTTCGAACTGCGTAGCGCGTTCCCCAACCTGATCGGCTTCAAGGAGTTCGGCGGTGGCGCCGACCTGCGCTACGCCGCCGAGCACATCACCTCCAAGGATGACGATGTCACCCTGATGGTCGGTGTCGACACCCAGGTGGTGCATGGCTTCGTCAACTGCAACGCCACCGGCGCCATCACCGGCATCGGCAATGCGCTGCCGCGCGAAGTGCTGCAACTGGTGAGCCTGAGCAAACAGGCCGCCAAAGGCGACGCCCGGGCCCGGCGCCTGGCGCGCGAGCTGGAAGCGGCGCTGGCGGTACTGTCGTCGTTCGATGAAGGCTGCGACCTGGTGTTGTATTACAAGCACTTGATGGTGCTCAACGGCGACACCGAGTACAGCCTGCACTTCAACGAGACCGACGTACTGACCGACGCTCAGCGCAACTATGCCGAACAGCAGTACGCGCTGTTCCGCAGCTGGTATGCCAGCTGGTCGGCCGAGCAGAACATCGCCTGAGCTGCCACTGCTCCCACTGTGGGAGCGGGCGTGCCCGCGAATCAGGCGACCCGGTGCATGGCACCGGCTTCGCCGGTGTTCGCGGGTGAACCCGCTCCTACAGGGGTCGTAATCCCCCCCATGCATCTGCATTAGATATCCAAGGAGGCTACATGCCCCTCACAGGCAACCTGCTGATCGGCCAGAGGCCGGTAACCGGCAGCCGCGACGCCATCCGTGCCATCGACCCAGCCACCGGTCAGACGTTGGAGCCGGCCTACCTCGGCGGCACCGGCGAACACGTGGCCCAGGCCTGCGCGCTGGCCTGGGCGGCATTCGACACCTACCGCGAAACCTCGCTCGAACAACGAGCAGACTTCCTTGAAGCCATCGCCACACAGATCGAGGCCCTCGGCGATGCCCTGATCGACCGCGCCGTGGCCGAAACCGGTCTGCCCAAGGCACGCATTCAGGGCGAGCGTGGTCGTACCTGCACCCAGCTACGCACCTTTGCCCGTGTAGTGCGGGCCGGCGAATGGCTGGACGTGCGGGTCGACAGCGCCCTGCCTGAGCGCCAGCCCCTTCCCCGCGCTGATTTGCGCCAGCGCCAGGTGGCCCTGGGGCCAGTCGCCGTGTTCGGCGCCAGCAATTTCCCGCTGGCCTTCTCGGTGGCCGGTGGTGACACCGCGTCGGCATTGGCCGCTGGCTGCCCCGTGGTGGTCAAGGCCCACAGTGCCCATCCCGGCACCAGTGAGCTGGTCGGCCAGGCAGTGGCGCAAGCAGTGAAGCAGTGCGCGTTACCGAACGGTGTGTTCTCGCTGCTTTATGGCTCGGGCCGTGAAGTGGGCATTGCCCTGGTCAGCGACCCGCGTATCAAGGCCGTTGGTTTCACCGGCTCGCGCAGCGGTGGCATGGCGCTGTGCCAAGCCGCCCAGGCGCGCCCGGAGCCCATCCCGGTGTATGCAGAAATGAGTTCGATCAACCCGGTGTTCCTGTTCGACGCCGCCCTGCAAGCCCGTGCCGAAGCACTGGCACAAGGTTTCGTCGCCTCGCTGACCCAGGGCGCCGGCCAGTTCTGCACCAACCCTGGCCTGGTAATCGCCCGGCAGGGGCCGGCCCTGCAGCGGTTCATCACTGCAGCCGCCGGTTACGTGCAGCAGGCCCCCGCCCAAACCATGCTCACCCCCGGCATTTTCAGTGCCTACCAGGCCGGTATCGCAGCCCTGGCAGACAACCCCTGTGCCCAAACCATCGCCAGTGGCCAAACCGATCAGGGCCCCAACCAGTGCCAGGCACAGTTGTTCGTGACCCAGGCCGAAGCGTTTCTCGCCGACCCGGCGTTGCAGGCTGAAGTGTTCGGTGCAGCGTCGCTGGTCGTTGCCTGCACCGACGCTGAGCAGGTCCGCCAGGTAGCCGAACACCTGGAAGGTCAGCTGACCGCCACCCTGCAACTGGACGAGGCCGACATCGAAAGCGCTCGCGCCCTGCTCCCCACCCTTGAGCGCAAGGCCGGGCGCATTCTGGTCAATGGCTGGCCGACGGGCGTCGAGGTGTGCGATGCCATGGTCCACGGCGGGCCGTTCCCGGCCACTTCCGATGCCCGCACCACCTCGGTGGGCACCGCGGCGATCCTGCGTTTCCTGCGCCCGGTTTGCTATCAGGACTTCCCCGATGCGCTGCTGCCGCAGGCATTGAAACACGGCAACCCGCTGCAACTGCGGCGCCTGCTAGATGGCAAACGGGAAGGCTGAGCATGCTCGAAACCGCTGAAACCGATATTGCCGTGGTCGGCGCAGGCATCGTCGGCGTCGCCTGTGCCTTGCAACTGGCCCGCCAGGGCCGTCGGGTAACCCTGGTCGACCGCCAGGCACCCGGCCTTGGCGCGTCCTTCGGCAATGCCGGGCACCTGGCAACCGAGCAAGTGTTCCCGATTGCCGACCTGTCGATCCTCAAGCGCCTGCCTCGCATGCTGCTCGACCCGATGGGCCCGCTGCGCCTGGACTGGAAATACCTGCCCAAGGCCATGCCGTGGTTCACCCGGCTGCTGCTCAACCTGCGCCCGGCGCCGTTCCAGCGCAGCGTGGCGGGCATCCGCACGCTGAACGAAGGCAGTCTGGGCGCCTGGCAACGGCTGTTGGGCTCGATCGGGCGCAGCGAGTTGTTTCAAGAGGATGGTTCGTTGCTGGTGTTCGAGAAGCCTGAGTCACGCCAGGCGTTGGAGGCGTTGCGCACACGCATGCAACAGCAGGCGGTGCCGGTGGACTTCTGGTCGGCCGAAACCGTGCGCGAAGCGGCGCCGCAACTCAGCCCGTCACTGTTGGGCGGGCTGTTCTTCCCGCGCACCGGGCACTTCATCGACCCTTATCGGGTGGTGTGCGAATTGTTCGAAGCGGCCAAGGCCAGTGGGGTGCGCTTTGTCCAGGCGCAGGTCGATGGCGGGCAGTTGCACAGTGCCGGCGTGAGCCTTGCCAGCGACCAAGGCATGCTCAATGCCCGCCAGGTGCTTGTCAGCTGTGGCGCCCATTCTGCAAAACTGACTGCCGCGCTGACAGGCACGCGAGTGCCGCTGGATACCGAACGCGGCTACCACCTGATGTTGCCGGGTGAGCACCAGCGCCTGCCGTTTGCAGTCACCTCGCTTGAGCGCAAATTCATCATGACGCCCATGGTCGAAGGTTTGCGCCTGGCTGGCACAGTGGAGTTTGCCGGGCTGCAGGCACCGCCGAGCATGCAGCGGGCGTGGCAGTTGCACCGGTTGAGCAAGGGGTTGTTCCGGCACGACTTGAGCGTCGAAGGAGCAACACCGTGGATGGGTTTCAGGCCTTCGTTGCCGGACTCGCTGCCGGTGATCGACAGGGTGTGCGATGGGCGGGTGCTGTTGGCGTTTGGGCATCAACACCTGGGGTTGACCCAGGCAGCGGTGACGGCGGAATGGGTGGGGCGGTTGGCTGGGCAGGCTGGTGGGCCTGAAATGGGTGCATACCGACTGGACCGGTTTTAGCCTTTACCGGCCCCTTCGCGGGCAAGCCCGCTCCCACAGAGAGGGTGCAGTATCTGAAACCTGTGGTGTCTGTGGGCGCGGGCTTGCCCGCGAATGGGCTGCAAAGCAGCCCCTCCAAGCCTCAGCGGTAACGCTCGAGCCAGTGCGCATAAGGCGCCGGCAACGTCCAGGAGGCTTTCTCCACCCCCAGTTCCTTGGCGGCGAAGTACGCCCAGTGCGGGTCGGCCAGGTGTGCACGCCCCACGGACACCAGGTCCAGCTGGTTGGCTTGCAGTGCCCCTTCCGCCAGTTGCGGCGTGCCAAAGCCCCACGCCGAGGTCACCGGCAGCTTCGCCTCACGGCGCACACGCTCGGCAATCGGCCCCATGAACGCCGGGCCCCACGGGATGTTGGTCTCGGGAATAGTAAAGCCGACACTCACGCTCAGCAGGTCAAGGCCACCGGCCTTGAAGCGACGGGCCAGTTCGATCGACTCTTCCAGGGTCTGCTCATCGCGGCCATCGTATTCCAACACACCAAAGCGCGCGGTCAGCGGCAGGTTCTCCGGCCACACTTCGCGCACTGCGGCCAGTGTTTCCAGCAGGAAGCGGCTGCGATTTTCGAAGCTGCCACCGTAGGCATCGGTGCGCTTGTTGGAGTGCTCGGAGAAGAAGCTCTGGCCCAGGTAGCCATGGGCAAAGTGCAGTTCTATCCACTCGAAGCCGGCATCACGCGCACGGCGGGCGGCATCGACGAAGTCCTGCTTGACCCGGGCGATATCGTCCAGCGTCATTTCGCGTGGCACTTTCGGAAGGTGCGCACCAAAGGCAATGGCAGACGGGGCAATGGTCTCCCAGCCGCGCGCGTCGTCGGCGGCAATGTGGTCATCACCCTCCCACGGGCGGTTGGCGCTGGCCTTGCGCCCGGCGTGGGCGATCTGGATACCCGGCACGGAGCCGGCAGCCTTTATGGCCTGCACCACCGGTACGAACGCCTGAGCGTGGGCATCGCTCCAGATACCGGCGCAACCGGGGGTGATACGCCCTTCCGGCGCCACAGCAGTGGCCTCGACCACCAGCAAGCCGGCACCACCACGGGCCAAGCCGGCCAGGTGAACGTGGTGCCAATCGTTGATCATGCCGTCTTCGGCCATGTACTGGCACATCGGCGGAATGGCAATACGGTTACGCAGGGTGACGTCTTTGAGGGTGTAGGGTTCGAACAGTGCGGACATGGGAAACTCCGGGTTCATTTGAATACTGTTGTTCGATCATAATCGAACTATGGCAATTAATGAAACCCCCGTTATCATGTCAACCATGCGAGCCTATAAACATCCCAACCCCGACGACCTCATCCTTGAACGCCTGCTCTATGCGCTCAGCGACCCCGTGCGCCTGGAAATCGTCCGCCACCTGGCCGGCGTGGCCGAGGCCAGCTGTGGCGAGCTGGACGGAGGCCGGCCGAAGTCGAGCATGTCCCACCACTTCCGTGTGTTGCGTGATGCAGGGCTGGTGCAAACCCGCAATGTGGGGACTACCCATATGAATTCGCTGCGCAGCGAGATGCTGGGCGAGCGGTTTCCCGGGCTGCTGGAGTGCATACTGCGCCAGCAGTGATACCTGTGCAGGCCTCTTCGCGGGTGAACCCGCTCCTACCAGGGATGGCGATAAGCCTGAGGGCTGCGCTGGGCTTGGCAACAAAAAAGCCACGAGGTCTCCCCCGTGGCTTTCTTTCACAACAATGGCCGGTTACAGCGCCATGTCGTTCTCAGGCTTGCTCTCAACCGGCTTGCTTGCCGCGCCACCGAATTCAACGCTGGCGTCGATCACCGGCGGTTTACCCAGTTGCAGCACTTCAGCGGTGTAGTTCCACTCTTTCTGGGTGGCCGCTGCCGAGTCGTTCAGCTTGGTGCCGTAGCTCGGCACGATTTCCTTGATCTTGGCCTGCCACTCCGGGGTAGCGACCTTGTCCTTGAACACCGTCTCCAGCACGTTCAGCATGATCGGCGCAGCGGTCGAAGCACCTGGCGAGGCACCCAGCAGACCCGCGATGGTGCGGTCTTCGGAAGCCACCACTTCGGTACCCAGCTTCAGCACGCCGCCCTTGTCGGCATCACGCTTGATGATCTGCACACGCTGGCCGGCCTGCCACAGGCGCCAGTCTTCCTTCTTGGCATTCGGGAAGTAGGTGCGCAGGGCTTCGAAGCGGTCATCGTCAGACAGCATCAGCTGGCCAGCGAGGTACTCGACCAGCGGATACTGGTCGATACCCACCTTGGTCATCGGCCACACGTTGTGGGTGGTGGTGCTGCTCAGCAGGTCCAGGTAAGAACCGTTCTTCAGGAACTTGGTCGAGAAGGTAGCGAACGGGCCAAACAGGATGACGCGCTTGCCGTCCAGCACGCGGGTGTCCAGGTGCGGGACCGACATGGGTGGCGCACCGGTCGAGGCAATGCCATAGGCCTTGGCCATGTGCTGCATGGCCACGGTCGGGTTCTCGGTCACCAGGAACGAGCCACCCACCGGGAAGCCTGCGTATTCCTTGGCTTCCGGGATGCCCGACTTCTGCAGCAGCTTCAGCGCGCCGCCGCCGGCACCGATGAACAGGAACTTGGCGTCGGTGGCCGACTCGGTACCGTCCTTCAGGTTCTTGTACTCGACGTGCCAGGAGCCGTCCTTGTTACGGGTGATGTCCTGCACTTCGCTGGACAGCTTCAGCTCGAAGCCTTTCTGGGTCTGCAGGTGGCCAACGAACTGGCGGGTGATCTCGCCAAAGTTGACGTCGGTGCCGATCGGCGTCCAGGTCACGGCCAGCTTCTGGTTCGGGTCGCGGCCTTCCATCATCAGCGGGACCCACTTGGCGATCTGCGCGTGGTCCTCGGAGTACTGCATCGGACGGAACAGCGGGCTGGCCTGCAGCGCGTCGTAACGCTTCTTGAGGAACTTGATGTTGTCGTCGCCCCACACGAAGCTCATGTGCGGGGTGGTGTTGATGAACGAGTGCGGGTTCTTCAGCACGCCCTGGCGTACCTGCCACGACCAGAACTGGCGGGAAATCTGGAAGGCTTCGTTGATTTCGATGGCCTTGGCGATGTTGACGTTGCCGTCCTTGTCTTCCGGGGTGTAGTTCAGCTCGGCCAGCGCGGAGTGGCCGGTACCGGCGTTGTTCCAGCCGTTGGAGCTTTCTTCGGCCACGCCATCCAGGCGCTCGACCATTTCCATCGACCAGCTTGGCTCCAGCTCGTGCAGCCACACGGCCAAGGTGGAGCTCATGATGCCGCCGCCGACCAGCAGCACGTCTACTTTCTTGGTTTCTGCAGCGTGCGCTTGCATGACGCTTGCAGCGACCGCCAGACCCAGCAAGGTCTTGCCAGCTTTCTTGAACATTGATCAATTCCAGTCAGGAGAACAGAGGGAGGGCCTGTGGCTGGCCCCGGTAAAGCGTGTTCTTCAGCGCAGGCTTTTTGTTGATCATTGTTCAGCAGCCAGAGAACCAGAAAACGGCTCGGCCTTTGGTCGAATTGACCGACAAGGCTGAATCGTTTTTCCGATTGTATCTGAAATGCCAGCACAAACAAATTGCAGGCAGACGCGTCAAGGCGACCGGTTGCCCCAGCGGCAGTTTGTCACGTCAAAAACAAAAACCCCCGGCCATGTGCATGACCGGGGGCCTTGGATCACGCCGCAAGCGTCGCGATCAGGGTACCGCCAAGATTACTGCTGCTGAGGCAGTTTATCGATCGGGCCGCAGCCACCGATGATCTTGGAGATGGAAACCGAAGGGTGGAACAGGTAGTCGTAGGTGCAGTTTTTTGGTTGGTTGTAAACTTGGCCAGTGCAACCCGACAGCAGGGCAACACCCGAAACGACAGCAACGGCAACGGTGGCCTTGAACAGCTTTTTCATTACTCAGTCCTTTAAATGAATCATCTTCGACCATCGTCTGATGGCCGCGGAATCATACAGACTCCAGGCATTGGATCCAAGCCGCACTTGGCACAGGTTCTTTGCAACTGTGCAACAACAGGTTGAAAAGCGCGCCGTTGGCGACGATAGTTCAGCGCACTGCCTTCGCAATGCCCAACAGGAACTCACCATGCTTGGCGTCACCGACTACGGCGCATTCGTCATCGCCTTCCTCATTCTTCTGGCCATCCCCGGCCCGGGCAATTTCGCCCTGATCACCGCCACCGGCAAGGGCGGTATCAAGGCAGGCCTGGCCGCGACCTGTGGCGTGATCGTGGGTGACCAGGTGCTGCTGTGGCTGGCGGTAGCCGGCGTCGCCACCCTGCTGGCCACCTACCCTGCCGCCTTTCATATGGTGCAGTGGGCGGGGGCTGCATACCTGGCCTACCTGGGCCTGCGCATGCTGCTGAGCAAACCCGGTGGTGCAGCACACACCTGCCGCATGGACAACGGCCAGTACCTGCGCCAGACCATGATGATCACCCTGCTCAACCCCAAGGCGATCATGTTCTACATGGCGTTTTTCCCGCTGTTCGTCGACCCGGTGAAGCACCAAGGGCTGGTGACGTTCGGTTTCATGGCGGCGACAGTGGCGGTGGTGACCTTCCTGTATGGGCTGATTGCCGTGGTGCTGACCCATCAACTGGCCGAGCGCATGCGCGCCAACCCGCGAATTACCAATATGTTCGAGCGACTGGCGGGGGCTTGCCTGGTGGGATTCGGCATCAAACTGGCGGCGATGCGCTGATCCCAAGCCCGACAGGGTCCGGGCACACCTGACAGCAAAAAAAGCCCCCGGCAACTCAGGGTTCCCGGGGGCTTGTTCACTCAGCCATTACCCAATCAATTGGTTTCCAGCTGATACGCCTTGCTCACGAACAACGCTGCAAACAGGCTCTTGCCTTCCTTGAAGGTGTACTGCTCTTCGAAACTGCCGTCTTCGACCAGCTTCTGCCCGATGGCGCATTCCGAATCGCTGTGGTTCTTGGCCTTGGCGCCAAAGTCACTGCTCCACGACGACAGCCCAACCTCCTGGCAGAAGGCTGCGAACTTTGCCTTGGGGACTTGCTGCTGGTAATCGCTGAAAGCCTCTTTCAGCGATTTGAAGCCACTGTAGCTCACCGAGTAGTTCTCGACCTTGGCCTTGCGGGCAAAGCCGCTGACCGCTTCAGCCAACACCGCCTGGCCGGTGTACGGGCTGTACGCGCCAATCAGCATCGCGCTCAGGGCACTCTTGAGCTGGGTTTCGACATCGTCCAGTTCCGGCAGCGACTGGAAGTCGGCCTTGCGCACGATCTCCCCCACCTTGGAGCCGTCGTTGCGGTGGGTGACCACGAACGCCATCGAGCCTTCGCCATCGCTGGAGCGCTTGATGGTGAAGTCCAGGTCGACCGTGGTACCAAAGTCACCGGTGCTGCTGACCAGAAACGCGCCGGTTACTGGCTGGCGCACCGCCATGTTAGCGCCCCAGGTGAAGTTCGACGGGGCGGCCCGACCATTGGCGGCCAGCTCGGCACGTGGCTGGACTTCGTCGCTGACATCCGCCACCAGCACGACTTCAGCCCCCTTGCTGGCAACGTAAGGGTTGGCCATCTGCATGCCCAGCAACTGGATATGAATGCTGCCATCCTTGCTGTCTCCGTCATGGGCCAGCTTCAGCGCATCAGCCTTCAGGTACACCCCGGCCACATTGCGGCTGACATTGAGCTGGTACTTGGCCCAGCCCGCCAGGCCTTCCTCAGCCGAACCACCCTGTACGGACTCCATCAAGCCCGACAGGCCGCGCATGAACTGCTGGGCGCCATTGGTCTGCGCCGCCGCCACGCGGATCTCCGGGTCGGCTACCGTCAGGTTGCCGGAAAGCGCCGAGTAGGAAATGTCCCCCTCCGACAGCACATCCTCAAGGAAATAGCGCTCCTTGAAGTCGTCGTAGTAAGCCAGCGCAGCCTTCTTGCCCGAGCTGGCGACCATCGCATAGCCACCACCGAGCACCAGCACCGCTGCGGCCACACCGCCAATCAGCAGCTGCTTCTTGTTCATCTGTTTGATCATGGTGTTTGCCTCACTGGACCATGGCGGAAGCGTTGTTCCAGTCGTTCACGTACTGTTGGGAGACCTCGGGGGTCCAGCTGAAATCGATACCGGCGTTGGGGAATTCCTTGGCCAGCACGGCGCCGAACGACACGCGGTCGGCACAGTGGTCCTGTTTGCAGGCCTCCGGCTCACCGGCGCTGTAGGCACGGTAGGTAGGCACGGCGCGGCCGTCGTCCAGCGGGTAGTACGGCGTGGCGTTGGCCACCTGGGTCACGTACCAGCCTTCGCTGTATTCCTCGTCCGCAACCAGGCGGCCGTTGCTCGGGAAGTCGATGCTGTAGAAGTCACCTTTCTTGCCGGTAACGTGCACCATCATCGGCACTACGCTGGCCGAGGTCGCAGGGTTTTGCTGCTCCAGTGGCGAAGCGAAGCGCACCTTGATACCGGCCATCTGCGCCAACGCCTCGGTTTCGCGCCCCTTGAAGTCGCTCATGCCGTCCTGCAACTGCTGGTAACGTTCCAGCACACGGGTGTGCACGCGGGCCAGTTCCTGTTGGCGCTGACGCTGCTCACGCACACGCTGCTGCTCCCGCTGTACCGCCCAGTTGGCTCCGTCGCGCACATCGAAGAACAGGCCTTGGCGGTTGATGCCGATGCGGTTGCGGGTGATTTTCTGCGCGTCGTTGCCCCAGATGTTGTTCGAGATCGCCGACAGGTCTTTGACGATGAACAGGTTGGCCACATCGGTGGTGGTCGGCGAGGTGGTCTTGATCAGGTCGAAGATTTCCAGCGCAGCTTCCTTGTACTTGGTCGCGTCCAGGGCAAACGACTCGTCCGGGGTGACCGCGACGTAGTAAGGGTCGCTGCCGAACGGGCGGAGCACGCCGTAGCTGGAGCGGGTGAACGTCAGGTACACCTTCATCTGCCGGCCTGGGATCTCGCCGACCAGGAACGCGGCCTGGTCAGCTTGCGGCGTGAGATAAGAAACGGCCTTGTCCTTTACCGCAGGCTCAAGGTGCTTGTTGAAGATCAAACCACTCGGGTGAGCATAGACGCGGGTCCAGTTATCACCCCGGTAGGTACCCACAGCCTTCCAGCTGATTTTGTCGAAGCTGCCTTCACCAAAGCCGGACGCCGGGCACGGCATGGCCGGGGTGGTGCCGAACGACAGGGTGTCGCCATCGCCGATGATCGAGGTACTGAGCACCCATTTGCAGCCGGTACCGTCCGTTACCTGCATCAGGTTGCGGTTTTCCAGGACCACCGAGCGACCGAAGTCCGAAGTGGGGGCTGCGGCGACTGCTGTGGCAGGTGCCGGAGCGGGCGGCACAACAGGGGCTGCTGCCGGAGCTTCGGGGGCCGGGGCTGGCTCTGCGGCTACGGCTGGCGCGGGCGCGGGGGCCGGAGCGGGTTTTGCCTGCGCAGGTGCGGCTTCGACCACTGCCGGCGCCGCTGCAGCAGCAGGGGCTGGGGCTGGGGCCGGAGCAGGTGCCGGTGTCGGTGTAGGTGCAGCAGCAGCCGGTGCTTCTGGCTGCGCAGGTGCCGGAGCGGGGGCAACTGCTGCAGCCGGCGCCGGGGCGGCAGTGGCAGGCGCAGCAGCCAGTGTCACCAGCCCCAGGTTGCTGGCATTGCCCGAGCCGCTGGCGTACAGGTTGCCCTTGGCATCGACCGCCTTCCAGTTCACCTTGGCAGTCGAGCAGTCCTTGGCGAACACGAACGGCAGCTTGGTCAGCAGGCCTGACAGCAGTTCCTGGTTATCCCAGGCCGGGCGGGTGATGGTCAGGTCTACCTGGGGTTTGCACCAGGTGGTGGCATCCCCGGGCACTTCGACCTTGATGTTGTCTTTCTTGGAAAAGGCCAGCTCGTGGGCGAACGCCTGCGGTACCAGACCACAAGCGCCGATCACAGCCAGCGCGAGCGCGTGCTTTTTCATGGAGTTCCTCAGATCAGTTCCCAGGTGCCGTTGGCTTGTTTGCAGAAGGTGTTCTGCTCTTGTTCGGTCTGGCCGCTTTGCGATTTCAGGCTGACGGTGACCGGGCGGCAGGCCGCTTCGGCGGCAACTGTCTGGGTCGGCAGCGACTGCACCGAGTCCAGGTCGAAGCCTTGGGTTTCCTTGCTGGCGGCAACGTCCAGCTCGTCCAGGTTGACGGCTGGCGTTACACGCTTGGCAACCGCTTGCGCCTTGGGCTCGACGTAGTTCTTGTGCACATAGCCCACGGTCACACCCTTGCGGCCGACCAGAATCCAGTCACCGGTGGAGCCCACGGCGGTGAATTCGGTGTGGTTCTTCAGGCTGCCGACCTTCTCGCCAGTCTGGTTAGGCGCAGCACGCACGTTGAGGTTGTCGCTGATGGTCACATACGGCTCGTTGATCAGCTTCATCGACGGCACCACCTGGATCTTCGGCGCGCGCTTGACCTCGACCTGCTTGGTCTTGGTGTATTCCTTGCCCGGCACGATCTGCGCGGTGGCGCCGGAGTGGTCGGACTTCCAGGTCACTGGCTGGGCACTGGCAGTGGTTTGCTGCTGGCTCAGCACTTCCTGCGTACGCAGCGCCAGGGCTTGCTGGTCCTTTTCATCGAGCATGTGGCCGATGCGGTTGCCCACGTAGGCGCCAATGCCACCTGCGATCAGCGCAGCGGCGATCTTGCCGTTGCCACTGCCCATGGTCGAGCCGATGGCCACACCGGCCAGGCCACCGATCACGGTGCCCGCTTGCTCTTTGCTGATCCCGAGCTGTGCACAGGCCGTGGTAGAGGCGATGGCGACCGCCAGAAGGGACGCGACGAATTTCTTACGCAAGTGGAGCACTCCATTTTCGGTGGGGCGCACAGCCGCGTACCGCAGCCAATGGTTGGCGGCAGCATTCGAGTTTGTGCGGGGTTTTCAGAAAGTGTGCAGCACTGGCCGCAGACGACAATTCAGCCGTCCAGCGAGGGGCGCAGGGGGAGACCAGTACGGCGCAAAGCATCCAACGAATCCATGTCAGGAAGAGTTCATCGCCCAGCGCGCGTAATCATTACGGCGTGTGGCCTGGGCGTGAGTGGCGTATCAGAGGGCCGCATTGTAGCCCAAGGTGCCATTGGCAGTTCAAGACAAAATGTTGCAGGAAGCCTGTCTGATTGATTAGTAGAAATCCGTCCTACAACTTCTACTCAGAATTATCCCCTTCCTTGTAGGGCGTTTCCCAAACATACTGCCAACCCGCTCAAACGGTTGCGACGGATTCGGTCGCGCTCTAGTCTCGGCTCGTCGTTGTGAAATCAGCGACCGGCTTTGACAGGCCGACTACTCAAGTTTCCGTTGCAGCGCTTAATGGCAGCTGTGCATGGGGCACATTCGTGTGCGCCGGGTCCTTGGGTACCGGTCTGTCAACCCATGTATAGCTGCCTCCATTCGTTTGACAGCGTTGCCAGGCGGCTCCACTACCCAAGGAGCTTACATGCGCAAGACAGTCCCCGATCCACCCTACTCCCCCCATTCCACCCAGATCCTGCAAGACACCCTGGTCCAGTCCTCAGAGTACGTACTCTGCGCCCTGTCCGTGGCCCGCCAATCCGTGCAACTCAAACCCACCGCCCACAGCTCGATCGTGATGCAGGCCGTGATCCATGAAATGGAAGCGGTACAGGGGCTGGTCGAGTCGGCGTTGATGCAGTTGCAGATGCGGCCGCATTTACCCACAGAGCCTCACACCTTGCATTAGCAGGTCAGGCCTCTTCGCGGGCACGCCCGCTCCCACAGGGTCATCACAGCCGTCATGCACTGCACAGCACCTGTGGGAGCGGGCATGCCCGCGAAGAGGCCAGCCCAGGCAACCCAGAATCCAGGGAAACAAAACAATGCCCACCGACAACACAACAGAACCCACCACAGTCGGCAAGACCTGCTTCTACCAAGGCGAAAACAACACCCACCCGCTGTTCCGCATCGAACCCGGCATCCCCTGCCAGGACGCCCGCGAACAGGCGTCCGAACTGATGGGTTACGTGCGCGACCTGATCATCACCGGCCTGATGGACGGCGACCAGAAACTGATCTGGGCCTCGCATTACCTGAGCGCGATGGCCAAGGCGCTGTTGGATGATGCTGAGCTGGGGGTGATGAAAAAGTAAGGTCAACCCAATAGCCCGTTTGTTGCGCCGAATATCGGAAATACTTCGTACGAACGGGCTTGACTGGCTACCTGATGCTCAAGCGTAGCGATAAATCGGATCGAATCGGAGCCCCTAACCGACCCAAGGAAATTCTTGATGCGTTACGAGGCAAACAACTAAGAGCGACACATGCCCCCCCGAGGATATGCCCATCCTTGAACTGGACTTGAGCAATACCAAGCGCTTCGAGGCTTGCCGCTTTCTCGACAGCTCCGAGGCCATCGGGGCTTTTCTGGCAGATACAACGAAGGCTAATGACGCTCAAACCTTAGTGTTTGCTTTGGGTGAAGAGGTGAAAGCCAAGGCATGAATATCTTGCGCAAGGTGCAGCCGTCAATTGGGAATGGATAAAACAGGCGGCTCCACGATGCAGCAGTTGATGCTGGCCTTAGGGGGCATAGCGGCCCCACCCCGAAGCAGCTAAACCCTGGTATTTCTGCCAGTTCAGCAAGTCACTAGAGATAACACATAATGACCTCAGCAACCATCAGTGAGAAAATCGAAAGGGGCCATCCGTTATGAGCAACACTCGAAGCAGCACGGAAGCGTCGTTTTTACTGCATCGTACCTACAGCCCCTACGGATACCACACACTGGTGCCTGGAATTTCAACGCAGCTTGCATTTAATAGCGAACATATACTGACAAGGATCAATTGTTATCTACTCGGCAATGGCAAGCGAGCCTACAGCCCCGTTCTGATGCGCTTTCTAAATCCAGACCCGCTCAGCCCATTTCATCGTGGCGGCTTAAATGCATACGCCTATTGCGCTTGTGACCCGGTGAACAGAACTGACCCTAGCGGCTATAGCTGGTGGCGCCCCCAAAGACCTCGTCCACTGACAGATGTTAAACAAGGAAAACTCAGCAGTGAGGTCGAGCTAATGAAAGGCTATATGGACGATAACAAGGCACAGATTAATATGCCTACGCATGTGAATTTTTTCAAAAATGACATCCGCCCGGAGCAGAAGCATAAATGGGTAATGACAGAGGATAATAAATTCATTATCGGCAGCTACGATGATGCCTCAGGTACTGACCCTTCGCACTCAAGCATAGTGGCCATTGCTGCAAAATCTGAAATTTCGCATCCCACAGCAATTTCTGCTGGCATGCTTACAATAAAGGACGGGGTTATTCAGCTAAATAACGAAAGCGGTCATTATCTAACGCCTTTTGACACCTTGGCCTACGTCAAAAACCACCTGAAAAAACTCGAGGGGTGGAAGGCGTCCGGACTTAAAATCCGACGTGTACGATTTGAGCACGACTGAGTGCCACTTGAAGACTCAGGTTTGCTTCCAGCTCTACCAGCTCTCTGAACCGAAGGTTTGAATGTCAAGAAAGGTCGCAAATCTGCCCCAAATCTGCCCTAACTGAAACCCCTGAAACGACGAAGCCCCCGAAAACATCAACGTTTTCGGGGGCTTCGACTACTTCGCGTATGGCGGAGAGATAGGGCCCCTCAACCAATCGATTTCCCCCCCAGTAAACCCAATAAAAACTGGACGTCCACGTGAAAAGTAGGGCCGAACAGACGCTCGACCCTTTGTTAGAACTAACGAAGGCTGCTTTGAGACTCGGAATCCCAGCTCATCTCCTTCAGACGGTACCAGGCTCTCTCTAAGTGAGCGGGCTTTAGATACATCTTCTTCCGCTCACTCCAGTCATGCACAGCCCTGATGGCCAGCTCAGGATAATCTTTCGCCCCGGTGGTATTGCACATAACCCAGTGAACGGTACTTAGCAGCTCCATTCCATACGGATCTTCAAATCCGTCAATTAGCTCTACAACTCTTTCCATACGATGCATGGTTTCAACATCATTACACAGAAACTGTTCGGCCTCTTCGACAGCCCCCATCTTTAGCTCCAACGGCTTAGTGGGGTCATCCTGACCATCACCATAGCCATGGATAAAGTGGCCATCTAACTTAATCAGTACCTGCCTAAGATTCTTAGCATATGGGCCATACTGCTTAGCCTCAAACTGAAGTCGAAGTGGCTTGCCGCTTTCCTGTAAGAAGTACACAAGCTTATGCACTTCGAGCAAACTGACAAATGGGTCAAGGAGCCCTTTTAGATATCGATCCATCAATAGAATCAGCGCGGCACGGCCATCGGTCATCTTTGGACGCTCTGTTCTGTTCGGCATTTCCTTTGCTGCTGGCGCGCCAGATGGCGGGTATAACAAAACCTCGACCTCTGGCAAAACCGAAAACGCCTCCACAATTGCCGGCTGAACTTCCTCCCACTTAAGGCCACCCAATCCGCAACCAAGTGGAGGAATTGCAATCGACTTGATATCCAACTCATTCACTTTACGCACTAGATCATCAAGGCCGCTTTGGATGTTCTCCAGCTTGCTCTTTGACTTCCAATGCCCTTTGGTTGGAAAGTTTATAATCCAACGCGGACCACCAACTAACCCGCCAAGATCAAACACATGAACCTTACCCAGCTTTACGGCATCATTCTTGCAGGCATCCTGATAGCTTTTGAACATACCAGGAAATGCTTGCTTGAATTGCAGCGCGATACCTTTGCCCATGACACCCTCAGTGTTCACGGTGTTCACCAATGCCTCAGCGGGTGCTGTAAGAAGGTTTCCTTTGCTAAGCTTGATCATATTAAAAGTACCAGGCATTTTTGACGCTCACTTCAGGCTGATGTGTCGACTCGCGCATAACCTCTTGCACTCTCTCAACCGCCGCCTGACTATGACAGCCAATAAAATGGATTCCCCGCCAAGGGAATTGCCCTGCAACCAAGAACTCTGATTGCTTTTGATGCCGTTTCTCTCCCCAATACTTGGCATTGATTGTGGACCAATCCAAGTCAGCGAGCTTATCAATATCGTTATAAAAGTCTGTGTGCCTAGCGCCAGCATTGCCGTCGCTGAAGGCCCAATGCCGTTGAAGCTCGATACCGGTACCGACTGAACTCACGAGGTGGACGATGTCACGTTGACACCCCGCAGGCTTGCCCGTATTACCCATGTTGACGGTGTAAAGCATCGGAGTACGCGGACAAAAATAAAAAGGTACAAACTCCCCAACATACATAGATTCGCAGCAGTCAACGCTTATCTCTTGGAGCCTGCGAAGCTTGATGTGATCGTAGCCAATGACCGAATGCTGCCCCGATTGAACCATCACTGCATCTGACTGAAGGCCAGAGGCAATAATTCCGGGCAGATTGGCAATATCTGTGATGTGGTAGATCAGTACGTCTTCAGGTCTGGATTTCATAGATCGCGCCTGCATTGGCATCTGGTGGCCAGTCCGCTCAGCGACCGTGACGACTGTCACCAACGCCTGCGTTCTGAACTGTCCTTGTTGGGACACGAATACTATGTGTTTTTCGCACGTTCTGCAGAGCTTTCGACAGCCCACAGGGAGTGTAGGCACAGGAGCCGCCCAAGGACATTGCTAAGCGTGACATTGCCCACAACGTCACCACGCAAAAGACATGCACCTGCCACTAATACCAGTCGGCAAAGTGATACAAATGAGTAGTACAACAGGAAATAAAAAACCCCTGCAACTCATTGAATTGCAAGGGTTTTCTATGTATGGCGGAGAGATAGGGATTTGAACCCTAGGTACTGTTGCCAGTACAACGGATTTCGAATCCGTCCCGTTCGACCACTCCGGCATCTCTCCAATGCCGCGCATCATACCAGCGTTCTTTTAAAACGCAAATCTTTTTTTCAAAAAAACCGCGTGGTATCAGGCGCTTGCGTGAACGTGCCGCTTACAGCGGCACGCCCAGGCGCTTGGCAACTTCTTCGTAGGCTTCGATCACGTCGCCCAGGCCCTGACGGAAGCGGTCCTTGTCCATCTTCTTGCGGGTTTCCTTGTCCCACAGGCGGCAGCCGTCCGGGCTGAACTCGTCGCCCAGCACGATCTGGCCGTGGAATACGCCGAACTCCAGCTTGAAGTCGACCAGCAGCAGGCCGGCGTCATCGAACAGCTTGCTCAGCACTTCGTTGACCTTCAACGACAGCTTCTTCATTTCTACCAGTTGCTCGGCGGTGCCCCAGCCGAACGCGACAACGTGGGATTCGTTGATGAAGGGGTCGCCCTTCTCGTCGTTCTTCAGGAACAGCTCGAAGGTGGACGGCTCCAGCTTGATGCCCTCCTCCACGCCCAGGCGCTTGACCAGGCTGCCGGCAGCGTAGTTACGCACCACGCACTCGACCGGAATCATGTCCAGCTTCTTCACCAGGCACTCGTTGTCGCCCAGCAGCTTGTCGAACTGGGTCGGCACGCCGGCTTCTTCCAGTTTCTGCATGATGAAGGCGTTGAACTTGTTGTTCACCATGCCTTTGCGGTCGAGTTGTTCGATACGCTTGCCGTCGAACGCCGAAGTGTCGTTACGGAACAGCAGGATCAAGCGGTCGGCGTCATCGGTCTTGTAAACCGATTTGGCCTTGCCGCGGTAAAGTTCTTCGCGTTTTTCCATGATTGGGCTCCGCTTGCTTGAGGTGTTGGGCTAGGCGATTTCGCGCCAGTCGAGCCCGTGTTCCTGATTCGCCACCTGGAGCCAGTCCGGGTCACACCCGAGGGTGTCGACAAAGCACTGGCGGGCCAAGTGTGGCAGGTTGTTCTTGCTGCTGAGGTGGGCCAGCACCAGGTGTTGCAGGTTGTTCCAGCCCAACTCGTGCACCAGGCGCGCGGCCTGGTGGTTGTTCAAATGCCCTTGCATGCCACCCACCCGCTGCTTCAGAAAAGCCGGGTAGTGACCACGTGCCAGCAGGTCGCGGCAGTGGTTAGCCTCGATCAGCAGTGCATCCAGGCCCTGGTAACGCTCCAGCAACAGCGCGTCGTAAGAGCCCAGGTCGGTCAGCATGCCAAAGCGCCGCTTGCCGTCGCTGACCACGTACTGCAACGGCTCGTAGGCGTCGTGCTCGACCCGCGCTGCAGTTACTTCCAGGCTGCCGATACGCAGGCTTTGGCCACACGCGAGAAAACCGGCCACCTCCACCGGCTTGCGCATGCCGCGCAAGGTCCCTTGGCTGAGGTAGACCGGTACATTGTAGCGCCGTGACAGCAAGCCGACCCCATGCACGTGGTCGGCATGTTCGTGGGTGACCAGCACTGCACTGAGCTGAGCGGCAGAAACCCCGAGCAGCGCCAGGCGCCGCTCGGTTTCACGCAGGGAAAAGCCGCAATCGACCAGGATGAACGTGTCACCACTGGCGATCAGCGTGCCGTTCCCTTGGCTGCCGCTTCCGAGTACCGCGAAGCGCACTTAGCCCAGGTGGTCCTGAATGGCGCTCAGCACACGGCGGGCGACATCGGCCGGAGCCACGGTGTTGATGTTTTTCTCGACCGTGACCTGCACGCTCTCACCCACCTTGCTCAGGCGAACCTGGTAACGCTCGGCACGGGCTTCACGCTCTTCCTTGGTCGGCTCGCTGCCGAACAGGCGGCTGAAGAAGCCAGGCTGGTTCTGCTTGTCGTCAGGCTTTTCGGACAGGTTGATGTAATACAGGCCCAGGCTGCGGTTGATGTCCTCAACACGCCATTCGCCACCCTGCTCCAGCGCACGGCCCACGCCAGACCAGGCGCGGTCCAGGTCGGAGCCCAGGTACAGCACCGGGTTGCCGCTGCCGTCTTCGCTCAGGCTGACGCGGCTTGGGGCGTCGAAATCGCGCGCGGCCAGCAGCGATACCGAACCGCCCTTCTCGGCGCTGCGGTTCATGCTGGCAAGCATTTCGTCGACCAGCAGGGCATCGGTGCCGGTATTGCTGGAGCTGGACGGGAACGCAGGCTCGGCAGTGCTGCCGGCCGGGCGCTCGACGCTGACCACATACACTTCGGAGGTGTTGCGCTGCACGCCAGGCTCCATGCGCACACGGACACGCACCTCGCTGTCGCCGCTGCTGGCAGTGCTGGCCAGACGCTGGCCAAGCGATGCCGACAGTTCGTCGAAACGCTGCCAGGTGGTGTTGAACTCACCCGTCTGCGGGCGCTCTTCAGCAATGCGGAAGCCGTTATCCTCGAAGAACTGCCGGGCTACCGGCCACACTTCGGCTGGCGAATGCTGGGCCAGCACCCAACGGCTGCTGCCGCTGCGCTGCAGGCTGTAGTCGGTGACCTGGGCGGCACCGCCCGTCAACGGTTGCGGGCGAGGCACTTCAAACTCACCCTTGACGGTATCGTCAGCGACGTTACGCGGAATCGGCAGCAGCGGGTCAAGGCGTTTGACGTTGCTGGCGTCCGGCGGCAGCTGCATCGGCGCGGTCGGGTGCGCCTGCAGGTAGTCACTGCCGCGGTCGCGGAAATAGCCATCCTCGCCCCACAGCCAGCCACACCCACTGGTGGTGGAGATAATCAGGGCAAGGGCGGAAAGACCAGCCAGTCGCTTCATGCGGTGTACTTCCTCTTAAACCAGTACGCCGGACTGGCGCAAGGCAGTACGGACTTTTTCGTGGCAGCCTTCGCTCAGCCAGGTCAGTGGCAGGCGAATACCTTTTTGCATCAGGCCCATTTCGACGAGCGCCCATTTCACCGGGATCGGGTTGGACTCGCAGAACAGGTCTTTGTGCAGCGGCATGAGTTTTTCGTTGATTGCGCGGGCCTTCTCGGCATTGCCCTCAAGGGCGGCCTCGCACAGGTCCGCCATTTCGCGCGGAGCGACGTTGGCGGTGACGGAGATGTTGCCCTTGCCGCCCATCAGGATCAGCTCTACGGCAGTCGGGTCGTCGCCAGACATGACGATGAAGTCCTTGCTGACGCCATCGAGAATGGCCTTGGCGCGGGCCAGGTCGCCCGTGGCTTCCTTGATGCCGATGATGTTCGGCACGGTCGACAGGCGGATCACGGTCTCGGCCTGCATGTCGCAGGAGGTACGGCCGGGAACGTTGTAGAGGATCTGCGGGATGTCGACGGCTTCGGCAATGTGCTTGAAGTGCTGGTACAGGCCTTCTTGCGTTGGCTTGTTGTAGTACGGCACAACCAGCAGGCAGGCGTCGGCGCCAGCGTTCTTGGCGTTCTGGGTCAGGTGCACGGCTTCGGCGGTGGAGTTGGCACCGGTGCCGGCGATGACCGGAATCGGCTTGGCGCTGCGTTTGACGCGCTCGACCACGTGCTTGATGACCAGGATGTGTTCTTCGACATCCAGCGTGGCCGACTCACCGGTGGTGCCGACAGCGACGATCGCATGGGTGCCGTTTTCCAGGTGGAAGTCTACAAGTTTGTCGAGGCTGCCCCAGTCAACACGCCCTTGTGCATCCATGGGTGTGACCAATGCCACCATACTGCCCGCAATCATGTAACTGCTCCTGCCGGAAAAAGAGAGCGGTAATGGTACTGGGGGCATCGACCTTGCACAAGCGAAGCAGGCGGGTGGAGCATTCCCCTCGGCGGCTTATTTCGCTACCCTTGGCCCTTTGATCGGTGCAGCGCGGCCCGCCGGGCCGTCGACCTTGCTCCCCGCCAGCGTCCAAGACCTCGCATGCGAGCCCCGGGCCCTGCCGACAGGAGGCTTTTGCCCGTCCTGTGCCGACCGCTCATCGCTTTAGGAATGCTGCATGTCCACCCCCACCGTCCGCGAACAATTCCTTGTCATCAGTGCCCTGGGCCCGAACCCCATGGAGCTGGCCAACGTCCTCAGCCGCGCTGCCTTCGAAAACCGCTGCGCGGTGGTCACCTCGCGCCTGAGCCGCCACGGCGAGACCAGCGCCCTGGTGCTGCAGGTGGGCGGCAGCTGGGACGCCCTGGCACGTCTCGAGTCCACCCTGCCAGGCTTGGGCAAGAAGCACGGCCTGACCCTCGACGTGGTCCGCAGCGCGGACCAGGAAGTGCGCCCGCAGGCCCTTCCGTATGTAGCCTACGTCAGCGCTGCCTACCGCCCGGACATCATCAACGAGCTGTGCCAGTTCTTCCTTGACCACCGCGTCGAGCTGGAAGCCATGACCTGCGACACCTACCTGGCGCCGCAAACCGGTAGCAGCATGCTCAACGCCCAGTTCACCGTGATTCTGCCGGCCGGCACGCAGATCAGCTGGCTACGCGACCAGTTCCTGGACTTTGCCGATGCCCTGAACCTCGACGCACTGATCGAGCCATGGCGTCCCCAGAACCCAATGTAAGGAAACCGATCATGGCTGTAGCACTCGACCAACCTGTCGCCGACTTCCAGGCCCAGGCCACCAGCGGGCAAACCGTCAGCCTTGCCGAACTCAAGGGCCAGCAGGTGGTGGTGTACTTCTACCCCAAGGACAGCACCCCAGGCTGCACCACCGAGGGCCAGGGCTTCCGCGACCAGCATGACGCCTTCGCCGCGGCCAACACCGTGGTATTCGGTGTGTCGCGTGATGGCATCAAGTCGCACGAGAACTTCAAGGCCAAGCAAGGTTTCCCGTTCGAGCTGATCAGCGACAAGGACGAGGCCCTGTGCCAGCTGTTCGACGTGATCAAGCTGAAGAAGCTGTATGGCAAGGAGTACATGGGCGTTGACCGCAGCACTTTCCTGATCGACAAGGACGGGGTGCTGCGCCAGGAATGGCGTGGCGTGAAAGTGCCCGGGCATGTGGATGCCGTATTGGCGGCAGCCCAAGCCTTGAACAAGGCTTGAAATTGAATGGGGCCGCTCTGCGGCCCCAATTACATTCAAAGCATCGGTGAAACGCTAGGCTCCTGCTTGGGCCACGCATCCAGCACGGCCTTGATCAGCGTCGCCAGGGGGATGGCGAAGAATATCCCCCAAAACCCCCATAGCCCGCCAAACAGCAGCACCGCGCAGATAATCGCCACCGGGTGCAGGCTCACCGCCTCGGAGAACAGCAGCGGTACCAGCACGTTGCCATCCAGCGCCTGGATGATCGCGTACACCGTCATCAGGTAGATGAACTGGTCGCCCCAGCCCCACTGGAACAGCGCAATCAGGGTCACCGGCACGGTCACGACCACCGCGCCCACGTAAGGCACCACCACCGACAACCCCACCAGCAACGCCAATAGCGCTGCGTAATTGAGCCCCAGGCTGATGAAGGCGATGTAAGTGGCAATGCCGCAGATCAGAATCTCGATACCCTTGCCGCGGATGTAGTTGGCGATCTGCCGGTTCATCTCGCTGCCCACCCGGTTCAGCAAGGTGCGCTGGCGCGGCAGGTAGCCACTGACCCAGCGGCCAATGAGTTCGCGATCCTTCAGGAAGAAGAACACCAGAATCGGCACCAGCACCAGATAGATCATGGCATTGACCAGCAGTGGCAGGCTGGACAACGAGAAGGTCAGCGCCCATTGACCAAACTTGCCAATTTCACCGCGCACCGATTCGATGGCATGCAATACCTGCTCGTCCGACACCAGGTGCGGATAGCGCTCCGGCAGCAGCAGCAACAACGACTGCCACTTGCCGAGCATGCCCGGCAGCTCGTTGAACAGCGTGATCAGCTGATGCCACAGCAGCGGTACCAGCACCAGCATGAACACCGCCAGTGCGCCCATGAACAAGGCGAACACCAGCATCACCGCCAGCCGTGTCGGTACGCGCACGCGCTCCAGGGCGTTGACCAGCCCCTGCATCAGAAACGCCAGCACCATGCCCGCCAGCACCGGCGCGAGCATGCCGCCCAGGGTGAGCACGGCGGTAAAAGCCAGGAACAACAGGACCGCCAGCACCACCGCTTCCTCATCGGAGAAGTAGCGCTGCACCCAGTCGCGAAGCACTTTGAACATTGACGATCCTTGGAAAAGACTCAGGCCTTGCGCAGCCAGTAAGTATAGGTACCGGCCTCGGCCGTTTCTTGCAGCAGGGTATGACCGGCCAACTGGGCGAAAGTGCGGAAGTCGCGCTGGGAGCCTGCGTCCGTGGCGATAACCTTGAGCACCGCGCCACTGGCCAGGCGATTGAGCTCCATCTTGGCCTTGAGCAGTGGCAAAGGGCAATTCAGCCCGCTGGCGTCCAGTTCGGCGTCGCAGGTCAGGGTGTTACTCATCGCGGGGTCTCCAAAGGCATCGCCAGGGTGCTTCTTGGCATGGCTGGCTAGGATAGCGCCACTGGTCGCCAACGTGTGAGCCCGCTACAGTAGGTATCTTTGATCCGACGCGAGCTTCATGCATGAATCTACTGCGCCCTACCCTGCTGACGCTGGCCTGCCTGATGGCCCTTCCCGGCCATGCTGACGACCTGCCATCACTGGGTGATGCCAGTTCTGCGATCGTCTCGCCACAACAGGAGCACCAACTGGGCCGTGCCTGGCTCAGCCTGCTGCGCGGCCAGGTCAATCAGCTCAACGACCCACAGCTCAAGGACTACGTCGAAACCAGCGTGTACAAGCTGGCCGAAACCAGCCAGCTGCAGGACCGGCGCCTGGAGTTCATCCTGATCGACAGCCGCGAGCTGAACGCCTTTGCCGCCCCGGGTGGCATTGTCGGGGTCAACGGCGGGTTGTTCCTCAACGCCCAGACCGAGGGTGAATATGCCTCGGTACTGGCCCACGAACTGGCGCACTTGTCGCAACGCCACTTCGCGCGGGGTGTCGAGGCCCAGCAGCGTATGCAGTTGCCGATGATGGCAGCGCTGCTGGCCGGCATCGTGCTGGCCGCAGGTGGCGCCGGTGATGCGGGCATCGGCATGATTGCCGGCACCCAGGCGGCGGCCATTCAGGAGCAACGGCGCTTCTCGCGCCAAAATGAACAGGAAGCCGACCGCATCGGTATCCAGAACCTGGAAAAGGCCGGCTACGATCCGCGCAACATGCCGACCATGTTCGAGCGCCTGGCACGCCAGTATCGCTATGACGCAAAACCGCCGGAGTTCCTGCTGACCCACCCGGTGACCGAATCACGTATTGCCGACACCCGTAACCGCGCCGACCAGGCGCCCCAGGGTGGTATTGAAGACAGCATGCGCTACCAGCTGATCCGCGCCCGGGTGGCACTGACCTACGAAGGCACGCCGGGGCTTGCCGCCAAGCGCTTCCGCGCCCAGCTGGACGAAGACCCAAAACTGGATGCCGCACGTTATGGCCTGGCCTTGGCACAGATCAAGGGCGGGCAATTGAACGAGGCCCGTGAAATGCTCAAGCCGCTGCTGGCAAAGGCGCCCAACGACATCACCTACAACCTGGCGCAAATCGACCTGGACATCACCAACAACCGTCTTGCCGACGCCCAGCAGCGCGCCGAACGGATGCAGGGGCTGTACCCGGGCAACTACCCGTTGAAACAGGTGCGTGCCGACCTGCTGGTGAAACAGAACAAGCCGGCTGAGGCCGAGAAGGTGTTGAACGAGCTGGTGAAGAGTCGGCCGGATGACCCGGATGTGTGGTACGACATGGCCGAGGTGCGTGGTTTGTCGGGCAATACCATTGGCTTGCACCGGGCGCGTGCCGAGTACTTCACGCTGGTCGGCGACTTTGATCAGGCAATCCAGCAGCTGGATTACGCCAAGCGCCGGGCGGGTGGGAATTTCCCGCTGGCCTCACAGATTGACCAGCGCCAGCGCGAGATCATGGAGCAACGGCGCATGGTTCAGGAAATGATGGGGCGCTGAGGATTTTGGGGGCGCTTTGCGCCCCAATCGCGACACAAGGCCGCTCCCACAGGCGTCTGCAGGGCCATGTGAGAGCAGCTGTCTTGCTCAATTTCTAAAAACTGGCGCGATCCCTGTGGGAGCGGCCTTGTGTCGCGATAGGGCCGCAACGCGGCCCCGGCAACCTCAAGCGTTACCGGAAAGCTTCAGCCGCGCCGCCTGGGTAAAGTCCAGCATGCGATTAAGCGGCTTGATCGCCTTGGGCACCAGCGCCGGGTCAACGAAAATCTCGTTGGTGCCATTACGCAGGCAATCCAGCACCCGCTCCAGGGTGTTCATCGCCATCCACGGGCAATGCGCACAGCTGCGGCATGCCGCGCCGTTGCCGGCGGTGGGGGCTTCGACGAATTCCTTGTCCGGGCACAGCTGCTGCATCTTGTAGAAGATGCCGCGGTCGGTGGCGACAATGAAGGTTTTGTTCGGCAGGGTCTGGGCAGCCTTGATCAGCTGGCTGGTGGAACCCACCGCGTCGGCCAACTCGATCACCGCTTCCGGCGACTCGGGGTGCACCAGGATCGCAGCATCCGGGTACAGCGCCTTCATGTCAGCCAACTGGCGCGACTTGAACTCTTCGTGAACGATACAGGCACCGTCCCACAGCAGCATGTCGGCACCGGTCTGCTTCTGGATGTAACGGCCCAGGTGCTGGTCCGGGCCCCAGATGATGGTTTCGCCGTTGTCCATCAGGCTTTCGACAATTTCCAGGGCACAGCTCGAAGTCACCACCCAATCGGCGCGTGCCTTCACCGCTGCGGACGTGTTGGCGTAGACCACCACGGTGCGCTCAGGGTGCTGGTCGCAGAAGGCCGAGAACTCTTCTACCGGGCAGCCCAGGTCGAGCGAGCAAGTGGCCTCCAGTGTCGGCATTAGCACGCGCTTTTCCGGAGTGAGGATTTTTGCCGTCTCGCCCATGAAGCGCACACCGGCCACGATGACCGTTTCGGCCGGGTGGTTCTTGCCGAAACGGGCCATTTCCAACGAGTCGGACACGCAGCCGCCGGTTTCTTCAGCCAGCGCCTGGATGACCGGGTCGCAGTAGTAATGGGCAACCAGCACGGCATTCTGGGCTTTGAGCTCGGCAGCGATGGCCGCACGGTATTCGGCCTCCTGCTCGGCTGTCAGCGGGTTGGGCTGCTTGGCGTCGAGGTGGGCCTGAACCAAAAGGCGTTCGGAAATCTGGGTCATGATCGCTGGACCTGCAGGCGCGCTTGCGCGTCAAATCGAGTGTATCACCCGGCCCTGGCAGATCGGCTAAGGGTGCCGGACGGCATGCTGACCGCCACGGCCCTCTGCGGGCGCGGATTATTATCGGAGGCCGAAGGCTACAGACAATCCAGCGATTACTAAAGGGGTTTTTGTGTTGCCTGTGCTGGCCTCTTCGCGGGTAAACCCGCTCCTACACGGTGAAATCCTGGTAGGAGCGGGTTCACCCGCGAAGAGGCCGCAACAGGAGAAACCGTCACCCCTGCGGCGACAGGGCCGCCAGATGCGCCGCCATGAACATGGCAAATTCTTCCACGGTCATTTTTCGGCCATTGAAATCGACCATGCCATCGGCATAGTGCAGGCTGCTGACCACATCATCGCCCTGCACGGTGGCCATGCCGCTCTGCAGCGCCATCATGCCGACCATCTCCCCCGCCTGGCTCGACTGCATGGCAATCGCTTGCGCATCGGTCTGGCCATCCAGCAAGGCCTGCAAGGTCGCCAGGTCACCGATCATCGGCTTGGACAGTGACAGCTTGCCTTTCACCTCCGTGATGATCTGCTTGCTCAGCTGATCCGGCGGCAGGTCGAAGCTGGCCGGCGCGGCGAGGTCCATCGACAGGTTGAAGCGGCTCTCGCCATTGGCGGTCTTGAACGACAGGTTTTCCACCGCCAGCTTGGGCTTGGCGGCCAGCAATTTCTGCAAGTCACCCTGGAAGCGGGCCTTTTCGGCGTCGTCCATCTGGATCTGCGGCACCGGCTGGCCAGCCGCACTGGCGGCCTCGAACTCCGGCAAGTGCGACTGGTACCACTTCGACAAGGCCTGCAGCGCCGGGGCGTTTACCGAAGTCACGCTCACCGCCATCTGCGCCTTGCCTACCGCGCGGCCATCCCAGCTGATGTCGCCGACCTTGTACGCCGCGCGACCACCTACGGTGTCCGTGCCGTCGAGGGTTTGCAAGGCGTTCTGTTCCAGGCCCTTGATCAACAGCACCTGCTGTTTCGGCCCAAGTGTGACCTTGGCTTCAGCCAACGCCAGATCGACGTTACCGACATAGATGGCATCGTGCGCAGTGGCTGCGAGGTTACCGCCGAACGTCAGCCCTTTGAGCTCGAACGTGGCCGGCGGCTGGTCGTCATGCACACGCTTCATCACCAGCCTGTCGGCCTGGCCGCGGAACTTGGAGGCCTTGCCCTCCTTGTCCCCACTGACTTCGAACTGCATACCCGAGAAGTCAAGGCTGTTGCCATCCGCTTCGTCAAACTTGAGCGGCGCCAGCTGAACCTGGCTGACCACGCTGCCGCCGTAACCCAGGCTGGTCTGTGCGCTGATCGGGGCCTTTTCACCCGCAGCGGCGAACAATGGCGCGACGGCTTCATCCTTCTGCAGCGTGCTGTTGCTGACCGCCATTACCGGCATCAGCTTCAGTGCCCTGACCCTCGACCAGGGAAACGGGCCGTGCTCGATCTGGTCGGTCACGCCCACGTCAAAATTGATCACCTCGCCCTGCCCCACGTTGATGTCGCGAGCCTTGAGCCGGTACTGGGCAGTGCTGCTGAAGAGATGCTGCTCCAGCGACACACGCTCGATGCTCATGCTACCACCGGTACTGACCAGGGCCTTTTTGAGTTCGGCGTTGCTGCGTGCAAGGGCGTTGTCCAGCTCTGCCGGCAGCTGCTTGCCGGTGTACCAGGCGCCTGCGGTGGTTGCGACGGCAATGGCGATAGCCAGGCCGGAAAGGATGCCAACTGATTTCTTCATGAATAGAACCGATTGCTGTCCGTAAGGGCTTCGAAGGCGGCCAGAGGCCACGCAGAAATCGAAGAGTACCACCCCCGATTGGGCCGAGTGCTGGCCCAGCTCGAGAAATGCCATTTTTCGGACACATCCGACAGCCAGGTGAAACAAGCAAAGGATTCGTTAATTTTTACGAACACTCAAATTGATCAGAATCGCAAAAAAACGCGCAACAACCGAACAAATCCCGTATTTAATCGATAAATATTTCAATTTTGCAACATCTTGTCATGTTTAACTTGACACCCACCTACCCATCGTTTTTTATTTTCACCACTTTGCGCGCCCCACCGCGCCTTCCGCCGCTCCAACATAAAAGGTGAACAATATGGAGCCCACCCGCTCGCCCTTGCCGCATGCGCAATACACCGTGCCCGTCGTTTACGCCCAGCAGCAGGAGCCATGCCAGCATGCAGCCTGACCACAGCGCTTCCGGCAACGGCCAACTTCGCAAGACCCTGCGCCTCTGGCACGTGATCATCATCGGCCTGGCTTACCTGACCCCGATGACCGTGTTCGACACCTTCGGCATCGTCAGCGGGATCACCGCTGGCCATGTACCCAGCGCCTACATCCTGGCATTGGCCGGCATCCTGTTCACCGCGGTGAGCTATGGCACCCTGGTAAAACGCTTCCCGCAGTCGGGCTCGGCCTACACCTACACCCAGCGCGCGATCAACCCGCACGTGGGCTTCCTGGTGGGCTGGTCTTCACTGCTGGACTACCTGCTGCTGCCGATGGTCAACGCGCTACTGGCCAAGCTGTACCTTTCGGCCATGTTCCCGGAAGTACCTGAGTGGATGTGGGTCGCCGGCTTCGTCACCCTGATCAGCCTGATCAACATGCGCAGCGTAAACCTGGTGGCCCACTTCAACCTGCTGTTCGTGGGTGTACAGGTGGCGATCATCGCCGTGTTCATCTACCTGTGCGTGCGCGGCCTGGACCAGGGTGAAGGGCTGGGTACCACCTGGAGCCTGATACCGTTCGCCGACAGCCAGACCCAGTTCAGTGCCCTGGCCGCCGGTGCAACCATCCTGTGCTTCTCGTTCCTGGGCTTTGATGCGGTCACCTGCCTGTCCGAGGAAACCCGCGATCCGGCCAAGACCATTCCCCGGGCGATCTTCCTCACCGCACTGATTGGCGGTGTGGTCTTCATCACCGTGTCGTACTTCATCCAGGCCTACTTCCCGACCATGGCCCGCTTCCACGACCAGGAAGCAGCCCTGCCGGAAATTGCCCTGTACGTTGGCGGCAAGCTCTTCCAGTCGATCTTCATTGCCTGCACCGTGATCAACACCATCGCCTCGGGCCTGGCCTCGCAAACCAGCGTGTCACGCCTGCTGTATGTGATGGGCCGCGACAACGTGATCCCGGCCAGCGTCTTCGCCCGCCTGCATTCGCGCTACAAGACGCCAGTGCTGAACATTGCAGTCGTAGGGCTGATTTCGCTATCGGCGATCTTCTTCGACCTGGTCACCGCCACTTCCATCATCAACTTCGGCGCCCTGGTCGCGTTCAGCTTCGTCAACCTGTCGGTCATCAACCACTGCTACCTGCGTGAAGGCAATCGCAAAGGCCTGAGCAACCAGTTGAAGTACCTGGTGCTGCCGACCATCGGCTTCTGCATCATCGTCTCGCTGTGGCTGGACCTGAACGCACATTCGCTGATGTTTGGCGGCATCTGGGCTGCGCTCGGATTGATCTACCTGGGCTGGCTGACCAAAGCCTTCCGCGCGGCACCGCCCAACTACGTCGCCGAATGACCCACGCTGCCAACAACGCCCGCGCCTGATCGCGGGCGTTGCATTTGTTCGAAAAGGAAAGCCCTCATGCCGCTGCGTCGCCTCTCCATCCAGTGGAAGATCACACTCCTCGCCGGCCTGTGCCTGCTGGCCATTGTCGCCTTGCTGGTAGCCACCTCGCTGACCCAGGCCCATCGCAGCGCCGCCCTGGTTAACCAGGCCAACACTGCCATGCTCGAAGACAGCGCCCGCCAGCGCCTGCAGGCCCACGCCGAAACCCAGGCCTTGCGTATCCAGCGCTACTTCATGGACGCCTACCAGTACGGCAATGGCTTTGCCCGCCTGGTACACGTGCTGAAGGCCCGTGGTGGTAGCGACCTGCGCGCCGAACTGACCCGCCAGGCGCGTGCCAGCCTGGCCGGCAACCCGGATGTGATTGGCCTGTATTTGGTGTTCCAGCCCAATGCCCTGGACCAGCAGGACAGCCACTACCTCGGGCAGGACGCCCTGGGCAGCAATGAGAGCGGGCGTTTCTCGCTGTACTGGTCCCAACCAAGCCGCGGCACCCTGGAACTTGAAGCCATGCCGGAAACGATGCTCGGCGACACCAGCATCGGCAGCAACGGCGCGGCGAAGAACCGCTGGCTGACCTGCCCGCAGGACACCGCCAGGACCTGCATGCTCGAACCGTACCTCGACGAGGTCAACGGCCGTCAGGTGCTGATGACCAGCATCGCTTTGCCACTGCTGGAACACGGCAAGGTAGTCGGCGTGGTCGGCCTGGACATCGGCCTGGCCAACCTGCAGCAACTGAGTGTGGACGGCCGCCGCGACCTGTTCGACGGCCAGGGCCAGGTGAGTATCGCCACCGCCGCCGGCCTGCTGGCGGGCAACAGCCGCGACGACAGCACGCTCGGCAAGCCCATGGCAAATGCGGTAGCCGACGGTCTGCTGCGCGTGGCCCATCCCTTCACGCCAATCCCTGACACAGCCCCGTGGCAGGTATGGCTGGAAGTGCCGGAAAGCGTGCTGCAGGCCCCTGCCGTAGCCCTCAACCAGCGCCTTGATGCCCATAACCAGAATGCCAACCTCACCAGCCTGCTGATAGGCCTTGGCACGGCAATCGTGGGTTTGCTGCTGGTGTGGCTGACCGCTCGCGGCGTTAGCCGGCCAATCCTGGCCGTGGCGGCACGCCTGGAAGACATTGCCAGTGGCGAAGGCGACCTTACCCGTCGCCTGGACTACGCCCGCCAGGATGAACTGGGCCTGCTCACCGGCTGGTTCAACCGCTTCCTCGACAAGTTGCAACCGGTCATTGCCCAGGTCAAAGGGTCGCTGCAGGAGGCCCGCGACACCGCCGACCAATCGGCCGCCATCGCCAGCCAGACCAGCAACGGCATGCAGCAACAGCATCGCGAAATCGAACAGGTGGCCACAGCGGCCAATGAAATGAGCGCCACCGCTCTGGATGTCGCCCACAACGCCTCGCAGGCGGCCCAGGCCGCACGCGCCGCGGATCAGGCCAGCCAGGAAGGCTTGCAACTGGTGGACAGCACGCGCCAGGGCATCGACCGCCTGGCCGCAGGCATGAACACTGCCATGGACGAGGCCCGTGCACTGGAAGACCGCAGCGGGCAAATCGGCTCGGTACTTGAAGTGATCCGCACCATTGCCGAGCAAACCAACCTGCTGGCACTGAATGCCGCCATCGAAGCGGCCCGCGCAGGCGAAGCCGGGCGTGGCTTCGCCGTGGTTGCCGATGAGGTGCGCGGCCTGGCCCAGCGCACGCAGGTTTCGGTAGAGGAAATTCGCCAGGTCATCGAGGGCCTTCAGCAAGGCACCCAGGACGTGGTGGGGGCCATGCATGCAGGCCAACGCCAGGCCCAGGACAGCGCCGCACGCATGGAGCAGGCATTACCGGCACTGCAGCGTATTGGCGAGGCCGTGGCGGTGATCAGCGACATGAATTTGCAGATAGCCTCGGCGGCGGAAGAGCAGAGTGCGGTGGCCGAGGAAGTGAACCGTAACGTGGCCGGCATTCGAGACGTGACAGAATCACTGGCCGGACAGGCCGATGAGTCGGCACGCATCAGTCAGGCCCTGAACCGGCTGGCCAACCAGCAGCAAGCGCTAATGGAGCAGTTTCGCGTCTAGCCTGTGAGGGCCTCTTCGCGGGTAAACCCGCTCCTACACGGGATTTGCACTGCTCTTGTAGGCGGCGCCAGCCCCTGTAGGCGCGGGCTTGCCCGCGAAGAGGCCGGCACAGACACAACAGCATCATCGTTTTTACTGAGCACTACTCATGCAAACCGCAACCCGATCCACCTTCTTCGACATCACCAGCGAACAAGGACTTTTACGCACCTCGATCGCCGCCACCCTGTTCATCGCCAGCATCGGCATCGCCTTCGGCCTTGCCTCCGGCTCGTTTTCCATCGTCTTCGACGGCGTATACTCGCTGGTCGACGCCAGCATGAGCGGGCTCTCGCTGGTCGTGGTCAAGCTGATCACTTCGCACACCACCAGCGTGCAGATGTCACGCAAGCTGCGCGAGCGCTTCACCATGGGTTTCTGGCACCTGGAACCCATGGTACTGGCGCTCAACGGCATTCTGCTCGGCGGCGTGGCCATCTACGCGCTGATCAATGCCGTCAGCAGCCTGCTGCAAGGCGGACGCCACCTGGAGTTCGGCATTGCCATGGTCTACGCGGCGCTGACAGTGATCACCTGCGTGACCATCGCCGTCATCGAGGCCCGCGCCAACCGCAAACTAAAGTCAGACTTCGTGCGCATGGACGTCAAGGGCTGGGTGATGTCGGCCAGCATCACTGCCGCACTGCTGATCGCCTTCTGCTTTGGCTATGCCGTGCAAGGCACTTCGCTGGAATGGGTATCACCCTATATTGACCCGGCGGTGCTGGCGCTGGTGTGCCTGGTGATCGTGCCATTGCCGATGTCGGTGGTGCGTCAGGCGCTGTCTGAAATCTTCCTGGTCACCCCTGGCGACCTCAAGCTGCACGTAGATGAGGTGGCCAAGGCCTTCGTCGCTCGCCACGGCCTGCAGTCTTACCGCGCCTATGTCGCCAAGGTCGGGCGTTCGCGGGAGATCGAACTGTATTTCATCGTGCCCAAAACCATGGCGGCGAAGACCATCGATGAATGGGATGCCTGGCGCAACGAGATTGGCGACGCGGTAGGCGGCGAAGGGCCGGACCGCTGGCTGACAGTGGTGTTCACTGGCGACCCGGAATGGGCCGAGTAATGTGTGGGCGCGCTGCGCCCTTTTTTGAACCCCGTAGCGCAAACGAAAAAGCCCGCGACCATTTCTGGTAGCGGGCTTTCACGTACTGCGTATGGTGGGTCGTGTAGGATTCGAACCTACGACCAATTGGTTAAAAGCCAACTGCTCTACCAACTGAGCTAACGACCCATTTGATGGCGCGTATAATACTGATTTCTAACGAGAATTCAACACCCCATCACGATTTTTTCAAAAATACCGAGTCGGGTCTTCGATACCGGCGGCCTTGAAACCGTCGGCGCGCAGGCGGCAGCTGTCGCATTTGCCACAGGCGCGGCCGTCATCGTCGGCCTGGTAGCAGGAAACAGTCAGGCTGTAGTCCACACCACGGGCCATACCGGCCTGCACGATCTGCGCCTTGCTCATGTTCTGCAGCGGCGCCTGGATGCGGAAGCCCTGCCCTTCTACGCCAGCCTTGGTCGCCAGGTTGGCCATGCGCTCGAAGGCCTCGACGAACTCGGGACGGCAATCCGGGTAGCCAGAGTAATCGACGGCGTTGACGCCAATGAAGATGTCGCGCGCTTCCAGCACTTCTGCCCAACCCAGCGCCAGCGAAAGGAACACGGTGTTGCGCGCCGGCACATAAGTGACCGGAATGCCTTCACCCGGGGCTTCCGGCACGTCGATGCTGCTGTCGGTCAATGCCGAACCGCCGATGCCGTCGAGGTTCAGCCCAATCACCTTGTGCTCGACCACACCCAGGTCGCGGGCCACGCGGGCAGCGGCGTTCAGCTCGGCGCGATGACGCTGGCCGTAGTCGAAGCTCATGGTGTAGCAGCTGTAGCCTTCGGCCTTGGCCATGGCAACCACGGTGGCCGAGTCCAGGCCGCCGGACAACAGGATTACTGCGCGTTTTTCTGTCATGTGTACGTGCTCCTCAATCAACGTCCGGGCTCGTCGTTCCACAGCAGCTTGTGCAGCTGAAGTTGGAAGCGTACGGGCAGGTTGTCAGCAACGATCCAGTCAGCCAGGTCACTGGCGTTCACCTGATGATGGCTGGGTGAGAACAACACCTCACCGGCACGCTCTGCCAGGTTGTACTGGATCAGCTTGGATACCGCCCAGTCATAATCCTCACGGGAACAAATGACGAACTTGACCTGGTCGTTGCGCGTCAGCTGCTCGATGTTCTCGTAGCGGTTACGGTGCGACTCTTCGGAGCCTGGGGTTTTCAGGTCGACCACACGGCTGACGCGGGTGTCGGTGCCGGCAATATCCAGCGCGCCGCTGGTTTCCAGCGACACCTCGTAACCAGCGTCACACAGCCGCTGCAGCAACGGCAAGGCGTTGGGCTGGGCCAGCGGTTCGCCACCGGTGACACAGACGTAGCGCGGCTTGAAGCCGGCCACTTGCTCAAGGATCGAATCAAGGGTGCGAACGGTACCGCCACTGAAGGCATAGGCACTGTCGCAGTACTGGCAACGCAGGGGGCAACCGGTGAGGCGCACAAATACCGTAGGCAGCCCGGCCGTTCGCGTCTCACCCTGCAAAGAGTAAAAGACTTCGGTGATGCGTAATGTGTCTTGCATGCTCGCCACGGGCGTGACAGCTAAACAGGCTGTCCGCCTCCGTCAGGCACTGTCGCGGACTCGACATCGCGTTATCCGCAGCAGCGTGTTTACGAAAAAAGGGCAGTGATTCTAACGAAAAAACCCGCGACTGGCGCGGGTTTCTTTCGAGCGGTACAGCGACAACGCCTAGAGCTTCTGCAGGTCACGCTGGGCCAGTTGAGCGGCAGAGGTGCCGGGGTACTGGGTGACGACCTGCTGGAGGATGCCTTTTACCTTGTCGGTATGGCCCATACGGCGCTCGACATCAGCCAGTTTGTACAGCGAATCTGGCACCTTGCTGTGCTTCGGGTACTTTTGGCTGACCTGGGCAAAAGCCTGGCTGGCGCCTTGCAGGTCACCCTTGGCCAGGTTCACTTCACCCAACCAGTACTGGGCATTACCGGCGTACTGGCTGTTGGGGTACTTGCGCAGGAAGGCGTTGAACGCCTGGCTGGCCTTGTCGAAGTCTTTCTGTTTGATCAGGTCGAAAGCTGCGTCGTAATAGAGCTTCTCTTTCGCCGGATCACCGGGCTGGCTACTGCCGGCCGGTTGTTGCGCAGCAGCACCTGCTGCGGCATCGGGGGCGGCATTGGACGCACCACCACCGGAGGAATTATCAGGGGTTGCGGCAGGCGCAGCGCCACTGTTGATGCGACGGTCCAGGTCCTGGTAACGCTCCAGGTTTTCCTGCTTCATGCGCGACACATCGTTTTGCAGCTCTTCGATGATGCCTTGCTGGCGGGAAAGCTGATCCTGCATCTGTTGCAGCTGCATGAACAGCTGGCCCTGTGCAGAGGCAGGGGCCGAAGCCCCTGACCCGGCATAGGCGCCGCTCGTGCCATAACCCGCAGGCGGATAGCTGCCTGCGTTGTCATCTACTACAGGGACCTCAGCCCAGGCCGCAAGCGGCAGGCTGAGTGCGAGGACGGTTACTACACGGCGGCACATACGCATAAGAACTTACTTACGCAGTTCTACGCGACGGTTCTGAGCCCAGGACTGCTCGTCGTTGCCGGTAGCAACTGGACGCTCTTCGCCGTAGGAAACCAGTTCCAGCTGAGCAGGGGAAACGCCCTGCAGAACCAGGTAGCGCTGAACGGCTTTCGCACGACGCTCACCCAGAGCCATGTTGTACTCGCGGGTGCCGCGCTCGTCGGTGTTACCTTCCAGAACAACACGGTTGCCGTTGGCTTTCAGGTCCTTGGCGTGAACGTCCAGAGCGCGCATGGCTTCTGGCTTCAGGTCCGAGCTGTCGTATTCGAAGTAGAAGGTGGTGATTGCGCGCAGGGCGGCTTCTTCGCTCAGGGAGCCGTCAACAGCGCCAGTGTTGGCACCGTAGCCAGCGTTAGGGTCTACAGCAGCGCCTTCGCCTGCGTTATCACCGCCCTTCGAGGAGCAACCTACAGCTACGGCCATGGCCAGGGCCAGCGCAGCAAATTTACCAAACTTCAGCATTTCCATCGTGAAACTCCTAATGAAACCCCAGTGTGTTAAGCAAAATGTATTACGCCGCAATCAGTTCAGGTAAGGGGACCAGGACGGTTCTCTGACTTCGCCTTGAGCGGTAGGAAGTGGGAGCCTCACGCGGCCATTAAGCGACACGAGCATCAAGACTCCCCGGCCCTGCTGGCGGGTGGCGTAGATTAGCATGGTGCCGTTTGGCGCAACAGTGGGAGACTCATCAAGACTTGTTTCAGACAGAATCTTTACACTTCCGCGCTGCAAGTCCTGTGCCGCCACTTTGAAGTTGGTAAAGCCCTGTTGGCGATGGATCATTACCAGGGTCTTTTCGTCCGCCGAAAGTTTCGGGTTGGCGTTGTAGTTACCCACGAACGTTACGCGCTCGGCACCACCACCACTGACCGACTGTTTATAGATCTGCGGTTTGCCGCCACGGTCGGAAGTGAAGTAAAGGGTGTTGCCATCTTTACCCCAGAACGGCTCGGTATTGATACCCGGGCCTGCAGTAACACGGCTGATCTGGCGCGAGGCCACATTCATCACGTAGATGTCCGGGTTGCCGTCCTTGGACAGCACGAACGCCAGGCGCGAACCGTCTGGCGACCAGGCTGGCGCGCCATTGAGGCCCTCGAAGTTGGTCACCTGCTCGCGGCGGCCAGTATCGATGTTCTGCACGAAGATACGTGGGCGCTTCTGCTCGAACGAAACATAGGCGATCCGTTTGCCATCTGGCGCAAAGCGCGGCGACAGGATCGGCTCACGCGATTGCAGCAGGGTCACCGCACGCGCACCGTCGTAGTCCGAACGCTGGAGGGTGTAGCGGGTGTTGTTGGTGGAGAAACGCTCGGCCGTCACGTACAGCATGCGCGTAGAGAACGCGCCCTTGATGCCGGTGAGCTTCTCGAACGACTGGTCGGCAATGTAGTGCGCCATGTCGCGCAGCTGGTCGGTGCTGCCCGCCACGCTGCCGGTCAGCACTTGCTGCTCGGTGGCGACGTTGAACAGCGCGTACTGCACCTGCAGGCGACCGCCCGACGGCACGATGCTGCCGACCATCACGTATTGTGCACCCAGCGCTTTCCAGTCACGGAAGATCACTTCGCTGGCCTGCGACGGCTGGCTGATCATGTTCTGCCGCGGAATTGGCGAGTAGTAGCCAGAGTTGCGCAGGTCATTGCCGATGATGTCGGCGATGTCTTCGGGCAGCACGCTGCCGCCCTGCAGACCGAACGGCACTACCGCGATGGGCGTGGCCCGATCACTGCCGCTGGTAACCAGGATGTTCTTTTCTTCTGCCACCGCCATGCCTGCCACGCAGCAGAGCATGACCAGCAGTCCTCTCAGACGTTTAATCACAACGCTAGATCCTCAGGTGTAAATGTCATCTTGAACGAACGATATTGGTTGAAATCGCTCGGCTTCATACCCTGCATCTCGGTCAAACGACCAATGTTCTTCACCGCAGCCACCGCCGAACTGTCATACGGGCCGTCACCACTGGAACGGGCCACGCTGACACTGGTGATGGTACCGTCCGGCAACATGTTGATCTGCAGGACCACCGTCATGCCCTTGCGCGCGGAAGGCGGACGTGCCCAGCCCTCGGCCGCGCGCATACGGATCAGGTCGTCGAAGTCACCGGCCACCTGGTCACCCTGCTCGTCGGCCAGCGCCTGCTGCCGCTCGGTGGTATCGGACAACAGCTCGGCCAGTGCCTGGGCTTTCTTGTCTTCTGCCGCCTTGCGGGCCGCTTCCTGTGCCTTCTTCTTCTGGGCATCTGCAGCGGCCTTTTTCTTGGCCTCTTCAGCTGCCTTCTTCTTCGCGTCCTCGGCCGCCGCTTTCTTCTTGGCGTCCTCGGCTGCTTTCTTCTTGGCCTCTTCGGCTGCCTTTTTCTTGGCTTCCTCGGCGGCTTGCTTCTTCGCCTCTTCAGCGGCCTCTTTCTTGGCCTCTTCTTCGGCTTTTTTCTTGGCTTCGTCCTCAGCCTTTTTCTTGGCGATGTCGGCCTGCTGTTTCTCGGCGGCTTTCTTCGCCTCGTCGGCTTTCTTGGCTTCGGCGGCTTTCTTGGCCTCGGCAGCCTTGGCAGCTTCGGCGGCCTTGGCAGCATCCTCGGCTTTTTTCGCCTCGGCGGCTTCGCGGGCCTCTTCGGCCTTTTGAGCGGCGTCAGCTTTCTTTTGTTCCGCGGCCTTCACGGCCTCCTGCTCGACCTTCTTCTGTTCCAGCTGCTCGACTTCGGTCTGGCGCGAAGCGGTTTTCTTCGCCTCCCCGGCAATCTTCTGATTGGTCTGGGTGGTTGCCTGGCTCTTGGACTTGAGCTGGTACAGGGTAGCCTGAACGATCGGCTTGGAAGGCGGCAGCTCAGGCGTCATGGCAAAACTGACGAACAGCAGGGCAAACACCAGCACATGCAGGCCGATGGCCCAGACACTGGGCCAGAAGTAGCTTTCCGAGGCGGATGGCTCTCGCTGTTGCATCAGGGCGCCTCGGTAATCAGGCCAACGTTACCGACACCGGCCTTCTGCAACCCGCCCATGGCACCCATGACCGCGCCATAGTCGACAGCCTTGTCGCCACGAATGAACACCTGGGTCTGCTTGCCCTGGTCACGGCCGGCAGCAATGATCTTGGTAACGGCGTCGGTCATGGCCGGCAAGGTCATGGCTTTGTCCATCTGCTTGTCGGTATCGACTTCGCTGCCGAGGTTCCAGTAATAGGTTTTATCGGCCTTGATGGAGATGGTGAGGATCTGGACGTTGTTGTCCTGCGGCAAGGCTTCGCTGGAAACCTTGGGCAGGTCGACCTTCACGCCCTGATTGAGCATGGGCGCCGTCACCATGAAGATGACCAGCAGCACCAGCATCACGTCGATGTAGGGCACCACGTTCATCTCGGCGACGGGCTTGCGTTTGTGGCGAACTCGGGCCATGGGCTTCTACCTGATTACTCTTCGCTGGTGTGCACTTTGCGGTGCAGGATCGCCTGGAACTCGTCGGCGAAGGTGTAGTAACGGCCGATCAGTATTTCACTGCGCGCGGCGAAACGGTTGTAGGCAATGACAGCCGGGATTGCCGCGAACAGGCCGATGGCGGTAGCGATCAGTGCTTCGGCAATGCCCGGTGCAACGGTGGCCAGGGTGGCCTGCTGTGCGCTGGCCAGGCCGCGGAAGGAGTTCATGATGCCCCACACGGTGCCGAACAGGCCGATGTACGGGCTGGTCGAACCAACGGTGGCCAGGAACGGCAAGCTCTGCTCGAGTTTTTCTTCCTCGCGCGAGATGGCCACACGCATGGCACGGCCAACACCTTCCATGACAGCGTCCGGGTCGACACCCGGCTGCTGGCGCAGGCGCGAGAACTCCTTGAAACCGGCACGGAACACCTGCTCCACGCCGGAGTCCGGGTCTGGGTTGCTGCCTGCCTGGCGGTACAGCTTGGACAGGTCGATGCCTGACCAGAAACGCTCTTCGAAGGCATCCAGCGCACGACGACCGGCGCGCAGCATGGTGCTGCGCTGGAAGATCATGATCCATGAGGTGACCGAGGCGGCCACCAGGGTCAGCATTACCAGCTGTACCACCACGCTGGCATTGCTGACCAGACTCCACATGGAGGTATGGTCGACGACGTTAGCTTCCACGCTTATTCTCCTGCATTCGATTGATTACCCGAGCCGTCCGCCGCAAAGGCGTCGCGCAGCTGGGGGGGTAGGGCTCGGGGTTTGAAAGTGTCGGCGCGCACGGCAGCCACCAGGAACTGCCCTTCGCAAAGCAGCGTTTCATCCTTTTCCCGCCAGACCTGCTGTACGAAACGCAAGCTGGCGCGATTGAGTTCAAGTACTTGCGCGGTCACCCGCAATTCGTCATCCAGCCGCGCCGGCGCGTGATAGCGCGCTTCGCTGGAATGGACCACGAACAGCAGGTTGTCTTCAGCCAGCTGCGACTGGGAAAAGCCCAGGTGCCGCAGGCGTTCGGTGCGCGCGCGCTCCATGAATTTCAGGTAGTTGACGTAATACACCACGCCGCCCGCATCGGTATCTTCGTAATAGACGCGACACCGGTGTGCGAACGGTTCGAGCTGATTTTGCGCGCGCATACTCTAGTGCTTACTCCTCAGCTTGCCAATCCGCTGTGGCAACTGTTTTTTCTTCATTAATGTCTTATTGCCAGCGCACCCAGGGCATGCCAGCGGTAGGACCACGAAAAGTCGCTTTTGATCTGTCATTCATCGCCTGGCTCGGAAAAATCGCCCCCCTCCCCCAAGCGCCCGGGAATATTCAGCCCAAAGTGCAGGTAGGCATGCCGGGTGACCACGCGGCCGCGTGGCGTGCGCATGATGTAGCCCTGCTGAATCAGGTACGGCTCAAGCACATCTTCGATGGTATGACGCTCTTCGCTGATGGCTGCAGCCAGGTTGTCCACGCCCACCGGGCCGCCGTCGAACTTCTCGATCATGGTCAGCAACAGGCGACGGTCCGAATGGTCGAAACCACGCTCGTCGACATCCAGCAGGTTCAGCGCCATGTCAGCCACGGCCTTGGTGATCTGGCCCTTGCCGCGCACCTCGGCGTAGTCACGCACGCGGCGCAGCAGGCGGTTGGCGATGCGCGGCGTGCCACGGGCACGACGGGCGATCTCGTAGGCCCCCTGGTCTTCGATGGCCAGGCCAAGGATGTTGGCCGAGCGGCTGACGATGGTGCTCAGATCCTTGTCGTTGTAGAACTCCAGGCGCTGCACGATACCGAAGCGGTCACGCAGCGGGTTGGTCAGCATGCCGGCACGGGTAGTAGCCCCCACCAGGGTGAAGGGTGGCAGATCGAGCTTGATAGAACGGGCTGCCGGGCCTTCGCCGATCATGATGTCGAGCTGGAAGTCCTCCATGGCCGGGTAAAGCACTTCTTCGACCACAGGCGACAGCCGGTGGATTTCGTCGATGAACAGCACGTCGTGCGGCTCGAGATTGGTCAGCATCGCTGCCAGGTCGCCGGGGCGCTCGAGAATCGGCCCCGAAGTGCTCTTCACCGACACGCCCATTTCATGGGCGATGATGTTGGCCAGGGTGGTCTTGCCCAGGCCGGGCGGGCCGAAGATCAGCGTGTGGTCAAGCGATTCGCCGCGGCCGCGGGCGGCCTGGATGAACAGCGCCATCTGCTCGCGCACCACCGGCTGGCCAATGTACTCGTCCAGGCTCAGCGGGCGAATCGCACGGTCCTGGACTTCTTCGCGGTCGCGGCCACTGGCGGCGATCAGGCGGTCGGCTTCGATCACTTGGAAATCATCCCTTTCAGGCTGCGGCGGATCAGCTCTTCACTGCTCAGGCCGGCCTTGTCCTTGATCGCGGCAATTGCCTTGCTGGCTTCCTGCGGCTTGTAGCCCAGCGAGACCAAGGCACTGACTGCATCGGCCTCGGCACTGGACTCGCTGGCAACCGGCAAAGGCCCATCGGACACCAGGGTGAACATGGCCGGCGAGGTTTCCCAGGCCTTGAAACGGTCCTTGAGCTCGACCAGCAAGCGCTCGGCGGTTTTCTTGCCGACGCCCGGCACGCGCACCAGGGCTGAGGTGTCCTGGGCCTGCACGCAGCGCACCAGTTCATCCACTTCCAGCCCGGACATCAGCGCCAGGGCCAGCTTAGGCCCTACGCCGTTCAGACGGATCAGCTCGCGGAACAGCTCGCGCTCACGTTTTTCGGCAAAGCCGTAGAGCAAGTGGGCATCTTCGCGCACGACCAGGTGGGTATGCACCGTGACGGTTTCACCCACTTTGGGCAGACGGTACAGCGTGGTCATGGGAACTTCCAGTTCGTAACCCACGCCGTTGACGTCGATAATCAGGTGAGGCGGTTGTTTTTCCGCCAGGGTGCCGCGCAAACGTCCAATCACGTTCCGATCCTTCCTCTCGGGGAGCCGGTCAAAGACCGCTCAACCCTATCAGCAAATGCAGCAGGTGAATGCATCACCCGAACAAAATGTGTATCAGCGCATGAAGCGCTTACAGACGCAAGCGCCCGCCGCGTCGCCGCGCTGTGCTCAAGCCATGCGGCACCAGGCTGGAGCGGGTGTGGGCGTGGCACAGGGCGATGGCAAGGGCATCGGAAGCGTCGATCTGCGGTTTTTGCGTCAATTTCAGCAGGTGCATGACCATCATCATCACCTGCTCCTTGTTGGCCCCCCCCGTGCCGGCCACGGCCTGCTTGACCTGGGTGGCGCTGTACTCGGCGATCTCCAGGCCGGCCTCGGCGGCGGCGACGATAGCCGCGCCACGTGCCTGGCCAAGCTTGAGCGCCGAATCGGCGTTGCGGGCCATGAACACCCGTTCGATGCCCATGGTCACCGGGCCGTGCTGAGCAATGATTTCACTGACACCACGAAAAACAATCTGCAGCCGCTCGTGCAGCTCACCGCTGCCGGTGCGGATGCAGCCCGACGCCACGTACTCGCAACCACGGGCGGTCTGGCGTACCACGCCATAGCCGGTGATGCGCGAGCCGGGGTCGATACCTAGAATCAGAGTCATAAAGCCCGTCGAAAAAATGATGCATCTCTACAAACTGCGCCGGCCCTTTCGCGGGTAAACCCGCTCCTACAGGTACTGCACCACATTTGAAATGGGCGTAATACCTGTAGGAGCGGGTTTACCCGCGAAAGGGCCGGCACAGGCGCTATCAAACGCTCAGAGTTGGCACAAAATGCCAAATCACCTTAGCCGAGGTTTTCCATGATCTCATCGGAAATCTGGGCGTTGGAGTAAACGTTCTGCACGTCATCCAGGTCTTCGAGCATGTCGATCAGCTTGAGCACCTTTTCGGCACCGTCCTGGTCGAGTTCGGCGCTGGTGGTCGGCTGCATGACGATTTCCGCGTCAGCGGCCTTGAAGCCAGCCTCTTCCAAGGCATTACGCACGGCATAGAAGCTGTTGAACGAGGTGAACACGTCGAAGGAGCCGTCGTCGTTGGCGACCACGTCGTCGGCATCGGCTTCCATTGCCGCTTCCATCAACGCGTCCTCTTCCACGCCCGGGGCAAAGCTGATCTGGCCTTTGCGTTCGAACAGGTAGGCCACAGAACCGTCAGTACCCAGGTTGCCGCCACACTTGGTGAAGGCATGGCGCACGGCCGCGGCGGTACGGTTGCGGTTGTCGGTCATGGCTTCGACCATGATCGCCACGCCACCCGGGCCGTAACCTTCGTAGCTAAGCTCTTCGACATTGTCGCTTTCATTGGTGCCAGCACCACGGGCCACGGCACGATCGATGATGTCGCGGCTCATGTTGGCGCCCAACGCCTTGTCCAGCGCCAGGCGAAGGCGCGGGTTGGATGCCGGATCAGGGCCACCCTGCTTGGCAGCGACCGTCAGTTCGCGGATCCACTTGGTGAAGACCTTGCCCCTCTTGGCATCCTGGCGCTCTTTGCGGTGCTTGATGTTCGCCCACTTGGAATGACCAGCCATAACGACTCCGAATCCTTTGAATCACAAACAGCCCCGCCCCATGACGGGGCGGGACGGGAAAATACCTGCGTCGAAACGCAAAGGCGCATCCATGTGGATGCGCCCGGGGACTGCTTACTCGACCTTGGTCTGTTCGCGCAGTCGGATGTGCAGCTCGCGCAGGGCCTTGGCGTCGACCATGCCAGGGGCCTGGGTCATGACGCATGCGGCGCTCTGGGTTTTCGGGAACGCGATCACTTCACGGATCGACTGAGCGCCGGTCATCAGCATGACCAGACGGTCCAGACCGAACGCCAGGCCACCGTGAGGCGGTGCCCCGAACTTCAGAGCGTCGAGCAGGAAGCCAAACTTCTCTTCCTGTTCTTCTGCCTCGATACCCAACAGACGGAATACCGCCTGTTGCATCTCTTTACGGTGGATACGGATCGAACCGCCACCCAGCTCGGTACCGTTCAGCACCATGTCGTAGGCACGGGACAGGGCAGTGGCCGGGTTGGCCTCGAGCTCCTCCGGGGTGCACTTCGGCGCGGTGAACGGGTGGTGCAATGCAGTGAAGCTGCCGTCTTCGTTCTCTTCGAACATTGGGAAGTCGACGACCCACATCGGCGCCCACTCGCAGGTCAGCAGCTCGAAGTCGTGACCCAGACGAATACGCAGCGCACCCAGGGCTTCGCTGACCACCTTGAACTTGTCGGCACCGAAGAACACGATGTCACCGTCTACGGCGCCAACGCGATCGAGGATGTTGTTGAGGTTGGCCTCAGGGATGTTCTTGACGATCGGCGACTGCAGGCCTTCGACGCCCTTGGCGCGCTCGTTGACCTTGATGTAGGCCAGCCCCTTGGCACCGTAGATACCGACGAACTTGGTGTACTCGTCGATTTTGCTGCGCGGCATGCTGGCACCACCTGGCAGACGCAGGGCGGTAACGCGGCACTTCGGATCGTTGGCCGGGCCGGCGAACACCTTGAAGTCGACATCCTTCAGCTGGTCGGCAACGTCAACCAGCTCCAGCGGAATACGCAGGTCTGGCTTGTCGGAGCCGTAGCGGCGCATGGCCTCTTCGAAGGTCATGTGCGGGAATTCGCCGAATTCCAGGTCGAGCACTTCCTTGAACAGCTTGCGGATCATGCTTTCGGTCAGGCCCATGATCTCGCTTTCATCGAGGAAACTGGTCTCGATGTCGATCTGGGTGAATTCCGGCTGACGGTCGGCACGCAGGTCTTCGTCACGGAAGCACTTGGCGATCTGGTAGTAACGGTCGAAGCCAGCGACCATCAGCAGCTGCTTGAACAGCTGTGGCGATTGCGGCAGGGCGAAGAAGCTACCGGCGTGGGTACGGCTTGGCACCAGGTAGTCGCGCGCGCCTTCCGGCGTGGCTCGGGTGAGGATCGGGGTTTCGACGTCGAGGAAGCCGTTTTCGTCGAGGAAGCGACGGATGCTGCTGGTGATGCGCGAGCGCAGGCGCAGCTTGTCGGCCATTTCCGGGCGACGCAGATCGATGAAGCGGTAACGCAGGCGGGTTTCCTCGCCGACGTCGGAGTATTCGTTCAGGGGGAACGGCGGGGTTTCCGCTTCGTTGAGCACGTTCAGCTGGTAGCCGAGGATCTCGATGGCACCGGATGCCATGTTGGCATTCACTGCACCTTCAGGACGCTTGCGGACCTTGCCGGTGATCTGCACGACGTATTCGCTGCGCACACGGTCGGCGGCAGCGAAGGTTTCGGCGCGATCCGGGTCGAACACGACCTGGGCCATGCCTTCGCGGTCACGGATGTCGAGGAAGATCACCCCGCCGTGGTCGCGGCGACGATGGACCCAGCCGCAAAGGGTGACTTCCTGGCCGTCCAGGCTCTCGTTCAGTTGGCCGCAATAATGGCTGCGCATCATGATGGTGGTTTCGCTTCTCGTGATTCGTGTATTCGGTGGAGGCCTTGGCCGCCCGGAGGGCTAATACTGCAAGACCCGGTCACAGCATTCAACTCAGTCGGCCTTGTCGCCGCCTGCCAGATTCTTTTTCGCCCCGGTCTTGAAGTCGGTTTCGTACCAACCGTTACCGCTCAGGCGAAAGCCTGGCACCGACAGCAGCTTTTTCAGTGCCGGCGCCTGACAGGCCGGGCAATCGGTCAGCGGCGCGGCGCTGATCTTCTGCAGCACTTCCATGCGGTGCTCGCAGGACGCACATTGATAGTCATAAAGGGGCATGGGTGTCTCTCGTCAACCATAACGCTGGCTGCCGGGGGGCAGCAAAAAGCGGGATTATATATGGTTAGCAAGCACTGCGCAGCCCGCCTGGCGATCAGCGCACACTTGGCGGGTCCTGCAGCCACGCCACGCAGATTACCCGGATCAGCCCGCTGAAGTTGCGCACTCCGCCCTGGCGCAGGTGCACTTCACGGTCCACGTAGGACAACACCGCACTGACCGAACAACGGTTGGCGGCAGCGATGCGCTCAAGGATACCCCAGTAGACAGCCTCCAGGCGCAAACAGGTAGAAAAGCCGTTGAGCCGCACCGAACGTGACACCGGTTGCGTCTGCAACATGTCGAAGTCCGCCTTGAACGGGTCGATGCACTGTTTTCCTGGCCAACTGCCCTGGCCAGCCATACGTTTGCTCGCTTGCATCATGCGCCACACTTCCTCGTCACAGGTACCAGGTGGCCTATGAAGCGCTGACGGGCGAGCTTAAAGCAGCGGCAAAATGTTCCTTCGCAAATACCGGATTGCCAGGCGGAGCCTGTGGGAGCGGCCTTGCGTCGCGATAGGGCCGCGCAGCGGCCCCAGGATCTCGGCATCATGCATAGATTGCTGGGGCCGCTTTGCGGCCCTATCGCGACACAAGGCCGCTCCCACAGGGGTTACTCAGGCCTCGTGGCAGAGGTGCCCGTCGACCAAGGTATAACGCACTGCACCTGGCAGGCGGCTGCCGATGAATGGTTGGGCACAGGCTGCGCCGGTGTTCGCGGGCGTGCCCGCTCCCACAGAGGTTGCGCAAGCTTTCCGCCTTGAGCAACGGTTACTTGCCGTCGAGCAGTACCCGCAGCATCCAGGCGGTTTTCTCGTGTACCTGCATGCGCTGTGTCAGCAGGTCGGCGGTCGGCTCGTCACTGACCTTGTCCACCACAGGGAAAATGCTGCGCGCAGTGCGTACCACGGCCTCCTGCCCCTGAACCAACTGGCGGATCATCTCATCTGCCGGGGGGACGCCTTCCTCCTCCTTGATCGACGAGTGCCGTGCATAAAATGCATACGAACCCGGTGCCGGGAAGCCCAAGGCACGGATGCGCTCGGCGATCGAATCGACTGCCAGCGCCAGTTCGTTGTACTGCTCTTCGAACATCAGGTGCAGGGTGCGGAACGACGGGCCGGTGACGTTCCAGTGAAAGTTATGGGTTTTCAGATACAGCACGTAGGTATCCGACAACAGGCGGGACAGCCCATCGACGATGGACTTGCGATCTTCTTCACTGATACCGATATCGATTGCCATGAAGCTCCCCTTTCCATAAGGCTTGAGACTCAAGCGGGCGCCGACCACTGTAGCAACACTTGTCGCATCCCGCATGTGACATGGCGCAATACATCGCCACTGGGCGGCCCGCGGTTTGAGTAGGCTGTGGCTTTACTGTTAAATAGGCACTGTGCCACCCGTGCGGACTGTCATTGCCGGGTGCATAGGCTGGCCTGCCACGTGTTCGCGCTCTATATCTCATGCGCACCGTGCTGCCAGCTCTTCCTGTGATCGGCCTTATCAACAGTGAGCCAACCCCATGTTCAAGATCGTCCATCTGGTGACGGGCGTCGCAGCTTTGCTGCTATCGCTCATACCCAGCCTGAAAACCGATGCGACACCCTTCCTGCAGCAACCCGACGCGGTCTACCTGGCCCTTCTCGGCCTGCTCAATCTGGTGCTGGCCCCGGTCGTGCCGCTGTATCATCGCGGCGCGCGGCAACAACTGCAGCACCTGGCCTGCGCCCTGCTGGTGGTCGCCGTCGTGCTGCAGACCCTGACGCTACTGGCCCGCCCGGAAATGGGCAACCTGGCAGCCCTGGTGTGTGCGGCGCTGGCCGTGGCCCTGCATCTGGCCGTGGGCTTTGCCCGCAGCCCGCGCAAGGCACGCGGCAGTCAACACGTGGCACAAGATGCCGGCAACCGTGATACCGGCACCGTCAAATGGTTCAACACATCGAAAGGCTTTGGTTTTATCTCCCGAGACTCGGGTGATGACATTTTCGTGCACTTTCGGGCCATCCGCGGCGAGGGCCACCGCATTCTGGTCGAAGGCCAGCGCGTGGAGTTTTCGGTGATGCACCGCGACAAGGGCCTGCAGGCCGAAGACGTGGTTGCAGTAACCCGCCGCTGACCAACGGCTGACCGGCCGACGCTATCAACGGCAAGCCAACGCCCACAAGGGCCGTGCTGCACCTGAAGGCAGCATCACACCTGTGGGGGCTGGCTTGCCGGCGATAGCAGCCGGGAACAACTCAATAATGAGGAGGCGGGGCCTCTTCCCCTTCGCTGCCATACTGGCCAACCATCTCTTCATGGCGCCTGATCAGCTCGGCCATCTGCAATTGCAGCCGCTCGATCACACGCGCTTGCTCCACCACCACGTCATTCAGCGCCTGGATAGCGTCATCCTGAAACGCCTGACGGGTTTCCAGTTCGACCATCCGCATTTCCAGTGTCATCTCAGGCCTCTTGGTAACCAGCAAGTTGTAGCCCGCGCAGGCGCAGGCGAACGGCTTGCAGTTGATCATCGGTGTAGCCCACAGGCGCACACTTGCCCCATACCGGTGCCGGCCACGCGGCGTCGTCGCGCTGGCGCACGATCACATGCATGTGCAACTGGCTGACCACGTTGCCCAAGGTAGCCACGTTCATCTTGTCGGCCCCATAGCTGGCCTTCAGCGCTTCTGCCAACAAGGTGGTTTCCTGCCACAACTGCTGTTGCTCTGCCGCATCCAGCTCGAACAGCTCACTGACACCAGCGCGCTTGGGCACCAGAATGAACCATGGGTAATTGGCATCCTTGCTCAGCAGCAACTGGCACAGCGAAAACTCTCCCAACACCAGCGAATCCTGCTGCAAACGCGAATCGAGGACGAACACGGCATATCTCCTTCAGGCAATACCATCCCGCTTCAGGCGGAAAACAGGCCAGCAAGGATACCTTGCACACTCCCGGTAACACAGCGCTACTTTTCGCACCAAAATGAGGCCACCTGCCCGCCCTCCCCACACTGACCACCCCACAAACGACGCCGGATGAACAAGTTGCGGTAACACCTTGACTCTAATGGCAGGTTTTTAAATTTTAATGATTCTCGATCCCAAAAATCACTCACGCCGCCTTCGTCCCGCATTTACGGCACTTTCCGACCCTCGGTAGCAGGTTTTGTGAAAATTTCATGAACTGTTGCGAATTTTGAGCACGCTTGTTGCATTCCCTTCACGCCAAGTCGGCACGACACCTGCAGTGGCAGCTGTACGCGACAAATAACAACAGCGACATGGGTTACCAGGGAGTTTCCTCATCCGGAATCGGCAGTTACCGATTCATTACGGTGACAGGAACAGCGCTGAGGTTATACGGCCCCTGAACCGGGGCGTGATTTGCGACATGGAAATACTTAAAAGCGACACGGTGAAAAAGTTCCGCAAAGAGTGCTTATAGCCATATCGCCAACAACAGTCTGCGTGCTATACATTTTCGCCGACATAACAAGAAAGAGCTGCCCCATATAACTAAAAGACTTGGACGCAGCGGTACTCTTCCTAAAAACCAAAGGAGCAAATCACGATGCGCGTGATGAAGTGGAGCATGATCGCCCTGGCCGTTTCGGCAGGGACCTCGCAGTTGGCAATGGCCTCGGCACAGGACGAGTCCAAAGGTTTCATCGAAGACAGCAAGCTGAGCGTCAAGACCCGCATGCTGTATTTCAGCCGTGACTTCCGCAACAACGAAGGCGGTCAGAGCCGTCGCGAAGAAACCGGCCTGGGCTTCGTCGGCACCTTCGAGTCCGGCTTCACCCAAGGCACCGTGGGTGTAGGTGTCGACGCCATCGGCATGCTCGGCCTGAAACTGGACAGCGGCAAGGGCCGTGCCGGTACCGGCCTGTTCCCGACCGGTTCCGACGGCCGTTCGCAGGATGACTACTCCAAGGGCGGCGGCGCGGTCAAATTCCGCATCTCCGACACCGTGCTGAAAGTGGGTGACCAGTTCACCGCGCTGCCGGTCTTCGCCACCGATGACAGCCGCCTGCTGCCAGAAATCGCCCAGGGCACCCTGATCACCAGCAACGAGATCGAAGGGCTGACCCTGCACGCTGGTCACTTCACCAGCCTGACTGCCCAGGAACAAACCAACCGCGACAGCTTCGGCCTGAAGGAAGCCAACGTGGTCGGCGGCACCTACGCCTTCACCGACAACCTCAGCACCAGCCTGTACTACTCGAAGGTTGAAGACTACTGGCGCAAATACTACGCCAACGTCAACTGGGCGCTGCCAATCTCCGACAATCAAGGCCTGGTGTTCGACTTCAACATCTATGACACCAAGAGCGAAGGCTCTGCCGAGTACCGCGCATTCGATGGCGAGAAGCTGGACAACCGCGCGTTCAGCCTGTCGGGCGCCTACAACATCGGCGCTCACACCTTCACCCTGGCCTACCAGAAAGTCACCGGTGACGGCGACTATGGCTATGGTATCGACGGTGGCGGCACCATCTTCCTGGCCAACTCCGTGGCCCGCTCCGACTTCAACGCCGAAGACGAGAAATCCTGGCAGGCTCGCTACGACCTGAACTTTGCCGAATACGGCATTCCAGGCCTGACCTTCATGACCCGTTATGTACGCGGTTCCGACGCCAACGTCGCCGGCACCACCAACGGCAAAGAATGGGAACGCGACGTCGACATCAAGTACGTGCTGCAGGAAGGCCCGGCGAAAGACCTGAGCTTCCGCGTGCGTCAAGCCACCTACCGTTCTTCCGATGGTGTCTACTACGATTCCCCATCGATCGACGAACTGCGCCTGATCGTGGAGTACCCGCTGAGCATCCTGTAAGCCTGGCTTGCAGTGCCCCGCACCTGAAAAAGCCCGGCAAATACGCCGGGCTTTTTCTTGGCTGACAAGTGTCACGCCCTGGGGCATCCTGTACGCCTTCGTTTCCCCCCCGTACAATGCGGGGCTATTTCAACGTCTTAGGCAATCGACACGGCTAACCATGCGCACCAGTCAATATTTGCTCGCCACCCAGAAAGAAACCCCTGCCGACGCAGTGGTCATCAGCCATCAGCTCATGCTGCGTGCCGGCATGATCCGCAAACTGGCCTCCGGCCTGTACACCTGGCTGCCGATGGGCTTGCGGGTAATGCGCAAGGTCGAAGCCGTGGTGCGTGAGGAAATGAACGCCGCCGGCGCCCTGGAGGTGCTGATGCCGAGCATCCAGCCCGCCGAGCTGTGGCAGGAATCCGGTCGCTGGGAGCAATACGGCCCTGAGCTGCTGCGCCTGAAAGACCGCCACCAGCGTGACTTCTGCGTCGGTCCTACCCACGAAGAAGTGATCACCGACCTGGCCCGTAACGAGCTGTCCAGCTATAAACAGCTGCCGCTCAACCTGTACCAGATCCAGACCAAGTTCCGTGACGAAATCCGCCCGCGCTTCGGCCTGATGCGTGGCCGCGAGTTCATCATGAAGGACGCCTACTCGTTCCATGCCGACCAGGCTTCCCTGCAGGAAACCTACGACCGCATGCACCAGGCGTACAGCAATGTGTTCACCCGCCTGGGCCTGGACTTCCGCCCTGTGCAGGCCGATACCGGCTCGATCGGTGGCAGCTACTCGCACGAGTTCCACGTGCTGGCCGAGTCCGGCGAAGACGACGTGATCTTCAGCGACAGCTCCGACTATGCCGCCAACATCGAGAAAGCCGAGGCTATCCCGCGTGAAACCGTGCGCCCTGCCCCTACCGAGGAGCTACGCCTGGTCGACACCCCGAACGCCAAGACCATCGCCCAGTTGGTGGAAAACCACGGCCTGCCGATCGAAAAGACCGTCAAGACCCTGATCGTACGCGGTGCCGAAGAGGGCAAGCTGATTGCCCTGATCGTCCGTGGCGACCACGAACTGAACGAAATCAAGGCCACCAAGCTGGAACAGGTTGCCGACCCGCTGGTCATGGCCACCGAAGCCGAACTGCGCGACGCCATTGGCGCCGGCGCCGGCTCGCTCGGCCCGCTCAACCTGCCACTGGAAATCATCATCGACCGCTCGGTTGCCCTGATGAGCGACTTCGGCATTGGCGCCAACATCGACGACAAGCACTACTTCGGCGTCAACTGGGAACGCGACCTGCCGGTGCCACAGGTTGCCGACCTGCGTAACGTGGTCGAAGGCGACCCAAGCCCGGACGGCCAGGGCACCCTGGTGATCAAGCGCGGCATCGAAGTGGGCCACATCTTCCAGCTGGGTACCAAGTACAGCGAGGCATTGAAATGCCAGGTACTGGGCGAGAACGGTAAGCCGGTGGTTCTGTCGATGGGCTGCTACGGCATCGGCGTTTCCCGCGTGGTCGCCGCGGCCATCGAGCAGAGCTATGACGACAAGGGCATCATCTGGAACGACGCCCTGGCCCCGTTCCAGATCGCTCTGGTACCGCTGCGCTATGAAACCGAGGTGGTCCGTGAGGCAACCGACAAGCTGTACGCCGAACTGACTGCTGCCGGCTTCGAAGTGCTGCTGGACGACCGCGACAAGAAGACCAGCCCAGGCATCAAGTTTGCCGACATGGAGCTGATTGGCATCCCACACCGCATCGTCGTCAGCGATCGCGGCCTGGCCGAAGGCAACCTGGAGTACAAGCACCGCACCGAGCAGGACGCCCAGGCGTTGCCGCTCAATGAAGTGCTGGCCTTCCTGCAGGCCCGCGTTCGCCGCTGATAACCAATGCACGAGTGATCATGTACAAGCGAAGTACCTTTACCCTTGGGGGCGCCGCACTGTGCGGCGCCCTGCTCGTCAGCGGCTGCGCCAACCAGATGTCCCAGCGCAGCGACCATGAGGAGCGCGTCGAGCGCAAACTGCTCGAGCACACCCTGCAGATCGATGTCGGCGAGCCGAAGGTGATGGAGCTTCCGCAGCGACGTGTGCGCGTGCATGAGCAAAAGCGCTTCGAAGTGACCGAATTCGAAGTGACCCGTCGCTATGACCGCTACACGCCTTACCAACCCTGGCGGGAGATCTACGAGATCCCGCTGGGTGCAGTGGCCGTGGTGGCGGGTGTCGGCGCCAATGTGGTCAACGTCTTCGCCTTGGGCAACCTGCCGCAAAGTATCACCCACGACTGGCTCAGCTATGGCGTGGATGGGCTCAATCCGTTCATGAACGTGCCATCCAACGGCCGCGCCCAGCAGAACCTGGCCGGGATCAGCGAAGTGCAGAAAGGCCAGCGAGAGGAATCCACCAGCCTGCCCTGGAGCGAGCGCCTGGTCGAGGTCAAGGCCGGCAAGATGACCCACGAGCTGACCACGGACCGCAACGGCGTGCTGCGCCTGAACCTGCTCGACAGCCCGTTCTCCGAGCAAAACCTCAACCACGTTGGCACCCTGCACCTGCAAGTACTTGACGAGGACAATGCGGTACGAGGCGATGCCAGCCTGTTGGTCAGCGCTACCCTGCGCAATAAGCTGCTCGAAGCCCATGAGCTGATCTTCGATGACCTCGAAGACGATGATGTCGGCCAGTGGGTGCACCGGGTCAAGCGCCTGTCCGAACTGGGCCTTGAAGAGGAAGCCAGTGAAATGGAACAGAGCCTGATCGAGCTGACCCGCAACGATCCGGAGCTGCAACAGGAGTTCCTGCAGTCGCTGACCAAGGCCACTGGCCGGTTGGTGGCGGATCCAGGCGTGCATTAATAGAAGGGGCTGCATTGCAGCCCCTTTCATTTAGGCGGGAACAGCTCCAGCTGTTCATGTGCGCCCCGCAAGTCACGCAACCTCACCCCTACCCCTAGCAAGCGTACCGGCTTGCCGCCACGGGCGAACGCCTGCCCCAGCAATTGCCGATAACTCTCCAGGTCCCGGCCGGCCCCGGCTTGCTCCATGGTGGTCTGGCTGAAGTCATGGAACTTGACCTTGACGAACGGCTTGTCTGGCCGGTAACTGCTGTCCATTCGAGCGATGCGTTCGTTCAGGCTAGCCAGCAGATCTGGCAGCCGCGCCAAGCAACTCGCCAGGTCTGGCAGGTCGGTGTCGTAGGTGTTTTCCACACTCACCGACTGGCGTCGGCTGTCGTTATGCACTGCACGCTCATCGATCCCCCGCGCCAACCCCCACAACCGCTCGCCAAAACTGCCGAACTCGCGCACCAATGCCAGCCGTGACCACTCACGCAAATGCAGGCAGGTTTCGATGCCCAGCCGCGTCAGTTTGTCGGCCGTCACCTTACCCACCCCATGCAACCTGGCCACCGGCAAGGCTGCAACGAACGTTTCCACTTCATTTGGGGTAATCACGAACAGCCCGTTGGGTTTGCGCCAGTCACTGGCGATCTTGGCCAGAAACTTGTTAGGCGCCACGCCAGCCGACACGGTGATATGCAGGGTGCGGGCAACACGCCGGCGTATATCCTCGGCAATGCGCGTGGCGCTGCCCGAATACCACTGGCTGTCGCTGACATCCAGATAGGCTTCGTCCAAGGACAAAGGCTCGATGAGCTCTGTGTAGTCGCGAAAGATCGTGTGGATTTCCCGCGAGGCCTCACGGTAGGCCTCGAAGCGCGGCTTGACGATCAACAGATCGGGGCAGAGCTTCAGCGCATGCCGCGATGACATGGCCGAGCGCACGCCATAGGCACGCGCTTCATAGTTGCAGGTGGCGATTACCCCGCGATGGTCGGGCGAGCCCCCCACCGCCATGGGGCGACCGGCCAGGCGCGGGTCATCACGCATCTCGATCGCAGCGTAGAAACAATCGCAGTCGACGTGGATGATCTTGCGCAAGGACATGGACGACCGTCAGCACTGTAAATTCATACAGATAGTATCGCATGCGCCCTCCTCTGAAACAGCTCACCTGCTTTGCTACACGATAATCGGCCTGAAAGCCCCGCCGTGACTGAGCTGTACACTGTTATGAAGCGCTAAGGGTTTGAACAAAAAAGGTTTTTCCAAAACAATTGCTTGACATCAGTGCGTAAATCCGTAGAATTCGATCTCACAGGCGCGGGATGGAGCAGCCTGGTAGCTCGTCGGGCTCATAACCCGAAGGTCGTCGGTTCAAATCCGGCTCCCGCAACCAGATTCGAGAAAAGGCCACTGTTAACGCAGTGGCCTTTTTCTTTGCCCGTGTCCCGTCCTGAATAAGGTTTACACCTCCCATCCCGAATTTCCGGAGAGTCTGATGGAGCAAGGTGTAAAGCGCACACAGCGTGATTACTCACTGTCTTTTAAATTGGCGGTGGTTGATCAGATAGAAAAAGGCGAACTGACCTACAAGCAGGCCCAGATGCGGTATGGCATCCAGGGTCGCTCGACGGTTCTGGTATGGTTGCGTAAGCACGGTCGGCAGGATTGGAGCCAGGGGGCCTCGATCCGCGACGAGAGGAGCTGCGCGATGTCTGACCCCAAAACGCTCACTCCAGAGCAGCGGATCAAAGAGCTTGAGCAGCAGCTTGAGCTGATGAGCCAGAAGGCCCAATTCTTTGAGACGGTCGTTGATGTTCTGAAAAATGACTATGGTGTCTCGGTCGTAAAAAAGCGATCCGGCAAGTCCTCACGCAAGGTCAAGTCGCAGGACTGAGCATTGCCAGGGCTTGTCAGTTTCTAGGCATCAGTCGACAGGCTTACTACAAACGCAATCGAGTTGCTGATGGCAAAGAACGCCAGGCAGACCGGGTGGTTGAGTTTGTACAGCAGATCCGGATACGCCAGCCTCGTCTGGGCACACGCAAGCTGCACTATCTGCTGCATTGCCAACCTGACAGACGATTCCAGGTCGGCCGAGATAGGCTGTTCCAGGTCTTGGGAGAGCGCCGTTTGCTAGTGCTGCCTAAGCGGGCCTATCACAAGACAACACAAAGCTTTCATCGCTTCTACCGCCATCCCAATTTACTCAAACCCGGCCCAAGTCAGATCGTTCCGACAAGGCCGGAGCACGTCTGGGTTGCCGACATTACTTACCTGCCCGCACGCAAGGGCCCGCTGTACCTGAGCCTGGTAACGGATGCGTACTCCAGGAAGATTGTTGGCCACCACGTCCATGAAAGCCTGCATGCCGAGTCAGTGGCGCAAGCCTTCAAGCAGGCATTACGAAAGCGCCGTCGTCGCCAGCCATTAGTCCACCATTCGGATCGAGGAATCCAATATTGCTCGGCGCTATACCAGTCACTACATCAACGGCACGGCGTTCAGTGCTCCATGACTGATGGGTATGACTGCTACCAGAACGCGCTGGCCGAGCGAATCAACGGAATCCTCAAGATGGAGCTGCTGTTGAGTAGCCCTGAAGATCTGGAACAAGCGAGGCAGATGGTTGACGAGGCAGTGCAGATTTACAATACAGAACGGCCTCATATGGCCCTGAAAAACAAAACGCCCGATGCGGTGCATCGGGCGTTTTGAGGCCTGTCGGCCTACCTGAACAGGTGTAAACCTATTTCAGGACTAGACACCGTTAAAAAGCTTTTCCGAAAAAGCCTCGAAAAATCAAAGCCTAGCGCTTGACATATAAACTACACGCTGTAGAATCCGCCCCACTGACGCGGGATGGAGCAGCCTGGTAGCTCGTCGGGCTCATAACCCGAAGGTCGTCGGTTCAAATCCGGCTCCCGCAACCAGATTCAAGAAAAGGCCACTGTTAACACAGTGGCCTTTTTCTTTGCCCGCTGATAAGCATTTGCGAAAAAACGTCGAAAAATCAAAGCCTAGCGCTTGACATACAAACCACACGCTGTAGAATCCGCCCCACTGACGCGGGATGGAGCAGCCTGGTAGCTCGTCGGGCTCATAACCCGAAGGTCGTCGGTTCAAATCCGGCTCCCGCAACCATATTCGTCAGAACAAACCCCGCCTGTGTAAAAGCAGCGCGGGGTTTGTTGCTTTATACCTCCCTGATTTTCGTCGCCTCGATTTTCCCTCCCCTCATGCCAACCCGCAGGCTTGAGATGTCGTGCCCAGGATGAACTATCTTTAACCCTGCCAAGCCGCTGCAAACGCCTGAGGCCGGAGTAACATTGGATACGTTTTCCTAAGGGACTTTCACTTGGCCGCACCTTTCCTTCACCTCGCGCTGCATGCCCGGGGCAACTCATGACTTCGCACAATCCCGAACCTCCGGTGCCACTCGCTACGGCGCTACCCGGTGCTGTGCAGCGCCTGCCCCTACTCGAACGCCTGAGTCGCTACCGCCAGCCCATAGGCCTGATGGTGACCCTGTTACTGTTCACGATGGCCTTGATTGCCTGCCGCCACCTGCTGAGCGAGCTGGACATCTATGCCTTGCACGATGCCATGCTCAGCGTGCCCACCCAGTCATTGCTGGGCGCCTTGCTGGCAACGGTGATCGGCTTTGTGATCCTGCTGGGCTACGAGTGGTCGGCCAGCCGCTATGCGGGCGTGAAACTGCCAGCACGCAGCCTGGCACTGGGCGGCTTCAGCGCCTTTGCCATCGGCAACGCCATCGGCCTGTCGATGCTCTCTGGCGGCTCGGTTCGCTATCGCCTGTACGCACGGCAAGGGCTTGGTGCTGGCGAAGTCGCACGCATGACCGTGTTTGCCAGCCTGTCACTGGGCTGCGCGCTGCCGCCCCTGGCCGCCTTGGCGACATTGAGCAACCTGCCGGCGGCCTCGACAGCGCTCGGGTTGGCGCCCGGCCTGCTGGCAGCTGTTGCCAGCGCCGTGCTGGTGGTGTCTGCCTTACTGGTAATTGGCTTGTACCGCCGACGCCTGGCCGAGCAACCGGCGGCCAATAACCTGCTCGTTCAACTGGGGCGGCGCACACTTCGCCTGCCGGATGCACGCCTGGCGGCCCTGCAATTGCTGATAACCGCGCTGGATGTGGCGGCGGCGGCCACCGTGCTCTACCTGTTGCTGCCCGAAGCCCCTCCTTTCGGCGCGTTCGTGCTGGTGTACCTGCTGGCCTTGGCTGCGGGCGTGCTCAGCCACGTACCGGGCGGCGTCGGGGTGTTCGAAGCGATCCTGCTGGCGGCCTTTGCCGACCAGCTCGGTGCCGCACCGCTGGCGGCTGCCTTGCTGCTGTACCGGCTGATCTATGTGGTGCTGCCACTGCTGCTGGCCTGCGTGTTGCTGCTGGCCAATGAAGCCCGACGCCTGCTGTTTGCGCAACAGGCCATCAAGGCCGCTTCAGGTCTGGCCGCACCGATCCTGTCGATTCTGGTGTTCCTGTCCGGCGTGGTGCTGCTTTTTTCCGGTGCCACGCCCGAGATAGATACGCGCCTGGAGCATATGGGTTTCCTGGTGCCACACCGGCTGATCGACGCCTCTCATTTCGGCGCCAGCCTGATCGGTGTGCTATGCCTGCTGCTGGCCCAAGGCCTACGCCGGCGCCTGTCCGCCGCCTGGCTACTGACCACCGTGCTGTTGCTGGTCGGCGCCCTGCTGTCGCTGTTGAAGGGCTTTGACTGGGAAGAGGCTTGCCTGCTGACCTTTACCGCCGCCCTGCTCGCACTGTTCCGCCGCTCGTTCTATCGCCCCAGCCGACTGCTGGAGCTGCCCTTCTCACCGGTTTTCCTGGTGGCCAGCGCCTGTACGGTGGGCGCATCAGTGTGGCTTCTGCTGTTCGCCTACCAGGATGTGCCTTACAGCCATCAGCTGTGGTGGCAGTTCACCCTCGATGCCGACGCGCCACGCGGCCTGCGCGCCGCCATGGGCAGTGCCTTGCTGCTGGCTGCCGTGGCACTGACGTGGCTGCTGCGCACAGCGCCGCCCGTGATCCACCTGCCCGATGAAGAAGAGCTGCAACGCGCCAACCGCATCCTGCAGGCCTCCGACCAACCCGACGGCGGCTTGGCGCTGACTGGCGACAAGGCGTTGCTGTTCCACCCGCGTGGTAACGCGTTCCTCATGTACGCCCGGCGCGGCCGCAGCCTGGTGGCGCTGTACGACCCGATAGGCCCGGCCCAGGAACGCGCCGAGATGATCTGGCAGTTCCGCGACCTGTGCGACCTGCACCACGCACGCCCCGTGTTCTACCAGGTACGTGCGGAGAACCTGCCGTTCTACATGGACATCGGCCTGACCGCATTGAAGCTCGGTGAAGAAGCCCGGGTCGACTTGCGCCGCTTTGACCTTGAAGCCAAAGGCAAGGAGATGAAAGACCTGCGCTACACCTGGAACCGCGGCGGACGCGATGGCCTGAGCCTGGAGATCCATGAGCCCGGCCACGCCCCGTTGGCTGAGCTGAAGGAAATTTCCGACGCCTGGCTCGGCGGTAAAAACGTGCGCGAGAAAGGCTTCTCGCTGGGGCGCTTCAGCCCAGACTACCTGCAGCACTTCCGCATAGCCCTGATTCGCTTCCAGGGCCGCCCGGTAGCCTTCGCCAACTTGCTGGAAACCCATGGAAACGAGCTGGCCAGCCTCGACCTGATGCGTGCGCACCCCGAAGCGCCAAAGCTGACCATGGAGTTCATGATGATCGGCTTGATCCTGCACTACAAAAGCCATGACTACGGGCGTTTCAGCCTGGGCATGGTACCGCTGTCCGGCCTGCAACCCAGGCGCGGCGCCCCCTTGACCCAGCGCTTGGGTTCGCTGGTGTTCCGCCGTGGTGAACAGCTTTACAACTTCCAGGGGCTTCGACGCTTCAAGGACAAGTTCCAGCCGGACTGGGAACCCCGCTACATGGCCGTGCCAGCCGGGCTTGACCCGCTGGTGGCACTGGCCGACACCGCCGCCCTGATTGCAGGCGGCCTGACTGGATTGGTGAAACGCTGATGACCCGACGCTTTTGGTTGTACCTGCTGGTTCCCCTGCTGCTGGCCGCCCTGGGTGGTGCGCTGGCCTTCTGGCTGTGGACGCGCCCGGCTCCCGAGGCGCGCCTGGAGCAAATGAGCATCAATGACACCAGCATCACCCGTGTTACCCCTGGCGTGCACCCCAAGGCCCGGGTGGCCATCGGCGTGCCACAAGACCAGGCACTGACGGGCAAGCAACTGCTCGACCTGAGCCAGGCCGGTGAAGCCCAGCTGGTACAGGTGATTCTGCCGCCTGGCGACTGCAGCAAGCAGCAACAGGCCATGGACCAGGCGCTGACCCAACTGCAGGAAAAACCGACCTTGGTCGCCGGCATCGGCCCCGGTGCCACCCAGGCCTGGCGCTGGCTGGCCAGCCAGAACGATGACAAGGCGCGGGCCATTTCCGTGGGCTTCACCCTCGAACAGCCTGACTGCCAGGCACCGCTGCCCAAATCGGCTGCCCATGGCCACTGGAACGTCGCCTGGAACGACAACCCGGATGACGCCAGCGCCGCCTTCGTGCGCGACCAGGCCAACGCCGAAACCAGCATCAGCGACTACGACATCCACTTGCCACAAGTGCTCAAGGCGCAACTGACCCAAGCCCTGGTCGGCCGCGACGGTAACGCACTGGCCATCCCGGTGGTCGAAGTGCCGGCCGGGCAAACCACAGACACGGTTACCTTGTTCCTCTCTGGTGATGGCGGCTGGCGCGACCTGGACCGCGACGTGGCCGGGGAAATGGCCAAGCTGGGTTACCCGGTGGTGGGCATCGACACGCTGCGCTACTACTGGCAGCACAAGACCCCGGAACAAAGCGCCGCCGACCTTTCCGAGCTAATGCATCACTACCGGCAGAAGTGGGGTACCAAGCGCTTCGTATTGACCGGCTATTCGTTCGGCGCCGACGTGCTGCCGGCAATCTACAACCGCCTGCCCGTCGAGGACCAGCAGCGTATCGACGCGGTGGTGCTGCTAGCCTTTGCGCGCAGTGGCAGCTTCGAGATCGAGGTCGAGGGTTGGCTGGGCAAGGAAGGCCAGGAAGCGCCAACCGGGCCGGAAATGGCCAAGCTGCCAGCGTCCAAGGTCGTGTGCGTATATGGCGTCGAGGAAACCGACGAGAGCGGTTGCACGGAAAAGACGGCAGTGGGTGAACGCCTGAAACTGCCTGGTGGTCACCACTTCGACGAGAACTACCCGGCACTCGCCAAGCGCTTGATTGGCGAGATCGAGACGCGCCAGGGCAAGACCAGCGTAGCTGAGCAGAACTGACAAGGGTCAGGGCCGCTCTGCGGCCCTGACCCTTGCTGTGCAAACCCATTCAGATCTCGACCTGCGTCCCCAGTTCGATCACCCGGTTCAACGGCAGGTTGAAGAAGCGCAAGTTGCCGTTGGCATTTTTCAGCAGGAACGCGAACAGGTTGCCCCGCCAGCGCGACATCCCCTCCAGCCGTGACGCGATCACCGTCTCGCGGCTGAGGAAGTAGGTAGTGCGCATTGGCGTGAAGTCGAGGTCATCCAGGTGACACAGCTTCAACGCGGCAGGCACGTCCGGCTCATCCATGAACCCAAAGTGCAGCAACACACGGAAGAATCCGTCGCCATAGGCTTCCACCTCGAAACGCTCATGTTCCGGCACCCGCGGCCGGTCTTCGCTGACCACAGTCAGCAGCACCACCTGGCTGTGCAACACCTGGTTGTGCAACATGTTGTGCAACAGCGCATGCGGCACGGCATCGGAGCGTGCCGTCAGAAACACTGCAGTCCCCTCGACCCGGTGCGGTGGCTGAATGCGGATGCTGCTGATGAACAATGGCAATGGCAGGGCACCTTCATCGATGCGCTCGACCAGAATCTGCTTGCCGCGCTTCCAGGTGCTCATCAGCAGGTAGAGCACACCACCGGCCAACACGGGGAAGGCACCACCCTGGACGATTTTCGGCACATTGGCGGCGAAGAACAGCCCGTCGACAAACAGGAAGCCGACCAGAATCGGCACTGCAAGCAGCGGCGGCCACTTCCACAGCAGCAGCATCACCGCGGACACCAGGATGGTGGTCATCAGCATGGTACCGGTGACCGCAACCCCGTAGGCTGCCGCCAGAGCGCCCGAGGACCCGAAGCCGATGACCAGCAGCACCACACCCACCATCAGCGTCCAGTTCACTGCACCAATGTAGATCTGCCCCTGCTCGTCGCTTGAGGTGTGCTGAATCTGCATACGTGGGATGTAGCCCAGCTGAATGGCCTGACGGGTCAGGGAGAAGGCCCCGGAAATCACCGCCTGCGAAGCGATAACCGTGGCCATGGTGGCCAGCCCGACCAACGGCAGCAGCGCCCAGCCCGGCGCCAGCAGGTAGAACGGGTTGCGCGCGGCCTCCGGGTTTTGCAGCAGCAGTGCACCCTGGCCAAAATAATTGAGCACCAGCGCCGGGAGCACCAGGATGAACCAGGCCCGGGCAATCGGCTTGCGGCCAAAGTGCCCCATGTCGGCGTACAGCGCCTCGGCACCGGTCAGCGCCAGCACTACCGCACCCAGAATGGCCACGCCAATACCGGGGTGCACCACGAAGAAGTTGACTGCCCAGCCCGGGTTGAACGCCTTGAGTACTTCCGGGCTCTGCGAGATGCCATGCACACCCAGCGCGCCCAGCGCCACGAACCAGGTCACCATGATCGGACCAAACAGCTTGCCGATCTTCTCAGTGCCATGTTGCTGCACCAGGAACAGCGCCACCAGCACCACCAGCGAAATTGGCACCACCCAGTGGTCGATGCCATCGAAGGCCAGGCCCATGCCCTCCACCGCCGACAGCACCGACACCGCCGGGGTGATCATGCTGTCGCCATAGAACAGCGAAGCGCCGATCAAGCCACAGATCACCATCAGCGTGCGCAGCCGCGGGTACGCCGCCGTGGCCCGCCGCGCCAGAGCGGTCAACGCCATGGTGCCGCCCTCCCCCTGGTTATCGGCACGCAAGATGAACATCACATACTTGAATGACACCACCCACAACAACGACCAAAGGATCAGCGACAGGATCCCCAGCACGCCATCATGGTTGACCGACACCCCGTAGCCGCCGGTAAAGACTTCCTTGAGGGTATACAACGGGCTGGTGCCGATATCGCCATAAACTACCCCGACCGCCGCCACGAGCAGGCCCACCGACCGTGACGCACCCTGCTTCCCCTCGTGCCCGCCCTCAGCGTGACTGCTTGCCTGAACCATCGACCACTCCCGCAAACGGCCTTCACGGCCCTTGGTAATCAATCTGCCACCAGGCCCTGGAAGGTACCCCGGCGCAACGGCGCGAAGCATAGCGCAGCGTTCGTCGTATTTCTGCTGGTCAAGCGCCCTTGCGCTCGCTAGAATTGCGCACTTTTTGATCAGAGGCGCCAAAAGCGCCCGTCAAGTTCGCCCCCGATTCCGGCCGGGCGACCTGTATTCAATACCGAGGTTAGTCATGTCCACCACGCCCGCCACCCCCAAGGTAGGTTTCGTAAGCCTGGGTTGCCCAAAAGCCCTGGTCGACTCCGAGCGCATCCTGACCCAGCTGCGCATGGAAGGCTATGAAGTCGTACCCACCTACGAGGACGCCGACGTGGTGGTGGTCAACACCTGCGGCTTCATCGACAGCGCCAAGGCCGAATCGCTGGAAGTGATCGGCGAAGCCATCAAGGAAAACGGCAAGGTGATCGTCACCGGCTGCATGGGCGTCGAAGAAGGCAGCATCCGTGACGTGCACCCAAGCGTGCTGTCGGTCACTGGCCCGCAGCAGTACGAGCAGGTAGTCAACGCCGTTCACGAAGTGGTGCCGCCGCGTCAGGACCACAACCCGCTGATCGACCTGGTGCCGCCACAGGGCGTCAAGCTAACCCCGCGCCACTATGCCTACCTGAAGATCTCCGAAGGCTGCAACCACAGCTGCAGCTTCTGCATCATCCCGTCGATGCGCGGCAAGCTGGTCAGCCGCCCGGTGGGTGAAGTGCTGAGCGAGGCCGAGCGCCTGGTCAAGGCCGGGGTGAAGGAAATCCTGGTGATTTCCCAGGACACCAGCGCCTACGGCGTCGACGTCAAGTACAAGACCGACTTCTGGAACGGCCGCCCGGTGAAGACCCGCATGCTCGAGCTGTGCGAAGCACTGAGCAGCCTGGGCGCCTGGGTACGCCTGCACTATGTGTACCCTTACCCGAACGTTGACGACGTGATCCCGCTGATGGCTGCCGGCAAGATCCTGCCGTACCTGGACATCCCGTTCCAGCACGCCAGCCCGAAAGTGCTCAAGTCGATGAAGCGCCCGGCCTTCGAAGACCGCACCCTGGCGCGCATCAAGAACTGGCGCGAGCAGTGCCCTGAGCTGGTGATCCGCTCCACCTTCATCGTCGGCTTCCCGGGCGAGACCGAGGAAGACTTCCAGTACCTGCTGGACTGGCTGACCGAAGCCCAGCTCGACCGCGTGGGCTGCTTCCAGTACTCGCCAGTGGAAGGCGCCCCGGCCAACGACCTGGGCCTGGCCGAAGTACCGGACGACGTCAAGCAAGAGCGCTGGGACCGCTTCATGGCCCACCAGCAGGCCATCAGTGCTGCCCGCCTGCAATTGCGCATCGGCAAGGAAATCGACGTGCTGATCGACGAAGTCGAGGAACAAGGTTCGGTTGGCCGCAGCTTCTTCGATGCACCGGAAATCGATGGCAGCGTGTTCATCGATGGCGACCATGGTTTCAAGCCAGGCGACAAAGTGCGTTGCCGTGTGGTGGATGCCGACGAGTACGACATGTGGGCTGAACCCATCTAAAACGGCTGAAGCCTGCAAAGCCCCTGCCCCGGCGTTCTCCATAGGGAATGACCGGCGCAGGGGCTTTTTTGTCAGAATGTGTGAAACAGCATCAGGCCGCCCTCGGCATCCGGGCTGGCATCCGAGAAGCCTTTGACTGCATAGAGTTGGACTTTCCAGTGCTGGTTGAGCTTGTGGGTGAGGAACAGGGTAAGCTCCTTGATCTGCGCCCCGGTCGAGACCACTTTCTGCCGCCAATCGTAGGAGGCGCCGGCCGAAGTACCGACCGCCACCGGCAGGGCAAAGCCGAGACTGGCAAATACCGGGTCATCGAAGTCGCTATCGGGCGGGTCACCGAACTTCTTCCAACCCAGCGTCGCGAAACCGGTGACCGGGCCAAAGCCCTTGGCTATGTCGACCTGGGTGGTGTAATCGTACTGGCCGGTGCCCAGGCACTGGTCTTCATCAGCGGTAGGGAATTTGACCTTGCCGATCAGGTCCAGCATCAGGCCGCCGTCACGACCATCGAGCAGTGCATAGGCGGCGCTGGCAACCGTGTCACCCAACCCGCTTTCCACGTCTCGGCAACCACCGGGCAAGGGGTCACCATTGGGGCCGACTTCGGGGTTGGTGATACGCAACCAAGGCACGGTAACCTTGTAGGTCATGGGGCCGCTCTCATACTTGCCGACCACCGGCACATACCAGATTTCCGAAGTGGTGCCGGTACCATAGTCGCCACTTGAATAATCCATGCCAATGGCGGCACTGAAGGTATCGGCCAGCGCCGACACGCAGGTGCACGAGAGCAAACAGGCGAACAGAGGGAGCGTGGGTCTCATTTGCAACTCAGTACTCTTTCGGGAAGCATGGCCAGACTTACCCAGCCTAGTTGGCTAACGCCCGGATCGCTCTGGATGCTCGACTTTTTCCACCGTCTCTGCCTTTTCCGGCCTCTCCACCTTTTCAACTTTCTCTGGTAACTCCACCTTTTCGACCCGTTCAGGCTTTTCTACTTTTTCTACTTTCTCGGGCTTCTCGACTTTCTCGACCTTCTCGACCTTCTCGACCTTCTCGACTTTCTCGACTTTCTCGACCCTCTCGACTTTCTCGACCTTCTCGACCTTCTCGACCTTCTCGACCTTCTCGACCTTCTCGACCTTCTCGACCTTCTCGACCTTCTCGACCTTCTCGACTTTCTCGGGCTTCTCGACCTTGTCTACTTTTTCGACCTTTCCGGTGTTTTCGACTTCGACCTTCTCAACCCGATCGGAGCTTCCACTGTTGCTACGCGTCGATTGCTCCGATGCGTCGAGGTGTACCGACTCTCCCGACTTGTCACCACTGCCATGGTCACTGGAGCCGTCAACGGCACTGCGCCCACTGTGATCATCGCTGTTTTCATCACGATCGTTGGCCCCATCGCTTGCGCCATGACCGCTGCTGGAGCCGCCGGAGCTGCTTCCGTCATGCTCACCTCCGTGCTCCGACTGGCTTCTGTCAGAATTGTCGACACGGTCGTCCTGGAATTCCACGCGGGTTGCCCGCAGCTCGTGAGTTCCATTGAGCACCCCGCTCACCCGCACACGTTGATCAAGCGCCAACGCCGCTGGCTGCCGACCGACAATTACGGTGCCCTGCCCCAATGTCACATTGAGACCTGCAACCACCAACTGCCGAGCTTGTGTGCGCTGTACCAGCCCTTCAACCACCGCCTGCTGGACACGACCAGCAAAAGGCAGGCTCGGGTCTGGACGGGTTTGCGCCACTTCAAGCTGGCGCCCGGTCCACTGGCCGCGCACCAGCACCTCACGTGCAGGCGCCACACGGGTACCCAACTTCAACCCTTGAAGGCTGCCAGTGCGATCAACCGCGCCGATGGCGCTGGCCTCCCTCAACCCCGGTGCCCGTTCGATACGGGTCGCCACGACTTCTCCCCGGGCATCGCGCAGGCCGCTGACCCTCACGGGCTCACCCGGGCGCAACCCTTCAGCTACCCGCGCGCCAGCGGCCAGCCGCACGGGTTGCCCCATGACCCGCAGTGGGGCCGAGGCATTGGGCAGCGCCGTCAACGGCCCTTCGAAGACGTTGAGGATCGAAATGCGCCCCGCTTGCAGGCCGCGCTGGGTGGCGAATGCCTCCACCGCCACCACCTGCCCGATCGCCAGGTGACCACTGCTGGCAGGCGCACCGTTTTCACTCACCGGTACGTCCTTGCCATAGTGCACTTCCATGCTATTGACGCAGATCGAGGCGAAGCCGGTGATGGTACCGACGATGCCTGTACCCCCAGTACCACCCGGGCGCAGGATCGGCGTACCGGTACCACCTACATCACCGTGGCGCTGATCAAAGTAGGTGCCGTCCACACCCTCCGCCACCGCGCCTGTGCCGCCTGTACCACCCGGGCGTTGCTGGACTGGGGCACCGGTGCCACCGACGCCGCCATTTTCATTGCGTACACCGGTGCCGCCCATACCGCCGGGAAACTGCAGGCCTGCGGCACCGGCCATACCCATCTCGTCACGGCTGACACACACCGGCGCTGCGGCCACCTCGGCCGGGGCCATCAGGTTCCCCCCGAAAACCAGGGCAAACATGACAGCACTGAGGTAGCGCACAGGAAGAGTCATGGGCCGGGTGTCTTCGACGGATCGGAATCGGTAGCTTCAGTGTAGAAATAAAGCCCGACAGTGATGCGCTGACGTTGTTCGATACCGGGCTCATCAGCACTCTCCAACGCTGCTGCAAGCCGGCTGAAGGCAAGTAGTGTCTGCATGCCATCCTTGGCTACCACATCTCGCAAATGCTCGACGCTGGCCGGGCTCAAGGCATCGTAGTGCACGCTACGCTCAAAAAATGGCGGGCCTTCGCCGCTGAGGTTGTGCACCGCCGCACAGGCATGGTCATGCAGGTTGTGGCCGAAGTACGCAGCCTTTTCATCAAAACCCTTCTGTGGCACGAATGCATGGGCTTCCAGGTGCACGCAATCCTGCTCATCGAGCCGCACGACGCCCAGGCGCAACCATTCGTCCAGCACCACCCGGCCGCGGATATCGGTGCTGACCTTGGCGACCAGGGCGTCGAATGAGCAATCGCCACCCACACTGGCTAGCCGCGCAAGCGCCCTCGCCTGGCCGGGTGCCGAGCAGAATGGTGGGGTGTTGGTCCATACATTGACCAACTGTGCACCTAGCGTGATGTTATCCGGCAGGGCCGCAATTGCAGTGTCACCCTCATTACGCAGCCGCCGAACATCTTTACGATGTACACCAGTAAGCAGGCTGATGCGGCTATCGGTTGGCGCGGTGTCGTTCAGGCGAAACTCGCGATGGGCCACATCGACGAACACCTCCTTGAGCAGGTCGGTGAACATCGTGTAGGTAACCCCTTTGCGCAGCATCAGGCGCACCAGCGGGCGCATCACACGCCGCAGCGCACTCAGCATCGACGGGGGTAAGACAGGCGATTGCATCGAGGGCATTCCTTGACAGAGGCACCCAGTATAAGACGCGGGAATTAATCCCACGCAAACCGCAATCATATCCCGGCATGGACGAGGAAAAAGCTGTCAGCGCTCATTGGAAATGACGTGATAAAGGCAAGACAAGCCAGAACCTGCTCATACAAAACCCGTCCGCTGGGTTTTGTATGGGCCACTTCGGGTCAGCGCCAATCAGCTTCTGCTGTTGTCATCCCCGGCCTCGCCGCCGGCATGAACACCGTGGTCATCACCGGGTTCGCCACCCACATGGTTGCCGTGATCGTCACCAGGTTCACCACCAACATGATTGCCGTGATCATCGCCAGGCTCACCGCCGACATGATTACCATGATCATCCCCGGGTTCCCCACCCGCGTGATTGCCATGATCGTCACCCGCTTCAGCATGGTTGCTGCTGCGCCCAGCGTTTGAATTACCGTCGTGGCCACTGCCGCTGTTGCCGGCATGGCCACCACCGTCACCGCCGCTGCCGTGGCCACCACTTCCGCTTCCGCCACCATGGCCACCGCCGCCACCACTTCCACCACCACCGTGGCCACCGCCACCGCCACTTCCACCACCACCGTGGCCACCGCCACCGCCACTTCCACCGCCACCGTGGCCACCGCCACCGCCACTTCCACCGCCACCGTGGCCACCGCCACCGCCACTTCCACCGCCACCGTGGCCACCGCCGCCGCCACTTCCACCGCCACCGTGGCCACCGCCACCGCCACCGCCACCGCCACCGCCACCGCCACCGCCATCTTTAGCGTAGGCACTGGAGCCATGAGAAATCGAGTCAGGGATCAAGGCAATGGACATCGACAACACGCCAGCTACAGCAGCCGCGAGTAAAGCCTTCTTGAACAGCAGGTGGATTTGCATAGTCCGTCTCCAGGTCTTCGCCACGAGAACGCCAAATCGGTCAGTAATCTTGCTTCAGATTGAACTTATATTTGCGTGGGATTTTTTCCCACGCTTAATTAATAGACCGTCACTCCCCAGGTCTCAAGCGCCAAGCGAACAAGCCGACCGGTGGTTGGCCTGCTATGTTTTCCCTATCGTCCCAGAGGAACACCGGCATGGCTGCGCTACTGACGCTGCAAACCCCGCGCTTGTGCGACTACAGCGAGCTGGTACAGGTGTGGGAGGATTCAGTACGCGCCACCCACGACTTTCTGCCAGAGGGCTATATCCTGCTACTGCGCGAACATGTGCTGCGCCGCTACCTCGACGCAGTGATGCTGATCTGCTGCAAGGACCGCCAGCGCATCTGTGGTTTCGCCGGTGTCGCCAACGGGCGGGTGGACATGCTGTTCGTCGCACCTGGCTACCGCGGCCAAGGGGTAGGCAAGCGCCTGCTGCGCTATGCCATCAATGAGCTGAATGCCGAGTACCTTGACGTCAACGAACAGAACCCGAAAGCGCTGGGCTTCTACCTGCATGAGGGTTTCGAGGTCATCGGCCGTTCGGAAACCGACGGCCTGGGCCAGCCCTATCCTCTGCTGCACATGAGGCTAATGCGCACAGTGCCTTGAGGCGGCGCCTGAATGTGCCGCGCTATGTGTCCAAAATGGCGCATCTGACACAGATTCCCATCATCTACCGCTTGCAGGCAGGTACAATGGAGGCCTTTCCCTGCCTTGCGAATTGCCCCATGTCCGAACCCGTCCGCCTGTCCAAACGCCTCATCGAGCAGCTCGGCTGCTCCCGCCGCGAGGCCGAGCAGTACATTGAAGGAGGCTGGGTAACGGTCGATGGCGTGGTGGTCGAGCAGCCGCAGTTCAAGGTTGAGCAGCAGCGCGTCGAACTGCTGCCGGGCGCCCGTGCCGAAACCCTGGAGCCAGTGACCCTGCTGCTGAACCAGCCAGCCGGCATGGACAGTGAAGACGCCCGCGCCAGCATGAACATGGGCAGCCTTAGCGAGGCCCACCGCGAAGGCGTGCGCGCCCTGCACGGGCATTTTGCCCGGCAGGCCTGCGTGGCACCGCTGGAGCGTGGCGCCAGCGGCCTGCAGGTGTTTACCCAGGACTGGCGGGTATCCCGCAAGATCGAGGCCGACCTGCGTCGCCTGGAGCAAGAGTTCATCATTGAAGTGCGCGGCGAAACCACCCCCCAGGCGCTGGAACGCCTGGCGCGTGGGGCCATGCGCAATGACCGCGAGTTGCCCAAGGCCAAGGCCAGCTGGCAGAACGAGACACACCTGCGCATGGTGTTGAAAAACCCACAACCAGGGCAGATTTCCGAGCTATGCGCCTACCTGCGCCTGGAGCTTTTAAGCATGCGACGCATTCGCCTGGGTGGTGTGTCGATGGGCAAGCTGCCCTTGGGCCAATGGCGTTACCTGGCTACCTCCGAACGTTTCTAAGCAATACGCCGCGCCGGAACGCGCGGCACCTGAACAGGATTCTGCTGCAATGAACCACAACGACGTCCTGCGCAGCCTGCGCTACATGCTCAAGGTGAACGACGCCAAGATGGCCGAGATCATCGGGCTCTCTGGCCTCGAAGTGCATCCTCTGGTGCTGGCCACCTACCTGAAAAAAGAAGAAGAGGAAGGCTTCGTGCGCTGCCCGGAACGGGTGATGGCGCACTTCCTTGACGGCCTGGTGATCTACCGCCGAGGCAAAGACGATAGCCGCCCGCAGCAGCCGATCGAGCTGCCGGTAACCAACAACCTGATCCTCAAGAAGCTGCGTGTGGCTTTTGAGCTCAAGGAAGACGACCTGCACGCGATTCTCAAGTCGGTCAACTTCCCGGTCAGCAAACCTGAGCTCAGCGCGCTGTTCCGCAAGGCTGGCCACGACAACTACCGCCCGTGTGGCGACCAGTTGATGCGCAACTTCCTCAAGGGCCTGACCCTGCGCGTGCGCGGCTGAGTGGCCATGCAGCATACGGTTGTCCCGGTCGGCATCGTCCACTCCTGTTTCAAGGAAAAGTTCGCCATTCCGCGCCAGCCGCAGCTGGCGCCTGCCGCCCGTGGCGTACTCGAACTGTTGCCGCCGTTCGATCAAGGTGACGCGGTCGAAGGCCTGGAGCAGGTCAGCCATGTCTGGCTGCTGTTCCTGTTCCACCAGGCCCTGGAAGAAAAGCCGCGCCTGAAAGTGCGGCCTCCGCGTCTGGGCGGCAACAAGAGCATGGGGGTGTTCGCCACCCGCGCCACCCATCGGCCCAACGGCATCGGCCAGTCGGTGGTACGCCTGGAGGGCATGGAGCCCGGGCGCCTGCTGCTGTCCGGGATCGACCTGCTCGACGGCACGCCGGTGCTGGACATCAAGCCGTATGTGCCCTATGCCGACAGCGTCGCTGGCGCCAGCAACCAGATGGCCAACGCAGCGCCTTTGGCAATTGACGTGCAGTGGGCGGACAACGCCCTGATCCAGGCCCGCGAGCATGCGCTGCGTTTGAATGAGCCGCTGGTGCAACTGATCGAGCAATGCCTGGCGCAGGACCCACGGCCGGCCTACCAGATACCACCGTCCGAGCGGGTGTACGGGGTGAAGTTCTGGGATGTGCAAGTAAGGTGGCATTACCCACAGCCGGACGTCATCCGGGTGATGGAGGTGGTACTGGGCTGAGGGCCACCGCATCGCCCTGTGTGGGAGCGGCCTTGCGTCGCGAAAGGGCTGCGCAGCGGCCCCAAGATTTCAGCCATCCTGCAAGGTCGCCGGGGCTGCTGCGCAGCCCATTCGCGACGCAAGGCCGCTCCCACAGGGACCGCGCGCACACGAAAAAGGCGACCTTGGGTCGCCTTTCTCATTTCAACCCGCTATCAACGAGCCGGGCCTTCAGCCACGCCCAGGTCGTCCGTCGGGCGGGTATCGACCAGCGGCGCACCACCGGAGGCCAATTCCGAAGCCAGCGGTGGCATTACCCACAGCCGGACGTCATCCGGGTGATGGAGGTGGTACTGGGCAGAGGGCCGCCGCATCGCCCTGTGTGGGAGCGGCCTTGCGTCGCGAAAGGGCTGCACAGCGGCCCCAAGATTTCAACCATCCTGCAAGGTCGCCGGGGCTGCTGCGCAGCCCATTCGCGACGCAAGGCCGCTCCCACAAAGGACCGCGCAGACACGAAAAAGGCGACCTTGGGTCGCCTTTCTCATTTCAACCCGCTATCAACGAGCCGGGCCTTCAGCCACGCCCAGGTCGTCCGTCGGGCGGGTATCGATCAGCGGCGCACCACCGGAGGCCAATTCCGAAGCCAGCGGTGGCATTACCCACAGCCGGACGTCATCCGGGTGATGGAGGTGGTACTGGGCAGAGGGCCGCCGCATCGCCCTGTGTGGGAGCGGCCTTGCGTCGCGAAAGGGCTGCGCAGCGGCCCCAAGAATTCAGCCATCCTGCAAGGTCGCCGGGGCTGCTGCGCAGCCCATCGCGACGCAAGGCCGCTTGTGTCTTGATGGGGGATTAGAATCTGGAGTGAGAGCGGTGAATGGCAAGCTGAATGCCGTAGGTGCCTTGAGCACGTGTGGGAGCACAAGCTGCCATTCACCGTTCCACTTTGGCGAGAGCCCGAACAGTTGGATGCGGCTCTGATCTCGAATCACAAGCGTGGGCCAAGCCAAAGTCCTCTCACTGTGTTGAGTTTAGGAGGTTTTGGTGATGGCTTCCTTCTTGGGTATCGATGTTTCCAGTCTCTCCCTTGATGCTGCGGTGCGGCCACAGGGCATCAAAATGCATTTAAGCAATGATCCCACAGGCTTTAAGGCGCTACTGGAGAGCCTTCGCAAGCTCAGTATCAAGCGCGTCCTGTTAGAGGCGACGGGTGGCTACGAGCGAGATGTCATGCGTTTTCTACAGGACGCTGGCTACAAGGTCATACGCGTTAATCCCAGGCGAGCCAGGTCATTCGCTGACTCTCTAGGCATCAAGGCCAAGACTGACGCCATCGACGCCGAGGTTCTGGCGCACTATGCCGAAGTCATTCCAGATCAACCCTCCCTGCGAATCAGCCCCGAACGAGCGCTTCTGCGAGAGTTGCTTCAGCAACGTGATCGGTTGGTTCAACAGCGAGATGACGACCTGCGGCGCCTGAAGCAGGTGCAATCGACTGCAGTTGCTAACTACCTGAATGCCAACCTGAAACACTTCAAAGCGCAGATCAAACTGGTTGAGCGTGAGATCGAACAGCAAACCGCGATGCTGAACGACGAACGGGTTACCCAACTGATTAAAGTGAAAGGCATTGGGATGGTGACAGCGGGCAAGCTAGTAGCGCTGCTGCCGGAGCTGGGTCGGGTTGAATCCAGAGAAATTGCCCCTGGTCGGAGTGGCGCCCTTCAACCACGACAGCGGGAAATTCATGGGCAAGCGCTCTATCTCTGGCGGACGATTTGCGGTCAGGCGATCGCTGTACATGGCATGCCTTGTGGCGATGAGATACAACCCAGCACTCAAGGCTCGTTATCAGTCACTGCGGGAGCGCGGAAAACTTCCCAAAGTCGCTATCGTGGCCTGCATGAGAACGTTCATCGTGCGGTTAAATGCCATGCTCAGAACGGGTACATCATGGCTCGATCTAGTGCTACCGCAGCCTGAAAGTACAACGTAAATCCAGAACGCAGCGTGAGCCGCGTGGAAGCGGGCTTGCCCGCGAAGCCAACACCGTGGTGGATTGCACGGGCTTCGCCCGTGTTCGCGGGCAAGCCCGCTCCCACAGGGAAGGCGCCAGCTTTTAGAAATTGAGCAAGACAGTTGCTCCCACAAGGGACCGCGCAGACACGAAAAAGGCGACCTTGGGTCGCCTTTCTCATTTCAACCCGCTATCAACGAGCCGGGCCTTCAGCCACGCCCAGGTCGTCCGTCGGGCGGGTATCGACCAGCGGCGCACCACCGGAGGCCAGTTCCGAAGCCAGCTTGTCGTTGTCCATTTCCTTGACCCACTTGGCCACTACCACGGTGGCAACGGCGTTGCCCACCAGGTTGGTCAGGGCGCGGGCTTCGGACATGAAGCGGTCGATGCCGAGGATCAGCGCCAGGCCGGCAACCGGCAGGTGGCCAACAGCCGACAGGGTCGCGGCCAGCACGATGAAGCCCGAGCCGGTAACGCCGGCAGCACCCTTGGAAGCCACCAGCAGCACCAGCAGCAGGGTGATCTGGTGAGTGATGTCCATGGTGGTGTCAGTGGCCTGAGCGATGAACACCGCAGCCATGGTCAGGTAGATCGAGGTACCGTCCAGGTTGAACGAGTAGCCAGTCGGGATAACCAGGCCCACTACCGATTTCTTGGCACCCAGGCGCTCCATCTTGGCCAGCATGCGTGGCAGGGCCGACTCCGAGGACGAAGTACCCAGCACGATCAGCAGTTCTTCACGGATGTAGCGGATCAGCTTGATCACGCTGAAGCCGTGGGCACGGCAGATACCGCCCAGCACCACCAGCACGAACAGCAGGCAGGTGATGTAGAAGCAGGCCATCAGGTAGCCCAGCTGCACCAGCGAGCCAACACCGTACTGGCCGATGGTGAAGGCCATGGCGCCGAAAGCGCCGATCGGGGCCAGCTTCATGATCATGTTGATGATGTTGAACATGACGTGGGCGAAGCGGTCGATCATGTCCAGTACCGGCTTGCCGTAGCTGCCCAGGCGGTGCAGGGCGAAGCCGAACAGTACCGAGAACATCAGCACTTGCAGGATGTCGCCGTTGGCGAAGGCGCCGACGACCGTATTGGGGATGACGTTAAGCAGGAAGCCGACGGTAGTCTGCTGCGCGCCGGCGGCGGCGTAGGCAGCCACGCTGCTGGCGTTCAGGGTGCTGACGTCGATGTGCATGCCAGCGCCTGGCTTGACCACGTTGACGACGACGAGGCCGATGATCAGGGCGATGGTGGAGACGATTTCGAAGTACAGCAACGCGTAGCCGCCGGTTTTGCCGACCGACTTCATGCTCTGCATGCCGGCAATGCCGCTGACCACGGTACAGAAGATGATCGGGGCGATGACCATCTTGATCAGTTTGACGAAGCCGTCACCCAGGGGTTTGAGGGCAACGCCCGTTTCCGGGTAGTAGTGGCCGAGCAGGATGCCGATGGTGATGGCGACCAACACCTGGACATACAGGGATTTGTACAGCGGCTGACGTGTCGTCATGGCTAATTTTCCTCAAGTGTGCCGGTTCACCCTTCCCAGGGTGATGGGGGCACCTGAATCGCTAACCCTCCTGCACTTGGAGGGATTTGTCGTTGTGTTCGAGCTGCCTGGGCAGGCCTCTGCGAGGATCAATAGCAAGGGTGGTGCCAAAATGCCCATGAAGGGTGCAAAGCCCGTATTTGCTAGGAATAAATGCCCAACGACAGGGCGATATTCCCGAGACGGATTGGCGGATTTCCGCCCGATGGCGGAATTTGTACAAGGAGGAATGGCGGAAATCCGCCCTTTGTGGATTGCCTGTGCCCCCATTCGCGGATTGACCTGCGAATGGGCCGGCACAGGCTAGGGATCAATCCAGGTTGAAGGTGATCCTGAACGCAGCGCCCCCCAGCGGCGAATCGCCAAGGCTCAGCTCGGCGTCATAGCTGTCGACGATATCCTTGACCACGGCCAAGCCTATGCCCTGCCCCGGGTGCTGGCTGTCCAGCCGCTCCCCACGCTCCAGAATGCGTTCACGCTGGTCGGCGGGCACGCCCGGCCCGTCGTCTTCGATGCACAAGGTCAGATACCCCGGCGCCTTCACAAGGCTCACCCGCACTTGGCCCAGGCTCAGCCGGTAGGCGTTCTCCAGCAGGTTGCCGAGCATTTCCAGCAACGCGCCCTGCTCCATCGGCACCTGCGCCGCGTCCGGCAACTCCAGCACCACGTTCACACGTTTTTCCCGGTAAACCTTGGCCAAGGTGCTGCACAGGCTGTCGAGCAACGGCCGCAGCAAGACGCTGTGGCGGACCAGGCCACTCTTGCGCAGGCTGGCGCGTTGCAGCTGGTAGTCGATCTGCTGGCTCATGCGCTCGATCTGGCTTTGCAGCACCCGCGCCTGCTCGCGCTCGCCGCTGCGCTGCTGCAAGCTTTCACCCACACCCTGCAACACCGCCAGCGGCGTCTTCAGGCTGTGGGCCAGGTCGTCCAGCGAATCACGGTAGCGCGTGCGCTGCTCACGCTCACTGCGCAACAGACGGTTGAGTGAGCGGGTCAGGCGCAGCAACTCGCGTGGGTGCTCGCCGCTCAGGCCATCACGTGCACCTGATTCCACTTCATCCAGTTCGTGGCTGAGGCGTCGCAACGAGCGCAGCCCCCAGGTCAGGCCTGCCCACAACAACACCATGAGCGCCAGCAATGCAGCGCCGAACCCCAGGTAGAGCTTTTCGCGCAGGCCATTGAGGGTGGCCTTGTACTCGCTCACGGGCTGCAGAGCGACAATGCTGTAGGCGGCACTCTGCCCGCCCAACAGCTTGATCTCGACGTCGTACACGAAGAACTCTTCGCCATCGGACTGGTGAATGCGGTCGAACTCGTTGCCGCGCCCGTCATAGCGCGGCTGGTAGTTGATGTGCCGGTCGGCGGTGGCACGCGACTGCCAGACCAGTTTGCCGTCGCGGTCAAAGATATAGCCGAGCAGGCCTGTGTAGGGCAGGTTGTAACGCTCGTCCGGCAGCAGTGTCGGCATCTGCAGCTGGCCATGCTCGATACGCGCAGCGGAAATCAGCGTGGTCACATCCGAGGCCAGACGCTGCTCGATCGATTCCTGCAGAGCCAGGCTGAAGGCCTTCTGCAAGGCCGGCAGCAGCGCCAGCATGAACAGCAGCGCCAACACTGCGGCGGCCAGCATCAGGCGCACCCGCAGCGAGCGGATCATCGGCAGCGCTCGGTGAACAGGTAGCCCAGGCCGCGCACCGTGTCGATGGGTTTGAAACCGCGCTCGCCTTCAAGCTTGCGGCGCAGGCGGCCAACCAGCACTTCGATGACATTGGGGTCGCGCTCTTCGTCACCTGGGTACAACTGTTCCATCAGGCGATCCTTGGCCACCACCTGCTGGTGATGGCGCATGAGGTATTCGAGGATGCGGTATTCGTAGGCAGTCAGGGCCAAGGCGTGTTCGTCGAGGGTGGCCTGCTTGCGGTTGAGGTCAAGTACCAAGGGGCCAGCGGTGATGGTCGACTGGATGAAACCACTGGAGCGGCGTAACAGGGCATTGAGCCGTGCTTCAAGCTCCTCGAACTGGAACGGCTTGACCAGATAGTCGTCGGCACCGGCGGCCAGGCCCTCGACCTTGTCTTGCCAGTTGCCACGGGCTGTGAGGATGAGAATGGGGAAGGTCTTGTCCTGGCTGCGCAGCCGCGTGATCAGCTCCAGGCCGCTGATACCGGGCAGGCCCAGATCGATGATGGCAAGGTCGAAATGGTACTGCTCGGCCTGGTACAGCGCCTCTTCGGCATCAGCGACCGCCTCGACCACATGGCCGCTTTCGCCCAGGCGGGTGTAGAGGTGATGGCGAAGCAGGGCTTCGTCCTCGACCACCAGCAGTTTCATGTGCAGCTCCTTATGTGTATTGCCTGTACCGGCCTATTCGCGGGTATGCCTGCTCCCACAGCAATCGCACAGTCTCTGAAACGTGTGCAGCACCTGCACAAGCCAAAGGTACTGCACAGTTTCAGCGGTTTGTGCAGTACCTGTGGGAGCGGGCGTGCCCGCGAAGGCCGGTACAGGATAACGCGGCTCGTTCGTCAGAACTTGTAACTTGCTGCCAGGTAGGTCTGCGCGCTGCTGGTCAGGCGCAGGGTGCCATCCTTCGGCCCGCCATGCGCGCCCACCTCGGTCGCGGCATTGGTGCGCAGGTAACGGTAGCCCAGTTCGACCGAGGCCTTGTCGGTGATGTCCTGGATCACACCGGCCTGCAAGCCGTAGGCATAACCGTAGTCAGTGTCCCGGCTGGCGCCTGGCGAGTCCTGGGTAAGCTTGGTCACACCCAGGCTGCCACCACCGAACAGCTTGGTGGTATCGCCCACCGGCAGGAACAAGTCGTAGCTGCCAAGCAGGTTTTCCTGGCGCAACTTCAGGCCACTGTGGTCGCCAGAGACATTGTCATAGGTCATGTAGTAGCGGCCCTGGTCGTTGATCTTGCCCAGACGCACACCCCAGGTATCGTCCTTGCCGATGATACCGTCGGCATTGAGCTGATCGGTGTTGCGTTGCAGCAGGCCGGACTTGCGAACTTTGTCGCTGGTCTGGCCATAGGTGAGGCTGGCGAAGTTGTCGTCCGCGGCCTGGGCGGTGGTAATGCCAGCGGCACAGACGGCCATGGCGGCAAGCAGGGTATTGAAGGTTTTCATGGCTGGGTACTCCAGTTGGGTGCGCTGTTTCGGTCTGGAAGCTAGAGTAATCAGGGCACCCTGAACCGCGACTGAACCCTGGCTGAACCCCGGCTGAACGAATCGATAGCAAAACAAGGAGTTGTGAACATGCGAGCCCTGCTGGCCCTGACCCTGATGTGCAGCGCCGCCCTCGCCCAAGCGGCGGTAGTGACCCGTGAAATTCCTTATCAGGACGACGATGGCAACCGCCTCGTCGGCTACTACGCCTACGATGACGCGCTGGACGGCAAACGCCCAGGCATCGTTGTGGTGCATGAATGGTGGGGCCTGAACGACTATGCCAAGCGTCGTGCGAGAGATCTCGCCGCCCTGGGCTACAAGGCACTGGCCATCGACATGTACGGCGATGGCAAGCACACCGAGCACCCGCAGGATGCCCAGGCATTCATGGCCGCAGCGATGAAGGACCCGGCTGCGGCAGCAGCGCGCTTCGACGCGGGCCTGGAGTTGTTGAAAAAGCAGCCGAATGTGAACAAGCATCAACTGGGCGCTGTCGGCTACTGTTTTGGCGGCAAGGTGGTGCTCGATGCCGCACGCCGGGGAGAAAAGCTCGATGGCGTGGTGAGCTTCCATGGCGCACTGGCCACCCAGACCCCGGCAAAACCTGGCGTGGTGCGGGCCGATATCCTGGTCGAGCATGGTGCGGCGGACAGCATGGTCACCCCACAGCAGGTGGAGGCGTTCAAGGCCGAGATGGATGCGGCCAAGGTCAACTACCAGTTCGTCAGTATTGAAGGGGCCAAGCACGGGTTCACCAACCCCGATGCCGATCGGCTCAGCCACGGTGAACATGGGGGGCCGGACATTGGCTATAACAAGGCCGCGGACGAGCGTTCCTGGGCGGATATGCAGGCGTTCTTCAAGAAGGTGTTCAAATAAAAGATTGTGCAATCGTTGTGGGAAAGGAGGCGTTACCACGCCACCTCCCTTAGCGCCTGCACAGCTGGCACAATAGCCGCCATGAACACACTTCCTGCCTGTTGCGCCCCGCTCCAGCACCACTGGCCCCTGCCCCGCCCATTGCCCGGCGCGGTGCTGGTCAGTTGCGCCTTCGACCCTGCCCACTTGGCCGCCGACGACTTCCAGCGCGCTGGCGTACTGCCCAGCGCCAGCCTGCTGCGCTCGGTGGCCAAGCGCCAGGCCGAGTACCTGGCCGGCCGCGTATGTGCCCGCGCCGCGCTCCAGCACCTGGACGGCCGCGACTACGTGCCCGGCACCCACGAAGACCGCTCGCCCATCTGGCCCGCCGGTATTCATGGCTCGATCACACACGGCAAGGGCTGGGCCGCCGCGGTGGTCGCCGGCGAAAACAGCTGCCAAGGTCTGGGCCTGGATCAGGAAGCCTTGCTGGATGACGCGCGCGCCGAGAGGCTGATGGGCGAAATCCTTACCCCGGCAGAGCTGGAGCGCCTGGACCGCCGCCAGCTTGGGCTTACGGTCACCCTGACGTTCTCGCTGAAGGAAAGCTTGTTCAAGACCCTGTACCCACTGACTCGCCAACGCTTCTACTTCGAACACGCAGAAGTGCTCGACTGGTCCGCAGAAGGGCTGGCGCGCTTGCGCCTGCTCACCGACCTGTCACCGCAGTGGCAGCAAGGCGCAGAGCTGCAAGGCCAGTTCTGCCTGCAGGACGGCCACCTGCTGAGCCTGGTCAGCGTCTGACCTTCACAGCGGTGCCTGCTGCCTTGGCCAGTTCAGGCTGAAGCAGGCACCGCCCAACGCCTCGCTGCGGCCCACCGTGGCCCGGCCCGCGTGCCAGTAGATGATCCGCCGTACGATCGACAGGCCCAGGCCATGCCCGCCCGAGGCGCGGGTGCGGCTGTCATCGAGGCGGGTGAAGGGCGTGAAAATGCGGTCCCAGAAGCCCTCGGGGATCCCTGGGCCGTCATCCTCCACATCGATGCGGCAACGTTGCTGGCCCAGCTGATAGCTCAGGCGCACTTCGCCCTCGGCATGGCGCATGGCATTGCCGACAAGGTTCTGCAGGGCCCGGTGCAAGTAGCGCGGCTCGGCCTCGACCCAGGCGCCTTCGGCATCCGCGCCCTGACAGTCGCCGCGCACCACCCGCACCTCGGCACGCAAAGGTGCCAGCTCTTCGATCACCCGATCGAGCAAGGCATCCAGATCGACCCGCTGGAACTTCAAGGCCGGTGCGCCCTGCTCCAGGCGGGCGTAGGTCAGCATCTCGTCGACCAGCTTGTCGAGGTCCTGGATATCCCCGTCCATGCCCGCCAGGTGCTTTGCCCGCACCTGTTCAGTCGTGGCGCTTTCGATCATCTCCAGGCCAAAGCGCAGGCGCGCCACCGGCGTGCGAAGCTCGTGGGACACCGCTCGCACCAGCTCGCGCTGCATGGTCAGCGAGCGCTGCAGGTGCTCGGCCATGCCATTGAAGGCAGCCGCCAGGCGCCCTACCGAGTCGGCGTCGCCGGCCGGCACGCGGGTATCCAGGCTGCCTTGGGCGATGCGCGTGGCAGCAATCTCCAGGCCGGACACACGACGTTCCAGCTGACGCACCAGCAGGTAGACCACCAGGCCAATCAGGCACAGCCCCAGGAAGGCAATCAGAATCAGCAACTGCGGCGGGTAAGGGTTGAGCTGGTACAGCGGGCCGATTTCCAGTACCCATGGCGAGCCCGTCAGCCCGGCGAACACCCGGATCGAGTCACCATCCTTGCCCAGCGCCATCACCGTGTCGCCCTCCTCCACGCGGCGCCGCTGGTCATCGTCCAGGCTGACCCGCTCGATACGTTGCAAGGCAACGCCAAAGCCGAAGCCCTTTTCCTGCTTGATCTGTGCCAGGCGCTGCTGCTGTTCGGTTACCGGGTAGCGCACCAGTTCGTCGGCCAATAGATAGAGGGTGGCCCGCGCCAACTGCTCGCTGATCTGTTTGATCTGCGCGACCAGCATCAGGTCTTCCTGACCCACCTTGCGTAGCACTTGCGCCGCATGCGGGCCAATCTTCTCGACCACCACCAGGCCACGGTACAGGCGCGCCCGCTGGCCACCGTCAAGGCTGCGTGCGCTCATCGGTTGCAGCGCCAACGGCACGCCAAGCAGGCGTTCCCAGATCAGCAGCGAACGCTTGCGTTGGGTTTCATTCTGCATTGCCAGGTTGTCGGCCATCAGGCTGAAGGTGCCCTGGGCCAGGCCCTCGCGATGCTGGGCAGCGCGCACTTCGTTGACCAGGTGCAGGCTGAGCACGCCAAGCAGGGCCACCAGCACCAGCACGGCCAGCATGCCGCCGTAGATGCGCAGGAAGATCGAATTGTTCATGGCGCCTCGCCAACGAACAGGTAGCCTTTGCTGCGCAGGGTCTTGATCAACCGCGGCTGAAGCGGGTCGTCGCCGATCTTGGGGCGGATTTTCGAGATGCGGATATCGATGGAGCGGTCCTGGCCGTCGTAGCCCACGCCACGCAGTGCGGTGAAGATCTGTTCACGGGTCAGCACCCGGCCAGCGTTGCTGGCCAACAGCCAGAGCAGATCGAATTCGGCGCCGGTCAGTTCGATCAACTGCTCGCCCAGGTGCGCCTCGCGCAGGCGGTTGTCGATACGCAGCGCACCGAAGGCCAGGTCCTGGCGCTTGCTGTCCACGGTTTCGCTGCGGCGCAGCAGGGCCTGGATACGCGCCAGCAGCAAGCGTGGGCGCACGGGTTTGCAGACGTAGTCGTCGGCACCCAGGTCCAGGCCCTGAACCTGGTCGAGTTCATCGCTGCGCGCGGTGAGCATGAGGATCGGCCCCTGGTACTGGCTGCGCACCCGACGGCAGATGCTCAGGCCGTCCTCGCCGGGGAGCATCAGGTCGAGGATCACCAGGTCGGGCTGGCTGTCGATGATGCGCCTCGCGGCGCGGGCGCCATCGGCCTCCACCGCGACCTCGAAACCATTGGCCTGCAGGTATTCGGCGGTGAGTTCGGCGAGGCGCTGGTCGTCTTCGACGATGAGGATGCGGGGTATGGGGTGGTCCATGGCTTTGGCCTTGTTGTTCTTGGGATCGTGTCAGGGCAGCTGAGAGTATGAATGTAGATGGGGGGCCCTGCGAGACCGAGCGCCCCGCGGACGGTGCTCGATCTCCCAGGCACCCCAGATCTTAAGACACGCCCTACCGCCCCCTCGACTGAACCGTTTTTTGTGACAGGCTTCGCGCCCCAAAAAAACTGCCCAAGGGCGTCACGGTGCAGAAAAATACTGCAAACCACTTGGCACAAGGCCTACAGCGAATACCCACCATTCACTCACAAAGTACACACAACTTATCCACAGGCGCTCGCCTTGCAAAGCCCCCAATACCGCATTATCTTGTATCCCGATCGCAGCGAACCACTAGATATAGGGGTTCGTGCAAAATCACACACAAAAGTCAACCCGCAAGATCAAGCGATTTTTCGGGTGGAACTTCAGGTGATTTCAGCAGCCAAACCGCTCCTGCGGAGGCGACCGAGGCAAGCCCTTCCAGGGCCTTGTTCGGGCATGGGTGTTGCAGGCCAGCCCTGGCATCCATCAGCAACAGATTTTGGGCCCCGCCCAAAACCTTTGACTTCGGCCAGGGAGCGGCAAGCCATTGCCCCTAATTCCTGAGTCTGTCCCGAAGTCGGTACGCCCGTGCGGGCGGATGCGCATGCTTTGTGCATCCCCGCAGGGCCATCGAGCAAGTGGACGGAACGGTGGGCGCCCATAGGGCGCCTGAACAATATAGAAATTGTGGAGACACCCACCCATGCAAACCGACACAACTCGCGAGAACCCGCAGGCCAAGGTGCCGCAGGCCGCCGATTCCAACCAGGATCTGGCTGCCACCGCCCCTGGCCAACTGCGCGTGATCAAGCGTAACGGCACTGTCGTCCCTTACACCGACGACAAGATCACCGTCGCCATCACCAAGGCGTTCCTCGCAGTTGAAGGCGGCACTGCCGCCGCTTCGTCGCGCATCCACGACACCGTCGCGCGCCTGACCGAGCAGGTTACCGCCACGTTCAAGCGTCGCATGCCATCGGGTGGCACCATCCACATCGAAGAAATCCAGGACCAGGTCGAACTGGCCCTGATGCGCGCCGGCGAGCAGAAAGTTGCCCGCGACTACGTGATCTACCGTGACCAGCGCGCCAAGGAGCGTGCCACCCGCGCCAACACCGACGCCGTGGTCGAGCCGCACCCGAGCATCCGCATCACCCTGGCTGACGGCAGCCTGGCGCCGCTCGACATGGCCCGCCTGAACACCATCATCAGCGAAGCCTGCGAAGGCCTGGCCGAAGTCGATGGCGACCTGATCCAGCGCGAAACCCTGAAGAACCTGTACGACGGCGTGGCCATCAAGGACGTCAACACCGCCCTGGTGATGACCGCCCGTACCCTGGTGGAGCGCGAGCCGAACTACTCGTTCGTTACCGCCCGCCTGCTGATGGACACCCTGCGCGCCGAAGGCCTGGGCTTCCTGAATGTAGCCGACAGCGCCACCCACCACGAAATGGCTGACCTGTACGCCAAGGCCCTGCCGGCCTACGTCGCCAAAGGTATCGAGTTCGAGCTGCTGAACCCGGCCCTGGCCGACTTCGACCTGGAAAAACTGGGCAAGGCGATCAACCACGAGCGCGACCAGCAGTTCACCTACCTGGGCCTGCAGACCCTGTACGACCGCTACTTCATCCACAAGGATGGCGTGCGCTTCGAACTGCCGCAGGTGTTCTTCATGCGTGTGGCCATGGGCCTGGCGCTGGAAGAGAAGGACAAGGAAGCCCGTGCGATCGAGTTCTACAACCTGTTGTCGTCGTTCGACTACATGGCCTCGACCCCGACCCTGTTCAACGCCGGTACCCTGCGCCCGCAGCTGTCCAGCTGCTACCTGACCACCGTGCCAGATGACCTGTCGGGCATCTACCACGCGATCCACGACAACGCCATGCTGTCGAAATTCGCTGGCGGCCTGGGCAACGACTGGACCCCGGTCCGTGCACTGGGCTCGTACATCAAGGGCACCAACGGTAAATCCCAGGGCGTCGTCCCGTTCCTGAAAGTGGTCAACGACACCGCCGTTGCCGTGAACCAGGGTGGCAAGCGCAAAGGCGCTGTATGTGCCTACCTGGAAACCTGGCACCTGGACATCGAAGAATTCATCGAGCTGCGCAAGAACACCGGTGATGACCGCCGTCGTACCCACGACATGAACACCGCCAACTGGATCCCTGACCTGTTCATGAAGCGTGTCTTCGATGACGGCAAGTGGACCCTGTTCTCGCCTTCGGAAGTGCCAGACCTGCACGACCTGACCGGCAAGGCCTTCGAAGAACGCTACGAGTACTACGAAGCCCTGACCGAGTACAACAAGATCAAGGTGTTCAAGACCATCCAGGCCAAAGACCTGTGGCGCAAGATGCTGTCGATGCTGTTCGAGACCGGCCACCCATGGCTGACCTTCAAGGACCCGTGCAACCTGCGTTCGCCGCAGCAGCACGTGGGCGTGGTCCACAGCTCGAACCTGTGCACCGAGATCACCCTGAACACCAACAAGGACGAGATCGCGGTCTGCAACCTGGGCTCGATCAACCTGCCAAACCACATCGTCGATGGCAAGCTGGACACCACCAAGCTGCAACGCACCGTGAACACCGCTGTGCGCATGCTCGACAACGTGATCGACATCAACTACTACTCGGTGCCGCAAGCGCGTAACTCGAACTTCAAGCACCGTCCGGTCGGCCTGGGCATCATGGGCTTCCAGGATGCGCTGTACCTGCAGCACATTCCTTACGGCTCCGATGCTGCCGTCGAGTTTGCCGACAAGTCGATGGAAGCGGTCAGCTACTACGCCATCCAGGCTTCTTGCGACCTGGCCGATGAACGCGGCGCCTACGAGACCTTCCAGGGTTCGCTGTGGTCCAAGGGCATCCTGCCACTGGATTCGCAACAGATCCTGATCGAGGCCCGTGGCCAGAAGTACATCGACGTCAACCTGGAAGAAACCCTGGACTGGGCGCCGGTACGTGCCCGCGTGCAGAAAGGTATTCGTAACTCGAACATCATGGCCATCGCGCCAACCGCGACCATCGCCAACATCACTGGCGTGTCGCAGTCGATCGAGCCTACCTACCAGAACCTGTACGTGAAATCGAACCTGTCGGGCGAATTCACCGTGATCAACCCGTACCTGGTTCGCGACCTCAAGGCCCGCGACCTGTGGGACTCGGTCATGATCAACGACCTGAAGTACTACGACGGTTCGGTACAGCAGATCGAGCGTATCCCGCAAGAGCTGAAAGACCTGTACGCCACTGCGTTCGAAGTCGAGACCAAGTGGATTGTCGACGCTGCTTCCCGTCGCCAGAAGTGGATCGACCAGGCGCAGTCGCTGAACCTGTACATCGCGGGTGCATCGGGCAAGAAGCTGGACGTGACCTACCGCATGGCCTGGTACCGTGGCCTGAAAACCACCTACTACCTCCGTGCCCTGGCCGCCACCAGCACCGAGAAGTCGACCATCAACACCGGCAAGCTCAACGCCGTTTCCAGCGGTGGCGACAGCGCCCCGGTCCAGGCAGCCGGCCCAGCGCCAGTGCCGAAGGCCTGCGCGATCGACGAGCCTGACTGCGAAGCCTGCCAGTAAGGCCTGAATGCCGTGCGGGGTGCCTACGGGTGCCCCGCGCGGCATTTTTGTATCCGCGCCTCAGAGAAACCTTGCCCTTTGCCCACTGTTCACGCAGCTCGGTAAAAGAACAGGACCTCTCAAAAAAGGATGTACGCCCATGGCGCGGAAAAAACTGGCATCTCGCAAGATTGGTCGCAACGCAGAAACCGGCCGTTTCACCTCAGTGGAACAGGCACGCAAGCACCCCAAGACACACATTGTCGAAACGCTGTATACCCACCGTAGCTAGTGGTAGCTGGCCTCATCGCCGGCCAGCCCGCGGCGAGGCCGGCTTTGCAACACAGCCCTCAAGAAACACCATATGATGTGCCTTGAAATTTAAACTGGCACAACATATAGGTTGGCGCTACACTCTCCCCCCGTAGAAGAAGCCACCTTTTTCGTGAACGGACGCACGCCAAACCGGTCGAAAAAGTTACCCTCGCCGGCGACACACGCGCCCCGATCGAAGGTGAATTCCGGTATACTCTGCGCCCTCTGAAAAGAGCACCTATTCAATTGTCCTGGCCCCTCCCAGAGGCCTGGCCAGGTACAAGCCAGAACACATTCAGATGTAAACGAGAGTCAGCCTCTCGAGCTGTCCATTCGCCGTTACGGCCTTGCGTCAGGCATCACATTCTTAAAATCCAACCGGTTGCCCCAGGGCGACCCTCAAGCAGGAGCCAAACCATGCTGAGCTGGGACGAATTCGACAAAGAAGACGGCGAAGTAGCCGCCAAAGGCAACACCCCTGCGCAGGCCGCTGCCGCCGCCACCCTCGACAAGCTCGACAGCGCCGGTGGTGCCGCCGCCCTGGAGGCCCGTGCGGCCACCGCTTCTGACTCCGAAGCCGTCAAACGTGCCAAGGCTGCCCTCGACGCCCTCGACGTTGCCGAAGGCCTGGCCGAGCTGGAAGGCTCCTCGGCCCGCGTGGCAGTAGATGAAAAGCGCATGATCAACTGCCGCGCCGACCTCAACCAGCTGGTACCGTTCAAGTACGACTGGGCCTGGCAGAAGTACCTGGACGGCTGCGCCAACCACTGGATGCCGCAAGAGGTCAACATGACCGCGGACATCGCCCTGTGGAAGAGCCAGGACGGCCTGACCGAAGACGAGCGCCGCATCGTCATGCGCAACCTCGGCTTCTTCTCCACCGCCGACTCGCTGGTTGCCAACAACCTGGCCCTGGCCGTGTACCGCCTGATCACCAACCCGGAGTGCCGCCAGTACATCCTGCGCCAGGCCTTCGAAGAAGCGATCCACACCCACGCCTACCAGTACTGCATCGAGTCGCTGGGCATGGATGAAGGCGAGATCTTCAACATGTACCACGAGATCCCGTCGGTCGCTAAAAAAGCCGCCTGGGGCCTGAAGTACACCCGCGCCATCTCCGACCCGGAATTCAACACCGGCACCGTCGAAACCGACAAAGAGCTGCTGCGCAACCTGATCGCCTACTACTGCGTCCTGGAAGGCATCTTCTTCTACTGCGGCTTCACCCAGATCCTGTCCATGGGCCGCCGCAACAAGATGACCGGCGTGGCCGAGCAGTTCCAGTACATCCTGCGTGACGAGTCGATGCACCTGAACTTCGGCATCGACGTGATCAACCAGATCAAGATCGAGAACCCGCACCTGTGGGATGCGGCGATGAAGGAAGAAGCGACCCAGATGATCCTGCAAGGGACCCAGCTGGAGATCGAATACGCCCGTGACACCATGCCACGCGGTGTACTGGGTATGAACGCAGCGATGATGGAGGACTACCTCAAGTTCATCGCCAACCGTCGTCTGACCCAGATCGGCCTGAAGGAAGAGTATCCAGGGACTACCAACCCGTTCCCATGGATGAGCGAGATCATGGACTTGAAGAAAGAGAAGAACTTCTTTGAGACGCGTGTGATTGAGTATCAGACTGGTGGGGCGTTGAGCTGGGACTGATCGTCCGGGCTGAGCATCGAGAAGGCTGCCGATTGGCAGCCTTTTTTTATGATTTTCCCCGAGAGTCCTGACGTCAGTTACGAAGATTGATTTCTTAATCCTATAAAAGACCGCCCCTGCGAAGGCCCATGTGAACAGGGGACCATTTATTGCCTGTGCTGGCCTCTTCGCGGGTGAACCCGCTCCTACAGAGATCGCAGTTTGCCGGGGTTACCTGGCAAGCTGGTCTGCCTGACTTGGCAATGAGCCCTCTGGGCTGATGGGGGACCTGTGCGGGTTCATCGAGGCGTAGAACCGCCGCGAACACCGGCGAAGCCGGTGCCATACACCGAGTCGGATTCTTCGCGGGCAAGCCCGCTCCCACCGAAGCACAGCTCTAGCTTTGAGGCGGTGTTTTACCTTGGAGATTTCGGCCTGGGGCTGCCAAACCCTATAGGCCTACTCAAGTCGCTCAGCAGCCTTTTTGTAAGCTTGGTCCCGCTCACGGCGATCGACAGCGACGACAAAAACCACGATCTCTTGGTCAATGACCTGATAAACCAGCCTGTACCCGCTGCTGCGAAGCTTTATTTTGTAGCAATCCGGCAGCGAGTGAAGGCGGTTTGCCTCGATTCAAGGTTTCAGCAGGACCTCTGCCAGTTTCTTCTTGAACTGCTGACGCACGGTATCGCCCAGCTTCTTCCACTCTTTCAATGCGCGGGAATCAAAGTCGAGGCTATAGGTCATCCAGCTTTACCCTCACGCGCTGCGGAGAAGCAAGCCGCTCTTGTACGGTAGCAATGAGATCTTCATCTTCCTCGGTCATCAGGACCGGCCGGAAGGGTAGCTTGCCCCGCTCAGCTACATATTGCAGGGCCTGGCGCATGAGTTCGGAGGGGGTGACACCGAGGCGATCGAGCTCTTTGTAGGCGCGGGCTTTGAGATCATCGTCGACGCGGATATTGATAGAAGCCATGACATAGCCCTCATGTAAAGACGATTGTCATTACACTGCACTGATCGTGGGGACTCTGCAATGGCAGTTTGTCTGCCGGAAGTGACCACAGCGCCATTCCCTTCAAATGAAGAGGCCTCGCCCCTGCCGACAGGAGGGGTACGGCACCAGCAAGGATGCCGGGACTGGACATGCCAGTCGACGTGGTCAAGGGCGAGGCCAGATCTGAAGATAGCGCAGGCTCGGGGATGGGGCCACCGCAGTTACGATTTGATTTTTAACCCTGCCCCCGGTTTGCAGTGCGAGGCGGCCAATGGGGTGGATGGCACGGGCTTTACCCGTGTTCGCGGGCAAGCCCGCTCCTACCAGTAGATCGTGTACGTGCGTGGCATGGTGCATGGCAGTTGTAGTATGTCTGCAGCGCGTTCAGGGTAGAGCCTCTGCCGCTCAGTTTTTGGCGTCTAGTACCTTATTTGCTCTGCGATCAGCCGTTGACAGCCCTCCTCCCCCTTGCTAATAATCGCCCACAGTTGTACGACAACGCATAACAAAAACAACAATCAGTGGACGAACTCATGTCGACATCCATCCCGCTACACCTACGTCTGTTGCATACCCCTCTTCCCCCGGCCAGCTCGCGTAAACCTGCCAGTACGTAGCGCCCGGTTACCGCGCATTCACCCCTGGCCCTGACCGGCCCGTTATCTACCCGCCCCTGCCGCAGGCCGCTTGCGCGTGCCCGGTGGACGGGCTGCCACACCCTTAGGGAGCACAACAATAATGAAAATCTGCCACACCCTACCCTTCGCCCTGCTTGGCGCCGGGGTTATCGCCGGCCTGCCGGGCACCAGCCTGGCAGCGGGATTTGTCGAGGACAGCAAGGCCACCCTCGGGCTGCGCAACTTCTACATCAACCGCAACTTCACCAACCCCAGCAACCCACAGAGCAAGGCCGAGGAGTGGACGCAAAGCTTCATCCTCGATGCCCGCTCGGGGTTCACCGAAGGGCCAATCGGCTTCGGCGTGGATGTGCTGGGGCTGTGGTCGGTCAAACTCGACGGCGGTGGCGGTACCTATGGCACGGCGTTGCTGCCACGCCATGACGATGGCAAGCCGGCAGACGACTACGGGCGCCTGGCAGTGGCGGGCAAGGCGCGTATTTCCAAGACCGAACTGAAGATCGGTGAATGGATGCCGGTACTGCCGATTCTGCGTTCGGACGACGGGCGTTCGTTGCCACAGACGTTCCGTGGCGGGCAGGTTACCTCCAACGAAATCGCAGGGCTGACCCTGTACGGCGGCCAGTTCCGCGGCAACAGCCCGCGTAACGACGCGAGCATGGAAGACATGAGCTACGGCGGCGGTGTGTCGGACCGTTTCAACTTCGTCGGCGGCGAGTACAAGTTCAACCAGGACCGCACGCTGGTGGGGCTTTGGAATGCGGTGCTGAAGGACGTGTACCAGCAGCAATACCTGCAACTGAGCCACAGCCAGCCGGTGGGTGACTGGACCCTGGGTGCGAACCTGGGCTACTTCCATGGCGACGAGGACGGCTCCGAACGCGCCGGGCAGCTGGACAACAAGACCTACTCGGGGATGTTCTCGGCCAAGTACGGTGGCAGCACCTTCTGGGTGGGGCTGCAGAAAGTCGATGGTGATACCTGGATGCGGGTGAACGGCACCAGTGGCGGGACCTTGGCCAACGACAGTTACAACTCCAGCTTCGACAATGCCAACGAGCGTTCGTGGCAGGTGCGCCATGACTTCAACTTCGTCACCGTCGGGGTGCCAGGGCTGACCTTGATGAACCGCTACATCAGCGGGCGCGATGTGCACAGCGGGGGGGTGACCGATGGCAAGGAGTGGGTGCGTGAAACGGAGCTTGCGTATGTGATCCAGAGCGGGGCATTCAAGGATTTGAGTGTGAAATGGCGTAACTCGTCGATTCGCCGGGATTACAGCAATAACGAGTTTGATGAGAACCGGTTGATCTTCAACTACCCATTGTCGTTGCTCTGATCAAGACCTGCGGGTTTACCCGCGAATACGGTGGTGGCGGCAACGGTGAGCGGCGGGTGGAGATTGGCCAGCAGGGCCGGCCCTTTCGCGGGTGAACCCGCTCCTACGACGACCTGTGTCCAACCACCGACCTGTGTCCACCCTCGATCAGATGTAGGAGCGGGTTTACCCGCGAATACGGTAGCGGCGGCAACGGCGAACGGCGGGTGAAAACTGGCCAGAAGGGCCGGCCCTTTCGCGGGTAAACCCGCTCCTACACAGCGGCCTGCGCCCAACCACCGACCTGTGTCCACCCTCGATCTGGTGTAGGAGCGGGTTTACCCGCGAATACGGTGGTCGCGGCAACAGTGAGCGGCGGGTGGAAATTGGCCAGCAGGGCCGGCCTCTTCGCGGGTAAACCCGCGAATACGGTGGCGGCGACAACGGTGAACGGCGGGTGGAGATTGGCCAGCAGGCCTGGCCCATTCGCGGGTAAACCCGCTCCTACGGGCGACCGCGCAGGCCTTTCGCATTTTCTTATCCGCGAAAAGGCCGGCAAAAGCCGCCCAAGCCTCATTGACAACACACAGAACCACCGCCAATAATCACCCAAGTCATACGACAACCTACAACAACTAACAACAAGAGCCGGCCATGACCACTACCCCCTTCAATCGCCTGCTGCTCACTGGAGCCGCAGGCGGCCTGGGCAAGGTCCTTCGCGAACGCCTGAAAGGCTACGCCGAGGTCCTGCGCCTTTCCGACATCAGCCCCATGGCGCCTGCTGCTGGCCCGCATGAGGAAGTCATCACCTGCGACCTGGCCGACAAGGCTGCGGTGCATGCACTGGTCGAAGGCGTGGACGCCATCATCCACTTCGGCGGGGTTTCTACCGAGCACGCCTTCGAAGAGATTCTCGGCCCCAATATCTGCGGCGTGTTCCACGTGTACGAGGCGGCGCGCAAGCATGGGGTCAAGCGCATCATCTTCGCCAGCTCCAACCACACCATCGGTTTCTACCGCCAGGATGAGCGCATCGACGCTCACGCGCCACGCCGTCCCGACAGCTATTACGGGCTGTCCAAGTGCTACGGCGAAGATGTGGCCAGCTTCTACTTTGACCGCTACGGCATCGAGACCGTCAGCATTCGCATCGGCTCGTCGTTCCCGCAGCCACAGAACCCGCGCATGCTCTGCACCTGGCTGAGCTATGACGACTTGGTGCAACTGATCGAACGTGGCCTATCGACGCCCGACGTTGGCCATACCATCGTCTACGGCGCCTCCGACAATCGCACCGTGTGGTGGGACAACCGCCATGCCGCGCACCTGGGCTATGTGCCCAAGGACAGCTCGGAAGCCTTCCGCGCAGCCGTGGAGGCCCAACCGGCACCCGCCGCCGATGACCCGAGCATGGTCTACCAGGGCGGCGCTTTCGCCGTGGCCGGCCCGTTCAACTGACCCCACGCCAGGAGGCACGGCCATGAACTGCGAACTGATCGTCGACGCCCGTAACGGTACCGGCGAAAGCCCTGTGTGGCACCCCGGTGAACAGGCCCTGTACTGGGTAGACATTCCCGCTCGCCAATTGCATCGCTGGCAAGCGGCCGATGGCAAACACCAGTTCTGGCAAGGCGACGAGATGCTGGCCTGCATCGCCCGCAGCGGTCAGGGCTGGGTTGCGGGTATGGAAAGCGGCATCTTTCAGCTCCAGGCCAGGGCGGACGGCAGCCTGGACAGCCGGCTGCTCAGCAACGTGCAGCACGCCCAGGCCAGCATGCGCTTCAACGATGGCCGCTGCGACCGTCAGGGCCGCTTCTGGGCCGGGACCATGCTGCTGGACATGCAGCAAGGCGCCCATGTGGGTGCGCTGTACCGGCATGACGGCGAAGGCCACCTGCACCTGCAGCAGGACGGCATGATCGTGCCCAACGGCCTGGCGTTCAGCCCCGACGGCAAGCGCATGTACCTGTCCGACTCACACCCCAACGTGCAGAAGGTGTGGGCCTTCGACTACGACACCGACAACGGCACGCCGCACAACAAGCGGCTGTTCGTCGACATGCGCGGCTACCCAGGACGCCCCGACGGCGCCGCGATCGACCAGGATGGCTGCTACTGGATCTGCGGCAACGACGCCGGGCAAGTTCACCGCTTCACCCCTGACGGGCGCCTCGACCGCTCGCTCAGCGTGCCGGTGAAAAAGCCGGCCATGTGCGCCTTTGGTGGCGCCAACCTCGACACCCTGTACGTCACCTCGATCCGCCCCGCGGGCATCGACCTCGGCGACCAGCCACTGGCTGGCGGGGTATTTGCCCTCAACCCTGGCACAAAGGGCCTGGAGGAACCTGCCTACCGGGGCTGAGCCCCACTGCCACACCCACACTTGCACGCCCGAAACCGGATAATAAAAACCACGGAGTTTCATCATGACGTTCAAACGCAAGCTGCTTCTTGCCGTACTCCCGTTCGCCTTCAGCGTGGCCATGCCCGCCTCGGCGCTGGACATCAAGTTCGCCGAAATCCACCCGGCCGGCTACCCGACCGTGGTCGCCGAGCAGAACATGGGTAAAAAGCTGGAACAGGCCAGCAATGGCGACATTACCTTCAAGATGTTCGCCGGCGGCGTGCTGGGATCGGAAAAGGAAGTGATCGAACAGGCTCAGATCGGCGCCGTGCAGATGACCCGCGTCAGCCTGGGGATCGTCGGCCCGGTAGTGCCGGATGTGAACGTGTTCAACATGCCGTTCGTGTTCCGCGACCATGAGCACATGCGCAAGATCATCGATGGCGAGATCGGCCAGGAGATCCTCGACAAGATCACCAACTCCGACTTCAACCTGGTGGCCTTGGCCTGGATGGACGGCGGCTCGCGCAGCATCTACACCAAAAAGCCGGTGCGCAGCCTGGAAGACCTCAAAGGCATGAAGATTCGCGTACAGGGCAACCCGCTGTTCATCGACATGATGAACGCCATGGGCGGCAACGGCATCGCCATGGACACCGGGGAAATCTTCAGTGCCCTGCAAACCGGCGTGATCGACGGCGCCGAGAACAACCCGCCGACCTTGCTTGAGCACAACCATTTCCAGAGCGCCAAGTACTACACCCTGACCGGCCACCTGATCCTGCCGGAGCCGGTGGTGATGTCCAAGACCACCTGGAACAAGCTCACTCCCGAGCAGCAGGTGCTGGTGAAAAAGGTCGCGCGCGAAGCACAGATGGAAGAGCGTGCGCTGTGGGACGCCAAGTCTGCCGCCAGCGAAGAGAAACTCAAGGCCGCCGGTGTCGAGTTCATCACTGTCGATAAGAAACCGTTCTTCGAAGCCACCGCATCGGTACGCGAGAAGTACGGCGCGCCGTACGCCGACCTGATGAAGCGTATCGACGCCGTCCAGTAATACCAGCCCCTTCCAAGACGACCTCGGCAGTGCGGCCGCCGCCGCCCTGCCGCTTTGGTGATGCCTATGAAATCGCTTTTCCTGAGCGTGAACGACACGCTGTACCGCAGTTGTATCTGGATGGCGGGCCTGTCGATCCTGGCCATGACGCTGATCATCCCGTGGGGCATCTTCGCCCGCTACGTGCTGGGCACCGGCTCCAGCTGGCCAGAGCCAGTCTCGATCCTGCTGATGGTGGTATTCACCTTCGTTGGTGCCGCCGCCAGCTATCGCGCCGGGGCGCATATGGCGGTGGGGATGATTACCGACCGGTTGCCGCCGCTGCAGCGCCAGCTGGTCGCCCTGCTGGTACAACTGCTGATGATCGTGGTGTGCGTGTTCATGACCTATTACGGCACCCGGCTGTGCATCACCACCTGGAACCAGTCGCTGGCCTCGCTGCCCGGTGTGCGGGTCGGCATGACTTACGCGCCGATCCCGGTCGGCGGCGTGCTGACGCTGATGTTCGTGCTGGAAAAACTCCTGCTGGGCGATCAGAGCAACCGCAAGGTCGTGCGCTTTGATCTGGTCGAAGAAAACGAAGGAGCTGCGTAAATGGAAGCGTTCATTCTGTTGGGCAGCTTCATCGTGCTGATTCTGATCGGCATGCCGGTAGCCTACGCCCTGGGCCTGTCGGCACTGATCGGCGCCTGGTGGATCGACATCCCGCTGCAGGCGATGATGATCCAGGTGGCCAGTGGGGTTAACAAGTTCTCGCTGCTGGCCATTCCATTCTTCGTGCTGGCCGGCGCAATCATGGCCGAAGGCGGCATGTCACGCCGGCTGGTGGCCTTTGCCGGGGTGCTGGTGGGCTTCGTGCGTGGCGGGCTGTCGCTGGTCAACATCATGGCCTCGACCTTCTTCGGTGCGATTTCCGGCTCGTCGGTAGCCGATACCGCCTCGGTGGGCTCGGTGCTGATCCCGGAGATGGAACGCAAGGGTTACCCGCGCGAGTTCTCCACCGCCGTAACCGTCAGCGGTTCGGTGCAGGCGTTGCTGACCCCGCCCAGCCACAACTCGGTGCTGTACTCGCTGGCGGCGGGCGGCACGGTATCCATTGCCTCGCTGTTCATGGCGGGTATCATGCCCGGGTTGCTGCTGAGCGCAGTGATGATGGGCCTGTGCCTGATCTTCGCGAAGAAGCGCAACTACCCCAAAGGTGAAGTCATCCCGCTGCGCGAGGCGCTGAAAATTGCCGGTGAGGCGCTGTGGGGCCTGATGGCCATGGTCATCATCCTCGGCGGTATCCTGTCGGGGGTGTTCACCGCCACCGAGTCGGCAGCCGTGGCGGTGGTGTGGTCGTTCTTCGTGACCATGTTCATCTACCGCGACTACAAGTGGCGCGACCTGCCCAAGCTGATGCACCGCACAGTACGAACCATCTCCATCGTGATGATCCTGATCGGCTTTGCCGCCAGCTTCGGCTACGTGATGACGCTGATGCAGATCCCGTCGAAGATCACCACGGCGTTCCTGACCCTGTCGGACAACCGCTACGTGATCCTGATGTGCATCAACTTCATGCTGATGCTGCTTGGCACCGTGATGGACATGGCGCCGCTGATCCTGATTCTTACCCCGATCCTGCTGCCGGTGATTACCGGTATCGGCGTGGACCCGGTGCACTTTGGCATGATCATGTTGGTGAACCTGGGTATCGGGCTGATCACCCCGCCGGTGGGAGCGGTGTTGTTTGTCGGCTCAGCCATCGGCAAGGTGAGTATCGAGTCGACGGTGAAGGCGCTGATGCCGTTCTACCTGGCGCTGTTCCTGGTGCTGATGGCAGTGACTTACATTCCAGCGATCTCGCTGTGGCTGCCTAGCGTGGTGCTGTAATTATGAACGGGGGCCGCTTGGCGGCCCCTGGGCTCTTGCAAATGGATCCTGCACATGGCTGTCCCCTCCTCGGCTGTACCGCTTTTCCCCCGCAAACTGGCCATCGCCTTGCTCGCCCTGCTGGCCTGTTCATTCGCCGGCAACCACATCGCCGCGCGCATCGCCTTCGATGACGGCACCGGCGTGCTGCTGGCCATCCTCTGCCGCTCTGGCATCACCTTCCTGGTACTGGCCGGGCTGCTGCTGTGGCAACGCCAGGCCCTGGCCCTGCCCGCTGGTGCGCGCCGGTGGCAGCTGCTGCTCGGCCTGCTGATTGCCACCCAGAGCCTGTGCCTGTACTCGGCGGTGGCGCGTATTCCAGTGGCTTTGGCGCTGCTGGTGGGCAACACCTTCCCGATGCTGCTGGCGCTGCTCACCTGGGCGCTGGGCGGCGCACGCCCCACGGGCCGCACCGTACTGTTCATGGGCCTGATCCTGTGCGGCCTGGTGCTGGCACTGGATGTCCCGGCACGCCTGGCCGACAGCGCTGCGGCCAACCCGCACTGGGTGCCAGGGGTCAGCCTGGCCTTCGGCGCCGCCTGTGCCTTTGCCTGCGCCTTGTGGATCACCGACCATAAACTGGCCAGCGTGCGCGGCCCCGTGCGCAGCCTGCTGACTTTGCTGATCGTGTTCTCCAGCATGCTGGTTGCAGGCGCAAGCGGCGTGATGCCGTCCGGTTTGTCACTGCCAGGCAGCAGCAGTGGCTGGGCGGCCTTGGCCAGCCTGGTAGTGCTGTATGGCTTGGCCTTCACCTTGCTGTTTGTTTGTGTGCCAAGGCTGAACATGGCGCAGAACGCCCCCGTGATGAACGTCGAACCCATCGCCACGCTACTGCTGGGCTGGGCCTTGCTCGACCAGCAACTGGGCACCCTGCAATTACTCGGCGGCGCGGTGGTGGTGTGCGGCATCGTGCTGCTCACCTACCGTCGGGCCAATTGATCGTTCATTTAAATGGAGCCTTGAATGTCTGTGACCGAACTGCACCTGCAGGACCGCCTGACCCGCCTGAGCCTGGCTCCGGAGTTGGGCGCCAGCCTGGTCAACTGGGAAGTGAAAGCGACCGGGCAAGCGCTGCTGCGCCATTCCGACCTGGCCGCACTGGAAAGTGGTACGCCACGACGCCTCGCCTGCTACCCACTGGCGCCTTGGTCCAACCGCATTGGCGAGGGTGGCTTTGCCCGACCCGAGGGGTGGCAGGCACTGGCACCCAATACCGGGCATGACCCTTACCCGATCCATGGCAGTGCCTGGCAGCAGGCCTGGCAGGTGGAGCATCACAGTGAACAGCGAGCACGGCTGACGCTAGACAGTGCTGTGCCGTTTGCTTACCGGGCCACGCTGGATGTGCATCTGCATGAGGGGTGCCTGAACCTGGACCTGCATGTAACCCATCTGGATGAGTCGGCCAACTGGTACGGGTTGGGGTTGCACCCTTACTTTCCGCGGTATCCCGATACCAAGTTGTACGCATCGGCACGCAACGTGTGGCTGGCCGAGGATGGGCGGTTGCCGTCGTACCAGGCCGAGGTGCCCGAACAATGGCGCTTCAATGCCATGGGGCGTTTACCCGAGACAGTGGTTGATCACGCCTTCAATGGCTGGCCAGGGGAGTGTGTGATCGAACAGCCCAGCGCGGGTTATCGACTGGCGTGCAGTGCCAATGGGGCCGAACACTTCTTGCTGTATTGCCCGCAGGGGCAAGGTTTTTTCTGCTTTGAACCTGTTAGCCACCCAATCAATGCGCATCACCTGCCAGGGCGACCAGGGTTGCGGTTGCTGAACCGGGGGGAGGCAATGACCCTGGGGTTCAGGATGCAGTATCGGGCGTTGTGAGCGGGCTGCCTGAAAAAGGGCCGTCACGATAGCGAACATTGTCTGGCGCCATTTCTCGACGCGCTGAACGACCTCAATCCAGCTGCTGATCGCGCAAGTCTTGCGCCAGCATGTCGATAAAGGCCCTGACCTTGGCCGAGCCGTACTTGCTTTCGCGGTGCAGCACATGAATGGGCCAGGGCGCCTCTTCGTACTCGGCCAGCAGCACCTGTAACTGCCCGCTAGCCAGTTCGTCCGCCACCTGGTACGACAGCAGCCGGGCAATCCCCAGCCCGCCGCTGGCAGCTGCGATTGCCCCGTCATTGCTGGTTACCGTCAGCCGTGGCTTCATGCGCACCAAGGTCGGCTCGTCGGTCACTCCGAAGCGCCAACCCGCCCGCGGCGACAGGTTGGTGGTGCCGATTATCGCATGCCCGGCCAGGTCCGACGGGTGCTTCGGCACACCATGGCGCGCCAGGTAGTCGGGCGAGGCACACAACATGCGCCGCACCCTGCCCACCCGCAACGCCTTCAACCCGGAGTCGGGCAACGGCCCGATGCGCACGGCCACGTCCATGCCCTCCTCGACCATGTTCACCACGCGGTCGAGAAAAAACGCGGAAACGTCGACTTCCGGGTACTGCTGCAGGTAACGGACAATGCACGGCATGACGAACTTCTTGCCGAACAAAATCGGCGCGGTCACCGCCAGGTCGCCCCTGGGCGTCGCGTTGATGCCGGCAGCGGCTTCATTGGCCTCGTGGATACTGGCGAGGATGTGCCGGGTGTCTTCCAGATAGCGGCCGCCGGCCTCGGTCAGGCGCACGCTGCGTGTTGTGCGCAGCAACAGTTTGACCCCGAGCTGCTCTTCCAGGGCGCTGACGGCGCGGGTGACGGCGGCCGCAGAAATGTCCAGACGGCGGGCAGCCGCGGCGAAGCTTTCCAGCTCGCCGACGGCGACGAATACCTTCATCAGGTGGATCTGGTCCATGCGGGCTCCTGAGGGTAATGGGGCGTGCGGATTATCGTTCATCTGGATGCGCGGTGTTAGCTGTGCCGGCCTCTTCGCGGGCAAGCCCGCACCTGCGACTGGCTTGAATCAGACATCCAGCACCAACGCCTGCATCCCCTCCTCCCCCTTCGCTGGCACAGCACAACAGATCAGCACCGACCCTGCCTCCGGCAACTCTGCCGGCGGATTCGGATAATGCACCTGGCCGCTCACCAGCCGGGTCTTGCAGGTACCACACGAACCACCCCGGCAACTGAACTCCGGTGCCAGCCCACGCGCCTCGGCCAGTTCCAGCAAGGTGCCGCTACCGGGCACCCAGCGAGCCTCCTTGGCCGACGCAGCAAAATACACCGGCACCGGTTCGTCGGCGGCAGGCGGCTGTTGCAAGATTGGCTGATCTGCGTCGGTGTGCCGCCGCAGCGTCGACGGGCCAAACGCTTCGGCGTGAATCCGCGCATCCGGCACATGCACCCCACGCAGCCCTTCGTAAAGCTGCTGGGTGAAGCTGCCCGGCCCACACAGGTAGAAATCGTAGTCGTCCAACGCCAGCGTTGCCTTGACCTGTTCGATACCCAACCGGCCGGCAAACTCGTAATCACGACCGACCTGCGCGTGCCCTTCAGGCTGGCTCAGGGCGCGGTGTATATGCAGTAGATCGCCAGCCTGTTGCTGCAAGGTCGCCAGTTCCTGCTGGAACGGCAAGTCGGCCAGGCTGCGTGCGCCATGGAACAGATGAATGCGCCGGGCCTGCCCCGTCCTCAACTGCTGACGCAGCATGGCCAGCAACGGCGTGATGCCCACGCCCGCGCCGATCAGCACCAACGGGCGTGTGCTTTGCTGATCAAGCGTGAAGCTGCCCATCGGCGGCCGCACATTCAACACCTCGCCGGCCACAACGTGCTCATGCAAATACCGCGAAGCCGGGCCCTGGGCTTTGACGCTGATGCGCAAGAATCCATCGTCGGGGGCACTTGAAAGGCTGTAGGTGCGGATCAGCGCCGGATCGCCATCACGCGTCACCTGCACAGGCAGATGCTGGCCAGGGGCAAAGGCCACACGGCAGCCTGCCGGTGGTTCGAGATAGAACGAGCGGATGTCGCGGCTTTCCTGCTCCACCCACAGCACCCGCCAGGCCAGCCATTGGCGCTGTTGTTGCCGCTGCTCCAGGCGCGCATCGGCCTCGGCCCAAGTACCGGTCATCAGACTGGTCGGCGCGTATTCCTTGAAAGCCCAGCGCAGCGCAACGGCTGCCGGACGCCACACCACCTGCTCGACCTGCAGTGTCCATAACCGCTCAGCGCCTTCAAAGGCGTGGATGGCCGGGCTGTCCAGCAGCACCTCGGCACGCCCGTACAGTTGCAACACATTGCCATTATTGAAGTCGATGAACAGCAAGCCGGCCCGCGGGTTGACCACCAGGTTGCCCAAGGTGTTGAAATGCAGATTGCCAGCATAGTCGGGAATCGTGAGCCGATTGCCTTCGACCTTGATGAACCCTGGCCGGCCACCACGGTGGGAGACATCCACCGAGCGCTGGCCGTCAGCATGCTCGACATAGCTGGCCACGAAGAAGGTATCGGCCGCCTGGATCATGCTGACGGTTGAGGTATCCAGTGTTGTCGCATCGATGCGCCCGAGGGCGGGTTCGGTGACGCGGGTGTAGTCACGCAACTGGATGTACTGCGGGCAGTTGCCAAACGCCTGCTCTACGGCCACGTGCAGTTGCCCTTGGGCAGCGTGGCGGATCTGCCCGTTGATGCGATTGCGCCGACGGGTGTGCAGTTCGATCCCCAGCAGGCCGACCGCCTGCCCGGCTGCCAACCCGGGGGTGGCGGGGTCATCTGCTGGCAGCGTGGTGTGGATCGTCAGCATACGAGGGTCGGGCGAGCTTACGAACCCTTCTGGCCCCTCCAGCAGCGTGGCCCAAGGCCGACCCTGGGCATCCACACTGGCGGCGACCATGAAGGGTAACTGGTGATAGAACGTTCGGTGCTGGTCGGGCATGTGGTCACGAATGACCTTTTGCCCGAACGCCTCCATGCGTTCTGCTACACCGACCTTTTCCTGCAGGGTCTTTTCACCCGTATGCCAGGGCGAGGGGCGGTGATCAGGAGATTGTTGCATGGCGGCGTTCCTCGCGATGGCGGGGTTTCAGGCGTGGGTTTGCAGCCCGATCACGGTGCGCGGCATGGGGACGAAACGCGGCAGCGCCTCGATCCGCGCCAGCCAGTTGCGCACATTGGCATAGGGCTCCAGCGACACGTTGCCTTCGGGGGCGTGAGCGATGTAGGAGTAGTTGGCAATGTCCGCGATCGTGGGTGTGCTACCCGCCAGGAATGGCGTCTTCGCCAACTCGGCATCGATCACCTTGAGCAAGGTGTGGGCACGGGAAATCACTTCGTCGGCATTGAATGAAGCCCCGAACACCGTGACCAGGCGGGCGGCGGCCGGGCCAAAGGCCAGCGGGCCGGCAGCGACTGATAACCAGCGTTGCACACGGGCGGCGGCGGCAGGTTCTTCGGGCAGCCAGGCACCGTTGTCATATTTTTTGGCCAGGTAGACGAGGATGGCGTTGGAGTCGGCAATCACCGTGCCGTTGTCATCGATGACCGGAACCTGGCCGAACGGGTTGAGGGCGAGGAAGTCCGGCTGCTTGTGCGCGCCTTTGGCCAGGTCGACGAACACCAGCTCGGTGGGCAGGTTCAGTAGCGAGAGCATCAACTCGATGCGATGAGCATGGCCAGACTTGGGGAAGTTGTAGAGCTTGATCGGGTTCGACATGGGCTTGGCTCCTGGTCAGCGCCGGGATGGGGCTGATGGAGCACATGCTGCACTGGATCGGCTGGTAGCAGAATCAGTGCGCAGGGGAAACCATAATTTCGCAGGGCGGAATAATGGTTTCCAAACACTTGCGCTGGCGCCTGCAGGTGAGCGCTAGCCTACGATCCGATCAGTGCAGTTTTTTGAAATGTCGGTACAGCCCACGCGCAGCCTCGACCACCTGCGGCACACAGGCCTGGATATCCTCATCGCTCATCTGGTCCAGCAGCTCGAAGTTATCTTCCAACCCATGTAGCGAAATGGCCTTGAGGAGCGGGGCCTGCTCCGGTGGCAACTCGCCCCAACCGGCCACCTGGGTACCGCGCATGTAGCCGAAACACCACTCCTCCATCACGATCACAGTGCCCTGCTCGCATTCGCGTTCCTCGAACAGCGGTTCGAACTGGTCGACCTCATTGCTCAGTTCTTCTGCCACCTGGCTGGCATAACGCAGCATCAATGCCGTGTAGGCCTCCTCATGGGCGGGCTTCTTGAACTTCGGTACCTTGCCACCCGCTACCGCCGGCAGCCATTGTTCCGGCAGGACAGTGATCGGCGAACTGGCGAGTGCGACGAAAAAGCCATTGAGCTCGGCCAGGTCCAGCACCGAGTAGTCATTGCCATAGGTGATCAGCAGGTCTTCGAGGCGGTCGAGTTCTTTTTCGCTGAGTACGGGGAGCATGGGTAAGAATCCTGGGAAGCAAAAGTGTGTGCACCCTAGCACAGCAACGCCGGAAGGGCTGCCCGCGCGAACGCCCGCGCGGGCAGATGGTTCAGGGCTGCAACCAGGCCTGCAGCTCATGTTGCCGGTCGGTGCCTATCAGCAGCCACAGCAAGATGCGGCATTTGCGCGGGCAGAGTTGCCCAGCCATGTAGACGCCTTTTTTCTGCAAGTCGATTTCTGCGCCAGCAAACCCGTAGGTTGCCCGGGCTGTAGGCCCTCTCCCAGTGCGTGTAGCAACCAATACCGGCAAGGTGGGCGCCAGGTGTTCGAGCACTTCGGACCAACTGGCAGAAACATGACCAGCACCGAAACCGGCGATGACCACCCCCTCGTAACCCAATGCGGCCACAGCCTGCAGCAGCGCCGTGTCTGCGTCCAGGCAGGCTTCCAGCAGGGCAACGCGCTGGTCGATGCGATACGGTAACGGCAACACTTCCCGTCGCCCGGGCGGATGGCGATACAACACAACACCCTCCACAACGTCGCCCAACGGGCCACATCCGGGCGACTCGAATGCCGCCATCGCCAGGCTGGCCGTCTTGCGAACCCTTGCCGCGCAGTGGACCTGATCATTCATGACCACAAGCACACCTCGCCCATGGCTGTCTTGTGCCAATGCAACCTGAGCCGCAGCCAACAAATTGGCCGGCCCATCATTGCCCGGCTGACTCGCCGAGCGCATGGCACCGGTCATCACCAATGGCGCATCGAATGGCCAGAGCAGATCCAGGAAATAGGCCGTTTCCTCAAGGCTGTCGGTCCCTTGGCTCAATACCAAAGCCTGGGCTCCGCGCTCCACCTCGCCCCGGGCCCATGCCAGCACCTCCAGCAACGTCGCGAAGCCCAGCGATGCACTGGGGAGCAGGCACAATGAAGCAACGTTCAACTGCGCCATCTCGCGCAACTGTGGAACCTGAAGCAGTTGCCGCTCACAATCCAGGCTTGGCGTCACACCATCCCCGACAGTACCCAGCCGCATACTGACCGTGCCGCCCAGAGTGGCGATCGACAGCCTGGGCAGGCTCGAATGTTCGCTCATGCTTCTCCCCCCACAATCAACCCGACTATCGGCACAATGCCAAGCGTGCAGATGGCCATCGACACCACATTGCCGATGTAGCCATGCACATAGGCCGGCAACCGCTGAGTGATCGCCACTGCCAGCGGCGGAGCCACCAGGGCACCCAGCACTGCACTGGCCACCACCACTTGCCAGCTGCCGCCATGTGTCAACACCGCGGCCGGGACGATCGACACAATCGGAATGTAGGTGGGGTACCACCCACGGGCTTTCCACTGTCCACGCCAGCATACAACCCCGACCAGGGATGCCAGGGCCTGCCCGGCCACCATCTGCATCACCAACATAGAACCGTATGACAGTGCAGCCGGGCTCAACAGGTATGCCAGCAACACACCCAGCAATAGCCCGAGGCTGGCCAGCTCATTACCAAAGAATGGGGCTTCGCTGAAGTCGGCCAGAACGCGCCGCAAAGTCCAGACCACACCGTAGTCAGGCTGATTGACAACCGGCGCCACGACGGTGGGTTCACCGCATTGGCGTACCCATGAAGGAAAGCGCTTGCACAGGATGAAGGCCACGACGCTTGCCACAGCCATGCCACTCACATTGCCCACTACCACGGGCAACTGCAGGGGATAACACAGGTAATTGACCATCAGCAGGCTGGCCGGTGTTACCAGTAGTGCCCCCAGTAGCGCCCCCGTGATCGTCACCCGCCAGCCCGCACCAAAAAGCAAGACCATGGCTGCCGGCAATGACACGAAGGCAACGAACGTTGGTTGCCAGATGCCACTGGCCAAGGTCCATCCCCACAACGCATGGCTGAGCAGCAAGCCCAAGAGCGAGCTGGTAAACACCCATGGCCATAATCCGCTGCCATAGCAAATGGCAAAGCCCTGCCAGCGGTACCCTCGCACCTGCGCCCAGTGCGCCAGGCACGCGCCCAGCAGCAAGCCCAGCGCGGGTAGTTCGTGCTTGTAGAAAGCCACTTCACTGATATCACCAACAATCCAGCGCAAGCGGCTGAGCGGCTCATCGAGCGTCGCCACCCTCTGTGCATAATCCAGCCATTGGCCATGGGCAAGGCTTGCAGCGAAAAACACCAGCAGACAGCCGAACATCAACACAAGCCAATGCTGCTGTCGTGAGAAGAAGCGCGTGTTCATTCGCAACTCCTCAGCGTGGCATAGGTGCATGCAAGCGATAGCCAAGGGTGGCATCGTAGAGGTCGGTGCGCCGGTCTCTTGGCAGGTCGTTGAGGCTGTTCCAGATCGGTGCCGAGCGCGCACTGCTCAAATCGACATCGGCATAGATGATCTCCTCGGCTTCTGCACTGCCCACCTCGCCGATCGGCCAGCCATGAGTACCGGCGATCAGCGAGCAGCCCAGGAAGCGCCCGCCCCGCTCACTGCCGACGCGGTTCGCGGCGGCGATATAAACGTTGTTGACATGCGCTGCCGTCATGGTCAGGTACGAGGCCATGCAGCGCCCTGCATCATCGAACAACGGCGGCGGGGTCCATACCCAGTTGTTGAGGCTGCAGATGATGTCGGCACCTTGCGCGGCCATCACCCGTGGTACTTCCGGGAACCAGATGTCCCAGCAGATCAGCAGGCCGATACGGCCGATAGGCGTCTCGAACACCGGGAACCCCAGGTCACCAGGGGTGAACCAAAGCTTTTCCTGGTTCCACAGATGCGCTTTGCGGTAGTGCCCGAGCAGGCCTTCGGGGCCAAACAGTACAGCACTGTCGTATAGCTTCAGCCCGTCACGTTCGGCAAACCCCGCAGCCAGGTATACCTGGTACTGCTTGGCGAAGTCGGCCCAGGTTTTCAGGCAAGGGCCGTCCTGCAGCACCTGCGCATGGGAATAGGCTTCGGCACGGGAGTTGAAGGTGTAGCCCGTGTTGGCCAGTTCAGGCAGTACGATCAGGTTGGCACCTTCGCGTGCTGCGCGCCGGGCCAATGCCAGGCCTCTGCTCACGTTGCTCTCACAGTGCTCAAGACCGACCTGAGGGTCGTACTGGATGACAGCGATTCGTACGGGGCTGACGGGGGAACAGGATTCAGACATGGCGGCTTCCTTTTTGTGGTTGTTTTGGAAGGACGCCAGTAAAGCGATGTTGGGCCAGGGAGCGACAGTCAGGTGAGTCCTATGGGACCAAAGGAAAGTCACATAATGGCAGTAGGACTCCCCCTACAAAATGGCCCGTACGCCGTTATTTCCCAACCTGATAGTGGGGGTAGTACTCGAGGGTAAAGCCACCATTGAACTCGGCTGACGTGTTGTTGCAGAGGTTAATGACCGTATCGATTGCCGTGCGCAAACACGGCTCGGTCCATCCAGCGTCAACTGAGAAGGACTCGCCGGCCAGATACAGCCCTGAGCGCGCACTCAGGTCTCGGTTGTATTTCATCAGGTTTACAGCATCAAAGTAGGTACCTGCCCTATACAACTTCGCGCACCCGAGCGCATTTCGATCTGTGATCCAACGCTGTATGCAAATATTTCGAGTATCGACGTAAGGTGAAATAGCCTCCCCCACATTGGTGCAGCGTAGAAGGATCCGATCGAGCTCCTTCAGGCATTTACTCGCCAACTCCGCATCAGAGAAGGCTGCCAATTTGGTAGCGTCATCCTCCCAGGTATAACTGAGGAGAATGCAGTCATCTGGATAGCTATCGTTGTACCGATAGGCATAGACATCGTGCACAAAGCTATCGGTAATCAGAATTTGCGGCATCGGCTTGTGGTCTAGGAAACTTTTCTTCAACGGTGCATAGACCTTGCAACTGGTCTCCCAATGGGCATGCTTCCAGGCATCGATAATCGGCTGCGGCAACATCTGGCGGGTGAAGCCGCTGAGGCTGATGTTGGTTTCGATCAGCCATGACGGAGTGGTCATGATCACGCTGTCGAAGTCTTCATATTCGGTGCTCTCGTGTAACGGATCACTGCATCGCCAACGGTATCCGACCCGAATACGGCCACTTTCCAGCTTCTGCACCGCACACACGGACGTATCAGTCAGTAGCCCATCACTTGTTTTCAGAAGATGTTCATATAGCGAGATCCCACCCATGCCGACGTCTAGGTGCAAAAGGCTTTCGTCGAGGGCCGCAAGTCCGAGATAAGCTGGCCCTTGAAACGGCAATCCCCTGCTATCAGGGATATTGTTTGCTTCAAGATGCGGCGCAGTGTAAGGCACCCCTCTTGAATCCACACGGCCATGCACCAACTGCAAGTGACTGCTGAAGCCAAAGATTGCCGTACGTAGCGGGTACAGGCAGCAAACATCATAAAATGCTCCCCAGCTGCCATCGCCAATACCGATAGCATAGAAAATGGCTGACTCGTCACTGCTCATGCCCAAACCGCCAAAGTCACCGGGGTTTTCAGGATCCCAGGCAGCAAGGGCGGGCAAATGCACCAGATCCCTGAACGACAGTCGATGATAGCGTTCGACGATTTCCCGCCATATCGACTCCCAGCTTGACGTGCCATAAACCGCGGCAACATGTTCAGCAAATTGCTGAGCAAAATTGCGCCATTTCTCGTAGACCTGTTGCAAGACTGCCGTAGGGGGTGGGGTTTCGCCTGACGGATTACGCCAGATCAAAAGACCCGGTTCACCTTCCCCTTCTAATTGACCTTCGCGAAGATAAATTCCCGTAGCATTCACCCAAGGTGTACCTGGGTTAGGGAAGTCAGAAATCCGCAGCTCGAACAGCTTTGCGTAATAGGCCATAAGCGAGCGACCCTCTTTAGGCGACTCTCCAGTCCTATTGAAGAACGGCATGCGCATCGCCCCCATTTCAAAAGGGGTTGCAGGTTGCTTGTGGCTTGCTGAGCTGTTCACGACCGTCAGGTGTCGCCTGCCTACACGCCGGGACTGCTCAATCAAGGTGATACGGTTGAAACCACAGCGCAATAACTCGCGGGCAGCAGTCAGCCCGGTAACTCCGGCACCGACGATGCAAATGCGGTGATCGGGTTGTATGGCACGTGCGACGCCGCCCTCTTGTTCGAGAAGCCGGCGGTAGTCGAAGCAGAGATCCGGGGGATTAGGGAAACGTGCGGCCCATGGCTGCATAGGCAGTGATGGGTCGATGGCCAGATCGGCAGGATGATTGTGTGTCGAACCAATAGTCATGTTCTCGGGTTCTCCATGAGTAGAGAACCTGAGAATGATCAATTGCAACAGGCGTGAAGTGGTTGCTAACTACCACCCGCCGGCACCTACAGGATCTGAGATACCCGTGGGTGCCGGCTTACAGCGATAAGGTCGTCAGGGCTTACACCGCCAGCGCGCGCTCACGCAGCTCGCTGTTGAGGATGCGGTCGTTCTCGCTGTAATCGACCGGGCAGTCGATCACGTGCACACCTGGGGTCTTGATGCAGTGCTCCAGCAGTGGCAGCAGGCCTTCGGCGCTTTCCACGCGGTGGCCGTTGGCGCCGTAGGCTTCGGCATACTTGACGAAGTCCGGGTTGCCGTAGTCCAGGCCGAAATCGGTGAAGCCCATGTTGGCCTGCTTCCAGCGGATCATGCCGTAGCCGTCGTCACGCAGGATCACCACGGTGATGTGCATGCCCAGACGTACTGCAGTCTCCAGTTCCTGGCTGTTCATCATGAAGCCGCCGTCGCCGCACACCGAGATTACCGGGCGGTCCGGGTGCACCAGGTGCGCAGCCATTGCCGATGGCAGGCCGGCGCCCATGGTCGCCAGGGCGTTGTCCAGCAGCACGGTGTTTGGCTTGTGCGCTTTGTAGTTGCGGGCGAACCAGATCTTGTAGATGCCGTTGTCCAGGGCGACGATGCCTTCGGACGGCAGTACACGACGGATGTCAGCCACCATGCGCTGTGGGTAGACCGGGAAGCGGTCGTCGTCGGCGCCTTCGGCGATCTGTGCTTCGTTGGCTTCACGGATGGCCATCAGGCGGGTGAAGTCCCAGTGCGACGTGTCGTTCAGTGCTTCACTGATCTGCCACACGGCGTTGGCGATGTCGCCGATCACTTCTACTTGCGGGAAGTACACGGCATCGACTTCGGCAGAGCGGAAGTTGATGTGGATGACTTCGGTGCCGCCACGGACCATGAAGAACGGTGGCTTCTCGATCACATCGTGGCCGATGTTGATGATCAGGTCGGCGGCTTCGACGGCGCGGTGAACGAAGTCGCCCGACGACAGCGCAGCGTTGCCAAGGAAGCGCGGGTGGCGCTCATCGACCACGCCTTTACCCATTTGGGTGGTGATGAACGGGATGCCGGTCTTGTCGATCAGTTGCTTGAGGACCTTGGCGGTCATCTTGCGGTTGGCACCGGCACCGATCACCAGGATCGGGTTACGCGCGTTCTGCAGTTTCTCGACGGCAGCTTCAATGGCCACGTGCTCGGCCAGCGGGCGGCGGTGCAGGCTGCGCGGGATCGGCAGCGCGTCGGTCTGCTCGGCGGCGATGTCTTCCGGCAGCTCCAGGTGCACCGCACCCGGCTTTTCTTCTTCGGCCAGGCGGAAGGCTTCGCGCATGCGGGCCGGGATGTTGTCGGCCGAGGCGAACTGGTGGGTGTACTTGGTGATGGGGTCCATCATGCCGCACACGTCAATGATCTGGAAGCGACCCTGCTTGGACTTCTTGATCGGCTTCTGCCCGGTGATCATCATCATCGGCATGCCGCCCAGGTAGGCGTAGGCGCTGGCGGTCACCAGGTTGGTGGCACCAGGGCCGAGGGTCGACAGGCTGACGCCGGTCTTGCCGGTCAGACGACCGTAGGTGGCAGCCATGAAACCTGCAGACTGCTCGTGACGGGTCAGTACCAGCTTGATCTTCGACTTGCGCAGGGATTCGAGCAGGTCGAGGTTTTCCTCACCGGGAATGCCGAATACATACTCGACACCTTCGTTTTCCAGGCATTGCACAACGACATCGGCGGCCTTGGCCATCTTGCTTGCTACCTCAAGTGATGGGACGGGGAAGTCCAGAAATGCGCAGCACGGTACGCTGGCATCGCCAGGTCCAGAGCAGAAGTGCCCCGAACCAAAGTCTTGACGTAGGGGGGGGGCGGGAAAGTCACGTTAATGATGCGTGGAGGCCAATCTAGCCTGGCGTCGCACCATCCTCTGTAGGAGCGGGTTTACCCGCGAAGAGGCCGGCCCTGCTGGCCAATCCCCACTTGCCGTTCACCGTTGCCGCCGCCACCGTATTCGCGGGTAAACCCGCTCCTACACAGATTGGTGGTGGACACACATCGGGGGGTGGACACAGGCCGTCGTAGGAGCGGGTTTACCCGCGAAGAGGCCGGCCCTGCTGGCCAATTTCCACCCGCCGTTCACCGTTGCCGCCGCCACCGCATTCGCGGGTAAACCCGCTCCTACACAGATTGGTGGTGGACACACATCGGGCGGGTGGAAACAGGCCGTCGTAGGAGCGGGTTTACCCGCGAACACCGGCGAAGCCGGTGCCCTCCACCGAGCTGCCTGTTCCCACAGTGATTCGAGCAGGTCCAGTTTTTTTGCCCACAAAGACAAAACCCCTACCTGCATGCGCAGATAGGGGTTTTGCGAAATGAATCTTGACGATGACCTACTCTCACATGGGGAAACCCCACACTACCATCGGCGATGCATCGTTTCACTACTGAGTTCGGGATGGGATCAGGTGGTTCCAATGCTCTATGGTCGTCAAGAAATTCTGTTGCCAGAATGTCCAGATGGACAGCCCAGCGAATTCGGATATGCGATATTTGCGAAGCTCTTGTGTAAAGCACGAATTTTCGGGTCTTTCGTCTTCACCACCACAATCTGCGTAGCAGATTGCTTGGGTGTTATATGGTCAAGCCTCACGGGCAATTAGTATTGGTTAGCTCAACGCCTCACAGCGCTTACACACCCAACCTATCAACGTCGTAGTCTTCGACGGCCCTTCAGGGGATTCAAGATCCCAGTGAGATCTCATCTTGAGGCAAGTTTCCCGCTTAGATGCTTTCAGCGGTTATCTCTTCCGAACATAGCTACCCGGCAATGCCACTGGCGTGACAACCGGAACACCAGAGGTTCGTCCACTCCGGTCCTCTCGTACTAGGAGCAGCCCCTCTCAAATCTCAAACGTCCACGGCAGATAGGGACCGAACTGTCTCACGACGTTCTAAACCCAGCTCGCGTACCACTTTAAATGGCGAACAGCCATACCCTTGGGACCGGCTTCAGCCCCAGGATGTGATGAGCCGACATCGAGGTGCCAAACACCGCCGTCGATATGAACTCT
>NZ_CP087160.1:722500-1357500 GCF_020911845.1 Pseudomonas sp. CIP-10 | reverse complement strand
GGGCGGCAGTGCTGCACGAAATCATTCGCTACCAGGGCGACCAGGAGCTGGAACGTACACTTGCCGCGTTGTGGTGGTCGGCACTTGCCGCCGGCCTGTCCATGGGGCTGTCGTTGATGGCCATGGGGCTATTCTACGCCCGCCTGCCGGAAGGCGATGGTGCCCAGGTGGTCGCCAGCATCGGCTACAGTGCGGGCTTTCTTGCCGTGATCCTGGCACGCCAGCAACTGTTCACCGAAAATACGCTCACCGCCGTGCTGCCCGTCATGACCGCCCCTACGCTGGCCAACTTCGGACGACTGCTACGCCTCTGGGGCGTGGTGTTGTTTGGCAACCTGGCAGGCACCCTGCTGGTAGCCTGGGTGATGCTGGAACTGCCGATCTTCGACAGCAAGACCGATGTGGCATTCCTGGAGGTCGGTCGCAAGGTAATGAAGAACGACATCAGCCAGATGTTCGCCAAGGGCATAGTCTCAGGCTGGATGATTGCCACCATGGTCTGGATGATCCCTTCAATGGAGCACGCCAAGATCTGGATCATTCTGATGATCACCTACCTGATGGCCCTTGGCGATTTCACTCATATAGTGGTGGGGTCAGTCGAAGTGTCCTACCTGGTGTGGGCTGGCGACGAAACCTGGAGCCGTTTCTGGCTGGAATTTGCACTGCCGACGCTGGCGGGCAACATCATCGGTGGCAGTTTCATCTTCGCCTTGATCAGCCATGCGCAAGTGCGCAGTGACAGTGGCAAACCACCCTCGCGGCTTCTGAACGACGACCAGCCCCAGTCCGCGCGCAGCAGACATGAGCCAAAATGATACTCAGCGTGTCGCTACGGTGAGCTCATGCCCCTGGCCCTGCTTACTCATGGGCCAGGGCTACACATCCGTTCTGCCCGCCATGCGGTGACTCCAGGTTAACCCGCTCCCGTCCGCGGCGCGCCCAGTCGCACCTGAGCCTGGTTATCGACGGCCCACCACAGTGATCGAATCAACCGTGAATTGGCTTGTAAGGTCATTTCTCGCCGATGTAACACTGTTCAACAATATTCATCCGAATTATGCGATGAACGGTACACCGGCAGAAGAAGATCAGCATTATGGACAATCGCATCGGCAAAGGGCTTTCATTCGTCAAGCGCATCTACCTGCCGCGGGTCATTGGCCTGGGAATCGGCCTGTTCACTGTCATGGCGGCGATTGCGCCGCTGTCGCCCCCCTCCTGGACATGGCTGCTAGTACTGTTCAATGGTTTGCTGTGGCCGCACGTGGCCTACCAGTGGGCTGCCCGCTCGACAACGCCTTACCAGGCGGAACAGCGCAACCTTCTGCTGGACTCGCTGATGGGCGGGTTCTGGACTGCCGCCATGCACTTCAACCCGCTACCCAGCGTGACCGTGCTGTCGATGATGACGATGAACAACGTCGCCGCCGGCGGCAAGCGCATGGTCTTTCGCGGAGCGCTGGCGCAACTGGCTGGCATGCTCACCGCCATCCTGCTGCTTGGCCCTGGCTTGCAATTGATCGCCACGCCCCTGCAGGTCTATGCGTGCCTGCCCATGCTGGCGCTGTACCCACTGGCCTTGGGCTGGGTGTGCTACCAGCTTGCGATCAAGCTGGGCGACCACAAGCGCCGGCTGAGCGCCCTGAGCCTCACCGACAGCCTGACCGGGCTGTTCAACCACGGCGCCTGGAAGGACCTGCTGCAGCTCAAGTTCCAGGCGTGCAAGCAGCGACAGGAGCACGCGGTGATTGCCCTGATCGACATCGATCACTTCAAGACCATCAACGACACCTTTGGCCATGTGGTCGGCGACTGTGTACTGCGCCAGCTCAGCGCTGAGCTGCGGCGCAGTTTGCGCGAGGGCGACCAGGCCGGGCGTTACGGCGGCGACGAATTCTGCGTGATCCTGCCCGAAATCAGTGAAGCCCAGGCCTGCCAAGTCATGGAGCGTCTGCGCGAGCGGGTTTCCAGCTACCGCAACCCACAGTTACCGCACCTGCGCATCAGCCTGAGTATCGGCCTGTCACCCTTCGAGGCCAACCTCGAGTCCCCCGAACACTGGCTCGAACAGGCAGACAAGGCGCTGTACATCGCCAAGCACGCTGGCCGCGATCAGGTCAATTTTGCCCGCAGTGAAGCTGCCGCGCTCAGGCTGGCCTATTCTGATTGAACCTCCTTCCTGACTGCCTGGCGGGAGGTTGCCTGAAGGAGCCGCTCGCGCATGGCCAGGACCGCCAAGCTTCCACCCGCTAGCCCCACACCGCGCTTTCAGGTGCGCCACCTCATTGCCGGTTTCAGCGCAGTGTTCGGCCTGGCTTGCCTGGTCATTCTCGGCGCTCTGTTCAATATCGCCAGTACACTCGACCAACAGGAGCGCCAGCGTAGCGCCTTCCATGCGAACCAGGCGCTGGAACAACGGCTGCTCGCCTCGCGCCAGTTTCTGTCCAGCTATGCCGTATGGGATGCAGCCTTCGAGCACTTGTCGGGCCAAGCCGACTGGCAATGGGCCTACGAGGAAAAAAACATAGGCGAGTCGCTGTACAGCGCCAGCGGCTACGAAGGGGTGTTCGTAGTGGAAAACGACCGCACCACCTATGCCTTGTTCAAAGGCCAGCCCAGCCAGGCAGGTGCCAACACCTATATAGACACACCGCTGCAACCGATCATCGAACAAGCCCGCGCAGCGGCAGTTTCACGCGAGCAGATCACCCGTTTCGTGCTGTTCAATGGCTGGCCGGCCGCACTCAGTGCAGCAGCCGTGCGCCCGGACCGGGAGGTTACCGACAGCGAGGTGAGCCAAGCGCCAGTGATGCTGTTCATTGACCAGCTCACCGAAAGCAAACTGGCGCAGTTGGGCAACGGCGCCGGCCTGACGGGCATGCACGTGGAAAAGGAGGATATGCAGGATCACAGCCACCTGCGCATCGACCTGGGCAACACCGGCTACCATCTGACCTGGAACAGCCCACTGCCGGGGCGTCAGATGCTGCGGGCAGTATTGCCAGCACTGTTGTGCGCACTACTGATACTTGGCCTGGTGATGCTGTACCTGTTCCGTCATGCCTTGCGCAGCTCCCGGGCAATCGGCCTCACGCTCGTGCATCTGCAACAAAGCAACCAGGCCCTGGAGGCCAGCGAGCAGCGTTTCCGCGCGGTGGCCGAGTCGGCATCCGACTGGATCTGGGAAACCGACCGGCAACAACGCCTGACCTACCTGTCGCAACGCTTCGCCAACGTCACCGGCTACCCGGTAGACGGCTGGCTGGGCCACCCGCTCAACCAGTTGCTGGCCTGCGATACCACGCCGCTGTCACCTTGGCTCGACGCCCTGGCAACCGCCGACCCGCAGCAACTGGCCAACCTGCGCTGCACTTACCGCGACCAGAATGGCCAGAACCGCTACTGCCGGATATCCGCCCGCGCTATCTGGCGCGATGGCAAGGCCATCGGTTTTCGGGGTACCGCCAGTGATATCACCGACGAAGTCGACGCCCACGCGCGCATCCAGCATCTTTCGCTGCACGACCCACTGACCGGGCTGGCCAACCGCAACAAACTCGCCCGGCACTTGGAGCAGGCCTTGTTGCGCGGCAGTGACTCGCCGCCGCTGACCTTGTTGCTGCTGGACCTGGACAACTTCAAGCCGATCAACGACTCGCTCGGTCATGCCGCCGGAGATGCCGTGCTGCAAGAAGTGGCAACGCGCCTGCGCGACACCACCCGCGATGGCGACCTGGTCGCGCGTCTGGGCGGCGACGAGTTCATCCTGGTACTCAGCGGCATGGACAACAGCAGCGAGATCGACCGCTTCTGTGCGCGCCTGATCGGCCTGCTGCAGCAACCCATCGTCTTCGAAAGCCAGCCGCTGCACATCGGTGCCAGCATTGGCGTTGCCCAGACGCGTAACCAGGGCTTCGATGCAGGTGAGCTGATCCGCTGCGCCGACATCGCCCTGTACCAGGCCAAGGCCGATGGAAAGAACACATGGCGCTACTTCGTTGCCGAAATGAACCAGCAGATCCAGTACCGCCGCCAGCTGGAGAACGACCTGCGCCGGGCCCTGCGCAATGAGGAGTTCGAGTTGCATTACCAGCCGCGCTACCGCCTCGACGACCTGCGTATCGTCGCGGTCGAGGCCTTGGTGCGCTGGCGGCATCCACAGGAAGGGTTACTGGGGCCGGACACCTTCATTCCGTTGGCCGAGCAGAGCGACATCATTGTTGCGCTGGGCCGCTGGGTGCTTCGCGAAGCTTGCCGCACTGCCCATGACTGGCCAGCCGACGTGCTGGTTTCGGTCAACCTGTCGCCTGCGCAGTTCTTGCGCAGCGATGTGGTAGCCGACGTGCGCGAAATTTTGCTCGACACGGCCTTCCCCGCCCAGCGGTTGGAACTGGAGATTACCGAGAACGTGATGCTCAACGACATCGAGGGCGCGCTAGGCACCATGCTGTCGCTCAAGGAGCTAGGGGTGCGCCTGAACATGGATGATTTCGGCACCGGCTATTCGTCGTTGGGCTACCTGCGTACTTACCCGTTCGACAGCATCAAGATCGACAAACGCTTCATCAGCGGCCTGAACAACAACGGCGGCAGCGACCGCGCTGTGGTCCAGGCCATCATCAACCTGGGTGAGGCGATGGGGCTGACAGTGACAGCCGAAGGCGTGGAAAGCGAACATCAACTCAAGGCGCTGGAAAACGATCGCTGCCATGAAGTGCAAGGCTATTACCTGAGCATGCCCCTGGACAGCGCCGGATTGGCGGCGTTGTTGCACCAAACCTCCCAAAGCACTGCACAGCCCTTGTAGACGCGGCCTTGCTCCTAAACAGACTGGGTGTGCTGCTGCAGGCTGCGCTGCGCCACGATTTCGGGCAGATCACAGCGGCGCAGGTAGGCGCGCAGCGGTTCACCAATGTTCAAGCGGTCATCCACATGCTGATCCAGCAACAGCGACAGCCGTTCGCGGCACAACGCCATGCGCTGCCCTTGCTCGGGCCGCCAGACAAACTCGCTGCAGGGGGTGATACTGGCGTCGGCCACGTCCATGCCGAACGCGTCCTCGGAGAAACGCACGATATGAACACCGCGCTTGCCGTGAAAACCGACAAAGCCCTTTAGCTGATCGGCGGCGTTGCAGATATCCTGGGAAGTGATGGCCATGACGTAACCTCGCAATGAAATCGGAAGATACGCACGCCTGGCGGAAGAAGGGTTGCCTCTGTCGGGCAACTCACAGCGGCAGCCTAACGCAACTGGCGGGCCGTTCGCCAAATTTTTTCGTGCCAGCCCAACGTCGTCGACGAACTCAAGCTGTACTGCCTTCACCACACGACCCGGCTGTACCGCTTCGACCGTTACATCTCTGTCTATTGGGCAGCACCATCACTGCGGGTCGCGGTCCTCATGCACTTGCACACTCGCCGTCATACCCGCACTCAAGGTCAGCCCTTCCGGCACCTGATCCAGGCGAATCCTCACAGGTATGCGCTGGGCCAGTCGTACCCAGTTGAAGGTCGGCTCTACCTCCGGCAGCAACTGGCTGTCCGGGTTGCTGTTGCGGTCGGTGATGCCGCGGCTGATGCTCTCCACGTGCCCCTGCATCGGTTCACCCGTGCCCATCAGCCACACCTTCACAGTGTCCCCAACGCGAATGCGCGGCAGCTTGGTTTCCTCGAAATAGGCCTGGATGTAGAACGTCGAATCATCCACCAGCGCCATCACCGATTCCCCGGTGTTCACATAATTGCCTTCGGCCAGACGCAGATTGGTGATATGCCCGCTGCGCGGTGCCCGCACCTCACTGCGCGCCAGGTTGATCTTGGCCACCTGCAACTGCGCCTCGGCCTCATGCAACTCGCCACGCGCGATGGCGGCATTGATCTGGGCGTTTTCACGCAACTCGGCACTGATCGCCTCTGGCCCCAAGGCAGTACGCCGGGCTGCTTCACGCTCGCGCAAGCGCAATTGCTGGGCGCGGGTCTCGGTCACCGCGCTGGCCTGATCGAACGCGGCCTGGAAGCGCTCGCGGTCAATGCTCATCAACAGGTCGCCAGCCTTGACCTGCTGGTTGTCATGAACCTTGAGTTCGCGAACCCAGCCAGACACGTCAGGCGCAATCACCACCACATCGGCGCGCACACGGGCATCGCGCGTCCATGGGGTGAGCATGTAGTACTGCCACAGCTGGTAGCCGGCCAACACGGCCAGGGCCACCACACACAGGGTCACCAGAATACGTACGGCCGCACGCATCGAAACACTCCTTTATAAAGTTCCCAGCAGGCGTACCACTAGGAACAACACACAGACGAACAGCGCTGCGTCGAACAGCGCTTCATGCCAGATCCAGCGCCCCAACGGTGTGGCCTGCACCACCAGGCGCAGCAGGCCGGTGAGCAGCAGCGCCAACAACACATAAAGCAGAAACGGGCTGAGCAGCACACCGCCCACTTCCCACTCACGCAAACCCATGGGTGTCCTCCTGCCAGCGGCACCATTTGCCCCAGCTTTTCTGCAATTGCAGCACCGCCCCCTCGGCCAGCCGCAGCGGGTCGCTGGCTGGCAACCGACGCAAGGCTGCAATGAACTGCTCACTGGCAGCATCCAGCCGCTGCCCACGCCCGGCAGCCGGCCCTTTGGCCAGCACTGCCTCCACGTGTTGCAGGTACTCGCGCTCGGCCCGCCCCAAAGGGGCCTGGGCGACCGCCAGGCACATGCGCAGGTGCACCAGTTCGTCGCCGATATCCAGCCCGTGCAGGCCGTCATCCCAGCGTTTGCGTTCGCCTTCCGGTAATTCACTGGCATGCCGCGCCAGTTGCATCAGCCGGTCGGCCATGCGCCCGCCAAACCAGCTGTCAGCCCCGCGCAGGTCGCGCCGGGTCAGGCGCACCAAGTCGTTCTGCGTTGCAGCACGCAAGCGCCGGCCCAGCCAGGCCGGGTGGCGGAACACCAGCAAGCGGAAGGCCATGACCGCTGCCGACACCCCCACCAGCATGGCCAAGGCACTGTTCAACATGGTCGCCACGCCGAACTGCATGGCGTTGAGCGGCGACACCAGCACAATGAAGTGCAGGCAATAGGAAGTGGCCGTAGCCCCGGTACGCGGATGGGCCATGCCCAGTGCACCAAGAAACAGTGGCACGCCCATGCCCAGGCAGAGCATGGCGAAACTGCTCCATTGCGGCAGCATGATCTGCCCGACCAGAAACGCCGCCGGTATCGCCAGGAATATCCCGCGCAGAAAACTCAGGCCGATCTGTGCGCCGTTTTCGCGACTGGCGAACAGGCTGCAGACCACGCAGGTCAGCACCAGGCCACCCGGTGCCGAAGGCCAGGCCGTGGCCAGCCAGAAACCACTCATTACCAGGAAGGCCAGCGCACTGCGCGAGCCGAACAGCAAGGCCAGCGACCAGTCTCGGTGCACGGCCAGCCCCTGGGACACGTCCTTGGGCGCCCTGCCCGCCTCCACATCCTCAAGTGCCTGGCTGGCGGCCATGGCATAGTCCAATAGCAGGGCCATGCGCGCCAGGCAGAAGTGCTCCGCCGAACTGATCTGCTCGTCGTGTGCGGCATCCCAGATACGCTGACGCAACAACAACAGGCTGGGCTGGTCGGGTTGGTCGAGCAGCGTACGCACTTCCTGCAACCAAGGCGTCAGGTGCTCGACCTCACACTCATCCAGTTGCCGCCACTGGCGGCGCACCGAACGGGAAATACGCAACAGCACCAGCAGTTTCTGGCTAAGGCCACGAATGGCACGGGCACGTTGGCGCCCGCGATTGCCCTCGAACCAGGCATGTTCACGTTGGCTGTCGATGGCAACGATGCGTCCCAGGCTTTCCAGCAGGCCCTTGCGCGCCTCGTCCTCTCCGCCCAGCATGGCTCTGGCGGCCTGCAGGCCGTTCTGCCAGGCCTGCCGTGCCTGCCCGCCCAGTTGCTGCTCGACCCGCATGGGCCAGAGCAAGGCACTGCTGGCTGTTGCACAAAAAATACCCAGGCAGATCTCGGTACAGCGCGCCACGGCCTGGTCGAATACCTGCAGGGGGTGGTCAATGGCCGGCAAGGCAATGATCGCTGCGGTGTAGCCGGCCAGCACGAAAGCATAGGCCCAGGCGCTGCGCAACTGGGTGGACGCGGCGGTACACAGGGCCAGCCACAGCGCCAAGGCAAGCAGGAACAGCCCGGGGGTCTGGGCGAACAGGCCGATGAACAGCACTGACATGACTGTGCCGACCAACGTGCCGGCCAACCGCGCCAAGCCTTTCTGCACCACCATGCCCGATAGCGGCTGGGCGACGATGAAAGCAGTCATCAATGCCCAGGAGGGTTGCTCCAGCCCCCAGCGCATCGCCAGCCACAGCGCCAGGCCGCCACCGAGCAGGGTCTTGATGGCAAACTTGAGGGCGAGGCTGCTGGGCGCGAACAGGGCCTGAAAGGTGATGGGCACGAGGCGGACCTTGCGGGGAAAAGTCTTGCTGAAAAGATAGACAATGATGAGCAGAATAAAGCGGAAACGATTAATTAGCTAGCTAATCATGTATATGCGATGGGCCTGCACCGAGAGGGACAGCTCAGGCAATAAAAAATGCAGGCAAAAAAAATGGGCGACCGAAGTCGCCCTAAATGCCTTGCGTGCTCGTGTACCCGGAAGGTCAGCGCGGCTTGCGCTTGTTCGAGTCCTTCCAGATGAAAATGCCCAGACCGGCAAAGAAGGCGACCATCAGCCCGACCGTTACCACACCGGCGATAACCACGTTGTCGAAGAACATGCTGGCCTCCCCATTCGTTTGCCGTTGTCCGATGGGTACACGTTAACCAATGTGGCGGCGGGGAAAATTGATCAGTGTCAATGGTGCCCGAGGCCGGGCACGCGAGGGGGGCGCAGGGTTGACCTGCGTCAAGTTTCAACGCTTCTTAGGTTTGCCCTTGGGCTTCTTTTTCTTGCTGGTACTCAAAGGCAGGGCCTGCTCGAAAGCATTGCGCATTTCGTTCAGCCGCTTTTCCTTGAGGTCGTGGACGCGCTTGGCACGTTCGGCATCGAAATCGATGAGGTTGTCTTGGCTCATGGGTGGGCTCGACGATCAACAGAGAATTGCATGATGAAGCCAGGCGCAGGCGCTGACCAGCCCCGTATCAGACTTCGATGTCCACCAGCAGTCCTTGGCGTACATGCTCGCCCATCAATGGCGCTACCGGCACGGTATTGTCGGCATTGACCTCGTCACCCGGGACGGCATCGTAGCGTTCCTGCTCGCCCTTATTGCGGCGTTGCTGCTGGCGGCGCTGTTCATCGCGCAGCAACAATACCTGCTCCTGCGGGTCGCGCTGGCGCTTGAGGTCAATGGCACTTTCGCCGGACGCAGGCTGCGTCGGCACCACCGGCTTGATATCGGGGGTTGGCTTGACCGGGTCCTGTTGCGAGGTGACCGGGGCGGCACTGAGCGGAATGATCGGCGGCAGCATGGACGTTCTCCTATGCCCCCTGTATCGGCAGGCGCAGCTTTACCTTGATGTCATGGACAACATTTACTCGGCTTCGTCACCCGGCTCGTCGTCGACTGGCGGACTGGCCTCGCTCCAGGGCCGCTTGTACACCTGTTGCCAAACCGCATCCATATGATCGCGTAACACCTGCGGCGCGGCTTTCAGCGAAGCGCTGTCCTCGCGCTCACCACCGATCGGCTCCTCGCCCGCCGGGGTGATCAGCGACTGGCCGGTAATGGTGTAACTGGCCTGCCCTTCACGCATCTCGATGGCGATGTCATGCGGGTCGATACCGCCGCCGCAGAACGCATGGCTGGCCACCGTTATCTCGGCCACCCCATTCTTGTTCAGGTCGCTCACATCACTGACGTCATTATAGAAGTCCACGTCCAGGTCCAGCCCCGGGCAGGTCGTTTCCTGCTCGACCTGCCAACGCGCCTTGAAGGTGTCGTTCTGGGCCGTGCGCCCGTACAAGGTGGCCTTGAGCACCACCTTGTCCACTTCCTGTTCGCTTTCCAGGTCGCTGGCCTGGCCATCGCTGCGGCTCAGGACCAACAGCCCTTCGCCGTCACTGTCACGAAAGTGCACGCTCTTTATCGGCGTCTGCACGCCCAGTACCTCAAGCTGCTCCATCGGAATGGGGGGCAATGTCTCAAAGTTTTTCTGCTCGCAGGCGCTCAGCAGCACCAGGCTGCCCACGGCCATCGAAGCGCTGATCCAGCGGTGCTTGGCAGACATGTTGATCCGGGGCCCTCATCGGCGGCGCTGTGCAGGGCGATGAAACGACTAGACTATGCCTTTCGATACCTTTCGGTGCTCTCGGCACTTTGGTCTGACCGGCCGATCCGTTAACATAATCGGCTTTTTCATCGCGGGAGTTCAGGCAGTATGGCGCAGCAGTATCAACCGGGGCAACGCTGGATCAGCGACAGCGAAGCAGAGCTCGGCCTGGGTACCATCCTGGCGCAGGATGGCCGCCTGTTGACCGTGCTCTACCCGGCCACTGGCGACACCCGCCAGTATTCCCTGCGCAATGCGCCGCTGACCCGCGTGCGCTTCTCGCCAGGTGACCAGATCACCCACTTCGAAGGCTGGAAGCTGACCGTACGCGAAGTCGAGGACATCGACGGGCTGATGGTCTACCACGGCCTGGACGGGCAGAACCAGCCTCGCACCCTGCCCGAAACCCAGTTGTCGAACTTCATTCAGTTCCGCCTGGCCAGCGACCGCCTGTTCGCCGGGCAGATAGACCCACTGTCGTGGTTCAGCCTGCGCTACAACACCCTGCAGCACACCAGTAAGCAGATGCAATCGGCACTGTGGGGGTTGGGCGGCTGCCGTGCACAGCCCATCGCCCACCAACTGCACATTGCCCGCGAAGTCGCCGACCGCAGCGCCCCGCGCGTTCTGCTGGCCGACGAAGTGGGCCTGGGCAAAACCATCGAAGCCGGCCTGGTCATTCACCGCCAGCTGCTGTCGGGTCGCGCCAGCCGCGTACTGATCCTGGTGCCGGAAAACCTCCAGCACCAGTGGCTGGTGGAAATGCGCCGGCGCTTCAATCTGCAAGTGGCGCTGTTCGACGCCGAGCGCTTCATCGAAAGCGACGCCAGCAACCCGTTCGAGGATGCCCAACTGGCGTTGGTTGCCCTGGAGTGGCTGGTCGACGACGAAAAGGCCCAGGACGCACTGTTTGCCGCTGGCTGGGACCTGATGGTCGTCGACGAAGCCCACCACCTGGTCTGGCACGAAGACCAGGTCAGCGCCGAATACGGCCTGGTCGAGCAACTGGCCCAAGTGATTCCGGGCGTACTGCTGCTCACCGCCACCCCCGAGCAGCTGGGCCAGGACAGCCACTTCGCCCGCCTGCGCCTGCTCGACCCCAACCGTTTTCACGACCTGGCCGCTTTCCGCGCAGAAAGCGAGCACTACCGCCCGGTAGCCGAGGCGGTGCAGGAACTGCTCGACGAGGGCCGTCTGTCACCCAAGGCCCACGCCACCATCCTGGGCTTCCTGGGTGCCGAAGGCGAAGCCCTGCTGGCTGCAGTCAGCGACGGCGACACCCAGGCCAGCGCGCGGCTGATTCGCGAGCTGCTGGATCGCCACGGCACCGGCCGCGTGCTGTTCCGTAACACCCGTGCGGCGATCCAGGGCTTCCCCGAGCGCCAGTTGCACCCCTACCCGCTGCCCACGCCCGAGCAATACCGCGACCTGCCAGCCGGCGAGCATGCCGAGCTGTACCCGGAAGTTGCCTTCCAGGCCCAGGGTGAAGTGGCCGATGACGAGCGCTGGTGGCGTTTCGACCCACGCGTCGACTGGCTGATCGACACCCTGAAGATGCTCAAGCGCACCAAAGTGCTGGTGATCTGCGCCCACGCCGAAACCGCCATGGACCTGGAGGACGCCCTGCGCGTGCGCTCCGGCATCCCGGCCTCGGTGTTCCATGAAGGCATGAGCATCCTCGAGCGCGACCGTGCCGCTGCCTACTTTGCCGATGAAGAGTTTGGCGCCCAGGTCCTGATCTGCTCGGAAATCGGCAGCGAAGGCCGCAACTTCCAGTTCGCTCATCACCTGGTGATGTTCGACCTGCCAGCGCACCCCGACCTGCTCGAACAGCGCATCGGCCGCCTTGACCGGATCGGCCAGAAGCACACTATCCAGTTGCACATCCCGTACCTGCAGGACAGCCCGCAAGAGCGCCTGTTCCAGTGGTACCACGAAGGGCTCAACGCCTTCCTCAACACCTGCCCCACCGGCAATGCCCTGCAGCACCAGTTCGGCCCACGCCTGCTGCCGCTGTTGGAAGGCGGCGATCACAAGGCCTGGGATACCCTGGTGGCCGACGCCCGCAGCGAGCGCGAGCGCCTGGAAGCCGAACTGCACACTGGCCGTGACCGCCTGCTGGAGCTCAACTCCGGCGGAGCCGGCGAAGGTCAGGCGCTGGTCGAGGCCATTCTCGAACAGGACGACCAGTTCGCCCTGCCGATCTACATGGAAACCCTGTTCGACGCTTTCGGCATCGACAGCGAAGACCATTCCGAGAACGCACTGATCCTAAAGCCGAGCGAGAAGATGCTCGATGCCAGCTTCCCGCTGGGCGACGATGAAGGCGTGACCATCACCTATGACCGTGGCCAGGCGCTGTCACGCGAGGACATGCAGTTCCTCACCTGGGAGCACCCGATGGTGCAGGGTGGCATGGATCTGGTGCTGTCAGGCTCGATGGGCAACACCGCCGTGGCGTTGATCAAGAACAAAGCGCTCAAACCAGGCACCGTACTGCTTGAACTGCTGTTCGTCAGCGAGGTGGTGGCACCCCGCAGCCTGCAACTGGGCCGCTACCTGCCGCCGGCGGCACTGCGCTGCCTGCTCGACGCCAATGGCAACGACCTGGCGTCACGCGTGGCCTTCGAAACCCTCAACGACCAGCTCGAGAGCGTACCGCGCGCCAGCGCCAACAAGTTCGTCCAGGCCCAGCGCGATGTGCTGGCCAAGCGTATCAGTGGCGGCGAGGAGAAGATCCTGCCGGCCCACAACGAGCGCGTGGCCGAAGCCCAGCGCCGCCTGACAGCCGAGGCCGACGAAGAGCTGGCGCGCCTGGTGGCATTGCAAGCGGTCAACCCAAGTGTGCGTGACAGCGAAATCGACGCCCTGCGCAAGCGGCGCGAAGATGGCCTGGCAATGCTGGAGAAGGCCGCCCTGCGCCTGGAAGCCATTCGCGTGCTGGTGGCTGGCTAACGCAGGCCCCGCGCCCTTGTGGGAGCGGGCACGCCCGCGAACACCGGCGAAGCCGGTGGCATCCACCGCAGTGGATGCTTCGCGGGCTCGCCCGCTCCCACAGGAAGGCATCAGGGCCCCAAATTTATTCCTCACTGCGATTGGAGTTATAACCAAATCGTAGAAATCATTGTGCCATTAGTCAGGAAGGCGTAAGCACTCCTTCCTATACTGCCTCTGGACAGTCTGCACAGGGTTGTAGCGCAGACGAGTGAAAACTCGATCAAGAGGCATTCCATGGAATGGCTGGGGCTGCAACTGTTCGCCGATCTTCCCGCAACCGGGCGCATCGTCATCGACTGCCGTCATGAACCGCTCTTGGTTCTGCTCGCCTATTTCGTTGCTTGCGCGGCCTGTTTCGCCACCCTCGACATGGCCGAGCGCCAGTCCCACAGCGACGACCCCACCGCCCACCGGCAATGGAACATGCTTGGAGCTTGCTGCCTGGCAGGCGGCATATGGGCCATGCACTTCATCAGCATGCTGGCCTTTCGGGCCCCGGTGGACGTGCACTACGACGTATCCCTGACCATTCTTTCGCTGCTCATCGCACTGGGCGTGGCCTGGCTGGCCATGCACAGCCTCGAACGCAGCAAGATGCGCGCGCACCACTTCGTGCTGAGCGCAGGGCTGATCGGCCTGGGCATCATCCTCATGCATTTTGTCGGCATGGCCGCGATGGAAACGGGTGCCCGCCAGTACTACCAAACCGGCTTGCTACTTGCCTCTGCCGCCATTGCCCTGCTCACCGCCCTGACCTCGCTGTACCTGGCCCGCTACTTGCGCAATGGCAGCGGCACCCTGTACCAGGCCATGAAGTACGGCGCCAGCCTGCTGATGGCGGGCGGCATCGTCGCCACTCATTTCACCGCGATGTCGGCCATGACCTTGATCATCCCTGCCGATACCGCACTGCGCCTGCCGTCTGGCGACAACAGCCTGCAGCTGGGACTGGGCATCGGCTTCATCACCCTGCTGATCAGTGGCGCCAGCATCAGCGCCGCACTGGCCGACAAGAAGCTGCAAAGCAAGGAGCACGACCTGCGCCGGGTCAGCGTACTGCTCAGCCAACTGGACCAGGCCCGCGCTTCGCTGCAGCAGGCGGCGCACTATGATGCCCTGACCAACCTGCTCAACCGCCGCGGATTCAACCAGGTGTTCGCCGAGCGCCTGGTCGAAACTCAGGCCAGCGAAAACCGCCTGGCCGTGATGTTTCTCGACATCGACCATTTCAAGCGTATCAACGACAGCCTTGGCCACGATGCCGGTGACGAGCTGCTCAAGGTGATCGCCCACCACATCAAGGCCGCTACCCGCAGCCACGACCTGGTTGCGCGTTTTGGTGGCGACGAGTTCTGTGTGGTCACCAGCCTGAACAGCCGCGACGAAGCCCGCCACCTGGCCCAGCGCATCATGCAACGGATGAAAGAACCCATCGACCTGGGCGGGCGGCGCATGGTCATGACCACCAGCATTGGTATAAGTATCTTCCCGGACGATGGCAGCACAGCCGAAGAGCTGCTCAAGCATGCCGACCTGGCCCTCTACCAATCCAAGGACAACGGGCGCAACAGCCTGAATTTCTTCAATGACAGCCTGAAGGCTCGCGCGTCGATCGCCTTGCAACTGGAAGAAGAGCTGCGCCTGGCCCTGCTCGAGGAGCGCGGGCTGTGTGTGCACTACCAGCCGATCTTCGACCTGCGCAGCGGGCAAGTGGCCAAACTGGAAGCGCTGGTACGCTGGCAGCATCCTCAACACGGCCTGCTCGGGCCCGACCGTTTTGTCGGCATTGCCGAAGCCAACGGCCTGATCATCGACCTGGACCTGTGGGTGCTGCGCCATGCCTGTGCCGACCTGGCCCACTTGCAGCGCCACGGCTACGGCGAGGTCCAGGTCACGGTCAATTGCTCGGCAGTCACCCTCAGCCACGACGAACTGCCTAAGGAAGTAGAAAAGGCGCTGTTCCACGCCGCCCTTGCGCCGCGCCACCTGGAGCTGGAGGTGACCGAGAACGCCCTGGTGGGCGATATCCAGCGCACGGTCAGCCTGCTCAAACGCGTCAGGGCTTTGGGGGTGGCACTTTCGATCGATGATTTTGGTACCGGCTACTCGTCACTGGCTTACCTCAAGCGCCTGCCGCTGGATGTGCTGAAGATCGATCGCACCTTCCTGCAGGATGTACCGGGCAGCCAGAAAGACCGGGAAATTGTCCAGGCGATCATCGCCATGGCGCATACCCTGCACCTGCGGGTAGTCAGCGAGGGCGTGGAAACCGCCGAACAGCAGGCGTTCCTCGAAAGCCATGGCTGCGACTACCTGCAGGGCTACCTGTTGGGGCGCCCCGTACCGCTGGCCGAGTTGCGCCCACTGCTGGAGCGGTTGCAGCGCCAGAGCAGCCGGATCACACCTTGTTGCGGTACAGCTCAACCAGGGTCGCCGGATCTTTTTGCAGGTAACCCTGGCTACCGTGCAAGCGCATCAGTTGCGCGGCAAGGCCACTGAGCGGCGTCGCCGAGCCTTGCTCGCGGGAAAACTTGACCGCGCCATCGAGGTCCTTGAGCAGCGTGCGTACGTGCCACTTGATTGGCTCGAAGCGACTCTCGGCCATTTGCGGCGCAAGAATCTGCAATGGCTTGGAATCGGCAAAGCCACCCGCCAGCGCCTCAGCGATCAGCGTCGCGTCCACGCCCGACTGTTCGGCCAGTGCCACCACTTCTGCAATTACCAGGGCATTGCACGCGACGATCATCTGGTTGCACGCCTTGGTCACCTGCCCCGTGCCTACCGCGCCCATATGCGTCACGCGCTGACCAAGCACCTCCAGCACCGGGCGTGCACGCTGCAGATCGGCCGCTTCACCGCCCACCATGATCGCCAGCGTGCCCGCTTCGGCACCGGGCGTACCGCCAGAGACAGGTGCATCCAGCCAGGCCATGCCGCACAGTGCTGCCAGTTCGGCAGCCATTTCACGGGTGGCGGTGGGTTCCAGGCTAGAGAAATCGATCAGCAACTGGCCGCTGCGCCCGCCCTGGGCAATGCCTTGCTCGCCAAACACCACCTCACGCACCACCGCCGTGTCGGCCAGGCACAGTAGTACCATGTCGCTGTCACGGCACAATTCGGCCGGGCTGCTGGCCAGGCGCGCGCCAGCAGCGACCAGTGCGGCGCACTTGTCCGGGCTGCGGTTCCATACCGTCAGCGGATAACCCGCTGCCAGCAGGCGGCGGCACATGGGCAGGCCCATCAGGCCGATGCCGGCGAATCCAAGCGAAGGTAGTGCAGTGCTCATCGATAAACTCCTGACTGATTCGAACATTTCCCAGGCGGGCTACGATTCCGTTGGCGCCTGGCAGAACGGCGGCCACATTACGCATCCCGTAAACTGTTACCGCCACGCCGAATTGTTACTTCCCTCTACCCGCCTTGATCGCTTTCAAGCACCAAAACGGAGCTGATGCGTATTTTTGCGCACCAAAAAAGATCACGCTTCTTCCTGGCCCTTCACCTGTATCACGATGAACGGCGAAACCACCACCGCCCAGATCTCTGGGTCGCGGCTTTGCAGGTCCAATGCCTGCTCGGCCGATACCGGCCCAACAGTGCCATCACTACGCCACTTGGCGAAGATCTCGCTGCGATTCTCGGCCATCGCCTCAGCAACGGCGATCAGGTCAAGGCTAGGGTCGACCCAAATCAGGTCACCCTTGGCCCAAAAACGCTCCAGCGCTTTCCACTCGATGATTGCCGTCTCGCCAAGCAATTTGGCATAGAGGGTGCTTGTTTGATCAGTCATGGGTGGTATCCGCAAAAAATCGGTCAATAAAAAAGGCCGGCATTTTTGCAGAAAAACCCGGTTTCAAATATGTAATTTGGTCGATTGACCCCGAAGTTGTGGGACGGGGTCGCAGATGCAGGCAGTTTGATGGCGCCTTTCTGTATCTTTCTGTCGACCAAGCGACAACGCAGGAAAGACGCACTTTTCGACCGCTTTTCAAGCGCTCGAACAGCGCTCTACACTGTACCGGTACAGTTCCGGGACATGTTCCGGGGGAAGGTGGGCTAGCGCGTTGGCATGGCCACGCCGCAAATCCCGCCCGGTCTGTAGCCCTGGCCGCCAGGACTATAAGAATTACAACAGAATGAGTGGAGCACTATGATCAAGATTTCCAAGCTGTTCGCCGCAATGGTACTGGCCGGGGTAGCCAGCCATTCGTTTGCCGCCGATACCATCAAGATCGGCATCGCCGGTCCCAAGACGGGTCCTGTGACCCAGTACGGCGACATGCAGTTCATCGGCGCCAAGCAAGCCATCAAGGATATCAACGCCGCGGGCGGCGTGGATGGCAAGATGCTCGAAGCCAAGGAATACGACGACGCCTGCGACCCTAAACAGGCCGTGGCAGTCGCCAACAAAGTGGTCAACGACGGCGTCAAGTTCGTGGTCGGCCACCTGTGCTCCAGCTCCACCCAGCCTGCGTCCGACATCTACGAAGACGAAGGCGTGATCATGATCACCCCGGCCGCCACTTCGCCGGAAATCACCGCCCGTGGCTACAAGCTGATCTTCCGCACCATCGGCCTGGACAGCGCCCAGGGCCCGGCCGCCGGCAACTACATCGCCGACCACGTCAAGCCGAAGGTCGTTGCCGTCCTGCACGACAAGCAGCAGTACGGTGAAGGCATCGCCACCGCCGTCAAGCAAACCCTTGAGAAGAAAGGCACCAAGGTTGCCGTCTTTGAAGGCCTGAATGCCGGTGACAAGGACTTCTCCTCGATCATCCAGAAGCTCAAGCAGAACAATGTCGACTTCGTCTACTACGGCGGCTATCACCCAGAGCTGGGCCTGATCCTGCGCCAGGCTCAGGAAAAAGGCCTGAAAGCCAAGTTCATGGGTCCGGAAGGCGTGGGTAACGACTCCATTTCGCAGATCGCCCAGAACGCTTCCGAAGGCCTGCTGGTCACCCTGCCGAAATCGTTCGACGCAGACCCTGAGAACAAGGCCATCGTCGACGCCATCAAGGCTGACGGCAAGGACCCGAGCGGCCCGTTCGTGTTCCCGGCCTACTCGGCTGTGGAGCTGATCGCCAAAGGTATCGAAGCGGCCAAGTCCGAAGACACCGACAAGGTGGCAGCCGCCATCCACGCCGGTTCCTTCAAGACCCCGACCGGCACCCTGTCGTACGACGAGAAAGGCGACCTGAAAGACTTCAAGTTCGTGGTCTACGAATGGCACTTCGGCAAGCCGAAGACTGAAGTCTCCCCTCAGTAACTGCGTGACTAAATAGCTGACCGTAAAAGCCCACTGTGCGAGCAGTGGGCTTTGTTTTACGAGGTTCATGGGCCCGATCCCCGCGATCCGGGGGCAGGCTCACCTGAAAATCTTAAAACCGTCACCCGCGGTTTCCTGGCCTTACCCCCGCCAGCGAAATGCAAATCAGGTTTTTAGGAGCGCTGTAATGCCTGAGATCTACCATTTCTTCCAACAACTGGTTAATGGATTGACCATCGGCAGCACCTATGCCTTGATCGCCATCGGCTACACGATGGTGTACGGCATCATTGGCATGATCAACTTCGCCCACGGCGAGGTGTACATGATCGGTTCCTACGTGGCCTTCATTGCCCTGGCGGGCCTGGCCATGATGGGTATCCATTCGCTGCCGATCCTGATGACCGTCGCCTTCGTCGCGACGATCTTCGTCACCAGTGCCTATGGCTACAGCATCGAACGGGTTGCCTACCGCCCCCTGCGCAACAGCAACCGTCTGATCCCGCTGATTTCCGCCATCGGCATGTCGATTTTCCTGCAGAACACGGTCTTGCTTTCGCAGGACTCCAAGGACAAGTCCATCCCCAACCTGATCCCCGGGAGTTTCTCCTTCGGGCCAGGCGGTGCTGAAGAAGTACTGATCAGCTACATGCAAGTCCTGGTGTTCGTTGTCACCCTGGTGGCCATGACCCTGCTCACCCTGTTCATCTCTCGTTCCCGCCTGGGCCGCGCCTGCCGCGCCTGTGCCGAGGACATCAAGATGGCCAACCTGCTGGGCATCAACACCAACAACATCATCGCCCTCACCTTCGTCATCGGTGCCGCCCTGGCTGCCGTGGCGGCCGTGCTGCTGAGCATGCAGTACGGGGTGATCAACCCCAACGCCGGTTTCCTGGTGGGCCTGAAGGCTTTCACCGCGGCGGTACTGGGTGGCATCGGCAGCATCCCGGGCGCCATGCTCGGCGGGCTGGTGCTGGGCGTGGCCGAAGCGTTCGGTGCCGATATCTTCGGCGACCAGTACAAGGACGTGGTGGCATTCGGCTTGTTGGTTCTTGTCCTGCTATTCCGGCCGACCGGCATCCTGGGCCGCCCGGAGGTTGAAAAAGTATGAACAGAAATCTCAAACAGGCGTTCTTCAGCGCCTTGCTGGTCTGGGCCGTGGCCTTCCCGGTACTGGGCCTGAAACTGAGCATCGACGGCATCAGCCTGGTCGTGCACAGTCAGGGCTCGTTCACCATCAGCATCATCGCCGTGTGTTCCGTGCTGATGTTCCTGCGCGTGTTGTTCGACAAGCAGTGGAGTTCGGTGATGGGCCGCCGATCGGATCGCAAGCTGATCCCCCCGGCAGTCAGCAACTACCTCACCCTGCCCAAGACCCAGCGCTACGTCATCATCGGGTTGATCGTGATGGCACTGGTATGGCCGTTCTTCGGCTCTCGCGGTGCGGTCGACATCGCCACGCTGATCCTGATCTACGTGTTGCTGGGCCTGGGCCTGAACATCGTGGTCGGCCTGGCGGGCCTGCTCGACCTCGGCTACGTAGGCTTCTATGCCGTCGGTGCCTACAGCTACGCCATGCTCTCGCATTACCTGGGCTGGAGCTTCTGGGTGTGCCTGCCGATTGCCGGCCTGATGGCTGCCACCTTCGGCTTCCTGCTCGGCTTCCCGGTGTTGCGCCTGCGTGGGGACTACCTGGCGATCGTGACCCTCGGTTTCGGTGAGATCATCCGCCTGTTCCTGCGTAACCTCACCGATTGGACCGGCGGCCCCAACGGCATCAGCAACATCCCCAAGCCGGAGTTCTTCGGCCTGACCTTCGAACGCCGTGCGGCCGAGGGCATGCAGACCTTCCACGAGTTCTTCGGGCTGCAATACAACTCGATCAACAAGGTCATCTTCCTGTACCTGGTGGCCCTGCTGCTGGCCCTGCTGGCGTTGTTCGTGATCAACCGCCTGCTGCGCATGCCGATCGGCCGTGCCTGGGAAGCCCTGCGTGAAGACGAGATCGCCTGCCGTGCACTGGGCCTGAACCCGACCGTGATCAAGCTCTCGGCATTCACCCTGGGTGCCTGCTTTGCCGGTTTCGCCGGCAGCTTCTTCGCCGCGCGCCAAGGCCTGGTGACGCCGGAGTCGTTCACCTTCATCGAGTCGGCGATCATCCTCGCCATCGTCGTGCTGGGTGGCATGGGCTCACAACTGGGCGTGATTCTCGCGGCCATCGTGATGATCCTGCTGCCTGAGCTGATGCGTGAGTTCAGCGAATACCGCATGCTGATGTTCGGTGCGCTGATGGTGTTGATGATGATCTGGCGTCCGCAAGGCCTGCTGCCTATGCAACGTCCACACATGGAGCTGCGTCGATGAGCCGCGAAATTCTGCAAGTCAGCGGCCTGAGCATGCGCTTCGGCGGCTTGTTGGCGGTCAACGGCGTGGCCCTGACCGTCAAGGAAAAACAGGTGGTGGCGTTGATCGGCCCGAACGGCGCCGGCAAGACCACCGTGTTCAACTGCCTGACCGGCTTCTACAAGCCCAGCGGCGGTACCATCCTGCTCGATGGCCAGCCGATTCAGGGCCTGGCCGGCCACCAGATCGCCCGCAAGGGCGTGGTGCGGACCTTCCAGAACGTGCGGCTGTTCAAGGAAATGACCGCACTGGAAAACCTGCTGATCGCCCAGCACCGCCACCTCAACACCAACTTCTTCGCCGGCCTGTTCAAGACACCGAGCTTCCGCCGCAGCGAGAAGGAGGCCATGGAACGCGCGCAGTACTGGCTGGAGAAGGTCAACCTGACCGAGTTCGCCAACCGTACGGCCGGCACCCTCGCCTACGGGCAGCAACGCCGCCTCGAAATCGCCCGCTGCATGATGACCCAGCCACGCATCATCATGCTCGATGAACCGGCAGCCGGCCTGAACCCGAAGGAAACCGAAGACCTCAAGGCTCTGATCGCCTACCTGCGTGAGTCGCACAACGTCACCGTGCTGCTGATCGAGCACGACATGAAGCTGGTGATGAGCATTTCCGACCATATCGTGGTGATCAACCAGGGTACCCCCCTGGCCCATGGCACGCCGGAGGAGATCCGCGACAACCCTGACGTGATCAAAGCCTACCTGGGGGAAGCGTAAATGCTGAAGTTCGAAAACGTTTCCACTTTCTACGGCAAGATCCAGGCGCTGCACAGCGTCAACGTGGAGATCAACCAGGGCGAGATCGTCACCCTGATCGGCGCCAACGGTGCCGGCAAGTCGACCTTGCTGATGACCCTGTGCGGCTCGCCGCAGGCGCACAGCGGCAGCATCAAGTACCTGGGTGAAGAGCTGGTCGGCCAGCCGTCCTCGCACATCATGCGCAAAAGCATCGCGGTAGTGCCGGAAGGCCGTCGCGTGTTCGCTCGCCTGACGGTCGAGGAAAACCTGGCCATGGGCGGTTTCTTCACCGACAAGGGCGACTATCAGGAGCAACTGGACAAGGTCCTGCAACTGTTCCCGCGCCTGAAAGAGCGTTACATCCAGCGCGGCGGCACCATGTCCGGTGGCGAGCAGCAGATGCTGGCCATCGGCCGGGCGCTGATGAGCAAGCCCAAGCTGCTGCTGCTCGACGAGCCTTCGCTGGGCCTGGCGCCGATCATCATCCAGCAGATCTTCGACATCATCGAACAGCTGCGCCGCGATGGCGTGACGGTGTTCCTGGTGGAGCAGAACGCCAACCAGGCGCTGAAGATCGCTGACCGGGCGTATGTGCTGGAGAACGGTCGGGTGGTGATGCAGGGCACCGGTGAGGCACTGCTGACCGACCCGAAGGTGCGCGATGCCTACCTGGGGGGTTGAATGAAAAAGGGCCTTCGCAGATTGTGTGAAAACACACTGATAGGTCCTAGACCAAACGCCCCGACTTGTTCGGGGCGTTTGTTTTTGTGCTGAAAAAAGGCTCCTCAGCCCATCAACTGCATCATTTTCTTGGTACCCAGTACGCTGATCGCCCGCTTGAGGTTGTATGCGGTCACGGCCAAGGCCATTTCGGCTCTCGTCCCTTCGAGTTGCCGTAGCAAGAACCGTCCGTTCCCAAATAGCCATTGTTTGAGATTACCAAACGGGTGCTCCACGATGGATCTGCGTCGTTCCATCATCTCTGGATGCAGTTGCATCCGCTTCGTCATTCGTTCAAAGGCTTCTTCTTGTGCGTGACGCGAGACGTAGCGGCGCTTGGCCGTCGTACATTGGGCTTTCAGCGCACATCCAGCGCAGTCGCTGATTGCTGCCTGGTAGATCCGGTCGCCTTTGTAACGCTGCTTCAGGGTTAGCCACTGGCCTGCTGGACATTGGTACCGATCGTGGTCAGAGTCGTAGGTAAAGTCTTGGCGTTCGAACAATGCCTCTCCGCCTGGGTTCGAGGTTCGGTTTGGCGGCACGTAAGCGGTAATGGAGGCTTCCTCACACGCCTGGAACTGTTGGCCGTTTGAGTAGCCCATGTCCGCAGTCACGGTCAGAGCGTCTTGCCCAAGTTCGGCTTTGGCTGCTTTAGCCATGGGTTCGAGCTGCTTACGGTCATCACCCTCTTGCGTCACCTCGTGATGCAAAATCAGGCAGTGTTCTGCGTCGACGGCAGTCTGCACGTTATAGGCAACACGCGCCCCCTTGGGCGTGCGCATCATCCGGGCATCGTTTTCGTGCGTGTTGAACTGCTCCAGCCCCATCGATTTCATCAAGGCTTGGCAACTGCGATTGTCTTGCTGCTTGGCCTCAAGTTTCGCCAGGGCCGCCTTGATCGCAGTGCGATCTATCACTTGCTCGCCCTCAGACTTGTCTGCGGCATCCAGGTCCGCCAGGTATTGGGCAATCCGCTTCTCCAGCTTCTCGTCCTGACGCTTGAGCTGGTTCAAGTTCAGGTGGCGTCGCGCGGAAGCGACTGCCTGAAACTTGCTCCCGTCGATGGCAACCAAGTCACCGGCAATCAAACCGGCAGCTCGGCAGAACTGTACAAAGGCTCGGCATGTCGCGACGAACGCAGCTTTGTTGTTCTTGCGGAAGTCGGCGATGGTTTTGAAGTCGGGTTTGAGCCGATTGATCAGCCACATCACTTCGATGTTGCGCTGGCATTCGGCTTCCAGGCGCCGGGACGAGCGAATGCGCTGGAAGTAACCATAAAGGTAGAGCTTTAGGTGATCGGCGGGGTCGTACGCGGGGCGCCCGGTGGCCTTGGGCTGAGTTTTCTCAAAGCCGAGTTGACCCAGATCCAGCTTGGCGACATACAGATCAATGACCCGTACGAGGTGATCTTCAGGGATCAATTCCTCCAACGAGACCGGGAACAGGCTGGTCTGGCTGCGGGACTCTCCTTGTATGTAGGCCATAACGAAAAATGCTCCATATCTTTCGATACGGAGCATTCTCTTAAAGGGCCGGGCAGATTGCTAGGTTTTCACACAATCTGTTCGGGCCCTTTTTTCTGCCCGCAGGACGTGTATCGTGGCCAGCTCTTTGGCAAAGATTCCCCGGAGCCCGCCCCATGCGCCTCACCCCTACCCTGCTGCTCAGTGCCCTGCTGCCGCTGTTCGCTGGCTGCCAGCTACTGGCCGAGCAGCCCCGTGACCCGAACATCGGCACCACACGCATGCAGGGCGAACTGAGCGCCAACGGCGGCCGCCTGTTGTTCAAGCCCTGCAGCGAAGCACGCCGCTTCGTGATCAACGACGTCGCCGGCACCGGCATCCTGCAGGAGTCCGCCAACCTGGCCAAGGACGCCAATGCCAAGTTGTTCGCCGACGTGCGCGGTCGCCTCACGGGCGCCAAGCAGGCCGACAACGACGGCCAGCTGGAAGTTAGCCGCCTGTACCGCCTGGAACCCTCCACCCGCGCTTGCGACGACCCCAACTTCAAGCAGCTGACCCTGCGCGCCAATGGCCATGAACCGGACTGGGACATCAAGGCCAGCGGCAAGGGCATGGTGCTCAACCGCATCGGCAAAGACCCGCTGCCACTGCCATTTCTCGAAGAAGAAGTGCCCGGCGGCGGCCTGACCCTGACCAGCGAAGCCAACGGCCAGCACGTGGAACTGTGGGTCGCCCCGCAACGCTGCGTCGACAGCGCCACCGGCGCCATCCACCACCTGCGCGCCGAACTGCGCATCGACGGCCAGACCCTGCGCGGCTGCGGTTACTACGGTGGTGCGCGCGACAACTGATCGCCGGGCGCTTTTATCCTGCCAGTCAGGGCGTCTAACAGCTTATACTTGGCGGTTTGTGTAAAGCCGCCGGCCGCCCATGGCCGGGATACTGGACCCTGCCATGCTACGAATCACCGAACTGAAGCTGCCCCTGGACCATCCCGACGAAGCGTTGCGCGAAGCCATCGTCCAGCGCTTGGGCATCCGCGACGAGCAACTGCTCAGCTTCAACCTGTTCAAGCGCAGCTACGATGCGCGCAAGAAGAACAGCGAACTGCTGTTCATCTACACCATCGACCTGGAAGCCAGCAACGAAGCCGAGCTGCTCAGCAAGTTCGCCGATGATCGCAACATCGGCCCAGCCCCAGACGTCACCTACAAGTTTGTCGGCCAGGCCCCGGCAGGCCTGCAGGAGCGCCCGATCGTGGTCGGTTTCGGCCCGTGCGGCATCTTTGCCGGCCTGTTGCTGGCACAAATGGGCTTCAAGCCGATCATCCTCGAACGCGGCAAGGAAGTGCGCCAGCGCACCAAGGACACCTGGGGCCTGTGGCGTAAAAGCGTGCTCAACCCTGAGTCCAACGTGCAGTTCGGTGAAGGCGGCGCCGGTACCTTCTCGGACGGCAAGCTTTACAGCCAGATCAAGGACCCGCAACACCACGGCCGCAAGGTGCTGGAAGAATTCGTCAAGGCCGGTGCGCCGGACGAAATCCTCTACATCAACAAGCCGCACATCGGTACCTTCCGCCTTACCGGCATGGTCGAACAGATGCGCCAGGACATGATCGCCCTGGGGGCCGACGTGCGCTTCCAGGAGAAGGTCACCGACCTGTTGATCGAAGATGGCCAACTGACCGGTGTAGTGCTCGAAAGCGGCGAGCAGTTGCACTCTCGCCATGTGGTATTGGCCCTGGGCCACAGCGCCCGCGACACCTTCCGCATGCTGCACGCAAAAGGTGTCTACATGGAAGCCAAGCCGTTCTCGGTGGGCTTCCGTATCGAGCACCCGCAAACGCTGATCGACAAGGCACGTCTGGGCAAGTACGCCGGCCACCCGAAACTGGGTGCCGCCGACTACAAGCTGGTTTACCACGCCAAGAATGGCCGCTCGGTATACAGCTTCTGCATGTGTCCGGGTGGCACCGTGGTCGCGGCCACCAGCGAGCCTGGGCGGGTCGTCACCAACGGCATGAGCCAGTATTCGCGTAACGAGCGCAACGCCAACTCCGGCATCGTCGTCGGCATCGACCCCGAGCGCGACTACCCGGGTGGCCCGTTGGCCGGTATCGAACTGCAGGAGCGCCTGGAGGCGCACGCCTATGTAATGGGCGGCAGCAACTACCAGGCCCCGGCGCAGCTGGTGGGTGATTTTGTCGCCGGCCGGCCCTCGACCGCACTGGGCAGTGTCGAGCCGTCCTACAAGCCGGGCGTGACCTTGGGTGACCTGGCGCCGAGCCTGCCGGACTTCGCCATTGAGGCGATTCGGGAGGCACTGCCGGCGTTCGACCGGCAGATCAAGGGCTATAACCTGCATGATGCGGTGTTGACCGGGATCGAGACGCGTACCTCGTCGCCACTGCGGATTACCCGCGGTGAGGATTACCAGAGCCTGAACCTCAAAGGGCTGTTCCCGGCGGGTGAAGGGGCCGGGTACGCGGGCGGGATCCTGTCAGCCGGTGTGGATGGCATTCGCATCGCAGAGGCGGTGGCGCGGGATATGCTCGGCCTCTGACTCTTTATCGACTGACAGGGCCTCTTCGCGGGTAAACCCGCTCCTACACGGAACAATGGTCCCCTGTAGGAGCGGGTTTACCCGCGAAAGGGCCCGGTCCGGCATCAGTCTATTCCAGCACCTACTCCAGCTATTCCAGCACCTACTCCAGACTTCCCCCCATCCTTCCCCAAATCCATCTAGGCTTGCCCCAGGCCTGTCCGCAACAACATATAACAAAAACGAATATGTCTTTTGTTTGAAAGCATATCTCTACAGGCTAGGGTGTACGCCCGCACCCTTCGTAAACTGCTCATGGAGGGCCTACAGCCCGTGCGTAGCCTGTTTACCCGTTTCTTCCAGCTCGAAGCCGCCAGCGGCCTGCTGCTGATCGCCGCCGCCGTTCTGGCCCTGATCATCAACAACTCGCCACTGTCCTACCTGTACGGCGGCTTGCTCGACGTACCCGTCGCCGTCCAGGTCGGCGCGCTGAACATCGCCAAGCCATTGCTACTGTGGATCAACGACGGCCTGATGGCCCTGTTCTTCCTGCTCATCGGCCTGGAGGTCAAACGCGAGGTGGTCGACGGTCACCTGTCCAAGCCTTCACAAGTGATCCTGCCTGCCACCGCAGCCGTGGGCGGCATGGTGGTGCCAGCGCTGATCTACTGGTTCATCAACCGTGACAACCCTGCAGCCGTGGCGGGCTGGGCGATCCCTACCGCCACCGACATCGCCTTCGCCCTCGGCGTCCTGGCCCTGCTCGGCAAGCGCGTACCGGTGTCACTGAAGTTGTTCCTGATGACCCTGGCGATCATCGACGACCTGGGTGCGATCATTGTCATCGCCCTGTTCTACTCCGGCACCCTGTCGAGTGTGTCGCTGCTGCTGGCTGCGGCCTGTCTGGTGGTACTGGTGGCGATGAACCGGCTTGGCGTCGTCAAGCTCGGGCCCTACATGATCGTTGGCCTGATCCTGTGGGTCTGCGTGCTCAAAAGTGGCGTGCACGCCACTCTGGCCGGTGTCGCCCTGGCCCTGTGCATCCCCCTGCGTACACGCAATGCTGAATCGTCACCTCTTTTGGCGCTGGAACACGCCCTGCACCCTTGGGTGGCCTATGCCATCCTGCCCATTTTCGCCTTCGCCAACGCCGGCGTTTCGCTGGCAGGCATGACCGTAGACAGCTTCATCCACCCCGTGCCGATGGGCATCACGGTCGGCCTGTTGCTGGGCAAGACCGTGGGGGTTTTCGGCCTGACCTGGGTGGCGGTCAAGCTGCGCCTGGCCGCGCTGCCTGCGGGTGCGGGTTGGGGGCAAATTCTGGGGGTGGCGATACTCTGCGGCATTGGCTTCACCATGAGCCTGTTCGTAGGCTCGCTCGCCTTCGCCCCGGGTAGCAGTGAGTATGCCGGCATGGACCGCATGGGTATTCTTACTGGTTCGTTCTTTGCCGCGGTGATCGGCTACGCCGTCACCGCAATGGCCAGTCGCAAAACCAGCGTTGCCTGACTTGGCTGAAGCATGAAAAACCCCGACTGGCAGCAGCCATGTCGGGGTTTTGTTTTACTGCGCTACGGTCAGTGCGAAACGCGGCTGGTACCGTCAACTGTCATGATGCGCACGCGCTCGCCAACGCGGAAGACTTCGTTCTCCTGCACGGCCTGCACATAGGCGCGCATGCTGCCATCATCTTCACGAACGGTAATTTCGACACCTTGGGTACGGGTCAGGCCTTCTTCTGCTGCGGAACCCGCCAAGCCACCGGCCACGGCACCGATCACGGCAGCCACGATGCTGCCACGACCACCGCCCACCGCGCTGCCGGCTACGCCACCCACAATGGCACCGGCACCGCCGCCAATCGGGGTCTTGGTGCCCTCGATCTTGACCGGGCGCAGGGATTCGATGGTACCCATACGCACGGTTTGCACGCGGCGGGCTTCGTCACGAGAGTAGCTGTCACCGGTCAGGCTCGAGGCACAGCCCCCCAGCAGCAGCGACATGGTGGTAAAGGTCGCCACCAGCAAAGCGGATTTACGCATGGGTAAAGTCTCCATAAGTCAGGTGCTCATTAGACGCTGCACATTGACGGCTGTCACGGTACAAACGTAATAAAATTGTTTTCATTCAGCCGGGGTACAGCCTGCCGGGCTGTGTCGAAGGCCTTTCAAGTGAGACCAAGAATAGCCATGGATTACTTCATCGTCGTGGTCACCACCGTTACGGGACTGTATTTCCACTGGTGGTTGTATGTGCGCATGCGCCGCTGGATGGACCGCGACCTGGCGTTGTCGCTGGCAGGGGCCGATCCTGAAAAACGCGCGTTCATGCTGGAAAGGTTGGCGCAGGCGCGCCAGGAGAAGGTGGGGCGTAAGCAACTGGCGGGGTGGTTGGAGCGCGAGGCGGCAGGTTATCCGGGGTAGCTTGATCAATGACTGGGGCCGCTTGGCGGCCCCAGTTGCTCAGGGCGCCAGCCGCTCTCGCAGCCACTGCCCATCCACCAGCCGATAGTTCAAACGATCATGCAGGCGGCTTGCCCGCCCCTGCCAGAACTCGATGCGCTCGGGCAACAAACGGTATCCCCCCCAATGCTCAGGGCAGTGCGGCTGGGTGTCGGAGAAACGCGCTTCGGTGGCCTTAACCAGGCCCTCCAGCTCTTCACGCCCGGCAATCACGCGGCTCTGTGGCGAAGCCCAAGCCCCTAGGCGACTGCCCAGCGGGCGTACCTGGTAGTAGGCATCCGACTCCTGCGCCGTGACCTTCTGCACCCGGCCCTCAATGCGCACCTGACGTTCCAGGGCCGGCCAGAAGAAGGTCATTGCCGCAAAGGGGTTGGCTTGCAGTTGCTGGCCCTTGGCGCTGTCATAGTTGGTGAAGAAGGTGAAACCCTGCTCGTCGAGCCCCTTCAACAGCAAAACACGGCAATGCGGGCGACCTTCGCCGTCCACCGTGGCCAAGGTCATGGCGTTGGCTTCTACCGGTACCTGCTCGGTTTTCACCGCATCGGCGAACCACTGGTGGAACAGGGCGAACGGCTCCCCTGGTGCCTGGGCTTCGGCCAGGCCATCACGGGTGTAGTCGCGGCGCATATCGGCCAGGGATTGGGTCATTACTGCGGTTCCTTGACGATCAGTTGGTCTTCGCAGGGCTGTTGGCAGCTACTTTCTTGTCAACGGCAGCTTTCTTGGCGGCAGGCTTGGCCGGCGCAGCTTTTTTCTTGGCTGCAGTCTTCGCAGGCGTTTTGGCCTTGGCTACAGGTTTCTTCGCCGCAGCCTTGACGGCCGGTTTGCTGCCAGCGGCCTTGGCGGCGGGTGCCTTGGCATCCTGCACCGCCACCATCGAGGCCGGGACGGGTGCCGGGGCGGCCTGCTGGTATTTGGCCAGCAGCGCGACCATGGTGTTTTGCGGGGTCAGCAACATTTCCACGCGGCGGTTCAGGGCGCGCCCCTCGGCGCTGTCGTTGGCAGCGCGCGGCATCACCGAACCCATGCCCTTGAGGGTCAGGCGGTCACGCTGCAGGCCGCTGAGGCGGAAGATGGCCGATACCGAAGCCGCGCGCTCCAGGCTGAGCTTCTGGTTGGCAACGGCGGCACCGCTGCTGTCGGCATGGCCCAGTACCAGTACGGCAGTCTTGGGGTCGCCTTCGACTGTCTTGGCGACGCGGGTGATCGGGCCCAGGGACATGGGCAGCAACATGTTCGGGCGATCGGGATTGTACGAGCTGTCCACCGGCAGGGTTACCGCCAGCACATTGTCACGACGCTCCAGCTCCAGCTTGCTGTCCTTGATCGCTTCGCGCAGCTTGGGCTCGTATTCGTCCAGCCAGGCCTGAGTGGCCTTCTGATCGATCTTTGGCACCACCGGCCCCTTGGCTTGCTTGTCGTCACCGCCAAACGGCCACCACCAGCGGCTGGAGCTTTCGGATTTGGCATCGGCTTTGGCCACGTTTTCAGTGACGGCTGACTTCACTTCCTGCTCGGCAACCTTGTCCGAACCGAAAGGCCACCAGCTGGAGCCACCTTCCTTGGAGCCGTCCGGGGAGTGACTGGCGCAGCCGGTAACGGCGGTCAGGCACAGGGCGAGTGCTAAGGTTTTATGTGAAGACATCAGCGATACACCATGAAATAGAAAGATATTTTGCCTACGAACTTCAGGCGTTGGCATTGAGGATAGTCAAAGGGGTGTTGCAATACCCGCATTACCCGATCAAAGGCAACTGGCAAGGACGCGTACCAGTTTCTGGGCGCGTGGGTCCATCAGCACGTAAGGGCCGAGGGTATTGACCACAAAACCGAAGGCCACATCGTACTCCGGGTCGGCAAAACCGACCGAACCACCGGCACCGGGGTGGCCAAAGGCGCGGGCGCCGAGACCAAAGGTGGCATTGGCCACATCGGGCTGGTCGAGCATGCAGCCCAGGCCGAAACGGGTCTGGGTGAGCAAGGTACGGTCCTGGCCAAGGCTATGCTCGCGGGTCAGCTCATCGAGCAGTTCGGATTCAAGCAGGCTGCCGTCCAGCAGCCCGGCATAGAACCCTGCCAGGCTGCGTGCGTTGCCATGGCCATTGGCCGCTGGCTGCTGCATGCGCCGCCATTCCGGTTTGTTGGTGCTGGTCAGTATCGCGGGCGGATTGGTAAAGGCACGGGTCGACAGTGCCTCAGGCTCGCGCATGGTCACCTGCAGCAAGCGTTGCGCTGCACTGTCTCCAGCATTGCCCTTGCCACGGGCGATATGCGCCACGCGGTGGAACTCTTCGTCGGCCAGGCCAACATGGAAATCCAGCCCCAATGGGCGGGCGGTGCGGGCCACGATCGAGTCGCCAGGGCCACGGCCGTCGGCACGGCGAATCAGCTCGCCGATCAGCCAGCCATAGGTGATGGCGGCATAGCCGTGTTCTGTGCCTGGCGTCCACCACGGTGTCTCGGCTGCCAGGGCATCGACCATGAACTGCCAGTCATACAAGGCTTCAGCCGGCAACAGCTTGCGTATGGCCGGTAAGCCGGCACGGTGGCTGAGTAGCTGACGCAAGGTGATCGACTGCTTACCCGCCTGGGCGAACTCGGGCCAGTAGTTGGCCACCGGGGCATCGAGGGCCAGCTTGCCCTCGCCGACCAGCTGCAGGGCGGTAACGGCCGCAAAGGTCTTGGTGCAGGAGAACAGGTTGGCGATGGTATCGCTGTGCCAGGCCTGCTGGCCGTCCTTGTCGGCACTGCCGGCCCACAGGTCAACGACGGTTTCGCCACCCACCTGGATGCACAGCGCGGCGCCACGCTCCTGGGGATCATCGAACAGTGCGGCAAAAGCTTCGCGCACAGCTTCGAACTTCAGCTCATAGTGACCCTGGATCTGCACCCGCTGCTCTCCGTACGACCATATCCAAAAAGGTGTGCATTGTTTCAGTAGTTGGGTGTTTTGCAAACAGGCTTGGGCCAAGTGGTCGCGACACAAGGCCGCTCTCACCTGGGTTGACTGCATCTGCCTGATCTCAGGGGGCCGGTTTTTCCAGCTCGGCACGCAGTTGGTTCATGGTTTGCAGATTGCTTTTGCGCACGGCATCGACAAACCCTGGATAGGGCATATCGGTAATCGCCACCAACCCGAGGTGGCCGTTCTCACCATCGAGCAGGCGACCGCTGGCCGGTTGGTCGAGGTACTGGAACCAGTGCGCGCCAACGATCATCGGCTGCGCCATGGCGGCCTTGAGGAAGTTTGCATAGGCCGGGCCGCGATCCTCTTCCCGCGCCAGCTCCAATGGCCCCGGCCAGAACGGCCCGCGATCACGCGAGCCGAACTGGAACTCGGACACCAGCACCGGCTTGTCCAGCTCCGCCAGGCGGGCAAAGTCGTAGCCGTCCTGTGGCTTGAGGGTATAGAAGTTGAAGCTCAGAACATCGCAGAACTCGGCACAGGCCTTGACCGCCTCCGGTGTACTGACCGCATAGCGGCCACCCAGGAGCATGTGATTGGGCGCATGCCATTTCAACGAATCGGAAATGGTCTTGAAGTAGGTCTCGGCAAATACCCGCTGGAAGTGCTGGTAGTCACGTTCGATTTCCGGGTGCTCCGGGTCAGGCAACGGCGCCTCGAAGCCAGGATCTTCCATGAGTTCCCAAGCGGTCAGTTCGATGCCCCAGGCCTTGGACAACCCTTCCTGGTTGCGATACTTGTCGCGCAACTGCTTGAGGAATGCGCGTTTGGCTGGCACGTCGGTGGTCAGACGCAAGGTGCCGTAGGCCAGGCCATAGCGGCTCTTGGGGTCGCTTCCAGGGGCTGCCCAGGCCAGTTCGTTATCTGCGAAGTAACCGATGAGCCAAGGGTCGTCACGGTGATCACGCGCGGCGATGGCCACGGCACGTTCGGTGGCCATGGCAAAACGCGGGTCGAACGGGTCGGGCATGCGGCCCCACCAGTCCATGCCAGTGCTGATGCTGGCGTAGTCGCCTACGATCGACAGCGGCAAGGTATACGGCATGCGTCTGGCTTGGCCAAGCGTCGGCTCGCTCCAGTTGCCAACAGTGTTGAACCCCCAGGCCTGAAGGCGATCAAGCGCATGCGCCTGCCAGCGGTCGGCATCCAGCACCGGCGGCGCGCAATCGGCTGGCTGGCCCTCCACTGCGGGCGGACAGGGTTTGCCATAGGTACGCTGCAGGTTGGCGGCGTAGAAGTCGAACCAGCGCCCCTGCTTGAAATTGCGCCCTTGCGACGAGGCATTGCCATCGTCGTTGTTGCTTTCGCCATAGAACGCGGCCAGTGCATCGCCCTCAGCGGGCAAGGCCTTGAACATGCCTTCGCGCCCGGCGACATACGTACGCCCGCCGTCTGCCGCCACGGCGTTTACCCCCAGGGAATAGAACGGGTGCCCATCCGGCGTTACCAGGTACCAGCGGCCATCACGCTTTTCAGTGCGAAAGAAGCCCTTGGCTGCAAAGGCCGGACCGCCCACCAGGCCACCGTAAGCGTCCAGCTGCTGCTTGCCGCGCTCTGCCAACCAGCCCTTGAGCTGTTGCTGTTCACGGGTATCGGCCGCCTTGAGCTGCTCGTCACTGGATACCTTCTCGGGCCAGTTACCGCGAGTCGACTGGCCATAAGCATCAATCAGCTCGTGGTAGGCCGCCCTGTACGCCTGGTCGTCATCCTGGATACCGACACGCTCGATCAGCAGGCTCTGCGCCACCTTGGGGCTGGGGATGCTCAGGCTGACCGAGGTCACCTGCTTGAGGTCGACTGCACCGGCACTGCTGGTCAAAAGGAGGCGCTGACCACCATGGTTCCAGGGCATCGGCGGGCCGGCGCGCATGCCCTGGTCCAGCGGCGAACTGGCCGTCAGGGGCACCAGCACGGTTTGCGCGGGTCCCGCGGGCAGGTCGATACGGCTGGTCAAGGTGCGGCCATCGCTGCCTTGCACGGTGACATCCACGGTCAATGCCCAGTCCATGGCACTTTGCAGGCGCAAGGTCAGGAACTGCCCAGCGGACCAGTCCCACACCCCACTCTGCGGGCTCAGGCGTAGGGTCGGCTGCTGGGCCGGGTTGAACACCACACGCCGCAACACCTCGCCCTCGGCCGTTTGTTCCGCGTTGTACTGCGGCATGCCGGCATCCACCGTCGCCACATTGACCACCGAAGCCGGGCGCACGAAGCTGAACAGCGTTTGCTGCCCGGCCAGCAAGGGTGAACTGCACAACAAGGCGAATACGGCGGGCAGGGTGCGGCGGATCATAAGGCTGGGGCTCTCCTTCAGGACCCTGATGGGCCCAAGACGGGTGATGGACAATGCGCCGGCGCAAGTGCTCCGGCGGTCAGGAAATTTCCCGCCGGAACGGCGGCAGCGCATTGAGAATAGCCTTGCCGTAGCGCTGCGTGACCAAGCGCCGGTCAAGCAAGGTGATAACGCCGCGATCCTGCTCGGTACGCAGAAGGCGGCCGCAGGCCTGGATCAGCTTCAACGAGGCGTCAGGCACGGCAATTTCCATGAACGGATTGCCGCCACGTGCCTCGATCCACTCGGCCAGCGCAGCTTCGACCGGGTCGTCGGGCACAGCAAAGGGAATTTTGGCGATGACCACGTGCTCGCAATACGCACCCGGCAGGTCGACACCTTCGGCAAAGCTGGCCAGGCCAAACAGCACGCTGTGCTGGCCATCGTCGACCCGCGCCTTGTGCTTGTTCAGGGTTTCCTGCTTTGAAAGGTTACCCTGGATGAGCACCAGCTTGCGCCAGTCACGGTCCAGACCGTCAAACACATCCTGCATCTGCTTGCGTGACGAGAACAACACCAGCGCGCCACGGGCATCCTCGACGATGTTCGGCAGCTCGCGGATGATCGCCGCGGTGTGCGCTGCTGCATCGCGTGGGTCGGCCTGCAGGTCGGGGACCCGCAACAGGCCGGCATCGCCATGCACGAACGGGCTGGGCACCACGCAGGTGACTGCGTCGCGCGGCAACCCCGAGCGCATGCGGAAACGGTCGAACTTGCCCAGCGCGGTCAATGTCGCCGAGGTCACCAGCGCGCCGTGGGCCACGCTCCACAGGCTACGCCGCAGCATATCGGCGGCGAGGATGGGGCTGGCGTTGACTTCGATGTCGAACAGCGCGCCACTTTCGGCCAAGGTCAGCCAGCGCGCCATGGGCGGGCTGTCTTCCGGGTCTTCGGCGGTGAAGGCCGTCCACAGCTCCCAGTTACCCTGGGCACGGGTGACCAGGCTACCGAACAGCGGATACCACTCTTCGGCCTGATGGCTGGCGATGCCGATATTGACCTCGCCGTCCATGCCTTCCTTGAGCAGGTCAGCCAGGCGGGTGAACAGATCGTTGAGGCGGGCAAAGCCCTTTTTCAGTTCGATGCCCACTTCACGAATCTGCTCCGGCACCACCCCACCCTCGAAACGGTAACGCGGGCGCTCACGGCCTTCGGTGTCCTCGCTGGGACGGAAGTCAGCCACCTGTTCACAAAGGGTGAACATGAACTGCTGCTGGGTGCGTACTTCTCGCGCCAGCTCCGGCACCTGCTCGATGTACTTGCCCAGGTCGCCGGGCAGCGGATGCTGGGCCAGCAATTTGGTCAGGTTCTTGGCGGTCTGTTCCAGCCAGTCGGCGGTGGAACGCAGCCGCGAATAATGGGCGAAATGGCCGATGGCCTTGTCTGGCAGATGATGGCCTTCGTCGAACACGTACATGGTATCGCGTGGGTCGGGTAACACTGCACCGCCACCCAGGGCCAGGTCGGCCAGGACCATGTCGTGGTTGGTGACGATCACATCGACCTTGCCCATGCCTTCGCGGGCCTTGTAGAACACGCACTGCTGGAAGTTGGGGCAGTGGCGGCCGGTGCACTGGCTGTGGTCGGTGGTCAGCCGTGCCCAGTCCTGGTCTTCCAGGGCCTCTGGCCAGCTGTCACGGTCACCGTCCCAGCGGTTGCCGGCAAGCTTCTCGATCATGCTGTTGAACAGCTTCTGGCTGCGCTCGTCGACTTCGATGCGGAAGCCTTCTTCCTCAAACAACTGAGCCGTGGCTGACTGGGCGTGGCCTTCCTGCAACAGGATGTCGAGCTTGGACAGGCACAGATAGCGGCCACGGCCCTTGGCCAGGGCGAAACTGAAGTTGAGGCCGCTGCTGCGCATCAGGTCGGGCAGGTCCTTGAAGACGATCTGTTCCTGCAGGGCCACGGTGGCCGTGGCGATCACCAGGCGTTTGCCGGCGGCCTTGGCAGCCGGGATGGCCGCCAGGCTGTAGGCTACCGTCTTGCCGGTACCGGTGCCCGCTTCCACGGCCACCACGGCAGGCTCGCCAGCGCGGCGGCCTTCATCGTCGCAGGCAATGTCGCCAAGCACTTTGGCCACTTCGGCGATCATCAGGCGCTGCCCATAGCGCGGCTTGAGGCTCTTGGCTTCGAGAAAACGCGAATAGGCGCCCTGGATAGTGGCTTTGAGTTCGTTGCTGATCATGGTCTGCAGGCGCCCGGAGGGCTGGATATATTTTCAGTGTTTCGCATGGGGCGGCTATCATACCCCGCTATTGCCCTTTCTGCCGCATGGAGATCCGAATGCTCGCCTTTGCCCTGCCCTACACCCTGCATGTTCTGGCCGCACTCGTATGGGTCGGCGGCATGTTCTTCGCCTGGCTGGTGCTGCGCCCGGCAACGGTTGCAGCCCTTGAAGGGCCTGCCCGCCTGCGCTTGTGGGTGGAAGTTTTCCGACGCTTCTTCGGCTGGGTCTGGCTGGCGGTGGCGATTTTGGCGATAAGTGGTATCGGCATGTTGCACATGCGCTTCAGCGGTTTCGAGACGGCGCCCCGGTACGTGCACGTGATGATCGGTGGCGGGATCGCCATGTTTGCCTTGTTCATGCGCATTCAGGCGTTGCTGCTGCCGGAATTGAAGGCAGCGGTGCAGGCCGAGGACTGGCCGACGGGTGCGGCGGTACTGGGGCGCATTCGGCGGATGGTGGGGATCAATCTGCTGCTGGGGCTGGCAGTGGTGGCGGTGGCCAGTTCGCGACTGGTCATCTGACAGGCGCTGCGTGCAACCTGCAGCGAAGCCGGTGCCACGGTGCATGGCGCCGGCGTTGCCGGTGTTCGTGGGCAAGCCCGCTCCGGCAAGGGATCGCAGTGAGCATCAGAGGCGCTGCAAGATCAGTTCACCCGCGGCGCCTCCCGCGGACGGGGAATGGACATGACATGGAAGATACCCGTCAGCAGGATTTGCAAACGGTCAAACCAGCGGTGACTGCGCCCGCGCAGGCTGCGATTGAAAAACAGCACTTCTAGCAGGTGCAGGCCAAACAAGACGATGCCTGCGGCATTGATCAGCAGATTGAAGGGCAAGGGTTGTGGCATCAGCTGATTGAACAGCACCACTCCCCAGAAAGCGACCGTCAGGACCTTGCCCAGGCCCAGGATGAACTTCATACCACGCCCCTATTAGAGAGTTGTCATGTCGAGGTGGCCTGATCAAGCAAACCGTGCGAACAACATTAACGGCAAGGCCAAGACAGGCGCCAGCACCACTCAGTTGAGGTGCAGCTCCACCCGTCGGTTGCGCGCGCGGCCCTCCTCGGTTTCGTTGTCGGTAACCGGTTCGCTTTCCCCACGGCCCTGGCTGGTGACCTTGCCCATCTCCAGGCCCTGGCCGATCAGGTACTCGGCAACGCTGCTGGCGCGGCGTTCGGAAAGTGCCTGGTTGTAGCTGTCGGAGCCCACACCGTCGGTGTGCCCGATCACACGGACCTTGGTCACCGTCGGTGAATTGAGTTTCGCCACCAGGCCTTGCAGGCGTTGCTGGGCCGCCGGCGTCAGTTCGGCGGAGTCGAAGGCGAACATCACCGCGCCGTTGTCATCGAGGGTGATCACCTCTGGCGAGGGTTCGGGTGCACTGGCAGGTGGCGCGGCCGGGTACTGCTTCAGTGGGCAACCCATGTGGTCGACCGCCGTGTTGGCAGGGGTCTCGGGGCAGTGATCGCGCCGGTCGAAAATGCCGTCACCATCTTCGTCACCGTCCTGGGCGTAACAAATCAGCCCGCCGGCGATGGCACCCAAGGCGCCGCCACCGGCAGCCCAGGAAGAACTCTCGATGGCACCAAGGCCACCACCGACCAAGCCGCCCAGCAGGCTACAGATGGGCCAGGTCCTTTGATTGAGGGGCGCGCTGCCATCGCTGTGCGTAGCGCAGCCCGCGAGCAGGCTGGCAGCCACCAACAGCGGCAATGCCGCCTTCGACGTCACACTCATGCTGAATGCTCCTGTGTCATTAGCCACAAACGGCTGGCCGGCATGAAGACGCGCCCGTGCCACTGCTCGAGGCACGGGCGCCCGCCGTCTTACCGCTGGATCTTGATCTCGGTACGACGGTTCATGGCACGCCCTTCGGCCGTGGCGTTGTCTGCCACCGGCTGGGTTTCACCCGCGCCGACCACCGAAACGAAGCTGCTGCGCGGTACACCGCTCTCGACCAGGTAATCGGTCACCGAATGGGCACGTCGCTCGGACAGTTTCTGGTTGTAGCTGTCGGAACCGACGCTGTCGGTATGGCCGCTGACGCTAAGGCGGGCAGAGGGCGCTTCCTGTTTCAGGCGCGTGGCAATGGTATTGAGGCGCTCTTTGTCACTGGCCGTCAGGCGCGCAGAATCGAACTCGAAGTGCACATCGCGGATGACAATGACTTCTTCCTTCTGCACCACCACTTCTTCGACCACCGCAACCGGCTCAGGCGGGCATCCGTTGGCATCGACCTGCACACCACGCGGGGTGCCAGGGCACTTGTCACGGCTGTCGGGCACGCCGTCGCCATCCTCGTCGCCATCGCCATGGGCCCAGCAATAGCCCGCCGCCAGGCCACCGCCCAGCAACGCACCCCAGCCAGCCCAGCTGGAACTTTCGATGGCGCCCAGGGCGGCGCCGCCTACACCCCCGACGGCGGCACATTTCGGCCAGTCGGTTTTTTGCAAACCTGCACAACCAGTCAACACACTGGTGAGCAGTACCAGGGGTATCGCTGTGCGTACTATGCTCATTTCATTGCTTCTCCTAGGGGGAATCGGCATAAGGCCGATCTCTGGGAGTAAAGACCGCGCATTCCAACCCTGCCAGCAATAAGCTACGACACGGTCACATGCCCCTTTGCCCGCACGCCGCAGCCCGCTAGTCTTGGATGACTTGAACGAGGAATGGCAATGACCGAAGGTTTCTCCAAACGCACCCCGCAACAGGCCCTGGCAGCCCTGCTCGAGCGCTTCACTCCACAACGGCTGCTGCTGGTGGGTACGCGCTTTCCAGCGCTGGACGCCTTCGCCCAGGCGCACCCCCAGGTGACCATCGACACCGCCGCCCCTGGCCCGCTGCCGGCTGAACTGGCCGCCAAGCGCTTTGACCTGGCGGTACTGGTGGACTGCCTGGAGCACTTGCCCAAGCGCACCGGCCTGGAGCTGCTCGGCGGCATTCGCAACCTCAATGCCAGCCGGGTTGCAGTGCTGGCCGACCTGGCTGCCTGCGGCTGGCAGGACACCGACTTTTTCGCCCTGGCCATGTCGGCCAGCGAGAAATTCTGCCGTGAGCAACAGGTTTTGAGCCTGTTCACCTATGATCTACATGACTATAAGCAGGTCCCGGACTGGCTCAATGCCAGGTTCTGGGCCAACCCTGAAAACTTCGGCAAGTACTGGTGGTGATGATGAGTGTCTCGGTCTGCCCTTGTGGCAGTGGCAACCTGCTTGACGCCTGCTGCGGGCATTACCATGCCGGTACCCCGGCACCGGATGCCCAGGCCCTGATGCGCTCACGCTACAGTGCCTACGTGCTAGGCCTGGTCGACTACCTGGTAGCCACCACCCTACCGGCCCAGCAAGCCGGCCTGGACCGTGCTGCCATGGCCGACTGGAGTGCACAGAGCACCTGGCTGGGCCTGGAGGTGGAAAGCGCAGAAGTGCTGGGCGGCCAACCCGAGCACAGCTTCGTCACCTTCACCGCACGCTGGCACGACCAAGACGGCGATCATCAGCACCGCGAACGCTCGGCATTCGTCCAGCATGCCGGCCGCTGGTACTTCATCGACCCAACGGTCGGGTTGAAGGCCGGGCGCAACGACCCCTGCCCCTGCGCCAGCGGGCACAAATTCAAGAAATGCTGCGCCAGCTACGTAGGGAACTGAACATGATCAAGCGCACCCGTCTGCTACTGCTCGGTGCGCTACTGGCATGGCTGACGGGCTGTGCCAGTTGGGGTGAGGACTGGCGCGAACCCGAAGTGCATCTGGTCGAGGTCGAAACGGTCAAGGCCAGGTTGCTGGAACAGGAGTTCGTGTTGCACCTGCGGGTCGACAACCCCAATGACAGCCGCCTGTTCATTCGTAACGTGTCGTATGCAATACGCCTCAATGACCTGCTACTGGTGCAGGATGAAGCCAGCATATGGCGCAGCGTGGGCGGGCATGCAGGGCGCACTTTCAAGATCACCGCACGAACCAACCTGTGGCAGCACCTGAAGCCACTGGCCAAGCTGCTCAGAAGCAAGCAGCCGCTGCATTACACCCTGCAGGGCGAACTGGCGACCGGATTGCTCATCCATCAGGACCTGCACATCTCGCGCAGTGGTGAGATAATCCCCGGCGATCACATACCGGAGTAACCCTGCAATGTCCCAACAACCCCACGTTCATGGCCCTGACTGCAACCATGACCATGATCACCACCACGACCACGGCCATGTACACGGCCCGCACTGCAACCACGGCCACCAGGAGCCGGTGCGCAACGCCCTGAAGGACGTTGGCCGTAACGACCCGTGCCCGTGCGGTAGCGAAAAGAAGTACAAGAAGTGCCACGGCGCCTGATCGACTGACGCGATTCAACATCTGAGCGATTGCGCGATCACTGTGGGAGCGGGCGCGCCCGCGAACACGGGCGAAGCCCGTGCCATACACCGCGTCGCATGCTTCGCGTGCTTGCCCGCTCCCCAGGTAGCGTGCCAGCCTCTGGATCATGAGCCTGACACAGGAGGCTACGCGGCCTTTCGCCGGTTAGCCCCCAGCAGATCCTGGTACCAAAGGCCGGCATCATAGGCGATGGTCACCAGGGTGGTCTCGACATACCGCGGGTGCTGGGCCATGCGCTGGGCAACCGCCAGGCAGGCAGCGGCTGTATTACCGACAAAAATGCCACTCTGCATGTAGAACCAGCGCTGTGCGGCGAGCATTTCTGCATGTTGCACCTGAGCCCGCTCGTCCACCAGCGACCAGTCCATGAACGGCGGGCAAACGCCCACGGCCATGCCTTCAAAACGATGATCGGTGAACACGCCAGCCCTCGAATCACAGCCATTGGGGTCGACCAGCACCGTCGACACGTCGAAGCCATGGTCTTTCAGCCCCAGGGTGATACCCGTGAAACTGGCGCCAGTACCCGCACAGCCCACGAACAGGATCTGCCGCCCTGCCCCGGCGTTGGTCAGTTGCACGGCCAGTTCACTGGCGGTCTGATAACGATGGGCCTCGATGCCCACCGGGTTGTTGAACTGGTCGGTGTAGAAGTATGACTTGCCCAGCGCGGCCTGGTTATCCAGGTGATGCATCACCACGTCCTTGGGTGTGGCACCGGCCATCAGCATTTCCTTGCCGATCAGTCGGGCACCGAAACACTCCAGCAGATCCCGCTTGGTCTGGCTGAAGCTCAGCCCGACCGCCAGCTCTACGGCGACCTGGTACTTGTGGCAGGCCGCCAGCAAGCCAAAGCCGAAGCTGCCACCGGTTTTTTCAATGACGGTCGTCACTCCGGGAATGATGTCACCCTTGCGCACGGCATGTTCGATGATCCGCCGCGCCGCCCGGTATTTGTGGCTACCGCCCGGGTTGTTCATTTCCAGCTTGGTGTAGATACGATCGCTGACACTGATGAGCTCGCTCATTTGCGGCTACCTTCCATTGACGTTTGCAGGCAGGCCTTGTTCTGCAGCAGGCTGGCGGTGGCAACCAGCAGCCCCAGGCAGAGGACCATGCAGATGGCGTTGGTACCGTCCCAGCCAACCGAGCTCAGCAACAACGAGGGGCTGAATGCGCCGAGGGTGGCAAAAATGGCAATCGCCAGGTCGTTCTTGCCCTGCATCTGCATCGCTGCCGGGCTGTTCTGCAGTGACTGGGCCAGCAAGGCACCTCCGCCTACGTAAGTGAGGTTCCAGCCCAGCCCGAGGGCAATCAGTGCCAAGGTCATCATGGCGTAGCTGTGCGACCAGATATTCATCGCCGAGCAACCGATCAACAGGGCCAGGCCCGCACAAATGGTGGTCTTGATACCCAGCCGCTGGATGATGGCGCCGGTGAAGAACGACGGGGCAAACATGGCAATCACATGCCACTGGATCGCCAGGCGGACGTCAGTGAAGTCCTCGTGCATGTGTTTCATGTGCATCGAGGCCTGGATCATCAGCAGGTTCATGATCCCGTAGCCCAACGCAGCGACAGCCATTGCCACAACCACGCTCGGGCCTGCCGGCTCGGCACGGACACTGGCCGGCTTTGCTGCGCTGTTGACCGCGCTGGTCATACCGGCATCGTTGGGTAGGCACAGCGCAATCAACAATGAAAGCAACGCCAGGCCGACAAATGCGGCATAACACAGCGAAAACAGCGGGTAACCACCCACGTCACGCAGCCACTCGGTAAGCGTCGGCCCGACGACAGCCGCGATGACCCCGCCCGCCACGACCAGCGAAAGTGCCTTGGGCTTCAAGGCCTGGGAAAGATTGTCGGTTGCCGCGAACCGGTTGAAGTTGGCGAACGCGATGTACACACCCAATGCAGAGTGGCTGAGGACCAGCGTTGGAAAATGCTGGTGCTCCACCGCCAGAAAGCCGCTGACGCCAGACAGCGCCAGGGGAATCGCGCCCAGCATGAACGCCTTTTTACGGCCGATGCGGCTCATCAGCCTAGAGACCGGATAAGTTGCCAACATCAGGCACAGAAACTGGAACCCGTACGGCACCGTGGACCATGCGGCATCAGGCGCCAGCGCAGCCCCGACAATGGCGGCCATCGTCACCGACATCACGGCAGTCGTCAGGTTGATCGACTGTGCGGTGAAGTACAGGTACGTGCGCCGCGGTAACGTGCTGTTCATAGTGCGTGCTCGTGATAAGTGGACAAGTCGATTTCGGCCTCGGGGAACACGCAGATCAGCCGTTCCTTGCCTTTACCCAGGCGTTTGCGCTTGACGCTAAGGCGCCCGATACGCCGAGGCGAATCGAGGTGCGTACCACCGCACGGGATTTCGATGCCGTCGTAGGTCCACAAACGCGCGTCTTCCAGGCCTTGAACCGCGTAGTGCTCGATCGGCGCATCGCAGCCAATCAGTTCATTCGCCCGTCGTTCTATTTCAAGTACGTCTTCAGCCGTGAAAGCGTCCTCGACCAGGAAGTCGAAACGGGCCGTGTCCTCCTTGATATGGCAGCCGATCGTCCATTGCTTCAGTTCTTCACGCAGCCCGATGGCGGCGGCATACAGGAAGTGGCTGGCACTGTGAGACAACGTCAGCCGTTCGCGCCGTTCAATATCGATAGTGACGCGGGCCGGCATGCCTACGGTGACTTCATCCAACAGGTGTAAATCATCCGGGTGCAGGCTGTGAATAATAATGCCGCCCAGTTTTCCGCCTTTGAAACCGTCCAGGCGAATAGGGCTACCGTAGAGTTTTTTAACCCAGACGAATCGCACAGTACCCACCGGTAATTCAATGGTGCCGAAGTCCGCTTCCTGGCCCCCCCCTTCTGGATAGGCCACCGTACTCAGCAACTCGATGCCGTCACTGTGCACCCGCGCTACTTGCGTATTCGCGCCCGCCAGGTACTGGTCTTTGTAATACAGTTTTTCGGTATTTCTTAAAACTTCATAGTTCAGAGCGTTCATGATTCCAATACCACCTGCAATGATGTTTTAACCTGTACCCGGGCAGCGGCCGGGACGTCTTTGGTCACAATGCAGCCCGGCCCGATAAACGCACCGTCACCGACATGAATTGCGCCCAGCACACTGGCGAAAGCGCCGATCTGCACCCGGTTACCCAACGTCGGGTGCCTGGGGCTCGAGGGGTTGTCACTGATACCGCGGGCGCCCAGTGTTACGCCGCCAAGCACGTAGCAATCGTCACCAATGGTCGACGTTTCACCAATGACGGTGCCCATGCCGTGATCGATGATGAAGCGCGCACCAATGCGGCTGCGGAAATGGATCTCCGCCCCCGAAAGCATTTTTCCGCGCCTGGAGATCATGGCGGCCAGGCATTGACCGCCGGCGCCGTAGGTCGCGGCGCTATTGTTATAGATCCAATGGGCCAGCCGATAATGCAAAACCGCAGAATAAGAGGTGTAGGTTTTTGCAATGAAGACCAGGTCGCGGCCGGCAGCCGGATCTTTCATGGCAAATGCCTGTAAATCGGCATGTGCCTGTTCAGTCACACGTTCAATGACCGGTGTTTCTTTCAGTGCTTCGAACTCGACGATTGAACAACACTCCAATAACGCCGAGGTCACAAGATTCTTTACAACTTTGAATGACTCCAGTTCGTCAGGGACAGGAAGCCTGGCAATGACGGCTGATTGCATGTCCATAGGGTGCATGGGCTTGATATCCAGTTGTCTGGTCTGCACAGACGCTAAAAGTGCCGCCTTTGTTGGCAGCCGAAAGTTCCGACACGGGGATATTGGCATGTGCTGGCCATTTGCAAACGAACAGTCGACAAGCATTTCCGTTAACTGTTAGGCTTTTTTTTCTAACGGTTTCGGACCTGCCATGATCCCCTGCAGCCTTCATCACCTTTTGAAACAACGCCTGGATGCAGGCGAGTGGTTGCCCGGGCAACGCATGCCCTCCATCCGCAAGCTGACCGCTGCAGTGGACTTCAGTTACCACGACGTCGTGTCGGCCTATGCCCAGCTGGTCAGCGAAGGGGTATTGACGGCATCACCTGGGCGAGGCTACTTCGTGGCAAACCGCGCCAGGCAGACCAGCGTGATCCACGAACCCGAATGCATGGCCGGCGACCCCCTGTTCCGGCTGCTGCAGGGCGGCCAGCACTTCACCAAGCTGGGCAGCGGCTGGCTGCCCCCCGCGTGGCGCGACACCGAACTGCTGGCCAAGGCAATTCGTCGCACGGCGCGGCTGGAGCAAAGCTCGCTGGCAGAGTACGGCGACATCCAGGGGTACCTGCCCATGCGCAAACAGCTGTGCGTGCACATGAAACGGCTGACCCGTGTCGAAGCCCGGCCCAACCAGTTGCTGACCACACTGGGTGCCACGCAAGGCCTGGACCTGGTTGCACGGTTGCTGATCAAACCGGGCGACCACGTTTTCGTCGACGAGCCGGGCAACGGCAACCTGATCAAGCTGATCCAACTGGCTGGCGGGCACGTCGTCGGCATTCGGCGGACCCAGGACGGGCCAGATGTGGAAGAAATGAGAAGCCACCTGGCCAGGCACAAGGTCAAGGCGTTTTTCTGCAACAGCACCTTCCACAACCCGACCGGCAGCAACATCAGCCCGCACAACGCCTTCAGCGTCCTGCGTCTGGCGGTGGAGCACGAGTTCTTCGTGGTCGAGGACGATGTCTATGGGGACTTCAGCCCTGCTGTGCGCCAGACCTTTGCCGAGCTGGACAACCTTGACCGGGTTATCTACATCGGCAGCTTCTCCAAATGCCTGTCGGCATCGCTGCGCGTGGGGTTCATTGCCTGCTCGCAAGACCTGATCGAACCGCTCACACGCCTTAAACTGCTGACCTGCGTCGCCGTCCCTGCGTTTTGCGAACGCTTCGTCAACACCATATTGTCGGATGGCACGTATGCCCGGCACATGAAAGACGTGCAGCAGCGCCTGATCCGCCAGCAAGTGCAAACCCAACGCTTGCTGCTCGAGCGCGGCTGGCAGTTCGATATTGCGCCGCAAGGGGGTATGTTCCTTTGGGTCTACCACCCGGACCTGCCCGACCTGCAACCTTTCATGCGTAAACTGGAGCAACACAAGATCCTGCTGATGCCGGGCTCTGCATTCGCGGTGAGCCGTGACTACCAACGCTACACGCGCATCAATTGCACGCATTTTTCCGACGCCTTGGCCGAGCACTTCGAGGTTTGACCCGGCGCGATCAAATAAACCGACCTGGGACCTTGCATGGCGCCTGCGCGCTTACTACCTTAGCGCCTTTCCAAACCAGCCTCGCCTTGCAGGAGCCCTTGCCATGGCCGCCCCCGCCTTTCCTCCCTTCCGCCTGCGGTTCGCAACCGCTGCCACCCTGCTCGGCATGCTCGGGCTGGCCGGCTGCCAGACGGGCGGCTACCAGGATAGCGTGCCACCGACCAGCGGCGTGCAGCCGCTCAAAGGCCTGGCACAGAATGTTTCGGTACGGCGCAATGCCATGGGCGCGCCGCTGATCGAAAGCAGCAGCTTCCATGATGCGCTGTTCAGCCTGGGCTATGTGCACGCCGGCGACCGCATCGAACAGATGGTCGCCATGCGCCTGCTCGCCCAAGGCCGTCTGGCCGAACTGGCCGGCAGCGAGGCGCTGGATATCGACCGCCTCATGCGCGCCGCCAACCTCAAGCAAAGTGCCGCCCAGCAATACGCCGACGCATCGCCACGGCTCAAGCGCTTCTTCGAAGTGTACGCGCGCGGGGTCAACGCCTACCTGTTCCGCTACCGCGACAAGCTGCCAGCAGGCCTGGCCAGTAGTGGCTATCGCCCCGAATACTGGAAGCCTGAAGACTCGGCGCTGATCTTCTGCCTGTACGCGTTCAGCCAGTCGGTCAACCTGCAAGAGGAACTCAGCGCCCTGACCCTGGCGCAGAAAGCCGGTAGCGACAAGCTGGCCTGGCTGCTGCCCGGGGCCCCGGACGAGCCGTTGGCCGAAATGGAAGTGGACAAGCTCAAGGGCCTGAACCTGGCCAGCCAGTTGCCAGGGCTGCCAGCCCTGGCAGCTGCCAGCCAGAAGCTCGCCGACCTCGACCTGCTCGGTAGCCCGGGGTCGGCCAACCTGGCCCTGGGCCCGCAGCGCAGCCGCAGCGGCAAGAGCCTGCTGGCCAGCGACAGCCGCGCCGCCTGGGCCTTGAGCCCGGTACAAATCAATACCAGCAAGTACCAGGTTGCCGGCCTGTCATTGCCGGGCCTGCCAATTGTGCTGGCCGGCTACAATGGCAAGCTGGCCTGGAGCAGCAGCGCGGTCATGGCCGACAATCAGGACCTGTTCCTCGAGCAGCTGCGCCGCCAAGGCAATCAGCTGAGCTACCTGGCCGATGGTAAATGGCTGCCGGCCCGCGCCCGCAGCGAAACCTACTTTGTACGTGGCCAGCGACCCGTGCGCGAAGTGATGTACGACACCCGCCACGGCACCCTGCTGGCCCAGCCAGAAAACGCCAGCCTGGGCCTGGCGCTGAACCTGCCCCAATTCAAAGGTGATCGCAGCCTGGATGCTCTGTTCGACCTGACGCGGGCCAAGAACGTGGAGCGGGCCTTCGACAGCACACGTGAAGTGACGGCTGCTGCCGTCAACTTTGTTTTCGCCGAGCCTGAGCACATCGGCTGGCAAGTCAGTGGCCGCTACCCCAATCGCCGCGAAGGCCAGGGCCTGCTGCCCTCGCCGGGCTGGGACGGGCGTTACGACTGGGACGGCTATGCCGACCCGATGCTGCACCCGTACGACCAGGACCCGCCCGCAGGCTGGATCGGCCACGCCAACCAGCGCAGCCTGCCGCGCGGCTATGGCATGCAGCTGTCCAGCACCTGGTACTACCCCGAACGTGCCGAACGTCTGGCACAGCTGGCCGGCAACGGTCGCCACGACAGTCGCAGCCTGATGGCCCTGCAGAACGACCAAGTGACCCTGCTGGCCAACAAGCTCAAGCAGATGCTCGACGCACCCGGCATGGCCCAGCCTCTGAAGCAGGCGATCGACGCCCTCCCCGCCGGGCAGCGCGACAAGGCCCGCGACACGCTGGCCCGGCTCAAGGCCTTCGATGGCCGCCTGAGCCCGGTGTCGGCCGATGCCGCGCTGTACGAGTTGTTCTTGCAGGAGGTCGCTCGCCAGACCTTCCTCGATGACCTGGGCCCGGAGGCCGGCCCGGCGTGGCAGGCATTCGTCAGCAATGCACGTTTGTCGTTCTCGGCGCAGGCCGATCATCTGCTGGGCCGCGATGACAGCCCCTTCTGGGATGACCGCAACACGCCGCAAAAAGAAGACAAGCCCGCCATCCTCGCCCGCAGCCTGGCGGGCGCAATGGAGGCCGGGATCGCGCAGCTGGGTGCCGACCGACGCACCTGGCAGTGGGGCCAGCTGCACCAGTACCGCTGGCCGGCACCGGCCTACCATGGCCTGGGGGATGCGATCAGCCGTGCGCCGCTTGCCGCAGGCGGCGACTTCACTACCCTGGCCCTCACACCATTCGCCTGGGGCAGCGACTTCGACACGCATCTGCCAGCCTCGGCACGGATGATCGTCGACTTCGGCCAGGCCGAACCGTTGCAGATACTGACCAGCAGCGGCCAGTCCGGCAACCCGGCCAGCGCGCATTACCGCGACGGGCTGGATGCCTGGTTCAAAGGGCGCTTCATGAGCCTGCCACTGCAACAGCAGAACTTCGGCAGGGCGTATGGCAACCAGCGGCTTACATTGGTACCGGGGCGGTAACGGCATTCTTCAGGGGTGCATGAGGGGGCTTGATGAAGTTTTTCAGCAGCGCCCTCCCAAATCCATCCGAACTAACGTCCAGCACCATGCCTCTTAACGGGTAACCCCAGAACCAGTGCCCGTGCCATGGACCTCGTCATCGCCCGCCCCGAAGGCCTGTACTGCCCGCCCGGAGATTTCTACATCGACCCCTGGCGGCCCGTGGACCGGGCTGTCATTACCCACGGCCACGGCGACCACGCACGCAGCGGCAATGGCCATTATCTGACCGCCAGCCCCGGTGCCGGCATTCTGCGCAGCCGCCTGGGCCAGGACATCCATTTGCAGACCCTGCCCTACGGTGAGCGCCTGCTGCACCAAGGCGTGACGTTGAGCCTGCACCCGGCCGGGCACGTGCTGGGTTCGGCACAGGTGCGCCTGGAGTATCGAGGTGAGGTCTGGGTTGCATCCGGTGACTACAAGGTAGAACCCGATGGCACCTGTACGCCCTTCGAACCGGTGGCGTGCCACACCTTCATCACCGAGTCGACCTTCGGCCTGCCGATCTACCGCTGGCCAAGCCAAAGTGAGATCTTCGCCAGCATCAATGCCTGGTGGCGGGCCAACCGTGAACAGGGCAAGGCCAGCGTGCTGTTCTGCTATGCCTTCGGAAAGGCCCAGCGGATTCTGCATGGGCTGGATGCCAGCATCGGCCCGATCCTCGTGCATGGCGCCATAGAGCCGCTCAACCGGGTGTATCGGGATGCCGGTATCCGCCTGCCGGAAACCCGCTACGCAGGCGATATACCGCGCAACGATCCTCTGCTGCGCCAGGCACTGGTCCTGGCGCCCCCATCAGCCGGCGGGAGTAGCTGGATGCGCCGTTTTGGCGATTACAGTGATGCCTTCGCCAGCGGCTGGATGCTGCTACGCGGCGCCCGCCGACGGCGCGGCGTGGACCGGGGCTTTGTGCTGTCCGACCACGCCGACTGGCCCGGCCTGCTCTGGGCCATTGGCCAGACCGGTGCCCAACGGGTGATGGTCACTCACGGCTCGGTCGAGGTACTGGTGCGCTACCTCACCGAACAAGGCCTGGATGCCCGCGCCTTTGTCACCGAGTATGGCGACGAAGACGATGTGCCCAACACCGCCCCCTCGCCATGAAAGCCTTCGCAACGCTGTTCCTGCGCCTGGACGCGACCACCTCCAGCAATGCCAAGCTCGAGGCACTGCGCGACTACTTTGACATGGCACCCGCCGACGATGCTGCCTGGGCGGTGTATTTCCTGGCCGGCGGGCGCCCACGCCAACTGGTGCCCACCCGCCTTCTACGCGAACTGGCAACGGCACTGGCTGGCCTGCCCGACTGGCTTTTCGAAGAAAGCTATCAGGCCGTGGGCGACCTGGCCGAGACCATTTCGCTGCTGCTGCCGCTGCACGCCAATGGCAACGAGGAAGGCCTGGCCACCTGGGTGGAACAGCACTTGCTGCCCCTGCGCGGGCTAGCGCCTGAGCAAGTCCGCCAGCGCCTGCCGCCGCTCTGGGCCCGGTTGGACCGCGCCAGCCTGATGCTGTGCCTGAAGCTGATCACTGGCAGCTTTCGCGTGGGCGTGTCAAAGCTGTTGGTCACCCGTGCCCTGGCGCAACTGGCCGGGCTGGACGCCAAACGCGTGGCCCAGCGCCTGGTCGGCTACACCGATATAGGCCATCGCCCCACTGCAGCCAGTTACCAGAGGCTGATCGCCCCAGAGTCCGCCGATGAACACAACCAGCGTGGCGGCCAGCCCTACCCCTTCTTCCTGGCCCATCCGCTGCAAGTGTCCAGCGATCAATTCGATACCCTGCTCGGGCCACCAAGCGATTGGCAAATCGAATGGAAGTGGGACGGCATTCGGGCGCAAGTGGTGAAGCGCGATGGCCAGCTGTGGGTGTGGTCACGCGGCGAAGAACTGGTTACCGAGCGTTTCCCCGAACTGCATGGCCTGGCACAGACGTTGCCTGATGGCGTGGTGCTCGATGGCGAGATCCTGGTTTGGAAACCCGGTGAAACCGAGACGGAACTGGCCGTGCAGCCTTTCGCCTTGCTGCAACAGCGTATCGGTCGCAAAACGCTGGGCAAAAAGCTGCTGAACGATGCGCCGGTGGTGTTGCAGGCCTACGACCTGTTGGAGTGGCAGGGCGATGACTGGCGCAGCCGACCGCAGCACGAACGCCGAAGCCAGCTGGAACGCCTGGTGGATGAACACCCACTTGCCCCCGTGCTGTTGTCGCCTTTGCTGCAAGGCCCGGACTGGGTCGACCTTGCCCGCCAGCGCGAACAGTCACGCAGCCTGGGCGTGGAAGGGCTGATGCTGAAGCAGCGCGAGGCCCTGTACGGCGTGGGGCGCACCAAGGACATGGGCATTTGGTGGAAGTGGAAGATCGACCCGTTCAGCGTCGATGCGGTGCTGATCTATGCCCAACGGGGCCACGGCCGCAGGGCCAGTCTGTACAGCGACTACACCTTTGCCGTATGGGATGCACCGGCAGGCACCCCCGGTCGGGCGTTGGTGCCCTTTGCCAAGGCCTATTCAGGGCTCAGTGACGAAGAAATGCGTAAGGTCGACGCCATCATCCGCAAGACCACGGTGGAAACGTTCGGGCCGGTGCGCAGTGTGACCCCAACGTTGGTGTTCGAGCTGGGCTTCGAAGGCATCGCCCTGTCCCGGCGCCACAAAAGCGGTATCGCCGTGCGCTTTCCGCGCATGCTGCGCTGGCGGCTGGACAAGCCGGTGGAGGAGGCAGATGACCTGGCCACCTTGCAGGCGCTACTGGCCTGAAAAAGTTTGCGATGCCCGACTGCTGCAGGATGAGGCGCATTCGCTGAAACTATGCTTCTATTTTTGAGCCGACCCGTGTCGCAGACCGTTTTCGCCACGCAGCCAGGACCAACATGCACCATTCAACCCATGACCTGCTCTCCCCCGTACCGGGCATCACCCGCCAACTGCACAGTTTCCACTTCGGCCCTCGCAGTGGTGGCAAAGTCTATATACAGGCCTCACTGCACGCCGACGAGCTACCGGGCATGCTGGTAGCCTGGCACCTCAAGCGCCGTCTGGTCGAGCTGGAACAGCAAGGCCGACTGCAGCGCGAGATCATTCTGGTGCCGGTGGCCAACCCGGTGGGCCTGGAGCAAGTGCTGCTGGATGCGCCATTGGGGCGTTTTGAACTGCAAAGCGGCGAGAACTTCAATCGCAACTTCGTCGACCTGTCGGACAGCATCGGCGACCTGATCGAAGAACACCTCACCCAGGACCCGACGCACAACCTTGCACTGATCCGCGAATACCTGCGCCGCGGCCTGGACGCACACCCGGTCCGCACCCCCCTGCAGGCCCAGCGCCTGATACTGCAGCGCCTGGCCTGCGATGCCGATATGGTGCTGGACCTGCACTGCGACTTCGAAGCAGTCGAGCACCTGTACACCACACCCGATGCCTGGCCCCAGATCGAACCCTTGGCCCGTTACCTGGGCGCCCAGGCCAGCCTGCTGGCAACCGACTCGGGCGGGCAGTCGTTCGATGAATGTTTCAGCCTGGTCTGGTGGCAATTGCAGCAACGTTTCGGCAAACGCTTCCCGATTCCGCTGGGCTGCTGCTCGGTCACCGTCGAGCTGCGTGGCCAGGCGGATGTCAGCCATGATCTGGCCAGCAAGGACTGCCAGGCGATCCTTGACTTCCTGACCCATGCAGGTGTCATCGAAGGCACCAGCGCCGCCCTGCCCGCGCTGTTACGCCACGCCACGCCGTTGGCCGCCGTGGAACCCGTGGCAACGCCACTGGGTGGGTTGCTGGTTTACCACGCCAAACCGGGCCAGCACCTGGAGGCCGGCCAACTGATCGCCGAGGTCATCGACCCACTCAGTGACCGAGTCACCCCCCTGCGCAACCGCCAGCCAGGCCTGCTGTATGCGCGTAGCGTACGGCGCATGGCCACGGCTGGCATGGTCATCGCCCATGTGGCCGGCGAACAGGTATGCCGCAGCGGCTACCTGTTGGCCAATTGATCCGGTAAAACCATTGCAGCCGGCAAGTGGTCTGTAGAAGCACAGCCTTCGGAGGGCCATCTGCCTCATGCCTGCTGCTACCGACCTCGCCAATGCCTGGTTTGCCAAGCGCGGCTGGAAGCCCTTCGCTTTCCAACGGCGCGTATGGGCTGCCGTCGAACGGGGCGAGTCCGGTTTGCTGCATGCCAGTACCGGTGCCGGCAAGACCTATGCGGTCTGGCTCGCTGCACTACGTGCGTTCAAGCCCAGGCCCCAGGGCCGCCAGTTGGCCCCCATACAGGTGGTGTGGGTGACGCCCATGCGTGCCCTGGCCGCCGACACCGCACGTGCGTTGCAAGCGCCGCTTGATGAGCTCCAGCTGCCTTGGAGCGTAGGGGTGCGCAGCGGCGACACCAACAGTGCCGAGCGCGCCCGACAGGCCCGGCGGCTACCCAGTGTGCTGATCACCACCCCCGAAAGCCTGACCCTGCTGCTGACCCGGGCACAGGCACATGAGGATTTCGCCACGCTGCAACTGGTGGTAGTGGATGAATGGCACGAGCTGCTTGGCAACAAGCGCGGGGTACAACTGCAGCTGGCCTTGGCGCGCCTGCGGCATTGGCACCCAGGCCTACCGACCTGGGGCTTGTCGGCAACGCTCGGCAATCTGCAACACGCACGGGATGTCTTGCTGCCCCAGGGCGGCCTGCTGGTGCAAGGCCGGCAAGACAAGGCACTGCAAGTCGACACCCTGCTGCCAACAGCGATCGAGCGCTTCCCTTGGGCTGGACACATGGGCCTGAAGATGCTCGACCAGGTCAGTCATGAGATCGACGCCAGTGCCAGTAGCCTGGTGTTCACCAACACCCGTGCCCAGGCAGAAATCTGGTATCAGGCCCTGCTTGAGGCCCGCCCGGACTGGGCCGGGCTGATCGCCCTGCACCACGCCTCGCTGGCCCGTGATACCCGCGACTGGGTCGAGCGCAGCCTCAAGCAAGGCAGCCTCAAGGCGGTGATCTGCACGTCCAGCCTGGACCTGGGCGTGGACTTTCTGCCCGTGGAACGGGTGCTGCAAATCGGCTCGGCCAAGGGCATCGCCCGCCTGATGCAGCGGGCGGGTCGCTCAGGACACGCGCCTGGGCGACGCTCCAGGGTCACCCTGGTGCCCACCCATAGCCTGGAACTGGTGGAAGCGGCGGCGGCTCGGCAGGCGCTGATAGCCGGCCACATCGAAGCCCGCTTTTCACCGCGCCTGTGCATGGACGTGCTGGTACAGCATCTGGTCAGCATGGCCTTGGGCAGCGGTTTTCGCCCGGAGCAACTGCTCGCCGAAGTGCGAAGCACCTGGGCCTTTCGCCAGTTGCGCGACAGCCAATGGCAATGGGCGCTGGACTTCGTCTGCCACGGCGGCAGCTCACTGACCGCCTATCCGGACTACCAGCGCGTCGAGCGCCAGGCCGACGGTGTTTATCGGGTTACCAGCGAACGCTTGGCACGGCGCCACCGCATGGGCATCGGCACTATCGTCAGCGATGCCAACCTGCAACTGAAATACTGGAGCAAGGGCGGCGGCGGGAAAACGCTGGGCAGTGTTGAAGAAGCGTTCATCGCCCGCCTGCGCCCCGGCGATACGCTGGTATTTGCCGGGCGGGTACTGGAGCTGGTGCGCGTGGAAAACATGACGGCCTATGTGCGTCGCAGCACGGCGCGAAAGGCTGCGGTAGCGCGCTGGAACGGCGGGCGCATGCCGCTCTCGAGCGAACTGGCCGAGGCGCTGGTCGAGCAGCTCGATGCTGCCGCCCATGAACGCTTTGACGGGCCGGAAATGCGGGCAGTACGCCCGCTGCTTGCGCTTCAGGCGCAGTGGTCAGCCTTACCCACCACAGGCACACTGCTGGCCGAGACCTTCAAATCCCGCCAGGGCTGGCACCTGTTCCTGTATCCCTTTGCCGGGCGCATGGCCAACCTGGGCTTGGCCAATCTGATTGCCTGGCGGGTTAGCCGCGCACAACCACTGTCGGTATCGATTGCCGTCAATGACTACGGATTCGAACTCCTCAGCCCTGCCCAGGTGGACTGGGCCAGGCACTTGCCACAAGCGCTCGGCACCACGGACCTGCTGGAAGATGTGCTGGCCAGCCTGAATGCCGGGGAAATGGCACTGCGGCGCTTTCGTGAAATTGCCCAGATTGCCGGCCTGGTGTTTGGTGGCTATCCCGCCGCGCAGAAGAGCACGCGGCAAATCCAGGCCTCCAGCGGGCTGTTCTATGAGGTGTTTCGCAAGCACGACGCGGGGAATTTGCTGCTTGGCCAGGCGCGGGATGAAGTATTGAGCGAAGAGCTGGAAATCGAACGGCTGCATCGGCAACTGCTAAAAATGAGTGAGTTGCAACTGGACCTGCGGGCGTTGAAGCGGCCAGGGCCCCTGGCGTTTGCCTTGTTGGTGGAAGGCATGCGCGAGACATTGAGCACCGAGAAGCTGGCAGACCGCATTGCGCGGATGGTGGCGGAACTGGAACAAGCGGCGGACGCGGGATGAATTACCAACCCATCGAACACCGGGGGCAGGCGCTCTGGCTGCTTGCCGACAAAGCCATCTACTGGCCCGCCCGCCGCGCCTTGCTGGTGGCTGACGTGCACATCGGAAAGGCCGCCAGCTACCGCGCCCTGCATCAACCTGTGCCACGTGGAACGACTGGGGCGACACTCGCCAGGCTCGATCGCCTGCTGGCCGCCCATGACTGTGAGCAACTGATCATCCTGGGCGACTTTCTGCATGCCCGCACGGCCCGTGCACCGGCAACGCTGGCCAAAGTGGATGATTGGCGCAAGCGGCACAAAGAACTGAAAATAGTGCTGATACGCGGCAATCATGACCGCAACGCCGGCGATCCACCCGCCTCGCTCGATATTCAGGTCGTGGACGAGCCTTGGGTTCTGGAGCCCTTTGCCCTGCAGCACGAGCCGCAGCCCCACCACACACACCCGGTACTGGCGGGCCACGTACACCCCGTCTTCGTCCTGCGCGGCAAGGCCCGTCAGCGCTTGCGCCTGCCTTGCTTCGTGATCGATGAGCAAGTCAGCCTGCTACCTGCATTCGGTGAGTTCACCGGAGGGTGGGAAATCACCCCCGCCAGCGCCAGCCGGCTGTACCTGGCTGGCGCTGACCGCGTCTGGCCGCTTTAGCGACGCTCAGGCGACAGGGGCGGGAGGCGGCTCGTCCGGCAAGGTCGGTTCACCCGGCTCCATGGGAGGCGTCTCACCGGGTTCCGGCGGTTGCGGGGTATCGGGGTCAGGTTGATGGGGCACGCCCCCCGCTTGCATGGGCAGCGGGTGCGCCAGCAGTGACCAGGGCAACAACCCTACGTGATTGGGCTGCAGGCCTGCCAGCTTGGCACTGATTGCGGGATGGAGTTTCATTGGCTGCTCCTGACGAAAGCCGATGTACATCATGCACACCGGCGTTACTTCGTTGGAGTGCCAAAGGCGCGGGTAATTCCCCGCGCTTGTCGGCTCAGGTACGCGGCAGCGTGACGCCGCGCTGGCCCTGGTATTTGCCGCCACGGTCCTTGTACGACACTTCGCACTCTTCGTCGGACTGCAAGAACAGCATCTGCGCCACGCCTTCGTTGGCGTAGATCTTCGCCGGCAGCGTGGTGGTGTTGGAGAACTCCAACGTCACGTGGCCTTCCCACTCGGGCTCGAGCGGCGTGACGTTGACGATGATGCCGCACCGGGCGTAGGTGCTCTTGCCCAGGCAAATGGTCAGCACGTCACGGGGAATGCGGAAATATTCGACAGTACGCGCCAGGGCGAAAGAGTTTGGCGGGATGATGCACACGTCGCTCTTGATATCGACGAAGCTGCCAGCATCGAAATTTTTCGGGTCGACGGTGGCCGAGTTGATGTTGGTGAACACCTTGAATTCGTCGGCGCAGCGTACGTCGTATCCGTAGCTGGAGACGCCGAAGGAGATCACGCGGTTGTCCTGCTCGCCGCGCACCTGGCGCTCGACGAACGGCTCGATCATGCCGTGTTCCTGCGCCATGCGGCGAATCCACTTGTCCGATTTGATGCTCATGGCGGGGTGTCCTGAAGAGTTGCGAGGTGAAAATCGTGACGCGCATATTACCGGTCCCGGCGCCCAGGTTAAAGTTCCATCCCACATCCCGCGCCGGGTGGGGGCTGCAGCCGCCGCCGATCCGAATTTGCCTAAAGCGTCTTCTGACCATTGGCAGGTTGCGGAAAGTGGGGTAAGGTGTTGCCACTGTGCTGCACGTGACACCGAGAATCTCTAGTTTGATGCACGATCCTGATCGGCCCATCGCTGAATTTTCTGCTCTCTTTGCGCTCAGTCCCGGGCAGGGTTTTTCCTGACCGTTATCAAATTGTCCAAGGAGACAGAAAAATGTCCAACCGTCAATCCGGTGTTGTTAAGTGGTTCAACGATGAGAAAGGCTACGGCTTCATCACCCCTCAGTCGGGCGATGACCTGTTCGTGCACTTCAAAGCCATCCAAGCTGACGGCTTCAAAACCCTGAAAGAAGGCCAGGCTGTTACTTTCGTCGCTACCCGCGGCCAGAAAGGCATGCAGGCTGAAGAAGTTCAGATCGCCTAAGTCGATCTAGCTTCCTAGCTTTCAAAAAAACCCGCCTTCTGGCGGGTTTTTTTATGCCTGTCTGAAGGCCATGCATTGCAAGTGTGTGGAGCCTTGTGTCGCGAAAGGGCCGCAAAGCGGCCCCAGCAATCTATGCATTATGCCGAGATCCTGGGGCCGCTGCGCGGCCCTTTCGCGACGCCAGGCCGCTCCCACAGGGATCGCGCCAGCTTTTAGAAATTGAGCAAGACAGTTGCCCCACAGGGAATGCGTCAGTCTTCGCTGATGGTAATGCTGGGCATTGCCGGCGCCGCAGCTTCCTGCAGCACGATCCGCGCGCCCACCTGGCGGGCCAGTTCCTGGTAAACCATGGCAATCTGGCTTTCCGGCTCGGCGATCGCCGTCGGCTTGCCGCTGTCGGCCTGCTCACGTATCAGCATCGACAACGGCAGCGACGCCAGCAGGTCGACGCCATACTGGCTGGCCAGCTTCTCGCCGCCACCTTCACCGAACAGGTGTTCGGCATGGCCGCAATTCGAGCAGATATGCACGGCCATGTTCTCGACCACACCCAGCACCGGAATGTTGACCTTGCGGAACATTTCCACGCCCTTCTTGGCATCCAGCAGCGCCAGGTCCTGTGGCGTGGTGACGATCACCGAGCCGACCACCGGCACCTTTTGTGCCAGGGTCAGCTGGATGTCACCGGTACCCGGCGGCATATCGATCACCAGGTAATCCAGGTCATCCCAGGCGGTCTGGGTGACCAGTTGCAGCAGCGCGCCAGACACCATCGGGCCACGCCATACCATCGGCGTGTTATCGTCGGTGAGGAAGGCCATGGACATGACTTCCACCCCGTGGGCCTTGATCGGCACGAACCACTTCTGCTCACGAATCTGTGGACGGGTACCCTCGGCGATGCCGAACATCACCCCCTGACTGGGGCCGTAGATATCGGCATCGAGAATACCTACCCGTGCGCCTTCACGGGCGAGGGCCAAGGCCAGGTTGGCAGCGGTGGTCGACTTGCCCACACCGCCCTTGCCCGAGGCCACGGCGATGATGTTCTTGACGTTGGCCATGGATGGCACCTGGGCCTGGGCCTTGTGCGCAGCCACCACGCAATCGATCGAAACCTGGGCGCCAGTGACCCCCTCGAGGCTGCCAATGGCGGTCTGCAGCACCTGGGCCCAGCCGTTCTTGAACAGCCCTGCGGCATAACCCAACTGCAACTGCACGCTGACCTGCCCGCCCTGGATATCGATGGCGCGCACGCAGCCGGCGCTGACCGGGTCCTGGTTCAGGTAGGGGTCGGTGTACTGGCGAAGCACGCCTTCAACGGCGGCACGGGTGACGGCACTCATGGAGACTCCCATTGGCAAACTGAATGTAAAACAGCCGCCTATCCTAACCCGTCAATCGTCAGCAGATGCGCTTGCGGGGTGAAATATCTTCGCCAGCCCTTTATAGTGGCCGATCACCCTCATTTTTACCCCGTAGCCAGATAAGTAGCCGAGCCACCATGTCCGAGCCACGCCAGATTCTCGTCACCAGCGCCCTGCCCTATGCCAATGGATCGATCCATCTCGGCCATATGCTGGAGTACATCCAGACGGACATGTGGGTGCGCTTCCAGAAGCTGCGCGGCAACCAGTGCATCTATGTCTGCGCCGACGACGCCCACGGTTCGGCCATCATGCTGCGCGCCGAAAAGGAAGGCATCACCCCGGAACAGCTGATCGCCAACGTCCAGGCCGAGCACAGCAGCGATTTCGCCGACTTCCTGGTGGACTTCGACAATTTCCACTCCACTCATAGCGAAGAGAACCGCGAGCTGTCGAGCCTGATCTACTCGCGCCTGCGTGAAGCCGGGCACATCGCCACCCGTTCGGTGACCCAGTACTTCGACCCGGAAAAAGGCATGTTCCTTGCCGACCGCTTCATCAAGGGCACCTGCCCGAAGTGCGCGGCCGAAGACCAGTACGGCGACAACTGCGAAAAATGCGGCGCCACCTACGCACCCACCGAGCTGAAGAACCCCAAGTCAGCGATCTCCGGTGCCACCCCGGTACTGCGTGATTCCCAGCACTTCTTCTTCAAGCTGCCAGACTTCCAGGCCATGCTGCAGCAGTGGACCCGAAGCGGCACCCTGCAGGACGCGGTAGCCAACAAGCTGGCTGAATGGCTGGACTCCGGCCTGCAGGAGTGGGACATCTCCCGCGACGCGCCGTACTTCGGCTTCGAAATCCCGGGTGAGCCTGGCAAATACTTCTACGTATGGCTGGATGCGCCAATCGGCTACATGGCCAGCTTCAAGAACCTCTGCGCACGCCGCCCGGAGCTGGACTTCGACGCCTTCTGGAACGAAGGCTCCAAGGCCGAGCTGTACCACTTCATCGGCAAGGACATCGTCAACTTCCACGCCCTGTTCTGGCCTGCCATGCTCGAAGGCGCCGGCTTCCGCAAGCCGACCGCGGTCAACGTGCACGGCTACCTGACGGTCAACGGCGCCAAGATGTCCAAGTCGCGCGGTACCTTCATCAAGGCCCGCACCTACCTGGATCACCTGCAGCCGGAATACCTGCGTTACTACTATGCGGCCAAGCTGGGCCGTGGCGTCGACGACCTGGACCTGAACCTGGAAGACTTCGTGCAGAAGGTCAACTCCGACCTGGTCGGCAAGGTCGTCAACATTGCCAGCCGCTGCGCCGGTTTCATCCACAAGGGCAACGAAGGTGTGATGGTCAGCGGTGATGCCGCGCCTGAGCTGACCGAAGCCTTCCTGGCTGCCGCACCTTCCATCGCCGAAGCCTATGAAGCCCGTGATTTTGGCCGCGCCATGCGCGAAATCATGGCACTGGCCGACCGCGCCAACGCCTGGATCGCCGACAAGGCACCGTGGTCACTGGCCAAGCAGGAAGGCAAGCAGGATGAAGTCCAGGCCATCTGCGCCCAAGGCATCAACCTGTTCCGCCAGCTGGTGATCTTCCTCAAACCGGTACTGCCGGTGCTGGCCGCTGACGCCGAGGCTTTCCTCAACGTGGCCCCGCTGACCTGGAACGACCACCTGACACGCCTGGAAAACCACGCGCTTAACCCGTTCAAGGCCTTGATGAGCCGTATCGAGCCGGCCAAGGTCGAAGCCATGGTCGCTGCCAGCAAGGAAGACCTGCTGGCTGCCGAAGCCAAGGCCCCGGCGGGCAATGGCGAGCTGGCCAAGGACCCGCTGTCGGCAGAGATCGAGTTCGATACCTTTGCTGCCGTCGACCTGCGTGTGGCGCTGATCGTCAAGGCTGAAGCCGTGGCGGGTGCCGACAAGTTGCTGCAACTGACCCTGGACATTGGTGACGAGCGCCGCAACGTGTTCTCCGGCATCAAGTCGGCCTACCCAGACCCGTCCAAGCTGGAAGGCCGCCTGACCATGATGGTAGCCAACCTCAAACCCCGGAAGATGCGCTTTGGCGTGTCCGAAGGCATGGTCATGGCTGCCGGCCCTGGCGGTGAAGAAATCTACCTGCTGAGCCCGGACAGCGGCGCCAAGCCAGGCCAGCGCATCAAGTAACCGCCCTGCGGGCCATTGTGGGAGCGGCCTGCCCGCCCCCACAATTACGCAGGCCCCTTCATGCCAAACCCGGACAATCGCCCCGATTCCCGGCTATCGTCATCTCATGAATGACTACATCCTGGTCCTGATCAGCGCCGCACTGATCAATCACCTGTGCCTGCTCCGACAGCCACTCTCCGGGCTGCAACTGCAGGTGCACGGCCTGGCCTGCGCCCTGTGCATCGCCCTGGGCGTAATCGGCGCGCAGTTGCTGGTGCACGCGGTACTTGCCCCGTTGCACATCCACGATCTTGCCCTGTTTTTGCTATTACCCTGGCTGGCTTTGCTCGCCTGGGGCCTGCCCTGGCTATTGGCCAAGTGGCGCCCGGCCTGGCCTGTAGTGGGGTTGCCAGCGCTGCTGTTGAGCAATGCAGCAGTGCTTGGGCTGGCCCTGCAACAGACAAGCGACGACGGCACCTGGCCAACCATGCTGCTCCAAGGCTTGCTGACGGGTGGCGGCTTCTGGCTGGCGCTGATGGTGTTCGCCGACCTGCGCCAGCGCAGCGCCCACGCGGATATTCCCGACGCGCTGCGCGGCCTGCCCATCGAATTGATCGGCGCCGGGGTAATGGCCATGGCGTTTTCCGGTTTCAACGGAATGTTTGGCCAATGAGCAGCCCCGATCCGCGCCTACGCACCAGCATGGGCCTGGTCTTGCTCGCCTGCACGCCTGGACTGCTGGCGCTGTTGTGGCTGCATGGCTGGGGCATGATGCTGAACCTGTTGCTGTGCGCCAGCGCCGCGCTGCTGTGCGAGGCATTGCTGCTGGCACTGCGCAGCCAATCACTGAGCCAGGCGCTAAACGACGGCAGCGCCCTGGTGACCGCCGTGCTGCTGGCGGCCGCCCTGCCCACCTTGGCGCCATGGTGGCTGCCGGTCATCGCGGCAAGTGTCGCGATCGGTATCGGCAAGCAGGCCTACGGTGGGGTCGGGCGAAATCTGTTCAATCCGGCCATGGTGGGTTATGCCTTCGTGCTGCTCAGCTTCCCGTTGCAGATGAACCATTGGCCTGGGCAGGCCCCAGGCCTGCTCGACAGCGTGCAGCAGGTGTTCGCTGGGGGCGAACAGATCGATGCCTGGGCCCGTCCGACATTGCTCGACGGCTTGCGCCACAACCGCAGCCTGACCATCGACGAGCTGTTCGCCAGCCATCCAGGCTTTGGCAACATTGGCGGGGCAGGCAGCGAATGGGTCAACCTGGCATTCCTGCTTGGCGGCCTGTTCTTGATGCAACGCAAGGTGATCAGTTGGCATGCGCCGGCAGGTTTGCTGGCAGGGCTAGTGGTATTCAGCCTGTTGGGCTGGAACGGTTCGGGGTCGGACTCCAATGGCTCGCCTTTGCTGCACCTGTTTTCCGGCTCGACCATGCTGGCAGCCTTCTTCATTGCGACCGAGCCAGTGTCCGGCCCCAGAGACGACTGGGCCAAGCTGTGCTTCGGCGTGGGGACAGGGGTGCTCATCTACCTGATTCGTACATGGGGCAGCTACCCGGATGGCACCGCGTTCGCCGTCCTGCTGATGAACCTTTTGGCACCGGCGCTCGATCGTATGGCTGTGCAGCGTCAGCAGGCAGCCCGATGAAGCGCGGGGTTCGGGATGTGGGCCTGCTGCTGCTGACTGGAGTATTGGCAGTGTCTGCCACCCTGGCCTGGCGGCAGTGGACCGGTCCGGCCATCGCCGGCGCTGAAAAGCAGCTGCAAAGCCGCCAGCGGCTGGCCGTGCTGCCCGACGGTAGCTATGACAACCAGCCCCTGGATAGCCCGCTGCCAAGGCCCGCCGCACAGAGGCCCAACAGCCGTATCCTGGCGGCTTACCGTGCCACTTTGGCAGGTAAGCCAAGCGCCATTATCCTGATCACACAGACCCAGGGGTATGCCGGGCCGATCGTACTGAGCGTCGCCATCACCACGGACGGCCGGCTGATCGGCAGCCAGGTTGTCGAACAACAGGAAAGCCCCGGGCTGGGCGACCGCCTGGGAGATCCGCGATTGCACTGGCTGAGTCAGTTCAACAACCGCGATCAGGGCGATCACTGGGCACTGAAGCGGGACCAGGGTGACTTTGACCAATTGGCCGGCGCAACCGTGACCTCGCGAGCGGTGATCGCCGCATTGCAAGACACGCTGAGCTATTTCGACGAGCAGCGTAGTGTATTGCTGGAGGGCGCCGCGCATGAATAGGTTCTGCCTGCTGGCCATGAGCCTGGCGCCACTGCTGGGTGCCACCCGAACGCTGGCTGAAGGCGCGGCCATCGGCCTGTGCGCAGTAGTGATGGGGTGCCTGCACCAACTGTTGCTGGCGCCACTGCGTAAACACATGGCCAGCTGGGCCTATGTACTGGCTAGCCTGCTGCTGCTGGCAGCCTTGGCCAGTTGCCTGCAGTTGGCCATGCGGGCCTGGCTGCTACCGCTGGCCATTGCCCTGGGCCACTATCCCGCATTGTTGTGCCTGCAATGCCTGGCCAGTGACCACCTGTTGCCTGACCAACACCGCTGGCGCCTGCTCGCAACGCACCTCGGCGCTGTCTTTGCCAGTTGCCTGCTGCTGGGCGCCAGCCGCCAATGGCTGGCTGACCATGCCGAGCTGCACCTGGCCAGCCTCGCCCCCGGTGCGCTACTGCTGCTGGGACTGCTGTTGGCCTTGTACAATCGCCTGCTTCCGGGCCCTGCCCACCCACATCGTCAAGGAAAGCCCTGATTTCATGAATGCCGCCAAACGCCTGGAGATTTTTCGCAGGCTGCACGAAGACAACCCCGACCCCAAGACCGAACTGGCCTACACGACCCCGTTTGAACTGCTGGTCGCCGTGACACTGTCCGCGCAATCCACCGACGTCGGCGTCAACAAGGCCACTGCCCGCCTGTTCCCCGTCGCCAACACCCCCGAGGCCATCTATGCCCTGGGCGTTGAAGGCCTCAGCGAATACATCAAGACCATCGGGCTTTACAACAGCAAGGCCAAGAATGTCATAGAAGCGTGCCGGCTGCTGATCGAGCGCCACGACAGCCAGGTACCGCAAACCCGCGAAGCGTTGGAGGCGCTACCCGGCGTCGGTCGCAAAACCGCCAATGTGGTGCTTAACACGGCGTTTCGCCAACCGGCCATGGCCGTGGATACTCATATTTTCCGGGTGAGTAACCGCACGGGCATCGCGCCAGGCAAAACGGTGCTGGAAGTGGAAAAGAAACTGGTCAAGTTTGTACCCAAGGACTACCTGCTCGACGCCCACCACTGGCTGATCCTGCACGGGCGCTACGTATGCCAGGCGCGCAAGCCAAGGTGCGGCAGCTGCAGGATCGAAGATTTGTGCGAGTACAAGCACAAAACCTCCGACGATTGAGCCGATTGCCAAAAACCACTCACGTCGATTGAAAAAATCTTTTTTACCAGCGTCTGCTTTCTGGTTATAAGGACGGCCAATGGCCCCTTGGCTTGGAGCGACTCATGAGTACCGATAAAGACGACCTGTCGATCGATGATGATTTTGTTGCCGCAGACGATGACGCGGAGCCACAGGTTGAAACAGCAAAAACCAACCTGAGCAAACGCCGCACCATCGACAACATGCTGGAAGAACGGCGCCTGCAAAAGCAGTTGGCCGATTTCGATTACGACCTGTAGTGCGGGTCCCGTAGTCAAGGACCGATAGCCCTGGCAAAGCCTCCTGGCTGGAGGCTTCAAGGCTTGGCGATCAGTTCAGACCTTGCCGTTGCGCCAGCTCGATCAGGTCAACCAATGACCGTGCATTGAGCTTGAGCAGCAGCCGTGACTTGTAGGTACTGACCGTCTTGTTACTGAGGTACATGCTGTCGGCAATCTCCTTGTTCGAACGCCCTCGCGCCAGTTGTTGCAGCACCGTCATTTCTCGCGCAGACAGGCGATTCACCATATCCGTCTCGCTGCCCGCCCCCCTGCCACGTGACGCATGCAAGGCCTGGTTGGGGAAGTAGCTGTAACCCGACAACACAGCCTTGATAGCGCTGAGCAGTTCGGTAAGCTCCTGCTGCTTGCACACGTAACCCGCCGCCCCTGCCTGCATGCAGCGCATCGAAAAGTTGCCGGGGGCCTGCGACGTCAGCACCAGTACCTTGCTACCCGGGCTGAATGTCGCCATGCGGGCGATCACCTCCAGGCCATCCAGCTTCGGGATACCGATATCCAGCACCACAATATCCGGCAGGTGTTGCCGCGTCAGCTGCAGCGCAGCTACCCCATTGTCAGTCTCCGCCACAACGTCATACCCATGCCGCTCCATCAGCATGCGTACGGCCAGGCGTATGACCGGATGATCATCCACGATAAGCACTTTATTCATGCGATATCCATACATTGTTGTTGCTTTGGCACGCCACGATAACCGACAGGACGCTTGCTGGCGCGGCGATTTACCAGCGAAAGCGATGGACAGAAAAAGCCTACAGAACTTACAGAAACTTCCTACACATAATGACTATGGTTGTAACAAACAAATTACTTATTACCGAAAGAAACGGTACCACCCGCAGACATAAACGTACCAGTTGAATACTGATCTTCAGCAGAGGAAAACTTCCGATTCAAACACGTTGAAAAAGCCATACAACGAGGTTCTCTGACGATCATTCCTCCCCTGGGAAACAATCCAGCCTTTAGTTGAGTACAGCAGTAAGGTAAAGATGGACAAAACCGCTGGAGACGGCCCATATGACCCAAGCACAACCTGTCGCCCCGCTGACGATCATTGCCATCTTCGCGGGGATCATCGAAGCCTCCGCCCTTGCCACACTGCCATTTCTCGGCGAGTCCAGCCAAAAGCTCTACACCTGGTTCCTGGTAGGCTTTCCATTCTTTCTGACGGCACTGTTCTTTCTGACGCTCAACTTCAATTACAAGTCGTTCTACAACCCGCTACCCGACAGCACAGCACAGCCCAACACGCCAGCACTGAACAGTGTGGCCACACCCGCGATTTCCAATGATGCCCGTGAGGCGGTACAGGGCGAGCCTGTCACGTTCATGTTCTCCGGCCCCGACGCCTATCGCATGATGGAGCAGCAACTCTTGCACGCACTTGCCCAACCGCCCGAGCCAACGCGAGTCTGGCGCTTTTGCAATCTGGAGAGACGTCAATGTGCGCAGCTTTCGATCAGCGCACTTGAGGGCGATGATGTGAGCCATCGAAGTTGAACGACCCGCCTTTGCGCGGGCATAAAAAAACCCCGGACTGAGCCGGGGTTTTCGCACACACCAGCAATCAGAGCAGCGAACGGCCCTTGTTGGCGGCAATGCGCATACGCAGTGCATTGAGCTTGATGAAGCCAGCAGCATCTGCCTGGTTGTAGGCACCACCATCTTCTTCAAAGGTGGCGATGTTGGCATCGAACAGCGAATCGTCCGACTTGCGGCCAACCACGGTCACATTGCCCTTGTACAGTTTCAGGCGCACCACACCATTCACGTTGACCTGCGAAGCATCGATCATCTGCTGCAGCATCAGACGCTCCGGGCTCCACCAGTAGCCGGTGTAGATCAGGCTGGCATACTTTGGCATCAGCTCATCTTTCAGGTGAGCGACTTCGCGGTCCAGGGTGATCGACTCGATGGCACGGTGTGCCTTGAGCATGATGGTACCGCCAGGCGTTTCGTAGCAACCGCGCGACTTCATGCCGACGTAACGGTTTTCGACGATGTCCAGACGGCCGATGCCGTTGGCACCACCGATACGGTTCAGGTCTGCCAGGACGGTGGCCGGGGATTTCTCGACGCCGTCGATGGCAACGATGTCACCATTGCGGTAGGTCAGCTCGATGTAGGTAGCCTGGTCCGGGGCGTTCTCAGGCGAGACACTCCAGCGCCACATGTCTTCTTCGTGCTCGGTCCAGGTATCTTCCAGGACACCGCCTTCGTAGGAGATGTGCAGCAGGTTGGCGTCCATCGAGTACGGCGACTTCTTCTTGCCGTGGCGCTCGATCGGGATGCCGTGCTTCTCGGCGTAGTCCATCAGCTTTTCGCGGGACAGCAGGTCCCACTCACGCCATGGGGCGATGACCTTGACGCCTGGCTTCAGGGCATAGGCACCCAGCTCGAAGCGCACCTGGTCGTTACCCTTACCGGTGGCGCCATGGGAAATGGCGTCAGCGCCGGTTTCGTTGGCGATTTCGATCAGACGCTTGGCGATCAGCGGACGGGCGATGGAAGTACCCAGCAGGTACTCGCCTTCGTAGACGGTGTTGGCGCGGAACATCGGGAACACGAAATCACGCACGAATTCTTCGCGCAGGTCGTCGATGTAGATCTCTTTAACGCCCATTGCCTGGGCCTTGGCACGGGCCGGTTCGACCTCTTCGCCCTGCCCCAGGTCAGCGGTGAAGGTCACCACTTCGCAGTTGTAGGTATCCTGCAGCCACTTGAGAATCACCGAAGTATCAAGGCCGCCGGAATACGCCAGTACGACCTTTTTTACGTCCGCCATGCCATCACTCCACGGGGTTGTACGGAAAGGGACCGATTCTACCGGCGTTGCGGATAAATTTACAGTGGGGCGACAGCTTCTGACGACAAAGCGACAGGAACTTTCGTAGGGGCGACGGGCGGTCGGTTGCGGGATGTGGCATGAGGACCATGGAGGGGCGTCGAGCCGCAGCGTGCATGCCTTGAGGAGTTCAGCGCCTGTGAGATCGAGCGCCGCCAGGTGTCCGCCTCGACACATTCTGCGCCTGTGAGACCGAGCGCCGCCAGGTGTCCGCCTCGACACATTCTGCGCCTGCGAGACCGAGCGCCGCCAGGTGTCCGCCTCGACACATTCTGCGCCTGCGAGATCGAGCGCCGCCAGGTGTCCGCCTCGACACATTCTGCGCCTGCGAGATCGAGCGCCGCCCGCGCGGCGCTTCGCGGGTAAACCCGCTCCTACGTTTGTTTCGGGCCAGTCCATCCTGTGCCTGGCGTGCGCGACCGCCTTGTTGGTACGACGCGATATCGAGATAGGCACCAAGGCGTTCGCGCGCGAATCCCACAGGCATAATTGGCCCGAAACAAACGTAGGAGCGGGTTTACCCGCGAAGCGCCGCGCGGGCGGCGCTCGGTCTCACAGGCGCAGAATGTGTCGAGGCGGACACCTGGCGGCGCTCGATCTCACAGGCGCTGAAAATGTTGTGACGAACCCCTGGCGGCCTTGATGCGAGCCCATGACATGCACCGACCAGATCTCAGGGCGCCTTCGCCCCTGGAACGCCCGAGGCAGGTGCAGCAACCGGCCCCGCTGGAACAGGCCCTGATACCGGTGCAACAACCGGCGCCGCTTGCTCAACCGGCTTTTCCACCGGTTTCTCAACCACCGCCACCCGATCCAGCTCGATATTCACCCGACGATTACGCGCCCGATTCGACGCACTGTTGTTCTTCGCGAGCGGATAACGTTCGCCATGGAAGCGCACAGTGATCTGCTCCTCCGGCACACCGTTAGCCTTGAAGTAATCGGCAACGGCCAATGCGCGGCGGCGTGACAGGTCGCGGTTGGCCAGGCGGTTGCCACTGTTGTCGGAATGCCCATTGAGCTCGACATGATTCACCGTCGGGTCGGCTTTCATGTAATCGAGGATCACGTCCAGCCGCGCCTTGGCTGCTGCATCCAGCTCGATACCGCCCCCGGGGAAACCCACCTGGGTCTGGCGCACCTGGTCGTAGTTCATCGGCAACAGCTTGCCAGCACAGACCTGATAGTCATTGTAGGCTTTGGCGAAGCTGACCGGCAGCACACGCACCTCCATCGGCCTGCCCGCCTCACCGGTGTAGTTGCGCACGACGGTGCTACGCCCGTCGAGCAAGCCGTTGATCAGCCGGCTGGCCTGCCCTTGGGAGGAGCTGAACAGCACGCCACTGCGGGCCATACGCACATTGCCCAGGTTGATATCGCCACGCCCAGGTTGCCACGGCGCTGCCGCAGCCAGCAGGCTGGCGGTGCCGGCACCCAGTACATTGCTGTCCGACCGCAGCTGGAACACCGGCTGCTCGCCTGCCCGACGCACGAACGTACCGCTGCCGAAACCTTCGATCGGCTGGCTCAGACGGCACTCGAACTGGTCACCCTCGACCTTCCAGGCAATGTTCTCCATGCGCGTCTGGAAAGTCAGTGCGCCGGCCGGCAGGCTGGCGAACAGGGTCAACAGGGCTAGGTAACGCTGGCGCACGGGCGGCTCCACAAATTCTGACGGCTTACCTGCAGGCTATCGGACGCTGTCCGGAAAACTTGATAGCCGTGCTCGCCCCGGGGTTTTCCGGTAGGATTGGGGCTTGAGTTCGACCCGCCTGGAATCCCCAATGTCCGATCGCCTGACCCTCCTGCGCCCCGACGACTGGCACATCCATCTGCGCGATGGTGCCGTCCTGCCCCACACCGTTGGCGACGTGGCGCGTACCTTCGCCCGTGCCATCATCATGCCCAACCTCGTGCCGCCGGTGCGCAATGCCACCGAGGCCGGCGCCTACCGTGAGCGCATTCTGGCTGCCCGCCCGGCCGGCAGCCGCTTCGAGCCGCTGATGGTGCTGTACCTCACCGACAACATCAGCCCCGAGGACATCCGCGCGGCCAAGGCCAGCGGTTTCGTGTACGCCGCCAAGTTGTACCCGGCCGGCGCCACCACCAACTCCGATTCCGGCGTGACCAGCATCGACAACATCTTCCCGGCCATAGAGGCAATGGCGGAAGTGGGCATGCCGCTGCTGGTGCATGGCGAAGTGACCCGCAGCGAGATCGACGTGTTCGACCGCGAGAAGCGCTTCATCGACGAGCACATGCGCCGTGTGGTCGAGCGCTTCCCGACGCTGAAAGTGGTGTTCGAACACATCACCACCAGCGATGCCGCGCAGTTCGTCACCGAGGCCCCGGCCAACGTGGGTGCGACCATCACCGCCCAGCACCTGCTGTACAACCGCAACCACATGCTGGTCGGCGGTATTCGCCCGCACTTCTACTGCCTGCCGATCCTCAAGCGCAACACTCACCAGGTGGCCTTGCTGGACGCAGCCACCAGCGGCAATCCGAAGTTCTTCCTCGGCACCGACTCGGCACCTCATGCCCGTCACGCCAAGGAAGCAGCCTGCGGTTGCGCGGGTTGCTACACCGCCTATGCGGCCATCGAGATGTACGCCGAAGCGTTCGAGCAGCGTAACGCGCTGGACAAGCTGGAAGGCTTCGCCAGCCTGCACGGCCCGGCCTTCTATGGCCTGCCGGCGAACACCGACACCATTACCCTGGTCCGCGAAGAATGGACCGCTCCGGAAAGCCTGCCATTTGGCGAGCAAACCGTAGTCCCGCTGCGCGCTGGCGAAAAACTGCGCTGGCGCCTGCTGGAGAAAAACGCGTGAGCGAAGACCTTTACGAAGACGACCTGGACACCCAAGGCAGCAGCGGTCCTCGCCATCCGATGGCCGAGCGCTTCCGCGGCTATCTGCCGGTCGTGGTGGATGTTGAAACCGGTGGTTTCAACAGCGCTACCGATGCATTGCTGGAAATTGCCGCCGTCACCATCGGCATGGACGAGAAAGGCTTCCTGTTCCCCGAACATACCTACTTCCACCGCGTGGAGCCGTTCGAGGGCGCCAACATCGAGCCGGCCGCACTTGAGTTCACCGGGATCAAGCTGGACCACCCGCTGCGCATGGCGGTCAGCGAGGAAAGCGCGATGACCGACATCTTCCGTGGCGTGCGCAAGGCACTCAAGGCCAACGGCTGCAAGCGGGCAATTCTGGTCGGCCACAACAGCAGCTTCGACCTGGGTTTCCTCAATGCAGCAGTGGCGCGCAATGACCTGAAGCGCAACCCGTTCCACCCGTTCTCCAGCTTCGACACCGCCACCCTGGCGGGCCTGGCGTATGGCCAGACCGTGCTGGCACGAGCCTGCCAGAGCGCTGACATCGATTTCGACGGGCGTGAGGCGCACTCGGCACGTTATGACACCGAGAAAACCGCTGAGCTGTTCTGCGGCATCGTCAACCGCTGGAAAGAAATGGGCGGCTGGCGCGATTTCAACGATTGATCTGCCAAAAGCATTCGCGAGCGCGTCCGTAAGAGACCTGCACAGTGAGGCATAAAAAAACCGGCCACGAAGGCCGGTTTTTTCATGCACGCAGCAATTACAGCTTGCCAGCGTTCTCGCTCAGGTAGGCAGCAACGCCTTCAGGCGAAGCGTTCATGCCCTTGTCGCCTTTTTTCCAGTTGGCAGGGCACACTTCGCCGTGCTCTTCGTGGAACTGCAGAGCGTCGACCAGACGCAGCAGCTCGTCCATGTTACGGCCCAGTGGCAGGTCGTTGACGATCTGTGAACGGACAACACCGTTGGTATCGATCAGGAAGGCACCACGGAAGGCCACGCCGCCTTCGGACTCGACGTCGTAGGCTTTGCAGATTTCGTGGGTCATGTCGGCAGCCAGGGTGTACTTCACCTGACCGATGCCGCCGTTGTTGACCGGGGTGTTACGCCAGGCGTTGTGGGTGAAGTGCGAGTCGATCGACACGCCGATCACTTCCACGTTGCGCGCCTGGAAGTCAGGGATGCGGTTGTCCAGGGCGATCAGCTCGGACGGGCAGACGAAGGTGAAGTCCAGCGGGTAGAAGAACACCAGGCCGTACTTGCCCTTGATGGCCGAGGCCAGGTTGAAGCTATCGACGATCTCGCCATTGCCCAGCACGGCCGGAACGGTGAAATCGGGGGCTTTCTTACCAACGAGTACGCTCATTGTAATCTCCTGATGAGGGTGAAAAACCGTTTGCCGGGCCAGACGGGCTTGCCCGACATCCAACAAAGGCCGACCATCATACACGGCTTCTCATGACAGGCCGACTCCGTCGACAAAGCGACCACCGGTCGCTCAAGCACAGCACCCTCAGAAAGATCTTTGACAAGCATTCTCATTAACATTAAGCTCCAACCCATCGACCCAACCAGCGATGGTCAGCCCTTATGTATGTGTGTCTTTGTGTCGGCGTTACCGACGGACAGATCCGCGATGCGATCTATGAAGGATGCTGCAGTTACAAGGAAGTGCGAGCCGCCACCAATGTCGCCAGCCAGTGTGGGAAATGCGCCTGCGTGGCCAAGCAGGTGGTCCGCGAGACCCTGACCGAGCTTCAGGTCAGCCAGGCGGTCTTGCCCTACCCCGTCGAATTTACCGCTGCCTGAACGCAGAATTTCAAGAACCGGACCTGGTGTCCGGTTTTTTTATGCCCGCAATTCAACAAGTTAGCGTTGCAACGCGGTTCACAAACATTCTTATTCCTATTAATTTTCACTTAGTATTCAAGAACTTAGGTTTGACACACCTAAGTATCGGGCTCAAACTTCAGTGGATTGACACACTTCTACAGGGCAGGAACCCGACATGAAAGGCGACGTAAGCGTCATCCAGCATCTCAACAAGATCCTCGGAAACGAGCTGGTCGCGATCAACCAGTACTTCCTGCACGCACGCATGTACGAAGATTGGGGGCTGAACAAACTCGGCAAGCACGAGTACAAAGAATCCATCGATGAAATGAAGCACGCTGACAAACTGATCAAGCGTATTTTGTTCCTCGAAGGTATTCCTAACGTTCAGGACCTGGGCAAACTGCTGATCGGCGAGCACACCAAGGAAATGCTCGAGTGTGACCTGAAGATTGAACAGCAAGGCCTGGTCGACCTGAAGGCCGCCATCGCCCATTGTGAAACCGCTGGCGACTTCGGCTCGCGTGACGTGCTCGAAGATATCCTCGAGTCCGAGGAAGAACACATCGACTGGCTGGAAACCCAACTGGGGCTGATCGACAAGATCGGTATCGAGAACTACCTGCAGTCGCAGATGGGCGAAGAGTAACTATTCGCCCCATAAAAAAACCCGCTGATCGCGGGTTTTTTTATGTTTGCCGGAAGATCAGGCTTCAGAAGCCTTGGCCTTGGCAGCCGCTTCCTTGATCAGGGTTTGCAGCTCACCCTTCTCGAACATTTCCAGCATGATGTCGCTGCCGCCAACCAGCTCACCGGCTACCCACAGTTGCGGGAAGGTCGGCCAGTTGGCGTATTTTGGCAGGTTGGCGCGAATTTCCGGGTTCTGCAGGATGTCGACGTAGGCGAACTTTTCGCCACAACCCATCACGGCCTGCGATGCACGCGCAGAGAAGCCGCACTGCGGGGCATTCGGCGAGCCTTTCATGTAAAGCAGAATGGTGTTGTTGGCAATCTGCTCTTTGATCGTTTCGATGATATCCATGTAGCACCTCGGCTGAACTATCCGACACAGTCGTCGGCACGGTGTCGCATTGTATCGGAAAGCCGAGCGCCGTGCTCGGCCTTGCCGTTCCTCAAGCGGCCTCGACCTGCACGGGTACGCCATTGAGCGCAGCGTTTCCGGAAACCTGGTCCCGAAAGCGCTCATCGGTCAGGTCATTGGCACTCACGCCGGGTTGCGCCTGGGCGATCTGCAGGTGCACGCCCTGACGACCATGACCATAGCCATGGGGCAAGCTGACCACACCGGGCATCATGTCCTCGCAGGCCTGCACCTCGACCTCCAGTGAGCCAGTACGCGAACGGATGCGCACGCGCTGGCCATCCTGCAGTTGCCGCCGCTGTAAATCTTGCGGGTGCATCAACAACTGATGCCGTGGCTTGCCTTTCACCAGGCGATGGAAGTTGTGCATCCACGAGTTGTTGCTGCGCACATGGCGGCGCCCGATCAGCAGCAGCTCGCCCGGCACTGGGGGCGTCATTTGCGCCAGGCGGTGCAAGTCGTCCAGCAAGACCTGAGGGGCTGCTTCGACAGCCTTGCTGACGGTCGTCAAGCGCCCAGCGAGGTTGCTGCGTAAAGGCCCCAGGTCAAGCCCGTGCGGGTGATCGTCCAGTGTTGCCAGGGAGAGCTGCCAAGGCGTTGCTTCACCATAGCGCCCTTTGCGCAGGGCTTGATCAATCATCTGCGCAGGCGACCAGGTCGGCTTCAACGCCAACTCGGCACGCTTGGCAAACGCCTGGGCCAGGCCGACGAAGATCTCCCAGTCATGCAGTGCCCCCTCCGGCTTGGTCAGGATCGCCCGGTTGAAGCGCGTGACATTGCGCACTGCCAGCAAGTTGAAGGTGCTGTCGTAATGGTCGTTCTCCAGCGCTGAGGTGGAGGGCAGGATCAAGTCGGCATGGCGGGTGGTTTCGTTGATGTAGAGATCGATACTGAGCATGAACTCCAGACCCTCCAGCGCCGTATCCAGCTGGCGGCCGTTAGGCGTGGACAACACAGGGTTACCGGCAACGGTCACCAGGGCGCGCACCTGCCCTTCGCCCGGTGTTTGCATTTCCTCGGCCAGGGCAGCCACCGGCAGCTCGCCGCCGTACTCGGGCAAACCCGACACACGGCTCTGCCAGGCGTTGAAATGGCCGCCCGAGGTGGTTGCCACCAGGTCGACGGCAGGCTCCGTGCACAACGCGCCGCCTGTGCGGTCGAGGTTGCCGGTCACCAGGTTCACAAGTTGCACCAGCCAGTGGCAAAGGGTACCGAATGCTTGGGTCGAGACGCCCATGCGGCCGTAGCACACGGCCTGCCCGGCAGCGGCGAAGTCGCGTGCCAGCTGGCGAATATCCGCTGCAGCAATACCACATTGGGCGCTCACGGCCTCGGCACTGAACGGCGCAATGGCCTGGCGCACCTGCTGCAGGCCGTTGACCGGCAAGTGCGAGCCCCGTGCCAGGCCTTCTTCGAACAATGTGTTGAGCAAGCCGCACAACAGGGCTGCATCACCACCGGGGCGTATGAACAAATGGCTGTCAGCCATTGCCGCCGTTTCGCTACGCCGCGGGTCAACCACCACCAGGCGCCCACCACGCGCCCGCAGGGCCTTCAGGCGCTTCTCCACGTCCGGAACAGTCATGATGCTGCCATTGGAGGCCAGCGGGTTGCCGCCAAGAATCAGCATGAACCCCGTGTGGTCGATGTCCGGAATCGGCAGCAGCAGCCCATGCCCATACATCAAGTGGCTGACCAGGTGTTGGGGCAACTGGTCCACTGAAGTGGCTGAGAAACGGTTACGGGTCTTGAGCAGGCCCAGAAAGTAGTTGCTGTGGGTCATCAAGCCGTAATTGTGCACGCTCGGGTTGCCTTGGTAGACCGCCACGGCATTGCGCCCATGGGCTTGCTGGACCGCCCACAATTTTTCGGCTGCCAGTGCGAAAGCCTCATCCCAGCCAATGGCCTGCCAATGCTCGCCGACCCGCTTGTGGGGCTGGCGCAGGCGATCCGGGTCGTTCTGAATGTCCTGCAACGCCACGGCCTTGGGGCAGACATGGCCACGGCTGAACGGGTCCATGGGGTCGCCCTTGATCGAGCTGATCAGGGCCCGCCCGTCTTCCTCATGGCTGACTTCGATGTTGAGCCCGCAGATCGCTTCGCACAGGTGACAGGCACGGTGATGCAGGGTCTTGGTCATGGCCGCCTCTGCCTTGTTGTTGTCGAACAGTGACTATGCGCCCGCCCCCCGCCCCGCGGCCAGTGCGCTTCGCCGCGTGAATCCACCGACATCAGGCGCACGATTTACGACAGCCATTTGCCAAATTGCCAGCAAGCCGTGTACAACCGTCTGTAGCAAATAAAGAACAGCACGGGCCAACGGGTAAAGACACCCTTTGCAATACCCTTTGCGATCACCCCGCTTTTCCCCCCTTGGCTTCAGGCGACATTTACTTATAGTATTGCGCCTTTCCCTATTTCGTCCGCCCCGTGCGGCTTACGCCGCAGGTCACCCCCGTTGTCAAAAAAACCATACGGTCGACCTGCATACCGTTGCAGATAAGGTAGTCACTCATGAGCGCTAGGCACTTTCTCTCCCTGCTGGACTTCACCACCGACGAATTGCTCGGGGTGATCCGCCGCGGCATCGAGCTGAAGGACCTGCGCAAGCGAGGCGTGCTGTTCGAACCGCTGAAGAACCGTGTGCTGGGCATGATCTTCGAAAAGTCCTCGACCCGTACCCGCGTGTCGTTCGAGGCCGGCATGATCCAGCTCGGCGGCCAGGCCATCTTCCTGTCGCCCCGCGACACCCAGCTGGGCCGCGGCGAGCCGATTGGTGACAGCGCCATCGTGCTGTCGAGCATGGTTGATGTGGTGATGATCCGGACCCACGCCCACAGCACCCTGACCGAGTTCGCCGCCAAGTCGCGTGTGCCCGTGATCAACGGTCTGTCCGACGAATCGCACCCGTGCCAACTGCTGGCCGACATGCAGACCTTCGTTGAACACCGCGGCTCGATTCAGGGCAAGACCGTGACCTGGATCGGCGATGGCTTCAACATGTGCAACTCCTATATCGAAGCCGCCAGGCAGTTCGATTTCCAGCTGCGCATCGCCTGCCCCGAAGGCTATGAGCCGGATCAACGCTTCATGGCACTGGGCGGTGACCGCGTGCAGATCATCCGGGATGCCAGGGAAGCTGTGCGTGATGCACACCTGGTGGTCACCGATGTCTGGACTTCCATGGGTCAGGAGGAGGAAACTGCACGGCGCCTGGCGCATTTCGCGCCTTACCAGGTCACCCGCGAACTGCTCGACCTGGCTGCACCCGATGTCCTCTTCATGCACTGCCTGCCCGCCCACCGTGGCGAGGAAATCAGCCAGGACCTGCTCGACGACCCACGTTCGGTCGCCTGGGACGAGGCTGAAAACCGCCTGCATGCACAGAAGGCGCTTCTCGAATTCCTTGTAGAACCGGCTTACCACCACGCATGAGTCAACCCCTACTGCTCAACCTGCGCAACCTCGCCTGCGGCTATGGCGACCAGCGCATCGTCCAGAACCTCAACCTGCACCTGAACGCAGGCGACATCGGTTGCCTGCTGGGTTCATCCGGTTGTGGCAAGACCACCACCCTGCGTGCCATCGCCGGTTTCGAGCCGGTGCACGAAGGTGAAATCCACCTGGCCGGTGAGGTCATTTCCCGGGCTGGCTTCACCCTGGCTCCGGAAAAGCGCCGCATCGGCATGGTATTTCAGGACTACGCACTGTTCCCGCACCTGACCGTGGCGCAGAACATTGCCTTTGGTATCGCCAAACACCCACGCCAGGCCGCCGTCATCGAAGAGATGCTGGAGCTGGTCAAACTCGGCGGGCTGGGCGGGCGTTACCCGCATGAGCTGTCTGGCGGCCAGCAGCAACGTGTCGCCCTGGCCCGGGCGCTGGCGCCCGAGCCGCAACTGTTGCTGCTTGACGAGCCATTCTCCAACCTCGACGTGGAGCTGCGCCGGCGCCTGAGCCATGAGGTTCGCGATATTCTCAAAAGCCGCGGTACCAGCGCCATTCTGGTCACCCATGACCAGGAAGAAGCCTTTGCCGTCAGCGACCAGGTTGGCGTCTTCAAGGAAGGCCGCCTGGAACAGTGGGATACGCCCTATAACCTTTACCACGAACCGCAGACGCCATTCGTGGCGAGTTTCATCGGCCAGGGATACTTCATCCGTGGGCAAATGAGCAGCCACGAGGCAGTCAATACCGAAGTGGGTGAGCTGCGCGGTAACCGCGCCTACATCATGGCGCCGGGCAGTTCGGTGGATGTACTGCTGCGGCCCGACGATATCGTGTATGCACCGGGCAGCGGGCTACAGGCGAACATCGTTGGCAAGAGCTTCCTGGGGGCATCGACCCTGTACCGCCTGCAACTGCCGACTGGCAGCCAGCTGGAAGCGATCTTCCCTAGCCATAACGACCTTCAGGTCGGTGAAGATGTGGGGATTGCGGTGAAAGCCGATCACCTGGTGCTGTTCCCGGTGCCGGGTAGCGTAGCGGCGCAGTTGCCGCGCCAGGAGAATGGCGTGCGTCGGTACAGTTCCGCGACCTGATTGCAGACCCTTGGGGCCGCGCTGCGGCCCAATCGCGACACAAGGCCGCTCCCACAGGAAATCGAGAACTCCTGTGGGGCGGCCTTGTGTCGCGATTGGGCTGCAGCGCGGCTCCGGATCTCAGCCTCTGCCGATCCCGGCAAACGTGCCCTGCGTATACTCCGCCAGCACCGCCGCTGCCAGCTCCACTTCCAGGCCACGCCTGCCGGCGCTGACATGGATAGTTGCAAAATTCTGCGCCGAGTCATCAATGAAGGTCCGCAGGCGCTTCTTCTGCCCCAGCGGGCTGATGCCACCCACCAGGTAACCGGTCGCCCGCTGCGCCGCCGCCGGGTCGGCCATCTCGCACTTCTTCACGCCGGCAGCATGGGCCAGGGCCTTGAGGTCCAGGGTACCCACCACAGGCACAACCGCTACCAGCAATTCCCCTTTCTCGCTGCTTGCCAGCAACGTCTTGAACACCTGTTGCGGGTCGAGCCCGAGCTTTTCTGCCGCCTCCAGGCCATACGACGCCGACTTCGGGTCATGTTCATAACTGTGCACACGATGCTCGGCACGGTGCTTCTTCAACAAGTCTAGGGCGGGGGTCATGCAAGGGCTCCAGTCAGGGACGACTCGGCGGCTACTTTAGGACAATTCCCACATCCCAGCCACCGCACCGCAATCGCGCGGGTCTAGTACAGGGATCAGCAGCTGATTCTAGCGACCATATCGTGACTGACCGTTCACTTTCGACCTTTGACATCAGCGTTTCTTGTCTATATTTTTTCGTTTCTGAATAAGCGGTGCACTTATAAGGTGCATTTCCTACATCACCCGGGGTCAATGGGGATAGACACCGGGTTTTGCTGTCGAGCGCCACGCGCCTCACAACAAAAAAAACGAGGTCATACATGACGACTGCTCTGCGCCAACCCACACTGTCCAGCCAATGCCTGGCCGAGTTTCTCGGCACCGCCCTGCTCATCTTCTTCGGTACCGGCTGCGTCGCCGCGCTCAAGGTGGCCGGCGCCAGCTTCGGGCTTTGGGAAATCAGTATCATCTGGGGCGTGGGCGTCAGCATGGCCATCTACCTCACCGCCGGTATTTCCGGTGCGCACCTGAACCCAGCCGTGAGTATCGCCCTCACACTGTTCGCAGGGTTCGACAAGCGCAAGCTGCCCTTCTACATGCTGGCCCAGGTATGCGGCGCATTCTGTGGCGCAGCACTGGTCTACACGCTATACAGCAATCTGTTCTTCGATTTCGAACAAGCCCACGCCATGCTGCGCGGTAGCGAAGGCAGCCTGGAGCTGGCCTCGGTGTTCTCCACCTACCCGCACCCGTCGCTGTCCACCAGCCAGGCGTTTCTGGTCGAAGTGGTGATCACTGCCATTCTGATGGCCGTGATCATGGCCCTGACCGACGACAACAACGGCCTGCCGCGCGGCGCCATGGCCCCGCTGCTGATCGGCCTGCTGATTGCAGTGATTGGCAGCGCCATGGGCCCATTGACTGGCTTTGCGATGAACCCGGCCCGCGATTTCGGGCCAAAACTCATGACCTTCCTGGCCGGTTGGGGCGAAATCGCCTTCACTGGCGGGCGGGATATTCCCTATTTCCTGGTTCCGGTATTTGCACCGATCCTTGGCGCCTGCTTGGGTGCAGCGAGCTATCGCGGCCTGATTGCACGCAACCTGCCAATGGCGCCTGCCGCGACCCCTGAGACAAATGACATTCGCCAGGGCGATACTCAAGCCAATTGATGCCGCCATCACGCACAGCCCTGACCCCCTATTCTTGCAAGGCCTACGACCATGACAGACACCCAGGATAAGAACTACATCATCGCCCTGGACCAGGGTACCACCAGCTCACGGGCGATCATTTTCGACCGTGACGCCAATGTTGTAGGTACCTCCCAGCGCGAGTTCGCACAGCATTACCCGCAGGCGGGCTGGGTCGAGCATGACCCGATGGAGATTTTCGCCACACAAAGCGCCACCATGGTCGAGGCCCTTGCCCAGGCGGGTATCAGCCACGCCCAGGTCGCTGCGCTGGGCATCACCAACCAACGCGAAACCACGGTGGTGTGGGACAAGGAAACCGGACGCCCGGTGTACAACGCCATTGTCTGGCAGTGCCGCCGCAGCACCGAGATTTGTGCCCAGCTCAAGCGCGACGGCCACGAAGGCTACATTCGTGAAACCACCGGCCTGGTCACCGACCCGTATTTCTCCGGCACCAAGCTGAAGTGGATCCTCGACAATGTCGAGGGCGCCCGTGAACGCGCCGAGCGTGGCGAACTGCTGTTCGGCACCATCGACACCTGGCTGATCTGGAAGTTTACGGGTGGCAAGGTTCACGTCACCGACTACACCAACGCCTCGCGCACGCTGATGTTCAACATCCACAGCCTGCAGTGGGACGACAAGCTGCTGCAAATCCTGGGCATCCCGCGGCAAATGCTGCCTGAGGTGCGCCCATCTTCGGAAGTGTACGGCCACACCAAGAGCGGCATTGCCATTGCCGGTATCGCCGGCGACCAGCAGTCGGCACTGTTCGGCCAGATGTGCGTTGAGCCGGGCCAAGCCAAGAATACCTACGGCACCGGCTGCTTCCTGTTGATGAACACGGGCGACCAGGCGGTGAAGTCGTCCCACGGTCTGCTCACGACCATTGCTTGCGGCCCGCGTGGTGAGGTGGCCTATGCACTGGAAGGTGCGGTATTCAATGGTGGCTCTACCGTGCAATGGCTGCGTGACGAACTGAAGATCGTCAACGACGCCCTGGATACCGAGTATTTCGCCAGCAAGGTCAAGGACAGCAACGGCGTGTACCTGGTGCCCGCCTTTACCGGCCTGGGTGCCCCGTACTGGGACCCGTATGCCCGCGGTGCGTTGTTCGGCCTGACACGTGGTGTAAAGGTGGACCACATCATTCGCGCCGCACTGGAGTCCATCGCCTACCAGACCCGCGATGTCCTCGACGCCATGCAGCAGGACTGTGGCCAGCGCTTGTCCGAGCTGCGCGTGGACGGTGGTGCAGTGGCCAACAACTTCCTCATGCAGTTCCAGGCCGACATCCTCGGCACCTGCGTCGAGCGGCCGCAGATGCGCGAAACCACGGCGCTGGGCGCCGCCTATCTGGCAGGCCTGGCCTGTGGCTTCTGGAGTGGCCTGGACGAGCTGCGCGACAAGGCGATCATCGAGCGTGAATTCAGCCCGCAGTTGGACGAAACGCAGAAAGAAAAGCTGTATGCCGGCTGGAAGAAGGCGGTCGAGCGTACCCGTGACTGGGAAGATCACGAGGCATGATAGCTGTTGGGGCCGCCATGCGGCCCCAATCGTCCACTGGCCGTCATCCCCTTCCTACGGCATCATTGCAGAATTTGTCCGGCAGCCCCAAAGGACCGCCCATGAATCTGCCCCCTCGCCAACAACAAATCCTCGAACTGGTACGCGAACGCGGCTATGTCAGTATCGAGGAAATGGCGCAGCTGTTCGTTGTCACTCCCCAGACCATCCGACGCGACATCAACCAGCTTGCCGAGCTCAACCTGCTGCGTCGTTATCACGGCGGCGCGGCTTACGATTCGAGCATCGAGAACACCGCCTACGCCATGCGTGCCGACCAGATGCGCGACGAAAAGCAGCGCATTGCCGACGCCGTAGCCCGGCAGATTCCCGACCATGCGTCGCTGTTCATCAACATCGGCACCACCACCGAATCGATCGCACGGGCGCTGCTCAACCACAACCACCTGAAAGTCATCACCAACAACTTGCACGTGGCGGCGATCCTGGCCGCCAAGGACGATTTCGAAGTGCTGGTGGCGGGTGGCACGGTACGCCGTGATGGTGGTGTAGTCGGCCAGGCCAGTGTCGATTTCATCAACCAGTTCAAGGTCGACTTCGCCCTGGTGGGCATCAGCGGTATCGACGAGGATGGCAGCCTGCTCGATTTCGACTATCAGGAAGTGCGGGTGTCGCAAGCCATCATCGCCAATGCCCGGCAAGTGATCCTCGCGGCCGATTCCAGCAAGTTCGGGCGCAATGCCATGGTGCGTCTGGGCTCGATCGACCTGGTCGACTGCCTGGTGACCGACCAGACACCAACCCCGACCCTTACCCAATTGTTGAACCAGAACAAGATCAGGCTTGAGGTGGTTTGAGGGCTGGTGGGTGCATGCCGCCAGATGTGTGGCGGCCGTGAGATCAAGTGCGGCCCGCGCGGCGCATCGCGAGCGTGGCTCGCGCCTGCATCGGTTTCGGGCCAGTTATGCCTGAGACAGCGCCTCCCCAAGAACCAAAGTCACCCCCTAAATTTTCGGAAATGTTCACTTCGTTGTCATTTGATCAGTTTTTTCTATAGAGACTGACTGGCGACCGGCTTTCTGTTGCGCTAATATTTTCGCAAACGAACATCAATGTTCATATTCGATGTGAACAGCCCCAGGAGGCCTTGCCCGTGTCCCAGCCAGTTTCGTCCCAGCCCCCAACAGCCAACTGCTATGACCTTGTCGTGATCGGCGGTGGCATCAATGGCGTGGGCATCGCTGCCGACGCCGCTGGTCGCGGCTTGAAGGTCTTCCTTTGCGAAAAAGACGACCTGGCCCAACACACGTCGTCAGCCAGCAGCAAACTGATTCACGGTGGCCTGCGCTACCTGGAGCACTACGAGTTTCGCCTCGTACGCGAGGCCTTGGCTGAACGCGAAGTGCTGCTGGCCAAGGCCCCGCACATCGTCAAACCTATGCGCTTCGTGCTTCCGCACCGCCCGCACCTGCGCCCTGCATGGATGATCCGCGCCGGCCTGTTCCTCTACGACCACCTGGGCAAGCGCAAGCGCCTGGGCGCCTCGCGTAGCCTGCGCTTCGGCCCGGGCTACCCGCTGAAGCCGGCAATCACCCGCGGCTTCGAATACGCCGACTGCGCTGTCGATGACGCCCGCCTGGTAGTACTCAACGCCATGGCGGCCCGTGAGCTGGGCGCACACATCCACACCCGCACCCGCTGCTTGCGCGCCGAACGTGTAGAGGGCTTGTGGCAGGTAGAACTGCAGCACGCCGACGGCAGCCTCCAGACGATCCATACCCGCGCGCTGGTCAACGCCGCCGGCCCGTGGGTGGCCAGCTTCATCAAGGACGACCTCAAGCTCGATGCGCCTTACGGCATCCGCCTGATCCAGGGCAGCCACATTATCGTGCCGCGCCTGTATGAAGGTGAACATGCCTATATTCTGCAGAATGAAGACCAGCGCATCGTCTTCTGCATCCCTTACCTGGACCGGTTTACCCTGATCGGCACCACTGACCGGGAATACAGCGGCGACCCTGCCGCGGTCGCCATTACCGAGCAGGAAACACATTACCTGTTGAAGGTCGTCAACGAGCACTTCAACCACCAACTGAGCCAAGCCGACATCCTGCATACCTACTCCGGCGTTCGGCCGCTGTGCAACGACGAGTCAGACAACCCTTCGGCGGTGACCCGGGACTACACACTCGCCCTTTCGGCAGAAGCTGGCCAGGCACCGCTGCTGTCGGTGTTCGGTGGCAAGCTCACCACCTACCGCAAGCTGGCCGAATCGGCCATGGCTGAACTCAAGCCCTTCTTCACCCAGATGCGCGGCCCCTGGACCGCCAGTGCGCCACTGCCGGGCGCAGAGGGCATGACAACGGTACAGGCGCTGATCGATGCCGTACTGGCACGTTGCGGCTGGTTGCCTGTAGACCTGGCCAAACGCTGGGTGCTCACCTATGGCAGCCGTGTGTGGCGACTGCTCGATGGCGTTCACGGCCCCGAAGACCTCGGGCAGGCTATCGGGGCCGGGCTGTTCACCCGCGAGGTGGACTACCTGCTGGAAGAGGAATGGGCAGAGCAAACCGCTGACATTATCTGGCGTCGCACCAAGCTGGGCCTGTCGCTGACTGCACAGGAGCAGATGGCCCTGGAGGCGTATCTGCAGCAAGCCCGCAAGGTGCGCGCGAATAGCCGCGCAGCCTGATACCGACGGTGAAGCCCTCTTGATCCGTCAAGGGGGCGTATTCGCCCAGCGCTCGTAGGCTTCCCGCGCCAACCGCGCCAGCAATGCCCGCTCACTGCGATCGTAATCAGTCTTCAGTGCTTCACAGCGTTGCAGAAACTCGCTTTCGTTGATCACTTGCTCATCTACCTGAACCTGTAGGGCCTCCATGCGCTGGTGCAGTGGCTGTACCAGTTCTTCAAATCGCTGCGCATGAAACTCTCGCGCGTATTGCTCCCAGAAAGGCCGCTGTGCCAACGAGGCTATCAGGGCATCCGTCGTCTCAGTTTGCAAAACCGCGTCCTGGACCCGCAACACATCGCTGGTGGTTACGTTTGCAAAACCTGGGTAGTGCATTTCGTCGAGCTCGATCGGCAAGCCCAACGGACGCGCAAGCCGCTGTCGGTAAAAAAGCCGTGTCTCGATTTCATCGACATGAGGGGCGTGCTCGGCATGCATGCGTTGCACGTGCAACGTCGCGTGACGGTCGACCTCGTCCAGGCGAAACAAACCACGCGCCAGGCTTAGCAAGCGAGCTTCCATCCGACTGCCATGCGCGTCTTCGACGGCGCGCAGCACCAGAACCCCAAGCTCCATCTGCTCCAGCAACAGCAGCAGCCGGTCTTCACAACTGCGGGGACCAGATGCCTCGAGAAACAACTGATGACGCAACTGCTCGTGCTGCTCACACGTTTCCAGAATTCGCCAGATTCGGCTGCGGTAATGCCCAGGGTGCTGCTCAAAGTCCTCGCCGTGAACGAAGTCTGCCAGAAAGCGGAACATCCCATCTGAGTGCGGCTCCTTAAGCAGCGCTGTCCATATGGCCTGCTGGCGATCACGTTCAGCGTCGGCTGTGCTGTTGGCCCAGGTATTGAACAGGTCACTGTCAATGGCGCGATGGCGTGCGGACGCTGACCCCCACTGCCCTGGGGTTACACCTCGTGCCTCATCGAGCAGTAATGCGTCAGCTTCGCCAAGTGGATTATCGTGCAAGGACAACTGGTGCACCTGCAGGCGCAGCTGCTGCAACTCTCGGCGCAGCGTGCGAATGTTGTTGTTTCGCAAGTCTATGTGGGCACGAAATGAAATCCGCTCAGGCAACGCCTCAAGGCCAGCAGAGCGCAAGTTGACTTCACGCAAATTGCCCAGGCGCGTCAGTACCGGCGCCCTTCCCAGCGGGTTGTGGCTGAGGTCGAGGTACCGCAACGCGCTCATCCCGGCAAGACGCAATTCACCGGCCTCATCCATTATCACGCTGTTGCGACGCAGGTTTAGCTGCCGCAGGCGGGGCAAATGTTCAATGCCGTGAGGGATCGCAGTCAGGCGATTGCCGGACAGGTCGAGCTCGATCAGGTTGGGAAAACGTCGAAGGAAGTCCCCATTGATTTCACCAAGGCCCAGGTCACTGAGGATCAGCCGTCGCACATGATCAAAGCTCACCCCCTCCGGTAATTCGGGCAGACTCCCGATACGCTCTCCGCTGATGATCAGCGCGTAATCCCCGGCCTCGTCGGTTATCTTGCGCCGCCAGCTTCGCCGTACGGCAGTAGCGACCCGACGGCGGCGTAGCGCGTCCAGTGGGTTACTGGCATCCCTGCGCCACTGGCGCAGGCTCTGACGCAGGCGCGCCAACTGCCCCGTGAGCTGGCTGTAGTGCTCCCACAACCCTACTCGCCGCTCCATGAGGTCAAGCAGATAGGCTTGTAGCTCCCCGTCTGTCATCGTCGGAAACACTTGGTGAATACCACGCCCTATGGCACGCCGACTGCTCTCGCCTCGCCCACTCAAGGCATACCCGATACGCCCATCTCCAAAACGGGTCGGGGGTCGCAGGCCAACACCCAGACGCGGCATGCCACAGAGCTCAGCCGCTTGGGTGCGATCCCCGGCAGCGGCCTCGATCAGCAACGAGCCCAGGGCGCCTGGACTGACAGCGGCATCGCCGAGATCGGCTGTCTGCGTCTCATCCAGCGCAGCCAACAGTGCCGCCAGGTAGGGGCCGGATGTGCCTTGACCGGCGTAGCGGTAGCCGTCGCCGCGGCGCACGATACACCGTACATCCTGCGCAGACTCTGCGCCGATACCGGCCAGATACCGGCCACTCGGGCTACCTTCGCGCAGTTCGATGCGCAGGGTGTCCGGCCATTTCAGCTGACGCTCGAGCAAGCTCAAAGCCAGGCGTTCGGTGTCCGGATTGACGCAACGCGGCAGGCGCAAACCGGCACAGGCCCTGTCCAGACGGCTTTCGCGCAGCGACCATCGTGCACGCTCGGCCACTGCCAAAGGGATCCGCTGCGCGGTGCTGAGTGTATCGAGCTGCGCACCGCTGCATTGCTGAAGCAGCTCACGAGTACAGCGAGCCGACAGGCCGGGGAAAGTGCGCCGCAATATCCGCTCGATGCCATTGGGCTGCACTTGCCGATCAGCAACGTACTGCGCCAGTCGCGGCGCGCTGAAGTCCGGGTGTAATTCATGTGCCTGATAAAGCTCCAGGGCATCGAGCAACCGTGCAGGTGCGCCCATGTGCTCAACGTGTAAACGGCGAATCTGCGCTTCACTCAGCCCTGTCACCTGGAGCAGGTAGTCGCATGTCGGTTCCGGTAGCTCTGCCAGGGGCGTACTCAGGCGGCGCACCAGGTTGGCCCGCCCTTCCCAGTACTGTGGAGTTTCGAGTTCATGGCGCCAGCCACCGGCGCCATTCTGCTCTATCGCCGGCCGGTAGGCCCTGGGACGACCAGGGTGCAGGATCCTGGAGCGACCATCCTGCGGATCCTCCATCACCCGATAACGCCCCTCATCGAGGTGCCACAACCATTCCTGTGCGCCGACACCCCGCAACGGTTGGGCATCGTAACCGGGCAGATCCGTAGCCATGAGCCTGACCTTGCCTGCGGAGGTGCACACCGGTGCCAAGTCATCCACGAAGGCCAGACGCTCAAGGGCACGCACGGCCACTTGGCTGCCGGCTGCGATCATCCCGCCGAGCACGACATTCTCGGCAACGTTGAACAGGTGGTTCAACGCCCCTTCGCGATCACCCATGCGCCAATCTTCATACCCTTCATACACTTCGTCAGCAATCTGAACCGCATTTGCCACCAGCAGCACTTCGCCAAGCACAGGCACGAAGGCCCCCGCCACATTCAGCAAGTTCATACCCAGCTCTTTGTAGCCCTGCATGCGCGCTTCGCGGTCTTCGTCATCTTCGACATCGGTGGGCACGGCGAGCACCTTGGCGTCATCCCTGATCTTGGCAAGGTGTTGCCGGCGCAGGTGTACGAACGGTGCGTCAGTGATCGGTGCAGAACGGGCGTCGAGTTCCACCCCGGCTGCCGATGCCTGCGCGACCCGTTCGTTTAATACCCGATAGAAATTGATGCGCTGACGCTCGTTAATGAAGCGCGCAAAAAAGCGCCGATAGGCCGGCGCACGGAAGCGCTTACCGAGGTACTTGTCGAGTGCATCCCAGCTGGCATGACGGGAGACGGGCTGATGAGGGTCATCGGGTACCCAGAGCACCACCGACTCCACTGCGCCCTCAGCTGACGGACGCACTTCCAGCGTCAGCACGCCTTGAACCGGGCGGCCCAGCAGGTACAACTGTCGGGGAACCACAGTGCCAACCAGCGCAGGCACCACCGGCTTTTCGGCAATAAGCGGCAACAGAAAAAAATACGTGCGCTCGTCAATGTCCTGTTTCAACGCAGCGACCCGCATCGCCACCTCGAAATGGGCCTTGAAACTCGCTTCGAACAGCCCGTGCAAGCGGGAAACGGCCTGGCCCGGCTCATCCTCCGGGCCATCTTCAGGCTGTAGATGGTGGGTGAGCAACGCCTGGTACTTGCCCCCTGCGTCAACCTCGCGACATGCGGAGGCAAACGCGTGGAAGCTCATCGGCAGGCGGTTACCGTTGCCATCGACCAGTTCACCTTTGAGCGTGAGCCCGGGGCGTGTCTCCCTGCGATGATAGTTATGCAGCGCCGCCTCCAGCAATGACCGCCTGGAACGACGAACATAGGTGGGCCGCAGCAGCACAGGCGAAGCGCTGGGCAGCAACAGCCGCTGCGAGACCCGTACCCTCCAGCCCGTCACGTCCGGGTTGCTGAAGCCGCTCTTGCGCAGTTTCGTTTTGAGCAACGCTGCTGCGTAGGCCTGCAAAGAAGGGATGGCCTGGAGGATTGGGCCAAGCCGCGCATTGCAGTTCGCCTGCCGCCGCAGGGCGTTTCGTAACGCATCGAGCCTTTCCGGTTGCGCGTGGTCGACTAGCCATCCAGGCAAGTTTTGGGCAATCAGGCTATCGATGGAATCGTTCGGGGGCCGGTGCGGTGACATCTGTGGAGCTCTCCAGGCAAAGAGCAGAGCACACTACGTCTGCGCCCTTGCCGCGCACTGCATAGTTACCACACGTGATATCTGAATGTGCGGCGACCCATGCGTTCGGATAACCGAACGAGCAAGCGCTATTTATTCGGCCTGGCGAACCCCAGAGAGATGTCGAGACTGTCAAGCGCGAGCAATACAAGCGGTTTAAGGTCGACAGCAAGGCTTGGCACGAGTCATGCTCTACACTTGGTAGCCGAATGCACCCGCTTCTTGCTGTATTCGTTGAACGAAGAGTCCGCCAACGGCTCCATAAAAAAAACAAACACGTCGAGGAAAATTTGATGCGTATCGTTCGTCAATTGCTGGGCGCAGCCATCGCGGCTGCAGTCATCGCTTCGCCGGTCATGGCCGAGGAGCTCACCGGCACCCTGAAGAAGATCAAGGAATCGGGCACCATCACACTGGGGCACCGCGACTCCTCCATTCCATTTTCCTACCTGGCCGGCAAACCCGAGCCCGTCGGTTACTCGCATGACATCCAGCTGGCCGTCGTCGACGCGCTGAAAAAGCAACTGGGCACGGACATCAAGGTCCGTTACAACCTGGTCACCTCGCAAACCCGTATTCCGCTGGTGCAGAACGGCACCGTCGACCTGGAGTGCGGCTCCACCACCAACAACGTCGAGCGCCAGCAGCAAGTCGGCTTCTCGGTCGGCATCTTCGAAGTCGGTACCCGCCTGTTGACCAAGGTCAAGGACGGTCAGCCTGCATACAAAGACTTCCCGGACCTGGCCGGCAAGAACGTGGTGACCACCGCTGGTACCACCTCCGAGCGCATCCTCAAGGCGATGAACGCCGACAAGCAGATGAAGATGAACGTGATTTCCGCCAAGGACCACGGTGAAGCCTTCAACATGCTCGAAAGCGGCCGCGCCGTGGCCTTCATGATGGACGACGCCCTGCTCGCCGGTGAAATGGCCAAGGCGCGCAAGCCATCCGACTGGGTCATCACCGGTACGCCACAGTCGTACGAAATCTACGGCTGCATGGTGCGCAAGGAAGACGCTGCGTTCAAGAAAGCGGTCGACGACGCCATCGTTGCCTACTTCAAGTCGGGCGAAGTCAACAAGAGCTACGACAAGTGGTTCATGCAGCCGATCCCGCCTAAAGGCCTGAACCTCAACTTCCAGATGAGCGAAGAGCTGAAAAAACTGATCGCCGAGCCGACCGACAAGGCTGCGGACGAGAAGAAGTCCTGATCCTCAGCAAATAGTGGCCTGGTGCTCACAAGCACGAATCAATTCTGCAGGCCACTCATTAGTGTCTAACCTTTCATCCGAGGGCGCCTTGCGCCCCCGGATGCTCGAAGGTGCCCGTGAAACAACCGTCTGAGGGGAAATCCCGATGAATTACAACTGGGACTGGGGCGTGTTCTTCAAGTCCACCGGCGTGGGCAGCGAAACCTATCTGGACTGGTACATCACCGGCCTGGGCTGGACCATCGCCATCGCCATTACCGCCTGGATCATCGCGCTGCTGCTGGGGTCAGTCCTCGGTGTCATGCGCACCGTACCGAACCGCCTGGTATCGGGTATCGCCACCGCCTACGTGGAACTGTTCCGCAACGTGCCACTGCTGGTGCAACTGTTCATCTGGTACTTCCTGGTACCGGACCTTCTGCCAGAAGGCTTGCAGGAATGGTTCAAGCAGGACCTCAACCCGACCACTTCGGCGCTGATCAGCGTGGTCGTCTGCCTGGGCCTGTTCACCGCCGCACGCGTCTGTGAGCAAGTGCGTACCGGTATCCAGGCGCTGCCCAAAGGCCAGGAAGCTGCCGCCCGCGCCATGGGCTTCAGCCTCCCGCAGATCTACAACAATGTGCTGCTGCCGCAGGCCTACCGGATCATCATTCCGCCGCTCACCTCCGAGTTCCTCAACGTGTTCAAGAACTCCTCGGTGGCGTCGCTGATCGGCCTGATGGAGCTGCTGGCGCAGACCAAACAGACCGCAGAGTTTTCCGCCAACCTGTTCGAGGCGTTCACCCTGGCCACGCTGATCTACTTCACCCTGAACATGGGCCTGATGTTGCTCATGCGCATGATCGAGAAGAAAGTCGCCGTGCCTGGCCTGATTTCCGTGGGGGGCAAGTAAATGGAAATGGATTTCAGCGAAATCATCCCTGCCCTGCCTGCCCTCTGGGAGGGCATGGTCATGACCCTCAAACTGATGGTCATGGGCGTCATCGGCGGTATCGTGCTGGGCACCATCCTGGCCCTGATGCGCCTGTCGTCGAGCAAACTGTTGTCGAACCTGGCCGGTGCCTACGTCAACTACTTCCGCTCGATCCCGCTGCTGCTGGTGATCACCTGGTTCTACCTGGCGGTCCCGTTCGTGCTGCGCTGGATCACCGGCGAAGATACCCCGGTGGGTGCCTTCACCTCCTGCGTGGTTGCCTTCATGATGTTCGAGGCCGCGTATTTCTGCGAAATCGTCCGCGCCGGTGTGCAGTCGATCTCCAAGGGCCAGATGGGCGCCGCACAAGCGCTGGGCATGAACTACGCGCAGACCATGCGCCTGATCATCCTGCCCCAGGCCTTCCGCAAGATGACCCCGCTGCTGCTGCAGCAGAGCATCATCCTGTTCCAGGACACCTCGCTGGTATACACCGTGGGCCTGGTCGACTTCCTCAACTCGGCACGCTCCAACGGCGACATCATCGGGCGCTCCCATGAGTTCCTGATCTTCGCCGGCGTCGTCTACTTCCTCATCAGCTTCTCCGCTTCGTGGCTGGTCAAGCGCCTGCAAAAAAGGATCACCGTATGATTTCCATCAAGAACGTCAACAAGTGGTACGGCGACTTCCAGGTACTGACCGACTGCAGCACCGAGGTCAAGAAAGGTGAGGTGGTGGTGGTCTGTGGCCCGTCGGGCTCGGGCAAGTCCACCCTGATCAAGTGCGTCAACGCGCTGGAGCCGTTCCAAAAGGGCGACATCGTGGTCGATGGCACTTCGATTGCCGACCCGAAGACCAACCTGCCCAAGCTGCGCTCGCGCGTGGGCATGGTGTTCCAGCACTTCGAGCTGTTCCCGCACCTGACCATCACCGAGAACCTGACCATCGCCCAGCGCAAGGTGCTGGGCCGCAGCGAGGCGGAAGCCACCAAGAAGGGCCTGGCGCTGCTCGAGCGTGTAGGCCTCAGTGCCCATGCCAAGAAACACCCCGGCCAGCTCTCCGGTGGCCAGCAGCAGCGCGTGGCCATCGCCCGCGCCCTGGCGATGGACCCGATCGTCATGCTGTTCGACGAACCCACCTCGGCACTGGACCCGGAAATGGTCAGCGAGGTACTGGACGTGATGGTTCAACTGGCCCAAGAAGGCATGACCATGATGTGCGTAACCCACGAGATGGGCTTTGCCCGCAAAGTCGCCAACCGGGTCATCTTCATGGACAAGGGCAGCATCATCGAAGACTGCACCAAGGAAGCGTTCTTCGGTGACCAGAGCGCCCGCGACCAGCGCACCCAGCACTTCCTCAGCAAGATCCTGCAGCACTGACCCGGCCACAGCTTCCGCTGCCACGGCCCCACCAGGCAGCGGAAGCTGGTCGTAACAAGGCCACTGTGATGAAATGCGATCCCTCGCTACTTCGCCCTGCCAAGCCTGCCGTGAATTCCCGCCTGATCCGTCAATTGCTGTTACCACCACTGATCATCCTGCTGATGGTCGGCCTGGGAATGGCTGGCTACCTGATCAGCGAGAGCAATGGTATCCGCACCCTCAGCGAAAACGGCGAACGCCAGCTGGAGCTGCACGCACGCACGGTCGAAAGCGAAATCAGCAAGTACACCTACTTGCCAAGCCTGCTGGAGCTGGAAGACAGCGTCTCGCACCTGCTCACCGACCCGGACGGCGCTTCACGCCAGACGGTCAACGAATACCTTGAAGGCCTGAACCGTCGCAGTCGCAGTCGGGCCATCTTCGTCCTCGACACCAATGGCCGGGTGCAGGCCACCAGCAACTGGCGCGATGCCGACTCGTTCCTGGGTGAAGACCTGTCGTTTCGCGCCTATTTCCAGACTGCCGTGCGCGGCGAGCCCGGGCGTTTCTACGGCATCGGCAGTACCACTGGCGAGGCTGGCTATTACCTGGCCCATGGGCTTGAGGAGCACGGCAAGATCATAGGCGTTGCGGTGATCAAGGTGCGCCTGGACACCCTCGAGGAGCGCTGGCAGCGTGCCCGCCTGGAGGCGTTCGTCAGCGACGAGAATGGCATCATCATTCTCTCCAGCGACCCGGCCCGGCGTCTTAAGTCGGTGCGCCCGCTGACCCCGCAAATCAAGGAGCGCCTGGCGCGAAGCCTGCAATACTACTGGTGGCCGCTGAACGAATTGCAGCCTCTGGCGCGGGAAACCCTGGCCGATGGTGTGGAAAAGCTGACCTTCCCGGCCAACACCGAAACCGCTCATGGCAAACCGCACGAAGTGGCGTACCTGGCGCAAACCAGGCGCCTGGTCGACACGCCCTGGCATTTCACCCTGCTGACCCCACTGCAGGACCTGCGTCGCGAATCCATGGTGCAGGGCATTCTGGTGGGCGTGGCCTTTGCCTTGCTGGCGATCCTCGGCATCGCCTGGAACGAGCGGCGCAAAGTGATCGCCACCCGCCTGGCGGCCCGTGAAGCCCTTGAAGAGGCCAACAGCCAGCTGGAGCGGCGGATTGCCGAACGCACCGCCGACCTGCGCGCCAGCAACGAACGCCTCAAGGGCCAGATTCGCGAGCGCCGGCATGCCGAACAGACCTTGCGCCACGCCCAGGATGAGCTGGTGCAAGCAGGTAAGCTGGCCGCCATCGGGCAAATGTCTACCAGCATTGCCCACGAGCTGAACCAACCCTTGGCTGCGCTGCGCACCTTGTCTGGCAATACGGTGCGCTTCCTTGAGCGCGGGGCGCTGGAAACCGCCAGCACCAACCTGCGCACCATGAATGACCTGATCGACCGCATGGGCCGCATCACCGCCAGCCTGCGCTCGTTCGCCCGGCGCGGCGATGACAGCGGCCAGGCTTCACTGGCCAAGGCGGTAGAGGCCACCCTGCAGGTGCTGGCCAACCGCGTCAGTGCCTGTCACTTGCAATTGCACCATCAGTTCGAGGACCAGCAACTGGCCATCGACCAGACCCGCCTGGAGCAGATTCTGGTCAACCTGATCGGCAACGCCCTTGACGCGATGGCCGCGCAACCGCAGCCTGAGCTGTGGCTGGAAGGCGAGTTGCAGGGCGACAAGTACCGTTTGCAGGTGCGCGACAACGGCCACGGCATTGACGCCGAAGCGCGCAAGCACCTGTTCGAACCCTTCTTTACCACCAAACCGGGCGAGCATGGCCTGGGCCTGGGCCTGACCTTGTCGGCTTCCCTTGCCGCCGCCGCCAAGGGAAGCCTCAACGTCGAGCATCCCGCCACCGGCGGCACAGCCTTCGTCCTGGCCTTGCCCCTGGTTTCCCCCCCTAGCGAATCGGCAGAGCATCCATGAACCAAGCGCCTCTTACCGTCCTGATTGTCGAAGACGACCCGCATGTGCTGCTCGGCTGCCAGCAGGCGCTGGCCCTGGAGGATATCGCCTGCGAGGGCGTGGGCAGCGCCGAACAGGCGCTGGAGCGCATCGGCGACGATTTCGCCGGCATTGTCGTCAGCGATATCCGCCTGCCGGGTATTGATGGCCTGGAGCTGCTCAATCGCCTCAAGGCCCGTGACCGCAGCCTGCCGGTGGTGCTGATCACTGGCCATGGCGATATCGACATGGCCGTTGGCGCCATGCGTAACGGCGCCTACGACTTCATGGAAAAACCGTTCTCCCCCGAGCGCCTGGTCGATGTGGTGCGCCGCGCGCTGGAACAGCGCGGGCTGTCACGCGAAGTGGTGGCCCTGCGCCGCCAGCTGGCCGAACAGAGCAGCCTGGAGGGACGCATCATTGGTCGCTCACCGGCCATGGAGCACTTGCGCGAACTGATCGCCAACGTCGCCGACACCTCAGCCAACGTGCTGATCGAAGGCGAGACCGGCACCGGCAAAGAGCTGGTCGCACGCTGCCTGCACGACTTCAGCCGCCGCCAGAGCCACCCGTTCGTGGCGCTGAACTGTGGCGGCCTGCCGGAAAACCTGTTTGAAAGCGAGATATTCGGCCACGAGGCCAACGCCTTCACCGGTGCCGGCAAACGCCGCATCGGCAAGATCGAACACGCCAATGGCGGCACGCTGTTCCTCGATGAAGTGGAGAGCATGCCGATCAACCTGCAGATCAAGCTGCTGCGCGTGCTGCAGGAGCGCACCCTGGAGCGATTGGGCTCGAACCAGAGCATCCCGGTGGATTGCCGGGTGATCGCCGCGACAAAGGCCGACCTCGATGCCTTGGGCCAGAGCGGCCAGTTCCGCAGCGACCTGTATTACCGGCTGAACGTGGTCACCCTGGAGCTGCCGCCGCTGCGTGAGCGCCGTGAAGACATCCTGCAGTTGTTCGAACATTTCCTGCAGCAGTCGGCCCTACGCTTCGACCGCGAAACACCGACACTGGACAGCCAGACCCTGTCGCGCCTGATGGCCCATGACTGGCCGGGTAACGTGCGCGAGTTGCGCAACGTGGCCGAACGCTATGCCCTCGGCCTGCCAGCATTCAAGAAAGGCCCCAGCGGAGGTGCCAACCAAGGCCTGCTTTTTGCCGAGGCGGTGGAAGCATTCGAACGCAACCTGCTCACTGATGCCCTGCAACGCACGGGCGGCAACCTGAGCCAGGCCAGCCAGGAGCTGGGCATGGCCAAGACCACGCTGTTCGACAAAGTGAAAAAATACGGCCTCGGCTGACTTGAACCCAAACTGGAAAACAACGTGGACCTGGTATTCAAAGCGGCCCTGGGCGCAGGCGTGGTGCTGTTGCTGGCGGTGCTGTCGAAAACGCGCAACTACTACATCGCAGGGCTGGTGCCGCTGTTCCCCACCTTCGCCCTGATTGCCCACTACATCGTCGGCAAGGGGCGCAGCATTGCCGACCTGAAGACCACCATCCTGTTTGGCATGTGGTCGATCATTCCGTATTTCGTGTACCTGGCAACCCTGTATGTACTGGTCGACCGCTTGCGCCTCGAGGCATCGATGGCGCTGGCCACGCTGGCCTGGCTGATCGCCGCGACCGTGCTGGTGACTGTGTGGGTGCGGATGCACTGATCGAAAGCAGCCAGCGCAGATTCAGAGCCCTGCGATGTGCGTGACCGCTTGCCTGTGCGCCTGCAAATAAGGCAACACCGCCCCCAGTAACGGCGCCTTGAACGGCTCCTGGAAACGGTGCGCCAGCCCCGGGATCAAGCGTAACTGGCTGCCCTGGATATGCGCCGCCAGGTGCACGCCATGCATCACCGGCAATAACGGATCAGCCGTGCCGTGTACCACCAGGGTCGGCACTCGCAACTGGTTGAGCAACTCGACGCGGCTCGGCTCGGCCAGTATCGCCATGATCTGGCGCTTGGCCCCGTCAGGGTTGAACGCCCGGTCGTAGGCCTGCGCCGCCTGCTGCAGCAACACTTCGCGGTCGTCTCGTACCTCAGGGCTGCCCAGGGCCGCCAGCAGGTCGGCCTGCTGCTCGATAGCCACTTCACGGTTCGGCGCGCTGCGCCGGGCCAGCAACTGCACCAACGCCGGGGCCGGCGCCGGCAGCCCCGCCGCCCCTGAACTGGACATGACCAGCGTCAGGCTGCGCACACGCTCAGGCGCCATCGCCGCCAGGTGCTGGGCAATCATGCCGCCCATGCTCACCCCCAATACATGAAACTGGCGCACGCCCAACGCGTCCATCAGGCGCAAGCCGTCATCGGCCATATCAGTCAGCGTATAGGGCGCCGACACGGGCAGGCCCAACTTGTAACGCAACAGTTCGAGCGTCAGGTTGGCGTGCGGTGGTACCTGGTTCCAGCGTGACAGGCCGACATCGCGGTTGTCATAGCGGATCACCCGAAAACCTTGGCGGCACAATGCCTCGACCACATCATCTGGCCAATGAATCAGCTGCCCGCCCAAGCCCATGACCAGCAGCAAGGCCGGGTCGCGTGGCGCACCGACGCTCTGGTACACCAGGCTGACGGCACCGAGTTCGGCACGCTGCACCGGCACCTGGGCGTCACAGCGCTGTTCGGCGAAACTCGCCGGTGCGCTGAACAGAAAGAAAAGAAAAAACCAAAAAGCCCGCATGAAAGAAACACCAGAATGCAGATCCCCAGTAGAGCGCGAGTCTGATGAATTCTGTTCGGGCGCGCTGCCACAGTTCGGTGACAGTTTCATGACTCCCGCCAGGCGGTGCGACGATCGCCCAGTCGACAGATGCCGCATCATGAGAGAAACTCAATTCATTCCCTGTTTCTTCAATTCCACACCCCGGAGTCATCTGTGCTGGAGATCCGTCACCTGAAAACCCTTCATGCCCTGCGCGAGGCCGACAGCCTGGTGGAGGCCGCCGAACGCCTGCACCTGACCCAGTCGGCGTTGTCGCACCAGTTCAAGGAGCTTGAAGAGCGCCTGGGCCTCCCGATTTTCGTGCGCAAGACCAAGCCGATCCGCTTCACCAGCGCCGGGCTGCGTCTGCTGCAACTGGCTGATGCCACCCTGCCGTTGCTGCGCAGTGCCGAACGTGACATCGCACGCCTGGCCGGAGGCACGGCCGGACGCCTGCACATGGCTATCGAATGCCACAGTTGCTTCCAGTGGCTGATGCCGACCATCGACCAGTTCCGTGATGCCTGGCCGGAAGTGGAACTGGACCTGGCCTCGGGCTTTGCCTTCGCCCCGCTGCCGGCCCTGGCCCGCGGCGACCTTGACCTGGTGGTGACCTCCGACCCGGTGGACCTGGCAGGCATCACTTATGTGCCGCTGTTCACCTACGAGGCGATGCTGGCAGTGGCCAACCAGCACCCGCTGGCCAGCAAGCCTTACATCGTGCCGCAAGACTTGCTCGACCAGACGCTGATCACCTACCCGGTGGAGCGCGATCGCCTGGACATCTTCACCCGCTTCCTGGAGCCGGCCGATATCGAGCCAGCCGCCGTGCGTACCTCGGAGCTGACGGTGATGATGATGCAACTGGTGGCCAGCGGCCGTGGCGTATGCGGCATGCCGCATTGGGCGCTGCACGAGTACAGCTCGCGCGGCTATGTGAAGGGCAAACGCCTGGGCGAGAAAGGCCTGTTTGCCACGCTTTATGCCGCCGTACGCACCGACATGCTCGATGCCCCGTACATGCGCGACTTTTTGCTGACGGCCAAGGACACCTCGTTCGCTACCCTCGACGGCGTCAGCGCGGTGCGTTGAGCGCCTGGCGATACAGCGGCAGGATCAAGTCGCGGGTCAGGGGAGCCAGTGGCATGACGGGCGCCTGATCTGCAGCCAGCCAGACCACCTCCTCGATCTCTGCGGCCGGCACCACGGCAGCGGCGCTGTCGACACGGAACAGTTCAGCTTGCACTTCGAAGCCTGGTTCGTTGGCGGCGGGGGCACTGAACTGGCCCAGGTGCATGGCCTGAGCCGGGTCGATGCGCAGGCCCAGTTCCTCCTGCAACTCGCGCACCAGCGCCTGTACCGGCGTTTCACCGGCATCGATCTTGCCGCCTGGCTGCATGAAAGCCTCGGTGCCACGCTTGCGCACCAGCAGCGTGCGGCCCTGAGGGTCGATCAGCAGGGCGGCGGCGATGCGGATGATGTTGGGCATGAAGTGGGCTCGCTGAATAAAATGACCCGCGAGGATCCCATGGGGTCATTGGCCTGACAAGGCCGGTCATTCCTGTGTCGGCCTGGCAGACGAGCGGCCCCTTGCCAACCTGTTGCACACCCTCCATAAACACCACATGAACCTGCCCGCCAAACACCACCCGGTGCTCGAGCTGTTCCACCCTGCCGTCAGCACCTGGTTCCGCCGCCGCTTCGCCACGGTCACCGATGCCCAGGCACAGGCCTGGCCGTTGATCCACGCCGGGCAATCCATGCTGCTGGCCGCGCCGACCGGCTCAGGCAAGACCCTGAGCGCTTTTCTGGCCGTGCTAGATGAACTGCTGCGTGAAGGCATGAAGCACCAGGGTGAACTGCCCGCACAGACACTGGTGATCTACGTTTCACCTCTGAAGGCCCTGTCCAATGACATTCGTCTGAACCTGCAGGCCCCGCTCGAAGGCATCAGCCAAGCCATTGCAGAGCAAGGCCTGAACGCCCCACGCATCACCACGGCGGTACGCACCGGCGATACTCCGCAGAAGGAACGCGCCGCCATGCGCAAGCTGGCCCCGCACATTCTGGTGACGACCCCCGAATCGCTTTACGTGCTGATGGGCTCGGCGTCTGGCCGTGAAGGCCTGGCCCATGTGCACACGGTAATCGTCGACGAAATCCATGCCTTGGCCGGTAACAAGCGTGGCGCCCATCTGGCCCTGACCTTGGAGCGCCTGCAAGCCTTGTGCAAAAAGCCACTGCGGCGGATCGGCCTGTCCGCTACCCAACGCCCAGTTGAACGGGTGGCACAGTTTCTGGTGGGTAGCGGGCGCCCCTGCGCCATTGTCGATATCGGCCATGCCCGCAAGCGTGACCTGGCCATCGAAGTGCCGCCGGTACCGTTGGGGGCGGTGATGGCCACTGATGTCTGGGGCCTGGTGTATGACCGCTTGGCCACCCTTGCCCGTGAACACCGCACCACGCTGGTATTCGTCAATACCCGGCGCCTGGCCGAACGTATCACCCGCCACCTCAGCGACCGGCTGGGCAAGGAGGCGGTTGCCGCACACCATGGCAGCCTGTCCAAAGCGCTGCGCCTGGATGCGGAGCAGCGGCTCAAGAGCGGCCAGCTCCAGGTGCTGGTCGCGACCGCATCGCTGGAGCTTGGCATTGATATCGGCGATATCGACCTGGTCTGCCAGGTCGCGTCGCCGGGCTCGATTGCCGGCTTCCTGCAACGGGTTGGCCGCGCTGGACACCAGGTCGATGGTGTGCCGAAGGGGCGCCTGTTCCCCACCTCACGCGATGACCTGATCGAATGCGTTGCCTTGCTTGACTGCGTTCGACAGGGCGAACTGGACGCACTGCACATCCCCCGGGCACCGCTGGATGTGCTGGCCCAGCAGATCGTCGCAGAAGCCAGCAACCAGGCCTGGCACGAACAGGATCTGCTGGATTGCCTGCGCCAGGCCACACCTTACGCCGAGCTTGACCAGCACCATTACCAGGCCCTGCTGCGCATGCTCGCCGAGGGCTACAACGGCCGCCAGGGTGTGCGCAGTGCCTACTTGCACCGTGACGCAGTGAGCGGCACGCTGCGTGGCCGACGTGGCAGCCAACTGACCGCGCTGACCAGCGGCGGCACCATCCCCGACAACGCCGACTACGCCGTGTTGCTGGAACCGCAGGCGCTGAACATCGGCAGCGTCAATGAAGACTTTGCCGTGGAAAGCATTGCCGGCGATATTTTCCAGCTGGGCAACGCCTCCTATCGCATTCTGCGCGTCGAGCCGGGCCGGGTGCGGGTAGAGGATGCTCATGGCCTGCCACCGACCATTCCGTTCTGGCTGGGTGAAGCGCCGGGGCGCAGTGACGAGCTGTCTGCCGCCGTGGCCCGGCTGCAGGCGCGAATCGACCAGCAACTGGCGCAGGCAGGCGGCGACACGGTGGAGGTACTGGCCTGGTTGCAGGCGACCTTCGAACTGGACGAAGCTTGTGCGGGCCAGTTGCTCGACTACCTGGCCCGCACCCGTGAAGTGCTTGGCGCCCTGCCCTCGCAGGATACGCTGGTGATGGAACGTTTTTTCGATGAGTCCGGCGGGACCCAACTGATCATTCATTCACCCTATGGTAGCCGCATCAACCGCGCCTGGGGCCTGGCCCTGCGCAAGCGCTTCTGCCGCACCTTCAACTTCGAACTGCAGGCTGCCGCCAGCGAGGACGCCATCGTGCTGTCTCTGTCGACCAGCCACAGTTTCGAGCTGGACGAAGTGTGGCGTTACCTGAACAGCCGCAGCGCCGAGCCGATTCTCATCCAGGCCCTGCTCGATGCACCGCTGTTTGGCGTGCGCTGGCGCTGGAATGCAGGCGTGGCCATGGCACTGCCGCGCTTTGTGGGCGGACGCAAGGTGGCGCCACAAATCCAGCGCATGAAGAGTGAGGACCTGGTTGCCGCCGTGTTCCCCGACCAGATCGCCTGCCTGGAGAACATCGTCGGCGAGCGGCAGATTCCCGACCATCCGCTGGTCGAGCAAACCCTTGACGATTGCCTGCACGAGGCAATGGACAGCGAAGGCTGGCTAGCCCTGCTGCGGCGCATGGAAAGCGGTGCAGTGCGCTTGCTGTGCAGGGATTTGCCCGCCCCCTCGCCGCTGGCTTCAGCGATTCTCAATGCCCGGCCTTATGCCTTTCTGGACGATGCGCCACTGGAAGAACGACGTACCCAGGCGGTACTCAACCGGCGCTGGAACGACGTGCACAGTAGCGACGACCTGGGCGCGCTGGACGCTGATGCCATTGCTGCCGTAGCGGCCGAGGCCTGGCCACAGCCGGCCAATCCCGACGAAATGCACGAAGCATTGATGAGCCTGGGGGCCATCGGTCAGGTCGAGGTAGATGCCAACCCCTGCTGGGATGTGCTGCTAAGGCAGCTGGCCAAGGCCGGGCGTGCCTTGCGCCTGCCCGATGACAAGCTCTGGTTGGCCCGCGAACGCCTGAACCTGCTGCTGGCACTGTACCCCACAGCGCACAGGGAGCCAGCGCTCGAACGGCTCGCTGGCTTCGACCAGCCCATCGAGCCCGACCACGCACTGAGCGAACTGCTGCGCGCCCGCCTGAGCGGCCATGGCCCACAGACCCTGGCGCAAATCGCTGCGCCATTGGGCAAACCGGTAACCGATATCGAACAGGCGCTGGCCCGCCTGGAAGCCGAAGGCTATGTGCTGCGCGGGCATTTCAGCCCAGGTGCCACTGACCTGCAATGGTGCGAACGCCACTTGCTGGCGCGCATCCACCGCTACACAGTCAAACGCCTGCGCCGCGAGATCGAACCGGTCAGCCTGCAAGACTTCATGCGCTTTCTGTTCGATTGGCAGCACCTGGCGCCTGACGAGCGCCTGCGTGGTCCGCAGGCGGTGGCCGAAGTGCTGGGCCAGTTACAAGGATTCCCCAGCGCCGCAGCGGCCTGGGAGGCGGAGCTGCTGCCGGCGCGTATCAAAGACTACAGTCCGCACTGGCTCGACGAAGCCTGCCGAAGCGGCCAGTTTGCCTGGAGCCGGCTGGCGGCAACAGTGGCGAGCAGCACGTTGACCAGTACCCCACTGGTGTTGCTGCCGCGGGACCAGTTGAACACGTGGCGCAGCCTGGCGCCCGCACCTGCTGTCGACGCCCTTGGCCTACGTGCGCAACGTGTGCACGAAGCGCTGAAAACCCAGGGTGCGCTGTTCTTCGATGAACTGGCACATGAGGCACACCTGCTGCCCAGTGAACTGGAAACTGCACTGCAGGAGCTGGTGGGCTCGGGCCTGGCCGGGGCGGACAGTTTCACTGGCTTGCGCAGCCTGATCACGCCTGCAACCAAGCGCAGCTCACGTAACAGCCGCCGAGGCCACCCGCCGCTTTCCAGCAGCATGGCGCATGCCGGACGTTGGGCCCTGCTGCGCCGCAGCGATGCGCCACCGGATCACGACCAGCGCCTGGAGCACATTGCCCGCACGCTGCTGCGCCGCTATGGCGTGATCTGCTGGCGGCTGTTGGCGCGCGAGAGTGATGTACTGCCGCCCTGGCGTGAGCTGCTGCGCTGCTATCACCGATTGGAAGCGCGTGGCGAGATCCGGGGCGGGCGCTTCATTGCCGGGCTGGCCGGTGAACAGTTCGCCTTGCCTGAGGCGGTAGTATTGCTGCGGCAAGTGAGACGACGTGAACCGGACGGAACGCTGCAGGTGGTGAGCGCCGGTGACCCGCTGAACCTGATCGGCTCGTTGCTGCCCGGGGCGAAAGTGCCGGCAGTGATTGGCAACCGGCTTCTGTATCGCGACGGGATACCGGTGGCGGTGCGGATGGCCGGGCGTTACGCGTATCTGGTCGAGGCGTCCGCACAGGAGCAGGAAAGCTGGCGGCAAAAACTGCTGCGCGACACCCCTGTAGGAGCGGGTTCACCCGCGAATACGGTGGCGGCGGCAACGGTGAACGGCGGGTAGAAATTGGCCAGCAGGCCCGGCCCCTTCGCGGGTAAACCCGCGCCTACGACGGCCTGCGCCCAATCACCAATGTGTGTCCACCACCGATCTGCGTTGCGACCAGGCAATTTGGCTCGGGTCGAGAATGATTTTCGCTACCCCAATTTTATTTTGCAGTGCCCGGCAACTTGGCTATGGTCGGGGTTTGCCCCCAGGCCCTGAGCCTGACCGCGCCATCGCAAGGACCCTGTATGAGCCTGTCACTTCTCAGTCGTTATGCCTTCTTCGCCGCCTGTGTGCTGTTCACCCTGGCGAGCCTCCCCTTCAGCCACCACGAATGGTTGTGGCCGTTCACCCTGACCACAGGCATTCTCAGCCTGATCGGCCTGTTCGACCTGCTGCAGCAGCGCCACGCCGTCCGCCGTAACTACCCGGTTCTTGGCAACATCCGCTATCTGGTCGAGGCCATTCGCCCGGAAATCCGCCAATACTTGCTGGAGTCCGACAGCGATGCCCTGCCCTTCTCTCGCGCCCAGCGCTCGCTGGTGTATGCCCGGGCGAAGAACGAAGCCTCGGACAAACCTTTCGGCACCCTGATCGACGTATATGAATCCGGTTTCGAGTTCATCGGCCACTCCATGCGCCCGGCACCGCTGGCCGACCCGGCCAGCTTCCGCGTCATCGTCGGTGGGCCGCAGTGCAGCCAGCCGTATTCAGCGTCGATCTTCAACATTTCGGCCATGAGTTTCGGCTCACTCAGCGCCAATGCCATCCGTGCGCTCAACCAGGGCGCCAAACTGGGCAATTTCCACCATGACACCGGCGAGGGCAGCATCAGCCCCTACCATCGCGAGCACGGTGGTGACCTGGTGTGGGAACTGGGCAGCGGCTACTTCGGGTGCCGCACGCCAGATGGGCGCTTCGATCCCGAACGTTTCGCCGCCCAGGCGCGCAGCCCTCAGGTGCGCATGATCGAGATCAAGATGAGCCAGGGTGCCAAGCCTGGCCATGGCGGCATACTGCCCAAACACAAGGTCACCCAGGAAATTGCCGAAACCCGTGGCGTGCTGATGGGCGAGGATTGCATCTCACCGTCGCGCCACAGCGCCTTCTCGACACCGATCGAAATGATGCAGTTCATCGCCCAGTTGCGTGAACTGTCCGGTGGCAAGCCAGTGGGGTTCAAGTTCTGCCTGGGCCACCCGTGGGAATTCATGGGCATCGCCAAGGCCATGCTGGAAACCGGCATCCTGCCCGACTTCATCGTCGTCGATGGCAAGGAAGGCGGCACCGGCGCAGCGCCCGTGGAGTTCACCGACCATATCGGCGTGCCACTGCGTGAAGGCCTGCTGTTCGTGCACAACACCCTGGTCGGCCTGAACCTGCGCGACAAGATCAAGCTGGGCGCCAGCGGCAAGATTGTCAGCGCCTTCGACATCGCCAGCGTGCTGGCCATTGGCGCCGACTGGGCCAACTCGGCACGCGGCTTCATGTTCGCCATCGGCTGCATCCAGTCGCAAAGCTGCCACACCAACAAGTGCCCGACCGGCGTGGCCACGCAAGATCCGCTGCGCCAGCGTGCGCTGGTGGTGCCCGACAAAGCCCAGCGGGTGCTGAACTTCCATCACAACACGTTGCGTGCCTTGGCAGAAATGCTGGCGGCGGCCGGCCTGGAGCATCCGGCACAACTGGAGGCCAAGCACCTGGTGCGGCGCATTTCAGCCACCGAGATCAAGCTGTTCTCGCAGATGCATGTGTTTTTGAAGCCAGGTGAGCTGCTGACCGGCGAGGTGAATGGGCAGTTCTATTCGCGGATGTGGCAACTGGCCCGGGCGGACAGTTTCGAGCCGCACAGCGAAGTGGCGGCCTGAGAGAACGCTGGGGCCGCAAAGCGGCCCCACGTCAGGTCAGGAGGCGGTACTCGTCACACCTTGTGCGTCTTTCGGCGCCAGGCGGAACGTGTAATACAGCACCGTCAGCAGCACCAGGAACGCCGGGCCGATGTACAGGGCCACACGCGTATCCTCGAAGTACGCCATCAGCCCGACCACCAGCACCAGGAAGGCCAGTGCCAGATACGAGCTCAGCGGCCACAGCCACATGCGGTACTTAAGTGCCTTGCGCTCGGCCGTGGTAAGGCCGGCACGGAACTTCAGCTGTGCCAGCAAGATCATCACCCAGGTCCAGATCGCACCAAAGGTGGCGATCGAGGTCACCCAGACGAAGACCTTTTCTGGCACCAGGTAGTTGGCCAGCACGCCCAGCAGCAACGCGCCGATCGACAGCAGCAGCGCATTGCGTGGCACGCCGTTCTTCGAGGTGCGGGCGAAGGCCGCCGGCGCCTGGCCGTTCTGCGCCAGGCTATAGAGCATGCGCCCGGTGCTGAAGATGCCGCCGTTGCACGACGAAAGCGCCGCCGTGATGACCACGAAGTTGATGATACCGGCAGCGGTCTTGATGCCGAGGCGCTCGAAGGTCATGACGAACGGGCTGCCCTGGCTACCGATTTCGTTCCACGGGTAAATCGACAGGATCACGAACAACGCGCCGACGTAGAACAGCAGGATGCGCCAGAACACCGAGCCGATGGCCTGGGGAATGGTCTTTTGCGGGTTGCGTGCTTCACCGGCGGTGAGGCCGATCATTTCCACACCCAGATAGGCGAACATCACCATCTGCAGCGACATCAGCACGCCGGTCACGCCATTGGGCATGAAGCCGCCGTTGCTCCACAGGTTGGAGATCCCCACTGCCACACCGTCATTGCCAAAGCCGAAGGCAATGATGCCGATGCCGCCAAGCACCATGGCGATGATGGTGACGATCTTGATCAGCGCGAACCAGAACTCGAACTCACCAAAAGCCTTCACCGCCACCAGGTTGACCGCGCCCATGCTGCCCAGCGCCGCCAGGGCCCAGATCCAGCGCGGAACGTCGGGGAACCAGATGCCCATGTAGATGGCCACTGCCGTGATTTCGGCAACACAGGTCACCAGCCACAGGAACCAGTAGTTCCAGCCGGTCAGGAAGCCCGCCAATGGGCCGAGGTAATCCTGGGCATAACGGCTGAACGAGCCGGCGACGGGGTTGTGCACGGCCATTTCACCAAGGGCGCGCATGATCACCAGGATGGCCAAGCCGCCGATGATGTAGGACAACATGATGGCCGGACCGGCCATTTCGATCGCCTTGGCCGAACCGAGGAAAAGACCGACACCGATACAGGCGCCCAGCGCCATCAGGCGGATGTGCCGTTCGCCCAGTTCACGCTTGAGCGGGCCGCCTTCTGTGGCCTGGCCGTGGGCAGAGTGGTTGCCGACTGGCATAGCAATACAACCTCATTTTGTTATTGGATTTGACCTTCGTGCCGCCGCGACCAAGCCGATAGGCGTGGCATTGGCTTGCCAGGCTGGCCTTGTGGACCGGCCCGTGTGCCGGAGTAGAGCGCCCGGCAAGGCGAAGGGGGCGAGCAGTATAGGAAGACCGTTGTAGGAGTTTTCACTGTATATATGCAGAAATTTGGCTAGAACTCTGGGGCCGCTACCCGCCCCAAAAATCGCCGGGGCACCATAGCAACATCGGCCGTTGAAGGAACCCACACCAAAGCCGCATAGCCCCTCACCACTTTCCTTCTTCTTACAAATTTTTCACCCTATCCACTCAACGTCTAAGCTTCAGACAAGCAAGACGAAAATACTTGGCCGGATAGAAGACTATGGGCGCACTGTGGCAATCGGAACCAAGCAGAACGGAAGCACCCGAGATACCTCCGGCCGAGACGCCACAACCCAAGTCCCCCCGTCAGCGTCGGCTATGGTGGCGGCTGATCATCCTCATCCTGCTGGTGGCACTGGTAGCCATAGGTGTTGCCGCGTATGACGAATTCCGTACCTCCGAACTGCAATCGCGCGAGTTCAGCAAACTGGCCAGTACACTGACCTATTCGCTGCAACCCGGTCCCAGCGATGCCATCATCTACCCCGGTGACGGGCCGTTCGACAAACGCCTGGGCTATAGCGCCCTGGGTGAATTCCTGCCACGCCTGCTCAAGCGCGACTACCTCATCAGCGAACAGGTGAAGTTCTCACCCGCATTGATGAACTACGTCGATCATGGGCTGTTCGCGCCCTATATCGAGAAAATCCAGGCCGGCCTGTCGATCACCGACTGCCGCGGCGACACGCTGTACCAGTACAACTACCCCCAGCACCTGTACCCGGACTTTGCAGCGATCCCTCCCGTGATGGTCAACAGCTTGCTGTTCATCGAAAACCGCGACCTGCTGGATACCCAGGACCCACGTAACAACCCGGCAGTGGACTGGCCACGCTTTGCCAAGGCCGCCTACAGCCAGGTCGCCAAGTACCTGGCCCTGCCCGGCCAGTCTGCCGGCGGCAGCACCCTGGCCACACAGCTGGAGAAATATCGCCACTCACCCGACGGCCTGACGGTATCGGGCGCGGAGAAGATCCGGCAGATGATTTCTGCCAGCGTGCGTGCCTACCAGGGCGGCCCCGACACCACCGAGGCACGCCAGCGCATCGTGCGTGACTACCTCAACAGCGTACCGCTGTCGGCTGTGCCTGGGCATGGTGAGGTACATGGCATGGCCGAGGGCCTGCGGGTGTGGTACGGCGCCGACTTCGACCAGGTCAACCAGGCCCTGAACGCCACCGCCACCGACCCCGAGAGCATGGCCGCACGCGGCCTGGCCCTGCGCCAGGTGCTGTCGCTGATGATTGCCCAACGCCGCCCCTCGCATTACTTGTCCAAGGGCCGGGTCGAGCTGGCCGAACTGACCGACGCGCACATCCGCGTGCTCGCCGCCAACAAGGTCATCGATCAGCCACTGGCCGATGCCGCGCTGGCCAGCAAGGCGGTGTACCGCGACTGGGTCGCGCAGCCGACCATCGTACCGATCATTACCAACAAGGGCATCAGCCTGGCACGCAACCGCCTGTCGGCCATGCTCAATCGCCCGCTGTACGACCTCGACCGCCTCGACCTGTCAGCCACCAGTACCTTGCAGGCCGACCTGCAGTTGCAGATCAGCCAGTACCTGAAAAACCTTGCCGACCCGGAGTTTGCCGCACAGATCGGCCTGATCGGCGAGCGGCTGCTCACTGCCAAGACCACCGACCAGGTGAGCTACAGCTTCACCTTGTTCGAACGCACCGCCGATGGCTCGCGGGTCCGGGTGCAGACCGACAGCACCAACCAGCCCTTCGACATCAACGAAGGCAGCAAGCTGGAGCTGGGCTCAACCGCCAAGCTGCGGGTACTGACCACCTACCTTGAAATTATCGCCGAGCTGCACGACAAGTACGCCGGCAAACCTGCCGCCGAGCTGAAGAAGGTCGAAGTGGCCGAACTCGACCGCATCACGCAATGGTCGCTGGAATGGCTGGCGCAGAACAGCAAGAACCAGAGCCTTGACGCCATGCTCGACGCCGCGCTCGAGCGTAAGTACTCGGCCAACACCGGCGAAGCGTTTTTCACCGGTGGCGGGATGCATGTATTCAACAACTTCCGCAAGGAAGACAACAACCGCAACCCGACACTCAAGGATGCACTGCGCGAGTCGATCAACCTGCCGTTCATCCGCCTGATGCGCGACCTGGTGCGCTACGTGACTTACCAGCAGCCGTACAACCGCGTGCCGCTGCTCAAGGACGATGCCGACCCGCGCCGCCAGGAATACCTTGCGCGCTTTGCCGACAAGGAAGGCACCAACTACCTGATGCGCTTCTGGAAGAAGTACCAGCGTAAAACCTCGCAACAACGCCTGGACACCTTCCTCGACAGCATGCGCGTGACCCCGCAGCGGTTGGCGGCGGTACACCGCTACCTGTTCCCCGAGGCAGGCCAGGAAACCTTCAACGCCTTCGTGCGTGCCCACCTCAAGGGCGACAAGGCCGTGTTGGGCAAACTGACCGATGGCCGTCTGTCAGAGATGTACGCAGCTTACGGCCCCGGCAAGTACGACCTGCCTGATCAGGGTTACATCGCCAAGGTCCACCCGCTGGACCTGTGGCTGCTTGGCTACCTGCTGAAGAACCCAAGCTCGACACTGACCGAGATGATCAACGCCAGTCGTTTCGAACGCCAGGAGGTATACGGCTGGCTGTTCAAGAGCCGCTACCAGGGCGCCCGTGACAGCCGCATCCGCACCATGGTCGAAATCGAAGCCTTCCTCGACATCCACCAACGCTGGAAACGCGTGGGCTATCCATTCGACCACCTGGTGCCCTCATTGGCCACCGCCATCGGCAGCTCCGGCGACCGCCCCGCTGCCCTCTCCGAACTGGTCGGGATCATCCAGAACGACGGTGTTCGCCTGCCGACCCTGCGCATCGACACCCTGCACTTCGCAGCCAACACACCCTACGAGACCAAGTTGATCACAGACCCGGACCGGGGCGTGCGAATTCTGCCAGTCGAAGTGGCGCGTGCACTCAAAGGCGCCATGTCGCAAGTGGTCGATGCAGGTACCGCGCGGCGTATTTCCGGCAGCTTCAAGCTGCAGGACGGCACCCCACTGGTGATGGGCGGCAAGACCGGTACCGGCGACAACCGAATCGAGAGCTTTGGCGCCGGCGGCCGGCTGATCGGCTCGCGCTCGCTAAACCGCACCGCCACCTTCGTGTTCTTCCTCGGCGACAACCATTTCGGCACGCTGACCGCCTTCGTGCCGGGTCGCACGGCAGAAGCGTTCAAATTTACTTCGGCGCTGCCAGTGCAGGTGCTCAAGGGCATGGCACCGATCCTCATGCCATACCTGCAGCCTGGCAATCCGAATGAGTGCAAGCCGCCACAGGTTGCCCTGCACACACCACCACCGACAGGGAACACATCGACGCAGTAGATGATAATCATCAGCATTAAAGGGCTTGTCTTTAGATATATCTTGAGTAATATCTTAAGATATATCGCAAACGACGGAGCCCTATCCTTATGCGCGAACATCCCCCTCATGATCCCTTCGAGCGGCGCCCCGCCCGTGGCGAGCGCGGCCCGCGTGTCTTCGCCCCGGGTGACCTCAAGCTGCTGATGCTGGACTTGCTGGCCGAGCAGCCCGGCCACGGTTACGACCTGATCCGCCAGATCGAAAATCTGTTCGACGGCAGCTACAGCCCAAGCCCTGGGGTGATCTACCCCACGCTGAACTTCCTCGAAGAGGCCGAACTGATCAGCGGCCAGGTACAAGGCAGCAAACGCCTCTACGCCATCACCGATGCCGGCCGCAGCGCCTTGGCGGATCAGGCAGTAGCCCTGGATGGCGTGCGCATGCGCATCGAGGTCAGCAAACGCGCCCTGCGCGGCCACGACCGCCCGCCAGAGATTCATGAAGCGGTCGGCAACCTGCGCCATGCACTGCACATGCACAGCGGCCGCTGGACAGTGGAAGAAATCGAACGGGTCCGTGACCTGCTCAACCATACCGCCAAGGCCATCGCCTCCGGGCCCACCGAACCTTTCAGGGAGACGCCCCATGAGTGACACCATTCACCGCGTAAACCACGAGATCCGCCAGCGCCGTCTGCAGGTGCTGCGGGTCACCGAGCTGACCCCGCGCATGCGCCGCATCACCCTGGGGGGTGCCGAGCTGCAAGGCTTTACCAGCGTTGGCAGCGACGACCATATCAAGCTGCTGTTCGCCGAAACGCCGGAGCAACAACAGGCCATCGAGGCCCGCAACCTGGGCAAGGACGGTGGCGCGCGGCCCACCATGCGCGAGTACACACCACGGCGCATCGACCTGGTGGCACATGAGCTGGACATCGACTTCGTGCTGCACGGCGACGGCCCTGCCTCTACCTGGGCCGCGCAAGCCGCGCCCGGGCAAACCCTGGACATCGCAGGGCCACGGGCCTCGCTGGTGGTGCCGGATATTTTCGACAGCTACCTGCTGATCGGTGATGAAACTGCCATCCCGGCCATTGGCCGTCGGCTGGAGGAGTTGCCGGCGGGCCGCCAGGTGCTGGCAGTCATCCAGATCGAAGACGAGCACGAGCGCCAGCCGCTGCCAAGCAAGGCGCAGGTGGAAGTGATCTGGGTACGTCGCCAAGGGGAAGACTTGTTGGAGCTGGTGCGGAACCTGAGCTTGCCGCAAGGCCAGCTGTATGCCTGGGTAGCGCTGGAAAAAGCCCTGACTCGCCAGGCCAAGGCGTTGTTGCTGGAGAAAGGGGTAAAGGAAGACGCGCTAAAGGCTGCAGCCTACTGGCGGGCCAACGGGACTGCCGACGACGAGTGATCGTGATTGCCTGATCTGCCGTCTTCGCGGGCAAGCCCGCTCCTACACTGATCGGGGATGGACACAACTCGGCGGTTGGACACAAATCGGTGGTTGGGCACAAATCGGCGGTTGGGCACAAATCGGCGGTTGGACACAGGCCGTTGTAGGAGCGGGTTCACCCGCGAACACCGGCGCAGCCGGTGCCACGCAACGCGCCGCCTGCTTCGCGGGTATGCACCATCGATACGACCAAGCGCTTCAGCCCCGAGCACCTCAGAAAAGCTCGACCGCTCGCAGCGTACCTACAGGAGGCCGCGCCACGTTGTTGCTTACCAACGAAGGTCTCGCTGCCCCGCCAAGGCCTGCGGCCCAAGCCATTGGGCCCCACGCAACAATGGCGTCAACTGCGCTTCAGGCTGCAGCTGGAACACCACCTGCGCCTGGCGTCCTGGCAGGTCGGCATCCACGGCCAGTTGATGTTGCCCTTGCTGCGCCAACTGCCCGCGCAGGTGCCAGCCACTGCGGCAATCCATTTCCAGCCAGCCGTGCCCAAGGCCTAGGGACCAAGGGTCGCTCAGGGCAAGGTCGGTTACGATCACGCGGCCTTCACTGGCCTGGCATTGCCGCCCTGCCCCCTGCATCCTCAACACACCCTGCCACTGGCCGGCCAGGCGGTAATCCGTCGAGACCGTCGCCAAAGGCCCCTTGGCTGATGCCTCCAGCCGCCAACGCCAGGGCCAGCCTTCTGCACGCAACTGCCAGGCCTGCCCCTGGAACCCCACTTGCGCATTCGCCTGCAAGCGCCAGGGCTGCAGCGTCCAGCGCAAAGGCCCGACCGGCCCCCATTGTTGTGCCTGCCCTTGCCAGAGGCTTCCACCGACATCGCCTACCGGCAGGCCGAACGCACGCACCACCCAATTGGCCGGAAGCTCGATAAACAGCGTGAGCACGAATACCAGTAACACCCAGGCCATTGCTGCACTGCGGCTCATGGCTGCACCACCAGATCAAATCGCAAACCCTTGCCCTGCTGCTCCAGCCCCCATTGCAACGGCAGTGCGCCTTCTGCACGCAGGCTCTGCACCCAGCCTTGCAGCATGCGCTCATCGGCCACCTGCCCGCGCAGTTGCCAGGCCTTGCCTTGCGTATCGACTTCGGTCAGTTCAACCCCACGGGCCTGGGCCGACTGACGTAGCCGCTCCAGGTTCAAACCGGGCCCGCCTTGCAGGCTGGCCGCCTGTTCGGCCAGCACACGCCACTGGCCAAGCACGCGCCATTGCGCAACGCCTTCGCGCAGGGCCAGGAAGGCCAGCAGCAGGGCGATCAGTCCCCAGGCGAACGTGAAGCGATGACGCTGTAGCCAGTCCCGGTTCATGAGGCTGCTCCCAGGTCGAAGATCACTTGGCCTTCTTGAACCTGCACTGTGGCGCCAGCGGCAGCCGCCATATCACGCCATGGCGGCGCACTGCCCTCGCCCTCCAGGCGCAGGTGCCAACGCTGACCATCGAAGCGCACCGCTTGCAGGCGCAAGCCGGGGTTGGCACGCAGCCAGGTCTGCAAGCGAGCCTGCAGGTCGTCTAGCTGACGTGTACGCAGTTGCTGCTGCAGTACGCTCTCGCGCAGGCGCTTGAGGGCCTGTGCCGCGTGCCGAGGGCTGGCCTGCTCGCCGGTCACGGCAACGACCTGGTTGCGCCAGAGTTGCGCCTGACGCCATTGCTGGCTCACCCACAGGCCACCCCAAACGGTGGCCAGCACCAGGCAAGCTGCCAGCAGCCGCTGCTGCTGGCGGGAGGCCGCCGGCAACGAGCACACCTTGCGGGCGCGGTCGAACAGGCCAGGCAATGTGTCGAGCGGCGCAAATACGGTTGGCCAATTGCCGCTCAGCGACGTCTTGTGCAGCCCTGCCCACGGTGGCTGCGGCACGCCACCCAAGGCATCAGGCCATGCCAGCCAGTGCTCCTGTCCGTCTTCGGCCAAGCCTTTGTAGAAGGACAGCCCGGGGGTGCGTTGCCATTGCCAGGCGCATCCTGGCGCGGGCGAAGGCAGCAGCTGCAGCTCCGCCCAGCAACGCACCGTCTGCAAGCCCCATTCGGCACATTGGCCACGCCAGTCATCCAGCTGCTGACGCGCCACTACCAGCAGACGAAGGTACCCGGGTTCACGGGCCAGGCAGGCACAGGCCACCTCATGCGGGGCCTGCAGCAAGCGATCCTCAAGCAGCAAAGGCCACTCTTCGCGCTTGAGCCCGGGCGGGGCCGGCACGCGAAAATGACTGCACGCCTCGGCAGGCAGGACCAGCGCAACATGGGCCTGCGGGTTGGCCGGTGGCTCGCCCTGCCCCTGGCTTTGCAAAATACCGTCCTGGACCAGCGCCCAATGCCAGGCAGTACCCGGGCGCACCAGCAGCCACGCCTGGGCCGGCATACGCCGCCGCCATTCAAATTTCATGAGCGCCCCCATGGAAGGGCGAAGGTGCAGACATAGGGGGCTCCATCACGCAGCAGTTCCAGACGCACACCACGGCCTGGGTGCACCGGTTGGTCAGAAGGCCAGGCCAGCCAGCGGCCGCCCTGGTAGTACAGAACGTTCATGGCGCTGACCTGGTCGAGTCGTTCGCGCTGTACCCAGCGCGGGGCGACAGCGGCGTACAAGTCCGCCGAGCTTTCCAGCAGCAGGCGTTGCTCGCGGGCCTCGAACCGCAGGCGCTGGCGTTGCAGGCGCGAGCCACCTTCGGCTGCCGGCAGGCCGGTGCTGGCGACCCACAGCAACTGGTTGCTGGCGGGCTGCCAGTCCAGCCAACGGCTGGCCAGCGGCAGACGCTGGTCGTAGACACGGCGCAGCACCGGGCTGTCGAAGCGCCGCTCCAGGGCCAGGCAAAAGTCCAGCACCGAGGTTTGCCGAATGGTGTCCTGCAAGCGTTCGCGCACCTTCAGCCAGCCGTTGACCAGGGCGGCCAGCATGATGCCGAGCACGGCCGTCAGGGCCAGCGCGACCATCAGTTCGATCAGGGTCAGACCTGCCTGGCGATGTTTCATGGGCGCTCCAGAAACACGGTGTACTGGCCCAGTGGCAGGCGCTGATCGCGGTCAGCGAACAATTGCAGTTCGCCACGGCGCAGGTCTCGCACGCCAGTGCGGCGCAGTTGCAGTTGCCAGTGACACCGTTGGCCACCTTGGCCGAGCTCGCCGGCTACCTGGTTTTCGGCAGGCCAGTACTGCTCGACGGCAAAGCGGGCTTGCAGCTCACGCGCGCACAACAGGCCAAGGCGGTGCTGTTGCAGGTTGTCCTGAACGGCCAGCCGCTGGCGCAGCACCTGGCTGGTGATCACCGCCAGCACGGCAGCGATTGCCAGGGCTACGGTCACCTCCAGCAGAGTGAAACCACGCTGTGCTTGCTTCATGGCACGACCCACATGCCATCGGTGCGGCTCCAGGCCCATTGCTGACTGCCATCGGCCCAGCGCCAGCGCACACTACCCGCCTGCGCCCAGCCATGCGGCGTGAACAGCACGCGCGGTTGCGGGCTGGCCGGCCAGTCCGGGTGCAGGCCCTTGGGCCAGTCGCCGAGCGGGACCGCTTCGACCACCCAGGCATTGCCCTCGCGGCGGACGAACTCCGGTCGCTGGCCATTCCAGCGCAGCCCGCGCAGTTGCCCGGCATGCCGGGCCAGCGCGGCCTGGCTGCGGACCTCGACCGCCAGCCGTTGCAAGGCCTGCTCGACACTGGCCTGGCCGTTGCCAAGGCCGGCCACCGCCAGCCCGGTCATCAGCCCGGCAATGGCCAGTACCACCAACAGTTCGATCAGGCTGAAGCCGCGCTGATGACGCACCGTTACAGCGCCCAGTTACCCAGGTCGGCATCCTGGCCTTCGCCGCCCGGCAGGCCATCGGCACCCAGCGAGTACACATCGACCCGGCCATGTTCCCCAGGCATGCGGTACTGGTACGGGGTGCCCCACGGGTCCTCCGGCAGGCGACGCACGTAGCCATCACTGCGCCAGGCCCGAGGCACTGGCTCCTGAGCCGGCTTTTTCACCAGCGCGGCCAGGCCCTGTTCGCTGCTGGGGAAGCGCAGGTTGTCCAGCCGGTACATGTCCAGCGCCTGCTCCAGAGTGGCCAGGTCGGCCATCACCTTCTGCTTCATGGCCTTGTCCTGGTTGCCCAGCACGCTGGGCGCCACCACGGCGATCAGCAGGCCGATGATGAAGATCACCACCATGATCTCCATGAGGGTGAAGCCGCGTTGGCGGTTACGTCGATGCTGCATGGCAATACTCCTTGTCGTCACAATTGCAGGCCCTGGTTGAGTTGCATGATCGGCAGCAGCACCGCCAGCACGATGAACAGCACCACGGCGCCCATCACCAGGATCATCAGGGGTTCGAACAGCGCCATGGCGGTATCGACCTGGCGGGCAAAGCCGCGCTCCTGGTCGTCGGCCACGCGCTCGAGCATGTCCGCCAGGGTGCCGCTGGCCTCGCCGCTGCCGACCATGTTCACCAGCAGCGGCGGGAATTGCTGGCTGGCATCCAGCGCACGGTGCAGGCTGGTGCCGCCCTGCACGTGTTGGCGCACCTGCTCCATGGCCAGGCGGATACGCCGGTTGCCGATGGTTTCGGTGGCCACTTGCAAGGCTTCGAGCAGGGCCACGCCACTGCCACAGAGAATCGCCAGGCTGCGCGCAAGGCGCGCGCTCTCCAGCACCTGCAGCAGGCTGCCAATACGCGGCAGGCGCAGCAGCAGCTGGTCGCGACGCAGGCACCAGTGCGGTTTGCGCAGCAGCCAGCTGCCCAGCCCCCCGAGCAACAGCGCCCCCCCTAACAACCAGGGCCCGGCGTGCACCAGCCCCTGGCTCAGGCCGATCAGCAACGAGGTGATCAGCGGCAGGCTTTGCCCGGCGTGGGCGAATTGCTCGGTGAGTTTGGGCACGACGAACGTCATCAGGCCCATCACCACTGCCAGCGACACACCCATCAGCACAGCGGGGTAGATCAGCGCTGTGCGGGCCTTGTGTTGCTGGCGTTGCACCTGCTCCAGGTGGTCGGCCAAGCGGGTCAGCACCTGGGCCAGGTGCCCGGAACGTTCGCCGGCCTCGACCAGCGCGCAGTACAGGCCAGTAAACGGTGCGCCCTGCCGGGCCATGCTGCGGGCCAGGCCCAGGCCTTCGGCGAGTGAGCCGCGCAAGGCCACCAGCACACTGTGCAGGGCAGGCTGACGCAGTTGCCGTTCAAGGGTGGCAAGGGCATCGACCAAGGGAATGCCGGCCCCGGTCAAGGTGGCCAGCTGACGGGTCAGCTCACACAGCTGGGCGCGGCTCAGGCGCTGGCGTCGAGGTTGTCGGCTGCCGGCGTCATGACGCTGCAACTGGCGGGCGAACAGGCCCTGCTCGCGCAACAGCTGGCGGGCGTGGCGTTCACTGTCAGCCTGCAGGCTGGCCTTGTGCGATTTGCCGGCGAGGTCAACGGCCTGGTAGCGATAGGTCGGCATGCCTTAGCCCTGCACCACGCGCAGCACTTCGGCCAGGCTGGTCTCACCGCGGGCCAGGCAATCGCTGGCCATCGCCACCAGGCTTTGGCGCCGGTCAGCCAGATAGTCCTGCATGGCCAGCTCACTGGCGCCGTCGTACAACAGGCCGATGAGCCCAGCGTCCAGCTCGATGAATTCGTACAGCCCCAGTCGCCCGATATAACCGCTGCCCTGGCACTGCTCGCAGCCCACGGCATGATAAGTGCTGTCCAGTGCCGCCAGCTCGGGCCACAGCTCGCGCTCGGCGGCCTGTAGCGGGTGCGCCACCGCACAGCCGCACAAACGCCGCACCAGGCGCTGGGCCAGGACGCCGCGCAGGCACGAGGCGATCAGGAAGGGCTCGATGCCCATGTCGCGCAGGCGGGTCACTGCGCCTACCGCGCTGTTGGTGTGCAAGGTCGACAGCACCAGGTGGCCGGTGAGGCTGGCCTGCACGGCGATCTGCGCAGTCTCCTGATCGCGGATTTCGCCGAGCATGATCACGTCAGGGTCCTGACGCAGGATGGCGCGCAGGCCACTGGCAAACGTCAGCCCGGCACGCGGGTTGATGGCGGTTTGGCCAATGCCGGCGATGGCGTACTCCACCGGGTCCTCGACGGTGAGGATGTTGCGGCTGCCGTCGTTGAGGCTGTTCAGGCTGGCGTACAGGGTCGTGGTCTTGCCCGAACCGGTCGGCCCGGTGGACAACACGATGCCGTTGGGCCGCGCCAGGCAACTGCGCAGGCCCTGCAATACCGCTGCCGGCATACCCAGGTTATCCAGCGCCAGCAGGCTGGCCTGCTTGTCGAGCACGCGCATCACCACCCGCTCGCCGTGGATGCCGGGCAAGGTCGAGACCCGTACGTCCACTTCGCGCCCCGCCGCGCGCAAGGTGATGCGGCCGTCCTGGGGCTGACGCTTTTCAGCAATGTCCAGGCGGGCCATGACCTTGATCCGTGATACCAGCATGGCCGACAACGCACGTGGAGGGCGCAGCACCTCACGCAGGTGGCCATCGACCCGCAAACGCACCACCAGGCTCTGCTCGAAGGTCTCGATATGGATGTCCGAGGCGCGCAGCCGCAGCGCCTGGCCGAACAGGCCGTTGATCAGGCGGATCACCGGGGCTTCGTCGTCGCTTTCAAGCAGGTCTTCGATGCGCGGCATCTCGCTCATCAGGCTATCCAGGTCGACCTGGTCGCCAATGCCTTCGATCAGCGCTTCGGTGGCGGCATCGCCAGCCTGGTACAGCTGGCCAAGGCGCTCGTCGAACAGCGAAGGTTCCAGGTATTCGAGCAGGCTTGGCTGGCCATGCACACGCAGCAACTCCTGCAACTGGGCATTGTCGGCGTCGGGCCGCAGCCATAGCTGCCAGCCCTGCTCTGCCGGGGCCATGGCCACTCCGCTCTGCCGTGCCTGGCGATAGGGCAGCATCACCAGTCACCGCCTTCCAGGCGTGCGCGGCTGGCGGGGAATACCTGCAACAGCCGCGCGCCCTCTGCAAGGTCCGGCAATTGCAGCGGTGTGGTCTGCTGCAGGGTGCGGTACTTGTCTTCACTGAGGCCCGCCAGGCTCGGGCCGTCGCGCAGAATGCGCGGGCGGATGAACACCATCAGGTTCTGCTTGGTGTTTCTGGTGGCATCGGAGCGGAACAGCCGGCCAAGATAAGGAATGTCGCCGAGCAGCGGCACACGCTGGTTGCTGGTACTCAACTCGTCGCTGATCAGGCCGCCAAGTATCACCAGGCCGTTGTCCTCGACCATGACCTTGGTCTTGATCTCGCGCTTGTTGGTGATCACGTCGCTGGCCGAGCTGGTGTCGGCAATCGACGACACCTCCTGAACGATGTCCAGGCGCACGCTGTTGTCGACATTGATCTGCGGCTTGATGCGCAGCTTCACCCCGACTTCCTTGCGCTCGATGGTCTGGTACGGGTTGGCGTTGTTCTGCGTCACGGAGCCGGTGACGAAGGGCACTTCCTGGCCAACCAGGATCGATGCCTCGGCGTTGTCCAGGGTCAGCAAGGTGGGCGTGGACAGCAGGTTGAAGCCGCTCTTGCCCTTCAGCGCGTTGACCAACATGGCGAAGTTGAAGCCCCCGCCGAAATGGCCGATGCCCGCCGTGGCACCGGTGGTGGTGGACAACAGATCACCCAGGGCCTCGTTGTCGCCACTGGCGGCGGCCCCGGCAATGCTGGCGATATTCACCCCGTTACTGCCGAAGTTGACGATACCGGCACCGAACTTCTCGTCGGCGAACAGCCACTGAACGCCCAGCTCCTGGGCGCTGCTGTCGGACACCTCGGCAATGATCGCTTCGACCACCACCTGGGCACGGCGAATGTCCAGTTGCTCGACAATCGCCCGGTACGCTGCCAGCTCGCTGTCGGGGCCGACCATGACCACGGCATTGGTCCCTTCTTCGTATTCCAGGCGGATACCCGGGCCACCGGAGGCTGGCATCACCGGCCGGTCCTTGCCCTCTGCCTCGCCCGCGCCTTCAGCCGGCACCGCCCCTTCCTGGCTGAGCCCTCGCAGCACCTTGACCACTTCACCAGCATTGGCATGGCGCAGGTAGATCACCTGGGTGCTGCCGCTGCCCGGTGCCTCTTGAGGGCGGTCGAGCTGGCGCAGCAGGCTGGCGATGCGTTCGAGGTTGCTGCGCCAGTCAGTCACCACCAACTGGTGCGCCGCCGGGTACGGTGTAATCACCCCTACCCGCGGGTCGATCAGCGGTTTGAGGATGCCCAGTACCTGTTCGCTGGCGGCGTTGCGCACGCTGAATACGCGGGTGGCTACGCTGTCGCTGCCCTCGCCCTGCTGCCCGCCCGCCTCTACCGGCACCGGCTCCAGGCGCGCGGCCTGGTCGGGCACGATTTTCACGCTGCCGTTGGGCAGGTCGACGGTGGCATAGCCCTGGGCGCGCAGTTGGGCCAGGAAGATGTCGTAGATAGCGTCGGCGTCGTGCAGGTCGACAGTGCGCACGGTGACCTTGCCCTTGACCCGGGGGTCGACGATGAAGGTGGTGCCGGTGATACGCGACACGCTGTCGATGAACTCGCCGAGTTCGGTATCGACGAAATTCACTTCGTACATCGGCGTACCGTTGTCATCGAACACCGGCTCTTGGGCATAGGCCATGGACAAGGCCAGGCTCAGCGCAGCCGCCATGCAGTATCTAACAGGCATCGTTCATCCTTGCCGCTTGAAGCCGGTCACGGCGGGGCGTGGCGGCCAGGGCAGGCGCTCACGCCGCCCCTGGTTGTTGAAAATCAGGCCATCGCTGTCGATGTCCTGCAGCACGATCCCTGGCGCCAGGCGCTGACCGCGGGCCAGGGTGCGCACTTGCTCGCCGTAGCGCAGCACCACCACACTGGCGGCCAATGGCTGGGCCTTGAGGCCGCCGAGGTATTGCAGCGGCAGACGGGTAATGGTGATGGCGCCGTCGTCGGGCGGCGCCTGCCAGTGACCGACCATCAGCCCGGGCAGCAGGCTGTCAGCCACCGCAGACGCCTTGGCCGGGTGTGGCTGCCGGCTCAACTGCAGCACACACTGCGCAGACAGCCAGCCGGCCAGGGTCAGGCCAGCGCCGGTGAGCAGACGCGAGGTGAGCATCACGAGGCCAACTGCCGTGGATGCCAGCCTGGGTGCCCCTGCACGTAACGCACTTCGGGCAGTTGCAGCGGCGCCAGTTGCCAGTTGTCAGGCTGACGGGCCAGCCAGGCTTCGACCCGCTGCCACAGTGGCTCGCCGACCTGGCTTTCGAATTGCAGGCCAAAGGTGCGGCACAGGCCCTGCACCGGCTCCAGCCCCGTGATGCGCTTGCCTTGTGGGCTGTAGCTGACGCTCCAGGCCTGGCCCTGCCAGCGCGGCAGGTCCTGGCTGTTGTCCAGCAGCAGCGGGTCACCGAACAATTGTTCAGCGGCGTTTTCCAGCACTTGTTCGACCTGCCTGGCCGGTGCCTCGACCACTGGCGCCGGGTAGCCACCGGTAAGGCTGATCAGGTGTTCGCGGGTAATGGGCGCCCCTGCTGCCAGCGGGTAGTCATAACGCAGGCCCGGCAACAACACGGGCATGCTGCTATCGTCGGCCAAGGCTTGATGCAGCAGGCAGTCCCAGCTGCCGCCACGGGTATCGCGGCGCCACAAGGCCTGGGGCGCGCGGGCCAGCGGCTGGTCGAGCCAGGCCGCGTGGCCGGCCCGTTGCTGGTGCAGTTGCGCCTGCAGTTGCGCGACACGCAGCTGCGCGGCAGGCGCCAGTTGCTGTTCAAAGGCCGGGAAAAAACGCCCGTCGAACTGCCACTGGCCGGCCACACGCTGGCAGCGCAGGCGGAAGGCACCGCTGCCCCGGCAGCCGGCAAACAGCACCGGTACGCGGCGACCGCTGGCCTGGGTGACCTCGACCGGCGCGGGCCACAGGTCCTGACCACGGGCGCACAACAGCACGTCGATTTGCGGCACCCGTTCAGCCAGCCACAGGCCGGGGCCCGTGCCTGCATCGGCCATGGCCACCACCAGGTCAGCCTCGTGCCGGGCTTGTTCGAATACCGGCAGCAGAGACTGGTACCACTGTTTAAGTGAGGCTTTCTGATCCTGGGCGTACGGGTCGGTCACGCCGACCACTGCGATACGGGCACCGCCGCGCTCGAAAACGTGCAGGGCTTGCACACCCAGTGCCTGGCGTTGTGCGTCAGCCAGCCCGGCGCCGAGGGTAATGGCGCTGGCCTGGCGATACAGGCCCGTGCTGCGTTGTGGCCACAGCACACGCTCATCGCTGCTGACCCGCGCTTCGATGCCCAGCAGTTGGCTGCCTTGCACACCACTTTCGCCCTGGGTCAGGTACGCCAGGCCACTGCCATTCCAGCCCTGGCCGTTCTCCAGGGTCAGGCTGTTGCCCGCACCGGCCTCGCCACGCAGTTGTTCCAGCAACGCCGCGAGCACCGCATAACCGCCCAGTTGCGCTGTCGTTGCCTGGCTGGCATCCAGCAGCGGCGCCAGTTGCGGGTAGGCGATACTGGCACTGCGGCCAGTCATCCAGGGCGCGCGGCCCAAATGGCTGACCGGCCCCAACCGGGTAGCCGGTACCACCGCCTGGCCAGGCTGGCGGGCATCGAGGGTATCGGCGACGTACAGCAAGTCGAGCTGGGCGTTGCCGCCCTGCTGCCCTGGGAAGGCTGTGCAGGCGCCGAGCAGCGGTGCCAAGGCACCGATACCCATCCAGCCGATCACTTCGCGCCTGTGCACACTGCTCGCCATCGCATCCGCCATCCTTATCCACGTCCATTCAGGGACCCGGATGTTGCGGCGTTGGCATTACAGTTTGATGGCAGAAATCCGACAGCAATTCCAATTTGATCTGTAGACCACAAATCTAAGAACTGGCAGTTTTAAAAGCTCGTTAACATTTCTGCCAAGGAATCATCACACTTGCGCCTTAAAGTCGCGGTTTCCTCCAACTCAGCCAACACAAGGACACCCTGATGAGTCGAGATACCGGCGACAACCTGGACCGGAACCAAAGCGGCAACCTGCCGATGGCCAACGTCATGGACGCCTACCTGAGCCGCCGCAGCGTCATGCGCGGCAGCCTGGGCGCCGCCATCGCCATGATCGCCGGTACCGGCCTGACAGGCTGCTTCGACGGTGGTGGTTCCGATCACGATGATCCGGTCACCGAGCCCCCGGTGACCGAACCGCCAGTCACCGAGCCGGAAGTGCCGAAACTGGCACTGGGCTTCCAGTCCATCCCAGGCTCGCGCACCGACGCCTGTGTAGTCGCCGCCGGCTATAGCGCCTACGTGCTGGCGCCCTGGGGGACGCCACTGAACAGCAACGGCAACCCGTGGAAGTCCGACGGCAGCAACACCTCGACCGACCAGGCCAACGCCATGGGCATGCACCACGACGGCATGCACTTCTTCCCCATCAACGGCAGCTTGGAAGACGGCCTGCTGGCAATCAATTTCGAGTACATCGACACTGCCGCCCTGCACCCGGCCGGCCCCACTACCGATGTCAACGGCAAGCGCCCGGTTGAAGAAGTGCGCAAGGAAATCAACGCTCACGGTGCTGGCGTTGTACGCCTGCAGAAGATCAACGGCCGCTGGCAAGTGGTCGACAACGACCCGCTGAACCGTCGCTTCACCACGGCTTCACGCATGGAAATCACCGGCCCGCTGCGTGGCACCGACCACGTCAAGACCAAATACTCCACTGCTGGCACCCACTGCCGTGGCACCAACAACAACTGCGGCAACGGCTACACCCCGTGGGGCACCTACCTGACCTGTGAAGAGAACTGGCCGGGCATCTTCGTCAACAAGGGCACCCGCCCCGAGGACCAGCGCCGCATTGGCGTGGGCACCTCCAGCGGCCAGTACAAGTGGGAAACCGCTGCCGGTGACGCCAGCGAAGTGGACGACGAATTCACCCGCTTCGACGTTACCGTCAAAGGCGCCAGCGCCACCGACGACTACCGCAACGAAGCCAGCACCTACGGTTACATCGTCGAGATCGATCCGTACAACAACAGCACCCTGGCCACCAAACGCACTGCGCTGGGCCGCTTCCGCCACGAGGGCTGCGCCCCCGGCCTGCCCGTCGCCGGCAAGCCGCTGGTGTGGTACATGGGTGACGACTCGAACAACGAGTACCTGTACAAGTGGGTGTCCACCGCCGTGTGGGACGCCGCTGATGCCAACCCGGCCGACCGCCTGGCCACCGGCGCCAAGTACCTCGACCAAGGCAAACTCTACGTGGCCCGCTTCAATGCCGACGGCACCGGCGTATGGCTGCTGCTGGACGTGGCCACCGCCACCACCGGCGGCAGCACCCTGGGCGCGCTGTATGGTGACCTGCCGGGCATCATCCTCAACACCCGTGGTGCTGGCGACGCCGTGGGCGCAACGCCGATGGACCGCCCGGAATGGACCACGGTCAACCCGCTGAACGGCGACGTATACCTGACCCTGACCAACAACAGTGCACGTACCCCGGACAAGGTCGATGCAGCGAACCCACGCGGCCCGAACCGACACGGCCACATCATTCGCTGGCACGACAGCGACGACCAACTGAGCTTTACCTGGGACATCTTCGTGTTCGGCGCCAACGCTGCCGGCACCGCCGACATCAACCGCTCCGGCCTGACCGAACTGAACCAGTTCGCCAGCCCCGACGGCATGAGCTTCGATAGCCGCGGCGTGCTGTGGTTTGAGACCGACAACGGCGAAACCACCTTGACCGACTACACCAACGACCAGTTGCTGGCGGTGATCCCTACCGACCTGGTGGATGCCAGCGGCAAGCAGGTGCCGGTGAACGCACAGAACCAGGTGGACCTGCGGCGCTTCTTTGTCGGGCCAAATGGTTGCGAGGTGACCGGTATTACCTTTACCCCGGACAACAAGACGCTGTTCGTCAACATTCAACACCCGGACAACTGGCCGTATACCGACAAGGCGACCGATGCGACGCCGGCTGGGGCTACCGTGCGGCCGCGGGCTTCGACGGTGGTGATCCAGCGGATCGATGGCGGTGAGATCGGCACCGCCTGACCTGCGGTAACACAGCCAGCCTTGTGCTGGCTGTGCAGGCCTCTTCGCGGGTGAGCCCGCGCCTACCAGGGATCGCGTATTTCGTGGAGCGGCCTTATGTTGCGATGGGCTGCACCGCAATCAGCAAACGTTCTCTTTCAACTTTGCTCGGAAGCCGCATACACAGTGGCGTGTCCAAGCGACCTGACAAATCTGCCAGTAGACATCAACATGCGCGTAGAAAATCATTAGCCCACCTACCACTCCACGGATCACGCATATGCGCTCAACCAAGTGGCTGTCAAACAGGAAAAATTTCTTCTTCCAAGTCGACCATTTGGCTTGTGAAGTCGGTGACAGCCCACGTCAATTGTTACGGGGCAATGGTATCGCTTTAGCAGAGTTAGACGCCCCCACACAGGCAGGCCTGATCCTACAGTCTGACCATGCAAATACTGCTTTGCGCATCGTTCCTGAAGGCTTGCCACAGAACTATACACCCTATGGTTTTCTTCACACGCTGCCCGCTTCACAACTTGTCGCGTATAGCGGGCAACGACTTGATCAGATGCTGCACTGTTACCCACTTGGCAATGGGCACCGATTCTACAGCCCCACGTTGAGGCGATTTATCCAACCTGACACTCAGTCTCCATTTCGTAAAGGTGGGACCAACGGATACAGCTATTGTCAGAACGACCCCATCAATCGTAATGACCCGACTGGACAGTTTTGGGAGTGGTTCAGCCGAAGCGTGCAGCGAGGAGTGAGTCGAGCAGTGAACTGGGTGGTCGGTCAGCTTCCACGCATTTCTGTAGTCAGACCACTTTTAAGTACCAGTAACGGCAACAGCACCGTTCAACATCTTGATCCGAGAATCAATTTGTATAGGGCAGGACAAACCCCGCCACCCAACGCGCCCCACGTTACCCTAGAGATCAATGGAATCGAGACCATTGCGCACGGGGCAAGGGAAATTTTCAGGAGGTCAAATGATCTAGCCGAATTCTGGGGAACTATGATGACCCGTTACGAAAATGGTGCCATATCAGGTGGGCTCGGTTATGGAATATATCTTGCGAGTCACAGCGCCGTTGGCGCAGCAAGTATACCTGTCGGTTTTGCCGCCGGTACATTAACTTACGCCTATCTCGAGCGCAACGTGTACAGAGATATGGCATTACAATTACGAACCGGAACTGATCAAATGCCCCATTATCCTTATAGTCGTTATCGTTATGACTCGGAATAGTGGAAAAGTTTGGAAGACGGTGTGAGCTTGTGCAGCGCTTTCCAAGCATGTATCGCACCACCATCAGCCGCACGACGAGTTGAGGAGAAGGGCGGCCGCGGGCCTCTACCGCGGAGCGATGGTGGTGAGATCGGCACTGCCTGATCTGCGGTAACCTACCAGGCTATAGGCTCTCTACTACGCACCCGCACCTGCTGTGCCGGCACCCGGGCATGCCATTGCACCACCCCCAGCGCCTCCACCTGGAACTCGCTGCGCATCACCCGCCCCTCTTCCTCGAACGACAGCTGCAACAGAAAATGCCCGCTGTTGAGCAGCAGCCCTTCGCTCAACCGTTCGAACGTTTCGTCATCCACCGCCCCCAGCGCCTGACGCAGTGCAGCCGCGTCCACATACCCCGACGCCGGCCTGCCGCTGACAATGCGGCTGAGCAACGAACGCGAGTAACGCCCTTCATACAGCGCCTCCAGCAGGGGCAGATGCTCCAACCCCAGCGCATTGGCGTTGAGCCGCCAACCCGTGGTCTGGGGCAAGGCGCACAGCATCGGGTAACGCGCCTGGCGGTTGGCGTCCGGCTCCAGCAACAGGTTCAGCTCGCTGGTGTCGAGCATCGGCTGGTCAGCCGCCAGCCGTGGCGGTTGCTGACGCAGGTACTGGGCGCTCTCGGCGCCCTGCAGGCGGGCATCACTGTCGGCATCGAGCCAGTCGGCCAGGGCATCGACCAGGCGTTCGGCCGCCATGTCATTGCCCAGCAAATAACGCAACTGGCGCTCGGCGCGTTCGCCATCGGCCCCCAGCAACGCATTGACGTTGAAGCAGGTGTGCTGGTCGCGTACCCGCAACTGCGCCTGGCCAGCGCCAAAATCGTAGTTAAGCGGCTGCCCGCGCAAGGCTTGCCAGAACAGCGGACTGAGCCGCCAGGCGGGGTCACGCAGGGCCTGCCCGGCATAGGCCAGGCCGGCCTGCTCCATGGCCCGCACCTGCACTCGCTGGTGCAGCAGGCGCACTTCGTCGACCTGACGCCGGCCATCTTCCACCAGCCAGGCCATGCCCGCCGCCAGCATTGCCAGCACCACCATCACCATCAACAGGGCCGCACCCTGCTGTTGCCTTCCACCCATCGGTGCGTGCCTCGCTTGCGGAATAAAAACGCCAGTCAACACGCGGGGTGTTTCAGGTAGATGGCAGTGCCCGTTCGTCATGTGCTCGTCATCTAGGCAAGGCAGGATTGCCCTTCCTTTTCATGACCTTACAGGAGTGGTCGCTATGGGTGGCATTGGAATCTGGCAACTGGTGATCGTACTGCTGATCGTGTTCTTGCTGTTTGGTACCAAGCGCCTGAAGGGGCTGGGTAGCGATGTGGGCGAGGCGATCCAGGGTTTTCGCAAGTCCATGGGTGGTGACAATGACGCCAGCGCCGCTGACCAGGCGCACGTGCAGCAACAGTGCCCGCTGAACGGCCAAGTTGCCCAGCAATCTCAAGCGGACCGCCAGGCCTGATGTTCGAGGTAGGCTTCAGCGAGTTGCTGCTGATCGGCGTCGTCGCGCTGTTGGTGCTGGGCCCCGAGCGCCTGCCGGTAGCAGCCCGCACCCTCGGCCGCGGCCTGGGCCAGGCGCGCCGGGCCATGCACGCCTTGCGCACGCAGGTGGAGCGCGAAATCGAGATGCCCAACCTCGACCAGGCACCTCTGCAACGCCTGGAACAGGAGATCCGCCAGGGCATCAGCCTGAACGCGGAACCGGCCAATGATGCGGCCACGGCCGTGCTGCCCAAGGAAAATGCTTCATGAGTATTGCCATGGACCCTGCCGCGAGCATGCCCCTGACCGAACACCTGCGCGACCTGCGCAAACGCCTGGTGCGTTGCCTGGCGCTGGTGGCCTTGGTGTTCACCGGCCTGTTCCCCTTTGCCCAGACGCTGTACACGCTCATATCCGAGCCGCTACGGCGCTTTTTGCCGGAAGGCGCGAGCATGATCGCCACCAGCGTCACCTCGCCCTTTCTGGCACCGTTCAAGCTGACCGCGATGTGCGCCCTGTTCCTGGCCATGCCGCTGCTGCTGCATCAGGCCTGGGGCTTTCTGGCGCCGGGGCTGTACCGCCGTGAACGGCGCATTGCCCTGCCGCTGCTGGTATCGAGCATCGTTTTGTTCTATGCCGGCATGGCGTTCGCGTTCTTTCTGGTGTTCCCGATGATGTTCGGTTTCTTTGCCAGCGTGACGCCGGACGGCGTGGCGATGATGACCGATATCAGCCAGTACCTGGACTTTATCCTGGCGCTGTTTCTGGCCTTCGGGCTGGCGTTCGAGATCCCGGTGGCGACGTTCATCGTGGTCTGGGCAGGGTTGGCCGATGTGGCCACATTGCGGCGCAGCAGGCCCTACGTGGTCGTCGGGTGCTTTGTGGTGGGGATGATCCTGACACCGCCGGATGTGTTTTCGCAGACGATGCTGGCAGTGCCGATGTGGGTGCTGTTCGAGGTGGGGTTGCTGGCTTGTGGAATGTTGAAGCGGCCGGAGCCAGGCAAGGAGATTGTGGCTGGATTGTAGAGCCCTTTCGCGGGCACGCCCGCTCCCACAGGGATATCACAGGTTCTGAAGATTGTGATATCCCTGTGGGAGCGGGCGTGCCCGCGAATAGCCGTGATGCGTTCTAGAACTCGGCGAGCCGCCAGACTTCATAGGCTGGCGTCTCGTACGGGTGGCTCTGCTTGAGCGCAGCGACGACCTGCACAATCAGCTCGTCAGCCACCACCAGCTCCACCTTCCACTCTTCCACCACTTCGACCTGGCCGGTTTGCCCGAGGAACGGCTGGCTGCCGTCCAACGGGCGGAACTGGCCCTGGCCAAGGGTTTGCCAGGCGCAGTGCTCATAGTCACCGATGCGCCCGCCGCCAGCGGCGAACACAGCGGCCTTGACCACTTCGACATGGCTGGCGGGGACGAAGAAGGCGAGCTTGTACACGCCTTAGTTCACCCACACCCGCGCGTTGCGGAACATACGCATCAGCGCGGCATCTTCCTGCCACTCGTCCGGGCGCCAGGAGTTTTGCACAGCGCGGAACACACGCTCCGGGTGCGGCATCATGATAGTCACGCGGCCGTCGCGGCTGGTCAGGCCAGTGATACCACGCGGCGAGCCGTTCGGGTTGGCCGGGTAGGCTTCGGTGACCTTGCCGTGGTTGTCGACGTAGCGCAGGGCCACGCAACCGGACACGTCAGCGGCCAGCAGTGCTTCTTCGCTGGCGAACTCGGCATGGCCTTCGCCGTGGGCGATGGCGATCGGCATGCGCGAACCGGCCATGCCCTGCAGGAAGATCGAGTTGGACTTCTGCACTTCGACCATGGCCACGCGTGCCTCGAACTGCTCCGAGCGGTTGCGCACGAAGTGCGGCCAGTACTCGGTGCCCGGGATCAGCTCGTGCAGGTTGGACATCATCTGGCAACCGTTGCACACGCCCAGGGCGAAGCTGTCGGTACGCTCGAAGAAGGCCTGGAAGGCGTCACGGGCACGGGCGTTGAACAGCGCCGACTTGGCCCAGCCTTCGCCAGCGCCCAGCACGTCACCGTACGAGAAGCCGCCACAGGCGACCAGGCCCTTGAAGGCTTCGAAGTCGACACGGCCAGCGAGAATATCGCTCATGTGCACGTCGATGGCGGCGAAGCCGGCGCGGTCGAAGGCAGCAGCCATCTCGACCTGGCCGTTGACGCCCTGCTCGCGCAGGATGGCCACTTGCGGGCGCACGCCTTTCTTGATGTAAGGCGCCGCGATGTCGTCGTTGACGTCGAAGCCCAGCTTCACCGACAGACCTGGGTTGTCTTCCTCGAGCAGCAGGTCGAACTCCTGGTCAGCGCAGTCGGCGTTGTCGCGCAGGCGCTGGATCTGGTAGCTGGTTTCAGCCCACTGGCGCTGCAGCATGCGACGGTCATCGTCGAACAGCACTTCGCCGTTCAGGCTGATGGTCACTTCAGCGTTGTTGACTGGCTTGCCGATCACCGCGACGCACTCTTCACCCAGGCCAGCAGCGCTGAACTGTGCCAGCACGTCCGGGGTAGCATCCTGGCGAACCTGGATCACCGCACCCAGCTCTTCGTTGAAGAGGATGGCCGGCACTTCGCCCTTGCTGTCGGTCAGTGGGTCGAGTTGCAGGTCGAGGCCGCAGTGGCCAGCGAAGGCCATTTCCAGCACGGTGGTAACCAGGCCGCCGTCGGAACGGTCGTGGTAGGCCAGCAGGTGGCCGTCGGCGTTCAGGCCCTGGATCACGGCGAAGAAGGCCTTGAGGTCTTCGGCGTCGTCGACGTCCGGTGCCTGGGCAGCGATCTTGCCGTAGGTCTGGGCCAGGATCGAGGCGCCCATGCGGTTCTTGCCGCGGCCCAGGTCGATCAGGATCAGGTCGGTCTCGCCCTTGTCCATGCGCAGTTGCGGGGTCAGGGTCTTACGGATGTCGGTGACCGGGGCGAAGCCGGTGATGATCAGCGACATCGGCGAGGTGACGCTCTTCTCGACGCCCTCGTCGCTCCACTTGGTCTTCATCGACATCGAGTCTTTGCCGACCGGAATAGTGATGCCCAGCTCCGGGCACAGCTCCATGCCGACAGCCTTCACGGTGTCGTACAGGCGTGCGTCTTCACCTGGGTGACCAGCAGCGGACATCCAGTTGGCCGACAGTTTGATGTCGGACAGCTTTTCGATGCGCGAAGCCGCCAGGTTGGTCAGGGTTTCGCCGATGGCCATGCGGCCGGACGCCGGGGCATCCAGCAGCGCCAGCGGCGTACGCTCGCCCATGGCCATGGCTTCACCGGTGTAGACGTCGAAGCTGGTGGCGGTAACGGCGCAGTCAGCCACCGGAACCTGCCACGGGCCGACCATCTGGTCGCGGGCAACCAGGCCGGTGATGGTGCGGTCGCCAATGGTGATCAGGAAGCTCTTGCTGGCCACGGCCGGGTGGTTCAGCACGCGCTGGACGGCGCTGTCCAGGTCCAGTTCGCTCGGGTCGAAGTCATCGCCCAGCTCGGCTTCGCGGGTAACCGAACGGTGCATGCGCGGCGGCTTGCCCAGCAGCACGTCCAGCGGCATGTCCACCGGGGTGTTGCCGAAGTGGCTGTCGCTGACGGTCAGGTGCGGTTCCTCAGTGGCTTCACCGACCACGGCAAACGGGCAACGCTCGCGCTCGCAGATGGCCTTGAAGCGCTCGAAGTCGACCGCGCTGACGGCCAGCACGTAACGCTCTTGCGATTCGTTGCTCCAGATTTCGTGCGGGGCCATGCCCGGCTCGTCGTTGGGCACGTTGCGCAGCTCGAAGCGGCCACCGCGGCCACCGTCGTTGACCAGCTCAGGGAAGGCGTTGGAAATACCGCCAGCGCCCACGTCGTGGATGAAGGCGATCGGGTTGTTGTCGCCCAGCTGCCAGCAACGGTCGATGACCTCCTGGCAACGGCGCTCCATTTCCGGGTTTTCGCGCTGTACCGAAGCGAAATCCAGGTCAGCCGAACTGGCACCGGTAGCCACCGACGAAGCAGCGCCGCCGCCCAGGCCGATCAGCATGGCCGGGCCACCGAGCACGATCAGCTTGGCGCCGACAGTGATTTCACCCTTCTGCACGTGGTCTTCACGGATGTTGCCCATACCGCCGGCGAGCATGATCGGCTTGTGGTAGCCGCGCACTTCTTCACCGTGCGGGGTGCTGATGGCTTGCTCGAAGGTACGGAAGTAACCGGTCAGGGCCGGGCGGCCGAATTCGTTGTTGAACGCAGCGCCGCCAAGAGGGCCTTCGATCATGATGTCGAGGGCGTCGACGATACGCTCGGGCTTGCCATAGGCCTGCTCCCAAGGCTGTTCGAAGCCTGGAATGCGCAGGTTGGACACGGTGAAGCCGGTCAGGCCGGCCTTGGGCTTGGCGCCACGGCCGGTCGCACCTTCGTCGCGGATTTCGCCACCGGAGCCGGTGGAGGCGCCGGAGAACGGGGCGATGGCGGTCGGGTGGTTGTGCGTTTCCACCTTCATCAGGATGTGCACCGGCTCCTGCACCGCGCCGTACTGGCGGGTTTCAGGGTTCGGGAAGAAGCGGCCGGCAACGTTGCCGACGATCACCGAGGCGTTGTCCTTGTACGCCGACAGCACACCTTCGTTGTGCATCTGGTAGGTGTTCTTGATCATGCCGAACAGGCTTTTTTCCTGGGCCTGGCCGTCGATATCCCAACTGGCGTTGAAGATCTTGTGGCGGCAGTGCTCGGAGTTGGCCTGGGCGAACATCATCAGTTCGATGTCGTTCGGGTTGCGCTTGAGGCCCTGGAAGGCATTGACCAGGTAGTCGATCTCGTCTTCGGCCAGGGCCAGGCCCAGGTCGATGTTGGCCTTGGCCAGGGCGTCACGGCCGCCGGCCAGGATGTCGACCGAGGTCATTGGCTTGGGCTGGGCGTGGCTGAACAGGTCAGCGGCCTGCTCCAGCTGGCCGAGCACCCGCTGGGTCATGCGGTCGTGCAGTTCGGCGGCGATCAGGGCGGCGTCAGCGTCGCTCAGGGTGCCGGCCACGTAGTAGGCGATGCCGCGCTCCAGGCGCTGGATCGACTGCAGGCCGCAGTTGTGGGCGATGTCGCTGGCCTTGCTGGCCCATGGCGAAATGGTGCCCAGGCGCGGTACCACCAGGAACAGACGACCCGTCGGCTCCTGTACCGGCACGCTCGGGCCGTACTTGAGCAGACGGCCCAGCACCTGCTGCTGGTCGGCGGTCAGCTCGCCGTCAACATCGGCGAAGTGGGCAAATTCGGCATACAAACCAGTAACAGCGGGGACTTTCTGGCTCAGTTGCTCGAGTAATTTACCGTGGCGAAAGGCAGAAAGGGCAGGAGCGCCGCGCAGGATCAACATCGTCGGGACAGCCTCAGGAAGGGGTGTGCTTAGAGGCCGTGCATTCTAGCCTAATTCGATGGCTTTCGGCACCTGCTCTAAGCCACGCCTGCCGGGCGGCGGAACCGGACTTCGGGGTCAGTTTTCAGCGGTGTCCGGCTTGAGACGAGATCGAGCGGCGCCGGGTGTCCGGTTCGACACATTCAGCGCCAGGGAGATCGAGCGCCGCAGGTGTCCGCCTCGACACATTCTGCGCCTGTGAGATCGAGCGCCGCCAGGTGTCCGCCTCGACACATTCTGCGCCTGCGAGATCGAGCGCCGCGCGGGCGGCGCTCGATCTTATAGGCGCAGAATGTGTCGAGCCGGACACTTGGCGGCGCTCGATCTCATAGGCGCTGAATATTTTAAGGCGGACACCTGCGGCGCTCGATCTCACAGGCGCAGAATGTCTTAAGGCGGACACCTGGCGGCGCTCGATCTCCCAGGCGCTAAATGTCTCAAACCGGACACCTGGTAGCCCTCATGCAATCCCCCTCCCCCAACCACACAACCCGCTACCAGACAAGCTAACCGTTGTCGAGATATGGTTGGGCCAGTCCTTTGCGTATACTGCAACCTATGTTCGCCCACACTGCTTTGCGCCAGCGTTGCGCCAAATGGCTTCTCGCAACCGGACTCTTTCTGCTGCTAGGTGCCTGCGTTGAAAAACCCAGCACCCTCGAGCGCGTGAAGGAGGATGGCGTGCTGCGCGTGATCACACGCAACAGCCCTGCAACCTACTTCCAGGACCGTAACGGCGAAACCGGCTTCGAGTACGAACTGGTCCAGCATTTCGCCGACGATCTCGGCGTAAAGCTGCAGATCGAGACCGCCGACAACCTGGACGAGCTCTACGACTCCCTCGGCAAGCCCTCCGGCCCGGTACTGGCTGCCGCCGGCCTGGTCAGCAGTGAACGGCGCAAAACCCAGGTGAAATACTCCCATCCCTACCTGGAGGTGACCCCGCAGGTCATCTACCGCAACGGCCGCCCGCGCCCCACCGGCGCCCAGGGTTTGGTCGGCAAGAAGATCATGGTGCTCAAGGGCAGCAGCCATGCTGACCAGTTGGCCGAGCTGAAAAAGCAGTACCCTGCCTTGCAATATGAGGAATCCGACGCCGTCGAAGTGGTCGACCTGCTGCGCATGGTGGACGAAGGTCAGATCGACTTGACCCTGGTGGACTCCAACGAACTGGCGATGAACCAGGTGTATTTCCCCAACGTGCGGGTCGCCTTCGATTTGGGCGACACCCGCGACCAGCGCTGGGCAGTGGCAGCAGGCGAAGACAACAGCCTGCTCAACGAAATCAACGAATTTCTCGACAAGGCACAGAAAAACGGCACCCTTCAACGCTTGAAGGACCGCTACTACGGCCATGTCGACGTGCTTGGCTATGTCGGCGCCTACACCTTCGCCCAGCACCTGCAGCAGCGCCTGCCCAAGTACGAGAAGCACTTCAAGAGCTACGCCAAGGTCGAGCAGGTCGACTGGCGCCTGCTGGCCGCCATCGGCTACCAGGAATCGATGTGGCAGCCGGAAGTCACCTCCAAGACCGGCGTGCGCGGCCTGATGATGCTGACCCAGCGCACCGCCCAGGCCATGGGCGTGTCCAACCGCCTGGACCCGAGGCAGAGCATCCAGGGCGGCGCCAAGTACTTCATGAAGATCAAGGAAGAGCTTGACGACAGCATTCAGGAACCGGATCGCACCTGGTTTGCCCTGGCGGCCTACAACGTCGGCAGCGGCCACCTGGAAGACGCCCGCACCCTGGCCAAGCGCGAGAAGCTCAACCCGAACAAGTGGCTGGACGTGAAGAAGATGCTGCCGCGGCTGGCTCAGAAGCAGTGGTACCGGCAGACCAAGTACGGCTATGCCCGTGGGGGCGAACCGGTGCATTTCGTGGCCAACATCCGTCGTTACTACGACATCCTCACCTGGGTGACCCAGCCGCAGCTCGAAGGCCAGGTGGCCGAGGGCAACCTGCATGTGCCCGGGGTCAACAAGGACAAGCCAGCGGATAAGTCGTCGCCGATGTAAGCCAGTAGGCCTCTTCGCGGGCAAACCCGCGCCTACAAGATTTGCGCAGAACCTGTAGGGGCGGGCTTGCCCGCGAAGAGGCCGGTGCAGCTCAAGCCTTGGCCCGGCGGGCCTTGAAGAAGTCGCTGAGGATCTGCCCGCACTCTTGCGCCAGCACCCCGCCCTCCACCATCACCCGGTGATTGAGAAAGCCTTGGCCAAAGAACTGCCCCTGGCTCTGCACGATCCCCGCCTTGGGCTCCAGCGCGCCAAACACCACGCGCATCACCCGCGAATGCACGATCAGCCCCGCACACATGCTGCACGGTTCCAGGGTCACATACAGGGTGCTGCCGGGTAGCCGGTAGTTGCTGGCCGACCTGGCTGCCGCCCTGATCGCCACCATCTCGGCATGCGCGCTGGGGTCGCTGTCGATGATCGGCCGATTGAAACCCTGGCCGATCACCTGCCCATGCTGTACCAGCACCGCCCCCACCGGCACCTCGCCCAGCACCGCGCCTTCGGCGGCCAAGGCCAGCGCCAGGCGCATGAACTCCTGATCGCGACTGCGATCGATGATCTGCGGGCGCATCAGACCACCGCAATCGCGGCCATCAGGCCGGTTTCCATGTGGTCGATGACGTGGCAGTGAAACATCCAGGTCCCAGGGTTATCCGCCACCAGTGCTACCTGAGCGCGCTCGTTCTTGCCCAGCAAGTAGGTGTCGGTGAACCACGGTTCCTTGATGTCGTGACGGTTGGAGGCGATCACCTTGAAGCTCATGCCATGCAAGTGGATCGGGTGCTGGTACTGGGTCATGTTCTTAAGCTCGAAGATGTAGCTCTTGCCCTTCTGCAACGTGGCGATGGGGCGGTCGGCACAGGTCTTGTCGGTAATATCCCAGGCCTGGCCGTTGATCTGCCACATGCTCGACGGTTTGGCCGGATCAGCGGTGACAGAGACGCCGGCCGCCCACTCGAAATTGAAGTTCAGCTTTTCGGCATTCTCCAGGTCCGGCTCGGCGATCGGATTGGGTGGCAGCGCGGGCGGCCAGTCACTCGGCGCGTCGTTGCTGGCCACCGAACGCAGGGTGCCCAGGCGCACGAAACCGTCGCGCAGGGAAATTTCCTCACCTGCCTCAGGAATGCGGATGGCCAGGCAGATACGCATGCCAGGGCCTAGCCAGTATTCGTCCAGCGCACGCGGGGTCACCGGGTTGCCGTCGAGGGCATAAATTCTCGCCTCGCAGTTGCCCTTGAGGTTGAGGCGGTAGGTCCAGGTATTGTCCAGGTTCAGCACGCGCACCCGCACCACCTGGCCGGCCGGCAGCTCGGTGATCGAGTCGGCCTGGCCGTTGATGGTGATCAACCGCCCGGCAGTGCCGTTGCGCGCGGCCTCGCGCGGGATGCTGAAAGGCAGCCATGCGCCCTGCTCGTCCACATGCCAGTTCTTCAGGCTCAGCGTGCGCTCATGCTGGAACCCGGTGGGTTCACGTTCCTCGACGATCAGCGGCCCGACCAGACCGCGGCCTAGCTCCTCGGAGCTGCTGACGTGCGGGTGGTACCAGTAACTGCCGGCGTCCGGCACGCGGAATTTGTAATCGAAGTACTCACCCGGCTTGACCGGCAACTGCGACACATAGGGTACGCCGTCCATTTCCAGCGGCAGGCGAATGCCGTGCCAATGGATAGTGGTTTCGACCGGCAGGTGATTGATGAAGCGCACCCGCAACCAGGTGCCTTGGCGTACTCGCAACTCCGTCCCCGGCGCTGAAGGGCCAAAAGCCCAGGCCTCGGTCTTGAAACCCGGCACCAGCTCCACTTCCAGCGGGGCGGCAATCAGCTCGTAGTCGTGCCCGGCGTTCTCGTCCTCGACCTTGCCCAACCAGTATCGCGCCGCGCCTCCGGCCCCCAGGCCTACTACAACCAGGCCAGTGAGGCCTTTGAGCATTTGTCGACGGGTGAAGGACATCGGTGCGGGTACCTCGCTTCGGTGCAATCAAACTGCCAGCAGGACTGACGATAAAGGCGAATACGATACACCTGCAAACGGGAAATATTAAGTGAAAACCCGGCGTCACGAAGCGACCGGACAAGCAATAAGCACCACCGCCCTGGCTCACGACCGTTCAAAACTGGCAGCCTTTCACCTCTATTGGACAACCGTGATGCTTGCCGACACCCTCCCCAGCGACCAGCAAATGCTGATGACCCTCGCCGGACAACTCACTGAAGACTGCCCTGACATGCGCGAGATGGCGCGCGAAGTCGCACAACAGCTCCTTGCGCGTCATGACCTGAAAGCACTCGAGCCCGACAATGTCTACCTGCACCGTTTCCACACCGCCGTCAGCAGCCCTCGAACCTTCAACGGCTGGCAGCACCTGGATCAGCCCTTTGAATCCCTGACCCTGCCACAACTGGTGATGCACCGCTTCGATGCCCAAGCCCGGGACAACGCTGACGTGCTCAGTTACCTCGCTGGCTTTTACAGCGATGGACCAGGCAAAGACGTGTATGACGAGCGCAATGAAGTTCGACTCGACCCCAAGGACGTGCTGGAGTATTTCTGGCGCATTGATTTTGCCTCGGGTTTCAAGACGCGGATGACCTCGTTCTGGGCAAAACATTCAGAGCACTTCCGCACGCTGGCCAAAGCCAACTTCATGAGCAAATTACTGGAAGCCTGCGCGCAAGAGCCCTCGTCCGCGCTAGCCCGTCACGGCCAGGATATCGCTCATGCCCTGGTGGGCGAGACGACCTGGCCGCCGTCGCTGGAAGCACTGCAACAAAGGGTCTTGCCGGGTGGCGCAACGCGCGTATGCGCGTTGGACATTGGCGGGTATGTGGCGACGGACATCCTTCGCCTGCAATTGGCCAATGGCAGCCAGCTGATTTACATGCCGGGCGATGTCGACGGCTTACATTACTTCCAGAACGACCAGGCACTGTTCTGGTGGGTGCTCACAAACTGCACCTATGTCGAAAACCGAACCCGCTTTCTGGCACATTTTTCCCTCGACGATCGTGAAGAGGCTGACGGCAAAGTCGGGTTGAATCATCTGATCGATCTGCTCTTTCACGGCTGGGGCAACCATGATTACAGCGGCCTCAATACCCTCGACCTGACCATTGAAGAGGATGCCTTCGACTGGCTGCGCAACAAGGCTCGCAAGCGGATGATCGATGATGCGCATTTCTCTTTGCGCTCCAACGCCGACCTGCGCAGACAATTGTGGATCGGTTATCTGAAGGCGGGCCTGCAGGTGTTCGGCCCCATGGCGGCAGTGAGTTGGCCGGTAGCGTTGGCGCTGGTGGGGGCAGGCATTGCTGAAATGGGTTTGAACATCTACCAGGCGGTACACGGGCACACAACGCGTGAACGCAAGGCAGGTACAACCGGCGCCATTTTCGCCGCCATCGAGACACTGTTCAACGCGACCTTTCTGCTCAGCGCACCAGGCAAACCCCTTGACGAGTTCGCAGAGGTGGCTGAAGCAGGCGCTGCGACTGAGGAAGGGGAAGCCCCGATACCGGCGGAAGAATCAGCGCATGAACACAGCGGGGAACCCACTGATGAAAGTGCTTCAGAGGTGGCAGAGGCGATTGAAACCTGGGTACCTCAGCCCTTCCAGCCAAGCGAAAGGTGGGCTGCACTGCGCCCTTTCGAAACGAATGTAGTGCTTGGCGGCAAACCTGGTACAGGGTTTCTTGAAGGTATCCATCTGCAAGATGGGCAGTTTTACGCATTGATCGATGAGATGCCTTACCAAGTACGTTTTGTACCCGAACTGAAATCCTGGACCATCGTCGATCCTGAAAACCCTTTCTCATTTTACAAAAGCTTGCCCATCCGCCTGGATGGTGCAGGCCAGTGGCACCCAGTGGAACGCCTTGGCCTCAACGGAGGCATGCTGTCGAGCCTGAAAATCTGGGGCCGGCCGTCAGCAAGAGCAAGCGTGCCACCCTTGGCTGAAACACCTTACGCAGTGCCAGCCGATTTGCGCGCCTCACTGAAGGATGTTTCTGACGATGAGATTACCGGTGCGCGAGCGTTCCTCGATGCCCCTGATCGACAGGCCGCCATCGCCCGATTTCGCCAACTACGTGATCAACTGGCCGCCGATGCCCAAACGTTCATGACCACAGTGCAAACACCGGCACGGCCGCATATACCAGAATTACCCGCCAACGCTTCTTCCAAATACATTTTGAAAAGTCTCTACAACAACAGTAACGGCTTGGTCATTGGCGAAGCGCACAGTGGCCTTGGCAGCAAGCGATTGCTGATCGACAACATGCGCCAGCTACGCAAACTGAAGGTAAAGACGCTGTACATGGAGCACTTCACCACCGACTTCCAGCAAGCAGACCTGGATACCTTCAACCGCACCGGCGTGATGCCGCAGGAGCTGGATCGCTACGTGGAAAGCCAGGATGTCGGCCACCGCACCGACCCCGAGGGCCGCTACACCTTTCGGCAGGTACTGGTCAGCGCACAGAAAAACGGCGTACGCATACAGTCCATCGACTGCATGGCCAGTTACCGCCAGGCGTGGGCAAATCCCGTTTCCGATGTGGCACGCCAGCGCATGATGAACTTCCATGCACACTTGATCATCGAGGCAGACCAGGCCGCGCGCGGCTCGGGAAAATGGATTGCGCTGGTCGGCAGTACCCACGCCAACACCTTCCATGGCGTAACCGGGCTGGCCGAAACCGAAGGCGCGATTGGACTGCGTGTCGAAGACCGCCCGATCGGCGAACCTGACGCTTACAGCGCAGACCCTGGTGTGGATGCCTTGGACGAAGGTGGCACCGTAAGGCATGTGCAAAGTGACCTGCGGCTACGCGCCGCCGTATTGACCACCCGCCCGCCATCACCAGACTTTGACAGCCTGCTGGTGAGGCCTGGCGATTACGCGATCGAACGCACCCAGGGCGAGGAATACCTGATCAACCGCAGCCGGGACTCGACCTTGCGACGCACGCTGATCCAGCGCGATGGGCGCTTTTACTACCTGGAGCGCCCCGATTGGCCAACCATCCATGAACGTCGCTTTCAAAACCTGGGCGAGCTTCATACCCAATTGAGATTACGCGGCATGCATCACATCGCCCCTTGAGCCAGGCAAGGCGCAGATACGACAAGGGCGCCTTGCGGCGCCCTTGGGGTTCAGCTTATTCCCACTCGATAGTGGCAGGCGGCTTGCTCGACACGTCGTAGGTAACGCGCGAGATACCGTCGATTTCGTTGATGATACGACCGCTGACGGTTTCCAGCAGCTCGTACGGCAGGTGTGCCCAACGCGCGGTCATGAAGTCCACGGTCTCGACGGCACGCAGGGCCACAACCCAGGCGTAGCGACGGCCGTCGCCGACGACGCCGACCGACTTGACCGGCTGGAACACCACGAATGCCTGGCTGGTCTTGTGGTACCAGTCGGCCTTGCGCAGCTCTTCGATGAAGATGTGGTCGGCGCGACGCAGGATGTCGGCGTATTCCTTCTTCACTTCACCAAGGATACGCACGCCCAGGCCCGGGCCCGGGAACGGGTGGCGGTAGACCATGTCGTACGGCAGGCCCAGCTCCAGGCCGATCTTGCGCACTTCGTCCTTGAACAGCTCACGCAGCGGCTCGACCAGCTTGAGGTTCATCTCCTCCGGCAGGCCACCAACGTTGTGGTGCGACTTGATCACGTGAGCCTTGCCGCTCTTGGCGCCAGCCGACTCGATCACGTCCGGGTAGATGGTGCCCTGGGCGAGGAACTGGATGTTCTCCAGCTTGCTGGCTTCGGCATCGAACACGTCGATGAAGGTGCGGCCGATGATCTTGCGCTTCTTCTCAGGGTCGGCTTCGCCGGCCAGGTTGTCGAGGAACTGCTTTTCAGCGTCGGCGCGGATCACCTTGACGCCCATGTTCTCTTTGAACATGGCCATCACCTGGTCACCTTCGTGCAGGCGCAGCAGGCCGTTGTCGACGAATACGCAGGTCAACTGGTCGCCGATGGCGCGGTGCAGCAGCGCGGCAACCACCGAGCTGTCAACGCCGCCGGACAGGCCCAGCAGGACGTTGGCCGAACCGACTTGCGCACGCACCTGGGCGATGGCGTCTTCGACGATGTTGGACGCCGTCCACAGGGCTTCACAGCCGCAGATGTCCTGCACGAAGCGGGACAGGATGCGACCCCCTTGCTTGGTGTGGGTCACTTCAGGGTGGAACTGCACGCCGTAGTAGCCGCGGACGTCGTCGTACATGCCAGCGATCGGGCAGCTTGGGGTGCTGGCCAGAATGTTGAAGTTGCCAGGCATCTGGGTGACCTTGTCACCGTGGCTCATCCACACGTCCAGGCCCAGCACGCCGTCGTCGTCAACGTGGTCTTCGATGCCGTCGAGCAGGCGGCTCTTGCCGACAACGTCCACGCGGGCATAACCGAACTCACGCAGGTCGGAACCTTCTACCTTGCCGCCCATCTGCTCGGCCATGGTCTGCATGCCGTAGCAAATACCCAGCACAGGCACATTCAGGTCAAACACGGCTTGCGGAGCGCGCGGGCTGTTGGCTTCGTGGACCGACTCGGGGCCGCCGGCAAGGATGATGCCGCGCGGGTTGAATTCGCGGATCGCTTCATCGTCCATGTCGAACGGGTGCAGTTCGCAGTACACGCCGATTTCGCGCACGCGGCGGGCGATCAGCTGGGTGTACTGGGAACCGAAATCGAGGATCAGGATGCGGTGAGCGTGAATGTCGAGGGCCATGACTCAATCTCGTCAGTGGAAATCGGAAACGACGCGGGGCTGTCATGACAGCCCCGCTTTATGTTGTAGCTGGAAGCCTCAGCCTACGCGGTAGTTAGGGGCTTCTTTGGTGATTTGCACGTCGTGCACGTGGGATTCGGCCATGCCGGCACCGGTGATGCGCACGAACTCCGGCTTGGTGCGCATTTCTTCGATGGTTGCGCTGCCGGTATAGCCCATGGACGAACGCAGGCCGCCCATCAGCTGGTGGATGATCGCGGCCAGGGCGCCTTTGTAAGGAACGCGGCCTTCGATGCCTTCCGGTACCAGCTTCTCGGCGCCGGCCGAGGAGTCCTGGAAGTAACGGTCGGACGAGCCTTGCGCCTGTGCCATGGCACCCAGCGAGCCCATGCCGCGGTAGGCCTTGTAGGAACGGCCCTGGAACAGCTCGACCTCACCCGGGGCCTCTTCGGTACCGGCGAACATCGAACCCATCATCACGCAGGACGCACCGGCAACGATGGCCTTGGACAGGTCACCGGAGAAGCGGATACCGCCGTCAGCGATCAGTGGCACGCCAGTGCCTTCCAGTGCTGCGGCAACGTTGGCGATGGCGCTGATTTGCGGCACGCCGACACCGGCAACGATACGGGTGGTGCAGATAGAGCCAGGGCCGATACCGACCTTGACCGCATCGGCACCCGCTTCGGCCAGGGCCTTGGCGGCAGCGCCGGTGGCGATGTTGCCGCCGATCACCTGCACTTGCGGGTAGGTTTCTTTCACCCAGCGTACGCGGTCGATCACACCCTTGGAGTGGCCGTGGGCAGTGTCGACGACGACGACATCAACGCCAGCTGCCACCAGCGCAGCAACGCGCTCGCCGGTGTCCTTGCCGGTGCCGACGGCGGCGCCGACGCGCAGGCGACCTTGGTCGTCCTTGCTGGCCAGTGGGTAAGCCTTGGCTTTTTCGATGTCCTTGACGGTCATCATGCCCTTGAGGTTGAACTTGTCGTCAACGATCAGGACTTTTTCCAGGCGATGCTTGTGCAGCAGCTCGCGAACTTCGTTTTTATCGGCGCCTTCGCGGACGGTGACCAGGCGCTCTTTCGGCGTCATCACGTCGCGAACCTTGGCGTCCAGGCGATTTTCGAAGCGCACGTCACGGGAGGTGACGATGCCAACCAGGTCGCCGTTCGCCAGTACCGGCACGCCGGAGATGTTGTTCAGGCGGGTCAGCTCGAACAGGTCGCGCACAGTGGCATCGGCGTCGATGGTGATCGGGTCCTTGACCACCCCAGCCTCGAACTTCTTGACCTTGCGCACTTCGCCGGCCTGTTGTTCGATGGTCATGTTCTTGTGGATGATGCCGATACCGCCTTCCTGAGCCATGGCAATGGCCAGACGCGCTTCGGTCACGGTATCCATGGCAGCGGAAACCAGCGGAATGTTCAGCTCGATGCCACGGGTCAAACGGGTCTTGAGACTGACTTCATTGGGCAGTACCTCGGAATAGCCAGGTACAAGGAGGATATCGTCGAAGGTCAGGGCTTCTTGGCTGATACGCAGCATCGCGGGGGCTCCCGGGCGGGAAAAATGGAAGCGCGCCATTATACTCATGCATGGCGCGCCGCTCAATGCAAAATAAGGGCCTTCGGTCAGGCTTGTGGCAGTTTTACCTGCACCACGGCCACCGGCTGGTCGAGCCAGTCGGCGAAGCTGTCGAGAAAGGCCTGGGTGAACCCGGCCTCGCCCCAGTTGTTGAAGATGAACCCCAGGTTGGAAAAGGCACATGGCTGCAGGTAAATGAAGCCATTGATGTCATCTTCGAAGCCGCACAGTGGGCAGGTAAAGTTGTCGCTCACTGCCGGCATCCACTCTTCCAGGCTTTCGAACAACGGCTCGCCTACCTCGCGCCGGCACTCCGGGCAACCGGCTTCTTCGAGGAAGCCTTCGGTGGGGGTATAAATGCAGCGCTTGAGCATCACTTCCAGGCCGTTGACCGGTTCGCCGAAGGGCAGTTTTTCCGGGTGCAGGGCCACTTTGCGCGCCCCTGCCGCCAGGGCATGGCCCATGCGGTTACCGGTGCGGCCACAGGTGGTCAGCTGCTCCTCGACGACCTTTTCGCGCACCAGCCAGCGCAGGATGGCGCGGGCACGGGCTTCATGCACCGGGACGGTAGACAGCTTTGGAACGATGATGCTCTGGGTGTTCATGAACGGGACAAGCCTGAGAAACGCCGGTAATGACGCAATTCTACCGCTCAGGCGCTCAGGTAGCGACCAATCAACGCCAGCCCACTGGCCAGCACCAGCCAGGTCACCAGCCGTACGAACGCTTCACGGGATAACCGGTGGGTCAACCGACGCCCTACCCACAGGCCAATGAACATGACAGGCAGCAGGCAGGCGGCGAGCAGCAGCAGGCTTTGGTCGGCATAGACACCGGCGATCAGGAACAGCGACAGACGCACTATCGTACTGCAGCTGATCAGCGCGCTCTGGGTGGCGCGTACCTGTTCCTTCACCTCCAGCCGTGCGCTCAGGTAAAGGGCATAAAGAAACCCGCCGCTGCCGAACAAAGCCCCGAACAACCCGCCTGCCGTGCCCATCGGCACCGCCCAGAAGCCGGACAGGCTGGCTGGCCTCACTTTCACTGCCAGCCCGTAAAGTGCATAGGCAGTCACGAATACCCCCATCAACAGCAGCAACAGGTCGGACTTCAGTTGCAGCAGGAACACCACGCCCAACGTACAACCCAAGGCCATGAAGGGCAGCAGCCGCAGCAATTCACTGCGTACCACATCCCGGCGCGACGGCAGCAGGTTGCCGAACGCGGCCACGAAATCCAGCAGCACCAGCAACGGGATGATGCGTGACAACGGCATGAAGTGAATCAGCACCGGCCCCGCCACGAGTGCAGTACCGAAGCCGGCGATGCCGAAGACGATGTAGGCCGCAGCGATGGCGAACAGGATCGGCAGCCAGTCAAGGCCGGAAAACGACAGTTGGGCAAGCATGGCAGCAGTTCCTGGGAAGACAGGCAAAGGTTAGCCAGCCATGAGCCATGCCGACTAATATGCCTTTATCCCAAAAGCCATCTCGAAAAGGCATGACATGACGTCAATCCGACAGTTGCGTTACTTCGTGGAGATCGCCGAGTGCGGCAGTTTCAGCAGTGCAGCCGAGCGCCTGTACGTCGCCCAGTCGGCCCTTAGCCGGCAGATCAAGGAGCTGGAGCAGCAACTGGGCACGCCGCTGTTCGAACGCACGGCGCGCCTGCCTCGCCTGACGCTGGCGGGTCACGCCTTTCTTGAACGGGCGCGACGCTTGCTGGCCGACCTGGCACAGGCCGAGCGGGTTACCCGTGACATTGGCCAAGGGTTGCAAGGCAGCTTGCGCCTGAACCATTCCAGCACCGTGCCGCTGACCGGCGGGCTTCTGGCTCGCCTGGGGAACTACCTGAAGCACAACCCAGGGGTTTCGCTGGAGATTGCGCAGCAGTCATCGGAGGCACAGCTGGAAGACATTGCTGCCGGACGGCTGGATATCGGCCTGTTGCGCTTGCCGGTGCTGCGCCAGCATGAAGGCGTGGTGCTGCACGAGTTGTTCGACGAACCCTTGTTGCTGGCGGTCGCCGCTGGACACCCCTTGGCGGGTACTCAGCACGTGCAACTGGAGCAATTGAAGGAAGAGCGCTTCATTTCCATCCCGCACCGGGATCGTGGTGGTTTGAGCTACTTGTCTGCCTCATTGTGCATGGAGGCAGGGTTCTTCCCGCAGGCGGCGCAGGTACTGTCGCGCAAGACTACGCAGTTGCAGCTGATACAGGCGGGGTTTGGGGTGGCGTTGTTGCCGCGGTGCATGTGCGAGATTGCCCCGGCTTCAGTCAGCTTCGTAGCGCTGGAGGGTGATTGCCAGAGCACAGTGGCACTGGCCTGTCGCCGTGATGCGGGGCAACTGGTGCGGCAGTTCGTGGCGACGATGCAGGGCTGAAGGCACCGGTTGCGGTCTTGTGGGAGCGGCCTTGCGTCGCGAAAGGGCTGCGATGCGGCCCCAGGTTTTCAGCTTCGCCGCATGAAGTGCCGGGGCCGCGTTGCGGCCCTTTCGCGACGCAAGGCCGCTCCCACAAGGATTGGGTCAAGGCTGACAGTAGGGGCAAGACAGACAACCGGGGCCGATGTCATTTATGATGCCAGCCATGATCAAAGACCCTTTCGAACGACTCGGGCTGGACCGCGAGGTCCTTACCGTCAGCCAACTCAACGGCCGCGCCCGCGTGCTGCTGGAAGACGTTTTCCGCAGCGTGTGGGTGGAAGGCGAAATCTCCAACCTCGCCCGCCCGGCGTCCGGCCACATGTACTTCACCCTCAAGGACAGCGGCGCCCAGGTGCGTTGTGCGTTGTTCCGGCAGAACGCCACGCGGGTACGCCAGGCGCTGCGCGATGGCCTGGCGGTGCGGGTGCGCGGCAAGGTTTCGCTGTTCGAGGGACGTGGCGACTACCAGCTGATTCTCGACACCGTCGAGCCCGCCGGTGATGGCGCGCTGCGCCTGGCTTTCGAGGCCCTGAAGGAAAAGCTCGGTGCCGAGGGACTGTTCAGCACCGAACGAAAGAAGCCACTGCCGGCTCACCCGCAGCGCATCGGCATCATCACCTCGCCCACTGGCGCGGTGATCCGCGACATCATCAGTGTGTTCGGCCGCCGTGCCCCGCAGGTGGAGCTGAACCTGATCCCTACGGCGGTACAGGGCCGCGAAGCCATCGCGCAGATCGTACGCGCCATCCGCCTGGCCGACAGCCTCGGCTTCGATGCGCTGATTCTGGCGCGTGGTGGTGGTTCGCTGGAAGACCTGTGGTGTTTCAACGAGGAAGCCGTGGCGCGTGCCGTGGCCGCCTGCGTCACGCCAATTGTCAGCGCCGTGGGCCATGAAACCGACGTGTCGATCAGCGACTTCGTGGCTGACGTGCGCGCGCCCACCCCGTCGGCTGCCGCCGAGCTGCTGGCCCCTGACAACAGCGGCCTTCGGCAACGCCTGGATGGCCTGCAACGGCGCCTGCTGCTGCGCATGCAGAACCGCCTGACCCACGACCGCCTGCGCCTGGAGTCACTCACCCGCCGCCTGCGTCATCCAGGCGAGCGTTTGCGCCAGCAGGCTCAACGCCTGGACGACCTGGACATGCGCCTGCGTCGCGCGTTCATGCTTAACCTCAACCAGCGCCGCGAACGCCTGGCACGCCTGGACGCCCGCCTGGCCGCGCAGCATCCGGGGCGTAACCTGAAACTGCTGAACCAGCGCCTGGACAGCCTGGCCGAGCGCCTGCCACGGGCCATGCGTGAGGTGCTCAAGGACCGTCGCCAGCGGTTCCAGGCCCAGTTGCAGACACTGCAGGTGGTCAGTCCGCTGGCCACCCTGGCCCGCGGATACAGCATTTTGCTGGATGAACAAGGCCAGGCCATTCGCAGCGCGGAACAGACCCGCAACGGCCAACGCCTGACCGCCCGCCTGAACGAAGGCGAGCTGCTGGTGCGGGTCGAAGACAACCACCTGACCCCGGTCACCCTCTCACTACTGGACTGACACATGCCCCGCGTGCTCGCGCATCTGCTTGCCCTTTCCCTGCTGCTGCTGGCCGGCGGCGCCCAGGCCAGCTACATCACCCGCACACTGAACAAACCGGTACCCGGCGGTGTGGCAGTCGTCGACCTGGGCCCCGCCGCCAACGCACCCAGCGCCCGTTTCGACGGCAAACCGGTGCTGGTGGTGAAGGAGCAGGACAACTGGCTGGCCATCGTCGGCATCCCGCTGACCCAGAAGCCCGGTACCGCAGTGCTGAACCAGGGCGGGCGCACCCTGCCTTTCAGCGTAGGCAGCAAGAAGTACCCTGAGCAGCGCATCACCCTGAAGAACACGCGCCAGGTCAACCCGAACCCGGCCGACCTCAAGCGCATCGACCGCGAACTGGCCGAGCAGATCAAGGCCTACCGCAGCTTCAGCCCTAACCTGCCGAGCAACCTGGTTCTCGACAAGCCGGTCAACGGCCCGCTGTCGAGCAAGTTCGGCGTGCGCCGCTTCTTCAACGGCCAAGAACGCAACCCGCATGCGGGGCTGGATTTTGCGGTGCCGGCAGGCACGCCGATCAAGACACCCGCCAATGGCAAAGTGATTCTGGTGGGGGACTATTTCTTCAACGGCCGCACGGTGTTCGTCGACCATGGGCAGGGCTTTATCAGCATGTTCTGCCACATGTCGAAAATCGATGTGCAGGTGGGCCAGCAACTGCGTCGTGGCGAGGTGGTCGGGCGCGTGGGCTCGACCGGGCGTGCTACCGGGCCGCACATGCACTGGAACGTCAGCCTGAACGATGCGCGGGTGGACCCGGCGATTTTCATTGGGGCGTTCCAGCCCTGAACGGTGCGCTGCCTGGGCCGGCCCATTCGCGGGTAAACCCGCTCCTACAAGGGGCGGCGTACCTGTAGGCGCGGGGTTACCCACGAATGGGCCAGCACCGCTGGCATTTCTTCCATTGTGTTGCGCCATCGAAAAATACCGCGCAAAAGCAACGAAGCACTCAGCCCAATCAAGCCATAAAATCTCGCCTAATGGCTTTTTTTAAGCATTTCTCTCAATTTTCCCCGAACGCTTGCCATCCCCCACCCCACTGGTTAAGTTTGAAGGCATGAAAACCTTCAGCACCCTCATCCTGCTCCGACAACATCGCAGCCTCTGCCTGGTCAGCGCCCGACTACCAGGCTGAATCGCGTCGCCTCGCCTCTTCATATCGTTATCGCTCGGCAGGCCCGATCTCGGCCGCACACAAAAGGATTGCTTCCATGACCATGCTCAAAGACCCTTCGAAGAAATACCGCGCTTTCCCGACCATCGACCTGCCTGACCGTACCTGGCCGTCGAAGACCATCACCCAGGCACCTATCTGGTGCAGTTCCGACCTGCGTGACGGCAACCAGTCGCTGATAGAGCCGATGGACTCGGAGAAGAAACTGCGCTTCTGGAAGACCTTGGTACAGGTTGGCGTGAAGGAGATCGAAGCCTCGTTCCCGTCTGCCTCGCAAACCGATTTCGACTTCGTGCGCACCCTGATCCAGGACGGCCACATCCCGGATGACACCACCATCCAGGTGCTCACCCAGGCACGTGAAGACCTGATTGCCCGCACCTTCGAATCGCTGCGCGGTGCGAAGAAGGCCATCGTCCACCTGTACAACGCCACCAGCCCGTCGTTCCGCCGCATCGTCTTCAATCAGGACAAGCAAGGCGTGAAGGACATCGCGGTGAACGCGGCCAAGCTGTTCGTCAAGTACGCCGCCCAGCAGCCGGAAACCCAGTGGACCTTCCAGTACTCGCCAGAAACCTTCAGCGCCACTGAAATGGAGTTCGCCAAGGAAGTCTGCGACGCGGTCATCGAGGTGTGGAACCCTACCCCTGAACACAAGATCATCCTCAACCTGCCGGCCACCGTGGAAGTGTCCACGCCAAATATCTACGCCGACCAGATCGAGTGGTTCTGCCGCAACGTCAGCCGCCGCGACAGCGTGATCATCAGCCTGCACTGCCACAACGACCGCGGCACCGGCATCGCTGCCACCGAACTGGGCCTCATGGCCGGTGCCGACCGTGCCGAAGGCTGCCTGTTCGGCAACGGCGAGCGTACCGGTAACGTCGACCTGGTGACCTTGGCACTGAACCTCTACACCCAGGGCATCGACCCGTTGCTGGACTTCTCCGACATCGACGGTGTGCGCAAGGTGGTCGAAGAGTGCAACCAGTTGCCGGTGCACCCACGTCACCCGTATGTGGGCGACCTGGTCCATACCGCGTTCTCCGGCTCGCACCAGGACGCCATCCGCAAGGGCTTCGCCAAGCAGCAGGATGGGGAACTGTGGGAGGTGCCTTACCTGCCGATCGACCCGGCCGACATCGGCCGCAGCTACGAAGCGGTAATCCGCGTCAACAGCCAGTCGGGCAAAGGCGGTATCACCTACCTGCTCGAGCAGGAATATGGCATCAGCCTGCCGCGTCGCATGCAGATCGAATTCAGCCAGGTGGTGCAGGGTGAGACTGACCGCCTGGGCCTGGAAATGACCGCCCAGCAGATCTACAGCCTGCTGCACAAGGAATACCTCCAGGCCAACGCGCCATACGCACTGGTCAGCCATCGCCTGCAGGAAGAAAACGGCCACAGCGCCGTGGAAGTGGAAGTTGCCGGTGAAGGCGAAACCACCCTGCACTGGCGCGGCAAGGGCAACGGCGCCCTGGAAGCACTGGTGGCCGGCCTGCCGATTGCCGTGGAGATCATGGACTACAACGAGCACGCCATTGGCGCTGGCACCAATGCCAAGGCCGCGGCCTACATTGAACTGCGTGTAGCCGGTGGCCGTCCGGTGCATGGCGTGGGTATCGATGAGAACATCACCACGGCCAGCTTCAAGGCCCTGTTCAGCGCGCTGAACCGCTCGCTGAGCCAGCAGGAAGCCAAGGCGGCCTGAAGCCTGGAATGAGGGATGAGAAAGCCCGCATCGTTTGATGCGGGCTTTTTTGTTGGCCTGCACTGGCCCTTTCGCGGGTAAACCCGCTCCTACAACGGCCTGTGTCCAATCACCAATGTGTGTCCACCACCGATCAGGTGTAGGAGCGGGTTTACCCGCGAATACGGAGGCCACGGCAACGGTGAACGGCCAGGGATATTGGCCAGCAGGCCCGGCCCATTCGCGGGTTAACCCGCTCCTACAACGGCCTGTGTCCACCCCCCGGTGTATGTCCACCGCAGATCGGTGCGTAGGAGCGGGTTTACCCGCGAAAGGGCCAGCACAACCACTGCATATACCCCAGGCAAAAAAAAGGGGCGCCGACCAAGCGCCCCACAAGCCGTAAAGCACACAACAGTTTTCAGTTGGCGTCCAGCAGTGCCATCGCCTCGGCACTGCACGCTTCGATCCGCGCCCAGTCACCGTTCTTGATCCAGCTGCTGTCGAGCATCCAGGTTCCCCCCACGCACATCACGTTTGGCAGTGCCATGTAGTTGCGCACGTTGGCCGGGTTTACACCACCGGTAGGACAAAAACGAATGTCGCCGAACGGGCCACCAAAGGCCTTGATCGCCGCTACGCCGCCGCTGATTTCCGCCGGGAACAACTTGAACCGGCGGTAGCCCAGGGCATAGCCCATCATGATTTCGGACGGCGTGCTGATGCCCGGCAACAGCGGGATTTCGCTGTCCACGCCAGCCTCGAGAATGTCCTGGGTAATGCCTGGGGTAACGACGAACTGCGCGCCCGCAGCTTCAACCGCCGCGAACATGCTGCGATCGAGCACGGTACCGGCGCCGACACACAGCTCCGGGCGCTGCTCACGCAGCACCTGAATGGCCTTGAGGCCATGCTGTGAGCGCAGGGTCACTTCCAGGGTACGGATGCCGCCAGCGGCCAGGGCGTCAGCCAGCGGCAGGATGTCTTCCTCACGAGCAATGGTGATTACCGGCAGGATGCGCGCCTTTTTGCAAATGGCGTCGATCCGCGCGGCTTTATCAGCCATCGAGAGCTTGGGCTGTGGGCGTTCAAGGGTGGTCATGACTGTGGATCCTTGGCTCATGGGCACCAGTAGATGTCCAGGGGGTCGTGAAGAAAAGCGCGAATCGGCATTTCAGTAAGGTCATTGCCCGCCAGCGCGGCGCGCAGGGTAGCGAGTTTGCTCTGGCCTTGCACAGACAGCGCGATGAAGGCCGCGCTGGCCAGCAGCGAACGGGTCATCGACAGGCGCTGGTGCGGCACGCTTGGCGCCAGCAATGGCAGGCAGCGGCGTGGGCCGGCCGGGTCCAGGCCTGCTTCCAGGTTAGGACTGGCGGGGAACAGCGAGGCGGTATGGCCATCATCGCCCATACCCAGCACCAGCACGTCGATCGGCGGTAGCTCGGCCAAGGCCTGGTCAGCTTTGAGCGCAGCTGCATCAAGGTTCTCCGCCTGCTGGTACAGGCCAACGAAGCGGGCCTTGGCCGCTGCGCCCTTCAACAGGTGGCGAGCCAGCAGGCCGGCATTGCTGTCAGCGTGCTCCACTGGCACCCAGCGCTCATCAGCCAGGCTGACGATGACCTTGGCCCAGTCCAGCTGCTCGCTGGCCAGCTTCTCCAGGAACGGCACCGGGCTGCGGCCGCCAGACAACACCACACAGGCCTGCCCCTTGGCGGCAATCGCGGCGCGCAGGCGCTCAGCCACATCATGGGCCAAGGACACGGACAGTGCCTTGGCATCCGCCAGTTCATGAGCCTTCACGGCCGCTGGCAGTTTCAATTCAGATATCCCCATACCACGCCCTCCCATCGCGTGTGATCAGTGCAATCGAGCTCATCGGCCCCCAGGAGCCCGCCGCGTATGGCTTGGGCGCATCGCCCGCATTACGCCAGCCGGCGATCAACTGGTCGCACCACTTCCAGGCGTACTCGATTTCGTCCTTGCGCACGAACAGGTTCTGGTTGCCGCGCATCACTTCGAGCAACAGCCGCTCGTAGGCATCCGGAATTCGTGCACTGCGCCAGGCATCGGAAAAATTCAGCTGCAATGGGCCACTGCGCAGTTGCATGCCCTTGTCCAGGCCCTGCTCCTTGGTCATCACCCGTAAAGAAATGCCTTCGTCCGGTTGCAGGCGGATGATCAGCTTGTTACCGATCTGCAAACGCTGTTCCGGGGCGAAGATGTAATGCGGCGTTTCCTTGAAGTGAATGACGATCTGCGACAGTTTTTGCGGCATGCGCTTGCCGGTTCGCAGGTAGAACGGCACGCCCGACCAGCGCCAGTTACGGATGTCGGCGCGCAGGGCGACGAAGGTTTCGGTGTCGCTCTGGGCGTTGGCGTTGTCTTCTTCCAGGTAACCAGGTACCGGCTTGCCTTCGCTGTAGCCGGCAATGTACTGGCCGCGCACCACACTGGTGCTCAAACCGTCACCAGTGATCGGTGCCAGGGCTTTAAGCACTTTCACCTTCTCGTCGCGGATGGCATCGGCGGACAGTTCGCTGGGCGGGTCCATGGCGATCAGGCACAGCAACTGCAGCAGGTGGTTCTGGATCATGTCGCGCAGTTGGCCGGCCTTGTCGAAATAACCCCAACGGCCCTCGATACCGACCTTTTCCGCGACGGTAATCTCCACATGGGAGATGGAGTTCTGGTTCCACTGGGTTTCGAACAGGCTATTGGCGAAGCGCAGGGCAATCAGGTTCTGCACCGTCTCTTTGCCCAGGTAGTGGTCAATGCGGTAAACCCGGCTTTCAGGGAAAAACCGCGCAACGGCATCGTTGACCCGGCGCGACGACTCCAGGTCGTGGCCAATCGGTTTCTCGAGCACTACCCGGGTGCGCGCAGCCAGCCCGACCTTGTCGAGGTTTTCGCAGATGGCCCCATACACCGCCGCCGCCGTGGCGAAGTAGGCGATCAGCGGCAGCTCGCCCGGCAGTTGCTCGGCCAGGGCCTGATAGCCCTCGGGCTGAAGGAAGTCCAGATGCTGGTAATTCAGGCGGGCGAGGAAGCGACCCAGCGCGGCAGGCTCGATATCTGCCTCGGGCACGTGCCGACGCAGGTGGGCTTCGATGCTGTCCAGGTGCTCCTGCGCACTGCCGACCTCACGGGCGAGGGCCAGCAGGCGAGTGTCCGGGTGCAACAGGTTGGCCCGGTCGAGCTGGTAGAGCGCAGGAAACAGCTTGCGCAATGCCAGGTCGCCGAGGGCGCCAAACAGGGCAAAGGTGCAAGGTTCGACACTGATTGCAGCCATGATGTTGGTTCTTTCCTAAAGTTGGTCTAGGAATACCGCTTTCACACACGGTTTTCAAGGGATAATGTAGTAAAAACCACAACATTACACGCAAGTGTTACAGACAAGTGGTGCGCCAACCGCACCGACAGTACGATAGACGACCGTGCAAAAAGCCTGCTGCTCCCACAGCCGGCTGTCTTCCCGACCCAAGGACACACCCATGGACCGCGTGCGAAACCTCCTGGAACAGATCCAGGGCCGCCTCGACGAGCTGAACAAGGCCGAACGCAAAGTCGCCGAAGTCATCCTGCTCAACCCGCAACAAGCCACCCGTTTCAGCATCGCTGCGCTGGCCCAGGCGGCCAAGGTCAGCGAACCGACCGTCAACCGCTTCTGCCGCTCGTTCGGCGTCAGCGGCTACCCCGAGCTGAAGCTGCAACTGGCGCAGAGCCTGGCCAGTGGGGCTGCGTATGTCAGCCGCGCAGTGGAGGCCGACGATGACCCGGCCGCCTATACCCAGAAGATCTTCGCCAGCGCCATCGCCTCGCTTGACAGCGCCTGCCAGCAACTGGACCCGCAACAGGTCAGCCGCGCCGTGGACATGATGATCCAGGCCCGGCAGATCCACTTCTTCGGCCTCGGTGCCTCGGCCCCGGTGGCCCTGGATGCGCAGCACAAGTTCTTCCGCTTCAACCTGGCCGTGTCGGCCCACGCCGATGTGCTGATGCAACGCATGCTGGCCTCGGTCGCCCACACCGGCGATCTGTTCGTGATCATTTCCTACACCGGGCGCACCCGCGAACTGGTCGAAGTGGCGCGCCTGGCACGTGAAAACGGCGCTTCGGTGCTTGGCCTGACCGCCGCGGGCTCGCCACTGGCCAATGCCTGCAGCCTGAGCCTGCACATCCCGCTGCCGGAAGATACCGACATCTACATGCCGATGACCTCGCGGATCATCCAGCTGACCGTGCTCGATGTACTGGCCACCGGCATGACCCTGCGCCGCGGCGTGGACTTCCAGCCCCACCTGCGCAAGATCAAGGAAAGCCTCAACGCCAGCCGCTACCCGATCGAGGACGACGAACTCAACTGAGCCGGTGCGCCTGCAAACGCAGGTGCGCACGCTGTCCAGGCGCCAGGCTCAGGCCTTCGCCACTGCCGCTGGTCGCCTCGACGCAGACAAAACGCTGCGACTCGCGGCCAGTCACCCCCATCAGCGGGCGATTGCCAGGGTGCCAGACCACGGTGTCGTCGCTGTCACCGGTATCGATGCACAGCTCGCGCTGCCAGGCCGGGTCCTGCAATTGCACCCGTGGCGTACCGGGGTAGACCTTCTGGCAGCCGCCCTTGAGCTTCAGCGCGCCATCTTCACGGCAAGCCTGGCGGTTGAGGCGGTCGTAGCCCTCAATATCTTCCAACCCAGACAGCGCTATCTCGGACACGTCACTGATGCGCCAGTACGCCAGCAGTGCATGGCTCAACTGGCAGGGTTCGCTGTCCTGATGCTCGGTGCTCAGGCTCAGTTCCATGCGGCTACCCAGCCGGGCGTGCAGGTCGACCTGCCAGTCGCACAGGTCCAGCCGCCATTTCAGGGTCACGCCCTCCTCGTCCTCACGGCTGTCCACCAGCTTCCAGTCCAGCAGCCGCGCCCAACCGTGGGCCGGCCACAGGTCTTCGCTGGGATGACGGCCATACCAGGGCCAGCACACCGGCACACCACCCCGGATCGCCCCAACCTGCGGCCACTGTTCGGCGCACCACAGCCACGGCCGTTCACCCGCTGGTTGAAAGTGCAACAACTGCGCGCCCTGGCGGCTGAACACCGCCTGGCAACGGGGGTGATCGATGATCAGGACATCGCGCTGCTGATAACGCTCCCACTCGAATGTCGGCCGGGGCCGCTGCGAGGAAAAGAAGCGATGGAGCGGATGTTCGGGCATGGTTCAGAGCTCTTGTTGTTTGAGATAGCGCTGTCTCGGCCTATCCCCAACACCCACTGCAGACCAGTGGGTGCCGGGAACCGAAAATGGATTGGCGTAAATTTACAACAAGTTGCCTCAGAATGACGACTGAATCTTCAAGCCAGCGACCAGCGCGTTATCCACCTCGTCCACCCCGCCAGGGCTCTTGATGTACTGCAGGTTGGGCCTCACGGTCAGCCAGTTGGTGACGTGGAAGCCGTAGTAGAGCTCTGCGTTGTATTCGGTACGCTGCAGCGGTACGAAACCAGGGTTGTCGTAATCGTTGATGCCGCTCTGTGCGTTGAGCAGTTCGGCGCGCTTCTTCACGTCGTCATTCACATGAATTCGCGCCACGCCGAAGCCGATATCATCCTTGGGCCGAGCGTCGAAAGCGCCTTTGTAGACCAGCCCCACCTGCTGGTAGTTGTCGACCACGTTGGTGGCCTTGTCGTGCACGGTGAAGTTGGCGAACAGGCTGAGGCCACGGTTGACGTCGCCGCCATGGGCAGTGACCTGCTGCTGCGCCACCACCCACCATCCGTGCTTGCTGGAATGCGACTTGAAGGCCTCACCGGTCAGCGCCTGCGGGTTGCCGTTGACGTCGTCGTACACATCGTCAGCCTTGGCCGTGCTGTAGTAGTAACCCAGGCGGTACTCGCCCGGCAGACCATTGACCTTGGGCGACCACACCGCTTCCACCGGCAGGATCGCACCCTTGGTACCGCTACCGCTCAGCTTGAAGCCGTTGCCGGTTTCCAGGTTGGAGGGGTTCTGCTCGAAGGCCCCGACCTGCACGAAGAACGCCGGGGTGATGTTGTACTTCACCCGCAGCGCCCACTGGCTGACCGGCCAGTTGTACCAGATACCGCCCACCCAGTTGCCCACCTGCGAGCCGCAGAAGGCCAGGTTCTGGAAGTCGCAAGGGAAGCTGTTGAAGTCCTCCCCCTCGCCAAAACGGCCAAATTTCACGTCAAGCGCGCCGTCAAAGTACTTTTGCTTGATCCACATCTGGGTCAGGCGCCAGGTCTGGCCACGGCCCCACACCTCCTGCACCGAGCTGAACTGCCCGGCGCGCGGGTCGCTGATGCGGTCGTTGGACAGGTTGCGACCGCTTCGCTCGGTGATTGCCAGCTTGAACTCGGCATCATGCCAGCCCAGTATCTTCTGCAAGTCCAGATGCGCGCCGAGGGCGAACTGGTCGCTGTAGCGTGCGGTCTTGTCGTCGTTGTAGCCGCCATGCAGGTTGCCAGCCACCTCGCCCACATAATCGAGGGTGAAGTCATAGCCCTTGTCCAGCAGCTCGGTCCGGGTGCCGCCCCAGTCGCCGGTCATCCATTTGGATTCGCTGGAAAAAGCCTCGGCAGCCTGTGTACCGCTGCTGCCTACAAGTGCAAGCAGGGCCAGCGATCCCAGTGTCTTGATGCGTTTGCGCTGTTCCATCCCTTTGCGTCCTCTTTTTCTTATTGATGGTGTAGACGATTCAACGGCCTTTGAAGTGAGCCACGTTGTCCTTTGCGGTTGCGCCAGTGCTGGCCAGGTGCAGGCGCTCGCCATTGGTAGCGTCGAACAGCAGCACCCGGGCCGGGTCGAATTGCAGGTTGAGGGTGTCACCCACCCGGCACGCCACATCTGGCGCCAGGCGGCAGCACACCTTGGTCTGGTTGAGCGTGACGAACACCAGTAGGTCCGGCCCGGTGGGCTCTATGACCTGCACCTCGGCGCGGATAGCCGGCAAACCATTGCCGTCAGCAGCGCCCAGGGCAATCTGCTCAGGGCGGATGCCGAGGATGATCTCGCGCCCCTCCAGCGCGTCAGCAGCCAGCCCCAAAGGCAGCTCGCAGCGCGCCTGGCCGCTGTCGAGCAACGCCAGCAAGCGGCCGTCCTGCCTGGCCAGACGCACCGGAATGAAGTTCATTGGTGGCGAACCGATAAAGCTGGCCACGAACTGGTTGGCCGGGTCGTTGTAGATCTGCTGCGGGGTGCCGAACTGCTGGATGATGCCGTCCTTCATCACCGCCACCTTGTCGCCCAGGGTCATGGCCTCGATCTGGTCATGGGTGACGTACACCGTGGTGGTCTTCAGGCGCTGGTGCATCAACTTCATTTCGGTGCGCATTTCGACCCGCAGCTTGGCATCGAGGTTGGACAGGGGTTCATCGAACAGGTAGATCTTGGGTCGCCGCGCCAGTGCCCGGCCCATGGCCACGCGCTGCTGCTGGCCGCCGGACAGCTGCGCCGGCTTGCGCGCCAGCAAGTGTTCGATCTGCAGCAACTTGGCCACCCGCGCCACTTCCTCATCGATGGCGGCCTGGGGCAGCTTGCGGATCTTCAGGCCGAATTCGATGTTCTCGCGCACGCTCATGGTGGGGTACAGCGCATAGGACTGGAACACCATGGCGATATCGCGGTCCTTGGGGCTCATGCCACTGACGTCCTGCTCGTCGATGAGGATGGCGCCGCCGGTGATCTGCTCCAGGCCGGCGATACAGTTCATCAAGGTCGACTTGCCGCAGCCCGACGGGCCCACCAGGATCAGGAACTCGCCATCCTTGATCGACAGCTGGATGTCCTTGAGGGTATCCGGCAGGCCGCTGCCGTAGGTCTTGTTCACATTGCGAAGTTCGAGCGTTGCCATGGCTTACCCCTTGACCGCGCCGGCCGTCAGCCCGCGCACGAAATATTTGCCTGCCACCACGTAGACCAGCAGGGTTGGCAGGCCAGCGATCATTGCTGCCGCCATGTCGACGTTGTATTCCTTGGCCCCGGTGCTGGTATTGACCAGATTGTTCAGGGCTACGGTAATCGGTTGCGAGTCACCGCTGGAGAACACCACGCCGAACAGGAAGTCGTTCCAGATCTGGGTGAACTGCCAGATCAGGCAGACCATGATGATCGGCGTGGACATCGGCAGGATGATGCGGCGGAAGATGGTGAAGAACCCGGCGCCGTCCAACCGTGCGGCCTTGACCAAGGCGTCGGGGATGCTCACGTAGAAGTTGCGGAAGAACAGCGTGGTGAAGGCCAGGCCGTAGACCACATGCACCAGCACCAGGCCACCGGTGGTGCTGGCCAGGCCAAGCTTGCCGAGGGTGAACGAGGCAGGCAGCAGCACAGTCTGGAACGGCAGGAAACAGCCGAACAGCAGCAGGCCGAAGAACAGTTGCGAACCTCGGAAGCGCCACATCGACAGCACATAGCCGTTCAGTGCACCAATCGCGGTGGAGATCAGCACCGCGGGCACGGTGATCATGATCGAGTTCCAGAAGTAACCGCTGACCGCTCCCCAGGCCTTGACCCAGCCTATGCCGGTAATCACTGCAGGCCAGCTCAGCAGGTTGCCGGTGCTGATGTCTTCGGGGGTCTTGAAGCTGGTCAGCAGCATCACCACCAGCGGTACCAGATACAGCAGCACGGCGATCAGCAACACGGCATGGATGGCCATACGGCTGAGGCTGAGCACCGGCTTGTCGACAGGACTATGCATGGCGTTTGCTCCGCAGCTCCGAGTACAGGTAAGGCACGAGGATCGCCAGGATTGCCCCGAGCATCAGGATGGCGCTGGCCGAGCCCATGCCCATCTGGCCGCGGCTGAAGGTGAACGAGTACATGAACATTGCCGGCAGGTCGGAGGAGTAACCCGGGCCGCCGGCCGTCATTGCCGCCACCAGGTCGAAGCTCTTGATGGCAATGTGCGAGAGGATCATCAGCGCGCTGAAGAACACCGGGCGCAGGCTGGGCAGCACCACGGTCCAGTAGATACGCGGCAGGCTGGCACCATCCATTTGCGCAGCGCGGATGATCGACGGGTCAACGCCACGCAAGCCGGCAAGGAACATTGCCATGATGAAGCCCGAAGCCTGCCACACGGCCGCGATCACCAGGCAATACACCACCCGGTCGGGATCGATCAGCCAGTCCAGGCGAAAACCCTCCCAGCCCCAGTCGCGCAGCAGCTTGTCCAGGCCCATGCCGGGGTTGAGCAGCCACTTCCAGGCCGTGCCGGTGACGATCATCGACAGTGCCATGGGGTACAGGTAGATAGTGCGGATGAAGCCCTCGCGACGGATGCGCTGGTCGAGCAACACTGCCAGCAACACACCGATGGCCAGGCTGATGGCAATGAACAGGCCGCCGAACAGAAGCAGGTTCTTGCTCGCCACCCACCAGCGGTCGTTGTCGAACAGACGGGCGTATTGCGCAAGGCCCGCCCACTTGTAGGTAGGCAGAAAGGTCGAGGTGGTGAAGGACAGCACGAAGGTCCAGAGGATGTAGCCGTAGAAGCCCACCAGGACGATGAACATGCTGGGTGCCAGCACCAGCTTGGGCAGCCAGCGCTGAAGCGCGTCCAGGGGTGAGGCCCGCAGTTGGGCGGTGGTCGTAGTCATGTCTTGGATCCCGAGGTAGTGGCGGTGCTACGCACCGCTTCGCGGGCAAGCCCGCTCCCACAGGTCCGGCGTCATGACCAGGAACAGTGGTGAGCAGGGCCCATCTGGGAGCGGGCGTGCCCGCGAACAGCCGTTACTGGGCAGCCTTGATCGCCGCCGCCAGCTTCTTCGCCGCATCGGCCGGGTCGGCCTTGGGGTCGTTGATGTAGTTGGTCACCACATCGAAGAACGCACCCTGCACAGCCAGCGTGGTGGCCATGTTGTGCGCCATGCTCGGCTGCAGGCCGCCGGTCTTGGCATCGGCAAGGAAGTCCTTGGCGGAGGTTTGCGCGCAGGCATCGAAACCGTGCTTGCCCATGTCGGCGAGCATGTCGTTACGCACCGGGATCGACCCTTTGTTGATGCTAAAGACCTTCTGGAAGTCCTCCCCCAGCACTTTGCGCGCGATGTCCTGCTGCCCGGCAGAGGTGCCGGCGTTGTTCTGTTTGAACACCACCAGCGAGTCGATGTTGTACAGGAAGGCCTTGTCGGTACCGGGGAACGGCACGCACTGGTAATCCTTGCCGGCGGTTTTCTTCGCCAGGGTCCATTCGCTCTTGGCCCAGTCGCCCATGATCTGCATGCCGGCCTTACCGTTGATGACCTTGGCGGCTTCCAGGTTCCAGTCCTGGCCCTTGCCGTCCGGGTCCATGTAGGTGGCGACCTTTTTCAACTCGGTCAGCGCCTTGACCATCTGCGGCCCGGTCAGCGTTGCACTGTCGAGGTCGACCAAGGCCTTCTTGTAGCCATCGACGCCCATCACCGACAGCACCACGCTTTCGAATACGGTGCTGTCCTGCCAGGGTTGGCCACCATGAGCCAGCGGGATGAAGCCGGCCGCCTTGAGCTTGTCGGCGGCGGCGTAGAATTCGTCGAGGGTGGTAGGCGCCTTGTCGATGCCGGCTTTTTTGAACACCTCGGGGTTGATCCACAACCAGTTGATGCGGTGGATGTTCACCGGTACAGCAACGTAATCACCGTCGTACTTCACGGTGTCGGCCACTTTCTTGTCGAGCAGCGAATCCCACTTTTCGGCCTTGGCCACATCCTTGAGCACATCGGCATCAAGCAAGCCGGTGGCCGCCCAGTCCTGGATGTCGGGGCCTTTGATCTGCGCGACACCGGGCGGGTTGCCTGCGACGGCGCGGCTTTTCAGCACGGTCATGGCCGTGGCACCACCACCACCGGCAACAGCGCCGTCCTTCCAGGTGAAGCCGTCTTTCTCGACCTGCGCCTTGAGCACATCGACCGCCGCCTTTTCACCGCCAGAGGTCCACCAGTGCACGACCTCGACACTGCCTTTGGGTTCGGCAGCCGAAGCCCCCAAAGGAAGTAAAGAAGCCAGAGAGATTGCGGCAGCGAGACGGAGCGTGGAATTCATCGGAGCACCTTTCTTGTTGTTATGCCGTGCAAGTCGATCGCTTGCGTAGCATGAAGTCTAAACAGCGTGCCCGCCTCGTCAGGTAACGAAACGATGCGTGAATGTCATCATCTGGTTACATAGCTGGAGCTGGCCAGGTTACTGGCCAGGCTGGGTGCCAGCGGCAAGCCTGGCAGCAGCAGCGCCTGGTAGGCGTGGTAGAGGTCGGGCTTGCCTGGCCAGAGGGTCCCCGCTGGCCGGTTGCGGGCATCGAGTTCGTGGTGCCAGCTGCCAGCGACAGGGTCGATGAAATGGTTGGCGATAAAGCCCCAGCAGTTGCGGTACCACTGCTCGTACTGGGCTTCGCCGGTGCGCAGCAACAAGGCTGCTGCGGCGGCACAAGCTTCGGCGTGCACCCAGTGCAGGCGTGCATGCACCACCGGGCGATTGGCCCAGTCCAGGGTGTAGACGAAACCTGCAGCGCCATCGACATTCCAGGCATGCTGGCAGGCGGCATCGAACAATCTGCAGGCACTGTCTGGAAGCCACTGCGGGGCGAACAACCCGGCCCGTTGCAGGCTGGCCTCCAGGTGCAACAGGAGCCGTGCCCACTCCATGGCATGCCCGGGCGTAGTGCCATAGGGCCGGAAGTGGTCGGCGGGGTGCTCGCGGTTGTAATCCGGCAGCGGCTGCCAATGGGCGTCGAAATGTTCGATGACCCGATAACCGTTGGCGGCGGCATGGGTATGGATAATGCGCTCAGCAATGCGCAAGGCGCGTTGCAGCCAAAGGCTGTTGCCGGTGGCATCGGCCAGGGCCAGGAATGCCTCGGTCGCGTGCATGTTGCTGTTGGCGCCACGGTATGGCTCAGGCAGTTGCCATGCGCGAGAGAAGGTCTCTCGAAGGGCACCCTTGGCTTCGCTCCAGAAGTGCGTTTCGATCACCTCGGTTGCATCGGCCAGCAACAGCTGGGCATCGGCTGCACCGGCCACCACTGCAGAGCTGGCGGCAAGGGCGACGAAGGCATGCAGGTAGGCGGCCTTGCCGCTGTCTTCCTGGCCGCCGGGGTGGGCGAACCAGCCACCGTAGCTGGCGTCCTGCATGGCCCCACGCAGGGCAGCCACACCGTGTTCGGCATAGGCCAGGCTGCCGGGAATGCCCTGCAGATGGGCCAGGGCGAAGCAGTGGGTCATTCGCGCGGTATTCATGGTTTCGGCGCAGGCGCCGGGCGTGAGCTGGCCTTTGGCATCCAGGTTGCCAAAGCCGTCGGGCAGTTTCGCGGCTTTGGCGAATGCCAGCAGGCGCTGCGCTTCGGCCAGGCGCCAGGCGGTATGGGCCGGGGCGTTGAGCCAGCTGGTGGGCGGCAGGTTGAGGGTGTTCATGGGCCAGCTTGATCCTTGCCAGTCGTTTGCGAATTCTAGCCAGCGGGGTCATGGCGGATGTCACGAAGGACGACGGGATTGTCACCGGTCAGTGACATTTGGGGTGCCTGTGCGGGCCTCTTCGCGGGTGAACCCGCTCCTACAACGGCCGAGTCAGGTTTGCGTCGCAGGAGCGGGTTCACCCGCGAAGAGGCCCGCACAGGCACCCCAAAAATTCAATCCATACCCCGCGGCAGATACAGGGTCACCCGCAGCCCGCCCTCACGCAGGTTCAGCAAGCTCACCTCGCCCCCATGGCTATGGGCGATGTTGCGCGCAATGCCCAACCCCAGCCCATAGCCCTGCTGCTGCCCGGCCAGACGGAAATGCGGCTCGAACACCTGTTCCAGCTGCTGTTGCGGCACCCCGGGCCCCTGATCATCCACCTGCAGCACAAAGCCCTCTGCCCCGTCGATGATGCGTAGCCGCGCCCGTTCGCCGTACTTGATGGCGTTGTCGATCAGGTTGCCGATGCAGCGACGCAACGCCAGCGGCTTGCCCGGGTAAGGCGCCAACGCCTGGCCCTCGACGGTGATGCGACCATCGCCCAGGTAAGGCTCGGCCAAAATCTCCAGCACCTGGTTAAGGTCGACCGGCTCGATGTTTTCGTGGATGTCGGTGTCCTTCACGCACTGCAAGGCGCCTTTGACCAGCAACTCCAGCTCGTCCAGGTCCTGGCTGAACTTGGCTTGCAATCGCTCGTCTTCCAGCAGTTCGACGCGCAATCGCAGGCGCGTGATCGGCGTGCGCAAGTCGTGGGAAATGGCGCTGAACAGCTGGCTGCGTTCGGTCAGGTAACGGCTGATACGCTCGCGCATGCTGTTGAATGCCCGGCTCACCTCGACCACTTCGCTGCCGCCAGCTTCAGCCACTGGCGCCACATCGGCACCCAGCGACATCTCTCGGGCGGCCCGCGCCAGGCGCTTCAGTGGCCAGCTTTGCCAATGCACCAGCAAGCCGATGAACAGCAACAGCAAGGCCGTGGTCAGCACGATGAAGCCGATCTGCTGGCGCGGCAGGCGTTCGGCTTCCAGCCCCGTGTACGGTTCGGGCAACAGTGAGGCGATGTACAACCATTCGCCCTCGCCCAAGCGGATCTGCGTGACCAGTACCGGGGGTTTCAGCGGCTCCAGGGTCAGCGAATAATGGGCCCATGAGCGCGGCAGTTCGTCGAGTTTGAGGCCGCTGTTGAAGATGCGCAGGTCGTCAGGCCCGACAAACTCCACGGAAATTTCCATCTGCGAACCCAGGCGCTCGTGCAGCACCTGCTGGAATACATCGATCACCGCTTGCTTGCGAGGGGTAACGGGCAGTGCCTGCATGTCCAGCGGTGTGGCGTTGAGCGACACGAAGAAACGCGTGCCGCCCATGCTGCGCAATTGGTCGAGCACCAGCGGCCGATAGGCCACCGGCAGCGAGCGGAAGTAACTGACGCTGGCACTCATGGAATGGGCCAGGCTGCTGGCGCTGGCACGCAGCCCCTGAAGCTGGCTGGCCCGCAGCTGGGAAACCCAGATAATGCTGGACAACCCCTGGGCCAGCAGGACAACCAGCAAGGTCAGCAGCAGCATGCGCCCCAGCAAGGAGCGCGGCAGCAGGCGCCAGCGCCGCTCAGGGCGCACAGCAGACATGCGCCGCCAACAAGTAGCCACTGCCACGCACGGTGCGGATCAGCCGGGGAGGTTTGTCGGTATCGCGCAGGCGCTGGCGCAGACGGCTGACCGCCATGTCGACGATACGGTCCAGCGGCATCGGTTCGCGGCCACGGGTGGCGTTGCCGATGGTGTCGCGGTCGAGGATTTGCTGCGGGTGATCGAGGAACAGTTTGAGCAGGGCAAAGTCGGCGCCAGAAAGGATCACCTCCTCTCCATCACGGTGGAACAGGCGGTGGCTGACCGTGTCCAGGCGCCAGTCGTCGAAGGCCAATACGGCACTGCCCGGCGCCGCCTGGCCGAACTCGGAGCGGCGCAACAAAGCCTTGATTCGCGCTTGCAATTCGCGGGGGCTGAACGGCTTGCCCAGATAGTCGTCAGCGCCCAGCTCCAGGCCGATGACCCGGTCGGCCTCGTCGGAGCTGGCGGTGAGCATGATGATAGGTACGCGCGCCTGGCGTGGGTGCTGGCGTACCCAGCGGCACAAGCTGAAGCCGTCTTCGTCGGGCAACATGACGTCAAGAATGACCAGGTCGCAGGGCGTGGTTTCCAGCGCGTGGCGAAAGCCCTTGCCGTCAGCCTCGGCATGTACCTGGAAGCCGGAGCGGCTCAGGTAGGTTTGCAGCAGTTCACGGATTTCCTGGTCGTCGTCGACCATCAGGATCGATTTGCCGGCAGTGCTCAAGGTGGTCCTTCCTCTTGTTGATTGCAGGTCTTTTTGCCTGCTGTCGGGTAGTGCCATTGGCGCCGCAAAGCGGCTCCATCAGTGATCCAACGCCTGCTGCAACGCTACCCCTGCCCCCTCCAATCCGGAAAATTCCGCCGTCACCAGCCACACCGGCACCCCGGTAAAATAGCCACTCATACACCCCTTGTCGGCAAAACTCGCGGCAAACCCGCTACGCAGGAACAGCTCGGCAAAGCGCGGAATCACACCGCCCACAATATAGACCCCGCCTCGCGCGCCCAGCGTCAGCACATTGTTACCCGCCACTCGCCCAAGGAAACGACAGAACTGCTCGACCACCGCCAGCGCCCGTGGCTCACCGCCCAGTGCGGCGTCGGTGATATGCGCCGGGGTCTTGTGCCTGGGCGTGTCGCCGTCCAGCGCACAGATCGCCTGGTACAGCCGCACCAGGCCACCCCCACTGAGCACGGCCTCGGCGCTGACATGGCCGATCTGACTGTGGATCTGCTGGTGGATTGCCGCTTCGCGAGCATTGCCTACCGGCAAGTCAACATGCCCGCCTTCACCCGGCAGGGCCTTCCAGTGCTGTTCGCCCAGACGCAGCAGCGAGCCCACACCCAGGCCAGTACCTGGCCCGATCACCAGTGCCGGCCTCGAGGGGTCGGCCTGGCCGGGGCACACCGCGCGGAACTCGCCTTCGCGCAGACGCGTCATGCCCAGCGCCATCGCGGTGAAATCATTGATCAGCAACAGTCGCTCGACCTGCAAGGTCTTGCAAAATGCCGTGCGGCTCAGGCGCCAGTGGTTGTTGGTGAAGCGAAATTCATCGCCATCGACCGGGCCGGCCACCGCCAGGCACACCGCCGCCAGGCCACCGCGGGCGATACCTTGGCTTTCCAGGTAGGCCTCGATGGCCTGCTCGGGGTTGGTGTAGTCCGCGGTGGCGAAAACATTTACTTCATGCAGCTGGTTGTCACGCCACAACGCAAAACGGGCATTGGTGCCGCCAATATCACCAACCAGCAGGTGCTTCATTTGAGGTGCTCCAGGGCCGAGGTAAAGGCACTGGCGCCCTGCTCTGCCGGGCTGAACGCCATGCGCATGAAGCCGAACAGCTCGCGCCCACACCCCAGGTCGTTGCCCTGGGGGGCTGGCGGCAGCTCACGGCTGGCCAGTTCTTCGGCCGACACCATGATCCGCAACGTGCCTTCGACTCCGTCGACCCGCACGATATCACCATCGCGCACCCGCGCCAGCGGGCCGCCGTCGTAAGCCTCCGGGCAAACGTGGATGGCCGCAGGGATCTTGCCCGAGGCACCGGACATACGCCCGTCGGTAACCAGCGCCACCTTGTAGCCACGGTCCTGCAATACACCGAGGAACGGGGTGAGTTTGTGCAGTTCCGGCATGCCATTGCAACGCGGGCCCTGGAAGCGCACCACCGCGACAAAGTCACGCTCCAGCTCACCGGCCTTGAACGCGTCGGCCAGCGACTGCTGGTCCTGGAACACCCGCGCCGGGGCCTCGACCACCTGGTGCTCGGGGGCAACGGCAGACACTTTCATCACGCCACGGCCCAGGTTGCCCTCCATCACCCGCAGGCCGCCTTCGGCCGAGAATGGTCGCGACACCGGGCGCAGGATGCTTTCGTCCAGGCTGTGTTGCGGCCCTTCGCGCCACACCAGCTTGCCATTGTCGAGGAAGGGTTCCTGGGTGTAGCGGCGCAGGCCATGGCCGGCCACGGTGTTCACATCTTCGTGCAGCAGGCCGGCATCGAGCAGTTCACGAATCAGGAAGGCCATGCCGCCGGCAGCCTGGAAGTGGTTGATGTCGGCCTTGCCGTTGGGGTACACGTGCGACAGGGTCGGCACCACTTCGGAGAGGTCGGCCATGTCCTGCCAGGTCAGCTGGATACCGGCAGCCTGGGCAATCGCCGGGATGTGCAGGGTGTGGTTGGTCGAGCCGCCAGTCGCGTGCAGCGCGACGATGGAATTGACCAGCGCCTTCTCGTCGACGATTTCGCCCAGCGGCATGAAGCTGCCGCTGGCCTTGGTCATGCGCGTCACCTGCTGCGCAGCCTCGGCGGTGAGTGCGTCACGCAGCGGCGTGTACGGGTTGACGAACGAGGCGCCCGGCAGGTGCAGCCCCATCACTTCCATCACCAGCTGGTTGGTGTTGGCGGTGCCGTAGAAGGTGCAGGTGCCGGGGCTGTGGTAGGAATTCATCTCGGACTCCAACAGCTCTTCGCGGCTGGCCTTGCCTTCGGCATAGCGCTGGCGCACATCGGCCTTCTGCTTGTTGGAGATGCCGGAAACCATAGGCCCACCCGGGACGAAGATGGTCGGCAGGTGGCCAAAGCGCAGCGCGCCCATCATCAGCCCGGGGACGATCTTGTCGCAGATGCCCAGCATGAGTGCTGCGTCGAACATGTTGTGCGACAGCGCTACCGCCGTGGACATCGCGATCACTTCACGGCTGGCGATCGCCAGCTCCATGCCCGGCTCGCCCTGGGTCACCCCGTCGCACATGGCCGGCACGCCACCGGCGAACTGGCCGACCGAGCCGACCTCGCGCAGGGCCTGCTTGATCTGCTCGGGGAAGTGCAAGTAAGGCTGGTGGGCAGACAACATGTCGTTGTAGGCCGAGACGATGGCCACGTTAGCCGCGTTCATCAGGCGCAGAGTCTGCTTGTCTTCGCTGCCGCAACCGGCCACGCCGTGGGCGAAGTTGGCGCACTGCAGGCTGGCACGCATGGGGCCTTCACTGGCCGCACCGCGAATCAGTTGCAGGTAGCGTTCGCGGGTGGCGCGGCTGCGTTCGACCAGCCGCTGGGTGACCTCAAGGATGCGCGGATGCATGTACTGGACTCCAGGCTAATTGTAAGGGCGGTTTACCGGGCATTTCCCCTCCAAACGATTGCGGCCTAGGCTCATGGTTAGGAGCCCGCTGCATCGGTGGAGGCACGTTGCCCAACCACTCGTTGTATATTTAAACAAAATACTGCCACTAAAAAGGCTTGTTTTCTATCAGCCAGTGAATAATCTTGTAATTCCAACAACAAAACCGTTTCAGTGAAGCTCCTTTGTGCCATAGGTTTCACTCGAACTGCCAGAGGTACTGCCATGACCCTTCGCATCGCCATCAATGGATTCGGCCGAATCGGGCGCAATGTCCTGCGCGCACTGTATACCCAAGGCTACCGCCAGGACCTGCAGGTCGTCGCCATCAACGACCTGGGCGACAGCACCATGAACGCCCACCTGCTCAAGTACGACAGTGTCCACGGCACCTTCGACGCGACCGTCGAGGCCGACCACGAAAGCCTGACGGTCAACGGGGACCGTATTGCGGTCAGTGCCATTCGCAATCCGGCCGAACTGCCCTGGAAGGCCGAGGCGATCGACGTGGTGTTCGAGTGCACCGGGCTGTTCACCGACCGCGCCAAAGCCGCTGCGCACCTGGCCGCCGGGGCGGGCAAGGTGATTGTCTCGGCTCCGGCCAAGGGTGCCGATGCCACTGTGGTGTACGGGGTCAACCACGACATCCTGCGGGCCTCGCACCAGGTCATTTCCAATGCTTCCTGCACCACCAACTGCCTGGCGCCGATCGCCCAGGTGCTGCACCGGGAGTTCGGCATCGAGCAAGGCCTAATGACCACCATTCACGCCTACACCAACGACCAGGTGCTGACTGACGTTTACCACAGCGACCCGTACCGTGCGCGTTCAGCCACCCAGTCGATGATCCCGAGCAAGACCGGTGCCGCCGAGGCCGTGGGCCTGGTGCTGCCGGAGCTGGCCGGCAAGCTGACCGGCATGGCGGTGCGGGTGCCCGTCATCAACGTGTCGTTGGTGGACCTCACCGTCAACCTCAAGCGCGAGGCCACGGCCGAGCAGGTCAACCAGCTGTTCCTCGAGGCCAGCAAGCATTCCAAGGTATTGGGCTACAACGCCCTGCCATTGGTTTCCTGCGATTTTAACCACAACCCGCTGTCGTCGATCTTCGATGCCAACCATACCCGGGCCAACGGGCGGATGCTCAAGGTGCTGGCCTGGTATGACAACGAGTGGGGGTTCAGCAACCGGATGCTGGATAACTGCCTGGCGCTGCACCGGGCTGGCTGACGCGACCCGTGTGGGGGCAACTGCCCTGCTCAATTTCTAAAAGCTGGCGCGATCCCTGTGGGAGCGGCCTTGCGTCGCGAAAGGGCCGTGCAGCGGCCCCAGGATCTCCGCATCATGCATAGATTGCTGGGGCCGCTTTGCGGCCCTATCGCGACACAAGGCCGCTCCCACAAGGGTTGCTCAGGCCTCGTGGCAAACGTGGTCGTCGACCAAGGTATAACGCACCGTGACCGATGAATGGTTAGGGCAGGCTCAAGGTTGCAGGCCGCTCCCACAAAAAGCACACGGCATCCCGCGACTACAATCTTTACCTTTTCCTGATAATTCCACACTTGACCTGCAGCAAGGATGATAAGCATTATCATTAACCTTTCGTCGGCCAGGTCCCCCCGTGAGTCAGTCCCGGTTCAATTCCGTCTTCCTCGTTCAGCGCCTCACCCTGCTGCGTACCCTGCAGCGCATGGTCGGTAACCCCAGCACGGCCGAAGACCTGCTGCAGGAAACCTACCTGCGGGTGTCCCGCGCGCTGGGCGAGCGGCCCATCGAGCACATCGAGCCGTTTGTGTTTCAGACCGCGCGCAACCTGGCGTTGGACCACCTGCGTGCACGCCGGGTGCAGGCACGCATGCTGGTCGACGACGTGCCCGACGAAGTGCTGCACAGTGTCGCCGCGCCCGCCACCAGCAGCGAGGATGCCGCGCACGCCGAGCAGTTGCTCAAGCACCTCAGCGTCAGCCTCAATCAACTGAGCGAGCGCCAACAACGCATTTTCATCCTAAGCCGCCTGCATGGCGCCACCTATCTGGAAATCGCCGAACAACTGAGTGTTTCGCCCAGCACGGTACAAAAGGAACTGAAACTGATCATGGCAATCTGCATGGGTGTTGCCGAACGACTCAAGTAAGCTGACCGCAGGCGAACGGCAACGCAAAGCCCTTGCCACACCCCGCCTTAGTCTTGATCATTCGCAAAAAACCATTCAAGGATTCACCGTGACCGACAGCCCTGCTCCTCGCCCGTCACCTGCCAGGCCTATTGCCCGTGCTCGTGCCATGGACGAGGCGCTGGACTGGCTGGTGCGCCTGCAATGCGCAGATGCCGAGGACACCCAGGCCTTTGAAGCATGGCTGAGCGCCGCGCCCGAAAACGCCGAGGCCTATGTCGAGGCTGAGGCACTGTGGAACGGTGCGCCGTTGCATCAGGTGGCCACGCACATGCACCAGCGGCAACGCCGCTCATTACGCGGGCGCCTGCGCAGTCACTGGAAACCCCTGGCCACCGCGGCGATGCTGCTGGTCGGGCTGTTCACCGTCGGTAACCTGCCCATGCGCCTGCAGGCCGACCACCTTACGGTGGTCGGCGAGCGCCAGCGCTTGCAACTGGAAGACGGCGCAAAAGTGCTGCTCAACACCAATTCAGCATTTGCCAGCGAACGCCAGGACGGCCGCCAGGTCGCCCGCCTGCTACAGGGCGAGGCTTACTTCCAGGTCCCCGAGGGCGCTCAGTTGCCGCTGGAGGTTGAAGCCGGGCCGTTGCGCGCACAGGTGCGCGACACCGACTTTGCCGTGCGCTACCTTGACGGCGAGGCCCAGGTACGGGTGCAACGCGGTGATGTCGACCTGCAGGGGGAGCGCGACCAGCGCATCCGCTTGACTGCCGGCGACAGCATCAGCGTCGGCCCCCAGGGCTTTGGCCAGCGCCAGCGCCCCGACATGCACAAGGACCTGGCCTGGATCGACGGCCGTCTGGTGTTCGAGAACTGCCCGTTGAGCCAGGTACTGGCCGAAGTGCAGCGCTACTACCCGGGCTGGATCATCAACCGCAATGCGCAGCTGGAGAACGTTGCCGTCACCGGTAACTATCGCCTCGACCAGCCGCTGGAAACCCTGCGCGCACTGGCCCACATCACCTCGGCACAACTGCATGAGTACCCGGCGCTGGTCATCCTGAACTGACCCCTGAATTATTTTTACGCGATCGCACTCGCCCGCCCGTCTCGTTATAGCCAATGCAACTGATTCTTGTTTAAAGCAAGAACAGCCATCACCTATAACAGCCCGCGCGTCTGGGAGCGCTTCCGATGTCCACTGGTCCTACCCGCTCGTCCAACCTTCCCCGCCGTACAAGCCAACTGTCCCTGTTGACCCTTGCTCTGCTCGCCAGCGGCGCCTGCAGCCTGCCGGCGCTGGCCGCCGAGCCGGCCCAGGCCAGCAGCCCGCGCATGGGCGACTACCGCTTCAGCATCGACCAGCAGCCGCTGGTGTCGGCGATCAACGCCTTCAGCCAGGTCACCGGCTGGCAGGTCGGCTTCAGCGCCGAGCTGGCCGACGGCGTGGCTTCGCCAGGCGTACAAGGTTCGCTGCCGCCAGATGCTGCCCTCAAGCGCCTGTTGCGGGGCACCGGGCTGAGCTTTCGCAAGATCAGCAACGGCAATGTGGTACTGGAGCGCCAAACCGCAAGCAACGTGATCGCCCTGCAGCAGGTGACCGTCAGCGCCACCCGCAGCGCACAGGACGTCAGCCAGGTGCCGAGCACTGTCAGCGTGCAGACCCGTGAGCAACTGGACCGGCAGAACGTGAACAATATCCAGGATCTGGTGCGCTACGAGCCGGGGGTGTCGGTATCCGGAACCGGCCAACGCAGCGGGCTGAACGGCTACAACATCCGTGGTATCGACGGCGAGCGGATCCTCACCCAAGTCGACGGCGTGTCGATCCCCGACAGCTTCTTCTACGGCCCCTACGCCCAAACCCAGCGCAACTACGTCGACCCGGAAATCGTCAAACGTGTGGAAATCCTCCGCGGCCCGGCCTCGGTGTTGTATGGCAGCAACGCCATCGGCGGTGCGGTGAGCTACTTCACCCTCGACCCGGACGACATCATCAAGCCCGGTAAAGACGTGGGTGCACGCCTGAAAACCGGCTACAGCTCGGCCGACGAAAGCTGGCTGACCTCCGCCACCGTCGCCGGCCGCCAGGGTGATTTCGACGGCCTGCTGCACCTGAGCCAGCGCAACGGCCACGAGACCGAAACCCACGGCAGCCACAGTGGCGACGGCCTGTCGCGCACCGAAGCCAACCCGATGGACGTGCGCACCACCAACGTGCTGGCCAAGCTGGGCTGGAACTACGCCGACGACGCGCGCCTGGGGTTCACCTACGAGCGCTACAAAGATGACCGCGACCAGAACATCCTCAGCGCGGTGGGTGGGCCGTTCATCCCCGGCTTTGGTGGCATGAACTCGTACCGCATGCGCCAAGGCAACGACACGATCACCCGTGAACGCTTCGGCCTCAATCATGAATTCGACCTCGATAGCGTGGTCGCAGATCACGTCAAATGGAGCCTCAACTACCAGATCGCGAAGACCGACCAACGTACCGATGAGCTGTATGTCGCCTCGGGACGCCAAGTGCTTCGGGACCGGCAGACTACCTACAAGGATCGCCAGTGGGTATTCGACGCCCAATTGGACAAGGCCTTCAGCATTGGCCAAACCGACCACCTGTTTACCTACGGCACCACATTCAAACAGGAGAAAGTCACGGGTTCACGTAGCGGCACCGGCACTTGCCTGAACATCGGGGGTACCTGTACAGCCATCGGACAGGACAGCGCGCGTGACGGCCAGGCCTTGGTCAGCGACTTCCCGGACCCGACCGTGAATACCTACAGCCTGTTCGCGCAGGATGAAATCCGCTGGAACAACTGGACCTTCATGCCCGGCGCGCGCTACGACTACACCCGTATGGAGCCCAAATTCACCGAGGCATTCCTGCGTGGCCTGGAGTCCAGCGGTACGGCGCCTACCTCCCAGGACGATTCGGACAAGAAGTGGCACCGCGTCTCGCCCAAGTTCGGCCTGACCTACGCCTTCAACGACAATTACACCTGGTACGGCCAATATGCAGAGGGCTTCCGCACGCCGACCGCCAAAGCCATGTATGGCCGCTTCCAGAACCTGGACCAAGGCTACCGCGTGGAGGGCAACCCGAACCTTGAGCCTGAAAAGAGCAAAAGCTACGAAACCGGCCTGCGTGGCAACTTCGACGCCGGCAACTTCGACGTGGCAGTGTTCTACAACAAGTACCGTGATTTCATCGACGAAGATGCCCTGCAAAGCGCCAACCTGGAACAGACCTTCCAGGCCAACAACATCAAGCACGCCACCATCAAGGGTGCCGAATTCAAGGGCCGCCTGAACCTCGACCACTTCGGCGCACCGCAGGGCCTCTATACCCAAACCTCGATTGCCTACACCTATGGTCGTAACGATGACACCGGTCAACCGCTGAACAGTGTCAACCCGCTCAAAGGCGTATTCGGCCTGGGCTACGAGCAGCAGAACTACGGTGGCTTGCTGAGCTGGACGCTGGTCAAGCGCAAGACCCGTGTCGACGACAGCACCTTTTATTCGCCTGACGGTTCTACCTCGAAGTTCCGCACCCCGGGCTACGGTGTGCTGGACCTGACCGGCTACTACAAGGTCACCGACGACGTCACCATCAACGCCGGGCTGTACAACCTTACCGACAAGAAGTACTGGCAGTGGGATTCGGTGCGCAGCTACGACGGCCAGGGTGAGGCGGCTGTGACCCAGCCGGCCAACATCGACCGCCTGACCATGCCGGGGCGCAATTTCGGTATCAATGTGGTTTGGGATATCTGACCTGAGCTGCCACTAGTCGATGTGTTCCGTCAGTGCCGGCCCCTTCGCGGGTAAACCCGCTCCTACAGGAACTGCGCATGCCTTGAGCCAGTGATGCGCCTGTAGGAGCGGGTTTACCCGCGAAGAGGCCGGTACTGGCAAACCAAATACCGGCTTTTTTTACTGTCCCGCTCCCGCTGTTTCGTCTTGTATCTAGACGCCCTCTTTCCAAGGACTGCCCCATGACCGAACGCCCAGCCCTGCGCTCCCAGCGCTTGAACCAGATCACCCACGCCCCGCACGCCGAACTGGATGCCCTGGTCAAATCCCACGCGCCTTTCGACAGCCGCGAAAGCTTCGCCCGCTTCGTCGTCGCGCAGTACCTGTTCCAGTCCGAGCTGCAGGCCCTGTACAACGACCCTCAGCTGATCGCCATCGTCCCTGATCTGGCTGAGCGCTGCCGTGCCGACCAGGCCCGCCTGGACCTTGCCGACCTCGACACCGAAGTACCGGCCGCCGTACCGGGTGCCGTGGGCAAGCTGAGCCTGGGCGAGGCAATGGGCTGGATCTTCGTCTCCGAAGGCTCCAAACTGGGCGCTGCGTTTCTGATCAAGCGTGCCGTGGCCCTGGAACTGTCCGACAGCTTCGGTGCCCGTCACCTGGGGGAGCCCGCCGGTGGCCGTGCCGAAGGCTGGAAGCAGTTCACCCGCATCCTCGATGGCCTGGCGCTCTCGCCGGAAGAGGAAGCGGCTGCCGAGCGCGGTGCAGTGGCCGCTTTCGAGCGCTTCACCGAGCTGCTCAAGCACGCCTACGCTGCGGATGCCGCGCTGGTCTGATACGCCGAAGCCGGCCACCCCTCCGGTGGCCGAACCGTTTTATGCAGTGAGAACATGACCCGACCAGCCCGCTCGAAACTCGCCCGCCTGTTGTATGGAATCCTGGCCTACGTGAGCCTCGGGGTGGGCCTGGTCGCCATTGTGATTCCTGGCTTGCCGACCACCGAGTTCATCCTGCTGGCCGCCTGGGCCGCCACGCGCAGCTCACCGCGCCTGTCGGCATGGCTGGAGAACCACCGGCTGTTCGGGCCAATTCTGCATAACTGGCGCAACGGCAAGGTGATCCAGCGCCGGGCCAAGGTCAGCGCAACCATCAGCATGCTGCTGTGCGCGGGCCTGATGCTGACCTTTCTGGAACACCACTGGCCAGTATTCCTGGCAATCGCCGGCATGACCCTGGGCAACCTGTGGATCTGGTCACGCCCGGAACACGCCTGCCCTGCCCCGTCACAAGCTCAGCAGCCCTGAATACAAGGCGTAGGCCGCCAGCGCGGCACCCACCAGCACGGCGGCGAAAATCAGCTTTTCCCAGGCCGTGAACAACGTCTGCCCCTGCTCATGCTTGGCCCTCGCGAACAAGATGACGCCGGGGGCGTACAGCAGCGCCGAAAGCAGCAGGTACTTGAGCCCGCCGGCATACAGCAGCCACACGGCATACAGCAGGGCAACCAGCGCCACCAGCAAGTCCTTGCGCCGCAACCTCGGCTGCCCGGCATAGGTTTCTGCGCGCATCGCCAGCAACACGGCATACGCCGCAGACCACAGGTAGGGCACCAGGATCATCGACGAGGCCAGGTAGATCAGACTGGTGTACGTACCGGCGGAGAACAGCGTAATCAGCAGGAAACCCTGAATCATGCAGTTGGTCAGCCACAGGGCGTTAGCCGGCACATGGTTGGCGTTTTCCTTGGCCAGAAAGCGCGGCATGGTCTTGTCCCGCGCAGTGGCGTAAAGGATTTCGGCACACAGCAGCGCCCATGAAAGCAAGGCGCCAAGCAGCGAGACCGCCAGGCCGAGGCTGATCAGCAAGGCGCCCCAGGGGCCGACGATATGCTCCAGCACCGAGGCCAGCGAGGGGTTCTGCAGCCCGGCCAGTTCCGGTTGGGTCATGATGCCCAGCGACAACACGTTGACCAGCACCAGCAGCGCCAGCACACCCAGAAAACCGATGACCGTGGCCTTGCCCACGTCTGACCGACGCTGGGCGCGCCCGGAATACACGCTGGCACCCTCTATGCCGATGAACACGAATACGGTCACCAGCATCATGTTGCGCACCTGCTCCAGCACGCTGCCGAATTGTGGGTTGCTCAAGCCCCAGATATCCCGGGTGAAGATATCGGCGCGGAAGGCGAATGCCGCGATCACCACGAAAATCAGCAAAGGCACCACTTTGGCGACGGTGGTGACCTGGTTGATGAAGGCCGCCTCCTTGATGCCGCGCAGTACCAGGAAGTGCACCGACCACAGCAGCAGCGAGGCACAACCGATGGCGATGGGTGTGTTGCCTTCGCCGAACACCGGGAAGTAGAAACCCAGGGTGCTGAACAGCAGTACGAAGTAGCCGACATTGCCCAGCCAGGCGCTGATCCAGTAGCCCCAGGCCGAGGAAAAGCCCATGTACTCGCCAAAGCCGGCCTTGGCGTAGGCATATACCCCTGAGTCCAGTTCCGGCTTGCGGTTGGCCAGGGTCTGGAACACGAAAGCCAGGGCCAACATGCCGACTGCGGTGATCCCCCAGCCGATCAGCACTGCACCCACATCAGCACGCGCGGCCATGTTCTGCGGTAGCGAGAAGATCCCGCCGCCAATCATCGACCCGACCACCAGCGCGATCAGCGCGCCCAGGCGCAGCTTCTGTCCCGGTTCGCTCATGAGCCTCCCTTTCTTCCAGCCCTGTCATGCGTTTGAAACAGCCTTGCTGGCTATATAAATACCGTTACTTATACTGAAGCCGTGCGCCCAACCTATATCACTCATAACTGCTTTGTCTATGTACCTGCTCCCTCAAAACTAGCAGCAGTCCAGCAACTAGAAAAGAAACTGATAAAACTCGAAATTCTTGTGAAAAATTTGCTAAAGCGGCAAAAGCGGCTAGTTTCAAGCTTCGCAGGCTGAACAGAGCGTTTGCTCTAGAAGGACATGGAGGTGCCAGCACACAAGGCCTGCAGCTCAAGCTGTCGGCACTCTCCAGGAGCACCCGTGAAGGAAATTTCCTACCTTCACGTCGCCTTAAACTGACGTAAGTCAGGTCAAGGCAACGGCGTCGGATCTATTCTGTCGTCAACTTTCTCCTGGCAGGAGTTGTTAAATGTCTGATTCATCCGGAAAACTAAAGCTCGGCGCATTAGTTGCACTTGTCGTCGGCTCGATGATTGGCGGCGGGATCTTCTCGCTGCCGCAAAACATGGCCGCCAGCGCAGGGGTTGGGGCCGTGCTGATCGGTTGGGGGATCACCGCGGTCGGCATGCTGACCCTGGCTTTCGTGTTCCAGACCCTGGCCAACCGCAAGCCCGACCTGGATGGTGGGGTGTATGCCTATGCCAAGGCTGGCTTCGGCGACTACATGGGCTTTTCCTCGGCCTGGGGCTACTGGATCAGTGCCTGGCTGGGCAACGTCGGCTACTTCGTGCTGCTGTTCAGCACCCTGGGTTACTTCTTCCCGATCTTCGGTGAAGGCAACACCCCAGCCGCCATCATTGGCGCGTCGATCCTGTTGTGGGCGGTGCACTTTCTGGTACTGCGCGGCATCAAGGAGGCAGCCTTCATCAACCTGGTCACCACTGTGGCCAAGGTGGTGCCGCTGGTGCTGTTCGCCCTGATCTGCCTGTTCGCCTTCAGGCTCGACATCTTCACCGCCGATATCTGGGCCGTAGGCACGCCAGAGCTTGGCAGCGTCATGAACCAAGTGCGCAACATGATGCTGGTTACCGTGTGGGTATTCATCGGCATCGAGGGCGCGAGCATCTTCTCGGCGCGGGCAGAAAAACGCACCGACGTGGGCAAGGCAACGGTGATCGGCTTCGTGACCGTGCTGCTGTTCCTGGTGTTGGTCAACGTGCTGTCGCTGGGCATCATGACTCAACCGGAACTGGCCAAGCTGCAGAACCCATCGATGGCTGCCGTGCTGGAGCATGTGGTCGGCCACTGGGGGGCGGTGCTGATCAGCGTCGGCCTGGTCATCTCGCTGCTCGGGGCGCTGCTGTCGTGGGTGCTGTTGTGCGCCGAGATCATGTTCGCCGCAGCCAAGGACCACACCATGCCGGAGTTCCTGCGCCGCGAGAACGCCAAACAGGTACCGGCCAACGCCCTGTGGCTGACCAACGCCATGGTGCAGATCTTTCTGGTCATCACGCTGTTCTCAAGCAGCACCTACCTGTCTCTGATCTACCTCGCCACCTCGATGATCCTGGTGCCCTACCTGTGGTCGGCAGCCTATGCGTTCTTGCTGGCACTGCGCAGCGAAACCTACGAACAGGCCCTGGCCGAACGCAAGAAGGACCTGATCATCGGTGGCATCGCCCTGTTGTACGCCATCTGGCTGCTGTACGCCGGCGGCGTGAAATACCTGCTGCTCTCTGCCCTGCTCTACGCACCTGGCGCCATCCTGTTCGCCAAGGCCAAGCGTGAGGTGGGCAAACCGGTCTTCACCAACGTGGAAAAACTGATCTTCGCAGCCGTGGTCATTGGCGCCCTGGTGGCAGCCTTTGGCCTGTATGACGGCTTCCTGACCCTTTGACCCACGTCTTCGCTCAATTGGAGGAATGAAACCATGTCCGCTGAAAAACAGAAGTACGGTGTCCACTCCGAAGCCGGCAAACTGCGCAAAGTGATGGTTTGCGCACCGGGCCTGGCGCACAAGCGCCTGACGCCGAGCAACTGTGACGAACTGCTGTTCGACGATGTGATCTGGGTCGACCAGGCCAAGCGTGACCATTTCGACTTCGTCACCAAGATGCGCGAGCGTGGTGTGGATGTGCTGGAGATGCACAACCTGCTGACCGATATCGTGCAGAACAAAGAGGCCCTCAAGTGGATCCTCGACCGCAAGATCACCCCTGATACCGTCGGCGTAGGCCTGACCAACGAAGTGCGCAGCTGGCTCGAAGGCCTGGAGCCACGCCACCTGGCCGAATTCCTGATCGGCGGCGTGGCAGGCCAGGACCTGCCGCAGAGCGAAGGCGCCGAAGTCGTGAAGATGTACAACGACTACCTGGGCCACTCCAGCTTCATCCTGCCACCCCTGCCCAACACCCAGTTCACCCGCGACACCACCTGCTGGATCTACGGCGGCGTGACGCTGAACCCGATGTACTGGCCGGCGCGTCGCCAGGAAACCCTGTTGACCACCGCCATCTACAAGTTCCACAAGGCGTTCACCGAGGCCGACTTCCAGGTGTGGTATGGCGACCCGGACAAGGACCATGGCAATGCCACCCTCGAAGGCGGTGATGTGATGCCGATCGGCAATGGCATCGTGCTCATCGGCATGGGTGAGCGCACCTCGCGCCAGGCCATCGGCCAGCTCGCGCAAAACCTGTTCGCCAAGGGCGCCGTCAAGGAAGTGATCGTCGCCGGCCTGCCAAAGTCCCGCGCCGCCATGCACCTGGACACTGTCTTCAGCTTCTGCGACCGCGACCTGGTCACGGTCTTCCCGGAAGTGGTGAAAGAGATTGTGCCATTCATCATCCGCCCGGACGAAAGCAAGCCTTACGGCATGGATGTACGCCGCATCAACAAGTCGTTCATCGAAGTGGTGGGCGAGCAACTGGGTGTCAAGCTGCGCGTGGTCGAGACCGGCGGCAACAGCTTCGCCGCCGAGCGCGAACAGTGGGATGACGGTAACAACGTGGTGGCCATCGAGCCGGGCGTGGTCATTGGCTACGACCGCAACACCTACACCAACACCCTGCTGCGTAAGGCCGGCATCGAGGTCATCACCATCAGCGCCGGCGAACTGGGCCGGGGCCGTGGCGGCGGCCACTGCATGACCTGCCCTATCGTGCGCGACCCGATCGACTACTAACGACCATTACGCCCGGCCGCACCCATGAAGTGGCGGCCGGGACATCACCGAACTCAAGGAGAAACTGTCATGGCGTTCAACATTCACAACCGCAACTTGCTCAGCCTGGAACACCACACCACCCGCGAGTTGCGCTACCTGCTGGACCTGTCCCGCGACCTCAAGCGCGCCAAGTACACGGGCACCGAGCAGCAGCACCTGAAGGGCAACAACATCGCCCTGATCTTCGAAAAAACCTCCACCCGTACCCGTTGTGCCTTCGAAGTCGCAGCCTATGACCAAGGCGCCAACGTCACCTACATCGACCCCAACTCCTCGCAGATCGGCCACAAGGAAAGCATGAAGGACACCGCCCGTGTGCTCGGGCGCATGTATGACGCCATCGAGTACCGTGGCTTCAAGCAGGAAATCGTCGAAGAGCTGGCCAAGTTCGCCGGCGTGCCGGTGTTCAACGGCCTGACCGACGAATATCACCCCACCCAGATGATCGCCGACGTGCTGACCATGCGTGAGCACAGCGACAAGCCGCTGCACGACATCAGCTACGCCTACCTGGGCGATGCCCGCAACAACATGGGCAACTCGCTGCTGCTGATCGGCGCCAAGCTGGGCATGGATGTGCGCATCGCCGCGCCCAAGGCACTGTGGCCGCACGACGACCTGGTCGAGCGCTGCAAGCAGTACGCTGAAGAAAGCGGCGCACGCATTACCCTCACCGAAGACCCGAAAGCCGCGGTCAAGGGTGTCGACTTTGTGCATACCGACGTGTGGGTATCGATGGGCGAGCCGATCGAAGCCTGGGGTGAGCGCATCAAGCAGCTCAAGCCTTATCAGGTGAATGCCGAACTGATGAAGTGCACCGGCAACCCGCGGACCAAGTTCATGCACTGCCTGCCGGCATTCCACAACTCCGACACCAAGGTAGGCAAGCAGATCGCCGAACAATACCCGGACCTGGCCAACGGCATCGAAGTGACCGATGACGTGTTCGAATCGCCAGCGTGCATCGCCTTCGAGCAGGCGGAAAACCGCATGCACACGATCAAGGCGATCCTGGTATCGACCCTGGCTGATCTGTAAGGGCTGTCTCGATAGCGCGGCCACCCCGCCCTTGTGTGTGTGTGTGTAGGAGCGGGTTCACCCGCGAAGGCGTCAGCCCAGGTAACGCTGTTGGTGCTGCCGACGCATTCGCGGGTAAACCCGCTCCTACACCGGGGAGCGGGGCGGTCCGAGCGCAGCGTCCCCTCTTTCATCAAAGGACATTACCATGCGTATCGTTGTTGCATTGGGCGGCAACGCCCTGCTTCGTCGCGGCGAGCCCATGACCGCTGACAACCAGCGCGCCAATATCCGCACCGCCACCGAACAGATCGCCAAGATTCACCCTGGCAACGAGCTGGTCATCGCCCACGGCAACGGCCCGCAAGTGGGTCTGCTGTCGCTTCAGGCCCTGTCGTACAAGCCAGACGAGGCCTACCCGCTGGACGTGCTGGGTGCCGAGACCGAGGGCATGATCGGTTACATGATCGAACAGGAACTGGGCAACCTGCTGGACTTTGAAGTGCCGTTCGCCACCCTGCTGACCCAGGTGGAAGTGGACGCCAACGACCCTGCCTTCAAGGACCCGACCAAGTTCATCGGCCCGGTCTACAGCAAGGAAGAGGCCGAGCGCCTGGCCAAGGAAAAGGGCTGGGTGGTCAAGGCCGACGGCGACAAGTACCGCCGCGTGGTAGCCAGCCCGAAACCCAAGCGCATCTTCGAAATTCGCCCGATCAAGTGGCTGCTGGAAAAAAGCAGCATCGTGATTTGCGCAGGCGGTGGCGGCATCCCCACCATGTACGATGAAAACGGCAAGCTCAAAGGCATCGAGGCGGTGATCGACAAAGACCTGTGCTCGGCGCTGCTGGCCGAGCAATTGGAAGCCGACCTTCTGATTATCGCCACCGACGTCGATGCAGCCTACATTGACTGGGGCAAGCCGACGCAGAAGGCCATCGCCCAGGCCCACCCGGACGCGTTGGAAACGCTGGGGTTTGCCGCCGGCTCCATGGGGCCGAAGGTGCAGGCCGCCTGCGACTTTGCCCGCAACACCGGCAAGGTGGCGGTGATCAGTTCGCTGGAGAACATCGAAGGCATCGTCAAAGGCAAAGCCGGCACTCGGGTTTCCACCGAGAAGCCGGGGATCAGCTACCGTTGAATGCAGTCGGCGGGCTTACGCGGCCTGCCATTTTCGACCTTCCAAAGGAGATAGCCATGGCCCAGTATCAGCCCGGTCATGTACACATTGAGCGCTCTGCGCTGAACAACGCCGACCACAGCTATGACCTGAACATCGAGTACGAAGCTGTGTCGGACCCCAAGGAAGGCAGAGGCATTCAGTTCCACATGCATGGCAGCATCGAAGGCAAAACGGTGGAAGAAAAGTTCTTCCTGGCCAAGGACCAGGCCTTGCCCAGCTTCCTCATGCTGCTGACCCGCAAGGCGCAGTCGTATCTGGCGCCGCCGAAGAAATTCGAGACCCTGAGTTCGCCGCACAAGCTCTATGACCATATGTTTGCGGACATCCGCGAAAAGCTCGACGTGAAATCGGGCGACCCGATCAAACCTGAACATCTGGAGTGACCCTTTTCGCGAGCAAGCCCGCCCCTACAGCAGCAACCCTGCGGGAGCGGGCACGCCCGCGAATGCGCCACCGCCGACCTTGGGCCTGAACCCCGTCTCAGGGCATACTGGCGGCCTCCGTTGCCAACTGTTCGAACCCCATGCGCATCCACGTCAGCTTCATCGACCGCGTCGGCATCACCCAGGAAGTCCTCGCCCTGCTCGGTGCCCGCAACCTCAACCTGGACGCCGTGGAGATGGTCCCGCCGAACGTCTACATCGACGCCCCCACCCTCAGCCCCGCCGTACTTGAAGAACTGCACGACGCGCTGTTCGAAGTACACGGCGTGCAATCGGTGGACGTGGTCGACATCCTCCCCGGCCAGCGCCGCCACCTGCAGCTCGATGCCCTGCTGGCCGCCATGAGCGACCCGGTGCTGGCGGTGGACAGCGCAGGCCTGGTGCTGTTGGCCAACCCGGCGCTGATCGAACTGTGCGGCCGCGAATCTGCCGGGCGCTCGGTGGGTGAGCTGTTTGGCGACCCCGCGCTGCTGCAGGCGCTGCTGGACAACAACTTCCACCTGCCCATGCGCGAAATGCAGCTGAACGGCCATAGCCTGCTGCTGGACGCCATGCCGATTACCAACGCCGGTGGCCTGCTGACGCTGTACCCCCCCTCGCGCATGGGCGAACGCCTGTCGGCCTTGCACCACGACCACGCCGAAGGCTTCGATGCCTTGCTTGGCGAGTCGCCGGCCATCCGCACCCTCAAGGCCCGCGCCTTACGCGTGGCTGCGCTCGATGCACCGCTGCTGGTGCATGGCGAGACCGGCACCGGCAAAGAACTGGTCGCCCGCGCCTGCCATGCCGTCAGCAGCCGCCATGCGGCCCCGTTCCTGGCCCTGAACTGCGCCGCGCTGCCCGAGAGCCTGGCCGAAAGCGAGCTGTTCGGCTACGCGCCCGGGGCCTTTACCGGCGCGCAACGAGGTGGCAAGCCTGGGCTGATGGAACTGGCCAACCAGGGCACCGTGTTTCTCGATGAAATTGGTGAAATGTCGCCCTACCTGCAGGCCAAGCTGCTGCGTTTTCTCAGCGATGGCAGCTTCCGCCGGGTGGGTGGCGACCGTGAAGTGAAGGTGGATGTGCGCATCATCAGCGCCACCCACCGCGATCTGGAGCGCATGGTCGCCGAAGGCAGCTTTCGCGAAGACCTGTTCTACCGCCTGAACGTGCTTAACCTGGAGGTACCGCCGCTTCGCGACCGTGGCCAGGACATCCTGATGCTGGCGCACTTCTTCATGCAGCAGGCGTGCACGCAGATCCAGCGCCCAGCCTGTCGGCTGACCCCCTCCACCCATTCGGCACTGCTGGCCAACCCTTGGCCGGGCAATGTGCGCCAATTGCAGAACGTGATCTTTCGCGCCGCGGCTATCTGCGAGGGCAACCTGGTGGATATCGGCGACCTGGACATCGCCGGCACCTCGGTGGCACGCGGGCAAGATGGCGAAGTGGCCAGCCTGGAACAGGCTGTAGGTGATTTCGAGCGCGAGCTGTTACAGCGCTTGTATGCCAGCTACCCGTCAACACGGCAACTGGCCGGGCGCTTGCAAACTTCGCACACGGCTATCGCGCAGAGGCTGCGTAAATATGGAATACCCGGGAAACCATGACGGCTGTGGTCAAAACCCATAATTGAATCGGACTTTTCCTAGCCGCTCAGCCACATGTGACTGGAGTGCTCCCCGTAGAATGGCGACATTGCAATTTTGCTTGTCACCCTGAACGAAGAGTACCCTGATGTTCGAACTCGATTTTTACGGGACACTGGTAGCCGCCTCGTTGGTACTGCTACTGGGACGCGGCCTGGTTGCACGCATTGGTTTCCTGCGCGCATACAATATCCCGGAGCCTGTTGCAGGCGGCCTGGTCGTTGCCCTGTTACTCCTGGCATTGCGCAGTTTCGATGTACACGTCCAATTCGATACCTCGTTGCAAACACCGTTGATGCTGGCATTCTTCGCTACCATCGGCTTGAGTGCAGACTTCGCAAGCCTGAAGAAGGGGGGACGCGTGGTCGCCGTATTCCTTCTGGTTGTGACGGGTTTGCTAATGGTTCAGAACGCCATGGGCATCGGCCTGGCAACCGCACTGGGGCTCGACCCGCTGATGGGCCTGCTGGCCGGTTCGATCAGCTTGTCGGGTGGCCACGGTACAGGCGCTGCCTGGGGCGCGACCTTCACTGAGCGGTTCGGCCTGGCTTCGGCTTCGGAACTGGCAATGGCCTCTGCCACTTTCGGCCTGGTGTTGGGCGGTTTGATCGGTGGGCCAGTCGCCCGGTTGCTGATCAAACGGGTCGAAACACCTGGCGTGCAAGAAGAGGCACCGCAGTTACCCAAGGGCTTTGAACAACCCGACAAAGAGCGCCTGATCACATCGTTTTCATTTATAGAAACCTTGGCACTTATTGCGGTCAGCTTACTGACGGGCACATTACTTAATGGCTTGTTGAAAGGCACAGCATTCGAACTACCGACCTTCGTTTGCGTACTCTTCGTCGGTGTAGTGTTGCGCAATGGGCTTCGGGCTTTAGGCGTTTACAAAGTATTCGAACGGGAAGTGTCGGTACTGGGCAATGTGAGTTTGTCCCTGTTCCTGGCCATTGCCTTGATGTCGCTCAAATTGTGGGACCTGGCAGCCCTGGCGTTACCCTTCTTTACCTTGTTGGCCGCGCAGACACTGGTCATGGCGCTGTTCGCAATCTTCGTGACGTTCAAGGTAATGGGGCGCAACTACGATGCAGCAGTCCTGGCTGCCGGCCACTGTGGCTTCGGCCTGGGTGCTACACCGACAGCCATCGCCAACATGCAGGCGGTGACACAACGCTATGGTGCCTCGCACCTCGCCTTCCTGGTGGTGCCGATGGTGGGGGCGTTCTTCATCGACATCATCAATGTCATCGTGATCAAGCTGTACCTGGCATTGCCCTGGTTTGTTGCGGGTTAAGCGATCTCACGCTCCCCTTGAATGACATCGTTCTGAGTGGCGTGGGGCCTGCCGGTACAGCCTACCAACGCAGCATGCGGGGGCCCCACCAGGCACCGAATACCGTCGGCACGAGTATGCCTAGGACATACCACACACCCCAGAACGGTACGCCCATTTCCGGACAATGCAGGCAGTAGGCAACCGTTGCGGTCGAGCCCGCCAGCAGGCCACCGGCAGCGCCCGCTTGCCGTAACCGGGTGGGCGCCAGACCTTTCAGTGCCCAGAACACGGTGACAAAGGCCGGCACCGACAGCAACGTGATATTCAGTGCGCAGGTACGCCATGTGCGCCCGAACAACAGGTCGGCGCGCGCCTCCACAGGCGCCCCGGCGATGCTGACCGCCGCCCCGCACCAGACCAGCAGCAGTGGCAAGCCAAGCATCTTCCAGCCTGCAGCGCCCTTCCCTCCTGGCCTGGCCAAGCGGCTCGTCAACCACAGCCCGATCAACGCCAAGCTGGTTGGAAAGGCGACTTTGCCCCAGAACAACGGGGTTTGTGCGACCTCTGTGATATCACTGCGTACACCGTAAAGGGTAATTGTCAGCAGCAGTGCGGCGGTCAGCCCGCCCAGCACAGCCACTGCCATCCGATTGCAAACGGCGTGGCGCGGTACTGGCCCTTCGCCTGCAGCCAGCAAGGCGATCAAATCGTCAGTCTTCATGGTTGTTGGCTCCTCCAATCAGCCTGGATAGCGCTTTCAGACCTCGATGTATCCCCACCTTTACCGCTGAACTGGAAAGCCCGGTAAGTTGTGCCGTCTCCTCGACGGACAACCCCTCCAGCTTGACATGAACAATCGGCAGTCGCTGCCGCTCTGGCAGTTGCTTGAGCAGCTTGGTCAGGTCTCGGCTGGCCTCGGCTGATTCAACCTCCGAGACGGCAAACAGTTGCGCATCATCGTCCAGCACATCATGCCGGGCGTCGCGACGTGAAACACTTCGCAGATGATCCGCCAGCTTGTAACGGGCGATCGCCTGCACCCAGGCGGTCAACGGCTGCTGCGGCTGGTACGTGTGGCGCGCGTTATGCACCGCCAGCAGCACATCCTGCACCATGTCCTCTATCTCGGCCGGGCGCCTGCTCAGACGGCTGCGCAGAAACGCACGTACATGCAGCGCAAGCGTGCCAAGAAAATCCTGATAGGCCAGCTGGTCGCCTGTCAGCCCCCGAAGCAACAGTGCTTTCAACCGGGCCTCGCGAGCCTCGAGCTCATCCTGTGAGTTAGTTCGCTGCATGGGTCGCCTGGGTTACACCCTGAATACAATTGACTTGATTCATCCGCTCCCGGCGTGTGGCACGCAGGTGCTGCAAATATGCCATGCCCTTGGCTTCAACATCAGGTCGTGAAGACACGCCCTGAAAAAATTTCTTCCAAGGCTGTAACCCGTTTTACGCAAGGCACGAACTACTCCATGAGCCGCCGGTAAAGACCACGGCCACATTCTCAGGAGATTGACCCATGAAAACCCTCGCCCTCACCACTGCAGCACTCGCTCTCGCCTCGCTTGCAGGCGTTGCCATGGCGGCCGACAGCACGCAACCCGCAGGCAGTGGCGCTGCCATGGAGAAATGCTACGGCGTCGCCATGGCAGGAAAGAACGATTGCAAGGCCGGCGCCGGTACCAGCTGCGCCGGCAGTGCGAAGAAGGACTACGACGGCATGCACTGGAAAAACGTCCCCGCCGGCACCTGCACATCGATCAAGACACCTGCCGGCATGGGCTCGCTGACACCTCAAAAGTCTTGATCAGGGGAAACCGACCATGAACGCAGACGCACGAATGGGCGCCGGAATCAGCCTGAAGGCCGAGCACTACGACCAGGCGCTGGCGTGCAATCTCGAAGGGCTCTGGTTTGAGGTTCACCCGGAGAACTACATGGTCGGTGGCCCTCGCCTTGCCTGGCTGAACCGAATCGCAGCACTTCACCCGGTCTCATTGCATGGTGTAGCACTTTCGCTTGCGGCTGACGCGCCCCCCGATCAGGACCATTTGCAGCGTCTGCGCGCACTGTGCGATCAGATCGAACCGGTACTTGTGTCAGAGCACCTGGCCTGGTCCACCTGGCAGGGGCACTACCATCCAGACCTGCTGCCATTTCCCCGCAGCAACGAAGCCCTGCAGCGCATCGCTGAAAACATCCAGCGATGCCAGGAGGTATTGGGCCGGCGTATATCCATCGAAAACCCCAGTCATTACTTGCAGCTGCAGGGCCATGACTGGGACGAGATCGACTTTCTTGACGAACTGACACGTCGCACCGGTTGTGGCCTGCTGCTGGACATCAACAACGTCTATGTGAGTGCTCACAATCTGGGGTTTTCGGCAACTGCCTACCTGGACCGCTTTCCAGCGCAAGCCATCACAGAAGTTCATCTGGCCGGGCACAGCGATGATGACCAAGGCAGCCTGTTGATCGACTCTCATGATGCACAGGTGGCCGAGCCTGTGTGGGCGCTGTACCGCCAACTGGTTTCCCGTGTCGGCCCGCGCCCGACACTCATTGAACGTGACGACAAGCTTCCCCCGTTCACCGAGCTGCTTGCTGAACGGTCCATCGCACAGTCGATCATGACTTGCCCGGGTGTATTGCCATGAACCTTTCCCTTGGTCAGTTCCAGCACGCGTTCATCGAGGCACTCTATTCCCGTCCTGCTCCCCAGCTTTCGGGAGTGACCGAACAGGCGGCGTTCGCGGTTTATCGCAACACGGTGCTGGCCGGCTGCGTGGATGCGCTGCGCGCAAACTTTCCGAGCGTGTGCACACTCGTCGGGCGCGCCTGGATGGATGAGGCCGCGGCAGTTTACGCGCGGCAATTCCCCCCCAGCGATCCCCGGCTGATCTGCTATGGCGCAACCTTCCCGGATTTCCTCGAAGACATTCAGTCACAGCACGCTGTGCCGTATCTGGCGGATGTCGCCCGCCTGGACCTGCATTGGACAGAAGCCTTCAGCGCGCCGTACGAAACGTGCCTGAACCTTGTCGAACTGGCAGGCATGACCCCCAGTGATCTTGATCACGGTTGCTTGCCCCCCCGTGCCAGTGCTCGCTGGTACTGGTGCGAAGCGCATCCTGTGTACACCCTGTGGCGCTGCGCCCGCGAGCAGGTTGCGTGGCCCCATGACCAGCCATGGGTGGGCGAAGGGGTGCTGTTTGTCGGCACCGCTGATGGCGTATCCCATCAGCCGCTGGGGAAAGGTGGCCATGCGTTTCTCAAGGCCTGTGCGGCCGGACAGTCGCTGATGCAGGCCTCGGAACTGGCGCAACACGCTGAAACCGACCTGGATTTCACCGAGATGCTCGGGCGCCTGATGACAGCCCAGGCTTTTCGCCCACTCGCCTTCACAGGAGAACACCCTCATGGCTAGTGCCGACTTCACGCCCCCGGCCAGCAGCCTGCGGCGCGCCTGGAACCACATTGCACAGAGCCTCGAGCACCGTTTGAGCGATGACCTGTTGTGCCTGGTCGCCCGGTTCGGGATCGCCTCGGTATTCTTTCTTTCCGGACGCACCAAAGTGGAGGGTTTCCTCACCCTTACACCCAGCACCTATGAGCTGTTCCGCACCGAGTACGCGCTGCCGCTACTCTCACCCTGGCTTGCAGCGCACCTGGCCGCCTACGCTGAGCACTTGTTCCCGCTATTGCTGGTGCTCGGGCTGATGACCCGGCTATCAGCGCTGGCACTGCTGGGCATGACGTTGGTGATCGAAGTGTTCGTCTACCCCGATGCGTGGCCCACCCACCTGACCTGGGCAGGGCTCTTGCTGCTCCTGGTCGCCCGTGGCGCCGGCGCGTTTTCGCTGGATCATTTGCTGAAAGTGAGATGACCGGAGGCCATTGGCACCAGGCCTGCCGGACACCATGTGTATCGTTTTCAATACGTCGCAACGAAAACGATACACACCCTCCTCGACGTGGGTGCACAAGGGTTTGATGCTCAAACCCTTTTCCTCCCATGAGCACCTGTAACGATATCATTCCATACAAAAAATACGGCTTCTCCGCTTATTTACGTAACATATTGATAAATAAGAAGTTTTATAGGTTGGCCGCATTATTGCTAAGGGAATCCTACCCTAAGAGCGCGGCGCCACCGCGCCCCCAACGCCCTGCTTCCCGAGGATTCCCCATGAGCGAGTTGCGTTTCACTGAAGATCACGAATGGCTGCGCGTCGAAGCCGATGGCAGCGTCACCGTGGGCATCACCGCCTACGCCCAGAATGCCCTGGGCGACGTGGTTTTCGTGCAACTGCCAGAGTTGCAGCAGTATGAGAAAGGCAGCGAAGCGTCCACCGTCGAATCGGTCAAGGCCGCCAGCGGCGTGTACATGCCACTGACGGGTGAAGTGGTCGAGGTCAACGGCCAGCTTGAAGACAGCCCGGAACTGGTCAACGAAGACCCGATGGGCGAAGGCTGGTTCTTCCGCTTCATCCCTGCCGATGCAGAAGCCGTCACCGCTCTGCTCGACCAGGACGCCTACGACCGCCTGCTCAAAGCCAACGACGACGCCTGAGGAATCCCACCATGACCATCAACCTCGGCACCGCCAACGAATTCATCGCCCGTCACATAGGCCCGCGCGCCGCTGACGAACAGGCCATGCTCACTGCACTGGGCTTCGACTCGCTGGACGCCATGACCGCTGCGGTCATCCCCGACAGCATCAAAGGCACCAGCGTGCTTGGCTCGCACGACGGCCAGAGCGAGGCCGACGCACTCGCCGCACTCAAGGCCATCGCCAGCAAGAACCAGCTGTTCAAAAGCTACATCGGCCAGGGCTACTACAACACCCACACCCCGGCACCGATCCTGCGCAACCTGCTGGAAAACCCGGCCTGGTACACCGCCTACACCCCGTATCAGCCAGAAATTTCCCAGGGCCGCCTGGAAGCGCTGCTGAACTTCCAGACCCTGATCAGCGACCTCACTGGCCTGCCTATCGCCAACGCCTCCTTGCTCGACGAAGCCACTGCTGCGGCCGAGGCCATGACCTTCTGCAAGCGCCTGTCGAAGAACAAGTCCAGCCATGCCTTCTTCGCCTCCGTGCATTGTCACCCGCAAACCCTTGACGTGCTGCGCACCCGTGCCGAGCCGCTGGGTATCGAGGTTGTGGTTGGCGACGAACGCGAGTTGGGCGACGTCAGCGCCTTCTTCGGCGCCCTGCTGCAATACCCGGCCAGCAACGGTGAAGTGTTCGACTACAGCGAGGTCGTGCAGCGCTTCCACGCGGCCAACGCCCTGGTCGCCGTAGCAGCAGACCTGCTGGCCCTGACCCTGCTGACCCCACCGGGCGAGTTCGACGCCGACGTGGCCATCGGCAGCGCCCAGCGCTTCGGCGTGCCACTGGGCTTCGGTGGCCCGCACGCGGCTTACTTCGCCACCCGCGACGCGTTCAAGCGCGACATGCCTGGCCGCTTGGTCGGCGTGTCGATCGACCGCTTCGGCAAAACCGCCCTGCGTCTGGCCATGCAGACCCGCGAGCAGCACATCCGCCGCGAAAAGGCCACCAGCAACATCTGCACCGCCCAGGTGCTGCTGGCCAACATCGCCAGCATGTTCGCCGTGTACCACGGCCCTGCCGGCCTCAAGCGCATTGCCGAGCGCACCCATGCCCTGACCGCGATCCTCGCCGCCGGCCTGAAGGCGCTGGGCGTACAAGTGGTGGGCGCCAGCGCCTTCGATACCCTGACCCTGGCCACCGGCACTGCCACCGCCAGCCTGCATGACAAGGCACGCGCCCAGGGCATCAACCTGCGCCAGATCGATGCCGCCCATGTGGGCCTGTCTCTGGACGAAACCAGCACTCAGGCTGACGTCGAATCGCTGTGGCAGCTGTTGGGTGGCGAGCAGGCACAGCCTGACTTCACCGCACTGGCCGCCAGCACCGGTTCCCTGCTGCCTGCCGCCCTGCTGCGCCAGTCGGCCATCCTCGAACACCCGGTATTCAACCGCTACCACAGCGAAACCGAGCTGATGCGCTACCTGCGCCGCCTGGCCGACAAGGACCTGGCGCTGGACCGCAGCATGATTCCGCTGGGCTCGTGCACCATGAAGCTGAACGCCGCCAGCGAGATGATCCCGGTCACCTGGGCCGAGTTCGGCAACCTGCACCCATTCGCCCCGGCCGAGCAGAGCCAGGGCTACCTGCAGATGACCACCGAACTGGAGGCCATGCTGTGCGCGGCCACTGGCTATGATGCCGTGTCGCTGCAGCCCAACGCCGGCTCGCAGGGCGAATACGCCGGGCTGTTGGCGATCCGCGCCTACCACCGCAGCCGGGGTGAAGGCCACCGCGATATCTGCCTGATCCCGTCGTCGGCCCATGGCACCAACCCGGCCACCGCACACATGGCTGGCATGCGTGTCGTGGTTACCGCCTGTGACGCCCGTGGCAACGTCGATGTCGAGGACCTGCGCGCCAAAGCCATCGAGCACCGCGAGCGCCTGGCCGCAATCATGATCACCTACCCGTCGACCCACGGCGTGTTCGAGGAAGCGATCGGCGAAATCTGCGCGATCATCCACGACAACGGTGGCCAGGTGTACATCGACGGCGCCAACATGAACGCCATGGTCGGACTGTGCGCACCCGGCAAGTTCGGCGGCGACGTTTCCCACCTGAACCTGCACAAGACCTTCTGCATCCCGCACGGTGGTGGTGGCCCGGGCGTAGGCCCGATTGGCGTCAAGTCGCACCTGGCGCCGTTCCTGCCAGGCCATGCACAGCTGGAAAACACCCAAGGCGCGGTATGCGCTGCGCCGTTCGGTAGCGCCAGCATCCTGCCCATCACATGGATGTATATCCGCATGATGGGCGGTGCCGGCCTCAAACGTGCCTCGCAGATGGCAATCCTCAACGCCAACTACATCGCCCGCCGCCTGGAAGAGCACTATCCTGTTCTGTATACCGGCGGTAACGGCCTGGTGGCTCACGAGTGCATTCTCGACCTGCGCCCACTGAAGGACACCAGCGGCATCAGTGTCGACGACGTGGCCAAGCGGTTGATCGACTTTGGCTTCCACGCCCCGACCATGTCCTTCCCGGTGGCTGGCACGCTGATGATCGAACCGACCGAAAGCGAGTCCAAAGAAGAACTGGACCGCTTCTGCAACGCGATGATCCAGATCCGCGAAGAAATCCGCGCGGTGGAGGACGGTAGCCTGGACAAGGACGACAACCCGCTGAAAAACGCACCGCACACTGCGGCTGAGCTGGTTGGCGAATGGACCCATGGCTACAGCCGCGAGCAGGCGGTATACCCCCTGGCGAGCCTGGTGGAAGGCAAGTACTGGCCGCCGGTCGGCCGGGTCGACAACGTGTTCGGCGACCGCAACCTGGTGTGCGCCTGCCCGTCGATCGAGAGCTATCAGGACGCCTGATAGCCCCTCCCCGCCACCTGGCTTGAGTGGCGGGCTCTGTGTAGGCGCGGGTCTACCCGCGAATGCGAGGGTGGCAATACCACCGCATTCGCGGATAAACCCGCGCCTACAGGGCTCAACGTCCGCCCAACAAACTGGCAGGAGGTCAACATGTCACTGAGCGTCTTCGACCTGTTCAAGATCGGCATCGGCCCCTCCAGCTCCCACACGGTCGGCCCGATGCGCGCCGCTGCGCGGTTTGCCGAAGGGCTGCGCCGTGACGGCCTGCTGGCCCGCACTGCCAGCGTCAAAGCCGAGCTGTATGGCTCACTGGGCGCCACAGGCAAAGGCCACGGCAGTGACAAAGCCGTGCTGCTGGGCCTTGAAGGCGAACACCCGGACATTATCGACACCGACAGCATTCCCGCCCGCCTGCAGGTCATCCGCGACAGCGGACGCATCAACCTGCTGGGCGAACACAGCATTGCGTTTATCGAAAAGCAGCACCTGGCGATGATCCGCAAGCCGTTGGACTACCACCCCAACGGCATGATATTTCGCGCCTTCGACGACGCAGGCCTGCAAATCCGAAGCCGCGAGTATTACTCGGTAGGCGGTGGTTTCGTGGTCGACGAGGACGCTGCCGGCCATGACCGCATCGTCGAAGACACCACGGTGCTGGCCTATCCGTTCAAGACCGCCAAGGCGCTCCTCGGCCACTGCACCGCGCATGACCTGTCGGTGAGCCAGGTCATGCTGGCCAACGAGACCGCCTGGCGCCCTGAAGCAGAAACCCGAGCCGGGCTGCTGCGCATCTGGCAGGTGATGCAAGATTGCGTCGCGGCAGGTTGCCAGCATGAGGGCATATTACCGGGAGGGCTCAAGGTCAAACGCCGCGCACCGGCCCTGTACCGCCAACTGAGCGGCCACCCGGAAGCCAGCCTGCGTGATGCCCTGTCAGTGCTCGACTGGGTCAACCTCTACGCCTTGGCGGTGAACGAGGAAAACGCCTACGGCGGTCGTGTGGTCACCGCCCCTACCAATGGTGCAGCGGGCATCGTCCCGGCAGTCCTTCACTACTACATGCGCTTCGTCCCCGGTGCCAGCGAGGACGGGGTGGTGCGCTTTCTGCTCACCGCCGCAGCCATCGGCATCCTGTACAAGGAAAACGCCTCCATCTCCGGGGCCGAAGTGGGCTGCCAGGGCGAGGTCGGCGTTGCCTGTTCGATGGCCGCCGGTGCGCTGTGCGAAGTGATGGGCGGTAGCGTGCAGCAGGTGGAGAACGCAGCCGAAATAGGCATGGAACACAACCTGGGCCTGACCTGCGACCCGATCGGCGGCCTCGTACAGGTGCCCTGTATCGAGCGCAATGCCATGGGCTCGGTGAAGGCCATCAACGCGGTACGCATGGCCCTGCGCGGCGACGGGCAGCACTACGTGTCGCTGGACAAGGTCATCCGCACCATGCGCCAGACCGGCGCCGACATGAAAAGCAAATACAAAGAGACCGCCCGTGGCGGCCTGGCCGTCAACATCATCGAATGTTGACCCAACAATGACAGCAAGGAGTCATCGATGTCCGAAACACTGCTCAAGACCCCACTGCATGCCTTGCACCTGGAACTGGGTGCACGCATGGTGCCGTTCGCCGGCTACGACATGCCGGTGCAGTACCCGCTGGGCGTGCTCAAGGAACACCTGCACACCCGCGAACAGGCCGGCCTGTTCGACGTCTCGCACATGGGCCAGATCGTTCTGCGTGGCGCTGACGCCGCCAAGGCGCTGGAAAGCCTGGTACCGGTGGACATCATCGACCTGCCGGTGGGCATGCAGCGTTATGCCATGTTCACCAATGAGCAAGGCGGCATTCTCGACGACCTGATGGTGGCCAACCTGGGCGAGGACACCCTGTTCCTGGTAGTCAACGCCGCCTGCAAGGAGCAGGACCTGGCTCACCTGCAATCCCACATTGGCAACCGTTGCGAGGTGCAGCCGCTGTTCGAGGAGCGTGCCCTGCTCGCCCTGCAAGGCCCGGCTGCAGTCAAGGTGCTGGAACGCCTGGCTCCAGAAGTGGCCGGCATGACCTTCATGCAGTTCCGCCGAGTAACACTGCTGGGTGTGGACTGCTTCGTCAGCCGCTCGGGCTACACCGGCGAAGACGGCTACGAGATCTCGGTACCGGTCAACGCTGCCGACGCCCTGGCTCGCCGCCTGCTGGCCGAGCCGGAAGTACAGCCGATCGGCTTGGGCGCACGCGACTCGCTGCGCCTGGAAGCTGGCCTGTGCCTGTATGGCCACGACATGAACAGCGAGACTACGCCGATCGAAGCCAGCCTGCTGTGGGCAATTTCCAAGGTGCGCCGTGCCGAGGGTGCACGCGCTGCCGGCTTCCCGGGTGCCGAGACGATCTTCGCCCACGTGCGCGATGGTGTTGAGCGCAAACGTGTCGGCCTGTTGCCGCAGGAGCGTACGCCTGTTCGTGAAGGTGCGGACATTGTCGACGCAAACGATAAAGCGGTAGGCAAAGTGTGCAGCGGGGGCTTTGGCCCGACACTCGCCGCACCTGTCGCAATGGGTTATATCGATAGTGAACATGCTGCACTCGACACCGCACTGTTTGCCGTGGTGCGTGGAAAGAAGGTGGCCTTGAAAGTCAGCAAAATGCCTTTCGTGACACCACGTTACTACCGTGGCTGAAACAGCTTTGTGAAGGTTTTGGGCAGCGTCGACATATTCGTTTTCGAACCTGCCCAATAACTTTTGAACATGGCGCCAGGCCAGGCGCCATGCCGTTTCCGACAAATCGGTCGGTTATCGGCAAGCGGCCAGTTTTCCATACGACCAAGGGCTTGTTTTTCGCTCGGGAGTTGGCGTAGAGTCACTGCACTGTGTTTGCATGGGTCGCAACAGTTCGTGACCTGGGCCAGTAGCCGAGATTTGCTACAACCCGTTCGACGTCTCTTACTTCCTGCAACCCAGCCCAGTAATCTTTCGCTTACAAAAAAGTGCGAAAGAAACTGTCATCAAAATTTAAGCTTCATAGGAAATAAGACAATGGCTGAGCGTCAGAACGGTACCGTCAAGTGGTTCAATGACGAAAAAGGTTACGGCTTCATCACCCCAGAAAGCGGTCCGGATCTGTTCGTGCACTTCCGCGCTATCGAAGGTAGCGGCTTCAAAAGCCTGAAAGAAGGCCAGAAGGTTACCTTTGAAGCAGTTCAGGGCCAGAAAGGCATGCAGGCTGACAAGGTTCAACCTGTCTGATCCAGCGCCAGACTTTGAAAAGCCCCTGCCAAGTGCAGGGGTTTTTTTTTGCCCGTAGAATAGCAGGCTCGTCTTCTGGAGCTGTCCTGCATGTCCAAGCCTCTGCTCACACCCCAGGGTGATTTTCCGCCGGTCGGCCTGGGCCGGCGCCTGGCAGCGATGTTCTATGACTTTCTACTGTGCACCGCGCTGCTGATCGTGACCGCCGGCGCCTACAAGATGATTCAGATGTCGATCATCGGCGAAGCACGTATGCGCGAGCTGACCGAGGCCGGTGCACTGGATGGCGACCCATTGCTGTCTACGGTACTGCTGTTTGCCCTGTTCGGCTTCTTTGCCAAGTTCTGGACCCACGGTGGGCAGACGCTGGGTATGCAGGTATGGGGCGTTCGGGTGCAGAATGCCGATGGCTCGGCCATCAGCCTGTGGCAGGCGCTCTTGCGGTTCGTCGTGTCGATTGCCTCGTGGCTGTGCCTGGGGCTGGGTTTTTTCTGGGTGCTGATCGACAAGCGCAAGCGTGGTTGGCATGACATCTATTCGGAAAGCCAGTTGGTGCGGGTACCTAAACAGAAGAAATGAGCCAGAGGATTGGCGTTGCCGGTTCGGGCCCTTTCCTGACGCCCGCGCGATACTTGTAGGCGCGGGTTTACCCGCGAACGGGCCGGGCCAGATAAACAGCCATGAAAAAGCCGACCCTGAGGTCGGCTTTCTTGTGCAGCTCTGGCTATTACCCTGCCCGGCGCAACAACCACACACCGGCCAAGGCACAGATGCCCGCCGGTATCACCACCGCCAGCAGCGGTGGGAAGCCGAATACCTGGCTCGAAGGCCCGAGCAGGTCCTGGCCAATGCGAAACACGAAGCCCACCAGCACACCCGTGAACACGCGCTGACCAAGGGTAACCGAACGCAGCGGGCCAAAGATGAACGAGATCGCCATCAGCACCAGGGCCGCCGTTACCATCGGCTGCAACACCTTGGTCCAGAATGCCAGCCAGTATCGGGAGTTGTTCAGGCCCTGGTCAGACAGGTAGTGGATGTAGTCCCACAAGCCGGTAATCGAAAGCGACTCCGGCGCGAGGATCACGGTATTGAGCAGTTCTGGGGTGAGCGAAACATCCCAGCGCTCCTCCGGCGCGTTGACCACCTCGGTGTGGTCGCCACGGAAATAGGTGGTACGCACATCAGCGAGCAACCAGTGGTCGTTCTGGTACTGCGCACGGCGGGCAAAGCTCGAGGTGACAATCTTGCGCTCGCTGTCGAAGCGGTAGCGCGTCACGCCCAGCAGCAGGCCATTGGGCTGTACGGCGTTGATGTGCACATACTCCTCGCCCTGGCGGTGCCACATGCCACGTTTGGAACTTTGTGCTTCACCACCACCTTGGGCCAGGGAACGGTCGGCCTGAGCCTTGTTCTCGGTCACCGGTGCCACATATTCGCCAATCAGCAGCCCCACCAGCATCAGCACCAGCATGGGTTTCATCACCGCCCAGACGATACGACCGATGGACACGCCGGCCGCACGCATGATGGTCAGCTCGCTGCTGCTGGCCAGACTGCCCAAGCCGATCAGGCAACCGATCAGGGCGGCCATTGGCAGCATTTCATACAGCCGCCGAGGTGCGGTAAGCAGGACAAAGTTGCCTGCCTCCAGCACCGTATAGGTGTCACTCAGGTCGCCCATCTCATCGATGAAGGCGAAAAGCGAAGCCAGGCCGAGGATGATCCCCAGCACGGCCAGAATGGCCAGCAGCACGCTCTGGCCGATGTAGCGATCGAGCTTAGCCATGGGCCACCTCCGCACGGCGGGCGGCGCGTTTGAGGCGCAGCGGCTCCCAATACATCAGGCCAAGGCCTATCAGCAGGAACAAGCCGTGTACCCACCACATGCCCAGGGCGATCGGCAGTTTGCCCTTCTCGAGGGCGCCGCGTACGGAAATCAGCATTGTCAGGTAGGCCATGTACAGAAGAATTGCCGGCAGCAGCTTGAGGAAACGGCCCTGGCGCGGGTTGACCCGCGACAGCGGCACCGCCAGCAGGGTGACGACGAACACCAGGATCGGCAGCGACAGCCGCCATTGCAGCTCGGCGCGCTCACGCAGGCCCTCCTTGCCGATCAGTTCGACGGTGGGAATAGCTTCGCGCTCGGTCACTTCCTCGGCGACTTCCGGCTTGGGCAGCAGCACGCCGTAGGTGTCATATTTGATGGCGCGGTAGTCGGCCTGGCCCGGGTTGCCGTCGTAGCGGTAACCGTTTTCCAGCACCAGGTAGCGGTTGCCGTCGGCCTGGATTTCCTGGTGGCCCTTCTCGGCGACCAGCACCGAGGGGGCGCGGTCCTTGGTCTTGTCCTGATTGAAGCGCTTCTCGGAGATGAACACCCCGCCCAGGTTGATGCGGTCATCCGACAATTGCTCGGTATAGGTTACCCGCGAACCATCACGCAAGGTCTGGAAGCGGCCCGGCACCAAGGTGTCGAACTCGGTCAGGGCATCCTGCTGGCTGATGATCTGCTGCACCTGGGCCACGCCCAGCGGGGCCAGGCTCAGGCTCAACCAGGCCACCAGCAGGGCAACCAGGGCAGCCGGCGCCATGGTCATGCCCAGCAGGCGCTGCTGGCTCATGCCAGTGGCCGACAGCACGGTCATCTCACTTTCCAGGTACAGGCGCCCGTAAGCCAGGAGGATGCCGAGGAACAGCCCCAGAGGCAGGATCAGTTGCAGGAAGCCTGGCAAGCGGAAGCCCATGATCAGGAACAACACGCCAGGGTCGAGCACGCCCTGGGCAGCCTGGGCCAGGTACTTGATGAAGCGCCCGCTCATGATGATCACCAACAGCACAGCGCTGACGGCGCTCAAGGTGACCAGGACCTCGCGGGACAGATAACGAAAGACGATCAAACCAGACACTCCTGGGTTGTCAGGGCGGACTGCCATGCAATGGCGCCAAACAATGACTTAGTACATCCAAGACCAATGCCGGTTCGCCAAAGGCGAACCTCCATGTAAAGTGCGCGCATTATCCTGTGATTGACCGCCCCTGTCACTTGGCCGCGTACGAAGGTGCACAACGGGGTTGTCAGCACGCTTGCCACAGGCTCAAACTGGCAGCTTTTCCGCTGGTGCGCGACGACGCGGCCAGGCCCGTCCAGAGCGCTGGAACACACAGCGCCATTCGTATCGATCATTCGGGGATCCTGACATGGAACTGGTTGTAAAAAGCGTAGCTGCTGCATCCGTAAAAACCGCCACACTGGTCCTTCCGGTAGGTGAAAACCGCAAGCTCGGCGCTGTTGCCAAGGCTGTCGACCAGGCCAGCGAAGGCGCCATCAGCGCCGTGCTCAAGCGCGGCGACCTGGCCGGCAAGCCGGGCCAGACCCTGCTGCTACAGAACCTCCCGGGCCTGAAGGCCGAGCGCGTGCTGCTGGTGGGTAGCGGCAAGGAAGAAGCCTTGGGCGACCGCGCCTGGCGCAAACTGGTGGCCAGTGTCGCTGGCGTGCTCAAGGGCCTGAACGGCGCTGACGCAGTACTGGCCCTGGACGATATCGCGGTCAGCAACCGCGACGCCCATTACGGCAAATACCGCCTGCTGGCCGAAACCCTGCTGGACGGCGAATATGTGTTCGACCGTTTCAAAAGCCAGAAAGCCGAGCCGCGTGCGCTGAAAAAGGTCACCCTGCTGGCCGACAAAGCCGGCCAGGCCGAAGTCGAGCGTGCGGTCAAGCATGCCAGCGCCATCGCCAGCGGCATGGCCTTCACCCGTGACCTCGGCAACCTGCCACCCAACCTTTGCCACCCAAGCTTCCTGGCCGAACAGGCCAAGGAACTGGGCAAGGCGCACAAGGCCCTCAAGGTTGAAGTGCTGGACGAGAAAAAGATCAAGGACCTGGGCATGGGCGCGTTCTACGCCGTGGGCCAGGGCAGCGACCAGCCGCCACGCCTGATCGTGCTCAATTACCAGGGCGGCAAAAAGGCCGACAAGCCATTCGTGCTGGTGGGTAAAGGCATTACCTTCGACACCGGCGGCATCAGCCTCAAGCCAGGCGCCGGCATGGATGAAATGAAGTACGACATGTGCGGCGCCGCCAGCGTGTTCGGCACCCTGCGTGCAGTGCTCGAGCTGCAGCTGCCGATCAACCTGGTGTGCCTGCTGGCCTGCGCCGAGAACATGCCAAGCGGCGGCGCCACCCGCCCAGGTGACATCGTCACCACCATGAGCGGCCAGACCGTGGAAATCCTCAACACCGACGCTGAAGGCCGCCTGGTGCTGTGCGACACCCTGACCTACGCCGAGCGCTTCAAGCCGCAGGCGGTGATCGACATCGCCACCCTGACCGGCGCCTGCATCGTCGCCCTGGGCAGCCACACCTCCGGCCTGATGGGCAATAACGACGACCTGGTCGGGCAGTTGCTCGATGCCGGCAAGCGCGCCGACGACCGTGCCTGGCAGCTGCCGCTGTTCGATGAATACCAGGAGCAGCTGGACAGCCCGTTCGCCGACATGGGCAACATCGGTGGGCCGAAGGCCGGTACGATCACCGCGGGTTGCTTCCTGTCGCGCTTCGCCAAAGCCTACAACTGGGCGCACATGGACATCGCCGGCACCGCCTGGGTCAGTGGCGGCAAGGACAAGGGCGCCACTGGCCGCCCGGTACCTCTGTTGACCCAGTACCTGCTGGACCGCGCTGGCGCCTGAAGCCGTGAAGCCGGTGGTGCCTTGCGCGCCACCGGCCGGCGATTCCCACCATGAGCAAAGTCGACTTCTACATTCTGCCCACCGACTCGCTGTCGGCGCGGCTCGATTTCGCCTGCAAGCTGTGCGAGAAGGCCTGGCGCCTTGGCCACCAGGTCTATTTGCACTGCCAGGATGCAGAACAGCGCAGTGAACTGGACCAACGCTTGTGGCGCTTCAAGGGCGAGGCCTTCGTGCCCCACGACCTCGCCGAGGTGCATGCCGATGCTGACGTGGTTCTGGGCCTGGCTGACAACGCCGGCGAGCACCACGGCCTGCTGATCAACCTCGGCGCCAGCGTGCCGGGCTTTGTCGGGCAGTTCGAGCGGGTGGCCGAAATCGTTGTTGAAGAGCCGGCTATCCGCCAATCAGCCCGTGAGCGATTCCGTTTCTACCGTGAACAGGGCTATGCTCTGCAAGACCACCGCTTACAGCGACTTTGACGACGATGGACAAGCCCTCCCCTTTGCCCGATTCCGCCCATCTGCTCGATGACCTCGAGTCGATCCGTCAGCTGCTTGGCGACGCCGACCTGCAACCGCCGCTGCTGACCGAGACGGTAGAGCAGATTCCGTTGCTGCTGGACGAAGCCGCCAGCGACCCCGCGGCGCGCGCCGAACCTGTAGCTGCCGAACCCGAGGACGACCCGCAGACCCGCCGCCAGGACACCCTGCTGCACCTGGAAAGCGAGCTGCGCGCCGCAGCGCAGATGATCATGCAGGACGTGATCAACGACTTTACCCCGCATATCGAGAACGAAATCAAGCGCCGGCTGGATGCGCGGATCGAGCGGCTGATCAAGCGTTCCGAGTAGAACCGGGCAACGGTGTCGCCTGCTTCGCGGGCGCGCCCACTCCCACAGGTTCTGAGCCTGCGCTTTGCCCGTAAGAGCGGACTTGCCCGCGAAGCAGGCGACTCTGTTCCCACAGTTGTCAGCAGCTTGTCGCCTGCGGCCCCCAGCTTGGTTATACTTCCCGGCTTTCCCGAATAAATGCACAGGGTCCCGCCGCGCATGGATAAGACCTACCAGCCGCACGCAATCGAAACTTCCTGGTACAACACCTGGGAGTCCGAGAACTATTTCGCTCCACAAGGTGCAGGCGAGTCCTACACCATCATGATCCCGCCGCCGAACGTAACCGGCAGCCTGCACATGGGCCACGGGTTCAACAACGCGATCATGGACGCCCTGATCCGTTTCCGCCGCATGCAAGGCCGCGACACCCTGTGGCAGCCGGGTACCGATCACGCGGGTATCGCCACGCAGATGCTGGTCGAGCGCCAACTTGAAGCCAAAGGCCAGAACCGTCATGACCTGGGCCGCGAAAAGTTCCTGGAAAAAGTCTGGGAATGGAAGGATCAGTCCGGCGGCAACATCAGCCGCCAGATTCGCCGCCTGGGCTCATCGGTAGACTGGAGCCGCGAGCGCTTCACCATGGACGACGGCCTCTCCGAAGCGGTTAAAGAAGCGTTCGTGCGCCTGCATGAAGACGGCCTTATCTACCGCGGCAAGCGCCTGGTCAACTGGGACACCAAGCTGCACACGGCCATCTCCGACCTCGAAGTGGAAAACCACGACGAGAAAGGCCACCTGTGGAACCTGCGCTACCCGCTGGCCGACGGCGCCAAGACCGCCGAAGGCCAGGACTACCTGGTAGTTGCCACCACGCGTCCGGAAACCCTGCTGGGTGACGCTGCCGTGGCCGTCAACCCGAACGACGAACGCTACCAGGCACTGATCGGCAAATTCGTCGAACTGCCATTGGTCGGCCGCCGCATCCCGATCATCGCCGATGACTACTGCGACCCCGAGTTCGGTACCGGTTGCGTGAAGATCACCCCGGCCCACGACTTCAACGACTACGAAGTCGGCAAGCGTCATAACCTGCCGCTGCTGAACATCTTCGACAAGAACGCCTTCGTGCTGGCCAGCGCCCAGGCCTTCAACCTCGACGGCAGCGTTAACGAGCAGGTCGACACCCAACTGCCGGCCCAGTACGCCAACCTTGACCGCTTTGTCGCGCGCAAGCAGATCGTCGCCGACCTGGACGCCCAGGGCCTGCTGGTCAGCATCGACGACCACGCCCTGAAAGTGCCGAAAGGCGACCGCTCCGGCACGGTCATCGAGCCGTGGCTGACCGACCAGTGGTACGTTTCCACCAAGCCGCTGGCAGAGCCTGCCATCGCCGCCGTGGAAGATGGCCGTATCCAGTTCGTGCCCAAGCAATACGAGAACATGTACTTCTCCTGGATGCGCGATATCCAGGACTGGTGCATCAGCCGCCAACTGTGGTGGGGCCACCGCATTCCTGCGTGGTACGACGAGGCCGGCCAGGTCTACGTTGGCCGCAACGAGGAAGAAGTACGCGCCAAGCACAAGCTGGGCGCCGACGTGGTCCTGCGTCAGGATGACGACGTACTCGACACCTGGTTCAGCTCGGGCCTGTGGACATTCTCCACCCTGGGCTGGCCGGAACAGACCGAATTCCTCAAGAAGTTCCACTCCACCGACGTGCTGGTGACTGGCTTCGACATCATCTTCTTCTGGGTTGCGCGCATGATCATGCTGACCATGCACCTGATCAAGAACGAAGATGGCACCCCGCAGGTACCGTTCAAGACCGTGTACGTGCACGGCCTGGTACGTGACGGCCAGGGCCAGAAGATGTCCAAGTCCAAGGGCAACGTGCTGGACCCGCTGGACATCGTCGACGGCATCACCCTCGACGCCCTGCTGGAAAAACGCACCAGCGGCATGATGCAGCCCAAGCTTGCCGAGAAGATCGCCAAGCAGACCAAGGCCGAGTTCCCCGAAGGTATTGCCAGCTACGGCACCGACGCCCTGCGCTTCACCTTCTGCTCGCTGGCCTCGACCGGCCGCGACATCAAGTTCGACATGGGCCGCGTCGAAGGCTACCGCAACTTCTGCAACAAGATCTGGAACGCTGCCCGCTACGTGCTGGACAAGGGTGAAGACTGCGGCCAGAACGGCGAAGCCTACGAGCTGTCGCTGGCAGACCGCTGGATCATCTCGCAACTTCAGCGTACCGAAGCCGAAGTAACCCGCCAGCTGGAGCAGTTCCGCTTCGACCTGGCCAGCCAGGCGCTGTACGAGTTTATCTGGAACCAGTACTGCGACTGGTACCTGGAGCTGTCCAAACCGGTACTGTGGGACGAAAACGCCCCGGTAGAGCGCGCCCGTGGCACCCGCCGCACCTTGGTGCGCGTGCTGGAGGTGGCACTGCGTCTTGCGCATCCGTTCATGCCGTTCATCACCGAAGAAATCTGGCAGCGCATCGCGCCGCTGGCCGGCATCGACGGCAAGACCATCATGCTGCAGCCATGGCCAGTGGCCAACGAAGCGCGCATTGACGCCGCTGCCGAAGGCGACATCGAGTGGCTGAAAGAGTTGATGGTCGGCCTGCGTAATATCCGCGCCGAAATGAACATCGGCCCCGGCAAGCCGCTGCCGCTGTTCCTGAAGAACGCCAACGCCGACGACCAGCGCCGCCTGCAGGAAAACGAAGCGCTGCTCAAGAAGCTGGCCAAGGTCGAGTCGTTCACCGTACTGGGTGATGCCGACGAAGCGCCGCTGTCCGCTACCGCCCTGGTCGGTGACCTGCAAGTGCTGGTGCCAATGGCCGGGCTGATCGACAAGGATGCCGAGCTGGCGCGCCTGAACAAGGAAATCCAGCGTCTGCAAGGTGAAGTGCAACGTGTTGGCGGCAAGCTGTCCAACGCAGCCTTCGTCGACAAGGCCCCGCCTGCGGTGATCGAGAAGGAACGCGCCAAGCTGGCCGAGTCCGAACAGGCCCTGGCCAACTTCACCGAGCAGCATGCGCGGATTTCAGCGCTGTAATCACTAGAGAGACCGTTGGGGCCGCTGCACGGCCCTTTCGCGACACAAGGCCGCTCCCACAGGACGGCGCCAACCTTCAAGGCGCCACCACCCTGTGGGAGCGGCCTTGTGTCGCGAAAGGGCTGCGTAGCAGCCCCAGGTTCTTCAAGCCACCGCTCGTATAGGGCTGGACACTGCCATGACCCCGAACAAACCCACCCTGCACCCGCGCAACCGCCACCAGGGTCGCTACGACTTCCCCAGCCTGATCAAGGCCCACCCTGACCTGGCCCGTTTCACCATCACCAACCCCCACGGCAAGCCCAGCATCGACTTTGCCAACCCCGAAGCCGTCCGCGTGTTCAACCGTGCACTGCTCAAGGCCCAGTACGGCATCCAGCACTGGGACATCCCAGCCGATTACCTGTGCCCGCCCATTCCTGGCCGTGCCGACTACATCCACGTAGCCGCCGACCTGTTGGCCGATGACAATGCTGGCGACGTCCCAAGGGGCGCCCAAGTGCGTGCGCTGGACGTCGGCGTGGGGGCCAACTGCATCTATCCACTGCTGGGCCACAGCGACTACCGCTGGCGCTTCCTCGGTTCAGACATCGACCCCGTGGCTCTGGCCTCGGCCAAGGCTATCGTCCAGGCCAATGGCCTGGGCAAAGCCATTACCCTGCGCCAGCAGGCCAACCGAGCGCACATCCTCAGCGGCCTGCTGCAGGAGGGCGAACGCTTTGACCTGACCCTGTGCAACCCGCCCTTCCATGCCTCACGCGACGAAGCCACCCGCGGCAGCCAGCGCAAATGGAAGAACCTCGGCAAGCAGGACCCCAAACGCAAGCTGCCGGTGCTGAACTTCGGTGGCCAGAACAATGAACTGTGGTGCGAAGGTGGCGAAATCCGCTTTGTCACCCAGTTGATTGGCGAAAGCGTGCAGTACGCCGAACGGGTGCTGTGGTTCACCAGCCTGGTGTCCAAGGCCAGCAACCTGCCGGGCATCGAGGCCGCGTTGAAGAAGTCCGGCGCCAAGGCCGTGCGCATCATCGAGATGGGCCAGGGGCAGAAACAGAGCCGCATGGTCGCCTGGAGCTTCCATGACGACGCCGCACGCCAGGCCTGGCACGCCCAGCGTAAATCACAGGCATGAAAAAACCGCGCCCGGGCAAGCCGGGCGCGGTTTCGTCAAAACAACAATTACTTGTTGATAGCGTCGGTCAGCACTTTGGCTGGAACGAACTTGACGACTTTCTTGGCAGCGATTTCGATGGCAGCGCCAGTCGAAGGGTTGCGGCCGGTACGGGCAGGACGCTCGGAGACTTTCAGCTTGCCGATGCCTGGCAGAGTGATTTCAGCGCCGTTTTCCAGTTGGTCGGCAACGATCTGGCCCAGTTGCTCCAGAGCGTTCTTGGCGGTGGCTTTTGGCGCGGCGATCGATTCGGCGATGTCGGCAATCAGTTGGTCTTTGGTCAATGCCATGGTGGTGTTCCTTCCCTATCAAATTCGATGGTTATGCAGCGGACTACGACGTTATCGGGCCAGCCCCTTGAAATGGAGGGCCGCGCCAATTGCGTATGTAGATACGAAAATCGGCGTTTGGTTCGACACGACGACAGCATGCTGCCAGCAATGCGCACACGAGGGGCGCAAGACCGCGCAAAACTACCACATGAATGGATAAATATCCGCTTCGCACTTTGATTAAATGCAGGTTTTTCGGGGGTTTCAGCTGAAAACACACAAAATTGAACAAAAAACGAACAACCGACATATCTGCCAACATACGGCCACTGCATCACCTCAGGTCTAGGTTAAACTTGGCAACTTTTGCAGCTCGCCGAGAATTCCATGCCAATCCGTCATTGCATCGTTCACCTGATCGACAAAAAGCCCGATGGCAGCCCCGCCGTGCTGCATGCTCGCGACTCCGAACTGGCTGCCTCCGATGCCATCGAAAACCTCCTGGCCGACCTCAATGACAGCTACAACGCCAAGCAAGGCAAGGCCTGGGGCTTTTTCCACGGCGAATCGGGCGCCTACCCGCTGAGCGGCTGGCTGAAGCAGTACCTGGATGAAGAAAAGGACTTCACCGCCTTCAGCCGCGTGGCTGTCGAGCATCTGCAGAAGCTGATGGAAGAGTCCAACCTGTCCACCGGCGGCCACATCCTGTTTGCCCACTATCAGCAAGGCATGACCGAGTACCTGGCGATCGCCCTGCTGCACCATAGCGAAGGCGTGGCGGTGAATGCCGAGCTCGACGTGACCCCTTCCCGTCATCTCGACCTTGGCCAGCTGCACCTGGCAGCACGCATCAACCTGTCGGAGTGGAAGAACAACCAGAACTCCAGGCAGTATATTTCGTTCATCAAGGGCAAGAACGGCAAGAAGGTGTCGGATTACTTCCGCGACTTCATCGGCTGCCAGGAAGGCGTCGACGGCCCGGGCGAAACCCGTACCCTGCTCAAGGCCTTCAGCGATTTCGTCGAAAGCGAAGACCTGCCGGAAGAATCCGCCCGCGAAAAGACCCAGACCCTGGTCGAGTACGCCACCACCCAGACCAAGCTGGGCGAGCCGGTGACGCTTGAAGAGCTGTCCAGCCTGATCGACGAAGACCGCCCCAAAGCGTTCTACGACCACATCCGCAACAAGGACTACGGCCTGTCGCCGGAAATTCCTGCTGACAAACGCACCCTCAACCAGTTCCGCCGTTTCACCGGGCGTGCCGAGGGGCTGTCGATCAGCTTCGAGGCACATTTGCTGGGGGACAAGGTGGAGTATGACGAAGCGGCGGGGACCTTGATCATCAAGGGGCTGCCGACAACCTTGGTGGATCAGCTGAAGCGCCGCAAGGACTGATTTCCCCCAAGCCGCCAAAGGAGGCCACCAGTGCCTCCTTCGCTGACTTGCGCAGCCGCTTCACCAACCGCTCCTGGCGCAGCGCCGCGCCCTTGTCCGGCCACTGCTCCACGTACACCAGCGCCTGGGCCGGGCTGGTCTTGAAATAGCGGGCGCCCTGCCCTTTCTGATGCGCGGCGAACCGACGCTGCGGGTCATCGCTGATGCCGCAATACAACGAGCCATTGGCTGCCCTTACCAGATAGACAAACCAGGGCTTACCAACGGCAGGTTCGACGACTTCACTCACCCTGGGCCTGCTGGAATGCGCGCAACCCCTTGAATGCCTGCAGGCGGACCTTGTTCTGCATCAGCGGCGACCACCCCAGCAGCATTCCAGGAACACCCAACGCTTGCCGCGACCAGCGCCACAGGTCAAAGGTATCGTCATGCTGGCAAATCAGCCCATCACGCATGACAAAGCGTGCCTGAATATCGTTGACCACAACACGGCCGGTCTGGCTGAACAGGTAGGTAGCCACCCAGTGCGCGCTGCCACTGTGCTCATCTGCACGTATGCTGTCGAATGTCAGGGTGAAGTTCTTGGCGCGGGTGGTGAGCATCCGCCACATATCGCCTGCGTCCTTGCCGCGCAGGGTGCCGAACACCGGGTCGCTGAAAACGATATCGCTGCTGTAGCAGGCCAGCATGGCGTCGGCATCCAGGCGCTGGAAAGCCTGGTAGAAACGGGTAATCAGGGCGCGGTTGGCATCGCTCATTGTGGGCTTGTCCGTCCTAGGTTCGAAAACTGCACGATAATCTGCCCCGATGGCTTATGCCAGTACCCTCCTCTTGGCAGGCAAGAGGACGGTACTGCAAAAACAGGCCTCAGACTTTTTCGCAGGTCACCTGCACCTGCAGTGCCCGCCCGGCACCCAGCCCGAACACGACGGCGCCAACGCCCAGTACCGCAAAAATCCAACCCAATGCCGCCCAGCCGCCGGTCAGGTCATGCACCAGGCCCACCGCGAAAGGCCCCATCGAGGCCAGGGTATAACCCACCCCTTGGGCCATGCTCGACAAGTTCGCCGCCACGTGGGCATCTTTCGAGCGCAGCACGATCAAGGTCAGCGCCAGGGCAAAGGTACCGCCCTGCCCCAGGCCCAGCACAATGGCCCACCCCCACAACCCGGAAAGTGGCGCATACAGGCAACCGAACAGCCCCGCCAGCGTACCTGACATGACCAGCACGATTGCCAGCCGCTGGTCCTTGCCGCGGGTGGCCAGCCAGGGGGCACTGAGCGAGCTGATCAACTGCACGATTACCGACCCCGACAGCACCAGCCCTGCCTCGGTAGGGCTGAGGCCGCGACCGATCAGGATCGATGGCAACCAACCGAACACGATGTAGGCCAGTGATGACTGCAGGCCCATATACAGGGTCACCTGCCAGGCCAGTGGGTCACGCCACAAGCCTCGCACGCGATAGGCCACCCTGTGCAGCCCATGCCCCTGACGGGCCTGTGGCAGCCACACCAGCATGGCCAGCAAAGCCGGCAGCACCCAGAAGCCCAACCCTAGTGCCCAGCTGCCGTCGAAATGCTGGGCCAACGGCACGGTGGCACCCGCGGCCATGGCCGCGCCCAGGGATAATGCCATGGTGTATACACCGGTCAGCGTGCCAGCGTGTTGCGGAAAGTCGCGCTTGACGATACCTGGCAACAATACGCCGATAATGCCGATGCTGGCCCCTGCCATCAGGCTGCCGAGGAACACCCCGACAGCCCCAAAGGTACTTCGTACCACGAGGCCAAGCGCCAGGGTGACGAGGATGCCAAGAATCACCCGCTCGCTGCCAAAGCGCCGCGCCAGCACTGGCGCCAAGGGAGCAAACAGGCCCAGGCAGAGCACCGGCAAGGTGGTCAGCAAGCCCGCCTGCGAAGCATTCAGCCCCAAGCCTTCAGATACTTGGCCCAGCACCGGCGCCATGCTCGACAATGCCGGGCGCAGGTTCAAGGCCACCAGCACCAGGCCCAGCAGCAACAGCCAGGGCCGCCGCAACACCACAGCCTGTTGCTGGACCTGTTCGTCGTCAGCTTCAGCGTCGATCAGCAGCTCATCGAGATCCCGCTCGTTCGATGGGGTATTACGGGTGATGGATTCAGCCATGGCCTTCTCGGTGTCAGGATTCAATGAGGGTACGGCTCAGGCGCTTGGCCCGTTCAGCGTCACGTTGCTCGATGGCGTCGAGGATCTGCCCATGCAAGTCGAACGTGGCCTGGCAGCGCGGAACGGTGGCCATATTGTGTTGCAGAGCGGCAGCCACGACCCCGGAGAAGTAACGGTACAGCTCGCTCAATGCCGGGTTATGGGCGGCATCGACCAGCCGCTGGTGGAAGACCAGATCGCAGGCGACATAGGCATCGACATCGCCGTGAAAGTGCCCGGCACTGCCTTCCAGGGCATCCTTCAGCGCTTGCAGGTCGGCATCGTTACGACGCAAAGCCGCCAGGCCGATGGCCTCCGCCTCGAGGATATGGCGGGTCTCGCGGGCCTGCTCGAGCGTACATCGGGACATCGCGTGCACCGCCTGCAGCGGGTCCTGGGCAGTGCGCAGGTAGCTGCCGTCTCCCTGGCGAATTTCCACCAGGCCACTGAACGCCAGCACGCGCATGGCCTCACGCACCGTGTTACGGCTAATGCCCAGTTGCAAGGCAAGCTCTGGCTCGGTAGGCAGGCGCTGGCCGACCTGCCAATCGCCCAGCACGATGCATTCGCGCATGCGCTCTACCGCCAACTCCACCAGGGAACGCTTGGTCAGCTCTGTATTCATGTCACTCAACCAATCATCCGATGAATTGCCGCAGCTTACTGGATTGCAGGCGAAGACGTAAACCACCTGGTATTTCTGCCAGTTGTGGGCATGCCCCTTTGTTGCAACGCTCGTTACGTGCTTTCAAGGATGCGCCCACATGCGAATGGCGAGTTTGCTGTTACTGCTGTTCCTGGCCCTGCAGCCAGGCTGTGACCCGGCCCGCCACCCGAGCCGCCCCAAGACCTTGCTCATCGGCCTTGATGGCGTGCAACTGCAGCAGTATTTGCAACTGGGCGATGCAACCAACCTGGAGCAGCGGCTTTACTACGGCAAGGCTTACGCCGGGGGTATCAATGGTAAAGCCAGCGAGCAGCTCACGTTGAGCGGCCCTGGCTGGATCACTTTGCTGACCGGCGTGTGGAGCAACAAGCATGGCGTTGAATCGGACAACGACTCGCAACGGGTCAACCCGGCGTTTCCCAGCCTGTTCAAGCGGCTACGCCTGGCCTACCCCAATGCCTACCTCTCCAGCATCGTCAACTGGTCACCCATCAACACGGCATTTCTGCTGGAGGACGCCCATGACGCCGATGTACGCGAAAGTGGTTTGCCAGATGAACAGGTGATTGCGCGTACGTTACAGATCCTGGGTGACACACCCGCTGACTTCACGTTCATTCAACTGGACGAACCTGACCAGATCGGCCATCAAAGGGGTTACGGTGAGCACTATGCGCAGGCGTTGCGCAAGGCCGACAGCGAGATCGGGCGGCTATTGGACAAGGTAGACCAGCGGCGTCGCATGTTCCCACAGGAAGATTGGCTGGTACTCGTCAGCACCAACCATGGCCGGGACTATTGGGGGAAAGGCCATGGCGGCGCTTCGGAGCAGGAAAAGAGTATCTTCATCGCCAGCAATAAGCCGTTGAATCAGGAACTGACCGAGCTGAGCATTCCTGTGGAGATGCCTGGGCCCGGCGGCCTGTACGGGCTTCCCGCGCAGACCTCGGTAGCGCCCACGGTGCTGCGCCACATGGGCCTCAAGCTGCAGCCGGAATGGCTATTGGACGGCACGCCTTTACTGGGTGATACCGGCGTGCGCAAGGCGCGGGCCGATGAAAACAAAGGACGGCTACGCTGGAACAGTAACGCCAAGGGTTATCTGACCATTATCAAGAACGGCCATGTGGTTGCCCAGGTTGCGGCCAGAGACGATCAATGGATCGATCCGGAGGGGATGGACAAGCAGAACGATTATGCACTGGTGCTGGATGGTACACCGGCGGCGGTGCGCAACAGGCCGGCAGCCAAGCCATTTGTGATCGAAGACCGCCGCTATTAAGCCCTTGAGAAGCAACAGTTCTGTCGCTCCTCAAGGGCTGGCGCGATCCCCGTAGGAGCGGGTTCACCCGCGAAAGGGCCGGCCCTGCTGGCCAGTTTCCACCCGCCGTTCACCGTTGCCACCGCTACCGTATTCGCGGGTAAACCCGCTCCTACATTGGACGCGCACAGGCTGTTGTAGGAGCGGGTTCACCCGCGAAAGGGCCGGGCCTGCTGGCCAGTTTCCACCCGCCGTTCACCGTTGCCGCCGCTACCGTATTCGCGGGTAAACCCGCTCCTACATTGGACGCGCACAGGCTGTTGTAGGAGCGGGTTCACCCGCGAAAGGGCCGGGCCTGCTGGCCAATTTCAACCGACCGTTCGCCGCTGCCGCCGCTACCGTATTCGCGGGTAAACCCGCTCCTACGATGGACGCGCACAGGCTGTTGTAGGAGCGGGTTCACCCGCGAATGGGCCGGGCCTGCTGGCCAATTTCCACCGACCGTTCGCCGCTGCCGCCGCTACCGTATTCGCGGGTAAACCCGCTCCTACACGTCAGCTCAACGCATCCAGCAGTGCCTGGTTCATTTCCGGCGTACCGATGGTGATCCGCAGGAACTGGGCAATACGCGGCTGCTTGAAGTGACGCACGATCACGCCCTGCTCGCGCAAGCGTGCCGCCAGCTCGCCGGCATCCTGCTGCGGGTGGCGGGCGAAGATGAAGTTGGCAGCCGACGGCAGCACCTCAAAGCCCTTGGCCTGCAGCTGACCGACCAACACCTCGCGGCTGTCTATCACCTTGCGGCAGGTGTCCTCGAAGTACTCACGGTCTTCGAACGCCACCGCCGCACCGACGATAGCTGCACGGTCCAGCGGATAGGAGTTGAAGCTGTTCTTGATCCGCTCCAAGGCCTCGATCAGGTCCGGGTGCCCCACCGCCAGGCCCACTCGCAGCCCCGCCAGCGAGCGCGACTTCGACAGCGTCTGGGTAACCAGCAGGTTATCGTAGCGGTCCACCAGGCTGATCGCCGTTTCACCACCGAAATCGATGTAGGCCTCATCCACCACCACCACCGAATCACGGTTAGCCTGCAGCAGCTGCTCCACCACCTGCAACGGCATCAGGCAACCGGTCGGCGCGTTGGGGTTGGGGAAGATGATGCCAGCGTTGGGCTTTTTGTAGTCCTCAATACGGATCTGGAACTGCTCATCCAGCGCCACCTGTTCGAAGGCAATGCCGTACAGGCCGCAGTACACCGGGTAGAAGCTGTAGCTGATGTCCGGGAACAGCAGGGGCGCATCGTGCTGGAACAGGCCGTGGAAGATGTGCGCCAGCACCTCGTCCGAGCCGTTGCCGACAAACACTTGCGCCGGGGTCACGCCGTAGTACTCGGCCACCGCTTGCTTGAGACGGTCACCGTTCGGGTCCGGGTACAGGCGCAGGTTATCGTTCAGCTCGCCGCGCATGGCCTCCAGCGCCTTGGGCGACGGGCCATAGGGGTTTTCGTTGGTGTTCAGCTTGACCAGGCGGGCCAGCTTGGGTTGCTCGCCCGGCACGTAAGGCACCAGGTCCTTGACGAAGGGGCTCCAGAATCGACTCATGCTCAGTTCCCCTTCTCTTGGGTCAGGATACGGTATTCAGCACTGCGGGCGTGGGCGGTCAGCGACTCGCCACGGGCCAGGACCGAGGCAGTGTGGCCCAGTTCGGACGCGCCCTGTTCGGAGCAGAAGATGATCGACGAACGCTTCTGGAAGTCATACACCCCCAGCGGCGACGAAAAACGCGCGGTACCTGAAGTGGGCAGCACGTGGTTAGGGCCAGCGCAGTAATCGCCCAGCGCTTCGCTGGTGTGGCGGCCCATGAAGATCGCGCCAGCGTGGCGAATGTGTGGCAGCCAGGCTTGCGGGTCGGCCACGGACAGCTCCAGGTGCTCCGGTGCAATGCGGTTGGCCACGTCCATGGCCTGCTGCATGTCACGCACCTGGATCAGCGCACCACGGCCATTGATCGACTTCTCGATGATATCGGCACGTTCCATGGTCGGCATCAGCTTGTCGATGCTGGCAGCCACACGATCGAGGAAGGCGGCATCCGGGCTGACCAGGATGGCCTGGGCGTCTTCGTCGTGCTCGGCCTGGGAGAACAGGTCCATGGCAATCCAGTCCGGGTCGGTCTGACCGTCGCACACCACGAGAATTTCCGAGGGGCCGGCGATCATGTCAATGCCTACCTGGCCGAACACGTGGCGTTTGGCGGTGGCAACGTAGATGTTGCCCGGGCCGACGATCTTGTCCACCTGCGGCACGCTTTCAGTACCGTAGGCCAGCGCAGCCACGGCCTGGGCACCACCGACGGTGAACACCCGGTCGACACCGGCGATGCAGGCAGCCGCCAGCACCAGCTCGTTGACCTCACCACGCGGGGTCGGTACCACCATCACCACTTCAGCCACGCCCGCGACCTTGGCCGGGATGGCGTTCATCAGCACCGACGACGGGTACGACGCCTTGCCGCCCGGCACATACAGGCCAGCACGGTCCAGCGGGGTGACCTTCTGGCCGAGCACGGTGCCGTCGGCCTCGGTGTACTGCCAGGAATCCTGCTTCTGCCGCTCGTGATAAATGCGCACACGGTTGGCGGCCTTTTCCAGGGCCTCGCGCTGGACCGGTGTAATACGGGTCAGCGCCAGTTCCAGGCGCGCACGATTGAGGATCAGGTCGTCAATCGACTTGGCGTCAACACCATCGAAGCGCTGGGTGAATTCCACCAGCGCCGCATCACCGCGTTCACGCACGGCCTTGATGATGTCGAGCACGCGCTGATTGACCGCGTCATCGGACACACTTTCCCAGCTCAGCAGATGATCCAGATGTCGGGCGAAATCCGGATCAGCGGCGTTGAGACGGGCAATTGCAGTGGACACGGTCATGGCGAGGGCCTCGTAATATTAGCGAATGCTCAGGCGCCCTAGGGGATTGTGCGAAAAGTGCCTGCGCGACGATCATGCTACGTTAAAAACAGGCTCGGAATGCTCATTTGCAACCAGCAAAGTCGGGCGCGACCCCGGCCGTTCCTCGCCTGTTTTCGTTCTTGCATGATCGCCGCTCGGCGACTTTTCGCACAATCCCAAGCTACCAGTCCATCCGCGCGGGCACCCGAGAAAAATGGCTATGACGCGGATAGACGGGCGCGACAGCGAAGGTCGCGCGCAGGAGTCAACCGCGGTGTCGCGATTCGACCGCTTGACGCAGCGTGTCGATCAGGCTCTGGATACGGGCGTGCTGCATTTTCATGGAGGCTTTGTTGACCACCAGGCGCGAGCTGATCGTGGCGATCAGTTCCTGAGGTTCCAGGCCGTTGGCACGCAGGGTGTTGCCGGTGTCGACCACGTCGATGATCTTGTCGGCAAGGTTGATCAGCGGCGCCAGCTCCATCGAGCCATACAGCTTGATGATGTCGACCTGGCGACCTTGTTCGGCATAGTAACGCTTGGCTACGTTGACGAACTTGGTGGCCACACGCAGGCGGCCCTTGGGCTCGGCGGCGCCGACTACGCCCGCGGTCATCAGCTTGCATTGAGCAATCTGCAGGTCCAGGGGCTCATACAGGCCCTGGCCGCCGTACTCCATCAGCACGTCCTTGCCGGCCACACCCAGGTCGGCAGCACCATGCTCGACATAGGTCGGCACGTCGGTGGCACGCACGATCAGCAGGCGCACATCGTCCTGCGTGGTCGGGATGATCAGTTTGCGGCTCTTGTCCGGGTTTTCGGTCGGCACGATGCCGGCCTCGGCGAGCAACGGCAAGGTATCGTCGAGAATACGGCCTTTGGAAAGCGCGATGGTCAACATTGGAACGTCGGTCCTTAAGCGGCTGCTGCCGGCCAGGTCATCGACCTGGCCGCATTCAATTCAAAAGGTGCGTCCTTGCACCCGCGGGGTACTAGCCCGGTACGCGGCGGATTTTCGCGCCGAGCATCTGCAGTTTTTCCTCGATGCACTCGTAACCACGGTCGATGTGGTAGATGCGATCGATCAGGGTATCGCCTTCGGCAACCAGCGCCGACAGCACCAGGCTGGCGGAAGCACGCAGGTCGGTGGCCATGACCGGGGCACCCTTCAGGGCCTTGACGCCAGTGACGATGGCGGTGTTGCCTTCGACCTGGATCTGCGCGCCCATGCGGTGCATTTCGTAAACATGCATGAAGCGGTTTTCGAAGATGGTCTCGATTACCGCGCCAGTGCCTTCGGCAATGGCATTCAGCGAGATGAACTGCGCCTGCATGTCGGTCGGGAACGCCGGATACGGGGCAGTACGCAGGTTCACGGCTTTCGGCCGCTTGCCATGCATGTCCAGCTCGATCCAGTCCTCGCCGGTGTTGATGTCGGCACCCGCTTCCTTGAGTTTTTCAAGCACGGCTTCAAGGATGGTAGGGTCGGTGTCCTTGACCTTGACGCGGCCACCGGTCACGGCAGCGGCAACCAGGTAGGTACCGGTCTCGATGCGGTCCGGCATGACGCGGTAGTTGGCCGAATCCAGTCGTTCGACACCATCGATGGTGATGGTGTCGGTACCTGCGCCCTGAATGTTCCCGCCCATGGCGTTGATGAAGTTGGCCAGATCGACCACTTCAGGCTCACGCGCGGCGTTCTGCAACACGCTGCGGCCCTTGGCCAAGGCAGCGGCCATCATGATGTTCTCGGTACCGGTCACGCTGACGGTGTCGAAGAAGAAGTGCGCGCCACGCAGGCCACCTTCAGGCGCCTTGGCCTTGATGTAGCCGCCTTCCACTTCGATCTTCGCCCCCATGGCCTCAAGGCCACGGATGTGCAGATCGACCGGGCGCGAGCCAATGGCGCAACCGCCAGGCAGGGCCACTTCGGCTTCGCCGAAACGGGCAACCATCGGGCCCAGCACCAGGATCGAGGCGCGCATGGTCTTGACCAGCTCGTACGGCGCGACCAGGGTCTTGATGGTGCGTGGATCGATCTCCACCGACAGCTTTTCGTCGATCACAGGCTCGATGCCCATGCGCCCGAACAGCTCGATCATGGTGGTGATGTCGTGCAGGTGCGGCAGGTTGCCCACGGTGACCGGGCCATCGGCCAGCAGGGTCGCTGCCAGAATCGGCAGGGCTGCGTTTTTCGCGCCCGAAATGCGGATCTCGCCGTCAAGGCGAGCGCCGCCAGTAATAATCAGTTTGTCCATTGGAGTCTCGCCGCCAAGTTGGCTCAGGTGCGCTCAGCCCAGGCTGCGCTGCTGAAAAATTTCATGGTTACCGCATGGATGCTGCCATTGGCGATCCACGGATTCAGGTGAGCATAGATCGCCTGCTGGCGTTTGACCGGACTCAGGCCAGCCAACTCGTCGCTGATCACGTTCAACTGGAAGTTGCAGCCTTCGCCTTCAACTTCGACCCGGGAACCCGGCAATTTCTCTTCAAGGAAGCTTTTAACTTCTACGGCCTGCATGCTCAACCTCAATCGGCGCCCGATGCGCACGGGTCGGCCATCATACAAAAAAGCCCCTCGCCTGCGAAGCCCAACGAAGGCTTCGCTGACCGAGGGGCCATCATCCGTGCCGGGCCATTAGCTTGCCAGCACTTCATCGAGATCATAGACCTCGGCAATTTCCCGCATGTCGTCAGGCATGCCACGCACTTCGCACGCCTTGCCAGTGGCCTGAGCATCACGCATGTACGCAAGCAATAACGACAAGCCGACACTCGACGACTTCTCGACAGCCGAGCAATCAAGCACCAGTCGCGGCTCGCGCGAGCCATCGATCAGCACCTTGCCTTGCTTGCGCAAGGCCGGGCCGCTGCGGTAATCCAGCACGCCAGCCAGACGCAGCACGCCCGGCTCTGCCATGCTTACAGCGGCCTCGCTCATTTGACGGTCTTCTCTGGCGAGTTGTCGGCAGCCTGCTTGGCCTTGGCCACTTCGCCAGCCCAGCCGTCGATGGTCTTGTCCAGGTCATTGCCGTTGCGCTGCATGGCATCGGCGAACTGGTCACGGAACAGCTTGCCGATGTTGATGCCGTTGACGATCACGTTACGCACCTTCCACTCGCCGCCAATGTTCTCCAGGGTGTACTGCACGGGGTACACGGCACCGTTGTTGCCGGTAACCTTCATGCCGACACTGGCGCGTTTGCCGTCATCGGCTTTAGCCGGGTCGACAGTGATGCCCTGGTTGTTGTACTCGAGCAAGGCATTGCCATAGAACTGCATCAGGCTGCGCTTGAAGTTTTCCTGGAAGCGCTGCATCTGCTCCGGGGTCGCCTTGCGCGAGTACTTCACGGTCATGATGCTACGCGAGATACCGTCGGCATCCACCACCGGGCCGAGAATGCGGTTGAGCGAGTCATAGAAGGCGTTGGGGTTGGACTTGTACTGCTCCTTGTTGGCCTTGAGGTCGCCGAGCAGTTCATTGGTGGTGCTTTGAACCACTTCGTGCGGTGTCTGCACAGCCAGGGCCAGCAGGGGGAAGGCCGCCAGCAGCACCAGCAAGCCACGTCGCAGGATCGAAATCATGGGTACTCCTTAATTAGCCGGTTGCGCTTCTTTCGGTTCCTTGCCAACAGAGTTGAGCAGGAACTTGCCAATCAGATCTTCCAGCACCAGTGCCGACTGAGTGTCATGGATGGTTGAACCATCCTTGAGGACATCGTCTTCACCGCCCACGCTGATGCCGATGTACTTCTCACCAAGCAAACCGGCGGTCAGGATCGAGGCAGTGGAGTCGGTCGGCAGGTTATCGACCGACTTGTCCAGCTGCAACGTCACCCGACCGGTGTAGGAATCACGGTCCAGATCGATGGCGGTGACCTTGCCGATGGTCACACCGGCCATGGTCACTTTAGCTCTGACCGTCAAACCGGCGATATTGTCGAAGTACGCATAAACTTTATAGGTATCAGTGGTCGGGCTGGCCGACAGCCCGCTGACACGCAGGGCCAGCAGCAGCAGCGCCAGGATCCCGGCCAGGAGGAACAGGCCGACACCGATTTCCAGGGTGCGGTTTTGCATCAGAAATCTCCAAACATCAAGGCGGTCAGAATAAAGTCCAGACCCAGCACTGCCAACGAGGCATAGACCACGGTCTTGGTGGTTGCACGACTGATCCCTTCTGAGGTGGGCTCACAGTCGTACCCCTGGAATACGGCGATCCAGGTCGAGACGAAAGCAAACACCAGGCTCTTGACCAGCCCGTTGAGCACGTCGTCAGTGAAAGAAACACTGTTCTGCATGTTGGCCCAGAACGAGCCCTCGTAGACACCCAGCCAGTCCACCGCCACCCACGAGCCACCCCAGATACCGACCACGCTGAAGATCAGCGCCAACAGCGGCAGCGAGATGAAACCGGCCCACAGGCGTGGCGCAACGATGTACTTGAGCGGGTCGACACCGATCATTTCCAGGCTCGACAACTGCTCGGTGGACTTCATGTTGCCGATTTCGGCGGTCAACGCGGAACCGGCACGCCCGGCAAACAGCAACGCCGTTACCACAGGGCCAAGTTCACGCAGCAGGGTCAGGGCGACCATCTGCCCTACCGCCTGCTCCGAGCCGTACTTGGTCAGGATGCTGTAGCCCTGCAGCGCCAGCACCATGCCGATGAACACACCGGACACGACGACGATCGCCAGCGACAGCACACCCACCGAGTACAACTGCTTGGTCAGCAGCTGGAAGCCGCCGCCAATACCACCGCGACCGACCAGCGCATGGAACAGGAACAGGCACGAACGCCCGAGCACGGCCAGCACGTCGATTGCCGAGCGGCCCAGCAGGCGGACACGTTCGAGTAAGGATTTTCTGCGCATCAACGCGCCCCCAGCAGGTCGGCGCGGTAGTCAGGCGCGGGAAAGTGGAAGGGAACCGGGCCATCCGGGTCGCCTTTCATGAATTGGCGGATCCGTGGATTGTCCGAACCCATCAGCTCATCAGGCGTCCCCTGGCCCAGCACTTGGCCGTCACCTACCACGTAAATGTAGTCGGCGATGCTGGCGGTTTCTGCCAGGTCATGGGAAACCACGATGCTGGTGATGCCCAGGGCATCGTTGAGCAGGCGAATCAGGCGCACCAGCACCCCCATGGCGATCGGGTCCTGGCCGACGAACGGTTCGTCGTACATGAGGATCTGCGGGTCCAGGGCAATCGCCCGGGCCAGTGCCACACGGCGCTTCATGCCACCGGACAGCTCGTCGGGCATCAGGTCGATGGCACCGCGCAGGCCCACGGCCTGCAGCTTCATCAACACGATGTCACGGATCATTTCGTCCGACAGCTGAGTATGCACGCGCAGCGGGAACGCGACGTTCTCGAACACATCGAGGTCGGTGAACAACGCGCCGCTCTGGAACAGCACGCCCATCTGCTTGCGGGCGTCGAACAGGTCGCTGCGCGACAGCGTCGGCAGGTTCTGCCCGGCAACCCATACCTCACCGCTCGCGGGACGCAACTGTGCGCCCATCAGGCGGAGCAACGTCGTCTTGCCGCAACCCGATGGCCCCATGATGCCGGTGACCTTGCCGCGCGGGATGCTGATGTCCACGTTGCTGAAAATGCTGCGCGAACCACGTTTGAAGGTTACACCCTTCAACTCGACCGCGTAGGCGCTATCCACACTCATCTAGACTCCTTGCTAATGCAGCCTCGTCCTAATGGACGCCGGCCTCCATCTGGAAGGCACACGCACCCCTGACAGGCCGAATAGCGGCGAACTATAGCACCGCTGACAGCCCCGCCCCAAGGCCGGGCAAGCAGTCGTTCAGCCCAGGGACAGGCTTTGGTGGTATTCACTGCAACAATCGAGGAGGTGAGGGTTTTCATCATTGCGCGTATAATCGTCGCCCTTTCATCAGGCATTGCTTTTTCGACATGAGCCAATCCAGCGAGCTGATCCAATCCGCCCAACGCACTCTGCGCCTGGAACTCGAGGCCGTAGAGGCCCTTTTGGCGCGCATCGACGACAATTTCGTCAAAGCCTGCGAACTGATTCTGACCAGCAAGGGCCGGGTCGTCGTGGTCGGCATGGGCAAGTCCGGGCACATCGGCAACAAGATCGCCGCGACCCTGGCCAGCACCGGCACACCGGCGTTTTTCGTGCATCCGGCCGAAGCCAGCCATGGCGACATGGGCATGATCACCCGGGATGATGTCATCCTTGCGCTGTCGAACTCCGGCAGCACCGCCGAAATCGTCACCCTGCTGCCGTTCATCAAACGCCTTGGCATCAAGCTGATCAGCCTGACCGGCAACCCGGACTCGCCGCTGGCCCAGGCCGCCGAGGTCAACCTTGACGCACGTGTCGCACAAGAGGCCTGCCCGCTGAACCTGGCCCCCACCTCCTCCACCACGGCAGCGCTGGTACTGGGCGACGCCTTGGCCATCGCCTTGCTCGAAGCCCGCGGCTTCACCGCCGAGGACTTCGCCTTCTCGCACCCGGGAGGCGCGCTGGGCCGCCGCCTGCTGCTGAAGGTCGAGAACGTGATGCACGCCGGCGACGATCTACCTCAAGTATCACGCGGCACCCTGCTCAAGGACGCGCTGCTGGAAATGTCCCACAAAGGTTTGGGCATGACCGTGATCGTCGAAGCCGATGGCAAACTGGCCGGGATCTTCACCGACGGTGACCTGCGCCGCAGCCTGGACCGCAATATCGATGTGCACACCACCCTGATCGACCAGGTCATGACCGTTCATGGCAAGACTGCGCGTGCCGACATGCTCGCCGCCGAAGCCCTGAAGATAATGGAAGACCACAAGATCAACGCCCTGGTGGTGGTGGACCGTGAAGACCGCCCGACCGGCGCCCTGAACATGCATGACCTGCTGCGCGCCGGCGTAATGTAAAGGAGCGATGGAATGAACCAGGACCTCATGCAACGCGGCAAAGGCATCAAGCTGGCAGTCTTCGACGTGGACGGCGTGCTCACCGACGGGCGCCTGTACTTCCTCGAGGATGGCAGCGAATTCAAGACGTTCAATACCCTCGACGGCCAGGGCATCAAGATGCTCATGGCCTCGGGCGTGACCACCGCGATCATCAGCGGGCGCAAGACCCCCGTGGTCGAACGCCGGGCCAGGAACCTCGGTATCCCGCACCTCTACCAAGGTCGGGAGGACAAATTGGTGGTGCTTGACGGCCTGCTCGCCGAACTGGGCCTAAGCTATGATCAAGTGGCTTACCTGGGCGACGACCTGCCCGACCTGCCGGTGATTCGCCGGGTGGCTCTGGGCATGGCCGTAGCCAACGCCGCACCGTTCGTACGCCAGCACGCCCACGGCGTGACCCAGGCACGCGGCGGCGAAGGCGCGGCCCGTGAATTCTGCGAATTGATCATGCAGGCCCAGGGCACCCTGGACGCTGCCAACGCCAACTACCTGTAAGGCTGCCCATGCTCAGCAAGAAAGCCCGAAACATTGTGCTGCTGGGGGCGATAGCCGCCCTGTTGGTAGCCATTGGCTACTGGAATGTCAGCCCGGAAAGCTTCCTCGACAAGCCCGTGGCCCAAGTCGACGAAAGCGCCATCGATTACTACGCGATCAACGCCCACAGCGTGCAGTTCCTGCCCGACGGCAAGCTGCAATACGAAATGACCGCCGACAGAATCGAACACCTCAAGACCAGCGAAGTCACCCAGGTGACCACACCGGACCTGCACCTGTACCGCGGCACCGAGTACCCGTGGCATGTGCAGAGCACGCGCGCCGAGGTCAATCCTGACGGTACCGAGGTCGAACTGATCGACAAGGTACGGATTGCCCGCACCGATGAAAGGCAGCGTGAAACCATCATTACCAGCTCACGCATGACCGTGTTCCCGCAGAAGCAATATGCGCAGACCGAGCAAGCCGTTAGAATCGACGGCGCCGGAGGCACCACTACGGGCAAAGGCATGAAAGCGTATTTGAAAGAAGGCAAGATGGACTTGCTCTCTAACGTAAGAGGACAGTATGAGGCTCGTTAAAACCCTCCCCCTTTTGCTCAGCCTGAGCGCAGCACTGGGAAGCGCGAGCGCCCTCGCCCTGCCGAACGACCGTGACCAGCCTATCCGCATCCAGGCCGACAACGCTCACCTGGATGACAAACAAGGCGTGGCCACTTACACCGGCGACGTGATCATCACTCAGGGTTCGATGATGATCAAAGGCAACACCGTGACCATTACCCGCTCCGCCTCTGGCGATATCGACGTAGTGACCTCGGTGGGCAACCTGGCCTACTTCGAGCAGCAGCAGAGCGCAGCCAAGCCGGACAAGATGAAAGGCTGGGGCGTAACCATCCAGTACCAGTCGCAGAAGGACTTGGTCATTCTCACCGACCGCGCCAAGGTCGAGAGCGAAGGCAATACCACCGAAGGCGAAAAGATCGTCTACAACACTCAGACCCAGGTGGCGACCGCCGGCCGTGGTGGCAATGTGACAACACCCCGTCAGCGCATCGACATGGTGATCCAGCCCAAGAAGAAGGCCGAGTAAATGGCAACCCTCAAAGCCCAGCACCTGGCAAAGAGCTACAAGGGGCGGCAGGTAGTACGTGATGTCAGCCTGTCTATCGACAGCGGCCAGATCGTCGGCCTGCTCGGCCCCAACGGCGCCGGCAAGACCACCTGCTTCTACATGATTGTCGGGCTGGTCCAGGCCGAACAGGGCCGCGTACTGATCGACAACCTCGATGTCAGCCACCAGCCCATGCACGGCCGCGCTCGCGCCGGTATCGGCTACCTGCCGCAGGAAGCCTCGATCTTCCGCAAGCTGTCGGTCGCCGACAACATCATGGCCATCCTCGAGACCCGCAAGGACCTCGACCGGGACGGCCGCCGCAAAGAGCTGGAAAGCCTGCTGCAGGAGTTCCACATCAGCCACATCCGGGACAACCTCGGCATGAGCCTGTCCGGTGGTGAACGCCGCCGCGTCGAAATTGCGCGCGCCCTGGCGACCGCACCCAAGTTCATCCTGCTGGACGAACCGTTCGCCGGTGTCGACCCGATTTCGGTCGGCGACATCAAGCAGATCATCCATCACCTCAAGGCCAAAGGTATCGGCGTACTGATTACCGACCACAACGTGCGTGAAACCCTGGATATCTGCGAAACCGCTTATATCGTCAACGATGGCCGATTGATCGCCGAAGGCGACGCTGAAACCATCCTGGCAAACGACTTGGTCAAAGAAGTTTACCTGGGCCACGAGTTCCGCCTCTGACCCGGCACGCGCCTGAAGTACTGGCAAACAGCCCTGAGACTGCGGGTAAAGTTGTTACGGTACTCTAGGCAAACGCTACAATTTAAGGCATAAAACTTGCTTGATCTGGCGCTTCGGCGCCCTCGTGTAGTGGATGGCGCATGCGCGCCGGCGAACAAGGTATTAAGCCCCTGCCATGAAACCATCGCTCGTCCTAAAAATGGGCCAGCAACTGACGATGACACCTCAGTTGCAACAGGCCATCCGCCTGCTCCAGCTCTCTACCCTGGACCTCCAACAGGAAATCCAGGAAGCGCTGGAGTCGAACCCGATGCTCGAACGTCAGGAAGACGGCGAGGACTTCGACAACAGCGACCCGATGGCCGACAACGCCGAGAACAAGCCGGCCGCCGAAGTTCAGGACAACAGCTTCCAGGAAAGCACCGTCAGCGCCGACAACCTGGAAGACGGTGAGTGGAGCGAGCGCATCCCCAACGAGCTCCCGGTCGATACGGCCTGGGAAGACATCTACCAGACCAGCGCCAGCAGCCTGCCGAGCAACGATGATGACGAATGGGACTTCACCACGCGCACATCGGCCGGCGAAAGCCTGCAAAGCCACCTGCTGTGGCAGTTGAACCTGGCGCCGATGTCCGACACCGACCGCTTGATTGCCGTGACCCTGATCGACAGCATCAACGGCCAGGGCTACCTGGAAGACACACTCGAAGAAATCTGCGCAGGGTTCGACCCGGAGCTGGATATCGAGCTGGACGAGGTCGAAGCAGTACTGCACCGCATCCAGCAGTTCGAGCCGGCTGGCGTCGGCGCCCGCAATCTGGGCGAATGCCTGTTGCTGCAACTGCGCCAACTGCCCGCTACAACCCCGTGGATGACCGAAGCCAAGCGCCTGGTCACCGATTTCATCGACCTGCTCGGCAGCCGTGACTACAGCCAGCTGATGCGGCGGATGAAAATCAAGGAAGACGAGCTGCGCCAGGTCATCGAACTGGTGCAAAGCCTTAACCCGCGCCCTGGTTCGCAGATCGAGTCCAGCGAGCCCGAGTACGTGGTGCCCGACGTCATCGTGCGCAAGGACAGCGACCGTTGGCTGGTAGAACTGAACCAGGAAGCCATCCCACGCCTGCGCGTCAACCCACAATACGCCGGCTTCGTGCGCCGTGCCGACACCAGTGCCGACAACACCTTCATGCGCAACCAGCTGCAGGAAGCGCGTTGGTTCATCAAGAGCCTGCAAAGCCGTAACGAAACCCTGATGAAAGTTGCCACGCAGATCGTCGAGCACCAGCGCGGCTTCCTCGACCACGGCGACGAAGCGATGAAGCCGTTGGTACTGCATGACATTGCCGAAGCCGTAGGCATGCACGAATCGACCATCTCGCGGGTTACCACGCAGAAATACATGCACACCCCGCGTGGCATCTACGAACTGAAATACTTTTTCTCCAGCCATGTCAGCACCTCCGAAGGCGGAGAATGCTCGTCCACGGCGATCCGCGCGATCATCAAGAAACTGGTTGCGGCGGAAAATCAGAAAAAGCCATTGAGTGACAGCAAGATCGCTGGTTTACTGGAGGCACAAGGCATCCAGGTAGCCCGTCGCACCGTCGCCAAGTACCGCGAGTCCCTCGGCATCGCACCGTCGAGCGAACGCAAGCGACTGATGTAGCCCCTGAGATGTGCCACAGCGTTTTCGTGGCAGGTGCAAGACCTGCCTCTTTATGCACGGGCAACAAAGGAGAAGCTGTATGCAAGTCAATATCAGTGGACAGCATGTAGAAGTCACCCAGCCACTGCGCGATTACGTGCTTGAAAAGCTCGCCCGCGTGGAGAGTCACTTCGACAAGATCACCAACGTGCAGGTAATCATGAAAGTCGAGAAGCTTCAGCAGAAGGTCGAGGCGACCCTGCAGATTCCCGGCGGCGAAGTGGTAGCCAACGCCGAACACGAAGACATGTATGCAGCGATCGACGCCTTGGCCGACAAGCTCGACCGCCAACTGAAAAAACACAAGGAAAAACAGCAAAGCCTGCTGCAAGGTGCAGCTGCCCGCTGATCCCCCTCATCCATGATCCGACTTGAAACCATCCTGACCCCCGGCCGTTCCCTCGTGAACGTGCCGGGCGGCAGCAAGAAGCGCGCCCTGGAAAAGGTCGCCACTGTCATCGCCGACCAAGTGCCAGAACTGGAGATGCAGGACGTCTTCGAAAAACTGGTAGCCCGGGAAAAGCTCGGTTCTACCGGTTTTGGCAATGGCATCGCCATCCCGCACTGCCGGCTTGAAGGATGCTCTGCGCCAGTCAGCGCCCTGCTGCACCTGGAAGCGCCTATCGATTACGACGCCATCGATGGCGCGCCGGTGGACCTGCTGTTTGTGCTGCTGGTGCCCGAAGCGGCCACCGATGCCCACCTTGAACTTCTGCGTCAGATCGCCAGCATGCTCGATCGCAAGGAGGTCCGTGATCGACTGCGTGCGGCCACCAGCGACGAGGCCCTGTTCCAGGTTGTCCTGGACGTACAGAACGAGCACTGAACATGCGCCTGATCATCGTCAGCGGCCGGTCCGGCTCCGGCAAGAGCACCGCCCTCGATGTCCTGGAAGACAGCGGTTTCTATTGCATCGACAATCTGCCAGCCGGGCTATTGCCGCAGTTGGCGGAAAATGCACTGATCAACACCGAATTGCTGCAGCCCAAGGTGGCGGTTTCGATCGACGCACGCAACCTGCCCAGCCACCTGATGCGTTTTCCCGAGCTGCTTGAAGAAGCCCGCGCACGGCACATCCAGTGCGACGTGTTGTACCTGGATGCCGATGAAGAGGTCCTTCTCAAGCGTTTCTCGGAAACCCGCAGGCGGCACCCCCTGACCAACGCCAACCGCTCGCTCGCGGAAGCGATCCGCGTGGAAAGCGATTTGTTGGGCCCCATTGCCGACCTGGCCGACCTGAAGATCGACACCACCAACCTGAACCTGTACCAGTTGCGTGACTCGATCAAACTGCGTCTGCTCAACCAACCCGAGCCTGGCACAGCGTTTCTGGTCGAGTCGTTCGGGTTCAAACGGGGCATGCCGGTCGACGCCGACCTGGTTTTTGACGTGCGCTGCCTGCCCAACCCCTACTGGAAACCAGAACTGCGTGAGCACTCAGGTCTCGATCAACCCGTGATCGACTACCTGGCCGCACAACCGGATGTCGAAGACATGTACAACGACATCTCCAGCTACCTGCTCAAATGGTTGCCCCGCTTCGCTGCCAGTAACCGCGCCTACGTAACCATTGCCATCGGCTGCACTGGCGGCCATCACCGCTCGGTGTACATCACCGAGCGCCTTGGTCAACAGCTGCAGCAAACCCTGAAAAACGTCCAGGTCCGTCATCGCGACCTCTAGCCCAAGGATCCACCCCTGATGCCCGCCCGCGAAATCACCATCATCAACAAGCTGGGTCTGCATGCCCGGGCGGCAGCCAAGTTCGTCGGTGTGGCCGGCCGCTTCCCCTGCCAGGTACGGGTGGGTCGCGCCCCGGACAAGCTGGTGGATGGCAAGAGCATCATGGCGGTGATGATGCTGGCCGCAGGCAAAGGCACCCAGGTGCACCTGCATACCGAGGGTGAGCAGGACAACGACGCCATGGATGCACTGGTCGAACTGATCAACAATTTCTTTGACGAAGGCGAATAGGCCTCGCAAACCTGCGCTTGCACAAGATCAGGACATCGCGGTATCCATCACCATCATCAGACAGAAGCCTGTACACAGCCCAAGACTGGCCAGACGATGATGGCCGTTGCTGCGCGATTCGGGGATGATTTCCTGGGTGACCACCAGCAACATCGCCCCCGCTGCACAGGCCAGCCCCAGCGGCAGCAGCAGTTCGGCAACATTCACCAGCCAGGCACAGATCAACGCCGCCACCGGCTCGACCAAGCCTGAGGCTGCGCCGATCAGGAAGGCCTTGAAGCGCGGCATGCCCGCCCCTGCCAGCACCAGCGCGATCACCAGCCCCTCAGGCACATCCTGCAAGGCAATGCCCATGGCCAGGCTGTCGGCGTCGGCCATACCTCCCCCGGCCGACACACCAATGGCCATACCTTCAGGGATGTTGTGGGCAATGATGGCAATCACGAACAGCCAGATGCGCGCTGCAATCACCGGCTGGTTTGCTGTGCCCACCAACGCTTCAGGCGAAGCCCAGGATACCTTGAGGTCGACCAGGAACAGGCACAACGCCCCGAACATCAGGCCAAAACTGACCAGGCCACCTGCCCCCCAAGGGCTGAAGCCAATAGACTGAGCCGCCGCCAGGCCCGGCATGATCAGGGAAAACGCGGTGGCCGCCAGCATCACGCCAGCACCGAAGCCCAACAGCGTATCCGCCAGCGCCACGGGCATATTGCGAATGACCAGTACCGGTACTGCGCCCAGTGCCGTACCCAGCGCGCATAAAGCACCGCCCTCCAGGGCGCGCAGCATGCGCGGATCGAGGTCTAGCCAGGCGAGGCCCCGTGCCACCAGTAACGCGGCGCCAGCCAGCAAAAGCAAAGTCCCAAGCGCCAGGCGGAACAGGCGCACACTGCTGACAGACATCACCTCAGAGCGCATACCGGTCCGACTCACTTCAGGGCTTCATGGTAACGACGTTCAACTTCCACCCAGTCAATGACGTTGTAGAAGGCACCGATGTATTCCGGACGACGGTTCTGGTACTTGAGGTAGTAAGCGTGCTCCCACACGTCCAGGCCCAGGATAGGCGCATTGCCGTGCATCAGCGGGCTGTCCTGGTTGCCGCTACTCTCCACCACCAACGTTTTTTGCGGCGTCACGCTGAGCCAGGCCCAACCGCTGCCGAAGCGGGTCAACGCGGCTTTGGTGAAAGCCTCCTTGAAAGCCTCGAAGCCGCCAAGTTGTGCTGTGACGGCTTGCGCCAGCTGGCCCACAGGCTCGCCACCGCCCTGAGGTGACATGACAGTCCAGAACAGGCTGTGGTTGGCGTGACCGCCGCCGTGGTTGGTCACGGCGCCACGCAGGTTCTCCGGCAGTTGCTTGACGGCAGCGACCAGTTTTTCCACCGGCCATTCGGCCCACTCGGTACCTTCGAGGGCGGCGTTGAGGCCGTTCACGTAAGTCTGGTGATGCTTGGTGTGGTGGATTTCCATTGTCTGGGCATCAATGTGTGGTTCCAGCGCATCGTAGGCGTATGGCAATGCAGGCAAGGTATGGGGCATGTCAGTGAATTCCGTAGGCATGGGTTCTGGGTGCCACATCCGGTTGGGCAGCGAGCTCGCTGGCCCCGGTGCTGTGGCGGTTGAGCAAGCGCTCGGTACGCGGGTACTGGCCATACTCGGCAATGAAACTCAGCAGCTCGGTGTAAGTGCGCACACTGTGGCGCAAGGCGGCATCACGCAGTGCCTGAGGCAGGCGCGCTTCCTGGCAGGCCTGCAGCAGTCGCTGATGAGCCGCACACAGATAGTCGGCACTTTCATGCGGCTGGTTAAGGCGCAAGTGCAGGTCAGCCAGGTTGTGGTGGGCGATGACGAATGCAGCCACCGCTTCATCCACGTCATGCCAGCGCTCGAACAGCACCTGGGCCAACGCCAAGGCTTGCAGGTAGTGTTCCCGGGCGTCCACCAGTTCGCCTTGTTCGAATAGGCGGTTGGCGGTTTCCGTGGTGCGTTTCCAGTGCTGCATGGTTGTCTCCTGGGCGGTGACGCAGTGTCAGATACCGCCGGCGGTGAGTTTTTCCGGGTCCAGCAGCGCTTCAAGCTGGTCGCGGGACAGGTCGGTGTGCTCCAGCGCCACATCGATGATTGGACGACCCTGCTTGTAGGCGGTCTTGGCGATTTCGGCGGCCTTGAGGTAGCCGATGATCGGATTCAACGCCGTGACCAGAATCGGGTTGCGCGCGAGCGCTTCCTTGAGTTTGTCTTCGTTGACCTTGAAGCTGGCGATGGCTTTGTCGGCCAGCAAGCGGCTGACATTGGCCATCAGCTCGATGCTTTCCAGCAGGTTGCGGGCGATTACCGGCAGCATCACGTTCAGCTCGAAGTTACCGGCTTGGCCTGCGACGGCGATGGTCGCGTCGTTGCCAATCACTTGGGCGGCGACCATGGCAGTGGCCTCCGGGATCACCGGGTTGACCTTGCCTGGCATGATCGAAGAGCCCGGCTGCAGAGCTTGCAGCTCGATTTCGCCCAGACCGGCCAGCGGGCCGGAGTTCATCCAGCGCAGATCGTTGGCGATTTTCATCAACGCCACCGCGGTGGTCTTGAGCTGGCCAGACAAAGCCACGGCAGTGTCCTGCGAGCCGATCAGTGCGAACAGGTTCTGGCCGGGCGTGAACTCGATCTTGGTCAGGCCACTGAGCTGGCGAGCGAAACCGACAGCGAACTGCGGATGGGCATTGATGCCGGTACCCACGGCGGTTCCGCCCTGGGCCAGCGCCTGCAAGCGCGGCAGCACACCTTCGATGTGCGCCTTGGCAGCATTGATTTGCGCTGCCCAGCCATCCAGCACCTGACTCATACGCACGGGCATCGCGTCCATCAGGTGAGTACGACCGGTCTTCACGAATTGATGTACTTGTGCCGACTTGACCTCGATCACCTGTACCAGGTGCGCCAGGGCTGGCAGCAACTGCTCGTGCAGGGCCAGCGCGGCGCTGACGTGGATGGTGGTCGGAATGATGTCATTGCTGCTCTGGCCACAGTTGACGTGGTCATTGGCGTTGACCGCCTCACCCAGTACATGGGTAGCCAAGGTGGCGATCACCTCATTGGCGTTCATGTTCGAACTGGTGCCAGAGCCTGTCTGGAACACATCCACCGGGAAGTGCTGGATGAAGTCCTCGGCCAGCAATTGCTCGACAGCCTTGACGATAGCCTGGCCCCGCCCGGCAGACAGTTGCTCCAGTTCGACGTTGGCCTTGGCCGCAGCGGCCTTGGCCAGCAACAAGGCACGAATGAACTGGGCCGGCATACGTTGGCCGCTGATCGGGAAGTTGTCGACCGCGCGCTGGGTCTGGGCGCCGTAGAGGGCCTGGGCCGGCACCTGCAGCTCACCCATGCTGTCACGCTCGATACGGGTATCACTCATCATCAAATCCTTGCATCAGTTCATCGGGAGAAATCGAAGGCAGCAGACGGCAATTGGCCAACTGCAGGGCGTAGGGTTGCCAGCGTTGGTTCTGTTCCTGGCGGTCGAGGTTGCGCAGGTCCAGCAGAGGGCGCCAGGCTTGGTCCAGGCACAGACAACGCCAATGCCAGGGGAGCATGCGATCGCAGGCGGTATCCAGCAGCAAGCGAAACGCTGTCAGCGCCACCGTCCATGGCGAGGTTTCGGTGCAGCACACCAGATAGCGGCCTTCGGCCAGGTAATGCTCGATCAGGCGCGGCTCGTCGGGGTCGAGCGCACAGCGAATGCGCCGGCTGAGCCAGCGCCAGTTTTCCAGGTAGGGCAGTTCGCGGAGGACAGATTTCATGAACATCATCGCCGAGTTACTGGATAATGATATTCATTATTAAGTGATAAACAGAATCACTTCAAGAAAAAAGGTGATGAAATAAAAACCCGGCGCGGGGGCCGGGTCTTCGGATTTGCAGAGAAAGGTGTAGTGCTGTGTAGGCCTCTTCGCGGGTAAACCCGCTCCTACAACGGCCTGTGTCCCCGCCCCGATGTGCGTCTACCACCGTGTAGGAGCGGATGGATCCGCGCTAGGGCCGGCGCAGGCTAAAGATCAGCTACCAGCAACGGTCATCCGCTCGATCAACACCGAGCCCGTATGAATATTGCTACGGGTTTCAAGATCGCTGCCAATCGCGACAATCTGTTGGAACATGTCCTTCATGTTTCCGGCGATGGTAACTTCCTGTACGGCATGCTGAATCTCGCCATTCTCGACCCAGAACCCCGCCGCACCACGGGAATAGTCCCCCGTCACCATGTTCAAGCCATGCCCCATCAGTTCGGTCACCAGCAGCCCGCGCCCCATGCGGCGAATCAGCGCGGCCTGATCTTCGACACCGTGGCTGACGAACAGGTTGTGCACACCACCAGAATTGGCCGTACTCGGCAAACCCAGCTTGCGCCCCGAATAGGTACCCAGCAAGTACGACACCAGCTCGCCTTTGTCGACAAACGGTTTGGCATAGGTGGCCAGGCCATCACCGTCGAAGGCGGCGCTGCCCAACGCGCGCGGAATATGCGGGCGTTCGTCGAGGGTCAGCCAGGAAGGGAACAGGCGCTGGCCAATGGTACCCTCCAGGAACGACGACTTGCGGTACAGGTTGCCGCCGGAAATGGCCGACAGGAAACTGCCGAACAGGCCACCGGCCAATTCGGCCGAGAACAGCACCGGTACCTCGCAAGTCGGCACCGGTCGGGCGCCAAGGCGGCTAGCGGCACGCTGGGCAGCGCGCACGCCGATGCTGCTCGGGTCGGCCAGCAGGTTGCCCTGGCGGTTCACGTCGTACCAGTAGTCACGCTGCATCTGCCCGTCGCCTTCGGCAATCATCACGCAGCTCAGGCTGTGCCGGGTCGAGGCGTAACCACCGATGAATCCATGGCTGTTGCCATACACGCGGCAGCCTTGGTGGGTATTGAGGGTGGTGCCATCGGCGTTGAGGATGCGCGGGTCGGCGTCGAACGCCGCTGCCTCGCAGGCCAGGGCCATTTCGATGGCCTTCTCGGGCTCGATACCCCAGTCGTGGTACAGGTCCAGATCCGGGATTTCACGCGCCATCAGCGCTGCGTCGGCCAAGCCCGAGCATTCATCCTCGGAGGTATGCCTGGCAATTGCCAACGCTGCAGTGACGGTCTCGCGAATCGCCTCCGGACCACTGGCCGAGGTGCTGGCCGAACCTTTGCGCTGGCCAACATAAAGGGTGATACCAAAGCCTTGGTCGCGGTTGAACTCGACCGTTTCGACCTCACGCTGGCGCACGGTGGTGGACAGCCCTTGCTCCAGCGACACCGCCACTTCGCAGGCACTGGCCCCCTGCCGACGCGCCTCGGCGATGATCGCCTCGACCTGTTCCTGCAATGCTGGCAGGTCTTTCGGACCTACGCTCTGGACTGCACTCATGGTTCTCTCCACTCAAATTCTGCGTACGGCTTGGGGTCATTCTACGACCGGGCCGGACAAGCGGCCCCCGACTGGTTATCATGGCGGCGATTTCTAGCGGACTGCCACCATGGTTGATTCAAACGACGACGCCTTCGACGGCGAAAAAAGCAAAACCCAGATCAAGCGCGAACTGCATGCGCTGGTCGAACTCGGCGAGCGGCTTACCACCCTCAAGGCCGATACCTTGGCGCGCCTGCCTTTGACCGACGAGCTGCGCAAGGCACTGGCCGAGGCCAGCAAGCACACCGCTCATGGCGCCCGTAAACGCCACATGTCGTTCGTCGGCAAGCTCATGCGCGTGCAAGACCTCGATGCCATCCACGCCTTGCTCGAACAGATGGACAGCTCGACTCGCCAGTACAACGAACGTTTCCACAGCTTGGAGCGCTGGCGTGACCGGTTGATCGACGGTAACGACGAAGACCTCGAGCGCTTCGTCAATGAGTACCCCGACACCGACCGCCAGCAGCTGCGCTCGCTGGTGCGCCATGCCCAGCACGAGAAGGCGCGGAACAAGCCGCCTGCCGCCGCGCGCAAGGTGTTCAAGTACATCCGCGACCTCGACGAGTTGCAGCGCGGGTTGCGCTGACGGACTGGGGCCTTGTGGGAGCGGGCGTGCCCGCTCCTACAATGGCTCCCGAAGCCATCAAGCCCCGGTACCGCCCACGGTAATCGCATCCAGTTTCAAGGTAGGCTGCCCGACCCCAACCGGCACCGACTGCCCGTCCTTGCCGCACGTCCCTACTCCGCTGTCCAGTGCCAGGTCGTTACCGACCATCGAAACCCGGCTCATCGCCTCGGGACCATTGCCGATCAGGGTTGCGCCCTTCACTGGCGCGGTAATCTTGCCGTCTTCGATCAGGTAGGCCTCACTGGTGGAGAACACGAACTTGCCGCTGGTGATATCCACCTGCCCACCACCGAGGTTGGCGCAGTAGATACCCTTCTTCACCGACGCAATAATCTCCTGTGGGTCGCTTTCGCCGGCTCGCATGTAGGTGTTGGTCATGCGTGGCATCGGCAGGTGCGCGTAGGATTCACGGCGGCCGTTGCCGGTCACAGCCATGCCCATCAGGCGCGCGTTCAGCTTGTCCTGCATGTACCCCTTGAGCACGCCATTCTCGATCAGCGTGGTGCATTCGGTCGGGGTGCCTTCGTCATCCACGCTCAGAGAACCACGGCGGCCTTCAAGGGTGCCATCGTCGACGATGGTGCACAGGCTCGACGCCACTTTCTCGCCAATGCGGCCACTGAACGCCGAACTGCCCTTGCGGTTGAAGTCGCCTTCCAGGCCATGGCCGACGGCCTCGTGCAACAGCACGCCGGACCAGCCCGAGCCCAGCACTACCGGCAAGGTACCGGCCGGTGCCGGGATCGCTTCCAGATTCACCAGGGCCTGGCGCAGGGCCTCGCGGGCATAGCCCATCACCCGCTCTTCGGTGAAGTAGCGGTAATCGGTACGCCCGCCACCGCCCTGCCCACCGCGTTCACGACGGCCGTTCTGCTCGACGATGACGCTGACATTGAAGCGCACCAGCGGGCGTACGTCGGCAGCCAGGCTGCCATCGGCCGCGGCAATCAGAATGCGTTCCCAGACCCCGGCCATGCTCACGCTGACTTGCTGAATACGCGGGTCCAGGGCACGGGTGGCGGCATCGACACGCTTAAGCAGCTCGACCTTTTCGGCACGGCTGAGCACGTCCAGCGGGTTGTCCGCGGTATACAGAGCGGCCACCTCCTGGCTGCGGAAGGCTTGCACCGTGCCGTTTTGCCCGGCACGGGAAATCGAACGGGCGGCACGGGCTGCCGAGGTCAGCGCTTCAAGGTTGATCGCGTTGCTGTAGGCGAAGCCGGTTTTTTCGCCGGACTGGGCACGCACGCCCACGCCCTGGTCGAGGTTGAAGCTGCCCTCTTTGACGATACCGTCCTCCAGCGCCCAGGTTTCCGAGATCTGGCCCTGGAAATACAGGTCGGCGGCGTCGATGCCGGGGCCAGCCAACTCACCCAGCACGCTCTGCAGGCTGTCCAGGGTCAAGCCGCCTGGGGCCAGGAGCTGCTCACTGACGGTGGATAACATCTGGCTCATAGTCACTCCGAGGTATGCGCAGGTCGCAACGCGCCCTGCGAAAAAAAGCGCCGGTGCGATACCACCGGCATGCGCGCCCGAATGGACGCTTGTTCTTCAATGTCGCGCTCGGCAAGCAGTACCGCTTCACCTTGCGCCTGTTCTGCGAGAATGCGCCCCCAAGGGTCGACGATCGCCGCATGGCCATGAGTTTCCCGTGGGCCAGGATGGGCGCCGCCCTGTGCCGCAGCCAGCAGGTAACACTGGGTTTCGATGGCCCGGGCACGCACCAGCACCTCCCAATGTGCTGCGCCGGTCACTGCGGTAAAAGCTGCTGGCGCGGTGATCACCTCCGCGCCGGCAGCGCGCAGCGCGCTGTACAGTTCGGGAAAGCGCAGGTCGTAACACACGCTCAGCCCCAGCCGCCCGACCGGCGTATCAGCCACCACCACCTGAGCACCCTGCGCGTAGTCATCCGACTCGCGGTAACGGCCCCGGTTGTCGGCCACGTCCACATCAAACAAGTGCAGCTTGTCATACCTTGCCGCCACCTCGCCGTGTTCATCGACCAGCAGCGAGCACGCATGGGCCTTGGCATCGGGCTGGCCGAACGGTGGCAAGGGCAAAGTACCGGCAACAATCCATAACTTGAGGTCGCGGGCGGTGCGTTTCAACCACGGCAGAATGGGCCCTTCCCCCAAAGCTTCGGCACGGCCGATGGCAGCAGCGTCCTTGCGCCCCATGGCGGCAAAGTTTTCCGGCAGCACCGCCAACCGTGCGCCGCCCAATGCGGCCTGCTCCAACAGGGCACCGGCACGCTGCAGGTTGGTCTGCACGTCGTCCTGGCTGACCATCTGGATTACCGCTGCCTTCATGGGTACTCCTAGCGGGATTTCTCGAAAGGTTTCACAAAGGTGATTCTAGGCTCTTTCCACGGCCCTTCGACACGGTAGTGCACGCTGGCAAAGCGTGACACGCGGTCACCGATCAGCCGATCGACCAGGAACAGCGCACCGCCCACCGCCGGCGCGCCGACGATCAACGCCGCCAGCGGCAGGTTGTTGGTCACCGGCAGGCTCACCTGCAAGTCAGCATCGACCCGGTCGCTGACCATGTCCAGCGTGCCGTCGAGCTCGAAGTTGCTCGACGGGCCGGTCACGGTAATCGGTTCGCGGGTCACGTACACGCCACTGCTGGCCACCAGCAAGCCCTTGACCCGGTCATAGGCCAGGCCCTTGTCAAACAGGTCGGAAAAGTCCAGACGCAGGCGCCGGCCAATCGAGTTGAAGTTGAGCAGGCCGAACACCCGCAGCGCCTGTGCGCTGCCTTCGACCTCGACGAACTGGCCGGTGCGCAGTGCTGCATCCATGCTGCCCGAGAAGCGTTTCAGGCCCACCGCGGCCGGCGAACCCGGCCAGCGGCCATCCACATCCAGGCGGAAATCGCGGCTGGTCACCGTCGGGGCAAAGCCCCAGGCGCTGAGCACATCCGCCAGGTTCTTGCCGTCAAGGCGCCCTTTGTACCAACTGCTGGTTTTGCCCGTTTCACCCTCCCAGCCACCACCGCCATCGATGCGCAACCCCTTGAGGTCGAGGTCGATATCACTGGCTGTGACGCCACGTGGGGTCGGCCGCAGCTTGATCGCAGCGCTGCCGTAAAGATCGTCACCGCGATAGAGCTTGTCGATGCTCAGGTCCAGTGCCGGGACTTTGCGCGGATCGAACGAGGCAAGCGGGTCGGGGCCGTCTTCAGCCTGCTGTTCAGCGGCGCTGGCGGCAGGCAGCCGCAAGGTCTGCATGCGCACGACCATGGGCGCGCCCTTGGCATCCGGTACGCGCGCATTACCGATGACTTCCTTGCTGTCGAGGCGCAAATCCCAGGCCGGGCCGCCCCGGGCCAGGCGTATCACGGCCTGGTTCAGGTCCATGCCGAAGGCTTTCAACTGGCCGATGCTCAGGTCGACGCTTTGCAGGTTCTGCCGCGCGCTGCCACCGGGGTCGTCCCCAGCCAGCCGGCCCGCCTGCTCTTGCCAAGGGGCCAGGTCCAGGGTCTCCAGGCGCCCGCGCACCCTCAGCCCCTGGCTGGCAGGTACCCGGGCGTCGCCTGTGCCCAGCACTAGCTCGCCACGGCCCTGAGTCAACGTTTCAGCCGGTGCAGCATAGGCAAAGCGGGCAAGGTCGGCGTAGGCAGCGTTGAATTGCCGCTCCGGGCCCTGAAGGCTCATGTTGAAACGGCTGTCACGGGTATCTGCTGCCGCTTTGCCGAACGGAGCCGGCAGGTCGATGGCCAGCCCCTTGAGGCTGGAAGTGACATTCAGGCGGTTGTCCCGGCTCCCCAGACTGAGCTGCAACTGATAGGGCAGTTCACCGGAGGCCGGCAAGGCCTGCTTGAACTGCAGCCAGTCAGTGAGTGTCTTGAGCGATACCTGGCCATTGGCATTGATGCGGGTCTGCATCTGCCCAGCCTGACCTTCAGCGGTTATTTGCGCCGTTACCGGCTTGCCGAAGGCCTGCAGGCTGATGCCTTTGCCACTCAGGCCCTTGTCGAAGTCGAAGCTGAAGTCGCCCTTCAGGCGGTTCAACTCCAGGCTTGGCGGGGCCACTTTCAGGCGCGCATCGTTGGTGGCGAAGTCGACCTGCACCTTTGGGCGCTGCCCATGGGCCAGTGGGATATCGAGTTTGACCTTGCCCTTCAGCGGCCCCTCACCTTCCCAGCCGGCGAAAATCTCCCCCGTGCCGATTGGCGCTTCCTTGAGAATCTTCAGGCCATCACCCAAGCTACCGTCGAAATCGCCATCCAGGTAGAGGTGGCTGTGCTGGCCACCCTCGACATGCGGGATATCGACATTCACATCGCTGACCTTGGTGTCGAGCAGCACGCCTCGCTGGGCCTTGATGCGCACGCCACTGTCCTCGATGAACACATCGCCATCGACGTGCTGCACCTGTGGCCAACCGGGCTGGAAGTCCAGGGCGGCGTCATGCACCTTGAAGAACAGGCTGATGCTGCGCGCTTGCGGCGCTGCGCCATGGTTCAGCGAGCCCTGATACTGGAAGTAGCCTTCATCCACAGCGCCTTTGACGATCGCGCTGCGCAGCCACTCGTCGAGGGCCGGGCTGAGCACCTCGGGCAGATACTTGGCAGTATAGCGGCCATCGCCTTCGGTCAGGCCGACGCGCAGGTCCATATAGTCCTCGCGGCCTTCCTCGAACAACAGGCGAATGAGGAAGTCACCGGCGATCTTGCCCTCCTCGCCCAGCACCTTGAGGTAGGGCGCAATCAGGGTGAAACCGTCTTTGTCCAAGGTCCAGGTCAAGCGCGCATTCGCCTTCTGGTAATGCCAGGGCTTGGCGAAGATCGGGTACAGATGCAGCATGAACGCATCGGTATCCAGGCGCAGCTCGCCGTGGCCCAGGTCACCACTGATGCTGCCACTGACGTTACCGGCCGCCGGGGCGTTGTGATAAGCATCGAAGCCTACCTTCTCCAGGTTGGCTGCGAACTGCAGGCGCTGGTCACCCTCGGCCTTGGGCCTGGCCTCGAGGCGCACATTGCGCAACGCACCGGTCACCTTCAAGCCATCGACCACATCCTTGACCTTGTCCGGCAGGGGGGCCAGGGCATCGATCAGCGGAGTCAGCGGGGTGAGGTCGAGGCGGTCGGCCTGTAACTGCCAGCTTTCATCGGCTGCGTTCTGGCCAGGGCGCTGCTGCAACTGCAGGTGAGACTCCCAGCGGGCCTTGCCGAGGTCCATGGCCAACGAGTCGACGACCACATCGAAGCCTTGCTCCCGGCGCTGGAACCAGGCGCCCAAAGCCAGATTATTCAGGTTGGCAGCCTTGCGCCCGGCATAGGCCCCCTCCAGCCTGGGTGCATTGAGCCTTACGACGGCCCGTTGCAACTGCCCCTTGCCCCAGCCGATCCAGAACTCACCGCCCGCCCGCAGGGTGTCAGCATGCCACTGACCCAACACCTTGGGCGGCAACCAATGTGCCCAGTCACTTTGCGGCAGGCTGACATAGGCGTCTACCTCGCCATCACGCCAAGCGTCGGCCGACATACGGCTGTTCAGGCTCAACGCCAGGGGTTGGCCGTTAGGCAGGGTCGCACGCAAATCCAAGGCCTGACGGGTGGCACCGGCCTGCAGGCCGGCACTCACATAAGTCAGGGTCAGCGGGTCGCGCTGCCAGGGGTGCAGAGTGACCAGACTGTCGAACACATCGATGCGCCCCAGCTGGCGCAGGCGCTGCAGCAAGTCGGCAGGGTCCAGCGGCGCGTCGTCCTTCTTCGGCAGGCCTTCCAGGCTCCAGGCGCCCTGCTCGTTCTCGCGAAGGATCAGTTGCAGCCCGCCCAGCTGGATGCGCGCCAGGCGCACTTCGCGGGCGGTGAGGCTGGCCCAGATGTCGGGCACCACCATGACGTCGTCCAGCCGGAGCGCCTTGGTGCCTTCGCCCAATTGCAGGTCGCGCACCCGCAGCACAGGGGCCAGTCCGCTCCAGTGCCCTTCCAGGGCACCGACATGCACGGGCAGGCCCAGCGCCTGCTCGGCCTTGCTTTCTACGTCGGCACGGTACTCGGCTACCAGCGGCACCAGTTCACGACCAAGGCTGACATACAGCGCCACCAATACGGCCAGCAGGGCACATATGCCCAACCCCCAGCGGGTCAGAGCAACAAGAACGCGGTTCAGACGTCCCATGGCCATGGCCCTCCAAGTCGTTTATCCATGATGGCCCGTCGTGCCGGTTTTGCCAGGACGACAATGCAGTGGCGTGTTTCAGAAGACCTCAGAGCAGCACCACGTCGTATTGTTCCTGCGAATACATCGACTCGACCTGGAAGCGAATGGTTCGACCGATAAAGGCTTCCAGTTCCGCCACGTTGCCTGACTCTTCATCCAGCAGGCGGTCGACCACCTTCTGGTTGGCCAGCACACGGTAGCCTTCAGCCTGATAGGCACGGGCCTCACGCAGGATCTCGCGGAATATTTCGTAACAGATGGTCTCGGGTGTTTTCAGCTTGCCGCGGCCCTGACAGGCCAGACACGGCTCGCAAAGCACCTGTTCCAGGCTTTCCCGCGTACGCTTGCGGGTCATCTGCACCAGGCCCAACTCGGTGATGCCGATGATGTTGGTCTTGGCGTGATCGCGCTCCAGCTGTTTTTCCAGGGTACGCAGTACCTGACGCTGGTGATCTTCGTCTTCCATGTCGATGAAGTCGATGATGATGATGCCGCCAATGTTGCGCAGGCGCAGTTGCCGGGCGATGGCGGTAGCGGCCTCGAGGTTGGTCTTGAAGATGGTTTCTTCGAGGTTGCGATGACCGACGAAAGCCCCGGTGTTGACGTCGATGGTGGTCATCGCTTCGGCCGGGTCGACCACCAGGTAACCGCCGGACTTCAACGGCACCTTGCGCTCCAGAGCCCGCTGGATCTCGTCTTCGACACCGTACAGGTCAAAGATTGGGCGCTCGCCGGGGTAATGTTCGAGGCGGTCGGCAATTTCCGGCATCAACTCGCCAACGAACTGCGTGGTCTTCTGGAAGGTTTCCCGCGAGTCGATGCGGATCTTCTCGATCTTCGGATTGACCAGGTCGCGCAGGGTACGCAGGGCCAGGCCAAGGTCTTCGTAAATGACCGTGGGCGCGCCGCAGGTCTTGATCTGGGTGCCGATCTGCTCCCACAGGCGGCGCAGGTAACGGATGTCCTGCAAGATCTCCTCGGCACGCGCGCCTTCGGCGGCGGTGCGCAAGATGAAGCCGCCGGCATCCTTGATGTTCTCGCTGTCCATGCAGTCGCTGACCACTTGCTTGAGGCGCTCACGCTCGGCTTCGTCCTCGATTTTCAGCGAAATACCGACATGACTGCTGCGTGGCATGTACACCAGGTAGCGCGACGGGATCGATAGCTGGGTGGTCAGGCGCGCCCCCTTGGTGCCGATCGGGTCCTTGGTCACCTGCACCACCAGGGCCTGGCCTTCATGTACCAGTGCGGTGATGTTCTCTACCGCCGAGCCTTCGCGCTGGGAGATTTCCGAGGCATGGATAAACGCTGCGCGCTCGAGGCCGATGTCGACGAAGGCCGCCTGCATGCCTGGCAGCACACGCACCACCTTGCCCTTGTAGATATTGCCGACGATGCCACGGCGCTGGGTGCGCTCGACATGCACTTCCTGCAGCACCCCGTTTTCCACCACCGCCACACGTGACTCCATCGGGGTGATGTTGATCAGGATCTCTTCACTCATGGCAGGCTCTCGTCAAAGGTTCTTTCTAATGATGGATGGCGTATGCACTGCTGGCTACTGCGGGTTTGTTACCTCTGGCGTATGCGCGAGCGATTGCCAGCAGGCGATGCCGAACTGGCCAAGCAAATCGGCCGTTTCACAGAGCGGCAAGCCGACCACCGCCGAATAGCTGCCGGAAAGACCGGTGACGAAGACCGCACCCAGCCCCTGGACGGCATAGCCGCCAGCCTTGTCAGCTGGCTCACCGCTGGCCCAATAGCGTTGCGCTTCATCGGTGCTGATGGCGCGAAAGCGCACTGTGCTGGTCACGCAAAAACTGTGCACACGCTGGCCATCGTCCAGGGCGACAGCGGTCAGCACCTGATGCTCGCGGCCTGACAGGTCAGCCAGCATGGCCAAGGCATCTTCACGGTTTTCCGGTTTGCCGAGAATACGACCATCGAGCACCACGGCAGTGTCTGCGCCGAGCACTACAGCCGGGCCGTCGACACGGGCCAGGCCGGCGGCGGCCTTTGCCCGGGCCAGGCGTTCGACGTAGGCAGGGGCGCTTTCGCTGGGTAGCGGAGATTCATCGATGGGGGCACTGATGACAATGAACGGCACGCCGATCTGCGTCAGCAGTTCACGACGACGGGGCGAGCCTGAAGCCAGGTATAGCGGGGTCATGCAGACATCTCCCTGTCAGTGGCGCGTTGCCGTCAGTTGATGTGCAAGCGTCGACGCAGGTCGCGCAAGGCAAAGCTGATCCATGGCCAGAGCAAGGCACTGATCACCGCCGACCAGACCAGCGCCAGGGTGGGCAGACGGTTGCCGGTCAGTGCACTGAGCCACAGCTGGATCAACTGGGCGATACCAAAGATCACCAGAATGACCAGGCTTTGCTGCCACATGGGGAACATGCGCAGACGCTGCTGCAGGGATAGCACCAAGAAGGTGATGAGGGTTAGGACCAGCGCATTCTGCCCCAGCAGCGTGCCATACAGCACGTCCTCGGCAAGGCCCAGCACGAATGCCGTGGTCATGCCGACCTTGCTCGGCACGGCAAGGGTCCAGAACGACACCAGCAAGGCCAGCCACATGGGCCGGAACACTTCCATGAACTGCGGCATGGGGGAAACACTGAGCAGCAGGCCGATGGCGAACGTAAGCCAGATGACCCAGCCGTTATTGCGGCGTGATGCAGCCATCATTGCCTCCGGGGTTGAACGGGTGCGGCCGGCATGGCAGGTGCAGCAGACGGGGCTGCAGGCTGCGCGACCGGAGTGGCCGGTGCTGCCGGTGTGACCGACGCGGCAGGCGTACCAGCGGCGGGTGCGACCGGATCACGGGTAGCGGCCGGCTGGCCAGCAGGTGCAGCCCCCTTTCGGTCAGCCTCTTCCTGGGCAATGGCGGCATCGGTGGCACGCTGCTCCGGGCTACGCCGGTCACTGAACACCAGCAACATGTAGCGGCTGCGGTTAAGCGCCGCGGTGGGGATGGCACGGACGATGGCAAAGGGTTGACCGGAATCGTGGATCACTTCGTTGACCGTGGCCACCGGGTAGCCGGCAGGAAAGCGCTGCCCCATGCCGGAACTGACCAGCAGGTCGCCTTCCTTGATGTCGGCCGTGTCGGCCACATGCCGCAACTCCAGGCGCTCCGGGTTGCCAGTGCCGCTGGCGATGGCTCGCAGACCGTTGCGGTTGACCTGCACCGGAATGCTGTGGGTGGTATCGGTCAGCAACAGCACCCGCGCGGTATAGGGCATCAACTCTACGACCTGGCCCATCAGGCCGCGGGCATCGAGCACCGGCTGGCCCAGGAACACACCATCACGCTCACCCTTGTTGATCAGAATGCGGTGGGTAAACGGGTTGGGGTCGACACCGATCAGCTCGGCCACTTCAACCTTTTCGTTGACCAGCGCCGAAGAATTGAGCAGCTCGCGCAGCCGCACGTTCTGCTCGGTCAGGGCCGCCAGCTTCTGCAGGCGCCCCTGCAGCAGCAGGGCTTCGGTCTTGAGCTTCTCGTTTTCGGCAATCAGCTCGGTGCGGCTACCGAACTGGCCGGCCACACCTTGCCAGGCACGCTGTGGCAAATCGGTGATCCAGTACGACTCCATCAGCACCAGGCCCATCTGGCTGCGCACAGGTTTGAGCACGTCGAAGCGCGCGTCGACAACCATCAACGCGACCGACATCACCACCAGAACGAGCAGGCGAACGCCCAGCGAAGGGCCCTTGGAGAAAAGCGGTTTAATGGGCCGTTCCTCGTGGACGACTCAGGAGGTCATTGGACATGGAACAACGCACCAGCCTGGTTGCGGGTTGACGGATACGGCGCCCAAATGGGCGCCAGCCCAGCGCATACAGGTAGCACTGTACGTACTACCTGTAAACCGGGCGCTCGTGAACAGCGAGCGGGATCACTCGCTGGAGAGCAGGTCCATCGCGTGCTTGTCCATCATCTCCAGGGCGCGACCGCCGCCACGGGCGACGCAGGTCAGCGGGTCCTCGGCGACGATCACCGGCAGGCCGGTTTCCTGGGCCAGCAGTTTGTCGAGGTCACGCAGCAGCGCACCACCACCGGTCAGCACCAGGCCGCGCTCGGCGATGTCCGAGGCAAGCTCCGGCGGCGATTGCTCGAGGGCGCTCTTGACCGCCTGGACGATGGTCGCCAGCGATTCCTGCAGCGCTTCGAGCACTTCGTTGGAGTTCAGGGTGAAGGCACGCGGTACACCTTCGGCCAGGTTACGACCACGCACGTCGACTTCACGTACTTCGCCACCTGGGTAGGCAGTACCGATTTCCTGCTTGATACGTTCGGCGGTGGATTCGCCGATCAAGCTGCCATAGTTGCGGCGCACGTAGGTCACGATGGCTTCGTCGAAGCGGTCACCGCCAACGCGGACGGACTCGGCATAGACCACGCCGTTCAGCGAGATCAGGGCGATTTCAGTGGTACCGCCACCGATATCGACGACCATCGAACCGCGGGCCTCTTCAACCGGCAGGCCGGCACCGATGGCAGCGGCCATTGGCTCTTCGATCAGGAACACTTCTCGGGCACCCGCACCGAGGGCCGACTCACGGATGGCGCGGCGCTCGACCTGGGTCGACTTGCACGGCACGCAGATCAGCACGCGCGGGCTCGGCTGCAGGAAGCTGTTCTCGTGAACCTTGTTGATAAAATATTGCAACATTTTTTCGCAGACGCTGAAGTCGGCAATGACGCCGTCCTTCATCGGACGAATGGCTGCAATGTTGCCAGGCGTACGGCCCAGCATGCGTTTGGCTTCGGTACCGACGGCGACGACGCTTTTCTGGTTGCCATGGGTACGGATGGCAACAACCGAGGGCTCATTCAGGACGATACCGCGCTCACGCACGTAAATAAGGGTGTTGGCAGTACCCAGGTCGATAGAAAGATCGCTGGAAAACATGCCACGCAGTTTCTTGAACATGGGAAAGTGACCCTGGGGAAAGCGTGGGTAAAAAAGTGCGGCAAACTCTAACAATGGCAGGGATTTTGGGCAAGGAGCCAATATGTTAAATTGGCTGTTTTTCCGAGCACGCCAGCAGAATTTCGCGGCCGTTAGACCGCCAGAAAGCTGACATGTTCCTCACCGCGGACCCAAATTCCGTTCTTTGTTTCCCTTGGAGATCCTCATGGCGCTTGAACGCTGCGACGTGGAAAAGATCGCCCATCTGGCCCGCCTGGGCCTGAATGATGGCGAACTGCCACGCATTACCGACGCCCTGAACAGCATTCTCGGCCTGGTCGACCAGATGCAAGCGGTCGATACCACTGGCATCGAGCCCCTGGCCCACCCGCTGGAGGCCAGCCAGCGCCTGCGTCCTGACCAAGTCACCGAAAGCAACCAGCGCGATGCCTACCAGGCCATCGCGCCGTCGACCGAAAGCGGTCTGTACCTGGTTCCCAAAGTCATCGAGTAAGGGATAGAGCCTGCCATGCATCAATTGACCCTGGCCGAGATCGCCCGCGGACTCGCCGACAAATCGTTTTCTTCCGAAGAGCTGACCGGCGCCCTGCTGGCGCGCATCAAACAGCTCGACCCGCAGATCAACAGCTTCATCAGCATCACCGACGACCTGGCCCTGGCTCAGGCGCGTGCCGCCGATGCCCGTCGCGCCGCTGGCGAAACCGGCGTGCTGCTGGGTGCACCGATCGCCCACAAAGACCTGTTCTGCACCAACGGCGTACGCACCAGCTGCGGCTCGAAGATGCTCGACAACTTCAAGGCGCCCTATGACGCCACCGTGGTCGCCAAGCTGGCCGAAGCCGGCATGGTCACCCTGGGCAAGACCAACATGGACGAGTTCGCCATGGGTTCGGCCAACGAATCCAGCCATTACGGCGCGGTGAAGAACCCGTGGAACCTCGAGCACGTTCCGGGCGGGTCGTCCGGTGGTTCGGCCGCTGCTGTGGCCGCGCGCCTGCTGCCCGCCACCACGGGCACCGACACCGGCGGCTCGATCCGCCAGCCAGCGGCACTGACCAACCTCACCGGCCTCAAGCCGACGTACGGTCGTGTGTCGCGCTGGGGCATGATCGCCTACGCCTCCAGCCTCGACCAGGGCGGCCCACTGGCCCGCACCGCCGAGGACTGCGCGCTGCTGCTGCAAGGTATGGCCGGTTTCGACGCCAAGGACTCCACCAGCATCGAAGAACCGGTGCCGGACTACAGCGCCAGCCTGAACGCTTCGCTGCAGGGCCTGCGTATCGGCCTGCCGAAAGAGTACTTCGGTGCCGGTCTAGACCCACGCATCGCCGACCTGGTCCAGGCCAGCGTCAAAGAGCTGGAAAAGCTCGGCGCAGTGGTCAAGGAAATCAGCCTGCCGAACATGCAGCATGCCATTCCGGCCTACTACGTGATCGCCCCGGCTGAAGCCTCTTCCAACCTGTCGCGTTTCGACGGCGTACGCTTCGGCTACCGCTGTGAAGAGCCCAAAGACCTCACCGACCTGTACAAGCGCTCACGCGGCGAAGGGTTCGGCGTTGAAGTACAGCGCCGCATCATGGTCGGTACCTACGCCCTGTCGGCCGGCTACTACGACGCCTATTACGTGAAGGCGCAGCAAATCCGCCGCCTGATCAAGAACGACTTCATGGCCGCCTTCAACGATGTCGACCTGATTCTCGGCCCGACCACGCCAAACCCGGCCTGGAAGCTTGGCGCCAAGAGCAGCGACCCGGTTGCCGCCTATCTCGAAGACGTCTACACCATCACCGCCAACCTGGCGGGCCTGCCTGGCCTGTCGATGCCTGCGGGCTTCGTCGACGGCCTGCCGGTCGGCGTGCAACTGCTGGCGCCCTACTTCCAGGAAGGCCGCCTGCTCAACGTCGCGCACCGCTACCAACAGGTGACCGACTGGCATACCCGCGCCCCCAACGGCTTCTGAGGAATTCACACATGCAATGGGAAGTTGTGATCGGGCTGGAAATCCACACTCAGCTCGCCACCCAGTCGAAGATCTTCTCCGGCAGCGCTACCACCTTTGGCTCCGAGCCGAATACTCAGGCCAGCCTGGTTGACTTGGGCATGCCCGGCGTACTGCCGGTGCTGAACGAGGAGGCCGTGCGCATGGCGTGCATGTTCGGCCTGGCCATCGATGCCGAGATCGGCAAGCGCAACGTGTTCGCACGCAAGAACTACTTCTACCCCGACCTGCCCAAGGGCTACCAGATCAGCCAGATGGACCTGCCGATCGTCGGCAAGGGCCACCTGGACATCGCGCTGGAAGACGGCACCATCAAGCGCATCGGCGTAACCCGCGCGCACCTGGAAGAAGACGCCGGAAAGAGCCTGCACGAAGACTTCAGCGGCTCCACCGGTATCGACCTGAACCGTGCCGGCACCCCGCTGCTGGAAATCGTCTCCGAGCCTGACATGCGCAGCGCCAAGGAAGCCGTGGCTTACGTCAAGGCAATCCACGCGCTGGTGCGCTACCTGGGCATCTGCGACGGCAACATGGCCGAAGGTTCGCTGCGCTGCGACTGCAACGTATCGATCCGCCCGAAAGGCCAGACCGAGTTCGGCACTCGCTGCGAAATCAAGAACGTCAACTCGTTCCGTTTCATCGAGCGCGCGATCAACAGCGAAATCCAGCGCCAGATCGACCTGATCGAAGACGGTGGCAAAGTCGTGCAGGAAACACGCCTGTACGACCCGAACAAGGACGAAACCCGCTCCATGCGCAGCAAAGAGGAAGCTAACGACTACCGTTACTTCCCCGACCCCGACCTGCTGCCGGTGGTCATCGAGGACAGCTTCCTCGAAACCATTCGCGCCGGCCTGCCGGAGCTGCCGCCACAGAAGGTCGAGCGCTTCCAGACTCAGTACGGTCTGTCGGCCTACGACGCCAACGTGTTGGCTTCCAGCCGCGAACAGGCTGACTACTTCGAAGAAGTGGTGAAGATCGGTGGTGATGCCAAGCTGGCGGCCAACTGGGTCATGGTCGAACTGGGTAGCCTGCTGAACAAGCTGGGCGTCGAAATCGATCAGGCGCCGGTCAGCGCTGCGCAACTGGGCGGCATGCTGCTGCGCATTCGTGACAACACCATCAGCGGCAAGATTGCCAAGACCGTGTTCGAGGCCATGGCCGCCGGTGAAGGCGATGCCGACAGCATCATCGAGAGCAAAGGCCTGAAACAGGTTACCGACACGGGTGCGATCGACAAGATGCTCGACGAAATGCTGGCAGCCAATGCCGAGCAGGTCGAACAATATCGCGCAGCCGATGAGGCCAAGCGCGGCAAGATGTTCGGCTTCTTCGTCGGTCAGGCCATGAAAGCCTCCAAAGGCAAGGCCAACCCGGGGCAGGTGAACCAATTGCTCAAGGCCAAGCTCGAAGGGTGATGGTTTTACCCCTGTAATGCTGCGAGGGCTTCGCCCTCGTTCGCGGCTGAAGCCGCTCCTACACAAGCCAGCGTTTTCCCTGTAGGAGTGGGTTTACCCGCGAATGGTCGCACCGGAGAGCACCTGACTTGCTAAAACGTTCCCTCGGCACCCTCGCCCTGTTTTCTTTCCTGGCCGGCTGCGCCAGCCATGACATCGACCCGCGCGGCTACGACCAGACGGGCACCGCTTCCTACTACGGCTCGCGCCACCATGGCAAACGCACCGCCAGTGGCGAACCGTTCAACCAGCACGGCCTCACCGCCGCGCACCGCAGCCTGCCCTTCGGCACACGTGTACGTGTGACCAACATGGCCAACCAGCGCAGTGTGGTGGTACGCATCAACGACCGTGGCCCGCACACCCGCGGCCGCCTGATCGACCTGTCTCGCGCAGCAGCAGAAAAAATCGGTATGCTCCGTAGCGGAACAGCGCGCGTGCGCGTACAAGGGCTTAGCGACTGACGCGACAGGAGTCCGACCATTTTCGACCTGGCCACCCTCCCCACTTTTAGCCTGCTGCAAATGGGCGTTGCCCTGTTGTTGCTGATCGGTGGCGCCGAGCTATTGGTGCGCTCCGCCTTGCGCCTGGCGCAACGCCTGCACGTTCGCCCGCTGATCATAGGCCTGAGCCTGGTGGCCTTCGGCAGTACCGCGCCACAATTGACCGTAAGCCTGCAGGCTGCCTACCAAGGCGCGCCGGATGTGGCAGTAGGCAGCGTGATCGGCAGCAACATCTTCAACGTGCTGGTCATTCTCGGCCTGGCCGCGCTGATCATCCCGCTACGGGTGTCTCGTCAGCTGGTGCGCCTGGATCTTCCCTTGATGATCGTCGCCAGCGGGCTGGTGTATGCACTGTCCGCCAATGCCCACCTGGGTAGGGTTGAAGGGGCACTGCTATTGCTGGGGCTGGCCGGTTACCTGGCAATGCTCTGGCATCAGTCGCGCCATTACGCACGCACCTACCCGGCCCCGGACGCCGCCAGGTCCGGTGCCGGGCGCTTCTGGGCAGGTACGCTGCTGCAGATACTGGTCGGCCTTGGCCTGCTGAGCCTGGCGGGCCACTTGCTACTGGAAGCTGCCATCGAGGTGGCCACCGACCTGGGCCTGTCCGAGCGTATTATCGGCCTGACAGTCGTCGCCATCTGCACCTCCATGCCGGAACTGGCCGCTGCGCTGATCGCCGCCTTGCGTGGCGAACGGGAGATCGCCGTGGGCGCGGTGATCGGCAGCAACCTGTTCAACCTGCTGGCCGTACTGGGCCTGACCGCACTGATCACCCCGGAACCCCTGTCGATCTCGCCTAACGCGCTGTCTTTCGATCTGCCTGTAATGCTCGGCGTTGCTGTCCTGAGCCTGCCAGTGTTCTATTCCGGTTACCGCATCACTCGCGCCGAAGGCCTGGTGTTTCTTTGCCTGTACCTGGCCTACGGCCTTCATGTGGCGGCTTTTACCATGGGTATGCCGCTGGCTGGCCGCCTGGAGCGATTGATGCTGTTCTATGTACTGCCGGTGCTCGCTGCGGTGTTGCTGTACACCACTGTGCGTGCCTGGCGGAGGCAGCATTGAGGGGCATGGAAGGGGCACGCGTCAGGGCCGCCAGACGCATGCCTTCAGGCTTTCATCGCCTGTGAGATCGAGCGCCGCGCGGGCGGCGCTCGATCTCACAGGCGCCGAAAACCTAACGGCATGCCCCTTACGAACAAACCCGATCAGCCCTTGGCCTGGCGAGCCTTCTTCAGCTTGAAGGCCACCCACAGCACAGCGATCCATGCCGGGATCAGCATTACCGAGATGCGAATCGGCGGCGTCAGGTACATCACCACCAGGATCAGCACGATGAACGCCAGGCACAGGTAGTTGGTCAGTGGGTGCCCCAGGCTTTTGTAGAAGGGGGTGATCCCGGCGGCCAGCTTGGCCTTGCGGAATTTGAGGTGGGTAATGCTGATGCTCGCCCAGTTGATCACCAACGCGGACACTGCCAACGCCATCAGCAAGCCAAAGGCCCCGCCCGGCATCAGGTAATTGATCAGCACGCACAGGCCGGTCGCAAAGGCCGACACGGCCAGCGCAGTCAGCGGTACGCCGCTACGGCTCACCTTCAGCAACTGACGCGGCGCATCGCCCTGGCTGGCCAGGCCGAACAGCATACGGCTATTGGCGTACACACAGCTGTTGTACACCGAGAGCGCAGCCGTCAGCACCACGATATTGAGGATGGTCGCCACCAGGTCGCTGTCCAGTTCGTGGAAGATCATCACGAACGGGCTGCCGCCCTGCACCACCTTCTGCCACGGGTACAGCGACAACAGCACTGCCAAGGCACCGATGTAGAAAATCAGGATGCGGTACACCACCTGGTTGGTGGCCTTGGGGATGCTCTCGCGCGGGTTGTCAGCCTCGGCAGCCGTGATGCCGACCAACTCCAGGCCACCGAACGAGAACATGATCACCGCCAGGGCCATTACCAGACCCGTGACGCCGTTAGGGAAGAAGCCGCCGTACTGCCACAGGTTGGCCACGCTGGCATCCGGGCCACCATGACCGCTGCCCAGCAACCAGGCACCAAAGCCGATCATGCTGACGATGGCTACTACCTTGACCAGGGCGAACCAGAACTCCATCTCGCCATAGACCTTTACCTGGGTCAGGTTGATCAGGTTGATCACCACGAAGAAGATCGCCGCCGTGGCCCAGGTGGGGAAGTCCGGCCACCAGTACTGCACGTAGATACCGACTGCCGTCAGCTCGGCCATGCCGACCAGCACGTACACCACCCAGTAATTCCAGCCTGAGACAAAGCCGGCGAACTCGCTCCAGTATTGGTGGGCGAAGTGGCTGAAGCTGCCGGCAACCGGCTCTTCCACCACCATTTCGCCCAGCTGGCGCATGATCAGGAAGGCCATCAGGCCGGCGATGGCGTAGCCCAGCAACACGGAGGGGCCGGCCAACTGGATGGTCTGGGCAATGCCCAGGAACAACCCGGTACCGATGGCCCCGCCCAGCGCGATCAGCTGGATATGGCGATTCTTCAGCCCGCGCTGTAACCGCTCGGGCGTGCTCTGGTCTTGCATGAAGTGTCCTTTAGCTCAGTGAGGCAGTGTTGTTGCTGTTATTTGCAGTCAAGGATCTAGATCCATCCGCCCCACTGCAAGATGAAAATACCAATGTTGGTGGTGATCGCCGCCATTAGCGTGGTAATCACGATGATCGACGCGGCCAGTTCATGATTGCCGTTGGCCGCCCGCGCCATCACGTAGCTGGCCGCAGCGGTCGGGCTGCCTATGTACAGGAACAGGATGCCCAGCTCCGCCCCGCGAAACCCGCACAACCAGGCCCCAAGGGTGCCGAGCAGCGGCAGCCAGAGCATTTTCACGAGGCTGGCATCGATGGCCAGCCGGCCACAGTTACGCAGCGCTGCCAGCGACAGCGTGCCACCGATACAGATCAGCGCCAGCGGCAGGGTCATCTGTGCCAGGTAGTCGCCTGAGGTCAGCAGCCAGTTGGGCAATGGCACCTGGCCGTAAGCCATCGGCGCGGCCACCAGCACGCTGATGATCAGCGGGTTGCTGAAAATGCTCTTGCAGATGCTCCACGGGTCGGACTTGAGGTCCGGGCTGTACACCGCCAGAACCACCGCTGACAGCGAGTTGTACATGAGGATGACCAGGCCTGCGAGTACTGCCCCCAGGGAAATGCCATAGTCACCGTACAGGCTGGCGGCCAGGGCCAGGCCGATCACACCGTTGTTGCCGCGGAAGGCGCCCTGGGTATAGATGCCTCGGTCGGCCATCGGGCTGCGCCAGATGGCCATGCCCCAGGCAAGGGCGAAACCGGCCAGGGTGGCGACGATGAAATACAGGATGACACCGGGCTTGACCGCTGCGGCCAGGTCGGCGTGGTAGATGCCGAGGAAGAGCAGCGCCGGCATGCAGACGTTGAATACCAGCTGCGAGGCGACGCGGTTGAAGTTGTCGTCGATCAAGTGAATGCGTTTGAGCAGGACGCCCATGAACAGCATGGCGAAAACCGGTGCCGTGATGTTCAGGGTCTGGATAAGAAGGGCGAGCATGCGCAAGCGATCCTGGAGGGGTTGCCGTCAGGCGGCCAATGATACGTCAACGGCTGGGATTTGCGGGGATCAAGCGCGATAAAAGGACATGTCTTTCAGGTTTTCTGCTGCCAGTACCGGCCGCTTTGCACCTAACCCCGCCCCCACAGGTACCACGCCGCGGCTCATCGGTTCACACAAACCTGTCAGCCATTCATGACAATCCCGCAGCAACCCACGCCTTGTTCAGCCGCTTCTCCCGTGCCGACGCCGCCAGCGCCATCACCCCTTGGTCACGCTGCCAGATGTGCGCCCAATGCCCCGGCCCTGTCGCCAACGCCGCATCGATCTCCCCCCGCAACGCCTGGAACTGTGCAAACAACCCGCCCAGCAACAAGTGACAACCCATGCTATCGGCACACTGCCGGCTACCCTCGGCGCAGCCGGCCAACAGCCCAAGCAACTGCAGGCGAAGCCCCTGCGGCCAGGCGCACTCCTGCCCAACGCCATACAACCAAGCGGTCAGCGCCGTGAGCACATACAAATCCTCCAGCGAACGGAACGGCTTCACGTAGGCCTCCCAGCCGTCACCGGCCAGCAACTCGCACGATGCCTGCTCCAGCAGCAGTCGGCCGTGCCCGACTTCCGGCATCAGCGGCAGGGTCGGCAATGGCTCCAGTGTCACCCCAGGCTCCCCGGGGTAAACCACCGCCAGGCTCAATTGCGGCGCCGCGCCAGCCGCTTCGCTACGCGCTGCCACCAGCAACCACTCCGCCTCCAGGCCTGCGGTAACGAAGTCTTTGCAGCCCGACAGCCGCAGAGCGTCCAGCCGTGTGTGCATGTCTGCCGGCCGCACGCTGCGCCGCTCGGTGGCACACAAGGCGCCAAGGCTGTGCGGCGCACTGGGCCACAGCACGCGAAGGGCAGCCTGGTAACCCACCAGGAAGGCCAGGCCCGGGGTGGCCATTGCACGCCCACCCAGTACCGCCAATTCGAACGGGGCAACCGGGCCGAGGCGCTCAAGCAGCGCGGCGTAGGTTTCGCCCAGGGTGCCTGTCGGCGCGAGGCGAAGCGGATCGTTGAGTCGTTGCAACCAGGCCATGGAACAGCTCCTTGCTGGGGGGCTTTCAGTTAAGGCTCAGGGTGTGTCACGCAAGCATCACCAAACATTCACAGGGGTGACACTGGGTCTACCTAGGCTGACTTTGCACAACAAAGCCGACCGGCCGCAACCCTTCTTGGCTGGCTTATGGAGACTCGTAATGACTCGGATCGCTACCGCTGGCGACTACAGCACTGAACGCCGTCTGCAAGCCGAACGCCTGGTTGGCGCCGCGGCGCTGCAAGAAGCCCAGGCTCTGCGCTATACCGTATTCAGCGCAGAATTCAAGGCCAAGCTCAAAGGTGCCGAGCAGGGCCTGGACATGGACGACTACGACGTGCACTGCCGCCACATTGGTGTACGCGATCTGAGCACCGGCGAACTGGTTGCCACCACCCGCCTGCTCGATCACCAGGCCGCCAGCAGCCTGGGCCGTTTCTACAGCGAAGAAGAATTCAGCCTGCACGGCCTGTTGCAGCTGCAAGGCCCGATCCTCGAACTGGGCCGTACCTGCGTCGCCCCCGACTACCGCAACGGCGGTACCATCGCCGTGCTCTGGGGCGAACTGGCCGAGGTGCTCAACGAGGGTCGCTACAGCTATCTGATGGGCTGCGCCAGTATCCCCATGCAGGACGGCGGCGTGCAGGCCCATGCAGTGATGCAGCGCCTGCGTGAACGTTACCTGTGCACCGAACACTTGCGTGCCGAGCCGAAGAACCCGCTGCCGAAACTGGCCCTGCCCAATAACGTCATTGCCGAAATGCCCCCGCTGCTCAAGGCCTATATGCGCCTGGGCGCGAAGATTTGCGGCGAGCCATGCTGGGACGAGGATTTCCAGGTGGCAGACGTGTTCATCCTGCTCAAACGCGACGAGCTGTGCCCACGCTACGCCCGCCACTTCAAGGCGGCGGTCTGATGCCGAAGTTGCGGGTACTGGCCCGCCTCATCCGACTGCTGCTGGTGCTGGCGCAAGGCATGCTGATGGCCAGCATTATCGCCTTGGGCGAACGCTTGGGCTTCAAGGCGCCGATCGAACGGCGCCAGCGCTGGACCTGCCTGTTCATGAAGCGCCTGGTCGCCGCCCTGCCCTTCGACGTGAAGGTAGTTGGCGAACTTCCACAGCGACCGATGCTATGGGTCAGCAACCATGTTTCCTGGACCGACATCCCCCTGCTTGGCATGCTCACGCCGCTGTCTTTCCTGTCCAAGGCCGAAGTGCGCCACTGGCCGGTGGCCGGCTGGCTGGCGGAAAAGGCCGGCACGCTGTTCATTCGCCGTGGTGGTGGCGACAGTCAGCGCCTGCGCGAACAGATCGCCGGGCAACTGGGGCTGGCCCGCCCGCTGCTGATATTCCCCGAAGGCACCACTACCAGCGGCCGCACGTTGCGCACCTTTCATGGCCGCCTGCTGGCAGGTGCCATCGACCGTGGCGTGGCAGTGCAGCCAGTCGCTATCCAGTACCTGCGTGATGGCCAGATCGACCCGGTAGCGCCGTTCATTGGTGAGGACGACCTGGTGTCGCACCTGATGCGCCTGTTCGCCCTGCCGCGGGGCGAGGTGTGCATCCACCTCCTGCAGCCAATAGGTAGCGTGGGCAAGGAACGTGCGGTGCTGGCATTGCAGGCACAGCAGGCGATTCACCTGGCGCTGTTTGGGGTTGAAGACGTAGAGATGGCGCCACGTCGACAGGCGCGGGCTGCCTGAATGCGTGTACTGCCTGTTCTGGCCCTTTCGCGGGTGAACCCGCTCCTACACCGAGCGCATTGCCCGTAGGAGCGGGTTTACCCGCGAAGGGGCCAGTATCACCCACACACCTCTAACTGTCAGACATCCGCCCTCCCGCCGCAAACGCCTGCAGCTGCGGGTAGAACTCGCGAAAATCCGCCAGCAGCGGCTCATACAGTCGCTCCAGTTCCACCATCACCCCGGCCATCCCCTCAGGCCGTGACAAGCGCCGGGCAATGCCGTTGAACACCTGCCCCAGCGTGTCGAAATCGCCATACGCCCCTAGCCAGTCATCCGCTGCCATGAACGGCGCAATCCGCGCCAGCCGCCCAGGCAGCTCGGGCTCTGCCAGCAATACCCGATAAAACGCGCCAGTGAACTGCTCCAGCGGCTGATCGGCGTAGTTGCCCCAGTGCCGTGCCAGGCAATGGTCGAAAAACACATCCAGGACGATGCCGGCAAAGCGCCGCCGCTCGCGCGGAAAACGTGCCAGAGCCGCCAGCACCACCGGATGCTGGTCAGTGTAACTGTCGATATGCCGGTGCAGCCGGATGGCCGCCTCCAGCGCAGGCGGAAAGCGCCCTTCCAAGGAGCCTTTGACAAAGTCGCCATACAGGCTGCCAAGCAGTTGTTGCGGCGCCGGGCCGCCCAGGTGCAAGTGTGCGAGGTAGTTCATGAGCGCAGTCTAGCATCGCCACCCAGCATATCGTTATAACGCGATATATCGATTCGCGCTCAGCTCAGAACGCCTTCGTATTTGTATATCGGAATTCAGCGAATTATATTTCGGCCTATCGCGATATACCGCTACAACGAGCCTCAAACCATGCCACTCGATCTCGACGAAATCATAAAAGCACTGGCCCACCCGGTCAGGCGAGAAATTCTCAGCTGGCTGAAAGACCCGGCAACCCAGTTTCCGGACCAGTACCACAGCACCGAAAACGGTGTGTGTGCGGGGCAAATCGACCAACGCTGCGGCCTGTCGCAGTCGACCGTCTCTGCCCACCTGGCCACGTTGCAGCGCGCCGGGCTGATCAGCAGCCAGAAGATTGGCCAATGGCACTTCTTCAAACGCGACGAAGCCACCATCCAGGCGTTCCTCGAACAACTGCGCCAAGCACTTTGACAAGGCAGGTAACCACAATGACCACGCTTTTCGATCCGATCAAACTGGGCGACCTGCAACTGCCCAACCGTATCATCATGGCCCCGCTCACCCGCTGCCGTGCCGATGAAGGCCGTGTGCCCAATGCGCTGATGGCCGAATACTACGTACAACGTGCCAGCGCCGGGCTGATCCTCAGCGAGGCCACTTCGGTCAGCCCGATGGGCGTCGGCTACCCAGATACCCCCGGCATCTGGAACGATGAACAGGTACGTGGCTGGAACAATGTGACAAAGGCCGTACATGCCGCGGGCGGTCGCATCTTCCTGCAGCTGTGGCACGTGGGTCGTATCTCCCACCCCAGCTATCTGAATGGCGAACTGCCTGTGGCCCCCAGCGCGATCCAGCCCAAGGGCCATGTGAGCCTGGTGCGCCCGCTGAGTGACTACCCTACCCCGCGGGCGCTGGAAACCGAAGAAATCAACGACATCGTCGAGGCCTACCGCAGTGGTGCCGAAAATGCCAAGGCTGCCGGTTTCGATGGTGTGGAGATCCATGGCGCCAACGGTTACCTGCTCGACCAATTCCTGCAAAGCAGCACCAACCAGCGCACCGACCGTTACGGTGGCTCGCTGGAAAACCGCGCGCGCCTGCTGCTGGAGGTGACCGATGCGGCCATTGAAGTGTGGGGCGCGCAGCGCGTAGGTGTGCACCTGGCACCGCGAGCCGACGCCCATGACATGGGCGACGCCGACCGCGCCGAGACCTTCACCTATGTGGCCCGAGCGCTGGGCAAGCGCGGCATCGCCTTCATCTGCTCGCGGGAGCGGGAAGCCGACGACAGCATCGGGCCGCTGATCAAAGAGGCATTCGGTGGCCCGTACATCGTCAACGAGCGGTTCGACAAGGCCAGTGCTAATGCGGCCCTGGCCAGTGGCAAAGCGGATGCCGTGGCGTTTGGTGTGCCGTTCATCGCCAACCCCGACCTGCCAGCACGGCTGGCAGCGGATGCGCCGTTGAATGAGGCGCGGCCTGAGACTTTCTATGGCAAGGGGCCGGTGGGGTACATCGATTACCCGCGGTTGTAATCAAGATTGCCGGGGCGCAGCTCAATCGGCGTACACCGTACATAGTGGGAGCGGCCTTGTGTCGCGATAGGAGGGCAACGCCCTCCCCTGCGGCGTCACGGCCGAGCGTTGATCTGTTGCTGCAGGTTCTGAATCTGGCTTTGCAGCGTATTCAGGTTACGCGTCATCTGCGCACGGAAGGCATCGAACTCCTGCACCGAAGCACCACTGGATGACGCCGCGGCCGGGCGGTTGTCGACCTGGCTCTTCAACACCAGCATGTCCTGCTGCAGGCTCTGAATCTCAGCGCTCGGGTTGCCCTGTTTCTTCAAGGCCGCCACCTCGCTACCCAAACTCTTGAGCTGGCCGTCCAGCTGGCCGCCATCCACCTGTGAGGCTTTCAGCGCGGCAACCTGCTCGCTCAGGCTCTTGAACTGGGCATCCAGCTTGCCACCATCGACCTGGCCCGAACGCAGCGCCGCCAACTCGCCATTCACCAGCTTCAGTTGCGCCTGCAACTGGCTTTGCAGCTCGGTCACAGCCTTCTGCTGTTCTCGGGTATCGGCCAGCACCTGCTCCAGACGCTTGCCCAGGTCGCCGGTCTGCCCGGCAACACCCTGCTGCAACTGGCGCAGCTGTAGCTTCAATGCCTCACTGCTGGTAGTGGCGCCAGACTCACTGGCCGCCACCTTGCCACTGATCGCCTGAAGGCGGCCAGCCGCCTCTTCACTGATGCGGGCAAAGCTTTCCTGGGTCGCCACCAGTTGCTGCTCCATTAGCGAGATCTGCTGAAAGCTCCACCAACCCAGGCCCGCCAACGCGATGAACGCGGCACCGATCAACGCCCACAACGGCGCCGTGCTAGCCCCGCGGGCGGCTTTCTGGCGGCTGCGCATCACATGCGCCGGCATCAGTTCGTCATCATCAACGGTGCCCGCCCGCAAGGCAGGCACGTCATCAAAGTCATCGTGAGCATGGTTACGCATGGATACATTCAACCGCGGTAGTCACAAAGAGGCACGAGTATAAACCGCCAGCGCGGCGCATTGATGACCATTGTCAGCCGGGCGGCAAATGCTTCCACCAGCCGCAGAATTCATCCAGCGCCGTCCACAGGCTGACCTTGGGTTGGTAGTCCAGGTACTGCCGGGCACGGCTGATATCCAGGGTGAAATCACGGCTCATCACCTGCATCCCCAGGCGCGACAAGGTCGGTTGCGGGCGCCCTGGCCATAACATGCAGGCCGCCTCGTTGAGCGCGGCCAGGCTGTAGGCAAGGCCATAGGAACGGTAGCGGGTCACCTGGGGAAGCTGCATCTGGCGCATCACGTAGTTGACCACGTCCCACAGCGGCAGTGGCTGGCCGTTGCTTATGTTGTAGGCCTGGCCCAGCGCCCGGTCATCAGCGAACAATGCACTTAGCAGCGCCTCGTTGAGGTTGTGCACACTGGTGAAATCGACCTTGTTCAGGCCGTTGCCGATGATCGCCACACGCCCTTTGCGCTGCATCTGCATCAGCCGCGGGAAGATACTGGCATCGCCCGCACCGGTAACGAAGCGCGGACGCAGCGCCAGCACTTCCAGGCCGAACTCCTGGGCACCGAACACTTTCTGCTCGGCCAGGTACTTGGTTTGCCCATAGTGATCGTGGAAGCGACGCGGTACCTGGTCTTCACGGACGTCCAGACGCGAACGGCCATTGAAGTAAATCGACGGCGAAGACAGATGCACCAGGCGCCGTACGTGCTCTTTCAGGCAGCCCTCGACCACGTTCTCGGTCACCACCACGTTGCCTTGGTAGAAATCCTGATAGCGCCCCCAGTTACCGACCGCGCCAGCGCAATGCACCACGGCTTCGACACCCTGGCACAAACGCCGGGCCAGCTCGGCGTCACCCAGATCACCCGGGATGAACTGTGCGCCACGCTTGACCAGATGCTCGACCCCTTCGGCACGGCGGCCGCTGACGCGCACGTCCAGGCCTTGCTCCAGGGCGAAACGCGCAAAACGCCCGCCAATGAAGCCACTCGCGCCGGTGACCAGAATTCGCATGTAACACTCCGTCTTGCCAGATTTCAGATGCAACTGACGCCAGCCACGGCTACAAGGGCACCAGCCAATGCTGTGCGGTGTGCCGCAGGTGGTCGGTCAGTTGCGCGAGCAATTGCCCGCCATTGCGCCAATGATGCCAGTACAGCGGCACATCGATAGGGGTATCGCGGCAGATTTCCACCAATTGCCCACTGGCCAGTTGCTCCCGGGCCTGCAGTTCGGGCACCAGGCCCCATCCCAACCCGGCCTCGGTCATGCGCAGGAAGCCTTCGGACGAAGGGCACAGGTGGTGCAGGAAACCACCCTCTATGCCCAGCGATGCCAGGTAGCGATGCTGCAGGAAATCGTCCGGGCCGTACACGATCGCTGGCGTACGGGCCAGGCGGCTGGCGACAAAACCTTGGGGGAAGTGCCGCGCCATGAACACGGGACTGGCCAATGCCCGGTAGCGCATGGCCCCCAGTGGCAAACTGCGTGCGCCGGCTACCGGCCGCTCGCTCCCACACAGGCAGGCCGCCACTTCGCCGGCACGCATGCGTTTCAGGCCCACTTCCTGGTCCTCAACCACCAGGTCGGTCAGCACGTTCTGTTGTGCGCAGAAGTTGCCCACCGCGCCGGCCCACCAGGTGGCCAGGCTATCGGCGTTGAGGGCGATACGCAGGCGCTCCGGCATGCCCTCTTCATCCAGCGCCGGTACCTGGCGCTGCAGGTCGCGTTCAAGCAGGCGCACCTGCTGCACATGGTTGAGTAGCTGCCGGCCGACTTCGGTCGTGCCGGGCGGCGAGGCACGTACCAACACGGGCTGACCGACCCGCGCCTCAAGCAACTTGATGCGCTGGGAAATGGCCGATTGCGACAAGCCCAGCACCTGCGCCGCACGCTCGAAACCGCCTTGTTCGATCACGGCCGCGAGGGCAGCCAGCAGTTTGTAGTCGAACATCGATTTTCCTAATGGGTGATCAGCTTTATTTGTTTTTCTTATACAGCGCCGAACATCACAATGGCCAGCATCTTCCGTGACCCTTTTTGGAGAGCCCTGCCATGTGGCAAAGCTATCTCAATGGCATGCTAGTGGCCTTCGGCCTGATCATGGCCATCGGCGCCCAGAACGCCTTCGTCCTCGCCCAGAGCCTGCGCCGTGAGCATCACCTGCCGGTGGCAGCGCTGTGCATCGTCTGTGACGCCATCCTCGTGGCCGCCGGGGTATTCGGCCTGGCCACCGTGCTGGCACACAACCCGACCTTGCTGGCAATCGCCCGCTGGGGCGGCGCAGTGTTCCTGATCTGGTACGGCGCCAAGGCGCTGCGCAGTGCCTGCTCCAAGCAGAGCCTGCAGCACCAGCAAGGCCAGGGCGTTCGCTCACGTCGCGCCGTACTGCTCAGCGCCCTGGCGGTGACCCTGCTGAACCCGCACGTGTACCTCGATACGGTGTTGCTGATCGGCTCGCTGGGCGCCCAACAGTCCGCCCCTGGCGCCTACGTGGCCGGTGCGGCCAGCGCTTCGCTGCTGTGGTTCTCGACCCTGGCCATTGGCGCGGCGTGGCTGGCACCGTGGCTGGCGCGGCCTGCGACCTGGCGCATGCTCGACCTGATGGTGGCGGTGATGATGTTCGCGGTGGCGGCACAATTGATCTTCAACTGACCTCGGGGCTTGGTGCGGCATATTCATCGCCTGCCAGATCGAGCGACGCTCGCCCTCACTGGCAACACCAACGCAACGGCGAGCCACTGGTCGGTACAGCCCAACCCCTCCGGAACCTCTATTCCCTATGTTTGTTGCGTGGTTATGCGCCGGGCCCGGTGCTATGATCCAGCCCTTGCGTCGCAAAGAGTACAGACTCGCCGACGCTTATCGGGCCGCCCGTGATCGGCCTTGCGCAAACCGCAAACAGACCTGAATCAGGAGATCCACCATGGCTTTTGAATTGCCGCCGCTGCCGTACGCCCATGATGCCCTGCAGCCGCACATCTCCAAGGAAACCCTGGAGTATCACCACGACAAGCACCACAACACCTATGTCGTGAACCTGAACAACCTGGTCCCAGGCACCGAATTCGAAGGCAAGACCCTGGAAGAGATCGTCAAGAGCTCTTCGGGCGGCATCTTCAACAACGCCGCTCAAGTCTGGAACCACACCTTCTACTGGAACTGCCTGTCGCCAAACGGCGGCGGCCAGCCTACCGGTGCACTGGCTGACGCCATCAACGCCGCTTTCGGTTCCTTCGACAAGTTCAAGGAAGAGTTCACCAAGACTTCGGTTGGCACCTTCGGTTCCGGCTGGGGCTGGCTGGTGAAGAAAGCTGACGGTTCCCTGGCCCTGGCCAGCACCATCGGCGCCGGCTGCCCACTGACCAGCGGCGACACCCCGCTGCTGACCTGCGACGTCTGGGAACACGCCTACTACATCGACTACCGCAACCTGCGTCCGAAGTACGTCGAGGCGTTCTGGAACCTGGTCAACTGGGCCTTCGTTGCCGAGCAGTTCGAAGGCAAGACCTTCAAGGCCTGAGTCATTCGGCCTTGAACGAGAAACCCGGCCATGTGCCGGGTTTTTTTGTGCCTGTGTTGCCGCAAACAGGCTGGCACGGTTTTGCTTGCTCAGCCCGCATAGCGCGCTAACATCAAACCTCTGGAAGATTGATACAGCGCATTCAAGTTGCGGGGTCAGGCAACCGATACACTGCTCATGATCGGCCGGTAGTGTATCGTCATCGTTGATGGCAAAATGATGCCATGCGCATGGATTAAGGAAACCCCATTGAAGCTGGAATTGCGGAACAGCTTGTCGGTCAAGTTGCTCAGGGTCGTGCTGCTGTCGGCGTTGGCGGTTGGCGTCGTGCTCAGCTGTGCGCAAATCGTCTATGACACCTACAAGACCCGCCAGGCCGTGGACAACGATGCCCAGCGCATCCTCGACATGTTCCGCGATCCCTCGACCCAGGCGGTTTACAGCCTCGACCGTGAAATGGGCATGCAGGTCATGGAAGGCCTGTTCCAGGACGAATCAGTGCGCATGGCCTCCATTGGCCACCCCAACGAAACCATGCTGGCAGAAAAGTCCCGCCCGCTGCAGGACATGTCCATGCGCTGGCTCACCGACCTCATCCTCGGCCAGGAGCGCACCTACACCACACAACTGGTCGGCCGTGGCCCTTACAGCGAATACTACGGCGACCTCAGCATTACCCTCGATACCTCCTCCTACGGCAAAGATTTCCTGATCAACGCGGTGATCATCTTCATATCCGGCGTGCTGCGGGCCATGGCCATGGGCCTGGTGCTTTACCTGGTCTACCACTGGCTGCTGACCAAACCGCTGTCGAAGATCATCGAGCACCTCACCCAGATCAACCCTGACCGCCCCAGCCAGCACCAGATACCGCTGCTCAAGGGCCACGAGAAAAACGAACTGGGCCTGTGGGTGAACACCGCCAACCAGTTGCTGGCCTCGATCGAGCGCAACACCCATCTGCGCCATGAGGCGGAAAACAGCCTGCAGCGCATGGCCCAGTACGACTTCCTCACCGGCCTGCCCAACCGCCAGCAACTGCAGCAGCAACTGGACAAGATCCTCGTCGACGGCGGCCGTCTGCAGCACCGTGTGGCAGTGCTGTGCGTTGGCCTGGACGACTTCAAGGGTATCAACGAACAGTTCAGCTACCAGGTCGGTGACCAGTTGCTGCTGGCCCTGGCCGATCGACTACGCGCCCACAGCGGCCGCCTGGGCGCTCTGGCGCGGCTGGGCGGCGACCAGTTCGCCCTGGTACAGGCCAATATCGAGCAGCCCTACGAGGCTGCCGAACTGGCGCAAAGCATCCTTGATGACCTGGAAGTACCGTTCGACCTCGACCACGAGCAAATCCGCCTGCGCGCGACCATCGGCATCACCCTGTTCCCCGAAGACGGTGACAGCACCGAAAAACTGCTGCAGAAAGCCGAACAGACCATGACCCTGGCCAAGGCCCGCTCGCGCAACCGCTACCAGTTCTATATCGCCAGCGTCGACAGCGAGATGCGTCGCCGTCGCGAACTGGAAAAGGACCTGCGTGAAGCCCTGCCCCGCAACCAGCTTTACCTGGTGTATCAGCCACAGATCAGCTACCGCGACCACCGGGTAGTTGGCGTAGAGGCCCTGCTGCGCTGGCAGCACCCGGAACTGGGCATGGTGCCACCCGACCAGTTCATCCCCCTGGCCGAGCAGAACGGCAGCATCATCAGCATCGGCGAATGGGTGCTTGACCAGGCCTGCCGGCAACTGCGCGAATGGCACGACCAAGGCTTCAGCGACCTGCGCATGGCGGTCAACCTGTCTACCGTGCAACTGCACCACAGCGAGCTGCCACGGGTGGTCAACAACCTGCTGCAAGCCTATCGCCTACCACCGCGCAGCCTGGAACTGGAAGTCACCGAAACCGGCCTGATGGAAGACATCAGCACCGCCGCCCAGCACCTGTTGAGCCTGCGCCGCTCCGGGGCGCTGATTGCCATCGACGACTTCGGCACCGGCTACTCGTCCCTCAGCTACCTGAAGTCGCTGCCACTGGACAAGATCAAGATCGACAAGAGCTTCGTTCAGGACCTGCTCGACGATGATGACGACGCCACCATCGTTCGCGCCATCATCCAGCTGGGCAAGAGCCTGGGGATGCAGGTCATCGCCGAGGGCGTGGAGACGGCCGAGCAGGAAACCTACATCGTTGCCCAGGGTTGCCACGAGGGCCAGGGCTACCACTACAGCAAGCCCCTTTCGGCCCGTGAACTGACCCACTTCCTCAAACAAGCGCAACGCAACCGGGTTTCGGTGTCCTGAGGCCACCTGCCCGGTTACAGGCCGTGCCCCTGATTTACATGAATTGCGCGCCCGCCCCTTTACAGCAAATGCAAATCTTTCGCATGATGTTGTAGTTTTGCGTGCCACGGCGCACGGTCCACCCCTTTGGTCCAACCACACGATGCAGGAAAACCAATAATGATTCGAATGCCTCTGGCCTCCGCCAGTCTGCTGGCCATTGCCATCGCCCTCGCCGGTTGCGGTGAAGGCAAGGACGAAAAAGCCGCCGCGCCGCAAGCCCAGGCACCTGCTGCTGCCACCACCGCTGTTGCGCCAGGGGCTGTTGACGAAGCCGCCGGCAAAGCCGTGGTCAAGCATTACACCGACATGGTCTACGCCGTGTACAGCGACTCGCTGAGCACTGCCAAGACACTGCAGAGCGCAGTCGACGCGTTCCTGGCCAAGCCCAACGACGAAACCCTGAAAGCCGCCAAGGAAGCCTGGTTCGCCGCGCGCGTACCGTACCTGCAGAGCGAAACCTTCCGCTTTGGCAACACCATCATCGACGACTGGGAAGGTCAGGTGAACGCCTGGCCCCTGGACGAAGGCCTGATCGACTACGTCGACAAGAGCTACGAGCACGCCTTGGGCAACCCGGGGGCCAGCGCCAACATCATCGCCAACACCGAGATCCAGGTGGGCGAAGAGAAGGTCGACGTCAAGGACATCACCCCCGAAAAACTGGCTAGCCTGAACGAGCTGGCTGGCTCCGAGGCCAACGTTGCCACGGGCTATCACGCCATCGAATTCCTGCTCTGGGGCCAGGACCTGAACGGCACCGGCCCTGGCGCTGGCAACCGCCCGGCATCCGACTACCTGGAAGGCCAGGGCGCCACCGGCGGCCACAACGACCGCCGCCGTGCCTACCTCAAAGCGGTTACCGACCTGCTGGTCACCGACCTCGAAGAGATGGTCGGCAACTGGGCACCGAACGTCGCCGACAACTACCGCGCCAAGCTGGAAGCCGAGCCTGTCAACGACGGCCTGCGCAAGATGCTGTTCGGCATGGGCAGCCTGTCGCTGGGCGAACTGGCTGGCGAGCGCATGAAAGTTTCGCTGGAAGCCAACTCGCCAGAAGACGAGCAAGACTGCTTCAGCGACAACACTCACTATTCGCACTTCTACGACGCCAAGGGCATCCGCAACGTCTACCTGGGCGAGTACACCCGCCCGGACGGCACCAAGCTGACCGGCCCTAGCCTGTCGTCGCTGGTCGCCAAGGTTGACCCGGCCGCCGATGCAGCCCTCAAGGCCGATCTGGAAGCCACCGAGGCCAAGCTTCAGGTGATCGTCGACCACGCCCTCAAAGGCGAGCACTACGACCAGCTGATCGCCGCCGACAACGCTGCCGGCAACCAGATCGTGCGTGACGCCATCGCCGCCCTGGTCAAGCAGACCGGCTCGATCGAGCAGGCCGCGGGCAAGCTGGGCATTGCCAACCTGAACCCGGACACTGCGGATCACGAGTTCTGATCCTGCTGTAGCGCTTCATCGAAAACGCCCGGCCTTGTGCCGGGCGTTTTCGTTTGCTGCCGGGTAAAACGCTTCCCGCTGCCTGGCGTGCACGCAGATGCTCATCCTGTAGGCCTTCGATCAAAGCTAACAGGAGGCACAGTGCTGCAGATTCTTGATGTCTGGGGCGAAGGCCGAATCGTCCAGCGCATGAATGGGGAAGACCTCATCACCGGATTCAACGATGCGTACAACCTGAACAAGGCTGGCCAGCTCATCTCCAACGGGCCGTTCGCTGGTGGGCACATTCCCAACCTCATTGTCGTATACGAATACGATGCTCCGGACTTTCCCCTCGACGACCATGCAGTCCCTCACGTGACGCTGATGGGCGCTCCGATCACCCGGCATGTGGCCGAGGAAATGTGCCGGGTAGTTGCCCGCCCCGGCAAGATCTACCTGTACGACCCCAACGAAACTGACCGCCGTATGTTCGAGGCAGTCGCCATTGACCAAGGGATGCAGCTGCTCGGTCGCTTTCATCCCGCCGAGCTCGACCCACCGTTCAACGAAATCACTTTGCTCGCGGCTTATGTCTATCGCGCCCCGACCAGCCCGTTGCCACGCCCGAAAACTGAACATTGAAAGGAAAACACTACATGGCCAACGTCACCTACTTGCGCTCCATCGCCAATAACACGCCTTATACCCTGACCCTGATCGACGGTGAAAACCGCAGCAACAGCCTGGCAGTCGGCGCCCAGCACGTCTGGAATGGCTCGCTGGCCATCCCGTGGATCGGCAGATCGACTGAGAACCACAAGGCCTTGCGCCTGATCCTCGGCCCGTCTGCCGACACCAGCATCTGGTTATTCCAGGATTACTGGCAACCTGCACACATGGACGCGGTCAAGTGCATTACCGCCTCCTCCATGGAATACACCAGCGAAGACGTCATCGAAGTCATCGGCGATAATCGCGGTGGCGGCAACAAGAACCTGATCGTCAACCTGGTCAACCGACACTTCATGCTCTATATGGCCTGAGCAACCGCGCTGGCAGCGATTTCATCAAGCAAACGCAAATTGCTCTTATTCAATGATCCTGGGCCTGCTAAGCTGCACGCCGGTTTTTCGCTCACGCCCAGGATTCTCGATGTCCTTGTCGCTGTCCCGACTCCTTCCCTTGCTGCTGGCCTTGGCCTTGGCCGCCTGTGACGACGCCCCGCGTTTCACTCACGCCGAGCCCGGCGAAGCGTTGTCGGGTGGCCAGGCGACCGTGCAGCGCAGCGACCGCAATGCCTATTCCCTGCCCTCAGCCAACCTCTCGCCAGCGCTGCGCCTGGACTTCGCCGTTGGCAACAGCTTCTTTCGCAACCCCTGGGTGATCGCGCCGTCAACCACCACCGCGCGTGATGGTCTGGGGCCGCTGTTCAATACCAACGCCTGTCAGAACTGCCACGTGCGCGATGGCCGTGGCCACCCGCCAGAGCCGGGCGACAGCAACGCGGTGGGTATGCTGGTACGCCTGTCGATCCCCGACCAACCCTACCTGGCCAAAGTGATCGAGCGCCTCGGCGTGGTGCCAGAACCTGTCTACGGTACCCAGTTGCAGGACATGGCCATTCCCGGCGTGGCGCCCGAAGGCAAGGTGCGGGTGAGCTACACCCGCGAAACCGTGTCATTCAAGGACGGCCACCAGGTCGAGCTGCGCAAGCCAGCCCTGCAAATCACCCAGCTCGGCTATGGAGTGATGCACCCCGACACGCGCTTTTCTGCGCGGGTGGCACCACCGATGATCGGCCTGGGCCTGCTTGAAGCGATCCCCGAAGCCGACCTGCTGGCCAACGAAGACCCGGACGACCGTAACCGCGATGGCATCCGCGGGCGGGCCAACCGTGTGTGGGACGACGCCCAGGGCAAAACAGTGATCGGCCGCTTCGGCTGGAAAGCCGGGCAGCCCAACGTCAACCAGCAGAACGTGCACGCCTTTGCCGGCGACATGGGCCTGACCAGCACCCTGCTGCCCAACGACGATTGCACTCCGGCACAAACCGACTGCCTGGCTGCGCCCAACGGCGACGGTGCCGATGGCGAGAAAGAAGTCAGCGACAACATCCTGCGCCTGGTCACGTTCTACACCCGCAACCTGGCGGTGCCGGCCCGCCGCGACGTCGGCTCGCCACAGGTGCTGGCGGGCAAGAACCTGTTCTACCAGGCGGGTTGCCAAGGTTGCCACACACCGCAGTTCACCACCGCCGCCGACGCCACCGAACCCGCATTGGCCAACCAGGTCATCCGCCCCTACAGCGACCTGCTGCTGCATGACATGGGCCCGGGGCTGGCCGACGAGCGCACCGAATTCGCCGCCAACGGCCAGGACTGGCGTACGCCGCCACTGTGGGGCATCGGCCTGAGCGAAACGGTCAGCGGCCATAGCCAGTTCCTGCATGACGGCCGCGCCCGCAACCTGCTTGAGGCCGTGCTGTGGCACGGTGGCGAAGCCGAGGCGGCACGCAATTTCGTACTCACTTTCGATGCCGAGCAGCGCGCTGCGTTGCTCGCGTTCCTGAACTCACTTTAAACGCGCAAAGGAGCCGGGCATGTTCCGACCCAAACTGTTGTTCACCAGCCTCGCCGCACTCGCCCTCGGTGCCTGCTCGCCACAAGACCCGCAAGCAGTGACCTCCGCCGCCATCGCCAACCAGGTGATCCTGCCTACCTACAGCCGCTGGGTCGAAGCCGACCGTACGCTGGCTGCCAGTGCCCTGGCCTATTGCGAAGGCAAGGAAAGCCTGGACAAAGCCCGCGCCGACTTCCTCAATGCACAAAAAGCCTGGGCCGAGCTGCAACCGCTACTGGTCGGCCCGCTGGCTGAAGGCAACCGCGCCTGGCAGGTCCAATTCTGGCCTGACAAGAAAAACCTGGTCGGCCGTCAGGTCGAGCAGCTGGTCAACGGCGACAAGCCGGTTGATGCTGAGGCTTTGGGCAAGTCCAGCGTAGTGGTACGTGGCTTGTCGGCCTATGAGTACATCCTGTTCGACAGCAAGCCGGACATCGCCACTGCCGAACAGAAAGCCCGCTACTGCCCGCTGCTGGTGGCCATCGGCGCACATCAGAAAGCCCTGGCAGAGGAGATTCTCAAAGGTTGGAACAGCACCGACGGCATGCTCTCGCAGTTGACCAAGTTCCCCAACCAGCGCTACGCCGACTCCCACGAGGCTATCGCCGATCTGCTGCGCGCCCAGGTGACCGCCCTGGACACCCTGAAGAAGAAGCTCGGCGCACCGATGGGCCGTCAGAGCAAGGGCATTCCGCAGCCGCTGCAGGCCGAGGCCTGGCGCAGCCACAACTCGATGAACAGCCTGCAGGCCAGCCTCAAGGCCGCCGAAGCTGTCTGGGTCGGGGTAGACAACAAGGGCCTGCGCGGCCTGTTGCCCAGCGATCAGAAAGCGCTGGTGGACAAGATCGACGCCGCCTACGCTACTTCGCTCAAGTTGCTTGCCGACAACCAGAAAACGCTCGGTGAGCTGCTGGCCGACGACGCCGGTCAGCAAACCCTCAACCAGATCTACGACAGCTTGAACGTCGTCCACCGCCTGCACGAAGGCGATCTTGCCAAGGCGCTGAACATCCAGCTGGGCTTCAATGCCAACGACGGTGACTGATCATGCTGCGACGCCAGGCACTCAAACTCGGTAGCGTATTGCTCAGTGCCCTCACCTTGGGCGGCTGGAGCCTGTTCCGCAACAAAGGCAGCGAACCCTTGCTGCTCTCGGCGCGTGACAACGGCAACGGCCAGCACTTTGCCGTAGGTTTTCGCCTGGACGGCACACAGGTGTTCAGCACCCAGGTCGCTCAGCGTTGCCATGCCATCATCCACCACCCCGAGCTGCCCATCGCCCTGTTCGTCGCCCGCCGCCCAGGCACCGAAAGCTACCTGATCGACCTGCGTGACGGGCGCCTGCTGCAAACAGTAACCTCGCAGCCGAACCGGCACTTCTATGGCCACGCCGTCGTACACAAAGGTGGCGAATGGCTGTATGCCACCGAGAACGACACCACCGACCCCGGGCGCGGTGTGCTTGGCGTGTACCGTTTCGAAGGCGAACGCCTGGTGCACACCGGTGAGATCCCGACCCACGGTATCGGCCCGCACGAGGTTGCCTGGCTGCCTGACGGTGAAACGCTGGTCGTGGCCAACGGCGGTATCCGTACCGAAGCCGAAAGCCGTGTCGAGATGAACCTCGACGCCATGCAACCGAGCCTGGTGCTGATGCAGCGCGACGGCACCCTGCTGAGCAAGGAAACCCTGACCCAGCAGATGAACAGCGTGCGACACCTGGCAGTGGCCAGCGATGGCACCATCGCCGCCTGCCAGCAGTTCATGGGCGATGCCGATGAAACTGCCGAGCTGCTGGCGATCAAGCGCCCGGGCGAGCCATTCAAGGCCTTCCCGGTGCCGGAGCGGCAACTGCAAGCCATGGCCCAATACACCGCAAGCGTTGCCATCCACAGCGAGCTGCGGCTGGTGGCGCTGACGGCACCGCGGGCCAACCGCCTGTTCGTCTGGGACCTGGACAGCGGCGCGGTGCGGCTGGATGCCCCGATGCCCGACTGCGCAGGCGTTGGCGCGGTGAAGGACGGCTTTGTCGTCACCTCCGGGCAGGGCCGCTGCCGGTTCTACGATTGCCGCAAGGCCGAACTGGTCGGGCAACCGATGAACCTGCCGTCCGGCTTCTGGGACAACCACCTGCATCTCGTCTGATTGTTCTGTTGCACTCACTGGCCTTCTCGCAGCTAAAGCCGATCCCACAGGGTTCTACACAGTCCCTGTAGGAGCGGCTTTAGCCGCGAAAAGGCCGGCACAGGCATTTCCCCCCCCCATCTCCGGAAAAACAGTCAATACTTCCCCCATCCACACGTGGGCAGGATCGCCCGTTGTCGTGTAGAAGCGAATAACAACTGCATCCAAGGAACCGGACCTATGCTGCGCCGCCGCATGCTCATCATGTTGGCCGTGGTTCTGCTGATCGTGCTGGCCCTGGGGGGTTACAAAGCCTTCTCGATCTACCAGCAGATCCAGATGTTCACTGCCCCCAAGCCCCCTATCACCGTGGCGGCTGCCATGGCTGAACAGCGCCCGTGGCAAGAGCGCCTGCCCGCTGTCGGCAGCCTCAAGGCGCTGCAGGGTGTGGATCTGAGCCTGGAGGTGGAAGGCATCGTCAAATCCCTGCACTTCGACTCAGGCCAGCAGGTCAAGGCCGGGCAACTGCTCTTGCAGCTCAATGACGATCAGGAAACAGCCCTGCTCGGTACCGCCCTGGCCGACCTGGGCCTGGCCAAGGTCGACTTCGGCCGTGGCAGCCAGCTGGTGGGCGATTCGGCCATCTCCCGCGGCGAGTTCGACCGCCTTTCCTCCCAGTACCGGCGCAACCAGGCAGTGGTCGAGCAGCTTAAGGCGCAGAAGATCAAGAAACGCATCAATGCACCTTTCAGCGGCACCATCGGCATCCGCCAGGTGGACATCGGCCAGTACCTGGCCGCCGGGGCTGTGATCGCCACCCTGCAAGACACGTCCAGCCTGTACGTAGACTTCAACGTGCCGGAACAGGCCCTGCCACGCCTGAGCCTGGGCCAGCAGGTGCTGGTGCAAGTGGCCGCCTACCCCGGCCAGCGCTTCCCCGCCAGCCTCAGCGCCATCAACCCCAAGGTCGAGGAAACCACGCGCAACCTGCTGGTACGCGCCACCATGGCCAACCCCGACGGCAAACTGCTGCCTGGCATGTTCGCCAGCCTGTTGATCCTGCTGCCCAACCCGCAGCCACAAGTGGTGGTGCCGGAAAGCGCCATTACCTACACCCTGTATGGCAACTCGGTGTATGTCGCCTCACCCAAAAAGGACAAGGACGGCAAGCCGGAGTACGACGACAAGGGCCAACCCCAGCTGGTCGCCGAACAGCGCACGGTAAAGACTGGCGAGCGCCGAGACGGCGTGGTTGTAGTCAGCGAAGGCCTGCAGGCCGGGGAACAGGTAGTCACCGCCGGGCAGCTGAAACTCACACCCGGTGCCGCGATACGCATTGGCCAGGACAACGCCCTCAAGCCCGAACCGGGCGCAGCGGCCAAGGACTGACAGGAGGCTGGCATGGCGTTCACCGACCCGTTCATTCGCCGCCCGGTGCTGGCCAGCGTGGTCAGCCTGCTGATTCTGCTGCTCGGCTTCCAAGCCTGGAACAAGCTGCAGATCCGCCAGTACCCGCAAATGGAAAACGCCCTGATCACGGTCACTACCGCCTACCCCGGGGCCAACGCCGAAACCATTCAGGGCTATATCACCCAGCCATTGCAGCAAAGCCTGGCCAGCGCCGAAGGCATTGACTACATGACCTCGGTGAGCCGGCAGAACTTCTCGGTCATTTCCATTTACGCGCGCGTTGGCGCCGACAGCGACCGGCTGTTCACCGAACTGCTGGCCAAGGCCAATGAGGTGCGTAACAAGCTTCCCCAGGACTCAGAAGACCCGGTACTGAGCAAGGAAGCTGCCGACGCCTCGGCACTGATGTACGTCAGCTTCTACAGCAAGGAAATGAGCAACCCGCAGATCACCGACTACCTGTCACGTGTGATCCAGCCCAAGCTGGCCACTTTGCCGGGCATGGCCGAGGCGGAGATCCTCGGCAACCAGGTGTTCGCCATGCGCCTTTGGCTGGACCCGGTGAAGCTGGCCGGCTTCGGCCTTTCGGCTACCGACGTGACCAATGCCGTACGCCGCTACAACTTCCTTTCCGCCGCTGGCGAGGTGAAAGGCGAATACGTGGTCACCAGCGTCAACGCCAGCACCGAGCTGAAGTCGGCCGAGGCATTCGCCGCCCTGCCGCTCAAGACCAGCGGTGACAGCCGCGTGCTGCTGGGCGATGTGGCGCGGGTCGAGATGGGCGCAGAAAACTACGACACGGTCAGCTCATTCGACGGTACCCCGTCGGTCTATATCGGCATCAAGGCCACCCCGGCCGCCAACCCACTGGATGTCATCAAGGAAGTGCGGCGCATCATGCCTGAGCTGGAAAGCCAGCTGCCCTCGGCATTGAAAGTGTCGATTGCCTACGACGCCACGCGGTTCATCCAGGCCTCGATCGACGAAGTGATCAAGACCTTGGGCGAAGCGGTGCTGATCGTCATCGTCGTGGTGTTCCTGTTCCTTGGCGCCCTGCGCTCGGTACTGATTCCGGTGGTGACCATACCGCTGTCGATGATCGGTGTACTGTTCTTCATGCAGATGATGGGCTACTCGCTCAACCTGCTGACCCTGCTCGCCATGGTGCTGGCCATCGGCCTGGTGGTGGACGATGCCATTGTGGTGGTGGAAAACATTCACCGGCACATGGAAGAAGGCAAGTCGCCGTTCGACGCAGCCCTGGAAGGCGCGCGCGAAATTGCCATGCCAGTGGTGTCCATGACCATCACCCTTGCTGCCGTGTATGCACCGATCGGCTTCCTCACCGGGCTCACCGGCGCGCTGTTCAAGGAGTTTGCCCTGACGCTGGCCGGGGCGGTGGTCATTTCCGGTATCGTTGCCCTGACGCTGTCACCAATGATGTGCGCCCTGCTGCTGCGCCGGGAGCAGAACCCGAGCGGCCTGGCCCACCGCCTCGACCAGCTGTTCGAACGCCTGAAAGGGCGCTACCAGCGCGTGCTGCATGCCACCCTCGACAGCCGGCCGGTGGTGCTGGTGTTTGCCGTGATCATCCTGTGCCTGATCCCGGTGCTGCTCAAATTCACCCAGAACGAACTGGCGCCCAACGAGGACCAGGGGGTGATTTTCATGATGAGCAGTTCGCCTCAACCGGCCAACCTCGACTACCTCAACGCCTACACCGACCAGTTCACACCGCTGTTCAAGGCCTTCCCCGAGTATTACTCGTCGTTTCAGATCAACGGCTTCAACGGCGTGCAGACTGGTATCGGTGGTTTTTTGCTCAAGCCCTGGAACGAGCGCGAACGCACACAGATGGAGCTACTGCCGCTGGTGCAGGCCAAACTCATGGAAATCAGCGGGCTGCAGATCTTCGGCTTCAACCTGCCGTCGTTGCCCGGCACTGGCGAGGGCTTGCCATTCCAGTTTGTGATCAATACCGCTGGCGACTACCCGGCACTGCTGGACGTGGCCCAGCGCATCAAGACGCGCGCTCAGGCATCGGGCAAGTTCGCCTTCCTCGATATCGATCTTGCCTTCGACAAGCCCGAAGTGGTGGTGGACATCGACCGGGCAAAGGCGGCGCAGATGGGGGTGTCGATGGACACCCTCGGCGGCACCCTGGCGACCCTGCTGGGCGAGGCGGAAATCAACCGCTTCACCCTTGAAGGCCGCAGTTACAAGGTGATCGCCCAGGTTGAACGGCCTTACCGCGACAACCCCGGCTGGCTGAACAACTACTACGTGAAGAACGAGCAGGGCCAGTTGTTGCCGCTGTCGACCCTGATCACCCTCACCGACCGCGCTCGCCCACGCCAGCTCAACCAGTTCCAGCAACTGAACGCTGCGATCATCCAGGGCGTCCCCATGGTCAGCCTGGGCGAGGCACTGAAGACCGTGCAGGACATCGCTCGCGAAGAGGCCCCGGAGGGCTTTGCTTTCGACTACGCCGGCGTGGCCCGCCAGTATGTGCAGGAAGGCAGCGCATTGTGGGTCACCTTCGGCCTGGCGCTGGCGATCATTTTCCTCGTGCTGGCTGCACAGTTCGAAAGCTTCCGCGACCCGTTGGTGATTCTGGTGACCGTGCCGTTGTCCATCTGTGGCGCGCTTTTGCCGCTGTTCCTGGGTGTGTCGAGCATGAACATCTACACCCAGGTCGGGCTGGTGACATTGATCGGGCTTATCAGCAAGCACGGAATCCTGATCGTCGAGTTCGCCAATCAGCTACGCGATGAGCGTGGCCTAAGTGTGCGCGAAGCGATCGAGGAAGCAGCGGCCATTCGCCTGCGGCCGGTGCTGATGACCACCGCGGCGATGGTGTTCGGCATGGTGCCGCTGATTCTGGCAACCGGGGCGGGAGCAGTAAGCCGGTTTGACATCGGTATGGTGATTGCCACCGGGATGTCGATTGGCACGCTGTTTACCTTGTTTGTGTTGCCGTGCATCTACACCCTGCTGGCACACAAGGCGAGCGCCAAGGCACCTGCAATCGCTTGAACCGACCTGTGGGGGCGGGCTTGCCCGCGAAGAGGCCGGCAACGCAGACGCAAAAAGCCAAAGGCCCCGCAATCGCGAGGCCTCTGGCTTTTTCAGCTAACGCAGGGTTCATCCAAATGGCCGCAACCCTTGACGCAGGCCAAACAGGAACAGCAAAAGGTCCTGGTCCGGCTCGCTCTGGGCCTGCTGCTGCGGTTTTGCATCCCGCGGCAACGCGCACTGGTCTGCCATCTCAGCCTTGCTGAACACCGTTGGCCTCGGCTCTTCCCAGGCAGCCACCGCCACGGTGGTCACCGCCAGGCCAGCTACCAGGAACAAAGCTCGAGCAATTTCTAGTTTCATTACTCTAACCCTTTGACAGCGCTGCCAAACGCCATCTTGTAAAAGTAGAGCAGTGTCTGCCATTCCGCGTCATTGAGCGACGAATGGCGGCGTAGCTGACGCAGGTCATTGCCGGCCGCACGCTGGCAGCTGATACGCCGCCTGCACTTTTCCAGATCCAGCAGCGCCACTTCGACGCGGGCCTGCTCGCCCTCGCCGATTACCTTGATAAATACGTGCTTGCCATACAGGCAGCCGTGCTGCCAGTGCCCCAGGTGCATCCGCGCCAGGTTGTCCGCCAGGTCCTTGAGCATGCGCTCATGCACCACCTGCGGGTAACGCTCGCGGGCACCTTCGGCATGCCAGGTGTCGAGTTCGACAAAACCGTCCAGCGCTTCGCTGACCAGCAGCGCGCGCCACTGGTGCTCGGCATCACGCTGTGCGCCACAGAAGACGATGCGCGGCACACGCACGCCCAACTGCTCGAAACTGTTCAGCGCATCGAGTTCACGCAACACGGTCGGCCGACCAAAAGGGTGCAACAGGCTGCGGTAGATATGCCCGACCTGGCGTTTGGCATACAACAGCTTGCCATCGGCATCGTTAAGGCGTTGCACGCCACTCTCGCCGCCGCGGCGCTGGTTAGGCTCCTCGACCCACTCGCCTTGCTGGCGCCAGTAAAAATCGAACTGCGCTTCCCCTTTATGGGCTACAGCCATCAAACACTACCCCTTACGCAATACATAGACCCGCCACATGGCATAGAACGGCAAAAAGTCCAGGCGTTCCTGGATTCTGAAGCCGGCGGCCCTGAATTCTTCTTCAACCGTTTCGGCAGGTAACACGAAACGGTTCTGGTAATTATCCTGTTCGGCCTTGGCGCTACGGCGCTGCTCCAGCTTTTTCCGGCGCCAGGCCTTGAAGTTGCCATCCACCCACAGTGACAGGATCACGCTATCACGGCTAACCCGTTGAAATTCCGAAAGAATGGTCTTTCTGTGCGCCGACTCGCCAATGTGATGGAACAGGCGCATGCAGAAAATGCTGTCCACGGCGTTATCTGGCAGGTCGATGGCAAATGCCGAAGTCTGCAAAGGCCGTACCCGTGCCACCACTTCTGGCGGTTGCGCCGCACAGGCGGTCTCGATCATGGCCTCGGAGTTGTCGGCACCGATGATTACCCGATTGGGCTTTTCCGCCAACAGCGGCCAGAAACGGCCCGCTCCGCATGGCAGGTCCAGTACCAAACCAGGCTCGCCCGCCAATGCCAGGGCGCGGCGCGCCAACTGCTCATCTCGCTTGTGGGAAAGGCGTCGCGCCAGGCCGTCCTGGTGCTTGAGAAGGTACTCGCGCGCATGGTCTTTGTCGTACTTCTCGGAAAATTCAAGCTTGATGGGGCTACGCATTGGACATCTCCTGACTCCATTGCGCCCACATTAGGTATGCAAGCGTTGGAATCAGGTCATGCCAATGTGAAAAAAACGTTGAACACCATTTGACCTGATACAAGACATTACTCGGCCAGGGCGTCCGGGTCGCCTTTGGCCACGGTGTTGCTCAGGTCCACCTGGAAGCGGCAGCCATGCGGCAAGGTGGATGTCAGGGTGACACGCCAACCCTGGTCGTCACAGATCCGCTGCACCAGCGAAAGCCCTAGCCCCAGGCCCTCGCCACGCCGTTCATCGCCGCGCACGAACGGCCTGAACATGGCCTCACGCTGCTCTTCGGGGATACCCACGCCGCTGTCCTCTACGCTGAAACCGTTGGCTTCCAGGCTCAGGCGGATATACCCACTGTCGGTGTAGTGCGCCGCATTGCGCAGCAGGTTGCCCATCACCGACTGCAGGAAGGTGGCGTTGTACAGCACAGAGCTAGCGCTCACGCGGCCATCGAAATACAGGGTGAGGCCTTTCTGTTCGATGGTGTCGCGCCACACCCCGATGAGCTCGTCGGCCACTTCGCGCAGGGTCGCCCGTGACGCCACTGCCCCCTCATCACGCTGCGCGCGGGCCAACATAAGGAAGGTCTTGACCAGCTCGCGCATTTCTTCGGTGGCCCGCGCCACGCGCTCCACCTGGCTACGCGCACGGGCATCGAGGCCGGGGTTTTCCATCAGAAGCTCACACGAGGTCGCCAACACCATCAACGGCGTGCGCAGCTCGTGGCTGACGTCGCTGGTGAACAGCCGCTCGCGGGTCAGCGCATCACGCAGGCGGCCCAGGGTGTCGTCGAAAGCCACCGCAAGCTGGCCGACTTCGTCCGCCGCATAATCCGGAGCCAGCGGCGGGGCCAGGCCCAGTAGTTGATCGCGGTGGCGCACCTGACGCGCCAGGCGGATGACCGGTGCCATTACCCGACGTGCAACCAGCCAGCCAAGGATGACCGCCAACACCAGGCTGAGCACGAAGCCCACCACAACCACGGCAAACAGTACGCGCTCGCGCTCCTCGAAGTCGCTCTGGTCCTGCAGCAGTACATAACGGCGACCATCGACGATCTCAACCATGGCGTGGTAGGACAGCTGGTCTCGGAACACTTCGTGGAAACCGCGGTCGAGGTGCCGCAGGTCCTTGGGCAGCTCGAAGTCGTCACGCCCGCCGCTGAAATAGAACAGCTGGTCTGGGCGAGGCCGATGACTCCAGTCACTGACGCTGTCCATACGCAGCAGGCGCTGCAGGTCACCGCCCAGTACCGAGGAAATCAGTCGCTCTTCGACCAGGTGCACCGTGCCAACGATACCGAATGCGAAGGCCCCGGCCACCAGCGCACTCATCAGGGCAAAGGCGATGATGATGCGCTGGGCAAGGCTTTGCTTAAACTCCATCGCGGCCCTCGGCGAGGCGATAGCCGACGCCATGGACGGTATGCAGCAACGGTTTTTCAAACGGTTTGTCGATCACCTGGCGCAACTGATGCACATGGCTGCGCAGGCTGTCGCTATCGGGGCAGTCATCGCCCCACAAGGCTTCTTCCAGCACCTCGCGGCGCAGTACGTGCGGGCTTTTCTGCATCAGTACCGCCAGCAGCTTGAGGCCGACCGGGTTAAGCTTCAGCAGGCGCCCCTGGCGGGTTACCTCAAGGGTATCGAGGTCGTAGCTCAGGTCAGCCACCTGGAGGGTGCGGCGCCCACCGCCCTGGGCACGGCGCAGCACCGCTTCGATGCGCGCCGCCAGCTCCGACAGGGCAAATGGCTTGAGCAGGTAGTCGTCAGCCCCAGAGCGGAAGCCCTGCAGGCGGTCGTCCAGCTGGTCACGGGCAGTGAGCATGATCACCGGCGTGTCACGGCGGGCATCTTCACGCAAGCGCTTGCACAGGGTGTAGCCATCGATGCCTGGCAGCATGATGTCGAGTACGATCAGGTCGTAGTGTTCGGTGGCGGCCAAATGCAGCCCGGACAGGCCATCCTGGGCACAGTCGACGGTGTAGCCTTTCATGCCCAGGTAATCGGCCAGGTTGGCCAGAATATCGCGGTTGTCTTCAACCAAAAGAATGCGCATCGGTTTCTCCTGTGCGGCGCTCTTCGCTGTGGTGCGCGGCAGGCGCAGCTTAAGGCCTATGCCTGCACGGTGCCAGCCCTAGGGAAAATTCACCGCACTTGACGGTTTTTTCACTGATCCTTCACGGACACAGGATAGCGGGCGGCCGACAATACCCGATCTTTTTCGCGCCCTGGAGCCGTCATGCAGCAACGCACCTCCCCTCGCCCGATCAACTATTGGCTGTACCTGGGAATTCCCCTGGCGACTGCGCTGGCCTTGATCCTGCTGGAGCTGACTTCAGTCGACATGGATGTCGCCAACCTGTTCTTCGACCCCGCTGCCGGGCAGTTCATTGGCCGCCACAGTTACCTGCTGGAAAACATCCTGCATGACCGGGTCAAGCAAGTGGTGATCCTGTTGGGGGTGATATCGCTGCTGACCTTTGCCGCGAGCTTTTTCTGGAAGCGCCTGTTTGGCTGGCGCCGTGAACTGGGCTGCCTGGCGCTGGCACTGGGCTTGTCCACGGCGTTTGTCACACCGCTGAAAAAAGTCACCCAGGTGCAGTGCCCTTGGAGCCTGACCCAGTTTGGCGGCACCGAAACCTACAGCAAGCTGCTGGAACCACGGCCGCCTACCGACAAGCCTGGCCTGTGCTGGCCGGGCGGGCATGCAGCGACCGGTTTCTGCCTGTTCGCCTTGTTCTTCATGCTGCGTGATCGCAAGCCGCGCCTGGCGCGGGTGGCGTTTGCAGTGGCCTTGATAGCAGGGTCGGTACTGTCGGTGGGCAGGATGATGCAGGGGGCGCACTTCCTGTCGCACAATATGTGGACGGCAGTGTTCTGCTGGTTGATCGGATTGGGGTCGTATTACCTGGTTCTCTATCGGCGGGGGCTGGCCGAGGTACCCGTCGCCGAGCGCAGCGCCGCATGAAAGAGGGGCCGCTTTGCGGCCCTTCGCACTTCAAGGCGACCCTCAGGCATGCTCGACGAACACATCAGCAAACACCTGCCCCCGCGGTACCCCTGCCATGAACATCCGCCGGGCAAACCGCTCGACACTCGCCGGTGCCCCACACAGCAGCGCCACCGTCTGGCGCGACAACAGCCGCATCCCGGCCAACGCTTCATCCACATGCTCCACCAGCACCAGCTCGACACTCACCCCGGGCAGCTTCAGCAGCTTCTCCGCCAGATAGTGCCCAGCCGGATCCCGCGCCACATGCACCACCCGGATTTCGCCCCGATGCCCGCGGCGCAACGCTTCGCGCAAGATACCCCAGAGCGGCGCCAGCCCGGTTCCCGCAGCCAGCAACCACAGCGGCCGCTCCTGCCAATCAGGGTCGTAATGAAGGGCTCCGCCTCTGAACTCCCCCAAACGCATCTGATCGCCGACCTGCAGACCACGCGCCTTGTCGCAAAAGGCACCAGGCCGCTGGCAATCGATATGAAACTCGAGAAAATCATCCTCACCCGGCAGGCTGGCCAAGGAATAAGGCCGAGCAACCGCGCCTAGCCACAGCACCACGTGCTGCCCTGCCTGGTAACGCACCACCCGATCGGGGCGCAACCGCAGGCGCAATACATCGCCAAACCAGTCCAACGCACAGACCTGTGCCGGTACACCACCCAGCAAGGGGTCGTATAGCGCCACACGCAGGTCCTCGACCACCCGGCACTGGCAAGCCAGGCGCCAGCCCTGGGCGTGTTTCTCCAATGCCAATGCCTCGGGCAATGCGTCTGCCGGTTGCCCGTCCAGGCAGTGCACCAGGCAGGCGTGGCAACTGCCGGCGCGGCAACTGTAAGGCACATTAAGCCCCGCCTCGTTGAGGGCATCGAGCAGGTTGCTGCCAATGGGCACAGTCCAACGGCGCAAGCCCACATAGATTATGGGCATGATTACAGTTTCTCCAAAACAAGGAACCTGACGGCGGGTTTCATGGCGAATGTACCACAGCGACGGCAGAATTATTTTTTACAATCAACGAATTGAGTGTCAACTGACAAATTTGACAGTTTAACCTTGATGGTTAACACATCACGCTGGGATCTCCTCAAGCGTGGAGGTACCCATCATGAAATTCACATCTATAAAGTCAGAACTATTAGACCCTAGCTACGGCGAACAAGGCATTGTTCATCCAGACCCGGACGTGGTGGCAATAAACGCCTCAATAGTCTCAGTCAAACATGATAAATGCGCCTGTGCGTGGGGGAGACCCGTATTGGCGAGGCGATGGGTTATGCGCTCATGCGCATAGACCACAACGGGAAACTGGATACTACGTTTGGCAAAGGCGGCTTGGCTACCGGAACCTTCAAAGAGGGCTTCAACTCTACAGCCGGAGGCATTCATCTGCACGGCGAGCACATCATCATCACAGGCCTCTACCACGACCCATCGACCAACTTGCATTTTCCGGCGCTGGCTCGTTTCACTGCGAACGGGCAGTTGGACACCCGATTCGGCAGCCATGGACACAAAGTCATCGAACTGCCCCCGGCACCTCCGAAGTCCTCAACAAATCCGACAACGAAGCCGGCAGCGGCACCGACCCTCACCAGCATATCCAGCGCAGACGGAGTTTTTGTCACCTACCAGTACCCCTGGTCACTCAGCGTGCTGATGAAGTTCAACTTCGACGGAGATTACGACACCAGCTTCAATAAGGTTGGATATAAATTCCTGACCCCTCCTCTATGTTCCGAAAGCTCCGGGAGAGTCTGCTTGATCACAGGCAGAAAAATCTATGTCTGCGGCTTCACTACAATCAATGGCGACAGTGGCCCCTACATACTCTGCTTGAAAGACACGGGGTTGGAAGATGGAGAGTTTTGTGCGAATGGGTATTTACTATCGGAGCTCGCGAGCGGCTTGTATTTCCATGATCTGGATACGCTGAATGATGAAGGCAGTATCGTTTGCATCGCCTCGGAGGGCCTGCAAAAAGGCTACCTGACGGCCTTTACGCGCAGCGGCTCGAAAATCCCCGGCTTCGGTGGCGCCACCGATTTTGGTGGTGAGGGCGGGCAGTGGACAAGCGGATACGTCAACCGTTCCTTGGAGAAAATTATCACCACCGGTTCCACGTTAGGCGGTGAAGAAGCTGATGTCGTCGTCGGGCGCTTCAACCTTGACGGAACTCCTGACACAGCATTTGGTGAAAACCGCGGCTGGGGACGCATTGCATTGGGTGACAGCGTCGAAGTTGCCTGGAGTTCCAGCGCCGAAGTGAATGGCAAAACCATCATCTGCGGAATCGATTTCGAGTCCGGTCGTGCCCGCTTGGGCTTTTTACTCCGTTGCAACACGGACAGTTGACCCCATCACCTCTGCTACGTTGTAGTGATCAAAGGCCGAGTTCACCTTAACCCGTGCACGAGCTCGGCCTGTACCCTCCATATTCTTCAGTCGGCTCACCCCCTATCACCACTCAGCCTCTTGGATACCTGTCGCCTGCGACGTCACGCTTGGCAGAAAAACCATGCCTGCCCGTTACCGACCATGGTCCAGACCGGCCGCAGGTGTGCCGGGCACGGATGCGCGCTATACTGCCGCGCCTTTTTCCGTCGGCCTGACCTGCCGGCGCCTTGCAAGGCGCTTCGACGTGCTGGTCGGCTATGTCGAGCGTCTTTTTGAATGTTCCCGTCTTTAAGAGGAGCGCGCTGCATGACCGTGATCAAGCAAGACGACCTGATTCAGAGCGTCGCCGACGCCCTGCAATTCATCTCGTACTACCACCCCGTCGATTTCATCCAGGCCATGCACGAGGCCTATCTGCGTGAGGAATCGCCTGCTGCACGCGATTCCATCGCCCAGATCCTGATCAACTCGCGCATGTGCGCCACCGGCCATCGTCCAATCTGCCAGGACACCGGTATCGTCACCGTGTTCATCCGCGTGGGCATGGACGTGCGCTGGGACGGCGCCACCATGAGCGTCGACGACATGATCAACGAAGGTGTGCGTCGCGCCTACAACCTGCCTGAAAACGTCCTGCGCGCTTCGATCCTGGCCGACCCGGCCGGTGCCCGCAAGAACACCAAGGACAACACCCCGGCAGTGATCCACTACTCCATCGTCCCCGGCGACAAGGTGGAAGTCGATGTCGCAGCCAAGGGCGGCGGCTCGGAAAACAAGTCGAAGATGGCCATGCTCAACCCGTCCGACTCGATCGTCGACTGGGTACTGAAAACCGTGCCGACCATGGGTGCTGGCTGGTGCCCGCCTGGCATGCTCGGCATCGGCATCGGCGGTACCGCCGAGAAGGCCGCGGTCATGGCCAAGGAAGTGTTGATGGAGTCCATCGACATTCACGAACTGAAAGCCCGTGGCCCACAGAACCGCCTGGAAGAAATCCGCCTGGAGCTGTTCGACAAGGTCAACCAGCTGGGCATCGGCGCCCAGGGCCTGGGTGGCCTGACCACCGTGCTCGACGTCAAGATCATGGATTACCCGACCCACGCGGCGTCCTTGCCGGTGTGCATGATCCCCAACTGCGCCGCTACCCGCCACGCCCACTTCGTGCTTGATGGCACCGGCCCGGCAGAACTGGAAGCGCCGTCGCTGGACGCCTACCCGGAAATCGTCTGGGAAGCCGGCCCAAGCGCCCGTCGCGTCAACCTCGACGACATTACTCCGGAAGAAGTGGCCAGCTGGAAGCCGGGCGAAACCATCCTGCTCAACGGCAAGATGCTGACCGGCCGCGATGCCGCGCACAAGCGCATGGTTGAAATGCTCAACCGTGGTGAAGAGCTGCCGGTAGACCTGAAAGGCCGCTTCATCTACTACGTCGGCCCGGTCGACCCGGTGGGTGATGAAGTGGTAGGCCCAGCCGGCCCGACCACTGCTACCCGTATGGACAAGTTCACCCGCCAGATCCTTGAGCAGACTGGCCTGCTGGGCATGATCGGCAAGTCCGAGCGTGGCCCGACCGCCATCGAGGCGATCAAGGACAACAAGGCCGTGTACCTGATGGCTGTTGGCGGCGCTGCCTACCTGGTCGCCCAGGCCATCCGCAAGTCGAAGGTACTGGCCTTCGCCGAGCTGGGCATGGAAGCGATCTACGAGTTCGAGGTCAAGGACATGCCGGTGACCGTCGCTGTGGACAGCAACGGCGAGTCGGTACACATCACTGGCCCTGCCCTGTGGCAGAGCAAGATTGCCGAAAGCCTGGCCGTCGAAGTGAAGTAACCTGATGTAACTGCGGCGGCGGCTTCGCGGGCAGGCCCGCTCCCATACGTACAGCGCAAGCCAGAAGGCTACGCGTTACCTGTGGGGCGGCCTTGCCCGCGAAGAGGCCGCACTGTCATCACAGGACTCTCTCGAACTGCTCCGGCCAGTCCCGCCAGGTAAACACCTGCCCTTCCCGCCTCACCCGCCGCACTTCCTGCAGATCTACCTCGCACACCAGCCACTGGCTGCAGTCCGGGTTCAACTGCTCACTCAACGCCACCACCCCATCCCCCGGCATCCCGTGATCCGGCGGTACGAACAAGCCTGCCCGGCCGATATTCTCGTCCAATGCCGGCGACCAGGGCGCCACCCCCACCGTAGGGCTCTGCAACACGGCAATCTGGTTCTCCAGGGCGCGCGCCTGGGCGCCAATACGCACCCGATGGTAACCGGCCTCGGTATCGGTACAACTCGGCGCCAGGATCAGGTCGGCACCACACTCGGCCAAGCGGCGGGCCAGCATCGGGAACTCGTTGTCGTAGCAGATCAGAATGCCCAAGCGCCCCAGTTCGGTTTCGAACACCTGCAGCCCCTGGCCTGCAGCGATGTCCCACTGCTCGCGCTCGAAGCGGGTCATCATCAGTTTGTCCTGATAACCCAGCACACCTTGGGGGCCGAACAGCCAGGCACGGTTGCGGTAGCGCCCATCGTTGTCCAGCACCGGCACACTGCCCGGTTGCAAGTAGATCCCCCAGCGTCGGGCAAGGCTCTCGCACAACGCTTTCCAGGGTTCGATCAGCGGCTGGATGCCGGCAATCGAAGCCTTCAGGTCTTCCCGCTGCCCGGCACTCAGCTGGCCGCTCAGCACCAGCCCGGCGTACTCCGGCAGTAGCAGCAAGCGTGCCCCCGCCTCCACCGCTTCGGCGCACAGGCCTTGCAGGTGGTCGGCGTAGGCGTCCCAGGTTTCGTGCAGCTCGATAGCGTACTGGCAGGCTGCCAGGCGGATCATATCGGCAGTGCCTTGAGCCAGAACGACATCAGCTTGTCGGAGCTTTCCTGCTCGTCCAGGTCGCGCCAGGCGTAGGTGGTACGCAGCGATGGGTCGTGCAGGAAGCCGCGGTTGCGCCAGAAGCCGTGCAGGGGTTTGTATTCGGCTGGCCGGCGCGGGTGCGCACCGGGTCGCTCGACCGCGCAGAACGCGCAGTAATCGAACTCGGCCAGTTTGTGTGCGTAGGACTCGCGCTCGATGAAGAAGCGAACCCCCAGGCCCTGACCGCGGTATGCCGGCAACACCAGCGACTCCCCGAAGTAGTACACACTGGCCGGGTCGCGCCCCTGGGCCAGGAATGGCTGCTGGAATTCGGGCGCGACATCCACCAACGGCAGGCCGGTAGAGGCGCCGACCACCTTGCCGTCGTCCAGCGCCAGCACAACCAGGCTGCGCCCGGAGCGGGCATAGTTGGCCAGGTAGTCGGCCTCGTACTCCGGGGTGCCGTCGTACAGGTAGGGGAACTCGCGGAACACAGTAAGGCGCAGGCGAGCGAGGTCATCGATGTAAGGCGCGATAGCGGCACCGTGCAACAGGCGTATTTCCATGTTTGGCGGTCGTTTTGTCGATGTGGATGACGCGCTCGGCTAAGCCGGGCTTGAGGGGAAACCCTATCATCCGAGGTAACGACCCGCCTTTTCCCTACACGACAGGAAATGTTCCATGACCGCAACCGAACTGGTAAATGCTTACTACGCCGCCTTCAACGCGGGTGACATGCCGGGCTTTCTGGCGCTGCTCAGCGAAGACGTGATCCACGACATCAACCAGGGCGAGCGTCAGATGGGCAAGGCCAGGTTCGCCGCGTTCATGGACAAGATGAACCGCTGCTACCGCGAGCGCCTGGCCGACATCGTGGTGATGCAGAACGCCGATGGCAGCCGCGCGGCGGCGGAGTTCACCGTGCATGGCCAATACCTGGCCGATGACGAAGGGTTGCCGACAGCAAACGGCCAAACCTATGTGCTGCCGGCGGGGGCGTTCTTCTATATTCACTGTGGCAAGATTGCCCGGGTGACCAACTACTACAACCTCAATGACTGGGTTGAGCAGGTTGCCTGAAGCAACCCGCTGCCAATTCAATCAAGCCTGTCAGACAATGCGCGTGCCCAGCACTTGAAGGAACGCCGCCAGCCAGGCCGGGTGCGCGGGCCATGCCGGTGCGGTCACCAGGTTGCCATCCACATGCGCCTGGTCCACCGCGATGTCGATGAACGTGCCACCCGCCAGGCGCACTTCTGGCGCACATGCCGGGTACGCGCTGCACTCACGCCCCTCCAGCACCCCTGCCGCCGCCAGCAACTGGGCCCCATGGCACACCGCCGCAATCGGCTTGCCGGCCTGGTCGAACGCCCGCACCAGGTCCAACACCTTTTCATTCAGGCGCAGGTACTCCGGCGCGCGGCCACCTGGGATCAGCAGCGCGTCATAACTCTCGGGCCGCACCCGCACGAAATCATAATTCAGGGCAAAATTGTGCCCTGGCTTTTCGCTGTAGGTCTGTTCACCCTCAAAGTCATGAATCGCGGTACGCACGGTCTGCCCCGCCAGCTTTTCCGGGCACACCGCATGCACCGTGTGGCCCACCATGCTCAAGGCCTGGAACGGCACCATCGCTTCGTAATCTTCGACGTAGTCGCCCACCAGCATGAGAATTTTCTTCGCCGTCATCTCGCCCACTCCTTCGGTTAACTGTGAATAGTCACTGCACGATAGCCGCTGTCAGTCACGGCGGTCGAGGAAGTTGACCACCAACCGATCAAGCCAGCCCCAGATCCGTTGCTTCACCCTGCGCCACAAAGGGCGCGCATGCCAGTGGGCGAGGTCGACTTCTTCGCTCTGGGCGAAGTCGCGCTCGAAGCTGGCCACCACCGCCGCTGTCAACGGCGGGTCCAGCGCTTCGATGTTGGCTTCAAGGTTGAAGCGCAAGTTCCAGTGGTCGAAGTTGCACGAACCGACGCTGACCCAGTCGTCTACCACAGCCATCTTCAGGTGCAGGAAGCACGGCTGGTACTCGAAAATCCGCACGCCCGCACGCAACAGACGCGGGTAGTACCGATGCCCGGCGTAGCGTACCGAGGGGTGATCGGTGCGCGGACCGGTCAACAACAGACGCACGTCGAGCCCCTTGCTGGCGGCCCGACGCAATGAACGGCGCACGCTCCAGGTCGGCAAGAAGTACGGCGTGGCCAGCCACACCCGTTTCTTGCCGCTGTTCAGCGCCCGTACCAGCGCGTGAAGGATGTCCTGGTGCTGGCGGGCGTCGGCATAAGCGACCCGGCCCATGCCCTGCCCCTGCGCAGGCACCTTGGGCAGACGCGGCAGACCAAAGCCTTCAGCAGGGCGCCAGGCGGTGCGGCGGTTGTTGGCTTGCCACTGACGGTCAAACAGCAACTGCCAGTCGCTCACCACCGGCCCCTGCATCTGCACCATCACTTCGTGCCATTCGCTGGTCGCCTCACCGGGCGTCCAGAACTCGTCGGTAACGCCCGTCCCCCCCACCACGGCCCAACGTTCGTCAACCAGCAGCAATTTGCGATGATCACGGTAGAGATTACGCAGGCCACGCTTCCAGCGCAGGCGGTTATACCAGCGCAAGTACACGCCAGCGTCCAGCAGGCGCTGACGCAACGCGCTGTTGAAGGCCAATGAACCGTAGTCATCAAACAGGCACCGCACCCGTACGCCACGCCGGGCAGCCTGCTCCAGCGCGTCGACCACTGCATCGGCACAGGCACCGGCCTCGACCAGGTACAGCTCCAGGTCAACCTGGAACTCGGCACGCATGATCGCCTGGAGCATGCGCGGAAAAAACACAGGGCCGTCGATAAGCAGTTCGAACTGATTGCCATCACGCCAGGGGAAGACCGGCCCCGCCATGTCAGCGCGCAGTGAAGATCAGCACCGCGCTAACCGGTACCGACGGGTTGATGGACTTCAACCTGGCGAACTTGCGCAGGCTTTCCAGCCCCGGCAGCAAGCCAAAATCTTCGGCGCGCAGCACCAGAGGCTCAAGGGTCACCACCTGGAAGCGCCGCGCATCCAGGCGGGTAGCCAGCAACAGAACATTGTAACTGTGCGACTGGCCATGCAGGGTGACCGTCAGCGGCAGGCGCAATTCGATCTGTGCACCGTCGGCCAGGTCATTGATCGGCTGCAGGTCAATCTGCGCCTTCACGGTGGCCTCGGCGAAGCGCTCGACCTCGAACAGGTTGTCGCGCATTTGCTCGTCACGCAGCGGAATACCACTGCTCACCGAGTCCATCTCGATCCTCAACCCGGCCATACCCTTGCGATCGACCGTGCCATGCAACACCAGAAAGCGATGCACTTCGGCGGTGTCGCCGTTCTTGCCGGTGATGAATGACAGCCGTGAGGATTCGCCATCCAGGTGCCAATTGGCATGAGCGGGCAGGCACAAAGCCAGCAATAAGGCAGGCAGCAGACGGGGCAACTTGAACATGACAGATCTCGTGAAACCAGGCCGCCAACCTTACCCGCCTGCATTCATGGCAGCAAGCGGCAGCCCTCACGCGCGCCTTGCCAGGCCGCCTGGCTGCGCCGCCCCAGGCCTTCAGCGGTGACTCGCCGCTGCTGGCTGTTTTCCTCCAGCAGGCTCAGTGGCAGCCACTGCTTCACGTACCCTTGGCAGTACACCTTGTCGAAGCCCATGACAAAGCGGCAGGAACAGTATTCCTTGGCCGAGTAGGCCGAGAGTATGCCGGGGAAGTCCGCCAGCGCCTGCCGTTCCTGCCAGGCCCAGTACAGGAGCCCTGCCAGCGCCAGCAGCACTAACCGCTTCATGCCCCCTCCCCGGCCAGTACCGCCAGCACCCGCTTGAGCAATTCGTCGTGTCGATAGCTGCCGTCGCGGTCATCGGCGTAGCGCACGATCACCAGCTTTTGCTCAGGCAGCACATATAACGCCTGCCCCCAGTGGCCAAGGGCGGCGAAGGTGTCTGCCGGTGCACTGGGCCAAGGCCGCTCGGCGCCAGCCAGCGACTGGTTGAGCCACCAATGGCCACCAGGGACGGCCTCACCAGGCAGCGCTTGGGCCTGGGCAAACGGGGTGCGGTTGAAGGCGACCCAGGCCTTGGGCAGCAATTGTCGGCCCTGCCAGCGCCCGTCGCGCTGCATCAGCAGGCCAATACGGGCCAAATCACGGGCACTGAGGTAGAGATAGGAAGAGCCTACGTAGGTGCCTGCCCGGTCACGCTCCCACGCCGCACTGCCGATACCCAACGGGGTGAACAGTGCGTGCCAGGGGTAGTCGGGGTACTGCCCGGCATCGAGCATGCCGCGCAGCGCGGCGGCCAGCAGGTTGCTGTCGCCGCTGGAGTAGAGGAATCGCTGACCGGGGCTGGCGGCAACACCCTGCGCCGCCGCGTAGGCAGCCATGTCTGCGCGGCCACGGGTATACAGCATGGCCACCACCGAGGACTTCAGCGGCGCGTATTCATAGTCTTCCTGCCACTCGAGGCCACTGGCCCAGTGCAGCAGGTCGGCCACGCGCACGCCGGGGTGGGCGCGCATGGGTGGATAGAAGCGGCTGACCGGGTCTTGCAGCTGGAAGCGGCCTTCGCCCTGGGCCACGCCCATTATCGTGGCCAGTACGCTCTTGCTTACCGACCAGGTCAGGTGCGCGGTGGCGGCACGGGTGGGCGCGGTGTAGCGCTCGTGGAGGATACGCCCGTCGCGGATGATCAGCAGAGCGTCCGTGCGGATGCCGCTGCGCTCCGAGGGGGAGCGTGCAGGAAAGGCGTAAGCGTCGACGGCCTGCCAGTCGAGGGTGGCGGGGTCGTTCTGCCACTGCGGGTCAGGCCAGTCCTCCGCCTTGGCGCTACCTGCAACCAGCGCAAGGATGACCAACAGTACCTTCATCGTGCTCGCCTTGATGGGGGCTACTTTGCAGCCCTTCGCGGGCAAGCCCGCGCTCACAGTCGCAGGAGCGGATGCCCCCGCGAACAGGCCAACATCATCAATACAGAATCAGCGCCGAACCGGCCGCTTCTGCAGCTTGCGCTGCAACGTCCGTCGGTGCATGCCCAACGCCCGCGCGGTGGCCGAGATATTACCTTCATGCTCGTTCAGCACGCGCTGGATATGTTCCCACTGCAGGCGATCGACCGACATCGGGTTTTCCGGCACCAGGGTATCCAGGTCGGTGTGCTCCGACAGCAGTGCTGCCAACACATCATCAGCGTCAGCCGGCTTGCACAGGTAGTTGCAGGCACCGCGCTTGACCGCCTCCACTGCGGTGGCAATGCTCGAGTACCCGGTCAGGATCACCACGCGCATTTCTGGGTCCAGTTCCAGCAGCTTGGGCAGCAGCACCAAGCCGGAGTCGCCATCCATCTTCAGGTCCAGCGTGGCGTAGTCCGGCAGGTCCTGCTGGGCCAGAATCAAGCCTTCTTCGGCAGAACTGGCAGTGCTCACACGGAAACCGCGACGGCTCATGGCCCGGGCCATGACCCGGGTGAAGGTGGCATCGTCATCCACCAGCAGCAGGTGCGGCAGCTCTTCGCTTTCGACCTGGTTTTCTTCGCTCATCATTCATCTCCTCGCTTGCCATAGGGCAGGCGCAGTTCGGTCAGGGTGCCACCCTGTTCATGACTATAGAGTTTCACCGAGCCGCCCGCACGGGTCACGCTGGCCTTGCTCAAGAACAGGCCCAGGCCGAAGCCTTTGCCCTTGGTGGTAATAAAAGGTTTGCCAATGGCTTCGGCAATGGCTGGCGGTACACCAGGACCATGGTCGCGGATACTGATGACGATGTCCTGGGCGTCCCAGTCCAGGCGAACCTCCAGATCATCAGGGCAGGCATCGGCGGCATTGTTCAACAGATTCAGTAACGCCTGGGTCAGGTCTGGCGGCGGCGCCAGACGCGGCACCTTGCCGTCGCGCAGGCGCTGGAAGCGGTAGCTGGCTTCCGGGCGCATCAGGTGCCAGCGGTTGAGCGCCTCGTCCAGCCAGGCAGTCACATCCTGCTCCACGATGGCCAGGCGCCGGTTGGCTTCGGCTGCGCGCACCAGCTGTTGCAAAGTCTCTTTGCACAGCTTTACCTGGTCCTGGAGGATCTGCAGGTCCTCCTGCAACAGCGGGTCGGTGTGGTCCTGGCGCATTTCGTTGATCAGCACGCTCATGGTCGCCAGCGGCGTACCCAGTTCATGGGCGGCACCGGCGGCCTGGGTAGCCACAGCCAGCAGTTGCTCGTCGCGCAGGCTTTCTTCACGCCGCTCTGAACGCAGCTGCTCCTGGCGGCGCAGCTCTTCGGCCATGCGCGCGGCAAAGAAGGTGATCACAGCCGCCGCCAGGGCAATGCTCAGCCACATGCCGTAGACCTGCATCTTGTCCCGCGCCATCGGCAGCCCTTCGAGCGGGTAGAACTGCACCAGCAGCAAGCTGTAGGCCGTCAGCGCAATGCCCGACAGGATCAGCGAATACAGCCACGGCAAGGTCACCGCGGCAATCGCCAGCGGCACCAGGTAATACGACACGAACGGGTTGGTCGAGCCGCCGGAGTAATACAGCAAGGCACTGTGGATCAGCAGGTCACAGGCCAGCTGCAGGGCGTACTCCATTTCGGTGACGGGCAGCGACAGCCGCAGGCGCAGGGCCGTGAAGGCACACAGCAACGAAGACAAGGCCAAGGTGCCGGCCAGTGACAGCCAGGGCAACGGCAGCAGTTCGGTCCAGTAGGCAACGCCCACCGAGCCGGCCTGGGCAGCCAGGACCAGGACCCGAATGACGGTCAGGCGCCAGAGGTTCTGGCGGGTAGCGGACAACGGTTGTACGGCGGCGAGCATGAGCTCTCCTGATGAGTGCTCCAGAAAAATCGGCTGGAGTATACCGAAGCCGGGCGCCTCGCTGCAGCGATGCGGCAAAGCGCCACACTTTGTCACAGGTTCATGATGGCACTTTTGAACCCACTACACTGTTGCCGGTCTTATGGGCCATGCGTGGAATGGATGACCAGCCCCCACGCCTTTAAATGCCAAGGAGTACCACATGCAAATCCCACGTCGCGGCGCTGCCCTGATCATGTCTTGCGGCCTGCTCGCCAGCCTGCCGGCACTGGCCGCCGATGAACCGCGCTTCAACCAGGTATCGCTGCGTGCCGAAGTCAGCAAGGAAGTGGCGCGCGACCTGATGGTCGTGACCCTGTACAGCGAAGCGCAGAACAGCGACCCGGGCAAGCTCGCCAAGCAGATTACCGAAACCATGAACAAGGCCGTGCAGCAGTCACGCCAGGTCAAGGACGTGAAGATCAGCCAAGGCAGCCGCAACAGCTACCCGGTGTATGACAGCAAGGGCCAGAAAATTACCGGCTGGCGCGAACGCGCCGAACTGCGCCTTGAAAGCGCCAACTTCCCGGCCTTGTCCCAGCTTACCGCCGATTTGTTGCAAGAGCTGAAAATGGCTGGCATGGACTTCTCCATCGCCCCGGCCACGCGCAAGGCCAGCGAGGATGCTCTGCTCAAGGATGCGGTCGATGCCTTCAAGGCACGCGCGCAACTGGCGACTGAAGCGCTGGGTGGCAAAGGCTACAAAGTGGTGAGCCTGAACCTCAACAGCAGCGGCTACCCGCGCCCGTACTTGCGTAGCGCGCCGATGGCAATGAAGGCCATGGGGGCTGATGAAGCGGCACCGGCGCCAGATATCGAGGCGGGCACCAGTGAAGTGAGCATGAATGCCGATGGCCTGATCGAAGTGCAGATGCCATAAGGCGTCCACGCATCATCTGTGGGAGCCCGCGAGCAAGACACGGCGGTGGATGGCACGGGCTTCGCCCGTGTTCGCGGGTAAACCCGCTCCTACAGGTGAACGCGCCATTTTCACGATTTTCAGACCTTTCTTACGCACCATCAAGGTGCGTCCTACGTTTACCCTTGCCTAGAAACATCGCGCAAAACGCCATCATTTTGCCTACGCAAACGTTTAACTTCGCCAAAAGTTATACCGATGCGACATCCATGTACGGTCGTACCACTTTTCTGACGCCAACTATCCTTGTACCTGTTGCATTGGGAACACCCCCTGCATAAGTATCCGCAGGTCGGCTCACGAGGCCACCTCATCCAAAAAATGACAACAATGAGGCCACCATGCTCAAACACGCAGTCATTCCGTTCCTGCTGGGTGCAGGCTTGCTCAGCGGCGCACCGTCGGCCGTTGCCGCATCCAACCTGGTGTTCTGCTCCGAAGGCAGCCCAGCCGGCTTCGATCCGGGGCAGTACACCACCGGGACCGACTTCGACGCCTCGGCAGAGACCGTGTTCAACCGTCTGACCCAGTTCGAGCGCGGCGGCACTGCGGTCATCCCGGGCCTGGCGACCAAATGGGAAGTGTCCGACGACGGCAAGACCTACACCTTCCACCTGCGTGAAGGGGTCAAGTTCCACACCACCGACTACTTCAAGCCCAGTCGCCCGTTCAACGCCGACGACGTGCTGTTCACCTTCAACCGCATGCTCGACAAGGACAACCCGTTCCGCAAGGCGTACCCCACCGAGTTTCCATACTTCACCGACATGGGCATGGACAAGAACATTGCCAAGGTGGAGAAGCTTGACGAGCACACGGTTAAGTTCACCCTCAACGAGGTGGACGCCGCGTTCATCCAGAACCTGGCCATGAGCTTTGCCTCGATCCAGTCCGCCGAATACGCCGACCAGTTGCTCAAGAATGGCAAGGCCGCCGACATCAACCAGAAGCCGATCGGCACCGGCCCGTTCGTGTTCAGCAAGTACCAGAAGGACGCGCAGATCCGCTTCAAGGGCAACAAGGACTACTGGAAGCCCGAGGACGTGAAGATCGACAACCTGATCTTTGCCATCACCACCGACGCCTCGGTGCGCATGCAGAAGCTTAAAAAGAACGAGTGCCAGGTCACCCTGTTCCCACGCCCGGCCGACATCGAGCCGCTAAAAGCCGACAAGAACCTGCAAATGCCGCAGCAGGCCGGTTTCAACCTCGGCTATATCGCCTACAACGTGATGGACAAGATCAAGGGCAGCAACGAGGCCAACCCCATGGCCCAGCTGAAAGTCCGACAGGCGCTGGACATGGCCGTGGACAAGAAAAAGATCATCGAGTCGGTGTACCAGGGCGCCGGCCAGCTGGCGGTCAACGCCATGCCGCCCACACAGTGGTCTTATGACGACAGCATCAAGGACGCCGCCTTCGACCCCGAGAAAGCCAAGCAACTGCTCAAGGAAGCCGGCATCAAGGAAGGCACCGAAATCACCCTGTGGGCCATGCCCGTGCAACGCCCGTACAACCCCAATGCCAAACTAATGGCTGAAATGCTCCAGTCCGACTGGGCCAAGATCGGTATCAAGGCGAAGATCGTCAGTTATGAATGGGGCGAGTACATCAAGCGCTCCAAAGGTGGCGAACAGGGTGCCATGCTGATTGGCTGGAGCGGTGACAATGGTGACCCGGACAACTGGCTGGGTACCCTCTACGGTTGCGATGCCATCGACGGCAACAACTTCTCCAAGTGGTGCTACAAGCCCTACGACGACCTGATCAAGCAGGCCAAGGCCACGTCCGACCAGGCCAAACGTACCGAGCTGTACCAAAAGGCGCAGCACATCCTCAAGGAGCAGGTACCGATCACCCCGATCGCCCACTCCACCGTCTACCAGCCCATGAGCGCCAAGGTGAAGGACTTCAAGATCAGCCCATTCGCGCTGAACGCCTTCTACGGCGTCAGCGTGGACAAATAGGCTGACCGTGGCACCCGCTGAGCGGCGGGTGCCCCTCCCTCCTTGCCACCCTTTCATGTCGTCCTGCGGCTATCCGCTGCGGGGTCGGCTAACTGTTGCCGCCATTCGCACCCCGAGGCGGCGCAAACAGATGAAAAAGGAACTGCCATGCGCCACGCCAAACGCCTTTCGACCCTGCTGGCCCTGGGCCTGATCAGCCAATCCCCGGCCCTTTTGGCCAACAATCTGGTGTTCTGCTCCGAGGGCAGCCCAGCTGGCTTCGACACCGCCCAGTACACCAGCGCCACCGACAACGACGCCGCCGAACCCATCTACAACCGCCTGGTCGAGTTCGAACGTGGCGGCACCGCCGTGCACCCGGCCCTGGCGACGCACTGGGAGGTGTCCGACGACGGCCTGCGCTACACCTTCCACCTGCGTGAAGGGGTCAAGTTCCACAGCAACAAGGCCTTCAGCCCGAGCCGCACGTTCAACGCCGACGATGTGCTGTTCACCTTCAACCGCATGCTCGACAAGGGGCATCGGTTCCGTCAGGCCTACCCTACCGAGTTTCCCTATTTCAACGGCATGGGCCTGGACAAGAACATCGCCCGCGTCGAGAAGACCGACCCATTGACCGTGGTGTTCACCCTGAACACCGTCGATGCCGCGTTCGTCCAGAACCTGGCCATGAGTTTCGCCTCCATCCTCTCCGCTGAATACGCCGAACAGCTACTGGCCAGTGGACGCCCCAGCGACATCAATCAGCAGCCTATCGGTACCGGGCCGTTCGTGTTCCAGCGCTACCAGAAGGATTCGCAGATCCGCTACAAGGGCAACAAGGACTATTGGGCAGCGAACGAGGTGAAGATCGACAACCTGGTGTTCTCGATCAATACCGACCCGTCGGTGCGCATCCAGAAGCTGCGCCGCAACGAATGCCAGGTCACCCTGCACCCACGCCCGGCCGACCTGCCGGCGCTCAAGGCCGACAGCACGCTGCAGGTGCTCCAGCAACCAGGCTTCAACCTCGGCTACATCGCCTACAACACCCAGCACCCGCCATTCGACCGCCTGGAAGTGCGCCAGGCAATGGACATGGCGGTCAACAAGAAAGCCATCCTCCAGGCGGTGTATCAGGACGCCGGCCAACGGGCGGTCAACGCCATGCCACCAACCCAGTGGTCCTATGACGACAGCATCAAGGACGCCCCGTACGCGCCCGAAAAGGCCAGACAGCTGCTCCAGCAGGCCGGTGTCAAACCTGGCACCGAGGTCACCCTGTGGGCCATGCCGGTGCAGCGCCCGTACAACCCCAATGCCAAGCTGATGGCCGAAATGCTCCAGGCCGACTGGAGCAAACTCGGTTTCAAGGTGCGCATCGTCAGCTACGAATGGGGCGAATACCTCAAGCGCATGAAAAACGGTGAGCACGACATCGCCCTGATCGGCTGGACCGGTGACAACGGCGACCCGGACAACTGGCTGGGCACCCTCTACAGCTGCGATGCCATCGGCAGCAACAACTACTCGCAGTGGTGCGACCCGCAGTACGACAGCCTGGTCAAGCAGGCCAAGCAAGTGACCGACCGTACGCAACGCACCGCCCTGTACCAGCAGGCCCAGCAGCGGCTAAAGCAGCAGGTACCGATTACGCCGGTGGCGCATTCCACCGTGAGCCAGCCGCTTAGCGTCAAGGTTTCCCAGTTCAAGGTCAGCCCGTTTGGGCGCAATGATTTTTCCGGTGTGAGTGTTGATTAAGCGTTAGCCAGTACCGGCCTCTTCGCGGGCAAGCCCGCTCCCACAGGATCTCGACAGGTTCGGACACTGCGCCCTACCTGTGGGAGCGAGCTTGCCCGCGACGAGGCCAGAACGGCCAACACAACGCCCCGATTCTGCCCGGCGATCCCGCGGCACCCCTGGCAACACCGCAGCAATCACCCGGCCCACAAGGCCGGCCATAACTAGAAAAGAAAGGGAGCTTTAACCTTGAAAGTATTCACCTTGACCGCACTGGCGTTATCCATCGGTGCCTTTTCCACGGTGGCCCAGGCAGATCCGCAGAGCCAGGACTACCTCCCGCTCACCCTCAAAAGCAGCAGCGAGCAAGCGCAAGCCAGCGGCTTCATCGACGGCCAAAGCCTGTCCGGCAGCACCCGCAACTGGTATGCCCGCGAACGTGCCGCACGCGCGCCGCTGTGGAAGTACTACAAGAACGACGGCACCCGCCACGACACCCACAGCCGTGAAAACTGGGTCCAGGGCACCATCCTCAATTACAGCTCCGGCTTCACCCAGGGCACCGTGGGCTTCGCCGTCGAGGCTGCCGGCTACAACGCCATCGCCCTGCAGCAGAGCCGCGAAGCCATTGCCGGCCCCAACAACCGCACCCTCACCCACAGCGATGGCGACCCCGTCGGCCAGTGGAGCAAACTGGGCCTGGGCAATATCAAGGCGCGCGTGTCCAACACCACCCTTACCCTTGGCCGCCAGTCGGTGGACACGCCGATGATCGCCTACATCGGCAACCGCGCCTTGCCCTCGAGCTTCCAGGGCGCGTTCCTGCACAGCGCTGAATTCGACAACCTCAGCATCGACCTGGGCACCTTCGACCGCGTCTCGCCACGTACCGAACAGAGCCTCAGCAAGTTCCGCAGCGAGTACAGCGCCACCGGCGTGGAAACCGACCGCGCCAGCACCGCAGGCATCAACTACCAGCCGTTCAAGAGCCTGAGTACCAGCCTGTACGCCACCAAGGTCGACGACTTCTGGAACCAGTACTACTTCGGCGCCAACCATGTGCTCGGCGACAGCGCAGTGCTCAGCCTGAGCACCGGCCTGAACTACTACAAGACCGTCGACGCCGGCAGCCAGAAAATGGGCAAGATCGACAACGACACCTACAGCCTGTCACTGGGCCTGACCCATCAGGCCCACACCCTCAGCGCCTCCTGGCAGCAGGTCAACGGCAATGAGTACTTCGACTACCTGCACGAAACCAACGGCATCTTCCTGGCCAACTCGCTGCTGTCGGACTTCAACGGCCCCAACGAGAAATCGCTGCAGATTTCCTATGTGCTGAACATGGCGCCCTATGGCGTGCCTGGCCTGAAGTTCAACCTGTACAACGCCCGCGGCTGGGGTATCGACGGCACTCACTACCGCGGCACTGCCTACGACGTGAATGGCCTGGATGGCGAAACCCACTATGAGTGGGGTATCGGCACCAGCTACGCGCTGCAGAGCGGGCCGCTGAAAGACACCAGCATACGCGCCACCTACACCACCCATCGCGCCAGCAAGGCCCAGGGCGATGGCAGCCTGGATGAGTTCCGCGTGGTCACCACCATTCCGTTCAACATTCTCTGAGCGCGGGCGCCACGGCCTGTTTCGCTGCGGGCCGTGGCAGCTACGCTGGAATCAATGCACGCAGGGAGACTTCAACCTATGCAGATAGCTTTCAGGAAAACGCCAGTGCTGCGCCTTACCCTGGCAGCGCTGATACTGGGCAGCGCCACGCATCTGGCCGCCAAGCCGCTGGTGGTGTGTACCGAAGCCAGCCCGGAAGGGTTCGACGTGGTTCAGTACACCACTGGGGTCACTTTCGATGCCGCGTCCGAAACCCTGTTCAACCGCCTGGTCGACTTCAAGCCCGGCACCACCGATATCCAGCCGGCCCTGGCCGAGCGTTGGGACATTTCAGCCGACGGCCTGACCTACACGTTTCACCTGCGCCAGGGGGTGAAGTTCCACAGCACCGAGTACTTCACCCCAACCCGTGAATTCAACGCCGACGATGTGCTGTGGAGCCTGCGCCGCCAGCTCGACCCCGCCCATCCATGGCACGACAAGACCAGCGTCGGCTACCCGTACTTCGAAAGCATGGCCTTCAAGCAACTGCTCAAGTCGGTGGACAAAACCGACGACCACACGGTGGTGATCACACTCACCCGCCCGGAAGCGCCGTTCCTGCGGGACATGGCGATGGGGTTCACCTCGATCTACTCCGCCGAATACGGCGACCAGTTGCTCAAGGCCGGCAAGACCGCAGCGCTGAACAGCAAGCCGATCGGCACCGGCCCGTTCATCTTCCAGCGCTACAACAAGGATGCGCAGGTCCGCTTCAAACCTAACCCGGATTACTTTCGCGGCAAGCCGCCAGCCGACGCCCTGATATTCGCCATCGCTACCGATAGCAACGTGCGCCTGCAGAAACTGCGCGCCAACGAGTGCCAGGTGGCGTTGTACCCCAAACCCGAGGATGTGCCGTCGATAAAGGCCGACGCCAGGCTCAAGGTCGCAGAGACCGAAGCGTTGGTCACCGGCTACATCGCCATGAATACCCAGCACAAATACCTCAACGACGTGCGCGTGCGTAAAGCCATCAACATGGCCTTCGACCGCCAGACCCATGTCGACCAACTGTTTGGCAAAGGCAACGCACTGGTGGGTGTAAACCCTTACCCACCCACCATGATCGGCTACAACACCCACAACCAGAACCCACCGCGCGACCTCGATAAAGCCCGCGCCCTGCTCAGGCAGGCCGGTGTACCCGAGGGCACGGTAATCACCCTGTTCACCCGCAACGGCGGCGGCATGACCAACCCTAACCCGCGCCTGTCCGCCGAAATGCTGCAAGCCGACCTCAAGCAGATCGGCCTGAAGCTGGATATTCGCGTGATGGAATGGGCCGAGATGCTGCGCCGCGCCAAGCAGGGCGAAGCCGACCTGGTGTCCACCGGCTGGGCAGGCGACAACGGCGACCCGGACAATTTCCTTGGCCCGCTGCTCAGTTGCGAGGCCGCCAAAAACGGTGAGAACTACGCGCGCTGGTGCAACTCGAAATTCCAGGAACTGATCACCCGTGCCCGCGAGGTGATCGACAACGACGAGCGCGCAAGGCTCTATAGCGAGGCATTGAAGGTGTACGATGACGACCAACCCTGGATCAGCATGGCCCACCCCAAGGTGTTCACGGCCATGCGTGACAACGTGGAGGGCTACGTGATCAGCCCTCTGACCAACAATAACTTCGCCACGACCAAGGTGAAGTAGAACAACAACGACCGCCGGCCACCCACACGGGGACCGGCGGCACTGCCGTACCGGGCTGATCGCCCCACGGCCTGATGAGGTAACCCCGACAATGTTGAGTTTTATTGCCCGGCGCCTTGGCCTGCTGATACCGACCTTTTTCGGCATCACCTTGCTGACCTTCGCGCTCATACGCCTGATCCCCGGCGACCCGGTGGAAGTGATGATGGGCGAGCGCAGGGTCGACCCCGAAATGCATGCCCAGGCCATGGAACGCCTGGGCCTGAACAAGCCACTGCCGGTCCAGTACCTGGACTACGTCGGCAAACTTGCCCAGGGTGACCTTGGCGAATCGCTGCGCACCCGCGAAAGCGTGTGGCGCGAGTTCCTCACCCTGTTCCCGGCCACCCTGGAACTGGCCTTCGCCGCCCTGCTGTTCGCCGGCGTCGTCGGCCTGCTGGCCGGTGTAATCGCCGCACTCAAGCGCGGTTCGCTGTTCGACCACGGGGTCATGGGCATATCACTGGCCGGCTACTCGATGCCGATTTTCTGGTGGGGCCTGATCCTGATCATGTTCTTCTCCGTGAGCCTTGGCTGGACCCCGGTATCCGGGCGCATCGACCTGCTCTACGACATCGAGCCGAAAACCGGCTTCATGCTTATCGACACCCTGCTCAGCGATGAAGAAGGCGCGTTCAAGGACGCTGTGATGCACCTGATCCTGCCGGCCATCGTGCTCGGCACCATCCCGCTGGCGGTGATCGCCCGCATGACCCGCTCGTCGATGCTCGAAGTACTGCGCGAAGACTACATCCGCACCGCCCGCGCCAAAGGCCTGTCGCCGGCCCGTGTGGTGTTCGTCCATGGCCTGCGCAATGCCTTGATCCCGGTGCTGACGGTGTTCGGCCTGCAGGTCGGCACGCTGCTGGCCGGGGCGGTGCTGACCGAAACCATCTTTTCCTGGCCGGGCATCGGCAAATGGCTGATCGAAGCCATCGGTGCCCGTGACTACCCCGTGGTCCAGAACGGCATCCTGTTGATCGCCTGCCTGGTGATTCTGGTCAACTTCGTCGTGGACATCCTCTACGGCCTGGCCAACCCACGCATCCGTCATCAGCGCTGAGGCCCTTGCCATGACTAGCCCGATTACAAAATCCGTGTCACCGGCCAGCCCGGTGGACCAGAGCCTGCTCTACCCCTCCCCGTACAAAGAATTCTGGCAAGCCTTCGCGCGCAACAAGGGCGCGGTGATGGGCCTGGCCTTCATGTGCCTGGTGGTGTTCTGCGCGCTGTTCGCGCCTTGGGTCGCCCCGCATGACCCGAGCGAGCAGTACCGCGACTTCCTGCTGACCCCGCCGGTGTGGCTGGAAGGCGGCACCTGGCAGTTCATCCTGGGCACCGACGAACTGGGCCGTGATCTGCTTTCGCGGCTGATTCAAGGTGCACGGCTGTCGCTGCTGATCGGCCTGTCGTCAGTGGTGATGTCACTGATCCCGGGCATTCTCCTTGGCCTGCTGGCCGGCTTTTTCCCGCAGTTGCTCGGCCCGTCGATCATGCGCCTGATGGACGTGATGCTGGCGCTGCCGTCACTGCTGCTGGCCGTGGCCATCGTCGCCATCCTCGGCCCTGGCCTGATCAACACCGTGATCGCCATCGCCATCGTTTCCCTGCCGTCCTACGTGCGCCTGACCCGCGCCGCGGTGATGGGCGAACTGAACCGCGACTACGTCACCGCTGCCCGCCTGGCCGGCGCCGGCTTGCCCCGACTGATGTTCGTCACCGTGCTGCCCAACTGCATGGCACCGCTGATCGTGCAGGCGACCCTGAGTTTTTCCTCGGCGATCCTCGACGCCGCTGCGCTGGGTTTCCTCGGCCTCGGCGTGCAGCCGCCTACCCCCGAGTGGGGCACCATGCTGGCTTCGGCCCGGGATTACATCGAGCGCGCCTGGTGGGTGGTAAGCCTGCCCGGCCTGACCATCCTGCTCAGTGTGCTGGCAATCAACCTGATGGGCGACGGCCTGCGCGATGCGCTGGACCCGAAACTCAAGAACGCCGCCTGAGGAGAACGCCATGTCACTGTTGCAGATCAACAACCTGAATGTGCGCTTCGGCGACGCCAACGCGGTACCGGTGGTCGATGGCCTGGACCTGGCGGTGGATGCCGGCGAAATCCTGGCCATCGTCGGCGAGTCTGGCTCGGGCAAGTCGGTCACCATGATGGCCCTGATGGGCCTGATCGATGCGCCCGGGCGCATCACCGCCGACGCCCTCACCTTCGACGGCACCGACATGCTCAAGCTCAGCGGCCGTCAGCGGCGCAAGGTGGTGGGCAAGGACATCGCCATGGTCTTCCAGGACCCGATGACCGCGCTCAACCCCAGCTACACCGTGGGCTTCCAGATAGAGGAAGTGCTGCGCCAGCACTTGGGCCTGAAAGGTAAGGCTGCACGCCAGCGTGCTCTGGAGCTCTTGAAGAAGGTCGAGATTCCGGCCGCAGAAAGCCGCCTGGACGCTTACCCGCACCAGCTGTCAGGCGGCATGAGCCAACGTGTGGCGATCGCCATGGCCATTGCCGGCGAGCCCAAGCTGCTGATCGCCGACGAACCGACCACGGCCCTCGACGTGACCATCCAGGCACAGATCATGGAACTGCTGGTCAACCTGCAGAAGGAGCGCAACATGGCGCTCATCCTGATCACCCACGACCTCGCCGTGGTCGCCGAAACCGCCAGGCGGGTGTGCGTGATGTACGCCGGCCAAGCCGTGGAAGTGGGCCAGGTGCCAGAACTGTTCGATGTGCCCGCCCACCCTTACAGCGAAGCCCTGCTCGCCGCGATCCCCGAGCACAGCATTGGCGCCGAGCGCCTGGCCACACTGCCTGGCATCGTCCCCGGCCGCTACGACCGCCCGGTCGGCTGCCTGCTGTCACCACGCTGCCCCTATGTACAGGACAATTGCCGGCGCCAGCGCCCGCCCCTCGACCCACAGGCCCACAGCCTGGTGCGTTGCTTCTACCCGCTGAACCAGGAGGTGGCGTGATGGCCGTCGTTCTATCTGCCCGGGAGCTGACCCGGCACTACGAAGTCTCCCGCGGGCTGTTCAAGGGCCATGCGCTGGTGCGCGCGCTCAATGGCGTGTCGTTCGAACTGGAGGCCGGCAAGACCCTGGCCGTGGTCGGCGAGTCGGGCTGCGGCAAGTCGACCCTGGCCCGCGCCCTGACCCTGATCGAAGAGCCGTCGTCCGGCTCGCTGCAAATTGCCGGCACTGAGGTGAAGGGCGCCAGCAAGGCAGAGCGCAAACAACTGCGCCGCGATGTGCAGATGGTGTTCCAGAGCCCCTACGCCTCGCTCAACCCACGGCAGAAGATCGGTGACCAACTGGCCGAACCGCTGCTGATCAACACCTCGCTGAGCAAGGCCGAGCGCCGCGACAAAGTGCAGAAGATGATGGAGCAGGTCGGCCTGCGCCCCGAGCACTACCAGCGCTACCCTCACATGTTCTCTGGCGGCCAGCGCCAGCGTATCGCCCTGGCCCGGGCGATGATGCTGCAACCCAAGGTGCTGGTGGCCGACGAACCGACCTCCGCGCTGGACGTGTCGATTCAGGCGCAGGTGCTGAACCTGTTCATGGATCTGCAGAAGGAGTTCAACACTGCCTACGTGTTCATCTCGCACAACCTGGCGGTGGTGCGGCATGTGGCGGATCAGGTACTGGTGATGTACCTGGGGCGGCCGGCAGAAATGGGGCCGAAGGAGGACATCTACAACAAGCCGCTGCATCCCTATACCCAGGCGCTGCTGTCGGCGACACCGGCGATTCATCCAGACCCGTTGAAGCCGAAGATTCGCATCGTCGGGGAGCTGCCCAACCCGCTGAACCCGCCGGATGGGTGCGCGTTTCACAAACGCTGCCCGTATGCGACCGAGCGGTGTGCCAAGGAGGTGCCGGCGCTGAGGCAGGTGAGTACGCGGCAGGTGGCTTGTCACTATGCCGAGCAATTTCTCTAATCTTGTGAGGTGATACGCGAAGGGGACGAGAAAGCCGATGAGGCTGCCGGGGTAGTGTGAACTGCTCCAGGCTTCGGTCCCCTTCATCGAAACGCTGATAAGGAATGATGCATTACTGAGCTGAGTGCAACTCCTCCAACAACTACGACTTTTCTGACAGGCGCCTCTGAAACTCAAAAAAATACAGACTTCGTGCGCAAAGCCCCTCCCCTCTCTACAACCCAGAAAACTCCCGGGACGTGGCTCTATGACACCACGCTAAACCGCGCATAACCCTTACCATACTTGGCTTTCGCATCGTTGACAGAGCGGCGCACGGGTCTATTTACTTGACACCTTTCACGGAAGATTACACGGCAATTGGATTGAAACGCTCACCGTGCATTTCAGGGAGATGCCCATGATCATGGATCGACTCGACCGGGTCGCACGTTGTCCCGTATCTGGCGAACAGGAGTAACCCCTCATGTTCGAAGCGGCCAGGTTCGGCGACGAGATATCGCACACCAGCGCGCTGGGGGGCTTCCTGATCGGGGCCGCCCTGGGGATTGCGCTGGTGGCCACGGTGGCCATCGCCACGTTCACCTGCGGGTTCGGCGTGGCCTTGCTGGCCGGCCTCGCAGCCGGCATCGGGGGCAGCTTGCTGACCGCCGCCGGAGAGGCGATAGGCAGTATGTTCTCGTCCCCCTCAGGGACGATAACCACTGCCTCACCCAACGTGTTCATCAACAGCCGCAAGGCCGCCCGCGTCGAAAAAAGCATCGGTGCCTGCGACAAGCACCCAGGGCCGGTGCAGATTGCCGAAGGCTCGACCAACGTCTTCATCAACAGCGTCGCCGCCGCGCGCAAGGGCGACAAGCTGACCTGCGGCGCCACCATTTCCGGTGGTTCGGACAACGTCATCATCGGCGGCGGCACCTACCGTTACCTGCCCGTGGACGATGAAGTCCCGGAGTGGCTGCGCACCACCGTGGATGTGCTGATGGCCATCGCCGGTGCCGCAGGCGGTATCGCCCAGCTGATCAAGGCGGGTACCCAGGCCGGCATGAAAGCCGTCATGCCTTGCGCGCTGAAGTTCACGGCCGGCTTCGTCGCCGGTGAGGTGGCCAGCCGTTACGTGGTCGAACCCGTGGCCCGCAAGGCTATCGGCGGCCTGGTCGGCAACCCCGTCGACCTCACGACGGGCCGCAAGCTGATCCCCGATGAAATCGACTTCAGCCTGCCGGGCCTGATGCCGATCGAGTGGTCGCGCTTCTACGCCAGCGACCTGACGGTCGACAGCGTACTCGGCCGCGGCTGGGTGCTGCCCTGGGAGCAGAGCCTGCGCCGCCAGGGGGCATTCATCTACCTCACCGACAACCAGGGCCGCGAAGTCCCGTTCGTGACCCTGCAACCGGGGCAGCGCATCTACAACCCGCACGAGCAGGTGTACCTGGTGTGTACCGAGGGTGGCCACTACATCCTGCAGACCCTCGATAACCTGTTCTTCTACTTCGGCGAAGTGCCAGACACCAACACCGAAGTGCCGCTGCAGCGTATCGAGAACGTCCTCGGCCACTTCCTGCACTTCACCCGCACGCCCGACGGCACACTGACCGACATCAGCGCCACCGGCGGCACCCGCGTGCACCTGCACTACGACAACCCGCTGGGCCGCCTGACCGACATCAAGCGCGTGGTGAACAACGAAGCGGTGGAAACGCTTACCCAGTACCGCTACGACGAACACGGCCAGCTGAGCGCGGTGATCAACCGCAACGGCGACACCGTGCGCAGCTTCAGCTACGCCGACGGCCTGATGGTGACCCACAGCAACGCGCTGGGGCTGGGCTGCCACTACCGTTGGCAAACCCTGGGCGACAAGGCACGTGTGGTCGAGCACTGGACCAGCGACGGCGAGCACTACCACTTCCGCTACGACCTCGATAGCCGCACCAGCTGGGCCACCGACGTGCTCGGCCGCGAGCTGGAAGTGCAGTACAACGCCGACCACCGCGTGGTCGCCAGCCGCGACTATGGCGGCGAGCGTTACGCCATCGAGCTTGACGAACACGGCAATATGGTTGGCCTGACCTTGCCGGACGGTAACCGCCTGCAATTCAAGTACGACGAATTCTCCCGCTTGCTCGAAGAGACCGACCCGCTGGGCCGCAAGACCACCTACGAATATCACCACCTGACCACGCTGGTGACCCAGGTCAGCTACCCGGATGGCAGCACCTGGCGAGCGCGTTACGACGACAAGGGCAACCTGCTCGCCGAATTCGATGCCCTCGGCCAGATGACCGAGTACCTGAACAGCGATGACGGCCTGCCGCACACCATCATCGATGCGACCTACAAGTCCAAGTACCTGTGGTGGAACACCCTGGCCCAGGTCGAGCGCTACCAGGACTGCTCGGGCAAGAGTACGTACTACCGCTATGACGAACGCCAGCACCTGGTGGCGGTGACCGATGCGCTAAACCAGACCACCACGCTGGCGCGCAAGCCCGACGGTGAAGTGCTGCGCATCAGCCACCCGGACGGCACCACGGAAAGCTTCACCTACAACGTCTACGGCCAGGTACTCAGCCACACCGACGGCAAGGGCCAGACCACCCGCCTGATACGCACGGCCCGCGGCCTGCCGAGCAGCCGCCAGGATGCCAAGGGCCAGCGGGTTCGCTACGAGTACGACAAGGCCATGCGCCTGACCGCGCTGGTCAACGAGAACAACGCCACGTACAGCTTTGCCTACGACGTGTCGGACCGGCTGAGCGAAGAAGTGCGGGTGGATAACCTGACCCGGCGTTTCAGCTACGACGTCGGTGGCCATCTCACACGACTGGATGAGATTGGCTATGGCGAAAATGCCGAGCGGCCCGAGCGCCATACGCTGTTCGAGCGTGATGCCATTGGCCGTTTGATTGCCAAGCTCAATAGCGATGCGCGGCAAGACTTCGTCTACGACGACGGCGACCGGCTGCTGAGCATCGAGCGGCAACCGAGCGGGATCGGCAAGCAGCTTGGGATCACGGAAGAAAAGCTGGAGTACACCTACGATCTGCTCGGCCGTCTGACCAAAGAAATCTGCCCTGACGGCACGCTTGGCTACGAGTACGACCCGCTCAGCAACCTGACCACGCTGACCCTCCCGGATGGGCGCAAGGTCAATCACCTGTACTACGGCAGCGGCCACCTGCACCAGCTGAACCTGAACGGCCAGGTGATCAGCGACATGGAGCGCGATGACCTGCACCGCGAGGTGTACCGGACCCAGGGCAAGCTCACCAGTTGCTTCGGTTATGACGCCATGGGGCGCAAGGCCTGGCAGTTTGCCTCGACCTTGCCCGCCGACAAGCTCTCGCAAGTGCACAACACCGGCATCAATACCTCGTTGCTGGTCGAGCATGCCTACAACCCGATCCACCGCCGTTATCAGTACGACCCGGCCGGTGAACTGGTGCGTACCCTCGACAAGCTACGCGGCGAGATCAAATACGAATACGAAGCCAATGGCCAGTTGCGCAGTCGCGATACCGGCTCGTTGATCGGCAGCGAGGAGTTCCGCTACGACCCGGCAGCCAACCGCCTGGACTTCAATGCGCGGCAGTTCGACAAGGTCAAGGACAACCGGATCAAACAGTGGCGGGATCAGGAGTACCGCTACGACCCGTGGGGCAACCAGATCGAGAAGCGCTCGGGGCACAGCAAGCTGCAGCACTTCAGCTATGACTGCGAGAACCGGCTGGTGCGGGCGGAGACGTTGGTCAATGGCAAGCTGGAAAGCCAAGGCGAGTATCGTTACGACAGCTTGGGGAGGCGAATAGCCAAGCAGGCTGAAATCAATGGCGAGGTCGAGCAGAAGCGCTTCCTCTGGCAGGGGCTGAGGATGCTGCGGGAGGAAACGCCAGGGCAGAGCATCCTGTACCTGTACGAGCCGGGTAGCTATGCGCCGTTGGCGCGGGTTGATCAGGTTGAAGGGGAAGGGCAGAAGGTCTATTACTTCCATACTGACCAGATTGGTACACCGTTGGAGTTGACGGACAGCGACGGCAAGATCGTTTGGCAGGCGACTTATCGGTCATGGGGGGCACTGGAACATCTTGCAGTCGATGAGATTGAGCAAAATATACGCTTCCAAGGCCAGTACTTTGATGATGAATCAGGTCTGCACTACAATACTTTCAGGCACTATGATCCGGAGTGCGGGAGGTTCGTTACGCAAGATCCAATTGGGCTTGAAGGAGGATTTAATCTTTATTTATATGCCCCTAGCCCTATTCTCTGGCTCGACCCAATGGGGCTGGCAACGTATAACACCATGCCGGGCATCGAAGGGTTCCAAAAACACCATATTATCCCACAGCAGCTAGTGGATCATCCTGTTTTAAAAGCGTCAGGCATGAATATACACGCGCTGAATAATATAATTTATCTCCCGACGCATGAAGAGCTCCATCCTACGCGAACAGTCCACAGAGGATCTCACCCGGGGTATAGTCGAGATGTCAAAGCAAGTTTGAATGAGGTAGAGAAAATTGGGCGTCAGGAAAAATGGACACAAGCCCAATATAAGGCAGCTGTTGATGATATTATTAGCGAAAATCGTCAAGGCTTGCGCAAGGGCAAAATAAAACTCAATAAAAACTCAATTAGAGGGGTGGCATGTTAATGAAACTGATTGAGCCTGTGGATAATTATCCTGAAAAATATTGGCTTTCCTATGATCATGGGACCAACATAGATCACTTGAGCTTTCAAGAGTGTAAACTGATTTCGGGTTCTGATTTGCCAGTTCAGCTTTCACTCAAGCAAAAGGTCGGCTTGAGTGCGTTTAGGAAGTATGACTATCTTTTTAGTGATGGGCCTGACATTATAACGTCTAGGCTTTTCAATATTTTTCTTGGTATGGGGCTTGAAGGTGAGATTCAGTTTGTACCTGCATGTATTGTGATCAATGGTGATGTGTATAATGATTATTACGCAGTGAACTATTTAGCATCAGAAAGCGCTTTTGATATGGAAAGGTGCATTTATAAACCCTTAATAAAATCATTGCCTGACGGGCCTAAAAGATTCAGTAGGATCGTTCTGCAGGATATCGAACCAACTCATTCAATTTTTCGCGCATTGGAAAGCATGTCGCGCATCGTAGTGTCGAATCGGGCAGCTGAGTCGCTTCAGGATAAGGCTGTGATTGGTATTTGTTTTGTTGAAGGTCGGGATGATATGTGAGCTTGTATTTTCTAATGGCATTTTCGGATGACTAATGCTAAGTGCCCGGGGTCACCTTGGTTGTTCGCTTGAGTTTAACAGCGGTAAGCCTACAACGTCCGACGGCAAACTGACCGACTTCAGCGCCACCGGCTGCACCCACGTGCGCCTGAATTACGACAACCCGCTGGGTCGCCTGACCGACATCAAGCGGGTGGCGAACAACAAAGCGGTGGAAACCCTCACCTAGTACCAGTTGCTGGCCAGATAACTGAGGGCTTTGCCCAGGGCATTCTGCGACGTTACCTGTGGGTGCGGTTTTCTCCAAACCTACAAAATCTGGGGATTCGACTATGTTCGCGCCTGCCTACCTTGCACATGCCTTTTGTAGCGAAGAGTTGTAGCAAAAGGGCCGCAAAGCGGCCCCCAAAATCTCAATGCATAAAGAACCAGATCAGAATGATCACCGGAATCGGCACCCCAATCATCCAAAGCAGTATCGAGCGCATGGCCTTTCTCCTTGTTCGATGGTGACAAGAAAGGTGCAGCCGCCATGCCAGTTGTATCAAAAAACTACATTCATAAGAATCAAAGGCTTACCCTCCAAGCCGCCTGAGCAAACCGTGCAATATGCAGGATCCACGCCCTTGCACCTGGGTGTTCTGCAATGCACTATCCACCCATGATCGCCACCACCCTCCCCGACGGCCCCGAGCAAACCCCGCTTACCGCCGAAATCGTGCTGCGCTACCACCTCTGCTGGAAGCATCGCGACCTCGACGGTGTCATGGCGCTCTACCACCCCGATATCCAGTACCACGACTTCTTCCAGAACCGCGTGCTCGGCCACCAGGAACTGCGCGACTACGTACGCGCTTGCCTGCCCCGTGAAGCTGGCGAGGACATCGTCCACAGCGACCGCATCCGCGTCGATGGCTGCACCGCATTCATCCAGTATCAGGTCACGGTCCAGGGCGGCGACGGCCTGGTTGCGTTCCAGTCCAGCGAGGCGATCACCGTCAGGGACGGGCTGATCTGGCGGGTCAACGAATACGCCACGCTGGTCCGCCAGAACGGCACAGGCCACGCCAACAGCGGTCCGCGCCCCGCCACCAGCCGCCTGGGCCTGTCGCCCCGGCAGTTGTCGACCATGGCCCAAGACCTGGAGCATTACTTCCAGCGTCAACGCCCCTACCTCGACCCGGAGCTCGACCTGCAACAGGTCGCCGACGCCAGCGGCTACAGCCGCAACCAGATTTCCTACCTGCTCAACCAGGTGCTGGGGCAAAGCTTCTATCGCTACGTCAACCAGGCACGCCTGCAGCACCTGATGGCCAGCCTCGGCGACGACAGCGTCGAGGCGACGATCGACGAGCTGGCCTTCAGTGCCGGCTTCAACTCGCTGTCGGCGTTCTACAAGTGCTTCCGTGAGCACACCGGGCTCACGCCCAAGGCCTATCTGAAGCAAATTTCCCTGCGTGCACGCACGTAAGACAGCTGCCCGCTGACACCACTACGATCGCCCACAGACCTTGACGGATGTGGAGTCGAACCCGATGCAACCCCTGCGCACGCTCAGCCTGTGGATGGACCAGCTCGACGAGCCGCTGTGCGCGCGCCCGGCACTGCGCAATGACCTCGACGTTGACGTGTGCATCATCGGTGCCGGCTATACCGGCCTTTGGACCGCGTACTACCTCAAGCGCCAGGCCCCCCAGCTGAACATTGCGGTGATCGAAGCCCAAATCGCCGGCTTCGGCGCCTCCGGTCGTAATGGGGGCTGGCTGATGGGCAACCTGCTCGGCGAAGACCGCCTGCTCGGCACCCTCTCGCCGCAACAGCGCCGCGCCAGCATCGACCTGCTGCACGGCATCCCGGATGAAGTGCATCGCGTGCTGCAAAGCGAAGGCATCGACTGCGACTACCGCAAAGGCGGCGTCCTTTATTGCGCGGCGCGCTACCCGGAGCAGGAACGCAGCCTGCGCGCCTACCTCGACGACTTGTATCGCCAAGGCATGACCGAGGACGACTACCGCTGGCTGAGCCCCGAGCAGCTGGGTAACCAGTTACGGGTCAGCAATGCGTTTGGAGCCATCTACAGCCCGCACACGGCGACCATCCAGCCAGCCAAGCTGGTGCGCGGCCTTGCCCGGGCAGTGGAGGCGCTGGGCGTATCGATCTACGAAAACACCCCGGCCATCGACTGGCAGCCGAGCGAGGTGCGTACCCCGCTGGCACAGATTCGCTGCCAGTGGATGGTGCCTGCCGTGGAGGGTTACGCCGCCAGCCTGCCGCCACTGGGCAAACACCAATTGCCAGTACAGAGCCTGCTGGTGGCCACCGAGCCGCTGCCAGAGGCCACCTGGGAGCAAATTGGCCTGAGCAAGGGCCAAGCCTTCAGTGAAAGCAGCCGCCAGGTCACCTACGGCCAGCGCACCGCCGACAACCGCCTGGTCTTCGGTGCTCGCGGTGGCTACCGCTTCGGTGGGCGTCTGCGCGAGAACTTCAACCTCGACGAACACGAAGTCGAACTGCGCCGCTACCTGTTCGGCGAACTGTTCCCGCAGCTCAAACAGGTACGCATCACTCATACCTGGGGCGGCAACCTCGGCATGGCGAGACGCTTCCGCCCACACATGCTTTGCGACCGCCAGCGCGGCATCGCCCTTGCCGGCGGCTACGGCGGCGAAGGCGTCGGGGCTACCAACCTGGGTGGGCGCACCCTGGCGGCGCTGATCCTCAACCAGCGCAACGAACTGACGGCGCAACCCTGGGTGCTCGACAACCGCCCGCTATCGAGCCTGGCCAGCTGGCCTCCCGAGCCCTGCCGCTGGCTGGGCTACAACGCGATCATCCAGAGCTTCGTCCATGAGGACCGGACCCTCGCCAACCCCGCCAGTGCGCCGTGGAGGCGGCGCCTGGCCATCTCGGTTGCGGACTTCATGGAAGGCTTCATGCACTGACTTCCCTTTTCACTCGTACAGGATCCACCGGTCATGAGCATCACCCAGTTCAAGAACACCGAATTTGCCGTGCTCGACAGCTCCAACCCGGTCGCGGTACCGCTCGGCGAACCCGTGGCAGTCACGTCAGTCACCTGCGTGGAGCGCAGCGATGGCGTTGAAACCGGCATCTGGGAATGCACCCCAGGGCGCTGGCGGCGGCAGATCGTGCAACAGGAGTTCTGTCATTTCATCAAGGGCCGCTGCACGTTCACCCCCGACGGTGGCGAGCCCCTGGTCATAGAAGCCGGAGACGCATTGATGCTACCGGCCAACAGCACCGGCACCTGGGACATCCTGGAGACCGTGCGCAAGACCTACGTGCTTATTTTCTGATCCGCTGATCGCCTGCCTTCGATAACAACAGACAAAGCAAGGTAAACCCGACATGCGCACCTTCCTCCTCGCCCCCCTGATGCTGGCCGCCAGCGTGGCCAGCGCCGCTGAAACGGTGAAGATCTACAACTGGTCCAGCTACGTGGCCCCCGATACGTTGAAGAACTTCCAGCAAGCCAGCGGCATCGTGCCGACCTATGACGTGTACGACAGCAATGAAACCCTCGATGGCAAGTTGATGACCGGTAATTCCGGCTACGACGTGGTGTTCCCCTCCAACCATTTCATGGCCCGGCAGATCCAGGGCAAGGCCTTGAAGCGCCTGGACAAATCCCAGCTGCCTAACTGGCACAACCTCAACCCGGTGCTGCTCAAGGCGCTGGAGGTGAACGACCCGGGCAACCAGTACGGCTTCCCGTACCTGTGGGGCAGTACCGGTATTGGCTACAACATCGACAAGGTCAAGGCGGTGCTCGGCGACAACGCGCCCGTGGACTCCTGGGACCTGATCTTCAAGCCCGAGTACATGAGCAAGCTGAAAAGCTGCGGCGTCGCGGTGCTGGACAATGGCCCCGAACTGCTGCCGATCGCCCTGCACTACCTGGGCTTGCCCCATCACAGCCAAGACCCCAAGGACTACGAGAAGGCCAAGGACCTGCTGATGAAAGTGCGGCCTTACATCAGCTATTTCCACTCGTCCAAGTACACGGGCGACCTGGCCAACGGCGATATCTGCGTGGTAGTGGGGTTCTCGGGGGATGTGCTGCAGGCGAAGAACCGCGCCGATGAGGCGAACAATGGCGTGAAGGTGGGCTATTCGATACCCAAGGAGGGCGCGCCGATGTGGTTCGACATGGTCGCCATGCCCGTCGATGCGCCGGATGAAAAGGCCGGATATGCCTACATGAACTACCTGCTGCAGCCGGAGGTGATGGCCAACATCAGCAACCACGTCCAGTACGCCAACGGCAACCTCAAGGCGGACGGGCTGGTGGACCCGGCGATGAAGGGTAATACGATGATTTACCCGAGCGACGAGGTGATGGGCAAGCTGTATGCGCTGGAGGCGATGCCGGCGAAGATCGACCGTATTCGTACGCGAATCTGGACCAGTATCAAAGCCGGAAATTGAAATGGGGCCGCCTAGCGGCCCTTCGCGGGCACGCCCGCTCCCACAGGTATCACATGACCTCCAGGTCTGGTGATTCCCTGTGGGAGCGGGCGTGCCCGCGAAGGGCTGCAAAGCAGCCCCGATTTCAGGCCTTAATGGTGCTCGCGGGTAGCGCGGAACTTGATGTCCGGCCAGCGCTCTTCCATCAGCGCCAGGTTGACCCGGGTCGGCGCCAGGTAGGTCAGGTGACCGCCGCCGTCGATGGCCAGGTTTTCCATGGCCTTGGTCTGGAATTCCTCGAGCTTCTTCTTGTCATCGCAGCTGATCCAGCGCGCCGACCAGACGGTGATAGGCTCGTAGGCACACTCCACCTTGTACTCTTCCTTCAAGCGGCTGGCGACCACGTCGAACTGCAGCACACCGACCGCACCCAAGATGATGTCGTTGCTGCGCTCAGGGAAGAACACCTGAGTAGCACCTTCTTCGGCCAGCTGCTGCAGGCCTTGACGCAGTTGCTTGGATTTCAGCGGGTCTTTCAGGCGGACGCGACGGAACAGCTCCGGCGCGAAGTGCGGGATACCGGTGAAGCCCAGCGCCTCGCCTTCGGTGAAGGTGTCGCCAATCTGGATGGTGCCGTGGTTGTGCAGGCCGATGATGTCACCGGCAAAGGCTTCTTCCAGTTGCTCACGCTCGGAGGAGAAGAACGTCAACGCATCGCCGATACGCAGGTCTTTGTTCAAGCGCACGTGGCGCATTTTCATGCCCTTCTCGTACTTGCCCGAGCAGATGCGCATGAAGGCGATACGGTCGCGGTGTTTCGGGTCCATGTTCGCCTGGATCTTGAACACGAAGCCGGTGAACTTCTCTTCCACAGGCTCCACGGTGCGCTCGTGGGCCACACGGCCAAGCGGGCGCGGCGCCCAGTCGACCACGGCGTCGAGCACGTGGTCGACACCGAAGTTGCCCAGTGCAGTACCGAAGAACACCGGGGTCAGCTGACCGTTGATGAACTCTTCCTGGTTGAACTCGTGGCAAGCGCCCTGCACCAGCTCCAGTTGCTCGACGAACGAATCGTACTGGTCGCCCAGGTGCGCGCGGGCTTCGTCCGAGTCCAGCTTCTGGATGATCTTGGCTTCGGTGCGCTCGTGGCCGTGGCCCGGGGTGTACACCACGATGTAGTCACCGGTCAGGTGGTACACGCCCTTGAAGTCGCGGTAGCAACCGATCGGCCAGGTGATTGGCGCGGCCTTGATCTTCAAAACGGCTTCGATCTCGTCGAGCAGTTCGATCGGGTCGCGGATGTCTCGGTCGAGTTTGTTGATGAAGCTGACGATGGGCGTGTCGCGCAGGCGGCACACGTCCATCAGGGCGATGGTACGCGGCTCTACACCTTTACCGCCGTCGAGCACCATCAGCGCCGAGTCCACCGCGGTCAGGGTGCGGTAGGTGTCTTCCGAGAAGTCTTCGTGGCCGGGGGTGTCGAGCAGGTTGATCATGTGCTCGCGGTACGGGAACTGCATCACCGAGGTGGTGATGGAGATGCCGCGCTGCTTCTCCATTTCCATCCAGTCGGAGGTGGCATGGCGGTCGGACTTGCGCGACTTCACGGTACCGGCGACGGCAATGGCCTTGCCCATCAGCAGCAGCTTCTCGGTGATGGTGGTTTTACCGGCGTCGGGGTGGGAAATGATTGCGAAAGTGCGGCGCTTCGCGACTTCGGCGGCCTGGTTGGTCATGGGAAATCGCCTGACTGGGGGATTTGAAAGGGGCAGTATCATACCTGAAGTTGGGCCTGGACCAAAATCTGCCGAATGAATGGCGCCTGTGCCGGCCTCTTCGCGGGTAAACCCGCGCCTACAGGTACGACACAGGGTTCGGATGCGGTGCAGTCACTGTAGGAGCGGGTTTACCCGCGAAGAGGCCGGCACAGACAAAAGAAATCCAACAGGCAATCGATTTATCACGACAAATGCCAAAAGCGCAGTTATTTCAACGCCTGCAGCGTATTAAGCCGCTGTTTTTTCTCGCCAAAAATCCCGCAACCCAGCGATTAACGCTGGCCAAATGCCGCCTCAGATGGGAACCTTTACGCCCACGGAGACGTCCACTCCCCTGCAACCCGCTTCGGTTGGGGACTGGTTTCATCAGCATTTTCGGGCCCGACGGGGTTCGGCTCATGGCCTGATCGCAGCCTTCGGCTTGCATCTCGCTGCTACTCGCGAACACACCACCCGCCGCCAGGATTGGCCGGCTTCCAAGAAGTGTGCTCGCCGACAACACAAGGAGTCCGCCTGTGGCTAAACGCTACGGAAAGGGGCTGTTGGGATGGGCCGCCGTGCTCGTCATCCTGGCCCTGCTGGTCCACTGGATCGGCATCGACACGATCGCGCGTTATCGCGACGATCTTGGGTTCTACCTGCAAGCGCACCTGGTATTGGTGCTGGCTTCGATGGTGGCGGCGCTGGCCGTGGGCATCCCCGCCGGCATTGCGTTAAGTCGACCGCACCGGGTCGACAAAGCCGAGCGTTTCATGCAGTTCTTCAACGTTGGCAACACCATCCCCCCTCTGGCCGTTCTGGCCATCGCCCTGAGTATCCTGGGCATCGGCGCCGGGCCTGCGATCTTCGCACTGTTCCTCGCGTCCCTCCTGCCCATCGTGCGCAACACCTACGAAGGCCTGAAAAACGTCCCCGCATCGCTCAAGGAAGCCGCTACCGGCATCGGCATGACCCCGCGCCAGCAACTCTGGCAGGTGGAGCTGCCCAACGCCGTGCCGATCATCGTCGGCGGCGTACGCGTGGCCCTGGCGCTGAACGTGGGCACCGCACCGCTGGCATTCCTGATCGGCGCCAACAGCCTGGGCAGCCTGATCTTTCCCGGCATCGCCCTGAACAACCAGCCGCAGCTGCTGCTGGGTGCCGCCTGCACCGCGCTGCTGGCACTGGTGCTGGACGCGGCGGTGAGTTTCTCCAGCAGGCGCTGGCTGGAACGTGGCCTGGCCCAATAAGGATAGGAAACGTATGAAGAAGAGAATCGCCTTGCTGCTGGGCGCGGCCCTGCTGTTCGCAGGAGTTGCCCAGGCAGCGGAAAAACCCCTGGTGCGCATCGGCGCGCGGGTGTTCACCGAACAGACCGTGCTCGCCGAAATCACCGCGCAGTACCTGCGCGCCAACGGCTTTGACGTACGCGTCACCACCGGCCTTGGCAGCAGCATCGCTCGCCAGGCCCAGGAAACCGGCCAGCTCGACCTGATGTGGGAATACACCGGGGTGTCGCTGGTGTCCTACAACCACATCGATGAGCGTATGCCCAGCGCCGAGGCCACCTACGCCAAGGTCAAGGAGCTGGATGCCAAAAAAGACCTGATCTGGCTGACCCCGTCGAAATTCAGCAACACCTATGCCCTCGGCTTGCCGAAGCAGGTCGCCGAGGCCTACCCGCAGATCAACTCGATCAGCGACCTCAATCAGGTGCTGCGCGACGAGCGCAAGCGTAATCACCTGGTGGCTCTGGACACCGAGTTCGCCAACCGCCCCGACGGCCTGGTCGGGCTCAAGGAAATGTACGACCTGCAGGTCGGCCGCGCCAACATCCGCCAGATGGACGCGGGCCTGGTCTACACGGCCATGCACAACAACCAGGTGTTCGCAGGCCTGGTCTACACCACCGACGGTCGCCTGAGCGCGTTCAACCTCAAGCTGCTCGAAGACGACAAGCACTACTTCCCCGACTACACCGCCGCCCCGGTGGTGCGCAAGGCCGTGCTCGACGCCAACCCGCAACTGGTCGCCCTGCTCAAGCCACTGGCCGAGCAGCTCGATGACGAGACCATGCGCCAGCTCAATGCCAAGGTTGACGTAGACCACCAGAACCCGACCGCCGTGGCCGCCGCATTCCTGCGAGAGCATCCCCTCAAGGAGGTACAGCCATGAGCCTGCTCGACACGTTCGCCCACCTCGACTGGGCCCAGGTGCTGCAACTGACCTGGCAGCACATCATGCTGGTCGGCATCGCCGTCGGCCTGGCGATCCTCGTTGGCGTGCCGCTGGGCATCCTGATGACCCGCTTCCCGGCGGTGGCCGGCCCGCTGCAGGCCAGCGCCACAGTGCTGCTGACCATCCCCTCGATTGCGTTGTTCGGCCTGCTGCTGCCGTTCTACTCCAAGTTCGGCCAGGGGCTGGGCCCCTTGCCGGCGATCACTGCCGTGTTTCTTTATTCGCTGCTGCCAATCATGCGCAACACCTACCTGGCCCTGACCAATGTCGAGCCCGGTATCCGTGAAGCCGCGCGTGGCATCGGCATGACCTTCGGCCAGCGCCTGCGCATGGTCGAGCTGCCCATCGCCGTACCGGTGATCCTCGCCGGCGTGCGCACCGCCGTGGTGATGAACATCGGTGTGATGACCATTGCCGCCACCATCGGCGCCGGCGGCCTCGGCGTGCTGATCCTGACTTCCATCAGCCGCAGCGACATGTCGATGCTGCTGGTCGGCGCCGTACTGGTCAGCCTGCTGGCGATCATCGCCGACCTGCTGCTGCAAACCCTGCAACGTGCCCTGACTCCAGAAGGACTGCGCTCATGATCGAACTGAAGAACCTCAGCAAAACCTTCAACGTCAACGGCAAGGACGTCAAAGCCGTCGACTCGGTAAGCCTCACCGTCAATGAAGGGGAAATCTGCGTGTTCCTCGGCCCGTCGGGCTGCGGCAAGAGCACCACGCTGAAAATGATCAACCGCCTGATCACGCCCACCTCGGGCCAGGTGTTCATCAATGGCGAAGACACCACCGGGCTGGACGAAGTTACCCTGCGCCGGCACATCGGCTATGTGATCCAGCAGATCGGTCTGTTCCCCAACATGACCATCGAGGAGAACATTACCGTGGTCCCGCGCCTGCTTGGCTGGGACAAGCAGAAATGCCACGAGCGGGCTCGCGAGCTGATGCACATGATCAAGCTCGAACCCAAGCAGTACCTGCAACGCTACCCGCGCGAGCTATCTGGCGGCCAGCAACAGCGTATCGGCGTGATTCGCGCCCTGGCAGCAGATGCACCCGTGCTGTTGATGGATGAACCGTTCGGCGCGGTCGACCCGATCAACCGCGAAATGATCCAGAACGAGTTCTTCGAAATGCAGCGGGCGCTGAACAAGACGGTAATCATGGTCAGCCACGACATCGACGAAGCGATCAAGCTGGGCGACAAGATTGCCATCTTCCGTGCCGGCAAGCTGTTGCAGCTGGATCACCCGGATACCCTGCTGGCGCACCCGGCGGATGATTTCGTCAGCAACTTTGTGGGCCAGGACAGCACCCTCAAACGCCTGTTGCTGGTGCGTGCCGAGGATGCAGCGGACAACGCGCCGTCGGTGAGCCCGGAAACACCGGTGGGCGACGCGCTGGAGCTGCTGGATGAGCACGACCGCCGCTACGTGGTGGTGACCGATGCGCAAAACAAGGCCTTGGGCTATGTGCGCCGGCGCGACATGCACCGCCAGCAAGGGACGTGTGGCGATTTCCTGCGGCCGTTCAATGCCACGGCCTCGTACGATGAGCACTTGCGCATCCTGCTGTCGCGCATGTACGAGTTCAACCGCGCGTGGTTGCCAGTGCTGGATGCCGAGCAGGTGTTCTTGGGCGAGGTGACGCAGGAGTCGATTGCCGCGTACCTGAGCTCGGGGAGATCGCGGGGGGCGAAGAGCAGTATCGTTTCGCCGGCCGAGGCGGTGGTTTCGTAATCGTCGGGGGCGCTTTGCGCCCCTTCGCGGGTAAACCCGCTCCTACAACGGCCTGTGTTCAATCCCCGATGTATGTCCACCACCGATCATGTGTAGGAGCGGGTTTACCCGCGAATACGGTGGTGGCGGCAACGGTGAACGACTGGTGAAAATTGGCCAGCAGGCCCGGCCCTTTCGCGGGTAAACCCGCTCCTACAAGAGCGAGCGAAGGGCCGCAAAGCGGCCCCGGCAGTCTCGATCAAAACCCAACACTGGCCTGCACGTAGAAGGTCCGCGGCTCACCCACGTAAAGGCCGGCATTGTTGTCACTGGAGCGGGTGAAGTACTGCTTGTCGAACAGGTTCTTCACCCCCGCCGCCAGCTTCAGGTTGGACAGTTCAGGCCCGAATTCATACCCACCGCGGGCATGCCAGGTCACATAACCCGGAATATCGCCATACTGCCCGTCAGCACTCGGCTCGGTGATGTAGTCGCCATTGAAACTGCCATCGGCATTGATCCCGGTTCCCGGCGCACGCTGCTTCGATTGGGCATAGGCGTCCAGGTTCCAGGTCCAGCGGTTAACTGCGTAACGCACCCCGGCAGTGGCCACCTGGCGTGAATAGAACGGCAGGTCTCGGCCCTTGAACCCTGGGATATCCCCTTCATAGGTCGCGCGGGTATAGGTGTAGCCACCGCTCACCGACAGCCCGTCCAGGCGCGGGTCCAGCCCGGCCAGGTCATAACGCACCGAAGCCTCGATGCCCTGGTGCTTGGTCGCACCGAGGTTGGTCCAGCCCACGTCGTTGCTGATGTACTGCAGCTCATCATCGAAGTCGATGTAGAACGCCGTCAGCTCACCGGCAAAGCCGCCATTGTCATAACGGGTACCGATTTCGTAGGTCTTGGCTTTTTCCGGCTCCAGGCCATTGGCCGTACTGTTGCCAGAACCGCCCTGGCCCAGCTGGAAGTACTGCAGGCTACCGAACGAAGTCTCGTAGTTGGCGAACACCTTCCAGGCATCGGAAACGTGGTACATCACGCTCAGTGCCGGCAAAGGCTCGTTGCTGGTGATGCTGCGCTTCTTCTCGGCTACCGGGCGGTTGTTGGCGTCCAGCACCGGGCGGTCGCGCCAGTCGGTATTGATGTGCTCGAAGCGCACGCCAGGGGTGATGGTCCAGTTGCCCACGTCGATCTTGTCGTCGATGTAGTAGGCGCTGGCCTCGGTGCCGCCACTGCGGTCCTGGAACACGTGGCCGTCGGAAGTCGGGGTCACCGTCGGCACGTTGTCGATCAGCGCCAGGCGAGTCGATTGTTCGCGCATCGCTTCCTTCAGGTAACGGTAACCGACACTGACTTCCTGGGTGGTTGGGCCGGCAAAGAAGATGCGCGACACACGGGGTTCGATGGCGAAGGTGTGGTAGTTGCGCGGGTACGACGACAACGTCTTCATGTCCCGCGAGGCGATGGTGCTGCCGCGGAAGCTGTCGGTGTAGTAGGTCAGCACTTCGAACTGGGTGGCATCGTCGAGCTGCCGCTGCCATTTGAACGACACATCCTTGCGCCGGCCCGCGAAGTAGTCGTAATCGCGCAGCGACTGGTACGGGTTGCTGTCGTATTGGGCCTGGGTCAGGCCACCCGGCATGTCGGCACGGCCATCGTAATAATGGAAGTTCAGCCAGAACTCATCGACATCGGTTGGCGCCCAATGCGTCTTGAGGATAACGTCATCGATGTCGTTGCCGTTGTTGCTTTCACGGTAACCGTTGCCATTCACCCCGGTGTACAGCAGCGCCACGCCCATGCCATTGTCGGCCGTGCCACCGACGAAGGCTGACTCGGTGTGTTTCCAGCCACCGTGCTGAGAGGTCTCCAGGGTGGTGGACAGCTCTGCCGAGGCCTTTTCCGGAATCGCCCGGGTTACAAAGTTGATCACGCCGCCCACGTTCTGCGGGCCATAGCGCACCGAGCCGGCACCGCGCACGACGTCGATGCTGTCGAGGTTGCCAGAAGAAATCGGTGCCATCGACAGCTGTGGCTGGCCATACGGCGCGAAGGCGGCCGGGATGCCATCGATCAGTACCGTGGAGCGCGGCGACAGGCGCGAAGTAAGGCCGCGTACGCCCACGTTCAGCGACAGGTCGCTGCCACCGGTCCCGTTGGAGTCCTGCACTTGCACGCCGGGGATGCCGCGCAGCACGTCGCGCACGTTCATTGCGCCCTTCTCCACCATTGCCTCGCGGCGTACCACGGTGCGTGCCCCAGGGTGGTTCTGTACCACGCTCTGCTGGGCATCACCCAGCCAGTCACCGACCACCTTGATGTCGGTGGGTGCCAGCTCCAGGCTGCCGCTGCCCAGGTCAAGGGTAGTCGGCAGAGGCTTCACCACAACGGTGTCCCCGGACATCTCGTAGGTGAGCCCGCTGCCTTGCAACAGCTGTTGCAGCGCCTGCACCGGCGCCAGGTTGCCCGATACCGCCGGGGCCTGTTTGCCGGCGACCAGCTCGGGGCTGAAAAACAGCTGCAGGCTGGTTTGCTGGCCGAGCTGGTTCAGCGCCGAACCCAACGGCTGGGCCTGGATGTGGAGGGCATTAGCGGCCTCTGCGGCCTGGCTGCCAACGGCCACAGTACTGACCGCCAGGGCCAGCGCCAGGGCGCGAAAGCGTGGGAGAGGTTTGTTGTTGTTCACGTCGTCGAAACATCCTGGAATGCGGAATAAACGCCAACCGCGTGCAAATGGAAATGCTTGGCAGTTGCAGCTGGCGAGGAAGACGAACGAGTGAAAAAAAACCTGAATCTAGTTGGCGATTATTTCGCTGGAGCCGTCTCCATGGGCTTTGATGGCCACCGGGAGGATGCTCGGCAAGGCCCGCAGCAGAGCGTCTGTATCGTTGGTACTGAAGGTACCGGACAGGCGCAGCCGGGCGACTTTCCCAGGGGCGACCCGCAATGGCTGGCGACGGTAGCGCGAGGTTTCGGCCACTACTTCGGCGAGGGTTGCGTTGTCGAACACCAGCTTGTCCTGTCGCCATGCGGTCATGGCGCCGGTGTTGACCGCATAGGGTGCGGCGACCAGGCCCTGTGCATCTATATGCGACCCCTGCCCGGCCGTCAGTAGCGCCGGCGAGTCGCCCTTGCCCTGCACCCGCACCGACCCCTGTTCCACCGCCACACGGGTGCTGGCTGGGTCCAGGCGGACGTCAAAGCGGGTACCTGTGACGATCACACTGCCCTGGGCAGTGTCGACCACAAACGGCCGGTTACTGTCACGGGCGACGCTGAACATCACTTCACCGGCGTTCAGGCGCACGTGCCGCCGGCCGGCGCTGAACTCGACCTGCACCTGCGTGTTGCCATTGAGCTCCAGATGCGAGCCATCCGGCAGTTCGACCTGACGGCGCTCATTGAAGGCCGTCTGCAGGCTGCCTTGATGGTTCAGTTGCAGGTGGTGCCAGCCGCCCCAGCCCAGGCCCAGCGCCACTACCGCGACACTGGCGGCCAACGCCTGGCGCATGAAACGCCGTCGTGGCAGCTGCTGCACCGGGTCTGGCTGGCACAGCGCCTCCAGGTGCTGACGTGGAATGAAGCCGGCGGCGTGCCACACGCGGCAGAGATGCTCATATTCTTCCCGGTGGTGCTCGTCGCTCGCCAACCAGGCATGCAACTGCGTGTGCAGCCCGGCATCCCGAGGCGCATCCTGCACGCGGGCGAACCATGCGGCCGCCTGCTCGCGGACGGCATCGGTACCGTGCTGTTTCATCGAAAAGGCCTCCTGACTCTTCATGCCGACACATCCAGGTGCTCACGCAGGTGCCGAAGCGTGCGGATCATATACTTTTCGACCATGTTCTTGCTCAACCCCATGCGCTCGGCAATCTCGGCCTGGGTCAGGCCTTCGAGCTTCTGCCAGATGAACACCTGCCGGCAGTTGAGTGGCAGCTCGGCCAGGGCCCGCTCGACGCTGTCGGCCAGCTCCAGGGCATGCACGTAGGCTTCCGGGTCGCCACTGCCGGTTGCGCCTTCTTCGAAGGCTTCCCGCTCCAGGGCCTGGCGGCGGTCTTCGCGACGGAAGCCATCCACTGCGATGTTGCGCGCAGCCTGATGCAGGTAGGCGCGTGGCTGCTCAACCTGCTCGCGCGGGGTTTCCAGTACCCGGACAAAGGCATCGTGGGTGAGGTCCTCGGCCTGCTGACGACTGCGCAGCTTGCGCGTCCAGGTGCCGATCAGCTCATGGTAATGGTCGAGGAAGCCTTTGTGTCCGGACACGGTCGGGGTCATCAGGGAGGCAGATAAGGGTGCGAATAGTAATGTTTCGCATCAAAAGCAGCAAATCCGCCAGTCGGTAACAAAAAATTTATGGGCGATTTCCTGTACGGGGGTACCAGGAAAATGTGGCCATAAATATGAACACCTCCGGCCCTTTCGCGGGCAAGCCCGCCCCCACATGGAACGCGTATCCCCTGTAGGAGCGGGCTTGCCCGCGAAGGGCCCAACACGCTCCATTCCACAATTTTTTACGCTTGAAAGATCGCAGGGAACATCAGCCGGTCACACGAGTCGGTTATTCAAATGGCTGGTCGTCGATCCACGTCGATCACGCCCGGATTGCCTGTTGATTCTGCATTCTTCACGCCCTAAAGTGCGCGCCGAACGTCCATGCTGGAAACGATCCATCCGGCTCAAGTACTGAGTAGGCGAACCAAAGTGGGGATACGGAGGACGTTCAGTTTGCAGCCACTTAATCTTTCAGTTTGCCCATGGAGTCCCTGAGCATGTCGATCCAGGTCGAAGACTATTTCGCGCGTGAAACCTTCCAGAAAATGAAGGCGTTCGCTGACAAGCAGGAAACCCCGTTCGTACTCATCGACACCCAGATGATCAGCCAGGCGTACGACGACCTGCGCGCCGGTTTCGAATTTGCTAAGGTTTACTACGCGGTCAAGGCCAACCCGGCCGTTGAAATCATCGACCTGCTCAAAGAGAAAGGTTCGAGCTTCGACATCGCCTCGATCTACGAGCTGGACAAAGTGATGGGCCGCGGTGTCAGCGCCGACCGTATCAGCTACGGGAACACCATCAAGAAGTCCAAGGACATCCGCTACTTCTACGAGAAGGGCGTGCGCCTGTACGCCACCGACTCGGAAGCCGACCTGCGCAACATCGCCAAGGCCGCACCGGGCTCGAAAGTGTACGTGCGTATTCTGACTGAAGGCTCCACCACTGCCGACTGGCCACTGTCCCGCAAGTTCGGCTGCCAGACCGACATGGCCATGGACCTGCTGATCCTCGCCCGCGACCTGGGCCTGGTGCCTTATGGCATCTCCTTCCACGTGGGCTCGCAGCAACGCGACATCAGCGTATGGGACGCCGCCATCGCCAAGGTCAAGGTAATCTTCGAACGCCTGAAAGAAGAAGACGGCATCGAACTGAAGCTGATCAACATGGGTGGTGGCTTCCCGGCCAACTACATCACCCGTACCAACAGCCTGGAAACCTACGCCGAAGAAATCATCCGTTTCCTCAAGGAAGACTTCGGTGACGAACTGCCGGAAATCATCCTCGAGCCCGGCCGTTCGCTGATCGCCAACGCCGGCATCCTGGTCAGCGAAGTGGTGCTGGTCGCACGTAAGTCGCGTACCGCCGTCGAGCGCTGGATCTACACCGACGTGGGCAAGTTCTCCGGCCTGATCGAAACCATGGACGAAGCCATCAAGTTCCCGATCTGGACCGAGAAGAAAGGCGAAGCCGAAGAAGTGGTCATCGCCGGCCCGACCTGCGACAGCGCCGACATCATGTACGAGAACTACAAGTACGGGCTGCCGCTGAACCTGGCCATCGGTGACCGCCTGTACTGGCTGTCGACCGGCGCCTACACCACCAGCTACAGCGCAGTGGAATTCAACGGCTTCCCGCCGCTGAAGGCTTACTACCTGTAATGCACAACGGGGCCGAAAGGCCCCGTTTTCATGTGCGTGCTGTCGATGCTGGCCTCTTGGTGGGTAAACCGTACAACGGCCTGCGCCCAACCACCGATGCGTGTGTAGGAGCGGGTTTACCCGCGAATACGGTGGCGGCGGCAACAGTGAACGGCCAGTGGAAATTGGCCGGCACAGTCAACCTCACTCACCACGCCGATCGATCTCCTCGGCATACCGCGCCGCAAAGGCCATCAACACCGGCCCCGCACCCTGCAGGGTTACCAACGCAGCACGCAGGAAATTCATGTTCCCCGCAACCCGGGCCTGCTCCAGCCACTGCCCTGCCTCGGCCAACTGCCCACGCTCGACCAGCACCAGCGCCAGGCTGAACATCCCACGAAAATCCCCCGCCTCGGCCGAACGCCGATACCAGCGCACCGCCCGCGCCGGGCTGGGTGCCGTGGCAATGCCCTGCTCCAGGTAACGCCCATACAGGTTCATCGATTTGGCATGCCCCAGCTGCGCAGCCTTCTCGTAGCACATCAGTGCCTGCGCCTGATTGGCCGGCACCCCACGCCCGGTCGCCAGAAGGTTGCCCAGGTTATACAGGCCCCAGTCCAAACCCGAATCGGCCGCACGGGCGTAGTGAACGGCCGCCTGCACCAAACTCACCTCGCCGCCCCAGCCATGCTCCAGGCAACGCCCGAGCATGTTGTGCGCCATGGCACTGCCACCCTGTGCAGCGATACCGAACCAACGCCGGGCAACCGTGGCATCCTGCTGGATGCCACGCCCATCCAGCAGGATCTGCCCCAGCAGCAACTGCGCCTCGACCGCGCCCTGCCCCGCTGCCGCCAGAATCGCCTGGGCGGCCTTGCCAGGGGTTTCCTCGAGCATGGCCTGCAAGCCGGCCACATCCACTACTTCCTCACGTCGCAGCAGGTAGGACACGGCTCAGACCTCAGCCCAGCGGCGCAGCAAGTTATGGTAGGTGCCCGTCAGCTGCAACAGCGAAGGATGGTCCGGCACATCGGCGGTCAGTTGCTGGATGGCGTTGTCCATCTCGAACAGCAGCGTCCGCTGGCTGTCATCGCGCACCAGGCTCTGGGTCCAGAAGAACGCGGCATAGCGTTGGCCACGGGTCACTGGGTTGACCTTGTGCAGGCTTGTGCCGGGGTACAGCACCATGTCACCGGCGGCCAGCTTGACCTGCTGCACGCCATAGGTGTCCTGGATCACCAGCTCACCGCCGTCGTAGCTTTCCGGGTCACTGAGGAACAGCGTGGAAGACAGGTCGGTACGCACCCGCTCCGGGCTGCCCTTGGGCTGGCGCAGGGCGTTGTCGATGTGGAAACCGAAGTTGCCGCCTTCGCGGTAGCAGTTGATCAGCGGCGGGAACACCTTGTGCGGCAAGGCTGCCGACATGAAGCGTGGGGTTTTCCACAGGCGGTCGATCAGCGCACTGCCGATTTCCTTGGCCAGCGCATGACCTTCCGGCAACTGCAGGTTGTGCTTGGCCTTGGCCGACTGATAACCCGCCGTAACCTTGCCATCGGCCCAGTCGGCCCGCTCCAGCGCCTCGCAGATACGGGCCAGTTCATCAGCGTCGAACAGGCCTGGGATGTGAAGCAGCATGGCAACGGCACCGTTAGGAAATGTAAAGGCGCAATGATATTGATTCCCTTTTGCGCTACACAAGCCCCATTCGCCACTTAAGACGTTTCAGCGGCATGAAACCGTAAAGACAAATTGTAAAGATTGTAAATTCTTCACGAATGGTAACGAGTCTCAATTGTTAGTCAAAATTGCTTACATTAAGATCCACCGCCTCAATACCTTGGGGAAGGTTCTTTGCAATGCGCCAGTACGTACCATCTGCTGTGAGTTCGCCACGCCTGATCGTGTCTGCCATCGGTGTCGCCCTGAGTGCCTCGTCGGTCTATGCCGCCGATCCGGCCGCCAGCAGCGCCATCACCCTCGATGCCACCAGCGTCAACGGCAAGGCTGAACAAGCCAGCACCGATTACAAGGTGGACAAGGCCGCCTCGCAGAAGTACACCGCGCCGCTGGTAGACACCCCGCGCTCGATAACCGTGATCCCGCAGCAAGTGATCAAGGACACCAACGCCCTGACCCTGCAGGATGCCCTGCGCACCGTGCCAGGCATTACTTTCGGCGCTGGCGAAGGCGGCAACCCACAAGGTGACCGCCCGTTCATCCGCGGCTTCGACGCCCAGGGCGATACTTACCTGGACGGCGTACGTGACACTGGCGCCCAAACCCGCGAAATCTTCGCCATCGAATCCGTTGAAGTGGCCAAGGGGCCGAACTCGGCCATCGGTGGCCGCGGCGCGGCCGGCGGTACCATCAACCTGGTAAGCAAGCGCGCGCATCTGGGCAACTCGCTGGACGGCGCCTGGACCTGGGGCAGCGACCAGACCCAGCGCTACACCTTCGATGGCAACTACCAGTTCAGCGATACCGTTGCCGGTCGCCTGAACCTGATGACCCACGAAAGCAACGTCGCCGGCCGCGACAAGGTCAACTACGACCGCTGGGGTATCGCCCCGTCGCTGGCCTTTGGCCTGGGCACGCCGACCCGCGTCAACCTTGACTACTACCACCTGGAAAGCGACGACCTGCCGGATTCGGGTATCCCTTACAGCATCCCCGTTACTGGCAGCGCTGCCCGCACCTCGGCACACCCGAGCAAGCCGAATGATGGCGGCGACAGTGACAACTTCTATGGCCTGACCGGCCGCGACTTCCGCAAGACCCGAGTGGATATCGCAACCTTCGCCGTCGAGCACGACCTGACCGACTCGCTGACCATCAAGAACACCCTGCGTCACGGCAACAGCATGCAGGACTACATCCTGACCCAGCCCGACGACAGCAAGGGCAACGTCAACAACGGCAGTGTCTGGCGCCGCGCCAACACCCGTGTCGGCAACACCGCCACTACCACCAACCAGACCGATCTGTTCGGCGAGTTCTACGTTGGCGGCATGAAAAACAGCTTCTCGACCGGTATCGAACTGAGCCGTGAAGAGAGCGAGCGCTCAAGCTACACCGTCGACACCGACACCGTGCCAGGCGGGTCTGCCAACAGCAACTGCACCCCAGGCATGATCGGCGCCACCAGTGGCTATAACTGCACTTCGCTGAGCAACCCGAACCCGGATGATCCGTGGAACGGCGCCATCTCGCGCAACTATGCCGGCACCACCACCAACAGCAAGACCCGTGCAATCTACGTGTTCGACACCCTGGAGCTTACCCCGGAGTGGCTGGTCAACATGGGCCTGCGCTACGACCACTTTGACACCGACTACAAGACCTACAACGCCGCTGGCACCACCACCGCCAAAGGCAAAGATGTCAGCGAGTTCGTCACCGGCCAGCTGGGTCTGGTGTGGAAGCCGGCCGAAAACGGCAGCATCTATGTGTCCTATGCCACCTCCGCCACGCCGCCTGGCGCCATGCTTGGCGAAGGTACCGAAGGCAACCCGCTGGGCGGCACGCCAGACCGTAACGGCAACCTGCTGGGCAGCGACATGGAGCCGGAAGAAACCACCAACTACGAGATCGGTACCAAGTGGGACCTGCTTGACCAGCGTCTGTCGCTGGCTGCCGCGCTGTTCCGCACCGAGAAGGAAAACGCCCGGGTCCAGGTCAACACCAATACCTACGAGAACATTGGCGAGACCCGGGTTCAAGGTATCGAACTGTCGGCCAGCGGCAAGCTGACCGACAAGTGGCAGGTGTTCGCCGGCTACACCTACATGGAGGCTCGCCAGATCGACGGCGGCCCGGTGGGCAAGGCCAACGACGGCAACCAGCTGCCGAACACGCCAAACAACAGCGCCAGCCTGTGGACCACCTACTCGATCACGCCAAAGCTGACCGTTGGCGGTGGTGCGTTCTACGTGGATGACGTGTACGGCAGCGTGGCCAACACCACCATGGTCGACAGCTACGTACGCTACGACGCCATGGCCGCGTACAAGCTGACCAAGAACGTCGACCTGCAACTGAACGTGCAGAACCTGACCAACGAGGTGTACTACGACAAGGCCTTCTCCACCCACTTCGCCAACCAGGCGGCCGGGCGGACGGCACTGCTGACCACCAGCGTGCACTTCTGATGTCTGGGTTGGGTTGATCTGTTGAAGGGCTGCGCCTGTGCGGGCCCTTTCGCGGCCAAAGCCGCTCCTGCGTTGCCGGTGCAGGAGCGGCCTTAGCCGCGAAGAGGCCCGCACAGACAACACGAAAAGCAGCCCACCTGGCCCCGTTCATTCCTGTGAGCGGGGCTTTTGCGTATCAAGGCATAATGCACGCCGCGCGGGTCGCGGCGGCAACTCAAGGTGAAAGACGTGGTGAAGAAGACGCTGTTCCAATTGCACTGGTTCTTTGGCATCACCGCTGGCCTGGTGCTGGCCTTGATGGGCATTACCGGGGCGCTGTACTCGTTCCAGGAAGAACTGCTGCGCGCATTCAATGCCGATGTACTCAAGGTAGAAGTACGCACCGAAGGCGTGCTACCGCCAGCCGAGCTGGTTAAGCGGGTCGAAGCCCAGCAACACGACAAAGTCTCGATGCTGTGGGTCGACGTGCGCGAAGGCAACGCTGCACGGATCTTCTTCATGCCCGCACCGGGCGAACGCCGTGGCGAGCTGCGCTATGCCGACCCGTACACCGGCGAACTCAAGGGCGAAGCGGCCGGGCAAGGCTTCTTCAACCTCATGCTCAAGCTGCACCGCTTCCTCGCCATGGGCGATACTGGCCGGCAAATTACCGGGGCCTGCACCCTGATGCTGGTGTTCTTCTGCCTGTCCGGCCTTTACCTGCGCTGGCCGCGTAAAGCGCTGGACTGGCGCACCTGGTTGACCTTCGACTGGGCCAAGAAAGGCCGCGCCTTCAACTGGGACCTGCACGCCGTTGCCGGCACCTGGTGCCTGCTGTTCTATCTTCTGTTCGCCCTGACCGGGCTGTTCTGGTCCTATGAGTGGTACCGTGAAGGCCTGAACAAGCTGCTGGCCGACACGCCAGCCGCGGGCCAGCAGCAAAAACGAGGTGAAGGCCGTGGCCGGCACGGGCCGCAAACAGTCGACAAGAATGCGCCACCGCTGGTGGTGGACTACGACGCCATCTGGGCCAACCTCCAGGAGGCCGCAGGCCCAGGCCTGTCCACCTACAACCTGCGCCTGCCACCTGCTGGCGGTCAGCCGGCCAACCTGTTCTACCTGCTCGACAACGCCGCGCACCCACGTGCCTTCAATACCCTGGTCCTTGACCCGGCCACCGGCCAAGTTAAGAAGCACGATCGCTACACCGACAAGTCATTCAAGGCGCAGTTGCTGCAGAGTGTTTACGCCTTGCACGTCGGCGAATACTTCGGCTTGCCGGGGCGCATCATCGTCACCATCGCCAGCCTCACCATGCCGTTGTTCTTCGTCACCGGCTGGCTGCTGTACCTCGACCGCCGCCGCAAGAAACGTCAGGTGCGCGCAGCCCGTGGCAACGTCGCCAACAGCGGCACTGGCGACGGCTGGCTGATCGGCTTCGCCAGCCAGAGTGGCTTTGCCGAACAGTTGGCCTGGCAGAGTGCCGAGCAGCTGCAGGCAGCTGGCCAGCCCGTTCAAGTGCGCGCCCTTGCCGAGCTGGGTGAAAACGACCTGCGCCAGGCCCATCGCGCGCTCTTCGTGGTGAGTACATTCGGCGACGGCGAAGCGCCCGACAGCGCTCGCGTCTTCGAGCGCAAGGTGCTCGGCCAGCCTTGGGCACTGAACAACCTCAACTATGCCCTGCTCGCCCTCGGTGATCGTCAGTACCCGCACTTCTGCGGTTTCGCTCGTCGTCTCCAGGCGTGGCTGGGGGAGCGCGGTGCCAGCAGTGCATTCAGCCCGGTGGAAGTGGACAACGCCGACCAGGCCGCCCTGCAGCAATGGCAGCAGGAACTGGCGCAACTGACGGGCGTCCAGCCGGTGGCCGCCTGGCAGCCGCCAACCTTTGCCAACTGGTCGCTGGTGCGCCGCAAACTGCTCAACCCCGGCAGCCAAGGCCAACCGGTGTACCTGCTTGGCCTGCAGGCTGCAGAACCTGCAAGCTGGGAAGCCGGCGACCTGGTGGAGGTACTGCCGCTGAATGGGCAGCCACGGATCGACGCGTTCCTCAAGGGCATGGCACTGGATGCCAGCAGCCAGGTGCAGGTGAATGGCTTGACCGAATCCCTTGCCCAGGCACTCGCTGGCCGCCAACTGCCGACGCGCCGCGACCACCTGATCGGCTTGCAGCCACAAGCGCTGGTCGATGCACTGGTGCCAATCGGTTGCCGCGAGTACTCCATTGCCTCGATCGCCAGCGATGGTGTGCTGGAGCTGATCGTGCGCCAGGAACGCCACCCCGACGGCAGCCTTGGCTTGGGCTCTGGCTGGCTGACCGAATACCTGCCAATGAATGGCACCCTGAGCCTGCGCCTGCGGCGTAACAGTGGCTTCCATCTGCCTGAGGCTGCTGCGCCGATGATCCTGATCGGCAACGGCACTGGCCTGGCGGGCCTTCGCAGCCTGTTGCGCGCGCGGGTCAATGCCGGTGAGCAGCGCAACTGGCTGTTGTTCGGCGAGCGTAATCGGGCGCATGACTTGCTGTGTGGCGATGAGCTGCACGCTTGGCTGGACAACGGTGACCTGGCACGGCTGGACCTGGCGTTCTCGCGCGATCAGGCTGAGAAGGTGTATGTGCAGGACGTGATGCTGGAGCAGGCCGAGGACTTCAAGCGCTGGGTGGCCGACGGGGCTTGCGTGTATGTCTGCGGCAGCCTGCAAGGCATGGCGGCGGGGGTGGATGCGGCGCTCAAAGGCATGCTGGGTGAAGCTGCTGTACAGCAGTTGATCGAGGATGGGCGGTATCGGCGGGATGTGTATTGATCGGTGTGTAGGAGCGGGTTTACCGGCGAATACGGTGGCGGCGGCAACGGTGAACGGCCGGTGGAAATTGGCCAGCAGGGCCGGCCTCTTCGCGGGTAAACCCGCTCCTACGACGGCCTTTCCCCAACCACCGATACGTGTGTAGGCGCGGGTTTACCCGCGAATACGGTGGCGGCGGCAACGGTGAACGTCGGATGGAAATTGGCCAGCAGGGCCGGCCCTTTCGCGGGTGAACCCGCTCCTACACAACGGCCTGTGACCCGCCGATACGTGTGTAGGCGCGGTTTTCCCGCGAATACGGTGGCGGCGGCAATGGTGAACGACAGGTGGAAATTGGCCAGCAGGCCGGCCCTTTCGCGGGCAAGCCCGCGAAGAAGCCGGCCCTGCTGTCAGTGCAGCTCGAAGGTATCGGCATCCAGGTTGGCCGGGAACTTGGCCCGGTACGCCGCCAGTTCCGCCGCGCTCAATACTGCAGTGAACACCCCGTCCGCCTCCCCGGCACTGAGCAGGCTCTCACCCTGGAAATCCAGCACCTGGCTGTCACCAGAATAAGCAAAGCCTTTACCGTCCGTGCCCACTCGATTCACCGCCGCCACATAGCACAGGTTTTCGATGCCCCGCGCCGGTAGCAGGCGGTTCCAGTGCTGGCGACGCGCGGCCGGCCAGTTGGCGGTGTACAGCAGCAGGTCGGTGTCCTGGGCGTCACGGCTCCACACAGGGAAGCGCAGGTCGTAGCAGATCAGCGGGCGAATCCGCCAGCCCTTGACCTCGAACTGCACCTGCCGCTCGCCTGGGGTGTAATGTTTGTGCTCACCGGCCATGCGGAACAGGTGGCGCTTGTCGTAGTGCAGAATCTCGCCGTCCGGCCGCGCCCACAACAGGCGGTTGCGGTGGCTGCCATCGGCGGCCTGGATGATCACACTGCCGGTAATCACCGCGTTGTGCTTCTTGGCCTGTGCCTTCAGCCATTTGTAGGTCGGACCGTTCTCCGGCTCGCACAGGCTTTCCGATTGCATCGAAAAACCGGTGGTAAACATTTCCGGCAGGATCACCAGGTCAACCTCACCCACCTGCTCCAGCAGCACCTCGAAGTGCGCATAGTTGGCCTCGCGGTCGTGCCAGGCCAAGGTGGTTTGCACCAGGGCGACTTTCAGGTTCGGCAGTGTACTCAGATCGCGCATAGTCTTTCCGCTGCCTGACGCAGCGTCTCCTCTCGTTTGGCAAAGCACAGGCGCACCAGGCGTTGCTCGGGGATGGGTTGCTGGTAGAACACCGATACCGGGATGGTCGCCACGCCGTGCTCACGCGTCAGCCACAGCGACATGTCGACATCGTTCAGGTCCGGACGGATTTGCGAATAGTCCACCAGCTGGAAATAAGTGCCCGTCGTGCGGGTAAAGTTGAAACGCGAACCGTCCAGCAAACCGCAGAACAGGTCGCGCTTGGCCTGGTAGAAGGCCGGCAACTCATCAATATGCTCGGGGTGCCCGGCCATGAAGTCGGCCAAAGCACACTGCAGCGGCGTCACGCCACAGAAGTTGACGTACTGGTGCACTTTGCGCAGCTCGGCGCTCAAGGCTGGCGGTGCGATCACGTAACCGGTCTTCCAGCCGGTAACGTGGTACGTCTTGCCGAAGGAACTGACCACGAAGGCACGTGAGTACAACTGCTCATGGGCCAGCACACTGGCGTGGCGTACGCCGTCGTAGACCAGGTGCTCGTACACTTCATCGCTGACCAGGTAGATATCGCGGCCGGCAATAAGTGCGGCCAACTGGTCGAGGTCTTCGCGGGTGATCAACGCGCCGCTGGGGTTGTGTGGCGAGTTGAGGATGACCATGCGCGTGCGCGGGCTCAAAGCATCGCTGAATTTCTGCCAGTCGATACGGAAATCGCCGTCGCTCAACTGCACATGTACACAGCGACCACCGGCCAGCTCCACGGACGGCTCGTAACTGTCGTAGCAGGGGTCAAAGACGATCACTTCGTCACCGGCATGCACCACCGCCTGGATGGCACAGAAAATAGCCTCGGTGGCGCCGGGGGTGATAGTCACTTCCTGATCGGCATCCACCCTGGCCCCATACAGCCGCTCGACCTTGGCCGCCACCTGCTGGCGCAAGGCCGGCAGGCCGGTCATCGGCGAATACTGGTTATGCCCGGCAGCCACGTGCCGGCCCACTGCATCGAGCAGGGCCTGCGGGCCATTGAAGTCAGGAAAGCCCTGGGACAGGTTGAGCGCGCCAGTCTGCACGGCGAGCTGGGACATGGTGGTGAAGATGGTCGTGCCGACATTCGGCAGTTTGCTGCGGATCATGGAGCCCTCTTTCCTGGGGTATATCCGGCACGGGGTGGAGTCCGAGCATAGCGGATCGAGCGGTCAGGAAAAAGGTTGAAACAATAGGGGGATTGCTCTGGATCAAAGGGCATCTGTGGGGGCAGCCTTGCCCGCCCCCACATGGCGCTACTTAGCGTTTGTCGCGACGCTTCTTCTCGGCCTTCTTGTGGTGCGACATCAGGCGGCGTTTCTTGTTGACCTGGCGATCGGTAAGGGTGTTCTTCTTACCCTCGTACGGGTTCTCGCCGCCCTTGTACTCAATACGAATCGGCGTACCGACCAGTTTGAGCACCCGGCGATAGGTGTTTTCCAGGTAACGCGAGTACGACTTGGGAATGCTGTCGGTCTGGTTGCCGTGGATCACGATGAGCGGCGGGTTGGCACCGCCGAGGTGGGCATAGCGCAGCTTGATGCGGCGACCATTGACCATCGGCGGCTGGTGCTCGCTCACGGCATCTTCGAGGATCTGCGTCAGGCGGCTGGTCGGCCAGCGGGTGACCGCGGACTGGAACGCAGCCTGCACCGACTTGTACAAGTTGCCCACGCCCGTGCCATGCAGCGCAGAAATGAAGTGGATGTCAGCAAAATCGACGAAGAACAGCCGACGCTCCAGCTCGGTCTTCACGTAGGCGCGCTCACCCGGCTCCATGCCATCCCACTTGTTCAGGGCAATGACGATGGCGCGACCGGCTTCAAGGGCAAAGCCCAGCAGGTTCAGGTCATGGTCGACCACACCTTCGCGGGCATCCATGACGAAGATGACGACGTTGGCGTCCTTGATCGCCTGCAGCGTCTTCACCACCGAGAACTTCTCGACTTCCTCGTGGATCTTGCCACGCTTGCGCACACCGGCGGTGTCGATGAAGGTGTACTTGTCACCATCACGCTCGAACGGGATGTAGATACTGTCACGGGTAGTACCCGGCTCGTCGTAGACCACCACACGCTCTTCGCCGAGCATGCGGTTGACCAGCGTCGACTTGCCAACGTTCGGGCGGCCGATGATGGCGATCTTGATGCCATCCTTCTCGCTTGGGCCAGGAATGCGCACGGCTTCCTCACCTTCAGCAACGTCCTGTTCGAGAGCTTCGTCTTCGGCATCACGCGGCAGGTGACCGAGCACGGCCTCCATCAAGGCGCTGATACCCCGGCCCTGGGAGCCTGCCACCGGAATGGCGTTGCCCATGCCCATTGGCGAGAATTCGGCGCGGGCAACGTCGGGGTCGATGTTGTCGATCTTGTTGGCAACCAGGATCGCGGCCTTGTTCCGCTTGCGCAGGTGCTCGGCGATCATCTGGTCTGCTGCGGTCATGCCCGCTCGGGCATCAACCAGGAACAGCACGTAGTCGGCTTCTTCGATGGCCATGAGCGACTGCTCGGCCATTTTTTCGTCCATGCCCACTTCGTCACCGGTGATACCACCGGTGTCAATCAGGATGAAGGAACGACCCTGCCAGCTGGCATCACCATACTGGCGGTCACGGGTCAGGCCCGACAGGTCACCGACGATGGCATCGCGGGTCTTGGTCAGGCGGTTGAACATGGTGGATTTGCCGACGTTCGGGCGGCCCACCAGGGCAATTACGGGAACCATCGGCTCTCCACTCTCGAATTCTTGAAAATGCAAAGGCCGCTGCAAGGCAGCGGCCGGAGTTTGGGCGGCGTGTCCTACGCCGCGGCTTGAAGCCCGCCAAGGCTTCAAGCATAGCTTCAGCGGATGGTCAGTGCCTCGAGCTTGCCGCTGTTGCCGAAGACATAGATGGTGTCACCGACCACAAGTGGGCGGGCGCGCAGGCCATCGCTGTCGATACGCTCACGGCCGACGAAGCGGCCATCCACCTGGCTCAGCAGGTGCAGGTAACCTTCAAAGTCACCCACAGCCACGTAGCTGCTGAACACTTCAGGGGCGGTCAACTGGCGGCGAGCCATGCTGTCGTTGCTCCACAGGGCACTGGAAGAGCGCTCATCCACACTTTCCACGGTACCCGAGGCTTCACTGACGTAGACGTTACCGAAGCCCTGGGCGACACCCACATAGCTGGAAGCATCGCGCTGCCACAGCTCGCGGCCGCTTTCCAGCTCCAGGCCCGCTACACGGCCCTGGTAGGTGCTGACGTACAGGGTACCACCAGACAGCAGCAAGCCGCCGTCGATATCAACCACACGGTCCAGCTCGGAACGGCCCTTCGGGATGGCCACGCGGCTTTCCCACACCGGCACACCGTTGTTGATGTCAACCGCGACCACTTTGCCGGTGGACAGGCCGGCAACCGCCAGGCGGTTGGTGGCGATCGGCGCACCGGTGCCACGCAGCGTCAGCACGGCCGGGGAGTTTTCGTAGATCCAACGGCGGTCGCCAGTGGCGGCATCCAGGCCGATCAGGCGGTCGTCCTGGGTCTGCACCACCACCACGTCACCGTTGTTGGCTGGTGGGGCCAGCACTTCGCTGGTCACGCGCGAGCGCCAACGCTCCTCACCGGTGCTGGAGTCCAGAGCAATGACTTCACCCTTGAGGGTACCGAGCATGACCAGGCCATAGCCTACGCCAACTGCACCGGAAACCTGCAGCTCCAGGTCCTTCTTCCACACCACGTCACCCGTGATGCGGTCGAGGGCGAAGACTTCGCCGTTGACGTCGGAAGCGTAGATACGGTCGTTCTCGATGGCCGGTACCAGGGTGTTGTAGGTTTCACCCTGGCCGTCACCGATCGAACGGCTCCACTGCTTCTTCAGCACCACTTCCTCGGTGAACTTGGTCAGCTCGGCCGGGGGCAGTTCCTTTTTGCTGTTGCTGCTGCAACCTGCGGCCAGTACGGCCAGGGTCAGCACTGCTGCATGTTTCCAACCGATCACTTACGCGTCCCCTTTAGCCAGGTCATCCAGCTTCAATTGCAGGCCACCGACCGCCGCGTCATCGGACAGCGCAGCCTTGGCTTTTTCGTAAGCGCTGTGTGCGTCGTCGGCGCGACCCAGCTGCACCAGCAGGTCACCCTTCAACTCTTCACGGCTGGCCAGGAAGGCTTTGTCGGCGTCGCCGTCGAGCAGCTTGAGGGCATCCTCGGCCTTGTTCTGGGCTGCCAGTACGCGCGCCAGACGCTGACGCGAAATCTCGCCCAAGGTAACGTCGGCCGGTTTATCCAGCACGCTTTTCAGCTCGGCTGCGGCGTCATCGAGCTTGCCGCTGTCGACAGCGACCTTGGCCACGAACAGGCTGCCGTACTGGGCGTAAGCGGTGCCGCCAAACTCGCTCTTGAGCTTGCCGGCCAGTTCCGCGACCTTGGTGGCGTCCGGCTGGCCGGTCGGTGTCAGGCTGGTTTCAATCAGCGCCTGATACAACTGCGAGGCACCTTGCGACTGGTTGGTCTGGTACTTGTGCCAGGTATTCCAGCCCAACACCACCACGCCAGCCAGCAATGCACCGGTCAGCAGCGGCTTGCCGTTGCGGTTCCACCAGTCCTTGACCCCTGCCAGGTCATCATCATCGGTACTCGACACCCCAATACTCCTTTTCGCCTATTCGCTTGTTGAACCGCGTTACGCCTGCGCGATCGCGGTTTCCAGGTGCTCTGCAAGAGCATCCCAGGCAATGTTCTGTTGTTCGCCCTGGCCACGCAGGGGCTTCAAGCCGATCTCTTGCTTGGCCAGCTCGTCGTCGCCGAGGATCAGGGCGAACAGTGCACCGCTCTTGTCGGCCTTCTTGAACTGGCTCTTGAAGCTGCCACCCCCGGCGTTGACAGCCAGGCGCAGGCCCGGCAAACGGTCGCGCAAGCCTTCGGACAGGCGCAGGCCTGCCAGCTCCGCCTGCTCGCCAAAGGCGCACAGGTAAACGTCGATCTGGCGGCTGATGGACTCCGGCACCTTGCCCAAGGTTTCCAACAGCAGGATCAGGCGCTCGATGCCCATGGCGAAACCAACGCCAGTGGTCGGCTTGCCACCCATCTGTTCGACCAGGCCGTCGTAACGGCCACCCGCGCACACCGTGCCCTGGGCGCCGAGCTTGTCGGTTACCCACTCGAACACGGTCTTGCTGTAATAGTCCAGGCCACGTACCAGCTTGGTGTTGATCACGAATGGAATACCGGCGGCGTCCAGGCGGGCCTTGAGGCCTTCGAAGTGCACGCGCGACTCTTCGTCCAGGTAGTCTTCCAGCTTCGGCGCCCCGACCAACACCGCCTGGGTGTTCTGGTCTTTGCTGTCGAGGATGCGCAGCGGGTTGCTCTTCAGGCGGCGCTGGCTGTCTTCGTCCAGTTGCTCCAGGCGCGCCGAGAGGAACTCGACCAGCGCGTCACGGTAGCGTGCGCGGGCTTCACTGGTGCCCAGGCTGTTGAGCTCCAGCTTGACCGCGTCCTGGATGCCCAGCAGGCCCCACAGGCGCCAGGTCAGCATGATCAGCTCGGCATCGATGTCCGGGCCGTCCAGGTTGAACACTTCCACGCCAATCTGGTGGAACTGACGGTAGCGGCCCTTCTGTGGGCGCTCGTGGCGGAACATCTGGCCGATGTACCACAGCTTCTGCACCTGACCGTTGCCGGTGATGCCGTGCTCGAGCACCGCTCGCACGCAGGCCGCGGTGCCTTCAGGGCGCAGGGTCAGCGAATCACCGTTGCGGTCCTCGAAGGTGTACATCTCTTTTTCGACGATGTCGGTCACTTCACCGATCGAGCGTTTGAACAGCTCGGTGAACTCGACGATCGGCGTGCGGATCTGGCTGTACCCGTAGGTGTCCAGCAGCCCGGCCACGGTGCCTTCGAAGTAGCGCCACAGCGGCGACTGTTCTGGCAGGATGTCGTTCATGCCACGGATGGCTTGCAGCGATTTGCTCACGAAAAGTCCTTACGAATTCGGTGTGTCAGCCACGGACGATCAGCGCCGCGTCAGCTTCGGCCTTTTCGGCCGCTTTCTGGCGGATGAGCTTTTCCAGCTCATCGACCAGGTTGTCATTGGTCAGTTTCTGCGCAGGCTTGCCGTCGATGTAGATCAGGTTCGGCGTGCCACCGGTCAACCCGACATGGGCCTCCTTGGCTTCACCCGGGCCGTTGACCACGCAACCGATCACCGCCACATCCAGCGGCACCAGCAGGTCTTCCAGACGCCCTTCCAGCTCGTTCATGGTCTTGACCACATCGAAGTTCTGCCGCGAGCAGCTCGGGCAGGCGATGAAGTTGATGCCACGCGAACGCAGATGCAGCGACTTGAGGATGTCGTAGCCGACTTTCACTTCTTCGACCGGGTCGGCCGCCAGCGAGATGCGAATGGTATCGCCAATACCCTCGGCCAGCAGCATACCGAGGCCGACGGCGGACTTCACCGTCCCCGAACGCAGGCCACCGGCTTCAGTGATGCCCAGGTGCAGCGGTTGTACGATCTGCTTGGCCAGCAGACGGTAGGCTTCGACAGCCATGAACACGTCCGAGGCCTTGACGCTGACCTTGAAGTCCTGGAAATCCAGGCGATCGAGATGCTCGACGTGGCGCAGGGCCGACTCGACCAGTGCGGCCGGGGTCGGTTCGCCATACTTCTTCTGCAGGTCTTTTTCCAGCGAACCGGCGTTGACCCCGATACGAATCGGAATGCCGCGATCGCGGGCGGCATCGACCACAGCGCGCACACGGTCTTCACGGCCGATGTTGCCCGGGTTGATCCGCAGGCAATCAACGCCCAGTTCGGCAACGCGCAGGGCAATCTTGTAGTCGAAATGGATGTCGGCGACCAGCGGCACGCTGACCCGTTGCTTGATCTTGCCAAACGCTTCGGCGGCGTCCATGTCCGGCACCGAGACACGCACGATGTCCACGCCGGCATCGACCAGTCGCTGGATTTGCGCCACGGTAGCAGCGACATCGTTGGTGTCGGTGTTGGTCATACTCTGCACCGCGATGGGCGCATCACCACCCACCGGCACATTGCCAACCCAGATTTTGCGGGATTCGCGACGTTTGATCGGAGATTCGCCGTGCATGACTTACTGTCCCAACTTCAGGCGAGCAGTCTCGCCACTGGTGAATGGGGCAACATCGACGGCCTGGCCGTTGTAGCTGACCTGGGCGCCCCGGGCAAAGCCCAGGCGTACCGCGAATGGCGGCTTGCCGGTCAGCTCGAGGTTGTCCCCCTTGCGCTTGATGGCGCTGAACAGCACCTTGCCGTTGCCGTCGCTGACCTGGGTCCAGCAATCGGCGGTGAACTGGATGGCGACCTTGGCGCTGCCAGCTGGCACTGCGGCAGGCTCGGTGGCCGCCACGGCCGGTGCCGGTGCAGGTGCAGCAGTGGCCTGTACCGGAGGCGTAACCGGTGCAGGCGAAGCAGCAGGGGCGGGTTGCACCGGCGCTTGCTGTGCTGGAGCAGGCGCTGCGGCAATGGCGGCCTCAGAGCTTACCGGTGCTTGTTCAGCGGCAGCAGGCTGCTCGGCACTGCCCTGCTCCAGCGCCAGCGGCGCACTTTCAGCTTGCTGGCCAGCGGAAACGGCCTGGTCTTCAGGCTCATCGAGCGGGTGAATCTGTGTGGTGCCGTCGGCGCTTTCGACCTCGACATGCTCCAGGGCAATCTTGGCCAGGTCCTTGCCCCGCAGGCTGCCCTGGTCCTGCCACCAGAAAAAGCCACCACCGACCACAGCCACCAGCAACAGCAGGCTGACGCCGCGCAGGATGTTGTGCGACAGACGCACAGGCTCTTCGATACGGCCCAGCGAATGCACGTCGCTGCCTTTGGCGTGGGTACCGGTGTAACGGTCGAAGGCGTCTACCAGGGCGGCCTGGTCGAGGTCCATCAGCTTGGCGTAGGCACGAATGTAGCCACGAGCGAAAGTATGCCCGGGCAGCTTGTCGAAGGCGCCGGTTTCCACGTGGTTCAACGAACTGACAGTGAGGTTGAGCTTGCGGGCCACCTCGGCTTGAGACCAGTCCCGTTTCTCACGGGCCAGGCGCAAAAGCTCACCGGGGTTCTGGCCAGGCGCTACTGCTACTTCGGGGTGCGCGGCGTTCATCGTTGCTCCGACAGGTATTGCTGGTATTCCGGCGTACCGGGATAAAGTCGTTGTAATTGCTGGCCCAATTCGGCCAGTGCGCCCTGCTCGTCGAACACCCTGGCAAGGCGGCTGCCCAGCAGCAGGCTACGGGCGTCGTGGTCGCTCAACTGGCTGAAACGATCGTAGTAGTCCCGGGCCGGCACATAATGCCTGTTTTCGTAGGACAACTCAGCCATTTCCAGCAACGCTTTTGGTTGCCGCGGGTTGAGTTGTAACGCTTTCAACAAATACGCGTGCGCCTGATCGCGGCGTTCGAGCTTCAGGACGGTCAGGCCCAGATTTTCGTACACGCGTGAGCGCTCAGGATACAGGGTATCGGCACTGGCCTGGCGAAACATCTGCTTGGCTTCGGCAAATCGCCCCTGAGCATAAAGGAAACTGCCGTAATTGTTGCGAATTCGCGTGTCACCGCGGCTTATCAGCAAGGCCTTGCGAAAGTGTGCTTCGGCCAGCGCCGGCTCGCCTTCGGCTTGAAACACTACTGCCAGGGCGGCGTGCGCATCGACATCCTGGTCATTCAGCGCCAGGGCCTTTCCAAGCGGCGCCTTGGCCTGTTCGGTCAACCCTTGTTGCAAATAACCCAAGCCAAGCTGCACATAAGCCCGCCCCGCCTCCACCCTGCCCTGGCGGCTGGCCAAGGGGTCGCTCGCGCCGCCCGACACGCAGCCGGCCAGCAGCGAAAGCGCAAGGATCGACAGCGCGGCGCGCAGGCTCATGGGCAAGGTACCTGTCAGTGGCTGGCGGCGCTGTCTGGCAGTTCGACGTCCGCAGAAAGCTGGCGAACAGCGATGTAGCGCTCACTGCGGCGAGTACGGTCATTGACCTGGCCCACCAGCTGGCCACAGGCAGCGTCGATGTCGTCGCCGCGCGTGGTACGGGTGGTGACGTTGAAGCCGCCGTGGTGCAGTAGATCCTGGAAGCGACGAATGGCGTTGTTGCTCGGTCGCTCGTAGCCCGAATGCGGGAACGGGTTGAACGGGATCAGGTTGATCTTGCAGGGTACATCGCGCAACAGTTCGATCATCTGCGCGGCATGCTCGGGCTGGTCGTTGACGTCCTTGAGCAGGGTGTACTCGACGGTGAGCACGCGCTTGCCGCCCAAGGTGGACATGTAGCCCATGCACGATTCCAGCAGCATCTTCAGCGGGTACTTCTTGTTGATCGGTACCAGCTTGTTGCGCAGTTCGTCGTTCGGCGCATGCAGCGACAGGGCCAGCGACACGTCGATGTGCTTGGCGAGTTCGTCGATCATCGGCACCACGCCCGAGGTGGACAAGGTGACACGGCGCTTGGAAATGCCATAGCCAAGGTCATCCATCATGATTTTCATGGCGGCAATGACGTTGTCGAAGTTCAGCAAGGGCTCGCCCATGCCCATCATGACCACGTTGGTAATCGCGCGGTCGACTTTGGCAGGAACGGTCCCGAAGGATTTGTTGGCAAGCCACACCTGGCCGATCACTTCGGCGGCAGTGAGGTTGCTGTTGAAGCCTTGCTTGCCGGTGGAGCAGAAGCTGCAGTCCAGGGCACAGCCGGCTTGCGACGATACGCACAGGGTGCCACGGTCGTCGGTTGGAATATAGACGGTCTCGACGCAGCTGCCGGAGGCAACGCGGATCACCCATTTACGGGTGCCGTCGGCGGAAATGTCTTCACTGACCACTTCCGGTGGGCGTATTTCGGCAACGGCCTCGAGCTTTTCGCGCAAGACCTTGCCTACGTTGGTCATGGCCGCAAAGTCGGACACGCCAAAATGGTGAATCCATTTCATCACCTGGCCGGCACGGAAGCGCTTCTCCCCGATAGAGTCGAAGAATTGTTCCATTTCCGGCTGGGTCAGACCCAACAGGTTGATTTTGCCAGTAGATGTCGTCATGGATTCACCCTCACCCGTAAGCTTTCGCTTAGCGAGTGGTTACCTCGGTAGCAGCGAAGAAGTAAGCGATTTCGCGAGCAGCAGCAGCTTCGGAGTCCGAACCGTGAACGGCGTTGGCGTCGATCGACTCGGCGAAGTCAGCGCGGATGGTGCCGGCAGCAGCTTCTTTAGGGTTGGTAGCACCCATCAGCTCACGGTTCTTGGCAATGGCGTTCTCGCCTTCCAGAACCTGGACAACGACCGGACCGGAAGTCATGAAGGCAACCAGGTCAGCGAAGAAGCCGCGCTCGCTGTGCTCAGCGTAGAAGCCTTCGGCCTCGGCTTTGGACAGTTGCTTCATTTTCGAGGCAACGATTTTCAGGCCGGCGTCTTCGAAGCGAGTGGTGATCTTGCCGATGACGTTTTTGGCAACTGCGTCAGGCTTGATGATGGAGAAAGTACGTTGAACAGCCATGGAAAACTCCAGAATATGAGTGTTACGAAAAATTAAACCCGCGAATTATACGCGGGTTCCGGGGGATTGCCTAACCTGCAAGTGACGCTTAGTCGGCTTCGTCGATCCAGGCGGCCTGGATTGCCTCGAGCACTTTCTCACCGCCGCGTGACGGATCGTCGCTGAACTCAGGCAACGCCAGCACCCAGCGGTGCAGGTCCACGAAATTCACATAACGAGGATCGACCTCAGGCTTGCTTTCTGCAAGCTGGATTGCGATCTCAAGTACATCAACCCATTTCAGACTCATGTACAGGCCCTCAGTGCGGTGCTTCGGCAGCATGGTTGAGCGAATACTTGGGGATCTCGATGGTCAGGTCTTCGTCAGCGACGAAAACCTGGCAACCAAGGCGCGATTGCGCTTCCAGGCCCCAGGCTTTGTCCAGCATGTCCTCTTCCAGCTCATCAGCCTCTTCGAGCGAATCGAAGCCCTTGCGCACGATGCAGTGGCAAGTGGTACAGGCCTTGACGCCGCCGCAAGCGCTTTCCATCTCGATGTGGTGGTCGTGGGCCAACTCCAGGATGTTGGTCCCAGGCTCCACCTCCACGGTCAGCCCCTCGGGGCAGAACTTCTCATGCGGCAGGAATGTCACCAGCGGCATCGATTACTCCTCGATCTCATTCAGGTTGCGCCCGGCCAGTGCGGCTTTGACCGTCGAATCAAGGCGACGGGCGGCAAATGCATCGGTCACCTGCGACAGACGCTTGGTCTGTTGCTCGATGGCTGCGCCATCGGTGCCGGCCAGCAAATCACGTAGTTCTTGCATCTGGAATTCGATGGCGTCGCGCTCGTCACTGCTGAGCAGGCGCTCGCCGTCGGCGTCCAGGGCGCCCTGTACCGCCTCGAGCAGCCGCTCGCCATCTACCTGATGCTCACGCAACTGGCGGGCGTGCTTGTCGGAACCGGCGTTTTCGAAGGAGTCCTTGAGCATGCGGGCGATTTCGCCGTCGGTCAGGCCGTAGGACGGCTTGACCTGAATGCTGGCTTCAACGCCCGAACCCAGCTCGCGGGCAGCGACGCTGAGCAGGCCATCGGCATCCACCTGGAAGGTAACGCGGATTTTCGCAGCACCGGCAACCATGGCCGGAATACCGCGCAGCTCGAAACGGGCCAGCGAACGGCAGTCACTGATCAGCTCGCGCTCGCCCTGCAGGACGTGGATCATCATGGCCGACTGGCCGTCTTTGTACGTGGTGAATTCCTGAGCGCGCGCCACCGGAATGGTGGTGTTACGCGGGATCACCTTCTCCATCAGCCCGCCCATGGTCTCAAGACCAAGCGACAGCGGGATGACATCGAGCAGCAGCAGCTCGCCACCTTCGCGGCGGTTGCCGGCCAAGGTGTCAGCCTGGATGGCGGCACCGATGGCGACCACCTGGTCTGGGTCGATCGAGGTCAGCGGGGTGCGCCCGAACAGTGCACCGACGGCCTCACGCACACGCGGCACGCGGGTAGAACCACCGACCATGACTACGGCGCTGACCTCTTCCAGCTCAACACCACTGTCGCGCACCGCACGGCGGCAAGCCTTCAGGCTGCGGGCAACCAATGGTTCGATCATGGCTTCGAAGGCGCTGCGGGTCAGCTCACCGTGCCAGGCACCGTGGCTGACGTTGACCACGTCAGCGTCGGTCAGGGCCTCCTTGGCGGCGCAAGCGGTTTGCAGCAGCGCGCGCTGGGTAGCCGGGTCGAGGTCAGACGACAAACCCGCCTGTTCGATGATCCAGCCGGCAATAGTGTGATCGAAGTCATCCCCCCCAAGGGCGGTATCACCCCCGGTGGCCAGCACTTCGAATACGCCAGCGGTCAGGCGCAGGATGGAAATATCGAAAGTACCGCCGCCCAGATCATAGATGGCCACCACGCCTTCGGCGTTCTGGTCCAGGCCGTAGGCTACGGCGGCCGCAGTCGGTTCGTTGAGCAGGCGCAGCACGTTCAGGCCGGCCAGACGCGCAGCATCTTTGGTAGCCTGACGCTGGGCGTCATCGAAATAGGCCGGCACGGTGATCACCGCGCCTACCAGCTCGCCACCCAAGGTAGCTTCGGCACGTTCGCGCAACACCTTCAGGATGTCGGCAGACACTTCCACCGGGCTTTTCGGCCCCTGCACGGTGTCGATGAACGGCATGTGCGACTCACCACCCACAAAGCGGTATGGCAGTTGCTCGCCCAGTTGCTTGACGTCGGCCAGGCCGCGCCCCATCAGGCGCTTGACCGACAGAACAGTGTTCAGCGGGTCGCTTGAGGCGGCGTCACGCGCAGCCTGCCCCACTTCGATACGCCCGTCGAGGTAGCGCACCGCGGACGGCAGAATGACGTTGCCCTGCGCGTCGGGCAGGGGCTCGCTGCGGCCGCTACGCAGTGCAGCGACCAGAGAGTTGGTGGTACCCAGGTCGATCCCCACCGCCAGGCGGCGCTGGTGAGGCTGAGGGCTTTGACCGGGTTCGGCAATCTGCAGTAGGGCCATGCTTATCTGAATACCTTAGGTGTCATCACGGGCAACACCGGGTTAATCGTCGAGGCGCTCTTCCAGTTGGCGCACTTCTTGGGCGAGCTTGTCGAGGAACTGCATGCGGCGCATCAGGCGCTCGGCCTTGTCGCGCTCGCCTGGGGCATCCCAGCAGGCGGCAAAGTCCTCGTTCAGCGTGTCCTGGGCAGCCTTGAGGCGCTTCTTGAACACGCCGACACCATCAAGGTCGGCTTCGTCCTGTAACTCCTCGAGCTCTTCACGCCACTGCATCTGCTGCAACAGGAAGTCAGGGTCGTGGACCGTGACTTCCTGAGGCACTTCATGGCCGCTGATGGCCAGCAGATAGCGGGCGCGCCGCGGCGCACTGCGCAGGGTCTGGTAGGCGTCGTTGAGTGCTGCGGACTTTTCCAGCGCTACCCGCTGCTCACGCTCGGAGGCGTCGGCAAAGCGGTCGGGATGGACTTCGCGGGCCAGCTCGCGATAGCGAGTGGCCAGCTTGTCGAGATCCAGACGGAAGCTTGGCTGGAGGTCAAACAATGCGTAATGACAAGGAGTACCCACAGCCAGCCTCAAACGTTGAAGCTTTCGCCGCAGCCACACTCACCGCGCACGTTGGGGTTGTTGAACTTGAAGCCTTCGTTCAACCCTTCCTTGACGAAATCCAGTTCGGTGCCATCGAGGTAGACCAGGCTCTTGGGATCGATGATCACCTTGACGCCATGGTTTTCGAACACCTGGTCTTCGTCCGCCAGTTCGTCGACGAATTCCAGCACGTAGGCCAGACCCGAGCAACCGGTGGTGCGCACGCCCAGGCGAATGCCCTCACCTTTGCCGCGCCCGTCGAGGGAGCGGCGAATGTGGTTGGCGGCGGCTTCTGTCATGCTGATAGCCATCAGAACTCCTTACCTTGCAACAGGCGACTTAGATCAAGCCTTTCTTCTGCTTGTAGTCGCGTACGGCTGCCTTGATGGCATCTTCGGCGAGTACCGAGCAGTGAATCTTGACCGGCGGCAACGCCAGCTCTTCGGCCAGTTGGGTATTCTTGATGGTTTCGGCCTCGTCCAGGGTCTTGCCCTTCATCCACTCGGTGGCGAGGGAACTGGACGCGATGGCCGAACCGCAGCCGTAGGTCTTGAACTTGGCGTCTTCGATAACGCCCTGCTCGTTGACCTTGATCTGCAGGCGCATCACGTCACCGCAGGCCGGGGCGCCGACCATGCCGGTGCCGACATCCGGGTCTTCGGCATTCATCTTGCCGACGTTGCGCGGGTTTTCGTAGTGGTCGATGACCTTTTCACTGTATGCCATGGTGCAATTCCTTCCTCATCAGGGAGCCGCTCTTGCCGGCGACTGCTTAGTGGGCGGCCCACTCGATCTTGGAGATGTCAACGCCGTCTTTGTACATATCCCACAGCGGCGACAGCTCACGCAGTTTGTTGACGGCCTCGCAGACTTTCTGCGCGGCGTAGTCGACTTCTTCTTCGGTGGTGAAACGGCCGAAGGAGAAGCGGATCGAGCTGTGCGCCAGCTCGTCGTTGCGGCCCAGAGCACGCAGTACGTAGGACGGCTCGAGCGACGCGGAGGTACAGGCCGAACCGGACGATACGGCGATGTCTTTCAGCGACATCAGCAGCGATTCGCCTTCGACGTAGTTGAAGCTCAGGTTCAGGTTGTGCGGTACACGTGCTGTCTGGCTGCCATTGACGTACAGCTCTTCAAGGTTTGAGACCTGCTTGAAGAAGCGGTCGCTCAGGGCCTTGATGCGTGCGTTTTCTGCAACCATTTCCTGCTTGGCAATGGCGAAGGCTTCGCCCATGCCGACGATCTGGTGGGTCGGCAGGGTGCCCGAACGCATGCCGCGCTCATGACCGCCGCCGTGAATGATGGCTTCAAGACGTACACGCGGCTTGCGGCTGACGTACAGCGCGCCGATGCCTTTCGGGCCATAGACCTTGTGCGCCGAGAACGACATCAGGTCGACTTTCAGCTTTTGCAGGTCGATTTCGACCTTGCCGGCCGATTGGGCGGCGTCGACATGGAACAATACGCCGCGCGAACGGGTCAGTTCACCGATGGCAGCAATGTCGTTGATCGAGCCGACTTCGTTGTTCACATGCATCAGCGAGACCAGGATGGTGTCGTCGCGCAGCACCGCTTCTACCATGGCCGGGGTAACGATGCCGTCTTCGCCTGGCTCCAGGTAAGTGACTTCAAAACCTTCGCGCTCCAGCTGGCGAGCGGTATCCAGGACCGCCTTGTGCTCGATCTTGGAGGTAATGATGTGCTTGCCCTTGGTCTGATAGAAGTGCGCGACACCTTTGAGCGCGAGGTTGTCGGACTCGGTGGCACCGCTGGTCCAGACGATTTCGCGCGGATCGGCGTTGATCAGCTCGGCAACCTGGCGACGACCGTTCTCCACCGCTTCTTCGGCCTTCCAGCCAAAGACGTGGGAGCGCGAGGCCGGGTTACCGAAGTTCCCGTCGACCAGCAGGCAGTCGGCCATCTTCTGGGCCACGCGTGGGTCGACCGGAGTGGTCGCAGAGTAATCAAGGTAGATCGGCAACTTCATTTGTCTCTCCTATCAGGCGGTGGCGTCGCTCGTCGTCCCAGGGGGTCAATCGACGGCAGACGTCTCAATCTTGTCCAGCTGGGCGGTTCGTCCTGCGACACGGCGCAGGTCCTGGCGCTGGGCGACTTCCTGCACATCACGGCGCTTGACGAGGTCGGCCAGGCTTATGCCGCTGAGGAATTCATGGATCTGCTGGCTGAGGTCGCACCACAGGTGGTGGGTCAGGCAGGTATCACCGGCATGGCAGTCCCCGAGCCCCTGGCAACGGGTGGCATCGACCGATTCGTTGACCGCGTCGATAACCTGGGCCACCTGGATGGTTTCCATGCCCCGCGACAGCTGGTAGCCGCCGCCTGGACCGCGCACACTGGAAACCAGGCTGCTGCGACGCAGCTTGGCGAACAGCTGCTCCAGATAAGAGAGGGAAATGCCCTGGCGCTCGGAAATATCGGCCAAAGACACCGGCCCATGCTTCGCGTGCAACGCCAAGTCGAGCATGGCGGTCACGGCGTATCGGCCTTTGGTAGTCAGTCGCATGGCTATTGGGTACCACGGGAGTTTCAGGATGTGTGCGAGTATGCGATTCCCGAGCATTTAAGTCAACTATTAGACCTACTGCTTTAGTCGGGTTTGCATCAGGGAGGCGGGCGCGATTGTAGCAGACGAGGGGCGCGAGCACACGCCCCACATGCCACCATGACTTCAGTGCGGCGCGATCAATGCGGCTGAGTGTCGCGCTGGGCCACCTGGGTAACCTCGGTGAAGTCGTCCTCCGGCAAGGCCGGCAGTTCCTTGGCGCAATAGTCACTGCCCATCTTGGTCAGCGCGCCACACATACCCTCCAACCGTTCGTCGACGGCCTGCAGATGATCGAGCATCTGGCCGATGGCCCGCGCCACCGGATCGGGCATGTCGCCACTGACACCATAGGCGTCAAAGCCGATCTTCTCGGCCATTGCCTTACGCTTGGCTTCGACTTCGGTGTCCTCGCTCTTGACGATGATCCGCCCCGGAATGCCTACCGCCGTAGCCCCGGCCGGCACCGCCTTGGTAACCACCGCATTGGAACCGATCTTGGCCCCGGCGCCGACCGTGAAAGGCCCCAACACCTTGGCACCCGCCCCTACCACCACGCCGTTTTCCAAGGTGGGGTGGCGCTTGCCCTTGTTCCAGCTGGTGCCACCGAGCGTCACCCCCTGGTACAGGGTGACGTCATCACCGATCTCGGCGGTTTCGCCAATGACGATGCCCATACCGTGGTCGATGAAAAAGCGCCGGCCAATGGTGGCGCCGGGGTGGATTTCGATACCGGTCAGCCAGCGACCGAAGTTCGACACCAGCCGGGCCAACCATTTGAAATCACGCCTCCACAGCGCATTGCCCAGGCGGTGCAGCCAGATGGCATGCATGCCGGGGTAGCAAGTGAGCACCTCGAAGGCATTGCGTGCAGCCGGGTCACGGTGGAATACGCTTTGAATATCTTCACGCAGACGTTCGAACATCTGTCAGTCCTTCCGTTTATGCGGCTCGCCCCGGACCACCTTCTGGGTCTCGGTGAGGATGCCGCGCAAAATGCTCATTTCCGAACGCTCGACCGCCACCCGCCCATACAGCCGGCGCAGGCGCGGCATCAGGTGCTTGGGCTTTTCGGGGTCGAGGAAGCCGATGCCCACCAGGGTTTTCTCCAGGTGGTCGTAGAACAGCTCCATTTCATCCATGGTCGCCAGCTCAGCGGCGTCAACCTTCTCGACTTTGCCCGGTGCTTCACCGGCAGCCAGCCAGGCCATGCGCACCTCGTAGGAGAGCACCTGCACGGCAGCCGCCAGGTTCAGCGAGCTGAAGTCGGGGTTGGAGGGAATGTGCACGTGGAAGTGACATCGCTGCAGTTCTTCGTTGGTCAGGCCGGCGTGCTCGCGCCCGAACACCAGGGCGATTTCCTCGCCGCCATTGGCATGCTCCACCGCCTTGGCACCGCATTCACGCGGGCCGATCAACGGCCAGGGAATGCTGCGCTCGCGGGCGCTGGTGCCCATCACCAGGTTGCAGCCGACCAGCGCCTGTTCGAGGCTGTCGACCACCTGGGCGTTATCCAGCACATCGTCGGCGCCCGAAGCACGGGCACTGGCATCCACGGCGGGGAATTCTTTCGGCTGCACCAGCACCAGACGCGACAAGCCCATGTTTTTCATGGCACGCGCAGCGCCGCCGATGTTGCCGGGGTGGCTGGTATTGACCAGAACAACACGAATATTTTGCAGCAAGGTGTTGTGCTCACAGATGCAGGAATCAGGGCCTTCGATCTTACAGAACCGACAGACGTAACGCCATGAAAGCAAATGTGACACTTCTGCCGCCAAAGTTTTCTGCTAGAATGATCGGCTTTCTTCTTTAACATCTCCAGGTGACCCGCCCATGCAGCCTATGCTGAATATCGCCCTGCGCGCCGCTCGCAGCGCCAGTGAACTGATTTTCCGCTCCATCGAACGCCTGGATAGCATCAAGGTCGATGAGAAAGAGGCCAAGGACTACGTTTCCGAAGTCGATCGCGCCGCCGAGCAGAGCATCGTCAACGCCCTGCGCAAGGCCTACCCGAACCACTCCATCCAGGGCGAGGAAACCGGCCTGCACGCGGGCAGCGGCGAAGAAGGCAAAGATTACCTGTGGATCATCGATCCGCTGGACGGCACCACCAACTTCCTGCGCGGCATCCCGCACTTCGCCGTCAGCATCGCCTGCAAATACCGCGGCCGCCTTGAGCACGCCGTGATCGTCGACCCGGTTCGCCAGGAAGAATTCACCGCCAGCCGTGGCCGTGGCGCCCAACTCAATGGCCGCCGCCTGCGCGTCAGCTCGCGCACAAGCCTGGAAGGCGCCCTGCTGGGCACCGGCTTCCCGTTCCGTGACGGCCAGATGGCGGACATGGACAACTACCTGGGCATGTTCCGCGCCTTGACCGGCCAGACCGCCGGCATCCGCCGCGCCGGCTCCGCCAGCCTGGACCTGGCCTACGTGGCTGCTGGCCGCTTCGACGCCTTCTGGGAGTCGGGCCTGTCCGAATGGGACATGGCAGCTGGCGTACTGCTGATCCAGGAAGCCGGTGGCCTGGTGAGCGACTTCAACGGTGGCCACGACTTCCTCGACAAAGGTCACATCGTTGCAGGCAACATCAAGTGCTTCAAGGCAGTACTGACTGCCATCCAACCGCACCTGCCAGAAAGCATGAAGCGCTAAGCGCAGATTGCTGGCAAACAAAAAGCACCTCTCGAGGTGCTTTTTTTGTGCCTGGTGGTTTTGCGCGGCCTGTGCCGGCCTCTTCGCGGGTAAACCCGCCCCTACAGGGACAATGCGTTCCATGTAGGAGCGGGTTTACCCGCGAAGAGGCCGGCACAGACCACGCAAATTACTGACCCGCTTCGCTCAGGATCAACTTGCCATTCTTGTCCAGCGGAATGGTCGATCCCGGCTCGCGATCCATCTTCACCTTGCCTACCTGATCACCGATGGAATAGGTCACGTTGTAGCCCACCACCTTCTCGCTGATGTCGTTGACCGTGTTGCAACGAGTTTGCGTGGTTGTGTAGGTATCACGCTCCTGCATGCCTTCCTGCACCTTGTTACCGGCATAACCACCACCGACCGCACCGGCCACCGTGGCAATCTTCTTGCCGGTACCACCACCAATCTGGTTACCCAGCAAGCCACCGGCCAGCGCACCCACGACGGTGCCGGCGATCTGATGCTGGTCCTTGACCGGCGCCTGGCGCGTAACGGTAACGTCCTTGCACACTTCACGCGGGGTTTTCACCTGTTGCTTGATCGGCTGCACGTCGGTGACCTGGGCATACTCAGGCCCCTTGTTGACCAAGCTGTAGGTCGCGACAGCACCTCCGGCAGTCACACCGACAGCACCCAGTACCGCACCCACCAGCATTGATTTATTCACGTGGACCTCCTGATCGTACCAGCGGGTATCAACCCGCGCTTCTCCCAGCCTTGGAGCAAAAAAAAAGGCGCGAGTTCAATACTCGCGCCTTTTACACCGCCAGGCGGTGATGGACTAGCCCTTACGGACGATCATCCACACCCTCGGCCTTGGTCGGCGGGATCAGGTCTTCGCTGTTCAGGTTCAGCCAGATCAGCACCACGTTGGCGATATAGATCGACGAGTAGGTACCGGCCATGACACCAATGAACAGGGCGAGCGAGAAACCGAACAGGTTGTCACCCCCGAAGAACAGCAGCGCAGCAATGGCCAGCAAGGTCGAAACCGAAGTGGCGACGGTACGCAGCAGGGTCTGGGTGGTGGAAATGTTGATGTTCTCGATCAGCGAGGCCTTGCGCATGACGCGGAAGTTCTCGCGTACCCGGTCGAACACAACAATGGTGTCGTTCAGCGAGTAACCGATGATCGCCAGGACCGCCGCCAGCACCGTCAGGTCGAAGGTGATCTGGAAGAACGACAGGATACCCAGCGTTACCACCACGTCGTGGATCAGCGAGATGATCGCGCCCACGGCGAACTTCCACTGGAAGCGGAAGGCCAGGTAGATGAGGATACCGCCCAGGGCCAGGAGCATGCCCATGCCGCCCTGGTCGCGCAGCTCTTCACCGACCTGCGGGCCGACGAACTCGACACGCTTGACCGTGGCCGGGTTGTCACCGCCTGCCTTCTGCAGCGCGGCAGCTACCTTGTTGCCCAACTGCGGGTCATCGCCCGGCATGCGCACCAGCAGGTCGGTGGTGGCGCCGAAGCTCTGCACCACCGCCTCGTGGAAGCCGGAGTTGACCAGCTCGGCACGCACCGCCTTGAGGTCGGCAGGACGCTCGTAGGTCAGCTCGATCAGCGTACCCCCGGTGAAGTCCAGCCCGAAGTTCAGGCCCTTTTGCCACCAGCTGAACAGCGCCAACACGGTGAGGAGCACGGTGACGGCGAACGCGACATTGCGCACGCCCATGAAATTGATGGTTTTCATCGCAGCTCCCTCAAACCCACAGCTTCTTGATGTCACGCCCGCCACAGGTCAGGTTGACCAATGCACGGGTCACCATGACGGCGGTGAACATCGAGGTGAAAATCCCGAGGGACATGGTGACCGCAAAGCCTTTGACCGGGCCGGTACCCATGGCAAACAGGATGCCGCCGACCAACAGGGTGGTCAGGTTGGCGTCGACGATTGCCGAGTAGGCGCGATTGAAGCCTTCGTGGATAGCGCGCTGCACCGACATACCAGCAGCAATCTCTTCGCGAATACGCGAGAAGATCAGCACGTTGGCGTCCACCGCCATACCCATGGTCAACACGATGCCGGCAATACCCGGCAGGGTCAGGGTCGCCCCCAGCAGCGACATCAACGCCAGCAGCAGCACCATGTTACCCGCCAGGGCGATGGTGGCCAGCACACCGAAGGCGCGGTAGATGGCGATGATGAACAGCGAGACGAACAGCATGCCCCACAGCGACGCATCGATACCCTTGGTGATGTTGTCAGCACCCAGGCTTGGGCCAATGGTACGTTCTTCAGCGAAGTACATCGGCGCGGCCAGACCACCAGCACGCAGCAGCAGGGCCAACTCGGACGATTCGCCCTGGCCGTTCAGACCGGTGATGCGGAACTGGCTGCCAAGCGGCGACTGGATGGTCGCCAGGCTGATGATTTTTTTCTCTTCGACGAAGCTTTGTACGGCAACGTCCTTCTCGACGCCGCCGACGGTTTGCTTGACGTAGCGGGTAACCGGCTTCTGCTCGATGAAGATCACCGCCATGCTACGGCCGACGTTGCTACGGGTAGCACGGCTCATCAGCTCGCCACCGTGGCCATCCAGGCGAATGTTCACCTGCGGGCGGCCATGCTCGTCGAAGCTGGCCTGGGCGTCGGTAACCTGGTCACCCGTGATGATCAGGCCCCGCTCGACTGCGGCGGAGCGGCCGCCATCACGGAACTCGAACACCTCGGTAGTGGCCTTGGATGCACCCGGTTCGGCACCGAAGCGGAACTCCAGGTTGGCCGTTTTACCAAGGATACGCTTGGCTTCGGCAGTGTCCTGCACGCCTGGCAGCTCGACCACGATACGGTTGGCGCCCTGGCGCTGTACCAGAGGCTCTGCCACACCCAGCTCGTTCACGCGGTTGCGCACGGTGGTGAGGTTCTGCTTGATCGAGTATTCGCGGATCTCGGCGACTTTCGCCTGGGTCAGCGCCAGACGCAGCACCGCAAGCTCGTTGCGGTCGGTGGTGGTCAGGTCGAAATCATTGAAATTCTTGCGGATCAGGGCACGTGCCTGTTCGCGGGTGGCATCGTCAGCGAAGCCCAGCATGATGCCGCCATCCTGCTGAGGCAGGCTGCGGTAGCGGACGCGCTCTTTGCGCAGCAAGGTCTTGACCTCGCCTTCGTAGACTTTCATGCGGGCAGTCATGGCCTTGTCCATGTCCACTTCCAGCAGGAAGTGCACACCACCAGACAGGTCCAGGCCCAGTTTCATCGGGCTTGCGCCCAGGTTGCGCAGCCATTGCGGGGTAGTCTGGGCCAGGTTCAGGGCCACGACGTAATCATCGCCCAGTGCCTTGCGCACTACATCCTTGGCTGGCAGCTGGTCTTCCTGATTGGTCAGGCGGATCAGCCCGCTGCCCTTTTCACCCAGGCTTGCGCCCTTGACAGCGATCTTGGCATCGACCAGCGCCTTGCTGACGCGATCAAGGTCGGCCTGATTCACCTGCAGCGCCGAGCTGGCACCGCTGATCTGTACCGCCGGGTCATCCGGGTAGAGGTTGGGAGCGGAATAAATGAAACCGACCACCAGTACCAGCACGATCAGTGCATATTTCCACAGAGGATATTTGTTCAGCATCACGCCGCCCGTTCAAGACGCGGGGCGCGTTGCGCGCCCCGACTGGAAAATAAAACCGGTAACTCAGATAGCCTTGAGCGTACCTTTTGGCAGGGTGGCAGCAATGGCACCCTTCTGGAACTTCAGCTCGACAGTGTCGGATACTTCCAGCACCACGAAGTCATCGGAAACCTTGACGATCTTGCCGGCGATGCCGCCGTTGGTGACAACTTCGTCACCTTTCTGCAAGTTGCTCAGCAGGTTCTTCTGCTCTTTCGCGCGCTTGGCCTGCGGGCGCCAGATCATCAGGTAGAAGATGACCAGGAAACCGACCAGGAAAATCCACTCGAAGCCGGTACCGGCTGGGCCAGCGGCAGGTGCTGCAGCGTCCGCGTATGCGGCGGGGATGAAGAAGCTCATTGGGCACTCCTAATGTAATTTTCTAATAATGGATGCGGACAGTCAGTCCAAGGGCGGTACAGGAAGCCCGCGCTTGGCGTAGAAGGCGTCGACAAAGGCGGCCAATTTACCCTGTTGAATAGCCTCGCGTAAACCGGCCATCAAGCGCTGATAATGGCGCAAGTTGTGGATGGTATTCAGCATGCTGCTCAGCATTTCGCCGCATTTGTCCAGATGATGGAGATAGGCGCGCGAGAAGTTGGTGCAGGTATAGCAGTCACAGGTCGGATCCAGCGGCGATTCATCGTGACGATGGAACGCATTGCGGATCTTGATCACCCCTGTATCAACGAACAGATGACCGTTGCGCGCGTTACGCGTCGGCATCACGCAGTCGAACATGTCGACGCCGCGGCGCACACCCTCAACGAGATCTTCCGGTTTGCCTACCCCCATAAGGTAACGAGGTTTGTCAGCAGGCATCTGGTCCGGCAGGTAATCCAGCACCTTGATCATTTCGTGCTTGGGCTCGCCCACCGACAGGCCGCCAATGGCCAGGCCGTCGAAACCGATGTTTTCCAGGCCTTCCAGCGAGCGCATGCGCAGGTCCTGGTACATGCCACCCTGAACAATGCCGAACAACGCTGCGGTGTTGTCGGCATGGGCGTTCTTCGAGCGCTGGGCCCAGCGCAGCGACAGCTCCATGGAAGTGCGTGCCACATCGTGCTCGGCCGGGTACGGGGTGCACTCGTCGAAGATCATTACCACGTCCGACCCCAGGTCACGCTGAACCTGCATCGACTCTTCCGGGCCCATGAACACCTTGGAACCATCGACCGGCGAAGCGAAGGTCACGCCCTCTTCCTTGATCTTGCGCATGGCACCCAGGCTGAATACCTGGAAACCACCGGAGTCGGTGAGAATCGGGCCTTTCCACTGCATGAAATCGTGCAGGCCGTTGTGCTTCTTGATCACCTCGGTGCCCGGACGCAGCCACAGGTGGAAGGTGTTGCCGAGGATCATCTCGGCGCCGATGGCCTCGATGTCGCGTGGCAGCATGCCCTTGACCGTGCCATAGGTCCCCACTGGCATGAATGCCGGGGTTTCCACGGTGCCACGTGGGAAGGTGATGCGACCCCGACGGGCCTTGCCGTCGGTGGCCAGCAGTTCGAAGGACATTCGACAGGTGCGACTCATGCTTGATCCTCGGGCCCGCGTGGCGCCGGATTGCGGGTGATGAACATGGCATCACCGTAACTGAAGAAGCGGTACCCATGCTCGACCGCCGCTGCGTAGGCAGCCATGGTCTCGGGGTAGCCGGCGAAAGCCGAGACCAGCATCAGCAGCGTGGACTCCGGCAGATGGAAGTTGGTGACCAGGGCATCGACCACATGGAACGGCCGGCCCGGGTAGATGAAGATGTCGGTGTCGCCACTGAAGGCCTTGAGCACGCCATCACGCGCGGCGCTTTCCAGCGAACGCACACTGGTGGTGCCAACCGCGATCACCCGACCACCACGGGCCCGGCAGGCCTCGATGGCATCGACCACATCCTGGCCCACTTCGAGCCACTCTTTATGCATGTGGTGGTCTTCGATCTTGTCGACCCGCACCGGCTGGAAGGTGCCGGCGCCCACATGCAGGGTGACGAAGGCGCGCTCGACGCCCTTGTCGGCGATCTTTTCCAGCAGCGCCTCGTCGAAGTGCAGGCCTGCGGTAGGCGCGGCAACCGCGCCGGCGCGCTGGGCGTACACGGTCTGGTAGCGCTCACGGTCGGCGCCCTCGTCCGGGCGGTCGATATAGGGCGGCAGCGGCATGTGGCCGACACGGTCGAGCAACGGCAGCACCTCTTCGGTGAAGCGAAGTTCGAACAGCGTGTCATGGCGCGCGACCATTTCGGCCTCGCCACCGCCATCGATGAGGATGACCGCGCCTACCTTGGGCGCCTTGCTGGCGCGCACATGGGCCAGCACCCGGTGGCTGTCGAGCACGCGTTCGACCAGTACCTCCAGCTTGCCGCCGGAGGCTTTCTGGCCGAACAACCGCGCCGGGATCACTCGGGTGTTGTTGAACACCATCAAGTCGCCGGGGCGCAGATAGTCGAGCAAGTCGGGGAATTGCCGGTGCGCCAGCGCGCCGGTAGGCCCATCGAGCACCAGCAGACGGCTGCCATGGCGCTCGGCCAACGGGTGGCGGGCGATCAGGGAATCAGGGAGTTCGAAGGAAAAATCGGCGACGCGCATGATGATGTTCGGTTCGGCAGGGCCGGGAAGTTTAGCCCAATGTGTGAAAATTGACCATGAAAGCCAATTGACCGACCAGCGGCACCTCTTTATACTGCGCGCCACGCCCTGATGGCGGAATTGGTAGACGCGGCGGATTCAAAATCCGTTTTCGAAAGGAGTGGGAGTTCGAGTCTCCCTCGGGGCACCAAAATCCGGAAAAAACCGACCTTACGGTCGGTTTTTTTTTGCTTGCGATTTATGCCCGTCATTGACGCCGCCCCCCTGACTCCCGCGCCTCCCCCCATACCTGCATTCTATTGGCCGCGCTGTGCACTGGCACTTAAGCTGTCATTCGTCAGATATATTCCGAAAGTATTGTTAGCGTAATGGCACTTAGCCATAGTAGCGCTCCCTTTTCTCCACGCACTGTGTATCCCATGAAAACAATCGCGCCCTGCATGGCGGCAATGATGCTGCTCAGTGGGTGCAATGGAGTGCCAACGTCGTACGTTTCAGATCCCGTCTACAACCAGGCGTTCGTGGTCACCTCAGGTGCCCCACTGCCGATGTTGCTGATGGCCAGCGCCATCCAGTGGAACGAGGATTACGCTGTAACCGCCAAACACACCCCCTTCCTGCGCAACGTGGTCCACGAGGGCCTCGGTGACGTAGTGTTCTTCAAGCACAAAGCCAGCAGCGTGCCGCACTGGCGCCAGTACGTGCCAGGGGAAGCCGTGACGGCGGTGGGCTTCAACAGTTTCATGATGCCGATGCAGGGCAAGGGCCATGCCCTGCCGTCACTGGTACGGCTTGAAGGTACGCCTGGCAGTGTTTTCTACTCGGTGCATGACGGCCCGATCACCAAGGGCATGTCGGGCGGGCCAGTGTTCGCCGATGACGGCACGGTGGTAGGCATCAACGTCGCCATCATTCCCACCAGCGAGATCGACGCCGGCAAGCGCCCGGACCTGGCCGGTAAAGATCGCATCAGCGTGTTCATGTCGTTTAGCGAGATCGACAAGGAATGGCGGCGCTATCAGTACCTGTTGGCACACAAGGCCAAGCCGAGGGCGCCGGCTGCGGTCAAAGGCTACGTGGCGGTGGCCGCCAAGCCGTGAATCGGGGCGCGGTGTTGGATGGAAAGCGGCCTATGATGTGAGCCTGATGGCCTCTTCGCGGGTAAACCCGCTCCTACAGGGCCTGCACAGGATTTGAGCCTTGTGCAGTACCTGTGAGAGCGGGGTTACCCGCGAAGAGGCCCTGCCAGCCAACGCGAGAAGGACCTGCCATGCACCTGACCCACCGCCCAATCCGGCCTGAAGACATCCCCGTTATCTGCAGCTTCCCGCAGAGCCCGGACGAACTGTTCTACATGTTCCCCAAAGCCACCTACCCCCTCACCCCCAACCAGCTGAGCGACGCCATAGCCCAACGCAGCGGCTCCACGGTAGTGGAAGGTAACGGCACTGTCCTGGCCTTCGCCAATTTCTACAAAGCCGAACATGGCGGCCTATGTGCCCTGGGCAACGTAGTGGTGGCCCCCAGCGCCCGCGGCCTTGGTGTAGCGCGTTATCTGGTAACGGCCATGATCGACCTCGCCCGCCAGCAGTACAGCGCCCGGGAGGTCTGGGTGTCATGCTTCAATCACAACACCGCAGGCTTGCTGCTTTATCCACAGCTGGGCTTCACACCGTTCGGCATCGAGGAGCGGCAGGCGTGGGACGGCACGCGGGTAGCGTTGGTGCAGATGAAGCAAATATTGACTTAACCGAGCTGGATCAGCGGGTCATTGCATGTGGCTGAACGAGAAGGTCCACCCCCAGAGCACGAATGACCCTCAATACAGTGTCAAAACGAGGCTTCGCGCCAGGGCTCAGCGCCTTGTACAGGCTTTCTCTACCCAGCCCACTCTCCGTAGCAATATGTGTCATGCCCCGTGCACGAGCGATATGGCCAAGTGCTCGAATGATTTCCTCGGTATCGCCATTTGATAGCACCTGGCTAAGGTATTCACTGATTGCCTCATCGCTGCTCAACAAGGCTGCCATATCAAACGGGATCAATTTTTTGCTCATTTCATCTCCTTCAGCAGCTTTCTGGCGTTGAGGATCTCGGCGGCTTGGGTGGACTTGTCGCCGCCGACCAGCAGTAAAACCAACCTCTGCCCCTTTTGCGTGAAATAGACGCGATAACCGGCAGCTACGTCGATGCGAAGCTCACCAATACCGCCTCCAAGCCACTTGAAGTCACCAAGATTGCCCGCCGCTGCTCGCTCCAGCCTACGACCTATCGCAGCCTGGCCCTCAAATCTCTCAAGCTCGATAGCCAAGCGGCAAAGCTTTCCGTCTGTTCAACGAGAAACATCAAGTGGTCACCCAATCGTATCCTTATGGATACACCCCTTCAAGGATTGAAGCGACCCACTCTGTCGTTTTTGAGCTGAATCAGGAATTCAGGCACGTCTGATAGGCTGGTCGGAGTTTTCCCTTCGTTTCAGCTACAAAATCCCTTGCAACATTCAACCCTCGAACCTTCGACGAGCCTTGGCGTCCCATCCTGCATCCCCCGCGTTTCGAGGTACCCCCGCGTGAAAGACGTCATCGCCCGCAAGTACCGCCTGGTGGTGAAGACCATCGGCTATATCGGTTGGTCGCTGTTCTGGCTGCTGATCTGGGATGTGCTGGTCACCATCGATTTCATGCTGTTCTTGAACAGCAAGTTCACCCTGCCACTGATCCCGCTGACCCTGCTGGGCTCAGCCTTGGTGGTGCTGGTGAGTTTTCGCAACAGCAGCGCCTACAACCGCTGGTGGGAGGCTCGCACCCTGTGGGGCGCGCTGGTGAACAGTTCGCGCAGCTTCGCCCGGCAGACGCTGACGCTGATCGATGACCCGGATGACAGCTTGAACCCGGTCAAGGCCACCCTGCTGCGCCGGCATATCGCCTATGTGAACTGCCTGGCGGCGCACCTGAAAGGTGAGCCCTGCCCGGAGGAGCTGATGGCCTTCATCCCGCCAGGTGAGTTCGAACGGCGCAACCGCTCGAACAATTTCGCCAATGACATTCTCGGCGGCTCGGCAGCCTTGCTGGCGCGGGAATACCAGGCCGGGCGACTGGACAGCATTCGCCTGGCGCGGCTGGAGTCGACGCTGGTAGACCTGTCTAACGCCCAGGGCGGCATGGAGCGGATTGCCAATACGCCATTGCCCTACCCCTATGTGTATTTCCCACGGCTGTTCATCACCCTGTTCTGCCTGATCGTGCCGGTGGGGCTGGTGGAGTCGTTGGGCTGGTTCACGCCGCTGGCGTCGACGGTGGTAGGGTTCATGTTGCTGGCCATCGAGCGGATCGGCACGGACTTGCAGAGCCCGTTCAGGTTCAGCGAGCATCAGATCCAGATGGATACCATATGCGAGACGATCGAGCGTAACCTGGAGTCGATGCAGCGGGAGGCGCAGTGTGCCGAGGCTGTAGACGCCTGAGAGATGTCAGGGCTGCTTTGCAGCCCGGGCTTTCCGTCAGGCCCGCACATAGCGCTGACGCAACACATCACTCGACACATCCACCAGCAACACCAACACCAGCATACCGATGATCACCGTGCTGGCCTGGGCCTCCTGGAACAGGCTCAAGGTGGTGTACAGCATCTGCCCCAACCCGCCCGCCCCGACGAACCCGAGCACGCTGGCCATGCGGATGTTGTTCTCCCAGCGGTACAAGCTGTAGGCCAGCAACTGCGGCCACAGGTTGGGCAGGGTACCAAAGCAGAACGCCGCCACTTGGCTGCCCCCCTGCAAACGGATCGCCGCCGCCGGCTCGGGCGGGGCGTTCTCAAGCGCCTCGGCAAACAACCGCCCCAGCACCCCAGCAGTGTGCAACGCCAAAGCCAGGGTACCGGCATTCGGCCCCAGCCCAGCCGCCAGCACAGTCAGCGCTGCCCACACCAGTTCAGGAATGGCACGCAAGGCATTGAGCAGCAAACGCGCGGCCCCTTGCAACGGCCAACCGAAGCGGCCCGCCGCCGGCAGTGCCAGCAACATCCCCACTACCATTGCCAACAAGGTGCCCATGCCAGACATGGCCAGGGTTTCCAGCGCCCCGCGCCACACCGCCTTGAGGTGCCCGGCAGACAGATCCGGCTGCAGGAAGCGCCCGGCGTACTCGCCCATCTGCCCCAGCCCGCCATTGCCGACCAGTGCGTGCAGGTCCAGCTCCAGATACGCGAACGAGGCCACCACCGCTGCCACGATGGCGCTCAGCAACACCCAATTGATCACCCGGTTCATGCCAGCCTCCAGCGCAGCAGGCGGCTGAGCAGGTCGGCCAGGATCACCAGCAGCAAGAACGTCAACAGCATGCTCGCTACTTGCGCACCCGCAAACATGCGCATCGACAGGTCGATCTGCTGGCCCAGCCCGCCAGCACCGACAAAGCCCATCACCACCGAAGCCCGCACCGCGCACTCCCAGCGGTACACGGTGTACGACACCACTTCGGAGGCAGCATTGGGCAGGATGCCGTAGAAAAACGCCGCCAGCCGGCCACTGCCCGCCTGCAACAAGGCATGCGCCGGGCGCTGGTCGACCGACTCGAAGATTTCGGCATAGACCTTGCCGAGCATGCCACTGTAGGTGATGGCGATAGCCAGTACGCCCGCCGTCGGCCCCAGCCCCACGGCGCGCACGAACAGCAACGCCCAGACGATCTCCGGCACGCTACGCAGGAAAATCAGCAGCCCACGCACCGGCAGGCGCAACAGTCGCGACCACAACCCGGCCCGCCCGCCGCGTGAAGCAGCACGCAAGGACAAGGCACGGCTGGCCAGCAAGCCAGCCGGGATCGCCAACAACAACGCCAGCGCCATGCCGGCAGTCGCCACGGCCAGGGTCTGCAAGGTGGCTTCATACAGCAGTGCAAGAAAATCGGCATCATGTGCCGGCGGCCAGAAGGCGCTGGTAAAGCTGGCAATCTGCTGACGGTTGTCCGCCTGCAACAGCACCCCGGGGTTCAGTTCGCTTGTCTGGATAGCCGGCCACAGTACTGCCACCGCCAACAGGGCCAGCAGCAACCGCGGCAGCAGCGCCGGGTCGCGGGCGTCGGCCTTCAGCATCGCGGAATCTGCACAGTCAGGGTCGTCCCCTGGGTGGGCGGCGGAGCCAGTTGTTCGTTGGCGTATAGCGCGTCCAGCAGTTGCTCGGTGACCGCTTCGGCCGGGCAGTCGAACACAACCTGCCCTTCCCGAATGCCAATCACCCGCGGAAAATGCGCCAGCGCGAGCTCTACGGCGTGCAGGCTCGCCACCAACGTCACGCCAGTCGCTTGGGCATGGCGATTGAGCAAGGCCAGGCTGTGGTCGGCCAACACCGGGTCCATGGCCGACACCGGTTCGTCGGTCAGCAGCACCTGCGGGCGCTGGTACAACGCCCGAGCAATGCCCACCCGCTGCAACTGGCCACCGGACAACTGCCCACACTGCACGAACAGCTTGTCGGCCAGGCCCAGTTCGGCCAACACCTGGCGCGCCCCCGGTACATCGCTGGGGTACAGCAGGTTGAGCAAGCCGCGCAGCGTACCCCACTGCCCCAGGCGACCCGCCAGCACTGCGGTCACTACCCGCTGACGCGGTGGCAAAGGCGGCGCCTGATGCACCAGGCCAACCTGCGCGCGCAGTCGCTGGCGTGCCCTTGCCGACAGCGCCCAAGGCTGCTCGCCAAGCAACTCCAGGCGCCCACTGGTGGGCTGAACGGCCGTGGCCATCAGGTGCAGCAAGCTGGACTTGCCCGCCCCCGACGGCCCGATGATGGCGACACGCTCGCCCTGCGCGATCCGCAGGCTCACCGCGTCAAGCGCGCGTACCTGGCCATGGCGCAGGCTGGCACCGTGAAGATGGATTGCCGCATTCGAAGCTGTCACTTGAGCAGGCCGGCCTCGCGTGCAGCTTGTTCGGTGCCCTTGTAGTTCTCAGGCTTGGTCTCGATGAAGCGGCTGGCGGCCTGCAGGTCCAGGATCGCCTTGTGCTCCGGGTTGCTCGGGTCAAGGTCCAGGAAGGCTTTCTTGATTTTCTGTTTCAACGCCGGGTCCATGTTGCCGCGCACGGTCCAGTTGTAGTCGAAGTAGGTCGGGGTGGTGGCGAACACCTTCACCTTGGTGGTGTCGACCTTGCCGGCATCCACCAGCTTTTGCCACACGCTGGCGTTCAGCACGCCACCCTCGACCTTGCCAGCCTGTACCCAGGCCACGGTGGCATCATGGGCGCCAGAATAGGCCACGCGGCTGAAGTACTCTTCAGGCTTGATATTGTCCTGCTTGAGCATGAAGTAACGCGGCATCAGGCTGCCCGAGGTGGACGAAATGGAACCGAAGGCAAACGACTTGCCCTTCAGGTCGGTCAGGCTTTTCACGTCGGGGTTGGCGGTGATGAACTTGGACGTGAACTGAGCGTCCTGCTCACGCTGTACCAGTGGCGTGGCGGTCGGGTCCTTCAGGTGCACCTGAACGAACGTGAAGCCCCCCAGCCAGGCCAGGTCGAGACGGTCTGCGGCCAGCGACTCCACCACCGCCGGGTAGTCGGCCACGGGTACGAACTTCACCTCCATGCCCAGTTGCTTGGCCAGGTATTCACCCAAAGGCTTGAACTTGCGCTGCAGCTCGGTCGGCGCTTCGTCGGGGATGGCGCTGACACGCAGGGTTTCGGCGGCCTGAACGACAGCGGCACAGCAAGACAGCACGAGGCCGGCGGCAAGCGCCAGGGGGCGGTTGAGCATGGGTGTTCTCCGGTTCAATAGCGGGGAAGTGCCGACACATTTGCCGACACCGGGAATTATAAGAGGCAAGGGCCTAAAGGCCAGCTTTGCTACAATCGCGCAACAATTTGACCTGCAGAGGTGCATATGAGCGAGCCGATTCGCCTGACCCAGTACAGCCATGGCGCCGGCTGTGGCTGCAAGATCTCCCCCAAGGTGCTGGACGTGATCCTCGCCGAAAGCGGCACCCAGGCCCTGGACCCGAAACTGTGGGTCGGCAATGCCTCGCGCGACGATGCAGCAGTGTACGCGCTGGACGACGAGCGCGGCGTGGTTTCGACCACCGACTTTTTCATGCCGATCGTCGATGACCCTTACGACTTCGGTCGCATTGCCGCCACCAACGCCATCAGCGACATCTATGCCATGGGCGGCGACCCGCTGATGGCCATTGCCATCCTCGGCTGGCCGGTCAACGTGCTGCCGCCGGAAGTCGCCCGCGAAGTCATCCGCGGCGGCCGCGCAGTGTGTGCCGAAGCGGGTATCCCGCTGGCCGGCGGCCACTCGATCGACGCGCCTGAGCCGATCTTTGGCCTGGCCGTCACCGGCGTGGTCAATAAACGCCACCTCAAACGCAACGACACTGCCAGCGCGGGCTGCCAGCTGTACCTGACCAAGCCCCTGGGCATCGGCATCCTCACCACCGCCGAAAAGAAGGCCAAGCTGCGCGTGCAAGACCAAGGCCTGGCCCGTGACTGGATGTGCACCCTCAACACGCCCGGCAGCCGCTTCGGCAAGCTGGACGGGGTCAAGGCCATGACCGACGTCACCGGCTTCGGCCTGCTCGGCCACCTGGTCGAGCTGGCCGAAGGCAGCGGCCTCACCGCGCACCTGAACTACGCCGCCGTGCCACGCCTGCCTAGCGTCGACCACTACCTGGCCGAAGGCTGCATCCCCGGTGGAACCCTGCGCAACTACGACAGCTACGGGCACAAGATCGGCGCCCTCAGCGACGACCAGAAGCACCTGCTGTGCGATCCGCAGACCAGCGGTGGCTTGCTGGTTGCTGTTGCCCCGGAGGGTGAAACCGAGTTCCTCGCCGTGGCTGCCGAACTGGGCCTGAAACTGTCTCCGATCGGCAAGCTGGTCGAGCGACAGAGCCATGCGGTCGAGGTGATCTGATGCGCCCCGACTGCACCGACTTCCGTCAGCTGTTCCTCGACGACGTGCCGATGATGGACATGCGCGCCCCCGTCGAATTCGCCAAAGGCGCCTTCCCTGGCGTAGTAAACCTGCCGCTGATGAACGACCAGGAGCGGCAGAAGGTCGGCACCTGCTACAAGCAGCAGGGCCAGGCCGCCGCCATCGCCCTGGGCCACCAGCTGGTCAGTGGCACCACCAAGCAAGCCCGCCTGGAGGCCTGGGCAGCGTTTGCCAAGGCGCACCCTGACGGTTACCTGTACTGCTTCCGTGGCGGCCTGCGTTCGCAGATCGTGCAGGGCTGGCTGCGCGATGAGGCGGGTATTCAGTACCCGCGTGTCAAAGGCGGCTACAAGGCCATGCGTACCTTCTTGCTGGAGACTACCCAGCAAGCGGTAGAGCAATGTGATTTCGTACTGGTCGGTGGACTGACCGGTACCGGCAAGACCGATGTGCTGCACCAGTTGGACAACGTGCTGGACCTTGAAGGCCACGCCAACCATCGCGGCTCCAGTTTCGGCAAGCGCGCCACGGCGCAACCGGCGCAGATCGACTTTGAAAACCAGCTGGCAATCGACGTGCTGAAAAAGCGCGCCCGCGGTATCGGGCAGTTTGTGCTGGAAGATGAAGGCCGCATTGTTGGCAGCTGCACGGTGCCGCTGGAGTTGTACCAAGGCATGCAGCATTACCCGCTGGTGTGGCTTGAAGACAGCTTCACCAACCGCGTGGAGCGCATCCTGCGCGACTACGTGGTCAACCTGAGCGCCGAGTTCAAGGCCGTGCATGGCGAAGAAGACGGTCCCCGGCTGTTTGCCGAGCGCATGCTGCAGAGCATGGCCAACATCTACAAGCGTTTGGGTGGAGAGCGCCATCAGCGCTTGTCCGAGATGCTGCGCGAAGCCCTGCAAGAGCAGCAGCGCAGCGGCGCAGTAGACCTGCACCGGGGCTGGATCGAAGGCTTGCTGAACGAGTACTACGACCCGATGTATGCCTACCAGCGCGCAGCCAAGGCCGAGCGCATCGAGTTTGCCGGGGATGCCGTGGAGGTGCGCGAGTACCTCAAGGCCCGGGCGCTGCGCCAACCGCGTAAATAGAACCAGCACCCTGCAGTGCCCTGTAGGAGCGGGTTCACCCGCGAAGAAGGCAACGCGGAGCATGACACCGGCAAAGCCGGTGTTCGCGGCTGAACCCGCGCCTGCAAATGTGGGCCAATCATGCCTGAACAGGCGCTACTGCCCAGGGCTAAGCACCCGCTCCAGCTCCGCAGCTCGGTCGCGGGTCATGTCCATCATGCAGCTGCCACCTTCCAGCTGCGCCAGGGTCCCACCACTGGCCTGTACATGGAACTGGCAATTGCCATCACGGTAGGCCAGCCACTTGCGCTGCACATCCCGCAGGCTCTTCTGTTGCCCGGCATCCAGCTTGCCCATCAGCTGCTTGTACACCCGGTTCAAGCGCTGGTCCTGCACTTGCGTTTCGGCCCCGATGCACGCGCTCATGGCCACGGTGCTGGAGGCCTTGTCCATGCACTGCCCGTAGGCCGCCGTGTAATCGTCCGCCAACGCTACCGGTAGCACGCAGGCCAGTGCCAGGCCTGCCAGGTAATGCTTGATCATGCTAACCCTCCTTGTGGGTATCAAAGCGTCTGCGGCTGCTCCGGAGGCATCAGCACCTTGCCTGGCTCGAAGCGCAGCGAGGGCATTTGCGTCGCTGCATACAACGTTACCCCCAGGGCAGCAATCAAGGCGACATCAAGCCAGTTCCAGCCTGGCATGTCGTCAGCCCTTCGCGCCTTCCAGCAAAACCAGGCTTGCCCCAGGCAAAACACTACCATCGCTACCAGCCACAGGTAGAAGCCAGCACCAAAACCGGTAAGGTCATGAAACTCATAGCTGCGGTTATCCGGCAAGCGGTCGATGCCAAAACTGCTGGCAGCCAGATACGCCGCACCAAGCCCGGCCAGCAAGGCCAGCCGGCGAAACCGCCGATGAGCCAGGATGGCCAGTGCCAGCAGCGGATTGGCAAACCATTGGTACAAGCCGAACGGCATGCCCCATGGCCCGTACAGCAGCATCTGCAGGGCCGGCATATGACGCTCGCCGCTCATCAGCGCGCCATCGAAGAACAGGGCGAGCAAATACAGCAGCAGGCTGATACTCAGGTAGAAAGCGGGCAAAGGGGATTCCTGAGAGAAACGGGACAGCCTACGACCTTAACCCAGGCCCTGCCCCGCTTCCAAACCCTCAATAGGTGCCGCGCAGGGTCACCATGAAGTTGCGTGGTTCACCATAGTAGTTGCCATAGGTCGAAGTACCCACAGTTTCGTAGTACTTCTTGTCGAACAGGTTGTTGCCGTTGAGCGTGACGTTCCAGTGATCATCGACACGGTATTCGACCAACGCGTTCCAGATCGCATAGCCGCTCTGGTCGAAGTCGAACGGTACGTTTCGCTCAACCAGCGCGCCGCTGCTGTCGTAGCGATTCACTGTACCGCTCATGTACGTGGCGCTTTGCACCTGCACGCCGCCGCCGACCTTGAAGTCGCTGAGGATACCCGGCAGCCGGTAGGTGCTGTACAGCTTGAACAGGTGCTTTGGCATCACCGTGCTCAGCGGTGCATCGGCGCTGCGGTTGCGGTTCAGGTTGAAGGTGTAGCCCCCCACCAGCATCCAGTCCGGCAGCAGCTCGCCAGACAGCTCCATGTCGATGCCCTTGCTCACCACCTTACCGTTGGACACATAGCAGCAGCTGCCCGAGAAGCCGGCGTTGGTGGCCAGGAAGTTCGGGTCTTGCACCGCTTCGTTTTCGCGGGTGCTGTAGTACAGCGCCACGCTGGCGTTGAGTGCGCCGTTGAACAACTCACCCTTGAGGCCGGTTTCGTAGGTTTTGCCGGTCATGGGCTCAAGCGGCGAACCGCTTTGCGCAGGGCCGCTGATTCGGCTGGACTGCGGTTTGTAGATTTCCGAATAGCTGACGTATGTCGACCATTGATCGTCAAGGTCGTAGACCAGGCCACCGAACGGGGTGACCTTCGTGCCTATACGCTGCTCCGGGCTGGAGATACTTGCTGGCGAGGTCAGGTTGTTGGTGTAGGTCTGCCAAAAGTGGAAACGCTGTGCACGCGCACCGACAATCAGGTGCAGGGGTTCGGCCAGCTGCAAACGCAGGCTGCCGTACAGGCCGTACTGACGTTGCGAGTTGGGGCTGTAGTCGCGCTTGTAGTCACGCCCGTTGCCGGGGTCGTCGAATGCCGAGCTGTCGGGGTCGAACACGTTGGCCGGCGCGCCCGAGGCGGCATAAGGCGCAGTGCCCAGCCACCGGCTGTCGATCTTCTGGTAGTCGGCGCCGAAGACCACTTCATGGTCCAGACCAAAGGCCTGGAAGTGGCCAGAGACGTTACCGTCATACAGGTGCTGCTCGTTCTCCTGGCGGGTCGAGGTGCCGTACCAGGTCGCCCCGGTATTGGTCACCGGGTCTACTGCATTCAGGGTGGTCGCCGTCTTGAACAGCCCAAGGTCCCAAGTGTTGGTGTAGCTGAGGTTAAGCTTCCAGTCGTCGTTGAATCGGTGGTCCACCTTGGCGAAGTACTCGCGCGCGGTGGCGTCGAGGTAGGCCCAATTCTTGGTCAGGCCGGTATGCCGTGGCAGGTTCAGGTCAGCACCATTGCTGTAGCGCGGCACCGCACTGTTGCTGCCAGTTTCGTGGGATTTGTTGTAGCGAGCGCCGAAGGTGAGCATGGTGTCGTCCGTAACGTCCGCCTCCAGCACGCCATACACCAACGGCCGCTCGGTGGCGCGGTTGTCGGTGAAATACTGGCGATCGGTGTTGGACATCACCAGGCGACCGCGCACGCGGCCATCCCAGCCCAGCGGGCCGGACAGGTCGAACTCCTGGCGATAGTTGTCCCAGCTACCGGCCGACAGGGTCAGCTTCAGCTGGTTAAAGGAAGTCGGCCGCTTGCGCACCATGTTGATGATGCCACCCGGGTCACCCGAGCCACCATACAACGCAGCAGTACCACGCAGTACCTCGATGTGGTCGAACTCGGCCAGTTCGAAGATGTTCGACGAATAGAACGAACCCATGGCGGTGCCCAGCGCCTGCGGTGCGGCGCCGTCGATCTGCAGGTTCTGGATACTGAAACCACGCGAGAGGAAGTCCTGGGTGCGGAAGGTGGTGCTCTGGGTGACGATGCCCGGCGTCACTTTCATCGCCTGGTTGATGTCGGTCAGTTGCTGGTCTTCAATCAGCTGGCGAGTCACGGTCGACACCGATTGCGGCGTCTGGCGCAAGCTGGTCGGGGTCTTGGAGCCAACGCTGATCAGGCCCGGTGCGTAGGAGCCGGTGTTCTCGGTACTCTGGCCCATGCCCTGCCCGGCTACTGTGGTCACGCCAAGTTCCATCGCCTCACTGCTCACCGCCGCTTGCGGCTCGGCCACCAGCCGGTAGCCGTTATCGCTACGCTCTACCCGGTAGCCACTGCCGGCCAGCAGCACGGCGAAACCGCTGTCCACCGAATACAGGCCATGCAAGCCGTTGCTTTGCAGGCCGGCCAGTGCTTCAGGGGTGAAGGCCAGCGACACGGCGGCTTGCTGGGCATAGCTGCCAAGCGCCTGGGCGAGGTTGCCGGCGGGCACTTCGAAGCTGCGGCGGGCGGCCTCCTCGGCGACGGCCGGCAGGGCCGCAACGGACAGGGCCAGCCCGGCCCAGGAAAGGCGCAGGGCCAGGGCTAGCGGGCTGAGGACGGGGTGGCCAGGGAATCGGCGCATGGTGGATCGGCTCCTTGTTCTTGATCGGTTGGCCTCTTGTCTGACGGGCCACTGCGCAGAAGCGGAACCACCTGGATCAATTTTCTCGTGAGACGGGCTCGACCGTGGTCCACCAGCGGCCAACGCCGCCGATACGAATCGGCAGCGCCTCGGCCAGCAGGCGCAGGGCTCTTTCGCTGTCATCCAGCGGCAGTACCGCCGACACCTTGATCGCCTGCATTGCCTGGCGGTCGAAGCGCAGCACGCCACGGCGTTGCTCGGCCAAGGCATCGAGCACCTGGTCGAGCGGTACGCCGTCGGCCACCAACTGGTGATGCTGCCAGGCCCGATCGACCCGCGCCGGGTCGATGGCCGGCAACGGGCCAAGCCCGTCACGCGCCACCCATGCCCGCTCGCCCGGGCCCACGACCAACTGATCGCCGGACACGGCAGTGCGCGCCTCGACCCGGGACTCAAGCATGGTCAGCTCGCTGCGAGCGTGGCCTTGGCTGACCACGAAGCGCGTACCCAGGGCCTTGAAGCTGCCTTCGTCGGTCTGTATCACGAAGGGTCGCGTTGGGTCATGGCTGACATCCACCAGCACCTGGCCATGCAGCAGGCGGATGCGCCGCTCGCCAGTGCTGAACTCGACATCCACTGCAGAGTTGCCGGCCAAGGTCAGCTGCGAGCCATCTGCCAGGGTTTGGCTGCGCCACTCCGCCGGCGCGGTATGCAAGTCGGCCAGCCAGTCGCGCGGCGTTCCACCGGAAAGGCTCAGTGTGCCCAGCAAGGAGATTGCCAGGGCCAAACCGAGCAAAGTGCGCCGTGCGCCCGAGCCTGGAGCCGAAACCTGTACGCCGGCGCGCAGCCCCGCGCCCACCGACCCGCGTTGCTCGCGCAGTGCCTGCACCTGGCTGATCACCCCTTGCATGCGGCGCAAGGTGGCGCCGTGGCGTGGGTCGGCCTGCAGCCAGGCGTCGAACTCACGCGCCTCGTCGGCATCCAGTTCACCCTCGCCCAGGCACAGGGCCCATTCGGCAGCTTCCTGTTCGATACGCGAGGGATTCACGGTTCGGCAATGTCCAGCGTGCGGTGGCAATGGATCAGGGCCTGGGCCAGGTACTTGCGCACCATCCGCGGGGAAATGTGCAGGCGTTTGGCAATCTGAGGCTGGGTCAGGTCGTCCAGGTAGTAACCGACGAAGGCCTCGCGGGCATTCACGTGCAGGCCTTCCAGCAGAAAAGCGATCTGCTCCAGCGCTTCGAGGGTGATGAGGATGCTTTCGGGCGACTGGTGCCCCTCCAGCACCTCGGCAGCCAAGGCAAGTTCGCTGAGGTAGGCCTCTTCGATTTGCTGTCGGCGCACCCGGTCGATCAACAGGCGGCGTGCAGTGGTACTGAGGTAGGCGCGTGGCTCGCGCATGCCCAGCAAGGCATCACGCGAGGCCAGAATGCGCACGAAGGTGTCCTGGGCCAGATCGGCTGCGCTGTGCGAACAACGCAGCTTGCGACGTAGCCAGCTGAAAAGCCAGCCATGGTGCTCGCTGTACAGCTGTTCAAGCGGGTACGGGCTCGGTGAGTCGGCTACGGGCATGGGGCACCGGGACACAAGTGAGAATTGTTCCCGAATAGTAGCTATTCGCCGTAAGACTATGCAACAGGTGGTTCGAGCAACAAGCCGTAGATGCCAGAGTCGGACAGCTCACCCGCCACGCACCAGCGCGCCCGCAAGGTGCCTTCCAGCACAAAACCCTGGCGCTCCAGGGTGCGTGCCGAGCCTTGGTTGCGCGGATCGATTTCGCCTTCCAGACGGCGCATGTGCAGGGTGTGGGCGAGGTAGTCGATGAAGCAGGTGAGTGCTTCGTCCATGTAGCCCCTGCCCTGCACGGCGCTAGCCAGGCAGTAGCCGATTTCGCCACGGCGGGAAATGTCGTCGATGTTGAACAGCTGGACCATGCCGATCAGTTCGCCGTTGTCGCGGCGGTACATGCCGAGCTTGAGTTGGTCGCCATTGGCATAGGCTTCGCGGTCGGCGGCCAGAGCGCTTTCGGCCTCGGCCAGGTCTTGCCAGGGTGCATGGTGCCAATAGCGCATGACCTCGGGGTCGGCCATGATCGCCAGCCACTGCGCGGCATCGGCATGGCGCATGGGGCGCAGTTGCAGGCGTGGGCTGTCGAGGCAGAGGTCACTGGGGAAACTGCGGGGTGGGGTCACGCCGGATCTCCTGTCCATTGCTGGGGAGATGACAGTTTAACGTCAAGTGCAGGGTTCAGGCATCTCGGGCTGCTTTGCAGCCCGTCGCCGGCAGGTTCACCACAGGCCAGGAGCCTTGCACGCTACCTGTGGGAGCGGCCTTGCGTCGCGAAAGGGCTGCAAAGCAGCCCTGGCAATTCTCGCGGTGCCGCTGATGCCTGGGGCCGCTGTGCGGCCCTTTCGCGACGCAAGGCTCCACATCGACCGAGTCAGGCTGATTGATACCTCAGGCCACCTCAGCCCCATCATCCGGCCAATGCGGCTCGTTGGCCTCTGGCGGGGTCAGCGGCGGCAAACCATACGCCGCCCGCGCATCATCACAGCTCGGGTTATGCACCCCACCCTCCCACGACGCATCAAACTCGCGGCACGGGCTGGAACGGTTGGCGTAAATCGTACAAGCCACCTCTTTACCGATCTCGCCCTCAAGGCTGACGCAGCGGCAGGGCTTGGCATCGGTGCCGATCATGGCAACGCGCGTGGGGTTGATCTGTACCACCAGGTCGTCCGGCACTACGCCCCCGGCAGACTGGCATTCGCCCCAGAAGAAGGACACACGGAAGTACCCGCAGCAGGCGCCGCAGTCAAGGCAAGGGTTATATTCAGACATGATGTCACGGAGGGAAGGTGGTTGTTATCGGGGCTGGCCCGCGGCGCCATTTTTAATCCAACCAGGGGCCGCTGGATAGAGGGGGAATGCAAAAAAAATTGCCGCTGATCCGGCCACTGAACAAGGGCGACCAGTGCCTTCACCGGCCGCCCCCTTTCAGCTAGCAGATGGGCTGGTAGGTTTCAGCGTCCCAGCGTTGTAAACCCAGGCCTGCGCTCGGCTTGTAGTTACCTCCCTGTACCTTGCTGAACTGCGTATGCACCTCCCCACAATGCACCAGACGATCATTCTTATCGCCCTCGGTGACTACCGTGTAGGACTTACTGCGCATGGCCTGATACTGCCTGTCGGCAGCCGCCATGACCTGGTGATACTTCATCAACTGGCTGCTGCTCAAGGCCAGACGTTTGTCCAGGCGCACGCCCCAGCGGGTCAGGCAAACCTCGGCAAAGTGGCGAACGATCAGCCCAGGTTCGATCAGCACCTTGCCATCGCCTGCGCCATCAGCCGAGGCGTTGCCCACCAGCGTGGCATGGCGGCCCGGCATCGGGTAAACGCATATCCGTGTCCCTTTGGCGACCGAAGGGATCACGCAGGCAAAACCTTTGGAGCGTTCATCCCTCGAGTAGAAGCCTACGTACTCTTTGACGTTATCCGCCAGCGTTACGCGTTCGGCTTGCACGTTACCGACGCCAGGCACCGGGTCGATGGCAAATATGTTCACCGGTATGCCCCGCAATACCGGGTCTTGCGCCATGGCATTGGCCAGCATGTGGCAGCTGATCCCTCCCCTGCTCCAGCCCACCAGGTTGACCTGGGTTGGCAGGCGCGGTTTGCGGAACATGCTGATGATGCGCTCCTGCAGTTCCTGCGGGGTCGGGTGGCGATCGCCATAGTCGTAGGTTCGCCATAACCATGAGGCGGAGGAAGACACGTCCGGAATGGGCACGCCGGCAGCTTTCAGCCGCTCGTATTCTTGCTCACTGAGTTTGGTGCGCCGCCAACTGCTTTCGCCTTTGATGACCTGCAGCACATGGTTGACGTTCTCCTCCCAGCCGCGACCAAACAGCTGGCCGGTCCAGTTGAAATAGCCGCCGGGTTCGACGAACAGGTTGTCATCCTGAAGGTTGCCGCTGCCTGGGCCGTCGACGGCGATCCAGTGGGCAAATTCCCGGCTCTGGTCGTTGCTGGCCAGGGTCGAGACCAGCTCGCCATTCCAGAAGTTGGGATTGGCGTCGTCGAAACGGTGCGAGCCAGTGCCGCAGAAGTAGGCGGTGAAGACACTCATGGGGGGATCTCTTTGGTGAGAAATGAGTGCTGACGGTAGGCGTAGGGGTAACCAGAAGGCAGGCGGAAAGCTCACCCAAGAGGCAGTTGGGGCTGCTTCGCAGCCCCAATGGGCTTACTTGCGAGCCAAGCCATCAGCCCGGAACATTTGCCGGATCCCGCGGATGGCCTGGCGAATACGGTCCTGGTTCTCGATCAACGCAAAGCGCACATGGTCGTCCCCATAGTCACCAAAACCGATCCCCGGCGACACGCAGACCTTGGCCTCGGCCAACAGCTTCTTGGAGAACTCCAGCGAACCCAGGTGCGCATACTCCGGCGGGATCTTTGCCCACACGTACATCGACGCCTTGGGGTTCTCGACCATCCAGCCCAGTTCGTGCAGCCCTTTGACCAGCAGGTTGCGACGCTGGCGATACTGCTCGGCAATGTCGCGCACGCACTGTTGGTCGCCTTCCAGCGCGGCAATGGCTGCAACCTGTAGCGGGGTGAAGGTGCCATAGTCGTGGTAGCTCTTGATCCGCGCAAGGGCGTTGACCAGCTCGGGGTTGCCGACCATGAAGCCGATGCGCCAGCCGGCCATGTTGTAGCTCTTGGACAGGGTGAAGAATTCCACCGCAATGTCCTTGGCACCCGGCACCTGCATGATCGACGGGGCTTTCCAGCCGTCGTAGACGATATCGGCATAGGCCAGGTCATGCACCACCAGTACGTTGTACTGCTTGGCCAGGGCCACCACGCGCTCGAAGAAGTCCAGCTCCACGCACTGCGCGGTCGGGTTGGACGGGAAGCCCAGGATCATCATCTTCGGCTTGGGGATGGACTCGCGAATGGCCCGCTCAAGCTCGTTGAAGAAGTCCACACCCGGCACCAGCGGCACCGAACGCACCTGGGCACCGGCGATCACTGCGCCGTAGATGTGGATCGGGTAGCTGGGGTTGGGCACCAGCACCGTATCGCCCTGGTCGAGGGTGGCCAGCATCAGGTGGGCCAGGCCCTCTTTCGAGCCGATGGTAACGATGGCTTCGCTTTCCGGGTCGATGTCGACCTCGTAGCGGTCCTTGTACCAGTTGGAGATGGCCCGGCGCAGGCGCGGGATGCCGCGCGAGGTGGAGTAGCCGTGGGTGTCTTCACGTTGGGCGACCTGTACCAGCTTCTCGACGATGTGCGGCGGGGTGGCGCCATCGGGGTTGCCCATGCTCAGGTCGATGATGTCCTCGCCACGGCGGCGGGCGGCCATCTTGAGCTCGGCAGTGATGTTGAAGACGTAAGGGGGGAGACGATCGATGCGCGCAAAGCGGCGCGGCGAACCTGGGTTGGCCATGGCTTCCTCTGAGGACGTAAGCGCCCGGAACCGTCCGAGCGACGTTGGCCGATGTGGCGGCCTGAATCAGAAGATAGTGCCGAAACAGGATCCTTGTAAAGGATAATTTCCTGTTTTGTTAAAACTTTTCAGATCTATTGTTTGAAAATCAGAGATTTATATTTTCCTGTGCTGGCCTCTTCGCGGGTAAACCCGCTCCTACAGGAACCTTGTAGGAGCGGGTTTACCCGCGAAGAGGCCGGCACAGGAAAAATACCCAAAAAAAAACCCGGCACAGTGGCCGGGGTTTTCGTGAAACAGGCAGCAGTTTCAGCGTGCGTAGGTCATCAGCACATCCGCAGCGGTCTGGCTGTCCACACCCATCATCACGCTCAGGGCAGTGACGGTAAGGATGGAGAAGCCGAACACCTTGCGGGCCCACTTGCTGTCGTCCTCGGCCTTGTAACCACCCCAGGCCATGTACAGCCAGTACAGGCCCATGGCAGCTGCCACAGCCAGGTAGCCGAGGCCGGCGTAACCGCCGAGGGTAAGCATCAAGGTGGCGAGCACAAAGGCCAGCACGTACAGCACGATCTGCTTCTTCGCCGCGAGGATGCCACGTGCCACCGGCAGGACCGGAATGTTGGCAGCGCTGTAATCCTTGAAGCGGAAGATCGCGATGGCAAAGCTGTGCGGCATTTGCCAAAGGCTGAACATCACCAGCAGGGTTACCGCAGCCAGGTCGAAGCTGTTGCTCACGGCGCAGTAGCCGATCACCGGAGGCATGGCACCGGACAGGCTGCCGACCAAGGTGCCGTGCACCGATTTACGCTTCAGCCACAGGCTGTAGAAGCCGACGTAGACGACAAAGCCAATCAGTGCGCAGAACGCAGACAGCGGGTTGGCCTGGACATACAGCAGGCTGAAACCCGCCACCCCGAGCAGGGTGGCGTAGATCAGCGCGAGGGGCAGCGACATGCCGCCCTGAACCATGACACGGTTCTTGGTGCGCTCCATCTTATGGTCGATGTCACGGTCGATGCAGTTGTTGAACACGCATCCGGACGCAACCACCAGCGAAGTACCGATCACCACCGCCAGGAACAGGGCGAAATCCACATGGCCCTTCGAGGCAAGGAAGAAACCGCCTGCCACGGAAAGCACGTTACCGAAAATGATCCCCGGTTTGGTGATTTGGATAAAGTGCTTAACGGACATGCAGTCTTACCTCACTTGGCCAACATTTCGAAGTGGATGCTGAACATGATCCACAGCGACAGGCCGACAAGCAGAGCGATCACCAGGGTGGTGAACAGGAACGTCGAAACGTTGTTGCGTTGCTCTTTCGAGCGGTCCATGTGCAGGAAGTAAACCAGGTGAACAACTACCTGGATCACGGCCATGGCAACAATGATCAGAACGGTCAGGTTCTTCGGCAGGCTGGCAGTCATGGCCAGGCCGAACGGGATCGCAGTCAGGATGATCGACAGTACAAAACCGATCATGTACGACTTGACGCTGCCGTGATTACCTTCGTGATGAGTGTCGTGTGCGTTAGCCATTACAGAACCCCCAGCAGGTAAACGACGGTGAATACGCAGATCCAGACCACGTCCAGGAAGTGCCAGAACAGGCTCAGGCAGCTCATGCGGGTCTTGGCGGTCGGCGTGATGCCGTGCTTGTTGATCTGGTACATCATGATTGCCATCCAGATCAGACCAGCAGTCACGTGCAGACCGTGGGTACCTACCAGGGCGAAGAAGCCCGACAGGAAGCCACTGCGCTGCGGGCCGAAGCCCTCGCTGATCAGGTGATGGAACTCATAGATTTCCATCGCGATGAAGCCTGCACCGAACAGGAAGGTCACAGCCAACCAGCCCAGTACACCTGCTTTCTTGCCATCGAACATCTTCAGCATGGCGAAGCCGAAGGTGATCGAGGACAGCAGCAGGAACAGCGTTTCAACAGCTACGAAATCGAGCTGGAAGATGTCATGACCCGACGGGCCGCCGGCAAAACTGCCGGACAGCACCGCGTAGGTGGCGAAGAGCGACGCAAACAGGATGCAGTCGGTCATCAGGTACAGCCAGAAGCCCAGTACGGTCATCTGGCCCGAGTCGTGGTGGTGGTCGTCATGCCCATGGTCGTGACCATGAGCAGCGCCGCCGTGCATTACTTGACTGGACATTGATTACACCCGCTCAAACGATTCGACACGTGCGCCGGCAGGCAGAGCACCTGCTTTGGCCAGCGCTTTCATACGCTCGCCTTCGATGCGCGCCACTTCTTCGGCCGGAACCATGTAGCCCTGGTCGTCACGTGCAGCGTGGCGAACGAAGACAGCGATGGTTGCAACCAGGCTCGCGCCCACCAGCCACCAGATGTGCCAGATGAAGGCGAAGCCGAAGACGGTCAGGAACAGGCCCATGAACAGACCGGTAGCAGTGTTGCTCGGCATGTGGATGGCTTCGTACTTGGCCGGGGCCTTGTACGCAACGCCCGCTTCCTTGGCTTCGTGCCAGCAGTCCAGGCCAACTTTCTCAGGCATGTGAGCGAAGTTGTAGAACGGAGGTGGCGAAGAAGTCGACCATTCCAGGGTACGGCCGCCCCATGGGTCGCCGGTCACGTCCAGGTTCTGGTTGCGGTCGCGGACCGAAACGAAGATCTGGATCAGCTGGCAAGCGATACCGAACAGGATCAGCACGGCGCCGACAACGGCTACGTACAGGTAGGGTTCCCACAGTGGGTTGTCGGAGTGGTTCAGACGACGGGTCATGCCCATGAAGCCCAGGGCGTACAGCGGCATGAACGCAACGTAGAAGCCCGACAGCCAGAACCAGAAGGCAGCTTTGCCCCACTTCTCGTTCAGGGTGAAGCCGAAGGCTTTCGGGAACCAGAAGGCGAAACCGGCGATGTAGCCGAATACCGCGCCACCGATGATCACGTTGTGGAAGTGCGCAATTACGAACAGGCTGTTGTGCAGGACGAAGTCAGCACCCGGAACGGCCAGCAGTACGCCGGTCATGCCACCGATGGAGAAGGTGACCATGAAGCCCAGGGTCCAGAGCATCGGTGCGGTGAAGCGCACACGGCCTTGGTACATGGTGAACAGCCAGTTGAACAGCTTCACACCGGTCGGAATGGAGATCAGCATCGTCGCCAGGCCGAAGAAGGTGTTGACGCTGGCGCCGGCACCCATGGTGAAGAAGTGGTGCAGCCATACAGCAAAGCCGAGGATGGCGATCGCGCCCGATGCGTAAATCATCGAGTGGTGGCCGAACAGGCGTTTGCCAGAGAACGTCGAAGTGACTTCCGAGAACACGCCGAAGGCCGGCAGGATCAGGATGTAAACCTCAGGGTGACCCCACGCCCAGAACAGGTTGACGTACATCATCGGGTTCCCACCAAGCTCGTTGGTGAAGATGTGGAAGTCCAGATAACGGTCAACAGTCAGCAGAGCGAGTGCAGCAGTCAGGATCGGGAACGAAGCGACGATCAGTACGTTGGCCCAGGTGCAGGTCCAGGTGAAGATCGGCATGTCCATCAGTTTCATGCCAGGTGCGCGCATCTTCATCACGGTGACGAGGAAGTTCACGCCGGTAAGCGTCGTACCCAATCCGGATAGCTGTAGCGCCCAGATGTAGTAGTCGACACCCACCCCAGGGCTGTACTGAATGCCCGCGAGCGGCGGATAGGCAACCCAGCCGGTCTTGGCGAATTCACCAACACCCAGCGAGATGTTGACCAGCAGCACGCCTGCCAGCAGCAGGTAGAAGCTCAGGGAGTTCAGGAACGGGAAGGCAACGTCACGTGCACCGATCTGCAGAGGAACCGCCAGGTTCATCAGGCCGGTGAAGAACGGCATCGCCATGAAGATGATCATGATCACACCGTGAGCGGTGAAGATCTGGTCATAGTGTTCAGGCGGCAGATAGCCTTCGGAGCCGCCGGTTGCGGCAGCCAGCTGGGTACGCATCATGATGGCGTCGGCAAAGCCACGCAGCAGCATGACCATCGCGACGATGATGTACATCACGCCGATCTTTTTGTGGTCGACAGTAGTCAGCCACTCGCTCCACAAGTAGGTCCACTTGCGGAAATAGGTGATAAGACCGACGACAGCGATACCGCCGAGCGCGATCATGGCAAGCGTCACCATGACTATCGGCTCGTGATAGGGTATCGCCTCCAGGCTTAATTTACCGAACATCTCTTACTCCTCTGCACCGGCAGCTGGTTGCATACTCGATTCCACACCCTTGGTTGTGGCCAGATCTTTGCTGCCTGCTTCTTCGTGGCTACGACCGCGGTTCATGCCTTCGTACTTGTCGACGATCAGCTGGAACTGCTCAGGCGAAGCCTCGCTATACAGCGCGACCGGGTTGTTTTCGCTTGGTTTGGCCAAGGCGTCGTATTCGGCCTTGTCCAGCTTCTTCGGCGACTGCTTGACCTCAGCGACCCACTTGTCGAAGTCTTCCTGAGAGGTGGCAGTAGCCTTGAATTTCATGCCGGTGAAGCCAGCACCGCTGTAGTTGGCGCTGATACCGTCGAACTCGCCATTTTCGTTGGCGATCAGGTGCAGCTTGGTGGTCATGCCGGCCATGGCGTAGATCTGGCCGCCCAGGCCCGGGATGAAGAACGAGTTCATCACGGCATCGGAAGTGACGCGGAAGTTGACCGGAGTGTTAGCCGGGAAGACGATCTTGTTGACCGTGGCAATGCCCTGCTCCGGGTAGATGAACAGCCACTTCCAGTCCAGCGCGACCACGTCGATCTGAATCGGCTTAACGTCCGAATCCAGCGGACGATAAGGGTCCAGCTTGTGGGTGGAGTGGTAGGTGACGTAACCCAGGGCGATGATGATCAGGATCGGGATGATCCATACCGCGGCCTCGATCTTGGTCGAGTGCGACCAGTCAGGGGTGTAAGTGGCTGCCTTGTTGGAAGCACGGTACTTCCAGGCGAACGCCAGGGTCATGATGATCACAGGGATTACCACCAGCAGCATCAGGCCGGTAGCGATCAGGATCAGGTTCTTTTGCTCAATGCCGACCTGGCCCTTCGGGTCGAGCAGGGTCCAGTTGCACCCACTGAGTAAAAGCATGCCTAAAAAGGGCAATATGCCAAACAGTCTGGGGTAACGCTTTTTACTCATCTCACGACCTCTAGATCAGCTTGCTTCAATGCAATTTGTGTTTTGGTAGCCAACACTTCGTCCTGCCAAGTGAGGCATTTCGCGCCCGTACTCGCTCCTGCCTGGGGTCCGACTGCAGGACCTTGGCTTCAAGCGGGTTAGCGGTGCTTATGGTTTCGTAGGCAACAGGCCTGTACTTCAGACCAAGTCCATTTGGTGCGGGAAAACGCGGAGGGGTGTCCGCCCGGTATCGCCGTTGGGCGAAACTTGACGAAGTCAGCAAAAAGGAGCGCTGGGGCTTCCTTCAATCCTGCGACTCGCAAGCAGTGCCGAACGGAAATTGGGGGCGATTGTAGATAGGTCGCCAACCCTTGACTATGACTTATTGAGCAACAGTCTTTTACAGAATCCGTAACAATGCTGCTCAATAATTCAACTTCGCGACAGTTTGTCGCACCCCGCTTGCTAGGCCTCAAAGCCGCATTCTGCAAGGCCTGTGGGTTGATCTGGATCAAGCGGTGCGCAACTTTTCCCTCTTCTCATGCGGTGCAAAAGACCCCATGCAATTCGGGACTTTTGTCTAAGCCTGGCGTCGATTGCGGTAGATACCGAGCGGGACGAGGACGGCGGTCAGCACGAACGCCACAAGTGCCCATTGCGCCAGCGACAGGCCGAGGATCGGCGGATACGGCGTGCTGCAGAAGCCGTCGACCTGAAACGCCAGTGGCCACAGCTTTGCCAGTGGCAGGTCATCCACGATCGGCTGCAGGGTATCGATACCGCAACTGACCATGGGGTTGGCGAGTATATACACATGGTTGCCAGCCGCAACGATTCCGCCAATTGCACTGAGCACCACCAATGCCTCGAAGAAGGTCAGGCTGCGGCGCCCAGGCATCGCCGCAGCGATGAAGGCAAACACGGCAATGAACAGCAACGCATAACGCTGCAGGATGCACAACGGGCAAGGTGCCTCGCCTAGCACCACCTGCATGTAGAGGGCGCCGCCGATCAGTGAAAGGCAGATCAGCCCCAACAGCACCAGAAAGCGCCGTTCCCGATTCAGGCGCGATGTTTGTTCGTTCATTGCCGGTTCCTTCGATGGATAGTGGCAGCGTGGTCCGCCTGCCTGGGCGCAAGTCTACACGCTGGGCATGGCCTGTGAGCATGCCGAGGGAGCGTCGCGGAAGCACTGCGCAGGGCTATCCAGTGTGACTGAGACCGGCCGCAACGACGTCGGTTCAACGCCGGGCGGCAAAAAAACGGCTGCCCAGGTGCCGCGCAGGGGCAAGCCCCTCGACACCCGGGAGTGAAGGATACCGTGATTAAAGGATGATTAAGGATGAAAGCGCAGCGCCCGGTTTCATCTTTCCTTTATATATAGGCAGAACGGTGTGCTGCAGCGGGGGGACGAGTACTTTATAAGCCTGTACCGGCCCCTTCGCGGGTAAACCCGCTCCTACTGCACCACATTCAAGACCGGTGCAATACCTGTGGGAGCGGGCTTGCCCGCGAAGAGGCCGGCGCAGGTGCTACATCACTCCAGCGCTGCCGCCGGCCCGAAGAACTCGTAGCGGCTCTGCTGCTCCGGCACACCCAGGCCCTTCAGCTGGCGCTTGACCGCCGCCATGAAGCCCTTGGGGCCGAGGAAGTAGGCGTCCACGTCACGCTCCTGCGGCAGCCACTCGGCAAGCAGGTCTTCACTGAGCAAGCCCACGGCGTCGGCCGCTGCGCCACCTTCCGGCTCGGCATAGCAGTAGAAGCGCTTGAGCTGTGGATGGCGCGCCGCCAGGCCATCGATCCAGTCCCGGAAGGCATGCACCGCGCCGTTACGCGCACAGTGGATGAAATGCACCTCGCGCCGGGTTTGCAGTGCTGCCTGCAGCATCGCCAGGGTCGGGGTAATGCCCACCCCTCCGCTGATCAGCACCAGCGGCTTGTCGCTGGCTGCCAGGGTGAAGTCACCCGCAGGCGGGAACAGTTGCAGGGTATCGCCCACCACCAGCTCATCGTGCAGGTAGTTGGAGACCTTGCCGCCCGCCTCGCGCTTGACGCTAATGCGGTATTCCTTGCCGTCGCACAGCGCCGACAGGGAATAGTTGCGGCGCTGCTCGGCACCGTCAATGTCAAGTTTCAGACCGATGTACTGGCCAGGTTCTGCCTTGAGCACCGGCATGCCATCCACCGGGGCGAAGTAGAACGAAACGATCTCGCTGCTTTCCTGCTCGCGGCGTACCAGGCGGAATTCACGGGTACCGCGCCAGCCACCCTCGGCCTCTTCCTTCTCTTTATAGAGGTTTTCTTCAGCGCCAATCAGAATGTCGGCCAGCTGGCCATAGGCCGCGCCCCACGCGTCGATCACCGCAGGGGTGGCAATGTCCTTGCCCAGCACTTCCTCGATGGCGCGCAGCAGGCAGCTTCCGACAATCGGGTAGTGCTCCGGCAGAATCTGCAGGGCAACATGCTTGTTGATGATCTGCCCGACCAGGCCGCCCAGTTGCTCCAGCTGGTCGATATGGCGGGCATACATCAACACGCCGCTAGCCAGCGCACGCGGCTGATCGCCACTGGCCTGGTGGGCCTGGTTGAACAGCGGCCGTACCTCGGGGTATTCGCTGAGCATCATCTTGTAGAAGTGGGTGGTCAGCGCTTCGCCGCCGCTTTCCAGCAGAGGTACAGTGGCCTTGATGATTGCACGTTGTTCGGCATTGAGCATTGCAACAACTCCTGAGCCTGTGGCTTCAAATGACTGCCCGTGCCATTACAGCAATCGTGCCAACTTTTATCGCCAGCAAAATCAGGGGTTTGATGCAGGTCATGTCAAAACGACCCACCTCTGCGTATAGTCATATCGACCCATAGGAGTCCATATGACTACACAGCCACTGCTCACCACCCTCCTGCCCCTGGTCAGCGACCTGTCCCGCGATTTGCCCGACCAGGAACGCTACCGCCGCCTGTTGCAAGCCATGCGTGGCCTGCTGCCGTGCGATGCTGCAGCACTGCTGCGACTGGATGGTGAATGGCTGGTGCCGCTGGCAGTGGATGGCCTTAGCCCCGACACCCTCGGCCGGCGCTTTCGGGTCAGCGAGCACCCGCGTTTCCAGATACTGCTCAGCCGCCCGGAACCCACCCGATTCGCCAGCGATTCCGAACTGCCCGACCCCTACGATGGTTTGGTCAATGCCCCCGATGCCGACCTTGAAGTGCACGACTGCATGGGCTGCCCGTTGATGGTCGATGAGCGCCCATGGGGCCTGGTCACCCTCGACGCCCTCACCCCCGGGCAGTTCCAGAGCCTGGAGCTGGATGCCCTGCAGGCCTTTGCCAGCCTGGCTGCCGCCACCGTTACCGTGGCCGAGCGTATCGAGCACCTGGCCCTGCGCGCCGAAGACGAACACCATCGCGCCGAGCTCTACCGTCAGGCCAGCGGCCAGGATAGAGAGCTGATTGGCCAGAGCCCCGCGCACAAACGCCTGGTGGAGGAAATTCGTCTGGTCGGCAGCAGCGACCTGACCGTGCTGATCACCGGCGAAACCGGGGTTGGCAAGGAGCTGGTGGCCCAGGCCCTGCACCAGGCCAGTAACCGCGCCGACAAGCCGCTGGTCAGCCTCAACTGCGCCGCCCTGCCCGACACCTTGGTGGAAAGCGAACTGTTCGGTCATGTGCGCGGCGCCTTCACCGGCGCGCATGGCGAGCGCCGCGGCAAGTTCGAACTGGCCAACGGCGGCACGCTGTTCCTCGACGAAGTTGGCGAACTGCCGCTGACGGTGCAGGCGAAACTGCTACGCGTGCTGCAAAGCGGCCAGCTGCAGCGCCTGGGTTCGGACCGCGAGCACCGGGTGGACGTGCGCCTGATCGCCGCTACCAACCGCGACCTCGCTGCCGAGGTGCGTACGGGCAACTTTCGCGCCGACTTCTATCACCGCCTCAGCGTTTACCCGCTGCACGTACCACCTTTGCGCGAACGTGGGCGAGACGTGCTGCTATTGGCGGGCTACTTCCTCGAACAGAACCGTTCACGGCTGGGCCTGAACAGCCTGCGCCTGAGCCATGAGGCCCAAGCCGCGTTGATCGCCTACGACTGGCCAGGCAACGTGCGCGAACTGGAACACCTGATCGGCCGCTCGGCACTCAAGGCGCTGGGCCAGCACCCTGATCGGCCACGTATCCTCACCCTCGAAGCCATCGACCTGGACCTGCGTGTGTCGGCAACCACGCCAGGCACGCTGCCCTCCCCCGCTGCACCGCTGCAAGTGGTCACCCCGCCGGAAGGCGGCTTGCGTGAAGCCGTCGATATTTACCAGCGACAGGTGATCGAAGCCTGCCTGCAGCGGCATCAGGACAACTGGGCAGCAGCGGCCCGCGAACTCGGTCTGGACCGCGCAAACCTGAGCCGTTTGGCCCGCAGGCTAGGGCTTCGCTGAGGCTTTTCTACCAAAGGATTAACCCAGAAAGCCATCTGGTTGCTTCCGCACCGGCTGCTATATCTCCCTAACCACCCGTTTGTCGACTGCCTGGTCGAGGCTGTGCGTAAGACCCCTGAAAGGGCTCTGTTACGTCGGTTGTGGCCCGAACACTCGGGCCGGGGGATCCGGATATCAGCAGGGAGCATCCATGGACAACATCGTCGTCGCCGATAAGCAATCCGAAGTCGCCACTCAGAGCACCTGGGGCAATATCAATCTCAAAGCACCAAGCGTCGTGCAGGTACCGGTTTCTCCAGACAAAGTGGCCACGGTCACCCAGCGCGGGCAGGACCTGATCATCACCCTGAAGTCAGGCGAAAAGGTCACCATCGGTAACTTCTTCGCCGTAGACCAGGCCGGGGTCGGCAGCGATATGGTCTTCGTCGGCGACGATGGCACCCTGTGGCATGCCCAGTACGATGCAGCTGCGTTCACCGGCTTCACCTTTGAAGACGTGGCCTCGTTGGACGAACTGGTCGCGGGTATCGGCACCGCCGGTAGCGCCATGCCAACGTGGGCGATAGCCGGGCTCAGCCTGCTCGGTGTGGGCGGCGCAGCAGCGGCGGCGAACAACGGCGGCGGCAGCAGCAGCAGCGGCGGTTCCGACCCCGACACCAGCGCACCGGCCACGCCGATCGACCTGCTGGTTTCGCCGGATGGCTTGCGTCTGACCGGCCGTGGCGAAGCAGGCACCACGGTGAACATCCGCGACGCCGCCGGCAACCTGATCGGCAGCGGCACAGTGGGTGCCGACGGCAGTTTCAACGTGACGCTGAATGCGCCGCAGATCAACAGCGAAAACCTTGATGTCACCCTGACCGACGCCGCCGGCAATGTCTCGGCGCCTGGCACTGTCACTGCGCCGGACGCAACTGCACCACTGGCGCCGACCGACCTGGCTATCAATGAGCAAGGTAACACCCTCACCGGTCGTGCCGAGCCCGGCTCGACGGTTTCCGTGCGAGGCACAGGTGGCGTATTGCTGGGCACTGCGGTGGCCGGTGCGGACGGCCAGTTCAGCATCACTCTGCAACCGCCACAAATCGACGGCCAGGCCCTGGAGATCAGCGCCGTAGACGCGGCTGGCAATATCTCGCCAGTTGCCAGCATCACGGCGCCGGACGTCGACAACCCAGATACCACAGCCCCTGAACAACCGACTGACCTGGCCTTGGCCGATGGCATCACTTTCACCGGACGCGGTGAGCCTGGTGCTACCGTGCAGGTGCGCGATGCTGCCGGCAACCTGATTGGCACCGGTGTCGTCGGTGCCGACGGCCTGTTCAGCCTCACCCTGTCGCCTGCCCAGGCCAATGGTGAAGCACTCGACGTGCGTCTGGTGGATGCCGCCGGCAACAGTTCGATACCGCTGGAGTTCACAGCCCCGGATATCACACCGCCCGAGGCGGTCACCGACATCCTGGTCGGCCCAGGTGGCACGGCCCTGAGTGGTCGCGGCGAACCGGGTGCCACTGTCGAAGTGCGTGATGCCAGTGGCACCGTGATCGGCACGGGTGTGGTGGGTGCCAACGGCACCTTCCTGATCGACCTCGCCCCAGCCGCACAGCCGGGCGAGCAGTTGAGCCTGGTGCAGACCGACCCAAGCGGTAATGCTTCGGTGGCTACCGAGTACGACGTACCATTGACCACCGCGCCCGACAGCCCGAGCAACCTGGCCATCAATGCTGATGGCACCACCCTCACCGGTACCGCACCTGCCGGCACCCGTGTGGAAGTGCATGACGCCAACGGCACGCTGATTGGCAGTGCCATTGCCAACGCCGATGGCAGCTTCAGCATCGAACTGAATCCCGCACAAGCCAACGGCGAACTGCTGGACGTGGTCGCCATTGATGACGGCGGCGTTTCCTCGCTGCCCGCACAGATCACCGCACCCGACATCACCGCCCCTGCCGCACCAACCGAACTGGCCGTGAGCGCGGACGGCAGCGTTATCACCGGCCGTGCCGAACCGGGCAGCACCGTGCGCATCGTGGCTGCCGACGGCACCGAACTGGGCACTGCCGTGGTCGGCCCGACCGGCGTGTTCAGCCTCAACCTCAACCCGCCACAAGTTGACGGCGAAGTGCTGCAAGCCACGGCGACCGATGCCGCTGGCAATACTTCCGTTGCCAGCTCGGTCACCGCCCCAGACATCGATGGCGGCGACACCACCCCGCCTGAAGCCCCGACCAATCTGGTGATCGGCTTTGCCGGCAGCCAGCTCAGTGGTCGAGGCGAAGTGGGCACCACCGTCCAGGTGCGTGACGCGGCCGGCAACATCCTCGCGACCGGCACCGTCGCTGCAGATGGCACCTTCGTCATTACCCTGGACCCTGCCGTGAACGACGGCAGCACCTTGCAAGTCACCCTCACCGACGCCGCCGGCAACGTATCCCAGCCGGGCTCGGTCACTTCGGCCGACTTGCTGCCGCCCGCACAACCGACTGACCTGGCCCTGGCCGATGGCGTCACCTTCACCGGTCGCGGCGAGCCCGGTGCCACCGTGCAGGTGCGCGATGCTGCCGGCAACCTGATTGGCACCGGTGTCGTCGGTGCCGACGGCCTGTTCAGCCTCACCCTGTCGCCTGCCCAGGCCAATGGTGAAGCACTCGACGTGCGTCTGGTGGATGCCGCCGGCAACAGTTCGATACCGCTGGAGTTCACAGCCCCGGATATCACACCGCCCGAGGCGGTCACCGACATCCTGGTCGGCCCAGGTGGCACGGCCCTGAGTGGTCGCGGCGAACCGGGTGCCACTGTCGAAGTGCGTGATGCCAGTGGCACCGTGATCGGCACGGGTGTGGTGGGTGCCAACGGCACCTTCCTGATCGACCTCGCCCCAGCCGCACAGCCGGGCGAGCAGTTGAGCCTGGTGCAGACCGACCCAAGCGGTAATGCTTCGGTGGCTACCGAGTACGACGTACCATTGACCACCGCGCCCGACAGCCCGAGCAACCTGGCCATCAATGCTGATGGCACCACCCTCACCGGTACCGCACCTGCCGGCACCCGTGTGGAAGTGCATGACGCCAACGGCACGCTGATTGGCAGTGCCATTGCCAACGCCGATGGCAGCTTCAGCATCGAACTGAATCCCGCACAAGCCAACGGCGAACTGCTGGACGTGGTCGCCATTGATGACGGCGGCGTTTCCTCGCTGCCCGCACAGATCACCGCACCCGACATCACCGCCCCTGCCGCACCAACCGAACTGGCCGTGAGCGCGGACGGCAGCGTTATCACCGGCCGTGCCGAACCGGGCAGCACCGTGCGCATCGTGGCTGCCGACGGCACCGAACTGGGCACTGCCGTGGTCGGCCCGACCGGCGTGTTCAGCCTCAACCTCAACCCGCCACAAGTTGACGGCGAAGTGCTGCAAGCCACGGCGACCGATGCCGCTGGCAATACTTCCGTTGCCAGCTCGGTCACCGCCCCAGACATCGATGGCGGCGACACCACCCCGCCTGAAGCCCCGACCAATCTGGTGATCGGCTTTGCCGGCAGCCAGCTCAGTGGTCGAGGCGAAGTGGGCACCACCGTCCAGGTGCGTGACGCGGCCGGCAACATCCTCGCGACCGGCACCGTCGCTGCAGATGGCACCTTCGTCATTACCCTGGACCCTGCCGTGAACGACGGCAGCACCTTGCAAGTCACCCTCACCGACGCCGCCGGCAACGTATCCCAGCCGGGCTCGGTCACTTCGGCCGACTTGCTGCCGCCCGCACAACCGACTGACCTGGCCCTGGCCGATGGCGTCACCTTCACCGGTCGCGGCGAGCCCGGTGCCACCGTGCAGGTGCGCGATGCTGCCGGCAACCTGATTGGCACCGGTGTCGTCGGTGCCGACGGCCTGTTCAGCCTCACCCTGTCGCCTGCCCAGGCCAATGGTGAAGCACTCGACGTGCGTCTGGTGGATGCCGCCGGCAACAGTTCGATACCGCTGGAGTTCACAGCCCCGGATATCACACCGCCCGAGGCGGTCACCGACATTCTGGTCGGCCCAGGTGGCACGGCCCTGAGCGGTCGCGGCGAACCGGGTGCCACTGTCGAAGTGCGTGATGCCAATGGCACTGTGATCGGCACGGGTGTGGTGGGTGCCAACGGCACCTTCCTGATCGACCTCGCCCCAGCCGCACAGCCGGGCGAGCAGTTGAGCCTGGTGCAGACCGACCCAAGCGGTAATGCTTCGGTGGCTACCGAGTACGACGTACCATTGACCACCGCGCCCGACAGCCCGAGCAATCTGGCCATCAATGCTGATGGCACCACCCTCACCGGTACCGCGCCGGCCGGCACCCGTGTGGAAGTGCATGACGCCAACGGCACGTTGATTGGCAGTGCCATTGCCAGCGCCGATGGCAGCTTCAGCATCGAACTGAATCCCGCACAAGCCAACGGCGAACTGCTGGACGTGGTGGCCATCGATGACGGCGGCATTTCCTCGCTGCCCGCCCAAATCACCGCGCCCGACATCACCGCCCCTGCCGCACCGACCGAACTGGCCGTGAGCGCGGACGGCAGCGTGATCACCGGCCGTGCCGAACCGGGTAGCACCGTACGTGTCCTGGCTGCCGACGGCACCGAACTGGGCACTGCCGTGGTCGGCCCGACCGGCGTGTTCAGCCTCAACCTAAACCCGCCACAAGTTGACGGCGAAGTGCTACAGGCCACCGCGACCGATGCCGCTGGCAACACATCGCCAAGCAGCGCAGTCACCGCACCGGATATCGACGGGATCGATACCACGCCACCGGCAGCCCCGACTGACTTGGTGATCGGTCTTGTTGGCAGCCAACTCAGTGGTCGAGGCGAAGCCGGCTCTACGGTGCAGGTGCGTGACGCGGCCGGCAACATCCTCGCGACTGGCACCGTCGCTGCAGATGGCACCTTCACCGTCACCCTGGACCCTGCCGTGAACGACGGCAGCACCTTGCAAGTCACCCTCACCGACGCCGCCGGCAACGTATCACAGCCGGGCTCGGTCACTTCGGCCGACTTGCTGCCGCCCGCGCAACCGACTGACCTGGCCCTGGCCGATGGTGTCACCTTCACCGGTCGCGGCGAGCCCGGTGCCACCGTGCAGGTGCGCGATGCCGGCGGTACTGTCATCGGTACTGGTGTCGTAGGTGCCGACGGCCTGTTCAGCCTCACCCTGTCGCCGGCCCAAGCCAACGGCGAAGCACTCGACGTGCGCTTGGTGGATGCTGACGGCAACGCCTCTGCGCCGCTGCAATTCGATGCGCCGGACATCACCCCACCTGAGGCAGTAACCAATATTACAGTTGGTGCTGACGGCCTGGCCCTGAGCGGTCGCGGCGAACCAGGTGCCACTGTGGAAGTGCGTGATGCCAATGGCACTGTGATCGGCACAGGTGTGGTCGGTGCCAACGGCACCTTCCTGATCGACCTGAATCCGGCCGCACAGCCAGGCGAGCAGTTGAGCCTGGTGCAGACCGACCCAAGCGGTAATGCTTCGGTGGCTACCGAGTACGACGTACCACTGACCACAGCGCCCGACAGCCCGAGCAATCTGGCCATCAATGCTGATGGCACCACCCTCACCGGTACCGCACCTGCTGGCACCCGTGTGGAAGTGCATGACGCCAACGGCACGCTGATTGGCAGTGTGGTGGCTGGCCCCGACGGCAGCTTCACCGTAACCCTCGACCCGGCCCAGTCCAATGGCGAACTGCTGGACGTGGTCGCCATCGATGACGGCGGCCTTTCCTCGCTGCCTACCCAGATCACCGCACCGGATATCACCGCCCCTGCCGCCCCAACCGAACTGGCGGTCAGCGCGGACGGCAGCGTTATCACCGGCCGCGCCGAGCCGGGCAGCACCGTGCGCATCGTGGCTGCCGACGGCACCGAACTGGGCACTGCCGTGGTCGGCCCGACCGGCGTGTTCAGCCTCAACCTCAACCCGCCACAAGTTGACGGCGAAGTGCTGCAGGCCACCGCGACCGATGCCGCTGGCAACACTTCCGTTGCCAGCTCGGTCACCGCACCGGACATCGATGGCGGCGATACCACCCCGCCTGAAGCGCCGACCAATCTGGTGATCGGCCTTGCCGGCAGCCAGCTCAGCGGTCGAGGCGAAGCCGGCTCCACCGTGCAGGTACGTGACGCGGCAGGCAACATCCTCGCGACCGGCACTGTCGCTGCAGATGGCACCTTCATCGTCACCCTGGCCCCTGCCGTGAACGACGGCAGCACCTTGCAAGTCACCCTCACCGACGCTGCCGGCAACGTATCCCAACCGGGCTCGGTCACCTCGGCCGACTTGCTGCCGCCCGCGCAACCGACTGACCTAGCCTTGGCCGATGGCGTCACCTTCACCGGTCGCGGCGAGCCTGGTGCTACCGTGCAAGTGCGCGATGCTGCCGGCAGCCTGATTGGCACCGGTGTCGTCGGTGCCGATGGCCTGTTCAGCCTCACCCTGTCACCTGCCCAGGCCAACGGCGAAGCCCTCGACGTACGCTTGGTGGATGCTGACGGCAACGCCTCTGCGCCGCTGCAATTCGATGCGCCGGACATCACCCCACCTGAGGCAGTAACCAATATTACAGTTGGTGCTGACGGCCTGGCCCTGAGCGGTCGCGGCGAACCAGGTGCCACTGTGGAAGTGCGTGATGCCAATGGCACTGTGATCGGCACAGGTGTGGTCGGTGCCAACGGCACCTTCCTGATCGACCTGAATCCGGCCGCACAGCCAGGCGAGCAGTTGAGCCTGGTGCAGACCGACCCAAGCGGTAATGCTTCGGTGGCTACCGAGTACGACGTACCACTGACCACCGCGCCCGACAGCCCGAGCAATCTGGCCATCAATGCTGATGGCACCACCCTCACCGGTACCGCACCTGCTGGCACCCGTGTGGAAGTGCATGACGCCAACGGCACGCTGATTGGCAGTGCCATTGCCAACGCCGATGGCAGCTTCAGTATCGAACTGAATCCCGCACAAGCCAACGGCGAACTGCTGGACGTGGTGGCCATCGATGACGGCGGCGTTTCCTCGCTGCCCGCACAGATCACCGCACCGGATGTCACCGCCCCTGCCGCACCGACCGAACTGGCCGTGAGCGCGGACGGCAGCGTTATCACCGGCCGCGCCGAGCCGGGCAGCACCGTGCGCATCGTGGCTGCCGACGGCACCGAACTGGGCACTGCCGTGGTCGGTCCGACCGGCGTGTTCAGCCTCAACCTCAATCCGCCACAAGTTGACGGCGAAGTGCTGCAGGCCACCGCAACCGATGCGGCTGGCAACACTTCCGTTGCCAACTCGGTCACCGCGCCGGACATTGATGGCGGCGATACCACCCCGCCTGAAGCACCGACCAATCTGGTGATCGGCCTTGCCGGCAGCCAACTCAGTGGTCGAGGCGAAGCCGGCTCTACCGTGCAGGTGCGTGACGCGGCCGGCAACATCCTCGCGACCGGCACCGTCGCTGCAGATGGCACCTTCGTCATTACCCTGGACCCCGCCGTGAACGACGGCAGCACCTTGCAGGTCACCCTCACCGACGCCGCTGGCAACGTATCGCAGCCGGGCTCGGTCACCTCGGCCGACTTGCTGCCGCCCGCACAACCGACTGACCTGGCCCTGGCCGATGGCGTCACCTTCACCGGTCGCGGCGAGCCCGGTGCCACCGTGCAGGTGCGCGATGCTGCCGGCAACGTGATTGGCACCGGTGTCGTCGGTGCCGACGGCCTGTTCAGCCTCACCCTGTCGCCTGCCCAGGCCAATGGTGAAGCACTCGACGTGCGTCTGGTGGATGCCGCCGGCAACAGTTCGATACCGCTGGAGTTCACAGCCCCGGATATCACACCGCCCGAGGCGGTCACCGACATCCTGGTCGGCCCAGGTGGCACGGCCCTGAGTGGTCGCGGCGAACCGGGTGCCACTGTCGAAGTGCGTGATGCCAATGGCACTGTGATCGGCACGGGTGTGGTGGGTGCCAACGGCACCTTCCTGATCGACCTCGCCCCAGCCGCACAGCCGGGCGAGCAGTTGAGCCTGGTGCAGACCGACCCAAGCGGTAATGCTTCGGTGGCTACCGAGTACGACGTACCATTGACCACCGCGCCCGACAGCCCGAGCAATCTGGCCATCAATGCTGATGGCACCACCCTCACCGGTACCGCACCTGCCGGCACCCGTGTGGAAGTACATGACGCCAACGGCACCCTGATTGGCAGTGTGGTGGCTGGCCCCGACGGCAGCTTCACCGTCACTCTCGACCCGCCACAGGCCAACGGCGAACTGCTGGACGTGGTCGCCATCGATGACGGCGGCGTTTCCTCGCTGCCCGCACAGATCAACGCGCCCGACATCACCGCCCCTGCCGCCCCAACCGAACTGGCGGTCAGCGCGGACGGCAGCGTTATCACTGGCCGTGGCGAACCGGGCAGCACCGTGCGCATCGTGGCTGCCGACGGCACCGAACTGGGCACTGCCGTGGTCGGCCCGACCGGCGTGTTCAGCCTCAACCTCAACCCGCCACAAGTTGACGGCGAAGTGCTGCAGGCCACCGCGACCGATGCCGCTGGCAACACTTCCGTTGCCAGCTCGGTCACCGCACCGGACATCGATGGCGGCGATACCACCCCGCCTGAAGCGCCGACCAATCTGGTGATCGGCCTTGCCGGCAGCCAGCTCAGCGGTCGAGGCGAAGCCGGCTCCACCGTGCAGGTACGTGACGCGGCAGGCAACATCCTCGCGACCGGCACTGTCGCTGCAGATGGCACCTTCATCGTCACCCTGGCCCCTGCCGTGAACGACGGCAGCACCTTGCAAGTCACCCTCACCGACGCTGCCGGCAACGTATCCCAACCGGGCTCGGTCACCTCGGCCGACTTGCTGCCGCCCGCGCAACCGACTGACCTAGCCTTGGCCGATGGCGTCACCTTCACCGGTCGCGGCGAGCCTGGTGCTACCGTGCAGGTGCGCGATGCTGCCGGCAACCTGATTGGCACTGGCTTGGTCAACGAAGACGGCACCTTCAGCGTCACGCTGCTACCCGCCCAGGCCAATGGTGAAGCCCTGGACATTCGCGTGGTGGATGCCGCCGGCAACAGTTCGATACCGCTGGAGTTCACAGCCCCGGATATCACACCGCCCGATGCGGTCACCGACATCCTGGTCGGCCCAGGTGGCACGGCCCTGAGCGGTCGCGGCGAACCGGGTGCCACTGTCGAAGTGCGTGATGCCAGTGGCACCGTGATCGGCACGGGTGTGGTGGGTGCCAACGGCACCTTCCTGATCGACCTCGCCCCAGCCGCACAGCCGGGCGAGCAGTTGAGCCTGGTGCAGACCGACCCAAGCGGTAATGCTTCGGTGGCTACCGAGTACGACGTACCATTGACCACCGCGCCCGACAGCCCGAGCAATCTGGCCATCGATGCTGATGGCACCACCCTCACCGGTACCGCGCCGGCCGGCACCCGTGTGGAGGTGCATGACGCCAACGGCACGCTGATTGGCAGTGCCATTGCCAACGCCGATGGCAGCTTCAGCATCGAACTGAATCCCGCACAAGCCAACGGCGAACTGCTGGACGTGGTCGCCATCGATGACGGCGGCGTTTCCTCGCTGCCCGCACAGATCAACGCGCCCGACATCACCGCCCCTGCCGCCCCAACCGAACTGGCGGTCAGCGCGGACGGCAGCGTTATCACCGGCCGTGCCGAACCGGGCAGCACCGTGCGCATCGTGGCTGCCGACGGCACCGAACTGGGCACTGCCGTGGTCGGCCCGACCGGCGTGTTCAGCCTCAACCTCAACCCGCCACAAGTTGACGGCGAAGTGCTGCAGGCCACCGCGACCGATGCCGCTGGCAACACTTCCGTTGCCAGCTCGGTCACCGCGCCGGACATCGATGGCGGCGATACCACCCCGCCTGAAGCACCGACCAATCTGGTGATCGGCGTTGCCGGTAGCCAGCTCAGCGGTCGAGGTGAAGCCGGCTCTACCGTGCAGGTGCGTGACACGGCCGGCAACATCCTTGCGACTGGCACCGTCGCTGCAGATGGCACCTTCGTCATCGCCCTGGACCCTGCCGTGAACGATGGCAGCACCTTACAAGTCACCCTCACCGACGCCGCCGGCAACGTATCCCAACCGGGCTCGGTCACCTCGGCCGACTTGCTGCCGCCCGCACAACCGACTGACCTAGCCTTGGCCGATGGCGTCACCTTCACCGGTCGCGGCGAGCCTGGTGCTACCGTGCAAGTGCGCGATGCTGCCGGCAGCCTGATTGGCACCGGTGTCGTCGGTGCCGATGGCCTGTTCAGCCTCACCTTGTCGCCTGCCCAGGCCAATGGTGAAGCGCTCGATGTGCGTCTGGTGGATGCCGCCGGCAACGCCTCGGCGCCACTGCAATTCGATGCGCCGGACATCACCCCACCTGAGGCAGTAACCAATATTACGGTTGGTGCTGACGGCCTGGCCCTGAGCGGTCGCGGCGAACCGGGTGCCACTGTGGAAGTGCGCGATGCCAATGGCACCGTGATCGGCACGGGTGTGGTGGGTGCCAACGGCACCTTCCTGATCGACCTCGCCCCAGCCGCGCAGCCGGGCGAGCAGTTGAGCCTGGTGCAGACCGACCCAAGCGGCAACGCTTCCTCGGCACTGCAATTCGAAGTCCCGGCCACCACTGCGCCTGCCAGTCCCAGCGACCTGGTGTTCGCCGAAGACGGCAGCAGCATCAGCGGTACCGCACCTGCCGGCACCCGTGTGGAAGTGCATGACGCCAACGGCACGCTGATTGGCACTGTGGTGGCGGGCCCCGACGGCAGCTTCACCGTCACCCTCGACCCGCCCCAGGCCAACGGCGAACTGCTGGACGTGATCGCCATTGATGACGGCGGCGTTTCCTCGCTGCCCGCCCAAATCACCGCACCGGATATCACCGCCCCTGCCGCACCGACCGAACTGGTGATCAATGCCGACGGCAGCGTGGTCACCGGCCGTGCCGAACCGGGCAGCACCGTACGCGTGCTGGCCGCCGACGGCACCACTGTGCTGGGTAGCGTGGTAGTTGGCGCTACCGGCAGCTTCAGCATCACCCTCGACCCGCCACAGATAGACGGTGAAGTGCTGCAGGTGACGGCCACCGACGCGGCAGGCAACGCCTCCACCGCCAGTAACCTTACCGCGCCGGACATCGATGGCGGCGACACAACGCCACCGCAGACCCCGACCAACCTGGTGATCAGTGCTGCCGGCAGCCAACTCAGCGGTCGTGGCGAAGCCGGTACCAGCGTTCAGGTGCGCGATGACGCAGGCACCGTAGTTGCCACGGGCACAGTCAATCCCGATGGTACCTTCGCCATCACCTTGAACCCGGCCATCACCGATGGCAGTACCCTGCAAGTGACCCTGACCGACACTGCCGGCAATGTCTCGCAACCCGGTTCGGTCGCCGCGCCAGACCTGCTGGCCCCAGCGCAGCCAACCGAGCTGGCCTTGGTTGATGGCGTGACCTTTACCGGCCGCGGCGAGCCCGGTGCCACCGTACAGGTGCGCAATGCCAGCGGCAGCCTGATCGGCACTGGCTTGGTCAACGAAGACGGCACCTTCAGCGTCACGCTGTTCCCCGCCCAGGCCAATGGTGAGGCCCTGGACATTCGCGTGGTAGACGCCGCCGGCAACAGTTCAACGCCGCTGGCGTTCACTGCACCGGACGTCACGCCGCCAGCTGCCGTCAGCAACGTCGTGGTGGGCGCCAATGGCCTGGTGCTCAGTGGCCGTGGCGAGGCCGGTGCTACCGTACAGGTACGTGATGCCAACGGCTCTGTCATAGGCACCGCCACAGTCGGCGCCAACGGAACCTTCTTGGTCGACCTCACCCCAGCCGCGCAACCGGGCGAGCAATTGAGCCTGGTGCAGACCGATGCGAGCGGCAACGCCTCTGAAGCCCTGCAATATGAAGTCCCGGCAACCACGACCCCAGCCAGCCCAAGCGACCTGGTGGTGGCTGCGAACGGCGCCAGCATCACTGGTACGGCCCCGACGGGCAGCCGTGTGGAAGTACACGATGCCAACGGCACACTGGTCGGCAGTGTGGTGGTAGGTGCCGGTGGCACCTTCACCGTCATCCTCAACCCGGCCCAGGCCAACGGCGAACTGCTGGACGTGGTGGCCATCGATGGCACCGGCGCTTCGTCCCTGCCGGTGCAAATCGCTGCGCCAGACATCACCCCGCCGGTCACCCCGAGCGAGCTGGCGATCAGTGCCAACGGCAGCGAGGTCACCGGCCGCGCCGAAGTGGGCAGCACCGTGCGTGTGCTGGCCGCCGATGGCACCACCGTGCTGGGTAGTGTGGTGGTCGACGCCACTGGCAGTTTCAGCATCACCCTCGACCCGCCACAGGTAAACGGCGAGGTACTGCAAATCACCGCCACCGACGCCGCCGGCAACACCTCCACGGCCGGCGACATCACCGCGCCGGACATCGACGGTGGCGACACCACACCACCGGATGCCGCAACCAACTTGGTAGTCGGCCTGGCCGGGGCCCAGCTCAATGGCCGCGGCGAAGCCGGGGCCAGCGTGCAGGTGCGCGATGCCCAGGGCAATGTACTGGCCAACGGCTCGGTCAACCCGGACGGCACCTTCCAGATCACCCTTGACCCACCGGTGAAAGATGGCAGCAACCTGCAAGTGGTGCTGACCGATGCCAGCGGCAATGCTTCTGCCCCGGCGTCGGTGGTTACCCCGGACTTGCAGGCCCCGGCCCAACCGAGCGGCGTGGCCTTGGCCGACGGCGTGACCCTGAGCGGCAACGGCGAGCCAGGCGCGACCGTGCAGGTACGCGATGCCTTGGGCAACTTGCTCGGCACTGGCCTGGTCACTGAAACCGGCAGTTTCAGCATCACCCTGTCGCCGGCCCAGGCCAATGGCGAAATCCTCGACATCCGTCTGATCGATGCCGCCGGCAATGTCTCTTCACCCCTGCAGTTCGAGGCCCCGGACATCACCGTGCCTGCCGTAGTCAGCAACATTGTCGTCGGCGCCGACGGCCTGACCTTGGGCGGTCGCGGCGAAGCCGGTGCTACCGTCGAGGTGCGCGATGCCAATGGCACGCTGATCGGTACCGGCACAGTGACCGCGAACGGTACTTTCCTGATCGACCTCGATCCGGCTGCACTGCCGGGTGAACGCCTGAGCCTGGTACAGACCGACCCGAGCGGCAACGCCTCTGAAGCGCTGACCTACGACGTGCCACTGGTGGTCATCCCGACCAGCCCGAGCGAACTGGTCGTCGCCGCCGATGGCAGCAGCATCAGCGGTTCTGCTCCTGCTGGTAGCCGCGTGGAAGTGCATGATGCCAACGGCACGCTGGTCGGTAGCATCGTGGTGGGTGCCGAGGGCACCTTCACCGTGGTGCTCACACCGGCCCAGGCCAATGGCGAATTACTGGACGTGGTGGCGATCGACAACAACGGCACCTCGTCGTTGCCGGTGCAGGTCGCCGCACCAGACATCACCGCGCCTGTGGCGCCAAGCGATCTGGCAATCAGTGGCGACGGTACCGTTGTCAGCGGCCGCGCCGAAGCAGGCAGCACCGTCCGTGTGCTGGCCGCCGATGGCATCACTGTACTGGGCAGTGTCGTGGTGGGGGCCAGCGGTGCCTTCAGCATCGGCCTCACCCCGCCACAAGTGGCAGGCGAGCAGTTGCAGGTGACGGCCACCGATGTCGCAGGCAACGCCTCCACGGCCGGCAGCGTCACCGCACCGATCGTGGACAACGGCGGCGACACCACACCGCCGGAGCCCGCTACCGAGCTGGCCATCAGTAACGATGGCCGCACAGTCTCCGGGCGCGGCGAAGCGGGCGCCACCGTGGAGGTGCGCAACGATCAGGGGCAGGTGCTGGTGAGCGGCACCGTTCAGCCCGATGGCAGCTTCAATGTGCAACTGCCAACCCCGGTGGTGGATGGCTCGTCCCTGCAAGTGACCCTGACCGATGCCGCCGGCAACGTCTCTACACCTAGCCCGCTGACGGCGCCCGACCAGGTAGCACCGCTGCAACCCACCGACCTGGTGCTGAGTAATGGTGACAGCCTGGTCGGTACTGCAGAAGGGGGCGCACGGATTGAGGTCAAAGATGCCTCGGGCAACCTGATCGGTAGCGTCATTGCCGAGCCGGATGGCAGCTTCAGCCTGACCCTCGACCCGCCCCAGGCCAATGGCGAAACCTTGTCCATCACCGTGACCGATGCGGCAGGCAATACCTCGGTGCCGCTGAGTTACGTGGCCCCGGACATTACTGCACCGGCGATCGTCACTGACGTGCTGGCAGGCGATGGCAGCCTGGCCGTGTCTGGCCGTGGTGAGCCTGGTGCCACAGTCGAAGTGCGTGATGCCCAAGGCGCAGTCATCGGTACTGGCACCGTGGCGCCAAATGGCACCTTCGTGATTGACCTGGAGGCACCGCTGGCCGCAGGTGAGAACCTCGTGCTGGTGCAGACCGATGCCGCTGGCAATACCTCGGCAGGGGTCAGCGTGACCGTTGCCGATACACCGCTGCCCGAAAGCCCGAGCGGCGTGGTGCTGGCCGGTGACGGCTCCAGTGTTTCCGGTACCGCACCGGCAGATACGCAGGTGCAAGTGCGTGACGCGCAGGGCAATGTCCTGGGCAGCACCCAGGCCGGCCCGGATGGCAGCTTCACCATCGGCCTGACCCCGGCACAGGCCAACGGGGAAGCACTGGATGTCGTCGCGGTTGACGAAGCTGGCAACAGTTCACTGCCGACCCAGATCACCGCGCCCGATATCACCCCGCCCAATGAAGCCAGTGAACTGCAACTGAGTGCCGATGGCGGCCTGCTCACCGGTCGCGGCGAACCGGGCACCACCGTGCAGGTCATCAGCGCCGACGGCACTGTGCTGGGCAACGCCCAGGTCGGTGCCGACGGTGTGATCAGCGTGGTCCTGAACCCAGCGCAGACCGACGGCCAGGAACTGGACGTGGTCCTGCGCGACCCCGCTGGCAACACCTCGACCGCCAACATCGTCGCGCCCGATACCGACGGCCCGCTGCAACCCTCCGGGCTGGCTATCGATACCGCTGGCATTCACCTTACCGGCCAGGGTCAAAGCGGCTCCATCGTCACCGTGCGTGACGCCGACGGCAATGTGCTGGGCACTGCCTCCGTGGGCGGCGACGGCCGTTTCGACGTCACCCTCAACGCGCCACAGCGCAATGGCGAAAGCCTGACCGTCGAAGCGACCGACAACCTGGGCAATAGCGCAGGGCCGGTGGACTTCACCGCCCCCGACTCTACCCCGCCGCAAGTGGTCACCAACCCGGCCATCGACGGCACCGGTACCACGATCACCGGCAACGGCGAACCGGGCGCCACCGTGACCGTGCGCGGGCCGGATGGCAGCGTGCTGGGCAGCACGGTGGTTGGCGCGGGTGGCGCTTTCGAAATCACCCTCGACACGCCGCAAACCAACGGCCAGGCACTGACCGTGGAGCAACGCGACGCGGCCGGCAACCTGTCGGCGGCAGTCGACGTGTCGGCACCGGATACCCAGGCACCCGATAGCCCCACCGGTCTGGTCCTGGCTGGCGACGGCAGCAGCCTGAGCGGCAGCGGCGAGCCGGGTGCGCAGGTGACCGTGACCGGCACTGGCGGCACAGTACTGGGCACCGCAACGGTCCAGCCCGATGGCTCCTTCCAGGTGGCCATCGACCCGCCACAGCTCAATGGCCAGACGCTGTCTGTCACTCAGGCGGACAACAGCGGCAACGGCTCGCCCGCTGGCACCGTGACCGCACCTGACTTCGAGGCACCGCTGCCGGCGCAAGGACTGGGCCTTGATCCTACCGGCACACTGCTCAGCGGGCAGGGCGAGGCAGGCAGCACCGTAGAGGTACGTGATGCCGCAGGCAACCTGCTAGGCACCATCCCGGTGAATGCAGACGGTACGTTCGAAGTGGCACTCTCCCCGGCCCAGACCAACGGTGAAGTGCTGTCGGTGGTGCTGATCGATGGCGGCGGCAATGCCTCGCCGTCGGCCACTTTCACCGCTGACGACAGTACCGCGCCAGCTGCACCTGCCGGCCTCACGATCACCCCGGGCGGCAGTGCCATCCAGGGTACCGGTGAAGCTGGCGCCACGGTGGAAGTGAAGCTTGCCGACGGCACGTTGGTAGGCACCGTCGTCGTGCCCGCAGGCGGCAGCTTCACGGTCCCACTATCGCCCGCCCAGTTGGACGGCCAGGCCCTGGATGTGACGCTGACCGATGCGGCCGGCAACATTTCGCAGCCCAGCCAGATCCTTGCGCCTGACATCACGCCACCGGCACTGCCCACCGACGTTGCAGTCAGCAGCGATGGCACGGCTGTGACCGGTAACGCACCTGGCGCCAGTTCGGTGACCGTGAGCGATGGGGCCGGCAATGTGATCACTGTTGCGGTCAACCCGGATGGCAGTTTCAGCGTGCCGCTGGATACACCGCAGAACAACGGCCAGACCGTAACCGTGGTAGTGACCGACGCAGCCGACAACGACTCGGCGCCGGTCTCTGTCACCGCGCCGGACACGACCAACCCAGAACCGGCGACCGGGCTTACCGTAAGCCCGGATGGCAGCACGGTCGGCGGCACAGCCGAGCCTGGCAGCACAGTGGAAGTCCGCAACCCGGATGACACCGTGCGCGGCACTGTAACTACAGGGCCGGACGGCACCTTCGTGATCCCGGTCGCCCCACCGCTGGCATCAGGTGAAACCGTCGATGTGGTGGTGATCGACCCTGCCGGTAACGAATCGCCTGAAATACCACTGGCTGGCCCGACCGGTACCGAAGTGGCCACGCCTTCAGCCCTTGCCATCAGCGCCGACGGTTTCCTGCTGACCGGCCAGGGTACGGTCGGCTCGCTGATTACCGTAACCTCCGGGGGCACCACGCTGGGCAGCGCCACGGTCGGCAGCGACGGTACCTTCCGTGTGTTCCTCCAGAACGCCCAGCTCAACGCCCAGATCTTGCAGGTCAGTGCCAAGGCTACCGTCGATGGCCAGCCTTCGGTGCCGGCCATTATCGTGGCCAATGACACCACGGCACCGGACGCGCCGACGCAGGTAAACCTCAACGCCACCGGCAGTACGCTGACCGGCCAAGGCGAGGTGGGTGCAACCGTGCGCGTGACAGACGTACAAGGCACCTTGCTGGGGACTGCAACGGTCGACAGCAATGGCCTGTTCAGCGTCAGCTTCTCGCCGGCCGTGGCCAATGGGCAAAACCTGATCGTCACCCAGGCTGATGCTGCAGGTAACGTTTCGCTCGCGGCCACCCTGCAAGCGCCTGACCTGCAGGCACCGCTGGCGGCCACTAACCTCAGCCTCAATAGCGCAGCCACCGTGCTCAGCGGCCAGGGCGAAGCCGGTGCCAGCGTCACCGTGCGCGACGCCAGCGGCGCCATCCTGGCCACCGGCACCGTCAACCAGGGCGGCCTGTTCCAGATCACCCTGCCCAGCGCGCAGGTGACCGGTAGCCCGCTACAGGTCACCCTCAGTGATGCCGCGGGCAATGTGTCCGGCCCGGCCAGCCTGGCCACGCCAGACCACACGCCGCCAGCGGCCATCAGTAACCCGGTGTTGAGCCAGGACGGCCGGCAGCTTTCCGGCAGCGGTGAAGCGGGCGCCACGGTACAGGTCCGCAACGCCGCCGGTGCCTTGCTCGGCTCCGCCACGGTGGGCGCTGACGGTCGCTTCACGGTGACATTCGACACGCCGCAAACCAACGGCCAGGTCATCGGCGTGACGCAAGTGGATGCCGCCAGCAACACCTCGCCGGCAATCAATGTGACAACCCCGGACCTGACCCCACCCGCGCCGCTGACCAACGTGGTGCTGAACAACAACGGCCTGACCCTGACCGGCCTGGGCGAAGCCGGTGCCACGGTCACCGTTCACGGCCAGGACGGGACCATCATCGGCACCGGCCTGGTAGCGGCCAATGGCAGCTTTACCCTCACCCTGAACAGCGCCCAGCTCAACGCCCAGCACCTGAGCGTTACGCAGACCGACGCGGGCAACAACACCTCCACCGCCGTGGCGGTCACCGCGCCAGACTTCACCCCGCCTACGGCACCGACAGCACTCGTGCTGTCCGGTAGCGGGCTGCAACTGACCGGTAACGCCGAAGCCGGCAGCACCGTGACCGTGCGCGATGCCAGCGGCAACGTGCTGGGCACAGCGGTAGCCGGCAGCAACGGCACCTTCCAGGTCACCTTGAACAGTGCCCAGACCAATGGCCAGATGCTGCAGGTGACCGCCACCGACGCAGCCGGCAACGTGTCGCCGGCCGCACCTTACACTGCAGCCGACACCACGCCGCCGGCCGCCGTGACCAACCTGGCTGTCTCCGCCAATGGCGCCACCCTGACAGGCGATGGCGAAGCAGGCGCAACCGTGACCGTACGGGCGCCGGACGGTACCGTGCTGGGCAACGCTACAGTGGCCGCCGACGGTCACTTCAGCGTGTCCCTGTCGCCGGCAGCGATCACAGGTGAAAGCCTGAGCGTGGTTCAGGCCGATGCCGCACAGAACGTCTCCCCTGCACAGAGCGTGACGGCGCCGGGTGCGCTGGCACCGGCCACACCGGACAACCTGATACTGGCCGCCGACGGCCTGTCGGTGACCGGCACCGCCGAGGCGGGCAGCACAATCAAGGTGTACGGCCCCAACGGCGTATTGCTGGGCAGCAGCCCGGTCGCCAACGACGGCACGTTCACTGTCAATCTCGGCAGTGCTCAGGCCAATGGCGAAGTGCTGCAGGTCAGCGCAACGGGCCCCGATGGCAGCGTATCGCTACCCTCTACCCTGCAGGCACCCGACACCACGGCACCGCAACCACTGACCAACCTGGCGTTGTCCAGCGACGGCCTGGTACTCAGTGGCCGCGGTGAAGCAGGTGCCACCGTTACCGTGATTGGCGAAGGCGGTGTCGACCTGGGCACTGCCGTGGTCGATGCCAATGGCAACTTCAATGTCAACCTGAACAGCGCGCAGATTAACGGCGAACAGCTCAGCGCCAGCCAGTCCGATGTGGCCGGCAACGAGTCCAACAGCGTCAGCCTGACAGCCCCTGACCGCGTCGCGCCGGATGCTGCCGGCAACCTGGCCTTCGCCGGGGGTGGCAGTTTGTTGAACGGTACCGGCGAAGCGGGTGCCGCCGTGCGTGTGCTCGCCGCCGATGGTTCGGTGCTGGGCAGCGCCACGGTGCGCGCCGACGGGACTTTCCAGGTCAGCCTCGCATCGCCCCAGGCCAACGGCCAACAGGTGCAGGTGGTACTGACCGATGCGGCCGGCAACCAGTCTGCTGCCAGCGCCATCACCGCACCCGATACCACACCGCCAACGGCACCCGGCGAACTGGCCGTTTCCGGTGATGGTGTCACCCTCACCGGCCGCGGCGAAGTGGGCGCGCGGGTGACCGTGACCAACCCGGCAGGCGAGGAAATCGGCAGCGCCACCGTCGATACCAGTGGCCACTTCACCATCACGCTGAGCCCGGCACTGGGCAACGCCGAGCTGCTCAGCTTCACCCAGGCCGATGCGGCCGGCAACGTGTCGGCAGTGGCTACCCTGCAAACCCCGGACTTCACCCCGCCCGACCCACTCACCCAAGTGGTGATCAACGCCGACGGCAGTGTGGTCAGCGGCCTGGGCGAGGCCGGCGCCACGGTAATCGTCAGTAACGCGGCCGGTACCGTACTGGGCACGGGTATCGTATTGGCTGATGGCAGCTTCAGCGTCGAACTGTCACCCGCACAAATCAACAACCAGACACTGTCGGTACTGCAGGCCGATCCCCCCGGCAACGTCAGCCTGCCGGTCAACGTGCAAGCGCCGGACCTCACACCGCCAGCGGCAGCAACCGAGCTGCGGCTCAATGCGGCAGGTGACGAGCTGGGGGGTGTCGGCGAAGTGGGCGCCACCGTGCGCGTGTACGTCGGTATCACGCAGGTGGGTACCGGCACAGTGGGCGCCGACGGGAACTTCATCGTCGAGCTGGATGCAGCGCAGCTCGATGGCCAGGTGCTGCAGGTCACCCTGACCGATGCAGCTGGCAACATCTCGCCAATCAGTTCGGTCACGGCGGTGGACACCACACCACCGGCCGCCGTGGTCGCCATCATCAACGACAGCGGTACCCAGGTGATCGGTACTGCCGAAGCCGGCACCCGCGTCACGGTGGTCAACAACAACGGCGACCTGCTGGGCCAGGTAACGGTGGAGCCGGACGGCACCTTCGTCCTTGACCTGAACCGCCCGCAAATCAACGGCGAAACGCTGACCATCATCGCTCAGGACGCCACTGGCAACCCGTCGGTACCGCTGGCAGTGACTGCGCCAGACCTGACGCCACCGGTGCAGCCGACCGACCTGCTGCTCAACGCAGCCGGTACGTCGATGACGGGTACGGCAGAAGCCGGCAGCACCATCACGGTGCGCGGCCCGAACAACAACATCGTGGGCACGGTGGAAGTGGGTGAGAACGGCCAGTTCACTGTGCCGATCAGCCCGGCACAGAACAACGGCCAGTTGCTGACGGTGGTGTCCATGGATGATGCTGGCAACGCTTCGGTGGCTGTCCCTTACCAGACCAACGACACCTCGCCACCCGACCTGGTGACCAACCTGGCGATCAACAACACCTTCAACGTGCTGACCGGCAAGGGCGAAGCCAATGCCACGGTTACCGTCAGCCTCGACGGAGACGTGATCGGTACCGGCGTGGTGGATGCCGCTGGCAACTTCCAGATAACGCTGGTGCCGGCGGCGGGCTCGCTCGCAACCCTGGAAGTGACACAGTCCGACGGCATCAATACGTCTGCGGTCGCGACCTACCTCACACCCTTGATCGCACCACCCGTGCCGCCCACCGACGTGACCTTGGGCAGCGACGGCCTGACCCTGACAGGCAGTGCACCCAGCGGTGTGGGCATTCGCGTGTACGACGCTGCAGGCAACCTGATCGGTACAGGGGTCGCAAGCCTGAACGGCTCCTTCACCCTGACGCTGGACGCAGCCCAGCTCAATGGCGAACACATTTCGGTGACAGCGGTGGCGCTGATAGGCGGCGAATCGCAGCCGACCTTCCTGCAAGCGGCCGACATCACGCCACCGACCAACCCGGTGGTGACCAGCCTGTCTGTCAATGGCCTGGTGCTGACCGGCACGGGTGAAGCCGGTGCCACGGTGACAGTGCGTGATGCCGGCAACAACGTGCTCGGCACGGCGGTGGTGAATGGCGGTGGCGTGTTCACCGTCAACCTGAACGCCGCGCAGCTCAACGGCCAGGTACTGGGCGTGAGCCAGGCTGACACTGCAGGCAATGTGTCCGGCAGCACAAGCTACACCGCCGCAGACCTGCAGCCACCTGCAGCCCCCACCAACGTCGCCATCAACGGCACCGGTACCGTGCTTACCGGTAGCGGTGAGGCGGGCGCTACCATTACCGTCCAAGGCCCGAACGGCCAGGTGGGTACCGGTGTGGTACAAGCCAACGGCACCTTCAGCATTACCTTGACCTCGCCACAGAACGACGGGCAACTGCTGGTGGTACGCCAGGCCGATGCTGCCGGCAACCTGTCCGCCAGCACCAGCCTGACTGCGCCGGACACCACCCCGCCAGCCGCCCCGCTGGCCACCATCAACGCCAACGGCACCTCGGTCAGTGGTGCTGGCCAGGTTGGCAGCACGGTCACCGTGCGCAACAGCGCCGGTACCGTACTGGGTACCGCAACGGTGGGCAGCAACGGCCTGTTCGTGGTCAGCCTGACTGCGGCGCAGATCGACAACCAGGCGCTCAGCGTCACCCTCACCGACAGCGCCGGTAACGTGTCCACGGGCACTGCACTGACCGCACCGGACCTGACCCCGCCTGCGGCTGCCGGCAACCTGCTGTTCAGTGCCGACGGCAGTACCCTCACCGGTACTGGCGAAGTGGGTGCCACCGTCACCGTACGCAGCGCCGGCGGTACCGTGCTGCAGACCGCGACGGTGCAGGCGGACGGCACCTTCACCGTGACCCTGAGCCCGCCTCAGGACAACGGCCAGATCCTTTCGGTGACCCTCAGCGACCCGCGCGGCAACGTGTCGGGCAACGTCAACGTCACTGCACCGGATGTGGATGCCAACGCGCCGGTCATCGCCAGCGACAACCTGGCCACGGCCACGGTCAACCTGGCAGCGGTCAGCGCCACGAAGACCTACACCGACAGCTTCACCACGCTGTTGTCGGGGTTCTCCAAGACCTACACCTGGACGGTGGCAGCAGGCACCACGGCTGACCCTACCCTCACACTGACCACCAACAGCGTGCTGGCATTGCTCAACAACACCAGCTTCACCCTGCAGGTGAAAGACGCCAGCGGCAACTGGGTGACCATCGCCACCGGTAACACTCAGGGCCTGCTCGACCTGATCGTGTTGCCAATCGGCTTGCAGGTGGACATCGGCGTGCTGCAAGCCGGTGATTACCGACTGACCGTGGGCAGTGGCGGCATCGGCCTGATCACCGAAGTGAGCACCACGCTGGACATCGTCTCCACCAGCCTGACCCAATTCACCGGCACCGGCATTGCCACCTCTGGCAACGTCATTACCGACGTGGGTACCGATGGCGCAGTGGATGCTCGTGGCCCGGACAGCGCCGCCGTGCTGCAAGTGCTCAAAAACGGCAGCTACGTCTCGGCCGGGACCGCCACGACGGTTCAGGGCCAGTACGGCACCCTGGTGATCCGTGCGGACGGCAGCTACACCTACACGCCGAACGGCAGCCCGAACAGTGTCGGCAAGGTGGACGTGTTCAGCTACCAACTGGTGCACCCTAACGGCCTGTCCGATGCCGCCAACCTGTACGTGCGCATCGACAGCCCGCAAGCCACGGAGGTCTGGAGCGACACCAACTACGGTGCTCCGGCCACGGTGGTCGACGCAGTCAACGACGTTGGTACCAGCCAGGTCACCCTGGACAACCGCGTGGACTCCAGCAGCAGTACGCTAGGCTCGCTGAACCTGCCAGTGATCGGTACCCGCCAGGCCACCTACACCACCACGGTTGCCGCCAATACCACGGCCGACCTGCAGGTGGTGGTCAACTCCACCAACCTGTTGAGCCTGCTCAACGGCACCACCATCGAGCTGCTCAAGCTCAACCCGGCCACCGGCCAGTACGTGCTGGTGCAGTCGGTGCCAGGTGGTTCGCTGGTCAGCATACTGGGCGGCGGCGCCGGGTATACCTTCGAGAACCAGGGCGCCGGTACCTACCACGTACGTGTCACCGCCGGCGGCATCGGCTTGCTCAGCTCCATCACCACCAGCCTGAACACCACTACAACGTACCTGACCGAGTTCGTGGTCAGTGGCGCGACAGCCGCCACCGGCAACCTGCTGGCTGACGACAATGTCGGTTCGGCCTTGACCGTGCTGAGCGTGCTGACAGCGGCCAACACCTACACCATCCCGGGCTACAACGGGGTAAGCGTGGCCGGCACCTACGGCACGTTGCTGGTGCATGCCGACGGCAGCTACACCTACACCCTGAACGCAGGGCTCACCTCGGCGGTGGTGGGCCAGCACGACACCTTCACCTACGAGCTAAGCCACCCGAACGGCACGACCGACACCGCAACCCTCACCATCAACGTGGACAGCGCCGCCGGCCTCACCGCCACCACATCGCTGCTGGCCGATACTGGCAACGAATCCGCGGCACTCGCCAGCCTGGCAGCGGCCACCGATGTGATCGCCGGCACTGACGGCAACGACCACCTCGATGGCAGCCAGGGTGGCCACATCACCCTGCAGGGTGGTGCGGGTGACGACACACTGGTGGTGGTCGACCAGAACTTCGCCAGCGTCGACGGTGGCTCGGGAACCGACACCCTGCTGTGGGGCGGCGGTGATGCCAGCATTGACCTGGGCAACCTGGCCGGGCGCGTACACGACATCGAAATCCTCGACCTCAACGACACCAGTTCGGTGGCGCTCACCCTCAACCTGGCGGATGTGGTGGCCATCACCGAAACCGGTACCGACACACTGATCATCAAGGGGGACGACAAAGACTCGGTTCACATGACGGACAACTGGACGCTGGTCGGGAACCAAACTGCCGACGGCATCGACTATAACCAGTACACGGCCCAGGAGGATCCAAGCCATCACCTGTGGGTACAGAACGGTATCCATGTGGTTTGAGGCCGCTGTAAACCCGTCGGGTAAATACCCGGCGGCATGGACGACCAGCAGTAAGGGAACTATGTGAAGCGAAGCAGTCCGCTGTCACCGCTGTTGCTGGGAGCCTTCGGGCTCCTGGCCCTGAACTTCCACCCGGTTGCCCAGGCAGCCGATGATATAGACCCCCACCTGCGCCAGATCGGGCCGTCGCTGCTACGCGATGCGCCCGAAGCGGTGCCCGCCCGGCCCCCCATCGGCATGGCCCCGGTCGCCAGTGGCGAACGGCTGAGCCTTACCGACGCGGTGCTGCAGGCAGCGCAATGGCACCCGAGCATCGCTGAGGCCATCGGCAACCTTTACAAGCAGGGCGAAGGCATCAACGTCGCCCGTGCGGGGTATTACCCACAGATTTCCGGTGGCCTGCGCACCGGTTATGACACCGGCTATGGCGGCGACCGCAATAGCCAGGCCCTGAACCTGTCGCTCAAGCAAATGCTCTATGACTTCGGCAAGGTCGACAGCGCCGTCAACGCGGCCCAGGCTGCCGCCGCCCGCGCCCAGGCCAATATCCTGCTGGTGGTCGACGACCTGGCCCGCGACACAGCCTATGCCTGGATCGAAACCCGCCGCTACGAGCAACTGATGACGATTGCCCGCGACCAGATTCGCGGCGTGGGCGACATTGCCGGCATGGCGCGCCAGCGCAGCGACATGGGCGCCAGTACCCGTTCCGACGTGGTGCAGGCCGAGTCCCGCGTGGAAAGCGCCCGTGCCACCCTGGAAGAGTACCAGTCGCAGTACGAGCGCTGGCGCTCGACCCTGGCGGCGCTGATGGGCCGCGTTATCCCACCGGCACTGGCCGAAGGCTCACCCGCCGAGCTGAACCAGGCCTGCAAGCGCCCTGCACAGGGTGATGACCGCCTGCCCGCCGTGCTGATGGCCCTGGCCCAGCGCGCACAGGGCCAGGCCGAGCTGGCCCAGGCAAAGGCGGAGGCCTACCCTACCCTGTCGTTGCAACCGCAGGTCAATCATTACCTGGACGACGACTACAACCGCGATAACGCACGGCTGGACCGCACCCAGGCGGGCATCTACCTGAACGTCGAAGTCCCCATCTACCAAGGGGGCTCCATCAGCGCCCGTACCCGCGCCGCCGGCCACGCGCTGACCGCCGCCGACGCCGCCGAAGACGCCGCACGCCTGCAAGCGCGTCGAGGCCTGGCCGAGGCCATGGCGCAAACCTCCGGGCTGGGCCGCCGGCTAACCTCGCTGGAAGCACGCCAGGTCAGCATCCAGGAGGCACGCATGCTCTACGGGCGTCAGTACCTGGACCTGGGGACACGGCCACTGCTCGACCTGCTCAACGCCGAGCAGGAGATCTACCAGTCACGCTTCGAACTTGCCGGCACCCGCTCCGATCTGCTGCGCCTGGATGTCGACTGCCTGTACAACACCGGCGCCCTGCGCACGGCCTTTGGCCTTGAGGGGCGCAACCTGCAAGGTGTGGAGATCCAGCCATGAGTGATTCGATCGATGTGACCCTGCCCAACCAGGCGCCCGCGCCGGAGCAGGCCGCCGTCCACCGGCCAGACCTTGGCCCCTGGCTTGAGGTGATGTTGCAGGTGGCACACCACTACCGCCTGGACGTATCACCCCAGCGTATTCGCCTGGCCGCTGCGGAGGATGCCCGCCCGTTGAATGAAATCCTCCGCCACATGGCACGTCAGGCGGGGCTGGCATTGCGCTTCGTGCACTTCGATGCCAAGGGCCTGCGGCAATGGCGCACGCCGCTGGTGCTGGAGCTGGACGATGGGCAGCTGGCGGTGGTCGATTCGGTGACCGAAGAGGACGACCTGGCAGTGGTGTTCGCCGGTGACCAGGGCCTGACTTCGCGTCTGCCCCGCGACACCCTCAAAGGCCGTATCAACCGCGTGGCCCTGCTGCGCCCGGCCCGGCCACTGCGCGATGTGCGCACCGACGACTACACCGCGCCTTACGACCGCCACTGGTTCGCCCGCATCGTACTGCGTGACCTGCGCCCTTATGGGCAGGTGATGGTCGCTTCACTGGTGGCCAACGTGCTGGCGCTGGCCGGCGTGCTGTTCTCGATGCAGGTGTACGACCGAGTGATACCGGCTGAATCCCTGCCCACCCTCTACGTCCTGTTTGGCGGTGTGGTGTTGGCACTGGTGTTCGACTTCAGCATGCGCCTGCTGCGGCTAAAGGTGACCGATCTGCTCGGCAAGCGCGCCGACCTGCGGGTGAGCGACCTGGTCTACGGCCATGCCCTGCGCCTGCGCAACTCGGTGCGGCCGAAGTCCACCGGCTCGTTCATCTCGCAGTTGCGCGAGCTGGAGTCGATCCGCGACCTGATCACGTCCAGCACCGCCACGGTGCTGGCCGACCTGCCGTTCTTCCTGCTGTTCCTGTTCGTGTTCTGGCTGATCGGCGGCGTACTGGTGTTCATCCCGCTGGTCGCGCTGCTGGCCATGGTGTTGCCCGGGTTGCTTGCACAACGGCGCCTGGCACGGTTGGCCAATGCCTCGATGCGTGAGTCGGCGCTGCGCAACGCCATGCTGGTGGAAAGTATCCAAGGCCTGGACGAGATCAAGGCACTGCAGGCGGAGGCTCGCTTCGAACGGCAGTGGAACCAGTACAACGCGGCCTGCGCGCACACCAACCTGCGCCTGCGCACCCTCACCAACGGCCTGGTGACCTGGACGCAGAACGTGCAGGGTGCCGTGTTTGCCGTGGTCATCGTGATCGGCGCACCCATGGTCATCGCCGGCGACCTCACCACGGGTAGCCTGGTGGCGGCATCCATGCTTTCGTCGCGGATGATGGCACCGCTCGCCCAGCTGACCCATGTGCTGACCCGCTGGCAGCAGGCCAAGGTCGCGCTGCAAGGCCTGGACAAGCTGATGCAGTCGCCAGTCGACCACCCCGAAGGCGAAGCCCGCGTGCACCTGCCAGCCATTCACGGCGAGTACCGCCTGCGCCAGGCCAACTTCCGCTACAGCGAAGACTACCCGCCAGTGCTGAACATTGGCCGGCTGGACATCCAGCCGGGCGAGCGCATTGCCGTGCTGGGCCGCAACGGCGCCGGCAAATCAACCTTGCTGCAGGCGCTGGGTGGGGCCATGGACCTGGTACAGGGCGAGATCAGCCTGGACGGCATCGCCATGGCCCACCTCGACCCTGCTGACCTGCGCCGTGACGTCGGCCTGCTGCCGCAGTACGCGAGGCTGTTCCACGGCACCCTGCGGGAAAACCTCACCCTCGGCGCCGGCCAGGCCAGCGACCAAGAACTGGTGGCCGCGCTGGCCGCCACTGGCGCACTGGACTTCGTCCGCCGCCTGCCCAAGGGCATGGACCACTTGATCCTCGAAGGAGGCCTGGGCTTGTCTGGCGGCCAGCGCCAAGCCCTGGTGCTGTCGCGCCTGCTGGTACGCCAGCCGCAGGTGCTGCTGCTGGACGAGCCGACCGCGTCGCTGGACGACATGACCGAGCGCAAGCTGCTGGATAACCTGGAGCGCTTCTGTGAGGGCCGTACACTGGTGATCGCAACCCATCGCCTGAGTGTTCTGCAGCGGGTCGACCGCATCCTGGTGCTGGACGCCGGGCGCATCGTCATCGATGACGCGCGCGATGCCGCGCTGGCCAAACTGCAGGGAGCCCAGGCATGAGCAACCATGAACTCCCGGCTTCCTACCTGGACGGGCAGGACGACCAGGCGGTGTTCCGCGCCGGCCGCATCATCACCCTCTGCGCGCTGATGCTGGCGGCGTTCCTGGCCTGGGCGGCCTGGTTCGAGGTGACCGAGGTGTCCACCGGCACAGGCAAGGTCATCCCAAGTTCGCGAGAGCAGGTCATTCAGTCGTTCGAGGGCGGTATCGTCGCGCAGATGAGCGTGGCCGAAGGCGACCTGGTCGAGCGCGGCCAAGTGCTGGCCCAGCTCGACCCGACCAAGACGGCTTCCAGCGTGGGTGAAAGCGAGGCCAAGTACCGGGCTGCCAAAGCCAGCCAGGCTCGCTTGCAGGCAGAGGTGACCGGCAAGCCCCTGACCTTCCCGGCGAGCCTGCGCGACTCTCCCGACCTGATCGATGCCGAAACCGCGTTGTACCAGACCCGCCGTCGCGGCCTGGAACAGACCCTGGCGGGCATTCAGGACTCGTTGCAGCTGGTGCGCAGCGAGCTGAAAATCACCGAGAACCTGGCAAAGATGGGGGCCTCCAGCCGGGTTGAAGTGATCCGCCTGAACCGCCAGCGTTCCGAGCTGGAACTCAAAGCCAACGAGGCGCGCTCAGACTATCTGGTGCGCGCCCGGGAAGAACTGGCCAAGGCCAGCGCCGAAGCGGACGCCCTGTCGGAAGTGATCCGTGGGCGCAGCGACTCGCTCACCCGCCTGACCCTGCGCTCGCCGGTGCGCGGCATCGTGAAGGACATCGAGGTCAACACCCTGGGTGGCGTGGTGCAGCCCGGTGGCCAGGTGATGAAGATCGTGCCGATGGACGAACGCCTGCTGATCGAAACCCGCATCGCGCCACGGGACATCGCCTTCATTCACCCCGACCAGGCGGCCAAGGTCAAGATCAGCGCCTATGACTACTCGGTGTACGGCGGGCTGGACGGCAAGGTGGTGGGCATTTCGCCGGACACCCTGCAGGACGAGGTCAAACCGGAAATCTACTACTACCGCGTGTTCATCCGCACCGAACAGGACAGCTTGCAAAACAAGGCCGGCAAGCGTTTTGCGATCGTGCCAGGGATGATTGCCACGGTGGATATCCGAACGGGCGAGAAAACCATCCTCGATTACCTGATCAAGCCGCTGAACCGGGCCAAGGAGGCCCTGCGCGAACGCTGATCCAGTTGTTTACACACATCCCTGTGCGCGCGGGCATGCCTGCGAACACCGGCGAAGCCGGTGCCATGCACCGCGACGCACGTTTCGCGGGCATACCCGCTTCCACAAGGGGCCCAAGCACTCCTGAGTTCTGTGCAAATTGCCTAAAGCCCGACCAAAACAGGCCGATAACCGGATATCCCCTGCTCCCCACCGAAGGTCACCATGGCCACGCAAAATGCCCGCGCGGATTCGCTATCCCTGCTGCTGTTCACCCTGCGCAGCGGCAAGCTGATGGCAATCAACCTGCTCAAGGTCAGCGAGATCATCCCCTGCCCGCCGCTGACCAAGCTGCCCGAGTCACACCCCCACGTAAAAGGTGTGGCAACCCTGCGGGGCCACTCGCTGTCGGTCATCGACTTGTCTCGCGCCATTGGCGAACAGCCACTGGTCGACCCGCAGGGTGGCTGCCTGATCGTTACCGAGATCAGCCGCTCGCGCCAAGGCCTGCATGTACAGGCAGTCAGCCGCATCGTGCATTGCCTGAGCACCGACATCAAACCGCCGCCCTACGCCTCGGGCACCCGCTCGTTCATTACCGGTGTGACGCGCGTGGACAACACCCTGGTGCAGGTGCTGGACATCGAAAAAGTCATACACGCCATCGCCCCGCCCGTCGCCGAACCAGCGCACGGCACCTTGAACGAAGAAGACGCCAGCCTGCTGGCCGCCGCCAACATCCTGGTGGTGGACGACAGCCAGGTGGCCCTGCAGCAGTCAGTGCACACCCTGCGCAACCTCGGTATCGAATGCCACACCGCGCGCAGCGCCAAAGACGCCATCAACGTGCTACTGGAGCTGCAAGGCACCGCGCAGGAGATCAACATCATCGTCTCCGACATCGAAATGAGCGAAATGGACGGCTACGCCTTCACCCGCACGCTGCGTGAAACCCCCGACTTCCAGCACCTGTATGTGCTGCTGCACACCTCGCTGGACAGTGCCATGAGCAGTGAAAAGGCGACCCAGGCCGGGGCCAATGCCATCCTTACCAAGTTCTCCTCGCCAGAGCTGACCGATTGTCTGGTGGTGGCTGCGCGTACCGTGGTGTTCGCCGAGCACTGATATATTCAGCGACAAACTCCCCGGCTTGCCGCCGGGGGTGACTCGGGCATAATTCGCGCCCCTCGCAAGAAAATTGCCGGAATCGCGTATGAAGCTTCTCAGCTCTATCTTGATCAGCTGCGCCCTCTTCAGCGGTATTGCCCAGGCCTCCAGTAGCCAGGCCTGGAACGAGCAACGCCAGCAGATGCTCAAGGCTTGCCTGACCGCCAGCCAGTTCAAGGACGCCCATGCCCGCGGCAAGCCCGCCGAGTTTGATGACCAGGTCGGCATGAGTGCCCTGCTGATCGAAGGCGTCTACCCACAGAAGCACATGCAGCAGCGCACCGGCACCGAACTGTGCCTGTACGACCGCCAGCACCAGCGTGCTTTCGTCAGTGAATGGAGCCCGGAGGCCAAGTGACCGACCGCTTACGTTTCGGCTGTACCGGCTGCGGCAAATGCTGCACCGGCCACCATGTGCCACTGACGCTGGCCGAAGCGCGTCGCTGGGCGGACGATGCCGGCCAGGTGGTGGTACTGATCGAGGCCTTCGTCGTGGACGGCCCCGGCATGCCGCTGGAGCAGCGTGACCATGTGCTGCGACGCTCCCATCCAGTGCATTGTGGCGAGGGCGAGGCACGCGTCTCGGTGACCTTTGCTGCATTCAACCCCGGACGTTGCCGTAACCTCGACGCCAACGACCTCTGCACCATCTATGAGCAGCGCCCGCTGGTGTGTCGCATCTATCCGGTAGAAATCAACCCGCATATCCCGCTGCGGCCAGACAGCAAAGACTGCCCGCCTGAGGCTTGGCAACAGGGGCCGGAGCTGATTCATGGCGCGCAACTGGTCGATGTGGAACTGCAGGCACTGGTACAGGCTTCGCGCCAGGCCGACCGCGATGACATTGCCGCCAAGGTGGCGGTGTGCCAGGCATTGGGCATGACGACCAGTGCGCTCAAGGGGAATGGGTTTACCGCCTACTTGCCGGATATGGGGGCCTTTGCTGCAGCACTGGCGCAGGTACAGGGGAATGAAGCGGCACAGTGGACCTTGCATGTGCAGGATGAAGCGCTGACGGCAAGCTTGCAGGCACTGGGTTTGCGCACAACCCATGAAACCCCGGTTTATTACGCCTTTATCGGTTTCTAGCCTGACCATTTTGCCCAAGGCGGCACCCTGTGCAGGTGCTCTAGCACGGGACTTTCGCCGAAAGTCCTATTAATTTTCGCAAGGATCGTTACCTTTTGCGCAACAGTGCTTATCGCACTTCGCTCTGTTTCGAGTGCACTGAAAGGACTAACTTTACCCCTGTCCTCATTAGCACTTGCACCGCAAGAAGGTAGTTTCAAATGTCCAACAGTATGGGTATTGCCAGCGTCTTCGTCCTGTCTTCCCTGTTGTTGTCGCCCCTGGCCATAGCCGAAGAATCCCCGGCTTTCGTTACCCGTAATGCAGCGTTCGCGGCGGTCCATCAAGAGGCCCGTGAGGCTGTTGCCGCAAACAAGGCAGATACCGCAAAAGACGCGAAACAGACAGCTTCCAAAGTGAACGTCGATGCCAATGCCGACAGCTGATCAAACGCTGTCGCTGTTCCTTCTTTCCCTTGGCTACGCCATGGGCACCTCCGGTGCCGATATGTTAGCCTTTTAAAGCCGCTGCCGATCAGCGGCTTTTTTTATGTGCTTTAACACTCAGCCCGGCTGTAACGTGTACCTATAAAAAGACGCACATTCAAATATAAAAACTGCCCCACCGTCAGACCAAAGGAGCTAGTACCGGTGCCTTCCGCGTTTCGTTTTACCCCGCTTTTCATTGCGTTGACTGCAACGATCCCTTTCGCCGCCCAGGCAGATGAAGACAAGGCTGATGGCTTCATCGAAGGTTCGTCCTTCAACCTGCATTTTCGTAATGCCTACTTCAACCGCGACAACCACAACGCCGGCGTGCGCGACACCCGCGAGTGGGGCCAAGGCACGGTAGCGCGTTTCGAGTCGGGCTACACCCCAGGTGTGGTCGGCTTTGGCCTGGATGCTCATGCCATGCTGGGCCTGAAGCTCGACGGCGGTGGCGGCCATGCCGGCACCAGCATCCTGCCCGAACACATCAAGGACGACGGCGAACTGGGCGCTGCCCCGCATTCGTTCTCCACTGCCGGTGCTGCGGTCAAGCTCAAGGCCTTCGACACCGAACTGAAAGCCGGTGACCTGTTCCTCACCAACCCGGTGATCGCCGGCGGTGAAACGCGCATGCTGCCGCAAACTTTCCGCGGTGTAAGCCTGACCAACACCAGCATTGATGGCCTGTTGCTCGAAGGCGGCCAGGTCAGCTTCACCCACCCGTACAACCAGAGCGGCCACCGCCGCATCGACACCTACTACGGGTCACTGGACGAGCACGACAAGAGCAAGCACCTGAACTGGGCCGGCGCGTCGTGGAGCGGTACCGAGCACATCACCGCCAACCTGTACGCCGCCGAGCTGAAGGACATCTGGAACCAGTACTACGCGGACTTCGACTACACCTATGTGGTCAATGACCTGGTCAGCCTGAACCCAGGCGTGCACTTCTATCACACCCAGGACACCGGTCAGGCCCTGCTAGGCAAGATCGACAACAACACCTACAGCGTGCACTTCACCGTCAACGCTGGCTTCCACAGCGTCACCGCCGCCTACCAGCGAGTGAACGGCAACACGCCATTCGACTACATCAACCTGGGCGACAGCGTGTACCTGGACAACTCGCGCATGTACTCGGACTTCAACGCGCCGAACGAGCGTTCGTGGAAACTGCAGTACGGCTATGACTTCGCCGGTGTCGGCGTGCCTGGTTTGTCTACCTCGCTGTCCTACTCGCGCGGCGAGGCTGACCTGACCAAGGCCACTCAGGACACCACTCACTACGACTACTACCGTGAAGATGGCAAGAACGCCATGCACTGGGAACGCGACCTGGACGTGAAATACGTGTTCCAGGAAGGTGACCTCAAGGACCTGTCGGTGCTGGTGCGTTATGCCACCCACCGCGGCAGCCAGGGTTATGCGTCGATCGACAGCAACAGCGACAACGATGAAGTGCGGGTCATCGTCGACTACCCACTGAACGTGTTCTGATCTTTTGCTGCCAGTGTAGGAGCGGGTTCACCCGCGAAGAAGGCTTCGCCGATGTTCGCGGGTAAATCCGCTCCTACAGGGGCACACGGCAACTCGAAAAGAACAGTACACCGTGCTTCCGTCGGACAAATCTTGTCCGACAATCCCTGCTTCCCTAGAATACCGCCGCCGCGAATGGCCCTGCCCACGCAGTAGCGAGCATGCCCACCCAATCCCCGCGTTTCGCAATCTACAGGTCGCACCCCGAGCTGATCCTCAATCTGGGCAGTTGCCTTGCCGTGCTCGCCATCGTGGCCATCGTCAGCTACCTGCTTGCCCGCGAGCGCGAGAGTGTCGAGCAGTCGGCGGTGCGCTCGTCGAACAACATCGTCCAGCTGATCGAAAGCGACATTCTGCGCAACGTCGAACTCTACGACCAATCACTGCAAGGCCTGATCTGGGCCGTCGGGCGCAAGGAACTGCCGGAAGTCCCCGGCCCGATACGCCAGCGCCTGCTGTTCAATGAAGCCTTCGTCGACCGCAAGCGCGGTGACGTGCTGTGGCTGGACAAGCAAGGCAATGTCGTCGGCGACTCCACCAGCAGCGTGCCACGCAAGGCCAACTTCGGCGACACCGGGGTGTTCAAGGCCCACCAGCACAATGCCAACCTCGGCTTGCTGGTGGGCCCCCCGTTCAAGGCCAAGCTTGGCGACCTGGACTGGTGTATCAGTTTCAGCCGACGCATCTCGGGCCCCAATGGCGAGTTCGCCGGGTTGGCAGCGGGTGCGCTGCGCCTGTCGTACTTCAATGAGTTGTTCCAGCGCCTGGACATTGGCCACGACAGCAGCATCAACCTGTTCAATACCGACGGGCAGTTGCTCGTCCGCCAGCCCTCCCCCGCGCAAGACCCGCTGATTGGCACTTACTACACCGAACGGCCCAATTTCAAGCGCATCCTCAGTGAACAAAGCGGTAACTTCACCGCCCGCTCCCACAGCAGCGGCAAGCCGCGCATATTCACCTTCGCCCGGGTCGCGCAATTGCCCCTGATCGTACTGGTGGTGGATTCGGCCGACGAGGTGTTTCAGTCCTGGCGCCGCACCGCCACTCTGGTCAGCGTCGCCACCGGCGGTCTGTGCGTGGGCATTCTGTGGCTGACGTTGCTGCTTGGCCGCGAACTGCGCCGCCGCCACGAAGCCGAAGAAGACCTGGCCATGCTCGCTTCCACCGATAGCCTGACTGGCCTGGCTAACCGCCGCAGGCTGGACCATGTGCTGCGCCAGGAATGGGCCCGCGCCCAACGCAGCCGTAAGCCGCTGGCGATACTGATGGTGGACGTGGACCACTTCAAGGCATTCAACCAGCGCCATGGCCATGCCGGTGGCGACCATGCCTTGCGCGAAGTGGCGAAGGCCATCGAGGCCTGCATTCGTCGCCCCGCAGACCTGGCTGCGCGCTATGGTGGGGAGGAGTTTCAGGTAGTGCTGCCGGAAACCGATCTGGCCGGGGCCCAGCTACTGGCTGAACGCATCCGCGCCAGCGTCGAGGCGCTGGCGCCGTTTGCGGATGATGCCCACGCAGTGACCGTGAGCATCGGTATCGGTCTGTCCGGCACCCAGCATGACCTTGGCAGGGTGCTGGGTGCTGCGGACGAAGCGCTCTACCGCGCCAAGGCCAATGGCCGAAATCGGGTAGAGGGCCCGCTCGATTAGGAGCGGGCGCGAGCAGCGTTGCGCAGGGCCTTGACCTGGTCATGGTTGCGCTGCACGCCTTGCAGCTGCTTTTCCACCAGGCTGTAGGTCATGTCGCTGGCAGTGCGGCCCAGTTTCACCAGCTTTTCGCGGGCTTCCTTGTAGGCCTTGAGGGCGTGGTCCTCGCCACGCTCCACCTCGTTCAGCACGGCTTCTTCGTCCTTGCCGGTGACCATCGACTTGAGGTTGACCCAGCCGCGGTGCAGGTCGCCACTGATGCTGGTAGAGGTTTCCGGATCACCACCCAGGCGGCGCACTTCGCCCTGCAATTCACTGGCAGCGTTGGCGCACTCGCCCGCACGCTGGACGAAGAACGCTTTCAGTTCGGGGTTCTTTACATCATCGGCCGAGGCCTTGAAACCTTTCTCGCCATCCTTGCTGTACTCGATCAGGTCGTTGAGTACGTCGATCACGTCTTTGTTGGGGTTGCTCATGGTCGAACTCCTTGGCAGGTGATAGTCCTCTAGAGAATTGCAGTGTTCGTGCCACGCTTTTAAAAAACGCGAATCCCTTATTATTCAATAACTTATAGCTTGATGGGAGACTACTGTTTACGGCGTTCTGCATGATTGCCGCTTGGGGCTTCGTGCAGATTGCAGTATGGTCGGCGCCTTTCCACAGCCAGGTGCGCGAAGATGAAGCCGGAAACCCTCGAACTACTGGTGACCCGCAGCATGCCGTTCGGCAAGTACCAGGGCAGGATCATTGCCGACCTGCCCGGGGACTACCTGGCGTGGTTTGCGCGCAAGGGCTTCCCGGCAGGGGAACTGGGCGGGTTGCTGGCGTTGATGCATGAGATCGATCACAACGGGCTGGGTGATCTACTGGTGCCGTTGCGGCAGAAGCATCGCCGTTGAAAGGCCAACACGGGCTCTGTGGGAGCAACTGTCTTGCTCAATTTCTGAAAGCTGGCGCGATCCGTGTGGGAGCGGCCTTGCGTCGCGAAAGGGCTGCACAGCAGCCCCGGGATTTCAGCGTCGATGCAAACAATGCCGGGGCCGCTTCGCGGCCCTTTCGCGACACAAGGCCGCTCCCACAGGCCGGTGTTCAGCCTCAGCCCAGCGCGGTATCGAGAAACCTCATCACCGCAAAACCGCCCATCAACCCTGGGTAATGGAGCTGGGTGCAGCGCTGGGCATCAAGGCCTAGCCGGCGCTGGAAGCCCTGAAGGTCGCCGTACACATCTAAAGCCTGGCGCAGTCCTTGTGGGAGCGGCCTTGTGTCGCGAAAGGGCTGCGAAGCAGCCCCAGATTTTCAGCTTCGCAACTTAGATTGCCGGGGCCGCTTTGCGGCCCTTTCGCGACACAAGGCCGCTCCCACAGAACGAGGTCTGCTCATACACTTTTAGCAGGCGCCACGGCCAACTCCACACCCTCGCTCTTCTTGATAACCGCATACACCACCGCTGTCACCAGGCTACCCGCCACAATCGCCAGCAAATACAGCAACGCATGGTTGATCGCGTTGGGGATCAACAACACGAACAAGCCGCCATGCGGCGCCATCAGCTTGCAGCCAAAATACATCGACAATGCCCCGGTCAACGCACCACCGGCGATACTGGCCGGAATCACCCGTAAAGGGTCCTTGGCGGCAAACGGAATCGCCCCCTCGGAGATGAAGCACAGCCCCAGCGCCAGCGCCGCCTTGCCCGCCTCGCGCTCGCTCTGGGCGAACTTGCGCCGGGCCAGGAAGGTGGCAATGCCCAAGCCAATCGGCGGCACCATGCCGGCGGCCATGGTCGCCGCCATTGGCGCGTAGCTCGATGAGGCCAGCAGCCCCACCGAGAACGCATAGGCGGCCTTGTTGATCGGCCCGCCAAGGTCGACGCACATCATGCCGCCCAGCAACAGCCCCAGCAGGATGGCATTGGTGGTGCCCATGCTGTCGAGGAAGTGCGTCAGGCCTTCGAGCATCGCCGCTACCGGCTGGCCGACCACGTAGATCATCACCAGCCCGGTGAACAGACTGGCCAGCAATGGAATGATAAGGATCGGCTTGAGCGCCTCCAGGCTGCTGGGCAAGCGCGCCCATCGGGCAATGGCCTTGGCACTGTAACCGGCGAGGAAACCGGCGACGATGCCACCGATAAAGCCGGCCCCCAAGGTGCTGGCCAACAGGCCGCCAATCATGCCCGGGGCCAGCCCGGGGCGGTCGGCGATGGACCAGGCGATATAGCCTGCCAGTAGCGGAACCATCAGTTTGAAGGCGGCTTCACCGCCAATCTGCATCAACGCCGCCGGCAAGGTGCCCGCCTCTTTGTAGGCCTCGATACCGAACACGAACGACAGGGCAATCAGCAGACCGCCGGCCACCACCATCGGCAGCATGAACGACACACCGGTCAGCAAGTGCTTGTACACGCCGGTTTTCTCGCCCTTGGCCGGCGTGGTCGCCGCTGCAGCGTCGGCAGCGTTTTCCACCGTGGCCTGCGCCAAGGCTTTGTCCAGGGTAGCGCGGGCCTGCTTGAGGGCAATGCCGGTACCACAACGGTAAATACGTTTACCGGCGAAACGTGCAGTGGGTACTTCAATGTCGGCGGCCAGCAGCACCACATCGGCCGCAGCGATGGCGTCAGCGGACAAGGGGTTGCGCGCACCGACCGAGCCCTGGGTCTCGACGGTAAGCTGGTAGCCCAGTTGTTGTGCGGCTTGCTGCAAGGCTTCAGCGGCCATGAAGGTATGGGCTACGCCGGTCGGGCATGCCGTGACGGCAACGATGCGGGCGCCAGCACTGCCAACTGCGGCGGGGGTGTCTGTCACAGCGGCCAGCAGTTCGGCGTTGGCCGCCGCTTCGTCGAGAAAGCCTTCGCGATCAGCCAGCGCCTGGGACGGCGTGCTTTGGTACAGGCGCTTGCCGACGAAGCGGGCCAGGTCCACCGGCCCGGTGCTGACCACAAGCACCCAGTCAGCCTCGGCGATCTGTGCAGCGCTCAGTTGCCGCTCGGGGTGTTCAGTATTCTGCACTTCGACGCTGGTGCTCCAGCCGCGCCGCTGGGCAGCGGCGGACAGCAAGCGTGCGCTCAGTACACTCGATACCTGGCCGTTGGGGCAGGCGGTGACTATGGCAATGTTCATCGGCAACCCTCTTGTTGTTCTGTCAGTTGCACGGCCGCTTCCAACTGCGCCAGGTGCTCGCGGTCATGGATGCCGAAGCCAACCTGGGTAACGGCCTGGGCGGCGATGGCAGTGGCCCGGGTCAACGTCTGTGCAGGCGCCTCGGCCAGCAGCAGGCCGTGGACCATGCCGGCCACCAGCGAATCCCCCGCCCCCACCGTGCTGGCCACCCGCACCTTGGGTGGGCGGGCCTGCAGGGCCAGATCGCGACTGAACCAAGTGACGCCCTGCTCGCCCGCAGACACCACCACGTGTTCAACGCCACTGTCCAGCAGGCGCTTGGCGGCGGCGCGCTGTTGCGCCAGGTTATCCACAGCCAGGCCTAGCACTTCGCCCAGTTCTTCGGTATTGGGCTTGACCAACCAGGGCGCGCTTTGCAAGCCGACACGCAGGGCTTCACCACTGCTGTCCAGGACTACCTTGAGGCCTTGGGCCTTCAACCGTTCGAGCAACTGGCGGAACCAGTCGGCACTGATTCCACGCGGCAGGCTACCGGCCACCACCACGGCATCGTGACCGGGGGCAATCTGTTCCAGCCTGTGCAGCAAGGCACTGCGTGCCGCCTCGTCGACCTCCGGGCCCTGCCCGTTGATGTCGGTCACGCGGCCATCGGCCTCGACCAGCTTGATATTGCTGCGGGTTTCGCCCGGCACACGGACAAAGCAGTCGGTAAAACCGCGGCCGTCGATCAGCGCCTCGAAGGGCTGCAGATTGTCGCGCCCGAGGAAACCGCCCACGGTTACGCTGTGCCCCAGGTCGGCCAGTACCTGGGCAACGTTCAGCCCCTTGCCTGCGGCGTGACTGTGCTGCGCCTGGCTACGGTTGACCTGCCCTGGGCGCAGAGTGTCCAGGCCGATGGTGATATCCAGCGCAGGGTTCAGGGTAAGAGTGAGGATCTTGGCCATTCAGTAACGCTCCACCAGCGCGCGAACTGCTGCGGCGCTGTCCTGTTGCAGGGCCTCGCGCGCCAGGGCGCGGGCTGTCTGATGATCGGCCTGGCGAACCAGTGCCTTGACTTCGGCGATGCTGCGCGCGGAGACGCTGAGTTCGTCCACGTCCAGCCCCAGCAGCACGGCCACCGCCTGCGGGTCGGCCGCCAGCTCGCCACACACGCCCACCCACTTGCCGTGGGCATGGGCGGCGCGCACGGTCATGTCGATCAGGCTCAATACCGCCGGGTGCAGGCCATCGGCCTGTGCCGAGAGGCTGGGGTGGCCACGGTCGATGGCCAAGGTGTATTGAGTCAGGTCGTTGGTGCCGATGCTGAAGAAGTCCACCTCGCGCGCCAATTGCGCTGCCAGCAGGGCCGCTGAAGGCACCTCGACCATAATGCCCAGTTGCAGGTCGGCTACCGGGATTTCTGCACGCAGGCGCTCTACCATGGCCCGAGCCTCACGCCACTCGTGCACCTGGCCAACCATCGGGAACATGATACGCAACGGGCGCTGGTCGGCGGCCCGCAGCAACGCGCGCAACTGATCTTCCATCACTTGCGGGCGCTGCAGGGTCAAACGCACGCCGCGCACGCCGAGGAAGGGATTTTCCTCGGCAGCGATCGGCCAGTAAGGCAACGGTTTGTCGCCGCCAACATCCAGGGTGCGCACCACCAGCGGGCGCCCATCGAGGCCATCGAGCACGCGGCGGTACTCGGCTTCCTGGGTAGCCACATCCGGCGCTTGAGGGTGGGCCATGAAAATCAGTTCAGTGCGCAGCAGGCCGACACCTTCGGCGCCCTGCTCCACCACCTTGGCGATGCCGTTGCTATCGCCGATGTTGGCAAACACCTCGACGGCATGCCCATCAAGGGTGATAGCCGGCTCGAAGCGGTTGGCCCAGGCGGCCTGCAGGCGTTGCTCGCGCAGGTCACGCTCGGCCAGCGCCCGCTGCAGTTCATCCGCTGGCGGTGCGACGCTGACCACACCACGCTGGCCATCGAGCAGCAGCGGCGTACCACTCTCCAACAGCAGTATCGATGCACCCGCGCCGACCACTGCTGGTATGCCCAACGCACGGGCGACGATGGCACTGTGGGCCGTGGCGCCGCCCTGGGCGGTGACAATGCCGGCAACCCGGTTGGGGTCCAGGCGGGCAACATCGGATGGACCGACTTCGGTCATCACCAGCACATAGGGTTGCTCGGGTTCAGCCTGCGCCTGCACACCACACAACTGCGCCAGCACGCGGCGGCCAATATCGCGCAGGTCGGCGGCGCGCTCGGCGAGCAGCGCATCGTGCAACGCCTCTTGCTGACGGGCCGCAGCTTCGATCACGGCCATCCACGCGGCCGCAGCGCTTTCGCCCTGGGCCAGGCGCTGTTCGACGTCGTCGCTCAGGGCCGGGTCGGCAAGCATTTCCTGGTGGGTGACGAAAATTTCGCCAATGGCCTTGTCGCTGCGCAGGACCAAAGCCTGCAGTTCGCCATTGACGGTAGCCAAGGCTTCGCGCAGTTTCTGCCGCTCCAGGGCGCACGATTCACCCCGCAAGGGATAGTCGAACTCACGCTCGACACAGACATGCGCCGGGCCGCTGGCAATGCCGGGGGCGGCGCCCACACCCTGGATACGGCTGCCGGCCGCTGGCGCTTGCAGGACTTCGGGTACGTCATCGGCAATGGGCGCGACGCTCTGCGGTAGCGGTTCTACCTCTTCACCCAAGCCTTGCTCGATAGCCGCCAGCAGCACCGGCAAGGCATCGGCAGCGATGCTCGGTTCGGCGACCAGTTCCAGTGCCTGACCACGGCGTGCGCCGAGGCTGAGCAGCTTGCTCAGGCTCTTCACCGATACGGCTGGCTGCGCGCTATCGACCAGGCGCACACGGATTTCCCCTTCAAAGCCTTTGGCCAGTTGTGCAAGCACCTTGGCCGGGCGCGCATGCAAGCCATGTGGATTGGCCAGCACGACACGTGCGCTAGGCCAGTCCGCCGGCGCTTCACCGCCCAACACTTCCAGTACCGCACGGCTGCTGGTGGCCTGGTAGAGCATCTGCCCGCGGCCTTCGATCAACACTTCGCACAGCCGCTCGAGCAGGGCCTCGTGAGCGGCGCCAAGGCTGGCCAGGCAGAACAGACCGTTGAGCGGTTGGTCGCGGTAACGCAGCGGCTGCTGCGGGGTGATGAAGGCGAGGCCCGGTTGACGAACCTGGCGCTCGCTGTGCAGCCACCACAGGCCCTCACCCAGCGGCAGCGGCTCGGCCTGCTGCAGCACGGCGGCAAAGCCACTGTCGACACAGTCGGCACGTTGCAGCAGGCGGGCACCGCGCCAGGCCAGTTCGTCGAAGTCTTCTGCCGGCACGTTCAGGCCGACCAGCTGCGCATCCAGCGCCAGCGCCTGGGGCGCGCCCTGCAGCAGCTTGAGCAGCGCTTCGGCAGAGCTGGCACGGCGCAAGGCTTCGGCCAGGTCGGTCTCGCCCAGCGCCCGGGTCAACAGCTGCAGCAGGCGCAGGTGTTCGTCGGAGCGGGCGGCAATACCAATGGCCAGGTAGACCATTTGCCCGTCACCCCAGTCTACTCCCTCGGGGAACTGCAGCAGGCGTACGCCAGTGGCATACACCAGGTCACGTGTTTGCGGCGTACCATGGGGAATGGCGATGCCCTGGCCAAGAAACGTGGAGCCTTGTGCCTCCCGGGCCTGCAGCCCTTGCAGGTAACCGTCGGCAACCAGGCCGTCCGCAACCAGCCGATCCGCCAGAAGGCGCAATGCCTCGGCCTTGTCGGCGGCCTTCTGGCCCATGGCTATCTGCTCATTGGCGAGCTCGAGCATGACCTTCTCCTTTTGCAGTTCCCGTTCGGGTACTGGAGTATTGTTGTGAAATTCACATAAAGGGCCAGTTCAGCAGCCTTGCGCAGGTGGCAGCCGAGGCAGAAAATTCGGCAGCTGAAACGTTTAATCTGACCAGACGGCCACGTTACTCGATAATCTGCCCAGTAAAAAGCCCCATCCTGTCGGACAATTGCGACAATGGTCGTCTGCGCGTGATGCCTGTACCGGGTCAAACTACCCGGTCCGGCCTTACAGCCAGCCCCGGTAATAACAAGGAAAATTCGGTGAAACTCAGCGATATCGCCCGTCTGGCCGGTGTGTCCGTGACCACTGCCAGCTACGTCATCAATGGCAAGGCTGAACAGCAGCGCATCAGTAACAGTACTGTCGAGCGGGTACGCGCGGTGGTCGAAGCCCACGGCTTCACCCCCAACCCGCAGGCTGCTGGGCTGCGCAGCCGGCATACCCGCACCCTGGGCTTCATTCTCCCGGATCTGGAGAACCCCAGCTACGCCCGCATTGCCAAGCAACTGGAGCAAGGCGCCCGCGCCCGCGGCTACCAGCTGCTGATCGCCAGCAGCGACGACCAGCCAGACAGCGAGCGCCAACTGCAGCAACTGTTCCGTGCGCGCCGATGCGATGCGCTGTTCGTTGCCAGTTGCCTGCCGCCAGAAGATGACAGCTACCGCGAGCTGCAGGACAAAGGCCTGCCGGTGATTGCCATCGACCGCCGCCTGGACCCCGCACACTTCTGCTCGGTGATCAGCGACGACCGCGATGCCAGCCGCCAGCTGGCCGCCAGCCTGCTCAGCTCGGCCCCACGCAGCATCGCCCTGATAGGCGCGCGCCCCGAGCTGTCGGTTAGCCAGGCGCGTGCCGGCGGATTCGACGAAGCCCTGCAAGGCTATACCGGCGAAGTGCGCCGCTATCAGGGCGAAGCGTTCAGCCGTGAGTGCGGCCAACGCCTGATGCAGCAACTGATCGACGACCTGGGGGGCCTGCCGGATGCTCTGGTGACCACTTCGTACGTGCTGTTGCAGGGCGTGTTCGACACCCTCCAGGCGCGCCCGGTCGACTCGCGCCAACTGCAGCTGGGTACCTTTGGCGACAACCAGTTGCTCGACTTCCTGCCGCTGCCGGTCAATGCCATGGCCCAGCAGCATGGCCAGATTGCCGCCACTGCGCTTGAACTGGCACTGGCCGCCATCGAGGAAAAACGCTATGAACCCGGCGTGCACGCCGTTGGCCGCACCTTCAAGCAACGCATCTCAGCGGCCTGAACATGCGCCTGATCGACACCCACACCCACCTGGACTTCCCCGACTTCGACGCCGACCGTCCGCGCCTGCTGGCCAACGCGGCGGCCCGTGGGCTGGAGCGGATGGTGGTGCTGGGGGTGTACCAGGCGAATTTCCAGCGCGTGTGGGAGCTGGCCTGCGCCGAGCCGCGCCTGTTCGCCGCGCTTGGCCTGCACCCGGTCTACCTCGACCAGCATCGCCCTGAGCACCTGGTGCAGTTGCGCGAGTGGCTGGAGCGCCTGCGCGACAACCCGCGGCTATGTGCCGTAGGTGAGTTTGGCCTGGACTATTACCTCGCAGACCTTGACAAGACCCGCCAGCAGGCGCTGTTCGAAGCGCAACTGCAGATGGCTTGCGACTTCGAACTACCGGCCCTGCTGCACGTGCGCCGCAGCCATGCCCAGGTGATTGCCACACTCAAGCGCTACAAGCCAGCGCGGGCGGGGGTGATTCATGCGTTTGCCGGCAGCTACGAAGAGGCCCGCGAGTACATCAAGCTGGGCTTCCTGCTGGGGTTGGGCGGTGCGGGTACCTGGCCGCAGGCGCTGCGGCTGCGCAAGACTCTGGCGCGGCTGCCACTGGACAGTGTGGTGCTGGAGACTGACGCACCGGACATGGCACCGGCGATGTACCCGGGGGTACGCAACAGCCCGGAGCATCTGCCGGAAATTGCCACGGCGCTGGCGCACGTGATGGGGCTGGATGTCGAGGTGCTGGCACAGGCCAGCACCCGCAATGCTTGCACGTTGTTCGGCTGGTGAAACTCGGGTGACCGAGATTCGCGTGGGATGCGATTGGCCCCGAATCAGACCAGCACGGTCCACAGCGCGAACCCGGCATACCACAGCACTGCACAGCGCAACAGCAATTCCCACAGACTGTCCAGCCGCCCCAAACCGCGCTGGCTGTCCTCTTCTTCGGGAATGTCATCGGCAATCCGCCCCACCCGAGCCACCAGGTGCCCGGCGCTGATGTGCCAGTTGAGCACCTCGTGCAGCATCACCCGTGTCACCGCGAGGAAGTTGCCCACCAGGGCAAAGCTCAACGCCAGCGCCCGCACCGGCAACCAGTCCATGATGTGCCGCAACTGCTCGGCACGCGCCTTCAAAGCCGGCTGCTTGCTGTGCTCACTACACAGCGCCAACAATCGATAAGCCAGCGCAGCGCCAGGGCCCAATACGAAATACCAGAAGATCACCGCAAAAAAGCCCTGGTACACCTGCCACAGCAAGTTACCCTGCACCCGTACCAGCAGGCTGTGGGGTTCATCGGCCACCAGGCCCAGGTCACGCTCGGCTACGTGCAGCGCCGCCTGATCGTCCCCCCGCCGCCAGGCATCACGAAACGCCCCCAACGATGCCTTGGCATCGCCGCGGCCCAGGCTGTAGATCAGCACCAGCAGGTGCACCGGCAACGCCAGCAAACCATACGCCACAGGCTCCAGCACATGCAGCAGCAACACCAGCAGCGCTACCGGCGCCAACACCAGGATGGCCAACGTCCACCACGGGTGCACCTTGCCGCTGCGTTCCAGGCGCACCAGTTCACCAAGAAAGAACCCGTCACGCTGCACCTTATGGCGCAGCGCCGAAAACTTCTCGACCCACAGCGCCAGCACCAACACCAGAAAACTCATGCCTTGTCCTCGTTGTGCTGCAGCGCCTGGCGGTAGCGCGGCCAGTCGAAGGCCGGGCCGGGGTCGGTCTTGCGCTGCGGGGCAATGTCGCTGTGGCCCTGAATGCGGTTCAGGTCGATGGCCGGCCAGGCACTGCGGATGTGCCGGGTGAGTTGCTCCAGCACCGCATACTGGGCATCGGTATAGGGCAGGTCGTCGGTGCCTTCCAGCTCGATGCCGATGGAAAAGTCGTTACAGCCTTCGCGCCCGTCAAAGCTCGACACACCCGCATGCCAGGCACGGTCATGCAACGACACGAACTGCGTCACCGCGCCGTCACGCTCGACAAACAGGTGCGCCGACACAGTCAAGTGGTTGATGCTGGCAAAATACGGGTGTTCATCAGGGGCCAGGCGGTTCTGGAAGAATTGCTGCACCTTGCCCGTGCCGAAACAGGCCGGGGGCAGGCTGATGTTGTGGATCACCAGCAGGGAAATCGATTCGCCTTCGGGGCGCGCATTGAAGTTCGGCGAGGGGCAGTGGGTGATTCCGATTCCGTGGAACCAGCCAGTGGCACGGTCCAATTGCATGGGCAGATCCTGAAAAACGCCGTGAACATGCCCACAGTATGCCCTGTGGCCAACACCGTGTGCATGTGAATGATTGTAATGTGTCTGCCTATTGCGCCTGCCCTTGCCGCAAGCTCTCAAGTACCGCCTCCAGCGCCCGTTCGAATAACAGACGGTCATCCAGTACGCGCACTTCGTGCCGCTGCAGTGCCTGGGCCAGGCTGGCGCTGCTCCACTCGCGCACTTTCATGCCGGTGCGGTTGGCAAACACCAGCCTGTCACTGCTGTCAATGCGCGCGACCAGCTTGCAGCGCAGTGGTTCATCCTCGTCGAGCACCTCGACCCAGGTGCCGATGCGCAGGCGTTGCGCCTGGCGCAGCGCTGCAGCCTGCCCGTCGGCAGCGTGCAGGGGCACGCAGGCGGGCTCTTCGGCAATAGCCAGCACAATCTCTTCGGCCACCCGCACATCGCCCAAGGATTGGCCCTCCCTGCCCGGCAGCGCCTCATTACCTGCGCAGGCCCGCAGATGCAACTGTTCCAGTTGCAGGAAGAACTCGCGGGTCGCCACCGCGTCCAGGGCTACACTGGCCAGGCCATCGCGCAGCGCCTTGAGCAGGCCTGGCACTTGCTGCAGCAAGGCTTGTGGCTCATGTGGCGGCGTGATGCTGGCCAGCAGCATGTCCATCGTCTGCACTGCGTCGTGCCAGGCCTGTGAGCCCTCGCCCTGTTTCAGCCAAGCCAGCAGCAGTACCTGGCTCCAGGCCTGCACCAGCATTTGCACCACCACCTGCGGCAGTACCCGGCCACGCAGGCGCTGGTTGAGCACGTGCTGCACCTGCTGCCTGGCTTGCATTGCCCGGGCACGGCCTTCTTCGGCGTCGCGAGTGCGTTGCTCCAGCAACTCGTTACGTCGCCGTTCGTCCTGATTGAATGCCAGGAAGTCGTCGAGCAACTCGGCGAACAGGCTAGCATCGTCGGCAAAATCATTGAGCAAACGCTGGACGATACGCTCTACCCGCACATGCAGGCTGTCACGCTGGCCTTCGCTGCCGCACTCCCAGCCAATCGCGGCGCCGGCGATTTCGTTGAGCAAACGGCGCGCCGGGTGGCTACTCCGGCTGAACAGCCCCTTGTCCAGTAATGCCACCTTGAGCAGGGGAATATGAAGGCGCGCAATCAGCGCCCGCAGGCTGGCCGGCAGGTTGTCATCGTTGTGGATGAACGCGAACAGCAGGCCAACCAGGTTGATCATGTCTTCATCAGCCACGTGAAGGCGCCGGCGCGTGCCGCTGCGCACGCTGACCCGCAACAGCAGCTGCTCAAGCTGCTGGCCGAGCTCGAAGTCATCGGCCTCGTACGTGGCGGGCACATAGCGCTGCAAATGCGACAGTAGCCGGAGCAGGTCGGCGGTACTGATCGGCTGGGCGGCAGCCACCGCGTGCAAGCGCGGAGCGAACTGCCCGCGCACCGGCGCCAGCAGTGCCTGCAACGAGGCAAACAACGCCTGCCCTGCGGCGTCCGCCCCCTCCTCCTGGCCAAGGTTCGCCGGCCCGGGTCGCGCACGCATGCGCCGGTCTTCGGCACGCCGGCGCGGCGCCGGTTGCAGCTCGGGCAGTACGCCGGCAGCGGCCAGCAACTGGTTGGCTTCGCCATAGATCACATCGGCATCACGTAGCACATAACGCTCGAACAGCTTCAGCAGCACCAGCTTGACCCGCAGGCCAACGCCCAGATTACGCCCGGCCTCGAGGAAGTAACGACACAGCGCGGCTGGCCCCAATGGGTTGTGCTGCTCGTACAGGGGGCGGTCGAGCAATGCCTGCAGGCGCAGACCCAGTTGCTGCAGGGCAATGCCATCGCGTGACAGCACCCGCGCCACCATGCCCTCGATGGCGGCGGCCCGCTCCATTTGAGCCTTGCTGCGCGGGTTGCCCGTCTCGACCAGGTTTGCCAGCAAGTCGACCTGGCCGGCTCGGAGGAAAGCATCATGGAACGTATCCAGAAAACCACGCTCGATGCTCTTGCGCTTCAGGCGCAGGTCACGCATGGCCTCGAAGTACAGGTTCTGGTCACCGCGGTCCGAGGCCTTGTCGGCCATTTCGAAGAGCATGTCATCGGCATTGTCGAACAAGTCCTGCAGGCCCTGACGCAACTGCAACGCGGCCTTGTCGCGCACCTGCAGCAACACGACCGGAAGGCAAGGATGAGGCGTGCGCCCCCCTCGGTCGATGGCTGCCGCCAAGGGCACCACCTTGCCTTCTTTTTGCATCCTGGACTCCTTGCAGGGTGTCTTGCCCGAAAGGGCTGAAAATCGTCAAAGCCATGGCGCCAAATACCAGTCGCCATTATCGGTAAAAAACCGTATAGCTACCAGCGCCGTTTCGCTGGCTGGCTAATGACCCTGATCGGCTCCGATTACTCACAACGCCCGACCAAAGGTCAGCGCCAAGGCGGCTGTACACACCGGCCCCCTGCCCTATAATCGCGGGCACCTAGCTTGTGGAGCCGACCATGCCGAACCTACGCCTTGCCGACCTGACCGCTGAAATTGAAGCCAACGTGCGCCGCGCGCTGTTGGAGGACATCGGCAGTGGCGATATCACCGCGCAACTGATTCCGGCCGAGCGCCTGGCCAAAGCGACCATCATCACCCGTGAAAACTGCGTGGTCGCCGGTACCGCTTGGGTCGATGCCGTATTCCGCCAGCTCGACCCGCGCGTTGCTGTGCACTGGCAGGTGGCCGACGGTGAGCAGGCCACTGCCAATCAGCCGTTGTTCCACCTGGAAGGCCCGGCCCGTTCGCTGCTCAGTGGGGAGCGCAGCGCACTGAACTTCCTGCAGATGCTGTCGGGGGTCGCCACCCGTGCGCGCTTCCTCGCCGACTTGGTTGCAGGCACTCAGGTGCGCCTGCTGGACACCCGCAAAACCCTGCCGGGCCTGCGCCTGGCGCAAAAATACGCAGTGACCTGCGGTGGGTGCGACAACCACCGCATAGGCCTGTACGACGCCTTCCTGATCAAGGAAAACCACATCGCCGCCAGCGGCGGCGTAGCCGAGGCGGTGGCCGCAGCACACCGCATTGCGCCGGGCAAGCCGGTGGAAATCGAGGTCGAAAGCCTGGACGAACTGCGCCAGGCGCTGGCCGCTGGCGCGGACATCATCATGCTCGACGAGCTGAACCTGGACGAAATGCGCGAAGCCGTGCGCATTACCGCGGGCAAAGCCAAACTTGAAGCCAGCGGCGGGGTCAACGAAACGACCCTGCGGGTGATCGCCGAGACAGGGGTGGACTACATCTCGATTGGTGCCATGACCAAGGATGTGAAAGCGGTGGACCTGTCGATGCGACTGAGCCTGTGAGCTGATTGCAGGCAATAAAAAACCGGCGCTTGGCCGGTTTTTTATTGGGGGCGCTTTGCACCCCTTTTTCTCAGATCAGAACGAGGCGTTGGCCAAACCGTCCAGGTAGCGCTCGACATCCAGCGCTGCCATGCAGCCCGCACCGGCCGACGTGATGGCCTGGCGGTAAACGTGGTCAGCCACGTCGCCAGCGGCAAACACACCCTCGACGTTGGTCGCGGTGGCGTTGCCTTCGCGGCCGCCGTTGACTACCAGGTAGCCGTCTTTCAGGGTCAGCTGGCCTTCGAACAGCGAAGTGTTCGGGGTGTGGCCAATGGCGATGAACACGCCGTCGACCTTGATTTCGTCGCTGCTGCCGTCGTTGTTCTTCAGGCGCGCACCGGTTACACCCATGTTGTCACCCAGCACTTCGTCCAGGGTGGCGTTGAGCTTGAGCTCGATCTTGCCTTCGGCCACACGGGCGTTCAGCTTGTCGACCAGGATCTTCTCGGCGCGGAAGGTTTCGCGACGGTGTACCAGGGTCACTTTGCTGGCGATGTTGGCCAGGTACAGTGCCTCTTCCACGGCAGTGTTACCACCACCGACCACGGCGACCGGCTTGTTGCGGTAGAAGAAACCGTCACAGGTGGCACAGGCCGAAACACCCTTGCCCATGAAGGTTTCTTCCGACGGCAGGCCCAGGTAGCGAGCGCTGGCGCCAGTGGCGATGATCAGCGCATCACAGGTGTACTTGCCGCTGTCACCCTGCAGGGTGAACGGCTTGTTGGCCAGGTCGACAGCGTTGATGTGGTCGAAGACGATTTCGGTTTCAAAACGCTCGGCGTGCTCTTGCATACGCTGCATCAGAGCCGGGCCGGTCAGGCCGTGGGGGTCGCCCGGCCAGTTGTCGACTTCGGTGGTGGTGGTCAACTGGCCACCCGCCTGCATGCCGGTGATCAGCAGCGGCTTGAGGTTGGCACGGGCGGCATACACCGCAGCGCTGTAACCGGCAGGGCCGGAACCGAGAATGATGACGCGCGAATGACGTACTTCAGACATGTCGAACTCCTGTCGAGCGGGCCGCAGGGCCGGCATCGGTGTACCGGCTGCGCCAGCCAAGAAATTAAAAAGGACCCACGCAGCACTTGGGGAAGGCTAAAACGCGCAGGCCCGCAAAGCGAAAAGTTGAGCGCACTGTAGCGAGGTCGCAAAGATTAAGGAAATATCCTTAGACAATCCACCTCATAGGCATCGCCTATGCTGCGATTTCATCGATAAACACGCGCCGGGCGCTTTTGTTACATCCCGTTTCCCGCCCACGGCGCGCCTTTCGTCGGCGCGGCAAACTCGGTAAGGTCAGCGCGTTTTCCTTCTCTGCGGAGTCTCTAGATGCAAGCCCCTGTCCTCTCTGGCCCCCAATACCTGCGCGAAGGCCTGAAACTGGTGCTGAGCCCCAACCTGCGGTTGTTCGTGCTGCTGCCTCTGGCGGTCAACCTGTTGCTGTTCGGTGGCCTGAGCTACTTCGCCGGCCACCAGTTCGGCCTGTGGCTCGATGCCCTGATGCCCACGCTGCCTGACTGGCTTAGCTTCCTCAGCTACATCCTCTGGCCGCTGTTCGTTGCCTTGCTGGTGCTGATGGTGTTCTTCACCTTCACCTTGGTGGCCAACATCATTGCCGCGCCGTTCAACGGTTTTCTGGCGGAAAAGGTCGAGGTGGTAGTGCGTGGCGAAGACACCTTCCCAGCCTTCAGCTGGGGCGAGCTGGCAGCCATGGTACCGCGCACCTTCAGCCGCGAAATGCGCAAGCTGGGCTACTTCATGCCACGCGCCATCGGCCTGTTCATCCTGTCGCTGATCCCGGTGGTCAACGTGGTGGCTGCGCCGCTGTGGCTGATCTTTGGCGTGTGGATGATGGCCATCCAGTACATCGACTACCCGGCGGACAACAACAAGATGAGCTGGCAGGACATGCTGGCCTGGCTACGGCAGAAGCGCTGGCAGAGCCTGGGCTTTGGCGGCATCACCTACCTGGCGCTGATGATTCCAGGCGTGAACGTGCTGATGATGCCGGCGGCAGTGGCCGGGGCTACGTTGTTCTGGGTGCGGGAGCGGAGCTGATTCCTGGGCCGTGTGCGATTGACATGAATGGCGCGGGCCCCTGTGGGAGCGGCCTTGTGTCGCGATAGGGCCGCAAAGCGGCCCCGGCAATCTGTGCAGTGGCGCTGAAATCCGGGGCCGCTCTGCGGCCCTATCGCGACACAAGGCCGCTCCCACAAAAAAGCAGAGCGTGCCTGGCCTGGTTCACTGCCCCACTGGCTGCAAAACTGCCCCACCACATCCACCACCGGCTGCGCCCCGTCCTGAATCCCTATAATCACGCTGCCAGTCTCGTCGGCCAGCGCCAGCCTTTGCTCAGCCTGGCGGTTGACTGCGGCATTAATCTGGCTGCTCGGAAAAGGAGTAAGGTTGAAGATCTGTCAATTGCGCCAGAAAGATCAAGTGTTCAACAGCGCTGAATTTTTAAGATGTTGCAGGGAGTCAGCCCCGCCCAGCATGAGCGCGGGGAAAAAGCCGTACATCTCGTCATGTTTAAGTCTACCCAGTTTTTCCTTGGCAGGATTGAAGAGACCATTGAAATCCATTGACTCCACTTCTCTTGACAAAATAAAGCCTTGAAGCTCAGTATTTAGTTGTTCCTTTGTGAATTCAGTTCGATAAAATATGTACTGAGACCCAACGCTTGTTATTTCCAATGAAAATCCAGTTTTTTCTCCCCAAAGGTACAAGTCTCCGAAGGCACTTCTTGCAACCAAATGATAGCTGTCGTGCGAAGCAAGTGCCGTGCCTGCAATCCAGCAGGAAACTACGGCGTCATATTCTTGCGGATTGACTAGCCAGAATATGCCCTCACCGTAGCCCCCCACCCATGCTCGGACCAATATTCCAAAAGCTTGTGAGGAAGCTTGTCTCTGTATCTTTCGATTGTGGAGCCAGGTACTTCCCGGCGGTCAATCGGCGGACCGAAATTCTCAATCAAATTGGCAAATACTTTATCCATTTCAACCGTCTCACTTAGCACTTATGTAATGTGACATTCATGCGAATTGAGCCTCTGGACTCCAGGGGTACCCTTTCGGCCGCTTTCTTTAAGTTGGGTATCCTGGTTTTCTATTGGGCGCCTATCACTGAGTTCACCTGGCGGTCCCCAAAGTCCGATATGACGTCTCTACCTCCGGCGACGAGATCCGGATTGTGCAGTGCTGCTGTAATTGACATCCGGTTTCTGGCTTTTTCTATTGCAACCCGTTGCGCTTCAAATGGGCCCATGGTTTTCCTGAGCTCTTTTTCAATCTTTCCTTGATAAATTCTTGCTCCTTTTTTCTCGCTCTCTGGGCAAGCCCTCGATGAAGAACTCGGCAATGCAAGCCAGCCCCAGCGCGCCAAGGATCCAACCACTGACCTTGAGGCCCATGGCCGCGCCAGCGCCAGCGAACGGAATGGTTCCGGCGCCGCCGGCGAATGCGCCTACCCCTGCGCCAAGCAGGCCACCGGTAACGGTGCTGCCGACGACGATCATCGCCATCTGCTGCACGACCCTCAGCAGTTCGTCGACGATGCTGTTGATGTCGAGGTCGGCGAAGCGCTGGCGTAGCAGGTGCGCCGCCTGCCATTCGGCGTGGTAGAAGGCTGTGCGGACAGCTTCGATCCGGCGCAGGTTGAGGCCCAGTGAGGCGACCTCTTCATTGAGGCTGGTGCGGAACTGGCCACCGCTTGGGTAGCCCACCATGGCGATGACACGTGACTCGATCTCGTGCCAGGAGGGCACGAGGTAATCCAGGTACATGAGGTGTCTCCCTGACAACGTGTGCAGGGGGAAATCCCATCATGGATTCGGATCGGAGGTTTCTGAGTCAGTTGTAGGAAAATGCGACTTCGTTCCCGGCATGCTCGGCGAAGTTCAGCTGTTCAGTTGTTGCTGTGGGTAAGGCTTTCTTGAGATCGAGCGCCGCGCAGACGAAGCTCGATCCCATGGCCATTACAAACCCCAAGCCATATCAAAGACTCAGCCGGCTGGAAAACTGCCCCACTACGTCCACTACCCGCTTCGCCCCGTCCTGGATCTCGACAATCACGCTGCCCGTCTCATCCGCCAGCGCCAGCCCCTGTTCGGCCTGGCGCTTGCTGGTGTCGATGATCGACACTGCCGCCTGCGCCAGTTGTTCGTTCTGCTGTACCACCCGGGCGATTTCTTCGGTGGCGGTGCTGGTGCGAGAGGCCAGTTGGCGCACTTCGTCGGCAACGACGGCAAAGCCCCGCCCTTGCTCACCGGCACGGGCGGCTTCGATGGCCGCGTTAAGGGCCAACAGGTTGGTCTGCCCGGCAATGTCGCTGATGGTCTTGATGATCGAACCGATCACCCGCGACTGGGTATCCAGCGCCTGGATCCCGTCGGCCGCCTCTTGCATCGAAGCCTCCAGTCCACGCATCACGGTGACAGTCTGGGTGACCACTTCGGTGGCCTTGCGAGCACTGACATCGGTACCCAGCGAGGTGTTGTAGGCGACATCTGCCGCCTCGGCCACTGCCAGCTCCTGGTTGACCTGATCGGTGATCACGGTGGCGAACTTGACCACCTTGTACAGCACATCGTGGGCATCGAAGATCGGGTTGTACGAGGCCTCCAGCCAGATCACCCGGCCATGGGCATCGATGCGCTTGAAGCGCTCGGCAACATATTCGCCACGGCGCAGCCGGTCCCAGAACGCTTGGTAGCCGGCCGAGTTGGCCTCCTGCGGTTCGCAGAACATGCGGTGGTGCTTACCGCGAATCTGCTCCAGGCGATAGCCGACGGTGGCCAGGAAACGATCGTTGGCAGTGAGAATGATGCCGTCGAGGTCGAACTCGATCACCGCAGTAGAGCGCATCAACGCCTTGATCAGGCTTTCGTGCTCGCGTGAGGTCTCGATGGTTCGGGTGAGGTCGCTGGAATGCAGGGTGAAGTACTTGATGCGCCCCTCGCTGTTCTTCACCGGCTGCAGGATCGAGCGCAGCCAGGCTTCCTGACCATTGCCCCGCAGAAGACGGAACGCACCGTTCAGGTGTTCGCCACGGCTGATCGCGCTTTTCATGCGCTGGTAGAAGTCCAGCGACTTTACGTGGGCAGGGACGATGTCCTCGATATTGCGTCCAAGCAATTGTTCGGCACGGTAGAGCATCTCGCTCTCGAAGTTGCCGTTGACCATCTCGATCCGTCCCTGAGGATCGAGCTGCAGCACCAGCATCTCGCTGTCGAGACTACTCTTGACCTGTTCGATGGACATCAGGTCTTCGCGCAGTTGCCGGATTTCTTGCTTGAGCTTGTTGTTGAACATCACCGCTCTCCTGGAGCGCATCACGTAGTCGAATGCATCTTCATCGGCTGCCGGGGACACCTTCTTGAGTGCTGTGCGAGGAAATATTCATGAAGGCAAACGTGCCAGCGGTCAGGCGTCATCTTTACGTCACAAGGCGGTCACATTAGCGCAACCCGGCAGGCGGAAACTTTTTGTCATGAATACACCCGCCCTACGCATTACCTTGGTCAGCGAAACCTTCCCACCCGAGATCAATGGCGTGGCCAACACCCTTGGCCGCCTCAGTGAAGGGTTGCGCCAACGCGGCCATGAGGTCGAGGTGGTGCGCCCACGCCAGGCAGGCGAAGGGCACGCGCACAACGACCCGCACCTGATGCTGTGCCGTGGCTGGGCGCTGCCTGGCTACCCGGGTTTGCAGTGGGGCGAGGTGTCGATGCACAAGCTGTTGCGCCGCTGGCGCCGGCAGCGCCCGGATGTACTGTACATCGCCACCGAAGGGCCGCTGGGGCTCAGCGCCCTACGCGCGGCCCGACGCCTGGGGGTGGCAGTGGTCAGTGGCTTTCACACCAACTTCCCGCAGTATTCCGGCCAGTACGGCCTTGGCCTGCTGGCGCGCCTGCTCACTCACTACTTGCGCTGGTTCCATCGGCGCACGGCAATCACCTTGGTGCCAAGTGCCAGCCAGCGCCTGGAGCTGGAGCGTCGCGGCTTCGAACGCCTGGAGCTGCTGGCCCGAGGGGTCGATGCCTGCCTGTTCAATCCAGCCCGGCGCAGCCAGGCCCTGCGCGAAAGCTGGGGGCTAGGCCCGGAGGATATCGCCGTACTGCATGTCGGGCGACTGGCGGCGGAAAAGAACCTAGGCCTCCTAAGGCCTTGCTTTGAGGCATTACGCACGACCTATCCACAGAAGCGCCTGCGCCTGATCATGGTCGGCGACGGGCCTCAGCGCGCCAGTCTTGAACAACAGGTTCCAGATGCCGTGTTTTGCGGCGCCCAGCGCGGTGAACGACTGGCCGAGCACTATGCCAGCGGCGACCTGTTCCTGTTCCCGAGCCTGACCGAAACCTTCGGCAATGTGGTGCTCGAAGCCATGGCCTCAGGGTTGGCGGTGGTTGCTTATGACGAGGCGGCCGCAGCGCAGCATATTCGCCATGGCCACAGTGGCGCGCTGGCCATGCCGGGGGACCAGGCGGCGTTTGTCGATGCAGCGTGCTGGTTGCTGGAAGAAGTGGAGACGTTGCGCAGGGTGCGCCTGAATGCGCGACAGCATGCCAGCCGCCAAGGTTGGCCGGCGATTGTCGAGCAGTTCGAGGGGTATCTGGATAGCGCTTGTCGCAATGTCAGTGCTGCGGCTGGGCGTTCGACGCAGTATGTGCAGCGCCTGTGAAAGCGAGCGCCGCGCAGGCGGCGCTCGGCTTCGCAGGTGCCACAATGATCGCGCACGGCACTATTCAGACCAGTGCTTTTTCAATGGCCTGCACCACTGCTGGGTCATCCGGCGCCGTGCGGGGTGAGAAACGCGCCAGCACCCGGCCATCCTTGCCTACCAGAAACTTCTCGAAATTCCAGGTAATGTCACCGGGGAACTCGGCCCCCTCGCCTGCCAGCAGGCGGTACAACGAATGGCGCTGCGGCCCGTTGACCTCCAGCTTGCCCCCCAGCGGGAAGCTGACCCCGTAGTTGAGGCTGCAGAAGTCCTGGATTTCCTTTTCGCTACCCGGCTCCTGCCCGGCAAACTGGTTGCACGGCAGGCCAAGCACATTGAAGCCCTTGTCCTTGTAGATCTGGTAGAGGTTTTCCAGGGCCTTGTATTGCGGCGTCAGGCCACATTTGGAGGCGACGTTGACCACCAGCACCACTTGGCCCTTGAAGGGTGCGAGGGGCAGCTCTCCGCCGTTCAGCGCTTCCAGTTTCAGGTCGTGAAATGCACTCATGATGAAATCCCCTCTCAGGTTCCCGGTTGCCGTGCAGGCGAATTTCGCCCACTAAAAAGGCGCTCGTCCAAACCGTTCACCTCCCGTAGGAAGGCAAATCGGCTTGCCCGAGCGCCTGGCGACTTTCTGAGCTTAGCGCAGAAAATCAGTGGTGATGGCCACCTTCACCGTGGATGTGACGGTGAGCGATTTCTTCGTCGCTGGCGTCACGCACGTTCACAACCTTGACCTGGAAGGTCAGGCGCTGACCGGCCAGCGGGTGGTTGCCATCAACGGTGACGTCGTCGCCGTCGATGTCGCGGATGGTGACGATCTGCATCTGGCCGTCCGGCGCCGAAGCGTGGAACTGCATGCCCACTTCCAGCTCGTCGACACCTTCGAACAGGCTACGGTTCAGGGTGCTGACCAGTTCGGCCAGGTACTCGCCGTAGGCCTCTTCAGGTTCAATGGAAACGTTCAGCTCGTCACCAGCCTGCTTGCCTTCCAGGGCTTTTTCCAGGCCCGGGATGATGTTGCCGGCACCGTGCAGGTAAACCAGCGGCGCGCCACCGGCGGAGCTGTCGATGGTCTCCCCGGCGTCGTTGGTCAGGGTATAGTCGATGGAGACAGCCTTGTTGGCGGCGATCAGCATGGGGCAAGACCTTTTGCAAAAGAATGTAGAGCGGACAAGTGTAACCTTGCCATCGTCCGATTGCGAACGTGGTGCAGACGAGCAACGGCCCATCAGTCGGATCAACGGCTTTCATCAGGACGAAGAAGGCCACTGGGTGGCGGAACTTTCGTGCGGCCATACCCAGCACCTGCGCCACCAGCCGCCGTGGCAAGCACGCCCCTGGGTGCTCGACCCGGCACAACGTGCGCAGCACATCGGCCAGCCTTTCGCTTGCGGCTGGTGCGCACAAGGGGCCGATAGCGCTACCCTTGACCGTTAATTTCTTGCACCGCTTATTTCGAGAAGCACGCATGCAGACATTTTTCATTGCGCCGACCGACTTTGGTGTCGGCCTGACTTCGATCAGCCTGGGCCTGGTGCGCACCTTGGAGCGTGCCGGCCTGAAGGTCGGCTTCTTCAAGCCTATCGCCCAGCCCCACCCGGGTGACACCGGCCCCGAGCGCTCCACCGAACTGGTCGCCCGCACCCACGGTATCAAGCCACCGGTCCCACTGAGCCTGGCCCACGTCGAGCGCATGCTCGGCGATGGCCAGCTGGACGAGCTGCTTGAAGAAATCATCCGCCTCTACCAGCAAGCCTGCGTCGGCAATGACGTGGTTGTGGTCGAGGGAATGGTGCCCACGCGCCACGCCAGCTACGCAGCGCGGGTCAACCTGCACCTGGCCAAGAGCCTGGATGCCGAGGTAATCCTGGTATCGGCCCCGGAAAACGAAGTGCTCAGCGAGCTGTCTGGGCGGGTCGAACTGCAGGCCCAACTGTTTGGCGGCCCACGCGACCCGAAAGTGCTCGGGGTGATCCTCAACAAGGTGCGTACCGACGAGAGCATGGCGGACTTCGCCACCCGCCTGCGCGAGCACTCGCCATTGCTGCGTGGCAATGACTTCCGCCTGCTTGGCTGCATCCCCTACCAGCCCGAGCTGAACGCACCGCGGACACGCGATGTGGCCGAGCTGCTCGGCGCCCAGGTGCTCAATGCAGGCGATTACGAGCAGCGGCGCATGAGCAAGATCATCATCTGTGCACGCACGGTGGCCAACACAGTCCCGCTACTGACCTCGGGTACCCTGGTGGTAACCCCCGGCGACCGCGACGACATCATCCTCGCTGTCAGCCTGGCAGCGATCAATGGCGTGCCCCTGGCCGGCTTGCTGCTGACCAGCGACAGCAAGCCTGACGTGCGTATCCTTGGCCTGTGCCGCGGTGCACTGCAGGCCGGCCTGCCGATCCTTTCGGTCAGCACCGGCTCGTACGACACCGCCAACCAGCTCAACTCGCTGAACCGCGAAATCCCGGTGGACGACCGCGAGCGTGCCGAGTTCATCACCGACTTCGTCGCCAGCCACCTCGACGCGGCCTGGCTGCACCAACGCTGCGGCACGCCGCGCGAACTGCGCCTGTCGCCGGCAGTGTTCCGCTACCAGCTGATCCAGCGTGCGCAGCAAGCCAACAAGCGCATCGTCCTGCCAGAAGGCGCCGAGCCACTGTTGGTGCAGGCTGCAGCCATCTGCCAGGCCCGCGGCATCGCCCGCTGCGTGCTGCTGGCCAAACCCGAAGATGTTGACGCCGTGGCCCGCGCCCAGGGCATCACGTTGCCGCCAGGGCTGGAGATTCTCGACCCCGAACTGATTCGCGGGCGCTACGTGGAACCCATGGTCGAGCTGCGCAAAAGCAAGAACCTCAACGCACCGATGGCCGAGCAGCAGCTGGAAGACCCGGTGGTGATCGGCACCATGATGCTGGCCCTGGACGAAGTGGACGGCCTGGTCTCGGGCCTGGTGCACTCCACGGCCAACACCATCCGCCCGGCCCTGCAGTTGATCAAGACCGCACCCGGCTCGAGCCTGGTCTCATCGGTGTTCTTCATGCTGTTCCCCGAGCAGGTGCTGGTGTACGGCGACTGCGTGATGAACCCGCACCCAAGCGCTGCCGAGCTGGCGGAGATTGCCCAACAGAGTGCCGCCTCGGCGCAGGCCTTCGGCATCGCGCCACGGGTGGCGATGATCAGTTATTCAAGCGATTCGGCCAGCGATGAAGAAGTCGAGAAAGTGCGCGAAGCGACACGCCTGGCACAGGACGCGGCCCAGGAGCTACTGATCGATGGGCCGTTGCAGTATGACGCAGCGGCCAACCCGGCGATCGCCCGAGAGCTGGCGCCGGCGAGCCCGGTGGCCGGGCGCGCCACGGTGTTCGTGTTCCCCGACCTGAATACCGGCAATACCACGCACAAGGCGGTACAGCGCAGTGCCGACGGGGTCAGCCTGGGGCCGATGCTGCAGGGTTTGCGCAAGCCGGTGAACGACTTGCCGCGTGGGGCGCAGGTTGACGATATCGTGCATACCATTGCCCTGACGGCGATTCAGGCCAGCGTGGCGCGCTAAAAGCAGAGGCTTCTTTGCAAGCTTTGTGGGAGCGGGATTGCCCGCTCCCACAGAGCCGCAAAGCAGCCCTGAAGGTCAATCAGGGATACTGCTGAACCTGACCTTGCTGCTCATACTGCTGACCCGGAATCGGCTTCAGGTTCACTTCCACACGGCGGTTCTGCGCACGACCATTGGCGTCAGCATTGCTGGCGATCGGCTGGTCCGGGCCCATGCCACGGACAGAGATACGCGAGGCATCCACACCCTGCGAAGTCAGGTAGGTACTGACCGCCTGCGCACGGCGCTGGGACAGGTCCATGTTGTGCTGGCGGCTGCCCGTGCTGTCGGTGAAGCCAACCACTTCGATGGTGTTCTGGTTGAATTGCTTGAACGAGCCAGCCAGGTTGTTCAGCGGCGAGTAGAAGCTTGGGGCGATGTTGGCCGAGTCGGTGGCGAAGGTGATGTTGCCCGGCATGATCAGCTTGATCTGGTCACCCTGACGCTGCACTTCCACACCTGTGTTGGCCATTTGCGCGCGCAGCTCGGCTTCCTGCTTGTCGGCGTAATAGCCATAACCGGCTGCAGCGGCACCCACAGCGGCAGCACCGATCAGTGCACCCTTGCCACGGTTGTTGTGGTCGATGGCAGCGCCGGCGATGGCACCGGCCAGCGCCCCCAGGCCGCCGTACTTGGCGGTCTTGCTCATCCCTGTGGAGCCCTGCGCCTGACCCTGGTTGTCGTAGGGGTTCTGGCCGGCACAGCCGGTCATCAGTGCAGCGGCGGTTGCGACGATAATCAGACGACGCATGGTGAACATGGACAAGCTCCTACTGAAATTCATAATTGCGGCAGATCCCAAAGGGTTCTATGCCAGCCTTGGAACGCATCGGCAACGAAAAATTCCATGAAAGTGCCTTCATGTGCCATCAGGCACGCACGAATGGGTTTTCCCGCATCTCGTCGCCCAAACGGGTGTCGGGCCCGTGGCCGGTCACCACGATGGCCTCTTCGTCCAGCCGGTACAGCCGCTCCTTGATGGAACGCACGATTGCCCGCTGGTCACCACCCCACAAATCGGTGCGGCCAATCCCCCGGCGGAACAGGGTGTCACCGGCAATCAACAACTTGGCGTCGGCGAACCAGAAGCTCATCGAGCCCGGGGTATGGCCTGGCGTGTGCAACGCCACACCGCAGCCGCAGGCCAGTTCTTCGTCATCGCCCAGCCAGCGGTCCGGTGCCGGTACCGGGGTGTAAGGTACGCCGAACATCTGGCACTGCATCTCAAGGTTGTCCCACAGCATCTGGTCGTCCTTGTGCAGGTGCAGCGTGGCACCCGTCAGCTCCTTGAGCTTGCCTGACGCGAGGAAGTGGTCGAAGTGCGCATGGGTGTGGATGATGCTCACCAGCGTCAGGCCGTGGACCTGCAGGCGGGCAAGGATCTTGTCCACATCACCACCCGGGTCGACGACCATGGCTTTCTTGGTCAGGGGGTCGCCGATCAGCGTGCAGTTGCACTGCAAGGGGCCGACGGGGAAGGTTTCGCGGATGAGAGCAGGCGGGGCTTGGGTCATGGTGTTCTCGCAGGTGAAGCTGGGTTCTACTGGGAGCCTGACAGGAAAATGGGGTGGGTGCACGAGGTTCATGTCTTGAGCGAAGTGGCGCCTGTGAGCTCGAGCGCCGCCCGCGCGGCGCATCGCGAGCAAGCTCGCTCCTACATTTGTTTCGGGCCAGTATTGCCTGCACCCTCGCGCGCGACCGCCTTGTTTGTTCCACGCAATATCGAGGTGGGCACCAAGGTGGCGCGCACCTCCGCCTCAGGAATAACTGGCCCGAAACAAATGTAGGAGCGAGCTTGCTCGCGATGCGCCGCGCGGGCGGCGCTCGATCGCCCAGGCACCCAATACCTCAAGGCAAAAACAACCTGAACAACCCGCCCCCAAGCGCCCCGCCGTTGGAGATCTCGATCCGCCCGCGCACCCCGCCGCTTTCATGCAACGCGGCGATCCGCGCCGCAAAATACAACCCAAGGCCGGTACTGCCGCTGGTCGAGTCGATGCCCTGGATGTAATCCTCCTGGCGCTCGAGCATGTGCTTTGGATAACCCGGGCCGTCATCGTTGACGCAAATGGCCAACTGGTTGTCGGCCTCTTCGATGGTGATCAGCAAGGCGTGCCCGGCAAAGCGGGTGGCGTTGGTGATGACGTTGGCGATTACCGAGGCCACCAGTTCGCGGTCGAAGAAACCCAGCGGGTTGTCGGTGTCGATGCGCCAAGTGGCGAGAATGTCGTTGTGCTTGAGTACTTCCTCGTGCGCCGCCAGCTGAGCTTCGATGAAATCATCCAGCTCATGGTAGTCCGGGCATACCGGCAACTGGTTCACACCCAGTTTGTACAAGCCCAGCAACTGCACCAGCATGCCGTTGAGGTGACGAAATTCATGCTCCATGATCCCCTGTTCGGCACCGCCGCGCAGTTCCTCGGGCAAGCGTTCCACCCACTGGCTGTGGGACTGGATCAGCGCCGACAACGAACTTTTGAGGTCGTGCACGGTGGAGGCGATCACCGTGGAAAAATCCAGCCCCTGATTGTCTTGATTCATGCGCCGAACACTCGGATGTGCAGTTTGCGGTAACGGTCATAGCGATTGTCGCTGGCAGGGATACCGGCCACGCTGGTCAAGGCGTCGCGGCACTCCTGCATGATCGCAGGCTGAGGGTTGTCACCGCCGATGCGCAGCAGCGCCTGGGCGGTATTGAGGGCGATGCTGATGTTCTTCGGCTGTAAACCCAATGCCTTTCGGAACAGTTGCAACGCCTCGCCAAGCTGCCCTCCCTGGTAACTGCGCACACCCTGCCGATTGAGGGTGACCGCTTCGGTAATGGCGTTGAGCACGCTGGGGTCATCCGTCAGCTTGCCCACTTTCTCCATGACCTTGGGGTCATCGCCATAACTTTCCACGCAGTTCTTCAGCACGCCGATGGCGGCGGCTTCCTGCCCCATCGCCTGCAGTTGCGCAGCGACAGTCAGGGCCGAATCGACAGAGAAGAACTGGTTCATCTTGTCCAGGCGCTGAATCGCCTGTTCTGTCAGCTTGCCGGCCGTTTCCGGGTCGCCGGCCTGCTGCAGGCTGGCAGCCTTCATCATCCGCGCACGTACCTGCAGGCCTTGGTCCTCGGGGTTTTCCTTGGCCACTTCGCTGAGCGTGGTGTTGATCTCGACCCGGGTGCGGGCGTCCAGGCCGAAGCCTGCATTCTTGCTCATCAGCGCCTGCACCAGGCCAAGGTTGTTTTCGGCATCCTTGTAGCGCGAACTCTGCCCCTGGTTCACCGCATGGCGGAACGCCTTCGATGCGCTCTCGAAGTCTTCGTTCTCCAGCGCCAGCTTGCCCAACGTCGACTGCCGACGCACCGACAAAGGCGACAGGCGCACGGCTTCTTCAAGCAAGTTCTGCGCGCGCCGGGTATCACCCTGCGCCACCAGCACCTCGGCCATGCCATCGTAAAGGCCTGGCATGATCGGGAACGCCTTGAGCGCCTGCTCGTATACACCCTGGGCCTGGGCATTCTGACCACGCTTGTGCATCAGTGCGCCCAACGCGGCATATACCCACGGCTGCGGACGGCTGGCCAGGATGGCCTTGAGGAATTTTTCCAGTTCCTCGAAACGGTTGAGGTTGCGCAGGGCATCGGCCCGGTAGCGCAAGCACAAGGGCGCCAGGCGCGGATCCTTCTTGCACAGCTCGGCGCAGGCCGCCAGTACTTCGGCCGGACGGTTGCGGTCCAGCGCCTGCAGGATCGGCTTTAGCAACGTCTTGCGCTGGAACAGTTTCTCGACGCGCTGGGCCAGGCCAACCCGGTTGAACGGTTTGGTCAGGTAGGCATCGGGCTCGTGCTCGATGGCGCTAAGGACAATCGCCTGACTGCTCTCGGCAGTGACCATGATGAACACGCACTCATGGCTGATGTGCTTGTCGATGATCAGGTCTTCAAGCACCTGCTGCCCGTTCTTCTTGCCATCGCCCAGATGGAAGTCCTGCAGGATGAAGTCATAGCGCTTCTGCGCGCACATGCGCAGCGCCTGCTCGCCGCTGTCAGCGGTGTCCACGTCGCGCACGCCCAACTCGCGCAACATGGAACGGGTCGACGTACGAAAGTCGGTAAAGTCGTCGACGATCAGAAAGCTCTTTTGCCCGTACTGCAGCATCAACACGACCTGCCTTGGAATGATTGAAAAATCGCGCGAGGCGATGCCACCGATCGCTGTATCGGCAGCTGGTCGGGAAAGATGAGGGTAGAGCATTGTCGGCCAAAAACCATGGCGTCAGGCCATCACTTTAACGAGCAATGACCTGCAGGGCCAGTATCACGCCAGCAACCCCAGGGATTTGGCCTTGGCCACCGCCTGGGTGCGCCGCTCCACGCCCAACTTGCTGTTGATGTGGCTGGCGTGGGTCTTCACCGTGTGCAGGGAAATGAACAGCCGCTCGCTGATCTGCTGATTGGAACAGCCTTGGGCAATCAGTTCGAGCACAGCCATTTCGCGGCCACTCAGCGCTTCGCCGTTGCCCGTACTGGCGATTGACACTGGCGGCAGGTGCTTGAGCAGTTCCGCCTGAACCGGGCAAGCGGCACCTGCCTGCAGTTGTTCATGAAGCCATTGCGGGTGTTTTTCCAGCAGTGGCTGCATCGGCTGCATCACACCGCCATGCGCCGCTTCCAGCAAGCTTGGCAGCAACTGTGCGGCCTGCCCTTCCTTGCCTTCGTCCAACAGCAGGGAAAGCCATTGGCTCAAGGCGTTGACGGCGAGCATCATGCCGCCACTGGCCTGGCCGCGCTTTACCAGGCATGCCAGGCGTTGCACGGCATCGTCGCTACGCAACTGGATGCGATCAAGCAATGCCTGCTGCAACGCAATGTGCAACGGCAGCAGCGGATGGAATTCCGGTGCCGCCGCCGGCTGCTCGCCGCCATAGGTCTGGCCCAGGCGCTGCAGCCAGGACTCCGCCAGGTCGATTCGCCCCTGGGCCAGCCACAGTTCGCATTTGACCAGGGTAATCATGGCCAGGTAGTAGACCGGGGGCACATCCCAGATGTGCATCAAGCGCTCGGCCTCGGCCAGTTCGGCAAAGGCCTCGGCAAAGTGACCTTCCCGGCCATCGAGCGTGGCAATCACGCAATGACCGATGAGCACACTGATGTCCCGGCACGCTCGCGCCTCACCCAGCCCGGCGCGCAAACGCGCGCGGCCCTGAGCTGGCTGCAGACGCGAGACCAGCAGGTAACCTTCGTAAAGCGTCAACCGCGCACGCACGGCATACAGTCGCTGCGCCGAAAGCCCTTGCAGACGTTGCAGGCCCTGGCGCACTTCGTCCAGCGCGCGCAGCACCTCGCCACGGGCATGCAGCACCCGCGCCCGGTCGTAATGCGCCAGCGCCTCGAACAAGGGGTTACCGACCCGCTGGGCCAGCTCCAGGGCCTCGCGGTTCCAGCCTCGGGCCCGCCAGAAGTCGCCATCGGCAATGGCCAGGTTGGACAGCGTCGACAAACACACCAGGCGTTGGCCGTAGCGCTTGCTCGGCAGGCTCTGCAGCGCTTCGCCGCAATAGGCCAGGGTGCGCTCGCGGTCGCCACGGCCACGGGCAATGACCCCACTGAGCGCCAGCCATTGCGCCAGCATCGACTTTTGCGCGGTCGCCGAAGGCGCGGGCAGAAAGCGACTGAGGTAGCCGGCCAGTTCCTCGGCAGCATCCAGCTGGCAAGCCAGGCCCAACGCCCAGCTGTACAGCACGATCAGCCGCGGCGTGCTGATCAACAGACTGTCGGGCAGGTCCATCTTCCAACGCAGCAACATGCCGACGTTCTGCTCGGCCAGCAGTTGCTCCTCGGACAGACTTTGCACCAGGTCGGCGGCAACATCGAGGTGGCCGGCACGCAAAGCCTGCTCCACCGCCTCGTCCAGCAGGTCCTGAGCTTCAAACCAGCGGCAGGCCCGCAAATGCAGAGCGACCTGCGATTCGCTCGCCTGTCGGCTACGCAACAGGTCGGAGAACAAATGGTGATAGCGGAACCAGTGCCCATGCTCGTCCAGCGGCACAAGGAACACCTGATGCGCCTGCAGGAAGCTCAGGACGGCGGCACTGTCGTGGCGGCCACGCATCGCATCGCAAAGCGGAGCGCAGAAACGCTCCTGGCAGGCGGTTTCGTACAAGAAAGCCTGCACGTCTGCAGGTAGCCTATCGATGACTTCTTCAAGCAGGTAGTCGCGGATCAGTCCCTCGCCACCATGCAGCGCCTGGGGCAAGGCTTGCTCGTCGGCGCTGTCGCTGGCCGCCAGCTGCCAGAAACGCAGCCCGGCGACCCAGCCGTCGCTGCGCTGGATCAGGTTGTCCAGTGCCTGGCCGCGCAGGCCGGTAGGTTGGCGACCGATCACTGCCAACGACTCATCCGCAGTGAGGCGCAGGTCCTGTTCGTTAAGCTCGACCAACTGCCGGGACAGGCGCAGCCGCGCCAGGTGCCAGTCTGGCCGCTGGCGGCTGGTCACCAGCAACACCAGGCCGGGTGGCAGATGATTGAGGAAGAACTGCAGGCAACGGTCAAGCACCGGCCCTTGGGCCAGGTGATAGTCGTCCAGTACCAGCAGCAGCGGCGTATCAGCTTGCAGGTACAGCGCCAGCTCATCGAGCAGGCCGTCGAGCCACTCTTCAAAGGCAAACGGCTGATGGCGCTGGCGCATTTTCAGCAGGCCCATGGCCTGGCCGCCCAGTGCCGGGCAGTATTGCTGCAGGCCTTCAAGCAAGCGCTCAAGGAAGCGGCCAGGGTCGGCGTCCCGCTGGCTCAGGCCAAGCCACAGGCTACGCCAGTGCTCGGGCAGTGTTTCGCAAAACTCGATGGCCAGGGAGCTTTTGCCGAAACCCGCCGGGGCATTGACCAGCAGCAGCCGCCCGCCCAAACCGGCTTCCAACCGCTGGCACAAACGCAGGCGCTGCACATGGCCATCCGGCAGCGGCGGCCGGAAGAAACGCCCGTCCCGCAGGCCAAGGGCCTGACTCGCGAATCCATGCGTACGGGACAGATCTGTCATGGCCGGCTCGTTCTGGTTGGAAGACAACGGCGGTATGGATGTTTGCGAGACTAGCCGTTAACGCTGCGCATTTGAAGATGATGGACGCAATTGGCATGGAAAAGACTGCGACAAAAAGCAACATGGCTGATGGACAGGGGCTGGGGCGGGGGTTTGGGGAGGTATTCAGGCGGCTTATTGCGTTGTCCGGCCTCTTCGTGGGTGAACCCGCTTCTACAGGGCTGCGCGGAGCCTGTAGGAGCGGGTTCGCCCGCGAAGAGGCCGGTTCAGGAAATAGAAACGCCCCGGCGAGCCGGGGCGTTCTGGGGATCACACGGCGTTCAGTGATTTCAGCTTAGCGAATACCCGACTGACGCAGCGCTGCAGGCTGGAAATCGGCCTTGCTGGCACTGAAGCCAAAGTCGTAAGCGCGCTTCTCTTCGTTCTTCATGCCCAGGGCCAGGTAACGACCGGACTGCAGGTCGTAGATGGTTTCCAGGGTGTACCAAGGTACTTCCACGTTGTAATAAGGCTGAGCATGGGCCTCGGACACGCGCCACAGTTGGCCACGGCCGTCGTACTGGTCGATCACTGCGGCCTGCCAGGTGTCCTCATCGATGTAGAAATCACGCTTGGCGTAGATGTGCCGCTGGCCTGGCTTGAGGGTTGCGACTACGTGCCAGACGCGGCGCAACTCGTAACGGGCCAGGTCCTGGTTGATGTGCCCAGCCTTGATGATGTCGGCATACTTGAGCTTCGGATCATCCAGTTTGAAGGCGTTCGATGCGATGTACAGCTCCTTCTTGCCTTCCAGCTTCCAGTCGTAGCGGTCTGGCGCACCGTTGAACATGTCCAGGTTGTCCGAGGTACGCAGGCCGTCGGCGGCGGTACCCGGGCCGTCATACGACACTTGCGGCGCCTGGCGCACGCGACGCTGGCCGGCGTTGTAGATCCACGCCTTGCGCGGCTCCTTCACCTGGTCGAGGGTTTCGTGCACCAGCAGCACGGTCCCGGCCAGGCGCGCTGGCGCGGTCACTTCCTGCTTGAAGTAGAACAGGATGTTGCCTGGGTTGTTCGGGTCGTAATCCTTCATCTTGTCGCGGAAGACGAACTGGTCGGAGAAGTAAACCGGGCTGAAAGAGCCGTTCTGCTGTGGCGTGGCCTGGATCACCAGGCGGCTGACACTGCCCCCTCGGTAACGGGTGATGTGGTTCCAGATCACTTCCAGGCCGCTTTTCGGGATCGGGAACGGCACCGCCGTGTTGAAGTTGTTCAAACCGTTGCCGCCTTCCGTCAGCGTGGTCTGGGTGGCGTTTTTCTTGATGGCGGCGAACACGTCCGCAGGTACCGTGGAGCCGCGATGGGTTTTGAATACTGGGATCTTGAAGGTGTCCGGATAGCGCTTGAGCATGGCCAGCTGGCCCGGCGAAAGCTTGTCCTTGTACTGCTCGGCGTTTTGCGCAGTGATGGTGAACAGCGGCTTTTCACTGCCGTACGGGTCGGACAGGAAGCCCTTGCCGTCGACGCTGCCCGCACTCTTCGACAGCGGCTCCCAAGGGCCGATCGAGCCATCGGCGTTGCCGGCCTTTTCAGCCCCCATCGGAGTCAGGGTACTGCCCAACTTGGCCGCCTCGTCGGCGGATACCGCAGCCATGACGCTGGTCGCCAGCAGGGACAGGCCCAGTACACCGGCTTGCAGCAGACTTCTGGTCTTGTTCATGTCGTGTCGTCCTGGATCTGTATGCTTAGAAGTTCACGCCGAAGCTGAGCGCGACGAAGTCACGGTCATCCACGGTGCTGTACTTGCCATCGAAGAAGTTGGTGTACGACAGGCTCGCCGTGTAGGTGTTCTGGTACTCGGCGTCCAGGCCCAGGCTGACTGCCTTGCGGCCTTCCTCGAAGTTGGCACCAGGGCCAGGCGAGTAGCCAGAAACGTCATGCGACCAGGCCACGCTGGGCTTGAGGTTTACGCCGGCAAAGACATCGTTGTAGTCCCAGATGACCCGCGTGCGGTAACCCCAGGAAGTGCTGGTGGTGTAGCCGTCGTTCTCGCATTTGCGGTTCAGGTTGGTGGTGGATGTCCCCGCACCCGCGCCAGCGATGGTGCTGCCATTGAGCGCCTGACAGGTATCGGCGCCACCGGTGGATGGCAATGGACCTGGGCCGAACACCGGGTCGCGACCGTAGCGGGTATCGTGGGCATTCTCCAGGCCGCCGACATGGGTGACACCTACTTCACCGACTACTGTCATCCGGCTGGCGCCCATCACCTGGTCGAAGAAATGGGTCAGGGTGGTCTGGAACTGGGTGATCTCCTTGCGGCGATACCCATGCAGGTCTTGCCCCGGCGTACCGGTCAGCAACGATGCGTTGCTCAACGCGCCGCCAATCGGACGGACACCGGCGAACAGGATATCCGTGGTATTGAGCTGCACTGGCGCGTTAGGGCGGTAGCTGACTTCGCCGCTCCAGGCGGTGCCAGTGGGTAACGTGGTGGAGAAACTCAAGCCATAGAGGCGGATATCCTCGGGGTATTCCACAAAGTACTCGGAATTCCCCGCCACAATCAGAGGCGCCAATGCGCGCAGCTGTGCAGGCAGGGCGCTCAGCCCGGCGAACACGGACGGCGGAGCCCCTGTGGCACTGAAGATGGGTGCACGGCTGTGGTAGTTCATGAAGTAGGCGCCGAACTCCGTGTCCAACGGCTCGAACATATAGCGCATGGCCACACCGAACTGGCCGCTGTCACGCGCATCGCGGTCGGCACCACGGCGCACCATCACACCCTCTTCGTTGATGTTCACGCCCCGCGAGGCGAGGAACTGCTGCGCAGCGCCCGGCACCGTGCGGCTGCTATTGAGCACGCGCAAGTTGTCGGTACAACCATCGGCAATGATGTCCGGCTGGGAGAAGAAGGTGCCGCAGTTGTCGACGACCGTCTGGTCCCACTCGAGCTGGTAGAAGGCCTCGGCCGACAGGTTGTCGGTCAGGCTCTGCGAGATGTAGAACATGTTGACGGGAATCAGGCCTTCCTTGATCTCGGCCCCGGGGCGGCGGAACGCCGACACGTCGATGGGGTTGATCGAGTTGATGCCGCCGCCGATGAAGGTACTTTCACCCCAGCTTACTACCTGCTTGCCAAACCGCACCGAGCCAGGCTGATCGCCGATGGAGTAGTTGTGGTAGACAAAGGCGTCGAGCAGCTCTGCGCCGGACGACTTGGCGCCTTCCTTGCGATTGGAGTCGCTGATGTCCTTGAACTCGCGGTGTTCGTCCTTCAGCTCGAAGTCGTACCAGTACTTGCCGCGCACGAACACACCGGTGTCGCCGTACTTGAGCTCCAGGTCATGAATGCCTTTGAAGATCTTGGAGAAGGTTTCGCCCTTCTTGAAGTTCAGGTGGCCATCGTCGGATGTCTGTGAAAGGCCCTTGCCGCCGTTGTTCACCCCTATCAGGTTCTTGTTGGGGTTGGCCGTCGACCAGCTGGCGCCGATGGAGAGCGACGAGTCGAACTGGCCTTCGATTTCACCAATGTTGAAGCTGACAGCGAAAGCAGGACTTGCGAGCGTGGAAGCAAGGCTGACGGCCAAGGGCAGCTTGGCCCGGCGCCAGAACAGGTTTGCAGATTTCATCGACGCTACTCCATGTACTTTTTTGTTATGGCAGTGAGTCCTTTCAAGAACGGCCCGAGCGACCGGTTTACAGGCTTGCACCTGCGGCGACACGGCTTGCGCATGTCGCCCTCCCCCATTCCTGAAAATCCCCTGGCCCCGACTATAGCCAGCAGGCACAGGCGCTTGATCCCTCTAAAGTGTGATTTGCGCTCCATGCCACCAACTCGCTGCAGTTTTGCTCCGGTTGCGGGCTGGCAGTGCTCAAGGATGGCGCATTTCTGTCGTTTGGCAAGGCGGCGGGCTCTCTAGCATGCGGGTCACGCTCTGACGTGCACGACCCGCACAACGGTTACAACGTGGAAAGGAACGCGCTGTTGCTGGCCTGCCACTGGACGATGTCCTGGCGGATGCGTTTCTTGTCGAGCTTGCCGACACTGGTCTTGGGAATTTCAGTAACAACGGCGATCTGGCTTGGAATCGCCCACTTGTTGATATGACCTTGCTCGACGAACGGCTTGAGGTGTTCCTTCAGTGCCTTGGCGTCGATAGCGTGGCCGTCACGTACCACCAGCAGGGCAAACGGGCGCTCACCCCACTGCGGGTCCGCCACCCCCACCACCGCCACTTCGCGCACGGCCGGGTGGCGGCTGATCAGGTCTTCCAGGTCGAGCGAGGAAACCCACTCGCCGCCGGTCTTGATCACATCCTTGATGCGGTCGCGGATGTCGATGTAGCCCATGCCGTCGAGGGTGGCGACGTCACCGGTGTGCAGCCAGCCACCCAGCCACAGCTCCTCGCTCTTCTCCGGTTCCTTGAAGTAGCCCATGGTCAGCCACGGCGCACGCAGTACCAGCTCACCCTGGGTTTCACCATCGGCGGGCAGGAAGTTGCCTTCGCCATCGACGATGGCCGCTTCGACCAACGGCACCGGCACACCGGCCTTGATTCGGTAGGTGACGCGCTCATCCTCGCTGCCGGCCTGCAGTTCATCGTTCAGGTGTGCTGCGGAGATCAGCGGGCAGGTTTCCGACATGCCATACGCGGCGGTCAGCTGAATGCCGCGCGCCAGGGCGGCCTGGTACAGCGAACGGTTGAGCGAACTGCCGCCGATGATGATCTTCCAGCCGCCGAAGTCCTGCCCCTGTGCGTTCGGGCAGTTGAGCAGCATCTGCAGGATGGTCGGTACGCAGTGGGAGAAGGTGACCTTCTCTTCACGCCACAGCTTGACCAGCATGTCCGGCTCGTAGCGGCCCGGGTACACCTGCTTCATGCCAAGCATGGTGGCGGCGTAGGGGATGCCCCAGGCATGCACGTGGAACATCGGGGTGATGGGCATGTACACGTCGTTGCTGCCCAACAGGCGCACGCTGTCGATACTGCCGGTGACCGAGGCCTCGGCCAGCGTGTGCAGCACCAGCTGGCGGTGGCTGAAATACACGCCCTTGGGGTTACCGGTGGTGCCAGTGGTGTAGAAGGTAGTGGCCACCGAGTTCTCGTCGAAGTCCGGGAAGTCGTAGCGCGGGCTGGCCGCCGCCAGCAGCTGCTCATACTCCCCGACCAGGTCGGGCAGGTCGGCAGTCTTGTCCGGGCCATCGGTCAGCAGCAAGGTCTTGTCGACAGTGGTCAGCTGCCCGGCGATGGCCTGGTACAAGCCCACGAAGTCGCTGTTGACCAGCACCACGCGGTCTTCGGCGTGGTTCATGGTGTAGAGGATCTGCTCCGGCGACAGGCGCACGTTGATGGTGTGCACCACAGCGCCGATCATCGGGATGGCGAACATGCATTCCAGGTAGCGATGGCTGTCCCAGTCCATCACCGCCACGGTATCACCGGCCTTGACCCCGGCCTCGGTCAGCACATTGGCCAGGCGTGCAATGCGCTCGTTGAGCTGTGGATACGTCAGCCGCATCTGGTCGCGGTAGACGATTTCGCGGGTCTTTTCATAGCGACTGCCGGACATCAGCAGGCGCTTGATCAGCAATGGATAGGCATAGGCGCCCTCGGCGGGCTTGATGATGCGAGTCTGCAACATGGGGATCCCTTTTCTGAAAAGCGGGCCGGACAAGTCTGGGTTTACTGTAGTTCGCCAATGTGACGGCCAAATCAGCCGAAGGAATGATTTGCGTGGCAGAGGTATGAGTGGCGGGCGTTGACGGGCAGCAAGGTTGAGCTAGACACTGCGGCGGCGGCTTCAGGTTGGTGCTGAAGCCGAGGGCCTCTTCGCCGGCAAGCCCGCTCCTGCAAGGGTTGTGGTGACCTTGCGGGTGCGGGCATGCCCGCGAATGGCCACAACACCCTTATCCCGCCTGCCACCGGAGATCTTCATGCCCAGCCCGCGTCGCGCCGTGTTTCTCGATCACCAGTCCCTGGACCTTGGCGACCTCGACCTTTCGCCCCTGAAGCAGCAGTTCGACCAGTTCGAACTGTTCGCCGCCACCCGCCCGGACCAGGTCGCGGAACGCTTGCAGGGCGCCGTGGCAGTGGTCAGCAACAAAGTCATGCTCGACGCCGCTACCCTGGCCGCCAACCCGCAACTGAAGCTGATCCTGGTGGCCGCCACCGGCACCAACAATGTCGACCTGGCCGCCGCCCGCGCCCAGGGCATCACCGTGTGTAACTGCCAGGGCTACGGCACGCCGTCTGTCGCCCAGCATACCCTGGCCCTGCTGCTGGCCCTGGCCACCCGGCTGTGCGACTACAACCAGGCGGTGGCCGATGGCCAGTGGGCCAAGGCCAGCCAGTTCTGCCTGCTGGACTTTCCTATCGTCGAACTGGAGGGCAAAACCCTCGGCCTGCTCGGCCACGGCGAACTGGGCAGCGCAGTGGCGAGGCTGGCCGAAGCCTTCGGCATGCGCGTATTGAGCGGGCAGATCCCTGGCCGCCCGGAGCGCGCCGACCGGCTGCCGCTGGACGAGTTGCTGCCGCAAATCGACGCCCTGACCCTGCACTGCCCGCTGAACGAGCACACCCGGCATATGCTCGGCGCCCGCGAACTGGCCCTGCTCAAGCCCAATGCACTGGTGGTCAACACCGCCCGCGGCGGCCTGATCGACGAACAGGCGTTGGCCGATGCCCTGCGCGATGGTCACTTGGGCGGCGTGGCCACCGACGTGCTGAGCGTGGAACCGCCGGTCAACGGTAACCCGCTGCTGGAGCCCGGCATCCCACGCCTGATCATCACCCCGCACAGCGCCTGGGGTGCCGTGGAGTCGCGCCAGCGCATCGTCGGCCAGCTCAGCGAGAACGCCCAGGCCTTCTTCGCCGGGCAGCCACGCCGCGTGGTCAGCTGAGCCAGGCGCCCGCCTCTGCTACACTGCGCCACTTTTTTCCAGGAGACGTCGTCCATGGACCCGCGCAGTGAAGTGTTGCTCCGCCAGGCAGAGCTGTTTCAGGGGCCGCTGCTGATCGCCGGCGCCCCCGCCGACGACCTGCTCGGCCAGTTGCCTCAGGCCCAGGCCTGGACTTGGCATGCCGGCGATCAGGCCATGCTCGAAAGCCGCTTCGCAGGCCGCAGCCATTACGGCGTCGAGGCCCCTGCCGCAGCATTCGAAAGCGCCGTGCTGTTCCTGCCCAAATCCCGCGAGCTGGCCGCCTATCTGCTCAACACCCTGGCGTCGCGCCTGGCTGGCCGCGAGCTGTACCTGGTCGGTGAGAAGCGCGGTGGCATCGAGGGCGCGGCCAAGCAGTTGGCGGCCTTTGGCAAGCCACGCAAGCTCGACAGCGCCCGGCACTGCCAGCTGTGGCAAGTGACCATCGACCAGGCGCCGCAGGCAAAACCGCTGGAAAGCCTGGCCGAGCGCTTCGAGCTGGCCCTGGAAGACGGCCCGCTGCAGGTGGTCAGCCTGCCTGGGGTATTCAGCCATGGCCGACTCGACCGAGGTACGGCCCTGCTCCTGAAGCATCTTGACGGCCTGCCCGGTGGTCACATGCTGGACTTTGGCTGCGGTGCCGGGGTACTGGGGGCCACGCTCAAACGCCGTTACCCACAAAGCCGGGTGACCTTGCTGGACGTGGATGCCTTCGCCGTGGCCGCCAGCCGCCTGACGCTGGCTGCCAACGGCCTGGAAGGCGAAGTGATCAGTGGCGATGGCATCGACGCCGCCCCTACCGAACTGAGCCTTATCCTGAGCAACCCGCCATTCCACACCGGCGTTCATACCAACTATCAGGCTTCGGAAAGCTTGCTGAAAAAATCCGCCGTTCATCTGCGAAAAGGTGGCGAAATACGCTTGGTGGCCAACAGTTTCCTGCGTTACCAGCCACTGATCGAAGGGGCATTGGGCAACTGCCAGGTACGTGACGAGGCCGACGGTTTCCGCATCTACCAGGCCACTCACGGATAAAAACAGCGCTTGCCGAAAGCGTTTTGTCTAGGCAGAATCCGCACCGTCCTAGGGGAGTAGTCTCCCGCGAGCACCCAGCTCGCCCGGTACGCGTCAACATACTTGGTCCACAGACCATGGCGCGTGCGACCCACCATGCACGCCTGCATGGCGAGATCCGCATAGACGGATCGAGGGTTTGACAAGACCTATGACACGCACACCTTACCCGGGGCGGGGAGGCTGTACGTGTCATAGCCGTGTCGACCCGCCCCCGTAGGAATCCTGATGCTGGAATCACTGTTGGTCCCCACCGCTATCGTTGCCCTGGCCGAGATCGGCGACAAGACGCAACTGCTCGCACTCATTCTCGCTGCCCGCTTCCGCAAACCCTGGCCGATCATCGCCGGCATCATCGCCGCCACCTTGGCCAACCATGCCGCAGCCGGTGCCGTGGGGGCTTGGGTCGGCAGCTTCTTCAGCGATTCGGCACTGCACTGGATCCTGGCCGCGAGCTTTACCGCCACCGCACTGTGGACCCTGGTACCGGACAAGATGGATGACGACGAGAACCCGGCTCGCCGTTTCGGGCCGTTCCTGACGACACTGATTGCGTTCTTCCTGGCCGAAATCGGTGACAAGACCCAGGTCGCCACCGTGATGCTGGCTGCGCAGTATCCGCACCTGATCATGGTCATTATCGGCACTACCCTGGGTATGTTGATTGCCAACGTGCCGGTGGTACTGGCGGGTAACTTCGCGGCTGACAAACTGCCGTTGACGCTGATTCGCCGCCTGGCGGCAACGGCGTTCTTCGTGCTGGCGATCGTGGCCGTCTATTCGGCAATGAAGACCAGTGGCTGGATTGGATAAAGGGAAAACCGGGGGCTGCCATGCAGCCCCAGGATTCAGGCATTTATTGCTTGGCTGCAGCCTGATACAGCGGCATCACCTTCGGAATCGCCGCCTGCAGCGAAGCAATACGGCTCGCGGACGCCGGGTGAGTACTCATGAACTCAGGCGGTGCACCTTCGGAAGCCTTGCTCATCTTGTTCCACAAGGTGATCGCGGCATTCGGGTCGTAGCCGGCACGGGCCGACAGCTCCAGGCCAATCAGGTCGGCCTCGTTTTCGTTGGCCCGGCTGTTGGGCAAGGTCATGGCGTAGTTCACCACCGTGTCGGCCATGGCCATGCTGCTCTGGCCGAGGCCGAAGATGGCACCGGCACCCTGACGAGCCATTTCCACACCGTATGCCTTGGACATGGCCTCGCGGCTATGCTCGCGCAAGGCGTGAGCAATCTCGTGCCCCACCACTGCGGCAATTTCCGCATCGGTGAGCTTGAGCTGATCGATCAGCCCGGTGTAGACGATGATCTTGCCGCCCGGGCCGCAGTTGGCGTTCAGTTCATCACTCTTGATCACGTTGACTTGCCAGTCCCACTGCGCGGCATCCGGGCGGAATTTGGGCGCCTGGGCGATCAGGCGGTTGGCAATGGCCTGCACACGCTTGGCATCGGCGCTGGACTTGTCGAGCACACCCTTGCTCGATGCTTCACCCAAGGTCTGCTGATACGACTGGGCGTACATCTGGTTGACCTCATCGGTCGAGAGCATGCTGAACATGTACTGCTGGCGCTCGACGCCAACAGCACCGCCGCTGGTGGTATTCACCGCCTGGCAGCCGGCCAGCAGGATGCCAGCACTCAGTAGGCTGACGACAAAAGACTTACGCATGAAAACACTCCCTATCCACATGCGGCGTATCCTAGGCCGAGTCGCCAGTGGCTGCCATAGCCGCAGGGAAGATTTTCGTCGCCTGTACCGGCCTCTTCGCGGGCAAGCCCGCTCCTACAGGGGTAACACAACCGTGGGTAGGCGCGGGCTTGCCCGCTCCTACCGCAGGGGTAACGCGATCATTGTAGGAGCGGGCTTGCCCGCGAAAGGGCCGGCACATCCCCCCATCAAGCCGGGGTCAAACACTCCGGCGCATCCAGCTTCGGGTCATTGACGAAGTTGGCCAGGGCCCGCTCACGCAACGTCGCAGGTGGGCTGGCCAGCAGCTCGTGCAAGCGGGTAACCGGCGTGTCCGGGTCGAGCCAGGCCGCCTGCCCGGCCTCGTCCAGTATCAGCGGCCGACGCTGGTTCATGGCCGCCTGGGTCACCACCGCGCAACTCAGCCATACCTGGTCCTGCACCGGGTAGGCCTCCCACACCGCCGCAAAATACAGCGACGCGCCCTCCCCCGGGGTCAACCAGAACGGGCGTTTGCGCACGTTGCCACGCCATTCGTAAAAGCCGTTGGCTGGCATCAGGCAGCGACGCTGGCGAAATGCATCGCGAAACATCGGTTGCTCGGCCAGCGTTTCGGCCCGGGCATGGGCGGGGGTACGGGACAGGTCGGTGAGCCAGGCCGGGGTCAACCCCCAGCGCGCCTTGGCCAGTTGCTGCTGGCCATCAAGCTGGCGCTGGATCAGCACCGACGCCCCTGGCGATATATTCCATTGGGCCGGCTGGCCGACGGGAAAACCCGGCAGACTGGCAAGGGCCTGGGGCCAGCGAAACAGGGCATAACGTCCACACATGGGCGAATTCAGAACCTAGCAGATCAAGGTACCGGGGACATGCTCCGGTTCGTCGCCAACCAGTGGCTGGGCATCATTGTACGCATCGATCAGCTGCCGTGCGCATTCGGCCTGCTCATCAGCCACGATAAGCCCCAGCAGGCCCTGCAAGGGCAGCTCGCCGGCGGCACCGAGCAGGTCACGGCCGACCACGTGCACATTGATCCCCTCGCTGGCAAGCATGCCCACCAGCATTTGCGCCTCGAGCAGGCTTTCCGGTTCGTAGATGCGCTGCATCAGGCGTCGTCCTCGCGGCGGACTTCAAGCATCCATTCGTCACCATGCACCTGAAGAATGCACACCACAGGCTGGCAGCACACCTGACAATCCTCGGTATAAACCTGGTCGCCCGCAGACAGATCGACGGTAGTTTCCACACGTTCGCCACAATAAGGGCAATCATAGAAGTCGGTTTCCAGCATCGCGGCCTCCGCAGTGACTTATGCGTATAATTGCCGGTCTGTTTACAGGGTCTGTGTGCGTCCGAGCCGTTTTTCGGAGCCCGCCCCTACCTTATTACCCTAGCCGTTTCCAACAAGAGAGCATGATGGGCGAATTCGATGCCATCCGACCGTACGACGACGCTGAGGTCCCTGCCGTTCTGGCACGCCTGCTCAGCGACCCGGCATTCCTCGATATCCTCACTCACTTCCGCTTTCCGCGTGCGGCCGGTGCTCTCGGCTGGTTGCTCAAGCCCTTGATCGCACGCCGCCTGCGCAAGGAATTCGCCGGCGTTACCTGTGTCTCGACCCTGCAGGACAAAGTCGAGTACTACGTCGACCAGACCATCGATCGCGCCACCGACGGCGTCACCTATTCGGGTGTGGAACAGCTCAAGGCAGGCACCGCCTACCTGTTCCTTGCCAACCACCGTGATATCGTCATGGACCCGGCCTTCGTCAACTATGCCGTGTACCACGCCGGCCTGCCCACGCCGCGCATCGCCATTGGCGACAACCTGCTGCAAAAGCCCTTTGTCAGCGACATGATGCGCCTGAACAAGAGCTTCATCGTGCACCGTTCGATCAGCGGGCGGCGCGAAAAACTGGCTGCCTACCAACTGCTATCGGCCTACATCAACCACTCGATCCGCAACGATGCCACCTCGATCTGGATTGCCCAGGCCGAAGGTCGGGCCAAGGACGGTGACGACCGCACCGACTCGGCAATCCTCAAGATGTTCCACATGAGCCGCAAGGACGAGCCGTTCGGTGCGGTTATCCAGAGCCTGAACCTGACCCCGGTGTCGATCAGCTACGAATACGACCCGTGCGACCAGGCCAAGGCCCGCGAGCTGTACATCCGCGCCACAACCGGCACCTACAAGAAGGCGCCGGGCGAAGATGACAACAGCATTGCCAAAGGCATTACCGGCTACAAGGGCCGAGTCCACATCAACTTCGCGCCGCCGGTCACCGAGTACCACGAAGACACAAAACAGCTGGCGGCAGAGATCGACCGGCAGATTCTGGGGGGCTACCGACTGTTCCCGGTGCATTACCTGGCGTATGCGATGTGGGAAGGCAAGGACGAAGCCCTGCAGGTGCCAAGCGCCGAGAAAGTGTTCCCGGCGGATGAGCTGGCCAAGGCCAAGGAAGAATGGCAACGGCGTCTGGATGCCTGCCCGCAAGAGCAGCGGCCGTACCTGGTGTTGCAGTATGCGACGCCGGTGCGCAACCAGTATCAGGTCAGGCAGCAGACACCGGTCGCCTGATCGATCCCGGGGGCTGCGTTGCAGCCCAATCGCGACACAAGGCTGCTCCCACAGGGAATTGCGTCCACCCTTGGACTGCCCCCAAGAAGTTGGACACCAATCCAACCCTTGGGGGATCTATGGGTAAGTACACCGAGCAATTCAAGCTCACAGCGATCACAGCCTACCTGGATGGCAGCAACGGTTTCCGAAAGGTGGCTCAACACTTAGGTATCGATTTCAGCCTGCTTCGACGCTGGGTGGCCAGTTATCAGGCCAATAATGGCATTGTTACAGGCTCGCATGGGCGGCGCTATACCAGTGATTTCAAACAGCAGGTGCTTAGCTATATGCACGAGCATCGGCTTTCGCTGCGCCAGACCGCTGCCCACTTTGGTCTTGGGCAGTCCTCTCAGATAGGCATTTGGCAGCGGCAGTACTACAGTGGCAGTCCTGCACCCTCTACTGCCATCAAGCCAAGAAAGCCAATCGACGTGTCGAAGAAGATCAAGCCTGCCAAACCCACCGATACCAATGATGATCAGAAGTCTCGAGATCAGCTGATGGCTGAACTTGAGTACCTGCGCATGGAGAATGCTGTCCTAAAGGAGCTCAAGGCTCTGCGCGAGGAAAAGGAACGAACACGCGGGAAAAAGCCCTGATCGTTTCCAAACTCAAGCGCAGGTTTCCTTTGCCTGACCTCCTTCAGTTGGTCGAGCTGGCGCGCAGCACCTTCTACTACCAGCTCAAAGCTCAGCAGAAGCCAGACCGGCATGCTGAGCTCAAGGCATTGGTGCATCGCGTCTATCACGAGCAGAAACGGCTTTATGGTTATCGCCGTATCGCACTCGTAATCAGGAAGGAAAAGCGGGTGAACAAGAAGGTCATTGAACGGCTGATGGCTGAGCAGGGATTGAAATCAGTAGTGCGCCCCAAGAAATATCGCTCCTATCGAGGTACCGTCGGCAAAGTGGCAGCGAATGTACTGGAGCGAAATTTTATCGCTCAACGCCCAAACCAGAAGTGGGTGACTGACGTAACCGAGTTCAAAGTAGCTCAGCAGAAGCTCTATCTGTCGCCCGTGATGGATTTGTACAACGGCGAAATCGTGGCCTACGAAATGGCCAGCCGCCCGTGCTATAGCCTGGTTGGGAACATGCTTGGCAAAGCGCTCGATTGCCTGGGAGAGAAACCGAAGCTCGTGCTGCATTCGGATCAGGGATGGCATTACCAGCAGGCGCAATACCGCCGTAAGCTAAGCGAATGTGGGGTAAAGCAGAGCATGTCTCGAAAAGGCAATTGCCTGGACAACGCGGCCATGGAAAGCTTCTTCGGCACGCTCAAATCTGAGTTTTTCTACCTGAAGCGTTTCGAGAGCATTGATGAGCTGAGAGCGGGTCTGGATGAGTACATTCACTACTACAACCATGATCGCATCAAGCTGAGGCTCAATGGCCTGAGCCCTGTGGAGTACAGGGCTCAGGCTGCAGCTTAAAACTGTCCAACTTTTGGGGGGCAGTCCACCTTGTGGGAGCAACTGTCTTGCTCAATTTCTAAAAGCTGGCGCCTTCCCTGTGGGAGCGGGCTTGCCCGCGAACACGGGCGAAGCCCGTGCAATCCACCACGGTGTTGGCTTCGCGGGCAAGCCCGCTTCCACGCGGCTCACGCTGCGTTCTGGATTTACGTTGTACTTTCAGGCTGCGGTAGCACTAGATCGAGCCATGATGTACCCGTTCTGAGCATGGCATTTAACCGCACGATGAACGTTCTCATGCAGGCCACGATAGCGACTTTGGGAAGTTTTCCGCGCTCCCGCAGTGACTGATAACGAGCCTTGAGTGCTGGGTTGTATCTCATCGCCACAAGGCATGCCATGTACAGCGATCGCCTGACCGCAAATCGTCCGCCAGAGATAGAGCGCTTGCCCATGAATTTCCCGCTGTCGTGGTTGAAGGGCGCCACTCCGACCAGGGAGGCAATTTCTCTGGATTCAACCCGACCCAGCTCCGGCAGCAGCGCTACTAGCTTGCCCGCTGTCACCATCCCAATGCCTTTCACTTTAATCAGTTGGGTAACCCGTTCGTCGTTCAGCATCGCGGTTTGCTGTTCGATCTCACGCTCAACCAGTTTGATCTGCGCTTTGAAGTGTTTCAGGTTGGCATTCAGGTAGTTAGCAACTGCAGTCGATTGCACCTGCTTCAGGCGCCGCAGGTCGTCATCTCGCTGTTGAACCAACCGATCACGTTGCTGAAGCAACTCTCGCAGAAGCGCTCGTTCGGGGCTGATTCGCAGGGAGGGTTGATCTGGAATGACTTCGGCATAGTGCGCCAGAACCTCGGCGTCGATGGCGTCAGTCTTGGCCTTGATGCCTAGAGAGTCAGCGAATGACCTGGCTCGCCTGGGATTAACGCGTATGACCTTGTAGCCAGCGTCCTGTAGAAAACGCATGACATCTCGCTCGTAGCCACCCGTCGCCTCTAACAGGACGCGCTTGATACTGAGCTTGCGAAGGCTCTCCAGTAGCGCCTCAAAGCCTGTGGGATCATTGCTTAAATGCATTTTGATGCCCTGTGGCCGCACCGCAGCATCAAGGGAGAGACTGGAAACATCGATACCCAAGAAGGAAGCCATCACCAAAACCTCCTAAACTCAACACAGTGAGAGGACTTTGGCTTGGCCCACGCTTGTGATTCGAGATCAGAGCCGCATCCAACTGTTCGGGCTCTCGCCAAAGTGGAACGGTGAATGGCAGCTTGTGCTCCCACACGTGCTCAAGGCACCTACGGCATTCAGCTTGCCATTCACCGCTCTCACTCCAGATTCTAATCCCCCATCAAGACACAAGCGGCCTTGTGTCGCGATTGGGCCGCAACGCGGCCCCGATGGTTCTTAGATCCAGGTGCTGAACCAGGACAGCAGCAGCGCCATCGCCAGGCACGAAAAGCCCAGGATGTAGAAGTATTTCGGCACCCGAAGGTCGAATGCGTCCACTACCCCCTCGTCTACTGCCATGTACGCGCGGGTTTCGGCCTCGCGCCGCCGCGCACTGTGCAGCAGCAAACCGCCCGGGCAGGTCAGCAGCAGCGCCAGCAGGTTGATCAGCTTGGTGGGATGGGCGGCCAGGAACCCCCAGAGCACTTGCAAGGACATCACGCAACCTCGGTGTGAGCAGTGGCAAAGGCCAGCATTCTACCCAAGTCGCACCGTGGCGCCCGGCCTTGGCGACAAACTGTTGTTAAATTTCATCTGTCATCCGCTCGTCATCCATACAGGCGACCCTGTCGACCTTTTGATGACCCGGAGCTTTTTCATGTTGCACGCCGAAAACCAGGACCGCCTCTACCTCGTTGCCCAGAGCGATGAACAACAGGCGCTGATCGATGGTTTTGCCATCAATGTGCAGGACCGCCAGTGGCTGGTCTACTGTGCGCTTGGCGGACATGTGCATGAGGACTTGCCCGAAGTGGATGCAGGCACAGGGTTCAGCTTGCTGGATTTCCACATAGAAGCGGCGTAAATCTGTGCCATCCAGACAACAAAAAACCCGCTGCCTGTCACTCAGGCAGCGGGTTTTCTGACACAACCTGAAGCTTACTGACCAAGCACCTGCCCGATGCTCGGGTCCTTGAACAGGCGGGTCAGGGCATCGCTCAGCACATCGCCCACCAGCTGGGTGTTGGTGTCCTGATTCGGCGCCATGCCGAAACGCTGGTCCAGCGAAGCGCCATAACGGCCGCTGTAACGGCGGCCGCCATTGGTCACATCAGCGCGGAAGGTGGCGCCGATGGTGGCCTCGGTCACGTAAAGGTTGTCTTTCGGCGACTGGTACTTCAGCTCGGCCAGGGTCACGGTCAGCTGCGGCGCATTGTAGGCGTTCGGGGTCGGGGTGAAGCCGAGCAGGCGCACAGCAGCTTCAGCCTGAGCCTGCAGCTTGGGCACCACGTCATTACCGCTGACACTGATGGTGCTGGTCTCGGGGTACATGCCACCGCGGGTACCCAGGGACGGCGAAGGCCGGCCATCCACTACCCGGACCACCACCGGCTGGCCATGGCCGACCGGGGCCAGCTGGGCCTTGAGCGTGGGTTGCGGGTTGAGTTGTTGCGGGCTGTGGGCACAACCGACCAGGCTAAGGCTGGCCACGGCGATCAAACCGAACAACAGACGTTGCAACATGCGCGTTTCTCCAGAAAATGCGGCAAAGGCCCACAGTATACCTAGCCAGGCACAGACCAGTCATCGGCCCGATCCGCTTGTCACAATCGTTTCATCGCCACACCCTTATCCTTGCGCCAAGCCCTAACGCAAAGGACTCGCCGCCATGACCTCGCTCTGGACTCAGCTCTTCAAACGGCCGCGTCACAACGCTTATGCCCGCCTTGACGCTGATGGCAAATGCCTGGCCTTCAAGCAATGCAGCCAGGCACCACGGGGCATCGACTGGGTGCAGATCAGCGAAATTCAGCTGGCCTGGCTGGGGCGCGAACTGCCCGCCGAAGCCCGGGTTTGCGCCCGTGCAAAGCGCCGCTGGCACCAACGCCTCCTCGCTGCCTGACAAACGCTGCAATAAAAACCACGAATGGCGACATTTCTGCCCGCGACATCGCTATAATCTCCCCCCGATTATAAGGACGTCTCCTGATCGGGCCCCGCATTCGCCGATTGACCCCGGCAACTTCACCGCCTCGCCCACAGAGAGCCTTCCACTCAGGTCTTGCATCGGCTGTCGTGCCTGCTTTTTCCGGCCCTTCACACTGCATGAACCTGCGGGTTGCCATCGCGCAGTCCCCTTTTGAGGTTCACGTCTCCAAAAGAGCGTGAAAAAACGGTTTTCACAACTTCACAAGAGTGTGGCGAGCAAATGAACAGTCTGGCATGTGCAAAAGCGGCAGATGTGTCCCGAACAGCCCTGAACAGGCGGCAGATGCGCTCATCCCGTATGAGTGTCTGAACCGTTCCATAACGCACGCACGACACCTTGACCATAAGTCGAATTGCCGCACCTGTGGCAAACGGCGTTCAATACACGAACCCGAAGACTGATTGGCGGTGTCCGCGGAAGTTGCAAGAACTGCGAAAAGTCGGACATGGCGACCCTGGCAAACCCAGGTCCTATGCTGTCAATTAGGTAGCTGTAGATTGTGGAGACGCGTTAAATGGCGCAGAACGAATCGGTTGATGTGGTACTGGTAGGCGCGGGCATCATGAGTGCCACCCTGGCCGTACTGCTCAAGGAGCTTGACCCGACCCTGAAGCTTGAGGTCGTCGAGGCGATGGACTCCGGGGCCGCGGAAAGCTCCAACCCCTGGAACAACGCAGGCACCGGCCACGCCGGCCTGTGCGAGCTGAACTATACGCCGCAGGCCGCCGATGGCAGCATCGACATCAAGAAGGCCGTGCACATCAACACCCAGTTCGAGGTTTCGCGCCAGTTCTGGGCCTACCTTAGCAAGAAGGGCAACTTCGGCTCGGCGCGTGCCTTCATCAACCCTGTCCCGCACCTGAGCTATGTCGAGGGTGACAAGGGTGTTTCCTTCCTCAAGAAGCGCTTCGAGCTGCTCAAGCAGCACCACGCCTTCGCCGAGATGGAATACACCGAAGACAAGGCCGTGATGAACGACTGGATGCCGCTGATGATGCCTGGCCGCCCGGCCGACCAGCACATCGCCGCTACCCGCGTGGCCAAAGGCACCGACGTCAACTTCGGCGCACTGACCAACAAGCTGCTCAAGCTGCTGGGCGACTCGCCGGACGCGCAGGTCAAGTACAGCAAGAAGGTTGTCGGCCTGCGCCGTAACGGCAGCGGCTGGACCGTGAGCATCAAGGACGTCAACAGCGGCGGCAGCCGTGAAGTCGACGCCCGCTTCGTCTTCCTCGGCGCCGGCGGCGCGGCCCTGCCGCTGCTGCAGTTGTCCGGCATCCCGGAAAGCAAAGGTTTTGGCGGCTTCCCTGTCAGCGGCCAGTGGCTGCGTTGCGACAACCCGGAAATCGTCAAGCAGCACCAGGCCAAGGTCTACAGCCAGGCCGCTGTCGGCGCCCCGCCGATGTCGGTACCGCACCTGGACACCCGCGTCGTGGACGGCAAGACCTCGCTGCTGTTCGGCCCGTATGCCGGTTTCACCACCAAGTTCCTCAAGCACGGCTCGCTGATGGACCTGCCGCTGTCGGTGCGCATGGGCAACATTGGCCCGATGCTGGCCGTGGCCCGCGACAACATGGACCTGACCAAGTACCTGGTCAGCGAAGTGATGCAGTCGATGGAGCAGCGTCTGGAAGCCCTGCGTCGTTTCTATCCGCAGGCCAAGGCCGAGGACTGGCGCCTGGAAGTGGCGGGTCAGCGCGTGCAAATCATCAAGAAAGACCCGAAAAAAGGCGGCGTGCTGCAGTTCGGTACCGAGTTGGTCTCGGCCCAGGACGGCAGCCTGGCAGCACTGCTCGGCGCATCGCCGGGTGCCTCGGTGACCGTGTCGATCATGCTGGAACTGATCGAGCGCTGCTTCCCCGAGCAGGCCAAGGGCGCCTGGGCTGCCAAGCTCAAGGAAATCTTCCCGGCTCGCGAGAAGACCCTGGCAACCGATGCTGCGCTGTACCACAAGATCAGTGCCGATAACGACGCGGCCCTGGACCTGGCAGAAAGCAGCCCGGCGGCCAAGCATTACGCCTGATTCGCCCGCTAACGGAAAAACGCCCCTCGGGGCGTTTTTTTGTACGTGGAGACCTATCAGCCTGTGCCGGCCTCTTCGCGGGCTTGCCCGCTCCCACAGGTTCGGCGCTGCCCTCATCCCTGTGGGAGCGGGCGAGCCCGCGAAAGGGCCAGCACAGGTTGAAGATCAACCGCGGGCTTTATCGATGATCTCGATGTACTCAGGGGCATTGCGCTGGTCGGCAATCTGCTCGACGAAGGTCTTGCCGTGCTCGTCCTTGCCATCCAGGTCCAGGCCAGCTTCGACGAAGAAGCCTACAAAGCGCTCAAAGTCGTCCACGCGCAGGCCGCGGTAGGCCTTGACCAGCTTGTGCAGCGACGGCGAAGTCACACCATCGGCCGGCTCGAACTGAAGGAACGACTTGATGTAGTCGTCGCTGATTTCGTCACCGATTACCTGTTTCTTGTCTTTACGCATTGCCGACTCCAACTGGACCATCACGGAATTTCGAAGGCCGGCAGTTTACCCCCCGCAGGCTTCGCGCCTCAACGCGTACGTACCGTCCCGGTGTGCAGGTCGGCCCAGATATGGCCGTTGCCGTAAGTCAGAAACTGCACGTACAGGGTTTCGTTACGCAGCAGGTCCATGACCACCCGGTAGTTGCTGACCGGGTAATTCAGGCTCAAGGTGCGGGTTTTAGCGTCATACACAGGCTTTTTCAGGCTTTTGGCCGCTTCACCATCGAACGTCAGCAGCACCTGGGCAATGGTCGCGCCCTTGCTCAGCGGCTTGCCCTTCAGGCGCACCTGCAACGACGATGTGATCGGGATCGGCTGCTGATCGGACTGGCGCTGGGCCCCTACGACCACCGAATAGTCAGTCACTTGCAGCAATTGCTGGCTGGTCGGCGCTTCCTGGCGCAGGGACTGGTCATCAGGTGGCAGGAACTGACTGTGCAGCGGTGCGGCAGCGAGCGGCAGGCTGACCGCCAGCAGGAGGGGAAGAATCGCACGCATGTGAGGCTCCTTGTATGAAGGAGCACTCTAGCATGCCGGGTACAGCCGATATCAATCGAACTGCGCGCGCATCCAGGCCTGGTAATCGGCCACGCCGGCTTCACCCTCGCGCGGCGCCCAGTGTGCGTGCTCGCCCTCGCCCACTGGTCGGTATGGCCCAGCCTTGCACTCGAACAGGATGCTGTCGGGCTCCAGCACCACCAAGCCATGGTAGGTACCAGGCGCCAGATCTACACCCAGACAGTCGCCACCGGCCTGCAGCACCCGCTTGTCAGTCACCGCGCCTTGCTCATCGAAGATCAGCAGGCCAAAGCACCCCTTGAGCGCTATCAAGGTTTCAGCCTTGTCGGCGCTCACATGGCGATGCGGCGGAATGTAGGTGCTCGGTTGCAGCCCGACCGCCATGCGGTGGCAGGGCTCTTCCATAGCGTGAAAGTTATGGTGCTGCCGCCCGCGCGGGTTGGCAGCGGCCTTTTCGGCCAGCCCGGCGAACAGCGATTGGTCGATGAACGCAGGCTGGCGCACGGTTACAGCCCCTTTACGGCGAAGATGCCGTTAGCGTTGCGCCAGTACCCTTTGTAGTCCATGCCGTAACCGAAGATATAGCGATCGACACAAGGCAGGCCCACATAGTTGGCCTTGAGGTCAGGGCTTGCCTTGCGGTCGTGATCCTTGTCGATCAGCACAGCGGTGTACACCGAGCGGGCGCCGGCATGCTTGCAAAACTCGATGATGGCGCTGAGGGTGTGGCCTTCGTCGAGGATATCGTCGACGATCAACACGTCACGGTCGATGAACGACACTTCCGGCTTGGCCTTCCAGAAAAGCTCGCCGCCGCTGGTCTGGTTGCGGTAGCGGGTAGCGTGCAGGTAGGAGGCTTCCAGTGGGAACTGCAGGTGGGTCAGCAGTTTGCCGGAGAAGATCAGGCCGCCGTTCATCACGCAGAACACAACCGGGTTCTTGTCGTGCAGGTCCTTGCAGATCTGCTCGCCGACTTTGGCGATGGCCGCTTCGACTTCGGCTTCGGTGTACAGGCAGTCAGCTTCACGCATGACTTGACGGATATGCTCGAGATCGGCGGACATGGCGCTCTCCGGGGGGGCATTTTGGAAAAGCGGGCAAAGGTACGCATCCGCTCGTCACAGATCAAGCATTTATGGACTAACGTCCAGAATGACCAGACGACAGCACAGGCTGAATAGATTAATCTAGCGCGGTTTTTTTGCCCGCCTTTCGGAGCCCTCCCCTATGCCCACTCGTGAGATCCGCCATCCGCTGATCCGCCACAAGCTTGGCCTGATGCGCCGTGCCGATATCAGCACCAAGAATTTTCGCGAACTCGCCCAGGAAGTCGGCGCGCTCCTGACGTATGAAGCCACCCAGGACCTGCCCCTCGAAACCTACGAGATCGACGGCTGGTGTGGCAAGGTCTCGGTTGAAAAAATCGCCGGCAAGAAGATCACCGTAGTACCGATCCTGCGCGCCGGCATCGGCATGCTCGACGGCGTGCTCAGCCTGATCCCGGGTGCCAAGGTCAGCGCCGTCGGCGTTGCCCGAAACGAAGAAACCCTCGAAGCCCACACCTACCTGGAAAAGCTCGCGCCGGACATCAACCAGCGCCTGGCCCTGATCATCGACCCGATGCTGGCCACCGGCGGCTCGATGGTTGCCACCATCGACCTGCTGAAAAAGGCCGGCTGCAAAGAGATTCGCGCCATGGTGCTGGTCGCCGCGCCAGAAGGCATCGAGGTGGTAGAAAAAGCCCACCCGGACGTGAAGATCTACACCGCCTCGATCGACCAGCGCCTGAACGAGCACGGCTACATCGTGCCAGGCCTGGGTGATGCCGGTGACAAGATCTTCGGCACCAAGCAAAAGGACGCCTGACCATGCAGGACGGCTTCAACGACCCGCTCTGGCGCCAGGTCGTTTCGGGCGCGCAGATGCTCTTCGTGGCATTCGGCGCGCTGGTGCTGATGCCCCTGATCACCGGCCTCGACCCGAACGTCGCGCTGTTCACCGCCGGCATCGGCACCCTGCTATTCCAGCTGGTCACCGGACGTCAGGTACCGGTGTTCCTGGCCTCGAGCTTTGCCTTCATCACGCCGATCATCCTCGCCAAAGGCCAGTTCGGCCTGGCCGAGACCATGGGCGGCGTAATGGCTGCTGGCTTCGTGTACACCTTCATGGGCCTGATGGTAAAAATCAACGGCACCGGTTTCATCGACCGCATGCTACCGCCGGTGGTGATCGGCCCGGTGATCATCTCCATCGGCCTGGCCATGGCACCGATCGCCGCCAACATGGCGATGGGCAAAGGTGGGGACGGTACAGCGCTGATGCCATACAAGACGGCCATGCTGATCTCGATGCCAGCGCTGCTGACAACCTTGATCGTTGCCGTATTCGGCAAGGGCATTTTCCGCCTGGTGCCCATCATCTCCGGCGTGCTGGTGGGCTTTGCCCTGTCGTTCGCCTTTGGCGTGGTCGACACCGCCAGGATCGCTGCCGCACCGTGGCTGGAAATCCCCAATTTCACCGCCCCTGCGTTCAACTGGCAGGCCATTCTGTTCATCGTCCCGGTTGCGCTGGCGCCGGCGATCGAGCATATCGGCGGGGTGATTGCAGTGGGCAGCGTGACCGGCCGTGACTACCTGAAGAAGCCTGGCCTGCACCGGACGTTGCTGGGCGACGGCCTGGCGACTACTGCAGCCGGCCTGTTCGGCGGCCCGCCCAACACCACCTATGCCGAAGTGACCGGCGCGGTGATGCTGACCAAGAACTACAACCCGAAGATCATGACCTGGGCGGCGGTCTTCGCCATTACCCTGGCGTTCATCGGCAAGTTCGGCGCGCTGCTGCAGAGCATCCCGGTGCCGGTGATGGGCGGCATTCTGTGCCTGCTGTTCGGCTCGATTGCAGCGGTGGGCATGAACACCATGATCCGCCACAAGATTGACCTGGGCGAGGCACGCAACCTGGTGATCGTCTCGGTGACACTGGTGTTCGGTATCGGCGGCGTGCTGATCGGCAGCGGTGACGGCCCGGATGACTGGGGCCTGAAGGGTATTGCCCTGTGCGCGATTGTGGCTATTGCGCTGAACCTGATTCTGCCGGGTAATGACAGCTGGAAGCACAAGAAGCTGGATGTATAAACGGTCGGTAGGGGCCGCAAGGCGGCCCCTTCGATTCAGGCCTTTTCACTCATATCAGCCAACACCCTCACCCACTCCGGGTGATCATTCAGGCACGGCACCAGCACCAGCTCCCGGCCACCCGCCTCGACAAACTGCTCGCTGCCACGCATGCCTATCTCTTCCAGCGTCTCGATGCAATCCGCCACAAATGCCGGGCACATCACCAGCAGCTTCTTCACACCGGCCTTGGCCAGTTCATCCAACCGCGTCTCGGTGTAGGGTTCGATCCACTTGTCCCGGCCCAGCCGCGACTGGAACGATACCGACCACTTGCCATCAGGTATGCCCATTTTCTGCGCAAAGGCTTTGGCTGTGGCCAGGCATTGCCCGCGATAGCAAACCGAACGTACTTCGGCGGTTGCACCGTGGCAGCAATCGGCAGCACGCAGGTCGTGCTTGACCCCTTTCGGAAACAGCTTTTTCAGGTGCCGTTCCGGCAAACCATGGAAGCTCAACAGCAGGTGGTCGTAACCCGTCTCAAGGTACGGCCGGGCACTGGCAGCCAGTGCCTCGATGTACGCCGGATGCTCGTAGAACGGCTGCAGCACACGCATCTGCAACGGCAACTGGCGCTCGCTGACGGTCTGTTTTGCCAGCTCGACCACCGTGGTCACCGTGCTGTCGGCGAACTGTGGATAAAGCGGCGCCAAAGTCACCTTGCGCACACCTTGGGCGGCCAGCCGCTCCAACACATCAGGCAACGCTGGCTGGCCGTAGCGCATGGCAATTTCCACTGGGCCATGGGGCCAGTGCTCGACCATCGCTGCCTGCAGGCGACGGGTCAGCACAACCAGAGGCGAGCCCTCCTCCCACCAGATCGAAGCGTAGGCGTGTGCCGACTGCTCAGGGCGCTTGATCAGGATCAGCGACACCAGCAAGCGCCGCACCGGCCACGGCAGGTCGACCACGTACGGGTCCATGAGGAACTGGTTGAGGTAACGGCGCACATCGGCCACCGAGGTGGAGGCCGGGGAACCCAGGTTGACCAGCAGCAGGGCGTGATCGGTCATGCAGCGTCCTATGTCAGAGGCCACTGGACAGGTTGTCCAGCGCCGATTGCAGATCGTTGAAACGGAAGGTGAAGCCTGCTTCCAGCAAGCGTACCGGGCGCGCCCGCTGGCCTCCCAGCAGCAAGGTCGACATCTCGCCAAGCCCGGCCTTGAGCAGCAATGCCGGCACTGGCAACAGCGCCGGCCGATGCAGGGCTCGGCCCAGTCGCCTGGCAAACTCACGGTTGCGTACAGGCTCCGGCGCGCAGGCATTATAAGGACCGCTGGCATCCTTGCGCTGCAAGAGAAAATCAATCAGGGCGACCTGGTCGTCTATATGAACCCAGGGCATCCACTGCCGCCCGTCGCCCAAAGGCCCGCCCAGCCCCAGTTTGAAGGGCATGCGCAGGCGCGACAAAAAGCCGCCATCGCTGGCCAGCACCAGGCCAGTACGGACCAGTACCACGCGTATCCCCTGGGCTTGCGAACGCTGGGCGGTCTCTTCCCAGGCAATGCACAACTGGCTGGCGAAATCTTCACGCACCGGGGGTGAAGCCTCGGTCAGTTCGCGTTCGCCACCGTCTCCGTACCAACCTACCGCAGAGCCGGAGATCAACACCTCCGGGCGCTGCTCACGGGTGCCCAACCACGCCAGCAATTGCTCGGTAAGGGTGACACGGCTGACCCACAGCACGTTGCGCCGGGCGGCCGTCCAGGGCCTGTCGGCAATCGGCGCACCAGCAAGGTTGACCACCGCATCAAGATGATCGTCGGCCTCCAGCTGCTCCAGGCGCGCGATACCACGCACCCCGCTACCACAGATTTTTGCCACCTGTTCAGGACGCCTGCTCCAAACCGTAAGCCGATGCCCTTGGCCCAGCCAGTACTGGCATAGATGCTTGCCAATCAAACCGGTGCCACCTGTCAGCAATATATGCATGGCTGTGTCCTCGCAGAATGCATCGGTGGTCTATTTTTAACAGCAAGGCACTTTTTTGACCCGACGCTCTCGGATAAACATAGGCCAACCTGCCCGCCAACACGGAATAACCTTATACAGAATTTTTGCATTGTACAGGTTTGCCTGACAGCGTAGTCTGCTCACAGCAAGGTTTGAAGAGGCCATCATGACAATACCTATCGCCATCATCGGGGCCGGCATCGCCGGTTTGTCAGCCGCCCAGGCTTTGCAAAAGGCCGGGCAATCCGTGCACTTGTTCGACAAAGGCCACGGCAGTGGCGGGCGCATGGCCAGCAAGCGCAGCGAAGCCGGCGCGCTCGACCTGGGCGCACAGTACTTCACTGCCCGTGACCGACGCTTTGTCGATCAGGTGCAGCAATGGGTGGCCGCCGGCTGGGCCGAACAATGGAAGCCTCAACTGTATAACTACCGTGACGGCGAACTCACCCCTTCCCCTGACGAGCAGACGCGCTGGGTAGGCGTGCCACGCATGAGCGCCATTACCCGCGGCTTGCTCAAGGACGTCACGGTCAACTTCGGCTGCCGCATAGCGGAAGTGTTTCGCGGCAAGCAGTACTGGCACCTGCAAGACACCGAAGGTTGCAGCCACGGCCCCTACAGCCGTGTGGTCATCGCCGTCCCGGCACCGCAGGCCACGCCACTTCTGGCCGCCACACCGAAGCTGGCGGCCGTGGCCGCTGGCGTGCAAATGGAACCTACCTGGGCCGTCGCCCTCGCCTTCCAGGCACCGCTGGATACGCCAATGCAAGGCTGCTTCGTGCAGGACAACCCGCTGGACTGGCTGGCTCGCAATCGCAGCAAGCCCGGCCGCGACGAGCACCTGGACACCTGGGTACTGCACGCGACCTCAGACTGGAGCCGGCAACACATCGACCTGCCCAAGGAAGAAGTGATCGAACAGTTGTGGGGTGAATTCGCCGAACTGGTCGGCTGCGTGGTACCGCCGCCCTCCTTCTCCCTGGCTCACCGCTGGCTCTATGCCCGCCCCAGTAGCAACCATGAGTGGGGCGCACTGGCCGATGCCGACCAGGGCTTGTACGCCTGTGGGGACTGGTGCCTGTCCGGCCGCGTCGAGGGCGCATGGCTCAGTGGCCAGGAAGCGGCGCGGCGCTTGCTCGAACACCTTGAGTGATGCCGAACTATACAAAAATACTAGTTTGCATAACTTCAGCGCTGTGCTGAAATAAACCTGTACAAGTTTCGAGTCACGTACAGGTTTATTTTCGGAGGCAGCCATGCACGACCCTTCCGCCCACCGCAAGCCGCGTATCGCCATCAGCGCCTGCCTGACCGGGCACAGCGTGCGCTACAACGGCGGCCACAAGGCCTCCGACCTGTGCCGTAAACAACTGGAACAGCACTTCGACTGGCTACCTGTGTGTCCGGAAGTGGCAATCGGCCTGGGTGTTCCGCGCGACCCGATTCGCCTGGTCGGCAACCCCGAGCAACCCGAAGTGGTCGGCACCCGCGACCCCGGCAAGGACCTGACCGACCCGCTGCGCACCTATGGCGAGCAGATGGCCAACGAACTTGACGACATCTGCGGCTACATCTTCATGCAGAAGTCACCTTCTTGCGGCCTGGAACGGGTAAAGGTTTATCAGGACAATGGCCACCCGGCCGTGCATGGCGGGCGCGGCGTCTATGCCCAGGCTTTCTGTGCATTGCGCCCGGACCTGCCAGTAGAGGAAGAAGGCCGCCTGCATGACCCCGTGCTGCGCGAGAACTTCATAAGCCGCGTTTACGCCTACGCCGACTGGCAGCGCCTGCTGGCCGAGGGCCTGAACCGTGGCGCGCTGGTACGCTTTCATTCGCGCTACAAGTATTTGCTGATGGCCAATAACCCCCAGGCCTATCGCACCCTCGGCCGCCTGCTTGGCAGCATGAGCAAGGCTGATGAACCACAGAGCATCGGCCCGCGCTATTTCAGCCAGCTGATGCAAGCCCTGCGCCGCTGCGCGAGCCGCGGCACCCACAGTAACGTGCTGCAGCACCTGAGCGGTTACTTCAAGGATGCCCTGACGCAGCAGGACAAGGCCGAGTTGCAGGCAGTCATCGGCCAATACCAACAAGGCGTGGTACCACTGGTAGTGCCACTGACCTTGCTCAAACACCATTTGCGCAAGCACCCAGACCCCTACCTGCAGCAACAAGCCTACCTGCAGCCGCACCCCGAGAGCCTGGGTTTGCGCAATGCGGTCTGAGGACTTGCTGCCCATCGGCGAACTTGCCCGTCGCACCGGCGTAAACCCGGTCACCCTGCGCGCCTGGGAGCGCCGGTATGGGTTGCTCAAGCCACAGCGCACCGCCAAGGGGCATCGCCTGTACCCACTTGAGCAGGTCGAACGCGTCGAGGCGGTCCTGGCCTGGCTGCAGCGTGGCGCGTCGGTCGGCCAAGTCCGCGAGTTGCTCGACAAACCCGCCAGCACCCCACCGAAGGGGGACTGGCAAGCCAGGCAATTCCAGCTGATCGAAGCCATCGCCGGCCTTTCACAGCGCGCCCTCGACCAGCAACTTAACCAGGCCATGGCGCTGTACCCGGCAGTCACCCTGTGCGAACAACTGCTGCTGCCGCTGCTCGACATGCTCGACCAGCGCTGGCGCAATTACTTCAACGCTCGGCTGGAGCAGGTGTTTTTCCACAGCTGGCTGCGCAGCAAGCTCGGTGCCCGCGTGTACCACGACAACCAGCTGCTGCAAGGGCCCGCCGTGTTGCTGGCCGAAGACAGCGAACGCACCTTCAGCCCAGACTTATGGTTGTGCGCCTGGCTGCTCACCAGCAATGGCTTCCAGGTCGAGGTGCTCGAGCAGCCCGTCGCAGGCCCGCAATTGCTAAGCGCCGTCAACGCGCTCAAACCACGCGCCTTACTCCTGCACTTGGGCCCACGCATCGACGACAAGGCGTTGCTGCGCACCCTGCAAGGCTTACCAATCCCCAAGCTGTTGGGTGGTGCCACGCTGGCGCTGCATGAAGCCCGCTTGAAGGCTTTTGAGCTACCCGACCTTTTCCTGTTCGACACCCCGCAGGCGGCATTGCGCGTGCTTCAAGCCCATGATCGACAGCCTGTAGAGATAAATGCCCCATGCACCTGACCTGGCTGCGCAGCGACCTGCGTATCGATGACAACACTGCACTCAGCGCCTCCACCGAGCGCGGCCCGACCATCGCCCTGTGGCTGGTCAGCCCCGGACAATGGCAAGCCCATGACGATGCCGCCTGCAAAGTCGACTTCTGGCTGCGTAACCTGCATGACCTGCGCCAATCACTGGAAAAGCTGAACATACCCCTGCTGATCCGCACATTCGATACCTGGGACCAGGCGCCACAGGCGGTGCTCGATGTCTGTCGCCAACATCAGGTGCAAAGCGTGCACTGGAACGAGGAGTACGGCATCAATGAGCAGCGCCGGGATGATGCCACCCGGGCACTGCTGGAAAAGTCGGCCATCCAGGCGCACAGCTACCTCGACCAGCTGTTCTTCCGTCCGGGCACCGTACTGACTCGCAGTGGCGATTACTTCCAGGTGTTCAGCCAGTTCAAGAAAACCTGCCTGGAGCATCTGCACCGCAGCCTGCCGGCCCTGGCACGGCGGGTGAAGCGCCAGGCCCCGCTGAACATCGGCAGCGACCCAATCCCGCAACACGTAGAGGGGTTCGGAAAAACCACGCCCGCACTGCGCGACCACTGGCCAGCCGGTGAAGCTGAGGCACAGTCCCGCCTGTCACGCTTCCTGGACGAAACCATCGACGACTACCACCACTTGCGCGACTTACCTGCCAAGCCTGGTACCAGCCAGCTTTCCCCCTACCTGGCCGCCGGCGTGATTTCGCCCCGCCAATGTTTGCACGGTGCACTGGCCGGCAACCGGGGCGAGTTCGACAGTGGCAGCACAGGCGTGCAGACCTGGATCAATGAGCTACTGTGGCGGGAGTTCTACAAGCACATCCTGAGCGGTTATCCACAGGTCTCGCGCCACCGCGCCTTCCGCGCCCAGACCGAAGCCTTGCCCTGGCGTGACGCCCCGGCAGACCTGGAGGCCTGGGAGCAGGGCCGCACCGGCTTCCCGATCATCGATGCCGCCATGCGCCAGTTGCTGCACACCGGGTGGATGCACAACCGCTTGCGCATGATCGTGGCCATGTTCCTCAGCAAGAACCTGCTGATTGACTGGCGCAAGGGCGAGCGACACTTCATGCGAAACCTGATAGACGGCGATCTGGCCGCCAACAACGGGGGTTGGCAGTGGAGTGCGTCCACCGGCACTGATGCGGTGCCCTATTTCCGTATCTTCAACCCGGTTTCGCAGTCGCAGCGCTTCGATCCTCAGGGGCATTTCATTCGCCACTGGGTACCGGAACTACAGGAGCTCGATGAAAAAGCCATCCATCAGCCCATTAAATCGACGGACCTTTTCGGTAATACTAATTACCTAAGTCCAATCGTAGATCTCAGTAGCAGTCGCCAGCGGGCCCTGGAAGCGTTCAAAGGGCTGCCACGCCGGCAGAATTAGGGGATAACGTGTTGATTAACTCACGCAGTTTCTGGGTTACGGGCGCAAGCAACGGACTTGGCTTGGCTTTGGTGGAGCGGATGCTCGATGAAGGACATCGCGTTGCCGCGAGTGGCAAGAATAGCGACGCACTGGATGCTTTGGGGGCACGCTACGGCAGCCAATTGTTGCGGTTGCCGTGGCAGTTGCATGAAGAACAACACGTCAGCCATGCGTGCCAACAAATTTGCCATGCCTGGTGTTCGCTGGACGGGCTGATCCTCAACACCGGCACCACCGATTACCTGCCAGACAATGCCAGTGACAGTGAGCTGATCGAAGCGATCGTCACTACCAACCAGCTGGCCGCAGAGCATTGCCTGAGCAATGCGCTGCCGTTGCTGGAAAAGGGTCAGTCGCCGCAGGTGATGGCGCTTTTCAACCGCTATTCGGCGTTGCAGCTGTTTGCACCGACACAGGTGACTGCGGGCTGGAACAATTTGCCGCAATGGATGCGTGAGCAACGCAAGGCCCTTGAGGACCAAGGGGTAGCACTGACCATTGTAGGGCCACAATCGTTGAAGGTTACGCTAACGTCGGCACAGGCGATACCGGAGGAGTGGACGCCCGGCAGTGCCGCAGAGGAGTTGCTGCGGCGTTGGCCTCAGAGAGAACCCGAACTGATCCTGGAGACGCTGGACCTCAGTAGCCTGTGGCCGCTGGCGCGTTAACACCTGAAATCAGCATTACCGACTTCGCGGGCAAGCCCGCTCCTGCAAATTACCCAGACCTTGAGTGCTGTGGTATGCCGGCAGGAGCGGGCATTGCCCGCGAAGTGGCGAATGCAGGCGAACTCAGAGCGCCATTCTGTAATGCAGGCTGTAGCTTTCTACACCATCATTGGGCTCTTTGATGCCCGCGTTGGAATAGTGAATCGCCCGCACCCCAATCTCATGCCCGCCGGCAAAGCGCAAACCAAAGCCGATGCGGTCCTCAAACTGGAAAGCCGAACCCAGCTCGTTGCTTTCCAGCTCGGTGCTGGAGAACGCCGCTACCCCTATCCCGGCTTCGATGTAAGGCTTCACCGACTCCCCGGCAAATTCATAGACGAACACGGGCGCGAAGGACAGGCTGTGATTGCTTGCGGTCTCGTCGCCATCCCAGTAGGTGTAGGCCCCATCCCAATAGCCGGTCAGCCGACCAACGCTGGTCTGCCACCAACTCGCATCCCAATTCGATTGCAGCCCTAGCCGGTAAACCATTGTCGAATCGCCGGTCTGCCCCACCGAAAACGAAACATCGGCAGCTTGTGCCGACATCGTTTGCCCCAAAACAAAGGCAGCAGCCGCTGCCAAGCCGAGCAGTTTCCTCATAAGAAACATCCTTCTTTCTGATGCTGTTGTTAGTGTCCGCCTCATCTCAGGCAAAGCGGTAGAAAGCAGAAGTGGAACGATAGTTCAGCCTTTTTTCACGTTTTTTTCACAACGCAAAGCTTTGCACATCGTCAGACTTATGCCACAGCACAGGTAGGATTTTTCTTAAGGCTTCTGGGTCAGCGCTTGTCCAGAAGCGTGCAGCGCCGGCCGGGCCTTCGGCCAATAGATCATTGGCACCCAGCAGCCGTCGCAACTGACGCGCCACGGCCGCGCCGGTGTCGATGATGGCCACGTCATCCGGGACCATGCCGGCCAGCAATGGGCGAAGGAAAGGGTAATGGGTGCAGCCGAGGATCAGCGTATCGCAACCTGCAGCCAGTAGCGGCTGCACATAACCTTGCAGCAGCTGGCGCACCGCTGGGCTTACAAGGTCACCGGCTTCGATCAGCTCGACCAGCCCCGGGCAAGGCTGGGTAATAACCTGTACGTTGTTGGCGAAGCGGTCGAGCAAGGCTGCGAACTTGGCACTCTGCAGGGTACCGGTGGTGGCCAGCACACCGACCACGCCCGAGCGGGTGGCTGCCGCTGCAGGCTTGACGGCCGGTTCCATGCCCACCAACGGCCAGGTCGGATACAACTCACGCAGGTCAGCCACTGCCGCCACCGTGGCAGTGTTGCAGGCCAACACCATGGCCTTTGCGCCTTGTTCATGGAAGAACCCGGCAATGTGCCGGCAGCGCTCGCGGATATAGTCCGGCGACTTCTCACCGTAGGGTATATGCCCGCAATCGCCCACATACAGCAACGTTTCGTTGGGCAGCAGGCGCTGGATCTCGGCCAGCACCGACAAACCGCCAACCCCCGAGTCCATGACGCCGATCGGCGCCGAGCGCTCAGCCATCGCGCTTACCACAGACCGTGCAAGCCGGGTCGCGCTTGACACGAAGCTCGCGGATACGGGTGCCGAGGGCATCGATCAACAGCAAGCGGCCGACCAACGGCTCACCGAAGCCAGCCAGCAACTTCATTGCCTCCAGCGCCTGCAGGCTACCCACCAGCCCCACCAGTGGGCCAATGACGCCAGCTTCGCTGCAGGTCAGTTCGGCTTCGCTACCATGCCCGTACAGGCAGTGGTAGCACGGGCTGTAGTCGCGCCGCGGGTCGAACACCGACAGTTGGCCTTCCAGACGGATTGCCGCTCCGCTGACCAGCGGCTTGCCGGCGGCGACACAGGCAACGTTGACCGCCTCGCGGGTAGAGAAATTGTCGGAGCAGTCCAGTACCAGGTCGACTGCCGACACCGCAGCCGCCAGCGAGTCCTCGTCCAGTGCCTGGCGGTGAGCAACCAGGCTGACTTCCGGGTTGATTGCCTGCAAGCGCTGCAAGGCCGAGTCGACCTTGCTCATGCCGACGCTGGCACTGTCGTGGATAACCTGGCGTTGCAGGTTGGTCAGGTCGACGGTGTCGAAGTCGGCCAGGTGCAGCTCACCCACGCCAGCGGCGGCCAGGTACAGGGCGACTGGCGAGCCCAGGCCACCCAGCCCGATGATCAGCGCTTTGCTCTGTTTGAGCCGCAGCTGGCCATCGATGTCGATCTGGGACAGCAGCACCTGGCGGCTGTAACGCAGCAGTTCCTGATCACTCAGCATGGCAGTCGCCCCAGGGTAATGCGTTCATGGCCGCCCAGGTCCGTGCGGCTGGCCACCTCGATAAAGCCATGTTCAGCCAGCAGAGCGCGTACCGCTGCCGCCTGATCGTAGCCATGTTCCAGCAGCAGCCAACCACCTGGCAACAAGTGCGCGGGGGCCTGGGCGGCGATCACGCGAAGGTCGTCCAGGCCATCGGCACCGGCCACCAGGGCACTGCTGGGTTCGAAGCGCACGTCGCCGGCCACCAGGTGCGGGTCTTCAGCGGCGATGTAGGGCGGGTTGCTGACAATGAGGTCGAAACGCTCCCCGGCCAGGCTGTCGAACCAGTGGCTTAGCCGTACCCGAGCGTTGGCCAGGCCTAACCGCTGGCGGTTGCGCTCGGCGAGGGCAGCAGCCTCCTCCACCCGGTCAACCGCTGTCACCTGCCAGGCCGGGCGTTCGCTGGCCAGCGCCAGAGCGATGGCCCCCGTACCCGTACCCAGGTCGAGAACCTTGGCTGGCGAAGCGGGTTGCAGTTCAAGCGCCGTCTCGACCAGCAGTTCGGTATCCGGCCGCGGGATCAGGGTATGCGGCGCAACCTCCAGGTCGATCTTCCAGAAGCCCTGCAGCCCAAGGATATAGGCCACTGGCTCGCCGCCACGGCGGCGCTGCAGGTAGCCGGCATAGGTCTCGGCATCTTCGCTGCTGACGATACGCTCGGGCCAGGTATGCAGGTAGCTGCGCGATTTACCGATGGCCGCAGCCAGCAGCAGTTCGGCATCCAGGCGCTCAGTGGGCGATTCAGGCAACTGCGCGTTGCGCAACAGGCTGGCGATGACAGTCATCAGTCCCCCAAGGCGGCCAGTTGATCGGCCTGGTATTCGGCCAGCAGCGGTTCGATCACCGCGTCTACGCCACCGCTGAGGATGTCGTCCAACGAATACAAGGTCAGGTTGATGCGGTGATCGGTCACCCGCCCCTGTGGATAATTGTAGGTGCGGATGCGCTCGGAGCGGTCACCGGACCCCACCAGCAGCTTGCGCTCACTGGCAATGGCGTTCTGCGCGGCACTGGTCTGCATGTCGTTCAGCTTGGCCGACAGCCAGGACATGGCGCGAGCGCGGTTCTTGTGCTGCGACCGCTCCTCCTGGCATTCGACCACGATACCGGTGGGCAAGTGGGTGATACGGATCGCCGAATCGGTTTTGTTGACGTGCTGGCCGCCGGCACCGGAGGCACGGTAGGTGTCCACGCGCAAGTCGGCCGGGTTGATTTCGATGGCGGCTTGCTCGTCCGGCTCGGGGAGCACCGCCACCGTGCACGCGGAAGTGTGGACACGGCCTTGGGACTCGGTCTCGGGCACACGCTGAACCCGGTGTGCACCGGACTCGAACTTGAGCTTGCCGTAGACATTCTCGCCCTCGACGCGGGCAATGATTTCCTTGTAGCCGCCGTGCTCGCCTTCGTTCTCGGACAAGATTTCCAGGCGCCAGCCGCGCTTTTCGGCGTAGCGCGAATACATGCGGAACAGGTCACCAGAGAAGATGGCTGCCTCGTCGCCACCCGTACCGGCGCGGATTTCCAGAAACACGTTGCGACCGTCGTTGGGGTCTTTGGGCAGCAGCATGCGCTGCAGCTGCGCCTCCAGCGTCAGCAGTTGCTCCTTGGCTTCACGCACCTCTTCCACGGCCATTTCACGCAGGTCCGGGTCACTGTCCTTGAGCAGCGCCTGGGCACCTTCGAGGTCGTCCTGGACTTTGCGCCACTCTTTATAAGCAGCGTAGACCGGCTCTACCTCGGCATACTCGCGGGAGTAGGCGCGAAAACGCGTCTGGTCGGAAATAACCTCGGCGTCACCGAGCAGGGCGGTGAGTTCTTCGAAACGGTCCTGGAGGATTTCCAGTTTGTTCAGCAGCGACGCTTTCATTGCGGGGATTTGTCCGTGGAGCCCTCGTTGAGGGCAAAGAGTTCCTGGGCCATGGCCAGCGCATCGAGGCGGCCCTCGGCCGAGAGCTTTTTCAGCTGCACGCTGGGCGCATGCAGGAGTTTGTTGGTCAGGCCCCGGGCCAGCTGGGCCAGCACGTCTTCGGGGTTGCCGCCATTGGCCAGCAGGCGCAGGGCCTTTTGCAGTTCTTCGTCGCGAAGGCGCTCACTTTGCTGGCGATAGGCCCTGAGCACGTCCACTGCCGCCAGTTCGCGCAGGCGCAGCATGAAGTCTTCGGCGCCCACGGATACCAGCTCTTCGGCCGCCTGAGCTGCCCCCTGGCGGCTCTTGAGGTTTTCTGCCACTACATCGTGCAGGTCGTCGACGGTGTACAGGTAGACATCGTCCAGCTCGCCTACTTCGGTTTCGATATCGCGAGGTACAGCGATGTCGACCATGAAGATCGGCTTGTGTCGGCGCTGTTTCAGTGCGCTCTCGACCGCGCCCTTGCCCAGGATCGGCAACTGGCTGGCGGTGGAACTGATCACGATGTCACTGTTGGCCAGTTCCTGGGGGATGTCTGCCAGCAGCACGGCATGCGCACCGAACTGCTCGGCCAGGATGCTGGCGCGCTCCAGGGTGCGGTTGGCCACCACGATACGGCGTACGCCCTGCTCGTGCAGGTGGCGGGCGACCAGGGTGATGGTTTCGCCGGCACCGATCAGCAGGGCCTGGCTGCGGCCCAGGTCGGCGAAAATCTGCTTGGCCAGGCTGACCGCGGCGAACGCAACCGAAACCGGGTTTTCACCGATGGCCGTATCGGTACGCACCTGCTTGGCGGCGCTGAAGGTGGCCTGGAACAGGCGCCCAAGCAACGGCCCGACAGTACCGGCTTCGCGGGCCACGGCGTAGGCGGACTTCATCTGGCCCAGAATCTGAGGCTCGCCGAGAACCAGCGAGTCCAGGCCCGAGGCCACGCGCATCATGTGCTTCACGGCTTCGTGCTCTTCATGCACGTAGGCGCTGGCGCGCAGCTCGTCGAGGCTGAGGCGGTGATAGTCGGCCAGCCACTGCAGCACGGCGTCGGCGGACAGGTGGTCCTGCTCTATATAGAGCTCACTGCGGTTGCAGGTCGACAGGATCGCCGCCTCGCGGCTGGACGTCAGTCTGCAGAGCTGCTGCAGGGCGTCTACCAGCTGCTCTGGGGTAAACGCCACGCGCTCGCGTACGTCTACCGAGGCAGTCTTATGGTTGATACCAAGTGCAAGAAAGGCCATGCAAGGTCGCTGGTTGTGACGGGAAGCCGATAATTGTCCTCTTTCGCAGGTTTCAGGACAACCACCGTTCGCTATTGTGCTGATAGTCCTGCGGCTATCGCCGCTCGCGGGCCAGCATCAACGTTGATTTCAGGTTTCACTCCCGCTTTTGATCTGCTTCTGATCTTCGCGACTTCAGGAGGCCGAACGCAGTGCTTGCCAGTTAAAGGCTGTTACCTATGTGCGTGAACTGATTTGTAACCCATGTGGGTGAGCCATACCGGCGAAAAGGTGAGTCAGCGTCGCCATCGCAAATGGACGGTTCGCCGAGTCAAAACAGACGAGTTTGCTTCTTGCTTCTTGGATGTGAGCATCCACATTAAATAGGTATTCATTCGCGAAGGTGGCGCGTAGTCACCTTTCCGCCCTTCCGGCGGGTTACTTTGGTCGTGGCCAAAGTAACCAAAGCCGTCGGCTCCCATCATCCGGCCCCTACGCTACGCTCCGGGGTCCCCTCGCTCCGGGCTTGCTCCCGGGAGGACCGCGCTGCAGGCCCCATCCTGGGGCCCAGCGCTTGACGGGCATCCATGCCCGTCACCTCCCTCCGCAAGCCCTGCGCTCGGCCTCCTGAAGTCGCAATCTGCGTCGCCTGGACTACCGCGCGCTTAGAAGCAAAAGCAAAAGCCAAAGCAAGAGCAAGAGCAAGAGCAAGAGCAACGACGTTCTTCCAGGTACACCAGGCCGAGGGCAGCCATGCCGGCGATATCCTTATCCAGATGACCGGGCAAAACGTCACCGAATGCATCGGCGATGCCCGGCCGATCACCGAATTCGCTTCTCGCTTTTGATTTTGCTTCTAAGTGCGCGGTAGTCCAGGCAACGCAGATTGCGACTTCAGGAGGCCGAGCGCAGGGCTTGCGGAGGGAGATGACGGGCATGGATGCCCGTCAAGCGCTGAGGCCCCATGGATGGGGCCTGCAGCGCGTGCTCCCGGGAGCAAGGCCGGAGCGAGGGGACCCCGGAGCGGAGCGTAGGGGCCGGATGATGGGAGCCGACGGTTTTTGGTCCCTTTTTGCCACGACAAAAAGGGACCCGCCGTAAGGGCGGAAAGGTGAGTCGGCGTCGCCATCGCAAACGGACTGTACGCCCGATCAGAACCAGCGCTTAAGCTTTTGAGCTTTTGGGCCTTTGGGTTGTGCGCTTTCACATCAAGTAGACATTCATTCACGATGTAGGCGCCTATTCACCTTTCCGCCCTTCCGGCGGGTTACTTTGGTCGTGGCCAAAGTAACCAAAACCGTCGGCTCCCATCATCCGGCCCCTGCGCTGCGCTCCGGGGTCCCCTCGCTCCGGGCTAGCTCCCGGGAGGACCGCGCTGCAGGCCCCATCCTGGGGCCCAGCGCTTGACGGGCATCCATGCCCGTCACCTCCCTCCGCAAGCCCTGCGCTCGGCCTCCTGAAGTCGCAATCTGCGTCGCCTGAACTATCGCGCGCTTAGAAGCAGAAGCAGAACAACAGCACGAACGCTGGGCATCGTGGCCAGCCTGGGGCGAACCCTGCGCGCGCAGTGCGGTCTGCATAGGCTAAGCGTAGCTTCATACCTTCGCAGGTGGGTTTGCCTCCGCGCTTGTGTCATCATGCTCCGACCGCCGGTGAGTCCTCCTATAAGCCTTTCTATGAACAAACCATACGCATTGCTGCTTGCCTTCGCCCTGCTCCAGGGCTGCCAGAGCCTGGCCCCGCAAAAGGCCGAGCCTCCCGTCGCCGAAGCTGGCAAGGCAGAGGCGGAAAAGCCCGTGGTGTATGGTTCGTTCAAGCAGGACACACTCTATAGCCTGTTGGTGGCAGAGCTGGCTGGCCAGCGCAACCGTTTCGACATCGCCCTGGCCAACTACACCGATCAGGCGGCAAAAACCCAGGACCCAGCAGTTTCCGAGCGCGCCTACCGCATTGCCGAGTACCTCGGCGCCGACGAGCCGTCACTGGAGAATGCACTGGTCTGGGCGCGCAACGACCCGCAGAACCTCGACGCCCAGCGCGCCGCCGCCATCCAGCTGGCCCGCGCCGGCCGCTATGACGAGTCCATGGCCTACATGGAAAAGGTACTGCAGGGCCAGGGCGACACCCACTTCGACTTCCTCGCCCTGTCCGCAGCCGAAACCGACCAGAGCACCCGCGACGGCCTGCTGCAAAGTTTCGAACGCCTGCTGGTGAAATACCCCGACAACGGCCAGCTGATATTCGGCAAGGCCCTGCTGCTGAACCAGGACGGCAAGACCGAAGAAGCCCTGGAACTGCTTGAGTCGCACCCGGCACAAAACGGCGAAGTCGCCCCGATCCTGCTGCGCGCCCGTCTGCTACAGGCCCTGGACCGTGGTCCAGAGGCCCTGCCACTGCTGCGCGGGGCGATTCGCGACAACCCGGACGACAAACGCCTGCGCCTCACCTACGCTCGCACCCTGGTCGAACAGGACCGTATCGCCGATGCCAAAGGCGAGTTCATCAGCCTGGTCCAGCAATACCCCGATGATGACGAATTGCGCTACTCGCTGGCGCTGGTGTGCCTGGAGAACAAAGACTGGGATGAAGCCGAAGGCTACTTGCAGGAGCTGATCGAGCGCGACAGCTACGTTGACGCCGCGCACCTGAACCTGGGCCGCATCCACGAGGAGCGCCACGACCCTGCTGGCGCTCTGGATGAATACGCCCTGGTCGGCCCAGGCCCAGACTACCTGCCGGCACAGCTGCGTCAGGCCGACATCCTGATCGCCAACGGTCGCGGCAGCGATGCCTCGCGCCTGCTGGCCGAAGCACGCGAAGCCCAGCCAGACTACGCCATCCAGCTATTCCTGATCGAATCGGAAAGCTACAGCAACAACAACAAGGACGCCCAGGCCAATCAGGTGCTGCAGCAAGCCATCCAGCGCTACCCGGACGACCTCAACCTGCTTTACACCCGCGCCATGCTGGCCGAGAAGCGCAACGATTTGACGCAGATGGAAAAAGACCTGCGCGCCATCATCGCCCGCGAGCCAGAAAACGCCATGGCCCTGAACGCCCTGGGCTACACCCTGGCCGACCGCACCACCCGCTATGCCGAAGCCAAGGCACTGATCGACAAGGCCCACCAATTGACCCCCGATGACCCGGCAGTGCTCGACAGCCTGGGTTGGGTCAACTATCGCCTGGGCAACCTCGACGTCGCTGAAACCTACCTGCGCCAGGCCTTTGCCAACTTCCCCGACCACGAAGTGGCCGCCCACCTGGGCGAAGTACTGTGGGCCAACGGCAAGCGCCGCGAAGCTCGCCATGTATGGGCCAAGGGCTTCGAGGCCCAGGCCGACAGCCCTATCCTGCGCAAGACCCTTTTGCGCCTGACCGGATCCGAGACTCTTTAACGCCATGTTCCTGCGCCATTGCATCACCTTTACCATGATCGCCCTGCTGGCCGGCTGTGCCGGCTTCGGTAGCCGCGAGGCCCTGCAGGGCCACGGCGACCCGCAGCAGTGGCGCGCCCACAAAGCGCAGCTGAGCAGCCTCGATGGCTGGCAGATCAACGGCAAGGTCGGTATCCGTGCCCCGCGCGATTCCGGCAGCGGCACGCTGTTCTGGCTGCAACGTCAGGACTATTACGACATTCGCCTGGCCGGCCCGCTGGGCCGTGGCGCCGCACGCCTTACCGGCCGCCTGGGTGGCGTGGTGCTGGAAGTGGCCAACCAGGGCCGCTACGAAGCCACCAGCCCAGAAGCCCTGCTGGAAGAGCAACTGGGCTGGCAACTGCCGGTTTCGCACCTGGTCTGGTGGGTGCGCGGCCTGCCCGCCCCCGACAGCAAGAGCAAGCTGACCCTGGATGGCGACAGCCGCCTGGCCAGCCTCGACCAGGATGGCTGGCAGGTGCAGTACCTGAGCTACACCGAACAGAACGGCTACTGGTTGCCCGAGCGCCTGAAGCTGCACGGCAAAGACCTGGACGTGACCCTGGTGGTCAAGGACTGGCAGCCGCGCCAGCTGGGGCATTGATCGCATGCAAAAGCTCACCCTGCCCGCCCCGGCCAAGCTCAACCTGTGGCTGCACATCATCGGCCGCCGCGCAGACGGTTACCACGAACTGGAAACGGTGTTTCAGTTTCTAGACCATGGCGACGAACTGAGTTTTGCCCTGCGTGACGATGGCGTGATCCGCTTGCACACCGAGATCGAGGCCGTCCCCCACGACAGCAACCTGATCGTACGGGCCGCGCGCATGTTGCAAGCACAATCGGGCACCACGCTTGGCGCCGACATCTGGCTGACCAAGGTACTGCCCATGGGCGGAGGTATCGGCGGTGGCAGCTCGGACGCCGCGACCACCCTGCTCGCCCTGGCCCACCTGTGGCAACTGGACTGGGACGAAGACCGCCTGGCCGCACTGGGGCTTAGCCTGGGCGCCGATGTGCCGGTGTTCGTACGCGGCCACGCAGCATTCGCGCAAGGCGTAGGCGAACAACTGACCCCGGTCGACCCGATCGAACCCTGGTATGTCGTGCTGGTGCCGCAAGTGTCTGTCAGCACAGTAGAAATTTTTTCACATCCACAGTTGACACGTGATTCTCTCCCCCTTAAGATGCGCCCCGTTCCCGAGGGAAACAGTCGAAATGACTGCCAACCGGTGGTAGAGCAGAATTACCCAGAAGTTCGCAATGCATTGAATTCACTGGGAAAATTCACTGAGGCTCGACTAACCGGCACTGGAAGTTGTGTGTTTGGGGCCTTCCCAAGCAAAGCCGAAGCTGATAAAGTTCTGGCCCTTCTTTCAGCGACCCAAACAGGGTTTGTGGCGAAAGGAAGCAATATTTCGATGTTGCATCGCAAGCTGCAAAGTCTGGTCAAGAAGTCGAGCGCATGAGCGTTCGCAGCAACAGATACAGGGGCGTCGCCAAGCGGTAAGGCAGCAGGTTTTGATCCTGCCATGCGTTGGTTCGAATCCAGCCGCCCCTGCCATTTTCCTTATACTCATCCAGGTATACCCTCAGCCTTCAGGTACTGCGCGTGTCCAAGATGATGGTCTTTACGGGGAACGCTAACCCCGATCTGGCTCGGCGTGTCGTACGTCAGCTGCATATCCCTCTCGGTGACGTCTCTGTCGGTAAATTCTCCGACGGCGAGATCAGTACTGAGATCAATGAAAATGTTCGCGGTAAAGACGTTTTCATTATTCAGCCGACCTGCGCCCCGACCAACGATAACCTGATGGAACTGGTAGTGATGGCCGACGCCTTCCGCCGCTCCTCAGCATCCCGAATCACCGCCGTGATTCCCTACTTCGGATATGCCCGCCAGGACCGCCGTCCGCGTTCGGCACGTGTAGCCATCAGCGCCAAAGTCGTTGCTGACATGCTCACTGTCGTAGGTATCGACCGTGTACTCACCGTCGACCTGCACGCTGACCAGATCCAAGGCTTCTTCGATATCCCCGTCGACAACATCTACGGCTCGCCCGTACTGGTTGACGATATCGAAGACCAGCGTTTCGAGAACCTGATGATCGTCTCCCCGGACATCGGTGGTGTCGTGCGCGCACGCGCTGTCGCCAAGTCCCTGGGCGTCGATCTGGGTATCATCGACAAACGCCGCGAAAAGGCTAACCACTCCGAGGTTATGCACATAATCGGCGACGTCGAAGGGCGCACCTGCATCCTGGTAGACGACATGGTCGACACCGCTGGCACCCTGTGCCACGCGGCCAAAGCCCTGAAAGAGCACGGCGCTGCCAAGGTTTACGCCTATTGCACGCACCCTGTCCTGTCGGGCCGCGCCATCGAGAACATCGAGAAGTCGGTACTGGACGAGCTGGTGGTGACCAACACCGTTCCGCTGTCCGCCGCTGCTCAAGCCTGTGATCGTATCCGCCAGCTGGATATCGCACCGGTTGTCGCTGAAGCGGTACGCCGCATCAGCAACGAAGAATCGATCAGCGCGATGTTCCGCTAAGCGGGACACGTGTTGATGTGAAGCGCCCCGCCCCAACCTGTGTTGGGGCGGGGCTTTTTTGCCATCCCCGTTGGCGCTGGTCGCAAACGCCCTCGGGGGGCTATTTTGGAGAAACAAAATGACTGATTTTATTCTGAACGCCCAAGCGCGTACTGACCTGGGGAAAGGTGCGAGCCGCCGCCTGCGTCACTCGCTGAGCATCCCAGCCGTTGTCTACGGTGGTGATAAAGAAGCTCAATCCCTGACCATCCTGGCCAAGGAAATCACCAAGCTGTTCGAAAACGAAGCTGCCTTCAGCCACGTTATCGAACTGAACGTTGACGGTGTTAAGCAGAACGTCATCATCAAGGCCATGCAGCGCCACCCAGCCAAGCAGTTCATCATGCACGCTGACTTCGTTCGCGTCGTTGCTGGCCAGAAGCTGACCGCCAAGGTTCCGGTTCACTTCATCAACGAAGAAGCCCCGGTCAAGAAAGGCGGCGAGATCTCCCACGTTGAGTCCGAGATCGAAGTTTCCTGCGAAGCCAAAGACCTGCCTGAGTTCATCGAAGTTGACCTGGGCAACGCCGAAATCGGCACCATCATCCACCTGTCGGACCTGAAAGCTCCGAAAGGCGTAGAGTTCGTCGCTCTGGCCCACGGTGATGACAAAGCTGTTGCCAACGTTCACGCTCCACGCGTTGCTCCAGAAGCAGAAGGCGCTGCCGAGTAATCCACTCGCACGCCGGCGTTGATCGGGTTACAGTGCCGCGCGCACTGTAACCCACCAACTCCAAGGAAGAGCCCCTGACGTGACCGCCATCCAGTTGATCGTTGGCCTGGGTAACCCCGGCCCCGAATACGAACAGACCCGGCATAACGCAGGGGCTCTTTTCGTTGAACGCCTTGCCAGCGCCCAGCGTGTTTCGCTGACCGCTGACAAAAAGTATTTCGGCCTGACGGCTAAATTCAGCCATCAGGGCAACGACGTTCGTTTGTTGATCCCCACCACCTACATGAACCGCAGCGGCCAGTCCGTAGCGGCCTTGGCCAATTTCTTCCGCATCAAGCCGGAAGCGATACTGGTGGCACACGACGAACTCGATCTGCCCCCGGGCGTTGCCAAGCTCAAGCGCGGCGGCGGCCATGGTGGGCACAACGGCCTGCGCGACATCATCGCGCAGCTCGGTAACCAGAACGACTTCCACCGCCTGCGGCTTGGCATTGGCCACCCGGGTGACGCCAAACTGGTATCCAACTTCGTCCTGGGCCGCGCGCCGCGCGCCGAGCAGGAGAAGCTCGACGCCAGCATCGATTTTGCCCTCGGCGTGCTGCCGGACGTGCTTGCCGGCGATTTCGCCAAGGCGATGCGCGAGCTGCACAGCCAGAAGGCCTGATTTCCTTTAGAGAGGGGAATACCCATGGGTTTCAATTGCGGCATCGTCGGCCTGCCCAACGTCGGCAAGTCCACCCTGTTCAACGCCCTGACCAAGTCTGGCATCGCGGCGGAGAATTTCCCTTTCTGCACCATCGAGCCGAACAGCGGCATTGTGCCTATGCCCGACGCTCGCCTGGCTGCGCTGGCTGAAATCGTCAAGCCAAACCGCATCCTGCCGACCACCATGGAATTCGTCGACATCGCCGGCCTGGTTGCCGGTGCCTCGAAAGGCGAAGGCCTGGGCAACAAGTTCCTCGCCAACATCCGCGAGACCGACGCCATTGCCCACGTGGTGCGCTGCTTCGAAGACGAGAACGTGATCCACGTTTCCAACAGCGTCGACCCCAAGCGTGACATCGAGATCATCGACCTCGAACTGATCTTCGCCGACCTCGACAGCTGCGAAAAGCAACTGCAGAAGGTAGCCCGCAACGCCAAGGGCGGCGACAAGGATGCCTTGGCGCAAAAGGCCATTCTGGAAAAGCTGATCCCGCACTTTACCGAAGGCAAGCCTGCGCGCAGCCTGATGAAGCACATGGCTGACGACGAAAAGGCCGTCATCCGTGGCTTCCACTTGCTGACCAGCAAACCGGTGATGTACATCGCCAACGTGGCCGAAGACGGCTTCGACAACAACCCGCACCTGGACGTGGTCAAGGCTATTGCCGAAGAAGAAGGCGCGGTCGTGGTGCCGGTGTGCAACAAGATCGAAGCGGAAATCGCCGAGCTGGAAGACGGTGAAGAGAAGGACATGTTCCTCGAGGCCCTGGGCCTGGAAGAGCCTGGCCTGAACCGCGTGATCCGCGCCGGTTACGAGCTGCTGAACCTGCAGACCTACTTCACTGCCGGTGTGCAGGAAGTACGCGCCTGGACCGTTCGCGTCGGAGCCACTGCCCCGCAGGCAGCCGGCGTTATCCACACCGACTTCGAAAAAGGCTTCATCCGCGCTGAAGTGGTGGCCTATGACGACTTCATCCAGTTCAAGGGTGAAGCCGGTGCCAAGGAAGCCGGTAAGTGGCGTCTGGAAGGCAAGGATTACATCGTCAAAGACGGCGACGTGATGCACTTCCGCTTCAACGTCTAAGCGGTAACCTGCAGCACACACAAACCCCTTGAGGCTTGCGCTTCAAGGGGTTTTGTTTTGCCCGGACATGCGCCCTGTGCAGGGGCGGCCTTGTGTCGCAACGGGCCACAAAGCGGGCCCCGCCCCCAGCATCTAAGCTGAGGTTCAGCGCCCTTCTCGCCCAGAGCCGACACCATGCCCCACCCCACTCGTTTCGACTGGCAACGCTGGTTACCCGGCCTGGTCACCCTGCTCCACTACAAGGCAGCCTGGCTACCCAAGGACATCGCCGCCGGCCTGGTGCTCACCACCATGCTGGTGCCTGTGGGCATCGCCTACGCCGAGGCTTCCGGCGTCCCCGGCATCTATGGCCTGTACGCCACCATCATCCCCCTGCTGGCCTATGCCCTGTTCGGTCCCAGCCGCATTCTGGTGCTGGGCCCGGACTCGGCGCTGGCCGCGCCTATCCTGGCGGTGGTGGTGCAATACGCGGCCAGCGACCCGCAGCGGGCGATCGCCATCGCCAGCATGATGGCCTTGGTCGCCGGGGCGTTCTGTGTGATTGCCGGGCTGCTGCGCCTGGGCTTTATCACCGAGTTGCTGTCCAAGCCCATCCGCTATGGGTACATGAACGGCATCGCCCTGACCGTATTGATCAGCCAGTTGCCCAAGCTGTTCGGCATCAAAGTCGACAGCGAAGGGCCCTTGCGTGACCTTTGGTCCTTGGGCCAGGCGCTATACGCCGGCCAAGGGCACTGGCCAAGCTTTGTCGTGGGTGCCGGTAGCCTGGCGCTGATTCTGCTGCTCAAACCGTTCAAGCGCCTGCCGGGCATCCTGATCGCCGTGGTACTGGCGACGCTGGCAGTGAGCGTGTTCAACCTCGATCAGATGGGCGTCAAGGTACTCGGGCAATTGCCCCAGGGCCTGCCCGGCTTCGTCTTCCCCTGGGTCAGCGACATTGACCTGGTCGAGGTGCTACTGGGCGGGATCGCAGTGGCGCTGGTGTCGTTCGCCGACACCAGTGTGCTGTCACGCTCCTATGCCGCGCGCCTCAAGATGCGGGTGAACCCCAACCAGGAAATGTTCGGCCTGGGCGTGGCCAACCTGGCCTCGGGGCTGTTCCAGGGCATCCCGATCAGCAGCAGTTCATCGCGCACACCAGTGGCCGAAGCTGCCGGCTCGCAGACCCAGCTCACCGGCATAATCGGCGCCCTGGCGGTAACCCTGTTGCTGCTGGTAGCGCCCAATCTGATGCAGCACCTGCCCAACAGCGCTTTGGCTGCGGTGGTGATTGCCGCTGCACTGGGGCTGTTCGAGTTTGCCGACCTCAAGCGTATCTTCCGCATGCAGCAGTGGGAGTTCTGGCTGTCGTTCACCTGCTTTGTCGGCGTGGCAGTGTTCGGCGCCATTCCCGGTATCTGCATTGCCGTGGTGGTGTCGGTGATCGAGTTCCTGTGGGACGGCTGGCGGCCGCACCACGCGGTGCTTGGCCGGGCGGATGGGCTGCGCGGTTACCATGACATGCAGCGTTATCCACAGGCCCGGCGTATTCCAGGGCTGGTGCTGCTGCGCTGGGACGCGCCGTTGTTCTTTGCCAACGCCGAGCAGTTCCAGAACACAGTGATGGCGGCGGTAGACGCGTCGCCAACGCCGGTACAGCGGGTGGTAATTGCCGCTGAGCCTGTGACCAGTATCGATATCACTTCGGCGGACATGCTGGCCGAGCTGGACCGGGCATTGGAGGCGCGGGGGGTGGAGTTGCAGTTCGCCGAAATGAAGGACCCGGTGAAGGACAAGATGCGGCAGTTCGAGTTGTTCGAGCATATGGGGGAGAAGGCCTTTCATCCAACGGTGGGTGCAGCGGTGGATGCCTATCTGGAAGAGAGTGGGGTTGATTGGCAGCCCTGAATGGCCTGGGGGAGCGGGCTTAACTGCGAAGAAGCCCGCGCCGACTCCGAAGCCGGTCAATCCAGATCAACATGGCGCTGGCATACACCGACACCGCCAGAAACAGCGCCATACGCACCGCAAATGCCTTGTACACATCTTGCCCACCTGCACTGTCCTGCACCGACTGCCCCAGCAAGATCAACATGGTCGTCAGGCAACTGACCCAGTACGCCGGGCTCTGCCGGCTCGGCACCGCCTGGTACAGGCGCCGAGCCTGCCAGAGGGCGAACAGCAGGACCCACAAGAAGAACATCCACAGGTGAACGAACAGGCTCAGCGCTACCCACAGCACTATCGCCAACATCCCGGCAAGCACGGTTGAACCGATCAGCTCGCGGCTGGCGTGCCGCGCGCGGGTTTCACCGGCTTGTTGCCCCACGCTCACGGCCTTCATGATCAACGGCATGTACTGGTCAGGGGCGATCAATGCCAGCAGAAAAGCCGGCATCACGATCAACGTGGCACGCAGCGCCACCCAGCTGACATGCTCGCTGCCCAGCAGCGGCGGCACCGGCGGTGCTGGCGCATTGGCAGGTTCGGGGAACAACCTGTGCGCCACTGACGTGCCCAGCACTGCCAGCAGCATGCCTTTGGCCAGCGCTTCGACCACCGACAATGCCAGGGTGAAGTCACTGGTGCCGGCAGCGGCGATCATGGTCAGGCCGACCACCAGCAGGTTGGCCAGCAGGCCGTTGCCGCCCTTCAGTGCATAGCGCAAGGTCAGGAAAACACCCACCCCGACCAGTAACACCCCGGCCAACGGAGCATGGCGCAACAGCGGAATCAGCAGCAACCCGCTGCCGCAAGCGAGCAGCACCAGTAACGCCAGGGCCGGTGCCGCACGCAGCGGCAATGGCTGACTGCGCATGGCCAGTAACAGCACCGCAAACACCGGCGCCAGGATCGGCACCGGCAAGCCGATACCAAAGCTCACCGCCAGGCACAACGCCACACCCCAGGCCAGGCGCAGCGCCCGCAAGCGGCGCCATTCAATAGGCATACGACAGCCAGCTCATCAGCCACATGAACAACCGGCCCAGCAGGTTCAGTGGGTTGCCTTCGCTGGGCAGGGCCATGACCTCGGCCTGACCACCGACCCGCAGCACGGTCTTGTCCTGAAGCTGGTCGCGCTCCAGCTGGACAATCACCGGAAAGCGCTGCGCCGAACGCAGCCACTCGCGGCTATTCTGCACGGTCGGCAGCGTACCCGGCGGCGTGCTCTGGCCCACGCTCACGCCATAGCCAATGCTGCGTATACGCCCTTTCAACACGGTGCCCGGCAGCGCATCGAGCACCACCAGCACCGGGGTTTCAGGGCGCAAGCGACCGAGGTTGTTCTCGGTCATGTCGGCACTTATCCACACATCATGGATACTGATCAGGGTCATCATCGGGCTGCCTGCCCCGACATAGTGGCCAACGTCTGTGCGCAGGTCGGTGATCAACCCGTTCGCGTCGGCACGCACGACGGTACGGGCAAGGTCCAGGCGGGCCTTTTCCACATTGGCCGCAGCACTGCGCAGCTGGGCGTTGTCTTCCTGTGCCCCGCCCTGCTGCTCACGGGCGCGCTCTACCTCTGCGCGGGCTGCCGCCACTTGGCTGATGGCCTGGTCGCGGGTGGCCTGGGCGCCTTCCAGGCGGCGCACCGACACCGTACCGGGGTCCTCGTCAATCAGCCGTTTGAGGCGCTCGGCGTCCTGCCGCGCCTTACGTTCGTTGGCCTGGGCGGCCACCAGCGCTGCCTGCGCCGAATCGATGCCGGCGGTACTGGCGCCGATCTGCCGGCGCACGGTATCGAGGTCGGCTTCGGCACGGGCCAAGGCAATGCGGTACTGCTCCTGATCGAGTTCGAACAGCACATCGCCCTGGCGCACCTCCTGGTTGTTGCCTACGGCCACACGCTTGATCTGCCCGGCCACTTCGGCGGCCACCGGGACCACGTAAGCCTGCAGGCGAGCTTGCTGGGTGTACGGCGTATAGCGGTCAGCCAGCAAGTACCAGAGCAGGCTGACGGCAATCAGCAGCAGCACCCAGCGCATGCCGCGATCCGGGGCTGACGGGGGCGGCGTGGGCGTGGCGTCGCTCATTCGGTTTCACCTTGTGCATGTGCGGAGGGGGCTGGCTCGTCGAGCAATTCGCCCCAGTCGGTGCGTTGCTGCATTTGCTGGCGGGTCGCCGGGTCGATCGGCGCGCGGCTGGCGTCCCAACCACCACCCAGGGCCTTGTACAACGTCACCAGGCTGCTGACCGCGTTGCCACGGCTGACCAGGTAACCGTCCTGTTGCTGCAACAGCAGTTGCTGAGCATCGAGCACCCGTTGAAAATCAGCGAAGCCTTCGCGGTATTGCGAGCTGGCCAGATTCAGCGAGCGCTGCGCAGCCTGAGAGGCCTGGTCGCGAATGGTTGCACTCTGCAGCGAGCGCACCAGCCCGCTGGCAGCATCGTCGGCCTCACGGGCGGCTTCGCGCACGCCCTGGTGGTACAACTCGATCAGTTGCTGCAAGCGGGCATCTTCCACGCGTACGGTGTTCTTGCGCCGGCCATAGTCGAACGGGTTCCAGATCAGGCTTGGGCCAGCCGCCAGGTCGAAGGTGTCGGGCAGATGATTGGCCGATAAAAAGGTCCAGCCGATACTGCCAAGCAAGCTCAGCTGTGGATAAAGATCGGCCTCGGCCACCCCGACCAGCGCCGACTGCGCCGCCACTGCCTGCTCGGCGGCACGGATGTCCGGGCGGCGCTGCAGCAGGCTGGCCGGTACATCCTGCAACACTGCCCGGTCTGGCAAGGGCAGTTGGCCATGGCCGGCCGCCAGCTGCGGCAGCGGCCCAGGCGGGCGGCCGAGCAGCGAACACAGCACATTGCGCAGGGCATTGAGCTGGTTCTCGAACTCGGGAATGGTGGCCTGGGTCGCCAGGTATTGAGTACGCGCCTGCTGCCAGTCGAGTTCGTCATTTTCACCGTGGCGGAACAACCGCTCGGTGATCTCCAGGCTACGCGCCTGGCGCTTGGCGTTCTCTTGTGCAATAGCCAGCCGCGCTTCGGCAGTGCGCAGGGCAAAGTAGGTGTCGGCCACCTGCGCACGTAGCAGCAGCATGGCATCGGCGTAGTTGGCCTGGGAGGCGAAATAGACGGCATCGGCGCTTTCGATGGCGCGACTGAAGCGGCCCCAGAAGTCAATTTCCCAGCCGATGTCGAAGCCCACGCTGGATTGCCAGAACACCGAATCACGGGCGGAGGGCGTACCGGACTGGTGCTGCTTCAGGTACAGGCTCTGCGCACTCAGTTGCTGCAGCTGTGGGTAACGCCCGGTTTGCACGATGGCCAACTGGGCACGGGCTTCAGCGATACGCAGGCCAGCCACGCGCAGGTTGGTGTTGTTGGCATCGGCCTCAGCTATCAGCGTATCCAGCGTCGGGTCGGCAAACACCGCCCACCACTGGCGCAGGTCGGGCGCCGCCGCGCTGCGCTCGGCCTGCTCCAGCATTGGCGTGCTCCAGCCGCCCAACCACGGCGTTTGGGGCTTTTCATAATCCGGGCCGACTTGGGTGCAACCGGCCAGCACCATCAGCAGCCCCAGGCCACAGCAGCGGTTGGGCATGGCTCAGGCAGCAGGTGGCGCCGGTTGCTCCGGCACCTGCAGCGCAACCCATTGCCAGAACAATACGTAGGCCACGCCAAGGATTACCGGGCCGATGAACAAGCCGATGATGCCTTTGACCACCATCCCGCCCAATGCGCCGATCAGTACCACCGGCATTGGTACATCGACCCCGCGCCCCAGCAGCAGCGGCTTGAGCACGTTGTCGGCAAGGCCGGCGACAAAGGTGTAGACGGCAAAAATGATGGTCGCCACCGTGAAGCCTTCGGCGTTGAACACATAAATGATCACCGGCAAGGTCACCAGCGTCGCCGGGGCCTGTGCAATGCCCAGCATGAGGATGACGATGGCCAGCATCCCGGCACCGGGAACCCCTTTGACGATAAAACCAACACCGATCAGCAGCATCTGGATGAAGGCAATGCCAATCACCCCTTGTGCCACCGCGCGAATGGTAGCCGTACACAGCGTGGCCAGGGGTTTCCCGCGCTCTGCGCCTGAAACCCGCATGGCGATGCGCTGGGCAGCGATTTCACCGCGTTCACCGAAGGCCATGATGACCCCGGAAATGATGATTGCACCGATGAACAGAAGGAAAGCCCCACCGGCGCTGGCCGCAGCGCCCAGCACCGTTAGCCCGGCCCCCTTGATCTGGGGCATCCACTGATTCAGCACACTGGCCATGTTTTCGGAGGCCGCCAACCACAGCGCATGCACCTTCGGCCCGATCAGTGGCCAGGTCGCCACGGAATCAGGCGGGACCGGCACGCTCCAGGCGCCGCTCTTGAGCAGCGTCACCAGGCTGTCCACCGATTCGCCAATGGACATCATCACCAGGTAGATAGGTACCAGCAGCAGCACCAGAACCAGTAGCACCACCAGCGTCGCCACATAGCCTTGCTTGAGCCCGGTGCGGCGCTGGATACGGCAATGCAATGGGTACAACGTAACCGCCAGGATCACCGCCCACATCATCAACTCCAGGAACGGCTGAAACACCTGGAAGACGAAGATCACCAAGGCTGCCACCAGACCGGCCTTGATGAGCACATCGAGCAAGCCCCGCGAAAGGGCGCTGTCCAGCTTGAAACTCGACTGCATGACTCACCTCCCGATACCCAATGCGCCAGCAAGGCGCAATTCACTGGCCCGTTTCAGGGGATGCCTGTAAAGGGCTGTCATCGCGTAGCTGCCGCGCCAGGGCCATCATGACCAAGGGCACCACCGCCATCGACAAGGTGATGGCCAGCACCAGCAGGTCGTGTACCTGCTGGGTGAGTACCTGGTGCTCCAGCGCCAGCTTGAACACCACGAAGGCAAACTCGCCACCCGAAGCCAACACCACGCCCAGGCATAACGCCTGGGCCTGGTTGAGCCCTCCGGCCGTATGCCCCAGGCCATACAGCAAGGGCAGCTTGATGGCCACCAGCAGCACGGTCAGGCCCAGCACCATCAGCGGCATGCCGAACAGCAGACGCAGGTCGGCGCTCATACCTACGCCAACGAAGAACAATCCAAGCAGCAGGCCTTTGATCGGCTCGATCTGGGTTTCCAGTTCGTGGCGGAACGGCGACTCGGCCATCAGCACACCGGCCAGAAACGCCCCCAGCGCCATCGACACACCCACATGCTCCATCAACCAAGCGGTGCCCAGCACGACCAGCAAGGCCGTGGCGGTCGACAGCTCAGGCAGGCCCGAACCCACCGTCCACTTGAATATCGGGGTCAGCAGATAACGGCCAAAAACAATCAGCACACCAATGCCGACAACTACAGCCAACAAAGGCCAGGCACCTTCGTCAGCAGTGCTGACATCGCCACCGAGCAGCGGCACCACGGCAATCAAGGGAATGGCGGCAATGTCCTGGAACAGCAGGATGGCCACGGCCAGGCGGCCATGAGGTTTGCCCAGGTCCTTGCGCTCGGCCAGTACCTGCAAGCCAAAGGCGGTGGACGACAGCGCCAGGCCCAGCCCCAGCACGATGGCGGCGGGTTTCGATTGGTCGAACAACCAGAATGCCAGTAGCCCAAGCAGCACGGCGGTCAGCCCCACTTGCAAACTGCCGACGCCAAATAGCGCCCGGCGCATGGTCCACAGGCGCCTTGGGGACAACTCCAGGCCAATCACGAACAGCAGCATGACCACGCCCATTTCCGACAGCCGCGCCACGTTGTCCGGGTTGCCGAGCAGGCCAAACACCGACGGACCAATCAAGATACCCGCCAAGAGGTATCCCGGTACTGCGCCCATTTTCAGACGCTGCGCCAGCGGTACCAGAAGCACCACAGCCAAAAGGAATACCACCGTCGCCTGCAACAGGCTGCCGTCATGTGGCATGAGCTCGTACCTTCGCAGCTCCCTGCAGGGAGGGGTTCAGAAACGTTCTTCGACGAACTTGAACGGGTAGGCGACAGCCTTGTACTTGCCGATCTTGCCGCGTTTGGGCAGCTTCACGTGCTGGTCGCGGGTTATATCCTTGTAGGGAATACGGCTGAGCAGATGGCTGATGATATTCAGCCGGGCGCGACGTTTGTCGTTGGAATTGGCCATGAACCACGGTGCCCAAGCGGTATCCGACGCCTGGAACATTTCGTCACGCGCTTGGGTGTATTCATCCCAGCGGCTATACGACTTGAGGTCCATCGGCGACAACTTCCACAGCTTGCGGCCGTCGTTGATGCGATCCTGCAGGCGCCGGGTCTGCTCATCGGCGCTGACTTCAAGCCAGTACTTGATGAGGATGATCCCTGAATCGACCATGACCCTTTCGAACCCGGGTACTCCGGTCAGAAACTTGTCCACTTGCTCGCCAGAGCAAAAGCCCATTACCCGCTCAACGCCCGCACGGTTGTACCAGCTGCGATCGAAGATCACCACTTCACCCGCCGCAGGCAGATGGCCCAGGTAACGCTGCAGGTACATCTGGGTCTTTTCCCGCTCGGTCGGTGCGGGCAGCGCCACTACACGAAACACCCGCGGGCTGACACGCTCGGTAATGGCCTTGATGGTGCCGCCCTTGCCGGCGCCATCGCGGCCTTCGAAGACAATGCATACCTTCAGGCCCTTGGCGACCACCCACTCCTGTAGCTTGACCAACTCTACATGCAGGTTCTTGAGCGCTTTTTCGTAGGCCTTGCCGCCCAGCTTTTCTGGCTGTTTTTTGGGGGGCTTCCTGGACGGCTTCGACATGACACGCTCCTGAAGGCGAATGAAGAGTGAGTATGGTCGATTAATGCCAGTTTGCCGCTTCGCTTGCAGATTGATGTGGGGGGCTGTCGTGCAGCCCCCGGGAGGCACTATTTGGCCAGCTTGTTGTAACTGGTCATCAGGTTGCGGTAGTCCGGGATATGGTTGGAGAACAGAGTACCCAGCCCTTCGATGTCGTTGCGCCAGTCACGGTGCAGTTCGCAGGCCACGCCGAACCAGGTCATCAGCTGCGCCCCGGCAGCCTCCATGCGTCGCCAGGCCGAATCACGGGTCAGTTCGTTGAACGTGCCAGAGGCGTCGGTGACGACGAATACCTCGAAGCCCTCCTCCAACGCCGACAGGGCCGGGAAAGCCACGCATACTTCAGTGACCACGCCAGCAATCAGCAGCTGTTTCTTGCCGGTGGCTTTTACCGCTTTGACGAAATCTTCGTTGTCCCAGGCGTTGATGTTGCCCGGGCGTGCAATGTAGGGGGCATCAGGGAACTGCTCTTTCAGCTCTGGCACCAGCGGGCCGTTGGGCCCCGTCTCGAAACTGGTGGTGAGGATGGTCGGCAGCTTGAAGTATTTGGCCAGGTCAGACAGGGCCAAGACGTTGTTCTTGAAGCGGTCGGGGTCGATGTCCCTTACCAGCGAGAGCAAGCCGGTCTGGTGGTCGACCAGCAGTACGGCTGCGTTGTTCTTGTCCAGACGCTTGTATTGGAAGGTCACAGTGGATCTCCTTGCTTCAGCGGGTTGGGAGTATCAGCGTAGGCAAGGATGGAGGGTGGGAGAGACCGTCAGTCGGCTTGCCTGTACTGCCATGTGCCCCATCACTTCACAAATTCCTGAACTGATTATTTGCCGCCAGCGATTTTTCCCCTCGCCAACCGCCACCAGAATCGCTTCACCACAATCACAAAAAACCGTGAGGCCACTCCCGTGGACCAGACACTCCAAGTGCGGCAAGCTGCCGCCGACCTCGTCGCGGCGTTCGCCAGCAACGACACCGCACGCTATTTCGCCTGCTTCAGCGAAGACGCCACCTTTCTGTTTCACACCTTGCCGTATCCGCTGCTGTCGCGTCGCGCCTATGAAGAGCTGTGGGCCCAGTGGCAGGCCGAGGGCTTTACCGTGCTTGCCTGCGAATCGGGCAACGCCCATGTAAGCCTGCAAGGCGACGTGGCTGTTTTCATGCACGATGTGGCCACGCGTATCCGCATCGGCGGTGAAGAGCACCCGTTGAGCGAGCGCGAGACCATTGTCTTCCGCCGCCATGGTGACCAGTGGCTGGCCTGCCACGAGCACCTGTCGGTCGTAACACCGGCCTGATCACCCTTTACGCGGCGCTGCCGCCCTGCCATCGCACCCACAAAAAGGCCCGCGCACTGCGCTGGCTACAACAACCGCGCTGGAGCACCACCATGAGCCACTCGACCGGTATCGAGACCAACGGCGTCGAACAGATCCCCGCCGATCAACGCGACGCCTCCCCGCTGGACCTGTTCCGCCTGATCTTCGGCGGTGCCAATACCTTCGCTACCGCCGTACTGGGCAGCTTCCCGGTGCTTTTCGGGTTGTCATTCCAGGCGGGTGTGTGGGCGATTCTGCTTGGCGTTGGCATCGGCGCGCTGATCCTTGCACCGATGGGGCTGTTCGGCGCGCTTAACGGCACCAACAACGCCGTTTCATCGGGCGCGCACTTTGGCGTACACGGGCGTATCGTCGGCTCGTTCCTGTCGCTGCTCACGGCGGTGGCGTTTTTCTCGCTCTCGGTGTGGAGCTCGGGCGATGCATTGGTCGGTGGTGCCAAGCGCCTGGCCGGTCTGCCAGAGACCGAACTGACCCTGGGGCTGGCCTACGGTGTGTTCGCGGTGCTGGTCCTGGTGGTCTGCATCTTTGGCTTCCGCTTCATGCTGTGGGTCAACAAGATTGCCGTTTGGGCCTCGAGCCTGCTGTTCCTGCTGGGCATCGTCGCCTTTGCCGGGCCCTTCGATGCCGGCTACGCAGGCAGCGTCAACCTTGGCCAGGCAGGCTTCTGGGCTGCGTTCGTCGGCGCGGCGATCCTGGCCATGAGCAACCCGGTGTCGTTTGGCGCCTTCCTGGGTGACTGGTCGCGCTACATTCCACGCGAAACCCCCAAGGCACGCATCATGCTGGCAGTGATCGCGGCACAGGGGGCGACGCTGATTCCGTTCCTGTTCGGCCTGTGTACGGCCACCCTGGTCGCCACCCAGGCTCCAGACTACATCGCCGCCAACAATTATGTGGGCGGACTGCTGGCGGTAGCGCCAAGCTGGTTCTTCCTGCCGGTGTGCCTGATTGCGGTGATCGGCGGCATGTCCACCGGCACCACCGCGCTGTATGGCACCGGCCTGGACATGTCCAGCGTGTTCCCACGCTTGCTCAGCCGAGCCGGCGCCACCCTGCTGATCGGCGTGCTGGCGATCGGCTTCATCTTCATTGGCCGCTTCACCTTCAACCTCGTGCAGAGCGTATCGACCTTTGCCGTGCTGATCATTACCTGCACCAGCCCGTGGATGGTGATCATGATCCTTGGCCTGATTACCCGCCGCGGCTTCTACCACGCCGACGACCTGCAGGTATTCACCCGCGGCCAGCGTGGTGGCCACTACTGGTTCCTGCACGGTTGGAACTGGCGCGGCATGGGGGCGTGGATCCCCAGCGCGGCGGTCGGCCTGTGCTTCGTCAACCTGCCGGGGCAGTTCGTCGGCCCACTGGGTGACCTGGCTGGCGGCATCGACCTGAGCCTGCCGGTCACGCTGGGGCTGGCTGGCGTGCTGTACCTGCTGTTGCTCAACCTGTTCCCTGAACCTGCTGGCGTGTATGGCCCCTTGGGCCCGCGATGGGTGCGTTGCAAAAGCACCGCGCATACGCCTGTGACCACTGCCGAAATGGCCTGACTGGAAACCGACCATGACCACTTCCCACTATATCGCCGGCCATTGGGTCGAAGGCCAAGGCAGCGACTGCATCAGTGTCAACGACCCTGCACTGGGGCAACCGTTCGCCGAGCTGATGGCCGCCAGCGTGAGCCAGGTCGACCAGGCCGTCGCCGCTGCCCGCAGCGCCCTGCCCGCCTGGAAAAGCACCTGCGCCAGTGAACGTGCCGCCTTCCTGCGTGGTTTTGCCGAACAGCTCGGGCAACGCCGTGAAGCGCTTGTCGCCCTGCAGATGCGCAATAACGGCAAACCGCGTCACGAAGCGGAAATCGACCTGGATGACGCCATCGCCACCTTTGGCTATTACGCCGAGCTGGCCGAGCAACTGCCATCGAAAAACCGCACTGTGCCGCTGGCTGCGCCGGGTTTCACCGCCCGCACCCGCCTTGAACCGGTGGGCGTGGTCGGCCTGATCGTGCCGTGGAACTTCCCGTTGGTGACCAGCGCCTGGAAACTTGCTCCGGCCTTGGCCGCTGGTTGCACCGTGGTGCTCAAGCCTTCAGAGGTCACCCCGCTGATCGAGCAGGCCTACGGCCAGATCGCCGACGCCCTGGGCCTGCCCGCTGGGGTGCTGAACATCGTCAACGGCAAGGCCGAGACCGGCGCCGCACTGAGCAACCACAACGGCCTGGACAAGTTGTCCTTCACAGGTAGCAACAGCGTCGGCAGCCAGGTGATGCGCAGCGCTTCGGCACAGTGCCGGCCGGTGACGCTGGAACTGGGCGGCAAGTCGGCCATCGTGGTGTTCGATGATTGCGATGTCGACCAGGCGGTGGAATGGATTGTTGCCGGCATCAGCTGGAACGCCGGCCAGATGTGTTCAGCCACATCGCGGCTGCTGGTGCAGGACGGCATTGCCGATGCACTGCTGCCGCGCTTGCAGGCGGCACTGGAAAACCTGCGGGTGGGTAATCCTTTGACCGAAGAGGTCGACATGGGGCCGCTGACCAGCCAGGCGCAATGGCTGAAGGTGGCCAGCTACTTTGCCACGGCGCGGGAAGAAGGTTTGCAGTGCCTGGCTGGCGGCCATGCACTGGACCGTGAAGGCTGGTTCGTCAGCCCGACGCTGTATACCGATGTGCCGAAAGACAGCCGCCTGTGGACCGAGGAAATCTTTGGCCCGGTGCTCTGCGCACGGCGCTTTGCCACCGAGGAACAGGCCATTGCCGAAGCCAATGACAGCCGCTTCGGGCTGGTCGCCACGGTGTGCTCCGCCGACCTGGAACGCGCCGAGCGCGTGGCCGATGCGCTGGAGGTTGGCCATGTGTGGATCAACTCGGTGCAGGCGGTGTTCGTCGAAACGTCCTGGGGGGGCACCAAGGGCAGCGGGATCGGCCGTGAGCTGGGGCCTTGGGGGTTGTCAGCCTATCAGTCGGTCAAGCATGTAACCCGCTGTCTGGGCTGATATCGCAAGGGGCCGCCTTGAAGCTTCTCACCGGTGTCAGTCGACAGGCAGCAACCTGCAGCTTCAACGGCGGCAATGCCTGGAAAGGCTTTGAAATCGAGGTGATTAATCATCAAACCGTGGGGCAAGGCGAAATCTATGGTTTTCCGGCCTCCTCGCGGGTAACCCCCCACAGGTAATCCACAACACCTCAGGCCTGTGGTCATCTTGTGGGAGCGGGCATGCCCGCGAAGAAACCAACGCGGTGGATGGCACCGGCTCTGCCGGTGTTCGGGGGTAAACCCGCGCCTACAACGACCTGTGCGTGTGTAGGAGCGGGTTTACCCGCGAATACGGTGGCGGCTGCGACGGTGAGCGGCCGGTGGAAATTGGCCAGCAGGGCCGGCCCTTTCGCGGGTAAACCCGCGCCTACAGGCGACCGCGAAGGCTTTTCAACTGTTGAGCGCCCACGAGCAGTTCACCCGCGAAGAGGCCGGTACAGGCCATACAAACATTCCCCCCGCGTGACTTTCTCCAGTGCCCGCAAAGTCCCACTTCCTGGTACCCCCATAATCACAACACCAGGCCGGACCACCCATGCACCCTCAACGCACCGCCTTGCACAATGAACTGCACGCCCGTCCGTCACTCTATTTCGACGGCCCGGCGCATGTCTTCCACCTGGCCTTGCTCGGCGGCGATGCTGCCTGTACAGCATTGCTACAACGCTGCTGCCCTGATGTTTCGGACACCGGTGCCGCACAAGGCATCACTGACATGGATGGCCACCCGTTCAAATGGGAGCGGCACACCGAGTTCTTCACGTTGACGCTGGTTGTGCCATGCACCACAGCCGATACCACATGGCAAACCCTACCGCCGGTGCTGGCCGAGGCGATTGCGCCGCAGGCGGCGCAGGTGATCAATGCAGTGCAGGTGCTGGTACGTCACGAACAGGACCTGAACCTGGCCCACTACGGTTTCAAAGACCCGTGCGGCTCGTGCGTGGGTGGTGGCGATGCGGTGGTGTGGAGCGACTTCCGCCTGACCGAGGATGGCACCAACCGCTTCCTGTTCATCAACAGGCGCCTCAATGCCTACCGCCAGGGCCGCATGATCCGCCGCCTGCTGGAAATCGAGACGTACCGCATGATGGCTTCGCTGACCCTGAGCACGGCCAAGCAACTGAGCCAGGAACTGGATGCCTTCGACAAGACCCTGGTCTGCCTCTCCGAGCGCAGTGCCGGGGTCGATGGCCATGATTCCAAGGGGCTCTTGGAAGCCATTGCCCACCTGTCACGTCAGGTTGTAAGCCGCACAGTAAAAACCCGTCACCGCTTTGGCGCCACCCAGGCCTACGCACAGCTGGTGTTCGAACGCCTGGGGGAGTTGCGGGAAAGCCATGTGGGTGACTGCCAGCGCCTTGGGGTATTCATCGAGCGCCGGTTCAAGCCGACCGTGCGCTACTGCGCAGCCACCGAGCAACGGCTGGAGCAGTTGGCGAAGAACGTGGCCAACCTGGGCGACTTGCTGCAGGCGCGGGTGCAAGTTGAGATGGAGGAGCAGAACGCCGAGATCTTGCGCAGCCTCAATGCCCGGGCAGATGCCCAGGTGAAAATCCAGCGAGCGGTGGAGGGGCTGTCGATCATCGCCATCACCTATTACCTGCTGAATCTGTTCAAGCTTTTGTATGGCGGGCTGAATGTACTGGGGTTGGGACTGACGGCGCGCGATGGCTTGATGGCCATGGCGCCGCCAGTCCTGCTGGTGCTGCTGGTGATACTGCTGCGTATCAGGCAGGCCAAACAGCATTGAGTTGGGGGGCCTTGCCCCCCGATGCCTACACCGACTCGTCAGCCGGCCGCGTACCTTCCTGCACCAGCACCATGCTCTGCGGCGAAGACAGTGGAATGCCTTCATCACGCAAACGGCCAAGAATGGTGAACAGCAGGTCGCTGCGGGTGCCCGATACCTGCCGCGGCCCAGCCACATAGCCACTCACACCGATCACCATACCGCTGGCCGTCAGGTCCTTGAACGACACCGAGGTAGCTGGCGCATCCAGAATCGCCTCGTGCTCATGGTAAGCCGCCAGCAGCAGCTCACGCACACGGTTGGCATCGGTCTCCAGCGGCAGTGTCAGGGTAATGCTGACCACGCCCAGCGCGTTGCCCATGGTCACGTTGCGCACGTTCTGCGAGATGAACTGCGAGTTGGGCACGATCACCGTGGAACGGTCAGACATCTGGATCTCGGTGGCGCGGACATTGATGCGGCGGATATCCCCCTCGACACCCGCCAGGCTGACCCAGTCGCCGACCTTCACCGGGCGCTCGGTCAGCAGGATCAGGCCGGAAATGAAGTTCTGCACGATCTGCTGCAAACCGAAACCGATACCGACCGACAGGGCACTGACCACCCAGGTCAGGCTGGTGAGGTTGATACGCAAGGTCGACATCACCAGCATGGCCAGGAACAGGAAACCCAGGTAACCCACCAGGGTTACCAGCGAGGCCCGCATGCCGGCGTCCATCTCGGTTTCCGGCAGCAGGCGGTCGCTCAGCCAGCGCTTGACCACACGGATGGCGAACAGGCCGCCGAGGAAGATGGCCAAGGCCAGCAGGATGTCCTGCGGCACGATGTTCAGGTTACCGAGCAGCTTGCCGCCGGTCCCATCCCAGTCGCCCAGACTCAACAGCAATTCGCTAGGGCTGGTGCCCGACGGCATCAACACCAGCAACAGTGCCAGGAACAGCACGACCGTGCGGCCAATGCCGGCCAGTATGGTACTGGCCTGGGCCTGGTGGCGAGGCGCCAGGCCCAGGGTCGACGCCAGTGCCAGGCCACCGGGCTGGCGGGGTGACAGCAGGGTTTCGCACAGGTCGCCGAAGAAGGTGGTCAGCAAGTAGGCACAGGTGATCACCAGGCTGACCCACAACAGCTTGGCGGTGAGGAAATAGGCGAGTGTCAGGTAGCCGGTGAGCAGTGCCAGCAGGATCAACGTCAGCCAGATGACCATCACGAACGGGATCAGCCCGGCCAGGCCCGTCGGGCGCTCCAGGCCATGCTTGCGCAGGGTGCGGCGGTAACACAGCAGCGCGCCTGCAAAGGTGAGCGCCACCACCAGCGCGGTCAGCCCGTTGACGGCCACCGTCAGGGCCAGGCTGGCGCCGATCACGCTGTTCATGCGCTCCATGGTCATCATGACCATCAGTGCCAATGCCAGCACCTTCGGGAACCAGCCCAGCGCACTGGCGACTTCGTCGTGGATCGCCGGCAACCGCCAGGACGGACGCTGCAGCATCAGCATGGCGCGGCCCAGGCCTGTGATGAAGGCACTGAACACCACCAGGGTGAGAATGTGATTGGTCAGGCTGGCGATATCCGAACCCAATCGTGCATTGCTTTCCAGCCCCCAGCGCAGCAACGACACCGAGCCGGCGATGGTGCCCAGGGTTGCCAGGCTAACGCCCAGAGCCAAGGCGCTGCGGCGCAGGCGGCCTTCCGGCAGCCAGTGAACCATGGCACTGGCCAGCAAGCGTTCAAGCACGCGCCGCACCAACGTCCACACCAGAATCGCCGCCACCAGGCTGGCAACGAACAGCCAGCGGTTTTCGGCGCTGAAGGCGCTGCTGATGGCATCGGCCGCCTCGCTGCGCAGGTCACGCAGGCGCGCCACGTCGTCCTGGGTGGGGCGGATGATGCTCTGCCAGAAGGCTGGGCTCAGCGGCGAGGCTGCACGGCTGGTGATTTGCGAGTTGAACTGGCTGCGGCGCAGGTTGACGATTTGCGTGGACAGGTCACGGGCCGACTGGGTCAGCTTGGTGGCCTGATCCTGCTGGGCTACCAGCGCCTTTTTCTCGGCCTCCAGCGCTTTGCGCTGCTGTGTCAGGGTAGCAGCCTCGTCCGGCTGGGCCGGGCCGATGACCTTCAGCTGGTCGTCGAGTTTTCCCACATCGGCAGTGCGCTGTGTACTCAGTGCATCAGCTTGACGCTGAACCTGCATCGCGCCCAGGCGCAGTTGCGACAGCACGTCGTCGTTGGCCTCGCTGGTGACGCCTTGGCGGATCAGGTCCAAGCGGTCACTCAGCTGTTCGAGGCTGGCGTTTTCGTCCAGTGCGGGCGCTTCGGCAGCCGCCAAGTTGGACAATGGCGTGGCCGGGGCCGACCAGGCCGGGCTGACAAGCAACAGCATCAGGGCCAGCAGGGCAATCAGACCTGGGCAATAACGGGCAAGGCTGACACGCCTCATCGAATATTCCTCTTTGCAATTCGATTTGGCGGGGGATTCTACGCGGCTTCGGGCCGTCAGGAGAGTGCCGTTTCTCGCTTCAGCAATTGCTGTTTGCGCTCCACGCCCCAGCGGTAACCGCTGATGTCGCCATCCCGGCGCACTACGCGGTGGCAAGGGATGGCCACGGCAATACGGTTGGCCGCGCAGGCCATGGCTACCGCCCGCACGGCCTTGGGGGCGCCAATGCGCTCGGCGATGTCGGTGTAGCTGACCCGGCTGCCGGCCGGCACCTCACGCAGCGCCTGCCACACCCGCTCCTGAAACGCGGTGCCTTGTACATCCAGCGGCAGGGCCAGGCCCAAGGCGGGCGCTTCGACGAAACCGATCACTTCGGCCACCCTCTGTTCGTAGGCGCTGTCGCCGCCAATCAGGTGGGCCTTGGGGAACTGATCCTGCAGCTCGTGCAACAAGCCCTCGGGGTCGTCGCCCAGCAGAATCGCGCAGATACCCTTGTCGCTCTGGGCGACCAATATTGCACCCAGCGAGCACTGCCCAAGGGCGAAGTGAATGCTTGCCCCGGCACCGCCGGCGCGGTATTGCCGGGGGCGCATGCCCAGGCGCTGGTCGGCGCTTTCGTAGAAGCGGCTGTTGGAGTTGTAGCCGGCGTTGTAAATAGCATCAGTGACAGAGTGCTGGCCGTCTTCCAGATGCGCACGCAGGCGCCGGGCCCGGAAGGCCGTGGCGTAGGCTTTGGGGGTAACTCCGGTTTCGGCCTTGAACAGCCGATGCAGGTGGAAGGGGCTGACGGCCAGCTGTGCACTGAGTTGGTCGAGGCTTGGCGCGGGGTCGCTGGTTTCGATCAAGCGGCAGGCGTGGGTAACCAGCTGGCTGTGGCGGGTGGCGCTGGCCTTGCTGATACAGCGTTTGCAAGCACGGTAGCCGGCAACCTCGGCAGCCGCGGCAGTGTCGTAGAACTCGACGTTCACGCGCTTGGCCTGGCGTGATTTGCAGCCGGGGTGGCAGTAGACGCCAGTGGTACGTACGGCGTAGACAAAGTGGCCTGTGGCGGCAGTGTCGCGGCTCTCTACGGCTTGCCAGCGTTGGTCGGGGGTGGTGTAGGGGTTCATCTTCGATTCCCGGATATGTTGTTGCCTGTACGGGCGATGCAAAAACCTCAGGCCCGCCACAGGTACCAGGCCGCCACGGTACGAAACGGCCGCCAAGCGCCGCCCAGCGAACGCATTTGCGCCGGAGTCGGCGCCGTCTCCAGCCCTTTGAGCCGCCGATACCCCTCGCGCACGCCAAAATCGTCCACCGGCAGAATGTCAGAACGCCCCAGGCTATAGATCAGCAGCATCTCCACCGTCCACCGCCCTACCCCACGCAACGCCACCAGGCGTTCGATCAACGCCTCGTCAGCCATGGTTAACGCCTGCTCCCGCGTCGGTACCAAGCCCTCCAGGGTGGCTTGAGCAATGCCCTGGACCGTCACCAGCTTGCTCGCCGAAAAGCCGCAGGCACGCAGGGTTTCCGGGGTTACCGCCAACAACTGCTCTGGCTGCGGAAAATCATCTGCCGGGAACAGTGCCAGCAAACGCCCCAGGATCGCCTCGGCGGCGCGGGCGTGCAGTTGCTGGTAGGCAATCGCCCGCACCAATGCCTCATAAGGCTCACGTCCCGGCGTAGCCTGGTGCAGGCAGGGCCCGATCGCTGCGATATGCCGCGACCAGTCCGGGTCAAGTGCCGCCAGGTGTTGCGTGGCCTCGTGATAGGCCTCAGGCGAAAGGTCGGCCAGCATCATGGCACCTCCATCAAGTCGATTGCAGGTCCAGCTTAGCGCAGCCGTTCATCGGGCAAACGCCGGTTCTTGCGCAGCTAATCTTTGGCATGCCATTGCTCGGCGCCATCTTCCCCGCATAGAATTGAGAACTATTCACAATCGCACACATCACTGGACTGGGCCTTCTCTACGATGCAGATCAACGACACGCTCAAGCCCACCGAGGTCGCTCTGCTCTACCAGTCTCACCATGCCTGGTTGCGTGGCTGGTTACGCAGCCGGGTCGGTTGCAGTGAACATGCCGCAGACCTGGCCCAGGATACCTTCGTGCGGTTGTTGCGCGCCCGCCACGTGTCGCCGCTCAAAGAACCGCGCGCCTACCTCAGCAGCATCGCCCGTGGTTTGATGATCGACCAGTTCCGCCGCCGCGCGCTGGAGCGGGCCTACCAGGAGAGCCTGGCTCACCTGCCCGAAGCAGAAGTGCCCAGCGAAGAGGATAAGCTTGTCATCCTCGATAGCCTGGAACGCCTCGACCGCGCCTTGCACCAGTTGAAACCGCGCGTCCGCCAAGCGTTCCTGCTGGCCCAGCTAGACGGTTTGAGCATCGTGCAGGTTGCCCAACGTCTGGAGGTGTCCAGGGCCACCGTTGAGCGCGATCTGGCCAAGGCCCTGGGCGTCTGCTACCGGTTGCGCTATGCCGATGCCTGATGGTACGCCCGCACAGGCGCAGGTCGATCAGGCCATCGACTGGCTGGTGAAGCTGCGTTTCGACACCCCCAGCCCGCGCACCGAGCAGCAGTTTCAACACTGGCTGGCCAGCCACCCACACAACCGCCTGGCCTGGCAGCGGGTCAGTCATCTGGGCGATGAACTGGCCGGGCTGCCCAAGGACCTGAGCCGGCGCACCCTGGACGCTAGCCAGCACCCCAAAGCCAGCCGCAGGGACCACCTGAAGTTACTGGGGCTGTTGGCCGTGGGCGGCAGCCTGGGCTGGGCCGCGCGCGAACCGCTAGGCCTGCCACAGCTGCTGGCCGACACCAGCACCGCCACCGGTGAACGGCGCCAATGGCAAGGCAGTGACGGCAGCCGCATCCAGCTCAACACTGCCAGTGCCATCGACTTGCACTACAGTGCGGACCAACGCCAGCTGAAACTGATCCATGGCGAGGTCAGCCTGGACAGCAACCCCAAGGACAACCGCCCGTTCCACGTCGCCACCCGTGTCGGCCCGCTGACCACCTTCGATGGCCAGCTGTTGCTGCGCGAAAACAGCCAGGGCCTGCTGCTGTCGGTGCGGCGTGGCGAAGTCACGCTGTTCCCTGCCTCGGCCTCAGCGAGGCAGGTGCTGCCCGGTGAAACCTTGCAAGTCAGCGCCAACGGCAGCATTCAGGCCAGAACACTGCACAACGACCCCTGGGGTTGGACCGAAGGTGTGCTCAGCGTGCAGCAGATGCCGCTTGCCGAGTTTGTCAGCGAACTCGGCCGCTACCGACCGGGCCTGTTGCGCTGCGCTCCAGAAGTGGCGGGCTTGAAGGTTTCCGGCACCTATCAGTTGGCTGACACCGGGCAAATCCTGCAACTGCTCACCCGCAGCCTGCCCGTGCGGGTCGAGTACCGAACGCGCTATTGGGTCAGCATCGGCGCGGCGTAAAGGGATATCACTGCGCCACAGCCCGCATCCGCCCACGGCGCCGGTATGACTGCCTGGCAAAGCACACGAACAGCCCGGCCATCAGGGCCAGCGCCATGGGCAAACCGTGGGGCGCGACATTCATGGCCGCCCCACTGACCAGCGGCCCGACCAGGCTGCCTACGCCCCAGAGCAAGCCCACACTGGCGTTGGCAGTGACCAGGTCCTGGCCCTTGAAGCGCTGCCCGATCAGCACCAGCGCCAAGGTATAGATGCCCCCCGCCACCGCGCCCAGCACCACCAGCAGCGGCCACAGCAGCCAGGTCAGATTCAGCAGCCAAGGCAAACCGATGCCGATCACCATCGCCACCAGCCCGCACGCCAGGTGCAGCCCTGTGCGCTCAACCCGATCGGCCAGCCAGCCCAGCGGCAGCTGGAACAGCATGTCGCCGGCAAACACCACCGTCACCATCAACGCCGCCACGCCAACGGCAAAGCCATGGCTGGTGGCGTACACCGGCAGCAGCGACAGCACCACGGCATCGAAGAACGAGAAGAACAGCACCGCCATGCACAACGCCGGTGCCACACGGAAGAACCCGGCCAGGCCGAAGCTTTTTTCGCCCTCTTCGTGCTCGACATGGTCGTTAGGCACCGTCAGCACAATGCACAGCAACGCCAGCCCATAACAGACCGTGACGACACCCGTGATCCACGGGCTATCGGCGCCCAACACTGCCAGCATGGCCGGGCCCAGCACCTGAAAGCCCGTAAAGCTGGTGGCGTACAGGGCCATGATCTTGCCGCGGTTATGTTCGGGGCACAGTTCGTTGACCCACGACTCGCCGAGGATGATGGCGATCCCCATGCCAAGCCCCAGGCCCAGGCGCAGCAACGCCAGCAGCCACAACGAGCCGAACGCGGACTCGAGCAAGGCGATGCTGACCGTGCACAGGCTGAAACACAGCAGATAGATAGTGCGCCGGGTGAGATGGCGGCAGCAGATGTCGACCAGAAAAGCAGAGAGCATCATGCCGGCGGCAGGGATGGCCGAGATGATGCCGATTTCCAGTGTGCTCGCCCCCGCTTCATGCAGGCGCAACGACACCAGCGGCAAGCTGGCCCCCAAACTGAAACCCACGACAGAAACGGCGAACAACAAGCCCGCCAATAAACGCATGTTCATGTACCACCCCTGGCAAACCGAAAAGACGTGCAGAAACAGGCGCGCACGCCGAGACGGCGAGCGACGCTAAAGCGCAGATCCGTTCAGGCGAGGTGTGGCGAGAAGGTGAAGGCAAACAGCACGCTGCGGCGGCGCTTGAGCACCGTGTCACTCGGCCATGCACGACGCAGTGCCTGGAAGGCAGGCTGGCGGGCGTGTGGGAGGGACTGGGTACGGCGCATTGCTTTGGCTACTACGCAGGTGATTGAAAAAAGAGGCGGCACTCTAGCCACCTCCGGGGGGGCTCGTCAATTGCCCAGGGGCCTCTGCCAGGCCCCCGGCGCGTTCAGCGTTTACCTGTACTTGGCAGAAACACCGCCAACAACCCGAACAATGGCAGGAACGAGCACAACCCATACACGTATTCGATACCACGCAGGTCCGCTACGTACCCCAACAGCGCAGCACCAATGCCGCCAAAACCGAACATCAGGCCAAAGAAGATCCCGGCAATCATGCCCACGCTGCCCGGCACCAGTTCCTGCGCATACACCACGATCGCAGAAAACGCAGAAGCCAGGATAAAGCCGATCACCACGCTCAGCACCGTGGTCCAGAACAAGTCGGCATACGGCAGCGCCAGCGTGAACGGCGCCACGCCCAGTATCGAAAACCAGATCACAGCCTTGCGCCCGATACGGTCACCGATCGGCCCGCCGAAGAAGGTGCCCGCCGCCACCGCGCCGAGGAACAGGAACAGATGCAGCTGCGAGCTGGCCACCGACACACCGAACTTCTCGATCAGGTAAAAGGTGAAGTAGCTGGTGAAGCTGGCCATGTAGAAGTACTTGGAGAACACCAGCAAGCCCAGCACGATCAGCGCCGCAATTACCCGATTGCGCGAAATGCCGTGGGTGGCCTGAACCGTCTTGCGCGCCTTGGCCTGATTGAGGTGCTCCTTGTACCAGCCGCGCAGCATCAGGGTAACGCCGAGGAAGAACAGCCCGGCCAGGCCGAACCAGGCCACATGGGTCTGGCCGAACGGAATGACGATGGCCGCTGCCAGCAGCGGACCCAGAGCGGAGCCGGTGTTGCCACCGACCTGGAAGGTCGACTGGGCCAGGCCGAAGCGCCCGCCCGAGGCCAGCCGTGCAATACGCGAGGTTTCCGGGTGGAAGGTCGACGAGCCAATGCCCACCAGCGCCGACGCCAGCAGGATCATCGGGAAACTGCCAACGAAGGCCAGCATCACGATCCCCACCAACGTGCACAGGGTGCCTAGCGGCAACAGATTTGGCGTGGGCCGGCGGTCGGTGAAGAAGCCGACCCAAGGCTGCAACAGCGAGGCGGTGATCTGGAACGTGAGCGTGATCATGCCGATCTGGGCGAAGCTCAGGTCGTAGTTGGCCTTGAGCATCGGGTAGATCGCCGGCAGCACCGACTGGATCAGGTCGTTGATCAAATGCGCCAAGGCGCAGAAACCGATGATGCGCATCACCATCGGCGAGGCTTGGCTTGCCGCTGCCGGGGTGGATGCGGTGGAGGCACTACTGGTGGCCATTTGCCTGAATCTCCGTCCTCTGGTTTGGGATCCGATTATCAGGAATCAAATAGATACATAGCTACCTTTTTTATCCCCCTGTCGCCACGCGCTTGAAAATGGTTCTCAATATAATTAGCATCCTCTGCCAATGACTCCTGTCATCGTTAGGCCAAACGGCCCCTATCGTGAGCAGACCGCCCCCATGAGCCCGATGTCCGCCAAGCAGCTGCAGCCCGACCCACAACAGGAAGCGCTGGCGTGGTTTTCGTTGCTGCGCCAGCCCGGTTGCGACGAAACCCAGCGCCAGGCATTTGCAGCCTGGTGCCAGGTACAAGAGAACGCCCACGCCTACGCCGAGCTGGAGACGTTCTGGCAACAGCTGCAACCCGCACCTGCCCGCCCTCGCCCACGGCATGTCACTGTCCGTCGCAGTCACCTGGGTAAAGGGTTGGCGCTTGTGTTCTTGCTAGGGTTAGGCGCTGCTGCTTACCTGTACTGGCCGCTGATACAGCGTCTGGCCAGCGAGCTGCACACCGATGTGGGAGAGCGCCGCAGCATACGCTTGGCGGATGGCACGACATTGAACCTGGACAGCGCCAGCGCGATGAACGTCGACCTGCGCGGCCGCACCCGCCAACTGCACCTGGTGCAGGGCCAGGTGCATATGGAAGTCGTGCTCGACGGGCGGGCCATGGACGTGGAAGTGGGCAACGCACGCATCCAGGTATACGGCACTCGCTTGCAGATAGCCCGCCATGCAGGGCGTGACGAACTCGTGGTATTCAGTGGCAAGGCCATGGTCACCCAGGGGGGTGAGCAGCGAATGGTCTCGGCAGGTGAGCGGGTAACCTTCGATGACACACGCATCGACCCGGTGCGTAAGGCTGATCTGAAAACCGCTGACAGTTGGCGCAACGGCCGCCTTAAAGCCACAGACATGCCATTGAGGCAGGTGCTGGAGCGCCTTGCCGGTTACCAAGGGCAGCGTCTGTGGATCATGGATGAACACGTGGCTCATCGCCGTGTGAGCGGCGATTTCAACCTCGACCGGCCTGGCCAAAGCCTGCAATCCCTGGCTGCAGCCCAGCAGCTGCAGTTGCTGGGTGTGCTCGGGCACTGGCTTGTGGTGCGCTAAAACCGGGGCTGGCCGCTAAGTTTTTGAAAGCGTGCAAATTTTTTTTGAAATGAGTGTTGACAGAGGGGGCGTTCAAGAGAATAATGCGCGCCATCGGCTACATAGCTCAGTTGGTTAGAGCATAGCATTCATAATGCTGGGGTCCGGGGTTCAAGTCCCTGTGTAGCCACCAAACAAGACGAAGGGCTTACCGCAAGGTAAGCCCTTTTTCTTTGCCTGCGAAAAAGTTGCTGGTGCCCGCGCTAACCCATCCAGCAGCAGCCGGGCGCCGAACCACAGGTTTCGGCGCTGCTATCGTCGCCTTAACGTATTCCGGTCACCGCCACAGCCAGGCCAAGCCCGATCAATGCCAGACCAATGGCCCGGTCCACCAGCACTTGCCGTTCGATCATCGCCTTGCGCAATGCCGTGCTGGAAAAAAATACCGCCACCAGGCTGAACCATAGCCAATGGGCAACGGACATGAACGCACCGTAGGCGAAGTTCAGCGTCAGCGGGCTGCCAGGCTGTACCACCTGGGTGAAGGCACTGATGACAAACAACAGGGTCTTGGGGTTGAGGGCGTTGGTCAAAAAGCCGGTGCGCAGCGCTTGCAGTACGCTGGCAGCAGACTGGCCAACCCCGTCCAGGCTGATGCGTCGGGTGTTGGTCAATGACTTGTACCCGAGGTAGATCAGGTAGCCCGCACCCAGCACTTTCATGACGAGGAACAGCGCCGGGCTCTGGCTGATGATTACGGCAATGCCCAACACTGTGTACAACACATGCACCTGCACCCCCAGTGCGATACCTATGGCGGCCGCCAGCCCGGCCTTGCGGCCCTGCGCATAACTGCTGCGGGTGACCATGGCGAAATCGGCGCCAGGGCTGATGACGGCGAGCAGGGTAAACAGGGCGACGGCGATGAGTTCGGTCATGCTGAGGGCTCTCGATAGGCGATGGAAATGCACAGACCGCCGATTATCGAGCGCTTACAGATGCGGAAAAATCGATTTATGCTGAGATGAATCTGATAGTTTTGCTCACAGATACGTACAGCCTGCCTTGGCCTCTTCGCGGCTAAACCCGCTCCTGCAGGGAACTATGTGGCCATGTAGCAGCGGGTTTACCCGCGAAGAGGCCGGCACAGCTGAACAGGGAAATCATGAAACTGCCGCCACTCAACGCCTTCCGCTACTTCGACATTGCCGCCCAGACCGAGAGCTTCGTGCGCGCCGCCGAGCACTTGCACGTCACTCACGGCGCGGTCAGCCGCCAAATACGCCTGCTGGAAGAAAGCCTTGGCGTGGAACTGTTCGAACGGCGCAACAGGGCCATTTTCCTCACCCCTGCCGGCCGCGCCCTGCATGGCACCACCCAGGCGATCTTCGAGCAGCTGGAAGGCGCCGTGCAGCGTTTGCAGCACCAGGTCCGCGACAATGTGCTTGTGCTGTCCTGCGAACCGACCATCGCCATGCGCTGGCTGATCCCGCGCCTGCCGCGCTTCCATGCCACCCATCCCGACCTGCAGTTACACCTGGTGGCTGCCGGCGGGCCGCCGGACTTCGCCCGCAGTGGGGTCGACATGGCCATCCGCCGTGACGACTTCCACTGGAATAACCAGCTGTTCAACCAGAAGGTCTGCGATGAATGGATCGGCCCGGTGTGCCTCCCCGCCGCCAGCGCCAGACTCGATGGCCAACGGCTGCTGCACAGCACCACACGCCCTGCTGCCTGGCCCACCTGGCTGCGCCTGAGCGGCCAACAGGCGCGGCACTGCGAACGCAGCGACTACGAGCATTTCTACCTGTCGATCCAGGCCGCCAACGCCGGCCTGGGCCTGGCCATGGCCTCAGCCCTGATGGTGTGCGACGAACTCGACAGCGGGCAATTGCAGGCACCGTACGGTTTTGTGCGCGATGGCTCGGCCTACCACCTGCTTAGCCCACAGCCTCTGGCCGACAGCAGCAAGTGCCAGCGCTTCGCAGAGTGGCTAATGGACGAATGCCGGGGTTGCCTGGCTCATTTGGGTTTGACGCAGAACGACGACCCCGCACCGCCATCGCCGCCCCAGGTGCGATAGCCGGCGGTATCCACATGAATGCGGCCTGACGGGTAGCGGCCCAGGCCCATGTTCCAGACTTGGCCGTGCTGCTGCCAGAAACGGCACAGCGGATTGGGGTCGGCCCAGGCCGGCAGCAGTATATCGACGGCGAACGCGCGGGTATGCGCACTGTTGGCTGCCCCGCCCGCACAGGCGTTCAGGCGCGGCTCACGGTAAGCCGAAACCACCTCGAACTGGCGCAGGATGCCTTGATCGTCGAGTGCCCTGATCAACGCGAGGGTCGAGCGTACAGCCGCCCAATTGCCGGGGGGCGGTACAGCGAAAGGCGATGCGTGGCACAGTTTCCAGTCCGAAGCCGAGCGCAGCAACTGGTGAATTGGCACTACACCGTAAAGCCGGGCATCTACCAGCATTTCGCGGAAAGGGCGGGTTTGATGATCACCCGCCCACTGGGCGAACATCCACACGTCGCGCTCGTCAGCGTGGGCAACACTCGCTAAACACAAGCCCGCTGCCAAAAGCAGTTTTCTCATTCTTTATCCGTCCCTGCAGAGAACAAAGCCTGCGCTCTCACCGGAACTCATACTAGTTCAACGCGCAACCGTTACTGCAGCGTCAGCGGGTGGCCGAAGCAGAGGGGTGCCTGCGTGACGGGGTAAGCCGCTGGAAAGTCAGTCTTCGAACAGGGTACAGGCCATCACCAGGGCGTCTTCACGGCCGCCGGCGATCGGATAATAGTCGCGGCGGCGGCCAATTTCGTTGAAGCCGTAACGTTCGTATAAACGATAGGCCGACTGGTTGCTGGCGCGTACTTCCAGGAAGCATTCGCGGCCATTGAGCTGATAGGCCCGGGCCATCAGGTGTTCGAGCAGGCGCAGGCCCAGGCCGCAGCCTTGGTTTTCCGGTTTTACGGTGATGTTGAGCAGGTGCGCTTCATCGATGATCACATTGATCACACCATGGCCCACTTGCTGCTGGCCATCGAACATCAGCCAGACTTCGTACGACTTGAGCGCATCCTGAAAGATTCCACGGGTCCAGGGATGACTGAATGCGGCATATTCGATCTTAAGTACGGCATCCAGATCCGCCTCGGTCATCGGGCGGAAGCTGATCGAGTCACTCATTCAACGCTCTTCCAGCGCGCCATCAGCTGGCGCATGGCTTTCCAGACGTCCGCCTTGCGCTGCGGCTCGTCCATCAACAGTTCAAGGCCCGGCAATGCCCAGGCGTCGCCCAGGCTGTCGAGCGTCAGGGTTTGGTAATAGGCGTCGGCGTCGACATTGGCGGCAAAACGCAGTGCCGGCAGGCCGACCAGCCACAGACAGGTACACGGGGCGTCTTCCAGGCGCGCCTGAACGAAGCCCTGGACGAAATCGCGCGCAGCCTCCGGCCCCTGGTCCATGTTGCCGCGCACCAACAGTGGCCAGCGTACCGGCTCGCCGATGATCTGCGGGGCGTCGGGCAGGCCGGCGGCGCGCAGCATGTCCTTGAGCAGCAGATAGGACGGATCGCGGCTCTGGAAGGGCTGACCGGTGGCCAGTTCAACCAGCAGCAGGCAACTGCCGGCGCGCAACAACTGCAGCGAGAAGCGCGGTGGCGGCACCGGTGCCGGGCGCGGAGCAGCGGGCTGCTCTTGTGCCTCGGCAGGCTTGACGGCGGGTTTTGCCACACTGCCCGGGCGTGGGATCTCGATTTTCGGCCGCTCGCCGGAGCGGGCCTGGGGGGTGACAGGCGCTTCGTTGGTTACCGATGCCGGCCTGACCTCGAAATCGATGTCCTCGACTGGCACAACCGGCAGCAGCAGCTCGGGCCGCGACGGTGCGGCGAACGGCAGCTCGGCGCGCGGCAGCCAGTGCACCACTTGCATGGCGGAAAGGTAGGCGCGGCGACGGGGTTCGGTCAGCAAGGGGCGGATATCCGAGGGGGTGAAGGCAATTGGGCATTCTAACGTGTACGCCGTGGTTTTTGCAGCGCCTATCAGACCGAGCGCCGCGCGGGCGGCGCTCGATCTCACGAGTGCCACTAGAACAACGACATACACCCACAAACCTAAAGGTTATCTCTCATTACAGACCAAGGGGTAAAAACCACCCCCGCGAATGCAGTACAATCGCCCCCTTTTTCTTGGCAACGAGTCGAAGCCAATGATCGAACCCAAGCGCGTCCTGCGCGCCCTAGCCGAACACTGGGCCCTGATCGAGCCGCTGTGCGAGCGTTTCGACCAGGGCACCCTGAGCCTGGTCGAACTGCGCCAGCATGTGGCCCGCCAGCAGCTCGAAAGCACCCCGCAGGACATCACCCAGCTACTCGACGTGTGGATCCGCCTGGATATCCTGGTCCCGGTGGCCAAGAGCCCGAACCGTTTCGAGCTCAACGCGCAGATCCACGACTTCCTCGCCTACCTGCGCCGCGAACACCGGCTGGGCCTGTGCCTGGAGATCGAAGCCTACTTGCGCCACCTGGAGCGCCTGGCCGGGCACATCCAGGATGCCTTCGACAACCGCGACAGCGACGACCTGGCACGCCAGTTGCGCCTGCTCGACATGCGTGTGCGCGATGTGCTGAAAAAGCTCGACAACGACGAGCAGGCACTGGTGGCCGTGGCCGAACGGGCCAAGACCAGCAACCGCCAGATTCCGCTGCGCCAGCGTTATGCCGAAGTGCTGGCCACCTGGGACGAATACGTCGAGCCGATGATCCAGCTGGTCAACGCCGACGGCGCCTTCGAACAGGGTGTACGCAAGGTCGAGACCGTGCTGCTGAAACTGCTGGGCGAACAGGCGCGCCTGGGCCACCTGGTCGACGACGACATGCTGCTGCGCACCCACGCGCGCATTCTGGAAATGCAGACCAGCGCCCAGTTGACCCTGCGCCACGCCCGCGAACTGCTGCTGCCGCTGCGCGAAGAAGCCCGCCGCCACAACGCCGTGACCCGCGGCGCTGCACTGGCCCTGTCGGTGATCCGGCGCAAGGGCATCGATGCCGTGCCGCAGGCGGCCATGCCGATGTTCACCCGCCCGCAAAGCACCTTCCTTGGCAGTGCCAGCCAGGTCGAGGCCTACGTTTACGCACTGGCCCGCTTCGAGCCCAAACCGGCGCGCTTCCCCAAAGCCCACAAGACCCAGTCCGGCGCCCTGCCCCGTGCCCCGCGCACGGTCAAGGAAATGGCCGAACGCTGCGAACAGGCCCTGCCACTGCCCGACTTGATGGTCTGGCTGCTGGAGCAGGAGCCCGAAGGCGCCACCGACGAGCTGCTGTACTGGTTCTCGCGCCTGTCGCGGGAAAAGCGCTTCAAGCGCGAACGCCTCGACCGCCGCGAATACACCACTCAGGAACATTTGGTCAGCCTGCATTCGTTCGCCCTGACCTCCAGCCGCGAAGACGCCCCTAGCGCGCCTACCGAACCCAACGCGAGCCCAGCCCATGCATCTTGATCTTTCCGAACTGTCCCAGCTCGCGCCGATCTTCCGCGAGCTGTTCAAAGGCTTCCACGTCAGCCGGCGCGACCCTGAGCTGTACGCCCAGCTGTCGAACTTCCAGGACCAGTACCGCACCCTGTTCAAGGCCCTGGGCTTCGAGCTGGTGTGCGATACCCGTGGCTTCTATTACTTCGTGCCCGACATGACCGCCGCGCAGGTCAACAAGACCGCGCAGCGCCTGTCGCTGTTCACCTTCATCCTGGTCGAGCACCTTGCTGACCAGGGCCGCGACCCGATGGCCGTGCTCGATGGCGGCAGCATCGGTCGCGACGAACTGCCCTCGCTGCTGGACAAGTACCGCGACCTGTTCCTGCAGGCCGAAGTGCAGACCGTGGACGAGCTGGAAGAAAAAATCCTGCGCCGCATGACCCAACTCGGCTTCGCCCATGAGGAAGGCGGCATCTACCGCTTCCTGCCGCCCATGCATCGCTTCCTCGATGTGTGCCTTTCGGTGCAGCAGGACCGCGACCTGGCCGCCACCCTGCACAGCGCCCTGCCGCTGCCGACCCCGGTACTGGTCGAGGAAGAAAGCGCCGAAGAACTCAACCGTACCGACGACCCGCTCGACCTCACGCCTTTCCAGGGCGAGGAAAGCGAAGAGGACGCCTTGGCCCGGGCCATCCGCGAAGAGCAACAGGAGATTGACGCATGAGCCAGGAACGCTACGGCATCCGCCGCTTCGCATTGCTCAACACCGCCGGCTACAGCCTTGGCCTGTTCCCGCTGGAGCACCCGCTGTCGGTATACGGCGCCAACAACCTGGGTAAATCGGCTTCGATCAATGCCCTGCAGTTCCCGATCCTGGCACGTATGTCGGACATGAGTTTCGGCAAGTACAGCCTTGAGCAATCGCGCCGCTTCTACTTCGCCAGCGACACGTCGTACATTCTTTGCGAACTGAGCCTGCCCCACGGCACGCACGTGATTGGTGTGGTCGGGCGCGGCCCGGGTGGCGGTTTCGGCCACCAGTTCTTCGCCTACAAGGGCGAACTGGACCTGGCCCACTACCAGAAGAACGACACCTGCCTGCGTCAGAAAGAGCTGTTCACCAACCTTGAACGCCTGGGGATCAAGGCTTACGAACTGAAGCCGGACGAACTGCGCCGGCTGCTGGTGGGCGGACACACTTCGGTGCCGCTGGACCTGACCATGATCCCGCTGCGCTCCACCAGCGAGCAAAGCCTGAAAACCTTCCGCGCGCTGTTCATCAACCTGCTGCACATGCGTGAGATCACCGCCGCCAAGCTCAAGCAGCTGTTCCTCGACGCCTTCGAGCACAGCCTGCGCTCGGGCAGCGTCGACTACATCGCTGCGTGCGAGGAAGCCTTCCGCGACGTACGCCGCATGGAGCAGGACTACAACGCCCTGGTGGCTGCCGGCCCGTTGGTCGAGGCCCTGGCCGGTGGCGTGGCCCAGCGCGACATCCTGCGTGGCAAGCTGCACCGCATTTCGCCTGTGCTCGACACCCTGCTGGGCACCTGGCAGGAATACGCCATGGCGCGCAAGGAAGAGCTGGTCATCCAGTCCGAGCACTACCGTGGCGAGCAGGACCGCCTGCAGAACGACCAGCGCGGCGGCACCCAGGAGCTGATGCGCCTGGAGCGTGAAATTACCGGTATCCAGCGCTGGCTAGGCGAGCTGTCGGTGCTCAAGCACCGCTTTGCGCTGGTCGATGACGTCAAGGTACTGGAGCAGCAACTGCTGGCAGCCAAAGATGCCCACGACGAGCTGGCCGGCGCGCTGGCCCAGTCACGGCAGTTCAGTGCCGAAGACCTCGACGAGCGCGTACGCGACCTGGAAAAACGCCTGAAGCAGGTCAAGCAGCAGCTGGATCACGCTGACAACAACAGCTATGCCCGCCTGCGCGAGGAGTTCTCGCAGCAGGACGTCGACCGCCTGATGCGCCTGTTCAACGGTGCGCTGTTCAGCCTGCCGCTGGGCGACCGCGGCATCGAGCTGGACGACAGCGACCTGTGGGTAAAATCGCTGGAAGCGGTGCTGGACGGCTTCAAGGGCGAGCGCTTCGAGGCCCCAGGCCTGGCCATCGACCTGACCCACATCGACCCACCGGCCCTGCAGGCCCTGGCCGACCGCGCCGCCCTGCGCGACCAGAAAGAGCGCCTGGAAAAAGAACTCAAGCAGCTCAAGACCCAGCAGGCCGTGGCCGCCGACCGCTCCGCGTCCAAAGCGCAGACCGAAACCCTGTACCAGGAAGTGCTGGACGCGCAGAAGGCGCTGGAAGACTTCCGCCGTAGCCAAACCCTCACCGCCGAAGAGCCCGAGAAGCTGGAACAGCTCTCGCAGCTGGAAGCGGCCCAGGACGAACTCAAGCGCTCCAGCGACGCCTTCACCGAGCGCGTCCAGCAGCTGTCAGCCAAGTTGCAACTGGTCGGCCGTCAGCTCGGCGACCTCGAGTCCAAGCAACGCACCCTGGAAGACGCCCTGCGCCGTCGCCAGCTGCTGCCGGCCGACCTGCCCTACGGCACGCCATACATGGAAGCCATCGACGACTCGATGGACAACCTGCTGCCGCTGCTCAATGACTACCAGGACAGCTGGCAAGGCCTGCAGCGAGTGGACAACCAGATCGAGGCGCTGTACGCCCAGGTGCGCCTCAAAGGCGTGGCCAAGTTCGACAGCGAAGACGACATGGAACGCCGCCTGCAACTGCTGGTGAACGCCTACGCGCACCGTACCGACGAAGCCCTGACCTTGGCCAAGGCACGTCGCGCTGCGGTCACCGACATCGCCCGAACCCTGCGCAACATCCGCAGCGACTACGACAGCCTTGAGCACCAGCTGGCCCTGTTCAACCGCGAGATCAACAAGCGCCAGGTGTCCAACCTGGAAAGCTTCCGCGTGGTACTGGCGCCGAACAAGGAAGCGCTCAAGCACATCGACCAGATTATCCACAGTGCCGGCCAGTACGAAGAAGGCGAAACCCTGTCGGTCTTCGACCTGACCCAGAGTGCCGATCAGGACAACAAGAACGAAGAGGCCAAGGAGTACCTGGCACGGCTGGTGGCGGCCAACCACAACCAGCTGGGCCTGAAGGACCTGTTCGAGCTGGCGTTCGAGATCACCAAGGTCAATGGCCAGCCGATCATCCACGCCGACATCGACGGTGCGGCGTCCAACGGCACCACCATGACCATCAAGGCGCTGACCAACATGTACCTGTTGCTGCACCTGATGGACCGCGACCTGGCTGGGCGTATTCGCCTGCCGTACTACCTGGACGAAGCAGCAGACATCGACGAACGCAACCAGGCGGCACTGCTGGAAACCAGCCAGCAACTGGGCTTCGTACCGATCCTGGCGAGTGTGAAACCACAGGTCTCGGCGCACGTTGCGATCGACCTGGAAGGTGGCAGCGGGCCGAACGGCATCTACATCGACGAGGCGGACTGGAAGTTCATCAGCCGGCTGGATGAAGTGAAGGCGGTTGTGCGTGAGGATCAGGCCGAGGAGCTGGCCTGAGATAGCCGGGGCCGCGTTGCGGCCCATTCGCGGGTAAACCCGCTCCTACGGCGACCTGCGCCCAACCACCGATGCGTATGTAGGAGGGGTTTACCCGCGAATACGGTGGCGGCGGCAACGGTGAACGGCGGGCGGAAATTGGCCAGCAGGTCCGGCCCTTTCGCGGGTGAACCCGCGCCTACGACGACCTGCGCCCAACCACCGATGCGTATGTAGGAGCGGGTTTACCCGCGAATACGGTGGCGGCGGCAACGGTGAACGGCGGGTGGAAATTGGCCAGCAGGTCCGGCCCTTTCGCGGGTGAACCCGCGCCTACGACGGCGTGTGTCCAACCACCGAGCGTATGTAGGCGCGGGCTATCAATGAGCCCAAGGCAGGATCGGAATGGCAGTCACCGCATTCTGCGGGCTGCCTTCGATCATGCGGTCGCTGTACACCAGGTACACCAGCGTGTTGCGCTTCTTGTCGAGAAAACGCACCACCTGCATGGTCTTGAACACCAGCGAGGTGCGCTCCTTGAACACTTCCTCGCCATCCTTGAGCTCACCCTTGAAGTTGATCGGCCCGACCTGACGACAGGCAATCGATGCCTCCGCCCGGTCCTCGGCCAGCCCCAAGCCCCCCTTCACTCCGCCCGTCTTGGCACGTGACAGGTAGCACGTCACGCCCTCAACCTTAGGGTCATCGAACGCCTCGACCACAATGCGATCGTTCGGCCCGAGCAACTTGAACACGGTGGACACCTGGCCGATCTCTTCGGCGCCAGCCAACATCGGCAGCACGCACGCTGCCACCGCGATTACGCTCTTCAGCAGGCTCATACCAGCACCAGGTTGTCGCGGTGTACAAGTTCCGGCTCGGCGCTATAGCCAAGGATCGACTCGATGGCTTCGGACGACTGACCAATGATCTTCTGCGCCTCCAGGGCGCTGTAGTTGGCCAGGCCGCGAGCCACTTCAACACCGTCCGGGCCGACGCACACCACCATCTCGCCACGACGGAAGCTGCCCTGCACTGTCTTCACGCCAACTGGCAGCAAGCTCTTGTTGGCCTGACGCAGCGCTTGCACGGCACCGGCATCCAGCACCAGGGTGCCACGGGTTTGCAGGTGACCGGCCAGCCACTGCTTGCGCGCAGCGAGCATGCCACGCTCAGGGGACAGCAAGGTGCCCAGGCGCTCGCCCGCCTTCAGACGGTCCAGCACACGCTCGATGCGGCCACCGATAATGATGGTGTGGGCACCGGAACGGGCAGCCAGGCGCGCCGCACGCAGCTTGGTCTGCATGCCGCCACGGCCCAGGGCACCACCGGTACCACCGGCCACGGCATCCAGCGAGGGGTCGTCGGCACGGGCTTCGTAGATCAACTGCGCCTCGGGGTTGTTGCGCGGGTCGGCATCGAACATACCATCGCGGTCGGTGAGGATCACCAGCAGGTCGGCCTCGACCAGGTTGGCCACCAGCGCCGCCAGGGTGTCGTTGTCGCCAAAGCGGATCTCGTCGGTGACCACGGTGTCGTTTTCGTTGATCACCGGCACCACGCCCAGATCGACCAAGGTGCGCAGGGTGCTGCGGGCATTCAGGTAACGCTTGCGGTCGGACAGGTCGTCATGGGTCAGCAGGATCTGCGCGGTGTGCTTCCCGTGCTCCCCGAAGCTCGACTCCCAGGCCTGCACCAGGCGCATCTGGCCGAGCGAGGCAGCCGCCTGCAGCTCGTTCATCGCACTCGGTCGCTTGGTCCAGCCCAGCTGGCTCATGCCGGCAGCCACGGCCCCGGAGGAGACCAGTACCAACTCCACGCCTGCCTCACGCAGCGCGACCATCTGCTCGACCCAAACGGCCATTGCACCGCGGTCGAGGCCCTTGCCATCGGCGGTCAGCAGAGCACTGCCAATCTTAACGACCCAGCGCTTGGCGCCCGTCACCTTGCTTCGCATCTTCTTCCAACCTATGTCGAATCTGTAGATACCGTGGATACAAAAACGCCGCTCCAGAGAGCGGCGTTTAGTGTACTGCAACCGATCAGTCGCGCACGTAAATGATTTCCGGACCGTCTTCGTCGTCCTCGAAATCATCGTCCCAACCGTCATCGTCGCCAATGTCGTGCACGCTCTTGACGCCGGTACGGCGCAAGGTACGGGCGTCGTCCAGGGCCTGCAACTGGGCACGGGCTTCGTCTTCGATACGCTGGTCGAGGTCGGCCAACTCTTCGGCGTAGGCCGGGTCGTTGGCCAGGCGGTCGGCGCGGTCTTCAAGGTAGCGCATCAGGTCGTGGCTGAGCTTGTCGGTGCCCTGCTTGGAAATAGCCGAGATCACGTAGACCGGGCCTTCCCACTCCAGACGATCGATCACTTCCTGCACACGCTCGTCGCGCTCGTCGTCCATGACCATATCGGCCTTGTTCAGCACCAGCCAGCGCTCACGCTCGGCCAGCGACGGGCTGAAGCGGGTCAGCTCGTTGACGATGACTTCGGCGGCATCGGCCGGGCTGCTTTCGTCCAGCGGCGCGATGTCCACCAGGTGCAGCAGCACGCGCGTACGCGCCAGGTGCTTGAGGAAGCGGATACCCAGACCGGCACCTTCAGAGGCGCCTTCGATCAGGCCGGGGATGTCGGCGATGACGAAGCTCTTCCAGCGGTCGACGCTGACCACGCCCAGGTTTGGCACCAGGGTAGTGAACGGGTAGTCGGCGACTTTCGGCTTGGCGGCCGAGACCGAACGGATGAAGGTACTCTTGCCAGCGTTCGGCAAGCCCAGCAGGCCGACGTCGGCCAACACCTTCATTTCCATCTTCAGGTCACGCTGCTCACCCGGTTTGCCTGGGGTGGTCTGGCGCGGTGCACGGTTGGTGCTCGACTTGAAACGGGTGTTGCCCAGCCCGTGCCAGCCACCTTGCGCGACCATCAGCTTCTGGCCGGGGGTAACCAGGTCACCGATCACTTCCTGTGTGGAAGCATCGATCACGGTGGTGCCGACCGGCACGCGCAGGAACAGGTCTTCACCCTTCTTGCCGGTGCAGTCGGTGCTACCGCCGTTGGAGCCACGCTGGGCTTCATGGTGACGGGTGTAGCGGTAGTCGACCAGGGTGTTCAGGTTTTCGTCGGCAATCATGTACACCGAGCCACCGTCACCGCCGTCACCGCCGTTAGGGCCGCCGTTCTCGATGAACTTCTCGCGACGGAAGCTCATGCAACCGTTGCCACCGTCACCGGCCTTGACCCGAATGGATACTTCGTCAACAAACTTCATTAAAACCGCCTCTCGTCGGTAGACGAGCTGAATGACTCAAAAACATGAGGCTCTTGCAAAAATGAGCGCGGCGGCCCCGTACGACCGTAGAAACCAACGCCGGCAACCCAGACAAACAGCTTTGCAAGAGGCTCACCACAAACGAAAAAGCCCCGTCGCATGACGGGGCTTCTGGAGCGACGTCGCGATTAAGCGGCGACGATGCTCACGTAACGGCGCATGAACTCGCCTTTCTTCTCGAACTTGATCACGCCTTCGATCTTGGCGAACAAGGTGTGGTCCTTGCCCATGCCAACGCCGTAGCCAGCGTGGAATTCGGTACCGCGCTGACGGACGATGATGTTGCCTGGCTTGATAACCTGGCCGCCATACATCTTCACGCCAAGGCGTTTAGATTCTGAGTCGCGACCGTTACGAGTACTACCACCAGCCTTCTTGTGAGCCATGGTTCAATTCTCCAAATAAATTCAGGGGATCTAGGGGATTAAGCCTGGATGCCGGTGATTTTGATCTCGGTGAACCACTGGCGGTGGCCCATACGCTTCATGTGGTGCTTACGACGACGGAACTTGATGATGCGAACCTTGTCGTGGCGGCCTTGCGAAACGACTTCGGCCACTACTTTAGCGCCAGCAACAACTGGAGCACCGATGGTGACTTCTTCACCGTTGGCGACCAGCAGAACGCGATCGAAGGTCACGGATTCGCCAGTGGCGACTTCCAGTTTTTCGATCTTGAGGAATTCACCTTCAGCGACTTTGTACTGCTTGCCGCCGGTAACGATTACTGCGTAAGACATGGTATTTCTCCGATAATCCTGCTCACCCAGCGCTTTATATGATGAGTATTGGCTGGCATGGCTGCACAGGGCTGGAACGGCCCGGCGCAATTGCGTAAGGCAGGTGCTGCCCAGGAAGTTAGGGTGCGCGATTGTACGCAACCGCGGTTTTGCTTGCAAGTGCCGCCCCCGGCCAGCGGGCACCGCGCCTTGACACACCGGGACCTGCGACCTAGCATGCCGCGCAACCTCACTGGAGCAGCCGATGCAACCCCAAACCTTCTACCGCGCGGTGGCTGATGATTTCAGCGCCGTCGACGAGATCATCAAGAAGCAGCTGACCTCGCGCGTGCCGCTGGTATCGAAGATCGGCGACTATATCACGTCCGCCGGCGGCAAGCGCCTGCGTCCCCTGCTGGTACTGCTGTGTGGCAAGGCCCTGGGCCGCGAAGGCGACGACCTGCGCCTGCTGGCCGCCACCATCGAGTTCCTGCACACCGCCACCCTGCTGCACGACGACGTGGTCGACATGTCCGGCATGCGCCGTGGCCGCTCTACTGCCAATGCCCTGTGGGGCAACGCGCCGAGCGTGCTGGTGGGCGACTTCCTTTATTCGCGCTCATTCGAAATGATGGTCGAACTGGGCTCGATGCCGGTCATGCAGATTCTGTCCAAGGCCACCCGGGTGATTGCCGAAGGTGAAGTGCTGCAACTGTCGCGCGTACGCGACGCCAGCACCACCGAGGAAGTCTACATGGAGGTCATTCGCGGCAAGACGGCGATGCTGTTCGAAGCGTCTACCCACAGTGCTGCGGCACTGGCCCAGGCCACCGACGAGCAGCGCGAAGCCCTGCGTACCTTTGGCGACCATCTGGGCGTGGCCTTCCAACTGGTCGACGACCTGCTGGACTACAAGGGTGACTCGCAGACCCTGGGCAAGAACGTCGGTGACGACCTGGCCGAGGGCAAACCTACCCTGCCACTGATCTACACCATGCGCGAAGGCACTGCCGAACAGGCGGCACTGGTACGCCAGGCGATCCAGAAGGGTGGCCTGGAAGATCTGGAACAGATTCGCGTCGCGGTCGAAGAGTCGGGCGCGCTGCAGTACACCGCCGAGCTGGCGCGCGATTACGTGAAGCGTGCCATCGCCTGCCTCGAAGTGCTGCCTGCCAGTGAATACCGGGATGCGCTGGTTGAACTGAGCGAGTTTGCGGTCGCGCGTACGCACTGACAGACCGAGTCGCCTTCATTCGCGGGCAAGCCCGCTCCTACACCATTTGTGGGAGCCGGCTTGCCCGCGATGCTTTTTGTCCGGACATAATCACTTCCGGGAAATTACCTTTTACAATGTGGGCTTTTAACCGCCCGTCTGTTTGTTTGAGGAACCGAAGTGAGCACTCTGCCACCCTGCCCAAAATGCAACTCCGAATACACCTATGAGGATGGCACTCAGCTGATCTGCCCTGAATGCGCCCACGAGTGGTCGGCCGGCGGCGATGCCGAGGCGGCCAGTGACGAGGTGGTGAAAAAGGATTCGGTCGGCAACATCCTGCAAGACGGTGACACCGTCACCGTGATCAAGGACCTCAAGGTCAAGGGTTCGTCCCTGGTGGTCAAGGTTGGCACCAAGGTCAAGAACATCCGCCTGTGCGACGGCGACCACGACATCGACTGCAAAATCGACGGCATCGGTGCCATGAAACTGAAGTCCGAGTTCGTCCGCAAAGTCTGATTACACAAAAATCCGGCAATTGGCGCTTGCCATTTACGTAATAAGAATTATTCTCACTGGAATTGCTGTCCAAGGAGAATAGCCATGACTTATCTGATCGACGCCTGGCTGGAACGCCCTCACCCCTACCTGCGCATTCTTCATCGGGAAACCGGCGAAGTGTGCGCGGTGCTTGAAGAAGAAGCCCTCGACGAACTGCGTGACCAGGGTGACCTGGACATGAGCGGGCTGAATTCGAGTGAGCCGGGGGTGCTCAAGGAACTGGTACGGAATCTGTTTCTGTTTTGCTATGCGCGGGCATTGCGCCCTGAGGGGACAGACTGGAATTGAGGCCGGCAGGGCCGGCCTCTAGGGCATTACAGAACGTCGAGCAGCTCGACGTCGAACACCAGTACGCTGTGCGGCGGGATGCTGCCAACGCCTTGGGCGCCGTAAGCCAGCTCGCTTGGCACGTACAGGCGCCATTTGCTGCCAGCGTTCATCAGCTGCAGGGCTTCGGTCCAGCCAGCGATCACGCCGCCGACCGGGAATTCAGCCGGCTGGCCACGCTCGTAGGAGCTGTCGAACACGGTGCCGTCGATCAGGGTGCCGTGGTAGTGCGTACGCACGTTGTCTTCGCGGGTCGGCTTGGCGCCTTCGCCAGCGGTCAGCACTTCGAACTGCAGGCCCGAAGCCAGCGTGGTGATGCCTTCACGCTTGGCGTTCTCGACCAGGAACTCCTTGCCAGCAGCAGCGGCGGCTTCGGCCTTGGCTGCAGCTTCGGCTTGCATCACCTCACGGATGACCTTGAAGCTGGCCGACAGGTCGGCTTCGCTGACGCGGCTGTCGGCACCGTTGAAGGCGTCGGTCAGGCCGGCCAGGATGGCTTCCAGGCTAACGCCTGGTGGCGGGTTGTCGCGCAGCTGGCCGCCCAGCTGACGGCCGATACCGTAGCTGACGCGCGTTTCGTCGGTAGACAGGTTGAGTTCGGACATTGTCGTGCTCCACTGCAGGGCGCAATGCAGCCGCGCCCTTGATAAAAAGGGCGAGCAGCCTAGCACACTGGGGCGCTGCGAGCAGCTACCAGGCCGAACGCTGGGAAATCGGCACCTTCAGGTCTTCTTCCGGGTGCGTACCCATGCCGCACATTTCATCCTGCACCGACCAGTGCACCAGGTTCATCGAGAGCAAGGGAATGGTTTGCAGCAACTTGCGCGCATCTTCCACCGAGTGCACGCGCAAGCGTTCACCGCGGGTATCGGACAGGGGGTGAGGATGGCCTTTGACCCGGGCCTCGAGCAGGTAGTCACCGCCTTCGATGGCGATCAGGTTCAGTTCGTCGACATGGCCAGCCCTGGCCTCGGTATTGAGCTGATGCAGGTTCATGAGAGCACCTCGCGATAGGAACCACGCATGAGAGCTCATTTTTTGTACAGACCGGCTAAAAGCACAAGCCAGAAACGACACCGCCCGTCCGTTTGGCAACGGCCGAGCGGTGTAAGCAGCAAGCGGACTCAGTGCTTGGTCAGCTTGTCCAGGTAGCCCATGCAGAACGCCGAGACCACGAAGGTCATGTGGATGATCACGTACCACATCAGGTAATCGGTGGAGATGTTCTGCGCATCCATGAACACCCGCAGCAGGTGAATGGACGAAATCGCCACGATCGACGCGGCAACCTTCATCTTCAGCGACGAGGAGTCCATCTTGCCCAGCCAGTTGAGCTTTTCCTTGCTTTCATCAATGTCCAGCTGCGAGACGAAGTTTTCGTAACCGGAAATCATCACCATCACCAGCAGGCCACCGACCAGCGACATGTCGATCAGCGACAGGATCACCAGGATCAGGTCGGCTTCGCTGAGGGCAAAGACGTTGGGCAGGACGTGGACCACTTCCTGGAAGAATTTCAGCGCCAGGGCCAGCAGGCCGAGGGACAAGCCGAAGTAGATCGGTGCGAGCAGCCAGCGCGAGGCATACATCGCGTTTTCGAGGATACGTTCCATGAAGTTCAGGACTCATCAGGTGACTAAAAAAGCGACGGCGAGTATAGCCAGCCACCTGTTACAGCAAAAGCCCGGGGGCTGCTCCGCAGCCTGATCGCGACACAAGGCCACACTCCCACAGCAAGGCGATGCTGTACCTGTGGGTGCGGCCTTGTGTCACGATGGGCCGCAAAGCGGCCCCGGCATTTTTCAGGTCTCAGGATGAAACTGGTAATCCCCCAGGTTGCGACACCGCTCACCATTGATCCGCCGCAACTGCGCCTGCAAATGCAAACACCAGATCTGCGGGTCCTCGGCCACCTGGTACCCATGCAGGGTCAGGCTGTCGACAATGGCATTGAGCACCGACTCGGCCACCAGTGGCCCATGAAACGGGCCCTGCGCCTTGATCGCGGAGGGTTGTTCACCGGCCATGCCGGCGGCGAACAGCAACGTCCACATGCCGTTGTCACCGGCCAGCGGGCGGATGCTGCATTCGATACGGGTCACCAGGCCCAGGCACTGGCGTGTGAGGCTGAGGTTGCGCATGGCCGCGTCCCCTCCAATGAGCCTTGTTCAGCCCGAAACCCTCAGGCTGTTTCCATCCTGAACGCTGTACCGTCCTTAAGTTCCAGCATAGAGGAACAGTACAGAAAGATGGAAAACTGGCGCTGAACGGTAGCACATCGCCGCCAGCGCCAGTTTATTGACTCAGGCCGGTTTGGCCTGGGCAATTACCTCTTCCAGGCGTTCCTTTTCTGCCTTCTCGATGTCTTCCTCGCTGATCATCTCGGCAATTTCACGCAGGCGCTCCACCACCCGAGCGTTGACGCTGCCCTCGGTGAACAGCCCCTTGTCGTCGAGTACCCCGGCCTCCTCGCCCACCAGCAGGCTCAGCGCCTCATCAGCCTGGCTGACCGCGTAGACGTGGAACATGCCGTTCTCCACCGCCTGCAACACGCGCTCATCAAGCATCAGGGTGGCGACGTTGGCACGCGGAATGATCACCCCCTGCTCGCCGGTCAGGCCACGCGCCTCGCAGAGGCGGAAGAAGCCCTCGATCTTCTCGTTCACCCCACCCACCGCCTGCACTTCACCGAACTGGTTGATGGAACCTGTGATGGCGAAGCACTGCTTGAGCGGCGTGCGCGACAAGGCCGAGATCAGCGTGCAGGCTTCGCCCAGCGAGGCGCTGTCGCCGTCCACGTAGCCGTAGGACTGCTCCAGGGCGATGCTCGCGGAGATCGCCAGCGGGAACTCCTGGGCATAGCGGCTGCCCAGGTAACCGGTGAGGATCATCACCCCTTTGGAGTGGATCGGCTGGCCAAGGTTGACCTCACGCTCGATATCGACAATACCGCTGCCGCCGGGGTAGACGGTGGCCGAAATACGCGCGGGCATGCCGAACGCCGAGTCACCCACTTCCAGCACGGTCAGGCCGTTGCACTTGCCGATGGCCGCGCCTTCTGTGTCGATCAGGATGATGCCGGCGAGCATGTCGTCCAGCACCCGTTGCGACACACGGCCGGTACGGGTGGCTTTGGCCTTGAGTGCACGCTCGATGTGGCCTGCGTCGGTCATTTCGTCACTGGCCAGCTGGCGAATGAAATCAGCCTCGCTGACCAACTGGAACAGGTCGCCGATACGCGCCGACAGGCGCGACTGGTTTTCAGCCAGACGCGCACTGTAGGTGGCCAGACGCGCCACCGCGTCACTGGTCAGCGGCGCCATGCCCTCTTCGTTGGTGCGGGTGCGCAACAGCTGGGCGAACTGCTCCAGGTTCTCGTCGACCATCGGCATGTCTTCATCGAAGTCCACCAGCACGCGGAACATCTCCTGGAAGTCCGGGTCGTGGTCCTGCAGTGCGTAGTACAGCTGGCGCGAGCCGATGATCACCAGCTTGACGTTCAGCGGAATCACCTGCGGCTGCAGGCTGACAGTGGCAACACGGCCCAGCTCACCGATCGGCGACTCCATCTTCAGCTTGCGCGACTGCAGCGCACGCTTGAGCGCGTCCCATACGAACGGCTCGCCCAGCATTTTCTCGGCTTCCAGAATCAGGAAGCCGCCGTTGGCCCGGTGCAGCGCGCCTGGGCGCAGTTGGCGATAGGAGGTATACAGCGCACCTTGGTCGGTGCTGTATTCGATACGGCCAAACAAATTGTCGTAGGTCGGGTGCGGCTCGAACACCACCGGCGCACCACCGTCAGCGTGATGGCCCACCACCAGGCTGGGCGCGTACTGCTCTTCGAGCAGCTTGCGGGCCACGGCGTCGGACTTGCTGTCATCGACCAGTTGCTCGACCAGCGTACGCAACAGGTTCAACTGCACCGATTGCAGGTAGGCGCAAACCGCCGCGTTTTCGGCGTACTTTTCCGACAGCGGCGCCAGCAACGGCTGCAGTGCCAGGGTGATGGTTTCTTCGTTGAGCTGGCGCAGCTGGTTGTTCGATTCGCGCTTCCATTGCGGCAGGCTGGCCAGCTCTTCGTTGAGGCGCTCCTCAAGCAGGGCAATGTCCTCGTGGAACTGCTCGCGCACCTCCTCCGGCAATTGGGCAAATTCAGCTTCATCCAGCGCCTTGCCATCAGCCATCGGCGTGAAGGCGACGTTGCTGGCATCGCGGTACAAGGCCACGTCCTTTTCCAGCGACGCGCGCTCGATCACATCCAGAGCGCGGTCATAACGCTGGTTGAAAGCGCGGTCGATGGCGCCCTTCTTCTGCTGGTAGGACGGGTGTTCGAACACCGCCGGGAACGTCGACAGCAGGTTGTCGATCAATCCGCCCATGTCGCTGATGAACTCGGCGGCGCTTCCGGACGGTAGCTCCAGTGCACGTGGTTCACGGGTGTCGTCGAAGTGGTTGACGTAGACCCAGTCGGCCGGGGTCTGCTGGCGCTTGCCCTCGGCCTTGAGGTAGCGCTTGACGAACGAGAAGCGCCCGGTGCCGGGCTCGCCCATCACATACACATTGTAACCAGGACGCGGCATGGCCACGCCAAACTGCAGGGCCTCGACAGCACGTTCCTGGCCCAGAACTCCGCGAAACGGCTCCAGATCGTCGGTATGGGTAAAAGCAAACTGCTCGGGGGAGAAACGCCGGGTCAGGGCTTCAGGCGCAAGACGCAGGCGCGCAGCGACAGGATCGGGCATTGGGTTTCCTTACTTCGGCGGGCAGATACGCAGCATTCTGGCGCTGCCCGCGCGCGCCTTGCAAGGCTCCACGGGACTTTATGTCGCAGCCGGTGCAGTCCTGTGACAGCAAATTTTTCGCAATCAACAACGCAACCTTTAGATCGTGCCTAAACTCCAAGCTGCGCGGGTGGGTGAAAAGCTTTCCCGACCTGGCAACCGAGTTGCCAGAAACCCTGACCCTTGGTTAAGACAAAGAGAACAAATGCTATGAAACGGATTCTTCTGGGTACTCTGTTCACCGTGGTCTCGCTGAACGCCATGGCCGAAGCGCCTGGCGGCCCGAACTGCGGCTGGGGCAACATGCTGTTCGAAGGCCAGCGCGGCACGCCGGCACACTTCCTGGCTTCTACCACCAACGGCACCTCCGGTAACGCCACCTTCGGCATGACCTCCGGCACCAACGGCTGCTCGACCAAGGCTTCGCTGACCTACGGCGGCAAGTCCTGGTTCGCCATGAACGGCATGATGAACGAGCTTTCCGAAGACATGGCCATGGGCCAGGGCGAAGCACTGACCACCTATGCCGTCGTTCTCGGCGTAGCACCGGAGGACCGCAGCTACTTCAACTCGGTCACCCACCAGCACTTCAACCAGATCTTCAGCAGCGCCGACGTCACTGCCGAAACTGTCCACAGCAACACCCTGGCCGTTCTGAAGAGCGACCCCCGTCTGGCCAAATACGCTACCGAGGCCTAAGCACAGCTGCTCCCGCCCCAACCGGGGCGGGTTTCGCCTTTTTCGGCATCGTCAAGAAGTAGTTGCCCGATATGCTCAAACGCCTCGCTGCCCTGGCGCTGTGTGCCTGCGCCCCTGTTCATGCCGCCCCCCTGCTGGATCCAGGCCGTCTCCAGCAATTGGCCAATACCCCTTACTGGCTCGCCATTGGACATTACGAAACCGCCAAGCTCGGCGGCTGGCGCAGCTATGTGGATGATGATGCGTTCTTCCTCGCCGAAGATGGCGCGCACCATCCGGACCAGGAACTCAAGGCTACGGTCGATGCGCTGTATGCCCCGGCCAGTCTCGGTGACAAGCACGCCCAGTGCGTTTTCCCCGCGCGCACCCGCTGGCTGCGCGAACAGCTCGACCTGCAAGACTTGCCACAACCGGACTGCCAGGAATTCAAGACCTGGTACCAGTCGATCGACCCGCACAGCGCCGCGTTGATCTTCCCGGCAGCCTACCTGAACAGCCCGTCGTCGATGTTCGGGCACACCCTGCTGCGCATCGACCAGTCCAACACCCGCAGCGACGACACCACGCTGCTGAGCTACGCCATCAACTTCGGTGCCTATATCGAAGGCAGCGACAACAGCATCCTGTACGCCTGGAAAGGCCTGATGGGTGGCTACCCGGGGCTGTTCGCGCTGATGCCCTACCAGGAAAAACTGTCCGAATACCGCAGCCTGGAAAACCGCGACCTGTGGGAATACCAGCTGGACCTGACCCCCGAAGAAACCGGACGTATGGTCGAGCATGTGTGGGAGCTGAAGCAGATCCAGTTCGACTACTTCTTCTTCGACGAAAACTGCTCCTATCGCCTGCTGGAGCTGCTGCAAGTGGCCCGGCCAAGCCTGGACTTGACGTCTCAGTTCCCGCTGACCGCCATTCCCACCGACACGGTGAAAGCCGTGAAGCAGTCCGGCCTGGTCGCCAGCGAAACCTACCGCCCCTCTCGCGAACGTGAATTGCTGGCCAGGGCCGAGCCACTCGACCCCAACGAAAAGCGCCAGGTGCTGGCTGTAAGCGCCGACACTGCGCAATTGCAAAGCCCTGAATTCCAGGCCCTGCCTCGCGAACGCCAAGCGTTGGTGCAAGATGCCGCGTATCGTCTTGAGCGGTATCGGGCCAATGGCCAGGAACGCGATCCAGGGCAGGCCAAACGCAGCTTCGAGTTGCTGCGGGCGATCAACAGCAACCCGCCGCCGCCCCTGCAGATCGAGCGCCCCGGCCTGCCCGAGGATGGCCATGACTCGCGCACCTGGCAACTGGGCGTGGGCACCCGTGAAGACCGCGCCTACGCCGAATATGGCCTGCGCATGGCCTACCACGACCTGAATGACAACGCCTATGGCTTCCCGCTGGGCGCACAGATCGAAATCCTGCAATTGAAGCTGCGCCAGTACGAAGGAAACGATTGGCAGGTGCAGCGCCTGGACCTGGCCACCATCCGTTCACTGACACCCCGTAACGAGCTGCTCAAGCCTTGGTCATGGCAAGTGGCTGGGGGGCTGGAGCGGGTGCCGGGCAAGCATGATGACGAAGTGCTGGTGAGCCATGTGAATGGTGGCGCTGGCGGCACCTGGCAGCTGGCCGACGGTTTGCTGGGGTTTGCCTTGGGCACGGTGCGGGTCGAGCATCACAACGACTTCGCTCAGTTCATTGCCCCGGCGGCTGGCTTCAATGGCGGGCTGCTGTGGCGCAACGGGCTGGGCAACATGACGCTGGAGGCCAAGGGCGATTACTTCACCAACGGCGAAGTGCGACGCAGTGTGAGCCTGAACCAGCAGTGGGAGATCAGCCAGAACCTGGGGTTGCGGCTGAGTGCCTCGCGGGAATTCAGCCACTTGGCTACGGCGCAAAACGAGGTGATGCTGGAGCTGAAGTGGTATCACTACTGAGGCCGTTTTACGGCCTTTCGCGGGCACGCCCGCGAATTGGCCAGTTAAGCCAGCAAAGCAGTGTGACTGAACCAACTCTTTGACACTGTTTTGACACCTACCCGACAAACCGCCACCTAGACTTCCCATCATCAACTGGAGGGCTTTGTGGCTATGTCGCGGTACTGGTTTGGCGTGTGCATTGCATTGTTGCTGTCAGGTTGCGAAACCACCCACGAGCAGATGGTCAGCCACGGTTACCCTCCTGCCTATGCGGATGGCTTCCAGGACGGCTGCAGCAGTGGCCGCCAGGCGGCCGGGCTGATGGTGGGCAACTTTCGCAAAAACGTACCGCGCTACCTGCACGAGCGTCAGTACGAAACCGGCTGGGACGATGGCTTCCGCCAGTGTCACGCCATGCAGAACAGCGAAGAACAGCGCCAATACCACGAGCGCTTCTGGGACCAGCGCGACCGCGAGTGGGAACAGGAAAAGGACCGCGGCGCTGCCAAGGCCTATCGCCACAATTGAGTCGCAAACGGACATTCCTTTAAACCGGCGGCCTGCCATGATGGTCTCATGCACAAGGAGGCCCTACATGAGCCGAGCATTCGTCAACGAAGACCAAGCCGCCGACCAGGCCGACCAGCCGGTCGAACGGCGCATCAGCGACCAACCCAACTATGTGACGGCCAGCGGCCTGCACCAGCTGCAAACGCGTGTGGCCGAGCTGAATGCCTTGCGCAGCGAACTGCAGGCGCAGGGCGAACAGGGCGACAAGCAACGGCTGGCCGATACCGAGCGGGATCTGCGCTACTTCAGCGCGCGGGTGCAAAGCGCCCAGGTGGTACCCGCGGCGACTTCGCATAGCAAGGTACAGATTGGTAGCCGGGTGCGATTTGTCGACGCGCAGGACCAGGAGCAGGTGGTGCAGCTGGTAGGCGAGGATGAGGCGGATGCCGGGCACGGGTTGATCAACTGGGGTTCGCCACTGGGGCGGGCTTTGCTCGGGGCTGGGCCGGGGGATGAGGTGGTCTGGCGGCGGCCGGTGGGGGAACAGGTGATAGAGGTGGTTGAGATTCTGGGCGAGGGTTGAGGGCCCTGGGGCTGCTTTGCAGCCCATCGCGACGCAAGGCCGCTCCCACAGGGCCTTGACTGCCTGGTTGTCCAACTTCTCGGGTGCAGTCCAGCCTGTGGAAGCAACTGTCTTGCTCAATTTCTAAAAGCTGGCGCCATCCCTGTGGGAGCGGCCTTGCGTCGCGATGGGCCGCAAAGCGACCCCCTAAGGTCTCAGATCAGACCACGCCCTGAGCCAGCATCGCATCGGCCACTTTCACGAAGCCCGCGATGTTCGCACCCTTGACGTAGTTGATACGGCCATCAGCCTCTTCACCGTAGTGCACGCATGCATGGTGAATCGACTGCATGATGTTGTGCAGCTTGCTGTCCACTTCACCGGCCGTCCACAGCAGGCGCATGGCGTTCTGCGACATTTCCAGGCCCGACACGGCTACGCCGCCCGCATTGGAGGCCTTGCCCGGGGCGTACAGAATGCCGGCGTCCAGGAAGATATCCACAGCCTCGAGGGTAGTCGGCATGTTGGCGCCTTCGGCCACACAGATACAGCCGTTACGCAGCAAGGTGCGGGCATCTTCGGCGCCCAGCTCGTTCTGCGTGGCGCATGGCAGGGCGATGTCGCACGGCAGGCTCCACGGGGTCTGGCCCTTGCGGAACTCCAGGCCGAATTGCCCGGCCAGCTCGCTGATACGTCCACGCTTGACGTTTTTCAGCTCCATCAAGGCGTCCCACTGGGCGTCGGTCAGGCCGGCTTCTGCATACAAGGTACCTTCAGAGTCAGACAGCGAGATCACCTTGCCGCCTAGGTCCATGACCTTACGCGCAGCATACTGGGCGACGTTGCCCGAACCAGACACCGCCACGCGGCGGCCGTCGATACGCTTGTCCTGACGCTTGAGCATTTCTTCGGCGAAGTAAACGCAGCCATAGCCGGTGGCTTCCGGGCGGATCAGGCTGCCGCCATAGGTCATGCCCTTGCCGGTCAACACCGAGGTGAACTGGTTGGCCAGGCGCTTGTACTGGCCGAACATGAAGCCGATTTCGCGTGCACCCACGCCGATGTCACCGGCCGGTACGTCGCAGTCAGCGCCAATGTGTCGATACAGCTCGCTCATGAACGCCTGGCAGAAGCGCATCACTTCGGCGTCGCTCTTGCCTTTCGGGTCAAAGTCCGAGCCGCCCTTGCCGCCACCCATGGGCAGCGAGGTCAGCGAGTTCTTGAACACCTGTTCGAACGCCAGGAACTTCAGCACGCTGAGGTTCACCGACGGGTGGAAGCGCAGCCCGCCCTTGTAAGGGCCAATGGCACTGCTCATCTGAATGCGGTAACCGCGGTTGACCTGCACCTTGCCCAGGTCGTCGACCCAGGAGACGCGGAACAGTACGGCGCGCTCGGGCTCGACCATGCGCTCGAGGATGCCGGACTGCAGGTAGTGGGGGTTGGCTTCAAGGAATGGCCACAGGGTGCGCAGCACCTCTTCCACCGCCTGGTGGAATTCCGGCTGGCCTGGGTCACGCTGCTTTAGGCGTGCAAGGAAATTGTCGACAGATTCGATCATGGTAGACATCTCACCAAGAGGATTGGACTTATTGGTTTTTTTCAGAAATGTACCAAGAAGCAATCGCACCGGAATAGGGCGAAATGTCGTTTTTTTGAAATTATTTGGTGCGTTTTATGTAAGTGTATACAAAATACACCTTCGCCTCGCCCTTTATAGCGGTCCGCCAGGCACAAAAATGGGGCCCCTTGGGGCCCCATTCTTGTGCATCAGAAAACCAGCTTACTGGGCCAGTTTCTTGTGCCGTACACGGTGCGGCTGGGCTGCTGCATCACCCAGACGCTTCTTGCGGTCGGCTTCGTACTCGGTGTAGTTACCTTCGAAGAACACCACATTCGAGTCGTCTTCGTACGCCAGGATGTGAGTAGCCACACGGTCCAGGAACCAACGGTCGTGGGAAATCACGATCGCGGCGCCCGGGAAGTCCAGCAGGGCTTCTTCCAGCGAACGCAGGGTTTCGACGTCGAGGTCGTTGGACGGTTCGTCGAGCAGCAGAACGTTACCGCCTTCCTTCAGGGTCAGGGCCAGGTGCAGGCGGCCACGCTCACCACCGGACAGGTCCTTGACGAACTTCTGCTGATCGCCACCTTTGAAGTTGAAGCGGCCAACGTAGGTACGTGAAGGGATCTCGTAGTTGCCGATGCGGATCTGGTCGGAACCGTCAGAGATCTGCTGGAACACGGTCTTGGCGCCGTCCAGGTCCTCGCGGCTCTGGTCCACACAGGCCAACTGCACGGTTTCACCGATCTCGATGCTGCCCGAGTCCGGCTGCTCCTTGCCCATCAACATGCGGAACAGGGTCGACTTACCGGCACCGTTACCACCGATAACGCCCACGATGGCACCTTTGGGCATGGCGAACGACAGGTTGTCGATCAGCACACGGTCACCGTAGCCCTTGGTGACGTTCTTGAACTCGATAACCTTGTCACCCAGGCGCGGGCCGGCCGGGATGTAGATTTCGTTGGTTTCGCTGCGCTTCTGGAATTCCTGCGACTGCATTTCTTCAAAGCGCTGCAGACGGGCCTTGGATTTGGACTGGCGCGCTTTGGCGCCTTTGCGCACCCACTCCAGTTCCTCTTTCATGGCCTTCTCGTGGGCGCTCTGCTGCTTGGATTCCTGCGCCAGACGCTCCGACTTGGCTTCCAGCCAGCCCGAGTAGTTGCCTTCGTACGGGATGCCGGCGCCGCGGTCCAGCTCCAGGATCCAGCCGGCGACGTTGTCGAGGAAGTAACGGTCGTGGGTAATGGCTACCACGGTACCCGGGAAGTCGTGCAGGAAGCGCTCCAGCCAGGCCACCGAGTCGGCGTCCAGGTGGTTGGTGGGTTCGTCGAGCAGCAGCATGTCGGGGGCCGACAGCAGCAGGCGGCACAGGGCCACACGGCGCTTCTCACCACCGGACAGGTGTTCGATGCGCGCATCCCAGGCGGGCAGGCGCAGGGCGTCGGCAGCGACGTCCAGCTGGCGCTCCAGGTTGTGGCCATCAGCGGCCTGCAGGATGGCTTCCAGCTTGGCCTGCTCGGCGGCCAGCTTGTCGAAGTCGGCATCCGGCTCGGCGTAGGCCGCGTAGACCTCGTCCAGGCGGGCCTGGGCGTCCTTGATTACGCTGACCGCTTCCTCGACCACTTCACGCACGGTCTTGGTTGGGTCCAGTTGCGGTTCCTGTGGCAGGTAACCCACGTTGATGTCGGGCATCGGACGGGCTTCGCCGTCGAATTCCTTGTCGACGCCCGCCATGATCCGCAGCAGGGTCGATTTACCGGCGCCGTTCAGGCCAAGTACGCCAATCTTGGCGCCAGGGAAGAACGACAGGGAAATGTTCTTGAGAATTTCCCGCTTCGGCGGCACGACCTTGCTCAGCCGATGCATGGTGTAGACGTATTGAGCCAAAACCAAGCCCTCTAATCAGATAGGTAAAGACATCGCCGATCGCCCCGGCACGCGGTGGCCAGTGGGATGTGTTTACGGGGTGTCATTGAACAAAGTCGACCATTCTACGCCAACGCGCGGCGTTGCATAGGAGGGGCCGATAGTGGGGTGTGATCGGGGTGATCCCTGGGGGGAATCTATTGCCTGTGCTGGCCTCTTCGCGGCTAAAGCCGCTTCTACAGGGATCTGACTGCCTTCAAGGGCAATGCAGTACCTGTGGGAGCGCCTTTAGCCGCGAAAGGGCCGGCACAGCAGCCGAAGAGGCTCAGACGTGACGCTGTTTGGCCTTGCCCCGCGGCAAGCGGCAACGGTCGCCCTGCTCGGCCAGGCGTGCGGCCCAGGCGGACTTCACGCTGAAGCCGCCGCTGCGGGCAGGGTGCTGCTCGGCCGCCTTGGCCGGTTTGCCAGGTGCAGGCGCAGTGCTGACCACCTTGGCTGCCGGCTTGGCCGCCGCCACGGCAACAGCCGGCTCTGCTGCCACCTTGGCGGTCTTGCGCAGTTCAGCCAGCGATGGGGCCTTGCTTTTGGCGGCAGCGGCCGCCTCGGGTTTGCCCAGCGAACGCTGGCAAGACTTGCAGGATACGTCCTCGGTCACGGCAGTACTGACAAGGGTCTGACTGCTGCGCCCGCAGGCGGAATCGAGGCCATTGGAGGAAAAGTGAGTAACCAAAAGCGAACATCTCCGATGCGTTGTCATGTATAGCGGGCGCTATTCTCGCACAGGTTACAGGGGCTTGCCGAACCACCGGGCAGCCACCACCGGTCAACATGGCTGGCACTTCGCCATAATCCGAGGCATGCTAGCCGGTTTCGGGTGTCCGGCTTTATAGTGCGCCACCGCGGTGCGCAAGCCCGGCGCCGGCACGCTCCGTGCACGATCATTCCCTGCCATCGCCAGCCCAATCGCAGGATCAACGCTTGACCAACCTTACTCATCCGTCGTCATTGCGTTCCGCCCCACAAGCACCCGCAACTATCCTGCGCGGGTCGATCAAGGGTGCGCTGGCGCTGCTGGCCCTGATCCTGCTGGGCCTGCTGCTGTGGCAGCTGTTCGCCCAGTTCAATCATACCCAGGCCGAATTGCGCAAACAGAGCCTGGACGCCTCCGCGGAACTGGCCGACCATCTGAGCCTGAACATGGCGCTCAAGGCGCAACAGGCCGTAAACGTGGTGCAACCCTACCTTGATGCACCAACACCTGCCGCCCTGCCCAGCCTGCTCGGTACCCTGCGCGAGCGCCTCCCCGCCCTGCAGAGCATGGCCTGGCTGAACAACACCGGGCAGCTACGCGCCGACAGCCTGGCCGGCAGCCCCGACCGCCAGTCGCTTGACGAGTTGCTCGTGCTGAGCCAGGGACGCCCGTACTTCTTCACCAATTCGGCCGACAACCACATCCTGTACCTGTTGCTGCGCCAGGATGCCTCACAGGGTAGCGGCTACTGGCTACTGCGCCTGTCACCGGACTATTACCGCGAGCTTACCCTCCACCTCGAGGGCAGTGGCCACCCGCAGTGGCTGCTGGAAAACAGCCGCAGCGGCGAGGTGCTGCAGCGCCATACCGCAACCGACACCAGCGACGAGCCGCTGCAAAGCGTGATGCTGGCCTTTATCGAAAACAGCACCTGGCAGCTACGCGGTCTGTTCGACGCCAAACTGGCCCGACAAAAATTACTGCCGGCGCTGTTCGGCAAGTGCCTGCTGGTGCTGTTCTGCGCCCTGCTGCCGGTACTGGCGCTGATCAACATGCGTCGCCGCCAGCGGGCGCTGCAGGAAGACCGTCGGCGTTATCAGGAAATTTTTGAAGGCACCGGCGTTGCCCTGTGCGTGCTCGACCTGTCCAGCCTGCCTGGCCAGCTCGATCGCTACCACCTGCGTAACCGGGCCGCACTCAAGCACAGCCTGGCGCTGGACCCGAACCTGCGCCGCTCGCTGCTGCTGGAGCTGAAGATCACCGAGGTCAACCAAGTGGCGCGCCAGCTGCTGAACATCGACTGCCACGAAGGTGCCTGGCAGCGGCTGATCAATGGCACTGGCGACAGCCGAGACAGCGTCGGCATGCAACTGATCGACGCACTGATCGAACAACGCCCGCTGCTGGAGCTGGAAGTGCGCTTGCCGACACCGCAGGGCGACGAGCTGCACCTGTGGCTGATGGCCCGCCTGCCGCTGCAGCGTCGTGATCACCAGGCGGTGATCCTCAGCATCAGCGATATCACCAGCCGCAAACAGGTGGAGCTGTCGCTACTGGAACGCGAAAGCTTCTGGTCGGACGTGGTACGCACCGTACCCGACCAGTTGTATGTGCAGGATGTGCCCAGCCAGCGGATGATCTTCAGCAACCGCCACCTCGGCCAGACCCTGGGCTACGACCGCACCGAGCTGGCACAGATGGGCGACCGCTTCTGGGAGCTGCTGCTGCACCCCGAGGACGCCGCACACTACCAGGCACTGCGCCAGCAACAGCGCGACAGCGGTCATGACCAACCGCTGCACTGCCAGCTGCGCTTCCGCCACCGCGACGGAAGCTGGCGCTGCTACGACATCCGCGAGCAAGTGCTGACCCGCAACGCCGAAGGCCTGGTGACGCGCATCATCGGTGTGGGCAAGGATGTGACCGTTCAGATCGAGGCCAGCCAGTCGCTACGTGACAGCGAGCAACGCTACCGCATGCTCGCCGAAAGCATCAGTGACGTGATCTTTTCCACCGACAACCAGCTCAAGCTCAACTATGTCAGCCCCTCGGTACAGAGCGTGCTGGGCTACCAGGCCGACTGGATCTTCGCCAACGGCTGGCAGTCGATCGTCGCCAACCCGGCCCAGCTCACCGGCGTCTACAGCCTGATGGAGCGTGTCAGCAAGGCCATGGGCGATCCGGCGCAGATGGCGCAACTGTGCAGCCAGTTACCCACCCAACTGTTCCTGTTCGACTGCCTGCGTGCCGATGGCCGCAAGATCCCGATCGAGCTGCGCCTGGTGCTGGTGTGGGACGATGACCAGCGCTTCGAAGGCGTACTCGGGGTGGGCCGCGACATCAGCCAGCAACGTCGTGCCGAAAAAGACCTGCGCATGGCCGCGACCGTATTCGAACATTCCACGTCGGCGATCCTCATCACCGACCCGGCCGGCTATATCGTCCAGGCCAACGAGGCGTTCAGCCGCGTCAGCGGTTACGCCGTCAGTGAAGTGCTCGACCAATTGCCGGGCATGCTCACTGTCGACGAACAGCAGGAAGGCCACCTGCGCTATGTGGTCAAGCAACTGCACCAGCGCGGCAGCTGGGAAGGTGAGGTGTGGCTCAAGCGCCGTGACGGCGACCACTACCCGGCCTGGGTCGGCATCACTGCGGTACTGGACGACGAAGGCGACCTGGCCAGCTACGTGTGCTTCTTCACCGACATCAGCGAACGCAAGGCCAGCGAACAGCGCATCCACCGCCTGGCCTACTACGACGCCCTTACCCACCTGCCCAACCGCACACTGTTCCAGGACCGTTTGTACAATGCCCTGCAGCAGGCCGAGCGGCAGAAGGCCTGGGTGGTGCTGATGTTCCTCGACCTAGACCGCTTCAAACCGATCAACGACTCCCTCGGCCATGCGGCCGGCGACCGCATGCTCAAGGACATGGCCCTGCGCCTGCTGGCCTGCGTGGATGACGACGACACGGTGGCACGCATGGGCGGCGACGAGTTCACCCTGCTGCTGCAGCCGCGCCCCACCCGCGAAATGGCCCTGAACCGCGCCATCCACGTGGCCGAGAACATCCTCGGCAGCCTGGTGCGGCCGTTCGTGCTGGAAAACCGCGAGTTCTTCGTCACCGCCAGCATCGGCATCGCCCTCAGCCCGCAGGATGGCAGTGAGCTGAGCCAACTGATGAAGAACGCCGACACCGCCATGTACCACGCCAAGGAGCGCGGCAAGAACAACTTCCAGTTCTACCAGGCCGAAATGAACGCCAGCGCCCTGGAGCGTCTGGAGCTGGAAAGCGACCTGCGCCATGCCATGGAGCAGAACGAGTTCATCCTCTACTACCAGCCGCAGTTCAGCGGCGACGGCAAGCGCCTGACCGGCGCCGAGGCGCTGCTGCGCTGGCGTCACCCAACCCGTGGCCTGGTGCCGCCGGGTGACTTCATCCCGGTGATCGAAGAACTGGGCCTGGTGGTGGACGTGGGCGACTGGGTGCTGCGCGAGGCCAGCCGCCAGCTCAAGGCCTGGCACAAGGCCAAGGTGCGAGTGCCGAAAGTGTCGGTGAATATTTCGGCGCGGCAGTTCTCAGACGGCCAACTGGGCACGCGGATTGCCAACATCCTGGAAGAAAGCGGCCTGCCGCCGGCGTGCCTGGAACTGGAGTTGACCGAAAGTATCCTGATGCGTGAGGTGAACGAGGCGCTGCAGATTCTTGCCAGCCTGAAGAACCTCGGCCTGAGCATTGCGGTAGACGACTTCGGCACCGGCTACTCATCGCTCAACTACCTCAAGCAGTTCCCCATCGACGTCCTGAAGATCGACCGTACCTTCGTCGACGGTCTGCCCGAAGGCGAACAGGACGCGCAGATTGCCCGGGCGATCATCGCCATGGCCCACAGCCTCAACCTGGCAGTCATCGCCGAGGGCGTGGAAACCCACGAACAGCTGGAGTTTCTGCGCGAGCATGGTTGCGACGAGGTGCAGGGCTATCTGTTCGGGCGGCCGATGCCGGCGCATCAGTTCGAGGCGCAATTCTCCAACGAGACCTTGTTCATGTTCCATTGACCCGCACGCTGCCTGCTCGCAAGGTCCCGGTAGGACCGGTTTTACCCGCGAACACCGGCGAAGCCGATGCCATCTACCGCGCCGGCTTCTTCGCGGGTAAACCCGCTCCTACACGTACGGTGTCGCGACACAATCCTGCATAAAAAGCGGACTTCCAGGTCAACTCCTGCCCACGCCCAGCCCAGAAACGGCGCGGGATGCAAGATGAAGCCCATTGGTCTGCGACTTGACGCCACTTCATATGCCAGCCGCGAATCAATCGGTTAGAATGCACACCCAAATTACCCCGATCCTTGAGGACCGCCATGTTCAGCCGTGATTTGACCATTGCCAAGTACGACGCCGAGCTCTTCGAAGCCATGCAGCAAGAAGCTCTGCGCCAGGAAGAGCATATCGAGCTGATCGCTTCGGAAAACTACACCAGCCCGGCAGTCATGGAAGCCCAGGGCTCGGTCCTGACCAACAAGTACGCCGAAGGCTACCCAGGCAAGCGCTACTACGGCGGTTGCGAGTACGTCGACGTCGTCGAGCAACTGGCCATCGACCGTGCCAAGGAGCTGTTCGGCGCCGACTACGCCAACGTACAGCCGCACGCTGGCTCCCAGGCCAACGCTGCCGTCTACCTGGCCCTGCTGTCGGCCGGTGACACCATCCTGGGCATGAGCCTGGCACACGGTGGCCACCTGACCCACGGTGCTTCGGTAAGCTCCTCGGGCAAGCTGTACAACGCCATCCAGTACGGCATCGACGGCAACGGCCTGATCGACTACGACGAAGTCGAGCGCCTGGCTGTCGAGCACAAGCCCAAGATGATCGTTGCCGGCTTCTCGGCCTACTCGCAGGTTCTGGACTTCGCCCGCTTCCGCGCCATCGCCGACAAGGTCGGTGCCTACCTGTTCGTCGACATGGCCCACGTTGCCGGCCTGGTTGCCGCTGGCGTGTACCCGAACCCTGTTCCGTTCGCCGACGTGGTCACCACCACCACCCACAAGACCCTGCGCGGCCCGCGCGGCGGCCTGATCCTGGCCCGTGCCAACGCCGACATCGAGAAGAAGCTGAACTCCGCCGTCTTCCCGGGCGCCCAGGGCGGCCCGCTGGAGCACGTCATCGCGGCCAAGGCCATCTGCTTCAAGGAAGCCCTGCAGCCAGAGTTCAAGGCTTACCAGCAGCAGGTCGTGAAGAACGCCCAGGCCATGGCCAGCGTGTTCATCGAGCGCGGTTTCGACGTGGTTTCCGGTGGCACCCAGAACCACCTGTTCCTGCTGTCGCTGATCAAGCAGGAAATCTCCGGTAAGGATGCTGACGCCGCACTGGGCAAAGCTTTCATCACCGTCAACAAGAACTCGGTACCGAACGACCCGCGTTCGCCGTTCGTCACCTCGGGCCTGCGTTTCGGCACCCCAGCCGTGACCACCCGTGGTTTCAAGGAAGCCGAGTGCAAGGAACTGGCCGGCTGGATCTGCGACATCCTGGCCGACCTGAACAACGAAGCGGTGATCGACGCTGTCCGTGAGAAGGTCAAGGCCATCTGCAAGAAGCTGCCGGTTTACGGCAACTGATTGGCGCTTGCCTGAAGTGAAAAAGCCCGGCCCAGTGCCGGGCTTTTTCGTTTGATTTCGTTTGTTTCACACGCACTGCTGCTCTTTGGAGGAGCAACTGTCTTGCTCAATTTGTAAAAGCTGGCGCGATCCCTGTGGGAGCGGCCTTGCGTCGCGATAGGGCCGCGCAGCGGCCCCAGGATCGCGGCATCATGCATAGATTGCAGGGGCCGCTTTGCGGCCCTATCGCGACGCAAGGTCGCTCCCACAAAGACCGCGTTCCCAGTTGATCACCGCACAGGCCACACCTTGACCAGAGAACAACTCGAGACCCACCAGATCCCGATCTACTTCGCTGCCGTGCTCGCAGCCGTTGCCTTCGGCTTGATGGCCAGCCACAGCGCACGGCATCTGGAAGCCCTGATCACTCCCGCCATCGCCGTGTTGATGTACGCGATGTTCCTGCAAATACCCTTCCTCGACCTGCGCCAGGGCCTGGGTAACCGCCGCTTCATCACGGCCCTGCTACTGGCCAATTTCATGCTCGTTCCGCTGCTTGTCTGGGCCATCACCCGCGGGCTGGTGGAACACCCGGCGATCCTCGTCGGTGCCTTGCTGGTGCTGCTTACGCCCTGCATCGACTACGTGGTGGTGTTCACCCACATTGGCAAAGGCGACTCACGCCTGACACTGGCCGCAACCCCCCTGTTATTGCTGGCGCAACTGGTGCTGCTGCCGGTGTACCTGGCCCTGATGCTGGGTGGCAGCAGCGAGGTGGCAATCTCCATCACCCCGTTCCTGGAAGCCTTCGTGCTGTTGATCGTTTTGCCGATGGCCCTCGCGGTACTCACCAGCGCCGGTGCCCGGCGCTCGCGCGCAATCGCGACGTGGAACGACGCCTGGGCGTGGTTGCCGGTGCCGGCGATGGCCTTGGTGCTGATGGTGGTGATCGCTTCGCAGATTGCCGTGGTACTGCGTGATTTCGACCGTTTGCTGCCGGTGGTTCCGGTATACATCGGCTTCATGCTGCTGGCGCCGGTGCTCGGCTTCATCTGTGCGCGCCTGCTGCGCCTGCCGGCCAGCGAGGCACGCTCGGTGACCTTCAGCGCAGCCACGCGCAACTCGCTGGTGGTGCTGCCGCTGGCGCTGGCGTTGCCAGAAGAGATGCGCGGGTTGGCGGCGGCAGCCGTGATCACGCAAACCCTGGTAGAGCTGGTGAGCGAACTGATCTATGTACGGGCGGTACCACGGTTTGTGCGTTGACCCGTGGTACTCGTCATAGAGAAAAGGGCTATTCGGGGCACACAGCGAACACCTGCACCTCTACCAGGTAGCCATCCCCCAGGGCGGCGCCTACGCAGGCCCGCACCGGTTTTGCACAGCCTTGCAACCAGGCGTCGTACACTTCGTTGACCAGGTCGAAGTGGCGGTAGTCGGCAAGCCACATCTGAACCCGCGTCAGCTGCGCCTTGCCGACGTTGGCTTGCACCATCAGGCCGTCGATCACGCTCAGCGCCTGACGCAACTGCCCCTGCACATCCTGTTGCAGGTCATCCGCCACGATGCCTGCCGTTTCAAACAGGCCCCTGTAACTGACCGCCAGTGACATCCGCGCGCTTGATCCGTAGCGAGTGATCATCGAGGTGCCCTCCCCCTCAACCCATCTGGTTGAAGCAGACGACTTTGGGTTGGGTCATGTCCTCGTAGGCGAACCGCACCCCCTCACGCCCAAGACTCCCATACTTGGCACCACCAAATGGCATGGCATCGAAGCGGTAGTCGGAAGAGTCGTTGATCATTACACCGCCGGCCTCGATACGCCGGGCCAGGCTCAACGCCAGCGACAGGTCACGGGTGAACACACCGGCATGCAAGCTGTACTCCGGGGCATTGGCCAGCGCTATCGCCTGCTCGACAGTCTCGAAGGGCGCCAGCATCACCACCGGCGCAAAAACCTCTTCGAGCCACAGCCGGCTGACGGGGTCAACGCTTTCGAGCACTGTCGGCGCATAGACCGCACCCTGACGCTGGTGGCCGCAGAGCAGGCGGGCACCACCCTCAAGCGCCTGGTTGACGCGTGCTTCGATCTGCCGTGCAGCCGCTTCGGTGATCATCGGCCCCATGTCGGTTTCGCGCCGGCCCGGATCGCCCCAGACCATCGCCTGGGTCAATGCCACAAAGCGTGCACGAAACGCCTCGTAGATCGAGGCATCCACGAGAATGCGCTGGGTGCCGATGCAGTTCTGCCCGGCGGCCCAGAACGCGCCCGACACACACGACTCGACCGTGGCTTCAAGGTCGCAGTCCTTGAGCACCAGCACCGGGGCGTTGCCGCCAAGGTCCATGGCAAGTTTTTTCAAGCCAGCCCCGTGCGCAATCTTTTCGCCCGTCGCGAAACCGCCCGTAAAGGAAACCATGCGCACCTCACGCACAGCCACCAGCGCCTTGCCCAGTTCGGCGCCCCCTGTGGCTACGGTGACGACGGCCTCCGGCAACCCTGCCTCCACCAGGTACTGCACCAGTTTCAGGGCAGAAAGAGGGGCCAACTCCGAGGGTTTCAGAATGACCGCATTGCCCCCTGCAAGTGCTGGCCCCAGCTTGTGCGCCACCAGGTTGAGCGGGTCGTTGTACGGGGTAATGGCCAGGATCAACCCCAACGGCTCGCGGGTGAACCAGCCCTGACGCGATTCGGAGCCTTCATAGGCATCGAAAGGCACCACCTCACCGGCGTTGCGCCGCGCCTCTTCGGCAGACAGCTTGAGCGTGTTGATGCAGCGTTTGACCTCTTTTTCGGCCTGGCGCAGGGTCTTGCCCGCTTCATCGACGATCAGGCCGGCAAAGTCTGCCGCATCCCGTTCAATGAGCTGAGCGGCGTGCTCCAGAATAGCGGCCCGGCGGTGCCGGGGCAGCGCCGCACTTTCACGCACCCCCTGATGGGCACGGGCGAGCAAGGCAGGCACCGCTTCTGCGCCGAGGTTGTCGACGCTGCCAACCAGGCTGCCATCGAAGGGGTTGTACACATCGATCAAGGCGGGTTGCTGAACAAGCGCCCGCGATACGGAAGTCAGGCTCATGAACGTTGCTCCTCAGGCCGAATGGCCGGCGGTGTGAATGGCGACAATGTCCGACAGCAGGGCAAAAGCCGTTTCAATGCGCCCCGCACCCGGGCCGGACACGGTTACAGCCCCCAGCAACTCGGTGTCGAACGCCAGCGCATTGGTGGCGCCTGAAATACCCGCCAAGGGGTGATGGCCAGGCAACAGCTTCGCTTCGACGCTGGCTCGCACCGAGCCGTCAGCTTCACGGCGGGCGCTGCCGATCAGCTTCCAGCGCTCGCCCGCCGCCTGTGCCCGCTCGATAGCTGCGCTGTCGATGGCACTGATACCGCTGCAGGCCACATCACCCACCTGCAAACAGGCGCCGAGCAACTCATTGGCGAGGATCACCACCTTCAGGCGTACGTCATGGCCTTCCACATCGGCGGTCGGGTCAGCCTCGGCAAAGCCAAGCGCTTGTGCCTGGGCCACCGCCTCGTCGAAGCCAAGCCCTTCCTCCATGCGCGTGAGCACATAGTTAGAGGTACCGTTGAGAATGCCCTCGAAACCTACCAGGCCCGCGCCCGCCAGGGTCTGGCGCGCCATGCGCAGCACCGGTGTGCCGCTCATGACGGCGCCTTCGTATTCGAACGACACATTGTTGGCCTTGGCCAAAGCCTTGAGCGCCTGGGCATGCAAGGCAATCGGCCCCTTGTTGGTGGTGACCACGTGCTTGCCCGCCTCCAGCGCCCAGCGGCAGAAGGTTGCCGCCGGCTCACCGTCCTTGGGGTTGGTGAATGTGGCCTCGGCGATGATGTCGGCGCCTGATTGCTTGATCACCGCCTCATTGAACGCCTCGGCCGAACCTTGAGGGATTTGCGCCAGCGCGCCCTTCTGGGCCGGCAGCGCGGCCAGCATGGCGGCATCCAGGCCGTCGCGGTCGATCACCGACCCCAGGAACAAGTCGGTGACACCAACGATTTTCAGGCCAAAGCCCAACTCGTGCTGCCAGCGCGCATTGCGTTCGGCGATCAGTTGGGCAAGCGCGCGGTTAACGCCACCAAAGCCAACGAGTGCAATTTTGTATTCGGTCATGGTTTGCTGTCCTGTCCAGGCAGTGGGTCGATGAGGACTAGCGTAAGAGCCGTGCACTGCCAGTTGAATATGGCAATCCGCTGTATTTATTGGCCAATCTGGCCAGTGCAAAGCGCGCACCTGCGCCGGGGCAAAACGCACAACGCCGCCTGGGCGCGAACCCAGGCGGCGTTGTGCTAGCCAATGCAAAGACGCAGTTCAGACCACCGCGGCCAGAACGAACGAAGTCACCGTGTTCTCCACCCCGGGCATGGCAGCGATTTCCTTCCACACATGGTGCACCCGCTCCGGGCTGGAGGCCTCGACGCGCAACATCAGGTCGAACTCGCCGCTGAGCACTTCACACTGGATCACCTCGGGGATCTGGCGCAGCGCATCGAGTACCGCCTCACCGCGCATGCGGTCATAGCGGTAGACGAAGATCACCGCATTGATCAACGACGCCGGCCGTCTGCCCTCACCGATGCGCAGGGTATAACCCTGAATGGCGCCGTCGCGCTCCAGCCGCTCGATGCGCTGGCGTACCGCATTGCGCGACAGGTTCACCTTCAACCCCAACTCGGCGTGGGCAATACGCGCATTGGCGGTGAGCTCGGCGAGAATGCGCTCGTCCAGGGGGTCGAGGATGCGCTTCATCGCCCAGCCTGCAACCGGGCCAACAAGGCATGAACACCGGCCAGGTCGTCAGCTGCCAACAGCGGCCCATCACCCGCTGTGCCGACCGCGCCGGCGGGCACCTCACCGTGCCAGGCCCCCAGCTCCGCCAGCAGCCCGGCAGACTTTTCGGGGGCAAATTGCCCCAGCGTGACGATGGGCGCACCGATGTTGCGCCGGTGCAGGCGCCCGGCGAATACCCCTGTCGCGGCATGAGGGTCTACTGCGCTGCCCGTTTCGTGGAACAGCGTGACAATTTCTTCGCGAATCAGCACGTCGTCCACGGCATAGGAGTCGAACAGCATGCGCGCATGCAACCACTGGCGGTTGCCGATGCTCAGCTCGCCACACGCCTCGAAGTGCTCCATCAGTGCCCGGGTTGCCCCGCCATCGCGGTCATACAGTTCCCAGACGAAGCGCTCCAGGTTGGAGAACAGCGAAAAGTCCATGACCGGTGACAAGGTCTGGCTGGTTGAACCACGGCTGTAGCGGTTGCAGTGGATGAACCGGTGCAAGGCATCGTTGCGGTTGGTGGAGACGATGATCTGGTTGATCGGCAGGCCCATTTTCTGGGCAATGAACCCCGCGTAGATCTCGGCAAAACTGGCCGTGGGGATGCTGAACCCGACCGGGCGTATCCCGCCACCGAGCTGCAGCGCCGCATGGAAATAGAACACGATCTGCGCCAGCACACCGACCCAGTTGGTGGAGTTGAAGCTGACCGGAATCAGCCCGGGGCATGGCCAGTCACGCAGCAGCGCCGACACCAGCGACTGGCAATCGTCAAAGCTGCCATCCACGGCCACACAGCTTACGCTGTCGGACGCGGCGCTGCGCATCACTGCCGCGCGGTCGGCGGGCGTGCCTGCGCTGGGGTATAGCGCCAGCAAGCCTGCTGCCGGGCAATGCCGCAACGCTTCGATAGCCGCTACTGCGGTATCGCCGTTGCTGGCACCGACCAGCATGACCCGCTCGCACTCCGCCCCCAGAAAGTGCCGGACAAAACGCGCCTGCAACTGCGCGGCAAAGTCCTTGGAGGACCGGGTAGGCCCATGGAAAAGCTGCAGGATCCATTCGTTATGGCCAAGCTGCTGCAACGGCGCAATGCCGCGGTGGCGGAACCCGCGATAGCTGTCGCTGACCAGCGCCCTGAGGGTAGGCTCGTCGAGGGTATCGCCGACAAACGGTGCCATCACCCGCCAGGCCAGTTCGTCGAAGGGCAACCACGACCAGCTGGCAATTTCCTGTGGGCTGAACACCGGCACCGAGGTGGGCACATAAAGCCCGCTATCGTCGGCCAGGCCAGAAAGCAATGCCGTGCGGAAATCGACCCGTGTCTCGTTGCCGCGCGTGGATGTGTACTGCATCGGTGCTCCAGATAGCTACGTAAATTAACGATGCGCCATGGCCACCAGCCAATGGCTGAACGCCTGGGCATCGGGGGACAACGCTTCACCCAGGCCGCGTACCAGGAAAAACGACTCGCTTGCCTCGATACGCTGGGCAAAGGGAGCGACCAGCCGCCCCTCCTGCAGCAGGTCCTCGACCAGCGACGAGCGTGCCAGCGCCACCCCGAGCCCCAGCTCCGCCATGCGCAGGGTCGACACCAGCGTGTCGAACTGCAGGCCACTGGAAGAGTCGACCTGATCGGCGCCGACCCGCTCCAGCCAGTAGCCCCACCCCTCCTCGTAACCCAGCACATGCAGCAACGGCACACGGGCCAGGTCGCGCGGGTCGCGCAGCGGGCAACCGGCCAGCAGCGCGGGTGCGCACACCGGCACCAGCATGTCGCGGGTCAGGCGCTGCGCCTCTACCCCGGCCCACTGCCCGCTGCCCCAGCGGATTTCCAGATCATCTTCGGCATCCAGCTCCTTGACCCACAGGTTGCTGATGTAGCGGATGTCCACCTGCGGGTGCGAACGCCGAAAGTCGGCCAGCCGGGGGGCCAGCCAGAAGTGCAGGAACGACAGGCTGCCCCGTACTTTCAGGGGCCGACGTTGGCGTTGCCCGAAGATTTCATTGGTGCCGACCGCAAGGCGGCTGATGGCGTCCTGCACCACCGGCAGGTAGGACTGCCCTTCTTCGGTCAGCCCCAACCCGCGCGGCAGGCGCTTGAACAGCGCCACGCCCAATTGGCTTTCCAGGTGACGAATCTGTTGGCTCACGGCCCCTTGGGTCAGGTGCAGCTCTTCTGCCGCATGGGTGAAGTTCAAGTAACGCGCCGACACTTCGAAGGCTCTCAGCCAGTTCAGGGGGGGCAAGGTTTTCTGGGTCATCGGCGGCTTCTCGTGGCTAGGTTCCGGTGGCCTAGTATCACCTGCTCAGGCGGCCTCGGAACCTGGGGCGACGATTTCCAGCGGGGCCGTACGGCGGCTGCGGTACTTGCACGTCAGCCAATAGGCCAGGTAGCACCAGGCAATGAAGGGCAAGCCGAAGTACAAGGCAACACGCTGAGCAGGGTCGAAGGCAATGCCGACGCAGGCCAGTACGCAGCAGAAAATGGCCCCCAGTGGTACGAACGGGTAGCCACGCACCCGGAACTTGAGGTCCTCGAGCTTGCCGCCGCTGGCGATGTAATGACGGCGGAATGCGATCTGGCTGGCCGCAATGCTGATCCACACCACCACCACGGCCAAACCTGAAATCGACACCAGCGCCAGGTAGATGGTGTCGGGGGCAAACACACTGCTCAACAGCGAAGCCATGCCGCCAGCCATGCTCAGCACGATTGCATTGAAGGGTGTGCCGCGGCGCGACAGCGTGGCGTAACGGCGGGGCATGTTGCCTTGATCGCTAAGGGTCCAGAGCATGCGCGAAGCGGCGTAGAGGCCGGAGTTGGCGGCAGACAGCAGCGCGGTGATGATGACGAAGTTCATGATATCGGCCGCATACGGGATACCAATCATCGCAAAGACCATCACGAACGGGCTTTCAATAACCCCGGCCTGTTCACGCGGCAGCAAGGTGGCCAGTACAAAGATGGTGCCGATGAAGAACAGCGCCAGGCGCAGGACCGTGGTGCGAATGGCCTTGGGCACGTTCTTTTCCGGGTCTTTGGTTTCGCCGGCAGCGATACCGATCAGCTCGGTACCCGAGAACGCGAAGGCCACTGCCAGCAGGGTCATGGCAATTGACCAGAAACCGGTGGGGAACAACCCTTCACGGGTGAAATTGCCCAGCCCTGCACTGTGCGCCTGCTGGATCTCGAAGCCACCCAGAATGGCCCCGCCGCCCACCACCAGAAAGGCGATGACGGCCAACACCTTGACCAGTGACAACCAGAATTCGGTTTCGGCGAACGATCGCACCGAAATGATATTGCTGATGAACACCGCGGCACCGAACAGCGCACTCCACATCCATACCGGCGTGTCGGGGAACCAGCGCACCATCAGGATGCCCGCGGCGGTGAATTCGGAGCCGATGGCCACCGTCCAGGTCAGCCAGTACATCCAGGCCACCATGTAACCGGTGCCCGGGCCGAGGTAACGCGTGGCGTAACTGCTGAACGAGCCGACTTCCGGCATGTGTACCGCCAGCTCGCCCAGGCACATCATGACCAGGTACACCATGATTGCGCCGAGTATGTAGGCGATAACCGCGCCCAACGGGCCGGCCTGGTTAACGGTGTAGCCCGACGTGAGAAACAGGCCGGTGCCTATCACACCGCCCAGTGCCAGCATGACGATGTGGCGGGTTTGCATATCCTGCTTGAAGGTATGCGCCGAGGCATTTCTAGTTGTGGTTGTCTGCACGGACATTGTGGGTTACTCATGAAAGTTGGCGGGCAAGGACGTAGCAACGACCTCGTCTTGGCAGAGCGAATCGAGTTGCCTTGCATATTGTTTTTGTTCGACTTCATGAAGTGGCACCCACCGCACGGGTGAGTGCTACGCGCCAGCCTCAGGCCTGCACCGGGCGCTGGCAGGTGTCTGCGTCAGCGTGCAATTCCTTTGCGACGGCCAGTTCCTCACGCACCGATGCACAGGCCTGTGCCAGGTCCGCCAGCAGGTCATCGGTTTCCTCGATGCCCACTGAAATGCGCACCAGCCCTTCGGAAATGCCCAGCGCCAGGCGCTCTTCCAAAGTGTTCTCGACATGGCTGGTGGTGCGCGCCGGGCCATAGATGGTCTCTACCGCGCCAAGGTTGCCGGCCCGGTGGGCATACTTCAGCCGCGGCAGCAAACGGGCCACGGTCGGCATGCCGCCTTTCAGCACGAAGCTGACAATGGCGCCAAACCCGCGCATTTGCGCCTTGGCAATGGCATGCCCGGCATGCGCCGGCAAACCTGGGTAGTTCACCGCTTCAACCAACGGCTCAGTGCTTAGGTAAAGGGCCAACGCCATGGCACTGGCTTGCTGCTGGCGCAGGCGCACTGCCAGGGTCTTGATACCGCGGATGATCAGGTAGGCCGAGAACGGGTCCAGCGCCGCACCGTTGATTTCCCGGTAGTGCCGCACCTGGGCCATCAACGCCTCCGCGCCGCACACCACCCCACCCAGCACGTCACCATGCCCGGACAGAAACTTGGTTGCGCTGTGCACCACCACATCCACGCCCAGCGCCAGCGGGTTCTGGTTCAGTGGCGTGGCAAAGGTGTTGTCGGCCACCACCAGCGCCCCCACCTTGTGCGCAGCGGCGCTCAGCCGACGAATGTCCAGCACCTTCAGCGTCGGGTTGGTGGGGGTTTCCAGGTAAAGCAGGTCGCAACCGGCGGCAATCTCGCGCTCCAGCGCTTCAGTGTCCAAGGTATCGCACAGGCACACTTGCACGCCCATGCGCGGCAGGAACTCTTCGAAGATCTTGTTGGTGCCGCCATAGCTGTCGCGGGTCGACACCACGCGTTTGCCGTTGGACAGGAAGGTGTGCAGCACAGCACTGATGGCCGCCATGCCGCTGCTGAACGCGACTGCCGACTCGGCTTGCTCCAGTTCGGCCAGTTTTGCTTCCAGCGTGGCGACCGTGGGGTTGCTCATGCGGCTGTAGATGAAGCCCGGCTGCTTGCCCTGCGCCACGTCGTACCAGGCATCGATATCGTTGTAGCCATAAGCGGCGCTGACCACGATCGGGGTCTGCGTGGCGTTGTACGGGTGCTGTACCTGTTCCCCGCTCCACACGACCCGCGTCCCCACACCGGCCGCAGCATTGCCCTCGATTTTTTCGTTGTTGTTCATATCCGGTTCCCGCCCAGCTGAGTTGTGTACACCGATGCAGCATCGGCCTTCAGCGGACTATAGGGAGATGACGGAGGCCTGAAAAACGATGGAATCCGGGTCTGACTGGCGTTTTTTTTAATGGCTGCGGGCCGGGCGCTGCAAAAGCCGCCCGGCCACGTGGGCGCTTAGGCCAGGTTGCGTTTCAGCTCGGCGATGTGCTCCGGGCCGATGCCACAGCAACCGCCGACCATGCTGGCACCGCGCGCACGCCAGTCCTTGGCCCATGCCAGGTAACCCGGCGGATCGAGGTCTTCGCGCAGTTCGTCCAGGCCATCGTTGGCAGTGGCTTCTTTGGGCTGCGGCGGGAAGGCGTTGGCATAGGCACCGATGGCAATCTCGGCGTTGTGCCGCTCGATGACGGAGCGCGCGACATCAATGGCGGCGCCGATCACTTCCGGCTGGCTGCAGTTGAACAACACCGCAGCCACCCCCAGGCTGACTGCGGCTTCGATGGCGTCGGCCACCGGTTCACCGGAACGCAGGCGCGGAACCTCGTCGACGTCCTCGTCCTGCAGGGTGAAGGACACCCAGAACGGCCTGCCGTCTGCCGGCAAATGGCTATGAATGGCCCGCACTTCGGCCACGGAACTCTGGGTTTCGGCCAGCCACAGGTCAACATGCGGGGCCAGGCCCTGGAGCAACGGGGTCAGCACCTCTGCCACACGCTCGGGCTGGAACAGGTCGGGGCGGTAGGACCCGAACAGCGGCGGCAGCGAACCGGCCACCCTGACCGGGTGCGCGCCGCTATCTGCCGCATGCCGCGCAAGCTGGCCGGCGATATGGGCCAGCTGTCGCCCTTCGGCGGCAAAGCGTTCTTCACCGATGTGGAACGGCACTACTGCATAGCTGTTGCTGGTGATGACCTGCGCACCCGCATCGATGAAGGCTGCATGCACGCCCACGACCGCCTCCGGCGCCTCGCTCAGCGCCAGCGCCGACCACTCGGGCTGGCGAAACGGTGCACCGCTGCGCTGCAGCTCTCGGCCCATGCCACCGTCCAGAATTACCATCGTTCGCTCTGCCATATAACTTCTCTGAAGGTTCTTATGAATAAAATTCATTATGGGGATTAGGGTTATAACTATTAAATACCCTATCACCCATTTGCCCAACATATCAGGTATGTACATGCGATTTTCTTCTCTGCTGGGTGCGGGCCTTGTACTGCTCGCAACTGCCACCCAAGCCTTTGCTGGCGCCACGTTGGAGCGGGTTGAATCGCGCAAGGAAATGGTCAACGTGCTGATGGAAAGCTACCCGCCGTTTTCCTTCCTCAATGACCACAACCAGCTCGACGGTTACGACGTGGACGTGGCCAAGGCAGTGGCCGACAAGCTCGGCGTCAAACTGCGCCTGGAAACACCGTCCTGGGACGTGATTGCCGCTGGCCGCTGGAGCGGGCGCTACGACATCTGCATTTGCTCGATGACCCCGAGCAAGGCGCGCGCCGAGGTGTTCGACTTCCCCGTGGAGTACTACGCATCGCCCGCCGTGATCGTGGTCAATGCCTCGGATGAGCGCATCCATGGCGCCAAAGACCTGGAAGGCCGCAAGGTAGGTTCGATCAGTGCATCGAGCTACGAAAGCTACCTGAACAAGAACCTGGTCATTGAAGGCAAGGAAGACCAGAAGATCGATTACCCGTTCGACTTCGTGCAGGCTGCACCCTACGACACTGAAAACGTCGCCTTCCAGGACCTGGGCCTGGGCACTGGCGTGCGCCTGGACGCCATCATTACCAACCTGGTGACCGCGCAGCCGCGCCTGCAGCAAGACAAGCGCTTCAAGCTGGCCGGTGCGCCGCTGTATGAAGAGCCCAACGCGGTGGCCATCGAAAAAGGCGACCCCGAGTGGGATGCCAAGGTACGCCAGGTGTTCGCCGAGCTGAAGGCTGATGGCACCCTGGCCAAGCTGTCGCAGAAATGGATTGGCGCCGACATCAGCAAATGAGCACCTTCCCTCCCTCCCCCAAGCCCGTGGCAAAGCCTGCGGGCGCCGGCCTGTTCGGCTTTCGCACCCGGTTACTGCTGACCTGGCTGGCGCTGTTCGGGCTGTTTGTCGCCTTCTTCCTCAGCTTTGACCTGAAGTTCGCCATCATTCTGGAGAAGTTTCCCAACCTGGCCGGTTTCAAGCTGGGGCCCAATGGTTTTCTGCAAGGCGCCGCACTGACCCTGTTCCTGTGCCTGTGCTCGATGGTGGTATCCGTGCTGCTCGGCTTTGCCGCCGCGCTGGCGCGGTTATCCAACAGCGCGGTGCTGGTGGGTGTGGCCAGCTTCTACACCTCGTTCTTCCGTGGCACACCGCTGCTGATCCAGATTCTGCTGATCTACCTGGGGCTGCCGCAGGTTGGCCTGGTACCCGGCGCCATCAGCGCCGGCATCATTGCCTTGTCGCTGAATTACGGGGCCTACCTGAGCGAGATCTTCCGCGCCGGCATCCTCGGCGTGGCCCGTGGGCAACGTGAAGCAGCATTGGCGCTGGGCATGCGCACGCCGCAGATCTTCTGCCACATCATCCTGCCCCAGGCCATGCGGGTGATCATTCCGCCCACCGCCAACCAGTTCATTTCGATGCTCAAGGACTCGTCGCTGATTTCCGTGATGGGGGTTTGGGAGGTGATGTTTCTGGCGCAGTCGTATGGGCGTTCGAGCTATCGCTACCTGGAAATGCTAACCACCGCCGCCGTGATCTACTGGGTGCTGTCGATACTGCTGGAGCTGCTGCAGGCACGCCTGGAACGGCATTTCGGCAAGGCTTATCAGCGCTGAGGGCTGCGGCTCGTGCAAAAACCGACAGGCCTGACCGCGCCCCATGCAGGAGCGGCCAGGCTACGCGTAAGTGAAAATAATCAGCGCGGTGGCCAGCAGGATGTGAATGACCAACAGACTCACCAGCAGTCGTCTCATGCTTGAGGGGAAACGTTTGACTTCATCGAAGTCAATCACCCCCCTGCGCACGAAGAGGCTCGGTATAGCCAGCACCATGGAGATCAAACCCGTACGCATAACCTTGCCCAGAAGGCCTGCATGTTGAAACGTGATTTTATTGCCGGTCACGAAGCTACAGCGCGTTAGCAACGACTCGTAGTACTCAGTGTATTTATGTGCGATGAAACACTGTACGACCATCGCCAGCATCATGGGTGCAAGAATCAGAATCGCAATTAGCCCAGGCTCAACTTCATTCATTCCGATACTTCATTGAGATGCGGGTCCGAGCAGCTGGCTTCCAGCCGCTTGGAACTCGCGCTGTCGAGAAACTTGGTGAAGGTGAAGTTAGTCAAGGTGGTACATCCCTATGTTGCACCGCCGAAAGAGCTTGCGGTTGCCGACGTGCTTTGATTGACGCCGAAGTTGTAGCCATTGATCTCGATCCAGTTGGTGTACTGCTCATCCAGCGCTTCGCCAGCGATGTCGTCGATTTGGATGAAAGCGTCGAAAGCCATGCCTACCTCTCCTTGGTAATGGTGGGTCTGAACCCCAATGAACGGGTGTGACAGGTACGGAGGCAAAGTGTTCCCCACTGCCCGAGCCGCCACACCCGATGCATGACGCTTCAAGCCCTACAACGCCTTCATCTCTGCAATATCCCGCGCCACCTGATCTGCAGAGTGGTCGAACATCGCCTGTTCCTGCACATCCAGCGGCAACTCGATCACCCGCGCAAGCCCCTTCTCTGCCAATACACAGGGCACACCCATGGCGATATCCGTTCGCCCATACTCGCCCTCAAGAATCGCCACCGCCGGCAAAATACGGTTCCGCCCGTTGGCGATCGCATCGACCATCTGCGCAATGGCCACGCCCGGTGCATCGCAGGCGCTCCCCGTCTTCTTCAACCCCAGAATCTCGCCGCCGCCCTTACGGGTGCGCTCGACAATCTGTTCGATCTGCTCGCTGGACAGGAAGTGCGACAACGGCACCGAGCCAATCTGGCAGTAGCGCATCAGCGGCACCATGCTGTCGCCATGCCCGCCCAGCACCAACGCCGTGATATCCCGTGCAGAAAACCCGGTTTGCTCGGCGATGAAGCACTTCATGCGCGCGGTATCCAGCACCCCCGCCTGCCCGAAGACCTTGTCGCGCCCTAGCCCGCTGACGCTCCAGGCGCGATAGGTGAGCACATCGACCGGGTTGGACACCACCAGCACCGTCGCTGTCGGCGCGTGGTGCTTGATATCCGCCATGATGCTGTCGAGGATTGGCAGGTTGGTACTCAATACATCCTGGCGCGACTGGCCGGGCTTGCGCGGCACGCCCGCCGTGATCACCACCAGCTCGGAACCCTCCAGCATCTCGGCTTTGGCCCCGCCGTGAACATGGGTATCGGAACCTGAATCCACAGCCGCCTGCCAAACGTCCAGCGCCTTGCCCTGCGCCAGCTCACCCTGCACGTCCATCAGCACCAGCTCACGGCACAACTCATCGCGGGCGATGATCTGCGCCGCCGCCTCGCCGACCAGGCCGGCACCCACAATCGTTAATTTGTTCACCAGACACCTCCCAGCGGCGCGCGCCACCAGGAACACGCCTGCGTATAGAGAGAAGTATTGCCTGCCGGGGCTAAATGGCCACCCAAGACGATGCGACTACCTTCACTTGACAGTATTCCATGGCAGCGCGAATACTTTGGCCAGATTCATATAGATGACCATACAACAAGGTGAATCAATCGATGACCATGCTGCCCAAGCGCCCCGTCGCCACACCGCCGCACACCGGCCTCAGCGCCACGCCTCCCTGCTGCCCATCTTCCGTTACCAGGCGCCCGCCTGTGAGCGGCAGCTAGCGCAAAGCCGCGTCCCCTTCCTCGAAAACGTAGCAGCAGCCCCAACGGCAGCCACCTGGGCATGCCCCGTGGAAACGCCCGTCACGCCTTCAAACCCTGAGTGCAGCCGAGCGCCAGCCCAACCGAGACTCCTTGAATGACTCCCTTAGATATACAGCTATTACTGACAGCCTTGGCCAGTGTTCTGGTGCTGGTGGCGCTCATCGTTTCGCGCCTTAAGATGCACCCGCTGCTGGCCTTGCTGGTGGTGTCCATTGGCGTGGGCTTCGCAACGCATATGGCGCCAGGCAGCATCGTCTCCCACCTGCTCACCGGCGCCGGCAAGACACTGGGCGCAGTGGGGGTGGTGATCGCGCTGGGTGCGATGCTTGGCAAGATCCTGGCTGACGCAGGCGTCACGGAGCAGGTCGCGGATGTCATCCTCAAGCGCACCTCCGACCGCATGATCCCTTGGGCCATGATGCTGGTTGCCTTCGTCATTGGCATCCCCATGTTTTTCGAAGTCGGCCTGGTGATCATGCTGCCGCTGATATTCAGCGTGGCGCGCAAACTGGAAAGCAAGGCGCGCTTCAAAGGCTCGGCGTACGTGTATGTAGGTGTGCCGGTCATTTCGGCGCTTGCCGCCATGCACGGCATGGTACCGCCGCACCCAGGCCCCCTGACCGCCATCGCCGTGCTCAAGACCTCGGTCGGGCCCACCATGCTCTATGGCTTCCTTGCCGCCATTCCGGCAATGATCCTGGGCGGCCCGCTGTACGGCATGTTCATTTCACCGCGCATGAACACGCGGCCCGATCAGGCCTTGCTGGACCAGTTCACACTGGCTGAAAAAGCCGATGGCCAGCCCCGCCCCGGGGTAATGGTCGGCGTGCTGGCCGCATTGCTGCCGGCCATCCTGATGCTGGTGCATGCCGTCGCCGAGATGCTGCTGCCCAAAGGCAATGCGCTGCTGGAACTGGCCAGTTTCCTGGGCAACCCGCTGATCGCCATGCTGCTGGGCGTGCTGTTCGCCGGCGCCAGCCTGGTGCTTGCGCGCGGCGGCGACGCCGAACAGCTGCGCGATGCACTGGGCAAAAGCCTCAAGCCAATCGCCTCGATCATCATGATCATTGCCGGTGGCGGTGCCTTTCAAGAGATGCTGACCAGCGCCAAGGTAGGCGATGCCATTGTGCACCTGACCCAGCAATCTGCCTTCCCTCCCCTGATTCTGGGGTGGCTGATCGCGATGCTGCTCTCGGTGTCTACCGGCTCTGCCACCGTCGGCATCGTGGGTGCTGCCGGCTTGCTGGCACCGCTGGCAGGTGCAGACCCCAGCCTCAACCTGCCTTTGCTGGCCTTGTCCATCGGCTGCGGTTCGCTGTTCTTCAACTATGCGAACCATGCAGGCTTCTGGATGGTGAAGGAGTCGTTTGGCATGACCATGGGCGAAGCCACCAAGACCATCTCGGTGGTGCAGTCCATCGTGGCGGTGGTCGGGCTGATTGTGGTGTTGATGTTGAATGCGGCCATCACCATAGGTTGAACTCGAGTCAACGGGGGCTGCGCAGCAGCCCCAATCTGGCCCCACCCTCGAGCAACGATCTGGCCTAACGTTCCAGATCCTGCTCGCTTCGTTCCATTACCTTCCCACACTGCTCACTGGCCAACCGGCTGATGATCCGGATCGCCTGATGGATACCGGCCGTGTTGCGAAAACTCAGCCGCGGGTTGTGTTCGCACTCGAGCATTTCGTCGTGCTGGACCAGGGCTTCGCCTAGCAGCTCCAGGGTCCAGGCGTAGCTTTGGATGGTGGAGAGGCGTTCTTGGTCAGACATGGCGGGCCTCCGATTGGACGGAGGTGAAGAAAGGTTTGCCGACGGTGAGCTCACTCAGGGCGGCCGAAGAACAACGGCGGCGAACGGATACGCGGATCTGTAACGGGTTTACGGTGGTCATGCATGAGTTCCTTTCGTGATGGAACTGCCACCGCTCGCGGCCAAGCAAGTTAAGGTGGCAGCAGTACGCGGGTTGGCCGACCGGGACGAAAGGAGCCCGGCACACCCGAAGGTGTCCCGCGCACCACCGCCATAACGCAACATCGCGGGCACAAAAAAAGCGCCTGCGATGGAGATTGGGCGCTGATGCGCCTTTCGATTCCGACCGGCCAAGGTCGCATCGCCGATGCTTCGGCGACAGAGGGACTTTATTCCTGGGTGGCGGTTTTCGCAAGTTTCTCGGGGCACGAATAGCCAACGCGCGCCGTAGGAAAACGGCTTGCCACAGGTCACATGTACTTCCCAGGATAAATGCGGTCCGTGTAGGAGCTGGCTTGCCTGCGAAGGGCTGCGCAGCAGCCCCATACCCCGATATGACTGGAATAATCCTTCAGCGGCCTTAAGCAGACTAGGCCAGGCGCAACATGCGATACCTGGCCAACCGGCTAATAATCCGAATCGCTTGATGAATCCCAGTTGTAGTTATTCCTGACTGCTTTTCCGTGCCCGTGACGATGCCGGCCTCGACACTGCCTTCTTCGCTTTGGCTGCCGCAGGGCTTTTCCCTCGTTTCGGTCCGGCCACCACGCAGGAACTGGCTAGCGGCGCGGCCACAGCGATTGGCCCACCAGTCTTCAACTGGCCGACAGTGTTGCCGACGAGCGTTGCAGTGGGCTTATCTTTGGCAGTCATCACCATCCCCATCCGCACACCAAAGAGACGCAGCACGGCCTCCAAAGTGCTGAGCTTCGGATTCGACTTCCCGCTTTCCAGTTCGTACAGGCTTTTCGTGGACATCTTGCACATGGCCGCGAAGGTCTCTTGGTCAAGCCCGGTGACTTCGAGCCGCAGACGGCGGATGGACGTGCCAATTGGATCGAGCCCCGCCGCGTTGCGCTTGACGATATCCTCTACAAGCTGGGCGCGCTCTTCAGGCTGTAGTTTTTTCATCGCAGTCCCCACTCCACGAGTCGCTTGTCCAGGTTATTCACGGGTAGAGAGGCTGCATTGCGCATCGATTCGGGCGCATCGGTCAGCAAATCGGGCAACGCCCGGAATGCCTCAGCCGCATTCATCAACCGTTGCAGCAGGACATCGGGATCAGTGTAACCAACAAGCTCAGCGCAGTTGTCGCGCCAATTAGAAGACCCCTTGCGCTCTGCCGCCCACTTCGTCGTCCGTGTGATGCCCTCTTCATCGAGGATCATTGGCGCGAGGTCATAGATTGGCGCCAAACAAAACCTCCCACCCACACGCATGATGGAAGTGTTGCGGCCGTGGTTATCGGTGTTCCCTAAAATGCGGTTCAGCAGATCGCGCCGCACATACTCGAACACCAGGTCGTCCACCTCATCCTGCTGGCCGTTATCGATCCATAGGCCTACCAGTCGGTGAACCACTTCGGCATGCGCCATCGGATGCGCGTAGCCGGTAATACCGCAGATCGAGTACACCGACTCCAGGGGTATCCGCTCCACCATGCCATCCACTACTCGGCGATCAAATCGTGGCATCCAGAGGCTTGGCTTCAATGCCTCTTCAAGCGCCAAACCATCAGTGGCAACCGTATCAAGGCCGAGGGCAGCAACCGCCTTGTAGTAATGAAACTCTGTTCGCAGGATGTCTTGGTCGCGCTCGCCGCCTCGATTACGCGCGAACTTGATCAGCCAGTGACGGCACGCCTGGTCATCGGGGAGCATCGCATCCGCATACAGAGCACCGCCGTGGGCTTCGGTCATGACTAGCTTGGGGGCTTGCCCGTTGGCACCGGTAGCACCGCCCAACGCCGCGCCGGTTTCATAGGCGTACTCAAGAAATTCGTTCGTCCTGTCCACGACCTCAGCATGCGCGAAAGCCTCGCTCCGATCCGGCTGAAGGCCTTCCACCGATTCCTTGATGCGCAGGTGCCCAATAGGCGCCGGCGTGAAGCGCTCCAGAAGGTACAACCCCATTTCCACACCTTCGGGCTTAAGACGCCCATAGCGGGATTCAAGAGAGTCCTTGGCAGCACCAGAGGGAATGATGTCGTAGAGGAATGCTGGATACCCTTTGACGTCATGGTGGTCCCAGTTCAACGGAAGGTTAACGCTTAGGGCGAGTTCGCAACGATCTTCCATGCGATCAACGTTCGCGATGATGTAGTCGCTGTCGTAGGCGACAAGGCACCTTCCATCAGCAACACGCTCGGGGTTCTCAACCGTGAGTGTCGCTGCATCGCGCCATGCACCATCGGAGAAAGCCTGGATCGTGAGTCTGAGCGGCATCGGGACACCATTAATCAGTACTTTAATGCTGATTATCATAGTGCGCATGGCAGTAATCGGCAATATTTTGCTGATTAAAAGCTTAAGCACGGATAAAACCGGCATCACACTACCGATTATGCATTCACAGCGCGCGGGAGGGGGGCTAGAGGTCGTTGCTGCGCCTGGAAGGCAGGAAGTGTGATTCAACCTTTGGGTTATAGGACCATGTTTAATTGCGTTGGGTAGGTGGTGGATGGCACGGGCTTCGCCCGCGTTCGCGGGTAAACCCGCTCCTACAGGGGGGTGGAACGGCTACGCCTTGATGAATCCATAGGTCACCCACATCCAAGCGAAGCCAAAGGCCGTCAGCCACGTGGATACCTGTAGAGCCAACTTAAGTTTTGCAGGGAAGTTTTCTAGCTCTTCGATGTCCAGATGCCCTCGGCGCATATGTACGCCAGGCCAAATGAGTATTCCACAAAGAAACGTTATCAGCAGCCACCGAGCGCCAAAGCGCCGCGTGCCCAAAAACAGTTTCATTTGCTCCAGGCCGGGATGACTTTGGATAGCCGAGGTTGCAACAGTGAAATTTCTTGTACCCGCGATGAATGCACTGACCGCACAACCGGCCAACGCGATCACGAACGGACACGCCAGCATTATCCACTTCAGCCACACGGGCCAACTCTCGAACTCAGTCATAATGTGATTCGTAGATTAGCTCGCCCATTTGCTCACCGCCCTCCGCACCGGCGATGCTCCCAGCAAAAGCCCCTCCCCCGACCAGCGCAATGCCACATACCGGCGCCCCGAAACCCGCGGTACCAGCAGAGAACACCCCACATACAGCGAGCGCAGTGATCCCAGCAATCTTGCCACCCACGATCCCTCCCGCCAGCCCCCCAGCGAAAGCACCTGCCTCAGACAAACGAATTTTTTTGCAGGCTTCGGTTTCCCCTGCACGGCAGGCCTCTTGGACTTTCAGATAGGAAGATGTACCACCTAAGCCAATTCCGACATGCCCACCATACCGAAGGTACTTACTAAGCTTCGCCACTTTGTCCAAGTATGTGGCGTACCCAGGAATCTGCCCTGGCCCACCGGCTTTTGACCAATGATGCACAAGACTCTTGGTCGAGATATTCAAGCTTTTCTTCAGCCGCTCGTAGGCCCCTAGATTCAGATGTTTATTTAGAAAAGTCGCCTTCAGCTGACCATCTAGCTTGCTCCAATAACAGCCGTCGTTCGGCGAAGAACGATGGACTATTCAGATGGCCATGGCGCAGAAATTCTTGCTGATGCAAACGCTCGATGTTGCCAAGTGTGCTGCGAAGCTGCCGGAGGCCGTGGTCCATCATGTCCTTACCCACCCCCATGGAGAGACTGGCGTCACTAAGCAGTCCGGCAATTTCAGCCTGATACTCCATCATGAAATCTGACTCGGCAAAATCGAGTACAGCCAAGGAACGTCGCGCGCGCTCGGCGGCCGCCATGAGTTGGCCCTCCTCCTGAGTGCAGGCATAACCGTTATCCGGATCGCCGATGACGAAGATTTCCCCTGCCTTGAACCCCCGCTCGAAAGTCGGGTTCAGGCGCTGCAGGTACGAAATGGGCAAGGTTGAATCATGGCTAGCCAGCTCCAACAGAATCTGCGGGAACGACATGCTCCGGGGCACCACATAGAATCCCGGCTGCATCTGCCCAGGCAACCCGCCAACCATGGCGGGCGAAGCCCCTGCCAAAGCGCTAGAGCTCCCAGGGCCAGCGGGTGTGAGGCTAGTGCGTACGGCAACCGGCAGCCGCGGCGGGGGCATTTCCCCTAAAGGCGCCACCACCCGGTTGCTACCCTCTGGGCAACCGCAATCAACTAACGCGCCATCCATCGCGACTGGCTGGCCATCCGAGATGAAGTGCCACACCCCTTCGACGACCTTTCCTTCCAGCCCGCAAAGTGGACAAGGTGTGGTGGGATCCCCCATCCTCAGGACCATTCGTCCCTCGTCGAGGTTACCTTCCCCGGTGGCGATGCAAATCGCACCTGTGGTGGTCACATCACCGTCTACTGCTTGGCCAAGCCCATCCAGACTGACGCGCATTTCAGAGTCCCTTGCGAACTGTAGGAGCGAAAGAACCTAACAGCTAAGAAGGGGCAAATGAGGCCTCGAGCAGCTAACGAGACGATTCCTACGAGCAACGCGGATTTAGGACTAGGCACGACCTAGCGGTTTGATAACTAGACTCTGTCTGAAAAAAGCCGTCGTCCCCTTCCAGCCTCAGCCTGCGCAGAAATTCGAGCTCGGCCAGAGCGTCAACCAGCGGCGAGTCGACGGATGGGTTCAGTAGCTGCAGGTCGTGGTGAGAAAACTGGGGCATCTCAAAATTATCTTTAAACGGGAAAATCATTATCTAGAAAAATTTCGGGTCTCACCCCGTAAACACTGGCCAAAACCTGATCGACAGCTAACCATTATCTAAAAATACGTCCAACCCTAAGTGGAAAACTGCGAACCGTTAAGTCAAAAACACGCAGATCCCTGGGGAAAAAGCGGGAACAAAAAAGCCCGCACAAGGCGGGCTTCTATTGGTGCCAGGTAGCGATAAATCGCCATAGGCCAACTGATTCTGGTGCCGGAGACAGGAATCGAACCTGCGACCTTCGCGTTACGAGTGCGCTGCTCTACCGACTGAGCTACACCGGCGTGTAGCGCAACGTACCACTGCTCACACCCGTAACGCAAACCCCTGTTTCCGCTGGTTTATTGCCCTGCCCTCAAGCCCCCTTGCACCCTTTGGGCGCCAGGTCTTCCTCGATGTCGGTCGTGCACGCCCAGCCGCTGGCCGAACGCGTCAGGGTCAGGGCCTTGCCCAACGCGTTGGCCGGCGCATCCACCAGGGTGCAGACAATGCTGCCGCTACCATCCGCGGCCTTGCCGCTCGCCGTGATCGCACAATGCGCCGTCGCCGGCTGGCCACCCAGCGCGGCGACATCCGCTACATCCTTTCCATCATTCAGCCGCAGATCCATCGCCGTCTTCAGCGCGCTGATCTCCAGCAACCCGGCCGCGGCTTTGGAGCGTGCCTGGTGGTTGGTGTACATCGGTAAGGCGATGGTCGCCAGAATGCCGATGATCGCGACGACGATCATCAGTTCGATCAGGGTGATACCGCGTTGCCCTTTCATGAACGTAGTTCCTTTTTGATTCGCTTACACATTGAGGTCAGTTGCGCCCCAACCGGCAGCGGCGCAGTAGGCCTGAACAGACACCTTTTGTCACCCCTGCCCGCACGGGCGTCATCTTCGCTGAACTACTCTAGTGAGCATCACGGACGCGTGCCCTTGCATGGACGCGGCAAGCTGTTTCCAGGCTTGTCGCCGGGGCTGAACAAGGACCTTTGCATGACTTCATCTTCACTTCTCTACCGCTGGCACGGCACCGACGCCAATGGCACGCCGGTCAGCGGCCAAACACCCGGGCGCAGCCCGGCTTATGTGCGTGCCGGGCTGATTCGCCAGGGCATTACGGTGGCGAGTTTGCGGCCGGCCAGCGGGCTGGCGTTCAGCTTGCCAAAGCGGCGCGAAAAGGCCGACCCGGCGGGGTTCAGCCGGCAGTTGGCGACGTTGCTCAAGGCCGGGGTGCCGCTGCTGCAGGCGTTCGAGGTGATGGGCCGCAGTGGTTGCAATGCGGCGCAGGCGGCGTTGCTGGAAAGATTGAAACAGGATGTGGCCTCGGGCCTGGGGTTGGCGGATGCGTTGCAGCGTCACCCGGCATGGTTCGATGCGCTGTATTGCAACCTGGTACGGGTGGGCGAGCAGTCCGGTACGCTCGACCGGCAGCTGGAGCAGCTGGCCGGCATGCTGGAACAGCGTCGGGTGCTGCACAAGAAGGTGCGCAAGGCGATGATCTACCCGCTGCTGCTGTTGCTGACCGGGCTCGGGGTGTCGGCGATCTTGTTGCTGGAGGTGATTCCGAAATTCGAGAGCATGTTCTCGGGCATGGGCGCGGCGTTGCCGGCATTTACCCAATGGGTGATCAACTTGTCCACAGGGCTGAGCCGGTTTGCGCCGCTGCTGCTGGTGATGGGCTTAATGCTGGGTGTTGCCGTGCGCCAGCTTTACCGGCAGCACGCGCCAGCGCGCCTGTGGATCTCTGGGCGGGTGCTGGGCTTGCCCGTGTTTGGCAAGTTGCTGGGGCAGGCCGCGTTGGCGCGGTTTGCGCGCAGCCTGGCAACGTCCTACGGCGCCGGGGTGCCGTTGCTGGATGCGCTGGGGACGGTGGCGCGGGTAACAGGTGGCGACCTGCACGAGCAGGCGGTGTTGCGGCTGCGCCAAGGCATGGCCAATGGGCAAGGGTTAAACCAGGCGATGGCCGGTGAACCGCTGTTTCCCCCCTTGCTGGTGCAGTTGACGGCCATCGGTGAATCCAGCGGCACGCTGGACCAGATGCTGGAAAAAGCCGCCAGCCATTACGAGGAACAGGTCAGCCAGGCGCTGGACCAGTTGACCAGCCTGCTGGAGCCGGCCATCGTGCTGATCCTGGGCTTGCTGGTGGGTGGCCTGGTGGTGGCGATGTACCTGCCGATCTTCCAGTTGGGTAGTTTGATCTGAACATGACTTTATGGGCTTTGCTGGCTGAACAGCCAGCGTATTTCCTCACCCTTGCCACGGTGCTCGGCCTGCTGGTGGGCAGCTTTATCAACGTGCTGGTGTATCGCCTGCCGATCATGCTGGAGCGGCAATGGCAGCGTGAGGCGCAAGAGGTATTGGGGCTGCCGACCACGCAGCACCCGCGTTTCGACCTGTGCCTGCCGGCCTCCCGGTGCCCACACTGCGCGCACCGGATTCGTGCGTGGGAGAACATTCCGGTCATCAGCTACCTGGCCTTGGGCGGGCGCTGTTCGTCCTGCAAAAACCGCATCAGCCTGCGTTACCCGGTAGTGGAAGTGGCCAGCGCGCTGCTGTCGCTGGTAGTGGCCTGGCGCTTCGGCGCTTCGGTAGAGGCGTTGCTGGCGTTGCCGCTGACCTGGTGCCTGCTGGCGCTGAGCCTGATCGATGCGGACCACCAGCTGCTGCCGGATGTGCTGGTGCTGCCGACCATGTGGCTAGGGCTGATCGTCAATGCCTTTGGCATCCATGTGCCCCTGGCCGACGCACTGTGGGGCGCAGTGGCCGGGTACCTCAGCCTGTGGACGGTGTACTGGGTGTTCAGGCTGGTCACCGGCAAGGAAGGCATGGGCTATGGCGATTTCAAGCTGATGGCGCTGATCGGGGCGTGGGGGGGTTGGCAGGTGCTGCCGTTGACGCTGCTGTTGTCGTCGGTGGTGGGGGCACTTGTTGGCCTGTGCTTGCTGCGTTTTCGCCGGCATGCCTTGGGCACGGCTATCCCGTTTGGCCCTTATCTGGCAATTGCGGGGTGGATTGCCGTGCTCTGGGGTGATGAAATATACGCCTCATACATACAACTGCTTGGATACTGATGACCACTGCGGCCTTTACCCCCTGGATTCTCGGCCTGACCGGCGGCATTGGTAGCGGCAAAAGCGCCGCTGCCGAGCGCTTTGTCGAGCTTGGCGTGCACCTGGTCGATGCCGACCAGGCGGCGCGCTGGGTTGTCGAACCTGGTCGCCCGGCCCTGGCCAGCATCGTCGAGCGCTTCGGCCCGGGCGTGCTGCAGGGCGACGGCCAGCTCGATCGCGCCGCCCTGCGTCAGCTGATTTTCGCCAACCCGGCGCAACGCAAATGGCTGGAGCAACTGCTGCACCCGCTGATCGGTCAAGAGATTTTCAGCTATCTGGCCAAGGCGCAGTCGCCTTATGCGGTCTATGTGTCGCCGCTGCTGATCGAATCGGGCCAGCACCACAAGACCCAACGTGTGCTGGTGATCGATGCGCCGCAGGACCTGCAAATAGCCCGAACCCTGGCGCGGGACAACACCAGTGCCGAGCACGTGCAGGCCATTTTGCAGGCGCAGTTGGCCCGTGAGGATCGCCTGCGCCATGCCGATGATGTGGTAGTCAATGACGGCGGCCTGGCCGCGCTGCATGAGCAGATTGACCGCCTGCACCACTTTTACCTGACTTTGAAAGGAGGGCAGCCATGAGCCAGCCATTGACCGTCGATTGCCCAACTTGCGGCGCGCCTGTGGAATGGAGCGAAAAAAACGCGTTCCGACCGTTTTGTTCGGACCGTTGCAAGCTGATCGACCTGGGCGCCTGGGCAGCCGAGGAGCACAAGATTGCGGGGTCGGAAGGGTCCGAAGATGAGCTGTATTCGGGGGACCTGGAGCCGCGGCATTGAGCTGATTGCAAGGCCGCTGTGCCGGCCTGTGGGAGCGGCCTTGTGTCGCGAAAGGGCTGCGAAGCAGCCCCGGCATTTTTTGAGTTACCACCGAATCTGGGGCTGCTTCGCAGCCCTTTCGCGACACAAGGCCGCTCCCACAGAGACCGCGTCAGGTTTTAGATGTGATGGCAGAGCCGCCGCATGATCATCGCTCCTCTTCCTTCCACGGCGCCTGCAGGTACCGCGTCCGGTTGAAGGTTTCCAGCCACTCGGGGCAAAACACCACCAGCGCACTGATCACCATGCCGTTGATGAACGCCTCGGGGAACATCATCAGCCACAGGTAGCCGACAAAGTCGCTGAGCCACTCCGGCAGGGCAAACCGCCCGTCGAGCCACAACAACCCTAGCGCCGCCGGTACGCAAATCAGCACGGTCAGCGCTGCCGGGAAGAACCCCGAACAGAAGATATAAACGAACAGGTTTCGCGGCTGGGCGCGCTCGACCACTATCGCGCACACCTCGGTAATCAGCACCGGCAAACCAATCAGCAACAAGCCGTTCACCCCCAACGCCGCCAGGTCTTGTCGCCCAAGCGCCAGCAAGCCAAGCTGGGCCATGAAGCCACCCAGCACCGCCAGCGGCCAGTCCAGCAACAGGGTGACCGCCGTCATGCCAATAAAGTGGTACGACACCCCGGTATCAAAGTCGCGCCGCACCAGCCACAGCGCAAACAGGCAGAACACCGTGCCAAACAGCAAATGCTGGCGGCGCCGGTCGGTAAACAGTTCCACCCAGCGAACCCGGCTCACCGCCCAGATCAACAACGGCACATAACCCAGCCAGCCAAGGGTAAGGGTGGTGCCGGATAACACCTGCGCGCTGATCACCTGAACAATACCCTTTGCGGCCATGTGGATAAAACCGAGTCTACACCCATTCTCCCATTCCTTCGGCTGCGGTAGGCTGACGCTTCCATTCGATGCAGGAAGCATTGGTCATGCTGGAAGGAACCAACCCCACCCTGCTACTGGCAGCGGCACTCAACGCCATCATCGGCGTACTTCACCTGGCCATCATCGCCGTGGGGCCGCGTTGGTACCGTTTGTTCGGGGCCGGTGAGCGCATGGCGGTGGCCGCCGAAAAGGGCCGCTGCTACCCGGCGCTGATCACCGCCGCTATCGCCTGCGTGTTGCTGGCCTGGTCGGCCTATGCGCTGTCGGCTGCCGGGGCGATCGGGCGGCTGCCCTTGCTGCTGCCAGTCATTTGCCTGATCACCCTGGTGTACTTGCTACGCGGTCTGCTGGGGCCAGGATTGCTGGCGGGCACCGGGCGTTCGCAGCGTTTTATCGTGGTCAGTTCGCTGATCTGCCTGGGCTTTGGCGTGGTGCATCTGGTCGGGCTGGTGCAGCAGTGGCCGGTGCTGGGCTGATTTTCACGCTTAAACAGCATCTTACCGTCATCGATTAGCGGCTAAGCTTGTCTGCATGGATGACTCAGACTACCTGCGCCTGCTTACCATCCAGGCCGAACAAGCCAATGCCTTTCTCTCCAACGCCCGTAAGTGGGAGCGGGAGCGTTGGGTGTGCCAGCGCCTGTTGCAGGGGCTGAACATTCCCTACCGCAGCGAGGACTTCACCCCGGCGGGGCAGGAGCCACCAGACGTGCTGTTCCGCGACGCCGCCTTCGAGGTGTTTTTCGTGCTCGACGAGGGCCGCCGGCTGAACGATGAATGGCGCGAGGAGCTGCAGCGGCGGCGCAGTGCGTTTTCCCTGGCGCAGCTGGTACGCCGCGAAGCACGCCCACGGCGCATCAGTGCCACCGAACTGCTGGGGCGCCTGGCGCCCACCTTGCGCAAGAAGGCGCACAACTACCGGGAACGCGGGCTGGAGCTGAACGAGCTGGACATCATCGCGTTCTCCAGCCTCAAGCGCGAAGTGCTCGACCTCAACACCCACTTCCCGCCGCCTACCGAATACCTGCGCCAAGGCTGGCGCTCGCTGTCGCTGGTCGGGCCAACCTTTGCCCGGGTACTGTTTGCCCACCCCGATGCGCCGGATTTCCTGCGCGGCAACCTGGGCCGCAGCATCGTCTTCGACGTAGGCATCAGTCTTTGATCCAGTGCAGCGACTGTTTGCGATGGCGTACACTCGGCGCCAGGGATAGAAAGCATTATCATTTGTTTCAAGCGCCTGCGCGAACGCTGTAGCGTTTGCGCAGTCACAAACGTCTACCTGACGAGGCCCACCATGACCAGTCGCCTGAACCCGGAAGATCAGCGTCGTGTCGATGAGTATCTGCGAGCCCCCCAGCACCAAGTCGAGCGCAGGCCCTTCCGGCCGTGGCTGCTCCTTGCGCTGGTGCTGGCCGTGACCATCGGGTTGGGTCTCATCAGCCGCCTGCTGAGTGGACTGGTGCTATGAGCTGCTTCGCGCTCGCCCTCCCCTCGTGCAGTTTGCGGCCGGCCCCCAGGGCCACGAATTCCGTAAACCTTATGAGATATTCCCATGACTCATCGCATCGTGATTGTCGGCGGCGGCGCCGGCGGCCTGGAACTGGCGACCCGCCTGGGTAAAAGCCTGGGCAAGCGCAAGCAGGCCGAAATCACCCTGGTGGACACCAACCTCACGCACATCTGGAAGCCACTGCTGCACGAAGTGGCCGCCGGCTCGCTGAACTCCTCGGAAGACGAACTGAACTACGTGGCTCAGGCCAAGTGGAACCACTTCAATTTCCAGCTGGGGCGCATGAGCGGCCTGGACCGTGAAGGCAAGCAGATTCAACTGGCTGCCACCCTCGACGAAGAGGGCCGCGAGCTGCTGCCTGCGCGCACCCTGGGCTACGACACCCTGGTGATTGCCGTGGGCTCCAACACCAACGACTTCGGCACCCTGGGCGCAGCGCAGCACTGCCTGTTCCTGGATACCCGCAAGCAGGCAGAGCGTTTCCACCAGCAACTGCTGAACCACTACCTGCGTGCCCACGCCGGCGACGTGGCCAGCGAGAAAATCAGCGTGGCCATTGTCGGCGCCGGTGCCACCGGTGTAGAGCTGGCGGCCGAGCTGCACCACGCTGCCCACGAGCTGGCGGCCTATGGCCTGGACCGCATCCAGCCCAAGGACATGCACATCACCCTTATCGAGGCGGGCCCGCGCGTTCTGCCGGCGCTGCCGGAGCGCATCAGCGTACCTGTTCACAAAACCCTGGAAAAACTCGGGGTGAAGGTGATGACCAACGCCGCGGTCAGTGAAGTGACCGAGGACGGCCTGAAAACCAAGGACGGTGAAGTGATCCAGGCCAGCCTGAAGGTGTGGGCAGCCGGTATCCGCGCGCCAGGTTTCCTCAAGGACATCGATGGCCTGGAAACCAACCGCATCAACCAGCTGGTCGTGCGCCCTACCCTGCAAACCACCCGCGACGACAACATCTTCGCCTTCGGTGACTGCGCCGCCTGCCCGCAACCTGGCAGCGACCGTAACGTGCCGCCGCGCGCACAGGCGGCGCACCAGCAGGCTTCGATGCTGGCGCAAAGCCTGAAGGCGCGCCTGGAGAACAAGGCCCTGCCGACGTACGAGTACAAGGACTATGGCTCGCTGGTGTCGCTGTCGCGCTTCTCGGCGGTGGGCAACCTGATGGGTAACCTGATGGGCAGCGTGAAGCTGGAAGGCTGGCTGGCGCGGATGTTCTATGTGTCGCTGTACCGCATGCACCAGATGGCGCTGTACGGGTTCTTCCGCACGGCGTTGATGATGCTGGGCAGCAAGATTGGCCGGGGTACCGAGCCGCGCCTGAAGTTGCACTAACAGGCGCCCCCATGCCCTGTAGGCGCGGGTTTACCTGTGAATGCGATGGTGGCTGCACTGCCGCATTCGCGGGTGAACCCGCTCCTACAAAGGGGCGGTGTGGCAAATAGATGCAGGTGGGATTTGCACCGATGGGCGCATTTTTCGGGGCAAAAGAAAAAGGGCATCTCATGCGAGATGCCCTTTGTTCATGGTGGGTCGTGTAGGATTCGAACCTACGACCAATTGGTTAAAAGCCAACTGCTCTACCAACTGAGCTAACGACCCAAAAATGGTCGGGGTGAGGGGATTCGAACTCCTGACATCCTGCTCCCAAAGCAGGCGCGCTACCGGACTGCGCTACACCCCGAGTGTTTCAAAAAAAAGGGCATCTCTTTGAGATGCCCTTTTCTACATGGTGGGTCGTGTAGGATTCGAACCTACGACCAATTGGTTAAAAGCCAACTGCTCTACCAACTGAGCTAACGACCCGGAAAATGGTCGGGGTGAGGGGATTCGAACTCCTGACATCCTGCTCCCAAAGCAGGCGCGCTACCGGACTGCGCTACACCCCGAGATTGGCTCCGCGACCTGGACTCGAACCAGGGACCCAATGATTAACAGTCATTTGCTCTACCGACTGAGCTATCGCGGAACTGAACTTCGGTACAACTCCGAAGACTGTGTTCGCTTCGGACTCTTTAGCTTCTTCGCTTTCGCGTTGTCGCTGCTGAGGCCGGCTATTCTACATTCTTCGTTTTGCTTGTCAACCACTTTTTTTCATTCAACTTACTGATTTGTAAGTTGTTTTGCGATCACTGATGTTGCTGGTGATTCGCTTAGTGCCTGACAACGCGGCGTATATTAGGGGCACTCTAAATTTGATGCAAGCAAAAATTTCAAAAATTTCAGGCGGTTATCCAAGATTGGCGCAAAGGCCCGAAATAGCTGGGCTGTGCCGGCCCTTTCACGGCTAAACCCGCGCCTACGAGGGGCTGCCTAGCCTGCAAAAATCTGCGCAGGGTTGGCCGCGATAGGGGCCGGCATGGGCAACAGGCAGAAAAAAGCCCCGCAAACGCGGGGCTCATGGTGCAACACAATCAGCCGAAGACGATTTCGTCGCCTTCCACCTTGGCGGTGATCGCCGTACCGGGCAGGAACTTGCCGGCCAGAATCAGCTGCGCCAGCGGGTTCTCGATCCAGCGCTGGATCGCCCGCTTCAGCGGCCGTGCGCCGTACACCGGGTCGTAACCCACAGCAATCAGCTTGTCCAACGCCTCTGGGCTCAGGCTCAGCGACAGTTCGCGCTCCAGCAGGCGGCTGCGCAGGCGGCCGAGTTGGATTTCGGTAATACCGGCAATCTGCTCGCGGCCCAATGGCTCGAACACCACCACTTCGTCGATGCGGTTGATGAACTCGGGACGGAAGTGCGCCCCCACCGCATCCATCACTGCCGCACGCTGTGCCTCGCGGTCACCCACCAGTTCCTGAATCTGCGCCGAGCCCAGGTTGGAGGTCATCACGATCACGGTGTTGCGGAAGTCCACGGTGCGCCCGTGGCTGTCGGTCAGGCGGCCGTCTTCCAGCACCTGCAACAGCACGTTGAACACATCCGGGTGGGCTTTTTCCACCTCGTCCAGCAGCACCACCGAGTAAGGCTTGCGCCGCACGGCCTCGGTCAGGTAACCGCCCTCTTCATACCCTACATAGCCTGGCGGTGCACCGATCAGGCGCGCGACGGAGTGCTTCTCCATGAATTCGGACATGTCGATGCGCACCATCGCCTCTTCGGTGTCGAACAGGAACTCGGCCAGCGCCTTGCACAGTTCGGTCTTGCCCACACCGGTCGGGCCGAGGAACAGGAACGAACCACTTGGCCGGTTCGGGTCGGACAGCCCGGCACGTGAGCGGCGTACGGCGTTGGCTACGGCGGTTACCGCCTCGCTCTGGCCAATCACGCGCTGGTGCAGCAGCTCTTCCATCTTCAGCAGCTTCTCACGCTCGCCTTCGAGCATCTTGGCCACAGGAATGCCGGTCCACTTCGACACCACTTCGGCAATTTCTTCCTCGGTGACCTTGTTGCGCAGCAACTGGTTTTCGGTCTTGCCGTGCTGGTCGACCATCTGCAGGCTGCGCTCCAGGTCCGGGATCACCCCGTACTGCAGTTCGGCCATGCGGTTCAGGTCGCCTTTGCGACGGGCGGCTTCCAGCTCCTGGCGAGACTGCTCGATCTTTTGCTGGATCTGCGCCGAGCCCTGCACTTCAGCTTTCTCCGAAGCCCAGATTTCTTCCAGGTCGGAATACTCACGCTCCAGCCGCTCGATTTCCTCGGTCAGCTTCTCTAGGCGCTTTTTCGCCGCTTCGTCTTCTTCTTTCTTCAGCGCCTGCGACTCCACCTTCAGCTGGATCAGGCGGCGATCAAGGCGGTCGAGCACTTCTGGCTTGGAGTCAATCTCCATGCGGATGCGGCTGGCCGCTTCGTCGATCAGGTCAATGGCCTTGTCCGGCAGCTGGCGGTCGGTAATGTAGCGGTGGCTGAGCTTGGCCGCAGCGATGATTGCACCGTCGGTGATGGCCACCTTGTGGTGCACTTCATAGCGCTCTTTCAGGCCACGCAGGATGGCGATGGTGTCTTCCTCGCTCGGCTCCTCGACCAGCACCTTCTGGAAGCGGCGCTCCAGGGCGGCGTCCTTTTCGATGAACTGGCGGTACTCGTTCAGCGTGGTGGCACCTACGCAATGCAGCTCGCCGCGGGCCAGGGCCGGCTTGAGCATGTTGCCGGCGTCCATGGCACCCTCGCCTTTGCCGGCGCCGACCATGGTGTGCAGTTCGTCGATGAACAGGATGATCTGGCCTTCCTGCTTGGACAGTTCGTTCAGCAGGCTTTTCAAGCGCTCTTCGAACTCACCGCGGTACTTGGCACCGGCAATCAGCGCGCCCATGTCCAGCGCCAGCAGCCGCTTGCCTTTGAGGCCGTCGGGCACTTCACCATTGATGATGCGCTGGGCCAGGCCTTCGGCGATGGCGGTTTTACCCACGCCAGGCTCACCGATCAGCACCGGGTTGTTCTTGGTACGGCGTTGCAGCACCTGCACGGTACGGCGGATTTCATCGTCACGGCCAATGACCGGGTCCAGCTTGCCCTCTTCGGCACGCTTGGTCAGGTCGACGGTGTATTTGTCCAGCGCCTGGCGCGATTCCTCGGCGTTGGCGTCATTCACTGCCGCGCCGCCACGCAGGTTGTTGATGGCATTTTCCAGCGCTTTCTTGCTCACGCCTTGGCTCAGCAGCAGCTTGCCGAGCTTGCTGTTTTCGTCCATGGCGGCCAACAGCACAAGCTCGCTGGAAATGAACTGGTCGCCCTTCTGCTGTGCCAGGCGGTCTGCCTGGTTAAGCAGGCGTGCCAAGTCCTGCGACATGTTCACGTCGCCGGTAGGGTTCTGTATTTTTGGCAGTTGGTCGAGCTCTTTCACCAGCCCCTGGCGCAGGCCATTGATGTCGAAGCCTACCTGCATCAGCAGCGGTTTGATGGAGCCGCCCTGCTGTTCGAGCAGCGCCTGTAACAGGTGCACGGGCTCTATGGCAGGGTGGTCCATGCCAACGGCCAAAGATTGGGCATCGGATATTGCAAGTTGCAGCTTGCTGGTTAAACGGTCTATTCGCATGGTGTACCTTCCTTTAAAGGGCAGGTCGGAGCGATGGACAGCGCCTGTTTATAAAGAAACCTGCCTGAGATGACTTTATAGATAAGGCTGATTCTGGAAGATTCAAGCGTAGCGGGGTTGACCAAAGTCAACCTGTTGGATTAACGGGGGCCATTCGCGGGCATGCTCGCCCCCACAGGTACACCACCGGTTTCAATGTTTGCAGAATCACTGTAGGAGCGGGCGTGCCAGCGAAGAGGCCGGTACAGGCTAGCGCGGGTCCAGCCAGACCAACGATGCAAAACGCCCACCCTGCGGGGTACGGCGATAGGAGAAGAACCGCGCATCACTGACCGTGCACAAACCACCGCCATAAACAGCAGTCACGCCACGGGCAGCCAGGCGAATACGCGCCAGCTCATAGATATCCGCCAACAGCTTGCCTGGCCGTTCGCCGTCGACGAATGCCCGAGCTGCTTGCGGGTGCACGGCGGTAAAGGCATCACGCACTTCCAGCCCCACTTCGAACGCTTGCGGGCCGATGGCAGGCCCCAACCACACCAGCACCTCTTCTGGCGGCAGCGCCAGCCGGTCCAGCGTGGCTTCCAGCACGCCACCCGCCAGCCCGCGCCAGCCCGCATGTGCCGCCGCCACGCGGGTGCCGGCACGGTCGCAGAACAGCGCAGGCAGGCAATCGGCGGTCATCACGGTGCAGGCAATGCCAGGCTGGTGGGTCCAGCTGGCATCGGCCTCGGCGACCACCGCCGGGTCGGCATCTGCCACCACCCGCCCATGCACCTGTTTGAGCCAGGCCGGTTGGATGGTGAACTGTTCGCTCAGGCGGCGGCGGTTCTCGGCGACCGCGGCAGGGTCATCCCCAACATGGTCGCCGAGGTTGAAGGTTTCGTAAGGCGGCAAGCTGACGCCGCCCTGACGGGTGGTGACACAGGCGCGTACCGAGGCCGGGGCCGGCCAGTCGGGGAACAGCAACGCCTGCGTCAGGTCACTCATCCGATGAAGCTCTCGCGGTCCTGGTTCAGCAGCGACAGCAACCAGACGAAGTCATCCGGCAGTGGCGATTCCCACTTCATGACTTCACCGGTAATCGGGTGGGCCAAGGCGAGGAAACGCGCATGCAGCGCCTGGCGCGGGAAGGTCTTGACCGCCTCGACCATGGTCGGGCTGGCAGCGGGCGGAATACGGAAGCGCCCGCCGTACGTCTGGTCGCCAACCAGCGGGAAACCCACGTGGGCCATGTGCACGCGAATCTGGTGGGTACGGCCGGTTTCCAGCTTGACCCGCACATGGGTGTGCGAGCGGAAGCGCTTGAGTACGCGGTAGTGGCTGACCGCCGGCTTGCCGCCGTCGGTTACAGCCATGCGCTGGCGCATGCCGCCATGACGACCGATGGGCGCGTCGATCTTGCCACCGGCAGTCACCACGCCAATCACGATGCACTCGTAGATGCGGCTGACCTTGCGGGCCTGCATCTGCTCGACCAGCTTGGTCTGCGCCTGCAGGGTCTTGGCCACCACCATCAGGCCGGTGGTGTCCTTGTCCAGGCGGTGCACGATACCGGCGCGCGGCACGTTGACGATGTCTGGCACATGGTGCAGCAGCGCGTTGAGCAGGGTGCCGCTGGCATGCCCGGCCGCCGGGTGCACAACCAGCCCGGCAGGCTTGTTGATCACCAGGATGTGGTCGTCTTCGTAGACGATATCCAGTTCGATATCTTCTGCGATCCACTCGCCCTGGGCCTCTTGTTCGGCCTCCAGGGCAAGCAGAGAGCCACCATGAACAAGGTCTCGAGGGCGCACGACTGCACCATCGACCGTCAGGCGGCCCTCTTTGATCCACGAAGTTAGCCGCGAACGCGAGTACTCGGCGAACAATTGGGCGGCGACCTGGTCGAGGCGTTGGCCGCCCAGTTCGGACGGTACCTCTGCGCTAAGTTGAATGATCTCGGACATGCTCGATTCGGCGGGCGCACAGCCTTTGGTTTCGGCTGCGAGCTTGTGGTTAAATACGGCTTCTTTTGTCCCGGGGTTGGCCGGGGCGCTCATCATAACAGGACGGCACCGCCCAAGACAGCGGCCGTCAAAGGGACGCAAGCCGCCATGCGAGTGAAACACCTGCTGCTGATCGCCATCCTCGGGCTTACCGCGGCCTGTTCCTCTAATAAAGAGGTCATTGACGAGAACCTCAGCGAGGCCGAACTGTACCAGCAGGCCCAGGCTGATCTGGACAACTCCAGCTACACCAGCGCCGTGAACAAGCTCAAGGCCCTGGAGTCGCGCTACCCGTTCGGCCGCTATGCCGATCAGGCGCAGCTCGAGCTGATCTACGCCAACTACAAGAATTCTGAGCCCGAGGCCGCCAAGTCGGCCGCCGAGCGCTTTATCCGCCTGCACCCGCAGCACCCGAACGTCGATTACGCCTACTACCTCAAGGGCCTGACCTCGTTCGACCAGGACCGTGGCCTGCTGGCGCGCTTCCTGCCGCTGGACATGACCAAACGCGACCCGGGTGCCGCCCGCGACTCGTACAACGAGTTCGCCCAGCTGACCAGCCGTTTCCCCAACAGCCGCTACGCGCCAGACGCCAAGCAGCGCATGATCTACCTGCGCAACCTGCTGGCTTCGTACGAAATCCACGTGGCCGACTACTACCTGAGCCGCCAGGCTTATGTAGCGGCTGCCAACCGTGGCCGCTACGTGGTCGAAAACTTCCAGGAAACCCCGTCCGTCGGTGACGGCCTGGCGGTGATGGTCGAGTCGTACCAGAAGCTGCACCTGGACGAACTGGCCGCCACGAGCCTGGAAACCCTCAAACTCAACTACCCGGACCACCCGAGCCTGGTCGATGGCGAGTTCCAGCCCAAGCAGACCGAGTCTGACGGCCGCGGCTGGCTGTCCAAGGCCACCTTGGGCCTGATCGAAACCGATACCCCGCTGCCGCCAGGCGAAACCCGCGCCAACCAGGACGTGGTCAAGCAGTTCCAGGACGCGCGCGACGAGATGCCGCGAGAGCTGCTGCCTAAAGACGAGAACGGCGACCCGATCGTGCCGGAAGGCCCGAAAGAAGCCGAGAAAGACCGTTCCTGGTTCAGCTACATGACCTTTGGTCTGTTCGACTGACCTTCAGCGGTGAATGAAAGGGAGGCCTTGGGCCTCCCTTTTTTATTGGCCGCGTCCTAGACTGTTGGCTTCTTCAATCGACAAGCTGGACACCATGGTTCGCCTACTTTTCTGGATCGCCCTGATCGCCGCCGCGTTCTGGCTGTGGCGCAAGTTCAAAGTCAGCCAGCAGTCGCACCCCGAGGCGAAGCTGGATGCGCCGCTGAAGATGGTGCGCTGTGCCCATTGCGGCGTGCACCTGCCCAACGACCGGGCGCTGCAGCAGGGTAATGAGTGGTATTGCAGCCAGGCCCACCTGCAGCAGGGCCCTGGCCACAAGGGCTGATCCCCGGGTACACCCAGCCCCCCTGTGTAGGAGCGGGTTCACCCGCGAATGCGTCAGTAGCGCCACTGCAGCATTCGCGGCCCCCCCTTACAGCCCCTCCCCACATATCCCTCCCCGACCCTTTCACACCATTTACGACCCCTCCCCACCGCCAGCATTGACCCGCCTGGGCAAAACTCGCTAAATCCTATTTATCCGCATAAATATGAAAAATAGCGAAATGCTCAAACCCAAACGCAAGCGCCAGAAGCTGTCCGATGTGATCGTCGAATCAGTCAAGCGCTCGATCGTCACCGAAGCGCTGCACCCCGGCGACCGCCTGCCCACCGAACGTGAGCTGATGGAGCATTTCGAATGTTCCAAGGGCACCGCCCGCGAAGCGCTCAAGGCGCTCGAAGTCGAAGGCCTGGTCAGCACCCGCACCGGCCCGACCGGGGGCGCCTACCTGAACGAAGTGGGCACCGAGCCAGCCAGCCGCGCGCTGCGCAACTACCTGCATTTCCAGCACCTGGACGGCGAACAGGTGTACCAGCTGCGCAAAGTCATCGAGGTAGAACTGGCGGTGTCGGTGATGGGCAAGCTGAGCGAGGCCGATTATGCCGCGCTGCAGGCCAACATCGACTTCTGCAGCGCGCCGGAAGACAGCGAAGAAGGCCAGCGTGAGCAGCGCTTGGCGGAGCTTGAATTCCACACCCTGCTGGCCGACCGCTGCCCCAACCCGTTGCTGCGTTTCATGGCGGTGTTCCTCAACGACCTGCTGCGCGACCTGGTGGTGCTGAAAAAGGCCTACCTGCCCAAGCGCCAGCAGTTCGCCGCCGCCAACATCGACTACCACAAGCAACTGCTGACCGCCTTGCGCGCCAGCGACGAACCCGCCGTACGCCGGCTGATGCACGAACACATGTGCGACGCCGAGCACCATATGACCGCGCTGGAAGGCGAGGTTGCCCGTAACTTCCTGCTGGAGTTCGATCACCACCACTGATGCGCCTGTAAAGAGGCCTGCACACAGGCCCGGCCGTACCCGCTTTGTCATTGCCACTCCTGCCTAATAACCACAAACAAGGAGTTACTCATGCAAAGACGTACCCTGCTCAAGGCAGGCCTTGCCCTGGGTGCCTTAGGTAGCCTCCCCTTGGGGGCACACCGGGCATTCGCCGACCAACCGCTGACCTTCTATGGGCTCAAGTCCATGTCGGGCGCCTTCGCCAGCTACGGCAAGTACGCCGACATGGGCTCGCGCCTGGCCATCGCCGAGCATCCGCAGTTGCTCGGCCACCCGCTCAAGTACAAAGTCATCGACACCGAAGGCAACGCCGGCAAGGCGGTGCGCAAGGTGCAGGAAGCCATCGGCCAGGATGGCGCACGCTTCTTCCAGGGGTGCACCCTGTCGTCTTCGGCACTGGCGGTGTCCAAGGAAATCCACAAAGCCGGCGGCGTGTTCATGACGCCTGTGGGCGCCGATGAAATCACCGGCAAGGACTGCAATGCCTCAACCTTCCGCTGGTCGGTGCCCACCTATGGTGCCATCCGCGAAACCCTGGTGCCGATGAGCCGCCAGCTGCCCCAGGCCAAGCGCTGGTACACCATCACCCCGCAATATGTATTCGGCGATGCCCTGCTGGACAACGCCCGCAAAGTGTTCGCCGAGCTCGGCGTGGAACACATCGGCAACAGCTACCACTCGCTGCAGGAGCAGGAATTTTCCGGCTACCTGACCAACGCCATCGCCGCCAAGCCCGACGTGCTGGTGCTGCTCAACTTCGGTAGCCAGGCCTCCAACGCCCTGCGCCAGGCGGTCAACTTCGGCATCAAGGACCGCATGAAAGTGCTGATGGTGTGGTCTGCCGGCCTCGACCAGTTCCAGGAGCTGGGCAGCGACGTGCTCGAGGGCGTGTACCTGGGTGCGCAGTACTGGCACCAGGTCGACACCCCGCTGAACAAACAGTTGGTCGCCGCCACCCGCAAGGCCTATGGCATCAACCCCAACTACCCGCTGGCCGCCGACTACATCGGCACCAAGGTGATGCTCGAGGCCATCGTCAAGGCCGGCAGCCTGGACGGGGCCGCCGTGTCTGCGGCATTGCAGGGCATGCGCTTCCAGGGCCCGACCGGCGAAGAACTGATCCGCCCGGGTGACCACCAGGTGCTCAAGGATTACTACCTGCTGCGCGGCAAGCCCCAGGGGCAGATGCGCGACGAGGACGACCTGGCCGAAGTCATCAGTTCGGGCCGCTCGTTCGTCGAGGTCGATCACACCGGTTGCGCCCTGGCCTGAAGCTGCGGCGTTAGTCACAAACACTTGTACAGGCAGCCGCCCGGCGCGCTGTCGAGGGCACGCTCATGCTCGATTTGTACCTGTTCCAACTGCTCAACGGCCTGGGCCTGGGGATGATCTACTTCCTCATCGCCGTGGGCCTGACGATCATTTTCGGCCTGCTCAACTTCGTCAACTTCGCCCACGGCGCGTTTTTCTTGCTGGGCGCCTACCTGTGCTACACCGCCGTGGCCGTCACCGGCAACTTCTGGCTGGCGCTGCTGATTGCGCCACTGGTGGTGGCCGCGCTGGCCTGGGCGGTCGAGCGCCTGTTGATCAAACGCATCTACCACCTGCCGCACACCTTCCAGATCCTCGTCACCCTCGGCATCGCGCTGATCATCCAGGAAGCGTCGGTGCTGATCTGGGGCCCGGTGGGCAAGAACATTGCCGTGCCACCTGAACTGCGCGGGGTGCTGATACTCGGCGACTTCATCTACCCCTACTACCGCTTGTTCCTGATCGGCTTCGCAGCGCTGATCGGTATTGGCCTGTGGCTGCTGCTGGAACGCACCCGTTTCGGCGCACTGGTGCGGGCCGGTAGCGAAAGCACCGAAACCGTGTCGCTGTTGGGCACCAACATTTTTCGCCTGTTCTCCCTGACATTCGCCCTGGGCGTGGGCCTGGCAGGTGTGGCGGGTGTGCTGTTTGCGCCGCTACGGGGCGCCCAGCCCTTCGTCGGCCCGGAAATCCTCGGCATTGCCTTCGTGGTGGTGGTGATTGGCGGCATGGGGTCGTTCGGCGGGGCGCTGGTTGGCGGCCTGCTGGTGGGTGTGGTGCAAAGCATGATGACCAGTCTCTGGCCGCAAGGCGCCAGCCTGATGATCTATGGCGCCATGGCAGCAGTGATTCTGGTCCGTCCCTACGGCCTGTTCGGGAGAGCCTGAGATGAGCGAGAAAAACCCATTGCCAGTCGCCAAGGGCCGCGCCCCGGCGCTGCTGTCGCTGGTAGTTGCCAGCCTGGTGGCGCTGCCGCTGTTGCTGCCCTCAGCCACCCTGGCCACCGAGATCCTGATCTTTGCCATGGCCGCACTGGCCTGCAACCTGCTGCTCGGCTACACCGGACTGCTGTCGTTCGGCCAGGGCATCTTCTTTGGCGTGGGCGCCTATGGCGCAGCGCTGCTGATGATCCACCTGCAGTGGGGCATGTTCGCCGCGCTGCTTGGCGCAGCTGTGTTCGGCGCCTTCCTCGCGCTGCTGGTGGGCGCACTGGCGATCCGTCGCACGGGCATCTACTTCGTCATGCTGACCCTGGCCTTCAGCCAGATGGCCTACTTCCTGGCCTATACCCTCAGCGGCTGGACCGGCGGTGACAACGGCCTGCTTGATGTGCCACGGCCGAATATCGAAATCGCCGGCCATGTGCTGGTCGACCTGGCCGATCCGCGGCACTTCTATGTGTTCGTCGCGGTGCTGTTCCTGTTGATCTTCGCCGCAGCCCTGCGGGTGATCCGTTCGCCATTCGGCAGCACCCTGCTGGCTATCCGTGAGAACGAGACCCGCGCCGCCGCCATCGGCTACGACACCCGCCATTTCAAGATTCTGGTGTTCATGCTGTCGGGCGCCATCACCGGCATCGCCGGGGCGCTGTACGCCATGCTGCTGCACTTTGCGCCGCTGTCGAACATCGACCTGATGATGAGCGAGAACATCCTGATCATGACCATCGTCGGCGGCACCGGCTCACTGTTCGGCTCGCTGCTGGGGGCTGGCGCCATCGTGCTGCTGGGTGACGTGCTGTCGGAACTTTGGCCACGCTGGCTGATGCTGCTGGGGGTGATCCTGATTCTGGTGGTGGTGTTCATGCGTGGCGGCCTGTGGGGCGGCCTGACCGAACTGGGCAAGCGCCTGCTGGCCACCCGCAATGCCGATAACAAACCCCAGGCCAAGACCAAGGAGACCCTGTGATGAGCGACTACCTCCTGGAAACCCGCCAGCTGGAGCTGGCCTACGGGCCGTTCAAGGCGGTCGCGGGCGTTGACCTCAAAGTGCGAGCCGGCACCATCCACACCATTATCGGCCCCAACGGCGCCGGCAAGACCAGCCTGTTCCACTGCCTGACCGGCGAACGTCAGGCCACTGCCGGCAAGATCCTGTTCAATGGCCAGGACATCATTCGCAAGCCGTCCCACGGGCGGGTGGCACTTGGCATGGCGCGTTCGTTTCAGCTCACCAGCCTGTTCCAGAACCTTTCCGTGCGCGAGAACCTGCGCCTGGCCGCCCAAGGCCGTGATGGCCTGGGCGCGCTGAACTTCTGGCGCAGTGTCGAGCACAAGCGCAGCCACTGGAACACCGCCGACCAGGTGCTGGAGCGCCTGAAACTGAGCGCCCGTGCCGAAACACTGGCGGGCGAGCTGTCGCACGGCCAGCAAAGGGTGCTGGAAGTGGGCATGTCGATCTGCGCCAAGCCCACCCTGCTGATGCTCGACGAACCCACTTCGGGCATGGGCATCGACGACATCCCGGTGATGACCGACCTGATCAGCGACCTTGGCCGCGACCATACCGTGCTACTGATCGAGCACAACATGAGCATTGTCATGTCGATCAGCCAGCGCATCACGGTAATGAGTCACGGCCAGATCCTGGTCGAGGGTACCCCTGAACAGGTGCGCAACGACGAGCGCGTACGCACCGCCTACCTTGGAGAGGCCGCCTGATGCTCAACGTCGATTCGATCCATTCCTACTACGACAAGAGCCATGTGCTCGAAGGTGTCTCGCTCAAGGTTGAGGCTGGCGAACTGGTAACGCTGCTGGGGCGCAACGGCGCAGGCAAGACCACCACCTTGCGCAGCATCCTTGGCATCGTCCGCCCACGGCAGGGGCAGATCAGCTTCAACGGGCAGCAACTGGTCGGCCGCGAAATCTTCGATATCGCCCGGCAGGGCATTGCCCTGGTGCCGGAGCACCGCGGCATCTTTCGCCAGCTCAGCGTCGAGGAGAACCTGAAGATTGCCGTGCGCAAGACCAGCCGCTGGCAGTTGGAGGACGTGTACAGCATGTTCCCGCGCCTGAAGGAGCGTCGCCGCAACGGTGGCTTTGCCCTGTCCGGTGGTGAGCAACAGATGCTCGCCATCGCCCGCGCCCTGCTCAACGGCCCCAAGCTTCTGATCCTCGACGAACCCACCGAAGGCCTGGCCCCGGTGATTGTCGATGAACTGGTGAAGATATTGCGGCGGATCAAGGACGAAGGCCTTTCGATCCTGCTGGTGGAGCAGAACCTGATGGTCTGCGATGCCCTTGCTGATCGCCACTATGTGCTGGAGCAGGGCCGCGTCGCTTACCAGGGCAGTGCAGCGCAGTTCCGCGAGGACCCGAGCATCAAGAACCGTTACCTGGCCCTTAGCGCCTGACCCGACCGTGCTTACCTGTACCGGCCCTTTCGCGGGCAAACCCGCGCCTACAAAGGTGTCCCCCCCAGCCCTGCGAGGCCTTTGTAGGAGCGGGTTCACCCGCGAATAGGCCGGTACAAGCCACCCAGTAATTTCAGGAGAGATGAACCATGAACACCCGCATCGATCCCTCGCAGCACCTGCTCGGCCAAGGCCCGTTGGTCAGCCGCGAGCGCCTGTGGCAATCATTGATGGACCTGGCCCAACTCGGCGCCACCGCCAAGGGCGGCGTATGCCGTCTGGCCCTGACCGACCTCGACCGCCAGGCGCGCGACCTGTTCGTCCACTGGTGCGAAGAGGCCGGCTGCACGGTTAGCGTCGACGCCATCGGCAATATCTTCGCACGCCGCCCCGGGCGCAACCCTGCCCTACCGCCCATCATGACCGGCAGCCACATCGACACCCAACCCACCGGCGGCAAGTTCGATGGCTGCTACGGCGTCATGGCCGGCCTCGAAGTGATGCGCACGCTCAACGACCTGCACCTGACCACCGAAGCCCCGCTGGAAGTGGTGGTATGGACCAACGAAGAAGGTTCGCGCTTCCCGCCCTGCATGATGGGCTCGGGCGTGTTTGCCGGTAAGTTCGGCCTGCAGGAAACCCTGGACAAGGTCGATGACCAAGGTCTGTCGGTCGGCGCCGAGTTGCAGCGCATCGGCTACGCCGGCCCGCGCGTGCCCACCGGGCATGCCGTGGGCGCCTACTTCGAAGCGCATATCGAGCAAGGCCCGGTGCTGGAAGACCAACGCACCACCATCGGCGTGGTCCAGGGCTGCCTAGGGCAAAAGTGGTTCGACCTGACCCTTACCGGCGTCGAGGCGCATGCAGGCCCCACGCCCATGCACCTGCGCAAGGACGCATTGGTCGGCGCAGCCGAGGTGGTGGCTGCGGTCAACCGCGTCGCTCACGCGCACCAGCCACATGCCTGCGGCACGGTCGGCTGCCTGACCTTGCACCCAGGCTCGCGCAACGTCATCCCCGGCCAGGTGCACATGACCATCGACCTGCGCCACCTCGACCCTGGGCACCTCGACGCCATGGTCAGTGAAGTGCGCGCAGCTATCGAAACCAGCACGGTGAAGCATGGCCTGAGCTATCAGCTGACCCCGACAGCCGACTTCCCGCCCCTGTACTTCGCCGAGCAGTGCGTGGATGCCGTGCGCCAGGGGGCGCGTGCGCTGGGCCTGAGCCACATGGATATCGTCAGCGGCGCCGGTCACGATGCAATCTTCCTCGCCGAGCTGGGCCCGGCCGGGATGATCTTCGTGCCATGCGAAGGCGGCATCAGCCACAACGAAATCGAAAATGCCGCGCCCCAGGACCTGGCCGATGGTTGCGACGTCCTGTTGCGCGCCATGTTCCAGGCCGCCAACCCGGGAGCCCGTTGAAATGACCCAGAAAACCGCGATTGGCGAACTCACCGCCGTCGAACTGCTCGAACTGTACCAGCGCCGCCAGTTGTCACCCGTCGAGGTGGTCGACGATGTGCTGGCGCGCATTGACCTGCATAACCCGGCGGTCAACGCCTACTGCCATGTCGACGGCGAAGGTGCCCGCGCCGCCGCCCGCGCCAGCGAACAACGCTGGCAGCGCGGCGAGCCCTGTGGCCGACTGGATGGCGTACCCGCCTCGATCAAGGACCTGACCCTGACCCGCGGCATGCCCACCCGCAAAGGCTCGCGTACAACCTCGGGTACCGGCCCGTGGGAAATCGATGCGCCCTTCAGCGCCTTCATGCGTGAAGCCGGTGCTGTGCTGGTGGGCAAGACCACCACGCCGGAGTTCGGCTGGAAAGGCGTGACCGACAACCCGCTGTACGGCATTACCCGCAACCCGTGGGATACCAGGCTGACTGCCGGGGGCTCGTCCGGCGGTGCGGCAGCAGCCGCCGCACTGAACCTGGGCGTACTGCACCAGGGCAGCGATGCTGGCGGCTCGATTCGCATCCCCTGCGCCTTTACCGGCACCTTCGGCATCAAACCGACCTTCGGCTATGTGCCGCAATGGCCGGCCAGCGCCATGACCGTGCTGTCGCACCTGGGGCCGATGACGCGTACCGTGGACGACGCGGTGCTGATGCTCGACTGCGTAGCGCGCCCCGATGCCCGCGACGGTTTGGCCGGCGCACCCCGGCAGGCGCCTTGGCTCAGCCAGCAGCAAGATCTGAGTGGGCTACGCATCGCCTACAGCGCCAACTTCGGTTACGTGCAGGTCGACCCACAGATCCAGGCTCTGGTGGCGCTAGCGGTGCAGCGCCTGGTGCGGCTGGGTGCGCAGGTAGAGGAAGTGGACCCGGGCTTCAGCGACCCGCTGGAAACCTTCAATACCCTGTGGTTTGCCGGTGCGGCGCGGTTGGCCAGTGCCTTGAGCGATGAGCAGAAAGCGTTGCTTGACCCGGGGCTGCGCTGGATTGCCGAACAAGGCGCACAGATCAGCCTTGGCGAATACACCCAGGCGCTAGAGGCACGGGCAGAATTGATTGCGAAGATGAATGCCTTTCATCAGCGATATGATGTGCTGGTATCGCCGATGCTGCCGTTGGTGGCGTTCGAAGCCGGACACAACGTGCCGCCTGGGTCGGGGATGGCGCAATGGATGGAGTGGACGCCGTTCAGCTATCCCTTCAACCTGACCCAACAGCCGGCAGCCTCGGTGCCCTGCGGGTTTACCCGCGAGGGGTTACCGGTGGGTCTGCAGGTGGTGGCCGGGCGCTTTGCCGATGAGCAAGTGCTGCGGGTGTGCAAGGTGTATGAGCAGCATTATCCGAGCCGGCACTTGCAAGCACCGATTACTGGCTGAAATCTGTATTGGCTTATGCGGCCCTTTCGCGGGTGAACCCGCTCCTACACGTACCGATTACTGGCTGAAATCTGTATGGGCCTCTGTGGCCCTTTCGCGGGTGAACCCGCTCCTACACGCACCGATTACTGGCTGAAATCTGTGTTGGCTTCTGCGGCCCTTTCGCGGGTGAACCCGCTCCTACACGCACCGATTACTGGCTGAAATCTGTATGGGCCTCTGCGGCCCTTTCGCGGGTGAACCCGCTCCTACACGCACCGATTACTGGCTGAAATCTGTATTGGCTTCTGCGGCCCTTTCGCGGGTGAACCCGCTCGTGTGGGAGCGGGTTTACCCGCGAAGAGGCCCTCAGCCCAAACGCCCTTCTGGCGCATACGGCGCCGGGTCGATAATCGGCTCGGCCCCTGTCAGCAAATCGGTAAACAGCTGGCACGAAGCCGGCGCCAGCACCAGCCCATTGCGATAATGCCCGCAGTTCAGCCACAACCCTTCATGCCCTGGCACAGGCCCAATGTAAGGGATGCCTTCTGGCGACCCCGGCCGCAGCCCCGCCCAGTGCGCCACCACTGTGGCGCCTTCAAGCTCAGGCAACAACTCCACCGCCGATGCCTTCAGGCTTTCCAGCGCATCCCCGGTCGGCGTCTTGTCATACCCGGCGTGTTCCAGCGTGCTCCCCACCAGAATGTGCCCGTCACGTCGCGGGATTGCATAACGTCCCTTGGCCAGCACCATGCTCGGCAAGAAGTCTTCAGCACACTTGAACAGGATCATCTGGCCCTTCACGGGCTCCACCGGCAGTTCAAGGCCAAGGGTACGCAACAGGTCGCCACTCCAGGCGCCTGCACTGAGCACAACCTCATCCGCCGCCAGTACGCCATCAGCCGTCTGTACACCGGTCACGCGCCCCTTTTCCTGCACGAAGCCGGTGATCTGGCAGTGTTCGCGCAAGGTCACGTTTGGCAGCGCCAGCAACGCCGCTTTCAGCGACTTGACCAAGCGTGGGTTGCGCACATTGGCCACGCCAGCCATGTAGATGGCGTGCTTGAAGCCCGGGCCCAGCACCGGCACCGCATCGTAGGCCGCCGAAATATCCACGGCACTCAGCGGCCGCTGCTCGCGCGCGGCCCAGGCCAACGCTTCAGCCTCGTCGTCCAGGTCGAGCCAGTACAGCCCGGTGGTGTGAACTTCGGGGTCGACGCCAGTGCTGGCGAACAGACGCTCGCCCAGCTGTGGATAAAAGTCCTGCGACCAGTGCGCCAGAGCGGTCACTGCGGCGCTGTAGCGCCACGGGTACAACGGCGAGACAATGCCTCCGCCAGCCCAGGACGACTCTCGGCCAACCTCACCCTGATCGCACACCACCACCTGGCCGACCTTAGCCGCCAGGTTGAATGCCGTCAGCAGGCCGATCACCCCGCCGCCGACCACCACTACTTGCTTGCTCATCTGTCGATCCAACACCTGAAGTAAAACCGCGATGCACCGGGCATCATTGAACCTTCAGCTTCCCCAGCAGTGCGTGCTGTGCTCAACGGCACCCGGATTGCGCTGCATGCCAGCCTGGTCGAGCTGGAAATCGCCACAGCCATCCTGCGCCATCAGCCCATGCGGTAGCCGCCGGGCGCGCAGCGTGAAGGTGTCACTGTCGCGCTGGGCCTGAAGGCTGTAGTAGCGGGTACCTTCGGGCAAGACCAGGTCGCCCTCGGCGTATTGGCCAGTGCGCACGCGGTGGCGCTCCAGGCGCAGGGCAGCGTCGTGCAGCAGGCCAACCACTTCACTGCGCGCGGCTCGCCGAAGCTGGTCGCTGTAACTGGGGTAGGCAATGGCTGCCAGAATGCCGGTCACGGCCAGCACAATCAACAACTCGATCAGGCTCAAGCCTTGCTGCATGTCAGTCTCCTCGCAATCTTTGCCGCCAGGTGATGCGTTGGGTTTGATTGCCGGCCACGGCGTAGACCGCTTCCAGTACATGCCGTGAGCGGCTTTGCTTGCTGACGGCGGTAATCCGGAACAGGCTAACCAGCTGCCCTTCGGGCATGTGCGCGGCACGTTTGCTGACACCCAGGTTCTGCAGCTGGAAAAAGCCGGTCTGGGTACCTTGCCACTGCCCAACCAGATCGTGCGGCCTGGGCGGCGGCAGGCACGCGTTACAAACGTCAGGGGGCGCCCGTTCAAGTTCGCGCTCCCCGGCCAGCAAAGTGGCCTCAGCCTCTTCCAGCGCCAGCAGGCCATCGCTCAGGTAGCCGGTCATCCGTGTTTCCACCAGCGCGTCACGCAGGGCAGATGTGGCAAGCAGGCCCAGCAGGACGCTGAGCACCAACGCCAACAACAGGACAACACCCCGCTGGCGGTTCATGAAGCCGGCACCGGGTTACGCAATGCCACGCTCAGCGCATGGTGCTGCTCAAGCTGCAAGGTCGGCTCATACAATGTCAGCTGAAGATCGATCCGCTCTCCAGCCACCTGCACCACACGCAGTTCGCGCACGTGATCGACCAAGGGCTGATTGCGGCCGCGCCGCTCGAAGTAAAGCGTACTTCCAACGTGAGCATAGCGATGTCGGCTGACAGGCACAGCCATAAGCGTGTCGCTACCTTGCGCGCGCTCCTTGTGTACCTCCACCGTGTTGATACAGTTTGTCAGCAAGGTCCAGTCGGGGTCGCCGGCATACCCTGGTAACTCAGCGACGACCAGGCTCAAACTTGACGGGCCGCTCGCCAAGGGCCGGGCAAAGGCCTGCTCCGCGCCGGAGACCAGAAAGTCGTCTGGGCTCAGGCGCAGGCAACCGAACATCCCGGCCATGCGGATATCCTGCGCCATGCGCAGCAATGCAAGCCGCGCAGAATCCTGCATGCGCACTGCCGTACTTTGCAGGCGCCAAGTCTGGTGCGCAGAGACAAAAAGCTGGCTGGCCGCCGCCAGCAGCATCAATCCGATCGCCAGCGCCACCACCATCTCAAGCAAGCCAAACCCTGCCTGACAGCGCCTCATCGCCGCCTGCGCTCATGTTCGCTGTGCAGCGCCATCGCCGCCTGGCCATCCCGGCGCGCGCTGTCCGCAGCCTGCAATGCCTGCAATTGCATCGCAGCCGTTGCGAACAGACCTGCGGCCACGATCACGATCGCCAACAACACTTCCAGAAGCGTCATGCCCCCTTGCCTTGCGTGCATCCCTGCACCTCCTGCGACTTTTCCCGTCATTGCTTTCAACTTGGGCGACTGGACCTCTTGTCCAACCGCCAGGAAGCTATAGCCAAGCACGTCCAGGGAGGAATGCACGGTGTTCCGGAACGTTGTGAAGGTTAGATTCTAGCTATATTTAGAAACGCCCCTTACGGGTCCTACCCTGAAGCGATGGTTGGGGGCCTCCTATGTCCCTACCTCTGCCAGAGCAGAAAGAGGGTTGAGGCCTATTCGGAGCAAGGAACAGCATATGGAGCTTGTGTGGGCTACTGAAGATTTTGTGATCGCTGGGCAAACTTATCCAGGATTCCCTATTCTCCTGTGGAACACGATGGAGAGTTGCGTCCCGGCCAACCAGTTCTTTCGTCACTACCTGCTTCGGGGGGCTATCGGGTCGATGCGATCCTGGCCCAGCACCGGACGCGCACTATACGATTTCTTCAGCTTCATCCAGGCCCATGAGTTGGACTGGCGTGACGTTGAACGTGGCGAAGCCAAGAGTCTTGTGGCGGCCTATCGGGACTACTGTTTAATGGCGTGTCATCTGGCACAAAACACCACGCGCCAGCGCCTGCAATACGTCTGCAAGTTCTACGATTTCGCCCTAAGGGAGGGATGGGTAAAGCGCCTCCCCTTCACCTACGAAGAGCGCAACATCAGACGAAAATCGGGCTTACTCACTCATATCGATGCCAGTGGCGACAAAGGCATGGCAAACGATGTGATGCCGCGTAAATACAAGACCCTACCCAAGTTTTTGAGCATGGCCGAAGTCAAGGCGCTTCTGGCTGCATCGGAAAACCCCCATCACCGGATGATGATGCGATTAGCACTGCATACAGGGCTACGCCGCGAGGAAATCGCCGCCTTTCCACTCACTTATGTCTTCGACCCGGACAAGACGGGACGCACTGAACGCAACCTCCTCATTCGCCTCGACCCGTTCGACGGTAGCGGTATGGTCACCAAGGGTAGCAAGCCGCGACTTATTCGCATCAGTCGCCATTTCATGGCCGACCTCTATCGCTATGTGACCAAGATGCGCGGTGAACGCGCCTTACTGGACAAGCAACAGCAAAGTGCGCTGTTCCTCAACCAGTTTGGGACCCCATATGGGAATGAAGGCAAAAGTCTGAACCGGATCATCAACGAGGCTGGTAAGCGGGCAGGAATTAAAGTCCATACACATATGCTCAGGCACACCTATGCCACCCATACCTTAGTTAGCCTTCAACGCAACCCTGCGAGTGGGGTAGAGCCCCTTGTGTTCGTTCAACGGCAACTCGGGCACAGTTCAATTCAGACCACCATGGTGTACCTACATCTGATCAACGAAATGGCCGATGAGGCTGTCTTGGCCTATGACGATGAGCTGAACAATTTAGGGGGAGGCGTCTAATGGGCAAACGTAAGATATTTGCCAAAACCGAACTTGGCGTCCCTCAGGTCGAATACAGCCACGATAAGGTAGGTAATGCAGTTATTTTACCCGAGGCTATCCCTCCGACAAATACCACGGTTGAGTTTTTACGAAATACCTATAACCTCCGGCGCTTCGACTTTGTCCGTTGGTACGGCGTGGGCATCGACCCTATTACATATGCCTGTCAGCGCCAGATTGAACGTTTCCTCGTCGGCCAGGATGGTGCTGTCACAGACACTACTGTCTCTCAATACTGCGCGGGTGGATTGCGCAATTTCCTCGACTATTGCGTACTTAGATCGACGGCATTTGGCCGCAATTTGACCCTGGCCGATGTAAGCCGGGAACTCATCGACGGCTTTCTCGCCCATCTGGCTTGCCTAGACGTGGCGACTATTACTCAGAAGACTATCTACTCGCAGACCAAACCCGTGCTGCTCGCCCTGGGAAGACGAGGGCTGATTTCCTTAACCACATACGGCGATGCAGCCACGTTCCCACGCAATCCATTCCCGAATATCAGCCGCAAAAGCAAGGGCGAAAAAGCGCTGTCCAAACAAGAACGGCAAGCACTCACCATAGCCCTCAGGCAGGCCATCAAGCCCATCTGGGATGAAAACCCGCCTGTAACCAGCGAGCTCCTGGTGCTTGCGCTGCTAATCGTAGCACTTCATACCGGACGAAATTCAATACCATTGCTGGAGATGGGCCGTGACTGTCTGCGCCCACACCCTAAGGACAACACAGTGTTCTTAGTACTATGGAAGCGGCGCGGCTATAACACTAGCAAAGTAGCTCTACGCACTGAGTCAAATGCAGAGCGCCTTCTCGAGTCCACACCGAGCGTTAAAAACAACGTGGAGCGTCTGATCCGCCGCGTTATGGAGCTGACTCAATCCCTTGATGCAGAAGCTCCTGATAACCTCAAAGGTCGCGTGTGGCTGTATCGCACTAGTGCCGGCAAAGTAACGGCTTTGACGACAGGAGTGTTAGCTTGGAGGACAAACCAATTCATCGCAATGAATGGGCTCACCGACAACAATGGAGGCCCACTGCGCGTTAACATCTCCCGTCTACGCAAGACCTTCGCCAACCGCATCTTCGAACTCACCGATGGTGATTTGACAATCACAGCTGCAGCCCTTGGAAATACTCTGCCGGTAACGGATCAAAATTACCTTAGGCCAGACGATAATACCCATCGAAATTGGCAGTTCATGGGCGAGGTCTTAGTAAATGAGTTACTGACCCGTACCATCGGAGCAACCTATAAGGTTACCCCTATCGGCCGCTGCGCTGACTCAACAAATGGCCAGTATGCCCCAAAACGCGAGGGGGCAACTTGCATGAGCTTCATGAACTGTCTGCGCTGTAGGCACTACGCGGTGACAGCCGAAGATCTTTACAAGCTATTCAGCTTCTACTTCCGAATTTTAGCCGAACGTTCATGCATGAATAAGCGGCGCTGGTCTCAGAATTATGCCCACATACCTCGCTTGATCGATCACTATATCGTTGCCGAGGGAGTACGTCGCGGCATCTTCAAAACCGAGACTGTGGAGGCTAACCGTGAGCTAGCCCGCGCCCACCCACACCCGTTCTGGTCTGTTGATCTGACTGATAATCTGGAGATCTTTGCATGATCAACAACACCCGGGCGGCACTATCCTACTCCCCTCTTGATACTCAACTGAGCGACGCGCGCGGTCTCTCAGAATCCGACCGGGACGCTCTGATTATCAGTGCCATTCAGGTCGATGATCAGTGGGTCATCATCAGCCGCTACGGCGATGAAATTTGGCATCTCGACGGCTTTACCAGTAATGTCCCAACCGGTAGGAGACAGTTGAATTTCAGCGCAGTAGCGCCCGCATTTCGGGCGGTAATGAAGGCAATGCTGTACCGCTACCTGAGGCGTGGACGTCGCGAAGCGAGTCGCCCTAAAGGTCATATGGTGCGACAACTCTTCTGGAATGCAAGGCCATTCCTGCGCCATTTGGAAGCGCTCAAGATAGATCAACTGAACGCGGTAACATCTCTGATATGCGCGACCTACGTGACCAACTGCAAAACCCATCGCCAGACCGGACGGTCCAATGGCAAACCACTGTCTCAGCGTGGACTGCAAAGCCGTTTCAATGCCGTCGAAGCGCTGTATGAACTCAGCCAATATACTGACGACCCAATTCCCCAACATCCATGGCCCGAAACTTCTGCACAGGCGATGGCGGGGATTGCTGGAATTGGCGCGCTCCCTCTGCTAGGGGGCAAGACACCATTGATCCCTGACAATGTGTTTTGCACTCTATTCGAAAGTGCCTACCACCAAGTTGAACGCGGCCCGGAACTACTTGACCTGCGCGATGAGCTGGATGCTCTCACGGTGCAGCGAAAGGGGCAGACCCATGAGACTGTCGTAGCGGCCAAGAACCGCCACTTAACCTCCGCTGGATGGCAGGGTGGCCTGAAAAGGTTCAACATGGCACTAACTAGCCTCCGTACCGCCAGCTATATTGTTCTGGCATGCACATCCGGTTGCCGCAACCACGAATTAACCAATGTTCAATTGGGTGCACACCACCGTACCCAGGACGACCGGGGAACATTCTATCACTGGATGCGATCACGGTCGGATAAGACCGATGCTGGCATCCATGACTGGATGATCCCCGAAGCCGCCGTACGCGCCTTACGTCTCATGGAGCGCTGGGCCACACCCTTTCAGGCATTGATCGCTACAGAGATCACACAGCGCCGCCGCTCCAATCCACATGATCCGGAAATCGTCGAGGCGTACAAACACCGGCACTCACTCTTTCTCAGCTTGAGCTCGTCGGAGGGCAACCAAGTGCGCACACTAACAAATAACGGTTTGGCCCTCTGTCTCAAGTCATTTGCCAAGGAATGTGGGCTAAGCTGGAATCTCGCTGGCCACCAGTTCCGCCGCAAGTTTGCCAATTACGCTGCCCATAGCCGCTTCGGTGATCTGCGCTACCTTAAGGAGCATTACGCCCACTGGTCGCTAGACATGACTTTGGGCTACGCCATGGACGATAACTGGGGGCAACACCTTGACCTTGAGCTGTACGACGATATTCAAGCGGAGTTGGAGGACATCAAGCTTGGCATAGTCGATAATTGGCTGGGCCATGATCTCTTGGCCGGCGGCTACGGCCGCTCGATCAAACAGTGGCAGCGAAAACCGCAGAATCTACTGATCTTCAAGGACCGCGCCTCAATGCTAAAGTCCATTGCTGAGAGCACCGCCATTCGCAGTAACGGCCACGCATGGTGCACCGCAGACAATGGCGACTGCATAGGCAACACACTCGAGCGCACCCGTTGTAGCAACTGCAGCAACGCAGTGATTGGACGCGGTCATGCGCCTATATACCAAAGACTTTATGATGATTTGAAGGATCTGCTGACCTGCCCAGACATCGGCGAGGCCGGCCGCCAACGCGTTGAGCGCGACTTGAATCGCTGCCGTGACGTACTGGTCCAATTAGGCATGGCGCCGGAGACGCTGATAGCATGAGACCAAAGGAAAAAATCGTCGAGAAATATAAGCCAGCAGAGGATCGTGAAAAGGATCTGAGGCTCGCCCTTTACCGCATTCAGAAAGGTCGTGCCCACACAGGGGAAACCAAAGTCACTATCGCCGCAGTAGCCCGCGAAGCGAAAGTATCGACAGCGTTGATCCACAACTACTACCCAAGCGTTGCCGAAGCTATCCGCGAGGCGCAGGGGCGCTCCAGCCGCGCCATACGTGATGTCAAACACCAAAATTTAATTGCTGAGCGCAAGAAGTCTGCAGCCTACCGTCAGGAGATCGAGGAATTGCAAGCTAGGATCGCCCGTCTCGTATCGATCAATGAAGTTCTGCTGAACGAAAATTTGGTACTAAAAGCCAAGCTGAAAGATCGAAGGGTAGTCGATCTAGACTCAAGGAATCCGTCACAATAGATATCCACGCGACAGCGCCATGAAAATTAAGCCGAGCCATAGCACGACTGCACTCCGGTATCGTCACCAATTTCTTCGATTGATCTCCGCGACACCAATACCACACTGTGATCACCTGACGTTACAGACACTAGACATTAGTGGGAGAAGCCTACTACCCCTGTGAAGGCCGGCTTTCGCTGTCTTTCACAGGGGGATTGCTTAGAGGTTTCTCCATGGATAGGTTTGGCTCTCTAGCACTCAGTAAACGGAAGTTAATCCAAGTTCCTTTGCAGTAACTCCTCAAGCTGCCCAGGAGTTAAGGGTTTCATCCTATACCCCCACGCTGGACTACCAGCGTAGCCATTGTCATTGAGTAGTTTCTGAATCTGACGCATGAAAAAAGGATTACTCCAAGGATGAGTATCGACTATGCCATTAACGCTTTCGGGATAACTGAACCCCAATAGCGGACGCTCTCCAATCCGACCTACTTCGACCCTATAGCCAGCGTCATAGTCTTTGGGATAGTGCCCCTTGGTGAAGTTATCAATTTTTTCCTGTAGGATGGAGCGTTCTCGGTAGGCCGAGAATTCCTTCGTCACAGTGAATACGGCGAAGACTGTGACCGCTATCATAGTGCTCGCTACGATTAGCGCACCGAAGCCGATCGCAATCTTCTTCCACTTCTCCAACGTAAACTTTGCGGCCAATGAAAGCAATAGCCCCGCGACAATAGAGGCAATTATGCTGAGCACGAAGTCGGAGTGAGTCATAATTCGCCCATTAAAGTCAGGTAGTTCATCGAGTATTGAACAGGGGCCCAATCGTCCGGATTAGCAACTTTGATGTTACTATTCGCACCCCAAAATAGATAACGCATCTATCGCCGCACTCTTTTCATAAACAACCTAGACCCGCTGTCGTGGGCGTTGCGTGCTACGAGGCAACACACCAATATAACGAGATACATTGCCAGCGGTATATTCTGCAAGCGTATCCTCCAGAACAGCTTCAACTTTTCTCACCATTACTAGATCCTCAGTTACAAAACCAAACGGAATTGGTACAGGATGACGATCCGGCTGAACAAGGTGATACATAACAATTGCAAAAGAGTTGCTAAGAGTCATAATTTCGACACTAGACAAAATGTCGCTCTCAATAAATCCATGCAAGTAAGCCTCAGCCTCCTTACATTCATTATAGGCACGGTTCATAGCTGAGCCATCAAATTGATCAGCCAGTGGAATTAGCACTTTTGGCTCAAATACGAGCTTTTCCTTTCCGGCAATTGTGACTACAGCAGAGCAGGCAAACGCGCTCAATGCTTGACCATGACGAGAGCACTTACCCCATAGGCCATGAGTAGACGGTGCCAACCAACTGATCGTGGCCGGCTGCTTATTGTCGTCAGTTGCGAATCGCCTTCCATACTTGGAAAGAAGCGCCTCAACCCTATCCCAATTATGAGTAAGTTGTAGAGCCCCATATATGGGCTCAACTCTGCTCTGGCCCGGTCTCGTAGCGGCTTGGGCTTGTGCTGCCTTGCGTGGATCAAAGACTCCATCAGCTAGAAACGTAAGCGTGTGGATGTCGCTTATTTTTTCAGCAAATGACATTACAGACTCAGTATTGCACTGCCCTATAAGGTTCGCTAACTGTTGGCTACGCTGACTAATGTATGCATCTTCCTGTGGCAGTCCAGCGCGCTCCGAAAAACCGTACCTTAGAGTATCCAGCTCAAAACAATAAGATTCAGAGAATCGAATAAACCCATCTTTTTTCTTGTTTACTTCGCTGATCTTGTAAAGCTCGGGAGTTTGGGAGTCTTCCGGCTTGCCAGTAAGCTCGCCGGAGCGATAGATCTTTGACAAATTCCGCTGAAAAGCTTGTTCGGCCTCCGTGGTGGAGTCAGCACGTTTAGAGGGAGAAGCGCTTAAAACCACAGAGCATCTTGGAGACTCTAAGCGATGTTTGGCATGCTCCGTAAATGAATAGGCAAGCAGATCTAACGTGAATACCCTCCTATACTCCATACGACCTTTTACAACAGGGGTGTCTTCGTCTCCCGAAAACATTCGCATCCCCTTTTCAGTGAGTGCTACTCGGCCATCTTGAGATATTTTCAATTCGCCCTGCTGTAGAAATTGTAGTAGTGCAGTGCTGACCTCTTTCAGCGTGAATCCAAAATAAAGCGCTATGTCTGCAGGTGTTAATGCTGACACCTTTAGAAGTCTCAAAATATACTCAGGAACCAAAGGTAGACCACCCTTCTCGACGAGTGTGTATTCGATACGAAATTGCTGTACCGGTACACTGAAATCTATTTCGAAAAGGTTTTGCTCTTTAGAAATCATTTTGCAACTCCTTTGGCGGGCCTAATGGCATATCCCATCTCATGTTGACGTTGCCTAATGAACGTGGACACCCTACCAAGGGGAAGTTTCGCATTCTTTCCTGCCCACATTCTCATATCTCCAACTATGACAAGTCGATCCATAGCTCTGGATAGTGCAACGTTTACCCGGTTAGGTGAGGCTAGGAAGCCTGGAATTTGATCTGGCCAAGAGCGAGTCAGAGAAATGATCACAATGCGGTTCTCTTTTCCTTGATAACTGTCCACTGTGTCGATTTTGACCAAACGTCTGAATGCATCTGGCCAATTTTGCTCAGCAAACTTTCTCCTAACCAATTTTTTCTGCTCACCATACATGCAAATTATGCCGATGGATGGCTCTTGAGTTTGACTCATCTCATTTATCAGACCATCAGAAAATTCACTTTTCTGTTCAATCTCCTTGAGCAATTGAATTATTGAATCGGCTTCAGTTTGATTGGTTAGACTAGAGCTACCCTTAGGTGACTGGTGATGAGCCATATTTCCGAGAGCCCCAGTATCTAGCCAGGTACACACATTTTTTAAGCAATCAGGAACCTGATCAAAATGCGCTGGTATTGGCCTCTTTCCAGTTTCCAAAAAGCCGTCATAAAACACATCCGAGACCATGTCTCCAATTGCAGGCTGCATTCGATATTGGGTTTTCAATGTGGCACTAGCTAACTGGCCATATGGAGAGTCAAATACCCGCTCAAAATCACTGCGCATGATACTTTGGAACTCTCTGGAAGCAGTACTGAGCTCCAAAGCCCTAGCAATGGCTTTCCTATGATCTGTGTCATAAAACGGCGGCAGTTGCCTGTGGTCGCCTACCAGAAGCACTCGACGACCGACCTGCATAGCGATTGCCAACTCGGTTGGTGAGGAACGTGCTGCTTCGTCAATAATTACCCAATCAAACCTACTGTCAGCCAGGCTAAGATGTTTCACTCCAATGCCGACGCATGTACCGCATACCAACGTTCGGGATCGAAGTAAAAACTCATCATAGTTAGCCCTGTCACTACCCATTCGCTCAATCATGTCACTTGAGAGTTCAATCAGCGCCAAACAGCGTTTACGTTCATGAGCGCGGATACCAAATTCGCCGGCTATTTTTTCTTGGACCTGTTCTAGCCAAGTCGAGGGAGCGTCTTCTTCGTCAACCTCAATCTCGAAATCATGGCGCAACAAAGACAAGAGTTCTGAGCGCATTTCATCTATCGCTCCCAAGGAAACATCACCGCTGCCCTCTCGGTCGCTCATACTATTCAAGTCCGCTGTTAACCGCGCGATGCCCTTTACAAGCCCGCCAACTTTTCGTTGAACAGCAATCAGCTCCTCAAGAAACACTGCACTGACACCGAGTGATGGAGCCATAAGACTTAGTCTGTGTGCCATCTCTGCACGGAATGATTCACGTTGCTGGCTTACAATAGAGCGCGAGTAAACATCTCGAAGCTCGTCAGAAACAGCCTGTTCACTGTTGCTAAACCGTACAATATCGAGATCAGTTTTTAGCTTCCTACTGTGAGAGCGAATACGCTCCGCAGCCGTATTTACCGCTTCGTGAGATTGGCTGGTAAGCAGGATATTTCGGACACCTACTACACTGATCAAATAGTGACAGAAAGCCGCGATGAACTCCGTTTTTCCGGTGCCAGGTGGCCCCTGTAACAGTCCCAATGGACCATTATTAACAAGCCTGGCAAAAGCTTCCTTTTGTGCGTCATTTAGACCAATAACAGATCCATCGGCAGCGGGCCGCTCATACATTTTAAAGTGTTGCTCGTTCGGCAAGTCACCGAAGCTTTCAGGTATTGCATCGCAATTCTCATCGAAGTAGTCAACTAAATTTGGAACTACTGCTGAGCGTTTCAGCAGACGCTCTGTTGCATGCTTGCGACGTGAAAATGAGGTTCGTGCTGCTTGAGACTGCAGAAAAAGCTGATCATCAACTTTAATACCTTGGGCTCGCGCCGAAAGAACAAGATAAATTTCTGTTAATGTACTTTTTCTAGTATCAATTACGCCTAAGCTGGAAGTAACTCCATCTTTACGCTTCGAGAGAAAGACTGCATCTTCTGCATCAAAGGACTCTAGGATATCTCGTTCCGCAGTATACGGAATAAGCAAGCCAAGGCGATCCTTGTGTAGCTTGGGCGTATCGGAAACTTCAATACTTGGTAAAGACTCAGGCTCAGTCTCCAGAATAGCTTTCCAGACCTTTGCTACTGGGTATAAATTGGCAGAAGGCTCAGGTGAGGGCTGATCGACTCTGGCCGGTATGGTCGACTCAGCCAGGGGTGATGACATCTGCTCGCCATCAGACAGTATAGTAGAAGACTGCTCCTTTAGGATGCTAACCGCAAGATCACCGAAGCCTGACTGTTGCGCCATGAACTCCGTCAGTGAGGTCAAGTTAGAGTAAGAACCCGTGGAAACCCTGATGCTAACGTCGATTTCAAAATCAGCGTTCTGGATATCACGTAGCCTGATATTGTCCTGCACCCTGGGTGCGAAGGCTTTGATAAATGCTCTTAGGCTAGGGTCATATGTGGCTCGAAACGCTCCTCCAACCCCGTCAAAGCTCACGACCAAGAGTTTTTGGTCTTGGAGATCCTGGTCAATTTTCACGTAAAGACGGCCGTTGTCCGGATAGACTGTGAAGTCCCCATGTCCATCCCGGCTTATGATATCTATTGCAATTGTAGGTCTTGGTTTAGGCGGACTGCATGCTTGTTCAAAAGCCACCTTGAACCGCTCAAGAGATATGAAACCAGACTCGCTCTGTTGTTCTTGGTTAATAGCTTCTCTGAGTACAGATATATCGTTCTCTCTAGCTTCATCCCAGTCCATACCAAGTAACTCGACCGACATTCGCATTACTGCAAAATTGTCCCGCTCGATATCAGTACAACTCTCTAAAAGAGGGCTATATCGATGATTGAACGGCTGAATACCAGAGGCACATATATCAGGCATATCTAATATGTATATTGATGACGTTGCTGCTTCGCTGCTTAGAGCTACCCGCACATTTTTAGGGTGTAGATCACCGTGGACTATCTGCTGTTCGTGAAGGCACTCCACTGCAGTGATAAGCTTTCGTGCAACTACGAAGGCGGTATCGCGCGCAACGCTAGGTAACTCATCCCAGTCGTCCCCATCAATATGGCGCTGGATTACAAATGGTGTACCGCTTCTACCATACCCAAAACTTTCTATGGCAGGAAGAAAATCATAGCTGCTCTTTTGCAAAACCTCGAGGCGTTCAAAGAAAGCGAGAAGCATCGGCCCTTCGCCTTTAGAAACGGAGGTGGCGTTCAGATTTGGCCACATCTTGACTATTTGCGAACCTGACCTATAGACGTCTTTACTGTCTGAATCTACAAGTTGTTCATCTACCGGAAACGCTTTGTAAGGAACAAATCCGGGTAGAGCGAAGCGTTCCAAAACACCATGATCGAATTCGAACTCACCTTCAGCCCTTGGCATGTATCGGTTAAGTTCTTCGAGCAATATGCCAGCATCTGTGTAACGGTCAGAGGGATCAATTTCGATTGCTCGGATCAGGATTTCTGAATACCACGCATCTGAGTTCTTTAGCTTCTGGCGCACATCCGCTATATGCGAGCTTTCAAATTTTAGAGGAAGCGCGTTTGCCGTTATGAGATGCCAACACATCAGCCCCAAAGCAAATACGTCACGCTGAAACGGTGTGCCTTTTCTCGCGTCGGGAGAGGCGTCTTCCGGCATGCAGATTGCGCCGATACTTAACTGGTCGCGACGTGGACCGACCGTACCAGCTGGTTGATGGTAAGCAGCAATGAAGTTCGATAGCGCGATATTGCTGTCCGGAGAGAACCAGATGCTGTGGTCACCAAGATCCCGGTGCGCGACTTTGAATCCGTGCATTGTGGCAAATTGTGCGACCATCACTTTAGCCAATCGAACCCGGCCAGCTTCGTCAAACTGCTCTACGAAACGATTGATAAACTCATTGAGCCGGTAATGTTCTGAGGGCAATTCGCAAAGCTCAGAGTACTCCTGAGTTACAGAGTCTCTTGATGGATTCTTCATCGGACGAAGGCATCGCCTGCCCAAATCTAGGTCTCGGTTACTCAAATAGACTAATACATCACGCTCACGGGAAAGAATCTTGAAACGTCCCTCTGGAGTTTTAGCATCAACATCATCTAGCTTGGAAAAGTCCCAAAGTCGGAGCAGAGCCCGCTCATGCTTATTGTTATCATTTTTTGCCTGGTGTTCGACATACACTTTGCCTGGGTGCTCGAAAATTATCTCCTGAGCCCGAAACCCGTCAACAACCAACTCTTTTGGTTTTGTGTTCCCCTTACTAAACAAGCGGTCAAACACGCTGAAATACTGATTAAGGCCTTGGGCGTTTGGATGCGGCCGAAACCTCTTGTTATATAAGCCTTCGTTAGCGAGCTTAAGAAAATCCGCCAGCGTTAGAACGTGCTTTAGATCACTTTCTGGCAAGCTTGAAAATTTACAATCGCCTGACAGCACCACACAAAATTGAATGTTAGGTACACGGCCATCAGGTAAGTTCTTCTTTACAGCCTGCAATTTCCTTTGGAGCAAAAATGATTTGTTTTGAGTGATTGCAACAGGCGAGCGCCCTCGTTCATCACCGTTCTGATACCACTTCCCTCCGTTGGAAGTGATCTCGCCATTCCAATGCTTGAGTTCAACGATCAGAACGTTCTTGTGAGTCACAATCACAAGGTCAAACTCACCCTCCGAACCTCGTGCATCCGCAAAGCGGAAGCCTGCGTACCCTCGCCAGGGCCACATTCCCCCCGCCCCTGCTGTAAGCGCTTTCAGTTGCTCTGCCATTCCCCCCTTGAGGTGGGAGGAGCTGCTAGCAGGCTTCGGGTTCTGAAAAGCATCCTCCATCTCTTCGATAGCACAAACCTCGTGGCGTAACAGCCCACCTTCCCAGTACAGAACGTCCATTCCATGATCTCCAAAGCCGTACGCCACTCAGGTAAGCGGGCTCAATTGCTGAAAATGGCTGGAACTGTATCAGCGAAAACATGCTGCCATCAAACTGACATCGGGACGTTCTCGGGCTTGAAGGCCATCATTCGGTGGTAACTGGGTGGAAAATCATTTCCTCTGCCCAAGGCTGGAGCTCGCAAGGTAGCTTGGCCGGGCAATGACGCAACTATGGCTTTGCTTACTGCTTATTTTGTGGGCATGCTGTTAACGAAAGGCGCGAGGGGAACAAGCCATGGACCAGGAGGCATTTCAACTAGCAGCATCGTCGGCTGCCGAACTGGTCGACTACCTATGCAACACGAAAGGGGCAACCTCTTCATCTGAGCGCTATAACAAGGTCTTCGGCCTCAACCCGGCCGAATTTTCCGCTCAGCTTGCTACCTATCGTCACAGCCAATCAGATGGCGCAACCACGCCTGAAGCCGAAGCAGCGCTACGCTTTATCACAGATGCCCTACGTGTGGTCATGACGGTGACCGAGAGCGGGGTAGCTATCGAGCGGGCGATTGTCTGGTTCCGCCAAGATCCATTGCCAGCTTTCGGAGGGCGAACAGCAGAGCAACTGGTCAGTCATGGCCAAGTTGAGCGGCTTCTGCAGTTTCTGGCCTCCTGGCAGGCCGGGAGTCAAGGATGAGTACCGACGCCTACCTACAGACCGGTCCGCAGCCGAACTATCACTTGTGCTATCGAACCATCCTTTGCGCCATGGATGAACGGTACGACATACGCGGCTATGTGCTGGCGGAGATGGTGAGAACCTGTTTGAAGCACCGAGCTACCCTACCTGCGGCACAGCGCGCGTACTTTCTGCAGTATGCGCAGTCGGAGGCAATAAGCGATCTCGAAAACCTAACGGCCATTTTGCTATTTGGTCCCCTGGGGCGCTTTTCACCTGAGGAGTATCGCTACTCACAGAGGCCATAAAACAATGACAGCTCCATCTGAGAGTATGCACCGCTGAGCGCGCTCGTTACATTCGACGAGTAAAATTCCCGGACCATTGTTTAGCTAAGTAACACCGAAAAAGGACATGACGTGATTGAGCAGATCGAAGATGCCAAGTTGCAGTTGAGGTCGAACGGTTGGGCCAGCTTTCACATGCACCACTCCGGGCTTGAGTCGATGGAAAGAACTGCCCTAGAAATCGCCTATAGCTTAGGAGATCCTCGCGCATCTCGCCGGCGTGGCCCACTGATTGACCATCTAGTACCGACCGAACAGCAAGCAGCCAACCCTCAATCCCTCAGTGCCCGCTATGGACTGAGCGAATTTCCTTGGCACACCGACGGAGCTCACTGGAGTACACCTCCGCGGTATCTTGTTATGGCGTGCTTTGAAGCGGATCAGCAGGCTGCTGACACTCTCATCTCTGAAGGTCGTCTCTTTGATCCATTGAATTCAGTAGCAGCTCGATCGGCTGTCTTCAGGATTATCAATGGCGGCAATAGTTTCTACGCTTCTGCCCGGCCTCCATCTGATTGCTATTACCGTTATGACCCTGGCTGTATGACACCTACAAATGACAGAGCCCGGGAAATGGTGAGCGCTATAGATCAAGAAAAACCAGTGCACGAACACAAGATCGAGTGGGGGGCTGGGAAGTTTTTGTTACTTGATAACTGGCGCTACCTGCATCGACGTACAGCGGCGACTGGAAGCGCCAAGCGAAAGCTCCTAAGGGTAACAGTCATGGAGAGTTTCTGAGATGCACAATGCAAAAGGCAGCACGAAAAAACCACACAAAGAAATCCCCCCGGCTATTTCAGCAGAGGCGCTGCTTGGAAAATCCCGGCTGTATGCCTCACGAGCCTTGCAAGCTAAAGCGTCAAAGGATTCCGAGGTCTATCAAATCTGGGCTGCGTTGGCACTAGAGCTTCTTGGCAAGGCTCAGTTATCTGGCATCCACCCTTGCTTGGTAGTTGAAACGGAAAATACCAACAGCCTTCTCGAAGCGTGCGGTATCGAGACTGATACCAAGGTCAAGACAATCAGTGCTCATGTGGTATTCGCTCGCTTAAAACACACGGTAGATAAGTTCGGCACACCGCATGCGGAGGCATGCAAGATAATTTCATCCCGCAGAAATGCCGAACTCCATTCGGGTCAAGCGGCTTTTACTGGTATGGCCGATAAGGATTGGGAGGGGCAGTTCTGGTCTACAGCCCAGCTCATCCTGGCCTCGATGACCTTGGAGCTAGAAGATTGGGTGGGGAGCGACTCAGCGATCCCTGCCACTCTGGCTCAGGATTTCCGCACAATCAAGGTAGAAGCTGCGAAACAACGCATAGTCAATGCTCGTACCATTTTTTTAAGCCCTGATGGTAAGAAGCTCGGTAAAAAAGAACTTGAGGCGCTTCGACAGCACTCGCAGACGCTCCAGTGGTATTCATACTACAAAACCTTCCGGTACCTTTTGGATAACTACTGGGAAGCCCCATGCCCAGCATGTGAGTGCAAAGGGTTCATGGGCGGAGACCGTGTGCATGAAGAGGTAATCGATCAAGACTTCGAAAGCGGCTACGAAACAGTAGAAAGGATCTTCACTCCCGTGGAGTTCTACTGTCCATCCTGTGATCTGCGCCTTGATGGCGCTGAGGAAATGGAGGCAGCAGAGTTTGAGGAGGAGTACACCGACCAAGACGAACGAGAAATTGAGTACGAACCTGACTATGGCAACGATTAGCTCAAGTCAGAAAGGAGGTGGACTACCTCAGTTAGCTCCTTGCCCTGAGCAAATATCATTGAGACGTCAACCATCTCACCGCGAATATATCGTGAACTACGAATGCTGAATCCATTCAAAGACCGATATATGGACGTGAATGCAGTGGGTATCAAGCCGGACAGAAAATGATCAAAAAATGGAGAAAAGGATGAGCCAAGCTTGGCCTTACCCCGGCGCACGCTGGTGGAAGTTCGATTTTCACACGCACACCCCTGCATCGAAGGATACGAGTGCTTGGCAAGCAGCTATCGGCACGCCTGATGAACTAACACCACAGAAATGGCTGCTCAAGTACATGGCCGCCGAAATCGACTGCGTAGCAGTCACTGACCACAACAGCGGTGAATGGGTGGACCGACTCAAGGTCGCTTACGCCGAAATGAAGCGCTTAGCCAATACGGGCAACCCGCCGGAAGGGTTTCGCGAACTATATCTGTTTCCTGGTGTGGAGATATCCGTTCAGGGTGGCTTCCATTTGCTGGCCCTATTCGACCCATCTGCCTCCAGCCAAACCATTAGTGATTTGCTGGCCAAAGTGGACTACTCCGGTACGCGAGGCGACAGTGATGGCGTCACCCGCGAAGGTGCAGCCAAGGTAGTCGCGCGTGTTATTGCTGAGGGCGGTATCGCCATTCCGGCGCATGTGGAGGGAGACAAAGGCCTGCTGCAAGTCGAGCTGAACACGCGCAAATGCCTACTTGATGCAACCACCGTCAAACAGGTTCTACAAGAGCCGGGCATCCTGGCCTTGGAATGGACCGCATGCAGCAGTCCTACTCCTGTAGTGCTGGAGGAGATAAAGCTGCGCTTTGCCAGTGTGGTGGGTAGCGATTGCCACAGTTTCCAGGGCTCGGCCATTCCTGGCTCACGTTATACCTGGATCAAGATGGCAAAGCCCAGTCTGGAGGGGCTGCGTTTGGCGCTGTTGGATGGGCAGGAAGTTTCAGTTCGCCGTAGTGACCAAAGCAATGGCTTTGCACCTTTCAATACGCCCGAACATTTCATTGAGTCGGTTGAAATCCACAACGCACGCTATATGGGGCGCGGTAAAGCAGCCGCCAGCCTACCATTGAACCCCTATTTCAACGCACTGATCGGTGGTCGCGGCACCGGAAAATCGACCATCGTGCATGCCTTGCGCCTGGCCTATCGGCGGGAAAACGAATTGTCGCGAACATCGGAGGCCGGACAGACCTTCCACAAGTTCAGCACGATCGCCAAGACCAGAAGTGATGATGGCGGCCTACGCACAGACACAGGCGTAGATGTTCGGGTACATCGTGATGGTTCGACCTATCGCCTGACTTGGCGACAGGACGGCCAAGGAAATGTGGTGGAAGAATGGGATACCTCCACCTCGGACTTCAAGCCTTCAGAAAGCCAGGGAATCAATGAGCAACGCTTCCCAGTAAGGCTTTTCAGTCAGGGGCAGATTGCAGCCTTGGCTAGCGACAGTCAGCAGGCCTTGTTGAAGGTAATCGACGATGCCGCTGACACTCGGACGCAAGAAGCGGCGTTCGAAGAGGCCAAAAGTGCTTTTCTGGCATCCCGGGCTCAGATGCGCGAGCTGGAGGGTAAGCTTCAAGGCCGCGAGTCGCTAACGCTATCCCTGCAGGATATACAGCGCAAGCTCGCTCGTTTCGAGGGTGCAGACCATACGGTGATACTGAAAAACTACCAGCGCACCACTCAACAAAGCCGTGAGCTTGAGCGTCAGCTTGAAGCATCCACCGAACTGGCTGCCAAATTGCAGAGTTTCGCTGCTAATTTGCAGTCGGAAGACCTGCAAGAGGGGGTATTTGATGCCCATGATGACAGCACGGCACTAGCGCTCGTTCAAGCACTGAAAGCGACTATCGACAAAGCAAGGCAAGAGGTCGAGAACACTGCTTCAGCACTGCAAGCGCGAGGGCAAGCCCTCAGAGGAGAACTGGAGGCATCGGCTTGGTTCGCTCGAATCGGCTCAGCTAAGACTGCCTACGAACAGCTCAAGGCAGATCTGCAACAGCAGGGTGTCAGTGACCCTAGCGAGTACGGACGTCTAGTGCAGGAAAAGCAGAGGCTGGAAACCGAACTGAAGCGCTTGGAGGCTTTACAGAAGCAACATGTTGACCTGCGCGAAAAAGCGATGCAGCAGCTGGAACGAGTGCAGTCTGCGCGCCGCACCATCAGTGCTCAGCGCAATACGTTCCTGCAAGACACGCTGCGCGACAACCCCTTTGTACGTATCGAATTGATCCCATACAGCCGAGATGTACGGAGCATTGAGCGATCACTACGGGAGGTGCTTGGTGCAGCAGACGGTAAGTATGCTGACGACCTGTACCAAGAGCAGGACGGCTCCAGTCCGAAGGGGTTGATAGCAGACCTGATGGCCGCAGCCGATCTTGTCGAAAAGCCAGGAGAATGGGACACACCTAACTTTGAGCAGTCATTGATGGCTCAGAAGAAGCGTCTGTCTCAGGCATGCCGTGGCAAAGCCGAATTCGGTGGATGGTTAAATAAATTTTTGAAAGCCGAGACAGACAAGCGCCCAGAGTTTCTTGACCACATCCTGTGTTGGTTCCCAGAAGACGGCCTACAGGTAGAGTACAGTCGCAAGGGTGACGGTCGAGACTTTCAGTCCATCGGGCAGGCCTCTGCTGGGCAACGTGCGGCAGCCATGCTGGCCTTTCTGCTAGCACATGGCACCGAGCCCCTGGTGCTTGATCAACCGGAGGACGATCTGGACAACCACCTTATCTATGGACTGGTTGTTCAGCAGATTCGATCTAACAAGCTGCGTCGCCAACTGATCATCGTGACCCATAACCCGAACATCGTTGTAAACGGCGATGCCGAGTTGATCCATGTACTGGACTTCAACCACCAATGCCATGTGAAGCAGACCGGCTCTCTACAAGACCAGGTAATGCGCCAAGAGGTATGCCAGGTGATGGAAGGGGGCGCAGAGGCATTTGAGAGGCGCTATCAGCGCTTGGGAAGCGAGCGTTGACGCTGCTACAGCGCCCAGATTTGCCCGTGAATTTCAATGGAACTGCAGTCGGAAAAGGTAACGCTTCCATACCGCCCCCAGACACCAAAAAATTTCAAATCAATTAGTTTGTTTAACTAACTGATTTTTATAATAAAAAAATCAACTAACAGTTAGTAGGGCTCCAGAAATTTCGAAGCAACGCGGCGTAACACTGATACAAATGTTGTCGGCCTTGGCCGTGGCGGTCTTGCTGACCCAACTGGGCATGCCGGCCTACGCCCGAATGAGCGATGACCTGCACCGGGCGGCGGCTGCCCGTGATCTGGCGCAGGCGCTGCGCAGTGCACGCAGCCATGCCATGCTGCAAAGCCAGCCGGTGCTGGTGCTGGCGCTGGACGGTAATTGGGGGAATGGTTGGCGGGTAGTGCTGGAGCATAACCGGCAGGTGCTACGCGAACAGCGCCTTTCAAAGCCGCTGAAAATAACCAGCAATCGCGGCGAGCAGTTCAAATTCAGTGCGCTGGGCGTGCCAATGACGTCGGGCAACAGCTGGTTGGGCGCAACACTGGAAATGTGCGAACGCGCCGCTGCTCGCAGCCGATATCAAGTGGCGCTGGCATCAAGCGGCAGAGTCAGGTTGCTTACGGAGGACCGGAGCAATGACCGCTGCTAGCGCGGTCATTGCAGGAACAGTCTTGAGTCGCGCAAGGGCTGCAAAGCAGCCCCAGCATTGGCAGCGGTGCAGCCCGTTAGATCAGCGAGCGAACCCGCAGCTCTTTGGGCATTGAAAAGGTGATGTTCTCTTCGCGCCCATCCAGCTCTTCTGCGCCGGTAGCGCCCCAGGCCTTGAGCTGTTCGATCACACCACGCACCAGCACTTCGGGTGCCGAAGCACCGGCGGTGATGCCGATCCGCGCGGTCTGATCAAACCAGCCGCGTTGCATGTCCTCGGCACCGTCGATCAGGTAGGCCGGGGTGCCCATGCGCTCAGCCAGCTCGCGCAAACGGTTGGAGTTGGAACTGTTCGGGCTGCCCACCACCAGCACCACGTCGCTCTCGCCGGCCAGTTGCTTGACGGCGTCCTGGCGGTTCTGGGTGGCGTAGCAGATGTCGTCCTTGCGCGGGCCACCGATGTTCGGGAAGCGCGCACGCAGCGCATCGATGACGCGGCTGGTGTCGTCCATCGACAGTGTTGTCTGGGTGACGAAAGCCAGGTGGTTGGGGTCGCGCACCTGCAGGTTGGCAACATCTTCCTCGTCTTCGACAAGGTAGATGGCGCCGCCGTTGCTGGCATCGTACTGGCCCATGGTGCCTTCGACTTCCGGGTGCCCTTCGTGGCCGATGAGAATGCACTCACGGCCATCGCGGCTGTACTTGGCCACTTCGATGTGAACCTTGGTCACCAGCGGGCAGGTGGCATCGAACACTTTCAGGCCACGGCCAGCAGCTTCCTGGCGCACAGCCTGGGAAACACCGTGGGCACTGAAGATGACGATGACATCGTCCGGCACCTGGTCCAGTTCTTCGACAAAGATGGCGCCGCGGTTACGCAAGTCTTCCACCACGAACTTGTTGTGCACCACTTCGTGACGCACATAGATCGGCGGGCCGAAGACTTCCAGCGCGCGGTTGACGATCTCGATCGCCCGGTCGACCCCGGCGCAGAAGCCGCGCGGGTTGGCGAGTTTGATTTGCATGCTCGGCTCCAGGCTTACAGGGCCTTCACCTCGAGGATCTCCACCTCGAAGGTCAGGGTCTTGCCAGCCAGTGGGTGATTGAAGTCGATGGTGACCTGATCGTCATCGAACGCTTTGACCACACCCGGCAGCTCGGTGTTGGCGGCGTCGTTGAAGATGATCAGCAACCCTTCGGACAAGTCCATGCCTTCGAAGTTGGACCTCGGCATAACCTGTACGTTCTGCGGGTTAGGCTGGCCGAAGGCGTTCTCCGGGGCAACCACCACGGTGCGCTTGTCACCGGCCTTGAAACCGAACAGGGCGTTTTCAAAACCCGGCAGCAGGTTGCCATCACCCACTTTGAAGGTGGCCGGGGCTTTATCGAACGTGCTGTCGACGGTGTCGCCGTTTTCCAGGTGCAGCGCGAAGTGCAGGGTGACTTCGGTGTTCTGGCCGATACGGGTGTCAGTCATGGACCGGATCCTCGGACTTCTTGCTCTTGAACATATCCAGCGCCAGCATCACCGCACCAACGGTGATGGCGCTGTCGGCCACGTTGAAGGCCGGGAAGTAATGACGGTTCTGCCAGTGCACCAGGATGAAGTCGACCACATGGCCCAGCACGATGCGGTCGTACAGGTTGCCAATCGCCCCACCCAGCACCAGCGCCAGCGCCACGGCCAGCCAGGTCTCGTTGCGCCCCAGGCGTTTGAGCCACACCACCAGCACCGCGCTGACCACCACGGCGATCAGGGCGAACAACCAGCGCTGCCAACCTGCACCATCAGCCAGGAAGCTGAACGCGGCACCGGTGTTGTAAGCCAGGGTCCAGCTGAAGTAGTCAGGAATGACCACGATCTGCTGGTACATGGTCAGGGCGTTGTTGAAGTACAGCTTGGTGGCCTGGTCGATGACCAGGACCAGCAAGCTCAGCCAAAGCCATGCAAGGCGCCCGAAGCGCCCCGCTGCAGGGTTAGGCATAGTGGCGCACCTCACCCTGGCCGCTCAGGTTGTCGACACAACGGCTGCAGATTTCCGGGTGCTCCGGGTGGCTGCCGACATCGGCGCGGAAGTGCCAGCAACGGCCGCACTTGGCGTGGCCGGACTTGACCACTTTCAGCTTGAGGCCTTCGACTTCGGTGGCTACGGCTTCGGCCGGCGCCTGTGCGAACGGCACCACGCTAGCGGCCGAGGTGATCAGCACGAAGCGCAGCTCGTCGCCCAGCTTGCCCAGGTCGGCACTCAGGCCTTCGTCGGCGTACAGGGTCACTTCAGCCTGCAGGTTGCCGCCAATGACCTTGGCGGTACGCTGGTTCTCCAGCTCTTTGTTCACCGATGCCTTCACCGCCATCACGCGGTCCCAGTAAGCACGGCCAAGCTCGGTGCCTTCCGGCAGCTCGCTCAGGCCTTCGTACCAGCCGTTGAGCATGACCGACTCGTTGCGCTCGCCCGGCAGGTACTGCCAGATTTCGTCGGCGGTGAATGCCAGGATCGGCGCGATCCAGCGCACCAACGCTTCGCTGATGTGGAACAGCGCGGTCTGGCAGGAACGGCGGGCGACACTGTTGGCGCCGGTGGTGTACTGGCGGTCCTTGATGATGTCGAGGTAGAAGCCGCCCAGTTCCTGTACGCAGAAGTTGTGCACTTTGGAGTAGACGTTCCAGAAACGGTACTCGCTGTAGTGCTCTTCCAACTCGCGTTGCAGCAGCAGGGTACGGTCCACGGCCCAGCGGTCCAGCGCCAGCATGTCTTCCGAGGCCAGCAGGTCGCGGGCCGGGTCGAAGCCGGACAGGTTGGAAAGCAGGAAACGCGCGGTATTACGGATACGCCGGTAAGCATCGGCGCTGCGCTGCAGGATCTGCTCGGAAACCGCCATTTCACCGGAATAGTCGGTGGCCGAAACCCACAGGCGCAGGATATCGGCACCCAGGGTGTTGTTGACCTTCTCCGGCTCGATGGTGTTACCCAGCGACTTGGACATCTTGCGGCCGTTCTCGTCCACGGTGAAGCCGTGGGTCAGCAGCTCGCGGTACGGCGCGTGGTTGTCGATGGCGCAACCGGTCAGCAAGGACGAGTGGAACCAGCCGCGGTGTTGGTCGGAACCTTCCAGGTACAGGTCAGCGCGCGGGCCGGTAGCGTGGCCGATGTCGTGCGAGCCACGCAGTACGTGCCAGTGGGTGGTACCGGAGTCGAACCACACGTCGAGGGTGTCGGCGATCTTGTCGTACTGGTCGGCTTCAGCGCCCAGCAGTTCGGCGGCGTCCAGCTTGAACCAGGCTTCGATGCCTTGCTGTTCGACGCGCTTGGCCACCTCTTCCATCAGCTCGACAGTGCGCGGATGCAGCTCGCCGGTCTGCTTGTGCAGGAAGAACGGGATCGGTACGCCCCAGTTGCGTTGACGCGAGATGCACCAGTCCGGGCGGTTGGCGATCATCGCGTGCAGGCGCGCCTGGCCCCAGGCCGGGACGAACTTGGTGTCTTCGATGGCTTTCAGCGCACGCTCACGCAGCGGCTCGCCAGTGCTCGGCTGCTTGTCCATGCCCACGAACCACTGCGCGGTGGCGCGGTAGATCAGCGGAGTCTTGTGGCGCCAGCAGTGCATATAGCTGTGGCTGATGGTTTCGGTGTGCATCAGCGCACCGACTTCGCTCAGCTTCTCGACGATGGCCGGGTTGGCCTTCCAGATGAACTGGCCGCCGAAGAATGGCAGCGACTCGACATACACGCCGTTGCTCTGCACCGGGGTAAGGATGTCGTCGTTGACCATGCCGTAGCGCTTGCAGGTGACGAAGTCGTCTTCACCGTAGGCTGGCGCGGAGTGCACCACACCGGTACCGGCGCCCAGCTCGACGTAGTCAGCCAGGTACACTGGCGACAGGCGGTCGTAGAACGGGTGACGGAAGTTGACCAGCTCCAGCGCCGAACCTTGGGCGGTGGCAAGAACCGAACCTTCCAGGTTGTAGCGCTTCAGGCACGACTCGACCAGCTCTTCAGCCAGCACCAGCAGGCGCTCGCCGGTGTCGACCAGGGCGTACTTGAATTCCGGGTGGATGTTCAGGGCCTGGTTGGCCGGGATGGTCCACGGGGTGGTGGTCCAGATCACGATGGCGGCCGGCTTGGTCAGCGAGGCCAGGCCGAAGGCGGCGGCCAGCTTGGCCTCATCGGCAACCGGGAAGGCCACGTCGATGGTCTGCGACTTCTTGTCGGCGTACTCGACTTCCGCTTCAGCCAGCGCCGAACCGCAATCAAAGCACCAGTTCACCGGCTTCAGGCCCTTGAACACGAAGCCTTGCTTGACCATCTCGGCCAGGGCGCGGATTTCACCGGCCTCGTTGGCAAAGTTCATGGTCTTGTATGGGTTGTCCCAGTCACCCAGCACGCCCAGGCGGATGAACTCGGTCTTCTGCCCTTCGATCTGCTCGGCGGCGTACTCGCGGCAGAGCTCGCGGGTACGGTCGGCAGAAAGGTGCTTGCCGTGGGTAACCTCGACCTTGTGCTCGATCGGCAGGCCGTGGCAGTCCCAGCCTGGCACGTACGGCGCATCGAAGCCGGCCAGGGTCTTGGAGCGGACGATCATGTCCTTGAGGATCTTGTTCAGCGCATGACCGATGTGAATCTTGCCGTTGGCATAGGGCGGGCCGTCGTGCAGGACGAACTTGGGACGATCCTTGCCAATTTCGCGCAGCTTCTGGTACAGGCCAATGCTGTCCCAGCGCTGCAGGATCTGCGGTTCGCGCTGAGGCAGGCCGGCCTTCATGGGGAAGGCGGTGTCCGGAAGGTTAAGCGTGGCTTTGTAGTCGGTCATTTCAGGCTCTTCGTTAGCGGTTGAGCGTGCCAATGTGCACGTGCGGCGGCGATATCCGCATCGATCGCCGACTTCAGCGCCTCCAGGGAGGCGAATCGCTGCTCTTCACGCAGCTTGTGGTGGAACTCCACCGTCAGGCGCCGGCCGTAAAGATCGCCGGCAAAGTCCAGAAGATGAATCTCCAGGTGCGGGCGCCCATCACCGGCAACGGTGGGGCGCACGCCGATATTGCCGACACCCGGCCAAGCTTTGCCGTCGATCACGATGCTGGCCAGGTATACCCCGGACAGCGGCACGCGACGGCGCTTGAGCTGGATGTTGGCGGTTGGTGTGCCGAGCTGGCGGGCCAGCTTCTGGCCGTGCAGCACGCGGCCTGTAATGCGGTACGGGCGGCCCAGCAGGTGTTCGGCCAGCTCGAAGTTGCCCTCGGACAAGGCCTTGCGCACTTCGGTGCTGCTGACCCGCAGGCCATCCTGGATGACCGTGTTGGCGGCCTCGACGGTAAAGCCATACGCGTTGCCGGCCTCGACCAGGAAAGCGAAGTCGCCAGCGCGGTCGCAGCCGAAGCGGAAGTCATCGCCCACTTCGAGATGACGCACGCCCAGGCCGTCGACCAGGATGGCCTTGACGAAGGCATCGGCACTGAGCTTGCTCAGACGCTGGTTGAACGCCAGGCACAGCACCCGGTCGATACCTTCGGTCGCCAGCAGCTCTATCTTGTCGCGCAGCCGGGCCAGGCGCGCTGGCGCGGTATCGGGTGCGAAGTACTCGCGTGGTTGCGGTTCGAAGATCACCACGCAGGTCGGCAGGCCCAAGGCCTGACCGCGCTCGCGCAGGCGCGCCAGGATTGCCTGGTGGCCGCGGTGAACCCCGTCGAAGTTGCCAATGGTGGCGACACAGCCCCGGTGCTCGGGGCGCAGGTTGTGAAGACCTCGAACCAGCTGCATAACGCGCTTCTTGCTCATAAAGTGGCCGATTATAACCACACCCGGGCGCTGGTGACAGGCAGCAGCGCCCAAGGGCGGCGTGGAATGCGAAAAACCGACGCCTGACCCGCCAAAAGCCTCAGTGCAAGGCCTTGCGAGCGAAATGCCGGGGCCTGAAGCCACACAGGTACAGGCAGCCAAAATACGTCACGACGCCCGCCAGGATCAGCGCCCCAAGCCGCAGGAAGCGCTCAAGCATGATGCCCTGCTCCCAGGCCGGCATATAGTGCATGCCCGCCAGCAGTACTGCCGACATCAGCGTCACCGCCAACACAAGCTTGAGCAGGAACACTGCCCAGCCAGGCTGAGGCTCGAACAGCTGCTGACTGCGCAGCTTCCAGAACAGCAAACCGGCATTCAGGCAGGCACCGAGGCTGATCGCCAATGCCAGGCCGGCATGTGCAAGCGGGCCGACCAGGGCAAGGTTGAACAGCTGGGTGCAGACCAAGGTGAAGACTGCGATCTTCACCGGCGTGCGAATATTCTGCTGCGCATAGAAGCCAGGTGCCAGTACCTTGATCAGAATGATCGCCAGCAAGCCCACGGAATAGGCGATCAACGCCCGCTGGGTCATGGCCGCATCAAACGCGCTGAACTTGCCATATTGAAACAGCGCAACGGTCAGCGGCTCGGCAAGAATGGCCAAAGCCAGGGTGCAGGGCAGCACCAGCAGGAAGCACAGGCGCAGGCCCCAGTCGAGAATCCGTGAGTACTCCTCGCGGTCCTTGTTGGCGTAGGTCTTGGCCAGGGTCGGCAGCAGGATGGTGCCCAGAGCAACGCCCAACACACCGGAAGGCAGCTCCATGAGGCGGTCGGCGTAGTACATCCACGACACCGAGCCGGCCACCAGGAAGGAGGCGAAGATGGTGTTGATGATCAGCGAGATCTGGCTCACCGACACCCCCAGGATCGCCGGCAGCATCTGCTTCAGTACCCGCCACACACCCGCGTCCTTGAGGTTCAGACGCGGTAGCACGAGCATGCCGATCTTCTTCAGCGCTGGCAGCTGGTACAGCAACTGCGCCAGGCCACCCGCCAGCACGCCCCAGGCCAACGCCATGATTGGCGGGTTGAAGTACGGCGTCAGCAACACGGCGAAGGCGATCATCGCCACGTTCAGCAAGGTAGGCGTGAAGGCCGGCACCGAAAAGCGGTTCCAGGTATTGAGGATCGCTCCGGCCAGGGAAGACAGCGAGATCAGGAATATATAAGGAAACGTCACCCGCAACAGGTCGGTGGTCAGCGCGTATTTTTCGGTGCTGTCGACAAAACCCGGGGCCGTCGCCCACACCACCCACGGTGCAGCGAGGATGCCGATGGCGGTCACCAGGGCCAGCACCAGGGTCAGAAGGCCGCTGACATAGGCAATGAAGGTGCGCGTCGCCTCCTCGCCCTGCTGGGTCTTGTACTCGGCCAGAATCGGCACGAAGGCCTGGGAGAATGCGCCTTCGGCGAAGATGCGCCGCAACAGGTTGGGCAGTTTGAACGCGATGAAGAAGGCATCGGTAGCGACACCAGCACCAAAGATGCGGGCCAGGATGGTGTCGCGAACAAAGCCCAGCACCCGCGAAATCATGGTGATCGAGCTTACTGCAGCCAGGGATTTGAGCAGGTTCATCGAAAAGATTCACGCCAATGACAGAGGACGCTGCCAGATAGCGTCCGAATGTGCGATACTCCCGCGCCTTCGCAGGGGAGCCAAAAATTCCCGAGTGTACAGGTCGCGCAGCAGAAAGGAATCTTTCCCGCTTGTTGGCGCACCGCTCGGCGGAACCTTGCAGGTGGCCTTGACATCCGCTCGACTGATCGGCATGATTCGCGGCCTATTTTGTTTGCTATTTACCTAAAGTCTTTCGAGGAGCTCGACGGTGGCCAACACACCTTCCGCCAAGAAACGTGCAAAACAGGCTGAGAAGCGTCGCAGCCACAACGCCAGCCTGCGTTCCATGGTCCGCACCTACATCAAGAATGTAGTTAAAGCCATCGACGCAAAAGACGCCGAAAAAGCGCAAGCCGCTTACGTTCTGGCTGTACCTGTAATCGACCGTATGGCCGACAAGGGTATCATCCACAAGAACAAGGCTGCTCGTCACAAAGGCCGTCTGAATGGCCACATCAAGGCGCTGAAAGAAGCTGCAGCTGCCTAAGCGACGCGCTAGTCGAAAAACCGACCCTAGGGTCGGTTTTTTGTTGCCTGCGATTTATGCTTGCGGGCACAGCCCCATGTGGGACTCGATCTGTGGGAGTGGCCTTGTGTCGCGAAAGGGCTGTGGAGCAGCCCCGGCTATCTCAGCTTCTGCGCTGAGACCGAGGGGCCGCTACGCGCCCCTTTCGCGACGCAAGGCCGCTCCCACAAAAAAGCGGGGCCGCGCTTGGCGGCCCTACTTTTACATCACTTGGCGATCTGAATCTTCGGTGCCCACTGCAGCCATTCATCCTCGGCCTTTTCGAACAAGGCAAAGGTCTGCTGCGGCCGTGCCGGGTTACCCATCTGCTCGCCATCTGGCGTTGCGAAGGCGATACCACCATCGATCAGGGTTTCCACCGACTCGGTACGCACTGTAGCGCCCTTGAACAGACCCCAGTCGAAACCGAAACCACTGCTGTTCCAGAAGCGGCTACCGCTGCGCACCAAGGCGGCATAGCGCGGCTCGATGAGGATATGAATCAGCACGCGGTCAGCGCTCTGGCCCAGCTCGAAGCCTGTCACCTTGCCCACCGTAACCTCACGATAGGTAACCGGCACACCCGGCTTGATCGAGCCGCGGCGTGACGCACTGAGCGTCAATGGCAGGCCGACCTCTGGCCCTGCTACCTGCGGTGCTTCGGCCAAGGCGATGAAATCGCGCTGTGGCCCACGGTTCTTGGCTGCTGGCTGCACTTCCAGGTACTGCCCACCTATCAAGGTGTCCAGGTTTTCAGTGCGCACCAGGCCCAGGGCCGGCTTGACCACCCAGAACTGCGTACCGGCACGGGCAATACGATCCGCCGCTTCGGTAATGCGCGCCCGTAGCAGCACCGCCTGCAGGTCATCGGTGAGGTCGACGCTCTCGATGCTGCCCACATCCAGGCCGCGGAAGCGGATGGCCGTGCCCGGTTTCAGGCCATCGGCACGCTCCACGCGGATGGTGATCAACGTACCCGCACGGTTTACCGCCTCCTGGCTGTCATGCAGGCGGAAGCGTGGAATGTGTCGCTTCAGCGGTACATCGGGCCGTGGCGTATCGAACGCAATACCGCCGGCCATCAGTGTTTGCAGCGACTCACTCTTGATCTTGATGCCCGACAGGCCGCCGGTCAGGGTGATCCCACTGACGTTCCAGAAGCGCGACGAACCATTGACCAGCTTCTCGTACTCCTTCTCGATATGCACACCGATCAGGATGCGGTTGCTGTTACGGGCGAACTGATAGCTCTGCACGCTACCCACCTTCACCTGGCGATACATCACCGGGCTGCCGATTTCCAGCGAACCCAAGGTGTCGGCGAACAACACCATGTGCAGGCCCGGCGCTTTGAGGTCGAGCGGCGGCGCCTTGGCACGCGCCTCGAACTCACGCTCTGGCCGTGCGCCCTTCTCACCAGGACGAATGGCGATGTAGTTACCTTTGACCAGCGCCTCCAGGCCCGTGATTCCCGCCAGGGAAATCGACGGTTTGACTACCCAGAACTGTGTTCCGTCGACCAGGTAGTCCTCGGTCAGCGGGTCGAGTGTCAGCTCGGCAGAAGCGCTGGCCAGGTTGTCTTCCATCTTCAGGGCTTTCAGCGAGCCCACCTGGATGCCCTTGTACATGACCGGCGTGCGACCCGCCTGCAGGCCCTCATAATCGCTCAGCTTCACTTTTACCCGGATACCCGCCTGGGCTGCATCGAAGTCCTCGTACAGGCGGAACGGCAGGCTTGGATCGGTGGGCGGGCTGTCCTTGCGGTACTCCGGCGTGGCGAAGGCGATACCACCCGCCACAATGCTCGACAACGACTCACTGCGCACCTTCACACCCGAAAGCGAAGCATCGATGCTGACACCGCTGGCGTTCCAGAAACGCGTGTGCTTGCGCACCAGGCTGGCGTAGGCCGGCTCGATGAAGACTTTCACCTCTACGGTGCTCTGGTCCTCGGACAGGCGGTAGCTTTTCACCCGGCCAACCTGAATCTGCTTGTAGAACACCGGGCTGTCACGGTTGAGCGAGCCCAGCCTGTCGGCCTTGAGGGTCAGGTGCAGGCCTGGTTCAGAATCCGAGAGCGGTGGCGCCACCTTCAATGCCACAAAGCGTTTGGTACGTTCCCCCTCTCCCGGGCTAACGGCTATGTAGTTACCCGACACCAGTGTTTCAAGGCCAGATATACCGGCCAGGCTGACGCTCGGCTTCACCAACCAGAAACGCGTACCTTTATTCAGGTGGGGCTCGGCGGCTTTGTTCATCTCGATGGTAGCGATCACCCCCTGCGTGTCGCCCTTGGCGTCGAGCACCAGGCTTTTCACCTTGCCAACCGGCATGCCTTTGTAGATGACCTCGGTCTTGTTGGCGACGATACCCTCTCCCGACTCGAAGCGGACTTCAATTTCCACGCCAGCGTCGCGGTAGGCCTGCCACGCGAGCCAGCCACCGATCATTAGCGCAATCAAGGGCAGGATCCAGATGGCCGACCAGTTCGAGGCGGGGCGGGTTTTAGCCGTTGGCAGGTCACTCATGGTCGTCATCCGACTCCGTGTTATCCCAAATCAGTCGGGGATCGAAAGTTAAAGCGGCAAGCATTGTCAGGATCACCACAGTTGCGAAGGCGACAGCGCCCAGGTTGGCTTCGACACTGGCTATTCGGCCAAAATTCACCACTGCCACCAGGATGGCAATGACGAAGATATCCAGCATGGACCAGCGCCCGATGAATTCGATGAAGCGGTACATCAATATCCGCTGCCGGGCCGAAAGCGGTTGCCGCCGCTGGACGGAGTACAACAGCAAGCCGATGCCCACCAGCTTGAACGTGGGGACCAGGATACTGGCAATGAACACCACAGCCGCAATGGGCACCATGCCATGCTTGAGCAGGGTGATGACACCGGACATGATGGTGTCCGGGCTGCCCTGACCGAGGGTACTCACGGTCATGATCGGCAGTATGTTGGCTGGGATGTAGAGGATCGACGCCGCAATCAGCAACGCCCAGGTGCGCGCGATACTGTTCGGCCGGCGTGCATGCACGATAGCGCCGCAGCGTGTGCAGGTTTGCGAAGTGCTGTCTGGCTCTTGCCTGTTCAGCTCGTGACACTCATTGCAGACAACAATGCCTGCGTCAATCGCCCGCATGCAGGTCCTCCCCCGATAGCGCACTCCAGATCTGGTGGGGCGACATCACCACCTCGAGCCACACCTGGATCAATAACAGACTGATGAAACAGAACAGCCCAAGGCCCACGGTCAGTTCGGCCAGGTCCACCAGTTTGACGATGGCCACCAGCACCCCCATGAAATAGACCTCGAGCATGCCCCAGTCACGCAGATGGTGATAGATGCGGTAGAAGACCAGGCCGTAGTCACGCCCGAAGTTCAAGCGGATGCTCAACAGCACGGCCAGCTGACAGAGCAGCTTCGCCAGCGGAATGACCATGCTACAGAGCAACACCACTACGGCAACACCGCGCATTCCCGAGTTGTACAGGCCTAGCACGCCACTCCAGACCGTATCGTCCGAAGTCTGACCAAGCAGGTGCAACTGCATGATCGGCAGGAAATTGGCCGGCACGAACAGCAAAAGGGCCGCCAGTACCAAGGCCAGGCTGCGATTGACCACATCGTGCCGGTGGGCATAGAGCTCGTAGCCGCAGCGCGGGCATTGGGCTTTCTCATCATGCTGCAGCACGGGCTTGCGCAGCAGCAGGTCACATTCATGGCAGGCGACAAGCTCGTCCAACGGCAGCTGGTCCAGGGTTTCAGGTTCGACAGAATTGGACATATGGCGCTTCTGAATAGGTGCGTGGTGGCTATTCTAGTGTTCTGGCTCGAATTGTGGGAGGCGACATTGGCCTGGAGGGTATGCGCCCCTGCCTGGCGTTGCCCCCTTCCCCGTAGGAGCGGGTTTACCCGCGAACACCGGCGAAGCCGGTGCCATCTCCGCTCTCGAGCAGGTCCAGTTTTTTTGCCCACAAAGACAAAACCCCTACCTGCGTGCGCAGATAGGGGTTTTGCGAAATGAATCTTGACGATGACCTACTCTCACATGGGGAAACCCCACACTACCATCGGCGATGCATCGTTTCACTACTGAGTTCGGGATGGGATCAGGTGGTTCCAATGCTCTATGGTCGTCAAGAAATTCTGTTGCCAGAATGTCCAGATGGACAGCCCAGCGAATTCGGATATGCGATATTTGTGGTCTTACGAATTTTCGGGTCTTTCGTCTTCACCACCGCAATCTGCGTCAGCAAATTGCTTGGGTGTTATATGGTCAAGCCTCACGGGCAATTAGTATTGGTTAGCTCAACGCCTCACAGCGCTTACACACCCAACCTATCAACGTCGTAGTCTTCGACGGCCCTTCAGGGGATTCAAGATCCCAGTGAGATCTCATCTTGAGGCAAGTTTCCCGCTTAGATGCTTTCAGCGGTTATCTCTTCCGAACATAGCTACCCGGCAATGCCACTGGCGTGACAACCGGAACACCAGAGGTTCGTCCACTCCGGTCCTCTCGTACTAGGAGCAGCCCCTCTCAAATCTCAAACGTCCACGGCAGATAGGGACCGAACTGTCTCACGACGTTCTAAACCCAGCTCGCGTACCACTTTAAATGGCGAACAGCCATACCCTTGGGACCGGCTTCAGCCCCAGGATGTGATGAGCCGACATCGAGGTGCCAAACACCGCCGTCGATATGAACTCTTGGGCGGTATCAGCCTGTTATCCCCGGAGTACCTTTTATCCGTTGAGCGATGGCCCTTCCATACAGAACCACCGGATCACTAAGACCTACTTTCGTACCTGCTCGACGTGTTTGTCTCGCAGTCAAGCGCGCTTTTGCCTTTATACTCTACGACCGATTTCCGACCGGTCTGAGCGCACCTTCGTACTCCTCCGTTACTCTTTGGGAGGAGACCGCCCCAGTCAAACTACCCACCATACACTGTCCTCGATCCGGATAACGGACCTGAGTTAGAACCTCAAAGTTGCCAGGGTGGTATTTCAAGGATGGCTCCATGAGAACTGGCGTCCCCACTTCAAAGCCTCCCACCTATCCTACACAAGCAAATTCAAAGTCCAGTGCAAAGCTATAGTAAAGGTTCACGGGGTCTTTCCGTCTAGCCGCGGATACACTGCATCTTCACAGCGATTTCAATTTCACTGAGTCTCGGGTGGAGACAGCGCCGCCATCGTTACGCCATTCGTGCAGGTCGGAACTTACCCGACAAGGAATTTCGCTACCTTAGGACCGTTATAGTTACGGCCGCCGTTTACCGGGGCTTCGATCAAGAGCTTCGCTTGCGCTAACCCCATCAATTAACCTTCCGGCACCGGGCAGGCGTCACACCCTATACGTCCACTTTCGTGTTTGCAGAGTGCTGTGTTTTTAATAAACAGTCGCAGCGGCCTGGTATCTTCGACCGGCATGGGCTTACGGAGCAAGTCCTTAACCCTCGCCGGCGCACCTTCTCCCGAAGTTACGGTGCCATTTTGCCTAGTTCCTTCACCCGAGTTCTCTCAAGCGCCTTGGTATTCTCTACCTAACCACCTGTGTCGGTTTGGGGTACGGTTCCCAGTTATCTGAAGCTTAGGAGCTTTTCTTGGAAGCATGGTATCAACCACTTCGTCGCCTAAAGGCAACTCGTCATCAGCTCTCGGCCTTGAAATCCCGGATTTGCCTAAGATTTCAGCCTACCACCTTAAACCTGGACAACCAACGCCAGGCTGGCCTAACCTTCTCCGTCCCTCCATCGCAATAACTGGAAGTACAGGAATATTAACCTGTTTTCCATCGACTACGCTTTTCAGCCTCGCCTTAGGGACCGACTAACCCTGCGTCGATTAACGTTGCGCAGGAAACCTTGGTCTTTCGGCGTGCGAGTTTTTCACTCGCATTGTCGTTACTCATGTCAGCATTCGCACTTCTGATACCTCCAGCAAGCTTCTCAACTCACCTTCACAGGCTTACAGAACGCTCCTCTACCGCATCATCATACGATGATACCCGTAGCTTCGGTGCATGGTTTGAGCCCCGTTACATCTTCCGCGCAGGCCGACTCGACTAGTGAGCTATTACGCTTTCTTTAAAGGGTGGCTGCTTCTAAGCCAACCTCCTAGCTGTCTAAGCCTTCCCACATCGTTTCCCACTTAACCATGACTTTGGGACCTTAGCTGACGGTCTGGGTTGTTTCCCTTTTCACGACGGACGTTAGCACCCGCCGTGTGTCTCCCATGCTCGGCACTTGTAGGTATTCGGAGTTTGCATCGGTTTGGTAAGTCGGGATGACCCCCTAGCCGAAACAGTGCTCTACCCCCTACAGTGATACATGAGGCGCTACCTAAATAGCTTTCGAGGAGAACCAGCTATCTCCGAGCTTGATTAGCCTTTCACTCCGATCCACAGGTCATCCGCTAACTTTTCAACGGTAGTCGGTTCGGTCCTCCAGTCAGTGTTACCTAACCTTCAACCTGCCCATGGATAGATCGCCCGGTTTCGGGTCTATACCCAGCGACTAAACGCCCTATTAAGACTCGCTTTCGCTACGCCTCCCCTATTCGGTTAAGCTCGCCACTGAATATAAGTCGCTGACCCATTATACAAAAGGTACGCAGTCACCTAACAAAGTAGGCTCCCACTGCTTGTACGCATACGGTTTCAGGTTCTATTTCACTCCCCTCTCCGGGGTTCTTTTCGCCTTTCCCTCACGGTACTGGTTCACTATCGGTCAGTCAGTAGTATTTAGCCTTGGAGGATGGTCCCCCCATATTCAGACAAAGTTTCTCGTGCTCCGTCCTACTCGATTTCATTGATAAGAGATTTTCGTGTACGGGGCTATCACCCACTATGGCCGCACTTTCCAGAGCGTTCCACTAATCTCAAACCAACTTAAGGGCTGGTCCCCGTTCGCTCGCCACTACTAAGGGAATCTCGGTTGATTTCTTTTCCTCAGGGTACTTAGATGTTTCAGTTCCCCTGGTTCGCCTCTTGCACCTATGTATTCAGTACAAGATAACCAGCTTATGCTGGCTGGGTTCCCCCATTCAGAGATCTCTGGATCACAGTCTGTTTGCCGACTCCCCAAAGCTTATCGCAGGCTACCACGTCTTTCATCGCCTCTGACTGCCAAGGCATCCACCGTATGCGCTTCTTCACTTGACCATATAACCCCAAGCAATCTGGTTATACTGTGAAGACGACATTCGCCGAAAATTCGTACGTTGCTCTTTCGAGCAGAACTCACAAATTTTACCTTAGCCTGATCCACCAGCAGTGAAACTGGTGTTCAGTCTATATCTATCACATATCCGAATTTTTAAAGAACGATCTGACAAAAGCCAGAAATCAACATTCGACGCGAATGCTCATTTCTGAGTTTGATCAAGGTACAGCAAGTGGTGGAGCCAAGCGGGATCGAACCGCTGACCTCCTGCGTGCAAGGCAGGCGCTCTCCCAGCTGAGCTATGGCCCCGCATATTGGTAGGTCTGGGCAGATTTGAACTGCCGACCTCACCCTTATCAGGGGTGCGCTCTAACCAACTGAGCTACAGACCTATATAGGGTCTTGATCGTCTTCGACAATGAATCAAGCAATTCGTGTGGGAGCTCATCAGCAGGCTGATGTCGTCGATTAAGGAGGTGATCCAGCCGCAGGTTCCCCTACGGCTACCTTGTTACGACTTCACCCCAGTCATGAATCACACCGTGGTAACCGTCCTCCCGAAGGTTAGACTAGCTACTTCTGGTGCAACCCACT
>NZ_CP087160.1:200000-720000 GCF_020911845.1 Pseudomonas sp. CIP-10 | reverse complement strand
CCATAGGCATGCAGATCACCAAACAGCGAACGCTTCCAACCACCGAAGCTGTGGTAGGCCACCGGCACCGGCAGCGGTACGTTCACACCCACCATACCCACTTCGATCTCGTCACAGAACAGACGGGCCGCTTCACCGTCACGCGTAAAGATGCAGGTGCCGTTGCCATACTCGTGATCGTTGATCAGCTGCATGGCCTGCTCCAGGCTATTCACACGGACCACGCACAGCACCGGGCCAAAAATCTCCTCTTTATAGATGCGCATCTCCGGGGTCACCTTGTCGAACAGGGTGCCACCCACAAAGTAGCCATCTTCATTACCCGCCACTCGGAAACCACGACCATCCACCACCAGCTTGGCGCCAGCAGCAACACCGTCATCGATGTAACCCACGACCTTGTCACGCGCTGCCGCAGTCACCAGCGGGCCCATGTCCAGGCCGCACGAGGTGCCGGCACCAATCTTCAGCGCCTTGATCTGTGGCTCCAGCTTGGCAATCAGGGCATCGGCCACTTGGTCGCCCACGCACACGGCGACCGAAATGGCCATGCAACGCTCGCCACACGAACCGTAAGCCGCGCCCATCAGTGCACTGACTGCGTTGTCCAGGTCGGCATCCGGCATCAGCACCGCGTGGTTCTTCGCGCCACCCAAGGCTTGTACACGCTTGCCACGCTTGGTGCCTTCGGCATAGATGTACTCGGCGATCGGGGTCGAGCCCACGAAGCTCAGTGCTTTGACTTCCGGCGCTTCGATCAGCGCATCCACCGCTTCCTTGTCACCGTGCACGACGTTGAGGATGCCCTTCGGCAGGCCGGCTTCCAGCAACAACTGGGCAATGTACAGGGTCGAGCTCGGGTCACGCTCGGAAGGCTTGAGGATGAATGCGTTGCCGCAGGCGATGGCCAGCGGGTACATCCACAGCGGCACCATGGCCGGGAAGTTGAATGGGGTGATACCGGCAACCACGCCCAGCGGCTGGAAGTCGGACCAGGCGTCGATGTTCGGACCGACGTTGCGACTGTACTCACCCTTCAGCACTTCAGGGGCTGCACACGCGAACTCGACGTTCTCGATACCACGCTTCAGTTCACCGGCGGCGTCTTCCAGGGTCTTGCCGTGCTCTTCGCTGATCATCTGCGAAATCTTGGCTTCGTTCTGCTCCAGCAGTTGCTTGAAGCGGAACATCACCTGGGCGCGCTTGGCCGGAGGGGTGTTGCGCCAGGCCGGGAAGGCTGCCTTGGCCGAGTCGATCGCTTCCTGCACGGTTGCGCGGCTGGCCAGTTCGACCTTGCGAACGGCCTGGCCAGTGGACGGGTTGAAGACATCGGCGGTGCGCTCACCCTTGGTAACCAGTTCGCCGTGAATCAGGTGCTGAACAATGCTCATGCAAAACTCCAGATAAACAAAGGAGAGCCAGGCACGCGCTGCGGGCATGCGCCTGGCATCAAAATCGGAAAGATCAGTCGATCAGGTTCAGGGTTTCGCCTACAGCATCGAACAGGCGGTCCAATTCCTGCGGCTTGGTATTGAAGGTTGGGCCGAACTGCAGGGTGTCGCCACCAAAGCGTACATAGAAGCCGGCTTTCCACAGCTTCATGGCCGCTTCATATGGGCGAACGATGGCATCACCGTCACGGGCGGCGATCTGGATGGCGCCGGCCAGGCCGTAGTTACGGATATCGACGATATTCTTGGTGCCCTTCACGCCGTGCAGCAGCTTCTCGAAATGCGGCGCCAGTTCAGCCGCGGACTGCACCAGGTTTTCCTTCTGCAGCAGGTCCAGCGCGGCGAGACCGGCGGCACAGGCTACCGGGTGTGCCGAGTAGGTGTAGCCGTGTGGGAATTCCACGGCGTATTCCGGGGTCGGCTGATTCATGAAGGTCTGGTAGATCTCGCTGCTGGCAATCACTGCGCCCATCGGGATGGCGCCGTTGGTCACCTGCTTGGCGATGCACATCAGGTCCGGGGTAACGCCGAAGGCTTCCGAGCCGGTCATCGCGCCCATGCGGCCGAAGCCTGTGATCACTTCGTCGAAGATCAGCAGAATGTTGTGCTGGGTGCAGATTTCACGCAGACGCTTCAGGTAACCCTTCGGCGGCGGCAGCACACCGGCCGAACCGGCCAGCGGCTCGACGATGACTGCTGCGATGTTGGAGGCATCGTGCAGCTCGATCAGCTTGAGCATTTCGTCAGCCAGCGCGATACCGCCCTCTTCCGGCATGCCTTTGGAGAAGGCGTTCACTGGCAACACGGTGTGAGGCAAGTGGTCGACGTCCAGCAGCTGACCAAACATCTTGCGGTTACCGTTGACGCCACCCAGGCTGGTACCGGCGATGTTCACGCCATGGTAACCACGGGCACGGCCGATGATCTTGGTCTTGGTTGCCTGGCCTTTCAGGCGCCAGTAGGCACGCACCATCTTCAGCGCGGTATCGGCGCACTCGGAACCGGAGTTGGTATAGAAGACGTGATTCAGATTGCCCGGAACCAGCTCGGCGATCTTTTCAGCCAGCTGGAACGACAGCGGGTGGCCGAACTGGAACGCTGGGGAGTAGTCCAGCGTACTCAGTTGGCGGGTCACCGCGTCAGCGATTTCCTTGCGAGTGTGCCCTGCGCCGCAGGTCCACAGGCCAGACAGGGCGTCGAAGATCTTGCGCCCGTGGTCATCGACCAGGTAGTTGCCTTCGGCCGCCACGATCAGGCGTGGGTCGCGCTGGAAGTTGCGGTTGGCGGTATAGGGCATCCAGTGGGCGTCCAGCTTGAGCTGGCTGGCGATACCCGTGGGGGCGGTTTCGGGCATGTTCATCGGCGGTTCCTCGGAAGACGATTAGGCAACGATGGATGTTGTTGCAGCTAAGTTGGCACGGCGATAGAGTCTGAAAAAGCCTACATTTCTAACCTTCAGGCAGGCCGAGACTAAACTGATGAGCCGAAGACCCGATCCACTCGCCCAAGTCAGCGATTTCGACATCCGCCTGCTGAAGATCTATCGCAGCGTCGTCGAGTGCGGTGGCTTCTCCGCTGCCGAAAACGTACTGGGCATTGGTCGCTCGGCCATCAGCCAGCAGATGAACGACCTCGAACAACGCCTCGGCCTGCGCCTGTGTCAGCGCGGCCGCGCCGGTTTCTCGCTGACGGAGGAAGGCCGCGAGGTCTACCATTCAGCCCTGCAACTGCTCAGCGCGCTGGAAACCTTCCGCACCGAGGTCAATGGCCTGCACCAGCATTTGCGCGGCGAGCTGAACATTGGCCTGACCGACAACCTGGTGACCCTGCCGCACATGCGTATCACCCATGCCCTGGCGGAACTCAAGGACCGCGGCCCTGATGTACGCATCCAGATCCGTATGATCGCCCCCAGCCAGGTCGAGCACGGCGTGCTCGACGGCAGCCTGCACGTTGGCGTCGTCCCACAGACCAGCCCGCTATCGGGGCTTGAGTACCAACCGCTGTACAGCGAACGCTCGCTGCTGTACTGCGCAGTCGGCCACCCGCTGTTCTACGCCGACGACCAGCAGATAGACGACGAACGCCTCAACAGCCAGGAAGCCATCACCCCCACCTTCCGCCTGCCGGCCGACATCCAGGCGCACTACCAGGCGCTGAATTGCACAGCCAGTGCTTCTGACCGCGAGGGCATGGCGTTTCTCATCCTCACCGGGCGTTACATTGGCTATCTGCCCGACCACTACGCCATGTTCTGGGTACAGCAAGGCCGTTTGCGTGCGCTCAAGCCCAAGGAGCGCTTTTATGACCTGAGCCTGAGCTGGGTTACCCGCAAAGGCCGGCGCCCCAACCTGGTGTTGGAAAGCTTCCTCGAAAGCCTGGCTGCGACACGTTGATGCCAGTCTGTGCCGCAAACGCTTGTCACTTCGGCACAGGCAGGTAATCTTGTCCCACAGCCGCAGCCACTGCCCCGTACGGAATCGTCCATGACCCTAGAAGTCCCTGCGCATCGCCTCTCCGCCTCGGGCAAGCCCGCGGGCCGTATCCGCCAGAAGAACGAACAGGCCATTATCCAGGCCGCCGAAGATGAGTTCGCCCGCCATGGTTTCAAGGGCACCAGCATGAACACCATCGCCCTCAAGGCGGGGTTGCCCAAGGCTAACCTGCATTACTACTTCACCAACAAGCTGGGCCTGTACATCGCCGTGCTCAGCAACATCATCGAGTTGTGGGACAGCACCTTCAACGCCTTGAGCGTCGATGACGACCCCGGTGAAGCCCTGAGCCAGTACATCCGCACCAAAATGGAGTTCTCCCGGCGCAACCCGCAAGCTTCGCGCATTTTCGCCATGGAAGTGATCAGCGGTGGCACCTGCCTGACCGAATACTTCAGTGCCGATTACCGCGAATGGTTCCGCGGCCGTGCTGCGGTATTCCAGGCCTGGATCGAAGCAGGCAAAATGGACCCGGTCGACCCGGTGCACCTGATCTTCCTGCTCTGGGGCAGCACCCAGCACTATGCCGACTTCGCCACCCAGATCTGCCAGGTGACTGGCCGCAGCCGCCTGACCAAGCAGGACATGGAAGACGCGAGCAACAACCTTATCCACATCATTTTGAAGGGCTGCGGCATCAAGCCGTCTGCCTGACTGTCCTTTATGCCTTCTACCCTGCTCGACCTCTGCGAATACCGCGAGGAAATCCGCAAAAGCCGCTTCATCACCCTCGCCGGGCCGATCAGCAGCGCCGCCGAAGCGATGAGTTTCATCGAACGCCACAGCGACCTGGCCGCTACCCACAACTGCTGGGCCTGGAAACTCGGCGCGCAGTACCGCAGCAGTGACGACGGCGAACCCGGCGGCACTGCAGGGCGGCCGATACTGGCGGCCATTGAAGCGCAGGACTGCGACCAGGTGGTGGTGCTGGTGATCCGTTGGTACGGCGGCATCCAGCTGGGTACCGGCGGCCTGGCCAGGGCCTATGGCGGCGGCGCCAACAAGTGCCTGCAACAGGCGCCCAAGCGCCTACTGGTGCAGCGCAGCCACTTCAGCTGCAGTTGCAGTTTCAGCGAACTGGCGCTGGTGAAGTTGCGCCTGGCCGAGATTGACGGCCTGGTCCTGGATGAACAGTTCACCGCCAATGGTGTGGACCTGGTGGTTGCTCTCGGTGACGCCCACCTGGCGCCATTGCAACAGCAACTGGCGGACCTGAGCCGCGGGCGTATTTTGCTCGAAGCACGCTGAACATTGCCCACAACAACTGTGGGCCTGCCTGTGGATAAGCTTGGGGCACTCTCTTGCAGGCTAGTGATTTCGAGGCCCCCAGAGCTTTGATCATATTTTGATCACTATTTGATGACAGTCGTAAACTGCTGAATGTGCGCGACTTATCCCCAGCGAACCGCCCATCCAAGCCGCACCCCGCTTGCTCACCTTGCACACAATAACTGTGGACCAGCTTGTGGATAACCCGTGCGCCAACAGGCGAAGCGCCCGGCCCCGCAAGGCCCAGACAAAACTGACCATTTTTTAACCAGACGCAAACCAGGCACGCGTATTCGCCGTGACGTATGCTCAATTCCTTTCTCCTACACCGATAAAGGAATGTTCCTATGGCCAATTCAAGAACTGCCCTCATCATCGGCGCCTCGCGCGGGCTTGGCCTGGGCTTGGTACAACGCCTGCACGAAGACGGTTGGCACATCACTGCCACCGTCCGTAACCCGCAGCAGCCCGGCGCCCTGGCGAACGTGCCCGGCGTGCATATCGAGCAGCTGGAAATGAACGACACCGTTCAGCTCGACAGCCTGAAGCAACGCCTGCAAGGCCAGGTGTTCGACCTGATATTCGTCAACGCCGGAGTCATGGGCCCCCTGCCGCAAGACCTGGAGGCAGTCCACAACAGCGACATTGGCGATCTGTTCATGACCAACGCTGTGGCGCCGATACGCGTGGCTCGCCGCCTGGTGGGTCAAATACGCGAAGGCAGTGGTGTGCTGGCTTTCATGAGCTCGATCCTGGGAAGCGTCACCATCCCAGACGGTGGCGAAATCTGCCTGTACAAGGCCAGCAAGGCGGCACTGAACTCGATGATCAACAGCTTCTTCGTTGAGCAGCAGCGCCCGGACCTGTGCGTGCTGGCCATGCACCCGGGCTGGGTGAAAACTGACATGGGTGGCGAAAACGCCGAAATCGATGTGCTCACCAGCACCCGCGGCATGATCGAACAGATCAAGGCCCAAAGCGGCAAGGGCGGCCTGCGTTTCATCAACTACAAGGGCGAACCCTTGGTCTGGTGATTCACCAGGTCGCAGCCCGGCTGGGCGCATTGCCCAGCCAGCCCCTGTAGAATGGCCGCAACCGTACCTGATTGAGATGACCACTATGTATGACTGGTTGAACGCCCTGCCCAAGGCCGAACTGCACCTGCACCTGGAAGGCTCACTGGAGCCCGAGTTGCTGTTCGCCCTGGCCGAGCGCAACAAGATCGCCTTGCCCTGGGCCGATGTGGAGACCTTGCGCGGTGCCTATGCCTTCAACAACCTGCAGGAGTTCCTCGACCTGTATTACCAGGGCGCAGATGTGCTGCGCACCGAGCAGGACTTCTACGACCTGACCTGGGCCTACCTGCAACGCTGCAAGGCCCAGAACGTGATCCACACCGAACCCTTCTTCGACCCGCAGACCCACACCGACCGCGGCATTGCTTTCGAAGTGGTGCTCAACGGCATCAGCCAGGCGCTCAAGGATGGCCGCGAACAACTGGGCATCAGCAGCGGCCTGATCCTCAGCTTCCTGCGCCACCTCAGCGAGGATGAAGCGCACAAGACCCTCGATCAGGCCTTGCCGTTCCGCGATGCGTTCATTGCCGTAGGCCTGGACAGCTCGGAGATGGGCCACCCGCCCAGCAAGTTCCAGCGGGTGTTCGACCGCGCCCGTAGCGAAGGCTTCGTCGCCGTTGCCCATGCTGGCGAAGAAGGCCCGCCCGAGTACATCTGGGAAGCCCTCGACCTGCTGAAGATCAAACGTATCGACCATGGCGTGCGCGCCATCGAGGACGAGCGCCTGATGCAGCGCATCATCGACGAGCAGATCCCGCTCACGGTGTGCCCGCTGTCCAACACCAAGCTCTGCGTGTTCGACCACATGAGCCAGCACAACATCCTCGACATGCTCGAGCGTGGTGTGAAAGTCACGGTCAACTCGGACGACCCGGCCTACTTCGGTGGCTACGTCACGGAGAACTTCCACGCTCTGCATACCCACTTGGGCATGACCGAAGACCAGGCTCGTCGCCTGGCGCAGAACAGCCTGGACGCACGGCTGGTTTGAGTAGCATGACGACGTTGCGCTCAACCGACCTGCAACGTCGCCACGCGGGCTATGCGATTGATCTGCTGGATACCCAGCGCCGAAATATGCAGTGCCCGTGAGTCCTCTATCTCGCGCATCCAGCCAGATTGCAGGAACAACCTGAACAAGGCCTGACCCAGTACGCCACCCAGATGCGGGCCTTGGTCATTCCATTCGGTGCAGCGGCAGATCACGCAACCTCGTTGCTGGTGTGGCGCCAGGGCATCGATGTACACCCCGACCAAGGCCAACTGCGCCCGCCCCTCGTCACTGACCCTCAAGTGCCGTCCGCTGCCTTCCAACCAGCCAGCCACCACCATGCGATGGTACAGCTCACTGGCCAACTCCCCACCCAGGTGATCGCCACAACGGCGCGCCCGGCGCATCGACAGCGGCAGCGACGATACCGGCGCTTCGGCACGCTCTCCCCTGGCGCTTTCCAGCTGTACGCTGGCCAAGGCCTCTACCGCCGCTCCGACCTGCGGGGTAGCCAGGCAGAAGTAACGTTTGCGGCCCCTGGCTTCATGCCTGAGCAAACCGGCCGACGACAGCAGCGAAAGGTGTGCGCAGGCTGACGATGAAGTCAGGCCAGTCATTATCGCGAGCTCATTGGCCAACCGCGGTGTGCCATCGATCAATGCCCACAACATGGCACTGCGCTTGGGGTCGGCCATCAGGCTGGCGATCTGGCTGATACTGCTGGCTGCGTTCATGTCCTTGTAACTCCCTGCAAGTTCACTGTGGGGATGCGATGGCCAACCCTGCCAGGGAAGCGCCTCTCGCTGGCACTGGCCTGGCTCGCCAGTATAAGCCGCAGAAAACGCCGGTTCAGACGGCCAGGTGCCATCGTACTCATGACGAAAAACCACTGGGTATGCCTACCCATGGCAAGCAGCGAGGCGGCTTCGAAAACGCCCCGGCACCCAGTCAATCAAGGCACCGGTACGCCCACACAAACGCGCTGAAACATCTTGATGAAAACAAACTTGCAGCCATTTCAGATGTGGCCCACAGCAACCTTCCACAAATAGTGCGAAACAAAGCGAAGGTTCTGCGGGTTTGCAGGCATTGCGCCCAAAGTAGGAGACACCGCCAGAAAAATGCACACACTTACCGTCAGTCAGGACGCTGAAGCCGTGTCATGGCAGGCTGGCGGGCCAGCGCTACACTTGAGCGGCTCCCCTTCCTGGAGGTATGCAGCGATGAAAATTATCGTAAGTGCGTCGAGCCGAAACCCCGCCTGCCCTTGGCAAGTCCAGCTCGATCAGCATGTGGTCAGTTTCCGCAGCGAGGCTGAGGCGCGTGCCTTCGTCGCCACGCTGGAAACCCGGCTGCAGGCACCTCACCCGCTCATGCGGGAGCCTTGGCCTGCAAACGCCGGGTCAACAGCGCAACACTGACCACCAGCGCCCCGCACAGGCTGATCACGATTGCCATGGGTACCGCACTGCCATCATGCAGCAGCCCGACCAGCGCCGCAGCACCCGCAGCTACGCTGAACTGCACACAGCCCATCAGTGCCGAGGCGCTGCCGGCACGCGCGCCCTGTCCACTCATGGCGCAGGCCGAAGCATTGGGAATGATGCAACCAAGGCTGGCGATACAGATGAACAGCGGCACCAGTAGCGGCCACAGTTGCGCAGGGCGCAACGCCGCCACGCCCAGCAACACCAGGCCCGCAACCAGATACAGCCACACCGCACGGCCCAGCAGGAAGGCCGGCCCGCGTTTGGCCAGCAGGCGGGCGTTCACCTGCGCCACCAGAATAAAACCTGCGGCGTTGGTGCCGAACAGCCAACCGTAGTGCTCAGCGGGCACGCCATACAGTTTGATGAACACGAAAGGTGAACCGGCGATATAGGCAAACATGCCGGCAATGGCGATACCGCCGGTCAGGGCATGGCCGAGGAAAACCCGGTCAGCCAGCAGCCGCAGGTACTGGCGCAAGGCGCCAGACAGCGGTTGCCGGGGTATATGCTCGGGCAGGCTTTCCGGCAGGCCCAGGCTTACCGCCAGCAGGCAGCCGGCACTGAACAGGCTCAGCGCAAGGAAGATCGACTGCCAGCCGGCCAGGTTCACCAGCACCCCACCCAGCATCGGTGCCAGGATCGGCGCCAAGCCCATGACCAGCATCAGTTGCGAAAACACTTTGGCTGAAGCTACCGGGTCGCACTTGTCGCTGACGATGGCTCGCGAAAGCACCATGCCGGCACAACCACCCAGTGCCTGGATGAAACGCGCCACCACCAAGGCATCGAGGTTGGGGGCGTAGGCACAGGCCAGTGATGCCAAGGTGAACAGCGTAACGCCGAACATCAGCGGTTTGCGTCTGCCAAAGCGGTCGGCAACCGGCCCATAGGCCAACTGCCCGATAGACAGGCCCAGGAAGTAGGCGGCCAATGTGGCCTGGACGTGTTTTTCATCGGTGGCGAACGCTTGCGCCATGGCCGGGAAGGCTGGCAGGTAAAAGTCGATCGCCAAGGGCCCGAACGCACTGAGTGCGCCCAGGATGAGCACCATTCGCAGGTTCATCAGGAATCCATAGCAGGCTAAGCAAGTGACTGATTCTACCTGCTGTGGACCCTGTCAATGTGAAAACATTTGCAACACTGTTACCCCCGGTGGGAGCAATCAGGTCTTCAGGCGATTTCGGCCTGATACCCCTCATCGCGAATCGCAGTGAGAATCTGCTCCTGCGCCAACTCGCTCTGCACACGCACCTGTTTACCTGCCAGATCAACTTCCACCCTGGCTGCCGCATCCTGCTCCTGCACCGCGCGGGTCACGGCTTTCACGCAATGGCCGCAGGTCATGCCTTGTCCATTGAACACTTGCATGGGGGTTACCTCCTTCAGGTTTTTCACAAGTCTCAAGCTTGCCATGAGGGCAAGGTCAAGCCCTGCCTGCAACGCCCGGGGTGGAAATCCGCGTCCGCGTCGGCCAAGCTGCGCCTTTGACGATCAGGCAAGCAGGAGATTTTTCATGTTCAGGGCAGCATTGGGCGTCGTCGGGCTCTTGGGCGCGCTGGCTGTGGTGCCACCGGCATTCGCCGAGGGCAACTCGGCCTACAGCGTACTGATCATTTCCCGGGAGCGCCTGGAAGTGGCCACCAGTTGCGAAATCGGCGTATACCTCAACGACCAGCTTTCCGGGCGCGTTTTCCAGGAGCAGTCCACCTCGTTCAACCTGCCGCCTGGCCCGGTGGATGTGCGCCTGCGCCTGCTGCCTGGGCAAATGCCGGGTTGCGCCGCAGGTATAGAGGACCAGCGCAGCACGCGTTTGAATCTGCAGGCGGGCCAGATCAACAAATACCGCATCGCCATGGGGCAATATGGGCTGGAGTTGAAACGAGCCGACCTGGGCTATTGACCTTGCCTGCGTGGCAAGGTTGATGCTGGAGGCCTGTCCAAGGAGGAGAGCCATGCCCGCATCCACCACATACGACCTGCCGATCTCCGGCATGACCTGCGCCAGCTGTGCTGGCCGGGTCGAGCGCGCCCTGCGCAAGGTCACCGGCGCTGAACAGGTCAGCGTAAACCTCACCACTGAAAAAGCCCGGGTTGTAGCCCCGCCTGCCAGCCTGCCAGCCTTGGTCGAAGCCGTGCGCGAGGCCGGTTACGGGGTACCAACCCGCACCCTCGAACTGCAGATAGGCGGCATGACCTGCGCCAGTTGTGTCGGCCGAGTAGAGCGCGCCCTGGGCAAATTGGCCGGGGTCGAGTGGGTCAGCGTCAACTTGGCCAGCGAACGCGCGCACCTCGAAGTGCTTGCGGCCCTTGATGACAACCTGCTGATCGACGCTGTGCAAAAGGCAGGCTACAGCGCCAGCCTGCCGCAATCGACCAAGGACGACCAAAGCGCTGTCCAGCGCCGCCTGCGCAACGAGCGCCTGGCAGTCGGTGCAGCCTTGCTGTTGGCCCTGCCGCTGGTATTACCCATGCTGGTACAACCGTTCGGCTTGCACTGGATGCTACCCGCCTGGGCGCAGTTCCTGCTGGCCACACCCGTGCAGTTCATTCTCGGTGCCCGCTTCTACATTGCAGCCTGGAAGGCCGTGCGCGCCGGTGCCGGCAACATGGACCTGCTGGTGGCCCTGGGCACCAGCGCTGGCTATGGCCTGAGCCTGTACCAATGGGCACAGGCTCCCGCCGGTATGGCCCCGCACCTGTACTTCGAAGCCTCAGCCGTGGTGATTGCCCTGGTATTGCTGGGCAAGTACCTGGAAAGCCGCGCCAAACGCCAGACCGCCAGTGCCATCCGAGCCCTCGAAGCCCTGCGCCCGGAACGCGCCCTGCGCGTGGTCGACGGCGTGGAAGAGGACGTGGCCATCGCCCACTTGCGCTTGGGCGACCTGGTACTGGTCAAGCCCGGCGAACGCTTCCCGGTCGACGGCGTGGTCGAAGACGGCAGCAGCCATGCCGATGAGGCCCTGATCAGCGGCGAGAGCTTGCCAGTGCCCAAGCAGCCCGGCGACAGCGTCACCGGTGGCGCCATCAATGGTGAAGGCCGGCTGCTGGTGCGTACCCAGGCGCTGGGCACCGAGACCGTGCTGGCGCGCATCATCCGCCTGGTGGAAGACGCCCAGGCCGCCAAAGCACCGATCCAGAAGCTGGTCGACCGTGTCAGCCAGGTGTTCGTCCCGGCCGTGCTGGTACTGGCCCTGATCACCCTGATCGGCTGGTGGTTGGCTGGGGCACCGCTGGAAACCGCGCTGATCAACGCCGTCGCCGTGCTGGTCATCGCCTGCCCCTGCGCCCTCGGCCTGGCCACGCCCGCCGCGATCATGGCCGGTACCGGGGTCGCCGCCCGCCACGGCATCCTGATCAAGGATGCCGAAGCCCTGGAGCGTGCCCATGCGGTCAACCGCGTAGTGTTCGACAAAACCGGTACCCTCACCTCCGGCAGCCCGCGGGTGGTTCACAGTCAGGCGCTGGACGGCAACAGTGCCGACCTTCACCGCCTGGCCGGCGCCCTGCAGCGCGGGAGTGAACACCCGCTGGCCAAGGCGGTACTGGTGGCCTGTGCAGAGCAAGGGCTGGACGTGCCAACCGTTGCCGACAGCCAGTCACTGACCGGGCGCGGCATTGCCGGGCGCGTTGAAGGCCGTGAACTGGCGCTGGGCAACCGCCGACTGCTTGACGAAAGCGGTCTGCAGCCCGGCGATTTGGCCGCCCAGTCCCAGGCCTGGGAAGCGGAAGGGCGCACACTGTCGTGGCTGATCGAGCGCGGCGCGCAACCGAGAGTCGTGGGCCTGTTCGCCTTTGGTGACAGCCTCAAGCCTGGCGCCGCGCAGGCCATCGAAACCCTGCACGCCCAACACATCAGCAGCCACCTGCTGACCGGTGACAACCGTGGCAGCGCCAAAGTGGTTGCCGAGGCACTGGGCATCGACGATGTGCACGCCGAAGTGCTACCGGCCGACAAGGCCGCGACCGTGGCCGCGCTCAAGCAGGATGGGGTGGTCGCCATGGTTGGCGATGGCATCAACGATGCACCGGCGTTGGCCGCGGCCGACATCGGCATTGCCATGGGTGGCGGTACCGACGTGGCCATGCAGGCCGCCGGCATCACCCTGATGCGTGGCGACCCGCGCCTGGTGCCCGCCGCGCTGGAAATCAGCCGCAAGACCTACGCGAAGATCCGCCAGAACCTGTTCTGGGCCTTCATCTACAACCTGATCGGCATTCCGCTCGCCGCGCTGGGTTACCTCAACCCGGTACTGGCAGGAGCTGCCATGGCCCTGTCCAGTGTCAGCGTCGTCAGCAATGCACTGTGGCTTAAAACGTGGAAACCCACCAGCAGCACCCAGGAGGCGCAATGAATATCGGCCAGGCCGCCCGCCGCAGCGGGCTCAGCACCAAGATGATCCGTTACTACGAGTCCATCGGCCTGCTCAAACCCGCCACTCGCAGCGACAGCGGCTACCGCCTGTACCAGGCGCAAGACTTGCACAACCTGGCCTTCATCAAACGCTCCCGCGACCTGGGCTTTTCCCTCGAAGAGGTCGGCAAGTTGCTGACCTTGTGGCAGGACCGCCAACGTGCCAGCGCCGATGTGAAGGCGCTGGCCATGCACCACATCGATGAACTGAACCGGCGCATCGAGGAGCTGGTGAGCCTGCGCGACACCCTCGGCGAGCTGGTTTCGCACTGCCAGGGTGACGACCGTCCGGACTGCCCGATCCTCAAAGACCTGGCCAATGGCGCTGCGGGCAGCTGCTGTCACTGAGCTGCCACGCGCCTTTGGCATGCCATAAATGTCCAAACACGACCGAATAGTCACCAACCACGACTTTATCCAATAAATACGGGCGTTTTGGCTTCATAAAACCCGGATGCTGCCGATGCAGTTGCTACCTGCCTCGTGTGTCGAAAACAAAAATTCCGGGAGCGTCGATGAGCATCAAACAGAAACTGACCTGGGCATTCGCGGTCATCGCCGGCTTGCCCATCGTTCTCGTGGCCACCCTGGTGGTCATCAACCTGCGCGGCGAAGCCCGCGACGGATTCCTCGACAGCAGCAGCCGGGAAATCCGCCAGGTCAGCAACGCGATGAACATCTTCTTCCAGGGGATCAACCAGAACGTCGAGTACATGGCTTCCCAGCCAATGGTTGCCGCCACGGGCAGCGAGCTGAACAAGTACATGAGCGCAACCCCGTCCTACGAACTGGGCGAGCAGGCCAGCAAAATTCTCGACTTCATGACTCGCCTGGCCAACTCACACCCCGCCTACGCCTACCTGTCCTACGGGGTGAATGACGGCGGCTACACTGGCTGGCCGGCCGGCCAGAAGTTTGTCAATTATGACCCACGCACGCGCCCCTGGTACCAACTTGCCATGGCCAACCCTGGCAAGACGATGCGTACCGGCGCCTACTACTGGGCCGCCGACGATGCGGTGCTGGTCAGCACCGTGCGCACCGTGGCCAACCAGCTGGGCAACCCCGGCGGCGTGGTCAACATCGACGTGTCGCTCAAGGGCCTGACCGAAATCGTCAAGCAGATCAAACTGGGCGAAAGCGGCTACCTGATGCTGGTGGAAAGCAACGGCAACGTGATGGTCGACCCGCGCGACGCCGCCCACAACTTCAAGCAGCTGGGAAGCTTTGGCGACGGTTACGCCAAGCTGGCCAAAGCCGGCAAAGGCCTGGTCGAGGTCGAACTCAATGGCGTGCACTACATGGCCAACGTCTACCCCGATCAGCAGCTGGGCTGGACCTTCATCGGCCTGATCGAACAAAGCGAAGTGATGCAGACCACCACCCGGCTCACCTGGCTGATCGGTGTCATCGCTGTGGTGTTGGCCTCGCTGTTCGCGGTGGTCGGTGCGGCCTTCGCCAAACTGATCGTGCGCCCGATCAACAGCGTCACCAACGGCCTGGAGGACATTGCCCAAGGTGAGGGTGACCTGACCCGCAACCTGGAAATCCGCGGCCGCGACGAAACCGCGCAACTGGCCAGCTGGTTCAACCAGTTCCTCGGTGCCATTCGCAGCCTGATCCAGCACATCGGTGCTGCCGCCAGCAAGATCCTCAGCACGTCCAGCAGCTCGACCCGCGTCTCCAGCGACATGGCCGAGGCGGCCGGCCGCCAGCGCGAAGCCGTGGATATGGTTTCCACTGCATTCCACGAAATGGTCGCCACCGCCAATGAAGTGGCACGGTCCTGCAGCCAGGCCGCGCAGTCGGCCGACAGCGGCCAGCAGCAGGCCCGCGAAGGGCAGCAACAGATCGATGCAGCGGTACACAGCGTTGATCGCCTGAGCCAGGAGATCGAGCAATCGGCCCAGTCGATCCAGCAACTGGAGCGTGACAGCAACGCCATTCAGTCGATCCTCGGCACCATCCGTTCGATTGCCGAACAAACCAACCTGCTGGCCCTGAACGCCGCCATCGAAGCGGCCCGTGCCGGTGAGCAGGGCCGCGGCTTTGCCGTGGTGGCCGACGAAGTACGGGCGCTGGCCAAGCGTACTGCCGACTCCACCGCTGAAATCGACGGTTTGCTGGGCAACCTGGCCAGCCGTACCGCCGAAGTGGCCGAGCAGATGCACGCCAGCCTGGAAGTGTCGCAGCAGTCGGTGAGCCGCATTGGTCTGGCCCGCGACAGCTTCGGGCAGATCCGTGAGTCGGTGGATGTGATCCGCGACATGAACACCCAGATCGCCACGGCAGCCGAAGAACAGCATCAGGTGGCTGAGGACATCAACCGGCACATCAGCCAGATTCACGGGGATGCGCAGTTGGTGGCCGAGCTGGCCCAGGCGGCGCGCCAGGACTCCGAGAGCCTGGCCGGGCTGTCCAATGAGCTGGATACGCTGGTGCGCAGGTTCCGCACCTGACGTATGGCCTGTGCCGGCCCTTTCGCGGATAACCCCGCGAAAGGGCCGGCACAGGCAACCGAAAATCAGAGCTTCAATTCCCCCGGTGTCGCGCCAAACAGCTGCTTGAACGCCGCAATGTAGGCCGACGTGGAGTCATACCCACACCCCAGCGCCGCCTCGGTCACATTCTCCCCCGCCTCCAGCAACGCCAGCGACGACAACAACCGCATGCGCTGGCGCCAATTACGAAAGCTCAACCCGGTTTCCCGTTGAAACAGCCGCATCAGCGTCTTCTCCGAACACCCCAGCTCCCGCGCCCATTGCTGCAAGGTCTGCGGCTGGTCTGGTGCAGCGATCAAGCCATTGCACAGCGCCAGCAAACCAGGGTGGCGGGGCAACGGCAGCGAAAAACCGACTTCCGGCAAGGTGCGCAACTGATCGAGCAGCACTGCCACCAGACGCGATTCGGCGCTGTCGTCCTCTGGGTAATCTGCCGGGAACAGGCAGAACTGCTTGATCAGCTCGCGCGCCAGCGGCGTGACTTCCAGCACTCGGCATTGTTCCGGCGCCCATGGGCAGGCATCGCGGCGCACATACAGGCTGCGCATCTCGGCTTGCATCGAGGTGACCACTTCATGCTCGGCATCGGCAGGAATCCACACACCCCACTGCGGTGGGGCAAAGTAACTGCCGTCGCGTGTGTACACGCCAAGTACACCGCTGATGGCGTAGGAGAACTGCACCCAGTCGTGCTGGTGGCGGGTAGTCCACGAACCGGCGCCAAGGCTTTCGGCACGGGCGTAGAGCGGTCTGGGCAGGTGTTCCAGCGCGGGGATAGCGCGGGGGTGTCCGATGATCGGCATGGTATGTTCTTGTAGTTCTGACCAGACAAGCCTAACAGCTGGATCATGATCGAGGCACTCACCGCCTCTGCAGTTACCCTGGAGGTGCTTCAGCGCTCGACGATAACGGTCACCCCCTGCCCGCCTGCCGCACAGATCGAAATCAGCCCGCGCCCCTTACCCGCCGTCGCCAGCAGCTTGGCCAGGTGGGCCAATATCCGCCCACCGGTTGCCGCAAACGGGTGCCCGGCCGCCAGCGAACTGCCCTTCACATTGAGTTTGCTGCGGTCGATCGCGCCCAGCGGCGCCTCCAGGCCCAACCGCTCACGGCAGTAATCGGCATCTTCCCAGGCCTTGAGCGTGCACAGCACCTGGGCAGCAAAGGCTTCGTGGATTTCGTAGTAGTCAAAGTCCTGCAGCGTCAGGCCATTGCGTGCCAGCAAGCGTGGCACGGCATACACCGGCGCCATCAACAACCCTTCGCGCCCCGTGACAAAATCCACCGCAGCGGTTTCGCCATCGACCAGATAGGCAAGCACCTGCAACCCCTGCTGCTGCGCCCACGCTTCGCTGCCCAACAGCACCAGCGAAGCACCATCGGTCAACGGCGTGGAATTACCCGCCGTCAACGTGCCCTGCCCGCTGCGGTCAAAGGCTGGTTTGAGCCTGGCCAACTGCTCAAGGCTCAGGTCGGGGCGCAGGTTGTTGTCCCGCACCAGCGAAAGAAACGGCGTCAACAGGTCGTCCTGCCAACCCTCGGCATAGGCAGCAGCCAGCTTCTGGTGGCTAAGCAGCGCCAATTCGTCCTGCTCGGCGCGGCCAACGCGCCAAGTGTGGGCCATGCGCTCGCAATGCTCGCCCATCGACAACCCCGTACGCGGCTCGCTATTGCGTGGTAGCTCGGGTTTCAGGTGATGAGGCCGCAGCTTGAGGAAGGGCTGTAACCGTTCGCCAAGGCTTTTGCCACGGTTGGCCTGCAGCAATATATGGCGCAAGCCTTCGTTGACGGCGATCGGCGCATCGGAGGTGCTGTCGACACCGCCTGCAATACCGCAGTCGATCTGCCCCAGGGCAATCTTGTTGGCCACCAGCAGCGCAGCCTCCAGCCCGGTACCGCAGGCCTGCTGGATGTCATAGGCCGGGGTCTGCGGTGACAGGCGCGAACCCAACACGCACTCGCGGGTCAGGTTCATGTCGCGCGAGTGCTTGAGCACGGCACCGGCCACCACCTCGCCCAACCGCAGCCCGTGCAGGCAATAGCGTTCGATCAAGCCTTCAAGCGCGGCCGTGAGCATCGCCTGGTTGCTGGCCGTGGCGTAGGCGCCATTGGAGCGGGCGAAAGGGATCCGGTTGCCGCCCAGGATCGCGACCCGGCGAGTTGAACGCATGCGCGTGTTCCTCCTGAAACAATTTGTTCGGTACAGCCTAGGTGTTTTCACCGCATTCGAACGACCCTGCCGCAAAGTTGGTCCACACTTTCAAGCTTGCCTTTCGGGAGACCACTCATGAGCGATCGCTACCTCGGTTTTGCCAACTCCAATCTCGGCCGCCGCCTCGTGGATGCCCTTGGCCTGCCACGCCCGGCGCCACTGGAGCGCTGGCAGGCTGGCCGCCTGCGGCCGGTGGAAGGTGCCCTGGTACTGGGTGGCGGGCCACTGGCGAAGCAGGTCGAAGCCATCGCCCCGCGCCTCACTGACGAGGTATACAGCTTCAATGCCGACAACCTGCAGGCTGAAGCCTGGGTGGCCGGCCTGGGGCCGAAAATCAAGGCCGTGGTATTCGATGCCAGTCACTTGTCCGACAGCGATGCACTGAAGCAGTTGCGTGAATTTTTCCAGCCGCTGCTACGCAGCCTGGCCCCATGCGCCCATGTCCTGGTGCTGGGCCGTGCACCGGAAAGCCTCGACGACCCACTGGCCAGCGTTGCACAGCGTGCCCTTGAGGGTTTCAGCCGCTCACTGGCCAAGGAACTGCGCAACGGCGCCACTGCCCAGCTGCTGTATGTCACCCCCGGTGCCGAAGATCAGCTGGAAGGCGCCCTGCGCTTCTTCCTCTCGCCGAAGAGTGCCTTCATCTCTGGCCAGGTACTGCGCCTGCAAGCCTGCACCGGACAGGTGGAGGACTGGACCCGCCCACTCGGCGGCCGCCGTGCGCTGGTCACGGGGGCTGCGCGCGGTATCGGCGCCGCCATTGCGGAAACCTTGGCACGGGACGGCGCCGATGTACTGCTGCTGGATGTACCGCAGGCCAGCCAGGACCTCGACGCCCTCGCTGCACGCCTCGGCGGCAAGGCACTGCCACTGGATATATGCGCTAGCGATGCGGCAACGCAACTGCTCGCGGCCCTGCCCGACGGCATCGATATCGTGGTGCACAACGCCGGTATCACCCGCGACAAGACACTGGCCAACATGACGCCGGAATACTGGGACGCCGTGCTGGCCGTGAACCTCAAGGCACCGCAAGTGCTCACCCAGGCGTTGTATGACAACGGCGCGCTGGGGGAAAACGCGCGCATCACCCTGCTGGCCTCGGTCAGCGGCATTGCCGGCAACCGCGGGCAGGCCAACTATGCCGCGAGCAAGGCCGGGCTGATCGGCCTGGCCCAGGCCTGGGCGCCACGGCTCGCCGAGCGCGGTGGCAGCATCAACGCCATCGCCCCAGGTTTCATCGAAACCCACATGACTGCAGCCATGCCCATGGGCCTGCGCGAGGCGGGCCGGCGCTTGAGTTCGCTGGGCCAGGGTGGGCGCCCGCAGGATGTCGCCGAAGCCATTGCGTGGCTCAGCCAGCCAGGCTCCGGGTCGGTCAACGGCCAGGTGCTGCGGGTGTGCGGCCAGGCATTGATGGGGGCTTGAACATGAGCCGACAATGGCACGACCTGCACAACCCGGCCGCCCGCGCCAGCCTGTACCTGCGCGCAGCCAGCAAACGCTCCATCAGCGGCGACCGGCTGCCGGACGATGGGCTGCGCTGTTTCATGCGGGTCCAACCGGGCAATCTGGGTGCCTATCGAAGGCTTTGCCACTTTCCCGATGATGGCCGCCTGCCGGGGACCTATCCTCATGTGATGGCGTTTGCCCTGCAATTGCAGCTGATGACAGCCGATGATTTCCCCTTCCCGCTGCTGGGTCTGGTACACCTGCACAACCGCATCGAAGTGCTGCGCCCCCTGGGTGCTGTCGAAGGGCTGCGTTTTGCGGTGTACGCGCACAACCTGCAGCGCCACGCCAAAGGTGGCACCTTCGACCTGGTCACCGAGGCTGAAGATGGCATCGGCCTGCTCTGGCGCGAGACCAGCCGCATGTTGGTGCGTGGCTTGACCCTGGAAGGCGAGGCAAGTGAGCCCGCCGACACGGCGCCTGATTCATTGCCCGAGGCCACCCGCTGGTATGCCGACAGTGATATCGGCCGGCGATATGCCAAGGTGTGCGGGGATTACAACCCTATCCACCTCAGTGCTGTCAGTGCGCGGTTATTTGGCTTTCCAACGGCCATTGCCCATGGCATGTGGACCAAGGCCATGGCCTTGGCCGCGCTGCGCGGGCACTTGCCGCACAGTGGCTTTGCCTTTGAGGTGGACTTCCGCAAGCCGGTCAGGTTGCCTTCAGAGGTGGTGCTCAGTGCCAGTGAAGCGGGCCCTTCGGGCCAACTGCGCCTGGACGGGCACGGGGACGTGCTGCATATGGTCGGCCGTTGGGAGTGCCTGTAGGGCCGGGCCTGTCCTGGCGGTATACGCTTGCTTTGCATCGGGCCTGGGCAGAAGCTATGCAGCAATAGGAGACCCCCGATGAACCTGCAAGAACTCACCCAACGCCTGCATCAGATCCGCGATACCAATGACTGGCGCGGCTTCCACAGCCCGAAGAACCTGGCCATGGCCGCCAGCGTCGAAATGGCCGAACTGGTAGAAATCTTCCAGTGGCTGAGCGAGGACGAATCGCGCCAGCTGCCTGCCGACAAACTGGCCCACGCCGGCCAGGAAATCGGTGACGTGGTGCTCTACCTGTTGCTGCTGTGCAGCGAACTGGGTCTGGACATGGACCAAGTGGTGCGTGCCAAGCTGGCCGACAGCGAGAGGCGCTTCGCCCGATGAACGACCGTCATTTCGATGAGCTGGCCACTCGCTTTGCCGAAAAGATCTATGGCGGCGCCAAGGGTGCGATCCGCCTGGCCGTGCTGCAGGCCGACCTGGCCGAAGCGCTACCCGACCGCCCGCTACGCATCCTCGACATCGGCGCCGGGCTGGGCCACATGGCCTTGTGGCTGGCCGAGCGCGGCCACCAGCTGACCCTGGCCGAACCCGCGGCGCCCATGCTTGACGGCGCCAGGGCGCGCTTTGCCGAAGCCGGCCAGACCGCGACCTTCATCCAGGCGCCCTGGCAAGACCTGCTCGGTCAGCTGACCGAGCGCTACGACCTGGTGCTCTGCCACGCCGTGCTCGAATGGCTGGCCGAACCCGAGAGCATCCTGCCGGTGCTGCACCAGCTCACGGCCCCCGGCGGTTGGTTATCGCTGGCCTTCTACAACCGCGACGCACTGGTCTATCGCAACCTGCTCAAGGGCCATTTCCGCAAGTTGCGCAGCAACCGGCTGGAAGGTGAAAAGCAGAGCCTGACCCCACAGAAACCGCTTGATCCACGCGAACTCAAGGCGCAACTTGAGCCTATGTGGCAGGTTGAAAGCGAAAGCGGCGTGCGGGTGTTTCACGACTATATGCCCAAGGAATTCCAGAGCAAGGCCGAGCTGCTCGACCTGTTGGAAATGGAACTGGCCCACCGTCGCCACCCCACCTTCGCCGGGCTTGGCCGCTACCTGCACTGGGTTTGCCGCCCCCGCTAATCCGCCGCGCCAGGAGGAACACATGCCGTACCGTCTGTTGTGCCTGGCCCTGCTGCCCATTGCCCTGGCTGGCTGCCAGGGCAGCAACCCTTATGTGGCCAGCAGCCGCCCGTTACCACCAGCCCCTGCCCAGGCGGCCACCACCTTCGACGCCAGTGCATACCCTGCGCCCGCTCGTGATTATGGGCACTACCGCAGCTGGAGCTGGCGCAACGGCCAGTTGCCCAGCGGCGCTGTCGATGCCGACCCGGCGCAACTGGCCGATGCCGTCAGCGGTGCGCTCGACCAGCATGGCCTGCGCCCCGCTCGCACAGGCCCTGGCGACTTGCTGGTGAGCGCCGATATGCGCCTGGAAAAACGCTTGCGCCAAGTGCGTGACTACGACACCTACGACCCCTACTACGGGCCGTATCCCTATGGGGGGGTCGGCTATGGCGGCTACCGCCACGGTTATGGAGGCTATGCCAGCGTGCCCATCGTGCGTACCTACGAGGTCGAAGTCCTGGTGGTGCGCATCGACTTGTACGACGCCCGCAGCGGCCAGCCGGTCTGGAGCGCCAGCGCCGAAAGCAGCAGCAACAAGGACTCGCCCCGCGAACGCGAAAGCGCCTTGCGCGATTCTGTGCACAAGGCACTCAGCGGCTATCCTCCCAGTTAATAGCTAACGGAGAACCATCATGTTGCGCCGTCTCGTTCTACTGTCATTCGCGTTATTGCTCGCTGCCTGCTCGAGCAATAACGTCCAGCAGGATTTCGATGCCAGCCGCGATTTTGCCACCTACCGCAGCTGGGCATGGCAGGAGCCAGGCCTGCAGTACCGCCCGGATGACCCGCGGATCAAGAGCGACCTCACCGAGCAGCGCATTCGCCAGGCGGTGGCAGACCAACTCGACCAACGCGGCCTGCGTCCGGTACAAGGCGGAGCGCGGCCCGACCTGGCAGTACGCACATACCTGATCGTGGAGCAGCGGCAACAACAGATCACCACCAACTACGGCGGTGGCTGGGGTGGCTACTGGGGCGGCTACTGGGGTGGCCCGATGTACAACGAAACCCGCAGTGTCGACTACAAGGTCGCCACCATCCAGGTCGACATGTTCGATGGGCGTGACGGCAAGCTGGTATGGCGCGGCAGTGCCGAGCAGATCATGAACAACTACCCGCCAAGCCCGGAAGAACGTAACAGCGCAATCCGCAACACCGTGGCCAAGGTGCTGGGCAACTACCCACCGGGCAGCAAAAAATAGCGTTGGACCGCGGCCTTTGCATGCACCGTGCCCCTGCGGGAGCAGGTTTACCTGCGAAGAAAGTGGCACGGTGCATGGCACCGGCTTCGCGGGTGTTCTCGGTTGAACCCGCGCCTGCAGCGATCGTGATTCGAAGTACGACTGCATCACCGACCTGGCTTGTGTCAGCTGCGACAAAATCCATTGCACGCACGCCTTTTTTCCGATGCCAACCGCACTCCCCCGCACGTTCCCGTCTATCTTCATTTAAGGAAACCTGACTGACCGGGTAGAAGTGTTCAACATTTGGGAAAGGCGACCTGCCAATGCAAAGCATTGTTCTCCTGCTGTGGCTTGCCTTGTGCTCCGAACAGGATGTGCGTCAACGCCAGATCTCCAACGTGCTGACCCTGGGAGTGGCTGGCTGCGCCCTGGCCTGGCTGTTCAGCACCGGCCACAGCTGGATAGGCGCCGAAGCCAACGAGGCCGGTTGGGCGCTGGCCATCGTCATGCTGCTGACCCTGCCAGGCTACATGCTCGGCCGCTTCGGCGCCGACGACGTCAAGCTGATGGGCGCCCTGGCCCTGGCCACCAGCCCGCAATATGTGCTCGGCACCTTCATTGGCGCGGGTGTCACTGTACTGGTCTGGCTACTGACCCGCCGGCGCCTGTGGACGCTGCTCAACCCCAAGGTAAAGAAGCGTTTGCAGGCCCTGACCGAGGAAATGGGCGACAAGCAGGCGTTCGTCCCCTATGTGTTATCAGGTTTTCTTCTAACAGCCGTATGGATCCAATAAGCCTTCCAGTGGTCCGATAACCTGTACACGCCTTGTACATATTCGCTGAGTGCGACTACTTTTAAGCTGCCAGAGCGTCTGGCACGGGAGCAGGGCTGTATAAGAACAGGGAGTTGATCGTGTCCAGATCAGTGAGTGAAGTAAAGGTGTTGGTGGTTGATGACCAACCGGTCATTGTCGAACAGCTGAGTGAATTCCTCCAAACCAAGGGCTATACCTGCGTTACAGCCCTCTCAACCGACGAAGCCATCGAGCACTATGTGGCAGACCCGACCATCGGCTTGCTCATCTGTGACCTGCACATGCCAGATCGGGATGGCATCGAGCTAGTGCGCGCCTTGAAGGAAATCAACGGCAGCCAGCGCACGTTCGAAGCCATCATGTTGACAGGGCGTGCCGAGAAACAGGACTTGATCCGGGCGATACGCGAAGGGTTTGCCGATTACTACCAGAAGCCGATGGACCTTGATGAACTGCTGGCAGGCGTCCGCCGGCAGGAAGAGGCCTTGCTGGAGCGCCAGCGCAACATCCGCGATCTGGGTGGATTGAACCAGCGCTTGCAGGAACTGGCCGAGTCGGTGGACGAACTGTATCAGGACCTGGAAAAAGCCCGTGGCCAAGGCACCCACCGGCGTGCCAGTGATGCAGAAGAAAGCGAAAGCGAGCTGCCAGCAGCGTTCGAGAAACTGTCACCACGCCAGCTGGAAGTGGCGCGCCTGGTTAGCAAGGGCAAGACCAATTACCAGATCGCCTGTGAACTGGGCATTACCGAAAACACCGTGAAGCTGTATGTGTCTCAGGTTTTGCGTTTGACGCATATGCACAACCGCACCCAACTGGCTCTGGCGCTGACCCCCAGCTCGTCGCCCGTGCACCAGCGGTTCACGACCCATTGAGTGAAGGCTCGGCACACCATTCTGGAGCGGCCTTGCGCTGCGAAAGGCTGCTCCTGCAAGCCCACAATTGCCTGCTACAACTGGATCGCCAGGTTCAACGACAGCCGAGGCCCACGGTCCAGGCTATCCAGCGCCACATCCGCCAACGGCTTGGCCACTTCCAGCGCCACATTGAACACATGCCCACCCCCTAACCGCACACCCAGCGCCACCGACGCCAGATGGGCGTCCTCCACCGGTCCCCGGTTGTGCCAGGCCTGAGCGGTATCCACCACCGCATAGGGCTGAACCCGCGCAAGCCAGCGACTGCGCACGCTGTAGTTGAGCTCGTAAGCCACACCCCAGCCCTTGTCACCGTCCGCCTGATCGCGCGGGTAACCGCGCCCGAAATGCTGCCCGCCAAACCCCGCACGCTCGCTGTCGGGCAATCGATCATCACTCCAGTACAACGCCCCGGACACCACCCCCTGCCCGTTTTCCAACAGGGTGTCGCTCTGCAAACCGGAAAGCCGCAAGCGCAGGAAGTCGAGATCGTAGTCAGCATCGCTGCGCGCCCCCAGGTAGTCCAGCCCCTGATGGACCCCGGCACTGACGATACGCAAACGCCCCTGCTCCACCTTGCGCCAGTCACCTTCGAATGACAGCGCCCGCACATAGGTGTCGTACTTGCGAGACGATGGCTGCTCGGCCATCCGGTCTTCATCATGCTCACTGACCGAGTACACGTGCCCCTGCACCGCCAGCCACTCATTCGGCCTGACAACCACCGGCTGACGCAGGCCGATCGCATAGCGCTCACTGTCGTGCTCGCGGGTGATATCGCGGCCATCGTTCAAACGTATGCGCGTGCCGGGCTCGCTGCGGTAGCGCGACGCCGACAGCAGCAGTTGGCTACCGGCGGCGTCCAGGTACTGGCTGTAATCGAGACGCTGGTAGTAGACCCGGTCATTGCCAGGGGGCAGCAGCCAGCTGGCCGTGACCAGTTCGCCATGGCGGGTCTGGGCATTGCTGGCTACGGTGATCAGGGCCTGTGCAGCATCACGGCTGGAGTCGGCCACGGTCACAGCGGCGCTGAGCGGCTTGCGCCGTGCATGCACGGTCAGCTGGGCGACACCATCGGCAGCCCGCGCCATTGCCAGTTCGGCCTCTACCACAACCCCTGGCATGCGCGTAGCCAGGCCCAGATAGCGCTCCAGCGTTTCGCGGGTCAGTGGGCGCTCGGCCTCAATGCGCGCCAGCAGCTGCTGCAAATACTCGCTGGCCGGCCCAATATCGCCGTCCACGCGGTAATCACGTACGTAACCTTCGACCAGCACCACGTTGACCCTGCCATCGGCCACATCCTGAGCAGGCAAGTAGGCATACGACAGCAAGTAGCCCTCCTGCCGGTAGCGTTGGGTCAGGCGCTGGGTGTATTGCTGCAATTCACCCACCGTGGTTTCGCGCCCGATCAGCGGCTGATAGTGTTCGCGCAGGTCGCCCAGGGGGAACACCGTGCCGCCCTCGAAGCGCACTTTATGCAGTACCAGCCGGGTGTTGGCCGGGGCCCAGTCGGGGTTGTCGATAGCCGCCCCGGCCAGCCGTATGCGGGGGCTCGCAGGGGAGTAGTCCGTCATCGGCAGGTTGGCGCTGGGCAGACGCCGCTCGTATTCATGGCTGTCGAGAAACCCCGGCAACGGGTCGGCGTGGGCAGCAAGTGCCCAAAGCAGCAACATCAGGGGCACGACCAGAGGACGCATAGGGCACTCCATGTTCCCATGGGTTGCGGGGCGCCAGCCGGTCACACCCGTCACTTGCAAGCGTAGGTGCTGGCCCGGCTGTCGTCGAACACCTACTCACTGACCTGGAACGCCACCCGCGCCGTCTGACCGCTTTCGTCCAGCGCGCTGAGTTCGGCCTGCCCCACCTGTGGCAAACGCAGCAACAGGCTGTCCTGCCCCTGGGTTTCACCCAACGGCTGGCCGTTGAGGAACCACCAGCGCCGTCCACCACCCCCCAAGGCAGAGACCTGCAATTGCAACGGCTCAGTGCTGGTGGCCGGGCGGCGCAGATTGTCGCCTGGGCGCACGCCGACAATCGACAGCGGTGGTGCACTGGCCGGCGCCTGCGGCGGGCAGGCCGGGTCGATGGCCGGCAAACGTGCCATGCGCCGCTCGACACGGGGGAGCCAAGGCTCCAGCGGCGCCGGCCACAGGGCGATGTCACGCGCCTTGGCGCCCGGGCAGCTACCATCCACCCGCAAGCCCTGCTCGTTGACCCACACTTTTTCGCGCAAGCCCAGGCCTAGCGGCTGGTCGGCTGCCTGCAAGGTGGGTGGCGTGGTGCCGTCCAGGGTCCATGCAAAGCGCTGACGCCGACAGTTGGTGTCCTGCTTGCTCATCGGCTGGCCCAGCGGCCAACAGATCGCCGCAACGCCGATATTCGCAGGTACCGGCGCTACCGGGACGCTGATGCCGCGTTGGCTGTCGCGATTGCTCAACAGATCGTGCACCTGCAACATCAGCGGCGCCGCCGACGCCAGGCCGAACTGCCCAGGCACCGGTGTACCGTCGGGGCGGCCAATCCATACGCCGATCAGGTAACGCGGCCCCACGCCAATCGACCAGGCATCGCGAAAGCCGTAGCTGGTGCCAGTCTTCCAGGCCAGTAGCGGGCGCTGCACCAGTTCGGCGTGCGGGTCGCGATCCGGGCGCGCCTGGCCACTGAGGATACGCCGGATGATCCACGCCGCCCCCGGTGACAGCAACCGGTGCTCCACCAAGGGGGCCTGTGGCTGCAAGCGCACCTGCGCACTGTTGCCACCCCGCGCCAGCGCCGCGTAGCCGCCGACCAGGTCCTCCAGCCGGCTGCCGGCACCGCCCAGGATCAACGACAGGTTGGGCTCGGCAAGGGGTGGCAGTATCAACGGCATGCCCGCCATGCGCAGTTGTGCGGCAAAGCGTTTCGGGCCGTAGGCCTCCAGCAATTGCACGGCGGGCAGGTTGAGCGACAGGGCCAGCGCCGAGCTGGCCGACACCGGCCCGCTGAACCCCATGGAGAAGTTGCCAGGGCGATAGTCGCCATAGCGTCGTGGAACATCCTGCAACAGCGATTCGGAATGGATCAGGCCATCGTCCAGCGCCATGCCGTAAAGAAACGGCTTGAGGGTGGAGCCGGGCGAACGTAACGAGCGCACCATGTCGACATGGCCAAAGCGGCGCTCATCAGACAAATCTATCGAGCCCAGGTACGCGCGCACCGCCATGCTCTGCGCTTCGACCACCAGAATGGCGGCCGAGGTACGCTCCGGCAGCCGTGCGCGCCAGCCCAGCAGCAAGTCTTCGAGGCGCCGCTGAAGCGCAGCGTCAAGCGTGGTACGGATCAGCGGCGGGCTGTCAGCGCTGTTCAGGCGCCGGGCCAACAATGGCGCCAGGGCCGGCTCCTGGCGTGGCGCCAACACCAGCGGCTCCTCGGCCGCCTCGCGAATTTGCTGGGCCGGCCATACCTGGTACTCAGCCAGGCGCTGCAGCACCTTGTCCCGGGCACGCTGGGCACGCTCGGGGTGGCGGTCCGGGCGCAGCCGGCTGGGTGCCTGGGGCAGCACGGCCAGCAGTGCCGCTTCGGCAGGTGTCAGGTGCAGGGGCGACTTGCCCAGGTACGCCCAGCTGGCTGCCGCCACGCCCTGAAGCGTGCCGCCGAAAGGTGCGCGGTTCAGGTAGATCTGCAGGATGTCGCGCTTGGACAAGTGCCATTCCAGCTGCAAGGTGCGCCATAGCTGGCGCAGTTTGCCGACCAAGGTACGGTCGTGCGGGTCGAGCAGGCGTGCCACCTGCATCGACAATGTGCTGCCGCCCGACACAACACGCCCGCCGCGCAGGTTCAGCCAGGCCGCGCGGCCCAATGCCAGCGGGTTGACCCCTGGGTGGTTGTAGAACCAACGGTCCTCATAAGTCAGCAAAGCCTGCAGGTAAAGCGGCGAAACCTCTTCAGGGCTCACGGGGTAGCGCCACACGCCATCAGCATCGGCAAAGCGCCACAAGGGTGTGCCGTCTTCGGCCAGCACTACCCGGGCCAGGTCATCACCCGGCAGCGGCAGCGGCCAGATACGATCAGCCAGCCAGAACAGGCTGCCGAGCACCAGCAGACTGATCAGCGTGGCACGCAACAACCTGCCCGCACGGCACCGTGGTCGCGCTAAGCTTGGCATCGGGAACCGACCTGGCCAGGTAATGGCCAAAGGCTTTGGGACGACAACCTCGCCGATTTTTTCATCAGGAAGCAACTATGCATGTAGAAGGTTTTTTCGAGTGGCTGGGCCAGGCACTGGGGTCGTTGATCCGCTTCATCGTCGACGCATTGAGCGGGTTGTTCAACCTGCTGGCCAATGCCGGTGGCAACTTCATCGATGGCCTGTCGCGCACCTTGGGCATGGACACTTCGCTGCTGAGCATCCTGGCCCTGATCATCGGCCTGATGCTGCTGTACTCGGCAATCCGCGCATTCATGCGCGCCTCGATCATCCTCGGAATCATCTGGCTGGTGCTGGGGCTGTGGGTGATGAGCTGGGTGATCCACTGATCTGCGCGGTCTTTGTGGGAGCGGCCTTGCGTCGCGACAGGGCTGCACAGCAGCCCCAGGCTTTCAGCTTCGCCGCTTGAATTGTCGGGGCCGCTTTGCGGCCCTATCGCGACGCAAGGCCGCTCCCACACTTTCCGCGTAGAGCGGGTCTCTAGCGGGCTTTCACCGTCATCTCCCCTTGCCCATCGCCCACGGCCTGCAGGTTCGGCCGATACATCGACTCGACCTGCGGCGGCGGCACGCGGTAGGTGCCCGGGGTCACTGCTCGCGCCAGGTACAGCAGGTGGGTGGTGCCATAGCCGTCAAGCTTGAGCGCGGCAACATAACGGTCATCACGGTACTCCTGATGCACCACGCTGGCGTTCTGCATCGACTCGCGCCACGCCTTCACTGCACTGCTGGCGTTGTCCAGGCTGGCGGCGCTTTGAGCCAGGTTCTGGTTTTCCAGCTCCAGGCCGGCCGGCAGCAGGTCCACCACCAACGCATCCGGCACGCGGTCCTCAGCTTTGAGCGCCAGGTGCACCAGCACAAGGTCGCCACTGCGCAGGTTGTGCAGGTCCAGCGGCTGGCCATTCATGCCCAGGTACTCTCTGTGAATCTGCAGGCCGTTGCCGCCAGCAGCAGGTGCCTGTCGTGGGTAGCCGGACAAGGTCAGTTGCTGGTACAGCGTCTCGTTGCCTTCATTCTGCACGCTCAGAGGCGAGGCCAGTAACGGGCCTTCCAGCTTCATACCGGCCTCGGCATTGTTCAACTCGCGCACTTCACCCGCGCTGTCCAGGCGTGCCTGCCACTGGCCTTCCGGCTTGCCCAGCAGGCCACGGCCAGCGAGGAACAGTGCATTGCGCTCTTGGGTCGACAGCCAACGGTTGGCCGCCAGTTCATCCGACAAGGCGAACAGGCGCTGATCGACCTGGCTGCTGGCCAGGTTGCTTTCCTGCAGCAGCGCCAGGATCAGTGCCTGGTCACGCAGGGCGCTGCCATAATCGGCCAGCCAGCCTTTGCCACGGCTGATGCCCAGGCCCGCCTGCAAGGCTTGCTCGGCACGCGGTTTGTCGCCCATTTTGTCCAGCGCCACTGCCAGTTGTACCAGCGGCAGACCGGAGCGGGCATCAGCGCGGCGTTCGAACAGCCCGCGCAGGGCACCCAACGGCGCCTGCTGGCTGCGCGACAGCACCAGCGCCGCGTAGGCCTGCACCGCAAAGCGCGTGTGGTCGGCATTCTCGCTGTAGTCGACTTCGATCAGGTTGCGTTCCTGCAGGTAACGCAGCAGGCGCTCACTGGCCTTCTTCAATGCCTCGGCGGGTACGCCATACCCTTGGTCACGGGCACGCAGCAGGAAGTCAGTCACATAGGCGGTCAGCCAGTACTCTTCCTCGCTGTCCGAACTCCACAGGCCAAAGCTGCCGTTGTAGCGCTGCATCCCCAGCAGGTGCTCGATGCCCATTTCGATCTTGCGTTTGCGCACATCCGCCGGCTCGCCCTTGATGCCAAGGCGCTTGAGGCTGTCGGCATCGGCGTACAGCGAGGGGTACAGGCCGCTGGTGGTCTGTTCGAGGCAGCCGTAGGGGTAGGCTTGCAGCGCGCGAATCTGCTCGGCAAGGTTCAGCGGCGGCCGGCTCGACAAGGCCAGGCTGGCTTCCAGGCCTGCGGGTTCGAAGGCGGCCAGGTCTGCTTCGGGCAGAGTCCACGGCTGGTCCTTCAAGGCCACACGGTAGTGCTTGAGCATTGCCGGGTAGGCCGGGCGCACGCCCAGCGTCCACTCACGTTCGAACGCATTGACCGGCTCGTTCGGTAGTTGCAGGCCCGTCACCCGGACATGCACCTTGCCCTGCCCCAGCCCCCCCTGGGCCTGCACCGGAATCATCAGCGTCGAGCGCTGCCCTTCGGCCAGGTTAACGCTCTGCACGGCATTGGCCGCCAGGCTCAGTTGCCCATCCGTGGTGATTTCGACGCTCAGTTGCTGGGCGCGGCCGGACAGGTTGGCCAGGTCCAGTGCCAGGCTGGTACGGTCGCCACCGGCCAGGAAGCGCGGGGCCGAAAGCTCGGCAATCAACGGCGCGGCGACCACGGTCTTGCCTTCGGCCATGCCGAAGTGCTCTTCGGTCCAGGCCTGCGCCATCAGCCGCAGTTCACCGTTGAAGTCGGGGATGTCGACCGTGGCCTGGCCCTCACCCTTGTCGTCCAGCGTCACCGGCAGGCTCTGCTGGGCGACGATGGTTACCGTAGTGTTGGGGCGCTTGCCCCCCTTGGCCATCGCTGCGTCACCACCGAACGCCAGGCTGGCCAGGCGGCCTTGGCCGGCCTCTATCAACTGGCCGTAGATGTCCAGTTGATCGGCACCATAGGCCTTGCGCCCGAACAGGCTGGCGAACGGGTCGGGGGTTTTGAAATCGGTGATGTTGAGGATGCCCACGTCCACCGCCGACAACAACACATGCACCTGCTTGGGCACACTGCCATCGGCGTTGGCGGCCTTTACCTTCACTGTCAAAGGCTGTTTCGGGCGCATTTTTTCCGGCGCCTGCAGGCTCAGCGCAAGCTTGCGCTCGGCGCGGTCCAGCGGCAGGTGCAGCACGCCCACGGCGCGCTTGGGCGTGGCATTGGCCTTGCGCTCACCAGGGCGGATAACCAGCGCGCTGATGTACAGGTCGTGACGGGCCCAGGCCTTGTCCAGTTGCACGTCAAAGGTCTTGCCCTCGGCGGGCACATCGATCTCCTGCCACCACAGCGGGCCATCGCTGGACTCGATCATCAGGTAGCCGCTGCCCGCAGCGGGCGGGGTGACGGTGACCTTGGCAGTAGCGCCATCGGTGTAGGAGGGTTTGTCCAGCGCCAGCTTGACCTGGTCCGGCCGCACCGCGCCGCCCTCAGCGTTGTCCTGGGCACGATAGCCGGCCCAGAAGCGCTCACTGGACACCAGACCGGTCTGCGGGTCTTCGACCTCGACGCGGTACGGGCCCCACTCAACCTGGAAGCTGAGTTTGGCGGTGGAACCTGCCTTGACGCTGATCGTCTCTTCGTTCTGGGTCAGGAACTTCTCGTTGTAGGCGTAGCTCCAGCCGTCGCTTTGCGAGTAATTCCAGTAGTAATCGCGGCGTTCGCGAACAAGGCGCACCTTAAGCGCGTCGGCCGCCAGTTTGTTACCGTCGCGGTCGGCCACCAGGAATTCGAATTCCACGGGCCCGTCGCTATCGGTCTCCTCACCTTCGAACAGGCCTCGCAGGCCCGGCAGGCGCTCAGCCGGCCAGATAGGCTGCTCCAGGCGCCGGGTGATCGGCCGGCCCCCCGACTCCTGCAGGCTGGCCTGCACGGTCAGTTGCAGCGGAGAGCGGGCTTCGGCCCAACGGCTTTCGATATCGACCACCGCCTTGCCGGCCTGGTCAAGGGTGACTTCGTCCAGTTCCAGGTCCTGGTTCAGATCGGTTTCGGTGACCGAGCCGAACTGGTAGCCAGGCAACGCCGGTACTGCCTCGCGCAGCGGGCGTACATAGGCCTGACCGCTCAGGCGGTTGCCGGCGGCCGGCGCACCATAGAGGTAACGGCCATTGACCTGGATACGCGCATCTTCATCCGGCGAAAGCGGTGTGTTGCTGCCCTTGAGCTCCAGCGCCAGGCGCTCGGGCAGGAAGTCTTCAACGAGGAATTCATAGACCTGCTTGCGCCCGCCACCCAGGTCGAGCAGCAGTTGCCAACGGCCAGTCGGGGCCTCGGTGGCCAGTTGCAACTGGTATTGGTACAAGCCATTGCTGTCGGCTTCCCAGACGAACTTGCGGCTCACCTGTTCATCCGGGCGACGCACTTCCACGCTCACCGGCTGGGCTTTGACCGGCTTGCCGTCCTGGTCGCGCAGCAGGCCGTTGAGCAGCACCGTCTCACCCGGGCGGTACAGGTCACGCGGGCCGAAGATGAAGAACTGCAGCGGGTTGGCCTGAGGCCCGGTGATGTCGAATTCGGCCAGGTCCAGGGCTGCGGTGTTCAGGCGCAGCAGCGTGGTATGCACGCCTTGGGTGGCAATCAGGGTATCGGCCTTTGGCGTGATCGGCAGTTGGGCATGCCCCTTGCCATCGGTGGTGGCCTGGGCCAGCAGCTTGCCCTTTTCGTCATGGATTTCCAGGTTGACGCCGCTCAGCGCCTTGCCGCCTTCCAGGGCTTGCGCAAACACGTCGATACGGTCGCGGTAGCGGTGGGCCGACACGCCGATGTCGCTGAGGGTGAACAGGGTTGCCGGCTGAGAATAATCGTAGGTACCCGAGGCGCGCATCACTGCCAGGTACACCCCTGGCGCCTGCAACGGCTTGATGCCGGCAATCGGCAGCAACACGGTCTCGCGCGTGTTGCGCGCCGGGTTCAGATCGAAGCGGCCGCTGTAGACCAGCTCGGCCATGTCCAGGGTTTCCTTGGACTGGTAGTAGTACAGGCTGCTGTTACGTCCCCAGTTGGCCAGGAAGGTCGAGAGCATGTCTGGCTTGACGCGGAAGAACTCGACATCCACTTTGTCGACGTTCAGGGCAATCACCGGCAGGCCTTCGGCCAGGCGGGTAGGCAGCAGCGAGCCGCGGCTGGCAAAGCCGATGGTCGGCTGCATGTCGCGGGTTTCCAGGCGGGTGATCGACTCGCTGTCCAGCTGCTTGCCGTTGACTGCCAGCAGCCCCTTGTCGACGGTCAGCACCAGCTTGCGCTGCGGCTCCAGGTGGCGCAGGCGCAGCTCCATCTGGTTGTCGGAGAGTTCCCAGGCGCCATCTAGCTTACCCTTGACGGTGTCGACCAGGTGCACCTTGGTAGCGAAGTCCTGCTTGGCATCCAGCGGTGCTGAGAAGCTGATCGACAGCGTTGCCGCGCCATCGAGCTGCACTTCCGATACGTCCAGCACCGTGAGTTCGCGGCCCTCGTAGCGCTTGGCGAGCACGGCCGGGTCCTCACGCTTGGGGGCGGGGGTTTCGGCGGGCGCGGGCGCCACGGTTTTCTCGACCGGCGCCGGTTTGCCCGGCGTGGAAGAGTCACAGGCACTGAGCAACGCCAGCGCGCAGGCCAGCAACAATCCTTTGTTGAACATGAGATAGGAACTCTTGGGCAGCGTGTACGTGAGGGCAGCAACTATAGCGCAACGTCAGGTGCAGCACCCGGCGTTGCGCGCCAGGTCAGACCATGGTCGCGCTAAATGGTTGCCTGGTCGTTACACTGTGGCCATTCGTTAAAGGGGCCGCATGGCGTCCCTTCGCGGGCTTGCCCGCTCCCACAGGTTTGGCGCCGGCCGCAAGAGCAACACTTTCCTGTGGGAGCGAGCAAGCCCGCGAAGGGGCACACAGCGGCCCCAAAATCTCATGGAATGCACATGCCCCAACTCGCTGCCGACTGGCGCCACCGCCCCACCCACCGCAAGGTCTGGGCGCTGGCCGCGCCGATGATCCTGTCCAACATCTCGGTACCGCTGGTGGCGCTGGTCGACAGCACGGTCATCGGTCATCTCCCGCACGCCCACCAACTGGGCGCCGTGGCCGTGGGCGCCACCTTGTTCACCTTCATGGTCGGCCTGATGGGCTTCCTGCGCATGGGGTCCACCGGCTTCGCTGCCCAGGCCGCCGGCCGTGGCGACGGTGCAGCGCTACGCCAGGTACTGGTGCAAGGGCTGCTGCTGGCGGTCGGCTTCGCCCTGTTGATCGGCCTGCTGGCCCTGCCCTTCAGCCAGCTCGCACTCCATGCGATGCAACCCAGCGCAGCCCTGCAGCAATCCACCGAAGACTTCTTCCATACCCGCCTGCTTGGCCTGCCTGCGGCGCTGGCCAGTTACGCGCTGGTCGGCTGGTTCCTCGGCACCCAGAACGCCAGGGCGCCACTGGCCATCCTGCTGACCACCAACCTGCTGAACATCGCCTTGAACCTGTGGTTCGTGCTGGGCCTGGACTGGGGTGTACTGGGCTCGGCGCGGGCGTCGGTAATTGCCGAATGGAGTGCCGCCCTGCTCGGCCTGGCCCTGACCCGCCCGGCCCTGCGGGCTTACCCGGGGCAGATCGTGTGGGCAGCGCTCAAGCGCTGGCAGGCCTGGAGGCCACTGCTGGCGGTGAACCGCGACATCTTCCTGCGTAGCCTGGCACTGCAACTGGTGTTCCTGCTGATCACCGTGCAGGGCGCGCGTCTGGGTGAAGCGACCGTGGCGGCCAACGCCCTGTTGCTCAATGGCCTGCTACTGACGGCCTATGCGCTGGATGGGCTGGCCCATGCGGTGGAGGCCTTGTGCGGCCATGCCATTGGTGCCCGTGACCGCGACACTTTGCGCCGCTCGCTGGTGGTCGCTTGTGGTTGGTCACTGATCACCAGCGTGGGGTTTGCCGGGCTGTTCCTGCTGGGTGGGCACCTGTTCATCGACTTACAGACTGATATCGACAGTGTGCGGGCGGCGGCTTATCCGTATTTGCCCTACCTGGCGTTGCTGCCGTTGATCGCGGTGTGGAGTTACTTGCTGGATGGCTTGTTCATCGGCGCGACCCGGGCGCGGGAAATGCGTAATGCAATGCTGGTTTCGGTGTTGATTGCGCTGCCGGTGGCACTGGCCATGAGCGGGTTGGGCAACCATGGGTTGTGGATGGCGTTTCTTGGGTTCATGGGGTTGCGGGCGGTGACGTTGGGGTGGGTCGGGTGGCGGTTGCAGCAGAGAGACCTGTGGTTTGGCTGATTGGGGCCGCTTTGCGGCCCATCGCGACGCAAGGCCGCTCCCACATGGGATAGCGGGTCGGCCTGCTTTCGCGGTCCCTGTGGGAGCGGCCTTGTGTCGCGAAATGAGGGCGAAGCCCTCACATGCTCACAGCCATACACAGTCCCAGTGGGGATACTCGCCAGCCCGCCGCACCAGGCCGGCCCGAATGGGGTTGGCGATGATGTAGCGGGCCACCGCTCGCACATCCTCCTCGCGACGCAAAGCCCGGTCATGAAAGCTGGTTTGCCAGATATGCCGTCTTTCAGCACCGGCCTTGTACAAGGCACAGCTGCTTCTGGATTTGAATTCGCACATCAGCCTACCCAGGCTCACTGGACCCAGCTCGATGAGCCAGTGAAGGTGATCCGGCATCAACACCCATGCCAGCGATCGACAAGCCTTGCGCTCATCGCTGAACCGCAACTGCTGGATCACGGTCCTGGCGAATCGGAAGTCTTTGAACAACGGCGTTCGGCTGCGGGTAGTTGTAGTCAACAGGTAGAGGCGCCCGGATTCGGACACCCGGCCATTACGTAAACGATGGGAGCCTGGACGTTCCATGTCGTTCTCCTTTGAATTGTGCATTCAAAGTTAGCGCCGCGAATGCGACGGGCGAGGACAGGACCATTACCGGGTATGACACGGTGAGGGCTTCGCCCTCATATCGCGACGCGAGGCCGCGCCCACAAAAACAAGCAAACCGTGCAGTTTTTGCGGGGCGGCCCCGTCAATTACGACGACAGGTACGAAGACCGGGTCAAGCCCAGGCGCAAGGCATCCAGATACTGGGTCCGCTCACGCGCAGTGATCTTGGCGCTGGCGACCTTGTCGCGGTAATGCGTCATCAACTCTTCCGGCGACAGGTGCACGTAGCGCAGCATGTCTTCGATGGTGTCGTGGGTCTCGATACCCGCGTGGTACACGCTGCCGTCGGCATTCTGGTAGATGTTCACCGAGTCGGTGTCACCGAACAGGTTGTGCATGTCACCCAGGATTTCCTGGTAGGCACCCACCAGGAACACGCCCAGCAGGTAATCCTCGCCCTCCTTCACCGCATGCACCGGCATGCTGGTTTCGATGCTCTGCTCGTCAACGTACTGGTTGATCTTGCCGTCGGAATCGCAAGTCAGGTCCTGCAATACCGCACGCCGCATCGGCTCTTCGTCCAGGCGGTGCAGCGGGATGATCGGCAGGACCTGGCCGATGGCCCAGGTGTCTGGCAGGCTCTGGAACACCGAGAAGTTGCAGATGTACTTGTCGGCCAGCTTGTCGTTCAGCTCGTCCAGCACCTGGCGGTGCGAGCGCTGGCGGGCTTTCAGCGAGTTGTGCAGACGGCGGCACACGGCGAAATAGCACTGCTCGGCCAAGGCTTTCTCGCCCAGGCTGATCTTGCCATCAGCGTACTGCGCGGCCACATCACCCATGTAGTGGGTGGCGCGCCAGTAGGTCTCGGTGACCATCTCGATGTCGGTCGGGCCAAGCAGGTCGACCAGCCACTGCACGGTCTCGGGCAGGGCTTCCTTGTTCTCGATAGTCGGTACGTCGTCATTGTGTTTCTCGACGTCGGTCACCTGGATCACCAGCATGGCGTGGTGCGCGGTCAGCGAACGGCCACTCTCCGAGAAGATGTGCGGGTGCGGCAGGCCCTGTGCGTCGCAGAACTCCTTGAGCATGCCCACCACCACGCCGGCGTAGTCGTCCATGTCGTAGTTGATCGAGCTGGCATTGCGCGAGTGAGTGCCGTCGTAGTCCACACCCAGGCCGCCACCCACGTCGATGTGGTCGACCGGCAGGCCCAGCGCACGCAGTTCGCCGTAATAACGGATGGCTTCCTTGAAACCGTGCTGGTAGTCAGCCAGGTTGGCGATCTGCGAACCCATGTGGAAGTGCAGCAGGCGGATGCCCTGATCCAGGCCCGCATCGCGGAAGCGCTGCACCACCGAAAGCAACTGGGCGGCGGACAAACCGAACTTGGACTTCTCGCCACCGGTGTCGGCCCACTTGCTCGAGGCCAGCGACGACAGGCGAACGCGCAGGCCAACCTGTGGTTTCACCTTGAGCTCGGCAGCCTCTTCGATCACCAGGGCCACTTCCGACTCTTTCTCGATGACGATGAACACATTGTGGCCAAGCTTCTGACCCATCAGCGCCAGGCGAATGAACTCACGGTCCTTGTAGCCATTGCAGACGATGGTGCCGCCCTTCGGCGCCAGCGCCAGCACTGCCAGCAACTCGGGTTTGGAGCCGGCTTCCAGGCCGATGGAAACGTTTTGCGTGGCAATGATGTTTTCCACCACCGCTTCCTGCTGGTTGACCTTGATCGGGTACAGCGCGGTGTACTGGCTCTGGTATTCCAGGCGCGCGATGTTGGCGTCGAAGGCACCGGTCAGCTGGCGCACACGGTCCTGCAGAATGTCAGGGAAGCGCACCAGCAAGGGCAGCGACAAGCCGCTCTGGCGCAGTTCGTCGACCTGTTCGAACAGGTCGATCGGAGCACTTTGAGGGCCGTTGGGGCGTACTTCGACGCGCCCGGCTTCATTGATGGCGAAATAGCCAGCGCCCCAATGGCGGATGCCATAAACACTGCGGCTGTCGGCCACGGTCCATTGGCTACCATCGTCTTTGCGTGTGCGTCGTACGGACATTCAAGTCCCCTATAGATAAGTCGAAGACACTGCCCGCAGGCAGCGGGGCGAGTGTAAAAGCTGAAAATGACGATTCATCCGTGCTCAGGCATAGACTCTGACCACGGGAACGAGTTTAGAAAGCGCTGGGCAAAAAATCGCGCGATGGCCTCAGCCGCCGGACTTTTTCGCCTTGAAACCCTGTTTGGTCAGCTCGCCGATCAACAGCTCGACATGGTCGCCCTGGATCTCGATAACCCCGTCCTTCAGGGCGCCGCCGGTACCGCAGCGGCGCTTGAGCGTGGTCGCCAGCTCCTTGAGCTGGTCGGGCGGCAGCGGCACGCCGGTGACAGTGGTCACGGTCTTGCCGCCACGGCCTTTGCTTTCGCGGCGCACGCGGGCAATGCCGTCGCCTTCGGGGATGATTTGCTGCTTGCAGGTGCAGGCGTCCACCGGCTGGCCACAGTCGGGGCAGTGCCGACCGGCGTCGGTGGAGTACACGAGACCGCCAAGGGCGGAAAAAGAAGAAGCTTTCTTGGCCACTTTTGTTCCTCGGTGCTGAGGACAAAAACTGGTCGTGCCTTGGGGTTGAGGCCGACCGCGAAGCCCCACTCTGGCAGGGGCGGCGCTACTGCCGCAAGAATTGCGGCAGCCCGAAAAGGGCGCGCAGTGTAACGATAAATACGCCGGTTGTGTAGGAGCGGGTTTACCCGCGAACAAGGGCAAAGCCCTTGCCCTGCGAAACGGGTGTCTGGGCCGGTATTTCGCGGGCAAACCCGAGCCTACAAAGTGGCCTTATAGCGCTGCAACGCCGCCAACGAGTCCGGGCAATAAGGCTTGCTCAGGCTTTCCTGCTCAGCCTGTTCCAGACCGATGAAGCGCGCCTCGATCACCTCTTCCGGCTGCAACCGCAACGGTGCATCCGACACCGCCGAATACACCGCACACCACAAGCGGTTATCCGGCTGGTCGAAGTAGAACCGCTCGTGAAAGCGCAGCTCGGCGCCCTCGATGCCCAGCTCTTCGGCCAGCTCGCGCGCGGCCGACTCGGCATACGCTTCCCCAGCCGTGACCATGCCGCCCGCCGCCACATCCCAATACCCGGGGTACAGCGCCTTGCTCAGGGTACGCCGGTGTACACACAATTCACCGGCACTGTTGAACAGCAGAATGAACGTGCAGCGACCGATCAGGCCACGCTCGCGCAGCTCGGCACGGGGCAAGGCGCCCAGTACCTGGTCGGTTTCGTCCACCCAGGTGACCAGCTCGCGGTCGGAAGCCGCCCGATGGGCGGCCTCGGTTGGGCCGATAGCCATCATCAACCCTGCGACAGCAGCTGACGCAGATCGATAACCGCAGCGTTGGCCCGGGAAATGTAGTTGGCCATGACCAACGAGTGGTTGGCCCACATGCCGAAGCCACTGCCGTTGAGCACCATTGGGCTCCACAGCGGCTCTTGCGAGGCCTCCAGCTCACGGATGATCTGACGCACGCTGACGGTGGCATTCTTCTTCGCCAGCACGTCGGCGAAGTCCACCTCGATGGCTCGCAGCAGGTGCGACAGCGCCCAGGCTTGGCCACGGGCTTCATAGAACACGTTGTCGATCTGCAGCCATGGGGTTTCCACCAGCTCCTCATCCACCTGCGGCGCCTGGCCGGCAACGACCGACTCGGTCTTCAGCGTGGTGTTGAGCTTGACCCGGCCAACGCTGGCCGACAGGCGCTGCGACAGCGAACCCAGGCGGGTGGCCACGTCACCCAGCCAGTTGTTCAGGTTGTCGGCGCGGGTATAGAAGATAGCGCCCTTGTCGCCGGCAGCCAGACGGGTCTGGTAGCGGGTCAGCGACTTGATGCCCTCTTCGAACTCCGACTCGCTCGATGGCAGGATCCAGCTCTTGTTGTCGAAGTTGAAGCGCGGCTCGGCCTTGGCCAGGTCGGCGTCTTCGGTGGACTGCGACTGCGAACGGGCGAAGTCTTTACGCAGGGCACGGGACAGGTCGCGGACCTGGACCAGCACGCCATATTCCCAGCTTGGCATGTTGTCCATCCACAGCCCTGGCGGGAAGCGGTCGTTGGAAATGTAGCCGCCCGGCTTGTTCAGCAAGGTGCCGGCCACGGTCTTGAGGGTTTCGACGGTGGTATAGCCCACCACCATCTGCTGGCCAGTACGTTCGGCTGCGGCCTGGGCGTTTTGCTGCACCGGGAACAGAGCAGGCTCCTGGCTCCAGTACCAGCCCAGGCCGATACACACCAGCAGGTACAACCCGATCAGGGTCCCCAGGGCACGGCTCCAAAGGCCGCCAAGGTAGCTACGGGCGGCAGCGCCGCGCCCGTCGACACGCTCACGGGGCTCGGCTTTGGCCTCGCGGTTTTTCCAGTCCAGCATGGCTTTGTCCTTAATCAGTCACGACGGTTCAGGGGCTTTGACCACAGGCCTGCGCTAGCGTGCCACGGGAAGCCCGAATGGCTGCACTATAAAGCAGACACCACCGTACGCATAAGCGACCATTCAGTCAGCAACTGAATATTCGTTCTGCCCGCTTTGTTGACGCAGGGCACTCACGCACGTGAAAAGAGCTGCTAGCATAGAGCCATCATTGCCCCTGCACATCCCAACCTATAAGTAGCCAGGACATGAGCCAAGCAGTCGAGCCGAGCCCGCAGTGCCCCGTCCAACAGCTGACGCGTAACGGCCTGCGCAAGGACGACCCGCTCGACCCGCTGCTGCTGCCGGTGCGCAAACCGGTGTACATCCTGCTGCAGGACCACGAGCGTGCCCAGCGCCTGGCCCAGCAACTGGAATTCTTTGGCCTGGTGGTGCAAGCGTTGCCCAGCACAGCGGCGTTTCTCGCCTCGATCAGCGAGTACCCGCCTTCGGCCATCATCATGGATGTCGACTTCACCGGCGCCGGCCTGGGCTTGCTGCTGGCCGCCCAAGTGCAGCAGGGCCTGGCACGCGCCATTCCGTTGCTGTTCTTCAGCCATCACGAAGCCGACACCCCGACCCGCCTTGCCGCAGTACGCGCCGGTGGTCAGGACTTTCTCACCGGCAGCCTGGAAGCTTCCAGCTTGCTGGAAAAGGTCGAACTGCTGACCAACACCGCCCCGCACGACCCGTTGCGCGTGCTGATCATCGACGACTCGCGCACCCAGGCCCTGTACACCGAGCGTGTACTGGCCGGCGCCGGCATGCTCACCCGCAGCCTGACCGACCCGATCCGCACCATGGCCGAGCTTGCCGACTTCCAGCCCGACCTGATCATCCTCGACCTGTACATGCCGGCCTGCACCGGCCCGGAGCTGGCCAAGGTAATCCGCCACAGTGACCGTTATGTGAGTGTGCCGATCATCTACCTGTCTGCCGAGGACGACCTGGACAAGCAACTGGATGCCATGAGCGAAGGCGGTGATGACTTTTTGACCAAGCCGTTTCGCTCACGCCACCTGATCACTACCGTGCGCAACCGCGCCGCCCGCGCCCGCCATTTGAAGGCACGCATGGTCCGCGACAGCCTGACCGGGCTGTACAACCACACCCATATCCTGCAGTTGCTGGAAGACTGCAGCTTCCGCGCCCGCCGTGAGCAGCAGCCGTTGAGCTTTGCCATGCTCGACATCGACCACTTCAAAAAGATCAACGACCGCCACGGCCACCCCATGGGCGACCGCGTGATCAAGAGCCTTGCCCTATTCCTCAAGCAGCGCTTGCGCAAGACCGACTTCATTGGCCGCTACGGTGGCGAGGAGTTCGCCATCGTCATGCCCAATACCGCGCTGGATGCCGCACACAAGGTGCTGGACGAAATTCGCCGGCGCTTTGCCGAAATTCTCTACCCGGCGCAGCCGCGCGATTTGCAGTGCACCTTCAGTGCAGGGGTGGTGCAACTGGACGAGGGGTTGGATGCACTGACCATGGCCAGTGCAGCGGACGAGGCGCTGTACCGGGCCAAGCATGCGGGGCGTAATTGCGTCGTTCGTGTAGAGCCCTGAGATTCGCACTCACTGTGCCGGCCACACCAATAGAGGCACTGTGCCACTTTTTTCTGACACCAAGCCCCTGGCGTCATCACCCCGTCACAAAATCGCAATAACTTCAGGCGCCTACCTCTCCCCTGCGCAGGAAGTTCGCGGCTATGCGCCTGAAGTGGCTGACCAATTTCAACACCCTGTTGCTGGTGACCGTGTGTATCGCCTTGGGCGCCACCCTGTGGTGGTCGCAGCGCGCCCTCGAGCGCCCCTACCAGCTGATGGAGCGCTATCTGGGCCTGTCTCAGCAGTTCCAGAACCAGGCGGCGCGCAATATCCAGGCCTACCTGGGCAGCGGCGATGCCCTGCGTCAGGCCGCCGCCATGGAGGCGACCCAGCAGTTGCAGGCCGCACTGACGGATTGGCCCGTAGAGCTGGCCGAGAAGTTGCGCCCCAGCCTGGATAGCCTGCAGGCCTTCACCGCCAACGAACTGCTGGCCGCCGGTAAGCTGGCCGGCGACCCACAAGCCCTGCTGCTGCAAGCCGAGCGGGAGCTGGGGGCGAACTTCGAGCAGATGGCCAGCTACGCCCGCGACAGTGGCAACGCCGAGGCCAATCGCTACTTGCTGCCCTTGCTCGACGCCACCCTGCACCTGGGGCGGCTGTCATTGGCTCGCGACAAGCTGGTCAGCAGCGGCCGCCCGGAGCTGGCCGACGAGGTGGAGCGCGAGCTGCAACTGATCCGCGCCCAGGCCCAGACGGTCGACGGCCTGCCACTGCTCGGCGTAACCCGCACGGCCGAATCCGGAGCCGACGACTTCGCTGCGATGATGGGCCTGGAATCCCAGAGCAGCGCCCAGCAGGAAGACATTGCCGTGGGCCTTAAGCGTGAATTGCAAAGCCTGCTCAACCGCTACCCGGCCGAACTGCAACGCACCCGCGAACAGATCGAGCGCCGCGTCGCGCTGGCCACCACCACCGGCCAGCACCTGGAAGCCGTACAACAGGCCATCGCCGCGCTGGAACCCGAAGTGCGCGGCCAGCATGCGAAAATCGCTGCCGAGGTGCGCATTATCCAAGGCCTCATGATCGGCCTGATCCTGCTGATCGCCCTACTGATCGACACGCTGCAACGGCGCCTGGCCCGTACCCTGACCGGACTGGCCCCGGCCCTGTCACGCTGGGCCGAGGGCGACTTCGCCCAAGCCATCGCCCTGGGCAAGACCAACCGCGAACTGCACGACATCCAGGAGTCGCTCAACCGCCTGCGTCAGTACCTGGTGGAGCTGGTCGGCACCATCCGCCATAACGCCGAGCAGGTGGCCGGCAGCAGCCACGCCCTGGCCGGCATGAGCGCTGCGCTGCACGGCGGCGCCGAGCGACAGGCCGGCGATACCGGGCAGATCCGCGATGCCTTGGGCGAGCTGGAAGCGACCATTCAACAAGTGGCTGGTGATGCCAGCGCAGCCGCCGAGGCCAGCCGCGATGCCGGGCGTGCGGTGGAACAAGGCCAGGCGGTAATCGGCCAAAGCCTGTCGGGCTTGCGTGAGCTGGTCGATGAAGTGCAAGGCAACGCCCGCATGATCGAACAATTGGCGGAAGAGTCGGCCACCATTGGCGGGGTACTGACGGTGATCCGCGCGATTGCCGAGCAGACCAACCTGCTGGCACTGAATGCCGCGATCGAAGCGGCCCGTGCCGGCGAGATGGGCCGTGGCTTTGCCGTGGTCGCCGATGAGGTGCGCTCACTGGCTCAGCGCACCACGGGGGCTACCGGCGAGATCCAGGCGTTGATCGACCGCCTGCAGCAGGCCGCCAGAAGTTCGGTGGCGGGGATGCGCGCGCAACTGGAGCATGCCGAGGCCACGGCCAACCAAGCCCAGGCGGCGGATGGGGCACTGGATGAGATTGTCTGTGCCATTCGCACCATTTCCGATACAGCGGTGCGGATTGCCGATGTCACGGCACAGCAGAGTGGCGCGGTGAGCGAGATTCGTGACCACAGCGAACGGATTCACGCGTTGGGTGAAGACAACCTGCAGCGCATTGGCGAGGGGCGTGAACAGGGTGAACAGCTGCTGAGCCTGGGCGGTGAGCTGAACCGGGCCGTGCGAGCGTTCAGGGTCTGAGTCAGCGGGGTGGTCGCCAGGACAGGTGTAGCAGTTGGGTGGTGTTTGACGGGACATGTGCTGCGCCTGGGAGATCGAGCGCTTCGCGGGTAAACCCGCTCCTACGTTTGTTTCGGGCCAATTATTCCTGCGCATCCGTTATTATGCCGAGCACGTTCCACCTCGCGAGTCCGCCATGCGTCGCCTGTTTTTCATGCTGTTCCTGCTGCTGGCCAGCCCTGCCTTCGCCGCAGGCCTGCTCGACAACCGCCCAAGCGCCACCCTTGGCGCCGCTTCGCTGGCCAACAACGCCGACTTTCTGCCGGTACACGAGGCCTTCAAGCTCAACCTGGTCCAGGCCGATGCGCAAACCATCAAGCTGCGCTTCGTCGCCACCGATGGCTACTACCTCTACCGCCACCGCTTCCAGTTCCACACGGAACCGGCCGACATCACCCTGGGCACGCCGAACATCCCCAAAGGTGAGGCCAAGCACGATGAATTCTTCGGCGACGTCGAGGTGTACCACGGCGTGCTCGATATCGAGTTGCCACGCAAAGACCCACGCGCCTTCACCCTGCTGGTGGGCTACCAGGGTTGCGCCGACAAGGGCCTGTGCTACCCGCCGGAAACCGCACGCCTGAGTATCGATGGCGAGGGCGTTGCAAACACGCCAGCCACCCGCGAACACGGCTGGAACTGGAAGTCGCTGCTGCTGTTCTTCCTCGCTGGGGTCGGCCTGACCTTCACCCCCTGCGTCCTGCCAATGTTACCGATCCTTTCCGGTGTGGTGCTGCGCGGCCAGGTTGGTGGCGTGCGCGGCCTGGCGCTGTCGCTGGCCTACGTGCTGCCAATGGCCGCCAGCTTCGCGGTGCTCGGCGCACTGATGGGCCTGTTCGGCGCAAGCCTGAACCTGCAGGCGCGCCTGCAGTCGGCCTGGGTGCTGGTACCTTTCGCGCTGTTTTTCGTGGTGTTCGCCCTGGCCATGTTCGGCCTCTTCGAACTGAGGCTGCCCCAGGCCCTGAGCAACCGCCTGAACAACGTCGCCAACCACACCCGCGGCGGCTCGCTGCTGGGTGCAGCAGTGCTCGGTGTACTCTCCAGCTTGCTGGTTTCTCCATGTGTCTCGGCCCCCCTGGCCGGTGCCTTGCTCTATATCAGCGCCAGCGGCGATGCCCTGGGTGGCGCGCTCAAGCTGTTCACCCTGGGTTTGGGCATGGGTGCGCCACTGCTGCTGGTGGCCACCGGTGGCGCGGCCTGGCTGCCCAAAAGCGGCCCATGGATGAACACGGTGAAAAACGCCATTGGCGTACTGCTGCTGGGGCTGGCCATCGGTTTGCTCAGCCGTGTACTGCCAGGCCCTGTGACCTTGCTGCTGGTCGGTTTCCTCGCCGCGGGTGTGGCACTGTTCCTCGGCGCGCTGGAATTCGTCGTCAAGACGGCGGCCCAGCGCCTGGCGCAACTGCTCGGCCTGGCCTTGCTGGTGTACGCGCTGGCTTGCTGGTACGGCGCACTCACTGGCCAGGGCGACCCACTGCGCCCACTGCCGGGGGCGTCACTGGCCGCCAGCGGCAGCCTCCCGACGGCAAAAGCCGATGCCTGGCAGACCATCACCACACCTGATGCTCTGGACGCAGCCCTGGCGCAAGCCCAGGCCGCCGGCCAGCCAGTGCTGCTGGACTGGTACGCCGACTGGTGCATCAGCTGCAAGGTGATCGAGCATGAGGTGCTCAATGCACCGCAAGTGCAAACACAGCTGGCCGGCTTCAAACTGCTGCGGTTCGACATCACCGACAGTAATGCCGAGCAACGCACGCTGCTCGACCGCTACCAGCTGTTCGGCCCCCCCGCCCTGCTGTTTTTTGCTGCGAACGGCAGCGAAATTACCGCTGATCGGGTGATTGGCGAGATAAATGCCGTTGAATTTGCGCAGATTCTGACGCGCGTGCGCGGCAAAGTCGGTCTATAACTTCCCGCGAGCCGGGAAAAATCCTGAAATGAGTGACCGGATTTAATTATTCGGTCACATACTTCGCGCGAACCTCGGACATCGTGCTGGCTATTGCCGGGAACTGGACACTTGCCGTTGCTTTACGGCACACTCGCCGCGCTGTGTCGAATTGCCCTACAAATCCAAGGAATCCGCAGATGGCAACGCTACTGGTGCTCCACGGCCCCAACCTCAACCTGCTCGGTACTCGCGAGCCAGGCCACTACGGCGCCGTGACCCTGGCTCAGATCAACCAGGACCTGGAGCAACGCGCCCGCGCCGCAGGCCACCATCTGCAGTACCTGCAGAGCAATGCCGAATACGAACTGATCGACCGCATTCACGCCGCACGCAACGAGGGTGTGGACTTCATCCTGATCAATCCGGCTGCTTTCACCCACACAAGCGTCGCATTACGTGACGCATTGCTTGCGGTGAGCATCCCATTCATCGAAGTGCACCTGTCCAACGTGCACAAACGCGAACCGTTCCGTCACCACTCCTACTTTTCCGATGTTGCCGTAGGGGTGATCTGCGGTCTGGGCGCCAGCGGTTATCGCCTGGCCCTGGAGTCCGCGCTGGAACAACTGGCTGCCAACGCACAGCCCAAATGATGAAAACCCTGGCCTAAGTGGGCCGGGGTTCGAGAGAAACGTTTCAGATACGTTTTTTTGTATTTCGCCCCCTGACCGAACCTTTGGGAGTTGATGATTAATGGATATCCGTAAAGTCAAGAAACTGATCGAGCTGCTGGAAGAGTCTGGCATCGACGAACTGGAGATCAAGGAAGGCGAAGAGTCGGTCCGTATCAGCCGTCACAGCAAGACCCCAGCTGCCCAGCAGTTCTACGCACCGGCGCCTATGGCCGCCGCCCCTGCCGCTGCGCCGGTTGCCGCTGCTGCGCCAGCCGCCGAAGCCACTGCTGCCGCCCCGGCCCTGAAAGGCACCTTGATCCGTTCGCCAATGGTAGGTACCTTCTACCGCAAGCCTTCGCCGACCTCGCCTAACTTCGCTGAAGTTGGCCAGTCCGTGAAGAAAGGCGACACCCTGTGCATCGTCGAAGCCATGAAGATGATGAACCACATCGAAGCCGATGTTGGCGGTGTCATCGACGCCATCCTGGTAGAAGACGGCCAGCCGGTTGAGTTCGACCAGCCGCTGTTCACCATCGTTTGAATCGCGGAGAGCCAACGATGTCTGGGAAGCTCGAAAAAGTCCTGATCGCCAACCGCGGGGAAATTGCCCTGCGGATCCTGCGTGCCTGCAAAGAGCTGGGCATCAAGACCGTCGCCGTGCACTCCACTGCCGACCGTGAACTGATGCACCTGGGCCTGGCAGACGAGTCGGTCTGCATCGGCCCTGCATCGTCGAAGGATTCCTACCTGCACATCCCGGCGATCATCGCTGCCGCCGAAGTGACTGGCGCCACCGCGATTCACCCGGGTTACGGCTTCTTGGCTGAAAACGCCGATTTCGCCGAGCAGGTGGAAAAATCCGGTTTCGCCTTCATCGGCCCGAAAGCCGACACCATTCGCCTGATGGGCGACAAGGTTTCGGCCAAGGACGCGATGATCAAGTCGGGCGTACCGACCGTACCGGGCTCCGATGGCCCACTGCCGGAAGACGAAGAAGTCGCCCTGGCGATTGCCCGTGACGTCGGCTACCCGGTGATCATCAAGGCCGCCGGTGGCGGTGGTGGTCGCGGCATGCGCGTGGTGCACAAGGAAGAGGACCTGATTTCCTCGGCCAAGCTCACCCGTACCGAAGCCGGTGCTGCCTTCGGCAACCCGATGGTTTACCTGGAGAAGTTCCTGACCAACCCACGTCACGTGGAAGTGCAGGTACTGTCCGACGGCCAGGGCAACGCCATTCACCTGGGCGACCGTGACTGCTCGCTGCAGCGCCGTCACCAGAAGGTCCTGGAAGAAGCACCAGCCCCGGGCATCGATGAGAAAGCCCGCCAGGAAGTGTTCAAGCGCTGCGTCGATGCGTGCATCGAGATCGGCTACCGTGGTGCGGGTACTTTCGAGTTCCTGTACGAAAACGGCCGCTTCTACTTCATCGAGATGAACACCCGCGTGCAGGTTGAGCACCCGGTGTCGGAGATGGTCACTGGCATCGACATCGTCAAGGAGATGCTGAGCATCGCCGCTGGCAACAAGCTGTCGTTCCGCCAGGAAGACGTGGTAATCCGCGGCCACTCGCTGGAGTGCCGGATCAACGCCGAGGACCCGAAGAAGTTCATCCCGAGCCCAGGCAAGGTGAAGCACTTCCACGCCCCGGGCGGCAACGGCGTACGCGTCGATTCGCACCTGTACAGCGGTTATTCGGTTCCGCCGAACTACGACTCGCTGATCGGCAAGCTGATCACCTACGGCAAGGACCGCGACGAAGCCATGGCGCGCATGCGCAATGCCCTGGACGAGATCGTCGTCGACGGCATCAAGACCAACATCCCGCTGCACCGCGACCTGGTGCGTGATGAAGGTTTCTGCAAAGGCGGCGTCAACATTCACTACCTCGAGCACAAACTGGCCAACCAGGAGTGATCGTGTAGTGTGATGTACCAGAACCCCGGCCCTGTGCCGGGGTTTTTTATTGCCTGCCTGAAGCTGGGGCCGCGTTGCGGCCCTATCGCGACACAAGGCCGCTCCCACAGGTTGCGCGCGTGCCTCAGGACCGACGCCGTCCTTGTGGGCACCCCGGCTCTGTGCCGGGGTTTTTTATTGCCTGCCTGAAGCTGGGGCCGCGTTGCGGCCCTATCGCGACACAAGGCCGCTCCCACAGGTTGCGCGCATGCCTCAGGACCGACGCCGTCCTTGTGGGCACCCCGGCTCTGTGCCAGGTTGTTTTATTGCCTGCCTGAAGCTGGGGCCGCGTTGCGGCCCTATCGCGACACAAGGCCGCTCCCACAGAGATCGCGCCAGCTTTTAGAAATTGAGCAAGACAGTTGCTCCCACAGGTTGCGCGCATGCCTCAGGACTGACGCCGTCCTTGTGGGAGCGGCCTTGCGTCGCGAAAGGGGCGCAGCGCGCCCCCAGGGCTCTACCCCTTCATCCGCGGCATGTCGATGCGATGCTCATGCACTCGCCGATAAAGCGTCGCCCGCGAAATACCCAAAGCCCGCGCCGCATCAGCCGGCTTCCAGCGATGGCGAATCAGCGCGTCCAGCAACAACTGCCGTGCCGGGCACGACACCCCGCTTTCAGCCGAGCCAACCGCTTCACCGCGCACCTCCTGCGGCAGATCCTGAAGCCGCACCTGCCCGCCTTCACTCACCGCACAGGCATACCGCAACACCTGCCGCAGTTGGCGCAAATTGCCCGGCCAGCGATAAACCAGCAGCGCCTGCAGCGCGTCATCCGCCAACACCACCTCCACCCCGCAGGCCGCAGCCTCTTCGGCCAGCAACTGGTGAATCAGCCCCAGCCGGTCATCACGCTCACGCAAGGGGGGTAGCTCAAAGCGGGCATTGGCCAGGCGGAAGTACAAGTCTTCACGAAATCGCCCGTCCTCCACCATCGCCGCCAGATCGCGATGGGTCGCACAGATCACCTGAATATCCACCCGCTCCCGCCGCGCCGCACCCAGCGGCGCCACCTCGCCCTCCGCCAGCACCCGCAGCAGGCGGGTTTGCAGGTTCAGCGGCATGTCCCCGATCTCGTCGAGGAACAGCGTGCCGCCATCGGCCTGCTGCAACAGCCCTTGCATGCCTTTGCTGGAAGCCCCGGTGAAGGCCCCGGCCACATAGCCGAACAACTCGCTCTCGATCAAGGTTTCCGGAATGGCCGCGCAGTTCAGGGTAACGAACGGGCCATCACAGCGCTGGCTTTGCTGGTGCAGCTGGCGGGCGAATACCTCCTTGCCGGCCCCGGTCTCACCCAGTACCAGCACCGCCAGGTTGCAGTCCTTGACCCGCGTGGCCAACCGCAGGTGTTGCTCGATACGGGTGTCCTGGGCCTGGCGCAAAGGCTGCGCACGCTGGCGTTGCTGCGGTGCGCTGACCCGGCCATACAAACCGCCCAGACCAGGCAGGCGCTGGGCGGACGACGCGCTCACCCGGCGCAGTTGGTCGATGTCGAACAGTTCGCCAATATGCTCAGGCAAGCGCCCCAGGCGCTCCACCAGCCGTTGCCGCGCCAGGCTGTTGATTGCCTGCAAACGGCCATCGGCATCCCAGGCCAGCAGGTAATCGGGTTGGCTCTCCACATAGCCCGGCGTGCCATGCGCGCGCATCACCCAGTGGCCCTGGGCGCTGTGCATGAAGAAAGCGTTTTCGATCTCGCGGGCGGTCTGCTCGACCAGTTGGCGGATCAGGTGCTGGCTGCGCCGATCGTCCGGCGACTGCAAGGCCGACACATCGACCACGCCCAGCAGCTCGCCCAATGGGTCGAACACCGGCGCCGCTGTGCAGGTCAGGCCGATGAAGGCGGCGCGAAAGTGATCGCGCTTGTGCACCGTGACCGGGGCCTTGCTGGTCAGCACCGCCGCCACACCGCATGTGCCCTCCTCGCCTTCCGACCAGCAGGTCCCCAGATACAGCCCGGCCTTGCGACAGTCGTTGCGGATGGCCGACTCGACCCGGTAATCGATGGTGCGCCCCTGGGCATCGGTAAGCAGCACGCAGTAGTCAGCGCCGCGCACCCGTTCGTGCAAGCGCGCCACGGCATCGCTGGCGATGCGCAGGAACAGCTCGGCGCGTTCGCGGCATTCGTTGAGCAGGCTTTGGGAAAGGATCCGCGGCCCCTGCTGGGAACCGGGGTCGAGGCGGTACACATCCATGGAGCGACGCCATGAATCGAGGATCAGCGGTGGTACCGGCGCCTGCGGCAGGCGGTCGGCATTCTTCAACACCCTGCTGACGCAGTCCACATGGGCTCGGGAGTTCGCGGCAAGCATTCAGGCCCTCCGGTTCTCGTTGCTGTTTTTATCGTTGTCCGGCCATTAAGCGCCTCTGGGCATGCCCCGACAAGCACTGTGTGATTACCGGCTGGCTTGAGACGCAGCGTCTCAGCGTCTCGGCAACGCTGGCCCGGCGCTGGCACCCGGCGTCTCGCCGCCACACCCGTGAAGACCTGCCCGAACACGACCAGAACCCTCTAGCCCGGCCACTTCAGCCATCGCGAAGAAAGCTGGCACCCCGCTTGCTCCTGCCCTTGCAAACAAAAATACGAGGTGCGCCATGCCGCTACCCGCCCCGATTGTCGGGATCATTGCCAACCCTGCCTCTGGCCGCGACCTGCGCCGCCTGACCGCCAATGCCGGGCTCTATTCAAGCACCGACAAGGCCTCGGCTATCCAGCGCCTGCTGGCCGCTTTCGGCGCCACCGGCATTGGCCAGGTGTTGTTGCCCAGCGACATGACCGGCATCGCTGCCGCAGTGCTCAAGGCCAGCCAGGGCCCAGGGGCCCGTGACCAGCACTGGCCGGCCATCGAGATCCTCGACCTGCCACTGACCCAGACCGTGGCCGATACCCGCCTGGCAACCCGGCGCATGGTCGAGCGCGGCGTGGCGATGATCGCCGTGCTGGGCGGTGATGGCACCCACAAGGCGGTCGCCGCCGAGGCCGCTGACGTGCCGCTGCTGACCCTGTCCACCGGCACCAACAACGCCTTCCCCGAACTTCGTGAAGCCACCAGCGCGGGCCTGGCCGGTGGCCTGCTTGCCAGTGGCCGGGTACCGGCCAGCATCGGCTTGCGCCGCAACAAACGCTTACTGGTGAACGTGCCTGAACAACAGCTGGCCGAATGGGCCTTGGTCGAGGTGGCCGTGTCGCCGCAGCGCTTCATCGGTGCCCGTGCGCTCAGCCGCAGCGAGGACCTCTGCGAAGTCTTCGCCTGCTTCGCCGAACCCCACGCCATCGGCCTGTCGGCCCTGTGCGGCCTATGGTGCCCGGTGTCACGGCAAGACCCGCACGGCGCCTGGGTACGCCTGGCCCCCGACGCCGAACAGGCACTGTTGGCGCCGTTGGCGCCCGGCCTGCTGCAAGCCTGCGGCATCACGGCCTGCGGTCCGCTGACACCCGGCATCGCCCAGCGCCTGAGCCTCGCCAGCGGCACCCTGGCCCTGGACGGCGAACGCGAAATCGAATTTGCCGAGCATGACACCCCCACCATCACCCTCGACCACCAAGGCCCACTCAGTGTGGACGTCGAGGCCGTGCTGGCGCATGCCGCCCGCCACCACCTGCTGGCCGTCCCGCGCGGCCACCGGTTGCACCCTGCAAACCCGTGTTGAGACAACCCCGGAGAACAACAAGATGTCCAATCAACTCAGTACTGATCAACTGCTGCATGCCTATGAAGTCATGCGGACCATCCGCGCCTTCGAAGAACGCCTGCATGTGGAGTTCGCCACCGGCGAAATTCCCGGCTTCGTCCACCTGTATGCCGGCGAAGAAGCCTCTGCAGCCGGGGTCATGGCCCACCTGCGCGACAGCGACTGCATCGCCTCGACCCACCGCGGCCATGGCCACTGCATCGCCAAAGGCGTGGACGTATACGGCATGATGGCCGAGATCTACGGCAAGAAGACCGGCGTGTGCGGTGGTAAAGGCGGCTCGATGCACATTGCCGACCTGGAAAAGGGCATGCTCGGTGCCAACGGTATCGTCGGCGCCGGCGCACCACTGGTGGCCGGGGCGGCGCTGGCGGCCAAGCTCAAGGGCCGCGATGACGTGTCGGTAGCCTTCTTCGGCGATGGGGCATCCAACGAGGGCGCCGTGTTCGAGGCCATGAACATGGCGTCGATCATGAACCTGCCCTGCATCTTCGTGGCCGAGAACAACGGCTACGCCGAGGCCACTGCCTCCAACTGGTCCGTAGCCTGCGACCACATTGCCGACCGCGCTGCCGGCTTCGGCATGCCAGGGGTCACCATCGACGGCTTTGACTTCTTTGCCGTCTACGAGGCCGCCGGCGCTGCCATCGAGCGCGCCCGCTCCGGGCAAGGGCCGTCGCTGATCGAGGTCAAGCTCAGCCGTTACTACGGCCATTTCGAAGGCGATGCGCAAACCTACCGCGCCCCTGATGAAGTGAAGAACCTGCGCGAATCCCGCGACTGCCTCATGCAATTTCGCAACAAGACCACCCGCGCCGGCCTGCTCACGGCCGAGCAACTGGACGCCATCGACGCCCGCGTCGAGGACCTGATCGAAGACGCCGTACGCCGCGCCAAATCCGATCCCAAGCCACAGCCCGCCGACCTGCTCACCGACGTCTACGTCGCCTACCCCTGAGCCGCGGATTACAAGAACAACAGGAGAACCACCATGGCAAGAAAGATCAGCTACCAGCAGGCCATCAACGAAGCCCTGGCCCAGGAAATGCGTCGCGACAGCACAGTGTTCATCATTGGCGAAGACGTCGCCGGCGGCGCCGGTGCGCCCGGCGAGGATGACGCCTGGGGTGGCGTGTTGGGCGTGACCAAAGGCCTGTATCACCAATTCCCCGGCCGCGTGCTTGACGCGCCGCTGTCGGAAATCGGCTACGTCGGCGCGGCCGTCGGTGCCGCCACCCAGGGCCTGCGCCCAGTGTGCGAACTGATGTTCGTCGACTTCGCCGGCTGCTGCCTGGACCAGATCCTCAACCAGGCCGCCAAGTTCCGCTACATGTTCGGCGGCAAGGCCGTGACCCCGCTGGTGATGCGCACCATGTATGGCGCCGGCCTGCGTGCGGCAGCCCAGCACTCGCAGATGCTCACTTCGCTATGGACGCACATCCCCGGTCTGAAGGTGGTGTGCCCATCCTCGCCTTACGATGCCAAGGGCCTGTTGATCCAGGCGATCCGCGACAACGACCCGGTGATCTTCTGCGAACACAAACTGCTGTACAGCATGCAGGGCGAGGTGCCGGAAGAGGTGTACACCGTACCGTTCGGCGAAGCCAACTTCTTGCGCGATGGCGACGACGTGACCCTCGTTACCTACGGGCGCATGGTGCATGTGGCGCTGGAGGCCGCCAACAACCTGGCCCGCCAGGGCATCGACTGCGAGGTACTGGACTTGCGCACTACCAGCCCGCTGGACGAGGACAGCATTCTGGAAAGTGTGGAGAAGACCGGCCGCCTGGTGGTGATCGATGAAGCCAACCCGCGCTGCTCGATGGCCACCGACATCAGCGCGCTGGTGGCACAGAAGGCTTTTGGCGCACTCAAGGGGCCGATCGAAATGGTCACCGCGCCACATACCCCGGTGCCGTTCTCCGACGCCCTGGAAGACCTGTACATCCCTGACGCGGCGAAGATCGAAGCCGCCGTGCGCAAGGTGATCGAAGCCGCAAGGAGTGCCGCATGAGCCAGATCCATACCCTGACCATGCCCAAATGGGGCCTGTCGATGACCGAGGGCCGGGTGGACACCTGGCTCAAGCAGGAAGGTGACGAAATCAGCAAGGGCGACGAAGTGCTGGACGTCGAGACCGACAAAATCAGCAGCAGCGTCGAAGCGCCGTTCAGCGGCGTGCTGCGCCGCCAGGTGGCCAAGCCGGATGAAACCCTGCCCGTCGGCGCACTGCTGGCGGTGGTGGTCGAAGGCGAAGCAGAAGAGGCCGAGATCGATGCCGTGGTACAGCGCTTCCAGGCCGAGTTCGTCGCCGAAGGCGGCGCCGACCAGAGCCAGGGGCCGGCCCCTCAGAAGGCGGAAGTCGGCGGGCGCCTGCTGCGCTGGTTCGAGCTGGGTGAAGGCGGCACACCGCTGGTGCTGGTGCACGGGTTTGGCGGTGACCTCAACAACTGGCTGTTCAACCACCCGGCGCTGGCTGCCGAGCGGCGGGTCATCGCCCTCGACCTGCCGGGCCACGGCGAGTCGGCCAAGGCCCTGCAGCGGGGCGACCTGGATGAGTTGAGCGAAACCGTGCTCGCCCTGCTCGACCACCTGGACATCGCCAAGGCCCACCTGGCCGGCCATTCCATGGGCGGTGCCGTCAGCCTCAACGTGGCGCGCCTGGCCCCGCAGCGGGTGGCCAGCCTGAGCCTGGTGGCCAGCGCCGGTCTGGGCGAAGCGATCAACGGGCAGTACTTGCAAGGTTTCGTCACCGCGGCCAACCGCAATGCACTCAAACCGCAGATGGTGCAATTGTTTGCCGACCCGGCGCTGGTCACCCGGCAAATGCTGGAGGACATGCTCAAGTTCAAGCGCCTGGAAGGTGTGGACCAGGCCCTGCAGCAGCTGGCAGGGGCGCTCGCCGACGGCGACCGGCAGCGCCACGACTTGCGCGGGGTCCTTGGCAATCACCCGGCACTGGTGGTGTGGGGTGGCAAGGATGCGATCATCCCGGCCAGCCATGCCGAGGGCCTGGAGGCCGAAGTACTGGTGCTGCCAGAGGCCGGCCACATGGTGCAGATGGAGGCGGCCGAACAGGTCAACCAGCAACTGCTCGCATTCCTGCGCAAGCACTAAGCCCTTTTCGTGAGCCTGGAGAACAACAATGAATGACCTGAGCCACACCCACATGCGCGCGGCCGTCTGGCATGGCCGCAACGATATTCGTGTCGAACAGGTACCTTTGCCGGCCGACCCAGCGCCGGGCTGGGTGCAGATCAAGGTGGACTGGTGCGGCATCTGCGGCTCCGACCTGCACGAATATGTTGCCGGCCCGGTGTTCATCCCGGTAGAGGCCCCGCACCCGCTGACCGGCATTCAGGGCCAGTGCATCCTCGGCCACGAATTCTGCGGCCACATCGCCAAGCTTGGCGAAGGCGTGGAAGGCTATGCCGTAGGCGACCCGGTGGCGGCAGACGCGTGCCAGCATTGTGGTACCTGCTATTACTGCACCCATGGCCTGTACAACATCTGCGAACGCCTGGCGTTCACCGGCCTGATGAACAACGGTGCCTTCGCCGAGCTGGTCAACGTGCCCGCCAACCTGCTCTACCGGCTGCCGCAGGGCTTCCCTGCCGAAGCCGGGGCACTGATCGAACCGCTGGCGGTGGGTATGCACGCGGTGAAAAAGGCCGGCAGCCTGCTTGGGCAAACCGTTGTAGTGGTGGGGGCCGGCACCATCGGCCTTTGCACCATCATGTGCGCCAAAGCCGCGGGCGCAGCGCAGGTTATCGCCCTGGAAATGTCCTCAGCACGCAAAGCCAAGGCCAAAGAGGTTGGCGCCAACGTGGTGCTGGACCCCAGCCAGTGCGATGCCCTGGCGGAAATCCGCGCACTGACTGCAGGGCTGGGCGCCGATGTGAGTTTTGAGTGCATCGGCAACAAACATACGGCCAAGCTGGCCATCGACACCCTCCGCAAAGCAGGCAAGTGCGTGCTGGTGGGTATTTTCGAAGAGCCCAGCGAGTTCAACTTCTTCGAGCTGGTGTCCACCGAGAAACAGGTGCTGGGGGCGTTGGCGTACAACGGCGAGTTTGCTGACGTGATTGCCTTCATTGCTGATGGTCGGCTGGATATTCGCCCGCTGGTAACCGGCCGGATCGGATTGGAGCAGATTGTCGAGCTGGGCTTCGAGGAACTGGTGAACAACAAAGAGGAGAACGTGAAGATCATCGTTTCACCAGGTGTGCGCTGATTGCACCTTGAAGGCAACGTGGCACCTGTGGGAGCGGGCGGGCCCGCGAACAATGCAACACGGTGGAGGGCACCGGCTTCGCCGGTGTTCGCGGCTGAAGCCGCTCCTACAGGGTTCGCGCCGGGTACAAGGCCTGTGCGCCGACACAGGGGCTCGCTGTCTCAGGATCCCATTCTGCGTCATACTCGGCAGACCTATTGCCCGGTCATCGCCATGCGTCCATTGCTCCCCATTACCCTGGTCCTGCTGCTCGCCGCCTGTGGCGATGGCGAATCGCTGCTCCCGCCGGACGCACGGCTGCCTGACGGTGGGCGTTACCGGGGGCAGGTGGTCGATGGCCTGCTGCAGGGTGAGGGCCGGATCGACTACCCCAACGGCAGCTGGTACGCCGGCAGCTTCAAGGACGGCCAGTGGCACGGCCAGGGCGAATGGCATGGCCAGAACGGTGAGGTCTACCGCGGCCAGTTCGCCGAGGGGCTGTTTCAGGGCCTGGGTGACCTGATCACCCCAGGCAGCCACTATAGCGGCACCTTCCGCCACGGCCGCCGCGACGGCGAGGGCACCCTCAAGCAAGCCGACCAGACATACCGCGGTCAGTTCAAGGACGACCTGTACGACGGTGCAGGCCAACTGGAACTGGCCGACGGCAGTCGCTACCAAGGCCTGTTCGCCAAGGGCAAGCCTAACGGCGCCGGGGTGCGCAGCGATGCCAGCGGCAACCAGTTCAGCGGCCACTTCGTCAACGGCCAGCTACAAGGCGCCGGCACCTACGACAGCGTTGATGGCGAGCAGTACATCGGCGAGTTCAAGGACAACCGCCTGGAGGGCCGAGGCCGCTACGAAAATGCTGATGGCGACGTGTGGATCGGTGAATTCAAGGACGGCTCGCTGATCGGCGAAGGCGAGTTGCTGGGCAGCGATGGCAGCCACTACAAGGGTGAGTTCGCCGACTGGCGTCTGTCGGGCCAGGGCAGCCTGCAACTGGCCGACGGCAGCAAGTACATCGGCGGTTTCCTGAACGATGCCTACCATGGCCATGGGCGGCTGATTCTGCCCAGTGGCAAGGTCGAAAGCGGAACATGGGCCAACGGCGTGCGCGTGCGCGACCAGAATGGCAAGCTGCTGCCAGACCCACTGGACCTGGCGTTGCTCAACCAGGGCCGGCTGCTGGACGAGGCGCTGGCTCGGGTACCTCGCTCGGCGCCACCGATCCAGCTGTATAGCCTGGTCGTGGCCGGCGATGGCCAGCAAAGCGTATTCCTGCGCGAAGCCGACTACGTCAGCAACCTGCTAAAGGTGCGCTTTGGCGCCCGTGGCCAAGTGACCCTGGTCAACCACCGCGACCACATGGCCACACGCCCCATGGCCACCCGCGAAAACCTCTCCCGCGCTGCCGCCACCCTGGCAGAGCGCAGCGGCCCCGAAGACCTGGTGTTCATCTACCTCACCAGCCATGGCAGCCAGGACCACCAGCTGGTGCTCGACCAGCCCCGTCTGCAACTGGCCGACCTGGCCGCTGACGAGCTGGCCACTGCCTTGGCGCCGCTGAAGGATCGCGACAAGGTCATCGTCATCTCCGCCTGCTATTCAGGGGGCTATATCGCTCCGCTCAAAGACGAGCGCACGCTCATCATGACCGCTGCCCGGGCCGACCGCGTCTCCTTCGGTTGCTCGGAGGAAGCCGACTTCACCTACTTTGGCGATGCCCTGTTCGCTGAAGCGCTGAACCAGACCGACGACCTGAAACAGGCGTTTGAACTGGCACGTGCCAGCGTTGCCGAAAGAGAACAAAGGGAAGGCTTCGAGGCCTCCGAGCCGCAGCTGTGGGCACCGCCGGCCGTGCTTGAGCACTGGCATCACCTGCGCCAGCAACAAGCCGAAGAAGCATTGCGTAACACCACACAGGCCAACGTGAGGGAACAGGCAAAAATGCCCGGCACTCACTAGACTTGTGTGTAACAAGGGAGAGACATCATGTACTTGACGCCTCAGCATGTCCTGCTTGCCGGAGCCACCGGCCTGACCGGTGAACACCTGCTAGACCGCCTGCTCAACGAGCCCACCATCACCCGTGTCCTGGCGCCTACACGCCGGCCATTGGCCGAGCACCCGCACCTGGAAAACCCGGTGGGCGACCCGGCGGTATTCCTTCCGCAACTGGCCGGGCGGGTCGACATCGCGTACTGCTGCCTGGGCACCACACTGAAGCAGGCGGGTTCCGAATCGGCTTTCCGCGCAGTGGATCTGGACATGGTGGTCGCCTTCAGCAAGCGTGCCCGGGAAATGGGCGCACGGCATCTGCTGGTGATCAGTGCAGTGGGCGCCGACCCTAAGTCGTCAATTTTCTATAACCGGGTCAAGGGCGAGATGGAAGAAGCGCTCAAGGCTCAGGACTGGCCACAGCTGACCATCGTGCGGCCCTCGTTCCTGCTGGGCGAGCGACTGGAGCCACGGCTGACTGAACAGCTAGTTGCACCGTTTTCCCGGTTCATACCCGGAAAATACCGGGGAATCGAGGCTTGTACCCTGGCCCGTGCCCTGTGGCGGTTGGCGCTGGAGGAAGAAGACGGCGTGCGGGTTGTGGAGTCGGATGAATTGCGCAGGTTGGGCAGGATCTAGGCTGCGCCTGTGCCCGCAAAGGCCATCACAGGCCGCCGCTAGCCTGGAAGCCTATGCCGGCCGCTGTCAGCAAAGACAACGGCAGCAGCAGGGTATCAAGCAACATGCTCCCCGGCAGATCCAGGCGCGGATACGCCGGAGCGTCCGCCCCGTAATGATCCCGCGGGCAACACCCGCCATTGATCACATACCAATCCAGCCGGGTACCGGCATACACCACCGGTGCGCCGGGCTTGTTGGCATCCAGCGTGCGCACCGTGGCGCACCCACCCAGCATCACCAGCGCCAGCAATCCCGCCAGTGCTCGCTTCAATCATCCACCCCGAAGTGGTGCTCGCCCCAACGCGGCAACATATCCTGGGGGATGTTCAGCAGGTTGAGGATACGCGCCACGACAAAGTCGACCAGGTCGTCGATGGTCTGCGGCTGGTGATAGAACCCCGGAGCCGCCGGCAAGATCACCGCGCCCATTTGCGACAGCTTGAGCATGTTTTCCAGGTGGATGGTGGAGAACGGCGCTTCGCGTGGCACCAGGATCAGCTGGCGACGCTCCTTGAGGGTGACGTCGGCAGCCCGCTCGATCAGGTTGTTGCAGGCGCCAGTGGCGATGGCCGACAAGGTGCCAGTGGAACAGGGGACCACCACCATTGCCGCCGGGGCGCCAGAACCCGAGGCTACCGGCGACATCCAGTCTTCCTTGCCATACACACGGATCTGCCCATCGGCCGCGCCGGTGTATTCCGTCAGGAAGGCCTGCATCGCCTGGGGCTTGGCCGGCAACACAACATCCGTCTCGGTGGCCATCACCAACTGTGCGGCCTTGGAGATCAGGAAGTGCACCTCGCGGTCTTCGCGTACCAGGCAATCGAGCAGGCGAAGGCCATACTGGGCACCCGAGGCGCCCGTCATGGCCAGGGTGATGCGTTCCGGCCCGTTCACTTCAGCGCCTCGGCCAGCTTGCCGTGCAGGCCGCCGAAGCCGCCGTTGCTCATGATCACCACATGAGTGCCTGGGCGAGCCTGGCCTTTGATCCGCTCGATGATCGCTTCGAGGCTGTCGGCCACCACGCTGGGTACCTTGCACTGCGCAGCGGTGGCGGCCAGGTCCCAGCCGAGGTTGGCCGGTGCATACCAGATCACCTGGTCGGCGTCGTTGACGCTTTCTGGCAGGCCGTCACGATGGGCACCGAGTTTCATCGAGTTGGAGCGAGGCTCGATCACCGCGATCACAGGCGCCTCCCCCACCCGCTTGCGCAGGCCGTCGAGCGTGGTGGCAATGGCGGTCGGATGGTGGGCGAAGTCATCGTAGATGGTCACACCTTGTACTTCGGCAACCTTCTCCATGCGCCGCTTGACGCTCTTGAACGCACTCAGGCCGTCGATACCCATGGCCGGCACCACGCCTACATGACGCGCTGCTGCCAGGGTGGCCAAGGCATTGGCGACGTTGTGCTGGCCGGTCAGCGCCCAGTCCACCACACCCTGCACTTCGCCCTCGAACAGGACTTCAAAGCGCGAGCCATCTGGGCTGAGCAGGCGGGCTTGCCACTGGCCGCCCTCCCCGGTGGTTTGCACAGGGGTCCAGCAGCCCATGCCGATCACACGCTCCAGCGCTTGCTCGGTGGTCGGGTGGATGACCAGGCCTTCGCTGGGGATAGTCCGCACCAGGTGGTGGAACTGCCGCTCGATCGAGGCCAGGTCCGGGAAGATGTCCGCGTGATCGAACTCAAGGTTGTTGAGGATTGCGGTACGCGGGTGATAGTGGACGAACTTCGAGCGCTTGTCGAAGAAGGCGCTGTCGTACTCGTCGGCTTCCACCACAAAGAACGGCGTGTCGCCCAAGCGGGCCGACACCGAGAAGTTCTGCGGCACGCCACCAATCAGGAAGCCCGGGCTCATGCCGGCGTGCTCCAGCACCCAGGCCAGCATGCTGCTGGTGGTGGTCTTGCCGTGAGTACCGGCAACGGCCAGCACCCAGCGGCCTTGCAGCACGTGGTCGGCCAGCCACTGCGGGCCGGAGACGTAGGGCAGGCCCTTGTTCAGCACGTATTCAACCGCTGGGTTGCCGCGCGACATGGCGTTGCCGATGACCACCAGGTCTGGCGCCGGATCCAGCTGGGCCGGGTCATAGCCTTGGGTCAGTTCGATACCCTGGGCTTCGAGCTGGGTGCTCATTGGGGGATAGACGTTGGCGTCGGAGCCAGTGACGCGGTGGCCAAGTTCCTTGGCCAGCACCGCCAGCGAACCCATGAAAGTGCCGCAAATACCGAGAATGTGAATATGCATGGTCGACCTCGCAAAACATCGAGGCAGGGTAGCCCAGGGCGCGACAAATCGCACCCGCTGTTTCGCTCAGTCACCCCTGGTAATGCCGTGTTTGCGCAGTTTTCGATACAAGGTATTGCGGCTGATGCCCAAGTGCTCGGCGACACGGGTGAGATGCCAGTGTTTTGCCTCCAGTACCTCCTTCAGCGCTTGCCGCTCTGCGTCGAGCAGAACCTCGGTCCCTCCAGATTCACCCACAATCTCAGCGGCACCGCCGGACCTGTGTGGGCGGGCTTGCCCGCGAACGAGGGCAACGCCCTCGCCCTCTATTGCCTGGTCGGACATCTTCGCGGGCTCGCCCGCCCCCACGGGAGGTGGGCTGGCGCGAATGACTGCGGGGAGGTCCGTAAAGGTGATGCGGGCATCTTCGCAAAGCGCTACCAGGGTACGCAGCACATTGCGCATCTGCCGCACGTTCCCCGGCCAGTTAAATGCGAGCAGCGCCTGCCGCGCCCTGGGCTCGATGTCTATCCGTTGCCCCTGCGTCTCCTGGCGTAGCAGAAAGTCCAGCAACTGCGCCTTGTCACTGCGTTCGCGCACCGCCGGCAGCGCGACCTCCAGGCCATTGAGGCGGTAATACAGGTCCTCGCGGAAACTGCCCTGTTCAACCCGTTCCAGCAGGTCACGGTGCGTAGCGCTGACGATGCGCACGTCCACCGCCTGTGGCTCTCCCCCGATCGGCACCACCTGGCGCTCCTCCAGTACCCGCAGCAGTCGGGTTTGCAGGGCAAGCGGCATATCGCCGATCTCGTCCAGCAGCAAGGTGCCGCCGTCGGCCTGCAACAGCTTGCCGCGCATGCCCTCCTTGCGCGCGCCGGTAAAACTGCCGCCGCGGTACCCGAACAGCTCACTCTCGATCAGGCTTTCCGGGATAGACGCGCAGTTGATGGCGACAAACGGCTTGCCGCGCCGCTCACTGGCCTGATGCACAGCCTGGGCGAAGGCCTCCTTGCCACAGCCGGTCTCGCCGCGCAGCAGCAATGGCACATCGCGCTCGAACACCCGCACGCTGCGGCGGAAATCATTTTGCAACGCAGGGTCCAGCAGACAGACCAGCGGCTCCACTTCACCTGCGGGCCGCGGCTGGGCGGCCGGCACCGACCACACCGGCGCCCGGGCCTGCCCCCGCAGGCTGGCGAACACCTGGCGACCGTCCAGGGTGCGCAGCGGCCAGGCAGTACTGCCGCCGGGCGTGGCACGGCTGAACATTTCGTCATGGCTGCACGCGAAAAAGCACGCCAACGGTTTGCCCAGCACGCCGCCCCGTACCGTGCCCAGCAGGTTCAGTGCGCTTTGGTTGGCAGCGCAAATGCGCCCATCGCCGTCGAACGCCAGCAAGCCTTCGCTGAACAGGCCGACCGACTCGGCTTGCAGGTGAAAACGCAATAACCATTGCTGCTCGAAATGGCGCAGGAAATAGCAGCTTTCGATCATCTTTGCCGACAGGTTGACCAACGCCATGGTGTGGAACTGGCTTTGCCGCGATACGTCGGGGCGCGCAGAGGACACGTCGAGTACCGCCAGCAGGTCGCCATGCGGGTCGAACACCGGGCTGGCCGAGCAGGTCAGCCCGGTGTGACGGCCACGGAAGTGCTCGTTCTGATGGATGGTCAGCGCCTGGCGCTCGACCAGGCAGGTGCCGATGCCATTGGTGCCCTCGCGCGCCTCGCTCCAGTCAGCGCCCAACCACAGCCCCGCACGCTCGAAGCTGCGCCGCTCGGTGGGGGTACTGACGCAATTGAGGATCACCCCACGGGCGTCGGTCAACAGCACCGCGTGGCCTGCGCCGGAAAGCTGCTGGTGCAGGCTGTTCATCTCATGGTCGGCAATTTGCAGCACCTGATGCAGGCGCTCGCGGCTTTCCAGCAGGCGCCCATGCTCAAGCACCACCGGCGCTTCGATCACCGCCGGGTCGAGGTGGTAATCCTCCAGGCAGCGCAGCCAGGAGCGGGCGATGGACGGGTCACTGCCGCCCTCCCCGGCCCCACCATGGGCAACGCTATGCACCTGCCGGGCATGGCGCGTGAAGTGATTGCTCTGCATTGTTGTAATTCTCCGCAGATAGAGCGTCAGCCCAGCATCCTCCACCCGGGTAGGCTTTGCAATGCACACGCCTGTGATGTGTCGCAAACGGCACAAAATGTCACCCCAGGCGTACCGGCACCGGTACAGCGGCCCTTGATCAGCCCCGTAAAAATGACTCAAGTCATTGATTTGCCTGGCGTGGCCAACACTGGCCCAACCCTTGCTCTATGCTTTCCAACTCCCTAAAAAGCACAATACCAAGGAGACACACCATGCGTTATGCACATCCCGGTACCGAAGGCGCGAAGGTTTCCTTCAAGAGCCGCTACGGCAACTACATCGGTGGTGAGTTCGTTACTCCGGTAAAGGGGCAGTACTTCGAAAATACCTCCCCGGTGAATGGCAAGCTGATCGCTGAATTCCCCCGCTCTACTGCCGAAGACATCGAGAAGGCCCTGGATGCCGCCCATGCTGCGGCCGACGCCTGGGGCCGCACTTCAGTGCAGGATCGTTCCAACGTGCTGCTGAAGATCGCCGACCGTATCGAGCAGAACCTCGAATTGCTGGCCATTACCGAAACCTGGGACAACGGCAAGCCGATCCGCGAAACCCTCAACGCCGACATTCCGCTGGCGGTCGACCACTTCCGCTATTTCGCTGGCTGCATCCGCGCCCAGGAAGGCGGCGCTGCCGAAATCAATGAAGGCACCGTGGCCTACCACATCCACGAGCCACTGGGCGTGGTCGGGCAGATCATCCCCTGGAACTTCCCGATCCTGATGGCTGCCTGGAAGCTTGCCCCGGCACTGGCCGCTGGTAACTGCGTGGTGCTCAAGCCTGCCGAACAGACGCCGCTGGGCATCACCGTGCTGCTCGAAGTCATTGGCGACCTGTTGCCACCTGGCGTGCTCAACGTAGTGCAAGGCTATGGCCGCGAAGCCGGTGAAGCCCTGGCCACCAGCAAACGCATCGCCAAGATCGCCTTCACCGGCTCTACCCCGGTCGGCGCGCACATCATGAAATGCGCCGCCGAGAACATCATCCCGTCCACCGTCGAACTGGGTGGCAAGTCGCCGAACGTGTACTTCGAAGACATCATGCAGGCCGAGCCAAGCTTCATCGAGAAGGCGGCAGAAGGCATGGTGCTGGCGTTCTTCAACCAGGGTGAAGTGTGCACCTGCCCGTCGCGAGCCCTGGTGCAAGAGTCGATCTATCCGCAGTTCATGGAAGTGGTGATGAAGAAGGTGCTGCAGATCAAGCGCGGCGACCCGCTGGACACCGACACCATGGTCGGCGCCCAGGCCTCGCAGCAGCAGTTCGAAAAGATCCTCTCGTACCTGCAGATCGCCCAGGACGAAGGCGCCGAGTTGCTCACCGGCGGCAAGGTCGAGAAGCTGGAAGGTTCGCTGGCTACCGGTTACTACATCCAGCCGACCCTGCTCAAGGGCAACAACAAGATGCGCGTGTTCCAGGAAGAAATCTTCGGCCCGGTGGTCAGCGTCACCACCTTCAAGGACGAAGCCGAAGCACTGGCGATTGCCAACGACACCGAGTTCGGCCTGGGCGCCGGTGTGTGGACCCGCGACATCAACCGTGCCTACCGCATGGGCCGCGGCATCAAGGCTGGCCGTGTGTGGACCAACTGCTACCACCTGTACCCGGCGCATGCCGCGTTCGGCGGTTACAAGAAGTCGGGGGTTGGGCGTGAGACGCACAAGATGATGCTGGATCACTATCAGCAGACCAAGAACCTGCTGGTGAGCTACGACATCAACCCGTTGGGCTTCTTCTAGACCGCGTCGCCTTCTTCGCGGGTAAACCCGCTCCTACAGGTCCTGCGCTGGTGTTGAATCTTGCGCAATGCCTGTAGGAGCGGGTTCAACCCCGAAGAGGCCAGGCCGGCATACCTTAAACCCAGGGCGGCAACCGTGCACCAGCCGCTCTGGCTCGCTTCCTGCAGCACCCATCACCATCGGCCCGGAACCCTTCCGGCCACCAAGAAAAAAAACAGGTGAATCTATGCCAAGCGAACATTCCGCCGGATCGCCGGCAGGCTCTTCCGTCGACTTCGAGAAAGTCGGCTCTGACTATTTCCAGCAACGTGAACTGAAAAAAGGCGCCGCCGGTTGGGTACTGCTGGTCGGCCTGGGCGTGGCGTACGTCATTTCCGGCGATTACGCCGGCTGGAACTTCGGCCTGGCGCAGGGCGGCTGGGGCGGCATGTTCCTGGCCACCTTGCTGATGGCAACCATGTACCTGTGCATGTGCTTCTCGCTGGCCGAGCTGTCGTCGATGATCCCCACCGCTGGCGGTGGCTATGGCTTTGCCCGCAGTGCCTTCGGCCCCTGGGGCGGCTTTTTGACCGGCACGGCGATCCTGATCGAATACGCCATCGCCCCTGCCGCCATCGCGGTGTTCATCGGCGCCTACTGTCAATCGCTGTTCGGTATCGGCGGCTGGATGATCTACCTGGCGTTCTACATCGTGTTCATCAGCATCCACATTTTCGGCGTGGGTGAGGCACTGAAGCTGATGTTCATCATCACCGCCATCGCCGCCATTGCCCTGGCCGTATTCCTGATAGGCATGGTGCCCCATTTTGATGCAGCCAACCTGTTCGACATCGCCAAAACGGACGCCGTCGGCGCCAGCAGCTTCCTGCCGTTTGGCTATGTCGGCGTGTGGGCAGCCATCCCCTACGCCATCTGGTTCTTCCTTGCCGTCGAGGGCGTGCCGCTGGCCGCAGAAGAAACCAAGAACCCCAAGCGTGACCTGCCACGCGGCCTGATCGGCGCCATGCTGGTACTGCTGGCCTTCGCCTTGCTGATCCTGGTGGTCGGCCCAGGCGGCGCAGGCTCCGAGGCGCTGAAGGCCTCCGGTAACCCGCTGGTCGAAGCCCTGTCGAAGGCCTACGGCGGCTCCACCTGGATGGGCGGGTTCGTCAACCTGGTCGGTCTGGCCGGGCTGATCGCCAGCTTCTTCTCGATCATCTATGCCTATTCCCGGCAGATCTTCGCCCTGTCCCGCGCCGGTTACCTGCCGCGCAAACTGTCGGAAACCAACAAGAGCAAGGCCCCGGTACTGGCCTTGGTCATCCCTGGCATCATCGGGTTTGCCCTGTCGCTGACGGGCCAGGGTGACTTGCTGATCCTGGTGGCAGTGTTTGGCGCTACCCTGTCTTACGTGCTGATGATGGCTGCGCACATCACCCTGCGCATCCGCCGGCCAAAGATGGAACGCCCCTACCGCACCCCGGGTGGCATCTTCACATCCGGCCTGGCGCTGGTGCTGGCGTGCATCGCCGTGGTCGCCGGATTCCTGGTTGACCCGCGAGTAGTCATTGGCGCTGCAGTGATCTATGCGGTATTAATTGCCTACTTTGCTTTCTACAGCCGCCACCACCTGGTTGCGGGCACACCGGAAGAGGAATTCGCCGCCATCCAGAAGGCCGAAGAGGCCCTGCACTGATCGCCGCCACCCGCCGCGGGGCAACCCGCGGCTCTGGAGATTCTGTATGGCAAGTTTCGTACACACGGTCGGCCACTTGGTCTACCGCTTCGACAGCCTCAAGGACGTGATGGCCAAGGCCAGCCCGGCACGCTCCGGGGACTGCCTGGCAGGTGTCGCGGCCAGCAACGACGGTGAGCGCGTCGCCGCGCAGATGGCGTTGGCCAATATTCCGCTGACGCACTTTCTCAATGAAGCACTGATCCCTTACGAAGCAGATGAAGTGACCCGCCTGATCATCGACACCCACGATGCCCAGGCCTTCGCCCCGGTCAGCCACCTGACCGTGGGTGGCCTGCGCGACTGGCTGCTGAGCGAGGAAGCCAACGAAGACAGCCTGCGCGCCCTGGCGCCCGGGTTGACCCCGGAAATGGCCGCTGCCGTTTCGAAGATCATGCGCGTGCAGGACCTGGTGCTGGTGGCGCAGAAAATCCGCGTGGTCACCCGGTTCCGCGGCACCATGGGCCTGCGCGGGCGCCTGTCGACCCGGCTGCAACCCAACCACCCGACAGACGAACCGGCCGGTATTGCCGCCAGCATTCTCGACGGTTTGCTGTACGGCAACGGCGACGCCATGATCGGCATCAACCCGGCCACCGACAGCATCGCTTCGATCTGCGCCCTGCTGGAAATGCTCGACGCCATCATCCAGCGCTACGACATCCCCACCCAGTCCTGCGTGCTGACCCACGTCACCACCTCGATTGAAGCAATCAACCGCGGCGTGCCACTGGACCTGGTGTTCCAGTCCATCGCCGGCACAGAGGCGGCCAACGCCGGCTTCGGCATCAACCTGAACGTGTTGCAGGAAGGCTACGAAGCGGGTCTGTCGCTGAAACGCGGCACCCTCGGGCAGAACCTGATGTATTTCGAAACCGGCCAGGGCAGCGCGCTCTCGGCCAACGCCCACCACGGCGTCGACCAGCAGACCTGCGAAACCCGCGCCTATGCCGTGGCTCGCCACTTCAAGCCGTTCCTGGTCAACACCGTGGTCGGTTTCATTGGCCCGGAATACCTCTACAACGGCAAGCAGATCATCCGCGCCGGCCTCGAAGACCATTTCTGCGGCAAGCTGCTGGGCGTGCCGATGGGTTGCGATATCTGCTACACCAACCATGCCGAAGCCGATCAGGACGACATGGACACCTTGCTGACGCTGCTGGGTGTGGCCGGCATCAACTTCATCATGGGCATCCCCGGCTCCGACGACATCATGCTCAACTACCAGACCACCTCGTTCCACGACGCGTTGTACGCGCGCCAGACCCTGGGCCTGAAGCCCGGCCCGGAATTCGAGGCATGGCTGGCCCGCACCGGCATCTTCACCCAGGCCGATGGCCGGGTGCGCTTCGGTGACAACCTGCCGCCGGCTTTCCGCCAGGCCTTGGCACAGCTTGCATAGGGACGACCATGGACCATCGCACGCCTACCCCCGACAACCCTTGGCTGGCCCTGCGCAACCTGACCCCGGCGCGCATCGCCCTGGGCCGCACCGGCACCAGCCTGCCGACCGGGGCGCAGCTGGACTTCCAGTTCGCCCATGCCCAGGCACGAGATGCCGTGCACCTGGCTTTCGACCACGCCGGCCTGGCCAGCCAGCTGAGTGACCGCGGGCGCGAAAGCCTGGTGTTGCACAGCGCTGCCAGCGACCGCCACCAGTACCTGCAGCGCCCGGACCTTGGACGGCGGCTGAACGAAGACTCGATTACGACGCTTCGCCAGCACGCCCAGGCCAACCCCGGCGGCGTCGATCTGGCCATCGTGGTGGCTGACGGCCTCTCGGCACTGGCCGTGCATCGCCACACGCTACCGTTCCTGACCCGCTTCGACGAACAGGCTGCCGCCGACGGCTGGACCAGCGCCCCGGTGGTACTGGTGCAGCAGGGCCGCGTGGCAGTGGCCGACGAGGTCGGCGAGCTGCTGGGCGCCCGGATGACGGTGATGCTGATCGGCGAGCGCCCGGGGCTGAGCTCGCCCGACAGCCTTGGCCTGTATTTCACTTACGCACCCAAGGTCGGCCTGACCGATGCCTACCGCAACTGCATTTCCAATATCCGCCTGGAGGGGCTGAGCTATGGCATGGCGGCGCACCGCCTGTTGTACTTGATGCGCGAAGCCTGCCGGCGCCAGCTTTCCGGGGTGAATCTGAAGGACGAAGCCGAGGTCCATAGCCTGGAGAATGAAGACAGCGCCAGCCAGAAAGGTAACTTCCTGCTCGGCAAAGAGTAAAAAACCTGTCACGGAAGGCGGATTGCACTTGTGCCGTGCATTGGGCAGCATGCCCTTGAACGCTGCTGGCATTCCGCTGTTTCCCAAATGGACTCTGAGGGCCGCACATGCGCATCATCAAAGCAACCCTGGAACACCTCGACCTGCTCACCCCGTTGTTCGTCAAATACCGTGAGTTCTACGGGCAACTGCCCTACCCCGACAGCTCGCGCAGTTTTTTGGAAAAGCGCCTGAAGCGGGACGAATCGGTGATTTACCTGGCACTTCCGGATGATGACGACGGCAAACTGCTGGGCTTTTGCCAGCTGTACCCGAGCTACTCGTCGCTGTCGTTGAAGCGGGTATGGATTCTCAACGATATCTATGTAGCCGAGGACTCCCGGCGCATGCTGGTCGCCGACCACCTGATTCGCGAAGCGAAGAAAATGGCCAAGGAGACCAATGCCGTGCGCATGCGCGTGTCAACCAGCGCGAACAATGAAGTGGCGCACAAGACTTACGAATCCATCGGGTTTCGTGAGGATACCGAGTTCAAGAGCTACATCCTGCCAATCAGCCAGGATTGACTGGCACCGCCCGCTTCCACAAGCAAGGTAGTGATCCTTGTGGGAGCGGGCGTGCCCGCGAAGCGGTTGGCAAAGGAATACCCCTCTACCGTAACCCCCCGCTACAAACTCTCCGGGCATGTTCCTGACTTAGCCGTATAATGGCTCACCTGTCATGTGTGAAAATTTACCCTCCCCCCGGTAACCAAGCCTACGCCCAAGAACACAGGTGCTGTACATGGATTTCAACCCGCTGGACCTTATCCTGCATCTCGATGCCTACCTCGATCTGCTGGTCACCAATTACGGTCCCTGGATCTACGCCATCCTGTTCACCGTGATCTTCTGCGAAACCGGCCTGGTAGTGATGCCATTCCTGCCAGGCGACTCGCTGCTGTTCATCGCCGGCGCCGTGGCGGCGGGTGGCGGCATGGACCCGGTGCTGCTGGCCGGCCTGCTGATGGCCGCTGCAATCCTGGGCGACAGCACCAATTACGTGATCGGCCGAACAGCCGGCGAGCGTTTGTTCAACAACCCCAACTCCAAGATCTTCCGCCGCGACTACCTGCAGCGTACCCACGATTTCTATGAACGCCATGGCGGCAAGACCGTGACCATGGCGCGCTTCCTGCCCATCTTGCGCACCTTCGCACCGTTCGTCGCGGGCATCGCCCACATGCACTACCCACGCTTCCTCGGCTTTAGCGTTGCCGGTTCGCTGCTTTGGGTCGGCGGCCTGGTCACCTTGGGCTACTTCTTCGGCAACGTGCCGTTCATCAAGCAGCACCTGTCGCTGATGGTGGTGGGCATCATCATCCTGTCGCTGGTGCCGATGATTCTCGGCTTGCTGCGTGGGCGCCTGGGCCGTACGGCCAAGGCTCACTGAACAGGTAAAGAACAAACGGCATGTGGTCATTCAGCGCCTGGCGGCGCAAGCGTACTCTGGCGCGTTACCCGATCACGCCACAGCAATGGCAGGCCGTACGCGAGCGGCTGCCGATGCTGGACGGCATCAGCGACGCTGAAGACCGCTGGCTGCGCGAAGCCTGCATCCTGTTCCTGCTCGACAAGCACCTCACCTGCCTGCCCGGTGTCGAGCTGGACGACGAGCAGCGCCTGATGCTGGCCGCCCAGGCACAGTTACCGCTGCTTCACCTGGGTGAGCTGAACTGGTACCAGGGTTTCCACGAAATCATCCTGTACCCAGACGACTTCAAGAGCCCGCAACGCCATCGCGATGCCAGCGGCGTTGAGCATGTGTGGGACGGCGAACACAGCGGCGAGGCGTGGCAGCAGGGGCCGATCATCCTGGCCTGGAACGGCGTGCAGGCCAGTGGTGGCTGGGAGGCTTACAACCTGGTCATCCATGAGCTGGCGCACAAGCTCGACATGCTCAATGGCGATGCCAACGGCCTGCCACCGCTGCACAGCAGCATGCCAGTTGATGAGTGGGCAACAGCCATGCAGCAGGCCTACGACGACCTCAACCACCAACTGGACGCCAACCCCGACGCCGAAACCGCCATCGACCCCTACGCTGCGGAAAACCCGGCAGAGTTCTTTGCCGTTACCAGCGAGTACTTCTTTAGTGCCCCCGACCTGCTTCATCAGGCTTATCCACAGGTCTACCGCCAGTTGTCGCTGTTCTACCGGCAAGACCCGCTGGCGCGCCTGTGCCAGCTGCAGGCGGAACACCCCGAGTACCGCGAAAGCCACGCCTGACGGGCCCGCACATCAGGCCAAGCGTGGCATGCCCCGGCAGAATGTGCCTATAATCGCCGCCACTTTTTGGTCAAACACGGGGGCACTGCCCAATGAGCTACAGCAAGATTCCGGCGGGCAAAGACCTGCCGAACGACATCTACGTCGCCATCGAGATCCCGGCCAACCACGCGCCGATCAAATACGAAATCGACAAGGACAGCGACACGCTGTTCGTCGACCGTTTCATGGCTACCCCAATGTTCTACCCAGCCAACTATGGCTTCATCCCGAACACCCTGGCTGACGACGGTGACCCGCTGGACGTGCTGGTGGTTACCCCTTACCCAGTGGCCCCAGGCTCGGTTATCCGCGCCCGTCCGGTTGGCGTGCTGAACATGACCGACGACGGTGGCGGCGACGCCAAGGTCATCGCTGTTCCTCACGACAAGCTGTCGCAGCTGTACGTTGACGTCAAGGAATACACCGACCTGCCAGCCCTGCTGATCCAGCAGATCGAGCACTTCTTTGCCAACTACAAAGATCTCGAGAAGGGCAAGTGGGTCAAGATCGAAGGCTGGGAAGGCGCCGACGCCGCCCGTGCCGCGATCACCAAATCGGTCGCTGCCTACAAGGGCTGATTCCGATTGCAGGAGAAACCCCGCTTAGGCGGGGTTTTTTTATGCAGGAATGGGCAATACGCACATTACTGGTAATAAATCCTACGCCGTCCTACACCAGAGCCTTACAAACAACCACTTTTCATACAAACCCCGTCAACATCCGGTTCATATCCTGTCTGGCAATTCGCCGCTACACTCGCCGCCATGAACACTTCCGGCGACCGCCTCAGGGCCCTGCTCCAAGAATGTGGCCTGACCCCTTCCGATTTCGCCGCCCAGCGCAGCGTCACAGCACAGCACGTCAACAACTGGTTCAAACGCGGTGTACCTTTGGCCCGGCTGGATGAACTGGCCGATCTGTTCTGTGTGCACCGACGCTGGCTGCGCACCGGTGAAGGCCCCAAACACCCCAATCCACTCCTGCGCAACGGCCTTCCACGGCCAGTGCCCGCCAACCCGCTTACCCCGCTGTCGAGCCATCGTGGCCGGTTATTGAAGGTGCCCTACTACGAAGTGAGCAACGGCTTGCTGTCGCCAGTGAGCAGCAAGCACCTGCGCTTGCCGGCAAAAGCCCTGAAGGGTTTGGGTGTGCAAGCCGGCAACGCAATCTGCCTGGCAATGCCGGCCAGCAACATGCTCCCGCTGATTCCCCTGGAAGCTACCCTGGCCATTGATCTGGGCATGACCCGGGTGGTCGAGGGCGAAACCTATGCCCTGCTGCAAAACGGCATGCTCAGGGTAAACAACCTCAGTCTTGGCCCGCACGGCACCCTGTACCTGCACAGCCATGACCGGCGCAACTACACGGTCGAACGCTACACCGCTGCCCAGCGTCAGGCGCAGGGCCTGGAAATTCTTGGCTGGGTGTTCCACTGGTCACATTTCCGCCAGCAGCGGCCCAGTTGAAGCGCCCTGGGCAATTTTTTGCTGGGCATCCGCCGCCCGCCCTTGTATGCTACGCCGCACATTAAGCCCCGACCGGCGCGAGCCGCGTTCCAGAGGGCTCGGCGATATCCCACACGGGCATCTGCCATCTCTTTCAGGCCCTTGATGGCCACACAGTTAAGGCGATTGCGACTTACCATAAATTAGTCGGAAGCGTCCCCGAGAAGCCGGCCACAAGCCGGCTTTTTAATTCCTAACCCTCTGAAGTAAAAGAGAATTTGTGCTAGGCCAAGGTCAGCCCATGCTCTGTCAAAGCACATCCCCCGCATCTATCTGTGCCAAGTCGGCATGAGAATGAAGGCAAGCTATTTCTCACTTGGCCTGAAAATCTCGGGATAGCATCGTCGAAGCCATTGACGGCTCAATAGCTTGATCACCCCAGAACTGTCGAGCAGCGTGATACACGGAATCGCGTCAGCATTTCATCGTAGTTTGTGAGTGATTGCGTATTGAGGCGCAAGCGAAGTGCTGTTCCTTGGTACGAGGTTACTCGGTCTTCTTTACCCGTTGCGCCAAGGAGAAGCCCTGCCCATTACTCGCAATGAAGAAATTGCCCCCTGCTCTTGGCCCTTTCAGTTTGCAGCAAGTAACGCAACCCACGGGAAGCTGACAGAAAAGTAATGTCGGGCTCAGTTATCTGACAGCATCAGGTAGCTAGATTGTCCTTGAGCATAGCGCCATCAGGCCTGTCCGCTTGATTAGGAAGGCAAGCAAACCGGCACACGAGTTGCTGAGACGCGCTTCCAAAAATGTAATTACCCCAGCATCAAAACGATGGCAGCGTCGAGCTTCTTTCCCCCGTAAAGCTTGTGCTCTTTTGAACGTCGTCGAGGCTGATGGGAGCGCTATTGAAACCGTAGGTTGCTACATCCAGCAGCCTGGACACCAGCAATCCATATGAGTGGGCGCAACGGCATGCAAAGTAAAACCACCAGACGCTCCTTCGTCAAAGGCCTGGCTGCTACCGGAATACTCGGCGGGTTGGGCATGTGGCGCATGCCAGTGTGGGCGTTGACCAGTCCTGGCCAGCCGAATGTGCTGACGGGCACCGACTTTGATCTCTACATCGGTGAACTGCCGGTGAATATCACAGGTGCAAAACGGACAGCCATGGCAATCAATGGTTCTGTACCTGGCCCAACGCTTCGGTGGCGTGAAGGCGATATCGTTACGCTTCGTGTGCGCAACCGCTTGAAACAGGACACCTCGATCCACTGGCACGGCATCATCCTGCCGGCGAACATGGACGGTGTCCCAGGCCTGAGCTTCCATGGCATCGCACCAGATGGCATGTATGAGTACAAGTTCAAACTCCATCAAAACGGCACCTACTGGTACCACAGCCACTCGGGCTTCCAGGAGCAAGTCGGGGTGTATGGCGCACTGGTCATCGACGCGAAAGAACCCGAGCCTTTCGCCTATGACCGGGATTACGTGGTTATGCTAAGCGACTGGACGGATGAGGACCCTGCCCACGTTCTATCCAAGCTTAAGAAGCAGTCTGACTACTACAACTTCCACAAGCGGACCGTGGGTGACTTCGTCAACGACGTAAGCGAAATGGGCTGGTCTGCTGCGATGGCCGATCGCAAGATGTGGGCCGAGATGAAGATGAGCCCCACTGATCTCGCGGATGTGAGCGGGTATACCTACACCTACCTCATGAACGGCCAGGCTCCGGATGGAAATTGGACGGGTGTTTTCAAGCCTGGCGAGAAAATCCGGCTTCGGTTCATCAACGGCTCCGCCATGACGTATTTCGATGTACGCATTCCTGGCCTGAAAATGACAGTGGTTGCAGCGGATGGGCAGTATGTCCATCCGGTCTCGGTCGACGAGTTCCGTATCGCAGTAGCCGAAACCTACGATGTCATTGTTGAGCCAGAAGACGAACAGGCATACACCATCTTCGCTCAATCCATGGACCGTACGGGCTTTTCCAGGGGCACCCTGGCCATCCGTGAAGGCTTGCAAGCTGCTGTTCCAACCGTTGACCCACGCCCCCTCATTTCCATGAATGATATGGGCATGGACCACAGCAGCATGGCCGGCATGGATCACAGCAAAATGGCTGGCACGGACCACGGCAGCATGGCCGGCATGGATCACAGCAAGATGGCTGGCACGGACCACGGCAGCATGGCCGGCGTGGATCACAGCAAGATGGCTGGCATGGACCACGGCAGCATGGCCGGCATGGATCACAGCAAGATGGCTGGCACGGACCACGGCAGCATGGCCGGCATGGATCACAGCAAGATGGCTGGCATGGACCACGGCAGCATGGCCGGCATGAGTAAGGAAATGCAGAGTCATCCAGACTCAGAGCTCAACAACCCATTGGTCGACATGCAGACGATGACCCCAACGGCAAAATTGGATGACCCGGGCATCGGGCTACGTAACAACGGCCGCCGCGTCCTGACCTATGCAGACCTGCGGAGCACCTTCATCGACCCAGATGGACGAGAGCCTAGCCGGAATATCGAGCTGCACCTGACGGGTCACATGGAGAAATTCGCCTGGTCCTTCGACGGCATCAAGTTTTCCGATGCCGCCCCCCTGCGCCTCAAGTACGGAGAGCGCCTTCGTATCACCTTGATTAACGACACCATGATGACTCACCCCATCCACCTTCATGGCATGTGGAGCGACCTGGAGGATGAGAACGGCAACTTCATGGTTCGAAAACACACCATCGACATGCCACCAGGCTCAAAACGAAGCTATCGCGTAACTGCGGATGCTTTGGGGCGTTGGGCCTATCACTGTCACCTCATGTTCCATATGGAAACGGGCATGTTCCGAGAAGTCCGTGTGGACGAATGAACGGGAGATCCGAGATGAGCAAACCAATGAAACGAAGCACGTTTTTCCTCTCCGCTGCGATGGCTGGCCTGTTTGCTATTTATGCCCCGTTGTCGTGGTCCAGCGATGACCATGAGCAGCACGCCCAGAAAACTGCCGATGCTGCGAAAGGCAAAGGTTCCCAGGGCATGGATCATGGATCCATGATGGGTATGGATCATGACTCGATGAAGGGCATGGATCATGAATCCATGATGGGTATGGACCATGACTCGATGAAGGGCATGGACCACAAAAAAATGATGGAATCACATGGCAGCGACAAAGCTAAGGCAGGGAAAGATGGCCAATAGCCTGGCGCGACCATCGCTGCTGGCCTTGACCCTTTCAGCCGGCATGCTAGGCGCTGTGCCCAGCTTTGCCGCTGACGAAATGGACCATTCGGCAATGGGGCACGGGTCCATGAAAATGGGCAGGGCCCCGTCGCATGACTCGATGCCAGGCATGGACCATGGGGCGATGGATCACTCTACGATGAACCATGGCTCTGGCGAGCCTGCGACCAGCAGCCGTACCCCGATTCCCGAACTAACGGACGCGGACCGCCAAGCGGCCTTCCCCCCACTGGGCGGGCATCAGATGCACGACAGCGCGATCAACAGCTTCTTCTTGCTGGATCAACTGGAGTATCAGGACGCAGACGACGGCAGTGCGCTGTCGTGGGACGCTTCTGGCTGGATAGGCGGCGATATCAACCGGCTCTGGCTCCGCTCCGAAGGTGAACGCACTAACGGCGTCACTGAAGATGCCGAGTTGCAAGTCCTCTATGGCCGTTCTATAAGCCCCTGGTGGGATGTGGTTGCCGGGGTGCGCCAGGACTTCAAACCCGAATCCCCCCAGACCTGGGCGGCGTTCGGTATTCAGGGTATGGCACTTTACGACTTCGAAGCCGAAGCCACTGCATTCATCGGTGAAAACGGTCAGACCGCCGCTCGTCTGGAAGGCGACTACGACATTCTCCTGACTAATCGCCTCGTCCTGCAGCCAACAGTTGAAGCCAATTTCTATGGCAAGAACGATCCCGCGCGCGACGTAGGTTCCGGCCTCGCGAATACCGAAGTCGGACTGCGGCTACGGTATGAAATCGTCCGTCAGTTCGCACCCTACATAGGCGTCACCTGGAGCCGCTCCTACGGCAAGACCGCAGACTTCATCCGCGATGAGGGTGGGGATGTGGATGAAGCGCGTTTCGTTGCCGGTATCCGCATGTGGTTTTGAGAGCCTTACATGAAAAGAACAATTACAACGCTCGTAGTAGCGGGTGCCGCGGCCAGTGCAGGGGTATTGGGTGCAGCTTACCTTGGCCTGGTCAACGTCGGCGCTGACGATCCGCATTTCCCTGCAGTGCATGCATTTCTGGTCATGGCTCGGGATCGCTCCATTGAGGTACGCGCAAGAAACATCGAGGTACCGAACCTCAAGGATGAAAACCTGATTCGTGTCGGCGCCGGCAACTACAACGCCATGTGCATCGGTTGCCATCTTGCCCCTGGCGTCGAGAAAACAGAGCTCAGCCAGGCGCTTTATCCGTCTCCTCCCAACCTTGGCAAGCTTGGGATCGGTGGTAAACCCGCCGTAGCATTCTGGACCATCAAGCACGGCATCAAAGCCTCTGGCATGCCTGCCTGGGGCAAGAGCATGGGCGATGAGTACATCTGGGGACTCGTTGCATTTCTGGATCAACTACCCCAGATGAACGCCCAACAGTACAACGCGATGGTAGCGATCAGTGGCGGTCACCAGCATGGTGGAGGTGAAAGTGAAATGCACAGCCATGAAGGCCAACACGGCGACAACGTGCCCAATCACCCTGCAGAGGCAGTCTCGGGGAGAGATCATCATGACAGGGGACATGCAGAGGCACACCATCCCAAATCACCATCACCAGAGCCCGCACCTGAACACCACGGCCATGACGAAACCGGCAGTGATCACCACTCAAAGCCGGCTCAGAAGAAGCCTATTCACCGTGATGGTGCGGAGCATACCCATGAAGGCTGATTACGATCCTCCCATGAATCAGCCGTCATAAGTCGCAGAAAAAGCCGGTCAAAAACGACCCAAAAGTGGCGGGTTTCAACGCTTTAAAAAGGTTAAAAACCAATACTAATCATATGAATAGTTTTTAAAAACCAACCATAAGCCGGCTTCTTAATTTAACAAGCCTTTAAAAACAGCAGTCACAATCCGCGGGTATCCACCCCCGACCTACGTGCATAGCACGCAGCCCCTTGCACCTCCTGTTGTGCTCAGCCCCCCGCTGTTCAAGGACAGCACGCAAGCGATCCTGGTGTGCCTGCGTCTTCTTGCAATGCATAGAGACATCAAATTGATATTTCGAAATCTTCCAAGGGGGCGGCTTTTTTGAAGGTGAGCGTTTCGCACTAGACTATAATTAAAGGATTAGATGTAGGCCGACACGTGCAGCTATCCTTGGAGATTGCTTAATAATAATATTTAATCTGTAACGGCTTGGTGTAGTGATGAGGACTTAGCATGAACGCCATGTTGAAAGAGCTGCACGCCTATCATCATGAGGTGGCTACCAAAATTACTCAGATCAAAGAGTTACTGGAGAGGATAAGGCACGGATCCGCGGGTGCCGATGACTGCAAGCTGTTGTTTAAGCAGCTGGAAGCCTTGCATGGTGATGCAGAGCGACACCACCATGAAAATGAAGAGCTTATTCGGCTGGCCTTGCTGGCAACCGACGCACCGATTCACCAACGGGTCATGGCGATCGAGCAAGATCATAAAGCCTTCAAGCGAATTGCCGGACAGCTCAAGATGTTGGAGCAGTCAACGCAAGAAGCGAGAGTAATCGCCGACACGATCGAAGACTTCATCAAGAAATATTATGACCATATGGATGCCGAGGAGAATATTTTCTTTCCGGTGGCAGACAAGTGGTTGTCAGACACCCAATGGCAGGAAATAAAGCATCAATGGCACCCCGCGTAGATTTAATTTTCTTGAATTAAAAGCACGCTACTTATTAACACGCGGCCTCACAATTTTATGGCCCTGATACCCGAGGGTGCAGATACGCTCCCACGCTTCTCATCATTCAGCCTGAAGGCCGCGCCCTTTGCCGGCGCGGCCTTGTTTTATGGCGCACCTAGCAGCCACAGACTTCGTCAGAAGTCATACCGCACCCCAACCATCATGCTGCGCGACGGCCCGTAGAAGTTGAACGTCGAGGTAGACCCCACCCGCGACAGGTAGTCCCGGTCGAACAGGTTGTTGACGTTGAGGGTGGCCGTCAGCTTCGAAGTCACCGGGTAAGACAGCATCGCGTCCACCGTGGCATAGCCCGGTGCATCGATACGCACGCCGCCACTCTCGGAATGGAAGTTGCTCATCGCCGATATACCGCCACCCACGGCCAAGCCAGTCAGCGGCCCTTGGCTGATGGTGTACTTGCTCCAAAGCGAAGCCTGGTTGCGCGGCATGATGAAGAACGTGGTTTCGGCGTCCCCCTTGACGGTTTCGGTCTCCATCCACGTGTAGCCAGCCAGCAGTTCCCAGTTTGGCGTCAGCTTGCCGCTCACTTCCACTTCCGCGCCCTTCACGCGGGTCTTGCCGGATGCAACAGAGTCGGTGGTGGCCACACCATCAGCATCGTACACGGTGGTAGCGCGGTTCTTGTCGGTCAGGCGGAATACCGAGAAGCGCGTATTCAAGTCGCCGCCAAAGTAGCTGCTCTTGAGGCCGAACTCGTACTGCTCGCCTTCACGCGGTTTCAGCACCCGACCATTGCTGTCGGTGTCGGACTGCGGCTTGAACACCTGCGAATAGCTGGCGTACAGCGCGTGGTTGTCGGTCAGGTCATAGACCAGGCCACCATAAGGGGTGAAGTGGCCGTCGACGCGTTTGCTGTCATTGGTGGTGGCGCCGCTGCTAAGGGTGGTGGTGTAGAAGTCACCGCGATACCAGCTGAAGCGGCCACCGGCAATCAGCGCCAGGCGTTCCACCGGGCGGAAGGTCACTTTGGAGTACAGGCCGTACTCCTCTTCCTGCATGCCGGTCTCGGTGCTGTAGTTGGGCGACGGCTTGGCGAACTGCTTCGGCGAGTAAGTATTCACGTTGATCGCGCCGAGATTGGTGGTGCCGTTGAGGTACTCGGTGTCGTAGTTCTTGTAGTCACTCCCGACCACAAACTCGCTTACCTGCCCGAAGGTCTCGAACGGCTGGCTGTAGCTGGCGTCCAGCGAATAAGTGTCTTGCGTGAAATCACGGGCGCTGGCGCGCTCGGAGTTGGCGCCTGTGGTGGCATTGGTTGCAGTGAAGGCGTACAGATAGTTGGTGTCGCGGTGCGAGCCACGGGCCGCGACACGGCCGTAACCGCCATTGTCGAAGCGGTGGGTCAGCTCGGCGACCAGGTCAGTGGTCTTGCCGTCGAAGTAGTTCCAGTCGGCCCCCAGGAAACGCGAATGGCTGAAGTCGGGCACCTCGCCGGACAACGTGGCCGGGTAGCCGTTGTGCGGGGTGATGTTCTTCACTTCATGCATCAGGCCGAACGACAGGGTGGTGGCGTCGTCCAGGTCGATGTCCAGCGCACCGTAGTAGGTGTTGCTGGTGTTGGCGTTGTAGTCCATTTCACCATTGGTGTCGTCACGGGATGCGATGAAGCGCCCGCGCACGCGACCGGCCTCGTCCAGCGGCCCGCTCAGGTCGATTTCCTCATGATTGGTGTCCCAGGTGCCGTAGCTGCCTTCGATATGCCCCTGAAACTCGGCGGTCGGGCGCTTGCGCACCATGTTGACGATGCCACCCAGCTCGCTGGTACTGCTGAACAGCCCGGCCGGCCCGCGCATGATTTCGACGCGGTCGAACGCCGCCAACGACGGGACAGTACCGAAGATGCTGGCCATGGGCGCCGGCAGGCCGTCGATATTGAACTCGCTGTACTCGTAGCCACGGGCGTAGATCGACGAGCGGCCGCTGTCATTGGTCAGGGTGCGCAGGCCAGCGGTGTACTTGGCCAGGTCATCCAGGTGCACGAACTGGCGATCCTTGACGTAGTCCTGGGTGTAGACAGTGATCGACTGCGGGATGTCCTTGAGCGCTGCCGGCGTCTTGGTGCCCACGGTAGCGGCATCGACGCTGTAACCGCCGGTTTCTTCCGAAGGCAGCATGTCGTACAGGCGGTTGCCTTCGATGGTCAATGCAGGCAGATCAAGCGAGTTGTCTTCGGCCGCCACCTGGGCCGCTACCGTTTCGGCCACTGCCGATAAAGAAAACGGCGCCAGCAACCCCAGCGCCAGCCATCCCCGAACCCGCTGTAAGCTGCCCACACTTTTGAAACCGGTCATGACACACCCTTCGCCCAAATGATATTGAATCGCAAACGAAACAAGTTGCTTTTTGCGAACGATACCGGAGCGAAAACCAGGGTGCAGCAGGATTAACCTTCTTAACACATCAAGGCGTTGCCCTTTCCCTGCAGCCAGTGGGATGATTCGCAACTGATAAAAGTTCTCATCAAGGCTCGCCGTGCCAACCTCACTTCTCCTTGCCGAAGACGACCCACGCCTGCTTCAGGACCTGGACCGTCATTTCCGCAACCGCGGCTTCCAGGTGCACGCCTGCGCCAGCGGCACCCAGGCCCTGAATGCCATACAGCAATCGCAGTTCGAACTGGTGCTGCTGGACATCATGCTGCCAGGCATCGACGGCCTCAGCCTGCTCGACGCCCTGCGCCGCCAGCAGGCCGTGCCGGTCATGCTGATGTCGGCACTAGGGGCCGAGCAGGATCGCATCAGCGGCTTCACCCGTGGTGCAGACGACTACCTGCCCAAGCCCTTCAGCCTGGCAGAGCTGGACGCACGGGTAGATGCCTTGCTGCGTCGCGTGGCATTCGATCGTGGTACGGCGCTGCGTGCCGACGTGGGGGAGGTGATGCTGGACCACGACCGCCAGGACGTTATCCACAACGGCAACGCCGCTGGCCTTACCGCTTCCGAATTCCGTTTGCTGGTCACGCTGCTGGCCCACCCCGACGAAGCGTTGAGCAAGCCCTTCCTGTACCAGACCGTGCTGCACAGGGCCTATACCCGACTGGACCGAGGCCTGGATGTGCATGTGTGCAACCTGCGCCGCAAACTGGCCGACATCAACGCCCAGCACCTGCAGATCCAGGCCGTGCGTGGCCAAGGGTACATCCTGGTCGACACGGAGCAGGCCTGATGCGTCGCCACCCGTTGCTGTGGAAACTGGCCTTGCTGCAAGTCAGCTTCTGCCTGTTGCTGATCTGGCTCATCTGGACCTGGGGCCTTTCGGTGGAACGCAGTACCTATTTTCTGTCCCAGGCCGACCAGGACTACCTGGCGCGTTATGCTCAACAGGCCGAACAGGCGTGGGAGCAGGACGGCGCAGCCGGCACCGAAGCCTGGCGCAAGCAGGTGGCACTGGCCGAGGACACCTGGGTGGCCGTGATAGGCCCACACCTTCAGAGCCTTGGCACCACCCCGCTGAGCGCCGAGGAAGCCAGCCACCTGACATTCATGCGCAAGCTCGACTGGCCGATGAGCCGGCGCCTGCAGGATGAATTGCCATACGTCAGCATCGAATTTCCGCAACACCCCGAGCATGGCCGCCTGGTGCTGCAATTGCCCGAACGGCTGCTACCCACAGGCCTGACGCCCTGGACCCATGTGGTGACTCATGGCGTTGCCCCCGCGCTGCTGGCCCTGCTGCTGGGCCTTGCGCTATACCGGCACCTTGTCGTGCCGCTGAACCGCCTGCGCGACCGCGCCGACGCCCTGCGGGCCGATGACCTTGACAGCCCCGCCCTGCCCCTGCAGCAACGCCGTGATGAGCTGGGCGAACTGGCTCAGGCCTTCGAGCACATGGCCGGGCGCCTGCGCCAGAGCCTTGAGCAACAGCGCCTGCTGTTGCGCACGCTGTCTCACGAACTGCGCACGCCGCTGGCGCGGCTGCGCATCGCCCATGACAGCGACTTGCCACCGCCGCAGTTGCGCGAGCGCCTGGACCGTGAGGTGGCCGACATGCAGAAGTTGCTGGAAAACACCCTCGACCTGGCGTGGATGGACACCGAACAACCCAGCCTGTCGACCGAGCCGGTATTGGTGCTTTCCGTGTGGGAAGCCTTGTGCGAGGACGTCTGTTTCGAAAGCGGCTGGGACCGTGCGCGCCTGCCGTGTTCACTTGGCACTGACTGCCTGCTGCAGGCCCATCTGGACAGTCTGGCCCAGGCCCTGGAAAACCTGTTGCGCAATGCCATTCGCCACTCGCCGACCGAAGGCCGGGTCAGCCTTGATGGCTGGCGCGAGGGCGCATGCTGGCACCTGCGCCTGAGCGACCAAGGGCCAGGCGTACCGGATACCGACCTTGAGCGCATTTTCAAGCCCTACCAGCGCCTGGCCGACAGTGGCGCAGGCTTCGGCCTGGGCCTGGCTATCGCCCGCCGCGCCATCGAACTGCAAGGCGGGCGGTTGTGGGCCAGCAATGGGCACCCGGGCCTGTGCCTGCACATGACCTTGCCTGCGGCCTGAGACTGTTTAGAAAGTTAATGCGCTTTACGCTCGATCGGGACTGGTTATCATCTGGGCGCTCAAGCCTTGCGCTCCTTGCAAAGCCCTGACGAGACGCCCGATGAGCAAGAAGACCCTGATGCTGGCCTTGGCACTTGCCCTGGCGGCCCCTCTTGTCCTGGCCCAGCCCGAGCATGACCAGAAGATGGACACGTCGGTGTTACAGCGCCAGGACCTGGCCTATCACTTCAGCCAGCTTGATCTGGACTCGGCCGATGGCCTGCGTCACTACCGCCTGTGGGTTGGCAAGCCGAATCGTCCAGCGCCAGCATCGGGGTACCCGGTGCTGTGGATGCTCGATGGGAATGCTGCACTGGGGACGCTGGATCAGCAGCAACTGGACAGGCTCGCCGCGGGCCAGGCGCCCCTGCTGGTGGCGGTGGGTTACCGGACCGAACTGCGCATCGACAGGGCCGGCCGCACGCTGGACTATACCCCGGCGCTGCCGGAGCAGGTGCAGCAGCGTGATCCGCTGACCGGCCAGCCCAGCGGCGGGGTCGATGCGTTCCTGAAGCTTCTGACCGGGCGCATGCGCACGATGGTGTCGGCTGTGGCGCCGATCGATCCGCAACGACAGACGCTGTGGGGGCACTCCTATGGTGGCCTGGCTGTGCTTCACGCACTGTTTACCTGCCCCGGCGAATTCAGCCTTTACGCTGCTGCCAGCCCGTCACTGTGGTGGCGCGATGGTGTGATTGTCCGGGAGGCGCAAGGGCTTCCCTCACGCCTTGGCGAGGCGCGCCCGCACCTGTTGCTGATGCGCGGCGGGCAGGAGCCCGCCAGCCCGCATGGTTCGCCGCACGAGAACGACGAGTTGCCTGCGCGCCAACTGGCGGCAGATCTGGCCGCGATCAAAGGCCTCGACGTGCGCTTTGAGCGCTTCGAGGGTCTGGGGCATGGGCCCATGCTGGGCGCCTCCCTGCGCAGGGTGATCGAAGGCATGTCTGGCCAGTGACCAGCCCTGTGCCTGCCCGGCTCAACGTTGCGCGTACTTGAGCACGTACAGGCACAGCTCGCGGTAGACATCGACAGGCAACTGCGACATCAGCCTCTGAGCCTGGCCGAGGGTTTTGCAATTGAGTTCGGCCATCGCCCGACGGTGTTCCGAACCCAGCAGGCCGGCATGCACCACCTGCGCATACTGAATATAGGAACAGGGGAAATCGGCCTGGGGACTGCGCTGGACCTTGAAGTTGATCTTCAGGTCTGCCCCGCGGAAGAATGCTCTGCCCTGGTAGGTCTGCTGGGGCACGAGGAGCCCTTTTTCAGGACAGGTGCTGTAACAGACCGGCAGGCTGTTCTTTTCCGTCTCCAGGCCACGTCGATAGATCACGATTTCGGAACCCGGTACCTCGATACAGGCGTTTTCGAAAGCATCGATGATGGACCTGCCATTGATTTGCGCCTCTTCGATCTGCGTCAGGCTGACCACACGCTCGATCTCATGATTGCCAACGCTGTTGACCACACGGTCCAGGGTCGACCAGTGGCTGAACTCTTTCTGACACGCTATCAGATGGACCTCGCTCTGATAGCCCTGCCGGGCGGCTTCAGGTGGAAAATCAGCGAAATGAGGGCTGTCGAGCGCGGTCTCCATGATGATGTTGTATTTGTTTTCCATCGCATACGTGCAAATCATGGCCCCCAGTCGCCAGATGAACGACTCGGTATGCTCATAGACATGCAGCACGCCTTTGTCTTCCATCGCCCGATAATGAGGGTGCAGTTCACGAAAATGGGTTTCGTAAAGGCGAACATAATTGTCGTAGCGCCCGCTCTTCAGCAGCGTGTTTTCCAGCAAGTACGTCTTACCCGAGCCTTGTGTACCGGCAATGATGAGCATTTTGGGCTTGAGCACGCCGTCGACGTAGTCGCGCTTCTTGTCGAACAAAGTGTCGACGACCTTTCTGAATGCGAGATGGAGATCGGTATCGGTAAAAGGATAGAGAGAGGACATGACGGTTCGTTTCCTAGGTTTGCCAATGTGACCGTCACGAAGGTAAGCGCTGCGGCAAGTGCAAAGGGGTAGATGGTTACTGCTGCAAGTCTCGTCGAAGGTAGTAGAACCGCGGGTTGCCACTGGGGTGGCCCTGTGCTGTATGCTGGGTCGGTCTTCAGGGCGGGGTGTAAGTCCCCACCGGCGGTAAATCGAAAGATGAGCCCGCGAGCGCCCCGACCATGTCGGGGGTCAGCAGATCTGGTGCAACTCCAGAGCCGACGGTCATAGTCCGGATGAAAGAAGGCGTCATGCAGGGGCCATCCGGGCGCCCTTGCGCGCGCATTTTGTTCGCCCCGAGACGTTCATCGATCATTCACGAGGAGCGTTTCATGTTCACCCAGCACCACACGCAATTTCCCACTGTTTCCGCCGCCATCGCCGCCTTCCAGGCCGGGCGCCCTGTACTGTTGCTCGACGATGACGACCGCGAGGACGAAGCGGACATCATTGCCGCCGCCGAGAACATTACGCTGCAGACCATGGCCATGATGATTCGCGATTGCAGCGGCATCGTCTGCCTTTGCCTGGACGAAGCCACCGTCGACGAACTGCAACTGGCACCCATGGTGCAGAACAACCAGGCCCGCCACGGCACCGGTTTCACCGTCACCATCGAGGCGGCCGAAGGTATCACCACCGGGGTTAGCGCCCAGGACCGCATCACCACCATTGACGCAGCACTGCGTTCCAGCGCCGAACAGCGCCATATCGTCAGCCCGGGGCATGTTTTTCCGCTGCGCGCCCGCAATGGCGGTGTGCTGACCCGCCGTGGGCACACCGAAGGTTCGGTAGACCTGGCGCGCCTGGCCGGCCTGCGCCCGGCAGCGGTCTTGTGCGAGCTGATGAACCCCGATGGCAGCATGGCCCGTGGCGAGCAGGTGGCGGTATATGCACGGCAGTACAATTTGCCGGTGCTGACCATCGAGGAGCTGGCGCGGTACCGTGAGGCGATGCTGGAACGGGAAGCAGAGCCGGCCTGATCCACCGAACCGGGACGCTTTGCGGTCCTTGTGTGAGCGGCCCTTTCGCGACACAGGGCCGCTCCTCCATCGGTCTGCATCAGCCGATGCAGTTGCCGGAAGTTTGCTCCCCCCGCCCCGCTCTGCTAGTGTCGCGCCGTTCTGAATGCCACCGAGACAGTCGCCATGGCCCGCAAAAAAGCCTCCCTCGATTTCGAGCAATCCCTCGCAGACCTGCAAGCACTGGTCGAGCGCCTGGAGAACGGCGAGTTGTCGCTGGAAGAGTCGCTGGCCGCCTTTGAACAAGGCATCGCCCTGACCCGTGACTGCCAGGGCGCCCTGGCCCAGGCCGAACAGAAGGTGCAAATTCTGCTGGAGCGCGACGGTGAACTGGCTGCCCAGCCCTTCGACGCGGAGCCGGAAGCATGATTGGCACCTACCAGGCCAGTTGCCAGGCCCGAGTCGACGCAGCCCTCGAACCGCTGTTCATCGCCCCGAGCAAAGAGCTGGAACGCCTTTACGCCGCCATGCGCTACAGCGTGATGAACGGCGGCAAACGCGTGCGCCCGCTGTTGGCCTATGCGGCCTGCGAAGCCTTGGGCGCCCCGGCCGAACAGGCCAACGGCGCAGCCTGCGCGGTAGAGCTGATCCATGCTTACTCGCTGGTGCATGACGACCTCCCGGCCATGGACGACGACGACCTGCGTCGCGGCCAGCCGACCACCCACAAGGCGTTTGACGAAGCGTGCGCAATCCTCGCGGGCGACGGCTTGCAGAGCCTGGCTTTCAGTGCCCTGCTCGACCCATGCCTGAGCCCTCAGATCGACAGCATTCGCCTGGCCATGGTTCAGGTACTGGCCAAAGCTGCCGGCCCGGCCGGCATGGTTGGCGGCCAGGCGATCGATCTCGGTTCGGTGGGCCAGAAGCTGGACCAGCAGGCGCTGGAGTTCATGCACCGGCACAAGACCGGCGCGCTGATCGAAGCCAGCGTACGCCTCGGCGCCCTGGCCAGTGCCCGTGCCGAACCGGCGCAGCTGGATGCCCTGCAGACTTATGCACAGGCCATTGGCCTTGCATTCCAGGTGCAGGACGACATCCTCGACGTGGAAAGCGACACTGCTACCTTGGGCAAACGCCAAGGTGCAGACATAGCGCGTGACAAACCGACCTACCCGGCCCTGCTGGGCCTGGAAGCCGCCAAAGCCTATGCAATCGAACTGCGCGACCAGGCGCTGGCTGCACTGCAAGGGTTCGGCGAAACGGCCGAACCGCTGCGGGCCTTGGCGCGTTACATCGTCGAACGCCGTAACTAAACAGCTTCACCGATCCCTGTAGGAGCGGGTTACCCGCGAATGCGATCTTGAATTTGCCGACGCATTCGCGGGTAAACCCGCCCCCACAGGGGACCGCGTAACCTGTGGTCGAATGGGCACTTTTCCCACAATGGGGTAAACTGCCGCGTCTTCACACACCTATAACGACTCGCCTGATGCCCACGACGTTTCAAGAGATCCCCCGCGAACGCCCGGTCACGCCGTTGCTCGACCGCGCTGACACGCCTGCCGGCCTGCGCCGGTTGGCCGAAGCCGACCTGGAGACGCTGGCCGACGAACTGCGCCAGGAACTGCTCTACACCGTCGGGCAGACCGGTGGGCACTTTGGTGCCGGTCTGGGCGTGATCGAGCTGACCATCGCCCTGCACTACGTGTTCGACACCCCGGACGACCGGCTGGTGTGGGACGTAGGGCACCAGGCCTACCCGCACAAGATCCTCACCGGGCGTCGTAACCGCATGCTCAGCCTGCGCCAGAAGGACGGCATCGCGGCCTTCCCGCGCCGCAGCGAAAGCGAGTACGACACCTTTGGCGTTGGCCACTCCAGCACCTCGATCAGCGCCGCGCTGGGCATGGCCATTGCTGCCCGTCTGCAGAACAGCGCACGCAAGTCGATCGCGGTGATCGGTGATGGCGCGCTGACCGCCGGCATGGCGTTCGAGGCGTTGAACCACGCCCAGGAAGTCAATGCCGACATGCTGGTGATCCTCAACGACAACGACATGTCGATTTCGCGCAACGTCGGCGGCCTGTCCAACTACCTGGCCAAGATCCTCTCCAGCCGCACCTACGCGAGCATGCGCGAAGGCAGCAAGAAAGTGCTGTCGCGACTGCCAGGCGCCTGGGAAATTGCCCGTCGCACCGAGGAATACGCCAAGGGCATGCTGGTGCCAGGCACACTGTTCGAAGAACTGGGCTGGAACTATATCGGCCCGATCGACGGCCACGACCTGCCCACCATGATCGCCACCCTGCGCAACATGCGTGACCTGAAAGGCCCGCAGTTCCTGCATGTGGTGACCAAGAAGGGCAAAGGCTTCGCCCCTGCCGAGATTGACCCGATCGGCTATCACGCCATTACCAAGCTGGAGCCGGCCGACAAGCCAGCTGCGCCGAAGAAAGCCAGCGGTCCGAAATACTCCGCAGTGTTCGGCCAGTGGCTGTGCGACATGGCCGCCGCCGACAACCGCCTGGTGGGCATTACCCCGGCAATGAAGGAAGGCTCGGACCTGGTCGACTTCAGCGAGCGCTACCCTGAGCGCTACTTCGACGTTGCGATCGCAGAGCAGCATGCCGTGACCCTGGCGGCCGGCATGGCCTGCGAGGGCAGCAAGCCGGTGGTGGCGATCTACTCCACCTTCCTGCAGCGCGCCTACGACCAGCTGATCCACGACGTGGCGGTGCAGAACCTCGACGTGCTGTTCGCCATCGACCGCGCCGGCCTGGTCGGCGAGGACGGCCCGACCCACGCCGGCAGCTACGACCTGTCGTACCTGCGCTGCATCCCGGGCATGCTGGTGATGACCCCCAGCGACGAGAACGAACTGCGCAAGATGCTCAGCACCGGCCACCTGTACAACGGTCCGGCCGCTGTACGGTACCCGCGTGGTACCGGCCCGAATGCGCCGATCAGCGGTGACCTGCAACCCCTGGAGATCGGCAAGGGTGTGGTCCGCCGCCAAGGCGAGAAAGTGGCCTTGCTGGTGTTCGGCGTACAACTGGCCGAGGCCATGCAAGTGGCCGAACAGATCAACGCCACGGTGGTCGACATGCGCTTCGTCAAGCCGCTGGACGAGGCGCTGGTGCTGGAGCTGGCAGGCAGCCATGAACTGCTGGTAACCATTGAAGAAAACGCCATCATGGGTGGCGCGGGCGCTGCGGTGGGTGAGTTCCTTGCCAGCCAGGCAGTGCTCAAGCCGCTTCTGCACCTGGGGCTGCCGGATATCTATGTCGAGCATGCCAAGCCTGCGCAAATGCTGGCTGAGTGCGGGCTGGATGCGGCCGGGATCGAGGCTTCGGTGAAGGCCCGCATGGTCAAGCTCGGGCTCTAGGGCGCTTTCGCGGCTGAACCCGCGCCTACGACGGCCTGCGCCCGATCACCGATGTGTGCTCACTGTAGGAGCGGGTTTACCCGCGAATACGGTAGCGGCAACAACGGTGAACGACGGGTGAAAATTGGCCTGCAGGCCCGGCCCTTTCGCGGGTGAACCCGCTCCTACGACGGCCTGCGCCCGATCACCGATGTGTGCTCACTGTAGGAGCGGGTTTACCCGCGAATACGGTAGCGGCAACAACGGTGAACGGCGGGTGGAAATTGGCCAGCAGGGCCGGCCCTTTCGCGGGTGAACCCGCTCCTACGACGGCCTGCGCCCGATCACCGATGTGTGCTCACTGTAGGAGCGGGTTTACCCGCGAATACGGTAGCGCCGGCAACGGTGAACGGCGGGTGGAAATTGGCCAGCAGGGCCGGCCCTTTCGCGGGTAAACCCGCTCCTACGGGGACAGCACAGTGCTGTGGAAACCCTTTGGAACTGCCCATGAAAAAATTAGCCTGTACCACGATTCTCTGTGCCCCTACATTCCTTCTGGCCGCTGAGCGCGACGACGCCCTCAAACTCCCCGACGTGCTGATCAGCGCCAGCCGCCAGGTCGAATCGCGTACCGCCACCAGCGCTGCCAACACGGTCTTCACCCGCACCGACATCGACCGCCTGCAACCCACCAGCGTTACCGACCTGCTCTCCCGCGTGCCGGGCGTGCAAGTGGCACCTACCGGTGGCCGTGGTAGCCTGCCGGGCATCTTTATCCGTGGCACCAAGGCCGCGCAAAGCCTGGTGCTGGTCGATGGCGTGCGCATCGCCAATGCCACCTCGGGCGACAGCGGCCTGCAGTTTCTGGACATCGACCAGATCGAGCGCATCGAAGTACTGCGCGGCTCGCGCTCAGCGGTGTACGGCAGCGATGCCATTGGCGGGGTGATCCAGATCTTCACCCGACGCAGCAGTGGCCCCGGTCTGCAGCCACGCCTGCGCATGGCCGCCGGCAGCAACCAGACATTCCAACACAGCCTGGGGCTTTCTGGCGGCAACGACACGACCCGCTTCAACCTTGGCGCCAGCCTGGACGAAACTGCCGGCATCGACTCGACCGGGCCATCCTTCGCCAGCGATGGTGACCACGACGCCTACCGCAACAAGGCGTTGAACCTGAGCCTGAGCCACACCTTCGGTGAGCGCTTCGAGGCCGGCCTGAACCTGCTCGACAGCCGTGGTCGCCGCGAATTCGACGAGCCGCGCGGTGCAAGCCCTCAGGTGCCGTATTCGAACTTCGCTGTCAGCAGCATCGGCAGCTACTTGGATGCCCAGGTCACCGAGCAGTGGAGCACTAGGTTTGAGCTGGCCCACAGCGAAAACCGCGATGAAAGCCGAGACAAGCTCAGCCACTCAAGCTCACCTTTCAATACCTACCGCGACCAAGCAACTTGGCAAAACAACCTAGCCCTGGGTGAACACAACAGCCTGCTGTTGGGTAGCGACTGGTACGAAGACCGTGTCCATGCGAGTGAGGACTTCACGGAAGACAGCCGCTGGAATCATGCGCTGTTCGTCCAGCATCGCTTTCATGGCGAATACTTTTCCACCGAGCTTGGCCTGCGCCACGACAAGAATCAGCAGTTTGGTGGGCAGACCACCTGGAGCGGCAGCCTGACGGTACCGCTCAACGAGGCCAATGATGTGTTGCTGTCGTACAGCGAAGGTTTCCGCGCCCCCACCTTCAACGACCTTTACTTCCCCGGCTACAACAACCCGGAGCTCAAGCCCGAACACTCGAAAAGTTATGAGTTGCAATGGCGCAGCCAACTGAGCAAAAACAGCAAACTGGAGGCCTCGCTATACCGCACCGACCTGCGTGACGCGATCGAATACAGCGAACGACCCGAGAATGTCGGCACCGCGCGCATCGACGGTTTCGAGATAGCCCTGAGCCAAGAATGGAACAGTTGGACGTCTCAACTGGGCCTGGCACTGATCGACCCGCGCAACAGGGAGAATGGCCATACCCTACCTCGCCGGGCACGGCGCACCTTGAGCCTGGACGTGGACCGCCAGTTCGACCGCTTCGCTGTTGGCGCTACCTGGCAGGCAGTCAGCAGCAGTTACAACGATGAAGGCAATAGTGACCCCATTGCAGGCTACGGCATCGTGGGCCTGCGCGGAAGCTGGGTAGCAAGCCGCGAGCTTACGCTCGACCTGAAGCTGGATAACCTGCTGGGGAAGCAGTACAGCCGCGTCCACTACAACCATCAGGGCAACGACTACGGCTATCGCGAAGAAAGACGCACTTGGCTCTTGAGCATTACCTGGACACCGGCGCTTTAGCGTCCAGCAACGCACACAAGCGAGCGGTGGCTTCGATCATCTGCCCGCTGGGGCGCTCCAGCCCTTTGTCCGGCACCACCAGCAGGCGCCCATCAGCCACCGCTCGAATCTGCGGCCAAGCCTTCCAGCTGGCCAGTTGCGCCTCATCAGCTGCCAGGATGACCTGCGGATTACGCTGCAGCACGGACTCCACATTCACCTGTGGCGCCGGCTGGCCAAGGTCGGCGAACACATTGCGCGCCCCACACACGGCCAGGGCGTCGGTCACGACCTGCCGGCCACCGAGCGTGTACAACGGCCGATCCCAGACTTGATAAAACACCTGCAAGGGTTCGTCACGCCGATACTGCTGGCGCAGCTGCTGCAGCCGCTCACGCAGCGCTCGTGCGTATGAATGGCCTTGCTCGGCACGCCCGATACGCCCGGCAATGGCCTCGATCTGCTCGATCAGCTGGCTGATATCGTGGGGTTCGGCGCTGAAGGTGGCCATACCCAGGCGCTTGAGTTGGTCGCGCTGGGCCGGCGGCACACTGCCTGGCCACAGCAGCAACAGGTCGGGGCGCAGGCTGAGCAGGCGCTCCATGTCCAGTTGCCCTTGGCGCCCGACCGAAGGCAAATGGCGCAGCGCAGCAGGCCGTTCGCCACCGTCGAGCACGCCCACCAGCAGGTCGTCTGCCTGCAGCTCAAGCATGATCTCGCTCATCGAGGGGGCCAGACTGACGACACGCAGCGGTTCTGCAGCCAGTATAGTGCAGGCGAACAACGCCAGCAGGCCAGGTAGCAGTCGCATCAGCCCAGCTGGCGCGGAATGCGATAGAGGTACAGCACTACAACGGTAGACAATGCGAGGAGGATCTGCGGCACTGCCTCCAGACCGACCAGCACCGACAGTGCGGCGACCCAAGCCGGGAAGCAGGCATACAGCATGGCCATGCGCCGCACCCGCGCCAGTTCGATCCAGGCAGCGGCTTCTTCGCCCGTACCGAGCACCTTTGAGGTGGCGATAAGTGCGCGCTTGTAGGCACCGAAGCGCGGCAGGCTGAGGAACATGGTGGCCGCACCGGCGATGAACAGTGGCATGGCCAACACCGGGATCAGTGCATCACCGCCCCCAAAGGCCCAAGCCATGACTGGCAGCGGCACCAGGCCCACCGCCAGGTACTGCCACCAGGCCAGCGCCAGGCGCCGCTTGACCTCGGCGCGAGTCACGCCTGGGGCACCTCGCCCTGGTGTTCGTTGCCCAGCATGTGGCCCAACTTGCCGGCCTTGGTCGCCAGGTAGTAGCGGTTGTGCGGGTTATGCCCGGTGTGCAGCGGCACACGCTCGGCAACCACGATGTTCATGTCGGTCAGGGCTTTGACCTTGCGCGGATTGTTGGTCATCAGGCGCAGCGACTTCACGCCCAGGTGCTCGAGCATCGGCAGGCATATGGCGTAGTCACGCTGGTCGGCAGCGAAGCCCAGGCGTTCGTTGGCTTCGACGGTGTCGGCGCCACCATCCTGCAGCTCGTAGGCGCGGATCTTGTTCAGCAGGCCGATGCCACGGCCTTCCTGACGCAGGTACAACAGCACCCCACGGCCTTCGCGGGCGATGGCCTGCAGCGCGGCTTCCAGCTGCGAGCCGCAGTCGCAGCGCTGGCTGAACAGTGCATCGCCGGTCAGACACTCGGAATGCAGGCGCCCCAGTACCGGCTGGCCGTCCGCGATATCACCCAGGCTGAGCACCACATGCTCACGGCCTGTGGCTTCGTCGAGAAAGCCATGCATGGTGAAGGTCGCGAAGGGCGTCGGGAGTTTAGAGGCGGCAACAAAGACGACGGGCACGTTGTGCTCCTGGAATAAGTAGGAAATTTCTCGTGGGCCGATTGTATCAGCAGGTTGGGGGATGTGGGCTGGCTGTATACGGTGGCTTAAGATCGAAAAGTTCGATACTTATTAAAAAGCCATCGCTCAATCACAAGCCCGCTGCCACAGGGGGCCGCGATGTACCTTGGTGTATTCAGCCTCAGTGCGGGTGACTACCCGCGTTGAACGGATAGGGCTGTTTCCAGTGCTCGAAAATCGGTTTCAGTTCGCCGCTACGCACCAGCTCCTTCATGCGCTTGTCGAACAGGTCGCACAGGGCCTTGGCCTGGTCGTTACGGGCAAAAGCCAGGTACAACGGCAACTCGGCCACGTGGGTACGGCGGAAGCGCTCAGGCTGGGAGGCTTGCCCTAGCACGTAGTCGACCTCGGTCAGTGCGTCGATGTAGTAGTCCACCCGGTCGTGCTCGAGCATCGGCAAAATGCCCTCGCGACGCTGGATTTCGCGGAATTCGTGCACATTGGGCAAGTAGCTGCCGTAATCATAACCACGCACCCAAGCCAACCGGTACTTGCCGATGGTATCCAGGGTAGGCGCAGGTTTGCTGGCCAGCCCCAGGGCATAGATGTGGTCCATGTCGAAGTGCCAGCGCGGGTACAGGTTGTCGTCGTTCTCTTCCTTGTACGAGCCAACCCAGGCATCAGCCTCGCCGCGCTTGACCAGGCCAACCGCCCGGCTGTAGGGCGCGCTCTGGGTAACCACCTCGACGCCGGCCGGCTCGAACACTTTGCGCAGCACATCCCAGGCCACCCCGGTACCGTCGGCATTGGTGTAGTCGAGCCACTCCTCGCTAACCAGATGGATCTGTTTCGGGATGCCCTCGGCAGCTGTTACCCACGGGGCAATACTCAGCAGCATTGCCAGCAGTACAGTCCTTACGGCCATTCACGCACTCCCTGTTTCAGGCAACCGCCCACACCAGAACCTGCATGCCCAGCCAGGCAAACACGCCGGCCAGGATATCGTCGAGCATGATGCCGACGCCCCCGTGCACATGACGATCGATCCAGCGGATCGGCCACGGCTTGAGGATGTCGAAGAAGCGGAACATCAGGAACCCTGCCAACAGCCACTGCCAGCCCTCCGGCACCAGCCAGAGGGTGATCCACATGCCGACAATCTCGTCCCAGACAATGCCTTCATGGTCGTGTACACGCAAGTCATTGGCAACTTTGCCGCACAACCAGAAGCCAAACAGCATGCTCACGCCGAGCAACAGCCAGTATCCCCAGTCGGGCAACATCTGCCAAAGCGGGATAAACGGTATGGCCACCAGCGAGCCCCAGGTACCTGGCGCCTTGGGCAAGGTGCCAGAACCGAAGCCAAAAGCGATGAAGTGCCACGGGTTGCGCCAGACCGAAGGCGGAACGAACTCCGCAGGCACCTGGTTGGGGTGATCGGTCACGGTCTCTCCCTAAAGTGTTGATAGCCCCGCTGGACGGGGGTTATGTCCTGGCCCTGTGCGTCGCGCAAGGTCACGCCTTGCCCTTCGAGCACACGACCGACGGTATGCACTTCGATAAAATCGAAGGCTGCCAAGGGCGCCAGCGCCTCGGGTGGCAAGGTGAAGGCCAGTACGTAATCGTCGCCACCGGTAAGCGCCGCCTGCACGGCGGCTTCACGGCCGAGGAAGGCCTCCAGAGCAGGAGACACTGGCACTTGCGCCAGGTTCACCTCCAACGCGACACCGGATGCCTTGGCAATATGCCCACAGTCGGCGAGCAGCCCGTCGGAGATGTCCAGCGCCGCCGTGGCCCGGCCACGCAGCAGGGCACCGAGGGTGAGCTGCGGCATCGGTGACCAGTAATGGGCCAGCAGCGGCTCGGCCTGCGCGGCAGGCGCCTCGCGCTCGCCCAGCACCAAGGGCAAGGCACCGGCGGCCTTGCCCAGCGAACCGCCGACACACAACAGGTCACCCGGCCTTGCACCGCTGCGGCGCAAGGCCTGGCCAGCCGGCACGCGGCCGAACACGGTGACGGTGATACTCAAGGGGCCGCGCGTCGTGTCACCACCGATCAGGCTCATGCGGCAACGGTGGGCCATGCGACCAAGGCCGTTGGCATAGGCCGCCAGCCAGTCAGGGCCAACGTCAGGGAGGGTCAGTGCGAGGGTAAAGCCGATTGCAGTCGCGCCCATGGCTGCCAGGTCACTGGCCGCCACAGCCAACGATCGCTGGCCAAGCAGCAACGGATCGCAAACAGCAGGAAAGTGCACCCCGGCGACCAGGGTGTCGGTCGACACCGCCAGTTGCTCACCGGGGGGAAGGTCCAGCAGGGCACAGTCGTCGCCGATACCCAGCGCCACGCCCTCGCCGCCCTGCGCACAGGGCGCAGCGGCGAAGTAATGGTTGATCAGCTCGAACTCACCCATGACCAGGCAGCGCCAGGATCAGCGCTTGTTCGCCTTGACTTCTGCTTCACGCAGCGCCGGGGCTAGCTTGTCGAGCACGCCGTTGACGAACTTGTGGCCGTCAGTGGCACCGAAGACCTTGGCCAGCTCCACGCCTTCGTTGATCACGACGCGGTACGGCACGTCGACGCGTTTGATCAGTTCCCAGGTGGACAGACGCAGCACGGCCAGCTCGACCGGGTCGAGCTCTTCCAGTGCGATGGTCATGCAAGGCACCAGCGCTTTGTCGATTTCGCCCTTGATTGCCGGGACCCCATGCAGGATCTCGCGGAAATAGGCACCGTCGACATCGGTGAAATCGTTATCCACCCGGAACTGCGCTTCGATCTCGTTCAGCGAATGCTGGGCCATGTGCCACTGGTAGAGGGCCTGGGTCGCGAGCTTGCGGGCTTCGCGGCGCTTGGCGCTCTTCGAGGGCTTGCCGGCATCCGCAGGTTTTGGATCGCGCGGGTTGAAACGATCGCTTTCGTCGCTAATCACTTGGCCTCCAACTGCGCCAGCAGGCTGACCATTTCCAGTGCGGACAGGGCAGCTTCAGCACCTTTGTTGCCGGCTTTGGTGCCAGAACGCTCGATGGCTTGCTCGATGGAGTCGACGGTCAGTACGCCGAAGGCCACCGGAACACCGAACTCCATGGACACCTGGGCCAGGCCCTTGGTGCACTCGCCCGCCACGTATTCGAAGTGCGGGGTACCGCCACGGATCACGGCGCCCAGGGCGATGATCGCGTCGTAGGCGCCTTGCTGGGCGACCTTCTGTGCCACCAGCGGGATCTCGAATGCACCCGGGGCACGGATGATGGTGATGTCGCTTTCGCTGACACCGTGGCGTACCAGGGCATCAACGGCACCGCTTACCAGGCTTTCGACAACGAAGCTGTTGAAGCGGCCAACCACCAAAGCATAGCGACCTTTGGGGGCGATGAAGGTACCTTCGATGGTCTTCAGGGTCATTCCGATATTCTCATCTTCAAGAGCGAGGCCGCATACAAGCGGCCTCGACAGGGGTCTGGACTCGAGCAGAGGGCGTCAATGCCGCCTCAAGTCACTCGGAGGGCACGTATTCTACAACTTCCAGATCGAATCCGGATATCGCGTTGAACTTCATCGGCGAACTCATCAGGCGCATCTTGCGCACACCGAGGTCGCGCAGGATCTGCGAACCGGCCCCCACGGTGCTGTAGGTAGTCGGTGCCTTGGCCGGTGCATCGCCCGCGCTTTCGCGGATGTGCGCCAGCAGCACGTCGCCGTCCAGCGGGTGCCCCAGCAGCAGCACCACGCCACTGCCGGCTTCGGCCACTGCGGCCATGGCCGCGCGCAAGCTCCAGCGGCCTGGCTGCTTGACCAGCAGCAGGTCACGCAGTGGGTCCATATTGTGTACCCGTACCAAGGTCGGCTCTTCGGCGCAGATCTTGCCCAGGGTCAAGGCCATGTGCACGTCGCCTTCGACCGCGTCACGGTAGGTGACCAGGTTGAACTCACCCAGCTCGCTCTCCACCGATTGCTCGGAAACACGCTGCACGGTGCGCTCGTGGATCATGCGGTAGTGGATCAGGTCGGCGATGGTGCCGATCTTCAGGCCGTGCTCGGCGGCGAACACTTCCAGTTCGGCGCGGCGCGACATGGTGCCGTCGTCGTTCATCACTTCGCAGATCACGCCGCTTGGCTCGAAACCGGCCATGCGCGCCAGGTCACAGGCGGCTTCGGTGTGGCCGGCACGCGCCAGCGTACCGCCCGGCTGGGCCATCAGCGGGAAGATGTGACCAGGGCTGACAATGTCTTCGGCCTTGGCGTCCTTGGCAGCAGCAGCCTGCACAGTGCGGGCGCGGTCGGCGGCGGAAATACCGGTGGTGACGCCCTCGGCGGCCTCGATCGACACGGTGAACTTGGTGCCGAAGCCCGAGCCGTTGCGCGGTGCCATCAACGGCAGCTTCAGCGTTTCGCAACGCTCGCGGGTCATCGGCATGCAGATCAGGCCACGGGCATGCTTGGCCATGAAGTTGATGTGCTCCGGCTGGCAGCATTCGGCCGCCATGATGATGTCGCCTTCGTTCTCGCGGTCTTCGTCATCCATCAGGATGACCATTTTGCCCTGGCGGATGTCTTCGACCAGTTCTTCGATGCTGTTGAGCGCCACGCGGCACCCCCTTCTCAATCAGGATTTCAAGAAGCCATTGGCGGCCAGGAAGCTTTCGGTAATGCCACTGCCCTTGCTCGGTTCGGCGGCCTTGTCACCCAGCAGCAAGCGCTCCAGGTAACGGGCCAGCAGGTCGACCTCAAGGTTTACCCGACGCCCTGCACGGTAATCGGCCATGATGGTTTCGGACAGAGTGTGCGGGACAATGGTCAGCTCGAACTCGGCGCCATTGACCTCATTGACCGTCAGGCTGGTGCCGTCGACGGTGATCGAACCCTTGTGGGCGATGTACTTGGCCAGTTCCTTCGGTGCACGCACGCGGAACTGGATGGCGCGGGCGTTATCGCTGCGCGAAATGATTTCGCCAACCCCGTCGACGTGGCCGCTGACCAGGTGCCCGCCCAGGCGGGTGGTGGGGGTCAGGGCTTTTTCCAGGTTGACCTTGCTGCCGCTCTTGAGGTCGATGAAGGCGGTGCGCTTGAGGGTTTCGACGCTGACATCGGCCCAGAAGCCGTCACCCGGCAGCTCTACGGCCGTGAGGCATACACCGTTGACGGCGATGCTGTCGCCGAGCTTGACGTCCCCCAGGTCGAGCTTGCCGGTTTCTACGTAGACGCGCACGTCACCACCCTTGGGAGTCAGGCTGCGGATGGTGCCGATGGATTCGATGATGCCGGTGAACATGGGGTCTTCCTCAAAAACGGTTTGCGCGGGGCAAGCCCGGCATTATACGCCGGGCGCTAGCAGGGGGATGGCCGTGACCCGCCAGTCATCGCCCACTGCGCGCATTTCGGTAATTTTCAGCCGTGGTGCTTCGCTCATCTTGTCCATCGGCCAGTCCAGCAGTGGCCGGGCCTGAGAGCCGAGGAAGGTGCCAGCGACGAACAGCTGGTACTCGTCGACCAGGCCTTGCCGTGCGAAGGCACCGATCAGGCCGGCACCGGCTTCCAGCAGGATTTCGTTGACGCCGCGGGCAGCCAGGGCGCGAAGCAGCGCCGCCAGGTCGACCTGGCCATTGTCGCCCGGCAAGCTGAGCAATTCGTGGCCGGCAGCGGCATAGCGCGGGTCATCTGCGACAGCAGTCACCACCAGTGCTGGGCCCGCCTGGAAGAACGGCGCCGCCAGTGGCAGGCGCAGGCGGCCATCGACCAGCACCCGCAAGGGTGTGCGGCTGAGTGCCAGGGCGGTTGTTTCGGCATCCAGGCCCAGCTCGGCGCCACGCACGGTCATGCGTGCGTTGTCTGCCAGCACGCTGGCGGCGCTGGTCAGCACCACGCTGGAGCGGGCGCGCAAGCGCTGCACGGCTGAGCGCGCGGCCGGCCCGGTGATCCACTGGCTTTCACCACTGGCCATGGCAGTGCGGCCATCCAGGCTCATGGCCAGCTTGGCGCGAACGAACGGCAGGCCGTGCTCCATGCGTTTGAGGAAGCCTGGGTTGAGGGCGCGGGCCTCGGCTTCGAGCACTCCGCTGGCCACTTCGATTCCGGCTTCGGCCAGGCGCCGCAGGCCCTGCCCCGCCACTTGTGGGTTAGGGTCCTGCATGGCGGCTACGACACGCGCCACGCCGGCCTTGACCAGTGCTTCGGCACACGGTGGCGTACGGCCATGGTGGCTGCATGGTTCCAGGGTGACGTAGGCACAAGCACCGCGGGCAAGTTCACCGGCCTGGCGCAGAGCATGCACTTCGGCATGGGGCTCGCCGGCGCGCACGTGCCAGCCTTCACCGACCACTTCGCCATCGCGCACGATCACGCAGCCTACGCGCGGGTTCGGGTGGGTGGTGTACAGGCCTTTACGCGCCAGCTCCAGCGCGCGGGCCATGTAGTGAGCGTCGAGAATGGCAGCTTGGCTGGGCATGTTCACTCTTTAGCTGGCTCACGGGCCAGGCGGTCGATTTCTTCGCGGAACTCGTCGAGGTCCTGGAAGCGCCGGTACACCGAAGCAAAGCGGATATAGGCCACTTCATCGAGTTTGCGCAACTCGGCCATGACCATTTCACCGACCACCAGCGATTTGACTTCGCGCTCGCCTGTGGCACGCAGCCGGCTCTTGATGTGCGCCAGCGCAGCTTCCAGGCGCTCGACGCTGACCGGACGCTTTTCCAGGGCCCGTTGCATACCAGCGCGCAGCTTTTCTTCGTCGAAGGGCTGGCGCGTGCCGTCCTGCTTGATCAGCCGGGGCAGCACCAGCTCGGCGGTTTCGAAGGTGGTGAAGCGCTCGCCGCAGGCCACGCATTCACGGCGGCGGCGCACCTGCTCGCCCTCGGCGACGAGGCGAGAGTCGATGACCTTGGTGTCGTTGGCACCGCAAAAGGGACAGTGCATGGTGGCAGGCAACAAAAAAAGGGAGGGCCATGGTAGCGCATTGCACTGGCAAGACAAGCCAAAGGGGTTAACATCCATGGGAAATATGCCCGTGAAGGACTCCCCCATGCACTACCGAGCGCTCGTCGTGCTGTGCTGCGCCGCTCTGCTTGCCGCCTGCGGCAGCGACAGGCCAAAGACCGACAACCCAGTGCCCGCGCCAGCCCCTTCGGCCAAGGCCGAAGTACTGGGCCCGCTGCCGGCCTACCAGCGCGAGCTGAGCGGCACCTTGCTGGAAATTCCGGCGGGTGCCGAGGTGGAACTGGCCTTGCTGGTGATCGACGAACGCGACCGCCCGCAGCGCCTGCTGGCCAGCAGTAATCTGACCGGTACCGGCCAGGCACTGCCCTACCACCTGCGCTTCAACCCCGAAGCCTTCCCGCCCGGTGCCCGGGTCGAACTGCGTGGCCGCGCCAGCAACTCCGGCCAGCTGATCATGCACCTGCCCCCGGTGCGCATTACCCAAGCACAAACCCAGGCCACCGGCCCGCTGCGTTTCGAGAAGGCGCCTTAAGTGATGCCGCTGGCCCTGCAACAGGCCCTCAGCGGCCTGATCGGCGAAGCACGCCTGATCGTCAGCGAACTGCCCGACTGTGACCTGAAGCTATGGCTGATCGACGACCAGAACATGGATCGCGCCTTCAGCAGCGAAGAAACCCGGCGCATTCTTGAAGAACCTCCCTATTGGAGCTTCTGCTGGGCCAGCGGGCTGGCAATGGCCCGCTACCTGGCCGAACGCCCGGAGTGGGTGGCGGGCAAGCGCGTGCTGGACTTTGGCGCCGGCTCTGGTATCGCCGGTATTGCTGCTGCACGCGCCGGTGCACGGGAAGTGGTGGCCTGCGACCTCGACCCGCTGGCCCTCGATGCCTGCCGTGCGAATGCAGCACTGAACGGGGTGACATTACGCTACAGCAGCGATTTTTTTGCCGAGGAAGACCGCTTCGACCTGATCCTGGTTGCCGATGTGCTGTACGACCGCGCCAACCTGCCGCTGCTGGATGCCTTCCTGAGCCGCGGTCGGCAGGCCTTGGTGGCCGACTCGCGGGTACGTGACTTTCACCACCCGTTGTACCAGCAATTGGGCGTGCTCGAAGCACTGACCCTGCCGGACTTGGCCGAGCCACACGAATTCCGCCGGGTCAGCCTGTACCACGCCAGCCGCGACACCTTATAGTGGTGCCATACACGAGTTTGCGAGAGTCGCGATGACCCAAGACACGCCTTACATTTTCGACGCCACCGATACCAACTTCCAGCAACTGGTGATCGAGAACTCCTTCCACAAGCCAGTGCTGGTGGACTTCTGGGCCGAGTGGTGCGCGCCGTGCAAGGCGCTGATGCCATTGCTGGCAAAGATTGCCGAGGGTTACCAGGGCGAACTGCTGCTGGCCAAGATCAACTGCGACGTGGAGCAACAGGTGGTTGCCCAGTTCGGCATCCGTAGCCTGCCGACAGTGGTGCTGTTCAAGGACGGTCAGCCGGTGGACGGTTTTGCCGGGGCGCAACCGGAGTCGGCGATCCGCGCCATGCTCGAGCCGCATGTACAACTGCCAGCCGCGCCCACCGCCTCGCCACTGGAGCAGGCAAAGGCGCTGTTTGCCGAAAGCCGTTTTGCCGAAACCGAAGCGCTGTTGCAGGCGCTGCTGGGTGAGGACAACAGCAATGTCGAGGCGCTGATCCTGTATGCCCGCTGCCTGGCCGAGCGTGGCGAGCTGGGCGAAGCGCAAGTGGTGCTGGATGCGGTCAAGACTGACGAACACAAAGCTGCACTGGCCGGTGCCAAGGCCCAGCTGACCTTCCTGCGCCAGGCTGCCAGCCTGCCGGAAGTGGCAGACCTTAAAAGCCGTCTGGCGCAGAACCCGCAAGACGACGAGGCGGCTTATCAGCTGAGCATTCAGCAACTGGCGCGCCAGCAGTATGAGGCGGCGCTGGAGGGGCTGCTGAAGCTGTTCCAGCGTAACCGTGGCTACGAGAACGGGCTGCCGCAGAAGGCGCTGTTGCAGGTGTTCGAATTGCTGGGTGGCGATCACCCGCTGGTTGGTGTTTATCGTCGCAAGCTGTCGGCGGCGATGTTCTGAGTGACCTTGAAGCCTGCGCTGGACCTGTGAGAGCGGGCATGCCCGCGAGGAACCAGCGCAGTGGAGGCACCGGCTCTGCCGGTGTTCGCGGGTAAACCCGCCCCTACAGGCGAGCGCGCAGGCTTTTCAGATTTTGAGAGCGGGCATGCCCGCGAAGAAGCCAACGCAGTGGCTGGCACCGGCTCTGCCGGTGTTCGCGGGTAAACCCGCTCCTACAGGCGAGCGCGCAGGCTTGGCTCCAACAGCGAAAACAGCACTCACCCCACCCAGTGATACATCGGCGCATCCACGCCACTTTCTACCTTTACCTCACTGCTGTGCCGCAAGCGCACCAGCAACCGTTTACCCGCCGCCGTACTCCCCGCCAACCCTTCCAGCCGGTCCAGCAATTCCGGCCCGCTCATCTGTCCTGCCAGACGCAACACATCACGCGCCGCAGCCCACTGACCGTCATCTTGGCGCGGCGCGACCACCGCAGCTGTCGCGGCCGCCTGGGCTACCATCGGCACCTCGGTCTGCCGCCCCAGTTGCGCCCACTCTTCAGGCGTCAGCTCGATGGTCAGGTCCACCGGCCAATCACCAATCTGTCCACGAATTCTCATGATGCATTCCTTGAGCCCAAATCAATGCAGCCATGCTACCGCAACATGAAACATGCGCCACACAGGCTGGCGGCACGCCAAGAAGCTGTTATAACATAACTCTATCTTTCAGCCCGCTCCGGAGTCGTCCATGCGTCGCCTGCTGCTCGCCCTGCCCTTCGCTTTGCTGCCACTGGCCGTGGCCCATGCTCACGATGACCATGATCATGACCACACCCACGGCTCCCTCGGCGCCCACGAGCATGGCGTAGCCAAGCTCAACGCAGTGCTCGATGGCAATACCTTGGAACTGGAACTGGACAGCCCGGCAATGAACCTGGTCGGCTTCGAGCATGCCGCCAGCAACGATGCCGACAAGGCCAAAGTCGCCGCCGTGCGCCAGCAACTTGAACAACCACTGAAGCTGTTCGGCCTTTCCGCCGCCGCAGGCTGCAAGGAAGACCAGCAGGCACTGGAAAGCCCTCTCTTCGTTGACGCCTCCAAGGCCGACGACGAGGGTGACGAGCACGAGCACGGCCATCAGCACAGCGACATCGGCGCCCATTATCAGCTGACTTGCGCCACCCCCGACAAACTGACAGAGCTGGACCTGGCGCCGCTGTTCAAGGCCTTCCCCGCCACCCAGAAAATCAACGTGCAACTGATCGGCCCCAATGGCCAGAAAGGCGTGGAAACCACGCCGGCCAAGGCAACGGTCGCCTTCTGAATGAACCAGCCGTTGATCGATCTGCATGACCTGATGTTCGCCTGGCCAGGTCACCCGCCGCTGCTGGATATTCCGGCATTACGCCTGGACGCTGGTGAAGCGCTGTTTCTCAAGGGCCCCAGCGGCAGTGGCAAGACGACCTTGCTGGGCCTGCTGGGCGGGGTGAACGTGCCGGTCCAGGGCCGCATCCAGTTGCTCGGTCAGGACCTTGGCAGCCTAAGCCAGGGCGCCCGCGACCGCTTTCGGGTCGATCACACCGGGTATATCTTCCAGCAGTTCAACCTGCTGCCGTTCCTCTCGGTACGTGAAAACGTCGAGCTGCCCTGCCGCTTCTCGCGCAGCCGCAAGGCCCGCGCCGAGCAGCGCCATGGCAGTGTTGACCAGGCGGCCAGCACGCTGCTGACCCACCTGGGCCTGGGCGACCCTGCCATGCTCGCCCGCCGCGCCGACAGCCTGTCGATCGGCCAGCAGCAACGGGTCGCCGCCGCCCGCGCTCTGATCGGCCAGCCTGAGCTGGTGATTGCCGACGAACCGACCTCGGCACTGGATGCAGACACCCGCGAAGCGTTCATCCGCCTGCTGTTCGATGAGTGCCGTGCCGCCGGTGCCAGCTTGTTGTTCGTCAGCCACGACCAGAGCCTGGCACCGCTGTTCGACCGCCACCTGTCGCTTGCCGAACTGAACCGCGCTGCCAAGCCCCAGGAGGCCTGATGTACCTGCTCCGCCTTGCCTTGGCCAGCCTGGCCAACCGCCGCTTCACGGCGTTTCTGACCGCCTTTGCCATTGCCCTGTCGGTGTGCCTGCTGCTGGCTGTCGAGCGGGTCCGTACCGAAGCCCGTGCCAGCTTCGCCAGCACCATCAGCGGCACCGACCTGATTGTCGGTGCACGCTCCGGCTCGGTGAACCTGCTGCTGTACTCGGTGTTCCGCATTGGCAACGCGACCAACAACATCCGCTGGGACAGCTTCCAGCACTATGCACAGGACCCACGGGTGAAGTGGGCAATCCCGATCTCGCTGGGCGACTCGCACCGCGGTTACAGAGTGATGGGTACCACCACGGATTACTTCAGCCATTACCAGTACGGCCGCCGCCAGCACCTGGAACTGAGCCAGGGGCGTACGTTCGCCAACGACCCGTTCGAAGTGGTGCTCGGCGCCGAAGTGGCCGAGGCATTGCACTACAAGCTGGGTGACAAGCTGGTGCTGGCCCACGGTGTGGCCGCAATCAGCCTGGTCAAGCACGACGACAAGCCGTTTACCGTGGTCGGCGTACTCAAGCGCACCGGCACACCCGTCGACCGCACCCTGCATATCAGCCTGGGCGGCATGGAAGCGATCCATATCGACTGGCACAACGGCGTACCCGCCCGTGGCGCCGGCCGCATCAGCGCCGAGCAGGCCCGTACCATGGACCTGCAACCTGCCGCCATCACTGCGTTCATGCTTGGCCTTAACAGCAAGATCGCAACCTTCAGTTTGCAGCGAGAGATCAACGAGTACCGCAGCGAGCCGCTGCTGGCGATCCTGCCAGGGGTCGCCCTGCAGGAGCTGTGGAGCCTGATGGGCACTGCAGAACAGGCATTGTTCGTGGTGTCACTGTTCGTGGTGCTGACCGGTTTGATCGGCATGCTCACGGCGATTCTCACCAGCCTCAACGAACGCCGCCGAGAGATGGCGATACTGCGTTCGGTCGGGGCCCGGCCTTGGCATATTGCGGGGTTGCTGGTACTGGAAGCACTGTCACTGGCCTCGGTCGGGATCGTGGCCGGGCTTGGCTTGCTATATGCGGGTATCGCCCTGGCGCAGGGTTATGTGCAGGCCAACTATGGTTTGTATCTGCCGCTGGCGCTGCCGAGCATTCATGAGTGGACCTTGCTAGCGATTATCCTTGGCGCAGCGTTGCTGATGGGCAGCGTGCCGGCATGGCGGGCCTATCGGCAGTCGCTGGCCGATGGTTTGACCCTACACCTCTGAGAGCGCGGAATGATCCATTACCTCCTGCACTTCTTCGCGGGTAAACCCGCTCCTACACCGGGTCGTGTTCCCCTTGCAGGAGCGGGTTCACCCGCGAAGAGGCCAGCACTGCAGATACTACTGAGCCTGCTGATTACCGTAGCGATGCCCTTGTGGGCTTCGGAACCCCGCGAACTCGACTGGCCCGCCCTGATCCCCGAAGGCGCCCCGGTCATCCCGCCGCAACTCACCCCGCTGCACGACATGTCACAGCTCAGCAACGCCCTGTCTGCCGAATCCGCCCCACCTGCGCGCCAACAGGCGCCCGACGCGCCAGTGGTAAAAAGCCTCGACGGCCAACAGGTCAAACTACCCGGCTACATCGTGCCACTGGAGGTCAGCGAAGAAGGCCGCACCACCGAATTCCTGCTGGTCCCTTACTATGGCGCGTGCATCCACGTGCCGCCGCCACCGCCGAACCAGATCGTGCACATTTTCAGCGAGATGGGCGTGCGCGTCGAAGACCTCTACCAGCCCTACTGGATCGAGGGAAAGATGCAGGTTAGAGCTTCCAGCAGCGAGTTGGCCGACGCCGGCTACCAGATGGAAGCCGAGAAAATCTACGCTTATGAGCTGAGATGAGAACTGTTTCGAATTCGTGAAGACGCTTCTTTGAGCTGGGTCAAACTTTCCGTTTAACCAGCTCCGTACCATTGGACCACTCGATTAATAACGTCCTTTGGGAGCTTCCATGAACAAGTCCTTGCTGGGTGCCTCGCTTGTGGCCCTTGCGCTCGCCGCCCCTGCCGCCCACGCCTATCAGGCGGGGGACATGATCCTGCGCGCAGGCGCCATCACCACCGCCCCGAACGAGAGCAGCGGCGACCTCAAGTTCGACGGCAACAAGGTGTCGGGCACCAAGGCGACCCTGGACAGCGATACCCAGTTGGGCCTGACCTTTGCCTACATGCTCACCGACCACATCGGCCTGGAGCTGCTGGCAGCTACCCCGTTCAAGCACACCGTCGCCGTAAAAGGCCTGGGCGGCGGGCTGGACGGCAAGCTGGCAGACATCAAGCAACTGCCACCGACGCTGTCGCTGCAGTACTACCCAATGGAACCGAATTCGCGCTTCCAGCCGTACGCTGGCGTCGGTATCAACTACACCCTGTTCTTTGACGAAGACTTGAGCAGCGCACGCAAGCAACAAGGCTTCAGCAACCTCAAGCTGCAGGATTCGGTAGGTATCGCCGGCCAACTGGGCATGGACTACTTGCTGACCGACAACCTGCTGGTAAACGCCTCGGTCTGGTACGTCGACATCGACACCAAGGCCAGCGTCAACGGCCCGACCGCCCTTGGCTACAGCAAGACCAAGGTCAACGTCGACGTCGACCCATGGGTATACATGGTCGGCCTTGGCTACAAGTTCTGACCTGAACATCGCAGGGCGGCCTCGGCCGCCCTCGCGCGTTGCAGCCATAGCCAGTAGCACAGTGCGGCGGCACTGATGCCCATGCCAAGCCCACACACCGCAACCCAGCCCCAGTGTGCAAACACCCAGCTCGCCAACACCGCCCCCAAACCGCTGCCCAGCGAATAGCAACACATGTAGGCGCCGATCAAACGGCTAGCCATCGCACCACGCCCGGCCAGCAACAGACTCTGGTTGGTGACATGCACTGCCTGCACGGCAAAGTCCAGCATCAGCACACCCAGCACGAAGGCCAGCAATGAATGCTCGACGAACGCTGTTGGCAGCCATGACAGCGTCAGCAGGGCCAACGACACCCCGGTCGTACGCTCACCCCGTCCAAGGTCGGCCAGACGACCGGCATGCGAAGCCGCCAGCGTGCCCGCCACACCTGCCAGGCCAAACAGGCCGATCTCGGTATGGCTCAGTGTCAGCGGCGCAGCGCTGAGTGGCATGACCATGGCACTCCACAGCACGCTGAATGCGGCGAAGATCAACACACCGAACACGCCGCGCTGGCGCAGCAACCGGTCGTGCCGATACAGGCTGAACTGAGCCATGATCAGCGCCCGGTAACCCGGCCGACTCCTCATCGGCTGCCCGCCGGGCAGACTGCGCCACAGCACCAGCGCCAACACCATCAAGAGCCCTGCGGCGACCAGGTACACACTTCGCCAACCGGCCAGGTCAGCGAGCCCGCCCGAAGCCAGCCGTGCCAGCAGAATACCCAGCACCACACCACTGGTGACGGTGCCTACCGCCTGCCCTTGCTGGCCAGGTGAGGCCAGGCTCGCGGCATGAGCCACCATCACCTGCACCATGACTGCCATCAACCCGGCGATAGCCAGAGCCAGCAGCAATATTGCCCAGTTCGGCGCCATGCCAACGCCGACCAGCGCAAGCGCCGAGAACAGCAACTGGCCAAGCAACAGACGTTTACGGTCGACCAAGTCCCCGAGCGGCACAATCAGTAGCAGCCCCAGGGCGTAACCCCCCTGGGTCGCGCCAACGACCCAGCCAATCTGCTGCTGCGCCACCCCCAACTCAGCAGCCATCGACTCAAGCAGCGGTTGAGCGAAGTACACCGTCGCCACAGCCATCGCACTGGTGGTGGCAAGCAACAGGGTTATCCAGCGTGTCAGCGAAGGTGTCATCGGGCAAAACCTCTGGAATCTGGTTTCAATTTGAAACCACATGCTGGCTATTTAGCAAATGTGGTTTTAATCTGCAACCAGGTAATCAAGACAGGCTTGCCCCATGCTCGATGAAAACAATGCGCAGTGCCCCGTGGCCCGCGCTCTGGAGGTGCTGGGTGACCGTTGGGCGCTGATGATCCTGCGCGATGCCTTTGACGGCCTACGGCGTTTCAGTGAATTTCAGAAGAACCTGGGGCTGGCGAAGAACATCCTCACCTCGCGGCTAAAGCTGTTGGTGGAAAGTGGGTTGCTGATGACACAGCCGGCGTCGGATGGCAGTGCCTATAAAGAATATGTGCTGACCGACAAAGGGCGGTCGGTGTTTCCAGTGGTGGTTGGTTTGAGGCAGTGGGGGGAGCGGTTTCTGTTCGAGGCGGGAGAAGCGCGTTCGGAACTGGTGGACGGCGTGACGGGGCAGGCGCTTGAAATATTGCAGGTCCGTGGCCAGGATGGGCGGGTCTTACATCCCGAAGATTGCCAGCGCAGAAGGGTGCGGCATGGGTGATGTCAGGGCTGCTGAGCAGCCCCGCGGGGCTCAGCCTTTACCGAGAAGCTTTGTCAGGCCTTCAACCATCGGCGTTACCTGCGCAAATTTGAACCGCGCCAACAACCGCTGGTTATCCGCTCGCGAATGGCGGATATCACCCGATCGCGCCGCCGCATAGCTGATCGCTGGCAAGCTCCCAACAACCTTCTCCAGCGCAGCCAGCAACTGGTTCAGTGAGGTCGCCTGGTTCAGCCCGATATTCACCGCCCCCTCCTCGACCTGCGGCTGCTCCAGTGCCTGCACCATCACCTGCACCAGGTCGCCCACGTAAAGGAAGTCACGGGTCTGCTCGCCGTCACCGAACACTGTAATCGGCAAGCCCTGCACAGCGCGCTCGCAGAAGATGCTGATCACCCCGGAATACGGTGAGGAAGGGTCCTGCCGTGGCCCGAAGATATTGAAGAAGCGAAACACCACCGGCTCCAGACCATGCTGGCGACGGTAGAAGTCCAGGTACTGCTCACTGGCCAGCTTGTCCACGGCATAAGGGGTCAACGGCGCCTTGGGCGTGTCTTCGGAAATCGACTCCCCTTCACCATTGTTGCCGTACACCGCTGCGCTGGAGGCGAAGAGCACCCGGCGCACGCCATGCACGCGCATGGCTTCGCAAACGTTGAGGGTACCGATGAAGTTACTCTGGTGGGTACGCACCGGGTCTTCGACCGAGGCCTGAACCGACGCTACCGCCGCCAGATGCACCACAGCACGGCAGCCAGCCGCAGCCTGAGTGACCAGCCCTGCATCGGCAACATCACCTTCGATCAGTTCCAGCCGTGGGTGGTCGACCTGCAGATTGCTTCGCCGGCCGGTGGAGAAGTCGTCGAGAATGCGTACGGCGTAGCCTTTGTCCAACAACGCATCGCACAGGTGGGAGCCAATGAAGCCGGCACCGCCGGTGATCAGGATGGGGGCGTCAGCCATGGCGGTAGAACCGGTCCAGTAGAGGTGGCAAACCAGCGCGCCAGGCACGCGGCTTGATACCGAAGGTATGAAGGATTTTCTTGCAGGCCAGTACCGCGTGCTGTGGCTCTTCGCTGGCATCCGGGCGCGCGGCATGGGCCTGCGGCGTGGGGGCCTGAACGGCCAGCTGGCGGTATTGACCGGCCTCGGCGAGGATCGCCTGGCCCAGCGCCAGCGGCGTGGTCGCCTCATTGCCGGCGTAATGGTAGGTGCCCCACAGCGGCGCTTTGCAATCCAGTTGCTTGAGCACCGACAGGATCACTCGGGCGGCATCATCAACCGGCGTCGGGTTGCCACGTCGATCATCGGCCAGCAGCAGTTCCTGTGGTTGCTCGGCACGGGTCAGGAAGCGGCCCAACGCGCCATCGATGCTCTCGTCCAGCAACCAGCCAAAGCGCAGCAACACATGCTGCGGGCAGGCCGCACGCACGCTCTGCTCTATGCGCCATAGGGCCTGGCCACGCAAGCCCAGCGGCACTGGCTCGTCCTTTTCGCTATAGGCCGTGGCCCGCGAACCATCGAACACACGGTAGCTGGAGGGCTGCACCAAGGTGATCTGATGGTGCTGGCACAGCTCTGCCAACCGCTCCACCGCCCGCTCCTGTTGAGCCAGGCGCTGCTCGCTGACCGACTCGGCCTGGAACCAGTCGAAGTAATAGGCCAGGTTGACCAGCGCGTCGGGGCGATGGTCATCGAGCAGCTGAGTGAGGCTTGAGGGCGCCCAGCCGTTCTCGGGCGGGCGCGGTGCCAGGAATGCGATGTCCTCCTCGGCCCCAAGACGAATCAGCGCTTGCCCGAGGGCATTGCCACCACCCAACAGCATTAGGCGCATACGCATAGAGTCAGCAGATCCGGAGAGGTTGATGAGAAAAAAGAGTCATTTTGCGGTTTCCTGCCCGGGAAGTCCAACACCGGACCCGTTCGATGCCACAGGGGGGTGATTCCACCGTTTCACTGCTCAATACCGCCACAGACAGAAATCTCCTACGACATACGAGGAATGGGCTGACTACCACGTCTCGGCATAACTGCATTGAATAGTCGACTCCCCACTTGCCAGCCAGGGAGTTTCACCTAAAAACGACAAGGAACGTTCAATGCTTCATTCGGAAGCTGCCTACCTGGATTTCTACCCAGAGCAAAGCCAAGCCATAGCCTTTGCAAGCCAAACCCTTGCTGATTTGGGTGGAGCGGAGGCTAAAGGAGTGGCACTTCAGTGCTCGTATATTCGCCGATCAACTCGAGAAAGGTGCTCACTGAAGACCCGCTGCTGGTCCGTGGTTGAGCACAGAAAAATACTCCATAATCGAAATCGACTTGACGTTTGTCCAGCAAGCTTTTGAACGCGGCCTGTAACCTGGGCGCATTGTCAGTTTTTTCTCTCAGCGGGGCGATCATCTGGCCGCTGGCGCTGGCAATGGCGCTCGCCGCCTTTCTGGGCGCACAATTGGGGGCTCGCTGCGCAGTGCGCTTCGGCTCGCGCCTCATAAAACCGCTGCTGGTCAGTGTCTGCTGCATCATGGCACTCAAACTGCTGCTCGATACCGGCAACCCGCTCGGCGAATGGCTCAACCAGTTCTTCTAGAGAGCACCATGCACATTCAAAAGGCTTCCCCGCAGCGCGTGAAGTGGCAGTTTGACGAGCCCGCTCCGGGCAAAGAGCTGTTCATCAATGAAGTCTTTGAAAACTACCAGCAACAGGCGCGATTGCTGGTACCTGATATCGAGCGCGCAGCCCCCGCATTCGTTTTGGGGGGCGCGCGTTCCGACTTTACCCGGCTCAACCCTCTGCTTTATCGCCTGCAAACCGCAGGCATTGGTTCACTCACTGGCAATCTGTCAGGTCATAGCCTCGCCAGCGAGCCAGGCGCAACGGCGCCGTCACTGGCGACGAACCTTGATGAAGCAAAGCGTTTCCACGCGCATATCGCGCCTCGATGCCGAACGCTCATTGGCCACAGCCTTGGCGCGGCCATTACGCTTAAGCTTGCAGCACAGTTGCCACAAGTGGACAACATCGTATTGATCTGCCCTGCTGTTTATCCAGACGATGCCCACCAGGCGCCGTTCGGCCCGGCATTCACTGCCGCCATCAACAAGCCTTTCGGTTTTCTGGAGAGCGATAGCTACACCTTCCTCAACCAGTTTCGAGGAAGAGTATTGATGGTGATCGGCGAGTACGACGGGCTCAACTCCCAGCGATTCGGCAAAGGCCCCGGCACCAGCGCTGGCAACCTGTGGCTTGCTGGCACTGAACGCTATAGCCCGATTCCTGAAGAAGTTACCCTCGCCTTGATGCGAGCAGTTTCAGCGTCACGTTTGCAATGCCTGTTTCTTACCGACTGCGACCATGGCATCGCGGCTCATTTGCGCAGTACTCCAACAATAGCGGACCAGGTTGCGGACGCAGTAGCAACGTTCATCCTCGACAATGCTTGAGGCGTTGAGCATTACTCGATCTCGAACAGACCGTTGCGCAACGGCGCCACACTCAACCGCTCACGCACATCGTCATCTATGCGCGGATCATCCGGCCGGTACAGTTTCACCTGCCTATACGCATTGATGCGATTGATCTCCTCGCCCAGGTATTCCCACACCACCCGGGTACAGGCCGGGTTGCGCCGGTCGCCGCTGGATACGCCGGCCTTCAGGCCATTCAGCCGGGTAATGCGGCTTTTGAAGCTGGGGATGAGGATGGTCTGGCTCATTTCGTTGAATGTCAGCGACTCGTAGTCGATGAGGAACATCCGGTCCTGCAGCTGGAACGCCGCACCCAGGTAGCGGCAGCGTACCTCGGCATGCTGATCGGTGGCGCTGGAGCGCTCCTGCCGTTCCTGGCGCTCGAACAAAAAACGGCCGCGCTCTTCCCACAGGTGCACCAGCGACACGAGGGTCGTGCCCGGCACCGACATGCAGTTGGAGTACTCGAAGTAGTAACCGCAATAGCGCGAAAGGTTGCCGCCATGTTCGTGCAACGGGCGGAACAACTCGCTGATCGGGTCACTGGGCTGCTGGGCCTGGGGCGATACCCGCGCACCGATCAGACGGGCGAACTGCTCGGCGGGCAGGTTCAGTTCGTAATCCTCGACACCGAAGAAGTCGCCGATACGCTTCAGGTTGAAAGCCGTCGGACGGCTTTGCCCGCTCAGGTACTTGTTGAACTGCGCGCGGTTGATCGACAGCTGGCGGCAAACTTCGGAAATAGAGCGGTAGTGACTGCAGGCAAGTTTGAGGTTTGTAGCGAAGTGATCGCTCATATGCGGAATCCGGGTGACGCGAATGACGCCATTGTAGCATCAAGTCGCATCAAGTCAGAGCAATCCGCGAAATTGTAACCACTCTTGTCATAGCCAACCATGCGCCCCAACGAATAGCGGTGCGCCTGCCGTCCGCTGGTCTTTCCACACGAAGAATAAGAATCGAGGTCATTTTCCAATGCTCGAAGTAATCAACGATTTCCTTTCGGGGAAACTCCTCATCGTGCTGATCGTCGGGCTGGGTAGCTACTTCACCATTCGCTCCCGGTTCGTCCAGTTCCGCCACTTCACCCATATGTTCAGCGTGTTCAAGGAATCGCTGCGTGGCCAGGCAGGCCAGCTGAGCTCCTTCCAGGCCCTGATGCTGAGCCTGGCCGGCCGCGTGGGCGCCGGCAACATCGCCGGTGTCGGTATCGCAGTGACCCTGGGTGGCCCTGGTGCCGTGTTCTGGATGTGGGTTACCGCACTGGTGGGCATGTCCAGCAGCTTCTTCGAGTGCACCCTGGCCCAGGTGTACAAGCGCGCTGATGGCGACGGCCTGTACCGTGGCGGCCCGGCCTACTACATCCAGCACGGGCTGAAGCGCAAGAGCATGGCCATCGTGTTCTCGATCTTGCTGCTGGTCACCTACGGCTTCGCCTTCATCGGCCTGCAGTCGTACACCGTCACCCACTCGCTGCAGAATGCCTTTGCCTTCGACCCAAGCCACACCGGTATTGTGCTGGCCGTACTGCTGGCCATCACCTTCATCGGCGGCATCAAGCGCATCGCGGCAGTGTCGGACCTGCTGGTACCCGTCAAGACCCTGGCCTACATCGGCGTGACCCTGTACGTGATCGGCACCCAGATCGAACACGTGCCAGCCATGCTGGAAACCATCTTCAAGAGCGCCTTCGGCCTCGACCCGGCGTTTGGCGGCCTGCTCGGCAGCGCCATCGTCATGGGCGTGAAACGTGGCGTATTCGCCAACGAAGCAGGCCTGGGCAGTGCACCGAACGTCGCTGCCGTGGCTGCCGTGAAACACCCGGGCGCGCAGGGCGTGGTCCAGGCTTTCAGCGTGTTCCTCGACACCTTCGTGATCTGCACCTGCACCGCCTTGCTGATCCTGCTGTCGGGCTTCTACACTCCGGGCTTCGAAGGTGACGGCATCGTCCTGACCCAGAACTCGCTGGCCGCCGTAGTCGGTGACTGGGGGCGCGTGTTCGTCAGCGTGGCGCTGTCGCTGTTCGTCTTCACCTGCATCCTCTACAACTACTACCTCGGCGAGAACAGCCTGCAATTCCTCAGCCGTAACCGCGCAGTGTTGATGGTGTTCCGTGGCCTGGTGCTGGCACTGGTCGTGTGGGGTTCGATGCAAGACCTGTCGACCGTGTTCGCCTTCGCCGACATCACCATGACCTGCCTGGCCTTCGTCAACCTGGTGGCCCTGGCCCTGCTGTTCAAGGTCGGCCTGCGAGTCATGCGCGACTATGACGACCAGCGCAAGGCCGGTGTAAAGCAGCCTGTGTTCGACTCGTCCAAGTTTGCCGACCTGGACCTGGACCGCAATGCCTGGCCTGCCAATCCGCAGGTGGAAACAGCCACTGACAAAGCAGTCGGCCAAGTTCAGACACAGCGCTGATATCCTCCCCTGCCCAGCCGCCCCTTCCGCGGGCGGCTTTTCTTTGTCCGCTCACCGCTACGGATGCTTTCCATGCGCGCAGTAAAGAATCTTCTCGTTCTCTATACCGGTGGCACCATCGGCATGCTCGAAACCCCCGAAGGCCTGGCACCGGCCGGTGGTTTTGACGCGCGGATGCGTGAACACTTTGCCCAGATGGCCAATGCACCCCAGGTGCAATGGACACTGCACGAGCTGAACCCGCTGCTCGACAGCGCCAATATGCAACAGCACAACTGGCTGGCGATGCGCGATGCCATCGTCGCGGCGGTGGATGTCGCGGGCCACGATGGCGTGTTGGTGCTGCACGGTACCGATAGCATGGCCTACAGCGCTGCTGCGTTGTCGTTCCTGTTGCTGGGCCTGCCAGCACCGGTAGTGCTGACCGGCTCGATGCTGCCGGCAGGTGCCCCGGACAGCGATGCCTGGGACAACCTGTGCGGCGCATTGCGCCAGTTCGAACACGGCCTGGAAGATGGCGTGCAGTTGTACTTCCACGGTCAGCTGCTGCATGGCTGTCGGGCGTCGAAGCTACGCAGCGAAGCGTTCGATGCCTTTGCTGCGCTGCCACGCCACCGTGACGCTGAGCGGGCCGATACGATCCCTGCCGAACTGGGCTACAAGCAGCCGCGCAAGCCGGTCAACCTGGCGGTTGTGCCAGTATTCCCAGGGCTTCAGGCCGGGCATTTGCAGGCCTTGATAGACAGTGGTGTGCAGGGTTTGCTGCTGGAGTGCTACGGCAGCGGTACCGGGCCATCGGATGACCAGGCGCTGCTGAATGTGCTGAGCACAGCGCGCCAGCGCGGCGTGATGCTGGCGGCTATCAGCCAGTGCCCGGAAGGCTCGGTGGTGTTCGACACCTATGCAGCGGGCAACCGCTTGCGCGGGGCCGGCCTGGTCAGTGGCGGTGGCATGACCCGTGAAGCAGCGCTGGGCAAGATGGTGGCGCTACTGGGCGCAGGGTTGGATGCTGACGCAGCGGACCGCTGGTTTGTCCTGGACCTGTGTGGCGAACGGGCTTGATCAGCGCCTTTGAGGGCCTCTTCGCGGGTAAACCCGCGCCTACGACGATTGCGTTTCCTGTGTAGGAGCGGGTTCACCCGCGAAGAGGCCCTAAAGGGTGAAAAAATGGCGGAAGGCAGCGGGAGTCGAACCTGCCCGGGAACGGCTGCCGTCCCCAACCGGGTTTGAAGCCCGGCCGCGCCACCGGGCGCGATTGCCTTCCTTGAACTCAGTGCCTGGCCTGCTGTTGGGCCAGGGCGCTGTCGGCGCGGATGTGACGCTGGTCGGCCACCCTCCGGGTCAGACCGATGCGGTCGAAGTATTCCAGAATCTGCACACTGCGCTTGCGACCGATGCCCAACATATCGCGAAACGCGGCAACCTGCACTATCTGCGTTTCGCTGGCCTGCCCCAGCATCAACGCTGCCATGCGCTGCAGCGTAGCCTCTGGATAGAACAGGTCGCGCACCACCTGATGCACCAGGCCCAGCCGGGCCAACTTGCGCAGTAACAGGCGCACATCGGCTTCGGCACGGTTGTCCTCACCCGCCAGCGTCCTGACCCAAGGTGGGTCGTATTGCCCTGCGATCAACTTCGGCTGTAGACGTGCCCACAATGCACTGTCGGCTTCGCTCAACTGCACCTTGTGGTCGGGCAGATGCAGCCATGGCCCGCTGCTGGCGATGGCGCTGTCGTCGAGCAGTTCATCCAGCAGGCTGACGAAAGCCGGCCGTTCCAGGGGCAAGGCTACAAAGCGCCGCAGGCGATCGCGGTCCGGGCCGAGCTGGTCGGGCTCTTGCTCGTGAAAGCGCGCCAGCTGTTCCAGAACCTGCTGCTTGAGCGCCTGCCATTGGGCGTTGGCGAACAGCAGTTGGCCCTGCCGGGTGGCCACCACCCGCACATCATCCGGTAACTGCCAGGTTTCCCGCAGGCGGTTGAACTGCCGCTCGAGTCGCTGCGGGCTAATGCCGCCCGGTGCACTGGCAAGCAGTGCTGGCAGTGCCTGCTCCAGATCCGCTGCATCGCGCAGCACCTGCAACTGCTGCAGACGGTCATCGCTGCGGCGTTGGCGGCTTGGGGCGAACGGGTCGAGCACCTTGCCGCCGCCCAGTGTGCGTTGGGCGCGCTGATCGCGCAGCACCAGGCGGTCACCGTGCACGGCCTGCAACGGCGCGTTGAGCAACAACTGGGCAAACATGCGTTGGCCGGCAGCCAGGCTTTCGCCTTCGAGCAAGGCGACCCGGGCCGTTACATCCTGGGTGCCGAGGTGCACATGCACAGCACTGAAATGTTCGAAAGCACGCTTCTCGCCAGGTAACAGGTTAAGCTCGATATCCACCCGAACACTGGGCGCATGCAACCATTCGGGCACCAGCCAGTCGCCCCGGTGCACCTGCTCCACGGCCAGGCGCTCGGCAGCGATGTTCAGCGCCACCCGTTGGCCTGCTTCTGCCACCAACGCGGCCTGGTTCTGTGCATGCAGGCCACGCACGCGTACCACCTTGCCGGCCTTGCCCAGCAACAACGTATCACCCGCACTGACCCGCCCGGCCAGTGCCGTGCCGGTGACCACCACTCCGGCGCCGGTAACCGCAAAGGCACGGTCGACGGCCAGGCGAAAACCACCGAAGACACTACGCTGCCGTGTTCCTGCTTCGGCCTCCAGCAGGGCCTGACGCAACGCGTCCACGCCCTCCCCGCTGATGCTCGACAGCGGAAACTGCCGCGCACCGGCATATGGCCCAGGCGCCAGCAGTTCACTGACTTGCATCTGCACCTCGGCCAGACGCGACGGCTCGACCCGGTCGCATTTGCTGATCGCCACCAACGCTTGGGGAATGCCCAGCAGCTCGATGATCGCCAGGTGTTCACGGGTCTGTGGCATGACACCGTCGTCGGCCGCCACTACCAACAACACCAGGTCGATGCCATGGGCGCCGGCCAGCATGTTGTGGATAAAACGCTCGTGGCCCGGCACATCGATGAAGCCGGTCAGCGGCGCGCCTTCGCTCAGCGCCGCATAGCGGTAGCCAAGGTCGATGGTCATGCCGCGGGCGCGCTCTTCTTGCCGCTGGTCGCCGGCCTGGCCGGTCAGCGCCAGCAGCAGTGCGGTCTTGCCGTGGTCGATGTGGCCGGCGGTACCAACGATCACTGCACCGGCCCCAGCTGCAGGGCTGGCAACTGGGCCAGCCACTGGGCTTCGTCATCCAGCTGACGCAGGTCCAGCCACAGGGCATCGTCGTCAATGCGGCCCAGCACCGGCACCGGCAGGTCGCGCAGGGCGCGCTCCAGCACATGCAGGCTGCGCCCGCGCAACTTCTTCGACACTTGCGGGCGCAGGCACAGCGCGGCACTGGGCAAGCGCGCAACCGGCTGGCTGCCACTGCCGATCATGCCCAACGCAGGCTCTACACGGATGGCCCATTGCTCGCCGAGGCGCGCCTGGAGCTCAGGCGCCAGGCGCTCGGCCTGGGCCTGGATCTCGGCTTGGCTGCGAGTCAGCAGGCGCAGGCTGGGCAGGCGCTCGGCCAGGCGATCGGGGTTACGGTACAGCGCCAGCACCGCTTCGAGTGCAGCGAGGGTGATCTTGTCGACGCGCAAGGCACGCTTGAGCGGATTTTTCTTGATCCTGGTGATCAAGTCCTTGTGGCCGACAATGATCCCGGCTTGCGGCCCCCCCAGCAGCTTGTCGCCACTGAAGGTGACGATATCGGCACCATCGGCCAGGGCCTGGCGTACCGTGGGTTCGGCGGGCAGGCCCCAGCGGGTAAGGTCGAGCAGGCTGCCGCTGCCCAGGTCTTCAAGCAGTGGCAGTTGATGTTGGTGGGCGATACGTGCCAGCTCGGCAGTAGGCACCTGGGTGGTGAAGCCCTGGATGCTGTAATTGCTGCAATGCACCCGCATCAGCAGACCAGTGCGCGGGCCGATGGCGGCCTCGTAGTCGCGGGCGTGAGTACGGTTGGTAGTGCCAACCTCGTGCAGCTTCACGCCGGCACGGGCCATGATGTCGGGAATGCGGAAGGCACCACCGATCTCGATCAGCTCGCCGCGAGAGATGATGCCTTCCTTGCGCGCGCCCAGGCTGTTGAGCGCTAGCAGCACGGCGGCGGCATTGTTGTTGACTACGGTGACGGCTTCGGCGCCGGTCAGCTCGCGGATCAGGCCTTCGATCAGGTCATCACGGTCGCCACGTTTGCCGGTGGCCAGGTCGAATTCCAGGTTGAGCGGGTAACGAGCCGCGGTCTGCATGGCCTCGATGGCTTCTTCCGGTAGCAAGGCGCGGCCCAGGTTGGTGTGCAGCACGGTCCCGGTGAGATTGAACACGCGGCGAACCTGGCTGCGTTGCTGGAGGGCGAGGCGTTCGCCGCTGCGGCCAAGGAGGATTTCCGGAGCCAGTTCGGCGCTGCCGAGTTCGCCATGACGGGCGGGCTCGCGCAGGTCGTCGAGCAACTGGCGCAGGGTATTCAGCACGGCGTCACGGCCGTGGCGATCGATCAGAGGGAGGCAAGCCGGGTGGCGAAGGAGGGTATCGATGGACGGCAGGCGTGGGGTGTCGCTGGCAAGGCTGTTGGACATGCGGTACTACCTTGGACTGATCCGTTGTCTGTGCTGGCCCATTCACGGGTGAACCCGCTCCTACAAGTACAGCGGGTTGGCGCAATTACCTGTAGGCAGGGGTTTGACCGCGAAGAAGGCAAGTCGATCTTTCAGTGTAGACACTCACCCGCCACCGGGCGCGAGCATCAGGTTGGGCGCCAGGCGATGGAAGCCCTCCCCGTCCAGACGTATATCCAGGGCCAGGCTGGCCAGATCATCGGCCAGCGGCTCGGCCGCCGCATCGTTCTCCAGGTAGTTCTGCTTCAGGTAGCTGTCGCACCCGGGGCAGCATTCCGCGCGCAGCGGCGCTTTGCCTGGCGCATGGCGATCATCCTCAAGGCTGGTGTAACGCAAATCCTTGCTCGACTCGCAGTACACACACTTGACCCGCACCACATGCCACTCACAGGCACACAACGAACAGGCCAGGTAACGCAAGCCGTTGTGCTTTCCACGGTTGCGCACCACCCCGGCCATCGCCGGCGAACCACAAGCCGGGCATTGGGCCAGGCTGCCGGCAGGCTTGAGCTGGTGTGCGGGCAGCGCCAGCAACCAGCTGGACCAGGCCGCCTGCAACGCGGCACCGAGAAACGGCACCAGTGCTGCAGGCACACCATCGTACTGGCCTGCCAGCAAAGCAATGCCCCAGCCCTTGCGCTGATTGTCATCACTGCCTCGTAGCACCTGCAGGGCCTCACCCATCGGGCCACGGGTTTCGCCGCTGAGGTGCTCTAGCAGTGCCTGCAACCAGACCAGCCATGGCCCTTCACGCACCAGGCTGTCAGCCGCCAGCGGCGGCAAACCATGGTCCATGCACAGGCGCTGACGCGCCTCGGCCACCGGTATGCCGCCGGGCGGATTATCCACAAGCTGCTGCTGGATGCGGCATAACCGCGCAATCAACCTCAGGTAGTCGCCAAGCGCGTTGCCCTCAGCCAGTTGCTCCAGGCGGGCGGCGCGCAGTTCAAACAGGTTGGCGGCAGGCAGGTGCAGAAATGGCGGCGTGACTGCCGACGCTTCGATCTGCCCGGGTTCAAGTATGATGCTCAAGCGCTCATCCTTCTTTTCGTCCGTGATCACCCGGCGTCTTGTCGCCGGTCACTTCGCGGTACCACAATTCATGATGCTTGCGGGCCCAGGCGCGGCTGACCCAGCCATGCAGCATGGCGCCGATCGAGCCCTTGATCCAGATGCCGGCGTAGATGTGCACGATGATGCTGAGAATCAGCACGAAGGCCGCCAGCGCATGCAGCAGCGCAGACAAGCGAATGACATCGATGCCAAACCAATGGCTGAAGTATGCGCGCCAGATCACCACGCCACTGACCAGCAGCACCAGCATGCACACCAGCAGGGTCCAGAACAGCAGCTTCTGCCCGGCATTGTACTTGCCGATCGGCGGTACGCCCTCCTCCTCGTTGCGCATTACCCGGTCCACCCGGCGCAGCCACAGGCGGTCATTGGCGGTGATGAAGTTGGCCCGCCAGAAGCGCAATACCAGGCCGAGGAAAAACACGAACATCGCCACCCCGATGAAGGGATGCAGAATGCGCGTCCACGGCCCGCCGCCGAACAGGTTGCTGAGCCAGAATAGCGCCGGATGGAACAGCGCAAGCCCCGACAGCCCAGCCAGGATGAACAGGATCGCCACCACCCAGTGGTTGCTACGCTCGTTGGCGTTGTAGCGCAGGATGGGTTTGTTGTCGTTCATGGCCGCTGCTCCCCTTGCCCACCGGGCTGCTTCGGATCATAGACATGGACCGACGGGTCCACTTGATGCACGCTTTCGTCCGGCGGTGTCGGGTGTTCATCCTCCTCGACACGCTGTGGGCCGATCCGCACATAGTGGAAGAACCCCGCCAGCACCGCCGCGCCCATGGCCAACAGCGCCAGCGGCTTGGTGAAGCCCTTCCACAACCCCACCAACGGGCTGATCACTGGCTGGTCCGGCAGGCCGGCATACAGCTTCGGTGTGTCGGCATGGTGCAGCACGTACATCACGTGGGTACCACCGACGCCATCCGGGTCGTACAACCCGGCCTTGTCGTAGCCCCGCGACTTCAGATCGACGATGCGCTCGGCCGCATGCACTTTCATCTCGTCCTTGCTGCCGAACACGATCGCCCCGGTCGGGCAGGTTTTCACACACGCCGGCTCCAGCCCCACGCTGACGCGATCGGAACACAGGGTGCACTTGTACGCCTTGTGGTCTTTCTGCGAGATACGCGGGATGTTGAACGGGCAGCCGGTGATGCAGTAGCCGCAGCCGATGCAGTGGTCCTGGTTGAAATCGACGATACCGTTGGCGTGCTTGATGATCGCACCCGGGCTCGGACAGGCCTTCAGGCAACCTGGTTCGGCACAGTGCATGCAACCGTCCTTGCGAATCAGCCACTCCAGGTTGCCGTCGTCGCGCTCGTGCTCGGTAAAGCGCATCAGTGTCCAGGTCTCGGCAGTGAGGTCCTGGGGGTTGTCGTAGGTGCCGTGGTTGTGGCCAACCTCGTCACGCAGTTCATTCCACTCCGAGCACGCCACCTGGCAGGCCTTGCAGCCGATGCACTTGGTAGTGTCGATCAGCTTGGCGACCTCCTCCTGCTGACGCACCGAGGGCGGCACGGTAGTGGTGGCCGAGCGGGCGATGATGTCTTGGCTGGCCATCAGAGTTTCTCCACTTTCACGAGGAACGACTTGGACTCTGGCGTCTGCGTGTTGCCGTCACCGAGGAACGGCACCAAGGTATTGGTCAGGTAGCCATGCCGGGTAGCGCCGGTGAAGCCCCAGTGCAGCGGAATGCCGATCTGGTGCACGGTCTGATTGTTGACCTGCAGCGGGCGAATCCGCTTGGTCACCACCGCCACCGCATCGATATGCCCACGCTTGCTCGACACCCGTACCCGGTCGCCGGCCTTGATGCCTTTCTCGTTGGCCAGCACCTCGCCTATCTCGACGAACTGCTCGGGCTGGGCAATGGCGTTGAGCCGGCAATGCTTGCTCCAGAAGTGGAAATGCTCGGTCAGCCGGTAGGTGGTCGCCGCATAAGGGAACTCATCGTGCGTGCCGAGGGTGTCCCACACAGAATCGAAGATGCGCCCGGCCGGGTTGCTGGTGGCCTTCTTGTTCTGCGGGTGCAGCGGGTTGATGCCGATCGGTGTTTCGAAGGGCTCATAGTGCTCAGGGAACGGGCCTTCGGCCATTTTGTCGATGGCGAAGAAACGCGCCACGCCTTCGGGGTTCATGATGAAGGGGTTCATCCCCGCTTCGGGCGGCGAATCGACCTTGAAGTCCGGCACGTCGGTGCCGGTCCAGGCCTTGCCGTTCCACCATACCAGGCGCTTTTTCTCCGGGTCCCACGGCTTGCCTTGCGGGTCGCTGGAGGCACGGTTGTAAAGGATGCGGCGGTTGGCCGGCCAGGCCCAGGCCCAGTTCTGCACCTGATGCATGCCATACGGGTCGCTGTTGTCGCGGCGAGCCATCTGGTTGCCCTGTTCGGTCCAGCTACCGGCAAAGATCCAGCAGCCAGACGCGGTGCTACCGTCGTCCTTGAGCTGACCGAAGCCCGCCAGTTGCTGGCCCGCCTTGATCACCGCGCCAGTCGGGTCGGTGACATCAGCCACCGCCCAGCCGTTCATCTCCTTGGCCAGCTCCTCCGGGGAGGGCTCTTCAGGGATCTTGTACGGCCAGCTGATATTCATTATCGCGTCAGGGTAGGCCCCCCCTTCGGCCTGGTAACGTTGGCGCAGGCGCAGGAACAGCTCGCTCATGATCTGCACGTCGGTACGCGTCTCGCCCGGGCCGTCTGCGCCCTTCCAGTGCCATTGCAGCCAGCGGCTGCTGTTGACCAGCGAGCCGTCTTCCTCGGCAAAGCAGGTCGTGGGCAAGCGGATTACTTCGGTCTGGATAGAGGCCGTGTCGACATCGTTGAACGGCCCGACGTTACGCCAGAATTCCGAGGTCTCGGTGGCCAAGGGGTCCATGATCACCAGCCACTTGAGCTTGCCCAGTGCCGCAGTGACGCGGTTTTTGTCCGGCAGCGCGGCGATCGGGTTGAAGCCCTGGCACATATAACCATTGACTTTGCCCTGGCCCATCATCTCGAACATGCGCAGCACGTCGTAGGCCGGTACATCGAGTTTGGGCAGCCAGTCATAACCCCAGTTGTTTTCCGCCGTGGCGTTGGCGCCGTACCAGGCCTTCATCAGGCTGACGTGGAACTTGCCGTAGTTCTGCCAGTACGACAACTGCCCAGGCCGCAGCGGCTTGGAAGCGCGCTTGTCGATGTAGGCGGCGTAGTCCTGCTCGGCGTCACCGGCCAGGGTCAGGTAGCCCGGCAGCGAGTTGGACAGCAGGCCGAGGTCGGTCAGGCCCTGGATGTTGGAGTGCCCGCGCAGGGCATTGACCCCGCCACCGGGCATGCCGACGTTGCCGAGCAGCAGCTGGACCATGGCCGCACTGCGGATAATCTGCGCACCGATCGAATGTTGCGTCCAACCTAGCGCATAAAGGATCGTCATGGTCTTGCCCGGAACCGAGCAGGAGGCGATCTCTTCCCAGACCTTCATCATGGCGTCCTGTGGCATGCCACAGGTCATGCTCGCCAGTTCCGGGGTATAGCGGCTGTAATGCTGCTTCATCAGCTGGAACACGCAGCGAGGGTGCTGCAGTGTCGGGTCGACCTTGGCATAGCCGTCCTCACCCAGCTCGTAACCCCAGCCGGACTTGTCGGCGTACACACGCTTGGCCTCGTCGTAGCCGCTGAACAGGCCATCCTCGAAGCCATAGTTCTCTTTGACGATGAACGACACGTCAGTGTAGTTGCGCACGTACTCGTGCTGGATCTTGTCGTTGCTGAGCAGGTAGTTGATCAGCCCGCCCATGAAGGCGATATCGGTGCCGGTACGGATCGGCGCGTAGTAGTCCGCCACCGAAGCGGTACGGGTAAACCGCGGGTCGACCACAATAAGCCGCGCCTTGTTGTGCGCTTTGGCCTCGGTCACCCACTTGAAGCCGCACGGATGCGCTTCTGCTGCGTTGCCACCCATCACCAGGACCAGATTCGCGTTGGCGATATCGGACCAGTGGTTGGTCATGGCGCCACGGCCGTACGTCGGGGCAAGACTTGCCACCGTCGGGCCATGTCAGACACGTGCCTGGTTATCGAACCCCAGCATGCCTGTTGCGCGGATGACCTTGTGGGTCAGGTAGCCAGCCTCGCTGGAAGCAGCGGAAGCGGCAAGAAAACCGGTGGTGAGCCAGCGGTTGACCGTTTGGCCTTGGGCATTCTTCTCGATGAAGTTGGCATCGCGGTCCTGCTTCATCAGGTCGGCGACGCGGTCCAGTGCCTCGTCCCAGCTGACCCGCACCCACTCTTTGCTGCCCGGCTTGCGAACCTCGGGGTACTGCAGGCGGCTCGGGCTGTGGATAAAGTCCAGCAAGCCGGCGCCTTTCGGGCAAAGTGTGCCGCGGTTGACCGGGTGGTCGGCGTCCCCTTCGATATGGATGATGTTCTGTTTGACGTTTTTCCCCGCATCGCCCTGGCTGTACAGGATCAGGCCGCAGCCGACCGAACAGTAGGGGCAGGTGTTACGGGTTTCTTTGGTATGCGCCAGCTTGAAGTGACGCACCTGCTCGGCGAATGCCGGCGTTGGGGCCATGCCCAACGCCGCAAGGCTCGAGCCTCCAAGGCCGACGGCGGCGACCTTGAAGAACTGCCGACGGTTCAGGTCCATCGTGCACTCCTGATCAGGTGGTGGACGCGCGGAACATTGCCGGCGCCTCTTGGTAGTCACGGTGGCGGCCAATTGATGGCCGCCAAAGGATAAGACTAGTCAAGAATCCAGAAGGTGCGATGACCTGGGTCAGTGGTGCGGCCCCGATCAGGCACGTGGCAAGTTGCGCACCACATTCAGCGCCGCACTGCTCTGCGCCACAGGCATGATCTCGATGGTATTGATATTCACATGCGCCGGCTGCTCGGCAACCCAGGCTACCGTCGCTGCAATGTCCTCCGGCAGAAGGGCCTCTACATCCCGATACAAGGCCTGCACGGCGTCCATATCACCATTGAGGCGCACCACCGAGAAGTCCGTGCCTGAGCACAGCCCCGGCTCGATGTTGCTCACCCGCACCCGGGTGCCAGCCAGGTCGGCACGCAGGTTGAGGCTGAACTGGCGGACGAACGCCTTGCTGGCGCCATACACGTTACCGCCCGGGTAGGGGTAAGTGCCGGCGATCGAGCCGATGTTGATGATCATGCCGCTATCGGCTTCCACCATTTGCGGCAGGATCTTGTGGGTGACCATGGCCAGGCCGGTGATGTTGGTGTCGATCATCTGCTGCCAGTTTGCGGCACTGCTGGTTTGGGCACGGTCCACGCCCAGCGCCAGCCCCGCATTGTTGACCAGCAGATCGATCTGCAGCGACGCCTCACGCAGCTGCTCGACCGCCTTCTCAAGCGATACGGGGTCAGTGACATCCAGCGCCAGCGGAATGAAATTGACGCCCAGTTCGGCCTCCAGTGCTTTCAGTTTGTCCATGCGCCTGGCGCCACCGATCACCCGGTAGCCTTTGCCGATCAGGGTGCAGCAGATGGCGCGGCCAAAGCCTGAGGAAGCACCGGTTACAAATGCGGTTTTCATTGGTTATCTCCTATCAATGGGTCAGGTCAGGTACTTCACGCCCAGGCTGATGAACAGACAGAGCATCGAGAACACCAACGCCTTGCGCACCACGTCATTGCCTTTACGCAAGGCCAGGGAACTGCCCAGGTGGTTACCGAGGATGTTGCAGGCCACAAGTGGCAATGCCAGCAGGTAGACGACCTTGCCTGCGCTGACGAACGCCACCAAAGCACCGATGTTGGAAGCGAAGTTGAAGGTTTTGGAGTTGGCTGAACTGGAGACCAGATCCATGCGCAGCAGGTAATGGAAAGCGATGATGAACATGCTGCCGGTACCGGGGCCGAAGAAGCCGTCATAGAAGCCGATGACCAGGCAAGTCAACGGCACTACGGTGTACAGCATTCGCGAAGACAGCTCGCGCTCCTCGACCGGACGATCCTTGGGGGCAAGGAAAATGAGAATGCCGAGCGGGATCAGTGCCAGGATGATCTTGCCCACCGTTTCCTGCGAGATCGATACGATCAGGTGTGCCCCCAGGTAGGCGCCTAATAGCGAAAACGGCACCCCCACCAACGCTACCTGCCAGACCATCTTGCTGTTGGCCAGGAAGTTGCGGATAGCCGCCAGCGTGCCGAGGGTACTGACCAGTTTTTCCTGGCCCAGTGCCACCTGGGGCGGCATGCCAACCAGCAGAAAACCCGGCACCAGGAACAAACCTCCACCCCCGGCAATGCTGTCGACGAAGCCCGCAACAAAAGCGATCGCGCCAAGCATGAGGATTGCCAGCAACCCGTGCTCCGCCCAGTAAGAACCCAACATGTCCATAGCAAAGTCCATCCAGTGGAGCGTTATGCCAGGCGCAGCCTGAGAGCGGCTGGCCTGATCGGTGCGATGATTGTAATTTCAAAAATTGAATCGATTCAATCTCAAATAAATTCAATTCAATTTAACCAATTACCATCATTACCTGCATCCGAGCTTTCATGCTAGGCTTTCGCGCTCTTGCAGAGCCTGGTGCCATCTCCATGTGGGTCCCCCAATACAGCCATCAAACACAGCCGGTTTACCTGATGATCGCTGATGCCCTTGAACAGGACATCGAACGTGGTCGGCTTGCAGAAGGCGATCGCTTACCCACGCTCAAGGACCTCGCCGAGGCGCTGAATGTAACCCCCGGCACGGTTGGCAGGGCCTACGACGAAGCAGCCAAGCGTGGTTTGGTGGCTGGCGAGGTAGGCCGAGGCACATTTGTCAGGCAACTGCGGCAGCCATTACCCGCCCCGTCGGTGCCCACACCCGTTGCCGGCGAGAGTAGCCAGATCGACCTCTCGATCATCAAGCCCAACGACGCTCACATGAGCGAGTGGCTAGGCACGGCTATCCGCGAACTGGCCGCCTCCTCGGACTTGGGGCAGGTACTCGACTATGTGACAGAAGGTGGCCACACGTCCCACAAACAAGCCGGTGCGACCTGGATACAGCGCTGGCTGCCTGATGCTCGCTGGCAGCAGGTGGTACTGACTGCTGGCGCCCAGCATGGGCTGCTGGTGGCCATCAGCAGCCTGTCGAAGAGTGACGATGTGGTGCTGTGCGAGTCGCTCTGCTACCCGGGCATCATATCCCTGGCCCACAGCCTGGGCCGGCGCCTGCGCGGCGTCGCCATGGACGAACACGGGCTCATCCCGGAGGCATTGCGCGCGGCCTGCCTGGAACACCGCCCTTCCCTGCTGGTGTGCGTCACCACGCACCAGAACCCGACCAACTCGATCATGCCCCCAGCAAGGCGCCAGGCTATCGCCGAGATCGCCCGTGAGTTCGACCTGTTCATCGTGGATGACGATATCTACGGTTTTCTCGAGCCCGACCCGGGCTACAAGCCGCTTGCAGCGTATGCGCCTGAACGCTCGGTGTACCTCACCAGCCTGTCCAAAAGCGTGCTGCCGGCACTGCGCATCGGCTACCTGTACGCCCCGCCGCAAACCCTGTCGCGGTTATCATCGATGGTACGCAGCAGCGTGTGGATGCCATCGCCACTGATGGCGCAACTGGCCAGTAACCTGATCAACAGCGGCAAGGCCGACCAGCTGGTGCGTATGCAGCAACAGGAGGCGGCCGCGCGCCAGCACATGGCCCGGGAGATTCTTGGCCAATACAAGATCCGCACCCAGCCTCACAGCTTCCATATCTGGCTGGAGCTGCCAGAACCGTGGACCAGCGACGAGTTTGCCAACCTGGCGCGTGATAACGGCGTAACGGTGGTCAGCGGCAGCCAGTTCCTGCCAGAACGCAGCCACCCCACCAGCGGTGTGCGCATCGCCCTGATGGCACCCAGCCGCCAGGCACTGGGCTTTGCCCTGACCAAGCTGGCAAGCCTGCTGGATTCGGCGGAGCCGCGGTTGTTCTACTGAAAGCGATGCCAGATACGCGGTGCTGCCCATAAAAAAACCCAGGGCAATTGCCCTGGGTTTCTGGTCTTGCTGAACGCCTTATCGCTCTGATCAGAACGGAATATCGTCATCGAAGCTGTCGAAGTCAGCCGCCGGCTGCGGCGCAGGCTGTTGCGGCGCTGGGCGCTGAGGGGCCTGCTGCGGGCGCTGGGCCTGCTGGCGTGGCGGTGCCTGGTTGTACTGTTGCTGCTGGCCGCCACCGTAATTGCCGCCACCCTGGTTGTACGGGTCGCCGCCCTGCTGCTGGCCTTGCGGACGACCGCCGAGCAGCTGCATGGTGCCGTTGATGTCGACGATGATCTCGGTGGTGTAGCGCTTGATGCCGTCTTTTTCCCACTCGCGGGTCTGCAGCTTGCCTTCGATGTAGCACTGCGAACCCTTGCGCAGGTACTCGCCAGCGATTTCGGCAACCTTGCCGAACAGCGACACACGGTGCCACTCGGTACGCTCGACCTTCTGGCCCGACTGCTTGTCAGTCCACTGCTCGCTGGTGGCCAGGCTCAGGTTGGTCACGGCGTTACCGTTGGGCAGGTAGCGGACTTCGGGATCCTGGCCACAGGTACCGACCAGAATGACTTTGTTAACCCCACGGGCCATAACGTTCTCCTAGGCTTCGCACGCCGAAGAGGCTGGATTCACCAGTCGCTCGAGGGTCGCACGGTCCAAAATTTTCGTATCCAGTTTGATATAGATGGCGGCTTCTTCTGCCACCACCACAGCGTCGGTCACACCCGGCACGGCCATCAGGCGCTCGGTCAGGCCGGCTTCCCGGACCGCCTCAGGCGTCAGGGGCATGCGCAGGCTGGTCACATATGGCGGCTCGTTCATGCGCAAGGCGACGATCAGCCAGATAGCACACAGCACCGCGCTACCGAGGAACACCGTGTTCAGCCCACCGTGCTGGAACAACCAGCCGCCAAGGATCCCGCCTAACGCTGCACCGAGGAACTGGCTGGTGGAATACACCCCCATTGCCGTCCCCTTGCCACCGGCAGGCGATACCTTGCTCACCAGAGAAGGCAGCGAAGCCTCCAGCAGGTTGAATGCGGTAAAGAATACCACGGTGCCAATCACCAGTCCGCGCAAACCGTCAGCCCACTCCCAGAAGTATATCTCTGTCAGCAGCAGGACACTGACTGCGCCGGCCAACACTCGTTTCATCTTGCGCTTTTTTTCGCCGTAGATGATGAACGGGACCATTGCAAAAAATGAGATGAACAGCGCAGTCAGGTACACCCACCAGTGCTGCTCCTTGGGCAGGCCGCCACGCTCGACGAACGCCAGTGGCAGCGCAACGAAGCTGGCCATGAGGACGGCGTGCAGGATGAAAATGCTTATGTCCAGGCGCAGAAGGTCCGGATGACGCAGTGTCGGGCCGATGGCCTGGCGCGCCACCCCCGACTCGCGGTGCTGCAAAATGCTGTGGGTGTTGGGTACGACAAACGCGATCAACAGGATGCCGACCAAGGCAAGCCCGGCCGTAACCAGGAACAAACCTGACAAACCAAAGGCACTTGTCAGCAATGGACCAACGACCATGGCGACAGCAAACGACAGGCCGATGCTCATGCCGATCATGGCCATGGCCTTGGTCCGGTGTTGTTCGCGGGTGAGGTCCGACAGCAGTGCCATCACCGCGGCAGAAATTGCCCCCGCGCCCTGCAGGATGCGCCCGGCAATCACGCCCCAGATAGAGTCAGCCTGGGCCGCCAGCACACTGCCCAGGGCAAAGATCACCAGCCCCAGATAAATCACCGGTCGGCGACCGATGCGGTCAGAAACCATCCCGAACGGGATCTGCAATACCGCCTGAGTCAGGCCATAGGCACCAATGGCCAGGCCGATCAGGGCAGGCGTGGCACCAGCCAGGTCCATGCCGTAGGTGGCCAGTACCGGCAAGACCATGAACATGCCCAGCATACGAAAGGCAAAGACCAGGGCAAGGCCGCCAGCGGCGCGGGTTTCGCCGCCACTCATACGCTCGTTGTGGGTGTCGTGCATGGATTAACCTCGTGTGAACCGGCGGCGATTCTATCAGTCCGACAGCTTGACGGCATCAACGCGACGCTTTGCCGCGTCATACTGGCGCGCCGTATACTTCCTTGTTTATGCCCGCCAAGCGAGGCCGCAGTGGACAAGATCCTGATTCGTGGGGCACGTACCCACAACCTGAAGAACATCGACCTGACCCTGCCCCGGGACAAGTTGATCGTGATCACCGGCCTGTCCGGTTCCGGCAAGTCGTCCCTGGCGTTCGATACCTTGTACGCCGAAGGCCAGCGCCGCTACGTGGAATCGCTGTCGGCCTACGCCCGGCAGTTCCTGTCGATGATGGAAAAGCCCGACGTCGACACCATCGAAGGCCTGTCACCGGCGATTTCCATCGAGCAGAAGTCGACCTCGCACAACCCGCGCTCCACGGTCGGCACCATCACCGAAATCTACGACTATCTGCGCCTGTTGTACGCCCGCGTCGGTACTCCACGCTGCCCGGACCACGATATCCCGCTGGAGGCGCAAACGATCAGCCAGATGGTCGACCTGGTGCTGGAGCGCCCGGAAGGCAGCAAGCTAATGCTGCTCGCGCCGGTGGTGCGCGAGCGCAAGGGCGAACACCTGGCGGTGTTTGACGAGCTTCGCGCCCAGGGCTTCGTGCGGGCCAGGGTCAACGGCAAGCTCTACGAACTCGATGAGTTGCCCAAGCTGGACAAACAGAAGAAGCACAGCATCGATGTGGTGGTGGACCGCTTCAAAGTCCGCGCCGACCTGCAACAGCGCCTGGCCGAATCGTTCGAGACCGCGTTGAAGCTGGCCGACGGTATTGCCCTGGTGGCACCGATGGACGACGAACAAGGCGAGGAGACGATCTTCTCCGCGCGCTTCGCCTGTCCGGTGTGCGGCCACGCGATCAGCGAGCTGGAACCGAAGCTGTTCTCCTTCAACAACCCGGCGGGCGCCTGTCCGACTTGCGACGGCCTGGGGGTCAAGCAGTTCTTCGACACCAAACGCCTGGTCAACACGGAACTGACCTTGGCCGAAGGCGCGATCCGCGGCTGGGACCGGCGTAACGTGTACTACTTCCAGATGCTCGGTTCGTTGGCAGCGCACTACGGCTTCAGCCTGGAGGAGCCTTTCGGTGAGCTGTTGGCCGAACACCAGAAGGTGATCCTGCAGGGCAGCGGCAAGCAGAGTGTCGACTTCAAATACCTCAACGACCGAGGCGATATCGTCAAGCGATCGCACCCGTTCGAAGGCATTGTGCCGAACCTTGAGCGCCGCTACCGCGAAACCGAATCGGCCACAGTGCGTGAAGAACTGGCCAAGTTCCTTGGTACGCAACCGTGCCCGGATTGCCGGGGTACGCGCCTGCGCCGCGAGGCGCGCCATGTGTGGGTGGGCGAGAAAACCCTGCCGGCGGTAACCAATTTGCCGATCGGTGAAGCCAGCAACTACTTTGGTCAACTGACCCTCACCGGCCGCCGTGGCGAAATCGCGGCAAAAATCCTCAAGGAAATCTGCGAACGACTTCAGTTCCTGGTCAATGTCGGCCTCGACTACCTGACCCTGGATCGTAGCGCCGACACCTTGTCCGGCGGTGAAGCGCAACGTATCCGACTCGCCAGCCAGATCGGCGCCGGTCTGGTGGGGGTGATGTACATCCTCGATGAACCGTCCATCGGCCTTCATCAACGCGACAACGACCGCCTGTTGGCCACCCTGAACCATTTGCGCGACCTGGGCAACACGGTGATCGTGGTGGAACACGACGAGGACGCCATTCGGCTGGCCGACTACGTGGTCGATATCGGCCCAGGCGCCGGTGTTCACGGTGGGCAGATCGTCGCCGAGGGCTCGCCCCAGGAGGTCATGAACCATCCCGATTCGCTGACTGGCAAGTACCTGTCCGGGCGCAAGAAGATCGTCGTGCCGGCCAAGCGCACGCCGCGCAACAAGAAGCTGCAGCTCAAGCTCAAAGGCGCGCGTGGCAACAACCTGCAGAACGTCGACCTGGAAGTACCAATCGGCCTGCTGACCTGCGTGACTGGTGTATCCGGCTCGGGCAAATCGACGCTGATCAACAACACCCTTTTCCCCTTGGCCGCCACGGCACTCAATGGCGCAAGCAGTCTGGAAGCCGCACCGCACAGCAGCATGGACGGCCTGCAGCACCTGGACAAGGTGGTGGATATCGACCAGAGCCCGATCGGCCGCACACCACGCTCCAACCCGGCGACCTACACCGGCATCTTCACCCCGATCCGCGAGCTGTTCTCCGGTGTACCGGAGTCACGCTCGCGTGGTTATGGTCCGGGGCGTTTCTCATTCAACGTCAAGGGGGGCCGTTGCGAGGCCTGCCAGGGCGATGGCCTGATCAAGGTGGAAATGCACTTCCTGCCGGACATCTACGTGCCGTGTGACGTGTGCAAGAGCAAGCGCTACAACCGCGAAACCCTGGAGATCAAGTACAAGGGCAAGAACATCCACGAGGTGCTGGAAATGACCATCGAGGATGCCCGAGAGTTCTTCGATGCGGTGCCGGCGCTGGCGCGCAAGCTGCAAACGTTGATGGATGTGGGCCTGTCGTACATCAAACTGGGGCAATCAGCGACCACGTTGTCCGGCGGTGAGGCGCAGCGGGTGAAGCTGTCGCGCGAACTGTCCAAGCGCGATACCGGCAAGACCTTGTACATCCTCGACGAACCTACTACCGGTCTGCACTTTGCCGATATCCAGCAGCTGCTGGATGTGTTGCATCGCCTGCGCGACCACGGCAATACCGTGGTGGTGATCGAGCATAACCTGGATGTGATCAAGACTGCCGACTGGCTGGTTGACCTGGGGCCTGAGGGCGGCTCCAAGGGTGGGCAGATCATTGCCTGCGGTACGCCAGAAGAGCTGAGCGAGATGAAGCAGTCATATACCGGCCATTACCTGAAACCATTGCTGGAGCGGGACCGGGCCTAAGTGTTGCCAGCGCAATGAAAAAGCCCCTGGTACCGAGGGTGCCAGGGGCTTTTACTTGAGCCTGTGGGTAACTTACATCTGCGACTGCAGGTAGTTTTCCAGCCCAATGGCCTTGATCAGGCCCTGCTGCTTCTCAAGCCAGTAGGTGTGATCTTCTTCGGTGTCGGCCAGCTGCGCACGCAGGATGTCACGACTGACGTAGTCCTTGTGCAGTTCGCATAGCTCGATGCCTTTACAAAGCGCACCGCGCACCTTGTATTCGAGCTTGAGGTCTGCCTCGATCATTTCCGGCACGGTGCTACCGACCTCCAGGTCATCCGCACGCATGTCAGGGGTCCCTTCGAGCATGAGGATACGACGCATCAGGGCATCGGCGTGCTGCGTCTCTTCCTCCATCTCGTGGTTGATGCGCTCGTAGAGCTTGGACAGGCCCCAGTCTTCGTACATGCGCGAATGAATGAAGTACTGGTCGCGTGCCGCCAGTTCGCCCTTCAGCAGCGTGACGAGATAGTTGATTACATCCGGGTGGCCTTGCATCGCCCTGATTCTCCATGTGAAAACGTCTATGCCACATAGTGTGAACCAGCTTTTGCCTATGGTCACTGAAAAACGCGCAATCAGACGCAAAAAATCGGTTAAACAGTAGTGATATTCATTGAAAAACCGCCCAAATGAGGGCGGTTCTTCTTATCACTTCGACTTAGGCGAGATTGATGCCCAAAGCCTTCGCAATCCCTTCGCCATAGGCCGGATCCGCCTTGAAGAAGTACTGTAGCTGACGCTGAATCACGTCTTCGCTGACACCGGCCATGGTACCGGCGATGTTGCTGATCAGCAGGGCTTTCTGCTCATCGCTCATCAAACGGAACAACGCGCCGGCATGACTGAAGTAGTCAGTGTCCTCACGGTGATCGTAGCGATCAGCCGAACCATTCAGGGCCAATGCTGGCTCAGCATGACGTGGCGACTGTTTCGGGGCATCGCTGTAGCTGTTTGGCTCGTAGTTCGGTGCACTACCGTAACTGCCGGTGGCCATCGAGCCGTCGCGCTGATAGCTGTTGACCGGGCAACGTGGCGCGTTGACTGGCAATTGCTGGTGGTTGGTGCCAACGCGATAGCGGTGCGCGTCGGCGTAGGCGAATACACGGCCTTGCAGCATGCGGTCCGGTGAAAGACCGACGCCGGGCACCATATTGCTCGGGCCGAACGCGGCCTGCTCGACCTCTGCAAAATAGTTGAGCGGGTTGCGGTTGAGCTCCAGCACACCCACCTCGATGAGCGGATAATCCTTCTGCGACCAGGTCTTGGTCACGTCGAATGGGTTCTCGTCGCGGCTGGCAGCCTCGGCTTCGCTCATCACCTGAATGCAGACAGTCCAGCGCGGGTAGTCGCCACGCTCAATGGCCTCGAAGAGGTCGCGCTGAGCGTAATCCGGGTCGGTACCTGCCAGGCGTGCAGCGTCTGTCGGGGTGAGGTTCTTGATGCCTTGCTGGGTCTTGAAGTGCCACTTGACCCAAGTGCGCTCACCCTTTGCATTGATCAGGCTGTAGGTGTGGCTGCCAAAGCCATGCATGTGGCGATAGCCGTCCGGAATGCCACGATCGGAAAACAGGATGGTGACCTGGTGCAGCGCTTCTGGGGAATGCGACCAGAAGTCCCACATCATCTGAGCGTTCTTCAGGTTGGACTGCGGGTGGCGCTTCTGGGTGTGGATAAAGTCCGGGAACTTCAATGGGTCGCGAATGAAGAACACTGGCGTGTTGTTACCGACGATGTCCCAGTTGCCTTCCTCGGTGTAGAACTTCACCGCGAAGCCACGCGGGTCACGCTCGGTATCTGCAGAGCCGCGCTCGCCACCAACGGTGGAGAAGCGTAAGAAAGTCTCGGTTTGTTTACCGACCTCTTCGAACAGCTTGGCGCTGGTATAGCCGGTGATATCGTGAGTAACGGTAAAGGTACCGTAGGCGCCCGAGCCTTTGGCATGGACGCGACGCTCAGGAATGTTCTCGCGATTGAAATGGGCGAGCTTCTCGATCAGGTGGAAGTCGTCGAGCAACAGCGGACCGCGCGGGCCGGCGGAGCGGGAGTTCTGGTTGTCGGCTACAGGTGCACCGCTGGCGGTGGTGAGAATCTTGCTCATGGGCTCTCCTTTTCGGTCTTCAAGGGCCGGCTAATCGGCTGTAGAGAGAGTATTGACGAGCAAGATTACAGGAACAAATTCATTACATGACTTACATCAATAGAAATAAACAATAGATGTAAAAACAAAAAACCGGGCACTAGGCCCGGTTTTCTGTAGCAGACAGAACGTCTTACTCAGCAGCTTCTACAGCACCGCCGACCGGACGATCAACCAGCTCGACGTACGCCATAGGCGCGTTGTCGCCAGCGCGGAAACCGCACTTCAGGATGCGCAGGTAGCCGCCCTGACGGGTGGCGTAACGCTTGCCCAGGTCGTTGAACAGTTTGCCAACAGCGGACTTCGAACGGGTACGGTCGAAGGCCAGACGACGGTTAGCAACGCTGTCTTCCTTGGCCAGGGTGATCAGCGGCTCGGCAACGCGGCGCAGTTCCTTGGCTTTCGGCAGGGTGGTTTTGATCAGCTCGTGCTCGATCAGCGACACTGCCATGTTCTGGAACATAGCCTTGCGGTGAGAGCTGGTACGGCTCAGGTGACGTCCACTTTTACGATGACGCATGATTCATTCCTTACCAAACACTACGTTCGGTGATTACGACGATCAGGCGGTCGCCTTGTCGTCTTTCTTAAGACTTGCAGGCGGCCAGTTGTCGAGGCGCATGCCGAGAGACAGACCACGAGAGGCCAGAACGTCCTTGATTTCAGTCAGGGACTTCTTACCCAGGTTAGGAGTCTTCAACAGCTCTACTTCGGTACGCTGAATCAGGTCGCCGATGTAGTAGATGTTCTCCGCCTTGAGGCAGTTGGCCGAACGTACAGTCAGTTCCAGGTCGTCAACCGGACGCAGCAGGATCGGATCGATCTCGTCTTCCTGCTCGACTACGACAGGCTCGCTGTCACCTTTGAGGTCGACGAACGCGGCCAGCTGCTGTTGCAGAATGGTCGCAGCGCGGCGGATAGCCTCTTCAGGATCCAGGGTGCCGTTGGTTTCCAGATCAATGACCAGTTTGTCCAGGTTGGTACGCTGTTCAACACGGGCGTTCTCGACCACATAGGCGATACGACGCACCGGGCTGAAGGAGGCGTCCAACTGCAGACGGCCAATGCTACGGCTTTCGTCTTCGTCGGTTTGACGGGAGTCGGCCGGCTCGTAACCACGACCACGAGCTACAGTGAGCTTCATGTTCAGAGCGCCGTTCGACGCCAGGTTCGCGATTACGTGATCGGGGTTGACGATCTCGACATCGTGATCCAGCTGAATATCGGCAGCGGTAACCACCCCCGAACCCTTTTTCGACAAGGTCAGCGTAACTTCGTCACGACCATGCAGTTTGATAGCGAGACCTTTCAGGTTCAACAGGATTTCAATTACGTCTTCCTGAACACCTTCGATCGCGGAGTACTCATGGAGTACGCCATCGATCTCGGCCTCGACTACTGCACAGCCAGGCATGGAGGACAACAGGATGCGGCGCAGCGCGTTGCCCAGGGTATGGCCGAAACCACGCTCGAGAGGCTCGAGCGTAATCTTGGCGCGGGTCGGACTGACTACCTGCACATCAATGTGGCGGGGAGTCAGGAACTCATTTACCGAAATCTGCATGGATGCACCTATTTTCTAGCCCTTACTTGGAGTAGAGCTCGACAATCAGGTTTTCGTTGATGTCGGCAGACAGGTCGCTGCGAGCAGGAACGTTCTTGAAAACGCCCGACTTTTTAGCAGCATCCACGTCAACCCACTCAACGCGGCCACGCTGGGCGCACAGTTCAAGGGCTTGAACAATGCGCAACTGGCCCAGCGATTTCTCGCGGACTGCGACCACGTCACCCGGACGAACTTGGTAGGATGGAATGTTTACAGTCTTACCGTTGACGCTGATCGCTTTGTGCGAAACCAGCTGACGGGACTCGGAACGAGTCGAGCCGAAGCCCATACGGTAAACGACGTTATCCAGACGGCACTCGAGCAGTTGCAGCAGGTTCTCACCGGTTGCGCCTTTTTTCGAGGCAGCAGCTTGGTAGTAACCGCGGAACTGACGCTCCAGAACACCGTAGATACGACGGACTTTTTGTTTCTCACGCAGCTGGGTGCCGTAGTCGGACTGACGGCCACGGCGCTGGCCGTGGATACCTGGGGCTGCTTCGATATTGCACTTCGATTCCAGAGCGCGAACGCCGCTCTTCAGGAACAGATCGGTGCCTTCACGACGAGACAGTTTGCATTTTGGACCAATGTAACGTGCCATTCTTCTGTCTCCTGATTACACGCGACGCTTCTTCGGCGGACGGCACCCGTTGTGCGGGATTGGCGTCACGTCGGTGATGCTGGCGATCTTGTAGCCGCAGCTGTTCAATGCACGAACGGCGGACTCACGACCTGGACCTGGACCCTTGACGTTAACGTCGAGGTTCTTCAGACCGTATTCCAGCGCAGCTTGACCAGCACGCTCAGCAGCGATCTGAGCTGCGAACGGGGTGGATTTGCGCGAACCACGGAAACCCGAACCACCGGAGGTCGCCCAGGATAAAGCATTGCCCTGACGGTCGGTGATGGTCACGATGGTGTTGTTGAAAGAAGCATGGATGTGGGCGATGCCATCAACCACTGTCTTTTTGACTTTCTTACGAGGACGAGCAGCAGGTTTTGCCATGTCTATATTCCTGGGCGATTACTTGCGGATCGGCTTACGCGGGCCCTTACGGGTGCGTGCGTTGGTCTTGGTGCGCTGACCGCGAACCGGCAGACCTTTACGATGACGCAGGCCGCGGTAGCAACCCAGGTCCATCAAGCGCTTGATCTTCATGTTGATGTCACGACGCAGGTCACCTTCGGTGGTGAACTTCGCGACTTCGCCACGCAGGGTTTCGATTTGCTCGTCGCTCAGATCCTTGATCTTCGCGGCTGGGTTTACACCAGCGTCTGCACAAATCTTCTGTGCAGTTGTGCGACCGACACCATAGATGTAGGTCAGCGAGATAACAGTATGCTTGTTATCTGGAATGTTGACGCCTGCAATACGGGCCATTCAGTGGGACTCCAATTGACAGCTACCTACGCCCCGGAAGCCAAGAAATAGGGCGCGAGATAATATCGCTGTAGAAACGAATAATCAACCCAGCAGCACACTAGCTGCTGGGTTTGAAGCGCAGATCACACTCAGCCTTGGCGCTGTTTGTGACGCGGTTCCGCGCTGCAGATCACTCGTACGACGCCTTCGCGACGGATGATCTTGCAGTTACGGCACAGCTTTTTCACCGATGCACGAACTTTCATTACCGACTCCTCGAACCTTAGGGGCGTATCAGCGCAGCAAACCGCTGCCACCGTAGCCTTTCAGGTTGGCTTTCTTCATCAGGGATTCGTACTGGTGCGAAACGAGGTGCGATTGTACTTGGGACATGAAGTCCATCACAACCACTACCACAATCAGCAACGAGGTCCCGCCAAGGTAGAACGGCACATTTGCTGCCACCACCAGGAACTGGGGCAGAAGGCAGACGGCCATCATGTAAAGAGCACCGAACATGGTCAAACGGGTCAGAACGCCATCAATGTAGCGCGCCGACTGCTCACCAGGACGGATACCCGGAATAAAGGCACCGGACTTCTTCAGGTTTTCCGCTACGTCTTTCGGGTTGAACATCAACGCTGTGTAGAAGAAGCAGAAGAAAATGATCCCTGCACTAAACAGCAGAATGTTCAACGGCTGACCAGGAGCGATCGACTGCGAGATGTCCTGCAGCCAGCCCATACCTTCGGACTGACCAAACCAGGCACCCAGCGAAGCCGGGAACAGCAAAATGCTGCTCGCGAAAATGGCCGGGATAACCCCCGCCATGTTCACCTTCAGCGGCAAGTGGCTAGTCTGCGCAGCGAAGACCTTGCGGCCCTGCTGACGCTTGGCGTAATGAACGGCGATACGACGCTGACCACGCTCAATGAACACCACAAAACCGATAATCGCTACTGCCAGCAAACCGATGGCGACCAAGGCGAAAATGTTGATATCGCCTGTGCGTGCAGACTCGAAAGACTGCCCGATTGCTCTCGGAAGACCGGCAACGATACCTGCGAAGATCAACATCGAGATACCGTTGCCCACACCGCGCTCGGTGATCTGCTCGCCCAGCCACATCATGAACATCGCGCCTGCCACGAAAGTGGAAACAGCGACGACGTGGAAGCCCAGGCCTGCAGAAAACGCCACGCCCTGGTTGGCCAGGCCAATGGACATGCCAATGGCTTGGACCAGTGCCAGGATAACGGTGCCGTAGCGGGTGTACTGGCTGATCTTGCGACGGCCAGCTTCACCTTCCTTCTTCAACTGCTCCAGTTGCGGGCTGACCGCCGTCATCAACTGCATGATGATCGATGCCGAGATGTACGGCATGATCCCCAGTGCAAAGATGCTCATGCGCTCGAGCGCGCCACCGGAAAACATGTTGAACAAGCTAAGAATGGTCCCCTCATTCTGCCGAAACAGATCCGCCAGACGGTCCGGATTGATGCCGGGAACCGGGATATGCGCACCTATCCGATAGACGATGATCGCCATGAACAGAAAGCGCAGACGAGCCCAGAGTTCCGACATCCCGCCCTTACCGAGCGAAGAGAGAGCACCTTGCTTAGCCATTTATTCCTCGAATTTGCCGCCAGCTGCTTCGATAGCCGCACGCGCACCCTTGGTGGCTGCGATACCCTTGATGGTGACTGCGCGAGTAACTTCGCCAGACAGCATGATTTTCACACGCTGAATGTGCTGGTTGATCACGTTGGCATCCTTCAGGGATTGCACGGAGATCACGTCGCCTTCCACTTTGGCCAGCTCGGACAGACGCACTTCAGCGCGGTCCATGGCTTTCAGGGAAACGAAGCCGAACTTCGGCAGGCGACGGTGCAGCGGCTGTTGACCGCCTTCGAAGCCAGGAGCGATCGAACCACCCGAACGGGAAGTCTGACCTTTGTGGCCACGGCCGCCGGTCTTACCCAGACCGCTACCGATACCACGACCTGGACGATGCTTCTCGCGACGGGAACCCGGCGCTGGACTCAGATCATTGAGTTTCATCGATTAGCCCTCGACCTTCAGCATGTAGTAAGCCTTGTTGATCATCCCGCGGTTCTCGGGAGTATCCTGGACTTCTACAGTGTGACCGATGCGACGCAGACCCAGGCCTTTAACACACAGCTTGTGGTTAGGCAGACGGCCCGAGACGCTCTTGATCAGCGTTACTTTTACGGTTGCCATGATCAGAAGATCTCCTCGACGCTCTTGCCACGCTTGGCGGCAATGGATTCAGGAGATTGCATGGCTTTCAGACCCTTGAAGGTGGCGTAAACCACGTTCACTGGGTTGGTCGAACCGTAGCACTTGGCCAGAACGTTCTGAACACCAGCAACTTCCAGGACAGCACGCATTGCGCCACCGGCGATGATACCGGTACCTTCCGAGGCAGGCTGCATGTAAACCTTCGAGGCGCCGTGGGCAGCCTTGGTGGCGTACTGCAGGGTGGTGCCCTTCAGGTCAACCTGGATCATGTTGCGGCGAGCAGCTTCCATGGCCTTCTGGATCGCGGCTGGTACTTCGCGCGACTTGCCACGGCCGAAGCCAACACGACCTTTACCATCACCAACCACGGTCAGCGCGGTGAAGGTGAAGATACGGCCGCCTTTTACGGTTTTGGCAACGCGGTTAACTTGAACCAGCTTCTCGATGTAGCCTTCGTCGCGCTTTTGATCGTTATTTGCCATAACTTAGAACTCCAGCCCGCCTTCACGAGCAGCATCAGCCAGCGCTTTGACGCGGCCATGGTACTTGAAGCCGGAACGGTCAAAGGCAACTTGAGATACACCGGCGGCTTTCGCACGCTCAGCTACCAGCTTGCCAACCTTAGTGGCCGCGTCGATGTTGCCAGTGGCGCCATCACGCAGGTCTTTGTCCAAGGTCGAGGCGCTTGCCAGAACCTTGCTGCCGTCGGCCGAAATGACCTGGGCGTAGATGTGCTGCGAGGAGCGGAACACGCACAGGCGCACGACTTCGAGTTCGTGCATCTTGAGACGTGCTTTGCGAGCGCGACGCAGTCGAATAACTTTTTTGTCGGTCATTTACTAGGCCCTACTTCTTCTTGGCTTCTTTACGACGGACTACTTCGTCCGCGTAACGCACACCTTTACCTTTGTAAGGCTCTGGCGGACGGAAGTCGCGGATTTCAGCGGCCACCTGACCTACCAGCTGCTTGTCGATACCCTTGATCAGGATGTCGGTCTGGCTAGGTGTTTCAGCGGTGATACCGGCTGGCAGTTCGTAGTCCACTGGGTGAGAGAAGCCCAGGGCCAGGTTCAGGACGGTGCCTTTAGCCTGTGCCTTGTAACCAACACCGACCAGCTGGAGCTTGCGCTCGAAGCCTTGGCTTACGCCTTGGACCATGTTGTTGACCAGAGCGCGGGTGGTACCGGCCATGGCACGAGCTTGCTGGTCACCATTGCGAGCGACGAAACGCAGCTCACCAGACTCTTCGGTAACTTCAACAGACGAGTGAACGTTCAGTTCGAGAGTACCTTTGGCACCCTTCACCGAAAGCTGCTGACCGGCGAATTTGACTTCGACACCGGATGGCAGCTTAACGGGGTTCTTAGCGACGCGAGACATGTCTACCCCCCCTTAGAACACTGTGCACAGAACTTCGCCGCCGACACCGGCAGCGCGCGCAGCGCGATCAGTCATCACACCTTTGTTGGTGGAGACGATAGACACGCCCAGACCGCCACGTACTTTCGGCAGATCGGTGACGGCCTTGTACTGGCGCAGGCCTGGACGGCTGGAGCGCTTCAGTTCCTCGATGACCGGACGGCCTTCGAAGTACTTCAGTTCGATCGACAGGGAAGGCTTGGCCTCACCAGTTACCTGGTAGCCAGCGATGTAACCTTCGTCCTTCAGAACTTTGGCAACCGCGACCTTCAGGGTAGAGGAAGGCATGCTTACGACGGACTTTTCAGCCATCTGGGCATTACGGATGCGAGTTAGCATGTCCGCTAACGGGTCCTGCATACTCATGGGCTAGATGCTCCTGATACAAGAATTATTAGCCTTGCGGCTATGACAACCACCCGAACGGCTTGGGCAAAAACCCAGGCTCAGGTGAGCCGGTCATTCTAGACACAAGGCAGAAACGAAACAAGCCCCATATAGGGGCTTGTTTGTTGGCAAGGTCACCGGCGGTCGGAAGATTGCTCCCCTTCCACCCGCGCCTTGCCTGCAGCGATTACCAGGAGGCCTTGACCAGGCCTGGTACGTCACCGCGCATTGCAGCTTGACGCAGCATGTTACGGCCCAGGCCGAACTTACGGTATACACCGTGAGGACGACCGGTCAGGCGGCAACGGTTGCGCAGGCGCGAGGCGCTAGCGTCGCGTGGCTGCTTCTGCAGAGCGACAACGGCAGCGAAACGCTCTTCTGGAGAGGCGTTCAGGTTGACGATGGTCGCTTTCAGCTCAGCACGCTTCTTAGCGAACTTTGCTACCGTGAGCTGACGCTTCAGCTCGCGGTTCTTCATGCTCTTCTTGGCCATTTTCCTACTCCAATCAGTTGCGGAACGGGAACTTGAAAGCACGCAGCAGAGCGCGGCCTTCGTCGTCCGAACGAGCAGTGGTGGTCAGGGTGATGTCCAAACCGCGCAGAGCATCGATCTTGTCGTAGTCGATTTCCGGGAAGATGATCTGCTCTTTCACGCCCATGCTGTAGTTGCCACGACCATCGAAGGACTTGGCATTCAGGCCGCGGAAGTCGCGAACCCGAGGCAGGGAGATCGCCAGCAGGCGGTCCAGGAATTCGTACATCTTGTCGCTACGCAGGGTCACCTTGACGCCGATCGGCCAGCCTTCGCGGACTTTGAAGCCAGCGATGGATTTGCGAGCGAAAGTCACGACCGGCTTTTGACCGGTGATCTTTTCCAGGTCGGCAACAGCGTGCTCGATGACTTTCTTGTCGCCGATCGCTTCGCCCAGACCCATGTTCAGGGTGATCTTGGTAACGCGCGGAACTTCCATCACGTTCGACAGCTTAAGTTCTTCCTTAAGCTTAGGAGCGATTTCGTTCCGGTAAATCTCTTTCAGTCGTGCCATGGTCTTCTACCTAGCAGTGTTCAAGCATCAACCGCTTTTTGGGTCGACTTGAAGACACGAATTTTTTTACCGTCTTCTACTTTGAAACCAACGCGGTCAGCCTTGTTGGTTTCACCGTTGAAGATGGCAACGTTGGAAGCGTGCAGAGGCGCTTCTTTCTCGACGATACCGCCCTGTACGCCCGCCATCGGGTTAGGCTTGGTATGACGCTTGACCAGGTTCACGCCACCGATAACCAGACGGTCATCAGCCAGAACCTTCAGCACCTTACCGCGCTTACCTTTGTCTTTGCCGGCGATCACGATGATCTCGTCGTCACGACGAATCTTTTGCATGTCGGATCTCCTTACAGCACTTCAGGGGCGAGCGAGACGATCTTCATGAACTTCTCAGTACGAAGTTCACGGGTCACTGGCCCGAAGATGCGAGTGCCGATCGGCTCTTGCTTGTTGTTCAGCAGAACAGCAGCGTTGCCGTCGAAACGAATGATGGAACCGTCAGCGCGACGAACACCATGACGGGTACGTACGACGACAGCGGTCATCACCTGGCCTTTTTTGACCTTACCGCGCGGAATTGCTTCCTTGACGGTTACTTTGATGATGTCACCGATACCGGCGTAACGGCGGTGCGAACCGCCGAGTACCTTGATGCACATGACGCGACGAGCGCCGCTGTTATCGGCCACATCGAGCATGGATTGAGTCTGAATCATAAAATTTCTCCGACCCCTAGCCCTTAGACTTCAACAGCGCGTTCGAGGACTTCAACCAGTGCCCAGGACTTGGTCTTGGCCAGCGGACGGGTTTCACGGATGGAAACCTTGTCGCCGATCTTGCACTGGTTGGCTTCGTCGTGCGCGTGCAGCTTAGTCGAACGCTTAACGTATTTACCGTAGATCGGGTGCTTTACGCGACGCTCGATCAGAACGGTGATGGTCTTGTCCATTTTGTCGCTGACGACACGGCCAGTCAGCGTACGGACGGTTTTTTCAGCTTCAGCCATGATCACTTACCTGCCTGCTGGTTGAGCACAGTTTTCACGCGAGCGATGTCACGCTTAACTTGCGAGAGCAGGTGCGACTGCCCCAACTGGCCAGTTGCTTTCTGCATACGCAGATTGAACTGGTCGCGCAGCAAGCCGAGCAGTTGCTCGTTCAGTTGCTGTGCCGATTTTTCACGAAGTTCATTCGCTTTCATCACATCACCGTCCGCTTAACAAAGGAGGTGGCGAGAGGCAGCTTTGCAGCAGCCAGGGCGAAAGCTTCGCGCGCCAGCTCTTCAGAAACACCCTCGATCTCGTACAGGACTTTGCCTGGCTGGATCTGGGCAACCCAGTATTCCACGGAGCCCTTACCTTTACCCATACGAACCTCAAGAGGTTTTTTGGAGATCGGCTTGTCCGGGAACACACGGATCCAGATCTTACCGCCACGCTTAACGTGACGGGTCAGCGCACGACGTGCGGACTCGATCTGGCGAGCGGTGAGGCGACCGCGAGCAACAGCTTTCAGGGCGAATTCGCCGAAGCTGACTTTGCTACCGCGCAGTGCCAGACCACGGTTGTGGCCAGTCATCTGCTTGCGGAATTTTGTACGCTTTGGTTGCAACATTTGGCGTACCCCTTACTTAGCAGCTTTTTTACGAGGCGCTGGTGCTTGTGGTTTCAGTTCTTCTTGGCGACCACCAATAACTTCGCCTTTGAAGATCCAAACCTTCACACCGATCACACCATAAGTGGTGTGAGCTTCGTAGGTGTTGTAGTCGATATCGGCACGCAGGGTGTGCAGAGGCACACGACCTTCGCGATACCACTCGGTACGAGCAATCTCAGCACCGCCGAGACGACCGCTCACCTGGATCTTGATGCCCTTGGCACCAATACGCATGGCGTTCTGTACCGCGCGCTTCATGGCGCGACGGAACATTACACGGCGTTCCAGCTGCTGAGCTACGCTCTGCGCAACCAGCATAGCGTCGAGTTCCGGCTTGCGGATCTCTTCGATGTTGATGTGCACAGGCACACCCATCTGCTTGGTCAGGTCCTGACGCAGCTTCTCGACATCTTCACCTTTCTTACCGATAACGATACCGGGACGAGCGGTGTGGATGGTGATGCGTGCAGTTTGAGCCGGACGATGAATATCGATACGGCTTACGGACGCGCTTTTTAGTTTGTCTTGGAGGTACTCACGCGTTTTCAGATCCTTCAACAGGTAATCTGCGTAAGTAGCACCGTCTGCGTACCAGACGGAGGTGTGCTCCTTGACGATTCCCAGGCGAATGCCAGTGGGATGTACTTTCTGACCCATCTGATCGACTCCGTTACTTGTCCGCAACCTTGACAGTGATATGGCAAGACCGCTTGACGATGCGATCAGCACGGCCTTTGGCACGTGGCATGATGCGCTTCAGCGAACGCCCTTCGTTGACGAAGACGGTGGAGACCTTCAGGTCATCAACGTCTGCGCCTTCGTTGTGTTCGGCGTTGGCTACGGCCGACTCGAGGACTTTCTTCATGATTTCAGCGGCTTTTTTGCTGCTGAAGGCCAACAGGTTGAGCGCTTCGCCCACCTTCTTCCCGCGGATCTGGTCGGCGACCAAGCGGGCTTTCTGGGCGGAGATGCGAGCGCCCGACAACTTAGCGGCTACTTCCATTTCCTTACCCCTTAACGCTTGGCTTTCTTGTCAGCCACGTGCCCGCGATAGGTGCGGGTACCGGCGAACTCGCCCAGTTTGTGGCCGACCATGTCTTCGTTCACGAGAACTGGAACATGCTGGCGACCGTTGTGAACCGCGATGGTCAGACCGACCATTTGTGGCAGGATCATCGAACGGCGCGACCAGGTTTTAACTGGCTTGCGATCGTTCTTCTCCACCGCCACTTCGACCTTCTTCAACAGGTGAAGATCGATAAAAGGACCTTTTTTCAGAGAACGTGGCACTGTCGTATCCCTCTAGTTACTTGCGACGACGGACGATCATGTTGTCGGTACGCTTATTACCACGGGTTTTAGCACCCTTGGTTGGGAAGCCCCATGGCGATACCGGATGACGACCACCGGAGGTACGACCTTCACCACCACCGTGTGGGTGGTCAACCGGGTTCATGGCAACACCACGAACGGTTGGGCGAACGCCGCGCCAGCGTTTGGCACCAGCTTTACCCAGCGAACGCAGGCTGTGCTCGGAGTTCGAGACTTCGCCCAGGGTCGCACGGCACTCAGCCAGGACTTTACGCATTTCACCAGAGCGCAGACGCAGGGTCACGTAGACACCTTCGCGAGCGATCAGCTGAGCCGAAGCACCAGCGGAACGAGCGATCTGAGCACCTTTACCCGGCTTCAGTTCGATGCCGTGAATGGTGCTACCTACTGGAATGTTGCGCAGCTGCAGGGAGTTACCGGCCTTGATTGGGGCCAGGGCACCTGCGATCAGCTGGTCGCCAGCGCTCACGCCTTTAGGCGCGATGATGTAGCGACGCTCACCGTCTGCGTAGCACAGCAGGGCGATGTGAGCAGTACGGTTTGGATCGTATTCGATACGCTCGACAGTGGCTGGAATGCCATCTTTGTCGTTGCGACGGAAGTCGACCAGACGGTAATGCTGCTTGTGACCACCACCAACGTGACGAGTGGTAATGCGGCCATTGTTGTTACGACCACCAGACTTCGATTTTTTCTCGATCAGCGGTGCGTGAGGAGCGCCTTTGTGCAGCTCCTTGTTGACCACCTTGACCACGAAACGGCGGCCAGGGGAAGTCGGTTTGCATTTAACGATTGCCATGATGCACCCCTTCCTTACTCAGCACTGCTGCTGAAATCGAGATCTTGGCCTGGCTGAAGGGAGACGATCGCCTTCTTCCAGTCATTACGCTTGCCCAGACCACGTGCGGTACGCTTGGTTTTACCCAGAACGTTAACAGTCGACACGTTTTCAACTTTTACGTTGAACAGGCCTTCGACAGCTTTCTTGATTTCCAGCTTGGTTGCATCAGTAGCAACCTTGAATACGAACTGGCCTTTTTTCTCAGCCAGAACGGTAGCCTTCTCGGAAACGTGCGGGCCAAGGAGGACTTTGAATACGCGTTCCTGGTTCATCCCAGCAGCTCCTCGAATTTCTTCACGGCCGAGACAGTGATCAACACTTTCTCGTATGCGATCAGACTGACCGGGTCGGAACCTTGTACGTCACGTACATCGACGTGCGGCAGGTTACGAGCAGCCAGGTACAGGTTCTGATCAACAGCGTCGGAAACGATCAATACGTCGCTCAGACCCATGCCGTTCAGCTTGTTCAGCAGATCTTTGGTTTTCGGTGCTTCAACAGCGAAGTCCTGAACCACGACCAGACGGTCGCTACGCACCAGCTCAGCGAGGATGGAGCGCAGAGCTGCGCGATACATCTTCTTGTTGAGCTTTTGCGAGTGATCTTGAGGGCGAGCTGCGAAGGTTACACCACCGCCACGCCAGATCGGACCACGAGTGGTACCAGCACGAGCACGGCCAGTACCCTTCTGACGCCATGGGCGCTTACCGCCACCAGCCACGTCGGAACGGGTCTTCTGCTGCTTGGTACCCTGACGGCCGCCAGCCATGTAGGCCACGACTGCTTGGTGAACCAGCGTCTCGTTGAATTCGCCACCGAAAGTCAGTTCGGAAACTTCGATCGCCTGAGCGTCATTTACATTAAGTTGCATGTCAGTTTCCCCTTAACCGCGAGCCTTGACAGCTGGACGTACAACCACGTCGCCGCCAGTAGCGCCAGGTACGGCACCCTTGATCAGCAGCAGGTTGCGTTCAGCGTCTACGCGAACTACTTCCAGGGACTGAACAGTCACGCGCTCGGCGCCCATGTGACCGGACATTTTCTTGCCCTTGAACACACGACCAGGAGTCTGGCACTGGCCGATGGAACCAGGAACACGGTGCGACACGGAGTTACCGTGGGTGTTGTCCTGACCACGGAAGTTCCAGCGCTTGATGGTACCGGCGAAGCCTTTACCTTTGGACTGACCAGTAACGTCAACCAGCTGGCCTGCAGTGAAGAGTTCAGCTTTGATCAGATCGCCAGCCTGGAAATCGCCTTCTTCAAGACGGAACTCCCAAACACCGCGACCAGCGGCAACGTTGGCCTTGGCGAAGTGGCCTGCCTGAGCGGCAGTCACACGCGAAGCACGACGCTCGCCGACAGTGACTTGCACTGCACGGTAGCCATCGGTTTCTTCAGTTTTGAACTGGGTGACGCGATTCGGCTCGATCTCAATGACCGTGACCGGAATGGAGACACCTTCTTCGGTGAAAATGCGGGTCATACCGCACTTGCGACCGATTACACCAATAGTCATGTTGTAAACCTCATGAGTGTACGGGGCTTTCACCCGCTATGGCCGCCCATTTCAGAGCGTTACACGACTAGACCGAAGTCTTAGCCGAGGCTGATCTGTACTTCCACACCTGCCGCCAGATCAAGCTTCATCAGCGCGTCAACGGTTTTATCCGTTGGCTGGACGATGTCCAGAACACGCTTATGAGTGCGAATCTCGTACTGGTCACGCGCGTCTTTGTTGACATGCGGGGAGACCAGAACGGTGAAACGCTCTTTGCGGGTAGGCAGTGGAATTGGACCACGCACTTGTGCACCAGTACGTTTCGCGGTTTCCACGATTTCCTGGGTGGATTGGTCGATCAGGCGATGGTCGAAAGCCTTCAACCTGATACGGATTTGCTGATTTTGCATTGGATTTCAGACTCCAGGCTGTTCCCAACGGACGCACTACGCCCGCTAAAAGGAGGCGTGATTCTATAGACGCCCCCAATTAGTGTCAACCCAATAAAAAAAACCCCCGCTGAGCGGGGGTTTTTTTCAATCGGTCGAGTGATTACTCGATGATTTTGGCCACAACGCCGGCGCCGACGGTACGACCGCCTTCACGGATAGCGAAGCGCAGACCGTCTTCCATTGCGATGGTCTTGATCAGGGTAACAGTCATCTGAATGTTGTCACCTGGCATTACCATTTCAACGCCTTCCGGCAGTTCGCAGTTACCGGTCACGTCAGTGGTACGGAAGTAGAACTGTGGACGGTAGCCTTTGAAGAACGGAGTGTGACGGCCGCCTTCTTCCTTCGACAGGACGTAGACTTCTGCGGTGAACTTGGTGTGCGGCTTGACCGAACCTGGCTTGACCAGAACCTGACCACGCTCAACGTCGTCACGCTTGGTGCCACGCAGCAGAACGCCGCAGTTCTCGCCAGCACGACCTTCGTCCAGCAGCTTGCGGAACATCTCAACACCGGTGCAGGTGGTGGTGGTGGTGTCACGCAGACCAACGATTTCCAGCGGATCCTGAACGCGGACAATACCACGCTCGATACGACCGGTAACAACGGTACCACGACCCGAAATCGAGAACACGTCTTCGATCGGCATCAGGAACGGCTGGTCGATAGCACGAACTGGCTCAGGAATGTAGCTGTCCAGAGTTTCTACCAGCTTCTTAACAGCGGTAGTGCCCATTTCGTTGTCGTCTTTGCCTTCCAGCGCCATACGAGCCGAACCGATGATGATCGGGGTGTCGTCGCCTGGGAAGTCATAGGTGGACAGCAGGTCGCGAACTTCCATCTCGACCAGTTCCAGCAGCTCAGCGTCGTCTACCAGGTCAGCCTTGTTCAGGAAGACCACGATGTACGGAACGCCTACCTGACGGGACAGCAGGATGTGCTCACGGGTTTGTGGCATCGGACCATCGGCGGCCGAGCAAACCAGGATCGCGCCGTCCATCTGGGCAGCACCGGTGATCATGTTCTTCACGTAGTCAGCGTGACCTGGGCAGTCAACGTGAGCGTAGTGACGAATGGTCGAGTTGTACTCAACGTGAGCGGTGTTGATGGTGATACCGCGCGCTTTTTCTTCCGGAGCCGAGTCGATCTTGTCGAACTCAACGATTGCCGAACCGAAAACTTCGGAGCAAACGCGAGTCAGAGCTGCGGTCAGAGTGGTCTTACCGTGGTCAACGTGGCCGATGGTGCCGACGTTAACGTGGGGAAGGGAACGATCAAATTTTTCTTTAGCCACGACAGTGAACCTCTTGCCTAAAGGGGATTAGCCTTGTTTTTTAACGAGTGCTTCGACGATGTTCGACGGAGCTTCGGCGTATTTGGAGAATTCCATGGAGTAGCTTGCGCGACCCTGAGACATGGAACGAACGTCGGTTGCGTAACCGAACATTTCTCCGAGCGGTACTTCAGCACGGACGACACGGCCAGAGACCGACTCATCCATACCCTGGACCAGACCACGACGACGGTTCAGGTCACCCATCACGTCACCCAGGTAGTCTTCCGGGGTTACAACTTCGACTTTCATGATCGGCTCGAGAACCACGCCACCGCCCTTCTGGGCCAGTTGCTTGGTCGCCATCGAAGCAGCGATTTTGAACGCCATTTCGTTGGAGTCGACGTCGTGGTACGAACCGTCGAATACCGCGGCCTTCAGGCCGATCAGAGGATAACCGGCAACAACGCCGTTTTTCATCTGCTCTTCGATACCCTTCTGGATCGCAGGGATGTATTCCTTAGGAATCACACCACCAACGACTTCGTTGGAGAACACCAGACCTTCAGTGATGTTGCCCTTGTCGTCCACGTCCGGCTCGGAGAAGCGAACCCAGCAGTGACCGAACTGACCACGACCACCCGACTGACGAACGAACTTGCCTTCGATCTCGACGTTGGATTTGGTGATCTTCTCGCGGTACGAAACCTGCGGCTTGCCGATGTTGGCTTCGACGTTGAATTCGCGCTTCATGCGGTCAACGAGGATATCCAGGTGCAGCTCACCCATACCGGAGATGATGGTCTGACCGGTTTCTTCATCGGTCTTGACGCGGAACGATGGGTCTTCCTGAGCCAGCTTGCCCAGTGCGATACCCATCTTCTCCTGGTCCTGCTTGGTTTTCGGCTCTACAGAGAGCGAAATCACAGGCTCAGGGAAGTCCATACGCTCAAGGATGATCGGCTTGTCGGCGTTGCACAGGGTATCACCAGTGGTGACGTCCTTCATGCCGATCAGAGCAGCGATGTCGCCTGCACGTACTTCTTTGATCTCTTCACGCTGGTTGGCGTGCATCTGGACCATACGACCAACGCGCTCTTTCTTGCCTTTGACCGAGTTGATGACGGAGTCACCGGAGGTCAGGAAGCCCGAGTAAACGCGAACGAAGGTCAGAGTACCAACGAACGGGTCGGTGGCAATCTTGAAGGCCAGGGCCGAGAACGGCTCGTCGTCGTCAGCATGACGCTCGTCGAACTGCTCTGGCTTGACTTCGTCCTTAGGCACGTCGATCAGGTCAGGGTGGATACCCTTGATCGCAGGGATCTCGGTCGGAGCTGGCAGGAAGTCGATAACGGCATCGAGAACCAGGGGAACACCCTTGTTCTTGAACGACGAACCGCAGACAGCCGGAACGATCTCGCTGGCCAGGGTGCGCGCGCGCAGGCCTGCCTTGATCTCTTCGACGGACAGCTCACCTTCTTCAAGGTACTTGTTCATCAGCTCTTCGGTGGCTTCGGCGGCGGCTTCAACCATGTTGTTGCGCCATTCGTTAGCCAGCTCGACCATATCCGCAGGAATTTCTTCCTCGCGGTAGGTAGTACCCTTGTCGTCGTCGTTCCAGTAGATAGCCTTCATCTTGATCAGGTCAACCTGACCCTGGAAGTTATCTTCCGAACCGATGGCCAGCTGAACAGGAACCGGAGTGTGACCCAGACGGTTCTTGATCTGACCTACGACGCGCAGGAAGTTTGCACCAGCACGGTCCATCTTGTTCACGTAAACAACACGCGGAACGCCGTACTTGTTGGCCTGACGCCATACGGTTTCGGACTGCGGCTCAACGCCGGAGGTGCCACAGAACACAACGACCGCGCCGTCGAGTACACGCAGCGAACGCTCTACTTCAATGGTGAAGTCAACGTGGCCAGGGGTATCGATGACGTTTACGCGGTAGTTGTCATACTGACCACGGGAACCCTTCCAGAAGGTGGTAACGGCAGCGGAGGTAATGGTGATACCCCGCTCCTGCTCCTGCACCATCCAGTCGGTGGTCGCGGCGCCGTCATGCACCTCGCCCATTTTGTGGCTCAGACCTGTGTAGAACAGGATCCGCTCGGTAGTGGTGGTCTTGCCCGCGTCAACGTGGGCACAGATACCAATGTTACGGTAGCGGTTAATTGCTGTAGTACGAGCCATAAAGCCCTCGCAAAAAGATTGATGCTTGAATTAGAAGCGGTAGTGCGAGAACGCTTTGTTGGCTTCAGCCATACGGTGAACGTCTTCACGCTTCTTGACTGCAGCACCCTTGCCTTCGGCAGCATCCAGCAGCTCGCCGGCCAGACGCAGAGCCATCGACTTCTCGCCGCGCTTGCGGGCGTAGTCTACGAGCCAGCGCATTGCCAGAGCGTTACGACGGGATGGACGAACTTCAACCGGAACCTGGTAAGTGGCACCGCCGACACGACGGGACTTTACTTCGACCAGCGGAGCGATGGCGTCGAGAGCTTTCTCGAAGATTTCCAGGGGGTCGCTGTTCTTGCGTGCTTTGACGGTATCCAGGGCACCGTAAACGATGCGCTCGGCTACGGCCTTCTTGCCGCTTTCCATCACGTGGTTCATGAACTTCGCGAGGATCTGGGATCCGTACTTCGGATCGTCAAGGATCTCACGTTTTGCTGCTACACGACGTCTTGGCATGATAAGCCCTCAAACGGTCTTCAGGTTAGCCCGGGACCAGGTCATTCGACCCACGCCCGACCTTACTCTTATCGACTCAAAAAAATGGATGTCTGCAAACGACCGATTACTTCGGACGCTTGGTACCGTACTTCGAACGACCCTGGTTACGGCCTTTAACGCCCGAAGTATCCAGAGAGCCGCGAACGGTGTGGTAACGAACACCTGGCAAGTCTTTTACACGGCCGCCACGAATCAGGACGACGCTGTGCTCTTGCAGGTTGTGGCCTTCACCACCGATGTACGAGGAAACCTCGAAACCGTTGGTCAGACGCACACGGCATACTTTACGCAGTGCCGAGTTAGGTTTTTTCGGCGTGGTGGTGTACACACGGGTGCACACGCCACGACGCTGCGGGCAGTTCTGCAGCGCAGGAACGTCGGACTTCTCGACCGAACGCTTACGCGGCTGACGTACCAGCTGGTTGATAGTTGCCATCTACTAGCTCCACTGATTGTCTTGCGACTCTATTGTCTTGCAAGAAAGCCAAAAATTGGCGAGACGGAGCCTCACCAAATTTAAGGGTACAAAAGTCTAAAGAGGATCTTGCACCCAGTCAAGACGAGGCCCCGGCCCTCCCCGCCCGATCATCGGCAACATTTCATGTCGCCGATGCTCGCCCGAGGCTTGCCGGGGCCTTGCCCTGTACTTAGTTACCGCTGGAATTCAGCGCTTCGGTCAGTGCAGCTTCCACTTCACTGGCGCTTACACGCAGCGGTTTGTCGGCATCACGGCGACGCTTACGCTCGCTGTGGTAGGCCAGACCAGTACCAGCCGGGATCAGACGACCCACGACCACGTTCTCTTTCAGGCCGCGCAGGTAGTCGCGCTTGCCGGTTACAGCCGCTTCGGTCAGTACGCGGGTGGTTTCCTGGAAGGAAGCCGCGGAGATGAACGACTCGGTGGACAGCGAGGCCTTGGTGATACCCAGCAGCACACGGGTGAACTTGGAGATGAACTTGTCCTCGCCAGCGAGACGCTCGTTCTCTACCAGCACCTGAGTCAGTTCCATCTGGTCGCCCTTGATGAAGCTGGAATCGCCCGACTCGGAGATCTCGACCTTGCGCAGCATCTGACGCAGGATGGTCTCGATGTGCTTGTCGTTGATCTTCACGCCTTGCAGACGGTAAACATCCTGGATCTCGTTGACGATGTACTTCGCCAGCGCGCTCACACCCAGCAGACGCAGGATGTCATGCGGATCGCTCGGGCCGTCGGAGATAACTTCGCCGCGGTTTACCTGTTCACCTTCGAAGACGTTCAGGTGGCGCCACTTCGGAATCAGCTCTTCGTACGGATCGCTACCGTCGGTCGGAGTGATTACCAGGCGACGCTTGCCCTTGGTCTCTTTACCGAATGCGATGGTGCCGCTGACTTCAGCCAGAATCGAGGCTTCTTTCGGACGACGCGCTTCGAACAGGTCGGCAACACGCGGCAGACCACCGGTAATGTCACGGGTCTTCGACGTTTCTTGCGGGATACGCGCGATAACGTCACCAACACCGATCTGCGCACCGTCAGCCACACCGACAAGGGCGTTGGCTGGCAGGAAGTACTGGGCAGGTACGTCGGTACCTGGCAGGTACAGGTCCTTGCCTGAGGCATCGACCATCTTGATTGCTGGACGGATTTCCTTGCCTGCGGCAGGGCGATCCTTGACGTCCAGTACTTCAATGTTGGTCAAGCCAGTCAGTTCATCGGTCTGACGCTTGATGGTGATGTTTTCTTCCATGCCCACGAAGGTCACGGTACCTTTCAGCTCGGTAACGATCGGGTGAGTGTGCGGGTCCCACTTGGCAACGATGGCGCCAGCTTCGACCTTTTCACCTTCCTTGACCGAAATCACCGCACCGTAAGGCAGCTTGTAGCGCTCACGCTCACGACCGAACTCGTCGGCAATCGCCAACTCACCCGAACGCGATACGGCAACCAGGTTACCGTCGGCACGCTCAACCTGCTTCAGGTTGTGCAGACGCACCATACCGCCATTCTTCACCTGGACGCTGTCGGCAGCCGAAGTACGGCTTGCGGCACCACCGATGTGGAACGTACGCATGGTCAGCTGGGTACCCGGCTCACCGATCGACTGGGCAGCGATAACGCCGACAGCTTCACCGATGTTCACCTGATGACCGCGAGCCAGGTCACGACCGTAGCACTTGGCGCAGATGCCGTAGCGGGTTTCGCAGTTGATCGGCGAACGCACGATCACTTCGTCGATGCTGTTCAGCTCGATGAACTCAACCCACTGCTCGTCGACCAAGGTACCGGCCGGAACGATAACGTCCTCGGTGCCTGGCTTGAACACGTCACGGGCGATGACACGACCCAATACACGCTCACCCAGCGGCTCTACAACGTCGCCGCCTTCGATGTGTGGCGTCATCACCAGGCCCTGATCGGTGCCGCAGTCGATCTCGGTCACAACCAGATCCTGGGCAACGTCCACCAGACGACGAGTCAGGTAACCGGAGTTAGCGGTTTTCAGTGCGGTATCCGCCAGACCCTTACGAGCACCGTGAGTCGAGATGAAGTACTGAAGTACGCTCAGACCTTCACGGAAGTTCGCAGTGATCGGCGTCTCGATGATGGAGCCGTCCGGCTTGGCCATCAGACCACGCATACCGGCCAGCTGACGGATCTGGGCTGCGGAACCCCGCGCACCCGAGTCAGCCATCATGTACATCGAGTTGAAGGACTCTTGCTCGACTTCCTTGCCTTCGCGGTCGATGACCTTCTCTTTCGAGAGGTTGGCCATCATCGCCTTGGACACTTCGTCGTTCGCCTTCGACCACAAGTCGATGACCTTGTTGTACTTCTCGCCCTGGGTTACCAGACCGGAGGCGTACTGGCTCTCGATTTCCTTCACTTCGTCGGTAGCGTTACCGATGATGCGGGCTTTCTCGTCCGGGATAACGAAGTCGTTAACACCGATGGAAACGCCGGAAATGGTCGAGTAAGCGAAACCGGTGTACATCAGCTGGTCGGCGAAGATAACGGTCTCTTTCAGACCAACCACGCGATAGCACTGGTTGATCAGCTTAGAGATCGCCTTTTTCTTCATCGGCTGGTTGACCACGTCGTACGGCAGACCTGCTGGCACAACCTGGAACAGCAGCGCACGACCGACGGTGGTGTCGACGATGCGGGTGTTCTTGACCACCGAGCCATCACGCTCTTTCACGGTTTCGTTGATACGAACCTTGATTTTCGCGTGCAGGGCGGCTTCGCCGGCGCGGAATACGCGGTCGACTTCCTGCAGGTCGGCGAACACGCGACCCTCGCCCTTGGCATTGATCGCTTCACGGGTCATGTAATACAGACCCAGTACAACGTCCTGCGACGGAACGATGATTGGCTCACCGTTGGCTGGCGACAGGATGTTGTTGGTCGACATCATCAGCGCACGCGCTTCGAGCTGGGCTTCCAGGGTCAGCGGCACGTGAACGGCCATCTGGTCGCCGTCGAAGTCGGCGTTGTACGCAGCACAGACCAGCGGGTGCAGCTGGATAGCCTTACCTTCGATCAGTACGGGTTCAAACGCCTGGATACCCAGACGGTGAAGAGTCGGTGCACGGTTGAGCAGTACGGGGTGTTCGCGAATCACTTCGGCGAGAACGTCCCACACCTCTGGCAGCTCGCGCTCGACCATCTTCTTGGCAGCCTTGATGGTGGTCGCCAGACCACGCATTTCCAGCTTGCCGAAAATGAACGGCTTGAACAGCTCGAGGGCCATCTTCTTCGGCAGACCGCACTGGTGCAGACGCAGGGTCGGACCTACGGTAATTACCGAACGGCCCGAGTAGTCAACACGCTTACCGAGCAAGTTCTGACGGAAGCGACCTTGCTTACCTTTGATCATGTCGGCCAGGGACTTCAGCGGACGCTTGTTCGAGCCAGTGATGGCGCGACCACGGCGGCCGTTGTCCAGCAGGGCGTCGACCGCTTCCTGCAGCATGCGCTTTTCGTTGCGCACGATGATGTCCGGCGCCGACAGATCCAGCAGGCGCTTCAGACGGTTGTTACGGTTGATCACCCGACGATACAGGTCGTTCAGGTCGGAAGTCGCGAAACGGCCACCATCCAGCGGAACCAGCGGACGCAGGTCCGGCGGCAGCACTGGCAGGACGGTCAGGACCATCCACTCAGGCAGGTTGCCCGAGCCCTGGAAAGCCTCCATCAGCTTCAGACGCTTGGAAAGCTTCTTGATCTTGGTTTCCGAGTTGGTCTGCGGAATTTCTTCGCGCAGGCGGCCGATCTCGTGCTCCAGGTCGATAGCGTGCAGCAGCTCGCGGACAGCCTCGGCACCCATGCGGGCGTCAAAGTCGTCACCGAACTCTTCCAGCGCTTCGAAGTACTGCTCGTCGTTCAGCAGCTGGCCCTTTTCCAGGGTAGTCATGCCCGGGTCGATAACGACATAGCTCTCGAAGTAGAGCACGCGCTCGATATCACGCAGGGTCATGTCCATCAGCAGGCCGATACGGGACGGCAGCGACTTCAGGAACCAGATGTGGGCAACCGGCGAGGCCAGCTCGATGTGCGCCATGCGCTCACGACGAACCTTCGCCAGGGCAACTTCAACGCCGCACTTCTCGCAGATTACGCCGCGGTGCTTGAGGCGCTTGTACTTGCCGCACAGGCACTCGTAGTCCTTGACTGGGCCAAAGATCTTGGCGCAGAACAGGCCGTCACGCTCAGGCTTGAACGTACGGTAGTTGATGGTTTCCGGCTTCTTAACTTCACCGAACGACCACGAACGGATCATTTCAGGCGACGCCAGACCGATGCGGATGGCGTCGAACTCTTCGACTTGACCCTGGTTTTTCAGCAAATTCAGTAGGTCTTTCAAGGCCTTTCCTCCTGGCGGAGCAGGGAGCGGGCATTACCTGCCCCACTCCCCTTCGCGTCACGTGTTATTCGGTTTCCAGATCGATATCGATACCGAGCGAACGGATCTCTTTGATCAACACGTTGAAGGACTCGGGCATGCCCGGCTCCATACGGTGATCGCCATCCACGATGTTCTTGTACATCTTGGTACGGCCGTTCACGTCGTCCGACTTCACTGTGAGCATTTCTTGCAGGGTGTATGCCGCGCCGTATGCTTCCAGCGCCCACACTTCCATCTCCCCGAAACGCTGACCACCGAACTGCGCCTTACCACCCAGCGGCTGCTGGGTAACCAGGCTGTAGGAACCAGTGGAACGCGCGTGCATCTTGTCGTCCACCAAGTGGTTCAGCTTGAGCATGTACATGTAACCAACGGTCACAGGACGCTCGAACTTGTTGCCGGTACGGCCGTCGAACAGCACCATCTGGCCGCTCTCTGGCAGGTCGGCCAGCTTCAGCATGGCCTTGATCTCGCGCTCCTTGGCACCATCGAAGACCGGGGTAGCCATCGGCACGCCTTTCTTCAGGTTGTTAGCCAGGGCCAGGATCTCTTCGTCGGTGAACTCGTCGAGGTTTTCCTGACGACCGCCGATCTCGTTGTAGACCTCGGTCAGGAACACGCGCAGCTCAGCAGCTTTACGCTGCTCTTCGAGCATGCGGTCGATCTTCTCGCCCAGACCCTTGGCCGCGAGGCCCAGGTGGGTTTCAAGGATCTGACCAACGTTCATACGCGAAGGTACACCCAGCGGGTTCAGTACGACGTCAACCGGAGTACCGTTGGCATCGTGCGGCATGTCTTCAACCGGCATGATGACCGAGACAACACCCTTGTTACCGTGACGACCGGCCATCTTGTCACCCGGCTGGATGCGACGGCGGATTGCCAGGTAAACCTTGACGATCTTCAGTACGCCCGGTGCCAGGTCATCGCCCTGCTGCAGCTTGCGCTTCTTGTCTTCGAACTTGTCGTCCAGCAGACGGCGACGGTCGACGATGTACTGCTGAGCCTTTTCCAGCTGCTCGTTCAGTGCATCTTCAGCCATGCGCAGTTTGAACCACTGGCCGTGCTCCAGACCGTCCAGCACCTCGTCAGTGATCACGGTGCCTTTCTTCAGGCCCGCACCACCATCAACCACCTGGCCATTCAGGGCAGAACGCAGACGCTCGAAGGTTGCACCTTCAACAATGCGGAACTCTTCGTTGAGGTCCTTGCGGATCTCGTCGAGCTGCATCTTCTCGATGGCCAGCGCGCGGCTATCGCGCTCCACGCCATCACGGGTGAAGACCTGTACGTCGATGACAGTACCCTTGGTGCCGGTTGGCACACGCAGGGAGGTGTCCTTAACGTCGCTGGCCTTCTCACCGAAGATTGCGCGCAGCAGTTTTTCTTCCGGAGTCAGCTGGGTTTCGCCTTTTGGCGTGACCTTGCCAACCAGGATGTCGCCAGCGCCAACTTCAGCACCTACGTAAACGATACCGGCTTCGTCCAGCTTGTTCAGTGCGGCTTCACCCACGTTCGGGATGTCCGCAGTGATTTCCTCTGGGCCGAGCTTGGTGTCACGCGCCACACAGGTCAGTTCCTGAATGTGGATGGTGGTGAAGCGATCTTCCTGAACCACACGCTCGGACAGGCAGATGGAGTCTTCGAAGTTGAAGCCGTTCCACGCCATGAACGCGATGCGCATGTTCTGACCCAGAGCCAGCTCACCCATATCGGTGGACGGGCCGTCGGCCATGATGTCACCACGCTGAACCTTGTCACCTTTGCTCACCAGCGGACGCTGGTTGATGCAGGTGTTCTGGTTCGAACGGGTGTACTTGGTCAGGTTGTAGATATCCACACCTGCTTCGCCGGTTTCCACTTCGTCGTCGGCAACGCGAACAACGATACGGCTAGCGTCGACCGAGTCGATCACACCACCGCGGCGAGCAACCACACAGACACCGGAGTCACGGGCAACGTTGCGCTCCATGCCGGTACCTACCAGCGGCTTGTCGGCACGCAGGGTTGGTACAGCCTGACGCTGCATGTTCGAACCCATCAACGCACGGTTGGCGTCGTCGTGCTCGAGGAACGGAATCAGCGACGCTGCAACGGAAACAACCTGCTTCGGCGAAACGTCCATCAGGGTGACGTCTTCCGGCGCCTTGACGGTGAATTCGTTCAGGTGACGAACTGCTACCAGCTCATCGATCAGTTGCTTCTTGTCGTTCATCGCGGCCGAAGCCTGTGCGATGACGTGATCCGCCTCTTCGATTGCCGACAGGAACACGATGTCGTCGCTGACAACGCCTTCCTTCACCACGCGGTACGGGCTTTCCAGGAAGCCGTACTGGTTGGTGCGGGCGTAGGCCGCCAAGGAGTTGATCAGACCGATGTTCGGACCTTCAGGGGTCTCGATCGGGCACACACGGCCATAGTGGGTCGGGTGTACGTCACGGACTTCGAAGCCGGCACGCTCACGGGTCAGACCGCCAGGGCCGAGTGCAGAGACGCGGCGCTTGTGGGTAATCTCCGAGAGAGGGTTGTTCTGGTCCATGAACTGGGACAGCTGGCTGGAACCAAAGAACTCTTTCACCGCCGCCGCTACCGGCTTGGCGTTGATCAGGTCTTGCGGCATCAGGCCTTCGCTTTCCGCCATCGACAGGCGTTCCTTGACCGCGCGCTCGACACGCACCAGGCCAACACGGAACTGGTTCTCGGCCATCTCGCCGACGCAACGTACGCGGCGGTTACCCAGGTGGTCGATGTCGTCGACGATACCTTTGCCGTTACGGATATCGACCAGGGTCTTCAGAACCTCGACGATGTCTTCCTTGCTCAGCACGCCCGAACCCTCGATCTCGGTACGACCGATACGACGGTTGAACTTCATGCGGCCTACGGCGGACAGATCGTAACGCTCGGCACTGAAGAACAGGTTGTTGAACAGGGTCTCGGCTGCATCCTTGGTTGGCGGCTCGCCTGGACGCATCATGCGGTAGATCTCGACCAGAGCTTCCAGCTGGTTGCTGGTGGTATCGATCTTCAGAGTGTCAGAGATGAACGGACCGCAATCGATGTCGTTGGTGTACAGGGTCTCGATACGGACAACCTGCGCCTTGGCGACCTTGATCAGCAGCTCGGTGGTCATCTCGGTGTTGCATTCGGCGAGGATTTCGCCGGTAGCCGGATGCACGATAGCCTTGGCGGTAGTGCGGCCGAGGACGTATTCCATTGGAACGTCCAGTTGCTTGACGCCGGCCTTCTCGAGCTGGTTGATGTGGCGCGCGGTAATACGGCGGCCTTGCTCGACGATGACTTTGCCTGTTTCGTCATGGATGTCCATGACTGCAACTTCACCACGCAGACGCTGTGGCACCAGTTCCAGGCTGAGTTTTTCGCCGGAAATGTGGAACACGTTGGTGGTGTAGAAGGTATTCAGCACTTCTTCAGTGCTGTAACCCAGGGCGCGCAGCAGCACCGAGGCCGGCAGTTTGCGGCGACGGTCGATACGCACGAACACGCAGTCCTTCGGGTCGAACTCGAAGTCCAGCCAGGAACCGCGGTAAGGGATGATGCGAGCGGAGTACAGCAGCTTGCCCGAGCTGTGGGTCTTGCCACGGTCGTGGTCGAAGAACACACCAGGCGAACGGTGCAGCTGGGAAACGATCACACGCTCGGTACCGTTGATAACGAAGGTACCGTTCTCAGTCATCAGGGGGATTTCACCCATGTAGACTTCTTGCTCTTTGATGTCCTTGATCGCTTTGTTCGACGATTCCTTGTCGAAGATGATCAGGCGCACCTTGACCCGCAGTGGGACCGCGAAGGTCACGCCACGCAGGACACATTCCTTCACATCGAAGGCGGGTTCGCCCAGGCGATAGCCTACGTACTCCAGGGCAGCATTGCCGGAGTAGCTGATGATCGGGAATACCGATTTGAAGGCCGCGTGCAGGCCGACGTCGCGGAAGTGATCCTTGGATGCTCCCGCTTGCAGGAATTCGCGATACGAATCCAGCTGGATGGCCAGGAGGTAAGGCACATCCATGACGTCCGGCAACTTGCTAAAGTCCTTGCGGATACGTTTTTTCTCAGTGTATGAGTAAGCCATCAGCGTTCCCCAGCTTGGTCACCTGCTTGTTTGGCTTCTCCCGGCGGGAGCAGCCAGAAAATCGTGCAAACCCCTTGGTTTGCGCCACCCACATGGGTGTCTTGCAGCTCGTTATCGGGACCGGCCTGACCGGCCACCAATAACGGAAAAAGGCCGGTGGCATAAGCCACCAGCCATCAGCCTTTCGCTCAACGCTCAGGCTGGCTTCGCAAGGTCGAGATTACTTCAGCTCGACTTTAGCGCCTGCTTCTTCCAGCTTCTTCTTAGCGTCTTCAGCGGCTTCTTTCGAAACGCCTTCAGCTACAACCTGAGGAGCGCCATCGACTTTCTCTTTGGCTTCTTTCAGGCCCAGACCGGTCAGTTCGCGAACGGCTTTGATCACGTTCACTTTCTTGTCGCCGGCTTCAACCAGAACAACGTTGAACTCGGTCTGCTCTTCAACAACGGCAGCAGCAGCAGCTGGGCCAGCAGCGGCAACAGCAGCGGTAACGCCGAAGGTTTCTTCCATTGCTTTGATCAGCTCAACAACTTCCAGAACGGTTTTCTGGCCGATTGCTTCGATGATTTGTTCGTTAGTCAGAGACATGACTCAATCCTGTATTGGGGTGACAGCCTACGCAGCCATCAAATTAAACGTATGATTTTGAAAGAGTTCGCACGCCTTAGGCGGCGGTAGCTTCTTTCTGGTCGCGAATGGCTGCCAGAGTACGAGCCAGCTTGCTGGTGGCGCCTTGAATAACGCTCATCAGTCGTGCAATAGCTTCGTCGCGGGTCGGCAGGGTAGCCAACACGTCGATCTGGTTCGCTGCAATGAAATTGCCGTCAAACGCAGCTGCCTTGATCTCGAACTTGTCCTGACCCTTGGCGAACTCTTTGAACAGACGAGCAGCAGCGCCCGGGTGTTCGTTGGAGAAAGCAATCAGGGTCGGGCCTTTGAACGCGTCGTTGAGGATCGAGAATTCGGTGCCTTCAACAGCGCGCTTGAGCAGGGTATTACGCACTACACGTACGTATACGCCAGCTTCGCGGGCCTCTTTACGGAGTCCGGTCATTGCGCTTACAGTCACACCACGGGCATCAGCCACGACAGCGGACAGAGCGACTTTGGCAGCCTCGTTGACTTCAGCGACGATGGCCTTCTTGTCTTCGAGTTTAATTGCCACGGGTTTACTCCTGGTTTTTACCGTTTCATCTGGCCGAGGCCGGATGTCGTTTTGGTGTCTGATTCGGTAACGAATCGGGAGCACCATCTGCGTGGGCTGATATTTTAAGGCTTGCGCCGCCTACGGTCTTGGATAGCCCCCGCCAGGCAGGGACCCCAATTTTTGCTGGCGGCGCGACTGGTCGCGCCGCCATGTTCTTACACGTTCAGCGAGCTCTGATCGATGACCAGACCTGGGCCCATGGTGGTGCTCAGGGTGACGCGCTTAACGTAGATACCTTTCGAGGAAGCTGGCTTGATACGCTTCAGGTCAGCGATCAGGGCTTCAACGTTTTCCTTCAGCTTGTCAGCTTCAAAGCCGATCTTGCCAACGGAGGTGTGGATGATACCGTTTTTGTCGGTACGGTAGCGAACCTGACCAGCCTTGGCGTTTTTCACGGCAGTGGCTACGTCTGGGGTCACGGTACCAACTTTCGGGTTAGGCATCAGGCCGCGAGGACCCAGAACCTGACCCAGCTGACCTACAACGCGCATGGCATCAGGCGATGCGATAACGACGTCATAGTTCAGGTCGCCGCCTTTCATTTCGGCAGCCAGATCGTCCATACCTACGCGATCAGCGCCGGCAGCCAGAGCAGCTTCAGCAGCTGGACCCTGGGTGAAGACAGCAACGCGAACGGTCTTGCCAGTGCCGTGTGGCAGCACGGTAGCGCTACGTACGACCTGGTCGGATTTACGCGGGTCAACACCGAGGTTAACAGCGATGTCGTAGGACTCGACGAACTTGGCAGCAGGCAGCGAGGCCAGCAGAGTTGCCGCTTCTTCGAAGTTGTAGGCCTTGCCTGCTTCGATTTTCTCGGCGATTGCCTTTTGGCGTTTGGTCAGCTTAGCCATTACACACCCTCCACGTTCAGGCCCATGCTGCGGGCAGAGCCAGCGATGGTGCGTACAGCAGCGTCCAGGTCAGCGGCAGTCAGGTCAGCCTGTTTGGCTTTCGCGATGTCTTCCAGCTGAGCACGGGTAACGGTACCGACTTTAACGGTGTTCGGGCGAGCCGAACCACTGGTCAGGCCAGCAGCTTTCTTCAGCAGAACCGAGGCAGGGGTGCTCTTGGTCTCGAAGGTGAAGCTACGGTCGCTGTAGACAGTGATGATCACTGGAGTCGGCAGGCCGGCTTCTTGACCCTGGGTACGGGCGTTGAAGGCCTTGCAGAATTCCATGATGTTCACACCATGTTGACCCAGAGCTGGACCAACGGGTGGGCTTGGGTTGGCCTGGCCGGCCTTAACTTGCAGCTTGATGTAAGCCTGAATCTTCTTAGCCATGAGCTACTCCAAAATCGGGTACGAACGCCTGATGGCTCCCCGGATGACTTGCGTTTTATCCCAGTGACGACAAAACCCCGCAGCACACAGGGCTGCGGGGTATGGGATGCTTCGTCCGCCTAGACCTTTTCGACCTGGCTGAACTCGAGCTCCACCGGAGTAGAGCGACCGAAAATGAGCACCGCAACCTGCAGGCGACTCTTTTCGTAGTTAACTTCTTCGACACTACCATTGAAGTCAGCGAACGGACCATCAATGACTCGAACCACTTCACCTGGCTCGAACAGCGTCTTGGGCTTCGGCTTATCGCTACCGTCGGCAACGCGACGCAGGATGGCCTCAGCTTCTTTATCGGTAATCGGTGCAGGCTTGTCAGCAGTACCGCCGATAAAGCCCATCACGCGAGGGGTGTCCTTGACCAAGTGCCAAGTCCCTTCATTCATCTCCATCTGGACCAGTACATAGCCAGGGAAGAATTTACGCTCACTCTTGCGCTTCTGGCCATTGCGCATTTCGACGACTTCTTCGGTCGGGACCAAGATCTCGCCGAAACCGTCTTCCATGCCAGCCAGCTTGACGCGCTCGATGAGGGAGCGCATTACATGCTTCTCGTAACCCGAGTAAGCATGCACAACATACCAACGCTTAGCCACGGGACACCTTTAGCCAACGATCAAGGAGACCGCCCAGCCGAGCAGGGAGTCGAGCCCCCACAGCAGCAGTGCCATAACCAGCACGACAGCCACGACAATCAGCGTGGTCTGGGTGGTTTCCTGGCGGGTCGGCCACACGACTTTACGAATCTCGGTACGAGCTTCCTTCGCCAACGCAAAGAACGACTTGCCCTTCGCAGTCTGCAGAGCTACAAAGCCCGCGACAGCAGCAAGGACGAGAAGCACAAGAACGCGATACAGGATTGGAGAGGCGGAGTAGTATTGATTACCCACGACACCAACAACCACCAAAGCCACTACAGCCAGCCACTTGAACAGATCAAAACGCGATTCTTGGGCTTCAGTTTTGGGGGTCATCGAGGAGGATCCTGTAAGAAGAAAGCCATCACACCGAGGTGAAATGGCAGGTCAGGAGGGAATCGAACCCCCAACCTACGGTTTTGGAGACCGTCGCTCTGCCAATTGAGCTACTGACCTGTAACGCTGTATCAGGCCGGCCATTATACCGGCCTGATCAAGTAAATCAACTACTTATTCAATAATTTTTGCTACGACACCGGCGCCGACGGTACGACCGCCTTCACGGATAGCGAAGCGCAGACCGTCTTCCATTGCGATGGTCTTGATCAGGGTAACAGTCATCTGAATGTTGTCACCTGGCATTACCATTTCAACGCCTTCCGGCAGTTCGCAGTTACCGGTCACGTCAGTGGTACGGAAGTAGAACTGTGGACGGTAGCCTTTGAAGAACGGAGTGTGACGGCCGCCTTCTTCCTTCGACAGGACGTAGACTTCTGCGGTGAACTTGGTGTGCGGCTTGACCGAACCTGGCTTGACCAGAACCTGACCACGCTCAACGTCGTCACGCTTGGTGCCACGCAGCAGAACGCCGCAGTTCTCGCCAGCACGACCTTCGTCCAGCAGCTTGCGGAACATCTCAACACCGGTGCAGGTGGTGGTGGTGGTGTCACGCAGACCAACGATTTCCAGCGGATCCTGAACGCGGACAATACCACGCTCGATACGACCGGTAACAACGGTACCACGACCCGAAATCGAGAACACGTCTTCGATCGGCATCAGGAACGGCTGGTCGATAGCACGAACTGGCTCAGGAATGTAGCTGTCCAGAGTTTCTACCAGCTTCTTAACAGCGGTAGTGCCCATTTCGTTGTCGTCTTTGCCTTCCAGCGCCATACGAGCCGAACCGATGATGATCGGGGTGTCGTCGCCTGGGAAGTCATAGGTGGACAGCAGGTCGCGAACTTCCATCTCGACCAGTTCCAGCAGCTCAGCGTCGTCTACCAGGTCAGCCTTGTTCAGGAAGACCACGATGTACGGAACGCCTACCTGACGGGACAGCAGGATGTGCTCACGGGTTTGTGGCATCGGACCATCGGCGGCCGAGCAAACCAGGATCGCGCCGTCCATCTGGGCAGCACCGGTGATCATGTTCTTCACGTAGTCAGCGTGACCTGGGCAGTCAACGTGAGCGTAGTGACGAATGGTCGAGTTGTACTCAACGTGAGCGGTGTTGATGGTGATACCGCGCGCTTTTTCTTCCGGAGCCGAGTCGATCTTGTCGAACTCAACGATTGCCGAACCGAAAACTTCGGAGCAAACGCGAGTCAGAGCTGCGGTCAGAGTGGTCTTACCGTGGTCAACGTGGCCGATAGTGCCGACGTTAACGTGGGGAAGGGAACGATCAAACTTTTCCTTAGCCATCGATACAATCCTCCGCAGAAGAAATAGTCTTGCGCTGATAAAACAAAGGCAGATATTTTCATATCTGCCTTGTTTATATGGAGCTCTTGAGCGGACTTGAACCGCTGACCTCACCCTTACCAAGGGTGTGCTCTACCAACTGAGCTACAAGAGCGAAACACTTTGTGCAAAATCCAGCAAACTTGGAGCGGGTAGCGGGAATCGAACCCGCATCATCAGCTTGGAAGGCTGAGGTTCTACCACTAAACTATACCCGCGGAGCTTGCGGCTCTCGCTAAGACTGGTGGAGGGAGAAGGATTCGAACCTTCGAAGCTCTCGCAACGGATTTACAGTCCGCCCCCTTTGACCGCTCGGGAATCCCTCCAGATGTGGCCGGCATTCTATTTGTCTGCCGTCCTAGTGTCAAGCGTTTTTTCAAATTTTTTCAATCAAATCTGAAACTTAGCTGCTTTGACACCGCTTCCAGCTCTACCACCTGAGTGGTGTTCCCTGTGAAGCGGGCGCCATTCTATCAAGCTATTCGCCAGTTGCAATACCCTGGCAGAAAATAATTTTATGTTTTAAGTCTTTGAAATCATTGGAAAGAGCCAAGAGCACCGTTTGGTCCAACAAACGCTCGCTTTCTGGAGCAACCTTGAGCCAGCGACCATCCGCCCCAGGCAGCTGTCCTGCAACCGGCGAGGTGGCAATATCCAGACTCAGCAGGCGTTGACGCAGCGCATCCAACTGCTCCTGCCCCTTCACGCCTCCGACTACCAGGCATTCATCACGACGCTTGGGCGGTGCCGACACACCTGTCTCACGCAACAGACGGATTTCTTGCTGATTCCCCTTGTACAGCGACAATGGGGCGACTTCCTTGACCTTCAGCGGGGCTTCCTGCTGATGCCATACGTAGTAAAAGACGTTGAGCACCAGTAACAGCAGAAACAACCAGCGCATAGGCACCTCAATCCAATGGGCAGGCCATTGCCAGGCCAACGAAAACCAGGTCAGGCACGACCCGCGCCTGTGGCAGGGCCGCCCTCACCAGCGGCGCATCACCGCCAGTGAGGAACACGGTGAACTCCTCACCCCATAGCACACGAGCCTGCTCAAGCTGGGTGTAGGCAAAGCCCTGGAGCATCAATACGCAACCGCGCTCCACCGCTTCGACAGTCGAGCGACCTGGTGACAAGCTGTTCAATGCGCGCTCCGCAGAGGCATCGTCATAGCGGATACGACGGGTGTGAGTGCGCAACTGGCTACGCATCAATGGCATACCCGGGCAGATGTAGCCCCCCAGATGCTCGCCATCTGCAGACACGAAGTCCGCTTTGGCCGCGGTACCCAGGTCAATCACCAGGCACGCGCCCTTGGCCAGGTGAAATGCCCCCAGCGCCGCCAGCCAACGATCCATACCCAGACGCTGATAGTCGTCATAGCCATTGCGCACACCTGCCATTTCACGGACAGGGTGGGCAACTCTTGCCTGCACGGCAAATGCCTGAGCAATCAACGCGCAAAGCGCATCGGTTTCTTCTTCGCTGCGCACACTGACAATACGGCATCCCGTGAGGCGTACTGAAGCGAGCGCAGCCACTTCGGCCACCAGCGCCTGGTCGGAATCGACGATCCCGCCACCTTCAATCACAGCATCGGCGACATGGATCACCCGCCACTTGATGAAGCTGTTACCGCAATCGAGCTCAAGAATCATCACGCAACCTCAAACTGAGCTCACCACCACTGAAGCTCTTTTCCATCCCGTCCACCTCAAGGCGCAAACCACCCTGCCCGTCGACGCCAAGAACCACACCATCAATACGTGTACTACCAGCAACAAGCGATACATTGCGCCCCTGCCACAAGTGTGCCTGCTCCCACTCCTCCTGGAATGCAGCAAAGCCGTAGCGGCGATGGCGCGCCAATTCGTGCTGTAGCTGCTGACTGAGCAGCGCTACCAAGTGATTGCGATCTATGGCTGCTCCAACCTCACGCCGCATAGAGGTCCACTGCTGATCGACCTGTTCGTTTACCTGCATGTTTACATTGACACCAATGCCTAGCACTACATGACAGACATCTGCAGGATCGCCCACCAACTCCAGGAGAATCCCGGTGATCTTCTGCCCACGTACCAGCACATCGTTAGGCCATTTGAGCCCGACATCCTTTACACCGAACGCCTGCAAGGTGCGCATTACCGCCAACCCCACTACCAAGCTCAACCCCTCGAGCTGACGCATGCCTCCATCGACGCGCAGCACCAGGCTGTAATAGAGATTTTCAGCAAATGGACTGACCCACTGCCGGCCGCGCCGACCGCGTCCGGCGCTCTGGCGCTCAGCCAGAACCAGGAATGGAGCCGCCCGCCCTTCACTGGCAAGGCGCAAGCCTTCGGCATTGGTCGAATCGATGGTTTCGTGGATGAATACCGGCCACTGTTCGCCCACGGCGAACTCGGCGATTGCCTGGGCCTCAAGCAAAGCCAGTGGCGCGGCCAACTGGTAACCGCGCCCACGAACCTTGTGAATGGTGAGGTTCAGCTCACTTTCCAGATGCTGCAGCTGCTTCCAAACTGCGCTGCGACTCACCCCTAGGGCTGCCCCCAGAGCTTCTCCGGAATGGAACCGACCGTCCTTGAGGAGATTCAACAACTTCAGCATGCCAGTCTCGACTTGGAATAAGGGAGGCATGATAGCCATGGGCTGTTGGCTTGCATAGGAAAAGGGCCTGCAGGAGCGGCCTTGTATCGCAATCACAGAGAGAAGCAGTGGCAGGCCAGGTTTTTTGCCCACAAAGACAAAACCCCTACCTGCATGTGCAGATAGGGGTTTTGCGAAATGAATCTTGACGATGACCTACTCTCACATGGGGAAACCCCACACTACCATCGGCGATGCATCGTTTCACTACTGAGTTCGGGATGGGATCAGGTGGTTCCAATGCTCTATGGTCGTCAAGAAATTCTGTTGCCAGAATGTCCAGATGGACAGCCCAGCGAATTCGGATATGCGATATTTGTGGTCTTACGAATTTTCGGGTCTTTCGTCTTCACCACCGCAATCTGCGTCAGCAAATTGCTTGGGTGTTATATGGTCAAGCCTCACGGGCAATTAGTATTGGTTAGCTCAACGCCTCACAGCGCTTACACACCCAACCTATCAACGTCGTAGTCTTCGACGGCCCTTTAGGGGATTCAAGATCCCAGTGAGATCTCATCTTGAGGCAAGTTTCCCGCTTAGATGCTTTCAGCGGTTATCTCTTCCGAACATAGCTACCCGGCAATGCCACTGGCGTGACAACCGGAACACCAGAGGTTCGTCCACTCCGGTCCTCTCGTACTAGGAGCAGCCCCTCTCAAATCTCAAACGTCCACGGCAGATAGGGACCGAACTGTCTCACGACGTTCTAAACCCAGCTCGCGTACCACTTTAAATGGCGAACAGCCATACCCTTGGGACCGGCTTCAGCCCCAGGATGTGATGAGCCGACATCGAGGTGCCAAACACCGCCGTCGATATGAACTCTTGGGCGGTATCAGCCTGTTATCCCCGGAGTACCTTTTATCCGTTGAGCGATGGCCCTTCCATACAGAACCACCGGATCACTAAGACCTACTTTCGTACCTGCTCGACGTGTTTGTCTCGCAGTCAAGCGCGCTTTTGCCTTTATACTCTACGACCGATTTCCGACCGGTCTGAGCGCACCTTCGTACTCCTCCGTTACTCTTTGGGAGGAGACCGCCCCAGTCAAACTACCCACCATACACTGTCCTCGATCCGGATAACGGACCTGAGTTAGAACCTCAAAGTTGCCAGGGTGGTATTTCAAGGATGGCTCCATGAGAACTGGCGTCCCCACTTCAAAGCCTCCCACCTATCCTACACAAGCAAATTCAAAGTCCAGTGCAAAGCTATAGTAAAGGTTCACGGGGTCTTTCCGTCTAGCCGCGGATACACTGCATCTTCACAGCGATTTCAATTTCACTGAGTCTCGGGTGGAGACAGCGCCGCCATCGTTACGCCATTCGTGCAGGTCGGAACTTACCCGACAAGGAATTTCGCTACCTTAGGACCGTTATAGTTACGGCCGCCGTTTACCGGGGCTTCGATCAAGAGCTTCGCTTGCGCTAACCCCATCAATTAACCTTCCGGCACCGGGCAGGCGTCACACCCTATACGTCCACTTTCGTGTTTGCAGAGTGCTGTGTTTTTAATAAACAGTCGCAGCGGCCTGGTATCTTCGACCGGCATGGGCTTACGGAGCAAGTCCTTAACCCTCGCCGGCGCACCTTCTCCCGAAGTTACGGTGCCATTTTGCCTAGTTCCTTCACCCGAGTTCTCTCAAGCGCCTTGGTATTCTCTACCTAACCACCTGTGTCGGTTTGGGGTACGGTTCCCAGTTATCTGAAGCTTAGGAGCTTTTCTTGGAAGCATGGTATCAACCACTTCGTCGCCTAACGGCAACTCGTCATCAGCTCTCGGCCTTGAAATCCCGGATTTGCCTAAGATTTCAGCCTACCACCTTAAACCTGGACAACCAACGCCAGGCTGGCCTAACCTTCTCCGTCCCTCCATCGCAATAACTGGAAGTACAGGAATATTAACCTGTTTTCCATCGACTACGCTTTTCAGCCTCGCCTTAGGGACCGACTAACCCTGCGTCGATTAACGTTGCGCAGGAAACCTTGGTCTTTCGGCGTGCGAGTTTTTCACTCGCATTGTCGTTACTCATGTCAGCATTCGCACTTCTGATACCTCCAGCAAGCTTCTCAACTCACCTTCACAGGCTTACAGAACGCTCCTCTACCGCATCATCATACGATGATACCCGTAGCTTCGGTGCATGGTTTGAGCCCCGTTACATCTTCCGCGCAGGCCGACTCGACTAGTGAGCTATTACGCTTTCTTTAAAGGGTGGCTGCTTCTAAGCCAACCTCCTAGCTGTCTAAGCTTCCCACATCGTTTCCCACTTAACCATGACTTTGGGACCTTAGCTGACGGTCTGGGTTGTTTCCCTTTTCACGACGGACGTTAGCACCCGCCGTGTGTCTCCCATGCTCGGCACTTGTAGGTATTCGGAGTTTGCATCGGTTTGGTAAGTCGGGATGACCCCTAGCCGAAACAGTGCTCTACCCCCTACAGTGATACATGAGGCGCTACCTAAATAGCTTTCGAGGAGAACCAGCTATCTCCGAGCTTGATTAGCCTTTCACTCCGATCCACAGGTCATCCGCTAACTTTTCAACGGTAGTCGGTTCGGTCCTCCAGTCAGTGTTACCTAACCTTCAACCTGCCCATGGATAGATCGCCCGGTTTCGGGTCTATACCCAGCGACTAAACGCCCTATTAAGACTCGCTTTCGCTACGCCTCCCCTATTCGGTTAAGCTCGCCACTGAATATAAGTCGCTGACCCATTATACAAAAGGTACGCAGTCACCTAACAAAGTAGGCTCCCACTGCTTGTACGCATACGGTTTCAGGTTCTATTTCACTCCCCTCTCCGGGGTTCTTTTCGCCTTTCCCTCACGGTACTGGTTCACTATCGGTCAGTCAGTAGTATTTAGCCTTGGAGGATGGTCCCCCCATATTCAGACAAAGTTTCTCGTGCTCCGTCCTACTCGATTTCATTGATAAGAGATTTTCGTGTACGGGGCTATCACCCACTATGGCCACACTTTCCAGAGCGTTCCACTAATCTCAAACCAACTTAAGGGCTGGTCCCCGTTCGCTCGCCACTACTAAGGGAATCTCGGTTGATTTCTTTTCCTCAGGGTACTTAGATGTTTCAGTTCCCCTGGTTCGCCTCTTGCACCTATGTATTCAGTACAAGATAACCAGCTTATGCTGGCTGGGTTCCCCCATTCAGAGATCTCTGGATCACAGTCTGTTTGCCGACTCCCCAAAGCTTATCGCAGGCTACCACGTCTTTCATCGCCTCTGACTGCCAAGGCATCCACCGTATGCGCTTCTTCACTTGACCATATAACCCCAAGCAATCTGGTTATACTGTGAAGACGACATTCGCCGAAAATTCGTACGTTGCTCTTTCGAGCAGAACTCACAAATTTTACCTTAGCCTGATCCACCAGCAGTGAAACTGGTGTTCAGTCTATATCTATCACATATCCGAATTTTTAAAGAACGATCTGACAAAAGCCAGAAATCAACATTCGACGCGAATGCTCATTTCTGAGTTTGATCAAGGTACAGCAAGTGGTGGAGCCAAGCGGGATCGAACCGCTGACCTCCTGCGTGCAAGGCAGGCGCTCTCCCAGCTGAGCTATGGCCCCGCATATTGGTAGGTCTGGGCAGATTTGAACTGCCGACCTCACCCTTATCAGGGGTGCGCTCTAACCAACTGAGCTACAGACCTATATAGGGTCTTGATCGTCTTCGACAATGAATCAAGCAATTCGTGTGGGAGCTCATCAGCAGGCTGATGTCGTCGATTAAGGAGGTGATCCAGCCGCAGGTTCCCCTACGGCTACCTTGTTACGACTTCACCCCAGTCATGAATCACACCGTGGTAACCGTCCTCCCGAAGGTTAGACTAGCTACTTCTGGTGCAACCCACTCCCATGGTGTGACGGGCGGTGTGTACAAGGCCGGGAACGTATTCACCGCGACATTCTGATTCGCGATTACTAGCGATTCCGACTTCACGCAGTCGAGTTGCAGACTGCGATCCGGACTACGATCGGTTTTGTGAGATTAGCTCCACCTCGCGGCTTGGCAACCCTCTGTACCGACCATTGTAGCACGTGTGTAGCCCAGGCCGTAAGGGCCATGATGACTTGACGTCATCCCCACCTTCCTCCGGTTTGTCACCGGCAGTCTCCTTAGAGTGCCCACCATAACGTGCTGGTAACTAAGGACAAGGGTTGCGCTCGTTACGGGACTTAACCCAACATCTCACGACACGAGCTGACGACAGCCATGCAGCACCTGTGTCAGAGTTCCCGAAGGCACCAATCCATCTCTGGAAAGTTCTCTGCATGTCAAGGCCTGGTAAGGTTCTTCGCGTTGCTTCGAATTAAACCACATGCTCCACCGCTTGTGCGGCCCCCGTCAATTCATTTGAGTTTTAACCTTGCGGCCGTACTCCCCAGGCGGTCAACTTAATGCGTTAGCTGCGCCACTAAAATCTCAAGGATTCCAACGGCTAGTTGACATCGTTTACGGCGTGGACTACCAGGGTATCTAATCCTGTTTGCTCCCCACGCTTTCGCACCTCAGTGTCAGTATCAGTCCAGGTGGTCGCCTTCGCCACTGGTGTTCCTTCCTATATCTACGCATTTCACCGCTACACAGGAAATTCCACCACCCTCTACCGTACTCTAGCTTGCCAGTTTTGGATGCAGTTCCCAGGTTGAGCCCGGGGCTTTCACATCCAACTTAACAAACCACCTACGCGCGCTTTACGCCCAGTAATTCCGATTAACGCTTGCACCCTCTGTATTACCGCGGCTGCTGGCACAGAGTTAGCCGGTGCTTATTCTGTCGGTAACGTCAAAACAGCAAGGTATTAGCTTACTGCCCTTCCTCCCAACTTAAAGTGCTTTACAATCCGAAGACCTTCTTCACACACGCGGCATGGCTGGATCAGGCTTTCGCCCATTGTCCAATATTCCCCACTGCTGCCTCCCGTAGGAGTCTGGACCGTGTCTCAGTTCCAGTGTGACTGATCATCCTCTCAGACCAGTTACGGATCGTCGCCTTGGTGAGCCATTACCCCACCAACTAGCTAATCCGACCTAGGCTCATCTGATAGCGCAAGGCCCGAAGGTCCCCTGCTTTCTCCCGTAGGACGTATGCGGTATTAGCGTTCCTTTCGAAACGTTGTCCCCCACTACCAGGCAGATTCCTAGGCATTACTCACCCGTCCGCCGCTGAATCAAGGAGCAAGCTCCCGTCATCCGCTCGACTTGCATGTGTTAGGCCTGCCGCCAGCGTTCAATCTGAGCCATGATCAAACTCTTCAGTTCAATACTGCTTGGGTTTTTAAGAAACCCTAAACTTGGCTCAGCAATCTCAAATGACTATGTGATTTCTCGCATGGTCACTTGTGATGCTGATAATCTTTTTGACTATCAGTCCATACCCACAAGCACCCACACGAATTGCTTGATTCAATTTGTTAAAGAGCGTTTGGTTAAGAGCTTTTCATCTCAACCGAGGCGCGCATTCTACGCTTTCCTCAGAGCCTGTCAAGCGTTTATTTTGAAGTTTTTTGCGAGAAACTCGTTTAGCTTCAAACACTTGGCTCGCTGCGATCTCTCGTAGCGGGAGGCGAATCATACAGCACTTGGAAGCGCTGTCAACCACCATTTCAACCGCTTTCGATCATTCGATCGTAGCCCTTCCAGCTTTTGCCTTCACTACTTAACTCATTGAATCTCAAGGAGTTTTTCGTTCCGATGTCGCTGGAAGTGGGGCGCATTATAAGGGGATTCGAGAGGGCGTCAACCTTTTATTTCAAGAAACCTTAATATTGCTGAAAACGAAGCGGGGGAGGCCTATCGGCCTCCCCGCTTCTATATAGCTAAACCATCCAGGCAATTACTCAGCCTTGAGGGTGACCCGGCCAAACGACTTCTTGCCCGCCTGGCACACATGCGTAGCACCAAGGACAAACATGAAGTCCTTGTCGACTACTGCACCATCAACCTTCACCGCGCCGCCACTCAGCAAATCTCGCGCCTGAGCCGAGTTCTTGACCAGACCAGCCCGATTCAACACCGCAGCAATTGGCAGGTCTTCCGCCGCAGCCACTTCGATCTCCGGCAAGTCTTCCGGCAGCTCGCCTTCCTTCATACGGTTACCGGCAGCACGGTGAGCATTGGCTGCAGCCTCCTCACCGTGGAAGCGCGCCACAATTTCTTCCGCCAGCTTGATCTTGATGTCACGTGGGTTGGCGCCATTGGCAACATCGGCCCGGAACTGCTCGATTTCTTCCATCGAACGGAAGCTCAGCAGCTCGAAGTAACGCCACATCAGGGTATCCGGGATCGACACCAGCTTGCTGTACATCACCCCTGGCGCTTCCTGGATGCCGACATAGTTGCCCAGCGACTTCGACATCTTCTTCACACCGTCGAGCCCTTCGAGCAGTGGCATGGTCACGATGTTCTGCGCTTCCTGCCCATAAGACCGCTGCAGTTCACGCCCCATCAGCAGGTTGAACTTCTGGTCGGTACCACCCAGCTCAACATCCGCCTTCAGCGCCACCGAGTCATAGCCTTGCACCAGCGGGTAGAGGAACTCGTGGATGGCAATCGGCTGATTGGTGGTGTAACGCTTGTCGAAGTCATCACGCTCCAGCATGCGCGCGACGGTGTACTGCGAAGCCAGGCGAATGAAGTCGGCAGGGGTCAGCTTGTCCATCCACGTAGAGTTGAACGCGACTTCAGTCTTGGCCGGATCAAGAATCTTGAACACCTGCTGCTTGTACGTCTCGGCGTTCTCCAGCACCTGTTCGCGGGTCAGCGGCGGGCGCGTGGCGCTCTTGCCACTCGGGTCACCGATCATGCCGGTGAAGTCACCGATCAGGAAGATGACCTGGTGGCCCAGATCCTGGAACTGGCGCAGCTTGTTGATCAGCACCGTGTGACCCAGGTGCAGGTCCGGAGCGGTCGGGTCGAAGCCGGCCTTGATGCGCAGAGGTTGGCCGCGCTTGAGCTTCTCCACCAGTTCCGACTCGACCAGTACTTCTTCCGCACCGCGCTTGATAAGCGCCAGCTGCTCTTCAACCGACTTCATAGACAAACCCGCAAGGCTCAGATTCAGGGGGAGCCAACCATACAAGATCGGCCGTCAAATACAAGTTTCGCAAAGGAATGTGACCCGAACACAGGCTTGCGGCGTCTACGCGCCCTTGCGTGAAAATGGATTTGGTTATATTTTATACAGTTATTTCATCTTCATCATGTCATTCATCTTTTCCATTTCACCTTTTTCAAAGTCACCTTGCCCATGACCAACGAACCGCCTAAAGCGCCCCCGCTTTATCCGAAGAGCCATCTGTTGGCCGCCAGCGGCATCGCCGCCCTGCTCAGCCTGGCTTTGCTGGTATTTCCTTCCAGCGAAGTGGAAGCCAAGAAAACTACCCTCAACCTCGAGCTCGAAAGCCCTGCCGAGCAGCTGAAAGACGAATCCCGCGCTGCGCCCCTGGTGCAAAGCGAAGGTGAGCAAGGCTCGCCTTTCGCCCAGATCGAAGAGGCTACCCCCGAAACCCAGAAGGCCGATCAACAGGCCCCGGCTGCCGAACCGGTTGCCGAGGCCGCCAAGGAGCCTGGCCACCGCGAAGTCACCGTGACCCGCGGCGATACCCTGTCCACCCTGTTCGCCAAGGTCGGCCTGCCCGCCAATGCTGTGCATGACTTGCTGGCCAGCAACAAGCAGGCCAAGCAATTCAGCCAGCTCAAGCACGGCCAGGTCTTGCAGTTCGAGCTCGACAAGGATGGCCAGCTGGCCAGCCTGCACAGCAAAGTCAGCAACCTCGAAACCATTCGCCTGACCAAAACCGCCAAGGGCTACACATTCAACCGTGAAATCAGCAAGCCGGTGATACGCACCGCCTATGCCCACGGCGTGATCAAGAGCTCGCTGTCAGCTTCCGCCCAGCGCGCCGGCCTGTCCCACAGCATGACCATGGACATGGCCCGCGTGCTGGGTTACGACATCGACTTCGCCCAGGATATTCGCCCAGGGGACGAGTTCGACGTGGTCTACGAACAGAAGGTGATGGACGGCAAGGTCGTCGGCACCGGTAACATCCTCTCTGCGCGCTTCACCAACCGCGGCAAAACCTACACTGCCGTGCGCTACACCAACAAGCAGGGCAACACTACCTACTACACCGCCGACGGCAACAGCCTGCGCAAGGCATTCATCCGCACCCCGGTGGACTTCGCCCGCATCAGCTCGCGCTTTTCCGCCGGTCGCAAGCACCCCATCCTGAACAAAATCCGCGCCCACAAAGGCGTCGACTACGCGGCCCCACGAGGTACGCCGATCAAGGCAGCCGGTGACGGTCGCATCGAACTGGCCGGGCGCCGTGGTGGCTACGGCAATACCGTGATCATTCAGCATGGCAACCGCTACAAGACGCTGTATGGCCACATGCAGGGCTTTGCCAAAGGCATCAAGACCGGCAGTACGGTCAAACAGGGCCAGATCATTGGCTACATCGGCACTACCGGCCTGTCCACCGGCCCACACCTGCACTACGAGTTCCAGGTCAACGGCGTGCACGTCGACCCGCTGAGCCAGAAGGTGCCAATGGCTGACCCGATTGCCAAGAACGAGCGTCAGCGGTTCCTGCAGCAGAGCCAGCCGCTGATTGCCCGCATGGATCAGGAAAAGGCCACCCTGCTCGCAGCGAACAAGCGCTAAGCCATGGCGCTCTACCTGGGGGTGATGTCCGGTACCAGCCTCGATGGCCTGGATATCGCCCTGATCGAGCACGGCGAGCAGCTTGAACTGCTCGCCACCCACTACCTGCCCATGCCCCCGGACCTGCGCAAGGACCTGCTGGCCCTGTGCAGCAGCGGCACTGACGAGATTGCCCGTGCCGCACTGGCGGAAAACCGCTGGGCCAGCCTGGCCGGCGAAGGTATCCGCCAACTGCTGGCTCGCCAGGGACTGAAGCCCGAAGCCATTCGCGCCATCGGCAGCCACGGCCAGACCATTCGCCATGAACCGTCCCGCGGCTTTACTGTGCAGATCGGTAACCCCGCACTGCTCGCCGAGCTGACCGGCATCAGCGTGGTCGCCGACTTCCGCCGTCGCGATGTGGCTGCCGGTGGCCAGGGCGCGCCACTGGTACCGGCCTTCCACGAAACCCTGTTCAGCCAGCTTGGCCGACGCCTGGCAATCCTCAACGTAGGCGGTTTCAGCAACCTCAGCCTGATCGAGCAGGACAAGCCGGTTCATGGGTTCGATTGCGGCCCGGGGAACGTGCTGCTGGATGCCTGGATCGAGCGCGAGCACGGCCACGCCTACGATGCAGATGGCGCCTGGGCTGCCTCGGGTGTGGTTCAGCACGGGTTGCTCAGCGCACTGATGGCTGACCCGTTCTTTGCCGGCAGCGGCCCCAAGAGTACCGGCCGCGAGGTGTTCAACCTGCCTTGGCTGGATCGCCACCTGGCCAACCTGCCGGCATACCGGGCCCAGGACGTGCAGGCGACACTGCTGGAGCTGACCGCACGCAGCATCATCGATTCGCTTGGCAAAGCCCAGCAAGGCACCGAAGCGCTGTTGGTCTGTGGTGGGGGCGCCCGCAACGGCGCGCTGATGGCCCGTCTTGGCCAGCTGCTACCGGCGGCCCGTGTTGCAAGCACTGGCGCCTATGGCGTAGACCCGGACTGGGTCGAAGCCATGGCCTTCGCCTGGCTGGCTCACTGCTGCCTGGAGGGTATCGCCGCCAACCGCCCCAGCGTCACTGCCGCCAAGGGCCTGCGCGTACTGGGCGCAATCTACCCGGCATAGCCGCTACGCCAGAAAGCAAAACGCCGCGCAATTGCGCGGCGTTTTCGTATGCCCAGCCCTTAGATCGAGAACGACGACCCGCAACCGCAGGTGGTCGCGGCATTCGGGTTCTTGATCACGAACCGCGAACCTTCCAGGCCTTCCTGGTAGTCCACTTCGGCACCCGCCAGGTACTGGAAGCTCATCGGGTCGACCACCAGGGAAACGCCCTCGCGCTCGACAATGGTGTCATCTTCGGCCACGTCTTCATCGAAGGTGAAGCCGTACTGGAAGCCGGAGCAACCGCCACCGGTAACGAACACTCGCAGCTTCAGACGCTCATTGCCTTCCTCATTGACCAGGTTCTTCACCTTCTGGGCTGCCCCGTGGGTAAATTCCAGACCGGTAGGGGTGAAGGTTTCGACGCTCATGTTGATTCTCCCGGCGCGGTAGCCGCCATAAAACTCGATGACGCGCATTATCCGCTTTCCCGAGAAAATCGGTCAAGAATTGTGCGGCTTTAGTCGCGACCTGCAAAAAGGCCCGCACGACGCGGGCCTTTTCCAATGCTGGTGGCCTTACGGCAGCAAGCCGGCATGGGACAGGCCCATGCGTTCATCCAGCCCGAACAGGATGTTGAGGTTCTGCACCGCCTGGCCGGAGGCGCCCTTGACCAGGTTGTCGATCACCGACAGCACCACCACCAGGTCACCACCCTGCGGGCGATGAACGGCAATGCGGCAGACGTTGGCACCACGCACGCTACGGGTTTCCGGATGGCTGCCTGCTGGCATCACGTCGACGAACGGTTCATCGGCATAGCGTTTCTCGAACAGCGCCTGCAGGTCGACCGAGGTATCGACCACGTTTGCGTACAGGGTGGCGTGGATACCACGGATCATCGGCGTCAGGTGCGGCACGAACGTCAGGCCGATATCCTTGCCTGCGGCCAGGCGCAAGCCCTGGCTGATTTCTGGCAAGTGACGATGCCCCTTGACTGCATAAGCCTTCATGCTCTCGCCGGCTTCGCAGAACAGCGAACCGACCGCGGCGCCCCGGCCAGCACCGCTGACACCCGACTTGCAGTCGGCGATCAGGCGCGACGGGTCAGCCAGGCCCGCTTCCAGCAGCGGCAGGAAGCCCAGCTGGGTGGCAGTCGGGTAGCAACCCGGCACAGCGATCAGACGCGCCTGGCGGATCTTCTCGCGGTTCACTTCTGGCAGGCCGTATACCGCGTCCTTGAGCAGCTCTGGCGCGCCATGCGGCTGGCCATACCATTTGCCCCACTCGGCGGCATCCTGCAGGCGGAAGTCGGCAGACAGGTCGATCACCTTGGTGCCGGCCGCCAGCAGCTCACCGGCCAGGGCGTGGGCAACACCATGCGGGGTGGCGAAGAACACCACGTCGCAGGCCCCCAGAGCCTTGCTGTCCGGCACGCTGAACGCCAACCCGTCATAGTGGCCGCGCAGGTTCGGGTACATGTCCGCCACCGCCACGCCCGCCTCGGAGCGCGAAGTAATGACCGCCACTTCGGCCTGTGGATGCTGTGCCAGCAGACGCAACAGTTCGACGCCGGTGTAACCCGTGCCGCCGACGATACCGACCTTGATCATAACGCTTGCCCCTTATCAACGAGCCGTCTGGAAAGCGCACGATAATAGGGGCGCAGGGCGCCTGTAACAACTCTTCGGGTGACCCTTCGGGCGCTTGACCACTACTATCTGACGACCGTGATTACCTGAAGGAACTCCCTCCATGCTTTACCTATGGATCAAAGCGCTGCATATCGTCAGCGTGGTCTGCTGGTTCGCCGGCCTGTTCTACCTGCCCAGGCTGTTCGTCTACCACGCCCAGAGCCAGGACAGCATCAGCCAGGAACGCTTTGCGACCATGGAGCGCAAGCTGTACCGCGGCATCATGAATCCGGCGATGATCGCCACCTACGTTTTTGGCGCCTGGATGCTGTACCTCAATCCCGGCTGGCTGAGCCAGGGGTGGCTGCATGCCAAGCTCACCCTGGTGATCCTGCTGACCGGCTACCATCACGTGTGCGGTGCCCAGCGCAAACGCTTCGCCAATGGCACCAACACCCGCAGCCACGTCTACTATCGCTGGTTCAACGAAGTGCCCGTGCTGATCCTGCTGGGTATCGTCATTCTGGTGGTGGTGAAACCGTTCTGACATAGCCACCCGCTCAAGGAGCCTTGCCATGTCGCTACCTGCCTCGCTCGAACAACGCCTGCGGCTGCCCGTGGTTGCCGCACCGATGTTCCTCATCTCCAACCCCCAATTGGTGCTGGCCTGCTGCGCCAGCGGCGTGGTTGGCAGTTTCCCGGCCCTGAACCAACGCGACAGCGCTGGCTTCAAGGCTTGGCTGGAAGAGATCGAGGCAGGCCTGGCTCAACTGCAGGCGCCAGCGCCCTACGCAGTCAACCTGATCGTCCACCCGACCAACCCGCGCCTGCAGGCCGACTTGGCCTTGTGCGTCGAACACCGTGTACCAATCGTTATCACCAGCCTGGGGGCAGTAAAGGAAGTGGTCGATGCCGTACACGGCTACGGCGGCCTGGTGCTCCACGATGTCACCACCCGCCGGCATGCCGAAAAAGCCGCCGAAGCGGGTGTCGATGGCCTTATCGCCGTCGCCGCAGGCGCAGGCGGCCATGCCGGCACCTGGAGCCCGTTCGCCCTGGCCGCAGAAATTCGCCAGTTCTTCGACAAGACCCTGCTGCTGGCTGGTTGCATTAACCACGGCCACGAAATCCTGGCCGCACAACTGCTGGGGGCGGACCTGGCGTACATGGGCACGCGCTTCATCGCCACCACAGAAAGCCAGGCTCAGGGCGCCTACAAACAGATGCTGCTGAACGCCCATGCCGCCGACATCATCCACACACCCGTGGTGTCCGGCATCCCCGCCAGCTTCCTGCGCCAGAGCCTGGAGCAGGCCGGCTACGACATGAACGCCCTCAAAGGCGGGCAGGTGCAAGGCAAGCTCAAGCCGATCGATGACGAAGCCAAGGCCTGGAAGACCGTATGGTCAGCGGGCCAGGGCGTCGGTGCAATCCATGACCTGCCCAGCGCCAGCGCATTGATCGAGCGCCTGCATGGCGAGTACCGACAAGCCCTGGAACGCTGCCAGGTTTTGCGCGCCCGCGCCTTGTAGCAAAAGGCAACACCTTGCACGGGCAAGTTGTACACTAGGCGCCCTCTTCCGCCCCCAGGAGCCTTGCATGACCCGTTACGCCATGATCACTGGTGCTTCCAGCGGCCTGGGCCTGGCCTTGGCGGAAGCGCTGGCACGGCGCGGGCGCAATCTGATCCTGGTGGCACGCCAACGAGAAACGCTGGAGCCTGTCGCCATCGAGCTGACCCAGCGTTTCGGTGTCGAGGTGCTGTTCCGCGCCTGCGACCTCAGTCAGCCGTTGCGCCTTTCAGGCTTCGTGCTCGAGCTGGAAGAAGGTGAGCGGCGTATCGATTTGCTGGTCAACTGCGCGGGCTTGCGCACCTATGGGCCGTTCCTGGCCCATGAATGGGCCGACGAACAGGATCTGCTGGAAGTCAACGTGCTGGCCCTGAGCCGCCTGTGTCACGCCATCGGTAACCTGATGGCTGTGCAGGGTGGCGGGCAGATTCTCAACGTCGCCGGCCTGGCCGGGGTGGCGCCTGGCCCATGGATGGCCGCCTATGCCGCCAGCAAGGCCTATGTGCTGAGCTTTTCACAGGCCCTGCGCGAAGAACTCAAGCGCACCGGCATCAAGGTCTCTGTACTGTGCCCTGGCCCGGTACGTTCCGCACGCCGGCGCATTGCGCGGCTCGATGGCAAGCCGCGCTGTCTCAGCCCCGAGGAAGTGGCGCTGTACACCGTGCGGGCACTGGACAAGAACCGCGCACTGATCATGCCTGGCCGGCGCAACCGCTGGCTGGCGTTCGCACCGCGGCTGTTGCCGCGCTGGCTGGTGCGCAAGCTGGCCGGGGCCATCCACCGCCGCTATTGCCCCTTAGGCATGGAATAGCCACTGGGCGAGCGGCGCCCGGCTGAGTACACTCGGCCCGACCCTCACCATGGAGCAAGTGCTGTGGACGATCTATTCCTCAAAATCATCAACCGGGAAATCCCGGCAGATATCATCTATGAAGACGACCAGATCCTGGCCTTCAAGGACATTGCACCCGCGGCACCGGTACATTTTCTGGTCATCCCGAAAAAGCACATTCGCACCCTCAATGACCTGACCGAAGAAGACAAGGCCCTGGCTGGCCACATCCTGTTCACCGCCCAGCGCCTGGCTGTCGAACAAGGCTGCGAGGAAGGTTTCCGCGTGGTCATGAACTGCAACCCCAAAGGCGGCCAGACTGTCTACCACATCCATATGCACGTGCTTGGCCAGCGCCAGATGAACTGGCCACCGGGCTGACCCACGGCAAGCGACCCCGCCGCTATTGCGGTAAACTGTCGGGCACATTCTTGCGGAGGTGCCCGATGGCTACCGAACGTCACTACTCGCCGCTCGACCGCTTGTTGCTGCAGGCCGATACCGCCATGCGCACCTTGCTGCCTTTCAGCGGCCAACCTGCCCGGCCATCGCCGGCCATCGTCCAGCCAGACGTTGACCTGGACGAGCAACAGGCCCGCCATATTGCCGGGCTGATGCGCATCAACCATACCGGTGAAGTCTGCGCCCAGGCGTTGTACCAAGGCCAGGCCCTGACCGCCAAGCTGCCCGAAGTGCGCAAGGCCATGGAGCATGCCGCTGAGGAAGAAATCGACCACCTGGCCTGGTGCGAGCAGCGCATTCGCCAGCTGAACAGCCACCCGAGCGTGCTCAACCCTCTGTTCTACGGCATGTCGTTCGGCATTGGCGCACTGGCCGGGCTGGTCAGCGACAAGGTCAGCCTGGGCTTCGTCGCCGCTACCGAACATCAGGTGTGCAAACACCTCGACGAGCACCTGGAGCAACTCCCGCACGAAGATGAAAAATCCCGGGCCATTCTCGAGCAGATGCGCATCGACGAAGAGCAGCACGCCGAGTCTGCACTGGAAGCCGGTGGTTATCGCTTCCCGGCCCCCGTCCGCTTTGGCATGAGCTTGCTGGCCAAGGTCATGACCAAGAGCACATACCGCATCTGAAGGCATCACCATGACGGATCGATTCGACGCCAAGGACCTGGCGCGCGCCGTGCAAGCAGGCATTCTCCAACCAGGCCAGGACCAAAGCCTGTTGGCATTCCTGCGCCAGCAACCCGCACCACGTGGCAGCTTTCAGCTGGCCCATGTTGCCTTCTACTTTGGCGCCATGCTGATCATGGCGGCAATGGGCTGGTTGCTCACCGAGGCCTGGATGAGCCTCGGTGACGGCGCGCTGTTGATCATCGCCAGCCTCTATATCCTGCTGTTCACCTTGTTCGCCCTCAATCTGCAACGCCGCGCCCAGCCCGTCGCTGCTGGCGTGCTGGCAGCAGTAGCCGTCAGCATCGTGCCGCTGGCGGTATTCGCTATCGAACGCATGCTCGGCTGGTGGCCACTAAACGATGCGCAGGCTGACTACCACCAGTACTACACCTACGTGCAAGGCGGCTGGCTGGCGATGGAGGCAGCCACGGTGCTTGCCGGGCTGCTAATGCTGCGACTGATCCCCTACCCGTTCGTCGTCATGCCAATGGCCGTGGCCTTGTGGTTCATGTCGATGGACCTTAGCGAGTGGTTCTTCGGCTCACCGTTCAGTTGGGAGCAGCGTCGCCACGTCTCCCTGTGGTTTGGGCTGGGCTTGCTGGTGGTTTTCCTCGTGATAGACGGCCGCACACGTGAGGACTACGCCCGTTGGGGTTACCTCGCCGGGCTGGCAGCGTTCTGGGGCGGGTTGACGCTACTGGACAGCGGCAGTGAGTTGGGCAAGGCCATGTACTGCCTGATCAACATTGCGCTGATGGGCATGGCGGTGCTGCTGCGTCGGCCGGTGTTCATGGTGTTTGGTGCGCTGGGGGTGGCGGCTTATCTGGGATATCTGTCGTACGAGGTGTTTGCCCAGTCGTTGCTGTTCCCGTTGGTGCTGACCATGATCGGGCTGGGGGTTATCTGGCTTGGCCTGGTTTACCAAAAGCGCCGGGAGCGGTTGAGCCAGGCGCTAAGAAGCAGTCTTCCGCAATGGTTGCGGATGGCCCTTCCGGCCCTGCGCGACTGAAGCTCACCCGGGCCGCAGGTGGGAGCGGGCTCACCCGCTTCCACAAGGGCTGCAAAGCGGCCCTGGAATCTAAGCCTTAACCCAGCTCTACGATTTCATACCCATGGGTAATCTCAACCCCGGCACGCTCGAGCATGATCGAAGCCGAGCAATACTTTTCCGCCGACAGTTCCACTGCCCGCTTGACCTGCGCTTCTTTCAGCCCCCGCCCCTTCACCACGAAGTTCATGTGAATCTTGGTGAACACCTTCGGGTCTTCGCTGGCGCGCTCTGCCTCCAGAAATGCCTCACAGCTTTCCACTGCCTGGCGCGACTTCTTCAGAATGCTCACCACGTCAAAGCTGCTGCAGCCACCCAGGCCCAGCAACAGCATTTCCATCGGTCGCACGCCCAGGTTGCGGCCGCCGGCCTCGGGCGGGCCGTCCATTACGACGACATGGCCGCTCCCCGATTCGCCGAGGAACATTGCCTCACCGGCCCACTGGATACGTGCCTTCATCTACCCGGACTCCTGATTTTCGGAAAAGGGTGTCAGCTTAGACCTTGTGCGGCTGTGGGAAAAGCACGAGATGTGTCGGTTTAGTACCGAAACATCTCGTAGTGTCTGATAAGCTGGCGCCAAATGACTGGCGCTCTCCGTCAGCCAACCTCTATAAAAAGCCTATGCGTCGTATCGAACAGGATTTCGTGATGGTTGCCTCCGCCCTACCCGCCAAGATAAAGAACATCGACAAGCTGCTGGTACACTGCCAGCGCCGCCGCTACACCGCCAAAAGCAACATCATCTGCGCCGGCGACCGGGCCGAGACACTGTCTTTTATCATCAAGGGTTCGGTCACCATCCTCATCGAGGACGACGACGGCCATGAAATGATCATCGCCTACCTCAACAATGGCGATTTCTTTGGCGAGCTAGGCCTGTTCGAGCCCGTTGATGGCGAGCAGCAGCGCAGTGCCTGGGTACGCGCCAAGACCGAATGCGAAGTGGCCGAAATCAGCTACGAAAAGTTTCGCGAACTGGCGCGCCAGGACCCTGAAATCCTCTACGCCCTGGGCAGTCAAATGGCCCAGCGCCTGCGCAACACTACGCGCAAGGTTGGCGATTTGGCATTTTTCGACGTGACCGGGCGAGTTGCCCGTTGCCTGCTGGAACTGTGCAAGCAGCCCGACGCCATGACCCACCCCGATGGCATGCAAATCAAGATTACCCGTCAGGAAATCGGCCGAATCGTCGGTTGCTCTCGGGAAATGGTCGGCCGCGTTCTCAAAGACCTCGAGGAACGCAGCCTGGTGCAGGTCAAGGGCAAGACCATGGTGGTCCACGGTACCCGCTAGTCCTTGGGCAACTCGGCCAGCACCTTGGCGTAGGCCTGCGAAAGGCGCTCGAACCAGGGCGCTGCCGGCGCCACTTCGTGCAGGGCGATGTGCGCATCGGCGCGACAGCGTTGCTCCAGCTCACAGCACTCGTTGAAGCGGTTGACCGCCGCCACCATCGACTCACGCTCGTTGTCCAGCAGCAGCGCACCGTGCACCAGCACCACAGGGCGCTTGCCACCCAGGCCCTGACGCCAGCGCTGGGCGGTACCCACCAATTTGCGGCCATTGAGGTTGACGTTGTAGCGGCCATCGCAGAAGGCCCCGTCGATTTCCCCGACTGACGCCACCCCGCCCCACTCGCGCAGCACATCGCACAGCGGCAGACACAGGCGCTCGTAGGCATTTTCGATACGGCCGTGGTCGCCTTCACTGCGCGGCGCGGCGTAGACCAGTGCAACGTTCACCGTCGAATGCGACTGAGGCACCGGCTCACCGCCAGTTTCTCGCAGCAGCACCGGCCAGCCAGCAATAGCCAATTCCGCGCAGGCGACCTCGAAGTTGCCCAGCCGGCTCATGCGTCGAGGCATGACCAGCGCGTGGTCGGTGGGGCGCCAGAACAGCACACCATTCTCGCGTTCGCCGAGGCAGACGGCGGCCAGCAGTTCCTGCTCGGCGTGCAGGCCTTGTTCGACGCTCAGGGCCAGGGGTTGATCGGTCATTGATCCACCTATGATGTTGATTTCAAGGGCCTCTTCGCGGGTTAACCCGCTCCTACAACAGGGCGCGTACCTGTGTGGGGGCGGGCTTGCCCGCGACACGGCCATTACAGGTACAAAAAAGCCGGCAAAAACGCCGGCTTCATTTGATCAGTCCAGTTGCTGAACAGTCTTCTTCACCTGCTCGGGGAAGAACAGCCGCTGTAATTCCAGGCCAGGCTGCTCGGCGCGCATGAACGCCTCTCCCACCAGGAACGAGTAAACCTCGTTGATTGCCATCAGCTCCACATCGGCCCGGTTGAGAATACCGCTTTCGGTAATCGCCAGACGGTCACGCGGAATGCGCGGCAGCAGGTCAAGGGTGGTTTCCAGGCTGACTTCGAAGGTGTGCAGGTTGCGGTTGTTCACCCCAACCAGCGGTGTATCCAGGGTTTTCAGCGCGCGCTCCAGTTCATCACCATCGTGCACTTCTACCAGCACGTCGAGGCCGACGTCCTTGGCGGTGGCCGCCAGTTCAGCCATCTTCACGTCATCCAGCGCCGACACGATCAGCAGTACGCAATCTGCGCCCAGGGCCCGGGCTTCGACGATCTGGTAAGGGTCGACCATGAAGTCCTTGCGGATCACCGGCAGCGAAACCGCCGCGCGGGCCTGCTGCAAGTACTCATCGGCACCCTGGAAATAATCGACATCGGTCAACACCGACAGGCAGGTGGCCCCGCCCTTCTCGTAGCTGACCGCGATTTCCGCTGGCACGAAGTGCTCGCGGATCACGCCCTTGCTTGGCGACGCTTTCTTGATTTCGGCAATCACCGCTGGCTGCTTGCGCTTGGCCTGCTCGATCAGCGCGTTGGCGAAGCCTCGCGGGGCGTCAGCGGCCTTGGCCAGGCCCTCCAGTTCGGCGAGGCTGACGCGCGCACTGCGCTCGGCCACTTCCTGAAACTTGCGGGCAATGATCCTTTCCAGCACCGTCGGCACACTCATGCTTCGTTCTCCACCTTGAATACTGCAGTAAAGGCACCCAATTCCTGCAGCTTTTCCCAGGCCAAGCCGGTGTGCAGTACATCATGGGCCAGTTCTACACCGGCTTTCAGGCTCATGGCATGGTCAGCGGCATACAGCGCCGCGCCGGCATTAAGCACGATCATCTCGGCGGCCTTCTGACCGTCCTCGGTCTTGCGCCGGCCCAGCGCATCGCGGATCAACTCCAGCGAAGCCTGAGGGCTCTCGACAGCCAGGCCATGAAGGCTCTGGCTCTTCATGCCGAGGTCTTCCGGCTCTACCCAATATTCAGTGATTTCGCCGTTTTTCAGTTCGGCAACGAAGGTGGGCGCAGCCAGGCTGAACTCGTCCAGACCATCCTTCGAGTGCACGACCAGCACATGCTTGCTCCCCAGGCGCTGCAGCACCTCAGCCAGCGGGCGGCAAAGGGTTTGTGCGAACACACCGACCACCTGGTGCTTCACTCCGGCCGGATTCGTAAGCGGGCCGAGCATATTGAACAGGGTGCGCAACCCCAGTTCTCGACGTGGGCCAGCGGCATGTTTCATGGCCGAGTGGTGACTTTGCGCGAACATGAAGCCGATGCCCAGGCTGTCGATGCAGCGTGCCACTTGAGTCGGCGTCAGGTTCAGGTAGATGCCGGCAGCTTCCAGCAGGTCGGCACTGCCGCTCTTGCCCGATACTGCGCGGTTACCATGCTTGGCCACGGGGCAACCCGCCGCCGCCAGGACGAAAGACGAAGCGGTGGACACGTTGAAGATGTTGGCGCCATCACCGCCGGTCCCGACAATATCGACGACACCATCGAGGCTTTGCAGCTCGACCTTTTCGGCCAGCTCACGCATCACCGACACCGCACCGACGATTTCGTCGATGCTTTCGCTTTTCATGCGCATGCCCATCAGGAAAGCGCCTATCTGCGCCTCGCTGCACTGACCGGTCATGATCTGGCGCATGACCTCGCGCATTTCTTCGGTAGTAAGGTCCAACTGGCCGACGATACGGCTCAACGCACTCTTGATATCCATGTTCGATCCTTAACGGCGGCCGCCGGTCTGCTTGAGGAAGTTGGCGAACAGTTCGTGGCCCTGCTCGGTCAGGATCGACTCAGGGTGGAATTGCACCCCTTCGATATTCAGCGTCTTGTGGCGCAGGCCCATGATCTCATCGACCGAACCGTCGGCATGGGAGGTCCAGGCGGTCACTTCCAGGCAGTCGGGCAAGGTTTCACGCTTTACCACCAGCGAGTGGTAACGGGTCACGGTCAGCGGGTTGTTAAGGCTGGCGAACACGCCCAGGTCGCGGTGATATACCGGGCTGGTCTTGCCGTGCATGACCTGGCGTGCACGTACAACGTCGCCGCCAAAGGCCTGCCCGATTGACTGGTGGCCCAGGCATACGCCGAGGATTGGCAACTTCCCGGCGAAATGCAGGATGGCCTCGATGGACACGCCCGCCTCGCTTGGGGTGCATGGGCCCGGGGATACGACGATGCGCTCAGGGTTGAGGGCCTCGATCTGAGCGATGGTCAATTCGTCATTGCGAATGACCTTGACCTCGGCACCCAGCTCGCCAAGGTACTGAACGACGTTGTAAGTGAATGAGTCGTAATTGTCGATCATCAGTAACATGGTGTTAAACCTCTTGAATCTACTGACTTCATGATTCGAACCTTCCTGCACCAGCCACAGGCGCGGCTTTGCCACAACAGGCGGTAAACGAGAAGGCAAACGGGGGCGGGCCGGGCGGGCCGGCAGGAGATAAAGTCAGGCGCGCCAACGCCAACGGGCGTGGGCCTTGATTACGCGCATCAAGAGTTTGCTGACGATCAACACAGGATAGGTCTCGCTCATACGTCCCGGCACAGTAGCCTACCGGGGCGACGGGCGCAATATGCCTGTAAACACGGGGAAACGAATGGACTTGGGAGCGAAGCACTACGATTTGCTAAGGTCGATGGGGTTGTCCTGATAAAAACAAAGAAAAGGATGTTCCCTGATGCGAAAAGCCCCGTTATTGCGCTTTACCCTCGCTTCACTGGCCTTGGCCTGTAGCCAGGCGTTGGCCGGCCCTTCGCCCTATTCAACCCTCATCGTGTTTGGCGACAGCCTCGCCGATGCAGGGCAGTTTCCCGACCTGAGCGGCGGTACCCCAGGCGCGCGTTTCACCAACCGCGATGCCGACGGCAACTTCGCTCCGGTGTCACCGATGATCCTCGGTGGCCGCCTGGGCGTCGCGCCTGGCGACCTGAACCCGTCGACATCCATAGGCATCCAGCCCGATGGTAATAACTGGGCAGTTGGCGGGTACACCACCCAACAGATCCTGGACTCGATCACGACAACGTCCGAGACCGTCATCCAACCAGGAAACCCCAATGCCGGGTTGGTGCTGCGCGAGCGCCCCGGCTACCTGGCCAACGGCCTGCGCGCCGACCCAAATGCCTTGTATTACCTGACAGGTGGCGGTAACGACTTCCTGCAGGGCCTGGTGAATAGCCCGGCCGACGCCGTAGCCGCCGGCGCCCGCCTGGCTGCCAGCGCCCAAGCCCTTCAGCAAGGAGGCGCGCGCTACATCATGGTCTGGCTGCTACCTGACCTCGGCCAAACGCCTAATTTCAGCGGCACGCCACAGCAAAACCCACTGTCACTGCTCTCCGCTGCGTTCAACCAGTCACTGATCAGCCAGCTAGGGCAGATCGATGCCCAGATCATTCCACTGAACATCCCTGTGCTGTTGAGCGAGGCGCTGTCCAGCCCCAGTCAGTTCGGCCTGGCCAGCGACCAGAACCTGGTCGGTACCTGCTACAGCGGCGATAGCTGCGTGGAAAACCCGGTGTACGGTATCAACGGCACAACGCCAGACCCGACCAAACTGCTGTTCAACGACTCGGTCCACCCGACCATCGCGGGTCAGCAGCTGATTGCCGATTACGCCTACTCGATCCTCGCAGCCCCCTGGGAACTGACCCTGCTACCGGAAATGGCCCACGCCAGCCTGCGGGCTCATCAGGATGAGTTGCGCAATCAGTGGCAGACGCCTTGGCAAGCCATTGGCCAATGGCAAGCCTTTGTCGCCAGTGGCGCTCAGGACCTGGACTTCGACGGCCAGCGCAGCGCGGCCAGCGGTGACGGCCGCGGCTACAACCTGACCGTGGGCGGCAGCTATCGCCTGAACGACGCCTGGCGCCTGGGCCTGGCCGGCGGTGCGTACCGGCAGAAGCTGGAAGCTGGCGAACAGGATTCGGACTACAAGCTGAACAGCTATATGGCCAGCGCCTTTGCCCAATACCGTCAGGATCGCTGGTGGGCCGACGCGGCGCTGACCGCCGGGCACTTGGACTACAGCGACCTCAAGCGTACCTTCGCCCTGGGCGTGAATGACCGCAGTGAAAAAGGCGACACCGACGGCGAGGCCTGGGCAATGTCCGGGCGGCTGGGCTACAACCTGGCGGCCGACACCAGCAACTGGCAGTTGGCACCTTTCATCAGTGCCGACTATGCGCGGGTGAAGGTGGATGGCTACGAAGAGAAGAGCGGGCGCTCGACGGCGCTTGGCTTCGATGACCAGGAGCGCACGTCACGTCGCCTGGGCGTGGGGCTGTTGGGCAGTGTGCAGGTACAGCCAAATACCCGGCTTTTTGCCGAGGTGGCGCAGGAGCATGAGTTCGAGGACGACGAGCAGGATGTGACGATGCACCTGACCAGCTTGCCGGCGAATGATTTCACCCTGACCGGGTATACGCCGCACAGCGACCTGACCCGGGCGAGCCTGGGTGTGAGCCATGAACTGGTGGCAGGGGTGCATTTGCGCGGGAACTACAATTGGCGCAAGAGTGATGAGTTGACGCAGCAGGGCGTTAGCGTGGGGGTTAGCGTGGACTTCTGAATTGCTGGGGGCCGCTTTGCGGCCCATTCGCGGGTAAACCCGCTCCTACGACGGCCCCGTATACCTGAGGCTTGCGCAACCCTTGTAGGAGCGGGTTTACCCGCGAATACGGTGGCGGCGGCAACGGTGATCCGCGGGTGGAGATTGGCCAGCAGGCCCGACCCATTCGCGGGTGAACCCGCTCCCACGACGGCCCCGTATACCTGAGGCTTGCGCATCCCTTGTAGGAGCGGGTTTACCCGCGAATGGGCTGCGCAGCAGCCCCAATCAATTTATCTGGCGGAAGTCTGCTCTGCCAACGCCACTGCACGGAACATCGCCCGGCGCTTGTTGATGGTTTCTTCCCATTCCAGCGCCGGCACCGAGTCGGCAACGATGCCGCCACCGGCCTGCACATGCAGCTCGCCATCCTTGATCACCGCAGTACGAATGGCAATTGCGGTATCCATGTTGCCGTTCCAGGCAAAATAGCCGACAGCACCGCCGTAAACCCCACGCTTGACCGGTTCCAGCTCGTCGATAATCTCCATCGCGCGGATCTTGGGCGCACCCGACAAGGTGCCAGCCGGCAGAATCGCCCGCAGTGCATCCATCGCCGTCAGGCCTTCACGCAGCTGGCCGGTAACGTTGGAAACAATGTGCATCACGTTGGAGTAACGCTCGATCACCATCTTCTCGGTCAGGCGCACACTGCCGGTCGAAGACACACGGCCGACATCGTTGCGGCCCAGATCGATCAGCATCAGGTGCTCGGCAATTTCCTTGTCGTCCGACAGCAGGTCGTCTTCCAGCGCACGATCGGCCTCTTCGGTCGCACCACGCGGGCGGGTACCGGCAATCGGGCGCACGGTGACCAGGTTGTCCTCGACACGTACCAGCACTTCGGGCGAGCTGCCGACCACATGGAAGTCACCGAAGTTGAAGAAGTACATATATGGCGTCGGGTTGAAGCAGCGTAGCGCGCGATACAGGTCGATAGGCGCAGCCTTGAAGTCGATCGACATGCGCTGCGACGGCACCACCTGCATACAGTCCCCGGCCAGGATGTATTCCTTGATACGACCGACGGCGTTTTCGTAATCCTCGCGGGTGTAGCTGGAGCGGAACGCCGGCTCGGCCGCCGGCGGGCCGCTCAGGTCCAGGCCGCGGCGTGGGGTGATTGGCTGGCGCAAGGTTTCCAGCAAACCTTGCAGACGTGCCTGGCCCTGTTCGAAGGCCTGATCTTCAGCGGGGTCGACCAACACGATGGCGTGCATCTTGCCCGCCAGGTTGTCGAACACCACCACCGCGTCGGACACCATCAGCAGGATATCCGGTACGCCCAGCGGGTCCGGGTTGGGGCTGGCGCCCAGACGCTTTTCTACATAACGAACGCAGTCGTAGCCAAAGTAGCCAACCAGGCCGCCATTGAAACGCGGCAGGCCAGGGATATCGGCAACTTTGTAGCGGTCCTTGAAGGTTTCAACGAATGCCAGCGGGTCTTCGACCTCGCAGCTTTCCACCTCGACGCCATCGTGCAGGATGCTGACATGGTAGCCATGCACACGCATCACGGTGCGCGATGGCAAGCCGATCATCGAGTAACGGCCCCACTTCTCGCCGCCCTGCACCGATTCGAGCAGGTACGAGTTGGGCTGGTCAGCCAGTTTCAGGTAGATCGACAGCGGCGTGTCGAAGTCGGCCAAGGTTTCACAGGCCAAGGGAATACGGTTGTAGCCGGCAGCGGCCAGGCGCAGGAATTCTTCGCGGTTCATGAGTGGTCTCGTGGCAAGCAGCAATAGGTCAGGCAAACGGACGGGCCGGCACACGCCGGCAGGCTGAAGTCAGGCGCGCCAACGCCAACGGGCCAAGGCCTTGATGACTTTCATCCAGAATTTGCCAGTAACCGCCACGGTGGACTCTCTGTCTTGTGAGGCTTGAAGGTCCGCCAACGTTATCCCAGTGGCCGGGTCTGCGCAACCGGGCAGCAATGCGCGCAGGTCGTCGATTACCAGGCTGGGGGATTCGTCGTCGATCGGCCGGCCATGGTTATAGCCGTAGGTCAGGCCCACGCATTGCACGCCAGCCGCCTTGGCCGCCTGCACGTCACTGCGCGAATCACCGACAAACAGGGACTGCTGCGGGGTGACACCGGCCATCTGCATGACGAACAGCAACGCCGCCGGGTCGGGCTTTTTCTGCGGCAGGGTGTCGCCACCAATGATCCAGCGGAAGAAATTACCGATCTTCATCTGGTCCAGCAGCGGGCCAACAAAGCGCTCAGGCTTGTTGGTAATCAGCGCCATCTCCACGCCCTGCTTGCGCAGCCAGCGCAGGGTGTCGCGCACGCCAGGATAGACCACGGTAAGTTCATGGCTTTCGGCATAAGCGTCCATGAACAGCGCCAGCGCCTGTTCTGCCAGCGCATCGTCCACGTCGGCATGGTCGATGCCGCCCGCCAACGCGCGGCGCACCAGCACCTGGGCGCCATTGCCAACCCAGTGGCGCACCGCCTCAAGGCCAGCAGGCGGGCGCCCCAGTTCGAGCAGCATGCGGTCCACAGCGGCGGCCAGGTCAGGCACGGAATCGATCAGGGTACCGTCCAGATCGAACATTACCAGCCTTGGCAGCGCCCCCGGGAACAGCTGCTCGAAGCCACTCATGGGCGGGCCAGGGCCAGTTCGGCGCGCATCTTGGCGATCACTTCCTGGTAGTCCGGGGCGTTGAAGATCGCCGAGCCGGCCACGAAGGTATCGGCGCCAGCGGCAGCGATCTCGCGGATGTTGTTGACGTTCACGCCACCATCGATCTCCAGACGGATATCACGGCCACTGGCGTCGATCAGCGCACGCGCTTCGCGCAGCTTGTCGAGGGTGCCGGGGATGAACTTCTGCCCGCCGAAGCCTGGGTTGACGCTCATCAGCAGCACCATGTCGATCTTGTCCATCACATACTTCAGGGCGTCCAGGCTGGTGGCCGGGTTGAACACCAGGCCGGCCTTGCAACCACCATCCTTGATCAGCTGAAGCGAACGGTCGATGTGCTGCGTGGCTTCAGGGTGGAAGGTGATGTAGGTGGCACCCGCTTCGATAAAGTCGCCAATGATGCGGTCAACCGGGCTGACCATCAGGTGCACGTCGATCGGCGCAGTAACGCCGTACTTGCGCAGAGCGGTGCAAACCATCGGACCGATGGTCAGGTTGGGGACATAGTGATTGTCCATGACATCGAAGTGGACGATGTCTGCACCCGCAGCCAATACCTTGTCGACGTCCTCACCCAGGCGGGCAAAATCGGCAGAGAGAATGGAGGGGGCAATAGCGTAGGGCTGCATGGCGCACCTGTTGGCAGAGTCACGGTGGCGCGCATTGTAACTCAGGGAAAGCGATGAAGGCTGATTGGTATCAATTGGTGTCGACCAGCGCAACCTGTGCCGGCCTCCGCGACTTTAGCCGCGAAGAGGCCGGCACAGGCAACCCATCATCAAGCTGGCTGTTGAGTCCTCAGCTTCTCACTACGCCCACGCAACCATTCCAGGGTCAGCAGCAACAACACCGAAAACGCAATCAGCAAGGTCGCCGCCGCGGCAATGGTCGGGCTCAGGTTCTCGCGAATACCACTGAACATCTGCCGCGGCAGAGTTGCCTGTTCCGGCCCGGCGAGGAACAGCGTCACCACCACCTCGTCAAACGAGGTGGCAAAGGCAAACAAGGCGCCCGAGATGACACCGGGCGCGATCAGCGGCAGGGTCACCCGGCGGAAAGCCAGCAGAGGCGAGGCTCCCAGGCTGGCCGCCGCACGCACCAGATTGTAGTTGAACCCCTGTAGCGTCGCCGACACGGTAATGATGACGAACGGCACACCCAGTACCGCATGCACCAGAATCAGCGAGGTGAAACTGTTGCCCATGCCCAGAGGGGCGAAGAACAGGTAACTGGCCACCCCGATGATCACTACCGGCACCACCATGGGCGAGATCACCAGCGCCATCACCAGCGACTTGCCGGGGAAATCGCCACGGGTCAGGCCGATGGCCGCCAACGTGCCGAACACCATGGCCAGCACCGTGGCCGCTGGGGCAACGATGATGCTGTTTTTCAACGCCCGCATCCATTCGGCCGAGCCGAAGAAGTCCTGATACCACTGCAGCGAGAAGCCCTGCAGCGGGTACACCAGGAAGCTGCCACTGTTGAACGACAGCGGCACGATCACCAGCACTGGCAAGATCAGGAACAGCAGGATCAAGCCGCAGAGAATACGCAGGCTGTAGAACCAGACCCGCTCCACGGGCGACATGTATGGGCTCAGCATGACAGGCTCCTCAGCTCAGGCGCAGACGGCTGGCGCCGACCAGCCAGCTATAGATCAGGTACAACAGCACGGTCGCCAGCAGCAACAGCCCGCCCAGTGCGGTGGCCATGCCCCAGTTGATGCTGGTGTTGGTGTAGAAGGCGACGAAGTAGCTGACCATCTGATCGTTGGGGCTACCTAGCAGCGCCGGGGTGATGTAGTAACCGATGGCAAGGATGAACACCAGCAGGCAACCGGCGCCAACACCGGCGTAAGTCTGCGGGAAGTACACCCGCCAGAAACTGGCGAACGGGTGGCAGCCCAGCGAGATCGCCGCACGCATGTAGCTCGGGGAAATACCCTTCATCACGCTGTACAGCGGCAGGATCATGAACGGCAGCAGGATGTGCACCATCGAGATGTAGACACCTGTGCGGTTGAACACCAGCTCCAGCGGCTGGTCGATGATGCCCATGGCCATCAGCGCGCTGTTGATCAGCCCGCCCGACTGCAGCAGCACGATCCAGGCCGCCACCCGCACCAGGATCGATGTCCAGAAAGGCAACAGCACCAGAATCATCAGCAGGTTGCTCTGCCGGGTCGGCAGGTTGGCCAACAAGTAGGCCAGTGGGTAGGCCAGTACCAGGCAGATAGTGGTAATCACCACCCCCATCCACAGGGTACGGACAAAAATGTCCAGGTAAATGGCCTGGTCCGGGGTGGCCTTGGCCAGCTCACCAAGGTCATCGATGCGATGGTCCACCGAGGCCAGCAGGTAGAAAGAAGTCACCGAACTGGTATTGCGGCGTATCGCCTGCCAATAAGCCGGGTCGCCCCAACGCTCGTCGACAGCCTGCAACGCCTCTTTATAAGAGGCAGGCTCAGCCTTGAAGGGCAGTGCACGGGCAGTCTTGGTCAACAAGCTGCGGTAACCGGCCAGCTCCATGTTCAAGCGTTTGGAGAGGTCACCAAGGGTCTGGTTCTTGCGCGACTCGGCCAAATCCTGGCTCAACGCCTTGTAAACGTCCTCGCCTGGCAGGCTTTTGCCATCCCACTGGCTGATGATTTCCACCGTGCGCGGCAGGCCGCCGACCACTTCAGGGTTGCCGACGCTCTTGTACAGCAGCGCCGCAATCGGCACCAGGAACACCAGCAGAAGAAACAGCGCCAGCGGCGCGATCAACGCCTGCGCCTTCCAGCGGTTGACCCGCTCGGCGTGTTTGAGGCGCTGCTTGAGACTTGGACCTGCGCCTTCGTTGAGGGGCACTGCAATGGCCATGGCGAACTCCGCAATACAGGCTGAATTGGGGGCCGCGTTGCGGCCCCACACACTGGACGTTTACTTCTTCGCCGCCCAGGCGTTGAAGCGTTGCTCCAGCTGCTCGCTGTTGTCGGCCCAGAACGCCACGTCGATCTGCACCTGGTTGGCAATGTTCTCAGGCGTGGTCGGCATGTCTTTCTTCACGTCGTCCGACAGCAGGCTCACGGCCTTGGAGTTGGCCGGGCCATAGGCGATGTTTTCGGAGTAGATCTTCTGCTGCTCGGGCTTGACGCTGTAGGCGATGAACTTCTTCGCCTCTTCGACGTTTTTGGCGCCTTTAGGAATTGCCCATGCATCGAAGTCGTAGATGCCGCCGTTCCACACCACCTTGAGGTTGCTCTCTTTCTGCACAGCGGCAATACGGCCGTTGTAGGCAGAGCTCATGACCACGTCGCCAGAGGCCAGGAACTGCGGTGGCTGTGCACCCGCTTCCCACCACTGGATGCTGGGCTTGAGTTCGTCGAGTTTCTTGAAGGCGCGGTCCTGGCCTTCCTTGGTTGCCAGCACTTTGTAGACGTCCTTGGGCGCAACGCCGTCGGCCATCAGTGCAAATTCCATTGTGTACTTGGCGCCCTTGCGCAGGCCGCGCTTGCCCGGGAACTGCTTGGTGTCCCAGAAATCGGCCCAGCTGGTGGGGGCGGTCTTGAGCTTGTCGGCGTTGTAGGCCATGACCGTGGACCAGACGAAGAAGCCCACGCCGCAAGGCTGAATGGCACCAGGCACGTAGTCGGCCTCATCGCCGAACAGGGCTGGGTCGAGCTCTTCGAACATGCCCTCGTCGCAGCCGCGCGCCAGCTCTGGCGACTCAACCTCTACCAGGTTCCACGACACACTCTTGGTGTCGACCATCGCCTTGACCTTGGCCATTTCGCCGTTGTACTCACCCGCGACAATCTTGCCATTACCCGCTTTTTCCCAGGGTTCGTAGAACGCTTTGACCTGGGCAGCCTTGTTGGCGCCCCCGAACGAGATCACGGTGAGGTCTGCGGCCATGGCCTGGCCAGCGGTGAACAGCCCCAAAGCCAGGGCGGTCAGTTTCAACTGCTTGCGCATTATTATTCTCTCCACAGTACAGGGTTGGTGAAGCAATCCATCAATGGGCTTCGGCAATCGGATCGAGCGCGCGGGCGTGCTCCACCTCCCAGCCCAGCGGTACCACATCGCCCACGGCCAACGCCGGGTCGAGCTCGGCAATGGGCTGCTTCACGAAGAAGTCGCCTTTGCCGCAAACCTCCAGACGCACCCGCACGTGGTCGCCCAGGTAAATGAATTCGGCCACCCGGCCAGAGAACCGGTTCACGCAGCTTTCACTGTGGCCGTTCAGACGCACGCGCTCCGGGCGTATCGACAGGGTCACCGGCTCGCCGGCCTGGCCGACATTCACCGCCAGCGCCTCGACCCGCTCACCGCGAGGCAACTGCACCTGGCAACGTTTGCCATCGCTGGCCAGCAGGGTGCCGCTGATGCGGTTGTTCTCGCCGATGAAGTTGGCGACGAAGGTGTTGCAAGGCTCTTCGTACAGCGTGCGCGGGTCGGCGATCTGCTGGATTTCGCCCTGGTGGAACACCGCCACGCGGTCGGACATGGTCAGCGCTTCGCCCTGGTCGTGGGTCACGTACACCACGGTTACACCCAGGCGCTGGTGAATGTGCTTGATCTCCATCTGCATGTGTTCGCGTAGCTGCTTGTCCAGCGCGCCAAGTGGCTCATCCATCAGCACCAGTTGCGGCTCGAACACCAATGCCCGGGCCAGCGCCACACGCTGCTGCTGGCCGCCAGACAGCTGGCCGGGGTAGCGTTTGGCGAAAGCGTCGAGCTGGACCATGTTCAGCACACGTTTGACCCGCTCGCTGATGTCGGTCTTGCTCAGGTTGCGCACGGTCAGCGGAAAGGCCAGGTTCTCGGCCACGGTCATGTGCGGAAACAGCGCGTAGTTCTGGAACACCATGCCGATATCACGCTTGTGCGGCGGCACGTTGTTGATCGAGCGGCCGCCAAGCTGGATTTCACCGGCGGTGGGGGTCTCGAAGCCCGCCAGCATCATCAGGCTGGTGGTCTTGCCCGAGCCGGACGGGCCAAGCAGGGTGAGGAACTCGCCCTTGCGGATATCCAGGTTGAGGTCTTTGACGATCAGCGACTCGCCGTCGTAGCTCTTCTGCACACCACGGAAGCTGACCAGCGTTTCGCCGGTTGCAGCGTTCGACTTCGCCTCGCTCATGCCTGCACCTTCTTGTTGGATGACTGCGTAGGCAAAAGAGTAGAAGAGACGCAAGCGCCCGAAAATCGGGGGTACTGAGAGAATGCCATCATCCGGATGGAAGATTTGTTGTAGGGATCGCCCTACAAGGATGGCGGGATTGGAATGCCCTTGCGAGCCAACCACGAAACCTGTGGGAGCGGGCATGCCCGCGAAGAGGCCGGCTCAGCCATAGAGATCAGCAGGCCAGGCCCGTTCGCGGGCATGCCCGCTCCCACAGAGGCTTCGGGAAGTTTCGGGCACCCGTATGTCGCAATCAGACCAGCTTGTGCTCCATGGCGTACTTCACCAGCTCCGCCAGCGAGTTCACTTTCAACTTCTGCATCAGGCGTGCCTTGTGGGTGCTGATGGTCTTGCTCGACAGCGCCAACTGCTGGGCGATGTCGTTGACGTTGGCGCCTTGGGCCAGGCGCTCGAACACCGAAAACTCCCGCTCCGAGAGCAATGTGTGCAACGGCCGGGATTCGGTGAGGCCTACTTCGAACACCATGCGGTCGGCCAGCGACGGGTCGATATAACGCCCGCCACCGGCCACCCGACGAATCGCTGTCAACAACAACGCCGGATCACTGTCTTTGGTGGCATAGCCCGCCGCACCGGCCTTCAGCGCCCGCGCCGCCATCTGTGCCTCATCGTGCATCGACAACATCAGGATCGCTGGAGCATCGTGCAGCGCACGGATACGCGGGATCGCCTCCAGGCCGTTCACACCCGGCATCGAGATATCCAGCAGTACCACCTCGCACGGTGTGTGGCGCAGGGTTTCGAGCAACTGCTCGCCATTACCGGCCTCCCCCGCCACTTGCATGTCCTTGGCCAGGCCAATCAACTGCTTGATGCCTTCACGGACAATGGTGTGGTCTTCGGCCACCAGTACTCGAATCACGATTGCTCTCCTACTCCAACGGAATGGCCACGCTCAGGCTGGTGCCTTCGCCCGGCTCGCTTTCCAGCGTCATGCTCCCCCCCAGCATCAGCACCCGCTCGCGCACACCCACCAGGCCAAACGAGGTAGGCCGGGTCTGCTCGCGGCAAAAGCCTTGGCCATCATCACTGACCGTCATGCGCAACTGTCCGCCCTCACGTACCAGCTCAATCTCTACGCTGTGCGCCTGGGCGTGACGCATCACATTGGTCAGCGCCTCCTGGAGGATACGAAACAGCCCGGTGGCCTTGGCATCACTCAATGCTGGCAGATTATCGGGCACTTGCACCAGACAGGGGATTTGCGTGCGAGCCTCGAAACGCCGCGCCTGCCATTCGATGGCCGAGGCAATGCCGGCATCGAGGATCGGCGGACGCAAGGCAGTGGCGACATCGCGGACCAACTGGAACAACTGGGCAATCAGGCGTTTCATGCTCGCCAGGCGATCATTCAGGCCAGGGTCCAGCTCGGCATAGGCCAGCTCGCACATCGACACTTCCAGCTTGAGCACGGTCAGCATCTGCCCCAGCTCATCATGCACTTCCCGGGCGATACGGGCTTTTTCTTCTTCACGCACGCTCTCCAGGTGGGCCGAGAGTTCGCGCAGCTGCTCCTGGGACTTTGCCAGCGCCAGCTCGGCCCGCTTGCCCTGTGTGATGTCCCAGACTACACCGTCCCACACCACCTGGCCGTTGCCCAGATGCCGGGCGCTGGCCTTGATATCGGCCCAGCGCTGTTCGCCCTGCCGGGTGAGGATGCGCCCCTGCCAGGACCAGTCCTGGTCGCTGGCCAGGGCCAGGTCCTGCACCCTGTGATAATCAGCACGGTCCTCGGGGTGCACCAGGTTGCGCAGGCCCATCTGCGGGTGCTGGATCTCGCTAGGTGCATAACCCACCAATGCCTCGCTACCCTCACTGATATAGGGGAACTCCAGATCGCCCTCGGCTGGGTCACGTTCCAGGCGAAACACCAACCCTGGTACGTTGCCAGCAATGCCCTTGAGCCGCGCCTCACTTTCGCGAAGGGCCGCCAAGGCACGGTGGCGCTCAGTGACATCGGCGAGGTAGACCACCAGATATTCGGAATCACGAAAGCGCAGAAAGCTCAGTGACAGCTCCACGGGTAGCAAGCTTTGATCAGCCCGCCGGCATTGCGTCTCAAACTGACCGACACCCCCCGCCCCTGTCCGCGCCCCTTTCCACAGCTCCAGCCAACGGTCCATGTTCAGGCTCGGCTCGAAGTCGCTCAGCGGCCGCTCCAGCAACGCCCCTTCGCTGTAGCCCAACATGCGCTCGGCGGCATGGTTGGCGTAACGCACATGGCTGTCCCAGTTGACCCAGAGGATACCCACGGTGCTCTGATCGATGGCGAACTGGCTCAGGCGCAACGCCTCTTCGCGCACCTGGCGCTCAACAAGGCTCTCCCGCGCGGCCAACAGGCTGCGCTCCAGCTGGCGTTGCTGACGGCGTTGCCACACCAGCGTGGCCAAGGCACACAACAGCAACAGACCGAACAGCAAGGCCATGTTCTGCCAGAAGCCCGGCGACTCGCTCAGGCGCGGGTACTTCGGCTGCAACCAGCGCTGATGCAGTTGTTCCAGCTCCTTGGCCGGCACTGCCTGCAAGCCACGTTCAAGTACATCGGCCAGCAGCGGCCAGTCGCGCCGCGAACCGATACGCAACAGCTGCGGCAGGCCAATATCGCCGACCACCGCCAGCTCACCGAACTCGCTCTCGCGCGACAGGCGGCTGAGCTGCGCTTCATCCAGCACGGCGAAACTGGCCTGGCCACCTACCACCAGTTGCAAGGCCTCACGATCGTCGGGCACCCCCTGCAGGTTGAGGTTGCCGTAGTTGCCGCGCAGGTAATCCGCCAGCGGGCTGGGCATGCGCACCGCCACGCGTTGCTCGGCTTCAAGCTTTTCCAGCTCCACGGCCATGGCCCCGGTGCGCGGCCCCACCACCAGCTGTGGCACGCGCATGTACGGGTCGCTAAATAGCCACAGGCGCAGGCTGGCTGGCGTCTGGGTAAGGCCAGGGGCGAAGTCGATTTCGCCGCTTTGCAGGGCATGCTCCAAACTGGCCTGGTCACTGAAGTTACGCCAGGTGAGGTCCAGCCGCAGCGCCTGCGCCAAGCTGTTCACCAGCTCCACATTGGCCCCATACAGTTGCTGCAGACGCCGGTCGAACTGGGCGTAGGGCGCCTGCAACACCAGGCCGACACGCAGGCTGCGGTGGGTGTCCAGCCACTGCTGCTGGTCAGGCTCCAGCACCACAGAGGGCAGCGCCTCGGGCTTGGCCCAGGCAATCAAGGGCAGCCACAAGCAGCCGATAACCAACAGGCGACGCACTCGCTTCATCTATACGCTCGACTTGGCAAAGACGGCCATGCAGCATGGCCGTCACGGGCAAATACTATTAGGCTGCCGGTTTCATTCTGGCCTTGGGTTGACTCATGTCCACACTTTATCGCACGACGCTGGCAATGTGCTGCCTGGCCTCGGTCCTTCCACTCGGCGCCCTGGCCGCCGATGCCGAAAAACCACCTGCAAATACCATGGCACCGGCTGCCGAGGCCCCACGCCCACCCTTGCTGGAACGCAGCCAGGAGGATGCACTGGCGCTGGAGCGGCTGCTGCCCAAGGCTGAGCAGCAGACCCTGCAGGCCGGTGCCGACAGCTTCCTGGCCCTGTGGAAGCCGGCCAACGACAACGATCCGCAAGGGGCGGTGATCATTGTCCCCGGTGCAGGCGAAACGGCCGACTGGCCAAATGCAGTCGGCCCACTGCGGCAAAAATTCCCTGATATCGGCTGGCACAGCCTCAGCGTAAGCCTGCCCGACCTGCTCGCAGACAGCCCGCAAGCACGGGTCGAAGCCACACCACCGGCAGCGCCTGCGCCAGACAAAGGCGAAAGCGCACCGGTCAAAGACGTGCCGGCCGACGCCAACGCCAACGTGGCCCAAGCCACCGCGGCCGATGCCGATACAGCAGAAAGCACCGATGCCGAACAAGCCAGCGAGCAGGCCGACCCGGCAGATGCCGAACGCATCTTCGCCCGCCTGGATGCCGCCGTGGCGTTCGCCCAACAACACAATGCCCGCAGCATCGTACTGATCGGCCATGGTAGCGGTGCATATTGGGCGGCGCGCTACCTGAGCGAGAAGCAGCCACCGCAGGTACAAAAACTGGTGATGGTCGCTGCACAGACCCCTGCACGGGTGGAGCAGGACCTGGAAAGCCTGGCCCCAACCTTGAAGGTACCCACAGCCGATATCTACTACGCCACCCGCAGCGCTGACCGCAACGCAGCCCAGCAACGGCTGCAGGCCAGCAAGCGGCAGAAGGATAGCCAGTACCGACAATTGTCATTGATTGCCATGCCAGCAAACAAAGCGGCGGAACAAGAGCAATTGTTCCGCCGGGTGCGGGGGTGGATGAGCCCTCAGGGCTGAGTTCGGCTTGATCCTTGTGGCGGGGCGTCAAAGGCCGCGCCGCTTGCGGATCATGGCATAGGCCTGGTGCAACTCACGGGTGCGCGCGGTCGCTTCACGCACCTGCGCCTCGCTGGCACCAGTACCCGCCAGCTTGTCCGGGTGATGCCGACTGACAAGCCGACGATACGCCTGCTTGACCTTATCGGTGTCGGTGTCTGCGTCCACCGCCAGCAAGCGCAACGCTGCCGCGTAGGTCATGGGCACGCTTTCTGCGCCCGTGGCCTTGCGCGGCTCGTACTCCAGCGACATGGCCTGCACCTGGCGTCGGCTCATGCCCAGCTTCTGCCCCCAGTCCAGCAGCAACTCACGCTCCTTGTTGCCCATCTTGCCGTCAGCCCAGACCATGCGCCAACACGCCCGCAAGGTACCTTCCGCCGCGTGGGGCTGCTGACTGATGCGCCGCAGGTGCCCGCCAAGCCGGTCCTTGCCCGCCTTGCCACGGTTGAACGCATTGATGGCGCGCAGCCGGGCTGCCTCGGCCAGGTCCAGGCGCACCATCTCCTGACGCGCCTGCTGGATATGCTGCTCGGCTACCCGGCCATCGCACTTGGCCAGGCGCCCAAGCATCACGAACAACAACTCGTCGTCGCGTAATGCAGGGCGCCCACCCAGGCGTTCGCGCATGTCTTCCCAGCCTTGCAAGCGCAGCCGGCGGTCAATGGCCTGCCCAAGCAACGCACCGAGCAAGGCACCCGGTATGCTCGCAACGGCAAAACCGGCACTCACACCAATCACCGTGCCTGGCCACCACATGTCAGGCGCGCTCGCCAATCAGAGACTCAGCCTCGGCCAGGCGTTCAAGCGTGCCAACATCCACCCAGTGCCCACGGTAGTGTTCGCCAGATACCTTGCCGGCCGCCATCGCCTGGCGCAGCAACGGTGCCAGCTTGAAGGCACCCGCCTGGCAACCTTCGAACAGCGCCGGGTGCAGCACCGAAATGCCGCTGAAGGTCAGCGTGCCTGGCGCGTCATCGCCGTCAACGACCTGCTCGCCCATCAGGCGGAAGTCACCGCGGCCGTGATGGCCAGGGTTGTCGACCAGCACCAGGTGAGCCAGACCTTGCAGGGGAACCTGCAGACGCGCGAAGTCGTAGTCGGTCCACACATCGCCATTCACCAGCAGGAACGGCGCCTCACCCAACAAAGGCAGGGCCTTGAAGATGCCGCCGCCGGTTTCCAGCGGTTCACCTTCAGGTGAATAGCGGATGCTCAGGCCGAAGCGGCTACCGTCGCCCAGATGGTCCTCGATCTGCTGACCAAGCCAGGCATGGTTGATCACCACTTCGGTCACGCCCGCTGCCGCCAGGGCGCGCAGGTGGTACTCGATCAGCGGCTGGCCGGCGACCGGGACCAACGGTTTTGGGGTGTGCAGGGTCAGCGGGCGCATGCGCTCGCCCTTCCCCGCAGCCAGGATCATGGCCTTCATGCACGCGCTCCGGCCTGCAACTCGGCAATCAGCTCACCCAGCTCCGCCAATTCGGGCCGGCGACCGATCACTTCATTTATATAGGCGAAGAAACGCGGCACGTCGCCCAGGTAACGCGGCTTGCCGTCGCGGTGGCAGATACGGGCGAAGATACCGATCACCTTCAGGTGCCGCTGCACGCCCATCAGGTCACTGGCGCGGTGGAAGGCTTCGAACTCGGCGTGCACCGGGATGCCAGCCGCCTGCGCCTGCTGCCAGTAGTCGCTCAGCCAACCTTCGACCCGCGCCTGCGGCCAGCTGACAAAGGCGTCCTTGAACAGGCAGGTAATATCGTAGGTGACCGGGCCGTATACCGCATCCTGAAAGTCCAGCACACCAGGGTTGGGGGTGCTCTGCATCAGGTTGCGCGGCATGTAGTCACGGTGTACCAGCACCTTGGGTTGCGCCAGGGCGCTGTCGATCAGCAACTGGCTGACGCGCTGCCAGGTGGCCTTCTGTGCATCGGTGAAGGTCAGGCCCAGCTCACGCCCCACGTACCATTCGGGGAACAGTTCCACTTCACGGCGCAGCAGGGCGTCGTCGTAGCTGGGCAGCGGCGCGTCCATCGGCAAACGCTGGAACTTCAGAAGGGCATCGATGGCGTCGGCGAACAGGCCATCGGCGTTGTCGGCATTGATGATGTCAAGGTATGTCTGAGTGCCCAGATCCCCAAGCAACAAAAAGCCGCGTTCCAGGTCCTGGGCGTGGATCAGCGGCACATGGACGTCAGCACTGGCCAGCAGGTGGTCGATGGCGACGAACGGTCGGCAGTTCTCCTGCGGGGGGGGCGCATCCATGATCACGAAACTGTGGCCAGCGCCCTGCCAGCGGAAATAGCGGCGGAAGCTGGCGTCGCTGCTGGCAGCGGTCAAGCTGCCTGCAGGCACCTCGCCCCAGGCGTTGTCACGGAAAAGATCATTGAGCTGTTCATCGAGCCAGACCGTCAGTTGTTGCAGGCGTACATCGTGTTCAGGCATTGCAAGGGTCTCCGACGGCCCTAGCCGTCAAGCGGGTCATGCTTTATTATCCAGCATCTTTTTCAGACCATCGAGAGGCGTGCGGCCCCACACGCGGGCAGATGGCACGCAGGAAGCCCGGACTAATAAGATGGCATTGAAATCCCCCGCGTTTCGTAGAAAGTTTCCGTTGCTGGTAACCGGCGGTCTGCTGGCCCTGCAACCTCTGGCCACCTCATACGTAGTGGCAGCCGAACAGTTCGACTGCCAAGTGTCCGCCGCCGGTGGTTGGGACTGCAAGCCCAAAAACCCAGTCAACAACTTGCCACCGCGCCCGGTGCACGAAGGTGCAGCCGTCAGCTCCGGTACCGAAGCGGCGGGCGAAGCCGAAACTGCGGACCGGCCCGTGCTGGTTACCGAGGCCAAGGGCCGTGGTCTGAAGTCGCGCAGCGAAGACTACAGCCACCTGGACTGGGTTCCGCGTGAAAAGCTCACCGCCGCGCAGCTGGCTGAAACCGGCCCGTACTGCGGTGGCGCGTATATCGAGCCAACCCGCCCGGGCATGGCCGACACCACGCCGAAGGACGAGTCGCCGACCTACATCAATGCCAAGGTATCCAAGTACCAGCAGGAGCAGCAGGTCGCTACCCTCGCCGGTGACGTGGTGATGCGCCAAGGCAGCATGCAGGCCGAAGCCGACGAGGCCAACCTCTACCAGGCCGAAAACCGTGGCGAGCTCAAGGGCAACGTCAAGATCCGTGACAACGGTTCGCTGGTGGTCGGTGACGAGGCCCAGATCCAGCTCGACACTGGCGAAGCTCAGGTCGACAACGCCGAATACGTGATGCACAAGTCGCACATCCGCGGCAGTGCCCTATACGCCAAGCGTGGCGAAAACGCCATCATCCGCCTCAAAGACGGTACGTACACCACCTGCGAACCGGGCAGCAACGCCTGGCAGCTGAAGGGCAACAACATCACCCTGAACCCGGCCACCGGTTTCGGTACTGCGACCAACGTTACGCTTCGGGTCAAGGATTTCCCGGTGTTCTATACACCGTACATCTACTTCCCGATTGACGACCGTCGCCAGTCCGGTTTCCTGCCGCCGTCGTTCAGCACCAGCAGCGACACCGGCTTCATGCTGGTCACGCCGTACTACTTCAACCTGGCGCCTAACTACGACGCCACGTTGTACCCGCGTTACATGGCCAAGCGCGGCCTGCTGATGGAAGGCGAGTTCCGCTACCTGACACCTTCCAGCGAAGGCCAGTTCGGCGGCGCCTACCTGAACGACAAGAACGACGACCGCAAAGATCAGACGGATTACAAAGATCAGCGCTGGATGGTCAACTGGCAGCACAAGGGTGGCCTGGACGAACGCCTGATGACCGAGGTGGACTACACCGACATCAGCGACCCGTTCTACTTCCAGGACCTGGAATCTGACCAGATTGGCGTGGAAAGCCGCGACTTCCTGAATCAGCAGGGTGCATTGACCTACCGGGGCGATAGCTACACCGCGCGGCTGAACGTACATGCCTATGAGGCGGCGACCATTTCGCAGATCACGCCTTATGATCGACTGCCGCAGATTACCCTCAATGGCGTACTGCCTTCTCAGCCAGGGGGGTTGAACTTCGCTTACGAAACCGAGGCCGCGCGCTTCGAACGTGACTTGAAGAACGACACTGTGTTCGACAAGGACGGCAACCTGGACCTCACAGCGGGGCCCGATGGTCGTCGGCTTGACGAAAATATTCGAGGTATCGAGCGGGCCAACGGCACGCGCCTGAACGTCGCGCCGTCAGTCAGCTATCCAATGACAGCCAGCTATGGGTTCCTCACACCCAAACTGAAATACGCCTACACCCAGTACGATCTTGATCTGGACAGCAAAGGCAAAGCCGATGCAATCGCCTTGCAAGCCGCCGATCCAGGCGCGTACGGAAGCTACGACAGCTCTGTTAGCCGCGACGTGCCAATCTTCAGCGTCGACAGCGGCCTGTACTTCGACCGCAACACCTCGCTGTTTGGCAACAATTACCGTCAAACCCTCGAACCGCGCATGTTCTACCTCTATGTTCCGTACAAGGACCAGAAGGACATCCCGCTGTTCGATACCGGCGAAACCCTGTTCAGCTACGATTCGCTGTTCCGCGACAACCGCTTCAGCGGCACTGACCGTATCGGCGACGAAAACAAACTGTCGCTGGGCGTGACCACACGCTGGATCGAAGACAACGGCTTCGAGCGCCAGAACTTCAGCATCGGCCAGGCCTACTACTTCAAGGACCGCAAGGTCCAGCTGCCAGGCATCGACTACCGCACCCGCAAGGACGCGCAGTCCGATGTATCGCCATACGCCCTGGTGTACAACTACTACTTCAACCGCGACTGGCGCCTCAATTCGGACTTCAACTGGGACCCGGACAGCCGCAGCACCCGCTCGGGCAGCGCGATGTTCCACTACCAGCCTGAAGACAACCCGAACAAAATCGTCAACCTCGGTTATCGCTACCGTAACGACACCATTGCCTACGACTCGACCACGGGTACCTGGAAAGTGGGCGGCGGTGACTATGGCACCCCGGGCGATCCGAACTACATCAAGGATTACTACAAGATCCAGCAGCACGACTTCTCGGTCATTTGGCCGATCGTGCCGCAGTGGAACGTAATCGCTCGCTGGCAGCATGACTACAACCGCAACCGTACCCTGGAAGCCATGGGTGGTTTCGAATACGACAACTGCTGCTGGAAGCTGCGCCTGATCAACCGTTACTGGATCGACTACGACGATTTCAGCCAGGCCCTTCCACAGAACGAAAAAGGCGACCACGGTGTCTTCCTTCAGATCGTCCTGAAAGGCCTCGGCGGCGTAGTTGGCAACAAGGTCGAGTCTTTCCTCGACCAAGGCATTCAAGGTTACCGTGAACGTGAAGACCAAGCTTATTGATCGTCTGCGCCCAGTGTTGCTGGGCGTCGCTTTGCTGAGTGGCGCGGTGCATGCCGCGGTGCAACCTCTTGATCGCGTGGTGGCTATCGTCGACAACGACGTGGTCATGCAAAGCCAGCTGGACCAGCGTGTCCATGAGGTCCAGCAAACCATCGCCAAGCGCGGCGGCGGCGTGCCGCCGACCAGCGCTCTGGAACAGCAGGTACTGGAACGCCTGATCGTCGAGAACCTGCAGCTGCAGATCGGCGAGCGCTCTGGCATCCGCATCACCGACGAAGAGCTGAACCAGGCCATTGGCACCATTGCCCAGCGCAATGGCATGTCGCTGGACCAGTTCCGCGCGGCGCTGGCCCATGACGGCCTGTCGTTCGACGACGCTCGCGAGCAGGTCAAGCGCGAGATGATCATCAGCCGCGTGCGCCAACGCCGCGTTGCCGAACGCATCCAGGTGTCCGAGCAGGAAGTGAAGAACTTCCTGGCCTCGGACCTGGGCAAGATGCAGATGTCGGAAGAGTACCGCCTGGCCAACATCCTCATCCCGACCCCGGAAGCCGCCAACTCGGACGATATCCAGAAGGCTGCGCGCAAGGTCGGTGACGTTTACCAGCAACTGCGCCAGGGTGCTGACTTCGGCCAGATGGCGATTGCCAACTCGGCCAGCGAAAACGCCCTGGAAGGCGGCGAGATGGGCTGGCGTAAAGCCGGTCAGCTACCACCCGACTTCGCCAAGATGCTCAGCAGCATGCCGGTGGGCGAAATTACCCAGCCTATTCGCATCCCCAACGGCTTCATCATCCTCAAGCTCGAGGAGAAGCGCGGCGGCAGCGAGAACGTACTGCGTGACGAAGTGCATGTACGCCACATCCTGATCAAGCCAAGCGAGATCCGCAGCGAGGCGGCCACCCAGCAGCTGGCCGAGCGCCTGTACGATCGGATCAAGAACGGCGAAGACTTCGGCGAACTGGCCAAGAGCTTCTCGGAAGACCCGGGGTCGGCACTCAACGGCGGCGACCTCAACTGGGTCGATCCGAACAGCCTGGTACCGGAGTTCCGTGAACAGATGGCCAATGCCCAGCAAGGCGTGGTGACCAAACCGTTCAAGACCCAGTACGGCTGGCACGTTCTGGAAGTGCTGGGCCGCCGCGCCACCGACAGCACCGAGCAGGCTCGCGAACAGCAGGCCCTGAGCGTACTGCGCAACCGCAAGTACGACGAAGAGCTGCAAACCTGGCTGCGCCAGATCCGCGACGAAGCCTACGTTGAAATCAAGCTGCCTGGCGCTGACCAGGCCGCCCAGTGAAGCCCCTGCGCTTCGCCGTCACCCCCGGCGAGCCGGCCGGCATAGGCCCCGACCTGTGCCTGCTGCTCGCCGCAGACGCCCAGCCCCACCCCCTGATCGCCATCACCAGCCGTGACCTGCTCGCCGAGCGGGCCACGCAGCTGGGGCTGGCCGTCAGCCTGCTGCCGGTAGCCCCGGGCCAATGGCCTGACCTCCCGGCACCCGCAGGTAGCCTGTACGTCTGGGATACCCCCTTGGCGGCTCCGGTGGTGCCAGGCCAGCTGAACAAGGCCAACGCAGCGTTCGTGCTGGAAACCCTGACCCGCGCTGGGCAAGGCTGCCTGGACGGGCACTTCGCCGGGATGATCACGGCCCCGGTTCACAAGGGAGTGATCAACGAAAGCGGTATCGCCTTTTCCGGGCATACCGAATTCCTTGCCGAACTGACCCGCACCGCACAAGTGGTAATGATGCTGGCCACCCGCGGCCTGCGCGTGGCCCTGGTGACCACGCACCTGCCACTGCGTGATGTTGCCGACGCTATCACTGCAGAGCGCGTCGAACGTGTAACCCGTATCCTGCATGCCGACATGCGCGACAAGTTCGGCATTGCCAACCCGCGTATCCTGGTGTGTGGCCTCAACCCGCACGCGGGCGAGGGCGGCCACCTGGGCCGCGAAGAAATCGACATCATCGAGCCGACCCTGGCCCGCCTGCGCACCGAAGGCATGGACCTGCGCGGGCCGCTGCCGGCCGATACCCTGTTTACCCCCAAATATCTGGAGCACTGCGATGCGGTGCTGGCGATGTACCACGACCAGGGCCTTCCCGTACTCAAGTACAAAGGCTTCGGCGCAGCAGTGAACGTGACCTTGGGCCTGCCAATCATCCGCACGTCGGTTGACCACGGCACCGCCCTGGACCTGGCCGGCACTGGCAAAGTCGACACCGGCAGCCTGCGCGTCGCACTGGAAACCGCCTACCAGATGGCCGAGAACCGACCATGAACGAGCAATACCAACACCGGGCGCGCAAGCGCTTCGGCCAGAACTTCCTGCACGACGCCGGTATCATCGACCGCATCCTGCGTGCCATCAACGCCAAGGCCGGCGAACACCTGCTGGAAATCGGCCCGGGCCAAGGCGCCCTGACCGAAGGCCTGCTGGGCAGTGGCGCACAGCTGGACGTGGTGGAGCTGGACAAAGACCTGGTGCCGATCCTGCAGCACAAGTTCGCTGATCGCAGCAACTTCCGCCTGCACCAGGGCGACGCCCTGAAGTTCGACTTCAACCAGCTGGGCGTGCCGCCGCGCAGCCTCAAGGTGGTTGGCAACCTGCCCTACAACATCTCCACCCCGCTGATCTTCCACCTGCTCAGCCACGCCGGGCTGATCCGCGACATGCATTTCATGCTGCAGAAGGAAGTGGTCGAGCGCATGGCCGCCGGCCCTGGCGGCGGTGACTGGGGGCGCTTGTCGATCATGGTGCAGTACCACTGCCGCGTGGAGCACCTGTTCAATGTCGGCCCTGGTGCCTTCAACCCACCCCCGAAAGTGGATTCGGCAATCGTCCGCCTGGTGCCGCACGAAGTGCTGCCGTTCCCGGCCAAGGACCACCTGCTGCTGGAGCGTGTCGTTCGCGAAGCGTTCAACCAGCGCCGCAAGACGCTGCGCAACACCATGAAAGGCCTGCTGGACAGCGCCGCCATCGAGGCTGCCGGCGTTGATGGCAGCCTGCGCCCTGAACAGCTCGACCTGGCAGCCTTCGTGCGCCTGGCTGACCAGCTGGCGGATCAGCAACAAGCCTGATTTAGCCTGTACCGGCCGCTTCGCGGGCCACAAGGGATCGCACAACCCTCAAATCCTGTGCGACCCCTTGTAGGAGCGGGTTTACCCGCGAAGCGGCCGGCACAGACAACACACCCCCCAAGCCCGATCACCGCTGGCCCTCCCCCCTCCCAATGGCCTAGACTGCATTATTGCGTCAGTTCGCCCAAGGCCCTTGCATGTCCGACCCCCGCTATCAAATCGACGTCAGCGTCGTGACCCGCTACCTGAAAGAACAATCCGACCCCGAAAACAGTCGCTTCGCTTTCGCCTACACCATTACCGTGCAGAACAACGGCTCGCTCAGCGCCAAGTTGCTGTCGCGCCACTGGCTGATCACCAACGGTGACGGCGAGGTAGAGGAAGTCCGCGGCGCCGGTGTGGTCGGCCAGCAACCCAACATCGACCCAGGCCAGAGCCACACTTACAGCAGTGGTGCCGTCATCAGCACCCGCGTTGGCACCATGCAGGGCAGCTACCAGATGTTCGCCGAAGACGGTAAGCGCTTCGACGCCGAGATTGCCCCCTTTCGGCTGGCAGTGCCCGGAGCGCTGCACTGATGGCCACCTACGCCGTCGGTGACCTGCAGGGCTGCCTGCAGCCACTCAAATGCCTGCTCGATCGCGTCAGTTTCAACCCCGCCGTCGATCGTCTGTGGCTGGTCGGCGACCTGGTCAACCGCGGCCCCGAGTCACTGGAAACCCTGCGCTTCCTGTACTCGATCCGTCATTCACTGGTCTGCGTGCTGGGCAACCATGACCTGCACCTGCTGGCCGCCTGGCACAACGTCGAGCGCCTCAAGAAAAGCGACACACTGCGCGAGATCATCGAAGCGCCGGACGCCGACCAGCTGTTCGACTGGCTGCGCCAGCAGAAGCTGCTGCATTACGACGAGCCCCGCGGCATCGCCCTGGTTCATGCCGGCATACCGCCACAATGGACCCTTGGCAAAGCCCTGGAGCTCGCTGCCGAGGTCGAGGAAGTGCTGCGTGACGACAACCGCCTGCAGCTGTACCTCGACGGCATGTATGGCAACGAGCCGAACAAGTGGAGCAAGAACCTCGCCGGCGTCGAACGCCTGCGGGTCATCACCAACTACTTCACCCGCATGCGCTTCTGCACGGCCGATGGCAAACTCGACCTCAAGAGCAAGGAAGGCCTGGGTAGCGCGCCCAAAGGCTACAAAGCCTGGTACGCGCACAAGGACCGCCGCTCACGCCATGTGAAGATCATCTTTGGCCATTGGGCCGCTCTGCAGGGTGAGGTCACCGAGCCCGACGTCATCGCCCTGGACACTGGCTGCGTATGGGGCGGCGCCATGACCCTGTACAACGTCGACAGCGGCGAATACCACCGCTGCGACTGCGCCGACGACGGCACCCTGCGCCAGCCGGCACAACCCACTACACTCAACGACCACACCTGAAGGAAGTAGTACCCATGAGCGAATTCAAGCGCATCCCTCCTGAGCAGGCCTTGGAGCTTCGCAAGAAAGAAGGTGCGGTCGTCGTCGACATTCGCGACCCACAGGCCTTCGCCGCCGGCCACATCACCGGCGCCCGGCACCTGGATAACCACTCGGTCGCCGATTTCATCCGCAACGCCGACCTCGACGCGCCAACCCTGGTGGTCTGCTATCACGGCAATTCCAGCCAAAGCGCTGCCGCCTACCTGGTAGGCCAGGGTTTCTCCGACGTGTACAGCGTGGACGGCGGCTTCGAACTGTGGCGTGCGACCTACCCGGCCGAGACCGCCCAAGGCAGCACTGAATAATTTTTTTAATTTTTCCTGTAGCCCGCGCCCCGTGCGGGCTTGCGGCTTATCTGACGAACGGTCATTCGTAACTTCTGCCCTCCTCGCCCCTTGACCTTGCAGATAACCAACTACGCTTAAGCTCAGGCCATCCAAAAAAGGGGAGAGCCGGTACACCGGCGTGCGGGTCATCGGTAGCGTTACAGGGTGTTCTGGGGGGTATACAGCAATCGGCCAACCCGGTTGCATGCCAGCATCAGCTGACTGATCCGGCGTCGTCTCCACGTATCGAGCGAGGTGACGTCATGAGTATTTTTAGCCACTTCCAACAACGTTTCGAGTCTACGCGCCAGGAAGAACTCTCGCTGCAGGAGTACCTCGAGCTGTGCAAAGAGGATCGCAGTGCCTACGCATCGGCGGCCGAACGGCTGTTGCTGGCCATCGGTGAGCCAGAACTGATCGACACCTCTACCAACTCCAGGCTGTCGCGCATCTTCTCCAACAAGGTTATCCGCCGCTATCCGGCCTTTGCCGACTTCCATGGCATGGAAGAGTGCATCGACCAGATCGTGTCGTACTTCCGCCACGCCGCCCAAGGCCTGGAAGAGAAGAAACAGATCCTCTATCTGCTGGGCCCGGTAGGCGGCGGCAAGTCCTCGCTGGCGGAAAAACTCAAGCAGCTGATGGAAAAGGTGCCGTTCTACGCGATCAAGGGCTCGCCGGTATTCGAGTCACCTCTGGGCTTGTTCAATGCCACCGAAGATGGGGCCATTCTCGAGGAAGAGTTCGGCATCCCACGGCGCTACCTCAATACCATCATGTCGCCTTGGGCCACCAAGCGCCTGCAGGAGTTTGGCGGGGACATCTCCAAGTTCAAGGTGGTGAAGCTGTACCCGTCGATTCTTAACCAGATCGCCATTGCCAAGACCGAACCCGGCGATGAAAACAACCAGGACATCTCGGCCCTGGTCGGCAAGGTCGATATCCGCAAACTTGAGGAATACCCACAGAACGACGCCGATGCTTATAGCTACTCGGGCGCGCTGTGCCGGGCCAACCAGGGCCTGATGGAATTCGTCGAAATGTTCAAGGCGCCGATCAAGGTCCTGCACCCCTTGCTCACCGCCACCCAGGAAGGCAACTACAACAGTACTGAAGGCCTTGGGGCGATTCCCTATACCGGGATTCTGCTGGCGCACTCCAACGAATCGGAGTGGCACACCTTCCGTAACAACAAGAACAACGAAGCGTTCATCGACAGGATCTATATCGTCAAGGTGCCGTACTGCCTGCGGGTTAGCGATGAAATAAAGATCTACGACAAACTGCTGGTCAACAGCTCGCTGTCCAAGGCCCACTGTGCGCCAGATACGCTCAAGATGCTGGCTCAGTTCACGGTGCTTTCCCGCCTGAAAGAGCCAGAGAACTCCAATATCTATTCCAAGATGCGCGTTTACGACGGGGAAAACCTCAAGGACACCGATCCAAAGGCCAAGTCGATCCAGGAATACCGGGACTCTGCGGGTGTCGACGAAGGCATGAACGGCCTGTCGACGCGCTTCGCCTTCAAGATCCTGTCCAAGGTGTTCAACTTCGACCCACACGAAATTGCCGCCAACCCGGTGCACCTGCTGTATGTCCTCGAACAGCAGATCGAACAGGAACAGTTCCCGGCTGAAGTGCGCGAACGCTATCTGCGCTACCTGAAGGAATACCTGGCACCGCGCTACATCGAGTTTATCGGCAAGGAAATCCAGACCGCCTACCTGGAGTCCTACAGCGAATACGGCCAGAACATCTTCGACCGCTACGTGTTGTATGCAGACTTCTGGATCCAGGATCAGGAATACCGCGACCCGGAAACCGGCGAAATTCTCAACCGCATTGCGCTCAACGAGGAACTGGAAAAGATCGAGAAACCGGCTGGCATCAGCAACCCGAAAGACTTCCGCAACGAGATCGTCAACTTCGTACTGCGCGCACGCGCTAACAACAATGGCAAGAATCCAAGCTGGCTGAGTTATGAAAAGCTGCGGGTCGTGATCGAGAAGAAAATGTTCTCCAACACCGAAGACCTGCTGCCGGTCATCAGCTTCAACGCCAAGGCCAGCAAAGAGGACCAGAAGAAACACAACGACTTCGTCACCCGGATGGTGGAGCGTGGCTATACCGACAAACAGGTGCGCCTGCTGTCGGAATGGTACCTGCGGGTCAGGAAATCGCAATAAAGCGGCAAGCTACGAGCCGCAAGCTGCAAGCTGCCTGGCGTTGGCATTGCTGCCCGCGTCACAGCTTGCAGCGGCGGTGGCTGCTCTTTCTTGCAGCTTGAAGCTTGTGGCTTGCAGCTTGTGGGTTGCAGCTGCATCCAGTCACCGGAGGGACCATGAGCTACGTTATAGACCGACGCCTGAACGGCAAGAACAAGAGCACGGTCAACCGCCAGCGCTTCCTGCGGCGGTACCGCGAACATATCAAGAAGGCCGTCGAAGAGGCGGTGAGCCGCCGTTCCATCATGGATATGGAACACGGCGAGCAGATCAGTATTCCCGGGCGCGACATCGACGAACCCGTCTTGCATCATGGTCGCGGGGGCAAACAGACCATCGTGCATCCTGGCAACAAAGAGTTCACTGCCGGTGAACACATCCCACGGCCGCAAGGCGGTGGAGGCGGTGGCGGTCGCGGCAAGGCCGGCAATTCCGGCGAGGGCATGGACGAGTTCGTCTTCCAGATCACCCAGGAAGAATTTCTCGAATTCATGTTCGAAGACCTTGAGCTACCCAACCTGGTCAAACGTCACCTGACTGGCGCCGATACCTTCAAGACTGTTCGCGCCGGCATCGCCAACGAAGGCAACCCGTCACGCATCAACATCGTGCGCACCCTGCGCTCGGCCCATGCCCGGCGTATCGCCCTGACCGGCAGCAGCCGCGCCCTGCTGCGCGAAGCACAAAAGGAACTCGATCGCCTGCGGGTCGAAGAGCCAGACAATTTCACCGATATCCAGGAAGTCGAACAGGAAATCGAGCGCCTGAAGGCACGTATCAACCGCCTGCCCTTCCTCGACACCTTCGACCTCAAGTACAACCTGCTGGTCAAGCAACCCAACCCCAGCTCGAAGGCAGTGATGTTCTGCCTGATGGACGTATCCGGCTCGATGACCCAGGCCACCAAGGACATCGCAAAGCGCTTCTTCATCCTGCTGTACCTGTTCCTCAAGCGTAACTACGAGCGCATCGAAGTCGTGTTCATTCGCCACCACACCAGTGCCCGGGAAGTCGATGAAGAAGAGTTCTTCTACTCGCGGGAAACCGGCGGCACCATCGTCTCCAGTGCCCTCAAGCTGATGCAGGAGATCATGGCCGAGCGCTACCCGGCCAGCGACTGGAACATCTATGCCGCGCAGGCTTCTGATGGCGACAACTGGAACGACGACTCGCCCATCTGCCGCGACATCCTCTCCAAACAGATCATGCCGCATGTGCAGTACTACACTTACGTTGAGATCACCCCCCGTGAACACCAGGCGCTGTGGTATGAATACGAGCGTATCGGAGATGCTTTCCCCGACACATTCGCCCAGCAGCAGTTGGTATCGGCCGGCGATATCTACCCGGTCTTCCGTGAACTCTTCCAGCGCAGGTTAGCCACATGACCGCCAGAGCACAGAGACGCCAACCCATTTCCACTGGGTCCGAGTGGACGTTCGAGCTGATCCAGACCTACGACCGGGAAATCAGCCGCTTGGCCGAGCGTTACGCCCTGGACACCTACCCCAACCAGATCGAAGTCATCACTGCCGAACAGATGATGGACGCCTACGCCTCGGTCGGCATGCCGCTGGGCTACCACCACTGGTCCTACGGCAAGCAGTTCCTCAGTACGGAAAAGTCCTACAGCCGCGGCCAGATGGGCCTGGCCTACGAGATCGTGATCAACTCCGACCCTTGTATCGCCTACCTGATGGAAGAAAACACCATGTGCATGCAGGCACTGGTGATTGCGCACGCGTGCTACGGCCATAACAGTTTTTTCAAAGGCAATTACCTGTTCCGCACCTGGACTGACGCCAGTTCGATCATCGACTATCTGGTGTTCGCCAAGCAGTACATCGCCCAGTGCGAAGAGCGCCACGGTATCGATGCTGTGGAGGACTTGATCGACTCCTGCCATGCCCTGATGAACTACGGTGTCGACCGCTACAAGCGGCCTTACCCTATTTCTGCCGAAGAAGAGCGGCGCCGGCAACAGGAGCGCGAAGAGCACCTTCAGCGTCAGATCAACGACCTTTGGCGGACAATTCCGAAAAACGCCGAAAAGGGTAACGACCGCGATGAGGGGCGCTTCCCCGCCGAACCGCAGGAAAACATCCTGTATTTCATCGAGAAGAACGCCCCGCTGCTTGAACCCTGGCAGCGTGAAGTAGTGCGCATCGTGCGCAAGATCGCCCAGTACTTCTACCCGCAGCGCCAGACCCAGGTGATGAACGAAGGCTGGGCAACCTTCTGGCACTACACCCTGATGAACGACCTGTACGACGAGGGGCTGATTACCGAAGGCTTCATGATGGAGTTCTTGCAGTCGCACACCAGCGTGGTGTTCCAGCCCGGCTTCGACAGCCCGTACTACAGCGGCATCAACCCCTACGCGCTGGGCTTTGCGATGTACACCGACATCCGCCGCATGTGCGAAAACCCCACCGAAGAAGATCGCCACTGGTTCCCCGACATTGCCGGCAGTGACTGGCTTTCTACCATCAAGTTCGCCATGAGCAGCTTCAAGGACGAGAGCTTCATCCTGCAGTATCTGTCGCCCAAGGTGATGCGCGACCTCAAGTTGTTCAGCATCCTCGATGACGACCAGCGCGACGACCTGCTGGTGCCCGCCATCCATGATGAGGCCGGCTACCGGGTGATTCGGGAGCAGCTGGCAGCGCAGTACAACCTGGGCAACCGCGAACCAAACGTACAGATCTGGAGCGTCGACCGCCGCGGAGACCGCTCGCTGACCCTGCGACACCAGCAACACAACCGCAAACCGCTGGGCGACTCGACCGACGAAGTGCTCAAGCACCTGCATCGCCTGTGGGGCTTCGATATCCACCTGGAGACCGTGCAAGGCGAGCAAGTGATGAGTACTCACCACATGCCGCCGCGCGGCGAGCATAGCGAAAGCGCCGACTACGGCCGCATGGACCTGGCTGTTATCCACCACCTCTGATGCAACCCCATGACCGCCGACGGGTTATCCTGTCGGCAGTTATGGAGAGCTGCACATGCACATCTACAAAGTTGGCGGCGCCGTGCGCGACCGCCTGCTCGGCCGCCCTGTCAGCGATATCGACTGGCTGGTGGTGGGCGCCACCGTCGAAGAAATGCTCGCCAAGGGCTATCGGCCGGTGGGTGCCGATTTTCCGGTGTTCCTGCACCCGAAAACCGGTGAGGAATACGCCCTGGCGCGCACCGAGCGCAAGAGTGGGCGAGGCTACGGCGGGTTCACTTTTCACGCCAGCCCCGACGTAACCCTGGAAGAGGACCTGATCCGTCGCGACCTCACCATCAATGCGATGGCCGAGGATGAGGCGGGCACGGTCTACGACCCCTACCAAGGCAGGAACGATCTGGATCAACGCCTGCTACGCCATGTTTCCCCGGCATTCGCCGAAGATCCTTTGCGCGTGCTGCGTGTTGCACGCTTTGCTGCCCGTTACGCACCACTGGGGTTCCGGGTTGCCGATGAAACCTTGGCGCTGATGCGTCAGATCAGCGCCTCAGGCGAACTGCAGGCACTCACTGCCGAGCGCAGCTGGAAGGAAATCGAGCGCGCGCTGATGGAAGTGCAACCGCAGGTATTCTTCAAAGTGCTGAGCGCGTGTGGGGCCCTGCAGGAGCTGCTGCCTGAGCTCGATGACAGCTCCCGGACATTGGCGGCGCTGGAGCAGGCAGCGGTGCACGAACAACCGCTGCACGTGCGCTGGGCCTGCCTGTTGCGGGGGTTGTCACCGACATCAATCAAAGCCGTCAACCAGCGCCTGAAGGCACCGCGTGAGTGCCAGGAACTGGCCATGCTGGCAGGGGAATGCCTGGCGCAGGGCAATCAGGCGCTCGAACTGCCTGCCACGGCACTGCTGGAGCTGTTGCAGAAGTTCGATGTTTACCGACGGCCGCAGCGATTTGAGGATTTTTTGGTCGTTTGCGAGATGGCAGCGCGGGGCGATGGCGAGCAGGGTTACCCACAGGCCGATTACCTGCGACGCGCAGCAGCGGCGGCGCGAGCGGTGGATGTGAAGCCGTTGGTGCAAGCCGGGCTCACGGGGCAGGCACTGGGCGAAGCACTCAAAGGTGAACGGCTGAAAGCGCTCGAAGCTTACCAGCGCGGTTAGACCTACCGGCCTCTTCGCGGGTAAACCCGCTCCTACAGGGGCACACATCGAGGGTTGGGCACAGCCCGTTGTAGGAGCGGGTTTACCCGCGAAAGGGCCAGACCTGCTGGCCAATTTCCACCCGCGGTTCACCGTCGCAGCCGCCACCGTATCCGCGGGTAAACCCGCGAAGAGGCCGATACAGGCTTAAGCGGGCGTCAACTGCAACCCGCGCCACTCAAAGGCGACCGGGGCCAGTACCTGATCAATCTGCGCTTCCTGCCACAGCTGCGCCATGCGCTTGCCCACACCCGGATGCACCAGGTCGGGTGCCAGCAACGACAGCGGCCACAGCACAAAAGCGTTCTTCAGAATCTCGGCCCGGGGCAATACCAGCCCATCGAAGGTACCGTGCAAATCGTCATACATCAGCACGTCGATATCCAGCGGCAACCCTTTGCGGTCCGGGGCATAGCGGCCATTGTCGGCCTCGATGAACTTCAGCCGGCGGTCCAGCTCGATCAACGGCAACGCGGTTTGCCCGGTCACCACGAAGTTGATGAACGGCCCGCTCTTGATGCCCACCGCCTGGCTTTCGAATGCCGGCGAACAGCGCATGTCGGTCAGGATGCCAGCCAACGCATCGAGCCCGGCGCACAAATGCGCCTCACGGTCGATATTGCTGCCCAAGCCCAGGTAAACCGTGCTCAAAGACATCCGCGCTCGATCTCCACGCCTACACCACCACGGGCCGCGGGCACCGCGCCCGGCTTGGTCAGCTTCAAGCGCACCCAAGGGATGTGGAACTCGTCCATCAGGGTGGCCACCAGGCGCTCGGCAAATGTTTCAACCAGCTCGAAACGGGCCTGTTCGGCAAACGCCTGGATGCGCGCCGACACACTGGCGTAATCCAGCGCCAGGCTCAGGTCGTCTCCGGCGGCGGCCGGGCGGTTGTCCCAGGCAAAGCTCAGGTCCAGGCGCAAGCACTGGCGAATATCCCGCTCCCAGTCATAGGCACCGATAACGGTATCGACTTCCAGGCCTTCGATGAACACTCTGTCCAAGCACTTCTCTCCACAGCACGACAAGGGCGACTGGCGCCGTTAGAATCAGGGCGTCCTCGCCCGGAATAGTTAGCATGTTTTGGTTACTGGCGTTGCTCGCCTACCTGCTCGGCTCGCTGTCCTTCGCCATTGTTCTCAGCCGCCTCTCGGGCAGCCCGGACCCACGTTCCAGCGGCTCAGGCAATGCCGGCGCCACCAACATGCTACGCCTGGCAGGCCGTAAACTGGCGATCCTGACCCTGCTTGGCGACCTGTGCAAGGGCCTTTTGCCGGTACTGCTCGCCCGCGTTGCCGGGCTGGACCTGCACGCGCAGGCCTGGGTGGGCATATGCGCGGTGCTGGGCCATCTGTTCCCCCTGTACTTCCGTTTCAAGGGCGGCAAGGGCGTGGCGACGGCTGCCGGCATGCTCATGGGCCTGTATTTCCCGGCCGCGCTGCTGGCCATCGGCGCCTGGCTGCTGACCTTCTACCTCACGCGTACCAGCTCACTGGCCGCACTGATTGCCACGCCACTCACCTTGCCATTGCTGGCCTGGCGCGAGCCCGAAGCCCTGCTGCCGATCAGCGTACTGACTGTGATGATCGTGTGGCGCCACCGCAACAACCTGCGCGACTTGTTTGCAGGGCGCGAACGGCATTTCTGAACCTTCGACGCGCTGCCTTACAGCGGCGGCAACTGTTCCATCGGCCAGCGTGCCTGCACGCTGATCGCCAGGTCTTGCTGCTGCCCGGCCAGCAGGCGTTGGCAACCGGCGTAGGCGATCATCGCACCATTGTCGGTACAGAATTGCGGGCGCGCGTAGTACACGTTGCCCTTGATGCTACCGAGCATGTCCTCCAGGGACGCGCGCAGGGCCTTGTTGGCACTCACGCCACCCGCGATGACCAGCCGCTTGAGGCCGGTCTGCTTGAGCGCCCGCTTGCACTTGATGGTCAAAGTCTCCACCACCGCCTGCTGGAATGCCAGGGACAGGTCGCAACGGGTTTGCTCACTGTCGTCGCCAGCATTCTTGCATTGCTGCCAAGTGTTCAGGGCGAAGGTCTTGAGGCCACTGAAGCTGAATTCCAGGCCTGGCCGATCGGTCATTGGCCGCGGGAAGACGAAGCGCCCGGCCACACCTTGTTCGGCCAGACGCGCAATTTCCGGACCGCCTGGGTAATTGAGGCCGATCAGCTTGGCGGTCTTGTCGAACGCTTCACCGGCAGCATCGTCCAGGCTCTCGCCCAACAGTTCGTACTGACCGATGCCATCGACCCGAACCAGCTGGGTATGGCCACCGGAAACCAACAAAGCGACGAACGGAAACGCTGGCGGGTTTTCTTCCAGCATGGGTGCCAGCAGGTGACCCTCCATGTGGTGCACACCGATCGCCGGGATGTCCCAGGCAAAGGCCAGCGCCTGGGCGCAGGAAGCGCCCACCAGCAGGGCACCGACCAGGCCGGGACCCGCGGTGTAGGCGATGGCGTCGATTTCGGTGGCAACGCAGCCTGCCTCGTCCAGCACCTGGCGGATGAGCGGCAGCATTCGCTTGACGTGATCACGCGAGGCAAGCTCGGGCACCACGCCGCCGAAGACGCGGTGCAGGTCGATCTGGCTGAACAGTGCGTCGGCCAACAAACCGCGTTCACTGTCGTATAATGCGACGCCGGTTTCGTCGCAGGATGTTTCCAATCCCAGTACTAGCATGGGCTCGTCCCTTGTGGGGGCTGAATTCGAAGCCGCGCATGATAGTCCCCGTGTCGGGTGCCGACCAGCGGTTTTCGATCAGAGGCTTTGCATTCCGGCTTGCTAAGGGTTAACATCCGCAACCCTTGAAAACCGACGTTCTCCAGCACACCTTTGTTTTGCCAGGAGCACGTCTACCCCGGTAATGAATTAAGGTAGCCCTGGATGCCAGCCGTCAAAGTTAAAGAGAACGAACCCTTCGACGTAGCTCTGCGTCGTTTCAAGCGCTCCTGCGAAAAAGCCGGTGTACTGGCTGAAGTTCGTAGCCGCGAGTTTTACGAGAAGCCGACCGCAGAGCGTAAGCGCAAAGCAGCTGCTGCTGTTAAGCGTCACGCCAAGAAAGTTCAGCGCGAACAGCGCCGCGCCGTTCGTCTGTACTAATACAGACGTTCAACGCAAAGCTTCTGCCCTGCCCGGCTAACCCCCGGGCGATGGCAGTGGTCGTTTCAAACTTGAGCAGCTAGCTCAAGGCCCTGCACAAGCTTCATGCGAACTGCATCATGGGCAACCTGCCTGAAACGTCAGAGCTGGTCCTCCTTGCTGTATGACCAGGCGTGCACGTCCGACTGACGAGCCCTTAGGGGCTGGCGACGAGCACACATTCCCTCGCACTTCCCCAAGCAGCACTCGCCCCCTTCGGCGCGTGAGCGATTAGACTTGCCAGTTGCCAGATAACGAGACTGCCATGGCCGGGCTGATTCCCCAGAGTTTCATTGACGACCTGATCAACCGCCTCGACATCGTCGACGTGGTGAGTTCGCGCGTCCAGCTGAAAAAAACCGGCAAGAACTACTCGGCCTGCTGCCCGTTCCACAAAGAAAAAACCCCGTCCTTCACGGTCAGCCCCGACAAGCAGTTCTACTACTGCTTCGGCTGTGGCGCCGGTGGCAACGCCTTGGGCTTTGTCATGGACCACGACAACCTGGACTTCCCCCAGGCCGTCGAGGAACTGGCACGCGCCGCTGGCATGGAAGTCCCCCGCGAGCAAGGCCGCCGCGACCAGAAGCCGCGCCAGCCCACTGACTCGCCACTGTACCCGCTACTGGACGCCGCCTCGGAGTTTTACCGCCAGGCCCTGCGCAGCCACCCGTCACGCAAGGCAGCGGTGGACTACCTCAAGGGCCGCGGCCTGTCCGGGGAAATTGCCCGCGACTTCGGCCTGGGCTTTGCCCCGCCCGGCTGGGACAACCTGCTCAAGCACCTGGGTGCCGACACCCTGCAGCAGAAGGTGATGATCGATGCCGGCCTACTGATCGAGAACGCCGAGAGCGGCAAGCGCTACGACCGCTTCCGCGACCGGGTGATGTTCCCGATACGTGACAGCCGCGGGCGCATCATCGCCTTCGGTGGCCGGGTGCTCGGCGACGACAAGCCCAAGTACCTGAACTCCCCGGAAACCCCCGTGTTCCACAAGGGACAGGAGCTGTACGGGCTGTACGAGGCGCGCAAGCACAACCGCAACCTCGACGAGATCATCGTCGTCGAGGGCTACATGGACGTCATTGCCCTGGCCCAGCAAGGCCTGCGCAATGCCGTGGCCACCCTTGGCACCGCCACCAGCGAAGAGCACCTCAAGCGCCTGTTCCGCGTGGTGCCCAGCGTGCTGTTCTGTTTTGACGGTGACCAGGCTGGGCGCAAGGCGGCCTGGCGCGCACTGGAATCGACATTGTCGAACCTGCAGGACGGCCGTCGCGCGCGCTTCCTGTTCCTGCCCGAAGGCGAAGACCCGGACAGCCTGGTGCGTGCCGAAGGTACCGACGCCTTCATGGCCCGTATCAACCAGCACGCCCAACCGCTGGCCGACTACTTCTTCGAGCAACTTGGCGTCGAAGCCGACCCGCGCTCACTGGAAGGCAAGGCGCATATGGCGACCTTGGCCGCACCGTTGATCGAAAAGATCCCCGGCGCCAACCTGCGTCAGCTGATGCGCAACCGCCTGAAGGAAATCACCGGCCTCGACCCGCAGCAGGTCGAGCAGCTGGCGCAACAAGCGCCGGCGACCAGCAGCATGCCGGACTACGACCCTGGCTACGACTACGACGCCATGGCCAGCTACACCCCCGACTACGGCGACATGCCGCAGCACGACTATGCCCCCGTTCACCAGGAGCAGGCATGGAAACCCAACAAGGGTGGTAGCAAGAAGCCGTGGAGTGACAAACCCTGGGACAAGAACCGCAAGGGCGGCAAGCCCTGGCAGCAACGCGACGAAGCACCTCCCCGCGTGCCAGCACCGGTCGAGCCGCCCACCCTGGCCGCGCTGCGCACCCTGCTGCACCACCCACTGCTGGCAGGCAAGGTGGAAGATGCCAGCCACTTCGCCGACGAAGAACACCTGTACAGCCAGCTGCTGGTGGCGTTGATCGAAGCCGCGCAGAAAAATCCTGGGCTAAGCTCAATGCAGTTGATCGCACGTTGGCATGGCACCGAACAGGGCCGCCTGCTGCGGGCCCTGGCGGAAAAGGAATGGCTTATCGTGGCCGACAACCTTGAACAACAGTTTTTCGACACTATAACTAGCTTGTCCGCCCGCCAACGCGAGCGCAGCCTGGAACAACTGCTCAGGAAATCACGTCAAAGCGAATTGACCAGCGAGGAAAAAACCCAGCTCCTTGCCCTGCTGAGCCGAAATGTTCCCGCACAAACGCCGACCTCATCTGGCGCGTGAGGCCCATGCTCGGGTATAATCCTCGGCTTGTTTTTTGCCCGCCAAGACCTTCAGTGGATAGGGTGTTATGTCCGGAAAAGCGCAACAGCAGTCTCGTATCAAAGAGTTGATCACCCGCGGTCGTGAGCAGGGCTACCTGACTTACGCGGAGGTCAACGACCACCTGCCTGAGGATATTTCAGATCCGGAACAGGTGGAAGACATCATCCGCATGATCAACGACATGGGGATCAACGTATTCGAGAGTGCTCCGGATGCGGATGCCCTTCTGTTGGCGGAAGCCGACACCGATGAAGCCGCGGCCGAAGAAGCCGCTGCTGCATTGGCGGCAGTTGAAACCGATATCGGCCGCACGACCGACCCGGTGCGCATGTATATGCGCGAAATGGGTACTGTCGAGCTGCTGACCCGCGAAGGCGAGATCGAAATCGCCAAGCGTATCGAGGAAGGCATTCGTGAAGTCATGGGCGCTATCGCCCACTTCCCGGGCACTGTCGACTACATTCTCGGCGAATATGATCGCGTCACCACCGAGGGTGGCCGCCTGTCGGACGTTCTCAGCGGTTACATCGACCCTGACGACAACATTGCCGCGCCAACCGAAGAAGTGCCGATCCCAGGCGCCAAGGCCGCTGCGGCGAAGGAAGAGTCCGACGACGACGAAGAAGAATCCGAAAGCGGTGACGACGAGGAAGAGGCCGAGAGCGGCCCGGACCCGGTAGTCGCAGCCCAACGCTTCGGTGCGGTATCCGATCAGCTTCAGGCGACCTCCAAGGTCCTGAAGAAAAATGGTCGTAACCACAAGGAAAGCATCGAGGCCCTGCAGGCCCTGGCTGACCTGTTCATGCCGATCAAGCTGGTACCGAAGCAGTTCGAGGTACTGGTCGAGCGTGTACGTGATGCCCTGAACCGTCTGCGGCAGCAAGAACGCGCCATCATGCAGCTGTGCGTACGTGACGCCCGCATGCCGCGAGCCGACTTCCTGCGCATGTTCCCAAGCAACGAAACCGACCAGACCTGGAGCGGTGACCTGGCCAAGCGCAACACCAAGTGGGCTGCCGCCCTGGGTGAAAAGAACGCTGCCATCGTCGCTTGCCAACAGAAGCTGATCGACCTTGAGACCGAAACCGGCCTGACCGTTGCCGAGATCAAGGAAATCAACCGTCGCATGTCGATCGGTGAAGCCAAGGCCCGCCGCGCCAAGAAAGAAATGGTCGAGGCGAACCTGCGTCTGGTGATTTCCATCGCCAAGAAGTACACCAACCGTGGCCTGCAGTTCCTCGACCTGATCCAGGAAGGCAACATCGGTCTGATGAAAGCGGTGGACAAGTTCGAATACCGTCGCGGCTACAAGTTCTCGACCTATGCCACCTGGTGGATCCGTCAGGCGATCACCCGTTCGATCGCCGACCAGGCACGCACCATCCGGATTCCGGTGCACATGATCGAGACGATCAACAAGCTCAACCGTATTTCCCGCCAAATGCTGCAGGAAATGGGTCGCGAACCGACTCCGGAAGAGCTGGGCGAGCGCATGGAAATGCCTGAGGACAAAATCCGCAAGGTACTGAAGATCGCCAAAGAGCCGATCTCCATGGAAACCCCGATCGGTGACGACGAAGATTCGCACCTGGGCGACTTCATCGAGGACTCGACCATGCAGTCCCCGATCGACGTAGCCACGGTCGAAAGCCTCAAGGAAGCCACCCGTGACGTGCTCTCGGGCCTGACCGCACGTGAAGCCAAGGTGCTGCGCATGCGTTTCGGTATCGACATGAACACCGACCACACCCTCGAAGAGGTGGGCAAGCAGTTTGACGTAACGCGTGAGCGGATCCGTCAGATCGAAGCGAAGGCGTTGCGCAAGCTGCGCCACCCGACTCGCAGCGAGCACCTGCGCTCCTTCCTCGACGAGTGATGACAAAACCCCGGCCCAGGCCGGGGTTTTTCTTTAGTGGCCCGAGACATAAAGCCCGCCTTCCGTTGCACACCTGCAGCAATGCCCGTCTACACTCGACTTCAGACCACCTGAGTGCGAGGCTGCCATGTCCTTGAAGCCGGCCATTCTGTTGCTGATCCTGATTTTGTGGAACACAACGGCCGGCGCCCTGACCCTGACAGATGAGGAGAACGCCTGGCTGGCTGCCCACCCGCAGCTGAAACTGGGTGTAGACGCCTCTTGGCCACCGTTCGAGTTTCGCGACCAGGAGGGCCGGTACCAGGGATTGGCCGCCGACTACATCGCCATGATCCAGCAGCGCCTGGGCGTGACGTTCAAACCGGTCGAACCCAGCAGCTGGACCGAGGTGCTGGCGCAAGCGCGGGAAAGCCGTATCGACCTGCTGCCCGGCATCATGTCCACCCCCGAACGCCAGGGCTTCCTGGCTTTCACTCGCCCGTACCTCGACTTCCCCATTGTCATCCTCGCGCACAAAGGCGGCGCACAACCGCGCAAGCTGGCTGACCTGTACGGCCTGAAAATTGCCGTGGTCGAGAACTACGCCCCGCACGAGTTGCTGCGTACCCACCACCCGGACCTCAACCTGGTTGCCCTGCCAAACGTCAGCTCCACGCTGCAAGCCCTGGCCACCGACCAAGTGGATGCCGTGGTCGGCGACCTCGCTTCCAGTATCTGGAGCCTGCGCCAACTCAAGCTCGACGGCCTCTACGTCAGCGGCGAAACACCCTACCGCTACCAGTTGGCGATGGCCGTTCCCCGCGACAAGAGCGTGCTGGTCGGCATCCTCGACAAAGTGATGGCCGACATGAGCAGCAGCGAAATCAGCCAGATCCAGCAGCACTGGGTGGGTAATGTGGTCGACCAGCGGATGTTCTGGTCCGACCTGCTGGTGTATGGCCTGCCAACGGTGCTGTTGCTGATGGCTGTGCTGGCAGTGGTCATTCGCATCAACCGCCGGCTCAGCTCGGAAATTTCCCGGCGCATCGCCCTTGAGCAAGAACTGCGCAGCAGCGAGTACCACTACCGCGGCCTGGTCGAGAGCCTGTCAGCCATCGCCTGGGAAGCCGATGCCAACGACTTCACCTACAGCTACGTTTCACCCCATGCCGAAGATCTGCTCGGCTACCCATTGAGTGACTGGCTCAGGCCCGGTTTCTGGCGCAGTATCCTGCACCCGGAGGACGCGCTCTGGGCCCAGGCCTACTGCGACAGCGAGACCGCAGCGGGGCGCGACCACAGCCTGGACTACCGGGTGATCCGGGCTGACGGTCAGCCCCTTTGGATACGCAACATCGTCAGTATGATCGAGCACGGCCACCAGCCAGTGATGCGCGGGCTGATGATCGACATCAGCGAAACCAAGCGCACGGAGGATGCCCTGCGTCTGTCCGAACAGAAGTTCGCCTCGGTATTCCAGCAGTGCCCCGATATCTTGCTGATCGCTCGCCACAGCGATGGCTGCCTGCTGGAGGTGAACGAGGCTTTCGAAGAGCAGATCGGACTGCCCCCAGACCAGGTCATAGGCCGCACTGCCACCGACCTTGACCTGTGGGGCGTAGAGGGCAGTGGCCCGCTCCTGCTTCAAAGGTTGCACCAAGGGGGTATCCGTAACCTGGAAATGAGCTTCCGCCGCAGCAACGGCCAACTGTTCACCGGCCTGACTTCGGCTGAAACCTTCGAACTGGACGGCACACCCGCGCTGGTAGTGGCGGTACGCGACATCAGCCAGCTCAAGGAGACCCAGCAGCAGCTGCAAACTTCGGAAGAAAAGTTCGCAAAGGCTTTCCACGCTTCGCCCGACGGCCTGCTGCTGTCGCGCCAGAGCGACGGTTTGCTGCTGGAGGTGAACGAAGGCTTCTGCCGCCTCACCGGCTACGACCTCAACCCAACCATTGACCAGACCTCGCTGGACCTGGGTATCTGGGTCGACCTCAACGAGCGCAAACGCCTGGTCGACCAGCTCAACCGTGACGGCTTCGTGCGCGACTTCACCTGCCATATCCGCCGCAGCGACGGGCAGATCCGACTGTGCGAGCTGTCCGCCCGGCCCCTGCCGATTACCGGCGTCGACTGCATGCTGACCATCGCCCGCGACATCACCGAGCGTCACCTGATGCAAGAAAAACTGCAGCTGGCCGCCACTGTGTTCGAGAACACTGCCGAAGGGGTGCTGATTACCGACATTGACCAGCGCATCAGTGCCGTCAACCGCGCCTTCAGCGAGATCACCGGCTACAGCGAGATCGAGGCCCTCGGCCAGACCCCGCGCCTGCTCGCCTCTGGCCAGCACGACAGCGCTTTCTATCTGGCCATGTGGCACCAGCTTACCGCCGAGGGCCACTGGCAGGGCGAAATCTACAACAAGCGCAAGAACGGCGAACTTTACCCAAGCTGGCTGACCATCAGCGCCGTGCGCAACAGCGACCGCGAGATCACCCACTTCGTGGCGGTTTTTGCAGACATCTCCAGCATCAAGCATGCCCAGGCCAAACTCGACTATCAGGCCCACCACGACCCGCTGACCGGCCTGCCCAATCGCACCTTGTTCGAAAACCGGCTGCAGGGCGTACTCACCTGCGCGCAGGTGTCCAACCGCCAAGGCGCAGTGCTGTTCCTGGACCTCGACCGCTTCAAGCACATCAACGACAGCCTTGGCCACCCGGTCGGCGACCTGCTGCTCAAGGGCATCGCCCAGCGCCTGAAAGAGCAGGTACGCGATGTTGACACCGTAGCCCGCCTGGGTGGCGACGAATTCATCATTCTGCTGCCCGGCTTGCACAAGCCCAGTGACGCCAGCACTATCGCCAACAAACTACTGGCCTGCTTCAACGCACCGTTCCAGGCCGGCGAGCATGAGTTTTTCACCAGCGCCAGCATCGGCATCAGTCTTTACCCACAGGATGGCACTGACGTCTCCACACTGATCCGCAACGCCGACGCCGCCATGTACCGCTCCAAGGCCAAAGGCCGCAACCGCGTCGAAGCCTACACCCGCGACCTCACCGCCCAGGCCAGCGAGCGCATCGCCCTGGAGCATGAGCTGCGCCGGGCCGTCGAACGCAACGAAATGAGCCTGTGCTTCCAGCCCAAGCTCAGCCTGAAGACCCAGAGCCTGGTGGGTGCCGAAGCGCTGATCCGCTGGAGCCACCCGACCTTTGGTGAGGTACCGCCGGAACACTTCATCCACTTGGCGGAAGAAAATGGCACCATCCTGCAGCTCGGCGACTGGGTACTGGAGCAAGCCTGCCGGCAGATGCAGGCCTGGAAGCAGCACTACGAACCCTTCGGCCCGCTGTCGATCAACCTTGCCGGCGCCCAGCTGCGCCACCCACACCTGGCACGGCGCATCGAACAACTGCTCAAGCACTACCAGCTGAGGGCCGGTGACCTGCAGCTGGAAATCACCGAGAACTTCATCATGAGCCAGGCAGAGGAGGCCTTGGCCGTGCTGTACCAACTGAAAAAACTGGGTGTACAGCTAGCCATCGACGACTTTGGCACCGGCTATTCCTCGCTGAGCTACCTGAAGCGCCTGCCGCTGGACATCCTCAAGATCGACAAGTCGTTCATCCGCGGCCTGCCCGACGACCCACACGACGCCGCCATTGCCCGGGCGATCATTGCCCTGGGCCGCAGCATGCAGTTGACCATCATTGCCGAAGGCGTGGAGAACCAGGCCCAGCAACGTTTTCTGGCGGCCGAGGGCTGCGAGCAGATCCAGGGCTACATCGTCAGCCTCCCGCTACCGCCAGAGGAATTCGCGGCCGCGTTTCTTCGCATAGCACTATCGGATCTTTCAGATGGCACAGGTGCGAAACCCTCGTTATAATCCGCCCACTTACTGAGGGCCTATAGCTCAGTCGGTTAGAGCAGAGGACTCATAATCCTTTGGTCCACGGTTCGAGTCCGTGTGGGCCCACCAGCTTACAAGCCGCGCACTGCGCGGCTTTTTCATGCCCGCAAGAAATAAATGTTCGGGGCGTGTACATCCAGCGCAGCGGCGCCGAGCGCATGACCTTGGAAGTGGCGCTGAAACACTATCTCAGCGAAATCAGCCCCACCAGGAAGCCGACTAACCAGCACGCCGATAATCGCGGAAAGGTGCCCTATCGATACTTCAAGCCAAACACCCTAGCTTGAGGATCAGACAATGAGCCGAATAGCCGCCATTATCAGCTCACAAAATGAGCCGAATATGCTCGCTAATCGGCTCACAGATGAGTAAGCCTATGAATGAACCTGGGCCTGCCCCGTGACAACGGACGCCAAGAAGCTGGCTACAGAGCCAACTGCCTCAAGCCTTTTGCGTATTCGTTCGGTGCGCTCATCACTGGCGCGGCGCCTGGGGATAAATGAAGACGGCCGCACCACTGCACGATCCAGTCCATCGGGTGAGGCGATCAACCATGGGCAACCCCATAAGAACCCTCCCAGCCTGCTCCACCACCCCCTCTGCCAACGTCCGCAAATGTACCGCTGTTGGTTAATCCCCTCCCGGACGCATCTCGACCTGCCGTGGGTTGTAGAAGGTCATGCCAGGCGGAATATCCCGCGTAACCAACGACATCGCGCCAATCACCACGTCATCGCCAATGTCGATGCGATCAGCAACGATGCAACTGTTGGCGCCCATGCTCACGTTGTCACCAATGCGCAGTGCGTACTCCTGCAACCCCAGGGTCTTGATGCCGATCGAGCAGTTCTGCCGGATGAAGAAGTTGCGCCCGATGCTGACGTACCGGGTAATCACCACCCCCGGCAGGTGCGCGATGCGCAGGCCCGGGGCAATCTGGGCGCCGATGTCGATGTCCACCCCATACTTGAGGTTGAGCCGCTGTTGCATGCGCCGGGCGTGACGCCGGGCAAGGCCGCCGCGGGCGTCGAGGTACTGGGCCAGGCGATAGGCGAAGAGGAAACGCAGTTTGTTGTCCTTGCGTGCGCGGCGCAGCACGTTGAACAGCAGGCTGATAGGGCGTCCGGGCCTTTTCTTGTTGGAGACTTCCAGTCGCCAGCATTCGAGCAGGTGGTCGAGGTTCACGCTGAGGTTCCCGTTGAACTAGCACTTCATCATGCCGAATTAGTGTCGAAGACGCAGCCTTCGGACATGCGTGGCCGTTCTAACCCAAAGTGCCAAGCCGACGCCGTCAACGGTGATCGACTGTACCTGGCCTTGCCCTGATTGGCACAGGCTGGCTAGGCTAGCGGGCCAACCGTAGAGACTCGCCATGTCGGACTCCCGCTCCATTACGCTGGATGAAATCGATCGCCAGCTGATCGCCCTGCTGCAGATCAACGCCCGCGAAAGCGTCGCCACCCTCGCCCGCCAGTTGGGCATCGCCCGCACCACCGTCAATTCGCGCCTGGAGCGGCTGGAGAAAAACAAGGTTATCTCCGGCTATGGCGTACGCCTGGGCCAGAGTGTGATAGGCGGCGGGTTGCAGGCGTATGTCGGGATCAAGGTGCAGCCACGCTCCGGCAAGGACGTGGTGCGGCGCCTGAGTGCCATGGGCCAGGTGCAGCAGCTGTGTGCGGTAAGCGGCGAATTCGACTATGTGGCCTGGCTGCGTACGGACTCGCCCGAGCAGCTGGATCAGTTGCTCGACCAGATTGGCAGTGTCGACGGGGTGGAGAAAACCACCACGTCGATCATTCTCAGCAGCAAGGTGGACCGTGGACAGCCGCTTTGAACGGACTGGCGCTCGGGTGGGGTTATCGATGAGGCCGGTTGTAGGAGCGGGTTTACCCGCGAATGGGGCAGAGAATCTACCGACGCATTCGCGGGTGAACCCGCGCCTACAAAGGGCCAAGGTGTTTTTTGAATTACCTCGACCGCCTGCCTCGTCTTAATGAACATTAACCTAATCATTACGACGAAACTAACTACATTCAGACAGCACTCTGCACCTTAATAACGAACACCTCACTCCCTAAAATGACAGCCGGGCATCTCCTATACTCAGGCTCCGCTCCTCGCGCAGCCTCTCTGGCAAGGTCATTTCATGAACAAGAAGAACCGCCACCCCGCCGACGGCAAGAAGCCGATCACCATTTTCGGCCCGGACTTCCCTTTTGCTTTCGACGACTGGCTGGAACACCCGGCAGGCCTGGGCAGCATTCCGGCTGAGCGCCATGGGGAAGAGGTGGCCATTGTCGGTGCCGGTATCGCCGGCCTGGTAGCGGCCTACGAGCTGATGAAGCTGGGCCTCAAGCCGGTGGTGTACGAGGCTTCCAAGCTGGGCGGCCGGCTGCGCTCGCAAGCCTTCAATGGCACTGACGGGATCGTTGCCGAGCTGGGTGGCATGCGCTTCCCGGTGTCGTCCACCGCCTTCTACCACTACGTCGACAAGCTGGGCCTGGAAACCAAGCCCTTCCCCAACCCGCTGACCCCGGCTTCGGGCAGCACGGTGATCGACCTGGAAGGCCAGACCTACTACGCCGAGAAGCCCACCGACCTGCCACAACTGTTTCATGAGGTAGCCGACGCCTGGGCCGATGCGCTGGAGAGCGGTGCGCAGTTCGCCGATATCCAGCAGGCCATCCGCGACCGTGATGTACCGCGCCTGAAGGAACTTTGGAACAAGCTGGTGCCGCTGTGGGACGACCGCACCTTCTACGACTTCGTCGCCACCTCGCGCTCTTTTGCCAAGCTGAGCTTCCAGCACCGCGAAGTGTTCGGCCAGGTCGGTTTCGGCACCGGCGGTTGGGACTCGGACTTCCCCAACTCGATGCTGGAAATCTTCCGCGTGGTGATGACCAATTGCGACGACCACCAGCACCTGGTGGTCGGGGGCGTGGAACAAGTGCCACAAGGCATCTGGCGCCACGTACCGGAACGCTGCGTGCATTGGCCAGAGGGCACCAGCCTGAGCACGCTGCATGGCGGCGCACCGCGTACCGGTGTCAAGCGCATTGCCCGCGCCGCCGATGGCCGCTTGGCGGTCACCGACAACTGGGGCGATACCCGCCACTACAGCGCAGTACTCGCCACCTGCCAGACCTGGTTGCTGACCACCCAGATCGACTGCGAAGAATCGCTGTTCTCGCAAAAGATGTGGATGGCCCTGGACCGTACCCGCTACATGCAGTCGTCGAAAACCTTCGTCATGGTCGACCGCCCGTTCTGGAAGGACAAGGACCCGGAAACCGGCCGTGACCTGCTGAGCATGACCCTCACCGATCGCCTCACCCGCGGCACTTACCTGTTCGACAACGGCAACGACAAGCCCGGGGTGATCTGCCTGTCATACTCGTGGATGAGCGACGCGCTGAAGATGCTGCCGCACCCGGTGGAGAAGCGCGTACAACTGGCCCTGGATGCGCTGAAGAAGATCTACCCGAAGACCGATATCGCCGGCCACATCATCGGCGACCCGATCACGGTTTCCTGGGAGGCCGACCCGTACTTCCTCGGCGCCTTCAAAGGCGCGCTTCCGGGCCATTACCGCTACAACCAGCGCATGTACGCGCACTTCATGCAGCAGGACATGCCGGCAGAGCAGCGCGGTATCTTCATTGCCGGTGACGACGTGTCATGGACCCCCGCCTGGGTTGAAGGCGCGGTGCAGACGTCGCTGAATGCAGTGTGGGGTATCATGAACCACTTTGGTGGCCACACCCACCCCGACAACCCCGGCCCGGGCGATGTGTTCAACGAAATCGGCCCGATCGCCCTGGCGGATTGAGACAAGGAGGCACCATGCGCATCGCTCTGTACCAGGGCGCACCCAAGCCACTGGATGTGCCCGGCAACCTGCAACGGCTGCGCCACCAGGCGCAGCTGGCAGCCGAACGCGGCGCACAGTTGCTGGTGTGCCCGGAGATGTTCCTGACCGGCTACAACATCGGCCTGGCCCAGGTCGAGCGCCTGGCCGAGGCCGCCGATGGCCCGGCAGCCATGACCGTGGTAGAGATCGCCCAGGCGCACCGCATCGCCATTGTCTATGGCTACCCGGAGCGCGGTGACGACGGGGCGATCTACAACAGCGTGCAGTTGATCGATGCGCATGGCCGCAGCCTGAGCAATTACCGCAAGACGCACCTGTTCGGTGAACTGGACCGCTCGATGTTCAGCCCAGGTGCCGACCACTTCCCGGTGGTGGAACTGGAAGGCTGGAAGGTTGGCCTGCTGATCTGCTACGACATCGAGTTCCCGGAGAACGCCCGACGCCTGGCGCTGGATGGCGCCGAGCTGATCCTGGTGCCGACGGCGAACATGACGCCGTACGACTTTACCTGCCAGGTGACCGTGAGAGCGCGGGCGCAGGAAAACCAGTGCTACCTGGTATATGCCAACTACTGCGGTGCGGAAGACGAGATTGAGTATTGCGGGCAGAGCAGCATCATCGGCCCGGATGGCAGCTTGCTGGCCATGGCCGGGCGGGATGAGTGCCAGTTGTTGGCAGAGCTTGAACATGAGCGGGTGGTGCAGGGGCGCACGGCGTTTCCCTACCTGACCGATTTGCGCCAGGAGCTGCACCTGCGTAAAGGCTGACAAGGGCCGCTATGCGGCCCATTCGCGGGCACGCCCGCTCCCACGGGGTCTGCGCTGCCTTTCATACCGGCGCCCTACCCGCGAAAAGGCCGGGCCTGCGAACAAATCGGTTAGCATGGAAAGCAGCCACCGGAGCCCCCATGCCTGACGCCATCCGCCACCTCACCCTCGCCAACGGCTTGCAGCTGACCCTGCGCCACGCCCCGCGCCTCAAGCGCTCGGCCGCCGCACTGCGGGTGCACGCGGGCAGCCACGACGCGCCTGCCAAATGGCCCGGTCTGGCGCACTTCCTCGAACACCTGTTCTTCCTCGGTACCCCGCGCTTCCCGCTGGAAGACGGACTGATGCGCTACGTGCAAGCCCTGGGCGGCCAGGTCAACGCCAGCACCCGGGAACGCGCCACCGACTTTTTCTTCGAGGTGCCCCCCAACACGCTCGGTGGCGGTCTCGAGCGCCTGTGCCAAATGCTGGCAGAACCGGATCTGGGCATCGAACGCCAACGCCGTGAACGCGAAGTGATCCATGCCGAATTCATCGCCTGGTCGCGCAATCCATCGGCCCAACAGCAGTTCGCCTTGCTGCAGTCAGTGTCAGCCAAGCATCCACTGGGCGCTTTTCATGCTGGCAATCGATACACCCTGGCCTTGCACGATGCGGCCTTCCAGCAAGCGCTTGCGGGCTTTCATCAGCGCTTCTACCAAGGCGGCCAGATCTGCCTGAGCCTTTGCGGTCCGCAGCCGCTGGATGAACTTGAACGCCTTGCCCGGCAGCATGCCGAACTGTTCGCCGCAGGTGAGCGCGTGCCGCAAATGCTGCCGCCGCCACTGCCAGCAATGGCTAGCGCTTTGACCTTCACGCACCAAAGCCTCCCCAGTGGTGCCGAGCACGCCCTGGAACTGCTGATCGCTTACCTGGAGGACAGCCGCCCAGGTACCTGGCTGGGCGCGCTTCGCGAGCGTGGCTGGCTACAACGTTTCACGGCCGAAAGGCTGTATGCGTTCGCCGGTCAGCTGCTGTGGCACCTTGACCTGAAGCTCAGTGCCGACGCTTGCCCGGACGAAGCCAGCGCCCTGCTGCAAGGTTGGTTCAGGTTCATCCGCCAGGCCGACCGCGAACAGTTGAACCACCAATTCGGCCTGTTGCAGCACAGCCGTGCGCACAGTGCCAGCGCGCTCGAGCTGGCCCGCCGGGACAGCACAGGCCAGCCGTTCGCCAAGCTGGATGCCCAAGGGTTGCAGGCGCTTGGCGCCCTGCTGGAAAGCCTGCCAGGTGGCGACCATGGCGATTGGCAGCTTTTGCCAGTCGATCCATTGCTGAAGGCTGACCTGCCCCATGCCAAGGCGCAGCCGCTGCCGGCAGCGCTGAAGATCAGTGACCAGCTCCCGCCCGCGCGCCAATACGCTGCGCTGTACCTGCGCTGGTATGTACCTTCGCCTTTGCGCCAGCAGCTACAGCGTGTGCTGGAACTGGCCCTGGCACCACTGCAGGAACGCTGTGACCGCGCCTCCGTGCAACTGCAGTACAGCAGCGCCGGAGAATACTGGCAGTTGCGCTGCGCCGGCCTGCCAGCAGCAGTGCTGCGGGCAGTGGAACAAGCCTTGGCCTTGATGCTCAAGCCACCTGCCAGTTGCTGGCTGCCCGACACGGCGCAGCCCCCGGCCCTGATCCCCATCAGGGCACTGCTCAAGCAACTGCCAGACGCGGTACGGGGTAGCCTGCCCGCAGCGGTGCCTGCCTGCACGCTGACCCAGCAGCAGCTCGACAGCCTGTGGCTGCACACCGAGTGGCATGGCATGGCTGCAGGTTTCGAGGATACCGCGCTAAACGCCTTGGGCGCCGCGCTGTTGCAGTGCCCTGGGCAAGGCTCGCGGCCGGGGCCCCTGCCATCATGGGCCAACCACCGCTGGCAGCATGCCCAAGTGCCAGGCAGCGAACATGCCCTGCTGCTGTTCTGCCCGTTGCCGGCAGCAAAAGAGGCCGCAGGCCGCCTGTTAGCCCAATTGCTGCAAGGGCCGGTTTACCAGCGCCTGCGGGTAGACTTGCAACTCGGCTACGCGGTGTTCAGCGCCTTTCGTCAGGTCGAGGGGGTCGGTGGGCTGCTGTTCGGTGTGCAGTCCCCCAACACCGGTCAGGCACAGGTGCTCGACCACCTGCTCAGCCTGCTGCGCCATGGCGTCACCCTTGACCCGGCCGCTCGCCAGGCGTTGGCCGGGCAATTCGACGAACCCGCCATGGCCAATGCCGATGTCGCCGAATGGGCGTGGCAGACACACTTGGGCACACAAGCCGATAGGCTGGATGTACTGCGCAGGTCTATCCTGACTACGCGGCAGACGGATCTGGACCACCTGCTGAGCGACCTGCTCGACCCAGGTTCCGCTTGGCTATGTTTGGCCAACGCTGCCGCGCCAGATACTTCCTGGCAGGGTGAAGATCGATGATTATTACGCGAACTGCAACGGCGCTTCTCGAATAATTAACCTTCCGGTTCAAATTTTTCTTGTAAGATAGCGCAATCCCGTTTTCACGGAACTGCCAACGCATGGCGGTACCCAAGTAGTAGCTGAACAACCCAACCCTCATTCGGAAGGAGTAATTCCATGTGGACCAAACCTGCATACACTGACCTGCGTATCGGCTTCGAAGTCACCATGTACTTCGCTAACCGCTAAGCCGGGCTTAGGGTTTCACGCCTCGGCCTGCCGGGGCGTTTTCGTTTTTCAGATCCGGTTTCTGCATAGAGAGTGGCCATGTACATCCAGGTTCTCGGCTCCGCCGCCGGTGGCGGGTTCCCGCAGTGGAACTGCAACTGCGTCAACTGCAAGGGCTACCGTGATGGCACCCTGAAAGCCACGGCGCGCACCCAGTCATCCATCGCCCTGTCCGACGACGGTGTGCACTGGATATTGTGCAATGCCTCGCCCGACATCCGCGCCCAACTGCAGGCCTTTGCGCCGATGCAGCCGGCCCGGGCACTGCGCGACACTGGTATCAACGCCATCGTCCTGCTGGACAGCCAGATCGACCACACCACCGGCCTGCTCAGCCTGCGCGAAGGCTGCCCGCATCAGGTGTGGTGCACGGACATGGTCCACCAGGACCTGACCACCGGTTTCCCGCTGTTCAACATGCTCAGCCACTGGAACGGTGGCTTGCAGTGGAACCGTATCGAGCTGGAAGGCAGCTTCGTGATCGACGCCTGCCCCAACCTCAAGTTCACCCCCTTCCCCCTGCGCAGCGCCGCGCCGCCCTACTCCCCGCACCGCTTCGACCCGCACCCGGGCGATAACCTGGGTTTGATGGTCGAAGACACCCGCACCGGCGGCAAGCTGTTCTACGCCCCGGGCCTGGGCCAGGTAGACGAAAAGCTGCTGGCGATGATGCACGGTGCCGACTGCCTGCTGGTCGACGGCACCCTGTGGGAAGACGACGAAATGCAGCGCCGTGGCGTGGGCACCCGCACCGGCCGCGAGATGGGTCATCTGGCCCAGAACGGCCCTGGCGGCATGCTGGAAGTGCTCGACGGCTTCCCGCGCCAGCGCAAGGTACTTATCCACATCAACAACACCAACCCGATTCTCGACGAAGACTCACCCGAGCGCGCCGAAGTCCTGCGCCGGGGCGTCGAAGTTGCCTTCGATGGCATGAGCATCGCGTTGTAAAACAGTCTGTGAGGCGACACCAGACCCTGTGGGAGCGGGCATGCCCGCGAAAAAGCCAACACGGTCCATGGCACCGGCTTCGCCGGTGTTCGCGGGCACGCCCGCTCCCACAAGGGAGAGGGATGTGCCAGGCCAGATAATCGTTCTACAGGAGCCAGCCGAATGAGCGACGCACTGCCAATGTCCCCTGCCGAATTCGAGCAGGCCCTGCGCGCCAAGGGCGCCTATTACCACATCCATCACCCGTACCACGTGGCGATGTACCAGGGGCGCGCCACCCGCGAGCAGATCCAGGGCTGGGTAGCCAACCGCTTCTACTACCAGGTCAACATCCCGATGAAGGATGCCGCGATCCTGGCCAACTGCCCGGACCGCGAAGTGCGCCGCGAGTGGATCCAGCGCCTGCTCGACCACGATGGTGCTCCCGGCGAGGATGGCGGCATCGAAGCCTGGCTGCGCCTGGGCCAGGCTGTCGGGCTGGACCCGGACCAATTGCGCTCGCAAGAACTGGTATTGCCTGGCGTGCGCTTTGCCGTGGACGCCTACGTCAACTTTGCCCGCCGCGCCAGCTGGCAGGAAGCCGCCAGCAGTTCGCTGACCGAGCTGTTCGCCCCGCAAATCCACCAGTCACGCCTGGACAGCTGGCCGCAGCACTACCCGTGGATCGACCCCGCCGGCTATGAGTATTTCCGTACCCGCCTGGGCCAGGCTCGACGCGATGTGGAACACGGCCTGGCGATTACCCTGCAGCACTACACCACCCGTGCGGGCCAGGAGCGTATGCTGGAGATACTGCAGTTCAAGCTGGATATCCTCTGGAGTATGCTCGATGCCATGAGCATGGCCTACGAACTGAACCGCCCACCCTATCACTCCGTCACCCAGGAACGGGTGTGGCACAAGGGAATCACCCTATGAGTTTCGACCGTAACCAAGTGCCGAACTGGCGCCCCGGCTACCGCTTCCAGTACGAGCCGGCGCAAAAGGGCCATGTGTTGCTGTACCCCGAAGGCATGATCAAGCTCAACGACAGCGCGAGCCTGATCGGTGGCCTGATCGACGGCCAGCGTGATGTGGCAGCGATTATCAGCGAACTCGAACAGCAATTCCCCGATGTCCCGGAAGTGGCCGATGACATCGAGCAGTTCATGGAGGTGGCCCGTGCCGAACACTGGATCGTCCTCGCCTGAGTTGCCACCTACGCCCGAGGTCGGCCTGCCGCTGTGGCTGCTGGCCGAGCTGACCTACCGCTGCCCGCTGCAGTGCCCGTATTGCTCCAACCCGCTGGACTTCGCCGCCCAGGGCCAAGAGCTGAGCACCGAACAGTGGTTCAAGGTCATGGCTGAAGCGCGGGAAATGGGTGCCGCACAAATCGGCTTTTCCGGCGGTGAACCGCTGGTACGCCAGGACCTTGCCCAGCTGATCGCAGAGGCCCGCCGCCTGGGTTACTACACCAACCTGATCACCTCGGGCATTGGCCTGACCGAGGCGCGCATCGCCGACTTCAAAAAGGCTGGCCTGGACCATATCCAGATCAGCTTCCAGGCCAGCGACGAGCAGGTGAACAACCTGCTGGCCGGCTCGAAAAAGGCTTTTGCACAGAAGCTGGAAATGGCCCGCGCGGTAAAAGCCCATGGCTACCCGATGGTGCTCAACTTCGTCACCCATCGGCACAACATCGACAAGATCGACCGCATCATCGAGTTGTGCATTGCCCTGGAGGCCGACTTTGTCGAACTCGCCACGTGCCAGTTCTATGGCTGGGCGCACCTCAACCGCCTTGGGCTGCTGCCAACCCGCGCGCAGCTCGAGCGGGCAGAACGTATCACCAACGAATACCGGGACAAGCTCAAGGCCGAGGGCAACCCGTGCAAGCTGATTTTCGTTACCCCTGACTACTATGAAGAGCGCCCCAAGGCCTGCATGAACGGCTGGGGCAACCTGTTCCTCACCATCACCCCGGACGGTACCGCCTTGCCCTGCCACGGCGCCCGCCAGCTGCCCGTGCAGTTTCCGAATGTACGCGACCACGACTTGCACCATATCTGGTATGAGTCGTTCGGTTTCAACCGCTTCCGCGGCTATGAGTGGATGCGCGAACCTTGCCGCTCCTGCGACGAGAAAGAAAAAGACTTCGGCGGCTGTCGCTGCCAGGCCTTCATGCTGACCGGCGATGCCAGCAACGCAGACCCGGTGTGCGCCAAATCGACCGAGCACGGCATCATCCTCAAGGCCCGCGAGGAGGCAGAAACCGCCCAGCTCGCGATCGAACAGATGACCTTCCGCAATGATCGAAACTCCCGTGTCATCGCCCGCGGCTGAGTTCAGCGCGGCCCAGGCGGTTGCCGCCGGCACCGACTTCGCCGAACTCAAGGTCAGTGCCGACGGGCTGTTCTGGAACGAATTCCGCCCGGCCGATGGAGCGTGCCGTATCTGGCACTGGCTGCACTACCAGGCCCGTTGCCTGACCCCGGACGGCTTCAGCGTACGCAGCCGGGTCTATGAGTACGGCGGCGGCAGCTTCTGCCTGGGTGGCGACGGGCTGGTGTTCGTCAACGAAAAGGACCAGCAGGTCTACACCCAGCCGCTGGACGATTCGCTACCGCGTGCGCTGACCCAGGATGCCAGCTGCCGCTATGGCGATGTGCAGTGGCACAACGGCCAGGTGCTGGCCGTCGAAGAGCGCCATGCCGAGCAGGTAGAGCACCGCCTGGTCGCTTTGGGTGACAGCAGCCGCGAGGTGCTCGCCGAGGGCGCCGACTTCTATGCCTCGCCTGCTGTCAGTGCCGATGGCCAGCGCCTGGCGTGGATCGAATGGGACCGCCCGGCGCAGCCCTGGACCGTCACCCGGCTGATGTATCGCGCGCGCGATGCCAGCGGCCACTGGGGGCCGACGCAATGTGTAGCCGCCGCAGAAGAATCGCTGCAACAACCACGCTTCGATGCCGAAGGTCGGCTCTACTGCCTGTCCGACCGCAATGGTTTCTGGCAACCCTGGGGTGAGGTCGATGGCCAATGGCAGGCGTTGCCTGCCGCACCGGCAGACCATGCTGCTGCGCCTTGGCAATTGGGCACCTGTACCTGGTTGGCACTGGGCCCGCAAAGCTACCTGGCCAGCTGGTTCGAAGACGGCTTCGGGCAATTGGGGCTGCGTGGTGAAGATGGCCGTATGGAGCGTTTCGCCAGTGCCTACACACGCTTTCGCAGCCTGGCCATGGACAGCGAACACCTGTATGCCATCGCCGCGTCGCCCATCAGCCCCCCGGCAGTCATTGCCATTGACCGCAGCAACCATGAAGTACGCGTGCTGGCCGGTGGTGCCGAAATGCTGCCGGCAGGGCAAATCAGCCTGCCGCAGCCGATCCACTACGACAGTGGCGGCGAGCAGGCCCATGGTTTCTTCTACCCGCCAGCGCAGCCGCAAGGCGCCGCACCGCTGGTGGTGTTCATCCACGGCGGGCCAACCTCAGCCTGTTATCCCGTGCTCGACCCGCGTATCCAGTATTGGACCCAGCGCGGCTTTGCCGTGGCCGAGCTCAACTACCGGGGCAGCACCGGCTATGGTCGGGAATACCGCCAGGCACTGCACCAGCGCTGGGGCGAGAGCGATGTGGCCGATGCCTGCGCGGTAGTCGAATACCTGGCAGCTCAGGGCGTGGTCGACAAACGCAAGGCGTTCATCCGCGGCGGCAGTGCCGGGGGCTACACCACCCTGTGCGCTTTGGCGTTCCAAGACGTGTTTCGCGCCGGCGCCAGCCTGTACGGGGTCAGCGACCCGATAGCCCTGGGCCGTGCCACCCACAAGTTCGAGGGTGATTATCTGGACTGGTTGATCGGCGACCCGCAGCGGGACGCTGACCGCTATCGCCAGCGCACGCCGCTGCTGCATGCAGAGCGCATCAAGGTGCCGGTGATTTTCTTCCAGGGTGAGCTGGATGCAGTGGTGGTGCCGGAACAGACGCGGTCCATGCTGGCAGCGTTGCAGGCCAACGGGATCGACGCTGAAGGGCACTTTTATGCGGGAGAGCGGCATGGGTTCCGCAAGGCGGAGAACCTGGCGCATGCCTTGGAAGAAGAGTGGAAATTTTATTGCCGGGTGTTGGTGCAATAGTTCCAGGCGCCCCCGCAGGAGCAACCTTGTGCTGCTCCTGCAGGGGCCAATCTCTGCCTGTATCAACGCTTGGCGATGATATACACCGCATGCACGATCCCCGGAATGTAACCCAGCAGGGTCAGCAGGATATTAAGCCAGAACGCCCCACCAAACCCGACCTGCAGGAACACCCCCAGCGGCGGCAGAAGAATGGCGATGATGATGCGAATAAAGTCCATGCGAGTCTCTCCTGAAGGGTTACATCAAAGACTAGCTCCCAGCCGTAGAGGTTCCACAGGCAAAAAAAAACGCCCCGGGCCGAATGAAACAGGCCAGGGGCGATGCGCAGGAACGCCAGACGGTTCGTTGAATTCTTTGCCAGGCCGCTACGCCGGCACTTCGCGACGGGCCTGCTGCTGGGCATGCAGGCGGGCGAAAGCGCGCGCCAGGCGCAGCAGCATTTCGTCGATGTTGCCTTTGCTCACAGTCAGCGCCGGTGAAAAGCGCACTACATCCGCTTGCGGCGCGTTGAGCAGCAGGCCTTCGTGCAGGGCCGCAGCCACCAGTTCGCGGGCCAGGTTTTCTTTCAGTTGCAGGGCCCATAGCAGCCCGTGACCGCGCACTTCACCCTGACCATAGCGCCCGGTCAGGCGGCTCAGGCCTTCACGCAGGTGACGACCGTTGTCCTGTACCTGGGCTAAAAAGCCAGGTTCCAGCACGCTGTCCAGCACCGCCAGGCCGGCGGCGCACATCAGCGCGTTGCCGTGATGGCTGCCTTCCAGCTCACCAGGCTCGGCGCAGCATGCCTTGCCCCTTGCCAACAAGGCGGCAAGCGGCACGCCGCCCCCCAGGCCCTTGCCCAAGGTGATGATGTCGGCGCGCACGCCATAGAGCTCCTCGGCCAGCAGCGCACCACAGCGACCAATACCGGTCTGCACCTCATCAAGGATCAGCAGGATGCCCAGTTCGCGGCAGAGCGTTTCCACGCCCTTGAGGTATTCCTGAGTAGCGGGAATAACGCCCGCCTCCCCCTGTATCGGCTCGAGCATGATTGCCACGGTGCGTGAATCCACCTCGGCGTGCAGCGCCGCGAGGTCATTGAACGGCACCTTGCTGAAACCCGGCAGGCCAGGTTCGCAGCGATTGCACGGCAACGGGTCGGACGCGGACAGCGCGCCGAGGCTCCGGCCATGGCAGGCTTGGCTGGCAGTAATGATGTGATAGGCGCCGTTGCGGTGCAGTTGGCCCCACTTACGCGCCAGCTTGATCGCCCCTTCACAGGCCTCGGCACCGCTGTTAAGCAGGTAAGCCTGGTCACTGCCGGTACTCTGACACAGCCGGTTGACCAGCCCCAGCAGGCCACGGTTGTGGAAGCCCGAGCCCGGGTTGATCAACGCCTGAGCCTGGTTGCCCAACGCTTTGACCAGCACGCTGGGGCTGTGGCCCAAACTGTTGACCGCACCGCCCTGAGTGAAGTCCAGGTAGGCATGCCCTTCGTTGTCCCACAACCATGAGCCCTGGCCACGCACGAATACCTGCGCTGCACGTTCGGCGCCGGGCATCAGGCGCTCAGGCGACAGCTCAGACGCGTGCGGCACGATCACCGGCGCACGCTTGGGCTCGGCGGCGGCGGCAGGAGCCGAGCGGCGCAGGTTGAACAGGTTCATCAAGGGCTCCAACCAATCACGGTAAAGGGCAGCCACGGTGCGGTCTTGGTGCCGGCACTCGATATTTTGCCTTTCCTATCAAAAGTGTTTTTCATCCGGGGTAACAATCGACCGAATCATCGCTGTAACCCTTTGGAATACGGCGATAGACTAGGCTTCAGCAGGGTTTTCGACCATTTCGTTTTTCCAGCATTTTCGATAAGTATTGCTTATGGATTTCCGCCAACTGCGTTATTTCGTCGCGGTGTACGAAGAAGGCCACGTAGGCCGTGCCGCCGAACGCCTGTCGCTGTCACAGCCGGCGCTTTCCCAGCAGATTCGCCAATTGGAGCACAGCCTCGACCTGAGCCTGTTCGAGCGCAGCAACAAACGCTTGCTGCCGACCCTGGCCGCCCACACCTTGTACAACCATGCCCTGCCGTTGCTCGACGGCCTGCAGCGCGCCCACGAGGCTATGCGCAACTTCAAGGGCCAGTCGCTGCGCACCTTGGCTATCGGTGTATTGCAGACCGTGCGGCCAAGCCTGATACCGCAGCTGCTTGAACGGCTGCGCAAGGCTCAACCTCACCTGGTCGTGCAGATTTACGAGTTGTCGGGGTTAGAAATCGAACGGCGCCTGCTCAATGGCAACCTGGACATCGGCATCAGCTACTTGCCGCCGCGCCAGCCAGGGCTGCATGGCCTGCTGTTGTACGAAGATGAGCTGCAACTGGTCATACCCGATACCCACCCGCTGAAGGACTTCAAGAAGGTGTCCATCCGTCAGGCCGCCGAGTTGCCCATGCTGATGCTGGGCGAAGAGTTCCAGATCCGCCAGATCTGGCAGGCGCAGCTGGCCAGCCAAGGCCGACGGCCGCAGGTGCAGGCAGAGATGAACAATATGGCAGGGATTCTCGATAGCCTCGCGCACACGGCGCTGGCTACCATTCTGCCGGGGCGCGCCAAGGAGGCCGCCGAAGATGATCAGGGGCTGCTGTGGAAGCCGTTGAGCGAGCCGCGCGTGCCATTGAAGGTTGGCCTGGTATTTCGCGATGCCCAGCGCCAGCAGGCCTCTGTAGAGCTGCTGCGCACATTGCTTGAGGAAGAGACGGACGCCCGCCTGCTGGGGGCATCACCGCTGGATGTGCTGGCCTAAAACACGCACACAAAGAAAACCCCGCCGAAGCGGGGTTTTCCAGACTGTTTCCCTGTGACATCCGTATCGCCCCGCCATCCTGGCAGGTGGTCCTTCGTCGTCATCCTTGATCTGTCCTATGCGCTTCCTGCGCAACGTCCATGTGGTAAAGATTAACAGTGGATCCAATCTTAGAACAGTGGTGAAAAGTCACCGCGTCGTGTAGGAAAAAGCTTACACAGGGAGTTCATTCACAGATATGCGATGGCTGAGGCCGCTTTGCGGCCCAATCGCGACGCAAGGCCCCACATATCCAAACTTAGGCGATACCTGTGGGAGCGGCCTTGCGTCGCGATTGGGCTGCGCAGCAGCCCCAGAAATCGATCAGAACTGCTCGGCATCCAGCAGGTACAGCGACTCACTTCCCGCCTTCACCGAAGCCACCAGCGAATCCACCCGTGGCAGCAACCGCGCGAAGTAGAACCGCGCCGTACCCAGCTTGCCCGAATAGAACGGCGCATCCCCCTCGCCCGCCTGGGCCGCCCGCGCCATCAGTGCCCACATGTAGCCATAGGCAACATAGCCAAAGGCATGCAGGTACTCGACCGAAGCCGCGCCAATTTCATTCGGGTTGCCCTTGGCCTGCTGCAATACCCACTCGGTCAACCCGTCGAGCTGATCGAGCGAAGCGCCCAGTGGCTTGGCGAATTCGTCCAGTTCGCTGCCTGCACCGGTAATGAACTGACGAATCTCGTCAGAGAACAGCTTGTAGTATGCCCCGCCGCTGGCCACCACTTTACGCCCCATCAGGTCGAGGGCCTGGATGCCATTGGTACCTTCGTAGATCTGGGTAATGCGCACGTCGCGCACCAACTGCTCCTGCCCCCACTCACGAATGTAACCATGCCCGCCAAATACCTGCTGGCCGTGCACTGCGCACTCCAGGCCCAGGTCGGTGAGGAAGGCCTTCGCCACCGGCGTCAGCAGTGCCACCAGCTCTTCGCTGCGTTTGCGCACGCTGGCGTCTTCGCTGTACTTGGCACTGTCCAGTTGCATGGCCACATAAGTGGAGAATGCGCGGCCACCTTCGATCAGCGCCTTCATGGTCAACAGCATGCGACGCACGTCCGGGTGGACGATGATCGGGTCGGCAGCCTTGTCCTTGGCTTGTGGGCCGGCCGGGGCACGGCTTTGCAGGCGATCGCGGGCGTACTCCACGGCGTTCTGGTAGGAGCGCTCGGCCGACGCCAGGCCTTGAATGCCAACGCCCAGGCGCTCGTAGTTCATCATGGTGAACATGGCCGCCAGGCCTTTGTTCGGCTCACCGACGATGTAGCCGACAGCTTCGTCGAAGTTCATCACACAGGTAGCCGAGGCCTGGATGCCCATTTTGTGCTCGATCGAGCCGCAAGTGGCCGGGTTCCGCGCGCCGAGGCTACCGTCTTCATTGACCAGGAATTTCGGCACCAGGAACAGCGAAATACCTTTCGGCCCCGCCGGTGCATCCGGCAACTTGGCCAGCACCAGATGGATGATGTTCTCGGTCAGGTCGTGTTCGCCACCCGTGATGAAAATCTTGGTACCGCTGACCTTGTAGCTGCCATCCGCCTGGGGCTCGGCCTTGGTGCGGATGATGCCCAGGTCAGTACCGGCATGCGGCTCGGTCAGGCACATGGAGCCGGCCCAAACGCCGGCATACATGTTCGGAAGGTATTTTTCCTTCAAGGCCTCGCTGGCGTGGGCGTTGATCGACAGACAGGCGCCGGCCGTCAGCATCGGGTACAGGCCGAAAGCCAGGCTGGACGCGTTGACCATTTCCTCGACCTGGGCCGAGATGGCCTTGGGCATGCCCATACCGCCGAACAGCGGGTCGCCGCCCACGCCCACCCAGCCGCCTTCGGCGTAGGTGTTGTAGGCCTCAATGAAACCGGCTGGGGTCCGCACCGCGCCGTTGTCCCAGTGGCAGCCCTCTTCGTCGGCGGCGCGGCTGAGCGGCGCAATGGTCTTGGCGGTGACCTTGCCGGCTTCTTCCAGCACGGCCATGGCCGTGTCGGCATCGACAACCTCGGCCAGCCCGGGCAACTGCGTCCACTGCTCGGCCACGTTGAAGACTTCATTCAGTACGAAGCGCATGTCGCGCAGGGGCGCTTTATAGTCAGCCATGACAACCTCTCGCTAGTCGGGTCGGGGCGGTCTCGGGGAACCGCGACACTGGGGTTACTGGCAGTGTAACCGAACAACTTTTGCGAGACATAGGGTCATCAATCGACTGTATAGTCTCGCCTGGTCACGCCGTGCGCACTGCCCCACGCTGTGATTGTCGCCCATGCACCATGACACAATTTCGCCCCGCGCCTTTGGCACTGTAAAGCGCCTGGTCGGCGGATTTCAGCACCGCCTCGGGGTTTCGATGATCGGCCTGGCGCTCGGCCACGCCGATACTGATGGTGACCGAGACCGTGCCGCCGGCGCTGCCCGCCCGGCGCTGGCGCCCGGCGGTATCGTCCTGCGGGCGGTTGTGCTGATCGCGCAGGTGCATCACGTAATTGGCGATCACTTCACGCACGGCTTCCACATGCGGCACGCATTCCGCGGCAGTCTTGCCGGCGAACACCAGGGCGAACTCCTCCCCGCCATAACGGTAGGCGCGGCCACCGCCGGTGACCTTGGACAAGCGGCTGGCGACCAACCGCAGCACCTGGTCACCGACATCGTGGCCGTGGGTGTCGTTGAATTTCTTGAAGTGGTCGACATCGGTCATGGCGATCACATAGTTACGCCCCAGGCGCTGCATGCGCTCGTTCAGCGCACGACGCCCCGGCAGGCCAGTCAGCTCGTCACGGAAGGCCATCTGATAAGCCTCGTGCGCCACGGCTGCGGCGATCATCAACATTACCTGGCTGCACATGATGTTCAAGGTAAACGGCAGGATGAAGGTTTGCGGCAGCATCCAGAAAATGCCCAGCAGGCCGATCAACTGCGCAGCGTGCAGCGGCCGGGGTGCACGCAGGTACTGCACCACCAGCAGAATGAACACACCCAGGAACAGTGGGTAGACCATCTGGATCAGGCTCATCCAGTGGCCATGCAAAGCCGGCCAGCGGATCTCCGCCAACCAGGTCAGCAACGCCTCGGGGTAGCTTTGCTGGAGGGCCACCGCCACACTGCCCACGGCAAACAGTACGGCACCGCGGGCGACCAGGTCCTGCAGCAGGTGCGTGCGCTCCTGCCAGGCGCCGTACAGCCCGAACAGCGCCGGCAGCAACAGGCAGACCAGGTGGAAGATCACCGCGGCGTCCTCACGCACGCGGCCATGGTCACGGTAGAAGTCGGTCTGGGTATCGAGCAGGAAGTAGGCGATGTACACCGTCAGCATCAGGAACAGCTCACGCTGGCGGCGGTAAACCGCGCAGTAGGCGCCGCCCAGCAGTAGAACCAAGGTAGGCAGGACATTGAACAGCGATGTGAAAAAGACGCTGAGGTCTCTCACATAGGCTGCGGCGAGCCCTGCCAGCAACAAGAACAGCGACGGCAGGAAGTGGCTTGCGCGAACAGCGTTAAAACGAAACAAGGGTAATCTCCAACCCGGCAGATCAATAATGGCATTGTGCCCTCACTTCATCGGCAGTGCACTGGAACAGTTGAATTTGCGGTTGGATGACCGAACTTCCGGCCGCCACGCGAGCCTTGTAGGAGCGGGTTTACCCGCGAATACGGTAGCGCCGGCAACGGTGAACGGCTGATGGAGATTGGCCAGCAGGCCCGGCCTCTTCGCGGGTGAACCCGCTCCTACGAGGGACCACGCTGAACCTGAAGACGTAAAAAAACCCGCCTCCCGGTCAGGGCAGGCGGGTTTTGGGTACAGCGCCAGTATCAGTACGACAGGCCGAAGTGCTCTTCGTCCATCGCCATCAGGTTGTTGGCACCCGACAGCATGGTCGCCACATGGGTACGGGTACGCGGCAGGATGCGCTGGAAGTAGAAGCGGGCAGTCTGCAGCTTGGCGGTGTAGAACGCCTCCTCGCTGGTACCGGCTGCCAGTTTCTCGGCGGCCAGACGGGCGATGTCGGCCCAGAAGTAAGCCAGGCAGGCATAGCCGGAGTACATCAGGTAATCGACCGAAGCCGCACCCACTTCTTCACGGTCCTTCATGGCAGCCATGCCCACTTTCATGGTCAGCTCGCCCCACTCCTTGTTGATGGCCGCCAGCGGTTCGACGAACTCCTTGACCGCTTCGTTACCTTCCTGCGCCTGGCAGAACTTGTGCACGATCTTGGTGAAGCCCTTCAGTGCTTCGCCCTGAGTCATCAGCACTTTGCGACCGAGCAGGTCGAGGGCCTGAATACCGGTAGTGCCTTCGTACAGCATGGAGATACGGCTGTCGCGCACGTTCTGCTCCATGCCCCATTCGGCGATGAAGCCATGGCCACCGTAGATCTGTACGCCGTGGTTGGCGGCTTCGAAACCGACTTCGGTCATGAAAGCCTTGGCGATCGGGGTCAGGAACGCCAGCAGGGCGTCAGCCTTCTTGCGCTCTTCTTCGTCCTGGCTGTACTTGACGATGTCCACCTGCTTGGCAGTGAAGTACACCATCGCGCGATTGCCTTCGGCGAAGGCCTTCATGGTCAGCAGCATGCGCCGTACGTCCGGGTGGACGATGATCGGGTCAGCGGCCTTGTCCGGTGCTTTCGGGCCGGTCAGGGAACGCATCTGCAGGCGCTCACGGGCGTACTTCAGGCCACCCTGGAACGCCACCTCGGCGTGGGCCAAGCCTTGCAGCGCGGTACCCAGGCGAGCAGTGTTCATGAAGGTGAACATGCAGTTCAGGCCTTTGTTGGCTGGGCCGATCAGGTAGCCGGTGGCCGCATCGAAGTTCATGACGCAGGTGGCGTTACCGTGGATGCCCATCTTGTGTTCGATCGAGCCGCAGCTCACGCCGTTGCGCTCGCCCACGCCGCCCTCGGCGTTGGGCAGGAACTTCGGCACGATGAACAGTGAAATCCCCTTGGTACCGGCCGGTGCGTCCGGCAGGCGGGCCAGGACGATATGGACAATGTTGTCGGCCATGTCGTGCTCACCGGCCGAAATGAAGATCTTGGTGCCCGACACTTTGTAGCTGCCGTCGGCCTGTGGCTCGGCCTTGGTGCGCAGCATGCCCAGGTCGGTACCGCAGTGCGGTTCGGTCAGGCACATGGTGCCGGTCCACTCGCCGGACACCAGCTTGGTCAGGTAGGTGTGCTGCTGCTCGGCAGTGCCATGCGCAGAAATAGTGTTCATCGCGCCATGCGACAGGCCTGGGTACATACCCCACGACCAGTTCGAGCCACCGACCATTTCGCTCAGGGCCAGGCCCAGCGACTCTGGCAGGCCTTGGCCGCCATGCTCGACGTCATGTGCCAGGCTCGGCCAGCCGCCTTCGACGAACTGCTGGTAGGCTTCCTTGAAGCCGGTTGGGGTTTTCACCCCCGATTCGCTCCAGGTGCAGCCTTCCTGGTCACCCACGCGGTTCAGCGGCGACAACACCTGCTCACAGAACTTCGCGCCTTCTTCAAGGATCGCGTCGACCATGTCGGGCGTGGCGTCCTGGCAGCCCGGCAGGCTCTGATAGTGCGCCTCATAGCCAAGCAGCTCGTCGCGAACGAAGCGGATATCACGCAAGGGGGCTTTGTAGTCAGGCATTGCGATGAACCTCTAGGTGAGTTCTGTGGGGTGACCCGCGCTTGGCGGAAGCCGATCAAACAGTTGTTTGAAACTTACGTTTAGCTCAGCTTTCTGTCAAGGATGGACTATAGTGCCATTTACGCCACGAAAAATGGCAAATCAGTCATGCCATGGCACAAACCCTTGTAGGAGCGGGCTTGCCCGCGAAGAGGCCCGACCAGACAAAATTGTTGTCTGATCGGACGCATTCGCGGGCAAGCCCGCTCCTACAAGGGCAGGCGCTGAAATAGGGGATGACGCAAGTGTTCAGGCGTAGGTGTCGATGATCCGGCCAAGCATTTCGTCGGATGCCTTGGCGACCTTCGCGCCAAGCTCGACTTCGGTCTTGCCCACCGCCTGTTGCACGACACTGGTGGCCAGGTCCATCTGCTGGCTGCGGTCGACCGCGCGCAGGCGTTCGGCCTGAAAATCGCTGGACTGGCTAGTGGCGGTACGTTCGGCAGTGGTGTTGGCGATCTGGCTGGCGGCCTGATCGACGCGGTTCTGGCCGGTCTGGATTGCGCTCAGGCCCGCGTAGTAGGCGGAGCTACCGGTGATTTCCATGTCAGGACTCCATTGACGCTGGATGACGAACAGCCCCAATTAAAACAGGCTAGGAGCGAAAAGGCCCGTTTAAATCCCTAATGGCTCAATGCCAGTTGATAGGCCTTGGGTATTCCTGCACTGGCCGCCTCGCGGGTAAACCCGCGCCCACAACGGTATGCGTCCCCTCGTAGGAGCGGGTTTACCCGCGAAGAGGCCGGGCCTGCATCACACTAATCCAGCAGATCCAACTGCAGATGCTCAGCCACCATGTCGGCACTGGCCTGCTTGAGCTTGGGCACCCGCCCCAGGCAAGGCGCCGGCAAGCGCTCTGCAAGGCTGGCCAGGTTCTCTTCCAGGCGTGAAGTGCGCGGCTCGATGATGTTTGCCACCCAACCCGCCAACTGCAGCCCATCACGCTCGATCGCTTCGGCGCTGAGCAAGGCATGGCTGATGCAACCCAACCGCACACCTACCACCAGAATCACCGGCAACCGCAGGGCAACGGCAAGGTCGGACAGGTTCTCGAGGCCCGACAGCGGTACGCGCCAACCACCGGCCCCCTCTATCAGGGTGAAGTCGGCATTTTGTTGCAGCACATTGCGCATCGCCGCGAGCAGTTCTGGCACAGCCAGCGTCACCCCTGCCTCGCGCGCCGCCACATGCGGGGCAATAGCAGGCTCGAAGGCAAACGGATTGACCTGCTCATAGGGCAGCTTGACCGTGCTTTCGTCGATCAGCGCCAGGGCATCGCTATTGCGCAAACCTTTCGGCGTCATGGTGCAGCCCGATGCAACCGGCTTGGCACCCAGTGTGCTCATGCCCTGCAAACGCGCCGCATGCAACAGGCCAGCGGCGATGGTGGTCTTGCCGACATCGGTATCGGTACCCGCAATGAAAAAGGCCTGGCTCATCGTGCTCCCCTTACGCCAGTGGCTTGCGCAACACACCATAGACCACTTGATAGGTGGCTGGCAGCCCCGCGGGTTGGCGAAATGCCTCATAGGCCTGCAACAGGCCCTGCATTCGCGCCCGGCCGGTGAGGCCGGAAGGTCGCCCAGGGTTCAGATTGTGCGCCCCCAACGCCTTCAGTTCGTGGGTCAGGCTGCGCACATCCGGGTAGTGCAGCACATGCGGGCACCGCTCCAGCTCAAGCTGCTCAAAACCGCTGGCTGCGCACAGGCGCTGATAGTCTTCGAAACGGCGGAAGCGGTTTACATGCACCAGGCCATCCACCGCCTGCCAGCTGGCGCGCAGTTCATCAAGGGTGCCCACGCACAGGCTGCTGAAGGCCAGTACACCGCCTGGGCGCAGCACCCGCTGCGCCTCGTCCAGCACACTGGTGAACTGATCGCACCACTGCACCGCCAGGCTGGAAAACACCAGGTCGACGCTGCCATCGCGCAGCGGCAGACGCTCGGCGTCGCCAACCACGTGATACTGCGCCCCACCCTTTACATGACGGGCATGAAGCAACATGCCTTCGGCAATATCCACCGCCACGCCGCTGGCCTGGACGAAACGCTCGGCCAGCATGCGGCTGAAATGGCCGGTGCCACTGCCCAGGTCCAGCCAGTGTGACGGCTGCAGGCCTGCCGGCAACAGCTCCAGCAGGCTCAGGCCTACAGCGCGCTGAAGGGCCGCCACGCTGTCGTAACTGGCCGCGGCGCGGGAGAACGAGGCCGCCACCTGGCGCTTGTCGGGCAATGCGCCGGGCAGGGTCGGACGGGAAAGGTCAGTCATCGCCACTCTCATGCAGAAAACTCTTGATGCCCGCCGCCAGCTCCTGCGGATACTCCAGCAGGAACGCGTGGGAACTGTCTTCGACCAGGCCCACTTCTACATCGGGCAACAGCTCGCTCAACGCCTTTGCCGCCTCTGCCGGCACTAGCGCATCGCTGCCGGCGAACAGGTGCAGTTGCGGGCCACCATAGGCCTGCAAGGCTTCACGGGTGTCCAGCTTGGCCAGCACTTCAAGGCCAGTGGCCAGGTACAACGGGTCGGTATCCGGCACGCCGACACCCAGCTGACGCAACAAGGTGCGCGGCTGCAGGGCGCCGTCGCTGCACAAGGTACGGAAGCGCTTGAGGGTGACCTGGGTATGGTTGCGGCAGCCGTCGAGGAAGGTGCCGAAGGTGTCTTCGGCCATGCCATGGGGCCAATCTGGCCGGGCCAGGAAGCTGGGGTTGCTGGCCAAGGTCAGCAGTCCGCAGCAGTGGTCGCCACGCTTGTGCGCCAGCGCGCTGGCCAACATGCCACCCAGTGACCAGCCACCCAGCCAGACATTGCTGGGCAGCTTGCGGTCCAGATGGTCGATCCAGGCCTGCACATCGCTGTGGGCCAGTTCTGGCAGGGGCATCAGCTCTACCTGCAGGCGGGCGTCCTGAGCACGCAGGCTAGCGGCCAGCGGCTCCAGCGCAGCAGTTCCCAAGCCCCAGCCGGGCAATAGAACAAGTCGATTACGCATCGGCGTTCTCCAACTGTGGATAACACTCGGCCAATGCATTCAACAATAGCTGCACCTGCGCCTCGCTGTGTGCGGCGCTCAGGGTTACCCGCAGGCGTGCGCTGCCAGCCGGCACGGTGGGTGGGCGGATGGCCGTCACCAGCAAGCCTCGCTCACGCAGCAGGCGTGACAGGCGCAACGCCTGCGCACTGTCACCGATCACGATGGGCTGGATCGGCGTCGGGCTGTCCATCAACTGCAGCCCCAGCTGCTGCGCGCCTTCTCGGAACTGGCGAATCAAGGCTGCCAGGTGCTCACGACGCCAGGTTTCGCGGCGCAGCAGCTCCAGGCTCTTGAGTGTGGCGCAGGCCAGCGCCGGTGGCTGGCTGGTGGTGTAGATATAGGGGCGGGCGAACTGTACCAGCGCCTCGATCAGCGCTTCGCTGCCAGCAACAAAGGCACCCGCGGTGCCGCAAGCCTTGCCCAACGTGCCGATCAGCACGGGTACATCATCCACGCCCAGGCCAAAGTGCTCGACGATACCGCCGCCTTGGGCGCCCAGGGTGCCCAGGCCATGGGCGTCGTCGACCATCAGCCAGGCACCGCGGGCACGGGCGACATTGGCCAGCGCCGGCAGGTCGGCCAGGTCACCGTCCATGCTGAACACGCCATCGGTCACCACCAGGGTATTGCCGACCGCCTTGTCCAGGCGGCTGGCCAGGCTGGCCGGGTCGTTGTGCAGGTAGCGGTTGAAGCGGGCGCCACTGAGCAGCCCGCCATCCAGCAGCGAAGCATGGTTGAGGCGGTCTTGCAGCACCGTGTCGCCCTGCCCCACCAGCGCCGTGATGGCGCCCAGATTGGCCATATAACCGGTGGAGAACAACAGTGCGCGCGGGCGGCCGGTAAGTTCAGCCAGTGCCTCTTCAACCTGATGGTGCGGAGTGCTGTGGCCAACCACCAGGTGCGAGGCACCACCCCCCACACCCCAGCGCTCGGCGCCGGCCTGCCAGGCGGCGATCACCTCGGGGTGGTTGGCCAGGCCCAGGTAGTCATTGCTGCAGAAGGCCAGCAACCGCTGGCCGTCGACCACCACTTCCGGCCCTTGCGGGCTTTCCAGCAATGGCCGCTGCCGATACAGGTCTGCGGCGCGCCGTTCGGCCAGACGCGCTGCCAGGTCGAAAGCCATATCAGGCTGTCGCGGCGTCGTAGAACATCTCGCTGCTGCGCTGCTCGACCAGCGCTTGCTCGATGGCTGCCTGGTGCACTTCGTCGGCGTGCTCTTCACGCGCTTCGGGCTTGATGCCCAGGCGTGCGAACAGCTGCATGTCCTTGTCGGCCTGGGGGTTGGCAGTGGTCAGCAGCTTTTCGCCGTAGAAGATCGAGTTGGCGCCCGCCATGAAGGCCAGGGCCTGCATCTGCTCGTTCATCTGCTCGCGGCCGGCGGACAGGCGCACGTGAGACTTGGGCATGAGGATACGGGCCACGGCCAGCATACGGATAAAGTCGAACGGGTCGACGTCCTCTTCCTCAGCCAGCGGCGTGCCGGCCACCTTGACCAGCATGTTGATCGGCACCGACTCCGGGTGTTCCGGCAGGTTGGCCAGCTGGATCAGCAGGCCGGCGCGGTCATCCAGCGATTCACCCATGCCCAGAATGCCACCAGAGCAGATTTTCATCCCGGCATCGCGCACGTAGGCCAGGGTCTGCAGGCGCTCGCTGTAGGTACGTGTGGTGATGATGCTGCCGTAGAACTCCGGTGAGGTGTCGAGGTTGTGGTTGTAGTAGTCCAGACCCGCGTGGGCCAGGGCCTTGGTTTGCTCCTGATCGAGTTTGCCGAGGGTCATGCAGGTTTCCAGGCCCATGGCCTTGACGCCTTTGACCATCTCCAGCACGTAGGGCATGTCTTTGGCCGACGGGTGCTTCCACGCCGCCCCCATGCAGAAACGGGTAGAACCGATGGCTTTGGCGCGGGCAGCTTCTTCCAGCACCTTCTGCACTTCCATCAGCTTCTGTTTCTCCAGCCCGGTGTTGTAGTGGCCGGACTGCGGACAATATTTGCAATCTTCCGGGCAGGCGCCGGTCTTGATCGACAGCAAGGTCGAAACCTGCACGCGGTTGGGGTCGAAGTGCGCGCGGTGCACGGTCTGCGCTTGGAACAGCAAATCATTGAACGGTTGCTGGAACAGCGCCTTGACCTCGGCCAAGGCCCAATCGTGACGTGTTGTTGCAGTTGTGCTGGCGCTCATCGGCGTTTCCTTGTTTAGGCTGTAGCTGGCGCCGGGACAGGAAAGCCCGCCAGCGCATCACGGATAGCTCGCATAGTCATGGAAGGCCTATGAACTGTCAACTGCACTGGAAGCGACTGGTTTACAAGTGCTCACTTATTAATCAGAAGTGCTTGTTATGCGATGAGCCTGCCGAGCAGCCTTACCCGCTGTGCGTTACCTGCGAACAGGCGCTGCCCTGGCTGGGTGATCAGTGCCGGCATTGCGCCCTGCCCTTGCCCATGGCCGGCTTGACCTGCGCCCCGTGTGGCCGCTGCTTGCCGGCCTTCGATCAGGTCATTGCCCTGTGGCATTTCGGTTTTCCGGTGGACACGTTGATTAGCCGTTTCAAGCACAATCGCCAATGGCCTTTGGGACGCCTGATGGCTGAGCTGCTGGGGCAGGGGCTGCTGTATCGCTATGCCGAAGGGTTGCCTCGCCCTGACCTGCTGTTGCCTGTGCCTTTGGCCAGGCGTCGACTACGCGAGCGGGGGTTCAATCAGGCGGGGATGCTTGGGCGGTGGTTGTCGTCGCACGTCGGGGTAACCTGCAACGAGCGTTTGCTGGTCCGCACACGCGAGACACCGGCACAGCAACATCTGGGCGCCAAGGCACGGCAGCGCAATTTGCGCCAGGCGTTCGCGGTCATGGGCAAACTGGAAGGCAAGCATGTCGCCATCGTCGATGATGTGTTGACCACCGGTGCCACTGCGCAGGCTATCGCCCAGGCACTGCGCAAGGCAGGTGCGCGGCGGGTGGATGTGTATTGCCTGGCACGTACGCCCAAACCGGGGTATGTATGACCAGGCGCGACCTGCCCCTTTGTAAAGCACCCTTGTATACGGAATACCCATGTCCCTACCCCCCGTTCTCACCCAGCACATCGCCCGCCGCCCACAGCGCATCGCGCTGCTGCAGCACATTGCCGAACAAGGCTCAATCACCCGCGCCGCCAAGGCCGCAGGTATCAGCTACAAGGCGGCCTGGGATGCCATCGACGAGCTCAACAACCTGGCCAGCCAGCCCTTGGTCAAGCGCAGCACCGGTGGCCGCGGCGGTGGCGGTGCGCACTTGTCGCCGGAAGGCGAGCGGGTGTTGCGCCTGTACCAAAGGCTGCAGGCCCTGCAGGCACAAATCCTTGAAGCCGCCGAAGAATCCAGCGACCTCGACCTGCTCGGGCGCCTGATGCTGCGCACCAGTGCGCGCAACCAGTTGCAGGGCCAGGTCAGCGGCCTGCGCCGTGAAGGCCGGTATGACCGCGTCAGCCTGGCATTGAGCGGCGGGCTGGAGATCGATGCGCTGATCACCCACGACAGCACTGCGCGCCTGGAGCTGACAGTGGGAACAACGGTGGTGGCGCTGCTCAAGGCCGGGTGGGTGCGCTTGTTGGCGGAGGGGGAAGAGGCCGAAGCGGGGAGCAATTGCCTTTGCACGAAGGTGGAGGAAGTGCTGGCAGAGGTCGATGGGCCCAGTGAAGTCAGGCTGGCGTTAGGCAACGGGCAGACCCTGTGTGCAATGGCTGATGCGCACTGGTTGGCTGCCCAGCAGGTCGTGGATGGCAGTGTGGTGCGGGTGCAGTTTCACCCGTCTTATGTGTTGATCGGGGTTCCCGCATAGTCTGGCCGCGCGGTGCGCGGTTCGCGGGCTTGCCCGCTCCCACAGGGACCGCACCACCCGATGCATCTGGGCCGAAATGTGCGGGCACGCCCGCGAAGGGGCCGGCACAGGCATAACGCGCTACCATGGCCCCACGCCGCTTACCCTCCGGAGCCACCATGTCCCACCCCTTCGACACCCTCACCCCCGACCTGGTCCTGGACGCAGTGGAAAGCCTGGGCTTTCTCAGCGATGCGCGGGTGCTGGCGCTGAACAGCTACGAGAACCGCGTGTACCAGGTGGGCATCGAAGACGCGCAGCCGCTGATTGCCAAGTTCTACCGCCCAGGCCGCTGGAGCGATGCAGCCATCCTCGAAGAACACGCCTTCACGGCCGAACTCGCCGACTGTGAAGTCCCGGTGGTTGCGCCCCTGCAGCACGATGACCGCACCTTGTTCGAACACAAGGGCTTCCGCTTCACGCTGTTCCCCCGTCGCGGCGGCCACGCCCCCGAGCCTGGCAACCTCGACCAGTTGTATCGCCTGGGCCAGTTACTTGGCCGCCTGCATGCCGTGGGCGCCAGCAAACCGTTCAAGCACCGCGAGGCACTGGCTGTGGACAACTTTGGCCACGCCTCGCTGAACACCTTGCTGGAGGGTAATTTTGTCCCGCGTGAACTGCTGCCGGCGTTCGAGTCCGTGGCCCGCGATCTGCTCAAGCGGGTGGAGGACATCTACGCTCGCACACCACACCAGCTCATTCGCCTGCACGGCGACCTGCACCCCGGCAACCTGATGCACCGTGACGAGGTGTACCACGTGGTCGACCTCGACGATTGCCGCATGGGCCCAGCGGTGCAAGACCTGTGGATGATGCTGGCCGGCAACCGCGAGGAGCGCCTGGGGCAACTGGCCGAGCTGATCGACGGCTACAACGAGTTCCACGACTTCGACCCGCGCGAACTGGCCCTGATCGAGCCCCTGCGCGCCCTGCGGCAACTGCACTATAGCGCCTGGCTGGCAAGGCGCTGGGACGACCCCGCGTTCCCGCCCAGCTTCCCTTGGTTTGGCCAGCCACGCTACTGGGGCGACCAGATTCTCGCCTTGCGCGAACAGATGGCTGCGCTGGATGAAGCTCCGCTGAAATTGTTCTAGAAGCACGCCCGCCTCTGTCTACAATAGGCGTCGCTTTATTTAGCAACCTAAGCAAGGATTCTGCATGCACGCCGCAAACCCGCGTCGCGGATACATACTGGGCTTGAGCGCCTACATCATCTGGGGCCTTTTCCCCCTCTACTTCAAGGCAATCCAGAGCGTCCCGGCGGTGGAAATCATTGTCCACCGGGTGCTCTGGTCAGCACTGTTCGGCTCGCTGCTGCTACTGGTGTGGAAACACCCCGGCTGGTGGCGGGAACTGCGCAACAACCCGCGCCGGCTGGGCATCCTGGCACTGAGCGGGGCACTGATCGCCGGTAACTGGCTGACCTACGTGTGGTCGGTGAACAACGGCCGTATGCTCGAGGCCAGCCTGGGCTATTACATCAACCCACTGATCAACGTACTGCTGGGCATGCTGATTCTTGGCGAGCGCCTGCGCCGCCTGCAATGGCTGGCGGTGGGCATGGCTGCCGTGGGTGTGGCGCAGCAGGTGTGGCAAGTGGGCAGCCTGCCGTGGGTGTCACTGGTGCTGGCGTTGAGCTTCGGCTTCTATGGGCTGATCCGTAAGCAGGCGCCGGTGGCGGCACTGCCCGGCCTGGTGGTGGAAACCTGGATGCTGGTGCCGCTGGCCCTTGGCTGGCTGCTGCTGCACCCGGCCGCGATGAGTGCCCAGGGCGCGTTCTATACCAGCAGCGAGGCGCTGTGGCTGATGGCGGCCGGGCCGGTGACGCTGGTGCCGCTGGTATGCTTCAACGCCGCCGCACGGCACCTGCCGTACACCACGCTGGGCTTCCTGCAGTACCTGGCACCGACCTTGGTGCTGTTGCAGGCTGTAGTGCTGTTCGATGAGCATTTGTCGTCGAGCACCCTGGCGGCCTTCATGTTCATCTGGGCAGGTTTGGCGATTTACAGCGTCGATGCATGGCTGAACTTGCGCAAACGTAGCTGATCAGAAAACGATCAAAACTCTGCAGGCCATGTAGCGCCTGGCCTGCAGAGACATCTCCATAGGTTATCCACACCCTCGTCCCCGCGCTTTGTGCACAAGCTGCTGATAATTGAGCATTTTTTGAGCAAAACAGTACAAGGCACGTGATACCTGGGCTGGAGAGGTACACCCCCAGGTTATCCACAGGGCCTTCCCCGTGATATCGGGATAACCGCAGATGGCCGCTTCGCAACACAAGGCCGCCCCACATTTGTCCGGTGTACGCAGGACCGTGTGGGAGCGGCCTTGTGTCGCGATAGGGCCGCAAAGCGGCCCCGGCAATCGCTGATCAATCCTCTGCCCGCAGCTTCAACTCCACCATCAAGTCATCCGCCAGGCTCTCCAGCCGCTGCTGCAGTTCTTCCAGCGGCAAGGTCAACGGCAACGCCAGCAATGCGTCGGCGTGGAACAACGGCTCACTGCTCATCGGCGCCGGCTGCACGTCTGTGGAAAACCGCTCGACGTTTACCTGCAACTCGGCCAGCAAGCGGGTAATGTCCCGCACGATCCCCGGCCGGTCGTTACCCACCAGCTCCATGGCAATTGGCTTCCAGGTGCACGACGGCTCGATCCCGCTCTCGGCAATCAGCACGCGAATGTCATACCTGGCCAGCCCCTGCAGCGAGGCCACAAGCTCGGCGTAATTCTCTGCCGGCACCGCCACCCGCAGAATGCCAGCAAACTGCCCGGCCATACGCGACATGCGGCTTTCCAGCCAGTTACCACTGTGGTCGGCGATGCACTGGGCAATACGTTCGACCTGGCCGGCCTTGTCAGGGGCAATTACAGTCAGTACAAGATGATCCACAAGCCCTTCCTCGTGTCGGACCGCGCCGGGCGGCAGAAAATCGGGGGATCGAGTCAGTATAGGCAAGGCGCGGCAACCTGCCGCAGGGCAATCTGCACAGCCAATCGTGTACTGTTTCAATATTTATCTGGAACAATCCACCTGTTTTTTGCGAACATACCCTCTCCCAGCGTGACCATACGCGACCAACGGGTCGCATAACGGCGCTTTTAGTCTGATTTTGCCCCGCCTACTGCTTCATGTAGTATCCCGTGGCGCGGACTACAAAACGTCGTTTGGATGTCTGCCAAGGCGCCTGTGAAAATACGCACACTGCCCGCCAGCCTGTCTGGCAGGCCGCACCCAGCCGCCCCCGAGCAAAACCGGTGGCATGCACTGGTGCCGTGTTTAGAGAAGCGCTACAGGCTTAATACAGAAGAGCGAAATAGCTGAGCAGAGTGAGGCAAGCAATGACTGGATACGTTCAAGTCGGTGGCCTTCAGGTCGCCAAGGTCCTGTACGACTTCGTGAACAACGAAGCCATCCCCGGGACCGGCATCGTCGCCGAGCAGTTCTGGGCGGGTGCAGAGAAGATCATCAATGACCTCGCTCCAAAGAACAAAGCCCTGCTCGCCAAGCGCGACGAGCTGCAAGCCAAGATCGACGCCTGGCACCAGGCACGCAAAGGCCAGGCCCACGACGCCGCAGCCTACAAAGCATTCCTCCAGGAAATCGGCTACCTGCTGCCACAAGCCGACGATTTCCAGGCCACCACCCAGAACGTGGACGAAGAAATCGCCCACATGGCCGGCCCACAACTGGTCGTGCCGGTGATGAACGCCCGCTTCGCCCTGAACGCCGCCAACGCCCGCTGGGGTTCGCTGTACGACGCCCTTTACGGCACCGACGCCATCAGCGATGAAGGCGGCGCCGAAAAAGGCCAGGGTTACAACAAGGTACGCGGCGACAAGGTCATCGCCTTCGCCCGCGCCTTCCTCGACGAAGCCGCGCCACTGGCCGCCGGCTCGCACGTTGACTCCACGGGCTACCGCATCGAAGGCGGCAAGCTGGTTGTTGCCTTGAAAGGCGGCAGCAACAGCGGCCTGCGCGACGATGCGCAACTGATCGGCTTCCACGGCGACGCCGCCGCGCCGACTGCCGTGTTGCTCAAGCACAACGGCCTGCACTTCGAAATCCAGGTCGATGCCAGCACCCCCGTCGGAAGCACCGACGCCGCTGGCGTCAAAGACATCCTGATGGAGTCGGCACTGACCACCATCATGGACTGCGAAGACTCGGTTGCAGCCGTAGACGCTGACGACAAAGTCATCGTCTACCGCAACTGGCTGGGCTTGATGAAAGGCGACCTGGCCGAAAGCGTGAGCAAGGGTGGCAAAACCTTCACCCGCACCATGAACCCGGACCGCGAGTACGCGGCGCCTAACGGCGGCAGCGTGACCCTGCACGGTCGTTCGTTGCTGTTCGTGCGCAACGTTGGCCACCTGATGACCAACCCGGCGATCCTCGATGCCCAAGGCAACGAAATCCCCGAAGGTATCCAGGACGGGCTGTTCACCAACCTGATCGCCCTGCACAACCTCAACGGCAACACCAGCCGCAAGAATACCCGCAGCGGCAGCGTGTACATCGTCAAGCCGAAGATGCACGGCCCTGAGGAAGTGGCCTTCGCCGCCGAGATCTTCAGCCAGGTCGAAGACCTGCTGGGCATGCCGCGCAACACCGTCAAGGTCGGCATCATGGACGAGGAACGCCGTACCACGGTCAACCTCAAATCCTGCATCAAGGCAGCCGCCGAGCGCGTGGCGTTCATCAACACCGGCTTCCTTGACCGCACTGGCGATGAAATCCACACCTCGATGGAAGCCGGCGCCGTGGTGCGCAAAGGTGCCATGAAGAACGAGAAGTGGATCGGCGCCTACGAAAACAACAACGTCGACGTTGGCCTGGCCACCGGCCTGCAAGGCCGTGCGCAGATTGGCAAAGGCATGTGGGCCATGCCTGACCTGATGGCCGCCATGCTCGAGCAGAAGATCGCCCACCCGCTGGCCGGTGCCAACACCGCTTGGGTACCGTCGCCAACTGCCGCCACCCTGCACGCCCTGCACTACCACAAGGTGGACGTACAGGCGCGCCAGCGTGAACTGGCTTCACGTACCCCGGCGTCGGTGGACGACATTCTGGCCATTCCGCTGGCTGCCGACACCAACTGGTCGGCCGAAGAGATCCGCAACGAACTGGACAACAACGCCCAGGGCATTCTCGGCTACGTGGTGCGTTGGATCGACCAGGGCGTGGGTTGCTCGAAGGTGCCGGACATCAACAACGTCGGCCTGATGGAAGACCGTGCCACCCTGCGTATCTCTGCCCAGCTGCTGGCCAACTGGCTGCGCCACGGCGTGGTCAGCCAGGAGCAGGTGCTGGAAAGCCTCAAGCGCATGGCCGTGGTGGTCGATCAGCAGAACGCTGGCGACGCCCTGTACCGCCCGATGGCGCCGAACTTCGACGACAACGTGGCGTTCCAGGCGGCTGTGGAACTGGTGGTGGAAGGTGGCAAGCAACCGAACGGTTATACCGAACCGGTACTGCACCGCCGTCGCCGCGAGTTCAAGGCGCGTAACGGGTTGTAAGTAACATCTGCGCCAGGGGGCCGTTTTGCGGCCCCCTCGGCGCATCAACCCATTTTCAGTTCTTTCCTCACCAGCTCCAACAGCTTGCCCAAATCCACCGGCTTGAGCAGGAAGTCCACCACCCCCAGGTGCATCACATCCACTGCCTCTTCCACATCGGTGTCACCCGACACCACAATGATCGACAAAGCCGCCCGCTCCGACGCGCGAATTGTCCTGATCAAGTCCAGTCCACTTTCAGGCTGCATGCGCAAATCGGTAATCATCAACCCGATACGCTTCTGGTAGTGCAGGTACAACCTGGCTTCCTCGGCCCCATCCGCCCCCACCGCATCAATGCCCCGGCTTTTCAGGTACAGGATCAGCGCCTCACGGTTCACCGCGTTGTCATCCACCACCAGCACCAACGGTCTGGCTGCCACAGGCGCACTTTGGTTTATCACGGCCAAGGCCTCGCGCTCGGCGTCGCTCAGGATGTCGGTGTGCTCGGGCATGCTTGTCTCGTCAAAATAATTCCGCTTCAGCATTAGGACCGCATTACTTGCGTAACCCGTTTCGCCTTTCGTCGGGTCTTTGACAAGGGCGCTCATAGACTTACGTCCAATGGGCACCACCCCGCCGCAAGCCGACCATGGAGGCAGAGAACAACATGGCCGGTACCTATATATAGATATATATAGTTCGGCATAGCGATACGGTCAGTTTCATGAGCAAAAAGGACGCCTACAGACAGGCGGGCAAGACAGCGGTACTGCAAAACATCCAAGGCACATTGCAGTTCCTGCAGCGCTTTCCGCCGTTCAATCAGATGGAGCACAGCCACCTGGCCTTCTTGGTCGAGCAGTGCCAGCTGCGCTTCTACGCCTGCGGTGAAAGCATCGTCAAACCTGCCGACGGGCCGGTCGAGCACTTCTACATCGTCAAGCAGGGCCGCGTGGTTGGCGAGCGCCAGCACCTGGCCAAACCGGGTGTCGAAACCACGTTCGAGATCACCAGCGGGGAGTGCTTCCCGCTGGCAGCCCTGCTGGGTGAGCGGGCAACCCGCACCGAGCACCTGGCCGGGGAAGACACCTTCTGCCTGCAACTGAACAAGGCCGCATTCATCCGCGTGTTCTCGATGTCTGAAGTGTTTCGGGATTTTGCCCTGCGCGGTGTCAGCAGCCTGCTTGATCAGGTCAATCAGCAAGTACGCCAGCGCGCGGTGGAAACCCTCGGCACCCAATACTCGCTGAACACCCCCCTGGGTGAACTGGCCATGCGTCACCCGGTGGTGTGCAGCGCCCATACGCCCCTGCGCGAAGCCGTGCGGCTGATGCACGAGCAACAGGTGGGCAGCATCGTGGTGGTCGACCCGCAGCGCTACCCCATCGGTATCTTCACCTTGCGCGACCTGCGCCAGGTGGTGGCGACAGTAGATGCCGACCTGGGCGCCGCCATCGACCGGCACATGACCGCCAAACCGTTCTACCTCCCACCCCAGGCCAGCGCCTTCGATGCCGCCATGGCCATGACCGAGCGGCATATTGCCCATGTCTGCCTGGTGGAAAACGGACGCCTGTGCGGGGTGGTTTCCGAGCGCGACCTGTTCTCCCTGCAACGGGTCGATCTGGTTCACCTGGCGCGCACCATACGCCATGCGCCACGCCTGGATACGCTGGTTTCGCTGCGCGGCGAAATCAGCCAGCTTGTAGAACGCATGCTGGCCCATGGCGCATCGTCGACGCAGATCACCCAGATCATTACTTTGCTCAACGACCATACCGTGTGCCGGGTCATCGAACTGGCCCTGGCCGAACGTGGCGACCCGGGCGTGCCGTTCAGCTGGCTGTGCTTTGGCAGCGAAGGGCGACGCGAGCAGACCCTGCACACCGACCAGGACAACGGCATCCTCTTCGAAGCGGTCGACAGCGCCGAGGCCGACGCGATCCGCGCTCGCCTGCTGCCGCTGGCGCAATACATCAACCAATGCCTGGCCCAGTGCGGTTTCACCCTGTGCATGGGTAACGTCATGGCCGGCAACCCCGAACTGTGCCTGTCGCGCAGCGAGTGGGCGCGACGCTTTGCCGGGTTTGTTCGCGAAGCCAGCCCGGAGAACCTGTTGGGCTCGAGCATCTACTTCGACCTGCGGGTGGTGTGGGGCGACGAGCAAGGCTGCGAGCAGCTGCGCCAAGGCCTGCTGGCACAGGTAGCCGACAACCGCATCTTCCAGCGCATGATGGCTGACAACGCCCTGCGCCAACGCCCGCCGGTGGGCCGGTTGCGCGAGTTCGTGCTGACACGCCAGGGCAACGACAAGGCGGCGACCCTCGACCTCAAGGTCCAGGGCCTGACGCCCTTCGTGGATGGTGCCCGTTTGCTGGCCCTGGCCAATGGCATAGCTGCCTGCAATACCCTGGAGCGCCTGCGCCAACTCGTAGCTAAGGGCGTGATCGAACCGTTGGACGGCGCCGCCTATGAAGAGGCCTACCACTTCATCCAGCAAACCCGCATGCAGCAGCACCAACGCCAGATACGCGACAACCTGCCTTACTCCAACCGGGTCGACCCGGACAGCCTCAACCACCTGGACCGGCGCATCCTGCGCGAGTCGCTGCGCCAGGCCCAGCGCCTGCAAAGCAGCCTGGCCTTGAGGTACCAGTTGTGAGCCTGTTCGCCTGGCTGCGCCCCAGCGCGCCCGAGCTGGACCACGCCAAGCGCCAGCGCCTGGCCCGGTTGCCCAAGCCCGTGCCGCTGGGGGTATGTACCCTGCGTGAGCAGCGCTGGGTGGTGCTGGACCTGGAAACCAGCGGGCTCAACCCCAACCGTGATCAGGTACTGTCGATTGGGGCGGTGGCCATCGAAGACGGTGCCATCGACTTTGCCCAGCAGTTCGAACGCACATTGCACCGGCCTTTGCAGAAGACCAACGCCAGCGTACTGATCCACGGCTTGGGCCCCAGCGCATTGGCTGCCGGTTGCGACCCGGCCGAGGCCTTGCTGGATTTACTCGATTTCATTGGCAACAGCCCGGTGCTGGCGTTTCACGCGTCATTCGACCAGCGCATGCTGGCCCGTGCGCTGAAAGAGACCCTTGGGCATCGCTTGCAGTCAATGTTCCTCGACGTTGCCGAACTGGCACCGATGCTCAACCCAGACACGGTACTGCGCGAGGCCGGGCTGGATGACTGGGTGGCACGGTTTGGCTTGCAGGTTGAAGAACGCCATCATGCCAGTGCCGATGCCCAGGTGACCGCAGAGCTTGCGCTGATCCTGTTCAGCCAGGCCCGGCGCCAGCAGCTGGACAGCCCGCTGCAGCTGGAGCAACGGTTGCGCGGGTGGCGACGGCGCAAGATGCAGAGTCATGGTTTGTAGGGCGTGGGATTTGCAGCGCCGGTGAGATCGAGCGCCGCCCGTGCGGCGCATCGCGAGCAAGCTCGATCCCACCGGCGCCACATAACTCAAACCAAGCCCCATGATGGCAATCCGATAAGCGTCCATTGCACCCACCCCCTCCCCTCTGCAACAATCGAGAATAATTATCGTTAGTTAATGCATTCGTTCCGGGGGGACGCTGCTTGTCTTCTGCACAAAGCCCACACGCCGATCTGGTCGGTGCGCTGTACCGCGACCACCGCGGCTGGCTGCTCGCCTGGCTGCAACGCAGCATGGCCTGCCGCCAACGTGCCGAAGACCTGAGCCAGGACACCTTCGTGCGCCTGCTTGGTCGTGAGCAACTGGAGACACCCCGCGAACCCCGCGCGTTTCTGGCCGCCGTGGCCAAGGGGCTGATGTTCGACCACTTCCGTCGCACCGCGCTGGAACAAGCCTACCTGGCCGAACTGGCATTGATCCCTGAAGCCGAACAGCCCTCGCCAGAAATGCAGCACCTGATCCTTGAAGACCTCAAAGCCATCGACCGCCCGCTCGGCAAGCTGTCGAGCAAGGCTCGCGCGGCGTTTCTGCACAGCCGCCTGGACGGCATGGGCCATGCCGAGATTGCCGAGCGCCTTGGCGTTTCGGTGTCGCGGGTGCGCCAGTACATCGCCCAAGGGATGCGCCAGTGCTATGTAGCCCTGTATGGGGAGCCGACGTGAGCAACGTCCCGGTTTCGTCCCGGGTCCTGGAAGCCGCGATTGCCTGGAAACTCAGCCTCGGCGACAGCAGCAGCACGCCTGATGAGCGCAATGAATTCATGCGCTGGCATGCCGCCAGCGAAGAGCACGCACGTGCCTGGCGCCAGCTCGGCGCCATGGACCAACGCGTTAGCGCGGCGGCTGGCCCGGCACGCCAGGCGCTGCTGCAATCACGCGCCAGCCTGCGGCGACGCATTGGCAAGGTTGGCGGCGGGCTGGCTGGCACGTTTCTCCTCGGCGCGCTGCTGGCATGGGGCGGCGCCCCGTCGCTGGCACCCAGCTACTGGCTGGCTGACCAGCGCACCGCCACGGGAGAGTTGCGTACCTTGCGCCTGGAAGACGGCACACTGCTGAGCCTGAACACCCACACCGCCGTGGACATCGACTACGCCGGCGCGCAACGGGTGATCGTGCTGCACCAAGGCGAAATCTCGGTCGAAACCGGCCACCAGGACTCGCGCCCGCTGCTGGTACGCACTGAGGACGGTCGTTTGCGGCCACTGGGCACGCGCTTCCTGGTGCGCCGCGAAGCCGGCGGTACGCGCCTGGAAGTGCTGCAAGCCTCGGTCGCCGCCATGCCGCATAACAGCGGCGACGAACAGGTGCTGCGCGAAGGCCAGCAGGTGTTGATGAACGCCAACGGCCTAGGCGAGGTTGGCACGGTGCCTGCCGGTGCCGATGCCTGGACCCGCGGCATGCTGGTGGTCGACAACGTACGCCTGGGCGACCTGCTCGCCACACTGGGCCAGTACCGCAGCGGCTACCTCGGAGTGGATGCCAAGGTCGCCGACCTGCGTGTGACCGGCAGCTTCCCGCTGACCAACACCGACCTGGCGCTGACCTCGCTGGTGCCGGCGTTGCCGGTGAAGATCGAGCGGCATACGCAGTGGTGGGTGAACGTCACTTCCAAATAGGCCGGGCCTGCTGGCCAATTTCCACCCGCCGTTCACCGTTGCCGCCACCACCGTATTCGCGGGTAAACCCGCTCCTACCACGGTGGTGGGCACACATCGGGGTCGTCGTAGGAGCGGGTTCACCCGCGAAGAGGCCGGTGCTGGCAAACCACCTTTTAAATAATTCTCAATATTTTTCAGATTCACCCTGTCACTTTTCAGATCTCGCTCGGCAAGGAAGCAGCAAGCACTTACCCGTCGAGGAACCGCCGCATGTCCCGTGCCGTTGATCATATTCTGCGCCCCAGCCTGATGGCCCTGGCCATCGGCCTGGCGGCCCCGCTGACCAGCCCTGCCTTGTTCGCCGCCGAGCAATCCATGTCGCGCGCCTACAACCTGCCCAGCGCGCCACTGGCCACCACCCTCAACCAGATCGCCAGTCAGGCCGGCATTGCCTTGGCCATCGACCCGGCACTGGTCAGCGGACGCACCTCGGCCCCGGTAAGCGGCCAATACGACGGCCTGGGCGCCCTGCAAGCCGCCCTGAGCGGTACCGGCCTGCAGTTGCAGCAGAGCAGTGCGGGCAGCTACAGCCTGGTGGCCGTGCCGGATGGCACACTGGCCTTGCCGGAAACCACCGTGAATGCCACCAGCGCCAGCGAAAGCGCCTGGGGCCCGGTTGAGGGCTACGTGGCCAAGCGCACTGCTGCTGGCACCAAGACTGACACGGCACTTGTGGAAGTCCCCCGCTCCATCTCTGTGGCCACCCGCGAGCAAATGAAAGACCGCGGTGTACACAGCCTGGATGATGCAGTGCGCTATATGCCAGGTATCGTCTCCGCCAGCTTCGGCAGCGATACGCGGTATGACTGGATGCGCGTGCGCGGCTTCGAACCAACGCAATTCCTCGATGGGCTGCCGCTGCCACGCGGCGTGTACGCCAACCCGAAAGCCGAAACCTGGAACCTCGACCGCCTCGCCCTGCTGCGCGGCCCGGCCTCTTCGATCTACGGCCAGACCCCACCTGGCGGCCTGCTGGACATGGTCAGCCGCCGTCCGCAAGCGGAAAGCGCTCACGAAATCGAGCTTCAATACGGCAGCGACAACCATCGCCAGATCAACTTCGCAAGCACCGGCAAGATCGACGATGAAGGTCGCTTTCTCTATGGCGTCAGTGGCGTTATCCGTGACAGTGGCACCCAGATCGACCACATCGACAACAAGCGCTACAACATTGCCCCAAGCCTGACCTGGAACATTGACGAAGACACGACGCTGACCTTCCTGACCCAGTTCACCCGTGACGATACCGGTGCCACCAGCCAATTCCGGCCCATCCAGGGCACCAAGATCGACATGCCGTTCGGCAAGATCTCGCACCACAAGAACCTGGGTGACCCGGATTACGAGTTCTACGACCGTACTTACTACGCGCTGGGTTACGCCTTCGAACACCGCATCAACGACGTCTGGCAGTTCCGCCAGAACCTGCGCTACACCAAGTCAGACCTGTCGTTCCAGACCATCACCCCTGGCAGTTACTACGAGCCCGGCGGCCCGGTCAAAGACGATGGCACTGTCAGCCGCATGTCCACCAACACCGATGAAGACATCAGCCAGTTCGCGGTGGACAACAACTTCCAGGCGGACTTCGCTACCGGGGACATCAACCACACGCTGTTGATCGGTCTGGACCACCAGCGCATCAACACCAACTACCTGTCGATCTTCGACTTCACCGTGCCGGACAGCAACGTCAACAACCCGGTCTACGGGCTGCCGATCACTCGCCCGGATCGCTCGACCGCGTTTTACGACTACAACCAGAAAACCCGTCAGACTGGCCTGTATGTGCAGGACCAGATGGCGCTTGGTAACTGGCGCCTGACCCTGGGCGGTCGTGAAGACTGGGTGCACACCGGCACCAAGTTCTTCAACCAGGGCGATGCCACCAATACCCAGCGGGACAAGAAGTTCAGCGGCAACGCAGCCATCAGCTACGTGTTCGACTCGGGCTTCGTGCCGTACCTGTCCTATGCCGAGTCGTTCCAGCCGTCCAGCAATGCCAGTGTGTCGGCCTCGGACTCGTTCAAACCCACCGAAGGCAAGCAGTGGGAGCTGGGCGTGAAGTATCAGCCACCGGGGTCCAACACCCTGTTGTCGGCAGCCGTGTACGACCTGACTCAGAAAAACGTCTCGGTCACCAATACGGTCGGTGGTGTGACCATCACCAGCCAGACCGGTGAAGTGAAAGTCCGCGGCCTTGAACTGGAAGCGGTTTCCGATGTGACCGACAACCTGAAGGTGATTGCCGCCTACACCCTGGCCAAGTCCGAGGTGCAGGATGGCGATTTCAAAGGTAACCGCCTGCAACTGATGCCTAACCAGCAAGCGTCCATCTGGGGCGACTATACCTGGCACTCGGGCGTGCTCGACGGCTTCGGCATCGGCCTGGGCGCGCGTTATACCGGTAATACCTACGGCGACCAAGGCAATACCTACCTGGGCAAGGCCAAGGCCTACACCGTCTTCGACGGGTCGGTGCATTACGACCTGGGTCGCCTGAACGGCAGCCTGAAGGGCGCGTCGGTCGCGGTCACCGCCACCAACCTGCTGAACAAGGACTACCTCTCTACTTGTGACGCGTACTACTGCTACTACGGCGATGAGCGCAGCGTTGTCGCCAGCGCCACTTACAAGTTCTGAGTGAGCTGGGGCCGCCTTGCGGCCCCGGGTTCCAACCGACAACAATCGGTACCGTGATGAAGAGCCCCACCATCCGCCGCTGGTCCTTGATCCACACCTGGAGCAGCCTGGTCTGTACCCTGTTCCTGCTGTTGCTGGCAGTCACCGGCCTGCCGCTGATCTTCCACCACGAACTCGAACACCTGCTAGGCGACGCCCCTGAACTGCGTGAAATGCCGGCAGGCACCCCGCACCTCGACCTGCAACAACTGGTGCTCAAGGCCGAACAACATCGCCCCGGCGAGGTCATGCAGTACTTCGGCTACGATGAAGACGAGCCCAACGGCGTAGTCGCCATTACCGCCGCCACCGCCGGCACCGACCCCAACCTGTCGCACACCTTCATGCTCGATGCACGCACCGGCGAGGCGGTGGCCATGCCGGCCGCCAACGGCGGTTTCATGATGGTGATGCTGCGCCTGCATGTGGACATGTTCGCAGGCCTGCCGGGCAAGCTGCTGCTGGCCTTCATGGGCGTATTGTTCATTGTCGCGATTGTCTCCGGCACCGTGCTCTATGCGCCGTTCATGCGCCGCCTGGAATTCGGCACCGTACGCCACAAGAAGTCCCGCCGCCTGCGCTGGCTCGACCTGCACAACCTGATCGGCGTGGTCACCCTGGCCTGGGCATTGACGGTGAGCGTGACCGGGGTAATCAGTGCCCTGTCCGACCTGGTCATCGCAGCCTGGCGCAACGACAGCCTGGCTGCGATGGTTGCCCCCTACCGCGACGCCCCGCCGCTCGTCGAGCGCGCCCCAGCCTCTCGCCTGCTGGACATTGCCGAGCGGGCCGCACCCGGCATGCGCCCGGACTTCATCGCGTTTCCTGGCACGCGTTTCTCCAGCGAGCACCACTATGCGGTGTTCATGAACGGTGCCACCCACCTGAGTTCGCACCTGTTCACGCCAGTACTGATCGATGCTCGCACCCTTGAAGTGACTGCCGTCGGCAACCGTCCCTGGTACATGGATGCCATGGGCCTGTCGCAGCCACTGCATTTCGGCGATTACGGCGGGCGACCGATGCAGATCCTCTGGGCGTTACTGGACGTGCTGACAATCATCGTGCTCGGCAGCGGCCTCTACCTGTGGTGGGGCAAGCAGCGCAAACCCAGGGAGGCACGCGCATGAGCCACAGGTCGCAACCCACTGCGCGCCTCTTCGCCTGGCCAGCGTTGATTGCCCTGCTTGGCTTTCTGGGCCTGTTCGCCGCACTGCTCGGCGACGGTGGCTGGGACGTTCTGGCATGGGCCGGCCTGGGCCTGCCGGCCCTGCTGAGCCTACGCGGGCTGCTCTGGCGTCGGGGGCGCTAGCCCGCTACCACCCCGCAACCGCAGGTATTGCCAAGCATGGGGTTTTCCTCAACCAAGGAACCGCCCCATGCGCCCCCTCGAACAACTGGAACAGATCGACCGACAAATCGGTGACTTGCTCGACGGCCTTCCGACCCTCGACCTTCAACACCCCATCAACCCCGACACGCGCACCTGGCTGCACGGCGAACTGGCCAGCTTCTGGACCACGGCCGATGAGCAAGGCGAAACCCCCAGACAAAAGCTGCTGGCACTGCGCAAGGCGCTGATGCTGGCCGAGGTTGAACTGCGCCTGGGCGACGAGACCTTGGGCTACCGCTCAGCCGATCAACTATGGGCCTGCCTGCAACAGCCACTACCCTCCCAGCGCAGGCATATGCCCCTGGCCAAAAGGCCACAGGTCTACCGCGTTCTGCTGGAAGGCCTACGGCCCAACTGGCGAAGCTACCTGCCAGGCACACTGATCATCGTTGCCGGTACCGCCGAAGGCCCTATGCTCACGCCTCAGGATGCCGCAGGCGCTGCTTTGCTGTGCAGCCTGTCACAAGGCATAGAGGCCTTCGACTCCCTTGCCGCACTGCATTTAGAGCTTTGCGAACGCCTAGAAGCCCCCCTCCAGAGCAGACCGCTGCTGCAGCTGTACTCTGACGCGCAGGCAGACCGCGCTCGCCGGTCACAGCGCCTGCGCTATGACTGGTACGCCGACAGCCTGCTGGAGGCCCAGATCGACAGCGTGATAGAAGCCCAACGCCAACGCCTGAGTGACACCGGCTTGTGGAGCAACGGCTCACCCGACCAGCACACCCGAATACATAAAGCCCTGGCGCTATGGCCCGAAGTCGGCGCCAAACCCATCCTGCAAACACGCTACTCTCAATTGCTTGAGAAGAATCTGCCCAACTGGCTGCGCAATACATCTGCGCAAGGCCTGAGCCATATGATGCAGGCCATGCAAACGCTGGTGGCAATCGCCGAGCAGGCTGCTGCCCCGGGAGTGCTGAGCCTTAACGACTTCAAACAACGCAATAGCCTGCTGGCCTGGGCCAACGCACGCCTTCGCGAGCGCCTGAGCCATGACCTGGGGTACGACACAGATCCTCGCGAGATCAAGATCGTGGTCGTACGCGCCCGCCGCACGGGCGCCATCATGCATCCCTTCGCCCTCTCATCCTATGTCACCTATGTAGGCATGCGACGCGTGGGCCACGAGATGGTGGAGATGGTCGAGGAAATCAACACCCTCGAAGAGATCGCCCTCAAGAACTTGCCGTGGTTCGATACCGACTACTGGCTGACTGCCCGGGTGATCCATGCCCACGGCAAAGCCATGCCCGCCGGGCTCACGCCGCAGTATGTCAAGCACATGGTCCGGGAACTGAACGTGGGTGACAGCTACGCAAAGTACCTGCACACCCAACTGATCAGTTCCAGAGCAGGCAAATGGCGCCTGACTGCGCACAGCAAGGTCAACCATGCACGCATGCACGCTGAAGCCGTGAAGGCGCGCTACGCCGGACACTTTGGCGAAGACCCTTTCGAACATGGCTACAACTGGGTGCGCGCAGTGCTGGACCAACCACACAATGCCTTGCGTGCGCCAGTAGCAGGCTACCCGGTCACTGTTCGGCAGTTGAACATCATGGGCCATACCCTGCAGGGCGTGCTTCTGCTCAACAGCCTCCCCTACAAGTCTCCGGCATGCGTGCTGTACACCCCGGATGCCCCGGACCGCAGGGCCTGGCGCCGTTTTCGCACGACCCGCGAACTGCTTCGCACATTGCGCCAACAGCCCACGTTGAGAGCATACGTAGCCCAGCGCCTGCCATTGCTGCCTGCCGCCACGGTGGAGCGGCTGCTGGAGAAGGGTCGCATGAGCACACATTTGACGACACCCGAGATCAAGGACGACCTGTTCTTCGTCTACTACATGGCCGAAGCCCGGGCGCTGATCGCTCAGGCCGATGCCGAAAGCATGACGACCAGGGAAGTGAATGTGGAGTCGGTCATGGCGCTGAGCTGGCGCTTACTGGACTTCATCAGCCTGCTGCTGCCGAACCGTGCGCTGCTGGTGCTGTCGATCGGCCGCATGGCAATCGATATCTGGGACGGCGCCGAGGCCTTCAAGCAAGAGGATGTCGAAGGGGTGATACGGCATGCCTATCAGGCGCTTAGCCACATCAACGATGCGGGAACCAGTTTTCTGGGTTCCAGAGTGCTGCGCCGATCCCTGCGCGGGATCCCCAAACAACCGCCACTGCCGCTGCCCGCACGCCTCCAGGTACAACCGGGCAGCAGCAGCCTGCGCTATCGCATAGACGGTATCTACGGTGAAGGTGTCTACGAGCAAAGCTCGGCGTTTGGTGGGCAATCGCTGTACTTCGTCAAGGACAACGACAACCGCTATTACCGGGTCAGCTTCGACGGCTACCGCTGGCGAGCCATCGACCCTGACCAGCCAGATGCCTATCTGCAGCAACCGCTCAAGCGCAAAGCCGACGGGCAGTGGGTCATCGACTCACCGGTGCTCTGGTACGACGGGCTGCCCGACCTGACACAATTACTGCAGGACTGCTATCTGCAAACGCCTGTGGACGGCCTGCCGGTAAACATCGAACAAGGGCTTTTTCAAGCTGACGATCAGCTGTACCTGGCGCTCAAGGACGGGCAGTTGCCTGTGCGCCGCCACTTGCTGCCGGATCATTACCACTTGCAGATTGCCGTTGCCAGCAACGCCGGCGTGGTGCCGTGGGCGGTGCTGCGCCACGAAAACGGCCAGTGGCTGATACGCGTTCGTCAGGCAGGGCGCAGCAGTGACTGGCTGACATTGCCAGATCAACCACCGCCGGCCCACTGACAGCCGGAACCGGCGGCCTCAGTCGACCAGTTTTGGCAACAGCCGGTCCAGCCGCTGATGCAAGGCACTGCCATTGGGCCAGTTGCGCAGCAGCCGCGCCCGATCACGGGCATAGGCCGGTGCGAAGCTGAGCTGGGTGGCGTGCTGGCACATGGCATCGAGGTCGATCAGCGACCACTGGCCGTTGTGCCAGAACAGGTTATGGCCTTTGAAGTCGCCGTGGCTGATGCGTTCGCGAATCAGCTGCTGCATCACGTGCACCAAAGCATCCACCTGCTCCTCGGGCGCATCGCCGCTTTCGACGTAGGGCGCGAAGCATGCCGTCAGGTCCGGGCCGTCGACATACTCGGTGACCAGGTAAGCACGGCTGCGCAGGCCCAGCACCCGCTGCTCCAGCACCGCGAGGGGGCGTGGCGTGGCGATGTCGAGGAATTCCAGGCGGTGGCCTTCAATCCAGGAATGCCAGGCCCGGCTCGGGCGCCAGAAGCGCTTGAACCAATGTGCGGTGTTCTTGATGTTGTAGCGCTTGATCACCAACGGGCGACCATTGACCTCGATGCGCGCCACGCTGGCAGCGCCACCGGTCTTGTACAAATGGCCCTTGTCGATCAGCGCATCGGCCTGATCCAGTACAGGCTGCATGGCCTGGACCTCACTGCGGCGGATCGCCTGCAAGCCCGAGAGGGTGCGCTGGACGCTGAACAGGCTGCACTCGCGGCCAGCCTTGTCCAGATAGTCCTTCTGCCGCCAGTGGCGCACCTTGTCCACCTGTTTCTGCAGGGCTTCCAGCGGCAACGCATGCTCGGCATTGGCCAGCAGGTAATGCACCAGCAGCTCTTCGATGAACGGCTCCAGGCGCTTGGGCAACTGGGCGAAGAACACCCCGAGGTTTTCCAGCACGCGTGGACGCGACAACTGCTGACCGGGTGTTTCCGCCCTGATGCCCGCACCGTCGATCAGGTACAGCTTGCCGGCATGGCGCAGCAGGTTGTCCAGGTGCAGGTCTTCCTGCCAAAGGCCTTGAGCGTGCATGTGCGCCACAGCCGTGAGCGCTTCGCCCAGTACCAGGTGCTGCTCGTCCGCCAGCACTGGCAGGTTTTCCACTGCGGCCCAGGCATCGGCCAGGCTTTGGGCACCGTCAAGGAACTCGAACAGCAGCCAGCCGCCCTCGCCTTCCTTGAGGCCGTCGGCCAGTAGCGTCGGTGTGGTCAGGCCTTGTTCGGCCAGCAACTTCACACCCTGCAGTTCGCGCTGGAAATGCCGCGCGGCGTTACCACCGACCAGCAGCTTCGCCAGCACCGGTGTGCCACGCCAGACACCAGCGCCCACATAACGCTGGCCCGGCAGCACACGCAGCAGGGTGAGCAGTTGCAAGTCGGCACTGCCGGCGGCATCAACCAACGTGATACTCAGGGGCAGCGTCGGGCTGCGCCCGGCATCCTTCAGTTCAGACAAACGCATCAGCGAGCCTCTTTTTCACGACGGCGTTGCGTCAGCCGTTGCAGCCAGGTGTCGACCAGCGCGCCGTCAGCCGGCTGCCCCAGGTAGGTCGCCAGCAAAGTACGTACATCCGGCACGCGCCAGGCTTGCGCGCGGCGCAGCAGCGGCTCCAGGTCCTTGAGGCGGTCACGCATGCCGAACAGCAGCGGCCGGGTCTTTTCCAGGTCGATCAATTGCGCGTCCCAACCCTCACGGCGTTGACGCAGGAAAATGTGCTTGGGGTAGAAGCAACCATGCACCTGGCCGGCGCTGTGCAGGGTGCGTGCCAGCTGACCGCAGGCCTGCAGGATGCCAGTGCGCTCGGCTTCACCCAACCGCGGCCACTGCGCCAGCAGGCTGTCGAGGTCGGCCCATTCGTCCAGAGCGCGGGTCATCAGGATAGCCCGGTGCTTGCCGCCCTGCTTGCGCTCGCCGTAGAACACCGCCTGCAATGCCGGAATGCGCAGCTTCTGGTAGCGACTGATGTTGCGGAATTCGCGGGCGAAGGTGGGCTCGCCGAACGGCCGGTGCAAGGTACGGGTCAGGTAGTCGCTCTGGCGCTTGAGGTAGTAGCCCTTGCCTTCGAGTTCCAGACGGAAGACGCTGCTCCAGCCACCACGGCCGGTGTTGGGTTCGTCCACAGCATCAAGTTGCAGCGCCCACAGTGCCTCGAAGTTGTCCAGGCCATGGCGCTTGAGCAGCGCGAGGTCCGCGCTGGCCAGGTAATCGGTCATTCCCTTCCCTCGAAAAAGCCCAGTACCCGATGAATGCGCTTCTTGTCACGCACATTCAGCCGGTCGCGGCCACGGTATTGCAGGTAGAAGCGCAGGCGCTGGGTAGCTGACAGGTGGTATTTGGCCACTTTGTCCAGGCATGCCAGGTCCTTGATCATCCGGTGGCGCCACATGAAACCGCGCCAGAAGTCGCCGGTGGGGCAGTCGATGAAGAATAGCGTGCCTTGGTCATCGACCAGCAGGTTGCGCCACTTCAGGTCGTTATGGGCAAAGCGGTGTTGGTGCATGACCCGGGTATGGCGCGCCAGTTGACGGCTGACATGGTCGACCCAGCTGCGGTCGGCCAAGCGCGCATCGTTGTTATCGGCCAGGGCCGACAGGTCTTCGGTGTGCGGCAGCTCACGGGTGATCATAGCGCCACGGCCAAAGGCCAGGCCGTTGCGCTCCAGGCCCCAGGCCACGACTTCGGCAGTGGGAATACCCCATTTGGCGAACTGCTTGAGGTTTTGCCATTCGGCCTTGATGCGTGGCCGCCCCAGGTACCGGCGCATGTGCTTGCCGGCCCCGGTGTAGCGCTTGACGTAGTAGTTGATCCCGTCACGCTCGATGCGTACCACCTCACTGAGCGGGTCGCGGGTCAGCCGTTCGCCCTGGAGGGCGAACACCGCGTCGAGGCTGCCGAAGTCCGCCGCCAGGTGTTCGTACCCCGGCGCCAGTGTCCAACTCGCCATCAGAGTGCGTCCCCATAGCGTTGCTTGCGATCGTAGAGTTTCTGGGCCTTGCGCTCCAACCAGGCGAGCAGCGCGGCTTCGTCCTTCAGCACCTGCCGCAGCGGACGCTGGAAGTAACCGCGCAGGAAGCGCAGCTTGTCGCGTTGGGTCAGGCCAATGTCCAGGGCCGAAAAGTACAGCGCAGCCAGGTCCTTGTCGCGCCAGCGGCGGCTGATTCTGGCACGGGTTTGCGCGCGGTGCAGGTCGATCACCGACAGTTTGAAGTCATCCGCCGTCACCGGTCGGTCGGTGTGCAGCAGGAAATGGCAGATGTAGCAATCGCGGTGGTTGACCCCGGCGCGGTGCATCCCGCCAGTCATCTTCGCCACCTCGGCGATCAGTGCACGCTTCAGGCGCGGCTCAGGCGGCTGTTTGACCCAGTCGATGCTGAAGTCTTCCAGGCTGATGGTCGGCGCCAGCTCTTCAGTGATGATGAACGAGTGCTGCGCGGCCGGGTTGCTGCCACGCTCGCCATAGGCGACTGCGGTCATGGTAGGCACACCCACCTCGTGCAGGCGCTGGATGGCCTTCCACTCCTGGCCGGCACCGAGCACCGGCAGCTTGGCGGTGAACAGGTTCTTGAAAATCTCGCCCCAGCCGATGCCACGGTGGATCTTGACGAAAAAGCCCTCGCCAGCCACTTCGGTGCGCAGCGTGCGGCGCCCTTCCAGCTCGCGATAGACCTCGCCTTGCAGCGCCTCCACGGCGTCGAAGGCATCACGCCCGGCCCACAGGCGTTTGAAGGGTTCGGCCAATATCAGCTTCATGCGGTTTTTTGCCCCAGGATCACGTCGGCAGCATGCTGCGGCATGCTGTACAGATCGGCGCTATCGGCAAATGCCAAGCCATTGCGCGACCAGCTGGCACGCGCCTGCGGGTCTTCGAGCATGCGCTGCAGATAGCCGTTGAGCTGCTCTTGTTCGAACGGCTCGTCCAGCACCAGGCCGCTGTCGGCCTCGGCAATGTAGTGGGCATAGCCGCACACCTTGGACACCAGCACCGGCAAGCCGGCGACCAACGCTTCGAGCAGCACCGTACCGGTATTCTCGTTGTACGCCGGGTGAATCAGCAGGTCGGCGCCCAGCAGGAAGCGCGGGATGTCGCTACGGCCCTTGAGGAACTGCACCTGGTCGCCCAGACCCAGGGTAGCGCTTTGCAGCTGGAATACCTTGGGGTCGTCCTGGCCGATCACCATCAGCCTGGTGCGTTTGCGCAGGGCCGACGGCAGCGCGGCCAGTGCCTTGAGGCTGCGGTCCACACCTTTGGTCTTGAAGCCTGAGCCAATCTGCACCAGCAGCAGGTCGTCATCCCCCAGGTTGAATTCCTTGCGGAACTCAGCGCGGATCTCGGCGGCATTGGCCGGCGCACGGCGATCCTGGGAAATGCCTGGCGGCAGCAGGTGGAAGCGTTCTACTGGGGTGCCGTAATGCTTGATGAACAGCGGCTGCTGCACTTCGGAAATCATCAGCACTTCGGTATGGGCGTCCTTGGCGAACACCGCACGCTCGTACTCGGCAAAGTGCCGGTAGCGGCCCCAGCGGCGGTACAGGCCACCGCGCAGGGTCTGCGCCTTGTCCTCGAAGCAGCCGTCGGCGGCGTAGTACACGTCCAGCCCCGGCATCTTGTTGAAGCCGATCAGGCGGTCGACTGGGCGCTTGGCCAGGTCGGCGGCCATCCAGGCGCTGAGCTTCTCGTTGCGGCGGTGGTTGAAGATCGCCTTCACCGGCGCCACCAGCACTTCGAAGCCCGGCGGAATGTCACCCTCCCAGATCAGCGTATACACACGGATCTGGTGGCCCCGCTTCTGGCATTCCAGGGCAATGCGCATGAAATCGCGCTGCAGCCCGCCGAAGGGGAAATATTTGTAAAGCACGAAAGCCAGTTGCATCAACGGACATCCTCAGCCAGCAGCAACGCGCTCAAGCGGCTCGCCACATGCTCGGGATTCAGGCGAGTGAAGCACAGTGGCCACTCGCGTTTCAGATCGAACCGGGCCAGGTCATCGGCGCTCGGTTTGTAGGTGCACTTCTTCTGCAGGCAGGGAGCGCAAGGCCAGTCACTGGCCTGGTGAATCTGGGTCCGTCCGTAGGCGCCAGTCAGGCCCGGGTTGGTTGGGCCAAACAGCGAAAGGGTGGGCACATCGAGTGCCGCCGCCAGGTGGCCAAGGCCGGTATCGACCGCCACGCAGGCCTTTGCCGCCGCCAGAACACGAGCGACGCCGGCAAGGTTCAATTTGGGGAGCACCTGGCAGTTGTTCAAGCCTTGGGCAATTCGCTCGGCCCGCGCCTTCTCAGCCGGATTACCCCAAGGCAGGCGCACTTCCAGCTTGCGCCGGCCCATGCGCTCGGCCAGTTCGCGCCAGTAGGCTTCGGGCCAATGCTTGGTCGCCCAGGTGGTGCCATGCAGGAACACCACATAGGGCGCAGCCGGGGGCAGTTGCAGGCGGTCGAGGTCCAGGCCGTAGTTGCCGATGCCTTCTGGCAGGTCATAGGCCAGGGCCATGGCAAACAGTTGGCGTACCCGCTCCACCGCGTGCTGGCCGGTAGCGACCGACAGAGGCCGGTCGTAGAAGCGGCTGGCCCAGCCTTCGCGCGCCGAGTAGCGATCCAGGCCGGCTACGGGTGCCTTCACGTAACGGGTCAACCAGGCCGACTTGACCAGGCCCTGGGCGTCGATCACAAGGTCGTACTTGCGCTCGCGCACGCGCTGCTTGAACGCCTTCCACTCGCCACTCTTGATGGTTTGCCAAAGGTTCTTGCGCCAGCGACGGATCGCCACCGGGATGACCTGGTCGACCGCGGGGTGCCAACTGGGGATTTCGGCGAAGCCTTCTTCCACCACCCAATCGAAACGGATGCCGGGAATGGCATGGGCGGCATCGGTAAGCGCCGGCAGGGTGTGGATGACATCCCCCAGCGACGAGGTCTTGATGATCAGTACCCGCACTTAGTCGACCTCGGCCACGGTATCGATCAGGTCCGGTCCGCTGAGGCTGTGCAGGGCGGCAATCACTTTGCCCGGTTCCAGCAGACGCAGGCAATTGTAATGGCCGAAGCGACAGGTGCGGTCAAAGCACGGGCTGCACTCGATACCGGTGCGCACCACTTCCACCTGTTCGGCCAGCGGTGGGGTGAAGCCGGGTGAAGTCGAGCCGTACACCGCCACCAACGGACGGTTCAGCGCAGCGGCCACGTGCATCAGACCGGAATCGTTGGACACCACGGCATGGGCGCAGGACATCAGGTCGATGGCCTCGGCCAGCGAGGTCTCACCGGCCAGGTTGGACGACTCTTCACGGAACCCCGGAATCAGCCGGTCGCGGATCTGCTCACCAACCGGGTGATCGTTCTTCGAGCCGAACAGCCACACTTGCCAGCCTTGGCGAATCATCGCATCGGCCACAGCGGCATAGTGCTCTGCCGGCCAGCGCTTGGCTTCGCCAAACTCGGCGCCAGGGCACAGCGCCAGTACCGGACGGTCCAGTTCCAGGCCGAACTTGGCCAGGGCGGCGTCACGGCTTTGCGCTTCGATCTGCAGGTTGGGGCGCGGGTATGGCTGCGGCAGCTCGGCGCCGGGTGCGTAAGCCAGGGCCATGAAGCGCTCGATCATCAGCGGATAGCGGGCCTTGTCCAGCTTGCGCACATCGTTCAGCAGGCCGAAGCGCATTTCACCGCGCCAGCCGGTGCGTTTGGGAATGCCGGCAAAAAAGGGCACCAGCGCCGACTTGAGCGAGTTGGGCAGCAGGATAGCCTGGTCGTACTGGCCGGCCAGGGACTTGCCGATGCGCCGACGTGTGGCCAGCTCCAGCGCGCCGTGACCGAGCGGGAAGCTCAAGGCCTGACGCACTTCAGGCATGCGTTCGAGGATCGGCCGGCTCCATTCAGGGGCCAGCACGTCGATCACGCAGTCGGGGTGCTGCTGTTTCAGGCACTGGAACAGGGTCTGCGCCATCACCATGTCGCCGACCCAGCTGGGGCCAATGATCAGTATTCTCATGCTTAGTCCAGAAACGCTCGGGGAGGCTACAGGCTGCGGTACAGCCTGGCCTCCCCTCTTTATATTCAGGCTATGTGGCCGACAGTGTAACACCGGTGGTGAGGCATGAGCCTTTGGGGCTGCTTTGCAGCCCTTTCGCGACACAAGGCCGCTCCCACAAAAGGTACTGCATACGCCGGCCAATGGTGGGAGCGGCCTTGTGTCGCGAAAGGGCCGCACAGCGGCCCCAACAATCTCAAGTCAGCCCCAGTTCACCCCAGATCCGCCGCACTTCACGGCGTTCATCGGCAAACTGTGCCGCATCGATCACCCCGGCCTGCTTCTGCAGGGCCTGGCGGTGGGAGGCCGAGCGGAACGCCTTGTACACTTCACGCAACAGCACCGCGTCACTGGCCGGCATCAGGTTCGCCTGCTCCAGCTCTTCCAGAATGCGGATGTTATCGGTCCATCGAAGTATGGCCGGATGGTCATGGGACCAGGCCAAAGCGGCGTATTGCACCATAAATTCGATATCGACGATACCGCCGGCATCCTGCTTGATATCGAAGGGTACACCGGCGTCGAAGGCGTTCGCCGCGGTACCGGCTGCCGTAGCCTTGGTACCGAGGTTGTCACGCATCTTGGCGCGCATTTCACTCACCTCACCGCGCAGCTTTTCCAGGTCGCGAGCCTGGCCCAGTACCTTGGCGCGCACACCTTCGAATGCCGCACCCACCTGCTTGCAACCCACCAGCACGCGGGCCCGCACCAGCGCCTGGTGTTCCCAGGTCCAGGCTTCGTTCTGCTGGTAGCGCTCGAAGGCGCCCAGCGAGCTGACCAGCAGGCCCGAGGCGCCGGACGGGCGCAGGCGCATATCCACGTCGTACAGTTGGCCCGAGTTGGTCTGGGTGGTCAGCAAGTGGATGATGCGCTGCCCCAGACGCGTGAAGAACTGCGCGCTGTCGATAGGCTTCGCACCGTCGGTTTCCGCCTGCGGATCGCCATCATGGATGAAGACCAGGTCCAGATCCGAACCGTGGCCGAGCTCCAGGCCGCCCATCTTGCCGTAACCGATGATGATGAAACCCGGGTCGCACAGGCTGCCGTCGCTGCGCTTGGGTTGGCCGTGGCGGGCCACGGTCTGGCGCCAGGCCAAGGCCAACACCTGGTCGAGGATGGCTTCCGCCAGCCAGGTCAGGTAGTCGCTGACTTTCATCAACGGCAGGTTGCCGCTGATTTCCGAGGCGGCCACGCGCAGGCTGTGGGCCAGCTTGAAATGGCGCAGCGCCTCCATCTGCTGCTCCAGGTCGTCCTCGGGGATGCGCGTCAGGCGCTCGCGCAGCTCGCTGGCCAGTTCTGGCGCCAAGGGCGGGCTGAACAAGCGGCCCTCATTGAGCAGTTCGTCGAGCAGCAGCGGGTAAAGGGCAATCTGCTCGGCAATCCACGGGCTGGCGGCGCACAGCGTCAGCAAACGGCGCAAGGCACCGGGGTTTTCGGTCAGCAGTACCAGGTAGGCAGAACGCCTTGCCACAGCCTCGACCAATGGCAACACCCGCTCAAGCACCAGGTCGGGGTTGTCATGCTCCACCGCCTGGGCAAGCAGCCGTGGGATGAATGCGTCAAGTCGCTCACGGCCGATGCGCTGCATCGAGCGCAACTGCGGGCTGGAGCGCAGCCCGGCCAGGCGCCTCAAGGCTTCGGCGGGTTGCTTGAAGCCAGCCTCTTGCAATTGCCGGCCAGCGGCTTCTTCATCCTGCGCCTGCTCCCACAACGGCGACCACTCACCACCCACCACCAGTTCGCCTTCGCCGTCTTCATCATCCGGGTCGGCAATGACCTGGCGGAAATGCCAGTCGATACGGCCACGCCAGTACATCAGCTGGTCGTGGAAGCTCTGCCAGTCGGCAAAACCGAGCACATAGGCCACGCGTGCCTGATCGGTCTCACCTTCCGGCAACATTTGCGTCTGGCGGTCGGCAATGGCCTGGATGGCGTGCTCGGTGTAGCGCAGGAACTCATAGCCCTCGCGCAACTCGGCCACCACTGCTGGCGGCAGGTAGCCTTGGCCTTCCAGGGTGGCCAGCACCTTGAGCAACGGCCGCTGCTGCAGGCTGAGGTCACGCCCGCCGTGGATCAGCTGGAAAGCCTGGGCAATGAATTCCACTTCGCGAATACCACCGGCACCCAGCTTGATGTTCTCGGCCATGCCCTTGCGCCGCACTTCCTGCTGGATCAGCTGCTTCATGGTGCGCAGCGCTTCGATTGCGGAAAAGTCCAGGTAGCGGCGGTACACGAACGGGCGCAGCATCTCCTGCAGCTGCGCGCCGGCCGCCTGGTCGCCGGCCACCACCCGCGCCTTGATCATCGCGTAGCGTTCCCAGTCACGGCCCTGGTCCTGGTAGTACTGCTCCAGTGCATTGAAGCTGAGCACCAGGGCACCCGCCGAACCATAGGGACGCAGGCGCATGTCAACGCGGAATACAAAGCCGTCGACGGTAACCGGGTCCAGCGCCTTGATCAGCCTTTGGCCCAGGCGCGTGAAGAACTCCTGGTTATCCAGCGAGCGCTTCACCCCTTCGGTTTCACCGCCCTCGGGGAAACCGAAGATCAGGTCGATGTCCGACGACAGGTTAAGCTCTACCGCTCCCAGCTTGCCCATGCCCAGCACCACCATGTGCTGCGGCTGGCCGCTGCGGTTGCCGATGGGCGTCCCGAATTGCTGGCAATGGCGCGGGTACAGCCATTGGTAGGCTTCGTCGATGGCCGCATCGGCAAGGTCCGACAGGTCGCGGCAGGTTTCGCCAAGTTCCGCCTGACGGGTAATGTCGCGCCAGATAATGCGCAACTGCTGGCGGTTGCGCGCGCGGCGCAGATTGCGCGCCAGCTCGTCCTCGCTCTGTGCCGCCTGGGCTGTTGCGGCGATTTGCCCGCGCAGCTCACCCGGGGCGTATCGCCGCTCCAGCTCGCCACTGGCCAGCAGGGCGAACAGCATGGCGGGCTCGCGCTGGGCCAGGCTGAGCACGAACTCGCTGGCAGCAGCCACCTGGTCGAACTGCTGCCGGTGCAGCGGGCTCCAGGCCTGCAGGTCGAGTTCGGGGTGGCCGGCCACGGCATCGCTGATGAACTGCTGGTTGCGAGTGACCAGCGGCTGCAAGGTGGCAGGCAGATCGGAGGGCAAAGGTAGGCGCATGGTCTATCCTTGATCGGCGTGAAATAGAGGGGAAAAAGCGGCCAAGGGGAAGCCGGACCACGGTTGGACTGTCGTACAAAAGTTGGAAATAGCTGAAAAAAACGAAAACTTGGCAACAAACATCAAGAACCACCCGTTCGCGACACAATGCCAACCAACATGAACGTTTTTCCTCACAAGCCAAGGTGCGACCAAACGTCGCACAAATGTAGTTTTACTACTACTCGTGTCGTGTAAAAGCATGAAATGCGAAAGCAAATGTAGTAAAACTACAACGCGCCGGAAGACACCCCGGTAATCCAAGAATTCACGACGTCTGCCCATAAGGCCAGTCGCAATCTCAGGCAATCGATTCTGGTTGCCTTTCCGCCCTGGAGCAAGCCATGCAAGACCTCGATCCAATCGAAACCCAGGAATGGCTGGATGCCCTGGAGTCGGTCCTCGACAAAGAAGGCGAAGACCGCGCTCATTACCTGATGACCCGTATGGGCGAGCTGGCCACCCGTAGTGGCTCCCAGCTGCCGTATGCGATCACCACGCCATACCGCAACACCATCCCTGTCACCCACGAAGCACGCATGCCTGGCGACCTGTTCATGGAACGCCGCATTCGCTCGATGGTGCGTTGGAACGCGCTGGCCATGGTCATGCGTACCAACCTGAAAGACTCGGACCTGGGCGGACACATCTCTAGCTTCGCCTCCAGTGCCACCCTGTACGACATCGGCTTCAACTACTTCTTCCAGGCCCCTACCGAAGAACACGGCGGCGACCTGGTCTTCTTCCAGGGCCACGCTTCGCCTGGCGTCTACGCCCGTGCCTTCATGGAAGGCCGTATCAGCGAAGACCAGATGAACAACTTCCGTCAGGAAGTGGACGGCAACGGCCTGTCTTCGTACCCGCACCCATGGTTGATGCCTGACTTCTGGCAGTTCCCGACCGTTTCGATGGGTCTGGGCCCAATCCAGGCGATCTACCAGGCACGCTTCATGAAGTACCTGGAAGCCCGTGGCTTCATCCCGGCCGGCAAGCAGAAGGTCTGGTGCTTCATGGGCGACGGTGAGTGCGACGAGCCGGAATCCCTGGGTGCAATCGCCCTGGCCGGCCGCGAGAAGCTGGACAACCTGATCTTCGTCATCAACTGCAACCTGCAGCGCCTCGACGGCCCGGTTCGCGGCAACGGCAAGATCATCCAGGAACTCGAAGGCGTGTTCCGTGGCGGTGGCTGGAACGTCAACAAAGTCGTCTGGGGCCGTTTCTGGGACCCACTGCTGGCCAAGGACACCAACGGTGCCCTGCAGCGCCGCATGGACGAAGTCATCGACGGCGAATACCAGAACTACAAAGCCAAAGACGGCGCGTACGTTCGCGAGCACTTCTTCAACACCCCGGAACTCAAGGCCATGGTCGAAGACCTGTCCGACGAAGAGATCTGGAAGCTCAACCGTGGCGGTCACGACCCGTACAAGGTCTACGCGGCGTATCACCAGGCTGTGAACCACAAAGAGCAGCCGACCGTCATCCTGGCCAAGACCATCAAGGGTTACGGCACCGGTGCTGGCGAAGCCAAGAACACCGCGCACAACACCAAGAAGGTCGACGTCGACAGCCTGCGTCACTTCCGTGACCGCTTCGACATCCCGGTCAAGGATGCCGACCTGGAGAACCTGCCGTTCTTCAAGCCGGAAGAAGGCTCTGCCGAAGCCAAGTACCTGGCCGAGCGCCGCGCAGCCCTGGGTGGCTTCGTACCACAGCGCCGTGCCAAGAGCTTCAGCGTGCCGACCCCGCCACTGGAAACGCTGAAAGCGATCCTGGACGGCTCGGGCGACCGCGAAATCTCCACCACCATGGCCTTCGTGCGTATTCTGGCGCAGCTGGTCAAGGACAAGGACATCGGCCAGCGCATCGTCCCGATCATCCCGGACGAAGCCCGTACCTTCGGTATGGAAGGCATGTTCCGCCAGTTGGGCATCTACTCGTCGGTCGGCCAGCTCTACGAGCCAGTTGATAAAGACCAGGTGATGTTCTACCGCGAAGACAAGAAGGGCCAGATCCTCGAGGAAGGCATCAACGAAGCCGGCGCCATGTCGTCGTTCATCGCTGCCGGTACCTCGTACAGCTGCCACAACCAGCCGATGCTGCCGTTCTACATCTTCTACTCGATGTTCGGTTTCCAGCGTATTGGCGACCTGGCCTGGGCCGCTGGCGACAGCCGCACCCGTGGCTTCCTGATCGGCGGTACCGCCGGCCGTACCACCCTCAACGGTGAAGGCCTGCAGCACGAAGACGGTCACAGCCACATGATGGCGGGCACCATCCCGAACTGCCGCACCTACGATCCGACCTACGGCTACGAGCTGGCGGTGATCATCCAGGACGGCATGAAGAAGATGACCGAAGAGCAACAGGACATCTTCTACTACATCACCGTGATGAACGAATCCTACCAGCAGCCAGCCATGCCGGCCGGTGTCGAGGAAGGCATCATCAAGGGCATGTACCTGCTGGAAGAGGACACCCGCGAAGCCGCACACCACGTACAGCTGATGGGCTCCGGCACCATCCTGCGCGAAGTCCGCGAAGCCGCGAAGATCCTGCGTGAAGAGTTCAACGTCGGTGCCGACGTGTGGAGCGTCACCAGCTTCAACGAACTGCGCCGCGACGGCCTGGCCGTGGAACGCGCCAACCGCCTGAAGCCTGGCCAGAAGCCACAGCAGACCTACGTCGAGCAGTGCCTGAACGGTCGCAAAGGCCCGGTTATCGCCTCTACCGACTACATGAAGCTGTTCGCCGAGCAGATTCGCCAGTGGGTACCGAGCAAAGAGTTCAAAGTCCTGGGTACCGACGGTTACGGTCGCAGCGACAGCCGCAAGAAGCTGCGTCACTTCTTCGAAGTCGACCGCCACTTCGTGGTGCTGGCTGCCCTGGAAGCCCTGGCTGACCGTGGCGAGATCGAACCCAAGGTTGTTGCAGACGCTATCGTCAAGTTCGGTATCGACCCGGACAAGCGCAACCCACTGGACTGCTGAGGAGTATTTTTAAGTGAGCGAACTCATTCGCGTACCTGACATCGGCAGCGGTGAAGGTGAAATCATCGAGCTGTTCGTCAAGGTCGGTGATCGTATCGAGGCTGACCAGAGCCTGCTGACCCTGGAGTCCGACAAGGCCTCCATGGAAATTCCGGCGCCCAAGGCCGGCGTCATCAAGGAACTGAAGGTCAAGCTGGGCGACCGCCTGAAAGAAGGCGACGAGCTGCTGGTCCTGGAAGCCGAGGGCGCCGCTGCTGCGGCCCCTGAGGCTCCGGCCGCTGCCGCTGCTCCGGCTGCGGCGCCAGCGCCAGCCGCTGAAGCCGCTCCGGCTGCTCCGGCCGCAGCCCCGGCTGCTGCCAGCGTGCAGGACATCCACGTGCCGGACATCGGTTCGTCGGGCAAGGCCAAGATCATCGAAGTGCTGGTCAAGGTCGGCGACACCGTCGAAGCCGACCAGTCGCTGATTACCCTGGAGTCCGACAAGGCTTCCATGGAAATCCCGTCGCCGGCCGCCGGCGTGGTCGAAGAAGTGCTGTGCAAGCTGGAAGACGAAGTCGGCACTGGCGACCTGATCTTCAAGCTGAAAGTGGCGGGTGCCGCCCCGGCTGCCGCGCCGGCACCGGCTGCTGCTCCTGCACCAGCCAAGGCTGAGGCTGCTCCGGCTGCCGCACCTGCCGCTGCAGCCCCGGCTGCTGCCCCTGCACCGGCTGCTACCGCACCGGCCGCTGGCAGCAATGCCAAGGTTCACGCAGGCCCCGCTGTTCGTCAGCTGGCCCGTGAATTCGGTGTCGAGCTGGGTGCAGTTGCTGCCACCGGCCCGCACGGTCGCATCCTGAAAGAAGACGTGCAGGTCTACGTCAAGGCCATGATGCAGAAGGCCAAGGAAGCGCCGGCAGCCGCCGGTGCGACCGGTGGTGCTGGCATCCCGCCGATCCCTGCCGTGGACTTCAGCAAGTTCGGTGAAGTGGAAGAAGTGGCCCTGACCCGCCTGATGCAGGTCGGTGCTGCCAACCTGCACCGCAGCTGGCTCAACGTGCCGCACGTGACCCAGTTCGACTCTGCCGACATCACCGAGCTGGAAGCCTTCCGCGTTGCGCAGAAGGCCGTGGCCGAGAAAGCTGGCGTGAAGCTGACCGTGCTGCCTCTGCTGCTCAAGGCCTGCGCCTTCCTGCTCAAGGAACTGCCGGACTTCAACAGCTCGCTGGCGCCAAGCGGCAAGGCCATCATCCGCAAGAAGTACGTGCACATCGGCTTTGCCGTGGACACCCCGGACGGCCTGCTGGTCCCTGTGATCAAGAACGTCGACCAGAAGAGCCTGCTGCAACTGGCTGCCGAAGCCGCTGCACTGGCCGAGAAGGCGCGCACCAAGAAGCTGTCGGCCGACGAGATGCAAGGCGCTTGCTTCACCATCTCCAGCCTCGGCCACATTGGCGGCACCGGCTTCACGCCGATCGTCAACGCGCCGGAAGTGGCTATCCTGGGCGTCTCCAAGGCGACCATGCAGCCAGTCTGGGATGGCAAGGCCTTCCAGCCAAAGCTGATGCTGCCGCTGTCGCTGTCCTACGATCACCGTGTGATCAACGGCGCTGCCGCCGCGCGCTTCACCAAGCGCCTGGGCGACGTGCTGGGCGATATCCGCACCATGCTGCTGTAAGCCAGCACACTGCCCCTCCTTGCGAGGGGCAGTACCCTTTTCGAGCTGCCACGCTCGTACCTCAACCCCGTCGATTGGCGGGGCTTTTTTTTGCCTGGAAAAAGCTGGGAGGGCTTCGCCCTCCTTTCGCGACACAAGGCCGCTCCCACAGGCAATCGCAGTCCACATTGTGGGAGTAACTGTCTTGCTCAATTTCTAAAAGCTGGCGCGATCCCTGTGGGAGCGGCCTTGTGTCGCGATGGGCCGCAAAGCGGCCCCAAAATCTCCAGCCAAACTGCAGAATCGGCCACGTCAGCCGATAACCTGTCCACAGCATCAAGCATGGCCGCTTGCCAGCCCTCGGGACATGATGCAACCTTGCCAAATCCGCCGCAGCCACAAGGCAGCGTTCCCTCTTCAAGCGAGTCTTCGATGAAAAGCCAACCCGATGCCGCCAGCCGTGTGGCGGCCGAGGTCGTGACACAGTTACCCGTGCCCTCGCGGCTCGGCATGCTGCGTTTCGAAAGGCTCAACGAAGCCACCTGGGCCATGCTCTACCTTGACCCAGCCTGTGAGCGCCAGTTCGGCCTGAAAACCGGCGAGTTATGTGCCCTGATTGACGCGCCCTACGCCAGCCTGATGGAACCCGAGGCACGCTACCGGCTGCACGACGAAATCCAGTTGCAACTGGCCCAGCGCGGCTACTATCGCGTGCGCTACACCCTGCACACGCCGAGCACCTCGCTGCGCCTGCTGGAAGCGGGTGAAGCCTACAAGCAACACAACCGCCAGCTGTTGCGCGGCTACCTGAGCGTGCTCGACGACCAGCAGGAAGAGACCGGCGAACCCGGCGCCAGCGACCTGGAGTCACGCAACAACCGCCTGCAACTGGCCCTGCAGCTGAACCAGCGCACGCAGCAAGAACAACTGGAGCACCTGGAGCGGGTGCGCGGCCAGCAGGACCTTATCCTGCGCCTCGCCCGCCATCGCTACAGCGCGGGCAACTCGCTGCTCGAAGCGGCCCAGCTGATCACCCAGAGCGCCTGCGAAATCTACAAGGTCGACAGCGCCAGCATCTGGCACCTGGAAGACCAACGCCTGGAACCGATCATCGCCTGGTACCGCGACGCACAGGAGCACCGCCAGCCCGAAGCCATCGATGCCAGCCGCTTCCCCGACTACCTGGATGCACTGCACGCAAGCCGCGCCATCGACGCTCACAACGCCGGCCACGACCCGCGCACCCGCGCCCTGGCGCAAAGCATGCGCCCGGAAAACAAGGCCATGCTCGACGCCAGCATCCGTGTCGATGGCCAGGTGATTGGCGTGCTGTGCCTGGAGCAAACCGGCCAGCCACGGGCCTGGCAGTCGGACGAAATTGCCTTTGCCGGCGAGCTGGCCGACCAGTTCGCCCAAGTGATCACAAACCACAAACGACGGGCTGCGGCCAGCGCCCTGCACCTGTTCCAGCGTGCGGTCGAGCAGAGCGCCAGCGCCTTTCTGCTGGTGAACCGCGACGGCCGGGTGGAGTACGTCAACCCCAGCTTCACCGCCATCACCCAGTACAGTACCGACGAAGTGCAGGGCCGCCAGCTGGGCGAGCTACCGGCCCTGGAGAACCTCAGCGAACTGCTGTTCGACTCGCCGTCGAGCCTGGCCATGGGCAACAGTTGGCAGGGCGAGTTTAAGAGCCGGCGCAAAAACCTGGAGCCGTACTGGGGCCAGTTGTCGATTTCCAAGGTGTACGGTGACAACCGTGAGCTGACCCACTACATCGGCATCTACGAAGACGTCACCCAGACCAAGCTGGCCCAACAACGCATCGAACGCCTGGCTTACACCGACAACCTCACCAACCTGGGCAACCGCCCGGCGTTCATCCGCAGCCTGGACGAGCGCTTCGCCCGCGATGGCGAAAGCTCGATGTGCCTGCTGCTGGTGGACATCGACAACTTCAAGCGCATCAACGACAGCCTAGGCCACCAGACCGGCGACAAGCTGTTGATCAGCCTGGCCAGGCGTTTGCGCAACAGCCTGCACAGCGGTGGCATCCTGGCGCGCTTTGCCAGTAACGAGTTCGCCGTGCTGCTCGACCACACCAGCCTTGAAGATGGCCAAGGCGTCGCCCAGCAGTTGCTGTGCACCCTCGACAAGCCGATGTTCGTCGACAACCAGCTGATCAACGTCACCGCCTCGGTAGGCCTGGCCTGTGCACCGTTGCACGGCGTCGACCCGGCCAGCCTGATGAAGAATGCCGGCCTTGCATTGCACAAGGCCAAGGCCAACGGTAAACACCAGGTACAGGTGTTTACCGAAGTGCTCAACGCCGAAGCCAGCTACAAGCTGTTCGTCGAGAACAACCTGCGCCGTGCCCTGACCCAGAATGAGCTGGACGTGTTCTACCAGCCCAAGCTGTGCCTGCGCAGCGGTCGCCTGCTGGGCCTGGAAGCGCTGCTGCGCTGGAACCACCCCGAACGCGGCATGATCCGCCCGGACCAGTTCATCAGCGTGGCCGAGGAAACCGGCCTGATCATCCCTATCGGCAAATGGGTAGTGCGCCAGGCGTGCTGCATGAGCCAGCAACTGCGCAAGGCCGGCCTGGGCAACCTGCATGTAGCCATCAACCTGTCGCCCAAACAGTTCTCCGACCCGGACCTGGTGGCGTCGATCAGCACCATCCTCAAGGAAGAAGCCCTGCCCCCGCACCTGCTGGAGCTGGAGTTGACCGAAGGCCTGCTGCTGGAAGCCAGCGAAGACACCCACCGCCAGCTGGACGAGCTGAAGGCCCTGGGCCTGACCTTGGCCATGGACGACTTCGGCACCGGCTATTCGTCGCTGAGCTACCTGAAGAAGTTTCCGATCGACATCCTCAAGATCGATCGCAGCTTCATCAACGAAATCCCCGACAACCAGGACGACATGGAAATCACCTCGGCGGTGGTGGCCATGGCCCACAACCTGAAGCTGAAGGTGGTGGCCGAAGGGATCGAGACGCCGGAGCAGCTGGCATTCCTACGCCGTCACCGCTGCGATGTGGGCCAGGGCTACCTGTTCGACCGGCCGATTCCCGGGCGCGAGCTGGCCGAACGGCTGAAGCGCTATCCGCGTGGCCCGGTGGCCTGACAGCTGCGTAATCCTCGGGCACTATAGAAGCCATTCGGGCCCTTTCGCGGGTTTACCCGCGAAGGCCCCAGCCCCCATCTCAATGACATACAGAGGAACGGCCATGGTCCTGCGTTCGGAAATCCTGGTGAACAAAAACGTCATGCCAACTGCGGAACAGGCCCTGCCTGGCCGCGACACACCAATGAGCCTGCCCGAGTTCCACTACGTCTTCAAAGACACCCCGCTGCTCGGCCCGTTCTTCGAAGGCGCCATCGACTTCGCCATCTTCGGCCTGGGTTGCTTCTGGGGCGCGGAGCGCCGCTTCTGGCAGCGTGAAGGTGTGGTCAGCACCGTGGTCGGCTACGCCGGCGGCTTCACCCCGCACCCTACCTACGAAGAAGTCTGCTCGGGCCTGACCGGCCACACCGAAGTGGTGCTGGTGGTGTTCGACAAGGACAAGGTCAGCTACCGCGAACTGCTGGCAATGTTCTGGGAGCTGCACAACCCGACCCAAGGCATGCGCCAGGGCAACGACATCGGCACCCAGTACCGCTCGGCCATCTACTGCACCAGCCCGGAACAGCTGGAACAGGCCAAGGCCAGCCGCGACGCCTTCCAGGCCGAGCTGAGCAAGGCCGGCTTCGGCGAAATCACCACCGAAATCGACCAGGCACCGACCGTCTATTTCGCCGAGGCCTACCACCAGCAGTACCTGGCCAAGAACCCGGACGGCTACTGCGGCATCGGCGGCACCGGCGTGTGCCTGCCACCCAGCCTGCAAGGTAACTGAAGCATGAGCACGATGACCCTGTTCCACTCGCCGTTGTCGCCTTTCGTGCGCAAGGTCATGGTGGTGTTGCACGAGACCGGCCAGCTTGAGCGTGTGCAGCTGCAGCCGGTGAACATCAGCCCGGTGAGCGGCGACCCGCAGCTCAACCAGGACAACCCGATCGGCAAGATCCCGGCCCTGCGCCTGGAAGACGGCACCGTGCTGCACGACAGCCGGGTAATCTGCGAGTACCTCGACCTGCAGCACGTTGGCCTGCCGCTGCTGCCGCGTGAAGGTTCGGCGCGCTGGCGGCGCATGACCTTGGTATCACAGGCCGATGCGATCATGGATGCGGCGGTGTCGAGCCGGTATGAGAGCTTCCTGCGGCCAGAAGACAAGCGCTGGGATGGCTGGCTGCAGGCGCAGGGTGACAAGATCCGCCGTAGCCTGGCCAACCTGGAGCAGGAGCACTTGCCGGAGCTGATCTCCGGCTTCGACCTGGCGGCGATTGGTGTGGCCTGTGCGCTGGGCTATCTGGATTTGCGTCAGCCCGGGTTTGGCTGGCGCGAGCACCAGCCTGGGTTGGCGGCGTGGTATGCCGAGGTGGTCAAGCGGCCATCGATGGTCGCTACAGCGCCAGTGGCCTGAGGGCCCCTTCGCGGGTAAACCCGCTCCTACAAGGTTTTCCACAGTGTGCGCTATCTGTGGTGGGCTTGTGGGAGCGGGCGTGCCCGCGAAGGCCTCACCTCGGTATCACAGGAAACAACAGCCCGATCCTGAGCGCCAACCAGCGCCCGATCTCTCTATCCTCCCTCATGCCGCCCTCCCCACACGCGTCCAGTCCAGCCGCCGGGTCAGCACCATGAACACCCCAAGCAAGCCGAAACACAACAGCGACCCCATCAGCAGCGCATAGTCTTCGGCACTCAGCAGCCCGAAGAGCAGCGCGTACAACGCCGCCAAACCCGCTGCAAAACCCACCCCTCGCCACAGGCTGCGTAAAACATGGCTCAGGTAGAAGCCGATCAGCAGCACACAGCCCGAAGCCGACAGCCCATACGCCAGGCCAAAGCCAATGTGCTCGGATAACGACAGCAGCAGCAGGTAGAAGAACGCCAGCGCCACGCCCACCAGGATGTACTGCACGGGGTGCACGCTCAGGTTCTTCATTACCTCGAACAGGAAGAAGCCGGCAAAGGTCAGGGCAATGAACAACAACGCGTATTTGATTGCCCGCTCGCTTTTCAGGTACTGGTCCACCGGGTCTATAAAACTCACGCCAAAGCTACGCTCACTGAAATCCGTACACTGCCCGGCGTTAGCGCACTGGCGGATGGCATCCTCAAGGTTGGTGGCAAAGAACGAGGTTTGCCAATGGGCACTGAAGCCTTGAGCATCGATTTCGCGGCGGTTGGGCAAGTAGTTGCCGACGAAGCTCGGGTGCGGCCAGTTGGCGCGCATGTCCACGCTGCTGGTACGGCCCACGGGGACCACGTGCAACTGGCCGGTACCTTGCAGCGCCAGGTCAAAGCCATAACTGAACGCTCGCGCCTGTAGCCCGTCCAGCCCCGGCAGGCTGGCGTGTACGCCGCCGCGCATCCAGTCGAGCTGGGTGCCGGGCTCGAACGGCACTTTTTGCTCGTCCATGCTCAGCTCCAGAGCACTTTCGATACCGCGGATATCACTGATGCCCACCACCAGGAACGGCGTGTCGAAGCGGTAGTCGTCAAAGTCCTTGTCGATGCCCCAATGCGCCGGGAGCTTGAAGCGGCCGCTGATACGGCCTTTGGTGTGAAACAACCGCGCCTGGTAGATGCCTCGGGCGCGCAGTTCGGTGTCCACACCCAGGTCGGCGTCGAAGGTTTCCGGCAGGAAGTACAGGTGGCCGGCGATGGTGCTGGTTTCCTGGGTACGCTCACCGTCCTTTTCGATCCAGCGGCGCTGGTACTTGCGGTACGGCACCACCAGCAGCGGGCCGCTGAGTTGCTGGTCGAAGCTGGTGCTCTGGGCAATATCGCGCAACACGCCGTCGCGCATGGCCTGGCGTTCGTCGATCAGGCCGTTGATCAGCAGTAGCGGGATGAGCAGCAGCAACATCAGCATGGCGATCATGCCGAGTTTGAAACCGAGGGTCTTGTTCATGTGGCCTCCTGTGGCATTGGGCGCAGTGTCTGCGCCTTGCATGGAGGCTTTGTGGAGCGCGTGTGTGATTTACGTGTATTTGGGGCTGCTGTGCAGCCCCGGCTGTCTCAGCTGATGCGCCGCACCGGCAGCCACAGCCGCACCCGCACCCCGCCATCGACGTTGTCCACCGCCAAGGCTCCGCCATGCAGCTGCATCACCTCGGCCACGAAGTTCAGCCCCAGCCCGGTACTCTTGCGCCCGCTCCCGGGCCGCGGCAGCGAGTAGAACCGCTCGCTGACCCGCCCGATGGCATAGGCCGGTATCGCTTGCCCCTGGTTGAACAAACTCAACGCCACCCGTTCGCCATCGCGCTCCAGGTCGAACAGCAGCGTGCCACCTTCCGGAGTGAAGTCCAGTGCGTTGTCGAGCAGATTGGCCAACGCCTGGCGCATCAGAAACGGATCGCAGAGCAAGCGCAAAGTGGCAGGCACCCGCTGACGTACCTGCAAACGGGCGCCTTCGATACGCGCCGCATGGGCCAGCAGCAACTCATCGACCAACGCCGCCAGCGCCACCTGCTGCTCGTCCTCCAGCGCCTGCATCTGCTCGACCCTGGCCAGGTTGAGCAGCCGCTCGATCATCTGTTGCAACCGCTCGCTCTCGCGCTCGATATTGCCGGCAAAGCGTGCCCGCTGATCAGCGGGCATATCCTCGCCCTGCAACAGCTCGGAAGCACCACGGATGGCCGCCAGCGGGCTTTTCAGCTCGTGAGTCAGGGTGTGCACGTAGCGCTCGACATAGGCCTTGCCTTCCAGCTGGGTGCGCATGCGTTCCACTGCCTGTGCCAGGTTCGCCAGCTCGCCGCCCTTGTAATGCGGAAGCTCCGCACGTTCCCCTTCGCTGACCGCCTGCGCATAACCTGCCAACTTGCGCAGCGAGCGCGCAAGCCACCACGACAGAGCCGCGCCGATCAGCAAGCCCAGGCCGATCAGCCCTAGCCCCAGGGTGAGCAGGCGCCGCTCGGAGCGGTCGATGTAGGGTTGCAATGAGCTATTGGGCTTGGCGACGGTGACAACGCCGATGATCTTGCCGTTGTCGATGATCGGCGCGCCAACGTGCATCACCGAGGTGCTTTCGTCGTTGGGGTCGCTGCGGGTGGAGCGGGCGCCATACTGGCCTCGCAGGGTCAGCAGCACGTCATTCCACTGCGAGTAATCCTTGCCCAGGGCCTCGCCACTGGAGTCCAGCAACACGATGCCCTTGGCGTCAGTGACATAGATGCGGTGGCTGACCTGGTTCTTGGCCAGCCCCCAGATCTGTGCGCCCGGGCTGCGCGAGCCGTAGGCCTCGAGCACCTCGGGCAGGCGGCCCTGGTTCAGGGTGCCAGCCTTGACGTCATCCCGCAGGATTTCTGCCAGCAGGTTGGCAGTGTCTACCAAGGTTTCTTCGGAGGATTGGCGCACTACCGGGCGAATCTGTTCGCGTACGGTATTGAGCAAGAAGTAACCGGCCAAGCCGACGAACAGGAAGTACACCAGAAAGATGCGAATGCCCAAGCGCATCAGGCGTGCTCCGGGCTATAGCTGTAACCGAGGCCGCGATGGGTCTGGATCGGCTCGGCGTCACCCGCTACCTGGCGCAGCTTGGCGCGCAGGCTCTTGATATGGCTGTCGATGGTGCGCTCGTAGCCCACGTCGGAGGCCACGCCCAAAGCGTCGAGCAGCTGTTCGCGGCTGAACACCCGCTGCGGTTGTTCGAGCAGGCATTGCAGCAAGCGGAACTCATGCCGGGTCAGCGTGAGCGGCTGGCTGCGGTAGGTAATCTGCATGCGCAAGGTGTCGAGCTGGAACAAGGTGGTTTCGCCGACAACCTCGGCCCTCGGGGCCATGCGTTTGAGGATCGCCCGAACGCGCGCTGCCACTTCACGAGGGCTGAATGGTTTTACCACGTAGTCGTCGGCACCGATTTCCAGGCCCACGACGCGGTCGATTTCACCGTCCCGCGCGCTGAGAAACATCACCGGCACCTCGGTGAACCGACGCAGCTGGCGACAGGTTTCGAAGCCACTGATGTCGGGCAGGCCGATGTCGAGGATGACCAGGTCGGCCGGGCGCTGGCGCTGCTGGTCGAGGGCGGCACTGCCCAGGGTTACCCACTCGGTGCTGTGACCGTCAGCCTGCAGGGCGTAGACCAGGGTGTCGGCGATGGCGGCTTCGTCTTCGACGATGAGGATATGAGGCATGGCGTCCGGCCTTGCGGTTTTGAAGGTTGGCACATTTCAGTGTAGGAGCGGGCTTGCCCGCGAACACCGGCGAAGCCGGTGCCTGACACCCCATTATGTGTGTTCGCGGGCAAGCCCGCTCCTACATTGTATGGCGCACGCTTCAGATCAGCAGCCTGGCTTGCCAGCAGTGAACTTCTTCGCCGGGTTGACCGCAGCCTTGAACTCGCGCAGCGCCTTGGAACCCACCAGCAGCGGGTAGTTGAAGTTGCTGCGGTCCACCAGATTCACCTCGACGGTGCGCTTCACATCCCCCAGGCACAACTCCAGGTCGACCACCGGGCGCTTGGAGATCTCTGGCGCATCCCCTTCGTCCTCTTCATCGGCACGGCCCTTGATCTTGCTGATCCGCGAGACCTTGTGCTCGTACACCTTGCCGTCCGATTCCTTGGTCGCCAGGCGGAAGCGCACCCACTCGTCCCCATCGCGGGTGAACAGCTCGATATCCTTGGCCGACAGCGACGCGGTGAAGGCGCCAGTGTCCATCTTGGCTTTCAGGGTTTCGCCCAGTTCAGGCAGGGCAATATTCTCGTAACGGCCGTAGATAGTGGGTTCGGCGGCCATCACCGGCAGCGCCAACAGCGACAACATGGCTAAAAGAGATTTCACAAGCAGGCTTCCTTGAGAGGGTCAATGCTTAGACTGCACTGGGCAGATAGGTTCGCTGTCACGAGCCTAACCAACATAATGTGAAACATTTGTCCCCGCCGTCGGGCATTGGACATTTGGCGTAGGCCACCGCCCTGCTTATCATTGCCAACCGTTTATCTCCCACAACAAGAGTCTCTTTATGCGTCGCCTGCTGACCGGCATTCTCACTACCACCCTGCTGCTGCTCAACACCGTGGTGTTGATCTGCCCGCTGCTGGTCTTCGCCCTGCTAAAGCTGGTGTTGCCAGGCCGTGGCCGCGACTACGCGTCGTGGGCGGTGATGTGGGTGGCCGAAACCTGGTCGGAAATCGACAAAGCCATCTTCGCCCTGTGCATCCCTACTCAGTGGGACATCCGCGGTGTGGAAAACCTGCGCAAGGACACCTCGTACCTGGCCGTGAGCAACCACCAGACCTGGGTCGACATCCCGGCGCTGATCGAAAGCCTCAACCGCCGGACACCGTTCTTCAAGTTCTTCCTGAAAAAGGAGCTGATCTGGGTGCCGTTGCTTGGCCTGGCCTGGTGGGGGCTGGATTACCCGTTCATGAAGCGCTACAGCAAGGCGTTTCTGGAAAAGCACCCGGAGCTCAAGGGCAAGGACCTGGAAATCACCAAGGCGGCCTGCGAGCTGTTCAAGCGCCAGCCAGTGACGGTGGTCAACTACCTGGAAGGCACCCGGTTTACCGAAGCCAAGCGCCAGGAGCAGCAGTCGCCGTATCGCTACCTGCTCAAGCCCAAGGCGGGCGGTGTGGCGTTTGTGCTCGCCGCATTGGGCGAGCAGCTGGATGCCCTGCTGGACGTGACCATCGTGTACCCCGGCAACAAGGCGCCGGGGTTTTGGGACTTGCTCAATGGCAGCATCAGCCGGGTGATTATCGACATTCAGGTGCGTGAGCTGGACCCGGCGTTGTGGGCGGGGGATTACGAGAATGATCCCGAGTTTCGGCAAACGGTGCAGGCCTGGGTCAACCAGTTGTGGGTGGCCAAGGACCAGCGGATCGAGCAGCTACGGCAGGAAATGAGCTGATGTTTTTTAAGTGTCTGCCCGGGCCTCTTCGCGGGTACCCTGCGAAGAGGCCCGGGCAGACTGCGCAAGAATCCTCACCCGACCTTCAGACCGAGGGCTGAGCCAATGGCGCCGGTGTGGCCCACAAACTCCCCAGATTCTGCAACAACGCCCCGGCAATCCCCTGTTGCCCCAGGTACTGCAGCAGCAACGGCGCAAACTGCCCGATCATCCCGGTGTCCATGCCCAGCGCCTTGAACGCACTGTCCAGGTCGCTGCGGTTTTCCACGTTGTTGCCCAGCGCATTGCTCAAGGCCGACTGGCTTTCGCTGTTCTTGCCCAGCAAATCACTCAACCCACTTAACCCGCCCAGCGCATTTGCACCGGCCAGCAGGTCCAGCCCTGGCACCGCCTTGGTCAGTTGCCCATAGTCATCGCTGCTAAGGTTGTTGCGCGCCAGCCCCAGCATGGCCCCTGCCCCGCCTACCGCCTGTTCGGGGGTGATGTTCAACTGGCTGCCCAGGGTATTGAGCAGATTGGCCTGCGCCTCGGGGGCCTGCACCTGGCCTTGTTGTTTCTGGTTTTGCATGGCGGACACGGCGTTGGCAGCGTCGCTGAGGTTGAAGGCGAACACCGGGCTTGCAGCCAGGGTCATCAGGGTTGCCAGGGTGAATGCTTTCATCGGGAGGGACCTCGTTGGCCGGGATGGCCGGGAAACGAGGGGTTTGACTCGTGGTTTGGGGTTTTGTTCCGACCGCTTACTACCTAGCAAAAATGCTAGTTGTACCATCCGGCAGCGGAGTGCAACGTAAACACTCAGTGCAAAGTCTGAGGCGGGATCAAATCATGGCTGAAAACGTAGACAGGAATAGTAAAAAAAATCGATCAACCACAATGCCGCCGGGAAAGGCGGCTAATCGAACCTCCATGTATTTTTACCAAACCGGTCAATTATCTAATGAGGTTTCCGCCCAAGGCAACTACAAGGCCCTGCGGGCTCTGGGATTACCAATTGCCCAAATGGAGCAGACACAACCGACTAAAATAGTACAGACCGACCGCTCTAATTCAATTATAGGTTTATCTCGAGACACCATAGCTTATTCGCCTTACGGCTATTCTGATGAACATGTCATGAAGTCGTTGCTCGCCTTTAACGGGCATCGGTGTGACCCGGTATCTATGCTGTACCCTCTGGGAAATGGATATAGGTTGTTTAGCCCCTCCCTGATGCGCTTCTGCAGTCAGGACACAATGAGCCCGTTCGGCAGGGGCGGATTAAATCCTTATGCTTATTGCATGGCCGACCCTGTTAACAACACTGACCCTACTGGGCATTTCTTAGTATCAATTTTTAAACGCAGTCCGATTTCAGCTTTCAAACACTACGCCAAGAAACTTGAGCTACTGAACAACAAAATAATCAAGGTCGAAAAAAGAATTTACCATTATGACGAGAAGCTCAGCCAGCTAAATGTCGATTTGAGACATTGGAAGATTGAAAGAAGGAGCAATAACCACCCTGATGAATACGGGAACCAGCCATCACATTACGTAGAATCCCTAAAAGCCAAGATAACGAACAACGAATTGAAGCGTAGCGCTGAGATAACCAAGTGGGATGATCTGACTGCTAAGCGCCAAACCAACATGGATAAGTTCATGCAGGCTCAAAATGCAGTCTCAGCCTCAGTCCCCGCCACAGACAACAGCCTACCCGGATACCAAGCAGATTCCTCGCCGCCAACTGATGAACTGGCGAGAGTTCGGCGAACCAATCAGACTCCAACCCCCCGCGATTTCATGTTCCTTGGAAGCGGTTTCTGAAATGTAATCCCAAGCCTCTTAAGCCACTGCGATCATCAGGGCTGCCTACTAGTCTCGGCCGGTTGCATCGAAGTCAGCGACCGGCCTTGACAGGTCGACCAGAGAATCTCGTGGCTTTAGCCTTCGATGGCCGTTCTACCGTAAGACGAGATGAAAAAACCCCTCGAAAGAGGGGTTTCATCTGACTCCAAGCGGTTATGCCGCGCCCCACATCTTGTGCGGGTCAATCACAAACTTCTTAGGCACACCCGCATCAAACTCGCCATACCCTTCCGGCGCCTGATCCAGGTTGATCACCTGCACACCCACCACTTCAGCAATGTTGATCCGATCCCACATGATCGCCTGCATCAGCTGGCGGTTGTACTTCATGGTCGGGGTCTGGCCGGTGTGGAAGCTGTGCGATTTCGCCCAGCCCAGGCCGAAGCGGATGCTCAGCGCGCCGATCTTGGCAGCGGCATCCACTGCGCCCGGGTCCTCGGTCACGTACAGGCCCGGGATACCGATGTTGCCGGCTACGCGGGTCACTTGCATCAGCGAGTTCAGCACGGTGGCCGGGGCCTCGTGTTTGGCACCTTCGTGGCCATGGCCACGGGCCTCGAAGCCGACGGCGTCGACGGCGCAGTCCACTTCCGGCTCGCCGAGGATGTCGACGATCTGCTCGTGCAGCGGGGTGTCCTTGGACAGGTCGACCACTTCGAAGCCCTGCGACTTGGCATGGGCCAGGCGAGCCGGGTTCAGGTCACCGACGATCACGCAGGCGGCGCCCAGCAGGCGCGCCGAGGCAGCGGCGGCCAGGCCGACCGGGCCGGCACCGGCAACGTAGACAGTGCTGCCTGGGCCGACGCCAGCGGTTACGGCACCGTGGTAGCCGGTGGGCAGGATGTCGGACAGGCAGGTCAGGTCACGGATCTTTTCCATGGCCTTATCGCGCTCAGGCAGCTTCAGCAGGTTGAAGTCGGCGTACGGCACCAGCACGTATTCGGCCTGGCCACCGGTCCAGTCGCCCATGTCGACGTAGCCGTAGGCACCGCCGGCGCGGGCCGGGTTGACGGTGAGGCAGACACCGGTGTGCATCTCTTTGCAGGAGCGGCAGCGGCCGCAGGCGACGTTGAACGGGACCGATACCAGGTCGCCGATCTGCATGCGCTCGACATCGCGGCCCTTCTCGACGATTTCACCGGTGATTTCGTGACCCAGGACCAGGCCGACCTGGGCAGTGGTGCGGCCACGGACCATGTGCTGGTCAGAACCGCAGATGTTGGTGGAGACCACCTTCAGGATGACGCCGTGTTCGATTTTCTTGCCGCGCGGGTCCTGCATTTTCGGGTAGTCGATCTTCTGTACTTCGACCTTGCCAGCGCCGAGATACACCACTCCACGATTGCCAGACATGCTCTTACCTCGCTTGATTTTTATTTATGCAGCGGTGGTTGAACGCGCCGCCATCCGTGGGCGGCATGTGTTTCTGGAATGAGGGAATTGTGGGCCGGATGGGGAGATCTGCACTGACTGGGAGCGACAGAGAGATGCCTTTTAGCGGCAGGAGTGTCGTTGGGGAATGTGGGCAAACAGAGCGGCGGCTTGTGCGGGCCTCTTCGCGGCTAACGCCGCGCCTACAGGGACCGCACCCATCCAAGGGCCAGTACCTGTAGGCGCGGCTTTAGCCGCGAAGAGGCCGGTACCGGTTATTACAGAACGACAGTCCGGTTGGCGTTCAGGAACACCCGCCGCTCGATGTGATACCCCACCGCCCGCGCCAGTGTCAGGCATTCGATATCCCGCCCTTTGGCAATCAGGTCTTCGGGATAGTGGCTGTGATCCACCACCTCGACACCCTGGGCAATGATCGGCCCTTCATCCAGGTCGTTGTTGATGTAGTGCGCCGTGGCACCGACCATTTTCACGCCCTTGTTGTAGGCCTGGTGATAAGGCTTGGCGCCTTTGAAACCCGGCAACAGCGAGTGGTGAATATTGATCGCCCAACCATCCAGACGGCGGCAAAGCTCGGGCGACAGTACCTGCATATAGCGGGCAAGAATAACCAGCTCAGCACCGGTCTCCTCGATCACCTGCAGCACCTTGCGCTCTTGCCCAGGCTTGTCCTTGGGGTCGAGGGCGAAGTGGTAATAAGGAATCTTGTGCCAATGCGCCAAGGGTTCGAGGTCAGGATGGTTCGACACCACGGCCACCACATCCATACCCAGTTGGCCAATGCGCTGGCGATACAGCAGGTCATTCAGGCAATGGTCAGCCTTGGACACCATGATCACCACCTTGGGGCGGTGGTTGGGTGCGGTCAGCTCGAAAGCCATGCCGAACGCTTCGCTGCGCTCGGCGAGGCCGGCCCGGAAGCCCGCCTCGTCGAAATCGTCCGGCTGACGGAACTCGACGCGAATGAAGAAGCGTCCCGACTGCCGGTCATCGAAGGAGTGGTGCTCCGTCACGTAGCAGCGCTGCTCGAAGAGGTAACGCGTCACCACGTCGACGGTGCCGAGCATGCTCGGGCAGTCGGCGGTGAGAATCCAGGTATCCGGTGCCCGACTCATGTTCTTGCTCCTTAGGCTTCGATGCTCAGGCCGTATTCGGCAGAAGCGTCCTGCAGCCACAGCCACCAGTAATCGGCGAAGCTGCGGCGAATTACCAACTCCCAGGTGTCTTCTGCAGTGCGGCGGATCACCAGTTGCGACTTGGCGAACACGGTGCCCACGGCCTTGCCCACCGGGAAGTTGTTCGGGTGAACATCATAGCTGGTGGACTTCATCAGCACGTCGCGCACGTTCGGGCCGCGCAGTTCCAGCAGGCTTTGCCCGCCACTGACATTGACGACCTGAATGTGCTGGCCTTCAAGGGCCGCGCGCAACTTTTGCTCCGCTGCCAGCTCCTGGCCGCCGGGTACGATCAGCAGCCACTCATCTGGGCCGACCCATTGCAGCGACATGTCCTTGTTGGCGACCACGGTCAGCGCCACGGGCAGCTCCAGGCCAAGGGCCTTGTGCACGCCAGCGGCGAATTCCGGGTTGTGGCCATCACCACGCAGGGTGAGGTGACCGAGGAACTTGCGTTCACGCAGGGTCACCCCTGCGTTCTTGCGGCCTTTGCCTACCAGGCTGGCCAGGTCGGCATGGTGCAGTGGCGACTGGGCTTTGGCCTCGGCGCCGGGGTTTTGCTGGAAGACGTTGATAGCGCTCATTTCTTACCTGCCTTGAATTCTTGTTCGTCAGGGCAGCGCAGCCGTGCAATCAGGCTGCGCCGCCATCCGGGGCCTTAGACGTTCTGCCGCTCACCCTTCGGATCGAAGAACACCGAAGACACGATTTCCGCCTCGATCACGCTGCCATCCGCCTGCGGCGAGTAGACACGCTCGCCCATGCGCTTGAGGCCGCCTTTGACCACACCCATGGCGAACGAGTAGCCCAGGGAGTTGGACGCGTAGCTGGAGGTGACGTGGCCGACCATGTCCATCGGGATCGGCTGTTTCGGGTCGAACACCAGTTGGGCGCCTTCCGGCAGCCACTTGGTCGGGTCGACCGGTTTCAGGCCCACCAGCTGCTTGCGGTTCTCACGTACGCAGTCTTCGCGGTTCATGCCACGCAGGCCGATCCACGAGAACGGCTTGTTGCGGCCAACGCACCAGCTCATGTTCAGGTCGTCCGGGTTCATCGAACCATCGGTGTCCTGGCCCACGATGATGAAGCCCTTCTCTGCACGCAGTACGTGCATGGTCTCGGTGCCATACGGGGTCAGGTTGTACTTCTTGCCGGCCTCGATGATCTGTTCCAGCACGCCCATGGCGTAGTTGGCCTGCACGTTCACTTCGTACGACAGCTCGCCGGTGAACGAGATACGGAACACGCGGGCCGGCACGCCACCGACGTTGCCTTCCTTCCAGGTCATGAACGGGAAGGCTTCCTTGTCCATGTCGATGTCGGTCAGCTCGCTCAGCAGCTTGCGGCTGTTAGGGCCGGACAGGGTCATGGTGGCCCAGTGGTCGGTGACCGAAGTGAAGTACACCTTCAGCTCTGGCCATTCGGTCTGGTGATACAGCTCCATCCACTGCAGCACGCGGGCAGCGCCGCCGGTGGTGGTGGTCATGATGAAGTGGTTGTCGCCGACGCAAGCGGTTACGCCGTCGTCGAAGACCATGCCGTCTTCCTTGCACATCAGGCCGTAGCGGGCCTTGCCCACGTCGAGCTTGGTCCAGGCGTTGGTGTAGATGCGGTTGAGGAATTCGCGCGCGTCCGGGCCCTGGATGTCGATCTTGCCCAGGGTCGAGGCGTCCAGCAGGCCCACGCTGTCGCGCACGGCCTTGCATTCACGCGTGACGGCAGCATGGATGTCTTCGCCGGCTTTCGGGAAGTACCACGGGCGCTTCCACTGGCCGACGTCTTCGAACTCGGCGCCGTTCTTCACGTGCCAGGCATGCAGGGCAGTGAAGCGCACAGGCTCGAACAGGTGACCACAGTGACGGCCCGCTACCGCGCCGAACGTCACCGGCGTGTAGTTGGGGCGGAACATGGTGGTACCCATTTCCGGGATGGTGATGCCGATCGAACGGGCGGCGATGGCCAGGCCGTTGATGTTGCCCAGTTTGCCCTGGTCGGTACCGAAGCCCAGCGCGGTGTAGCGCTTGACGTGCTCGACCGACTCGAAGCCTTCACGGGTGGCCAACTCGATACCGGCTGCGGTCACGTCGTTCTGCTGGTCGACGAACTGCTTCGGCCCCTTGGTGCCTTTGTCGTGCGGTACCAGGAACAGTGCCACGGTGGCCTCTTCCTTGCGCGCCACGGTTTTTGGCAGGGTGCCGACAGTGGCCTTGAAACCGGCCTCGGTGGCTGCGCGGACGCCGCCTTCGAAGCCATCGGCAATCACATCGCCCAAGGCATACACGCCGTTGATACCACCGACGCACTCACGCTTCTGCGGCGCATCGCCCGGCACGAAGCCAAGGATATCGTCACGCCATACCGGGCGACCGCCCAAGTGCGAAGCCAGGTGCACGATCGGGCTGTAACCGCCCGAGGACGCGATCAGGTCGCACTCGAGGACTTCGCCTGGGCTGGTGACTTTGTGTGCCTGCACATCAATCGCCGCCACACGGGCGCCGGTGACGTGCTTGCTGCCTTTGGCCTCGACCACGGCGCTGGAGGTGAGGATGCGAATGCCTTTGGCACGCGCTTCTTCAACCAGCGAGCCACGTGGGTTGTGGCGGGCGTCGGCGATGGCGACCACTTGCAGGCCTGCGTCGTGCCAGTCCAGCGCGGCGCGATAGGCGTGGTCGTTGTTGGTCGACAGTACCAACTTGCGACCCGGCGCCACGCCATAGCGGCGAACATAGGTGGAAACAGCACCGGCCAGCATGTTGCCCGGCACGTCGTTGTTGCCGTACACCAGCGGGCGCTCGTGGGCGCCGGCAGCCAGTACCACGCGCTTGGCGCGAACGCGGTGCACACGGTGGCGAACCTGGCCGATCGGGGCGCGGTCGCCGAGGTGGTCGGTGAGGCGCTCGTGAATGGTCAGGAAGTTATGGTCGTGGTAGCCGTTGACCGTGGCACGTGGCAGCAGGGTCACTTCCGGCAGGCCTTCCAGCTCTTTGACCACGGCGTTGACCCACTCGGCAGCAGGCTTGCCGTCGAGGGTTTCGCGGGTGTCGAGCAGGCTGCCGCCGAACTCTTCCTGCTCGTCAGCCAGGATCACGCGGGCACCGCTGCGCGCAGCGGCCAGTGCAGCAGCCAGGCCAGCAGGGCCGGCGCCGACGATCAGCACGTCGCAGTGCCGGTTCATGTAGTCGTAGCTGTCTGGATCGTTCTGCAGCGGTGCACGGCCCAGGCCGGCGGCTTTACGGATGTACTTCTCGTAAGTCATCCAGAACGATTTGGGGTACATGAAGGTTTTGTAGTAGAATCCCGGCGGCATCATGCTGCCGCCTACCTTGCCGAGGATGCCCATGACGTCGTTGTTGACGTTCGGCCAGCCGTTGGTGCTGGTGGCGACAAGGCCCGCGTACAGTGCCTGCTGGGTGGCGCGCACGTTGGGGATCTGGGTAGCTTCGCTGGAGCCGATCTGCAGGATGGCGTTCGGCTCTTCGGTACCGGCGGCGATGATGCCGCGCGGGCGCGAGTACTTGAAGCTACGGCCGACAATGTCGACGCCGTTGGCCAGCAACGCGGCGGCCAGGCTGTCACCGGCATAACCCTGGTAGGTCTTGCCGTTGAAGGTGAAGTTCAGGACCTTGCTGCGGTCGATACGGCCGCCGCTGGCGAGGCGATAGGTCTGGCTCATACTTTTTCCCCTTGGCCTTTGACGGTCGACGTGGCGCTGGCGGCTTTGCCATTGGCGGTCACTTGCGGCTTCTCGCCAATCTTGTAGGTTTCCAGAATTTCGTAGGTCACGGTGTCACGGGTGACGTTGAAGTACTGGCGGCAGCCGGCAACGTGGTCCCATAGTTCATGGTGAATACCGCGTGGGTTGTCACGGTAGAACATGTAGGTACCCCACTCCTCGTCGGAGCAGGCGTTAGGGTCCAGCGGGCGGGCGATGTGTGCCTGGCCAGAGGCGTGGAACTCTTCTTCGGAGCGCAGCTCGCCGCAGTGGGGACAGAAAATATGCAACATGACGGTGTCTCCGGTTAGTGGGCGACGGCGGCGGCGCCGTGTTCGTCGATCAGTGCGCCGTTGTAGAAACGGTCCATGGAGAACGGCGCGGCCAGTGGGTGCATTTCGCCCTTGGCCAGGCTCGCGGCGAAGACGTTGCCCGAACCGGGGGTCGCCTTGAAGCCGCCAGTACCCCAACCGCAGTTGAAGAACATGTTCTTGACCGGGGTTTTGGTGATGATCGGGCAGGCGTCCGGCGAGGTGTCTACGATGCCGCCCCACTGGCGGTTCATGCGAACACGCGAAAGGTTGGGGAACATCTCGACGATGGCCTGCAGGGTGTGCTCGATCACCGGGTACGAACCGCGCTGGCCGTAGCCGACCCAGCCGTCGATACCGGCACCGATCACCAGGTCGCCCTTGTCGGACTGGCTGATGTAGCCGTGTACGGCGTTGGACATGATCACGCTGTCGATGATCGGCTTGATCGGCTCGGATACCAGCGCTTGCAGCGGGTGCGATTCCAGCGGCAGGCGGAAGCCGGCCAGCTTGGCCATGTGCCCGGAGTTACCGGCGGTGACCACGCCGACGCGCTTGGCGCCGATGAAGCCTTTGTTGGTTTCCACACCGATGACCGCGCCGTTTTCCTTGCGGAAGCCGATCACTTCGGTTTGCTGGATCAGGTCGACGCCCAGGGCGTCGGCAGCGCGGGCGAAGCCCCAGGCCACGGCATCGTGACGGGCAACGCCGCCACGGCGCTGTACGGTGGCGCCGAGGATCGGGTAGCGGGTGTTCTTCGAGCAGTCCAGGTACGGGATTTCGGCCGCAACCTGGGCAGTGTTCAGCAGCTCGCCATCCACGCCGTTGAGGCGGTTGGCGCTGACCCGACGCTCGGAGTCACGCATGTCCTGCAGGGTGTGGCACAAGTTGTAAACGCCGCGCTGGGAGAACATCACGTTGTAGTTCAGGTCCTGGGACAGGCCCTCCCACAGCTTCATGGCGTGCTCGTACAGGTGCGCCGACTCGTCCCACAGGTAGTTGGAACGCACGATGGTGGTGTTACGGGCGGTGTTGCCGCCGCCCAGGTAGCCCTTCTCGATCACGGCAACGTTGGTGATGCCGTGCTCTTTGGCCAGGTAGTAGGCCGTGGCCAGGCCATGACCGCCACCGCCGACAATGACCACGTCGTAAACCTTTTTAGGGGTTGGCGTGCGCCACATGCGCTGCCAGTTTTCGTGGTGGCTGAGGGAGTGCTTGAAAAGGCCGAAGCCCGAGTAACGTTGCATGGTGTGTGACTCCACTCAGCGGTAGACAGGGAAATCTGCGCACAGGGCCGCGACGTTCTTCGCCACATCGGCTTCGACGTCTGCGTCACCGAGGTTGTCGAGGATGTCGCAAATCCAGCCAGCCAGGGCCACGCACTGGGCGACCTTGAAGCCGCGGGTGGTGACGGCCGGGGTGCCGATACGCAGGCCCGACGTGACGAACGGCGACTGCGGGTCGTTCGGCACGGCGTTCTTGTTGACGGTGATATGCGCACGACCCAGGGCGGCGTCGGCGTCTTTGCCAGTCAGGCCCTGACGGATCAGGCTGACCAGGAACAGGTGGTTGTCGGTGCCACCGGAAACCACATCGTAGCCACGGTCGATGAACACCTGGGCCATGGCCTGGGCGTTTTCGATCACTTGCTGCTGGTAGGCCTTGAATCCAGGCTCCAGCGCTTCCTTGAAGCACACCGCCTTGGCAGCGATCACGTGCATCAGCGGGCCACCCTGGGCACCCGGGAATACAGCGGCGTTCAGCTTTTTCTCGATCTCTTCGTTCGACTTGGCCAGGATCAGGCCGCCACGCGGACCGCGCAGGGTCTTGTGGGTGGTGGTGGTGACCACATCAGCGAACGGGATCGGGTTCGGGTACAGGCCAGCGGCAACCAGGCCGGCAACGTGGGCCATGTCGACGAACAGCAGTGCGCCCACTTTGTCGGCGATGGCGCGGAAGCGTGGGAAGTCGAGGGTCTTGGAGTAGGCCGAGAAACCGGCAACGATCATTTTCGGCTTGTGCTCGACCGCCAGGCGCTCGACTTCGTCATAGTCGATCAGGCCGGTGTTGGTGTCGATGCCGTACTGGACAGCGTTGTACAGCTTGCCCGAGGACGACACTTTGGCGCCGTGGGTCAGGTGGCCACCGTGGGCCAGGCTCATGCCCAGGATGGTGTCACCGGCTTGCAGCAGGGCCAGGTAGACGGCGCCGTTGGCCGACGAGCCGGAGTGTGGCTGGACGTTTGCGTAGTCGGCACCGAACAGCTGCTTGGCGCGCTCGATGGCCAGGGCTTCTACCTTGTCTACGTGCTCGCAGCCACCGTAGTAACGCTTGCCAGGGTAGCCTTCAGCGTACTTGTTGGTCAGGCCGCTGCCTTGGGCCTGCATGACGCGCTTGCTGGTGTAGTTCTCCGAGGCGATCAGCTCGATGTGATCTTCCTGGCGCTGTTCTTCGGCATTCATCGCCGCCAGCAGTGCATCGTCGTAACCCTGGATCTGGTCTTGCTTGCTGAACATTGTGTATCTCCCGGCAGCGATCGTTTTTTGTCGTGGGGCACTGTGGCCCTTTGTGGCGATGTTATGACTGGCGGGGCCGGGTCAGATGCCTGCGCACGCCTTGCAATGGCGCGTTTACGACATTCGCTGTTGTGCTGTTTGTGCTGGCCCTTTCGCGGGTGAACCCGCTCCTACAGGTACGGCGGCGCTCTGAAGGCTTACGACGCCCTGTGGGAGCGGGTTCACCCGCGAAAGGGCCAGCCCGGACAACACAGAAATCAGCCGATGCACGGGTTGTATAGGCAAGTGCTGAATCGATGGTTTAGAGTGCTGATCTGCGTCGTTCACAGGACCGTGCCATGACAGACAAGAGCCAACAATTCGCCAGCGACAACTATTCCGGCATCTGCCCCGAAGCCTGGGCGGCGATGGAAAAAGCCAACCACGGCCACGACCGCGCCTACGGCGACGACCAGTGGACCGAGCGTGCATCGGAGTACTTCCGCAAGCTGTTCGAAACCGACTGCGAAGTGTTCTTCGCTTTCAACGGCACCGCTGCCAACTCCCTGGCCCTGGCGTCGCTGTGCCAGAGCTATCACAGCGTGATCTGCTCCGAGACCGCCCACGTCGAAACCGACGAATGCGGTGCGCCGGAGTTTTTCTCCAACGGCTCCAAGCTGCTGACAGCGGCCAGCGTCAACGGCAAGCTGACGCCACAGTCTATTCGTGAAGTGGCGCTCAAACGCCAGGATATCCACTACCCCAAGCCGCGCGTGGTGACCATTACCCAGGCCACCGAAGTCGGCACGGTGTACCGCCCCGACGAGCTGAAGGCGATCAGCGCCACCTGCAAGGAGCTGGGCCTGAACCTGCACATGGACGGCGCACGCTTTACCAACGCCTGTGCTTTCCTGGGCTGCAGCCCGGCCGAACTGACCTGGAAGGCCGGTGTGGATGTGCTGTGCTTTGGCGGCACCAAGAACGGTATGGCGGTGGGCGAGGCGATTCTGTTCTTCAACCGCCAGCTGGCCGAAGACTTCGATTATCGCTGCAAGCAGGCCGGGCAACTGGCGTCGAAAATGCGCTTCTTGTCGGCGCCATGGGTCGGGCTGCTGGAAGGTGGCGCCTGGTTACGCCATGGCAACCACGCCAATCATTGCGCGCAGCTGCTGGCATCGTTGGTCAGTGACCTGCCGGGGGTAGAGCTGATGTTCCCGGTGGAGGCCAACGGGGTGTTCCTGCAGATGCCGGAGCACGCCATCGAGGCGCTGCGGGGCAAGGGCTGGCGCTTCTATACCTTTATCGGCAGCGGTGGCGCGCGCTTCATGTGCTCGTGGGATACCGAAGAAGCGCGGGTGCGAGAGCTGGCGGCGGATATCCGCGCGATCATTGCTGGCTGAGAGATTGCCGGGAGGGCTTTGCCCTCTATCGCGACACAAGGCCGCTCCCACAGGGGTTATGCACTCGCCTGCAGGTGATGCAATCCTCTGTGGGAGCGGCCTTGTGTCGCGAAAGGGCCGCAAGGCGGCCCCGGCAATCTAAAGCCTGAACCCACCCATCTGGCGCGCCAGGTCATCGGCCAGACCACGCAATGCCTGGCATTCTTCCCGACACCCCTGCACCTCTGCCGCCGTCTCCCGCGCCAGGTCGGAAATCCCTTGTACTGTCCGGTTGATCTCTTCAGTCACCGCCGACTGCTCTTCCGTCGCCGCAGCCACCTGATGGTTCATGTCGCTGATGTGCTCCACCTGGTCAGTAATCGCCCCCAGCGACGCCCCGGTGCGCTGGCTCGATTCCACGCCACTGCCGGTCGCCTGCTGCCCTGCCTGCATTGAACTCACCGCCGAACCTGCACCCAGCTTCAGGCGCTGGATCATCTGCTGCACTTCATCGGTGGACAGCTGTGTGCGCCTGGCCAGCGTACGTACTTCATCGGCCACCACAGCGAACCCGCGCCCCATCTCCCCTGCCCGCGCGGCCTCGATGGCAGCGTTCAACGCGAGCAGGTTGGTCTGCTCTGAAATGCTGCGGATTACCGCGAGCACTTCATCGACCGAGGCGACTTCGTCGGCCAGCTGGCTGACCGCATCGGCCGCCTTGCCGATGTCGCCCGACATGCCCTCGATGCCACGAATGGATCGTTGCACCACCTCGCGGGCCTGCAACGCCTCGTCTCGTGCCGACTGCGACGCCTGGGCCGCATCGCCGGCATTGCGGGCGATGTCCTGCACGGTCAGGCCCATCTCGTGTACAGCAGTGGCGACCATCTCGGTCATCTCCTGCTGGCGCCCGGAGCGCTCAGCGGTATTGTCCACCACCTGGGTTACCTGCTCCACGGCCCGCCGCAGCCGCTCGGAGGTACTCAACACCTCGCCGATCAGGCTGCGTTGGCTGTCCAGGAAGCGGTTGAAACCACGGGCCAGGTCACCCAGCTCATCCTGACGCGAATCGTCCAGCCGATGGCTGAGATCACCCGCTCCCCCGCCAATCTGAACCAATGCGGCGGTAACGCGGCGGATCGGCCGCACCAGGCCACGCGCCAGCAGTACCACCAACAGCAGCGACACCAACGCGACGGCGCCACCGATCAGGCTGGTCAGCCAGACGGCCTGATGCATTTGCGCGTAAATTTCCGACTCTGGCACTTCGGCCACAAGGGTCCAGTTGAGGTCGCGCAGCGGCAGGCCCAGCGCCAGGTAGCGCTCGCCGTCACGGCTGAAACGGCTGCTACGCAGGCTCCCGCCTCCGGCCATGACGCCTTTGGCTGCGTCCGCGCCAAGCTGTTCGGCAAGCTGGCGCTTGCCACTGAAGGCAGCATCGGGATGCACCTGGATCAGGCCATCGTTGCGCACCAGGAACACCTTGCCGTGCTCGCCAAAGCTGAAGTCGTGGATCAGCTTCGATAATTCGGTCATGCGCAAGCCCATGCCGGCCACACCCACCAGCTTGCCTTCCTTTTCCACGCGATAGTCGATGAACAGAGCCAGTTCGCCGGTGGCACCATCGATGTCGATGTTGATGAAACGCTCGGCGCCGCTGTCGATGTAACCGTAAAACCACTTGTCCTTGGGGTTGCTGCGGCTGAGGGTGCGGTCCAGGCCGTTCTCGTTGTAGTAGTGGCCGGTTTCAGTCGAGGCGAACAGCGTAGTAAAGGCGTGGTTGCGCTGTTTGGCGGCGGTCAGGTATTCGATGAATTGGGGCGCCTGCGCGGGATCTTCACCGGCAGCAAGCCAGTCGCGCAGCAGGGTGTTACCGGCAATGTCCGCGGCAGCGACCAACGGTTGGCCCAGCATGCGCTCGATGTCGTTGCGGATGGCTTCGATGCTGGCTGGCAGGGCAGTGTCGACCAGGTAGCGGTCGGTGAGGCGGTTGAGCGCCACGGTGAAGATAATGACCACCACCAGGATGCTCGCCAGCAAGGCAGCGCCCATGCTGGTGATCAATTGCAACTGGATGCTCTTACGCCAGATACGCATGCCCCTACTCCCCGCACATTATTGTTTTGCGGAAAGTGTATACACTTGCGTATCCAGTTAATCCAGTGATCTGAAGCAATCAGATGCACCCTGTAGGAGCGGGTTTACCCGCGAATACGGTGTTGAAGCCACTGACGCATTCGCGGGTGAACCCGCTCCTACGGGGAGGACGGTGTACGACCTTATTGCTCAGCGATGGTCCGCACCGTGGCGTCGATCTGCGCTTGAGTTCGCGCAAGGGTCTGATGATGCCTGTAGGAGCGGGTTTACCCGCGAATGCGGTGTTGAAGCCACTGACGCATTCGCGGGTGAACCCGCTCCTACAGGGGAAGGTGTGCGGTCTTATTGCTCTGCAATGGTCCGCACGATGGCATCCACCGTGGCGTCGATCTGCGCTTGAGTTCGCGCAAGGGTCTGCTGATGCTCTTTCTGCAGTTCAACCTGTTTGGAGCACAGGTTAAGGGCAGCCAGCACCAGCAGTTTGTCACCGATCAAGGTCGGGTACTGACGCTTGGTCTCGTTAAGGGCTTTGTTGAGCATCCGTACCGCCTGGGCCAGGGTTTCTTCCTGGCCTTCGGGCGCCTTGATCGAATAGTCGATGCCGAGAATCGACACGACATTGATCGGCTGCTCTTGCAGTCTCATGCGCCAACAACGCCCGCGCTGGCGCGCTCGACCAGGGCCTGGATGCGTGCTGCGGTAGCGCCGTTCTTCTCTTCCTGTTCCATCAGCGACAGCTGCAGGGTTTCGTTCTCTTCCTTGGCCTGGGCCAGTTCCTGGCCAAGGGCGGTGTTCTGCTCGATGAGTTGAGCGTTTTTCTGCATCAGGTCGCTGACCAGTTGCTCGATTTGATTCAGGGAAGCTTCCAGCATGGGTCTATCTCAGGTTGTTGCGAGGGGCGCACACGATAAAGAAAAGTGCGGCCCATCGCCATTAAATATCGGATTCATAAGGTGTCTGACCCGCAGATTGACAGGGTAATCGACCCCTTGTTCCGACCTGGATCAACCGCCGGTCAGGAAAAGGTTCGCGGTTGCACAATTTTCCCCGGTCCCATTCAAGACTAACCAGTCACGACCGATAGCCCGGCAAGTCATGTTTTGTCGCTCTTTCCCCACTTGCCTGGATCCTGCTCTCCATGTCCCTACGCAACATGAATATCGCACCGCGCGCGCTTCTCGGCTTCGCGCTCATCGGCCTGCTGATGCTCGGCCTTGGTATCTTCTCCCTGGTACAAATGGGCAACATCCGCCAGGCGGGCGTTGCCATCGAGCAAGTCAGCGTGCCCAGCATCAAGATCCTCGACGAACTCACCGCGCTGAACCTGCGCATGCGCACGCTTTCCTACCGCCTGCTGCTCAACCGCGAGCCGGCAACCCAACGCGATACCCTCGATCTGCTGGACCAGCGCAACAGCCAGATCGACCGCGCACGCCAGGCCTACCTGCCAATGATCGTCGCCGCCGACGAACAGGCAGCATTCGACCAGTACGGTCAGTTGCTCAACCAGTACCGCCAGCTGGAATCGCGCATGCGCACACTGAGCCAGGCCGATCGCCTGGACGAATTGCGTGACCTGCTCAACCGCGACCTGCTGGCCAACTCCGAGCAGATCAACAAGGTCATGGACACCTTGGTACGCATCAACACTGACCAGACTCGCGCCACCAACGAAAAAGCCGCCAACCAGTATGCCGGCGCTTTCGCCCTGGTGATCGGCCTGCTGGTTGCCGCCACCGTACTGACCTTCGCCTGTGCTTTCCTGCTGACCCGCAGTATCGTCAAGCCGATCGAAGAAGCACTCAAATGCGCCGAGCAAGTCGCCGACGGCGACCTGACCCACGTCATCCGCGCAGAGGGCACCGACGAAGCCGCCCGGCTGTTGCGCGCCATGGCGCGCATGCAGGACAAGTTGCGCGATACCTTGCAGCAGATCGCCGGCTCCGCCACCCAGCTGGCCTCGGCGGCAGAAGAGTTGAATGCCGTCACCGACGAAAGTGCCCGTGGCCTGCAGCAGCAGAACAATGAGATTGAACAGGCCGCCACTGCTGTCACCGAAATGACCAGCGCAGTGGAAGAAGTGGCGCGCAATGCCGTAAGCACATCAGAAGCGTCCAGTGAAGCCAGCCGCTCCACCGGCGATGGTCGTGACCTGGTGATGGAAACCGTGGGTGCGATCGAGCGCATGAGCGGTGATGTGCAGGCCACCGCCAAGCTGATTACTCACCTGGCCGAACAGTCGCGCGACATTGGCAAGGTGTTGGACGTGATCCGTGGCCTGGCCGACCAGACCAACCTGCTGGCGCTCAACGCAGCCATCGAAGCCGCGCGGGCCGGTGAGGCGGGCCGTGGTTTTGCCGTGGTCGCCGATGAAGTGCGGGCATTGGCCCATCGTACACAACAGTCGACCAGCGAAATCGAGCGCATGATCGGCAGCATCCAGGGCGGTACGGAAGAGGCGGTAGAATCGATGCGCACCAGCACCGAGCGCGCGGAGTCGACACTGAACATCGCTCGTGGCGCAGGCATGGCACTGGACACCATCGCCGGCGCGGTGGCGCAGATCAACGAGCGCAACCTGGTGATTGCCAGTGCGGCGGAAGAGCAGGCCCAGGTGGCGCGGGAAGTGGACCGCAACCTGGTGAACATCAATGACCTGTCGGTGCAGAGTGCTACCGGGGCGCATCAGACCAGTGCGGCGAGTGCCGAGCTGTCGCGTCTGGCGGTAGACCTCAATGGCCTGGTAGCCCGGTTCCGCACCTAGAAGCATTCGCGGGCGTGCCCGCGAAGAATCCAGACTGGCCACTGGATCAGTAATCGATCCGCACATCCCCTTTCGGCACACTGCAGCACGACAGGATGTAGCCCTCGGCCTCGTCATCTTCGGTGATGCCGCCGTTGTGCTCCATCTCTACTTCGCCGCCCAGCTTGAGCACTTTGCACGTCCCGCAAATACCCATGCCACAGGCTTTCGGGATCATCAGGCCGACCTTGGCCGCGGCCGCATGCACGGTCTCGCCCGGGGCGATGCGGATACTCTTCTCGCTGCCGATGAACTCCACCAGATTGAGGTCGGAAACGTCCAGCTCAGGTGCATCGGCCGCCTGCTCGGCGTGCTCCACGGCGTCGGCTTTGGCTTCCGCCGGCGTCGCGCCGAACGACTCCTCGTGATAATTCTTCATGTCGAAGCCGACCGCTTCAAGCATGCGCTTGACCGCCGTCATGTACGGCGTCGGGCCGCAGCAGAACACAACGCGCTCCATGTAGTCCGGCGCAATCAGTTCCATCAGCCGCTGGTTCAGGTAACCGCGGTAACCCGCCCACGGCTCGCCCAGGCCATGCTTTTCGCAAATGATGTGCAGGCTGAAGTTGGGGATGCGCGACGCCATCTGTTCCAGCTCGCGGTGGTAAATGATGTCTTTCGGCGAACGGGCGCTGTGGACGAACACCATGTCGACGTTGGCATTGGTGTCGTAGAACCAGCGCGCCATCGACATCACTGGGGTAATACCGACGCCGCCCGACAGGTACAGCACCTTGCCAGCAGGGAAGTCGATGGCGTTGAACAGCCCCACCGGGCCGTGCACCGGCAGCTCGGCGCCTTCGTGCATGGTGTCGTGCAGGAAGTTCGACACCAGGCCACCCGGCACACGCTTGACGGTGATCGAGAAGCTGTAGGGCACTGACGGCGAACTGGAGATGGTGTAGGAGCGCATCACGGGCTTGCCTTCGATCTCCAGCTCCAGGGTGACGAACTGCCCTGGCTTGAAGAAGAACATGATCGGCTGGTCGGCCATGAAGCAGAAGGTGCGCACGTCCCAGGTCTCCTGGATGACCTTGACGCAGCGCACGATGTGGCGGCCGTTGGCCCAGGTCTGGGTAGTGACCGGATTGAGGAAGGTATCGGACATGTTCATCTCCAGCGGCCGACTATCGGGCTTTATATGGCTTGGATAATGCGCAAGCTGAGAGCGACGTACATTCCTGCCAGCGACATCGGCGTGCTTATCGCGACCAGCCCCGCGATACAAGGGCTGGCGCGTCGTTATTCAAATCGGCCATGTCGCCCATGGATACGGTTCGCGGCGTCTTCGGACGCACACTCCACGGCAAAACAACATGCTGTTTTCTGACAAGCAGCCTTGCGGCACCACAACAACGATTAGCCACCTTTTGCCGGCCGCATACGGCCCCGAGGAATACACGATGGACGTCACCGCAACCCTGAGCCTGGGCGATCCACTGGAACCTGCACGCAAGGCCACCGCCGAGATGCTGCAGACCCGCGAGCGAACCTACTCGCTGCCCCAGCCTTTCTACACCGACGAGCGTCTGTTCCAGATCGACATGCAGGAGATCTTCCACAAAGAATGGCTGATCGCCGGCATGACCTGCGAGATCCCGGCGAAAGGCAACTACATCACCCTGCAGATCGGCAAGAACCCGATCATCGTTATCCGTGGTGCCGAAGGTAAGGTGCACGCCTTCCACAACGTCTGCCGTCACCGCGGTTCACGCCTGTGCGTCAGCGACAAAGGCAAGGTGGCCAAGCTGGTCTGCCACTACCACCAGTGGACCTACGAACTGGACGGTCGCCTGCTGTTCGCTGGTACCGAGATGGGTGCTGACTTCGATATGAACCAGTACGGCCTCAAGCCCGTGAACGTGAAGGTGGCCGGCGGCTACATCTTCATCAGCCTGGCGGAAAACCCGCCCGCCATCGACGAGTTCCTGGCCACGCTCGAGCACTACATGGAACCGTACGACATGGAGAACACCAAGGTGGCGGTGCAGACCACCTTGATGGAAAAGGCCAACTGGAAACTGGTGCTGGAAAACAACCGCGAGTGCTACCACTGCTCCGGTTCGCACCCGGAACTGCTGCAAACCCTGCTGGAATGGGACGATACCAACGACCCGCGTGCCAGCCAGGAATTCAAGGACCACGTGGCCGCCTCCGCCGCTGCCTGGGAAGCCGAGAAGATCCCGTACCTGCACAAGAGCCACGGCCTGCGTAACCGCATCGTGCGTATGCCGCTGCTCAAGGGCACCGTGTCGATGACCATGGACGGCAAGCAGGCCTGCCAGAAGCTGATGGGTCGCATCAAGAACCCGGACCTTGGCTCGATGCGCATCCTGCACCTGCCGCACTCGTGGAACCACTGCATGGGCGACCACATGATCGTGTTCACCGTGTGGCCGATCAGCGCCCAGGAGACCATGGTCACCACCAAGTGGCTGGTGCACAAGGATGCCGTCGAAGGTGTGGACTACAACCCCGAGAACATGCGCAAGGTGTGGGACGCCACCAACGACCAGGACCGCCGTCTGGCGGAAGAGAACCAGCGTGGGATCAACTCCACCGCGTACCAACCCGGCCCGTATTCGAAGACTTACGAGTTTGGTGTGGTGAACTTCATTGACTGGTACAGCGGGCGGATGCTGAACAACCTGGGAGCAGAGCCGGCGGCCTACCTGAAAGAAGTGCAGGCTCAGTAAACAAAAACGCCCTGCCGCAAAAGATGCACTTTGCGGCAGGGCGTAACCTCATAGCAGTCGGCTCACTGTGACTGACTACGCGGTCGCCGTATATTCAACGCTTGTGAAGGCGGCGAAGCACCCGCAATTCTCCGCTGCCGTATTCTTTCATTGATGTCATACACGACATTCTGATTCGAAGGGGTCACGGGTGGCCTACCAGTTGGAGTGACAACTTCCAGCACGAACTCGTGCGGCATTGGCGCCTCGGGTAAGCCTCCCGTCATCAAATTCCAATTCGTCTTGATCTGATTCAATGGGCGGCTCCCCGGCCCAATCGCTGCGTTGATCGCTCGCGTGAGCGTTGCTGCAGCACTGATTGCCGTACCCACGTTCGCGCCAAAAATAGCGCTCGGCACCCCTGCGTACAATGCCGCGGAGCTTCCTAAGCTCAGTATGGAACCGAAGGTGCTCACTCGTGTGGCATTAAGGCCTATCCAGGTTTCAGGCGTAGGTCCGAGAAAGTTATAAGCAATCGTCGCTCCGTTCGACAGCATACCTAAACCACGCAGCATAAAGCTCCCAAGATCAATACTATGGCCACTGGGATCGACTCGGTTAACCGGATCACCAGCGCAATACGCATAACCGTTCACCCCCCCTGCCCCAAAAGGACTGAAGGAGTCTGGGGCTTGAAACCGCATCAATGCCGGGTTGTAGGCACGATAACCGTTACCCAAGTGATAGCAACCCGTGAACGGGTCTCGCCGCTCGCCGTTGAACGCAAGTACACAAGCTCCACGATGCGTTCGATAGCCATAGGGTGAGTATCCGTTGACAACTGCAGGCATAAGGGTCATGTGGATAACTCCTGGAATGGTTCTATGGAGGATATCCAGCCGCCGCGTACTCAAACACTGGCAATTCTGTCAGTGCCCACAGGTATCAATCGGATTCAAGCAGATGGTCAATTTTTGATCGAAACAACGGAGCCCTTGTTTTTAAAGGGCTACAGTGCACTCCGTACAACTTGTCCACAGAGACACTAACAGACTTTGTGAGCAAAACACGGAGCCGACAACTGTCGTTCTGTGGATAAGCGGTTCAAAGCTCTGATAATCAAGAATTCGAGACTTCTGACCCACCTTGATCGTTTTTTAATCATTTCTTCGCAAGCCACGCCCTACGCGTACTCCAGCTACTGCCCAACAGATTATCCACAGAGCAGCTAACAGCGATTGTGGGCAATACGAGCTGGAGGCATGCATATCCGTGCCTGACGAGCGGTGTGATGGGTCCGGCAAGGACTTATGCACAGGTAGAATGTGCGTCTGGCAGATGATCGGGGCGCCCTTGTGGAAGCGGGCTTGTCCCGTGGAGCAGGAGACCCAGTGCCTGGCACCGGCTGCGCCGGTGTTGGCGGGGCATGCCCGCCCGCACTCGGTCACTGGAAAATCAGTAATTTAGCGTTGCTCCAGGAGAACGCCTTGCCGGGGAGTGCATGAGCCTTTAGCGCAGCACGCCCTCTTCCACCAACAGCTTGAGGATGGCTTCGGCGCCTTCCTGTGGCGAAACGTCCTTCAGCACCTTGCCACCACCGCCACTGGCCTTGGCCGTCGCGGCCTTCATGCGGTCGGCGCCACTCTTGGCCTTGATCACCTTCAAGCGCTTGGGCCTTGGACGGGCCGGTTGCAACTCGGCTTCAGCCAACAGCTCATCTTCGACAATGGCCACATTACGCGCCGCCAATACCCCCCGGCGCGCAGGCCCAAAAGCGCTCTGGCGTGGCTTGGGCGCAGCGTTATCCACAGTCGCCAGCAATGGCAAACGCACCTTCAAGCGACGCCGCTGACCACGCGGCAAAGCCTGCAACACCTGCGCGGTGCCGTTGTCGATCGACTCCACCTCAGCCAACCCGACAATCAGCGGCCAACCGAGCTTTTCGGCCAGCAGGAACGGCAACATGCCCGAACCCTCGCCAGTCTCGGCCTGGCTGCCAGTCAGCACCAGTTGGGCCCCGGCGTCGCGCAGATAATCGCCCAGCACGCCCAGCACATCGGCACCGGCCGGTTGCTCCAGCACGTCCAGGTGGTCCAGGCCCATGCCCAGGTAAGCGCGCAACGCCTCTTCCTGTGGATCGCCAGCATGCACCACCTGCAAGTTATCCCCAGCCAGCTGCAAACCCAACTCCACGGCACGGGCATCCTGCTCGGCGCGGCGGGCGCGGCCAGAGCTGGGGTGGGCACCAATGGAAACCAGGCTGATCACTTTCGTACTCATGCTCGTGCCCTTATGCCGCGTCGCGCTGGCCGCCGCTGCGGAAGTTGTCCACAGCCTCGATCAGCGCCTTGAGAATCGCCGAGCTGTCGCCAATCACCGACAGGTCAGCCCGTTTGATCATGTCGCAGCCTGGATCCATATTGATCGCCACCACCTTGTCGCAGGCACCGATACCCTGCAGGTGCTGGATCGCGCCCGAGATACCCACAGCCACGTAGACACGCGCGGTAACCCAGGTGCCGGTAGCCCCCACCTGGCGATTGCGCGGCATGAAGCCGTCGTCCACCGCCACCCGCGAGGCACCTTCGGTAGCGCCGAGGGCTGCGGTGGCTTTGTGGTACAGGTCCCAGTCCTTGACACCGTTGCCGCCCGAGACGATGAACTCGGCTTCGGCCATGGCAATGGTGGCCGGGTCGACGGCCACCGAGCCAAGGTCTTCGATGCGCGGCAGGCTGCGCACCACGCTTGTGGACAACTCCACCGGCAGCGCTTCGTGACGGGTTTCGCTGACCGGCTCGGCGCACTCGGCCGCCGCCAGGATCAGGCGCGGCACAGTGCGTTGCAGGTCTTGCTGGCCGGCACCGGCGCGACCAATGCACTGGCCGTCCTTGATCTGCCATACCCGCGTTGCCGGGCGCTCGCCCAGCGCGGCGCCCAGGCGCCGACCCAGTTCACCGCCACCGGTGCGGCTGTCGGGCAGCAGCCAGTGGCGCGGCGCGAACTGGTTATCCACAGCCCGCAGGCCCTGCACCAGTTGCTCCGGTGCATAACCTTCAAAGGCCTCGCCTTCGATAACCATCAGGCGGTCGACACCGGCTGTGGAAAAGTTGCTTTCCTTGTGCTCGTTAAACACCACGGCCAGCACCGCCCCGTCGCTGCCGGCCAGGCTGTGGGCCAGGCCAAGCAGGTCGCGGTCGTGGCTGCTCAGGCGGCCGCCAACCATGTCCGGCACAACGGCAATGTAGAACGCCGGCGCCGCCACCTGGTGCAGTGGCAACTTGACCTCGACTGTTGCCGTGCGCCGCCCGCCCGCGCCGGTGCCCTGCTGGGCGCCGCTGCGGTCGATACGCTTGATGCCGGCCGGGCCGACAAAGCCCGCGGCAATCGCATGTGGGTTCTTGCGGATGATACCGTTAGGCCCCATCCAGCTGGTCTGTTGCGTCTGCATCGCGGCATGCAGCGGGTGCAGACGGTTACGGGCGATCCACTCGGCGCGTGGGTCGCGGCGGATAATGTCGCTCATCAGTGCACCTCCGCAGGTTCACGTTTAGCCGTTTGCGGCTTTGGGACAGTGGATGCGTCCTCCTCGATCAGCACGTCGGCCACCAGTTCGGCCAAGTCCTTGATCTGTGGGCGCGGCTCGACAACGCCTTCAAGCATGGCGGTGCACTGCGGGCAACCCACGGCTACCAGCTCGGCCTCCGTCTCACGGATGTCGTCCATGCGCATATCGGGAATACGCTGCTTGCCAGGGATGTCAGTGATCGGCGCACCGCCACCACCACCGCAGCAACGGGAACGGAAGCCCGAACGCTGCATCTCGCGCACCTCGATACCCAGCGCCTTGAGCACTTCGCGCGGGGCTTCGTACTCGCCGTTGTAGCGGCCCAGGTAGCACGGATCGTGGTAGGTGACGCTGCCGCCCTTGTGCTGGCCAAGGTTGAGTTTCTTGGCCGCGATCAGTTCGGCGATGTAGGTGCTGTGGTGCTGCACCTGGTAGTCACCGCCCAGGGCGCCGTATTCGTTCTTCAGCACATGGAAGCTGTGCGGATCGCAGGTGACGATACGCTGGAACTTGTATTTGGCCAGAGTCTGGATGTTGCGCTTGGCCAGTTGCTGGAAGGTCGCCTCATCGCCCAGGCGGCGCGCCACGTCGCCGCTGTCGCGCTCTTCCAGGCCGAGTACGGCGAAGTCCACACCCGAGGCTTTCAATACTTTGACAAACGAACGCAAAGTGCGTTGGTTACGCATGTCGAAGGCACCATCACCGACCCAGAACAACACTTCGGTCGCTTTCACTTCAGACAGCAGCCGCAGATTAAGGTCGGCAGCCCAGTTCATGCGCCCGCCGGGGGCGAAGCCGCCGGGGTTGTCGGTGGCGATCAGGTTGTCCAGCACCTCGGCGCCCTTGTTCGGGGTTGCGCCCTTTTCCAGGGTGAGGTGGCGGCGCATGTCGACGATGGCATCGACGTGCTCGATCATCATCGGGCACTCCTCGACGCAGGCACGGCAGGTGGTGCAGGACCACAGCGTTTCGGCGTCGACCAGGCCATTGACGATCGGCTGGTGTGGATTGCCACCGTGTTCGCCGATTGGTTTGCCAGGGTATGGGCTACCGGCAAATTGCGCGTCAGTGCCACCGGCAAGGCCGATGACCATGTCCTGGATGAGTTTTTTCGGGTTCAGCGGCTGGCCAGCGGCAAAGGCCGGGCACATGGCTTCACATTTACCGCACTGCACGCAGGCATCGAAGCCCAGCAGCTGGTTCCAGGTGAAGTCCACCGGCTTTTCCACGCCAAGGGGTGCGTTCGGGTCTTCCAGGTCCAACGGCTTGAGGCCGGTGGAGCGGCCGCCGCCGAAGCGATCGGCACGGCGGTGCCAGGCCAGGTGCAAGGCACCGGCGAAGGCGTGCTTCATCGGGCCGCCCCAGGTCATGCCAAAGAACAGCTCCGACACACCCCACAGCACGCCCAGGCCCAGAACGGCGACCATCACCCAACCACCCGTGTTGGCCGGCAGGATACCGGCGACCGGCAGGGTGGCAATGAAGAAGCTCACGGCGAACGCCAGCAAACTCTTCGGCAGGCGCATCCACGGGCCCTTGGACAGACGAGAGGGCGGGTTCAGGCGGCGTTTGAAGACAAAGATGGCACCGGTGAACATGATCACCGTGGCTACCAGCAGTGCATAGCCGAGGATCTTGCTCTGCAGGCCAAAACCATGCACCAGAATGGCCAGCACAGCAGACAGCACAAAGCCGCCCGCAGTGGCCACGTGGGTCTTGGACATGTATTTGTCGCGCTCAACCACATGGTGCAGGTCCACCAGGTAGCGGCGCGGCATGGCCAGCAGGCCGCCGATCAGGTTGACCTTGGACGGCCGGCCACGGCGCCACATGCGCACCCGGCGCAAGGCACCGAGCACTGCCAGGCCAAGGGCAGCGAACAGCAGGATGGGTAGAAGGGTGTTCAACATGGGAGACTCCCACAAACAGCTGGATTCTTGCGCCGACCAGAGGGCGGGACTGGCCCCATGTAGGAGCAGGCTCACCCGCGAATGCGTCCGGTCAGGCAACAGTGTTGTCAGTGCTGACGCATTCGCGGGTAAACCCGCTCCTACAGGGATCGCGCCCGATGGCGGCGACTGTTAACGATCAGAAGTCCTTGCACAGGCGCAAGGCGTCGTAGATCGCCGCATGCACGTTGCGCTGGGCCACGCAGTCGCCGATGCGGTACAGCAGGTAGCCTTCGCCCGGCTGGCTCAGGATCGGCTGTGGCTTGATGGCGAACAGCGCCTCCACGTCGATCTGGCCCTTGTTGCGCGAACCTTCCTTGAGCGCGTAGTACAGCTCTTCGTCAGGCCGCACGCCGTTCTCGACCACTACCTGATCGACCACGCGCTCTTCCTTGGCGCCGGTGTATTCGTTCTCCAGTACCGCCACCAGCTTGTCGCCTTCGCGGTAGACCTTTTCCAGCATCATGTCGCCGGTCATGATCACTTCTTTGGGGTACATGCTGCGGTAGTAGGTGGGGAAGGTGGTCCCCCCCATGGCCACGCCTGGCTTGATGTCGTCGGTGACGATCTCGACCTGGCTGCCCTTGTCAGCGATGAAGTCGGCGACCGACATACCGGTGAATTCGCAGATGGTGTCGTACACCAGCACGTTCTTGCCCGGCGCTACCTTGCCATCGAGCACATCCCAGCTGCTGACCACCAGCCCTTCAGCGGCACCCCAGTGCTCGTTCTGCTCCAGGAACGAGTGCCCACCTACGGCCAGCACGATGACGTCCGGGCGCAGGTCCTGGATCGCGGCCACATCAGCGGCAGTGCCCAGGCGCAAGTCGACTTTCAGGCGAGCCAGCTCAAGCTGGTACCAGCGGGTGATACCGGCAATCTGGTCACGCTGCGGGGCCTTGGCGGCAATGGTGATCTGCCCGCCAATCTGGTCCCTCTTCTCGAACAGGGTCACGTCGTGGCCGCGTTCAGCAGCCACGCGGGCCGCTTCCATGCCGGCAGGGCCTGCGCCAACCACCACCACCTTGCGCTTGACGCCGGTGGTCTTCTCGATGATGTGCGGCACACCCATGTACTCACGGGAGGTCGCGGCGTTCTGGATGCACAGCACATCCAGGCCTTGGTACTGGCGGTCGATGCAGTAGTTGGCACCGACGCACTGCTTGATCTGGTCGATCTGGCCCATCTTGATCTTGGCGATCAGGTGCGGGTCGGCCATGTGCGCACGGGTCATGCCGACCATGTCCACGTAGCCGCCCTCAAGGATGCGCGTGGCCTGGTTCGGGTCTTTGATGTTCTGCGCGTGCAGCACCGGGACCTTGACCACTTCCTTGATACCGGCTGCCAGGTGCAGGAACGGCTCCGGCGGGTAGCTCATGTTGGGGATGACGTTGGCCAGGGTGTTGTGGGTATCGCAACCCGAGCCGACCACGCCGATGAAGTCGAGCATGCCGGTGGCGTCGTAGTAGGCAGCGATCTGCTTCATGTCCTCGTGGCTGAGGCCATCAGGGTGGAACTCGTCACCACAGATACGCATGCCCACGCAGAAATCGTCACCCACTTCGGCGCGCACAGCTTTCAGTACTTCCAGGCCGAATTTCATGCGGCCTTCAAAGGTACCGCCCCATTCGTCGGTACGTTTGTTGACCCGTGGGCTCCAGAACTGGTCGATCATGTGCTGGTGCACCGCCGACAATTCCACGCCGTCCAGGCCGCCCTCTTTGGCGCGACGCGCAGCCTGCGCGTAGTTGCCGATTACCCGCCAGATCTCTTCCACCTCGATGGTTTTGCAGGTGGCGCGGTGCACAGGTTCGCGAATGCCCGATGGCGACATCAGCGTCGGCCAGTTGAAGCCGTCCCAGCGCGAGCGGCGGCCCATGTGGGTAATCTGGATCATGATCTTGGCGCCATGCTTGTGCATGGCGTCGGCAAGGTTCTGGAAGTGCGGGATGATGCGGTCGGTCGACAAGTTGACCGATGCCCACCATTCCTGCGGGCTGTCGATGGCAACCACCGACGAGCCGCCACAGATGGCCAGGCCGATGCCGCCCTTGGCCTTCTCTTCGTAGTACTTCACATAGCGGTCGGTCGTCATGCCGCCGTCAGTGGCGTAGACCTCGGCGTGCGCGGTGCTGAGCACACGGTTGCGGATGGTCAGTTTGCCGATCTGGATCGGCTGGAACATTGCTTCGAATGCCATGACGCTATCTCCGGCTTACAACGGCTTTGTAACGAACAGGCCATCTTCGTGGCCTTCTTCCGACCCGCCATAGACCTGTTCGGCCACGGTGCGGATCTTGCTGCCGCGGGCAGCGAGAATCTGGTCCATCGCGCCAGCGAACCAGCCGGTGAACATGTAGTCGACCTTGCGGCCGCACTTGCCATAGACGTACACGAACGCAGAGTGCTTGAGCTTGACGCTGCAGGTACCTTTATCCAGGTCGATATCCTGGATCTCGAACAGACCCCAGCCACGCTGGCTCAGGCGCTTCATGTAGTGCTCGAACACCGCCACGCCTTCCAGGCCATGGCACTCGGCCTCTTTTTCACACCAGTGCCAGGCGGACTTGTAGCCAGCCTTGTAGAGGATTTCGGCATAGGCGTCGGCGCCCAGCACTTCCTCGATGCCCATATGGTTATTGACGAAGAAATGACGAGGCACATACAGCATCGGCAAGGCGTCGCTGGTCCAGACACCGGTCTCGCTGTCGACTTCGATTGGCAATTGCGGGGCGATTTTGGCCATGGAAACTCAACTCCATAAAATTTTTTTGTGGGTGCCCCGGCGTTGCTGGCAGGGGCTATCAGGCTTGGAGAGCGGCTTACTCGCCCCAGACATCCTTGAGGACGTTGACCCAGTTCTCGCCCATGATCTTGCGCACCACACGCTCGGAGTGGCCGCGTTTCAGCAAGGTCTCGGTGAGGTTGGGGAATTCGCCGACAGTGCGAATGCCCAGCGGGTTGATGATCTTGCCGAAGTTGGTCAGGCGGCGGGCGTAGCCCTTGTCATGGGTCAGGTATTCGAAGAAGTCCTGGCCGTGCCCCTGGGTGAAGTCGGTACCGATACCGATGGCGTCTTCACCGACGATATTCATGGTGTACTCGATGGCCTCGGCGTAGTCATCGATGGTCGAGTCAATGCCTTTGGCCAGGAACGGCGCGAACATGGTGACGCCAACGAAACCGCCGTGATCAGCGATGAACTTCAGCTCTTCGTCCGACTTGTTGCGCGGGTGCTCTTTCAGGCCCGAGGGCAGGCAGTGCGAGTAGCACACCGGCTTTTTCGATTCGAGGATGACTTCTTCGGAAGTCTTGGAGCCAACGTGGGACAGGTCGCACATGATGCCGACACGGTTCATCTCGGCAACGATCTCGCGACCGAAGCCGGACAGCCCGCCGTCACGCTCGTAGCAGCCGGTGCCCACCAGGTTCTGGGTGTTGTAGCACATCTGCACGATGCCCACGCCCAACTGCTTGAACACGTCCACATAAGCGATCTGGTCCTCGAACGCATGGGCGTTCTGGAAGCCGAAGAGGATGCCGGTCTTGCCCAGTTCCTTGGCCTTGCGGATGTCGGCGGTGGTGCGCACCGGCATCACCAGGTCGCTGTTGTCGCGGATCAGCTTCTGGCTGGACGCGATGTTGTCGACGGTAGCCTTGAACCCTTCCCAGACCGACACCGTGCAGTTGGCCGCAGTGAGGCCGCCTTTGCGCATGTCTTCGAACAGCTCGCGGTTCCATTTGGCGATGATCAGGCCATCGATGACGATGCTGTCGGCGTGTAGTTCGGCTGGGCTCATCAGGCTGTCCCCTTTTATAGAGTTGGGTCGCGCCAAACCTTCTGCCGGCGCTTTGAGGCCAGCATATGCCTGTGCCCCGAGGCGCCCCGGTGCAAAAACGACAGGGGGTTTGCCGAAAGCGTCAATGCGCGACAAGAGCGCGTCTGGCGCGTGTTCCGGGGATGCGAGACAGTCTCGATAACGACATTTGCGGCCGGTACATGAACATTTGGTCAGGGAGCTACCACCTGGCCTCTGGCTGAGCGAGAATCCCTGCGATTCGACAGCCTGTTGAGGAGAAAACGGATGAAATCAATGGCATGGCTGGTGCTGCTGGCCATCGTGAGCGGGGCCCAGGCCAGTGAGGACGAAAGCACACCTTGCGACAATGTGGAGACCGACCAGCAAACCTTCGCCTGTGCAGCATTCAACAAGCAGGTCGCCGAGCGTGAGCTGCAGTCGGCCTACGACGACCTGGTCGCGCGCATGCGTGATCAGTTCGGCGACGAGGCAGGCCTGATGTCGCGAATAGAGGCAGCCGAGAAAGTCTGGAGCCAACTGCGCGATGCAGACTGCAAGGTCGAAACCCATGCTGAACAACCCGGCAGCAGGGCCTACCAGATCGCCTGGAACAGCTGCATTGCACAGCGCAGCGATGAGCGAGCCGAGTATTTGCGCAGCCTGGGCGCGCAAAACAGTGACGAGCCAGCACCCGAAGATTGATCAGCACGTGCGAGTGAAGGATCAACTCCAGAGGAACAACGTGCCGCTGATGCCCCCTGCGTAATTGCTCGATAGTGCCCCCAGACCACGTGCTCACCATGTGTGTCTTGGAACTCACAACTATCAAGGAATTACAAAGTGGCTGACATCAAAGTTGAAATGGAAAAAATCCGCAAAGAGGGTCAAGAGCGCGTAGCCGCTACCGGCCAGACCATCTGCGTCTTCGCTGACAATGTCCCTGCCAACATTGCAGAAGACATCCTGGCCGGCATGCGTTTGATGACCGAACTGGCCAACAAGAAGTTCGACAAGGAGACCCAGCAGCGCGAGTGGTACAACTTCTACAACGATGGCCTGATCAAGTTTGGCTGGACCATGACGGGCGCAGCACATGCCGAAGATGCCATTGATGAGGACAACCTGACCCTGGCAGAGCTGATTACCAAGTCCGTCACCATCAGCGTCTCCGCGGACCCTCGTCGCGCCGCCTGCGCCAGGCGTGTTCTGCAAATTGTCGTGCAGAAGCCGGAAGTCAAGGCGCACCTGGAAAAGCACAGCCATAGTGAATCCGGCAAATCGAGCAACTTCGTGGTCGCCCAGTGCGAAATGACGCCACAAGGCCTGCCGGCGATGCACATGACCAGCTTCCAGGCCAGCTACGACTCGAAAGTCGAGCGTGAAGGCGCCCTGACCCGCAAGGTCGACAAAACCTCTACCCGCGTTTATCGCGCTTCGCAACAAGGCACGTTCAGCGTTCGTCACTTCGACGCTGCACGTGATCTTGTGAATGAGAAGATAAAAGGCGACATCGCCGCGTTTCTCGCTATCTGATTAGCGAGACCGGGTACCAGCTCTCTGGTACCCGGTTCTGGTCATCTGCATCCATCAAGGAGCAATGCCACATGGGCGATACGAACCTGGATACCCGTGTATTCGAGGAGCGGCTAAGCATCAAGCCTGCGCCCTGGCTGACACTTGAGACATGGGAAGACTTGCAGCTATGCCTGCGTTATTCACAAGCAGTGGCCAATGAAAAATTCTCGATGGAGACCCAGCCTCAGCAATGGTTCACTGTCGCTCTCGCCACCTTGCAATCATTGAAATTCACCCTGTTCGAACACACTCATAAAACCATCGTGTATGAGCCGCACTTGCTTGCATTAAGCGATGTTTACAGTGGCTATCTACCCCCGCCCCGCGAGAAAGGACCTTGGTTCAAGAGCCTCGAAGAAAATGTTCAAGCCGCTCTGCAGTCGGCCGGTACGCGTACCTTCACCGTCATGAACGCCTCTTCACATCTCAGTATCGAAATGGACCATGAAGGGGACCAGGTCCCGGTTGCGATCCTGTTTTATGCCTATTGCGTTACCGACCCGGTCGAGCCCACCAGAAAGTTGAACCTGATATTTGACCACCTGGGTGCACGCTTCAATGCAGCGGATTTCGCCCCGCTTCGCAAAGATCTGCAAACAAGGAATCGCGAAAAGCTAAGGGCCATCCTCGAGCGTGAACTGGATTGAAGCTCATTTTGTACCGCTGGGCCGTCGCTCCTCCCGCGGGCACCGTCCAAACCTCAGCTTGTAGCGCCGCGTGAAATAGGATGGCAGTTCAAACCCGCACGCAAGGCTGACTTCAGTCACCGACATGTCGGTCTGGGCCAACAGCTGGCGCGCCTTGTCCAGCCGTAACCCGAGATAGAAACCGCTCGGGGTTGCATCAAGGTGCATGCGAAACAAACGCTCCAGTTGACGCCGTGTCACCTTGATCGCGGCAGCCAGTTCCAGCGTACTCAACGGTGGCTCGATGTGTTTTTCCATTTCGCCAATGGCATGGACCAGCTTCTTGTTGCTGATGCCATAACGCGCACCGATCTGCATGCGCTGGTGGTCCTGGCGCTGACGGATACGACCCAGCACGAACTGCTCCGACACCTTGACCGCCAGTTCGCTGCCGTGAGACTGGGCAATCAGGTGCAGCATCAAATCGATCGAGGCGGTTCCGCCGGCACAGGTGATACGGCTGCGGTCAATCTCGAACAGCTCCTGGGTGGCTTGAAGGCCTGGATAGCGTTCCTTGAATGCCTCAAGCGCCTCCCAATGCAATGTCGCCCGGTAGCCCTCGAGCAGCCCTGCCTCGGCCAGCACCATTGCGCCCGTGTCGATGCCACCGAGCATGACAGCTTCGTGGTTGAGCCGGCGCAGCGCATGCAGCAGTTTGGGTGCGACATTGGCCAGTGGCTCAAAGCCCGCAACCACCAGCAGGATGTTGGCCGGCTCTCCTTCCCCCAGGGCGGCATCGGCATTGATCGACATGCCATTGCTCGCCAGCACCGCCTCACCGTCCAGGCTAAGCACCTGCCACCGGTACAACTGCCCGCCAAAACGATTGGCCACCCGCAGCGGCTCCACCGCCGAAATGAACCCCATGGCGGAAAAGCCGGGCACCAACAGAAAGGCAATCGTCTCCATCATCCCCTCCTCCACAGAAACTGGTCGCCCAGGTGCTAATTCCTGTCGCTAGCGTGCGCTTGGGCAAGGTAGCGCCAGCGTAGCGTATTCACACGGTCCGCAGAGGCCGCCCTCAATAACAATATGCACTGCCGATGGAGAGCCACCATGCACAGCTTGATCCGCCGCAGCCTGTTGTCCCTTGCCCTGAGCAGCATCATTGCCACCCCGCTTTTCGCCGCCGAGCCCGCCGCCTGCAAAAACGTGCGCCTTGGCGTGGTCAACTGGACCGACGTCATTGCCACCAGCGCCATGGCCCAGGTACTGCTCGACGGCCTGGGGTACCAGACCAAACAGACCAGTGCCTCGCAACAGATCATCTTCGCCGGCATACGCGACAAACGCCTGGACATGTTCCTGGGTTACTGGAACCCGATCATGACCCAGACCATTACCCCGTTCGTCGATGCCAACCAGGTCAAGGTGCTGGACAAGCCAAGCCTGGAGGACGCGCGCGCCACCTTGGCCGTGCCGAAATACCTCTACGACAAGGGCCTGAAGACGTTCGCCGACATCCACAAGTTCGAGAAAGAGCTGGGCGGCAAGATCTATGGCATCGAACCGGGTTCCGGCGCCAATACGCAGATCAAAGCGATGATCACCAAGAACCAGTTCGACCTGGGCAAATTCCAGCTGGTCGAGTCCAGCGAGGCCGGCATGCTCGCCGCCGTCGACCGCGCGGTGCGGCGCAAGGAGGCCGTGGTGTTCTTCGGCTGGGCGCCACACCCGATGAACGTGAACATCGACATGGCCTACCTGGGTGACAGCCAGGATGCACTCGGCCCTGACGAAGGCCGTGCGACGGTGTGGACGGTGACGGCGCCGGACTACGCCGAACGCTGCCCCAATGCCCACCGCCTGCTGGCCAACCTGAAGTTCAGCGCCGAGGACGAGAGCCGCATGATGCAGCCACTGCTTGACCACAAAGACGCGCTGGAATCGGCCCGCCAGTGGCTCAAGGACCACCCCGAGGACAAGGCGCGCTGGCTTGAGGGTGTGACCACCTTCGATGGCAAGCCGGCTGCGGACAACCTCAAGCTTACCGCCAACTGACAGGGCCCTTTCGCGGGCACGCCCGCTCCCACAGGTAACGCGTTCGCCAGGGCCATCACGGCTCCCTGTAGGAGCGGGCTTGCCCGCGAAGAGGCCAGCATTGACCATACAAGGAACCCGCCATGAACCACGACGTCATCATCACCTGCGCCCTCACCGGCGCCGGCGACACCGCCTCGAAAAGCCACTTGGTCCCGGTCACCCCCAAACAGATCGCCGAATCCGCCGTGGAAGCTGCCAAAGCAGGCGCCACCGTGGTCCACTGCCACGTCCGCGACCCGCAGACCGGCCGTTTCAGCCGTGATGTAAACCTCTATCGGGAAGTCATGGAGCGTATCCGCGAAGCTGACGTGGACATCATCGTCAACCTCACCGCCGGCATGGGCGGCGACCTGGAAATCGGCCCGGGTGAAACGCCGCTGGCGTTCGGCCCGGGCACCGACCTGATCGGCCCGCTGGAGCGCCTGGCCCATGTCGAAGCACTGTTGCCGGAAATCTGCACCCTCGACTGCGGCACCCTCAACTTCGGCGATGGCAACTCGATCTACGTGTCCACCCCGGCCCAACTGCGCGCCGGTGCCAAACGCATTACCGAACTGGGGGTGAAGGCCGAGCTGGAAATCTTCGACACCGGCCACCTGTGGTTCGCCAAGCAAATGATGAAGGAAGGCCTGCTTGAAGACCCGTTGTTCCAGCTGTGCCTGGGCATCCCGTGGGGCGCACCGGCCGACACCACCACCATGAAGGCCATGGTCGACAACCTGCCTGCCAACGTCACCTGGGCCGGCTTCGGCATCGGCCGCATGCAGATGCCCATGGCCGCGCAGGCCGTTTTGCTCGGCGGGAATGTGCGGGTGGGCCTGGAAGACAACTTGTATCTGGACCGTGGCGTGCTGGCCAGCAATGGCCAACTGGTGGAACGCGCAAGCGAGATCATCACCCGCATGGGTGGCCGCGTGCTCAGCCCGGCAGAAGGCCGGGAAAAAATGAACCTCAAGCGCCGCTGATCCTTTCAGGAGACCGATATGCCCTTCATTACCGAGATCAAGACCTTCGCCGCCCTGGGTAGCGGCGTGATCGGCAGCGGCTGGGTCGCCCGCGCCCTGGCCCATGGCCTGGACGTGGTGGCCTGGGATCCCGCGCCCGGCGCCGAACAGGCACTGCGCAAACGTGTCGCCAACGCCTGGCCGGCACTGGAAAAACAAGGCCTGGCCCCTGGCGCATCGCAAGACCGCCTGAAGTTCGTGACAACCATCGAGGAATGCGTGCGCAACGCCGATTTCATCCAGGAAAGCGCACCAGAGCGCCTGGACCTCAAGCTCGGCCTGCACGCCAAAATCAGCGCCGCAGCCAAGCCTGACGCAATCATCGGCTCAAGCACTTCGGGCCTGCTGCCCAGCGAGTTCTACGAGTCGTCCACTCACCCTGAACGCTGCGTCGTCGGCCACCCGTTCAACCCGGTGTACCTGCTGCCGCTGGTCGAGATCGTCGGCGGCAGCCGCACCTCACCCGAGGCCATTGAAGCTGCCAAAACCATCTACACCGCCCTCGGCATGCGCCCACTGCATGTGCGCAAGGAAGTGCCAGGCTTCATCGCCGACCGCCTGCTCGAAGCGCTCTGGCGCGAGGCCTTGCACCTGGTCAACGACGGCGTTGCCACCACGGGCGAAATCGACGACGCGATCCGCTTCGGCGCAGGCTTGCGCTGGTCGTTCATGGGCACATTCCTTACCTATACCCTGGCCGGTGGCGATGCCGGCATGCGCCACTTCATGTCACAGTTCGGCCCTGCCCTGAAGCTGCCCTGGACGTACCTGCCAGCACCGGAACTGACCGACAAGCTGATCGACGATGTGGTGAGCGGCACTTCCGAGCAACAGGGCGAGCGCAGCATCGCTGCACTGGAGCGCTACCGTGACGACACCCTGCTGGCGGTACTGGAAGCGGTGAAGTCCAGCAAGGCCAGCCACGGCATGTCGTTCAGCGATTAAGGAGACCAAGATGCCTGCTCTGATCACCTACCGCACCACGGTCCAGGAGGACTGGGTCGATTACAACGGGCACCTTCGCGATGCCTTCTACCTGCTGATCTTCAGCTACGCGACCGATGCCCTGATGGAGCGCATTGGCCTGGACGCCGACAGCCGCGGGCAAAGCGGTAATTCGCTGTTCACGCTGGAGGCGCACATCAATTATCTGCACGAGGTGAAGCTGGGCACCGAGGTGTGGGTGCAGACGCAGATCATCGGCTTCGATAAAAAGCGACTGCACTTGTATCACAGCTTGCATCGATCAGGTTTTGACGAGGCGTTAGCCGCCAGTGAGCAATTGCTTTTACATGTGGACCTGGCGGGGCCAAAGGCCAAGCCTTTTGGAGAATTCAGCACCAATCAACTACAAAGCGTGGTCGATAGCCAACGGGATTTACCAACGCCAGCCTTTACAGGCCGTGTGATAAAGATTCCTGGTTGATACCAACGAGAGCAGCCAGACCATGGCTGCTCGCTAGTGTGGTGTTTTGCAAATACGGCCAATAACTCGCGAGCGATTTTTGCGCTCAGGCAAGGCGTCGCGACGAGTCGTAGCCCAGCTACGGCGAGGAGCGACAACGCCGCATGAGCGCAAAAAGCGCCGCGAGTTATGGTCGTTATTTGTGAAATACCACACTAGGCCTCGGTTATTGTGGGATATCGAGATTTATCCAACTTTGGTACCTACCGTTATCACATGCCAGTAACTCAGGCCCCGGCCTCAAGCTGGGCTGAGAGCCTAGGCAAAGGTTGCGGTTATAACTCTGTATTTTCAAGGTGTGATCGGGCTGCGCTGATACCATCCAGAGAAGACCATCTTTGACTGTTGCGGGGCATGGCTCAGCCAAAACATAATTGTCAGCGCGCGCGACCATACAATTACCGCCCGGCGCCACAATCCTGAACGTACCCGCATCGCCCCACGGCTCTAAGGTCCACTTCTGCTGCGGGCCAGGAGAGCACGCGACGAACTGGATATTTGACCCGGCAAAATCCTGCAAGCAGGGGTGAGGGGAACCTTGCTCCAGCCGACCTTTATTTTTAAGCACGCCCGGCATGGGAGGGTAGAAACTCTCTATACTTGCCCTACGCTCGTTGATCGCGCGGGCGACATCATGATGTGCGACAGTACCCAGAGGTTGTCCTTGATAACTCAGCCGCGGATTGGAGTAAAACGGTACTCTCGGACATGTCGGGCTACAGTCATAAGACATCTGAGTTCGGAACCTGAGGTTCCCCCCATCCGGACCGTAGCGATACCCATGAATATAAGTATCCGTTTGCCCATCCCAGTTATGAACCATGCCAAAGTTGTGGCCAATCTCGTGGCCTAACGAGGTAATGCAACTAATCGCCGAAAAGCCTTGCGTCTTATTACTCGACGGCTTACCCGCGCCGCAGAGCTCATTATTGGCAACGTACATCGAAACTAGATCTGCCCTGAGCTCCACCCTTTTGGCATTGACAGCGGGATTGTTATATTGAACCTCATTGAGCAGCGTTCCAAAGTCTTTCCCCTCTTCGTCAATAGCAGAATCTATAAACCCCGCAAACTCGTAAGTAATATTCACCTTGCTGTTTTTTGCAATTTGATTTACATCCTGCAACCCTAACATCAAATCAGCACGATAGTTTGGATTTTTCGCGCGAGACTGAACGGTACTTACAAATAGCAGTCTTATTATACTGTAGGCAGACGAGACCTGCTGCGGTTCTTCTAGAGCAGGATATACCGTATTCTCAACTTCTACGCCCCGTGCATCTTCAGAGGGCAGCTTTGACTCGTCAACCTTGATCAGCACGTGCATACCTGAACCGATATAAACCAATCGGTACCGCTGGCCACCCACCAAAAAATTGCCTGCCAGCTGATTATCAAGACGGACGATTGACATATAGTATTTAGGATCGAAATCAATTTCTCCTTCCGACCCCGAGTGGCCTGCCTTCCACTGTGAAGGCTGATAGCCAACCCATCCTTCATACCCATCAGCCAAGGCATTGAAGTTTCTCCGATTAAACTTTTCAGCCTTTCGATCCGGTAGTGTTATAGCGATGTTTTCAGCGTTCCCCCCAATCAATGACGCCTCAACCTTCACTAGCGTGAATTCTTCATTAGCGGGGTCGGCCAACAACGTTTTCAGATAGCCTTTTGCTGTTTTCTGAAGCATCTGGCGGTTTTGAGTAGGCTGCAGTGTAAACAGCTGCGGAACAACACTGCCAACAGTGCTCATTGACGGGGTAGATGACGAACATGAAGCCATTATCAAAGTCGCGCCTAGGACAATGATCATGCAGATATTCTTTTTCACATTTTCCGCTCCTGTGGAATCCATCTTCCACAAAAGAGCACAGACTTCTGCAGTCCGTCACCTGACATAAATGCTAGGTGTATGTATAGGGGAGTCTGGCGGAATAAAAATAACCCCGGAAAGCCGTGAGCTACCGGGGCCAAGAGCGAGCAACATCCACTGTGCGTGAGCGAGGGTGACCAAACCCTCTGTACCGTGAATGGCTTCAGTGTGCGTGCTTGCCTGGCAGGGGATTTAGTCGTAAACGACCTGTTCTTAGCCAAAGCAGCCATGGCGACATTCTGTCCTTGCGAGGCTGTCGCACACGTCACAGAATCGGTCGTAAATCACAGCAGCACTCTCTTAGCGATAAAAGGGACAACAGCCATGATGCATGCGGATTTGATTGATCAGGACGACCTCGCCGGCCACCTGCGCGCGCGCGGTTTTGATATTCCTGCCGGGGCCAGTGCCGAACAGGCGTGTGAAGCGGTGGTTCGTGGGCTGACCGAGCCCAATGCGCGGGCGCTGAAGGGGATGGTGGAGCAAATGTACACCGGTAGTGCGACGATCCTGCCGGCAGTGCGCCAAGCCATCGACAAGCAGCTGTTGCCGGCGCTGGCGCAGTTCAACAAACGCGCGTAATTCATTTACCCAGGACCGGCCCCTTCGCGGAACAAGCCCGCCCCCACAGATCACCGCTGGCTCAAGCTCAGCGGGTGACCTGTGGGAGCGGGCTTGCCCCGCGAAAAAGTCGACTCGGTATCAGAGCCTTACACTGGCAAATGTCGACTCGTTGCGTGCCTGGCTCAGGGCCGCCATCGGCCCGCTGTGCGGCGACAAGGTCATGGCCTGAGGAATCGGCATCATGGCCACCTGCTGCGCGGTGTTGGAGCCCACGCGCTCGTCACGCGGCGGAATGCCAAAGTACTCGCGATAGCACTTGGAGAAGTGCGGGGTCGACACGAAGCCGCACACCGATGCCACTTCGATGATCGACATCGGCGTCTGCTTCAGCAACTGCCGCGCACGGATCAGGCGCAACTTCAGGTAGTAGCGCGAAGGTGAGCAGTGCAGGTACTTCTGGAACAGGCGCTCCAGCTGACGCCGCGAAACCGCCACATAGACCGCCAGTTCGTCCAGGTCGATCGGTTCCTCCAGATTGGCCTCCATCAACGCGACGATTTCCTGCAACTTCGGCTGGTTGGTGCCAAGCATATGTTTGAGCGGCACACGCTGGTGGTCCTGCTCGTTGCGAATACGCTCGTAGACGAACATCTCGGAGATCGCCGCCGACAACTCGCGGCCGTGATCACGGCTGATCAGGTGCAGCATCATGTCCAGCGGCGCGGTGCCACCGGAGCTGGTGAAGCGGTTGCGGTCAAGGGTGAACAGGCGGGTGCTCATGTTCACCCGCGGGAAGGCTTCCTGCATCGCGGCCAGGCATTCCCAGTGCACGCTGCAATCGAAGCCGTCGAGCAGGCCAGCGCAGGCCAGTGCCCAACTGCCGGTGCACACGGCACCCAACCTGCGCGACTGACGGGCCTGGGCTTGCAGCCAGGTGACGTGTTCACGGGTGACGGAACGCTGGATGCCAACACCACCACAGACAATCACGGTGTCGATAGGCGGAGCATTGCTGATGGCGGCATCCGGTGTGATTTGCAGACCATCGCTTGCCCACACCTGGCCGCCATCGATGGTCAGCGTGTGCCAACGATACAGCTCACGGCCAGACAGCTGGTTGGCCATGCGCAGCGGCTCGACCGCCGATGCCAGGGAAATCAGGGTGAAATTGTCCAATAGAAGAAACCCGATGGACTGGGGTGCTGTGCGGTTCTGGGTTGGATTCCCGGAGGTGTACGACGTCATCGCGATTTCTCCTCACACAAATGCAGGGTGTGCCTCAGGCGGGCACTTACTTCTTGTTATGACCCCTCGGTCATTTTCCGAGGGTAGGCTTGCCAATCTCAACGCAAACGCCGTGCCTAAACTTGAACGGCCATCCAAAAAAACCTGAAAACGACGCCTTTATGGGGCAATTCAAGTGCTTGCATCGTGTTGGCCAGTCGTCCAGAACAGGCGACCTAGCGCGTTGCCTGTAACGGTTGAGCAGTTTAGTGACACGCGCCGCGTGGGTTTCCCAGAAGCGACACCTTTAAGTGTCACCGACAACCCTCACACTGATCGCGACATCCGACGATCGGTAGCGTGGCGCCGCACCATAAAGAGGCATTGGCGGTTGTGTTGCACCTGCATCAGCCTCAAGGGCCTCTTCGCGGGCAAGCCCGCTCCTACAGGGATTGCACAGTTCCTGTAGGAGCGGGCTTGCCCGCGAAGAGGCCCAGAAGGTCAGTTCAGGAAATCAGCACTCGATAGCGCTGACCGCCAGGCCGCCGCGCGAGGTCTCTTTGTACTTGTCGTGCATATCGGCCCCGGTATCGCGCATGGTGCGGATTACCTGGTCGAGGGAAATGAAGTGCTCACCATCGCCGCGCAACGCCATCTGCACCGCGTTGATGGCCTTCACCGCAGCAATCGCGTTGCGCTCGATGCAGGGCACTTGCACCAACCCGCCAACCGGGTCGCAGGTCAGGCCAAGGTTGTGTTCCAGGGCAATTTCAGCGGCGTTCTCAACCTGTGGCGGGGTGGCGCCGAGCACTTCGGCAAGCCCCGCTGCGGCCATCGCGCAGGCCGAGCCGACTTCCCCCTGGCAACCCACTTCGGCACCGGAGATCGAAGCGTTCTTCTTGCACAGGATGCCCACAGCGGCGGCAGCCAGGAAGTAATCGACAACGCTGGACTCATCCACCGCATCGCTGAATCGCATGTAGTAATGCAGCACCGCCGGGATGATGCCTGCCGCGCCGTTGGTAGGCGCGGTCACCATGCGCCCGCCGGCGGCGTTTTCTTCATTGACCGCCAAGGCGAACAGGTTGACCCATTCCATGGCACTCATGGTCGAGCCGATCACGTTGGGCTTGCCGATTTCCTGCAGGCTGCGGTGCAGCTTGGCGGCACGGCGGCGCACGTTCAGCCCGCCGGGTAGCGTGCCCTCGTACTTGAGGCCGTTGTTGACGCATTCCTGCATGGCTTCCCAGAGCTTGTGCAGGCCAGCGCGGATGTCTTCCTCGCTGCGCCAGACCTTCTCGTTGGCCATCATCAATTGCGACACGCTGAGGTCGTTTTGCTTGCACAGGCGCAGCAGTTCGGCGGCGCTGTTGAAGTCGTACGGCAACACTGTCTGGTCAGCATCCAGCACACCGCTGGCGGCTTGGGCTGCATCGACCACAAAGCCGCCGCCCACCGAGTAATAGGTGTCGCGGTGCAACTCACCCTGCTCGCCTTCGGCAATCAGGGTCATGGCGTTGGGGTGATACGGCAAGTTCTCGTCCAGCAGCAGCATGTCGCGGGCCCAGACGAACTCGACAGGCAAGCGGCTATCCAGCTGCAGGGTGTTGGTTTCGCGCAGGTCAGCGATACGCGGCACGATCTGGGTCGGGTCAATGGCGTCCGGCCACTCGCCCATCAGGCCCATGATGGTGGCGTTGTCGGTGCCATGACCAATACCGGTGGCCGACAGCGAGCCATACAGGCGCACTTCGATCCGTTTTACACGCTCCAGCTCACCGCGTTCGCGCAGGCCCTGAACGAACAGGGCGCCAGCACGCATGGGGCCGACGGTGTGGGAGCTGGAGGGCCCGACACCGATCTTGAACAGGTCGAACACGCTGATGGCCATTGTCGAATCACCTCTTGCTGGGCTTGTCTCTGCGCGCCATGCGCAGGGCGGGGTAGCTGCTAGGCTCAAACAGCGGGCCGCCTTGAATGCCAGCATCATCGGGCTTTTACCGCCCACCTCGCCGTCTGCAACCGACGTACTTTTGTCCAGCAGCGCCGCGCTGTTCTCAACCAGAAACTGCGCCCACCGCGCCGTTTTCCAGCGGCCTGGTGACGCAAAAATGCGCGCGAGGGGGTGGAAAAATCCATAAGCGACATCGCCCATACTGGATACGACCCGTTCCGTACTGGATACGACCCAACCAGTAGGCGATTGCCCGGAGCTGGAGGATTATCGAAAGCGACTCGTAAAGCACGGCCACGCATCCTGCCCTCTGCAGGCCTGGTCGACCGGACCCTCAGAAAGCCCGGCGACCCACGCGAACCCGAAGACAATATCTCAGGAGTCCATCCATGAAAGGTTCACCCTCGCTGTTACTGGTTGCGTTGCTGTCCGCGCCATTGCTGGCCCAAGCAGCCGAACCCGAGCAATGTCAGACTGTACGCTTCTCCGATGTCGGCTGGACCGACATCACAGTCACGACCGCGACCACCAGCGTTGTGCTCGAAGCACTGGGTTACAAGACCCACACCACCATGATCTCGGTACCGGTGACCTACAAGTCGCTGGCCACCGGCAAGGACCTGGACGTGTTTCTCGGCAACTGGATGCCGACCATGGAGAACGACATCAAGCAGTACCGCGACGCCGGCACGGTAGAAACCGTGCGCGCCAACCTGGAGAACGCCAAGTACACCCTGGCAGTCCCCCAGGCGCTGTACGACAAGGGCCTGAAGGATTTCAGCGACATACCCAAGTTCAAGAAGGAACTGGACGGCAAGATCTACGGCATCGAACCGGGTAACGACGGTAACCGCACCATCCAGAGCATGATCGACAAGAACGCCTTTGGCTTGAAGGACGCCGGTTTCAAGATCGTGCAGTCCAGCGAGGCGGGCATGCTGTCGCAAGTTGACCGCGCGCAGAAACGCGGCGAGGCATTGGTGTTCCTGGGCTGGGAGCCACACCCGATGAACACCCGCTTCAAGATGCAGTACCTGACCGGCGGGGACGACTTCTTCGGCCCCGACTTCGGCAAGGCGACCGTGCTGACAAACACCCGCAAAGGATACACGCAGGAATGCAGCAACGTTGGCCAACTGCTTAAGAACCTGTCGTTCGAGCTCAAGGATGAAAGCACCATGATGGGCTATGTCCTGGACGACAAGATGAAACCCGAGGCCGCCGCCAAGAAATGGATCAAGGACAACCCACGCAAGCTGGATGCCTGGCTGGCCGGCGTTACCACCGTTGATGGCAAGCCTGGCCTGGAGGCGGTCAAGGCCAAGCTTACGCAATAACGAACTACGCAGTAGCGCTACCTCGGGGCAGGACCGTGCCTGCCCCGGGTTGATTTCAATCTATGCAGGTGGAAGCTCGCTATCATGCTTATCGATCAGAAAATACCTCTGGGCCAGTACATCGCGTCGTTCGTCGAATGGCTGACCCAGAACGGCGCGAATTACTTCGACGCCATCGCGCAAGGCCTGGAGTTCATGATCCATGGCGTCACCAGCGCCCTGACTTTCTTCAACCCGTTCGTGCTTATCGCCCTGTTCGCCGCCCTGGCGCACTTCATCCAGCGCAAGTGGGCCCTGACCGCATTTGTCGCCCTGTCGTTCCTGCTGATCCTCAACCTGGGATACTGGCAGGAAACCATGGAAACCCTGGCGCAGGTCACCTTCGCCACGGTGGTATGTGTGGTGATCGGCGTGCCACTGGGCATCCTCGCCGCGCACAAGCCGATGTTCTATACCGCCATGCGCCCGGTGCTCGACCTGATGCAGACGGTGCCCACATTCGTCTACCTGATCCCTACCCTGACCCTGTTCGGCCTGGGCGTGGTGCCGGGGCTGATTTCCACCGTGGTGTTCGCCATCGCCGCGCCCATTCGCCTGACCTACCTGGGCATCTGCGACGTGCCACAAGAGTTGATGGACGCCGGCAAGGCCTTTGGCTGCTCGCGTCGTCAACTGCTTACCCGTATCGAACTGCCGCACGCGATGCCAAGCATCGCCGCCGGTGTCACTCAATGCATCATGCTGTCGCTGTCGATGGTGGTCATTGCCGCCCTGGTTGGCGCTGACGGCCTGGGCAAACCTGTGGTCAACGCACTGAACACCGCCGATATCTCCCTGGGCTTCGAAGCGGGCCTGGCGATCGTGCTGCTGGCAATCATGCTCGACCGTATCTGCAAGCAACCGGAACTGCCGGTAAGGGGTGAGGCATGAGCATCATTCGTTTCGAAGACGTCGACGTCATCTTCTCCAACAAGCCGCGCGAGGCACTGGCGCTGCTGGACCAAGGCCAGACCCGCGAGCAGATCCTCAAGCAGACCGGCCTGGTGGTGGGTGTCGAAAAGGCCAACCTCGATATCAACAAAGGCGAGATCTGCGTACTGATGGGCTTGTCTGGCTCGGGCAAGTCGAGCCTGCTGCGCTGCATCAACGGCCTCAACACCGTCAGCCGTGGCAAGTTGTTCGTCGAGCACGAAGGCAAGCACATCGACATTGCCAACTGCTCCGCGGCCGAGCTGAAGATGATGCGCACCAAGCGCATTGCCATGGTGTTCCAGAAGTTTGCCCTGATGCCTTGGCTGACGGTGCGCGAGAACATCAGCTTTGGCCTGGAAATGCAGGGTCGCCCGGAAAAGGAACGGCGCAAGCTGGTCGACGAGAAGCTTGAGCTGGTGGGCCTGACCCAGTGGCGCAACAAGAAGCCGGATGAGCTGTCTGGCGGCATGCAGCAGCGCGTGGGCCTGGCCCGGGCGCTGGCGATGGATGCCGACATCTTGCTGATGGACGAACCGTTCTCGGCACTGGATCCACTGATCCGCCAGGGCCTGCAAGATGAGCTGCTTGGCCTGCAGGCCAAGTTGAGCAAAACCATCGTGTTCGTCAGCCACGACCTGGACGAGGCGCTGAAACTGGGTACCCGCATTGCGATCATGAAAGACGGTCGGATCATCCAGTACAGCAAGCCGGAGGAGATCGTGCTGAACCCGGCCGACGAATACGTGCGCACTTTCGTCGCCCATACCAACCCGCTGAACGTGCTGTGCGGGCGCAGCCTGATGCGCAGCCTGGACAATTGCAAACGGGTCAATGGCTCGGTGTGCCTGGACCCAGGTATCGATTCGTGGCTGGACCTTGGCGAAGGCGGCGCGCTCAAGCGTGCACGCCAGGGCCAGAACGGGCTGGACATGCAGAGATGGGCACCGGGGCAAGATGTGGAGCTGCTGGAGCGCAGGCCGACCGTGGTGCACGCTGACATCGGCATGCGTGAGGCACTGCAGATTCGTTATCAAACCGGCAACAAGCTGGTGCTGCAGGATAACGACAGGGTGGTGGGGATACTCGGGGATACCGAGCTTTACCACGCACTGCTCGGCAAGAACCACGGGTGAGGCCTTTGGGGCCGCTTCGCGGCCCTTTCGCGACGCAAGGCCGCTCCCACACGTACTGCATCAGCCTCAGGCTCAGCGCTGTACGGGTGGGAACGGCCTTGTGTCGCGAACGGAGGGCAAAGCCCTCCCGGCCATCTGTCAGCGAACGACGATCCCGCGCGAAGCCATGTAAGCCTTGGCTTCAGGCACTGTGTACTCGCCAAAGTGGAAGATGCTGGCCGCCAGCACCGCGCTGGCATGCCCCTCCAGAATGCCGTCAGCCAAGTGCTGCAGGTTACCCACCCCCCCCGAGGCAATCACCGGAATCCCCAGCGCATCACTGATAGCGCGGGTAACGCCCAGGTCAAAGCCGTTCTTCATGCCGTCCTGGTCCATGCTGGTCAGCAAGATCTCGCCAGCGCCCAGGCCTTCCATCTTCTTCGCCCACTCGACTGCATCCAGCCCGGTCGGTTTGCGCCCGCCGTGAGTGAAAATCTCCCAGCGCGGCGCTTCACCTGGCCCGGACACTTTCTTGGCATCGATGGCGACAACGATGCACTGCGAACCGAAACGGTCCGCCGCCTCGCCAACAAACTCTGGGTTGAACACCGCGGCGGTGTTGATCGAGACCTTGTCGGCACCGGCGTTGAGCAGGTTGCGGATGTCCTGCACGGTCCGCACGCCACCCCCTACCGTCAGCGGGATGAACACCTGGCTGGCCATGCGCTCGACGGTATGCAAAGTGGTGTCGCGGCCATCGACGCTGGCGGTGATGTCGAGAAAGGTGATTTCGTCAGCACCTTGCTCGTCGTAGCGACGGGCAATTTCCACCGGGTCGCCGGCATCACGGATGTTCTCGAACTTGACGCCCTTGACCACCCGGCCGTTGTCCACGTCCAGGCAAGGGATAATGCGCTTGGCCAGTGCCATGGTTCAGTCCTCAGCCTTGGTAGTTATCACAGAAGGCCTGGGCCTCAGCAACATCCAGGGTGCCTTCGTAGATGGCACGGCCGGTGATGGCGCCGATGATGCCCGGGGCCTTGGCGTCCAGCAGCGCCTTGATGTCGCCCAGGTTGTGAATGCCGCCCGAGGCGATCACCGGGATACGGGTGGCTTCAGCCAGTGCCTTGGTGAAGGGCACATTGCAGCCCTGCATCATGCCGTCCTTTGCGATGTCGGTGTAGACGATCGCCGAGACGCCATCGGCCTCGAAACGCTTGGCCAGGTCGATGACCTGCACCGAGCTCACTTCGGCCCAACCGTCGGTGGCGACGAAACCGTCCTTGGCGTCCAGGCCGACGATGACCTTGCCCGGGAAGGCTTTGCACGCTTCAGCGACGAACTCGGGCTGCTTGACGGCCTTGGTGCCAATGATCACGTAGCTGACGCCAGCCTTGACGTAGTGTTCGATGGTTTCCAGCGAACGGATACCGCCGCCGATCTGGATCGGCAGGTTCGGGTAGCGCTTGGCGATGGCGGTAACCACTTCACCATTGACCGGCTGGCCTTCGAAGGCGCCGTTGAGGTCGACCAGGTGCAGGCGGCGGCAGCCACCCTCGACCCACTTGGCGGCCATGCTCACCGGGTCGTCGGAAAATACCGTAGAGTCTTCCATGCGGCCCTGGCGCAGGCGCACGCAAGCACCGTCCTTCAGATCGATAGCGGGGATAATCAGCATCTTGGGAACCTGTCTATTTGTTGGGTTTCAGGGCTTCTCGAGTGCCCACAGGTCGCTTTCGATGCTCTCGAACCGCTCCTTGAGGTGCAGCTGAACATCGGCAATCGCCCTGTTGTAGTAATGGGGTGCAATCTCTTTGCTGAACAGCTCGAGGACCTCGGCCACCTCGAACGACCCCAACTGCAGCTCGAAGCGGTCTTCGAGAAAACGCTTCAAGGTATCGAGCGCTTCGCGCTCCTGCTCGGGGGCCAGGGTGATGGTCGGGGCCTTGGTCTTCGACCTGCTCATTTACCAGCGCCCGTCCCAGGCGATGAAGTTCTGCAGCAGCTGCAGGCCATGGGTATGGCTCTTCTCCGGGTGGAACTGCACGGCAAAACGCGAACCGTCGGCCAGCGCTGCGGCGAAGTCGACGCCATAGTGACCGCGTCCCACCACCTGGCCCGGCTTGCCGGCATTGATGTAGTAGCTGTGCACGAAGTAGAAACGTGCGCGGTCAGGGATGTCGTGCCACAGCGGGTGGTCGACGGTCTGGCTGACTTCGTTCCAGCCCATGTGCGGCACCTTCAGGTGCTCGCCCTCTTCTTGCAGGTCTTTGCCGAAAAAGCGCACCTGGCCAGGGAACAGGCCAATGCAGTCGACGCCGTTGTTTTCCTCACTGTGCTCGAGCAGCGCCTGCATTCCGACGCAGATGCCGAGGAACGGGCGGTCCTGGCTGACTTCGCGCACCAGGCTGTCGAAGCCCAGGCGGCGGATTTCGGCCATGCAGTCGCGAATCGCGCCCACGCCCGGGAACACCACACGGTCGGCCTCGCGGATCACTGAGGCATCGCTGGTCACCAGCACTTTACCGGCACCTACGTGCTCAAGCGCCTTGGCCACCGAGTGCAGGTTACCCATGCCATAGTCGATTACGGCTACCGTTTGCATTTACAGGCACCCTTTGGTGGAAGGCATCTGCCCGGCCATACGCTCGTCGAGGGTGATGGCCATGCGCAGGGCACGGCCGAAAGCCTTGAATACGGTTTCGATCTGGTGGTGGGTGTTGTGGCCACGCAGGTTGTCGATGTGCAGGGTTACCAGGGCGTGGTTGACGAAGCCCTGGAAAAACTCCTGGAACAGGTCGACATCGAAGCCGCCAACGCTTGCACGGGTATACGGCACGTGCATCTGCAGGCCTGGGCGGCCAGAGAAGTCGATGACCACGCGTGACAGCGCTTCGTCCAGCGGCACGTAGGCGTGGCCGTAGCGGAAGATACCTTTCTTGTCACCGATAGCTTGGGCGAATGCCATGCCCAGGGTGATGCCGACGTCTTCGACGGTATGGTGATCGTCGATATGCGTGTCACCCTTGCACTCGATATCCAGATCGATCAGCCCATGGCGGGCAATCTGGTCCAGCATGTGTTCAAGGAAAGGCACACCGATATCGAATCGGGCCTTGCCACTGCCATCGAGGTTGATCGAGCACTTGACCTGGGTTTCCAGGGTATTGCGCTCGACGGAAGCCTTACGTTCGACCATCACCAGCTCCGCAAAATCATTGGGCGAAAAGGGTTTCATTATAGGCCCAGAACGCGCCAGCTTGAAACGCGGATGACATATGGCAAAGCCAGGTTTTACGCGGGCTGGATGCTGCTACAGGTCTATACAACTGCGTAATGGGGGCTGCTTTGCAGCCCATCGCGACACAAGGCCGCTCCCACAGGGACCGCGCAACCCTGAAGCGTACGCGGTCCCTGTGGGAGCGGCCTTGCGTCGCGAAAGGGGCGCAAAGCGCACCCATGCAGTTACATCAATGGAACAGGACAGCAGTCTTCTGCAGTGTCACCCAAACACCCCAGGCCAACGGCACAACCACCACCGCCCAGGCCAGCAGCACCAGTGGCAGGCTGCCTGGCGCCGCCTTCCACTCCAGCGACCGCGCCCCATCGGCGCCCTTGTCATGGCTCAACGCGCGCTCGGCCGCCAGTTCGGCATCACTCATGAAATGTTTGTCGGCCACCGGGCGCACCAGCATGTTGCAGATAAAGCCCAGCACCAGCAGACCCGCGAGAATGTACAAGGTCATGTCATAAGCCGCCGCCCGCTCCACGCCCGCTGCCAGTTGATACTCGCGCAGGTAGGTGATCAGCACCGGCCCCAGCACCCCCGCTGCCGCCCAGGCGGTCAGCAGGCGGCCATGGATGGCACCCACCATCTGCGTGCCGAACAGGTCGGCCAGGTAGGCCGGCACCGTTGCAAAACCACCGCCATACATCGACAGGATGATGCAGAACGCTGCCACGAAAAGCGCCACGTTGCCCAGGTGCCCCATGTTCGGCACCAGGCTGTACAAGCCCACGCCCAAGGCGAAGAAGGCAAAGTAGGTGTTCTTGCGGCCGATGTAGTCGGAGAACGATGCCCAGAAGAACCGGCCGCCAATGTTGAACAGGCTCAGCAGGCCGGTAAAGCCGGCGGCGATCGCGGCAATCTGCGCCAACTGCGCAGTGCTCAGCTGGCTGAAGGTCAGTTCGTTGCCCAGTAATTTACCGGCGAACACTTCCTGCAGCAGCGGTGACGCCATGCCCAAAATGCCGATGCCCGCCGACACGTTCAGGCACAGCACCAGCCAGATCAGCGCGAACTGCGGGGTCTTCCAGGCCACACTGACGTGCACGTGGCGGTCGGTGACCATGGCGTTACTGGCATTCTTCAACGGCGCAGCCCAGCCTTCAGGCTTCCAGCCGGTCGGTGGTACGCGATACGCCAGGGCGCCAGCGGTCATGAACACAAAGTAGATCGCCGCCATGGCGACAAAGCTCTGCCATACGCCAACTTCGTGCTCATTGCCAAAATGCCCCATAAGCGCGGTGGCCAGCGGCGCCCCGACCATGGCCCCGCCGCCGAAGCCCATGATCGCCATACCGGTGGCCATGCCGCGTTTGTCCGGGAACCACTTGATCAAGGTCGACACGGGTGAGATGTAGCCCAGGCCCAGGCCGATACCGCCAATCACGCCGGAGCCAAGCCACATCAGCCACAATTGATGGGTTTTCACACCTATCGCCGAAAGCAGCATGCCACCGCACCAGCACAAGGCCGACACCAGGCCAGCCTTGCGCGGGCCGGCGTGCTCCAGCCAGCCGCCCAGCACTGCCGCCGAGCAACCGAGGAAGACGAAGAACAGGGTGTAGATCCAGCTCAGCATCGAGATTGGCCAGTCGCATTCGGCGCTGAACATCCGGGCCATGAAGCCCATGTCTGCCGCACAGGCGACGGGGGCGGTGATCCCCAGGGCTTGCGACAAGGGCAGCCAGAATACCGAGAAGCCGTAGGCCATACCGATGCACAGGTGAATGGCCAAGGCAGCTGGCGGGACCAGCCAGCGGTTGAAGCCCGGGCGGGCGATTATGCGTTCCTTCGACAGGAAGCCTGGCTCACTGGCCGAGCTTCCCGTCGCGACGGTACTGGTCATGAATCTGATCCTTGTTATAGGGAGGGTGCTCGCGAAGCGGCGCAAGGGTAGCAGCATCAAGCAGCATGAAAGCAATCTGCCATCGTCCATTTTTGCCTAACTGAATCGGTCATGTCCCCGGCAAAAGCTCAGTATTAAGCTGTCGAAAGCCGTACCCTCTGATGCAGGCGTAGGAATTTTCTACATCTCTAGTCGTACAAGCAGGGGTAACCGCTACAGCGTTATACTCTGCCGCCTGAACTCACTAACGGACTAAAAGGACTCGCCCATGAAAGCGTTCGGCAAAATCCTGGGACTGGGGCTTCTCGGGTTACTGCTGATCATCGTGGCGCTGGGCTTCGCCCTGACCCACCTCTTTGATCCCAACGACTACAAAGACGAGATTCGCCAGCTGGCGCGCGACAAGGCCCACGTCGAACTGACCCTCAATGGTGACATCGGCTGGAGCCTGTTCCCGTGGCTGGGTCTGGAGCTGCACGAAGCCAGCATCGCTACCTTGAACAAACCCAAGGAACCGTTCGCCGACCTGCAGATGCTTGGCCTTTCAGTCCGTGTGCTGCCGCTGCTGCGCCGCGAAGTGCAAATGAGCGACGTACGTGTCGAGGGCCTGAACCTGACCCTGGCGCGTGACGAACAGGGCCATGGCAACTGGGAGGACATCGGCAAGCCGCTACCCGCGCAGAATGGCGCAGGCACCGATGCACAGGCACAGGCACCTGCCGAGCAGACGCCTGCGACCACCGACAGCAACGACCGCGCCATCAAGCTGGACATCGACAGCCTGACCGTGAACAACGCCCGCGTGCAGTACACCGATGCCAAGACCGGCCAAAATTACAGCGCCGAGAGCATTCAGCTGAGCACCGGGCCGGTCCATGAAGGCGCAAACATCCCGCTCAAGGCCAGCGCCTTCATCAGCGCCAGCCAGCCGAGCATCAAAGCCCGTACCGAGCTGGCCGGCGAATTGCGCTTCGACCGCAAGCTCAAGCGCTACAACTTCGAAGACATGCGCCTGTCGGGCGAGACCTCGGGTGAGCCTACCGGCGGCAAGACCGTGACCTTCGCCGCCCAGGGCCAACTGCTGGTCGACCTGGCCGCCAATGTCGCCTCGTGGAACGGCCTGAAAGTCTCGGCCAACCAACTGCGCGCCCTCGGTGAGCTGAACCTGCGTGATCTGGACAAAGCACCCCAGCTGAGCGGCGGCCTGTCCATCGCCCAGTTCAACCTGCGCGCCTTCCTTGAAAGCATTGGCCACCCGCTGCCGGCCACCAACGACCCGGCCGCCTTCGCCAAGCTGGAGCTGGTGACTCGCCTGCAGGGCACGCCCAGCAGCCTGGCCCTGGAAGACCTGGCGGTGAAGCTGGACGACAGCACCTTCAGCGGCCGCGTGGCCGTCGAAGATTTCGCCAAACAAGCCCTGCGCCTGCAGCTTAAGGGCGACACCTTCGACGCCGACCGCTACCTGCCGGCCAAGAGCGAAGAAGCCAAGGGCGCCACCGCTGCGCGCCAGGCCGAGATCAAGCAACAAGAGGCCAGCGCCGTAGCCGGTGCTGGCACCACACCACTGCCCAACGCCCCAACACACGTGGCGTGGAGCGACGACAAGCTGCTGCCGGTCGACCGTCTGCGTGCCCTCGACCTGCAGGCCGACCTGGCCTTCGGCTCGTTGACCCTGGACAAGCTGCCGATCGAGGACGCCCAGCTCAAGGCCATTGGCCAAGGCGGCCTGCTGACCCTGCAAACCTTGCGCGGAGCGCTGTACAACGGCACCTTCGAAGCCAAGGGCACGGTCGACGTTCGCCCTGCCGTGCCACAGCTGGGTGTGAACACCAATATCCAGCGGGTGCCGGTGGAACACTTCATCAAGGCCGAAGGCAAGGAACAGACGCCGCCGGTCAAGGGCCTGCTGACCCTGACCAGTGATCTGACAGCCACCGGTAACAGCCAGAAAGCACTGGTCGACACCCTGAACGGCAGCGCAAACTTCGCCATCAACGATGGCGTGCTGGTCAATGCCAACCTGGAACAGCAGCTGTGCCAGGCCATCGCCACGCTCAATCGCAAGACGCTGAGCAGCGAACCACGCGGCAAGGACACCCCGTTCCAGGAACTGCGCGGCAGCCTGGTAGTACGCAATGGCGTCGCCAGCAACCCGGACCTCAAGGCGCGCATCCCGGGCCTCACCGTCAATGGCCATGGTGACCTCGACCTGCGCGTGCTGGGCATGGACTACAACGTCGGTGTAGTCGTCGAAGGCGACCAGCGTGCCATGCCGGACCCGGCCTGCCAGGTCAACGAACGTTATGTAGGTGTTGAAGTACCCCTGCGCTGCCGTGGTCCGCTGGAACTCGGCGCAAAGGCCTGCCGCCTGGACCAGAACGGCCTGGGCAAGGTTGCCGCCAAACTGGCCGGCAACCGCCTGAAGGACAAGATCGATGAAAAGCTTGATGAAAAACTTGGAGACAAAGTGAGCCCGGAACTGAAAGACGCGCTCAAGGGGCTGTTCAAGCGATGAGCCCCGAGCAGTTCTCCAGCGCAGTGCTGGACTGGTATGACGAGCACGGCCGGCACGACCTGCCCTGGCAACAGGGCATCACGCCGTACCGGGTGTGGGTGTCGGAAATCATGTTGCAGCAGACCCAGGTCAGCACCGTGCTCAACTACTTCGACCGCTTCATGCAGGCCCTGCCAACCGTGCAAGCCCTGGCCGAGGCACCGGAGGACGAAGTGCTGCACCTGTGGACGGGCCTGGGTTACTACACCCGCGCACGCAACCTGCAAAAGGCCGCCAAGGTCGTCGTCGAGCAACATGGCGGCGAATTCCCGCGCAGCGTCGAGCAGCTTACCGAGCTGCCCGGCATTGGCCGCTCCACTGCCGGCGCCATCGCCAGCATCAGCATGGGCATCCGCGCACCGATCCTCGACGGCAACGTCAAGCGCGTGCTGGCACGCTACACCGCCCAGGCTGGCTACCCCGGCGAACCCAAGGTTGCCAACCAGCTATGGGCCACTGCCGAGCGCTTTACCCCGCAACAACGCGCCAACCACTACACCCAGGCGATGATGGACATGGGCGCCACGCTGTGCACGCGCAGTAAGCCCAGTTGCCTGATCTGCCCGTTGCAGCGCGGCTGCGAAGCGCACCTGCACGGCGAAGAAACCCGCTACCCCGAGCCCAAACCGCGCAAGGCGCTGCCGCAACGGCGCACATTGATGCCACTGCTGGCCAACCACGAAGGCGCCATCCTGCTTTACCGCCGCCCTTCCAGCGGCCTGTGGGGTGGTTTGTGGAGCCTCCCGGAGCTGGACGACATCGCCCAGCTCGACGACCTGGCCTACCAGCACGGCCTGCGCCTGGCTGGCCGCCACGCCATGGACGGCCTGACCCACACCTTCAGCCACTTCCAGCTGGCGATCGAGCCTTGGCTCGTGCGCGTCGACCCGGTCGGCGAGCACGTGGTCGAGGCCGACTGGCTCTGGTATAACCTCGCCACCCCGCCGCGCCTGGGCCTCGCCGCTCCGGTGAAAAAGCTGCTTGAACGCGCGACCGACGAACTGATTGCAGGAGACGCCCGATGACCCGCACCGTGATGTGCCGCAAATACCAAGAAGAACTGCCAGGCCTGGAACGCCCGCCCTATCCCGGTGCCAAGGGCCAGGACATCTTCGAACACATCTCGCAGAAAGCCTGGGCCGACTGGCAGAAGCACCAGACCATGCTGATCAACGAGAAGCGCCTGAACATGATGAACGCCGAGGACCGCAAATTCCTCCAGGCTGAGATGGACAAGTTTTTCGCCGGCGAAGAATACGCCCAGGCCGAAGGCTACGTTCCACCGGCCGAATGACCCCAAAAAACGTAAGCGACGGAATTAATTTAAAATTTTTTCAAAAAGTCGTTGACGAGCGGTCCGGAAATCTATTTAATTCACCTCGTCGCCCAGATAGCTCAGTCGGTAGAGCAGAGGATTGAAAATCCTCGTGTCGGCGGTTCGACTCCGTCTCTGGGCACCACCTTCAAGCTTCTGGTGGTTGCAAAGTTACCCGAAGCGACAACAAGAAACCCGCCTAGTGCGGGTTTTTTGTTGCCTGTGATTTTTAACTTCAGCAGCTTCGAAGAACACCAGATTTCACAACGCAACCTGAAGGCTCGCCATGCAATCGAGAAACCCGCAGCCATAAGCAGACTGCGGGCCAAACCTTACTCGTCCGACATGGAACGAAGATGATTGAATGCGTCCTCGGTCATGTGCCCCATGTAGGAGATGCTGTGCAACTGAAGGTGGCCGTGTTGCTTGCCTTTTTCGATAATGGCGGCGATGTCAGCCTTTGTAATCCTTTGCTCGTCGCAATCGGCGAAACCGGTTGGATAGTAAACCCTGCCATCGTCCGTGTAGCCGTACAGGGTGACCAGATAAAAGTGCTTCATGACTCCTCCTTTGTAGCGCAAACGTGCGCATCACTCACAGACGCCGAATTGGCGCAGTGACAGGCTGCCAGCCAGCATGGCTGGCAGCAGGAGAGAAGCTACGCAGGGCCCACGGTTCGCATAATCTGGATATGTATCCCACAGACATCTCAAGCTGCAGCGCCCAGGCGCACGGCTTGGGTTTATCGGGCAATTGCGCTTCAATACGCGCACTTTCAGACACACCCAAGGATTTCCCCATGGCCACCCCTACCAAGCAACAGAAACGCGCCAAGCGCGCCGCCAGCAAGGCCAAGCAGAACCGCATGGTACGCAGCGGCCAAGCGGTCAAGGCCAGCGCCGGCGACAGCGCCAGCGTCGAGCAGGTGTACAACAAGGCCATGGAGTCGGGCAGCTACGACGCGATGTTCAACAAGATGAAGGAAGCCCAGGAAGGCGGCCTGGTGCCAATGATCTCGGTGTTCCTGGTGGATCCGCTGCTCGCCCTGGTGCTCAAGGGGCACAAGGAAGAACACGCCACCGACTACATCGTGCTGGTGTTCAACGCCTACCGCAAATGGCTGGACGGCGCTGACGAAGAGACCACCATGGCCTGGCTGGAGAGTGATGAGTTCCAGGACGCCTATATCGCTGCTTCCGAACTCGTGGCCAAGCAACAGCAGAAGCAGTTTGGCTGACAGGGCCATGTAACCCGTTGTGGCCTCCGCGCGGCCCCTGCAGGAGCGGGTTTATCCGCGAATACGATGGCGGCTGCGACGGTGATTAGCCAGGGAAATTGGCCAGCAGGCCCGGCCCTTTCGCGGGTAAACCCGCGCCTACGGGCCTGTGGCGAACCTGCGGGCTTGCCCACGAAAGGGCCATCACAGGCAACAAAAAAAGGCCGCACCCTTCACAGGGCGCGGCCTTCTCATTTCAGCCAGCGCGGATCAGCTGTCCAGCGCCGCCCGCCCGGCAGCCTCGCGCTTGCGGTGCACCAGCAAGCCAGCCGCCACCACACCAATACTCAGCAACGCAGTCGCAATGATCTCCGCACGATGATCCTCACGCAGCGCCATCACCACCAGAATGGCAACGATGAAGGCAATGGTCGCCCAGGTCAGGCCCGGGAACAGCCACATCTTGAAGGTGATCTTCTCGCCGCGGGCTTCACGCTGGGCGCGCATGCGCAGCTGCGACACGGCAATCACCAGGTACACCAACAGCGCGATGGCGCCAGAGCTGGCCAGCAGGAACTCGAACACCTGGGCCGGTGCCACGAAGTTGGCGAACACGCAGAGAAACGCAGCCGCGGTGGACAGCAGTACCGCCACGTGCGGGGTCGCCGCCTTGGTGGTGCGCTGGGCGATGGCCGGGGCGTCGCCACGCTTGCTCAGCGAGAACAACATGCGCGAAGAAGTGTACAGCGCCGAGTTCAGGCAGCTGGTCACGGCAATCAGCACAACAATGTCGACGATCAGCTTGGCATTCGGCACACCAATACGGCTCAGCACGGTCTGGTAGGAGCCCGTCTCGGCCAGGGCCGGGTCGTTCCACGGCACCAGGGCCACGACCAGGAAGATCGACACCAGGTAGAACAGGCAGATACGCCAGATTACCGAGTTGGTGGCGCGGCTGATCTGCTTGCCCGGGTCCTTCGACTCGGCAGCGGCGATGGTGACGATTTCGGTACCCATGAACGAGAACATGGTGGTCAGCATGGCTGCCAGCACTGCGCCCAGGCCGTTGGGCATGAAGCCTTGGGTATCGAACAGGTGGCTGGCACCGCTCACTTGGCTGCTCGGTACAAAGCCGAACAAGGCAGCACAGCCCACGGCGATGAAGCCGATGATCGCCAGCACTTTGAGCAGGGCAAACCAGAACTCGAACTCACCGTAGTTCTTCACGCTGCACAGGTTGGTAAGTGTCAGTGCCAGGGTAATGATGAGGGAGAACGCCCACAGGTCAACCGCCGGGAACCAGGCATGCAGAATGGCCGCGGCGGCGTTGGCCTCCAGCGGAATTACCAACACCCAGAACCACCAGTACAGCCAGCCAATGGTGAAACCGGCCCAGCGCCCGATGGCACGGTCGGCATACGTAGAGAACGAACCGGTGTCAGGCGAGGCGACTGCCATTTCACCCAGCATACGCATGACCAGCACGACCAGCGTACCGGCGGCAGCGTAAGCCAGCAGCACGGCAGGGCCGGCAGCTGCGATGGCGTGGCCGGAGCCTACGAACAGGCCGGCACCGATGACGCCAGCAATGGACAGCATGGTCACATGCCGTTGTTTGAGCCCCTGAGCGAGGTCATTGGAATTGTTACCGCTCATTGAAACTACCTTTGTAAGGAGTGGACCACGCCGACTGCGGGTATAGAGCGCGCCAGGGGTTGACCCAGGCGTCGCTGCAATCGGCGGTTTCCAACTGGCAATAAGCGCGCCACATGCCGAATACACCCGTCAGAAAATTCTGCAGGCCTTTTAGGATGCGGCTTGGAGGGCTTTCGGCCATTACATGACCGAAAGGGCATCAAATCAACGGATTACTGAAATACCCACTTACAAATGCACCAAAGGTGCTCCTCGGTAACACCCACGCACCAACGCAATGCCAAAAAGTGCAACCCATGGGTACAACCTTGTCACATCAACATGGCATTCGTGGGTGAACCCGTTTGCACTGGCAAAAGGTCGGGTTTACCCCTCCAATGGGTCAAAACAGCTTCCATGCGCCGGCCAAAGCTGGCACCATCGCGCCTTTTTTCATCAAGGCTCTGGTGCTGGGCGACACCTTCGCGGACATCTGCGCGACGTTACGCTGTAGCGATGCGACAAACTGCCCCACCAGCGCCCCCAGTCCCCGGCGACCCTGTTGGCCGTCATAATGCCGCTATGCTAGCTTGGCGCACGCCAGGAAGGCCGCCAACAGCTGGGAACGCACCCGAACACATGAGGACCGCACATGGCTCAGGCCACGCCCGCGCTGGAAATCCGCAATTTGCACAAACGCTACGGCGAGCAGGAAATTCTCAAGGGCATTTCGCTGACCGCTCGCGACGGTGACGTGATCTCCATCCTGGGGTCGTCCGGCTCCGGCAAGTCCACCCTGCTGCGCTGCATCAACCTGCTCGAGAACCCGCACCAGGGCGAAATCCTGGTCGCCGGCGAAGCCCTCAAGCTCAAGGCCGCCAAGAATGGCGACCTGATCGCAGCCGACAACCGCCAGATCAATCGCCTGCGCAGCGAAATCGGCTTTGTCTTCCAGAATTTCAACCTGTGGCCGCACATGTCGATCCTCGACAACATCATCGAGGCGCCACGCCGCGTGCTCGGCCAAAGCAAGGCCGAGGCCATCGAAGCCGCCGAAGCGCTGCTGAACAAGGTCGGCATCTACGACAAACGCCACAGCTACCCCGCCCAGCTTTCCGGTGGCCAGCAACAGCGCGCCGCCATTGCCCGTACCCTGGCCATGAAGCCCAAGGTCATCCTGTTCGACGAGCCTACATCGGCACTCGATCCGGAAATGGTCCAGGAAGTGCTTAACGTTATCCGCGCATTGGCCGAAGAAGGCCGTACCATGCTGCTGGTGACGCACGAGATGAGCTTTGCCCGCCATGTGTCCAGTGAAGTCGTCTTCCTGCACCAGGGCCTGGTCGAAGAGCAGGGATCGCCGCAGCAGGTCTTCGAAAACCCGACCTCGGCGCGTTGCAAGCAATTCATGTCCAGCCACCGCTAACGGAGCAATACATGCACACCTACAAGAAGTTTCTCCTGGCAGCTGCTGCCACGCTGGTGATGTCGGCAAACGCCATGGCCGCAGAAAAACTGCGCATGGGCATCGAAGCCGCCTACCCACCGTTCAACAACAAGGATGCCAGCGGTAACGTGGTTGGCTTCGACAAAGACATTGGCGACGCCCTGTGCGCCAAGATGAAAGTCGAGTGCTCGGTCGTTACCTCCGACTGGGACGGCATCATCCCGGCCCTGAACGCCAAGAAGTTCGACTTCCTGGTGTCTTCGCTGTCGATCACCGACGAACGCAAGCAGGCTGTGGACTTCACCGAGCCGTACTACTCCAACAAGCTGCAGTTCATCGCGCCGAAAAACGTCGACTTCAAGACTGACAAAGAGTCGCTGAAAGGCAAGGTCATCGGCACCCAGCGCGCCACCCTGGCCGGCACCTACCTTGAAGACAACTTCAAGGGCGTCGACGTCAAGCTGTACGACACCCAGGAAAACGCCTACCTCGACCTGGTCTCCGGTCGTATCGACGGCATCCTGGCCGACAAGTACGTGCAGTACGAGTGGCTGAAAAGCAAAGACGGCTCGAACTTCGAGTTCAAGGGCGAGCCGGTGATGGACAGCGACAAGATCGGCATTGCCGTGCGCAAAGGTGACACCAAGCTGCGCGACGACCTGAACAAAGCCCTGGCAGAGATCAAGGCCGACGGCACGTACAAGAAGATCAACGACAAGTACTTCCCGTTCAGTATCGAATGACCCGCCCTGACCGGCGCGCCCAAGTGGCGCGCCAGTCCCTAAAATGACCTGCCCATGAATATCGACCTGCACGGATTCGGTCCGGCCATGATGGCCGGCACCCTGATGACCGTAAAACTGGCGCTTTGCGCCTTGCTGCTGGGGCTGGTCCTGGGCCTGCTCGGCGCCCTGGCCAAGACCTCCCCGCTCAAGCCGCTGCAATGGCTTGGCGGCTTCTACTCGACCCTGGTTCGCGGCGTGCCCGAACTGCTGTGGGTACTGCTTATCTATTTCGGCACCGTCGGGCTCATGAACAGCCTCGGCGAAGCCCTGAACATGCCGGGCCTTGAGCTAAGCGCCTTCGCCGCGGGCGTGATCGCCCTGGGCCTGTGCTTTGGCGCCTACGCCACCGAAGTGTTCCGTGGCGCTATCCTGGCGATCCCCAAAGGCCACCGCGAAGCTGGCCTGGCGCTGGGCTTGTCAAAGGGCCGCATCCTCTCGCGGATCATCCTGCCGCAGATGTGGCGCATCGCCCTGCCCGGCCTTGGCAACCTGTTCATGATCCTGATGAAGGACACCGCCCTGGTATCGGTAATCGGCCTTGAAGAAATCATGCGTCACTCGCAAATTGGCGTGACCGTGACCAAAGAGCCGTTCACCTTCTACATGGTCGCGGCCTGCATCTACCTGGGCCTGACCGTGCTTGCCATGACCGGTATGCATTTCATGGAAAAACGCGCCGCTCGCGGCTTTGCGAGGGCTGAATAATGAATTGGGAAGTCATCTTCAAATGGCTGCCACGCCTGGCCGAAGGCGCGACCCTGACCCTTGAGCTGGTGGCCATCGCCGTGGTTGCCGGGTTGATCCTGGCCATACCGCTGGGCATCGCCCGCTCCTCGCGCCACTGGTACGTGCGCGCGGTGCCGTTCAGCTACATTTTCTTCTTCCGTGGCACACCCCTGCTGGTGCAGTTGTTCCTGGTCTATTACGGCCTGGCGCAGTTCGATGCGGTGCGCTCCAGTTCGCTGTGGCCGTACCTGCGCGATCCGTTCTGGTGCACGGTGCTGACCATGACCCTGCACACCGCTGCGTACATCGCCGAGATCCTGCGTGGCGCGCTGCAGGCGATCCCTAAAGGTGAGATTGAAGCGGCACGAGCGCTGGGCATGTCGCGTGGCAAAACGCTGTTCTACATCATGCTGCCACGCGCTGCGCGCATCGGCCTGCCGGCGTACAGCAACGAAGTGATCCTGATGCTCAAGGCCAGTGCCCTGGCCAGTACCGTGACCCTGCTGGAGCTGACCGGCATGGCCCGTACCATCATCGCCCGCACCTACCTGCCGGTGGAGATCTTCTTCGCCGCAGGCGTGTTCTACCTGGTGATCTCGTTCGTGCTGGTGCAAGGCTTCAAGCTGCTGGAGCGCTGGTTGCGCGTGGATGCCTGCCAAGGCCGCTAACATCTCCTAGCCATCTTCGCGGGCACGCCCGCTCCTACAACAGGCCTATGCTGAACCTTCGTAGGAGCGGGTTTACCCGCGAACAGGCCCTCAACCCCAACACACATCCCCATGCCCAGCCCCCTCCACAGCCACCACCTAAGCACCCGCTTCCAGGCCCTCGACCAGTTCCTGATCGAGCACCAACAGCTGTGGAAACCCCGCCCCTTCACCACCCTGCAACTGCCTTGGGAAACCACCCACCCAGAGCTTGCCGCCCACCTGCGCCAATGTTCCCTGGCAGACGCCGAAGCCGACAGCGCCGCTGACCGCTTGCCTGCCCCATTCCCGCAACTGGCCGAACAAGCCCGACAGCTCGCCACGCTCGGCAGCCTTGCGCAAACCAATCTACCGCCGGCCGCCCACCGCCTGGACGTCGCCGTCCCCGGTCGCAAATGGCAACAGATCGAAGCCTTCGCCAGCCACCTGGCCTTCCGCGAGCAGCCCCGGCACTGGCTGGACTGGTGTTCTGGCAAAGGCCACCTCGGCCGTCGCCTGCTGCAACCTGGGCAACACCTGACCTGCCTGGAGTACGACGCCGACCTGGTCGCTGCCGGTCAGGCCCTGAGTGCACACCACCACTTGCAAGCACAGCACTTACATCAGGATGTGATGGCCAGCGACAGCGCGCGCCACCTGGCTGACGATAAAAGCGTGGTTGCCTTGCATGCCTGTGGCGATCTGCATGTCCGCCTGATGCAACTGGCCAGCCAGCAAGGTTGCCGGCAACTGGCCATAGCCCCCTGCTGCTACAACCGCATCGCCGCGCAGCAGTACCAGACGTTGTCCACAGCCGCGCAGGCGTCGAGCCTGCAGCTGTCGCTGGACGACCTGGGCCTGCCCTTGAGCGAAACCGTCACTGCCGGCGCCCGCGTGCGGCGCCAGCGCGACACCTCGATGGCCCGGCGCCTGGGCTTCGACCTGCTGCAACGCCAACAGCGCCAGAGCGATGAATACCTGCCGACGCCTTCCCTGCCGGTGGCCTGGCTGGAGAAGCCCTTCGAGCAATACTGCCGCGACTTGGCTGAACTGAAGCAATTGCCAGTGAGCGGCGACCCGGACTGGGCAATGCTGGAAGCTGCGGGCTGGCAACGCCTGGCCGAGGTTCGGAACCTGGAGCGCGTACGCAACCTGTTCCGTCGGCCACTGGAGCTGTGGCTGGTACTCGATCGCGCCCTGTTCCTCGAAGAACAAGGCTATGACGTGCGCCTGGGCCTGTTTTGCGATTACCCACTGACCCCGCGCAACCTGCTCATTCTCGCGGAACGCGACGGTTAGCCGCAGCACAACCTGTGGATAAGTCTGTGAACAAGCTTGTGATTACCTGTTGGATCCAAGCGCTATTTCAAGCGCTTGGCTTATTCCTGCTTGCGGCTGCAGCCCAGTAAAAACAGGCGTTTGCGCAAAGACCAGCGGCGTAGCGATCCGGCATGCCTTTCGCTCAGGTCGCCGATGCCACTTGTGCATAAACATTTCTTGTGGTTAGCGCAAGCGGCTTTTGTGGGAGCGGCCTTGCGTCGCGAAAGGGCTGCAAAGCAGCCCCGGCGATTTCAGAGATTGTGCCGAAAACGGGGGCCGCTTTGCGGCCCTTTCGCGACGCAAGGCCGCTCCCACAAATGACCGCGTCAATGCCTAATGCGCCTTGCCCTTGGCGATCTCGATATCGTTCATCAGCGCCTTGGCCATGTCGCACAGGTAATCGGCAGCCCCCAGGAATTTATGGTCGTCCTCCATATCGCCCTCGCGCACCAGGTGCTTGATGTAGCCCATCAGGATCGAGACATGCTCGTAGGCCGCGTCGACGGGAACGCCGGGCTCTACGCGCAGGAGATTGAGGGATGGGTTACCGGCTGCGAGGAAGGTTTCCACGCCTGCGGTTGTGATTGGTTTGGGGCTGTTGGGATCAGAATCGATCGTTTTCACTTTTCAAACTCCCTAGTTCAAAAGGAGTTGCCGTGTTCATTCTTTCTCACGGAACAAAGGCGGCAACCGTGCACGAGGTGAGAAACCGAGTGAACGTAGGAAGCTCGGCCAGACCAAGGTCTGCCCGCGCACAGTCGCCATTACGCAGCCGATACGTTCAAAGTCGGGTTCTCACACCCGGTCGCCAGAGCGACCCGAAAACGGTATCCGTGAGCCACTTCCCCGACAACAGCGTTACTTCGGCGGCGCGCGTAGGATACTTCCGAAGCATCCAAACCCTGAAGCTTTAGACCCCATGGTTCAGAATTCCCTTACACAGATAACCCGGCTTACCCGCCCCCCTGTAGGAGCGGGTTCACCCGCGAAGAGGCCATACCAGACAACACAAGGCTAATGCTCCACCGCCGCAACGGTGTATCATCCGTCCCCCAAATCATTAAAAAGTGACGTCGCGCGCTGCCCGCCAGCCCCGCGACCTTCTGGCGTTGCGCCAGAACCGACAATGGACCACCGGACCTGAGCATCGTGACCCGAGCCAACCCCCTCGCCCTGTTGACCTTCGCCCTGGCCCTGACCGGCTGTGCCGGCGGCACCCCGCCCCAACCCAACAGCAACCTGGGCTGGAACCACCCCGGCATGCAGCTGGGCGGCGACAACGGCCTGCCCCTGCGCACAGAAGCCCCGTGCCGCAAGCGCGGCTGCGACAATGACAAGCTGTTTTTCAACCCGGGTAAAAGCGAGCCTAGCGTCACCACCATGCACCGCGGCTGGTAGGAAAATTCTTCTTTTGGGCCGGTGACTTAGGTCTTTTGCGAACATTCGCAAGGAAGTGGTTTACAGGCGCCAAACGATCGCTATAATGACGCCCCATTGCCGGTATAGCTCAGATGGTAGAGCAACTGACTTGTAATCAGTAGGTCCCGGGTTCGATTCCTGGTGCCGGCACCATATAAATCAAGGGCTTGCAGCGATGCAGGCCCTTTTTTTTGGCTTTGCACGTACCAACGCACGTACCAAGCGGCTGCTAAAGGTGCTCCATGGATTGGCTGCAGTTCATTTCATCGATCGTTGCTTCGCTGGCCTGGCCGGTAGCAGTGATCACCATCGTTGCTCTGCTTCGCGAGCCTTTGGGGAAAGTAGTCCCCATGATTCGCTCCCTTAAATACAAGGGGCTGCAAATCGATGTGGGCCGTGAGTTAGAAGCCGCCAAGGTGAGCGCCGAACACACGGACGTGCAGGTCGAATGCATGGAGGAATTGGAACCCACCCCGGTTTTCCGGCAGTTGGCATCCATCGAACCTCGGGCCGCAGTACTGAGCGCCTGGTCACCAGTAGAGCTAGCACTGAAAGACCTAAGCATGAAGAACGGCATTTACAAGTTGGGTATGCCGGTCTACACGATCCACGACAGCCTGCACAAAGCAGGAATTCTGGACGACTCCCTTTTTGAGGTCATCAGCCGGCTGATGCGTGTTCGAGCCCAGGCTGTCCATATCGGTCCCGTCAGTTTTGACGAGGCGATCTCCACGGGTGAGTTGTGTGAGTGGACCCTTGCGAAGCTGAAGTCGCTAGGAGCAGAGGTTTAGATACGCACGCGCCTGCACTCGCGTCTAGGCTCCTGTTTTCAAGGTAGTGGCATGCCTGAAAAAAAGAGTAATCTCAGTAATCCTGACCGTTTTCTCCGCTGGAGCCCTTGAATTTCGGGGCCTCAGTTCAATACCAAAAAGTAATTTATAAGTAACCCTTAAGTAATCAGATTACTCTTTACTTGAGTGATATTTCCAATTCCTGAAAGCCTTTGAAATCAAGGGCTTAGCGAAAAATTACCTTTCTATTACCTCTCTTTGTAATCAGCGAAGCCCAGTAAATAGGGGGTCTTCAGCACCATCCCTCCCCCTCGGTTACGGTTGTTACTCTTTTTTCGAGACTACCCCTACCTCTGCCAAACGACGCTCCAAGATCAGCCTTGTGCCGTCGCAATACCTCCTCCGGTGCAGGGATTCGCAGAAAACCTGGATCGTCAATTCCTTCCAGCAGCCCAACAGCCTGGCCTGTTCAGCATCTGCGCAGGGGTGCGGAAAATCCGACACGTTTAGCCCGCAGGCGTGGCGGGGGGACGATTGCGCGCGCCGGGTCCAGCTCGCACCGGCCGTCACTGAAGCTCGCTTGCTCGTCCACCGGGTGATACTGTTTGCACATACAGTATTTGGATGGCAGTGCCGTGGACATCGACATTGAAGGGTTTGAACACGGGCTGCCCAGCTGGCCCGAGATGGTTGCGCACCAGGTGGTGCTTCTGACCCATGAGGCGGAGCAGGCTTGGGGGCAGGTAGCAAAAGCGAAGGCCGATGTGCGAAAGCTGGTGGACATCAATGCGGATCTGAACAAGCAGATCATGGCCTTGCAGCGCCAAGTGCTGGAGTTGCGCCATCACCTTTGCATGGAGACCAACATGCACGGGCGAATCTTCTCCACTTGGGGAGGTGCATCGCCAGGACTCAAGAGCAAGCAGATCGCGGTGTATCCAATACTCTGACCTACTTTTCCAGGGCGAAAAAAAGCCGCCCCGAAGAGCGGCTTGTTCACTGCTACGAGTACTGCAGGCATGTGCTGCTGCCCATTCCGACAAAGCTGAAGAAGCTCCTGGGTGAACTATCTGTGCGCAAATTCACTTCGGCCCTTGTGCAACGCCTGGTCGACCGAATAGCCGATGAAGGGACGCCCTCTAAGGCAGCGCACGTGCTGCGATACCTTCGGCGAGTGATGCAGTGGGGCCGTAACCGCGGCTATCTGGAAATAAACGTTGCTCTGGGCATTGAAGCGCCGGCTGAGCGTAAACAGCGCCACCTACCGAGTCCCAAGGTAATGGGAGAGCTGATCGCTCGTGCCCATGCAAAAGGCAAACTCACACGAGGCCAGAAAGGTTCTTGCCCGGCGTATCTAGGCTACGTGATGGAACTGGCCTACCTTTGCCGACTACGAGGTATCGAAACTGTCACACTCACCGATGCCAACGAGCTGGAAGAAGGGGTGCAGACAAATAGGCGCAAGGGCAGCCGGGACAACGTGGTGCGGTGGACGCCACGGCTTCGGGCCGCTTGGGAGGGGGCCAAGTCATACAGACGCAGCGTCTGGACGAGTCAGGCCTACCCGGTCCCAACCGCGGCTGAACGCCGTTTCATCATTGTGGCCGCTCATGGGGGGGCCTTGCAGAAGTCCAGCCTAGATACGACTTGGCAGCGCTTCATCACCAAGGCTATTAGGGATGGCATTCTCACCGAGGAACAGCGTTTCGCGTTGCACGATCTCAAGCGACGGGGCGTCACCGACACCCCTGGCGATCGCAAGCAAAAGCAAGACGCAAGCGGCCACCGTGACGAGGCTATGCTCGACATTTACGATTTCAGCCTCCCACTCGTCTCCCCATCCGCCGACTAATCTCAAACCGCGTGGGTGCTAGTGAAATTGGTCCGTTTCAGTTTTTCATGAAATTGAAACGGACATCCCTTTGATGTAGTCTCCATTTCAAATAGAGGAATTTTTGAAATGAGCATCATCAAACGGCCGCCTCCAGTCATAGCCAATCCGTTCCAGCCCATTATCGAAGAGCACAAGGCTCAGATAGGCCAGTACATGGAACTGGTACACCCTTTGGACTCCAAAGGCCGGTACCTCCATTTTGACGAATGGCGGTTCCGGTTTCCAAAAGGGCTGGATGCAGCGTTAGCATGGTCAGTCATAAAGTTTTCAAGAGTAAGTCAACTAACCCCTGCGATAGTACTCGGGGATCCGGCACAAACATGCCAGTACATGTACACCCCTGCCATGCACTTAGCAGTCTCGAAGTGCGATCAACACACAACGACAGCCCAGCTTGAATGGATGTGCTCAAAGATTGGCGAAGGCAAGCACCTTCAATACCTTTTAAATGACCTCGTAGAAGATGAAGCGATAAGCAGCAGTCAACTTGAGGGGGCAGCCACAACTACAAAAGCTGCAAAAGACCTTTTGAAGAGAAACAAGGGCCCCCGGTCAGCCGATGAAAAAATGATTATCGGCAACTATAAAATGATGAACTACGCTTGGGAAAACAGAGATAAGGATCTAACCGAAGATCTTATAACTGAATTACATAAAATCGGCGTCGAAGGAATTGACGACGACAAATATCATCCTGGTACATTTAAAAATAGCGACGATGTTGTTGTTGGGGATAATGGCCAGATAGTGCATCAGCCCCCGCCAGTCGCAGGGCTGCACGGCAGGATCGTTGCGCTGTGTGAGTGGATAAACAAGGATCATACCGACGCGTTAAGCAAGGACTATATGCATCCTCTTATCAAAGCTATCATTTTACACTTTGCCATAGGATACGAGCATCCTTTCCACGATGGAAACGGGAGGGTAGCACGGTCACTTTTCTACTGGTTCATGTTCAAGAAGGGCTTCAGCGGCTTTAGGTACATTGCTATCAGCACCTTGCTAAAAAAAGCGCAAATACAATATGGGAAAAGCTACCTGTACACTGAAACCGACAATATGGACTTAACATATTTCCTAGATTATCAGTGCAGAGTTGTAGCTAGAGCGATAAGCAAATTCAACTCTACATACGAAAAAACCGCTGAATCCATAATGAAGTTCAATGCCTTCCTCTTTCAGTCAGGACTCTACGCAAAAATTTCAGAAAAACAGAGAATCATACTTAACGTAGCAAAACAGGGTGTTGCATCTGAGTTTACAATTACAAATGTTAAGGAAAACTTAAGATGCGCTTACAACACTGCTGCGAACGCGCTAAATGGGCTCGTAGAACTGGGTATTTTCAGGAAAGAAAAATTTAAAAATGAATGGGTTTACAGTATGTATGACAGCGAGAAAATCATGAAAACCTGGAAGAGTTAGGCACGACCAGAGTGGGCAGCGATGTCACCACGTACCAGTCGGGTCGAAGATCTGATGATTTGCGGCGCTTAACGGCGTGAACACGTACCACGAAACTCTATAACCCATTGATTTAAAAGTAGTAAGCAACTTTCTTGTAATCAGTAGGTCCCGGGTTCGATTCCTGGTGCCGCACCCTACGCAGTATCAAAAAGGGCTCACCGAAAGGTGGGCCTTTTCGGCTTTCAGCTACGGCGTTCTCAAAGGTGTTCCGGCAACCCCCTCCGCGATGGTTTGCGTTCCGCCTGTTCTCCAACGTCGCGCAGAGAACTGGATTCGCCAGTAAGTCGCGTCTTCTGTGGGAGCAGCCTTGCGCCGCGATGGGCCGCAAAGCGGCCCTGGCAATCTCAGACCGGAACAGCGAAACCTCAGCCCTCCCACAAGCGTCAGAAAGCCCTATCAGGCGGCTCTTTGCTCCAAGCTCTCCCACCCCAGGCAAGCCAGCGCCAATGTGCGTGGTACCGCTTCACGACCACTGCTGTAGCGGCTGATGCTGCGGGCGCTGACTCTCAGCGCTTCGGCTGCCTGGTCGAGCGTCATCCGGTGCCGCAAGCGCCAGCGAATGAAAACTCGGGTATTTTCATCAGGTGCGCTCTGGGCAAGCGCGTCCAGTAGCAGGGTGTCCGCACCAATCTGAATATCCAGCGCTGGCCACTCCACCGACCATCCTCCGTCACCCAATACGACGCCTTCAAACGCTTTGCGCTTGGACAGTGGCGCCAATCCAGGATACGTCTTGAGCGCATCACTCATATCCAGGGTGAAATGCTGACCATTGGTAAAGGTAAGCTCAAGGCTAGCGCCCGATCGAGGTTGTACACCCTTCAGACGGGGACGTTTCATCGATGCCATTTCATCCACTCCTTCAACAAATCGGCCTGATTGGCCGCCACCCAGGCCAGGGCTTCTTGCACCACTTTCGCAGGTGCCCTGCCTTGGCTAACAGTCACAGATTCCAGACTGATCACCACATCCACCCCACCGCCCGTAAGGTGAACGTGGGGTGGTAGATGATCCCTTTCCCTTGGCTCGATGCGGTACTTGTCGCGATATCGGTATTTGGTAGACATGGCATGATCGTATCGCCAATTTGGCGATACGGTAACCGACCGGCTGTGAAGTTACCCAGAGAACTCTCACCGAAAGGTGGGTGCCGTTATGCCCGCCCTCCCCCTCTCAAACCGTCCGCAACCCCCGCCGCACCTCTTTATCGGCATACATCAACTGATCCGCCGCTTTAAGCGCGGCCTGCAGCGAAGTCGCAGCGGGATCAACACTCGTAATACCAAAACTCGCACCCACATAATCAAACCGACAGTCGTCAAATTCGTAGCTACCAATCAGCAGCGGCACCAGCCGTCTGCGCATCGCTGCGGCAGTTTTGGCCATTTCGTCCGGGTTGATCGAAGCGGTCAAGCCGATCACAACGAACTCGTCACCACCCCAGCGCCCAAGTTCATCTGTTGCCCGCAACCCGCCCTGCAAGCGCCGGCTGCCTTCGATCAGGAACTTGTCCCCCACCTCGTGCCCGTAGGTGTCGTTGATCGCCTTGAATTCGTCGAGGTCGATAAATGCCACCAGCACCCCCTGCCCCGTTCGCTTCGCCAACGCGAAATGCCGATGCAAGGCAGCCAGGATCGCACGCCGGTTCTTCAACCCGGTCAGCGCGTCATAGTTGGCTGCATAGCGTTCTTCCTGGCGGCGCAATAGCATCTGCCCGGCCACACGGCTGGAGAGCAAGATCAAGATCAACCCGAGCGCTGCCACAGAGGCTCCGGTCCAGTAGTACTGCTGACGCATCGGCTGCAGGTGATCAAGCTTTGCCAGCGTCAGCAGCTGATATTGCGCGTCGTTCAGGGGCTGGCGATGCACCAGATAAGGGTGCCCGCCAATGAGCCATTGATCGGCCTGAGCCGCGGCTGCCACTGCGCGGATATCCATGGGCTCGCCCGGCTCTTCGTCGCCATCCAGAGGCCTGCGAATATCGGGCGGGAGCAGTGTCGCCACGTTACGCAGCATGAAGGGTTCGCTGGACGCGGTGGTCACGCGCCCCTGACGGTTCACAATCAAGGCAATGTGACGCCCTGTCAGGTAAAGGGCGATGTCCGGGGCATCGAACTTGACCGTGACAGAGCCGAGTGGCTTGCCGTCAGCATCGTCGATGCGGCTGGCTACGAAATAGGAGGGGGTTTTGTTCAGGCGGGCAATGCCGAACATTTCACCACTGCCGGTGCGCAATGCGTCGAGGAGGTACGCCCTGCCCGTATAGATCTGGCCAACGATGCTGAATGACTCCGCCCAGTTGCTGGCCGTCACCGTATCGTCTGAGAGGTTGTTCATGTAGATACGGGCATAGTGAAGATCACTGGCCAATCTATCCATGAAATCACCCACGCTTCGCACCAGCGGGTCACGGGTGAACTTCGAAGCGCGCTCCTCACGCGTGAGTGCCGCGAAACCGGGCGGATCATGGCGATATCGGGCAGCGAGTTGGATCACCTCGCTTTGACGGGCCACCATGTTGGCCACGCTGGCCATCTCGGTGAACAGGCGGTCTACGACTCGCCCCGTGATCTGGGCTTCGTATTCGGCGCCTGCCGCCAGGTTGTCGAGTTCTTCTGCCGTAAGGCGCTGCGCTACCCACCCGCTCAGGCTTGCCACAAGTGCCAACCAGACGACCACAACGCCTAGCGTCACCCGGCGCACGATGGATGGAATGTCCCTGCGTTGCCGCCGCTGCGACGGATCGTAACTCACGCCGCGCTTGCCGGTTGAATGGGGCACCAAAGCAACTCCTTTTGCGATACAGCAATGTGCATCATCGACCCTGCGATACCCCGCCAAGGCGAGGCTCGCTAGATTGTAAGACATTCACCTCAGTGGATCGCCAATGGATTGATGGCGGTCAAACGACGGGCTGGGCGAGGAGTTTACGTTCAGAACAGGCAGCCCTGAGGGAGGATGAGCATGGCCAAGAGATTCCCCACAAACCCTCGCCACCCCGAGCGAATCTGCTGGGGTTGCGACCTGTACTGCCCTGCCAAGGCGCTAGCCTGTGGCAATGGCGCAGACCGGACCATGCATCCGGTGGAGCTGTTTGGCGAGGATTGGGATAGCTTCGAGGGCCAGCTGGAGAAGCCGGTTGATCCAGGGCAAGCGGTAGAGCCCAGGTAAGAAAGGGCCGCTTGGCGGCCCAGCGCAGGCCTTGAACCCAGCGCTGGCTCTATGGGACCGGGCTTGCCCGCGAAGCTGGCGATGCGCGTGCAGGCACCGGCTGCGCCGGTGTTCGCGGGTGAACCCGCTCCTACAGGTACAGCGCCAGGCCTTGTGGAAGGGCTTGATCAGAACGCGGTGCTTACCGTCAACGACAGGTTACGCGGGTCGCCGTAGATCGCCCCGGCATAGAACCCGTACTGGCTGTAGTAGTGCTTGTCGAACAGGTTGTTGGCGTTGAGGCTGACACTGGTGTTGTCGGTCAGCTGGTACTTGGCCATGGCATTCCAGATGGCATAACCGGACCAGTTCACGTCAGTGGCACCATTGCTCACACCGTTCGTAGGCTGGCCAGCCGGGCTGGAGATGGCGCGGATGTTGGTCTGCGCAGTCACGCCGGCGCCCAGGGTCAGGCGGTCGAGCGGGCCGCTCAGGCGGTAGGTGGTGGAGGCCTTGAACAGGTGCGACGGGTCGCTGCGGCCGTCGCTGTCGACGCGGCGGAAGTGCAGGTAGGTGTAACCGGCGTAGACGTTCCAGTTGGGGGTCAGGGCGCCTGCGACTTCCAGGTCGATACCGTCGGTTTCCTGCCCGGAGCCGGCCTTGTAGGCGCTGCCGCCAGTCGGGGTGGTCAGGTCGCCGTCCAACACGGCCTTGTTTTCCTGCTTGGTGCGGAAGTACGCCGCCGAGGCGTTCAGGCGGCCATCGAACCACTCACCCTTGATACCGGTCTCGTAGCTTTGCCCACGAATCGGCTCGACCTTGCTGCCGCTGCTGGTTTCAGAGGTTTGCGGCGTGAAGATATCGGTGTAGCTGGCATACACCGAGTAGTTGTCGTTGAGGTCATACACCGCGCCCAGGTAGGGGGTGACGATGCCGTTTTCTTCCTGGCTGCTGCGCTCGCCAGCCACGCTGCGGGTGACCGAGGAATAGTTGCTGGTGCGCACGCCCACGATTACCGATAGCGGGTCGGTGATGCTCAGGCGGGTGGCGGCGTACATGCCCTGCAGGCGAGTGGTGGTCTTGCTGTGAAGGCCGGTGCGCGAGGCGATGAGGTCGTAGTCGTCATCCACGCCATTGTGCCAGTCGGTGACCGGGAAGCCGTTGTTGGCGCGGAACTGGCAACCCAGTGCAGGCGCGCTGGTCATGCCGTCGCCGACCATGGTGCAGGTGTACTGAGGCGACCAGCCGACGGTGCGGCTGTCGTTGTAGCCGACCATGGCCTGGTGGGTGCGGCCAAACAGCTGGAACGGGCCGGACAGGTCGATCTGCGCCGACTGCTGGGTGGTGTCGCTGGAGCTGTGCAAACCGTTCAGCACGGCGCCGCTGCCGTCCTGGTCCCAATAGCCACCGTAGCTGCCGCGCCCAGCTGAGTTCACCTTGGCAAGGCCGCGATGGTTCAGGGCTTCGGTGGTGGCTTGGGCGGCTTTCAGGTCCAGGGTCCAGTCGTTGTCGAAGCGGTGCTCCAGCGAGCCGAACGCAGTGCGGGTGGTGTACTCGCCAAAGCTCCAGCTGGGCACCACGTTGGTGCTGCGCGGCAAGTCGGTCTTGCTGCCGTCGCGGTACCAGATCGGGATGTTCGCGCCCCAGCCGCCACCCACGACCTTGTTGTATTCATACTGGTAACCGGCGCCCAAGGTAGTGGCGTCGTCCAGGTCGAACTCGAAATTGGCCAACGCGGCGCGGGAACGTTCGGACTGGTTGTCGCGGAAGGAGTTGGCATCCTGCTGGGTCATCACGAAGCGCGAACGCAGGCGGCCATCTTCGGACAGCGGCAGGTTCAAGTCCGCCCCCAGACGACGCTTGTCCCAGCTGCCATAAGTGGCATAAGCGCTGCCGCCGAAGGTTTTGGTCGGTGCCTTGCGGATCAGGTTGACGGTGGCCGAGGGGTCGCCGGTGCCGCCCAGCAGGCCGTTGGCGCCGCGCACGATGTCGATGCGTTCGTACAGGTCCATGTTCAGCGCATTGCCGCTGCCACTGAAATCGGAGCCGCCCTGGGTCTGCAGGCCATCAACCTTCCAGTTGCTGATCGAGTAACCACGCGCGCGGTAGTCGGTGCGCCCACCCACCTCGGACTTGTTGGCCGTTACGCCTGGGGCGGTTTCCAATGCCTGCTCGATGGTATGGATGTCGCGGTCATCCATCTGCTGGCGGGTGATGGTGGTAACCGATTGCGGTGTCTGCCGTGGCGTCAGTGCCAGGCCAGTGGAGCTGCGGGTGCTCTCGACCGTGTAGCCCAACTGGCCGGCATCGTCGGCAGGCAGTACTGCGCTGTCTTCGATCTGTGTGGCGTCGAGTTCAAGGGGTTTGCCGTCGGCAGCCACTGCACCACCGCTGATGGCGACGGCGACGCAGAAGGCCAGCGGCTTGAGGCAATTGCCGCTTTGACTGAAGGGGGTGAACACTGGCGTGATGCTTTGGGGATTCATTTGGGAAGGCTTCGTATTTGCAGATGATTTTTTGTTAGGATTCTAGGGATCAGCCCTCCGGGCTCCAGACCCGACATGTACGGGGATGTAATTGAACGTAACGAGCGCCGCCGGCCCTCACCTAACAGGTGTTTTTCTGCATGAGCACGACCCTGCTGGTTGTCGATGATGACGACGAGATCCGCGAACTTCTTTGTGATTACCTGACCGATGCCGGCTACAGCGTGCTGGCGGCAGCCGACGGTCAACAGATGCGTGACCAGCTGGCCCGGCACAAAGTGGAGCTGGTGGTGCTCGACCTGATGCTGCCGGGCGAGGACGGCCTTAGCCTGTGCAGGCAGTTGCAGGCCACACCTGGGTTGGCAGTGATCATGCTGTCAGCCAAGGGCAGCACGCTGGACCGCATCATCGGCCTGGAAGTAGGCGCCGACGACTATCTGGCCAAGCCCTTCGAACCACGCGAACTGATCGCCCGGATCAAAGCCGTACTGCGTCGTCCGCAACGCCTGGGCACCTCTGCCGAAGAACCCGTGGTGGACGCCCAGCTGTTCGCAGGCTTTCGCCTGGAACACGTCAAGCGCCTGCTCACCCGCCCGGATGGCGAGACCCTGACCCTGCCGCGCTCCGACTACCGCGTGCTGCGCGAACTGCTGGAAGCCAACAACCGTGTGGTCTCCCGTGACCAACTGACCCGGAGCGCGTTCGGCCGCGACCACCTGCCCGACGACCGTTCCGTGGACATGTGTGTCAGCCGCCTGCGCCAGCAGCTGCGCCGGGCGCCGGCGGGGACCGCGCAAATCCTGACCATCCGTAACGAAGGCTACCTGCTGAGTCTCGCCCCCCTCGCGGCCGGTGCCTGACATGCGCTGGTTTCACCGGCTATGGCCCCGCACCTTGTTTGGTCAACTGCTGCTGATCATGGTCAGTGGCACGCTGGTGATCCAGTTGATGTCGAGCAGCATCTGGTTCGATGTGCGTTTCGCTCAGGCGCTAGAGGTGCCCGTGCGACTGGTTGCTGCACGCAGCGCCCCCCTGATTGCCCAGGCCGACTGCCACGGCGGTACGCTGCAGGCGCCAGCCCACTACCAGCTTCACTGCGTCGAAAGCCTGCCTGCGCAAGAGCATGACGAGCGCCGCGGACACAGGCGGGTCGAGCTGTTGTTGCAGCAGGCCCTGAAGTACGAGCTGGGGCATGCCCAGGACGTGCGCCTGATGAACGTGCAACTCACCGACGAACTGGGCCAGCCGATCGTCTGGCGCAGCCTGTTCGGCCTGCGCACAGCCCAGGCGCATATCCAGTTCGCGGTGCCGCTGGCCGATGGCCACTGGCTGACCGTTGCGGGCCAGGAACTGCAGGGCTGGAGCGGCGAGTCGGCCTGGGTGCTGATCAGCGATTACCTGCTGCGGGTGTATGCGCTGCGCATCGTCGCGGTGTTGCTGGTATGCCTGGTTGCCGTGCGCCTGTGCCTGCGCCCGTTGCGGCGCCTGGCCGATGCCGCACGCGGCCTGGGCAGCAACCTCGAGCAGCCACCCCTGGCACTGGATGGCCCGGAGGAAGTGCGCCAGGCGGCGCAGGCGTTCAACGCGATGCAGCAGCGGCTGATTGCCATGGTCAACGACAAGGCCTACTTCCTGGCCGCCGTGTCTCATGACCTGCGCACCCCACTCACCCGCATGCGCCTGCGTCTGGAGCGCTTACCCGATGACGAACACCGCCAGCGCTTGCGGCAGAACATCACGCAGATGGACGATATGATCGGTCAGGTTCTGGACTACCTGCGTGCGGGGGAGCAGCGGAATCTGCAGCAGGTGGACCTGGACCGATTGGTCGCGCGCCAGTGTGCGGACCTGGCCACTGCCGCAGAACCACTTCCGGTGCACGGCAAGGCGGGCAACTTGCGGGTAGATGCCTTGCTGTTGCAGCGCTGCCTGCAAAACTTGTTGGTCAACGCGTTGCGCTACGCCAAGAACATTTCGGTCACGTTGGAACGGGCCACCACAGGTGTATTGATCCATATCGACGACTGCGGGCCAGGGATTGCCCCGGGCCTGCTGGCGACCATTACCGACCCCTTCGTGCGCGGTGACGGGTCGCGTAACCAGGCGTCCGGCGGATATGGGTTGGGGTTGAGCATTGCCCAGCGGATCGCCACCAGCCATGGGGGTGAGCTGATGCTGTCGAACCGTGAGAGCGGTGGGTTGCGGGTCAGCATACTGCTGCCAGGCTAACGCGATCTTCTGTGGAAGCGGCCTTGTGTCGCGATGGGCTGCGCAGCAGCCCCGACGATTAGTGCCGTGACACCAATATCTGGGGCTGCTGCGCAGCCCATCGCGACACAAGGCCGCTCCCACAAAATAGGGCTGCGCAGACCTGGGAGTTCGCAATCAGGTAACAGTCTTTTACCGATTACCCAGGTTTTCCGTCCCCTGCGTTTGCCTATCCTAGGCCCGGTCATCCTGCCTGCGATGGACCCATGAAACACTCTCTTCCCAGCCGCTACGCCTGCTTCGTACTCTGCCTTGCCTTCACCTTCGCCAGCCTGCCCCTGCTGGCCCAGCATGCCTGGCTGTGGCCGGTAACGCTGATCACCGCGCTGCTCAGCCTGGTCGGCCTGAATGACCTGCGCCAAAGCCACCATGCGGTGCGACGCAACTACCCGATCCTGGGCAATATCCGTTACCTGATCGAAACCATCCGCCCGGAAATCCGCCAGTACCTGATCGAAGGTGACGACGACAAGCTGCCGTTCTCCCGCTCGCAACGCTCGCTGGTCTACGCCCGTGCCAAGAACGAAAGCGCCGAGAAAGCGTTCGGCACGCTCAACGACGCCTACAAACCTGGTTTCGAATTCATCAGCCATTCCATGCTACCGGTGGCCACGCCAGACCCTGCGTCGTTCCGCATTGCCATCGGCGGGCCGCAATGCCGAGTGCCCTACTCGGCCTCGATCTTCAACATCTCGGCGATGAGTTTCGGCGCCCTCAGCGCCAACGCCATCGCTGCGCTCAACCGCGGCGCGCGCATGGGCCGGTTTGCCCATGACACCGGCGAAGGCAGTATCAGCCCGTACCACCGTGAACACGGCGGCGACCTGATCTGGGAAATTGGCAGCGGCTACTTCGGCTGCCGCACCGAGGACGGTCGTTTCGACCCACAGCGCTTCGCCGAACAGGCCCGCTCGGCACAGGTGAAGATGATCGAGATCAAGCTCAGCCAGGGCGCCAAGCCTGGCCACGGCGGCATTTTACCGGGGCACAAGGTCAGCCCCGAAATTGCCGAGACCCGTGGCGTACGTGTAGGCGAGGACTGCATCTCGCCGGCGGCGCACAGCGCCTTCCGCACGCCGGTCGAGCTGCTGCAGTTCGTAGCCGGCCTGCGCGAGCTTTCGGGCGGCAAACCCGTGGGCTTCAAGTTCTGCCTGGGCCACCCTTGGGAATTCATGGGCATTGCCAAGGCCATGCTCGCCACCGGCATCACCCCTGACTTCATCGTTGTCGATGGCAAGGAAGGCGGCACCGGCGCGGCACCTCGCGAGTTCAGCGACAACATGGGCGTGCCGATGCGCGAAGGCCTGATGTTCGTGCACAACACGTTGGTCGGCCTGAACCTGCGCTCCAGCATCCGCATTGGTGCGGCGGGCAAGATCGTCAGCGCCTTCGACATTGCCAGCGTATTGGCCATCGGCGCTGACTGGGTCAACTCGGCACGCGGCTTCATGTTTGCCATTGGCTGCATTCAGTCGCAGAGCTGCCACACCAACAAGTGCCCGACCGGCGTGGCGACCCAAGACCCTCTGCGCCAGCGCGCCCTGGTGGTGCCAGACAAGGCCGAGCGGGTGGCCAGCTTCCACCGCAACACACTGCACGCACTGGCCGAGATGTTGGCTGCCGCAGGCCTGGAGCACCCTTCGGAGCTCAAGCCCAAGCACCTGGCACGGCGCATCAGCCCCAGCGAAATCGGGTTGTTTTCGGACTTGCACACATTCCTCAAGCCGGGCGAATTACTCAGTGGCTCGATCGAAAGCGAGTTTTATGCGCGGATGTGGCGGATGGCGCGTAGCGACAGTTTTGCGCCGGAGACCGTAAGCCCAGCGCCGGCTCAACCAGTAACCGTTCGCCGAAAAGAGACAGCCCCGGCATAGGCCGGGGCTGTTCGATACATCAGATCAGAATCAGAAGATGCTGATCGGGTACTCGACGAATACGCGGACTTCGTTGCCGTCGTCGTTGTAACCGTTCTGCTGCACGGCGTTGTTGGTACGCAAGAACGAGCTACGCAGTTTGATCGACAGGTCCTTGGCCGGGCCGTCCTGCACCACGTAACGGATCTGGTTGAAGATCTCGCGCTCTTTACCTTCGCCGAAGCCTTGCGGGTTGGCGACGTTACGGGTGTTGATGTTGTCACCCACCACGTAAGCCAGCTTGTAGGTCAGGCCCGGAATGCCATAGGCACCGAAGTCCAGGCCGTAGCCAAGCTGCCAGGAGCGCTCGTCTTCGGCGTTGAAGTCGGACCAGTACGAGTTGGCCAGGTAGATGGTGGAACCACCGTCACCCACGCCGCCGGCGTTCTGGTAGAAGCCGTAGTTGTAGCCAGTGCTGCCGGTGCTGCGCTGGTGAGCGAGGGTGAACGAGTGCGCACCGTATGCGTAGGTGGCTGCAAGGCTCCAGATGGTGTTGGAATCGCCGTTCAGGCCTGCGGCTTTTACGTACTTGTTGTTGATGTCCGACTTGTAGCCGTTGAAGTCCAGGGTCAGGGACTGGTCGCTGGCGATCGGGAAGACGTAGTTCAAGCCCAGGTAGTGCTTCTTCATCACATCTTCGTTGTCGGCGGTGTACAGCGAAGCGGTGAAGTTGTCGGTGAACTTGTAGCTGCCACCTAAGACGTTGATCGACTTCAGGCCACCACCATCACGGCGCTCGGCGCTCTTGCGCGCTTCCTGGGTGAAGCGGCCGGCGTTCAGTTCCAGGCCCTGGATCTCTTTGGAGGTGATCAGGGTGCCGGTGAAGCTTTCTGGCAGCAGACGTGCATCGTCGTACTGCAGCACTGGCAGTGCTGGCATCTGGTCACCGTACTTCAGCACGGTGTTGGAAATGCGGAATTTCACAGCAGCACCACCACGCGCCAGGTTGTGCGGCGAGCTGGCGTTGCCTTCGGCATTGGTGGTTTCGTGCGGTTTGAAGAAGTCGACGCCGCCACCACCGTTGTGGCCTTTGCCACCATCCAGGCGCACGGCGTACAGGCCGAATGCGTCAACACCGACGCCAACGGTGCCCTGGGTGAAACCGGAGGAGAAGTTGGCGATGAACGCCTGGCCCCATTCGATCTGGTCGTCGGTGCCATGCTTCTTGTCACGGTTGATGTAGGCGTTGCGCAGAAGGACGTTGGCGTGACTGTCCTCGATGAAGCCCTTGCTGTCAGCCTGGTCATTGGCCTGAGCCTGGGTCGCGGCGATCATCGCCAGGGCGACCAGGCTGATCCTGGTTTTCAACATGTTGTTTTCCTTATTTCTTAATCAAAAACGCTCTGCAATATGACGCCAGGAACCAACGCCCCTTCGTAGGTTCGACGCTATGCGGATCCAGCCGGGCGGGCCGACCGGTAAGTTCACGGCGGCCCTTGGCAGCAGCTTGGCCAATAACATGGCCAGCTGGCGTTGGCCGAATCCTAGCCGTGTGCGATTACAAATGTCAAAAAGTCGTGAAATGCAGGTTGATATAACCAAAATTACCGGCCTGTCTGGTGCATTTCCATGCAGGTTTGCGCTATCAGCGGGCAATTTATCTTGTGTAGGAAATTGCCTTTTGATCGAGCGGACAATTTCCTGAAAGCAGGCAAAGCGTGGCCGTAGAGGTAGTTACAAACTGACACATATGTAAAGACAACCCTTTACAAATAGCCGAGCGAGAGCAAATAACAAGCATTACCATCCGCACTTTATTTTCAACTGCCCGTTCCGGATGTGCCCATGCTTGTACCCTGCCGTCTTTCACCCCTGACGCTTGGCCTGTCGCTGCTTTTCAGCGCCAGCCTGGCCAGTGCCGCCACCACCACACTGCCGGAGTCGTCGGTTACCGCCGAGAGCGAACGCGAGAAGGACAACCCGCGGGTCAAGGAGGTGAGCACCGCAACCCGCACCTCGACGCCCGTGCGTTATGTGCCGCAGGCCATCGATACGGTGAAAACCGCCAATGTGCTGGATTACGGCAGCAACACGCTGGGCAAGGCGCTGGAGGGTATCCCCAACGTCAGCAGCGGCGCCGACACCCGTTTTGACAGCGTACGCATCCGCGGCTTCGAGGCCAGCAACGACTTCTATCTGGACGGTATTCGCGACGACAGCCAGTACATCCGCGACCTGCACAACATCGAGCGGGTCGAAGTGCTGAAGGGGCCTGCAGCGGTACTGTATGGCCGTGGCAGCCAGGGCGGCATCGTCAACAGGGTCAGCAAGGCACCAGAGCCGGGTCGCCGCTCGACCATCGAAGCGCAGGCCGGCAGCGAAGACCTGCGCAGCCTGTATGCCGACCTCAGCGCAGACCCCAGCGACACGGTCAGCCTGCGCCTGAACATGGGCAACCAGGACAACAACAGCTTTCGCGAGGGTATTGACGGTAGCCGCCAACTGTTCGCCCCGTCGATCAGCTGGCAGATCACCCCCGACCTGAACTGGCTGGTGCAGTATGAATACAGCCGCTACAACCGCACACCAGACCGCGGCATCCCGAGTGTCAACGGCCGCCCGGCAGACGTCAGCCGCAGCGCCACCTACGGCGACCATCGCGACTACATTGACGACCGCGCCCAATCGCTGCGCTCGCGCCTGAACTACCAGTTGAACGAAACCTGGCAGCTGCGCCACACCCTGGGCCTGTTCAAACTCGACAGCGAGTTCGACAACACCTATGTCACGGGCTACAACGCCGGCACCAATACCTTGACCCGCCAACGCTGGCAGCAGGACCTGAACACCCGCAACCTGTTCAACAACCTGGAGGCCGAGGGCGACTTCGACACCTTGGGCCTTGAACACAAGCTGCTGCTGGGCCTGGAGTTCGGCAACCAGCGGCGCGACCCGCTGCTATACAGTGCCGGCAGCCAGAACCTGCCAGGCCTGGGCAAACCCAGCCAGCCGCACAATGGTACGTTGGCGGTATCGAGCAACAACCACACCGTGGTCGACAGCCGCGGGGTTTATCTGCAGGACCAGATTCGCCTGAACGATCAGTGGCAGGTTCTCGCCGGCGTACGCTTTGACCAGTTCGAAGTGGAAACCACCAACAAGGATGGCTTGCGCGAACCGCAGGACAGCAACAGCACCAGCCCACGCCTGGGCGTGGTCTACACGCCATGGCGCGACCATTCGTTCTACGCCTCGTGGAGCAAGACTTTCTCGCCGGTGGGCGGAGGCTTGATCGGCATCACCCCGGGGGCGCCGGGCAATACCAACGACACCCGTCCGGAGCAGACCCGGCAGAAGGAAATCGGGGTGAAAAGTGACTGGCTCGACCAGCGCCTGACCACCACCCTGGCCATCTACGAGCTGGAACTTTACAACCGCCGCACCCGCGACCCGAACGACCCGAACATCATCTTGCTCAGCGGCATGCAACGTTCGCGCGGCATCGAGCTGACTGCCACCGGCAACATCGTCGGCAACTGGTATGTACGCGGCGGCATTGGCCTGCAGGATGCGATCATCGTCAAGGACAATAACGGCCAGGAAGGCAACCGCATCAATGACGTGGCCAAGCGCAATGGCAGCCTGTTCGTGACCTGGAAGCCAGAACTGGGGTGGTACGCCGAAACCGGGCTGACACTGGTGGGCGAACGTTATGCGGACAACCAGAACACCACGGTATTGCCAGGGTATGGCCGTTGGGATGCACTGGCGGGGTATCGGACCCATGACTGGGATGTGCGGGCGGCATTGAGCAACATTGCTGACAAGACCTACTACAGCTCGGCGACCAGTGCGGCGCAGATCCAGGTGGGCGATCCGCGTAGCCTTGTGGTGACGGGTAGCTACAGTTTCTGATCTTAGTTGCCTGTACCTGCCTCTTCGCGAGCATGCCTGCGAAGAGGCAGGTACAGGTGCCATCAATCAGTGCCACACCGCCATCAGCGCCTGCATCTCTGCTTCGCTGATCAACCCTTGGGGGTATCGCCCGGCAAGCAGACGTCGTGGGTCGGTCGAGTCGGTCGTCCTGACCCTGATGCTTCCATGGTGTTTCAACCGCTTCGCCAAAAGCCTGAGCGATTGGCGATCAACTGCCGATGGGCGCAAAGCCGACTCACTTGCTGCGTTCATGTCCACACGTACTCCCTGGCCCGTGAGCGGCTAATTTACGTAGGTATTGTTACAGATCAGAGGCGCGGCTTGGCCGTGCCATCTCGCTATCTGCTTGAAAAACAATACAAAACGTATGCCAGCTCGGGCCTCCGGGCGTCGCCCGCGCAAAAAAGAGGCCCGTCACAGGACGGGCCTCTTTATTCATCACGCGCTCAGCGCTTGACCGGCGCCGGCTGCTGTTGGGTCAGGCAGTGGATGTTGCCGCCCCCCAAGAGCAGCTCGCGGCCCGGGATCATCACCACCTCATGGTCGGGGAAGATCCTTGCCAGGATCGCTCTGGCTTCGGCATCTGCCGGGTCGTCGAAGCTTGGGGCAATGATGCCACCGTTAACAATCAGGAAGTTCACGTACGAACCCGCCAGGCGCACCGACGGGTCACGCTCCTGGCTGCCGGCGACCTGGTCGACACCGGCGCACTCTTCGGCGGTGGCGTACAGCGGGCCCGGGATCGGCATCTTGTGCACGATGAACTCGCGGCCCTTGGCGTCGCGGGTGTTCTTCAGCACATCCATGGCCGCGTGGCAGCGCGCATAGTTGGGGTCGTTGGAATCATCGGTCCAGGCCAGTAACACTTCGCCCGGGCGCACGTAACAGCAGAAGTTGTCGACGTGACCGTCGGTTTCGTCGTTGTACAAGCCATCAGGCAGCCATACCACGGTGTCGACCGCCAAGTGATCGCGCAGCACCGCTTCGATCTGCTCGCGGCTCAGGTGCGGGTTGCGGTTGCGGTTGAGCAGGCATTCCTCAGTGGTGATCACGGTGCCTTCACCGTCTACGTGGATCGAACCACCTTCAAGCACAAAACCTTCGGTCTGGTAGCGCTGGCAGCGCTCCATTTCCAGCACCTTGGCGGCCAGTTCCTCGTCGCGGTTCCAGGGTGCGTACAGGCCGCCGTCGAAGCCGCCCCAGGCATTGAAGCCCCAATCGACACCGCGCACTTCGCCATGGCCGTCGATGACAAAGGTCGGGCCGGTATCACGCACCCAGGCATCGTCGTTGCTGATTTCAACCACACGAATGTTCGGCTGGTCGAGTTGGCGCCGGGCGTTTTCGTACTGGCCGGCGGAGGCCGCGACGGTCACAGGTTCGAAACGGGCAATGGCTTTGGCCAGGGTTACGTGGGCAGCCTGCGCCGGCTTGCCGCCCAGGCGCCAGTTGTCCGGGCGCTCCGGCCAGACCATCCACACCTGAGTCTGCGGGGCCCACTCGGCGGGCATGTGGAAACCATCGGCACGGGGCGTGGAGTTGAGGGTTTTCATGGGTGACCTCTGTGATGGCCCTGAGCCGGGGGTGCTGGGGCGTTTGCCAATTTATAACCGATATATATCGATATTTGAAGCCTGATAATCGAAGAATGCCGCGCCATTCGGCGAATTTAAATCGATAACAATCGATACCAGTCAGCGCTGGTCTGGTGAAAGGAGCGGCCTGCTGTCTACCATAGCCACACCTTATGCATCCTGTTACAGCTACGCGCGGAAATTTCCGGCAAGGCCGACTAGGGTCAATACTTGAACGACGGGCCAGCGAGCCGCTATGAACATCATCCCTACAGCAATCCCTGAAGTACTGATCATCGAGCCGAAGGTGTTCGCTGACAGCCGTGGTTTTTTCTTCGAGGCATTCAACGCCCGTGAGTTCTCACAGCAAACCGGCGTGAACGTGGAGTTCGTTCAGGACAACCACTCGCGCTCCATCAAGGGCGTGCTGCGTGGGCTGCACTACCAGGTGGCAAACACCCAGGGCAAGCTGGTGCGCGTGGTGCACGGGGAGATCCGCGATATCGCCGTGGACGTGCGCAAAAGCTCGCCAACATTCGGCAAATGGGTCGCGGTGCACCTGTCAGCCGACAACCATCGCCAGCTGTGGATTCCGCCTGGCTTCGCCCACGGTTTTGCGGTGATGAGTGAATCGGCCGAGTTCCTCTACAAGACCACCGACTACTACAACCCGGGCGCCGACCGCTGCATCCGCTGGGACGACCCGCAACTGGCCATCGACTGGGGGCTGCAGCAGCCTCCGCTGTTGTCGGACAAGGACAAGGTAGGCCTGCCATTGGCAGAGGCGGAACTGCTGCCTTAACTAGCGCATAATTGCGTCAGACTTTTCTGGCGCATTTACCTGATGATTGCAAAGCCCACGCCCCCACGCCGTCCCCGCTGGCGCAGCCTGGCCCTGCTGGCGCTGATCTTGGCCCCATTACTGTGGCCCCTGCATCACTTGGCCGAACGCTATTACCAGGAAGAACTGGCCTCGCAGAACCGCCAGACCCTCGACCTGTATGTGGCCAACCTGCTCGGCACCCTGCACCGCTACGAGACCTTGCCGCAAATTCTCGGCGACTTGCCGGCGCTGCGTGGCGTGCTGGCCGATCCTTTCCGCCTGGAAGCGGTGACCAACGCCAACCGCCTGCTCAAGGACATCGTGCAGCAGACCGGTGCCGAGGTGATGTACCTGATGGACGTCAGCGGCAACACCTTGGCCGCCTCGAATTGGGACAAGCACGACAGCTTCGTCGGCCGAAACTTCGCCTTCCGCCCCTACTTCAACGAAGCCATGGCTGGCCACCTGGGCCGCTTCTTCGGCCAGGGCACCACCTCGGCCAAGCGCGGCTACTTCTTTGCCGCGGCCGTGCGGGACCGCGAGCGGATCGTCGGGGTGCTGGTGGTCAAGGTCGATCTCGACCACACCGAAACCCTGTGGGGCCGTACGCCCGAGCAGCTGCTGCTGACCGATCACAATGGCGTGGTCATCCTGACTTCACGGCCCGACTGGCGCTTCCGTGCTACCCGCACGCTGACCGACGCCGAGCGCCAGGCCATCATCGCCATCCAGCCCTATCCGACCCAAGCCCCACAGCCGTTGGTTCTCAACCCGCAGGCCTGGATCACCCAGACCCGCGACATCAAGGAAACTGGCTGGCAAGTCAGCATCCTTGCCCCGCGCACGCTGGTTGATCGCTCGGTGCAGACGGTAATGGCCATCGGTGCCGGCACGCTGCTGGTACTGATGTTGCTGGCAGGCCTGGTGATGCAACGGCGGCGCCATTACATCGACCGCATCGACTTCGAAGCCCGTGGCCGCCAGGAACTGGAAAAGCGCGTGGCCGAACGCACCGCCGACCTTGAAGGCCTGAATACCCGCCTGAAAAATGCCGTGCTGGAGCGCGAAAACGCTCAGCAAGAGGCAGTGCGCGCACAGGACGAACTGGTGCAGGCCGGCAAGCTGTCGGTGCTCGGCACCATGTCGGCCAGTATCAGCCATGAGTTGAACCAGCCCCTGGCCGCCATCCGCAGCTACGCAGAAAATGCCGAGATCCTGCTCGACCACCAACGTACCGAAGACGCCCGCGGCAACCTCAAGCTGATCGGCGAGCTGACCGGGCGCATGGCCTCGATCATTGCCCACCTGCGTGCCTTCGCCCGTCGTGACCGCCATGCCCCGGAGAGCGTTGCCCTGCAGCCGGCCCTGGACGATGCCCTGGCGCTGCTTGCCAAGCGCCGCCGGGCGATGGCCGTAGAGCTGATCCGCGACCTGCCGGAAGCCACCTTGTGGGTACAGGCCGGCGAAACGCGCCTGCGCCAGGTGCTAGGCAACCTGCTGGCCAATGCCCTCGACGCCCTGACCGAAAAAGCCAACCCGCGCCGCCTGTGGCTAAGTGCCGAGCAGCGTGATGACTGCGTCTACCTGTACATCCGTGACAACGGACCCGGCTTCAGCCGCCAGGCCCTGGAGCACGCCAAGGAGCCGTTTTTCACCACCAAGACCCGTACCCAGGGCTTGGGCCTGGGGCTGGCCATCTGTGAAAGCCTGATGCGCGCCCTGGGCGGTGAACTGCTGCTGGCCAACCACCCGGAAGGTGGTGCAATGCTGACCCTCCAGCTGCGTGTGGCCGCATCTGGCGCTACTTTGCCCAATTCGGAGGACCCCTCGGCATGACCACCGAGACACTGATCGACAGCCGAGCCCAGGTCATCCTGGTCGACGATGACCCCCACCTGCGCCAAGCCTTGAGCCAGACCCTGGACCTGGCTGGGCTCAAGGTAGTCGCCCTGGCCGAGGCCCAAGGCCTGGCCGAACGTATCGAGGCCGACTGGCCCGGCGTGGTGGTCAGCGACATCCGCATGCCGGGCATCGATGGCCTGCAGTTGCTGGAACAACTGCACGGCCGCGACAGCGAACTGCCGGTGCTGCTGATAACCGGCCATGGCGATGTGCCGCTGGCGGTGCAGGCGATGCGTGCCGGGGCTTATGACTTCCTGGAAAAACCCTTTGCCACAGACGCCCTGCTCGACAGCGTACGCCGCGCCCTGGCCTTGCGCCGACTGGTGCTGGACAACCGTAGCCTGCGCCTGGCACTGAGCGACCGCCAGCAACTGGCAACCCGCCTGGTCGGCCATTCACCGGCCATGCTGCGCCTGCGCGAGCAGATCGGCGCCTTGGCCGGCACCCGCGCCGACGTGTTGATTCTGGGTGAGACGGGCGCTGGCAAAGAGGTGGTGGCCCGCGCGCTGCACGACCTGTCCAGCCGCAGCGAAGGGCCGTTCGTGGCGATCAACGCCGGCGCGCTGGCCGAGTCGGTGGTCGAAAGCGAACTGTTCGGCCACGAGCCCGGTGCGTTCACCGGCGCGCAGAAACGCCGTATCGGCAAGTTCGAATTTGCCAACGGCGGCACGCTGTTCCTCGACGAAATCGAGAGCATGAGCCTGGATGTGCAGGTGAAGCTACTGCGCATGCTGCAGGAGCGGGTGGTCGAACGCCTGGGCGGCAACCAGTTGATCCCGCTGGACATCCGCATCATAGCCGCCACCAAGGAAGACCTGCGTCAGGCTGCCGACCAAGGGCGTTTCCGCGCGGACCTGTATTACCGCCTGAACGTGGCGCCGCTGCGTATTCCGCCACTGCGTGAACGCGGCGACGACATATTGGTGTTGTTCCAGCATTTCGCCGATGCTGCCAGCCAACGTCATGGCCTGTCGCCGCATGCGCTGCAACCCGCGCAACGCGCCCTGCTGCTGCGTCATGACTGGCCAGGCAACGTCCGCGAGCTACAGAACGCCGCCGAGCGTTTCGCCCTTGGCCTGGAACTGGCACTCGATGGCCAGGCACCCTCGGCAGCAGCGCCGGCAGCGCCCATGCTCAGCGGCAACCTCAGCGAACAGGTCGAGCAGTTCGAACGTTCGCTGATCGCCGCCGAACTGGCCCAGCCACACGGCTCCATGCGGAGCCTGGCCGAAGCACTGGGTATCCCCCGCAAAACCCTGCATGACAAGCTGCGCAAGCATGGCTTGAACTTCGACGGCGGCAGCGGCGGGCATGACGATCAAGAGGACAACCGTTAATGAGCACCGATAGCCAATACCTGCAGTCCGTACTGCACAGCGACATCCCCCTGACCCGCGAAATGGGCCTGGAAGTGATCGATTGGCAGCAGCACACCCTGCGCCTGCAACTGCCGCTGGCGGCCAACGTCAACCACAAAAGCACCATGTTCGGCGGCAGCCTGTACTGCGCAGCAGTGCTGGTGGGTTGGGGCTGGCTGCACCTGCGCCTGCGCGAACTGGGGATCGATGACGGGCATATCGTCATCCAGGAAGGGCAGATCAGCTACCCGTTGCCAGTGACCGGCACGGCAGTGGCGCGTTGTGCCGCGCCGGACGATAAAACCTGGGAGCGGTTCCTGACCCTGTACCAGCGCCGTGGGCGGGCGCGGTTGACGTTGGAAACCACCGTGAGCAATGCCGGAAGTGACGAGCCTGCGGTGAAATTCAGCGGCCAGTACGTTCTGCACCGCTAGTACGACTAACGCGGCCTTTGTGGGAGCGGCCTTGCGTCGCGATAGGGCCGCAAAGCGGCCCCAGGATTTCAGCTTCGCCGCCAGAATTGCCGGGGCCGCTTTGCGGCCCTTTCGCGACGCAAGGCCGCTCCCACAGGATCGTGCCAGGCAGTTAGATGAGGTTCAGGAAGGCCTGGCGCCATGCAGCATTGGCAGGCAATGCCAGGAAATGCGGGTTGAGCAGCGACTCGCGCGGCGGATACCGGAACGGCAAGCCATCCAGCCCGATCACTTCGCCACCGGCCCCCTCCACCACACCCTGCGCCGCAGCAGTGTCCCACTGCGAAGTCGGCGCCAGGCGCGGATAGCAGTCTGCGCTGCCCTCAGCCAGCAGGCAGAACTTCAACGAACTGCCGATATTGGCCAGCTCCAGTTCGCCCACCGCAGCCCCAAGGCCGGCCAACAGCGCTTCCTGCTCCGGGCTGGAATGCCGACGGCTGGCCACCACGGTAAAACGCTCGCCCTGCGCGGGTGCGTTGCGTACTTGGATCAGCTGGGCTGCCTCACCGGCATCTGCACGCCAGGCCCCCATGCCGCGCCCACCAAAATAGCAGCGCCCATTGGTGGGCATCGACACCACGCCAAACACCACCTCGCCGTTCTCGATCAGAGCAATGTTGACCGTGAACTCTTCACTGCCGGCAATGAATTCCTTGGTGCCATCCAGCGGATCGACCAGCCACCAGCGGCTCCAGCTTTGCCGCTCGGCCAGCGCAATATTGCAGTCCTCTTCGGACAGCACCGGAATCTGCGGCGCCAGCGCCAGCAGACCATCGGCAATTACCCGGTGCGCGGCCAGGTCGGCGGCGGTAACCGGCGAATCGTCGGCCTTGTTGGTTACCGCGACATCGGCGCGCCAGAATGGCAGGATCGCCTCGCCTGCCGTCAGCGCCAGCTTGACCACTTCGTGCATCAGTTGCAGGTCGTTCATAGCTCCAGCAGCCCCCGCTGAATCAGCAGGTCACGGGCCAGGTACAGCGCCGCCAGGGCGCGGCCCTCGGTGAACTGCGGATGCATGGCCAAGGCCGACAACTCACGCAGGTTGACCTTGTCGACCCGCATCGGCTCGGGCTCGTCGCCTTCCAGGCGCTCTTCGTACAGGTCGCTGGCCAGCACCACCTGAATCTTCTGGCTCATGTAGCCCGGCGACAGCGACAGTTCCGTCAGGTGCTCCAGCTGGCGTGCGCCAAAACCGGCTTCTTCCTTGAGCTCCCGGTCGGCTGCCGCCAGCACGTCTTCGCCCGGCTCGATCAGGCCCTTGGGCAACGACAGCTCGTATTCATCGGTGCCACCGCAGTATTCCTCCACCAGCACGGCGTGCTCGGCATCGAGCATGGCCACGATCATCACCGCGCCGTAGCCGTTACCCCGGCCCACCAGGCGCTCATAGGTGCGCTCGGCGCCATTGCTGAAGCGCAGCTGTACGGCTTCGACGCGGAACAGGCGGCTACTGGCGACAATTTCGCGGCTGAGTACGGTGGGTTTCTGGCGCATGGGGCGGCTCCTTGGCGTGAACGGGTTACTATACCGTGGCTTGCCGACTGATCGAGAGTTTCCCATGCCTGTTCTTCCCTGGTCTGCCATCGATACCGTCCTGCTGGACATGGATGGCACCCTGCTCGACCTGCATTACGACAACCGCTTCTGGCTGGACCACCTGCCCCAGCGCTATGCCGAGCTGCACGGTGTTAGCCGGGCCATGGCGGAAATGGAGCTGCAACCGCTGTTCGAACGCAATGCCGGCACATTGAACTGGTACTGCCTGGACTTCTGGAGCCGCGAGCTACGCCTGCCCATTCGCGAGCTGAAGCGGGAAATTGCCGACCTGATTGCCCTGCGCCCGGATGCCGATACCTTCCTGGCGGCGATTCGCCAGGCCGGCAAGCGTGTCGTGATGATCACCAATGCCCACCGTGACTCGCTGTCGCTGAAGCTGGAACGGGTGGAGCTTGCACCGTACTTCGAGCGGCTGATCAGCTCGCACGACTATGGCTACCCGAAGGAAAGCCCGCAGTTCTGGGATGCCCTGCGGGCGGATATCGGCTTCGAACCGGAACGCAGCCTGTTCATTGATGACACGCTGGCGATTCTGCGCAGTGCACGGCGGTTTGGTGTGGGGCACTTGCTGGCGGTGCGCCAGCCAGATAGCAAAGCAGGGCCGCGGGATACTGAAGAGTTTGCGGCGGTCGAGGATTACCGGGAGTTACTGGTAGGCCTATGAGGCCCTCTTCGCGGGTGAACCCGCTCCTACAGATACTGCGCCAGCCGTGAGAGGGCGCTCAACCTGTGGGAGCGGGCATGCCCGCGAAGAGGCCGGCACAGACTTCAGCGATCAGTCAGGAATACGCAGCACCTGCCCCGGATAGATCTTGTCCGGGTGCTTGAGCATCGGCTTGTTGGCCTCGAAAATCTTGTTGTACTGGTTGGCATTGCCATACACGACCATGGCAATGGCTGAAAGTGTGTCGCCCGACTTCACAGTGACGAACCTTGCCGCCTGGACTACCGGCCCGGTCACGGTGATCTGGTCCTCGACACTGGCCACGCCGCTGATGTTGCCCGCCGCCAGGATGATCTTCTCCTTCTCTTCCTGGCTGGCCACTTCACCCTTGAGGATGATCTTGTCTCCTTCTACAGTGGCCGTGATGTTGGGGTTGCCCAGGCCGACAGCTTCCACGTGTTTCTTAAGCTGCTCCTCGGCATTGGCGTTGCCAGGGGTCAGCAGGTCGATCAACTTCTCGCCGGCTTCCTTCACGAAACTGAACAGGCTCATTGCGCTCTCCTTGTTGACGAAACCTTGGACACAAGAGTCTAGGCCAGCTTTACCACTCCCGCCCTGCGCGACCAATCGACGCGGTCTATCAAGGCATAGACCCTAGCGATTAGACGCCGCCGGCCCGCACGCCTAGGCTTGTGCTATCAGAAAGCCGCCGGTATTCAGCGCCCCGATGAACAGCAAGCCTCCGGTCTGCGCGGCCTCATCGCCCTTGTCCATGCCCGCCGCCAGCAACACCTACGATTACGTCCAGCTCAGCGACGCCAAACGCGACAGCACCCCGCTGGCCGAGGAAGTGGCCCTGGCCATTGTCTATAACGGCCTCAACCAGGCGGTGATGCTGGTCAGTCCTACCGATCTGGAAGACTTCGCGGTCGGTTTCAGCGTCGGCAGCGGCATTGTCGAAGGCACCGCAGAAATCTACGACCTCAAGCTCTCCGGCAGCGGCTCGGCAATGTACGCCGACCTGGAAATCTCCAGCCGGGCGTTCTGGAACCTGAAAAACCAGCGCCGCCAACTGGCCGGCACCAGTGGTTGCGGGCTGTGTGGGGTCGAGGCCCTGGAGCAGGCGCTGCCGGATCTGGCCGTGTTGCCGGGTGCGCCCCTGCCCCCGGCCCAGTGGCTGGTCGGCCTGCGCGAGCGCATCGACGCCTTCCAGCCACTGGGCCAGCATTGCGGCGCCGTACATGCAGCACTGTTCATGGACCGCCAAGGCGAACTGCTGCTCGGCCGCGAAGACATCGGCCGGCACAACGCCCTCGACAAACTGATTGGTGCCCTGCTGCGGCAACACATCGACAGCCAGGGTGGCTTGGTCATCGTCACCAGCCGCTGCAGCCTGGAGCTGATCCAGAAAGTACTGCGTGCCGGCATCCAGACCCTGGTCAGCCTGTCAGCGCCCACCGGCCTTGCCCTGCAATGGGCACGCAAGCACAACCTCAACCTTATCCATTTGCCCAAGCACAGCGCACCGCGGGTCTACAGCCCAGCGGCGGAGTCGTAACAGTCGTGACCTCGTACCAACCTCTTCCGGACAACGCCCCAGCCTCCCCTCCTCGCTACAAGCCCTACCACGGCCCCGCCGGCGGTTGGGGCGCACTGCGTAGCGTGGCCAAGGCATGGGTCGGCAGCGATAACGCGCTGAAGAACATTCGCGCCCTGCTCAAGACCAACCAGAACGGCGGCTTCGACTGCCCCGGCTGCGCCTGGGGGGATTCGCCGGAAAGCGGCATGGTCAAGTTCTGCGAGAACGGCGCCAAGGCGGTGAACTGGGAAGCTACCAAGCGCCGTGTCGATGCAGCCTTCTTCGCCCGTTACAGCGTCACCTCGCTGCTGCAGCAGAGCGACTACTGGTTGGAGTACCAAGGGCGTCTGACCGAACCGATGGTCTACGACGCACCCAGCGACCGTTACCTGCCGATCAGCTGGGATGCCGCCTTCGCCCTGATCGCCCGCGAACTGAACAAGCTGGCCAACCCTGACCAGGCCGAATTCTATACCTCGGGACGTGCCAGCAACGAAGCGGCGTACCTGTACCAACTGTTCGTGCGCGCCTACGGCACCAACAACTTTCCTGACTGCTCGAACATGTGCCATGAGGCCAGCGGCGTGGCATTGGGGCAAAGCGTCGGGGTCGGCAAGGGTACCGTCACCTTCGACGACTTCGAGCACGCCGACTCTATTTTTGTCTGGGGCCAGAACCCCGGCACCAATCACCCGCGCATGCTCGACCCACTGCGCGATGCGGTAAAACGTGGCGCCCAGGTGGTGTGCATCAACCCGCTCAAGGAGCGTGGTCTGGAGCGCTTCCAGCACCCCCAGAAGCCACTGGAAATGCTGACCAACAGTGACCGTCCGACCAACACCGCCTTCTTCCGCCCGGCCCTGGGTGGCGACATGGCGATGCTGCGTGGCATGGCCAAGTTCGCCCTGCAATGGGAACGCGAAGCCCAGGCCAACGGCGAACCGGCCGTGTTCGACCACGCCTTCATCGCCGAACATGGCCATGGCGTCGATGAGTACCTGGCCGTGGTGGACGCCACGCCGTGGTCGCACATCCAGGCACAGTCCGGCCTGCCCCTGGCCGATATCGAACTGGCCGCGCGCATGTACTGCCGTGGCAAGCGGGTGATCATGTGCTGGGCGATGGGCATCACCCAACACCGTCATTCGGTGCCGACCATTCAGGAAATCGTCAACCTGCAGATGCTGCGTGGCAACATCGGCGTGCCCGGCGCCGGCCTGTGCCCGGTGCGTGGCCACAGCAACGTGCAGGGTGACCGCACCATGGGCATCAACGAGCGCCCGCCAGAGGCGCTGCTGGATGCCATCGAAAAGCGCTTTGGCTTCCCCGTGCCGCGGCGCAATGGCCATAACACCGTCGAAGCCATTCACGCGATGCTCGATGGCCGGGCCAAGGTTTTCATCGGCTTGGGCGGCAACTTCGCCCAAGCCACACCCGACACTGAGCGTACCGCCCAGGCGCTGCGCAACTGCGAGCTGACCGTGCACATCAGCACCAAGCTCAACCGTAGCCACCTGGTCCATGGCAAGCAGGCACTGATCCTGCCGTGCCTGGGCCGCACCGACATCGACCTGCAGGCCGACGGGCCGCAGGCAGTCACGGTGGAAGACTCGTTCAGCATGGTCCACGCCTCCAACGGCCAGCTGAAGCCGCTGTCGACGCAAATGCGCTCGGAACCTGCAGTGATCGCTGGCATCGCCGCCGCCACGCTGGGCAAGCAACCGGTGGACTGGCACTGGCTGGTGGCCGACTACGACCGCATTCGCGATCTGATCGGCGATACCATTGCCGGTTTCAGCGGCTTTAACCAGCGCCTACGTAATCCGGGTGGCTTCTATCTGGGCAACAGCGCGGCCAGCCGCGAATGGGCGACCAGCACCGGCCGCGCCAACTTCAAGGCCAACCTGCTGCCCGACACGCTGCTTGACGAACGCGTACGGGCCAGCGGCCAGTTGCCAGACTTGATCATGCAATCGATGCGCTCGCACGATCAGTACAACACCACTATCTACGGCCTGGACGACCGCTACCGCGGTGTGCGCGGCCAACGCGAGGTGCTGTTCGCCAACGAAGCCGACATCATCCGCCTGGGCTTCCAGCCGGGGCAGAAGGTCGACATCGTTTCGCTGTGGGGGGATGAACATGTGCGCCGGGTGCAAGGCTTTACCCTGCTGGCCTTCGACATACCTGCCGGGCAGGCGGCGGCGTATTACCCGGAGGTGAACCCGCTGGTGCCACTGGAGAGCATTGGTGTTGGTAGCCATACGCCAACATCGAAGTTCATTGCCATCAAGCTGGAGCGTGCGCGCGAGGACGGGCGTATCCTGTAAAAATGAAAAAAGCCCTGTTCCGTGGCGGCTCAGGGCTTTGTCATAAAGGTCTCAGACAGCCTAAAAACGATAAAGTTTCATAGTAAATACAGCAAGTTAGAGAATTGTGTACAACTCGTGTTACTCGTCGGATTTCCGTTGCCAGCCAAGTCTCTTAGCCTCAAATTCGCCTCGTCATCCCTATGAGGCTCTCTTGATGAAGAAGTACTCCTCGATTCTGTTGTTGTCTTTCAGCTTGCTCAGCGGCGTTGCCATGGCAGGCGGCACCACCGAGGCCGGCATTGGCGGCGCATTGGGTGGGGTACTGGGCTCTGTCGTGGGCAACTCCATCGGTGGCAGCACCGGCGGCGCCATTGGTGCCGGTCTGGGCGGTGCGGCAGGCGGCGCATTGGGTGCCGACAAGCGCCAGCGCGGTGAGGCTGCTATTGGCGGCGCGCTGGGTGCTGCCGGCGGTAACGTGGTGGGTCGCTCGGTGGGTGGCACCACCGGTAGCTACATTGGCGCAGCAGCCGGCGGTGGCGCCGGTGGTGCGCTGGGTAACTACATGGGCAACAAGGCCGACGAAGACGAGCGCCACGAAAATCGCCGCTACCGTCGCGGCTACGACGACGACCGTCGTCACTGGGACCGTGGTCACCACTATGGCCACCGCAAGCACAAGCGCCACTGGCGCGACTAATGCCTGAGGGCCCTGCCCCCGGCAACAAAAGCCCCGCCCCTGCCAGCGGGGCTTTTTTATGCCTGCCGCTCCAGCACGAGGCCGGACAGAATCACCTGCAGCGCCTCTGGCAACGCCACAGGCCGGCCACTGTCGCGCTCGATGAACACCTGCACTACCGTGCCTGCTGCGCACGCCTCCGGTTCGCCCGGGCGATACAGCGCCAGCCGGTACTCTACCGTGCTGCCCGCCAGTCGCGTCACTCCCAACCCCACCTCCAACAAATCCGGGAAGCCCGGTAGCGCGTAGAAATCCGCAGCCGAACTGACCACGAAGGCGGCCAGTTCACCGTGCCGCAGGTCCAGTTCGGCCTGCTCGACGAGAAACGCCTGGATCGCGGTTTCAAAAAAACCGTGCACCGTTGCACCGGCGATGTGGCCGTTCAGGTCGTTGTCCTGGGGGCGGGTAAGGATCGGGTGGAAGTGGGAGAAGGCAGTGCGCTGAGGGGCTTCGGTCATCTGGCTGGCTCTTGTCTTCGCAATGGATGCTGACAGTGAAACAGAAAAACCAGACTTTCGCTGCCTATGCGGGCCCCTTCGCGGGTAAACCCGCTCCTACACGACGGCCTGCGCCCACCACCGATCAGTGTGTAGGAGCGGGTTTACCCGCGAATACGATGGCGGCTGCGACGGTGAACCACGGGTGGAAATTGGCCAGCACGTCCAGCCTTTTCGCGGGTAATCCCGCATCCACAAAAAAGCCGCCCCTGGGGGCGGCTTTCTCGTTGCGGCTGGGCTCGGCTTACAGCTGCGGGCCAGCGGCTTTGATGGCGTCGGAAACTTCGAACTTCTTGAAGTTTTCGATGAACAGCTTGGCCAGACCTTTGGCAGCCTCGTCGTAGGCCGCTTTGTCAGCCCAGTTGGTGCGCGGGTTGAGCAGTTCGGTTTCAACGCCCGGAACGGCCTTCGGCACGTCCAGGTTGATGATGTCCAGGTGCTCGGTTTCGGCACCGACCAATGCGCCGCTCTGGATGGCAGCGATCACGGCACGGGTGGTGGGGATGCTGAAGCGCTTGCCAACGCCGTAGCCACCACCAGTCCAACCGGTGTTGACCAGGTAGACCTTGGAGTTGAAACCATTGATACGCTTGATCAGCAGCTCAGCGTACTCGCCAGCCGGACGCGGGAAGAACGGTGCGCCGAAGCAGGTGGAGAAGGTCGACTTGATGCCGCCGCCCGAGCCCATTTCAGTGGAACCGACCAGCGCGGTGTAGCCGGACAGGAAGTGGTAGGCCGCCTGCTCGTTGTTCAGGATCGAAACCGGAGGCAGAACACCTGTCAGGTCGCAGGTGAGGAAGATCACTGCGTTAGGCTCGCCGCCCAGGTTCGCTTCCGAACGCTTGGCAACGTGCTCCAGCGGGTAGGCCGCACGGCTGTTCTGAGTCAGGCTGACGTCGGTGTAGTCGGCGTGCTTGTTGGCGTCGAGAACGACGTTTTCCAGTACTGCGCCGTGCTTGATGGCTTTCCAGATGACCGGCTCGTTCTTTTCGGACAAGTCGATGCACTTGGCGTAGCAGCCGCCTTCCATGTTGAAGACAACGCCTTCGCCCCAACCGTGCTCGTCGTCACCGATCAGGTAACGGCTTTCGTCAGCCGAAAGGGTGGTCTTGCCAGTACCGGACAGGCCGAAGAACAAGGTCACATCGCCTTCTTCGCCGATGTTGGCTGCGCAGTGCATTGGCAGTACGTCGGCAGCCGGCAGCAGGAAGTTCTGCACCGAGAACATGGCTTTCTTCATTTCGCCGGCGTAGCGCATGCCAGCGATCAGCACTTTCTTCTGGGCGAAGTTGATGATCACGCAACCGTCGGAGTTGGTGCCGTCACGCTCAGGCTCGCACACGAAGTTGGCGACGTTGAGGATCTGCCACTGGTCGCGGCCAGCCGGGTTGAACTGCTCCGGGTTGATGAACAGGCAACGACCGAACAGGTTCTGCCAGGCAGTCTGGGTGGTCATCTTCACCGGCAGGTAGTGCTCGGCTGCGGCCCCTACGTGAACATAGGAAACGAAGTGATCCTGGGCGTTGTTGAACGCCTCGACGCGAGCCCACAGGGCATCGAACTTGTCAGCCGGGAACTTGCGGTTGATCGGGCCCCAGGAAATGGCGTCCTGGGTGGAAGGTTCTTCGACGATGAAACGGTCAGCCGGCGAGCGGCCAGTACGGTGACCAGTCTCCACGACCAGTGCGCCAGTATCGGCTAGTACGCCTTCACCGCGTTGCAGCGCTTCTTTTACCAGCTCATCGACGCTCAGGTCGGTGTACACGGTGTTGTTGGCTTGCGTCATGAGATACCCCATCCGGCCCGAGGCCGAGTGCTCCAAACGTTTTGTAGTTGTCTTGAAAAAACTACTACAGCGAAAAAAGTGGCCGGATTATGCCAGAAACGCCCAAAAAAAGTAGGCCCCTCCTGTCAGAACTGCGCTTTTGCGCAATTCGACAGGAGATTATCCTGTGATTTAACGTTTCAGTGACGAGTTTCTGAGGCCACGTCAGTACCGCCACCCGCAAACAGTTGCGCCACATCGCTGGCATCGAAGAAGTAGCGCTCGTTGCAGAACTGGCAATCGATCTCTACCGTCCCGCCACATTCGTCCACCAGCGCCTTGGCGTCGTGTTCGCCCAGACTGACCAGCGCATTGCCGGAGCGTTCCCGCGAACAGCTGCAATTGAAGCGCAGTGGCTGGATATCGAACAGGCGCACGGCGTCTTCGTGGTACAGGCGGTGCAGCAGGGTTTCGTTGCCCTCTGTCCACTCTTCAGGCTTGAGCGTCTTGGCCAGGGCCACCACGTGCTGCCAGCTGTCTTCACGCTCTTCATCATCCGGCTGGCGATCACGCGGCAGTTGCTGCAGCAACAGCCCACGGGCCTTGCCGCCTGCGGCATTGAGCCAGAAACGGGTATTGAGCTGCTGCGACTGGACGAAGTAGCTGGTGAAACATTCCGACAGGTTGGCGCCATCGAGGTCGACGGTCCCCTGATAGCGCTGGCCCTTGACCGGGTCGATGGTCAGGGTCAGGTGGCCGTCGGGCATCAGCTGCGACAGGGTGGCATCAGCCGAAATCTGGTCCGCTTCGTAGCGGGCCATGCCGCGGATCTCGCGGTCGCTGGAGCATTCCACCATCAGCAGCGGAATCGGCCCAGCCGAACGCGCCTGCAGAATCAGCAAGCCATCGAACTTCATCGCACCCACCAGCAAGGCGGTGGCGGCCATCAACTCACCGAGCAGCACCTTGACCGGCTGAGGGTACTCATGACGCGCCAACACTGCGGCGTAGCTGTCATCGAGAGACACCCACTCGCCGCGCACATCGCGCTCGTCGAAGAGGAAACGTTGGGTGAAATCTGTATCAGGCAAATCGCTCATAGGTTTCGGCTATCTAAAAAATGATGACAAAATGGTTACAAGGGTTGTCGAGAATCGGCGAGAACCCGTGACAGAGCGCTCACAAGGCGCTCCGATTCCTGTTTGCAATAGAGGTATTTTATGGACAATCGACCACTGTTCCAAGCAAGGTGGTCCTGGGGACCATTGGCAGCCTGTACGCTGCTTCCCATCGCTCTACTGTGTTTCTGGTTATGGCCTTTTGGCCAGATCCTGTGCCTGACTTTCGACGAGTGGCTGTTCCGCAGCCTGAACGCGCCGCTGGCCGATAGCACCACCTGGCGCTACATCTGGACCATCGGCAGCCTACGCCCGTTCGACATCGTCGTCGGCCTGATCCTGCTCGCTGTGCTCATTCGTGGTGACTGGGTGTTCAAGGCCGCTCAGGTTCGCCAGGCATTTTTCGGCTTTCTGGTCACGCTACTCCTCTTAGTGGTGATTCGCGCGCTGTTTTCCAAGTGGGTGGATGCAGCCGGGTGGCAACACAAGAGCCCATCGATGATCTTCGACGACGTCGTGCACCTGAGTGACTATTACCCGACCCTGGAGGCGGCCTGGGAACTCAAGGACCGTTCCAGCAAAAGTTTCCCGGGTGATCACGCCTCGGTGCTGCTGATCTGGGCGCTGTTCATGAGCGTGTTCAGCCGCCGCCTTATGCAATACCTGGTGGTCTGGGGGCTCGCAGCGCTGTTCATGCTGCCGCGCCTGGTGGCCGGTGCCCACTGGGGGCAGGACGACTACATCGGCGGCTTGCTGATGGCCGTACTGGCGTTGGGCTGGAGCTACTACACGCCCCTGGCGGCCAAAGGCAGCGAGGCGTTGATGCGCTGGACAGCGCCGTTGTTCAAGCTGCTGTCCACGTTACCGCTGGTCGGACGAATGGCGGTGTTGCGCTAGATTCCTGGGGCTGCGCAGCAGCCCCATTCAATCGTAACTTCCATGCAGCTGGTGAATCTGCCGCCGCTGCTTCTTGGTCGGCCGGCCATCGGTGGTCACGCCCATGGCCCCGGCCTTACGCATCTCAGCCGCCTGTTCACGGCGACGCACACTTTCTTCGGTTTCCTCGTACAACGCCTGCGCCTCTGGGGCACCACGACGCACCACCGACAGCGCCTTCACCACCACCGTGCGCTCATCGAAGCCGGTACGCAGTACGAACTCGTCGCCCACCCGCGGCTCTTTGCCCGGCTTGCAACGCTCGCCCCGGCAATGCACCTTGCCACTCTCGATCGCCGCCTTGGCCAGCGCTCGCGTCTTGTAGAAGCGCGCCGCCCACAACCATTTGTCCAGGCGAACCTTGTCGTCGTCTTCGGCTTTTTGTGCCATCCCGTTACCTCGGATTCTGTCTTTCATCGAACTGTACTACCTTCACATACGGATGCAAAAAGTCCCCGCCGTGCTTAAAGTTCTCCACCTCATTCGCAGGGTGCGCTTCGTGAAGACATTTGACCATTTGACTGTGATCGGCCTGCGCGAGTGGGTCGCCCTGCCTGACCTCGGCGTGGCCGGGCTGCGCGCCAAGATCGACACCGGTGCCAGCACGTCGAGCCTGCATGCCACCGAAGTGGAACCCTTCGAGCGCGACGGCCAGCCCTGGGTTCGCTTCACTGCGCACCTGGGCTCGGTGGTGCAGTTGCGCCACCGCCGCTGCGAGGCACCGTTGGTGACGATGAAGACCATCAAAAGCTCCAACGGCCACGCCCAGACCCGCTACGTCATCCGCACGTCACTGGCGCTGGGTGATGGTGTGTGGGAGGTGGAGTTCACCCTGGCCTGCCGCAAGAACATGCGCTACCGCCTGTTGCTTGGCTCCAAGGCCCTGATTCACGGCCAGCTGGTAGTGAACCCAGGCCTGAAATACGTACAAGACAAACCGGCCTTCCCGGCCACCCTTTCCCCTGTCACAGGTGCTGCATGAAGATCGCTGTGCTGTCGCGCAATCCGCGTCTGTATTCCACCCGCCGCCTGGTCGAAGCCGGTACCCAGCGTGGCCACGAAATGGTGGTGATCGATACCCTGCGGGCATACATGAACATTGCCAGCCACAAGCCGCAGATCCACTACCGCGGCAAGCCGCTGGAAGGCTTCGATGCCGTGATCCCGCGCATAGGTGCTTCGGTTACGTTCTATGGCTGCGCGGTGCTGCGCCAGTTCGAAATGATGGGCGTCTACCCGCTCAACGAGTCGGTAGCCATTGCCCGCTCGCGCGACAAGCTGCGCTCGTTGCAGCTGTTGTCGCGGCGCGGCATCGGCTTGCCGATCACCGGTTTCGCCCACTCGCCGGATGACATCCCCGACTTGATCCAGATGGTCAACGGTGCCCCGCTGGTGATCAAGGTACTGGAAGGCACCCAGGGCATTGGCGTGGTGCTGTGCGAAACGCCCCAGGCGGCCGAGTCGGTGATCGAAGCGTTCATGGGCCTCAAGCAGAACATCATGGTGCAGGAGTACATCAAGGAGGCCGGTGGCGCAGATATCCGATGCTTCGTGGTAGGCGACAAAGTGATTGCCTCGATGAAGCGTCAGGCCAAACCGGGCGAGTTCCGCTCCAACCTGCACCGGGGTGGCGTCGCCAGCCTGATAAAAATCACCCCAGAAGAGCGCATCACCGCCATCCGGGCGGCCAAGGTGATGGGGTTGAGCGTGGCGGGTGTGGATATCCTGCGTTCCAACCACGGGCCGTTGGTGATGGAGGTAAACTCGTCGCCAGGGCTGGAGGGCATTGAAGTCACCACCGGCAAGAACGTCGCCGGGATGATCATCGAGCACCTGGAGAAGAATGGCGGGCCCAATCAGACCCGGACCAAGGGCAAAGGCTGATTCAAGCCTGTGCCCGCCTCTTCGCGGCTAAGCCGCTGCCACAGGTACTGCACAATCCCTGTAGGAGCGACTTTAACCGCGAAGAGGCCAGTGAGCCTCACACAGCATTACGCGGCAGCAGCAGCCCCAGCGGCAACCTGACCCGCGCCTCGATCCCGCCGCCAGACCGGTTACGCAACTCCACGTTCCCGCCATGTTGCGCAGCAATCCGCTTCACGATCGCCAACCCCAACCCGGTGCCCTTGCCGCCCCGCGCCCGGTCACCGCGAATGAACGGGTTGAAAATGGTTTCCAGCTCCGACTCGTCAATACCGGTGCCCCGGTCCAGCACACTGAGCACCACATACGGCGCACTCTCATCACCTGATACATAGGCAGCCACCTCGACCCCCTTGCCAGCATGGTGCAGGGCGTTGCCGATCAGGTTGCCCAGCATGCGCTTGAGCGAAACCCGGCGCAGCGGGAACGGTGGAATCGGCTCCAGGCACAGGCGCACACGCTCTTCCGGCTGGTTGTACGGAGCCACCACCTCACGCACCAAGTCAGCAAGGTCGACCTCCTCCACCGGCTCGTCACGGCCATCGCGGATGAAGGCCAGGAACTGATCGAGAATCGCGTCCATGTCCTCGATATCGCGAACCATGTCATCGCTCAGCTCGTTGTCGCTGTTCAGCAAGGACAGCGACAGACGCAGGCGCGTCAGTGGCGTGCGCAAGTCGTGGGAAACCCCGGCCAGCATCAACTCGCGCTCGCGCCCGGCCTGCTCGACATCCTCGGCCATCTGGTTGAACGCCTTGTACACCTCGGTCATCTCGCTGGGGGTATCGCTGATCGGCAGGCGCACACTGCGCCCCTGGCCAAGCTGGCGGGCGGCGAACACCAAGCGTTTGAGCGGCTGGTTGAGCTGACGCACAAAAATCCACGCCGATGCTGTGGACAACAAGCCAATGGCCAGGAACCAGCCCAGCACGTTCCAGATCTTCTGCCCACGCAATGGGTGCGGGTACAGCGGCACTTTCAGCCAACCCGGCCCCAGGCTTGGCGCATTGACCCACAACGCGGGCGGTGCATGAATGCGCAGCCGCACTTCGGTGTCGTCACCCAGCTCGGCCTGCATCTGCCGTTGGTAGATTTCACTGTAGGGCCAATGCTGCTCGCCTTCGGGCACACCCGAGCCGGTCACCCGGATAAGGCCTGCCGCCTCGGCGATCTTGTCGCGGTTTTCTTCGTCGGCGGCCCAATAGGCGCGCAAGGTCAGCGCTACACCATGGCTGTACTGACGGTCGACCAGCACGTCCTCGTTCATCAGCAGGTAGACCAGGGTCAGCGCCTTGGAGAACAGAACGACGATCAACACCAGCCACAGGGTGCGGGCGAAGAAACTTTGCGGAAACCAGAGCGGTGTTTTCATCGACGTTCAGGCATCATTTTCCGGCGTTTCCGTCCGGTACGAACACGTAGCCGACGCCCCAGACGGTCTGGATGTAACGCGGCTTGGACGGGTCCGGCTCGATCATGCGACGCAGGCGTGAGATCTGCACATCGATGGAGCGCTCCAGCGCATCCCATTCGCGGCCGCGCGCCAGGTTCATCAGCTTGTCACGGGTCAACGGCTCACGGGCGTGCATCACCAGGGCCTTGAGCACGGCGAACTCGCCGGTGGTGAGCATGTGCACTTCGTTGCCGCGCTTGAGCTCGCGGGTGGCCAGCGACAGTTCATAGTCGCCGAAGGTGACCGACTCGTCTTCGCTGCCCGGCGCTCCCGGCACGCTCGGCGCCTGGCGACGCAGCACCGCCTTGACCCGGGCCATCAGTTCGTCCGGGTTGAACGGTTTGCCCAGGTAGTCGTCGGCGCCCAGCTCCAGGCCCTTGATGCGGCTGAGCTCGTCGCCCTTGGCGGTCAGCATGATGATCGGGATCTGGTTGTTCTGCTGGCGCAGGCGCTTGCAGGCGGACAGACCATCCTCGCCTGGCAGCATCAGGTCGAGCACCACCAGGTTGAACACCTCGCGCTGCAGCAGGCGATCCATCTGCTCGGTGTTGGGCACTGCACGGGCACGGTAGCCCTTGCTGGTGAAGAAACGTTCCAGCAGGCTGCTAAGCCCCGGATCGTCGTCGACGATGAGAATCTTGTCACCTTCAGCGGTGTTTGGCGTGCCGGTCATGAATAACTCCTCTGATATCGCCGCGCATTATGGCGTAGCCATTGCTGCACGTTGCGTGAGCATTGTTAGCAGATTTTTCCCCCGGCGCCAGTTCCGGCTGGCCGGGCGCCATCACCGCAAGCCGTTTGCGATGGGTATAATGCGCGGCTTTCATCCAGCGCCGCCGGGCAAAAAGCCCACAGGCGACCCCCGTATTCACAAATGTCAGGTGGTTTACATGGACAGCATCAACAGCCGTATCGCCGAGGAACTGGGCGTACGCCCGCAGCAGGTCGAGGCGGCCGTGAGCCTGTTGGACGAAGGCTCGACCGTGCCCTTCATCGCCCGCTACCGCAAGGAAGTGACCGGTAGCCTTGACGACACTCAGTTGCGCCACCTGGAAGAGCGCCTGCGCTACCTGCGCGAACTCGACGAGCGCCGCGCCAGCATCCTTTCCAGTATCGAGGAACAGGGCAAGCTGACCCCGGAACTGGCCCGCGAGATCAAGCTGGCCGACACCAAGACCCGCCTCGAAGACCTTTACCTGCCCTACAAGCAGAAACGCCGCACCAAGGGCCAGATCGCCCTGGAAGCCGGCCTCGGCGAACTGGCCGATGGCCTGTTCAACGACCCGACCCTGGCCCCGGAAAGCGAAGCCGCACGCTTCGTCAACGTCGAAAAGGGCGTGGCCGACGTCAAGGCCGCGCTGGAAGGCGCCAAATACATCCTGATGGAGCGCTTTGCCGAAGACGCCGCCCTGCTCGACAAGCTGCGCAGCTATCTCAAGCAGGAAGCCGTGCTCAGCGCCCGCGTCGTGGCTGGCAAGGAAGAAGAAGGCGCCAAGTTCCGCGACTACTTCGCTCATGACGAGCTGCTGCGCACGGCGCCATCGCACCGTGCCTTGGCGATCTTCCGCGGGCGCAACGAAGGCGTGTTGAGCGTCTCGCTGAAGGTCGGCGAAGAACTGCCCGGCACCCTGCACCCGTGCGAACTGATGATCGGCAACCACGTCGGCATCGAAAACCGCAGCCGACCCGCCGACAAGTGGCTGGGAGAAGTGGTGCGCTGGACCTGGAAGGTCAAGCTGTACACCCACCTGGAGACCGACCTGTTCGGCGAGCTGCGTGACAATGCCGAAGGCGAGGCGATCAACGTGTTCGCCCACAACCTGCACGATCTGCTGCTGGCCGCCCCGGCCGGTCCGCGCGCCACCCTGGGCTTCGACCCAGGCCTGCGCACGGGCTGCAAGATCGCCGTGGTCGACGCAACCGGCAAACTGCTGGACCACACCACGGTCTACCCGCACGCGCCGAAGAACGACTGGGACCGCACCATTTCCATCATGGCCGCACTGTGCGCCAAACACTCGGTGGAGCTGATCGCCATCGGCAACGGTACCGCCAGCCGCGAAAGCGACAAGCTGGTGGCCGAGCTGGTCAAGAAATATCCAGCCCTGAAAATCACCAAGATCATGGTCTCCGAAGCCGGTGCTTCGGTGTACTCGGCATCGGAACTGGCCGCCCGCGAGTTCCCGGACCTGGACGTGTCGATCCGCGGCGCCGTGTCGATCGCCCGTCGCCTGCAGGATCCGCTTGCCGAACTGGTGAAGATCGATCCGAAATCCATCGGTGTCGGCCAGTACCAGCACGACGTGTCCCAGCTGAAACTGGCACGTGGCCTGGACGCGGTGGTCGAGGACTGTGTGAACGCCGTGGGCGTGGACGTGAACACCGCTTCGGTGGCGCTGCTGACGCGCATCTCCGGCCTCAATACCACGCTGGCACAGAACATCGTCGCCCACCGCGATGCCAATGGTCCGTTTGCCACCCGTGCAGCGCTGAAAAAGGTCAGCCGCCTGGGTGAGAAAACCTTCGAGCAGGCCGCCGGCTTCCTGCGTGTGATGAACGGCGACAACCCACTGGACGCCTCTGCGGTACACCCTGAGGCTTACCCGCTGGTGCAGCGCATTGCTGCCGATACCGACCGCGACATCCGCTCGCTGATTGGTGACAGCAGCTTCCTCAAGCGCCTGGACCCGAAAAAGTTCACCGACGAAACCTTCGGCCTGCCAACTGTCACCGACATCCTGCAAGAGCTGGACAAGCCCGGCCGCGACCCGCGTCCGGAGTTCAAGACCGCCACCTTCCAGGACGGCGTCGAAGACCTCAAGGACCTGGAACCGGGCATGATCCTCGAAGGCGTGGTGACCAACGTTACCAACTTCGGTGCCTTCGTCGACATCGGCGTACACCAGGATGGCCTGGTGCATATCTCGGCGCTGTCGGAGAAGTTCGTCAAAGACCCGCGTGAAGCGGTCAAGGCCGGCGATGTGGTCAAGGTCAAGGTCATGGAAGTGGACATCCCGCGCAAACGCGTCGGCCTGTCCATGCGCATGAGCGACACCCCGGGCGAGAAGGTCGAAGGCAACCGCGGTGGTAACCGCGGCAATGGTGGCAGCCGCCAGCAGCAGGCACCGCGCCAGCGTGAAACCGCCACGGCTGCGCCGACCAACAACGCCATGGCCTCGCTGTTCGCCAACGCCAAGCAATTGAAGAAGAAGTAATGGACGTACCACGCGAATACGTCGAAAGCGCCTTCAGCCAACTGCTGGGCTGCCGCCTGCAACACCTGGACACAGGTGTTGCCGAGGTAGCCCTGGCGCTGGAGCCCCAGTTGCGCAACCGTGGCCAGAAGCTGCACGGCGGGGCGATCTTCAGCCTGGTGGATATCGCCATGGGCCTGGCCTGCTCGGCCAGCCATGGCTTTGACCAGCAAAGCGTCACCATCGAGTGCAAGATCAACTACATGCGTGCCGTCAGCGACGGCGAAGTGCTGTGCACCGCCCGCGTGCTGCACGCCGGGCGGCGCACCCTGGTGGTCGACGCCGACGTAGTTCAGGGCGACAAGCTGGTGGCCAAAGCGCAAGGAACCTTCGCGGTTCTCTAGCTCACCAAGCAGTATCTGCGGTATTTTCAGCAGTGCGCTGGCACTGCTGGAACCGCGTAAACCAGGCGACAACGCCAGTTCCTTTCTTCCTACCCTTGTAGACCGTTATCTCTACCCCCATATTGGGGCGACTGACGCGTGAAGGAATACATCTTGAGCGAACTCCTCAACCGCCGCCTGAGCCTGCTCGGCGCCAATCTCCCCCTGCTCAAGCAGTGCCTGCACGGTATTGAGCGCGAATGCCTGCGCGTGACCGATGAAGGTCGCCTGGCCCAGACCCCGCACCCGGAAGCACTGGGATCGGCGCTGACCAACGAGCAGATCACCACCGACTATTCCGAGTCGCTGCTGGAGTTCATCACCCCGGCCCTGGCCGATCCTGCCAAGGTGCTCGAAAGCCTCGAAGAGACCCACCGTTTCGTCTACAGCAAGCTGGGCGACGAATACCTGTGGAGCCCGTCGATGCCGTGCACGCTGCCGGCCGAGGAGGACATCCCGATCGCCGAGTACGGCAGCTCGAATATCGGCAAGCTCAAACACGTCTACCGCAAGGGCCTGGCCCTGCGTTACGGCCGCACCATGCAGTGCATCGCCGGTATTCATTACAACTTCTCGCTGCCCGAAGCGCTTTGGCCACTGCTGCGCGAAGCCGAAGGCAGTACGGAAAATGACCGCGACTACCAGTCGTCGGCCTACATCGCGCTGATTCGTAACTTCCGCCGCTACAGCTGGCTGCTGATGTACCTGTTCGGCGCCTCGCCGGCCCTGGACAAAGGCTTCCTGCGTGGCCGCCCGCACCAGCTCGAAGAGCTGGATGCCGAAACCCTGTTCCTGCCTTATGCCACCAGCCTGCGCATGAGCGACCTGGGTTACCAGAGCAACGCCCAGGCCGGCCTGACGCCCTGCTACAACAACCTGGCCAGCTACACCGACAGCCTGCGCAAGGCCGTTGGCACGCCCTACCCGCCTTACGTTGAAATCGGCACGCATGTGGATGGCGAGTGGGTTCAGCTGAACACCAACATTCTGCAGATCGAAAACGAGTACTACTCGAACATCCGCCCCAAGCGCGTCACCTACACCGGCGAGCGGCCGATCCAGGCTCTGACCTCGCGGGGCGTGCAGTATGTGGAAGTGCGTTGCCTGGACATCAACCCGTTCCTGCCGGTCGGTATCGACCTGACCGAGGCGCGCTTCCTCGACGCATTCCTGCTGTTCTGCGCCTTGGAAGACAGCCCGCAACTGGACAACGGTGAGTGCGGCCAGTGCACCAGCAACTTCCTGACCGTGGTCAAGGAAGGTCGTCGTCCGGGCCTGGAGTTGCACCGCAATGGCCAGCCGATCAGCCTGAAAGACTGGGCCAGCGAGCTGATCGAGCGTATCCGCCAATTGGCCAATCTGCTCGACCAGGCGCAAGGTTCTGATGAGCACGCCAAGGCCCTGGATGCGCAGCAGGCCAAGGTCGACGACACCTCGCTGACCCCGTCGGCCCAGGTGCTGGCACGCATGACCGAGCATGACGAGAGTTTCGTCCAGTTCTCGCTGCGCCAGAGCCGTGTGCACGCCGAGACTTTCCGCGAGCAACCGCTAAGCAACGAAAAGCAGCAAGCATTCGAGACGCTGGCCCGAGAGTCGCTCGCCAGGCAGTCCGAGCTGGAGCGAGACGAAGTCGGTGATTTCGACCTGTTCGTCGGCGCCTACCAGGCCAGCATCCTGGCAATCAGCAGCTGATGAACCGCACCGCCACCCCGCGCAAACCGCGCGCCAGCAGCCAGGCCAGGATCGAGGCGATCCTGGCGGCTGCGCGTGAGCTGTTGGCCGAGCAAGGGGTGGCAGCACTGTCTATCTACAGCGTGGCCGAGCGGGCGCAGATTCCGCCTTCGTCGGTGTATCACTTTTTCGCCAGCGTGCCGGCCTTGCTGGAGGCACTTACTGCAGATGTGCACCGGGCGTTTCGCGAAGCCCTGAGCGCACCGATCGACAGCAGCGCGCTCAGCACCTGGCACGAACTGTCACGGCTGATCGAACAACGCATGCTTGATATCTATAACGAGGATGCAGCGGCGCGGCAGTTGATCCTGGCGCAGCATGGCCTGAGCGAGGTGGTGCAGGCCGACCGGCAGCACGACATGGAACTGGGCGACTTGATGCACACGTTGTTCGACCAGCATTTTCACCTGCCGGTGATGCCACTGGATGTGGACGTGTTTGCCTTGGCCATGGAATTGAGCGACCGGGTGTATGCGCGGTCAGTGCAGTTGCACGAGGCGATCACCCTGCGCATGGCCGAGGAAGGCAAGCGGGTGTTCGAGGCGTATCTAGGGTTGTACCTGCCGCCGTTTCTGGCCAAGCGTTCCCGCTGAATCGTGGGGCCGCGTTGCGCGCCCTTCGCGGGTGAACCCGCTCCTACACGCCCCGCGTTAACCCTGAGGTTTGCTGGTGCGCGGTCGACGTAGGAGCGGGTTCACCCGCGAAGGGCTGCAAAGCAGCCCCAATATCGACCCGCCGCATCACAGCTTGGCGATAGACACTTCAGTCGACTTCACAAAGGCAATCACTTCACTGCCCACCTGCAACTCCAGCTCACGCACGGAACGGGTGGTAATCACCGAAGTGACGATACCCGAAGCCGTCTGCACGTCGATTTCCGACAGTACCGGGCCTTCGAGGATTTCTTTCACAGTACCTTTGAACTGGTTGCGAACATTGATGGCTTTGATAGTCATGGTTTGCTTCCTTTTGGCTTTTGGGATTCAGTGTGCCCAGCGCAGTTGCGTGGGCAGAGGGGCTACAGGATCCGGCTCGGGCGCAGTGCCCGGGGTGGACAGAACACGGTTGAGCACTTCGCTTTCCAGCACGGCCAGACGGTGCGAACCACGCGCCCGGGGCCGTGCCAGGTCAACAGTGAGGACGAGCCCGACCTCGCCGTCCTCAATCAGGATCACCCGGTCAGCCACGGCAACCGCCTCGCTGACGTCGTGGGTCACCAGCAGCACAGTGAAGCCGTGCTGACGCCACAGGCGTTCGATCAGTTGCTGCATCTCGATGCGGGTCAATGCATCCAGCGCCCCCAGTGGCTCGTCCAGCAGCAGCAGGCGGGGCTGGTGAATCAAGGCTCGGGCCAAAGCCACGCGCTGCTTCTGGCCTCCCGAGAGCGCTGCCGGCCATTCGTTGGCGCGGTCGGCCAGGCCAACCGCATCCAAGGCCTCCAGTGCACGCTGTCGCCAGTCACCAGACAGCCCAAGGCCAACGTTGTCGATCACCTTTTTCCACGGCAGCAGCCGCGCGTCCTGGAACATCAGGCGGGTTTCTTCACGGGCCTCTTCCAGCGGCGCGGCACCCGCCAGTAGTTGCCCGGCGGTGGGCTGGTCCAGCCCGGCCAGCAGCCGCAGCAAAGTGCTCTTGCCGCAGCCGCTGCGGCCGACGATGGCCACGAACTGGCCGGCCGGAATGTGCAGGTCGATACCCTTCAGAACTTCGCGTTGACCAAAAGTCTTGCGCAGGCCCTTGGAGGCCAGCGGGGTGCCACGCAGCAGGCGTGGTGGCTGTTCCTTGAGCACGGTCATGCGCCCTCCTTCCTGGCAACTTGATAGGCCGGGTGCCAGCGCAACCACACGCGCTCCAGGCCCCGGGCCGCAAGGTCGGCAAGCTTGCCGAGTACGGCATACAGGACGATGGCCAGCACTACCACGTCGGTTTGAAGAAATTCGCGAGCATTCATTGCCAGGTAACCGATGCCAGCGTTGGCCGAAATGGTTTCGGCAACAATCAGCGTCAGCCACATGAAGCCCAAGGCGAAACGCACGCCCACCAGGATCGAAGGCAGCGCCCCCGGCAGGATCACCTGGCGGAACAGGCCGAAGCCGGACAAGCCGTAACTGCGCGCCATTTCCACCAACGCTGGGTCAACGTTGCGAATGCCGTGGTAGGTGTTCAGGTAGATCGGGAACAACGTGCCCAGCGCGACCAGAAAGATCTTTGCCGATTCGTCGATACCGAACCACAGAATCACCAACGGGATCAGCGCGAGGTGCGGCACGTTGCGGATCATCTGTACCGAGCTGTCGAGCAGGCGTTCGCCCCAGTTCGACAGGCCAGTGATGAAGCCCAGTACCAGGCCGATGCTGCCGCCGATGACAAAACCCAGGCCTGCACGCCAGCCGCTGATGGCCAGGTGGGTCCAGATTTCGCCGCTGCGTACCAGCTCGACGCCAGCGCTTACCACTGCGCTAGGTGCCGGCAGGATACGCGTCGACAGCCAGCCGGCGCTGACGGCCAGTTGCCATATGGCCAACAGCAGCACCGGCAGCGCCCACGGCGCCAGGCGCTGGGTCAGGTTGGAAGAAGTTGCACGACTCATGGCCAGGCCCTCAGCTCTGCGACACAGATTTGGGCAGGATGTCGTTGGCCACCATCTCGCCGAACGGGCTTACATAACCTCCGGCTTTCGGCTGCTCTGGGCGCTGCACATCAAGGTGCGGGAACAGCAGCTCCGCCACGCGGTAAGACTCTTCCAGATGTGGATAACCCGAGAAGATGAAGGTATCGATGCCCAAGTCGGCATATTCCTTGACCCGTGCTGCCACGGTCGGGCCGTCGCCCACCAGCGCGGTACCCGCGCCGCCCCGTACCAGGCCAACACCTGCCCACAGGTTGGGGCTGACCTCCAGGTTGTCGCGGTTGCCGCCGTGCAGGGCAGCCATGCGTTGCTGGCCCACCGAATCGAAACGCGCCAGCGAGGCCTGGGCGCGGGAGATGGTGTCATCGTCCAGGTGCGAGATCAGGCGCTCGGCGGCGGCCCAAGCCTCTTCGTTGGTTTCCCGCACGATCACGTGCAGGCGGATACCGAAGCGTACTTCGCGCCCTTGAGCAGCCGCTTTTTCGCGCACCTGTGCGATCTTCTCGGCAACGGCTGCCGGTGGCTCGCCCCAGGTCAAGTACAGCTCGACCTGCTCGGCCGCCAGGTCCTGAGCGGCCTCGGACGAGCCGCCGAAATACAGCGATGGGCGTGGTTGCTGAATCGGCGGGTAGAGCAGCTTGGCGCCTTTTACCTGGATGTGCTTACCGTCGTAATCGACGTTTTCGCCTTCCAGCACCTTGCGCCAGATACGGGTGAACTCGACCGAGGCTTCGTAGCGCTCCTGGTGGTTCAGGTGCAGGCCGTCACCCGCCAGCTCGTCCGGATCACCACCGGTCACCAGGTTGAATAGCGCACGGCCATTGGACAAGCGATCGAGGGTGGCCGCCTGACGTGCTGCCACGGTCGGCGAAATGATGCCCGGGCGCAGGGCTACAAGGAACTTCAGGCGCTGGGTCACGGGGATCAGCGACGCGGCCACCAGCCAGGAGTCCTCGCAGGAACGCCCGGTCGGGATCAGCACCCCACCAAAACCAAGGCGGTCAGCAGCCTGCGCGATCTGCTGCAGGTAACCGTGGTCGACCGCACGTGCGCCTTCGGAAGTGCCCAGGTACTTGCCGTCACCGTGGGTTGGGAGGAACCAGAAAATGTTAAGGCTCATTGGAGTCGTCTCCTCAAGGGTGGCTCTAGCCGGAGCGGCGCCCCGGCACTGGCAGTCAATCAAGGCGCGCTAGCGACTTTGGCAGGGGGTGTCCAGATCACGTCCTTGATGCTCAGCGGCTTGGGAATAAGCTTCAGCGCCTGGAACGTGTCGGCGATCTTCTGCTGCGCGGCCACCACGTCCGGGGTCAGCGGCGCAGCGCCGTAGCCTTGGCGTTTGACAGAGGTCAGGGTGATGCCGGCAGGCAGGCCGAGCAGCGGGGCAACCTGGTCGGTCACCTCTTGCGGGTTGGCCTGGGACCATTCACCCACGGCGCGCACTTCCTCGATCACGGTGTTGATCACCGCTGGGTGCTGTGTCGCATAGTTGCGGGTGGCGAGGTAGAACTGGTGGTTGTCGACCAGGCCCTTGCCGTCACGCAGGGTGCGCGCTTGCAGCTGCTGCTCGGCGGCGGCCTGGTAAGGGTCCCAGATCACCCAGGCATCCACGCTGCCGCGCTCGAAGGCGGCGCGGGCGTCGGCTGGCGGTAGGTAGACAGGCTGGATGTCGCTGTACTTGAGGCCGGCGTCTTCCAGGGCGCGGACCAGCAGGTAGTGCACGTTGGAGCCTTTGTTGAGGACGACCTTTTTACCCTTGAGGTCCTTCACCGACTGGATCGGCGAGCCCTTGGGCACCAGGATCGCTTCGCTGTGCGGCGCTGGCGGCTCGTAGGCCACGTAGAGCAGGTCGGCGCCAGCGGCCTGAGCGAACACAGGAGGCGTCTCGCCGGTTACGCCGAAATCGATGGAGCCGACGTTCAGCCCTTCAAGCAGCTGCGGGCCGCCGGGGAATTCGGTCCATTGCACCTGTACTCCCTGCTCGGCCAGACGCTTCTCCAGCGTGCCCTTGGCCTTGAGCAGCACCAAGGTGCCGTATTTCTGGTAACCGATACGCAGGCTCTCGGCCTGGGCTTGGGTAATGGCGCCGAAGGACACAGCCGCCGCAAACAGGGCGACCAGACCACGACGCAAGAAGACTGTGCGCATGGCGCTCTCCTGTGCGAATGGGGTTCGGGTTGCACCTGCTTGCCTCGTTGACGGGCGAGTAAGGTGGTGAAGCGGGTAATGCCGTTCAGATGCTCCAGCGAGCGCTGATCAGACGTTCGTTCAGTACGCCAGGGGCCACGGGGCGAGGCCGACGGGCCAGGGCGACGTGGAAGGTTTCCAGCGAGTCGTGCAGGCGTTCTTCCAGCGCCTGTACCAACTGCGCGGGCTTTGTACCTTCTGCGTAAGCCACCTGGCTGTCGTCGGCAAAGATCCCTTGCAGGGTCTCTTGTGCCTTGAGTGCCGACAGCACCGGCTTCAATGCGTAATCCACCGCCAGCATGTGGGCGATGCTGCCGCCAGTGGCGATGGGCAACACGATCTTGTGGGCCAGGGCGCGCTCGGGCAGCAGGTCAAGCAAGGTTTTCAGGGCACCGGAAAACGAAGCCTTGTACACCGGGGTGGAGACGATCAGGCCATCGGCCTGGGCCACCAGCTGCTGAAAGTGTTGCACATGCGGGCTGTCGAAACGGGCATGCAGCAGGTCTTCGGCGGGAAAGTCACGCACTTGGAATGTCACCACTTCAACGCCGCGATCCTGCAGCCACTGGCGCGAACGCTCGAGCAGCACGCCGGAGCGTGAACGGAGACTTGGGCTACCACCGATTGAGACGACCAGCATTGCTGCGCTTCCTTGTGTTCTGTTGGAGGAGACATTAACAGCTGCTACATATATCTAGAAATCATATTTTTTCATTTGTTTATTCCATTATTGTCTTTACCCATAAAGCCCTCCTCGCGGGCGCGCCCGCTCCCACAGTTTTTTACAGGCATAAAAAAGGGCCGTCGAAACGGCCCGAAAATCCCTGCTTGGCTAAGAGCAATGCAACGAGGAATCCATTAACGATTGGGTTGAGGGGTCAGGCGCAGATAGGGTTTGACCGCCCGGTAACCTTTGGGGAAGCGCTGCTTGATCTCCTCCTCGTCTTTGAGCGAAGGCACGATCACCACTTCATCGCCGTCCTGCCAGTTACCCGGTGTGGCAACCTTGTGGTTGTCGGTCAGCTGCAGCGAGTCGATCACCCGCAGAATTTCGTTGAAGTTGCGCCCGGTACTGGCCGGGTAGGTAATGGTCAGGCGCACCTTTTTATTCGGGTCGATGATGAACAGCGAGCGCACGGTCAGGGTGTCGCTGGCGTTCGGGTGGATCAGGTCGTAAAGGTCGGACACCTTGCGGTCAGCGTCAGCAATGATCGGGAAGTTGACCACGGTATTCTGTGTTTCGTTGATGTCATCGATCCACTTGTGATGCGAGTCGACCGGGTCCACCGACAGGGCGATGGCCTTGACCCCGCGCTTGGCAAATTCGTCCTTCAGCTTGGCGGTCAGGCCCAACTCGGTGGTGCACACCGGGGTGAAGTCGGCCGGGTGGGAGAACAACACCCCCCAGCTGTTGCCCAGCCACTCGTGGAAGCGGATCTTGCCTTCGCTGGAATCCTGTTCGAAATCGGGGGCGATATCGCCGAGTTTGAGGCTCATGGGCTGCGGCTCCTGGGCTGGGTTCTGTACCGTATGGGCTCAATGTGCCTGCATTCAGTTAAAAATAAAAAGAATAAATAACGATTTATTTATAACCATAACGCATACTAATTAGCAGGCACAAAAAAGCCTCGCACTAGGCGAGGCTTTCTTTGTGGCTACGACTTACAGGAAGCTGTAAGTGTAGTTCACGATGAAGCGAGCCTGATCCTGGTCGGCACTGCTCTCGCCGGCACCACGGTACACGCCTTGGCGCAGGCTGAAGCCCAAGCCTTTGAGGGCACCTTCCTGGAGGGTGTAGTCGATGCGCGCATCGCGTTCCCATTCATTGTAGGTACCGCTGCCCGACTTGTTGCGGATATCGTCACCACGCAGGTAAGCAACCGATGCCTTCAGGCCTGGCACACCCAGCGCCGCGAAGTCATAGGAGTACTGACCGAAGGTGGTGTTTTCACCAGCACGGGCGAACTGGTTGATCATGCTGTCGGTGAACAGGTAGAAGCTGGAGCCGCCAGCACCTTCCGAGGTGCCGCTGTCGTTGCTCAGGCTGCCCTGGTTCAACCATACGAAGCCACCGTCGTCACCCACTTGCTGGTGACCGAGCATCAGCGCGTGGCCACCCAAGGTATAGGTGAACATGGCGGACCAGGTCTTGTTGTCGATCTCGCCGGTGTTTTTGGCGTAGCCACCGTTGTTGTTGAAGTTGTAAGCGCTGTCGTTGCCATTCTTGCCGTCGCTGCTGCTGTCGAAGTAGCGCAGGTCGGTCTTGAACGACTGGTCGTCAGCGATCTTGAACACGTGGGTCGCGCCCAGGAAGTGCTGCTTGTAGAAGTCTTCCAGGTTCGAGTAGTAGTACTGCAGGGTCAGGTCTGGAGTGAGCTTGTAGTCCAGGCCACCGTAGCGGAACTTGTTGCTCTCGGCATTGGAACCGGCGACAGACAGACCGGTACGGTTGCTCGAAGCACGGCCCATGGCGTGGGTCAGCTGACCCGCGTTGATGGTCAGGTTGTCGATTTCCTTCGACTGGATGGTGCCACCCTCGAAGGTTTGTGGCAGCAGACGACCATCGTTGGAAACCAAGATCGGCAGGTTCGGTGCGAGCGCGCTACCGAAATGCGCTTCGGTCTTGGAGAAGCGCGCCTTGGCATTGGCACCGAAACGAGCCCACTGGGCTGCAGAACCTTTGCCGTCATCCGGGAAGAAGCCGGACTTGTGGTAACCCTCGCCACCATCCAGGTGAATACCCCACAGCGCTTGGGCATCAACACCGAAGCCTACGGTGCCTTGGGTAAAGCCCGAGATGTAGTCGAGCTTGAAGCCCTGGCCCGACTCACGCTGATCCGGGCGCTCCGCACCAGGTCTTGCGTGATCTTCACGGTTGTCGTTGTTGAAGTACATGGTGCGCGAGCTGAGCGACAGTTTGCTGTCCTCAACGAAACCGGCAGCGCCTGCTTGTTGGGCGAGAACCCCCAGTGCCACGGCCAGAGCCAGGCTGGACTTGTACATGTTTTGCTCCTCTACGTTCTAATTTTTGTGTATCTCTGGCGGAGGGGTCTGATGCCCCGCTCACCGGGATGGGCGATTTAGTCCCAAAGCGTGACTATTAAGTCAATCGTTTCTAAACGTTTCGCGACTTTGGTCTAAGACGCCACCTGCGCTACAGGATAATGACAATCCTATAAATCCAAAATGACCGTTTTATGAATTTGTAAGACTTTTAAGGAATATATTAGAAACCTTTACTGCAATTCGTTGTAGCTACGACTCGTTTAATAACTTTTGGTTATTTGCAAACGTTTGCTCATAACCTAATGCCAAATCGTTCTATCGGGCCTAGAACGCCTCGCACGCCTCGCTGATTTCGCCACGGGTCATGGCGCACTCACCCCTTGTTCGCCTGCGAAACGCCTGGCTTTAAAGCGTTTGGCTCCTAAGCTAATGCAAAAAAGTTATTTATTTTAATTTTCTTAGATCATTTAGCCTTCTCGTCATCCAACCCGACTTGCCTGACGAGAGGTTCAACCATGATCCCGCACGCTCCGCTGCGCCTGTTCGCCGCCCTGACCCTCGCCAGCACCAGCTGGTTGGCCCAGGCAGCCGACCTGACAGTGGCCTACCAGACCACTGTCGACCCGGCCAAAGTGGCACAGGTCGATGGCGACTACGAAAAAGCCAGCAAGGCCAGCATCGACTGGCGCAAATTTGATAACGGCGCAGACGTGATCACCGCCGTGGCCAGCGGCGACGTGCAGATCGGCTACCTGGGCTCCAGCCCGCTGGCCGCTGCCGCCACCCGCAAGCTGCCGATTGAAACCTTCCTCATCGCCACCCAGATTGGCGCGGGTGAAGCGTTGGTGGCCCGTGACAGCATCAAGTCGCCGCAAGACCTGATCGGCAAGAAGGTCGCCGTCCCGTTCGTGTCCACCGGGCATTACAGCCTGCTTGCGGCACTGAAAAGCTGGAATATCGACCCTTCCAAGGTACAGATTCTCAACCTGGCGCCGCCGGCCATCATTGCCGCCTGGAAGCGCGGCGACATCGATGCGACCTACGTGTGGGACCCGGCCCTGGGCGTGGCCAAGGAAAACGGCAAGGTCCTGATCACCTCCGGTGAGCTGGCACAGAAAGGCGCGCCTACCTTCGATGCCTGGATCGTGCGCAAGGACTTCGCCGAGAAACACCCTGATGTGGTCAAGGCCTTTGCCAAAGTCACCCTCGATGCCTACGCCGACTACCGCAAGGACCCGAAAGCCTGGCTGGCCGACAAGGGCAACGTAGACAAGCTGGTGAAGCTGTCCGGTGCCAAGGCCAGCGACATCCCGGTACTGCTGGAGGGCAACGTCTACCCGCTGGCCGCTGACCAGGCCAACGCCCTGGGCGCGCCGACCACCCAAGCGCTGACGGACACCGCCAACTTCCTCAAGCAGCAAGGCAAAGTCGAAGCAGTGCTGCCGGACTACTCGCCGTACGTCAGCGCCAAGTTCCTTCCAAACTGATCCGGAGCCCGTCATGGCCTTGCTCGAGCTGGAGCGCATCAGCGCACAGTACCCAGGCGCCAGCACCCCGGTGCTGGCCGACATCAACCTGAGCCTGGGACCACGCCAACTGCTGGTGGCCCTGGGGCCTTCCGGCAGCGGCAAGACCTCACTGCTCAACCTGATCGCCGGCTTCGTCGCCCCCAGTGGCGGTCACATCACCCTCGATGGTGTGCCGGTGCAGGGCCCCGGTGCAGAACGCGGCGTGGTGTTCCAGGACGATGCCCTGCTGCCATGGCAGAACGTGCTGGGCAACGTCGCCTTCGGCCTTGAACTGGCCGGCGTACCCCGCGCCCAGCGTGAGGCCAAGGCCCGCGAAATGCTCACCCTGGTCGACCTCGATGGCTTCGGCGAACGGCGTATCTGGCAATTGTCCGGTGGCCAGAAGCAGCGCGTGGGCCTTGCCCGGGCGCTGGCGGCTGACCCTCGGGTACTGCTGATGGATGAACCGTTCGGTGCCCTCGATGCCTTCACCCGGGAGCAGATGCAAGAGCTGCTATTGCAAGTTTGGCAACGCACCGCCAAGCCGGTGTTCCTGATTACCCACGACATCGAAGAAGCGGTGTTCCTCGCCAGCGAACTGGTACTGCTGGCGCCCAACCCGGGACGCGTAGTGGAACGCCTGCAACTGAACTTCGGCCAGCGCTATGCCGCTGGCGAATCGGCCCGGGCCATCAAGTCCGACCCAGCCTTCATCGAAACCCGCGAGCATGTGCTGGCGCGGGTGTTTTCCCAACGCCAAAGCCTGCAGGAGCGCGCATGAGCAGCCTGGACCTGCCGGTCGCCGGCAAACACGACGCCCAAACCCGGCCAGCCGCCACGCTACGCCGCCCACTGTCCACCCGCTGGATCAGCACCCTGACCCTGGCCAGCCTGCTACTGGTCTGGTGGCTGGTGACGGCTGCCGGTTGGGTAGAGCCCCTGTTCCTGCCCTCGCCCGGTGACATCCTGGCCAAGGCATGGACCTTGCTGACCCAAGGCTACATGGATGCCAGCCTGTGGCAGCACCTGGGCGCAAGCCTGGGCCGCATCGGCCTGGCGCTGGTGGCTGCGACCCTGACCGCAATACCAGTCGGCATCGCTATCGGCTACAACCGCGTAGCCCGCGGCATTCTCGACCCGCTGATCGAGTTCTACCGGCCCATCCCGCCGCTGGCCTACCTGCCGCTGATCGTCATCTGGTGCGGTATCGGCGAGTTGTCGAAAGTGCTGCTGATCTACCTGGCAATCTTCGCCCCCATCGCCATTGCCACAGCCACCGGTGTGCGCACGGTAGATCCGGCCAAGCTGCGCGCGGCGCAGTCGCTGGGCGCAACCAAGGCCCAACTGATCCGCCACGTCATTTTGCCCAGTGCATTGCCTGACATCCTTACCGGCATCCGCATTGGCCTGGGGGTCGGCTGGTCGACCCTGGTGGCCGCTGAACTGATCGCCGCCACCAGCGGCCTGGGCTTCATGGTGCAATCGGCGGCGCAGTTTCTGGTCACCGACGTGGTGGTGCTGGGCATCCTGCTGATCGCCCTGATCGCCTTCGCTCTGGAAATGAGCCTGCGTGCCCTGCAACGCAAGCTGGTGCCCTGGCATGGGCAGATTCACTGAATTCCATTGTCCACGCCAGCACACTGGCGCCCGATTGAAGAGACCGACATGAGCCTGACCATCACTCCCCTAAGCCCAGCACTCGGCGCCCAGATCAGCGGCGTGGACATCAGCCGCGATATCAGCGCAGAAGAGCGCGATGCCATCGAACAGGCACTGCTCCAGCACCAGGTGCTGTTCCTCCGTGACCAGCCGATCAACCCGGAACAGCAGGCGCGCTTTGCCGCCCGCTTCGGCGACCTGCACATCCACCCGATTTACCCCAACGTGCCGGACACCCCGCAGGTGCTGGTGCTCGACACGGCGGTTACCGATGTGCGCGACAACGCCGTGTGGCACACCGACGTGACCTTTTTGCCGACCCCGGCACTGGGCGCGGTACTCAGCGCCAAGCAATTGCCTGCTTACGGTGGCGATACCCTTTGGGCCAGCGGCATTGCGGCCTTCGAGGCTTTGTCGGCGCCGCTGCGTGCAATGCTGGACGGGCTGACCGCTACCCACGACTTCACCAAGTCGTTCCCGCTGGAGCGCTTTGGCACCACGCCGGAAGACCTGACGCGCTGGGAGGCCACCCGGCGCAACAACCCACCGCTGTCGCACCCGGTGGTGCGCACGCATCCGGTGAGCGGGCGCAAGGCGTTGTTCGTCAATGAAGGGTTCACTACACGCATCAATGAACTGAGCGAACTGGAAAGCGATGCGCTGCTGAGGCTGCTGTTCGCCCATGCGACGCGACCGGAGTTCAGCATTCGCTGGCGTTGGCAGGAGAATGACGTCGCGTTCTGGGACAACCGCGTGACCCAGCATTTTGCGGTGGATGATTACCGGCCGAACCGGCGGGTGATGCACCGGGCGACCATCCTTGGGGATTCACCCTACTAGCGGTTGCCTGTCCTAGGCTCTTCGCGGGCTTGCCTGCGAAGAGCCCAGGACAGGAGAGCTTGGTCAGCGCACCAGGTGCAGGTACTGCATGTGCCGCTCGTACTGGTCGAGGATGTCGTTGATGATCTGCTCCTTGCTGTAGCCCACCAGGTCATAGTTCTGGCTGCCTTCGCTCAGGTGCACCTCCGCCCGGTAATAGCGGCGGTTCTTCAACTCCTGCGTACCCAGCCCCCCCAAGGCGAACGATGGTGTGAAATAGCCACGCATCTGCACTTGGTAAATGAACGGCTGTTCCTCGCCATGGCCAATCTTCAGGCTGACGTTGTCATGGCTAGGGTCGTCCTGGGTAATCAGTACCAGGCCTTTCTGCTCGAACACTTCACGCACATCGGCAATCGCCGGGCGCACCACATCATCCATGAAACGGTACACCTCATCACGTGACGGGAAGTGCACCGCCTGGCTCAGGCGCTGGCGCCAGCCGCCACGGCCGCGACGTGACTGGGCGAACGGGGCCAGCGAGTGCATCTGCGCGATCTGCCGCTGCGACTCCAGGTAGAACGCCTTGTGCAGCCCCCACATCATGCACAGCAGAATGAGCGAGAACGGCAGCGACGTCAGCACCACTGCCGACTTCAGCGAATCAATGCTGCCAGCGAACAACAGCGCACTGGTGATCAGTGCAGTCATCGCCCCCCAAAAGATACGCAGCCAGTTCGGCCCATCTTCATCAGCGTCACCGCCCTTGGCCGACAAGGTCGACAGCACCACGGTGCCCGAGTCGGCCGAGGTGACGAAGAACACGAAGCTGATGAACACCGTGGTGGCGATGACTGCCTTGCTCCAGGGGTAGGTTTCCAGCAGCAGGTACAGGCTCATCGATGGGTTGTCCAGCGCCGACTGGCCCAGTGCGGTCATGCCGTGGTTGATCACCTGGTCCAGGGCGCTGTTGCCGAAGATCGACATCCACGCCAGGGTGAAGCCCAGCGGAATCAGCAGCACGCCAAAGACGAACTCGCGGATGGTACGGCCACGGGAGATGCGGGCGATGAACAGGCCCACGAACGGCGCCCAGGCAATCCACCAGGCCCAGTAGAACACGGTCCAGCCGCCCAGCCAGCCCCGGTTTTCACCATAGGCATACACGTCGAAGCTCTTGCGCGGCAACGCACCCAGGTAGTCGCCCAGGTTCTGGATCAGCGTGTTGAACAGGTGCTGGGTAGGCCCGGCGAACAGCACGAACAGCAGCAGCGCACAGGCCAGGAACAGGTTGATGTCGCTCATCACCCGCACCCCCTTCTCCACCCCGGCCACGGCTACGGCCACAGCCGCGCCCATCATCAGGGTGATGAGGATCACCTGCACCCACTGGCTGTGGCTGATGCCGAACAGGTAGTCCAGACCGGCGTTCAGATGCAGCACCCCAAAGCCCATGTCGGCGCCCAGGCCGAACACCGTGGCGATGATGCCGAAGCCATCCACCGCATAACCGATCGGGCCGTTGATGCGCTTGCCAATCAGCGGGTACAGCGCCGAACGCAGGGCCAGCGGCAGGTTATGCCGGTAGGCGAAATAGGCCAATGCCATGCCGACGAAGGCGAACACCCCCCAGCCATGCAGGCCCCAGTGCAGGAACAGGATCTGCATCGCCTGGCGCCCGGCCTCGACCGTGCCGGCTTCGCCTTGGGGCGGTTGCAGCATGTGGGTCAGCGGTTCGGAGACACAGAAGAAGAACAGCGTGATGCTGATGCCGGCGGCGAACAGCATGCCGGCCCACGACAGGTAGCTGAACTCGGGTTCGTCGTGGTCGGCACCGAGTTTGATCTTGCCGTAGCCAGACAAGGCGGTGACCACCACGAAGACCAGGTACAGCGTCATCGCCAGCATGTAGTACCAGCCGACCGTGTTGGCCGCCCAGTTCTGCGCCGCCAGCAACCAGTCACCTGCGGCTTGCGGGTTGGAGATGACTACCAGGCCAAAGATGAGGATGAAACTCGCCGCAAAGTAGAACACCGGGGGGTTCATGCGGATTTTGCCGTTGGCAGCGGAAGGGTTCGGTGCACTCATAGGGCGTGCACCTCGTCGAATGACGTGAGGTTCGGAATGAACGGGTTCAGCAAAGGAATCCTCCTGTTGAACACCGGCAGCGGACCAGCGTTTTTCATTGAACAAGCGTTCAAGTTAAACATGGATCGGATTTCAATGCGAATTGGGGCGCCGATTGGTGTCGTCCTGTTCCGGCCTCTTGCGGGTAAACCCGCACCTACATCTGGTACGTCCGTCGTAGGCGCGGGCTTGCCCGCGAAGAGGCCAGCAAGGCAATCGCAATGCGGGATCAGTTCTTGTCCTGGCAATCCAGCTGCAGGTTGGCCTGAGTAATGTTGCTTTCAGCCGGCACACTGCGCGTCAGCCACACATTACCGCCAATGGTCGAACCCTTACCGATGGTAATACGCCCCAGCACCGTGGCCCCGGCATAGATCACCACATCGTCTTCGACGATCGGGTGGCGTGGCAGGCCTTTATGCAGCGTACCCGACTCATCGCTGGGGAAACGCTTGGCGCCCAGGGTCACCGCCTGGTAGATGCGCACGCGCTCGCCGATGATCGCGGTTTCACCAATGACCACACCCGTACCATGATCGATGAAGAAGCTCGGGCCGATCTGCGCCCCCGGGTGAATGTCGATACCGGTGGCCGAATGCGCCAGCTCCGAACTGATCCGCGCCAGCAGCGGCAGCCCAGCCTTGTACAGGTGGTGTGCCAGCCGGTGATGGATGATCGCCAGGATGCCCGGGTAGCACAGCAGCACTTCATCGACGCTGCGCGCTGCCGGGTCGCCGTGGTAGGCGGCCAGCACATCGGTGTCGAGCAGAACGCGCAGTTCCGGTAGCGCAGCTGCAAAGCCCTGGATCAGGCTCAGCGCACGGGCGTCGACGCCCGCCAGCTCAGCCTTGCTTTGCCGTGCCGCGTAGCGAAGTTCAAGACGAGCCTGGGCCAGCAAGGCGGTCAGCGCGGCATCCAGGGTATGGCCGACGTAGAAGTCTTCACTTTCTTCGCGCAGGTCGACTGGCCCCAGGCGCATGGGGAACAGCGCCCCGCACAGTTGCTCCAGAATCTGTCGCATCGCTTCACGCGACGGCAGTTCGCGCCCGCCCTGCTCGCCAATACTGCGGCCATTACGGGTGCGCCATTGCTCACGGGCCCCGCGCAGGCCAGTGACAATGCTCTGCAACTGCCAATGCGCGGATGAAGGTTGTTCGCTCACGGTGTTCTCCTGCCGTATAGGCCATCTGATTTCGTTGCCAGGCCCGCGAAAAGGCCGAACCTGCCTGCTGCAATCCACTTTACGGCAAATCTGAGGCTTGGAAAAAACAACGCTTTATTCCATCCTGCACTAAGTCAGGCATAAGCCGCGATGACGGAGTGGGTATCGTCGCCTACCCTCAAAGCAGCCAGCACCTGGCGCAAATCAAAAAAGGAATATTAAAGTTATTTTTTAGTATTTCCCGGCCTAATCAGCCAACCCTATAGTCGCCACCTCACTACCTAGACAACAAGCGCGGGGCTCTGACATGTCGAAATTCGCCAAACCGCTACTCAACGCCAGCCTGGCCCTCCTGCTGGGTGCCGGCCTGCTCAGCCAGGCTTTCGCCGGCGAGCAATTGAAGACCATCCAGGAAAAAGGCGTCATCAACGTCGGCCTCGAGGGCACCTACCCGCCATTCAGCTTCCAGGACGAAAACGGCAAACTGACCGGCTTCGAAGTGGAGCTGTCTGAGCTGCTGGCCAAGGAGCTGGGGGTCAAGGCCAAGATCCAGCCGACCAAGTGGGACGGCATCCTCGCCGCGCTGGAATCCAAACGCCTGGATGTAGTGGTCAATCAGGTGACCATTTCCGAAGAGCGCAAGAAAAAGTACGACTTCTCCGAGCCCTACACTGTCTCCGGCATCCAGGCACTGATCCTGAAGAAGAAAGCCGAGCAGCTGAACATCAAGGGCGCACAGGACCTGGCCGGCAAAAAGGTCGGCGTAGGCCTTGGCACCAACTACGAACAGTGGGTGAAAAAGGACGTGCCGCAAGCCGATGTGCGCACCTATGAAGACGACCCAAGCAAGTTCGCTGACCTGCGCAACGGCCGTATCGACGCCATCCTGATCGACCGCCTGGCGGCGCTGGAATACGCGCAAAAAGCCAAGGACACCCAACTTGCTGGCGATGCCTTCTCGCGCCTGGAAAGCGGCGTGGCCCTGCGCAAAGGTGAGCCGGAACTGTTGGCAGCTATCAACAAGGCCATCGACAAGCTAAAAGCTGACGGCACGCTGGCCAAGCTGTCCGAGAAGTACTTCGGTGCCGATGTCACCAAATGATCGCTGAAAGCCTGCAACTCGTTGTCGATTCCGCGCCCTTCCTGCTGAAGGGCGCGGGTTATACGGTGCTGCTCAGTGTCGGCGGCATGTTCTTCGGTCTGGTGCTGGGCTTTGCCCTGGCGCTGATGCGGCTGTCGAAGATTCTGCCGCTGAACTGGCTGGCGCGGGTCTACGTGTCGTTCTTCCGCGGCACGCCGCTGCTGGTGCAGCTGTTCGTCATCTATTTCGGCATGCCGCAAATCGGCATCGAGCTCGACCCAATCCCCGCTTCGCTGATCGGCCTGTCGCTGAACATGGCGGCCTACATCTGCGAGATCCTGCGCGCAGCCATTTCCTCGATCGACCGGGGCCAGTGGGAAGCAGCCGCCAGCATCGGCATGACCCGCGTGCAAGCCATGCGCCGGGCGATCCTGCCACAGGCCTTGCGCACCGCGCTGCCACCGCTGGGCAACAGCTTCATCTCGCTGGTAAAGGACACTGCCCTGGCGGCAACCATCCAGGTGCCCGAGCTGTTCCGCCAAGCCCAGCTGATTACTGCGCGCACGTTCGAAGTGTTCACCATGTACGTGGCGGTCGCGGTCATCTACTGGGTGCTGTGCAGCATCCTTGCGCACTTCCAGAACCGCATGGAAGCGCGGGTCAACCAGCATGACCAGGAGCATTGAGCATGATTGAAGTCAAAGGCCTGACCAAGCGGTTCAAGGGCCAGACCGTGCTCAACGGTATCGACCTGACCGTGCAGCCCGGTGAAGTGGTGGCCATCATCGGCCCCAGTGGCTCGGGCAAAACCACCTTCTTGCGCTGCCTTAACCTGCTGGAAACCCCCGATGCCGGGCAGATCCAGATCGGCGCCATCAGCATCGATGCCAACCGCCCTTTGGGCGGGCAGCAGGGTGCGATTCGCCGTTTGCGCCAGCAAGCCGGGTTCGTGTTCCAGAACTTCAACCTGTTCCCCCATCGCACTGCCCTGGAGAACGTGATCGAGGGGCCGGTGATCGTCAAGAAGACGCCTCGCGAACAGGCCATTGAGCTTGGCCGGCGCCTGCTGGCCAAAGTCGGCCTGGCGGGCAAGGAAGACGCCTACCCACGGCGCCTGTCCGGCGGCCAGCAGCAACGCGTGGCCATCGCCCGCGCCCTGGCCATGGAACCAGAGGTAATCCTGTTCGACGAACCGACCTCGGCGCTGGACCCGGAGCTGGTCGGTGAAGTATTGGCGACCATCCGCGGCCTGGCCGAGGAAAAGCGCACCATGATCATCGTCACCCACGAGATGAGCTTTGCCCGGGACGTGGCGAACCGGGTGATCTTCTTCGACAAGGGCGTGATCGTGGAGCAGGGCGAAGCCAAGGCGCTGTTCGCGGCGCCGAAGGAAGAACGTACCCGGCAGTTCTTGCGCAAGTTCCTCGGGACTGCGGCCTCCGAGTAAACCTGTTCCGGCCCTTTCGCGGGTAAACCCGCTCCTACAGCGAATGCACAGATCTTGAGGCATGTGTAGGAGCGGGTTTACCCGCGAAGAGGCCAGCACGCCCTTAACAAATCCCCCCCCTTCTATAAATATTCCAAAAAGTTAGTTCATAAAATTTTTATAAATCATTAGGGTATATAAACCGGACCACCGGACCAGCACACATCTGTCGCGATCAGCTGTAGCGACATAACTATTTTGTGAGGTCAGGAATGGTCAGGATCACAATCACCCCAGTGCGTAACGCCAGGGCATTGAGTGCAGCCAAGGAGCGGCACTGATGCCCAGCCAAGCCAACACCCAATTCCATAGCGATCTGGACAGCTCGCCCCCGCTGCTGCCGGCCAAGGTACTGCGCAACGACGCCGAAGCCCTGCAAGCGGCCCGCGAACTGGCCGAGGTCGCCCGTGAGCAAGCTGCCCGGCGCGACCAGCAACGCAAACTGCCCTGGGCCGAAATCGAGCTGTTTACCCGCAGCGGTCTGGGCAGCATCAGCGTACCCAAGGCCTACGGTGGCCCCGACGTATCGTTCGCAACCGTCGCCGAAGTGTTCCGCCTGATCAGCGCCGCCGACCCCGCCCTGGGGCAGATCCCGCAGAACCAGTTCGGCATGCTGCAACTGCTGCGCCTGACGGCCAGCGAGGCGCAGCAAGCGCGGATCTTTCGCAGCGTGCTCGACGGCTGGCGCATCGGCAATGCCGGGCCTGAGCGTGGCACCAGGGATACCCTCACCCTCAAGGCCCGAATCACGCGCGCCGGCGACAGCTACCGCATAAGTGGCGAGAAGTTCTACTCCACCGGTGCCTTGTTCGCCCATTGGGTGGCGGTAAAAGCCCTCGACGACGAAGGCCGCCAGCGCCTGGCATTCGTGCGCCGGGGCAGCCCGGGGTTGCGCATTGTCGATGACTGGTCCGGGTTCGGCCAGCGCACCACCGCCAGCGGTACCGTGCTGCTGGACCAGGTGCCGGTGGACGCGGAACTGGTAATCGACAACTGGCGCCAGCGCGATATCCCCAACATTCAGGGCGCCGCTTCGCAGCTGATCCAGGCGGCGATCGACGCTGGCATCGCCGAAGCAGCTATCGATGATGCGATCACCTTCGTGCGCGAAAAGTCCCGGCCGTGGATTGAAGCCAACGTCGACCGTGCCAGTGACGACCCTTATGTAATTGCCGACATCGGCCGCCTGAAACTCGAGCTGCACGCCGCCGAAGCGCTGCTGCGCAAAGCCGCTCGGGTACTCGACGAGGTCAATGCTGCGCCTATCGACGCAGCCAGTGCGGCACGTGCCTCGATTGCGGTGGCCGAGGCCAAGGTGCTGACTACCGAAATTGCCCTGCAGGCCAGCGAAAAGCTGTTCGAGCTGGCCGGCAGCCGCGCCACCCTTGCCGAGTTCAACCTCGACCGCCACTGGCGAAACGCTCGGGTGCACACCCTGCACGACCCGGTGCGCTGGAAGTACCACGCGGTGGGCGCTTACCACCTTAACGGCACCCTGCCTGCACGGCATTCCTGGATCTGATTTGCTGCCTTTGGGGCTGCTGCGCAGCCCTTCGCGGGCTTGCCCGCTCCCACAGGATTGCCACCGCCTGAACGGGCATCACTTCACCTGTGGGAGCGGGTAAGCCCGCGAAGGGCCACAAAGCGGCCCCCGGAGAACTCCATGACAATCGCTATCATCACCAGCGACGCCCAAGCCCTGGCCGTCGCCGAAGACATCGCCCAGCAACTGCGCCGCGACAGCGCCTTGCGCGACCGCGAGCGCCGCCTGCCGCTGGCCGAACTCGAGCTGTTCACCCGCTCCGGCCTGTGGGCCATCAGCGTGCCCAAAGCCTTCGGCGGTGCCGGCGTATCCAACGTCACCCTGGCCAAGGTCATCGCCCGTATCGCGCAGGCCGACGGTTCGCTCGGGCAGATTCCGCAGAATCATTTCTACGGTCTGGAAGTGCTGCGGGTAAACGGCAGCCCCGAACAGCAACAGCGCCTGTACACCGAGGTACTGGCCGGCCGCCGTTTCGGCAATGCCCTGGCCGAGCTGGGCACCAAGACCGCCCACGAGCGCACCACCCGTCTGAGCCGTGACGGCGACGGTTTCCGCATCAACGGGCGCAAGTTCTATTCCACAGGCGCCATCTATGCCCAACGCATTCCAACCTCGGTCGTGGATGAACAAGGCATACAACAGTTGGCCTTCGTCCCGGCCGACAGCCAAGGGCTGCAGGTGATCGACGACTGGAGCGGCTTCGGCCAGCGCACCACCGGCAGCGGTTCGGTGGTGTTCGATAACGTGTACGTCAGCGCAGCCGACGTGGTGCCGTTCCAAAGCGCCTTCGAGCGCCCTACCCCGGTCGGCCCGCTGGCGCAGATCCTCCATGCCGCCATCGACACCGGTATTGCCCGCGCCGCCTATGAAGACGCCCTGCACTTCGTGCGCACCCGCAGCCGTCCGTGGGTCGACTCCGGCCAGGACAAGGCCACGGATGACCCGCTGACGCTGAAAAGCTTCGGCCATCTGGCGATCCGCTTGCATGCGGCCGAAGCCCTGCTGGAGCGCGCAGGCGAATACCTCGACCGCGCCCGCGACGACAGCACTGCCGACAACGTGGCCGCCGCCTCCATTGCCGTGGCCGAAGCACGCGCCATCAGCACCGAAATTTCCCTCACCGCCGGTACCACCCTGTTCGAACTGGGCGGCAGCCAGGCAACATTGGCCGAACACAACCTCGACCGCCACTGGCGCAACGCTCGCGTGCACACCCTGCACGACCCGGTGCGCTGGAAGTACCACGCCATCGGCAACTACTACCTCAACGATGCCAACCCGCCACGCCGGGGGACCATCTGATGGCCAAGCAGATTCTGCTCAATGCCTTCAACATGAACTGCATCGGGCACATCAACCACGGTCTGTGGACCCACCCACGGGACACTTCAACCCAGTACAAGACCCTGGACTACTGGACCAACCTGGCACGCCTGCTGGAGCGCGGCCTGTTCGACGGGCTTTTCATTGCCGACATCGTCGGCACCTACGACATCTACGGCAAGTCTCTGGACGTCACCCTCAAGGAGTCGATCCAGCTGCCAGTCAACGACCCGCTGCTGCTGGTCTCCGCCATGGCTGCGGTCACCCGTCACCTGGGTTTTGGCCTTACCGCCAACCTCACCTACGAGGCGCCGTACCTGTTCGCCCGGCGACTTTCCACACTCGACCACCTGAGCAATGGCCGGGTGGGCTGGAACATTGTCACCGGCTACCTCGACAGCGCTGCCCGGGCCATGGGCCTGGCGCAGCAACCGGCGCATGATCGCCGCTACGACCAGGCCGATGAATACCTGCAGGTGTTGTACAAGCTGCTGGAAGGCAGTTGGGCCGATGACGCAGTGGTCGCCGACCGCGAGCATCGCGTCTATGCCACGCCCGACAAGGTGCGCAAGGTTCAGCACCAGGGCGAGTTCTACAAGGTCGAAGGCTACCACCTGTGCGAGCCCTCACCCCAGCGCACCCCGGTGCTGTTCCAGGCTGGCAGCTCTGCGCGTGGCTTGGCCTTCGCCGGCAACCATGCCGAATGCGTGTTCATCAGTGGCCAAGACAAGGCAGCCACCCGTGCCCAGGTCGACAAGGTTCGCGCGGCCACCCAGGTCGCCGGCCGCGACCCGCAGGCAGTCAAAGTGTTCATGGGCATCACGGTGATCGTCGCGGCCACCGAGCAACTGGCCCAGGCCAAACACGCCGAGTACCTGCGCCACGCCAGCGCCGAAGCGGGCGTCGCGCACTTCGCCGCGTCCACTGGCATCGACTTCGCCGCCTATGAACTGGACCAACCCATTGCCTTCAGCCAGGGCAACGCCATCCAGTCAGCCACGCGCCAGTTGCAAGACAACGCCTGGACCCGCCGGCGCCTGTTGCAGCAACACGCCCTGGGCGGCCGCTACGTAACCCTGGTCGGCGCGCCTGAACAGGTGGCCGAGCAGTTGATCGCGTGGATCGATGAAACCGGCCTGGACGGTTTCAACCTGACCCGCACCGTCACCCCGGAGAGCTTCGAGGACTTCGTCGAGCTGGTCATCCCGCAACTTCAGCTGCGTGGCCGCTACAAGACGGCCTACACCGAAGGCACCCTGCGCGAAAAACTGTTCCAGGCCGACCACCCGCACTTACCCGCCGACCATCCTGGCTCGGCTTACCGCTTTACCCCTGCCCCGACTGGAGCCCTGCACCATGATTGAGAAACTGTTCCGGCCCGTCGCGGCCATTGCCATCACCCTCGGCCTGTGCGCCGGTGCCCTTGCTGCCGAGCCGTTGAAGATCGGCACCACCTCGGCCTTTGCCATTCCGCTGGAAGCCGCGGTGGAAGAAGCCCACAAGCGAGGCCTGGAAGTGAAGCTGATCGAGTTCAGCGACTGGATTGCGCCCAATGTCAGCCTCAACAGCGGCGACATCGACGTGAACTACTTCCAGCACATCCCGTTCCTGGAAAACGCCAAGGCTGCTGCAGGCTTCAACCTTGTGCCTTACGCCCCGGGCATCATCAACAACGTTGGCCTGTACTCGAAAAAGTACAAAAGCTTTGCCGAGCTGCCTGAAGGCGCCAGCGTGGCCATCGCCAACGACCCGATCAACAGCGGCCGTGGCCTGCTGCTGCTGGCCAAGGCCGGGTTGATCACCCTGAAGCCCGGCGTGGGCTACAAGGCCACCGAGGATGACATCCTCGCCAACCCTAAAAAGCTGAAGATCCTTCAGGTCGAGGCGGTGCAACTGGTACGCGCCTACGACGACGCCGACCTGGTGCAGGGTTACCCGGCCTACATCCGCCTGGCCAACACCTTCGATGCCACCTCGGCGTTGCTGTTCGATGGGCTGGAAAACAAGGAATACGTGATCCAGTTCGTCATTCGCCCGCAAAGCAAGGACGACCCACGCCTGGCCCAGTTCGTCGACATCTACCAGCATTCGCCAGTGGTGCGCGCTGCGTTGAACAAAGCTCACGGCAAGCTCTACCAAGCCGGCTGGGAAGGCTGACATGAGCCAGGCCAGCGCGCTCAGGGCGCCTACACCCCAAGCACTGCCGCCTATAGCCAAGGAACAGGCCCTGCGCCCCGAGGTCAATGAAGCCCACGTGCGCTTCATCGGCCTGGGCAAGACCTACCCGGACCAGGCGCAACCGGCCTTGCAAGGCATTGACTTGAACATCCGCCATGGCGAGATCTTCGGCATCATCGGCCGCAGCGGCGCCGGTAAGTCATCACTGCTGCGCACCATCAACCGCCTGGAGCAACCCAGCCAGGGCCGCGTATTGATCGACCAGGTGGATATCGCGCCTTTCAATGAGGACCAGCTTGTGGCCCTGCGCCGGCGCATCGGCATGATCTTCCAGCACTTCAACCTGATGTCGGCCAAGACCGTGTGGCAGAACGTCGAGTTGCCGTTGAAAGTCGCCGGCGTGGCAAAAGCCGAACGCCAGCGCAAGGTGCGCGAATTGCTGGAACTGGTCGGCCTGCAGGAAAAACATCACGTGTACCCGGCGCAACTGTCCGGCGGGCAGAAACAGCGCGTGGGCATTGCCCGGGCACTGGTGCACACCCCCGAGATCCTGCTGTGCGACGAGGCCACCTCGGCGCTGGACCCGGAAACCACCGCCTCGATCCTGGAGCTGCTGCGCGATATCAACCAGCGCCTGGGGCTGACCATCGTGCTGATCACCCACGAAATGGCGGTGATTCGCGACATCTGCCACCGGGTTGTGGTGCTGGAACGCGGCGCAGTGGTCGAGCAGGGCGAGGTCTGGCGGGTGTTTGGTTCACCTCGTCACGAGGTTACCCGCACCCTGCTCGCCCCTTTGCAGGCCAAGCTACCCGCCGCACTGCAAGCCAGCCTCCAGGCCCACCCGGCGAGCGGCAACAGCGCCGTAGTGCTGAAACTGACGGTGCTTGGCGAGCCAGAGCTGTCTGCCCTGTTCAACGACCTGGGCGGGCGTGTGCGTCTGCTGCAGGGCGGCGTGGAAACCATCGGCGAACATGCCTTGGGGCAACTCATCCTCTCGGTGCAACACTCGCCGCACGACACCCATCAATTGCTGGAACGTGCCCGCCGTTGGGCCGAAGACGTGGAGGTATTGGGCCATGTGGTTTGATCGCCTGCTGGAAGGCTTGCTTGATACGCTGCTGATGGTTGGGGTTTCGTCACTGATCGCCCTGCTGGTGGGTGTACCCATGGCGGTGCTGCTGGTGACCAGCGACAAGGGTGGGATCTTCGAGGCGCGGCTGCTGAACCGGGTGCTGGGCGCCTTCGTCAACCTGTTCCGCTCGATTCCGTTTCTGATCCTGATGGTTGCGCTGATTCCTTTCACCCGCCTGGTGGTGGGTACCACTTATGGTGTGTGGGCGGCAGTGGTGCCGCTGACCATTGCCGCCACACCGTTCTTTGCGCGGATTGCCGAGGTCAGCCTGCGTGAGGTCGACCATGGTCTGGTGGAAGCCGCACAGGCCATGGGCTGCCGGCGCTGGCACATCGTCTGGCATGTACTGTTGCCCGAGGCGCTGCCGGGGATCGTCGGGGGCTTCACCATTACCTTGGTGACCTTGATCAACTCGTCGGCGATGGCCGGGGCGATTGGTGCCGGCGGGCTGGGGGATATCGCCTATCGGTATGGCTACCAGCGTTTCGACAGCCAGATCATGCTGACCGTGATCGCCATGCTGGTAGCGTTAGTGGCGTTGATCCAGCTGGGCGGGGACCGCCTGGCGAAGGGTTTGAACAAGCGTTGAAATCTGAGGGCTGCTTTGCAGCCCGGTCTCAATCCCAGCGAAGATCCGCAGCCGGCACTGGCCGCCCGAACCAGTACCCTTGCCCCAACTGGCACTCCTCCTGCAACAGGAAGCTGGCCTGTTCCGCCTGCTCGATGCCCTCGGCATGCACCTGCATACCCATGCTACGGGCCAAGGCGATGATCACCCGCACAATGGCGATGTCGTCTTCATCCACTGGCAACCCAGCCACAAACCCTTGGTCGATTTTCAGTTTCTGCACCGGCAAACGCTTGAGCCGCAGCAGTGACGAATACCCCGTGCCAAAGTCGTCGATGGCCAGGGTCACCCCCAGTTCGCGCAAGCGGTGCAGTTGCTCCAGCGCCACCTCAGGGTCTTCCATCACCGCGCTTTCGGTCACTTCCAGCTCCAGCAAGGCCGGGGCCAGGCCGGTGTCGTGCAGCACTTCGGCTACCTGCCGATACAGCTCATGCTGGCCAAACAGGCGACTGGAGATGTTCACCCCAACAAATGCCAGCTGCCGGCCTTCAGCCTGCCACTGCACCATTTGCCGACAGGCCTGTTGCAGCACCCAGGTATCGATCTCGGCAATCAGGCCGGTGCGTTCGGCAATCGGGATGAACTCACTCGGCGGTACCAGGCCGCGCCCGGGGTGCTGCCAGCGCACCAACGCCTCGACCCCGACCTGCCGGCCCGTCGCCAAGTCGTGTACCGGCTGAAAGTACACCCGCAGTTCATCCTGCTCCAGGGCCCAACGCAATTCGGCGGCGGTCTCGACCCGATGCTGGGCGTGGGCGGTCAGCTCTTCGGTGTACAGCGCATAACAGGCCCGACCGTTGCTTTTGGCCTTGTACAACGCCGAGTCGGCATTGCGCAGCAACTGCTCGGCACTCAAGGCATCGCTGGGGAACAGGCTGATTCCGACGCTGGCGCTGATGAACAGACGATTGCCCTCGAACTGAAACGGCTCACGCATGCGCTCGATGATGCATTGCGCCAGCTTGCCCGCCTGGCCAACCTGCTGGCAGTTTTCGGCCAGCACGCCGAACTCGTCGCCGCCCAGACGCGCCAGGGTCATGCCGTTACCCAACACCTCTCCCAGACGCTCACCTACCAGCTTCAGCAACTGGTCGCCAATGGTATGGCCCAGGCCGTCGTTTATGCTCTGGAAATGATCCAGGTCCAGCAGCAACAGGGCGCAACCGCGCTTGTTGGCCTGCGCCGCCGCCAATGCCTGCTCCACCCGGTCGGTAAACAGCAGGCGGTTAGGCAGGCCGGTCAGCGGGTCGTGGTGGGCGAGGTAGGCAAGCTCTTGTTCCGAATGCTTGATGGCGCTGATGTCACTGAACACCGCCACGTAATGGCTGAGCTCACCTTCGTCATCACGAATGGCGCAAATGGTCTGCCACTGCGGGTAGATTTCCCCGCTTTTGCGCCGGTTCCAGATTTCACCACTCCACTCGCCCTTCTCGGCCAGGGTGGCAAAAATTTCCTGGTAGAAGGCCAGGCCATGGCGGCCCGACTTGAACTTGCTCGGGCGATGGCCGATGACCTCATCCTGCTGGTAGCCGGTGATGCGCATGAAGGCACGATTGACGTGCACGATCAGGCCTTGGCGGTCGGTCACCAGCACGCCCTCGAGGGTACTGTCGAACACCGCGGCAGCCATGCGCAGCCGTTCACGGTCTTCGCAACGCAAACGCGCGCCATGGCCGATGAAATTGAGCAGGCGCACACGCGACACGTAGATCAGCACGGCACTGAGCAGCACCCAGACCACCACGTTGATCTGCCGCCCCACAGTCAATGCCAAGGGGTCGTCAGTCATGCTGTGCAGCATCACCTCTGCCAGCGCAAGCCAGAGGATCGAGAGCACCACATACAGCGCAGCCATGCGCAAGGCGTCGCGAACGGAAACAGACATGTCGGGTGGGAAAGGCCATCAAAAAGGAGCGGGCATTATAAAGGCTGAAACATGTCGTGACCTCCTATCTCAACGGTTGACTGGTTTTATTTCCCCGCCAAGGGATAATCAGCCCTTCCCCCTGCATTTCGAGGGTATTTGCACCTATGTGGTATAACGGCCTGCTCGACCTGTCGGCCTGGCAACTGGTCGGCATCACTCTGTTGATGACCCACGTGACCATTGTCAGCGTCACGGTCTACCTGCATCGCTACTCCGCGCACCGGGCCCTGGAGCTCAACGGCGCGCTCAAGCACTTCTTCCGCTTCTGGCTGTGGCTGACCACGGCGCAGAACACCCGTGAGTGGACCGCCGTCCACCGCAAGCACCACGCCAAGTGCGAAACCCCCGACGACCCGCACAGCCCGGTGTACAAGGGCCTGGGCACGGTGCTGCGCAAAGGTGCCGAGCTGTACCGTGAAGAGGCACGCAACCCCGAAACCCTGCGCATCTATGGCAAGAACTGCCCGGATGACTGGATTGAGCGCAACCTGTACTCGCGTTACAAACTGGGCGGCATCGCACTGATGGCGGTGATCGATCTGCTGCTGTTCGGCACCCTGGGCATCACCATCTGGGCGGTGCAGATGATGTGGATTCCGTTCTGGGCCGCCGGTGTGGTCAACGGCCTGGGCCATGCCCTGGGCTATCGCAACTTCGAATGCCGCGACGCCGCCACCAACCTGGTGCCCTGGGGCATCATCATCGGCGGTGAAGAACTGCACAATAACCACCACACCTACCCCAACTCGGCCAAGCTCTCGGTCAAACGCTGGGAGTTCGACATGGGCTGGGCGTGGATCCGCTTGTTCTGCCTGCTGCGTCTGGCCAAGGTGCAGCGCGTGGCGCCCATCGCCCACCGGGTAGCCGGCAAGGCCAGCCTGGACATGGACACCGCCATGGCCATCCTCAACAACCGCTTCCAGATCATGGCCCAGTACCGCAAGCTGGTGATCGGCCCGCTGGTGAAACAGGAACTGGCCCGTGTCGACGCCTCGGTGCGTCACCGCTTCCGCCGTGCCAAACGGCTGCTCTCGCGCGAAACCAGCCTGCTGGAAGACCGCCACCACGTGCGCATCGAGTCCATGCTCGCGCACAGCCAGGCACTGAAAACCATCTACGAAAAACGCCTGGCCCTGCAGCAGATCTGGGCGCGCACCAGTGCCAACGGCCACGACATGCTGGCTGCCATGAAAGACTGGGTACACGAGGCCGAAACCAGCGGCATCCAGGCACTGCGCGACTTCGCAGCACAACTCAAGACTTACTCGCTGCGCCCGACCGGCGCCTGACCGCCGTTGATCGGCACGCCCCGCAACGGGGCGTGCCGTTCGGAACTTCGCCCCCGCCTCTCCACTCGAATCCGGAATATCGCCTGCGTGGCGGGCCGGATGTTGGCCGCACGCTTTCACGTTGAGACCTGCTCCGTGCACATGGCCAAGAACATTCCAACGATTTTCCCCGGCACCCCTCCTCCCGAAGCTGCCCAGACTTTACTGGCGTTGCTCCACGCCCAAGGTGAGGTTGCCCGCCTGAGTGAGCGTGATCAGCTGTTCAGCTCGTTGCTCGACAGCGTCAACGCAGTGCTTTGGGCCTTCGACTGGGAAACCCGTCAGGTGCTGTACGTGAGCCCAGCCTACGAGCGCATCTTCGGCCGCCCGGTCAGCCTGGTGCTGGCTGACTACAACGAATGGCGTGACAGTATCTACCCCGACGACCTCGAGTTCGCCGAGCGTAGCCTGGCCCAGGTACTGCTCAAGGGGGCGGTGGAAGACCGCGAGTACCGCATCCTCAATGCCGATGGGCAACTGCGCTGGCTGAGCGACAAGTGCTACATCAACCAGCAGCACGATGGCGACCGGGTAATCATTGTCGGTATCGCCGAAGACATCACCGAGAAGAAGCAGCTTGAAGGCGAACTGCAGCGCCTGGCCACCACCGACGTGCTGACCCAGAGCAGTAACCGCAGGCACTTTTTCGAATGTGCCCAGCAAGCCTTCGACAGTGCACGCGAGGACGGTACACCGCTGGCTTTCCTGCTGTTGGATATCGACGACTTCAAACGCATCAATGACAGCTATGGCCACCAGGAAGGCGACCAGGTGCTGCAACACATCGCCGACAGCGGCAAGGCCGTGCTACGCCGGGGCGACCTGTTCGGACGCATTGGCGGCGAAGAATTTGCGGCGGTGTTTCCGGGCTGCAACGCCCAGGTCGCGGAGCAGATTGCCGAGCGCTTGCAACGGCAGATTCAGCACTTGAGCTTCAGCCATGGCCAGCAGACGTACGGGGTGACGGTGAGCCAGGGGCTGACCGAGCTGACCGATGAGGATGTGGCGCTGGACAGCCTGTATGCGCGGGCCGATGCGGCAATGTACCAAGCCAAGCGGCAGGGCAAGAACCAGATAGTCCGCGGCTGATCAGGCGGCAAGGGCACCGGCTTTGGCCGGTATTCGCGGGCCCGGCGCCACACCTGTGGCAGCGGGCAAGCCCGCGAAGGGCCGCAATGCGGCCCCCGAATCTCAGCTGGAAACCTCGGCCCCAGCCACCGGCGGTTCTTCCTGCGGTTTTACTTCCGGGTTCTCCTCTTTGCGCAACCGCCTCAGCTCCGGCAGGCCAAGCTTGAGCAGGCGCGCCGTCTTGCCGCTGGCCACCTTCTCCAGCCCCTGCCCAGCCGGCAGCCGCGACAACTGCCCAGCCAGGTTCATGGCCAGGATCTCCCGCGAGTAAACGCCACCGCCCAACTGGTAGATCGCAGCGATCAACTCGCGCAGTGCCAGCGGCAAACGCCAGCGAGTACGCAGCGCCGAGCCGAACGCCGCACCAAACTCTTCCAGCGATTGCTGCACATTGCGCTCGTCCAGGTCTCCCCCGGCCAACCGCCACTCTTGCAGGCAGCGCAACACCGCCAGGTCGCCCAGGCAATGCAGCAAGCCCGCGCAATAACAACGGCCCTCGTCCAGTTCGAGCATGCGCGCCAAGGTGCGGCCATATTCGGCAGTGTGCAGTGACAGGTCCCAGTAACGGGCGGCGTGCTCTGCCAACAGTGGGTCGCTGAGGCGTGCGCTGCGCTTGAGGGTCATGCCCAGGATCAGGTTCATGCTTTGGGTACTGCCAAGCTTGTTCAGGGCCTGCAGCAACGTCTGCACCGGGGCTTCACGGTGCAATGCCGCACTATTGGCGGCAGCGATCAGCACCGCCGTCACCTGCGGGTCGTTACGCACCTCCTCTTCGAGCACCCTGAGGTTCAGGCCCTGAGGGTTTAGCGCTCGATTGATCGCTACCTGCACATCGGCCAGCAGCGGCCCGCCATCGGCGGTAGCGCGGCGCTGCTCAAGGTAGGCTGGCAGGCTGGCTCCCGCCTGCAACGCCGGTACCGGGCAGGCAATCTCCTCGCCAACAGCCAGCAGCAACTCTTGCAGGCGCTTGCGCAGGTTATCCAGGTTCAGTGGCTTGCTCAGGTAAGCCGTGGGGTGCAGGGGCAGCGCTTCGCGCACACTGGCGCTGTCATTGCGGTTACTCATGAGAATGAACGGCACCCCTGGCCCTTTGGCGCGCACCTTGCGCAGCAGGTCGAGGCCGTCGACACCGGCCAGCTCGCGGGCAGCGATGATCAGGTCCGGCTTGCTGGACAGGGCACTGAGCGCCTGCGCGCCGTCAGCGCATACCTGCAGGCGGGCGTCACAGCGCACGCTGAGCAGCATCTCGCTGAGCATGTCCCGTACCCAAGGATCGCCTTCTACAATCAGTACGCTTGGTGGGGTGGGGGCTGCAGCGCTCATCACCAACTACTCCTGAATACCCTGACACACAGTCCGTCGCAGCTTCCAAAGCCAATCCTCCGATAACCATAGCGCCACATGGCTTATCTGGGCATAAAAAAACCCGCCGAGGCGGGTTTTTTCTGAAGCGCGTCACATCAGGCGATTTCAGCGAAGCACTCTTCGATGATGGCCAGGCCTTTGTCCAGCAGCGCGTCTTCGGCGGTCAGCGGAACCAGAATACGCAGGACGTTGCCGTAGGTGCCGCAAGACAGCAGGATCAGACCCTTTTCACGAGCCTTGGCGACAACCTGGCCAACAGCAGCAGCGTTCGGGGTGTGAGTGCCTTTCTCGAAGACTTCGACGGCAATCATCGAGCCCAGACCACGGACGTCGCCGATGATCGGGTACTTCTTCTGGATTTCGCGCAGGCCGGCGGTCAGGCGCTCACCCACAGCCTTGCTGCGGTCCAGCAGTTTTTCTTCTTCGAACACTTCGATCACGGCCAGGGCTGCGGCGCAAGCGATCGGCGAACCCGCGTAGGTACCGCCCAGGCCGCCAGGCGCGATGGCGTCCATGTATTCGGCCTTGCCGCACACACCGGCCAGCGGGAAGCCGCCAGCGATGGATTTGGCGAAGGTGGTCAGGTCAGGCGCAACGCCCATCTGTTCCATGGCGAAGAAGGTGCCGGTACGGCCAGCGCCAGTTTGTACTTCGTCGGCGATCAGCAGGATGCCGTGCTGGTCGCACAGGGCGCGCAGGCGTTTCATCAGCTCTTTCGGCGCTGGCAGGAAGCCGCCTTCGCCTTGTACTGGCTCGAGGATGATCGCGGCGATGTCGCGCGGCTCGGCGTCGTTCTTGAAGATGCGCTCGACCGAGGCGATGGCGTCGTCAACGCTGATACCGTGCAGTTCGCTCGGGAACAGGGCGCGGAAGATGCCGCCTGGCATCAGGCCCATGCCAGCGGAGTACGGCACGACCTTGCCGGTCAGGCCCAGGGTCATCATGGTACGGCCGTGATAACCGCCGGTGAAGGCGATGACGCCAGCGCGGCCAGTGGCAGCACGGGCGATCTTGACGGCGTTTTCAACGGCTTCGGAGCCGGTGGTGACCAGCAGGGTCTTCTTGTCGAATTCGCCTGGGACCAGCTTGTTGATCTTTTCGCACAGCTCTACGTAGGGCTCGTAAGCCAGCACCTGGAAGCAGGTGTGGCTGACCTTGGTCAGCTGCTCTTGCACGGCTGCAACCACTTTCGGGTGCAGGTGGCCGGTGTTCAGTACTGCGATGCCGCCGGCGAAGTCGATCAGTTCGCGGCCTTCAACGTCGATCACGGTCGAGTTCTTCGCGGTGTCGACGAAGATCGGGTGGATCTGGCCGACGCCACGTGGGACGGCAGCTACACGACGTTGCATCAAGGATTCGTTGGTTTTGCTCATAATGCCCTCATTGCGCCGACAGGAATGGCGCTTTTATTCGGGGGCGGCTGGGAGTGCTCGCGAACAGTATTCGTTGATCGACTGTCGTGAACGCCCTGGCCACCAGGTACTGCAATGTAAAAAAGGCCAGCGAGACGTCGCTCTCGCGCCCCGCTGGCAGAGGTAAAGCCTTTACCGTGCTATCAGACGCTGATGCACAGGTATTTGATTTCGAGGTAGTCCTCGATACCGTACTTGGAACCTTCGCGGCCCAGGCCCGAAGCCTTGATACCACCGAACGGCGCCACTTCGTTGGAGATCAGGCCGGTGTTGATACCCACCATGCCGTACTCCAGGGCTTCGGCGACACGGAACACACGGCTCATGTCACGGGCGTAGAAGTACGAGGCCAAGCCGAACTCGGTGTCGTTGGACATGGCGATGACTTCGGCTTCGTCTTTGAAGCGGAACAGCGGCGCCAGTGGGCCGAACGTCTCTTCCTTGGCGACAGCAGCGGTCTTCGGTACGTCAACCAGGATGGTCGGCTCGAAGAAGTTGCCTTCGATCAGCTTGCCACCGGACAGCACTTTGGCGCCTTTGCTGACGGCGTCCTCGATGTGCTCCTGGACCTTGGCGACAGCCTTGCCGTCGATCAGCGGGCCAGTGGTGGTGCCTTCTTCCAGGCCGTTACCGATCTTCAGCTTGGCAACTGCAGCGGCCAGCTTCTGGGCGAACGCGTCGTAGACGCCGTCCTGCACGTAGATACGGTTGGCGCAGACGCAGGTCTGGCCGTTGTTACGGTACTTGGAGATGATCGCGCCCTCGACCGCCTTGTCCAGGTCGGCGTCGTCGAACACGATGAACGGGGCGTTGCCACCCAGCTCCAGGGAAACCTTCTTGATGTCCTTGGCGCATTCTTCCATCAGCTGGCGACCGATTTCGGTCGAGCCGGTGAAGGACAGCTTGCGTACCAGGGAGTTGCCGGTCAGTTCGCCGCCAACTTCGCCGGCGCTGCCGGTAACCACACTCAGCACGCCAGCCGGGATGCCGGCACGGTGGGCCAGCTCGACCAGGGCCAGAGCGGAGTATGGGGTTTGCGAAGCCGGCTTGAGGACCATGGTGCAGCCAGCGGCCAGGGCCGGGCCGGCTTTACGGGTGATCATGGCGGCCGGGAAGTTCCACGGGGTGATGGCCGCGGTAACGCCGATTGGCTGCTTGATGACAATCAGGCGCTTGTCTGGCTGGTGGCCTGGGATGGTGTCACCGTAGATGCGCTTGGCTTCTTCGGCGAACCACTCGATGAACGAGGCCGCGTAGGCGATTTCGCCCTTGGCTTCGGCCAGTGGCTTGCCCTGTTCGGTGGTCATCAAGCGAGCCAGGTCGTCCTGGTTCTCGATCATCAGTTCGAACCAGCGACGCAGCTTGGCCGAGCGCTCTTTCGCAGTCAGGGCACGCCAGGCCGGCAGGGCCTTGTCGGCGGCTTCGATAGCACGGCGAGTTTCCGCGGTGCCCATCTTCGGCACGGTACCGATGACTTCGCCGGTGGCCGGGTTGGTCACCTTGATGGTCTGGCCGTTGTCCGCATCCAGCCACTCACCATTGATATAGGCTTGCTGGCGGAACAACTGAGCGTCTTTGAGCTGCATGTCGGCTTCCCGAATTGTTGATTGTTGAAAAGCGCCCAAGGCAGGGCATCGAGCGTTTGAAATCTCAAACGAATGCTAAGCGGCTGCTGGGGTGTTGGACAATAGGCTGTTCGAAAAAAAGAACGAATGGTTGAACAGCCCATCTGAAATCGCCCGCAGAATGGCCGCTAAAGGGTAGACGATGCGGCGGCCGGACTCGGGGCGACGCCAAAAATCGTTTCACTGCTTGTCACGGCCAATGTTCAACACACCCTGATGGTGGGCTGAAACGATGATGCTGTCGCCATCGGCAGCGTAGTCGACGGCATTGACGCGGGTCCAGCTACGGCCGGTTCCACCCTGGCCGACAGTTTGATCGGTATTGTCGTGTATCCGGCCCCGGGGATCTGCACAGACAACACGGTAAAAACAGCTACAGATCAAGGCGATGGACGTCAACGATACAGATGGGTATCATGCGTGCGCGTTGCACTCGTAGCTCAGCTGGATAGAGTACTGCCCTCCGAAGGCAGGGGTCGTGGGTTCGAATCCCGCCGAGTGCGCCATATCAAGAAAGCCCTGGGCCTGAGCCCGGGGCTTTTTCGTTTGTGCGCCATGTCACCTTTCTGGTACTCCCGTGCCACGGGTCATTGATGTTAGCGTGGGCGTCTTCCCGTTCTCCGAACGGGTAACCCATAACAATGATTGGCAAAGGAATGCGCACAACCATGCAGTTGAAAAAACTCACCGCCACCACCCTGCTGCTGGCCGGCATTGGCCTGTTCACCCAGCCTGCCCAAGCCAACCTCACCCAGCAGCAGTCCGCAGCCATCATCAAAGCCTTCGACGGCAGCGACCCAAGCGACTTCAGGCAATTCCTCGGCAAGCTCAAAGGCAGCGACCTGGGCAAGGCCGACAACCTCGAGGCAACCGTCGACGCCTACCTGGCCAACAAGCCATTGGCCGCCGAGCAACAAGACGAGATCAACCGCCTGCTCGGCCTGTATACCCGCATCAAGTATGGCAAAGCCGCTACCGAAACCCTGCGTGAACTGGTAGCCATCCCCACCTTCAACGTCGAGGGTACACCGCAGTACGAAAACCCTGAATTCCTCAAGATCGCCGACAAGATCAAGGCCTTGGCCGAGCGCTTCGGCCTGGCCTTCCGCAACATCGACAACCGGGTGTACGAGATCTCGCTGGGCAGCGGGAAGGAAGTGATCGGTATCCATGCCCACGCTGACGTCGTGCCGGTCAACCCGGACAACTGGAAGCTGGCCGACGGTACGCGCCTGGACCCGTTCAAGGTCACCCTGGTGGGTGACCGCATGTACGGCCGCGGCACCGAAGACGATAAGAACGGCATCGTGGTGGCGATGTACGCGCTGAAAGTGGCCAAGGACGAAAACCTGCCGCTCGCCCGGCAGTTCAAGCTGCTGATCGACACCACCGAAGAAACCAGCGGTGATGCCATCCCCTACTACTTTGAGCGCAACCCTACGCCCGATTACAACCTGGCCCTCGACGGCGGCTACCCCGTAGTGATTGCCGAGAAAGGCTACGGCACGGTCATGGCCAGCTTCACCAAGCGCCCGGCCAGCGGCAAGGGTGCCGAGATCGTCAACCTGACCGGCGGCCTGGCCACCAACCAGATCCCGACAACTTCGGTTGCGACCCTGATTTCTGACAACCCGGCACAGCTGGTCAAGCACCTGCAGCAAGCCGGTGCCAGATATGTGAAGCAGCATGGAAGCGACTTCAGCATCGACGCCAAGGCCGACGGCAAGCAAGTCTTGCTCACCGTGACCGGTGTTTCCGCACACTCTTCGGAGCCGGAATCCGGCATCAACCCGGTGGCGCGTATGCTCGACTTCATCAATGGCCTCGGCCAGCAGGTGTCGCTCAAGCACAACCACTTTACCGACGCGGCCCGCTACGCCGCCGAAAACTGGGGCCTGGACTACCTGGGCAACACGCTAGGCGTGGCCTTCAAGGACCCGTTCATGGGCCCGCTGACCACCTCGCTGACTTTTGTCGGGGTGGATGACAAAGACTTGAAACTGGCGGTGAATCTGCGCATTCCCAAGGGGAAGCCGATCGCCACGATCAAGGACGAACTGGCCGACAAACTGGGCAAATGGACCCGGCAAAGCAACACCTCGGTGGCGTTCGACTTCAGCCTGGACGAGCCGATGTACCGCAACCCTGAAGGCGAATGGGTAAAGGCCCTGCTCGCTGTGGCCACCGAGAACCTGGGGATGAAGCATGAGTTCGGTACCTCGGCCGGCGCGACTTCGGTGCACGATCTTCCCAACGGTGTGCAATTTGGCCTGGCCATGCCGGACGTGAAGTACACCGGGCACAACGACAACGAGTTCAAGACCGTGGAGCAGTTCATGCTGGACTTGCAGGTGGTGAGCGAAATGGTGGCGCGGATCGGGCAGATGCCGAAGCTTTGATCGGCAGTACCGGCCTTTTCGCGGCTTTAGTCGCGAAAAGGCCGCTACAAGCGAACAGCCATGACGTTTTTCAATCGCCTCCATGCCGTTTCCTGCATTGCCGTGCAGAGCGCCGTACCGGATGCTTTAGTTACACCGAGACAGTGCTTTTTTCACCCGCAGAGGCCCGTATGAAGACCGTCGAACAAATCCTCAAGACCAAGTCCCAGCACCAGACCGTGTACACCATCGGCCCGGATGACTCGGTGCTCGACGCCCTGAAACTGCTGGCGGAGAAAAACATCGGTGCGCTGCCCGTGGTCGAGGGTGGCCAGGTAGTGGGCATCGTCAGTGAGCGGGACTACGCGCGCAAACTGGTCCTCAAGGGCCGCTCTTCCGCCGCTACGCCGGTACGCGAAATCATGAGCGCACCGGTAGTCACTGTGGATCCCAAGCAAAAGCTCGATTTCTGCATGAACCTGATGACCGACCGGCACCTGCGTCACCTGCCGGTGGTCGACAACGGCAGGTTGCTCGGCCTTCTGTCGATCGGCGACCTGGTCAAGGAAACCATTGACGAACAGGCGAGCCTGATCAAGCAAATGGAGCAGTACATCCGCGGCGAATGAAGCGCCTCAATGGTAGGCGCGCTCCAGTTCGTCCAGCTGATGGTCGAAGCTACGCAAGCGCGCCGACCAGGTGTACACCAGCACTTCCAGGTCACGGTTGAGCACTGCCGTATTGCCGTGGCCGCTGTGCGTGGGCTCGCCGAGGTCCAGCTGGTAGCGTTCACGGGCCATCGCCTGTGCCACGCTGGACAGGTCGCGAGCATTGGCCAGCCAGTGGTGATGGCGGTCATGGATTTCGCGGTCGAGCACCCGGCACTGGCGCTTCAGCGCATCCAGGCTCTGCTCCAGCGGAGTGCCCCTGAGCTCGCCCATGACCTCTTCGAAGGTACGCCCCGAATGCCAGTAGCTGCCCCAGAAATAACGGTCGAAAACCGTCTCGACGCGGCGTAGCGCAACCTTGGTGTTCCAGATGGTCAGCAACGTTCGCCCCTGCACCACTTCGCGCTTGTTCAGGCGCAACTGCTGCCAGGCGATCCATGTCAGCGCCACCAGTGCAACCGCTACAGTGACTGCGGCAGCGGCATACAGGAAATGCACGGCCTGGTTCATCTGTTGCGTCTGCCTGATGCCATAGAAGTAACTGGCCGTCAGGGTGCCCAGGATCGTCACGGAACACCAGAAACCTGGTGCGTAGGGATCTTTCATCGCGCTATCCCCTTATTGTTTTCCTGAGCATAGCAACGGCCGATCACTCGTCAGGTGCCGCTCGGCGCTTTATTTTCGGGGGCGGCGCAAGGCTTCGTTGAGTTGATCGAAGGGCACGGCCCAATCGGAATCTTCAATGATGATGTCCTGGAGAAATGCACGCTGTGAGTCGGTCCAGAACGGCGCATCCACCAGCTTTATTTCGTTCTTCAGCGGGGAATGGCTGGTGATGAACTGATCGATACTCTTGGGATCGTCGGGCAAGCCCAACTGCTTGAACAGTTCGGCAAAGGGATGGATCGGCGCTTCCATGGTTCCTCCTTAGCGCCAGGCAAGCCGTCCACGACGCCCGCCTGGCATTGGTTTGAAAACATCAGCACAGCTCGCGCACTTCGGCGTGCGGCACCAGTTTCATGTACTGCTCCATGCTCATGTGAATCAGGTGATCGTGGTCACCCGCCTCCAGGTAGACATCGCCTTGGCGGGTAAGACTCGGGTCGAGCAGCATTTTTATCTGGTAAGCATCGCCAAGGGCCGGCACGGCACCGCGTTCGCAGTCATTGAACAGGCTCGGCAGACCACTTTCACGGGTCAGATGCCAGGCCCCGGACATACGCACCTTGGTCATGTCCAGGTGCCGGTTGGCCGGTAGCACGGCCATGATGTAGTTGCCATGACGGTCATCGAGCATCACCGACTTGGCGACCCGCTCGGCGGGCACGCCGGCCGTTCGGGCCGACTCCAGGCTGGTGGCCGAATGTGGGTGGGGAATGATGTCGTAGTCGCAGTTGGCCTTGTCCAGGCGGGCCTGCAGGGTCTTTGCCATACGCATGATGCACCTCCGGTTTCGCCCCCCAATCTTCAATTTTAGGCCGGGTACGGGTGGGCGGGGCTAAACTTGTGTAATACGCGCAAATGAGGTGACGACAGGTGATCGCCCGCTGCTGGCGTTGGCTGTTGCTGCTGTTGTTGCTTGGCATCACGCCAGGTGGCCAGGCAGCGCCCGGCGCGGTGTGGGTGCTGGGCATTGACGACGCCATCGGCCCGGCCAGCGCCGACTACCTGGTGCGCAGCCTCGGCCAGGCCCAGGCGCAAGGCGCGCAACTGGTGGTTATCCGCATGGATACCCCGGGCGGGCTGGACAGTGCCATGCGCCAGATGATCAAGGCGATTCTCGCCAGCTCCGTACCCGTCGCCAGCTACGTTGCCCCCAGCGGCGCCCGCGCCGCCAGCGCCGGCACCTATATTCTCTACGCCAGCCATATTGCAGCGATGGCGCCCGGGACCAACCTGGGCGCCGCCACGCCGGTGCGGATCGGCGGCGCGCCTGGCACGCCCAGTGACGACAAAGCCAAAGGCGGCGACGATGAAACCCTCGCACGCAAACAGGTCAACGACGCCGCCGCCTACATCCGTGGCCTGGCGCAGATGCGCGGCCGCAACGCCGACTGGGCGGAGAAGGCCGTGCGCGAGGCGGTCAGCCTGTCCGCCAACGAGGCCTTGCGGCTGAACGTGATCGATCAGGTGGCCGATGACCTGCCTGACCTGCTGCGCGAGCTCGACGGCAAAACGCTCCAGGTGGCCGGCCAGCCACGCCAGTTGCAGACCGCAGGCGCCAGCGTGGTCGAGCACCTGCCGGACTGGCGCACACGGGTTCTGGCGGTAATCACCAACCCCAGCGTAGCGCTGATTCTGATCATGATCGGCGTTTACGGCCTGTTGTTCGAATTCATGAACCCCGGCTCTGCGGTGGGCGGTGTGGTCGGTGGTATCTGCCTGCTGCTGGCGCTGTATGCGCTGCAGCTATTGCCGGTGAGTTTTGCCGGGGTGGCGCTGATCCTGCTTGGCATCACCTTCATGATCGCCGAAGCCTTCTTGCCCAGTTTCGGCGTGGTCGGCTTCGGCGGCATCGTTGCCTTTGTGGTCGGCGCGTTGATCCTGATCGACACCGACGCCCCCGGTTTCGGCATCCCGCTGGCCTTGATCGGCACCTTGGCGCTGCTCTCGGCACTCCTGATCGGTGGCGTGCTGGGCATGGCCCTCAAGGCCCGCCGACGGGCACTGGTCAGCGGCGACGCCGGCCTGGTCGGCAGCCTGGTCACCGTCACCCAGGTGATGGCAAGCGACCCCTTCTGTGGTGTTGTGCTGGCTCAGGGCGAGCAATGGCAAGTGCAGTGCGCAACGCCGCTGCAAACTGGCCAGAACGTACGGGTGACCGCGCGCCATGGCGTGATGCTGGAAGTGAGCGCCGCCGCCCCAGCGACGCAAGGAGAATGACCATGTTCATGCAAGTCGGTTTCGGCGCCGTTCTGATTGTGCTGGCCATGCTGGTGCTATCGGCATTTCGCATCCTGCGCGAATACGAGCGCGGCGTGGTGTTCCAGCTGGGGCGCTTCTGGCAGGTCAAAGGGCCGGGGCTGATCCTGTTGATCCCGGTGATCCAGCAAATGGTGCGGGTCGACCTGCGCACAGTGGTACTGGATGTGCCGCCGCAGGATGTGATCACCCGCGACAACGTTTCGGTCAAGGTCAACGCAGTGTTGTACTTTCGCGTGCTCGACCCGCAGAAAGCGATCATTCAGGTTGAGGATTTTCTGGTGGCAACCAGCCAGCTGGCCCAGACGACCCTGCGTGCGGTGCTGGGCAAACACGAGCTGGATGAGCTGCTGGCAGAACGCGAGCAACTGAACCTGGACATCCGCCAGGTGCTGGATGCGCAGACGGATGCCTGGGGCATCAAGGTGGCCAACGTCGAGATCAAGCACGTTGACCTGAACGAGTCGATGGTACGCGCCATCGCCCGCCAGGCCGAGGCCGAGCGCGAACGTCGGGCCAAGGTGATTCATGCCGAGGGTGAACTGCAGGCGTCGGAGAAACTGATGCAAGCCGCACAAATGCTGAGCAAGGAGCCGGGGGCGATGCAGTTGCGCTATATGCAGACGCTGGGGACGATTGCCGGGGACAAGAGCTCGACCATCGTCTTTCCGCTGCCGATAGATCTGCTGAAGGGTTTGGTGGGCAAGGAGAAAGAGTGATGGGCCAATCGCGGGCTTGCCCGCGAATGGCCTGTATGCGGCCTGTCAGAACGGCGCGCGGCGCAAGGTCGCAAGGAAGGTGGCTGCACCAATGAACAACCCGGCAAAGGTGCGGTTCAAACGCTTCTGCTGTTTGGGTGTGCGCAACATGCGCAACACATGCGAAGCCAACCCGGTGTACCCCGCCATCACCAGCAGGTCGACCGTGACCATGGTCACGGTGATCGCCACATATTGCGGCAGCAGCGGCGCATGGGGATTGAGAAACTGCGGCAGCACCGCCAGCATGAACACCAGCGCCTTGGGGTTGCTGATGTTGACCAGGAAACCACGGAACACCAGGCTCAACGGCTTGCCGATCGGGCGCACGCCTGATTCATCGCTCATGTCCATCGGCAGGGCACGCCACTGCTTGTAGGCCAGGTACACAAGGTAGGCGACGCCAAACCACTTGATGACCTGGAACGCCGTGGCCGAGGCGGCCAGGACGGCACCGACGCCGGCGGCGATGATGGCGATCTGCATGATCAGGCCCAGCTGCAGGCCCAGGGCGTTCCAGTAACCACGCCAGAAGCCGTATTGCAGGCCGCTGGACATTGAGGCAATCGCCCCGGCACCGGGTGAAAGGCTGATCACCCAGCAAGCGGCAAAGAAGCCTAACCAAACTTCCATCGACATCACACACCTCGCTCGAACATTTGTTGCAAAACGTTAAGCTAAGGTTTTGGCGAAAAAATAACCAGTGCTTTCTGATGGATTTGTGGTGCCTGACCTGGCCTCTTCGCGGGCACGCCCGCCCCCACACCTACAGTGCATTTTCAGACGCTTTGGAATACCTGTGAGAACGGGCAGTCCCGCGAAGGGGACAGTACAGGTTCAGTCCGCTTCGGCAGCGGTTTCTTTGTGCAGGGCCTGTACCTCGGCACCGCGCCAGCGCCGCACCGACTTCTGGAAGAACTGACTATTGGGCACCTGCACCAGCGCCCCGCCCGCTTCGGGCACTTCCAGCAGGGTGGTAAACAGCAGGTTGATAGCAATCACCCGGCCTTTCACGCCTGGCTTGTCGAGGGTGTCGACCAGCTCGACCACATCGCCGATGCGAAACGGCCCGACCGTGAAAATCAACACCGCGCACAACAGGTTGGACAGCACGCTCCACATGGCGAAGAAGGCCACCGCCGCTACCGCTACGAAGCCGGAAAGTGCTGTCCACAACACGGTTGCCGAAACGCCCATGCGCTCCAGCACGAACAGCAGCGCGCTGCCCATGATCAGCCAGCGCAGGCCACCGCGCACGGGCACCAGCAGCTCCGGCGGCAACGGGTAACGCTGGCCCAGGCGGCTCAGCCCGCGAGCAATGATGCGCTGCAGGACGAACGCCGCGGCCAGGATCAAGAGGATCTGCAAACCCAGCCAGAAGGTGTCCATCCATTGCCCTGGCAGCAGCGAACGCAGTTCCTCCATCAGGACAACGCCTCGAGTTCGGCCTGCATGCTTTCAAGGGTTTCCAGCGCTTCCATCCAGGCCTCTTCCAGCTCGCCTTCGCGTTGCTTGAGCTTGGTCTGGCGCGCCAGCAGGTCGCGCAACTCGTCCTTGCGCGCCGCCTCGTAAAGGCCACCATCACCCAGCGCGGTCTCGATCTCGGCCAATTGCGTGTGCACCTGGTTGAGCTCGGTTTCCAGCTTGTCGGCAGCCTTCTTGTGCGGTGCCAACTGCTGACGCAAGGCTGCGGCAGCCTGGCGCTGGGCTTTCTTGTCGGTCTTGTCCGGGTTGGCCGGTGCAGTACTGGCCGGCGCACTGCGCTGGCGGTACTCGACCAGCCAGCGGCTGTAGTCCTCCAGGTCACCGTCGAAGGTGTCGACCTTGCCGTCGGCCACCAGCAGGAAGTCGTCCGTGGTGCTCTTGAGCAAATGACGGTCGTGGGACACCACCACCACTGCACCGGCAAACTCCTGCAAGGCCATGGTCAGTGCCAGACGCATTTCCAGGTCCAGGTGGTTGGTCGGTTCGTCAAGCAGCAGCAGGTTTGGCCGCTCCCAGGCAATCAGCGCGAGTGCCAGGCGGGCCTTTTCGCCACCGGAGAAGTTAACCACCGGCTCGTCGCAGCGGGCACCATGGAAATCGAAGCCGCCGAGGAAGTCGCGCAGCGTCTGCTCACGCTCGGCAGGGGCGATGCGCTGCAGGTGCAGCAGCGGGCTGGCCTTGTCGTCCAGCGAGTCCAACTGGTGCTGGGCAAAGTAGCCTACAGCCAGGTTCTCGCCACGAACCAGACGGCCCGACAACGGCTCCAGTTCACCTGCAAGGTTCTTGATCAGGGTCGACTTGCCGGCGCCGTTGGGCCCGAGCAGACCAATACGAGCGCCTGGGGTGAGCTGCAGTTTGACCTTGTCGAGGATGGCCTTGTCGCCATAACCCAGGCGACCTTCGGAAAGGCTCAGCAACGGGCTGGAAATTTTCTGCGATTCACGGAAGACAAAGTCGAACGGTGAATCGACATGCGCCGCCGACAGCTCTTCCATGCGCTCCAGGGCCTTGATTCGGCTTTGCGCCTGGCGGGCCTTGGTGGCTTGCGCCTTGAAGCGGGCAATGTACTTCTCCATGTGCGCGCGCTGCGCCTGCTGCTTCTCGTAGGCCTGCTGCTGCTGCGCCAGGCGCTCGGCACGGGTGCGCTCAAAGGCGGTGTAGCCGCCTTTGTACAAGTTGAGCTTGCGTTGCTCGACGTGCAGCACATGGTCGACCACGGCATCGAGGAAGTCACGGTCGTGGGAGATCAGCAACAACGTGCCGGGGTAGCCCTTGAGCCAGTCTTCCAGCCACAGGATCGCGTCGAGGTCGAGGTGGTTGGTGGGCTCGTCGAGCAGCAACAGGTCGGACGGGCACATCAGTGCCTGGGCCAGGTTCAGGCGCATCCGCCAGCCACCAGAGAAATCGCCGACACGGCGGTCCATCTGTTCGTTGGTGAAGCCCAGCCCAGCCAGCAACTTGCGCGCACGGGCATCGGCCGTATAGCCGTCGGCGCTTTCCAGCTCACTGTGCAGGCGCGCCAGGGCGGTGCCGTCGTGGGCGTGCTCGGCCGCGGCCAGTTCGGCCTGGACCTTGCGCAGGCGCACGTCGCCGTCAAGCACATAGTCCACAGCCAGGCGGTCGAGGGTGTCGACCTCTTGGCGCATGTGGGCGATGCGCCAGTCGCCGGGCAGTTGGCAGTCACCGGCATCGGGCGACAGCTCACCGCGCAGCAAGGCGAACAGGCTGGATTTTCCGGCGCCGTTGGCGCCGATCAGGCCGGCCTTGTGACCGGCGTGCAGGGTCATCTCGGCGCCTTCTAGCAAGCGCTGCGGACCACGCTGTAAAGTGAGGTTGGATAGTCTGATCATGATGGTCGCGGAGTCTACCAGCTTCCTCGGCCCATAGCGCGAGTGGAACCATGCACACCGACCTGTGGAATTACGCACTGACCCTGTATGCCAGGCCCGGCGTGGAAGCCGCCTGCCTTGAATTGCAGGCACTGGGTGGCGATGTCTGCCTGCTGCTGTGCGCGACCTGGCTGCAAGCACGTGGTGTGGCCGTACTGAGCGAACGTGCGCAAGCACTGCAGGAACTTGCCGAGCCCTGGCAGCGTGACGTGGTCGCCCCGCTGCGCAGCCTGCGCCAGCAATGGCGAGCCACAGCATCGGGTGATACACAACTGGCGGCATTACGTGAGCAGGTGAAGGGGTTGGAGTTGCGGGCTGAAAAAGCCTTGCTGGAGCGCTTGCAGGAACGCTCGCAACAGTGGCCCGTGGGCTCCCATGAGCCCTCGGACGACTGGCTGGCCCGGCTGGCACCGGACCAGGCTCTGCATCATGACGCGCTAGTTCAGTTGCGCGTCGCAGCGGCTGCGCTTCAGGACGCCGAAGGTGCCTGAGCCGGAGTACTCACAGGTGCCGACGGTGCAGCAGCAGCCGGGCTCACCGAGTTGGTTGTGGCCGCCGGTGGTGTAGCGGGCTTGGCTTCAGCAGGCTTGGCGGCGGGTTTGGCGGCCGTGCGTGCAGGTGCCTTGGCGGCAGCTGGTTTTGCGGCCGGCTTGGCAGCAGGGGCTTTGGCAGCTGGCTTGGCCGCAGGTTTGGCGGCAGCGGTCGCCTTGGTAGCCGGTTTGGCTGCAGGCTTGGCAGCAGCGGTCGCCTTGGTAGCCGGTTTGGCTGCAGGCTTGGCAGCAGCGGTCGCCTTGGCCGCCGGTTTGGTCGCAGGCTTGGCGGCAGCGGTCGCCTTGGCAGCCGGTTTGGCAGCAGCGGTGGCCTTGGCAGCCGGTTTGGCCGCAGGTTTGGCGGCAGCGGTCGCCTTGGCAGCCGGTTTGGCCGCAGGCTTGGCGGCAGCGGTCGCCTTGGCAGCTGGTTTGGCCGCAGGCTTGGCGGCAGCGGTCGCCCTGGCGGCTGGTTTGGCCGCAGGCTTGGCGGCAGTGGTCGCCTTGGCAGCTGGTTTGGCCGCAGGCTTGGCAGTAGCGGGCTTGGTGGGTTTAGCCGCACGCAGATCAAGGGCCTTGGCTGCAGCTTCGCGTACCTTGCCTACACCCTGAGCCAGCTTGAGGCTGTCCTGAGCATCGCGTTTGAGTTGCTGAATGTAAGAGCGCGTCTGGGTTTGACGCTCCTTGAGAGACTCGAGCAGCTCTTCAAGTTCACCGATGGCTTTTTGCGCCTTGCTTTGCGCCTTGGCTTTACCTGCCTTGGCCGCGTCTTGCAGTTTCAGGCGACCGTTGTGCAGTTTTTCCTGCGCCTTGCCACGCTGCTTTTCCAACTTCGCCAGCAGTTTTTCCGCATCAGCCAGCGCTTGCGAGCAGGCCTCTTCCAAGTGTTCGAGCAAGCTGCCCGAAAGTTGCTGGAGCAGGTGTAACGGCGTACTTACTGGCTTCTTTTTGGCCGACATGGTTTACCTCCTGGCTGACGAGATTGCGGCTCATACTATGCTTCTGCTGCTACCGCCGCTAGGGCATGTTGACCGTAATGTTTACGCCGCGTTGCATGCCTGGGCAAAGTTGTTATCTTGCAGCTGCGTGAAAGTGTAGTTGCTGAATTAATCATTGCTGGTATTTGGGAGTCAGGCGTTGCCTCGATATCTTGTTTTGGGTTTATGCCTGATGGCACCCCTCGCCTTGGCCGCCAACGACGACCACGATTTGGCCTACAGCCTGGGTGCCAGCCTGGGTGAGCGCCTGCGCCAGGAGATGCCGGGCTTGCAGCTGGATGCACTGGTCGAAGGCCTGAAGCAGTCCTATCAGGGGCAACCCCTGAAACTCGACAAGGCACGCATGCAGGCGGTGCTGCAGCAGCATGAGGCCCAGGAAGGCGACGCCGCTGTGCAAAAGCTGCAGGCCGCCGAAACGCGTTTCATGGCTAATGAACGTGGGCGTTATGGGGTGCACGAACTAACGGAAGGTGTGCTGTACAGCGAATTGCAACCAGGCACGGGTGTGCAGCCGAAAGCGGGCGGCAAAGTGCAGGTGCGCTATGTGGGCAGATTGCCGGATGGCTCAGTCTTCGACCAGAACCAGACCCCCCAATGGTTCAACCTGGATTCGGTTATCGAAGGCTGGCAGGTCGCCTTGCCGAACATGCACACTGGCGCCAAGTGGCGCTTGGTAATTCCTTCAGCGCAAGCCTATGGCGCCGAGGGGGCGGGAGACCTGATTGCACCCTACACCCCCTTGGTATTCGAGATCGAACTGCTGGCGGTTGGCGACTGACGCCAACCTCAGGCCTGCACTGCACCCTCTTCTTTGTGTGCGTTGTGCAGCACTTCGATCAGGCAGTCTTCAAGCTCGAAGCGCTCATGCAACAACCCGCCCAATTTGGCCAGCTTTTCGGCAAAGCGTTCGGTGTCCTTGCACTCCCCCTTGGTGCAATGGTCATTGAAGGCCAGTGCGATCTGAGTACTGTCGTTGATCCGTGGGTTGATCTCTTCGGCCAGCTTCAGCGCCTTCTTGTCTCCGAACGCCTTGGCCTCGCTGACCAGTTGCTCGCAGACTTCGAAGTGCCACGCCGAAACGTAGTCGACCAGAAGGGCGCAAAAGTCCCCGTTGGTGTCCTTGTCGGCGAAGGCTGGCCTCACATCGCGCAGGGCGCGAAAAGCCTGCACCAGTTCCTGGCGCTCCTCCAGCCAACGGTCGATCAGCTTGTGAACCCCACCCCAGCGTTCCTGGGCGTTCTGACAACTATCGAGCATGGCGATCTCTTCCCTTCTGGGTAGATGCCGCTGCACCTCGCACCACGACCGCGCAGCACAAAGGTGACATCAGCAGGACGGCATCGAGCAGTTGTTTTTCCGGTATGCGTGCTGGGAGATTATTCCCGCGCGTGCTGCCCTTCAAGGTACGCAGCACACAAAGTTCATACAAGTGTTTAATACCCTGTTACATCACCATTGGTCGCGCTAATGGCACAACCTTGCGCCAGGTCATGTTCTTGCCAGGGTGCGGAAACGATACGCCAGCAGGCAACTCAAGGGCACCACCGCCAGCAGCAGGAAGGCTAACAGGCTCCATTCCGGCAGTGTCAGATCGAGAAAGCTCCAGGCAAGCGAACGACAATCCGGGCCACCCAGCAACAGTTGCCGTGCCGCCTCACCCCAGGATTGCTCGAACACTCGCCCGATCGGCACCGGGCATACCTCATTGACCCCCTCAGCCCCCTGCAACCAGACATGCCGTGCTGCCAGCAATGCGCCGGCCAACGAGCAGCCCAGCACCAGGCGAGCATAACGAAGGATGCCCCGCGTGCCCGGCGCCTGCAGCACGGCTGCGAAGCACAGCAGCGCGTACACGCCAAGCAGCAACCGTTGGCTGAGGCACAACGGGCACGGCATCAGCCCCACTGTGTTTTCCAGACGGAAAGACGCAACCAGTACCGCCAGTGCGACCAGGCAGGCAGGAAGAAAAAAGGTGCGCAAACGGGCCGGCAGCATGGGCGGTGAAGGTCCCGGGGAAAAAGTAGTGGCTTGAAACGGTAGAGGAAAGACACGCTTTGTTTCAAGGCACGACAGCAACGACAAGTCACTGAATCGCGTAGGAAATTTCCAGATATGCCGTAGGAGGCGACTGAAGAAATAGACTTCAGATCAAACTGACAGCGAAAGATAAATTACCTGCCCCCAAAGCCCGCACCTTTGCGCGGGCCTTGGGGTAGGTCAGGCGCGCACGCCTTCTGGCAAAGGCAGCGCCAGCAGGCGCTCGTCCAGCAGGCCAAGGCCCTCCTGGAACAGCTGGTTGCTGCGCTCCGTCTCGCCCAGCCCCGCGAGCAGGCGAGCCAGCTCTGCACAGGCCTCGGGGTTGCGCTCCATGCGCAGGCTGCTTTCAAGGTAGTCACGCGCCTTGCCCCACAAGCGGTTCTGCAGGCTAAGACGGCCCAGGGTCAGCAGCAGGCTGGCGTCTTGCGGGTGAGCCTTGAGCCAACCTTCAGCGGTTTGCAGCTGACGCGCCGGGTCATCACCACGCACCAGGCCGTAAAGACGGGCCAGGTGGCTTTCGTAGTCGCGCTTGAGGGCCGTGCGCAGCACCTGTTCGGCCTCGTTCTGAGCACCTACCTGGCGCAATTGCTCGGCGTACGCCAGCACCAGTTGCGGCTCCTGGCGCTGGGCTGCGGTCAACTGCTGCCAGGCACGCTCCAAGGATTGGCGTGCACTGTGCGCATCTTCGCCACGGGTGGTCGCCAGGCTCAGGTTCTGGCCCCAGGCGCGTTGTTCCAGAGCGGCCAGCTCTGCGGCCGGCAGCACCTTGCCCTTGCGCAGGTCGGGCATCAGGCGGATCAGTGCAGACCAGTCGCCGCGCTCCACGTAAAGGCGTTGCAGCAAGCGCAGCACCTGGCCGTTGTGCGGGTGGCGTTCCTGCATGGCCAGCAGGGTTTCCAGGGCTCCATCGTTTTCGCCACGGTCCATTTGCAACTGGGCATGGGTCAGGGCAATGGCCAGCTCGGCTTGCGGCTGGCGCTCCAGGGCACGCTCCAGCAGGTTGTCGCTGTCTTCGGTGCGGCCTTGCTCGTTGGCGGCACGCGCGGCACCGAGGTAGTACAGCAACGGCTGGCGCTCAGCCTCGGCGGCACGGTGCAAGTGCCGTTGGGCACTGGCCCAGCGGCCCTCGGCAAGATCGAGCTGGCCCTGTTCGATCGCCAGGCGGATACGTCGGCTGCGGTTACGCCGTGACCACGGGTTGACCACACCACTGGAAGTCAGCACCAGGCCGACCAGATAGCGCAGCAACCACAGCAGCAGGACGACCGCCAAAATACCCGCCAAGGCAGCCCACAGCCCCGACTGATAACGGAAGCCACCATAGGAAATCAGTACATAGCCGCTGTGCTTGGCGACCGCGATGCCCAGTGCCGCAGCAACCACGATCGCAAGCACGGCCAACAGGTAGACACGCTTCATGGCTTGCCCCCTTCAGCCTCGGCCGGCAGGTGACGGCGCTGAATATAGGCCTGCACTGCCGCCAGGCTTTCACTAAGGTCAGGGGTAACCACCGACACCGGCTGATCGGCCAACGCATTGAGGCTGTCGAGCATGGCCTTGCTTTGCGGGTTGTCTGCATTGAAGTTGGCCAGCAGTACGCTGCGGGCGTCGTCCAGCGCCTGCGTGTAAACCTTGGCCTCACCATTGAGCGCCGCCCACTGGGCCTGCTCGATAGTCAGGCTCAGGGCCAGGCGCAGCTGGTTCAGTTGCTGCCCGGCCAGCAACGGACGCACGTTTTCATCAGCGTTGAAGTCGATCTGGAAGTACTTGGATATTTCTGCCCACCACTGCGACAGCCTGCTGGCACCATCACCGTCGGCGGTCAGGGCGCCAAGCGCATCGGCGTTACTGTCAAACTCGGGGGACTGGGCGCTCAACTGCTGTACCAGCTCACGCTGCGCAGCCAGCTTCAAGAACAGGCCTGTGCGGTCCGGTTGCTGAGTGCTGTTGAGCGTGGCCAGGCTGCGTGCCAGTTGCTCGCGGGCGGCGAAGGCACCCGGGTCGCTCTGCTCGCGCAGGATCTCGTCGGCGCCTTCGACCAGGGCTTTGGCACTGGTGATGTCCTGCAACGCGGAAAGGCGCAGGGTAGCCAAGCGCAGGAGGTGCTCGGCTTCGGCCAGGCGCCACTCTTTGCGGCTTTCTCCCAGCACGGTTTCCAGGCGCTGACTGAGCCGCTGCTGGTCGCCCTGCAGTTGGGCTACCAAACGCCGGCGGTCTTCCAGCTCGCTGGCGGCTGGCAGACTGGCCAGTTGCGCACTGATCTGCTGTTCACGTTGCTGCAACGCCTCGGCGCGCTGGGTCAGCGCCTCGATGTGCTGGCCCTGGTTGAACTCACTGCCCTGCAGTTGACGCACCTGCCAGACACCCCAGCCACCTACCGCCACCCCGGCCGCACCCAGCAGCAAGGCCAACGCTGCCAGGCCACTGCCGGAGCGCTTGGCAGGTGGGGTGGTAACGGGTTCCGCAGGCGCCTGTGCCGACGGTTGATCGTTATTGGACAAGACAGTCTCGCTCACGTATCCATCCTTTGCATGGGGGCGCACCGCATTCAGCTTAGCGCCTTAAGAGGCAGGTGCAGCGCTACGCTGCACGGCTGCCAGCAAGGCCGTGGCACTGGCGCCACGGCAATCCACAACCTGTTGGGCCCCGGCGGCCTTGGCCTGCTCGGCGACCCGCGGGCTGGGCACGAACAGCGGCAACTGGGCCAGCCGCAGCCAATCGGCACCGGCCATCTGCTGCAAATGTTCAAAACCCTGCCCACTGCTGACCACCAGGCCATTGAGGCGTTCCGCTTCAATGCGGCGCATCAGCGTACCCGCCGGGTAGGCCGGCAGGCAGCGACGATACAGTTCCAGATATTCGACACTAGCACCTTGCTCTGCAAGACGCTCTGCCAGCAGTTCGCGACCTCCGACGCCGCGAACGATCAAGACACGCGGTGCCGGCTCGGTAAGTGCCTGGCGCAGGGCCGGCAATGCCAGCAAGGCTTCGCTGTCATCGCCACGCGGCGGAAAGCTTACCTCCAGCCCTGCACCCTGCAGCACCCCAGCGGTTGCCTCACCTACGGTGAACCAGCCTCGCTGCGGAGGCTGGATGCTGGTCTCGGCCAGATGCTCAAGCAACAGCCGGGCGGCCGGCTTGCTGACCACAATGATCGCCTGGAAGTCATGCAAGCCCTCCAGCGACAGTCGCTGTGGGGCTTGCACGGTAATAGGTTCAATTTCCAGCAGTGGCAGGCAACTGCTACCCACGCCCGCTGCCGCCAGGCTTTGCGCCAGAGCCGCGCAGTCCTCGGCAGGCCGGGTCAGCAACAGGCGCCATTGGCTCACGGGTGACCGGCCTCGCCGTAGACTTCCTTCAGAATGGCCTCGGCGCCCTGCCCCAGCAGGTCTTCGGCCACCTGTACGCCCAGGGCCTCGGCAGCGGCACGGGGTGCACGGGCATCGGCCACCAGCAAGGTCCCGCCGCTAGGCTGGCCGACCAGGCCACGCAGCCACAGCTGGTCACCTTCAAGGACCGCGTAGCAGGCGATCGGGACTTGGCAGCCACCATTCAGGCGTTTGTTCAGGGCGCGCTCGGCGATCACCCGGTCAGCGGTGTCGACATGGTGCAGTGGCGCCAGCAGTGCATGGATCTCAACGTCGGCACTGCGGCACTCGATGCCCACCGCGCCCTGACCACCTGCCGGCAGGCTGTCATCGACGCTGATGGTGGAGGTGATGCGGTCCTCGAAGCCCAGACGGATCAGGCCCGCCGCGGCGAGGATGATGGCGTCGTACTCGCCGGCATCCAGCTTCGCCAGGCGGGTGTTGACGTTGCCGCGCAGAAAGCGGATTTGCAGGTCTGGGCGGCGCGCCAGTAACTGGGCCTGACGGCGCAGGCTTGAGGTACCGACGATACTGCCGGCGGGCAGTGCTTCGAGGCTGTCAAAGGTATTGGAAACGAAGGCATCACGCGGGTCTTCACGCTCGCAGATGCAGTACAGGCCCAGGCCCTCGGGGAAGTCCATGGGCACGTCTTTCATCGAGTGCACGGCGATGTCGGCTTCGTTGTCCAACAGCGCGGTTTCCAGTTCCTTGACGAACAGCCCCTTGCCGCCGATTTTTGCCAGCGGCGCGTCGAGCAACTTGTCACCGCGGCTGACCATGGGCACCAAGGTCACCTGCAGACCGGTGTGGGCCTGCTCGAGGCGGGCCTTGACGTATTCGGCCTGCCACAGGGCCAAAGCACTTTTACGGGTGGCAATGCGGATTTCGCGAGTGGACATGAAACGCCCCGATCCAGAGAAATACCGCCGATCATAACAGCATCGCCGGTATCGCTTGCAGATACGGATCAACAGGCCACACGCAGTCAGGTGCAGGAGCGGCCCGAGTCCAAGGGCCTCAGAGGGTCTGCATCATCTTGCGCACACCGGCCACATGGCGACGGCTGACGGTCAAGGCATCGCCGTCCAGGCCTTTCAGATACAGCTGAAAGTGCCCCAGCGGGGTGCGCTGCAAGCGTTCGATGCGCTCGCGGGCGACCAACGCATTGCGATGGATGCGCACGAAGCGTTCGCCGAATTCGTCTTCCAGGGCTTTGAGTGGCTCGTCAAGCAGCACCTCCCCGGTTTCGTGACGCAAGGTCACATACTTGTGGTCGGCAATGAAATAGATCACCTGGGATAAAGGGATCAGTTCGATGCCTTTACGCGTGCGGGCACTTATATGGCTGCGAGGGCCGCCGCCTTCATTGGCCGGCCGGGTAAGCGCCGCCAATTGGGCGCGGTTGGGTTTTTCGGCCTTGCGCAAGGCATCGCGCAAGGCCTGGGCCTGGAAGGGCTTGGTCACATGGCTGAGGGTACTGTCCTTGAATGCCTCTGCACCGTATTCATCATCCCCGGAGCAAAACACCACCGCCGGCGGCGCCTCGCGTTCGCACAGGCGAGCGGCAACCTGCAGGCCATCCAGGCCTGGCATGCCGATGTCCAGCAGGACCACATCGGGCTTGAGGCTTTCAATCAGCGCCAAGGCCTCATCGCCGTTGGTGGCGCTGGGCTCCAGCACAGTGTAACCCTCCAGTTCGCCGAGCAGCCGGCTGAGGCGTTCACGGCCTTGGGGTTCGTCATCAACGATCAGGACATTCATAATTGCGCTGGATTCCTGAATGAGTCTCGCACAGGTATAGCGTAGACAGGTGTGGTTCGAGCGACACTGCGGTCACGCTCTAGACCGGTGCGATGGCCAAAGATTCACTCGGCCCGGCAGATTCACTGCCAGTCCTTTGTCCAACTGTAGACGGTCCGTGGAACACTGCCGTTCATTCCTTGAAATCCTTCTATGCGATTTTCCGGGCATTTCTCTCGACCGGCGCCCTGCGGCAGCCAGCCCAACCCTGCTATCATCGACGCCACTTTTTCGTTCACGCCTGCAATGAGTGAATCCATGAGCACCGACAAGACCAATCAGTCCTGGGGCGGCCGCTTCAGTGAGCCCGTCGACGCCTTCGTCGCCCGTTTCACCGCCTCGGTAGATTTCGACAAGCGCCTGTACCGTCACGACATCATGGGTTCGATTGCCCATGCCACCATGCTGGCGCAGGTCGGCGTGCTCAGTGATGCCGAGCGCGACACCATCATCGATGGCCTGAAAACCATCCAGGGCGAGATTGAAGCCGGCAACTTCGACTGGCGTGTCGACCTTGAAGACGTGCACATGAACATCGAAGCACGCCTGACCGACCGCATCGGCATCACCGGCAAGAAGCTGCACACCGGCCGTAGCCGCAACGACCAGGTGGCCACCGACATCCGCCTTTGGCTGCGCGACGAAATCGACCTGATCCTGGCCGAAATCACCCGCCTGCAGCAGGGCCTGCTGGAGCAGGCAGAGCGTGAAGCCGAAACCATCATGCCTGGTTTCACCCACCTGCAGACGGCGCAGCCGGTCACCTTTGGCCACCACCTGCTGGCGTGGTTCGAAATGCTCAGCCGCGACTATGAGCGCCTGGTCGACTGCCGCAAGCGCACCAACCGCATGCCACTGGGCAGCGCCGCGCTGGCCGGCACCACCTACCCGATCGACCGTGAACTGACCTGCAAGCTGCTGGGCTTTGAAGCCGTAGCCGGCAACTCGCTGGATGGCGTGTCGGACCGTGATTTCGCCATCGAATTCTGCGCCGCTGCCAGCGTGGCGATGATGCACCTTTCGCGCTTCTCCGAAGAGCTGGTGCTGTGGACCAGCGCGCAGTTCCAGTTCATCGACCTTCCGGACCGCTTCTGCACCGGCAGCTCGATCATGCCGCAGAAAAAGAACCCGGACGTGCCAGAGCTGGTACGTGGCAAGAGCGGCCGCGTGTTCGGCGCCCTGACCGGCCTGCTGACCCTGATGAAAGGCCAACCACTGGCCTACAACAAGGACAACCAGGAAGACAAGGAACCGCTGTTCGACGCCGCCGATACCCTGCGCGACTCGCTGCGGGCCTTTGCTGACATGATCCCGGCGATCAAGCCCAAGCACGCCATCATGCGTGAAGCGGCCCTGCGTGGCTTCTCCACCGCGACCGACCTGGCCGACTACCTGGTTCGCCGTGGCCTGCCATTCCGTGACTGTCACGAGATCGTTGGCCACGCGGTGAAGTATGGTGTGGACACTGGCAAGGACCTGGCCGAGATGAGCCTGGACGAACTGCGCCAGTTCAGCGATCAGATCGAGCAGGACGTGTTTGCCGTGCTGACGCTGGAAGGCTCGGTGAATGCGCGTGACCACATTGGTGGTACGGCGCCGGCGCAGGTGCGTGCTGCCGTGGTTCGTGGCAAGGCCCTGTTGGCGTCTCGCTAACTCCCGGGGCGAGGGCTTCGCCCTCGTTCGCGGGTAAACCCGCTCCTACAACGGTTGTGCTGTACCTGTAGGGGCGGGTTTACCCGCGAATGACCCAACACAGATCCTAGCGCTTGCCGCTGCGGATCATCTCCATGAAGGCCGGCATCGACGCTTCCTTGTCCGCCAAGATCCGCGGCATGTGCGGGTTTTCCCCCATCAGTTGCAGCAACGCCTTGGCCTGCGGGAAGTCCGCCAGGAAGTCGATGCTCAGCACCTTCTTGCCCACCGCGTTGGCCAGGTCGACCGAGAAGCAGAACATCAGGTCTGCCAGCGTCAACTGCTCGCCCGCAACATAGGGGGCAAAGCGCCCGTTGCGCTTGAGCGTGGCAAACCCGGCCAGCAGGTCCGCACGCGCTTTCTCTTTGATCAGCGAGTCGACCGACATGCCAAAGAACGACTCGGCATAACAGGTACGCGCAGGCAGCTCGATGTACAACTCGATTTCCTTGAGCAGCTCCCGCACCTTGGCTTGGCCGAACGGGTCGGCTGGCAGCAGCGCCTTGCCGCCCTGGGTCTGCTCGATATAGTCGAGGATCACACTGGTTTCGCTGAGGAAGCCATGTTCGGTTTCAAGCACCGGCACCTTGCCCCGCGGGCTCACTTCCAGCGCCTGTGGCGCCTGGCCGCCATAGAAGGTGACTTCCTCGAAAGGCAGGCCTTTTTCGAGCAGGGCCAGCTTTACCATGTTGTAGTAGTTGCTGACCGAGAATCCATGAAGCTTGAGCATGAGGTAACAGCCTCCAGGCCGTAAGGGGTTGGCCTGGCTTTTATAGACTGAACGCCTGCCGCTGACCAGCGTCATGCACCGCGTCAATGCCCGGGCATTGCCGCCATAGGCATGGCACACTGTTGCACCCCATCCTAGGAGTACCGCCATGAGCGAGCCCACCGACATCGGCAATGACGACGACGAAGCCTTCGCCGAGGAAACGCTGACCCAAGCCATCGAAAACCAGATCGAGAGCGGCGAGCCGCCTGCAGCAAAGGCCACTTTCAACAAGCTGACGCTGGTCGGCTATGAGCGTGAAGACATTCTGAACCTGATGGCCCATGTGCTGGCCTTCGAAATCGACAACATGCTGGTAGAGGACCGTGCGTTCAACGGCGAGTGGTATGAGAACGCTCTGCGGGCACTGCCGGAGCTACCGCCTGAGATGGATCAAGGCGACGACGAATAACCCGGCTACACTCGAAGATCAGGCACCGTAGAAAGTGCCGCAATCCTTGTCTGGAAGTCAGGAGTCGCCATGCCTTTTACCCCCGATTTGATCGACGAAATGGAAGTACTCGCGCTGTTCAAACACGACAGCAGCCAGGAAGGCATCAAGATAACCAGCACCGCATCCCCTGCCCTGATCGCGGCTGCGCAACGCCTGCATGAGAAGGGGCTGACCGATCAACCGGATGGCGGCTACCTGACCAGCCTGGGTCATGACGCCGTTGAAAGTGTCCAACTGCTACAGAACATTCTCAAGGCGCCACAGCCGGCCTGAGCATCAGGCTTGCGCAAGATCTGAGACCTTGCGCGGTCCCTGCAGGACCGCGCAGACTCCAGTCAGTTGGCCGCAGTACTGCGCTTTTCCGCCAGCCACGAGCGGCCGTAAAGGAACACGATGGCCAGCAAGGCCACCGCTTGCGCCGACAGCGAGTAGGCATCGGCATGAATCCCCAGCCAGTCGAACTCAAAGAACGCCACTGGCCGTGTGCCCAGCACACCGGCCTCTTGCAGCGCCTTCACGCCATGCCCGGCGAATACTACCGACAGCGCGCACAGCAGTGCGGCGTTGATGCTGAAGAACAGCGATAGCGGCAACTTGGCCGAGCCCCGCAGAATCACCCAGGCCAGGCCCACCAGCAGCAACAATGCCGTCGCGCCACCCGCCAGCACCGCCTGATGCCCGGCAGGGCCTGCCTGCAGCCACAGGGTCTCGTAGAACAGGATCACTTCGAACAATTCGCGGTATACCGAGAAGAATGCCAGCACAGCAAAGCCGAAGCGCCCGCCACCGCTGACCAGGCTGCTCTTGATGTAGTCCTTCCAGGCGGCGGCGTGGCGGCGGTCATGCATCCACACACCCAGCCATAGCACCATCACAGCAGCGAACAGTGCTGTGCAGCCTTCCAGGAGCTCGCGCTGAGCGCCCCCCACATCGATCACATAGGCCGCCAGCGCCCAGGTGGCGAAGCCGGCAACCAGCGCCAGGCCCCAACCAGTGTTGACGCTACGCACTGCCGACTGCTGCCCGGTATTGCGCAGGAAGGCCAGGATCGCCGCCAGCACCAGAATCGCCTCGAGGCCTTCACGCAGCAGGATCAGCAAACCGGAGATATAGCTCAGCGTCCAGCTCAGGCCATCGCTGCCCAGCAGCTTGGCCGCCTGCTCGAGCTTGGTTTTGGCGTCGGCCAGACGCTGTTCGGCCTGGGCCACGGGCAAGCCGTCCTGCAAGGACTGGCGGTAGGCCATCAACGTTTTTTCGGTGTCCTTGCGCGCCTGGGTGTCGATGTTGTCCAGCGAGCTTTCCACCAGCTCGAAACCCTCCAGGTAGGCCGCCACCGACAGGTCATAAGCCTGATCGTGGTCGCCTGCGCGGTAGGCCGCCAGGCTCTTGTCCAGTGTGCTGGCCGTGTATTCGAGCAATTGCGCCGGGCCGCGCTTTACTTGCGGCGGTTGGGCACGCTGGGCACGGAATGCCTCGACGGCCGCAGTGCCTTCGTTGGCGGCGACTTCGGCCGGCGTCTGGCGAGCCAGGTCGGCGAGGTTCCAGGTCTTGTCACCCTTGCCCGCTTCCGGCTTGGCGGTGAAGCTGGCGATGTACGCGGCCACATCCCAGCGCTGGCGGTCGTCCAGCTGGTCGGCAAACGACGGCATTTCGGTGCCGTCGATACCCAGGGCCAGCGTGTTGTAGAGGTCGAACAGGCTCAACTGGTCCAGGCGTGAGGCATCACGCAGGTTGGCGGGTGCAGGCTCCAGGCCCACGCCAGCCGGGCCATCGCCGGCGCCGGTGTCGCCGTGGCAGATCGAGCAGTTCTGTGCGTACAGCGCAGCGCCGCGGGCGGGGTCCGGGGTAATCACCGGAGCCTGGCTGACCTCGTAAGCCACCGCCAGTCGCGCACCCAGCTGCCGGGCCTGTTTAGCGACCGCGGTACCTTCCTGACGCTGGTCGATGGCCTGGCGCAGCGCCTGGACGCCCTGTTCCAAAGCCGCTTGTTCAGTATTTGCGGGCAGGCCTTTGACCAGGTCAGCCAATACCGCGCTGAACTCCTGTTGCTCGCGGTATTCGCCCTCGTCGATCACCTTGCCGTCCTGCACGGTCGGCGGGTAGTCGGCACCAATGTAGTCCAGCAAGTGATGGGCTTTGGCAGCTTCGGCGGGGGACTCGGCCAGCGCCAAGGAGCTGCACAGCGCCAGCACCGGGCCGAGCAATGCAGCCGGCAGCCAGGCAAGCAGGCGGGAACGGGTTTTCATGGCCAGTCTCGAAGGAAATGCGAAAGAGAACATTGTTCACTTCCACTTTGCTTCACTCAAGGGTGCTGGGCGGATTTCATGAAAAATCTTGCTACAAATCCGATGAAGTGGGGGGCATAGAGGAACAGCCCTCAAGGATCGCCTCAGGGCTTGGCGGTACCCTTCCAACCCCCACCCAACGCCAGGAACACGCCAATTTGCCCTAGCGCCACTTGGCTATTGGCCGCAGCCAACTGCGCACGCATATCGGTATAGGTCCGCGTCGCCTGCAAATCCGCCAGGAACGACTCACGCCCCGCCTGGTAATACCGGTGCGTCTGGTCCGCCGCTTCCTTGGCCGATTTCTCCGCCTCGGCCAGCGCATCGCGCCGATCGAGCAAGGCGCTGTATTGCGCCAGGCGGGTCTGGGTCTCGCGGATGGCGTTCAGCACAACCCCATCGAAGTTCGCCAGTGCCGCCTGGGTCGAGGCCTCGGCCATGCGAATACGGGCACGGGTGCCGTTGGTGGGGATGGTCCAGCTGATCTGCGGGCCAAAACCCCAGCGGTTGGTCGAAGGCTCACCAAGGTTCTCCAGGATACCGATGGTGCCAACCTGGGCGCCAATGCTGATGTCCGGGTACAAGGCGCCAGTGGCCACGCCAATATAGGCGGTGGCGGCAGCCAGCTGGCGTTCGGCCTGGCGCACGTCGGGGCGGCGCTTGAGCAAGGCCGCGCCATCGCCCACCGGGACCAGCTGGTTCAGGTGCGGCAGCTCGGCGCAATCGGCGGTACCGGCAGGCAACTGGTCGACCGGCTTGGCCAGCAGCGCAGCCAGGGTGTACATGCCCGTCTCGCGTTCGGCCTTGAAGCGTGGCAGTTCGGCACGCAACGATTTGAACTGGGTCTGCGAGCGGGTGACCTGGGTTTCATCACCACGCCCAGCATCGCGCAGGCGCTGGTTGAGTTTCACGCTTTGCTCCTGCAAATCGAGGGACTCACGGGCAATGTGGTATTCCTCGTTGGCCGAGCACACCTGGGTATAAGCCTTGACCACGTCCGCCACAAGCGTGATGCGGGCAGTGTCGGCAGCCGCCTGCACCGCGTCGGCATTTGCCTTGGCAGCCTCGGTACCACGCTTGAAGGTGCCCCACAGGTCGAACTGGTACGAGGCACTGATGATGGCCTCACCGATGTTGGCTACCGGCACCTTCTCAGGCTGCAGGAAGGCTTCGCCCGACTCCTGCAACCGCTGAGCGCCGAGTTTGACGCCACCGTTGAAGCCGCCTTGCGATTCAGCCACCTCCACCTGGGCGCGAGCTTTGGCGATGTTGGCCGCCGCCACGCGCAGTTCGGTGTTGGCACTCAGCGCCTGACGCACCAGCTCGTTCAGCCGTTGATCCTGATACAGCTGCCACCAGTCCTCGGGGACCGGCGCCGACACGACGCTGTCGGCATCCTGGCGCAGCGGGCCGTTCAAGTCATTGCGTTGCACGGCCGCATCCCCAGGCACCTCATAGTCGGGGCCCACCATCATGCAGGCCCCCAGCGACAGGCACAGGCCAGCCAGGATCAGCTGTTTCATGGGCGCTGGCCCTCGATGATCGACACCGTGGCAGTACGCCCGGCGATCATGCGGAAGTCTTGCGGCACTTCGTCAAAGGCGATGCGCACCGGAATGCGCTGGGCCAGGCGTACCCAACTGAACGCCGGGTTGACGTTGGGCAGCAAGTTGGCGCCACTGCTGCGGTCGCGGTCTTCGATGCCAGCGGCGAAGCTCTGCACATGGCCACGCAGGCGGGTGTTGTCGCCCATCACGCGGATATCCACGGCGTCACCAATATGGATACCCCCCAGCTTGGTTTCCTCGAAGTAGCCGTCGACGTGGTAGGAGGCACTGTCGACCACCGAAAGCACCGGGCGGCCAGCAGTGACGAACTCGTGGTTACGCGGCGCGCGGTCGTTGAGGTAGCCGTCTACCGGGCTGCGCACCACCGAGCGGTCAAGGTTGAGCTGGGCAGTATCGACAGCCACTTGTGCCTCGCTGACAGCCGAACGGGCACGGGCCTCGCGGGACTGGCTTTCTTCCAGTTGCTCGGCGGCCACCAGGTTGCCCAGCTTGCGGTTGCGCTGCGCTTCGCGGGAAGCCTGGGCCAGGGTCTCCTGGCGCTCGCCAAGGGTTGCCTTGGCTTGACGCAGGGCCAAGGTGAAGCGGTCCTGGTCGATGGTGAACAGCACGTCGCCACGTTTGACGGTCTGGTTGTCGCGCACCTCGACCTTCTGGATCAGTCCCGACACATCGGGGGCGATCTGGATCACGTCGGCGCGTATGTGGCCGTCACGGGTCCAGGGGGCAAACATGTAGTAGACCACCATCTGCCACACGAGCACGGCGGCGAAGGTCACTACCAGCAAGGTCAGGACCACACGGCCCAAGGTCAGCATAGGTTTTTTCATGGCAGCATCAGGTTTCGGCAAAAGTGGTCCACCGCACCAAGCAGCACGGCATACAGAGCAACGTTGAACAACGCCCGGTGCCAGACCAGGCGGTAGAAATGCAGGCGCACCAGCACCGCGTGCACCCCAAGGAACAGCAGGTAGGTGCCAAACATCATCACCAGCAGCGTGGGCAGGAACACCCCGCTGATATCCAGTTCACCAATCACAGGGGTGCTCCGTCGAGGCCGGGGGGCAGTTGCGGTTGTTCGGCGGGTTCGAGCATCACCTCCACACCAGGCAACAGCGCCAGGCGCAGGCCGCTCAGGGCATGCAGCAGGTGGGTGCGGGCATCACCGCGCTCGTACAGCTCGTCCAGGTTCAGCGCCAGGCGAGCGCGTTCCATGTTGCGTAACAGTGCGGCCGGGGCATGCAGGCGGTCGCCAGCACGCAGGCAGGCGGCGTAGTGCGCACCGACTTCCTCGACCACAGTGTTCAGGCGCTCGCGAGCCTGCTGGCCGGCGCGCGGCATGTACGCCAGCAGGTCGAGCAGGTTCAACCCTACGCGCAGGTCGCGCAGTGCCACGCCACTGTCCTGGCCGGTTTGCGACAGACGTGGCAGGTGCTGCATCAGGCGGTCGAGCATCTGTACGCCAACCTGGCGGTGCTCGGCCAAGGTCGCAGTCTCGGTCATTTCGACGATGTCGCGCCAGGCGAAGCGGGTCATGCGCTTGGCCGCCAGCTCCACGCCGAACGGGCGCATCACCAGGGTCCAGATAAAGGCGAACAGAAGGCCCGCGGGGCCGGCAAGGTTGGAGTTGAGGAAGGTGAAGAAGTCGGCGTCGTAGGCGCCCTGGATGCTGATGAAGGTCGACGTGTTGACGATGGTCAGCAAGGTGCCCAGGTAGAAGCGCGGCTGTACGGTCAGGGTGCCTATGCAGATGAACGGCACGGCAAAGGCCAGCACCAGCATCGGGAAGTCGTGCAAGTTGGGCAGTACCAAAAACAGGTACAGACTGGAGAAGATGACCGACATCAGCGTCCAGAAAAAGAACCGGTAGATCTGCGGTGCCGGGTCGTCCATGGCGGCGAAGAAGCTGCACGCAACTGCCGCGAGGATTACCGCACTGGCGCCGTCGTTCCAGCCCAGTCCGATCCACAGGCCGCAGGCGACCACGATCGCCAGGACCGTGGAGGCTACCGAGTACAGCATCAGGCCACGATCGAAAAACGCTGTCAGGCGGCCCAGCCGCCAGTGGCGATACACCGCACGCCAAGGCTTGGCATCATCGGTACGCAGGGCATGCTGCAGGGTGCAGCAGTCCTGCCACAGGTCGGCCCATTCGGTCAGGCGGTACAGGGCGTTGGACAACAGCAGCTCGGCGCGCTGGTCGAGGGCGGCTGTAGCGGGCTGCAAGCGGCCGATCTGCTCGTGCAACGTGGCCCAGTGCGCTACCGAAGCGCTGTCGGCAGTGCCTTTGAGCCATTCACGAGCCGCTTCAAGCACGGGTTGAAGCTGGGCGAACTGGGCCGGGGCGCGGCCTTCCAGGGCAACCAGTGCATCGTCGAGGGCGTCGATCACCGGCAGCAGATGGATCATCCGCCCGCGCAATTCGCGGGCGTTCTTCAGGGTATGCGGGCCGGCACCTTCGTGGGCGAGCTGACCGATCATCAACTCCAGCGAGTTGAAGGTGGTGACCATCGCCCCGCGCATACCACCGACCTTGTCAGCGCTGGCATCGCGGGCCAGGTAGGTGTCGCTGTAGCGAATCGCCTCGGTGAACCAGTTTCCGGTGGCACCGACTACCACCGGTGCCAGCCGGCGTGGCCAGAAGATAGCCCCGACGACTGCCGCGCAGACAATTCCCAAACAGATTTCCTGCGCGCGAGAAGAGGCCACATCGAACACTGCCAGCGGATTATCCACCACGGCCAAGGCAATCATCGGCAGGGTATAACCGGCCAGCATCAGCACGTAGTTGTTGGCCGTGCGCAGGTTCAGCGAAAGGAACAGCAAGGTGCCGGTCCACAGAGCAATGGCGATGCTCAGCAGCAACGGTGACTGCACCAGCGGTGGCACCAGGAAGATTGCCCCGCCAGCGCCGAGCAACGTGCCGACGGCACGGTACAACGCCTTGGAGCTGGTCGGGCCGACGAAGGGGCTGGAGACGATGTACACCGTCGCCATGGCCCAGTAGGGACGCGGCAGTTGCATGAGCAGAGCAATGTACAGGGCAATCATGGACGCGCCGAAGGTGCGCACGCCGTAGAACCAGTCACGGGCCGGAGGGACAGAGCTGAAGAAACCGTTCATGCCACCCCGCCTGCGCTGCCCAGGCCGGCAGCCTCGAAGGCACGAAGCACACGCAAGGCAGCTTCCAGGTCGGCCTGATCGATACCGCCGAGCACATCGCGGCGCAAGCGCACCAGTTCGGCTTCAATGGCTTCGGCCAGGGCACGGCCTTCGGCAGTCAGGCTCAGTGCCTTGGCGCGGCGATCCAGTGGGTCCTCGCTGCGGCACACCAGGCCAGCTTTGCACAGTTGGTCAAGCAGGCGTACCAGCGACGGGCTTTCCAGGCCGGCGGCCTGGGCCACAGCCACCTGGTGCACGCCGTCGCCCAGGCGCACGATCATCAACAACGGCGCAGCGCAGGCCTCGGAAATGCCGTAGCCGGTCAAGGCGGTATGACAGATGCGCCGCCAGTGGCGGGCAGCAACTACCAGGCCACTGCTGACTTGCAGGCGCAGGAAATCAAGGGACATGAAGAGAACCAAGTATATTCATAGTTTGCTAACTATCAATATACGCCCCGACATCCCCCTGTCGTCAACAGGGGGCGACGGATAGCCGGGGTGAAATGTTGTTCATTTTTCAGCCAGTGCTGGCGCGCTTCGCGGGTAAACCCGCACACAGGGGCTGCACCGGGTTCGGGATCTACGCAATCCTGTGCAGCACTGGAGAGAAATACTCAGGGCTGGATCTGGTCTTCCAGCTTCATGGTCAAGGCCAATGTGCTGCCCATTTGCACCGCCCGGTCCCGCCACTCCTGATACCGCACCGCATCACGGCTGCTGAAATGCACCGCCAGCTCCTCTGCCGCTTGCACCACCCCCGCCGCTGCTGCCAGCTCAAGCCAGTACAGCGCTGCCTTGAGGTTGGCCTCTACGTGCAGCCCATGCATCAACCGGTAGCCCACTTCAAAACGACAACGCGCCTCGCCCTGTTCGGCGCCACGCATGAACCACTGGTAGGCCTGCACCAGGTCAACCTGCCACTCCAGGTCACCGTCGCACACCTCCTCCTCGTACAGGTCACCCAGTGCGGCGGCGGCATGCAGCATGCCGCGGTCGAAGGCCTGCCGGTAACACTCCGCCGCCTGCACATAGGAAGGGTCGATGCCTTTGCCGAAGTAGTGCTGCTGGCCAAGGTTGAACCAGGCAGCAGCATTGCCCTGCAGGGCCGCCATGCGCAACAGGTGCCCGGCCAGCACGGTATCGGCCCGCCAGTACTTGCCGTTGAGCCAGATCCAGCCGAGGTCGTTCAATGCTGGCACACTGCCTTGCAATGCCTGGCGGCGCAGGTCGACATACACCGCCTGCAGGTCGTTGGCCTCATCCAGGCGGTTGACCAGCAGCGACCGCTGGCTGGGCAAGCCCACACCGGAGAACAGCCGCTGTCGCTTTCCTACAGGAGCCGGAGGGGCGATGACCCGCTCGGGCAGAAGGCGGGCAAGTAGCGAATGGATATTGCTGGCAACAGACATGTTCATCCTCATTGAACGACGCACAACCCCAACCTTCGGCTGTGATGAGGCGTGATTCTGCGTGATGTCACGTCAAAACCTGTCGCGAACGAACCGGCACGAGGCAACCAAATGCGACTTCCTTGATCTGAGCAGGCTGTGGCCAATTGCCATGCCCCTCGCATGCCGCCATCCTATTGCGGCAAGCCTAGACAAGGACGTTATCTTTTGCCGTTCGCCACCACTCGCGCCACCCTTAGCCGACAGTGGGCGCTGCTGCGCCAGTTGCCCAGCCGTTCCCCAGGCATAACCAGCGCCGAGCTGGTCTGGCGCCTGCGTGACGTGGGGTTCACGGTCAGCAAACGCACTGTCGAGCGTGACCTCAACGAGCTTTCGCTGATATTCCCGCTGGAGCGCAATGACAAGAGCATTCCGTTCGGTTGGCACTGGTCGGCCAGTGCCGTGGGCGAATTGCGCGGTAATTTCGACTTGCTGACACATCTGCGAGGGGATGCGTTGCAGCCATCGCAGGGTGAGGGCGTGGAGCTGGTGGCGCGAATCAGCGATGCACTGGCGCGGCAGTTGCGGGATGCGCCATTGAGCAGCGACATGCAACTGACGGCGCTGGAGCATGGGCATCGGTTACGCGGCACGGTAAGTGACGGTTGGCCATTACGCTGGTGGCTGTTGAGCCATGGGGACAGGGTGGTGGTAGAGCAGCCTGCCGGCTTGCGGGAGGAGATTGGCAGGATTCTGAGCAATGCGGCAGCTCAATATCAGAATTTGTAGCCAGTACAGGGTCTTTCGCGGCGGTTCTGCGCCTCGCCCCTCTTTCAAGGACGAAGATCCCGCAGACGCGGATTCTAGCGTCAATCTGCCGCGAAAAGGCCGGTACTGGCTAACCTGCTAGCGCTGCATCCCCCATCGCCGCACCGTCAACCGCTCCAGCGTATTGAACACCAGCCCTTCCACCAGCAGACCGATCAGGATCACCACCGCCAACCCGGCAAAGACCTTGTCGGTATACAGTTCGTTGCGGTTCTGGAAGATGTACCAACCCAACCCGCCTTTGCCACTGCTGGCACCAAACACCAATTCAGCGGCTATAAGGGTACGCCAGGCAAACGCCCAGCCGATCTTCAACCCCGACAAGATCGACGGCAGGGCTGCTGGCACGAGGATGTGCAATACCAGCCGCAGGCCCTTCAGACCATAGTTGCGGCCAGCCATGCGCAGCGTCTCCGACACACCGAGGAAGCCGGCATAAGTATTTAGCGCCAACGCCCATAGCACCGAATGCACCAGCACGAAGATCAGGCTGTTGTCACCCAGCCCGAACCACAGCAAGGCCAGCGGCAGCAGGGCAATGGCCGGCAACGGGTTGAACATCGAGGTCAGTGTGCCCAGTAAGTCTCGGCCCAATTGGGTCGACACCGCCAGGCTGGTTAGGCCAAAGGCCAGGACGATACCCAGCACATAGCCTTTGAGCAGTATTACCAGCGAAACACCGACCTTGGCGGGCAGTTCGCCACTGATCATGCCGTCCCATAGCGCCGTGGCGGTTTGCAGAAAGCTTGGCAGCAGCAGGTCATTGTCCTGGTAGCGGGCAACGGCTTCCCATAGCACAGCGATCACCAGCAATATGACCGCCTTTCTCAACCAGCCTTGCTGCCACAGGCGTTGGGCCAAGGGGAGTTGTCGTTCTACAGGCACACTGAGCAGGGGCTCCAGCTGCACCTCGTATTCCTGGCGTACAGGTGTAGTGGTCATGGCTGAGGCTCCTGTCAGTAGGCGATACGAATATCGTTGAACCCAAGGTTGTCAGGCTGTTCCGGGATATCGGCTTCATCGAACAGCAAACGGTGGATACGCCGGGCACTGGCCTGGAAGTCGCTGCCACCCAGGCTGCCCAAGCCGTATTGATGGCTGTGCACTTCGGCGCGCACCCGCCCCGGGTGGGGCGACAACAACAGGATGCGGTTGCCGACTACCAGCGCTTCTTCGATGGAGTGGGTCACGAACAACAGGGTGAACCGCACTTCCTCCCACAGCAGCAGCAGCTCTTCCTGCATCTTGCGCCGGGTCAGCGCATCCAGGGCGGCGAACGGCTCATCCATCAACAGGATCTTGGGCTGGGTGGCCAAGGCCCGGGCAATTGCCACACGTGCCTTCATACCACCGGACAACGTGTGTGGATAAGCATCGGCAAAGGCGGCCAGACCGACCTTCTCCAGATAATGCAGCGCCCGCTCCTCCGCCTCCGCACGCTTGAGTTGGCCAGACACCAGCAGCGGAAAGATGACGTTCTGCTTCACCGTTTTCCACGGCGGCAACTGGTCAAACTCCTGGAACACCACGATGCGGTCCGGGCCTGGGCCACGAACTGTCTGGCCCTGCAGCAGAATCTGGCCTTCTTGCGGCTGGATAAAACCGGCCACGGCTTTGAGCAGGGTGGACTTGCCACAGCCGGAGGGGCCGAGCAGTACAAAACGATCAGTGCGGTCGACTTCGAAGCTGACCTGATGGGTGGCCCGTACCACGCGTTGCGCGGTACGGTATTCGAGGCTGAGGTTATCCACCTTGAGCAAAGGCGGCGCTGCAACACGGCTCAGGTTGCTGGCCGTGTGGCCTGGCAATGGGGCGGTCATGATCGGTCAGCTCCCCTGCAGCGGGCGTTCATCCTGGAAGAAGTAATCCTTCCACGATTGCGGCTTGTGCTTGATGGCGCCTACCCGATAGAGAAAATCGGCCAGCTTGTAGGTGTTCTTGGGCGTAACGGTAAATTCGTACTGCGGGTTGTCGATCAGCTTGATCAGCGCGTCGCGGTCGATCTTGGCCTTGGTTACGCGGATATAGGTGTCGGCGGCAGCGGCCTTGTCTTTCTGGGCGAAGTCTGCGGCTTCGGCCAGGGCATCGACGAAGGCCTTGTAGGTCTTGGGGTTGTCCTTGCGGAACTTCTCAGTAGCAAACAGCAAGGTCGGCGAGTTGGGGCCGAGCAGGTCGTAGCTGTTGAGCACCACGTGCACGTCCTTGTTGGCCAGCACCTGGTCCTGGAACGGCGGGTTGGAGAAGTGCCCGTTCAGCTCGGTGCCGCCCGCCAACAGCGCGGCGGTGGCGTCCGGGTGCGGCACGGCCAAGGTGTATTTGTCGAGGCGGTTGTATTCCTTGTCGCCCCACTGCTGGGCAGCGGCGTACTGCAGGAAGCGCGACTGCACCGAAACACCCACCGCCGGAACGGCGATACGGTCTTTGTCGGAGATGTCGGCGATGGTCTTCACGTTGGGGTTGCTGCTGACCAGGTAGTACGGAAAGTTGCCCAGCGAAGCCACGGCCTTCACGTTCTGCCGGCCCTTGGTGCGGTCCCAGACGGTCAACAGCGGCCCGACACCGGCGCCGGCGATGTCCACCGAACCGGACAACAATGCGTCGTTGATGGCCGAACCACCCGACAGCTGCGCCCAATCGACTTCGATGTCGATGCCCTGCTCCTTGCCGTGTTTCTCAATCAGGTGCTGGTCACGCACCACGTTCAGCAGCAGGTAGACGATGCCGAATTGTTCGGCAATACGGATCTTGCCTTCGGCCTGGGCCACGGCGGGGGCGGCTAGGCTGCCGACGACCAGGCTTGCGCCCAGGCCGATGCTTGCCGCCAGGCGGCTGATGGATTTGCGCATGATGGTTTCCTCAGTCGTCAGAACGGGGCATCGCCCTGGATGGTGGTGCGGTACAGCTTGCGCCGCAGGTGCGCGGGGCAGCCGGTGGCCAAGTGGATCAGCGAGCGGTTGTCCCAGAACACCAGGTCATGGGGCTGCCACTGGTGGCGGTAAATGTTCTGCTCCAGCACGCTAAGGGCATACAGCTGCTGCAGCACGTCGCGGCTTTCATCATCAGGCAGGCCGACAATGCGGGTGGTGAAGCCTTCACTGACGAACAGGGCCTTGCGGCCGTTTTCCGGGTGGGTGCGGACTACCGGGTGAATGACCTCCTTTACCTGCGCCAGTTGCTCGGCAGTCAGGGTCGGGCGCCAGTTGCCTTCGAATTTGGTTTCAGCGTAACGGGCGGTATAGGAGTGAGCGGCACTGCGGCCCTCGACCACTTTGCGCAGGGTGTCAGGTACAGCGTCCCAGGCTTTATGCATGTCGGCGAACAAGGTGTCACCGCCTTCACTGGGCAGTTCCTGGGCATGCAGCATGGAACCGAGGCTTGGCAGCTCTTTGTACGACAGGTCCGAATGCCAGAACTTGCCGGCATCACCCAGGCCGATGTTCTGGCCATTTTCGATGATGTTGGAAACGATCAGGATCTCGGGGTGGCCAGTCAGCAAGAACTGCTTGAGCACATGGATCTGTAACTCACCGAAGCGGCGGCTAAAGGCGATCTGCTGTTCCGGGCTGATACGCTGGTCGCGGAACACCAGCACATGGTGGTCGAGGTGGGCGCGATGGATACGGGTGAAATCCTCGGCGCTGACCGGTTTGGCCAGGTCCAGACCTATGATCTCGACGCCGACGGCACCCGAGAAGGGGCGAACTTCAAAAACTTGCGGCTGGGCGCTGTCGATGGACGACAAGGCGTTCAAGGCGGCTGACATTTTTCACTCCCACGCAATGCGCGACCTCAATGGCGCGCAACGATCAGAAACGCACGGGGATTTCCCGTGTGGGTTCAAGTCGTGCGGCGCATCGATTGGTCGACGGGTACGCAGTGAAAGCGACTATAAAGTCATAAAGCCAATATTTTAAATACCATTAAGGAATAACAATATCACTCTCGCGGGAGCGTCCTGCAGTCAGATCAGCCCGCCCTGCTCTTCTTCGTCAATCAGGTTATTGAGGCTGCTGAGCGCCTTGCGCGCCGTGGAACGGTTGAGCAGCTTGGCCTGCGCGCCGGCGGGCAGGTCGGTGATCTTGAACACGCCCTTGGCGGTCAACACGTCGATCAGGTCCTCAAGCACGCGGATCATGTCCAGGTCGCTTTGTTTGAGCTGGTTGAGGCTGTTTTCCACGACATCATCGGCAAACCATTCCTGGATATCGGCATGGTCTGAAGGGAGCATTTCGGTGAACTGATCAAACGCGGCTGCTTCCACCCGCAGCAACTGGCCGGCGGCGTTGCGTTGCACGTAGAACATGGCGATGTCCCTCGTCACGTTGGTTCCTTGTTGGTAGACAGCAGCATAGGCAAAGATCGCCGGGCGCGCAGGCCCGGCGCCAGAGTATGCGCTGTTGGCGGGTAGCAGGAAAGAGCCGGGGCCGCTGTGCGGCCCCGGTGGTCTGTCAGCTGTCCTTGTTGTGGATGATGATGGTCGGATCGGCACCGCTGATCAACGAGTTGATCGTCTGGTTGGACCAGTTCACCCCTTCCAGTTTGATAGTCACGTCGGCGTTGGCGATACCACCTTCGGCGTTGAGCTTGCCTTCGCTGCTGACTTGCAACGTGGTCGTACCCTCCACCGTGGTGAGCTTCAGGTAGTTGTCGATGGTGCTGCCCTTCTCGCCCTGCAGCAGGTCCTTCAGGTCGATACGGTCACCCTCGGCCTTGTTGAAGTCCTTGATCACGTCGTTACCGATGTCGCCAGCCTTCCATACGAAGGTGTCGGCACCGCTGCCACCGATCAGGATATCGTCGCCCTGGCCACCGATCAGGGAGTCATTGCCGGTACCGCCCAGCAGGATGTCGTTACCTTTGCCACCATCGAGCGTGTCGCTGCCACCTTGGCCGAAGAGGATGTCATTGCCATTGCCGCCCGACAGGATGTCATTGCCGTCTTTGGCACCGGAGATATCGAACTCGGTGTAGTGCTCGGTGATGTACTGGTGAACATTGCTGGTAGTGACAGCACTGACTTCAACACCGCTCTTCTGTGCAACGTACGTCTGCAGGGCCTGGTAACCCTCGCTGACGACACCGTTGAGGGTGATCAGGTCACCGAAGATGATGTCGTTGCCGTTACCACTATCAATGGTGTCGGCACCTGGCACCGTTGCTTCGGAGTGACCGAGAATCGCCTTGGCCAAATCGGACGGGTCGATATTGGTCTGTGGCTTGCCGGCACTGTCGTAAGGTTTCAGATCGTTCAGCGTGACATCGCTGTTCAGGCCGATAGCCTGGACTTTGCTCAAGCCATTGGTGCCGCCCAATACTGCGAAACTTTCAGTAGAACCTGCGGCCGAGTAGACGTAGTTCCAGTAATCCGCGTAGCCGGTACCGTCCAGGCTGGAGAGTTCATAGGTACCATCACCTTGTGCGTGAAGGGTGCCGACCGTCTTGGTGGAGTCAAGCACCAACTCACCGCGGCGGTTCTCGGTATAGGTCAGCACTTTGACCACACCATTGCTGCTGATCTCGACCTTGTGAGTCGCATCGGCCCAGGCGCTGAACGTGTCACCCATCTTGTAATTGTTGACGTTGACTACATCATCCAGGCTTTTGCCATTCTTCCACAGGCTAGGGTTGGTGGACTCACCGCTCTGATAATAGGTTGGCTTACCGTCGGTAATGAAGTAAGTCAGGTTCTCCGCACCTTTGTTGCCGGTGGCCATGGTGCTGTTGAAGAAGTTGGACGTGGTCTTGAACGCGTCTTCATAGTTGGTACCGCCACCGTAGTAGCCGCCCACCATCGAGTTCAATACCGCCTGCAACTTGCTCAAAGCATCCGGGTCGGCAAGGTTCACTGCCACGTTCTTGTTTACCTGGGTATCGAAGTCGACCAGGAAGATGTTTACGGTACCCGAGGTGTCCGAGCCCAGGCTGGCCTTGAGCGTGTTGAACACCGAGGCCAACTGCGTCTTGGCGTCGGCAATCGACTTGTCGCTCATACTGCCCGAGCTATCGACCATGAAGGCGATGTTGTAGTTCTTGCCCTGAACCACGTTCAGCCCGGATACGTCAGCGACGATGATGTCGTTGCCTTCACTACCGGTCATCGTGTCATTGCCCGAGGTACCTACACTGGCCTTGTAGGTCGCAGCGTACACCGTCACCGGGATATTGCCGGTGGTGATGGCCGAGCCGCCCAGGCTTTCGGTGGCAGTCGAGGTAACCGTGATGTCGAACGAGCCTTTGTAATAGGCCGGCGGGGTCAGCGTCAGGCTGCTGAGTTTCCAGCCTGTCACATCGACCGGGGCAGTACCAACCGTGACCGTGTGGCCTGCACCATCGCTCAATACGGTACCTTTCGGGATACCGCTGAGTGTCACGTTCAGGCTTTCGGAGCCGTCAGTGTCGGTCAGGGCGGTGGAAATACCGACCAGTTTCACCGAGCCACCCTCAGGCCCTTCGTTGAGCTTGTAGCCGTCGTAGTAGCTCTGACCATTCACGGTGTGCAGGTCGGACACGCCCAGGCCTGCGTTCGCCATCTCGGTAACGTTCTGGTACATCTTGACGTTCGAGCTGCTCAGGTCGGTAACGGCACCGGAGCCTACCTGGATGTTCAGGTCATAGCTGCCTGGACCGGATTGGTTGGCATGGTAGACCTCGATCGGGTAGTAGCCGCTGGTATTTGGGGTAAAGGTACCCGACACCCCGCCACCGGCTCCCCAGGTGGCCGTGACTACAGTCTTGCCACCGATGGTGACCACGAAGCTGTCGTCGGCCAAGCCACTGAAGGTATAGACCTTGCCGGCTTCCAGGTAGATCAGGCCCGACGTTTTCGAACCGGTGCCAGCGGTGACGCTGCCATCGGACTGCACGTTGGTCGTGGTGCTGCTGGAGTTCGCGCTGCCGGAGTTGGCAAAGACCGTCTTCAGATCCTCGCCGGTAATGCCGTTGCCGCCAGTACCCAGGCCTTTGAGGCTGGTCCAGACTTCCTTGGTCAGCCCTTTGGACTCGATATCGGCGCTGCCGAAGCTCAGGGTCGGTTTGTCGGCAACCGGGCTGATATCGACCTTCATGGTCACTTCGCTGCCCAAGTTAGTGCCATCGTTCGGCTTGAACTTGAACTGGGCGTAGTCAGCCTTCTGGTTACCCACGCCAGTACCACCGTAGTTGTCCGCACCCGACTGGTTGAGGGCCGGAACGAACTTCAGGTTCTTGGCAGTGATATCAGCCTGGCTGACCACCTGGCCAACGGCCACATTTACCCATGCAGTACCGTTGAAGAACTGCAAGTTGCCGGCGGCCGGGAGCGAGGTAATGGTCACAGACAGGTTTGTGTTGCCGTCGGCATCAGTGACTTTGAAATCACTCCAGGCAAACACGTAATCGGTGTCCTCCACGCCAAATACTGCGCCGCCAGGCGAAACCGGCAGGTGGTCATTGTCGAGAATGGTGGTCGTCACGCTCGATTTGCTGCTATCAACCTGCAGGTTCTCGAAGTTACCACCCGTGGCGGCTTCGATCTTCACGACGAAGTTCTCGGTACCTTCGACCAGTTTGTCATCGAGGGTAGCGATGTTGAACGTCGTGCCTGTGCTGTTGGCCGGAATCTTCACGGTCGCAACACCGGTGAAGTCATCACCGTTTTTGGCGGTACCGCTGTAGCTAAGGGTGATAGTGACTTCGGACTTGGACGCGTTGCTCAGGGTCAGCGTGTACTGGCCGGTTTCACCTTCGGTCAGAGAAGACGTGCCGGTAATACCAACGGTGGTGACGTCACCCTGGTTGCCGGTGCCCGGCGTTCCCGTACCTGGTTCGTCGGTCACAGCGGTGCTGACCGGGGTCTTGTCCAGCGTCAGTTGCTCGAATTTGCCGACATCCGCACCTTCAACGGTTGCGATCGATTTGATCACCGGGTCGTTGGTACCGACGTAGACGTTGTCCGGGGCAGTCACGGTAGCAGTACCCACGGTGCCGTTGGCCGGCACAGTGATGACGGTTTTGCCGTCGCTCAGCGTGAAGGTCAATGCACTGTGGTTGTTGATCGGCAGACCATCTTTGTTGGTCAGGGTGATGGTGTAGGTGATCTCACCACCTTCGGTGACAGAAGGGGTCGCGGTCAGCTTGGCCACCACTTCGTCGGTGGTGTCGGTAACCTGAACGGTAGCCGCACCGCCCAGTTGCAGGTTCTCGAACTTAGCGCCAGTGACGTCTACCGCCGAATTGATACCCAGGCTGATCTGGCCAGCATCGTTGTAGACGTCATCGCCTTGCGCAGCGTGGGTGTATGGCGCGCTGGTCTCGCCGGCCTTGATGGTGACCTGGGCATTGTTGCTCAGGGTCACGACCAGATCGTGGGCCAGGGCGGTGTTGATGTGCACGGTGAAGGTCGGCTTGACGTTCTCGGCCACCGAAGTCTGGTCGGCCGTGATGGTGACCTTGACCAGGTCGCCTTCGTTGCCTGGGGTGCCCGGCTCGTCGGTAACCGACGTGCTGACCGGGGTCTTGTCGAGTGTCAGTTGTTCGAACTTGCCGACATCTGCGCCTTCAACGGTTGCGATCGATTTGATCACAGGGTCGTTGGTGCCAACGTAGACGTTGTCCGGGGCAGTCACGGTAGCAGTACCCACGGTACCGTTGGCCGGCACGGTGATGACGGTTTTGCCGTCGCTCAGCGTGAAGGTCAATGCACTGTGGTTGTTGATCGGCAAGCCGTCTTTGTTGGTCAGCGTGATGGTGTAAGTGATCTCACCGCCTTCGGTCACCGAAGGCGTCGCGGTCAGCTTGGCCACTACTTCGTCGGTGGTGTCGGTCACTTGAACCGAAGCCGCACCGCCCAACTCGAGGTTCTCGAAGGTCGCACCAGTGGCGTCCACTGCCGAGGTGATACCCAGGCTGATCTGGCCGGCATCGTTGTAGACGTCATCGCCCTGAGCAGCGTGGGTGTACGGCGCGCTGGTTTCGCCGGCCTTGATGGTGACCTGGGCATTGTTGCTCAGAGTCACGACCAAGTCGTGGGCCAGCGGCTGGTTGACGTGCACAGTGAAGATCGGTTTGACGTTCTCGGCTACCGAGGTCTGGTCGGCCGTGATGGTGACCTTGACCAGATCGCCTTCGTTGCCTGGGGTGCCCGGCTCGTCGGTGACCGACGTGCTGACCGGGGTCTTGTCGAGTGTCAGTTGTTCGAACTTGCCGACATCTGCGCCTTCAACGGTTGCGATCGACTTCACGACAGGGTCGTTAGCGCCGACGTAGACGTTGTCCGGGGCAGTGACGGTAGCAGTACCCACGGTGCCGTTGGCCGGCACAGTGATGACGGTTTTGCCGTCGCTCAGCGTGAAGGTCAATGCACTGTGGTTGTTGATCGGCAAGCCGTCTTTGTTGGTCAGCGTGATGGTGTAAGTGATCTCACCGCCTTCGGTCACCGAAGGCGTCGCGGTCAGCTTGGCCACTACTTCGTCGGTGGTGTCGGTCACTTGAACCGAAGCCGCACCGCCCAACTCGAGGTTCTCGAAGGTCGCACCAGTGGCGTCCACTGCCGAGGTGATACCCAGGCTGATCTGGCCGGCATCGTTGTAGACGTCATCGCCCTGAGCAGCGTGGGTGTACGGCGCGCTGGTTTCGCCGGCCTTGATGGTGACCTGGGCATTGTTGCTCAGGGTCACGACCAAGTCGTGGGCCAGCGGCTGGTTGACGTGCACAGTGAAGATCGGTTTGACGTTCTCGGCTACCGAGGTCTGGTCGGCCGTGATGGTGACCTTGACCAGATCGCCTTCGTTGCCTGGGGTGCCCGGCTCGTCGGTGACCGACGTGCTGACCGGGGTCTTGTCGAGTGTCAGTTGCTCGAACTTGCCGACATCCGCGCCTTCAACGGTAGCGATCGACTTCACGACAGGGTCGTTAGCGCCGACGTAGACGTTGTCCGGGGCAGTGACGGTAGCAGTACCTACGGTACCGTTGGCCGGCACGGTGATGACGGTTTTGCCGTCGCTCAGCGTGAAGGTTAATGCACTGTGGTTGTTGATCGGCAAGCCGTCTTTGTTGGTCAGCGTGATGGTGTAAGTGATCTCGCCGCCTTCGGTGACCGAAGGGGTCGCGGTCAGCTTGGCCACGACTTCGTCGGTGGTGTCGGTGACATCCACCTTCGCGGCACCGCCCAGCTCCAGGTTTTCGAAGGTGCGACCGTCTACATCCACAGCAGACGTGATGCCCAGGCTGATCTGGCCAGCGTCGTTGTAGACGTCATCGCCCTGCGCAGCGTGGGTGTACGGCGCGCTGGTTTCGCCGGCCTTGATGGTGACCTGGGCATTGTTGCTCAGGGTCACGACCAGGTCGTGAGCCAGCGGCTGGTTGACGTGCACAGTGAAGGTCGGCTTGACGTTCTCGGCCACCGAAGTCTGGTCGGCCGTGATGGTGACCTTGACCAGGTCGCCTTCGTTGCTGCCGCCCGGGTTGCCTGGGGTACCAGGCTCGTCGGTGACGGTAGTGCTGACCGGGGTCTTGTCGAGTGTCAGTTGCTCGAACTTGCCGACATCCGCGCCTTCAACGGTAGCGATCGACTTCACGACAGGGTCGTTAGCGCCGACGTAGACGTTGTCCGGGGCAGTGACGGTAGCAGTACCTACGGTACCGTTGGCCGGCACGGTGATGACGGTTTTGCCGTCGCTCAGCGTGAAGGTTAATGCACTGTGGTTGTTGATCGGCAAGCCGTCTTTGTTGGTCAGCGTAATGGTGTAAGTGATCTCACCGCCTTCGGTGACCGACGGGGTCGCGGTCAGCTTGGCCACGACTTCGTCGGTGGTGTCGGTGACATCCACCTTCGCGGCACCGCCCAGCTCCAGGTTTTCGAAGGTGCGACCGTCTACATCCACAGCAGACGTGATGCCCAGGCTGATCTGGCCAGCGTCGTTGTAGACGTCATCGCCCTGCGCAGCGTGGGTGTACGGCGCGCTGGTTTCGCCGGCCTTGATGGTGACCTGGGCATTGTTGCTCAGGGTCACGACCAGGTCGTGAGCCAGCGGCTGGTTGACGTGCACAGTGAAGGTCGGCTTGACGTTCTCGGCCACCGAAGTCTGGTCGGCCGTGATGGTGACCTTGACCAGGTCGCCTTCGTTGCTGCCGCCCGGGTTGCCTGGGGTACCAGGCTCGTCGGTGACGGTAGTGCTGACCGGGGTCTTGTCGAGTGTCAGTTGCTCGAACTTGCCGACATCCGCGCCTTCAACGGTTGCGATCGACTTCACGACAGGGTCGTTAGCGCCGACGTAGACGTTGTCCGGGGCAGTGACAGTGGCAGTACCCACGGTACCGTTGGCCGGCACGGTGATGACGGTTTTGCCGTCGCTCAGCGTGAAGGTCAATGCACTGTGGTTGTTGATCGGCAGACCATCTTTGTTGGTCAGGGTGATGGTGTAAGTGATCTCGCCGCCTTCGGTGACCGAAGGGGTCGCGGTCAACTTGGCCACTACTTCGTCGGTGGTGTCAGTCACTTGAACCGAAGCCGCACCGCCCAACTCGAGGTTCTCGAAGGTCGCACCAGTGGCGTCCACCGCCGAGGTGATGCCCAGGCTGATCTGGCCAGCGTCGTTGTAGACGTCATCGCCTTGCGCAGCGTGGGTGTACGGCGCGCTGGTTTCGCCGGCCTTGATGGTGACCTGAGCATTGTTGCTCAGGGTCACGACCAGGTCGTGAGCCAGGGCGGTGTTGATGTGCACGGTGAAGGTCGGCTTGACGTTCTCGGCCACCGAAGTCTGGTCGGCCGTGATGGTGACCTTGACCAGGTCGCCTTCGTTGCTGCCGCCCGGGTTGCCTGGGGTACCAGGCTCGTCGGTGACGGTAGTGCTGACCGGCGTCTTGTCGAGGGTCAGTTGCTCGAACTTGCCGACATCCGCGCCTTCAACGGTAGCGATCGATTTGATCACAGGGTCGTTGGTGCCAACGTAGACGTTGTCCGGGGCAGTCACGGTAGCAGTACCCACGGTACCGTTGGCCGGCACGGTGATGACGGTTTTGCCGTCGCTCAGCGTGAAGGTCAATGCACTGTGGTTGTTGATCGGCAGACCATCTTTGTTGGTCAGGGTGATGGTGTAGGTGATCTCGCCGCCTTCGGTGACCGACGGGGTCGCGGTCAACTTGGCCACCACTTCGTCGGTGGTATCGGTCACTTGGACCGAAGCAGCACCGCCCAACTCGAGGTTCTCGAACGCAGCGCCAGTGGCGTCTACTGCCGAGTTGATACCCAGGCTGATCTGGCCAGCGTCCTGATAGACGTCATCGCCCTGCGCGTCGTGGGTGTACGGTGCGCTGGTTTCGCCAGCCTTGATGGTGACCTGGGCATTGTTGCTCAGGGTCACGACCAGGTCGTGAGCCAGCGGCTGGTTGACGTGCACGGTGAACGTCGGTTTGACGTTCTCGGCCACCGAAGTCTGGTCAGCCGTAATGGTGACTTTGACCAGGTCGCCTTCGTTGCCCGGCGTACCTGGCTCGTCGGTAACCGACGTGCTGACCGGGGTTTTGTCGAGGGTCAGTTGCTCGAACTTGCCGACATCCGCACCTTCAACGGTTGCGATCGATTTGATCACCGGGTCGTTGGTACCGACGTAGACGTTGTCCGGGGCAGTGACGGTGGCAGTGCCCACGGTGCCGTTGGCCGGCACGGTGATGACGGTTTTGCCGTCGCTCAGCGTGAAGGTCAATGCACTGTGGTTGTTGATCGGCAAGCCGTCTTTGTTGGTCAGCGTGATGGTGTAGGTGATCTCGCCGCCTTCGGTCACCGACGGGGTAGCAGTCAGCTTGGCCACCACTTCGTCGGTGGTGTCGGTCACTTGAACCGAAGCCGCACCGCCCAGCTCCAGGTTTTCGAAGGTGCGACCGTCTACATCCACAGCAGACGTGATGCCCAGGCTGATCTGGCCAGCGTCGTTGTAAACGTCATCGCCTTGTGCAGCGTGGGTGTACGGCGCGCTGGTTTCGCCGGCCTTGATGGTGACCTGAGCATTGTTGCTCAGGGTCACGACCAGGTCGTGAGCCAGGGCAGTGTTGATGTGCACGGTGAAGGTCGGTTTGACGTTCTCGGCCACCGAAGTCTGGTCGGCCGTGATGGTGACCTTGACCAGGTCGCCTTCGTTGCTGCCGCCCGGGTTGCCTGGGGTACCAGGCTCGTCGGTGACGGTAGTGCTGACCGGGGTCTTGTCCAGCGTCAGTTGCTCGAACTTGCCGACATCCGCGCCTTCAACGGTTGCGATCGACTTCACGACAGGGTCGTTAGCGCCGACGTAGACGTTGTCCGGGGCAGTGACAGTGGCAGTACCCACGGTACCATTAGCCGGCACGGTGATGACGGTTTTGCCGTCGCTCAGCGTAAAGGTCAATGCACTGTGGTTGTTGATCGGCAAGCCGTCTTTGTTGGTCAGCGTGATGGTGTAGGTGATCTCACCACCTTCGGTCACCGAAGGGGTCGCGGTCAGCTTGGCCACGACTTCGTCGGTGGTGTCGGTGACATCCACCTTCGCGGCACCGCCCAGCTCCAGGTTTTCGAAGGTGCGACCGTCTACATCCACAGCAGACGTGATGCCCAGGCTGATCTGGCCAGCGTCGTTGTAGACGTCATCGCCCTGCGCAGCGTGGGTGTACGGCGCGCTGGTTTCGCCGGCCTTGATGGTGACCTGGGCATTGTTGCTCAGGGTCACGACCAGGTCGTGAGCCAGCGGCTGGTTGACGTGCACAGTGAAGGTCGGCTTGACGTTCTCGGCCACCGAAGTCTGGTCGGCCGTGATGGTGACCTTGACCAGGTCGCCTTCGTTGCTGCCGCCCGGGTTGCCTGGGGTACCAGGCTCGTCGGTGACGGTAGTGCTGACCGGGGTCTTGTCGAGTGTCAGTTGCTCGAACTTGCCGACATCCGCGCCTTCAACGGTAGCGATCGACTTCACGACAGGGTCGTTAGCGCCGACGTAGACGTTGTCCGGGGCAGTGACGGTAGCAGTACCTACGGTACCGTTGGCCGGCACGGTGATGACGGTTTTGCCGTCGCTCAGCGTGAAGGTTAATGCACTGTGGTTGTTGATCGGCAAGCCGTCTTTGTTGGTCAGCGTAATGGTGTAAGTGATCTCACCGCCTTCGGTGACCGACGGGGTCGCGGTCAGCTTGGCCACGACTTCGTCGGTGGTGTCGGTCACTTGAACCGAAGCCGCACCGCCCAACTCGAGGTTCTCGAAGGTCGCACCAGTGGCGTCCACCGCCGAGTTGATACCCAGGCTGATCTGGCCAGCGTCGTTGTAAACGTCATCGCCTTGTGCAGCGTGGGTGTACGGCGCGCTGGTTTCGCCGGCCTTGATGGTGACCTGAGCATTGTTGCTCAGGGTCACGACCAGGTCGTGAGCCAGCGGCTGGTTGACGTGCACGGTGAAGGTCGGCTTGACGTTCTCGGCCACCGAAGTCTGGTCGGCCGTGATAGTGACCTTGACCAGGTCGCCTTCGTTGCTGCCGCCCGGGTTGCCTGGGGTACCAGGCTCGTCGGTGACGGTAGTGCTGACCGGGGTCTTGTCGAGTGTCAGTTGTTCGAACTTGCCGACATCTGCGCCTTCAACGGTTGCGATCGATTTGATCACAGGGTCGTTGGTGCCAACGTAGACGTTGTCCGGGGCAGTGACAGTGGCAGTACCCACGGTGCCGTTGGCCGGCACGGTGATGACGGTTTTGCCGTCGCTCAGCGTGAAGGTCAATGCACTGTGGTTGTTGATCGGCAAGCCGTCTTTGTTGGTCAGCGTGATGGTGTAAGTGATCTCGCCGCCTTCGGTGACCGAAGGGGTCGCGGTCAGCTTGGCCACGACTTCGTCGGTGGTGTCGGTGACATCCACCTTCGCGGCACCGCCCAGCTCCAGGTTTTCGAAGGTGCGACCGTCTACATCCACAGCAGACGTGATGCCCAGGCTGATCTGGCCAGCGTCGTTGTAGACGTCATCGCCCTGCGCAGCGTGGGTGTATGGCGCGCTAGTTTCGCCGGCCTTGATGGTGACCTGGGCATTGTTGCTCAGGGTCACGACCAGGTCGTGAGCCAGGGCGGTGTTGATGTGTACGGTGAAGGTCGGTTTGACGTTCTCAGCCACCGAGGTCTGGTCAGCAGTAATAGTGACCTTGACCAGGTCGCCTTCGTTGCCCGGCGTACCTGGCTCGTCGGTAACCGACGTGCTGACCGGGGTTTTGTCGAGGGTCAGTTGCTCGAACTTGCCGACATCTGCGCCTTCAACGGTTGCGATCGATTTGATCACAGGGTCGTTGGTGCCAACGTAGACGTTGTCCGGGGCAGTCACGGTGGCAGTGCCCACGGTGCCATTAGCCGGCACGGTGATGACGGTTTTGCCGTCGCTCAGCGTGAAGGTCAATGCACTGTGGTTGTTGATCGGCAAGCCGTCTTTGTTGGTCAGCGTGATGGTGTAAGTGATCTCGCCGCCTTCGGTCACCGAAGGGGTCGCGGTCAGCTTGGCCACGACTTCGTCGGTGGTGTCGGTGACATCCACCTTCGCGGCACCGCCCAACTCGAGGTTCTCGAAGGTCGCACCAGTGGCGTCCACCGCCGAGGTGATACCCAGGCTGATCTGGCCAGCGTCGTTGTAAACGTCATCACCCTGAGCAGCGTGGGTGTACGGCGCGCTGGTTTCGCCGGCCTTGATGGTGACCTGAGCATTGTTGCTCAGGGTCACGACCAAATCGTGGGCCAGGGCGGTGTTGATGTGCACGGTGAAGGTCGGCTTGACGTTCTCGGCCACCGAGGTCTGGTCAGCCGTGATGGTGACTTTGACCAGGTCGCCTTCGTTGCCCGGCGTACCTGGCTCGTCGGTAACCGACGTGCTGACCGGGGTTTTGTCCAGCGTCAGTTGCTCGAACTTGCCGACATCTGCGCCTTCAACGGTTGCGATCGACTTCACGACAGGGTCGTTAGCGCCGACGTAGACGTTGTCCGGGGCAGTGACGGTGGCAGTGCCCACGGTGCCGTTGGCCGGCACGGTGATGACGGTTTTGCCGTCGCTCAGCGTGAAGGTCAATGCACTGTGGTTGTTGATCGGCAAGCCGTCTTTGTTGGTCAGCGTGATGGTGTAAGTGATCTCACCGCCTTCGGTCACCGAAGGCGTCGCGGTCAACTTGGCCACTACTTCGTCGGTGGTGTCAGTCACTTGAACCGAAGCGTTGCCGCCCAGTTGCAGGTTCTCGAAGGTGCGACCGTCTACATCCACAGCAGACGTGATGCCCAGGCTGATCTGGCCAGCGTCGTTGTAAACGTCATCACCCTGAGCAGCGTGGGTGTATGGCGCGCTGGTTTCGCCGGCCTTGATGGTGACCTGGGCATTGTTGCTCAGGGTCACGACCAGGTCGTGAGCCAGGGCGGTGTTGATGTGCACGGTGAAGGTCGGTTTGACGTTCTCGGCTACCGAGGTCTGGTCGGCCGTGATGGTGACCTTGACCAGATCGCCTTCGTTGCCTGGGGTGCCCGGCTCGTCGGTAACCGACGTGCTGACCGGGGTCTTGTCGAGTGTCAGTTGTTCGAACTTGCCGACATCCGCACCTTCAACGGTAGCGATCGACTTCACGACAGGGTCGTTAGCGCCGACGTAGACGTTGTCCGGGGCAGTGACGGTGGCAGTACCCACGGTGCCGTTGGCCGGCACGGTGATGACGGTTTTGCCGTCGCTCAGCGTGAAGGTCAATGCACTGTGGTTGTTGATCGGCAAGCCGTCTTTGTTGGTCAGCGTAATGGTGTAAGTGATCTCACCGCCTTCGGTGACCGACGGGGTCGCGGTCAGCTTGGCCACGACTTCGTCGGTGGTGTCGGTCACTTGAACCGAAGCCGCACCGCCCAACTCGAGGTTCTCGAAGGTCGCACCAGTGGCGTCCACCGCCGAGGTGATACCCAGGCTGATCTGGCCAGCGTCGTTGTAAACGTCATCACCCTGAGCAGCGTGGGTGTATGGCGCGCTGGTTTCGCCGGCCTTGATGGTGACCTGGGCATTGTTGCTCAGGGTCACGACCAGGTCGTGAGCCAGGGCGGTGTTGATGTGCACGGTGAAGGTCGGTTTGACGTTCTCGGCTACCGAGGTCTGGTCGGCCGTGATGGTGACCTTGACCAGATCGCCTTCGTTGCCTGGGGTGCCCGGCTCGTCGGTAACCGACGTGCTGACCGGGGTCTTGTCGAGTGTCAGTTGTTCGAACTTGCCGACATCCGCACCTTCAACGGTAGCGATCGACTTCACGACAGGGTCGTTAGCGCCGACGTAGACGTTGTCCGGGGCAGTGACGGTGGCAGTACCCACGGTGCCGTTGGCCGGCACGGTGATGACGGTTTTGCCGTCGCTCAGCGTGAAGGTCAATGCACTGTGGTTGTTGATCGGCAAGCCGTCTTTGTTGGTCAGCGTAATGGTGTAAGTGATCTCACCGCCTTCGGTGACCGACGGGGTCGCGGTCAGCTTGGCCACGACTTCGTCGGTGGTGTCGGTCACTTGAACCGAAGCCGCACCGCCCAACTCGAGGTTCTCGAAGGTCGCACCAGTGGCGTCCACCGCCGAGGTGATACCCAGGCTGATCTGGCCAGCGTCGTTGTAAACGTCATCACCCTGAGCAGCGTGGGTGTACGGCGCGCTGGTTTCGCCGGCCTTGATAGTGACCTGAGCATTGTTGCTCAGGGTCACGACCAGATCGTGGGCCAGGGCGGTGTTGATGTGCACGGTGAAGGTCGGTTTGACGTTCTCAGCCACCGAGGTCTGGTCAGCCGTGATGGTGACTTTGACCAGGTCGCCTTCGTTGCCCGGCGTACCTGGCTCGTCGGTAACCGACGTGCTGACCGGGGTTTTGTCCAGCGTCAGTTGCTCGAACTTGCCGACATCTGCGCCTTCAACGGTTGCGATCGATTTGATCACAGGGTCGTTGGTGCCGACGTAGACGTTGTCCGGGGCAGTCACGGTAGCAGTACCCACAGTACCGTTGGCCGGCACGGTGATGACGGTTTTGCCGTCGCTCAGCGTGAAGGTCAATGCACTGTGGTTGTTGATCGGCAAGCCGTCTTTGTTGGTCAGCGTGATGGTGTAAGTGATCTCACCGCCTTCGGTCACCGAAGGCGTCGCGGTCAGCTTGGCCACGACTTCGTCGGTGGTGTCGGTGACATCCACCTTCGCGGCACCGCCCAGCTCCAGATTTTCGAAGGTGCGACCGTCTACATCCACAGCAGACGTGATGCCCAGGCTGATCTGGCCAGCGTCGTTGTAAACGTCATCACCTTGTGCAGCGTGGGTGTACGGCGCGCTGGTTTCGCCGGCCTTGATGGTGACCTGGGCGTTGTTGCTCAGGGTCACGACCAGGTCGTGGGCCAGGGCGGTGTTGATGTGCACGGTGAAGGTCGGTTTGACGTTCTCGGCCACCGAGGTCTGGTCAGCAGTAATAGTGACCTTGACCAGGTCGCCTTCGTTGCTGCCGCCCGGGTTGCCTGGAGTGCCAGGCTCGTCGGTGACGGTAGTGCTGACCGGGGTCTTGTCGAGTGTCAGTTGCTCGAACTTGCCGAAATCCGCGCCTTCAACGGTAGCGATCGATTTGATCACAGGGTCGTTGGTGCCAACGTAGACGTTGTCCGGGGCAGTCACGGTAGCAGTACCCACGGTGCCATTAGCCGGCACGGTGATGACGGTTTTGCCGTCGCTCAGCGTGAAGGTCAATGCACTGTGGTTATTGATCGGCAGACCGTCTTTGTTGGTCAGGGTAATGGTGTAGGTGATCTCACCACCTTCGGTGACCGAAGGGGTGGCAGTCAGCTTGGCCACTACTTCGTCGGTGGTGTCGGTCACTTGAACCGAAGCGTTGCCGCCCAGTTGCAGGTTCTCGAAGGTGCGACCGTCTACATCCACAGCAGACGTGATGCCCAGGCTGATCTGGCCAGCGTCGTTGTAGACGTCATCGCCTTGCGCGTCGTGGGTGTACGGCGCGCTGGTTTCACCGGCCTTGATGGTGACCTGGGCATTGTTGCTCAGGGTCACGACCAGGTCGTGAGCCAGCGGCTGGTTGACGTGCACAGTGAAGGTCGGCTTGACGTTCTCGGCCACCGAAGTCTGGTCGGCCGTGATAGTGACCTTGACCAGGTCGCCTTCGTTGCTGCCGCCCGGGTTGCCTGGAGTGCCAGGCTCGTCGGTGACGGTAGTGCTGACCGGGGTCTTGTCGAGTGTCAGTTGTTCGAACTTGCCGACATCTGCGCCTTCAACGGTTGCGATCGATTTGATCACCGGGTCGTTGGTACCGACGTAGACGTTGTCCGGGGCAGTCACGGTAGCAGTACCCACGGTGCCGTTGGCCGGCACAGTGATGACGGTTTTGCCGTCGCTCAGCGTGAAGGTCAATGCACTGTGGTTGTTGATCGGCAGACCATCTTTGTTGGTCAGGGTGATGGTGTAGGTGATCTCACCACCTTCGGTGACCGAAGGGGTCGCGGTCAGCTTGGCCACCACTTCGTCGGTGGTGTCGGTAACCTGAACGGTAGCCGCACCGCCCAGTTGCAGGTTCTCGAACTTAGCGCCAGTGACGTCTACCGCCGAATTGATACCCAGGCTGATCTGGCCAGCATCGTTGTAGACGTCATCGCCTTGCGCAGCGTGGGTGTACGGCGCGCTGGTTTCGCCGGCCTTGATGGTGACCTGAGCGTTGTTGCTCAGGGTCACGACCAGGTCGTGAGCCAGGGCGGTGTTGATGTGCACGGTGAAGGTCGGCTTGACGTTCTCGGCCACCGAAGTCTGGTCGGCCGTGATGGTGACCTTGACCAGGTCGCCTTCGTTGCCCGGCGTACCCGGCTCGTCGGTAACCAACGTGCTGACCGGGGTCTTGTCGAGTGTCAGTTGTTCGAACTTGCCGACATCTGCGCCTTCAACGGTTGCGATCGATTTGATCACCGGGTCGTTGGTACCGACGTAGACGTTGTCCGGGGCAGTCACGGTAGCAGTACCCACGGTGCCGTTGGCCGGCACAGTGATGACGGTTTTGCCGTCGCTCAGCGTGAAGGTCAATGCACTGTGGTTGTTGATCGGCAGACCATCTTTGTTGGTCAGGGTGATGGTGTAGGTGATCTCACCACCTTCGGTGACCGAAGGGGTCGCGGTCAGCTTGGCCACCACTTCGTCGGTGGTGTCGGTAACCTGAACGGTAGCCGCACCGCCCAGTTGCAGGTTCTCGAACTTAGCGCCAGTGACGTCTACCGCCGAATTGATACCCAGGCTGATCTGGCCAGCATCGTTGTAGACGTCATCGCCTTGCGCAGCGTGGGTGTACGGCGCGCTGGTTTCGCCGGCCTTGATGGTGACCTGAGCATTGTTGCTCAGGGTCACGACCAGGTCGTGAGCCAGGGCGGTGTTGATGTGCACGGTGAAGGTCGGTTTGACGTTCTCGGCCACCGAGGTCTGGTCAGCCGTGATGGTGACTTTGACCAGGTCGCCTTCGTTGCCCGGCGTACCTGGCTCGTCGGTAACCGACGTGCTGACCGGGGTTTTGTCCAGCGTCAGTTGCTCGAACTTGCCGACATCTGCGCCTTCAACGGTTGCGATCGATTTGATCACAGGGTCGTTGGTGCCGACGTAGACGTTGTCCGGGGCAGTCACGGTAGCAGTACCCACAGTACCGTTGGCCGGCACGGTGATGACGGTTTTGCCGTCGCTCAGCGTGAAGGTCAATGCACTGTGGTTGTTGATCGGCAAGCCGTCTTTGTTGGTCAGCGTGATGGTGTAAGTGATCTCACCGCCTTCGGTCACCGAAGGCGTCGCGGTCAGCTTGGCCACGACTTCGTCGGTGGTGTCGGTGACATCCACCTTCGCGGCACCGCCCAGCTCCAGATTTTCGAAGGTGCGACCGTCTACATCCACAGCAGACGTGATGCCCAGGCTGATCTGGCCAGCGTCGTTGTAAACGTCATCACCTTGTGCAGCGTGGGTGTACGGCGCGCTGGTTTCGCCGGCCTTGATGGTGACCTGGGCGTTGTTGCTCAGGGTCACGACCAGGTCGTGGGCCAGGGCGGTGTTGATGTGCACAGTGAAGGTCGGTTTGACGTTCTCGGCTACCGAGGTCTGGTCGGCCGTGATGGTGACCTTGACCAGATCGCCTTCGTTGCCTGGGGTGCCCGGCTCGTCGGTAACCGACGTGCTGACCGGGGTCTTGTCGAGTGTCAGTTGTTCAAACTTGCCGACATCCGCGCCTTCAACGGTTGCGATCGATTTGATCACCGGGTCGTTGGTGCCAACGTAGACGTTGTCCGGGGCAGTCACGGTAGCAGTACCCACGGTACCGTTGGCCGGCACGGTGATGACGGTTTTGCCGTCGCTCAGCGTGAAGGTCAATGCACTGTGGTTGTTGATCGGCAGACCATCTTTGTTGGTCAGGGTGATGGTGTAGGTGATCTCACCACCTTCGGTGACAGAAGGGGTCGCGGTCAGCTTGGCCACCACTTCGTCGGTGGTGTCGGTAACCTGAACGGTAGCCGCACCGCCCAGTTGCAGGTTCTCGAACGTAGCGCCAGTGGCGTCCACTGCCGAGGTGATACCCAGGCTGATTTCGCCAGCATCTTGGTAGACGTCATCGCCTTGCGCGTCGTGAGTGTACGGCGCGCTGGTTTCGCCGGCCTTGATGGTGACCTGGGCATTGTTGCTCAGGGTCACGACCAGGTCGTGAGCCAGGGCGGTGTTGATATGTACGGTGAAGGTCGGTTTGACGTTCTCGGCCACCGAAGTCTGGTCGGCCGTGATGGTGACCTTGACGATGTCGCCTTCGTTGCCTGGGGTACCTGGCTCGTCGGTGACCTGGGTGCTGACCGGGGTCTTGTCCAGGTTCAGGTTTTCGAACTTCCACGCATCTGCACCGCTGACCGCGTCGATGGCATTGACCACCGGCGCGTTAGTGCCGACATAGACATTGTCCGGGGCGGTTGCAGTGGCCGAACCGGTGGTGCTGTTCGCTGCCACGACGACAGTGGTGCCGTCGGTCAGCTTGAAGTACAGCTCCGAGTGGTTGTTGATCGGCAGACCATCTTTGTTGGTCAGCGTGATGGTGTAGGTGATCTCGCCGCCTTCGGTGACCGACGGGGTCGCGGTCAGCTTGGCCACCACTTCGTCGAGGGTGTCGGTCACTTGGACCGAAGCCGCACCGCCCAGTTCGAGGTTCTCGAAGGTCGCACCAGTGGCGTCTACCGCCGAGTTGATGCCCAGGCTGATCTGGCCAGCGTCCTGGTAGACGTCATCGCCTTGCGCGTCGTGAGTGTACGGCGCGCTGGTTTCGCCGGCCTTGATGGTGACCTGGGCATTGTTGCTCAGGGTCACGACCAGGTCGTGGGCCAAGGCGGTGTTGATATGTACGGTGAAGGTCGGTTTGACGTTCTCGGCTACCGAAGTCTGGTCGGCCGTGATGGTGACCTTGACGATGTCGCCTTCGCTGCCTGGGGTACCTGGCTCGTCGGTGACCTGGGTGCTGACCGGGGTCTTGTCCAGGTTCAGGTTTTCGAACTTCCACGCATCTGCACCGCTGACCGCGTCGATGGCATTGACCACCGGCGCGTTAGTGCCGACATAGACATTGTCCGGGGCGGTTGCAGTGGCCGAACCGGTGGTGCTGTTCGCTGCCACGACGACAGTGGTGCCGTCGGTCAGCTTGAAGTACAGCTCCGAGTGGTTGTTGATCGGCAGACCATCTTTGTTGGTCAGCGTGATGGTGTAGGTGATCTCGCCGCCTTCGGTGACCGACGGGGTCGCGGTCAGCTTGGCCACCACTTCGTCGAGGGTGTCGGTCACTTGGACCGAAGCCGCACCGCCCAGCTCGAGGTTCTCGAAGGTCGCACCAGTGGCGTCTACCGCCGAGTTGATGCCCAGGCTGATTTCGCCAGCATCCTGGTAGACGTCATCGCCTTGCGCGTCGTGAGTGTACGGCGCGCTGGTTTCGCCGGCCTTGATGGTGACCTGAGCATTGTTGCTCAGGGTCACGACCAGGTCGTGAGCCAGGGCGGTGTTGATGTGTACGGTGAAGGTCGGCTTGACGTTCTCGGCCACCGAGGTCTGGTCAGCCGTGATGGTGACTTTGACCAGGTCGCCTTCGCTGCCTGGGGTACCTGGCTCGTCGGTGACCTCGGTGCTGACCGGGGTCTTGTCCAGGTTCAGGTTTTCAAACTTCCACGCATCTGCGCCGCTGACCGCGTCGATGGCATTGACCACCGGCGCGTTGGTGCCGACATAGACGTTGTCCGGGGCGGCTGCAGTGGCCGAACCGGTGGTGCTGTTCGCTGCCACGACGACGGTGGTGCCGTCGGTCAGCTTGAAGTACAGCTCCGAGTGGTTGTTGATCGGCAGACCGTCTTTGTTGGTCAGCGTGATGGTGTAGGTGATCTCGCCGCCTTCAGTGACCGACGGGGTCGCGGTCAGCTTGGCCACCACTTCGTCGAGGGTGTCGGTGACTTGAACCGAAGCAGCACCGCCCAACTCAAGGTTCTCGAACGCAGCGCCGGTGGCGTCCACCGCCGAGTTGATACCCAGGCTGATCTGGCCCGCATCCTGATAGACGTCATCGCCCTGCGCGTCGTGGGTGTACGGTGCGCTGGTTTCGCCAGCCTTGATGGTGACCTGGGCATTGTTGCTCAGGGTCACGACCAGGTCGTGGGCCAAGGCGGTGTTGATATGTACGGTGAAGGTCGGTTTGACGTTCTCGGCTACCGAAGTCTGGTCGGCCGTGATGGTGACCTTGACGATGTCGCCTTCGCTGCCTGGGGTACCTGGCTCGTCGGTGACCTGGGTGCTGACCGGGGTCTTGTCCAGGTTCAGGTTTTCGAACTTCCACGCATCTGCACCGCTGACCGCGTCGATGGCATTGACCACCGGCGCGTTAGTGCCGACATAGACGTTGTCCGGGGCGGTTGCAGTAGCCGAACCAGTGGTGCTGTTGGCTGCCACGACGACAGTGGTGCCGTCGGTCAGCTTGAAGTACAGCTCCGAGTGGTTGTTGATCGGCAGACCGTCTTTGTTGGTCAGCGTGATGGTGTAGGTGATCTCGCCGCCTTCGGTGACCGACGGGGTGGCGGTCAACTTGGCCACGACTTCGTCGAGGGTGTCAGTCACTTGAACCGAAGCGTTGCCGCCCAGTTCCAGGTTCTCGAACGCAGCACCAGTGGCGTCCACCGCCGAGTTGATGCCCAGGCTGATCTGGCCAGCGTCCTGGTAGACGTCATCGCCTTGCGCGTCGTGGGTGTACGGCGCGCTGGTTTCGCCAGCCTTGATGGTGACCTGGGCATTGTTGCTCAGGGTCACGACCAAATCGTGGGCCAAGGCGGTGTTGATATGTACGGTGAAGGTCGGCTTGACGTTCTCGGCCACCGAGGTCTGGTCGGCCGTGATGGTGACCTTGACGATGTCGCCTTCGCTGCCTGGGGTACCTGGCTCGTCGGTGACCTGGGTGCTGACCGGGGTCTTGTCCAGGTTCAGGTTTTCGAACTTCCACGCATCTGCACCGCTGACCGCGTCGATGGCATTGACCACCGGCGCGTTAGTGCCGACATAGACGTTGTCCGGGGCGGTTGCAGTAGCCGAGCCCGTAGTGCTGTTCGCTGCCACAACGACAGTGGTGCCGTCGGTCAGCTTGAAGTACAGCTCCGAGTGGTTGTTGATCGGCAGACCGTCTTTGTTGGTCAGCGTGATGGTGTAGGTGATCTCGCCGCCTTCGGTGACCGACGGGGTGGCGGTCAGCTTGGCCACCACTTCGTCGAGGGTGTCGGTCACTTGGACCGAAGCCGCACCGCCCAGTTCGAGGTTCTCGAAGGTCGCACCAGTGGCGTCTACCGCCGAGTTGATGCCCAGGCTGATCTGGCCAGCGTCCTGGTAGACGTCATCGCCTTGCGCGTCGTGAGTGTACGGCGCGCTGGTTTCGCCAGCCTTGATGGTGACCTGGGCATTGTTGCTCAGGGTCACGACCAGGTCGTGAGCCAGGGCGGTGTTGATGTGCACGGTGAAGGTCGGCTTGACGTTCTCGGCCACCGAGGTCTGGTCGGCCGTGATGGTGACCTTGACGATGTCGCCTTCGTTGCCTGGGGTGCCAGGCTCGTCGGTGACGGTAGTGCTGACCGGCGTCTTGTCGAGTGTCAGTTGTTCGAACTTGCCGACATCTGCGCCTTCAACGGTTGCGATCGATTTGATCACAGGGTCGTTGGTGCCAACGTAGACGTTGTCCGGGGCAGTGACGGTGGCAGTGCCCACGGTGCCGTTGGCCGGCACGGTGATGACGGTTTTGCCGTCGCTCAGCGTGAAGGTCAATGCACTGTGGTTGTTGATCGGCAGGCCGTCTTTGTTGGTCAGCGTGATGGTGTAAGTGATCTCACCGCCTTCGGTCACCGACGGGGTCGCGGTCAACTTGGCCACTACTTCGTCGGTGGTGTCAGTCACTTGAACCGAAGCGTTGCCGCCCAGTTGCAGGTTCTCGAAGGTGCGACCGTCTACATCCACAGCAGACGTGATGCCCAGGCTGATCTGGCCAGCGTCGTTGTAGACGTCATCGCCTTGCGCGTCGTGGGTGTACGGCGCGCTGGTTTCACCGGCCTTGATGGTGACCTGAGCATTGTTGCTCAGGGTCACGACCAGGTCGTGAGCCAGCGGCTGGTTGACGTGAACAGTGAAGGTCGGCTTGACGTTCTCGGCCACCGAAGTCTGGTCGGCCGTGATGGTGACCTTGACCAGGTCGCCTTCGTTGCCTGGAGTGCCTGGCTCGTCGGTGACCTGGGTGCTGACCGGGGTCTTGTCCAGGTTCAGGTTTTCGAACTTCCACGCATCTGCGCCGCTGACCGCGTCGATGGCATTGACCACCGGCGCGTTAGTGCCGACATAGACGTTGTCCGGGGCGGTTGCAGTAGCCGAACCAGTGGTGCTGTTGGCTGCCACGACGACAGTGGTGCCGTCGGTCAGCTTGAAGTACAGCTCCGAGTGGTTGTTGATCGGCAGACCGTCTTTGTTGGTCAGCGTGATAGTGTAGGTGATCTCGCCGCCTTCGGTGACCGACGGGGTGGCGGTCAGCTTGGCCACCACTTCGTCGAGGGTGTCGGTCACTTGGACCGAAGCCGCACCGCCCAGCTCGAGGTTCTCGAAGGTCGCACCAGTGGCGTCCACCGCCGAGTTGATGCCCAGGCTGATTTCGCCAGCATCCTGGTAGACGTCATCGCCTTGCGCGTCGTGGGTGTACGGCGCGCTGGTTTCACCGGCCTTGATGGTGACCTGGGCATTGTTGCTCAGGGTCACGACCAAGTCGTGGGCCAGCGGCTGGTTGACGTGCACGGTGAAGGTCGGTTTGACGTTCTCAGCCACCGAGGTCTGGTCGGCCGTGATGGTGACCTTGACAATGTCGCCTTCGCTGCCTGGGGTACCTGGCTCGTCGGTGACCTGGGTGCTGACCGGGGTCTTGTCCAGGTTCAGGTTTTCGAACTTCCACGCATCTGCACCGCTGACCGCGTCGATGGCATTGACCACCGGCGCGTTAGTGCCGACATAGACATTGTCCGGGGCGGTTGCAGTGGCCGAACCGGTGGTGCTGTTCGCTGCCACAACGACAGTGGTGCCGTCGGTCAGCTTGAAGTACAGCTCCGAGTGGTTGTTGATCGGCAGACCGTCTTTGTTGGTCAGCGTGATGGTGTAGGTGATCTCGCCGCCTTCGGTGACCGACGGGGTGGCGGTCAGCTTGGCCACCACTTCACTGATAGTGTCCGAGATCTCAACGGTAGCCGGGCCACCCAAGGCCAGCTTCTCGAAGGTGGCACCCGGAACTGTAGCGTCGGTAACACTGAGCGTGATGGAGCCTGCATCAAGATAGACGTCATCGCCCTGAACCGAGGTCTTGTACTCGACTTCGGTCTTACCGGCTTCGATCGTCACGGTGTCGCCGTTCGACAGGGTTACGGTCAACGGACGGTCCAGCGCCTGGCTAACTTTCACAGTAAAGGAAGGTTGCTGGTCTTCGGTCACATTTCCATTGCTGACAATGCTTACGGTGACGGTATCGATGCTGTCATTGATGACCGTCGAGGCGGGGGTCGGGTTCGGGGTCAGTTGCTCGAAGTTGCCGCCCGTGGCGTTCTCGATGGTGACGCTGACGGTCGAACCGTTGTTGTAGACGTCATTGGCCGGGGTCTGGAAATCGACGCTGCCCTGGGTTTTGCCGGCTTCAACGGTAATGGTTTGGCCGTTGGACAGGGTCACGGTCACCGGCGTCTGGGCAGGATTGCTCAGGGTCACGGTGTAGGTGATCACGCCGCCTTCGGTCACGCTTGGCGAGGCGGTCAGGGTTGCAGTGGTGGTATCGACCGAGTCGTTGATCGTGGTCTGAGCCGGCGTCGGGTTCGGGGTCAGTTGCTCGAAGTTGCCGCCCGTGGCGTTCTCGATGGTGACGCTGACGGTCGAACCGTTGTTGTAGACGTCATTCGCCGGGGTCTGGAAATCAATACTGCCCTGGGTTTTGCCGGCTTCAACGGTAATGGTCTGACCGTTGGACAGGGTCACGGTTACCGGCGTCTGAGCAGGGTTGCTCAGGGTCACGGTGTAAGTGATCACGCCGCCTTCGGTCACGCTTGGCGAGGCGGTCAGGGTTGCAGTGGTGGTGTCGACCGAGTCGTTGATCGTGGTCTGAGCTGGCGTCGGGTTCGGGGTCAGCTGTTCGAAGTTGCCGCCCGTGGCGTTCTCGATGGTGACGCTGACGGTCGAGCCGTTGTTATAGACGTCATTGGCCGGGGTCTGGAAATCGACGCTGCCCTGGGTTTTGCCGGCTTCAACGGTAATGGTTTGGCCGTTAGACAGGGTCACGGTTACCGGCGTCTGGGCAGGGTTGCTCAGGGTCACGGTGTAGGTGATCACGCCGCCTTCGGTGACCGACGGGCTCGCCGTCAGGGTCGCGGTGGTGGTGTCGACCGAGTCGTTGATCGTGGTCTGAGCCGGCGTCGGGTTCGGGGTCAGTTGCTCGAAGTTGCCGCCCGTGGCGTTCTCGATGGTGACGCTGACGGTCGAACCGTTGTTGTAGACGTCATTGGCCGGGGTCTGGAAGTCGACGCTGCCCTGGGTTTTGCCGGCTTCAACGGTAATGGTCTGACCGTTGGACAGGGTCACGGTTACCGGCGTCTGAGCAGGGTTGCTCAGGGTCACGGTGTAGGTGATCACGCCGCCTTCGGTGACCGACGGGCTCGCCGTCAGGGTCGCGGTGGTGGTGTCGACCGAGTCGTTGATCGTGGTCTGAGCCGGCGTCGGGTTCGGGGTCAGTTGCTCGAAGTTGCCGCCCGTGGCGTTCTCGATGGTGACGCTGACGGTCGAACCGTTGTTGTAGACGTCATTGGCCGGGGTCTGGAAGTCGACGCTGCCCTGGGTTTTGCCGGCTTCAACGGTAATGGTTTGGCCGTTGGACAGGGTCACGGTCACCGGCGTCTGGGCAGGATTGCTCAGGGTCACGGTGTAGGTGATCACGCCGCCCTCGGTCACGCTTGGCGAGGCGGTCAGGGTTGCAGTGGTGGTATCGACCGAGTCGTTGATCGTGGTCTGAGCCGGCGTCGGGTTCGGGGTCAGTTGCTCGAAGTTGCCGCCCGTGGCGTTCTCAATGGTGACGCTGACGGTCGAACCGTTGTTGTAGACGTCATTCGCCGGGGTCTGGAAATCAATACTGCCCTGGGTTTTGCCGGCTTCAACGGTAATGGTCTGACCGTTGGACAGGGTCACGGTTACCGGCGTCTGAGCAGGGTTGCTCAGGGTCACGGTGTAAGTGATCACGCCGCCTTCGGTCACGCTTGGCGAGGCGGTCAGGGTTGCAGTGGTGGTGTCGACCGAGTCGTTGATCGTGGTCTGAGCTGGCGTCGGGTTCGGGGTCAGCTGTTCGAAGTTGCCGCCCGTGGCGTTCTCGATGGTGACGCTGACGGTCGAGCCGTTGTTATAGACGTCATTGGCCGGGGTCTGGAAATCAACGCTGCCCTGGGTTTTGCCGGCTTCAACGGTGATGACCTGGCCGTTGGACAGGGTCACGGTTACCGGCGTCTGGGCAGGGTTGCTCAGGATCACGGTGTAGGTGATCACGCCGCCTTCGGTGACCGACGGGCTCGCCGTCAGGGTCGCGGTGGTGGTGTCGACCGAGTCGTTGATCGTGGTCTGAGCCGGCGTCGGGTTCGGGGTCAGCTGCTCGAAGTTGCCGCCCGTGGCGTTCTCAATGGTGACGCTGACGGTCGAACCGTTGTTGTAGACGTCATTCGCCGGGGTCTGGAAATCAATGCTGCCCTGGGTTTTACCGGCTTCAACGGTAATGGTCTGACCGTTGGACAGGGTCACGGTTACCGGCGTCTGAGCAGGGTTGCTCAGGGTCACGGTGTAGGTGATCACGCCGCCTTCGGTGACCGACGGGCTCGCCGTCAGGGTCGCGGTGGTGGTGTCGACCGAGTCGTTGATCGTGGTCTGAGCCGGCGTCGGGTTCGGGGTCAGTTGCTCGAAGTTGCCGCCCGTGGCGTTCTCGATGGTGACGCTGACGGTCGAACCGTTGTTGTAGACGTCATTGGCCGGGGTCTGGAAGTCGACGCTGCCCTGGGTTTTGCCGGCTTCAACGGTAATGGTTTGGCCGTTGGACAGGGTCACGGTCACCGGCGTCTGGGCAGGATTGCTCAGGGTCACGGTGTAGGTGATCACGCCGCCCTCGGTCACGCTTGGCGAGGCGGTCAGGGTTGCAGTGGTGGTATCGACCGAGTCGTTGATCGTGGTCTGAGCCGGCGTCGGGTTCGGGGTCAGTTGCTCGAAGTTGCCGCCCGTGGCGTTCTCAATGGTGACGCTGACGGTCGAACCGTTGTTGTAGACGTCATTCGCCGGGGTCTGGAAATCAATACTGCCCTGGGTTTTGCCGGCTTCAACGGTAATGGTCTGACCGTTGGACAGGGTCACGGTTACCGGCGTCTGAGCAGGGTTGCTCAGGGTCACGGTGTAAGTGATCACGCCGCCTTCGGTCACGCTTGGCGAGGCGGTCAGGGTTGCAGTGGTGGTGTCGACCGAGTCGTTGATCGTGGTCTGAGCTGGCGTCGGGTTCGGGGTCAGCTGTTCGAAGTTGCCGCCCGTGGCGTTCTCGATGGTGACGCTGACGGTCGAGCCGTTGTTATAGACGTCATTGGCCGGGGTCTGGAAATCAACGCTGCCCTGGGTTTTGCCGGCTTCAACGGTGATGACCTGGCCGTTGGACAGGGTCACGGTTACCGGCGTCTGGGCAGGGTTGCTCAGGATCACGGTGTAGGTGATCACGCCGCCTTCGGTGACCGACGGGCTCGCCGTCAGGGTCGCGGTGGTGGTGTCGACCGAGTCGTTGATCGTGGTCTGAGCCGGCGTCGGGTTCGGGGTCAGCTGCTCGAAGTTGCCGCCCGTGGCGTTCTCAATGGTGACGCTGACGGTCGAACCGTTGTTGTAGACGTCATTCGCCGGGGTCTGGAAATCAATGCTGCCCTGGGTTTTACCGGCTTCAACGGTAATGGTCTGACCGTTGGACAGGGTCACGGTTACCGGCGTCTGAGCAGGGTTGCTCAGGGTCACGGTGTAGGTGATCACGCCGCCTTCGGTGACCGACGGGCTCGCCGTCAGGGTTGCAGTGGTGGTGTCGATTGTATCGGTCACTTGGGTAACCGCTGGCGTTTGCGGCAATGTCACCGTCAGCCCGCCACCCCCGGAACTGCCGGTCACGGTCGCCGAAATCTGGCCCCCGTCGATGTAGGGCGTGTCGTTTGCCGGAACTACGACGTTGACACTACCACTGGTCTGTCCAGCCGGAATAACGATCACGGCACCGTTGGACAGCGTAATTACCAGGTTGGTGGTCGGCGCCTGACCAACGGTGGCGGTATAAACGATTACGCCACCCGCTTCACTGATAGAAGGGGTTGCGCCAAGCGTCAGCTCAGTAGCAACGTTGGTATCCGTAGGTGTGGTCACCAGGTTGTTGCCGTTAGTGTCCAGCAGGCCCACTTCTTCGTTATCGAGTACGCCCGCAAAGCCCAGCCCGTCAGTCGGGAAACCAACCGTCGGGTCAACACGGCCAGCCGTTTCTTCGAGCATCACGAAGCTGTGGCCACCGCCCAGCGCACCACCACCCGCTGATGACGGGCCAGCGGCGGTAGCTTCAAGCTCAGTAGTCGGGTCAACACCAGCAGCAATAGCCTGCTGCAGCTCTTCCACCGAAGGCGCGGCCTGGGCTGCCGCCTGGCTCAGGTCGGTGCTGCTGTCAGGCGCATCGGCGCTCCATTGGCTGTCACGGCCCAGATCGAGCGTACGGCCATCAGCCAGCTCCAGAGTAACTGCGCCACCAGGACCGGTGAGCACTTCCTCACCGGTCAACAGGCGGTCACCTTCGATAAGTACACGCCGGATGCCCTCTGGGGATACCGCAATAACCTGGCCGACAATGCTTTTGACGATGGCTACAACGCTGCTCATTGGACTCTCCGTGTGACCCGATGGGTACTTCCCTGCCAGAGCGGCGCTTGCTAGCCACTTCAGGCGGAACTATGTCGATGATCTCTTGACGATTTTTGACGTCAATATTCCGTCTATAACTTTTTGGAATTGCCTAACTGCCAAACTATTGACCTTATACATGCCATCCTAAACAATCGGCAATGTAATGTCACATTGATATTTGTACCTTAGCCAAGCGTTTCCTTAGGACAAATGTCTTACATCATCTAAAGGGTGTTAAGCCGTCAGCTCCAGCACTTTTTCATACACCTCAACACCCGTAAATCATGCGGCGAGACTGTCCTCCTTCGGCAATGTCAGCATTACTGGCGTCAATATCCAGATCACTGTCAAATGCCCGGACACTGATTGCCGAATAAGCACAAACCTTGCCGGAATGCGGCCAGGCAGAGGTCGATAACCAGCATGACCCGGGAGCGCTTGCTCGCTCGAGGCACACCAGGCTTTCAACGCTGCGCAAGCCACAAGCAGCGATTTGTCGCAAATCAAAGACATGGCGTACGAGTGCGCAAATACTGGCCTCCCTATCATGGGAAATCGCTTGCGAATATTGAATGCAAGAAAGCAAAGGATCTGCTTTCTATAGATGAATTTTGACTAACAAGCCACGGATATGCGCCAACAAACCAGCGCCTGTTTACTGACAATGACTAAGCTGGAACCCACAGCCCTTGCTTCCCTTGGCTGAGTGGCAGGCTATGCTGCAACAAGCCGGATGATGGCTGGATCAAAAATGAAACAATCATTGCCCCGCTAAGTCTGGTGAAAATGAAGCACGTAGAATTGTTTACTCAACACCGATTCAAGGCGAACATTGGCCAGCTGCTCAAGCACCGGGGCGTGATAACCCTAATCAGCACAGCTTTGCCGTACCAATAGAGAGCCAGGGTGAGCCGACCCGACCTTAACGACGGCACACCCACCCCACCCACCACAAGGATGAAGAGAGCGCCGCGTGGAATCCGAAGTCAGTCGAGTCCAACTCAGCCACGATCCACGCAGTCAGCATGACGATCCCCTGCTGGATAGTCTGCTGAGCCTGTGTGTCCTGCACCAGAAGCCCGCCAGCCGGGTCATGCTGACAACAGGCCTACCGCTACCCGCCCAGCGCCTGAGCCCTGAACTGCTGCCCCGCGCTGCAGCCCGGGCAGGCCTGCAGGGGCGCCTGCTTCAGCGAAAGCTGGAGCAGATCCCAAGTATCGCCATGCCGGCCATGCTGCTGCTCAAGGAGGGCCGCAGCGCCGTCCTGCTCGGCTGGGAGAACGATGACACCGCGCGCCTGCTACTCAGCGAGAGCGACGGTGGCGAGGTGCACGTCAGCCGCGAAGCACTGCTAAGCGACTACAGCGGCCGCGTGTTCTTCGCGCAGCCGCAGCACAAGTTCGATGTCAACCACGGCAACCTCATCCCACGCGCGAAGTCGTGGTTCCGCGACACCCTGCTGCGCAGCAAGTGGTTGTATATCGACGCTATCGCCGCCAGCCTGGTGATCAACCTGATCGCCTTGGCCGCGCCGCTGTTCGTGATGAACGTGTATGACCGGGTGGTGCCAAACCAGGCCACCTCGACGCTCTGGGTACTGGCCATCGGTATCGCCGGCGCGTACATCTTCGACCTGATCCTCAAAGGCCTTCGCGGCCTGTGCCTGGACCTGGCAGGCAAGAAGACCGACCTGATCATCTCGGCAACGCTGTTTGAACGTATCGTCGGCATGTCGATGAAGTACCGGCCGGCGCGGGTCGGCAGCTTTGCCCAGAACATTCACGAGTTCCAGGGCCTGCGCGACTTCCTCGCCTCGCTGACCCTGACCAGCCTGATCGACCTGCCCTTTACCATCCTGATTTTGATCGTCATCGCCATCATTGGCGGGCACCTGGTGTGGATACCGATCATCGCTTTCCCGCTGGCTCTGGGCATCGGCTACGCCCTGCAGCGGCCACTGATGGCGACCATGGAGCGGACCATGGCTTTGGCATCAGAGCGCCAGTCCAGCCTGATCGAAACCCTGGCGGGTCTGGATGCGGTAAAGGTCAACAACGCCGAAAGCGAACGCCAGTATATGTGGGAGCAAACCCTCGGCACCCTGAGCCGGCTGGAACTGCGCGTGAAAGTGCTGTCGAGCCTGGCGATGAACATCACCCTGCTGATCCAGCAACTGGCAGGCGTGGCAATGATCTGCGTCGGCGTGTACCTGATCATCGACGGCAACCTGAGCATGGGCGGCCTGGTGGCTTGCTACATGCTCAGCGGCCGCGCCCTCGGCCCGTTGGGCCAACTCAACGGCCTGCTCGCCCGCTACCAGCAAGCCAAGGTGACCATGGTCTCCACCGACCACATGATGGATCTACCCCAAGAGCGCAACTTCGAAGAGCGCCCGCTGAGCCGCAAGGTGCTACAGGGCAGCGTCGAGTTCCGCGGTGTCGACTTCACTTATCCGAACCAGCAGAACCTGGCCCTGAAGAATATCAACCTGACCATCCGCCCTGGCGAGAAGGTCGGCATCATCGGTCGCAGCGGCTCGGGCAAGAGCTCGCTGGCCAAGCTCATTGTCGGCCTGTACGAGGCCGATGGTGGCTCGCTGCTGGTCGATGGCGTCGACATTCGCCAGATCGATGTCAGCGAACTGCGCCACAACATCGGCTACGTCCCACAGGACATCCAGCTGCTGGCCGGCACCTTGCGTGACAACCTGGTCAGCGGCGCCCGCTACATTGAGGACGAATTGATCCTGCAGGCCGCTGAATTGGCGGGCGTACATGAATTCGCCCGGCTGCACCCCGACGGCTACGAGCTGCAAGTGGGTGAACGCGGGCAGAACCTGTCCGGCGGCCAGCGGCAGAACGTCGCCTTGGGCCGTGCGCTGCTTCTCAACCCGCAGATCCTGCTGCTGGACGAGCCGACCAGCGCCATGGACAACACCGGTGAAGAACGCCTCAAGCAGCGCCTGCAGGCGGTGGTGGAGGGCAAGACGGTACTGCTGGTCACGCACCGTGCCTCGTTGCTGTCACTGGTAGACCGGCTGATCGTGATCGATCGCGGGCAGATTGTCGCCGACGGCCCGAAAGCCGCGGTCATGGATGCACTGAAGAAGGGGCAGATCAGTGTTGCATAAGCTGGATATGGGGCAGTTCAAGGACGGCCTGCGGCGCTATTTCAAAGGCAGCGACTCGCTTGGCGGCCAGCCGCTGCCCGAGGTAAACAAAGCCCTGATCGAAGATGCACCGCGGGTGGTGCGGCTGACCATCTGGGGCGTGATCCTGTTCTTCGTATTCTTGATTGTATGGGCCAGCGTTGCGCCCATCGACGAAGTTACGCGGGGTGAAGGCAAGGCCATTCCCTCTTCCAAGGTACAGAAGATCCAGAACCTGGAGGGCGGCATCGTCGCCGAAATCTTCGCCAAGGAGGGGCAGATCGTCGAAGTGGGCCAGCCATTGCTGCGCCTGGATGAAACCCGCTTCGCCTCCAACGTTGGTGAAACCGAGGCTGACCGCCTGGCCATGGCCCTGCGGGTCGAACGTTTGAGTGCCGAGGTACAGGACAGCCCGCTGATAATCGACGAAAAGCTGCGTAAAGCCGCGCCAAACCAGGCGGCCAGTGAGGAGTCGCTGTACCAGAGCCGGCGCCAGCAACTGCAGGACGAAATTGGCGGCCTGCAACAGCAGTTGGTCCAACGCCAGCAGGAACTGCGCGAATACAGCTCCAAGCGCACCCAGTACGCCAACAGCCTTGAGCTGCTGCGCAAGGAAATCAGTATGTCCGAACCGCTGGTGGCAACCGGCGCGATTTCCCAGGTTGAAGTGCTGCGCCTGCGCCGTGCTGAAGTGGAAAACCGCGGTCAGCTGGACTCCACTGCGCTGGCGATCCCGCGCGCAGAGGCGGCCATCCGCGAGGTGCAAAGCAAGATCGAAGAGACGCGTGGCAAGTTCCGAAGTGAAGCGCTGACCCAGCTGAACGAGGCACGCACCGAACTGAACAAGGCTACCGCCACCAGCAAGGCGCTGGACGACCGGGTGCACCGCACACTTGTCACTTCGCCAGTACGCGGTATCGTCAAGCAACTGCTAGTGAACACCATTGGCGGGGTAATCCAGCCAGGCAGCGATATCATCGAAGTCGTGCCACTGGACGACACGCTGGTCATCGAGGCAAAGATCCTGCCCAAAGACATCGCCTTCCTGCACCCTGGCCAGGAAGCGACGGTCAAGTTCACCGCGTATGACTACACCATCTACGGTGGGCTCAAGGCCAAGCTAGAGCAGATTGGCGCCGACACCATTACCGATGAAGACAAGAAGACTACGTATTACCTGATCAAGCTGCGCACTGATCGCAGCCACCTGGGGACTGATGAGAAGCCACTGCTGATCATTCCGGGGATGGTGGCGACGGTGGACATCATGACAGGCAAGAAAACCATCATGAGCTACCTGCTCAAGCCGATCATGAAGGCGCGCTCGGAAGCGCTGCGCGAGCGGTGATAGCCGACCTGCTGGTTTCGCCATTGCTGTAGGAGCGGCCTCGTGTCGCGACAGGGCTGTACAAGCAGCCCTGCACATCGCTACGTGAACCTGGGGCCGCTATGCGGCCCTTTTGCGGCTCTAGGCTGTTCCTACAGCGGCGCGCGAGAGGCCATTCAGCGCCAAGGCGCAGGCTCACCCACCAGTTGCCCCTGAATCCCGCCTACTCCCATCTCCAGCAACACCAACCGCTCCCCTTCCGTCTCGACTCGCTCAGCAATCAGCGGCAGGTCGATGCTATGCGCCGCACGCTGGATCGCTTCGATGAACAGCCGCTTGTGCTGCTCATGATCGATGTTGCGGATGTAACTGCCGTCAATCTTCAGGTACGCCAGGCCCAAGTGCGCCAGGTTGCCAATCATGCTGAAGCGCCCACCGAAGCGTTGCAAAGCCAACCCGAAACCTAGCCCATGCAGGCGCCGGGTGAGTTGCTCCAATGCTGCCTGCTCAGGCAACTGCTCCTCGCCAATTTCAAAAACCAGCCGCGGGCCGAGCGCCGCATTCTGGCCCAGCAGCTCGAAAATGCGTTGAAGGGCCTTGGGGTCGGCCAGGGTGGCGGCGGACAGGTTCAACGCCAGCACCTGGTCATGCCCTCGCAGGTGCGCCAACACTTTCTCCAGCACCAGCACATCCAGCCGCGGCATCCAGCCGAAGCGTTCCAGCCAAGGCAGGAAGCGGCCCGCCGGCAAGGCCTCGCCCTGGCCATCGCGCAAACGCGAAATAACTTTGTGGTGCAGTACCCGTTGCGAGGACGCGCACTCCATCACTGGCTGGAAGAACAACTCGAAATGCCCATTGATAAACGCCTGGTCGAGCCGTTCGTGCCAGGCATGCTGGCTATCTGCGGCAACCGCAGCAACACCTTGCTCAAGGCATACCCAGCCCGGCGTTGGCTGGTTCTCAGCGCGGGCCAGAGCCTCGTCGGCGAGCTTCAGCAATGCCTGTGGTGAATCACCAGGGCTGAATGGTGCCAGGCCTATACAAGCCACCGGGTCTATATCACTGGCCCCCGTTTCGTGCAGGCTCTGCAACGTTGCCTCCAGGGCCTGGGCAAGGTGTACGGCCTCCTCATGCACCATGCCCGGTGCCAGCACTGCAAATTCACCGCCGCGGCTGCGGGAAATGAGGTCGTTGGTTTCCGGGTAGCTGGCACAAGTACGACGCAGCTGTTCACCTACCGCTTGCAGCAACTGGTCGGTACGCTGGCCGCCAAGGCGGGCGTTCAGGCCAGCCAGGCCCTGAACCCGCAGCAACAGCAGGTAGCCGGCGCGCGCGTCTTCCAGGTTGCTTACCCGATTGTTCAGCTGCATTTCAAAATAGCGGCGGTTCGACAGCCCGGTCAGGCTGTCCTGGTAGGACTCCGCACGCAGCCGCTCACTGCGCTCGGCCTGCTCGGTGAACAGGGCTTTGAGTTTCTCGACCATCTGGTTCATCGCTTGCACTACGCGGCGTAGCTCCGGCGTGCGTGGCAACTCTGGCAGGCTGAGAAATTCGCGGCGAGCAATAGCGTGGGATTGCTCGACCATGTAGTCCAGCGGCCTCAACTGGCGACGCAACAGCAAAGCACCGAGCACGGCACTGGCCGCACCGCACAACAGCAACCAACCCAGGCTGCCCAAGGCACTTTGCCAAAGCTTGGCAATGGCGAACATCGGGTGGCTGATCACTTCAACGCGCGCGGCCTGCTGCCAGCCACGACTGACGATTGCATCGCCGCCGGCGGCCTCAAGGCCGATCAGGCGCACGAACCAAAGCGGCACACCGCCAGGGTCTGGCTCGGCATGACGCTCCACCAGCACGGCATTGGAACCCAGGTCGACGACCTTGATGCTTGCATAGTAACCACTGTCGAAAATCGAGCTGACCATCAGCTCGACCATCGCTGGGTCGTCGATATTCGGCGTCAGCGAAAGCGCCAGCGCGGTGGCCGCATCCTGGGCGTGCGAGCGCAGCTGGTTGACGTATTGGCTGCGCGAGCTTTCCAGGCTGACCATGAAACTGCCACTGAAGGCGACCACCAGGAACAGGCAAATGGCCAACAGCAATTGTTTGAACAGTGACATCTGTGCTCCTTCAGTAAACCGGCTCGGCCGGGAACCCTTCGGCCTGCATTTTCTTCAACAAATCCTGCCAGCGTGACAGCCGCTTGGTATCACCAACCTTCTTGTTCCCTGCGGCGCCCGTCAGCCACAACCCCTCGCCATTGAAGGCGTACACCGGCAGCAGGTCGGTACGCTGGCTTGCCGGCTTGATGGCATCCATCAGACTGTCCAGCACCAAAGGCTGGGCCTGTGGGCTTGAATAATAGGTCAGGACCATGTGTGCCCGGTTCTGCCGCAGCGCCTTGACGTAGGTGATGCGCAGTTTTTCGCTGGGGATTCCCATGCGCCGTAGACTGAAATATTTGGCGATGGCGTAATCCTCGCAGTCCCCTGCACCTTTGATCAGTGCCTGCACAGGTGTGGCCCAGTAGTCGACCTCATGCCACAGATCGATATCCTCGACATAACGCAATTGCTGGTTGAAGAAGCGGTTGACCACTTGCAACCGTTCAAGCTCGGTACCCTGCTTCTGCGTGGCCATCAGGCTCTGCCAGGCATCGATGCGCCCCTGCCCGGCACCTAGTGGGCCGTACAGAGCCTGCGACTTGCGGCTGATCTGGGAGAAATCCCAATCCGCGTGCAAGCCGCCCAGCAGAAGGCTGCCCAGCAGCGCGGCAAAGCCGACATATCGCACTACGGTTTTGAGCAACCAGGATATCGCCACTGCGAAGCCCTGTTCAGACCAGTCGAAAGCAGCGATGGTGGGGCTTGCCACCGCAAAAGACAATGGCACCCTGCAATCACGCACCCGGCTGTCAGCCCGCCTATACTTTCTGCTTACATCTTTCTATAGGCAGCTTCCTTTGACGTGCGACTTCCTCCACCATAGCCGCGCTTTTGGGGCGCCCGTACCAGTGTGGGTGCAGGTTTGACACCCTCACAAGCTGTTACTAGTGTCATTGGATCCAATATAGTCATCGTTGAGGCAGGCGTCGCGTGGCCAAGAAAATCAAATTGAGCAATGTGCTGGCCAGCGAGCAGTTGTTGCCGCATCAGGCCCGTGCCGTGATCGAAGAACGCCTGCGCAGCGCCATTCTCGATGGGCGCTTGCCCCCTGGTACTGCGGTTCGCCAACAAGAGCTCGCCACCTTGTACGGCGTTAGCCGCATGCCCGTGCGCGAAGCCCTGCGCCAGCTCGAAGCGCAGTCCCTGCTGAAGGTGGAGATGCATAAGGGCGCCGTCGTTGCACCGCTGATCGGCGAGGATGCAGTGGACACCTATGCCCTTCGCGTATTGCTCGAGAGCGAGGCGCTGCGCCAGTCTATCCCGCTGCTTGATGCCAGCGACATCGCCAGCGCCCGCGGGTATATCCAGCAACTGGAGAACGAGACCAGCCACACCGAAATTGGCCGCCTCAACCGCCTGCTCCACATGGCGCTGTACAGCAAGGCGCCGAACAAGAAACTACTGCGCCTTATCGAGAACGAACTGAACGAGGAAGAACGCTTCCTGCGTTTCCATCTTTCGTCCATGGGCCTGGGCAAGCTCACTCAGGACGATCACAACGCACTGGTAGATGCAGCCAGCGACAAGCTGGTGGACGAAGCGGTAGCGGTGCTGGAACGGCACCTCAATGGCGGGGCGCGGGTGATCCGCAATTACCTGGATACGCAATTGGGGCGTTAGCCCATTACCGGCTTTACGCGGTAATTGATGGGTTGCAAATTAATCTTGCTCCGCCAACAATGAGACTAATTATCATTAACGTCCATTGATGCCGGCGCCCTCCTCCATGCCCAGCAACGATTCCGTGCAAACGCTCTACAGTGACCACCACGGCTGGTTGCATACCTGGCTGCGTAGCAAGCTCGGCAACGCAGCCGATGCGGCTGACCTCGCCCAGGATACCTTCGTCCGCTTGCTACAGCGTCGTGAGCAATTGCAGCTGAATGCTCCCAGGGCCTTCCTGCGCACGGTAGCGCGTGGGTTGGTGATCGATCATTGGCGCCGCGAGGAACTGCACAGGGCCTACCTGGAGGCTTTGGCCCATGTGCCGGAAGCACTGGCCCCCTCAGTCGAGACCCGCGAGCTGCTGCTGGAATTGCTTGAGCGTATTGCACGCATGCTCGACGGCCTCAAACCCAAGGTCCGTCGCGCATTCCTGCTGGCTCAATGCGAGGGGCTGAAGCATCAGGCCATCGCCGAACAGATGGGGATCTCCGTGCGCACCGTTGAGCGCTACATCGCCGATGCGCTCTATCACTGCTACGTGCTGCGCTATGAAGACGACTGCTGAATCCATGACCGTCGCACGCCCTGATACAAAAACGGTCAGGCAGGCCATTCAGTGGATGCTGCGGCTGCGTGAAAGCGGGCACGATCCAGCTCTGCAACAACAGTGCGCGCATTGGCGCAGCAGCCACCACGAAAACGAACAGGCCTGGCAGCGTGTGGTTCACCTTCATCAGGACCTTGACCTGCGCGCTATTCCCGGTGCCGGGCTGGCATTGCAGACACTGGAAACCAGCCAGCAGCGCCTGCGCCGCCGACAGGCGCTGAAGCTGCTGGGCTGCGTTGTCATGGCAGGATCTGCGAGCTGGCTGGCCAAAGACCTCGATACTGTGAGTGCCTGGACGTCAGACTATGCCACCGGCACGGGCGAGCGACGCGTCTTCACCCTGCCCGATGGCTCACTGATGCAACTCAATACCTGCAGTGCCGTGGACCTGGCCTTCCATGATCAACAGCGTCTGGTCCGCTTGAAGCATGGGGAATTGATGATCAACTGCAACCCCCGGCATCCCCTGCTGGTACAAACCCGCGACGCGCTGCTGGAAGGCTTCGAAGGACGCTTTGTGGCCTATCAGGATAGCGACTGCACACGTGTCAGCGTCAGCCACGGCAAAGTGGCGATACACCGGCCTGGTATTGGCCAACTTCAGTGGATCGAAGGTGGCCAGAACTGGCGCCTGGATGCTCAAGGTGCGCACCGGCTCGCGCACATGGAGATGGATGCGATGGCCTGGACTGAAGGGTTGATCGTCACTCAGGACATGCGCCTCTCCAACTTCCTCGCGCAGGTCAGCCGCTATCGCCATGGTTACCTGGGCTGCAGCAATGAGATTGCCGACCTGCGCCTGTCTGGGGTGTTCCGCCTCGAAGACCCGGAACAACTGCTTCGGCTGCTACCGCAGACGTTGCCCGTAAGACTTCGTCGACGTACACGCTGGTGGGTGCATGTAGAGAGCATGACCTGATAAGGCGTTATCGATTTCTGGCGGGTTTTGAATCCAGGTCCGGCTAGGACAGTAAGCAACACTTTCTGCCCTCGACACTTTAACGGACCCTTCATGCCTACCAACCCGGTGTTAACCCACACTTTCAGCCCGAATGATATTCGTCCAGTCCTGCAATCAGCTCACTTGCGCCACGCCATCCGGGCTGTTCTGTTTGGTACCGCCCTGGGCCTGGCAACTGCTCCGCAACTTTCCGTAGCGGCCGACACAGCCGAAGTGAGCCATGACTATGCAATACCGGCTGGCCAACTGACCGATGTGCTCAACAAGATCGCTCGTCAGGCCGGCATCACCCTATCGAGCACGCCTCAGCTGACCGATGGCCTGCATTCCAACGGACTGCAGGGCCAGTACACTACCGATCAAGCGCTGCGCCAGTTGCTAAATGGCAGCGGACTGGAAGCCGTCAGCCAGGGGGGACGTAACTATGTGCTGCAGGCACAGCGTCAGAACGCCGCCCTGGCATTGCCAGACACCGACATCCGTAGTTTCTCCCTCGGCAACGCACTGGGCAGCATGGAGGGTTACAACGCCACGCACAGCCAGGTGGCGACCAAGACCAGCATGCCCTTGGTGGAGACATCCCAATCGGTCTCGGTAGTCACTCGCCAACAAATGGACGATCAGGGCTCTCAGACCGTTGCCCAGGCCATGCGCTACACGCCTGGAGTACTGACCAACCCGTACGGTGCCACTCATCGCTATGACTATGTAGCCATGCGCGGCTTCAACGACGGTTCGGTGGACAACATCTACCTCGATGGGCTCAAGTCAATGGGCGACAACGGCACCTACAGCACGATGCAGGTAGACCCATACTTTCTTGAGCGCATCGACATTCTCAAGGGACCGTCTTCGGTACTGTACGGGCGAAGCTCGCCGGGTGGCCTGGTAGCCCTGACCACCAAGAAGCCACTCTTTGCCCCTTACCATCAGGTTCAGGCCACGGTAGGTACTCAGGGCCAGCGTGGCGTGGGCTTCGACTTCAGTGGTCCTGTGGATGACGACAAACGCATTGCGTATCGCCTGACGGGTTTGGCGGATGCTTCCGACACTCAGTTCGACCACAACAAGGAAGAACGTTACGCCATCGCCCCTGCTATCAGTGTCGACTTCACCGAAGACACCTCACTCACGCTGCAGGCCTATTTGCAGCACGACCCTGACGGTGGGTACCACGGCGGTAACCCTGCTGATGGCATGCTGCACAAGCGCAACGGTTTGCGCCTGTCAGACCATTTCTTCGAAGGCGAGCCGAGCATCGACAACTACGAGCGCACGCAGCAATCCTTCAGCTACCAGTTTGAGCATCGCTTCAATGATGTGTTCACAGCGCGGCAGAACTTCCGTTATCAGGATTCTGACGTGTCGATGGACCAGGTGTACTCCGCCGGCTGGGCAGATGTTGACAGCAACATGTTAAATCGCGCCTATACCGGCGGCGACGAGCGTCTGCATTCGTACATCATTGATAACATGCTGCAGGCAGAATTCTTTACCGGGGCGGCCAAACACACCTTGCTACTGGGGGCTGACTACCAGCGGCGCAAAGCCGACGTGGCATGGCGCTATGGCACCGTCGGCCCACTGGATGCCGGCAATCCACAGTACGGCAATGGCAATCTTCAGGTACTGGGCGAGAACCGCTACCAGCGGCGCTTGCAACAAACGGGTGTGTACCTGCAGGATCTGGTGGAGCTGGACCAGTGGCGCTTTTCATTGGGGCTGCGCCAGGACTGGGTGAAGGTGTCCGAAGAGAACCGTGACAGCGACAGCAAGGTCAGTGATCAACGCTCCAGGTTCACCTCCCGGGCAGGGGTGCTCTACCTGTTCGAGAACGGCATTGCGCCCTACATCAGCTACTCGGAGTCGTTCAACCCGAACACCGTGTCCGACCAGCAAGGCCGGCCGCTGGCACCGACGGAGGGCACTCAGTGGGAAGCCGGCATCAAATATCAGCCACCAGGGAGCGACAACCTGTTCACCGCATCGGTGTTCCGCATCGAGCAGGAGAATTTGGCGTCTAAACAGCCTGACGAAGACTTCTATCGCCCCGTCGGTGAAGTCCGTTCGCAAGGGCTGGAGCTTGAGGCCCATGTACAGCTGACCGACAGCCTCAAACTGCTGAGTGGCTATACCTTCACCGATATCGAGTATTCGAAGTCAATGCCGAGCCTTGTCTCAGGCAACGTGGACAACAAGGGTAATTCGCCGACTCAGGCGCCGAAACAGATGCTCTCGCTGTGGGCCGACTATATCTTCCGCCAGGGGGCACTGGATGGCCTGCGGCTGGGCGGTGGGGTGCGGTATGTGGGGTACAGCTGGGTCGATGCGGAAAACAGCATGAAGGTGCCTTCCTACACCCTGTTCGACGCCTCGATCGGCTATGACCTGGGCAAGGTCGGCCTGACGGGTGTGGATGTGCGCTTGAACGCCAACAACCTTACCAATGAAAGCTACATCACCTCATGTGCCAGCCTGAACTACTGCTACATGGGTGAAGAGCGCAATGTGAGCGCCACGGTCAGCTATCAGTTCTAACCGATATTGAAACCCGTAAAAGACAAAGCCCCTGTCTGCATAGCAGACAGGGGCTTTGGGTTTGAATCTTGACGATGACCTACTCTCACATGGGGAAACCCCACACTACCATCGGCGATGCATCGTTTCACTGCTGAGTTCGGGATGGGATCAGGTGGTTCCAATGCTCTATGGTCGTCAAGAAATTCTGTGTGCTGGCTCGTCTCTCGGACGCGCCTGCGAATCTCTGTAGTTCCTACTTAAAGACAAAACCCCTACCTGCATGTGCAGATAGGGGTTTTGCGAAATGAATCTTGACGATGACCTACTCTCACATGGGGAAACCCCACACTACCATCGGCGATGCATCGTTTCACTACTGAGTTCGGGATGGGATCAGGTGGTTCCAATGCTCTATGGTCGTCAAGAAATTCTGTTGCCAGAATGTCCAGATGGACAGCCCAGCGAATCCGGATATGCGATATTTGTGGTCTTACGAATTTTCGGGTCTTTCGTCTTCACCACCGCAATCTGCGTCAGCAAATTGCTTGGGTGTTATATGGTCAAGCCTCACGGGCAATTAGTATTGGTTAGCTCAACGCCTCACAGCGCTTACACACCCAACCTATCAACGTCGTAGTCTTCGACGGCCCTTTAGGGGATTCAAGATCCCAGTGAGATCTCATCTTGAGGCAAGTTTCCCGCTTAGATGCTTTCAGCGGTTATCTCTTCCGAACATAGCTACCCGGCAATGCCACTGGCGTGACAACCGGAACACCAGAGGTTCGTCCACTCCGGTCCTCTCGTACTAGGAGCAGCCCCTCTCAAATCTCAAACGTCCACGGCAGATAGGGACCGAACTGTCTCACGACGTTCTAAACCCAGCTCGCGTACCACTTTAAATGGCGAACAGCCATACCCTTGGGACCGGCTTCAGCCCCAGGATGTGATGAGCCGACATCGAGGTGCCAAACACCGCCGTCGATATGAACTCTTGGGCGGTATCAGCCTGTTATCCCCGGAGTACCTTTTATCCGTTGAGCGATGGCC
>NZ_CP087160.1:0-195000 GCF_020911845.1 Pseudomonas sp. CIP-10 | reverse complement strand
GTCAAGAAATTCTGTTGCCAGAATGTCCAGATGGACAGCCCAGCGAATCCGGATATGCGATATTTGTGGTCTTACGAATTTTCGGGTCTTTCGTCTTCACCACCGCAATCTGCGTCAGCAAATTGCTTGGGTGTTATATGGTCAAGCCTCACGGGCAATTAGTATTGGTTAGCTCAACGCCTCACAGCGCTTACACACCCAACCTATCAACGTCGTAGTCTTCGACGGCCCTTTAGGGGATTCAAGATCCCAGTGAGATCTCATCTTGAGGCAAGTTTCCCGCTTAGATGCTTTCAGCGGTTATCTCTTCCGAACATAGCTACCCGGCAATGCCACTGGCGTGACAACCGGAACACCAGAGGTTCGTCCACTCCGGTCCTCTCGTACTAGGAGCAGCCCCTCTCAAATCTCAAACGTCCACGGCAGATAGGGACCGAACTGTCTCACGACGTTCTAAACCCAGCTCGCGTACCACTTTAAATGGCGAACAGCCATACCCTTGGGACCGGCTTCAGCCCCAGGATGTGATGAGCCGACATCGAGGTGCCAAACACCGCCGTCGATATGAACTCTTGGGCGGTATCAGCCTGTTATCCCCGGAGTACCTTTTATCCGTTGAGCGATGGCCCTTCCATACAGAACCACCGGATCACTAAGACCTACTTTCGTACCTGCTCGACGTGTTTGTCTCGCAGTCAAGCGCGCTTTTGCCTTTATACTCTACGACCGATTTCCGACCGGTCTGAGCGCACCTTCGTACTCCTCCGTTACTCTTTGGGAGGAGACCGCCCCAGTCAAACTACCCACCATACACTGTCCTCGATCCGGATAACGGACCTGAGTTAGAACCTCAAAGTTGCCAGGGTGGTATTTCAAGGATGGCTCCATGAGAACTGGCGTCCCCACTTCAAAGCCTCCCACCTATCCTACACAAGCAAATTCAAAGTCCAGTGCAAAGCTATAGTAAAGGTTCACGGGGTCTTTCCGTCTAGCCGCGGATACACTGCATCTTCACAGCGATTTCAATTTCACTGAGTCTCGGGTGGAGACAGCGCCGCCATCGTTACGCCATTCGTGCAGGTCGGAACTTACCCGACAAGGAATTTCGCTACCTTAGGACCGTTATAGTTACGGCCGCCGTTTACCGGGGCTTCGATCAAGAGCTTCGCTTGCGCTAACCCCATCAATTAACCTTCCGGCACCGGGCAGGCGTCACACCCTATACGTCCACTTTCGTGTTTGCAGAGTGCTGTGTTTTTAATAAACAGTCGCAGCGGCCTGGTATCTTCGACCGGCATGGGCTTACGGAGCAAGTCCTTAACCCTCGCCGGCGCACCTTCTCCCGAAGTTACGGTGCCATTTTGCCTAGTTCCTTCACCCGAGTTCTCTCAAGCGCCTTGGTATTCTCTACCTAACCACCTGTGTCGGTTTGGGGTACGGTTCCCAGTTATCTGAAGCTTAGGAGCTTTTCTTGGAAGCATGGTATCAACCACTTCGTCGCCTAAAGGCAACTCGTCATCAGCTCTCGGCCTTGAAATCCCGGATTTGCCTAAGATTTCAGCCTACCACCTTAAACCTGGACAACCAACGCCAGGCTGGCCTAACCTTCTCCGTCCCTCCATCGCAATAACTGGAAGTACAGGAATATTAACCTGTTTTCCATCGACTACGCTTTTCAGCCTCGCCTTAGGGACCGACTAACCCTGCGTCGATTAACGTTGCGCAGGAAACCTTGGTCTTTCGGCGTGCGAGTTTTTCACTCGCATTGTCGTTACTCATGTCAGCATTCGCACTTCTGATACCTCCAGCAAGCTTCTCAACTCACCTTCACAGGCTTACAGAACGCTCCTCTACCGCATCATCATACGATGATACCCGTAGCTTCGGTGCATGGTTTGAGCCCCGTTACATCTTCCGCGCAGGCCGACTCGACTAGTGAGCTATTACGCTTTCTTTAAAGGGTGGCTGCTTCTAAGCCAACCTCCTAGCTGTCTAAGCCTTCCCACATCGTTTCCCACTTAACCATGACTTTGGGACCTTAGCTGACGGTCTGGGTTGTTTCCCTTTTCACGACGGACGTTAGCACCCGCCGTGTGTCTCCCATGCTCGGCACTTGTAGGTATTCGGAGTTTGCATCGGTTTGGTAAGTCGGGATGACCCCCTAGCCGAAACAGTGCTCTACCCCCTACAGTGATACATGAGGCGCTACCTAAATAGCTTTCGAGGAGAACCAGCTATCTCCGAGCTTGATTAGCCTTTCACTCCGATCCACAGGTCATCCGCTAACTTTTCAACGGTAGTCGGTTCGGTCCTCCAGTCAGTGTTACCTAACCTTCAACCTGCCCATGGATAGATCGCCCGGTTTCGGGTCTATACCCAGCGACTAAACGCCCTATTAAGACTCGCTTTCGCTACGCCTCCCCTATTCGGTTAAGCTCGCCACTGAATATAAGTCGCTGACCCATTATACAAAAGGTACGCAGTCACCTAACAAAGTAGGCTCCCACTGCTTGTACGCATACGGTTTCAGGTTCTATTTCACTCCCCTCTCCGGGGTTCTTTTCGCCTTTCCCTCACGGTACTGGTTCACTATCGGTCAGTCAGTAGTATTTAGCCTTGGAGGATGGTCCCCCCATATTCAGACAAAGTTTCTCGTGCTCCGTCCTACTCGATTTCATTGATAAGAGATTTTCGTGTACGGGGCTATCACCCACTATGGCCGCACTTTCCAGAGCGTTCCACTAATCTCAAACCAACTTAAGGGCTGGTCCCCGTTCGCTCGCCACTACTAAGGGAATCTCGGTTGATTTCTTTTCCTCAGGGTACTTAGATGTTTCAGTTCCCCTGGTTCGCCTCTTGCACCTATGTATTCAGTACAAGATAACCAGCTTATGCTGGCTGGGTTCCCCCATTCAGAGATCTCTGGATCACAGTCTGTTTGCCGACTCCCCAAAGCTTATCGCAGGCTACCACGTCTTTCATCGCCTCTGACTGCCAAGGCATCCACCGTATGCGCTTCTTCACTTGACCATATAACCCCAAGCAATCTGGTTATACTGTGAAGACGACATTCGCCGAAAATTCGTACGTTGCTCTTTCGAGCAGAACTCACAAATTTTACCTTAGCCTGATCCACCAGCAGTGAAACTGGTGTTCAGTCTATATCTATCACATATCCGAATTTTTAAAGAACGATCTGACAAAAGCCAGAAATCAACATTCGATACGAATGCTCATTTCCAGGTTCTGACCAGGAAAAACGTCTTCGACAATGAATCAAGCAATTCGTGTGGGAGCTCATCAGTAGGCTGATGTCGTCGATTAAGGAGGTGATCCAGCCGCAGGTTCCCCTACGGCTACCTTGTTACGACTTCACCCCAGTCATGAATCACACCGTGGTAACCGTCCCCCCGAAGGTTAGACTAGCTACTTCTGGTGCAACCCACTCCCATGGTGTGACGGGCGGTGTGTACAAGGCCCGGGAACGTATTCACCGCGACATTCTGATTCGCGATTACTAGCGATTCCGACTTCACGCAGTCGAGTTGCAGACTGCGATCCGGACTACGATCGGTTTTGTGAGATTAGCTCCACCTCGCGGCTTGGCAACCCTCTGTACCGACCATTGTAGCACGTGTGTAGCCCAGGCCGTAAGGGCCATGATGACTTGACGTCATCCCCACCTTCCTCCGGTTTGTCACCGGCAGTCTCCTTAGAGTGCCCACCATAACGTGCTGGTAACTAAGGACAAGGGTTGCGCTCGTTACGGGACTTAACCCAACATCTCACGACACGAGCTGACGACAGCCATGCAGCACCTGTGTCAGAGTTCCCGAAGGCACCAATCCATCTCTGGAAAGTTCTCTGCATGTCAAGGCCTGGTAAGGTTCTTCGCGTTGCTTCGAATTAAACCACATGCTCCACCGCTTGTGCGGGCCCCCGTCAATTCATTTGAGTTTTAACCTTGCGGCCGTACTCCCCAGGCGGTCAACTTAATGCGTTAGCTGCGCCACTAAAATCTCAAGGATTCCAACGGCTAGTTGACATCGTTTACGGCGTGGACTACCAGGGTATCTAATCCTGTTTGCTCCCCACGCTTTCGCACCTCAGTGTCAGTATCAGTCCAGGTGGTCGCCTTCGCCACTGGTGTTCCTTCCTATATCTACGCATTTCACCGCTACACAGGAAATTCCACCACCCTCTACCGTACTCTAGCTTGCCAGTTTTGGATGCAGTTCCCAGGTTGAGCCCGGGGCTTTCACATCCAACTTAACAAACCACCTACGCGCGCTTTACGCCCAGTAATTCCGATTAACGCTTGCACCCTCTGTATTACCGCGGCTGCTGGCACAGAGTTAGCCGGTGCTTATTCTGTCGGTAACGTCAAAACAGCAAGGTATTAGCTTACTGCCCTTCCTCCCAACTTAAAGTGCTTTACAATCCGAAGACCTTCTTCACACACGCGGCATGGCTGGATCAGGCTTTCGCCCATTGTCCAATATTCCCCACTGCTGCCTCCCGTAGGAGTCTGGACCGTGTCTCAGTTCCAGTGTGACTGATCATCCTCTCAGACCAGTTACGGATCGTCGCCTTGGTGAGCCATTACCCCACCAACTAGCTAATCCGACCTAGGCTCATCTGATAGCGCAAGGCCCGAAGGTCCCCTGCTTTCTCCCGTAGGACGTATGCGGTATTAGCGTTCCTTTCGAAACGTTGTCCCCCACTACCAGGCAGATTCCTAGGCATTACTCACCCGTCCGCCGCTGAATCAAGGAGCAAGCTCCCGTCATCCGCTCGACTTGCATGTGTTAGGCCTGCCGCCAGCGTTCAATCTGAGCCATGATCAAACTCTTCAGTTCAATACTGCTTGGGTTTTTAAGAAACCCTAAACTTGGCTCAGCAATCTCAAATGACTATGTGATTTCTCGCATGGTCACTTGTGATGCTGATAATCTTTTTGACTATCAGTCCGTACTCACAAGCACCCACACGAATTGCTTGATTCAATTTGTTAAAGAGCGTTTGGTTAAGAGCTTTTCGTCTCAACCGAGGCGCGCATTCTACGCTTTCCTCAGAGCCTGTCAAGCGTTTATTTTGAAGTTTTTTGCGAGAAACTCGTTTAGCTTCAAACACTTGGCTCGCTGCGATCTCTCGTAGCGGGAGGCGAATCATACAGCACTTGAAAGCGCTGTCAACCACCATTTCAACCGCTTTCGATCATTCGATCGTAGCCCTTCCAACACCTCTTGAATCGCCTAACTTATTGAATCTCAAGGAGTTTGTCGTTTCGTTGTCGCTGGAAGTGGGGCGCATTATAAGGGGATTCGAGAGGGCGTCAACCTTTAATTTCAATAACCGTTGATAGTGCAAAAAAAACAAAGCGGGGAGGCCTGACGGCCTCCCCGCTATTCATCTAGAGCACACCAGCACCACGAAGGCGCTGCACCTCGCCGACATCCAGCCCCAACACCTCCCCCAGCACCGCTTCGGTATGCTCGCCTAACAAGGGTGGCGCCCGGCGATACTCCACTGGCGTCTCCGACAACCGTATCGGGCTCGCAACTTGCGGCACACTACCCGCCAATGGATGCGGAATACTCAACGCCAACCCGCGCGCCAGCACCTGGGGATCCTGGAACATCTGCGCCAGGTTATTGATAGGCCCACACGGCACTCCTGCAGCCTCCAACTGGGCCACCCACTCAGCTGTGGTCTTGAACACCGTAGCCTGGCGAATTAGTGGTATCAGCTCAGCCCGGTTGGCCACCCGCAGCTTATTGGTAACGAACCGAGGGTCCTCCGCCCATTGCGGCTGCCCGGCCACCTCAGCGAATTTACGGAACTGGCTGTCATTACCGACGGTAAGAATGAAATCGCCATCTGCCGTCGGAAAGTCCTGGTAAGGGACTATATTAGGATGCGCATTACCCAGCCGACGAGGAGGGCTGCCCGTGGTCAGGTAGTTCATTGCCTGGTTCGCCAGGCAGGCCACCTGCACATCGAGCAATGCCATGTCGATATGCTGACCGACCCCGGCCTGATCCCGGTGGGCGAGGGCAGCCAGCATGGCGACCGTGGAATACAACCCGGTCAGAATGTCGGTAAGCGCCACCCCCACCTTGACCGGCCCGGCGCCCTCTTCACCCTCCGGACGACCAGTCAGGCTCATCAGCCCACCCAACCCCTGGATCATGAAGTCATAGCCAGCGCGCTTGGCATAGGGCCCGGTCTGACCGAAGCCGGTAATGGAGCAATAGATGAGCTGCGGGTTTATCGCCTTCAGGCTCTGGTAGTCCAGGCCATACGCTGCCAGCCCACCTACCTTGAAGTTCTCTATGACGATATCGCACTTCGCCGCCAGTTCACGCACCAGCCGCTGTCCCTCCGGCTGGGTAAAGTCGATGGTCACTGAGCGCTTGTTGCGGTTGGCCGACAGGTAATAGGCCGCCTCACTGGTGTCCTCACCTTCGGCATCCTTGAGAAAAGGCGGCCCCCATGAGCGGGTATCGTCGCCACTGCCAGGGCGCTCGACCTTGATCACGTCGGCGCCAAGGTCAGCCAAAATCTGACCAGACCACGGGCCGGCCAACACGCGCGAAAGGTCTAGCACCCGCAGATGTGATAGCGCGCCCATGGCTTGCTCCTTATCAATAGAACGCCTGGATACCGGTCTGCGCACGACCCAGGATAAGTGCATGCACATCATGGGTACCTTCATAGGTGTTGACCACCTCCAGGTTAACCAGATGGCGAGCCACACCAAACTCGTCGGAGATGCCGTTGCCGCCCAGCATGTCACGCGCCATACGGGCGATATCCAGCGCCTTGCCGCAGGAATTGCGCTTCATGATGGAGGTGATTTCCACCGCAGCCGTCCCTTCATCCTTCATGCGACCCAGACGCAGGCAGCCCTGCAGCGCCAGGGTGATTTCTGTCTGCATGTCGGCAAGCTTCTTCTGAATCAACTGGTTGGCGGCCAGTGGACGACCAAACTGCTGACGGTCCAGGGTGTACTGGCGAGCGGTATGCCAGCAGGCTTCAGCGGCACCCAGCGCACCCCACGAAATACCATAGCGAGCCGAGTTCAGGCAGGTGAACGGGCCCTTGAGGCCACGCACGTCCGGGAAGATGTTCTCTTCTGGCACGAACACATTGTCCATGACGATTTCACCAGTGATCGACGCGCGCAGGCCAACCTTGCCATGGATTGCCGGGGCACTGAGGCCTTGCCAGCCTTTTTCCAGTACGAAGCCACGAATATCGCCCGCATCATCCTTGGCCCACACCACGAACACATCGGCGATGGGACTGTTGGTGATCCACATTTTACTGCCGGTCAGTCGGTAGCCGCCGTCGACCTTCCTCGCGCGCGTAATCATCGAACCAGGATCGGAGCCATGGTTAGGCTCGGTCAGACCGAAGCAACCGATCCACTCGCCACTGGCCAACTTGGGGAGGTACTTCTGCTTTTGAGCTTCGGTGCCAAATTCGTTGATCGGCACCATCACCAGCGACGACTGCACACTCATCATCGAGCGGTAACCTGAGTCGATACGTTCCACTTCGCGAGCAATAAGGCCATAGCACACATAATTCAGGCCACTGCCACCGTATTGCTCGGGAATGGTTGCACCCAACAGGCCTACTTCACCCATCTCGCGGAAGATCGCCGGATCGGTCTGCTCATGGCGGAAGGCCTCAAGCACACGCGGGGCCAGCTTGTCCTGGGCGAACTGATAAGCGCTGTCACGCACCATGCGCTCTTCTTCAGTGAGCTGCTGATCCAGCAGCAACGGGTCGATCCAGTTGAAGCTTGCTTTACCGGCCATGAGCGAATCCTCGAAATAGGGGTCAGTTTCTTGTGCCTTTGAGCCTAGGCCTGATCGTCCGCCGGGACAAACGAGGATTGCGCACCAATTAGTGATATTTTGTCACTCCGTAAATCGGCAAAACGCCTTATTGACAGCCTTACAAGTGAGGTTGACGTACATGCGCCGTAAGATCCCCAGTACCGCCGCCCTGATTTGCTTCGAGGCGGCAGCCCGTAACGAGAGCTTTACCAAGGCTGCCCAGGAACTCGCGCTGACCCAGGGTGCCGTCTGTCGGCAGATTGGTGGCCTGGAAGCCTTCCTTAATGTGGAACTGTTCCGTCGCTCGCGCCGCGGCGTAAGGCTGACCGAAGCCGGCCTGTCCTACAGTCGCCAGGTGGCGGCCCAACTGGACGCCGTGGAGCGCGATACCTTGTCGGTCATGCGCCAGCAAGGCGCCAATGTGATCGAGCTGGCGGTAGTGCCGACGTTTGGCACTCAATGGCTCCTGCCACGGCTCAAGGACTTCCAGCAGCGCCACCCGGAGGTCACAGTCAACCTCACCAACCGCACCCGGCCATTCCTGTTCGCCGACACTACCTTCGATGCCGCCATCTATTTTGGTGATGCGGACTGGTCAGGCACCCAGTCGCACCAACTGATGGGTGAAAACCCAGTACCCGTGTGCAGCCCGGCACTGCTGAACGGCCAGGGCATGCTCGAGGCACGCCACATCGCGCAGCTACCACTGCTGCAGCAGAGCACGCGCCCGTACGCCTGGCGGCAATGGTTCGGCAGTGTGGGCATGAATGTGGAGCGCGACATGACAGGCCCGCGCTATGAACTATTCTCGATGCTCGCCCAGGCGGCCATGCACGACATGGGCATTGCCCTGATACCACCGTTCCTGATCCAGCGGGAGTTGGAGGAGGGAAGGCTGGTGGTCGCTAACAGGCATGCCCTGAGTAGCGACAAGGCCTACTATCTGATGATTCCAGAGCGCAAGGTGGAGTCGGCGTCGCTACGCGCCTTTCGCGACTGGCTGGTAAGCCAGGCTCAGGCCTACCTGAATAGATCAGGGGCAAGCGCGACAAATTGACCCTGTAGTCAATTATTTTAAACACCTACAGATATATGTATATGTCGCATATTCGCAAACTGTAACGCAAGCATAAAAACACCCTTTAACCGTGCTCAGTACGCGGCTTTGCGGGTTATTTTGCGACATCCAACTAGTCGTAAGCGAATTGGCCGCTTTTTTTTTGATTTTTTCTCCTAATCTGCCAATGGCGCATGTTTGACGGGCTGCAACCCTATTGCTGCGACAAGCGGTCACAGGGTGACTTGTAGTTTTGACTTCGTTTCGCTCCAGAACCGGTTGAAGGCCTTCGGGTTCGTCTGCAAAATGCTTCGCCCCGCCCGGGATCCGGCGGGTTGGCGCTCCACAGCCGCCCCAGCACACCATCCGAAGTGTGCTGGCTTCTACAAAGACAAAAGGTCACCGCAGGAGAAATAGTCGTGCACATTGGTGTTCCTCTCGAGACGCAGACCGGTGAGACAAGGGTCGCTGCGACCCCCGAAACCATCAAGAAACTGATTGGCCAGGGCCATCAGGTCACCGTTCAACGGGGGGCAGGGCTCAACGCCGCCATTCCGGACAGTGCCTATGAAGCCGTGGGTGCTTCCCTTGGGAGCGCCGCCGATGCCTACGGCGCCCAATTGGTACTCAAAGTGGTCGCCCCCAACGACCAGGAACTGGCCCTGATCAACAGCGGCAGCCTTCTGGTGGGCATGCTCAACCCCTTCAACGGTGAACTGATCGGCAAGATGGCCGAACGCGGTATTACCGCCTTCGCCCTGGAAGCCGCGCCGCGAACCTCGCGGGCGCAGAGCCTGGACGTGCTGTCGTCGCAGGCCAACATCGCCGGCTACAAGGCCGTGTTGCTGGCAGCCCATCACTACCCACGCTTCATGCCAATGCTGATGACCGCTGCCGGTACCGTTAAGGCCGCACGCGTCCTGGTACTGGGCGCTGGCGTTGCCGGCTTGCAGGCCATCGCCACCGCCAAGCGCCTGGGTGCGGTGATCGAAGCATCCGACGTTCGCCCGGCGGTGAAAGAGCAGATCGAATCACTGGGTGCAAAATTCATCGACGTACCCTACGAGACCGACGAGGAGCGAGAGTGCGCCGAAGGCGTTGGCGGCTATGCCCGGCCAATGCCGGCCAGTTGGATGCAGCGCCAGGCCCAGGCGGTGCACGAGCGTGCCAAGCAGGCCGATATCGTCATCACCACCGCGCTGATCCCCGGGCGCAAGGCGCCGACCCTGCTAAGCGCCGAAACCGTGGCGCAGATGAAGCCTGGCTCGGTGGTCATCGACCTGGCTGCAGCCCAAGGCGGCAACTGCCCGCTGACCGTCGCAGACCAGGTGGTGCAGGAGAACGGCGTGACCATCGTCGGCCCGACCAACCTGCCGGCCCAGGTGAGTGCCGATGCCTCGGCACTTTATGCGCGCAACCTGCTGGACTTCATGAAGCTGCTGTTCGACAAGGATGGCGCGCTGATCATCAACCTCGAAGACGACATCGTCGCGGCCTGCCTGATGTGCCGTGATGGTCAGATCGTCCGCAAGAACGGCTAAGGAGCACGACAATGGAAGACATGCTGATTTCCCACGGCATCTACAACCTGATCATTTTCGTGCTGGCCATCTATGTGGGCTACCACGTGGTGTGGAACGTCACCCCGGCGCTGCACACCCCACTGATGGCGGTCACCAATGCCATCTCGGCAATCGTCATCGTCGGCGCCATGCTGGCCGCGGCCCTGACCGTGACCCCGGCCGGCAAGCTGATGGGCACCCTGGCCGTGGCCCTTGCCGCAGTCAACGTGTTCGGTGGCTTCCTGGTCACCCGCCGCATGCTTGAAATGTTCAAGAAGAAAACCAAGAACGAGGCGAAGAAGTAAGCATGAGCATGAATCTGGTAACGCTCCTCTACCTCGTCGCCTCGGTGTGCTTCATCCAGGCGCTCAAGGGCCTGTCGCACCCGACTACCTCGCGGCGCGGCAATCTGTTCGGCATGATCGGCATGGGTCTCGCCATCCTCACGACGGTCGGCCTCATATATAAGCTTGGGGCTGAACTTGCCACTGCCGGTATCGGCTATGTCATCGTCGGCCTGCTGGTCGGCGGCACCGCCGGTTCGATCATGGCCAAGCGCGTCGAAATGACCAAAATGCCCGAACTGGTCGCTTTCATGCACAGCATGATCGGCCTGGCCGCGGTGTTCATTGCCATCGCCGCCGTGCTGGAGCCACAGTCGATGGGCATTGTGGCTGCCATCAGCGATCCGATCCCCACCGGCAACCGCCTGGAGCTGTTCCTCGGTGCTGCCATCGGTGCCATTACCTTCTCCGGTTCGGTGATCGCCTTTGGCAAATTGTCGGGCAAGTACAAGTTTCGCCTCTTCCAAGGCGCACCGGTACAGTTCGCTGGCCAGCACAAACTGAACCTGATCCTTGGCCTGACCACCATCGCCCTTGGCCTGCTGTTCACTTTCACTGGCCACTACAGTGCCTTCACCCTGATGCTGGTCCTGGCCTTCATCATGGGTGTGCTGATCATTATTCCGATCGGCGGCGCCGACATGCCAGTGGTGGTGTCGATGCTCAACAGCTACTCGGGGTGGGCAGCGGCCGGCATCGGCTTCTCGCTGAACAACTCGATGCTGATCATCGCCGGTTCCCTGGTAGGTTCGTCCGGTGCCATCCTCTCGTACATCATGTGTAAGGCGATGAACCGCTCGTTCTTCAACGTCATCCTTGGCGGCTTCGGTGGCGATACCGACACTGGCGCGGCGCAAGGTTCGCAAGAACAGCGGCCGGTGAAGTCCGGTTCGGCTGACGATGCCACCTTCCTGCTCAGCAATGCCGACAGCGTGATCATCGTTCCGGGCTACGGCCTGGCGGTGGCCCGCGCACAACACGCACTGAAAGAGCTGACCGAGAAGCTGACCCACAACGGCGTGACCGTGAAGTATGCGATTCACCCGGTGGCGGGCCGCATGCCCGGGCACATGAACGTACTGCTGGCCGAGGCTGAAGTGCCGTACGATCAGGTATTCGAGATGGAAGACATCAACGCCGAGTTCGGCCAGGCCGACGTGGTGCTGGTGCTGGGCGCCAACGACGTGGTCAACCCGGCGGCGAAGAACGATCCCAAGTCGCCAATCGCCGGCATGCCGATCCTCGAGGCGTTCAAAGCCAAGACCATCATCGTCAACAAACGCTCGATGGCCAGCGGCTATGCCGGCCTGGACAACGAACTGTTCTATCTGGACAAGACCATGATGGTGTTCGGTGACGCCAAGAAGGTCATTGAGGACATGGTCAAGGCAGTGGAGTGACACCAGCCGCTGCAAACCAGCTGATATAAAGGAAGCCCCGGTCAGAATCTGCCGGGGCTTTTCTTTTATTGATCCGGATCAACGGCTCAAATACAAGGCTTCTCATACGACCATGGTCGTGGGACGGCAATGGGCGAAATCTCTAGACTGCGCTGCAGTAGTTTCAGTAGCCCGAGATAACAATCCATGTACCGTGATCGTATCCGCTTGTCCTCCCTGCACAGCAAGGTAATGAGTGCGGCTGATGCCGCTGGTCTGATCGAGGACGGCATGACTGTCGGCATGAGCGGCTTCACCCGCGCCGGCGAAGCCAAGGCCGTACCGCATGCACTGGCCGAACGTGCCAAGCAATCGCCACTGAAAATCAGCCTGATGACCGGCGCCAGCCTGGGCAATGACCTGGACAAACAACTGACCGAGGCCGGTGTGTTGGCCCGCCGCATGCCGTTCCAGGTCGACAGCACCCTGCGCAAAGCCATCAATGACGGCCAGGTGATGTTCATTGACCAGCACCTGTCGGAAACCGTCGAGCAACTGCGCAACCAGCAGTTGAAGCTGCCGGACATCGCGGTCATCGAAGCCGTGGCCATCACCGAGCAAGGCCACATCGTGCCAACCACGTCGGTGGGCAACTCGGCCAGCTTCGCGATCTTCGCCAAGCAGGTGATTGTGGAGATCAACCTCTCGCACAACACCAACCTCGAAGGCCTGCACGACATTTATATCCCAACCTACCGTCCGACTCGCACGCCAATCCCGCTGGTCAAGGTAGACGACCGTATCGGCAGCACCGCGATCCCGATCGACCCGGCCAAGATTGTCGGTATCGTCATCAGTGACCAGCCAGACTCGCCGTCCACTGTGCTGCCGCCAGATGATGAAACACAGGGCATCGCCGACCACCTGATCAACTTCCTCAAGAAGGAAGTGGATGCAGGCCGTATGACCAACAAGCTCGGCCCGCTGCAAGCCGGCATTGGCAGCATTGCCAATGCGGTGATGTGCGGCCTGATCGAGTCGCCGTTCGAAGACCTGACCATGTACTCCGAAGTGCTGCAGGACTCCACCTTCGATCTGATCGACGCCGGCAAGCTTAGCTTCGCATCGGGCAGCTCGATCACCCTGTCAACGCGCCGCAATGCCGATGTGTTCGGCAACCTGGAGCGCTACAAGGACAAGTTGGTGCTACGCCCGCAGGAAATCTCCAACCACCCGGAAGTGGTACGTCGCCTGGGCATCATCGGTATCAACACGGCACTGGAGTTCGATATCTACGGCAACGTCAACTCCACTCACGTCTGTGGCACCAGGATGATGAACGGCATCGGTGGCTCCGGCGACTTCGCCCGTAACGCCCACCTGGCCGTGTTCGTCACCAAGTCGATTGCCAAAGGCGGGGCGATTTCCAGCGTGGTGCCAATGGTCAGCCATGTCGACCACACCGAGCACGACGTGGACATCCTGGTCACCGAGCAGGGCCTGGCGGACCTGCGTGGCCTGGCGCCGCGCGAACGGGCGCGAGCGATTATCGACAACTGCGTGCACCCAGACTATCGCGCTGCGCTGAACGACTACTTCGACCGTGCCTGCCAGCGTGGCGGCCATACCCCGCACATCCTGCGTGAAGCCCTGAGCTGGCACGAAAACCTGGAAGAAACCGGGCGCATGCTGGCTAGCTGATCCAGATGTGGTACGGAACGGCGGCCCTGCCTCCGCTGTTCCGGCCTCTTCGCGGGCTTGCCCGCTCTCATCAAACAAAATGCAACCCACTGTTTTCTAAGCACTCAAGCGGCCACCAGCTGATACCCCAGTTTCCGGGCTTTGCGAAGCAAAGCCCGGACCTGCCGGTCCTGGCTTCTGGTTTCGAACTCCTCAAGACCTTTTTCAACATAAGCCTGCTTCTTGGTTAAAAGGTTGTACACCAGACGTGCCAACTGATGCGCAGTGGCCTTGATGGCGCAGCTGGTATCCATTCGAGTCAGTCTGGCTCGGTGCGATGCACCAATGAAACCCTTGTCGTTACGGGCATTGGATGCAGCCTGCTTGAGTGCTTGAGCTGCTCGATTGACTATTTTTGGCCCACCACCTGCCAGTCGATGACCGCCGGAAATTCGAGTAGGGGGAGCCAGTCCCAACCAAGAGCAGAAGTGCTGTGAGGACGGGAAGCGTGATAGATCTGTACCGATCTCCCCTGCCAGCACTAATGCAGTGTCCACCCCAATGGTTGGAATTGCGGTTAGGTCCACGCCAAGAACTTTCCATAATGTCTGATGCAATTCAGTCTGTTGGGCACCGTTTCGGTGTGGGCTCCGTAAAGGCTTATTGGATGGCTCTGGCTTGTTTTGCAGCACCGGTAACTGCTCTAACGCGGCTTTTATGGCGTCGTCACAATCAGCAATTTGCTGCTCCAGGAAGTCATAGGCAGCCAATTCCTGAGTTAGCGCATGCAAATGCTCGCGCCGCCAATTGCCATGAAGACTCCGAGCGACAGCCTCCTTGCCTGCCTTGATGCGGCGGTCGGTCAGTTCAGCCAGTTGCACTGGGTCCCGTTCACCTGCGCAGATGGCTCGCAAAATCTTCATGCCAGTTACGCCGGAAATATCACTGATGACATTGGCCAGCTGGATGTTCATTTGGCTCATGGCCTTTTGCATCCGGTTCAGCGTCTGCGCCTGGTCTTTCACTTTGGAAGCACGCTGCCTGACCAATGACCGGACGCAGCAGGTCAGATCATCGGGGCGGAATGCGCCTCTGAGCAGTCCATGAGTCATCAGCTGCCAAATCCACTGGCAATCCAGCACATCTGATTTACGGCCCGTGATTTGCCGAGTTGCTCTGGCATTGACGAGATAAACCTCAAAACCGCGCTCGCTGAGAATCTCGTAAATTGGAATCCAATAAACTCCCGTGGATTCCATGGCAACGACCTTGATCCCCAGGCTTTCAAGCCAGTTAGCCATCTTGAGCAGGTCGTCAGTAAAGGACGTGAACGACTGGACGGGATTTTCGTGCCGGGGGTCGACCGCCACGAAATGCTCTCGACCACCGACATCGATCGCTGCGCAATCGGGATGGACGACGGTAAAGCGTTGCTTGGAAGGCTTGCGCGCCATGATGAATCCTCGCAGGATAAAGGGCGCGCGGGGCACACGGTGGCGAAAGGGTTCACTCTCTCATACGTGGTCACAGCTGAATCAGCTGATGCCTACAGGGACTTCACGCCGATACCGTGCGGATCACTCTCCCACGCGGGTGTGCGGACACACACCAGTGCTGGCTACGATCTCTGTCCCGCGCACACGAACCCTAACAAAGCAAAAGGCGGCTGGCCCTACCGGGCCAACCGCCTTTTCTTTTTCAAAATGTCAGCGTCGCTGCGGATCTAAAGCCGTACACCTCATGTTTGCTGCGCGACAGCGCAGCCCGGAAGGGCTGGGTGATCTCCCACAGGTGATGTGCAACCCTCAAGGGCAGCACTTTCCCTGTGGGAGCGGGCAAGCTCGCGAATGGGCCATAACAGTCAAACCCTTCTATCAATACACCTTTCCGCCATCAGCAGAATAATCTGTTCTACTGTACTGGTGTTTTCAGATCTTCCCGACTGAAAAATCCCCTTCTTCGAATCAAAGTGCACCAAAGAAGTGCAGACCAGTACAGTTACGCCTATTTCGAGTGCAACAGTAGGGTTACACAGTTAACTGAGCCATCGTCTTTCAACTGAACTGTATCTACTGTTATGGACGACAGAGGAGGATCATTGGCATCAGTTAAATCACTACCTAATGCCGCCATAAGCGGAAGGATGAAGCATCATGGAACGTACCCTCAGTTCCGGTCTGGTTTTTGAAAGCAACGCCCAGCAATCCAACACCTCGCTGCCGCTGCGCGCATTGTCGACCCTGCTGCTGTGGCAGCGCCGTATGACCAGCCGTCGTCAACTGGCTCGCCTGGACTCCCGCCTGCTGGCAGATGCCGGTATCAGCGAGTCGCAGCGTTACGAAGAGCTGAGCAAGCCTTTCTGGCGCTAAGCTCCCGGCTTGCCGGCTTTGACCGGCACCGTGAATTCCCCAAACCCGTTGCAGGTGACTGCAGCGGGTTTTTTATTGCCCGAGAGACGCGCTGTAGAGCACTTGAGATCACGACCAGTACAGTTTTATAGGAACAAAAAAACACCTTAACAGTTGCCTGGCGCAGCACTCGTTATCATCGCTACGTAGCACTGCGTGATACGCTTGGCATAACCGTCTGCTAGAACCCCGTTGTTGAAACGTACCGTGACGATCCCTGCAAACGTCCGATAAAGCAGAACCAACCTGACCCTACCCCAGGAGTCCACGATCATGTCCCGTAAACACCTGCTTGGCGCCGCCCTGCTGCTTGGCCTGACTGGCACTGCCAACGCCACCAGCTTCGTTGTCACCACCGATACGGTAGTACGCGCCGTTGCCGCCTCCACCGACGCCACTTCCGATCTGAGCTCTTCGTTCCGCGACGACAAGATCGTCCAGGCAGCCCGCGATGACGCAGCCACCTTCGTCGGCACTCAGGGCGCTATCCGCGGCGCCCGACTGGAAAGCGCCTTTGTACACATCCGTTCGAACATGCCTGCCCTGCAAGCCAGCGATGCACAACTGGCCCAGGCCATCCTGGCACTCTGATACACGCCATGCAAAACAGGTGCGTTGGCTTCGACCCTCGCACCTGAGGTAGGCTTCGCCGTTCACTTTTCCAGCCTTCAAGAAAGCTCATGCGTTATCTGTTGCCGTTGCTGTTCGCCGCCGCAGGCATGGCCAGCGCCCATGCCATGGATACGACCACACAAAGCCTGGTCATCACCGGCTATGTCACCAGCCAGGTTACAGCCGCACCATTCGATCGCAAATTGGTCACACAGGCCCGCGACGATGCCGCCGCATTCGTTGCCAGCGACGGGCTGATCCGTGGTGCACGCCTGGAAGCCGCCCTTGAATCATTACGCCACAATTGCGCACGGCACGCCGTCGGCGATCTGGAACTGGCGCAGGCAATTCTCGTCCAATAACTACATCTGACTCCCTGTATTTTTCGGAGATGCTCCATGCGTAAACCGCTGATTGCCGCTTCCCTCGGCATGCTGCTGCTGGCCGACCTGGCCCAGGCACAGACCCTGGTGGCCACCAGCAACATCATCGTGCGTGCCTTTGGCCGTTCGATCGACTTCACCTCAGACACCACCACATCGATCCGCGACTCCAAAGTGGTGCGCGAAGCCCACGACGACGCTGCAAGCTTTGTCGCCAGCAACGGTGACATCCGCGGCGTCCAACTCGAGGCAGCCTTCAATACCCTGCGCGAGCGCGTACCGGAAGCGCGAGGCGCCAGCGACCAGGTGCTGGCTGAAGCCATACTCGCACTGTGACGCGCGTGCGCGCCTGGCTGCTCGGCTGCGCCCTGACGCTGCTCGGCACGCCCGCCTTGGCCGACCTGCAGCTTGAGCTGCAGTCGTCCGGCCTGGACCCGCAACAAGCACAAGCTTCCCAAGCCCTGCTCAACGAGGCCATGGGCAAGCTGCCACCGCGCTTCAAGCAACAGCTGGACCGTCGCGTGCGGGTCAGCTGGAGCGACAACATGCCTGCCGACGCCTATGGGCAGGCTTCACTGATATCCACCCTCGAGCTCAACCGCCGCTTGCTGCCCAGCCTCACCGATGGCAGCGCCGCCACTGAGCGCACCGACCGCCCACATGGCACGGTGCGTGAAGAGCTGCTGGCCACCGTGCTGCACGAGCTCACCCATCTCTACGACCGTGCCCGCTTGTGGCCCAGCGTCGAGAATTCGCTGATTGCACGCTGCAAGCGCCAGCAAGGCACGCTGGGCAAGGTCGGCCTGCCGGAAGAATGCCGCGGGCAGGCAGAGCGCCGCTTCACCCTGAGCGACGACCCACGCCTGCTCGACCTGGCCGGGTGGCAGCAGTACGTGGGCCGACGCGGCGAGCGCGAGCAGCACAATGGCCAATTCGTGCGCAGCCCCGACAGCTATGAGTTGAGCAGCCCCAAGGAATACATCGCGGTCAACATGGAGTATTTCCTCCTCGACCCGAGCTACAGCTGCCGTCGCCCGGCGCTGTATCAGTACCTCCGCGAACACTTCGGCTGGGCACCCCAACAGGACACCTGTGCCAAAGGCCTGCCATTCATCAATGCCGGCAGCGACTTCGCCCGCCAACCACTAGGTGAAATCGACCCAGAGCGGGTCTACGAAGTGGACTATCTGCTGGCTGAAGCCAATCAGAACCTGGTCAGCCGCTGGGGGCACAGCATGCTGCGCCTGGTGATCTGCAAGCCGGGCCGACCACGCGGCCCAGACTGCCGCCTGGACCTTGATCAAAGCCTGGTGCTTTCGTACCGCGCCTTCGTCAACGACGTGCAACTCTCCAGCTGGGACGGCCTGGTCGGCAACTACCCGTCGCGGCTATTCGTGCTTCCGCTGGGCCAGGTGATCGACGAATACACCAAGACCGAGCTGCGCAGCCTGGCCTCGGTGCCCTTGAAACTCAACCGCGACGAGATCGAGAGCCTGGTGCGCCAGGCCGCCGAGATGCACTGGAGCTATGACGGCAACTACTGGTTCCTGTCCAACAACTGTGCCGTGGAGTCATTGAAGCTGCTGCGCAGCGGCACCGCCAATGCGCGCCTCAACGACCTGGACAGCATCATGCCCAACGGTTTGCTGGCCGTGCTCAAGGGCAGGGGGCTGGCAGATACCAGCGTGCTTGATAACCCGCGCGAAGCGTTACGCCTGGGCTACCGCTTCGATTCTTACCGCGACCGGTACCAGGCCATGTTCGAGGTGCTGAGAAAACAGTTGCCAATCAAGCAAGCTCTGGTTGAAGACTGGCTGGCCCTCAATGCCGAGCAGCGCCGTAGCTGGTTCGCCAAGGCTGACCTGCGCACCAGCGCGGCACTGCTTCTGCTTGAGCAGGCCAGCCTGCGCCGGCAGCTTCTGCTGGCCCAGGACGAGGTCAAGCAGCGTTACCTGAACGCCGCAGCCTTGAAGGATGGCAGCATCAACAAAGCCGATGCCACGCTCAAGCAAATGCTTGCCAACAGCGGTTTTCTCAGCCGCCCGGCAGAGTTGCTCGATTCCAAAGGCTACGGGCTGCCGCAGCCAGAAGAGCGCAAGCACCTGGAGCAGGTGAGCAGCGAGCGGCAGGCACAGCTGTTGCGCTTGAGCACCAGCCTGGACAAAGAGGTGAGGGCGCTGCTGGAGCCGTCGCGAGCCAAGGAAATTGCAGCGATCGAGGCCAACGTGAAGCAAATCGGTGAACATTTGCGGGCGTTGCACAAGGCTGCTGGTGGCCTGCAGTTGTGATGGATGACGGGCTGGCCCTTTCGCGGGCAAGCCCGCGCCGCGCCTACAGGCGCTCCTCATCTTCCGAGGGCAAATCCTCGTCCAGATGCAACCAGGGCAACCGGCTGCCCACCCAGATATGCCGGTTGGCTCGCACCCACTCAGGGTGATCCAGCGTGGCCACCGTCACATCGATCGTCTGCGGGCTATGCGTGGTCACCAGCGCCACATGCGCCCCACACTGCCCACAGAAGTAGCGGCTGCAACTGGCAGGCGCCACATAGCAGTTCGGCTCGCCCGTTAACCACTGGAACCCAGAACGGGGTAGGGTAAGCCAGGTGACCACCAGTCCACCGCTGACCCGCCTGCAGATCGAACAATGACAGTGGGCAATGTCCGTCAAGTTGCCCTCCAGCCGATAACGCAGGGCGCCACAATGGCAGCCACCTTCGGTTACATCCTGCATCACCTACCTCTCGTCACCTTTGCCTCAGCGAAAGCTGGCTGAAAGCTTGCCCTTTTAGGATAGCGCCCACTACCGGCACAAGACCGGTCAGCCAGGGCCCCCGGTCAATACCGCGCCCGGCCCAATCAACAACAACAATGGTGATTCTGATGTATTCCTGTGCCCGCCTTTTCGTAGTCCCCCTCCGCATGCTCCCCGCACAGCGCCCTACGCGCTGATACGCCCGAATCGACTGCCCTTTCGCCGCGCCCCGCCTGGAGTATTGCCATGCTGACCTTCCTCGGCTTTGCCATGGTCATCACGTTCATGTACCTGATCATGACCAAGCGCCTTTCGGCCTTGATCGCGCTTATTCTGGTACCGATCCTGTTCGCCCTGTTCGGTGGTTTTTCCGCCAAGATCGGCCCCATGATGCTAGAGGGCATCAGCAAGCTCGCACCTACCGGCGTGATGCTGATGTTCGCCATCCTCTATTTCGCCCTGATGATCGATTCCGGCCTGTTCGACCCGGCCGTTCGCAAGATCCTCAAGCTGGTCAAGGGCGATCCGCTGAAAGTCTCGGTCGGTACCGCTGTACTGGCCCTGGTGGTCTCGCTCGACGGTGACGGAGCCACCACCTACATGATCTGCTGCGCCGCCATGCTGCCGATGTACAGCCGCCTGGGCATGAGCCCGCGGATCATGGCCGGCCTGATCATCCTCGCCGGCGGCGTGATGAACATGACCCCCTGGGGTGGGCCGACCGCGCGTGCTGCCAGCGCCCTGCACGTAGACCCGTCAGACATCTTCGTGCCGATGATCCCGGCCATGCTGTTCGGTGTGTTGGCGATCCTGGCCATTGCCTACATGTATGGCAAGCGTGAACGCGCCCGCCTGGGCGAACTGCATCTGCCTACCGACGACATCGACCACAGCGAAATCACCGTCTCGCAGTACCCGGACGCACGCCGGCCCAAGCTGCTGTACTTCAACGGTGCCCTGACCGCCACCCTGATGGTCGCGCTGATCGCCGGCGTGCTGCCGCTGCCAGTGCTGTTCATGATTGCCTTCAGTATCGCCATGATCGTCAACTACCCGTGCCTGCAACAGCAGAAGGACCGCATCGCCGCCCACGCCGGCAGTGTACTGGCCGTGACCGGGCTGATCTTCGCCGCCGGCATCTTCACCGGCATCCTGTCCGGCACCGGCATGGTCGACGCCATGTCCAAGAGCCTGCTGGCGGTCATCCCCGAGGCACTGGGCCCATACCTGGCCGTCATCACCGCGATCGTGAGCATGCCGTTCACCTTCTTCATGTCCAACGACGCGTTCTACTACGGCGTGCTGCCGGTGCTGGCCGAGGCCGCCAGCCACTATGGCATCACCCCGGTGGAAATGGCCCGTGCGTCGATCGTCGGGCAGCCGGTACACCTGCTCAGCCCGCTGGTACCCTCCACCTACCTGCTGGTGGCCCTGGCCGGTATCGAGTTCGGCGATCATCAGCGCTTCACGCTCAAGTGGGCAGTGCTGGTATGCCTGTGCATAATGCTCGGCGCACTGCTGATGGGGATTTTCCCGCTGTTCAGTAGTCTTTAATACATCCGTATCACGTACGCGACGCGCCCTGACCGGGGCGCGTTGCCATTACCGCTCGAAGGAAAATACATGGAATGGCTGACCAGCCCGGAAATCTGGGTTGCCTTTTTCACCCTTACCGCGCTTGAGATCGTCCTCGGTATCGACAACATCATCATGATCTCGATTCTGGTCAGCCGCATGCCCAAGCACATGCAGCCACGCACCCGGATCTTCGGCCTGGCCCTGGCCATGGTCACCCGTATCATGCTGCTGCTGTCGATTACCTGGGTGATGCGCCTTACCGCCGACCTGTTCGTGGTATTTGGCCAAGGCATCTCCGGGCGTGACCTGATCCTGTTCTTCGGTGGCCTGTTCCTGCTATGGAAGAGCTCGCAAGAGATCTACCACGGCCTGGAAGGCGAGGACGAGAATGCAGAGGAGCCCAAAGGCGCAGGTGGCAAGTTCTTCTACACCATCATCCAGATCGCCATCATCGACATCGTGTTCTCGCTGGACTCGGTGATCACCGCTGTGGGCATGGTTTCCCACGTACCGGTGATGATCGCCGCCATCGTCGTGGCCGTGCTGGTGATGATGCTGTGCGCCGGCGCCATCAGCAATTTCATCGACAAGCACCCGTCGCTGAAGATGCTCGCGCTGTCGTTCCTGATCGTGGTCGGTACTGTACTGATCGCTGAAGCGTTCGATGTGCATGTACCGAAGGGCTATGTCTACTTCGCCATGGCCTTCTCGCTGGGGGTGGAAGCCATCAACATACGCATGCGCACCGCCATGGCCCGCAAGGAAGGCAAAGATCATGAACCGGTGAAACTGCGCAAGGACATTCCGGGTCAATAAGGCCAAGGAAAGTGCTGCACAACAAGGGCCCTTCGCAGGGCCCTTTTTCATGCGTTTTTTCTGTGCGTTTTTTCCTGCGCGTTGTCACTGTGGAGGCTTGCCCGCGAAGCAGCCCCGACAGGCCGTCATTCGTTTCAAGATCTGTTTCAAATAAATGACTGCCATGCGAAGCTGGCGACAGCTTGGCAAAACAGCTAAAGCTTTGAGTGAGCACCGAAAATTCTTCAAACGCTCACGTTTCTTTTCTTGGCCCGATGGGCCTATGCAACAGGGGGCCTTCGCCATGCTGACCCTGCTCAACCTGCTCTCGGCCGTGACGCTTCTGGTCTGGGGTACCCACATTGTGCGTACCGGCATCCTTCGGGTATTCGGCTCGAACCTGCGACGCATCATCAGCCAGAACATGGACAAGCGCCCGCTGGCATTCATCGCCGGTATTCTGGTCACGGCCATGGTTCAAAGCAGTAACGCCACGGCCATGCTGGTCACCTCTTTCGTCGGCCAAGGTCTGATGGCCATGACCCCGGCCTTGGCAATCATGCTGGGTGCCGACGTGGGCACCGCACTGATGGCCCGGGTACTGACCTTCGACCTGTCCTGGCTGTCGCCGCTGCTGATCTTCCTTGGCGTGATCTTCTTCCTTTCGCGCAAGCAGACACGGGCCGGCCAACTGGGCCGAGTAGGCATCGGGCTTGGCCTGATCATCCTGGCACTTGAGCTTATCGTGCAGGCAGCTGCGCCGATCACCCATGCCCAGGGCGTGAAAGTGCTGTTTGCCTCACTGACCGGCGACATCATGCTCGACGCTCTGGTCGGGGCAATGTTCGCCATGATTTCCTATTCCAGCCTGGCCGCCGTTCTGCTCACAGCGACACTGGCCGGCGCCGAACTGATCAGCTTGCCGGTAGCCATCGGGCTGGTGGTCGGCGCCAACATCGGCAGCGGGCTGCTAGCCTTCATCAGTACCAGCATGCAGAACGCCGCCGGGCGTCGGGTGGCCTTGGGCAGCCTGCTGTACAAGCTGATCGGCCTGGTGCTGATCATCCCTGTGCTGCACCCGCTGGTGGCATGGATGGACTCGCTGAGTTTCAGCCCTCAGGAGCTGGTCATTGGCTTTCACCTGCTCTACAACACGCTGCGCTGTCTGATCATGCTGCCCACGGTCAAACCGATGGGTCGACTGTGCAACGCCCTGCTGCCTGAACGGGAAATCGGCAATGGTCAGGTGCGCCCCCGTCACCTTGACGCCTCGGCCCTGGAAACGCCCAGCCTGGCCCTGGCCAACGCCGCCCGCGAGACTTTGCGCCTGGGGGATATCGTCGACAGCCTGCTCGAAGCCATGCTTGGAGCCCTGCGTGGCACCCAGACCGCCTTGCCACAGCAAGTTCGCGCCTTGGGCGAAGACGCCGAAGCCCTGTACAGTGCGATCAAGCTGTACCTGGCGCAGATGTCACGGGAAGACCTCAGCGAACAGGACAACCGCCGCTGGGCCGAAATCATCGAGCTGGCAATTAACCTCAAACTCGCCTGTGACCTGATCGAACGCATGCTGCGCAAGGTCCAGCAGCAGAAAACCAGCCAGCGTCGGGAATTTTCCCAGGTAGGCCTGGAAGAGCTGACCGGCCTGCAGGAGCAATTGCTGGCCAATCTGCGCCTGGGCCTGTCGGTGTTCCTCAGTGCCGACCCGGAAAGCGCCCGCTTGCTGCTGCGGGAAAAACGCCGGTTCCGTGCCCAGGAACGGCGCCTCGCACACGCCCATGTCAGCCGCCTGCAGCGCAAGGTCGTGCAAAGTATCGAGACCAGTTCGCTACACTTGGAACTGATCGCCGACATGAAGCGGTTGAACTCTTTGTTCTGTAGCAGTGCCTATGTGGTACTGGGCGGCTCGGACACCGGAGGGCTGATGCTCGACAGTGTGCCCGATGAAGCCCGCCAGCCGTGATTTCTCCTAGCTGAGGACCCTCGCTCGCCCATGCGTTGCCTGATGTTCGTTTGCCTGCTGATCTGCAGCCTGCCCTCGTTCGCCCTCGACCGCTCGCGGGTTGAAGGCTACCTGTTGCCTAATGGTCTGCAGGTCATCCTGAAAAACGGCTACGAACGGGACCATGTGGCGATTCGTCTAGTGGTCGGCGTGGGCCTGGATGATTTCGACTGCGAGCAGAAAGAGCTGCCACACCTGCTTGAGCACCTGTTGTTCAGTGGCATCGACGAAACAGGCGAAGGCGGGCTGGAAGAGCGCCTGCAAGCGCTCGGCGGCGAGTGGAACGCCTATACCAGCAGTGCCGACACCACCTTTGTCATCGAGGCCCCGGCGCGCAACCAGCGCAAGGTCCTCGACCTGCTGTTGGCAGTCATCCGCGATACCACCATCGACGCCAAGGCCTTGACCACCGCCAAGCGCATCATAGAGCGCGAGGATGGCGGCCACTATGGCCACCTGCAGCGCTGGCTCGACCGCCAGGATATCGGCCACCCCGCCAACGACCAGCTGGCCACCGAGCTGGGTCTGAAATGCCCGGAGCGCTCCAACCTCGACGACATGACCTTGGAGCAAGTTCAGGCGTTGCGTGACCGCTGGTACGCGGCCAACAACATGACCCTGATCATGGTCGGAGGCCTCGATCGCCTGCTTCCGGCTTATCTGGAGCGGTCGTTCGGCGAACTGCCCGCCACTGAACCCGAAGAGCGCCGCAACCTTGAAAGCATCAGCCAACAGGCCGAACAGCGTCGCAACCTGACCCGCGGCTGGCTGGGTGATAGCGTCAAATTGCACTGGCTGTTCATCGAGCCGGTGCTGGACAACGACCATCAAGCCACCCTCGACCTGCTTTCGCGCTACCTGGACTGGGCGCTGTACGACCAGCTACGTCTGCGCAACGGGCTGTCCTACGGCCCCTCCGTGCAACGTGAAAGCTTTGGCGACACCGGCCTGCTCAGCCTCAATGCGGACCTTGAGCGCGATGACATCGACAAGGCTGTCAAGGTGATGCAGGCCCTGTTCGACCACCTGCGCAAGGAAGGCCTGGACCCGGACACCTTCGCCCGCATCAAGGAAGCCAGCATCGCCAAGGAAAGCTGGAGCACCCAAGGCAACAGCGCCTTGGCCGACTACTACTGGGGGGCGCTGAACGACTATACCGACGGGCGCTTTGCCAGCCCGGTGCGCAAGCTGCGCCAAGTCAGCCTGGAACAGGCCAACGAGGCACTGAAGGATCTGCTCAAGGAAGATGGCTATGTGCGCATCGAAAAGCCGTTGCTAGGCTATGACGAGCTTTACGGGCTGATGGCCTTGCTTGCGGGGCTGTGCCTGGCGGCGGGGCTGTTGCGCTGGCGGCGGCATGGGCCTGAACGGCCCAGTGGTGCTACACGGCAGCGGTAAATCGGCGGTATCCTTTTGCCAGTACCGACCCTTTCGCAGGCTTGCCCGCGAAGAGGCTGGCACAGCCACCTCACTTTTCTGTTGTAGCCCCCAATGCCCCAAATCCCCCATATCGTCCAGCGCGTCATCGAACTCCTCAAGCGCTACCCCGGCATCATTGCGCTCGGCGGTTTCCTCTCCGGTATCGGCAGCTTCATCCTGGTCGACCGCCAGGCTGGCCTGGCCAGCTGGGTCGCCGTGCTCATGCTGGTCAGCTGGGTCTGGCTGATGCTGGAGAACACCCTCACCGGGCTGTTCGCGCGCACGTTCAACCGCGAGATCCCTCAGCCGCTGCTGCGCTATGCAACGCAGATGATCCACCAGGAAACGCTGTTCTTCGTGCTGCCGTTCTTTTTCATCACCACCACCTGGAACAGCGGTCAGCTGGTCTTCACCGGCTTGCTCGGCGCCGCCGGCCTGGTTTCGATCACCGACCCGCTGTACTACAAGTGGCTGGCACCACGGCGCTGGCTGTTCCTGGCGCTGCATACCCTGACGTTGTTTGCCGCTCTGCTGACCGCGCTACCGATCATCCTGCACCTGACCACGGCACAAAGCTTCAAGCTGGCCCTGATCGCAGCCATGGCCCTGTCATTCCCCAGCCTGGCCAGCAGCTTCCCGATCAACAACTGGCGCCGCGCCGTGGCTCTGGTGCTGGTTACCCTGTCGGTCGGTGCCGGTGGCTGGCTGCTGCGCTCCTGGGTACCGCCGGCAACCCTGTGGATGACCGAGGTGGCGGTGAGTACCGAAGTCATGAACCGCCAACCGGGCGACTCGCTGGACGAAATTGCCGCCAGCCGCATTCGCAGCAGTGGCCTGTATGCCTACACCGCCATCAACGCGCCACGCGGCCTGAACGAGCGGATCTACCACGTGTGGCAGAAGGACGGCCAAGAGGTCGACCGCATTGCCCTGGACATCCACGGCGGGCGCAAGGAAGGCTATCGGGCCTGGACCCACAAGCAGAACTTCCCACCCAACCCGGTAGGCAAGTGGCAGGTGAGGGTGCTGACCGAGGATGGGCAAGTGATTGGCGTGCTGCGCTTCAAGGTGGTCAATGATGCACCCGCGGGTAGTTGACCCCCTGCCTTGCGCATGAGCAGCCTTGTGCTGCGAAAGGGCCGGTACAGCACACCACTTCCGTGGGCGTTTACGAGCTCTTCGCAGCACAAGCCTGCGCCAAGGCACTGCTACCAAGCGCACACACAGCACATAATCACCAAACAGCCCATGCCCCCTGCGCTATGATCAGCCCCTAAGCCTTAGCGCCGAGTCAATTGCATGGAGCCTATGACCACCCCTAGCGCCACCCTGGACACCAGCTGCCAACCGGCCTGCCTGCGTATTACCGGTGACTGGACCCTGGCACACTACGCCAACCTCAAGCGCGAGAGCGAGCGCCTGCGCACGCAGTGCGCTGCCAACACGATCGCCGACCTCAGCCAGCTGGGCCGCCTGGACACCGCCGGTGCTTCGCTGCTGGCCGAACTGCTAGGCTCCGAGCGCCTGTCGCGCTGCACCCACGTGCTGCCTGAAGCCAGCCAGGCGCTGCTGAAGAATGTCTACTGTTCAGTCCAGGATTACTGCATCCCGGTCAAGGAGCCCGAGCGCAATGTGCTGTTGCTGCTGCTGGAGCGTATCGGCCGCGCCGTCGGCACGCTGTGGCAGGACAGCATGCAACTGCTTGGTTTCGTCGGTGTGATTCTGGAAACCTTGCTGCGCCGCGCCTTCCAGCCACATCGCTGGCGCTTCACTCCTGTGGTGGCACATATTGAGCAGACCGGGCTGGACGCCGCGCCCATCGTTGCGTTGCTGACCTTTCTGGTGGGCGCCGTAGTCGCTTTTCTCGGCGCCACGGTGCTGGCCGACTTCGGCGCGACCATTTTCACCGTCGACCTGGTTGCGTTCTCGTTCCTGCGCGAGTTCGCCGTGCTGCTGACCGCCATTCTCATGGCCGGCCGCACTGCCAGCGCGTTCACCGCGCAGATCGGCTCGATGAAGGCCAACGAAGAAATTGACGCCATCCGCACGCTGGGCCTCAACCCCATGGAACTGCTGGTGGTGCCGCGGGTACTGGCCCTGCTGATTTCGCTACCGTTGCTCACCTTTGTCGCGATGATCTGCGGCATCGTTGGCGGTGCGGTGGTATGCGCCCTGACGCTGGATATTTCGCCGGCCATGTTCCTGTCGCTGCTGCAAAGCGACATTGGCGTGCAGCACTTCCTGGTAGGCCTGGCCAAGGCACCGTTCTTCGCCTTCCTGATCGCCGCCATCGGCTGCCTGGAAGGCTTCAAGGTCAGCGGCAGCGCCGAGTCGGTGGGGGCACACACCACCTCGGCAGTGGTGCAGTCGATTTTTGTGGTCATCGTGCTGGATGCGGTGGCAGCGCTGTTCTTCATGGAGATGGGCTGGTGAGTGGCCAGGATTGCGTAATCGAAGCCCGCGGCATCTGCAACCGCTTCGGCCGCCAGGTGGTACATGAAAACCTTGACCTTGACCTGTACCGCGGCGAAATCCTCGCCGTGGTAGGCGGCTCAGGCAGCGGCAAGTCGGTGCTTCTGCGCAGCATCATTGGCCTGCGCCGGCCCAATGAAGGGCAGATCAAGGTGTTCGGCCAGGACCTGACCGGCCTGCGCGAAGAACAGCGTTCACTGGTCGAGCGGCGCTTTGGCGTGCTGTTCCAGAAGGGGGCGCTGTTCTCTTCGCTGACGGTGACCGAAAACGTGGCCTTGCCGCTGATCGAGCACGCCGGGCTGTCGCGCAATGATGCCGAGCACTTGGCCGGGGTGAAATTGGCCCTTGCCGGGTTGCCGATCTCGGCTGCCGACAAGTACCCGGCCTCGTTGTCGGGGGGCATGATCAAGCGCGCAGCGCTGGCCCGCGCCCTGGCCCTGGACCCGGACATCCTGTTCCTCGACGAACCCACGGCTGGCCTGGACCCGATCGGTGCCGCGGCATTTGACCAGTTGATCCTTACCCTGCGCGATGCTCTGGGGCTGTCGGTGTTCCTGATCACCCACGACCTCGACACCCTGTACACCATCACCGACCGCATCGCGGTGCTGTCGCAAAAGAAAGTCCTGGTGGCCGGCCCGCTGGCCGAGGTCGAGAAGACCAACGACACCTGGATCCAAGAATACTTTCACGGCCCTCGCGGGCGCGCCGCCGAACAGGCTGCCACCCGTGCCGGGCAGGAGCGCTGAGCAATGGAAACCCGAGCCCATCACGTCCTCATTGGCCTGGTCACCGTTCTGGTGGTGGCCGGGGCCATGCTGTTCGGCCTGTGGCTGGCCAAGTCCAGTGTCGACGACGCCTTCAAGGATTACGAAGTAGTGTTCAACGAAGCCGTGTCTGGCCTTTCCCGAGGCAGCACGGTGCAGTACAACGGCATCAAGGTGGGCGACGTGTCGACCCTGCGTCTGGACCCGAAAGACCCGCGCCGGGTATTGGCACGGGTGCGCCTGAGCGCCGATACCCCGGTGAAGGAAGACACCCAGGCCAAGCTGACCCTGGCCGGCGTCACCGGCAACTCATTCATCCAGCTCAGTGGCGGCACGCCGCAAAGCCCCGAGCTTAAAGGCAAGGATGGCAAGCTGCCGGTGATCATCGCTTCGCCATCGCCAATCTCGCGCCTGCTCAACGACAGCAGCGACCTGGTGACCAACATCAACATGCTGCTCCATAACGCCAACCAGATGTTCTCTGAGGACAACATAGGCCACCTCAGCAACACGCTGGCCAACCTCGACAAGACCACCGGCGCCTTTGCCGGCCAGCACGGCAGCATCGCCGAGGCCATCGAACAGCTGGTAAAGGTGGGTAATCAGGCCAGCGCCACCCTGGCCGAAACCCAGGCGCTGATGCGCAATGCCAACGGCCTGCTGGGTAGCGAAGGCAAACAGGCGATCGGTAGCGCCGAACAGGCCATGCAGTCACTGGCCCAAAGCACGGCAACCATCAATAACCTGCTCAAGAACAACAGCGAGGCTATCGGTGACGGCGCCCAGAGCCTGAACCAGCTCGCCCCGGCCATTCGTGAACTGCGCGAAACCCTTAACGCGCTCAAAGGCATTTCCCGGCAACTGGAGGCCGACCCGAGCGGCTACCTGCTTGGCCGCGACAACAACAAGGAGTTCCAGCCATGAATCTGTCGCTGCGCCTGCTGACCCTGACGGCCTCGATGAGTCTGGTCAGTGCCTGCTCGATCCTGCCGAAGAGCGAACCTGTGGACCTTTATCGCCTGCCAGTAAACCAGCCCAGCCGCACAGCGCCGCCGCTGGAGTGGTCATTGCGCCTGAACAAGCCGCTGGCCAGTGAAGTGTTGGCCGGGCCGCGCATTGCCGTCATTCCCCAAGGCGATGTGATAAGCAGTTACAAGGGCGCACGCTGGAGCGATGCGGCTCCGGTGCTGCTGCGCAACCGCCTGCTTGATGGATTCCAGCGTGACGGCCAGGTGCAGCGCCTGAGCGCTGACGACAGTAACCTGCAAGCCGACTACGAGCTGGCTGGCGAGCTGCAGGCGTTTCAGAGTGAGTACCGCCCGGGCGGGGCGGTGGAGGTGGTGATCCGCTACGATGCGCGTCTGGTTAAGGGGCGCGACCAGCGCATCCAGGCCAGCAAGCGCTTCGAGATTCGCCAGCCGCTTGCCGACAAGCAAGTGTCAGCGGTAGTCGCCGGCTTTGGTCTGGCCAGCGACCAGCTGGTGGGGCAGGTGGTGAGCTGGACCATTGCTCAGGCCAACCAGGCACAGCTGAAGGTTCAGGCGAAGAACCAGTAGCAGACGAAGATCGCCGCGACCACCCCTGAAAACTCGGCCAGCAGTGCGCAACCGACCGCATGGCGCACGCGCTGGATGCCCACGGCACCAAAGTACACGGCCAGTACGTAGAAGGTGGTTTCGGTGCTGCCCTGAATCGTCGCCGCCACCAAGGCAGGGAAACTGTCCACGCCTTGCGTCTGCATGGTCTCGATCAGCATTGCCCGCGCTGCGCTGCCAGAGAACGGCTTGACCAGCGCGGTGGGCAAGCCCTCGACGAAGCGCGTGTCCAGGCCCATCCAGTTCACCGCATGGCGGATACCGTCCAGGGCCAGCTCCAGGGCACCAGAGGCGCGCAGCACACCCACCGCCACCAGCATCGCCACCAGGTAGGGCAGCAGGCTCTTGGCCACATCGAAGCCTTCCGTGGCGCCTTCGACAAAGGCTTCATACACCTTCACCCGTTTCAGGGCGCCCACCACCAGGAACAGCATGATCACGCCAAACAGCGTGAGGTTGCCCATGAGCGACGACAGGCTGGCCAGCGCGGCGGCCGACAGGGTGCCAAGAAAAGCCATGAAGCCTCCCAGCAGCAAAGCGCCGGGGATGAAGTAGGCAAGCACCACCGGGTCCCACAGACGCAAACGCTGCATCACTGCCACCGACAGCAGACCTACCAGGGTCGAGACGCTGGTCGCTAGCAGGATTGGCAGAAACACCATGGTCGGGTCTGGTGCGCCTTGCTGCGCCCGGTACATGAAGACGGTTACCGGCAGCAGGGTCAGCGACGAGGCGTTGAGCACCAGGAACAGGATCTGCGCGTTGCTCGCGGTGGTGCTGCCAGGGTTCAGCTCCTGCAGCGCGCGCATGGCCTTCAGGCCAATCGGCGTAGCGGCGTTGTCGAGTCCCAGGCCGTTGGCGGCGAAGTTCATGGTAATCAGGCCCAGGGCCGGATGGCCGGGCGGCACCTCCGGCATCAGGCGGGCGAACAACGGGCCCAGCACCCTGGCCAACCATTCGACGATGCCGGCCTTTTCGGCGATCTTGAGAAAGCCCAGCCACAGGGTCAGTGTGCCGAACAGCAGCACCATCACCTCGACCGACAGCTTGGCCATGGCGAAGATGCTTTCGACCATTGCCGCGAAGATGCCTGCGTTGCCACCCACCAGCCATTGGGCCATGGCGGACACCGCCGCCACCAGGAAAAAGCCGAGCCAAAGGCCGTTGAGCATCCGTATGTTCCCCCTGAAAAGTGCCCGAATAATAGCGTATCGCAGCCTGTGACTGGCGATCGCGAGCCTTTGTAGGCGCGGCTCAAGATCTCGCAGATAACAAAAAGCCCCGACAAGTCGGGGCTCTTGGTCAAACAGCCATCAGGCTCAGCGCTTGGCGGTTTCTCCAACCACTGCAGCTTCCTGCTTCTCGGCCAGCAGCGAGGCGTAGTACTGCTCGCCCTTGACCGCGTCGTACATGCCTTCCCAGCGAGCAATGACCAATGCAGCCAAGGCGTTGCCCACAACGTTCAGCGCAGTTCGGGCCATGTCCATGATGCGGTCCACGCCCGCGATGAAGGCCAGGCCTTCCAGCGGAATGCCCACGCTGCCCAAGGTGGCCAGCAGTACCACGAACGATACGCCCGGCACACCCGCGATACCTTTGGAAGTGACCATCAGGGTCAGTACCAGCAGCAGCTGCTGGCTCCACGACAGGTCGATACCGTACAACTGGGCAATGAAGATCGCCGCGATGCTCTGGTACAGGGTCGAACCGTCGAGGTTGAACGAGTAGCCGGTCGGTACCACGAACGAGCAGATCGACTTTGGCGCACCGTACTTCTCCATCTTCTCGATCACCCGCGGCAGCACGGTTTCCGAGCTGGAGGTGGAGTAGGCCAGGATCAGCTCATCTTTCATGATGCGCATGATCTTGATCACCGAGAAGCCGAACAGGCGGGCAACCAGGCCCAGTACCATGAAGGCGAAGAAAGCGATGGCGAAGTACACCAGCAGCACCAGCTTGGCCAGCGGCAGCAGCGAGCTGAAACCGAAGTTGGCCACGGTCACGGCAATCAGGGCGAACACGCCGATCGGGGCATAGTTCATGATCATGTGAGTGACCTTGAACATGGTTTCCGAAACAGCCTGGAAGGTACGAACCAACGGGTCACGCAGTTCTGCCTGCAGGCTCGACAGACCCAGGCCGAACATCACCGAGAAGAAGATGATCGGCAGCATTTCGCCACGCATCAGCGCTGCGAAGATGTTCGACGGAATCAGGTTGAGCAGGGTTTCGATGAACGCGTGCTCATGCTGCACTTCGGCCGCTGTCGCTTGGTACTTGGAGATGTCCACCGTGCCCAGGGTGCTCATGTCGATGCCGGCACCTGGATGGAACAGGTTGGCCAGCACCAGGCCTACGACGATGGCGATCGTGGTCACCACTTCGAAGTAGATGATGGTCTTCAGGCCGATGCTGCCCAGTTTCTTCGCGTCGCCAACACCGGCGATACCCACGATCAGCGACGAAATCACGATCGGGACGACGATCATCTTGATCAGGCGGATGAAGATGTCACCAGCGGGCTGAAGGACGTTGCTGATCCACCATGCCTTTTCTGCACTGAAATGATTCAGTAGCGCGCCGATTGCAACACCCAGGACCAGACCGATGACGATCTGCCAGGCGAGGCTCAGTTTTGCCTTCTTCATGTCTTTACCCTTTGTTTTAGTGGTCATGGCACCTGGCGGAAACACGCGTAACAGCGCCATAGGCAAGGTCACGGGCAGTAAGGGCTCCGTCAGGCGACGTCATGTAAGGACACCGCAGGCGAGCGACCGGGCGCTCTGGCCAGCGAAAAAGGCGGCAACTATTGCGACGGCAAGGGGCGAAAGCTAATGCCTGAAACGCATGACCCATGCCGTTTATGCATACTGTTTTCGACCTAGCCGGCAGCTTCGCAAGTGCTTGATTTATAACATTCGGAATCCCGAACAAGACCAAACCGCCATATTTCGGCAGATTTGGCGGGACAGGCAGGACATGAAAGATGGCCTGTTCGACAATCCGAATGGCGTAAATGCCACTTGTAGCAGCACCAAGAAGGTCGAAAAAAATTTGATGTACGGTCGAGACAAAATGTGTCCCAGGGGAAAAAACGCGCAAGGGAAGCGACGTTTCCTACATGGCTCCTCGGAAGTCAGGTCTGGCAAGGCATCCCTGTGACGCCGCCGACCTGAGACTTCCGATTCCGCCTTTCCTGACCCGGCCCATTACTGGAGGCACTCCCTGTACCCCTAGGCCACTCCGATCCTGAAACAATCAGAGCAGCCCGACCCCTTGGTCATGTGCTACCCCTCCTCGGGGCGGCGCATCATAGAAGGCTGAACTATAGAAAGCTTCAGCTTCTATTACGTGACAGTGAGTGACCTTTCATCCGTGCCGGCAATAATGCTCAGTACCAGTTCGGGTCACGTTTGAGCTGCTCCTGCAGCATTGCCTTCATGCCGTCGTCAGGTTTGCCCAGCCAGCGGTACTGCGCATGACGGGTGGGCGACTTGTCGCTCGGCAAACCTTCGGGTACCTCCACGAGCATTCCGTAGGCATCATCCTTGTCCCAACTGAACGCCACGATCAGCCGCTTGTAGGTACAGTTGTCCTGTTTTTCGCACAGCGGGCCGACCAGGTATTTGTCGCCGTCTTCCGTAACGGCAGACATCTGCTCCTGGGCACTGCCGGTCAGATTGACCACCCAATCGGGCAGGCGTTCCTCGCCTTCGAGGGTGTCCTGCCAGGTTTCCCGGTACTCCGGGTCCGAGCCGAGCAGCTGGTCGACCCGAACTTGGCCGTCATTGGCCGCCATGGCCGCCGCGCTGCCGCCCAGCAACAGGGCGGCGACCACGGCTGAACGAAGCTTCCTGCTCATCTTCAACCTCGTCCGCGTCCAAAGAAGAAGGAGGCTACAAACAACACCAGGAAGACAATGAACAGGATCTTGGCGATACCTGTAGCAGCGCCCGCGATACCACCGAAGCCCAATACGGCGGCGACAATGGCGATGATGAGGAAAGTGATAGCCCAACTCAGCATGGTAGTTCTCCTTTCTTTTTGCGGAATCGATCCGGCCGCTTGGTCAGAAAACCCAGCGTTCCTGGGGAACAACTTTTTCCACAGTGGCCGGTGAGGCAATGGCCTGGCCAGCTGGCTGCCAGTCAGCGGCCTTGACCAAGGTGTTGGCACGGGTTGCCTGAATCTGCGTCAACAGGGCAGTCTGAGCTGCCACCTGCTCAGCCAGACGCGCCGTCTGCAAGCTGTAATAGAAGAGGCCAGCGGCCAAGGTCAGCAGCATCGCCATGCCGAGTGTCAGCATCTGGCGCAAAGGCAGTGCGGCGCTCTGCGAGCGGTTGACGGATTGGCGGTTCATGCTGGCTCTCCTGCTGTAATTTTTGTTCAACCTGAACAGGTAATTGCAGCCTGCATGCCAGCCTTTTGATTTAAATAAAAACGTTATAAATCAATGAGTTAACCAATACACGAATGCATCATGAGGACGTATCCTGCACGATGGCGCCTGTACGGTCGTGCGAATTGCACGATCAGCCTTCAACCTTGGTCGCCACCTTCAGCAGGTCAGCATCCACGCCCCGTACGCCGATGATCTGCCGGGCGATCTCCACGGCGATGGTTTTCTGCTCCGCGCTAACCACTTCGCCCGAGAGCCGCACCATGCCTGCTTCGCTGGCCACCTTCAGGTTCAGGCCATCGAGGTTGCGACTGAAGCGATAGCTGCTCTGGATCTTGTCGACGATCCAGCTGTCGCTTGGCTGCGGCCCGGTTGGCGCACCCGCTGGTGTTTCCCGCGCTTTGGCCATGGCAGCGGTATCGAGGCTGACCAGGTTGTTGACCAGGTACACGCCGTCGGTGGTACGCGCTACCACGCCCGCCAACTCCTTGGCTTCGGCACTGTCGACCTTGCCACGCAACGTCACCACACCTTCACTGCTTTGTACTTCTATAGGGGCCTTTTCGGTGGTACGGCTCCACAACAGCCGAGCACGGATCACCGCCGCCAGGGTCACATCCTCCAGGCGCTGGGCGTAGGCACGCAACTCCAGTGGATGCTCCACCAGTTGGGTATTGACCTGCAGCAGGTTCTCCACCTGTTCGATGCCCCGGGTAGCGCGGGCCACGTCCTCGGCCAGCTGCCGCTCGACCTCGTTCTCCACCTCACCGGAAAGCCGCGCCTGCTTGCCGTCCACTTCAACCTTGATACGAAATGAATCAAGCATGCGGTTCAGTGACAAAGCGGTTTGCAGGGCGCCTTCCAGGCGCGCGTCCTGCACAGGGTCGGCGAATGCCGGGGTAAACATGGGTAGCAGGGTGGCGGCCAAAACGGCTGTACGCAGGGAAAAGGGCATGGCAGTGCCTCCTTCGTGGGCAAAATCTGAAAAACATCGCAACCAATGTGCCAGCGCGTGTCTCTAAGCAAATCATTGAAGAATCACGGCTTGTAGACATCGTTCGGCCACTGGCTAGCATGCAAAGGACAGAATCCTTCAGAATTGACCATGCAACTTGCCCGATTTTTCCCACACTAAATAAAGATCTTTCCCTAAGGAGCACAGGAAATGGAATCAGCCCAGGACAACCAAGGCCGCATTCTACTGGTGGATGACGAGTCCGCGATCCTGCGCACGTTCCGCTACTGCCTGGAAGACGAGGGCTACAGCGTGGCCACGGCCAACAGCGCCGCCCAGGCCGAAACCCTACTGCAGCGCCAGGTGTTCGACCTATGCTTCCTCGATTTGCGCCTGGGTGAAGACAACGGCCTCGACGTGCTGGCACAGATGCGTATCCAGGCCCCGTGGATGCGGGTGGTGATCGTCACCGCGCACTCAGCGATCGACACCGCAGTGGATGCCATCCAGGCCGGCGCTGCCGACTACCTGGTCAAGCCGTGCAGCCCCGACCAGTTGCGCCTGGCCACTGCCAAGCAACTGGAGGTGCGCCAGCTTTCTGCGCGCCTGGAAGCCCTGGAAGGTGAAGTACGCAAACCCAAGGACGGCCTCGATTCCCATAGCCCGGCCATGATGGCGGTGCTGGAAACCGCCCGCCAAGTCGCCATCACGGACGCCAACATCCTCATCCTTGGCGAATCTGGTACCGGCAAGGGCGAACTGGCACGGGCCATCCATGGCTGGAGCAAGCGTGCACGCAAAGCCTGCGTGACCATCAACTGCCCGTCGCTTAACGCCGAGCTGATGGAAAGCGAGCTATTCGGCCACACCCGCGGCGCCTTCACCGGCGCCAGCGAAAGCACCCTGGGGCGGGTCAGCCAGGCTGACGGGGGCACATTGTTCCTCGACGAGATCGGCGATTTCCCGCTGACCTTGCAGCCCAAACTGCTGCGTTTCATCCAGGACAAGGAATATGAACGCGTCGGGGACCCGGTTACCCGACGTGCCGATGTACGTATCCTGGCTGCCACCAACCTCAACCTTGAAGAGATGGTGCGCGAAAGCCGCTTTCGCGAAGACCTGCTGTATCGCTTGAACGTGATTACCCTGCACCTGCCCCCGCTGCGCGAGCGCAGTGAAGACATCCTCATCCTGGCCGACCGCTTCCTTGCCCGCTTCGTCAAGGAATACTCCCGCCCCGCCCGCGGTTTCAGTGACGAGGCGCGCACCGCCCTGCTCAACTACCGCTGGCCTGGCAACATTCGCGAACTGCGCAACGTAGTGGAACGGGCCAGCATCATCTGCCCGCAGGAAAGAGTGGAAATCAGCCACCTGGGCATGGGTGAACAACCCGCCGGCAATGCCCCGCGCGTAGGTGCCGCGCTTAGCCTGGATGAGCTGGAGCGTGCCCATATCGGTGCCGTACTGGCCGCCAGCGATACCCTTGATCAAGCCGCCAAGACCTTGGGCATCGATGCTTCTACCCTGTACCGCAAGCGCAAGCAGTACAACCTATGAAATGGCCGCCCATGAAGCTGCGGACGCGGCTTTTCCTCAGCATATCGACGCTCGTCACGGTGGCGTTGCTGGGGCTGCTGCTGGGTCTGGTCAGCATGCTGCAGATGGCTACAGTGCAACAGCAACTGGTGCGCGATACCACCCATGTCCTGGAAGTGGGGCTGAAGTTGCGCCAGAACCTGGGCGAACAGCTGATGCTGATTCTCGATGAAGACACCGCCCCGGAAAGCCTGCGGCTGCTGCAGGAAAACTTCCAGGACTTGCTCAACCAAGGGCTGGAGCAAGGCGGTGAGCGCACCGGTTTCAGCAAGGCCAGCAGCAACTACCAGGCCTTCCTCCAGACCTATCGCGACAGCGCCACACCCGCTCGCAGCATGGGTGCCGATCAGCCGCTTGGGGCCGCGTTCAATCAGGTGCGCACCGACCTGATCGATTCCCACAAGCAGGCATTGGACCTGATTACCCATAGCGAGGAGCGCACCCGTGACCGCGCCTTGCTGGTCAGTGGTGTACTCGGCCTGATGGGGTTGGTGGTGTTGGTACTGGGGTTTATCACCGCTCACAATATCGCCCGGCGTTTCGGCCAGCCGATCGAAGCCTTGGCCAAGGCGGCCGACCAGCTAGGCAAGGGCAATTTCGACGTTACGTTGCCGGTTACCCAGGCCGCCGAGCTTAACCAGCTGACCCGCCGTTTTGGTCTGATGGCCGATGCCTTGCGCAAGCACCAGGCCACCAACGTTGACGAGCTGCTGGCCGGCCAGCAGCGTTTACAGGCCGTACTCGACAGCATCGACGACGGCCTGCTGATCATCGACCGCCAGGGCCGCCTCGAGCACCTCAACCCGGTGGCGCAGCGCCAGCTGGGCTGGAACGATAGCCGCGTGGGCAGCAGCCTGGTCGAAGCCCTGCAGCGACCCGAGCTTGAGCAACAACTGCGCCAGGTTCTGCGCGGGGGCAGCCTCGACCGCCCACCGGACGACCTGAACATGGAGGTCGATGACGAATCACGTCTGCTCACCTACAGCCTGACCCCGGTCAGCCACCCGCAGGGGCCAATCCTCGGCGCAGTGATGGTGCTGCACGATGTAACCGAGCAAAGGGCCTTCGAGCGAGTGCGCAGCGAATTCGTGCTGCGCGCCTCCCACGAACTGCGCACCCCGGTGACCGGCATGCACATGGCCTTCGGCCTGCTGCGCGAGCGGGTCAAGTTCCCGCCCGAAGCCCGCGAGAACGACCTGCTGGAAACCATCGGCGAAGAAATGCAGCGTCTGACCCAACTGATCAACGACCTGCTCAACTTCTCCCGTTATCAGAGCGGTTTGCAAAAGCTCGAGCTGGCCCCCTGTGCCATCGACGACCTGCTGGAGCATGCGCAATTGCGCTTTGCCGAACACGCTGCGCACAAGCAGATCGAGTTGATCAAGGAACTGGACCCGCCGCTACCGCGCATCCAGGCCGACGTCGCCCAGTTGGATCGAGTGCTGGACAACCTGCTGCACAACGCCATCCGCCATACCGCCAACGGCGGGCGCATTCGCCTGCATGCCCGACGGCATGCGGAACGGGTGATCATCAGCGTCGAGGACAATGGAGAGGGCATTTCCTATGGGCAGCAAGCGCGCATCTTCGAGCCTTTCGTGCAGGTAGGTCGCAAGAAAGGCGGTGCTGGGCTGGGGCTCGCGCTGTGCAAGGAGATTGTGCAGCTGCACGGAGGGCGTATGGGCGTGTTTTCCCGGCCGGGGCAGGGGACACAGTTCTACATGGCGTTGCCGGTCTGATTGCTTAAACGCGCCTACACCCGCCGCGGCAGGTGCCCGCGAGTCACCAACTCGGCAAACTGCCGGGCGTTCAGCGGGCGGGCGAACAACCAGCCCTGGCCATAATTGACCCCCTCGCTGTTCAGCAGCACTGCCTGGTCCTCGAACTCGATACCTTCGGCAATTACCCGCAAGTGCAAGTCATGGGCCATGCGGATGATATGCGGGGCCACGCCGCTACTGGCGGCATCGTGGCCCAGAGCGTCGATGAATGCCTTGTCGATCTTCAGGCAGTCCACTGGCAGGGTTTGCAGGTAGGCCAGGCTGCAATAACCGGTACCAAAGTCGTCGATCAGCACCTGGTGCCCCACGGCGCGTAGCGCCTGCAGATTGTCACGGGCGACCACCACGTCGATCAGGCCGCGCTCGGTCACCTCGAAGGCAATCTGGCTGGGCGCCACTCGATGCAAAGCCAACAAACGCGCCGCCACCCGGCCAATACGTGGCACCATCACATCGCAGGCCGCCAGGTTTATCGATATGTATAGCTTGGGGTGCGAGCGCAGTAGCTGACCTAGCTGTTCAAGCACACGCTGCAGGACAAAGTCGGTGATCTGGCGAATCTGCCCGGTATTCTCCGCCAGCGGAATGAAAAGGTCCGGGCTGGTCAGGGTGCCGTCCGGGCGGCGCCAGCGCACCAAGGCCTCGGCGCCCACACAGCGCCGGCTGTCGAGCTCGATGATGGGTTGGTAGAGCACCTGCAGCTCTCCACGACGCAAGGCATTCTGCAACTCTGAACTCATCGACCGTCGTTGCAGAATCAACTGCAGTACCAACCAACCGATGCAGCAGGCCGCCAGCACGCTGCCGGGGAACAGCAACCAGAGCATGCCGTTCATCCTCAGCGGCAGACTGGCCCTCGGGGCAATCAGCACCAACTGGTAATCCGGCGACTTGGTCGGCATTCGGTAGATCAGCCGATCACTGAGTTCCAGCAGCGACTTGTGGCTGGTCGACCAGGCCGAGGGCGGAGGCCATACCTGTGGCGGGCCAAGCACCGGAATGGCCCGGGCGCCGTTATCCAGCACCACGACCAGGCTGCCGCCCGGGGGCAGGTCCACCACATCGGTCAAATGCCCACGGGAGGTGGACACCAGAAACTTGCCCCGGCCCAGCATCAGTGCTGCCAGGTTCTCGTTCGGCTCGGTGGTTGTGTTAAGCCAGTAGCTGTACGTCGGCCCCTGGATATCTGGCGCCCGCAAGGGAACGAACGCTCGCTCATCACCGCGGTTGGAGCAGGCAACATTGCCATCTACATAAGCCGCTTCATAGATGAACCGCGAGCTCAGGCCAACCTGTTGCAGAGCTGCCAGCATCGCCGGGCTGCAGCCGCGCAAGGGTTGGGCCTGCAGCAGGTCGACCCCCTCGCGCAACTGGCCGAACACCTGTTCGAGCCGGTCCAGAAAACGCTCGCCCTGGGCATTCATCTGTTCGCTTTCGCTTTGCTTCATTTGTTGCAGGGCAATGCCAATGCTGGCAGAGAGCAACACCGCGGCGCTGGCCAGCGCTGCCAAAGTGGCCAGCATCCAGGGGCGGTAAAAAATTTGGCGCAGCAAGGCAATGAAGGCTGACATCGAAGGCATCCAGTTGATAACCAAGGTATAGCAACGGAATCAATAATCACCCTCACCGTTTGGCGCTTCGCTGCAATCCACCCACGCTCTCTGTAGAGGCAGCCTTGTGGCTGCGATGAGAACGTTAATAAACCACGTCGACCAAACCCGCCTCTTCATAGCGCAAGGCTGCTGCAACAAGTACCTCGCCCGCCACGACTCAACGCATGCGGTTAAGTACCTGCAGCATCGCTGCTGTCTGCGCATCCGGCATGCCGTCAAAGCGCTGCGGGCGGAAGCGCATCTGGAAGGCGGCAATCACATGACGTGTGGCGACATCCAGCACGCCGGTCTGCTCGATCTGATAGCCAAACCGTGCCAGCTCCTGCTGGTACCAGCCAACGCTTGGCGGGTTGACGCTGAAGTAGGCTTGCTGCCGTGCCACGGCGTTAGCATCCGGCCAGATACCCAGCCCGGCATCGGCCAGACGCTTCCACGGGAACAATGGCCCCGGGTCCAGCTTGCGCAGCGGGGCGATGTCACTGTGGCCGATGATATGGCGTGGTTCGATGTTGTTGCGTTTGACAATGTCCTTGAGCAGCGCGATCAGCGACTGGATCTGCGCCTCGCTGTAAGGGTGCCAGACCCGGCCGGTCGGGGTGTCGGTAAAGCCCGGGTTGACGATCTCGATACCAATGGACGAGGAGTTCAGCCAGGTGCGCCCCTGCCACTGGCTATCACCGGCATGCCAGGCACGACGGTTTTCATCCACCAGTTGATACACCGTAGCCGGGCCATCGCCGATCAGGTAATGGCTGCTGACTTCTCCCTGGGTAAGCAGCGCCAGGGAGCGCTCCAGCGAAGCATTGGTGTAATGCAGGACAACGAACTGGATGCGGTTGTCCTGGTTGGCCGAAGGGTGACTGCGGTCGATGCGCAGGCCCGTCGAGCAACCGGCGACAGACAACAGCAAAAAGGAAATCAGGGTTTTTTTAAGCGTGGAAAGCACGTCAGTGGCCTCAGCGTATGAGCGCTACAGTATAACGTGCTCACCTGCGCTGTGCCTGCCGAGGAAACGGCGGCTGGCTAGCCTTGCTCGACGCGATTACGCCCCTGCTCCTTTGCCCGGTACAGCGCTGCATCGGCTCGTTTGAGCACCTGGTCGCTGCGTTCGCCAGAACGGAATGCACCCAGGCCGATGGAGGTGGTGATCACTACCCGCTCACCCTTGAAGTGGAATGGGCAGGCTTCGACTGTGGCGCGCAACACCTCGGCCATTTGCGCAGCGACTGCGGGCGTAGTCTGCGGCAACAGCAAGACGAATTCCTCGCCGCCAAAACGGGCGATGAAATCCCGGCCCCGCAGACGCTTGCGCAACTGGTCGGCCACGATCTTGAGGACCTTGTCCCCAGCCAGATGACCATAGTTGTCGTTGATGCGTTTGAAATGGTCCAGGTCAAGAATCGCCATCGCCAGATGACCGCCGTTTTCCTGCCAGTCAAGCATTTCGCGTTCGACTTGCTCGCTCCAGGCCGCACGGTTGGGCAGGCCGGTGAGCGGGTCCAGCAGCGCTTTCTGGCGCTGTTCTTCCAGGTGCTCGCGATAGCCAAGCGCCTCATGCTCCATGCTCGCCACCCGCTCCGACAAGCCCTGCAGGCGACCGGCCAGTTCCTGCTCGCGGCGATCACGCTCGTGCTTGTGCTCGTCCATGGTCAGCAGCAAGCCTTCCAGGCGGTTTTCCAGAATGTGCTTGAGGCTGTCTACATCGGCGGCACCTTGCACGCTGCTTTGCAGGCCGTCGACGTGCTCACGCAGTTGGCTATCCAGCTCGCGGGCAGCGGTGCTGTTGTCCGCGTGACCGGCACTGGCCTCGTGCAGGTGGCTCTGGAAACCTTCCAGGCGTTCATTGAGCTGCTGCAGGTAGGTTTCGAATTCGTGCTGGCCGCTGTCGGTGATCGCCAGCATGAGGACTGCCAAGTCATCCAGCACTGGGATCAGCTCATACCAGTTCAAGCCGCGCGCAACCCGCTCGCGCATTTCCAACGCCTGAGCCTTGTGGCGCTCGGGCAGGCTAAGGTCATCGAGCAGACCGATCAGGGTCTGCTCGATGTGCGCGGCAACCTGGCTGTAAGGCGGCTCCACTGCGTAGGGCAGGGCATAGGGGCCGTCTTCACCAAAGGTTTCTTCAAGGGCTTGTAAGGGTTCTGCCTCAGCCAATGGCTCGCTCACGGAAACTGCAGCTTCCGGCAATGGCGCCTTGTCCCTTGGCAACGGGGCTGGCGCCATTTCGGCCGTTTCGATCAGCGCCGGGCCAAATGCCTCCAGCTCAAGCTCGGGCGCTTCGGCCACCTCGGCAGTCGGAGCAGCAGGGGCCGGCAACGGTTGTAGCGCATCGACGTCATCGGGCCGCGAGGGCTCGGCACTGCCGGCTGCCTGGGGCACAACCTCGGCAGCAGGCAACGCCACCGGCGCAAGCTCTGCTCCTGCCTGTGCATCTTCCTCGCGGCTTCCGAACAACCGCTGCAGAAACCCGGGTCGGGCTTCTTCACCCGGCTTACCAAGGGCCGACAGCGCGCGCCCCTGCAAGCCGCTCAACTCGCCCAACAGCGGCGGCAGCTCGCGTGACTGGGCAACCCCGCCGTCGAGCTTCTTCGCCAGTTTTTTCAATGGCCGCGAGATATCACTGGGCAGGGGCAGGCCTTGCAGTTGGCCAACCAGTGCGGTCAGCGCATCGCTGACTTGGTTCATGCGGGTTTCGCGACGCTGTTCGGAATCCAGTACCGCTTTCTCAAGGCGCGGAATCAAGCCGGCGAGGCCGGCGTCCATGTTGTCGCTGCGAATGACATCGCGCATTTCCTTCATGCACTCGTCTACCACCTTGTCACTGCCTTCAGCAGCCAGGGTGCTGCGCACCAGGCCTCGACGCAGCAGGTCAAGACGGGCATCCCAACGGCGTTCGAGCTTTTCTTGCTGCTCGATGCTTTTAAGGTATTTTTCTTTCCAGCGCTCAGCGTCTTCAGTCATGCCCGGGTCCGCAAACGGTGATGGCAATTAGCTCAAAACCGGCAGCGTATCCACAGTCAATGCATCAGGCAATCGAATCTCGACAGCAACGGGAAGGTGGTCCGAAATTGGCTGCGCCAGCACCTCGACACGCTCCAGCGTGAGGCTTGAACTGAGCAAAATATGATCAAGGCAACGCTGCGGTCGCCAACTGGGGAAGGTGGCCTCGACTTGCGGGGCGACCAGGCCCAGGTCGCGCAGTGGCGAATGCTCCAGCAGGTCGGTGGCATGGGTGTTCATGTCACCCATCAGCACCTGGTGACGGTAACCGCCTATTAGCTCGCGGATATAACCCAGCTGCAGGGCGCGGGTCTTGGCCCCCAATGCCAGGTGCATCATCACCACTATCAGCGCATCTTCGCCTTCGCCAAACCGCACCAGAATCGCACCTCGCCCGGCCGGGCCAGGCAACGGATGGTCTTCGAGCAGTTGCGGCTTCAGGCGGCTGAGCACACCGTTGCTGTGCTGGGCAAAACGCCCAAGGTTGCGGTTGAGCTGCTGGTACCAATAGGGGAAGGCCCCCAAGTGGGCCAGGTGTTCGACCTGGTTGACGTAGCCCGAGCGCAGGCTGCCGCCATCGGCTTCCTGCAGGGCCACCAGGTCGAAGTCGCCCAGCAACCTGCCGATCTTCTGCAGGTTACCGGCACGGCCGTTATGCGGCAGCAGGTGCTGCCAGCTACGCGTCAGGTAATGGCGGTAGCGCTCGGTGCTTATGCCCACCTGGATGTTGAAACTGAGCAGCCGCAGACGACCATCCTCGGGCAGGCCCGGGGCCTGCAGGTGATGCTCGTTGACCTGCGGCTCGTGCAGGCCAATGCCACGCGTAGCTCTGAAGCGGGGCATGGGTGACGCCGCCTACTTGGCAGCGCGCTCCTTGTCGATCAGCTGGTCGGCGACATTCAGCACGCCTTCCGGTCCGCCGGCAGTCCCCAGGTCGAAGCGGTACTTGCCGTTGACGACCATGCTCGGTACGCCGGTGATTTCATACTTCTTCGCCAATTCCTTGGCCTGTTTGACCTGGCCCTTGATGGCGAACGAGTCGAAGGTGGCGAGGAACTTGTCCTTGTCCACACCTTGAGTGGCGAGGAAGTCGGCCATGTCGTTCTTGTCGGTCAGGCGCTTGTGCTGGTTCTGAATGGCATCGAACACCGCCGCGTGCACCTTGTGCTCGACGCCCATGGCTTCGAGGGTCAGGAACATCTGGCCGTGTGCATCCCACGGGCCACCGAACATGGCCGGTACGCGCTTGAAGTTGACGTCCTTGGGCAGCTTCTCAGCCCAAGGGTTGATGGTCGGCTCGAAGTGGTAGCAATGTGGGCAGCCGTACCAGAACAGCTCGACGACTTCGATCTTGCCAGGCACGGAAACCGGAACAGGGTTGCTCAGCTCGATGTATTCCTTGCCGGCGACAGGCTCGGCGGCCTGAACGGCAGTCATACCGAATACGCTGGCGGCGACCAGCGCAGCGCTGAGAATCAGTTTACGCATGCTTTACTCCTGAGCAGTCATGGGTCGCCACGACGCGACCTGCACTGAGACAGGCCGGGAAGGGCTCGAGTTCTGTAGTGTAACGGCTGCGGACTGAAAAAAGGGCAGCCCGGCCGCCCTTTCATCATTGACCTACAACATTAACCGAAAGTTAATGCAGGCCCTGGATGTAGCTGGCCAACGCTTCGATGTCATGGTTGCTCAGCTTGCCAGCGATGGTGCGCATGGTCATGGCATCGCCATCGTTGGTGCGGTTGCCTTCGCGGAAATCAGTGAGCTGCTTGGCCACGTACTGCGAGTGCTGCCCGCCCAGGTGCGGGAAGCCGGCCAGGGCGATGCCCGCGCCGTTAGGCGAGTGGCAGCCAGTGCAGGCCGGCATGCCCTTTTCCAGGTCGCCACCATTGAACAGCGCACGGCCGCGCTCGACCAGTTTGGGATCGGCGGCACCCACGCTGCCTTTCTGGCTGGAGAAGTAGGCGGCGATATCGGCCAGATCCTGGTCGCTGAATGCGGCCAGCATGCCGGTCATTTCCAGCACGGTACGCTTGCCCGACTTGATATCGTGCAGTTGTTTTTCGAGATAGCGCTGGCCTTGGCCGGCCAGTTTCGGGAAGTTCGGTGCCAGGCTGTTGCCGTCAGGATTGTGGCAGGCGCCACAGACGGCGGTCTTGGCCTGGCCAGCGGCGGCATCGCCTTTGATAGGTTGCGCAGCAGTGGCCGCACCAGCGACACCCAGGGTCAACAGCAGACTCACGACTAGTTTGTTCATCAGCTAATCCAACACGGCTAAGGGTGAAATGTTATGTATCGGGACTGCCGCTCATCCAAAGGATGACCAAACGGTAGTCCTCGGCACTGCAGTCCATGCACAATCCACGCGGCGGCATAGCCTTGAAACCCTGGGTCACGTGCTTCACCAGTACATCCATGCCTTGCGCCAGCCTTGGCTCCCATGCTGCCCGGTCACCCCGTCTGGGTGCCTGTGGCAACTGCCCGGTGTGGCAGGCCGCACACGTGCGGTTGTACAACACCTCGGGATCCTGTGTAGCCTGTGCGCTGAAAAACGGCAGGAACATACCGACAGCAAGCAGCCATTTCGCCATGCGGAACGACCTTCAGGGTTGGGGGCCGCGCTGCGTTCTGTTGCGCGAGCTATTGTTCGACACCCCATGCCCGTTCTCCTTCGCTGGGAGAATGAGCACACAAAAACTGGGGCATTATATACTTCCGCCATCCAAACGGAAACGACACCGCTTGCCAGGCTTGGCTCTACAAAGTCAGGCAACACCCACATCGGATATCCCATGCAAGTCAAGAACCCCATCCTCGGCCTCTGCCAGAAAGCCAAATTCGCCCTCAGCGCAGCCAAGGTCGAACAATGCCCGGACGACCAGGGCTACGAGGTGGCTTTTGCCGGCCGTTCCAACGCCGGCAAATCCAGCGCCCTCAATACCCTGACTCATGCCAGCCTGGCGCGTACCTCGAAAACTCCCGGACGCACCCAGCTGTTGAATTTCTTCAGTCTGGACGATGAACGGCGTTTGGTCGACCTGCCGGGCTATGGTTATGCAAAAGTCCCGATTCCGCTCAAGCAGCACTGGCAGAAACACCTGGAAGCCTACCTGGGCAGCCGTGAGTGCCTGCGTGGCGTGATCCTGATGATGGACGTGCGTCACCCGATGACCGACTTCGACAAGATGATGCTCGACTGGGCCAAGGCCAGCAGCATGCCGATGCACATCCTGCTGACCAAGGCCGACAAGCTGACCCACGGCGCGGGCAAGAACACACTGCTGAAAGTACAGTCGGAAATCCGCAAGGGCTGGGGGGATGGCGTGACCATCCAGCTGTTCTCGGCACCCAAGCGCCTGGGCGTGGAAGACGCCTACCGAGTGCTGGCAGACTGGATGGAACTGGAAGACAAGCCGGTCATTTAATGCTTTGCGCCTGACCCGTAGGAGCGGGTTTGCCCGCAAAAGGGCCGGGCCTGCTCTCCACCCGCCGTTCACCGTTGCCGCCACTACTGTATTCGCGGGTAAACCCGCTCCTACACCTGATCGGGGTTGGACACGCTTTGGTGATTGGGCGCAGGCCCTTGTAGGCGCGGGTTTACCCGCGAATGCAGCGGTGAATTCGACATCGCATTCGCGGGTAAACCCGCGCCTACGGAGGCTCAGTACAAGCCATCCGGCAAATTCCGGGCAAAAAAAACCCCGGACTTCGTATGGGGAGGGGGAAGTTCGGGGTCCAAGTCCGGACCGCTAGGGCGGGGTCCAGATATCTGCCAACACTTAACACAACATAGGAGCATCGAAGGGCTTCACCAGCCATTCAGTTACTCTGAGTTCCGCTTCACCGGTTTAGTTCCGAAGCCCACAAAACTATTTGCGATAGTTTCATGAAACTTAAGCACCCACAGCACTGAGCGGTGCTCGGATCCGCGTCACTACGCCGCAGATCCTACACAGTTTTACCTGCTCAATCAGTGAGCTTCGTCCCAATTCGCACCAACGCCTGCTTCGACAAGCAGCGGCACATCCAGCTGCGCGGCCTGGCTCATGTGCTGGCGAATTTCATCCTTCACCTGCTCCACCAGGTCCTCGCGTACCTCAAGCACCAGTTCGTCGTGCACCTGAAGGATCACCCGGGCATCCAGCCCGCTCTCGCTCAACCAGTTATCTACCTTGACCATGGCCCGCTTGATGATGTCGGCCGCAGTACCCTGCATCGGGGCGTTGATCGCCGTGCGCTCGGCGCCCTTGCGCAGGGCAGGGTTCTTGGCATTGATGTCTGGCAAGTACAGCCGGCGGCCAAACAGGGTTTCGACAAAGCCTTGCTCGGCCGCCTGGGCGCGGGTGCGCTCCATATAGGCCAGCACGCCTGGGTAGCGGGCAAAATAGCGATCGATGTAGTCCTGTGACTGCTTGCGGTCGACGCCGATCTGCTTGGCCAGGCCAAAGGCGCTCATGCCGTAGATCAGGCCGAAGTTGATGGCCTTGGCGCTGCGGCGCTGGTCGGTGGTCACGTCTTCCAGAGCCACACCGAACACTTCGGCTGCCGTGGCGCGGTGCACGTCCAGGTCATTGCGGAAGGCATGCAGCAAGCCTTCGTCCTTGGCCAGGTGGGCCATGATGCGCAGCTCGATCTGTGAATAGTCCGCCGCCAGAAGCTTGTAGCCCGGACTGGCGATGAACGCCTGGCGAATACGCCGCCCTTCAGCGGTGCGGATCGGAATGTTCTGCAGGTTCGGGTCGCTCGACGACAACCGGCCGGTGGCCGCCACCGCCTGCTGGTAGGACGTGTGGATGCGCCCGGTGCGCGGGTTGATCTGCCCCGGTAACTTGTCGGTGTAGGTGCTCTTGAGCTTACTCAGGCTGCGGTACTGCATCAGCACCTCTGGCAGCGGGTAGCCTTGTTCGGCCAGTTCGTCGAGCACTGCTTCGGCGGTGGATGGCTGGCCCTTGGCGGTCTTGCTCAGCACCGGCATGCCCAGCTTGTCGTAAAGAATCGTGCCCAGCTGCTTGGGCGAGCCGAGGTTGAACGTCTCACCGGCGAGCTCGTAGGCACGCAGCTCCAGCTCAGCCATCTTCACGCCCAGCTCACCGCTCTGTACCTTCAACAGCTCGGCATCGACCAGCGCACCCTGGCGCTCGATCCTGGCCAGCACCGGCACCAGCGGCATCTCGATATCCGTCAGCACCGGTTGCACGCTCGGCGTCTGTGCCAGGCGGGCCTGCAATGCATGGTGCAGGCGCAGCGTGATGTCGGCGTCTTCGGCGGCGTACGGGCCGGCCTTGTCCAGGGTGATCTGGTTGAAGGTAAGCTGCTTGGCACCCTTGCCGGCGATGTCCTCGAAGGCGATCGTGGTGTGGTCGAGGTACTTCTGCGCCAGGCTGTCCATGTCATGACGGGTGGCCGTGGAGTTCAGCACGTACGACTCGAGCATGGTGTCATAGGCCACGCCGCGCATCTCGATGGCGGGGGAGCCATTGGCGAGGATGTTGATGTCGTACTTGGCGTTCTGCCCGACCTTGGCCTTGGCCGGGTCCTCCAGCAAGGGCTTCAGCGCCAACAGCACGGCCTCGCGATCCAGCTGGACCGGCGCGCCTTCATAATCGTGGGCCAGCGGCACATAGGCCGCTTCGTGCGGCTCGACAGCGAAGGACAGGCCGACCAACTGCGCCTGCTGGGCGTCCAGGCCGGTGGTCTCGGTGTCGAAGGCGAACAGCGGTGCCTGGCGCAGCTTCTCCAGCCAGGCGTCGAAACGGGCCTGGTCGAGGATGGTTTCGTATTTGGGCTCGACCTTGGCCGCAGGCTCCACGGCCGGGGCAACATCATCACCGGCCTTGGCGGCATCGCGCTGCACTTCGGCGACCCAGCTCTTGAACTCCATCTCGGTGTACAACGCCAGCAACGCCTCGCGGTCAGGTTCACCGCACACCAGCGCCTCGACCTCGACATCCAGCGGCACGTCAACCTTGATGGTGGCCAGCTCGTAGGACAGGAATGCCGCGTCGCGGTGCTCCTCCAGCTTGGCCGGCAAGGTCTTGGCGCCGCGAATGGCCAGCGTTGGTACCTTGTCCAGGTTGGCGTAAAGGTCGCTGAGACCGCCGCCGATGCCGGTCAGCAGCCCCACCGCCGTTTTTTCGCCCACGCCCGGCACGCCCGGGATGTTGTCGACCTTGTCACCCATCAGGGCCAGGAAGTCGATGATGTGTTCCGGGCCGACGCCGAACTTCTCGTGCACGCCAGCCACGTCCAGCACGCTTCCGGTCATGGTGTTGACCAAGGTAATGTGCCCGTCCACCAGCTGCGCCATGTCCTTGTCACCGGTCGAGATGATCACCGGGCGACCCAGGGCGGCGCTGCTGCGCGCCAAGGTGCCGATCACGTCGTCAGCCTCGACACCCTCCACGCACAGCAGCGGGTAGCCCAGCGCCTTGACGCTGGCGTGCAGCGGCTCGATCTGTACCCGCAGGTCATCCGGCATGCTGGGGCGGTTGGCCTTGTACTCAGCGAACATGGCATCGCGGAAAGTGCCGCCCTTGGCGTCGAACACCACGGCGAACAGGCTGTCGGGATATTGCTTGCGCAGGCTCTTGAGCATGTTCAGCACACCCTTCACCGCACCGGTCGGCATGCCCTTGGACGTGGTCAGCGGTGGCAGCGCGTGGAAGGCGCGATAAAGGTAGGAGGAACCGTCCACCAGGACGAGGGGCGCTTGGCTCATGAGCAGAATCAACCTTTTCGACGGGTCCGGCGCTAGAATAGCCAGAATCATTGACGACAAAGGGACTAGGTTATCATGCGCACACTCAATCGCCTGTTACTGCTCGGCCTGTTGGCAACCACGCCTGTCGTCACCCTGGCGGCGGACGACGCCCCCTCGGCCGATCCCGAGGTGACCATTCGCACGGAAGGCGATAAAACCATCCAGGAATACCGGCAAAACGGCTTCCTGTATGCGATCAAGATCACGCCGAAAAACGGCAAGCCTTACTTCCTGGTACGCGCTGATGGCACTGATGCCAATTTCATTCGATCCGACCAGCCGGACATGCTGATTCCGTCCTGGAAGATCTTCGAGTGGTAAGCTGACGCGCACCGTTCACATCAACCCGGCACTTCCCGGCGGAAGTGCCCGTATGGGCATTTTTTCATCATGTCAGTCTTCACCCCCGTGACCCGGCCTGAGCTGGAAACCTTTCTGGCGCCGTACGAGCTGGGCCGTCTGCTCGACTTCCAGGGCATTGCCGCCGGTACCGAGAACAGCAATTTCTTCGTCAGCCTCGAACAGGGGGAGTTCGTCCTGACGCTGATCGAGCGTGGGCCCAGCGAGGACATGCCGTTCTTCATCGAGCTGCTCGATACCCTGCACGGTGCCGACATGCCGGTGCCCTATGCCATTCGTGATCGCGACGGCAACGGCCTGCGCGAGCTGTGCGGCAAGCCGGCATTGCTGCAGCCCAGGCTGTCGGGCAAACACATCAAGGCACCCAACAACCAGCACTGCGCCCAGGTCGGCGAGCTACTGGCACACATTCACCTGGCCACCCGAGAGCACATCATCGAGCGCCGCACCGACCGCGGCCTGGACTGGATGCTGGCCTCGGGTGCCGAGCTACTGCCACGCCTGACTGCGGAGCAAGCCGCATTGCTGCAGCCGGCGCTGGACGAAATCAGCGCACATAAGGCGCAGATCCTGGCCTTGCCGCGGGCCAACCTGCATGCCGACCTGTTCCGCGACAACGTGATGTTCGAAGGCACCCACCTGACCGGTGTGATCGACTTCTACAATGCCTGCTCCGGGCCGATGCTGTATGACATTGCCATCACCGTGAACGACTGGTGCCTGGATGAGCAGGGAGCGGTGGATGTACCACGCGCCCAGGCACTGCTGGCAGCCTATGCGGCGCTGCGGCCGTTCACTGCAGCCGAAGCCGAGCTGTGGCCGGAAATGTTGAGGGTAGGCTGCGTACGTTTCTGGCTGTCGCGCCTGATTGCCGCCGAATCGTTTGCCGGGATGGATGTGATGATCCACGATCCGAGCGAGTTTGAAGTACGTCTGGCGCAGCGCCAGCAGGTGGCTTTGCACCTGCCGTTCGCGCTGTAGACCGCGTCTGCTTCTTCGCGGGTGAACCCGCTCCCACAGGGATAGCGACGGCCTTGAGGCCTGCGCAGTACCTGTGGGCACGGATTCACCCGCGAAGGGGCCGGTACAGGCTTACAGCTGTTCCAGGCAGCCTGCCAGGTCACCGCCCAGCTTCTCCAGCAAGCGCTCATACCCTTTGCCATCCACCGGATCGGTGCCACCCAAGGCATCCAGCTCGGCCAGGCGCACCGGCAACCCGGCAGTCAGCGTCTCGGCCAATCGCGGCCGCAGTGGCGGCTCGCTGAACACGCAGGTCTTGCCCACTTCCTGAAGACGCTTGCGCATGGCCGCCACATGTTGCGCCCCAGGCTGCACCTCGGATGCCACGCTGAACACGCCCGCGTGCTTCAAGCCATATTCAGCTTCAAAATAGTCGAAGGCTTCGTGGAAGACGAAGTACGGCTTGCCGGCAATACCGGCCACGCGCGCCTTGATACGCCCATCCAACGCATCCAGGCGTTCATCGAAGGCCTTCAGGTTGCTCTGATAGCGAGCCGCATTGGCCGGGTCGACCTGGGCCAGGTCAGCTGCCATTTTTGCCGCGATTACTCGCGCATTGACCGACGATAGCCACAAATGCGCATCCAGGCTGCCTGGGCGGTGATCGTGGTCATGATCGTCATGGTCTGCTTCCTCATGGGAGTGGCTGTCCTCGCCAAAGTGGCGCAGCTTCATGCCCGGCAGCGACTGCACAGCCACTGTGGCCTTGCTGCGGCTTCCCAGCACACGCGGAAGGAAGTTCTCCATGTCAGGGCCGATCCAGTAAAGCAGGTCGGCATCGCCTACCCGCCGCACGTCCGAGGGGCGCAGCGCATAGTGGTGGGGTGAAGCGCCGGGCGGCAGCAGCACGTCAGGGCTGCCAACACCCTCCTGCACGGCAGCGGCAATCTGCTGCAGGGGCTTGATACTGGTGAGCACACGCACGTCGGCCTGCGCGGATAATGCGATGAAAGCGACAAACAGAGCCAGGAATCGGGACACGGTGGATACTCGAATCTTCAGAAACAGGTAACATAATAACGTCTCTGTCCAGAACCGTCGCTGCCCATGTCCATCACACCGCTGGCCAACCGTCCTCACGACCACTCCCATTGCGTACACAGCGCACTGGCTGAAGCCGACGCCTTGTGCACCCGCCAGGGCCTGCGCCTGACAGCCCTGCGCCGCCGTGTGCTGGAGCTGGTGTGGCAGAGCCACAAGCCACTGGGCGCCTACGACATCCTCGCTGTGCTCAGTGAGCAGGACGGCCGCCGCGCCGCGCCGCCCACGGTGTACCGTGCGCTGGACTTCCTGCTGGAAAACGGCCTGGTACATCGCATCGCATCGCTCAACGCCTTCATCGGCTGCAGCCACCCCGAGCACGTGCACCAAGGCCAGTTCCTGATCTGTCGGGCCTGCCATGTGGCCATCGAGCTCGAGCAGAGCAGCATCAGCGAGGCCATCATCAACAGCGCCAAAGGCGTGAGTTTCACGGTCGAGACCCAGACCGTGGAAGTGGTCGGCCTGTGCGGTAACTGCCGGAGCGCGGCATGAGCGACGCCCTGATTCGCCTGGAGCAGGTCGGCGTCACCTTTGGCGGTGAGGCGGTGCTCGACAGCATCGACCTGTCGGTCGCCCCAGGCCAGATCGTCACCCTGATTGGCCCTAACGGGGCGGGCAAGACGACCCTGGTGCGCGCCGTACTTGGCCTGCTCAAGCCACATCGCGGCAAGGTATGGCGCAAACCCAAGCTGCGCATTGGCTACATGCCGCAGAAAATTCAGGTTGATGCCACGCTGCCGCTGTCGGTGCTGCGCTTCTTGCGCCTGGTGCCCGGCGTAGACCGCGCGGCAGCCTTGTCGGCGCTGCAGGAAGTGGGCGCCGAGCAAGTCATCGACAGCCCGATCCAGACTATTTCCGGCGGCGAAATGCAACGCGTGCTGCTGGCCCGCGCCTTGCTGCGCGAACCCCAGTTGCTGGTGCTCGACGAACCGGTACAAGGTGTGGACGTGGTCGGCCAGACCGAGCTTTACAACCTCATCACCCGCCTGCGCGACCGCCACGGCTGCGGCGTACTGATGGTGTCCCACGACCTGCACCTGGTCATGAGCGCTACCGACCAGGTGGTGTGCCTGAACCGCCACGTGTGCTGCTCGGGTCACCCTGAGCAAGTCAGCGGTGATCCGGCGTTCGTCGAGCTGTTCGGCAAGACCGCACCGAGCCTGGCCATCTACCACCACCATCACGACCACAGCCACGACCTGCATGGCTCGGTGGTCGCCCCTGGCACCCATGTTCACGGAGAGCACTGCAAGCATGGCTGATTTTCTTCTCTACGCCTTGCTTGCCGGCTTGTCCCTGGCACTGGTTGCAGGCCCACTGGGCTCCTTCGTGGTATGGCGGCGCATGGCCTATTTTGGCGACACCCTGTCTCACGCCGCGCTGCTCGGTGTGGCCCTGGGCTTTGCCCTGGATGTCAGCCCGGCGCTGGCGGTAACCGTGGGCTGCCTGTTGCTGGCGATTCTGCTGGTGACATTGCAGCAACGCCAGCCGCTGGCCTCCGACACCCTCCTGGGTATCCTGGCCCCCAGCACCTTGTCGCTGGGCCTGGTGGTGCTGAGCTTCATGCACGATGTGCGCATTGACCTGATGGCTTACCTGTTCGGCGATCTGCTGGCCATCAGCACCACCGACCTGGCCTGGATCCTCGGCGGCAGTGCACTGGTTCTGCTGCTGCTCGCTGTGCTGTGGCGGCCGCTGCTGGCGGTTACCGTGCACGAAGAACTGGCCATGGTAGAAGGCCTGCCCGTGGCCGGCTTGCGCATGGCGCTGATGCTGCTGATCGCGGTGGTGATTGCGGTTGCCATGAAAATCGTTGGCGTGTTGCTGATTACCTCACTGCTGATCATTCCTGCCGCTGCGGCACAGCGTCACGCCCGCTCACCAGAGCAGATGGCCCTGGGTGCCAGCCTGCTGGGTGTCACCGCAGTCTGCGGCGGCCTGGCCATGTCCTGGTTCAAGGACACCCCCGCCGGGCCCTCGATCGTGGTCTGCGCCGCGGTGCTATTCTTGCTGAGCCTGGCTCTGCCAAAACGCTGAAAAGCAAGGCGTGTGCAGGCACGCCTTGCAACCTTCGGCCCGTAAAGGGTCTGTAAGGCCTATTTTCGAGCGTGCGCACCTGGGTGTAGACTTGCTCGCTTTTTGCGCAAATAGAGAGTCGCAGGAATGAAGCCGTTCGCCTCCCGTTATCTGCTTGTTGCCGCGTTTTCCCTGATCCTGGCTGCCTGTTCCAATGCGCCGGTCGAACAGGCCACCGCACCTGCTCAAGCAGATGCCTGGCAGCAGTTGCAACAGAACATCGCCAGCAACGAGCTGGCTACCGCCGAAGACCAGCTTGCTGCACTGCAGGCCCAGTCGCCGGATGATGCACGCCTGGAGCAATACCAGCGCCAACTGGCCGAAGCTTACCTGCAACGTAGCCAGATCGTTCTGCAGAAGGGCGATGTAAACGCGGCAGCTACCGCGCTGGCCCGTGCCCGGGCACTGATGCCGCAGGCGCCAGCGGTGACCGGCGGGGATGCCGTGACCCAGGCCCGCAAGGCCGAACTGGAAAAGGCTGAAGCTGCGCTGAAAGCCGCCGAAGCCAAGCCCAAGGCACGCATCATCGACCCGACAGCGCCCAGTACCGTGGTGGCCTTGAAGACCACTGACAGCCGCGCGCTGCGCCGCCAACTGGACGACATTGCCGCCGATGTGGTGAGTTACCAGTGTGAAGTGGTATTCCAGGTACCGCGCACCGAGGATGCACCTTGGCTGAAGACCTTGCTGGAAAAGCGCGTGCGCAAGATTGACAGTGGGTTTGAGCTGAAGCAGAAGCATCAGATCCAGCGCTCGCTGCCGGCACAGGTGGTGCTGGTCCCGCATCAGCAGTAAACGCTTCGCGGGTAAACCCGCTCCTCTATCAGGAGCGGGTTTACCCGCGACAAGGCCTTATCAGGCAGGAACAGCTTCAGCTGCCGCCTCCCGCTCCCACACCCGGTGGCTTTCAACCGCTTTGACAAAGGCATCCACTGCCTTCTGCTCATCCCCGAGCAGCAGCCCCTTGTCCTCCTTGAGCCCCAACGCTTTCGCCAATTCCTTGGTCAGCACCAGCGCCTTCAGGTGCTTGTAGCCCTCCAGCACGAAGTGCTTGGCCAATCCGCTAGCCGCCAGCGCATCCGTAGAGGCCTTGCCCGCAGGCACGACAATCCCGTCGAACATGATCGAAGGCATCCCCTCCATCGACGCCGCTACCGGCAGTTGTTTGCCATCCGCCGCCTTCACCGGCGCCGAGGTCGGCCCCAGCAGCATCGGCCGGGCACTGTGCGCTTCCAGGGCCTTGACCAGTTTGTCCACGCTGGCAGCGTCCACGCCATCTGCCACCAGCACAGCAATCTTGCGCCCCTTGATACCCACCGAACCTGGGTGGTTCATCTGGCTCAACGCAGGCGATTGCGTCAGCTGGCTACCCTTCACCTTCACCGTACCCGCTTTCGGCGCAGGAAGGCCAAGGTTGGCCGCAACCGCCGCCGCCAGCTTCAGGTCGATGTTGGCGAGAATTTCATTCACTTCCCGGGCGCGGATATGTTCACGCTCCACTTTGCCCAACTCGAAGCTGTAAGCCTTGATGATGTGCTGTTGCTCGGTCGGGCTCATGCTCTGGAAGAACAGCCGAGCCTGCGAGAAGTGATCGCCGAACGACTCACTGCGCTGGCGAATCTTGTGCGCATCGATACGCTCCTGATAGCTCTCGAAGCCGCCGTCCTGCGCCGCAGGCGGGGTTTCCTTCGGCCAGCCGCCATCAATCGAGTTGGGCTCGTAGGAAGCCCGGCCCTTGTGCACGACGTGCTGGTGCAGGGCATCACGCTGGTTGTTGTGGTTCGGCGCTACCGGCCGGTTGATCGGGATCTGGTGGAAGTTCGGCCCACCCAGGCGGCTGATCTGGGTATCGGTGTACGAGAACAGCCGGCCCTGCAGCAGCGGGTCGTTGGTAAAGTCGATACCTGGCACGATATGGCCTGGGCAGAACGCCACCTGTTCGACCTCGGCAAAGAAATTGTCCGGGTTGCGGTTGAGCACCATCTTGCCCAGCGGCGTGACGGGTACCAGTTCCTCCGGGATGATCTTGGTCGGGTCCAACAGGTCGAAGTCGAATTTGTGCTCGTCAGCCTCAGGCACAATTTGCACGCCCAGTTCCCATTCCGGGTAGTCACCGGTTTCGATGGCTTCCCATAGGTCACGGCGCTGGAAGTCGGTGTCCTTGCCCGCCAGCTTCTGGGCTTCGTCCCACAGCAGGGAATGCACGCCCTGGCGTGGTTTCCAATGAAACTTGACGAAGCTGGCCACGCCCTTGGCATTGATCAGACGGAAAGTATGCACGCCAAAGCCTTCCATCATTCGAAGGCTGCGCGGGATGGCGCGGTCAGACATGGCCCACATGACCATATGGGCCGACTCCGGCACCAGCGAGACGAAATCCCAAAAGGTGTCGTGAGCCGAACCGCCGGTCGGTATCTCGTTGTGGGGCTCTGGCTTCACCGCGTGGACAAAATCGGGGAACTTGATGGCATCCTGGATGAAAAACACCGGCATGTTGTTGCCGACCAAGTCGAAATTGCCTTCATCTGTATAGAACTTGACGGCAAAGCCCCGTACATCTCGCACCGTGTCACCAGACCCGCGTGGGCCCTGAACCGTCGAGAAGCGGACAAAAACCGGGGTGATCTTTTCCGGATCTTGCAGGAAGCCGGCCTTGGTCAGCTCAGCGTGGTTGCCGTAGCTCTGGAAGAACCCGTGTGCCCCGGTACCGCGTGCGTGCACGATGCGCTCGGGGATACGCTCATGGTCGAAGTGGGTGATTTTCTCGCGCATGATGAAGTCTTCAAGCAGCGAAGGTCCGCGATCACCCGCCTTGAGGGAGTTCTGGTTGTCAGCAATGCGCACGCCTTGGTTGGTTCGCAGCGCATGCCCGGTCGCATCGCTACGGTCGGCCTCCAGGCTCTGCAGCTTGGCATTGGTGTTGGCCCTGTCGGGGGTCTGGGTACCGGCGGCCTCGCTGTGCTTGGGCGCATCCGTTTTCTTGCTGGGCATGATCGGCTCTCCTCATCAGTCTTAAGGCGTGCCCGTTCAGGGCTTGTGCAAGTAGTGACTGGAGGGCGTTGCCGAGCGTTCAATCAGGATTACCGGTTGTCGCGATATGCCCGATGGATTGGTGCATGACGAAATAAATGCTAAGAACAGCTATGGGAAAAGGCTAAAATGCGCGACCCCAGCTAACCGCTGACCCAAATTTCAATGCGCCCCACAAGGTTCGCTACGTGATCGAGTTCCAACAGGTACATAAAACCTACCGCGTTGCCGGTAGGGAAATCCCCGCACTGAATCCGACCAGCCTGACCATCGAAGATGGCCAGGTGTTCGGCCTGATCGGCCATTCCGGCGCTGGCAAAAGCACCATGCTGCGCCTGATCAACCGCCTGGAGGAGCCCTCCGGCGGCACGATCATCGTCGACGGCGAAGATGTCACCGCGTTCAACGCCAGCCAGTTGCGCGGCTTCCGCCAGCAAGTCGGGATGATTTTCCAGCACTTCAACCTGCTGGCTTCCAAGACCGTCGCCGACAACGTCGCCCTGCCACTGGCCCTGGCCGGTGAGCTGTCGCGCAGCGAAATCGACAAGCGTGTCACCGAGCTACTGGCTCGCGTTGGCCTGTCGGACCACGCCAAGAAGTACCCGGCGCAGCTGTCCGGCGGCCAGAAGCAGCGCGTCGGCATCGCCCGCGCCCTGTCCACCAACCCAAAGATTCTGCTATGCGACGAGGCCACCAGTGCCCTCGACCCGCAAACCACGGCCTCGGTCCTGCAACTGCTGGCCGAGATCAACCGTGAACTGAAGCTGACCATCGTGCTGATTACCCACGAGATGGACGTGATCCGCCGTGTCTGCGACCGCGTGGCCGTGATGGACGCCGGTCAGATCGTCGAGCAAGGCTCGGTGGCCGAGGTGTTTCTGCACCCGCAGCACCCCACCACCAAGCGCTTCGTCCAGGAAGACGAGCAGGTCGACGAAGGCGAGCAGCGCGACGACTTTGCCCACGTGCCAGGCCGCATCGTACGCCTGACCTTCCAGGGCGACGCCACCTACGCGCCGCTGCTGGGCACCGTGGCCCGCGAAACCGGTGTCGACTACAGCATCCTCGCCGGGCGTATCGACCGCATCAAGGATGTCCCCTATGGCCAGCTCACTCTCGCCCTGATCGGCGGAGACATGGAAGCGGCGTTCGCCCGCTTCAAGGCAGCTGACGTACATATGGAGGTACTGCGTTGATGGACGCCCTGAATTTCTTTGCCAACGTCGACTGGGCCGAAATCTGGCTGGCCACCGTCGATACCATGATCATGCTGTTCGGCTCGCTGTTCTTCACCGTGCTGCTGGGCCTGCCACTGGGCGTGTTGCTGTTCCTCTGCGGGCCAAAGCAGATGTTCGAACAGAAAGGCGTCTATGCGCTGCTGTCGCTGGTGGTCAACATCCTGCGCTCGCTGCCATTCATCATTTTGCTGATCGTGATGATCCCGTTCACCGTGCTGATCACCGGTACCTCGCTGGGCGTTGCAGGCGCCATCCCGCCGCTGGTAGTGGGTGCCACGCCGTTCTTTGCACGCCTGGTTGAAACCGCCTTGCGTGAAGTGGACCGCGGCATCATCGAAGCCACCCAGTCGATGGGCGCCACCACCCGCCAGATCATCACCAGTGCGCTGCTGCCGGAAGCCCGTCCGGGCATCTTCGCGGCCATTACCGTAACCGCCATCACCCTGGTTTCTTACACCGCCATGGCCGGTGTGGTGGGTGCCGGTGGCCTTGGTGACCTGGCTATCCGCTTCGGTTACCAGCGTTTCCAGACCGATGTGATGGTAGTGACTGTGGTACTGCTGCTGATACTGGTTCAAGTACTGCAGAGCGTGGGCGACAAACTGGTCGTGCATTTTTCCCGTAAATAACCCCAATGGGGTCGGCCAGGCCGACCCGTTCGGGGGCCGTCGCGGCCCTCACAAGGAGTGATCAATGAAGAAGCTGCTTGCTGTCGCTGCCGCTGTCGCGGCCTTCTCGGCCCAGGCCGATACCCTTACCGTCGCCGCCACCCCGGTGCCGCACGCCGAGATCCTCAACTTCGTCAAACCACAACTGGCGAAAGAAGGCGTAGAGCTGAAGGTCAAGGAATTCACCGACTACATCCAGCCGAACGTGCAGGTGGCCGAAAAGCGCCTGGACGCCAACTTCTTCCAGCACCAGCCTTACCTGGATGAGTTCAACAAGGCCAAGGGTACCCAGCTGGTGAGCGTGGCAGGCGTGCACATCGAGCCACTGGGCGTGTATTCGTCCAAGATCAAGAAGCTGGACGAGCTGTCCTCCGGCGCCACCGTGGTCATCCCCAACGACGCCACCAACGGCGGCCGCGCCTTGCTGCTGCTGGACAAGGCTGGCGTAATCAAGCTCAAGGACAACAAGAACATCCTGTCGACCGTGAAGGATGTTGCCGAGAACCCGAAAAACGTGAAGTTCCGTGAGCTGGAAGCCGCCACCATCCCGCGTGTGCTGACCCAGGTAGATGCCGCCCTGATCAACACCAACTACGCGCTGGAAGCCAAGCTGAACCCGGAAAAAGACGCGCTGGCCATCGAGGGCAGCGACTCGCCTTACGTGAACATCCTGGTTGCCCGCCCGGACAACAAGGACTCGGACGACATGAAGAAACTGGCGGCTGCACTGCACTCGCCTGAGGTGAAGCAGTTCATCATCGAGAAGTACAAAGGCGCTGTGGTTCCGGCGTTCTGAGCCAACATCCCCGGGGCCGCTTTGCGGCCCTTTCGCGACGCAAGGCCGCTCCCACAAAGTAAGGCGTACGCCGATCCGTGGCCTTGTGTCGCGAAAGGCCTGCGCAGCAGGCCCAGCACTCTCAATCCCGCTTGACCAGCCCCGGCAACTGCGCCCCCAGCTTCTGGTTGTTGAACGGCGCCCGAATGAACCCACGCTGTCGCCCATCCGGCCCGACAATCGCCAGGTTACCGCTGTGATCCACGGTATACCCCGGCTTGCTGGTATCCGCCGGAATGAACGGAATGCTCAAGGCATTGGCCAGCTTCTGGGTATCCTCGATCGACCCCGCCACGCCGACAAAGTCCTTGTCGAAATAGCCCAGATACTGCTTCAGCTGGTTCGGCGTGTCGCGGTGAGGGTCCACGCTCACCAACACCACCTGCAGCCGGTCGACGGCATCCTTGGGCAGCTCGCTCTTCACCTGGCGCAACTGGGCCAGGGTGGTCGGGCAGATGTCCGGGCAGTAGGTGTAGCCAAAGAACAGCAGCGACCATTTGCCCTTGAGGTCATCCATCTGCACCGGCTGGCCGTCCTGATTGGTCATGGTGACATCAGCCACGGCACGGCTCTGCGGCAGCAGGATGATGCCCGCATCAATCAGCTCGGCAGGGTTGGGCTGGTCACGACCATTAAGCACCTTGTTGACGGTCAGGCCCAGGATCAACGCGACCAGGGCAACGAGGATGAAGACGGTTTTCTGGGTTCGGGTCATAGGCTCAGCAACAGGTAGTGGTCAAGGAGCAACGCGATGAACAGCGCGAACAGGTAGCCGATAGAGTACTTGAAGGTGCCGATCGCCGCGTGCGGCCGGCTGCTACGGTACAACACCCAGGCCCAATGCAGGAAGCGCAGGCCCAAGCCCAGGGCACAGGCCAGGTACAGCGGGCCACTCATGTGGATGGCATACGGGAGCAGGCTCACCGCCAGCAGGATCAGGGTGTACAGCAGGATATGCAGTTTGGTGTAGCGCTCGCCGTGGGTCACCGGCAACATCGGGATATCGGCCTTGGCGTATTCCTCCTTGCGGTGGATGGCCAGCGCCCAGAAATGCGGCGGGGTCCAGGCGAAAATGATCAGCACAAGCAGCAAGGGTTCGGCGCTGACATGGCCGCTTACCGCCACCCAGCCGAGCAACGGCGGAGCGGCACCGGCCAGGCCACCGATGACGATGTTCTGTGGCGTGGCGCGCTTGAGAAAGCCGGTGTAGAGCACCGCATAACCGAGTAATGAGGCCAGGGTCAGCCAGGCGGTGAGGGCGTTGGTGAACACCAGCAGCAGGACCATGCCCAGCAGCGCCAGGGCCAAAGCGAACAACAGCGCCGGCAGGGGCTCGACTCGGCCTTGGGCCAAAGGCCGTTTGTGGGTGCGTGCCATCAGCGCATCGATGCGCCGATCCACCACATGATTGACCACCGCTGCACCACCCGCGCACAGGCCGATGCCCAGGTTGCCGAACAACAGCACGCTCCAGCTGACGCCCGCCCGGGTGGCCAGGAACATGCCCGCCAGCGAAGTGATCAGCATCAGCACCACCACCTTGGGCTTGGTCAGCTCAAGGTAATCGCGCCAGCGGGCCCGTCGTACGCTTAGAAGCGTCGCCACGAGTCGTTCCTCATGTGATGGGAAATGCCCACCCCGACCACCGGCCGCAGACGCCAACCATGGCCGACACCCATACGAACCTTGTCGACCACTCGAATGCGGTAGTTCACCAGCACCATGCTCAGCAGCAGCATCGCCCCGCCGGCATTGTGCGCAACAGCCACCGCCAGCGGCAGGTGGAACACCACGTTGCTGATGCCCAGGCCCACTTGCAAGGCCAGCGCCAGCAGCACCAGCCGCGCCAGGCCGGGGAGACCACAGCGGTGCAGCTTCCAGCTGAGCATCAACAGCACACAGGTCACCAGTAGCGCGCCCAACCTGTGGCTGATGTGGATGGCCGTGCGCGCATCACTGTCCAACTGCCCGCCAAGGTAATTGGGGCCGACGTGCTGGGTCAGGTGGAAGCCGTTGCTGAAGTCCGCCGCTGGCCACCACTGGCCATGGCAGGTCGGCAGGTCGATGCAGGCCACGGCTGCGTAGTTGGCGCTGACCCAACCGCCCAGGGCGATCTGGCCGATTACCACCAGCAGCGCCAGCGCAGCGATCCGGCGCAGGCTCAGCGGCAGTTTCGGCAAGGGCGCAAAGGCCCGGGACAGACGCAGAGACAACAGGAACAGCAAGCTCAACGTGGTAAAGCCACCCAGCAAGTGCGCCGTGACCACCTGCGGCCATAGCTTCAGGGTGACCGTCCACATACCGAAGGCTGCCTGGGCCAGCACCACACCCAGTAGCAGCATCGGCAGGCGATAAGGCTGCCCATCGCGGGCATGCCGGCGCATTGCCTCGAACGCAAGCAGGGCGATCACCACGGCCAGGCTACCGGCAAAGTACCGGTGGACCATCTCCGCCCAGCCCTTGGCAGCTTCCACCGGGTGCTCCGGAAAGTGCAGCTCGGCATGGGCCAACTGCGCGTCAGTCTTGGGCACGCTGATAAAGCCATAGCACCCCGGCCAGTCGGGGCAACCGAGGCCTGCGTGGGTCAGGCGGGTATAGGCACCAAGCAGGACGACCAGCAGTGCCAGCAGGGTGGCGAACACAGCAAGGCGAAATCCAGGTCTGGCCATGGCAGGCTCCTAGCCGATGTTGGACAGCTTGAGCAGGTGGCGCAGGTCATCCAGCACATGCTTGCCGTTGACCTTGCCGTCGTAGCGCAGCACCAGGTTGCCGTGCGGGTCGACGATCCACAGCTGCGGGCCGGGCTCGACAACCTTCTGCTGATAACGTTGCGCATCCAGCGGGTAGCGCTGCAACTGCGGGTACTCGCGGCCAAGCAGTGCCTGATAGTCGGCGCTCAGCGGCTGGGCGGCGGCCAGCGCATGGCTGGCGCGGCTGGCATCACGCCCCAGCCCGACCTGAATCTGCCGAGCCAGGTACACCAGGCGCTGACAGTCTTCGGTGCAGGCCTGGGGCGCGCTGACCAGCAACTGCCAGCGCTCGTCCTGGCCCGCCACGCCGAGATCGGCACGGCTTTCCCCATTGCCAATCATGGCGCCATGGTAGCTGCGGCCTTCCGGCACCCAGAATTTGAGCTTGTACATACTGGTGGCCAGAACCATCGGCCCAAGCACCACCAGCAGGATCAGTAACAGCTGCAAACGCCCACGGGCTCTGGGCTTGCTACGTTCAGGCACGTCCAGTGGAGTGGCGGTGGCCATGGCGTTTCTCCTTGTTTTGGTGCCAGCCGAAGTAGAGGTAGAGCAGAACCAGAGCGGTAGCCAGGGCAAACCACTGCACGGCGTAGCCCACGTGTTTTTCGGGGCTCATGGCCACAACCGGCCAGTCCAGGCGATAGCTCGCAGGGCCCGGCTCCAGGCGCAATTCCTGGGCGAAGCCTTCGCGATCAAGCTGTTGCCATAGCAGCGCAGCATCGATAGCGGTCAACAGATGCGGCCATTGCCCACCGATGGGGTCCGGATGCAGCTGGAAGGTGCTACCGGGCGCGACATACACAGAGGCATCCAGCGCCAAGGCCTGGGCAGGGGTTTCGAAGTGCACCGGCACCCGGCGGTCCAGCCATGGCAGCCAGCCACGATTGATCAGCAACCACAGGCCGCTGGCTTGGTCGTGGAAGGGCTGCAGCAGCTCGACACCGGCTTTTCCGTCGCGCATGCGGTTGTCCAGCAGCACGCTGTGCTCGGCGTCGAAGCGGCCATACAGGTGCACACGGCGGAAGGCGTTGTCTTCTTTCGAGAGGAGCTGGGCGGTGGCGATCGGCGCTTCAACCCGCCGTTCCGCATAGGTGGCCAGCAGCACGCGCTTTTCCTCGGCGCGGCCGAGTTGCCAGCAACCAAGCGCAATCAACCCTGGCAGCAGTGCAAGCACCACCAGCGTCGGTACCCAGCCTGGGCGAAACGGCCTCACGGGCGCCTCGCTATACTTATCCACATCACCGCATCCCCCCGGAGTAACGCCATGCTCAAGGCCGCGATTGTCCTGATGCTGTTGGCCACGATTGCCAGTCTGTTCAGTGGCCTGGTGTTTCTGGTCAAGGATGATGAAAACTCGACCCGCCTGCTCAAGGCCCTGACCGTACGGGTCACCCTGGCAGCCTTGACCATAGGCCTGGTCGCCTGGGGCTTGATCAGCGGTCAACTGGTCTCCCACGCCCCTTTCTGAAGCGCTCACCCACCCCTACAGGGTTTTCGTATTCACAACACATAGACAAAGATGAATAACCCCACCCACACCACATCGACGAAGTGCCAGTACCAACTGGCTGCCTCGAAGCCGAAGTGTTTTTCTGGGTTGAAATGCCCGCGCAGAATACGCACGAACATCACAATCAGAATGATCGTGCCCAATGTCACGTGGGCACCGTGAAACCCGGTAAGCATGAAGAACGTCGCACCGTAGATCCCTGAGCCCAGTGTCAGCCCCAGCTTGGTATAGGCCTCGTGGTACTCGAAGGCCTGCAGCGCGATAAAGCTGATGCCCAGAACAATGGTCAGCGCCATCCAGAATTTCAGCGGCCCGCGGTGGTCACGGCGCAAGGCGTGGTGGGCAATGGTGATTGTCACACTGGAACTGACCAGCAGGATGGTGTTGATCAGCGGCAGATGCCACGGGTCGATCACTTCCTTGGGCGGCGGGAACAGCTTGGGGTCGGGGGTGTGCAGTAGCGGCCAGGTGAATTCGAACGTTGGCCACAGCATGTGCGCAACACCTTTGGCCCCTTCGCCTCCCAGCCACGGCCCCGCCAGTACGCGGACATAGAACAGCGCGCCGAAGAACGCCAGGAAGAACATCACTTCAGAGAAGATGAACCAGCTCATGCCCCAGCGGAACGAGCGATCCAGCTGCGGGCTGTACAACCCGGCGCGGCTCTCCTTGACCACTGACCCAAACCAGCCGAACAGCATGTAGGCCAGAAACAACGCACCCACGAAGAAGATCAGCGGCCCGTGCGAATCCGGGTGGCCCGCCTTCATGTCGTTGAACCAGGTGCCCAGGCCGAATACCGTGATGAACATGCCGATGGTGGCGATGATCGGCCATTTGCTCTGCGCCGGAACGTAGTAGTGCTCATGACTTGCCATTGCTGTTCTCCTTCCCTTAACGGGCGCCCTGGACGTCCTGCGCCGCAACGTGCGCGACCGGCGGGTGGCGAGCGGTGATGTCGAACAAGGTGTAGGCCAGTGTCAGGTGCTTCACGCTGGCCGGCAGGTCGCGGTCGACGATGAAGCGCACCGGCATCTCGATGCGTTCGCCGGGCTGCAGCACCTGCTGGGTAAAGCAGAAGCACTCGGTCTTGTGGAAGTAGGCCGCGGCCTCGGCCGGGGTAATGCTGGGTATTGCCTGCGCACTCATCGGCCGGTCGGTCGGGTTGTGGGCAATGAAGATCATCTGGTTCACCGCCCCCGGGTTGACCTCCAGCTGGTCGGCAGTGGAGTAGAAGTCCCAGACCATGTCGCTGGCATTGGTCGACATGAACTGCACCCGCACAGCACGCGTCGGGTCACTGACCTGGCTACCTTCGTATTGGCCGCCGGTCTTGCCGTTGATACCGAACGCTTTGCACATGACGTCGTAGATCGGCACCAGCGCGAAGCCGAAGGCGAACATCACCACCGTCAGCATCAACAGGCGCGTTACCAGGCGTTTCACCGACAGGCCGTTCATGGCGGGTTCCTATTTCACTTCCGGGGGTGTCTGGAAGGTGTGGTAGGGCGCAGGCGAGGGTATCGACCACTCAAGGCCCTCGGCGCCATCCCAGGGTTTGGCCGGTGCCGGCGCGCCACCGCGGATGCACTTGATGACAATGAACAGGAAGAAGATCTGCGTGGCGCCGAACATGAACGCGCCGATCGACGACACCATGTTGAAATCGGCGAACTGCAGGTTGTAGTCGGGGATGCGCCGTGGCATGCCGGCCAAGCCTACGAAGTGCATGGGGAAGAAGGCCATGTTCATGCCGATGAACGACAGCCAGAAGTGCAGTTTGCCGAGGGTTTCGTCGTACATGTGGCCGGTCCATTTCGGCAGCCAGTAGTAGGCCGAGGCAAAGATGCCGAAAATTGCACCAGGCACCAGTACGTAATGGAAATGCGCCACCACGAAGTAAGTGTCGTGGTACTGGAAGTCCGCCGGGGCGATCGCCAGCATCAACCCGGAGAAACCACCGATGGTGAACAGGATGACAAAGGCGATGGCGAACAGCATCGGCGTTTCGAAGGTGAGCGAACCTTCCCACATGGTGCTGACCCAGTTGAATACCTTCACCCCGGTGGGCACGGCAATCAACATGGTGGCGTACATGAAGAACAACTCACCGACCACCGGGATGCCGACCACGAACATATGGTGGGCCCAGACGATGAATGACAGGAAGGCAATGGCGCCGGTGGCATACACCATCGAGGTATAACCGAACAGCGGCTTGCGCGAGAACGCCGGAATGATCGAGCTGACCGCACCGAAGGCGGGCAGGATCATGATGTACACCTCAGGGTGACCGAAGAACCAGAACACATGCTGGAACAGCACCGGGTCACCGCCACCTGCGGCACTGAAAAAGCTGGTACCGAAGTGGATATCCATCAGCATCATGGTTACCACGCCGGCCAGTACTGGCATCACCGCAATCAGCAGGAACGCGGTAATCAGCCAGGTCCAGACGAACAGCGGCATTTTCATCAGCGTCATGCCGGGGGCACGCAGGTTGAGGATGGTGGCAATCACGTTGATCGCCCCCATGATCGAGCTGATACCCATCAGGTGGATGGCGAAGATGAAGAAGGTGACACTGGCTGGCGCATAGGTGGTGGAAAGCGGTGCGTAGAACGTCCAGCCAAAGTTCGGCCCTCCGCCCGGGCTGAACAGCGTCGAGACCAGCAGCAGGAAGGCCGCCGGCAGCAGCCAGAAGCTGAAGTTGTTCATCCGTGGCAGTGCCATGTCGGGCGCGCCGATCATCAGCGGAATCATCCAGTTGGCCAGGCCGACGAAGGCCGGCATCACCGCGCCAAACACCATGATCAGGCCATGCATGGTGGTCATCTGGTTGAAGAACGCCGGTTCCACGATCTGCAAACCCGGCTGGAACAGCTCAGCGCGGATCACCATGGCGAACGAGCCACCCAGCAGGAACATGATGAAACTGAACCACAGGTACATCGTGCCGATGTCTTTATGGTTGGTGGTCAGCACCCAGCGCATCAGGCCCTTGGCCGGGCCGTGCGCATGGTCGTGGCCGTGGGCGTGGTCGTCGATCACTGCACTCATGTCCTGTCTCCTGCAATCCATTGATTGCCGCGAGTAACCCGGTTCACTTGGCTTCTGCCTGCTTCAGCGCCAGCACGTCCTTCGGCGTCACCATGTCGCCTTTGTTGTTGCCCCAGGCATTGCGCTCGTAGGTGACCACAGCAGCGATGTCGACTTCCGACAGCTGCTTGCCGAAAGCGGCCATGGCCGTGCCGGGCTTGCCATGGAAGACAATGCTCAGGTGGCCTTCCTTCGGCCCGGTGGCAATCTTCGAGCCTTTGAGCGCCGGGAACATTGGCGGCAGGCCCTGGCCTTCGGCCTGGTGACAGGCCACGCAGGTGGTGTGGTAGACCTTGTCGCCTCGCGCCACCAGCTCTTCCAGGGTCCATTCCTTGCTGGTCAGCTCCTTGAGCTTGGCGGCTTCAGCCTTGCGCTCGCCAAGCCAGGTGTCGTAATCGGCCTTGGACTTGACCTCGACCACCACCGGCATGAAGCCGTGGTCTTTGCCGCACAGCTCGGTACACTGGCCGCGGTAGATGCCTGGCTTTTCGATCCGGGTCCAGGCTTCGTTGACAAAGCCTGGGATGGCGTCGCGCTTGACCGCGAAGGCTGGCACCCACCAGGAGTGGATCACGTCGGCAGCAGTGACCAGAAAGCGCACTTTCGCGCCCACCGGCAGCACCAGCGGCTGGTCGACTTCCAGCAGGTAATGCTCATCCTTGGGCGCCTTGTTGTGGATCTGGTCGGTGGGGGTGGCCAGATTGCTGAAGAACTCCACGTCCTGGCCCAGGTACTTGTAGTGCCATTTCCACTGGTACCCCGTGACCTGGATGTCGATGTCCGAATCGCTGGCATCGTAGATGTCGATCAGCGTCTTGGTGGCCGGGATGGCCATGGCCACCAGGATCAGGAAGGGAACTACCGTCCAGAGGATTTCCACCCAGGTGTGCTCGTGGAAATGCGCAGCCTGCTGGCCGGTGGAGCGGCGGTGGATGACCATTGACCAGAACATCGCGCCAAACACCACGATGCCAATGATCACGCAGATCCAGAAGATGGTCATGTGCAGGTCGAAGACGGCGTTGGAGACTTCCGTCGCCCCTGGGTGCATGTTCACGGTCCAGGCGGCGTTTGCCTGGCCAAAAACCGACCACAACAGGAGGCCCATCCAGACATGTGGATGTCGCATCATTGCGGGTTCCCCTTCTAATTCTTGTTGTCCCGGAGGCGTGGCCTGCGGCAAGAGGGAACGGCGGTCAAGACTGCATGGCTTCGACGACCGAGCCCCTGCTAAAAGCAGTCGGGCCTCATCAACGAATCACGTTCACCGGGAGTATAGACAGCGACCAATGGCACGCAATGAAGCCTGTGAAATGAACTTCACGAAATAGCCAGATAGCCTGAAAACCGCGCGCTTGAGAGGTCATGGCTAAATAATGGCATCTGGTTATGCCAGACATAGCACACGTTTGCGCGGTTTATAACAAATACGTCTTAGGTATTCTGTATACCGAGCTAATTTAGTGTCTTCCGTTTGAAACGTAATGTCCCTGGAGTTGTCATGAACATCGCTGCTGTACGCGAGCAGGTAAGCCAAGCCCATCAACATGAAGGCCAGACCGGCCAATTGAAACAGCGTCTCGAGCTGCAACTGCCCCATCTGCACCCCTCGATCCAACTGCCTGAGCAGGACGCCCAGGGTACTTTGGCGCGCTTCGTCAGCGCCTACATCGATCAGGTTCCGGAACTGCTGGAGGCCGCCCACGAGGTCGCCCGCGAAGCCGGGATCGAATCGCAGATCAAACCTGTACTGAAAATTGCCGAAGCCTACTTCCTGCAGCCGCCCAGCGTGATGCAAGGGCATGTAGGCCTGGACTGCCTGCTGGATGAAGCCTACCTGGCGCACCGCCTGGTGGAAGAGGTGAATGACTTGTACATTCGCTACTTCCAGCAGCCGTTGATTCCGGTCGACACCACGGTCGCCAACCTGATTGCCCACCAGTTGATTGGCGAAAGCTTTGCCAACCAGCTGGATGAAGTGGTGCACCACTCGGTCGACGAAATGCTCAATGACGAGAGCTTTGCGGTTGAATCGGTGGAGGCTTATCGAGAGAAGCTGAGCAGCCCGGCAACTGGCGAGGCGTGGAAGCGCTGGCCGTGCCTGTCGCGCCAACTGGGTGTCGAGCTGGGTCAGCCGGCCTGATAGACCTGTAACGGCCTAGGTGCATCGGTGGTTCGGCGCAGGCCGTCGTAGGAGCGGGTTCACCCGCGAAAGGGCCGGCCCTGCTGGCCTATCTCCACCCGCCGATCACCGTTGCCGCCGTTACCGTATTCGCGGCTAAACCCGCCCCTAAACATGCATCGGTGGTTCGCCACAGGCCGTCGTAGGAGCGGGTTCACCCGCGAAAGGGCCGGCCCTGCTGGCCTATCTCCACCCGCCGATCACCGTTGCCGCCGCTACCGTATTCGCGGCTAAACCCGCCCCTAAACATGCATCGGTGGTTCGCCACAGGCCGTCGTAGGAGCGGGTTCACCCGCGAAAGGGCCGGCCCTGCTGGCCAATCTCCATCCGCGGATCACCGTTGCCGCCGCTACCGTATTCGCGGGTAAACCCGCTCCTACGCCCCAACCCCCGCCGTAGTCCGCAACCGCCCCTCGATCCGACGCTTCAGGCGCCGCTGCTCTATCAGCAACCGTGACCCATTGGCAGAATTGCTGCGGCTCCAGTCCTCCAGCAACTCAAGGCACGAGTGGTCGATATAGCTCAGGTTCCCCAGCGGCACATGCAGCGTGGTGCCCGCCGGTACGGTATCCAGCACCTGGGTCAGCGCCGGCACCTTCAGGAAGGTCGCCGCGCCACTGAGGCGCAGTTCCATGTGCCCATCCTTGGCCAGGCTCACCAGGTTGATCTTCAGCCGCGCCGCCTTGAACGCCAGCTTCAGCAAGGTCAGGGCAAAGCCCAGCAGCACACCGGTCAGCAGGTCGGTAAAGATGATCGCCAGCGCAGTCGCCGCGTAGGTGAACATCGGCATGCGCCCATAACGGCCCAGCCCGCGAAACGCCTTGAAGTCGACCAGTTTGACCCCGGTAAACACCAACACCCCCGCCAAGCTCGCCACCGGGATCTGCTGCAGCACGCTGCTCAGCGCCACCACGAAGGCCAGCAACCACAAGCCATGGAAGATTGCCGAGGCCCGGGTTTGCGCCCCGGCCTGGACGTTGGCCGAGCTGCGCACGATTACCCCGGTCATCGGCAGGGCACCCAGCACCCCGCACAGCATGTTGCCGATGCCCTGAGCCGACAGTTCGCGGTCGAAGTCCGAACGCTGGCCGCTGTGCATGCGGTCCACTGCTGCGGCCGACAGCAAGGTTTCGGCGCTGGCAATGAACGCCAGGGCAAAAGCGGCGACCAACAGAGCAGGGTCGGCCAGCTGCATCAGGTCCGCCGGACGAAGCCAGTCGATGGCCTCGGACAGGTCGGCCGGGACTTGCACGCGGTTCACCGGCAAGGCCAGCCACAGGCTGATAGCGGTCATGCTGGCCACGCCGAGTAATGCACCCGGCACGAAACGCAGCCGCTGCGGCCGCAAGCGCTCCCAGCCCCACATGATGGCGATGGTCCCCAGGCCCAGCGCACCGGCCATCCAGCCGGCGCCGGTGCTCTCCTGTGGCAGGGCTGCCGACAACGTTGCCGGGAACGCCAGCAGGTTCTGCAGGCCCGACGGTTGCGGCGCGGTGTCGAACATCACATGCACCTGCGAAAGCACGATCAACACGCCAATCCCGGCGAGCATGCCGTAAACCACCGCCGGCGCGGTCACGCGGAACCAGCAGCCCAGGCGCAAGCGACCGGCCAGCAACTGCAACAGGCCGGCCAGCAACAGGATTGGCCCGAGCATGGCCATGCCGTGCTGGCGTACCAGCTCGAACACCAGTACCGCCAGACCGGCAGCGGGGCCGCTGACCTGTAGCGGCGACCCAGCAAGGAAACCGACGACAATGCCGCCGATAATCCCAGTAATCAGGCCTTTTGCCGGCGGCATGCCAGAAGCGATCGCAATGCCCATGCACAACGGCAGGGCCACCAGGAAGACCACCACCGACGCCAGCAACTCACGCGGCAGGGCCGCTTTCAACTGTGTAATGTTCACCGTGTTTCTCCTTTCTCTAGTCGCACGGCCATTCCCCTGGCCGTGGGCACGTTTGCCCCTGACAAGCGCGCAGGCGCGGGCCGCCAGCGAGCACGCCGGCAGGGCAGTCAGGGAATTCAAGGCAGCCGAATGCCGTGCCACACCCCTGCAGGGTGCAGCCGGCTATCAAGGTTCTAGCGGCGGACGGGTCGCTTAGTAGCGGCCTCTCGGAGTGGCGCAGGGAACGGGTTCACCCGCGGCCAAGGGCAGGAAGCTGTCGCTGGCGGCGTCGTAGGCTTCGATCTTGCTGGTCTCGATGTCGTACACCCAACCATGAATGAACAGCTCACCGGCTGCCAGGCGCGAAGCTACCGAAGGATGGGTGCGCAAGTGATGCAGCTGGGCGATGACGTTCTCTTTGGTCAGCACTTGCATCGTCTCGTGTTCGCTGCCGCAGGAGCAGTTGTTCTCGACCACGGTGCGGGCCACTTCAGCGTGGCGCAACCAGGCGCCAACGGTAGGCATCTTGGTCAGCGACTGCGGGTTGAGTACCGCACGCATGGCGCCACAGTCAGAGTGGCCACAGATGATGATGTGGTGAACTTTAAGCGCCATTACGGCGTACTCGATGGCGCTGGAAACGCCGCCGTTCATCTGGCCATAAGGCGGTACCACGTTACCCACGTTACGGGTCACGAACAGGTCGCCTGGCGAGCTCTGGGTGATCAGCTCGGGAACAATGCGCGAATCGGCACAGGTGATGAACATGGCGCGTGGTGTTTGCGCGGTGGCGAGCTTCTTGAACAGCTCTTGCTGATCTGGGAAAACATCATGGTGAAAGCGCAGGAAGCCGTCGACGATGTGCTTAAGGGCAGCATCGGCGCTTTCCGCGGGGACCTGCGGTACGACCTTGGATGGGTCCTTGACGGGCATGATTCATCCTCTTGACGGTGTGTAGGTAAATCCATTTTACCGGTGAAAGATTCAGGCTATGCAGGGTTTTAGATGACACGCACGGGCCATAGATCACAGTCGCTGTGGACTTATTACCTACGCTAGCGGGGAAAACTTAACTGAAACTTAATTCGAAGGCTCTAGAACGGGCGTTCCAGATGAAAAAGGCGGGAACTGGATAATAGCAAAAAAACATCAGCTGCCAATATGTATTAGCGCAATTATTGGTTGTTATTAGTTGCGTTGTGAGCAATGCGCAGCCCTTGGTGGGGCGGGTTCATGTCAGAACAGCGCCATCTGCCCACCCGGCGGGCAGAACGCCGAGCAATCCAGCGCCTGCGCCTCGCGCCCTTCGAAGTCCAGCCGTTTCATTGCCTTGGCAAAGCGCTGCGCCAGCAACTCGGCAAACACCCCTTCACCACGCATGCGCACACCGAACCGGCTGTCATACAGCTCGCCACCACGGCTCTGGCGGATCAGGCTCAACACATGCGCTGCCCGCTGCGGGTAATGATCCTGCAACCACTGCTCAAACAACGGCGCCACCTCCAGCGGCAGGCGCAGCATCATGTACGCCGCACTTTGCGCACCGGCCTCCTTCGCCGCCTCCAACAGGCGTTCCAGCTCACTGTCGTTGATCATCGGAATCATCGGCGAACACAAAACACCCACCGGTACGCCCGCTTCACGCAATACCCGGATGGCCCTCAACCTCGCACCGGGTGAGGCCGCTCGGGGTTCGAGCACGCGCTTGAGGCCGTCGTCCAGCGTGGTCAGGCTGATCATCACTCGTGCCAGGCGCTGGCGGGCCATCTGGGCCAGCAGGTCGAGGTCGCGCAGCACCAGTGAACCCTTGGTGACAATGGTCACCGGGTGCCGAAAACGCAGTAACACTTCGAGCAAGCGCCGGGTCAGTAACTGTTCCCGCTCAATCGGCTGGTACGGGTCGGTGTTGGAGCCCAGATTGATTGGCGCGCACACGTAGCCCGGTTTGCTCAATTGCTGTGCCAGCACCTCTGCGGCGTTGGTCTTGGCAATCAGTTTGGTCTCGAAATCCAGGCCGGGAGAAAGGTCCCAGTAGGCGTGTGAGGGGCGGGCATAGCAGTAGATACATCCATGTTCGCAGCCACGGTAGGGGTTGATGGAGCGATCGAAAGGGAGGTCGGGTGAAGTGTTGCGGCTGATCACCGACTTGGCTGTCTCGATCCGCACCTCGGTACCCTGGGTTTGCGGCACTTCCTGGTACCAGCCATCATCTTCCGCCACCGAATGACCAGGGGCAAAGCGGTTGTGTGGGTTGTGCGCCGTGCCACGGCCCTTTTGCGGTGCTGGAGGAATCATGGCTCACCTGAATACTGTATTCATATACAGTATCGCGCATGCCGGGATCTTTCCAGCACCTCTGGTCTGACTACTTCAGGCCATGCCAGCTGAGATACGCTGCCTGGCTCGATTGCCGCCCGAGAAACGCCTCGATGCCTTCACGCAATGGGCGCGATGCCCCTGGGGCGAACAGTGCTTCCTGCAGTGCCCGCCCCGTGGCTCCGTTCAACAGGCCCTCGGCTTCGAAGCGGGTGAATACATCGAAGGCATGCACATCCGACCACAGATAGGCGTAGTAACCCGCATCGTAGCCGTTCACAAGGTGGTCGAAGGCATGCGCCGGATGTTCAAAGTCAGCGAGTGGCCAGTAACCGCAACGCGCGCGGGCATCACCCAGTCGCTGTTCAAAGGTCCTGCCATCGTTTGGTGTGCCATGCAGGTCCATGTCGAACAGCGCCAGGCACAGATCACCCGCGATCTCCTCCACGCCCTGCTGCCGTAGCTGCCGCAGGCACTCATCGGCTTGCTCGCGGGATAGTTGGTGGCCGTCGTGCGTGCGCGCCGAGATCGCCACCAGGTAGTCCGCGTCCCAGACCCAACGTTCGAACAGCTTGCCGAACAACTCCACACCATCGGTGCCCAGCTCGGTCACATTGGACATGACGTGGTTCGTCGTACGTACCAGCAGGTGGTGCAGGGCATGGCCGAATTCATGGAACAGCTTGCGCAGTGACAAATGATCGAGCAACGGCTGCGAACCTGACAGCGCTTGCGGCACATCACTGAACACCACCACCGAGGCTGCCTGGCAGATACCCTCTGCATCGACCCGGCGATTCCTTACATAGGTGGTGAACACCGCGTCTGGCTGCTTGCCTGCGTGTTGCACGGCATCCAGATACAGAAAGCCAATGAAAGCGCTGTCCTGCCACACCTCGAACGGCTGCACGCTGTCATCCCAGACAGGCAGCGCTTTGGGCTGCAGCACTGCACCAAACAACGTCTGCGCCAATTGCTGCAACGCACTGACAACGGTATTCAGCGGGAAATAATCGCGCAGCGCTTCGGCAGGAAACTCGCTGCGCGAAGCACACTGCAGGTACTCGAAATCCCAGGGTTGGGGTTTGCCCAGGCCCTGCTCGGCAGCCCAACACTCCACCTGCGAACGCCACCGCAACATGGCAGGTCGCACATGATCGGCCAGATCGTGGAGAAAGCCGCGCACCTGGGCTACCGAACCCGCACTCTTCACCTGCAGGCTCTGCTCCAGATGGCCGGAATAACCGAGCAGGAGGGCCTTCTCCTCAAGCAATTGCGCCTGTTGCTGCAGATACATGCGGTTGTCCTGTTGCCGATCATGGCTGACGCCACGGGCGTGAAAAGCCCGGTACACACGCTCACGGAGCTGGCGGTTGGCAGCATGTTTGAGCACCTCACGCGTAGTCACCGTGTCACACGCAATCAACCACCCCTGCTTACCTGCTTGCTGTGCGCTTGCAGCCAGTTCGTCACGTACCCGCTGCGGGATGCCGCTCAGCTCCGCTTCATCGGTGATGTTCAACCCAGGCCGGTCGATGTTGCTGCGGAACGCCTCGCGTGCAGTGCCAATCTGCGTTTGAAGGTCTGCCAGATGCGCTTTGCCTGCGGTGTCGAGTAACGCCCCGCTAGCGACGAACTTGTCCAGGTGCCAACGCAAAGTGGCACGCTTCCCGACATCCAGTTGCTTGCCGATGTCACTGCCGGCCAAGCGTGCATACAGATCATGCAAAACCGTGTTGGCGAATTTTTGCTCGAAGCGCGCCGTCACTTTCCCGTAGAAATCAATGATGGCGTTGGCCCACGCCGTATCCCGGCCGACCAGTGGTGAGGCGGCATACAACACTGCCAGCAGCCGGCTATCCAGCCCATCCAACGCCAGCACCATGTCATCCCAGGTGGGCATGGCCCGCTGGTCCAGGATGATGCGTTCGACACCTTGCTCGTGCGCCAACAGCACGGCAGCGAACGCCGCCTGCATGTTTTCGAGGGTGATGGAAGAGTAATCGACGGGGATATGGCTATCTTGCAGAAGAGGGTTGGCCATGGTGCATCACCTTGCTGATAGATATGAGCAAGAGAGCTTGCATGGCCCGCGTGCGCCAGGTGGCCTGACTATCTAACACCTGTCCATGCCTGCCCGGGCATTGCACCCGGGCGGCACGACAGGATCACTCAGCCGGCTTTTTCAGCTTCGGATTTGGGAAGAACTGCACGGTCTGCACCTTGGCCGGCGCCGCTTTCGGCGCCAGGTGGTTGACCCGGGTGCCGAGTTCCTTCGGCACCGACAAGCCCTGCTCGTTGAGGGTGTCGGTAAAGCCGCAAGCCACGCACTCGCGGTGCGGTACGCCGTCGTCGTTCCACATCATCAGCTTGTCGGGCTCGCTGCACGCCGGGCACACGGCACCGGCAATGAAGCGCTTCTTGGTCTTGTTCACAGCTACCTCACTCATGCTGCAGCGTCCTCGGTGAGACCACTGTGGCGCAGCAATGCATCGATGGAAGGCTCACGGCCACGGAAGTCGACGAACAGCTCCATCGGCTCGCGCGAACCACCACGGGCCAGGATCGCCTCGCGGAAGGCGCGGCCGGTCTCGGCGTTCAGCACGCCTTCCTCCTCGAAGCGCGAGAAGGCGTCAGCGGACAGCACTTCGGCCCACTTGTAGCTGTAGTAGCCCGCCGCGTAACCGCCCGCGAAAATGTGCGCAAAGCTGTTGGGGAAGCGGTTGTAAGCCGGCGGGCGCATGACCGACACCTCGTCACGCACACCTTCGAGCACCTGCAATACGCTGCGGCCGTCGCCATGGCTGGCGTGCAGCTCGAAATCGAACAGCGAGAACTCCAGCTGGCGCACCATCATCATGCCCGACTGGAAGTTTTTCGCGGCCAGCATCTTGTCCAGCAGGTCCTGGGGCAGGGCGGCGCCGGTTTCGTAGTGACCAGAAATCAGTGCCAGGCCTTCCGGCTCCCAGCACCAGTTTTCCATGAACTGGCTTGGCAGCTCGACCGCATCCCAGGCCACGCCGTTGATGCCGGACACGCCGGCATGCTCGATGCGGGTCAGCATGTGGTGCAGGCCGTGACCGAATTCGTGGAACAGGGTGGTGACTTCATCATGGGTCAGCAAGGCGGGTTTGCCGGGCGCGGCCGGGGTGAAGTTGCACACCAGGTTGGCCACCGGGCTCTGCAGCTGGTCACCGGCAGTGCGGCGACGGTCACGGGCGCCGTCCATCCAGGCGCCGCCACGCTTGTTGGCGCGGGCGTACAGGTCGAAGAAGAAACGGCCAACGTGCTGACCATTTTCCTTGATCTCGAACAGGCGTACGTCCGGGTGCCAGCTGTCGAAGCCCTTGAGCTCGGCGATTTCGATGCCGTACAGGCGCTGCACGATGCTGAACAGGCCGCCCAGCACCTTGTCGATCGGGAAGTAGGCGCGCAGGGCTTCCTGCGACACACTGTAGCGCTGCTCGCGCAGCTTCTCGCCAAAGTAGCCGGCATCCCAGCTGGCCAGCTCGGGGCAGCCTTGTTCGGCAGCGTAGGCCTTGAGCTGTTGCAGGTCCTGGGCGGCGAACGGCTTGGAACGCTTGGCCAAGTCACGCAGGAAGCTCAGCACCTGGTCGCTGGACTCGGCCATCTTGGTGGCCAGGCTCAGCTCGGCGTAGTTCTTGTAGCCCAGCAGTTCGGCCAGCTCCTGGCGCAGGTCGAGGATTTCGCGCATCACCGGGCCATTGTCGAACTGGCCGGCATTCGGGCCCTGGTCGGAGGCGCGGGTGCAGTAGGCGGCGTATAGCTCTTCGCGCAGGGCGCGGTCGCTGGCGTAGGTCATCACCGCATAGTAGCTGGGGAACTCGAGGGTGATCAGCCAGCCGTCCAGGCCCTTGGCCTGGGCTGCAGCGGCCATCTGCGCCTTGGCCGATTCGGTCAGGCCGGCCAGCGCAGCTTCGTCGGTAACATGCTTGGTCCAGGCCTGGGTGGCGTCGAGCAGCTGATTGGAGAAACGGCTGCCCAGCTCGCTGAGCTTGCTCTGCACTTCGGCGTAACGCTGCTGCTTGTCCGCCGGCAGGTCGATACCCGACAAGCGGAAGTCACGCAAGGCGTGCTCGAGGATAGTCTTTTGCGCCACGTCGAAGCCGGCAGCCTCAGGGCTGTTGATCAGCGCCTGGTAGGCTTCGAACAGCGCGCGGTTCTGGCCCAGTTCGGTAGAGTAGGCGCTCAGGGCTGGCAGGCAAGACTCGTAAGCCTCGCGCAGCTCGGCGCTGTTGCACACCGCATTGAGGTGGCTGACCGGGCTCCAGGCGGCGCCCAGGCGGTCGTTCAGTTCGTCCATGGCCAGCACCAGGCCGGCCCATGTAGGGTTCTTGCCCTGCTTTTCGAGGATCTCGGCAATGGCTTTACGGTTGTCGGCCAGGATCGCTTCGATCGCCGGCAACACGTGTTCGGCACGAATTTGCGAGAAGGGCGGCAGATCGTGGGATTGCAGAAGCGGGTTGTTCGCAGTCACGGTTTGGATACCTTGGCAGAAGAAACACTGCCCCATCTTAATTACAATCGACGCCGACCGCAGCAGGCAGCCTGCCTATCGGCACAGATGAGAGACGCTATCATGGCCATTCGCAGCTTCCAGCAACACACTCCGAAAGTTGGGCCCAGGGCCTTCGTCGACCGTTCGGCGGTGGTGCTGGGCGACGTGGAGATCGGTGAAGACAGTTCGGTCTGGCCGTTGACCGTGGTGCGCGGCGACATGCACCGCATCCGCATTGGCGCGCGCACCAGCGTGCAGGACGGCAGCGTGCTGCACATTACCCACGCCGGGCCTTTCAACCCGGACGGTTTCCCGCTGATCATCGGCGACGAAGTGACCATCGGGCACAAAGTGATGCTGCATGGCTGCACCCTGGGCAACCGTATCCTGGTGGGTATGGGCAGCACCATCATGGATGGTGCCATCGTCGAGGACGAAGTGATCATTGGCGCCGGCAGCCTGGTGCCGCCGGGCAAACGCCTGGTCAGTGGCTACCTGTACATGGGCAGCCCGGTAAAACAGGCCCGGCTGCTGAACGACAAGGAGCGCGCATTTTTCTCCTACAGCGCCGGCAACTACGTGAAGCTCAAGGACCAGCACCTGGCCGAAGGCTACGATCAACCTGAATGACCGCATTCGCGGGCATGCCCGCGAAGAAGGCCACGCAGCACTCAAGTGGAACCCTGTACATGCACCAGCAAAACATCCTCTTCGACCTCGACGGCACCCTGACCGACCCACGCCTGGGCATCACTCGCTCGATCCAGTACGCCCTGGCCAAGCTGGGCATCGACGAACCGGACCTGGCCCGCCTCGAACACTTCATCGGCCCACCCCTGCTGCAGGCTTTCATGCAGTTCTACAGCTTCGATGAAGCCAAGGCCTGGGATGCGGTGAACTTCTACCGCGAGCGCTTCCGCGTGACCGGTCTTTACGAAAACCTCGTGTTCGAAGGTGTGCCGGAGTTGCTTGAGGCCCTGAACGGGCAGGGCCGCACGCTGTACATTGCCACCTCCAAACCGTGGGAGTTCGCCCGCGAAATCGCTCGGCACTTTGCTTTCGATCATCACTTCAAGGTGATCTACGGCAGTGAGCTGGACGGCACGCGCACCAACAAGGTCGAGCTGATTCGCCATTTGCTGGATGAAGAAGGGCTGGACCCGGCGCACACCCTGATGATCGGGGACCGCAAGCATGACCTGATCGGCGCGCGCAGCAACGGGCTGCAGGCCGTCGCGGTGGGGTACGGGTTTGGCAGCCGGGAAGAGCTGATGGCAGAAGAACCCGCTTTCCACTTCGCCACGGTAGCCGATTTGCACCAGGCTTTTAGCAAGGCTTGAGGGCCAGCAGGGCTGCTTTGCAGCCGGCCCTCCACATCGATCGGCGTCCGCAGGGCCTTTGTGGGCCTAGTGGCGCGAGGGGCCGCAAAAGCGGCCCCAAAATCTCAACGGCTAACCATCAGACGCTGCAGCGCCGCTTTCCTTGCTTCAATCGGCAACCGCCCCAAATGCTCGACCCGCGCGTAGAACCGAACCCAATTTCCACCCACCTCACGAAACAACGCCGCAAACGCCGGCACCCACTGGTCATATAGCCCGAACGGCAACAACTTGGCATTACTCATCGGCCCATACATCCAGGCGTCATAGCGCTTGTCACCGCCCCACTGGCCATCACGCACCTGCCGGTATTCACGCCTCAAACGCTCAAACTCGGCCTGCTTGGCCCGGCGCTTGTGTGCATCATCCAACGGCCCCGCATAAATCGCCTGCAATCGCTCACGGCTGGCCAACACCAGGCGGATAAACTGGTCGCGCTGCTTTCCCTGATCCCCGCCAACCGCCGCCAGCCCACGCGCCGCACGCCATTGCCGCGTGCCTTCCTGCTCGACGAACGAGGCAAACGACTCATTGAACTCGGTATCGTCCTGCACATAGAAGCGCTGGTGGGCCAATTCATGAAAGATCAACGTAGCCAGGCGCTCATCGCCCCAGCCCACCATCGACGACAAAATCGGGTCATCGAACCAACCCAGGGTCGAATAAGCTTCCACGCCGCCCACGTACACATCCAGGCCATCCTGACGCATCAACGCCGCCGCGCCTCGCGCCGCGCCTTGCTGGTAGTAGCCGCGGTACGCCACGCACCCGGCAATCGGAAAGCAGTGCGTTACCGGTTGCAACGACAACTCGGGCGTGGCGAACACATTCCACACCACGTAGGGGCGTCCAAGGTCGGCGTATACCCGGTAGCTGCGGTTGTCTGGCAGTTTCAATTGCTGGCTGGCAAACAGCCGCGCCTGTTCGGCCTGTTGCAGGTGCGCGCGCAAGGGTGTAGGGGTAGCAGGGTCGGCCAATACCTGCTCTACAGGCTGCCGCGCCCGCAGCAACTGCCACTGGCCCTGCGCCAGCTGCCCGTAGTAGGCGGCATTGCTGCAACCGTTCAGCAGGAGCGCCGCAAGCAGCGGAACCAAACGGGTGAAAATGCGGTCGAGTGCCCCAAGGCCTGAGCGCTGCATAAGAAAAAGTCGAAGCATCCGGGACTGTCTGACTCGCTCAACACCATTTCGCTCCAAGACTATCTCGCCAAGGGGGAGTTTCGCCATGCGTGCATTGTTGGTCGCCGGCTCACTGTTATTGATCTCTGCCTGTTCAACCTTGCCAGACCCAGACCCGAACCAGGCCTGGATCGACCTCACCCGTTACGACAATACGTCGCTGGACGCCGTGCAGGTAGATGAGCGTGACTGGGCTGACAGCCGCTATTTCGAGGTTCAACCCGGCAGCCACGAACTGACCGTGCGCTATCAATTTCCGGTTAACCCCAGCAATATCGGCCCCGTCGAGGAGCCATTGTGGCGCGATTGCCAGGTCAAGCTGACCTTCAAGGACTTCAGCGCCGGGCAGCGTTATCAGCTGCAAGCCGGCAGCATTGGCTTCCGCCCTTGGATCAAACTCTACGACCACCAGCAAAAACTGCTGGGTCAAGGGCTGCCGGCGGGTTGTCAGCGCACCTGAACCGCACAAACGGCGCTATGCTTGTTACTTGTAAATCGCAAGTGGGAGTTTTGCCATGCGCCAGCCCATGATGCTGATCGCCCTCAGTGCACTGGGGGCTTGCGCCAGCCCCTTGCCGCCCGTCGACCCCAAGCAGGCCTGGGTCGATCTGTACACCATGACCCCCGGCCGGGTGATCATGGCCGACCGCCTCGACGGCAAGCGTCTGGACGATGGCCGATATTTTCAGGTGACGCCGGGCAAGCACGAACTGGTGGTGCGCTTCGATTATGAAATCTACTCGGGCGGCATCATGTCCGAGCCCAGGGACCGAACCTGCTACCTGACCGTACGCTTTGACAACTTCAAGGCCGGCGAACGCTATCGCCTGGAAGCGCGGGCGCCGGTAATGGAGCCGCAGGTGCTGCTGTATGACGCCGACCGCAAGGTGGTGGTGAACGAGCCTAGCGATGTGTTCTGCATACCGTGAACGTGGGGCTGCCTTGCAGCCCCGGGCCATAGTACTTATCGATCATTCTTTTGATAGATGATCTTCTTCGTCCCGCCATCGCAGGTCCCGACGACCATGTTCTGGTCCTTGACCTCGCTGTTGGGCACGATCTCCAGCGTATAGGACGAAACCCCTTGGGCCTGGATCTTGGCCTCGATCTCGGTTTTCAGCTCCTCGCAAGGCTTGACGGCCGCCAGCGCAGACGTGGCGACAAGGGAAGCCAACACAGCGATAGCTACGCGAATCATGGAACGGCTCCTGGAAAGGGCAGTGGCGCTGCCGACGTTCTTTAGACTACAGCAAACCACCACCGTTGCACCGTTTCACCCCACCAACGCCGCATCCAGGCTGATCTTCGCATTCAAAACCTTGGACACCGGGCAGCCTTCCTTCGCCTTGTTGGCAATCTCCAGGAATTGAGCCTCGCTGGCCCCCGGTACCTTGGCCCTGAGCACCAAGTGCACAGCGGTAATGGCAAAACCGTCAGCTTGCTTGTCGAGCGTCACCTCTGCAGCCGTGTCAATCCGCTCCGCAGTCAGCCCCGCCTCGCCGAGCATCATGGATAGCGCCATCGAGAAACAACCGGCATGGGCCGCGCCGATCAGTTCCTCCGGGTTGGTACCGGGCGTGCCCTCGAAACGTGTGTTGAAGCCATAAGGGTTCTGCTTGAGTGCGCCGCTTTCGGTAGAAAGCAGACCTTTTCCATCCTTCAGGCCACCTTGCCAGATCGCCGATGCTGTCTTTTTCATGATGCCTCCTGGTGACTGGGTTGCTTATCTACGGTTCAGAGGCCTGCCGCCTGCCGCAAGTTCAGCGCAATTAGATTGCAGGCATTGAATCCAACGAATGCGCCCATACAGAATCAAAAAGGCCTCTGGCCAATCATTCTTGCGGAGGCTCCATGACGCAGCTGCGTGACCTGAAGATTTCCACCCTGGACCTGGTGCCCGTGCGCGCCGACGCTGGTCCCGCGCAATCGCTGCGCAACTCGCTGGACCTGGCGCAGCATGTCGAGCGCTTTGGCTATAACCGCTTCTGGGTGGCTGAGCACCACAACATGGACGGCATCGCCAGTTCGGCGACATCGGTGCTGATCGGCTACCTGGCCGGTGGCACCTCACGTATTCGCGTGGGCTCTGGCGGGGTGATGCTGCCCAACCATGCGCCACTGGTGATCGCCGAGCAGTTCGGCACCTTGGCCAGCCTGTATCCGGGGCGTATCGACCTTGGCCTGGGCCGCGCGCCGGGTTCGGACCAGATGACGGCCTATGCCCTGCGACGCGACCGCGCTGGCGGCCCAGATGACTTCCCGGACGATGTCGAGGAGCTTTCGCGCTACCTCGGGCCACGCACTGATGATCAAAAAGTGATCGCCGTGCCGGGGCACGACACCGACGTGCCGATGTGGTTGCTGGGATCCAGCCTGTTCAGTGCCCAGCTGGCGGGCATGCGCGGCATGCCCTACGCCTTCGCCTCGCATTTCGCGCCACGCTACATGCACGAGGCCATTCGCGTGTACCGCAACCACTTCAGGCCCTCGACCACGCTGGATAAGCCGTATGTGATGCTGGGCATCCCCATGGTGGTGGCGCAGACCGACGAGAAGGCCGAATACCTGGCCACCTCGGTTTACCAGCGCATCCTGGCGCTGATTCGCGGACAGAGCCTGATGCAAAAGCCACCCGTGGAAAGCATGGATGGGCTGTGGTTGCCCCATGAGCGGGAGACGGTGGCCAGCTTCCTGGGGCTGGCCATGATCGGCAGCCCGCAGAAGGTAAAGGCCAAGGTAGAAGTGCTGCTGGAACAGACGGGTGCGGATGAGCTGATCTTTACCTGTGACCTGTATGAGCATGCGGACCGCATTCGGTCATATGAGCTGATGGCGCAGGCCCTCAAGGCCGAGTGACCCTCGACACGGGCTCGCCCGCTCCCATAGGTTGACTGTGGAAGCGGGCAAGTCCGCGAAAGGGCAAACGCATCAGCCGCGGCGGTAAACAATCTCCTTGGTCCCGGCCTCACAGCTACCAATGACCTTGCCCGCCGGGTCGCCTTTCTTGACGATCTCCAGCTTGTAGCCAGTGACGCCCTTGGCATCCAGCTTGGCCGCAATTTCCGCCTTCAGTTCCTCGCACGGTTTGCCCGCTGCCAGCGCACCACCGGCCAGGGTCATCAGGCCCAGCGCCAGAATCAGTTTGTTCATCACTCGCGTTCCTTGTGCAGATGAAATCAGAAGGGGCCCCACCAAGGCGCCCCTTTTCTGAATACCTCATCACGCCGGGATCATACAACCCAACGTTGTTTCAGCTATTGGCGATACGGAAGCCGACCTTCAGCGTGACCTGGAAGTGCGCCGCTTTGTTGTCGCGGATATGGCCGCGGGTATCGACCACTTCGAACCATTCCAGGTGCTTGATGCTTTTACCGGCTTCGGCCAAAGCATTGTTGATCGCCTCTTCGATACTGGTGGGCGAAGACCCGACCAGTTCGATTTTCTTGTAGGTGTGATGATCGGTCATGAGTGCTCTCCATGGTTGACAGTGAGATTCAGCCTAGCAGCGCAGGCCTGGTTTACCTGCGAGCGGTCACTGTCAGCGAAAGTTCGATCGCACTTTCACGCAGCCCAAGGGTCGCAATCCTTACAGCCCATACTGCAAAGGAGAGTCAACATGCACCGCAACTCGCTGCGTAAAACATCCCTGGAAAGCATGGAAGCGGAGATCGAGAGCCTTCTGAAAAGCTTGGAACACCTCAAGCATGATGCGTCGGAAGAGTCCCAGAAGTCGGTGAAGGCAATCCGCAGCAACGCTGAAAGCGCACTGCGTCATTCGCGCAGCCTACTGAGCGATGCGTACGAGGAAGTGAAGCAGCGCACCCGCCAGACCGGCATAGCCACCCGGGACTACGCCCAGGAGCACCCCTACACCACCGCCGGTGTGGCCATTGGTGCGCTGGGCCTGCTGGCGGCTTACCTGATATGCAAGCGAAACTAAGCGCTCTGCCGCGCAAGTTCCGCCCGTAACCACTGCGCCAACTGCTCGGCGCGCCCGTCTGCGGCGCGCCGTGGCACCCACAATGCCAGCGCCGCCTGGGTAGGTGAAAAGCCCCAAGGCGCACTCAAACGGCCCGCCCGCAGGTCATCGGCGACCAGTGGCTGCGGTGCAATCGCCACGCCCAATCCGGCCACGGCAGCCTCCAGCAGGTAATACAGGTGCTCGAAAGCCTGACCATAGTGAATGGCCGTCGGGTCCAGGCCCTGTTGCACCGCCCAGGTAGGCCACGCTTGCGGGCGTGAAGTGGTGTGCAGCAAGGCTTCGCCCAACAATGCCTTGGCGGGCGCCCCCTGCAAGCGCTGGAAACCTGCGAAATGTGGGCTGAGCACCGGCCCGATGCATTCCTCGGCCAGCACATGCACCTGCATGTCCGCCGGCCACGGTGGCTCGGCATACACCAGCAACGCATCCAGCCCAGGCCGCCGCGGGTCAAGGTCGCCCTCACCCGCCGACAGGTGCAAGCGCAGCTCAGGCAAATCCGCCTGCAACCGGCCCAGCCGCGGGATAAACCACCGCGCCAGCAGGCTGCCCGAGCAGCCCAGCACGAATGGCGCCTCGCTCACATCACGGCTGAGCTCGGAACACACGCTGCGCAGCCGGTCGAAGGCCTCACCGCTGGCATCGCGCAGACGCACACCGGCATCTGTGAGTTTGATGCCACGCCCGTCCTTGACGAACAGGGCTACGCCCAGATGCTCCTCAAGCACCTTGATCTGCCGGCTGACAGCGCCGTGGGTCACGTGCAGCGCTTCCGCCGCCTGGCTGACGCTATTGAGCCTGGCTGTAGCCTCGAAGGCGCGCAGGGCATTGAGGGGAGGGAGGTCGTGGGCCATTTTACCTGTGAGTTTTTCTGACAAGTTTACGCAATCTTATCGGTTTTCAGCCGAGCTTGCCGTGGTTAGAGTAAAGCCCATCACTCATTCACTACGCCTTGGAGCGCCCCATGACCCAGTCCCAATACCGCCCCGGCCCCGACGCCAATGGCCTGTTCGGCTCGTTCGGCGGCCGCTACGTGGCCGAAACCCTGATGCCACTGGTGCTGGACCTGGCCCGCGAATACGAAGCGGCCAAGGCAGACCCCAAGTTCCTTGAAGAGCTGGCTTACTTTCAGCGCGACTACATCGGCCGCCCCAACCCGCTGTACTTCGCCGAGCGCCTGACCGAGCATTGCGGCGGGGCGAAGATTTTCTTCAAGCGTGAAGAGCTCAACCATACCGGCGCGCACAAGGTGAACAACTGCATCGGCCAAGTGCTGCTGGCCAAGCGCATGGGCAAAAAGCGCCTGATCGCCGAAACCGGCGCCGGCATGCACGGTGTCGCCACCGCCACCGTCGCCGCGCGCTTCGGCCTGCCTTGCGTGATCTACATGGGCGCCACCGACATCGAGCGCCAGCAGGCGAACGTGTTCCGCATGAAGCTGCTGGGCGCCGAGATCGTGCCGGTTACCGCCGGCACCGGCACCCTGAAAGACGCCATGAACGAAGCCCTGCGTGACTGGGTTACCAACGTCGAAGACACCTTCTACCTGATCGGCACCGTGGCTGGCCCACACCCGTACCCCGCCATGGTCCGCGATTTCCAGTCGATCATCGGCAAAGAGACCCGTGCCCAGTTGCAAGAGAAGGAAGGCCGTCTGCCAGACAGCCTGGTTGCCTGCGTCGGCGGCGGCTCCAATGCCATGGGCCTGTTCCATGAGTTCCTCGAAGAGCCGAGCGTGCAGATCATCGGCGTTGAAGCCGGTGGCCACGGCGTACACACCGACAAGCATGCCGCCAGCCTGAACGGCGGCGTACCGGGCGTATTGCACGGCAACCGCACCTACCTGCTGCAGGACCAAGACGGCCAGATCACCGATGCCCACTCGATTTCCGCAGGCCTGGACTACCCGGGCATCGGCCCGGAGCACGCCTATCTGCATGAGGTGAAGCGCGTCGAGTACGTCAGCATCACCGATGACGAAGCATTGGATGCGTTCCACGCAACCTGCCGTCTGGAAGGCATCATTCCAGCCCTGGAAAGCTCCCACGCCTTGGCCGAAGCGATCAAGCGCGCACCGAAGCTGCCCAAGGACCACCTGATGGTCGTGTGCCTGTCGGGCCGCGGCGACAAAGACATGCAAACCGTCATGAACCACATGGCCGCCCAGGAGAAACACGCATGAGCCGTCTTGAACAACGCTTCGCCGAGCTGAAGGCCGAAGGCCGCTCGGCACTGGTCACCTTCGTCACAGCTGGCGACCCGGGCTACGACGCCTCGTTGCAGATCCTCAAGGGCCTGCCGGCTGCTGGCGCCGACGTGATCGAGCTGGGCATGCCGTTCACCGACCCGATGGCCGATGGCGTGGCCATCCAGCTGGCCACCCTGCGCGCCCTTGAGGCTGGTCAGACCTTGGCCAAGACCCTGCAGATGGTTCGCGAATTCCGTGTGGATAACCAGACCACGCCGATCGTGCTGATGGGCTACTACAACCCTATCCACCGCTTTGGTGTGGACACGTTCGTGGCTGAAGCCAAGGCCGCGGGCGTCGATGGCCTGATCATCGTCGACCTTCCGCCAGAGCACGACGCCGAACTGGCTACCCCGGCCCAGGCTGCAGGCATCGACTTCATCCGCCTGACCACCCCGACCACCGACGACGCGCGCCTGCCGCGCGTGCTGGAGCGCAGCTCCGGGTTCGTCTACTACGTGTCGGTGGCTGGTGTAACCGGTGCAGGTTCGGCGACCACCGAGCATGTGACCGAAGCCATTGCCCGCCTGCGCCGGCATACCGATCTGCCGATCAGCGTTGGCTTCGGCATTCGCACGCCGGAACAGGCTGCGAACATTGCCCGCCTGGCCGATGGCGTGGTGGTGGGCTCGGCACTGGTCGACAAGATCGCCCAAGCCCAAAGCGCCGATCAGGCGGTGACCGATGTATTGAGCCTGTGCTCGGCATTGGCTGAAGGGGTGCGTGGCGCACGCCGCTAAACCGCGTCGTCTGCTTCGCGGGTAAACCCGCTCCTACGGGGCCAGCGCCACCCTCTGGCTCTGCGATATCGTTGTAGGAGCGGGTTCACCCGCGAAGAGGCCAGCACAGGCTACCCCCGCCTAGCCCCCAAAAATCGACAGATTCAAGGGCCGCACGGCCCCCATCCAGATCGCATGATCCCGGTGATCCGCCAGTTCATCCCCGGTTTCCGGATGCATGAATACCACCAGGCCCTTGCGGTACAGCGCCAACCAAGGCAATACCACCCCCACCACTTCGGGCCCGAACGCCAGCTGGCAACTCCAGTCCGGATGCGGCCCAACCGGTTTCTGGTGCATGCGCCCCATGGTCACGGGGAACAGCCGCGCCGCCTCCTCGCACAGTTCCCGGGCCTGCTCCATGGTGGCTGCGTCGTAATAAACGTGGGCGTGGTAACCCTTGATCCTCTGCACGATAACTCCTGATTGCGGTCCAACCATCACCACCTGCAACGGGAGTGATGCAGTGAAAAACGCCGAAACCCCAGTGTTCAAACTGGTCCTGTTCGGGCCTGAAAGCAGCCTGGGCAATGCCCTGATGGTCGAGCTGCTGTCGCGCCAGCACGAAGTCATCGCCGTGGTGGACGACCTCAACCGCCATTCACCGCGCCCGGGCCTGCACTTCAAGATAGGGGGGCTGGGTGATGCCCACCAGGCGGAGCAGGGCGCAGCGGGCGGCTCGGCGGTGATCGCCCTGTTACCAGCGCTGGCGCCGGGTGACCTGCCGGGGCAGGCACGCTTGAGCGAGGCGCTGGTGGCGGGGCTTGCGCATACGACTATACGCCGGCTGCTGCTTGTGGGCGATTTCGATGTGCTGGATGAGCCGAGCAAGTACAGCGAGATGGAGCGGGATTGCGTGGCCCAAGTGGTTGATGGGTTGCAGCGCAGTGCATTGCACTGGACGCTGATCAATGCACCGCAGGAACTGGCCGGGTTGGGCATGGAGCATTTTCGCAATACCGAAGGGACGCTGGAGCCTGGGCTGGCTGAGCCGTTGCGGCGCTTGGCCAGGATCGCAGCGGGGATGGTGGACATGCTGGAGCTGGACTTGCACCGGGGCGAGCATCTGAACTTCGTGGTCTAGATTGCCGGGGCTGCTGCGCAGCCCATCGCGACGCAAGGCCGCTCCCACATGGGCCGGCGTACGCAGTGTCTTTTTGGGAGCGGCCTTGTGTCGCGATGGCCCGCAAAGCGGCCCCAAAATCTCAAAGGCTGCGCTCCTGCTCCAACCAATCCACGAACCGCTCGATCAATGCCCCACGCCGCTTGCGCGGTGGCAAAACTGCGTAATAGCCGCGTTCCGAGCGCAAACTCCCCTCCAGCGGCCGACACAGCAACCCTTGCTCCACCAATCCATCCACCAGGTGAGCCCAGCCAATCGCCACCCCTTGCCCGGCAATCGCGGCCTGAATCAGCAAGGTATAGTTATCAAACCGCAACTGCCCCGCCGGCGGTGGGCTGTCCACACCAAACCCACGAAATACCCCCGCCCAGTCAAACCAGCGGCTGGCCTGCTCGCCCTTCAGATGCAGCAGCGGCAATCGTTGCAAAGCCACAGCTGACAAGGCTTTGCCATGAATCAAATGGGGGCTGCACACCGGGAACACTTCCTCATCGAATAGCCAGCGGCTTTCTCCTTGGTGAAAGCGTCCATCGCCAAACAGCACCGCCACATCGATGTCCGGGCGCAACATGCCCTGGCTGCGCTCACCCGTCACCAGGCTCACATCCACCTGTGGATAAGCCTGATGAAAGCGCTGCAGCCTTGGCATCAGCCAGAACGCCGCAAAGGCAAAGTCAGTGGCGACCTGCAGCACTTCGCGCTGGCCGCGCCCGCTGGCCTGGGCAATACCGTCATCCATGGTCTGCAGCCCCTGATGCACCTGTTCGAACAGCACCTGGCCAGCCTCGGTCAGCTCGATGCCCCGGTAAATGCGGTCAAACAGGCGCGTGCCCAACTGTGCCTCCAAGCGCTTCACCTGCTGGCTCACTGCCGGCTGCGTGGTACCCAACTCCAGCGCCGCAGCGGTAAAGCCACGCAGGCGTGCAGCAGCCTCGAATACGCGCAGGGTATCCAGCGACAACCCGGCAAGGTGGTCAAACATAAGCTTGGCTAATCCCAGTCATTGCCCGCCATGGGCTTTACCCATGTTATCCACAGTCGCATCTTGGTAGGCAAGCAGTTCGCATAACCCTCAACGATGGGAGCCACCATGACGCGTCCGAATATCCTGTTCATCATGGCCGACCAGATGGCCGCGCCCTTGCTACCCATCTACGGCCCTTCGCCCATCCAGATGCCGCACCTCGGCCGCCTGGCCGAGCAAGCCGTGGTGTTCGACTCGGCCTACTGCAACAGCCCACTGTGCGCGCCATCACGCTTCACCCTGGTCAGCGGTCAGTTGCCCAGCCGCATTGGCGCCTACGACAACGCGGCCGACTTCCCTGCCGATGTGCCGACCTACGCCCATTACCTGCGTCGCCTGGGCTACCGCACCGCGCTGTCGGGCAAGATGCACTTCTGCGGCCCGGACCAGTTGCACGGCTACGAAGAACGCCTGACCAGCGACATCTACCCGGCCGACTACGGTTGGGCGGTGAACTGGGACGAACCCGATGTGCGTCCAAGCTGGTACCACAACATGTCCTCGGTGCTGCAGGCCGGTCCGTGCGTGCGCACCAATCAGCTGGATTTCGACGAGGAGGTGGTGTTCAAGGCGCGCCAGTACCTGTACGACCATGTGCGCGAAAACGATGGCCGGCCATTTTGCCTGACCGTTTCGATGACGCACCCGCACGACCCCTACACCATTGCCAAACGCTACTGGGACCGCTACGAAGGTGTGGATATCCCCATGCCCCGTGCCGAGTTCAGCCAGGCAGCACTCGACCCGCACTCCCAGCGCCTGCTGAAAGTCTACGACCTGTGGAACAAGCCGCTGCCTGTGGACAAGGTCCGCGACGCCCGCCGCGCCTACTTCGGCGCTTGCAGCTATATCGATGACAACATTGGCCAATTGCTGCAGACCCTGGAGGAATGCAACCTGGCCGATGACACACTGATCGTGTTTTCCGGCGACCACGGCGACATGCTTGGCGAGCGTGGCCTCTGGTACAAAATGCATTGGTTCGAAATGTCGGCGCGGGTGCCGCTGCTGATCCATGCGCCGAAGCGCTTTGCAGCGGGCCGGGTCACTGCCTCGGTGTCGACCTGCGACCTGTTGCCAACCTTGGTCGAACTGGCTGGCGGCGCTGTGGATAAAGACCTGCAGCTGGACGGCCGCTCACTGCTGGGCCACCTGCAAGGGCAGGGCGGTCACGACGAGGTGATCGGCGAGTATATGGCCGAAGGCACCGTCGGCCCGCTGATGATGATCCGCCGCGGGCCCTACAAGTTCGTGTACAGCGAAGACGACCCATGCCTACTCTATGACCTGAGCCGCGACCCGCACGAGCGGGAGAACCTCACCGGCAGCCCGGACCACCAGGTGCTGCTGCAGGCATTTGTCGATGAAGCACAACAGCGCTGGGACATCCCCAGCCTGCGCCAGCAAGTGCTGGCCAGCCAGCGCCGCCGCCGGCTGGTGGCCGAAGCGCTGGCCATCGGCAAGCTGAAAAGCTGGGATCACCAACCACTGGTGGACGCCAGCCAACAGTACATGCGCAACCACATCGATCTCGATGACCTCGAGCGCAAGGCACGTTATCCACAGCCCGCCCCCCTGGATTGAGAAGAGAGGCCGCCATGCACAAGTTCTCCGCCGCCGTGTTCGTCCTGGCCCTGAGCGCCACCACGGCCCACGCCGCAGACAGCGATGCGCAATGCAGTACCGTGAAAATGGCCGACCCCGGCTGGAGTGATATTGCCTCGACCAATGCCGTGGCACGCCTGTTACTGGAAAGCCTGGGTTACCAGGTGAAGATCGACAGCCTGGCCGTACCGATCATCTACGGCGGCCTCAAGGACGGCCAGGTTGACGACTTCCTCGGCAACTGGATGCCGGCGCAGCAAGGCTTCCATGACAAGTTCATCGCCAACGGCGACGTGCAGCAGCTGTCGCGCAACCTGGAGGGAACCGAGTTCACCCTCGCAGTGCCCGACTATGTGTGGAATGCCGGGGTGAAGGACTTCGCTGACCTGCAGAAACACGCCGGGCAGTTCGACAAAAAGCTGTACGGAATCGGCTCCGGCGCCCCGGCCAACCTGTCGCTCAAGGCAATCATCGACAAGAATGAATTCAACCTCGGCCAGTGGAAGCTGGTGGAGTCCAGCGAGCAGGCGATGCTGGCCCAGGTCGACCGGGCGGTGAAGAAGCAGCAATTCATCACTTTCCTTGGCTGGACCCCGCACCCGATGAACGTGAAACTGAAAATGCATTACCTGACCGGTGGTGAAAAATGGTTCGGCAGCAAGGGCGAGGTATACACGCTGACCCGCAAGGGTTATCCACAAGCCTGCCCGAATGCGGCGAAGCTGCTAGGTAACCTCAAGTTCACACTGGACATGGAAAACAGCATCATGGCAGAGGTTGTGGACAAGAAGATCAGCTTCGATGAAGCGGCCAAGGCCTGGGTGAAAGCGCACCCTGAACGGTTGGATGGGTGGTTGGCCGGGGTTACCACCAAGGCCGATGGTGATGCCCTGGAGGCCGTCAAAGCCAAACTGTAATCTCAGACACGACGCGCCCCTTGTAGGAGCGGGTTTACCGGCGAATGCTGCAGTGAATGTACCGCCGTATTCGCGGGTAAACCCGCGCCTACAAGGGGACAGTGGACCTTCGGAAATGTGAATATCTCATGCATCGCATCATCCACCTGCTGCCCTTCCTCAGCTGGCTTCCCCGCCAATCGGGCCGCAGCCTGCGCCAGGACTTGCTGGTAGGCCTGAGCGGCGCCATCCTCGCCCTGCCGCAATCCATCGCCTACGCCCTGATCGCCGGCCTGCCCGCCGAATACGGGCTTTACGCCGCCATCGTGCCGGTACTGATCGCCTGCCTGTGGGGCTCTTCCTGGCACCTGATCTGCGGCCCGACAGCCGCCATTTCCATCGTGCTCTACGCCAGCATCAGCCCGCTGGCCGTGGCCGGTAGCGCTGACTACATCACGCTGGTGTTGCTGCTGACCTTCCTTGGCGGCATTTTCCAGCTGCTGCTCGGGCTGTTGCGCTTCGGCGCGCTGGTCAACTTCGTCTCCCATTCCGTGGTGCTCGGCTTCACGCTGGGTGCCGCCATCGTCATTGCCTTGGGCCAGCTACCCAACCTGCTGGGCATGGCCCTGCCCAGCCAGGCCACCGCGCTGAAGACCGTGCAAGACCTGGCCAGCCACGCAGGCGAGGTCGACTTGCCTTCCTTGCTGCTGGGCCTGGCCACCGTAGTGATCGGCGTGGCCTTCAAGCTCTGGCGCCCACGCTGGCCGAGCCTGTTGATAAGCCTGATCCTGGTCAGCTTGCTGGCCTGGCTGTTGCCGGGCTTCTTTGGCCATGTGCCGCGGGTGGCAGCGTTCACAGGGCAACTCCCGCCTTTCAGCCCGCTGCCTTTGCTAGACGTGGAGCTTATGTTGCGTTTGCTGCCCAGCGCCGTTGCGGTAGGCATGCTGGGGTTGGTCACCAGCCTGTCGATTGCCCGCTCGCTATCGGCACGTTCAGAACAGCTGATCGACCCGGACCAGGAAATACGCGCACAGGGCCTGTCGAACATTGCCGGTGCATTTTTCTCTGGTTACCTGTCTGCCGGCTCCTTCACCCGCTCGGGCCTGAGCTACGAGGCGGGCGCCCGCTCACCGATGGCCGGGGTGTTTTCTGCGCTGTGGGTGGCGTTGTTCGCCGTGACCGGCGCCGGCCTGATCGCGCACCTGCCGATACCGGCCATGGCCGGCAGCATTTTGCTGATCTGCTGGGGGTTGGTGGACCACCGAGGGATCCGTGCATTGTTCCGGGTCAGCCGCTCGGAGTTTCTGGTGATGGCGCTGACAGCTGCAGCGACATTGCTGCTGGAGCTGCAGACGGCCATCTATGCCGGGGTGCTGGCTTCGCTGTTCTTCTATTTGAAGCGCACCTCACGACCACGGATCCAACAAAGCCGTGAAGGGGACGCGGATGTCTTGCGGGTAGGTGGGTCGATTTTCTTTGGTGCGGCGCATTACCTGCAGGTGCGCTTGCAGCGCTGCCAAGGGCCGCATGTAGTGATCGATGCCCGGCAGGTGAATTTCATCGATTACTCGGGTGTGGATATGTTGCACCGTGAGGCACGGCGGTTGCGGCGATTGGGGGGGAGTTTGACCTTGCACCGGGCCAGGCCCCAAGTGATCGAGGAGTTGCAGAAGCTGGAAGGGGTGGAGTTGTGCCCGATCCGGTTTGAGGAATGAGGTTGGGTCCTGGGGCTGCTTTGCAGCCCATCGCGACACGAGGCCGCTCCCACAGAGGATCGGCGTACGACTTACTTTGTGGGAGCGGCCTTGCGTCGCGATAGGGCCGCAAAGCGGCCCCGGCCATCTCAGCCCCGAGCGAGTTGCCGGCGCAGTTCAGCCAACACCGGCGCCGTATCCGGCCTCACGCCACGCCAGATAAAGAAGGCCTCAGCCGCCTGCTCAGCCAGCATCCCCAGCCCATCCAATACCTTGGCAGCCCCCAGCTTGGTAGCCCACTGGCAAAACGGCGTCGGCTCCTTGCCATACATCATGTCGTAGCAAACCGTACGACCCGCCTCGACCAGGCTGTCGGCAATAGGCGGCAACTCCCCGGCCAGGCTCGCCGAGGTGGCGTTGATGATCACATCCACAGGTTCCTGCAACCAGGCAAACCCGCTGGCCACCACCGGCCCCAGTTCATCGAACTCGCGCGCCAGCTGCTCGGCCTTTTCCAAGGTACGGTTGGCAATCACCAGCGACTGCGGCTTGTGCGCCAGAATAGGCTCCAGCACGCCGCGCACGGCGCCACCGGCACCGAGGATGAGAATGCGCTTGCCCGCCAGCTCGACCCCGGCATTCACCGTCAGGTCGCGCACCAGGCCAGCGCCGTCGGTGTTATCGCCCTGCAGGGTGCCATCAGCCAGCTTGCTCAGCGTGTTCACTGCGCCTGCGCGCCGGGCACGCGGGGTCAGGCTGTCGCACAGGCGGTAGGCCTCTTCCTTGAACGGCACGGTGACATTGCCGCCATTGCCTTGCTTGAAGAAGCCGCGCGCGCAGTCGCTGAACTCGTCCAACGGCGCCAGCAAAGTGGCATATTCCAGGTCCTGACCGGTCTGCTCGGCGAACAGGCGGTGGATCAGCGGCGACTTGCTGTGGCCAATGGGGTTACCAAAAACGACGTACTGGTCCATGACGGCTCCTTGGTTATCCACAGGCTTACTGGCCGAGCCAGTCGCGGTCCTGCAGGAAATACTCGGTCAGGCGCGCTTCTTCGCTGCCGGGTGCAGCCTTCCAGTCGTAGCCCCAGCGCACCTGAGGCGGCAGCGACATGAGGATGGACTCGGTGCGGCCACCGGATTGCAGGCCGAACAGGGTGCCACGGTCGTAGACCAGATTGAACTCCACGTAGCGGCCGCGGCGGTATTCCTGGAACTCGCGCTGTTGCGGGGTGTAAGGCGTGTCTTTGCGGCGCTGGACGATCGGCAGGTAGGCGTTGATGTAGGCATCGCCGATGGCGCGGATGAAGGCGAAGCAGGTGTTGAAATCCCACTCGTTCAGGTCATCGAAGAACAAGCCGCCGATACCACGTGGCTCACCACGGTGCTTGAGGTGGAAGTAGCGGTCGCACCAGGCCTTGTAGCGTGGGTACACATCGGCGCCAAACGGCGCGCAGGCCTGCTCGGCCACTCGGTGCCAGTGAACGCAGTCTTCTTCGTTGCCATAGTATGGCGTCAGGTCAAAGCCGCCGCCGAACCACCATACGGCCTCTTCACCTTCCTTTTCGGCGATGAAGAAGCGAACGTTGGCGTGGGAAGTCGGCACATGCGGGTTGTGCGGGTGTATCACCAGCGACACGCCCAAGGCTTCGAAGCCACGGCCTGCCAGCTCGGGGCGGTGGGCACTGGCCGACGGCGGCAGGCCGGCACCAAACACATGGGAGAAGTTGACCCCGCCTTTTTCGATCACGTTGCCCTCACCGATAACCCGCGTGCGGCCCCCGCCACCGGCTTCGCGCACCCAGGCGTCCTCGACGAAGCGGGCACCGCCGTCTTCTGTTTCGAGGGCAGAGCAGATGCGGTCTTGCAGGTCGAGCAGGTAGGCTTTCACGGCCTCGGTGCGGCTAGTCATCGGGTCACCAGGAACGGGCAGGGAAGAATTCGCCGCGTAGCATACCACCGCCAGCGTGCGCGCCGCAGTTGACGACGACCAAGCAAAGGCGTCCGATAGAAGGCCTTTCCCGATCCCGACTACAGGAGTGCGAGATGGCCAAGCGTATCCAGTTCAGCCAGCATGGCGGCCCGGAAGTGCTGCAGTTTGTGGAATTCGAACCCACCCCGCCCGGGCCACAGCAGGTGCGTGTGCGTAACCATGCGATCGGCCTGAACTTCATCGACACCTACTTCCGAAGCGGGCTGTATGCGCCGCCGTCCCTGCCTTCTGGCCTGGGTACCGAAGCGGCAGGTGTGGTAGAGGCCGTGGGCGAAGGCGTGTCCCGATTGAAGGTAGGAGACCGTGTGGCACATGCCGGTGGCCCGCTGGGCGCCTACAGCGAGGTGCATACGCTACCGGAAGCCAACCTGGTCAAACTGCCGGACACCATCAGCTTCGAGCAGGCGGCAGCGGTGATGCTCAAGGGTTTGACCGTTCAGTACCTGCTAAAGCAGACCTATGAAGTGAAGGCGGGCGATGTGATCCTGTTCCATGCCGCAGCCGGTGGTGTAGGGTCGCTGGCCTGCCAATGGGCCAAGGCCCTGGGCGCCAAGCTGATAGGCACCGTGAGCTCTGCCGAGAAGGCCGAACGGGCCAAGGCGCTGGGGGCATGGGCGACCATCGACTACAGCCATGAAGATGTGGCCAAGCGCGTACTGGAGCTGACCGACGGCAAAAAATGCCCGGTGGTGTATGACGGCGTGGGTGCCGACACCTGGCTGACCTCGCTGGACTGCCTGCGCCCGCGTGGGTTGATGGTGAGCTTTGGCAACGCTTCCGGTGCAGTGAGCGGGGTGAACCTGGGGATCCTGGCGCAGAAGGGCTCGCTGTATGTCACCCGGCCGACCTTGGCCACCTATGCCAACAATGCCGAGAACACCCAGGCCATGGCCGATGACCTGTTTGCGATGATTGCGAGCGGGAAGCTGGTTGTGGATATCCAGCAGCGGTATCCACTGAGCGAGGCGGCCAAGGCGCAGGCAGAGCTGTCGGCGCGGCGGACTGTAGGATCGACTGTACTAATCCCCTGAGCCACACACATCCATGTAGGAGCGGGTTTACCCGCGAAGAAGCCACCGCGATGGATGGCACCGGCTTTGCCGGTGTTCGCGGGCAAGCCCGCTCCCACAGGTACTGCGTCGGCTTCGATAGCTTCGCTATGCCTGTGAGGGTCGGTTTGTCAGCGGTGGAGTCGACTCGATGCCATCGAGTATCGCCTCGATCACACCCTCTGCCATCTCAATCGCATGCAGGTTCGACCAGAACATGCCACGGCCTTCTTCACGCATGTAGTCCAAAGCTTTGTAGCCGGTTTCGTAAGCGCTACGCAGGTACAGGGCTACGTGGACCAGAGCGTCCTCGGCAGAAATGTTTGGGTTGACGGTGAAGAGTGGATCGTGGCCGGCATCGCAGCGGCCGAAGGGGCGGGTGGAGGTGCATGGGAGAGGTGGATCGGGGACTATTTTCTTCATCATTGGAAAATGCTCCTCAAGGCCGCCAACCCTCACTACCACGTGAATGGGTGGCGACTGTACGCGAGGTGGTAGACCCGGGCATTTTCCAATCCAGGCAGGCTCGAAAGCCTCCCACGCACAGCCACCATAGACTGTCATGGAAAAAATGCATCCGGGCTACCACACCCGATCGCCAAGTTATTCGGCGACGGATAGAGCCTAGAGGCAGAGGTTCCCACTTAGAAGGTGATGGAAGGAGACGCGGGTCGTAGGATATTTCCCAATCCTCAAACCGGACAACCATTCGAGACAAAATCAGAAAAATCTGCGGTGGCTAGGCCCGGACCTGTGGGAGCGGGCATGCCCGCGAACACGGGCGAAGCCCGTGCCAGGCACCGAGTTGTATTCTTCGCGGGCGCGCCCGCTCCCACAGGGGCCCGAGTCCCGAGCCAGGCCTGTGGATTGGTATCAACCCGGGCGAACGACTTCGCCGGTTGCCAGGTCGCGAATCACACTCGGGTTCTTCCGCCCGCCCAGCGCACCACCGAGCACCAGGTCCAACTGGCCATGGAAGTACTGCTCAACCCGCAAGCGGGTCTTCGCCGCCGGGCGCCCGCCAGGGTTGCACGAGGTGGAAATCAGCGGCCCCACCAGCGCGCACAACTCACGCACCACCGGGTGATCACTGACCCGCAGCGCTACCGTGTCATGCTGCCCGGTCACCCATTCGGGCAACAGGTCCTGGTGCGGCACCAGCCAGGTGTTCGGCCCCGGCCAGGTGCTGCTCATGCGGTCGATCCAGTCCTCGGGGAAGTCCTCGAACAGGAAGTCGAACTGACGGATGTTGTCAGCGATCAGAATCAGCCCTTTATCCACAGGACGCGACTTCAGCGCCAGCAGGCGATACACCGCGTCCTCGTTCCATGGGTCGCAGCCCAGGCCCCAGACCGCTTCCGTCGGGTAGGCGATTACTGCGCCCGCCCGGATCTCACGTGCGGCTTGTTGCACACGAAAACTGCTCACCATTGCTGTTTCTCCGCCTGAATACCTTGCTTGTGCGCAGTGTACTTAGCCCGCGCGGGCAAACCAACGCCCGGCTTCATTGCTGACCCGGCCTTCCAGCTCCAGCTCGGTCAACTGCGCCAGCACGTCGGCCAGCGGCTGCTCGCTGCAGTGGGCCAGGCTTTCACTGGTCTGGGGTGCGGCATGCAGCAGGGCAAGCAGGGGATGGTCGAACCTGTCCACAACCGCAGGCGGCAGGTTCTGCCAACCCTGCAAGCTTTCCAGGATCTGTTCCACAGTTTCCACCAGCAGCGCCCCATCACGAATCAGCTGGTGACAACCCTTGGCCCCTGGGTGATGAATGGAGCCCGGAATGGCGTACACCTCGCGGCCTTGTTCCGCCGCCAGGCGCGCCGTGATCAGCGAGCCGCTGGCGAGGCTCGCCTCGACCACCAGCACACCGAGCGACAGCCCACTGATGATGCGGTTGCGCCGGGGGAAGTTGCCGGGCAGCGGCCCGGCATCCAGGGGATACTCGGAAACCAGCGCGCTGCCGTTGTCGATCATCGCCTGCGCAAGGTCCCGATGGCGCTGTGGATAAAGTTTTTGCAACCCCGTCCCGAGCACGGCAATCGTGCCGCCGCCAGCCTGCAACGCGGCCCGATGAGCGGCACCGTCGACACCTACCGCCAGCCCGCTGGTAATGGTGAAACCAGCCTGCGCGAGGTAGCGGGAAAATGCCCGGGCGGTGTCGAGCGCCGGGGGTGTGGCACGTCTGCTGCCCACGATCGCCAACTGAGGACGATCGAGCAAGGCTGGTTCGCCAGCGACAAAAAGCAGCGGCGGGGCATCGTCGATTTCTGCCAGCAAGGCTGGGTAGTCTGGGCCGTCCCACATCAGCAAATGCTGGCCAGGGCGCTCTAACCAGGCCATTGCGGCGAGCGCGCCCTCGCGTACCTCGGCACTGCGCCGGGCATCGATGGTAGCCTGGGGGATGCCCAACGCTCGCCAGGCCGAACCGGGAGCGCTAAGCGCACTAGAGGCGCTGCCGAACGCATCCAGCAAGGTGCGAAAACGTCGCAATCCTGTCTCGGGCAAGCGATGCAGGCGTAATCGGGCCTCCAGTTCAGCAGGCGGGCAGAGCGACGAATGGTAACTGGGCATGGGGATCGTCCTTGATCGAAACAGGGCCATCTACGTGGCACAACCTGTGGATAACTCTGTGAGTAACACTTTGGAAAGCTGTCCATTGATTGGGGGCTATCAAGCCCATAGTCACCCTAGACGAGCTTGCCAGGTGCCGAAATCCCCGTTTCCCTTTATTATGTGTGCTCAGTTTTCAACCGAACGCACAGTGACTGCCTGACCTTATGGCCATCTTGAACATTCTCGAATTCCCGGACCCGCGCCTGCGCACCCTCGCCAAACCGGTGACGGAGTTCGACGACGCCCTGCGTCAGCTGATCGACGACATGTTTGAAACCATGTACGAAGCCCCTGGCATCGGCCTGGCCGCTACCCAGGTGAACGTGCACAAGCAGGTTGTGGTCATGGACCTCAGCGAAGACCGCAGCGAACCGCGCGTCTTCATCAACCCGTCGGTCGAAGAGCTGACCCATGACATGGGCCAGTACCAGGAGGGCTGCCTGTCGGTACCGGGCTTCTACGAGAACGTCGACCGTCCGCTGCGTGTCCGGGTCAAGGCCCAGGACCGCGACGGCAAGCCGTTCGAACTGGAATGCGAAGGCCTGCTGGCGGTGTGCGTACAGCACGAATTCGATCACCTCAACGGCAAGCTGTTCGTCGACTACCTGTCGCAGCTCAAGCGCGACCGGATCAAGAAGAAGCTGGAAAAGCAGCATCGCCAGCAAGCCTGATCCCCACCTTCCTGAAGGCTTGCTCCGGCAAGCCTTTTTCTTTTTTGAAGCGAGAACTCCATGCGCATCGTCTTTGCAGGCACTCCAGAGTTTGCCGCCGAACACCTCAAGGCCCTGCTCGACAGCCCCTACGAGATCGTGGCCGTCTACACCCAGCCCGACCGCCCGGCCGGCCGTGGCCAAAAGCTGATGCCAAGTGCGGTCAAGGCACTGGCCGTGGCCCATGACATCCCGGTGTTCCAGCCGCAGACCCTGCGCAATGCCGATGCGCAGGCCGAACTGGCCGCACTGAAACCAGACCTGATGGTAGTGGTCGCCTACGGCCTGATCCTGCCGCAGGTGGTGCTGGATATCCCGCGCCTGGGTTGCATCAACAGCCACGCTTCCCTGCTGCCACGCTGGCGCGGTGCCGCGCCGATCCAGCGTGCCGTGGAAGCTGGCGACGCTGAAAGCGGCGTGACCGTGATGCGCATGGAGGCCGGCCTGGACACCGGCCCGATGCTGCTCAAGGTCGTCACCCCGATCAGCGCCGAGGACACCGGCGGCACCTTGCACGATCGCCTGGCCGAAATGGGCCCGCCCGCAGTCGTTCAGGCCATCGCCGGCCTGGCTGACGGTTCGCTGCAAGGCGAAATACAGGACGATGCCCTGGCCACCTACGCGCACAAACTGAACAAGGACGAAGCGCGTATCGACTGGACCCGCCCGGCCGTCGAGCTGGAACGCCTGATCCGCGCCTTCAACCCATGGCCGGTGTGCCACAGCATGCTGGACGGTGAAAGCGTCAAGGTGCTGGCCGCCAACCTGTCCACAGGCCAAGGCGCCCCGGGCGAGATACTTTCCGCCAGCAAGGACGGCCTCGTAGTTGCGTGCGGTGACCAAGCCCTGAGCCTGACCCGCCTGCAACTGCCTGGCGGCAAGGCATTGAGCTTCAGTGACCTGTTCAACAGCCGCCGCGAGAAGTTCGCCGCCGGCAAGGTGCTGGGCCAATGAACCCACGCCTCGCCGCCGCCCGTGCGCTTGCTGCTGTGCTCAGCGGCAAGGCTTCGCTGAACAGCTCGCTGCCGGCGCAACTGGACAAGGTAGATGAACGCGACCGCGGCCTGACCCAGGACCTGGCGTTCGGTACCGCACGCTGGCAGCCACGCCTCGACCTGCTGGCCGCACAGCTGCTGCAAAAACCCTTCAAAGCAGCCGATGCCGATGTTCAGGCGCTGCTGCTGGTCGGCCTGTACCAGCTGTTCTACACGCGCATTCCGGCCCATGCCGCCATCGGCGAGACCGTGGGCTGTGCCGACAAACTGAAGAAGCCGTGGGCCAAGGGCCTGCTCAATGCCGTACTGCGCCGTGCACAGCGCGAAGGCGAGGAGCTGCTCGCCGGCATGGAGCGCGACCCGGTGGTGCGTACCGCGCACCCGCGCTGGCTGCAAAAAGCGCTGAAAGCTTTCTGGCCAGAGCAGTGGGAAGCCATCTGCGCCGCCAACAATGCCCACCCACCGATGATTCTGCGGGTCAATCGCCGTCACCATAGCCGCGATGCCTACCTGGCACTGCTGGCCGAAGCCGGCATCGGCGCCAGCGCATGCCAGTACAGCCGGGATGGCATCGTGCTGGCCGAAGCCTGCGACGTGCGCGGCCTGCCAGGCTTCGCCGAAGGCTGGGTGAGCGTGCAGGACGAAGCTGCGCAGCTATCTGCCGACCTGCTGGAACTGGCCCCCGGTCAACGCGTGCTCGATGCTTGCTGCGCACCGGGCGGCAAAACCTGCCACCTGCTGGAGGCCGAGGCTGGCCTGGCGCACATGGTGGCCATCGATCTCGAAGCCAAGCGGCTGACCCGCGTGCGAGAAAACCTCGACCGCCTGCAGCTGGACGCCGAGCTGATCGCCTGCGATGCCCGCGACACTGCCAGCTGGTGGGACGGCAAGCCATTCCAGCGCATTCTGCTCGACGCGCCGTGCTCGGCCACCGGCGTGATTCGCCGCCACCCGGACATCAAGCTGACCCGCCAAGCCGACGACATCCCGGCTTTGGCCACGCTGCAAGGCGAGCTGCTGGATGCCCTGTGGCCGACCTTGGAAGTGGGCGGCATGCTGCTATACGCCACCTGCTCCAGCTTGCCGACCGAAAACACTGAAGTGATCAAAGCCTTCCTCGCCCGCACCCCGGGCGCCCGTGAGCTGGACCTGGCGACCGAAGCCGGCCTGCGCCAGCCCCACGGCCGTCAGCTGCTGGCCCAGGAAGGCGGCCACGACGGTTTCTACTATGCCAAGCTGATCAAGATCGCCGCCTCGCGCGGATAAGAACAAAGGATAGGGAGTAGCGCATGAAGATCATCATCCTCGGCGCAGGGCAGGTAGGCGGTACGCTGGCTGAACACCTGGCCAGCGAAGCCAACGACATTACCGTGGTCGACACCGACGGCGACCGCCTGCGCGACCTCGGCGACCGCCTGGACATCCGCACCGTCCAGGGCCGCGGCTCACTGCCGACGGTGCTGCGCCAGGCCGGTGCCGACGACGCCGACATGCTGGTGGCGGTAACCAACAGTGACGAGACCAACATGGTTGCCTGCCAGGTGGCCTATTCGCTGTTCCATACCCCGACCAAGATTGCACGGGTGCGCGAATCGTCCTACCTGACCCGCGAAGAGCTGTTCGACAACGACCATATCCCGGTCGACGTTCTGATCAGCCCCGAGCAGGTGGTGACCAATTACATCAAGCGCCTGATCGAACACCCAGGCTCGCTGCAGGTGATCGACTTCGCCGAGGGCAAGGCCCAGCTCGTGGCAGTGAAGGCCTACTATGGCGGCCCGCTGGTCGGCCAGCAGTTGCGCCAGATCCGTGCGCATATGCCCAACGTCGACACCCGCGTGGCAGCCATCTTCCGCCGCGACCGGCCGATCACCCCACGTGGCGACACGGTGATCGAAGCCGACGACGAGGTGTTCTTCATTGCCGCGAAGAAGGATATCCGTGCGGTGATGGGCGAACTGCGCCGCATCGACGAAACCAATAAACGCATTGTCATCGCCGGCGGCGGGCAGATCGGCGAGCGCCTGGCGGAAGCCATCGAAAGCCGATATCAGGTGAAGATCATCGAGATGAGCCCGGCGCGTTGTCGGCACCTCTCCGATACCCTCGAAAGCACGGTAGTGCTGCAGGGCAGCGCCTCGGACAAAGACCTGATGCTCGAAGAGAACATCGCCGACGCCGATATTTTCCTGGCCCTGACCAACGATGACGAAGCCAACATCATGTCGTCGCTGCTGGCCAAGCGCCTGGGCGCAGGCAAGGTGATGACCATCATCAACAACCCGGCTTATGTCGACCTGGTGCAGGGCGGCGATATCGACATTGCCATCAGCCCGCAGCTGGCCACCATCGGTACCCTGCTGGCGCACGTGCGCCGGGGCGACATTGTCAGCGTGCACTCGCTGCGCCGCGGTGCGGCCGAAGCGATCGAGGCGGTGGCACATGGCGATTCGAAGTCGAGCAAGGTGGTCGGCAAGGCGATCGAGAACATTGCCCTGCCACCGGGAACCACCATCGGCGCGATCATCCGTGACGAAGAGGTGATGATTGCCCACGACGACACCGTGATCGAATCGGGTGACCATGTGATCCTGTTCGTTGTGGATAAAAAGCATATTCGTGATGTGGAGAAGCTGTTCCACGTCGGCTTGAGTTTCTTCTAGGAGAAGAGGGCATGCGCGAATCGCTGGAGAAGATGCTGGCCAAAGGTGTGGATAACCCGCTGCTGAGGTTTGGCCTGGGCAAGGCCTGGCTGGATGAAGGCAACGGCGCTGAAGCAGCGGTGCACCTGGCGCGCTGTGTAGAGCAGGATCCGAAATACTCGGCAGCGTGGAAGCTGCTGGGCAAGGCCTATCAGTTGCAGGGCGACCTGGCGGCGGCGCGCAAGGCGTGGGAAGACGGGATCGTGGCGGCGCAGGCCCATGGTGACAAGCAGGCCGAAAAAGAAATGACCGTTTTTCTCAAGAAGCTGAACAAGACATCGGCTTGACGCGGTCCCTGTAGGAGCGGGTTTACCCGCGAATGCGTCGGTGAATCCAACATCGCATTCGCGGGTAAACCCGTTCCTACAGAGGACGGTGAATAGCTTAATACCAGCGCGGCTCGCCAGCCGGGCGCTTCTTGAAGCGCTTCATACTCCACATGTACTGGCTGGGGTACTCGCGCACATAGCGCTCGACCACCTTGCTCATCGCCGCCGCCGACACATTCACGTCGGTGCTGTACATCTCCTCTGGCGCCGCCTCCAGGAACACCTTGAAGCCCGAGCCATCCGGCAACCGCAGCGCATGCAGGAACACACCTACCGCCTTGCCACCGGCCAGCATGTTCGGCACGAACTTGCTGGTCAGCGCCTGGGTGCCGAGGAACGGCACGAACACGCCCGCCGATTCCGCCGGCTCCGGGTCGGCAGGAATACCCACCTGGCCACCACGGCGCACTTCCTTGATCACGCTGAGGATGCCTTCCTTGGTCGACGGTGCCACGCGATTGCCCATCTGCACGCGCTGCTCGCGCAGCAGATCATCCACCGCCTTCAGCTTCGGCGGGCGGTAGAAGATGATCGGTTTGCACTGGTTGCAGTAGAAGTGGTTCAACACTTCCCAGTTGCCCAGGTGGCTGGTGATGCCGACCACCCCTTTACCTGAGGCCAAAGCCTGCTCCAGCACTTCCAGGCCATGCACTTCCTTGACCAGCTCCAGCGAGCGTTGTGGCGGCCAGATCCAGGCACAGGCACTTTCGACAAAGGATTTACCGATATCCCGCAGCGCCTGGCCCACCAGTTGCTCACGGGCAACCGGGTCCATCTCCGGGAAGCACTTGGCCAGGTTGATCCGTACCACGTTGCGCGAACTGTTGGGGATTTTCCACATCAGCCAGCCAATACCGGCGCCGACACGCTGCACAGCGCCCCAGGGCAGCTTGGCAAACAGGCGCAGCACCCCGACCATCAGGGCGCCCTTGAACTTTTCCACAGGCGAATTCCTTATTTCAGCAAGGCGCGCATTGTAACCCCTCAGCGCAACAAGGCGGCGTAGCGATCGCAGTCGGTGGTGTGGTCCATGACCATGCCGGTGGCCTGCATGAAGGCGTAGCAGATGGTCGGACCGACGAACGTGAAGCCAGCTTTCTGCAAGGCCTTGCTCATTGCCTTGGCTTCATCGGTAACAGCTGGCACGTCGCCGCGCGCCTTGAAGTGGTTGATCTTTGGCGAGCCGCCGACGAACGACCACAGCCATTCGGCGGGGTTATCCACAGCCAGCCAGGCCTGGGCGTTGCGCCGCGCAGCCTTGAGCTTGAGGCGATTGCGGATGATGCCTGCATCCTGCATCAATTCTTCGATGCGTTCGTCGCCCATGGCCGCCAGCTTTACGGGGTCGAAGCCGTACATCACCTGGCGATAACGCTCGCGTTTGCGCAAAACGGTAATCCATGAAAGCCCTGCCTGGAACCCTTCGAGCAAAAGCATCTCGAAGAGCAACGCCGGGTCGCGCTGTGGCATCCCCCATTCCTGGTCGTGGTAGGCCTGGTACAACGGATCGTCGGTACACCAAAAGCAGCGTGGCATAAGGCTCCAATGAGTAGAGGGCGAGGCGAATCAGGTTATACTCCCGCTCTTTACATCCGCATCCCCAGATACAGGTGAATTTCGTGAGCCAGCCTACGCCAGCCGTGCGTACCTTCCAAGACCTGATCCTTGCCCTGCAGAACTACTGGGCAGCTCAAGGTTGTGTGGTACTTCAGCCCTACGATATGGAAGTAGGCGCCGGCACTTTCCACACCGCTACATTCCTGCGCGCCGTGGGTCCAGAAACCTGGAACGCCGCCTATGTGCAGCCGAGCCGTCGTCCTGCCGACGGGCGGTATGGCGAAAACCCCAACCGCCTGCAGCACTACTACCAGTTCCAGGTGGTGCTCAAACCGAACCCGGCCAACTTCCAGGAGCTGTACCTCGGCTCGCTGAAAGCCATCGGCCTGGATCCGTTGGTGCACGACATTCGTTTCGTCGAAGACAACTGGGAATCGCCGACCCTCGGCGCCTGGGGTCTGGGCTGGGAAATCTGGCTCAACGGCATGGAAGTGACCCAGTTCACCTACTTCCAGCAGGTTGGCGGCATCGAGTGCTACCCGGTCACCGGTGAAATCACCTACGGCCTGGAGCGCCTGGCCATGTACATCCAGGGCGTCGATTCGGTGTACGACCTGGTGTGGGCCGACGGCCCGTTCGGCAAGGTCACCTATGGCGACGTGTTCCACCAGAACGAGGTGGAGCAGTCGACCTACAACTTTGAACATGCAAACGTCGACAAACTGTTCGAGCTGTTCGATTTCTACGAAAGCGAAGCCAACCGCCTGATCAAGCTGGAGCTGCCGCTGCCGACCTATGAAATGGTCCTGAAGGCATCGCATACCTTCAACCTGCTGGACGCCCGCCGCGCCATCTCGGTAACCGAGCGCCAGCGTTACATCCTGCGTGTACGTACCCTGGCCCGGGACGTGGCGCAAAGCTATCTGCAAGCCCGCGCACGCCTGGGCTTCCCGATGGCCACCCCTGAACTGCGTGACGAAGTGTTGGCTAAGCTGGAGGCTGCACAATGAGTGCTCAAGATTTTCTGGTAGAACTGGGCACCGAAGAGCTGCCACCCAAGGCCCTCGCCAGCCTCGGCGACGCCTTCCTGGCCGGTATCGAAAAAGGCCTGCAGGCTGCTGGCCTGAACTACGCCGGCAAGCAGGTGTACGCCGCGCCGCGTCGTCTGGCCGTGCTGATTCGCCAGCTGGACGTGCAGCAGCCTGACCGCAGCATCAACATCGACGGCCCGCCCCTGCAGGCTGCCTTCAACGCCGAAGGCGAGCCGACCCAGGCTGCGCTGGGCTTCGCCAAGAAGTGCGGCGTGGAACTGGCCGAAATCGACCAGAGCGGCCCCAAGCTGCGCTTCTCCCAGCACATCCCGGGCAAGGCCACCACTGACCTGCTGCCGACCATCGTCGAAGATTCGCTGAACGACCTGCCGATCCCCAAGCGCATGCGCTGGGCGGCCAGCCGTGAAGAGTTCGTGCGCCCGACCCAATGGCTGGTAATGCTGCTGGGCGACCAGGTGGTCGACTGCACCATTCTGTCGCAGAAGGCCGGCCGTGAATCCCGTGGCCACCGCTTCCATCATCCGGAAACCGTGGTCATCACTACCCCGGCCAACTATGTCGAAGACCTGCGTAAAGCTCACGTGCTGGCCGACTTCGCCGAACGCCGCGAGCTGATCAGCAAGCGTACCGCTGAGCTTGCCATGCAGCAGGAAGGCACGGCCATCGTGCCGCCGGCGCTGCTGGACGAAGTGACTGCTCTGGTCGAATGGCCAGTGCCGCTGGTGTGCTCGTTCGAAGAGCGTTTCCTTGAGGTGCCGCAGGAAGCCCTGATTACCACCATGCAGGACAACCAGAAGTACTTCTGCCTGCTGGACAGCGAAGGCAAGCTGCTGCCGCGCTTCATTACCGTGGCCAACGTCGAAAGCCGCGACCCGAAGCAGATCGTGCAAGGCAACGAAAAAGTCGTGCGCCCGCGCCTGACCGACGCCGAGTTCTTCTTCAAGCAGGACAAGAAGCAGCCACTGGAAACCTTCAACGAGCGCCTCAAGAACGTGGTGTTCCAGGCTCAGCTCGGCACCGTGTACGACAAGGCCGAACGTGTTTCCAGGCTGGCCGCCTTCATTGCTCCGCTGATCGGCGGCGACGCCCAGCGCGCTGGCCGTGCCGGCCTGCTGTCGAAGTGCGACCTGGCCACCGAGATGGTCGGCGAATTCCCTGAAATGCAGGGTGTTGCCGGTTACTACTACGCGCTCAACGACGGTGAGCCGGAAGACGTAGCCCTGGCCCTGAACGAGCAGTACATGCCGCGCGGTGCAGGCGCCGAGCTGCCGCAGACCCTCACCGGTGCTGCTGTGGCCATCGCCGACAAGCTCGACACCCTGGTGGGTATCTTTGGCATCGGCATGCTGCCTACCGGCAGCAAGGACCCGTACGCCCTGCGCCGTGCGGCTCTGGGCGTGCTGCGTATTCTGATCGAGAAGCAACTGGACCTGGACCTGACCGGTGCAGTCGAGTTTGCGGTCAAGCAGTTCGGCGCCAAGGTCAAGGCCCCCGGCCTGGCCGAGCAAGTACTGGAGTTCATTTTCGACCGCCTGCGCGCGCGTTACGAAGACGAAGGCATCGACGTGGCCACGTACCTGTCGGTACGCGCACTGCAGCCAGGCTCCGCCCTGGACTTCGACCAGCGCGTACAAGCCGTGCAGGCGTTCCGCAAACTGCCGGAAGCCGAGGCCCTGGCCGCGGTGAACAAGCGCGTGTCGAACCTGCTGAGCAAGGCCGAAGGTGCCATCGCCGAGCAGGTCGAGCCGAAGTACTTCGACAATGCCAACGAGTTCTCCCTGTACTCGGCCATCCAGCAGGCCGACCAGGCCGTGCAACCGATGGCTGCAGCACGTCAGTACAGCGAATCGCTGGCCCGCCTGGCGGCCCTGCGTGACCCGGTCGATGCCTTCTTCGAGGCGGTCATGGTCAACGCCGAAGACGCCAAGGTACGTGCCAACCGTTATGCCCTGCTCAGCCGTCTGCGCGGCCTGTTCCTGGGCGTGGCTGACATTTCGCTGCTGGGGTAAGCCTTGAAACTGCTGATTCTCGACCGTGACGGGGTGATCAACTACGACTCCGATGCGTACATCAAGACGCTGGAAGAATGGGTGCCGATCCCCGGTTCGGTCGATGCGATCGCGCAGTTGAGCAAGGCGGGCTGGACGGTGGCCGTGGCCACCAACCAGTCCGGCATTGCCCGTGGCTACTACCCGCTGGCAACCCTTGAGGCCATGCATGCGCGCCTGCGCGCGCTGGTGGCCGAGCAGGGCGGTGAGGTGGGCCATATCGTGTATTGCCCGCATGGGCCGGACGAAGGGTGCGATTGCCGCAAGCCCAAGCCCGGCATGCTGCGGGCGATCGCCGAGCATTACCAGATCGGCCTTGAAGGCGTCTGGTTCGTCGGCGACAGCAAAGGTGACCTGGAGGCCGCCCTGGCCGTCGGTGCACAACCCGTGCTGGTGAAGACCGGCAAGGGCGAGCGGACCCTGGAAAAAGGCGTCCCGGAAACTACACTGATTTTCGACGATCTGGCAGCTATCGCCAGAGAACTAATTTAAACAGTGCGCCTTCTGGCGCATTTTTCTTCAGGCGGGCATGCCCCGCAATGGTACAAGCCACTATGTCGATCCTGCAGGCGATCAGAATCTTTCTTTTTTACCTGCTGCTGGGCACCAGTTCGCTGCTGTGGTGCTCGCTGAGCTTCTTCGTCGCGCCGTTCCTGTCGTTCCCCAAGCGCTACAAGTTCATCAACGTGTACTGGTGCCGCTGCGCGCTGTTTCTGGTGCGCACCATCCTGGGCATCGACTACAAGATCACTGGCGCCGAGAACGTGCCAGCTGAGCCTTGCGTGATTCTGTCCAATCACCAGAGCACCTGGGAAACCTTCTTCCTGTCCCAGTACTTCTCGCCGCTTAGCCAGGTGCTCAAGCGCGAGCTGCTGTATGTACCGTTCTTCGGCTGGGCCATGGCCATGCTGCGGCCCATCGCGATCAACCGCGACAACCCCAAGGAAGCGTTGCGCCAGGTGGCGAGCAAGGGTGACGAACTGCTCAAGCAGAAGACGTGGGTGCTGATTTTCCCAGAAGGCACCCGTGTACCGTTCGGCACCATCGGCAAGTTCTCGCGCGGCGGTACCGCCCTGGCCGTGAATGCCGGGCTGCCGGTGCTGCCGATTGCCCACAACGCTGGGAAGTTCTGGCCCAAGACCGGTTGGGGCAAGCGTGCCGGTACAATCGAAGTGGTAATTGGTGAGCCGATGTACGCCAACGGCACGGGGCCACGTGCCATTGCCGAACTCAACGACCGCGCTGCAGCTTGGAACGAAGCGACCCAGCGGGCCATGGGATCGCTGCCGCCAGCTGCGGAAAAACCTCAGGAGCAGATGGCTTGACCTTCTGTGGATAACTTGTGTGCAGTTTTTGGATTAAATGCTTTAATTGATACCTAAGTGTATGAATTTTCTAGTTATTTCTTTGTATGAATTTTTTCTGAAAATCGTGCATAAGTTTTTTTGAAGCATAAGAAAACCGGCTTTTACAGCCGGTTTTTTTATGGCATGTGGACATCAGACTTTGTCGATATCTACATCCTTGGTTTCTCTCAGACAGAAGATCCCAACCACCAGGCTGATCCCGGTCACCAGCACCGGGTACCACAGCCCGTAGAAGATATCCCCGGTATAGACCACCAGCGCGAACGATACGGTAGGCAGGAAACCACCGAACCAGCCATTACCAATGTGGTAGGGCAGCGACATCGAGGTGTAGCGGATGCGGGTCGGGAACAGCTCGACCATCACCGCCGCCAACGGACCATAGGTCATGGTCGCGATCAGGATCATCGCCACGATCAGTACCACCACCATTACCTGGTTGACCTGCGCAGGGTCGGCCTTGGCCGGATAACCAGCCTGCTCGATTGCAGCGCGCATGGCGGTTTCATCAAAGCCGTTGATGGTCTTGTCACCGATGTTCACCACCACTTCACTGCCGGCCACGCTAACCGAGCTGTACGGCAGGCCCTGCTTGACCAGGAAGGTCTTGACCTTGTCGCACGGGCTGTCAAAACGAGCCTTGCCCACTGGGTCGAACTGGAATGTGCAGCCTTGCGGGTCGGCGGTGACCACGATCGGCGCCTGACGGCTGGCAGCGTCGATCTGCGGGTTGGCGTAGTGGCTCAGCGCCTTGAACAGTGGGAAGTACAGTACCGTGGCCAGCAACAGGCCGAGCATCAGGATCGGCTTGCGGCCGATACGGTCGGACAACCAGCCAAAAAACACGAAGAACGGCGCGCCAATCACAACGCTGATGATGAGCAGGGTGTTGGCCTGAGCCGAGTCCATTTTCAGCATCTGGGTCATGAAGAACAGAACGTAGAACTGCGCCGTGTAGAAGGTCACAGCCTGCCCCGCGTTGATGCTGAACAGGGCGGTAAGCACCACTTTCAGGTTTGGCCAGGAGGTGAATGACTCACGGATGGGCGACTTGCTGACCTTGCCCTGAGCCTTCATTTTCACAAAGGCCGGCGACTCGTGCATGCTCATGCGAATCCAGGTGGAGATCGCCAGCAGCACGATCGACAGCAGGAACGGCAAGCGCCAGCCCCAGGTTTCGAACTGGTCGCCACTGACATACCGGCTACCCAGCACCACCAACAGCGACAACAACAGGCCCAACGTTGCGGTGGACTGGATGAAACCGGTATGCAAGCCACGCTTGCCGGGCGGCGCATGCTCGGCCACGTAAGTGGCGGCACCGCCATACTCACCGCCCAGCGCCAGCCCCTGAAGCATGCGCAGGATCACCAGGATGATCGGTGCGGCGATGCCGATGCTGGCGTAGGTGGGCAACAACCCCACAGCGAAAGTGGACAGGCCCATCAGCACGATGGTGACCAGGAAGGTGTACTTGCGCCCGATCATGTCACCCAGGCGGCCGAACACCAGCGCGCCAAACGGCCGCACCAGAAAGCCCGCAGCAAAGGCCATCAGGGCGAAGATGAAAGCGGTGGTATCGTTCACGCCAGCGAAGAACTGCTTGCTGATGACCGCTGCCAGCGCACCATAGAGAAAAAAGTCATACCACTCGAAAACCGTCCCGAGGGATGACGCGAAAATGATCTTGCGTTCTTCACGGCGGCTGGAGCTGCTGGCCGCCGCACCCTGCTCTTGGATGTAATCCGACATCGTTGCTGTCCTCGGCCCTTAGGCCACAGTGATTATTCTTGTTGTTCCACTGTCGGCGACTTCTGACCGCAAGCCGCCGGTACTGCACGCACCCGGGTCAGGGCGTCGGTAACGCGTCTTCGTTCAGGTAGGTCTGGGTAGCAGCTCCTTTGAGGATCAGTTGCGCCGCCTTTTCGGCGATCATCAGGGTGGGGGAACAGGTATTGCCGGACGTTATCTGCGGCATGATCGAAGCATCAGCCACACGAAGACCGGGGATGCCATGCACGCGCAGCTGGTTATCCACAACGTCCATGGCACCGTTGCCCATGCGACAGGTACCGACCGGGTGGAAGATGGTGGTGCCGATCTTGCCAGCGGCCTCGAACAGTTCTTCCTCGCTTTGCAGCGCTGGGCCCGGCAAATATTCCTTGGGCTCGAAAGCGGCGAGGGCAGGGGCCTGGACGATGCGCCGGGTAAGGCGAATGGCATCGGCAGCAACCCGCAAGTCCTGCGGAGCACTGAGGTAATTGGGGTCGATCAGCGGCGTGCTGTTCATGTCGGTGCTGCAGATGTCGATGCGCCCGCGGCTGACCGGGCGCAGGTTGCACACCGAAGCCGTAAAGGCCGGGAACTGATGCAACGGCTCACCGAAGCGTTCCAGTGACAGCGGCTGCACGTGATACTGAAGGTTGGCGGTGGCCTGTTCAGGGCTTGAACGCACGAACGCGCCTAACTGGCTCGGCGCCATGGCCAGCGGCCCGCTACGGTCGTAGAGGTAACGCAGGCCCATGCCCATCTTGCCCCACAGGCTGTTGGCCATCTGGTTCAAGGTACGGGTGTTGCGGATCTGGTAAATCAGGCGCAGTTGCAGGTGGTCCTGCAAGTTGCCACCAACGCCTGGCATATCGTGGCGAACACCAATACCCAAGCTTTCCAGCAACTGACGCGGGCCGATGCCGGAGCGCTGGAGGATGCCCGGAGAACCAACCGCCCCAGCACAGAGAATAATCTCGCGGCGCGCCGCAAACTCATGCCAGGCCCCTTGCCAGAGCGCCTTCACCGCCCGTGCGCGGGTGTTGTCGAGCAGTACCTGGTCAACCTGCACGCCGGTCAGCACAGTGAGGTTGGCGCGATCCTTGATCGGCCGCAGGAAAGCTTTGGAAGCGTTCCAGCGCACACCACTGCGCTGGTTGACCTGAAAATATCCACAACCCTGGTTGTCGCCAGTGTTGAAATCGTCGACCTTGCCAATACCACTCTGCTCGGCGGCATCACGGAAAGCATCAAGGATCGGCCAGCTGTAGCGTTGGCGCTCGACCCGCCATTCGCCCTCCGCGCCGTGGTGCTCGCTGGCGCCGGCAAAGTGGTTTTCGCTGGCCTTGAACAGCGGTAACACATCTTTCCACGCCCAGCCGTCGTTGCCTTGCGCGGCCCAATGGTCATAGTCGGCGGCTTGGCCCCGCATGTAGATCATGCCGTTGATCGACGAACAGCCACCTAGCACCTTGCCCCTTGGATAACCCAAAGCGCGACCGCCGAGGCCAGGCTGTGCCTCGGTCTTGAAGCACCAGTCTGTGCGCGGGTTGCCGATGCAGTAGAGGTAACCGACGGGGATGTGGATCCAGGGATAATTGTCGCGGCCACCCGCCTCCAGCAGCAGCACGCGGCAGGAAGGGTCGGCGGACAAACGATTGGCCAGCAGGCATCCGGCGGGACCGGCCCCTACGACCACGTAGTCGAAGACAGAATCGGCTGATGGCATGTGCAACCTCGCGCCTGTTTTTTATTCTTGTCCCGATCCATCTTAGTGAGTAATTTCGTGGATGAAACACGAGATTTCGCGCAGCCGCTGTGCGTTTTAGCACAGTGGCAAGCCTGTACCGACCTTTTCGCGGGCTCGCCCGCACCTCAGGGATCACGTTACCTTCAGGGTGTTCACCGCACCTGTGGGGCATGCCCGTGAAGAGGCCGGAACGAACTGCCATAAAGGACAAGCATGTTCGACTGGAATGATCTGCGGTTTTTCCTCGAGTTGCAGCGCAGCGGCCGCCTGCTGACCGCCGCCAAGCGCCTGAACACTACCCACAGCACCGTGGCCCGGCATATCGAGAGCATCGAGCAGAGCCTGGGAACCGCGCTGTTCGTGCAGCATGCCCAGGGCTACGAGCTGACCCCCTCGGGCCAAGCCCTGCTCAAGCATGCCGAAGCCATGGAGAACGTCGCCTTGCTGGCACAGGAGGAAATCACCCAGGCCATCACCCCACTGGGCAAGATTCGCCTGGGGGTAACCGAAGGCATCGGCATCATGTTCTTCACCCCACGCATGAACGCGTTGTTCGAGCGCTACCCCGGCCTGGAGGTGGAACTGGTAGCGGTGCCGCGTTTCGTCAGCATCCTCAACCGCGAGGCAGAAATCAGCATCCATCTGGAGCGACCCAACGCCGATCTGCTGATCACCCGCAAACTCACCGACTACCGCTTGGCGCTGTACGCCAGCCAGGACTACCTGGACCGCGCACCGCCACTGCGCAACCGCGAAGACTTGGCCCGGCACAGCTGGATCGGCTACGTTGACGATTTGCTGTTCAGCCAGGAACTGCTGTTTCTCAACAGTTTCTGCCGAGCACCCAACGTGGTGTTTCGCAGCACCAGCGTGATCGCCCAGCAAGCCGCCGCCCGCGCCGGGCTGGGCATCGCCGTGCTGCCCAACTACATGGCCCGCCACGACCCGACACTGGTGCGCGTGCTGCCGGGAGAAACCATCCAGCGCAGCTACTGGATCTGCACCCGACGCGAGTTGCACAAGTCTGTGCGCCTGCGGGTGGTGTGGGACTACCTGCTGGCGTTGTGCGCGGCCGAACAAAGCGAGTTGCTAGCCGAGTAGTGCCTTGCCGGCCAACAACAGGGCAGCGGCCCAACCTGCCACGGCAAACATCTGCTGCAGACGCGGCCCGGCCAACCTGGCTGCCAAGGGTCGCGACAGCAGCAGGCCGAGCACCGCGCCGACGGCAAACGGGGCGCCAACCTGCCAGTGCATGACGCCCGCAAGGCTGGCGCTGACCACACTGCCGGTAGAGACCAAGGCAATCACCGCCAGCGAAGTGGAAACGATGCTGGCCATGCGCAGGTTGGTGTAGCGGTTCAGGGCAGGGATGATGACGAACCCCCCACCCACGCCGAGCAGGCCGGACAACAACCCGGACAAGGCACCCGTGAATGCCAATGCGCGCGCGCAGGGCAGGGTCCAGCGCAAACGCCCCTGCAACGGGTTCAGCACACACGGCTCGATAAAGCGATGAGCCTCATTGGCTTCGCCACGCAGTTCTTTGGCCGCCTTGCGCCAGATACGCAGGCAGGCATAAACCAGCACGCCGGCGAATACCAACTGCAACGGTGTATTCGGCAGGCGGTGCGCCAGCATCAGCCCGAACGGCGCTGCTGCCACACCAACCAACGCAATGAACAGCGCAGCCCGATAACGCACCAGCCCTTGGCGCAAGCCCAGCACTGCGCCAACCGCTGCAGCCAAACCTACAGCCAACAGGCCCACCGGTGCCGCTTCGACCATCGATAACCCCAGGCCGAACACCAGCAAGGGTACAGCGAGAATGCCACCGCCTGCTCCGGTCAGCGCCAGCACAGCGCCGATGATTGCGCCCAGGCCCGCCCCTAACAGTTGATGCTCGATCACTGCCCACCCTCGGCTACCAGCTGCGGGCGTGCCAACCACTCGCGCCCCTTGAGCATGCCTTGCCAGTACAACGGTGGCAGCGCCTGTGCCTTGAGCAGCCAGGCCAGGCGTGTCGGCTTGCGGCCATCGAGTAACCAGTTGGGGAAGCTCGGTGCCAGCTTGCCGCCATAGGTGAACTCGGCCAGGACAATCTTGCCGCGCTCGACGGTAAGCGGGCACGAGCCATAGCCGTCGTACTGGGCCAGGATCGCCAGCCTGCCCAGCGCCACCAGCACATTGTTGGCGACCACCGGTGCCTGCTTGCGGGCCGCAGCGGCGGTCTTGGCATTGCTGGTGTTAGCCACGTCACCCAGGGCATGAACGTTAGTGTATTTGCGATGGCGCAGGGTATGCGGATCGACGTCAACCCAGCCGGAGCTATCAGCCAAGGGGCTTTCGCGAATGAAGTCTGGCGCCACCTGTGGCGGTACCACGTGCAGCATGTCGAAGACCTCGATGCGCGTCTCGCTGCTGCCATCGGGCAAGGTACGCAAGAATGTAGCGCGCTTTCCCGGGCCGTCTACGGCAACCAACCTGTGAGAGAAGTTGAGATCGACGGCGTATTTTTCGATGTACTTCATCAGCGCGGGCACGTAGTCCGCGACACCGAACAGCACGGCACCCGCATTGTAGAAGCTGGCTTTCACCGCCCCCAAATGACCATGGCGCAGCCAGTGGTCACAAGACAGATACAGCGCCTTCTGTGGTGCACCGGCGCACTTGATCGGCATGGGCGGCTGGCTGAACAGCGCGCGTCCTTGCTTGAGCTTTTGCACCAGTTCCCAGGTATAGGGCGCCAGGTCGTAGCGATAGTTGGAGGTGACACCGTTGCGGCCCAGGGTCTCGCTGAGCCCATCGATGGCCGCCCAGTCCAGCTTGAGGCCGGGGCAGACGATCAGCTGTTCATAGCTGATGGCGCGAGCATCATCGAGGATGACCAACTGGCCCAACGGGTCGAATCCCTTTACCCGCGCCTTGACCCAGCGCACACCGCGAGGAATGGTCGACGCCATGGTGCGAGCAGTGCTGGGTGCCTTGAACACACCGGCACCGACCATGGTCCAGCCGGGTTGGTAGTAGTGCACTTCGGCAGGGTCGATCAAGACCACGTCCAACGATGGGTCGCGGCTGATCAGGCTGGAAGCAGTGGCGATACCGGCGGCACCGGCACCGACGATGACCACCTTGTGGTGGTCGGTATTGGCAGGGGACAACAAGGCAGGCATGGCGGCAAATCCTGGAAATCTGATTATGGGGGCAGGGCGGTTACAGCTTGTTCAGCGGGATCTTCAGATAGCTCACGCCGTTCGCCTCCGGAGGGGGTAGCTGGCCGCTACGCATGTTCACCTGCACCGAAGGCAGGATCAGTACGGGCATTTCGAGCGTCTTGTCACGGGCTTCGCGCATGGCAACGAAGCTGTCCTCATCGATACCCTGATGGATGTGAATGTTGTTGGCACGCTGCTCGGCGACAGTTGTGACGTACTGCATGTCGCGGCCACCCGGCAGGTAGTCGTGGCACATGAACAACCGAGTCTGGTCGGGAAACGCCAGCAGGCGACGGATTGAGCGGTACAAGGTGCGGGCATCGGCCCCGGGGAAGTCGCAGCGGGCGGTGCCGTAATCGGGCATAAACAAGGTGTCTCCAACGAACACCGCGATCTCGCCGGCATCTTCGATCATGAAACTCATGCACGCGGGTGTGTGCCCAGGCGTGTGCAACGCACGGGCCTGCAGGTTGCCAATACGGAAACCTTCCTCATCTTCGAGCAGCACATCGAACTGGCTGCCATCACGGGCGAAGCCGGGCTCTGCGTTGAACAAGGCGCCAAACACTTTCTGCACCTGGGTAATGTGCGCGCCAATTGCGGTATGGCCGCCCAGCTTTTCTTTCAGGTAGGCAGCCGCTGAAAGGTGGTCAGCGTGCACATGGGTTTCCAACACCCACCGCACGCTGGCATTCAGTTCATTCACACGCTCGACCAAGCGATCAGCCGAAGCGCTACAGGTGCGCCCGGACTTGGGGTCGTAATCCAGCACGCTGTCGATCAATGCGCATTGTCGGGTTTCACGGTCCATGACCAGGTAGCTGATGGTCGAGGTCGCCTCGTCGTAGAAGGCGTCCACGTGAAGGTTGTTGCCGATGATCATCACGTTCTCCAATTTATCCGCCCCGCCTTGTACAGGCGTAGGCAGTGACAGGAGCTTTATCAAGATGCATGCCAGGCTTTTTGCCACTCACTGGCCAGTAAAACCGGCCAGTTGCAGACCGCTGCGGGCAAAACTGGCAGCCAAGGTGGCAGTCGACTGACAGCCAATGGCAGTGTTTGGCAGTCCTTGTTACCCTGCGTCGGTCATCCATACGGTGCCGACATGCCTGAAGCCCATCCTCTCATCCTAGCTCTGGTTTCCTACCTCGAGCACGATGCCCTTCCGACCATCGTGTTGGACACCGACTACAACATCCTCGCCGCCAATGCGGCCTATCGCCGTCAGTTTGCCCGGCATGATCAGGCCCCACTGGGCGAGAAGTGCCACAGGGTTTCGCACCACTACGCTGTGCCGTGCGACCAGGCTGGCGAACATTGCCCGATGCGCAAGGCGTGGGACAGCAAGGTACCGGAGCGGGTATTGCACATTCATCACACACCACGCGGCCCGGAGCATGTGGATGTGGAGTTGCGGCCGATCCTGGATGAGCAGGGCAAGGTAGTTGCCTTTGTCGAACGCCTCACCACCATCACCCTCGCTTCGGCGCAGCCACAGGAGCAAGGGTTGGTCGGCCGCGCGCCAACCTTCAAGGCCGCGCTGGCCAGCCTGCAGCGTGCGGCACCGGCGCAGATCCCGGTGTTGCTGCAGGGGGAGTCGGGGACCGGCAAGGAGCTGTTCGCCCGTGCAGTGCACATGGGCAGCCCCAGGGCCAACGGCCCACTGGTGGTGGTCGACTGCACCGGCCTGACCGAGTCGTTGTTCGAGAGTGAACTGTTCGGCTATGAGAAGGGCGCGTTCACCGGGGCGAATCAGCGCAAGATCGGCTTGGCCGAGGCGGCGCATGGCGGCACCTTGTTCCTCGATGAAATTGGTGAAGTGCCGCTGGCGATGCAGGTGAAGTTGCTGCGCCTGATAGAGTCCGGGAGTTTCCGTCCCGTGGGCAGCCTGCGCACTGTGCATTCGGATTTCCGCCTGATATCGGCCACCCATAAACCACTTAAACAGATGGTCGCGGATGGCTCCTTCCGTGAAGACCTGTATTACCGCATCAGCGGCTTCCCGATTCGTCTGCCTGCATTGCGCGAACGGGTGGAAGATCTGCCGCTGCTCGCACAGAGCCTGCTGCAGCGCATGGCCGGCCAACCGACGCCCAGGCTGAGTGAAGACGCCTTGCAGCAACTAGCGTTGCATCCGTTTCCGGGCAATATCCGCGAACTGCGCAACATTCTGGAACGCGCGCGTTTGTTTGCCGATGACGGTGTGATCAGGCCAGAGCATTTACCGGAAGACACCGGGCTGGCTGGCGCGGCTAAAGGAAGCGGCCGTCGCAATGACCTGGGGGAGCTGGCGCAGGCGCTGGAGCAGTTCAAAGGCTCGCGCAGTGAACTGGCCAGTCATCTTGGCATGAGTGAACGCACGCTGTATCGCCGCTTGAAAGCGCTCGGGCTGAACTGAAAGAACGCCAGACTTTACCGGACCTTTACCTGCGCCCTGACATTGAAAGGGAAAAATCGTGGTCTGATCAGTTAACCGAACCTGGCAATCAATACTTGCCAGGCGATTACAGGCAGAGGACCGCATCAAATGAAGAAAACCCTAACCGTGATCTGCGCCGCGCTCATGCTCAGCACACCGCTGGCAAGCTTCGCGCAACCGGGCCCGCCTGATCGGCATGATGGCGGCCCATCGCACCAAGGCAACCCGCCACAGGGTCAACCACAGCACCAGGGCCGACATGACAATGGCCGCGGTCCTGCTTACCGTGATCCAAACTTCCGCCCACAACAAGGCATGCCGATACCTCATAAGCAGTGGCAGCGTGGTCATGCCGTTGATCCACACTACCGTGGTGACCGTTACTGGGTAACTGACTGGAAAGCGCGCCACCTGTATGCGCCACCTCGTGATCATCGTTGGCTGTATGTGAATGGCGACTATGTGCTGGTGGCCATTGCCAGCGGTGTGATCGTGAACATTCTCACCGGCTACTGATTGTTTGCAGACACTAAAAAGCCCGCATCAGCGGGCTTCTTAGTGTCTGGCGAATTACACCTGATGTAGGTTCACAAAATAGGTGATAGGCCAGACCCCGTGAAATTGGAATCTTCGCCATTTTTTTTGTGAAATGAAGGGGTGCTTTTCACAGAAAAGCCGAGAAATCCCTACTCACCAATCACAAAAGTTGATTGGCCTGGAAAGGGCCGTTTACGACCGACGCGTGACTTTTCGGTAAGGGATGAGGAGTAGTCGCAGCGATCCTTTAGCTCCTAGTCTGGCGACCTTGGGTTCAGAATCCGACTGGCAATGCCCGCCGTCACTACTTCAGAGGAACCAGCTTCCTCTGCTGCCAAAATTGCGGGGGGCTCATGCTGGTACCCAGGCCCGACAAATGCGCAGTTGCAGCCCTCAATTGCAAGGCTATCCAAAGCGGCACGCGTGTCAATCAAGATCTGATGCATGACGATGGCCGGCCTCACGGAGGTGAAACCGGAGATTCAGATTGACTAAACCGACCCCGTAGACACCAACCTCCACGAAGGCCGCTATCGACCCAGGCTGTGTGAAAACACCTGCGATTGTCTAACCTTCTGATCGTCGAGATCGTGGCGGGGACGATCATGAAGCGGTTCATTGAAGGTGAGGTCCGGACGCAAGTCACGCTGCTGCCGGAGTGCCTGGATGATTACATCACCGAAGAAAACCCAGTTCGGGTGGTCGACGTTTTCGTCGATGAACTCGACCTGGGAGCACTCGGCTTCGAGGGTGTCGATCCGGCTGCAACGGGGCGTCCGGCCTACCATCCAGCAGTCCTGCTGAAAATCTACATCTATGGCTACCTCAACCGGATTCAGTCCAGCCGCCGGCTTGAGCGCGAGACAGAGCGCAATGTCGAGCTGATGTGGCTAACGGGCCGGTTGGCTCCTGACTTCAAAACGATTGCCGACTTTCGCCGAGACAACGGTAAAGCCATTCGCAGCGTGTGCCGGCAATTCGTAGTGCTGTGCCGCAACCTCAATCTTTTCTCTCAGTCGATCATTGCCATCGACGGCAGCAAATTCAAAGCCGTAAATAACCGCGACCGCAACTTCACCCAGGGCAAGATCAAGGCGCGCATACAGCAGATCGAGCAGAGCATTGACCGCTATCTTGCGGCGATGGATTCGGCGGATCGGGCAGCGCCCGAGGTCGCCGAGGCCAAGGTTGAACGGCTGAGCGAAAAAATAGAGAAGCTGAAACAGCAAATGACGAAGCTCAAGGACATTGAAGCGCAGCTTCACGCCAGCCCAGATCAGCAAATCTCTCTTACCGATCCTGATGCACGCTCAATGGCCACGAGTGGCCGAGGTAGTGGCACGGTTGGCTATAACGTACAAACAGCAGTCGATGACAAACACCATCTGATCATTGCCCATGAAGTCACCAATGTTGGCAATGACCGAACGCAACTGAGCAATATGGCGAATCAGGCGCGCGAAGAGATCGGCGCTGAGTCGCTGACAGTCGTCGCCGACCGAGGCTATTACAAAGGTCCGGAGATCCTTGCTTGCGAGCAGGCCGGGATCACCACTTTTGTACCGAAGCCGCTGACATCAAGCAGCAAAGCGGAAGGCCGATTCGGCAAGCAGGACTTCATCTACATTGCTGCATCGGATGAATACCGATGCCCTGCGGATCAGCTACTGACTCGCCGGCATTCTTCGGTGGAAGACGGCATGTTGCTGCACTGCTACTGGTTCTCGGGCTGCCAAAGTTGCGCCATGCAGAAGCAGTGTACGACGGGTAAGGAACGCCGGTTAAAGCGCTGGGAGCATGAAACGGTAGTCGAAGCGGTGCAGATCCGATTGGAGCATGATCCAGGAAAGATGAAAGTTCGTCGGCAAACGGTGGAGCATCCCTTCGGAACGCTCAAATACTGGATGGGAAGCACTCACTTCCTGACCAAAACCCTACCGAGGGTAAGCACCGAAATGAGCCTTCACGTGCTGGCTTACAACCTCAAACGAATGATGAGCATCTTTGGCATCGCTGGACTGATTGAAGCGATCAGGACATGAGTCCAAGCGTTTCTTTACGTCCGTATACGGCTATCTGGGCCGCTGCCGAGACCCAGATAGCACAAGCCGCACCTGATACCCGACTGAAGTAAATCTGCACCTACATCTGCTGAATTAACAGGCTGCCCCAGCTTCTTTCGCTACTCGACGTACTTACTTGCGTTTTCACACAGCCTGGACCCAAAGCTGTCCTTCAAGAAAGGCAGCTAACGGCGAGAAGCGGTCATTTTGTATCTACAGGTTTCGGGGCGATTCACTCGTCTGATGCTCAGGAGCACCAGGATGGGCGTCAAGGAGGTGGTCATCTTGAGGTGGACTATGCTGACCAGTTGCTCTCAAATCTAATCGTGAGGTCCTCCATGGCAAACCCCAATCTGCTGGCTCTATTCAGAGATGAAGTCCTTCTGACCGGGCCTGAAAGCTCCCTTCCAAGCAACCTATCTCAGTTCTGGCTTGAGGAGCTCCAGAGTCATCTGGAGAGGTATTTCGACGGTTTGAACTCGGATTCAGATGCAGAAGAGAAGGATCTCGACATCTCTCTCCCACTCGCAGCGATCATCCACATCTTGTTCGCGAAGAATGGTGGGGAGGAGATATCCGAGAGCTCTGAAAAGCTGTACGAGTATTTCCAAGACTACCGGCTCGAACTGGCCCTTGAAGAGATCACGCGAAAGACTCATGTGGCTGCCGAGGCTGCAACCATTGAGACCATCTTCACCAACCGAGATGTCCTGGTGGAACAAGGCCCCCTTCTTCAATAGGTACCTCCACCGATGCCATCGCCGGCGGGCACGCTCCGAGGCATTGATGGAATGCATTTTGACGGCTGCCGAGATCAGCGAATGAAAGAAATTGCTGCGCCGATGTTCGATCTAATCGCTTTGTCGCTTCCACGAGGGTTGGGGTTTGGGGACAGCCCGCCAGTAGGGGCATGGCTTAGTGAGGACGGAATTTCTTGTGCCGCTCTAACCCGAAATATCCATTCCGGCAGCTTCGGAATTGTCACCTTGCGGCGTCGTGTCGATAGCGTGTGGGTGCTCCTCAGCCATAGTGAGCGCACCACTGGCGAGTCTGAAGCCCGCGCCTCAATCAGCCATTTTCTCTATACCCAAGCCCATCCGCTTCCACTCCCTTCAGGTGAACGACGACGTGCTCCTCTAAGCAGAATGGGTAAGCGCACACCAAGCGTGGTGTTCAAATCACTATTTGATCCAAGCCGCCGTATTGGGGCGTGGGCGCTGAATCAACTGTATCTCGCACTGCCATCCCCAGACAGAAATTGGGTTCCCGATTGCCAGACTGAGAATTTTCACACCCGCCTCTGGGAAGCCCACCTATTAGCGATTTTTCGTGAACAGGGACTCTTGGTCACCCAGCCTAAAGAATCACCCGATTTTCACATCGAGAATAGGCTGGGAGATGAGGCCTGGGTTGAAGCAGTGACAGCCAACCCGGAAGAGCGGTATGAGCATTTTGGCGCCTCGCCGGTCCCCCCACCCGCTGACCGACATGAGCGTTTCTTAGGAGCGGCTGCAGAAAGGTTTGCGAGGACCATCCAAAACAAATTGGACAAGCGTTACGAATCCCTACCGCACGTGGAGGGTAAGCCGCTCATTCTGGCCTTAGCCGATTTCCATGCGCCCAGTTCAATGCTGTGGAGCAGGGAGTCGCTCATCAGCTATCTCTATGGCTTTGCAGTTCACTCATCTGCGCATCGTGGTACGCACCTGATAACTGTGGAGGAAGAGACATCTCTGCTATCAGGGCGCCCCAACGGCCTATTTACGCTAATGGAAAATGCCCATCTTTCAGCGGTCATTTTCACCAATGCCTGCACAGTGCCAAAGCTCAGCCGAGTGCCGATCTCAGGTGGAGCTCATCTAGACGGGTACCGATACTTGCGGTTTGGTGAGTTTTTCGACCGTTCTCCGGGAGCATCACGAGGTATCCCATTTCTGTTGGATGTAGCGTCCAGCGACTACGGTCAGCTCTGGCCGCAATATGGCTACGAGCCGTGGTCTGCTGAAGTGGAGGTATTCCATAACCCTATGGCACTATACCCGGTGCCTAATGAGTTGATACCAGAAGTCACCCACTGGAGAGAAGTAAACGGAAGAGTCGAGTGCGAATCTTTCTTTGATGTATCCATACTCCGATCCAGAACACTCGTCCTCAGTGCAAACGCTAAGGTTCCGTCACTCGATGAGTTGCTGACAGCAGCCAGTCCTCCAGAGCTCTGACGGCGGCGGGGTGGCCGCATCGTTGCCACGCAGGTAGATGAGAATTTCTCAGCAAGCTACCCAGCCAGGGGAAGGACATGAGATCCCCTGCGCAATTCAGGACCGTTGAAGCGTCACCTCTCTTCGGGTAAAAGCATGACCGTCATACAACGCTACAACAGCGTCATACCCGAGAGCATAGGAAGAAAAATGTCGATCCAAGGACTAAAACGATACTTTGGAAACAAGATTCACGCAGTGATAATGATGGCCCCGCTTAAGCGGGAAATGATACGCCTCGGCATATGCACCCTTATGGCGATTATTCTGAATATCATCTTGTATACCGGCGTTGAAGTAGACGGCACCATCAAGCCGTGGGCAGAAACCCCGATAAAACTGTTTGCATCGTCGATGTTATTCGCCTTCATGATCAAGGCTTTTCTGCCAGTTCTCGGCTGGACGATACTGAAAGCAATGCTGTTGAGTGCGAACAATGCCTTCAGCGGCATACTGAGTTTTTTGGGCAATCAGTTCACAGGCGTCATGTACTGTACCGGAATTATTATGGGTTCTATCACGATTAAATTGTATATGGTTTCCGGGGTTTTAGACTCTGAGTTTGCTTATCTGTCCGCAATCGTATTTGCTTCCGGGGTTTTATATTTCTATGTGCTGCAATGCGCCATTCAAAAAACAATGAGTCCGGCCCTGCGTACACCAGCAGTACCGCGTTAAACCACTAGGCTGTGACTATTCATCTCTGGTGCTCAGTAGGCGCTCGCTCTGCTGAACCCTCACCCATACACAACCATTAATGGACTGGCCCGCCTTCGACTTTATGAAGAAGGCGAGCGAGCACGTGACTGATTGCGCATGTATTCCGAGATGAGACTTTCGAAATTGATGTCCGCCTCCTCAACGAGAATATTGACGTGACAGTACAGCTCTTCAGGACCTCTGAGATAATTGAAAATCCTTGATCTAACGATGCCGCAAACCCCTTCTTTGACCGCCGTAGAGGGGAGGTTGATAACATCGCCAACGCACGGGATAAGAGCTAGGCCATGGTCGCTGTTGAAGACAATGTCAGCTGGACAGGCATCAATGCTGGCATCGGATTGTCCTTGCGAAACCTGCTGATAATCAATGCTATACCTCATGTACAGCCTACCTCATTTGTTGAGTGAGGAATCAGCGCCGCGGATCGTAAACAGAAACCTCAAGTTCGCAAGCGACGGGAGCATGTAGCGGATTTTCGGTACTAGAGAGCTTGGCAACTATCGTTTTTCAAGCACATACCCTACGCCCCGAAGCGTATGTATCAGTTTGGTCTCGAAAGGGTCATCTATCTTGGCTCTGAGTCTTCGAATCGACACCTCTACAACGTTTGTGTCGCAGTCAAAATTCATATCCCAAACCTGCGAAATAATTTGGGTGCGGCTCAGCACCACACCGGTATTACGCATCAGGTAATGCAGTAACGCGAATTCTTTCGTGGTCAGGTCAATGCGCTGACCGTCCCTGAATGCCCTGTGCCGGCTCTGATCAAGCTCCAGGTCAGCGACGCGAATGACCTCTACGGATGCAGGGTGATCTGACCTGCGCATCAAGGCGCGAACCCGGGCCAGCAGCTCAGGGAACTCAAATGGCTTGATCAGGTAGTCATCTGCTCCGTTCTCCAGCCCCCGGACCTTATCCGCCAGCCGGCTTCTCGCCGTCAGCATCATGATACGGGAAGGGCAGTTTTTACGACGCAACAACTCAAGGACCTGCCAACCGTCCATCTCTGGCAGATTTATATCCAGGATAATCAGCTCATATTCGTGCTGCTTAGCCAAGAATAATCCATCTGACCCGGTGTGGACGCAATCTACGACATAGCCACATTCCGTCAGACCTTGACGCACATACTCCGCAGTTTTTACTTCATCCTCAATTACCAGAATTCGCATGGGATTTTGTCTCGATATCACTGAGCAATTAACCGCGCACGCGCGCCGGCATTATTGAAAGGGATGGTAAATCAAAATGAGCGTGCCGGGGCTCAAATGACGGATTTGTAATTTCTAGGTAATACAGTTGATAGTCTGGCGGTATATCTTGTCGCGGTTTGGGTTTGACAGTTGCGGGCCCTCTCTCCAGCAGGTGATTTGACCTTATGAAGTATTGGGTTATTTTCTTCTTTGTGCTGGCTTCGTTCCGCTCAGATGACGGCGAGGTCGCTCACATTGAAGAGACTGGTCATTGGTGTAGTCATGAACTTCACCGGCATGCGATGCGTACAATCGAACGCCTACTTGAATTTTAGGCAAAAAAAGGCGCCCAATGGGCGCCAAATATCCACCTTTTACCAAAGGAGCACTTAAGCCACTCAAGGTGAATTCGTAATGCTCGTTTTACTAATAGGACCAGTTAATGAATAACTGGTCCAGTTAGCGAATTACAGAATCGAAAGCGGGTACTCAATGATCACACGGGTTTCATCCAGATCCGATTCGAATGCAGTGGCACGTGTGGTTGCCTGGCGCAACCGGAAGGACAGATCTTTTGCTGGACCGGTTTGGACAACGTATTTGACTTCGACGTCACGCTCCCAACGCTTCTGATTGTCGAGCGGGTTGCCGTTGTCATCAGTGCGCATGTAGAACTGGTTAGCGTTCGAGTAATCCGCGCCCGAGCCTCTGGCGTAGCGGGTCATGAACGTCAGGCCTGGAATGCCGTAGCTGGTGAAGTTCAGGTCATAGCGCAGCATCCAGGAACGCTCTTTCGGCGAGTTGAAGTCGCTGTACTGGATGGAGTTGTCGACGAAAATCGAGTCCGACTGACGCAGGTAGTCAAAATCGTCGTCGCCGTTGTTGCGCTGGTGCGACAGGGCTAGGGTATGGGCACCGTAACGCACGCCGACCTTGGCACTCCAGATGTTGTTGTCGAATTCACCCAGGCGCTTCTTACCTTCATCTACGGCTTTGTAGTAGTTGAAGCCACCGATCAGCGCCAGATCGTCGCTCAGCGGGTAAACCACGCTGGTGCCGGCGTAGTACTGATTCCAGACGTCTTTCAGCTGGCTGGCGTAGACGCTCACAGTCCAGTTGTCGTTGATCGAGTAGTCACCGCCACCGTAACCGATCCATGGCGAGTTGACCGGGCCGCCGTAGAACGTCACGAAGTTGTCGTTCAGGTTGCTTGAGACCGGCTGGCTCATCGCATGCAGACGACCACCCTGCAGGGTGAGGCCTTGGATGCTGGTGTTCTCAACGGTCACGCCGCGGAAGCTTTCTGGCAGCAGGCGAGAGTCGCCGGATGCAACGACCGGAGTCGATGGGAAAACATCACCTACTTTCACGATGGTATCGAACAAGCGGACTTTGGCTGCGCCGCCGACCTTGGTGTATTCGTCGCGAGCTTCGCCCTTGTTATCAACGGGTAGCACGTCGAAGGAGCTACGGCCGCCGTTGCGCCCATCACCGGTGTCGAGCTTGAGGCCGATCATGGCGAAGGCATCAACGCCAAAGCCAACGGTTCCCTGGGTAAACCCAGAGTTGAATTTGCTGATGATCGCGTGCGCCCAGGCTTCGGAGTAGCCGTTGGTGTTGCCCTTGCCACTGTTATAAGTGGGGGCAGTGCTGTCGCGGTTATCACGGTTGAAGTAGAAGTTACGGTTCAGCACTGTAAGGCTGCTGCCTTCAATGAAGCCTTCTGGCTTGTCTTCTGCCTGTGCCGAAATAGCATAGCTTCCAGACAGCGCAGAAACTGCCGCCAAATACAGTGGTACTTTGATTTTCATCCGATGCTCCTTTGATTCACGGCAGTTTTTATTATGTTTACCGGCGCGGGTGTCGTTAATTGTTCTGACCAGGCGGCGCGCCTAGCGTAGCGCGAGCTCATATTTGCAGGCCGAAGATAACGGGGGGGTGATAGGAAAATTACAATTTCGTCATCTACCTGTTGTTCGGGCCTTCGCACCGCGTGTTTGCCATCTCCGTTGCTTGTAACGAAATCATCGTGTCGGGTTTGGTTTCCCAGTATTTTCGGGCATTACAGGACATTCTTACGGAATTGTAATTTTCTAGCCACCCCTCTGATAGCTACCGCTCATTAGAGTGCCATCACCTAATCAAGTGGGGCTTGGCAGCTGTTTCGGCGTTCTCGCCAAGCTTTATCGAAGTTTGTGCACGAGGACCATCAAAGTGCCCCGGTATAACCGCAATGTCTTACCCAAGACCCCCGTCTCGCCCTGGAAGATCGCTGCACTCTGTGCAGTCATCTCTGGGTTGATGGCGCCTGCAGCCCTTGCCCAAAGCATCAGCTTGCCCCAGGCGCTTTCGACGGCCATGGATGCCAACCCAGACCTGGCCGCGGCCAGGCAAGAAATTGGGATCGCTGATGGTGCTCGCAAGCAGGCCGGGCTTATCCCCAACCCCACAATCTCGTATGACGTGGAAGACACCCGTCGTAACACCAGCCAGACGACTGTCTCTCTCAGCCAGACCCTTGAGCTGGGCGGTAAGCGGGGGGCTCGTGTTGACGTCGCCACATACGGGCAGACCGCCGCACAGCTTGAGTTAGACCGTCGCGTTAACGGCCTGCGTGCAGATGTCGTCCAAGCCTTTTACGCCGCGTTGCGGGCCCAGACAGGTCTCGACCTGGCCAAGCAATCTCTCGAACTGACTGAGCGCGGTCTTCGCATCGTCGATGGCCGTGTTCGCGCAGGTAAGTCGTCCCCAGTGGAGGCGACCCGCGCTCAAGTGCAACTGGCCGAAGCCCAGCTGCAAGTTCGACGTGCAGAAACGGAAAAAGCGACCGCTTACCAACAGCTCGCTCAAATTACCGGGAGCTCAGTCACCGTGTTTGATCGACTCGAATCGCCAACCCTCTCCCCGGGCTTGCCACCTCGCACTGAAGATCTGCTGGCTAAGCTCGACCAAACAGCAGAAATGCGTCAGGCCGTGGTGCAGATAGACAAGAGCGATGCCTCGCTCGGCTCAGAGAAAGCTCAGCGTATCCCGAACCTTACTGTCAGTGTAGGTAGCCAGTACGACCGCTCTGTGCGCGAGCGGGTCAACACTGTGGGCCTGTCTATGCCTTTGCCGCTGTTCGATCGTAACCAGGGCAACATTCTTTCCGCTTCTCGTCGTGCAGATCAGGCCCGGGACCAGCGCAATGCTGTTGAGCTGCGCCTGCGCACCGAAACCCAAACCGCGTTGAACCAATGGTCCACCGCCATGCAGGAGGTCGAGTCCTACGACAAGACCATTCTGCCTTCAGCCCAACAAGCCGTAGAGACCGCAACCCGCGGCTTCGAGATGGGCAAATTCGGTTTCATCGAAGTGCTGGATGCCCAGCGCACCTTGATCGTCGCTCGTGGCCAATACCTCGAATCGTTGGCAGCGGCGACCAATGCGCGTGCGCAGGTGGAAAGGGTTTATGGCGAAGTCGGCTCAACCGCCGGCACTCGCTGAACGGGCCAAACATTTTCTTCGGCACACAGCCTTGAACAAGCCGGTGCCTACGATCAGCAGGAGTAGCAATGGATAACAAACGCAAGATCGCCCTCGCGGTAGCCGCTGTGGCAGCCCTCGGATTTGGCAGCCTTGCCTGGAACAACAGTTCCGGACAGCAGGCCGCCAGTACTGCCGAGCATGGCGCTAACGATGGCCATGGCGACGAAAAGAAAGCCGCATCTGCCGCCAAAGAGGAAGGTGATGAGGGCCATGGTGAAGAAGGCCACAGCGAAGAGGGCGGTGAAGAAGAGGGCAAGCTGACGCTCAGCGCTGAACAGATCAAGGCCGCTGGTGTTGCCCTGGAAGCTGCAGCGCCTCGTGACCTCGGTACCGTCGTGAGCTTCCCTGGCGAAATTCGCTTCGACGAAGATCGTACTGCCCACGTGGTTCCTCGTGTTCCTGGCGTTGTTGAGGCTGTCCAGGCCAACCTGGGCGAGACGGTCAAGAAAGGGCAAGTCCTCGCGGTAATCGCCAGCCAGCAGATCTCTGACCTGCGCAGCGAACAACAGGCCGCACAGCGTCGCGTCGAACTGGCGCGTGTGACCTTCGAACGTGAGAAGCAACTGTGGCAGGACAAGATCTCTGCAGAGCAAGACTACCTCCAAGCACGCCAAGCGCTGCAAGAAGCGGAGATCTCCTTGGCCAACGCCAAGCAGAAGGTCGGCGCAATCGGTGCCTCGGTTAACTCCGTTGGCGGTAATCGTTACGAGCTCCGCGCTCCCTTCGACGCCGTGGTAGTGGAGAAACACCTGACCGTCGGCGAAGTCGTCAGCGAGGCGACCAACGCCTTCATCCTTTCCGACCTGAATCAGGTCTGGGCGACCTTCGCAGTTCCGCCGACAGATCTGGGCAAGGTCACGACTGGCCGTGCAGTGAAAGTCTCTTCGCCTGACATGAACGTCGAGGTCGAAGGGAAGGTGGGTTATGTCGGCAGCCTGCTGGGCGAGCAAAACCGTGCAGCTACTGTCCGCGTCACCTTGACCAACCCCAACGGCGCCTGGCGTCCAGGCCTGTTCGTAAACATTGCGGTCACCTCCCAGACCGATCGAGTTGCCGTAGCGGTCCCTGAGCACGCTGTGCAGACCGTTGAAGACAAACCTTCGGTATTCGTACGCACCCCAGATGGCTTTGACACCCGCCCGGTAAAACTGGGTCGCCGCGACAATGGGTACGTGGAAATCATCGACGGTATTGAAGCCGGCGCCCAGGTAGCAACCAGTGGCAGCTTCACACTCAAGTCCGAGCTCGGCAAAGCTTCTGCCGAACACGGTCACTGATGCGAACTGACAGGATGATTTCTCATGTTTGAACGTATCATCAGATTCGCCATCGAGCAGCGCATCGTAGTAATGATCGCCGTTCTGATCATGGCGGGTATCGGTATCTACAGCTATCAAAAGCTGCCCATCGATGCGGTACCCGATATCACCAACGTCCAGGTGCAGATCAACACTGCAGCGCCTGGTTACTCGCCCTTGGAAACCGAACAACGGATCACGTTTCCAGTTGAAACGGCCATGGCCGGTCTCCCGGGCCTTCAGCAGACCCGTTCCCTGTCTCGCTCTGGCCTGTCTCAGGTCACCGTGATCTTCAAGGATGGCACTGACATCTTCTTTGCCCGCCAGTTGATCAACGAGCGGCTGCAGGTTGCGAAGGAACAGCTGCCAGAAGGTGTAGAGGCCGTCATGGGTCCGGTATCTACCGGCCTCGGCGAGATCTTCCTGTGGACTGTTGAAGCCGAAGATGGCGCGGTCAAAGAGGACGGTACGCCGTACACCCCGACCGACCTGCGCGTGATCCAGGACTGGATCATCAAGCCTCAGCTGCGTAACGTCCCGGGTGTGGCCGAGATCAATACCATCGGCGGTTATGCCAAGCAGTTCCTGGTTGCGCCGGATCCAAAGCGCCTGGCTACCTACAAGCTGACACTCAATGACCTGGTCGCAGCGTTGGAAAGTAACAACGCCAACGTCGGTGCCGGCTACATCGAGCGTAATGGTGAACAGTTGCTCATCCGTGCACCGGGTCAGGTAGGCAATATCGAAGACATCGCCAACATCGTGATCACCAGTGTGGATGGTGCACCGATTCGCATCAGCAGCGTTGCTGACGTCAGCATCGGTAAAGAGCTCCGTACAGGTGCTGCTACTGAGAACGGCCGCGAAGTCGTGCTCGGTACCGTGTTCATGCTGATTGGTGAAAACAGCCGCACCGTATCTCAAGCTGTCGCCGCCAAATTGGCGGACATCAACCGCACCCTGCCAAAGGGCGTGGTGGCTGTGACTGTTTACGACCGTACCAACCTGGTTGAAAAAGCCATCGCGACGGTGAAGAAGAACCTGGTGGAAGGCGCGATCCTGGTTATCGCCATTCTGTTCCTGTTCCTCGGCAACATCCGTGCGGCTCTGATCACCGCGATGGTGATTCCGCTGTCCATGCTGTTCACCTTCACAGGCATGTTCAACAACAAGGTCAGTGCCAACTTAATGAGTTTGGGGGCACTCGACTTCGGCATCATCGTCGACGGTGCCGTGGTTATTGTAGAAAACGCGATCCGTCGACTGGCTCATGCGCAACATAAGCATGGCCGCATGCTCACCAAAACCGAACGCTTCCACGAGGTCTTTGCCGCGGCGCGAGAAGCTCGCCGGCCGCTGATCTTCGGTCAGCTGATCATCATGGTGGTGTACCTGCCGATCTTCGCCCTCACCGGCGTCGAAGGCAAAATGTTCCACCCGATGGCCTTCACCGTTGTGATGGCGCTGCTGGGTGCAATGGTCCTGTCCGTTACCTTTGTTCCTGCAGCTATTGCCATGTTCGTCACTGGCAAGGTGAAGGAAGAGGAAGGCGTGGTCATGCGCACAGCTCGACTGCGCTATGAACCGGTTCTGCAATGGGTGCTGGGACATCGGAACATCGCTTTCTCGGCCGCAGTAGCCTTGGTCGTGCTCAGTGGTTTGCTGGCAAGTCGTATGGGTAGCGAGTTCATCCCAAGCCTCAGTGAGGGTGACTTTGCGATGCAGGCCATGCGTGTGCCTGGAACGAGCCTCACTCAATCTGTCGAGATGCAGCAGCGTCTGGAGAAAGCGGTGATTGCGCAGGTGCCTGAAGTTGAGCGGATGTTCGCACGCTCGGGTACCGCAGAAATTGCATCTGACCCGATGCCGCCGAACGCCTCTGACGCCTACATCATGCTCAAGCCTCAGGATCAGTGGCCTAACCCGAAGAAGCCTCGTGATGAGCTGATTGCTGAAGTGCAGAAGGCCGCAGCGGGTGTTCCAGGAAGCAACTACGAGTTGTCGCAGCCAATCCAACTGCGTTTCAACGAGCTGATTTCGGGCGTGCGTAGTGACGTCGCTGTGAAAGTCTTCGGCGATGACATGGACGTGCTCAACAACACCGCCAACAAGATCGCGGCAGCGCTCAAAGCGGTCCCGGGCTCATCGGAAGTGAAAGTTGAGCAGACATCCGGCCTGCCGGTGCTGACCATCAACATTGACCGCGAAAAAGCAGCACGCTACGGCCTGAACATCGCGGATGTTCAGAACTCGATCGCTATCGCCGTGGGTGGCCGTCAGGCCGGCACGCTGTATGAGGGCGACCGTCGGTTCGACATGGTAGTACGCCTACCAGAGACCGTTCGCACCGACGTAGCGGGTATGTCCAGCTTGCTGATCCCGGTACCTGCCAATGCGGCACAGGGTGCCAATCAGATCGGCTTCATCCCGCTGTCCCAGGTCGCCAATCTGGACCTGCAACTGGGCCCGAACCAAATCAGCCGCGAGAACGGCAAACGTCTGGTTATCGTCAGCGCCAACGTTCGAGGCCGCGATCTGGGGTCCTTCGTTGAGGAGGCGACCGCATCGCTGGACAAGAAGGTGCAAATCCCTGCGGGCTACTGGACGACTTGGGGGGGCCAGTTCGAGCAGCTGCAGTCGGCTGCCAAACGCCTGCAGATCGTTGTTCCAGTCGCCTTGCTGCTGGTCATGACCTTGTTGTTCCTGATGTTCAACAACCTGAAGGACGGCATGCTGGTCTTCACCGGTATTCCATTCGCACTCACCGGTGGTGTTGTGGCGTTGTGGCTGCGGGACATCCCACTGTCGATCTCGGCAGGTGTCGGCTTCATTGCACTGTCCGGCGTTGCAGTACTGAACGGCCTGGTGATGATTGCCTTCATCCGCGGGCTAAGGGAGGAGGGACGAACGCTCAGACAGGCAGTCGATGAAGGTGCATTGACCCGTCTGCGACCTGTTCTGATGACAGCCTTGGTAGCGTCCCTGGGCTTCATCCCGATGGCTTTGGCCACCGGCACCGGTGCCGAAGTTCAGCGGCCATTGGCGACGGTGGTGATTGGCGGGATCCTGTCCTCCACCGCACTGACCTTGCTGGTACTGCCTGCCCTGTATCACTGGGCACACCGCAAGGATGAAGACGGCGACGAGGCCGAAGTGGTTAGCTAACAGCCTCCGCTAAAGAGAAGCCCACAACACGTGTTGTGGGCTTTTTTGTTTAAAGTGAAGTAGATGCACTTACCTTTCAAAATTGTAAGTTTCTCGTCATGCCGGTGATGCCTATGCATTGCTAAGGTTACGCCCGAGAAGTTTTGAAATTGAGAGGGTTTTATGAAAAAGCTAATTATCGCTGCTGCACTTGTTGTTTTCTCGGTGGCTTCGCAGGCCAACACTTTCTCCGAGAGCAAGCAGCTTCAATACACCAAGGAACACCAGACCGCAGTGGCCAAGTACGCGGAGAAAAATGGCAAGCCAATGCCAGAGATTCAGGATTACAAATATGGCATGAAGATAGACGTTGCGAAATTCGTACGTCAGTCGCAGGACCCCCGTACCTGCCAGGTCTATCCACGGTTGATGACCTTCGAGGACTCCCAGGGCACGCTCAAGACTGTTCGTTACTCGATGTATTCGCAATGCATCAACAACAAGTAGTAAACGATTTGAACAGAACAATTAGAGAATTCATAAATGCCAGGCAGTGCCTGGCATTTTTTATTACGCCCGATACCCCATAGCTTCGAAATGTTAACGCCTGGGCTCGGGCAAACCGTGCAATAGATCTTAGCCAACCAACAGAGACGGCTCCCCAACTGCAGAGGGCAATTGGAAGCCTTGACCCCAGAAGGGACGAGTTATGAAGAGTTTGCTTGAACGCCCTGATGACCAAGCCGGGCATGAAGGTCATAGCCATGAGCATGGCGGCATTTTTGGAATGAACACAGAGCTGATTTTCGCGCTGATCTGTGGTGCTCTCCTGGGTGCCGGAGCTCTCGCAGGAAAACTTGGCCTGATTGATCGTCTGCCTCTGATTCTGTACGTGTCGGCCTACGTGTTCGGTGGATGGTTCACCACTAAGGAAGCGGTTACCAACATCCGTCAGAAACGCTTCGAGATCGACTCGCTGATGCTTCTCGCCGCAGTCGGTGCCGCGAGCATCGGCGCCTGGGCGGAGGGGGCTCTGCTGCTGTTCCTGTTCAGTCTGGGGCATTCCCTTGAAAGCTACGCGATGGGGCGGGCCAAGAAAGCGATTGAGGCACTGTCCAAGCTCGCACCAGCCACCGCGATCGTACGCAGAGCAAATGGCACGGTGGAGATGCCCGTGGAGCTGCTGGTTCCCGGTGACGTTGTCATCGTGCGCCCCAATGACCGCCTGCCGGCCGATGGTTTTGTAGTCGTAGGCTCCTCAAGTATCAACCAGGCGCCAGTAACCGGTGAGAGCGTCCCCGTGGACAAGCAACCTGTTCCTGATGCCGAACTCGCACGCAGCAAGCCAGATGCAGTGGATGCAGCCTCGAAAGTCTTCGCCGGTACCATCAATGGCGAAACGCTCATCGAGGTTGAGGTAACACGGCGCTCTACGGAGAGTACCTTGGCGCGGGTCATCAAGATGGTCAGTGAAGCCGAAGTCAGGAAGTCACCGACCCAGCGATTCACGGACCGCTTCCAACGCATATTCGTCCCGTTGGTTTTACTGCTGGTAGTCGGGCTGCTATTTGCCGGCATTTTCCTTGACGAGCCGTTCCGTGACTCGTTCTACCGGGCGATGGCCGTACTGGTTGCAGCCAGCCCCTGCGCGCTCGCGATCGCTACACCAAGCGCCATTCTCTCTGGCATCGCCAGGGCAGCCCGAGGTGGCGTGCTGATCAAGGGCGGTGCGCCACTTGAAGAGCTTGGATCATTGAATGCCATGGCATTCGACAAGACCGGTACCCTGACCGAAGGGCGCCCACGTATCACCGATGTAATACCCATAGGCGGCACGCAGATCGAGGATCTGCTAAACGTCGCCATCGCTGTGGAGTCGATGAGCGACCATCCGCTGGCTGCGGCAATTGTGCGTGACGGTGAAGAGATGATTGGCACACGGCGCCGATTCCAAGCCAAGAACATGAGCAACATGATTGGCCGCGGCGTGCGTGCTGAGCTTGATGGGCAGTTCGTCTGGATTGGCAAGGTCGAGATGTTCGGTACCAATGGTATTCCCGCACTCAGCAAGGCAGCCCTGGAGGCTGCGGAGCGTCTACGTCAGTCAGGCCGTACCACCATGGTGGTACGGCGTGCTGACAAGGATCTGGGCGCTATCGGGCTATTGGACACACCCCGGGAGGGGGCCAAAGAGGCACTCCAGAAGCTTAGAGAGATGGGCATCGAACGCATGGTCATGATTTCTGGAGACCACAACCGCGTTGCAGAGGCTGTAGCCAAACAAGTTGGCTTAGATGAAGCGTGGGGAGACCTGATGCCGGAAGACAAGGTCAAGGCCATCAAAAACCTGCGCCTTAGCGCCAAGGTGGCCATGGTGGGTGACGGCGTCAATGATGCCCCTGCCATGGCCAGTTCGAGCGTTGGTATCGCAATGGGGGCTGCTGGATCTGATGTTGCCCTGGAAACGGCTGATATCGCGCTTATGGCTGACGACATCAGGCAACTCCCATTTGCGGTGGGGCTGAGCCGTCACACGCGATCGATCATCCACCAGAATCTGTTCGTCAGCTTGGGGATTGTGGCCATCCTGGTTCCGTCCACCATCATGGGCTTGAGCATTGGTGCCGCTGTTGCGATCCATGAGGGCTCCACACTGTTGGTCGTCTTCAACGCCTTGCGCCTGTTGGCCTACCGCAGAAGCACCTGATCCCTGAGCTTCAATCATGAAGCTAAGCAGGGAAATGACCTGAAGTAGAAGTACGGGTCGTGCGCGATCAGCGCACGACCCGTACTTTTCTCTCACTCGTCGATCCCGATGCGCTTGAGGCTTTCAAGGGCCTTTCCGCACTCAGGTGAGCCATGCCGTAAGCCGCAGGCCAATGCAGCTTTGAGGCTCATGACACCGGCTACGAAACCGACTTGATTGCCGACTCCGTGTCCGTCCGCAAATCCCTGATCATACGCAATCTCGACAAGCGCATTGATCGCCGCCAGGGTGTCCTGTTTGTTTTTACTCTTTTGCATATCTACTCCGCGAGCATTCAGCTCATATCGCTCGGTTAGGTGGCGGCGCCTTCAGGTTTGGGGTGAGCGAATCCCGCTCCCATAGCCAATCCCTAACGGGGGGCTCAGCCCGCCACCGTAAGGAAAATCAGCTATTGAGAGCAGATGACTCGTTTTGGTCACCCGTGCTGCTCGCCTCACCGCATTGGCACTGAGTGGGTACATCCGGGTAGTCGCTGTGATTCTCAATGAACAGCGTTCGGCAGGTTTCGCACCCATAGATCCGGGGCAGGGATTTAAGGCCGCTCGGAAGCACGTCACTCAGAGGCTCGTTATGCCAAGGAGCCCCGTCAAGGATTCTTGAACGCAGGATGTTTCCCAGGCGCCAGGTGTCACTTTGTGCGCGCCAGGACCACATCGGCGCAGAAAGCGAATACTGGATGAAGGTCTCTTGTGACTGCCTGGATAGCGGGTACTTGGGGCGGGTCCAGCCGGAATCGATGATGCTGAACCCCATGCCCATTTCTGCGCTCGGGTGGGTCTTTTCACCAAAGAAACGGTCATGCGTCGCTGGAGCCGTCGCATGATGGTCAGTCGGTGGGAATACCCACAGATAACACTCATCCCGGTTGACCATGCTGATGAGCTCGCTTGGCCCCCGCATGGGGGAATTTGCAGCCAGGGCGAAGCGATCCTTCCACGACATTTTGGGAGGCGGCGCAATACCAGCAGCGATGGCCAACGTGGCAGTCTTGGGGACGAAGCGATCGCCTAGCTCGTTCAGATCCAGGTTCTTGCAGAGAGCCTTGAAGGCCTTTTTGCGAGTCTTCGAGCTGAAGGAGGGGTCAAGGAGCAGGCGAACCTGGTTCACGCCGATTCCCGCAGTTCGTAGCACCTCAATGACTTCTTCAGCCACACCGACTGCTTGAAGATCGGTCAATCCTAAGCACGTTTTCGCCCGCTCGACCGCCGCGTAGAGGTTGTACTGCCGTGTCTCGTTGTCACGACAGACCTGAATTGGCAGCTTGTCTTGGATGGCAACTTGCGGTGCAACGGAGCCGATGGCCGCGTGGAACAGCTGGTGGAGGTGCAGATGAGAGTACGGGCGGCCAGAAGCCGAGAACGAGGCGTGCAGCTGAGCAGCGAGAGGTTGAAGCAGCTTTTTTGCAGACATGACTATCCCCTAATGAGCGACGTTGGGGTAGCTGCGCTTGTAGGGCCGTTAGACGCGAAGCTGGACGTCGAATCAGGTTCAATCATGAATAGGAGTCAGGTTTGATTTGCTTGCACGGCCACCATGCAAAGCCCGACGCGGCAATCACATCAGATTCGCCGAGCTTTGGCAAGAGCGGTCATCGGTAAGCGAAAGCAGGTAGGAGGAGGGCGCTCCATGCTTGATCACCTCCAGAAACAGGAAAGCCGGAAGCACGTTGAGCGCTTCCGGCTTTCTCACGTCAGACTGATGAGAGGGATCAGAAGACGTATTGCAGGCGGGTCACGATGGCATTGCCGCTGTCGTCGCCCACGGTGTTCTCGTTGTTGTCGGTGCGCACGTTGATGTAGTTGGCACTGACTTTCACCGCCTCGTTGACGTACCAGTTCACACCCACCGTGTGGCTCTTGGCCTTGCGCTCGTTCGATTGGTCCGCCGCGGTGACCAGGTTGCCGTCTTCGACCTTGATATCGTCAAAGCGGTAGAAGACTTCCCAGGCCCCCAGTTCCTTGTTCTCTGGTTTGATAGTGTCGAACTTGGCACCATCGAGCTTGTAGATACGCGGCTCGCCGGTCAGGGTGTAAGCCATCTGGGCGTAGTAACCGGAGGCCTTCATGTCGTTGTTGGCCTGGTCAGCTTTCAGCTTGCGGCGAAGGTATTCCGCTTGAACCGAGAACGGGCCGGTGGCCCAGGCACCTTCGAGACCCCAGACCGAGTCGTCCTTCCACAGGCCATCTTGTGCAGCAGCACCGCCAAACAGCATGCGGTTGCCGTTGGTGCCGGCATCGCCGCCGCCATTGGTATCTACACCGCGGACGCCCAGACGCGAACGAATCCGGGTATCGACCGCACTGTTTTTGAGGTCGCGGTAAGCGTACTGAGCACCGACGTGCAGGACGTTGCCATCACTGTGCAGCGGTGCGAACACGCCACGTACGTTGTAGCGCTTGGTGCTGTCGCCATCCGAGTTGTTATTGGTTTCGCTGAAAACGCTACCGGAAACATAAGCCATGTCAGCGATGGTGCTGGTGGCTTGAACACCCATGCCGGCGTTGTCGTTGATCCAGTCCGCCAGGTCGTACGAGAGGTTCCGCTCCATGGCGGTGGTCCACTTCGAACTGGTGGCTTTCTCAAGACCGAAGTCGGTGTAGAAACGGCCAAAGCGCAGTTGCACCGGCTTGAAACCCGTGTAGGTCAGGCTGGCTTCGTCGAAGTAGCCGTCGGAGTCGTTGCCCGTGTTGCGGGAAAGGTCGTAGTTGAGCTGATACTTCCAGTCGCGGTACAGCACGCCACCGAGCTCAAGGTAGGCGCGACGGAAGTAGCCTGCGTCAGCGGTATCGCCATTCTTGGTGAAGACACCATCGAAACGGCCGTAGTCGGCCTGAACTCGGCCGCCCAGTTTGAAACTGAATTCCTTGTCAGAAGTCGATACTTCAAGACCGCCCTTGGTCTTCAGAACGATGTCAGCTCCGTCAGTGGTTACTGTTCCGGAGAATGCTTGCGAGGAAAATGTGCCTATTATTGCGGCAGCCAACAGCTTTTCCCGCATGTTCGAAGAACGGATCATTGCTTGCCTCTCGTATGTTAAGTGCTTAGCTACCGACGTTATATTTCGCCCTGCGCCGGCCTAAATTTATCTTGCAGATGGGAGCAGGCCACGGTTGTCACCTGCTGTAACAAGATGCCTTTGTTCTAAGCACTCTGACTAGGTTGCAAGCGAATATGACAGTTGTGTTTCTGTAGTGTTAACGGAGGAGTTTCAAACCTAACAAAACTGTTACCGAACAAGCCAGTCCTTCTTATCAAAGAAGCTCTTCTTGATCAATCTTCGAATTTCCAAAACCTGCGGATTGCGGACAAGCTTCGTTTTGATAACAAGATAGACATCTTTCTCCTCCAGGTCGTCCAGGAAACCCGGCACGGGTAGGATATTTCTCTCCAGTTTTCGGCTGTAGTCGGGCAGCACTCCAATACACGCACCGCCAACGACAAGGCCTCGTGATAGGTTGTAGCTCTTGACCCGAGTGGTACCGCCCTGATGCTCAGCCATTATCGATGCCCACTTTCGTGAGCCCGCCAAGATCTCTTCATCCCAAGGGACAACGAGCATGAAGTTGTGCAAATCCAAGCTCTCCACTGGAAGGGTGACGCTTCTTGAATAGCGGCTGGAAATGAACAGGGCGTGCCCAATCCGGCCAAGCCGTTCAAACCTATACGTAGGATGGCGATCAAGCGCGCCTTTATCATCTGGGCTCACCAAAGCGATACCCACATCGACTTCACACTCAGAAAGCATCTGCGTTGTGCATTCTGAATGGATTTCCAGCTGCATTTCGGCATGATCACGCACGTAGGCGACTAGATCGCGGTTTACGATGTCGTTCAGCACTGGCTCTGTGATCGCGATGGTAAGCCTGGGGACTTCCTTTTCACCGGACTTGCCAAGGCCGTCTGGGCCGAAGAGCTGGCACAGGTAATGGCTGACCCTCTCGCCTGTGCGGGTCAGGGCAAGCTTGTTGTGTTTGTAGACAAACACGGGAGCACCAATGTGCTCTTCCAGTTTCTCCAAGCGTTTCCGCAGGCCTACCACTGGCACATTGAGCCCTCGGGCAGCCTGTTTGAAACTGGCACAACGTGCTGTTGCGAAAAACTCTACGGCCAGCTGATCATCAATTGGCAAATCATCCAATATGTCAGGGCTGTAAGGAACAACGGTGCTTGTATATGTTTCATTTTGTGTAACCATTAGGTCCCCCTTAATTCGGGGAATCTATCTCAATGCCACCCGGTGTTTCCTTATCTTGTCAACATTGTAATCCACGGGTCATGCATGCGTTATCGGAAGGCTTTTATTTCGAAAGCGTAATTTTCAGGCAATCCCTCTGATATTGTAGCGTGCTAGCCTAGTGCGCCGACTTGTTACTTACCATATATAGATTCGGCTAATTACGCATTTACATTTAGTTCACTATTTTTTCACCTTTGCCTCCATAGGCTTTGGGCATGGAAAATCAAACCCCACCTCTTACTACCTTACTGATTCGTTATCTGGGGATCGGCTTCATAGCAACGGGAGTCCATTATGCGGTGTTCCTATTGCTGGTTACGACAGAATTCGTTACTCCGTTACTGGCCAGTATCTGTGGCGGCATGGTTGGCGCAATCGCGAGCTTCATTGGAAATAGGGCGCTCTGTTTTGTGGCAGATGGCTCTCGTAAGTTTCAGCCTGTCAGGTTTGCACTGGTCGCGTTAACCACAAACTTCGGCAATGGCGTGGGTATGTGGTTCCTCATCAAGTCGAATCTGTCACCGCTCATCTCCCAAGTCGTAGTGACCTTAAGCCTCACTGCACTTGGATTCATTGCACATCGTTTTTGGACATTCAATCATGCAGACATTACATCGCTTTCCCGAGCGCCCTGATCCCTTGTTAACCATCGTGGTCCCTTGCTTCCAGGAAGAGGAAACCATCCCCGAGTTCCACCAGCGAATCACCCGCGTGGTGAAGCGCTTACCCGTCTCCTGCGAAATCCTCTATGTCGACGACGGCAGTAATGACCGGACGGCCGACATTCTTCGCCACTATCAGGATGGGTCATCTGTACGTTGCCTGTCCCTGAGTCGCAACTTCGGCAAAGAGGCTGCACTGAGCGCCGGGATAGACCATGCCCGTGGCAGTGCGCTGATCTTCATTGATGTCGACCTGCAGGATCCACCAGAGCTCATCGCGGCCATGGTGGACTACTGGCAACGCGGCTACGACGTGGTGAACATGCAGCGCAACCTGAGAATCGGTGATTCGTGGTTCAAGCGCATGAGTGCCCGGGCTTACTACTGGGTCATGCAGCGCCTGGTGGAGAAGGTGGACATGCCGGCCGATGTCAGCGATTTCCGATTGATTGGGCCTGCGCCGCTGGCAGCCCTGCGGGCCCTGGATGAACGCTCCAGGATTCTCAAAGGCATGATCGGCTGGGTAGGCTTTCGTACCATCGAACTGCCCTACAATCGCACTGTTCGCCATGCCGGGAGCACCAAATGGAATGCAGCTGGCCTGTTCAATCTGGCCATCGAGAGCATCGTCAGCTTCTCTCGCAAACCACTGCGCATTTTCAGCCTCATCAGTTTCGGTCTTTTCGTCTCCAGCATCTGCTACATGCTTGCGTCGCTTGTGGCAGGCAGTTTCGACATCCATCACCTGATCGTCGGAATGGCTTCATTCATGTGCGTCGGTGTCGCCATGGTGGGGGAGTACCTGGGCGTGACACTCGCGGAAGTGAAGCGCCGGCCTCTCTATTTCCTGAAGCACAGCAACAAGGCAGATCCCGTGTCACTCCACCCTTCGATGGCTTCGATCGAGGGTAAGAAATGCTGAACCTGAAGAACGAGAGGACGCTGTGGTGGGTCCTGGGTTCGATTTTGCTATTGCGTTTGGTGGGGCTGGGCATCTACCCGCTGATGGACACATCTGAGGCCCGTTACGCTGAAATGGCTCGCAAGATGGTCGAGTTGAATGACTGGATCACGCCCATGTTCGACTACGGGGTACCGTTCTGGGGCAAGCCTCCGTTGTCCTTCTGGACCCAGGCCGCGAGCATGACGGTCTTCGGCGTTAACGAGTTCGCTGCGCGCTTCCCAGCGTGGCTACTCCACCTGGCAAGCTGTTTCATCATCATCAAACTCGGCACGCAGCAGATTTCTCGTAACGCCGGCATCTGGGCTGCCATTATTTTTTCCAGCACCACACTTGGCCTGGTCTCCAGCGGTGTTGTGCTGACTGACCCTGTTTTGTCGTTCTCGATTCTGCTGGCCAGCTACGGTTTCTGGCGTTGGATGAAGTGCGCCAGCAAGGCGGATGCCTACCTGATGTTCGCAGGTCTCGGGCTGGGCTTGCTTGCCAAAGGGCCGCTGACCCTGGTGCTTATGGGGGCGCCGGCATTCGCCTGGTTCGTTATCTACAAGGAATGGGGACGGGTACTGAGGCTTCCCTGGATTAGCGGCCTTGTACTTATGTTCGGTATATCCGTGCCATGGTATGTCGCGGCCGAGATGAAAACGCCCGGCTTCATGGAGTACTTCTTCGTTGGTGAGCACTGGAGCCGCTACGTCGTCAGTAACTGGGCAGGGGACCTCTATGGTAGTGCTCATGCCAAGCCGTACGGCAGCATCTGGATCCAGCTCGGATTGTCGCTACTGCCATGGGCCTTGTTTCTACCACTGTTGATCCGCAAGCGTGGATCGATGCAGCGCTTCAAAGCCTACCTCTGGCTGTGGGCCTTGGCGACACCGGTCTTCTTCACATTTGCAGGCAACATTCTGTGGACCTACCTGCTACCCGCGCTGCCAGCGTGGGCATTGCTGCTGTCTGCACGGGTCAGCGAAGTTGGCCCGAAGACCACCTGGGCTGCCGCTGCGAGCGCATTGGTGTTGCCAATCATCGGTGCGGGCATCATCTACGCCGGGGTACTAGAGGAGCGCCCTCAGAATCAGCGGGATGTGGTTCAAGCCTGGCTCAATGTGCAGTCTGCTCATTCCGCTCCCCTGATCTATCCTGGCCGCCGCTCATACTCGTCGGAGTTTTACAGCAGCGGGAAGTCCGAGAACATCAAGGATCCTGCCAAGTGGCCGCGGGATGGCTCGTTCTATCTGTCCAGGCGCTTGCGAGACAGCAAGGATGGTCTGCCCGCTGATCTAGCTTGCACATCGATCACCGAAGCGAACGCCAGCCAGCTCCTGCTGTGCCATTGGAAACGCCCCGCACAAGGTGCCGAGGGTCTGGCCGGAGAAAGCAATGCGGAAACGCCTCGCAAGAACGAAGGCTAAATTCCAAGCACAAAAAAGCCAGGTTTTACCCTGGCTTTTTTGTCGATTTCTTTCGTCATTTGAAGTCCTATTTAACCGCCGATTAATTGTCGGCTTGTTCCTTACCATCCTTGCTTTCTTTCTTTTGCTCTTGAGCGACTTGTTGTTTGTTCTGGTCCGAAGAGTCATCGCTCCATAGGCGAGCCTGTTCGGTTCGGAAGTTCTCGTTGAACTGTTTCGTTCGCTCGAAGCCGCCTTCAGCGTAAGCGGTACCCATGAGACCCAGCAGCAGGCTGCCAATAGCGATAGATTTGACAAATTTCATTGTGAACCTCGGCTCATACTAGGCCAACCTGATTAGCGGCCTTTGTTGGTTTGTAGTTTAGGAACGCGAAGCTAACGACAAGGTGAGTCAATAATTACAATTCCGTAATTTTGGCTGCAGATAGGATGCGTTAAATCTTCAAATCTGGAAGGATCATGTCTATCTCGGCACTGTCGAGGGCGACTTCGAATTTTCTCTTAAATTACAATTTTGATATCTAGCGCGTTAATTCAGCGCGGCGTTGTTGGCCGCCCTAGGAGATAGCCATGAATGACATAGAGCCCTGGGCAGTTGCTATCGGTGACTTTCGCCGCTGCACTGAAAAACTCACTGTCCAGCTCGATGAGCTGACCTCGCAGACGCGCACCTCCAGCGCTGTTTTGGAGAGGTCGAACGAACTGGTGGAGCAGGTGGACGCTGTCGGCCGGCAGATTCAGGAGGAGGTGCGAAAGGCGGAGAAGGCTTGGTCGAACGCGGAGGAGGTTGCCTTGCGCGCTGCTGCATCAGCGTATTCAGCTGCATGCCGCGGAGTCGACACCGCCATCCAGCCACTGATCTCGGAGCTTACAGCAGCGACAAAGGCGGCGGACGCCTCTATCCAGGAGCTCAAGCGGGCACCGGTGCTGGCCAAGCGTTATGTGATGGTGGTCGCCACGGCGTTCTTCATTCTGGCGCTGATCTGTGTCTACTCGACCATGCGCCTGATCGATGCCGCCGGCAGCGTAAGTGCTCAAGAGAAAGTGAATGCTCAGTACTTCTCACACCTGTGGAAAAACGCCAATCCTGACGAACAGAAGATTATTAAGTCGGTGATTCTGCGGTCGCCCATGGACCCTGTGGTCCTTCGGCACTGATGCATTGAGGCAAACAAAAGGCCCGTCGATTGACGGGCCTAATCGTGTCTGCGCAATTTAAGCGGCGGTCATTGCCGGCTGCATTTGCTGGGCTTCCGGAAAGTGAAGGTGGAACCAGGTGAAGTTTTCTTCGGTCACCTCCACGCTCGCCGATCCCTGGTGCAGACTCATGATCGACTGCACAATGGCCAAGCCAAGACCGGTACCGCCTTCGCTCCGTGCTCGGCTCTTGTCCACACGGTAGAACCGCTCAAACAAGTGCGCGTGGTGTTCCTTGGCAATACCACGGCCGGGGTTGCCGACACTCAACGTCGTACCGCTCGCACTATGCTGCACCTTAACGTAGACCGTGCGGCCGCGAGGGCAGTAACGGATCGCGTTCGAGACCAGATTCGAGACGGCACGTTGAACCATCAGGCGATTCCCGCGCACCACGTCATCACTGCCGGAGATCTGCAGCTGAATCTCGCCTTCTTCTGCTGAAATGCTGAAGAGATCGCACACTCGCTGAACCTCGTCGACCAAGGAGACGGATTCGAACTCCACCATTGATGCTGGATGACTGACCTGGGCCAAGAACAGCATGTCGGAAACCATGCGGCTCATGCGGTCCAGCTCTTCTGTGCACGACTCCAGAACCTCCCGGTACTCGGAAAGCGATCGTTCTCTGGTCAAGGCAACCTGGGCCTTGCCCATCAGGTTGGAAAGCGGTGCTCGAAGTTCGTGAGCAAGGTCGTCAGAAAACTGCGAGAGCTGCTGAACCCCATCATCCAGGCGAGCCAGCATGATGTTGATGCCGTCGGCGAGCATTTTGAGTTCTGCCGGCATCCCATCAGTTGGAAGGCGATGGTCGAGGCTCTCGGTTGAGATTTTCGAGGCGATCTTGAGGAACTTGGTCAGTGGTAGCAGGCCTCTGCGCACAGTCCACCAGCCAATGGCCAAGATCAGTGCGAGGATGACGGGGGACATCATCAAGGCCCAGGTCAGCAACGCATCGAGCAGCGCCTCACTGGATGACTGGTCCATGGTCATATAGACGCTGACCTCTGTTCCATCGCCCAAACGCATGATTCGAGAAGCACTCAGCAGAGGACGGTCCTGCGTATCACGCCATTCGTGCTCTTTGGGCTGGGCCGCCGGCTGAAACTTGTGCACCTCCAGATTGACCTGTTTCGAGCCAATCGAGAGCAGGGGAGTCTGATTCTGTGAGGTATCGAATATGCTCACATACAGGTTGTTGTGGCCCATGACCAAATCGACAAGCTGATGCGCATCCGCGTTGACGCCGGAGATGTCCGGGATGGTGGACAGGTTGTGAGCCATCCCCGCCATCTTTACTTCCAGGTCTGCTCTGGCATTTCTTTCCAGAGCCTTGCCTACCATCAGATAGCCAAAGGTGGCGAACAGAAGCAGCAACGCTGCGCTCATCAACCCAACTTTTAACCCCAGCTTTGCAGCCAGGCTGAATGGCCTCATGCGCGTTCCTCAAAAACGTACCCAACGCCACGAAGCGTGTGAATGAGCTTGGTTTCAAACGGGTCATCGATCTTCGAGCGCAAGCGCCGGATGGCTACATCGATGACATTGGTGTCGCAATCGAAATTCATATCCCAGACCAACGAGATGATCTGAGAGCGAGTCAGCGCTTCGCCCGTTCGGCTCATGAGCAGGTGCAGAAGCGCAAATTCCTTGGTGGTGAGATCGATGCGTGTGCCACCGCGGAAGACGCGATGGCGGACGGAGTCGAGTTCCAGATCGGCAATTTTCAGCGAGCTCTTCTCGACTAACTCATCACCACGGCGTTGCAGCGAACGGATGCGAGCAAGCAGCTCAGGGAATTCGAATGGCTTCACAAGGTAGTCATCCGCGCCGCCGTCCAAGCCCTTGAGCTTGTCATTGATGCGTCCGCGGGCGGTCAGCATGATGATGCGGACCCGGCTGGTCTTACGGATGGTTTCCAGCAGGTCCCAGCCGTCGATACCCGGGAGGTTCACGTCCAGGAGGACCAACGAATAGACATTAGTGTTGAACAAGTGCAGAGCATCTACACCGTTGTGCACGATATCTACGACATACCCGCTTTCGGATAGGCCCTGCTGAAGATATTCGGCAGTTTTAATTTCGTCTTCCACAACTAGAACGCGCATAACTTATCTCAAGGTGTGAGGAAGGAGTTGGCCTAATCCGCCAAGATTATGGTTGCAGGCTGTTCGAAAGTTTGGCTGAGGGTATGGCATGTGGTAGTCGCTACCTCTGTCCATACGCCGGGTCACCTGAGGACGCTTGAATCTTAACGCGAAGAAGCTGGCCGCGGCGAAATCCTACAAATTTGTAATGTAGCCGCAAGATTTCTGACAGTCATGCAGGCTCCACCCCTAAGCATAGCGGATTCTGGGGCCTGCGGCGGTGTATGACAGATTCGCCTGGCAGGTGGAATCGGCCAGGACAGGCAGCATTTCGGTCGTTAGCTTGCAAGGACTGGTACTGGCCTTGGATCGAGGGCGCCACGCAGGCAGACCCCATGCACGGCCGCAAACCGCAGCGCCTTTCTGCAAATTAGTTCACGTGGCGGCTCGATATTCTCTCGAATAATTATCTTACAATCTATTACATGTCCAAATTGTAATTGCACGATCATCTTGGTGTTAGCCTCCTTTGCTAGTTTAAGGGCAGCGGAAGAGGCATCGCTGCTTTGGAAATTGTCTCATTTCAAAGCAGCTTGGCAAGAGCACCGAGCAGTTGTTCGCGCCAGTGCATTCACCTGTAAACCATACGCTCCTTTGGTAGGTGAATTTTAGCGCCCCCCTACGGGCGCTTTTTTATTAAGGGACTTCTTATGAACACTACTGTATCAGCGATCGCCGTGTTTATGCTCTTTACATCACTAACAGCCAATGCCCAAAGCGGTATGGAGATCAATAAACACATCGAGCGTACTGCTAGAGAGGCTACAGCGGATTATGCTCAACGCGTAAAAAAGCCCATGCCTCAACTAGAAGACTACGCCTATGGCATGGACCTGGACGTTGGTAAGTTGGTGTATGTATCACCCAATGTGCGGTACTGCGGTAATGTAAGAAGCATGATGACCTACGAAGACTCGAAAGGCGAACTGCACATGGTTCGCTACCTGGTGAAGGGCGAGTGTGTTAATAGCCGTTAAGACTCATCAAGATGATCCCTGCGGCCACCGGATCATAGAAGCTCAATGCCGAACCGGCGCAGCAGTATGGCGAAGCCTCCGAAGCTGGCCATTGTGATGAGGATGCTGCTGATCAGTGTCGGCCAAAAGCCGAGCTTAGGTAGCAGCAATGGAAAAGCAATAAACATCGGCAGGGTCGGAAGCACGTACCAGAACGTGTACCAAGCATGGTTGGAGATCTTCTCCATGCTCTGGTTCTCTAAATAGAGCCAGACCAACGTCACGACCGTGACCAAGGGTAGGGCGGCGACCAAGCCGCCCAGCTTGTCGCTGCGTTTCGCCAGCTCTGACACGAGAATCACTATACCGGCAGTGAGTAGGTACTTCGTGATGATCCAGGCCATCGCTGAGCCTTCTGGAGGTTGTTGACGAGGGCAGGCGAAGCCATTCACCAACCCCCTTGAAGCGCTCCTGCCGTTTACGGCATCCCTCACCGCATTTTTTTTGCAACATCACCCTCAGCCAGGAGGGTGATGTGTTTGCATGGTGTTTACCGATCGGTCAGTGCGAGGGTGAGGGAACGCTCTCGTGGAAAGCTGCCCGCTCGATCTGGATGGTGCAGTGATGGATTTCGAATGCATCGCTGACAGCATCCACGACGGCCGCCAACACAGCATCCCCATCTGCAGAATCCCGAACCACTACGTGCGACGTCATCACGTTACTGCCACTGCTGACAGCCCACACGTGCAAGTCATGAACGTCCGTCACGCCATCTACTCCGAGGATGGTGGCCTCGATTGCCGTAACGTCGAGCCCCCTCGGGACACCCTCCATGAGGATCCCCAGGCTTTCGCGAAGCAACTGCCACGTCCGCGGCAGAACCCAAAGGCCGATCGCCACAGCGACAATCGTGTCGACCCAGGTCCAGCCGGTGAAGCGGATGATAAGTGCCGCGATGATTACGCCAAGCGAGCCGAGCATGTCGCTCCAAACTTCGAGGTAGGCTCCTTTGACGTTGAGGCTTTCGTTGCTCGCAGATGCCAGAAGGCGCATCGAAATTAGGTTGATGATCAGGCCGGCGATTGCGATCCACATCATCGCTCCGGTAGCGATCTCCGCCGGCATGAAGAAGCGCTGGTAGGCCTCATACAAGATGTACATCGCCACCAGGAAGAGCAGCACGGCGTTGAACGTCGAAGCCAGAATTTCCAGGCGCGCATAGCCGAAGGTTCTTTTCTGATCCGCCGGCCGCTTGGCTATCTGAAGTGCAATCAGTGAGATCGCCAAGGCGGCAGTATCTGTGAACATGTGAGATGCGTCCGACAGCAGCGCCAGGCTGCCGGTAATCCACGCACCGATCACTTCTGCAATCATGAAGCTGCCAGTCAAGCCGAGCGCCATGATTAGCTTCTTCTGATGCCCCTCGCGTACTGCAGCGCTGCCATGGTCATGATTTGAACCCACGTATTTCTCCTTGCGCAGGGTTGTGGTCTCGTTGGCCTTCCTGTCTACCTAGCCTTAGAGCGTCGCTTGGCCACACTGACTGCAAAATCTTGCTCCTGCACTCAGCAGCGAGCCGCAGGCGGTGCAACCACTCGATAGCGGTGTTCCGCAGTTTAGACAAAAGCGTGCTGACGGATCGTTGGCCGTCCGGCACTGCCTGCAGCCCTGCAGATCTTTGATGGGGGCAGGAGTGGGAGGGCGCCCGCCGTCATACACCTGATTACCGCCGTCGCAGCCCTGCTGCCGGCCATGGCGATCATATTGCTCGGCCCCATGTCCCCCGCTGTGGTGCTTGCCTCCACCGTGGTTTCCACGGCCATGGTGCCCGCCCAGGATGTTTTTGAAAAAGCTCATGGTATTCGCCCCTCATTGATGGGTGACATATTAACGAGCAAAAGTTGAAAATTATGTTCTGCTCGCGAGAAAGACTTGTAAGTTGAATTGAAAGTTCAAAATTAGCCTACGACAAAACGAAACCGTTTTGTTTGTGAAATTAAATTTATCTAGCTGAGCGGAGCATTGCTTTTGGTGGGTAGTATTCCCCTAATTTTGATCATAGCGTGATCAATGACAATCAAAACAGCAGTAATTGGATTTCTGTCAGCATTGTAATCCCGAGGTCATCGTGTCGTTATCAGGTCCCGGAAATAATGCGCTCAGCGAGATTCATTTCTCTTTTTATCCCTATGCCTCACACATACTAAGCGTCCCCAACGCCTAGGGGCCTAAGGCCTCTGACGCTCCGCACATTGCGCAATCGCTCAGCATCTGTCGACGGTTTGCCTTGTAGCTCCCGCTAACTCCATAGCTACCGCCATGGATAAGCAGCTTCCAGAGTTTGATAATGACACCTTCCAAATCCATTGTTCACACCCTGTTAAGCAAATGGATCTTTGCTATTCGCAATGCGCGGCAGAAAGGCATCAGTACTAATTTGCTAATCGGCCTGGTGACTTTTTGGTTACTGCTATTCGCGAACGCTGAGCTCTGGAACGTGCTCTGGAAGCTGGTATTCAAAACCGATGAAGTGAACTGGCAGCTAGCGGCTAGCCTCCCAGTCATAGTATTCGCATGGGTGTTTACCGTTCTGAGCTTGCTGTCATGGGGGCGGCTGGCCAAACCCATACTGTGCCTGGTACTGATCAGCGCGTCTTTTGCGAGTTACTTCATGAATGCCTACGGCATCGTGATCGATTACACAATGTTCACCAACGTTGTGGAGACCGACGTCGCTGAGGCAACCGAGCTGCTGAATTGGAAGCTCGGTCTTTGGGTCGCAATGGTTGGGGTGTTGCCCGTCTACCTGATTGCCCGGGTTCCCCTCCGGCGCAAGCCTTGGGCCAAAGCTTTGGTCAGCAGGTTCATTGCTCTGTCGCTCGCTCTGTTGACCTTATCTGGCATCGCGTTGAGTCAGTACCAGTCGTATGCCTCCTTGCTGCGCAACAATCGGGAGATCCGGCTGATTCTGGTACCTACCAACTTGTTTGCGGCTGGCCATGGGTACCTGAAGCGTCAGCTGGCCTCACCTAAAACGCTGACGGCCATTGGTACTGATGCGGTAGTTAATCGACAGGGTGCGGCTCGTAAACCCAGGCTGCTGGTACTGGCAGTAGGAGAGACCGCTCGCTCCGCCAACTTCTCCCTCAACGGCTACTCCCGTGAAACGAATCCGGAACTAGAAAAGCGAAATGTCATTAGCTTCACGAACGTGAGCTCCTGCGGTACCGCTACCGCGGTCTCGCTGCCATGCATGTTCCTGGACGTGGGTAAGGCCCAGTACAAAGATGGCTTGGCCAAGAGCCGAGAAGGGCTGCTCGACGTGCTTCAACGCGCTGGCATCAGTGTCATGTGGACTGACAACAACTCGGGGTGCAAAGGGGTCTGCGACAGGGTTCCCAACCACAAGGCTGCCTCTCACGCGGATTCCCAACTGTGCACCAGCGAGGAGTGTAAGGACGGGGTGCTGCTCACGGAGATGCAAGACTTCATCAAGCGCCAGGAAGGCGATGCTGTCCTGGTGCTCCACTACAAAGGCAGTCACGGCCCGGCCTACTACAAGCGCTACCCCTCGCAATTCAAGAAATTCGCACCGGTGTGCGAGACCAACGAGCTCGACAAATGTAAGCAGGAGGAGGTGGTCAATGCCTACGACAACTCAATCCTCTACACCGATTATGTGACTGCAAATCTCATCGATATCCTGGCGGCCAACACCAAGTTCGACACTGCGCTGATGTACGTTTCGGACCACGGCGAATCGCTGGGGGAGGGTGGGCTCTATCTACACGGGCTGCCTTACGCGATGGCTCCTGACGAGCAAACAAAGGTGCCGTTGGTACTTTGGATGTCTGACTCGCTCGCGAAGAGCGAAAAGGTCAACGTGGGTTGTTTGAAAGCTCAAACCACGTCACCGCTGAGCCACGACAACCTGTTCCACACCGTGCTCGGCATGATGAACGTCCAGACGTCTTCGTATCGCTCAGCGCTGGATTTCACTGCCCCTTGTAAGCCCTTTGTCGGAGGCTCTTATTCTGGCCTCTGAATGTTCGATGTGGACCGGATCATCGGCCAGGCGGTTCTGCACCAGCCTGCTTTGACAGCTGAGAGAAGCTGGACTAATTACATAGCTGCATTCAACAACCCAAGCGGAAAAGGAAGTTTTGCATGAGCATCAAGCCAGGCCCAAAGCGCACCAATGAAGATGGCACTCCGGACAAAAGGCAGCGAGTCACCCCTGAAAAGCAGAAGGACCATCCGGACCTGAAACCCCACAAGCACAAAAAGGGGGAGTAAGAAAAAAGCAGCTCTCGGGAGCTGCTTTTTTTTTGGGGCTGTGTGCAAACCCTCCCGACCGTCTCGCTGATCAATCGGACCGCGTCGTGAGTCTTCCGCTTGGCTTGATGGATTCTGAAGCTACCTCCGGATCGGTTATCCCTTCAGTGCGGACGACGAGACTGATATCCCAGAGCGTTGAGCTGATACTCGCTGACAGCCCGAAATTGTGATTCTGCGATTTGACGCAGGCGCTCAACCTCTTCGGCAGATGAGCCAGAAGCCTGCGCCTCGTGGTATTGCTTCATCGCATCCACTGCGTCGGTATACATGGGGTGGTCGGGGAGAAGAGCTGGTATCTTTTTCGTCATGTAGCGGCAGGTCCTCACTGGATAGTCGACGGTGGTTTACCTGCTTTGAGGAGCTGAAAATCAATGACCGCCTGATAGAGCGAATCTGCCAATAGGTGAAGACGCTGTACCTCAAGGTCTGGCAATCCAGCAGCCTCCGCTTCGTGGGCCTGTCGGATAGCTTCAAGCGCTTGCCTCATCAGTGGCTCACCAGCCTCGACCATTCCAATGAATGTGCGCTTCACAACATTTTGCTCCACTCAGCTGAAGATGAATTATAGGACACCGCGGCGTGGCAAGGCCCCGAGCAGCACAGGTGTTCGACGTCCGGCTGAACGAACCAATGAGGAGCGCGCTGGCCTGGGGAGTGGCCAGGGCGCGTGTCATAGCTACGTTGTAAACCACTTTTTTCACTGTAAACCACTGTGGTTTACAGTGAAAAAAAGTGGTTTACAGCAGGCCTCCTCAGGCCTGAGTCAGCTCCAGCAGATCGCCCAGTTCCTCCCGGGCCATCTTCACTCTATCCATTCTGCGATAAGGATGATCAACCGGCATCCGGATAAGAGATTCGAACCAAGCCGAATCGAATTTGATGACTTCCTTGTGAATGTGCTCAAGCTCACCTCCGCGAGGCTGTGACACTACAAACTCCATGCTTTCAACCAAGCCAGACGCTTCACTGTCTTTGACGATTCGATGGCGGATGAAACTCATTTTGAGATCAAAATATGCCGCCTTCGAACCAGGCACCTTCTTCGATTCCAGCCGACCAGTGCTGCTGATTTCCGCCCCCGGCACCTCAGCGGCAATAGCTTTCACCAGCTCAGCATTTCCACTGACCTTCTGGCCAAACAGGCGGGTGGCGTCCGACATGTAAGCAAAGATCCATGGCACATTGCGAAGCGTCGCGCCGGTATAGAGGTAGCCACGCTCTCCCTTGTAACGCTGCAGCATGCCTCTCAACGCGTTCTCGGAAAGGACCAGTTGGGTCTCTTTCTCCAGGATGTAAACCACGCGATCGAACTGTTCGATCAATAGCTTGAGAATCTTCCGCGGGACGCCGTCAAACCTGGTTTTTCGTTCTGTTTTCTTATGCTGGCGAGGCTTGAAGTACGGGCAATCGTTACGGGCCTCACTATCAAATGGAGCGATGCCGCGAATGCTCTTAGTAGCATGTTTCCCGAATGGGTTCTTCACGTTAGGCGGTAGCTCATACAGCCCAACCAGCTGGACAGGGTTGTCGCATGCCGGGCATACAGCAAACTGAGCTAGCTTGCCCGCACTTCCAGGCTGGTACCACGGATCTCTGCGGAAGGTCTCGGCCTCGAAACCTTCCTTGTCGATGATCTTGCTTTCTGTGTCTTCGATGCGGAGCTTATAGACATCCATCTTTGCTGAAACCGTATCAATAGAGGGTTTCTGGATGGTAACGAGCGAGGATAGGCAGCAGTAGGCCTAACTGACCCTTTTGGTGGTCACCCACTGGTTTGAGGCCAGCCCAAAGCATGCCTGATCGACCTGGGCGGGCCCTAGAAACAACTAACCCCCTGATGCGCAGTACAGGTCTGGGACCTGCCCGAGGCGTGGGGGCTATTCTTGGAGCGACAGTGACACCGGCTCCGGAGAAAATCAATTGGTTTGTAGAGCAGCCGGTCAGCTAAGGTCAAACCCAGATCCTAAAGGGGAGGCCGATAGCAGCTCAGTCAGCATCATCGGCACCTTCTTCATCTTCATCGGTATCCCCAACACTGAGCCAGTCGTGAAGGTTGTACCGCACGAAGTCTTCCGCATCGAGCATGGTAAAGTCTTGTAGCACCGTGACGTCTGCTCCACCGAAGTACAGCCCATCGTTGAGATTTCTGGCCACCCCGAGCACTTCATTCAGCTGGTCGTGCAGCTCATTTGCGCGCCTGGCGTGCTCTCGTTTGGTCAAAAACCGGAACACCACCTCGTAGGGCTCAGGGGTGGTATTACCCGCTTTGCTTCAAGCCGCAGGAGTTGCAGGTCCGTTGCAGCTTGATGGTTTTACTTAAGGAGCCAAGCCAGCTCTCCAATCCGCAGATGCTGTGCACATTTTTTTGCACATATCTCACGCCACGATACCCCAGTAGATTCAGGCTTTTCGCAGCCTTTGCATAGGTGAGTCGCGATGGATTTCTACACATCTCAATGAGGAAACCTAAGCTCCGTTTTCCACGTATTCCTCCGCTACAGAACGCTTTTCTGCGGTGTGTCCCCTGACATTCGCTTTTCAGGGCGAGCTATGGGGGCCACTCAAGACGGCTATCTTTTGCCTGGCACCAATGAAAAGGCCCTCAATATTGAGGGCCTTAAATTCAATGCGGATCCGTCACGCGGGCATTTTTTGCAGCTGTCGAACTCGATCATGGACCACAAATTTAATGATTCCTTTGACATCGTTGGTGCAGTTTTCAAAGGCAAGGCGCGATACCACCTGGCGACCCTCCTTCAGAATCAGCGCCCCGATCAACTCGTCGACGAAGGACTGAGTGACATCGTTCCCAGCGAAATCTATGACAACGCTCTCACCACTGCTGAGCGAGCGTTCGATTTCGGTACGGTAGGGGATCGCTGAAGCTCGCATTCCGTACGTTCGGATAGAACTATCCCTACTTAATCGAATTTGAGTTTGCATGTCGTAACCCCTTGTATTGCATAATCCTTTTTTGCAGCCCGAGAGTTTCAGTTGACGCTGAATCTCCCATTTACCGCTCCTTGCATGATCGACTCTAGCCCTCGAGCTATCAAAAAGCCAGAGCTAGCGGAAATTCAGATCTAGGTCGAGATCGTCGTCAACCTGTCCTGCATCGTCCTTCGGCAGCAAGTCACTGATCGAAATGGTGGGCAGCAGCTCACGGGTACAGCTAAACGCGATCGATACACCATTCCACAGCGCATCATGCAGCTCCTGAGACTGCCGACGCTTTGTGTCATGTATGCCATTGCCGCTCACGATGATCAAACCACCGCCCGCCGCGTCTGCAATTTTTGCGGTAGTTGTTAACCCGATACCTTGGTTCTCGCTACCCAGGATCTGGGCCATCGCACCCCGGTTGCAGCTCACTCGCGGTTTGAGTGCCGCCTCGATCGCGTGCAAATGCGTGCGGTCATGAAGCTCAGGGTGATTCCTCAGTGTCGCGAGAAACCCACACCCATTATCGACGATGGCCATGCGTACAAGGTTCAATTTTGGATAAAACTGACAGGTCAGCCAAACGGCGGCGTCACCACGTCCCTCTCTGCGGGCGTGAGTAAGCGAGTTTTCCAATAGCTCCTTGAGCGAATACTCCAGAGGGCCCCGGTAGGAGTCAAACTCATTCCGTCCCGTGTGCTCGTCGACTGGGGCATCCGGGTCCGATTGAGTCAACCTTCCCGTAATAGCTCTAGCGAGGCGAGAGGCTGCAGCCTCTGCTTGATGGTGTTCGCTGATTTTGGTGATTTCCACCAACGAGGTGCTTCGGTCGTTTCGACGTCCTACCCCCGATAGATCTACACCCTCTACATCAATGTCCTTGAAAAAATCCATCCTGGCCAGGTAGGAGGTCAGGTCTCTGCTCAAAAACTGCATCGAAACTCGCTTCTGGACCAACTGGTTTTCAAACAACGCTCGCAGCGTGGCCATCCCTAACGGATCGATATACGAGAGGTTGCTAGCGTCTAAAACGATGTCACCAGGGCAGTTAATGATTTCTGCGCACACAGAAAACAGGTCATGGGGCGATCTTGAGCCAAGCCCCCAAGGAAGAACGATCGCGTTTTCAATATCGATGGCCTGCATGCAATTCCCTGGCAACGGAGCTAACCCTTTCGGATAGATATAGGGCTCGATAGTAGCCCATTGCCTGCCGGGTAAGCACTCACCTATTTTTTGACGAGTAGTGCCGGCATAGAATTGGCGCGCGGCAGTAGCGGCCTGTGGATGGTGGATCGCGCTCGCCTTGGGCTCAACACGCACGAAGAAAACACGGCCAACGCCCTGCCACGGGTCAGCCATTCAAGCAAAGATGGCCAGATCAAAGCCTTGTGCGAGAGCACTGGAGCAGGTTTGTGAGTCCGCCGAGCAGTTTCATCTCCGACGTCTGCTGTGGGCAAAGGCAAAGCTGGAAGGGGAACAGCGAAGAGTGACCCGATCAGCGCTGTACCGCACCGCATGTATCAGGTCTGGGGCTTGAGCTGTTAGATCGCATAAGGCTACCTTGGCCGGCAACTGGAGAACGAACTGCACCTCGTCTTCCAATGCGTTGGCGTGGAAGTAACTGAGGAAGTACTCGCTTTGACGGAACTGGTCAGAAGCGATCTCCTCCAGGCGTTACAGCCCACTGGGCAGGCCTTCCTGACAGGCCTGGTAGAAGGGGTCGAGCAAGTATAGGCCGTCCAGGCAGGAAAGCATGGACGGCGTTCCCCACCGGGAGCCGGCGTCGTACTCCTCCAGCGGCTTGGGCACTCCCTCGCCGGGGTACAAGGCAGCCAGCGCATTGTCGAAGGGCAACCACTGGTGCAGCAGCAGGATCAGCAACCTCCAGAAATGATCTATGCCATGACGCTACACCACAACAATAATCGACACGCTTACAGGAGCATTGATTGGCGTCACAGCTGTTCAAGGAGATGTTGTCTAGGCTGGACAATACGGCAGCGGCCGATATTTCCCACCCAGCTTGGGAGTTGATCATGATGGAGCCCATCGCCGTGGTACAGATCTGGCAATACCTTTTTGGCGGACTAAAGGCGGTATTGCACTGATCATGCTGGCCATATTTGGCCTGTTTTATGTGGCTCGTGCACTATGGCCACCTGTCACAGGCACTACAGTTATTTAATTTTGTTGCTCTGTCCGCTGACGCAACTCTTCGGGCACAACCATGGCGGGTATTCTCACCAGAAGGGTGAAAACTCGTCCAAACCGGACAACAAAGGGAACTACTTCATGCACACCGAATCGTGCCAGCATGACCATGACCATGACCATGACCACTCGCACCCGTATGAGCAACCGGATGGTAGTCAGCGCGATTTGGTATGCGGTATGACGGTGCCACCGGATAGTCGCTACTTCGAGCTATACGAGGGAAGGACATACCGCTTCTGCAGTGAAAAGTGCCTGACGAAATTCCGCGCAGCGCCTGTGCATTATCTTAGCCCTCCCCAGGACCAAGAACACGCGGGCCATCTCCACTCGGCTGCCCCGCAGCCAAGCAACGCGGCGGACGCCGAATACACTTGCCCGATGCATCCCCAAATCCGCCAGCGTGGGCCGGGCAGTTGCCCAATCTGTGGCATGGCCCTAGAGCCGGTAATACCGGAGCTTGAGGAAGACGAGAACCCGGAACTCAAGGACTTCTCCCGCCGCTTCTGGTGGACCTTGCCCCTGACGGTCATCGTGACCGTGTTGGCCATGACTGCCCACCAACTCCAATTGCTGCATGGTGCCACACAGAATTGGGTGGAGTTGATTCTGGCCACTCCCGTGACACTATGGGCTGGCTGGCCGTTTTTCGTGCGTGGGGTCGCATCGATTCGTAATCGCAGCCCGAATATGTGGACCCTGATAGGTTTGGGAACGGCTGCGGCGTACCTATACAGCGTTGCGGCCACAGTGTTCCCGCAGGTTTTCCCGACGACTTTCATGCAGGATGGCCGCATCGGTGTCTACTTCGAAGCGGCTGCAGTCATCATCTCATTAACGTTGCTCGGCCAAATGCTCGAGCTCAAGGCGCGCTCACAAACCTCCGCCGCCATCAAGTCGCTCCTGGGTCTTGCCCCCAAGACGGCCCGTCGCATCGGGGCCGATGGTCAGGAGGAAGATATTCCGCTCACCCACGTGCATACGGGCGACCACCTGCGCGTTCGCCCTGGCGAGAAGGTGCCGGTCGACGGGGTGGTCCTGGAAGGCGAAAGTGCTATCGATGAATCCATGCTGACAGGCGAGCCCGTGCCAGTGATGAAGAAAGCTGGGGATGCACTCATCGGTGCCACGCTGAATACCCACGGCAGCCTTGTGATGGCGGCGCAGAAGGTCGGCGCCGAGACAGTGCTCTCGCAAATCGTGCAGATGGTCGCGCGGGCTCAGCGCTCGAAAGCCCCGATGCAGCGGATGGCGGACACCGTGGCCGGCTATTTCGTCATGGGGGTGATTCTGGTCGCGCTGGTCACGCTCTTCGGCTGGGGGCTTTTCGGACCGGAGCCTGGCTGGGTCTTCGGCCTGATCAATGCGGTCGCGGTCCTGATCATTGCCTGCCCCTGCGCGCTCGGCCTAGCCACTCCCATGTCGATCATGGTCGCTACCGGGAAGGCTGCCAGCAGTGGCGTGCTCTTCCGAGACGCCAGTGCTATCGAGAACCTCTGCAAGATCGACACGCTGATCGTCGACAAGACCGGGACCCTCACCGAGGGCCGGCCAGTGTTTCATAGCGTGGTCGGTACCGGGCAGTTCATGCCACCCGAAGTCTTGCGCCTTGCCGCCAGCCTGGACCAAGGCAGCGAGCATCCGCTGGCACATGCGATTGTCGATCATGCGCGAGCGCATGGACACAGCTTGTCCAAGCCAGAGGCGTTTGAGTCGGGCTCTGGGATCGGTGTACGTGGCCAGGTGAACGGCAAACGGCTGCAGCTTGGCAACACGACCTTGATGGAAGAGGCTGGCCTCGACACCAGTCCGTTGCGAGACCGCGCCGAGCAGCTGCGTCTGGAAGGCATGAGTATCATGTACTTGGCCGTCGATGGCGTGCTCGCTGGCCTGCTAGCGGTGTCCGATCCGGTCAAACCCACCTCCAAGGAGGCGGTAACCCGGCTACAGGCAGAAGATGTGAAGGTCATCATGGCCACCGGCGACGGCCTGACTACGGCACGTGCGGTCGCGAAACAACTCGGCATCGAGGAAGTCCACGGAGAAGTGAAACCCGAGGACAAGGAGCAACTGGTGGCGCTCCTGCAGGGCGATAAGCGCCGGGTTGCCATGGCAGGAGATGGGATCAACGATGCCCCTGCGCTGGCCCGGGCTGATGTCGGGATCGCCATGGGAACTGGCACCGATGTTGCCATGAACAGCTCCCAGTTGACGCTGGTCAAGGGCGACCTGATGGGCATCCTGCGGGCCAGAACACTATCCGTGGCCACGGTGAAGAACATGCGTCAAAACTTGGGCTTCGCATTCTTCTACAACGCTATGGGCATACCGCTGGCGGCAGGTTTGTTCTACCCGCTTACCGGCCATCTATTGTCACCGATGATTGCGGCATTGGCCATGAGCGTAAGTTCGGCTTCCGTGGTATTCAACGCACTGCGGCTGAAGCGCGTAGTCACAGACTGAAATGGGCACACCGCAACCTATGAGAGGAAGTTCCGCCATCAGCGTTTCAACGCCTGATCCATATGACTGACTGTCTAGGGCTTTGGCCTTAGCGGGTATGTCCGCGAGTTCGGCGCCAATCTGGTCCTGATGGAGGACATCGGGCAACTGCGACGTCCGCCATCTTCTGCCAAGATCGTAAGGGACAATTGTGATGCAGCAGGGGCCGCCGCCAGAGGAGTTGGACAAGATTTCAGGGCGAAGATAAATCCTTTGACCGGGCCTTGACCTTGTCATCGTGTCAAGGTTGAAGCTGTAAATGCGGCGAGAAAAGCCGTACCAGCATGAGAGGCCCGCTATGTTCGTTTTGGAAGTTTCCGGTATGGGATGTGGCAGTTGTGTCAACAAGATCACCAAGGCCATCCAGGCTGCCGATGGCGACGCGAAGGTGATCGTTGATCGTGCTGCCGGTACAGTGAGTGTCCAAAGCAACATCGAGGCGGAACGCGTCGGTGCACTGGTCCAGGCGCTTGGTTACCCAACCAAAGTCAGTCGCTAAGTCTCGTTACCGCTCAGATGGCAAGCCGCCGTGCCATGTTTCATGGCGCGGTTTCTTCATATACAGCCTGATGTCGACTGACTCCGGGTCGGGATAGCCAGCAATACTCCCCAAGAAATGGACGGCCTTCGATCACCCAGTGCCGAGTCAAGCTGTGGACGTTGACGCTGATCAAGAAAATGCTTCGCGATTGGTGTTTATCTTGAGTAAATGTATAGGCCAGCCTGGCTCACATACCCCGGCCCCTCGTTGGAGCTCATTCACAATGATGACTGCCAAGCGGTTTAGTTCTATGGCCTTGGGGATATTCCTGCTCATCCCTCTGGGGCTGGTCATGGCAAACCCTACGGGTAACGTCTACACGGCCAATGAACGGTCCGCTTCCATTAGCCAGGTAAATCTTGCGACAGGTGATGTGAGCACGGTCGCCTTGCCGATCGCACCCCACAACCTACAGGTTTCGCCCGACGGCAGCTTGCTTCTGGTTGTTGGAGTGGCTGGACATGCGGGGCATTCGAGCGGTGAAAAGCCCGGTGGGCAGTTGCTGGTGTTCAGTACCAGCGCGCTGGACAGGCCACCGTTCAGCTTCCCGGCAGGCGATCACCCGGCTCATGTGGTCACCGACGTCACCGGGCTGCGAGCTTTTGTGACCGATTCCGCTGCCAACCAGGTGCGAGTATTTGACCTTGAGCAGCGAATCGAGTTGCCCGGTATTCCAACTGGGCGTTATCCCCATGGGCTGCGCTTGAGCCCTGATGGCCGGACACTCTATATCGCGAACATGAAGAGCGACAGCGTATCGCTTATCGATGTCGTCACACTCAAAGAAACCGCGCAGATTCCCGTGGGCAAAGGCCCTGTCCAGGTCGGCTTTGCCCCTGACGGTCGCCTGGCATTCGTCTCGCTCAGTGCGACAAATCAGCTTGGCATCATCGACACGGCCAGACGCAAGGTGATCAGCAAGGTTGATGTCGGCCGCACGCCAATCCAGATGATGGCCACCGTTGACGGTCGCCAGGTCTATGTCGCGAATCAGGGCAGTGGCCAGAATCCGGACGACCGAGTCTCCATCGTAGATCTCCAGACGCGTAGCAGCCTGGGCACCGTGACCACCGGCAAGGGTGCCCATGGTGTGGCCATCAGCAGCGACGGCGCTTATGTGTTTGTCAGCAATATTGAAGCGGGCACCGTATCTGTCATCGATACGAGCAGCCGAAAGGTCGTTGCTACCCATAAGGTTGGCGCCGGGCCAAACGGGATCAGCTTCGAGCCGCCGAGTGCCCAATAATAGCCCGTCGGTGTACAACCCGAGCACGACGCGAAAAATGAGCATTCACGCCGGCGCAGTAATTTGCTTGTCGTGCCAGGTGAGGCCTAGCGCCCAGACCAAGGCATCCGGCTTTAAAACAGTGCTAAGGAGATGATGATGAACAACGTTCGAAATTTACTGATCGGACTTTGTTTGGCCGCAGCGTCCGTGGGCGCCATGGCGCAAAACACCGATGAACACTCGACACATCACCCGGCCGATGCGCCAAGCGCGGCGGCTACCGAGAAGACGCCTTCTCAGCCAATGGACAAAGGGCAAATGGCGGCGATGGACCAGCAAATGAAGGCCATGCAAGCCATGCACGAAAAGATGGCTGCAGCCAAAACGCCGGAAGCCCGTCAGGCGTTGATGGCCGAGCATATGGCGCTGATGAAAAATGGCATGGCCATGATGAAGTCCATGGAGGGTGGCATGCCTGAAATGGGGGGCATGCATGGCGGCATGGGCGGGGATATGGCCGCCCGCCACCAGATGATGGAAAAGCGCATGGACATGATGGAGTCGATGATGCAGATGATGATGGACCGCATGCCATCTGCTGCATCGAAGTAACCCATCTCCTTTCCCAGGAGTCGCTATGAACCCTCACTTCGATGAAAACGGCTCACCACACAGTTTCTGGCGTTCACGCTATGCAATCGGCCTGGTGGTAATCGGTGGGATCGCCGTCTACTTCCTGCTCACCGAGCACCTTGCCCATGTCGTTGGAGCCCTGCCTTATCTGTTGTTGCTCGCCTGTCCGCTGATGCATGTCTTCATGCATCGAGGACATGGGGGACACCATCACCAGGGCCAGAGCAAACCGGCCCCCTCCGATAAGGCTGATATCCATAAGCCGGGAGATCCATCATGAATCATGGTGAAAGCGCGTATGGCCTCTGGTCGCTGGTTTTCATCAACTCCGCGATCTTCATCATGTTTGCCTTCAGTTTCTTCAAGCCGGCAACGGCGAGAGACTGGAGGAGCTTCGGTGCATTCTCGGCCTTCATCGTTGCCCTGTTTGTGGAAATGTATGGCTTCCCCCTGACGATCTATCTGTTGTCAGGCTGGTTGCAGGCCAGGTTCCCCAACCTCGATCTGCTTTCCCACGAATCCGGCCATCTGTGGTCGACGTTGCTCGGTGACCAGGGCAACCCACACTTCAGTGTTTTGCACATTGCCAGTTACCTATTCCTGGGTTTCGGCTTCTATTTGCTTTCTGCCGCCTGGAACGTGCTATATCACGCGCAACGCCGCCGTTCACTTGCAACGGTCGGGCCCTATGGCTGGATCAGACATCCGCAGTACGTGGCATTTGTGCTGATTCTTCTGGGCTTTCTCCTTCAGTGGCCGACGCTGCTGACGCTGGCAATGTTCCCGGTGTTGCTGGTGATGTACGGGCGTTTGGCGGTTTCCGAAGAGCGGGAAATGCACAAGCAGTTTGGCGCTGCCTACGAAGCTTATACCCGCGTTACGCCTAGGTTCGTTCCGCACCTGCGCGAAAGGTTGGGTGGGGGTCATAGAGGCTGAAGCGTAGGACGAAGGAGCTACATGCCAGGAGGGTTTCAGCGGCAGTGTTTCTAGCGGGAATAGGGTATCCAAAGTCTGTTTGCTCGGATAACACTCTGAGTTGTCGCGGGTTTTCTTGTCGACAAGCTCGGTGGAATCCTTGTTGGCGTTCGGATAACTCAGGCAGTTGGATGACTTTGCGATGCCCTGTCCGCTTTCGACCCAGGCTGTGTGAAAACGCAAGTAAGTACGTCGAGTAGCGAAAGAAGCTGGGGCAGCCTGTTAATTCAGCAGATCTAAGTGCTGATCTACCTAAGTCGGGCACCAGACGCGGCCTGTGCTATTTGGGCCGCCGCAGCGGCCCGAATAGCCGTATACGGACGCAAAAAATGCTTGGCCTCATGTCCTGATCGCTTCAATCAGCCCAGCGATGCCAAAGATGCTCATCATTCGTTTGAGGTTGTAAGCCAGCACGTGAAGGCTCATTTCGGTGCTTACCCTCGGTAGGGTTTTGGTCAGGAAGTGAGTGCTTCCCATCCAGTATTTGAGCGTTCCGAAGGGATGCTCCACCGTTTGCCGGCGAACTTTCATCTTTCCTGGATCATGCTCCAATCGGATCTGCACCGCTTCGACTACCGTTTCATGCTCCCAGCGCTTTAACCGGCGTTCCTTACCCGTCGTACACTGCTTCTGCATGGCGCAACTTTGGCAGCCCGAGAACCAGTAGCAGTGCAGCAACATGCCGTCTTCCACCGAAGAATGCCGGCGAGTCAGTAGCTGATCCGCAGGGCATCGGTATTCATCCGATGCAGCAATGTAGATGAAGTCCTGCTTGCCGAATCGGCCTTCCGCTTTGCTGCTTGATGTCAGCGGCTTCGGTACAAAAGTGGTGATCCCGGCCTGCTCGCAAGCAAGGATCTCCGGACCTTTGTAATAGCCTCGGTCGGCGACGACTGTCAGCGACTCAGCGCCGATCTCTTCGCGCGCCTGATTCGCCATATTGCTCAGTTGCGTTCGGTCATTGCCAACATTGGTGACTTCATGGGCAATGATCAGATGGTGTTTGTCATCGACTGCTGTTTGTACGTTATAGCCAACCGTGCCACTACCTCGGCCACTCGTGGCCATTGAGCGTGCATCAGGATCGGTAAGAGAGATTTGCTGATCTGGGCTGGCGTGAAGCTGCGCTTCAATGTCCTTGAGCTTCGTCATTTGCTGTTTCAGCTTCTCTATTTTTTCGCTCAGCCGTTCAACCTTGGCCTCGGCGACCTCGGGCGCTGCCCGATCCGCCGAATCCATCGCCGCAAGATAGCGGTCAATGCTCTGCTCGATCTGCTGTATGCGCGCCTTGATCTTGCCCTGGGTGAAGTTGCGGTCGCGGTTATTTACGGCTTTGAATTTGCTGCCGTCGATGGCAATGATCGACTGAGAGAAAAGATTGAGGTTGCGGCACAGCACTACGAATTGCCGGCACACGCTGCGAATGGCTTTACCGTTGTCTCGGCGAAAGTCGGCAATCGTTTTGAAGTCAGGAGCCAACCGGCCCGTTAGCCACATCAGCTCGACATTGCGCTCTGTCTCGCGCTCAAGCCGGCGGCTGGACTGAATCCGGTTGAGGTAGCCATAGATGTAGATTTTCAGCAGGACTGCTGGATGGTAGGCCGGACGCCCCGTTGCAGCCGGATCGACACCCTCGAAGCCGAGTGCTCCCAGGTCGAGTTCATCGACGAAAACGTCGACCACCCGAACTGGGTTTTCTTCGGTGATGTAATCATCCAGGCACTCCGGCAGCAGCGTGACTTGCGTCCGGACCTCACCTTCAATGAACCGCTTCATGATCGTCCCCGCCACGATCTCCACGATCAGAAGGTTAGACAATCGCAGGTGTTTTCACACAGCCTGGACCCATATAGATCGTGATGCACGAAGATCTCTGCTCAAACGTCAGCTACTACTCTGATCTGAATGCATCCCGGCTACAGAGCGCAAAGACCAACTAGCGTCCCGAGGCACAGAGCTGAAGGCGGCGCGGTCAGGAATTGCGGCAGCACTTTTTCCAAAGTTTGGCTAAATGACCCTGCCTATCAGCTCTAATAGGCAGGGTTAGAAGTCAATCCGTCACTGCTTGCGAATGCCTACGATCGTCGCTGTGCCCCCATTCATTCGGAAATCGAAGCTGACCTTGTCGCCTACCTTGAGTCCCTTGAGTTGCTGCTCGGTAGCGCTGAAGCCCATGGTCATTGCCGGCCATTTCAGGGCTGATACTGGTCCATGCGCCAAGGTAACTTTACCTGGTTCCAAAGCTTTGATGGTTCCCTCAGCCGATGCAGTCGGAGCCGCCTGGCTGCCTTGGGTCTCGTTGCCTTCCATGGGCATATTCTTCATATCCGTGCCATACATGTCTTGGGCCTGCACCGCCGCCGCAACGGCGAACACCAGGCCAGCGCTGATCAGTAGCTTCTTCATCGGGTTACTCCTGTTTGGGGGTTATCGTGTACAGCGAGTCCGCGGCGCCTGACGAGCCAGTAAGCCGCAGGGATTACAAATAGTGAGAGCAAAGGCGCGGTGAGCATGCCGCCGACCATGGGTACAGCGATCCGGCTCATGACTTCGCTGCCGGTACCGCTACTCCAGAGGATTGGCATCAAGCCTGCGACGATCACTGCTACGGTCATGGCTTTGGGGCGGATGCGCTGCACGGCCCCTTCGCGGATAGCATCCAGAAGCGCAGGTTGCCCCTGCGTACCGTTGCCGTTTCGTTCAGTCCAGGCATTGTTGAGGTAGATCAGCATGATGACTCCAAACTCTGCTGCGACCCCAGCCAAGGCGATAAAACCGACACCCGTGGCCACCGACAGGTTGTAGCCCATCATGTACAGCAGCCATACGCCGCCGGTTAGCGCAAATGGCAAGGTAGCCATGATCAGCAGCGCTTCACCGAGGCGGCCAAACGTGAGGTAGAGAAGGACGAAAATAATGGCCAGCGTCGCCGGTACTACCCATGCTAAGCGCGCATTGGCGCGCTCCAGGTATTCGAACTGCCCGGAATAGCTCAAGCTTATGCCAGGATCGAGCTTCACCTGCTGATCGACTAGCCGGCGCAGGTCGGCAACGACGGAGGACAGGTCCCGTCTCCGCACGTCGATATACACCCAGCCCGAGGGGCGCGCGTTTTCACTCTTGAGCATGGGTGGACCGTCCGCAATACGCACCCGTGCCACGGTTCCCAGTGTGATTCGCCCCCCTTGGCTGGTGTAAATCGGTAGCTGCCGCAGGGCATCAACAGAGTCACGCCACTCCCGTGGGTACCGAACACTGATGGGATATCGCGCCAGGCCTTCTACGGTTTCGCCGATGTTTTCGCCCCCAACGGCGCCGGCAACAATCGCTTGGACATCAGCAATGTTCAGGCCGTAACGCGCTGCGAATTGGCGGTCGATATCCAGATCGATGTAGCGTCCACCGGTTAATCGCTCGGCGAGGGCGGAAGTCACCCCTGGAACCGTTTTGGCCACCTTCTCGATAGCCAGAGTCACCCGGTCGATCTCATTCAAATTGCTGCCGGCAACCTTTACGCCGATCGGGCTTTTGATACCGGTTGCGAGCATGTCGATACGGTTTCGAATCGGTGGGATCCAGATATTGGTTAGCCCAGGTACCTGCACGGTACGGTCCAGCTCTTCGATCAGCTTCTCAGTGGTCATCCCTGCTCGCCACTGATCCTTCGGTTTAAGTCGGACAGTCGTCTCGAACATCTCCAGCGGGGCCGGGTCGGTCGCTGATTCAGCCCGGCCCGCTTTACCGAAGACACTGGCGACCTCCGGTACCGTTCGGATCAGCCGGTCCGTACGTTGCAAAAGCTCAGAGGCTTTCTGCGCCGAAAGACCTGGCAGGGCAGTCGGCATGTACAGCAAATCGCCTTCATCCAGTGGCGGCAAGAATTCGCCGCCGAGCTGGCTCAGGGGCCAGACACTGCTGAGCAAAATCAACAGTGCACCCGCCAACGTGAGCTTTGGCCGGCGTAGAACGATCTCCAATGCTGGGCGATAGAGCCGTATCAGGGTTCGATTGAGTGGGTTGCGCTCTTCTGCCGGTAAACGACCCCGAATCCAGTACCCCATCAGCACGGGTACCAGGGTAACCGAAAGGCCCGCTGCTGCTGCCATTGCATAAGTCTTGGTGAATGCGAGGGGCGCAAACAGCCTTCCCTCCTGAGCCTGCAAGGTGAATACCGGTATGAAGGACAGCGTAATGATCATGAGGCTGAAGAACAGCGCAGGCCCGACCTCGACTGCTGCCTCAGTCATCACTTTCCAATGATCTTCGCCACGCAACGACTTTCCAGGGTGCCACGTATGCCAAGCCTCAACCCGTTTGTGCGCGTTCTCAATCATCACCACAGCGGCGTCCACCATCGCACCGATTGCAATGGCTATGCCCCCAAGCGACATGATGTTGGCGTTGATGCCCTGGTGGCGCATGACGATCAGGGCAATGAGGACACCAACCGGAAGCGAGACGATGGCGACCAACGATGAGCGCAGATGCCAAAGAAATGCAGCGCACACCAGTGCGACCACGATGAACTCTTCAATCAGCTTCTGGCTCAGATTTTCCACAGCACGATCGATCAACTGGCTACGGTCGTAGGTAGTGACCAGCTCGACCCCGGCAGGCAGGCTTTTTTCCAGCGATTCAAGCTTGGATTTGACGTGAGCGATGGCATCTTTCGCATTCTTGCCACTGCGCAGAATTACTACGCCGCCCACCGCTTCGCCCTGTCCATCAAGCTCGCCGATGCCGCGACGTGCCTCAGGGCCCAGCTGTACAGTGGCTACATCGCCCAGTGTTACGGGTATACCCTTCGCAGCCAGGCGCAGGGGAATGGCTCGGAAATCATCGAGTGACTTCAGATAGCCGGAAGCCCTTACCATGAACTCAGCTTCGCCTTGTTCGAGCACGCCGCCACCGGTTTCCTGATTGGCCTTGGCGATGGCGTCCGAAACCTCAACTTGAGTGATTCCCAAGCTGGCCATGCGCAGCGGATCGAGCACTACCTGGTACTGCTTGACCATCCCGCCTATCGTCGCCACTTCGGCAACGTCCGGAAGAGTTTTCAACTCGAAGCGCAGGAACCAGTCCTGAAGGCTGCGCAGCTGTGCCAGGTCATGGGTACCACTGCGGTCCACCAGCGCATACTGGTAGATCCAGCCTACACCAGTGGCATCGGGTCCGAGCACTGGCTTAGCGGACGCCGGTAATCGAGACTGAACCTGGCTTAGGTATTCGAGCACCCTGGACCGCGCCCAATAGAGATCTGTGCCGTCCTCAAACAACACATATACGAAGCTGTCTCCAAATGCTGAAAAGCCCCGCACTGTCTTGGCTCCGGGTACGGAAAGCATTGTGGTGGTCAGGGGATATGTCACCTGATTTTCCACGATCTGCGGTGCCTGCCCTGGGTAGGAGGTGCGGATAATCACCTGCACATCTGACAGGTCAGGCAACGCGTCGATCGGCAAACTGCGCAGAGAGAAAACGCCCCAAGCTACGGCAAACAGTGTTGCCAGCAGGACCAGGACGCGGTTGCCAACCGACCAACGAATCAGGTTCGCGATCATGGCTGGTTCTCCTGCTGGGTTATTTGCTCGATGACCATGCCTTCATCGCGCTCGCGCACTCCAAACCGGATGCGTTCGCCAACCTTGAGTCCGGCAATCAAGCGGGGATCTGCCACAGGGAAAGTCATCGTCATACCAGGCATGCCCAGCGTCACGAACGGTCCATGAGCGATGGTCAGCTGATTACCTTCTATTTGAACGATGCGCCCATTGGCCTGATGTAGAGCCGGCTGTACAGGTTGCGCAAGTGGAGCATCGCCAGCAGTAACGGCCTCGATACCTTTCAAGCTCGCTTCGGAGTCCAGCAGAAACTGCCCGGACGCCACAACGCGCTGGCCCGCCTGAAGGCCTCGCAGCACGACCACCTGGCCAGCACTTTCCTGGCCGAGCACTACTTCCACCGGCCGGAATCGACCTCCGTCTTCTGACACCATTACGAGATCGCGTTTCCCCGTCCGAATGATCGCCTCGGCTGGCACCAGTAGGCTGTCATCCTGTTGCCCGGACGGATGGAGGGAAACCTGCGCGGTCATGCCTGGGCGCAACCGGCCGCCGGGGTTGGGCAGTTCTATACGAAGCCGCAAGGTGCGGCTTTGCAGATCCGCATCAGCCAGCAATGCGGTCAGCTTGCCGGGAACAGGTTCGCCTGGGAACGCTGCCAGATTCGCCTGCACTGCCTGTCCTTCCTGTAGGCCTTGGGCTTGCGCTTCAGGTACTGCGGCCTCAAGCCAGACGTTCGCGATACCATTGATCTTCGCCAACGTTGCACCCGGTGTCATTGTCATGCCTGGCCGCAATTCCAGAGCCTGAAGGACGCCTGCTGTTGGGGCCAAGAGCGTTACCGAATTCTGGACCCTTCCCGTACGGTCAATCCGGTTGATAAGATCGGCAGGCATACCCGCCAGCAGTAGTCGTTGCCGAGCTGCAGCGCGCAATTCATTGTCCCCAGATCGCTGAAGCGCCAGGTACTCTTCCTGCAAGCCCGCCCATTCAGGCGTCAACACATCTGCCAATGGGGCGCCCTTGGCAACCACGTCGCCTGTAGCGCGGCCATAGGTGCGTTCGACGTAGCCACCGGTACGAGCCTGCAGAACGCTAAAATCCCGCTCATCGAAGGTAAGCACGCCGCTCACCTGGAGGGTTCGAGCAAGCTGCCCTTTCGCTACGGTAGCCAGACGGACCCCCAGGTTTTGTTGGAGCCCCTGTGAAACTTGAACTGCGGGGCTCACCTCAGCAGCGGTGCTTTCCTGGTACTTCGGCACCAGTGGCATGTCCATGAAGGGCGACTTGCCCGGTGCTGGAAAGTGCTGCTGGGGGTACATCGGGTCATACCAATACAGCACCTTCTGTAGCGTTTCAGGGGAGGCAGTGGACACCTGCCCACGCTTTGCTAGCTGATAGCCAACGCCACCGCCGATAGCCAACGCGGCCAATACCACAAGGCTGATAGTTGAATTTCTCATGCGCGCACCTCTCCATACGCGAAGTGCAGCCGTGCAGCTGTCGCGGCCAACTGTCCTTGCAGATCGATGTCTTGCAGTCGTGTTTCAACCCGCTGACGTCGAGCGGTGAGAACCTCACTTAAGGGTGATTTACCGGCTCGATAGTCAGCAAGGGCGAGGCGGACTCGATCCTCCGCTAGCGGTAACAATGTTTCACGGCTGCGCTGCACTGCTCGCTGCAATCGCTGGTAATCCGCAAGATCTGTCTCCAGCTGCGCTTTATGCTCACGCAATGCCGCTTCCTGTTCGTCCTCCAGTTGCCGGACTTGTGCGCGACGTGCCGCGATCATCGGGTCCTGCCGTGAGCCAGCGAACAAGGGCAGTTGGAAACTTACCTGCAGGCTCACCATATTGCTGAATTCAGGCCCGCGCCGCTGGTAATCCACCTGCCACCCCCAGTCCGACTTCTTTTCTGCCAAGGCTTGGTGCACTTGAGCTTGTGCTTCCCGCGTAAGGGCGTTGTAGGTCGCCAATTCTGGATGTGCATGTATAGCGTGTAGATAGTCCGGCGCGCTCACTGGCCAGCGCGGAAATGCTTGAGCTTGCGGATCAGCATCCTCTCCAATCCATCGCTTGAGTGCAGCCCGTGCCTGAGCGGCCTGTGTGAGCAGAACATCTTTTTGCTCATCGAGTTGCGCAGCTTCCTGGTCAGGAGCAAGTGCGTCGGCCGTCGCGCCGGTACCGCCGGCCAGGCGTGCGCGGATTGCTGCGGCCAACAGACGGTTTTCTTTGTAGAAGTCCTCAAACTGCTGCAGTTTCCGTTGAACGGTGTACGCCGCGACCCAAGCTTGGGCTGTGGCAGCACGCACTTTTAAGCGCTCGAACACCGCCTCTGCATCGGCTCGCTCAACGCTCGCTCGTGCCGTCTCAACTCGTGCCTCCCGCTTGTCCCGGTTTGGTACTTCCTGGGAGAGGCCGACAACCTGCATCGTCATGAAATCGCGGTTCATGCTCCAACGATCACTGCCGTCAACAGGAAGGTTCTGCACTCCTAGGTTGAGACGTGGATCAGGCAGCTCGCCTGCTGGGATCACAGCGTGTCGAGCGGCCGTCATTTGCTCTTGCCTGGCCTGGAGGATGGGGGCATTGCGTTCGGCAAGTTGAAGCGCTTCCTCCAGAGACAACGGTGTAGCCTGAGCCGGTAACGTCGACAACAGGCTGATCAGAGCGGCCAGACATGCCATCCCTAATCGGTAACGTGGGGGAGTCATGGAAATGATTCCTCAAAAAATCAGCGCGCAAGCGCATGCCATCATCCGGCTGCAAAACAGGACGATGGGGTGAATTTAAGAGGTAATCAGGCGCGGGGTGGCCGCCAAGGGTCAGGAGGCGCCCTGTTTACGAGGCTCACCGCATAGGTATCTACTGGCCTAGGCGCAGAATAGGTGAGCGTGGGGTTAATTATTTCGACCTGAACTGTGCTCGCGGTTCTACACTCCTGGCCCACTTTGCAGGCTTTGGAGTGGTCGGCAGCTGATCCTGGATCAGTATCCTGGCAACAATCGTGATCCATCCCCGCCATCATCTCCATCCCCATGGTTTGCATGGGGCATGGTTCAATGGCTGAGTCGACTCCCGCCATGCCGTTGAGAGGAAGCGATGCGATTAGAAGCAGGATGGTGAACAGTCGTAGGAGCCGGTTCATGATGGCCGAGTATAGGTTACACGCATGAAATGAGCATTAAGCCGTTTGAGGCTTGGAAGTGGATTGTTTGGCGTGCGGCAGAGCGATGTGAAAACTCGTCACGCCGTCAGCGGAGGTACACCAAATTCGCCCACCATGAGCCTCGATGATCGAACGCGTTATGGCCAGACCCAAGCCGGCGTTGCTTGGGCTTCCTTCCCGCCTTGCAGGGTCAGCGCGATAGAACCGGTCGAAGATTTTGTTGATATGTTCCGGATCAATCGTGGCCCCATTGTTCTGGACGGACAGGTTCACTTGATCAGCCGCCTCGACAATCCGGACGGCGATATCGTGGCCTTCGGGGGTATAGCGCAAAGCGTTGGATAGAATGTTGGAAACCGCCCGGTCAATCATTAGCCGGTCACCACGGATCGTACCTTCGCCTTGAAGGGCAAGCCGAATGCTTCGGTCTTCGGCTGCAAGCTGGTAGTACTCAATCAGTCTGGACACTAGCCCGACCAGATCGATATCAACCTGCTCGGGGATGATCAAGCCGTTATCAGCTTTTGCCAGGAACAGCATGTCATCGATCATGCGCGACATGCGCTTGAGGTCTTCAAGATTGGAGTAGAGGTTGTCTTCGTAGGCATCGAGGTCGCGTTTTTTGGTCAGAACGACTTCGGTATGCGTCAGAAGATTACTTACCGGAGTCCGCAGCTCATGTGCGATGTCGGCTGAGAAGTTTGATAGCCGGACGAACGCGTCTTCCAGGCGTGCAAGCATTCCGTTGAAGGAGAGGATCAGCTCCTGCAATTCAAGCGGCACGGGCTCCAATGGAATTCGCTCGCGAAGGGACCGGGCAGACATGGATGTCGCCACCTTGGTGATCTGCCCAACCGGCCGAAGACCGCTCTTGGCCACGATCCACCCCAATCCTGCACTAACCAGAGCGCTGATGACCAAGCCAATGCCGAACCACCATTGCAGCGTCTTGAAAAAGTGGGCATGGCTGGTGACATCCAGCATCAACATGACTGTTACCGGCGCCTGCGCCTGCGCTATAGCCAGTTGAGAGGTAATCCCCCGGAAGTTCCGCGAGTCGATTTGCCAGTCCCAAACGGCGCCAGAAGAGGCCTGCTTAAAGCGCTCAGGGATGCGGGATGCCTTGGAGTCCGAGAACAGGACAGTACCGTCAGCATCAAGAATCTCCGCAGAAAGGTCCTGATGAGCCCCCAACAAAGCACGCAGTTGAGGCTCCTGATCCTCAAGTTCATCACGTGCTGCTGAAAGTGAAAGGATGTGCCGGGTGGATTCGAGTTTCTCGGCCAGGGCTTGCTCATCCAGCATCTGGAAATGGTGCTGACTGAGCATGTAGAAGCTCACGCCGGCAACGACCAATACGGCGATGACCGCGAACATGAACATGAGGGTAAGGCGTTTAACGAGCGACGATTGGGCGCGCATTACTCGGGAACATCCATCAGATAGCCCATGCCACGAACTGTATGTATGAGCTTGGGGGCGAAATCGTCATCAATCTTGGCCCGCAACCTACGAACAGCAACCTCGATCACGTTAGTGTCGCTGTCGAAGTTCATATCCCACACCTGCGATGCGATCAGGGACTTCGGCAGTACCTCGCCGCGTCGGCGCATGAGTAGTTCCAGTAAGGAGAACTCCTTGGCTGTGAGGTCGATCCGCTTGCCATTTCGGGTGGCCCGGCGCTTAAGCAGGTCTACCTCCAGGTCAGCCATCTTCATAGTGGTCTGAGCATAGCCACTGCTGCCTCTTCGCAGCAAAGTGCGCACACGCGCTAGCAGTTCCGAGAATGCAAAGGGTTTGACCAGGTAATCGTCAGCCCCGAGTTCTAACCCTTTCACGCGATCGTCCACGCCATCACGGGCCGTCAAAAACAAGACTGGGACCTCTTTCCCTGCCGCACGTACCATCCGCAGCACCTCCCAGCCGTCTAGCCCCGGCATCATTACATCAAGAATCAGCAGGTCATACGCCTCGCTCAAAGCGTATTGCAGCGCGTCGGTCCCTGTGACCACACGATCGACGGTAAAGCCTGCCTCCGTCAGCCCTTGCTGCAGGTAGGCCCCGATTTTTGGCTCATCTTCGGCTACGAGTAATTTCATCTGCTGCGCCCCCTTGGATGCCCTTCAGTGTGCAGCAAAAAAGGCACCCAACCAGAAGCTGACGGAAAAGTAATGTCGGGCTCAGCTTGCTGACAGTGCCGGGTAGCTAGCTTGAGCACTGTGAACGGCGCCAATCAGGCGAAACTGACCCTTAGAGGAAACGCAAATGAACATGATCAAAGCGATTGTGATGGTAGTCACCTTCGGCATGGCGAGCCTCGCCCTGGCTGAAGGCGGCGCGGATCGCACCTTCGCCAGGATGGAAGCTGCACGTGCATCTTCCATGCAGGCTTACCAGGTTGCTCAGGAGAAAAAAGCAGAGGCTCCTGTTACCGCCCAAAGCCAAAAGCACCCCGGCCACGAGAGCTGCTGAGCTTAGCTTACAGAAATGTAATCACCCCGGAATCTGAACTATGTCAGCTTTCGGGGTATTGCCTCCCGCAATCCTTGTGCTTTGGCGAAAGTCTACGAGGCTTGGGGGAGCTCAATTGAAACCAGATGGCTGCGGATCCCGCAGTCTGGATATCAGCGATCTACCTGATTGGACGCAACGGCATGCAAAGCAAAACCACGAGACGTTCATTCGTCAAAGGCCTGGCTGCTACCGGACTACTGGGTGGGCTGGGCATGTGGCGCGCGCCGGTCTGGGCCGTAACCAGCCCTGGCCAGCCTAACGTACTGACCGGCACCGATTTTGACCTGTACATCGGGGAGCTCCCGGTGAACATTACCGGGGCAGCTCGAACGGCGATGGCCATCAACGGTTCGCTGCCAGGACCAATACTCCGTTGGCGCGAAGGCGACACGGTCACGCTACGGGTTCGCAACCGCTTGAAGCAGGACACGTCCATCCACTGGCACGGCATCATCCTGCCGGCGAATATGGACGGCGTGCCGGGTCTAAGCTTCCATGGCATCGCTCCCGACGGCATGTACGAGTACAAGTTCAAGGTCCACCAGAACGGCACCTACTGGTACCACAGCCATTCGGGCTTCCAGGAGCAGGTCGGTGTTTACGGTGCGCTGGTGATTGATGCCAAGGATCCAGAGCCTTTCACCTACGATCGTGACTATGTCGTCATGCTGAGTGATTGGACCGACGAAGACCCGGCGCGGGTTATGTCCAAGCTCAAAAAACAGTCGGACTATTACAACTTCCACAAGCGCACCGTTGGCGACTTCGTCGACGACGTGAGCGAGAAAGGTTGGTCTGCTGCTGTGGCCGATCGAAAGATGTGGGCCGAGATGAAGATGAGCCCAACCGATCTCGCTGACGTGAGCGGGCACACCTACACCTACCTCATGAACGGCCAGGCGCCAAATGGGAACTGGACGGGAATCTTCAAGCCAGGGGAGAAAATCCGGCTTCGCTTTATCAATGGCTCGGCGATGACCTATTTCGACGTGCGGATCCCCGGCTTGAAAATGACGGTTGTCGCAGCCGACGGTCAGTACGTTAAGCCAGTGTCGATCGATGAATTCCGGATTGCCGTTGCTGAAACCTACGATGTCATTGTCGAGCCTGAAAACGAGCAGGCTTACACCATCTTTGCTCAATCCATGGATCGCACCGGCTATTCAAGGGGTACCTTGGCTGTCCGTGAGGGCCTGCAGGCACCGGTGCCGGCTGTAGATCCAAGGCCTCTCATCTCCATGAGTGATATGGGGATGGACCACGGCAGCATGGGTGGCATGGATCACGGCAGCATGGCCGGTATGGACCACAGCAAGATGGCTGGCATGGACCACGGCAGCATGGCCGGTATGGACCATAGCAAGATGGCTGGCATGGACCACGGCAGCATGGCCGGTATGGACCATAGCAAGATGGCTGGCATGGACCACGGCAGCATGGCCGGTATGGACCATAGCAAGATGGCTGGCATGGACCACGGCAGCATGGCCGGTATGGACCATAGCAAGATGGCTGGCATGGACCACGGCAACATGACCGGTATGGACCAAAGCAATATGGCCGCCAGCGGTGCCATGCAGAACCATCCCGCCTCCGAAACAAACAACCCTCTGGTCGATATGCAGACCATGACCCCTACGCCAAAGCTGAGCGATCCGGGGATCGGGCTTCGCGATAACGGGCGTCGGGTTCTCACGTATTCGGATTTGCGTAGCACCTTCATCGACCCTGACGGCCGGGAACCTGGCCGGACAATCGAACTGCACCTTACCGGGCATATGGAAAAGTTCGCTTGGTCCTTCGATGGGATCAAGTTTTCTGACGCAGAGCCGCTGCGGCTCAAGTACGGCGAGCGCCTGCGTATTACCTTGGTCAACGACACCATGATGACTCACCCCATCCATCTGCACGGCATGTGGAGTGACCTGGAGGATGAGGACGGCAATTTCATGGTGCGAAAACACACGATCGATATGCCGCCTGGCTCGAAACGAAGCTATCGCGTAACCGCAGATGCACTCGGGCGCTGGGCCTATCACTGTCACCTCATGTACCACATGGAGATGGGCATGTTCCGAGAAGTCCGCGTGGACGAATGAACTGGAGATACGAGATGAGCAAACCAATGAAACGAAGCGCCTTTTTCCTCTCTGCCGCGATGGTTGGCCTGCTCGCGGTGTACGCCCCGTCTTCCTGGTCCAGTGACAACCATGATCAGCACTCTCAAAAGTCGTCCAACGCGGCGCAATCGAACGGCTCGAAGAGCAAGCAAGCCCAGGGCATGAACCATGAAGGCATGGATCACGGCTCCATGAAAGGCATGGATCATGGTTCCATGGAAGGAATGGATCACAGCAAAATGATGGAATCGCATGGCAGCGACAAAGCTAAGGCAGGGAAAAATGGCCAATAGCGTTGCACGACCATCGCTGCTGGCATTCGCCGTTTCTTTAGGTGTGCTGGGCGTTTCGCCCAGCTTCGCCGCTGAAATGGATCATTCCGGAATGGACCACTCGGCAATGGGCCACGGTGCCATGCAGATGGACCACGCCTCATCACAGGCTGCGATGCCGGGCATGGACCACAGCCAGATGGGCGCGAGCAAGCAACCCACGCAACCTGCACCCGTTGATCACAGCAAAATGGGCCATGGCCAGCCCAAAGCGAAACCCGCCTCGATGGACCACAGCAAGATGGACCATGGAAGCATGAAAGGCATGGATCACGGGTCCATGGAAGGCATGGATCATGGCGCGATGGGTCATTCCACGATGGGAAACGGGAACGCTGATTCGCCGACCCCGACCAGCCGTACGCCAATCCCGGTGCTGACTGATGCCGACCGGCAGGCTGCCTTCCCCCCGCTTGACGGGCACAAAATGGATGACAGCGGGTTCAACAGCTTTTTCTTGCTAGACCAACTGGAATACCAAGATGCCGATGAAGGTAGCACGCTTGCTTGGGATGCATCCGGCTGGGTGGGCGGCGATATCAATAGGCTCTGGATTCGCTCGGAAGGTGAACGAACCAATGGTGTGACTGAAGATGCTGAGCTGCAGCTCCTCTATGGCCGCTCGGTAAGCCCGTGGTGGGATGTTGTCGCCGGCGTCCGGCAGGATTTCAAACCGGAGGATCCGCAGACCTGGGCTGCGTTCGGTATTCAGGGCCTGGCCCTGTATGACTTCGAAGCTGAAGCCACCGCCTTTATCGGCGAGAACGGTCAAACCGCTGCCCGTCTGGAGGGCGAGTACGACATCTTGCTAACCAATCGTTTAATTCTTCAGCCAACCGCTGAGGCCAACTTTTATGGCAAGAACGACCCGGAACGCGGCGTCGGCTCTGGCCTGGCAAACACCGAAGTCGGGCTGCGGTTACGGTACGAGATTGTTCGCCAGTTCGCGCCATACATAGGTGTCACCTGGAGCCGTTCCTACGGCAAAACCGCCGATTTCATTCGGGATGAAGGCGGGGACGTGGACGAAGCTCGTTTTGTGGCCGGTATTCGGATGTGGTTTTGAGAACTCAACATGAAAAAAACAATTACAACGCTGGTGGCGGCAGGTGCTGTTACTAGCGCAGCAGTGCTAGGTGCTGCTTACTTCGGTCTCGTGAACGTTGGTGCGGACGACCCACACTTCCCCGCTGTGCATGCGTTTTTGGCCATGGCGCGGGATCGCTCGATTGAAGTCCGAGCAAGCGACATTGAGGTGCCAAACCTTAAAGATCCTGCTCTCATCCAAGCAGGGGCAGGCAACTACAACGCCATGTGTATCGGTTGCCACCTCGCGCCAGGGGTGGAGAAAACTGAACTCAGCCAAGCCCTATACCCATCCCCACCAAACCTCACCGAGATAGGTGTAAGCGGTGACCCTGCTGCTGCGTTTTGGACCATCAAGCACGGTATCAAAGCGACAGGCATGCCAGCCTGGGGTAAGAGCATGGACGACCAGTACATCTGGGGAATCGTCGCGTTCCTGGACCAGCTACCGCAACTCAATGCTGAGCAGTACCAGATGATGGTCGCTTCCAGTGGTGGTCACCAACATGGCGGTGGCGAAAGCGATATGCATAACCATGAAGGCCAACACGGTGGTGCGAAATCAGGTCATGGAAATCATGATGATTCCGCAGCAAACGGCGTGGCTGAGGAAAGTCATGATCATGGCAGTTCGCATTCGGAGTCTTCATCAGTAGCGGAGCACCACGGTGAACACGAGTCCGGCGAGGCGCACTCGGACCACCACACAGGTTCTACTCCCAAAACCCATGTGCACAAAGACGGGAAGGAGCACACTCATGACAAGTAAGCGCCGCTTCCTCGGTTTAAGTACCGCAGCGTCACTTCTAATCGCCTCAGCCGCCTTTGCTGCGGAGCCCCTGACTATCGATGTGCACCGGGACGCTAATTGCGGTTGCTGTAAGAAATGGATAGCGCACTTGGAGGCAAACGGCTTCAAGGTCGTCGACCACGTTGAAACGGACATGAGGGCGGTGAAGCAAGAGCTAGGAGTAGCTCCGAGGCTGGCTTCGTGTCACACCGCGGTTATCGATGGCAAGTTTGTGGAAGGTCACGTCCCCGCAGCCCAGGTGCAGGAGCTCATAAAGCGCAACGACCTGGCAGGCGTCGCGGTACCTGGCATGCCCGCTGGCTCACCAGGTATGGAGGTTGATGGCATGAAACACGCCTATCAAGTCATCGGCCTCACCAAGAGTGGGGACGATCAAGTAGTTGCCAGTTATCCTGACACGTAATGCAAGATGCCCCGGGGGAAGGGCTTCTGCCGGCCAGCCGACCAGCTGCAGCGCTGGTCGTGGTCAGCTTACTCCAAGACTTACCCTGTCCCTTCGGTCAGTTTTGACCTCTACAGTTAATTCCAGCAGAGCGATATTCGAGGATTTTCAACTCACCTGTTGAGTCCTCGTAATTCATCTGTGTCGGCATCACGTCGCAGCTACCTTTGAGCGAAGTCATACTGATAACTCTCGCCACATCCAGTTTCATTCCGTAGCGATAATGGATCACTTCAGGTGGTTTTTTTCCATTGGCAGCGGCGTAGGCACGCATTGCTTGCTCATTTGCCTGAATCATCTTTCCGTGTAAGCGATCAGATCCTCCTTCAGCTAAAGCGGATGAGGAGGCGATTACGAGCATGAGGGCGGCAATGCTTTTAGCGGTGTTCATTTCTGTTACTCCATGAAGACATGAGTGAAGCTTACCGACTGGGAGCTGTCATCCACGTGATCCAGGAATTACATGTTTGTAAGCAGGCTATCGATAATGATGGCTCTGAATACACGTGAAAGCCGCGTCGTTTCAGGCTGCGACAGTTTTAATTCTCTAGCGAATCAGTCTGAACCGGCGTTTTGGGTGATTGCGACAGTTTTGCGTTTCCTCTCCAAATGGCTGCAGGCCGCGAAAGACGGGACCCTCTAGCGACAGTTTTAATTCTCTAAATCCACCACCCGCAGAAAATTTCGTCACGCCCCAGAATGGGAATTTGCATTCGGGGCGCACCACGATTCATCTCGTGCCAGAAGCCGCCTGCAGTGCAATCAATTGGCGAGCCAAGACTCGACTACCTCAGCGCCATACTCGTTTTTCCAGGCCTTAAGCGTACGCTGATTACCACCCTTGGTCTCAACAACCTCTCCGCTGTGTGGATTCTTGTAGACCTTCACTTCGCGTGGTTTCCGAGAGGTTTTTGGGGCCATATCAGTGGAAGCCACCGCTTGCGGATCGAGGATCAGCACCACTTGGCGCAGGCCGTAGCCATACTCGTTGAGCAAACTGCGCAGCTTCGTTTCAAATTCCATTTCCTGCTTCAGGGCAGAGTCATTTTTCAGCGCTTCCAGCTCCGCCAGTTGGGCTGCGAGCTGTTGTTCGAGCAGGCGGAATTCAGCGAGACGGGACATAAGATTCTCCAAAATGGGTTCGATGATTTTAGCAATCAAGAAAGAAAGCGTGCTAACTATCTTGATCCCACATGCCTGAATCGGCAATCACGAGGCTGAGCGATCGGTGTGGATAAAAACGTGATGGCTTCAGGATCGTCGATCTGGGCGGCTTCACTTGCGAGGTAATCGATCAGCTTTTTGCTTCTTACCCAAACGTACTGCCGGCAAGCCGCGTTTGGAATGGATGGCCCCGCAACGGGGCGAAACCTGGCCTCCCAAAGGTGCTTGAACGCCTCCCTGGTCGACTTCCCCAAATACACCGCAATCTCCGGTCCCAAGATATAGCCACGCCTGAATCTGTCGATGGCTTGAGGCTTAACCATCAATTGCGTACGCCGGCCTCGTTCGACAGCAGTGCTCCATAGCAGACCCAGTCGAACGAACGCGTATGCGCATTGTTCTTTGACGCCTAACAGCGCAGCAGCCTTGACTACCGACAGGCCGGGAAAGACCGGACTCTTGTTCTCAGCTCGGGCTTGTTGCCACGCTGCAAAATCTTGCGGCTTGAGTAACCACGCCCCTACCGCAACCGAGCCATTCTCAGCTGGGCCGTAAGCGCGAAGTTCACCTGCACGTATTGCCTGAACCAACTCGACCAACCCACCCCCCTTGGGCAGAGAATGCTTGGCCAAGTAGTTGATCGACACCAGGCTCTGGTCAGAGCTGGTAGGCAGCTTCTCATCAATCAATTCGTTGATCGAGCGGCAGTCAATCAGCCACCTTTCGCCTGGGCGCGGTTCTCCACCAAAGAACTGGAGGGTACCACCAGCTAGCAGCTGCCTAACCCGATTGCGACAGAGGCTTAGCAAAGTCGAGGTTTCTTTCATATCAGCCACGCCCTGGAGATGCTGCGAGATTGCCTTCAAATGATCCAGGTCCACGACCGTAAAGACTCGATCTTCATGGACCTTCTCCCGATAGGCGATTTGTCCCTCCTGATGAAGGCGTTTTATGACTGATACCCCGAGACCACAAGCTTCAGCAGCAGAATCGAACGACACCCAACGATGTCTCTCAATCGTCTCCTCACTCAAATTGCGATTTCGCTTCGCTAACGGTGCTTCCCACGCATGCTGCAGAAATGATTCGAACTCTCGACGAAGAAAGTCAAAACAAGAGTCATCCAGATCACGGTGGATGTCGTGGTATATCGGGCCGAACGATCTGCTGAGCGTCCAATGTTCGTTATCGGAATGGACTGCCTTGAGGCCACTCAGCAGTTCTCTGAATGCGAGAGGCCAGTTCATGAGAACCACGCCCGCCGCGTTTGCCATAAGCCGCGATATCTCTAGCGAACCCGAATCAGCAACCTTCAGCGGCTGGGTTCTTTCCGTAGGCAAACTTCTGACAGCGAGACGCGATGACAACTCGTGAAACTGTTCGTAGGTGAGGGCCGCCAATCCCGCGTCAGCTGGCAACGAGTCGGCGTAAAACCTATCTTCAAAGCCAGAGGTGAGCCAGGCGGCCGTATCACTCGCCGGCGCGATCTCAAAATTGGTCCCACTCAATGAGGTGCCACACGCTTGGCAACTATTCGCACTCATTGCGCTTGGATCGGTTTCCTTCAGACAGTTGGGGCACCGCCCGTGGAGTTCAGTGCCGTGGACAGAACACGTCGTAACCAGGGTCAAGCCCCAGCTTTCTCTCCAATAACCGGCTTCGCCCAAACAGATCGGACAGTAACGAGCGTGATGAGTCGTCCATAACTTGACCCCCTTGGGCCTTGGATCACGAAACTCAGCAGATACCGCAGGCCAGCTCAGTGGTCCTTCCATCATCTGCAGCCAGTCCGCAACATCGGTCTCGTCGGCTCGTGCAAAGGCGGTGAGCAGTTCCTTTCTGGGTAATCCGTTGGCTTTCGCCAGGCGCTGCAGGTACCCCAAAAGACTTTCGTCTTGGTGTGGTCGTGGGTTGATTAAAAGACCAAACATTCCTACACATCCATGAAATCGAAGACATAAAAATCAGGGGAGTAGAGCCGGGCCGATAAGCCCGGCCCTTGGCCGTCAGGTACTGCTCTCTTCGAACGTCTCAAACGGCTCCCGCTTCCCGAACAGAGGCTGGAAATTGAAGCTCGCACTGAAGGGGTTTCGATCCTCGGTGGCGTAGCTCCAAACCTCGTCTTCAAAAGCCTGGGCCAGCACAGGAAGTTCAATCCCGACAAGGTCCTGGACTTGAACCAGCCAAACAGCCCTGTCCACAATCTTGATGAGGTAGTCGATCAATCCATAGGAAGCCAGGTAGAAGCGTTTAATCATCGCTGGCTCTACAAAACTGATGGTTTGAACAGGCAGTTCGCCCTCGATTGCATGCAACAACATCACGAAATGAAGAGACGTATTAGCGGAGAAGGTGAAGCGATCGTATGCCACCGTGGCCGAAAACCTGCGTCGCAGTTGCTCGTTTGCTAGCAGGAGATTTTCGGTGCGCTTCAGCCCAATCAGAACAAACGCGATACTGGTTTCATTCATCAGACTCTTGATCCAGTCTGCTGCCTCATACGCACCATTACGACGATAATCGACCAGGTGCTGCGCCTCATCGAGGACCAACATCTCCACGCCAAGGTTCTTCAGCAGCAGGACTACTCGCGCAAATTTAACCTCTGCCGAATGTCCTCGTGCCTCTGCGAAGGGATCCTTCAGCTCTGCCAAAATGGCTGCTGCCAGGTTCTTTTTGGTTGGAGACGAAGGCATCTCGACGAACAGAACTGTCCGCTTCTGTGGGTCATGGCTCTCCAATTCCTCCAATGACCGAATGTACTCCTTGACCAATGTGCTCTTGCCCACTCCGCTTGGACCTTGGATCAGCAACCCTTTACTTGCTCTGGTACGCCGACTATCGCCGTGGATATCGCCTAGTCGCGTCAACGCTCGCTCGACTTGAGGGCTGTGAATAAAACGATCGCGGAGCGTAAAGCTGTATTCACCATGCTCGTAGCATTCGTACAGATTGATGGCGTTCATGGCTTAGAACTCCCAGCAGGGCGACGAACCGAGACCTTGAAGGCTGCTGGCGGAATGTTAGGAATAGAGTCACCGGTCCATTCCACTTCAGCGAGTACCTTGGGTGGAGGCGTGCTTTCGGTCACTCGACCCTCCTTGTCGATTTTCGCTATGGCAGCTGCGCGTCGTTTTCTGAGCGTCTGCGAACGGCGGGCCTCGTCTGCATCTTCCATAATTTCCTGGTAGCACCTGTGCGTAGCCTCGAAGCTAGGCTGCTCATTATATTTTTCTCGCAGCGCTTTCTCGGCAGCCTTCCACACCTCCCTGCTCTTACCGGCCATTCGCTCATCTTTGGCGGGCACTTTGAAGAACAAGTTTCTGAAGCGGTCGTGAACCCAAACGTGCCCGGCTTCGTCTCGATAGCGGACGTTTACCTTTTCTCCGTCTGCCAAACGCATACGGAGCTCAGCAAGTTCCGTAGAGTGGTAGCCCACTTTGGCAACCTCGATGCCGTAATGGTGAACCTTCACCGAGGCCCGCTTGGCCAGAATGCACTCCAACGAGTCCAGGTCGACGGGAAGGCTGATGACATGGTTCGCCTCGCTAGTCCCCCAGACTTGAGCCGGTGTTCTGTTGTCCAGCCCCCGATGAGGAGTCTGGTGGTAACCATCGACGATCCATTTCACTACCACCGCCTCCAATTGAGGGAGCGTGAAACATGCATTCTTCTCCGAGTCGTAATCGCCACGCTGCTGGATATTCGAGAAGGTGGTACCCGGGAGGTTGTGGATAAGCCCCAGGTTCTGTGTGCTGAAAAAGCGTTCGACGGCACCTTTCCTTTGAGGGGCCCTTGAAGCGGGATACATGATCTCGATACCCAACTCGTTGAATCCCATGATGAGATCGCCCGCGTGAAATTCCGCTGCGTTGTCTGGGACTATTCGAGCCGGCAGCCCACGTGCCCACCATTCATTTCTCACTTTCGGAAAGCGCTTCAGCAATTCGGCTTTTGGACGGATTGAGCGTTCGATCACACGAAGCACGGTTTCCGTATTTGGCGCCGACAGGTGGAGCAAATATCCCATCACCATTCGAGAGAAGCGGTCGAGGACGATCGTCAGATAGGGGCGCCCAATGCACAGCCCCGAGGTTTCATCCACAAGCTGGACGTCCAACAAGGTGTGATCAATTTCCCAACGTTCCAAAATCTCATGGACACGTAGGACACCCGCCGCAACACGGTGCTTCTTGTCTGCTGCGTGTTTTCCGAGCCTCTCCTTATCCACAAGGTACGGATCCAGCTTGGCGATGTACCTTCGGACAGTCATTCCGCTTGGGATCTTGAGCTGATCCGAAGGCAAACGACTTTTGTTCCTCTCTTTTATCTGATCCTCGAATTCTGAAACGACCACGCTGACCGCTGGAATCGTATCCTGCAGGTAGGTTTTATTAATCACCCCTTCAAGAATAACTTCGAGCTCTCCCTGTATCGCGGCAGCCCGACCCTTTTTGGCATGCTGAGGGATAAGCTTTACTACGTTCTGGCCAATGTATTTGGCTGCCCAACGTCGAATAGTGGAAACCGAGGGTGCGCACGCATCCCCAATCTTTTTGGCGATATCTCTAAGCTTCTTGATCATGTCTTCGTCACCCGGTAGCTTGTATTTACCGCGCTTAGTTAGGTCGTCCAGATACTTGCGTCGACGCAATGCCTCATCTCCATGTTTTTTGGGGAAGCATGAAATATCTGGAGGGACGTTCCGCACATACGGAACCCTCCCAAGGTATGGCTGATCAGCGGAGATCTCGATCTCGCGCTTCTCGTAGGCCTCATAGAACTCCTTCTCGGATAGCTTCGTGGGCTCACCAAGCTCATCGAAAAAGAGCAGCTTCCGGTCAATAAGCCTCTTCTCAAGCACCATCAGTACGCCACGAACGATGACGACCAATTTCACCCTAAGGGAAAAGGTTTGCATGACGGTGCCCCCCTTGCAGGAAGACCGGGGAGTCAGTGTCAATTGACCTATCAAGGTCAATGCCCACCACCCCAAGGCCTAACAAGCGCCAGGCTTTCCCCTCACCAACCACGTAGAGCAGATCTGCAACGGTCATAGGCGGCCATTCGTTGAAGGTCGCCATTACCTCCTCCAACGCCTGATGCGAAAGCTCTGGACCGCGCCGGTGATACATCAGCCTTCTAAGATTGGTAGCCAGGGGTTCAGCTTCAATTAACTTTTCAGTGATCACCGAAAAGTTACGGGCAGTGGCGTTGAAGTAGCGCTCAGCGGCATCCAGTCGCTGCCTGACGCTGGCAATCTTCAGTCGGTCGTGAGGCTTCACTTCAAACCACCACTCGCGCCCATCCGCGAGGAAAACCTGTACGTCTGGGTAATATTTGAAGTAGCCCTGGAGCGATGGAACACGTTCCTCACTGGGCTGCGGGACGTAGCCGATGACCGCAGGAGACAGCTCAAGAAGCCGAAAAAGAGCGCCTTCGAGCTGGGACTCCCAGGGCACAGGCTTTTTATTTTTGAGCGATGGGAAGTAGCCGCGGTAATGGTTGGACCGCCGCGTGACCACCTTTCGTACTGTCATGAAACACCTCCGAAAATCTCGAAACGAGCGCCGACGCTGCGCCAAAAAATCAAGGCGCAGGGCGGGCGAAGTGAGGCCTTTCGACAGGCAACACTGTGCCGTCGAGTAACCTCGCTAAGGTCGAAAAAATGGGAGAGGATTGACAGTCGCTTCGAAAAAGCAGACATTGCGGGTTCTGAGGACGCAAGTCTGCTTCGCTAAGCGCGGTCAGTCCTCTCGGGATTGATCGCGTTTTTCTACATTTTCAGGTCTCCTTTTCTCTCATTGGTCATGACTCTCATGACTGATCAGAATCTAAAGCAATCGGCTTGCTCTCTTTATTTCTAAACGGCCACTTCGTGATCGCTGGAGCAATTTGGATCAGGTCTGAAGCTCTCGCTTCAAACAGCTGATTTGGCTGAAAATCTTCAGTGCAAAGCGGAAAAGTTGGTCATAGATCTTATTCCAACATCCCTTCGAAATCTACAAAAAATCCAAAATGGCAACTTCCACCAAATTCCATTTCCATACTAAATTGTTCAAATTAATACTTAACACGTACGCTTAATTAACTATTAAGGTGTTCAAATATTAGTTTTAAAGTCCTCTCAATCTCTCTGCTGCTCAGATCCGCCCGCCGACCCTCTCAGCACTTCCAGCGCCCCATCAAATCACTTCCTCAAATCCCCCCATCTGCATCATTTTCCAATGAGCGGAGTAGGGCGCCCCGGCAGGAATTCCAGGCAAAAAAAAGCCCGCGAAGGCGGGCTTGATGGTGACCGACAGGGGCCATGGTTGAAGCCCGGCCGGTCATCTATTTGTGAAAGCGTGCAGCTTTTCTGTGAACCTACACCTGATCAGAAGTCCAGGTTCGACACCGACAGCGCGTTACTTTCGATGAAGTCACGACGCGGCTCGACCGCATCACCCATCAGGGTGTTGAAGATCTGGTCAGCGGCGATGGCATCTTCGATAGTGACCTTGAGCATACGGCGAACGGTCGGGTCCATGGTGGTTTCCCACAGTTGGTCCGGGTTCATCTCACCCAGCCCTTTGTATCGCTGAATCGTATGGCGCTTGGTGGTCTCGTTCATCAGCCAATCCAGGCCCTCTTTGAACTCGACGATTGCCTTGCGGCGTTCACCGCGCTGCACGTACGCACCTTCACCCAACAGGCTCGAAAGCTTGGCACCAATGTTGACTACGGTACGGTAGTCATTGCTGCCGAAGAAATCGCGGTTGAAGGTGATGTAGCTGGCCAGACCGTGAGAGGTAATTTCCACTTCAGGCAGCCATACGTTGCGCTCTTTGTCTTCACGCAGGCTGGCGTTGTAAGCCAGGCCAGACTTCTGGCTGGAGTTCAGACGCGCCTGGAACTGGGCCAGCCAGGCTTGCATCACTGCGTGGTCACCCAACTGCTCCAGGGTCACCTCAGGCAGGTAGACGAAGTGCTCGGTCAGCTCTTCCGGGTACAAGCGCGACAGGCGCTTGAGAGTCTTCATGACACTACGGAACTCATTCACCAGCGCTTCCAGCTGCACGCCGGAAACTGCTGGCGCCGATTCGTCCAGGTGCAGGCTGGCATCTTCCAGAGCCGACTGGGTCATGTACTCTTCCATGGCCTCATCGTCCTTGATGTACTGCTCCTGCTTGCCTCGTTTCACCTTGTACAGCGGCGGCTGGGCAATATAGATGTAGCCACGCTCGACCAGCTCCGGCAGCTGACGGAAGAAGAAGGTCAGCAGCAGCGTACGGATGTGCGAACCGTCAACGTCAGCATCGGTCATGATGATGATGTTGTGATAACGCAGTTTGTCGATGTTGTACTCTTCACGGCCGATACCACAGCCCAGCGCAGTGATCAGCGTGCCCACTTCCTGGGACGAAATCATCTTGTCGAAGCGCGCTTTCTCGACGTTGAGGATTTTACCCTTCAGCGGCAAGATCGCCTGGGTACGACGGTTGCGGCCTTGCTTGGCCGAGCCACCCGCAGAGTCACCCTCCACCAGGTACAGTTCGGAGAGAGCAGGATCCTTCTCTTGGCAGTCGGCCAGCTTGCCCGGCAGACCCGCGATATCCAGCGCACCTTTACGGCGGGTCATCTCACGGGCTTTACGGGCGGCTTCACGGGCGCGAGCCGCGTCGATCATCTTGCCAACGACGGCCTTCGCCTCGTTCGGGTTTTCCAGGAGGAAATCGGCGAAGTACTTGTTCATCTCCTGTTCCACGGCGGTTTTCACCTCCGAGGAGACCAGCTTGTCCTTGGTCTGCGAGCTGAACTTCGGGTCAGGTACCTTCACCGAGATGATTGCGGTCAGGCCTTCACGGGCGTCGTCGCCAGTGGTTGCCACCTTGTTCTTCTTGGCCAGGCCTTCCTGCTCGATGTAGCTGTTAAGGCTACGGGTCAGCGAGGAACGGAAGCCCACCAGGTGGGTACCGCCATCACGCTGCGGAATATTGTTGGTAAAGCACAGCAGGTTTTCGTTGAAGCTGTCGTTCCATTGCAGGGCGACTTCAACACCCACGCCATCGTCACGCTGAACGTTGAAGTGGAACACCTGGGAGTTGACCGGCGTCTTGTTGGTGTTCAAGTACTCGACGAACGCACGCAGACCGCCTTCGTACTTGAAGAACTCTTCCTTACCGCTGCGCTCGTCCTTCAGCAGAATGCCAACGCCCGAGTTGAGGAACGACAGCTCGCGGATGCGCTTGGCCAAGATGTCCCAGCTGAAGTGAATGTTCTTGAAGGTTTCAGCCGATGGCTTGAAGTGGATGTGGGTACCCGTGGTTTCACTGTCACCGACAACCGCCATAGGCGCTTGTGGAACACCGTGAACGTAAGTCTGTTCCCAGATCTTGCCGCTACGGCGAACGGTCAGAACCAGCTTCTCGGACAGGGCGTTCACAACCGACACACCTACACCGTGCAGACCGCCGGATACTTTGTAGGAGTTGTCGTCGAACTTACCGCCGGCGTGCAGCACAGTCATGATGACCTCGGCTGCGGAAACGCCTTCTTCCTTATGCACATCGACCGGAATGCCGCGACCGTTGTCGCGCACACTGATAGATTCGTCCGGGTGGATGATGACAGTGATGTCATCGCAGTGACCGGCGAGGGCTTCGTCGATCGAGTTGTCGACCACCTCGAAGACCATGTGGTGCAGGCCACTACCATCATCGGTGTCGCCAATGTACATGCCGGGACGCTTGCGTACGGCATCCAAACCTTTCAGCACCTTGATGCTGGAGGAGTCGTACGTTTGATTTTCGCTCATGCCTTCACTCCCGATGGTCGTGGGTCTGGGTGATACGGCCTTGTTCCACGTGGAACAAAGCAACTGGCGTTTCCGTCTGCCAGCCTTCCCTCAGTAATTCGTGATCTACACAGGTGATGAACACCTGGCAGCGTAATTCTTCAAGCAAGCGGCACAGTGCGCGGCGATGCTGGTCATCCAGTTCGGACGGCAAGTCATCCACGAGATAAATACAGTGACCGCGGCGAGCCTGACTAACGAGGTGGCCTTGGGCAATACGCAATGCGCATACCACCAACTTTTGCTGACCACGCGACAGGATGTCGGCTGCGTTGTTGCCAGCCAACCGCAAACGCAGATCAGCACGCTGCGGACCGGCTTGGGTATGGCCCATCTGCTGATCGCGAAGGAGGGAGGAGGCGAGCACTTCTTGCAGTTCCCGGTCCTTGTCCCAGCCTCGGTAGTAGCTTAGGGTCAACCCGTCCAGCTCGACCAGTTCGCTCAGGGTTCGCTCGAAGACGGGCTTCAAGGCCTTGATGTAGTTGCGACGGTATTCATCTATTTCCGCGCTAGCCAGGCACAATTCCCGGTCCCAGGCGGCTTGCGAAGCTGGGTCAAGTGTACCATGACGCAACCATGAGTTCCGCTGCCGCAGCGCCTTCTGAAGGCGTTGCCAGGCTGGCAGAAAACGAGGTTCCACGTGGAACACCCCCCAGTCCAGAAACTGGCGGCGTATTTTGGGGGCGCCTTCAAGCAGCCGGAAACTGTCTGGGTTGATGAGCTGAAGCGGCAGTAACTCAGCCAATTGCGCGGCGCTGCGCGCATTTTGCCCATCGATGCGGATAGTAAACTCCCCTTGTCGCTCACGGGACACACCCAGGTTACTCGTACCACCCTCCGTCAGCTGAACCTCGCCGAACACAGTACAGGCAGCCTGTTCGTACTGAATAACCGGATTCAGGCGGGTGCTGCGAAATGAACGGGCCAGCCCGAGCAAATGCACGGCTTCTAGCACGCTGGTCTTGCCGCTGCCGTTGGCGCCGTAAAGGATATTGATGCGGGGGGAGGGTAAGAGTGTCACCGGGTGCAAGTTGCGCACCGCGGTGACCATGATACGTCGAAGGGACATTTCGCCTGCTACAGGTTACAGGCGCATCGGCATGACAACGTAGGAAGAATCGTCATTGCCAGCTTCCTGCAGCAGCGCACTGCTGTTTGAATCGGACAAGATCAGACGAACTTGCTCAGTAGTCATCACGCCCAGCACGTCCAGCAAGTAGCTGACGTTGAAACCAATCTCCAGCGAGCTACCTTCGTAGTCCACGCTGATTTCTTCTTCAGCTTCTTCCTGCTCAGGGTTGTTAGCCTGGATCTTCAGTTGACCGGCAGCCAGTTGCAGGCGAATACCGCGGTACTTTTCGTTGGAAAGAATCGCAGTACGGCTGAAAGCTTCACGCAGCGCCTGGCGGTCTCCGACAACCAGCTTGTCACCGCCTTTGGGCAGTACGCGCTCGTAGTCCGGGAACTTGCCGTCCACCAGCTTGGAGGTAAAGGTGAACTCGCCAGTAGTGGCGCGGATGTGATGCTGGCCCAGCACGATGCTGACCATACCTTCAGGATCGGTCAGCAGGCGCGCCAACTCCAGGATACCTTTACGCGGCACGATGACCTGGTGTCGATCCTCCTGCTCGATCGGCGCGCTCATCGAGCAAAGCGCCAGGCGGTGACCGTCGGTGGATACGGCGCGCAACGTGTTGCGGGAAACCTCAAGCAGCATGCCGTTGAGGTAATAGCGCACATCCTGCTGGGCCATGGCGAAGCTGGTACGCTCGATCAGGCGGCGCAGCTTGCTCTGCTCCAGGTTGCAGGTCAGCGAACCCGGGCCTTCTTCCACAGTCGGGAAGTCGTTGGCAGGCAGGGTCGACAGGGTGAAGCGGCTGCGGCCGGCCTTTACCAACAATTTCTGCTCATCGACCTTGATATCGATCAGGGCGTCGTTAGGCAGGCTTTTGCAGATGTCCATCAGCTTGCGCGCCGGAACAGTGATCTCGCCAGGCTCGGCCGGCTCTTCCAGTTGCACGCGGCCTACCAGCTCGACTTCCAGGTCGGTACCGGTCAACGACAGTTGCTGGCCTTGTACGACCAGCAATACGTTGGACAGGACCGGCAAGGTCTGACGGCGCTCGACGACACCGGCGACCAGTTGCAGGGGTTTCAACAGGGCTTCGCGTTGAATGGTGAAATGCATGGTCTAGTCCCTTGCCTTCAATTAGCTGCGCAGACGGCCATCAGGTCGTCAGCGTCCGCAGCAGGTTCTTGTAGTCCTCGCGGATGTCCGCGTCGGATTCCTTCAGTTCATTGATTTTGCGGCAGGCGTGCAGCACGGTCGTATGGTCGCGACCACCGAACATGTCGCCGATTTCCGGCAGACTGTGGTTGGTCAACTCCTTGGACAGGGCCATGGCTACCTGACGCGGGCGCGCGACAGAACGCGAACGACGCTTGGACAACAGATCGGAGATCTTGATCTTGTAGTACTCAGCGACAGTACGCTGAATGTTATCCACACTGACCAGTTTGTCTTGCAGCGCCAACAGATCCTTGAGCGATTCACGAATCAGCTCGATGGTGATGTCACGGCCCATGAAATGCGAGTGAGCGATAACCCGCTTCAGTGCACCTTCCAGCTCACGGACGTTGGATCGAATGCGCTGAGCGATGAAAAAGGCTGCGTCATGCGGGAGCTCGACTTTGGCCTGGTCGGCCTTCTTCATCAGGATTGCTACGCGGGTCTCCAGCTCTGGCGGCTCGACAGCCACCGTCAGGCCCCAACCAAAGCGCGACTTCAGACGCTCTTCCAGGCCTTCGATTTCCTTGGGATAGCGGTCAGAGGTAAGGATTACCTGCTGGCCGCCCTCAAGCAAGGCGTTGAAGGTGTGGAAAAACTCTTCTTGCGAGCGCTCTTTGCGAGCGAAGAACTGGATATCGTCGATCAGCAACGCGTCCACCGAGCGGTAGAAGCGCTTGAATTCGTTGATGGCGTTGAGTTGCAACGCTTTGACCATGTCCGCGACGAAGCGCTCCGAATGCAGGTACACCACCTTGGCGTTCGGATTCTTCTTCAGCAGATGGTTACCCACAGCATGCATAAGGTGGGTTTTACCCAAACCCACACCGCCATAAAGGAACAGTGGGTTGTAGCCATGCTTAGGGTTGTCCGCAACCTGCCAGGCAGCCGCGCGGGCGAGCTGGTTCGACTTACCTTCGACGAAAGTGTCAAAGGTAAAGGTCCGGTTCAGGTAACTGGTGTGCTTGAGCGCACCTTCAACCTGCACGGTGCGCTGTTCAGCCCGGCCACCACTGGGCGGCGCAGCAGCAGGCTCGGCCATGGCATCAAAGCTGTCACGCGAAGACGTCTCGACCAGTACAGGCTCGGCTGCAGCCACGGCAACGGGTTCAACCGCTGCTGCCGGGGCTGTCTTGTGTGCCTGAGTCTGCGCCAGCGAAGCCGCAACGGCAGCGCTCACCGGCGCGTTAGGCGCAGCCCTTGGGGCCGAGCTGCGACGGCTACCTATTAATAAGGAAAGGGCTGGTGCAATGCCGCTACCGTTCTCACCCAACAGCTCGAGCAAACGACCCAGGTACTTTTCATTGACCCAATCGAGAACGAAACGGTTAGGCGCATAGACGCGCAACTCGTCGCCTTCGGCTTCGACCTGTAGCGGACGGATCCAGGTGTTGAATTGCTGGGCAGGCAGTTCATCGCGCAGAAGCTCCACGCACTGCTGCCAAAGTTCCACTGACAC